>NZ_CP058974.1:0-16081 GCF_022368695.1 Pseudomonas sp. Y5-11
CCCATCTCGTTGTCGTCTTTGCCTTCCAGCGCCATACGAGCCGAACCGATGATGATTGGAGTGTCATCGCCCGGGAAGTCGTAGGTGGACAGCAGGTCGCGAACTTCCATCTCAACCAGTTCCAGCAGCTCAGCGTCGTCTACCAGGTCAGCCTTGTTCAGGAAAACCACAATGTACGGAACGCCTACCTGACGGGACAGCAGGATGTGCTCACGGGTTTGTGGCATCGGACCATCAGCGGCCGAGCAAACCAGGATAGCGCCGTCCATTTGAGCAGCACCGGTGATCATGTTCTTCACATAGTCAGCGTGACCTGGGCAGTCAACGTGAGCGTAGTGACGAATGTTCGAGTTGTACTCAACGTGCGCGGTATTGATGGTGATACCGCGAGCTTTTTCTTCTGGAGCGCTGTCGATCTTGTCGAATTCAACTACGGCCGAACCGAAAACTTCGGAGCAGACGCGAGTCAGAGCAGCGGTCAGAGTGGTTTTACCGTGGTCAACGTGACCGATGGTGCCAACGTTGACGTGCGGTAGGGAACGATCAAATTTTTCTTTAGCCACGACAATTAACTCCTAGCCTAAAGGGGCTGAATCAGCCTTGTTTTTTGGTTACGGATTCGACGATGTGCGACGGAGCCGTATCGTATTTTTTGAATTCCATAGAGTAGCTTGCGCGACCCTGGGACATGGAACGAACGTCGGTCGCATAACCGAACATCTCACCCAGTGGAACCTCGGCACGGATAACCTTGCCGGACACTGTGTCTTCCATACCCTGGATCATGCCGCGACGACGGTTAAGGTCGCCCATTACATCACCCATATAGTCTTCAGGCGTAACAACCTCTACCGCCATGATCGGCTCGAGCAACTCACCACCACCCTTCTGGGCCAGTTGCTTGGTCGCCATGGAAGCAGCCACTTTAAACGCCATCTCGTTGGAGTCGACGTCGTGGTAAGAACCATCGAACACGGTAGCCTTCAGGCCGATCAGCGGATAGCCGGCAACAACGCCGTTCTTCATCTGCTCTTCGATACCCTTCTGGATAGCCGGGATGTATTCCTTAGGAACCACACCACCTACTACTTCGTTCAGGAATTGCAGACCTTCCTGACCTTCGTCAGCAGGAGCAAAACGGATCCAGCAGTGACCGAACTGGCCGCGACCGCCGGACTGGCGAACGAACTTGCCTTCGATTTCGCAGTTCTTCGTGATGCGCTCACGGTACGAAACTTGAGGCTTGCCGATGTTGGCTTCGACGTTGAACTCACGGCGCATCCGGTCAACCAGGATGTCCAGGTGCAACTCGCCCATGCCGGAGATGATCGTCTGACCAGTCTCTTCATCAGTCTTAACGCGGAAAGACGGGTCTTCCTGAGCCAGCTTGCCCAGTGCGATACCCATTTTTTCCTGGTCATCCTTGGTCTTAGGCTCTACGGCAACCGAAATAACCGGCTCCGGGAAGTCCATACGAACCAGGATGATTGGCTTGTCAGCGTTGCAGAGGGTTTCACCAGTGGTGACGTCCTTCATGCCGATCAGGGCCGCGATGTCGCCAGCGCGCACTTCCTTGATCTCTTCACGGGCGTTTGCGTGCATTTGCACCATACGACCCACGCGCTCTTTCTTGCCTTTAACCGAGTTGATCACACCGTCGCCGGAGTTCAACACGCCCGAGTAAACACGGACGAAGGTCAAGGTACCCACGAATGGGTCAGTAGCGATTTTGAACGCCAGTGCCGCGAACGGCTCGTCGTCACTTGCGTGACGCTCCATTTCCTCTTCCTCGTTATCAGGGTTGGAGCCCTTGATCGCAGGAATGTCGGTTGGAGCAGGCAGGAAGTCGATAACGGCGTCGAGAACCAGGGGAACGCCCTTGTTCTTGAACGAAGAACCGCACACAGCCAGAACGATTTCGCCAGCGATAGTGCGCTGACGCAGAGCAGCCTTGATCTCTTCGATCGACAGCTCTTCACCTTCCAGGTACTTGTTCATCAGCTCTTCACTGGCTTCGGCCGCAGCCTCAACCATGTTGCTGCGCCACTCAGTAGCCAGCTCGAGCATGTCCGCAGGGATTTCCTTGCGAACAGGAACCATACCCTTGTCAGAGTCGTTCCAGTAAACAGCCTGCATGTTGATCAGGTCGATCTGGCCCTGGAAGTTGTCTTCCGAACCGATAGCCAGCTGAATCGGCACCGGAGTGTGACCCAGACGCTGTTTGATCTGACCGATCACGCGCAGGAAGTTGGCACCAGCACGGTCCATCTTGTTTACGTAAACAAGACGTGGAACGCCGTATTTGTTGGCTTGACGCCATACGGTTTCCGACTGAGGCTCAACACCCGAGGTACCGCAGAATACAACCACAGCGCCGTCGAGTACGCGCAGGGAACGCTCAACTTCAATGGTGAAGTCTACGTGGCCCGGGGTATCGATGACGTTGAAGCGGTGTTCGTGAGGATACTGCTTCTCGGAACCTTTCCAGAAGGCGGTGATGGCAGCAGAAGTAATGGTAATACCACGCTCCTGCTCCTGCACCATCCAGTCTGTGGTCGCGGCGCCGTCATGCACCTCGCCCATTTTGTGACTTTTGCCAGTGTAAAAAAGGACGCGCTCGGTGGTGGTGGTTTTACCAGCATCCACGTGAGCGACGATACCGATGTTACGGTAGCGACTAATCGGAGTAGTACGAGCCATAAAGCCCTCGCAAAATTAGTGAAGCTAAAATTAGAAGCGGTAGTGCGAGAAAGCTTTGTTGGCTTCGGCCATACGGTGCACGTCTTCACGCTTCTTAACAGCAGCACCTTTACCTTCAGCAGCATCCAGCAGTTCGCCAGCCAAGCGCAGAGCCATAGACTTCTCGCCACGCTTACGTGCGAAGTCTACCAACCAGCGCATTGCCAGAGCGTTACGGCGGGAAGGACGAACCTCGACCGGAACCTGGTAAGTAGCACCACCAACGCGGCGCGACTTCACTTCGACCAGCGGAGCGATGGCGTCGAGTGCTTTTTCGAAGAGTTCCAGGGGATCGGTGCCGGCCTTACGAGCCTTCACGGTTTCCAGGGCACCATAAACGATACGCTCGGCAACGGCTTTCTTGCCGCTTTCCATAACGTGGTTCATGAATTTGGCGAGGATCTGGCTTCCGTATTTCGGATCGTCCAGAATCTCACGCTTTGCTGCTACGCGACGTCTTGGCATGATAAGCCCTCAAGCGGTCTTCAGGTTAGTTCGGGACAGATCCAGTGGATGCAAGCCCGACCTTACTCTTATCGACTCAATAAAATGAAAATCTGCAAAACGGCCGATTACTTCGGACGCTTGGTACCGTACTTCGAACGACCCTGGTTACGGCCTTTAACGCCGGAAGTATCCAAGGAGCCGCGAACGGTGTGGTAACGAACACCTGGCAAGTCTTTTACACGACCGCCGCGGATCAGTACCACGCTGTGCTCTTGCAGGTTGTGGCCTTCACCACCGATGTACGAGGAAACCTCGAAACCGTTGGTCAGACGCACACGGCATACTTTACGCAGTGCCGAGTTAGGTTTTTTCGGCGTAGTGGTGTACACACGGGTGCACACGCCACGACGTTGCGGGCAGTTCTGCAGCGCAGGTACGTCGGATTTCTCGACGATACGCTTACGCGGCTGACGTACCAGCTGGTTGATAGTTGCCATCTACTAGCTCCACTGTTGTCTTGCGACGCTATTGTCTTGCAAGAAAAGCAAAATGACAGGAACGGATTCCCGCCAAATTTAGGGGATCAAGAGTCTAAAGAGGATCTTGCCCCCAGTCAAGGCAAGGCCCCGACCACCCCGCCCGTCGAACCTTGACAATTTGTCTCGATTCGACGAACGGAGCGATCAGGGCCTCAGCTTATTTACCGCAGAACTCAGTTACCGCTCGAGTTCAGCGCTTCGGTCAGTGCAGCTTCCACTTCACTGGCGCTTACGCGCAACGGCTTGTCTGCATCACGACGACGCTTGCGCTCGCTGTGATAAGCCAGACCGGTACCGGCCGGGATCAGACGACCCACGACCACGTTTTCTTTCAGGCCGCGCAGGTAGTCGCGCTTGCCGGTGACTGCCGCTTCGGTCAGTACGCGGGTGGTTTCCTGGAAGGAAGCCGCCGAGATGAACGATTCGGTCGACAACGACGCCTTGGTGATACCCAGCAGAACGCGGGTGAACTTGGAGACAAACTTGTCTTCCGCATTCAGACGCTCGTTCTCTACCAGTACGTGAGTCAGTTCCATCTGGTCGCCCTTGATGAAGCTGGAATCGCCGGACTCGGAGATCTCAACTTTACGCAGCATCTGACGCAGGATGGTCTCGATGTGCTTATCGTTGATCTTCACGCCTTGCAGACGGTAAACGTCCTGGATCTCGTTCACGATGTACTTGGCCAGCGCGCTCACACCCAGCAGACGCAGGATGTCGTGCGGATCGCTTGGACCGTCGGAGATAACTTCGCCGCGGTTAACCTGTTCGCCTTCGAACACGTTCAGGTGACGCCACTTCGGAATCAGCTCTTCGTACGGATCGCTACCGTCGTTCGGGGTAATAACCAGACGGCGCTTGCCTTTAGTCTCTTTACCGAACGCGATAGTACCGCTGACTTCAGCCAGAATCGACGCCTCTTTCGGACGACGAGCTTCGAACAGGTCGGCAACACGCGGCAGACCACCGGTGATGTCGCGGGTTTTCGAAGTTTCTTGCGGGATACGAGCGATAACATCACCGATCGCGATCTTCGCACCGTCCGCAACACCGACCAGGGCGTTGGCTGGCAGGAAGTACTGAGCGATAACGTCAGTGCCTGGCAGCAACAGATCCTTGCCGTTGTCGTCGACCATCTTCACTGCTGGACGGATTTCCTTGCCCGCAGCTGGACGATCTTTCGCATCGAGTACTTCAATGTTGGTCATACCGGTCAATTCGTCAGTCTGACGCTTGATCGTGATGCCTTCTTCCATGCCCACGTAGGTCACGGTACCTTTCATTTCGGTAACGATCGGGTGAGTGTGCGGATCCCACTTGGCGACGATTGCGCCAGCGTCGACCTTGTCACCTTCTTTAACCGAAATCACAGCACCGTACGGCAGCTTGTAACGCTCACGCTCACGACCGAAGTCATCAGCGATGGCCAGCTCACCGGAACGGGACACGGCAACCAGGTGGCCATCCACTCGCTCAACGTGTTTCAGGTTATGCAGACGGACGGTACCGCCATTCTTCACCTGAACGCTGTCGGCTGCGGAAGTACGGCTTGCCGCACCACCGATGTGGAACGTACGCATCGTCAGCTGGGTACCCGGCTCACCGATGGACTGGGCAGCAATAACGCCGACCGCTTCACCGATGTTCACCTGGTGACCACGAGCCAGATCACGGCCGTAGCACTTGGCGCAAATGCCATAGCGGGTTTCGCAGCTGATCGGCGAACGCACGATCACTTCGTCGATGCTGTTCAGCTCGATGAACTCGACCCACTTCTCGTCCACCAGAGTACCGGCAGGAACGATAACGTCCTCGGTGCCTGGCTTGAATACGTCACGGGCAATAACACGACCCAATACGCGCTCACCCAACGGCTCTACAACGTCACCGCCTTCAATGTGCGGAGTCATCAGCAGACCGTGTTCGGTGCCGCAATCGATCTCGGTTACAACCAGATCCTGCGCCACGTCTACCAGACGACGAGTCAGGTAACCGGAGTTCGCAGTTTTCAACGCGGTATCCGCCAGACCTTTACGAGCACCGTGAGTCGAGATGAAGTACTGGAGTACGCTCAGACCTTCACGGAAGTTCGCAGTAATCGGCGTTTCAATGATGGAACCGTCCGGCTTGGCCATCAGACCACGCATACCGGCCAGCTGACGAATCTGTGCTGCGGAACCCCGCGCACCCGAGTCGGCCATCATGTACATCGAGTTGAAGGACTCTTGGTCAACTTCGTCGCCGTGACGGTCGATGACTTTCTCTTTCGAGAGGTTGGCCATCATCGCCTTGGAAACTTCGTCGTTTGCCTTCGACCAAAGGTCGATCACTTTGTTGTACTTCTCGCCCTGGGTTACCAGGCCGGAGGCGTACTGGCTCTCGATCTCTTTCACTTCGTCGGTGGCTGCACCGATGATGCGGGCTTTTTCGTCCGGGATAACGAAGTCGTTAACACCGATGGAAACGCCGGAGATAGTCGAGTAAGCGAAACCGGTGTACATCAACTGGTCAGCAAAGATCACGGTCTCTTTCAGACCAACCACGCGGTAGCACTGGTTGATCAGCTTGGAGATCGCCTTTTTCTTCATTGGCAGGTTGACGACATCGAACGACAGACCTTTCGGCACCACCTGGAACAGCAGCGCACGGCCGACAGTGGTGTCGACGATACGAGTGTTGCTCACGCTGTTGCCGTCACGGTCGTTGACGGTTTCGTTGATACGCACTTTAACCTTGGCGTGCAGTGCGGCCTCGCCGGCACGGAACACACGGTCAACTTCCTGCAGATCCGCGAACACACGACCTTCGCCCTTGGCGTTGATCGCTTCACGAGTCATGTAGTACAGACCCAATACAACGTCCTGCGACGGAACGATGATTGGCTCACCGTTGGCTGGCGACAGAATGTTGTTGGTCGACATCATCAACGCACGCGCTTCGAGCTGGGCTTCCAGCGTCAGCGGTACGTGCACGGCCATTTGGTCGCCGTCGAAGTCGGCGTTGTACGCGGCGCAGACCAGCGGGTGCAGCTGGATAGCCTTACCTTCGATCAGTACCGGTTCAAACGCCTGGATACCCAGACGGTGAAGGGTCGGTGCACGGTTGAGAAGAACCGGGTGTTCGCGAATCACTTCAGCGAGAACGTCCCAAACCTCTGGCAGCTCGCGCTCGACCATCTTCTTGGCCGCTTTGATGGTGGTCGCCAGACCACGCATTTCCAGCTTGCCGAAAATGAACGGTTTGAACAGCTCGAGAGCCATCTTCTTCGGCAGACCGCACTGGTGCAGACGCAGGGTCGGGCCTACGGTAATTACCGAACGACCGGAGTAGTCAACACGCTTGCCGAGCAAGTTCTGACGGAAACGACCCTGCTTACCCTTGATCATGTCAGCCAGGGATTTCAGAGGACGCTTGTTCGAACCGGTGATAGCGCGGCCACGACGACCGTTGTCGAGCAGTGCATCGACAGCTTCCTGCAACATACGCTTTTCGTTGCGCACGATGATGTCCGGAGCGGACAGATCCAGCAGACGCTTCAAACGGTTGTTACGGTTGATCACTCGACGATACAGATCGTTGAGGTCGGAAGTCGCGAAACGACCGCCATCCAGCGGGACCAGTGGACGCAGATCTGGCGGCAGAACCGGCAGAACGGTCAGCACCATCCACTCTGGCAGGTTGCCGGAACCCTGGAAGGCTTCCATCAACTTCAGACGCTTGGACAGCTTCTTGATCTTGGTTTCCGAGTTGGTTTGCGGAATTTCTTCGCGCAGACGGCCAATCTCGTGTTCCAGGTCGATAGCGTGCAGCAGTTCACGGACAGCTTCAGCACCCATGCGGGCGTCGAAGTCATCACCGAACTCTTCCAGCGCTTCGAAGTACTGCTCGTCGTTCAGCAGCTGACCTTTTTCAAGGGTAGTCATGCCCGGATCGATAACGACGTAGCTCTCGAAGTAGAGAACGCGCTCGATATCACGCAGGGTCATGTCCATCAGCAGACCGATACGGGACGGCAGCGATTTCAGGAACCAGATGTGGGCAACCGGCGAAGCCAGTTCGATGTGCGCCATGCGCTCACGACGAACCTTGGCCAGTGCGACTTCAACGCCGCACTTCTCGCAGATCACACCACGGTGCTTCAAGCGCTTGTACTTACCGCACAGGCACTCGTAATCCTTTACCGGGCCAAAGATCTTGGCGCAGAACAGACCGTCACGCTCAGGTTTGAACGTACGGTAGTTGATGGTTTCCGGCTTTTTAACTTCACCGAACGACCACGAGCGGATCATCTCAGGCGAGGCCAATCCGATACGGATGGCGTCGAACTCTTCGACTTGACCCTGGTTTTTCAGCAAATTCAGTAGGTCTTTCAAGGCCTTTCCTCCTGGCGGAGCAGAGAGCGGGCAGTCCTGCCCCGCTCTCGATCGCGTCACGTGTTATTCGGTTTCCAGATCGATATCGATGCCGAGGGAACGAATTTCCTTGATCAACACGTTGAAGGACTCGGGCATGCCCGGCTCCATACGGTGATCGCCATCCACGATGTTTTTGTACATCTTGGTACGGCCGTTCACATCGTCCGACTTCACTGTGAGCATTTCTTGCAGAGTGTATGCAGCACCGTATGCTTCCAGTGCCCAGACCTCCATCTCCCCGAAACGCTGACCACCGAACTGCGCCTTACCACCCAGCGGCTGCTGGGTAACCAGGCTGTACGAACCGGTAGAACGCGCGTGCATCTTGTCGTCTACCAAGTGGTTCAGCTTCAGCATGTACATGTAGCCAACGGTAACTGGACGCTCGAACTTGTTGCCGGTACGGCCGTCAGTCAGCTGCATCTGGCCGCTTTCCGGCAGGTCTGCCAGTTTCAGCATGGCCTTGATTTCGCTTTCCTTGGCACCGTCGAACACTGGAGTGGCCATTGGAACACCGCCACGCAGGTTCTTCGCCAGATCCAGGATTTCCTGATCGGAGAAGCTGTCCAGATCTTCGTTACGACCGCCGATCTGGTTGTAGATCTCGTCCAGGAAGGTGCGCAGCTCAGCGACTTTACGCTGCTCTTCGACCATCCGGTTGATCTTCTCGCCCAGACCTTTGGCCGCGAGGCCCAGGTGGGTTTCAAGGATCTGACCAACGTTCATACGCGAAGGTACGCCCAACGGGTTGAGGACGACGTCGACCGGGGTGCCATTGGCATCGTGCGGCATGTCTTCAACCGGCATGATCACGGAGACCACACCCTTGTTACCGTGACGACCGGCCATCTTGTCGCCCGGCTGGATGCGACGACGGATTGCCAGGTAAACCTTGACGATTTTCAGCACGCCTGGAGCCAGGTCATCGCCCTGCTGCAGTTTGCGCTTCTTGTCTTCGAACTTGTCGTCCAGCAGACGGCGACGATCAACGATGTAGGCCTGAGCCTTCTCGAGCTGCTCGTTCAGAGCATCTTCAGCCATGCGCAGTTTGAACCACTGACCATGCTCAAGACCGTCGAGAACTTCGTCGGTGATGTCCTGACCTTTCTTCAGACCGGCGCCGCCTTCAGCCTTGTGGCCTACCAGAGCGGAGCGCAGACGTTCGAAGGTCGCGCCTTCTACGATACGGAACTCTTCGTTCAGATCCTTGCGGATCTCGTCCAGCTGGGACTTCTCGATCGACAGAGCACGAGCATCACGCTCAACGCCGTCGCGAGTGAAGACCTGTACGTCGATGACAGTACCTTTGGTACCGGTAGGTACACGCAGGGAGGTGTCTTTAACGTCGCTGGCTTTTTCACCGAAGATCGCACGCAGCAGTTTTTCTTCCGGAGTCAGTTGGGTCTCGCCTTTCGGAGTGACCTTACCCACCAGGATGTCGCCTGCGCCTACTTCAGCACCTACGTAAACGATACCGGCTTCGTCCAGCTTGTTCAGTGCAGCTTCACCCACGTTCGGGATGTCCGCAGTGATTTCCTCTGGGCCAAGCTTGGTGTCACGCGCCACACAGGTCAGTTCCTGAATGTGGATCGTGGTGAAACGGTCTTCCTGAACCACACGCTCGGACAGGCAGATGGAGTCTTCGAAGTTGAAGCCGTTCCATGCCATGAACGCGATGCGCATGTTCTGACCCAGTGCCAGCTCACCCATGTCGGTGGACGGGCCGTCAGCCATGATGTCGCTACGCTGAACACGATCACCCTTGCCCACCAGCGGACGCTGGTTGATGCAGGTGTTCTGGTTCGAGCGGGTGTATTTGGTCAGGTTGTAGATGTCGACACCGGCTTCACCGGTTTCAACTTCATCATCAGCAACCCGAACCACGATACGGCTGGCATCAACGGAGTCGATCACGCCGCCACGACGAGCCACGACGCAAACGCCGGAGTCGCGAGCCACGTTACGTTCCATGCCGGTACCGACCAGCGGCTTGTCAGCGCGCAGGGTTGGTACAGCTTGACGCTGCATGTTCGAACCCATCAACGCACGGTTGGCGTCGTCGTGCTCGAGGAACGGAATCAGCGACGCTGCAACCGAAACTACCTGCTTCGGCGAAACGTCCATCAGGGTGACGTCTTCCGGCGCCTTGACGGTGAATTCGTTCAGGTGACGTACGGCTACCAGTTCGTCGATCAGGACTTTCTGCTCGTTCATGGTCGCCGAAGCCTGCGCGATCACGTGATCGGCTTCTTCAATGGCGGACAGGAACACGATCTCGTCGGTGACCACACCCTCTTTCACCACACGGTACGGGCTTTCCAGGAAGCCGTACTGGTTGGTGCGGGCGTAAGCAGCCAGGGAGTTGATCAGACCGATGTTCGGACCTTCCGGCGTTTCAATCGGGCAGACACGACCATAGTGAGTCGGGTGTACGTCACGGACTTCAAAGCCTGCACGCTCACGAGTCAGACCGCCAGGGCCGAGTGCAGAGACACGACGCTTGTGGGTGATCTCGGACAGCGGGTTGTTCTGGTCCATGAACTGCGAGAGCTGGCTGGAACCGAAGAACTCCTTCACCGCCGCAGCCACTGGCTTGGCGTTGATCAGGTCTTGCGGCATCAGGCCTTCGCTTTCAGCCATCGACAGACGCTCTTTGACCGCACGCTCAACACGTACCAGGCCAACGCGGAACTGGTTCTCGGCCATTTCGCCTACGCAGCGAACACGACGGTTACCCAGGTGGTCGATGTCATCGACAATGCCTTTACCGTTACGGATGTCGACCAGAGTCTTCAGGACCGCGACGATGTCTTCCTTGCACAGCACGCCCGAACCTTCGATTTCGGTACGACCGATACGACGGTTGAACTTCATCCGGCCGACCGCAGACAGGTCATAGCGCTCAGGGCTGAAGAACAGGTTGTTGAACAGGGTTTCGGCAGCGTCTTTGGTTGGCGGCTCGCCTGGACGCATCATGCGATAGATTTCGACCAGCGCTTCCAATTGGTTGCTGGTGGAGTCGATCTTCAGCGTGTCGGAGATGAACGGACCGCAGTCGATGTCGTTGGTGTACAGAGTTTCAATGCGAACAACGCCCGCCTTGGCAATTTTCGCCAGGACTTCGGTCGACAGCTCGGTGTTGCACTCTGCCAGGATTTCGCCGGTAGCCGGATGCACGATGACCTTGGCGGTAGTGCGGCCCAGAACGTAGTCCAGAGGCACGTCCAGCTCTTTGATCCCGGCTTTTTCCAGCTGGTTGATGTGGCGGGCAGTAATACGACGGCCCTGCTCTACAATCACCTTGCCTTTATCATCCTGGATATCGAGGACAGCCACTTCACCGCGCAGACGCTGAGGCACCAGTTCCAGGCTCAGGCCTTCGCCTTTAACGTGGAATACGTTGGTGGTGTAGAACGCGTCCAGCACTTCTTCGGTGGTGTAGCCGAGCGCGCGCAGCAGTACCGAGGCCGGCAGCTTGCGACGACGGTCGATACGCACGAATACGCAGTCTTTCGGGTCGAACTCGAAATCCAGCCACGAACCGCGGTAAGGAATGATGCGCGCGGAGTACAGCAGTTTACCGGAGCTGTGCGTCTTGCCGCGGTCGTGGTCGAAGAACACGCCCGGGGAACGGTGCAGCTGGGAAACGATAACACGCTCGGTACCGTTGATTACGAAGGTACCGTTCTCAGTCATCAATGGGATTTCGCCCATGTAGACTTCTTGCTCTTTGATGTCCTTGATCGCTTTGTTCGACGATTCTTTGTCGAAAATGATCAGGCGCACTTTTACCCGCAAAGGTACGGCGAAAGTTACACCGCGCAATACGCATTCTTTGACATCAAATGCCGGTTCGCCCAAGCGATAACCGACGTACTCCAGCGCAGCATTGCCGGAGTAGCTGATGATCGGGAAAACGGATTTGAAGGCCGCATGCAGGCCCACGTCGCGGAACTGATCTTTAGTCGCTCCCGCTTGCAAGAATTCACGATACGAATCCAGCTGGATGGCCAGGAGGTACGGCACATCCATGACGTCCGGCAACTTGCTAAAGTCCTTGCGGATACGTTTTTTCTCAGTATATGAGTAAGCCATCAGCGTTCCCCAGCTTGGTCACCTGCTTGTTTGGCCCCTCCCGACGGGAGCAGCCAGAAAATCGTGCAAACCCCATGGTTTGCGCCACCGCATCGGGTGGTTACAGCGCCTTTATCAGCACCGACCCAGTCGGCTGCCAATAACGGAAAAAGGCCGGTGGCAAGAGCCACCAGCCATCAGCCTGTCGCTTGACGCTCGGGCCGGAGGAGCAAAGTCGATACTTATTTCAGCTCGACTTTAGCGCCTGCTTCTTCCAGCTTCTTCTTAGCGTCTTCAGCAGCTTCTTTCGAAACGCCTTCAGCTACAACCTGAGGAGCGCCATCGACTTTCTCTTTGGCTTCTTTCAGGCCCAGACCGGTCAGTTCACGAACTGCCTTGATCACGTTTACTTTCTTCTCGCCGGCTTCAACCAGAACAACGTTGAACTCGGTTTGCTCTTCAACAGCAGCAGCAGCTACAGCTGGGCCAGCCGAAGCGGCAGCAGCGGTAACGCCGAAGGTTTCTTCCATCGCTTTGATCAGCTCAACGATTTCCACTACGGATTTCTGGCCGATTGCTTCGATGATTTGTTCGTTAGTCAGAGACATGACTCAATTCCTGAATTGGGGGACGGCCTACGCGACCATCGAAATAAACAAAAAACGCGAGAAGTCGACGAGCCTTAGGCTGCGGCAGCTTCTTTCTGGTCGCGAATTGCCGCCAGAGTACGAGCCAATTTGCTGGTAGCGCCTTGAATCACGCTCATCAGCTGAGAAATTGCTTCGTCACGGGTCGGCAGAGTTGCCAGTACGTCGATCTGATTAGCTGCGAGGAACTTGCCCTCGAACGCAGCTGCCTTGATCTCGAACTTGTCCTGACCCTTGGCAAACTCTTTGAAGATACGGGCAGCAGCGCCCGGATGTTCGTTCGAGAATGCAATCAGGGTCGGGCCGGTGAACACGTCGTTGAGGACACTGTATTCAGTGTCAGCAACAGCGCGCTTGAGCAGGGTGTTACGTACAACACGTACGTAAACGCCAGCTTCACGAGCCTCTTTACGGAGTCCGGTCATTGCGCCTACTGTTACGCCACGGGCATCAACCACGACAGCGGACAGAGCGACTTTGGCAGCCTCGTTGACTTCAGCGACGATGGCCTTCTTGTCTTCGAGATTAATTGCCACGGGTTTAACTCCTGCTTGTTACCGTTTCACTCGGTCGAAACCGAATGTCGTTTTGGTGTCTGATTCGGTAAGGAACCGGGAGCACCATCTGCGTAGGCTTATGGTTTAAGACTTGCGTCGCCTACGGTCTTGGATAGCCCCCGCCAGGCAGGGACCCCAATCTTTCAATTGGCGCGATCAAACGCGCCAACCTTTGTCTTACGCGTCCAGCGAGCTCTGATCGATAACCAGACCTGGGCCCATAGTGGTGCTCAGGGTAACGCGCTTGACGTAGATACCTTTCGAAGAAGCTGGCTTGATACGCTTCAGATCAGCGATCAGGGCTTCAACGTTTTCCTTCAGCTTGACGGCATCGAAGCCGATCTTGCCAACGGAAGTGTGGATGATGCCGTTTTTGTCGGTGCGATAACGAACCTGACCAGCCTTGGCGTTTTTAACCGCGGTGGCTACGTCTGGAGTTACGGTGCCGACTTTCGGGTTAGGCATCAGGCCACGTGGACCGAGGATCTGACCCAGTTGACCTACAACGCGCATGGCATCCGGGGATGCGATCACTACGTCATAGTTCAGGTCGCCGCCTTTCATTTCGGCAGCCAGGTCGTCCATACCTACACGGTCAGCGCCGGCAGCCAGAGCGGCCTCAGCAGCTGGACCCTGGGTGAACACAGCAACGCGAACGGTCTTGCCAGTGCCGTGCGGCAGCACAGTAGCGCTACGAACAACCTGGTCGGATTTACGCGGGTCTACACCCAGGTTTACAGCAACGTCGAACGACTCGCTGAACTTGACAGTCGACAGCTCAGCCAGCAGAGCAGCAGCGTCTACAATGTTGTAGGCCTTGCCTGCTTCGATTTTGCCGGCGATAGCCTTTTGACGCTTGGTCAGCTTAGCCATTACACACCCTCCACGTTAAGGCCCATGCTACGAGCAGAACCGGCGATAGTACGCACGGCTGCATCCATATCAGCTGCAGTCAGATCCGCGTTTTTGGTTTTCGCGATTTCTTCCAGCTGAGCACGGGTAACAGTGCCAACCTTAACGGTGTTCGGACGAGCGGAACCGCTGGTCAGACCGGCCGCCTTCTTCAGCAGAACCGAAGCAGGGGTGGATTTGGTTTCGAAAGTGAAGCTACGGTCGCTGTAGACAGTGATGATCACTGGAGTCGGCAGACCTGCTTCAAGACCCTGAGTACGGGCGTTGAAAGCCTTGCAGAATTCCATGATGTTCACGCCGTGCTGACCCAGAGCAGGACCAACAGGTGGGCTTGGGTTAGCCTGAGCGGCCTTCACTTGCAGCTTGATGTAAGCGGTAATCTTCTTGGCCATGAGGCACTCCAATTACGGGTTCGAACGCCTCGAAAGGCTCCCCGGTTACTTGCGCGTTTATCCCAGTGACGACAAAACCCCACAGCCTAGGGCTGCGGGGTTGGGATGCTTGTTCAGTTAGACCTTTTCGACCTGACTGAACTCCAACTCTACCGGAGTAGAGCGACCGAAAATAAGCACTGCCACCTGGACACGGCTCTTTTCGTAGTTAACTTCTTCGACGGTGCCGTTAAAGTCAGCGAATGGACCATCGGTAACCCGAACCACCTCACCCGGCTCAAACAGAGTCTTCGGCTTCGGCTTATCACTACCATCGGCCACGCGACGCAGAATGGCTTCCGCCTCTTTGTCGGTGATTGGAGCAGGCTTGTCGGCGGTACCGCCAATGAAGCCCATCACCCGAGGAGTATCCTTGACCAAGTGCCAAGTACCCTCGTTCATATCCATCTGTACCAGCACATAGCCTGGGAAGAACTTGCGTTCGCTTTTGCGCTTCTGGCCATTACGCATTTCAACCACTTCTTCAGTGGGAACCAGAATTTCGCCGAAGCCATCTTCCATGCCAGCCAGCTTAACGCGCTCAATCAGCGAGCGCATGACATGCTTCTCGTAACCCGAGTAAGCATGCACAACGTACCAACGCTTAGCCACGGGACACCCTTAGCCGACAATCAAGGAAACAAGCCAGCCGAGCAGGGAATCAACCCCCCACAACAGCAACGCCATAACGATAACCACAGCAACAACAATTAGCGTTGTCTGCGTAGTTTCCTGGCGAGTTGGCCATACGACTTTACGAATCTCGGTGCGCGCTTCCTTAACCAGTACGAAGAACGACTTGCCCTTTGCAGTCTGCAGGCCTACAAAGGCAGCAACAGCAGCAATCACGAGCAGTGCGAGTACACGGTACAGGATCGGCGAAGCAGCGTAATACTGATTGCCAACTACACCCACAACCACCAAAGCAGCTACCACAAGCCACTTTAGCAGATCGAAGCGAGAGCCTTGAGCTTCAGCCTTAGGAGTCATCTATGAAGATCCTGTGAAAAGAAAGCCAGACACACCGAGTGAATCTGGCAGGTCAGGAGGGAATCGAACCCCCAACCTACGGTTTTGGAGACCGTCGCTCTGCCAATTGAGCTACTGACCTAAAACAAAATCAGGCCGACCATTATGCCGGCCCGAAAAATACATTACAACTGCTTATTCGATGATTTTGGCCACTACACCAGCGCCGACGGTACGACCGCCTTCACGGATAGCGAAACGCAGACCGTCTTCCATCGCGATGGTTTTGATCAGGGTAACAGTCATCTGAATGTTGTCACCTGGCATTACCATTTCAACGCCTTCTGGCAG
>NZ_CP058974.1:16092-16757 GCF_022368695.1 Pseudomonas sp. Y5-11
CCAGCGCCGACGGTACGACCGCCTTCACGGATAGCGAAACGCAGACCGTCTTCCATCGCGATGGTTTTGATCAGGGTAACAGTCATCTGAATGTTGTCACCTGGCATTACCATTTCAACGCCTTCTGGCAGTTCGCAGTTACCAGTCACGTCAGTAGTACGGAAGTAGAACTGTGGACGGTAGCCTTTGAAGAACGGAGTGTGACGACCGCCTTCTTCCTTGCTCAGAACGTAAACTTCTGCGGTGAACTTGGTGTGCGGCTTAACCGAACCTGGCTTGACCAGAACCTGACCACGCTCAACGTCGTCACGCTTGGTACCACGCAGCAGAACGCCGCAGTTCTCACCAGCACGACCTTCGTCGAGCAGCTTGCGGAACATCTCGACACCGGTGCAGGTGGTGGTGGTGGTGTCACGCAGACCAACGATTTCCAGTGCATCTTGAACGCGAACGATACCGCGCTCGATACGACCAGTCACAACAGTACCGCGACCCGAGATCGAGAATACGTCTTCGATTGGCATCAGGAATGGCTTGTCGATCATACGAACTGGTTCTGGGATGTAGCTGTCCAGAGTTTCAACCAGCTTCTTGACGGCAGTGGTACCCATCTCGTTGTCGTCTTTGCCTTCCAGCGCCATACGAGCCGAACCGATGATGATTGG
>NZ_CP058974.1:25578-547835 GCF_022368695.1 Pseudomonas sp. Y5-11
TTGAATCTCAAGGAGTTTTCCGTTTCGACTGCGCCGGAAGTGGGGCGAATTATAGGCTTCTAAAATTCGCCGTCAACCCTTATTTCAAACTTTATTCCGATTTCAGCGTGATGCGCGCAAACGCCTTCTTGCCGGCCTGACAGACGTGAGTCGCACCCAGTACATATATAAAGGAGCGATCAACCACCTCACCATCGACACGCACACCACCGGAAGCCAACAGATCGCGCGCCGCCGCCGAGTTCTTCACCAAGCCCGCCTTATTAAGGACGGCCGCAATTGGCATATCTTCAGCGGAGGCCAGCTCAATCTCCGGCAGATCATCCGGCAACTCACCATCCTTCATACGATTACCCGCAGCCCGATGAGCATTGGCCGCAGCCTCCTCACCGTGGAAACGCGCAACAATCTCTTCCGCCAGCTTGATCTTGATATCGCGCGGATTGGCCCCCGCCTCAACATCCGCACGGAAGGCATCGATCTCATCCATCGAACGGAAGCTGAGCAGCTCAAAGTAACGCCACATCAGCGCATCCGGAATCGAAACAAGCTTGCCGTACATCACACCTGGCGCTTCCTGAATACCGACGTAATTGCCCAACGACTTGGACATCTTCTTCACGCCATCCAGGCCCTCGAGCAACGGCATGGTCAGAATGCACTGAGCTTCCTGACCATAACCACGCTGCAGCTCTCGCCCCATCAGCAAGTTGAACTTCTGATCGGTACCGCCCAGCTCGACATCCGCGCGCAGAGCAACCGAGTCATAACCCTGAACCAGCGGATAGAGGAACTCATGAATAGCGATCGGCTGATTGGTGGTGTAACGCTTGTCGAAGTCATCACGCTCTAGCATGCGCGCGACGGTGTATTGCGAAGTCAGACGAATGAAGTCCGCCGGCCCCATCTGATCCATCCAGGTGGAGTTGAATGCGACTTCGGTTTTCGCCGGATCAAGAATCTTGAACACTTGAGTCTTGTACGTTTCGGCGTTTTCCAGAACCTGCTCGCGAGTCAAAGGAGGACGAGTCGCACTCTTGCCGCTTGGATCACCGATCATTCCAGTGAAGTCACCAATGAGGAAAATCACCTGATGCCCCAATTCCTGAAACTGGCGCAGCTTATTAATAAGCACGGTGTGACCCAAGTGCAGATCCGGGGCGGTTGGATCGAAACCAGCCTTGATACGCAGCGGCTGGCCGCGCTTGAGCTTCTCGATCAGCTCGGACTCGACCAATAGTTCTTCCGCACCACGTTTAATCAGCGCTAGCTGCTCTTCAACCGACTTCATAACAGACCCGCAAGGCTCAGATTCAAAGGGAACCAACCATACAAGATCGTGCACCAATTACAAGTTTTGCCCGGCGCACGGACACCAATCTGCAGACAGGGTGTCTGTAGACTTGCTTCGGGGATGATTTGGTTATATTTTATACAGTTATTTCATCTTCATCATGTCATTCATCTTTTCCAATTCATCTTTTTTCAAAGTCAAAAATACTTATGACCACTGAACCGTCTAAAGCGCCACCGCTTTACCCGAAGACCCACCTGCTCGCCGCAAGTGGAATCGCCGCCCTTCTCAGCCTGGCGCTCCTGGTATTCCCTTCCAGTGATGTTGAAGCCAAAAAGACGACCCTGAGCCTTGAACTGGAAAGTCCTGCTGAACAACTGACACAAGATCAAGACGCTGCTGACGCAGTTCAAGCCACAAATGAGCCAGTAGCCTCACCTTTCGCCCAGATCGAAAACAGCACCGAAGACACTCCGCAAGCCGCTGAAGCCGCACCTGCGCCCGCTCCGGTTGCCGAAAAGCCAAAAGCTCCAGGACACCGCGAAGTCGTTGTCTCCAAAGGCGATACGCTCTCTACATTGTTCGAGAAAGTCGGTCTGCCAGCCGCCGCCGTGCATGAAGTCCTGGCGAGCGACAAGCAAGCCAAACAATTCAGCCAGCTCAAGCACGGCCAGAAGCTTGAGTTCGAACTGAACCCGCAAGGCCAACTGACCAGCCTGCACAGCAAAGTCAGCGACGTTGAAACCATCACCCTGACCAAGACCGACAAGGGCTATGCATTCAGCCGCGTCACCGCAAAACCGACTGTTCGCACGGCTTACGTGCACGGCGTGATCAATAGTTCCCTGTCACAATCCGCTGCCCGCGCAGGCCTGTCACACAGTCTGACCATGGACATGGCCAGCGTATTTGGCTACGACGTCGACTTCGCTCAGGACATCCGTCAGGGCGACGAATTCGACGTGATCTACGAGCAGAAAGTGGTTAACGGCAAAGCCGTCGGTAATGGCCCGATTCTGTCGGCGCGCTTCACCAACCGCGGCAAGACTTACACCGCCGTGCGTTACACCAACAAGCAAGGCAACAGCAGCTATTACACCGCTGATGGCAACAGCATGCGCAAAGCGTTCATCCGTACCCCGGTGGACTTCGCCCGCATCAGCTCCAAATTCTCCATGGGCCGCAAACACCCGATCCTCAACAAGATCCGCGCCCACAAAGGTGTCGATTACGCAGCCCCGCGCGGTACGCCGATCAAGGCGGCCGGTGACGGTAAAGTGCTGCTGGCCGGCCGCCGCGGCGGATACGGCAATACGGTGATCATTCAACATGGCAACACCTACCGTACGCTCTATGGCCACATGCAGGGTTTCGCCAAGGGCGTGAAGACCGGCGGTAACGTCAAGCAGGGTCAGGTGATCGGTTATATCGGGACTACCGGCCTGTCCACCGGCCCGCACTTGCACTATGAGTTCCAGGTCAACGGTGTTCACGTTGACCCATTGGGCCAGAAGCTGCCAATGGCGGATCCGATCGCCAAGTCCGAACGCGCACGTTTCCTTGCGCAGAGCCAGCCGCTGATGGCGCGCATGGATCAAGAGAAGGCCACCATGCTGGCTTCGAGCAAGCGCTAAGCCATGGCGCTTTATATAGGCGTGATGTCCGGCACCAGTCTCGACGGGCTGGACATCGCCCTGATCGAGCAAACCTCGGCGATCAAACTGATCGCCACGCACTACATCCCCATGCCTGAATCCCTGCGCGCCGAGCTGCTTGGCTTGTGCGCCAGCGGCCCCGACGAGATCGCACGCTCGGCGATCGCTCAACAGCACTGGGTGAAACTCGCCGCGCAGGGCATCCATACCCTCCTCGATCAGCAGCAGCTCAAGCCCGACGCCATTCGTGCAATCGGCAGCCACGGCCAGACCATTCGCCATGAGCCCGCTCGCGGCTTCACCGTACAGATCGGCAATCCTGCGCTACTCACGGAGCTGACCGGTATCACCGTGGTCAGCGACTTCCGCAGCCGCGACGTGGCTGCCGGCGGCCAAGGCGCGCCGCTGGTGCCAGCCTTCCATGAAGCTTTGTTCGAAGAGCGTAGCGGTAACCGTGCAGTCTTGAATGTCGGCGGTTTCAGCAATCTGAGCCTGATAGAGCCGACGCGGCCTGTAGCCGGTTTCGACTGCGGCCCCGGAAATGTGCTGATGGATGCCTGGATTCATCAGCAACGCGGTGAGAATTATGATCGCGCCGGTCAGTGGGCAGCCAGCGGTACGGTAGAGCCCGCCTTGCTGTCAGCGCTGCTCAGCGACCCGTTCTTTGTCACAAAGGGCCCGAAGAGCACCGGCCGCGAAGTGTTCAACCTGCCGTGGCTGCAACAACACCTATCCAGACTGCCGACCTTTGCTGCTGAAAACGTCCAGGCAACATTGCTGGAACTGACGGCACTGACCATCGTCGAGTCGCTGCAAAGCGCTCAAGCCGATACCCGGGAAATGCTGGTCTGCGGCGGCGGCGCTCATAACGCCACGCTGATGAAGCGTCTCGCCGATCTGCTGCCGAACGCTATCGTCGCCAGCACCGCGACTCACGGTGTCGATCCGGACTGGGTCGAGGCCATGGCCTTCGCCTGGCTTGCTCATTGCTGCCTCGAAGGCATTGCCGCCAACCGCCCGAGCGTCACTGGCGCCAGAGGCCTGCGGGTACTCGGCGCCATCTACCCCAACTGAGCAAAACGCCGGCAACAAAAAACGCCGCAGAACCGTAAGGCTCTGCGGCGTTTTGTTGCGTGCAGCGAGGCGCGATCAGATCGAGAACGAAGAGCCGCAACCACAAGTAGTGGTGGCGTTCGGGTTCTTGATCACGAAGCGCGAACCTTCCAGACCTTCCTGGTAATCCACTTCGGCACCCGCCAGATACTGGAAGCTCATCGGATCCACCACCAGGCTCACGCCTTCGCGCTCGACGATGGTGTCGTCCTCGGCCACATCTTCATCGAAGGTGAAGCCGTACTGAAACCCTGAACAACCGCCGCCCGTAACGAATACGCGCAGCTTCAAGCGATCATTCCCCTCTTCATCGACCAGGCTCTTCACCTTGTGCGCAGCACCTTGAGTGAATTGCAAAGCCGTGGGGGTGAAGGATTCGACGCTCATGCTGACTATCTCCCGGCGTTACGCCGCCATAATGCGTGATGACGCGCATTATCCGCTTGTCCTAGAAAATCGGTCAACTATTGTTACGGTATATCAATAAACCCGAACAGTTGCCCAGAATGCAAAAAGGCCCGGTTGACGGGCCTTTTTGCTGTGTTGACGAACGTGTTACGGCAGCATACCGGCGTGGGACAGGCCGAAACGCTCATCCAGCCCGAACAGGATGTTCATGTTCTGCACCGCCTGACCCGACGCGCCTTTGACCAGGTTGTCGATCACCGACAGCACCACCACCAGATCGCCATCCTGCGGGCGGTGCACGGCGATGCGGCAGACGTTGGCACCGCGCACGCTGCGGGTTTCCGGATGGCTGCCGGCCGGCATCACATCGACGAACGGCTCGTTGGCGTAACGCTTTTCGAACAGAGCCTGGAGATCCACCGAACGATCCACCACGGTCGCGTAGAGCGTGGAGTGAATACCACGGATCATCGGCGTCAGGTGCGGAACGAAGGTCAGACCGACATCCTTGCCCGCCGCACGACGCAGACCCTGGCGAATTTCCGGCAGATGACGGTGACCTTTGACCGCATAAGCCTTCATGCTTTCCGACGTCTCGGAGTACAGCGAGCCTACAGATGCGCCGCGACCGGCACCGCTGACACCTGATTTGCAGTCGGCGATCAGCCGCGAAGTGTCAGCCAGACCCGCTTCAAGCAGCGGCAGGAAACCCAACTGCGTAGCGGTTGGGTAGCAACCCGGCACAGCGATCAGACGCGCTTTTTTGATCTGCTCGCGATTGACTTCCGGCAGGCCGTAGACCGCCTCGTCCAGCAACTCGGGCGCGCCGTGTGGCTGGCCGTACCATTTGGCCCATTCTTCAGCGTCCTGCAAACGGAAGTCCGCGGACAGGTCGATGACCTTGGTGCCCGCCGCCAACAGTTCACCGGCCAACGCATGAGCAACGCCGTGCGGGGTGGCGAAGAACACCACATCACATGCGCCCAGGGTTTTGATGTCCGGCACGCTGAACGCCAGGCCGTTGTAGTGACCGCGCAGGTTCGGGTACATGTCAGCCACGGCCAGACCGGCCTCGGATCGGGAAGTGATCACCACCACTTCTGCCTGCGGATGCTGTGCCAACAGACGCAGCAGTTCGACACCGGTGTAACCCGTGCCGCCGACGATACCGACCTTGACCATAAACCTGCCCTCAACGAACCCACTGGAAAGCCGTCGATAATAGGGGCCGCGCGGCCCTGCGACAACCATCAAGGTGACGTGCGGACGCTCAAGCCTCTACTATCCCGGCTACCGTGAACCTGGGAATAACCAAAATGCTCTATCTATGGATCAAAGCGCTTCATATTGTCAGCGTCGTCTGCTGGTTTGCCGGGCTGTTCTACTTGCCACGGCTGTTCGTTTATCACGCACAAAGTGAAGACACGATCAGCAAGGAACGCTTCAGCCTCATGGAACGCAAGCTGTATCGCGGCATCATGGGCCCGGCGATGATCGCCACGTTGATCTTCGGCGGCTGGCTGATCTACCTCAATCCGGGCATTTTCAGCATGGGCGGCTGGATTCACGCCAAGCTGACCCTGGTGGTCCTGCTGATCGGCTACCACCACATGTGCGGCGCGCAGGTAAAACGCTTCGCCCGTGGCGAGAACACCCGCAGCCATGTCTTTTATCGCTGGTTCAATGAAGTGCCGGTTCTGATATTGCTGGCTATCGTAATTCTGGTCGTGGTCAAGCCGTTCTAATTTCATAACAGACATCACACCTCGGGGGATTTCCAATGTCGCTGCCCGCTCTGCTCGAACAACGTCTGCGCTTGCCGGTAGTGGCGGCGCCGATGTTCCTGATCTCCAACCCGGAGCTGGTGCTCGCCTGCTGCCGTAACGGCGTGGTCGGCAGCTTCCCGGCGCTGAACCAGCGTGAAAGCAGCGGTTTCAAGGCCTGGCTGGAGGAGATTGAAGCGGGCCTGGCGACACTGGACAACCCGGCGCCGTATGCCGTGAATCTGATCGTGCACAACAGCAATCCGCGCTTGCAGGCGGATCTGAACATCTGCGTCGAGCACAAGGTGCCGATTGTCATCACCAGCCTCGGTGCGGTGAAGGAACTGGTCGATGCCGTGCACAGCTACGGCGGTCTGGTGTTCCACGACGTGACCACGCGCCGGCATGCCGAGAAAGCCGCTGAAGCCGGCGTCGACGGTTTGATCGCGGTTGCGGCGGGTGCCGGTGGCCATGCCGGCACCTGGAGCCCGTTTGCGCTGATCGCCGAGATCCGCGAGTTCTTCGATAAAACCCTGCTGCTTGCCGGATGTCTGAACCACGGCCACGAGATTTTGGCTGCACAACTGCTTGGCGCGGATCTGGCCTACTTCGGCACGCGATTTATCGGCACCACCGAAAGTCATGCACCTGATGCCTACAAGGACATGCTGCTGACGGCCAAAGCGGCGGACATCATTCATACGCCTGCGGTCTCTGGCGTACCGGCGAGCTTCATGCGCCAAAGCCTGGAAGCTGCCGGTTTCGACATGGCCGCGCTGCAAGGCAAAGGCGAGGTCAATTTCGGTGACAAGCTCAAGCCGATCAACGACGAAGCCAAGGCCTGGAAAACCGTGTGGTCGGCCGGCCAAGGCGTAGGCCAGATTGACGACCTGCCGAGCGTGGATCAGTTGATCGCCCGGCTCGACGCGGAATATCGTCAGGCGCTGGAGCGTGCGGCGCAGTTGCCGAAGCGTTGGCCACGCTGAGAAAAATCAGGCCAGTCTTAGAGTGACTGGCCTTACACTTGCTGACCCTCAATTAATTCGCGACAAGGATGCCTCGGCCATGAGCGAACCTCGTTACAAGATCGTTTTCGCCGGAGCTCTACAGCCCGGTGTCGATCTCACCACCGCCAAGCTCAATCTGGCGACCCTGTTCAAAAGCGATGTCGCCGCCATAGAGCGCCTGTTCAATGGCAGCACCGTGGCCCTCAAACGCGACCTGACCTACAGCGATGCGCAAACCTATCTGCAAGCACTGAACAAGACCGGGATCGATGCACGGATCGAAAGCGAAACGACGATTGAACTGAGTCTGTCGGACGTGCATGAGCAACCGGCGACCTTCAACGAACCCGCATCACCCTATGCGCCCCCTCAGGCCAACGTCGGCGAAAACCTGCCAGCCTTCGCCACCCTCAAGCCCTTCAGCGTCGAGGGCCGGATCGGTCGCCTGCGCTTTCTGGCCTGGACCATGGTCCTGAGCCTGGTGACTCTGCCGATCGTGGCGATATTCGCGTTTATCGGGCTCGGACTGGTCAGTGGCGACTCCACCACCGGCCTGATCATCGGCGGGCTATTCGCGTTCTTCCTGTTCCTCGGTTTCATCATTGTCAGCATTCTGTTCAGCGTGCAGCGCCTGCACGACATCGGCTGGTCCGGCTGGCTCTGGCTGCTGAATCTGGTGCCGTTCGTGGGCAGCTTCTTCCCGCTGGTGATCATGGTCGTGCCGGGCAACACCGGGGCCAACCGCTACGGCCCGCCGCCACCGCCCAACAGCACCGCGGTCAAAGTGCTGTGCTCGTTGTGGATCGTGTTCTTCGCCCTGGTATTTGCCGGCGGCATGCTCGGCGGTATCTCGGCGATTCAGCAGGAATACGAAAGCAACCTTGAGAGCAGCTATGAAAGCGGCTCGGTCACCACCGATGAAGTCGAGGTCGAGACTGTACCTGCGAATTCCGTGGACGATGCAGCCGAAGCGCCCCCGGCCCCTGTAGACTCTGCGAAAGAATGAACAACGCTCCCCGCCGTGACACCTGCGTCGCTGGCGCGGGGCTGTTGCGATGGAGAAATGCATGACCCGTTACGCTCTGATCACTGGCGCCTCCAGCGGCATCGGCCTGGCCATGGCCGAAGCGCTGGCCCGACGCGGCCGCAGCCTGATTCTGGTGGCTCGCCAGCGTGATCAGCTGGAAAGTATCGCGATCGAACTGACCCAGCGCTTTGGCGTGGAAGTGTTGTTCCGCGCCTGCGATCTGGGCGAGCCATTGCGCCTGTCCGGCTTCCTGCTGGAGCTGGAAGAAGGCGACCGGCAGATCGATCTGTTGGTCAATTGCGCCGGTATCGGCACCTGCGGCCCATTCCTCGCCCAGGACTGGATGACCGAGCAGGACCTGATCGAAGTCAACATCCTCGCCCTCACCCGTCTGTGCCATGCCATCGGCAACAGCATGGCGCTGCAGGGCGGCGGGCAGATCCTCAACGTCGCCTCAGTGGCGGCGTTCAATCCCGGTCCGTGGATGAGCACTTACTACGCCAGCAAGGCTTACGTTCTGCACTTCTCCGAGGCGCTGCGGGTTGAACTGAAACAGAGCGCGGTCAAGGTTTCGGTGCTCTGCCCCGGCCCGACACGCACCGCTTTCTTCCGCACCGCTCAGCTCAACAGCGACAAACTCAAGGACAGCAAACTGCTGATGAGCCCCGAGGAAGTCGCGCTGTACACCGTGCGTGCGCTGGAGAAAAACCGCGCAATCATTATCCCGGGACGACGCAACCGCTGGCTGGCGTTCCTGCCGCGCCTCGGCTCGCGCTGGCTCAATCGCACCCTCGTCGGCATGGTCAACAAGGCTTACTGCCCGCGCTGAACTGTCCTACGGCAAATCACTGGGCGCGGTCATTTCCCATGAGTACACTCAGGCCAGCCCCCACAACGGAGAAAACAGCAGTGGATACTCTGTTCACCAAGATCATCAACCGGGAAATCCCGGCCCAGATCATTTACGAGGACGACCAGGTTCTGGCGTTCCACGACATCGCCCCTCAGGCACCGGTGCACTTTCTGGTGATCCCGAAGAAACCGGTGCGCACCCTCAACGACCTGACCGAAGACGACAAGGCACTGGCCGGACACATCCTGTTCACCGCCCAGCGTCTGGCGCTGGAACTGGGCTGCGAGGAAGGCTTCCGGGTGGTGATGAACTGCAATGAAAAAGGTGGGCAGACCGTCTATCACATTCATATGCATGTACTCGGTCAGCGCCAGATGAATTGGCCGCCGGGCTGATACCAGCAAACCTGTGCAGGAGCTGCCGAAGGCTGCGATCTTTTGATCTTGATCCTGAAAAAACAAGATCAAAAGATCGCAGCCTTCGGCAGCTCCTGCATAAAGCAAAAAGCACATCCAGTGTGACTGATGACCCAGCGCAAACCTTCCCCGGCCGATTCGGTTAAACTGGCGGTCGAGATTTTTCCCGGAGGTCAGCATGACTACCCAACGTCACTACTCGCCGATTGACCGTCTTCTGCTGCAAGCCGATGCCGCGATGCGTACCCTGCTGCCCTTCAGTGGTCAGCCGTACCGTCCGTCTCCAGCCATTGTGCAGCCGGAAGTGCAGATGAGCGATGAAGACACCCGCCACGTCGCCGGCCTGATGCGCATCAACCACACCGGTGAAGTGTGCGCCCAAGCGTTGTACCAAGGTCAGGCGCTGACCGCCAAGTTGCCGCAGGTGCGTGCTGCCATGGAACACGCCGCCGAAGAGGAAATTGATCATCTGGTGTGGTGCGAACAGCGCATTCATCAACTGGGTAGCCATACCAGTGTGCTCAATCCACTGTTCTATGGAATGTCGTTCGGCATCGGCGCTGTGGCCGGTCTGATCAGCGACAAGGTCAGCCTTGGTTTCGTCGCGGCCACCGAGCATCAGGTGTGCAAGCACTTGAACGAGCACCTGGAGCAATTGCCGGCCGAGGACGAGAAGTCCCGGGCAATTCTGGAACAGATGCGCATTGATGAACAACATCATGCGGAGAGTGCACTGGATGCGGGTGGTTTCCGTTTTCCGGCGCCGGTGAAGTTCGGGATGAGTCTGTTGGCGAAGGTGATGACCAAGAGTACTTATCGGATCTGAGATCGGTATTGCTGCTGAGGGCCCCTTCGCGAGCAGGCTCGCTCCCACAGGGCTCTGTTTCGGTAATAAAAAAGGCGACTACCGCAAAGTAGTCGCCTTTTTTGTGCCCGGGAATCTTACGCCGGCATGTTGCGCGCGTAGAAGATTTCCAGCATTTCGTGTTTCACACGTTCAGTTACCTGTGCCCGCTGTTCAGCGGACAGGTTGCTGGTGGCGTCGCCGAACAGGTAGTTATCCAGCTCGAAGTTCTTCAGCAGCATTTTGGTGTGGAACAGGTTTTCCTGGTACACGTTCACGTCGGTCATCTGGTACGCGTCGCGGGTGTCTTCGGAAAGGTAGTTCTGGATCGAGTTGATCTCGTGGTCGATGAAGTGCTTGTTGCCTTCAACGTCACGGGTGAAACCGCGCACACGGTAATCCACAGTCACGATGTCCGAATCGAACTGGTGAATGAGGAAGTTGAGCGCTTTAAGCGGTGAAATGACACCACAGGTCGACACGTCGATGTCCACACGGAACGTCGCAATACCGGCGTCCGGATGGATTTCCGGATAGGTATGCACCGTGATGTGGCTCTTGTCGAGGTGGGCAAGGATGATTTCGGGCAATGGACCCGGGGACTCTTCGATCTGGCTGTCAGTCGGGGTCACCGGCTCTTCCGAGATCAGAATCGTGACGCTGGCACCCTGAGGCTCATAGTTCTGACTCGCGATGTTCAGAATGTTGGCACCAATGATTTCGACAACTTCCGTGAGGATCTGCGTCAGGCGTTCGGCGTTGTACTCTTGATTGATGTACTCGACGTAAGCCTGCTGGTCTTGCGGGGTTTCCGCGTAGCAGATGTCATAGATGTTGAAGCTCAAGGTCTTTGTCAGGTTGTTGAACCCGTGGAGCTTGAGTTTGCTTTTCACCGTTAAAAACTCTCTATGTATGCGGCGCAGCCGCGTGATCAAGCATGCCCGTCAAGTGCGAACAACGCACCTGCGTAGGACGGTTAACACCTCTTCGCGATGGCGATTTTGGTTATCTGTTCAGGCGGATGATCCGTCGGCTGACCGATCACTGCCCTGAAAAAAGTGGCGCATTATGCAGACGTCAGCGAGGGATCGCCAGAGTCTGCACTGCTTTTATGATAGTTGAATGTCGGTTCAACCGAGTTCGACGATTTCATAATCGTGAGTGATCGCCACGCCGGCCGCGCCGAGCATGATCGAGGCCGAGCAATACTTCTCGGCAGACAGTTCGATGGCGCGTTTGACCTGGGCTTCTTTCAGGCCCCGGCCCTTGACCACGAAGTGCATGTGGATCTTGGTGAACACCTTCGGGTCTTCGGTCGCGCGCTCGGCGTCAAGGAACGCTTCGCAGCTTTCAACCGCCTGACGCGACTTCTTCAGGATGCTCACCACGTCGAAGTTGCTGCAACCACCCACGCCCAGCAGAAGCATTTCCATCGGGCGAACACCCAGGTTACGACCACCGGCGTCGGGCGGACCGTCCATCACCACGACATGACCGCTACCGGATTCGCCGAGGAACATGGCTTCGCCAGCCCATTGGATGCGTGCCTTCATCGCCAAGACTCCACTGTAGAAAAAAGGGTCGCCAGCTTAGCACAGGCCTTTGCTCTGACAGCGCCCGGCGTTCCTGGGAAAGATGCCTAAGCTGCGTAGGTAATTTCTCGAATTTTCGACGAAGTGTCTGGTAAGCTGGCGCCAATTCGCTGGCGCCAATTGTCAGCCTGTGTAGCGACCGCCTTCAGCGCCTCATATAAAAATCAAACATCACCGTGCAGTCTTTTCGGGATACAACCATGGTTGCTATTACCCCCACACCCAAAATCAAAAACCTCGACAAACTGTTGATGCATTGCCAACGCCGTCGCCATGCGGCCAAAAGCAACATCATCTGCGCCGGCGATCGCTCGGACACGCTGTACTTCATCATCAAGGGTTCGGTCACGATCCTGATTGAAGATGACGACGGCCGCGAAATGATCATTGCCTACCTCAACGCCGGGGATTTCTTTGGCGAACTGGGTTTGTTCGAACAAGCGGGTCAGGAACAACAACGCAGCGCCTGGGTGCGGGCCAAGGTTGAATGTGAAATCGCCGAAATCAGCTATGTGAAGTTCCGCGAACTGTCACAGCAGGATCCCGACATTCTTTACGTCCTCAGCGGACAAATCGCACAACGTCTGCGCAATACCACGCGCAAGGTCGGCGACCTGGCGTTCTTCGACGTTACCGGTCGCGTTGCCCGTTGCCTGCTGGAGTTGTGCAAACAGCCTGACGCAATGACCCACCCGGACGGCATGCAGATCAAGGTGACCCGTCAGGAAATCGGGCGAATTGTCGGTTGTTCGCGGGAAATGGTCGGCCGCGTGCTCAAGGATCTTGAGGAACGCAACCTGGTCGATGTGAAAGGCAAGACCATGGTGGTCTTCGGCACCCGCTAAGCGCGCAAGCTCAGGCGCTGTAGACCTGCGCCAGCATCCGTCGAAACAGCTCATCCAGACGCGCCAAAGCATTTGGCGCGACGAACTTCTCATGCAGGGCAATGTGGCTTTCAGCCCGCACTCGCTGCTCCAGACCGCAAGCCTCGTTGAAGCGATTGACCGCCGCGACCATCGATTCGCGCTCGTTATCGATCAACATCGCCCCGTGCACCAACCCCACCGGACGCTGACCGCCCTGACTCTGGCGCCAGCGTTGAGCAGTGCCGACCATCTTGCGGCCGTCGAGATTGACGTTGAAGCGGCCGTCACAGAACGCACCGTCGATTTCGCCCAACGACGATGTGCCGCCCAACTCATCCAGCAACTCACAGATTGGATCGCACAGACGCCGATAGCCAGTTTCGATGCGATTCAGATCGCCCTCGCTGCGGGGCGGAGCGTAGACCAGTGCGATGTTGATGGTTGAGGAGGACTGCGGGACGGGTTCACCGCCGGTTTCCCGCAGCAATACTGGCCAACCAGCAGTGGCGGAGACTTCGCAGGCGTGATCAAAACCGGGCAGACGATTAAGGCGGCGCGGCATGACCAGGGCGTTATCGCTGGGTTGCCAGAACAGCAGGCCGAATTCGGCGTCGCCGGCGCAGACGGAAGCGAGCAAGTCTTGTTCGGCTTGCAGGCCGGCCTCGATGGTCAGGAAGGTGGGCAGCGACATGGAGGGCTCCGGCAGATCTGGAATCTTTAGGGATTTTGAGGGCCTCTTCGCGAGCAGGCTCGCTCCCACAGGGGAAATGCATTCCAATGTGGGAGCGAGCCTGCTCGCGAATGAGGTCGACTCGATCAGTCGAGGGTCGAACCACTGACCGGTACGCCGCGTTCCGGGAAGAACAGGCGTTGCAGTTCGGTGCCCGGGCTTTCCGCGCGCATGAACGCTTCGCCCACCAGAAAGGCATACACATCGCTGATTTCCATCAGCTCGACATCGGCACGGTTGAGGATGCCACTCTCGGTGATCACCAATCGGTCGCGCGGAATGCGCGGCAACAGGTCGAGGGTGGTTTCCAGGCTGACGTCGAACGTGTGCAGGTTGCGGTTATTGACCCCGACCAGTGGCGTGTCGAGGGTTTTCAGTGCGCGCTCCAGCTCATCGCCGTCGTGCACTTCCACCAGCACATCGAGACCGACACCTTTGGCCACCGAGGCCAGCTCGGCCATTTTTACGTCGTCCAGTGCGGAGACGATCAACAGTACGCAGTCGGCGCCCAGCGCGCGAGCTTCGACGATCTGGTACGGATCGATCATGAAGTCTTTGCGGATCACCGGCAATTTGCACGCGGCGCGGGCCTGTTGCAGGTAGATATCAGCGCCCTGGAAGTAGTCGATATCGGTCAGCACCGAAAGACAGGTCGCCCCGCCCTTCTCGTAGCTCTTGGCGATATCGGCAGGCACGAAGTTCTCGCGTATCACGCCTTTGCTCGGCGAAGCCTTCTTGATTTCGGCGATCACCGCCGGTTGCTTCTTCTTGGCCTGCGCCAGCAATGCCTGGGCAAAACCGCGGGGTGCATCGGCCGCCTTGGCCAGACTTTCCAGCTCACTCAGGCTGACGCGAGCGCTACGCTCGGCGACTTCCTGGACTTTGCGCGCCAGAATGTTTTCCAGAACCGTCGGTACACTCATCCCTCATTCTCCACTTTGAATACCGCGGTAAAGGCACCCAACTCCTCGAGTTTTTCCCGAGCAAGACCGGTGTGCAGGGCGTCGTGCGCGAGCGCCACGCCTTCGTTGAGACTGGTCGCCAGGTCGGCGGCATACAGCGCCGCACCGGCATTGAGCACGATCATTTCAGCAGCTTTCTGGCCACTTTCGGTTTTGCGCTTGCCCAACGCATCACGGATCAATGCCAGCGATGCCTCCGGACCTTCGACCGAGAGACCGTGCAGGCTCTGGCTCTTCATGCCGAGATCTTCCGGCTCGACCCAATACTCTGTGATCTCGTTGTTTTTCAGCTCAGCGACGAAGGTCGGCGCGGCAAGGCTGAACTCGTCCAGGCCATCCTTCGAATGCACCACCAGCACGTGCTTGCTGCCAAGCCGCTGCAAGACTTCGGCCAATGGCCGGCACAGCGCTGGAGTGAACACGCCCACCACCTGATGTTTCACACCGGCCGGATTCGTAAGCGGGCCGAGCATGTTGAACAGCGTACGCAGGCCAAGATCGCGGCGTGGGCCGGCGGCGTACTTCATCGCTTTGTGGTGAGTCTGGGCAAACATGAAACCGATGCCGACGTTGTCGATGCAACGGGCAACCTGCACCGGGGTCAGGTTCAGATAGATACCGGCCGCCTCCAGCAAGTCGGCGCTGCCGCTCTTGCCCGACACCGCACGGTTACCGTGCTTGGCCACGGTACAACCGGCTGCCGCGACAACGAACGCCGAAGCCGTCGATACGTTGAAGATGTTCGCACCGTCACCGCCGGTGCCGACTACATCGACCACGCCGTCGAGGGTCTTGAGTTCGACCTGGTCGGCCAGCTCACGCATCACCGACACGGCGCCGACGATTTCATCGATGCTCTCGCTCTTCATGCGCATGGCCATCATGAATGCGCCGATCTGTGCGTCGGTGCATTGCCCGGTCATGATTTCGCGCATCACGTCGCGCATTTCTTCGGTACTGAGGTCGAGGTGTTCGACGATACGGCTCAGGGCTGTCTTGATATTCATGGGAGTCCTTAGCGCGTGCCGCCGGTTTGTTTGAGGAAGTTGGCAAACAGTTCATGACCCTGCTCGGTGAGGATCGACTCGGGGTGGAACTGTACGCCCTCAATGTTCAGGGTCTTGTGCCGCAGGCCCATGATTTCGTCGACCGAGCCGTCGTCGTGCCGGGTCCATGCGGTCAGTTCCAGGCACTCGGGCAAAGTATCGTGCTTGACGATCAGCGAGTGGTAGCGGGTAACCGTCAGCGGATGATTCAGACCGGCGAAAACGCCCTTGTCCTCGTGGAATACCGGACTAGTCTTACCGTGCATCACCTGACGGGCGCGCACCACGTCGCCGCCGAACGCTTGGCCAATCGATTGATGGCCGAGGCAGACGCCGAGGATTGGCAGTTTGCCGGCGAAGTATTTGATGGCTTCGATGGAGATGCCGGCTTCAGTCGGCGTGCACGGACCTGGCGAGACCACGATGCGCTCGGGGTTGAGCGCTTCGATTTCGGCGACAGTCAGTTCGTCGTTGCGCACCACTTTGACCTCGGCACCCAGCTCGCCGAGGTATTGCACAACGTTGTAAGTAAAGGAGTCGTAGTTGTCGATCATCAGCAACATGGCGTTTCGAACCTCTTGAATTCTGACTTGAAGACAGCCTTCAGATGACTTGCCCGCAGGGCGCTGCACGATGTCGGACGCACAGAGAGCGTCGGCACAGCGGCATTTCAAACGGGCGAGGAAGGCAAAGCGATACAGATCCGGCCGGGCCGGCAGAAAAGATTCAGGCGCGCCAACGCCAACGGGCGTGTGCCTTGATGACTTGATCCAGAAGTTTGCTGACGATCAACACGGGGAAGGTCTCGTTCATACGTTCCGGCACAGTAACTTAGCTGGGCAGAGCGTGCAATATGGCGGGGCTGACGGGGGACAAAACTATGGGAGGCTTCGCGACCGATGGCAAAACGCCGGGAGTTTTTGGTACTGTCGTTTCGTTCACCTACAACAATAAATAAACGGACTTGCTCATGATCAAACAGACGTTGTTTGTACCGCTCGCCGGTTGCCTGCTCGCCATGGCCTGCGCCCAGGCCTACGCGGCACCCGCGCCCTATTCGAACTTCATCGTGTTCGGCGACAGCCTCAACGACGCTGGTACCTTCAGGGACACCGGCGGCCCGGCCGGCGCCACACAGCGCTACACCAACCGCACCGGTCCGCTGTACAAGGATGGCACCGGGGAAAACCGCGACCTCAACGCCACCCAGATCATCGGCGGCAAACTGGGTTTCAGCCCCGATCAGACCGCCTCCTCGTCCTCGGCCGTGCGTGCCGGTGAAGGTCTGGCCGATGGCAACAACTGGGCGGTGGGTGGTTACCGTACCGACCAGATCCTCGACTCGATCACCACCCAGTCCGCCACCGGTGAACGCACGCGCAGCGGTTACCTGCCGTCGAATGGCTTCCGCGCTGATCCGAACGCGCTGTATTACCTGTCCGGGGGCGGCAACGACTTCCTTCAGGGCCGCGTGCTCAGCCTCGATCAGGCCAGCTCGGCGGCCGACCGACTGGCCGACAGCGTGCGCACGCTGCAAGGTGCCGGCGCCAAATACATCATGGTCTGGCTGTTGCCAGACATCGGCCTGACCCCGGCGATCAACGGCTCACCGCTGCAGAGCTTCACCTCGCAGCTCAGCGCCCAATTCAACACCGAACTGGTCAGCCAGTTGCAGGGCATCAACGCCGAAATCATTCCACTGAACATTCCGGTGCTGCTCAAAGAAGCGTTCGCCAACCCGGCGCAGTTCGGCCTCGCGACCGACCAGAACCTGACGGCCACCTGCTTCAGCGGCAACAGTTGCACCGAGAACGCCCGATACGGCATCAACAGCGCCACGCCGGATCCGACCAAGCTGATCTACAACGACTCGGTGCACCCCACCGAAGCTGGCCAGCGCCTGATTGCCGACTACGCCTACTCGCTGCTCGCCGCCCCGTGGGAACTGACCCTGCTGCCGGAAATGGCCCAAGGTTCGTTGCGCGCGCATCAGGATGAACTGCGCAATCAATGGCTGGCCGACTGGGAAAACTGGCAGGCCGTGGGCCAATGGCGCGCTATCGTCGCCGGTGGCGGACAGCATCAGGACTTCGACGGCCAGCACAGCGCCGCCAGTGCCGACGGCAACGGCTACAACCTGAACATCGGCGGCAGCTATCGCGTCAACGACGCCTGGCGTGTCGGATTGGCCGCTGGTTTCTATAACCAGAAACTCGAGGCCGGCGACGCCGATTCGGAATACAAGCTCAACTCCTACATGGGCACCGCGTTCGCCCAGTATCAACAAAACCGCTGGTGGGGCGATCTGGCGATGACCGCCGGCAAACTCGACTACGACAGCCTCAAGCGTAAATTCCAGCTGGGGGTCAACGAGCGCGGGGAGAAAGGTGATACCGATGGCTATGTGCTGGCGATCAGCGGACGTATCGGCTACGACATCGCACAGCAGGCCAGCAGCCCGTGGCACCTGTCGCCGTTCGTCAGCGCCGATTTTGGCAAGACCGAAGTAGATGGTTACTCGGAAAAAGGCGCGGATTCCACCGCGCTGACCTTCGATGACCAGTCGCGCAACTCGCGGCGTCTGGGCCTGGGTATTCAGGGCAAGTACCAGATCACGGCGCAGACCGAAGTGTTTGGCGAGTTCGCTCACGAACGTGAGTACAACGATGACCGTCAGGATCTGACCATCAACCTCAACAGCTTGCCGAACAACCGCTTCACGCTCGAAGGCTACGAGCCGCAGACCAACCTCAATCGCCTGAACCTGGGCGTGAGCCACAAGCTCACGCAGGATTTGGCGTTGCGCGCCAGCTACAACGTGCGCAAGGATGATGACTTTACCCAGCAAGGGGTGAACGTCGGGGTCAGTCTCGACTTCTGAGGCGGAAAAGCAAAAGATCGCAGGCTGCGCCAGCTCCTACAGGGGCCTGGCAGGTACAAAAAACGCGGCGCCCTTACGGGTGTCGCGTTTTTTATGCCTGACCGTAAAGCCCATGTGGGAGCGAGCCTGCTCGCGAAGGGGGGCATCAGCCAACATCTATAGCGACTGGCACGCCCACTTCGCGAGCAGGCTCGCTCCCACAGGAGACAATGTGGGTCAGGCGTCCGGAGTCTGCTCAGCCAGGGCCACGGCGCGGAACATCGCGCGGCGTTTGTTCAGGGTTTCTTCCCATTCCAGCGCCGGCACCGAGTCGGCCACGATGCCGCCACCGGCCTGCACGTGCAGTTCGCCGTTCTTGATCACTGCGGTACGAATCGCAATCGCGGTGTCCATGTTGCCGTTCCAGGCGAAGTAACCGACCGCACCGCCATACACCCCACGCTTGACCGGTTCCAGTTCGTCGATGATTTCCATCGCACGGATCTTCGGTGCGCCAGACAAGGTGCCCGCCGGCAGAATCGCCCGCAGCGCGTCCATCGCGGTCAGCCCGGCCTTCAACTGGCCGGTGACGTTGGAGACGATGTGCATCACGTTGGAATAACGCTCGATGACCATTTTCTCGGTGAGCTTCACCGATCCGATTTCCGAGACACGACCGGTGTCGTTACGACCGAGGTCGATCAGCATCAAGTGTTCGGCGATCTCTTTGTCGTCCGACAGCAGATCCTCTTCCAGCGCCAGATCCGCCTCTTCGGTAGCTCCGCGTGGACGAGTGCCGGCAATCGGGCGCACGGTGATCAGGTTGTCTTCGACCCGCACCAGCACTTCCGGCGAACTGCCGACGACGTGGAAGTCGCCGAAGTTGAAGAAGTACATGTACGGCGTCGGGTTGAAGCAACGCAGGGCGCGGTACAGATCGATCGGCGCGGCCTTGAAGTCGATCGACATGCGCTGCGACGGCACCACTTGCATGCAGTCGCCTGCGAGGATGTATTCCTTGATGGTGTCGACGGCTTTTTCGTAGTCGCTCTGGGTGAAACTGGAGCGGAACAGCGGATCAGCCGCTTGTTGCTTGCTGAAATCCAGGCCACGGCGCGGGGTGATCGGCTGGCGCAGTTTCTCCAGCAGTGCCTGCAATTGCGCCTGACCCTGCTCGTAAGCATCGGCGTGCGCCGGGTCGGCGAGGACAATCGCGTGCATCTTGCCGGCGAGGTTGTCGAACACCACCACCGCATCGGACACCATCAGCAGAATGTCCGGCACGCCCACTGGATCAGGGTTCGGGCATTTGCCCAGACGCTTCTCGACATAGCGCACGCAGTCATAACCGAAATAACCGACCAGGCCACCGTTGAAACGCGGCAGACCGGCAATGGTCGGCACGTTGTAGCGGGCCTTGAAGGTTTCGACGAAGGCCAGCGGGTCTTCGACGTCATGGCTTTCGGTCTCGACGCCATCGACGGTGATGCTTACGTGATGGTCGTGCACCCGCAGTACGGTGCGGCACGGCAGGCCGATGATCGAGTAACGGCCCCATTTCTCGCCGCCCTGCACCGATTCGAGCAGGTAGGAGTTGGGCTGGTCGGCCAGTTTCAGGTAGATCGACAGCGGGGTGTCGAAGTCGGCCAGGGTTTCGCAGGCCAACGGAATGCGGTTGTAGCCATCAGCGGCCAGGCGCAGGAATTCTTCGCGGATCATGGGGTGCCTCGTGGTGTGAGGAGCAAATCAGTCAGGTGTGCAAACGCGCCGGCAAGCCGGCCAGGAGTCAGTCAGGCGCGCCAACGCCAGCGGGCCAGGGCCTTGATGACTTTCATCCAGAGTTTGCGGGTGACCACCACGATGGCGTTTCCAGAATGGGATGGAGATGCGTCGGGCAACGTTATCTCAGCGGCTGTACCGAGGCAACCGGGAATTAGCTTGCGCAGATCGTCGATCACCAGTGCCGGGGATTCTTCGGCAATCGGCCGGCCATGGTTGTAGCCGTAGCTCAGCGCCACGCACTTGACCCCCGCCGCCTTCGCCGCCAGCACGTCGCTGCGCGAGTCGCCGACGAACAGCGATTGCGAGGCCGGAATGTTGGCCATCTTCATCACGAAGAACAGCGCGGCCGGATCAGGCTTCTTCTGCGGCAGGGTATCGCCGCCGATGATCCACTTGAAGTAGCGGCCGATCTTCATCTGATCCAGCAGCGGCGCGACAAAGCGCTCCGGCTTGTTGGTGATCAGCGCCATGGCCACACCCTGCTTGTGCAGCCACTTGAGGGTGTCGCGCACACCCGGATAGACCACGGTCAACTCGTGGCTCGCGCCATAGGCCTCCATGAAGACTTCCAGCGCGTGCTCGGCCTCGACGTCATCCACCGCCGAATGATCGATGCCGCCGGCCAGCGCCCGGCGCACCAGCACCGGTGCGCCGTTACCGACCCACTCGCGTACCGCCTCGATGCCGGCAGGCTTGCGGCCGAGGGAGAGCAGCATGGTGTCCACCGCCGCCGCCAGGTCGGGAACCGAGTCGATCAGCGTGCCATCCAGATCGAACATCACCAACCGTGGCAGTTGCCCCGGGAACAGCTGCTCAAAACCGCTCATGGGCGGGCCAGCGCCAGTTCGGAACGCATCTTGTCGATGACTTCCTGATAGTTCGGCGCATTGAAGATCGCCGAACCGGCCACAAAGGTGTCAGCGCCAGCGGCCGCGATTTCGCGGATATTGTTGACGTTGACGCCGCCATCGATTTCCAGACGGATATCACGCCCCGAGGCATCGATGATCGCCCGCGCTTCGCGCAGTTTGTCGAGGGTGCCGGGGATGAACTTCTGCCCGCCAAAGCCCGGGTTGACGCTCATCAGCAAGACCATGTCGACCTTGTCGATCACGTACTTGAGCACGTCCAGCGGGGTCGCCGGGTTGAACACCAGGCCGGATTTGCAGCCGCCTTCACGGATCAGTTGCAGCGAACGATCGACGTGCAGCGTGGCTTCCGGGTGGAAGGTGATGTAGGTGGCGCCGGCCTCGATGAAGTCGCCGACAATGCGATCCACCGGGCTGACCATCAGGTGCGCGTCGATCGGCGCGGTGATGCCGTACTTGCGCAATGCGGCGCAGACCATCGGGCCGATGGTCAGGTTCGGCACGTAGTGGTTGTCCATGACATCGAAGTGAACGAAGTCGGCACCGGCGGCCAGAACGTTGTCTACTTCCTCGCCGAGGCGGGCGAAGTCGGCAGAGAGAATCGACGGAGCAATTACGAAGGGCTGCATGACGCACCTTTTCTGAGCTAAATCACGATGGCGCGCATTGTATACCTCAAGTTTCCGTGCGCGCACCGTGACCGCGATGATCAGTACGCCGCTCGGTAGATCTTCTCGATATCCGCAGCGCTGAGCTTGCGCGGGTTGTTGCGCATCAGACGCTCGATTCCCGCGGCCTCCACGGCCATGGCCGGAATTGCCTCCTCGGGCACACCGAAACTGCGCAACCCGGCAGGAATTTCCACCGCCGCGCACAACTCGGTCATCGCCTGCACGGCTTTGTCCGCCGCCTCGGTCGCGCTCAAATGAGCGGTCTTCACCCCCATGGCTTCGGCGATATCCTGCATGCGCTCGACGCAGGCCATCTTGTTCCAGGTCATGACATACGGCAGCAACAACGCGTTACTGACGCCATGGGCGATGTTGAAACGCCCGCCCAGCGGATACGCCAACGCATGCACCGCGCCGACCCCGGCATTGCCGAACGCCATGCCGGCCATCAGGCTGGCGGTGGCCATGTCTTCACGGGCCTGGAGATTGGCGCCATTGGCGTAGGCCTTGGGCAGGGCTTTGGCGATCAACTTGATTGCGCCGATGGCCAGTGAGTCGGTAATGGGCGAGGCATTGACCGACAGATAGGATTCGATGGCGTGCACCAGCGCATCGACGCCACTGGCGGCGGTGACGCTGCGCGGGCAGGTCAGGGTCATCTGCGGACTGACCAGCGCCACATCCGGTAACAGGTAGTCGCTGACGATGCCTTTCTTCAGTTGCGCGACCTTGTCCGAGAGAATGGCGACGTTGGTCACTTCCGAACCGGTGCCAGCGGTGGTCGGGATGGCGATCAGCGGCGGGCCTTTGCGCGGCACCTGATCGACGCCGAACAGGTCTTCCAGCGCGCCGTGGTACCCGGCATACGCGGCGACACTCTTGGCAATATCGATGGCACTGCCGCCACCGAGGCCGATCAAACCGTCATGCCCGCCCTCGCGGTACACGCGCATGCAATCTTCGACAATAGCGATTTCCGGGTCCGGCAGCACCCGATCAAAAATCTCGTACTCGCGCCCGCCCAATTGGCACAGCGCCAGCTCCACAGTGCCGGATTTGACCAGCGCGGCGTCGGTGACAATCAGCGGGTTGTCGATATCGAGGCGGGTGAGTTCCGCTGCCAGTTGCTCAATGGCCCCGGCACCGGTGATCAGTTTGTGAGCAATTTTGAACTGGGACAGACTCATCGTGCGCAGCCTCTTATAGATGTGGGAGCTGAGCACAAGCGTAGCTGGGGAAACCGGGTTGTCTGCCATTCACCCCATGAATGACAACCACACATAGATTTTCTGTACGCACGAACATTCCTATGTAGGAGCTGCCGAAGGCTGCGATCTTTTGATTTTGATCTTAAAAAGCCAGATCAAAAGATCGCAGCCTTCGGCAGCTCCTACAGGGGATCAGCGTCAGACCTGGGCGGTACGCAGTTTCTCGCTACGGCCACGCAACCATTCAAGGGTCAGCAACAGGATGACGGAGAACGCGATCAGCAAGGTTGCCGCAGCAGCAATCGTCGGGCTGAGGTTCTCGCGAATCCCGCTGAACATCTGCCGGGGCAGCGTCGCTTGCTCGGGGCCGGCGAGGAACAGCGTCACCACCACTTCATCGAACGACGTGGCGAAGGCGAACAGCGCCCCGGAAATCACCCCCGGTGCGATCAGCGGCAGAGTCACACGACGGAACGTGGTCAGCGGCGAAGCCCCCAGACTGGCCGCCGCCCGTACCAGGTTGTGGTTGAACCCTTGCAGCGTTGCCGACACGGTGATGATCACGAACGGCACGCCGAGCACCGCGTGCACCACGATCAGCGAGAAGAAGCTGTTACCCAGCCCCAGCGGCGCGAAGAACAGGTAACTCGCCACACCAATGATCACCACCGGCACCACCATCGGCGAAATCACCAGCGCCATCACCAGCGCCTTGCCGGGGAAATCGCCGCGGGTCAGGCCGATCGCGGCCAGGGTGCCGAAAACCATCGCCAGCACGGTCGCGGCGGGGGCGACGATGATGCTGTTCTTCAGCGAGCGCATCCATTCCGCCGAGGCGAAGAAATCCTGATACCAGTGCAGCGAGAAACCTTGCAGCGGATACACCAGGAAACTGCCCGAGTTGAACGACAGCGGCACAATGACCAGCACCGGCAGGATCAGGAACAGCAGGATCAGGCCGCAGAGGATCCGCAAGCTGTAGAACCACACCCGTTCAATGGGCGACATGTAAGGACTCAGCATTTCAAATTCCCCTTAGCTCAGGCGCAGGCGACTGGCGCCTACCAGCCAGCTGTAGATCAGATAAAGCACCACGGTCGCCAGCAGCAACAAGCCGCCCAGCGCAGTGGCCATGCCCCAGTTGATGCTGGTGTTGGTGTAGAACGCGACGAAGTAGCTGACCATCTGATCGTTCGGACTGCCGAGCAGCGCCGGGGTGATGTAGTAGCCGATGGCGAGGATGAACACCAACAGGCAACCGGCGCCGACACCGGCGTAGGTCTGCGGGAAATACACCCGCCAGAAACTGGCGAACGGATGGCAGCCCAACGATATGGCGGCGCGCATGTAGGTCGGCGAGATGCCTTTCATCACGCTGTAGATCGGCAGGATCATGAACGGCAGCAGAATGTGCACCATCGAGATGTAGACCCCGGTGCGGTTGAACACCAGCTCCAGCGGTTTATCGGTGATGCCCATGGCCATCAGCGCGCTGTTGATCAGCCCGCCCGACTGCAGCAACACGATCCACGCCGCAACCCGCACCAGAATCGAGGTCCAGAACGGCAGCAACACCAGAATCATCAGCAGGTTGCTCTGCCGCGATGGCAGATTGGCCAGCAGGTAAGCCAGTGGATAAGCGAGGAACAGGCAGATCACGGTGATGACCAGGCCCATCCAGAAAGTCCGGGCGAAGATGTCGAGGTAGATCGCCTGATCCGGGGTGGCCGGGGCCAGTTCGCCGAGATCGTCGATACGGTGATCGACCGCCGCCAGCAGGTAATACGGGGTGATGCTACTGGTGTTGCGTTTGACCGCTTGCCAATAGGCCGGATCGCCCCAACGCTCGTCGAGCGCTTCGAGGGCTTCTTTGTAGGAGGCCGGTTCGCTGGCGAAAGGCAGCGCCCGGGCGGTTTTGGTCAGCAGGCTGCGATAGCCGGCCAACTCCATGTTCAAGCGCTTGGACAGATCGCCCAGCGTCTGGTTTTTGCGCGCTTCAGCGAGGTCTTCGCCAGCCGCTTTGTACACCGGTTCAGCAGGCAGGCCACGGCCATCCCAACTGGCGATGGCCGCCACGGTGCGCGGCATGCCGCCAACCACTTCCGGGTTGCCGACGCTTTTATAGAGCAGCGCCACGATCGGCACCAGAAACACCAGCAACAGAAACAGCACCAGCGGCGCAATCAACGCCTGGGCCTTCCAGCGGTTGACCCGCTCGGCGTGCTTGAGCTTCTGCTTCAAGGTGGGGCTGGCGCCCTCGTTCAGGGGAACGGCGATGGCCATGACGTACTCCGCAAATCTTTGATCATTACAGAGGTGGCGAACCACCTCTGTTGTGTTGAAACACCAAAACTCTCAGATGAGTTTTTGTGGCGAGGGGATTCATCCCCGATCGGCTGCGCAGCAGTCGTAAAACCTGAGAATCCGGTTTATCTGACACACCGAGCGGGTATGGCTTCGGGGGCTGCTTCGCAACCCATCGGGGATGAATCCCCTCACCACACAAGCTCCTTCGCCACAAAGTCTTCCTTCAGATTGTGGTTACTTCGCAGCCCAGGAGTTGAAGCGCTGCTCCAGTTGCTCGCCGTTGTCAGCCCAGAAGCTGACGTCGATCTGCACCTGGTTGGCGATGTTTTCCGGAGTGGTCGGCATGTCTTTCAGGATCGCCTTGTCCAGCAACGGCACGGCCTGGGAGTTGGCCGGTCCATAGGCGATGTTTTCCGAGTAGGTCTTCTGCTGTTGCGGCTGCACCGAGAACGCGATGAATTTCTTCGCCGCTTCGGCGCGCTTGGCGTCCAGACCTTTCGGGATCGCCCAGGCGTCGAAGTCGTAGATGCCGCCGTTCCACACCACTTTCAGGTTGGATTCTTTCTGCACGGCGGCGATGCGACCGTTGTAGGCCGAGCTCATCACCACGTCACCGGAAGCGAGGTACTGCGGTGGCTGGGCGCCGGCTTCCCACCACTGAATGTTCGGTTTGAGCTCATCCAGTTTCTTGAACGCACGATCCTGACCACCCTTGCTCGCCAGTTCTTTGTAGACGTCTTTCGGCGCCACACCGTCGGCCATCAGCGCGAATTCCAGGGTGTACTTGGCGCCTTTACGCAGGCCACGCTTGCCCGGGAATTTCTTGGTGTCCCAGAAATCGGCCCAGCTGGTTGGCGCGGTTTTCAGCTTGTCAGCGTTGTACGCGAGTACGGTCGACCAGACGAAGAAGCCCACGCCGCAAGGCTGAATCGCACCTTTGACGTAATCTTCGGTTTTGCCGAACAGCGCCGGGTCGAGTTGTTCGAACATGTCTTCATCGCAACCACGGGACAGCTCCGGCGATTCAACTTCCACCAGATCCCACGACACACTCTTGGTGTCGACCATGGCTTTGACCTTGGCCATTTCGCCGTTGTACTCGCCGGCCACGATCTTGCCGTTGCCCGCGGCTTCCCACGGTGCGTAGAAGGCTTTGACTTGCGCCGCCTTGTTCGCCCCGCCAAACGACACCACAGTCAAATCGGGACCGGCGGCCATCGCGCTGGCCGCACCCATCAGGCCCAGGGTCAGGGCGGTGAACTTCAGGGATCTCAACATTTATTGTTCTCTCCACGTGCAGGGTTGGTGTTGGTATTGCCGGGGCGATCAATGCGCCTCTAGAAGTGGGTCGAGTGCACGAACGTGCTCGACCTGCCAGCCAAGCGGTACCACGTCGCCGACCGCGAGCCCGGGATCGAGCTCGGCAATCGGCTGTTTCACGAAGAAGTCGGTCTTGCCGCAGACTTCCAGGCGCACCCGGACGTGGTCGCCCAGATAGATGAATTCCGCCACCCTCCCTGAGAAGCGGTTGACGCATTGGTCGCTCGAGCCATTGAGGCTGACGCGCTCCGGGCGGATCGACAGCGTCACCGGCTCGCCGGTCTGGCCGACGTTGACCGCCAGCGCCTCGACCTTCTCGCCCCGACCCAACTCGACCACGCAACGCTCGCCGCTCTGGCTGAGCAGACGGCCGTTGAGGCGGTTGTTCTCGCCGATGAAGTTGGCGACGAAGGTGTTTTTCGGTTCTTCGTAGAGGGTGCGCGGCGGCGCGATCTGCTGGATTTCGCCCTGATGGAACACGGCGACGCGGTCGGACATGGTCAGCGCTTCACCCTGGTCGTGGGTCACGTAGACCACGGTCACGCCGAGACGCTGGTGCAGGTGCTTGATCTCCATCTGCATGTGTTCGCGCAGTTGCTTGTCGAGCGCGCCCAGCGGTTCGTCCATCAGCACCAGTTGCGGTTCGAACACCAGCGCCCGGGCCAGCGCCACCCGCTGCTGCTGACCGCCGGAGAGTTGCGCCGGATAACGTGAGGCGAACGCGTCGAGCTGGACCATGCTCAGGACTTTCTTGACCTTGTCGCTGACGTCGCTCTTGTTCAGGCCGCGCACGGTCAGCGGGAAGGCCAGATTCTCGGCCACGGTCATGTGCGGGAACAGCGCGTAGTTCTGGAACACCATGCCGATGTCGCGCTTGTGCGGCGGCACGTTGTTGATTGCACGGCCGGCGAGGAGGATTTCGCCGGCGGTCGGCGTTTCGAACCCGGCGAGCATCATCAGGCTGGTGGTCTTGCCCGAGCCGGACGGCCCGAGCAGGGTCAGGAACTCGCCTTTGCGAATGTCCAGGTTGAGGTCTTTGACGATCAGGTTCTCGCCGTCGTAGCTCTTCTGCACTCCACGAAAGCTGACCAGCACGTCACTGGCCCCTGCGTTTGAATCGACCTGGCTCATACCCACACCTTTGTTATTGGTAACTGCTGTGGATTAAGCCTAGTGGCTGGCGCCAGCCACGCAAATCGGGGCGCAGGAGAGAATCGCCTCAGCGGGATGGAAGGTTGGGGGTAGGGATTGCCCTACAAGGATGGCGCGTTTTGGCAAGCGAGCGACGAGCGCCAAGCTGCGAGCCGCAAGAACAAGCAAAAGCGGTTGTCGCTGATGGATATGCCCACACGGTTTTAACTGTAGGAGCTGCCGAAGGCTGCGATCTTTTGATCTTGATCTTATGAAAACAAGATCAAAAGATCGCAGCCTTCGGCAGCTCCTACACACGGGATCAATGTGCTTAGAGGAGTTTGTGCTCCATCGCGTATTTGACCAGTTCGGCCAGCGAGGTGATGTTGAGCTTCTGCATCAGCCGCGCCTTGTGCGTGCTGATGGTCTTGCTGCTCAGCGCCAGTTGCTGGGCGATGTCGTTGACGTTGGCGCCTTGGGCCAGGCGTTCGAACACCGAGAATTCGCGCTCGGACAGCAACGAATGCAACGGTCGCGTGTCGGTCAGGCCGACCTCAAAGACCATCCGGTCGGCCAGCTCCGGGTCAATGTAGCGCCCACCCGCCGCGACCTTGCGAATCGCCGTCAGCAGCAACGCGGGATCACTGTCTTTGGTCGCATAACCAGCAGCGCCGACCTTTAGCGCGCGAGCGGCCATTTGCGCCTCATCGTGCATCGACAGCACCAGAATCGCCGGTGGATTGTTCAACGCGCGAATCCGCGGGATCGCCTCCAGACCGTTGACGCCAGGCATCGAGATGTCCAGCAGCACCACCTCGCACGGCACACTGCGCAGGGTTTCGAGCAACTGCTCGCCATTGCTCGCCTCCCCCACCACTTGCAGGTCCTTGGCCAGGCCGATCAATTGCTTGATGCCTTCCCGGACGATGGTGTGGTCTTCGGCTACCAGTACACGGATCAAGTTTTTTCTCCAGATTTCAGGTACACACCAAACCCTGTGGGAGCGAGCCTGCTCGCGATAGCGTCAGCTCAAACACCACAAACCTTCAAACCTCACTCACCGGCACCCACACCTTCAGACTGGTGCCCTCGCCCGGCTCACTCTCAAGCACCAGCCGCCCGCCCATGATCAACACCCGCTCGCGCATGCCGACCAGGCCAAAGGATGTCGGCCGCTGCGCCGTCGCGACAAAGCCTGCGCCATCGTCGCTGACCGTCAGACACAACTCGTCGCCTTTCAGCGCCAGCGTCAGCTCCACAGTATGCGCTTGGGCGTGGCGCATCACATTGGTCAGCGCCTCCTGCAGGATGCGGAACAGCCCGATCGCCTTGGCGTCGCTGAGCACCGGCAGATTGTCCGGCACCTGCACCAGACATGGAATCTGCGTGCGCGCCTCGAATCGCCGCGCCTGCCACTCAATCGCCGAAGCGATCCCGGCATCGAGGATCGGCGGGCGCAGCGCCGTCGCCACATCGCGCACCAGCTGGAACAACTGGGCGATCAGGCGTTTCATGCTGTTCAACCGTTCGTGCAGGCCCGGATCGAGTTGCGCGTAGGCCAGCTCGCACATCGAGGTTTCCAGTTTCAGCACCGTGAGCATCTGCCCCAGCTCATCGTGCACTTCACGGGCAATGCGCGCCTTCTCTTCTTCGCGCACGCTTTCCAGGTGCGCCGACAGCTCGCGCAGTTGCTCGCGGGACGCCGCCAGTTCCAGTTCGATGCGCTTGCTTTCGCTGATGTCCCAGACGATGCCGTCCCAGACATAGGCGCCATCCTCCAGCTGGCGGGTGATTGCCTTGATCTCGGCCCAGCGTTGTTCGCCCTGACGGGTGAGGATGCGGCCCTGCCACGACCAGTCACTGTCGGTGTCCAGTGCCTGGTCCTGGGTCTGGTGGTAACTGGCCTTGTCGTCCGGGTGCACCAGGCTGCGCAAGCCCATGTCGCGGTGCGCAATGGCGGCCGGCGCGTAGCCGACCAGACTCTCGCTGCCCTCGCTGATGTAGGCGAAATCGATCTGCCCGGTCACTGGCGCCCGCTCCAGGCGAAACACCAGCCCCGGTACGTTGGCGGCGATGCCTTGCAGGCGCGCTTCACTTTCCTGTAACGCGGCCAGCGCGCGGCGACGCTCGGTGACGTCGGTGAGATAAACCACCAGATACTCGCTGTCGCGAAAGCGCAGAAAACTCAGCGAAACGTCCGCCGGCAGGACGCTGCCATCAGCGCGCACGCAGCTGGTTTCAAAGCTCAGCGGTCCTTCCTCACTGGCCCGCGCGCGTTTCCACAGGTTGAGCCAGCGGTCCATGTGCAGACCGGGTTCGAAATCGATCAGCGGCCGTTCGATCAACGCGCCCTGTGGATAACCGAGCATGCTTTCCGCCGCGCGGTTGGCGTAACGCACATGGCTGTCCCAGTTGACCCAAAGAATGCCGACAGTACTTTGATCGATGGAAAACTGGGTCAGGCGCAAGGCTTCTTCGCTGGCCGCGCGCAGGGCGATGTCTTCCCGGGCGCTCAACAGACGGTGTTCGAGGCTGTGTTGCTGGCGTCGTTGCCAGACCACAATGGCCACACAACTGAGCAACAACACCGCAAACAGCAAACTGAGGTTCTGCCAGAACCCCGGTGACTCCGACAGACGCGGGTATTTGGGTTGCAGCCATTGCGTGTGCAGGCGTTCCAGATCCTTCGCGGGAATCGCCCGCAGAGCAGTTTCAACAATGCCGGCCAACGCCGGCCAGTCGCGCCGTGTGGCAATGCGCAACAGCTGCGGCAAGCCGATATCGCCGACCACCACCAACCCGGCGAACTCAGGTTCGGCAGACAACCGTCCGAGTTGCGCCTCATCCACCACGGCGTAGGACGCCTGCTGGGTCAACAGCAGTTGCAGCGCCTGACGCTCCAGCGGCACGCCTTGCAGATTCAGATGGGGATAGGTGCTGCGCAAATAGTCTGCCGTCACGCTGGGCATGCGCACGGCGACGCGCGACAGGCTGTCGAGTTTTTCCAGCTCGACCACGCCGCCGCTCTTCTGGTCGCTGACCACCAGTTGTGGCACCCGCATGTAGGGATCGGAAAATTGCCACAGGCGCAGTGCACCCGGGGTCTGGGTCAGGCCCGGGGCGATGTCGATTTCGCCTTCGCGGGCGGCCTCCTCCAGTTGCGCCAGATCCTGAAAATTGCGCCAGCTCAGCTCGACGTTCAAGGTCTTGGCCAGTGACTTCATCAATTCGACATTGGCCCCGGACAAGCGCTGCAGACGTCGGTCGTACTGCGCGTACGGCGCCTGCAGCACGAGGCCCACACGCAACTCACGGTGCTGCGCCAGCCATTGCTGCTCGGCGGGCGTCAACAGCGCTGCATGCGCCGCCGGCGCAGACGCCGCCCAGCCCATCAAGGGAAAACACAACCAGCCGATAACCCACAGGCAGCAAAAACGCATCATTGAAGTCTCTTGCACTGACAAATTCTGACCAACCCATTAGGCTGCCGGGATACTTTTCTGGCCTGGAATAACCGATGCCCTCTGTCTATCGCCTGGCAATGCCAGCATTGTGCCTGTCGCTGATCCTGCCTTGTGCGTTTTCCGTCGAAGCCGCCGATCCGGCGCCCGCCTCCACCGCCGAGCAACCAGCCGCCGAAAAACCCGCCGAACGCCAGCCACTGCTTGAGCGTAGTCAGGAAGAAGCCGCAGCACTCGAACGTAAAGTCCCGGCACAAGAACAGCAGCAACTGCAGGCCGGCGCCGACACTTTCCTCGCCCTGTGGAAACCGGCCAACACTGCCGAACCCAAAGGTGCGGTCATTATTGTGCCGGGCGCCGGCGAAACCGCTGACTGGCCGCAAGTGATCGCCCCGCTGCGCAACAAATTGCCCGACGTCGAGTGGAGCAGCCTGAGTATCACCCTGCCGGATCTGCAAAGCGATGTCATCGCTCCACGCGTGATTGCGCCCGCCGCCGCGCCAAAAGCCGCGGAAAGTGGCAGCAAGGATTCCACCACCGCGCAACCGATCGAACAGGCTGCGGGCGGCGAAGCGGACGTGGCGGATCAGGTCGTGGCCGAAACGACTGAAGAACAATCCAAGGCGGATGCCGAGCGAATCTTTGCGCGGATCGACGCGGCCATTGCCTACGCCGAGCAACAAAGCGCACGCCGGGTCGTGATCCTCGGTCACGGTACGGGCGCGTACTGGGCGGCGCGTTTCCTCAGCGAGCGGCAGAGTTCGCAGGTCGAGAAGCTAGTGATGGTCGATGCGCAAACGCCAAGTAAAGCCAAGCCGCAACTGGCCGAGCTGACGCCGACCCTGAAGTTGCCGACGGCTGACATTTTCTACATGGACAAGGCGCTGGATCGTAACGCGGCGCTGGAGCGCATGCAGGCCAGCAAGCGCCTGAAGACTTCGGCGTTCAGCCAGGTGGCGCTCAAGGCGTTGCCGGACAAAAAGGCTGAGCAGGAACAGTTGTTTCGGCGGGTGCGTGGCTGGTTGAATCCGCAGAAGACTGACTGACTGGAAGACCGAGTCGCCCCATTCGCGAGCAGGCTCGCTCCCACACTGATCGCATTCCTACAGACGGAATGCATTCAACTGTGGGAGCGAGCCTGCTCGCGATGAGGCCATTTCAGCCAACCCATATTTAACGGCAACGATCAGCGAAAATCCCGCCGCGCCCGAATCAGGGTAAACGCGTTGTGCAACTCACGGGTTTTCTCGGTCGCCTCGCGCACCTGCTCAGGCGTCGCGCCGCTGCCGGCGATCTTGTCCGGGTGATGACGACTGAGCAGCCGTCGATAGGCGCGCTTGATCTGTGCCGGCTCGCTGGTCGCCGACACGCCGAGCAGGCGCATCGCTTCCTGATAACTCACCGCCGCACTGACAATCGGCCGTTTATTCGGCTCGTAATCATTGGCCAGCGCCTGGATCTGGTGCGTCGTCCAGCCCAGCCACTTGCCCCACTGCGCCAATAATTCACGCTCGCTGACGCCCGCACGACCGTCGGCCCAGACCATCCGCCAGCAGGCACGCAACACGCCTTCGGCGGCATGCGGCTGAGCACTCAGGCGCCGCAGATAACCGCGCAGGCGGTCACCGCCGGACTTGCCGCGATTGAACGCAGCAATCGCCCGCCGCCGCGCCGGCTCGCTCATTTCCAACGCGTTCATTTCGTTGCGCGCCTGCTGGATATGGCCGTCCGTCACCCGCCCGTCACTCTTGGCCAGACGCCCGAGCAGCACGAACAACAGTTCGTCGTTGCGCAACATCGGCCGCCCGCCGAGCTTTTCCCGCAGATGCCCCCAGCTTTGCAAGTGCAGGCGCCGATCCAGCGCCTGCCCCAACAATGCCCCAAGCATGGCCCCCGGAATGCTGGCGATCGCAAAACCCGCTCCGGCTCCAATCAGAGTCCCTGGCCACAACATATCAACGACTCGCTTCTATCAATGCTTCGGCTTCGGCCAGACGCTCGTGCGTGCCGACATCCACCCAATGGCCTTTCAGACGTTCGCCGCTGACCTGCCCGTCTGCCATGGCTTTGCGCAGCAACGGTGCAAGCTTGAATGCGCCGTCCGCGCAACCATCGAACAACTGCGGATGCAGGACGGCGATGCCGCTGTAGGTCAGGGTCGCCGCGTCCGTTTGGCCATCGATCACCTGACCGTCGGTCAAGGTGAAATCGCCTTGCGGATGGTGGGCCGGGTTGTCCGCCAGCACCAGATGCGCCAGACCGTTGATCGGTTGGTGCAGTACGCTGAAGTCGTAGTCGGTCCAGATATCGCCGTTGACCACCAAAAAGGCGTCGTCACCGAGCAATGGCAAAGCACGGAAAATCCCGCCGCCGGTTTCCAGCGGCTCGCCTTCCGGCGAGTACTGGATGCTCACGCCAAACTGCGAACCGTCGCCCAGGTAATCCTCGATCTGCTGACCGAGCCAGGCATGGTTGATCACGATTTCACTGAAACCGGCCGCCGCCAGCGCCCGCAGGTGGTATTCGATCAACGGCACGCCACCGGCACGCACCAGCGGTTTCGGGGTGGTCAGGGTCAGGGGGCGCATGCGCTCGCCCTTGCCTGCTGCCAGTATCATCGCCTTCATGCGATCGCTCCACCACGCAGACTGGCGAGCAATGCCTGCAGATCCGCCAGTTCAGGACGACGCGCAATCACCGCTTCTATATAGGCGAAGAAACGCGGCACGTCGGCCAGGTAGCGCGGTTTGCCATCGCGATGGCAGATGCGCGCAAAGATGCCGATGACTTTCAGGTGCCGCTGTACGCCCATCAGGTCGCTGGCACGCAGGAAGTCTTCGAAGTCGGCCTGCACCGGAATGTCCAGCGCCGAGGCTTGCTGCCAATAACTTTCCAGCCAGCCGCGCACGCGCTCTTCAGGCCAACTGAGGAAGGCGTCTTTGAACAGGCAGGTGACGTCGTAGGTGACGGGGCCGTAGACCGCATCCTGAAAGTCCAGCACGCCGGGATTCGGCTCGCTGAGCATCAGATTGCGCGGCATGTAGTCGCGGTGCACCAGAACTTTCGGCTGGGCCAGTGCGCTGTCGATCAGCAGTTCGCTGACGGACTGCCATTGTTGCTGCTGTGCTGCGTCGAACTCGATGCCGAGTTCGCGTTTCACGTACCACTCGGGGAACAATTCCAGCTCACGGCGCAGCAGCGCGACGTCGTAGCTCGGCAGCGGTGCGACCATCGGTAATTGCTGAAAAGCCAACAGCGCCTGCAGGGCATCGCTGAACAATGCATCGGCATTTTCGCCGTCGATTACGTCGAGATAGGTCTTGTTGCCCAGGTCATTGAGCAAAAGAAAACCGCGTTCGAGGTCTTCTGCATAAATTTTCGGCACGTTAATTCCGGATTTCGCCAGCAAAAAGGCGATATCCACGAACGGTTTGCAGTTTTCCTGGGGCGGTGGCGCGTCCATCACGACGAAACTGCGGCCCGCGCCTTCCCAGCGGAAATACCGGCGGAAACTCGCGTCGCTGCTGGCCGCGGTCAACGTGGCCGGGGGCACGGTGCCCCAGCCTTGATCTGCAAACAGGATTGCCAACTGCTCATCGAGCCAAACTTTCAGGTGTTGCAAGCGTACATCTTGGTCAGGCATTGCAAGGGTCTCCGACGGCGCTAGCCGTCAAGCGGGTCATGCTTTATTATCCAGCATCTTTTTCAGACCATCGAGAGGCGTGCGGCCCACACCGCGGGCAGATGGCACGCAGGAAGCCCGGACTAATAAGATGGCATTGAAATCCCCCGCGTTTCGTAAAAAATTTCCGTTGTTGGTAACCGGCAGTCTGCTGGCTATGCAACCTCTGGCCAGTCAATTCGTTGTTGCCGCCGAGCAGTATGACTGCGCCGTCTCGGCAACGGGTGGCTGGGCGTGTGCGCCCAAGACGCCGGCAGCTGCATTGCCGCCGCGTCCGGTGCATGACGGCAGTGCTGTCAGCGCCGCCGGCGAAGCCCCGGCCCAGAACGGTTCCACTGCCGACACCGGCGCCAAGCCTGTGCTGGTCACCGAAGCCAAGGGCCGCGGCCTGAAATCCCGTAGCGAAGACTACAGTCACCTCGACTGGGTTCCGCGCGAGAAGCTCACCGCCGCCCAATTGGCCGAGACCGGTCCTTACTGCTCTGGTTCCTATATCGAACCGATTCGTCCTGGCATGAATGACAAGACGAATAAAAGTGACGCACCGACCTTTATCGGCGCCAAGGCCTCGCGCTACAACACCGAAGATCAGGTGGGTACGCTGGCCGGCGACGTGGTCCTGCGTCAGGGCAGCATGCAGGTCGAGTCCGACGAGGCCAGCCTCTATCAGGCCGAAAGCCGCGCCGAACTCAATGGCGACGTGCGCATTCGCGACAACGGTGCACTGATTGTCGGCGACCACGCCGATGTGCAGCTCGACACCGGTGAAGCCAAGGTCGACAACGCCGAATACGTAATGCACAAATCGCGCATCCGCGGTAACGCGCTGTACGCCAAGCGTGCCGAGAACGCGATCATCCGCTTGAAGGACGGCACGTACACCACGTGCGAACCGAACAGCAACGCGTGGCAGCTCAAGGGCAACAACATCACCCTGAACCCGGCCACCGGCTTTGGTACTGCGACCAACGTGACACTGCGGGTCAAAGACATTCCGATCCTGTACACGCCGTACATCTACTTCCCGATCGACGATCGTCGCCAATCGGGTTTCCTGCCGCCGACCATCGGTACCGGCAGCGATACCGGCTTCATGCTGGTCACCCCGTACTACTTCAACCTGGCGCCGAACTACGACGCCACGTTGTACCCGCGTTACATGAGCAAGCGCGGCATGCTGGTCGAAGGCGAGTTCCGTTACCTGACCAAGTCCAGCGAAGGCCAGTTCGGTGCGGCGTATCTGAACGACGAAGATACCGATCGCAGCAAGCAGACCGATTACGAAAAAAATCGCTACATGTACAACTGGCAGCACAAGGGCGGACTCGACTCCCGTGTGATGACTCAGGTTGACTACACCAAGATCAGCGATCCGTACTACTTCCAGGACCTGACCACCGATCAGATTGGTGTGAAGAGCGCTGACTTCGTCAACCAGCAAGGTTCGGTCACCTATCGTGGCGACAGCTATACCGCGCGGTTGAACGCTCAGGCTTACCAGCTGGCGACCGTATCGAACATCACTCCGTATGACCGTCTGCCGCAGATCACCTTCAATGGTCAACTGCCGTATCACCCGGAAGGGTTGAATTTCGATTACGAGACCGAGATTGTGCGGTTTGATCGTGATCTGAAAAATGGCACGTTCACCAACGAAGACGGGACCACTGTCGAACCACGCCTCGACAATAACGTTACTGGCCTGGCCCGCGCCAACGGCGACCGTCTGAACCTGAAGCCTGGTGTCAGCCTGCCGATGAACTGGACCTATGGCTTCCTGAAGCCATCGCTCAAGTACCAGTACACCCAATACCAGCTGGATCTCGACGGCACCGGCAAATCGCAGATCGATGCGATGACTCCTGAGCAGCAGAAGCTCAATGGCAAGTTCGACAGCAACCAGAACCGCGGCGTACCGATCGCCAGCGTCGACAGCGGCCTGTACTTCGACCGCAACACGTCGTACTTCGGCAAGAACTATCGCCAGACTCTGGAACCGCGTCTGTTCTACCTGTATGTACCCAAGGTTGATCAGGAAGACATTCCGGTATTCGACACCAGTGAATACACCTTCAACTACGCGTCACTGTTCCGTGACAACCGCTTCTCTGGCTCCGACCGTGTCGGCGACGAGAACAAGCTGTCGTTGGGCGTGACCAGCCGCTGGATCGAAGACAACGGTTTCGAGCGTCAGCGCATCAGCGTCGGTCAGGCGTACTACTTCAAGGATCGCGAAGTTCAACTGCCAGGCATCGCGTTCAACGATCGCAAAGACGCCCAGTCCGACGTATCGCCATACGCGCTGGAATACGAATACCGCTGGAACCGCGATTGGCGCACCACGGCCGACTACAACTGGGATCCGGACAGCCGCAGCCCGCGTTCCGGCAGCGCGATGTTCCATTACCAGCCTGAAGACAACCCGAACAAGGTGGTCAACGTCGGTTATCGCTATCGCAACGACCAGATCCGTTACGACCAGAACACCGGCAAGTGGGCTGTGGGCGGCGGCGACTACGGCACCCCGGGCCAGCCTGGCTACGTGAAGGACTACTACAAGATCCAGCAGCATGACTTCTCGGTCATCTGGCCGATCGTTCCGCAGTGGAGCGCGATCAGCCGCTGGCAGTACGACTACAACCGCAACCGTACGCTGGAAGCCTTTGGTGGTTTCGAGTACGACAACTGCTGCTGGAAACTGCGCCTGATCAACCGTTACTGGGTTTCCTACGACGAATTCAGTCAGGAAGCTCCACAAAACGAAAAAGGCGACCACGGCGTCTTCCTCCAAATTGTTCTGAAGGGACTCGGCGGCCTGACTGGCGCCAAGGTAGAGAGCTTCCTCGACAAAGGCATCCAAGGTTATCGTCAACGTGAAGACCAAGCTTTCTGATTCTCTGCGCCCGCTGTTGCTGGGCGCGCTGTTCCTGGGTACTGCGGCCAACGCCGCAGTACAGTCCATCGATAAAGTGGTTGCGATCGTTGATAACGACGTGGTCATGCAGAGCCAGCTGGACCAGCGTGTCCATGAAGTTCAGCAGACCATCGCCAAGCGTGGCGGCGGCATGCCGCCGCCGGGCGTGCTGGATCAGCAGGTGCTCGAGCGCCTGATCGTCGAAAACCTGCAACTGCAGATCGGCGAGCGTTCCGGGATCCGCATTACCGACGAAGAGCTGAACCAGGCAGTCGGCACCATCGCCCAGCGCAACAACATGACCGTGGATCAATTCCGCGCCGCCCTGGCTCACGACGGTTTGTCCTATGACGACGCCCGTGACCAGATCAAGCGCGAGATGATCATCAGCCGTGTGCGTCAGCGCCGCGTGGCAGAACGCATTCAGGTCTCCGAGCAGGAAGTGAAGAACTTCCTCGCTTCCGACCTGGGCAAGATGCAACTGTCCGAAGAACTGCACCTGGCCAACATCCTGATCCCGACGCCGGAAAGCGCCAGTTCTGAAGCGATTCAGAGCGCTTACCGTCAGGCGATGGACGTTTACCAGCAACTCAAGCAAGGCGCCGACTTCGGTCAACTGGCCGTGGCCAAATCCGGCAGCGACAACGCGCTGGAAGGCGGCGACATGGGCTGGCGTAAAGCCGCGCAACTGCCACCGCCGTTCGACCGCGAGTTGAGCAGCATGGCGGTGGGCGACATCACTCAGCCTGCGCGCACGCCGAGTGGTTTCATCATTCTCAAGCTGCTGGCCAAACGGGGTGGCGAAACCCAGATGCGTGATGAGGTGCATGTGCGCCACATCCTGGTCAAGCCAAGCCCGATCCGCGACGAAGCCAAGACCAAAGCCCTGGTGCAATCGCTGTACGAGCGCATCCTGGCCGGTGAAGACTTCGCTGAGCTGGCGAAGAACTACTCCGAGGACCCGGGTTCGGCGCTCAACGGCGGCGACTTGAACTGGATCGACCCGAACGCACTGGTACCGGAATTCCGCGAAGTGATGGCCAAGACCCCACAAGGTCAGCTGTCCAAGCCGTTCCAGACCCAGTACGGCTGGCACGTGCTGGAAGTCCTTGGCCGCCGCGCCACCGACAGCACCGAATCGGCACGCGAGCAACAGGCTATGAATGTTCTGCGTAACAAAAAATACGATGAAGAGCTGCAAAACTGGCTGCGTCAGATTCGTGAAGAAGCCTACGTAGAAATCAAACTCCCTGGTGCAGACCAGGCAGCGCAGTGAAACCCAAGCGTTTCGCGCTGACACCCGGCGAACCAGCCGGCATCGGTCCCGACCTGTGCCTGCTGCTCGCCTCGCAAGCCCAGCCACATCCCCTGATTGCCATCACCAGCCGCGACCTGCTCACCGAGCGGGCCGCGCAGTTGGGGCTGGCCGTCAATTTGCTTGAGGTTGCGCCTGACAACTGGCCGGCTGTTCCAGCTCCCGCTGGTAGCCTGTATGTCTGGGACACTCCACTCAGCACTCCCGTGGTCGCTGGTCAACTGAACAAGGCTAACGCCGCCTTCGTCCTCGACACCCTGACCCGTGCCGGCAACGGCTGCCTGAACGGCGACTTCGCCGGGATGATCACCGCACCGGTACACAAGGGCGTGATCAACGAATCCGGTATCCCGTTCTCCGGACACACGGAATTCCTCGCCGACCTGACCCACACCGCCCAAGTGGTGATGATGCTCGCTACTCGCGGCTTGCGCGTGGCACTGGTGACCACTCACCTGCCCCTGCGCGAGATTGCCGATGCAATCACCCCGGAGCGGCTGGAGCGGGTCACGCGAATTCTGCACGCCGACCTGCAAGACAAATTCGGCATCGCCCGGCCACGTATTCTGGTCTGCGGACTCAACCCGCACGCCGGCGAAGGCGGACACCTGGGCCATGAAGAAATCGACATCATCGAACCGACATTGGAGCGCCTGCGCGGCGAGGGCATGGACCTCCGTGGCCCGCTGCCTGCCGACACTCTGTTTACCCCCAAATATCTGGAGCACTGCGACGCAGTGCTGGCGATGTACCACGACCAGGGCCTGCCCGTGCTGAAGTACAAAGGCTTCGGCGCGGCGGTCAACGTGACCCTCGGCCTGCCGATCATCCGCACGTCGGTCGACCACGGCACTGCCCTGGATCTGGCTGGCAGCGGCAAGATCGACACCGGCAGCCTGCAGGTCGCCCTGGAAACCGCCTACCAGATGGCCGAGACCCGTTTATGACCGAGCAATACCAACACAAGGCGCGCAAACGCTTTGGCCAGAACTTCCTGCACGATGCCGGCGTCATCGACCGCATCCTGCGCTCCATCAGCGCCAAGCCTGACGACCGCATGCTGGAAATCGGCCCGGGCCAGGGCGCACTGACCGCCGGCATCCTCAATTCCGGCGCGCAACTCGACGTGGTGGAACTGGACAAGGACCTGATCCCGATCCTCAACCAGCAGTTCGCCGGCAAGAGCAACTTCAACCTGCATCAGGGCGATGCGCTGAAGTTCGACTTCAACACCCTCAACGCCGCGCCGAACAGCCTGCGTGTGGTGGGCAACCTGCCTTACAACATTTCCACGCCGCTGATTTTCCATCTGCTGAACAACGCCGGCATCATTCGCGACATGCATTTCATGCTGCAGAAAGAAGTGGTCGAGCGTCTGGCGGCCGGCCCGGGCGGCGGCGACTGGGGGCGTCTGTCGATCATGGTTCAGTACCACTGCCGCGTGGAACACCTGTTCAACGTCGGCCCGGGCGCGTTCAACCCGCCGCCGAAGGTCGACTCGGCCATCGTCCGTCTGGTGCCGCACGCGGTGCTGCCGCACCCGGCCAAGGATCATCGCCTGTTGGAGCGCGTCGTTCGCGAAGCCTTCAATCAGCGTCGCAAGACCCTGCGCAACACCCTCAAGCAATTGATGACCGCCGCCGAGATCGAAGCCACCGGCGTCGATGGCAGCCTGCGCCCCGAACAACTGGACCTGGCCGCGTTCGTGCGCCTGGCCGACAAGCTCGCCGAGCAGGTTTATGCCGCGCCTGCCGCCGACTGACCGGCGATGAACGCTATCGGGCAGGACGCCACTCTGGTTTACTGCCCGATACTTGCCTAGACTGACTCTTCATCAGCTACGCCACGCGTTCCGCTTCGTTAAGGCCCTTTTGCATGTCCGATTCCCGTTACCAGGTCGATGTCAGCGTCGTTACCCATTATCTGGCAGACCAGTCGCAACCCGAGCACGACCGCTTCGCCTTCGCCTACACCATCACCGTACAGAACAATGGCGAAAAGCCCGCCCGCCTGATGTCGCGGCACTGGGTGATCACCGACGGTGACGGGCATGTCGAAGAGGTTCGCGGCGCCGGTGTTGTCGGCCAGCAACCGCTGATCGAGGTCGGCAAAAGTCACACTTACAGCAGCGGCACAGTGATGACCACCAAGGTCGGCACCATGCAGGGCTCTTACGAAATGGTCGCCGACGATGGCAAGCATTTCGATGCGATCATCAAGCCTTTTCGCCTCGCCGTGCCTGGAGCCCTGCACTGATGACGACGTACGCCGTCGGCGACCTGCAAGGCTGCCTTGATCCGCTCAAGTGCTTGCTCAAGCAAGTCGCGTTCGACCCCAGGCTTGATCGGCTGTGGCTGGTCGGTGATCTGGTCAATCGCGGACCTCAGTCGCTGGAGACTCTGCGCTTTCTCTATGGCATGCGCGACTCACTGGTCTGCGTACTCGGCAACCACGATCTGCATCTGCTCGCCGCCGCCAACAACATCGAGCGCCTGAAGAAATCCGACACCCTGCGCGAGATTCTCGAAGCCCCCGATGCGGCTGACCTGCTCGAATGGCTGCGCCAGCAGAAACTCATGCACTACGACGAACAACGCGAAGTCGCCATGGTGCACGCGGGCATACCCCCGCAGTGGTCGTTGCGCAAGGCCTTGAAGTACGCCGCCGAAGCCGAAGCCGCGCTGCGCGACGACAACCTGTTTCCCTTGTACCTCGATGGCATGTACGGCAACGAGCCGGCGAAGTGGGACAGCGATCTCACCGGCGTGACCCGCCTGCGCGTGATCACCAACTATTTCACCCGCATGCGCTTCTGCACCGCCGACGGCAAGCTCGACCTCAAGAGCAAGGAAGGCCTCGACACCGCGCCACCGGGCTACAAACCGTGGTTTCAGCACAAGGAGCGCAAAACCCGTGGCCTGCGGATCATTTTCGGCCACTGGGCCGCACTGGAAGGCGATGTCCGCGAGCCGGGCGTCTCGGCACTGGACACCGGTTGTGTCTGGGGCGGCAGCCTGACCCTGATGAACGTCGACAGCGGCGAGCGCGTGTCGTGCAAATGCGATGAGCACGGCGGACTTGCCCCGACCGTCGCGCCACTTATCCCCGAAACGTCGCCAGTCAGCGTCCCGCGTTAGACTGCGCATTCTGCCGAGCTACAGGAACCCGCCATGAGCGAATTCAAACGAATCCCCCCGGAACAGGCCCAGGCCCTGCGTGAACAAGGCGCAGTGGTGGTCGACATCCGCGACCCGCAAACCTATGCCGCGTTGCACATCGCCGGCTCGACCCATCTGGATAACCACTCGATCTCGGAATTCATCCGTAACGCCGATCTCGACGCACCGTTGGTGGTGGTCTGCTATCACGGCAACTCCAGCCAGAACGCTGCGGCATACCTGATCAGCCAGGGCTTCTCCGACGTCTACAGCATGGACGGCGGCTTCGAGCTGTGGCGTACGACTTATCCTGCGGAAACCGCGCAAGGCGGCGCCGAATAATTTTTTTTCACGCGCAGGCCCCGGCTCACGTGGGCCTGCGCGCGACAGACGAACGGTCTGCCACAACTAATTACGTATCTCGCCTTTACCTCTCGAATTCCCAACTATCCTTAAGCCCAGGCCATCCAAAACAGGGGAGAGCCGGTACACCGGCGCACGGGTCATCGGGAGTGACTTTCAAGGTTGTCGACCGCGAAAGTGTTCTGGGGGGTAAACAAGCGGCCACCACGGCTGCTTGCCAGCATCGACTGAGTGATCCGGCGTCGGCTCCACGTATCGAGCGAGGTGACGTCATGAGTATCTTTAGCCACTTCCAACAACGCTTCGAGTCCACACGCCAGGAAGAACTCTCGCTGCAGGAGTACCTGGAGCTGTGCAAAAAGGATCGCAGCGCTTACGTTTCCGCCGCCGAGCGTCTACTGATGGCTATTGGCGAACCCGAGTTGCTCGATACGTCGACCAACTCGCGGCTGTCGCGGATCTTCTCCAACAAGGTGATTCGTCGCTATCCGGCCTTTGAAGACTTCCACGGGATGGAAGAATGCATCGACCAGATCGTTTCGTATTTCCGCCATGCCGCCCAAGGCCTGGAAGAGAAGAAACAGATTCTCTACCTGCTCGGCCCCGTCGGTGGCGGTAAATCGTCCCTGGCCGAGAAGCTGAAACAGTTGATGGAAAAAGTGCCCTTCTATGCGATCAAGGGCTCGCCGGTATTCGAATCACCTCTGGGTCTGTTCAACGCCACCGAAGATGGCGCGATCCTCGAGGAAGACTTCGGCATCCCGCGGCGCTACCTGAACACCATCATGTCGCCGTGGGCGACCAAACGCCTGGCTGAATTTGGCGGCGACATCAGCCAGTTCCGTGTGGTCAAGCTGTACCCGTCGATCCTCAATCAGATCGCCGTGGCCAAGACCGAACCGGGCGACGAGAACAACCAGGACATTTCCGCGCTGGTGGGCAAGGTCGACATCCGCAAACTCGAGGAATACCCACAGAACGACGCCGACGCCTACAGCTACTCCGGCGCGCTGTGCCGGGCCAACCAGGGCCTGATGGAGTTCGTCGAAATGTTCAAGGCACCGATCAAGGTGCTGCACCCATTGCTGACCGCCACCCAGGAAGGCAACTACAACAGTACCGAGGGTCTTGGGGCGATTCCGTTCACCGGGATCCTGCTCGCCCACTCCAACGAATCGGAATGGCACACCTTCCGCAACAACAAGAACAACGAAGCCTTCATCGACCGGATCTATATCGTCAAAGTGCCGTACTGCCTGCGGGTCAGTGACGAAGTGAAGATCTACGACAAGTTGCTGTTCAACAGCTCCCTGGCCAAGGCTCACTGCGCGCCAGACACTCTGAAGATGCTGGCGCAGTTCACTGTGCTGTCGCGCCTCAAGGAGCCGGAAAACTCCAACATCTATTCGAAGATGCGCGTCTACGACGGGGAAAACCTCAAGGACACCGATCCGAAGGCCAAGTCGATTCAGGAATACCGCGACTCGGCCGGCGTCGACGAAGGCATGAACGGTCTGTCGACCCGCTTTGCCTTCAAGATCCTGTCCAAAGTGTTCAACTTCGATCCGCATGAAATCGCCGCCAACCCGGTACACCTGCTGTACGTGCTGGAACAGCAGATCGAACAGGAACAGTTCCAGGCTGAAACCCGTGAACGCTACCTGCGCTACCTCAAGGAGTACCTGGCGCCGCGTTATATCGAATTCATCGGCAAGGAGATCCAGACCGCTTACCTGGAGTCTTACAGCGAGTACGGGCAGAACATCTTCGACCGCTACGTGCTGTATGCGGACTTCTGGATTCAGGATCAGGAATACCGCGATCCGGAAACCGGCGAGATTCTCAACCGCGTCGCCTTGAACGAAGAACTGGAGAAAATCGAGAAACCGGCCGGCATCAGCAATCCGAAGGACTTCCGCAACGAGATCGTCAACTTCGTGTTGCGCGCCCGAGCCAACAACAACGGCAAGAACCCGACCTGGCTCAGCTACGAAAAACTGCGGGTGGTCATCGAGAAGAAAATGTTCTCGAACACCGAAGACCTGCTGCCAGTCATCAGCTTCAATGCCAAGGCCAGCAAAGAGGATCAACAGAAACACAACGACTTCGTTACTCGAATGGTCGAACGCGGCTACACCGACAAACAGGTACGACTGCTGTCCGAGTGGTACCTGCGAGTCAGAAAGTCACAGTAAACCGCGGCCGGTAAGACCGGTTGTCGTCAGCCCGAGGCCTGTGCCCGCATTTTCTGCTACACAGGCCTCTGGAAGGGGTCCGCAAGTCGGTAGCGAGGTACAGGCAGCATCCAGAGCGCTTGGGGGAGCGTGTACGTCCCTTGGCATTCGGCTCAATGCTGCATGACCGCTCCCGCCTTTGCAGGACAGCTTCTAAGGAGCAGTCATGAGCTATGTGATCGACCGACGTCTCAATGGCAAGAACAAGAGCACGGTGAACCGCCAGCGCTTTCTGCGGCGTTACCGTGATCACATCAAGAAGGCTGTCGAAGAGGCGGTCAGCCGGCGTTCCATCACGGACATGGAATACGGTGAACAGATCAGCATTCCCGGTCGCGACATCGACGAACCGGTGCTTCACCACGGTCGCGGCGGCAAGCAGACCGTGGTTCACCCCGGCAACAAGGAATTCACTGCCGGCGAACACATCGCCCGGCCACCGGGAGGCGGCGGCGGACGCGGCCCCGGCAAGGCTGGCAATTCCGGCGAGGGCATGGACGAATTCGTTTTCCAGATCACTCAGGAAGAATTCCTCGAATTCATGTTCGAAGACCTCGAACTGCCGAATCTGGTGAAACGCAATCTCAGCGGGACCGACACATTCAAGACCGTGCGCGCCGGGATCAGCAACGAAGGCAACCCGTCGCGGATCAATATCATCCGCACCCTGCGCTCGGCCCATGCCCGGCGCATTGCCCTGTCCGGCAGCAGCCGCGCCAAGCTGCGCGAGGCCAAAGAGGAACTGGCGCGATTAAAACGCGAAGAGCCGGACAACTTCGGCGATATTCAGGAGCTCGAGGCAGAAATCGAAAAGCTCAGCGCGCGCATCCACCGGGTGCCGTTTCTCGATACGTTCGACCTCAAATACAACCTGCTGGTCAAGCAGCCCAACCCCAGCTCCAAAGCGGTGATGTTCTGCCTGATGGACGTATCCGGTTCGATGACCCAGGCCACCAAGGACATCGCCAAACGCTTTTTCATCCTGCTGTACCTGTTCCTCAAACGTAACTACGACAAGATCGATGTGGTGTTCATCCGCCACCACACCAGCGCCCGGGAAGTGGACGAGGAAGAGTTCTTCTACTCGCGGGAAACCGGCGGCACCATCGTCTCCAGCGCCTTGAAACTGATGCAGGAGATCATGGCCGAGCGTTATCCGAGCAACGAATGGAACATCTACGCCGCGCAGGCTTCCGACGGTGACAACTGGAACGACGATTCACCGATCTGCCGCGACATCCTGATCAACCAGATCATGCCGTTTGTGCAGTACTACACTTATGTGGAGATCACCCCACGCGAACACCAGGCCCTCTGGTACGAATACGAACGCATCGCCGAAGCTTTTTCCGACACGTTTGCCCAGCAGCAGCTGGTCTCGGCCGGGGATATTTATCCGGTCTTCCGTGAACTCTTCCAGCGCAGGTTAGTGACATGACCGCCAAAGAGCAGAAGCGCCAACCCATTTCCACCGGCTCCGAATGGACGTTCGAGCTGATTCAGGCCTACGACCGCGAGATCGCCCGGATTGCGGCCCGGTACGCTCTGGATACTTACCCCAACCAGATCGAAGTGATCACCGCCGAGCAGATGATGGACGCCTATGCCTCGGTTGGCATGCCACTGGGCTATCACCACTGGTCCTACGGCAAACACTTCCTCAGCACCGAGAAATCCTACAGCCGCGGACAGATGGGGCTGGCCTACGAGATCGTGATCAACTCCGACCCGTGCATCGCCTACCTGATGGAGGAAAACACCATCTGCATGCAGGCGCTGGTGGTGGCGCACGCGTGCTATGGCCACAACAGCTTCTTCAAGGGCAACTACCTGTTCCGCACCTGGACCGACGCCAGCTCGATCATCGATTACCTGGTGTTCGCCAAGCAGTACATCATGCAGTGCGAGGAGCGCCACGGTATCGATGCGGTAGAAGATCTGCTCGATTCCTGCCATGCGCTGATGAACTACGGCGTCGACCGCTACAAGCGTCCGTATCCGATTTCTGCTGAAGAGGAACGTCGGCGGCAGAAGGACCGCGAAGAGCACATGCAAAAGCAGATCAACGATCTGTGGCGCACCATTCCCAAAGGCGCAGACAAATACAGCGACAAGGACAACGCCCGCTTCCCGGCCGAACCGCAGGAAAACATCCTGTATTTCATCGAGAAGCACGCACCGTTGCTGGAGCCGTGGCAGCGGGAAATCGTGCGCATCGTGCGCAAGATCGCCCAGTATTTTTATCCACAGCGTCAGACGCAGGTGATGAACGAAGGCTGGGCCACGTTCTGGCACTACACGCTGATGAACGACCTGTATGACGAAGGCCTGGTGACCGACGGCTTCATGATGGAATTCCTTACCTCGCACACCAGCGTGGTGTTCCAGCCAGGTTTCGACAGCCCTTATTACAGCGGAATCAACCCCTACGCACTGGGCTTTGCGATGTATCGCGACATCCGCCGCATGTGCGAAAACCCTACCGAGGAAGACCGGCGCTGGTTCCCGGACATTGCCGGTTCCGACTGGCTCTCGACCATCAAGTTCGCCATGAGCAGCTTCAAGGACGAAAGCTTCATCCTGCAGTACTTGTCACCCAAGGTCATCCGCGACCTCAAGCTGTTCAGCATCCTCGATGACGACCAGAAGGACGATTTGCTGGTGCCGGCGATCCACGACGAAACCGGTTACCGGATCATCCGTGAAACCCTGGCGGCGCAGTACAACCTCGGCAACCGTGAGCCGAACGTGCAGATCTACAGCATCGACCGACGCGGCGACCGCTCGCTGACCTTGCGTCACCAGCAACACGACCGTAAACCGCTGGGCGACTCCACCGATGAGGTACTCAAGCATCTGCACCGGCTGTGGGGCTTCGACATTCATCTGGAAACCCTGCAGGGCGACCAGATCATGAAAACCCACCACGTGCCGCCACGCAGTGAACACAGCGAAGGTGATTACGGTCGACTCGACCTGGCCGTGATTCATCTCTAGTTGCGGTTCTGACCTCCGAAAGTCCGACACAAGGTTTATCCTGTCGGGCTAACGGAGGTTTTTTATGCAGATTTTCAAGGTTGGCGGTGCGGTACGCGATCGCTTGCTCGGGTTACCGGTGACCGATATTGATTGGGTTGTGGTCGGCGCCACGGCGGAGGAGATGCTCGCCAAGGGTTATCGCCCGGTTGGCGCGGATTTTCCGGTATTCCTTCACCCGCAAACCGGCGAGGAATATGCTCTCGCCCGCAACGAACGCAAAAGCGGTCGCGGTTATGGCGGCTTCATCTTTCACGCCAGCCCCGAAGTCACCCTTGAAGAGGACCTGATCCGCCGCGACCTGACCATCAATGCAATGGCCGAGGATGACCAACAGAATCTGACCGATCCCTATCATGGCCAGCGCGATCTCGAAGCGCGCATCCTGCGTCACGTTTCCCCCGCATTTGCCGAAGATCCGCTCCGGGTACTGCGCGTTGCGCGCTTTGCCGCGCGTTATGCCGGACTGGGTTTCACCGTCGCCCCAGAAACGCTGGAACTGATGCGTCAGCTCAGCGAATCCGGCGAGCTGGAAGCGTTGACCGCCGAGCGCAGCTGGAAAGAAATCTCCCGCGCGCTTATGGAGGATCAGCCACAGGTATTCATTCAGGTACTTCGCGACTGCGGCGCGCTGAAAGTACTGATGCCGGAAGTTGACGCGCTGTTTGGTGTGCCGCAACCGGAGGCGCATCACCCGGAAATCGATACCGGGCTCCACACACTCAGCGTGCTGGAACAGTCAGCGCTGCACAAGCAACCGCTAACCGTACGCTGGGCCTGTCTGCTCCACGATCTTGGCAAAGGCCTGACTCCTGAAGAAGCCTGGCCACGGCACATCGCCCACGAACACACGGGGTTGAAGCTGATCAAAGCGGTCAACGAACGCTTCAAGGCGCCAAAGGACTGTCAGGAACTGGCGTTGCTGGTTGGCCAGTACCACACCCACGGCCACCGCGCCCTGGAGCTGAAGGCATCGACCTTGCTGGAGCTTTTGCAGAGCTTTGACGTGTATCGTCGCCCGCAGCGTTTCGAGGAGTTCATCGTCGCGTGCGAGATGGATGCGCGCGGACGCAAGGGGCTGGAACAGCGCAGTTATCCACAGGCCGATTATCTGCGTGGGGCGGCCGATGTGGCACGCGGGGTGGCGGTGCAGCCGCTGCTGGAGAAGGGCTTTAAAGGGCCGGAGCTTGGGGAAGCGCTTAAACGCGAGCGACTCAAGGCGTTGAAGGCGTACAAAGAGAACGCTTGAAACAAGATCAAAAGATCGCAGCCTGCGGCAGCTCCTACATGGAAACGCGAATCCCTGTGTAGGCGTTGCCGCAGGCTGCGATCCTTTGCTTTTAAAGACTCGGCGGGGTCAATTGCTCGCCCCGCCATTCAAATCCCACCGGTGCCAACACCTGATCAATCTGCGCCTCGGCCCACAATGTCGCGAAGTTTTTTCCCACACCCGGATGCACCCGATCCGGCGCAATCAGCGACAGCGGCCACAGCACAAAGGCGTTTTTCAGAATTTCGGCACGCGGCAGGATCAAACCATCGAAATTACCCGTCAGATTGCCGTACAACAGCACGTCGATATCCAGCGGCAGCCCTTTGCGATCAGGGGCATAGCGACCATTATCGGCCTCGATGAATTTCAGGCGTCGATCCAGTTCCATCAACGGCAGATCGGTAAACGCCGAGACCACGAAATTGAAGAACGGCCCGCTCTTGATTCCCACCGGCTGGCTCTCGAACACCGCCGAACAGCGGATATCCACCAGAAATGTCGCCAAAGCGTCGAGCCCGGCGCGCAAATGGGTTTCGCGCTCGATATTGCTACCGAGCCCGAGGTACACCTGAGTCAGCGACATCCGCGCTCGATCTCCACACCCACGCCACCCTTGGCGGCCGGCACGGCGCCCGGCTTGGTCAGTTTCAGGCGAACCCAGGTAATCTTGAACTCGGTCATCAGCACTTCGACCAGACGCTCGGCAAAGGTCTCGACCAATTGATATTGCGCTTGTTCGGCAAAGGCCTGGATGCGCGTGGAAACGCTGGCGTAATCGAGCGCCAGAGTCAGGTCGTCACCGGCCGCAGCCGGACGATTGTCCCAGGCGAAGCTCAGATCAAGACGCAAGCACTGACGGATGCCGCGCTCCCAGTCATAGGCACCGATCACGGTGTCGACTTCCAGGCCCTCGATAAACACTCTGTCCAAGCACTTTTCTCCGCTGCACGACAAGGGCGCAATGCGCCGTTAGAATCAGGGCGTCCTCGCCCGGAATAGTTAGCATGTTTTGGTTACTGGCGACCCTCGCCTACCTGCTCGGCTCTCTGTCCTTCGCCATTTTGCTCAGCCGCCTGACCGGAAATCCGGACCCGCGAATGAGTGGCTCGGGTAATGCCGGCGCCACCAACATGCTGCGCCTGGCCGGTCGCAAACTGGCGATCCTGACCTTGCTCGGTGATCTGTGCAAAGGCCTGCTGCCGGTGCTGATCGCAGCAGCCGCTGGCCTTTCGCTGCAGGATCAGGCCTGGATCGGCGTGTGCGCCGTGATCGGTCACCTGTTCCCGCTGTATTTCCGTTTTCGCGGCGGCAAAGGCGTCGCCACGGCTGCCGGCATGCTGCTGGGCCTGTATCCACTCGCCGCGCTGCTGGCGGTGTGCGCCTGGCTGCTGACGTTCTACCTGACCCGTACCAGCTCGCTGGCGGCGCTGATCGCCACGCCCCTGACCTTGCCCCTACTTGCATGGCAAGAGCCGGAGGCGCTGCTGCCGATGAGCGCGCTGACGCTTCTGATCGTCTGGCGCCACCGCGGCAATCTACGCGACCTGTTTGCCGGGCGCGAACGGCATTTTTAAATACCGCCCATGAGCGCCGCACATTACAGCGCCGACAACTGCTCCATCGGCCAGCGCGCCTGCACGCTGATCGCCAGACTTTCCTGCTGACCGGCCTGCAAACGCTGACAACCGGCAAACGCGATCATCGCGCCATTGTCGGTGCAAAACTCGGGACGGGCGTAAAACACATCACCCTTCATATCACCGAGCATCTTTTCCAGCGAAACACGCAAGGCCTTGTTGGCACTGACACCGCCAGCGATCACCAGACGTTTCATGCCTGCCTGTTTCAGAGCCCGTTTGCATTTGATGGTCAAAGTCTCCACCACGGCCTGCTGGAACGCCAGCGCAATGTCGCAACGGGCTTGCTCGCTGTCGTCCCCGGCGCTGACGCATTGTTGCCAGGTGTTGAGGGCAAAGGTCTTCAAGCCGCTGAAGCTGAAATCCAGGCCCGGGCGATCACACATCGGACGCGGGAAGGTGAAACGTCCCGCAACGCCCTTCTCGGCCAGTTTGGCGATTTCCGGCCCGCCCGGATAATTGAGGCCCATCATTTTCGCGGTTTTGTCGAACGCCTCACCGGCGGCATCGTCGAGGGTCTCGCCGAGCAGGCTGTATTGGCCAATGCCATCGACCTGAACCAGTTGCGTGTGCCCACCGGACACCAACAAAGCGACGAACGGAAATTCCGGCGGTTTGGGCTCCAGCATCGGCGCCAGCAAGTGGCCCTCCATGTGGTGCACACCGAGTGCCGGAATACCCCAGGCAAACGCCAGCGCCTGAGCGCACGAGGCACCGACCAGCAGCGCGCCGACCAGGCCCGGGCCCGCGGTGTAGGCGATCGCATCGATCTCGGTCGGCACGCAGTCGGCCTCGGCCAACACCTGACGAATCAAGGGCAGCATGCGTTTGACGTGGTCACGCGAGGCCAGCTCCGGCACCACGCCGCCATAGACGCGGTGCAGGTCGATCTGGCTGAACAGCGCGTCGGCCAGCAGGCCGCGTTCACTGTCGTATAATGCGACGCCGGTTTCGTCGCAGGAGGTTTCTAATCCCAGTACTAGCATGGGTTTGCGCCTTGTTTAGGCTGAATTCGAAGGCGCGCATAATAGTCGCCACGCGATGCCCCGACTAGCGGTTTTCGATCAGAGGCTTTGCATTCCGAGCGATGAGGGGTTAACATCCGCAACCCTTAAAAACCGACGTCTTCAAGTGCTCTTTTGCCGCGAGGATGTTGACCCCGGTAATGAATGAAGGTAGCTCTGGATGCCAGCCGTCAAAGTTAAAGAGAACGAACCCTTCGACGTAGCTCTGCGTCGTTTCAAGCGCTCCTGCGAAAAAGCCGGTGTACTGGCTGAAGTTCGTAGCCGCGAATTTTACGAGAAGCCAACTTCTGAGCGTAAGCGCAAAGCAGCAGCCGCTGTTAAGCGTCACGCCAAGAAAGTTCAGCGCGAACAGCGCCGCGCCGTTCGTCTGTACTAATACACAGACGTTCGTAGCAAGCTTCTTGCCTAAGCCCGGCCTTCAGCCGGGCTAATGGCATTTGCGTAAAACGCTTGATGCTTCACCGTCGAAGCCGCACACGCGACCGAGACAAATCTGCTTCACGCGTCAGACCTGGCTCTTTTGCCAGCGGTGCACGTCTTTTCTGACGAGTCTTTCAAGGCTACTGACGAGCACACCCACTGATTCCTCTCACGACGACCAGCCCAAGGCACCTCCATGCGTGCCCGCTTTATTGAGCTATCCGAGGCCATTTATCGGCCGTCAGCGGATTCAGCGCAACACTTTCAAATAGTCGAAGACTGATGGGTACTAACGTCAGTGGATTTTCGGCAGATACACTTCCCGACAGCGATTATGCAGCCGACCGGTCGAACCGCCCATTTTGTGCGCTTCACTCAAGACCTGTGCCCGGCCGCCCTTCGCATCGGACTCATTACAGCGCAGACGAGAACGCCATGGCCGGGCTGATTCCCCAGAGCTTTATTGACGACCTCCTGAACCGCACCGACATCGTCGACGTGGTCAGCTCGCGCGTGCAACTGAAAAAGGCCGGCAAGAACTACACCGCCTGCTGCCCGTTCCACAAAGAGAAAACCCCGTCGTTCAGCGTCAGCCCCGACAAGCAGTTCTATTACTGCTTCGGCTGCGGCGCCGGCGGCAACGCCCTCGGCTTTCTCATGGACCACGACAACCTGGATTTCCCCCAGGCTGTCGAGGACTTGGCCAAAGCCGCCGGCATGGAAGTCCCCCGCGAAGAAAGCGGCCGTCCGCACAAACCGCGACAGCCAACCGACTCGCCGCTGTATCCGCTGCTCACCGCCGCCGCCGACTTCTACCGCCAGGCGCTCAAGAGCCATCCAGCGCGCAAGGCTGCGGTGGATTACCTCAAGGGCCGCGGCCTGACCGGCGAGATCGCCCGGGACTTCGGTCTCGGCTTTGCGCCGCCGGGCTGGGACAATCTGTTCAAGCACTTGAGCAGCGACACCTTGCAGCAGAAGGCCATGATCGACGCCGGCCTGCTGATCGAGAACGCCGAAACCGGCAAACGCTATGACCGCTTCCGCGATCGCGTGATGTTCCCGATCCGCGATACCCGTGGCCGGATCATCGCTTTCGGTGGCCGGGTACTGGGTGACGACAAGCCGAAATACCTGAACTCGCCGGAAACCCCGGTCTTCCATAAAGGCCAGGAACTCTACGGCCTCTACGAAGCACGCAAGAACAACCGCAACCTCGACGAAATCATCGTCGTCGAGGGTTACATGGACGTCATCGCCCTCGCCCAGCAAGGCTTGCGCAATGCCGTCGCAACCTTGGGCACGGCGACCAGCGAAGAGCACCTCAAGCGCCTGTTTCGCGTCGTGCCCAACGTTCTGTTCTGCTTCGATGGCGACCAGGCTGGCCGCAATGCTGCATGGCGCGCACTGGAAGCGACACTGCCGTGCCTGCAGGACGGGCGCCGTGCGCGCTTCCTGTTTCTACCCGAAGGCGAAGACCCGGATACGCTGGTTCGCGCCGAAGGCACTGACGCCTTCAAGGCTCGCATCAATCAGCATGCGCAGCCGCTGGCAGACTATTTCTTCCAGCAACTGACCGAGGAAGCCGATCCGCGCTCGCTCGAAGGCAAGGCCCACATGGCTACCCTCGCCGCGCCGCTGATCGACAAAGTGCCCGGCGCCAACTTGCGCATTCTGATGCGTCAGCGCCTGACCGAAATCACCGGCCTGAGCAGCGAAACGGTCAGCCAGCTTGCGCAAAGTGCGCCGCAGGAAGCTCCTCCGGCCTACGATCCGGGCATCGATTACGACGCAATGCCGGACTACAGCGACTACCATCAGCCGCAGGCACAGGACATGTATGTGCCGCAGCAGGAGTGGACGCCAAAGAAACCCGGCGCCGGCGGCAAGAAATGGGACAAGAAACCCTGGGACAAGAACGGCAAGCGTGGCGGCGATCGCGATCAACAGCGCCCACGCACGCCGATTGGTGTCGAGTCGCCGACGCTGACCGCCCTGCGTACATTGCTGCACCACCCGCAACTGGCCGAACGCGTCGAAGACGCCGGACACATTGCGGACGAAAATCAGACCAATGCCCAGTTGCTTGTGGCGCTGCTCGAAGCCGTACAGAAGAATCCCAAGCTAAACTCATTTCAGTTGATCGCGCGATGGCATGGCACTGAACAGGGTCGCTTGCTCAAGGCGTTGGCGGAAAAGGAGTGGCTGATTGACGGAGAAAACCTTGAACAACAGTTTTTCGACACCATTACTAGCTTGTCAGCCCGCCAACGCGAGCGAAATCTGGAACAGTTGCTCAGGAAAGCGCGTCAAAGCGAACTGAGCGCCGAAGAGAAAAATCAACTGCGCGACCTACTAAGTCGCAATGTTTCCGCATCAAACCCGACCTCAACTGGCGCGTGAGGTCATAGCTCAGGTATAATCCTCGGCTTGTTTTTTGCCCGCCAAGACCTTCAGTGGATAGGGTGTTATGTCCGGAAAAGCGCAACAGCAGTCTCGTATTATTGAGTTGATCAAACTGGGTCGTGAGCAGAAGTATCTGACTTACGCCGAGGTCAACGACCACCTGCCCGAGGATATTTCAGATCCGGAGCAGGTGGAAGACATCATCCGCATGATTAACGACATGGGGATCCCCGTACACGAGAGTGCTCCGGATGCGGACGCCCTTATGTTGGCCGACGCCGATACCGACGAGGCCGCTGCGGAAGAAGCAGCCGCCGCGTTGGCCGCGGTGGAGACCGATATCGGTCGCACCACTGACCCGGTGCGCATGTACATGCGTGAAATGGGTACGGTCGAGCTTCTGACTCGTGAAGGCGAAATCGAAATCGCCAAGCGTATCGAAGAAGGCATCCGTGAAGTGATGAGCGCTATCGCGCACTTCCCAGGCACGGTTGACCACATTCTCTCCGAGTACACTCGCGTCACCACCGAAGGTGGTCGCCTGTCCGACGTTCTGAGCGGTTACATCGACCCGGACGACGGCATTGCGCCGCCTGCTGCCGAAGTGCCACCGCCGATCGACGCGAAAGCCGCCAAGGCTGACGACGATACCGACGACGATGACGCCGAAGCTTCGGATGACGAAGAAGAAGCCGAAAGCGGTCCGGATCCGGTCATCGCTGCCCAGCGTTTCGGCGCTGTCTCCGACCAGATGGAAATCACCCGCAAGGCCCTGAAAAAGCACGGTCGTCACAACAAGGCCGCCGTTGCCGAGTTGCTGGCCCTTGCCGAGCTGTTCATGCCGATCAAACTGGTGCCGAAGCAATTCGAAGCCCTGGTCGAGCGTGTTCGCAGTGCCCTTGATCGCCTGCGTCAGCAAGAGCGCGCGATCATGCAACTGTGCGTCCGTGATGCACGTATGCCACGCGCCGATTTCCTGCGTCAGTTCCCGGGCAATGAAGTCGACGAAAGCTGGTCCGACGCCCTGGCCAAGGGCAAGAGCAAATACGCCGAAGCCATTGGTCGCGTGCAGCCAGACATCATCCGTTGCCAGCAGAAGCTGATTGCGCTGGAAACCGAAACCGGTCTGACCATCGCTGAAATCAAGGACATCAACCGTCGCATGTCGATCGGTGAGGCCAAGGCCCGCCGCGCGAAGAAAGAGATGGTTGAAGCCAACTTGCGTCTGGTGATCTCGATCGCCAAGAAGTACACCAACCGCGGCCTGCAATTCCTCGATCTGATCCAGGAAGGCAACATCGGTCTGATGAAAGCGGTGGACAAGTTCGAATACCGTCGTGGTTACAAGTTCTCGACTTATGCCACCTGGTGGATCCGTCAGGCGATCACTCGCTCGATCGCCGACCAGGCTCGCACCATCCGTATTCCGGTGCACATGATCGAGACGATCAACAAGCTCAACCGCATTTCCCGCCAGATGCTGCAGGAAATGGGTCGCGAACCGACTCCGGAAGAGCTGGGCGAACGCATGGAAATGCCTGAGGACAAGATCCGCAAGGTGTTGAAGATCGCTAAAGAGCCGATCTCCATGGAAACCCCGATCGGTGATGACGAAGACTCTCATCTGGGTGACTTCATCGAAGACTCGACCATGCAGTCGCCAATCGATGTGGCAACCGTTGAAAGCCTGAAAGAAGCAACCCGCGAAGTGCTGTCCGGCCTCACTGCCCGTGAAGCCAAAGTACTGCGCATGCGCTTCGGTATCGACATGAACACCGACCACACACTCGAAGAAGTGGGCAAACAGTTTGACGTAACGCGCGAGCGGATCCGTCAGATCGAAGCCAAGGCGCTGCGCAAGCTGCGCCACCCGACGCGAAGCGAGCATCTGCGCTCCTTCCTCGACGAGTGATACCAGAACCCCCGGCCCAGGCCGGGGGTTTTGTTTATACGGCAGATTAAATCCCTCGCACCGCCCCTCCCCCGCATACCCCGTCTACACTCGAAACAATCAATCCCGTGCCCTAACGAGACGGTTATGCCCAGACTGGCGCCCGTGCTTTTCTTGCTGTCACTGATGATCTGGACCGCAACGGCTAACGCGCTGACTCTGACCGATGAAGAACGTAGCTGGCTCGCGGCTCACCCGGACTTGCGCCTGGGTGTAGACGCCTCGTGGCCGCCGTTCGAGTTCCGTGATGAACAGAATCGCTATCAAGGTCTGGCCGCTGATTACATCGACGTGATCCGCCAGCGCCTGGCCGTCAAACTCACCCCGGTCGAGCCGTCGAGCTGGACTGAGGTGCTGGCGCAGGTGAAAACCGGCAAGATCGATCTGCTGCCTGGGATCATGTCCACGCCCGAGCGCCAGAACTATCTGTCGTTTACTCGCCCTTATCTCGATTTCCCGATCGTGATCCTCGCCCATATCGGCGGCGCGCAACCGCGCAAAATCGAAGACCTGTACGGACTGAAGATCGCCGTGGTGGAAAACTACGCCCCCCACGAACTCCTGCGCACCCACCATCCGGACCTGAATCTGGTGGCCATGCCCAATGTCAGCTCGGCCTTGCAGGCCCTGGCTACCGATGAAGTAGATGCGGTCGTCGGCGATCTCGCCTCCAGCGTCTGGAGCCTGCGCCAACTCAAGCTCGACGGTTTATACGTAAGCGGCGAAACCCCGTATCGCTACCAGTTGGCCATGGGCGTGCCCCGTGACAACAAAATGCTGGTGGGCATTCTGGACAAGGTCCTGGCGGACATGAGCCCGGAGGAAATCAGCAGCATTCAGGAACATTGGGTCGGCAATGTCCTCGATCATCGGACATTCTGGTCGGATTTGCTGATTTACGGCCTGCCGGGCCTGTTATTGCTGATGATCATCCTGGCTGTGGTCATTCGCATCAATCGCCGCCTGAGTTCGGAAATTGCCCGCCGCGTCGACCTCGAACAGGAATTGCGCAGCAGCGAATACCACTACCGCGGACTGGTGGAGAGCCTGTCGGCCATCGCTTGGGAAGCGCGCATGAGCGACTTCACCTACAGCTATGTGTCGCCGCATGCCGAGGATCTGCTCGGTTATCCACAGGCGCACTGGCTGATTCCGGGTTTCTGGCGCAACATCATCCACCCCGCCGACCTGACGCGTGCCCAGGCCATCTGCGATGAGGCAGTGCGCGAAGGGCGCGATCACACCCTCGATTATCGGGTGATTACCGCAGACGGGCGCTGCCTGTGGGTGCGCGATATTGTCAGCCTGATCGAGCACGGCCATGAGCCGGTGATGCGCGGGCTGATGATCGACATCAGCGAGACCAAACGTACAGAAGAAGCATTGCGGCTGTCGGAGCAGAAGTTCGCTTCGGTGTTCCAGCAATGCCCGGACATTCTGGTCATCGCGAGGCTGTCCGATGGCTGCCTGTTGGAGGTCAACGAAGCCTTTGAGGAACAGATCGGCCTGAAGGCCGAAGACGTCATAGGCCAGACCGCCACGGAACTCAATATCTGGGGCATTCCCGGAGTCGGTCCGGGACTGCTCCAGCGCTTGCAGGCCGGTAGCATCCGCAACCTGGAGATGCCCTTTCGCCGCAACAACGGTCAGGTATTCACCGGCCTGATCTCCGCCGAACCCTTCGACCTCGACACCACTCCAGCGCTGGTGGTGGTGGTGCGCGACATCACTCAGCTCAAGGAAACCCAACAACAACTGCAAACCTCCGAAGAGAAGTTCGCCAAGGCTTTTCATGCCTCACCGGACGGCTTGCTGCTGTCGCGTCAGAGCGATGGCTTGCTGCTGGAGGTCAACGAGGGCTTCAGCCGCATCACGGGATTCAATAGCGCGATGTCGGTGGATCGCTCGGCGCTGGACCTGGGGATCTGGGTCAACCTCAACGAACGCAAGCAGATGCTCGACCTGCTGCACCGCGACGGCTTCGTGCGCGACTTCACCTGCCATATCCGCCGCAGCGACGGGCAGATCCGCCTGTGCGAAGTGTCCAGCCGACCGCTGCCGATCGGCGAAGAAGACTGCATGCTGACCATCGCCCGGGACATCACCGAACGCCATCTGATGCAGGAAAAGCTGCAACAGGCCGCCACCGTTTTCGAGAGCACCGCCGAGGGCGTGCTGATCACCGACACCCAGCAGCACATCAGCGCGGTGAACCGTGCGTTCACCGAAATTACCGGCTACAGCGAAAGCGAAGCCCTCGGCCACACCCCGCGCCTGCTCGCCTCCGGCCTGCATGACAGCGCGTTTTACGCGGCGATGTGGCACCAGTTGACCGACGAGGGTCACTGGCAAGGCGAGATTTCCAACCGGCGCAAGAACGGCGAGCTGTACCCGAGCTGGCTGACCATTAGCGCCGTGCGCAACCGCGACAAATTCATCACCCACTTCGTCGCGGTGTTTGCTGACATCTCCAGCCTCAAACACGCACAAGCCAAACTCGACTATCAAGCGCACCACGACCCACTCACCGGCCTGCCGAATCGCACCCTGTTCGAAAGTCGCCTGCTCACCGCGCTGAACAGTCAGCAGGAAAATGGCGGTCAGGGCGCCGTGCTGTTTCTCGATCTCGACCGTTTCAAACACATCAACGACAGCCTTGGGCACCCGGTTGGCGACCTGTTGCTCAAAGGCATTGCCGTACGCCTGAAGGAGCAATTGCGCGATATCGACACCGTCGCCCGACTGGGCGGGGATGAATTCATTATCCTGCTGCCGGGCCTGCAACAAGCCAGTGATGCCGACAACATCGCAATCAAACTGCTCAACTGCTTTGGCGCACCGTTTCAGGCCGGTGAGCACGAGTTTTTCATCAGTGCCAGCATCGGCACCAGCCTCTACCCACGGGATGGCTGCGACGTTGCAACTCTGGTGAAAAACGCCGACGCCGCGATGTACCGCTCCAAGGCCAAGGGCCGCAACCGCGTCGAAAGCTACACCCGCGACCTCACCGCCCAAGCCAGCGAACGCGTGGCACTGGAACACGAACTGCGCCGGGCCATCGAACGCGAAGAGTTGTTCCTCTACTACCAGCCGAAAATCAGCCTCGACGACCATCGCCTGGTCGGCGCCGAAGCACTGATCCGCTGGCGCCACCCGACCTTCGGCGAAGTGCCGCCCGAGCACTTCATTCCGCTGGCCGAAGAGAACGGCATGATATTGCAGATCGGTGATTGGGTACTCGAGACCGCCTGCCGGCAGATGTTCGAGTGGAATCAGATCTACGACAGCCTCGGCCCGCTGTCAGTCAACCTCGCCGGTGCGCAACTGCGCCAGCCGAATCTGCTCGGGCGTATCGAACAACTGCTCAGGGACAACCGTTTGCAGCCGGATTTACTGCAACTGGAAATTACCGAAAACTTCATCATGAGTCAGGCCGAAGAGGCCTTGGCGGTGCTGCACCAGCTCAAACACCTGGGTGTACAACTGGCGATCGACGACTTCGGCACCGGTTATTCTTCACTCAGTTACCTCAAACGCCTGCCGCTGGACATCCTCAAGATCGACCAGTCTTTTGTTCGCGGACTGCCCGACGACCCGCACGACGCGGCGATCGTCCGCGCGATCATCGCCCTGGGCCGGAGCATGCAATTCACCGTGATTGCCGAGGGCGTGGAAACCCAGGCGCAACAGCAATTTCTGGCGGCTGAGGGCTGCGAACAGATTCAGGGCTACATCGTCAGCCTGCCACTGCCCCCGGAAGAATTCGCCGCAACGTTTCTTCGTGTAACCGTATCGGATTATTCGGATAGCACAGCCGAGAAACCGTCGTTATAATCCGCGACCTACTGAGGGCCTATAGCTCAGTTGGTTAGAGCAGAGGACTCATAATCCTTTGGTCCACGGTTCAAGTCCGTGTGGGCCCACCACATTTGAAAGCCGCGCTACATGCGCGGCTTTTTCTTGGGCGATCGGTTGGGGGGGGACAATCTTTGCGAGCGCAATGTTCGGAAGACTTCCCCGGAGTCTGTAGGCAAGTTCCGAAGCTGTGATTTAAAAGGCTTTGGTGTCTGTTGGGCTGTTCTTTGGCGGGATATTCTCGAGGCGTCGCTGCTTATCAGCGGTCGGGCTGGTCTACTCACGAAAAGGGAAGCAGATCCATCGACACTCGAATAGGCAGAGTTGAAAGTTCCCAAAAAGGGACCTATCGTTCCCTTTTTGGGACTTAAAGAGTTAACCATGCCGGCTATCCCGCTCAGCGATGCTCTCTTTACCGCGACCCAGCAGAAGGTATTGGCCATGTTGTATGGCAAACCGGATCAGAGCTTCTACGCCAACGAAATATCTCGCTGGGCACAGGTCGGCAAGGGCAGTGTCATGCGTGAACTGGAGCGTCTGCACGGTGCAGGCATTCTTACAATGAGTCGTCGGGGTAACCAGACGCACTACCAAGCCAACTCCGAATGTCCCATCTATGCAGAACTGCTGGGGATCGTGCGCAAAACTTTTGGTATTGCAGAGCAGTTACGTGCGGCCTTGGCTCCAGTGAGCGATCAATTGGTGTGGGCATTTATCTACGGCTCCGTCGCCAAGGGCAACGAGCATGGCGGCAGTGACATCGACCTGATGCTGATAGGCGAACACCTCAGTTACAGCGACTTGATGGAAAGGCTACTTCCCGTAGAGGAATACCTTGGCCGCACCATCAACCCTACGCTCTATACACTGGTCGACTGGCGAGCCAGAAAAGCGGCTGACAACAGCTTTGTTGTGCGAGTTGAACAACAAGACAAAATTGATTTGATTGGCCGTAACCCAGCGGAGATCACCAATGGGCAGCAGTGACAGTCTGGAAAACCTGGTGCGCAGCGGCGGCCTCAAAGCCGAGCCACCAGATCGCAAGGAATGTGAAGGCCTGATGCGATCAGCCACAGACCGTTTGAAGGATGCTCACAGTTGCGCACTGTCCTTTGCCAGTCGCTTCGACCTCGCCTACAACGCCGCACATGCCTTGGCACTGACTGCCATGCGCCTCAAAGGTTTTCGCTCCGACCGTCGCTATCTGGTGTTTCAGTGCCTTGTGCACACTCTCGGGCTGAACAAGGTCCAGGTTCGCCTGTTTGCACTTTGTCACGAGCGGCGCAATCTGGCCGAGTACGAAGGGTATATGGATGTGGACGAAACGCTCTTGGCGGAGCTGTTGGCGACAACTGATGCACTGTTACCTTTGGTGCAAAACGCGTTGCGCGCAGGCAAATAGTGCGCTGGCCCGTCCAGCAGTGAACAGCATTAGTCCCTCTCTCGGTTACAAGCGTCCAGTCAATCGAGCCTGTAACATGCTGGATCATTGACCCGCGCCTTTGGAGCCGCCCCTTTGCCCGACACCCGCCCCCCCGCCCTCGACGAAATCGACCGCCAGCTGATCGCCGCCCTGCAGATCAACGCCCGTGAAAGCGTGGCGATGCTTGCCCGGCAACTGGGCATTGCGCGCACCACCGTGACTTCACGGTTGGCGCGGCTGGAGAAGGCCAAGGTGATCACCGGTTATGGCGTGCGTCTGGGGCAGCGCGTGGTCGATGGCGGGTTGCAAGCGTATGTCGGGATCAAGGTGCAGCCGCGTTCCGGCAAGGAAGTGTTGCGCCGGCTGAGCGCGATGGCGCAGGTGCAGCAGTTGTGTGCGGTGAGTGGCGAATTTGATTATGTGGCGTGGTTGCGCACCGACTCGCCGGAGCAGCTGGATCAGCTGCTGGATCAGATTGGCAGTGTGGATGGGGTGGAGAAGACCACGACGTCGATCATTTTGAGTAGCAAGATCGATCGGGGACAGCCGGTTTAAATGTTTTGGCTGAGAGGGACTCTTCGCGAGCAGGTTCGCTTCTACACCTGGTCGATATGCAGTCACCCATCGTCATATTGATCAGTTAAATGGCAAAACGACGACACATTGCGTCTTATTAACGTGTTCCACGCTCCCTAGAATGGCTGGCATCTTTTCCTATACTCAGACGCGCGTCCTGCGTCGGGTCGCCAACAGGGTCAGCCATGAACAAGAACAATCGCCATCCTGCAGACGGCAAGAAACCCGTCACCATTTTCGGCCCGGACTTTCCGTTCGCGTTTGACGACTGGATCGAACACCCGGCCGGTCTCGGCAGTATTCCTGAACACCACCATGGCGCTGAAGTGGCAATTGTCGGCGCCGGTATCGCTGGTCTGGTGGCCGCGTACGAGCTGATGAAGCTCGGCCTGAAACCGGTGGTATACGAAGCTTCGAAGCTCGGTGGACGCCTGCGTTCGCAGGCGTTCAACGGTACCGACGGCATCGTTGCGGAACTGGGCGGCATGCGTTTCCCGGTGTCCTCCACGGCGTTCTACCACTACGTCGACAAGCTTGGCCTTGAGACCAAACCGTTCCCGAACCCGCTGACGCCAGCCTCCGGCAGCACGGTGATCGACCTGGAAGGTAAAACCCATTACGCACAAAGCCTGAAGGATCTTCCTGCCCTGTTTCAGGAAGTGGCTGACGCCTGGGCGGATGCGCTGGAGGCGGGCTCGCAGTTCGCCGATATCCAGCAAGCCATCCGTGACCGCGATGTGCCACGCCTCAAAGAACTGTGGAACAAACTCGTGCCGCTGTGGGACGACCGCACGTTCTACGACTTCGTGGCCACGTCCAAGGCCTTCGCCAAACTGTCGTTTCATCACCGCGAAGTGTTCGGTCAAGTCGGTTTCGGTACCGGCGGCTGGGATTCGGACTTCCCCAACTCGATGCTGGAAATTTTCCGCGTGGTGATGACCAACTGCGACGATCACCAGCACCTGGTGGTCGGCGGTGTGGAGCAAGTGCCGCAGGGCATCTGGCGGCACGTACCGGAGCGCTGCGTGCACTGGCCACAAGGCACCAGTCTGAAATCCCTGCACCGTGGCGCGCCGCGTTCCGGCGTGAAGAAAATCGCCCACGCGCCGGACGGCCGTTTCGCCGTCACCGACAACAACGGCGACACCCGCGAATACGCCGCCGTGCTGACCACCTGCCAGAGCTGGCTGCTGACCACCCAGATCGAATGCGACGAAACCCTGTTCTCGCAGAAGATGTGGATGGCACTGGATCGCACGCGCTACATGCAGTCGTCGAAGACCTTCGTCATGGTCGACCGCCCGTTCTGGAAGGACAAGGACCCGGAAACCGGTCGCGATCTGATGAGCATGACCCTCACCGATCGCCTGACTCGCGGCACCTATCTGTTCGACAACGGTGACGACAAGCCGGGCGTGATCTGCCTGTCGTATTCGTGGATGAGCGACGCGCTGAAAATGCTCCCGCATCCTGTTGAAAAACGCGTAGAGCTGGCGTTGAACGCGCTGAAGAAGATCTACCCGAAAGTCGATATCGCCGCGCGGATCATCGGCGATCCGATCACCGTGTCGTGGGAAGCCGATCCGTACTTCCTCGGCGCATTCAAAGGTGCCCTGCCCGGCCACTATCGCTATAACCAGCGGATGTACGCGCACTTCATGCAGGACGACATGCCAGCGGAGCAGCGCGGGATTTTCATCGCCGGCGACGATGTGTCGTGGACACCGGCGTGGGTCGAAGGCGCGGTGCAGACTTCACTCAACGCGGTGTGGGGCATCATGAAACACTTCGGCGGTTCGACACATAAAGAGAACCCGGGCCCGGGTGATGTGTTCAAAGACATCGGCCCTATCGCCCTGCCCGAGTAAGAGGAATCCCCGATGCGTGTAGCCCTTTACCAATGTCCACCGCTGCCCCTGGAACCCGCCGCCAACCTGCATCGCCTGCAGCAACTGGCAATGGAGGCCAAGGGTGCCGACCTGCTGGTGCTGCCGGAAATGTTTCTGAGCGGCTACAACATCGGCAAGGAAGCGGTCAGCACCTTGGCCGAGGTCTACAACGGCGAATGGGCGCAACAGATCGGTCGAATCGCCAAAGCCGCCGGGCTGGCGATCGCTTACGGATACCCCGAGCGCACGGCCGACGGGCAGATCTACAACGCCGTGCAGTTGATCGACGCGCACGGCGAGCGCTTGTGCAATTACCGCAAGACCCACCTGTTCGGTGATCTGGATCGGTCGATGTTCAGCCCCGGGGAGGATGACTTTCCAATCGTCGAACTCAACGGCTGGAAAATCGGTTTCCTGATCTGCTACGACCTGGAGTTTCCGGAGAATGCGCGGCGTTTGGCGTTGGCCGGCGCCGAGCTGATTCTGGTACCGACGGCGAACATGATTCCGTTCGATTTCGTCGCCGACGTCACCGTGCGTTCCCGCGCCTTCGAAAACCAATGCTACGTGGCGTACGCCAATTACTGCGGACAGGAAGGCGAGATCCACTATTGCGGGCAAAGCAGCATCGCTGCGCCGGACGGCAGCCGTATCGCCCAGGCCGGCCTCGATGAAGCGTTGATCGTCGGTGAGCTGGATCGGCAATTGATGGCCGATTCCCGCGCCGCCAACCGCTACCTCAACGACCGTCGCCCCGAGCTTTACCATGCGTTGGACAAGCGCTGACCCCACGCAATCCGCTAGCATGGGCACTTCACTGTTCTGGAAGTGCCCATGCCTGCGCCGACTCACACCCGCCCCCACACTGAAACCCTGGCCAACGGCTTGCGCGTGACCCTGCGTCAGGTGCCCGGTTTGAAGCGCAGTGCCGCTGCATTGCGGGTGGCCGCCGGTAGTCATGACGTGCCGCTGGAGTGGCCGGGACTGGCGCACTTTCTCGAGCATTTGCTGTTTCTCGGCACTGAGCGTTTTCCTGCGAGTCAGGCGCTGATGGCCTACGTGCAAAGTCACGGTGGCCAAGTGAACGCCAGCACCCGTGAACGCACCACCGACTTCTTTTTCGAACTGCCGACCTCCGCCTTCAGTGCCGGGCTTAAGCGTCTGTCAGACATGCTCGCCCAGCCGCGTATGAATCCGGACGATCAATTGCGCGAACGCGAAGTGCTGGACGCGGAATTTGTCGCGTGGTCGCAAGATCCCACAGCTCAGCAGGAACTGGCGTTGTACGACGGTTTGCCGGCAACACATCCGCTGCGCGGATTTCATGCGGGGAATCGCGACAGCCTGAAAGTTGAGTTACCAGCGTTTCAACAGGCGCTGAAGGATTTCCATCAGCAGTTTTATCGCAGCGGACAAATGACCCTGAGCCTGGTCGGGCCGCAGAGCATTGAGGCGTTGCGCACACTGGCGCAGCAGTTTGCCGCCGCGCTGCCGGTTGGGGATAAGGTCGAACAGGCAGCGACCCTGCCTTTGGCGGTGAACAGTTATCAACAGGTCGGCGAGCGAAGCAGCCATCTGTTGTTCGCTTTCGAAGCGTTGCCCGACTCGTCCGCCGAAGCGCTGGCGTTTCTCTGCCATTGGCTGAACAGCGCCAAGTCCGGCGGTTTGCTCGCCCATTTGCAGCAACAACGCCTCGCGGACGGTTTGAAAGCGGTGCCGCTGTATCAGTTCGCCGGGCAAGCGTTGCTGGACCTGCAATTTACCGCCCCAGCCGAATCCTTCAGCGCCATTCGTGAACAGTTTCTGGACTGGTTGAGCTTCTTTGCCGCGCAACGGGACTGGGCAGCGTTGCGCGAGGAATACGCCAAATTGCTGGAACGCCAGCAGCAAGTCAGTGGCGCACTGCATCTGGCGCGCCGCGACAGCGAACAGCTTGCACACGGCTTGTCGGAAAACGGCGTCGTTGTGCTCAAACACATCCTGCGCGACATCGGTGTTGTGGATAACTTCAGCGCGCATTGGCATCGGCCTGCCGCCAACCCATTCCTCGGTTCCAGCGAACCGCTGGCCAACGCCGAGCTGATCCGCGGCCAGACCAGCGCCCATCGTGGATTACGCACTTTCGCTCAGGATCGCTCGCGCGGGCGGCGTGAGCGTTCACCGATGCAGTTCAGTCAGGCGCTGCCGGACCACACTGATCACGGCGCGATCTACTTGCGTTGGCAAACCGCAGCGCAGGCTGGCGTCGATCTGCAAAGCAAGCTGCAACGCAGTCTGCAGGAAACTCAGGAAGATGCACGGCAGGCCGGCGTCGAAATCGCGTTCAGTGCCACCGGCACTCAGTGGCTGCTGAAACTGACGGGACTGCAGGAGCCGATGCCCGGTGTCCTGGAACACGCGCTGAAATGTCTGACGCAAATTGACGCCGATTCAGCCAACGCAGGGCCGGAAGCGCCGTTGATACCGATCCGTCAGTTGCTCAAGGCCTTGCCTGAACACTGCCTGCCATCGGCCGTCGAGTCGAACGACGCCAGACAGCTGTGGACAACTTCGCGCTGGGACGGACTGGCGCTTGGCCTCAACGCACAAACTCAATCGGCCATGGGCCTGGCCCTGAGCCGCATCCCCGGTACACCGGACAATCAACTGCCGACAGTGCCGACGATCAATGCGCAACATGTGTGGAGCCACATCGACACCGCCTCCAGCGAGCATGCGCTGCTGCTGTTCTGCCCGACCGCAGGCCACGAAATCGCTGACGAAGCCGCCTGGCGACTGCTCGCGCAGCTGTGCCAGACCCCGTTCTATCAGCGCCTGCGCGTCGAATTGCAATTGGGCTACGCGGTGTTCAGTGCCTTGCGGCAGGTACATGGTCAGAGTGGATTGCTGTTCGGTGTGCAGTCGCCAGAGACTGCGCCCGTTGAGCTGCTCGGTCATATTCAGCAGTTCCTCAAAAACATTCCTGCGCTGATCGAAAACCTCGACGAAGTGCATTTCACCCAACAACGCCAGTCACTCGCCGATCAGTTCGATGAGCGTCAGCTGTCCGGCAAAGACGCCGCCGAATTGTTGTGGCAGGCCAGACTCGCGGGCCACTCGTCGGATTATCTGGGACAACTGCACACGGCCATTGGTCAACTGCAACGCTCGACATTGCTGGCGGCAGCGCGGCGGTTGCTCAACGCCGAGGGCGGCTGGCGATGCCTGGCCAGCGAATCGTCACCCGGCGCACCGTGGCAAGCGACAAAATGATCATTACCAAGGCTGCAAGGAGCTTTCTCAAAGATTCACGGGCAATACCGTTGAAATTTTGAGTAACATAGCAGCCTAACTATTTGGAACATCCCTGCGCTGCCGTGGACTATAACTATGGACAGCGCTATCCCACCCACCCTGAAGGAGACACCCATGTCCTGGACAAAACCGGCTTACACCGACCTGCGTATCGGCTTCGAAGTCACCATGTACTTCGCCAGCCGCTGAGTTCTGCCTACGCAGACTTGCAGTGCAACGCCTCGGCTCGCCGAGGCGTTTTATTTTCAGCGTTGAAAGATGGGAGCGTTCATGTTCGTCCAGATTCTGGGTTCGGCCGCCGGTGGCGGATTTCCGCAATGGAACTGCAACTGCGTCAATTGCGCAGGCTTTCGCGACGGCAGCCTGAATGCCAAGGCCCGCACCCAGTCGTCCATCGCGATTTCCGACGACGGCGTGAACTGGGTGCTGTGCAACGCCTCGCCAGACATCCGCGCGCAACTGCAGAGCTTCGCGCCAATGCAACCGGGCCGCGCCCTGCGTGACACCGGGATCAGCGCGATCATCCTGATGGACAGCCAGATCGACCACACCACCGGCCTGCTCAGCCTGCGCGAAGGCTGCCCGCATCAGGTCTGGTGCACAGACATGGTTCACGAGGATTTGAGTACCGGTTTCCCGCTGTTCAAGATGCTCACCCACTGGAACGGCGGGTTGAACTGGAACCGCATCGAACTCGACCAGAGCTTCACCGTCGCTGCCTGCCCGAACCTGCGCTTCACTCCGCTGCCATTGCGCAGCGCCGCACCACCGTATTCGCCGCACCGTTTCGACCCGCACCCGGGCGACAACATCGGCCTGATCGTCGAAGACCTCAACACCGGCGGCAAACTGTTCTATGCACCGGGCCTGGGCAAGGTCGACGCGCCGCTGCTGGAAATCATGGCCGGCAGCGACTGCCTGCTGGTGGACGGCACGCTGTGGGATGACGATGAAATGCAGCGCCGTGGCGTCGGCACCCGCACCGGTCGTGAAATGGGCCACTTGGCGCAGAACGGCCCCGGCGGCATGCTCGAAGTGCTGGAGCAGTTGCCTGAGCAACGCAAAGTGCTTATCCACATCAACAACACCAACCCGATTCTCGATGAGGATTCGCCGGAGCGCGCGGAGCTCGCGCGGCGTAATGTTGAAGTGGCGTTCGATGGCATGAGTATTGTGCTGTAGCGGATGGCCCCATCGCTGGCAAGCCAGCTCCCACAGTGTTCTGTGGTGTACACAAAAACTGTGGGAGCTGGCTTGCCAGCGATGACGTCCGACCAGACACCCAAGATTTTAACGGTTGTTCCCCGGAGAACCGCAATGACCGACACCCCGCTGTCCCCCACCGAATTCGAAGCCGCACTGCGCGCCAAAGGCGCCTACTACCACATCTACCACCCGTACCACGTGGCGATGTACGAAGGACGTGCCACCCGCGAGCAGATTCAGGGCTGGGTCGCCAACCGCTTTTACTATCAGGTGAACATCCCCCTGAAAGACGCGGCGATCCTCGCCAATTGCCCGGATCGCGAGATCCGTCGCGAGTGGATTCAACGCCTGCTCGACCACGACGGCGCCCCCGGTGAAGACGGCGGGATTGAAGCCTGGCTGCGCCTCGGGCAAGCGGTCGGCCTCGACCCGGATCAGTTGCGTTCCCAGGAGCTGGTGCTGCCCGGCGTGCGTTTCGCTGTCGATGCCTACGTCAACTTCGCCCGCCGCGCCAGTTGGCAGGAAGCCGCCAGCAGCTCGTTGACCGAGCTGTTCGCGCCGCAGATCCACCAGTCGCGCCTCGACAGCTGGCCGCAGCATTACCCGTGGATCGACCCGGCCGGTTACGAATATTTCCGCACCCGCCTCGGTCAGGCGCGGCGCGATGTCGAGCATGGTCTGGCGATCACGCTCGAGCACTACAAGACCCGCGAGGGTCAGGAGCGCATGCTGGAAATTCTCCAGTTCAAACTGGACATTCTTTGGAGCATGCTCGATGCCATGAGCATGGCTTACGAACTGAACCGCCCGCCGTACCACAGCGTCACCGAACAACGGGTCTGGCACAAAGGAATCACCTTATGAGTTTCGATCGCAGCAAGATCCCGACCTGGCGTCCCGGCTACCGCTTCCAGTACGAACCGGCGCAAAAAGGCCACGTGCTGCTCTACCCCGAGGGCATGATCAAGCTCAACGACAGCGCCGCGCTGATCGGCGGTTTGATCGACGGTGAGCGTGATGTCGCGGCGATCATCGCCAAACTCGATGAGCAGTTCCCCGGCGTGCCCGAGCTCGGTGACGACATCGAGCAATTCATGGAGGTTGCCCGTGCGCAGCACTGGATCGAACTTGCCTGAGACATCGGTGCAAGTACCGCCAAAACCTGAAGTCGGCCTGCCGCTGTGGCTACTCGCCGAGCTGACCTACCGCTGCCCGCTGCAATGCCCGTACTGCTCCAATCCGCTGGATTTCGCCGAGCAGGGCAAAGAGCTGAGCACCGAGCAGTGGATCAAGGTGTTCCGCGAAGCGCGGGAGATGGGCGCCGCGCAATTGGGGTTTTCCGGTGGTGAGCCACTGGTGCGCCAGGATCTTGCCGAGCTGATTCGTGAAGCGCGGCAGCTGGGTTTCTACACCAACCTGATTACCTCGGGCATCGGCCTGACCGAGCAGAAGATCAGTGACTTCAAGAAGGCCGGTCTCGATCACATCCAGATCAGTTTCCAGGCCAGCGACGAGCAGGTGAACAACCTGCTCGCCGGCTCGAAAAAGGCTTTCGCGCAGAAGCTGGAAATGGCTCGCGCGGTGAAGGCCCACGGCTATCCGATGGTGCTGAACTTTGTCACCCATCGGCACAACATCGACAAGATCGACCGCATTATCGAGCTGTGCATCGCGCTCGAAGCGGACTTCGTCGAGCTCGCCACCTGCCAGTTCTACGGCTGGGCCCAGCTCAACCGTGTCGGCCTGCTGCCGACCAAGGAACAGTTGGTGCGTGCCGAACGCATCACCAACGAATATCGCGCCAAACTGGAAGCCGAAGGACATCCCTGCAAGTTGATTTTCGTCACCCCGGATTACTACGAAGAACGCCCGAAAGCCTGCATGAACGGCTGGGGCAGCGTCTTTCTGACGGTGACTCCGGACGGCACTGCGCTGCCCTGTCATGGCGCCCGTCAACTGCAGGTACAATTTCCCAATGTGCGCGACCACAGCATGCAGCACATCTGGTACGACTCATTCGGCTTCAACCGCTTTCGCGGCTATGACTGGATGCCCGAGCCGTGCCGCTCCTGCGACGAGAAGGAACAGGACTTCGGCGGCTGCCGCTGTCAGGCGTTCATGCTCACGGGGGACGCGAGTAACGCCGATCCGGTGTGCAGCAAGTCCGACCATCACGGCGTGATTCTCAAGGCCCGCGAAGAAGCCGAGACCGCCACCCAGACCATCGAACAACTGGCCTTCCGTAATGAACGAAACTCACGCCTCATCGCCAAGGGCTGAGCCTTTCAGCGCCACCCAGGCCGTCGCCGCCGGAATGGATTTCGCCGAACTGCAACTTGGCATTCACGGTTTGTTCTGGAATGAATATCGCCCCGAAGACGCCGCGTGCCGGATCTGGCACTGGCGCGACGACGCGGCGAAATGTCTGACGCCGAATGGCTTCAGCGTGCGTAGCCGGGTGTACGAATATGGCGGTGGCGCGTTTTGTCTGACGCCAGACGGGGTGGTTTTCGTCAATGAGACGGATCAACAGTTGTATCGGCAGACGTTGCAGGGTACGCCTGAAGCGCTGACGTCAGGCGAGTGTCGTTATGGTGATCTGCATTTTGCATGCGGGCAGGTTCTGGCGGTTGAGGAGCAGCAAGATCAGCATCGACTCGTCGCCATTGATCTGGCTGACGGCACCCGGCATTTGCTGACTGAAGGTGCGGATTTCTATGCTGCACCCACCATCAGCCCGGATGGCCGACGTTTGGCGTGGATCGAGTGGAGCCGACCACATCAGCCATGGACGTGTACGCGATTGATGGTCGCCGAGCGTCTGGCTGAGGGTGGCTTTGGCGCAACGCGTTGCCTGGCGGGAGCTGAACTTGAAGAGTCGATCCAGCAACCGCGATTCGACACTGAAAATCGCCTGTACTGCCTGACCGATCGCGGCGGCTTCTGGCAGCCGTGGGGCGAAACGTCTGACGGTTTGCAGCGGCTGCCCTGCGCCGAGGCCGATCATGCGCCCGCCCCTTGGCAACTGGGTGGTTGCACCTGGTTGCCGGTGGGCGATTCGTTTCTGGCGAGCTGGACCGAGGGCGGTTTTGGTCGCCTGGCGCTCGACGGCGACGACTTCACCGGCGACTACAGTCGTTTCCGGCACCTGGCGCTGGATCAGCAACTCATCTATTGCATCGCCGCCTCGCCAATCAGCCCCTCGGCGGTGATAGCCATTGATCGCTCCAGCCGCGAAGTGAATGTGCTGGCCGGTGGTATTGCGCCACTGCCGGCGGAACGCATCAGCCGGCCGCAGACCTTGCGCTACCCGAGCGGCAGCGGGGAGGCCCACGGTTTCTTTTATCCGGCGATGAACGACGAAGCGCAGCCACCACTGGTGGTGTTCATCCACGGCGGCCCGACCTCGGCCTGCTACCCGATGCTCGACCCGCGCATCCAGTACTGGACGCAACGCGGTTTTGCTGTCGCCGACCTCAACTACCGCGGCAGTAGCGGTTATGGCCGCGAATACCGTCAAGCGTTGCATCTGAGCTGGGGCGAGGTGGACGTCGAGGACGCCTGCGCGGTGGTGGCGTATCTGGCCAGACAAGGTCTGATCGACGGCGAGCGCGCGTTTATCCGCGGCGGTAGCGCCGGGGGTTACACCACGTTGTGTGCGCTGGCGTTTCATCAGGTGTTCCGCGCGGGCGCCAGCCTCTACGGCGTCAGCGACCCGGTGGCACTGGCCCGGGCGACGCACAAATTTGAAGGCGATTATCTCGACTGGCTGATCGGCGATCCCCAGCAGGACGTCGAGCGCTACGCCGCACGCACACCTTTGCTACACGCGAACAACATCCGGGTGCCGGTGATCTTCTTTCAGGGTGAACTGGATGCCGTGGTGGTGCCGCAACAGACCCGCGACATGGTCACGGCGCTGGAACGCAATGGCATCCCGGTCGAGGCGCATTACTACGCAGAAGAGCGCCATGGTTTTCGCCGGGCGGTGAATCAGGCACATGCGCTGGAGCAGGAGTGGACGTTTTATCGGCGGGCGATGGGGTTGGCGGACTGAATACCGCACTTCTTTCAAAATGGCGCCGCCCCCATCGCGGGCAAGCCCGCTCCCACAGGTTCTTTGGTGTACACAAAATGTGTGACCTACCGAAAACACTGTGGGAGCGGGCTTGCCCGCGATAGCAATCTATCTCGCGCCGCTGAACTCAGCGCTTGGCGATGATGTACACCGCATGCACGATCCCCGGGATATAACCACACAGCGTCAGCAGAATGTTCAGCCAGAACGCCCCGCCGAACCCGACCTGCAGAAACACACCCAGTGGCGGCAACAGAATGGCGATGATGATACGAATGAAGTCCATGGGTCAGCTCCTGAATGGGGGTTGGCTCACATGAGCCATACAAGCTAATCGACCTGCGCCGTTCGTCAGGGTTCAGTGCAAACGCCATTTGATCGCCACTATCGGGCATAAAAAAACGCCCCACGCCAAAAGAATCAGGCGTGAGGCGTGCGTTATACCGCGAGACGGTTCTTGAAATCGGGCAGGAAACTTCAGGTCAGACGGCAATCCCTTTGCGGCATTGCAGTTGCGCGGTGCGCACCCGCGAGAAGGCGCGGGCCAGGCGCAGGAGCATTTCGTCGATGTTGGCCTTGCTGACGGTGAGTGCCGGGGTGAAACGCAGGCAATCGGCTTGCGGCGCATTGAGCAGCAGGCCTTCATGCAGGGCGGCACTGACTACGGCATCGGCGCAATCCTCTGACAGGCTCAATCCCCAGAACAGGCCTTGACCACGCAGTTCGCCATGGCCGTAACGGTGCGCCAGACGCGCGAGTCCCTCGCGCAAGTGCTGACCGTGGTCTTTGACCTGTTCGAGAAAGGCCCGGTCCTGCACGCTGTCGAGCACCACCAGACCGGCCGCGGTCATCAGTGCGTTGCCGTGATGAGTGCCGCCCAGTTCCCCGGCATCAAAGCAGCAGGCCTTGCCTCGGGCCAGCAGCGCTGCCAGCGGCACACCACCACCCAGGCCCTTGCCGAGTACGACAATATCGGCGCGCACACCGTAAGACTGCTCGGCGAGCAAAGTGCCACAGCGGCCGATACCGGTCTGCACTTCGTCGAGGATCAGCAGAATGCCCAGTTCGCGGCACAGCCGTTCAACGCCTTTGAGGTAATGCTCAGTGGCCGGAATAACCCCGGCATCGCTCTGAATCGGCTCAAGCATGATCGCCACGGTTTGCGCATCGACAGCCGCATGCAGCGCCGGCAGGTCGTTGAATGGCACCAGATCGAAACCTGGCAGCAGCGGAGCGAAACGGTTGTGCAGGTTGCAACTGTCTGATGCGGAAATCGTCGCCAGACTACGGCCGTGACAACCTTGCTTCGCCACGATGATTCGCGACGCCCCACCACGATGCAGCTGGCCCCATTTGCGCGCCAGTTTGATTGCCGCTTCACAGGCCTCGCTGCCACTGTTGAGCAAGTAAGCCTGGTCGCTGGAAGTGCTGGCACACAAACGTTCGGCAAGGTTGAGCATGCCGCGATTGTGCAGATTGAAACCGGGATTGATCAGTGCCTGCGCCTGACTGGCAATCGCTTTGACCAGCGCCGAGGGGCTGTGCCCCAGACTGTTGGCACCGCCGGCCTGGGAGAAGTCGAGGTAGGCGCGATCATGACCGTCCCACAGCCAGGAACCCTGACCACGAACGAACACCTGCAGCGGGCGCTCGACGCTGGGCATCAAGCGCTCGGCATTCAGACTGTCGCCTGCCCCGGCGGGATGGATCTCGAACGCAAGGTCATCAAGACTCGGCGCCTGGCGCCGCAAACAGAACAGATTCATTGAAAAAAACCTCGTTTGAGGTTTTTTGAACTGCCTATGCAAACACTGTCGAAGCAAACGCTATTCATCGCGCTCTTTGGCCCTGTAAGCCTTGTGATTGCGGTTAGACTAGGCTCACAGCCGGCTTCGGGCCATTTCGATTTACCAGCATTTTCGATAAGCATTACTTATGGATTTCAAACAACTGCGTTATTTCGTCGCGGTCTACGAAGAAGGCCATGTGGGCCGGGCCGCTGAGCGCCTGTCGATCTCGCAACCGGCGCTCTCGCAACAGATCCGCCAGCTCGAGCAGAACCTCGACGTCACCCTGTTCGAACGTAGCAGCAAACGCCTGCTACCGACCCTCGCCGCGCACACCCTGTACAACCACGCCCTGCCACTGCTCGATGGATTGCAGCGCGCGCGCGAGGCATTGGGCAATTTCAAGGGCCAGGCTTTGCGCACCTTGGCGATCGGCGTACTGCAAACCGTACACACCAGCCTCGTCCCGCAAATGCTCGAGCGGGTGCGAAAGGCGCAGCCGCATCTGGTGGTGCAGATTTACGAGCTGACCGGTCTGGAGATCGAGCGCCGCCTGCTCAACGGCTCGCTGGATATCGGCATCAGCTACCTGCCACCGCGACAACCCGGGCTGCATGGCGTGATGCTGTATGAAGATGAGCTGACGCTGGTGATCCCGGCGGATCATCCGCTGCGTGAATTCAAGAAGGTCTCGATGCGACAGGCAGCGGAATTGCCGATGTTGCTGCTGGGCGAAGAGTTTCAGATCCGGCAGATCTGGCAGGCGCAACTAACCAGCCTGGGGCGACGCCCGCAAGTGCAGGCCGAGCTGAACAATATGCTGGGGATTCTCGACAGTTTGCCGCACACCAAACTGGCGACGGTGCTGCCCGGGCGCTCACAGAGGGAATACGACGATCAGGATCTGCTGTGGAAACCGCTGAGCGAGCCACGGGTGCCCCTGCAGGTTGGCCTGGTGTGTCGCGATGTGCAGCGCCAGCAGGCGTCTTTGGCATTGCTGCGCACGTTGCTGGAAGAGGTGATTCAGCGTGAAGACAAACCGCTGAAAGCCGCGCCACCACTGGATCCGTTGCTCTGAAAACTTTTCTTCAGACAAAAGAAAACCCCGCCGAAGCGGGGCTTTGCAGACTGTTTCCCTGACATCCATTTCACTCCGCCACCCTGGCAGAATCCTACGTGTCCGTGTTGTTGCTTTGCGCTTCCTGCGCGACGTCCATGAGTTGTAGATTAGCTGTGGATCCAATCTACGCCTATGGGAGAACAGCAGCACGTCATGTAAGAGAATGCTTACATGACGTTACATCATCAGAACTGCTCAGCACTCAGCAGGAACAGCGACTCGCTGCCGGCCTTCACCGATGCGCTCAGCGAGTGGATACGCGGCAGCAGACGGGCGAAATAGAAGCGCGCGGTGCCTAGCTTGCTGGCGTAGAAATCGTCCTGCGCTTCTTTGCCGAGTGCGGCTTTCGCCATCAGTGCCCACATGTAGGCATAAGCGGTGTAGCCGAACGCTTGCAAATATTCGACCGAAGCCGCGCCGATTTCGTTCGGATTGGTTTTCGCCCGATCCAGCAGCCACGCCGTCAGCTCGTCGAGGGTGCTGACGGCATCGTTCAACGGCTTGGTGAATTCGCCGAGGTCAGCGCTGGCGGTTGCGGTGAAGTGGCGGATCTCGTCAGCGAACAGCTTGTAGAACGCGCCGCCGCTGCCGACGATCTTGCGCCCGACCAGGTCCAGGGCCTGAATGCCGTTGGTGCCTTCGTAGATCTGGGTGATACGCACGTCACGCACCAGTTGCTCCTGACCCCACTCGCGGATGTAACCGTGGCCGCCGAAAATCTGCTGGCCGTGGACGGTGGTTTCCAGGCCCAGGTCGGTGAGGAATGCCTTGGCCACCGGGGTCAGCAACGCGACCAGATCTTCTGCGCGCTTGCGGGTGGTGGCGTCTTCGCTGAACTTGGCGGTGTCGAGTTGCATTGCCACGTAGGTCGAGAAGGCGCGACCGCCCTCGTTCGAGGCTTTCATGGTCAGCAGCATGCGACGTACGTCCGGATGAACGATGATCGGGTCGGCAACCTTGTCCTTGTTCTGCGCGCCGGTCGGCGAACGGCTCTGCAGACGATCGCGCGCGTATTCGACGGCGTTCTGATAGGAGCGCTCGCCGCTGGCCAGGCCTTGAATGCCGACGCCCAGACGTTCGTAGTTCATCATGGTGAACATCGCCGCCAGGCCCTTGTTCGGCTCGCCGACCAGATAACCCACGGCTTCGTCGAAGTTCATCACGCAGGTCGCGGATGCCTGGATGCCCATCTTGTGCTCGATCGAACCGCAGTTTGCCGGGTTGCGCGCGCCCAGGCTGCCATCGGCATTGACCATGAACTTCGGCACCAGGAACAGCGAAATGCCTTTCGGACCGGCCGGGGCGTCCGGCAGTTTCGCCAGCACCAGGTGGATAATGTTCTCGGTGAGATCGTGCTCACCGCCGGTAATGAAAATCTTGGTGCCGCTGACCTTGTAGGTACCGTCAGCCTGCGGTTCGGCCTTGGTGCGGATGATGCCCAGGTCGGTGCCGGCATGCGGCTCGGTCAGGCACATGGAACCGGCCCAGATCCCGGCATACATGTTCGGCAGGTAGGCGGCTTTCAGCTCTTCGCTGGCGTGGGCGTTGATCGACAGGCAGGCACCGGCGGTCAGCATCGGGTACAGACCGAACGACAGGCTGGCGGAGTTGACCATTTCTTCGACCTGCGCCGAAACGGCTTTGGGCATGCCCATGCCGCCGTAGGCCGGATCGCCACCGACACCGACCCAGCCGCCCTCAGCGTAAGTCTGATAGGCCTGCGGGAAACCGGCGGGCGTGGTAACGGCGCCGTCCTTCCAGTGGCAGCCTTCTTCATCGGCAGCACGGCTCAGAGGCGCGATGCTTTTGCTGGTGACCTTGCCGGCTTCTTCGAGAATGGCTTCTACGGTTTCTGCATCGACAGTCTCGGCCAAGGCCGGCAGTTCGGCCCAGAGTTTGGCGACTTCGAATACTTCATTGAGGACGAAGCGCATATCGCGCAGCGGCGCTTTGTAGTCAGCCATGGCAAACCTCGCAAGATCTAAACAGGTGATTCGTGGAAGAGTGTTTTCGTTGAGGCCGAGTGTACCTCAACAACTTTTGCGACACATAGGGTCAACCGGTGACTGATTTGTTATTTTTGGTCATCAACATTCAGCGATAAAACAAAGCCCGCAATCAGCGGGCTTTTGAGCGATGGCGTGTGGCTTGACTCAGCCCGCGGCGCTGTCCATGCGCACCGCGCCGCGACGGTTCTGACCGAACGCCATGACGCAGTTACGCCCGGCGCCCTTGGCGCTGTACAACGCCTGGTCGGCAGACTTGAGGACTTCTTCCGGGGTGCGCTGCTCGACGCGTTCGGCAACACCGATACTGACCGTCACCGAGACACTGGAAGCACCGCTGCCGCCACGCCGCTGACGACCTTGCTGGTCATCTTGCGGACGGTTTTCCTGATTACGCAACTGAATGTTGTAGGAAGCAATCGACTCGCGGATCACTTCCAGGTGCGGCATGCATTCCTCGAGGGTTTTGCCCGCAAACACCAAGGCGAATTCCTCACCACCATAGCGATATGCCCTGCCGCCACCGCTGATTTTCGACAGTTTGCTCGCGACCAGGCGCAGCACCTGATCACCAACGTCATGACCGTGAGTGTCGTTGAATTTCTTGAAGTGATCGACGTCGCTCATCGCCAACACATAATTGCGACCCAGGCGCTGCATGCGCTCATTAAGCGCACGCCGCCCCGGCAAACCAGTCAGCTCATCGCGGAAGGCCATTTGGTAGGCCTCATGCGCCACGGCGGCGGCAATCATCAGCATCACCTGACTGCACATGATGTTCAGGGTGAACGGCAGGATGAAGGTTTTCGGCAGCATCCAGAACAACCCGAGCAAGCCGACCAGTTGTGCCGCATGCAACGGGCGCGGGTTGCGCCAGTATTGCCAGGCCAGCAACAGGAACGCCGAGAGAAACACCGGATAGGACATCTGGATCAGGCTCATCCAGGCGCCGTGCAGCGCTGGCCAGCGGATTTCCGAGAGCCACATCAGCAACGCCTGGGGATAACTTTGCTCAAGGCCGAGGGCGACGCTGCCAAAGGCCAGCAGCACGGCGAATCGCGCGACCATGTCCTGAAAAAGATGGGTGCGCTCCTGCCACGCGGCGAACAGCCCGAATAACAACGGCAACAGCAGACAGACAAGGTGGAACACCACGGCGGCGTCTTCGCGCACTTTGCCGTTATCGCGGTAATAGTCAGTCTGGGTGTCGAGCAGAAAGTAGGCGATGTACACCGTGAGCATCAGAAACAGTTCGCGCTGACGCCGGTAAACCGCACAGTAAGCGCCGCCCAACAGCAGCACCAGGGTCGGCAGCACGTTGAACAGTGAAGTAAAGAATACGTTGAGGTCTTTGACGTACGCAGCCGCCAACCCCGCAAGCAATAACAGCAGTGAAGGCAGGAAATGACTGAAACGTACAGCGGAAGAACGCGGCAAGGGTAAAGCTCCGACCCGTCATATCAAAGAGATGGCATTGTGCCTGCAATGTGGCCAGTTAAGCACACACAATGTGATCCAGATCACAGGCAGTCTCTTTAACGGCAGAAAAGCCGGGTTGCTGAGCGATTCAGCAACAAAAAAACCGCTGCCCCCGGAGGAGCAGCGGTTTGGTCAGACCGCGTTGAGGCTTAGTAGCCCAGTGCGAAGTCTTCTTCTTTCATGTCCATCAGGTTATTGGCGCCCGACAGCATGGTGGCCACGTGGGTACGGGTACGTGGCAGGATGCGCTGGAAGTAGAAGCGCGCGGTTTGCAGCTTGGCGGTGTAGAACGCCTCGTCGGTGGTGCCGGCAGCCAGTTTTTCAGCAGCCAGGCGCGCCATGTCAGCCCAGAAGTAGGCCAGGCAGGCGTAACCGGAGTACATCAGGTAGTCCACGGAGGCCGCGCCGACTTCTTCACGGTCTTTCATGGCTGCCATACCGACCTTCATGGTCAGCTCGCCCCATTCCTTGTTCAGTGCAGCCAGCGGTGCAACGAATTCTTTGACGGCTTCGTTGCCTTCGTTGTTCTGGCAGAACTTGTGAACGATCTTGGTGAAGCCTTTCAGGGCCTCGCCTTGAGTCATCAGCACTTTACGGCCCAGCAGGTCGAGTGCCTGGATGCCGGTGGTGCCTTCGTACAGCATCGAAATGCGGCTGTCGCGAACGTTCTGCTCCATGCCCCACTCGGCGATGAAACCGTGACCACCGTAGATCTGCACGCCATGGTTGGCGGCTTCGAAACCGACTTCGGTCATGAACGCCTTGGCGATCGGCGTCATGAACGCCAGCAGTGCGTCGGCCTTCTTCTTCTCTTCTTCGTCGACGCCGTACTTGACGATGTCGACCTGTTTGGCGGTGAAGTACACCATCGCGCGGTTGCCTTCGGCGAAGGCCTTCATGGTCAGCAGCATGCGACGTACGTCAGGGTGCACGATGATCGGGTCAGCGGCCTTGTCCGGCGCTTTCGGGCCAGTCAGAGAGCGCATTTGCAGACGATCACGAGCATATTTCAGGCCGCCCTGGAAGCCGATTTCGGCGTGAGCCAGACCTTGCAGCGCGGTACCCAGACGTGCGGTGTTCATGAAGGTGAACATGCAGTTCAGGCCTTTGTTCGCCGGGCCGATCAGGAAACCGGTGGCGCCGTCGAAGTTCATCACGCAGGTCGCGTTACCGTGGATACCCATCTTGTGTTCCAGCGAACCGCAGCTCACTGCGTTGCGCGCACCGATGGTGCCATCGGCGTTCGGCAGGAATTTTGGAACGATGAACAGGGAAATGCCTTTGGTACCAGCCGGTGCGTCCGGCAGGCGGGCCAGTACGATGTGGACGATGTTGTCGGCCATGTCGTGTTCACCGGCCGAGATGAAGATCTTGGTCCCGGAAACCTTGTAGGAGCCATCGGCCTGAGGCTCGGCCTTGGTGCGCAGCATGCCCAGGTCGGTGCCGCAGTGCGGTTCGGTCAGGCACATGGTGCCGGTCCACTCGCCGGAAACCAGTTTGGTCAAATAGGCTTCTTGCTGCTCAGGGGTGCCGTGCTCGGAGATGGTGTTCATCGCGCCGTGCGACAGGCCTGGGTACATGCCCCACGACCAGTTGGCTTCACCGACCATTTCGCTCACAGCCAGACCCAGCGACTCCGGCAGGCCCTGACCGCCGTGCTCGACGTCGTGCGCCAGGCTTGGCCAGCCGCCTTCGACGAATTGCTTGTAAGCCTCTTTGAAGCCCGTCGGGGTTTTCACACCGGACTCGCTCCAGGTGCAGCCTTCGAGGTCGCCCACGCGGTTCAGCGGTGCCAATACCTGCTCACAAAACTTGGCGCCTTCTTCGAGGATGGCGTCAACCATGTCCGGCGTTGCTTCGGAGCAAGCTGGAAGGCTCTGATAGTGCGCTTCGTAGCCGAGCAGTTCGTCACGAACGAAGCGAATATCACGCAAGGGGGCCTTGTAGTCAGGCATAGCGATAAACCTCTGCTGATGTAACCGGGAATGAACGACCGCGTTGATTTGTTGTGACGGTCAAACAGTTGTTTGAAACATACGTTTACGCCGAAATCTTGTCAAGCGTCGATCTTTTGCCGTTCGTCATGACTTTTTTCAAACGCCGGACACAGCAAACGGCCATGTGCTGCAAAGCGCCACGGGTAATGAAAAAAGATTAGTTGAGGGAGAAGGACTTACAACGAAAAACGCCGCGACAAAGCGCGGCGTTCGGCAAACGATGAATGTGATAAATCAGGCAAACGTATCAATGATCGTCCCGAGCATTTCATCGGAAGCCTTGGCGACCTTGGTGCCCAGCTCCACCTGAAACTTGCCCTGGGCCATTTCGGCCATGGCGCTGCCCGGATCCATTTGCTGGCTGCGGTCGATACCGCGCAGGCGATCAATCTGCGCCTCGGAAGACTGGCTGGTAACCGAACGCTCGATCGTATTATTGGCGATCTGGCTGGCGGCCTGATCGACACGATTCTGCCCGGTTTGAATGGTGCTCAAACCCGCATAAAAAGCTGTGTTACCGGTGATTTCCATGGGAGTTCTCATCCTTGGGAAGGATCAATGGTTGCCATTGAAGCAGAGGCGTCAGAAAAACACCCGTCAAAAATACTGATGGCACAGTGCCCTGTCATAGCAAAAGCATTAGTCCAGCAGATCGAGCTGCAAGTGGGCAGCCACCGCTTCGGCACTGAGCGCCTTGAGTTTCGGCACGCGCCCCAGACACGGCGCTGGAAGCCGCTCGGCCAGCGTCGCCAGATTCTCTTCCAGCCGCGACGTCTTCGGATCGATGATATTCGCCACCCAACCGGCCAGTTGCAGACCATCGCGGGCAATTGCCTCGGCCGTCAGCAAGGCATGACTGATACAGCCCAGGCGCACGCCCACCACCAGAATCACCGGCAGCTTCAGCGCGATGGCCAGATCCGACAGATTGTCCTGATCCGCCAACGGTACCCGCCAGCCACCGGCCCCTTCAATCAAGGTGAAATCGGCATTCAGTGCCAGAATTTCGCGCATCGGCGCCAACAGCGATTGCACGGTCAGCGCGACACCCGCCTCGCGCGCCGCCAGATGCGGCGCGATGGCCGGCTCGAACGCCACCGGATTGACCTGTTGATAAGTCAGCGGCACCGAACATTCAGCCAACAACGCCAGCGCGTCAGCATTGCGCAAACCCTTGGCGGTTACCTCGCACCCCGAAGCCACCGGTTTGCCCGCCGCCGTACTCAGCCCCGCCAAGCGCGCAGCATGCAGTAACCCGGCAGCCACGGTGGTCTTGCCGACATCGGTGTCAGTCCCGGTGATGAAATAGGCTGCGCTCATAAGGGTTTCTCCAACACGGCGTAAACCACCTGGTAAGTCGCCGGCAATCCCTGCGGCTGACGGAACTGTTCATACGCCTCGATCAGGCCGAGGATCCGCGCCCGCCCGGTCAAACCACCCGGCCGCCCGGGGTTCAGATTGTGTGCACCGAGCGCCTTGAGTTCGTGGGTCAGGTTGCGCACATCCGGGTAGTGCAGCACATGCGCCTGATTCTGCAGATTCACCGAACGCAAGCCACTGGCGGCGCACAACTGCTCATACCGGGCGAATTCGCGGAAGCGGTTGACGTGCACCAGCCCATCCACCTGCCGCCAACTGTCGCGCAATTCGTACAACGTCCCGACACAAAGACTAGCAAACGCGAAAATCCCGCCCGGCTTGAGCACACGAAAAGCTTCGCTGAGCACCGATTCGAAGTCCGCACACCACTGCACCGCGAGGCTGGAGAAGATCAGCTCGCAGGTCGAATCCTGCAATGGCAGACGCTCCGCATCACCCGCGATGAAATGCTGCGCGCCGCCCAGTGGCCGTGCGTGATTGAGCATGCCCTCGGCGATATCCAGTGCCAGCCCCTGCCCCTCGACATATCGCTCGGCCAATGCGCGAGTGAAATAGCCGGTGCCACAGCCAAGATCCAGCCAGCGTGACGGCAGAAAATCTTCCGGCAACCGCTGCAGCAACTGTGAGCCGACGTCACGCTGCAATTCGGCAACACTGTCGTAGCTGGCCGCCGCACGGGAGAAAGAGGCCGCGACCTGGCGCTTGTCGGGCAAGCCGCCGGGCAGCGCAACTAGAGACAAATCAGTCATCACCGCACTCGTGTAGAAAAGCCTGGATCGCACCCGCCACGCCATGGGGATCTTCCAGAAGAAACGCATGACTGGCCTGTTCGATCAGACCAATTTCGATATCCGGCAACAGGGCGAACAACGCGCCCGCCGCTTCCGCCGGCACCAGGCCGTCCTGCCCGGCGAACAGGTGCAACTGCGGGCCGCGAAACGCCTGCAACGCTTCCCGGGTATCCAGTTGAGCGAGCAGTTCCAGCCCGGCCAACAAGGTTTCGGGGGCCGTATTCGGCGCGCCGCCCAGCAGCAGTCGCGACATGCCGCGCGGGTCCTGCGCGCCCTGAGCACACAACAGCGAGAATCGTTTGAGGGTCAGCCGCGGATCGGCCTGGCAGCCGGCAAGAAATGCATCGAACGTCTCGCCCGGCATTGCACTCGGCCATTGCTCGTGAGCCACGAAAGAAGGATTGCTCGCCAACGTCAGCAGACCGCAGCAACGCTCGTCGCGCCGTGCCGCCAATTCGGAGGCAAGCATGCCGCCCAGCGACCAGCCGCCTAGCCACACATCTTGAGGAATACGTTCATCGAGATCGTCGAGCCACTCCTGCACGTCGCTTGAATCAAGTTCGGGCAACGGCTCGATCTCGACATTCAGATGCTCGTCGAGCCCCTGTAATGCTGCGGCCAAAGGCTCCAGCGGCGAAACACCAAGGCCCCAGCCGGGCAGCAGAATCAGACGATCACGCATGGCTTGGCTCCGGCGGCAGTTGGGCAAAGCAATCGGCCAGTCCTTCCAACAATAGCTGCACCTGCGCCTCGCTGTGGGCAGCGGTCAGGGTCACGCGCAGGCGTGCGCTGCCCGCCGGGACAGTCGGCGGACGGATTGCCGTGACCATCAAGCCGCGCTCGCGCAGCATCTGCGACAGGCGCACGGCGCGACCGGCATCGCCGATCAGGATCGGCTGGATCGGGGTGAAGCTGTCCATCAATTGCAGACCGATCTGCTCGGCGCCGTGGCGGAACTGGCGGATCAGCGTCTGCAGATGTTCACGACGCCAGTGTTCCGTGCGCAGTAGTTCCAGACTTTTCAGCGTTGCGCAGGCCAGCGCCGGTGGCTGGCTGGTGGTGTAGATGTAGGGCCGGGCGAACTGGATCAGGCTTTCGATCAGCTCCTCACTGCCGGCGACAAAAGCACCCGCCGTGCCGAACGCCTTGCCGAGGGTGCCGACCAGCACCGGCACATCGTCCTGACTCAGGCCGAAATGCTCGACGATTCCGCCACCATTGACGCCTAGCGGGCCGAAGCCATGGGCATCATCGACCATCAGCCACGCGCCCTTGGCCTTGGCTTCCCGGGCCAGCGCGGGCAGATCGGCGATGTCGCCGTCCATGCTGAACACGCCATCGGTGACCACCAGCGTGTTGCCGGTAGCCTTCTCCAGACGCTTGGCCAGGCTGTCGGCGTCGTTGTGCAGATAACGATTGAAACGCGCGCCGGACAACAGACCGGCATCCAGCAACGAGGCGTGATTGAGGCGGTCTTCCAACACCGCATCGCCCTGCCCCACCAGTGCCGTGACCGCGCCGAGGTTGGCCATGTAGCCAGTAGTGAACAACAAAGCACGCGGCCGGCCAGTGAGATCGGCGAGGGCTTCTTCCAGCGCGTGATGCGGGCCGCTGTGGCCGATCACCAGATGCGACGCTCCGCCACCGACGCCCCAGCGCTCGGCACCGGCGCGCCAGGCTTCGATCACCTGCGGATGATTGGCCAGACCAAGGTAGTCGTTATTGCAGAACGCCAGCAACGGCTGACCGTCGACCACCACTTCAGGCCCCTGCGGGGACTCGAGCAACGGCCGCTGGCGATAGAGATTTTCAGCACGGCGGGCAGCAAGGCGTGCGGCGAGATCGAAAGACATGCAGGCCTCACATTTGAAAAATGACTATGTAGGAGCTGCCGAAGGCTGCGATCTTTTGAGCTTGTCTTTTAAAAAACAACATCAAAAGATCGCAGCCTTCGGCAGCTCCTACATGGAATCCGTACGTTGATCAGACCGCAGCGTTATAGAACTGCTCGCTGCTCTTCTGCTCCACCAGCGCCTGCTCGATCGCGGCCTGATGCACCTCATCGGCGTGCTCTTCACGGGCTTCTGGCTGAATACCCAGACGCGCGAACAGTTGCATGTCCTTGTCGGCCTGCGGGTTGGCAGTGGTCAGCAGTTTGTCGCCGTAAAAAATCGAGTTGGCACCGGCAAAGAATGCCAACGCCTGCATCTGCTCGTTCATCGCTTCGCGGCCGGCGGACAGGCGCACGTGGGATTGCGGCATGAGGATGCGCGCCACGGCAAGCATGCGGATGAAGTCGAACGGATCGACGTCGTCGGCGTTTTCCAGCGGCGTACCGGCCACTTTCACCAGCATGTTGATCGGCACCGACTCCGGATGCACCGGCAGGTTAGCCAACTGGATCAGCAGGTTGGCGCGGTCGTCCAGCGACTCGCCCATGCCGAGGATGCCGCCGGAGCAGATCTTCATCCCCGACTCACGCACGTAGGCCAGGGTCTGCAGGCGCTCGCTGTAAGTGCGGGTGGTGATGATGCTGCCGTAGAACTCCGGCGAGGTGTCGAGGTTGTGGTTGTAGTAATCCAGGCCAGCCTTGGCCAGCGCCTCGGTCTGCTCCTGATCGAGACGCCCGAGGGTCATGCAGGTTTCCAGACCCATCGCTTTCACGCCTTCGACCATCTTCAGCACGTACGGCATGTCTTTGGCGGACGGGTGCTTCCACGCCGCGCCCATGCAGAAACGCGTGGAGCCGATGGCTTTGGCGCGGGCAGCCTCCTCGAGGACTTTCTGCACTTCCATCAGCTTTTCTTTTTCCAGCCCGGTGTTGTAGTGACCGGACTGCGGGCAGTACTTGCAGTCTTCCGGGCAGGCACCAGTCTTGATCGACAGCAGGGTCGAAACCTGCACCCGGTTGGCGTTGAAATGTGCGCGGTGCACCGTCTGCGCCTGAAACAGCAAGTCGTTGAATGGCTGTACGAAGAGCGCTTTGACTTCGGCTAAAGACCAATCGTGACGCAGGGTGGCAGAGGTGCTGGCGCTCATGGGCAGTTCCTTGGTTATGCTTGGCTGGCGGCTGCGGGAACGTAATACCCACAGGCGCGACACGGATGTTCGGCATATTTAAGGAAGAGTCATGCGCTGTCAACCACGATACGCACAACAGGTTTACATCTGTTTAAAAAACGTACAGACCTGCTTGCTGTGCGATGAGCCCGCAGAAGCAGAATTGCCAATGTGCGTCGCCTGCGAGACCGAGCTGCCCTGGCTCGGCGACCAGTGCCAGACGTGCGCTTTGCCGATACCGGCTGTCGGTCTGACCTGCAGCGAGTGCCTGCTAGAGCCGCCGGCGTTCGAACAGGTGGTCGTACCGTGGCGCTATGACTTCCCGGTGGACAGTCTGATTACACGCTTTAAACACAAGGCGAAATGGCCGTTTGGTCACCTGCTTGCCGACGTTGCCGGACAATACCTGCAACATCGCTTCGATGAAGGTTTGCCGCGACCCGATGTGTTGTTGCCGGTGCCACTGGCGAGCAAACGTCTGCGCCAACGCGGGTTCAATCAAGCCGCGATGCTCGGGCGATGGTTAAGCCAACAGCTGGATCTGCCTTTTGAGGAACAGGCGCTACGGCGGATCCACGACACCAGCGCCCAGCAGGATCTCGACGCCAAGGCGCGCAAGCGCAATTTGCGTCATGCCTTCGCGCTGAACCCTGACACCGATGTGAAAAGTCGGCACTTCGCATTGATCGATGACGTGCTGACCACCGGCGCCACGGCCCAGGCATTGGCGCGACTGCTAAAAAATGCAGGCGCAGCGCGGGTTGATGTGTATTGCCTGGCGCGCACGCCAAAACCGGGAAATTGAAAGTCAGCACAATCCCCTTGTGGGAGCGAGCCTGCTCGCGAAAGCGCAGTGTCGGTCATCATCAGCGTTGAATATGCTGACGCCTTCGCGAGCAGGCTCGCTCCCACAGGGTTCTGTGTCAGGCTTGACTCCGGCGTTGCAAGCCGCCAATTTCCCCCCACCGCCACCGTGAAAAAGCCCCCACCCATGTCCCTGCCCACCCTGCTCTCCCAGCACATCGTCCGCCGTCCGCAGCGCATCGCCCTGCTGCAACACATTGCCGAACAGGGCTCGATCACCCGCGCCGCAAAAAGCGCCGGGCTGAGTTACAAGGCCGCTTGGGATGCGATCGATGAGTTGAACAACCTGGCGCAGAAGCCACTGGTGGAACGTGCGGTCGGCGGCAAGGGCGGCGGTGGCGCCAGATTGTCCAGCGAAGGCGAGCGGGTGTTGCGCCTTTATCAAAAGCTGCAGGCTTTGCAGGCGCAAGTGCTGGAAGCGGCTGAAGACGCCAGTGATCTGGATCTGCTCGGGCGATTGATGCTCAGAACCAGCGCCCGCAATCAACTGCACGGCAAAGTCGTGAGCATCGAAGGTCAGGGCCGCAATGACTTGATCCGCCTCGAACTGGCTGAAGGTTTGTGGATCAACGCACAGATCACCCACGACAGCACCGTGCACCTGGAACTGCAACCGGGCACTGAAGTAGTGGCATTGATCAAGGCCGGCTGGCTTGAACTGCTGGCGGCGGATCAAGCGGCAACATCTGGACACAATCTACTGAGCGGCACGCTCGAAGCCATTCTCGATGCCGAGGACGGCCCCAGCGAAGTGCGCATCGCTTTGCCCAACGGCCAGACGCTCTGCGCTCTGGCTGAGCCGCTGCAGCTTCGCACCCGCGGGCTGAGTGTCGGGCAACTGGTGCAGGTGCAGTTTTCGCCGTCCAATGTACTGATCGGCACGCCGCTGTAATCAGACGCTGCAACGAAAGCGTAATCGACGCTCATTAAGGTGGCTGCCAAAACCAAGCAGGGAGCCTGATGTGAGCCTATTAGAAGAAAACCAATCGACAGACCTGGAAAAAATGGTCGGCCTCAGCCGTCGCGGTTTCATCAGCGCCGGCGCGCTGTGCGGCGCCGCCATGTTTCTCGGCGGCAACCTGCTCAGCCGCAGCGCGCTGGCCACCGGCATCAGCGCCGGCAACAGCCGCCTGCTCGGTTTCGAGAGCATTCCCGCCGCCACCACAGACGTCATCAGCCTGCCGAAGGGCTACAAGTCCTCGGTGCTGATCAGTTGGGGTCAGCCATTGCACAAGAACGGCCCGGCGTTCGACCCGAGCGGCAATGGCACCGCCGCCGCACAGGAAGTGCAATTCGGCGACAACAACGACGGCATGAGCCTGTTCGAATTCCCCGACGACAGAAACCGCGCGTTGATGGCGATCAACAACGAATACACCAACTACCGCTACCTCTACCCGCACGGCGGCATGCCGCAATCGGCCGAAGACGTGCGCAAGGCACTGGCCTGCGAAGGTGTGTCGGTGATCGAAGTGCAGCGCAAGAACGGCCAATGGCAGTTCGTCCAGGGCTCGCGCTACAACCGGCGCATCCACGGCAACTCGCCGCTGCGCATCAGCGGCCCGGCCGCCGGTCACGAGCTGATGAAGACGGCCGCCGACAAGCACGGCAAAAAAGTCCTCGGCACCTTCCAGAACTGCGCCAACGGCAAGACGCCGTGGGGCACCTATCTGACCTGCGAAGAAAACTTCACCGACTGCTTCGGCAGCAGCAACGCCCAGCAGCAGTTCGACCCGGCGCAAAAGCGCTACGGTGTCTCTGCCGCCAGCCGCGAGATCAACTGGCACCCGTTCGACCCGCGCTTCGACATGGCCAAGAACCCCAACGAACTCAACCGTCACGGCTGGGTGGTCGAGATCGATCCGTTCGATCCGCAATCGACCCCGGTCAAACGCACCGCGCTGGGTCGTTTCAAACATGAAAACGCCGCACTGGCCGAGACCGACGACGGCCGCGCCGTGGTGTACATGGGCGACGACGAACGTGGCGAGTTCATCTACAAATTCGTCAGCCGCGACCGCATCAACCACCGCAACGCCAAGGCCAACCGCAACATCCTCGACCACGGCACTTTGTACGTGGCGAAATTCGATGCCGGTGACGGCAACCCGGATCATCCGAAAGGCCAGGGCCAGTGGATCGAACTGACCCATGGCAAGAACGGCATCGATGCCAGCAGCGGTTTCGCCGATCAGGCCGAAGTGCTGATCCACGCCCGCCTCGCCGCCAGCGTGGTCGGCGCCACGCGCATGGACCGCCCGGAATGGATCGTCGTCAGCCCGAAGGACGGCCAGGTCTATTGCACCCTGACCAACAACGCCAAACGCGGCGAAGACGGGCAGCCGGTGGGCGGGCCGAACCCGCGCGCGAAGAACGTCTACGGTCAGATCCTGCGCTGGCGCACCGACCGCGACGATCACGCCTCGAAGACCTTCGCCTGGGATCTGTTTGTGGTCGCCGGCAATCCAGGCGTCCATGCCGGTACGCCGAAGGGCGGTTCGTCGAACATCACCCCGCAGAACATGTTCAACAGCCCGGACGGGCTGGGCTTCGACAAGGCCGGGCGGCTGTGGATTCTGACTGACGGCGACTCGAGCAATGCCGGCGACTTTGCCGGGATGGGCAACAACCAGATGCTCTGTGCCGACCCCAAGACCGGCGAAATTCGCCGCTTCATGGTCGGGCCGATTGGTTGCGAAGTTACCGGGATCAGCTTCTCACCGGATCAGAAGACCCTGTTTGTCGGGATTCAGCACCCGGGCGAGAACGGTGGTTCGACCTTCCCCGAGCATCTGCCGAATGGCAAGCCGCGCTCGTCGGTGATGGCGATTACCCGTGAGGACGGTGGAATCGTCGGCGCCTGACAGGCCCTAATCGCTGGCAAGCCAGCTCCCACAGGTTCTGCGCTGATTTGAAAATAGTGCAAGACTTTGTGAGAGCTGGCTTGCCAGCGATAGCGTCCTCCCAGACACCAACCCACTCCCCCCCTGCCATCTGCGCTACCATGCTGGGCCGGACGCGGCAGCCTGCTGCGCGCAGGAGTCAGCATGGCCCACCCGTTTGAAACCCTTACACCCGATCTCGTGCTCGATGCCGTCGAAAGCATCGGTTTCCTCAGCGATGCGCGCATTCTCGCGCTCAACAGCTATGAGAACCGCGTCTATCAGGTCGGCATCGAAGACTCCGAACCGCTGATCGCCAAGTTCTATCGCCCGCAGCGCTGGACCAATGACGCCATCCTCGAAGAACACCAATTCACCTTCGAACTGGCCGACGTTGAAATTCCGGTGGTGGCGCCGTTGATCCACAATGGCGAAACCCTGCACGAGCATGCCGGTTTCCGTTTCACCCTGTTCCCCCGTCGCGGCGGCCGTGCGCCGGAGCCGGGCAATCTCGATCAGTTGTATCGCCTCGGCCAGTTGCTCGGGCGCATTCATGCGGTCGGCGCCACCAAGCCGTTCGAACACCGCGAAGCCCTCGCCGTGCAGAATTTCGGCCACGCCTCGCTGGCAACATTGCTTGAAGGCAACTTCATCCCCAAGAGCCTCCTGCCAGCCTACGAGTCTGTGGCCCGCGACTTGCTCAAGCGTGTCGAAGACGTCTACGCCGCCACGCCGCACCAGAACATCCGCATGCACGGCGACTGCCACCCCGGCAACATGATGTGCCGCGATGAAATGTTCCACATCGTCGACCTCGACGACTGCCGCATGGGCCCGGCCGTGCAGGACATCTGGATGATGCTGGCGGGCGATCGTCAGGAATGCCTCGGCCAGCTCTCGGAACTGATGGATGGCTACAACGAATTCCACGACTTCGATCCGCGCGAACTGGCGCTGATCGAACCGCTGCGTGCCCTGCGGCTGATGCACTACAGCGCGTGGCTGGCGCGGCGCTGGGACGACCCGGCGTTTCCGCACAGCTTTCCTTGGTTCGGCACCGAACGGTATTGGGGCGATCAGGTGTTGGCGCTGCGGGAGCAACTGTCGGCGCTCAACGAAGAACCTTTGAAATTGTTCTGAATTCAAGATCAAAAGATCGCAGCCTTCGGCAGCTCCTACATGGATCGCATTCCCCTGCAGGAGCTGCCGAAGGCTGCGATCTTTTCGCTTTCTGACACGACACATCTATACAACCTCCTTACAATCCCTCCTTTGTTAGCTGCCTAAGCAAGGATTCTGCATGCAAGCCGCCAACCCGCGTCGCGGGTACATTCTGGGCCTGAGTGCCTACATCATCTGGGGCCTGTTCCCGATCTACTTCAAAGCCATCGCCGAAGTACCCGCTGTCGAGATCATCATTCACCGGGTGCTGTGGTCGGCGCTGTTCGGCGCCCTGTTGCTGATGGTGTGGAAGCATCCGGGCTGGTTGCGCGAATTGCTCGACAACCCCAAACGCCTGGCGATTCTGGCCCTGAGCGGTACCTTGATCGCGGCCAACTGGCTGACCTACGTGTGGTCGGTGAACAACGGACGCATGCTCGAAGCGAGTCTCGGTTACTACATCAACCCGCTGGTCAACGTGCTGTTGGGGATGCTGATTCTCGGCGAACGCCTGCGGCGCATGCAGTGGATCGCCGTGGGGCTGGCGGCCATCGGCGTGGCGCAGCAAGTGTGGCAGGTCGGCAGTCTGCCGTGGGTGTCGCTGGTGCTGGCGCTGACCTTTGGTTTTTACGGTTTGATCCGCAAACAGGCGCCGGTCAAAGCCTTGCCGGGGCTGGTAGTGGAAACCTGGATGCTGGTGCCGATCGCCATTGCCTGGCTGTTGTTCAACCAGACCGCAACCAGCGCGCAACCCGAATTCTGGACCACCTCGCAAGCCTGGTGGCTGGTAGCCGCCGGCCCGGTGACGCTGGTGCCGCTGGTGTGCTTCAACGCTGCCACGCGCCACCTGCCTTACACCACCATCGGCTTCCTGCAATACCTGGCACCAACGCTGGTGCTGCTGCAGGCGGTGTTGCTGTTTGGTGAGCATCTGTCGTCGAGCACGCTGATCGCGTTCATCTTTATCTGGGCCGGTCTGGCCGTTTATAGCGTCGATGCGGTGATCAGTCTGCGTCGGCGCAGCTGATCAAAAAACGCACAAAGCTTTGCAGGCCACGATTCTCGCGGCCTGCAACGATCCTTCCCAAGGTTATCCACAGCGTGATCCCCGCCGTCTGTGCGCAAGTCACTGAATGCTGGCGTTTTTTTGATCAGTTCCCGGCAAGCCACAGCCCGCGTGGCGTTGCGCCCGGTCTCTACAGGTTATCCACAGGCAGGTGCACGTTAAAACTGGATAACCCCAGCGGCGCCTAAACGTCTGTGCGTAACACCAGTTCGACCATCAGATCATCGGCCAGGGTTTCCAGGCGCGATTGCAGCACGTCCAGCGACAGGGTCAGCGGCACCGCGAGAATTGCTTCAGCGTGGAATAACGGCTCGCTGCTCATCGGTGCCGGGCGCACTTCGGTCACCAGCCGTTCGAGGTTCACCCCCTGCTCGCTGAGCAAACGGGTGATGTCGCGCACGATGCCCGGACGGTCGTTGCCCACCAGCTCCATGGCGATCGGTTTCCAGGTGCAAGACTGCTCGATGCCGCTCTCGGCAATCAGCACGCGAATACCCTGCGCCGACAATGCTTGTAGGGAATCGACTAATTCGTCGTAAGCCTCCGCCGGCACGCCCACCCGCAGAATCCCGGCGAACTGCCCGGCCATCCGTGACATGCGGCTTTCCAGCCAGTTACCGCCATGCTCGGCGATGCATTGGGCGATGCGCTCGACCTGCCCGGGCTTGTCCGGAGCAAACACAGTGAGTACGAGATGGTCCATGGCGCAGCCCTCTTGTCATGACTTTTGTTATAGAAAGGCAAGTATAGGCAAGGGTTTGATTCAGCCCAGGCAGCAGACCTGTGTCCTGGTTTTGGATGCAACCTGTGGCGAGGGGATTTATCCCCGATCGGTTGCGCAGCAGCCGTAAACCCTGTCAGCTCGGTCTACCTGTCAGCGCGCAGGGGGCGGCTTCGCCACCCATCGGGGATAAATCCCCTCACTACAGAAGTGTGCACCGCAGGGGGATGCCATAGCAGGCAGAAAGCATTTATGTGTACAACTTTTTATATTTAACTGGAACAATCTGCTGGTTTTTTGAGAACATCCCGTTCCGCGACGTGACCGCAATGCGTCATGAGGTCGCAGAACGACGTAATTAGTCTGATTTTCACAAGCGCGACGCATCATGTAGTATGCCGCAGCGCGCACTACATAACGCTGGATCGATGTCTGCCCAAGGCACGTTCGCAATCCTGAAAGCCCCGTCAGCAAGGCCCCCAAGCCGTTGATTGGTCCCAGCCCAGCCGCCAGCAATGGCATGTACTGGTCGGAAGGTTTGTGGTTTAAATGGCCAGAGGCTTCATTGTTAAATTGAAGAGCTGAAAAGCGAAATAGCTGAGCAGAGTGAGGCAAGCAATGACTGAACACGTTCAAGTCGGTGGCCTGCAGGTCGCCAAAGTCCTGTTCGACTTCGTGAACAACGAAGCCATTCCCGGTACCGGCCTCACCGCCGAAAAATTCTGGGAAGGTGCCGACAAGGTCATTCATGACCTGGCGCCGAAGAACAAAGCCCTACTCGCCAAACGCGATGACTTCCAGGCTCGTCTTGATGCCTGGCATCAGGAACACGCCGGCCAGGCGCACGACGCCGTGGCCTACAAAGCCTTCCTGCAAGAAATCGGTTATCTGCTGCCAGAAGCGGCTGATTTCCAGGCAACGACGCAAAACGTCGATGATGAAATCGCCCGCACCGCCGGCCCGCAACTCGTGGTACCGGTGATGAACGCCCGCTTCGCCCTCAATGCCTCGAACGCCCGCTGGGGTTCGCTGTACGACGCCCTGTATGGCACCGACGCGATCAGCGAAGACGGTGGCGCGGAAAAGGGCAAAGGCTACAACAAGGTGCGTGGCGACAAAGTCATCGCCTTCGCCCGTGCGTTCCTCGACGAAGCGGCGCCACTGGCTGCCGGCTCCCACGTCGACTCCACCGGTTACAAGATCGCTGACGGCAAACTGCTGGTCTCCCTCAAGGGCGGCAGCAACACCGGCCTGCGTGACGATGCTCAGCTGATCGGTTTCCAGGGCGATGCCAATGCCCCGATCGCGATCCTGCTGAAAAACCACGGTCTGCATTTCGAAATCCAGATCGACGCCAGCACCCCGGTCGGCCAGACCGACGCCGCCGGCGTCAAAGACATCCTGATGGAAGCGGCACTGACCACCATCATGGACTGTGAAGACTCCGTGGCTGCCGTCGATGCCGACGACAAAGTGGTGATCTACCGCAACTGGCTCGGCCTGATGAAGGGCGACCTGTCCGAAGAAGTCGCCAAGGGCGGCCAGACCTTCACCCGCACCATGAACCCGGATCGCACCTACACCAAGGTCGATGGCAGTGAACTGACCCTGCACGGGCGCTCGCTGTTGTTCGTGCGTAACGTCGGTCACCTGATGACCATCGACGCGATCCTCGACAAGCACGGCAACGAAGTGCCGGAAGGCATTCTCGACGGTCTGGTGACGTGTCTGGCAGCGATGCACAACCTCAACGGCAACACCTCGCGCAAGAACACCCGCACCGGCTCGGTCTACATCGTTAAACCGAAGATGCACGGCCCGGAAGAAGCGGCGTTCACCAACGAGCTGTTCGGTCGCATCGAAGACGTGCTGGGCCTTGCCCGCAACACCCTGAAAGTCGGGATCATGGACGAGGAGCGCCGCACCACGGTCAACCTCAAGGCCTGCATCAAGGCTGCCAGCGAGCGCGTGGTGTTCATCAACACCGGCTTCCTCGACCGCACCGGTGACGAAATCCACACCTCGATGGAAGCCGGCCCGATGGTGCGCAAGGCCGACATGAAGGCCGAGAAGTGGATCGGCGCCTACGAGAACTGGAACGTCGATATCGGTCTGAGCACCGGCCTGCAAGGTCGCGCGCAAATCGGGAAAGGCATGTGGGCGATGCCCGACCTGATGGCGGCAATGCTCGAACAGAAAATCGCTCACCCGCTGGCCGGCGCCAACACCGCCTGGGTACCGTCGCCGACCGCCGCTGCACTGCACGCGCTGCATTATCACAAGGTCGACGTGTTCGCCCGTCAGGCCGAACTGGCCAAGCGTACCCGCGCTTCGGTGGACGACATCCTGACCATTCCGCTGGCGGTCAACCCGAGCTGGACGCCGGAACAGATCAAGAACGAACTGGACAACAACGCCCAGGGTATTCTCGGTTACGTGGTGCGCTGGATCGACCAGGGCGTGGGTTGCTCGAAAGTGCCGGACATTAACGACGTGGGCCTGATGGAAGACCGTGCGACGCTGCGCATCTCCAGCCAGCACATCGCCAACTGGCTGCGCCACGGTATCGTAACCGAAGCGCAAGTGATGGAAAGCCTCAAGCGCATGGCGCCGGTGGTCGATCGGCAGAACGCCAACGACCCGCTGTACCGTCCGCTGGCACCGGACTTCGACAGCAACATCGCCTTCCAGGCGGCGGTCGAACTGGTGATCGAAGGCACCAAACAGCCGAACGGCTACACCGAGCCGGTGCTGCACCGTCGTCGTCGCGAGTTCAAGAAGGCCAACGGCCTGTAACTTGCGCTGATGTGAAAAAGCCCTGGTCGAGAGATCAGGGCTTTTTCTTTGGAAAGCAGAATCAAAAGATCGCAGCCTTCGGCAGCTCCTACATGAGATCACCTGTAGGAGCTGCCGAAGGCTGCGATCTTTTGATCTGCAAAAAGTCAGGGCTCGATGCCCAATTCGTGTTTGACCAGGCCCAGCAACTGGGCCGTATCAATCGGTTTGAGCAAAAAATCCACCACGCTCAGATGCATCGCGGCAATCGCGTCTTTTACATCGGCATCGCCGGAAACAATGATGATCGGCATCGCTGCCCGCACCGATTCGCGTACCTGGCGGATCAAGTCCAGGCCATCGACGTTGCCCATGCGCAGATCCGTGATCACCAGACCAATCGAGGGTTTTTCCGCGAGCATCTTCAGTGCGGTTTCACCGCTGGCGGCGGTCATGCAGTGAATACCGTCCAACGCGAGAATCTCCGACAACAGCTCCCGGGCGTCCTTGTCGTCATCGACGATCAGTACACGTTGCGGCGGCAAGTCGGGTTCGAGCATGACAGCGCTGAGCGCTTCACGCTCGGCGTCGCTCAAAATATCGTGGTCGGACATGGCACTCTCTACGTTTTCAATTCAGTCACCTGGCACAGTCGTCAGACATCGCTAAGCACAGCTTCAATGTGCACTTCGTCGGATTTTTTTCCAAGAGGCTGACGCGAGAATTTCCGACTGTTTTTGTAGGGTTCTTCCCAAATGTGCCGAACGGCAACCCCAACCTAGACTTACGTCCAATGGGCACCCTGCACGCAGGGGCCGACCATGGCTGCATCGATCCGACAACAACAATTCAAAAAAGACTGCGGTAATGGTTATGAGTAAAGCGGACGCCTTCACCCAGGCAGGGAAAACCGCGGTGTTGCAGAACATTCAGGGCACCCTGCAATTCCTCCAGCGCTTCCCGCCCTTCAATCAGATGGAACACGCCCACCTGGCTTTTCTGGTGGAGCAATGTCAACTGCGCTTCTATGGCCAGGGCGAAAGCATCATCAAACCTGCCGACGGGCCGGTCGAATATTTCTACATCGTCAAACAGGGCCGCGTGATCGGTGAGCGTCAGCACATCACCCGACCCGGCACCGAAACCACTTTCGAGATCACCACCGGAGAATGCTTCCCGTTGGCCGCACTGATTGGCGAACGGGCAACCCGTACCGAACACCTGGCCGGCGAAGACACCTTCTGCCTGCAGCTGAACAAACCGGCGTTCATCAAACTGTTTGCCCTGTCCGGCAGCTTCCGCGATTTCGCCCTGCGCGGGGTCAGCAGCCTGCTCGATCAGGTCAACCAGCAAGTCCAGCAGAAAGCCGTGGAAACCCTCGGAACCCAGTATTCGCTCAACACCCGCCTCGGCGAATTGGCGATGCGCCATCCGGTGACCTGCAGCCCCGACACGCCACTGCGCGAAGCAGTGAAGCTGATGCACGAGCAACAAGTCGGCAGCATCGTCGCAGTGGATGAACACAAGGCGCCGCTGGGGATCTTCACCCTGCGCGACCTGCGCGAGGTGGTCGCCAATGGCAGCGGTGATTTCAGCGAAGCCATCGAGCGCCACATGACCTGCTCGCCGTTCTTTCTGTCGCCGGATCACAGCGCCTTCGACGCGGCGATCGCCATGACCGAACGGCACATCGCCCACGTCTGTCTGGTCAAGGATCAGCGCTTGTGTGGCGTGGTCTCCGAGCGCGATCTGTTCTCCCTGCAACGGGTCGATCTGGTGCATCTGGCCCGGACCATCCGCAGCGCCCAGCGCATCGAGCAACTGGTGAGCCTGCGCGGCGAGATCGGCCAACTGGTCGAACGCATGCTGGCTCATGGTGCATCTTCGACGCAGATCACTCACATCATCACCCTGCTCAACGACCATACCGTGTGCCGGGTGATCGAACTGACCCTCGCCGAAAAAGGCGACCCCGGCGTACCGTTCAGTTGGTTGTGCTTCGGCAGCGAGGGCCGGCGCGAACAGACGCTGCACACCGATCAGGACAACGGCATTCTCTTCGAAGCGAGGGACGCGGCGCAGGCGGCGGAGATTCGCGGCAAGCTGCTGCCGATCGCCCAGCAGATCAACCAGAGCCTGGCGCAGTGCGGCTTCAGCCTGTGCAAGGGCAACATCATGGCCGGCAACCCCGAGCTGTGCCTGTCCCGGGCAGAATGGGCGCGACGCTTTGCAGCGTTCATTCGCGAGGCGACGCCGGAGAACCTGCTCGGTTCGAGCATCTATTTCGACCTGCGGGTGGTCTGGGGCGACGAAAAAAGCTGCGCGCAACTGCGCCGCCGGATTCTCGATCAGGTCGGCGACAACCGTTTGTTCCAGCGCATGATGGCCGAGAACGCGCTGCGTAATCGCCCGCCCGTGGGGCGTTTCCGCGAGTTTGTGCTGGCGCGCAAAAACGGCGAGAAAGCCACCCTAGATCTCAAGGTCCAGGGCCTGACGCCCTTCGTCGACGGTGCACGCCTGTTGGCGCTGGCCCATGGCATCGAAACCAACAACACCCTCGAACGTTTGCGTCAGCTGGTCGAAAAACAAGTCATCGAACGGCTCGACGGCGCAGCGTATGAAGAGGCTTATCACTTCATCCAGCAGACGCGCATGCAGCAGCATCAGATCCAGACCCGTGAAAATCTGCCCTGGTCCAACCGCGTCGACCCGGACAGCCTCAATCATCTGGACCGGCGCATCCTGCGTGAATCGCTGCGCCAGGCCCAGCGCCTGCAAAGCAGCCTGGCCTTGCGGTATCAGCTATGAGCCTGTTTTCGTGGCTGCGGCCGACCAGCCCACTGCTGTCGGCAGACCTGCAACAGCGCCTGGCAAAACTGCCGACCATTGGCGAACTGAAAGAATGCAGCCTGCGCGAGCAGCGCTGGGTGGTGCTCGATCTGGAAACCACCGGGCTGAACCTGAACAAGGATCGCGTGTTGTCGATCGGTGCAGTGGTCATCGAGGACGGCGCAATCGACTTCAGCCAGCAGTTCGAACGCACCCTGCAATGCCGGGAGCTGAAGCTCAGCCCCAGTGTGTTGATTCATGGCCTGGGGCCGAACGCGATTGCCGCCGGCAGCGACCCGGCCGAAGCGTTGCTGGAACTCATGGAGTTTATCGGCGACAGCCCGGTGCTGGCGTTTCATGCGCCCTTCGATCAGCACATGCTCGGACGCGCCCTAAAGGAGCACTTGGGCTACAAGCTGCAGAACGTGTTTCTGGATGTCGCGGACATGGCGCCGTTGTTGTGCCCGCAGGCGAGTATTCGCGAGGCCGGGCTGGATGAATGGATCGACTGGTTCAAACTTGAGGTGTTCGAGCGGCACAATGCGAGTGCTGATGCGCTGGCCACGGCGGAGCTGGCGTTGATCCTGTTCAGCCGGGCGCGGCAGCAGCAGATTCATAGTCCGTTGAATTTGCAGCAGCGTTTGAGTCAGTGGAAACGCCGTCAGCAGGCGCCCTCCTTCTAGATTTTCGGCCGAACCACATCCCCTGTAGGAGCTGCCGCAGGCTGCGATCTTTTGATCTTGCTTTTAAAAACAAGATCAAAAGATCGCAGCCTGCGGCAGCTCCTACAGGGCTCGCCGTTAACCTCACCCGACCAGTGGCCAATTGCTAACCATTCCCACCTCTGCGAGAATCGCGAACAATTCTCGTTGGTTAACATTTCCCAATCGGTGCGTCTGGTGTCGTCAGTCCCAAGCCCTCACAGTGAACTCGTCGGTGCGTTGTATCGCGACCATCGCGGTTGGCTGCTGAGCTGGCTGCGGCGCAATGTGGCGTGCCCGCAACGGGCCGAAGACCTGAGCCAGGACACCTTCGTGCGCCTGCTCGGTCGCGATCAACTGCTGACCCCGCGCGAACCCCGGGCGTTTCTGGTGGCGATCGCCAAGGGCCTGTTGTTCGACTACTTCCGCCGCGCCGCGCTGGAACAGGCCTATCTCGCCGAATTGATGCTGATCCCCGAAGGCGAACAACCTTCGGTGGAGGAACAGCAGTTGATCCTGGAAGACCTCAAGGCCATCGACCGACTGCTCGGCAAACTCTCGACCAAGGCCCGCGCCGCTTTCCTTTATAACCGCCTCGACGGCCTCGGCCACGCCGAAATCGCCACGAAGCTCGGCGTCTCGGTGCCCCGCGTGCGGCAATACCTCGCGCAAGGCATTCGCCAGTGCTACATCGCCCTGTACGGTGAGCCGACATGAATCCGGCCAGTTCAAAACCGGTCTCGGCCCAGGTGCTGGACGCGGCGATTGCCTGGCAATTGTCGCTGGACTCCGGCAGTCCGCTGGAGCGCGAGGAGTTCGCCAAATGGCATGCGGCCCATGAAGAACACGCCCGCGCCTGGCGCCAACTGGGCATGCTCGATCAGCGTTTCAACGTCGCCAACGGCCCGGCCCGCGCTGCGTTACTGCAATCGCGCGAAGGCATTCGGCGGCGCGTGCGCAAGCTCGGCAGCGGATTGGCCAGCGTGCTGGCGGTGATCGGTCTGGCGCTGTTTGCCGGTGATCGGTATTTGCCTCTGGATTACTGGCTTGCCGATCAACGCACCGCCACCGGCGAACAGCGCACGGTACGCCTGGCCGATGGCACCGTGCTCAATCTCAACACCCACAGCGCGGTGGATGTGCGCTTCGATGCCAGGCAGCGGCTGGTCGTACTGCAGGAAGGCGAAATCATGGTCGAGACCGGTCACGGTGATGCGCGGCCGTTCATCGTCGAAACCCGCGAAGGCAGCATGCGTGCATTGGGGACACGGTTTCTGGTCAAGCGTGAAGAACAAGGCACGCGTCTGAGCGTCCTGCAATCGGCGGTGGCGGCGCATCCGCAAAGCCATCCTGAAGAGCAGATCCTGCGCGAAGGCCAGCAAGTGCTGATCCGCAATGACGGCCTCGACGCGGTCGCGGCGCTCACGCCCGGCGCCGATGCCTGGACCCGCGGCATGCTGGTGGTGGACAACGCTCGATTGGAAGATCTGGTGCGTGAGCTTGGACGCTACCGGCGCGGGCATCTGGGCGTGGCGCCGGAAGTCGCTGACCTGCGCATCACCGGCAGTTTCCCGCTGCACGACACCGACAAGGCCTTGAGTGCCCTGCTGCCGACGCTGCCGGTGCAGATCGAGCAGCACACGCCGTATTGGGTCACGGTCGCCAAAGCAGATACAAAGCCCTGATTTATCTGGTGCCCGAGCGGCCGCCATCGCTGGCAAGCCAGCTCCCACAGAGATCGATGGTGAATATCAATTCTGTGAGCTGCGCTGAACCTGTGGGAGCTGGCTTGCCAGCGATGGGGCCGCCCGCAACTGCACAAAACCAATGTTGCCACGCGAATCGGCTGCCCCACTCCCAGTTAATCGACATTATTTTCATCCAGCCCTATCACTTTTCAATTCTCGTCCGGCACACAGGCAATTGAGAAATATTTCCATTCAGGAGCCTTCGCATGTCCCGTTCGCTAGACACCTTGTTGCGCCCCAGTCTGCTGGCCATCGCCATTGCCCTCAGCGCGCCGCTGCTCAGCAGCCCGTTGCTCGCTGCTGAACAGGCCTCCAGCGTGCGTGCCTACAACCTGCCGGAGGCGCCGCTGTCGACCACGCTGAACCAGATCGCCAGCCAGGGTGGCCTCGCGCTGTCGCTCAATCCGTCGCTGGCGGCGGGCAAGACCTCGTCGCCGGTCAACGGGCAATACGACGCCGCCGGCGCTCTGCGTGTGGCGCTGCAAGGTACCGGCCTGCAACTGGAACAAAGCAGCACTGGCACCTACAGCCTGGTAGCCGTGCCTGAAGGGACACTGGCGCTGCCGGAAACCGCAGTGATCGGCGTGGAAAACTACGAAACGGCCTGGGGCCCGGTCGAGGGCTACACCGCCACCCGCACCGCCGCCGGCACCAAGACCGACACCGCGCTGGTCGAAGCACCGCGCTCGATCTCGGTCGCCACCCGTCAGCAAATGGACGACCGCAGCGTGCACAGCCTCGATGACGCCGTGCGTTATATGCCGGGCATCACCGCCAGCAGCTACGGCAGCGACACCCGCGCCGACTGGCTGCGCGTGCGTGGCTTCGAGCCGACCCAGTTCCTCGATGGGCTGCCACTGCCAAAAGGCGTGTACGCCAACCCGAAACAGGAAACCTGGAACCTCGATCGCCTCGCCCTGTTGCGCGGCCCGGCCTCCTCCGTCTACGGCCAGACCCCACCGGGCGGCCTGCTGGACATGGTCAGCCGGCGCCCGAGCAGCGACGCCAGCAGCGAAATCCAGCTGCAGTACGGCAGCGACAACCACCGCCAGATCAACTTCGCCAGCACCGGCAAGATCGACGACGCCGGCCAGTTTCTCTACGGCATCAGTGGGGTGGTGCGCGACAGCGACACGCAGATCGATCACATCGAAAACAAGCGCTACAACATCGCGCCGAGCCTGACCTGGAACATTGACGACGGCACCAGGTTCACCCTGCTGAGCCAGTTCACCCGCGACGATACCGGCATTACCAGCCAGTTCCTGCCGGTGCAGGGCACCAAGATCGACATGCCGTTCGGTAGCGTCTCGCACCACAAAAACCTCGGCGACCCGGATTGGGAATATTACGACCGCACTTACTACGCGCTCGGCTATGCGTTTGAACACCGGCTGAACGATGTCTGGCAGTTCAAGCAGAACCTGCGCTACACCAAGTCGGATCTGTCGTTCCAGGCCCTGACTGTCGGTTCTTATCCGTACACCCTGGTGGACGATCAAGGCAACGTCGGGCGCACCAGCACCAGCGTTGACGAAGACATCAGCCAGTTCGCGGTGGACAACAACTTCCAGGCCGACTTCGCTACCGGTGACATTCGCCACACCGTGCTGTTGGGGCTGGACCACCAGCGCAGCAACACCAACTACCTGTCGATCTACGGTGACGGTCAGAAAACCAACGTGCTGAAGCCGATCTACGGCCAGCCGATCGTTCGTCCGGATCGCTCGACGGCGTATTACGACTACGACCAGAAGACCTACCAGACCGGCCTCTACGTGCAGGACCAGATGGCCCTCGACCAATGGCGCCTGACGCTGGGCGGTCGTGAAGACTGGGTCCACACCGGCACCACGTTCTTCAACAAGGCCGATGCGACCAACACCCAGCGCGACAAGAACTTCAGTGGTAACGCAGCGCTCAGCTACGTGTTCGACTCGGGCTTCGTCCCGTACATTTCCTACGCCGAATCCTTCCAGCCCACCACCGGCGCCGACGCCTCCTCCACCGGTTCGCTGAAGCCGACCGAAGGCAAGCAGTGGGAAATGGGCGTCAAGTACCAGCCACCGGGCAGCAAGACCCTGCTGACCGCCGCCGTGTATGACCTGACGCAGAAAAACGTCGCAGTCACCACCACCGTCGGCAACACCCCGATCACCAGCCAGACCGGCGAAGTGAAAGTCAAAGGCCTGGAACTGGAGGCGACCTCGGACGTCACCGATAACCTGAAAGTGATCGCCGCCTACACCCTGGCCAAGTCCGAAGTGCAGAAAGGCGACTACAAAGGCAACCGCCTGCAGCTGATGCCGAACCAGCAGGCCTCGCTGTGGACCGATTACACCTGGCACAACGGCGTGCTCGACGGCTTCGGTATCGGCGGCGGCGTGCGTTACACCGGCAACACCTACGGCGATCAGGGCAACACTTGGCTGGGCAAGGCCGATGCTTACACCGTGTTCGATGCCTCCGTGCATTACGATCTCGGTCGCCTGGACAACAGCCTCAAAGGTGCATCGGTGGCGGTCAATGCCACCAACCTGTTCGACAAGGACTACATCTCCACCTGCGACGGCTTCTATTGCTACTACGGCGACCAGCGCAGCGTCGTCGCCAGCGCCACCTACAAGTGGTAAGCGCGTGAGCTGAAACAGGTCCTGTCACCAGGCCGTCCCCCGTGGACGGCTTCGGTGTTTTTGAAGGTCATGAAATGAAAAGTAAAACAATTCGCCGCTGGTCGTTCATCCACACCTGGACCAGCCTGATCTGCACCGTGTTTTTGCTGCTGTTGGCACTGACCGGTCTGCCGCTGATCTTCCATCACGAGATCGAACACCTGCTCGGCGATGCCCCGCAAGTGCGCGAAATGCCCGCCGACACCCCGCGCCTGAACCTGGCGCAACTGGTCGAGGCGGCAGAACAACATCGTCCCGGCGAAGTGGTGCAGTACTTCGGTTTCGAGGACGACGAGCCCAACGCGGTGCTGACCATCATGGCGAAAACCGCCGGTACCGAGCCGAATTCTTCGCACACGTTCATACTCGATGCGCGCACCGGTGAAGCGCTGGAAACCCCGTCGGCCAACGGAGGCCTGATGTTGTTCATCCTGCGCCTGCACGTGGACATGTTCGCCGGCCTGCCGGGCAAGTTGCTGCTGGCGTTCATGGGTTTGCTGTTCGTGGTCGCGATCATTTCGGGGACTGTGTTGTACCTGCCGTTCATGCGCCGCTTGCAGTTCGGCACCGTGCGCCAGGACAAGTCTTCCCGCCTGCGCTGGCTCGACCTGCACAACCTGATCGGCGTGGTTACATTGACTTGGGCGCTGGTGGTCGGTGTCACCGGAGTGATCAGCGCCTGTGCCGATCTGATCATCGCCGCGTGGCGCAATGACTCGCTGACTGCCATGGTTGCGCCCTACCGCGATGCCCCGCCGCTGACCCGACTGGCCCCGGCCACCCGCCTGCTCGACATCGCTCGGGACGTGGCGCCGGGGATGAACCCGGACTTCATCGCCTTCCCCGGCACGCGTTTTTCCAGCGAGCATCATTACGCGGTGTTCATGAAGGGCGGCACGCACCTGACCTCGCACCTGCTGACGCCGGTGCTGATCGACGCCGGCACCCTGCAGGTCACCGCCGTGGCCGAGCGCCCGTGGTACATGGACGCCATGGGCCTGTCGCAGCCATTGCACTTCGGTGACTACGGCGGCATGCCGATGAAAATCCTCTGGGCAACCCTCGACGTGCTGACCATCATCGTCCTTGGCAGCGGCGTGTATCTGTGGGTGGTGCGGCGTAAAGCGGCGAAACCGGTGACGGTGGAGGCGGCCGCATGAAGCCGCGTCAGAGCAATTTCTGGAAGGTCTTCAGCACGCCGCTGGTGATTGCGCTGCTAAGTGCGGCGGGGTTGTTTGCGGCGTTGTTGGGCGATGGAATCTGGGATGCGTTGAGCTGGGTCGGGCTGGGTGTACCGGCGTTTCTGGCCATAAGAGGTTTGTTGCAGCGCAGGTAGTTTTTGTGTTGTCGGTGATGGCCTCATCGCTGGCAAGCCAGCTCCCACGGGGGTTAATGCTGAATCTGAAATTTGTGTTCGCTGCAAAAACTGTGGGAGCTGGCTTGCCAGCGATGGCGATCTCACGAACACCATCAATTCCTCGCCAGCCACAGTGGTTGTAGCTAGGCTAACCTGCTGTTCTTCGATGACCACCGAGGTTTGCCCATGTCCGCCCCCAGCATGACCCTGTTCCACAACACGCTCTCCCCGTTCGTGCGCAAAGTGATGGTGCTGCTGCATGAGACCGGCCAGCAGGATCGCGTCGCTCTGCAAGATTGCGTGCTCAGCCCGGTCAGCCCGGACGCTGCACTCAACGCCGACAATCCGCTGGGCAAGATCCCGGCCCTGCGTCTGGCCGACGGCAGCGTGATCCATGACAGCCGCGTAATCCTCGAATACCTCGACCAGCAGCACGTCGGCAACCCGCTGATCCCCCGCGACGGCGCGGCCCGGTGGCGGCGTCTGACCCTGGCCTCGCTGGCCGACGGAATCATGGATGCCTCGGTGATGGTGCGTTACGAACTGGTATTGCGCGCCCCGGAAAAGCACTGGGACGAATGGCTCGAGGCCCAGCGCGAGAAGATCCGCCGCGCCTTGGCCTATCTGGAAGCTGACGCCATCGCCGAGCTGACCAGCCATTTCGACGTGGCCGCCATCAGCGTCGCCTGTGCGTTGGGTTACCTTGATCTGCGTCATCCGGATCTGGACTGGCGCAGCGCCAATCCGCAATTGGCCAACTGGTTCTTTGAAGTGAGTCAGCGACCGTCCATGGTCGCCACCCTGCCCAAGCCTTAAATCGGCGGAACCTGTTCTGGCCTCATCGCTGGCAAGCCAGCTCCCACAATGGATTTGGGTATGACAGAACCCTCTGTTTCAGCACAAATCCTGTGGGAGCTGGCTTGCCAGCGATGGCACCACCTGGGTTGCGGCGGCAGTGCTGCAACAATCAGCGTCACCAAAACCTCCACCTCTCGCTGATCTTCACGCAATCCCAACCCGCTCATTGCATCGCCCCCACATCAAACGCCAGCGGCTTGGCCGGTTTCTGCCCGATCCCGTACCAGTCGAGTTTGCGCGTCAGCACCATGAACACCCCGAGCAGGCCGAACAGCAACAGCGAACCCATCAGCAACGCATAGTCCTCGGCGCTCAGCAGGCCATACAGCAGGCCATACAACGCTGCCAATCCCGCGGAAAAACTCAGGCCGTGGCGCACGCTGTGCAGCACGTGACAGACATAAAATCCGATCAACAACACACAGCCACTGGCCGACAGCAGATAGGCCAAAGCAAAGCCGATGTGCTCCGACAGCGACAGCAACAACAGGTAGAAGAACGCCAGCGCCACCCCGACCAATGCGTATTGCACCGGGTGCACCGCAAGACTCTTGAGCACTTCGAACAAGAAGAAACCGGCGAAGGTCAGGACGATAAACAACAGCGCATATTTGATCGCCCGGTCACTCTTCAAGTACTGATCCACCGGGTCGATGAAACTCACGCCAAAACTGCGCCCGTTGAACGCCTCGCAATCATTGCCCATCACACAGCGGTTCATCGCTTCTTGCAGGTTGGTGGAGAAAAACGAAGTCTGCCAATCGGCGCTGAAACCTTGATCATTGATTTCGCGTTTGGCGGGCAGGAAGTTGCCGATGAAGCTGGGGTGCGGCCAGTTCGCCGCCAGGCTGACGCGGCTGGCCTTGCCTACCGGCAGCACTTGCAACGAACCAGTGCCTTGCAGGCGCAGGTCGAAACCGAAGGTCAGCTCCGTGGCGTTGCGGGTGTCCAGTGTCGGCAACGTGACCCGCACACCTTCGCCGAGCCAGCCCACCTGGGTGCCAGGCACAAAGTCCAGACGCTGGCTGTCGAGTTCCAGTTTCAGCGCATTTTCAATACCGCGAATATCGCTGATGCCCACCGCCAGAAACGGCGCGTCGAACTGGTAATCGGCAAAGTCTTCTTTGATGCCTAACTGCGCTGGCAACGAGAAATGCCCGTTGATGCGATTGTCAGCATGGAACAATCGCGCTTGGTAAATGCCCCGGGCGCGCAGCTCGGTCTGCACCTGGCCGTCGAGTTCGAAGCGTTCCGGCAGAAAGTACAAACGACCGCGCTCCTCACCGAGTTCTTCATAGCGCTGACTGGTTTTCTCGTTGGTCTTCCAGGTACGCACCACTTTGCGATACGGCACCACCATCACCGGCCCGCTCAGTTGCTGGCTGTAGCTGGAACTGCGGGCGATGTCTTCGAGCACACCATCGCGCAGTTGCTGGCGATCATCGATGATGCCGTCGATCATCAGCAGCGGGATCAGCAACAGCAGGATCAACAGGGCGACAGCCCCGAGTTTGATAGTCAGATTTCGATTCATAACGACGCTCCCTGGTTGGAATGCGGCCAGTCTGGGAGTGCTTTGTGGTTTTGTTATGGAGGTTGTGTGGGCTTTGCGTGGAAATACCTGTAAAAGGCTTTTTCCTCATCACCCTGGCAATGTTCAAAGAAAGGACCGACACGTTGCGCAACAACTCTTTCGATTTGATTCGGCACATAGCGGCACTCATGGTGCTGATCAGCCATCACTTTGCGCTGTGGGGTCTGCCGGAGCCAGGCATTGCCGGCTTCAACTCGCTGGGCGGTATTGCCGTGATCGCATTCTTTGCGATCTCCGGCCTGCTGATCACTCGCAGCTTCGTCAACGCCACGAACTTCACCGACTATCTGATCAAACGCATTGCCCGCATTTTTCCAGCGCTGATTCTCTGCGCCTTTGCGATGACCTATATCGCCGGAGCTCTGTTTACCGAAGGTTATGTCACAGGCTCAAGTGCGCTAATCGATTTCCTGCGCATCTCGGTTTTCGGTCGAGCCACTATCGAACAGATCACCAATGGATTTATCTTCGACGAGTCCTTCAACGGCAGTCTCTGGACGCTGAAAATCGAATTCGGCTTTTACTTGCTGCTGGCGGCGGTTCTGGGTCTGTACCGAAAAGCCCTGTTGCCATGGATCCTGCTGACTGGGTTCGCCTTGGCAACCTATGTCCTGAGCAATGTCGTCGCCGGCGCCATGGCGCAAAAACTGGCGACCTACTGCGGTGCTGGTATCGCCTTCTTTGCCGGTTCGGTGATTGCCTTTCACAAACAGTACCTCAGCGATCCCCGTGTGCTGGCGATCGCTCTGACGGTGGGGGCCGGATTGATCTACCTCAGCGTCGGCACCCCATTGGCCACAGTGCTGGCGACACTGGGCTGTGCGTTGGTCACCCTGAGTCTGGGCCTGCTCTACGTCGACAAAAGTATCCGGGGCCGATTCGATATTTCTTACGGAATCTACCTGTATGCGTTCCCGGTCCAGCAACTGATCATCAACAAATCCCACCTGAGCTTTCTGCCGTCCATGGTTGTCTCGGCGCTGATCGTGATCGCGCTGGCAATCGCTTCATGGCGTCTGGTGGAGCAGCCAGCGTTGAACTTTGCCCATCGGAAAAAGCTTCAGCACACCGCAGCGGCCTCGTCCCCACCCTGAGCATGCGCCTGCCCGTGAGGTTTCAGGGCAGGCTCAGAACGGCTTGCACACCGCCCGACACGTTGCTGATCGACAGTTGGCCGCCATGCAACTTGGCCACCTCTTCAACAAAGTTCAGCCCCAACCCGGTGCTCTTGCGCCCACTGTCCGGACGCGGCAACGAATAAAATCGCTCACTCAAGCGCGGCAAGGCGTAATCGGGAATCGGGGCGGCTTCGTTGAACAAGCGCAACTCGACCTGCTCCCCGACACGTTCGGCACTGAAACGCAGCAACCCGGCGACCGGGGTGAAATCCAGTGCATTGTCCAGCAGATTGCCCAGCGCCTGACGCAGCAGAAACGGCTCGCCGATCAGCAGCAGATCCGGCGCAATCGTCTGCTCGACCGTGAGCCGCCGGCCTTCGATCCGCGCTGCCTGCGCGCGTAATAATTCATCGATCAGCGCCGCCAGCGGCACCGCCACGCGCTCCTCGAGACCCTGGCGCTGTTCCACCTGAGCCAGATTCAACAGGCGCTCGATCAACTGCTGCATCCGCGCGCTTTCGCTGTCGATATTGCCGACAAAGCGCAGGCGCTGAATCGCTGGCATTTCATCCTGCAGCAACTCTGCGGCACCGCGAATGGCCGCCAGCGGACTCTTCAATTCATGGGTCAGCGTGTGCACGTAGCGTTCGACGTAAGCCTTGCCTTCGAGCTGGGTGCGCATCTGCTCCACCGCCGTGGCCAGTTGTTCCAGCTCACCGCCACGGTAATGCGGCACCTCCACCCGGCGCCCCTCACTGACCGCTTTGGCGTAACCGGTCAAACGGTGCAGCGCGCGGCTCAGCCACCACGACAGCAAGGCACCGAACAGCAGGCCGAGGCCGATCAGCCCGGCCCCGTAAAACAACAAGCGCCGCTCGGTGCGATCGACGTAAGGCTGCAAGGAGCTATTGGGCTTGGCCACGGTGACCACGCCGATGATTTTGCCGTTGTCGCGGATCGGCGCGCCGACGTGCATCACTGACGACGCAGGATCGTTCGGATCGCTGCGGGTTGAGCGCGCACCGTATACGCCGCGCAGGGTCAGGTAGACGTCGTTCCAGCGCGAGTAATCCTGACCGACCGCCACGCCGCTGGAATCCAGGACCACGATGCCTTTGACGTCGGTGACGTAGATGCGATGGTTGACCTGATTTTTCGGCAACCCCCAGATGGTCGCCTGCGGCTGGCGTTCTCCGTAGGCACGCAACAATTCGGGCCAGCGGTTCTCGCTGAGCGTGCCGGCCTTGAAATCATCACGCAAAATCTCCGCCATCAGGTTGGCGGTGTCGACCAGGGTTTCTTCGGTGGACTGACGCACACCGGGGCGGATTTCTTCCATCACCGTGTTGAGCACGAAGTAACCGGTCAGGCCGATAAACAGCACATACACCAGAAAGATCCGCAGCCCCAGCGACATCAGCTGTGCCCCGGGCTGTAGCTGTAACCGAGGCCGCGATGGGTCTGGATCGGCTCGGCGTCGGCCCGCACCAGACGCAATTTGGCGCGCACGCTTTTGATGTGGCTGTCGATGCTGCGCTCGTAGCCGGCGTCGGCAGCAACCCCCAGCGCGTCGAGCAGTTGCTCGCGGCTGAACACCCGCTGCGGTTGTTCGAGCAGGCATTGCAACAGGCGAAATTCATGGCGGGTCAGGCTCAACGGCTGTCCCCGATAGACGATCTGCACACGTTCGGCATCGATGCGAAACAGCGTCGAGGACGCTTCAACCGCAGGACGCGGCGCCATGCGCTTGAGAATCGCCCGGACCCGCGCCGCCACCTCACGCGGGCTGAACGGCTTGACCACGTAATCGTCGGCGCCGATCTCCAGCCCCACCACCCGGTCGATCTCGGCGTCCCGGGCGCTGAGGAACAGCACCGGCACTTCACTGAAGCGCCGCAGCTGTTTGCAGGTTTCGAAACCGCTGATGTCCGGCAGGCCGATATCAAGAATGATCAAGTCGGCCGGGGTCTGCCGTTGATGCTCCAGCGCCGCGGCGCCCAGGCTCAGCCACGTGGTCGTGAACCCCTCGCCCTGCAGGGCAAAAATCAGCGTATCGGCAATCGCCGCTTCGTCTTCGACAATCAGGATATGAGGCATGGCGTCCGAGCCCATGGGTTAAGTGCGCGAACGGTGCCCCAAGCCTGACGTTACGTCAATGAGACCACTTAGCAGTCCGGCTTGTCGGCGGTGAAACGCCGCGCCGGGTTCACTGCGGCGCCAAACTCGCGCAAGGCCTTGGCACCGATCAGCAGCGGGTAGTTGAAGTTGCTGCGGTCGGTCAGGTTGACCTCAACGGTACGCTTGACGTTGCCCAGGCACAGTTCCAGATCGACCACCGGGCGTTTGGCGACTTCAGTGCTGTCGCCCTCGTCTTCTTCGTCTGAACGGCTCTTGATCTTGCTGATCCGCGCGATCTTGTGCTCGTAGACCTTGTTGCTGGCGTCCTTGGTGCCGAGGCGGAAGCGCACCCAGTTTTCACCGTCGCGGGTGAAGGTCTCGATGTCCTTGGCCGACAGCGACGCGGTCAGCGCGCCAGTGTCCATCTTGGCCTTGAGCACCTCACCACCGATTTCCGGCAGCGCGATGTATTCATAACGCCCGTACAGGGTCGGTTCGGCGGCCATGACCGGCAGGGCGACGAGGGCAAACAGTGCAAGGAGGGATTTCACGTAGAGGGCTTCCTTGGAAAATGAGGGCGTCAGACGCGAGATTTTAGACAGCCATCAAGGAATTCGTTCGCCCTTGATATTGCATCGCTGGCAAGCCAGCTCCCACAGGTTTCTCTGCCATTCACGGAAATCACATGCACTGGAGATCCTTGTGGGAGCTGGCTTGCCAGCGATGGGGCCAGCACAAGCCTCACTAATTGGCTCCAGCATAGCCGCCCAAAAGTGAAACATTCGTCACCGCCGATTTGGCCTGTCGCCCGAAGCCACTTATCATGGCGCGCCCATCCGCCTTCATAGAGTTGCTTATGCGCCGCCTGCTCACCGGCTGTTTCGTCACCCTGCTGCTGTTGCTCAACACCCTGATCCTGATCGGGCCGTTGATGGTCTTTGCCCTGCTCAAACTGATTGCGCCCGGGCGCTGGCGCGATTACGCCTCGTGGGCGGTGATGTGGATTGCCGAGACTTGGGCGGAAATCGACAAGCTGATCTTTCGTCTGTGCATCCCCACTCAGTGGGACATTCGCGGCGGCGCAGACCTGCGCGGTGACACCTCGTATCTGGTGGTCAGCAACCACCAGTCGTGGGTCGACATTCCGGCGCTGATCCAGACCCTCAACCGGCGTACGCCGTTCTTCAAGTTCTTCCTCAAGAAAGAGCTGATCTGGGTGCCGTTCCTCGGTCTGGCGTGGTGGGCGCTGGATTACCCGTTCATGAAGCGCTACAGCAAGGCGTTTCTGGCGAAGCATCCGGAGCTGGCGGGCAAAGATCTGGAAATCACCAAACAGGCCTGTGAGCTGTTCAAGCGCCAGCCGGTAACGGTCGTGAACTATCTGGAAGGTACTCGCTACACCGCGGCGAAAAGCGCGCAGCAGCAGTCACCGTTCAAGCACCTGCTCAAACCCAAGGCGGGCGGCGTGGCGTTTGTGCTGGCGGCGATGGGGGAGCAACTGGATGCGTTGCTCGACGTGACCGTGGTTTATCCACAGGAGAACATTCCGGGGTTCTGGGATCTGATCAGCGGCAGCGTGCCGCGGGTGATCGTCGACATCCAGACCCGCGAACTCGACCCGGCGCTGTCGCAGGGCGATTACGAGAACGATCCGCAGTTTCGCCAGCAGGTCCAGAACTGGGTCAACCAGCTCTGGACCGAGAAGGATCAGCGCATCAGCGAACTGCGCGGTGAGCGCAGCTGAATCAGCTGCCGCTGCCGGCGCCCCAGATGTTGCCCAGACTGCTCAACAGCGAACCGCCAACACCCTGTTGACCCAGGTATTGCAGGATCACCGGGGCAAACTGGCCCACCATGCCGCTGTCCATGCCCAGCGCACTGAAAGCGTTGTTCAGGTCGCTGGTGGTCTTGACGTTGCCCAGCGCATTTTCCAGCCCGGCTGACTTGCCCGACGAGCCCAGCAACCCGCTCAATGCCGCCAGATTGCCGCTACCGCCCGACAGTTTGTCGATGCCCGGCACTTCTTTGGCCAACTGCGAATAATCGGTGCTGCTCAATTGGTTCTTGGCCAGGCCCAACATCGCACTGGTTCCCCCTACAGCTTGCTGGGGTGTGATGTTCAGCGCACTCAAGGCACTCAGCAATCCAGCGGTTTCCGAAGTCGGTGCAGCGGCGGCAGCCTTGTCCCCCCCTTGCATCCCCGAGACTGCACCGGCGACATCGTTCAAGCTGAAACCGGCAAATACCGGGCTCGCTGCGAGGGTCATCAGTGAAGCAAAGGCCATACCGCGTGAAATCTTCATTCAGACATCCTCTTGCGCTGTGGTAACCGCCCGCTTATGGGCGGCAAAACTGCCGATTTGACCGGGTTTGCGCTGGCATGTTCCTCGCCGGCGCATCCATTTTCAGGATAGCCACGTATATAAAACGTGAAACCGTGGATAACCCGAGATGAATGGCACAAGCGCTGTCGCTGAACTAGCCTGTGAACAGCCCGAGCAGCGCCCTCGTCGTCCGCCCATTGCCTGGAGAACCGTCATTTCCACCGCCGACCCCGATCAGTTGCGCCAGTTGTTGGCCCAGTGTTCACTGGGCGATCGGCGTGCATTCGAAACCCTCTATCGCAGCGTCGGCCCGCGCTTGCACGGTGTCGCCTTGCGTTTCATGGGCCGGGCAGATCTGGCCGAGGACGTGCTGCAGGAAAGCTTCGTGCGCATCTGGAACAACGCCTCGCGCTACGAAGCCCATTTGTCGGCGCCGCTGACCTGGATGATCAACATCACTCGCCACCAGGCCATCGACCAGTTACGCAAACAGCGTGACCGACCGCTGACCGACTTCGAACAGGAGACCCTGCCGGACGAAGGCCCTTCGGCCCACGACCTGTTGAACAGCAGCCGCGAAGCCAGCGCGTTGCACCGTTGCCTGGACACCCTCGACGGCATGCAGCGCCAGTCGATCAGCGTCGCCTATTTTCAGGGCCTGTCCTGCTCGGAACTCGCCGAACACCTGGCCGCGCCGCTGGGTTCGGTGAAGTCGTGGATTCGCCGTGGCATGGAACGTCTGCGCAGGTGCCTTGAATCATGAACTACCAGACCCCTGCCCTGCGCCGCGCCCTCGCTGCCGATTACGCCATCGGCCTGATGTCGTCGGCGGCGCGCCGGCGCTTTGAACAATTGCTACTGGATGATGCAGCACTGCGAACCGAGTTGGCGCAGTGGCAGGAGAGCCTCGCCAGCCTTACCGATACATTGCCGGAGCAACCGGTGCCGGATCGGGTGTGGCAAGGCATTACTGCACGCATCGAACCGCAAGTGCTGCACGTCCCGGAAAAACGACCGTTCTGGAACTGGCTGCGAGTCACCGCTGCACTCTGCTCGATCGTGGTGCTGGTGTTCCTCGGTTCCCTGTACAACCGCGACGACGCCCGCTACCGCGCCACCCTGCTGAGCGCCGACGCGCAACCAGCGCTGAAGGTCGAGGCGCATGCGGACTATCTGCAAGTCGAACCGCTGACATTGGCGGCAGTCGGGCCAGATCGCAGCCTGGAACTGTGGGCGATACCCGCCGATGGCAAGCCGATTTCGCTGGGGGTGATTCCTGCAGGCGGCAAAGGCAAGGTTGAACTGAGCGCGGCACAGAAAGCCTTGATCGGCCAGCCGATTGCGCTGGCGGTGAGTCTGGAGCCGCAAGGTGGGTCGCCGACCGGGCAGCCGACCGGGCCAGTGCTGTATCAGGGCGCTTTGGCAGCCCTCTGAATGCAAAAATCAAAGATCGCAGCCTTCGGCAGCTCCTACAGGGATCGATGTAGGAGCTGCCGAAGGCTGCGATCTTTTGATCTAAAAAAAGGCGACCCGTGGGTCGCCCTATTTACTTACGCCGCACTGAACAACCGATGCGGATCGATCACAAACTTCTTCGGCACACCGGCATCGAACTCGCCATAGCCTTCCGGCGCCTGGTCGAGGCTGATGACTTGCACACCCACCACTTCGGCGATGTTGATGCGGTCCCACATGATCGCCTGCATCAGCTGGCGGTTGTATTTCATCACCGGGGTCTGGCCGGTGTGGAAGCTGTGGGATTTGGCCCAGCCCAGGCCGAAGCGGATGCTCAGGCTGCCCATTTTCGCGGCGGCATCTACAGCGCCCGGATCCTCGGTCACGTACAGGCCCGGAATACCGATCTTGCCGGCGACGCGCACCACGCCCATCAACGAGTTGAGCACGGTGGCCGGGGCTTCGGCTTTCACCCCGTCATGCCCGTGGCCGCGCGCTTCGAAGCCCACGCAGTCCACCGCGCAATCAACTTCCGGCTCGCCCAAAAGTGCGGCGATCTGCTCGTGCAGCGGCGTGTCCTTGGACAGGTCGACCACTTCAAAACCCTGAGCCTTGGCGTGCGCCAGGCGGATGGTGTTGACGTCGCCGATGATCACCACCGCCGCACCGAGCAAACGGGCGGAGGCGGCAGCGGCCAGACCGACCGGGCCGGCGCCCGCGATGTACACGGTGCTGCCCGGGCCAACGCCCGCCGTTACCGCACCGTGATAGCCGGTCGGCAGAATGTCGGAGAGGCAGGTCAGGTCGCGGATTTTCTCCATGGCCTTGTCGCGATCCGGCAGTTTCAGCAGGTTGAAGTCGGCGTACGGCACCAGCACGTATTCAGCCTGGCCGCCGGTCCAGTCGCCCATGTCGACATAACCGTAAGCACCGCCGGCGCGGGCCGGGTTGACGGTCAGGCAGACACCGGTGTGTTGCTCCTTGCAGGAACGGCAGCGCCCGCAAGCCACGTTGAACGGTACGGAGACCAGGTCGCCGATTTTCAGGTTCTCGACGTCGGAACCCTTCTCGATCACTTCGCCAGTGATTTCATGGCCCAGCACCAGACCGGTCTGCGCCGTGGTCCGGCCGCGCACCATGTGCTGGTCGGAGCCACAAATGTTGGTGGACACCACACGCAGAATCACCCCGTGTTCGATCTTCCTGCCGCGCGGGTCCTGCATTTTCGGATAGTCGATTTTCTGTACTTCGACCTTGCCAGCGCCGAGATACACCACACCACGATTGCCAGACATGCTTTCACCTCGCTGTTGTTTTTATGGAACCGCGTTGCCCAGGCAGGCAGCGCGTTAAGTGCTCGGTAAATCAAAAGATCGCAGCCTTCGGCAGCTCCTACATGAATCGCATACCCCTGTAGGAGCTGCCGAAGGCTGCGATCTTTTAGCTATCTAAAGAACAACGGTTCTGTTGGCGTTCAAAAACACCCGTCTTTCGATGTGATAACCCACGGCCCGGGCCAAAGTCAGGCCCTCGATATCACGCCCCTTGGCAATCAGATCTTCCGGGTAATGACTGTGATCCACGGCCTCGACGCCCTGGGCGATGATCGGCCCTTCATCGAGATCGTTGTTGATGTAATGCGCCGTGGCGCCGACCAGTTTCACGCCCTTGTTGTAGGCCTGGTGATAGGGTTTGGCACCCTTGAACCCCGGCAGCAACGAGTGATGGATGTTGATCGCCTTGCCATCGAGCTTGCGGCACAACTCCGGAGACAGCACCTGCATGTAGCGGGCGAGGATCACCAGTTCGGCGCCGGACTCTTCAATCACCTGCCACACCTGACGCTCCTGCGACGGCTTGTCGTTGGGGTCGAGGGGGAAATGGTAGTAGGGAATCTGGTGCCAGTCGGCCAGCGGCTTGAGGTCCGGATGGTTGGACACCACCGCCGCCACGTCCATCGACAACTGACCGATGCGCTGGCGGTAGAGCAAATCGTTGAGGCAGTGATCGGCCTTGGAGACCATGATCACCACTTTCGGCCGGTAGTTCGGCGCAGTCAGCTCGAAGACCATGCCAAACGCCTGACCACGCTCGGCGAGGCCGGCGCGGAAGGACTGTTCGTCGAAGCCGTCGGGCTGACGGAATTCCACGCGAATGAAGAAACGACCCGAGAGCCGGTCATCGAACGAATGGTGCTCGGTGACGTAGCAACCCTGCTCGAACAGAAAACGCGTCACCGCGTCCACCGTGCCGAGCACGCTGGGGCAGTCGGCGGTCAGAATCCATGTGTCTGGGGCGCGGCTCATGGTGCGGTGACTCCTGTTTCAACATCTGTGAGCAGAGTGAACTCTGTGGCTATGCTGAACTGCTTGTGGCGAGGGGATTTATCCCCGATCGGCTGCGAAGCAGTCGCAAAACCTGTGTACGGGAACTGACAGATAAACCGCAGCGACTGGTCTGGGGCGGCTTCGCCGCCCATCGGGGATGAATCCCCTCACCACAAAGCAGTCACAGCAGGTCAGGCCTGCACGCTGAGGCCGTACTCGGCCGAAGCATCCTGCAACCACAACCACCAGTAATCCGAGAAGCTGCGGCGGATCAGCAGTTCCCAGGTGTCTTCAGCGGTGTGGCGAATCATCAGTTGCGACTTGGCGAACACCGTGCCCACTGCTTTGCCGACCGGGAAGTTGTTCGGGTGCACGTCGTAACTCGTGGATTTCATCAGCACCTGACGCACGTTCGGCCCGTTCAGTTCGAGCACTTGCTGGCCGCCGCTGACGTTGACGATCGCGATGTGCAGGTCGCCCAGCGCTTCGCGCAGTTTCTGTTCGGCGGCGAATTCTTCACCGCTTGGCACGATCAGCAGCCACTCGTCCGGGCCCATCCATTGCAGGCTGGTTTCGCCTTTGACGATCACGCTCAGGGCGCCGGGCAACTCAATGCCGAGGGCCTTGTGCACGCCGGCGGCGAACGCGGCATCGTGACCATCGCCACGAATCGTCAGGTGACCGAGGAGTTTCTTTTCACGCACGATGACGCCGGCGTTCTTGCGCCCCTTGCCGACCAGGCTGGCGAGGTCGGCATGGTGCAGCGACGACTCGGCACGGGCACCGGTGGTCGGGCGTTGTTGGTAAACATTGGCTGTGGTCATAAAGCACCTATCTCAATTCTGTTGGTCCGGTCCTTGTGGTGGCTGCACTGCCGCCTTCGCGAGCAAGCTCGCTCCCACAGGGGACTGATGCCTGACACAAATTCCATTAACAACCCGAAACCTGTGGGAGCGAGCTTGCTCGCGAAGGCGATATCCGCCACACCACAGGGTTCGAAGCTGTCAGATGTTCTGCCGATCCCCCTTCGGATCGAAGAACACCGAAGAAACGATCTCTGCCTCGATCACGCTGCCATCGGCCAGCGGTGCAAACACCCGCTCGCCCATGCGCTTCAGACCGCCCTTGACCACACCCATGGCAAACGAATAACCGAGGGAGTTGTGCGCGTAGCTGGAGGTCACGTGGCCGACCATGGTCATCGGGATCGCCTGCTTGGTGTTGAACACCAGTTGCGCGCCTTCCGGCAGCCAGACATTCGGGTCGATCGGCTTCAGGCCCACCAGTTGCTTACGCTGATCCTTCACGCAGTCTTCACGGTTCATGCCGCGCTGGCCGATCCACGAGAACGGTTTGGTGCGACCGACGCACCAGCCCATGTTCAGGTCGTCCGGAGTCATCGAGCCGTCGGTGTCCTGACCGACGATGATGAAACCCTTCTCGGCGCGCAGGACGTGCATGGTTTCAGTGCCGTACGGGGTCAGGTTGTACTGCTTGCCGGCTTCGACGATTTTCTCCAGCACGCCCATTGCATAGTCGGCCTGGACGTTGACTTCGTACGACAGTTCACCGGTAAACGAGATACGGAACACCCGCGCCGGCACACCGCCAACCAGACCTTCTTTCCAGGTCATGAACGGGAACGCTTCGTTGGCCAGATCGATGTCGGTCACGGCACTGAGCAGCTTGCGGCTGTTCGGCCCGGACAGGGTCATGGTCGCCCAGTGGTCGGTAACCGAGGTGAAGTACACCTTCATCTCCGGCCATTCGGTCTGGTGGTACAACTCCAGCCATTGCAGCACACGAGCCGCGCCGCCAGTGGTGGTGGTCATGACGAAATGGTTGTCGGCCAGACACGCCGTCACACCGTCGTCGAAGACCATGCCGTCTTCTTTGCACATCAGGCCGTAACGCGCCTTGCCCACGTCGAGCTTGGTCCAGGCGTTGGTGTACACGCGGTTGAGGAACTCGCGGGCATCCGGGCCTTGGATGTCGATCTTGCCCAGGGTCGAGGCGTCGAGCAGGCCGACGCTGTCGCGCACGGCTTTGCATTCGCGCTTGACCGCGGCGTGCATGTCTTCACCGTTTTTCGGGAAGTACCATGGACGTTTCCACTGACCGACGTCTTCGAACTCGGCGCCGTTTTTCAGGTGCCATTGATGCAGCGCGGTGTAGCGCACCGGCTCGAAGATGTGCCCACAGTGACGACCGGCCACGGCGCCGAAGGTTACCGGCGTGTAGTTCGGGCGGAACATCGTGGTGCCCATCTGCGGGATGGTCACGTTCAGCGAACGGGCGGCGATGGCCAGACCGTTGACATTGCCGAGCTTACCCTGATCGGTGCCGAAGCCCAGCGCGGTGTAGCGCTTGACGTGTTCGACCGACTCGAAACCTTCGCGGGTCGCCAGTTCGATGGCGGCAGCGGTGACGTCGTTCTGCAGGTCGACGAATTGCTTCGGCGCACGCGAGGTGCCCTTCTCGTGCGGCACCTGGAACAGCGCCAGGGTCGCTTCTTCGAGACGGCTCAGGGCTTTTGGCAGCGTGCCTTCGACCACACCGAAACCGGCTTCACTGGCCGCGCGTGCGCCACCTTCGAAACCATCGGCCAGCGAATCACCGAGGCCGTAAACGCCGTTGATGCCGCCGACGCACACACGCTTCTGCGGTGCTTCGCCCGGAACGAAACCGAGGATGTCTTCGCGCCAGACCGGCTTGCCACCGAGGTGCGAAGCCAGGTGCACCACCGGGCTGTAACCGCCGGAACTGGCGATCACGTCGCAGTCGAGCCATTCGCCCGGGCTGGTCACGGTGTGCGCTTTGACGTCAATCGCGGCAACGCGGGCTGCGGTGACGCGCTTGCTGCCACGGGCCTCGATCACGGCGCTGCCGGTGAGGATGCGAATGCCTTTGGCGCGGGCCTCTTCCACCAGCGCACCACGCGGATTGCTGCGGGCGTCGGCGATGGCGACCACTTGCAGGCTGGCGTCGAGCCAGTCCAGCGCCACGCGATAGGCGTGATCGTTGTTGGTGGTCAGCACCAGCTTCTTGCCCGGTGCCACACCGTAACGGCGCACGTAAGTCGAGACCGCACCGGCAAGCATGTTGCCCGGCACGTCGTTGTTGCCGTAGACCAGCGGACGCTCGTGGGCACCGGTCGCCAGCACCACACGCTTGGCGCGGACACGGTGAATGCGCTGACGCACCTGACCGATCGGCGCACGGTCACCGAGGTGATCGGTGAGGCGTTCATGAATGGTCAGGAAGTTGTGGTCGTGGTAACCGTTAACGGTGGCGCGCGGCAACAGCAGCACGTCCGGAGTGTTCTTCAATTCAGCGATGACGCTGGACACCCACTCCATCGCCGGTTTGCCGTCGAGGCTTTCGCGCGAATCAAGCAGGCTGCCGCCGAACTCTTCCTGCTCATCGGCGAGAATCACCCGCGCACCACTGCGTGCAGCCGCCAGGGCAGCCGCCAGACCGGCAGGGCCGGCGCCGACGATCAGCACGTCGCAGTGCTGGTTCATGTAGTCGTAGGTGTCCGGATCGACTTCGGTCGGCGAACGGCCCAGACCGGCTGCCTTGCGAATGTACTTCTCGTACGTCATCCAGAACGATTGCGGGTACATGAAGGTTTTGTAGTAGAAACCCGGCGGCATCAGCTTGCCGCCGACCTTGCCAAGAATCCCCATCATGTCGTTGTTGACGCTCGGCCAGCCGTTGGTGCTGGTGGCGACCAGGCCTTGGTACAGCGCCTGTTGCGTGGCGCGCACGTTGGGGATCTGCGTGGCTTCGGTGGCACCGATCTGCAGCACGGCGTTCGGCTCTTCGGCACCGGCGGCGAAGATCCCGCGGGGGCGCGAATACTTGAAGCTGCGGCCGATGATGTCGACGCCGTTGGCGATCAGTGCCGAGGCCAGCGAGTCGCCCTCGAAGCCTTTGTAGCTCTGACCGTTGAAGGTGAAGCTCAGCACTTTGTTGCGGTCGATCCGTCCACCGTTGGACAGGCGATTGGTCTGGCTCATACCTTCTCTCCCAGCGCCGTCGTGGCTGTTTTTGCCGTATCAGCCTTGTCGGTGAATTGCGGCTTGGTGCCGATCTTGTAGGTTTCGAGAATCTCGTAGGTCACGGTGTCGCGAGTGACGTTGAAGTACTGGCGGCAACCGGCGACGTGATCCCACAGCTCGTGGTGCAGACCGCGCGGGTTGTCGCGGAAAAACATGTAGTCGCCCCACTCTTCATCGGTGCAGGCGTTCGGATCCAGCGGACGCGGAATATGCGCCTGACCGGATGCGTGGAATTCCTCTTCGGAGCGCAGTTCGCCGCAGTGAGGACAGAAGATATGCAACATGGGAATTTCTCCTGTTAGTGGGCGACGGCAGCAGCGCCGTGTTCGTCGATGAGTGCGCCGTTGTGGAAACGGTCGATGGAAAACGGTGCTGCCAATGGGTGCATTTCACCCTTGGCCAGACTCGCGGCAAACACGTTGCCCGAGCCAGGTGTGGCCTTGAAGCCGCCGGTGCCCCAACCGCAGTTGAAGAACATGTTCGGTACCGGGGTTTTCGAAATGATCGGGCAAGCGTCCGGCGTGGTGTCGACGATGCCGCCCCACTGGCGGTTCATGCGCACCCGCGACAGCACCGGGAACATCTCGACGATGGCCTGGATGGTGTGCTCGATCACCGGGTACGAACCGCGCTGGCCGTAGCCGTTGTAGCCGTCGATACCGGCGCCGATCACCAGGTCGCCCTTGTCCGACTGGCTGATGTAGCCGTGCACCGCGTTGGACATGATCACGCTGTCGATAATCGGTTTGATCGGCTCGGACACCAGCGCCTGCAGCGGGTGGGATTCGATCGGCAGACGGAAACCGGCCAGCTTGGCCATGTGTCCGGAGTTGCCGGCGGTGACCACGCCGACACGCTTGGCACCGATGAAACCCTTGTTGGTTTCAACGCCGATGCACACGCCGTTTTCCTTGCGGAAACCGATCACTTCGGTCTGCTGGATCAAGTCCACGCCCAAGGCGTCGGCGGCACGGGCAAAGCCCCAGGCCACGGCATCGTGACGGGCAACGCCGCCACGACGTTGAACGGTCGCGCCCATCACCGGGTAGCGGGTATTCTTCGAGCAGTCGAGGTACGGGATCTCGTCCGCCACTTGCTTGGCGTTGAGCAGTTCGCCGTCGACGCCGTTGAGGCGGTTGGCGCTGACCCGACGCTCGGAATCACGGATGTCCTGCAGGGTGTGGCACAGGTTGTAGACGCCGCGTTGGGAGAACATCACGTTGTAGTTCAGATCCTGCGACAGGCCTTCCCACAGTTTCATCGCGTGTTCGTACAGGTGCGCCGACTCGTCCCACAGGTAGTTGGAGCGAACGATGGTGGTGTTGCGCGCGGTGTTGCCGCCGCCCAGCCAGCCTTTCTCGACCACGGCCACGTTGGTGATGCCGTGTTCCTTGGCCAGGTAGTAGGCGGTCGCCAGACCGTGCCCGCCACCGCCGACGATGACCACGTCGTAGACCTTCTTCGGCGTTGGCGTGCGCCACATGCGCTGCCAGTTCTCGTGGTGGCTGAGGGAGTGTTTGAAGAGGCCGAAGCCCGAATAGCGTTGCATAGTCATTTACTCCAAACCGCTCAGCGATAAACCGGGTAGTCGGCGCACAGAGCCGCGACGTTCTTGGCCACATTCGCTTCAACGTCGGCGTCACCGAGGTTGTCGAGGATGTCGCAGATCCAGCCGGCCAGCGCTTCGCACTGGGCGACCTTGAAGCCACGCGTGGTGACGGCCGGGGTGCCGATGCGCAGGCCCGAGGTCACGAACGGCGACTGCGGGTCGTTCGGCACGGCGTTCTTGTTGACGGTGATGTGCGCGCGGCCAAGGGCGGCGTCAGCATCTTTGCCGGTCAGGCCCTGACGGATCAGGCTGACCAGGAACAGGTGGTTGTCGGTACCGCCGGACACTACATCGTAGCCACGTTTGATAAACACGCTGGCCATGGCCTTGGCGTTATCGATCACTTGTTGCTGATAGGCCTTGAAGCCGGGCTCCAGCGCTTCCTTGAAGCACACCGCTTTACCGGCGATGACGTGCATCAGCGGGCCGCCCTGGGCGCCGGGGAATACCGCGGCGTTGAGCTTTTTCTCGATCTCTTCGTTGGACTTGGCCAGGATCAGCCCGCCACGTGGACCGCGCAGGGTCTTGTGGGTGGTGGTGGTGACCACGTCGGCGTAAGGCAGCGGGTTCGGGTACAGGCCAGCAGCGACCAGACCGGCGACGTGGGCCATGTCGACGAACAGCAGCGCGCCCACTTTGTCGGCAATCTGGCGGAAGCGCGGGAAATCCAGTGTTTTCGAGTAGGCGGAGAACCCGGCAACGATCATCTTCGGTTTGCACTCGACGGCCAGACGCTCGACTTCGTCGTAATCGATCAGCCCGGTGTCGGTGTTGATCCCGTACTGCACCGCGTTGTACAGCTTGCCCGAGGACGACACTTTGGCGCCGTGGGTCAAGTGACCGCCATGAGCGAGGCTCATGCCGAGGATGGTGTCGCCCGGCTGGATCAGCGCCAGGTACACGGCGCTGTTGGCCGAGGAACCGGAGTGCGGCTGGACGTTGGCGTAATCGGCGCCGAAAAGCTGCTTGGCGCGTTCGATGGCCAGCGCTTCGACTTTATCCACATGCTCGCAGCCACCGTAGTAGCGCTTGCCCGGATAACCTTCGGCGTATTTGTTGGTCAGGCCGCTGCCCTGCGCTTGCATCACGCGTTTGCTGGTGTAGTTCTCCGACGCGATCAGCTCGATGTGATCTTCCTGACGTTGCTCCTCGGCATTCATCGCCGCCAGCAGTGCATCGTCGTAACCCTGGATCTGGTCTTGCTTGCTGAACATCGCGTCTCTCCCAGCGGCGTCGGTGCGCCATTTCGTCTTGGTCAGGCACGCGGCTTGCGGAGGTGCCCTTTGATGCGATGGTATGGCCGGCGCAGACAGCCCAGATGCCTACGGACGCCACACAAAGGTGCGTTTACGACATGGCTCGAAATGACCGATTGAATTCGTGGAGATCCCCTGTGGGAGCGAGCCTGCTCGCGAAGAGGCCGGCACATCCGACATGGAAGTTGGCTGACAGACCGCCTTCGCGAGCAGGCTCGCTCCCACAGGGGTCAGGTGTATGCCGCACGGATGGCGAGCAGCAGGAGGAAATGCAGGGGATAGAGCGCATACGCCCAGCGGCGCATGGGCAATGGATGAAGGGATCCGGCATGTCGCAACAAGACTATCCCGAGCAATGGCGCAATCAGACACGCCGCGATACCAAACACCGCCACGTAATTGCCTAACTCCGCCGCCTCATACAGCACCCGCCACTGATTGCCCGCCAGACACACCAACCCCGGCAGCACGCCAAAATACCAGGGACGACGGATCACCCACAGCAGCGCCAGCGGCAACAGCACGCCAAACATGCCGAACATCAGCCACTGCGCAAACAACGCCGCCAGCAGCAAGGCGCCCACGCCCAAAAGCCGCGACAACAACGTACGATCCTGCCAGCCCCGCGCCACCAGCAACCCGAGCGCCAGGGTGGGCAGCACGTTCAAGGTGTCGGGATCGGGAATGTACAAGCGGTAAGGAATTTCGCTGACCAGACTGAACAGCAGCAACCAGCCCAGATAGCGCCACTCGGTCTTCTGTGCACCGGCGCGGGCCAGGTTCGCCGCCATCGCCAGACAGAACCACGGGAATGCCATGCGTCCCGGCACATACAGCCAATCGGCGCTGATCCCGACATATCGCAGGTGATCGACCAGCATGCTCAGCAGCGCCAGCCACTTGAGCAGATCGAGTGCGCCGTCGCGCTGGCTCAGGTGCATAATCGGCTCGCATCCTTGTAAAGTTCTGACAGCGACATCCCGTGTGCTCCCCGGAAGATCTTCGGTAAAGTGCGCACCCTCATTGACCACGAGCCTTCACAAGAGTCTCGACCACGGAAGCCGGCCATGACCGACAAGAGCCAACAATTCGCCAGCGACAACTACTCCGGTATCTGCCCTGAAGCCTGGGCTGCCATGGAACAGGCCAACCACGGCCACCAGCGCGCTTATGGCGACGATGAATGGACCGCACGCGCGGCCGACCATTTCCGCAAGCTGTTCGAAACCGACTGCGAAGTATTCTTCGCCTTCAACGGCACCGCCGCCAACTCGCTCGCGCTGTCGTCGCTGTGCCAGAGTTACCACAGCGTGATCTGCTCGGAAACCGCCCACGTCGAAACCGACGAATGCGGCGCCCCGGAATTCTTCTCCAACGGCTCGAAACTGCTGATCGCCGGTACCGAAAACGGCAAGATCACCCCGCAGTCGATCCGCGAAGTCGCGCTCAAGCGCCAGGACATCCACTACCCGAAACCACGGGTCGTGACCCTGACCCAGGCCACCGAAGTCGGCAGCGTCTACACCCCGGAAGAAGTCCGCGCCATCAGCGCCACCTGCAAGGAGCTGGGCCTGCACCTGCACATGGACGGCGCGCGCTTCTCCAACGCCTGCGCGTTCCTCGGCTGCTCGCCAGCCGACCTGACCTGGAAAGCAGGTGTCGATGTGCTGTGCTTCGGCGGCACCAAAAACGGCATGGCGGTGGGTGAGGCAATCCTGTTCTTCAACCACAAACTGGCCGAAGACTTCGATTACCGCTGCAAACAGGCCGGGCAACTGGCGTCGAAAATGCGTTTCCTGTCGGCACCGTGGGTCGGCATCCTCGAAAACGACGCCTGGCTCAAATACGCCCGCCACGCCAACCACTGCGCGCAATTGCTGGCCGAGCTGGTCAGCGACATCCCGGGCGTGGAACTGATGTTCCCGGTGCAGGCCAACGGCGTGTTCCTGCAACTCTCGGAACCGGCCATCGCCGCGCTGACCGCCAAGAACTGGCGCTTCTACACCTTCATCGGCAAGGGCGGCGCGCGTTTCATGTGCTCGTGGGACACCGAAGAAGAACGTGTGCGCGAACTGGCGCGCGATATCCGCGAAGTGATGTCCGCCTGATTCTTCCTCTGTAGGAGCTGCCGCAGGCTGCGATCTTTTGATCTTGATCTTAAAAACAAAATCAAAAGATCGCAGCCTGCGGCAGCTCCTACAGGGATTGCGATGTTCCTTGGTCTACATTGTCTGTCGAGCCCTCCGCTCACATAACAACAAGCAGGAGCATCGGCATGTCGCTACAAGGCAAAACCCTGTTCATCACCGGCGCCAGCCGTGGCATCGGGCGTGAGATTGCGCTGCGGGCCGCGAAGGACGGGGCCAATATCGTGATTGCGGCCAAGAGCGCCGAAGCCCATCCGAAATTGCCGGGCACCATCCACAGCGTCGCCGCAGAAGTCGAAGCGGCCGGCGGCTACGCCCTGGCGCTGCAACTGGATGTACGTGATGAAGACGCGGTGCGCCATGCGCTGGCCCAGGCCAACGAACATTTCGGCGGCATCGATGCGCTGGTGAACAATGCCGGGGCGATCAAGTTGACCGGTGTGCAACACATCGAACTCAAGCGGTTCGACCTGATGCACCAGATCAACACCCGTGCGGTGCTGCTGTGCAGCCAGGCCGCCCTGCCCTATCTGAAGAAATCCGCCGGGCACATCCTCAACCTGTCGCCGCCGCTGAATATGGCGAGCAAATGGTTCGCCCAGTACAGCCCTTACACCGTGACCAAGTACGGCATGAGCATGCTGACCGTGGGCATGAGCGAGGAATTCGCCAGTTACGGCATCAGCGTCAATTCGCTGTGGCCGCAGACGATGATTGCCACGGCGGCGATCGAGTTTCAGTTGGGCAATCGCGAGTCGTTCAAGCATGCGCGCCTGCCTTCGATCATGGCGGATGCGGCGCATGTGATTCTGAGCAGCAGCGGGCGACAGATCAGCGGACGGTTATTGATAGATGAGGAGATTTTGCGCGAGAGCGGCGTGACCGAATTCGATCACTACCGATTTGATCCGGACAGCACGACCCACCTAATGCCCGACTTGTTCGTCGACTGAAAATACCTAACCCCTGCAGGAGCTGCCGAAGGCTGCGATCTTTTGATCTTGTTTTTAGGATCTAAAGATCGCAGCCTTCGGCAGCTCCTACAGGGATCCGGCTCAGAATTCGATTCTGACGTCGCCTTTCGGCACACTGCAGCACGACAGAATGTACCCCTCGGCCTCGTCGTCCTCGGTAATCCCGCCGTTGTGCTCCATCTCCACTTCGCCGCCCAGTTTCATCACCTTGCACGTGCCGCAGATCCCCATGCCGCAAGCTTTCGGGATCATCAGGCCAAGCTTGGCCGCCGCCGCATGCACGGTTTCGCCCGGGGCCACGCGAATGCTCTTGCCGGAAGCGGTGAACTCGACTTGATGCAGATCCGCCGCATCGATTTCCGGTGCTTCGGCGGCCTGTTCGGCTTGCTCCACCGCGTCGGCGCGGGCTTCCGGTGGCGTGGCGCCGAAGGATTCCTCGTGATAACGCGACATGTCGTAACCGGCGGCTTCGAGCAGGCGCTTGACGGCGGTCATGTACGGCGTCGGGCCGCAGCAGAACACTTCGCGCTCAAGGAAGTCGGGAACCATCAGCTCCAGCATCTTGTGATTGAGGTAGCCGCGATAGCCGGCCCACGGTTCGCCCAGCCCGTGTTTCTCGCAGATCAGGTGCAGGCTGAAGTTGTCGATCCGCGACGCCATGTGCTCCAGCTCGCGGTGGTAAATGATGTCTTTCGGCGAGCGGGCGCTGTGGATAAAGGTCATGTCGACATTGGCGTTGGTGTCGTAGAACCAGCGCGCCATCGACATGCACGGGGTGATCCCCACGCCGCCGCTGAGATACAGCACTTTCGGGCTCGGGAAGTCGATGGCATTGAACAGCCCGACCGGCCCGTGCACCGCCAGCTCCTGGCCTTCATGCAGGGTGTCGTGCAACCAGTTGGAAACCTTGCCGCCCGGCACGCGCTTGATGGTCACCGAGAAGCTGTACGGCACCGACGGCGAACTGGAAATGGTGTACGAACGCATGATCGGCTGACCGTCGATTTCCAGCTCCAGGGTTACAAACTGCCCGGGCTTGAAGAAGAACAGGATCGGCTGGTCGGCCATGAAGCAGAAGGTGCGTACGTCCCAGGTTTCCTGGATGACTTTGACGCAACGGACGATGTGTCGGCCATTGGCCCAGGTCTGGGTGGTGACCGGATTCAGGAAGCTGTTGGACATGCTGTTCTCCACGGCCGACTGTCGGCCTTCATGTGGCGATTCTGCGTATAGCGTGAACCGCCCGTTTACCTATCCGCGACATCGGCATACTTATCGCGACCAGCCCCCAACCACCGGGGGTTGCGCGTCGGGAACAGATTGCACCATGTCGCCCATGGATAAGGTTCCGGGCAGCGCCGGCCCCACACTCGTCTCACACCAAGACAACTTCTTTACACCTTGCGTAGCAACCCTGATCAGCCACTTTCGCCGGCCACGCAGATGGCCTTGAGGATCACATTGATGGACACCGCAAAAATCAGCCTGGGCGACCCGCTGGAACCCGCACGCAAGGCCACCGCACAGATGCTGCAGGAGCGCGAACGTACCTTTTCGCTGCCGCAGCCGTTCTATAACGATGAGCGCCTGTTCGATATCGATATGCAGGAGATCTTCCAGAAGGAATGGTTGATCGCCGGCATGACCTGCGAGATCCCGGCCAAGGGCAACTACATCACCCTGCAGATCGGCAAGAACCCGATCATCGTCATTCGTGGCGCCGAGGGTGTGGTGCATGCGTTCCACAACGTCTGTCGCCACCGAGGCTCGCGCCTGTGCACCAGCGACAAGGGCAAGGTTGCCAAACTGGTCTGCCACTACCACCAGTGGACCTACGAGCTGGACGGTCGCCTGCTGTTCGCCGGTACCGAGATGGGCGCCGACTTCGACATGAAGCAGTACGGCCTCAAACCGGTGAACGTGAAGACGGCCGGCGGCTACATCTTCATCAGCCTGGCGGAAAACCCGCCGGCCATCGATGACTTCCTGTCGACGCTGAACCACTACATGGAACCGTACGACATGGAGAACACCAAGGTGGCGGTGCAAACCACCTTGATGGAAAAGGCCAACTGGAAACTGGTGCTGGAAAACAACCGCGAGTGCTACCACTGCGGCGGCTCGCACCCTGAATTGCTGAAAACCCTGCTGGAATGGGACGACGTCACCGACCCGCGCGCCGACCAGGCGTTCAAGGATCACGTTGCCGCGTCTGCTGCTGCCTGGGAAGCCGAGAAAATCCCTTACGCCCACGCCAGTTTCGGCCTGCGCAACCGCATCGTGCGCATGCCGCTGCTCAAGGGCACCGTGTCGATGACCCTGGACGGCAAACAGGGCTGCGCCAAGCTGATGGGCCGGATCAAGAATCCGGATCTCGGTTCGATGCGCATCCTGCACCTGCCGCACTCGTGGAACCACTGCATGGGCGACCACATCATCGTGTTCACCGTGTGGCCGATCAGCGCCCAGGAAACCATGGTCACCACCAAATGGCTGGTGCACAAGGACGCCGTCGAAGGCGTGGATTACGACGTCGAACGCATGCGCCAGGTCTGGGACGCGACCAACGACCAGGACCGGCGTCTGGCCGAAGAAAACCAGCGCGGGATCAACTCCACGGCTTATCAGCCGGGGCCGTACTCCAAGACCTATGAGTTTGGCGTGGTCAACTTCGTGGACTGGTACAGCGAGCGGATGCTGAACAACCTCGGGGCGGAACCTGCGCCGTACCTCAAGGGAGTGCCGGTTCAGGGCTAAAAGCAAAAGCTTCGCGAGCAAGCTCGCTCCCACAGGGACTGGCGGTGTACACAAATTCTGTTATCACCGCCGACCACTGTGGGAGCGAGCTTGCTCGCGAAGAGGCCGGCCCAGTCACCACCTCACTTCGATGACCACCTCACACTGCCATCCTCCCCAATAAACTCCTCAAAAATCTCCTCCCCCACCAGCCGGATTTTCGCGTAGCCATTCAGCACCCGCAGCGGGTAATCCGGATCGTTCGCATCCTGCGTCTCCGAAAACAGCACCCGCGAATGGCCGTTCAGCTCGCTGGTGGTGCCGTAGGGAATCGCTCCGTGTCCGGCGCAGCGCGCATGCAGTCCACCTTGTGGCGCATAGACAATGCCGTTGTGCAGATGCCCCCAATACCAGTAATCCGGCTCGCGCCCCAGCGCATCGCACACCGGTTGATACAGCGCGGTCTTGTGGTGCCCGGTGATGTCGAAGCCCTGATGGTGGCTAAGCACCATGAGTTTCTTGCGTTTCGGCAGGCCCTTCATCCACTCGATCTGCGGTTTGTTGAGGGTGCCGTCCATGTACAGGTTCATGACATCCGAAGCGTACGCGGTGTCCAGCCCGACAATCAGCCAGTCGTCGTTGATCAGGGCAAAGTAGCTGGTGCCTTGCTGCCCCGGAAAACGCGCGGCCAGTTCCTTGAAGTAACCGTGGGCGCCGCTGTACATCTCGTGATTGGAGTTGAGGGTGAACGAGCCGTGGGTGCCCATCGGCCAGCCGGCCATGTCGGTGTCTTCCTGGGAGTGGCTGCCGGCGTAATAAACGTCCCCCAAATGAATGGTGAAATCAGCGTTCGCCAGTTGCATCTGATTGGCCACCGACACCGCCGGCGCGTGGCTGTTGAACGGCCCGGTGCCCCAGTCACCGGCAATCGCCAGCGTCACTTCGCGATCCATGGTCACCATCGCCGGGTCAGTGCCGAAGGTCGCGTGATGACGCAGGTTTTCGATCCACTTGAGCAGCGCCTCGCTCCATAGCAGATCCAGCAGTTCCCATTTGCGACATCCCAGCAGCGTGCCGTCCTTGAGCACCTTGGTCTGCAATTGATCGGGCGATTGCGGCAACGGCGTGGCATTGCCGATGCGCAGGATCGACAGACCATGGGACAACTCCCACGGCACCGCTGGTTCGTCGTCCGGCAGCTCGCCGTTTTTCAGCACGTATTGCGCCTGATCGTGGCCGCGCTGCAGCAGCTTGATGATTGCCTGAAACTCCTGCGGCTCCAATTCGCTGATGAGCTTCATCCAGGCCATTTCCATGCGCGTGAACAAGCCGTGAATGCGCACCTTGACCTTGTCGTATTCATGCTTCAGATGACCGACCGCTGACATGGCGTAATCCTCTATCCGTAAGGGTTCACAGGGTTTTCATGAATTCGATCAACGCACGCTTGTCGTCGTCCGACAGCGTGGTGCCATACAGGTGACCGCTGTTGTGGTTGCCCTCCAGGCGGGTGTCGTATTTGAAGTCCGCCGAGGCTTTGGCCTGGGCACCCGTGGTAACGAAACCGACGTTGACCGGGTCGTAGACATCGGAGCCGGTGATGAACACCACCGGGCGTTTTTCCGGCGGTTGCAGCAAGTCCCACAGGGTTGGCACCGAACCGTTGTGCAGGTACGGCGCGCGCAGCCAGATGCCGTCGGTCGGCGTGTTGCTGTAGCTCTGGGTCTTGCGATACGCGCCGAAGTCGAACGGCGGTTTCTTGAAGGTGTGGAACGCCGTCACCAGACCGGTGGTGAATGAGTCCAGCCGATGTGGATCGGTGCCGAGCTGATCGATGTTGGTGGTCACTTGCCCGGTGTCGGCGCGACCGAAGTCGTGGCAGGCGGCGCAATTGGCGTCCCAGAGTGGTTTGCCCCGGGCGACCTTGGCCTGATCCAGTGCCCACGGCCACGCCGGCGCCTTGTGCCCGAGCAGCCAGTTGGTCACCCGGTTGAAGCTCGGCGGCAGCACCGATTCCGGCGTTGCGCCCACGGCCATTGCCGCGGCGTAGTTGCGTTCGTGGATCTTGTTGTTATTGCCGTCCCAATGCAGGTACATCGACTCCCGCGGTTTCTGGTTCCAGACTTGCGGCAGGTCGACGGTGCCGATGGTCGAGTCATCCGGAAAGCCGAACACCACCATTTTCGTCGGATTGAAGGTGTCGGTGCGACCCGGGCCCTGTTGCGGACGCAGCTTTTGCCAGGCGTAGGCCTGCTTCTGTTTGAGCAAAGCGCTTTTCGCCATCGGGATGATCAGGTAGCGGTTGTAGAGCTTCTCGAAAAAGCCCAGCTGAAACTTGCCGTTGATCGCCGCCATCACCGCGTCGGTGGTGAATGTCGGATCGCTGGCGCAATCGTAGGCGAACCACTGGAAGGCCTGCAGTTGCAGGGTGTTGGCCGGCGCACTGGGCACGTTGACCGCGACGTCGCTGGCATTGGCCCGATACGATCCTGTGTGACACAGCGCGCAGTTCGGTTCCACGGTCGGGTAACCGATCTGCCGCTTGGCCATGCCGATCGGCAGGTCCTTGCCGTTCTCATAGAGAAAGCCGAAGACCTCCCAGCCGCCGGGCTTGGGCAGTTTTTCCGGGCACATCTGTGGCAGCACGGCGAACAGGTAATACGGGATCCGCGCTTCGATGCCCAGGCCGATGGCGGCATATTTATAGTGATCTTCGTCGGAGGCGTATTCCTGCTCCGGCACAACCCGCAGCATCTGGTACCAGGTCTCGTAACCGATAAAACCCAACACCGCGACAACCACCAGCGTGCCGACCTTGAAGCTGTGACGCTGCCATTGCCGTGCCCAGGCCGCGCGCCACTCGCGACAGCCATCGCACAGCAGCGCCCAAGGCCGGTTCGCAGGCGTGGTGCCGAGGTACAGCAGAATGCCGAGGATCAGGAAAAAGCTCAGATCGCCCAGCAGCATCGGCACGAACACCGAGCCTTGGCTGCTGGTGTTGATCAGGTAAATCCAGAACACCACGGCGATCAGCCGCGTCAGCACGCACAGCCAGGAATGCACCACATAGCGCGGCGCGTTGAAGCCCGACGGCATGTAAAACACGCTGATGCCCACCAGCAGCATCCCGGCGTTTTCCAGCCACGGGTCGGAGAGTTGCGGCGGCAGACCGACCACCGATGTCAGCAACCCCGGCGCAAACAGCGCCGGGATCGCGAACACCATGTTCATCGCAATGCCGAGCCAGATGAAGCGTTGAAACCAGCGGATGTAGCTGTCCATGTCTTCCATTTCCTTCTGACCACCAACCTGCAATGTCCCTTGTGGTGAGGGGATTTATCCCCGACGGGTCGCGAAGCGGCCCCAAACCCCGCCAGCGCGGTCTGTCAGGATCAGCGCGCGCTCAGGTTTTACGACTGCTGCGCAGCCGATCGGGGATGAATCCCCTCGCCACAGAGAATCTCCTCAACACAGAAATCAGTAATCGATCTCAACCGAGGGCCGTTTTCTCCAGGTGCTCAAGGATGATCGGATACACATCCACCACCGCGTTCTTGCCGAACATGCAATCGATGTGGCCGTAACCCGGCACCACATGCCGGCTGTAACGCTCCGGCCCGTGGACTGCGCAGACGCGCTGGTAGGTCTTGAGCGTGCTTTCCGGCAGGTAACACTGGTTCTCCGCGCCGCTGATAAAGCAGATCGGCATGGTCAGCCGCTCAAAATGCGGCATGTACACATCGTTGCCCTTGAAATCCACCAGATGCCCTTTGCGCACGATCAGCGCCAAATGCTCGAAAGTCTCGATGTTCGACTCGCCGAACAGTTCGTGCAGGTTGTCGTGCAGGGTTTCGTTAAGGGTGTCGTGGCGATACAGCGAGGCGTACATGAAGGTGATGCGGTGGCACACCGGGTTGGTGCAGTAGCCCTGCGCTTAGATCCGCGCGTAGCCGTTGAGGGCCTTGTCATAGAGCCGGTTGAACCAGTTTTCCTTGCTGTCGGCGTAAGCGGTCATCGATTTGATACCGATGGCGTCGAGCATTCCCGGCAAGTGCAGACCCGCCTTCAGTCCCGTGGCAGTGGCGACCACGGTGTCAGCGGCAATCTGCGAGCAGACCACCGAACGCACGCCTTGCAACCCCGCCAACAGCGACATGAAGAACGTCGTCGCGCCGTAGCAATGCACCACGCATTGCACGTCTTTGGCCTGGGTTTCTTGCTGAATTTGCGCGATGGCAGCCTTGAAGTCGTACTGGGCGATCTGGTCGCCGTTCCATTCTTTCTTGCTCGCCGGCAGCAGAATGCTCACCCGGAAATCCAGCAGCCACACGTCGTAATCGTGCTTGCACAAATACTCCAGCAGGTTGGTCTGGATGGTGTCGGTGGAGAAGATATTCGAACCGACACCCAAGCCATGCACCAGCATCACCGGGCCTTTGCTGCCGGCCTGATAACGGGTCAGGCGCAGTTCGACGCCGTCCTCGGTGGGGAAGAAATGCACCGCCGGGGTTGGCGCATCCAGCGGCCGTTTCAGCCGTGGCGGCGCGTCGGGATTGAAGTATTTGTCCCCTGCAAACACCCCGCCGTAACTCTCCCAGAGAATCCCGGCGAAGAACTTGCCGAAGCGCGCCAGGCCTTCGATGCGCTCACGCTCGTTGCGCGCGTTGAGCACTTTCATGGTAGTCATCTGCTTGGCGAAATCGGTCGGATGAATGTGCATCACCCCGGAGCCGATCACCTCGCCCGACTTGTCCGGCCCGCGGTACAGCGTCACGTACAGGGTGCTGGTGTCGTGCCAGATATTCAGCACGCCGTTGTCTTCCGGCACGGTTTTGAAGGCGCTGAAGAAATAGTCGGTGCCGTCCTCGGCGGTCAGCTTCATGTCGTATTTCATGTGCCGCGTATCGACCTGCTGCTCGAACTGTTCGAACAGGTTGAACACGCCGTTGCTGGCGGTCAGCGGTTGCGGCGACAGCGCCGGGGCATTGACCGTACCGACAATGGTCGCGGCGTGTTGCGGTTCCTTGATCATCCGGTTGAGGTCGTTGGCGGTGATGGTCAGGGTGAAGTCGATCGGCGAGTTGTCCGCCTCACCGCGTTTGGCCGCCGCTTCGTAGACTTTCAGATCGGTGCTTTGTGCGGCGGTGAAAGCGCGGGAGAAATAGCCCTTCATGGTTTCGGTGAACTGCACGCCGAGGGTCGGCGGTGCCACCTGTTTGCGCGGTGCCGACGGCAGTGTGTAGTCGATGTGCCAACCGCGGTCAGCGGCGAGCAGGCCCATGTTGCGCTCGCTCACGGCAGAGATGGTCAGCAGCGGATTGACCGCCAATGATGTCGGAATCACCGCGCCGTCCGTCACGTACAGATTGGCGTAAACATCGGTGCCACTGGCGCCGCTGAACACCTGGCCCTTGTGATTGACCACGCCTTGCGCCGCGTCTTCACCCATCACGCAACCGCCCAGCGGATGCACCGAGACGATGCTGTGCTTGAGCAGCTGGGTCCAGATCGGGTTCTCGACCCAGACCCCGCCGAGTGCCTTGGTGCTCTGGTACAGCCGCTCGTTGCCGAGCTTGAAGTTTTCCTGCTCGCCGACACCCGGCCAGTCGATGCGCAACTGATCCTTGCTGTCGAGCAGCATCCGGCCCTGGCCACTGTCGTGGCTCATGATCAGGTAGGTCTGCATGTTGTGCAGCGCGCCGTAATACGGGCCGCGCAGGAAGCTTTCGGCCTCGCGCTCCTTGTAGCCAAGCTTGCCGCTGAAACTGTCGTCGGTGGCCTTGCCGATCATCTCGGCAAACCCGGCCATCGCCGGTACCATTGGCCGGCCGAGCGCGCCGGGGATCGAACCTTCCTCGATGACCATGCGGCTGCGCCAGTCACCTTCGGTGCGCATGTCGATGACCGAGGTGATGCACGGGCCAACGGGGTGCAGTTCCTTGGCCGAATGCGCGCCGAAGCCGATGCCGTTGATAGTCTGCTCGCAGTTGTGGCCGAAGCCGAGGATGTCGCCATTGCCGCTCATGTTCTCGCCGAGCTGGCCGGACATCACCAGGCCTTTGTCCCGCGAACGCAACAGAATCTCGGTGGAACCCAGGGTGCCGGCAGAGACCACCACGATGTCGGCTTTCACGAACAGCGTCGGTGCGTCGAATTTCTCGCGCCCACTGTCGAGGTACTGGAAGTGCACGATCCAGCCATCGCCGGCGCGCTCCAGATGACGCACTTCGGCCTGGCAGAAAATCTCCGCACCGTGATTCCAGGCATCCGGCAGGTAGTTCATCAGCGTGGTGTTCTTGGCCTTGTTGTTACAGCCCGAGACGCAGTCGCCGCACTGGTTGCACGGCAACTGTTCAACGCCGACGTGGTTGAGATTGTTCGGCAGTTTGTCGAATGTCACGTTGATCGGTGGCTTGTAGAAGTGCGCGCCTTGCTTGAGGTAGTCAGCGGACTTTTTGTTGGCGTCGAGCTTGGGCAGGTTCGGTGCGCTGTTCGGGTACGGATTGGGTTTGAGCATTTCCCGGGCGCGGGCGTAACCGTCCTTGAGCAAGGTATCGCGGTGTTCGCGTACCGCTTGCGGCCAGCGCGGGTCGTCGAACACCCCGGGCTCAGGCTCCAGTGCCACGTTGGCGTTGATCAACGACGTACCGCCGAGGCCACAACCCACCACCACATTCTGCTGGGCATTCACGTGCAGATCGAACAGGCCGGTGCGCGAGCCAATGTGGCCGTCCGGGTCGTGGATCTGCAACTCTTCAGTCGCGGCAATCATGGTGTTGGGGTATTCACCGGGCTGAATTTCCCGCCCGCGTTCAAGCAGGCACACCTGCTTGCCGGCCCGGGACAGCCGCGACGCAGCAATGCCGCCGCCATAGCCGGAGCCGATAACGATCACGTCGTAGTGTTCCTTGATCTCACTGATGGGCGTTGCGATGCGTGTCATGAGGGTGTTCCTCTCTCAGGCAGATGGGGGGCAACTCTGCGGTTGCCTGCAATCAATGGGCGAACGGGCACCTGGCCTCCGGGCGAGCCCGGCGACAGCACAACGGTCGGAGCAGCAGGTCGCTACAGACGAGCGTGTTGATTGGCCGCACGTCGTAACGTGCGCTTGCGGGGCGTGGGGGGATGGCGGTGTGGGCGGCTATCCATCATGCGTTCTCCCAGAACCTGATGTGGATAAGTGACGGCTGTCCTTGTGCCATTGCAGTGAAGACAGCGCAGGAATCGAAGTCAAGGCCGCCCCTTAGAACTGTATGAAATCTGATCAATTGCCGTTTGGACTATACCCGGTAAGGCCTGCAGGGTTTGACGAACAAGTTATCCACATAGCCATGCACAGCAAATGGGGGTAACTGTGGATGAACCGAAAAATAACGGGCTGATTTGTGAAGAAAAATCGTGACTTATCCAGAAGGATGGTTTGCACGAGTAATTGAGTGTTTTTTGATCAAGCCTCTACACGCCACATTTCATAAGGCCTGCAGAGGATGGCGAACACGTTATCCACAGAAGCGCCAACAGAGTTCGGGGGTAACTTTGTTGCAGCTGTGGAAAAGCGCTGAGTGCTGCGCAATTCGTGGGATTGCGCGGGAATTATCAGCTTTAAAAGCCTAATCGATCATTTATTGAGCAATTCTCTACAAGCCATGTTTCATAAGGCTCACAGCGTATAGCGAACATCTTATCCACAGAAGCGCCAACAGAGATTGGGGGCAACTCTTGAACTTATTCAGGAGAAAATGCTCTGGAAAACCGTGACTTAGGCTGGTTGTTTTTTGATCTTGGGCCTGAAGGGCTTGATTGGCGTGGGGTACAGGGATGGGCGAACACGTTATCCACAGATCCGCCAACAGGGATTGTGGGTAAACAACACCAAATCGTCGAACCACATCCTGTAGGAGCTGCGGCATGCTGCGATCTTTTGATCTTGATCTTGAAGATCTAAAGATCGCAGCCTCGTTTCACTCGACAGCTCCTACAGGGGTCAGCGGACGACGCCTTCTTCAATCAGCAGTTTGAGGATCGCTTCAGCGCCGGCCTGCGCGGTGACGCCTTTAAGCACTTGTCCCCCACCGCCACTGGCCTTGGCCGTCGCCGCTTTCATCCGGTCCGCACCGCTCTTGGCCTTGATCACCTTCAGACGTTTCGGCCGTGGTTTGGCCGGTTGCAAGGTGGCGACGGTCAGCAGTTCATCGTCCAGCACTGCCACATCCTCGGCATTGAGCACACCCCGCCGCGCCGGGCCGTAGGCGCTCTGGCGTGGCTTGGGTGCAGCGTTATCCACAGTTGCCAGAAACGGCAGCTTCACCTTGAGACGCCGCCGCTGCCCACGGGGCAAGGCTTGCAGCACCAGCGCCGAGCCGTCACTGATCGATTCGACCTGCGCCAGTCCCACCACCAGCGGCCAGCCCAGTCCTTCGGCAAGCAGAAATGGCAACATGCCCGAGCCTTCGCCGGTTTCCGCCTGCGTGCCGGTCAGCACCACCTGGGCGCCGGCATCGCGCAGATACGCGGTCAGCGCCGGCAAGGCGTCGGCGCCAGCGGGTTGCTCCAGCACGTGCATCTGCGCAAGTCCCATGCCCAGATAGGCGCGCAGTGCCGGTTCGGCAACGTCCCCGGCATGCAGCACTTGCAGGTTATCCCCAGCCAGTTGCAGGCCCAGTTCCACGGCGCGCGCGTCCTGTTCGGCACGGCGTGGCCGGCCCGAGGTCGGGTGGGCGCCGATGGAGACCAGGCTGATGACATTGGTGTTCATAACTGTGTCCTTCCCTTAAGCCGCATCGCGCTTGGCGTCGTTGCGGTAAGCCGCTACCGCCGCGATCAAGGCTTGAAGAATCTCCGCGCTCTCGCCGATCACCGACAGGTCGGCGCGTTTGATCATGTCGCACCCCGGGTCGAGGTTGATCGCCACCACCTTGTCGCAGGCACCGATGCCCTGCAGGTGCTGGATCGCCCCGGAGATACCCACAGCCACATAAACCCGTGCGGTGACCCAGGTACCGGACGCGCCGACCTGCCGGTCACGGGCCATGAAGCCGTCGTCCACCGCCACCCGCGAGGCGCCTTCGGTGGCGCCGAGCGCCGCCGCCGTCTGGTGAAACAGCGACCAGTCCTTGACCCCGTTGCCGCCGGAGAAAATGAACTCGGCTTCGGCCATCGGAATGGCCGCCGGATCCACCGCCACCGCACCCAGATCCTCGATCCGCGACAGGCTACGCGCCACCGTTGTGGATAACTCCACCGGCAGGGCTTCGTGACGGGTTTCGCTGACCGGTTCGGCGCATTCGGCAGCAGCCAGAATCAAGCGGGCGACCGGCCGCGCCAGGTCTTGCAAGCCCGCGCCAGCGCGCCCGATGCATTGCTGATCCTTGACCTGCCAGACCCGTGTGGCCGGGCGTTCGCCCAGTGCGGCAGCAAAGCGCCGACCCAGTTCGCCGCCACCGCTGCGGCTGTCCGGCAGCAGCCAGTGGCGCGGGTTGAACTGGTTATCCACAGCCCGCAAGCCCTGCACCCGTTGTTCCGGTGCATAACCGCTGAATTGGTCGCCCTCCAGTACCAGCAAGCGATCGACGCCGGCCGTGGCGAAGGCGCTCTCTTTGTGTTCGCCAAACACCACCGCCAGCACCGCACCGTCCTTGCCGGCCAGTTGGTGAGCCAGGCCCAGCAGGTCGCGGTCGTGGCTGCTCAAACGCCCACCGACCATGTCCGGCACCACGCTGATGTAGAACGCCGGGGCCGGTACCTGATGCAGCGGCAGTTGCACTTCAACCGTGGCCGAGCGTTTGACCGCCCCGCCCTGTTGCGCGCCGCTGCGGTCGATACGCTTGATGCCGTTGGGGCCGATGAAACCGATGCCGTGCAGGTTCTTGCGGATGATCCCGTTGGGGCCCATCCAGCTGTGTTGCGCCGGTTGCATGGCCGCGTGCAGCGGGTGCAGACGGTTACGCGCAATCCATTCGGCGCGTGGGTCGCGGCGGATAATGTCGCTCATCAGTGGGCCTCCGCAGGTTCACGTTTGGCCGGCGTGGCAGGCTTGTCTGGCGCGGCATCTTCAAGCAGCGCGTCGGCCACCAGTTCGGCGATGTCCTTGATCAGCGGACGCGGTTCGACCACGCCTTCGAGCATCGCCGTGCACTGTGGACAGCCCACGGCCACCAGCTCGGCACCGGTCTCGCGGATGTCTTCCATGCGCATGTCGGGAATCCGCTGCTTGCCCGGAATGTCAGTGATCGGCGCACCGCCACCACCGCCGCAGCAGCGCGAGCGGAAGCCGGAACGCTGCATCTCTTTAACCTCGATGCCGAGGGCGCGCAGCACTTCACGCGGCGCCTCGTACTCGCCGTTGTAGCGACCGAGGTAGCACGGGTCGTGATAGGTCACGCTGTTGCCTTTGTGCTGACCGAGGTTCAGCGCACCGGCCTGAATGATTTCCGCCATGTAGGTGCTGTGGTGCTGCACCAGGTAGTTGCCGTCGAACGCGCCGTACTCGTTTTTCAGCACATGGAAACTGTGCGGATCGCAGGTGACGATGCGGTTGAAGCGGTATTTGGCCAGGGTCTGGATATTGCGTTTGGCGAGCAACTGGAACGTCGCTTCGTCACCGAGACGCCGGGCCACGTCGCCGCTGTCGCGTTCTTCGAGGCCGAGTACGGCGAAGTCGATTTTCGCGGCCTTCAGCACTTTGACAAACGCGCGCAAGGTGCGCTGGTTGCGCATGTCGAAGGCACCGTCGCCGACCCAGAACAGCACGTCGGTGGACTTCTTCTCGCTCAGCAGATTGAGGTTCAGGTCCGCCGCCCAGTTCATCCGCCCACCCGGGGCAAAACCGCCGGGGTTGTCGGTGGCGATCAGGTTTTCCAGGACTTCGGCGCCCTTGTTCGGGGTCGCGCCTTTTTCCAGAGTCAGGTGGCGGCGCATGTCGACGATCGCGTCGACGTGCTCGATCATCATCGGGCATTCCTCGACGCAGGCCCGGCAGGTGGTGCACGACCACAGGGTTTCGGCATCGACTAGACCGTTGACGATCGGTTGATGCGGATTACCGCTGTGCTCACCAATTGGCTTGCCCGGATACGGACTGCCAGCAAACTTCGCGTCAGTGCCGCCAGCCAGGCCGACGACCATGTCCTGAATCAGCTTTTTCGGGTTCAGCGGCTGGCCGGCAGCGAACGCCGGGCAAGCTGCTTCGCACTTGCCGCACTGCACGCAGGCGTCAAAACCGAGCAACTGGTTCCAGGTGAAATCCTTGGGTTTTTCCACACCCAGCGGCGCCGATGGATCGTTGAGGTCCAGCGGTTTCAAACCGGTGGAACGACCGCCGCCAAAGCGCTCGGCGCGACGGTGCCAGGCCAGGTGCAGGGCACCAGCGAAGGCGTGCTTCATCGGCCCGCCCCAGGTCATGCCGAAGAACAGTTCCGACACGCCCCACAAAACGCCGAGCCCGAGAATCGCTGCCAGCAGCCAGCCGCCGAAGTTCTCTGGAAGGATCCCGGCCACCGGCAAGGTCACCAGAAAGAACGACGCCGAGAACGCCAGCAGGCTTTTCGGCAGACGCATCCACGGGCCTTTCGACAGCCGTGCCGGCGGGTTGAGCCGACGCCGATAAACGAAGATTGCCCCGACGAACATCACCGCCGTCATCAACAGCAGCGCGTAGCCGAGGATGCGGTTATGCAGGCCGAAACCGTGCACCAGAATCGCCAACACGATCGACGCCACCGCACCACCGGCCGTGGCCACGTGGGTGTTGGCGATGTATTTGTCGCGCGCCACCACATGGTGCAGGTCGACCATGTAGCGCTTGGGCATGGCGAACAGGCCGCCGATCAGATCGACCTTCGAGGCCCGGCCCCGACGCCACATGGCCACCCGCCGCAACGCGCCCAGCACCGCAAGGGCCAGGGCTGCGAACAACAGGATTGGAAGAAGGGTGTTCAACATGGTGAAGCTCCCACCAGTACAGCCTGGAGAAACACGGTCTTTGCGTAGGAGCTGCCGCAGGCTGCGATCTTTTGATCTTGCTTTGAACAACAAAAGTCAAAAGATCGCAGCCTTCGGCAGCTCCTACAGGGTTGTGTGCAAGCCGTCAGAAGTCTTTGCACAACCGCAGGGCGTCATAGATCGCAGCATGGGTATTACGCTGCGCCACGCAGTCGCCGATGCGGAACAGCAAGTAGCCGTCACCGGTGCTGCTCAGCGAAGGTTGTGGCTGGATCGCGAACAGCGCTTCGACGTCGATCTGGCCCTTGTTGCGCGAACCCTCTTTGAGCGCGTAGTAGATTTCCTCATCCGGACGCACGCCGTTTTCCACCACCACCTGGTCGACCACCCGCTCCTCTTTGGCGCCGGTGTACTCGTTCTCCAGCACCGCCACCAGCTTGTCGCCTTCGCGGTAGACCTTCTCCAGCATCATGTCGCCGGTCATGATCACTTCTTTCGGGTACATGCTGCGGTAGTAGGTCGGGAACGACGTACCGCCGATGGCCACGCCCGGTTTGATGTCGTCGGTAACGATCTCGACCTGGCTGCCCTTGTCGGCGAGGAAGTCGGCCACCGACATCCCGGTGAACTCGCAAATGGTGTCGTAGACCAGCACGTTCTTGCCCGGCGCGACCTTGCCGTCGAGCACGTCCCAGCTGCTGACCACCAAGCCTTCGGCGGCACCCCAGTGTTCGTTCTGCTCAAGGTATGGATGACCACCGACGGCCAGCACCACGATGTCCGGACGCAGATCCATGAGGGTGTCGGCATCTGCGGCAGTGCCCAGACGCAGGTCGACTTTCAGGCGCGCCAGCTCCAGCTGGAACCAGCGGGTGATGCCGGCGATCTGGTCACGCTGCGGCGCTTTCGACGCCGTGGTGATCTGCCCGCCGATGAATTCTTTCTTCTCGAACAGGGTCACGTCGTGGCCACGTTCGGCCGCCACACGCGCCGCTTCCATCCCGGCAGGGCCGGCACCGACGATCACCACCTTGCGTTTCGGCCCGGTGGACTTCTCGATGATGTGCGGCACGCCCATGTATTCACGGGAGGTCGCGGCGTTCTGGATGCACAGCACGTCCAGACCTTGATACTGACGGTCGATGCAATAGTTGGCGCCGACGCACTGTTTGATCTGGTCGACCTGGCCCATCTTGATCTTGGCGATCAGGTGCGGGTCGGCGATGTGCGCGCGGGTCATGCCGACCATGTCGACGTAACCGCCTTCAAGGATGCGCGTGGCCTGGTTCGGGTCCTTGATGTTCTGCGCGTGCAGCACCGGCACCTTGACCACTTCCTTGATTCCGGCCGCCAGGTGCAGGAACGGCTCCGGCGGATAGCTCATGTTCGGAATCACGTTGGCCAGGGTGTTGTGGGTGTCGCAACCCGAGCCGACGACGCCGATGAAATCGAGCATGCCGGTATCGTCGTAATACTTGGCGATCTGCTTCATGTCTTCGTGGGACAGACCGTCCGGGTGGAACTCGTCGCCGCAGATACGCATGCCGACGCAGAAATCGTCACCGACCTCGGCGCGCACTGCCTTCAACACTTCCAGTCCGAACTTCATCCGGCCTTCGAAGCTGCCACCCCATTCATCGGTACGCTTGTTGACGCGCGGGCTCCAGAACTGGTCGATCATGTGCTGGTGCACGGCCGACAGTTCGACACCGTCCAGGCCACCAGCCTTGGCACGGCGCGCGGCTTGCGCGTAGTTGCCGATCACCCGCCAGATTTCTTCCGGCTCGATGGTCTTGCAGGTGGCGCGGTGCACCGGTTCACGGATGCCCGACGGTGACATCAAGGTCGGCCAGTGGAAGCCGTCCCAACGTGAGCGTCGGCCCATGTGGGTAATCTGGATCATGATCTTGGCGCCGTGCTTGTGCATGGCGTCGGCCAGATTCTGGAAGTGCGGAATGATCCGGTCGGTGGACAGGTTCACCGAACTCCACCATTGCTGCGGGCTGTCGATGGCGACCACCGACGAACCGCCGCAGATCGCCAGGCCAATGCCGCCCTTGGCTTTCTCTTCGTAATATTTGACGTAGCGCTCGGTGGTCATGCCGCCGTCAGTCGCGTAGACCTCGGCGTGCGCGGTGCTGAGCACGCGGTTGCGGATGGTCAGTTTGCCGATCTGGATCGGCTGGAACATTGCTTCGAAAGCCATGGCGGGTTCCTCGACTTACAACGGCTTGACGGTGAACAGGCCGTCGTCATGGCCTTCTTCGGAGCCACCGTAGACTTGCTCGGCAACCGTACGAATCTTGCTGCCGCGAGCGGCGAGAATCTGATCCATGGCGCCGGCAAACCAGCCGGTGAACATGTAGTCGACCTTGCGCCCGACCTTGCCGTACACGTAGACGAACGCCGAGTGTTCGAGCTTGACGCTGGCGGTGCCTTTGTCGAGGTCGATGTCCTGAATCTTGAACAGGCCCCAGCCGCGTTGCGACAGACGCTTCATGTAGTGCTCGAACACCGCGACGCCTTCCAGGCCGTGGCATTCAGCTTCTTTCTCGCACCAGTGCCAGGCGGACTTGTAGCCGGCCTTGTAGAGGATTTCGGCATAGGCGTCGGCGCCCAGCACTTCCTCGATGCCCATGTGGTTATTGACGAAAAAGTGGCGTGGCACGTAGAGCATCGGCAGGGCGTCGGAGGTCCAGACACCGGTCTCGCTGTCGACTTCGATTGGCAATTGCGGGGCGATCTTGGCCATGGAAACTTAACTCCAGAAAATTCGGTTTGTTGCCCCCGGCACGGACGGCCGGGGGAAAGGATTCAGAAGTGCGGCGGCTTATTCGCCCCAAACGTCCTTCAAGACGTTCACCCAGTTTTCGCCCATGATCTTGCGTACCACACGCTCGGAGTGGCCGCGCTTGAGCAGGGTTTCGGTCAGGTTCGGGAACTCGCCGACGGTGCGGATGCCCAGCGGGTTGATGATCTTGCCGAAGCTGGTCAGACGACGGGCGTAGCCCTTGTCATGGGTCAGGTATTCGAAGAAGTCCTGGCCGTGCCCCTGGGTGAAGTCGGTGCCGATGCCGATGGCGTCTTCGCCGACGATGTTCATGGTGTATTCGATAGCTTCGGCGTAATCGTCGATGGTCGAATCGATGCCCTTGGCGAGGAACGGCGCGAACATGGTCACGCCGACAAAACCGCCGTGGTCAGCGATGAACTTCAGTTCGGCATCGGACTTGTTGCGCGGGTGCTCTTTGAGACCCGACGGCAGGCAGTGGGAATAGCAAACCGGCTTTTTCGATTCGAGGATGACTTCTTCTGAAGTCTTGGAACCGACGTGGGACAGGTCGCACATGACGCCGACGCGGTTCATTTCGGCGACGATCTCACGACCGAAGCCCGACAGACCGCCGTCGCGCTCGTAGCAGCCGGTGCCGACCAGATTCTGCGTGTTGTAGCACATCTGCACGATACCGACGCCGAGCTGCTTGAACACCTCGACATAGCCAATCTGGTCTTCGAACGCGTGAGCATTCTGGAAGCCGAAGAGGATGCCGGTCTTGCCCTGCTCCTTGGCGCGACGAATGTCGGCGGTGGTGCGCACCGGCATTACCAGATCGCTGTTTTCGCGGATCAGCTTCTGGCTGGCGGCGATATTGTTCACGGTCGCCTGAAAGCCTTCCCACACCGACACGGTGCAGTTGGCCGCCGTCAGACCGCCCTTGCGCATGTCTTCAAACAGCTCGCGGTTCCATTTGGCAATGATCAGACCGTCGATAACGATGCTGTCGGCGTGTAATTCGGCTGGGCTCATCAGGCGTCCCCTTATTGGCGATTCATGCGCCGAATCGTCTGCCGGCGCTTTGGGGCCAGCATATGCCTCGGTGCCGGGGCGACCGGGTGCAAAAACGACAGGGGAATTGCCGAAAGCGTCAATCCGCGACAAAGGGTCGCCAGGCGCTGCGATCAGCTACCTGTTCAAGCCCGCCAGCTTGAGCCAGAATCTGGCGCATCTTGGATACACCACTGGATTAGAGCGGCGACAACCATGAAATCGATCTTCCTGGCTTTGGCACTGATGGCGACCGGCGTACACGCCGCCGAAGAGACCGACAACAACCCGTGCGACGCGGTGGAAAACGACGTCCAGACCCTGGAATGCTCGACCTACAGCCGCAGCACCGCCGAAGACCTGCTCAAGGACAACTACGCCAGCCTCAACGAGCGCATGCAGGCCACCTACGGCAAAAACGCCGCGCAACTGGCCGACATCACCGCCAAACTGAAAACCGCCCAGCAACAATGGCTGAAAACCCGCGACGCCGATTGCGCCGTGGAAGCCTTCCCCGCCACCGAAGGCAGCAAGGCTTTCAAGATTGCGCAGAATGACTGTGTGGCGCGGATGAGTGACGAACGGTCGGAGTTTTTGGAGTCGATTGGGCAGGAGTGATTCGGGAAGTTCGGCAACATGCCGACAAACGTTGTTGATTGGCCGACTGGAAAATATAAGTAAAGATTCGAAAATCTTATAAAAGACTTATGTTTCCAGTGCCATGACTCAATCCGTCGACATCCAAATCATCAACGATGCCGAGGGCAACCCGGCCTTCGTAGTCATTCCCTACGCTCAATACGTCGCTCAGAAAATGCAGCCCGATCTGATCCCGCATGAGGTGGTCAGTCGAATGGTCGACGGGGCGACACCGATCCGTGCCTGGCGCGAACACCTGAACCTGACTCAGGAAGAAGTGGCGAAACGTCTGGGAATTTCCCAGCCGGCGTTCGCTCAACAGGAAACAGTAGCGAAGCCACGCAAGGCAACCCGCGAGAAAATCGCAGCGGCGTTCGGCATCACCGCCAATCAGCTTGAGTTGTAGGCTGCCCTCTTCATTCAAAGGAATTCCCATGAACATCTGCGGCATCGAAATCAAAGGCAGCGAAGCGATCATCGCCGTGGCCTCCCTTGACGGTTCGGCCTTGAGCCACGTTGCACTGAGTACCAAGAAAATCGCCCTCGACGATGATGACGAGGCGGCCAACGTCAAACGCTTCGCGGCGCAGGTGGCGTCGTTTGTACGCGAGCATTCGATTGACCGGATTGCGATCAAGAAGCGCAGCAAGAAGGGTGAGTTTGCCGGTGGGCCGACCACGTTCAAGATCGAGGGAGTGTTTCAGTTGCTGGAGGGGTGTGAGGTGACGCTGCTGTCGCCGCAGACCATCAATGCGCAGGCCAAGAAGCACAATTTCGAGCTGCCGGGGACGCTGAACAAGTATCAGCATGAGGCTTATAAAGCGGCGTGTTCGGCGTTGGTGAAGAAGTAACGCGATTCCCGACATCACATTGAAACCTGTGGGAGCGGGCTTGCCCGCGATGGCGGTGTGTCAGGCAATAACAATGTTGGATGTGCTGGACTCATCGCGGGCAAGCCCGCTCCCACAGGGTTCTATGGCGTTGCTAAAACCCTTCAGGCCTGAGCGGTACGCCGGTCTTCGCGGGGGCAACGGGCGAAGCGTGCGCGGTAGCTGCGGGTGAAATACGACGGCGATTCAAACCCGCAAGCGATGCTGACCTCCAGCACGCTCATATCGGTCTGGCGCAATAACTGCCGGGCCTTTTCCAACCTCAAGCGCAGATAGAAATTGCTCGGTGTGTCATTCAGATGCAGCCGAAACAAGCGCTCCAGCTGCCGCCGCGTGACCTTGATCGATTCCGCCAGTTGCAGCGTGGTCAGCGGTGGTTCGCTGTGCTGCTCCATCTCACCAATCACCTGCACCAGCTTCTTGTTGCTGATGCCGTAGCGCGTGGCGACTTCCATGCGCTGGTGGTCCTTGCGCGGACGAATCCGTCCCAGCACGAACTGCTCGCTGACCTGAATCGCCAGTTGCGGGCCGTGGGCCTGGGCGATCAGATCAAGCATCAGATCGATAGACGCCGTACCGCCCGCAGAGGTGATGCGCCGCCGATCGATTTCGAACAATTCCTGGGTCACGCTGAGCTGTGGATAAGATTCCTTGAACGCATCGATCGCCTCCCAGTGCAGGGTCAAGCGATGGCCGTCGAGCAGGCCGGCTTCAGCGAGAACGAAACTGCCGGTATCGATGGCGCCAAGGGTCACGCCTTCTTTGTCCAGCCGGCGCAGCCAGTGTTCAAGGGTCGGCGTGGCGAACTTCAGCGGTTCGAACCCGGCCACCACCAGCAGCGTCGCGCCTTTCTTCAACGGCTCCAGCGCCGCGTCGGCGTTGACCGACATGCCATTGCTCGCCAGCACCGCCCCGCCATCGGCGCTGAGCACGTGCCAGCGGTACAACTCGCCGCGAAAGCGGTTGGCCACCCGCAGCGGTTCGATCGCCGAGATGAAACCGATGGCGGAAAAACCCGGCATCAACAGAAAGTAGAAATCCTGGGACATGGTGCGCACTCGGTTAGCGGGTAGCGTGGATCGTTGATACGCCGATTGTCGTCAGCGTTCAAGCGCACAGGTCGCTACAGTGCAAGAGCCAGTCGCCGCAGTGCGCTTTCAAGGGCCTACAGCTGCGTAACTTTGCATCACCGGCACGCCAGATGCCGGAACTCACAATAAACGACCTGCCGAGGAACCCGACATGAAACGACTGATCAGCAGCTGTGTTCTTGCACTCAGCGGTACCGCTTTCTTGAGCGCCAGCGTCATGGCGGCCGAACCTGCGTCGTGCCAGAACGTGCGCATGGGCGTCGTGAACTGGACTGACGTGATCGCCACCAGTGCCATGACTCAAGTGCTGCTCGATGGCCTCGGCTACAGCACCAAACAAACCAGCGCGTCCCAGCAGATCATCTTCGCCGGGATTCGCGATCAGCGGCTGGATCTGTTCCTCGGCTACTGGAACCCGCTGATGACCCAGACCATCACCCCGTTCGTCGACGCCAACCAGGTCAAGGTCCTGCCGGCGCCAAGCCTGAAAGACGCCCGCGCGACCCTCGCCGTGCCGACTTATCTGGCGGACAAGGGCCTGAAGACCTTCGCCGACATCGCCAAATTCGAGAAAGAACTGGGCGGCAAGATCTACGGCATCGAGCCGGGCTCGGGCGCCAATACGCAGATCAAGGCGATGATCGCCAAGAACCAGTTCGGCCTCGGCAAATTCCAGCTGGTCGAATCCAGCGAAGCCGGGATGCTCGCCGCTGTCGACCGCGCCGTGCGCCGCAAGGAAGCCGTGGTGTTCTTCGGCTGGGCACCGCACCCGATGAACGTGAACGTCAAGATGACTTACCTCACTGGCAGCGAGGACGCCCTCGGCCCGAACGAAGGCATGGCCACGGTGTGGACGGTCACCGCGCCAAAATACGCCGAACAGTGCCCGAACATCGGTCGCCTGCTGAGCAACCTGACGTTCACCGCCGAAGACGAGAGCCGCATGATGCAACCGCTGCTCGATCACAAGGACGCGTTCGAATCGGCCAGGCAATGGCTCAAGGATCACCCCGAAGACAAGCAGCGCTGGCTGGAAGGTGTAACCACCTTCGATGGCAAACCGGCCGCTGAAAACCTGCAACTGACCAGCAAATAAAACACCGGAAATCAACGCTTCGCAGCCCCGACCGGGCTGCGAACAGACCCATCACGCCTGAAGGAAACCGCACCATGAACCACGACGTCATCATCACCTGCGCACTCACCGGTGCTGGCGACACGACCGCCAAGAGCCCGCACGTGCCGGTCACCCCGAAACAGATCGCCGCGGCTGCCGTGGAAGCCGCCAAGGCCGGCGCCACGGTGGTGCACTGCCATGTGCGCGACCCGCAGACCGGCAAGTTCAGCCGTGACGTGGCGCTGTACCGCGAAGTGATGGAGCGCATCCGCGAGGCTGACGTCGACATCATCGTCAACCTCACCGCCGGCATGGGCGGTGACCTCGAAATCGGTGCTGGCGAGCACCCGATGGAGTTCGGCCCGAACACCGATCTGGTCGGCCCGCTGACCCGTCTGGCCCACGTTGATGAACTGCTGCCGGAAATCTGCACCCTCGATTGCGGCACGCTGAACTTCGGCGACGGCGACACCATTTACGTCTCGACGCCGGCGCAACTGCGCGCCGGCGCCAAGCGCATCACCGAGCTGGGGGTGAAGGCCGAACTGGAAATTTTCGACACCGGCCACCTGTGGTTCGCCAAACAGATGATCAAGGAAGGCCTGCTCGACAACCCGTTGTTCCAGCTGTGCCTGGGCATCCCGTGGGGCGCTCCGGCGGACACCACCACCATGAAAGCCATGGTCGACAACCTGCCGGCGGACGCGGTGTGGGCCGGGTTCGGCATCGGCCGCATGCAAATGCCGATGGCCGCACAAGCGGTGCTGCTTGGCGGCAACGTGCGGGTCGGCCTGGAAGACAACCTGTGGCTGGACAAAGGCGTGCTGGCAACCAACGGCCAACTGGTCGAACGTGCCACCGAGATCCTCAGCCGCCTCGGCGCCCGGGTGCTGACCCCGGCCGAAGGGCGCAAAAAAATGGGCCTGACCCAGCGCGGCTAAATCTCAGCCCCAAAAATGGGGCCCTGACTGCACCCCAATTTCACCTGTAGGAGCTGCCGCAGGCTGCGATCTTTTGATCTTGCTTCAAACAATCAAAATCAAAAGATCGCCGCCTTCGGCAGCTCCTACAGGAAACACCTTCTTCAGGGAGTTCCTATGAGTTTTATCACCAACATCAAAACCTTCGCCGCCCTCGGCAGCGGTGTCATCGGCAGCGGCTGGGTCGCGCGTGCCCTCGCCCACGGCCTCGACGTGGTGGCCTGGGACCCGGCACCTGGCGCTGAAGCGGCGCTGCGCAAACGCGTGGCCAATGCCTGGGGCGCACTGGAGAAAAACGGTCTGGCGCCGGGTGCGTCGCAGGATCGTCTGCGTTTTGTCGCAACCATCGAGGAGTGCGTACGCGATGCCGATTTCATTCAGGAAAGTGCCCCGGAACGCCTGGAGCTGAAACTCGATCTGCACAGCAAAATCAGCGCGGCGGCCAAACCCGATGCGCTGATCGGCTCCAGCACTTCCGGCCTGTTGCCGAGCGAGTTCTACGAGAGTTCGACCCACCCTGAACGCTGCGTGGTCGGCCACCCGTTCAACCCGGTTTACCTGCTGCCACTGGTGGAGGTGGTCGGCGGCAAGCACACCGCGCCGGAAGCTGTGCAAGCGGCTATGAAGGTTTACGAGTTCCTCGGCATGCGCCCGTTGCATGTGCGCAAGGAAGTGCCAGGGTTCATCGCCGACCGTTTGCTCGAAGCGCTGTGGCGCGAGGCGCTGCACCTGGTCAACGACGGCGTGGCGACAACTGGCGAGATCGACGACGCGATCCGTTTTGGCGCCGGACTGCGCTGGTCGTTCATGGGCACGTTCCTGACTTATACGCTGGCCGGTGGTGACGCGGGGATGCGTCACTTCATGTCGCAGTTCGGCCCGGCGCTGCAGTTGCCGTGGACGTATCTGCCGGCACCGGAGCTGACTGACAAGCTGATTGACGATGTGGTCGATGGCACCAGCGATCAGCTTGGCCGCCACAGCATTTCAGCGCTGGAGCGCTATCGTGATGACTGCCTGCTGGCGGTACTGGAGGCGGTGAAAACCACCAAGGAAAAGCACGGGATGAGTTTCAGCGAGTAATCGCCTTCCCCTGTGGCGAGGGAGCTTGCTCCCGCTCGGCCGCGAAGCGGTCGTAAAACCAGCGAATGCTGTCTGACCGACGCACCGCGATCAGAGGTTTTGGGGCTGCTGCGCAGCCCAGCGGGAGCAAGCTCCCTCGCCACAATGTGTATTGCGCCAGCGATCTATGGAGTTCAACCATGCCCACCCTCACCACCTACCAAACCACCATCATCCCCGACTGGGTCGACTACAACGGCCACCTGCGCGACGCCTTCTACTTGCTGATCTTCAGCTACGCCACGGACGCCCTGATGGATCGTCTCGGCATGGACAGTAACAACCGCGAGGCCAGCGGCCACTCACTGTTTACCCTCGAACTGCACCTGAATTATCTGCACGAAGTGAAGCTCGACGCCGAGGTCGAAGTGCGCACGCAGATCATCGGTCACGACAGCAAACGCCTGCACCTCTATCACAGCCTGCACCTGGCCGGCGACGACAAGGAACTGGCCGGTAACGAGCAAATGCTGCTGCACGTCGACCTCGCCGGCCCGCGTTCGGCACCGTTCACCGCCGATACCCTGAGCCGTCTGCAAGCCATCGTCGCCGAGCAAGTCGATCTGCCCGCCCCGGCTTACATCGGCCGCGTCATCGCCCTGCCACCCGCCCGGTAATCCGCCCACGCTAGGAGCCAACATGAACACCGCTGCCGCTGTTGCCGATTTCCGTACTTATCCGTTGATCAGCGCGCTGAGCGGCGTGCAGAACCTGACGGATCGCGTTTCGCTGGCCTGGGCTGATGGCCGTGTCAGCCCGTTTCACCATGTCTGGTTGCGGGACAACTGCCCGTGTGAACAGTGCGTCTACACCGTAACCCGCGAGCAGGTATTCGAGATCGTCGATGCCGCGCCGGATCTGGCTCCCGTTAACGCGCACATCGACAGCGACGGCTGTCTGCAGATCGACTGGCAGGACGGCCACCACAGTCGCTTTGATCCGGGCTGGCTGCGCGCCCACGCCTATGACGACGAGTCCCGCGCCGAACGTCTGGCGACCAAACCCCAGCCCTATCTGTGGCGCAGCAATTTGCAGCTACCGGCATTCGACTATTCAGCGCTGATGAACGACAACGGTGCGCTGCTGCAATGGTTGATCGCGGTGCGCGACATCGGCCTGACTCAGGTGCGCGGCGTGCCCACCGAACCAGGTTCGCTGAAGCTGATCGCCCAGCGCATTTCATTCATCCGCGAGAGCAATTTCGGCGTACTGTTCAACGTGCAGTCCAAGGCCGATGCCGACAGCAACGCCTACACCGCTTTCAACCTGCCGTTGCACACCGACTTGCCGACTCGCGAGCTGCAACCAGGGCTGCAATTTCTGCATTGCCTGGTGAATGATGCCGAAGGTGGCGAGAGTATTTTTGTCGACGGTTTCGCGATTGCCGACGCGTTGCGTCAGGAAGCACCGGAGCTGTTTCAGGCGCTGTGCGAAATCCCCGTGGAGTTTCGCAACAAGGACCGCCACAGCGACTACCGCTGCCTGGCGCCGATCATTGCACTGGACGCGTTGGGCCGGGTGGCGGAGATTCGCATGGCGAACTTTCTGCGTGGCGCATTCGATACGTCGGTGGAGCAAATGCCGCTGCTGTATCGGGCCTATCGGCGCTTGATCGCCATGACCCGTGAGCCACGTTTTCGCCTGATGCAGCGACTCAATCCGGGTGAACTGTGGTGCTTTGATAATCGCCGCACGCTGCATGCGCGCAATGCGTTTGACCCGGCCACCGGGGCGCGGCATTTCCAGGGCTGCTACGTCGATCGGGATGAGTTGTTGTCGCGGATTCTGGTGTTGCAACGCTAGACCGCTAAAAGCAAAAGATCGCAGCCTCTGGCAGCTACTACAGGGGATCGCATTTCAACTGTAGGAGCTGCCGGAGGCTGCGATCTTTTGACTTTCATAAAATTAAAAAAAGCCCCGATACAAGCCGTGACAGGATCGGGGCAGAGGGTACTGTTGAGGAGCTGCCAGTCGAGGGTGACCAAACCGTCTGTAGCGAGCTGAGGCCAGTGTGCCCACTCCCCTTGGCACTGAGTTAGCCGAAAACGACCTGTTCATAGCCGTCGCGGCCACTGCGACAAATCACCCTTGCCGTGCCTGCGCATGCCCACCAGAATCGAGCCACGACCTCCATTGCCGAAGAAGGAAGCGCGCCATGATGTATGCCGATTTGATCGATCAGGAAGACCTGTTGGGCCAGCTCAAGGCGTTGGGTTTTCAGGTGCCGAGCGGTTCGACCGCCGAGCAGGCCTGTGAGTGTGCGGTGCGTGGTCTGGACAATGTTCGCGCGTTTGAACTGCGCAAAATGGTCAAGGACATGTACACCAGCGGCGCCAGTATTCAGCCTGCGGTGCGTCAGGCGATCGACAAGCAATTGTTGCCCGCGTTGGCGGATTATCAGCAAAGCCACAGCGCCTGACAGAAGATCAAAAGATCGCAGCCTGCGGCAGCTCCTACAGTGAAATGCGATCGCTGTAGGAGCTGCCGCAGGCTGCGATCTTTTGCTTTACAGCCTTACGCTGGCAAACGTCGACTCATTGCGCGCCTGACTCAACGCCGACATCGGCCCCGACAGCGGCGACATCACGATGGCCTGCGGCAGCGGCAGCATCGCCACTTGCTGCGTGGTGTTGGAGCCTACGCGTTCGTCACGCGGCGGAATTCCGAAGTATTCGCGGTAGCATTTGGAGAAATGCGGCGTCGACACGAAACCACACACCGAGGCCACTTCGATGATCGACATCGGCGTCTGCTTGAGCAGTTGCCGGGCGCGGATCAGGCGCAGCTTGAGGTAGTAACGCGACGGCGAACAGTGCAGGTATTTCTGGAACAGGCGCTCCAGCTGTCGACGCGACACGGCGACGTACACCGCCAGTTCGTCGAGGTCGATCGGCTCTTCGAGGTTGGCCTCCATCAGCGCGACAATTTCCTGCAGCTTCGGCTGGTTGGTCCCGAGCATGTGCTTGAGCGGCACGCGCTGGTGATCCTGCTCGTTGCGGATGCGCTCGTAGACGAACATCTCCGAGATCGCAGCAGATAGTTCGCGACCATGATCGCGGCTGATCAGGTGCAGCATCATGTCCAGTGGCGCGGTACCACCGGAACTGGTGAAACGGTTACGGTCGAGGGTGAACAGACGAGTGCTCATCGCCACACGCGGGAAAGCTTCCTGCATCGCCGCCAGACATTCCCAGTGCACGCTGCAATCAAAACCGTCGAGCAGACCGGCGCAAGCCAAGGCCCAGCTGCCGGTGCACACCGCGCCCAGACGCTTGGACTGACGCGCCTGGCTCTGCAGCCATGACACATGTTCACGGGTCACGGTGCGTTGGATACCAATGCCGCCGCAGACGATCACGGTGTCCAGGGGCGGGGCTTTGTGCATGGAGGCATCGGGGGTGATTTGCAGACCGTCACTGGCCCACACCTGTCCGCCATCGACGGTCAGGGTGCTCCAGCGATACAGCTCACGACCGGACAATTGGTTGGCCATGCGCAGGGGTTCGACTGCGGAGGCCAGAGAAATCAGCGTGAAATTGTCCAGCAGCAGAAAGCCGATGGATTGAGGCGCACGGTTCTGGGGTTGGGCCCCGGAGTTGAACGACGTCATCGCGGTATCTCCTCACACAAAGCGGGTGATGGCCTCAGGCGGAGGCTCTTGTTATTGCCGGCGTTCTCACGTGGGAGACGGGCTTTGTTATGACAGAGCAAATGCCATGCCTAAAATTGAATGGCCGTTCAATAACTCCTGAAAACGACGTCGCGACGTGTCTATTCAAGACGTCGGCCAACAGCTGTTTCGAAGTGCCATCAGCGGCGGTGAGCGCCCTGCCCCGCTGCCTGTGAGCAGATCGGTAGCACTTGTGGGAACTGGCCTGCGCGCAGTTTGTGGGGAGTGTCACCGCAGGCACGGGTGACGGACGGTAGGGAGTGCGAATGGCGCACTGCGAGTGGGAAAAGCTCTTATCTGATTGCGACGCGCTAAAAGGTGGCGCCTGCGGTTATGTGTGTTCCGTTAGCGAGCAGTTTTGACTGGTCTGGCCTCATCGCTGGCAAGCCAGCTCCCACAGATTCTGTGGTGATACAGAAATCGTGATCACACTGAAAATACCTTTGGGAGCTGGCTTGCCAGCGATGGGAGCGATACGGTCTCAGCACTCAACCGCGCTAACGGCCAAACCACCACGCGAAGTCTCTTTATATTTGTCATGCATATCGGCGCCGGTATCGCGCATGGTGCGGATCACCCGGTCCAGCGAGATGAAGTGCTGACCATCGCCGCGCAAGGCCATCTGCGCCGCGTTGATCGCTTTCACCGCCGCAATCGCATTGCGTTCGATACACGGCACCTGCACCAGTCCACCGACCGGATCGCAGGTCAGGCCGAGGTTATGCTCCAGACCGATTTCCGCCGCGTTGCACAGTTGCTCCGGTGTCGCGCCCAAGATCTCCGCCAGACCCGCTGCTGCCATCGCGCAGGCCGAACCCACTTCACCCTGGCAGCCGACTTCGGCACCGGAGATCGAGGCGTTCTTCTTGCACAGAATCCCCACCGCCGCCGCACCCAGAAAGTAGTCGACGACGTTGGCGTCGGTGACCGCTTCGCTGAACTTCATAAAGTAGTGCAACACCGCCGGAATGATCCCCGCCGCGCCATTGGTCGGCGCCGTGACCATACGCCCGCCCGCGGCGTTTTCTTCGTTGACCGCCAGGGCGAACAGGTTGACCCATTCCATCGCGCTCAACGTCGAACCGATCACGTTGGGCTTGTTCAATTCCTGCAGGTTGCGATGCAACTTCGCCGCACGCCGACGCACATTCAAACCGCCGGGGAGGATGCCTTCGTGCTTGAGGCCTTGCTCGACGCAATCCTGCATCGCCCGCCACAGTTTCATCAGCCCGGCGCGGATTTCTTCTTCGCTGCGCCAGACCTTTTCGTTGGCCATCATCAATTCGGCGACGCGCAGATTGTTCTTTTGGCACAGCTGCAGCAGTTCTACCGCGCTGGAAAAGTCATAGGGCAATTCAGTGCGATCCAGATCGACCACGCCGCTGGATGCCTGCGCCTGATCCACCACGAATCCGCCGCCGACCGAATAGTAGGTGTCACGATGAATCTCGCCGTGATCGCCTTCGGCAATCAGGGTCATGGCGTTGGGGTGGAACGGCAGGTTCTCGTCGATCAGGCGCATGTCGCGCGCCCAGACAAACGGCACCGACAAACGGCCGTCCAGAAGAAGCGTGTGGGTTTCACGCAGGGCCTGGATTCGCGGGCCAATCTGCGACGGGTCGATTGCGTCCGGCCACTCGCCCATCAGGCCCATGATCACCGCGTTGTCGCTGCCGTGACCAATGCCGGTGGCCGACAGCGAACCGAACAGTTGCACTTCTATACGCCGCACCTGTTCGAGCAGGTGCCGGTCGCGCAGCGATTCGACAAACAGGGCCGCGGCGCGCATCGGGCCGACGGTGTGGGAACTGGACGGGCCGATGCCGATTTTGAACAGGTCGAAAACGCTGATAGCCATTGCTGCAGAGCTCCTGAGGATGCCGTTCCCGGGCGTTAAGCGCCCGCTGGCGGAGCTGCTACGCTCAAGCTGCGATCCGCCGGAATGCCCGCATCATCAGGCTTTTGTCAGGTCGTCCGGCGTCTGACACCGACGCACTCATGCCCACCAACGCCGTGCCGGTTTGCTCCCCTGTTTTCGCCGTTTTTATGCGGTTCAGATGGCCAAACGGGGTAGAAAAAAGCTGTAAACGACGTCACTGACACTGGATGCGACCATCCCTGTACTGGATACGACCCACCCTGTAGGCGTCAGATTTTCACTGGTACATGATCGTTATGACTCGATTGCAAGGCGCCGTGGTAGAGCTGTCTCCAGAACGCCATCCAACCGCAACCTATAAGTGCGGTGGTCCACAGTCGGAACACTGCCAAAAAAAACACCAAGGAGTCCATCCATGAAAGGTTCCCCGTCGTTGTTGTTGGCCGCCATGCTGAGTCTGCCGTTACTGGCTCACGCTGCAGAACCCGCTCAGTGCAGTACCGTGAACTTCTCCGATGTCGGCTGGACCGACATCACCGCCACCACCGCCACCACCTCGGTGGTACTCGACGCCCTCGGCTACAAGACCAAGACCACCATGATCTCCGTGCCCGTGACCTACAAGTCGCTGGCCGACGGCAAGAACATGGACGTGTTCCTCGGTAACTGGATGCCGACCATGGAAAACGACATCAAGGCCTACCGTGATGCCGGCACCGTCGAAGTGGTGCGCACCAACCTCAAGGGTGCCAAATACACCCTCGCCGTACCGCAAGCCCTGTACGACAAGGGTCTGCATGACTTCGCCGATATCGCCAAATTCAAGAAAGAGCTCGACGGCAAGATCTACGGCATCGAGCCCGGCAATGACGGTAACCGCCTGATCCAGAGCATGATCGACAAGAACGCTTTCGGCCTGAAGGACGCCGGTTTCAAAGTCGTCGAATCCTCCGAAGCGGGCATGCTCTCGCAGGTTGACCGCGCACAGAAACGCGACACCGCCGTGGTCTTCCTCGGCTGGGCGCCGCACCCGATGAACAAGCGCTTCAAGATTCAATACCTGACCGGCGGCGATGACTTCTTCGGCCCCGATTTCGGTGCTGCGACCGTGGCGACCAACACCCGCAAGGGTTACACCACTGAATGCAGCAATGTCGGTCAGTTGCTGAAGAACCTGGAGTTCACCGTCGACATGGAAAGTACCCTGATGGGCAACATCCTCGACGACAAGATGAAGCCTGAAGCGGCCGCCAAGGCCTGGCTGAAAAAGAACCCACAGGTGCTCGATACCTGGCTCGCTGGCGTGACCACCATTGACGGTAAACCTGGCCTGGAAGCCGTGAAAGCCAAGCTCGCACAGTAATTGCCTTACGCCGGGCGAGTTCGCTCGCCCGGGCTGTTTATTCCTTGCATGCGGACGTTCACTACCATGCTGATTGATCAGAAAATCCCTTTAGGCCAGTACATCGCGGGCTTCGTTGAATGGTTGACGCAACACGGCGCCAGCACCTTCGACGCAATCGCCGTGACACTGGAAACGATGATCCACGGCGTGACGTTTGCGCTGACCTGGTTCAACCCGCTGGTGCTGATCGGCCTCATCGCCCTGCTGGCCCACTTCATCCAGCGCAAATGGGGACTGACGGTATTCGTCATCGCCTCCTTCCTGCTGATCCTCAATCTGGGGTACTGGCAGGAAACCATGGAAACCCTCGCCCAGGTCATGTTCGCGACCCTGGTCTGTGTGGTCATCGGCGTGCCGCTGGGCATCGTCGCCGCGCACAAGCCGATGTTCTACACTTTAATGCGTCCGGTACTCGATCTGATGCAGACCGTACCGACCTTCGTTTACCTCATTCCTACCCTGACCCTCTTCGGGCTGGGTGTGGTGCCGGGCCTGATCTCCACGGTGGTGTTCGCCATCGCTGCGCCGATCCGCCTGACCTACCTGGGCATCCGCGATGTCCCGCAAGAACTGATGGACGCCGGCAAGGCCTTCGGCTGCTCGCGTCGCCAATTGCTTTCACGGATCGAACTGCCTCACGCCATGCCGAGCATCGCGGCCGGCATCACCCAGTGCATCATGCTGTCGCTGTCGATGGTGGTGATCGCGGCACTGGTGGGCGCCGATGGACTCGGCAAACCGGTGGTCAACGCACTGAACACTGCTGATATCGCCCTGGGCTTCGAAGCGGGCCTGGCGATCGTACTGCTGGCGATCATGCTCGACCGTATCTGCAAACAACCCGACGCCAAAGCAGGGGGTGACGCATGAGCATAATTCGCTTTGATAACGTTGACGTGATCTTCACCAAGGATCCGCGCGAAGCACTGAAACTGCTCGATCAAGGCTTGACCCGCAGCGAGATCCTGAAAAAGACCGGGCAGATCGTTGGCGTGGAAAAGGCCAGCCTGGACATCAACAAAGGCGAGATCTGCGTGCTGATGGGCCTGTCCGGCTCCGGCAAGTCGAGCCTGCTGCGCTGCATCAACGGCCTCAACACCGTCAGTCGCGGCAAGCTGTTCGTCGAGCACGAAGGCAAGCAGATCGACATCGCTTCCTGCACCCCGGCCGAACTGAAAATGATGCGCACCAAACGCATCGCCATGGTGTTCCAGAAGTTCGCCCTGATGCCGTGGCTGACAGTGCGCGAGAACATCAGTTTCGGTCTGGAAATGCAGGGCCGGCCGGAAAAGGAACGGCGCAAGCTGGTGGACGACAAGCTCGAACTGGTGGGCCTGACCCAATGGCGCAACAAGAAGCCCGATGAACTCTCCGGCGGCATGCAACAGCGGGTCGGACTGGCCCGGGCGCTGGCGATGGACGCCGACATTCTGTTGATGGACGAACCGTTCTCGGCACTCGACCCGCTGATTCGCCAGGGTCTGCAGGACGAACTGCTGGAACTGCAGCGCAAGCTGAGCAAGACCATCGTGTTTGTCAGTCACGACCTCGACGAGGCGCTCAAACTGGGGAGCCGCATCGCGATCATGAAGGACGGCCGGATCATCCAGTACAGCGTGCCGGAAGAGATCGTGCTGAACCCGGCAGACGACTATGTGCGCACCTTCGTGGCCCACACCAATCCGCTCAACGTGCTCTGCGGTCGCAGCCTGATGCGCACACTGGACAACTGCAAACGCATCAACGGTTCGGTGTGCCTCGACCCGGGCGGCGACTCGTGGCTGGACCTGGCCGAAGGCAACACCATCAAAGGCGCACGGCAGAACGGTTCGGTGCTGAACCTGCAGAACTGGGCCCCGGGCCAGGCCGTGGAAGGCCTGGAGCGCAAACCGACGCTGGTGGACTCGAACATCGGCATGCGTGACGCGCTGCAGATTCGCTACCAGACCGGCAACAAACTGGTGCTGCACGACAACAACCATGTGGTGGGGATTCTGGGCGACAGTGAGCTGTATCACGCGTTGCTGGGCAAGAACCTGGGGTAAGAACCCCGCACACAAAAACGCCGCGAGAGGATCGCGGCGTTTTTGTTGGTACATAAATTGACTTGATACATGGACAACTGTGGCGAGGGAGCTTGCTCCCGCTTGAGTGCGCAGCACTCACAAATTCTTGGGGTCGCTTCGCAACCCAGCGGGAGCAAGCTCCCTCGCCACAAACAGCTTCGCCATTAACTTAAGGTTTAGCTATACACCCGGCCAAGGAGCTGCCGATGGCTTTCAAACTGATCGAGCACATCGCGTGTGATCTGATCCTGCGTGAAGCCCATCAGGTCGTAGTCCTGGCTGCCGTTGTGCAGGTACACCTCGGCACGGTAATAACGCTGGCGCGCCTCATCGGACTGGGCCGATTCGGTCGGGGTCGCCAGGTAACCGTCCAGGCTCACTTCGTAGACGAAAGGGTTGCCCTCTTCCATCTCGACGCGCACGCCCATGCAGCGTTTGGACTTGCCCAGCAGCGTCTGCACTTGCAGACCCTGTGCACGCATTTGCGCGGCCGCATCTTCCAGCGCAGGGCTGACCTGCTTGTCCATGAAGCGCTGCACCACCGATTGGCTCGGCTGCAGATCCAGTTGGGTCAGGCGCTCGCTGAAACCGCGACGACCGCGCTCAGCCAATTGCGCCTGCTCCTGTTCGATCTGCACGTCCTGACGCATCGCCTTGTGCAGGCCGAACATGAAGAACACCAGCACCACCGAGAACGGCAGCCCGGCCAGCACCACCATGGTTTGCATGGCTTCGAAGTTACCGGCGAACAGCAGACCGATAGTCACCAGCGTGATCACCACCGACCAGAAGATCCGCAGCCAGTGCGGCGCATCTTCATCGACGTTGCCGCCCTTGCAGGACAGATTCGCCATCATCACCGCGCCGGAGTCGGCCGGGGTCAGGAACAGCACGAAGCCAACAAAGATCGACACACCGATGACGACTTTCGACGCCGGGTAGTGTTCCAGCAACTGGTAGATCGCCATCGACGGCTGTTCCAGCGCCGTCTTGCCGAGTTCCACCGCGCCCTGGTTCATCACCAGATCCAGTGCCGAGTTGCCGAAGATCGACAGCCACGCCAGGGTGAAGCCCAGCGGAATCAGCAGCACGCCAGCCACCAGCTCACGCACGGTACGACCACGGGAAATACGCGCGATGAACATGCCGACGAATGGCGCCCAGGAAATCCACCAGGCCCAGTAGAACAGGGTCCACAGGCCCAGCCAGCGGTCGGACTTGGCGCTGTCGCCTTCATAGACGTACAGGTCGAAGGTCTTCAGCACCACGCCGTTGAGGTAATCGCCGATGTTCTGCACAAAGCCGTTGAGCAGGTGCAGGGTCGGGCCGAACAACAGGACGAAAATCAGCAGACCGCTGAACAGCACGATGTTCAGGTTGGACAGGCGACGGATGCCGTTTTCCACACCGGACACGGCAGCGATGGTCGCCACGGTGCTCATCACGATGATCACGATCAGCAGGTTGGTGTTGCTGTGCTCCATGCCGAACAGGTTTTCCAGGCCGGAGGACACTTGCAGCGAGCCGATCCCCAGGTTGGTCACCAGGCCCAGCAAGGTCACGAACATGCCGAAACCGTCCACCGCATGACCGGCGGCGCCCTTGACCCAACGCTCGCCCACCAGCGGATACAGCGCCGAACGCAGGGCCAGCGGCTGGTTATGACGGTAAGCGAAGTACGCCACGGCCAGACCGACCAGTGCGTAGATCGCCCAGCCGTGCAGGCCCCAGTGCAGGAACGTCAGTTGCACCGCCTGACGCGCAGCCAGGTTGCTGGCCGCTGCGCCTTCCGGCGGATTGAAGTAATGGTCCAGCGGCTCGGACGCGCCGAAGTACAGCAGCGAAATACCGATACCCGACGAGAACAGCATCCCCGCCCAGGCGCCGTAACTGAAATCCGGGGTATCGTCCTTGCTGCCCAGTTTGAGTTTGCCGTAGGAGGAAAACGCCAGGCCCACCACAAACACCAGATAGGCGGCGATCACCACCATGTAGTACCAGCCGAAGCTGCGCGACAACCAGGCCTGAGCCATACCCAACATTCTGCCGGCCTCTTGCGGGGCGATGATCAGAATGGCGGTCAACAACAGAATCAACGCGGTCGAGGTGTAAAACACCCAACCGTTGACCGTCACCTTCTCGGGCGGGGTCTTTATTAGCGAGGCAGAACTCATGGCACAAATGCTCCAGGCAGTGCGAGAGAAGAACACAAGGCAACACGGAACCCGACCAATCGGTTAGTTGGCAGCCGACCGGCGGGTGATATAAAGACACCCCGAAAAAAGCCCGAACCTGCCGAAATGGCGTGACGAATCGCTTTCGTGGCCAAAGCTGTGCGGACGTTCATCCGAAACCTGGCCCCGAGCGTCTTGCCCATTCAACACGTCCATCGAATAGCGAACCGCGCCATGCCCCACGCAGGTTTCAAGGATTTTCGGAGGTCGTTTTATCGCCATTTACAAGCAGAAAAAATCTGTAGGCAGCGACGATTTGTCGCAGATCTTATTCTTTGTTGATTGAACGTTCAATCAAAACAAAATAGACTGGCCCTCAATCCGATCGGCGTTTATCGCCCGTCGGAAGGCCTAAGGAGATGTGCAAGATGCCCAAGGTCGGTATGCAACCCATCCGCCGCCAACAACTGATCGAAGCCACGTTGCAGGCGGTCGATCAGGTCGGTATGGGGGACGCCAGCATTGCGCTGATCGCCCGTTTGGCCGGTGTCTCGAATGGCATCATCAGTCACTATTTTCAGGACAAGAACGGCCTGATTGCCGCCACGATGCGGTATCTGATGAATGTCCTCAGCGAGAACGTCACCGCGCGCCGGCAGGCGCTGGCAGACCGCAGCCCACGGGCGCATCTGCAGGTGATCATCGAAGGCAACTTCGACGCCAGCCAGGTCAATGGCCCGGCAATGAAAACCTGGCTGGCCTTCTGGGCCACCAGCATGCACCAGCCGTCTTTGCACAGGTTGCAGCGGATCAACGATCACCGTCTGTATTCCAACCTGTGCTGCGAGTTCCGCCGTGTGTTGCCGCTCGAAGATGCGCGCAGCGCCGCGCGTGGACTGGCAGCGTTGATCGACGGTTTGTGGTTGCGCGGCGCGCTGTCGGGAGACGCTTTCGACACCGCGCAGGCGCAACAGATCGCTTACGAATACATGGATTTCCAATTGGCCAAGCAGGTGAGCCAGAGCACACAGAAAACGCTCGGTACCTGAACCGCCACCGCAGTTTCAGCGCGGTGGTCGACGCCAACCACTAATGCACTTGCGAGGACACTATGGCCCGTTTCGAACTGCAAAAACTCTACATCGATGGCGCGTACTCCGACGCTGGCAGCGATGCCACTTTCGAAGCCATCAACCCGGCGAACGGTGAAGTCCTTGCCAAAGTGCAACGCGCGACCAAGGAAGACGTCGAGCGTGCTGTGGTCAGCGCTGAAAAGGGCCAGAAAATCTGGGCCGCGATGACCGCCATGGAGCGTTCGCGCATCCTGCGCCGCGCCGTCGATATCCTGCGCGAGCGCAACGATGAACTGGCCGCTCTGGAAACCCTGGACACCGGCAAAGCCTTCTCCGAAACCAAGTACGTCGACATCGTCACCGGTGCTGACGTGCTGGAATACTACGCAGGCCTGGTGCCGGCGATCGAAGGCGAGCAGATCCCGCTGCGCGACACGTCCTTTGTCTACACCCGTCGCGAACCGCTGGGCGTGGTCGCCGGTATTGGCGCGTGGAACTACCCGATCCAGATCGCGCTTTGGAAATCCGCACCCGCCCTGGCCGCTGGTAACGCGATGATCTTCAAGCCAAGCGAAGTCACTTCGCTGACCACCTTGAAACTGGCCGAGATCTACACCGAAGCCGGCCTGCCAAACGGCGTGTTCAACGTCCTGACCGGCAGCGGCCGTGAAGTCGGCACCTGGCTGACCGAGCACCCGCGCATCGAGAAAGTTTCCTTCACCGGCGGCACCGACACCGGCAAGAAAGTCATGGCCAGCGCTTCGGCTTCGTCGCTCAAAGACGTGACCATGGAACTGGGCGGCAAGTCGCCGCTGATCATCTGCGACGACGCCGACCTGGATCGCGCCGCCGACACCGCGATGATGGCCAACTTCTACAGCTCCGGTCAGGTCTGCACCAACGGTACTCGCGTGTTCGTACCGAGCCACCTGAAAGCCGCTTTCGAAGCCAAGATCGTCGAGCGCGTAGCGCGCATCCGCATCGGCAACCCGGAAGACGAAAACACCAACTTCGGCCCGCTGGTCAGCTTCGCCCACATGGAAAGCGTGCTGGGTTACATCGCCAAGGGTAAAGAAGAAGGTGCCCGCGTGCTGTGCGGCGGCGAGCGTCTGACCGACGGCGAATTCGCCAAAGGCGCCTTCGTTGCACCGACCGTGTTCACCGATTGCACCGACGAGATGACCATCGTCCGTGAAGAAATCTTTGGCCCGGTGATGGCGATTCTCTCCTACGAGACCGAAGAAGAAGTGATCCGCCGCGCCAACGACACCGACTTCGGCCTGGCCGCCGGTATCGTCACCAAAGACCTGAACCGCGCGCACCGCGTGATTCATCAACTGGAAGCCGGTATCTGCTGGATCAACGCCTGGGGCGAGTCCGACGCCAAAATGCCGGTGGGCGGTTACAAGCAGTCGGGCGTAGGCCGTGAAAACGGCATCAGCTCGCTGACCAACTACACACGCATCAAATCGGTACAGGTCGAGCTGGGCGATTACGTCTCGGTGTTCTGATCTGACTCAGAGTCTGGATGGGGCCTTTGTGGTGAGGGGATTTATCCCCGACGGGCTGCGAAGCAGCCCCCTTCCAGACACTGCTGTTCTCCAGATAGATCTCAATCGCTGATTTCAAGACTGCTGCGCAGCCTGTCGGGGATAAATCCCCTCACCACAGAGGATTCTCTCCTCACCACAGGTGTTGCGGCGTCCCGGCGATCTTGACCTGACCACATCTAAAGAGGGTGCATTCAATGTCCCAAGAATTCGATTACATCATCATCGGTGCCGGCTCGGCCGGTAACACCCTGGCGACCCGTCTGACTGAAGACGAAGGCGTCACCGTGCTGCTGCTCGAAGCAGGCGGCCCGGACTATCGTTTCGACTTCCGCACGCAAATGCCGGCCGCGCTGGCATTCCCGCTGCAGGGTCGTCGCTACAACTGGGCGTACGAAACCGATCCGGAGCCACACATGGACGGTCGCCGGATGGAATGCGGTCGCGGCAAGGGCCTCGGCGGTTCCTCGCTGATCAACGGCATGTGCTACATCCGTGGCAACGCGATGGACTACGACGGCTGGGCGAAACTGCCAGGCCTGGAAGACTGGACCTACCTCGACTGCCTGCCGTACTTCCGTAAAGCGGAAACCCGTGACATCGGCCCGAACGATTACCACGGTGGCGACGGCCCGGTCAGCGTGACCACGCCGAAAGCCGGCAACAACCCGCTGTTCCACGCCATGGTTGAAGCCGGCGTGCAAGCCGGTTACCCGCGCACCGAAGACTTGAACGGCTACCAGCAGGAAGGCTTCGGCCCGATGGACCGCACCGTGACGCCGAACGGCCGTCGTGCTTCCACTGCCCGAGGCTACCTCGACGTCGCCAAAAAACGCTCGACCCTGACCATCGTTACCCACGCCCTGACCGACAAGATCCTGTTCGAAGGCAAGCGTGCGGTCGGTGTGCGTTACCTGGTCGGCTCGGCGGAAGAGCGCGTTGAAGCCAAGGCACGCAAGGAAGTTCTGCTGTGCTCCGGCGCCATCGCTTCGCCGCAGATTCTGCAGCGCTCCGGTGTCGGCCCGGCAAAACTGCTGGAAAGCCTCGACATCCCGGTCGTCCATGACCTGCCGGGCGTCGGTGAAAACCTGCAGGATCACCTTGAGCTGTACCTGCAATACGCTTGCACTCAACCGGTCTCGCTGTACCCGTCGCTGCTCTGGTACAACCAGCCAGCCATCGGTGCCGAGTGGCTGTTCAACGGCACCGGCATCGGCGCCAGCAACCAGTTCGAAGCCGGCGGTTTCATCCGTACGCGCGAAGAGTTCGAATGGCCGAACATCCAGTACCACTTCCTGCCGGTGGCGATTAACTACAACGGCAGCAACGGTGTGAAAGAGCACGGCTTCCAGGCGCACATGGGCTCCATGCGTTCGCCGAGCCGTGGTCGCATCCAGGTCAAATCCAAGGATCCGCGTCAGCACCCGAGCATCCTGTTCAACTACATGGCCACCGAGCAGGACTGGCAGGAATTCCGTGACGGCATCCGCCTGACCCGCGAAATCATGCAACAGCCTGCACTGGACGCCTTCCGTGGCCGCGAAATCAGCCCGGGCATCGACGTACAAACCGATGAGCAGCTGGACAAGTTCATCCGCGAGCACGCCGAAACCGCGTTCCACCCGTCCTGCTCGTGCAAGATGGGCACCGACGAGATGGCCGTAGTGGATGGCGAAGGCCGCGTGCACGGCATGCAGAGCCTGCGTGTGGTCGATGCTTCGATCATGCCGATCATCACCACCGGTAACCTGAATGCGCCGACGATCATGATGGCCGAGAAAATCGCCGACAAGATCCGTGGCCGCAAACCGCTGCCGCGCAGCACTGCTGCCTACTATGTTGCTGGCGGTGCGCCGGTGAAGGGCAAGCCAATGCGTGATATCACGCCTGTTGCCCAGTAAGGCGTAATACCGAAGCGCTACCTTCGCGAGCAGGCTCGCTCCCACATTGGAATGCATTTCAAAGGTGGGAGCGAGCCTGCTCGCGAAGGGGCCCTCACATTCAGCACAAATTCCCCTGCTGCACAGTAAATCCTCCTACACCCCCTCTTCACTTGATCCTACCCCCACGCAGGCCTACTCTAGACCTCGCGCAATCGTTTCACCCCTCCCCGCCGAATCGCTTCGCCCCGCAACTCCATGACAAGGAGGTTCCCGAATGTTCGATTTCCACCCCCAGCTCAAGCAGCGCTTCGCTGCCTTGCGCACGGGCGCCGAGTTTTTTTCCCTGCGGTATGTGCGCGAGTCCGGCCAATACCTGTCGGTGCGCAAGAACGTCGCCGAACCGCCCAGCCTGAGCCGTGACGAGGGTGCGATGCTCACAGTCCGGGTCAACGGCGTCGAGGCTTATGCAGCGACCAACGACCTGTCGCAGCAAGGCCTGCAAGCCGCCCTGGAGCGCGCCGAACAGCAGGCCCGGCGACTGAAGCCCCACGCCTTGCTCGACCTGCGCGATCAGCCGGTATCCAGTGACCGCGCTGATTACTTTTCGCCCAATCTCGATCAACCCTTCCCGTCCCTGAGCGAATGTTTCGAACTGCTCGGCGCGGAATCCGCCTCGGTGCCAAAGGATGAGCGCCTGGTGCATTGGCAAGCGAGCATCGGCATCACCCACGTCGAACAGATTTACCTGAGCAGTGCCGGCGCCGAATTGCGCCAGGCCCAGCGCTTCGTTTATCCAAGCTTCGATGTCACCGCCTACGACGGCAACGACAGCCAGACCCGCTCCCTGGGCCGCGAGAACTTCGGTCAGCAGGGTGGCGCCGACGTGATCAGCCGTTGCGGTCTGGTCGGCGCCGGCCCGCAAGTGGCCGATCAGGCCCTGCAGTTGCTGCTCGCGCCAAATACCCCGCAAGGCCCGCGCGATCTGTTGCTGATGCCCGACCAGATGATGCTGCAGATTCACGAGTCCATCGGTCACCCGCTGGAGCTTGACCGGATCCTCGGTGACGAGCGCAATTACGCCGGCACCAGCTTCGTCAAAACCAGCGACTTCGGCAGCCTGCAATACGGTTCGAAGCTGCTCAACGTGACCTTCGATCCGGACATTCCCGAAGAGCTGGCCAGCTACGGCCACGATGACGACGGCAGCAAGGCCAGCAAACAATTCCTGATTCGCCAAGGCTTGCTGTTGCGGCCATTGGGCGGCGCACTGTCACAGTTCCGCGCCGGACTCGACGGCGTTGCCAACAGCCGCGCCTGCGGCTGGAACCGGCCACCGATCGACCGCATGGCCAACCTCAACATCGAGCCGGGCGATCAGTCGCTGACGCAACTGATCAGCGGCATCGAGCATGGCATTCTGATGAGCACCAACCGTTCATGGTCGATTGACGATGCGCGCAACAAATTCCAGTTCGGATGCGAGTGGGGGCAGTTGATCGAGAACGGTGAACTCAAGGGTGTGGTGAAAAATCCGAATTACCGAGGTATTTCCGCGCAGTTCTGGAAGAGTCTGCGCGCGGTCGGCGATGCCGGCACCCGAATGGTGCTGGGCACGCCAAACTGCGGCAAGGGCGAGCCGAACCAAGTGATCCGCGTCGGCCACGCTTCGCCGGCCTGCGTATTCAGCAACGTTGATGTGTTTGGGGGAGACGCCTGATGAGCATTTCGAAGAGTCAGTCCGACGCCTTCAAGATCATGGTCAATTGGCTGCGCGACAGTGTGCGCGAGCCGGAACAATTCACCCTCAGCTATGCCGCGGAATCCTCGGCGTTCGTGCGTTTCAATCACGCCAAGGTGCGTCAGGCCGGTCAGGTGCAGCAAGCCGACGTCGGGTTAAAGCTGATCAACGACGGCCGTCATGCCGACCTGCACATCACCCTGTCCGGTGATCAGGAAGCCGATCTGCAGCGCCTCGCCGAAGGCCTGCAACAACTGCGCGAAACCCTGCCGCTGCTGCCGCAGGATCCGTACCTGCTGCTAAACCACAACGGCTGGCAGAGCAACAACGTACAGCAACATCCGCTGCCGGACACCGAGCTAGTGGTCGGGGAAATCTGCACCGCGGCTGAAGGTCTGGATCTGGTCGGCTTCTATGCTGCCGGCCCGATCAGCCGTGGTTTCGCCAGCTCCTCGGGAGCATTTGGCTGGCATCAGGCCAACAGCTTCAACTTCGACTTCAGCCTGTTTCACGACAACGGCGAAGCGGTCAAGGCCAGCTACGCCGGGCACGAATGGAGCAGCGAAGGCTTCGCCCGGCGCTTCCAGCAGGCGCGCGAGCAACTGGCGTTTCTCGGTCGACCGTTGCGCACCCTCGCACCGGGGCAATATCGAGCGTATCTGGCGCCAGCCGCGCTGGAAGAAATCATGGGCATGCTCAGTTGGGGCGGGTTCTCCGCACAGTCGATCGCCAGCAAGAGCAGTCCGCTGCAGAAGCTGTATGTCGGTGATCAGGCGTTCAGCTCGCTGGTGTCGCTGGATGAAAAAGTCAGCGGCTCGTTGAGCCCGGCGTTCTCCGGCGAAGGCTATCCGCGCAGCGATCTGCGGCTGGTCATCGAAGGCAAGGCCGGCGATCAACTGGTCGGCTCGCGCAGTGCCGCCGAATACGGCCTGACCGCCAACGGCGCCAGCGGCGGTGAAATGCCGAGTGCACTGAACATGGCGGCCGGTGATCTGTCACAGGCAGAAATTCTCAAGCAGTTGGGCACCGGGCTGTACATCAGCAACTTGTGGTACCTGAACTACTCCGATCAACCGGCGGCGCGCCTGACCGGCATGACCCGCTTCGCGACCTTCTGGGTCGAGAACGGCGAGATTCAGGCGCCGGTCAGCACCATGCGTTTCGACGACAGCGCCTACAGCCTGCTGGGTTCGCAGCTGGAAGCATTGACCGCCGAGCGCGAGTTGCTGCTGTCGGCGAGCACGTATAGCCAGCGCAATACCTCGTCGGCGTTGTTGCCGGGGGCGCTGGTGAGCCGACTCACGCTAACCCTGTAAAAGCAAAACCTGTGGGAGCGAGCCTGCTCGCGAAAGCGGTAGATCAATCGACATCAATGTTGAATGAAATGGCCTCTTCGCGAGCAGGCTCGCTCCCACACTGACCGCGCTCGACAATGGATATGCATTAACTCCAACCACAAGAGGTTCCATGCCCACTCGCCCGCCTCTCGACGCCATCACCGCCCGCTGGTTGCCGTGGGTCGTCGCCATTGCGTTCTTCATGCAGTCCCTCGACGGGACCATCCTCAACACCGCCCTGCCGGCCATGGCCCGGGATCTGGCCGAAGACCCGTTGCGCATGCAAGGCGTGGTCATCGCCTACATGCTCACCGTGGCCTTGCTGATTCCGGCCTCGGGCTGGATCGCCGACCGCTTCGGCACCAAGAAAATCTTCTTCGGAGCGATCCTGCTGTTCAGCATTGGCTCGCTGCTCTGTGCGTTATCGAGCAGCCTGAGCATGCTGGTTGGCGCACGGGTAATCCAGGGCCTGGGCGGCGCATTGATGTTGCCGGTCGGACGGCTGGTGGTGCTGCGTGCCTATCCGCGTTCGGAACTGGTGCGGATCATGGGTTTCATCACCATTCCCGGCCTGCTCGGCCCGTTGATCGGTCCGACCATGGGCGGCTGGATGGTGCAATACCTGACGTGGCACTGGATCTTCCTGATCAACCTGCCGGTCGGCGCCATCGGCTGCTACGCGGTGTGGAAGTTCATTCCCGACCTGCGCGGCAGCGAACGCACGCGCTTCGACAGCCTCGGTTTCCTGCTGTTCGGCGCCGCAATGATCCTGATCACCATCGCCATGGAAGGTCTGGGCGAACTGCACTTGCCGCACCTGCGGGTGATGTTGCTGCTGTTCGGCGGTCTGGCCTGCCTGGCGGCGTACTGGCTGCGCGCCGGGCGTGTGGAAAATCCGCTGTTCGCCCCATCGTTGTTCAAGACCCGAACCTTCGCGGTTGGAATCATCGGCAACCTGTTCGCCCGCCTGGGCAGCGGCGCCCTGCCGTTTCTGGTGCCGTTGCTGCTGCAAGTGGCGCTGGGTTATTCGCCGTCGCAAGCGGGGATGAGCATGCTGCCGCTGGCCGCTGCGGCGATGTTTGCCAAGTGGATGGCGCGACCACTGATCGAACGCCTCGGCTATCGCATCGTGCTCACCGGCAACACCCTCGCGCTGGGGATCATGCTGGCGAGCATGGGTCTGGTCAGCGAGCAGACGCCGTACTGGCTGCTGCTGTGCCTGCTGGCGGTTCTCGGCGCGATCAACTCGCTGCAATTCACCGCGATGAACACCGTGACGCTGATCGACCTCGACGACGCCAGCGCCAGCAGCGGCAACAGCTTGCTGTCGGTGGTGGCGCAGTTGTCGCTGAGCCTGGGCGTGGCCTGTGCCGGCGCCTTGCTGGGCGGCTTCACGGCGGAAATCGGCAACGACGGCGTCGAGACCGTGCTGGGGGCGTTCCAGCTAACGTTTGTGACCGTCGGAGTGATGGCAATGCTGGCGGCGACGATTTTCTCGCAACTGTCGAAAGAGGACGGCCGCCGGGGCAAACGCCCGGATGAACATCCGGATGAGCACATCGAACACTGAACAGTGTCATGTCTGGTGGAGGCTTTTGTGGTGAGGGGATTTATCCCCGATGGGTTGCGCAGCAGCCCCAGAATCTGCCCCCTCATTACTTCAGGTTGATCGCATTCAACCTATCCAGGGGTGCTGCGCACCCCATCGGGGATAAATCCCCTCACCACAGATAAATCCCCTCACCACAGTTAAACCACCTCGCCTTGGGATTCAGGCACTGTTCGTCCAGAACTTTCGAGGAAAGTGGCACGGGGCTGCTACACTGCGCGACATTTTGTTTTGCAGGCCAGTCCCGTGACCACCATCGCCACCGCTTTTAATACTCTGCCGCTGTCCGCCGCCATGCTGGCTAACCTCGAATCCCTCGGTTATGCCCAGATGACGCCGATCCAGGCGCAGAGCTTGCCGGTGATCCTCAAGGGGATGGACCTGATCGCCCAGGCCAAGACCGGCAGCGGCAAGACCGCCGCGTTCGGCATCGGCCTGCTCAACCCGATCAACCCGCGTTACTTCGGTTGCCAGGCGCTGGTGATCTGCCCGACCCGTGAGCTGGCCGACCAGGTCGCCAAGGAAGTCCGGCGCCTGGCCCGTGCCGAAGACAACATCAAGGTCCTGACCCTGTGCGGCGGCGTGTCGTTTGGCCCGCAGATCGCTTCGCTGGAGCATGGCGCACACATCATCGTCGGCACCCCGGGACGTATCCAGCAGCATCTGCGCAAGGGTTCGCTGGTCCTCGATGGCCTGAACACGCTGATCCTCGACGAAGCCGACCGCATGCTCGACATGGGTTTCTACGACGCGATCGAAGACATCATCGAGCAGACCCCGTCGCGTCGTCAGACCCTGCTGTTCTCCGCCACGTACCCGGTGGGCATCAAGCAACTGGCGTCGAAATTCATGCGTGATCCGCAAACGGTGAAAGCCGAAGCGTTCCACGACGACACGCAGATCGAGCAGCGCTTCTACGAGATTTCCCCGGAAGAGCGCATGAGCGCAGTGACCAAAGTCCTGCACCACTTCCGCCCGGCCTCCTGCGTGGCGTTCTGCTTCACCAAGCAGCAAGTGCAGGAAACCGTCGACCACCTGACCGCCAAAGGCATTTCTGCCGTCGGCCTGCACGGCGATCTGGAACAGCGTGACCGCGATCAGGTGCTGGCAATGTTCGCCAACCGCAGCACGTCGGTCCTGGTCGCCACCGACGTGGCCGCCCGTGGTCTGGACATCGATGCGCTGGACATGGTGATCAACGTCGAGCTGGCCCGCGACTCGGAAATCCACATTCACCGCGTTGGCCGTACCGGTCGCGCTGGCGAAAAAGGCATCGCGGTCAGCCTCGTCGCACCGTCCGAAGCGCATCGTGCGCAAGCCATCGAACAGTTGCAGAAAGCCCCGTTGAACTGGGATCAGGTCGATAACCTCAAGTCCCAGGGCGGCGCCCCGCTGCAGCCACCGATGAGCACGCTGTGCATCGCCGGCGGGCGCAAGGACAAGGTTCGTCCGGGCGACATCCTCGGCGCCCTGACCGGTGACGCCGCCATCCCGGGTGCCCAGGTCGGCAAGATCGCGATCTTTGACTTCCAGTCATATGTGGCGGTTGAACGCACCGTGGTCATGCAGGCGCTGCAGCGCTTGAACAATGGCAAGATCAAGGGCCGTTCGCTGCGCGTACGGGTCTTGTAAGAACAACGCCTGCCCTGTAGGAGCTGCCGCAGGCTGCGATCTTTTGACTTTGTTTTTAAAGAGCAAGATCAAAAGATCGCAGCCTCGTTTCACTCGACAGCTCCTACAACAGTTGGTTTTGTGGTGATATTTCAGAGGACACCGTTTTGCGCTCTACCGAAGTCGTGATCATTGGCGCTGGCGCCGCAGGGTTGATGTGTGCACTGACCGCCGCCGGGCGTGGGCGTCAGGTACTGCTGCTTGACCATGCGAACAAGGCCGGCAAGAAAATCCTGATGTCCGGTGGTGGCCGCTGCAATTTCACCAACATGTACACCGAGCCGGGCAATTTCCTTTCGGGTAACCCGCATTTCTGCAAATCGGCACTGGCGCGCTACACCCAGTGGGATTTCATCGGCATGGTCGCCAAGCATGGCGTGCCCTACCACGAGAAAAAACTCGGCCAGCTGTTCTGCGATAACAAATCCAGCGACATCCTCGGCATGCTGCTCGACGAGTGCGATCAGGCCGGCGTCGAGTTGCACCTGGACACCTCGATCCAGACCATCGAAAAGGTAGAAAGCGGTTACCTGCTCGACACCACCCTCGGCCAGGTTCAGTGCCAATCGCTGGTGATCGCCACCGGCGGGCTGTCGATCCCGACACTGGGCGCCACCGGCTTCGGTTATCAGGTCGCCAGGCAGTTTGGCCATGAACTGCTGCCGACCCGTGCCGGCCTGGTGCCGTTCACTATCACCGATCAGCTCAAGGAACTGTGCACCGAGTTGTCCGGTACGTCGGTGGACTGTCTGGTCAGCTGCAACGAGCAGAGCTTTCGCGAGAACATCCTGTTCACTCACCGTGGCCTCAGCGGCCCGGCGATCCTGCAGATCTCGTCGTTCTGGGAGCCGGGCGACACCGTGGAGATCAACCTGCTGCCGGATCACGACACCGCCGCATGGCTGCAACAGCAAGTGGCCGAACGCCCGAACAGTGAACTGAAAACCCTGCTCGGCGAGATCTTCACCAAGAAGATGGCCAACCTGTTGGCGGACAACTGGTTCGTCTCCAAACCGATGAAGCAGTACACCCACGCCGAACTGGCGCAGATCGCCGACAAGCTCGGCAGCTGGAAAGTTGTCCCGGCCGGCACCGAAGGCTACCGCACCGCCGAGGTCACGCTGGGCGGCGTCGATACCCGCGAAGTGTCGTCCAAGACCATGGAATCGCTGAAAAGCCCGGGCCTGTATTTCGTTGGCGAGGTTCTCGACGTCACCGGGCATCTGGGCGGTTTCAACTTCCAGTGGGCATGGGCCTCGGGGTACGCGGCTGCGCAGTACGTCTGACTGAAACAACACTCCCCTGTAGGAGCTGCCGAAGGCTGCGATCTTTTGATCTTAAAAACAGGATCAAAAGATCGCAGCCTTCGGCAGCTCCTACAGGGGGGAGCGGGCAATCAAGGAATACTTTTTGCTGTCAGATGTGATCGGCGCCATTGCGTCGGCGTCATTACTGGCTCAATTTAGCGGCATCGCCTCGGAAGGCCTTCGCACTTCATGTCCTCGACCTCGTTTCGTCAGTCTTTGCGGCGCCTGTGGGCGCTGGATAAATTCAGCTACAGCGTGCGGGTGTTCATCGCCCTGACCGGCAGCATGGCGCTGTGCTGGTATCAGGATGAAATGGGCCTGCTGATCCCGTTGTTCCTCGGGATTATCGCCAGCGCCCTGGCCGAGACCGACGACAGCTGGCAGGGCCGCCTCAATGCTCTGGCGGTGACGCTGGTGTGTTTCAGTATCGCCGCGCTGTCGGTGGAACTGCTCTTCCCCTACCCCATCGTGTTTGCCATCGCCCTGGCCCTGGCCAGTTTCGCCCTGACCATGCTCGGTGCGCTCGGTGAGCGTTATGGCGCGATTGCTTCGGCAACGTTGATTCTGTCGGTCTACACCATGATCGGCGTGGATCAGCGCGGCGGCGCGGTCACCGATTTCTGGCACGAGCCGATGCTGCTGGTGGCGGGCGCCGCGTGGTACGGCTTGCTCTCGGTGTTGTGGCAGGCGCTGTTTTCCAACCAGCCGGTGCAGCAGAGTCTGGCGCGGCTGTTCCGTGAACTGGGTTTCTACCTGAAGCTCAAAGCCTCGCTGTTCGAGCCGATCCGCCAACTGGACGTCGAAGGACGACGGCTGGAACTGGCACAGCAGAACGGTCGCGTAGTGGCCGCGCTGAACAGCGCCAAGGAAATCATCCTGCACCGGGTCGGCAACGGTCGCCCGGGTTCGAAAGTCAGCCGTTATCTGAAGCTGTATTTCCTCGCCCAAGACATTCACGAACGCGCCAGCTCTTCGCACTATCCGTACAACGCGCTGGCCGAGGCATTCTTCCACAGCGACGTGCTGTTCCGCTGCCAGCGTCTGCTGCGCCAGCAGGGCAAAGCCTGTCGTGCGCTGGCCGAGTCGATCCAGATGCGCCAGCCGTTCGTCTACGACGCCAGTTTTGCCGAAGCGCTGACAGACCTCGACGCGTCCCTTGAACACCTGCGCATCCAGAGCAATCCGGCGTGGCGCGGCCTTCTGCGTTCGCTGCGTGCTCTGGCAGCCAACCTCGGCACCCTCGACCGCTTGCTCAGCGATGCGAGCAACCCTGACGCGCTGGCGGACGCCACCGATAGCAGCCTGCTCGACCGCTCACCACGCAACCTCAAGGACGTGTGGATTCGTCTGCGCACGCAGCTGACACCGACCTCCTTGCTGTTCCGCCACGCCCTGCGTCTGCCGCTGGCATTGAGTATCGGCTACGGCATGGTGCACCTGATTCACCCGTCGCAGGGCTATTGGATCATCCTCACCACGCTGTTCGTCTGCCAGCCGAACTACGGCGCAACGCGGCGCAAACTCGGGCAGCGGATTCTCGGCACCGCCATCGGTCTGACCGTGGCCTGGGCGCTGTTCGATCTGTCCCCAGCCCGCTGGTGCAGTCGTGCTTCGCCATTGCCGCCGGGGTGGTGTTCTTTACCAACCGCACCACGCGCTACACCGTGGCGACGGCGGCGATCACGATCATGGTGCTGTTCTGCTTTAACCAGATCGGCGATGGCTACGGGCTGTTCCTGCCGCGCCTGTTCGATACCCTGCTCGGCAGCCTGATCGCCGGCCTGACGGTGTTCCTGTTCCTGCCGGACTGGCAGGGTCGACGCCTGAACAAAGTGCTGGCCAACACCCTGACGTGCAACAGCATCTACCTGCGCCAGATCATGCAGCAATACGCCGCCGGCAAGAGCGATGACCTCGCCTATCGCCTGGCCCGACGCAACGCGCACAATGCCGACGCGGCACTGTCGACCACGCTGGCGAACATGCTGATGGAGCCGGGGCATTTCCGTAAGGAAGCGGATGTCGGTTTCCGCTTCCTGGTGCTGTCGCACACGCTGCTCAGCTACCTCTCCGGATTGGGCGCGCATCGCGAAACGCAGCTACCGGCGGAAATCCGCGAACACCTGATTGACGGCGCCGGGGTGAAACTGGCCGCGAGCATCGATGAAATCGCCCAGGGCCTGGCCAACAAGCAGCCAGTGGCGATCCAGAGCGACGACGAGGAAGCGCTGGCCAATGAGCTGGAGCAGATGCCGGACGAGATCGATGAAGGGCAGCGGCTGGTGCAGACGCAACTGGCATTGATCTGCCGGCAGTTGGGGCCGTTGCGCACGTTGGCGGCGCATTTGATCAAAGACACCAGTGAGGCTTAAGGTGACCGGACTGGCCCCATCGCTGGCAAGCCAGCTCCCACATGATTTGTGTACACCGCAATACCTGTGGGAGCTGGCTTGCCAGCGATGAGGGCATCAGCAACAACGCAACTCCGGGATCAGATGCTCACATCCCATGTTGCCTCAGCAACTTGTCATAACTGCCATCCGCCTTCATCGCCGCAATCGCCTTGTCGAACCCGGCCACAATCTGCTCATGCTCGGGGTTCTTCAGGCTCACCAGAATATGCAGGCTGTTCTCGCTCAACGGCTTGGGCAGAAACTCCACGGCGTTGCGCACCTTGGGTGATTCGCGCGCCAGGTAATAGCGCGCGACATACTCATCTTCCAGGGTCAGCTTGACCCGATCCGCCGCCAGCATGCGCACCGCCATTGCAAAGTTGTGTACCGGGACTTTCTGCAACGCCGTGTCGGCATCGAACGCCTGCGAGTAGGCATAACCGCGCACCACCGCCACCGGGTAGGTGTGCAGTTGCTCCAGGCTGTTGTATTCGAGCGGAGTGTCCTTGCGCTTGAGAAAGCGGATGCGGTTGAGCAGGTATTCGCCAGAGAACTGGCCGATCCGGGTGCGTTCGTCGTTGTACCAGGCATTGACCAGCACGTCGTACCGGCCCTCGCCCACCCCCAACAACGCCCGCGCCCACGGCACCTGCTCATAGTCGCTGGCGTAACCGGCCCGCGCCAGCGCGGTGCTGACGATGTCGGTGGCCAGGCCACCGTTGACCAGCGTGTCGTCGGTAAAGGGTGGCCAGATATCAAATACCAGTCGCAGCTTGTCCGCAGCGGCGGGTTGGGCCAGCAAGAGCAGTCCGATCAAGGCAAAGGCTCGATGCAGTCGCGGCATGCTTGAAAATCCTTAGCGGGCGGTTGGCCCGGCGTGTTTTCCAGTCAAAACCCCAAGGCCCCGTACCGGCGAAACCCAGGCCCTAACAGTAGCTCATTGAAGCCCGTGCACAGCGCTTTCCAGCAGATTACACAAAGCGGCCGCCACCGCGAGAAAGGAATGATGGCATTTTGACCTTTGTCACAGACTCTTCCGCCATACAGACATTCAACGCCTGTGCACTTAGTATCGGGCGACGGTGTTCAAGGAGTCGGAAGATGACAATCGAGTGGATCTGCAAGCATCACAGCGATCTGGGCAAAGAGCAGTTATACGCACTGCTGAAACTGCGCTCGGACGTATTTGTGGTCGAACAGCAATGCGCCTACCCAGACCTCGACGGGCAGGATCTGGACGGCGATACCCATCATTTGATGGGCTGGGAAGGCGATCAACTGATGGCCTATCTGCGCCTGCTGGACCCCGAATCCCAGGGCGGTGACGTGGTGATCGGCCGCGTGATCATTGCGCCGCAGGGCCGTGGCAAAGGGCTGGGCCATGTGTTGATGGAACACGCCCTGAATCAGGCCGAGAAGCATTGGCCGCAGGTGCCTATCTATCTGTCGGCGCAGGCGCATTTGCAGGGGTATTACGGCAGGTACGGGTTTGTGGTGAAGGGTGAGGAATATCTGGAGGATGACATTCCGCACATAGGCATGCGTCGTCCTTGAGGCCCTCATCGCTGGCAAGCCAGCTCCCACAGGTTCATCCGTTGCTCACAACAACCGTGTTGACTGGAGACCCTTGTGGGAGCTGGCTTGCCAGCGATTGCGTCAGCTCAAACACTGCAAAACTCAGGGATATTCCAGCACAGCCTTGATCTGCCGCAGATTGCGCTCGATCCACCCGCGATCAATTGCCCCCCACTCGCGAATCCGATAGCGCCCGGCATGGTTGCGCGCGCCCTCTTCCTGCTCAAACTCACAGACGATATCCAGATCCGCCAGCGCGGCGATCGTGTCCTGCGCCGTGCGCCGGGGCATGCCGGTCACTTCGGTCAGCGCCGGGACGCTGGGGGCCAGGCCGCTGTCGATCAGGTAGGCCACGTACAGGCGCCGGTAAAAGCTGCTTTTGGTCTTGCTTACGTCCATCTAAACACTCCCAACGTTAAAAGATCGCAGCCTGCGGCAGCTCCTACAGTTGGAATGCGATCTTTTGATCTTCATTGCAGATCCCGCCACGTCAGGTACACCCGCAGATCGAACTCGACCTGGTGATACCCCGGCAGCATGTGTTCACACAACTTATAGAAGGCCTTGTTGTGATCCGATTCCTTGAAGTGCGCCAGTTCATGCACGACTATCATCTTCAGGAACTCGGGCGCCGCCTCCTTGAACAGCGAGGCGATGCGAATCTCTTTCTTGGCTTTGAGCTTGCCGCCCTGCACCCTTGAGACCGTGGTGTGCAGGCCCAGCGCGCGATGCGTCAGGTCGAGGCGGTTGTCGAACAGCACTTTGTCGATGGCCGGCGCGTTGCGCAGGTATTCCTGCTTCAGGTCCAGCGCGTAGCTATACAGCGCCTTGTCGCTCTGCACATCGTGACGTCCCGGATAGCGTTGGCTCAGGTAGTCACCCAGACGCTGTTCGGCGATCAGTTGGCGCACCTGATCCTGCAATTGCGCGGGATAGGCCTGGAGGTATTTCAACGCAGTCATGGACACGGCAGCACGGTTCGAAAAGAGCGCCAGTGTAGCGAATTCAAACCGGCAGCGCGCTCCAGTCAAAGGGTTTGGCAAAGCTGACGGCGTCCTCGGAGGTCAGCGGACGCGCCACCAGGAAACCCTGTACGTATTCGCAGCCATGCGCCTGCAGCCATTGATACTGTTCAACGGTTTCCACGCCTTCGGCGATCACCAGCAAACCGTACTGTTTGCACAGATTGATCACGTTGCTGACCAGCGCCGCGTCGCGCGTCGAGTCCGGCAGCCGCGCAATCAGGTGTCGATCCAGCTTGAGCGTATCCAGTTCCAGATCACGCAGATACGCCAGCGAACACGGCCCTGAACCAAAGTCATCCAGCGCCACCCGCACCCCGAGATTACGCAGCAGGCGCAACTGTTTGCGGGTCTCGTCGGGGTTGTGCATCAGCGCGTCTTCGGTGACTTCCACCTCCAGTTGCTGCGGCTGCAGCGAATGCCGCTCCAGCACCTGACGCAATTCGGTGACCAGGTTCGGCAGGCCGAACTGGGTGTTGCTCAAACTCACGCCGAGCACCAGATCCTCGGCGAACAGGGTTTCCCAGGCTTTGCGCTGGCCGGCGCCACGGTGATAGATCCAGCTACCGAGCCGACTGATCAGCCGTGCTTCCTCCAGCAATGGCAGGAACAACCCCGGCGGCACATCGCCGACGCTCGGGTGCTGCCAGCGCAGCAACGCCTCGAAACCGCGAATCTGCCCGCTGTCGATCGCCACCTGCGGCTGATACACCAGATTGAAATCCCGGTTCTCGATGGCATTGCGCACGCTCTCTTCGAGCATCAGCCGCGAGCGGGCGCGACCGTTCATTTCGTGATCATAAAAACGATATTGCTGACGCCCGGCGCGCTTGGCTTCATACATGGCGATGTCGGAGGCGCGCAGCAAACCGTCCAGGTTCGCGCCGCAGTCCGGGTAAGTGGCGATGCCGATACTCGCGCCGAGAGCGATGTCCAGTCCTTCGATCTGCTGACAGATCGACACCCGTTCGATGAGCTTCTCGGCAATTTTTGCGGCCTGCTCGGGAAACTCCAGATCGAGCAACGCGGTGAACTCGTCACCGCCCATGCGCGCGAGAATATCGAACGGTCGCAGACAAGCTTTCAACTGCTCGGAGACCCAGCGCAGCACCCGGTCGCCGGCATCGTGGCCAAGGGAATCGTTAACCCGCTTGAAGCCATCCAGATCCAGATACAGCAGCACCCAACTGCTGTCGCTGCGTTCACCGCGCAGCAGCAGGTTTTCCACCGTCTGATAAAAGCCCCGGCGATTGAGCAGACCGGTCAGCGGATCGGTGACCGCTTGAAATTCCAGCTGCTGATGCAGGTGACGCACCACCGACATGTCCAGCACCGTCACCACCATCGCCCGCTGCTCGGCGGGCAGCGGCGCACAGGACAACGCCACCGGCACCTGCTGCCCCGGCGCCGTACGCAATAATGCATCGTGCAGACGCAAGGTCTCACCGCGTTTATAGCCGGCCAGCAACTCGGAACCGGCCCACAGCGGGATATGCGGTTTCTGCAGAAAATCGAGAAACTCCTTGCCCTCCAACTCTTTCACCGGCGCATTCAGCAAGCGCGAAATCGCCGGATTGGCGAAGCGGATCAGGCCGTCCTCGCCGAGCACCAGAATGCCTTCCGCCGCGTTATCCAGCACCGAGGCATTGAAGGCCCGCGCGACCTCCAGATCATGACTCAGACGCTGCAAGGCGCGGCGGTTGCGCTGGTGTTCGAGCAACGCCTGGACTTTCGGCTTGAGGATCTGCGGATCGAACGGTTTGAACAGGTAATCCACCGCGCCACTGGCGTAACCCTTGATCACGGCGTCCTGTGATTGCTCGTTGGCGGTGAGAAAAATAATCGGTGTGAGACGCGTGCGCTGGCTGCCGCGCATCAGCCGCGCGACTTCGAAGCCGTCCATGCCCGGCATCTGCACGTCCAGCAGCACCAGATCGACGTCGTGTTCGAGCAGCAGATTGAGCGCCTCGAAACCGGAGGCGGCGGTCATGACGTGCCAATCCTGACGCTGCAGCAACGCGCGCATGCTGATCAGGTTTTCAGGGTAGTCATCAACGATCAAAAGGACAGAGCTGCCTTCACCTGGCTGGGGTTGCGCGCATTCCATGCTGCTTCTCTTGTCGGGACATCTCTTGTCGGACTATCGGCCGGTTTTTTGTGAAAACCGTACAGTTACTGAGCCATCACTCTAGTCCCGGATCTGTGAAAGCAGAAGCTGCCACGCCGCCATCATTTAGCCAAAGCTGTAATTTACCGACTAACGGTCACCCCTGCAGCCCCCGAAAACCGGCACAGATGGCATTTCGACAGGATGTTGACGCCAATCATCTGCCAAACGGGCGTTAACAAAAAACACCTCTACGCTTATAACTGCCGCCCGAAAAAGCGCGGGCTAGAGCTTCTGGCACTCGCGTACAGGAAAATTGAGTGGAAGAACCGACATGATCGATCTCGCAACATGGAACCTCAGCGTTCCCGTCGGCAGTCCGCCGTACACCGTCGAAACCTCCAAACTGGTGAATGGCTTCAAGGATCAGTACTTCCATTCCGACACCGGCACCTTGTTCTTCTGGTCGCCGGTGACCGGGTCAAAAACCGAAAACGCCATTTACCCGCGCACCGAACTGCGCGAAACCTACAGCAACGGCACCCTGCGCAACTGGTACTACCCAGACGCCGACAACCTGCTGCGCGCGACCCTTTCGGTCAACAAGGTGCCCAGCTCCGGCAAGATCGTCATCGGCCAGATCCACGCTTATGAAAGCCAGCGCCCGATGGTCAAGCTCGAATACCAGTACAAGGAAAAAACCCAGAACGGCAACCTGGTGATCAAAGTGCGAATGCACCCCGACGACCAGGAAAGCCGCGTCATCACCCTCGCCACCGGCATCAAGCTGGATCGCGAATTCAACTACCTGATCCACTTGAGCCCCGGCGGGGCGCTTGGCGTAAGCGCGGCGGGTTACCAGTGGGACTCACAGATCAGCGCGACCTGGCGCAACAAGCCGTTGTACTTCAAGGCCGGGGTGTATGTGCAGGACAACACCGGCTATACCAGCGAAGGCGGCCAGGTCACCTTCAGCAAACTCGACATCGACCACGACAAATAAGGCTTCATTGGCACAAATCCCTGTGGCGAGGGAGCTTGCTCCCGCTGGGGCGCGCAGCGGCCCTAAAAAAGCGAGGCCTGCTGCGCAGTCCAGCGGGAGCAAGCTCCCTCGCCACAGTGTTATTTATTGCCAGTCGGACATCCTTTAAACGGTGTTGTTTAAATCGCTCGGCGGTTACTTCCCGATGCCTACAACAACTTGCGTGGATACCTACAGCTACGCCAGAATCCGCCGGCTTGTGCGCCTGGAGGGCCATCGGTAACTTGATTCGCGTCACTGATTTCCCGTGATCGGGTTTAGTAGCCCGAGGTTACGCGATGCGCATTGGCACCATTCAGTCGGACATTCATCCGCGCTTGATGGTAGCTGTACGCAGGGCGCCTTCGGGTGCGCCGGTCGCGTCTCCCCGGTCTACTAACCTGCGTTCAGCTGCCACCCCTTCGTTTAGTAGCGATCCGGTGCCGGCTCCATTTACCGGAGACGAAACATGACCAAATCAACACCACACCCGCCAGACAAAGATCCAGCCTCCCCCTACGAATCCCTCGACTCCAGAAAACTCCACGACGCCGCCGAACGCGCCCTCGACCATTATCTCAATCCCGCCGCCCTCATCATGGCGAGCAGCAACAAACCCGAGCCCATGTACCTCGCCAACCCGAAGTACGACAGCGAATCCCTGCTCGCCAACGCCAGCGAAACCCTGGGCTCGGCAAGCGACATGCTCAACAACTTCGCCGCCATCCTCGACCCCTCCCACCGCAAGACCGCACTGGGCATCGCGCAAATCGTCATGCTCGGTGAACTGGCGGTGAATCAGGCCTGGATCATGTGGGGTTGAAGAAATAATCGCCCACAAAAAACCCGCCTTACGGCGGGTTTCTTGAGGCAAATAGATTAAATGTTGCGCATACGCTACATTGGCTTCAAATTGTTACGGTATCACAACATGGATCACACTCTATTGATCGGCCGTCTCGGTATCCAATTACGAGAGAAACGCATAAATCGTGGCCTGACACAGGCGCAGCTTGCCGATCTGGCGGGACTGACAAGATACAAAGTCATCGCGGTGGAGAAAGGTACCCTTTCTGTCGGCATGATCGCTTATGCGCGCGTTTTGGCTGCACTGGACTGCGAACTCTCGGTGGTTCCAGCAACGATGCCAACCCTTGAAGAGCTTGGAGATTTATTCGAATGAAAATGGCCTCTCTTCAAGTCAGCACCCCACAAGGTAATAGCGGCAGACTTTTCAGCAATGCCGAAGATTTCACTTTTCGATCACGAAGATGCATCGCCAAAAATGGCCATTAGCCTCTCGATGCCTGTACGGTATGACGAATTTCGTCGGCGCGAACTGCATCCTGTTTTTCAAATGAACCTGCCAGAAGGCTATGTGCTGGAACAGTTACGCAATCGCTTGGCCAAGACAGTCAACGTCGACCCAATGTTGCTACTGGCGCTTTCCGGCAGCACATCGCCCATTGGCAGGGTTCACGTACGCTCTGAAACCGTGGATGCCTTGTTGCAGGAGCAAGAATTTCCGGGAGAGAAACTCGAAGAGATTCTCACGTGGGACGGCACGGAAGATATCTTCGCCGACATGCTTGATCGCTACATCCTGCGGGCAGGCATTTCAGGTGTTCAACCCAAGTTGCTGGTGCCGGAACGACAAGAGGTAGAGTTGCCGCGAGTGACATCCAAAACCTCGGACCTGATCATCAAAAGTGGCAGAGACGAATTCCCGGGCCTGGCGATCAACGAATTCCTGTGCATGTCCATGGCAAAAGACGCGGGCATTCCCGTTCCGCCGTTTTACCTTTCCGACAACGCCAAGCTATTTGTCATGCGCCGCTTTGATCGCGACGATCAGCTCAACCCGATCGGTTTTGAAGACATGGCCGTGTTGATGGGGCTGTCGGCCACTCAGAAGTACAGCAAAAGTTATGCAGCCATCGCGAAGGCAGTTCGAGTATTTTGTCCGGCGATACATTTGCGCACGTCCCTCGATCAACTCTTCGATAGCGTTGCCCTGAGTTGCATCGTCGGAAATGGCGACGCTCATTTGAAGAATTTCGGCTTGCTCTATTCCGAACCGACGCAACGGGATGCACGCTTGGCTCCGGCTTATGACATCGTCAATACCACGGCCTATATCCCGGAAGATGTTTTGGCGCTGGATCTGGCGGGTAACAAGTCAATGTTCGCTTCACGACAAGGATTGCTGGAGTTTGCTCATACCTGTGAAATCGAGAAGCCCAGCGAGCGCATTCAGAAGTTGCTCATCTCTGTTGAGAAGGTGCTCAAGCGCCATTCTCAGTATCGGGAACAGGCGCCTCACGTGTTCACTGCCATCAAGCAATCAGCAGCGCCATTTGCTCTGACTTTTGGATAGTTACACTGCACGCAGATATTGCAGCCCACAAAAAACCCGCCTTACGGCGGGTTTCTTGTATCAGCGGTTCAAAGCTAAGGCTTAGTTAACCTTCGCGTTCAACTCACCCTTCAAATACCGCTGGAACATCGCTTCCAGCGAGATCGGCTTGATCTTCGAAGCGTTACCGGCGGTGCCGAACGCTTCATAACGCGCGATACATACATCACGCATTGCCGTCACGGTCGCGCCGAAGAATTTACGCGGGTCGAATTCGCTCGGGTTGGTGGCCATCAGACGACGCATGGCGCCAGTGGATGCCAAGCGCAGGTCGGTGTCGATGTTGACCTTGCGCACGCCGTACTTGATGCCTTCGACGATTTCTTCAACCGGTACGCCGTAGGTTTCTTTGATGTCGCCGCCGTACTGGTTGATGATCGCCAGCCACTCCTGCGGAACCGACGAGGAACCGTGCATCACCAGGTGGGTGTTCGGGATGCGCTTGTGGATTTCCTTGATGCGGTCGATCGCCAGTACGTCACCGGTAGGTGGCTTGGTGAACTTGTAGGCGCCGTGGCTGGTGCCGATGGCGATGGCCAAGGCATCGACCTGAGTCTTCTTGACGAAGTCAGCGGCTTCTTCCGGGTCGGTCAGCATCTGGCTGTGATCCAGAACGCCTTCAGCGCCGATGCCGTCTTCTTCACCGGCCATGCCGGTTTCCAGCGAACCCAGGCAGCCCAGCTCGCCTTCAACCGAAACGCCGCAGGCGTGAGCCATGGCGACGGTTTGTTGGGTCACGCGGACGTTGTATTCGTAGTCGGTCGGCGTCTTGCCGTCTTCGCCGAGGGAGCCGTCCATCATCACCGAGCTGAAGCCCAGTTGAATCGAGCGCTGGCAGACGTCAGGGCTGGTGCCGTGGTCCTGGTGCATGCACACCGGGATGTGCGGGAACTCTTCGATCGCGGCCAGGATCAGGTGACGCAGGAATGGCGCGCCGGCGTATTTGCGAGCGCCGGCCGAAGCCTGGACGATCACCGGGGAGTCAGTCTTGTCAGCGGCTTCCATGATGGCGCGCATCTGCTCAAGGTTGTTGACGTTGAAGGCTGGAACGCCGTAGCCGAACTCGGCTGCGTGGTCCAGCATCTGGCGCATGCTGATAAGTGCCATTGTGTGTGTCTCTCCCGGTTGAGGGTCGTTAATCGTGCCAGCCTGCCGGAGCGGCGGCGGCTATTCAAGTGATTGCAGATCGGGGGTTGAGGCCCGGTCTGGTGATTCGATAAAGCAAAATCCTGAGAACTGCACAGATCCCCTGTGGGAGCGAGCCTGCTCGCGAAAGCAATCTCGCAGTCGTTGATGCAGTGCCTGTCAGACCGCTTTCGCGAGCAGGCTCGCTCCCACATGAGAATCGCAGTGCTTCAATTACTCGGCCTTGCAGCCGCGGCCAATCAGGTCATTGGTGGCGACCCAGTACACCAGGCCTTCGTCACCCTTGACGTGAAACGCCAGCATGCCGTCGCTGTACAGCACGCCCGAGGCGCCCGGCTCTTCTTTCAGGCGATAGACCTGATCACCGCCACCGAGCCGGACATCGACTTCCTTCTGGCCGGCATCGGCGTAACGCCACAGCACTTTGGCCTGGCTGTCGCAGGTCCAGGTGGTCCAGCTATCCGCCGGCGCGGACGACTGAAACAGGTTCATCTGCGCGCAACCGCCCAACAATGCCAACGCCGCAATGGCGATCAAGCCTTTCATCCGTGTTCCTCGACTGACAGCGCACGCCGCCAGCCCTGCGTTAAAGAGTCAGACCGGTCAAGGACAACCATGTTCCTTGGCCGGGGTTTGCGTCTCGTATTTGTCCAGGCCGTCCGGCCCCGAGCGCTTGTTCAGCACCGGATTGGTTTCGGCCTGCCAGTCGGCCTGGTAGCAGCCTTTCTGCGCGGCATCCGGCGCGGGCGTGGCCTCGGCCTTCGGGTTACTCCCGCAGGCCGCCAGCGTACCGGTCAGCAACAACAGCGCTAACGACTTGACCATCTGAACACTCCTTTGCCTGGCCAACCGGGCGGCCTCAGGCCTTGGCCCGGCTTTCCAGGACTTCAACGGCTGGCAGCACCTTGCCTTCGACGAATTCGAGGAACGCGCCACCACCGGTGGAAATGTAGGAGATTTGCTCGGCCACGCCATATTTATCGATGGCCGCCAGGGTGTCGCCACCGCCGGCAATGGAGAATGCGGCGCTGTCAGCGATGGCCTGGGCCAGCACTTTGGTGCCGTTGCCGAACTGATCGAATTCGAACACGCCGACCGGACCGTTCCACAGAATGGTTTTCGACGATTTCAGCAGTTCGGCGAAGTTGGCCGCGGTTTGCGGGCCGATGTCCAGAATCATGTCGTCAGCGGCAACGTCAGCGATCAGCTTGACGGTGGCTTCGGCGCTTTCGGCGAATTCCTTGGCAACCACCACGTCCACCGGCAGCGGCACGCTGACCTTGGCGGCGATGGCGCGCGCGGTGTCCAGCAGGTCCGGCTCGTACAGCGACTTGCCGACCGGGTGACCGGCGGCCGCCAGGAAGGTGTTGGCGATGCCGCCGCCAACGATCAGTTGATCGCAGATCTGGCTCAGGCTGTTGAGGACGTCGAGTTTGGTCGACACCTTGGAACCGGCAACGATCGCAGCCATTGGCTTGGCCGGCGCGCCCAGCGCCTTGCCCAGTGCCTCCAGCTCAGCGGCCAGCAGCGGGCCAGCCGCGGCGACCTTGGCGAACTTGGCCACGCCGTGCGTCGAACCTTCAGCGCGGTGCGCTGTGCCGAAGGCGTCCATCACGAACACGTCGCACAGGGCGGCGTATTGCTGGGCGAGGTCGTCGGCGTTCTTTTTCTCGCCCTTGTTGAAGCGCACGTTTTCGAACAGCACGATGTCGCCGGCCTTGACGTCAACGCCATCCAGGTAATCGGCCACCAGTGGCACTTCGCGGCCCAGAGCCTTGCTCAGGTAGTCAGCGACTGGCTTGAGGCTGTTCTCGGCGGAGAACTCGCCTTCGGTCGGACGGCCCAGGTGCGAACACACCATCACCGCCGCACCTTTTTCCAAGGCCAGCTTGATGGTCGGCAGCGAAGCCAGGATACGCGCATCGCTGGTGACAACACCGTCCTTGACTGGGACGTTGAGGTCTTCGCGGATCAATACGCGCTTACCTTGCAGATCGAGGTCGGACATCTTCAACACGGTCATGGGTCGCACTTCCTGAGTAACTGTTCTTAGAGAGCAGGTTTTTTTGAAATCGCTGTTTGCAGATAGTGGTCTGCAACGTCCAGCATTCGGTTGGCAAAACCCCATTCGTTGTCGAACCAGGCCAGGATGTTCACCAGTTTGGGGCCGGAAACACGGGTCTGACTGGCATCGACGATGGCCGAATGTGGGTCATGGTTGAAATCACAGCTGGCGTGCGGCAACTCGGTGTAGGCCAGCAGTCCCTTGAGCGGGCCGCTGGTGGCGGCTTCGCGCAGGATCCGGTTGACCTCGCCCGCATCGGTCGCGGTGGCGGTCTGCATCGTGATGTCGAGGCAGGACACGTTGACCGTCGGCACGCGTACGGCTTTGGCCTGAATTCGCCCGGCAAGTTCCGGCAGCAGGCGCTCGATGCCACGCGCCAGACCAGTGGACACCGGGATCACCGACTGGAACGCCGAACGGGTGCGGCGCAGGTCTTCATGGTGATAGGCGTCGATCACCGGCTGATCGTTCATCGCCGAGTGAATGGTGGTGATCGACACGTAATCCAGGCCAATCGCCTTGTCCAGCAGACGCAACAGCGGCACGCCGCAGTTGGTGGTGCAGGAGGCGTTGGACACCAGCAGTTCGGCGCCGGTCAGGCAATCCTGATTGACACCGTAGACGATGGTGGCGTCGACATCCGCCTCGCTGGCCATCGGTTGCGAGAACAGCACGCGGGGCGCGCCGGCGTCGAGGAAACGCTGGCCATCTTCGCGGGTGTGGTAAGCGCCGGAGCATTCGAGCACCAGGTCGACGCCCAGCGCCGCCCAGTCGATGCCTTCGGGGGTGGCACTGCGCAGGACCTTCACGCAGTCGCCATTAATATGCAGACAATCGCCTTCTACACGCACTTCGCCGGGAAACCGGCCGTGAGTGGAATCAAAGCGTGTCAGGTATTCGATGCTGGCCATGTCCGCCAGATCGTTGATCGCGACAATCTCAAACCCGGCCTTCTCGCCACGCTCAAACAACGCACGCAAGACGCAACGACCAATCCGGCCGTAGCCGTTGAGTGCAACTTTGTAGGGACGCGGTTGAGGCATGGGGTTCTCGATAGTATTCGCTAACAACACAACCCCATGTAGGAGCTGCCGAAGGCTGCGATCTTTTGATCCTGTTGTTCAAGATCAAGATCAAAAGATCGCAGCCTTCGGCAGCTCCTACAGGGAACGCGGCGACTTGGGTCGCCGCGCTATGTTTTAGTCTTCCAGCAGCTCTTCAGCCTGACCCAGGATGTTGTCCAGGGTGAAGCCGAATTCTTCGAACAATGCCGAAGCCGGCGCCGATTCGCCGTAGGTGGTCATGCCGATCACGCGACCTTCCAGACCCACGTACTTGAACCAGAAGTCGGCATGAGCCGCTTCGATCGCGATACGTGCGCTGACCTGCAGCGGCAGAACCGATTGCTTGTAGCCGGCGTCCTGCGCATCGAACACGCTGGTGCAAGGCATGGAAACCACACGCACCTTGCGGCCTTGCCCGGTCAGCTTGTCGTAGGCCTGAACGGCCAGACCGACTTCCGAACCGGTGGCGATCAGGATCAGCTCAGGCTCGCCTGCGCAGTCCTTCAACACATAGCCACCACGGCTGATGTCAGCGATCTGGGCGGCGTCGCGTTCCTGATGCTGCAGGTTCTGACGCGAGAAGATCAGCGCCGACGGGCCGTCCTTGCGCTCCAGCGCGTTTTTCCAGGCCACCGCCGATTCAACGGCATCGGCTGGACGCCAGGTGTCGAGGTTCGGCGTGGAACGCAGGCTGGTCAGTTGCTCGATCGGCTGGTGCGTCGGGCCGTCTTCGCCCAGACCGATGGAGTCGTGGGTGTAGACGTGGATCACGCGCTTCTTCATCAGTGCCGACATGCGCACCGCGTTGCGCGCGTATTCCATGAACATCAGGAAGGTCGCGCCGTAAGGCACCAGGCCGCCGTGCAGGGACACGCCGTTCATGATCGCGGTCATGCCGAATTCGCGCACGCCGTAGTACATGTAGTTGCCGCTGGCATCTTCAGCGCTGACGCCCTTGCAACCTTTCCACAGGGTCAGGTTGGAACCGGCCAGGTCAGCCGAACCGCCGAGCAGTTCCGGCAGCAGCGGGCCGAACGCGTTCAAGGTGTTCTGGCTGGCTTTACGGCTGGCGATGGTTTCGCCTTTGGCCGCGACTTCAGCGATGTAAGCCGAGGCTTTTTCCGCGAAGTCCGCCGGCAGTTCGCCGCTCAGACGACGGATCAGCTCGTTGGCTTCGGTCGGGAACGCCGCAGAGTAGGCAGCGAAACGCTGATCCCATTCGGCTTCGGCGGCGCGACCTTTTTCCTTGGCATCCCACTCGGCATAGATGTCGGCCGGGATTTCGAACGGGCCGTAGTTCCAGTTCAGCGCCTGACGGGTCAGAGCGATTTCCGCGTCACCCAGCGGGGCGCCGTGGCAATCTTCCTTGCCCTGCTTGTTCGGCGAACCGAAACCGATGGTGGTCTTGCAGCAGATCAGGGTCGGCAGCGGGCTCTTGCGCGCGGTTTCGATGGCGGTCTTGATCTCTTCCGGATCGTGACCGTCGACGTTGCGGATCACCTGCCAGTTGTAGGACTCGAAACGCTTTGGCGTGTCATCGGTGAACCAGCCTTCGACTTCGCCATCGATGGAAATGCCGTTGTCATCGTAGAAGGCGATCAGCTTGCCCAGGCCCAGGGTACCGGCCAGAGAAGCGACTTCGTGGGAAATGCCTTCCATCATGCAGCCATCACCGAGGAACACGTAGGTGTGGTGATCAACGATGTTGTGGCTAGGACGGTTGAACTGCGCGCCGAGAACTTTCTCCGCCAGCGCGAAACCGACGGCGTTGGCCAGACCCTGACCCAGCGGGCCGGTGGTGGTTTCGACGCCCGGGGTGTAGCCGAATTCCGGGTGGCCCGGGGTGCGGCTGTGCAGTTGACGGAACTGCTTGAGGTCGTCGATCGACAGGTCGTAACCGGTCAGGTGCAGCAGCGAATAGATCAACATCGAGCCGTGGCCGTTGGACAGCACGAAGCGGTCACGGTCGGCGAACGACGGGTTGCTCGGGTTGTGCTTGAGGTAGTCGCGCCAAAGTACTTCGGCGATATCTGCCATACCCATAGGGGCACCGGGATGGCCGCTGTTGGCTTTTTGCACGGCATCCATGCTGAGGGCACGAATGGCGTTGGCACGCTCACGACGGCTAGGCATCGCTGATCTCCTGGGTGTGAATAGGTTGAAACGGAAAAAAGGAGGGCATTTTCCCTCACCGGAGCGCCTCGGGGCAATGACAGATAGTCATCCGAGGGCGTTTTTCCCGTGCTGGACGGCGGTTTCGTCTGGTGAAACCTTTCCGCTGTTCGTTTGTAGAGTTAACCAGCCAGTGAGAAGTGCCATCTATCGAGCAATATCAAAACTTTTTGATATTGCCCTTGCGGCGATTTCCCACCGTCACTAGACTGCTGCCCCATGAACTTACGCGTGCCTTCCATTCGCCATGACGATTGCGACGAGCTGGCGGCTCTGTGCAAGGCCGGTGGCGACCCGCTGCGCCTGAATGTATTGCGCGCGCTGGCCAACGATTCGTTCGGCGTACTGGAGCTGGCGCAGATTTTCGGCATTGGTCAGTCAGGCATGAGCCACCACCTCAAGGTGCTGGCCCAGGCCGATCTGGTGGCGACGCGCCGCGAGGGCAACGCGATTTTCTATCGCCGCGCCCTGCCCCACACCGAATTGCTGGGCGGCAAGTTGCATGCAGCACTGTTAGAAGAAGTCGACAATCTGGCGCTGCCGGAGGACGTGCAGGCTCGCATCGCTCAGGTCCACGGACAACGTGAAGCCGCCAGCCAGGACTTTTTCGCACGGGTTGCGGAAAAATTCCGCGCCCAGCAAGACTTGATCGCAGGTCTGCCGCAGTACCGCGACAGCGTGCTGGCCCTGCTCGACAAACTGAACTTCAATGGTGCTGCCACGGCCATTGAAGTCGGCCCCGGCGATGGTGCTTTTCTGCCGGAACTGGCCCGCCGCTTCGGCACCGTAACCGCGCTGGACAACAGCCCGGCGATGCTCGAACTGGCGCGTCAGGTATGTGAACGTGAACGGCTGGCTAACGTCAGCCTGCAATTGGCCGATGCATTGAATGGCTCCAGCCTTCAGGCCGATTGCGTGGTACTGAACATGGTGTTGCACCATTTCGCCGCGCCGGCCGAAGCGCTCAAGCACATGGCCGGCCTGCTGCAACCGGGCGGTAGCCTGCTCGTGACAGAGTTATGTAGCCACAACCAGAGTTGGGCCAGGGAGGCCTGCGGTGATCTGTGGTTGGGGTTTGAACAGGACGATCTGGCCCGTTGGGCCACCGCTGCGGGACTCGTTCCCGGGGACAGCCTCTATGTAGGCTTACGTAATGGTTTCCAGATCCAGGTTCGCCACTTTCAGCGACCGGCTGGCGACACTCACCATCGGTAAATTCAGGAAAACATCGAGATGAGCGAATACTCCCTCTTCACCTCCGAGTCCGTGTCTGAAGGACATCCGGACAAAATCGCCGACCAGATTTCCGATGCGGTGCTGGACGCCATTATTGCCCAGGACAAACACGCACGCGTTGCCGTGGAAACTCTGGTCAAGACCGGCGTTGCCATCGTGGCCGGTGAAGTGACCACCAGCGCCTGGGTCGACCTGGAGCAGATCGTTCGTGATGTGATCTGCGACATCGGCTACACCAGCTCCGAAGTCGGCTTCGACGGCGCGACCTGCGGCGTGATGAACATCATCGGCAAGCAGTCCCCTGACATCAACCAGGGTGTTGACCGCGCCAAGCCTGAAGATCAGGGCGCCGGCGACCAGGGCCTGATGTTCGGCTACGCCAGCAACGAAACCGACGTGCTGATGCCAGCGCCGATCACCTTCTCGCACCAGCTGGTGCAGCGCCAGGCCGAAGCCCGCAAATCGGGCCTGCTGCCGTGGCTGCGTCCAGACGCCAAGTCGCAAGTGACGTGCCGTTACGAAGGCGGCAAGGTGGTCGGTATCGACGCCGTTGTACTGTCGACCCAGCACAACCCTGAAGTGTCGTACAAAGACCTGCGCGAAGGCGTGATGGAGCTGATCGTCAAGCACGTGCTGCCTGCCGAACTGCTGAGCAAAGACACCCAGTTCCACATCAACCCGACCGGCCAGTTCATCATTGGCGGCCCGGTAGGTGACTGCGGTCTGACCGGTCGCAAGATCATCGTCGACAGCTACGGCGGCATGGCCCGTCACGGCGGCGGCGCGTTCTCCGGCAAAGATCCATCGAAGGTTGACCGTTCGGCGGCCTACGCTGGCCGTTATGTTGCCAAGAACATCGTCGCTGCCGGCCTGGCCGAGCGTTGCGAGATTCAGGTGTCCTACGCCATCGGTGTCGCTCAGCCGACTTCGATCTCGCTGAACACCTTCGGTACCGGCAAGATCAGCGATGACAAGATCATCAAACTGGTGCGTGAAGTGTTCGACCTGCGTCCATACGCAATCACCACCATGCTCGATCTGCTGCACCCGATGTACCAGGAAACTGCAGCCTACGGCCACTTCGGTCGTGCTCCGCAGACCAAGACGGTTGGCGAAGACACCTTCTCCACCTTCACCTGGGAAAAAACCGACCGCGCCGACGCTCTGCGTTCCGCCGCAGGTCTGTAAGCCCTTCCCGGCCGCAAAAAAAGCCCCGCACGGTTCGCGCCGTGCGGGGCTTTTTCATGCTTGCCAGGATTAAAAGATCGCAGCCTTCGGCAGCTCCTACACAACGCATCCCCCTGTAGGAGCTGCGGAAGGCTGCGATCTTTTGACTTTAACGCTGCGCAACACCCCGCAAAACACCCAGGCTACCCGACCCGCAATCCTCGCCTAGCCTTCAAACATTCCCCCTGAGCAAGGACGCTCAAAATGCTTGCCACGCTGCGCCTGTTTTCCGCTGTTCTGCTGAGCGTCATCCCTCTGATCGCTTACTCAGCCTGCCCCGACTGGTCTACCAGCAGGGCAAAAACTGAAATCTCGGCCCTGCAACTGCAGATCGATCAATGGGACAACGCCTACCACCACCAAGGTCGCTCGCTGATTGCCGACGAGCTCTACGATCAATCGCGCCTGCGGCTCAACCAATGGCGCCAGTGCTTCCAGCAGCCCGCAGCGCCCGAACCGTTGCGCAGCGTGTCTGGCTCCGTCGCGCATCCGGTCGCCCACACCGGTCTGGACAAGCTTCACGAAGCTGCTGCCGTTCAAGCGTGGTTGAAGAATCGGCAGGATGTCTGGGTACAACCCAAGGTCGACGGTGTGGCCGTCACGCTGATTTACCGTCGCGGCCTGTTGCAGCAAGCGATCAGTCGCGGCGACGGGATCAGCGGTCAGGACTGGACAGCGTCGGCGCAAAAGATCGCTGCCATTCCGCAACAACTGTCTCAACCGCTGGACTTGCTGGTGCAAGGCGAACTCTACTGGCGCCTGAATCAACATGTGCAAGCCAGCGCCGGCGGCGTCAACGCCCGCGCCACGGTTGCCGGGCTGATGAGCCGTAAAACCTTGAGCACAGATCAGGCGTCCGGGATCGGTCTGTTCGTCTGGGACTGGCCGCAGGGGCCGGCGAATCTGCCGGAAAGAATATCGACGCTAGCGACATTGGGCTTTGCCACGACAGCGCCATTCAGTCAGGCCATCACCAACCTTGCCGACGCGCAAAAATGGCGGGAGTACTGGTATCGATCGCCCCTGCCGTTCGCTACTGACGGCATTGTCCTGCGCCAGAGCCAGCGCCCACCGGCCGAGCGCTGGCAGGCAAGCGCGCCCTACTGGGCCGTCGCCTGGAAATACCCGTTTACCCGAGCGCTGGCCGAGGTGCGCAAAGTGAATTTCAAGGTCGGCCGCAGTGGACGCATCACGCCGGTATTGGAGTTGTCGCCGGTGATGCTCGATGACCGCGAGATCAAACGCGTCGGCGCCGGTTCACTCAAGCGCTGGCAGGCGCTGGATATCCGCCCCGGCGATCAAGTGGCAATCAGCCTGGCCGGGTTGACCATCCCGCGACTCGACAGTGTGGTGCTGCGCACTACCGAACGAGCCGCCCTCGACATTCCCGACACGCGCGACTTCCACGCCTTGAGTTGCTGGCAACCGACACCCGGTTGTGAAAGCCAGTTTCTCGCGCGCCTGACCTGGCTCAGTGGCAAACAAGGCCTGGCGCTGCAGAATGTCGGGCGCGGCACCTGGGAGAAACTTCTGGAAACAGGCCGCCTGAACAACCTGCTGGATTGGTTGACCCTCGACGAGCCAGAGCTTGCTAACATTGCCGGCTTCGGCGAGCGCAGCAGCGCACGTCTGATCAACAGTTTTCACAGCGCCCGCCAACGACCGTTCACGCAGTGGCTCAAAGCATTGGGTTTACCGCCCACCGGTCAGGCACAACTGGCCGACTCGTGGCAGGCGCTGGCACAACGCAACACCGAACAATGGCAAGCAGAAGCCGGAATCGGCCCGGGCCGCGCGGCGCAATTGAGCGCATTCTTCCGCGACCCGCAGGTGCTGGCCTTGAGTGACACATTACGCGCCGCCGGAATCGACGGCTTCTGATCACGCAATCCCGGCAGCCGGGAACCGAAGGAACGTCAGACGCTCAAACAGCGCAGTGCCACCGACCCGATTGCCTTCGCACATGGAGCTTTTATGAAATTTCTTGCACCGCTCGCCTTGCTGACCCTCTGTGGCGTTTTGGCCGCACCTGCGATGGCCGACGAAGATGCACCGGGCCTGACCGGTTGCGCCGCGAAGAAGCAGGGCATCATCAATCAGATCGAACAAGCCAAATCCCGAGGCAACACCGACCAGCAGGCCGGTCTGCAAACCGCTCTGGACGAAGTGACGAAAAACTGCACCGATGCGGGCCTGAAGAAAGAACGCGAGAACAAGGTGCTGGAAGCCAAGCACGAAGTCAGCAAACGTCAGGCTGATCTCGACAAGGCGATGAAGAAAGGTGATCCGGAGAAGATCGACAAGCGCAAAAACAAACTCGCCGAGTCGCGCAAAGAACTGCAGGATGCGCTGGACCAGATTGACAAGTAACCGAAGGTTTGGTGAGGGAGATTTATGTGGTGAGGGGATTTATCCCCGATGGGCTGCGCAGCAGCCCCAAAACCATTCAACCGAGTCTTTCAGAAAGAACAGCAGGTTCACGACGGCTTCGCCGCCGATCGGGGCGGTGCGACGTTTCGCTAAATCCCCTCGCCACAATTGCTCAGCAGTTCAATGGTCCCGAAACTCTTTATGGCAAGCGCTGCAGGCATCTTCGACTTTCTGCACCGCCGGCCCCAGGTTGCTGGCCTTGTACGGCTGAACCTTGCTGGCGATCACCAGTTCACCGGTGGCCGCCTCAAGGTTGCGGGCCAGTTCCTGAAAGCGGGCCTGACGCAGCCAGACATCGTCCCTGGCGCTGGTGTTATCTTCTTCGCGCACCTGCGGGAAATGCTTCCACGGTTCATGGGACAACGCATCAAGTTTCACCGCACCCTCGGCGAATTTCGGCCCGTCGAACGGAATGCGTCCGCGCAACATGCCGCCCAGGTCTTCACCGGTCTTGAGCATCTGCTTGAAGATCGCCTTGCGTTGACCCAGCGGCGAATTCGGATCGACGCCGCCACAGGCGGACAAGGTCAGACAGGCCAGCAATACAACAGCAATTCTTTTAAGAGTCATGGTGGCTTCAGGTCACGGAATTCGGCGGCCAGTATCCTCGCGTCGCTGATAAACACCAATAGCCCTATTAAAAATACGGGTTGCCCGGGCGCATGGAGCACTTCGGCAACCGGCACAGGAATCACTCCATGAACAGCCGTTTCAAGGCCTGGCGTCACCCGCTGATCGCAACCCTGCCGCTGCTGGCAATCCTTGCTGGCTGTACGGGCGGCGACAATGCCAAACCGAAAACCCACGCCTTGGCGACTTATTCCAGCGCCACCTGGGAAGCCCTGCCGGCGGTGTCCGACAGCGACCTGGTCGCCGGTTTCGGCTCGTGGCGCAGCGCCTGCACCCGACTCAAGGCTGATCCGATCTGGGGTGGCACCTGCGCGGCAGCCGCCAGCGTGCCGCAAAGCGCCAACGAGATTCGCGCGTTCCTCAAGCAGAACCTCGACGTGTTCGGGTTGCGCGCCGAACACGACAACCCCAACGGCCTGATCACCGGTTACTACGAGCCGGTCTACCCCGGCAGCCTGACCCCCACCGAAACAGCCAACGTGCCGGTCTATGGTGTGCCCGAAGACATGATCATCGTCTCGCTGGACAGCATTTACCCCGAACTCAAGGGCAAGCGCCTGCGCGGTCGCCTCGAAGGTCGGGTGCTCAAGCCGTATGACGACGCCGCAACCATCGAATCCAAAGGCGTCAAAGCCCCGGTGGTGGCGTACCTGACCGATCCGATGAACCTGCAATTCCTGCAGATTCAGGGCTCCGGGCGGATTCAGACAACGGACGGCAAACAACTGCGCATCGCCTACGCCGACCAGAATGGCCACCCGTACCGGCCGATCGGCCGCTGGCTGGTGGAACAGGGCGAGTTGAAGAAAGAAGACGTGACCATGAGCGCGATCAGCAATTGGGCCAAGGCCAACCCGTCGCGCATTCCGGAGCTGCTGGGCAGCAACCCGAGCTACGTGTTTTTCACTCGCAACCCGGACAGCAATGAAGGCCCGCGCGGCTCGTTGAACGTACCGCTGACGGCCGGCTATAGCGCGGCGGTGGATCGCAAGGTGATTCCGTTGGGCAGTCTGCTGTGGTTGTCGACCACCCGTCCGGATGGCACCGCTCTGGTTCGCCCGGTCGCGGCGCAGGACACTGGCGGCGCGATTGCCGGCGAGGTGCGCGCGGACTTGTTCTGGGGCACCGGCGACGCAGCCGGGCAACTGGCCGGGGACATGAAACAGCAGGGGCAGATCTGGATGCTCTGGCCTAAAGGTGCGGCGTTGCCGCAAGTGCCCCAGGTCGCCGACAAACCTTGAAAAGCAAAAGATCGCAGCCTGCGGCAGCTCCTACAGGGGACATGTATCAACCTTGTAGGAGCTGCCGCAGGCTGCGATCTTTTGATCTTGCTTTATCTATACCGACACAAAGAAGAACGCAGCAATCAGCCCCATCCCGACAAACCACACCAGCGACCGCAAGATCGCCCAGTCCGCCAGATAGCAAATGATGTACAGCAGACGACTGGTGATAAACAGCACCGCCAGCACATTCACGGTCACTAGCTGCGCCGTGCCCACCAGATGCGCAACAATCACTGCGGCAGCAAATGCCGGCATCACTTCGAAGCTGTTCAGCTGTGCCGCATGCGCCCGTCGGGCGACGCCGCCCACGCTATCGAGGAAGTCCCGAGGATCATGATTGTCACTGAGCCGGAAACCGCCCGAGACCTTGGCCACAATCGTGCACACATACGGCAGGAAAATCGCGATCAATACACACCACAGAGCCACCGTCATAACGCCGTCCTTTTTTCGAGTGTTGGAAATGGCGGGCCGTCAGAACTTCATCACCAGCATGCCGATCAGCACCAGCCCACAGGCTAAGAGCCGCGGCCTGCCGAAAGGTTCTTTCAGATACCGCATGCCGAACAGCACCACCAGTATCACGCTGATCTCACGCAAGGCCGCCGCCTCGGCAATCGAGCCCAACTGCATCGCCCATAGCACCAGAGCGTAGCTGAACAACACGCAGAACCCGACCGCCAGCCCCAGCTTCCATTGCTCGCGCCAGAACACCAGAAATGCCGGGCGTTTGGCGACCCACGCCAGCAACGGAAACGGCCAGGCGCTGAGCAGCGTGACCCAGACCAGGTAATCCAGCGGATGCGACCAGCGCCGCAAGGCCTGGCCATCGATGTAGGTGTAGCAACCGATGCACAAGCCGATCAGCGCCACCACCGGCAGCATCGACCACGGCAAATGTTTACCACCACCGCCCTGCCAGAGCAGGCAGACCATGCCCAGCGGAATCAGCATGATCCCGAGGATCTGCTGCGTGGTGAGCACTTCGCCGGCGAAGATCAGGGTCAGCGCCAGTACCACCAGCGGCGACAAGCCGCGCATCAAGGGATAGACCAACCCGAGGTCGCCGACCCGATAAGCCTGGATCAACAGATAGCGATACAGCAGCTCGAATGCTGCCGACGCCAGAATCCACGGCCAGATTTGCGCCGGTGGCAGGCTGATGAATGGAAAGGCCAGCGCCACGAACAACAGCGCCACCGTGTCCATGCACGCCACCACCAACAGCCGTTCGGCACTGAACTTGATCAGGGTATTCCACGTCGCATGCAACAGCGCCGCCATCAACACCAGAACTGTCGCCGCCACGTCCCACTCCTTGATTTTTTGTTGACCCTACACCAATGCGTACCGCTGACCAACCGAGGGATGCGATTGTGTCCCCATCCCGAAACAGCCCATCCAACTTTCGCGCCGAAGAATCGGGGCGCTGTCTTTCCCCCCATCCAATGGAGCCCGGATGCTAGAACTTGTAGCCGCTTTTATCTGCCTCACCACCCTTCTCACCTTCGTCAATTACCGCTTCATCGGCCTGCCGCCGACCATCGGCGTCATGGTCACCGCGCTGATGTTCTCCCTGTTGCTGCAGGGCCTGAGTGTGCTCGGCTACCCCGGCCTCGAAGAACGCGTGCAGCAACTGATCGGCCAGATCGACTTCGGCGACCTGCTGATGAACTGGATGCTGTCGTTCCTGCTGTTCGCCGGCGCCCTGCACGTCAACCTCAACGATTTGCGCAGCTATCGCTGGCCCATCGGCCTGCTGGCGACGTTCGGCGTGCTGATTGCCACCGCCGTGATCGGCAGCCTCGCCTATTACATTTTTGCCCTGTTCGGTTGGCACGTGAGCTTCCTCTACTGCTTGCTGTTCGGTGCGCTGATTTCGCCGACCGACCCGATCGCGGTACTCGGCGTACTGCGTACCGCCAATGCCTCGAAGCCGCTGAAAACCACCATCGTCGGCGAGTCGTTGTTCAACGACGGCACCGCGGTCGTGGTGTTTACCGTGCTGCTGGGCATCGCTCAGTTGGGTGAGACGCCGACCCTCAGCGCCACGGCCATGCTGTTCGTGCATGAAGCCCTTGGCGGCGTGCTGTTCGGCGGGCTGATCGGTTATGGGGTGTACCGGATGATCAAAAGCGTCCAGCAGCATCAGATCACGGTGATGCTGACCCTGGCGCTGGTGATCGGCGGTTCGGCGATGGCCACCGAGTTGCACGTCTCGGCGCCGATTGCGATGGTGGTGGCCGGCCTGATCATCGGCAACCTGGGGCGTAACCTGGCGATGAACGACATGACCCGCAAGTACCTCGACGGCTTCTGGGAGCTGCTCGATGACATGCTCAACGCCCTGCTGTTCGCGCTGATCGGCATGGAGCTGTTGCTGCTGCCGTTCAACTGGGCGCACGTGGCGGCGGCCAGTTTGCTGGCGCTGGCGATCCTGCTGTCGCGCCTGCTCACCGTGGCCCCGGCCATCGTTCTGCTGCGGCGTTGGCGCACAGTGCCGCGTGGCACCATCCGCATCCTGACCTGGGGCGGTTTGCGCGGTGGTGTTTCGGTGGCACTGGCGCTGGCCCTGCCGCTGGGCCCGGAGCGCGACTTGCTGTTGAGCATCACCTACATCGTGGTGCTGTCGTCGATCCTGTTGCAAGGCCTGACCATCGGCAAGCTGGTCAAGCACGCCACCCGCGACGAGCCGGCCACCACGGCCGAGCCCGCGCATCACTGATCATTTTCTGATCTGCTGCGGGTCAGGCTTTTCGGCCTGATCCGCAGACCCTTTGGCCTTGCCTGTTTCCTTTGGCGCACCGCTTTCGCTGCGGATCTGCGCATGGCTGATCAGGGCGAAGATGCAACTGCCGCCGATGATGTTCCCCGCCAGCGTCGGACCGGCAAACACCATCCAGAAATCACTCCACGGCAACTCGCCGGCAAACACCAGGTACGAGACTTCCGCCGAACCGACCACGATGTGGGTGAAGTCGCCCAACGCCATCAGATAAGTGATGAGGATGATGATCCACATCTTCGCGCTCTCCATGGACGGGATCATCCAGACCATGGTGGCGATCATCCAGCCGGAGACGATGCCTTTGGCGAACATCTGACTGGCGTGGTTTTCCATGACCTTGCGGCCGATTTCAAGGAAGGCGTGATCGGTCCTGGTGTCAAAGATCGGCAGCTCGAGCATCACGTAGGCCACGAGTATCGTCCCGCACAAATTGCCGAACAGGACGACGCCCCACAAGCGGATCAACCGGCCAAAATTGGCCAGGGTCGGCTTGGTCATCACCGGGAGGACGGCGGTCAGGGTGTTTTCGGTGAACAGTTGCTGGCGGGCGAGAATCACCGCGAGGAAACCGGCACAGTAGCCGAAACTGGCGATGACCTTGAATTCGTCGCCCTCGGGCAGGCGCGAATTGAGCAGGCCCATGCCCATCAGCGACAGGCCCATGGTCAATCCGGCCGCGAGCGCCGACCACCACAACGCGGCGATGCTGCGCTCCAGTTCCTGATCGCCCTGCGTGCGGATGATTTCATGCAGAACCGCTGCGCGAGGCGGCTGGTTTTTCTCGACTTCATGTTGTTCATCGGTCGAGAGGTTGGGGGTCTTGCCGTCTGTCGGGGTGGTCATGGCGTGGGAACCGGGTGGGGGCTTTTAGCTACGACCGTTCTTGCCTGGAATACGTTCTGTATGCGCCACGCAAATCCCCGGTTATACGCATGACAGTGTAGGAGCTGCCGCAGGCTGCGATCTTTTGATCTTGCTCTGCAAAAACAAAGTCAGAAGATCGCAGCCTGCGGCAGCTCCTACAGGGCTCGCATTACTCGCTGACGAGCTCATCTTCCTTGAACTGGTCTTTGACGTACTTGATCTCGGTGCGCCCGTGCGGCGCTGGCAGGCCGTCTTCGCCGAGGTTGACGAAGACCATCTTTTCGACGGTGAGGATGCTCTTGCGGGTGATCTTGTTGCGAACCTCGCACGTCAGGGTGATCGAGGTGCGGCCGAACTCGGTGGCGGTGATGCCCAGTTCGATGATGTCGCCCTGGCGCGAAGCGCTGACGAAGTTGATTTCGGAAATGTACTTGGTCACCACGCGCTGATTGCCCAACTGGACGATCGCGTAAATCGCCGCCTCTTCGTCGATCCAGCGCAGCAGGCTGCCGCCGAACAGGGTGCCGTTGGGGTTCAGGTCTTCGGGTTTTACCCATTTGCGGGTGTGGAAATTCATGTTCACTCCTGAGCGTTTGCCGAAAGATGGCGCCATCTTGGCAGACCGGGCGGTCATGCTCCATGAGCCTTCTACTATGGTCGCTATTAACGATCTTCATCTGGCCGACAGAAACCCTTTGGAAGATCAGTCTAGACGGCTATAATCGCCCCCGTTTCAAAACGGTAACCTTCACTTGCTACCGTTTTCCCGCCACCTGTCCGAGGGGCGCTGCAGCAGGATCAACCTGTCAGGCTCGGATGGGGCGTTGACTGGCCACGGCCGGACACTAAACGCACAACGGCGCCCATTCGCATACATTACGAATGGAGGCTCTTCATGAGCGCTGTTATCACGCCTGCCGATTTTAACGATTACAAAGTTGCCGACATGTCCCTGGCTGCCTGGGGCCGTCGCGAAACCATCATCGCCGAGTCGGAAATGCCGGCCCTGATGGGTCTGCGCCGCAAGTACGCTTCCGAGCAGCCGCTCAAGGGCGCGAAAATCCTCGGCTGCATCCACATGACCATTCAGACCGCCGTGCTGATCGAAACCCTGGTTGCCCTGGGTGCCGAAGTACGCTGGTCGTCCTGCAACATCTTCTCGACTCAGGATCAGGCTGCCGCGTCCATCGCCGCTGCCGGCATCCCGGTTTTCGCCTGGAAAGGCGAGACTGAAGAAGAGTACGAGTGGTGCCTGGAGCAGACCATCCTGAAGGATGGCCAGCCATGGGACGCCAACATGATCCTCGACGACGGCGGCGACCTGACCGAGCTGCTGCACAAGAAATACCCACAGGTGCTGGACCGCGTTCACGGCGTGACCGAAGAAACCACCACCGGCGTTCACCGCCTGCTGGACATGCTGGCCAAGGGCGAGCTGAAGATCCCTGCGATCAACGTCAACGACTCGGTGACCAAGTCCAAGAACGACAACAAGTACGGCTGCCGTCACAGCCTGAACGATGCGATCAAGCGCGGTACCGACCACCTGCTGTCCGGCAAGCAGGCGCTGGTCATCGGTTACGGTGACGTGGGCAAGGGTTCGGCCCAGTCCCTGCGTCAGGAAGGCATGATCGTCAAGGTTTCCGAAGTTGACCCGATCTGCGCCATGCAGGCCTGCATGGACGGTTTCGAACTGGTTTCGCCGTTCATCGACGGTATCAACAATGGCACCGAAGCGAGCATCGACAAAGCGTTGCTGGGCAAGATCGACCTGATCGTGACCACCACCGGTAACGTCAACGTTTGCGACGCGAACATGCTCAAAGCCCTGAAGAAGCGTGCTGTTGTCTGCAACATCGGCCACTTCGACAACGAAATCGACACCGCTTTCATGCGCAAGAACTGGGCATGGGAAGAAGTGAAGCCACAGGTCCACAAGATCCACCGTACCGGCCCGGGCGCTTTCGACGCGCAGAACGACGACTACCTGATCCTGCTGGCCGAAGGCCGTCTGGTGAACCTGGGCAACGCCACCGGTCACCCGAGCCGCATCATGGACGGTTCGTTCGCCAACCAGGTACTGGCGCAGATCTTCCTGTTCGGCCAGAAGTACGCCGACCTGTCGCCAGCCCAGAAAGCCGAGCGTCTGACCGTTGAAGTACTGCCGAAGAAACTCGACGAAGAAGTGGCCCTGGAAATGGTGCGCGGCTTCGGCGGCGTGGTCACTCAACTGACCAAGCAACAGGCTGACTACATCGGCGTCACCGTCGAAGGCCCGTTCAAGCCGCACGCTTACCGCTACTGATTGGCTGAGCGTCGACGCGGTGTGCCTTGCGCACCGCGTTGCCTGACTGGCGCTGCTGACCGCTCTGTGCAGGAGCTGCCGCAGGCTGCGATCTTTTGATCTTCAAAGATCGCAGCCTGCGGCAGCTCCTACAGGAGTACAGCGTCCGGCTTACGTGTTTCCAAGGGTATGACCATGTCCCAAGACCGTCGCTACAGCTTCGAGTTCTTCCCGACCAAGACCGATGCTGGGCATGAAAAACTGCTCAACGTTGCCCGTCAGTTGGCAACGTACAACCCCGATTTCTTTTCCTGCACCTACGGCGCTGGCGGTTCGACCCGTGATCGCACCCTCAACACCGTTCTGCAGCTGGAAAGCGAAGTCAAAGTACCGGCCGCACCGCACCTGTCGTGCGTCGGCGACAGCAAGGACGACCTGCGCGGACTGCTGAACGAGTACAAGGCTGCCGGCATCAAGCGCATCGTTGCCCTGCGTGGTGACCTGCCGTCCGGCATGGGCATGACCAGCGGCGAGCTGCGTCACGCCAATGAACTGGTTGAATTCATTCGTGAAGAAACCGCTGATCATTTTCACATCGAAGTTGCCGCTTATCCGGAGATGCATCCGCAAGCGCGCAACTACGAAGACGATCTCGCCAACTTCGTGCGCAAGGCCCGCGCCGGCGCCGACAGCGCGATCACCCAGTACTTCTTCAACGCCGACAGCTACTTCTACTTTGTCGACCGTTTGCAGGCGCTGGGCGTGGACATTCCGGTGGTACCGGGGATCATGCCGATCACCAACTACAGCAAGCTGGCGCGGTTCTCCGATGCCTGCGGTGCGGAAATCCCGCGCTGGATCCGCAAGCAACTGGAAGCCTACGGCGATGACAGCCAGAGCATTCAGCGCTTTGGCGAGCAGGTTGTCAGCGAAATGTGCGAACGCCTGCTGCAAGGTGGCGCACCAGGGCTGCACTTCTATTCCATGAACCAGGCCGAGCCTAGTCTGGCGATCTGGAATAACCTGAAGTTGCCGCGCTAAAAAGCATCAAAGCACAATCAAAAGATCGCAGCCTTCGGCAGCTCCTACAGGGGTGTCGTGGCTGCGATCTTTTGCTTTTGAATCCCCGAATTAGAGCTTGTGCAGGCACTTTCTGGCTCTTTCGCGTTTCTCGTCGTAATCTCAAGCCATGCCTTTGATCGCGCAATTATTCACGGTGCTGGTTTTTGCTTGCCTGAGCTTTGCCGCTCGGGGCGAGAAGTTGCGCATTGTCACCGAGCCATGGGCGCCGTACGTGTACGAAGAGGACGGCAAGAACCTCGGGCTGGATTACGAAACCACGGCCATCGTGTTCAAGCGCCTGGGGATCGAGGTCGAATGGCAATTTTTGCCGTGGAAACGTTGCCTGTCGATGCTCGAAACCGGTCAGGCTGACGGCGCACTGGACATCTTTCACAGCGACGAGCGCGACGCCATGCTGCTCTACCCCATCGAACCGCTGTCGGACGTCGAGTTCGTGATGTTCTACGCCAACGACCGGCCGCACCCGTTCAGCAAACTCGAAGAACTCAAAGGCCTGACCATTGGCACCTCGCCGGGTTATCTGTACAGCCCTGACTTCCGCGAATCGACACTGTTCACCCGGGAACCGGCGCCAACCCACGAAGCCAACTTCGGCAAACTGCTGCGCGGGCGCATCGACTTGCTGATCACCGATCGCCGCGTCGGTCAGCATTTGCTCGATCAGTTGAATATCCGCGACCAGATCACTGAAAACCCCACTGTCATTAGCCGCCAGAGCCAATATCTGGCCGTTCGTCGCAATGCCGGGATGGATCTGCTGGTGGCGCGTTTTGGCGCCGAGCTCAAGCGCTTCAAGCGCGAACCGGCCTACGCCGAGCTCAGCGCACGCTACGGCGCAGCCCCGGTCGACGCCGCGCCAATGAGCAACGTCTCGGCCAGTCGCAAAACCGTTGAGCAGCAGGAAAGCAGCGCGCAGTGATTGCTCTGTTATACTCCGGCGTTCCCGCCAGGCTCACGCCCGGACGCCCGGAACCGTAACAGGCCTCCAGTCCCGCTACAGCGCAGCTTTTCAGCCCGCGCGAGCGCTCCTGACGTGCCTTCGAGACCGCAGCAGGACCGGACGGGATCGCGTCCTCTTAAACGCGATTCGCGCCAGGCAAGACTCCCATTGGGCCAAGCCCTAACTAAAACAGGATTACTCATGTCCTTTGCTTCCCTCGGTCTCTCCGAGGCTTTAGTCCGTGCCATCGAAGATGCGGGCTATACCGAGCCTACTCCGGTGCAACAGCGGGCCATTCCCGCCGTGTTGCAAGGTCGCGACCTGATGGTTGCGGCACAGACAGGTACCGGTAAAACCGGCGGGTTCGCCCTTCCGATCCTGGAGCGGTTGTTCCCCAACGGTCACCCGGACAAATCCCAGCGTCATGGCCCGCGCCAACCGCGCGTACTGGTCCTGACCCCGACCCGCGAACTCGCGGCCCAGGTTCACGAAAGCTTCAAGATCTACGCCCGTGACCTGAAATTCGTCAGCGCCTGCATCTTCGGCGGCGTCGGCATGAACCCGCAAGTCCAGGCCATGTCCCGTGGCGTTGACGTCCTCGTCGCCTGCCCGGGTCGCCTGCTTGACCTCGCCGGCCAAGGCAGCGTTGACCTGTCCCACGTCGAAATCCTCGTCCTCGACGAAGCCGACCGCATGCTCGACATGGGTTTCGTGCACGATGTGAAGAAAGTCCTCGCGCGTCTGCCGGCCAAGCGTCAGAACCTGCTGTTCTCGGCGACCTTCTCCAAAGACATCACCGATCTGGCCGGCAAACTGCTGCACAACCCGGAGCGCATCGAAGTCACGCCGCCGAACACCACGGTCGAGCGCATCGAGCAACGCGTGTTCCGTCTGCCGGCCAGCCACAAGCGTGCGCTGCTGGCGCACCTGATCACCGCCGGCGCCTGGGAACAGGTGCTGGTGTTCACCCGCACCAAGCACGGCGCCAACCGTCTGGCCGAATACCTGGACAAACACGGCCTGCCGGCTGTGGCGATCCACGGCAACAAAAGCCAGAACGCCCGCACCAAAGCCCTGGCCGATTTCAAGGCCGGTGAAGTGCGCATTCTGGTAGCGACCGACATCGCTGCTCGCGGTCTGGACATCGACCAGTTGCCACACGTGGTCAACTTCGAGCTGCCGAACGTCGATGAAGACTACGTGCACCGTATCGGCCGTACTGGCCGCGCCGGTCGTTCGGGCGAGGCGATCTCGCTGGTCGCGCCGGACGAAGAAAAACTGCTGAAAAGCATCGAACGCATGACCAAGCAGAAAATCGCCGACGGCGACCTGATGGGCTTCGATGCCAGCACCATCGAGGCCGAGAAGCCTGAAGTGCGCGAGCGTCCGGACATGCGCAACCCGCGCAACTCCCGCGGTCCGCGCGGCGACGGTCCGAATGGCGGCGGCGGTGGCGGCGGTCGCAAGGACAAAGGCAAAGACAAGGGCAAGGAAAAACCGGCCGGCGAACGCGGCGAGCGCCCTGCCCGCCAGCAGAAGCCCCGTGAAGGCACGCCGAGCCGCGAACAGCGTCCGAGCCAGCCACCACGCGCGGCTGCCGACCGTGCACCGGACGAGTTCCTCGACGACGATATCGATAACTTCGGTAACCGCGTTGACTACGTGCCCAAAGCCGCTCCGGCCGGTGGTCGTGGTCGCCGTCCGGGCGCGCCAGGCCAGGGCGCAGGTGCCGGCGCACCTCGCGGCGGTCAATCGCAAGGTCGCCAGAACGGCCCGCGCAACAGCAACGGTTCGAGCACCGGCACTCCACCGGGCAAACGCAACGGTCCGCGCAACGGCGCCCCACGTGACGGCCAGGGCCGTCGTGACGAGTCCTCGCGCAACCGCCGTCCGGCTCGCGACGATCAGCAACGCGCCGAACCGGCCGTGCAGAACCCGCGCAGCACCGGGCCGAAGATCATGCACAAGGAATCGAAAGCCGACCGCTTCCCGACGCCTGAGCAACTTGATCAATTGCCGACCCGTCCGCGCGGCGAAAAACCAGCCTTGCTGACCCGCAATCGCTGAGTTATCGCTGCAATGAAAAATGCCCCGGTTCGAAAGAGCCGGGGCATTTTTTATGGATGTCCCAGAACCCGCTTTCTGTAGGAGCTGCCGAAGGCTGCGATCTTTTGATCCTGGAAAAACCAACCTCTCAAAAGATCGCAGCCTTCGGCAGCTCCTACAGGGGATCCGGGTTGTGGCGGGCTATAAAAAACGCCCCCGGCCTTGCGACCGGGGGCGTTTTTGTAAGGCGGCGAAGTTACTTCGCTTTCACACCTTCGAACGAGATGTACAGGTCGACGTTGTCGGACTGTGGACCCAGGTCCATCATCTTGCCGAAATCAGAACGCTTGATGCTGGTAGTACCTTCGAAGCCGGCACGGTAGCCGCCCCATGGATCCTTGCCTTCGCCCAGGAACACGGCCTTGACCACGATTGGCTTGGTCACGCCGTGCAGGGTCAGGTCGCCGGTCACGTCAGCCGTGTCTTTGCCAGCGGCGTTCTTGCCGGTGGATTTGACGCTGGTGGAGACGAACTTGGCGTCAGCGTATTTGCCCACGTCCAGGAAGTCTTTGCTGGCGATGTGCTTGTCGCGCTCGGCGTGGTTGGTGAACACGCTGGCGGTCTTCACGTTGAATTCGATTTTGCTGTCTTCAGGCTTGGCAGCGTCAAAGCTGAACTTGCCGTCGATGTCCTTGAACGTACCGGTGATGTAGCTGTAGCCCAAGTGGCTGATCTTGAAGTCGACGAAAGCGTGCTGGCCTTCCTTGTCGACGGTGTAATCAGCAGCCATCACGTTCGCGGACAGTACGGCCGAACCGATTGCCAGAGCGGCCAGAGTCTTTTTCAACATGCTTTCTTTTCCTTTGAGTCGAGGTTGAATTTCAGGATTTGCGACCGAGCATTCGCGTCAGGGTCGCATCACGATCGATAAAGTGGTGCTTCAATGCTGCCAACGCATGGAGGCCGGAAAAAATTACCAGCGCCCACGCCAGCCAGAGATGAATCACCCCAGCGGTATCTGCCTGATCCGGTAGCCCGGAAACCAGTGCAGGCACTTCAAACAGACCAAATACCGGAATCCCGACACCGTCTGCGGTGGAAATCAGGTAACCGGCAAGCATCACAGCGAACAGCCCGACGTACAGAAACCCGTGGCCGAATTTGGCGCCGATGCGGGTCATGCGGCTGTAGCTTTGCAGCATCGGTGGCGGTGGGCTGATAAAACGCCACAACACCCGCAACACCATCACACCTAGCAGCACCAGACCGATGCTCTTGTGCAGATCCGGCGCGTCTTTGCGCCAGCTGCTGTAGTAATCCAGCCCCACCATCCACAGACCCAGCGCGAACAGTCCAAAGACCGCCAGCGCCACGCCCCAGTGCATGAAGATGCTGACCCAACCATAGCGTGAAGCAGAGTTACGTAGCTGCATTGCCCAAATCCTGTGAGAACTGCGAACCAAGACTAGCGAGTTATCTATCGAATTAAAGCGGAAAATTTTGCTTTGAAATATCGAGAAATACGATCAAGAGCTTCTAACCCTCGTGTTAAGGAAAGATTAACCCATAGCAGAATCACACGTCCTAGCGAGAAAAATCATACAAGTCCAGCCCCCGCTGACGTAGTCGCTCATCAGAAAACTCTTCAGTTTCTTTAGGAATTCCAAGTGATTTGAGTGGGATAGCAGGGCTAGAGCTATGCGTTTTTTTGACGATCGGAACGAAAAGCTTGATGAGGCTTTCGCATCTGGACCTACGACAGAGTGGCTACTACTCTCAGGTGGGGCAAACGTAAGTCCATTGTCCAACAGCAGGAACAGTGCCAGACGGACCGCAACTCAACACAGGGAAAAAAGATGCGTTTTGACGGCAAACTCGAAGAACTAAAGCAAAAATTAAGCTCTCTCCGGCACGCTGGAGAATGGAAAGTCGTCAACCCAAACCAATATCAATTCAGAGCTAATAGCAAAGGGATCATGAATTGGTTCCCCTCAACGGGGAGCATAACATTTCAAGGAAACCCGAGATCCGCCGAACAATTAAAACTACTTGTTGAAGGATTGCTGATCAGCGGCACAGATTCGGAACACCCATATATCGAACAAACCTCAATAGAGGTAGAAGCTGCTTTCGCTGAACTATCAACAAGCTCGACTGAGACAGGAGCATATTTTCTCGATGACTCCTACTCAGACTCCGAGCTGATTATCGGCTTGGTTGGGACGATCGGCACCAACCTAAACGAAATTGCAAGACTCATAGAGGAACGGCTTTATAAATTCAACTACACAACAGAAAACATAAAAATCTCTACGGATATAATCTCTACATTAGGCTCCCCACTTTCAAGCACAGATGAGTTTGCCAGGATCAGTTCCTTCATGGAGGAAGGGAACAATCTTAGAAAAAATAGTAAAGATAATTCAATACTTGCTCTCGGCGCTGCTGCCAGAATCAACTTCTTACGAGGCAAGCAAGAAGCATTGCGCAGAAAAGCTTTTATTATCAATTCGCTGAAGAATCCTGCCGAAGTACAAAGATTAAGAAAAATATACTCGAATGGTTTTTTCTTAATCGGCGTCCACGCTGACCATACAAGACGGCATGACTACTTAACAAAAGAAAAATCGATTCCAGAGGAGCAAGCTTCTAAATTAATCGACAGAGACGCGGATGAACGCGATGACTATGGTCAACACACGAAGGATACCTATCATTTATCCGACTTTTTCATCGACTACAACGGCAACTCTGACTCACTGAAAAAGCAGATATGGCGAGTTTTTGATCTGCTTTTTGGCAAGCCATACGTCACGCCTACATTCGATGAATACGCAATGTTCATGGCATTCTCAGCTTCATTAAGATCTGCTGATCTTTCTCGACAAGTGGGTGCCGTTCTAACGAAAGACAGATGCATCGTCTCAACAGGCGCTAACGATGTACCAAAAGCACATGGAGGGCTGTACTGGCCTGAAGTAGACGATGTTACACAGGAAATCGTTGACGCAAAGGATGGGCGCGACTACATGAGAGGAGAAGACTCTAACGCCACACAGAAAAAATTAATCATCGACAGTATTCTTGAAGTGATTCCAGAAGAATACAAAGAAAAACTGAAACCCTTGATCAAGAGCAGCAAGATAAAAGACATCACCGAATACGGAAGAGTTGTTCATGCCGAAATGGAGGCACTTCTTTCAAGCTCAAGACTAGGAATTAGTACATATGGTAGCGATTTATACTGCACGACATTCCCCTGCCACAATTGTGCAAAGCATATCGTGGCTGCTGGAATCAAGAGAGTTGTATATGTTGAGCCATACCCGAAAAGCAAAGCACTCGACTTCCACTCAGATTCCATATCACTGAATCAAAGAAGCAGCAACGTTGTATTTGCACCGTTTATCGGAGTTGGCCCACGAAGCTTTTTCAACCTATTCTCCACCAACCTCGGTAGTGGCTATCCAGTAACCAGAAAAACCGAGGATGGTCAGGCTCTTGACTGGAATGAGTCTGATGCTAAATTACGCACCCAAATGCTGCCTTGCTCGTACATTGAACGCGAAACCATAGCTGCAACACTTCTATCAAGGTACCTAGAGGAAAGCCAAAATGACGCCCACTAAAGAAGAGTTTCTCAACCATTTAGCGGAATCTCGCCGTACTGTTGAGCAATGGCCTTCTTGGAAGCAAGAGGCACTCAAAGCATCTCCTCAGCAGCATTCTTCCTCATCAGTTCCGTCTGCTCAGCACAAAGAAAAGCGCTGAGTCGTCTACACAGATCTCACCCGATGGAGCTTGAAACCCGATCTAGGGCAGATTAACCAAAACGGTTAATCCATAAAAAAGCGCGGCTTGAAAGCCGCGCTTTATCATTCAAGCCAAAATTTTACTGAGCCTTTGTATCGGTGCTCGCTGCCGGTTTCGCCGCTGGCTTCTTCGCCGGCTCAGCCTTTTTCGCCGCAGGCTTGGTCGGGGCCTTTTTCGCCTCGGTTTTCGCTGCAGGTTTCTTCGCCGCAGGCTTGGCTGGCGCTTTCTTCGCCGGCTCGGCTTTCACCGGAGTCGCTGGTTTCGGCGCTTCCACCGGAGCTGGCGCAGGTGCCGGAGTCGGTGCAGGCGCTGGCGCCGCTGGAGCTGGAGCTGGAGCCGGCTCAGGCGCCTTCGCAGGCTCTGGCTTCTTCTCGTCATCCGAACCGCCAAACAGGTTGCTGAAGAAGTTACCCTTCTTCGCCGCCACGGCACCCGCCGCGCCCGCCGCTGCTGCAGCCGGAACCACTTTGGCCGGTTCAAACGACTTGCCGGCGGCCAGGTCTTCAACCTGACTGGCCGCACGCTGACCAGTGCGCAGCGCGCCTTCCAGGGTGCCCGGGTACAGGGTGTCGGTGTGTTCACCGGCAAACGCTACACGTTGCAGCGGACGCTCCCACAGGCGCCAGAACTTGCTGATCTGGCCCGGACCGTAAGCCAGGTAAGCGCCGCCCATCGACGGATCGGTGCTGTAACGACGAATTTCATAACCGGTGAACGAGCCACGGGCCTGTGGATAAAACGCGTGCAGGCGGATCAGCACTTGATCGACCATCTGCTTGTCGCCGAACGCCTGCATCACGCGAGCGTTGTCGCCGGACAGGTTGATCACCACGTTCGCGCCGCCCTTCAGCGCCGGTTCGATCCAGAGCATGCCCAAACCTGCGTTGCTGTAGATCTCGCCGGACATGCGCGCCTTGCTTTCCCACACCGGCGTCTTGAACTTCAACATGATCTGGTCGCGCCAGCCGTAGTTGGTGCCCTTGATCGCGGCCAGATGCTGGGCGTCCAGTGCCGGGGTCAGCGCAATCTTGTTCAGCGCGCGCAGCGGCACGGCCAGCACCACGTAATCAGCCTGGTAGCCGACACTGCCGACCTTGACGGTCACGCCGTCCTTGTCCTGAGTGATCGCCGACACCGGCGAGTTGGTCTTGATGGTCTTGATCTGTTTGACGAAGGCCTGGGCCAGCACCTGGCTGCCGCCGACCAGACGCGAGGCACGCAGGTCGCGGTCAGAGACGCCGCGATACACGCGGTTCTGCTGGGCGAAATACAGCAGCGACAGACGCGAAGGCTCGTCGTAATGGGTGCGGATGTCCTGGTTGATCAACTGACGCGCGGTGGCCGGCAGGTTCTGCTTGTCGAGCCAATTCGACACGTTGATCTGATCCAGCGCATGCAGGGTGCTGGTCGCGGCCGGGTTCTGCGGGTCGTCGATCGAGCGCGCCAGGTCGTCGAGGGTTTTCTGGTAGCGCTTCAAGGCATCGGCGGTGGCCGGTTGCTTGGTTGCCAGATCGGCAGCGGAGAAATACTCGCCGTCGATCAGATAACCCGGGGTACGCACGAATTCCGGGGCTGGCGTGGTGCTCAGTTTGAAGGTCGAGACGTACTTGTTCAGCACCGGCTGGGTCTTGTCGTTGCCGATCCACTCGCTGGTGGCCATGCCCGAGCGACCGCCCAGGCTCGGTTTGGCTTCCAGCAGGGTGACCTGCCAGCCCTTGTTTTGCAGCTCGTAAGCCGCGGTCAGGCCCGACAGGCCGCCGCCGATCACGATTGCGGTTTTATCCTTGGCCAGCGCCGTAACGCTGAACAGCCCCAACATCACCAGCGCACAGGCGCGCAGCCAACCGACAGACATTCAGCGAACTCCGGAAATACACGTAGGAAAAAGCAGTTTTTGCGGGTCAGACGACCCAAAGAACCGCGAAGAATACGTCAGCCATCAAAACGCCGCCAGCGACGTCTATCGGCCCATACAAAGTAGCTCAATCGACACAATGGGTTGTTCCGACGCGATGCATTGCATAGGCTTGCGCGATTGTTTGCCCGCGCCTGACGCGAGCCGCCTCGAGGAGACTGTAAATGGGCCTGAATAACCAGTGGATGCAACGCGACCTCGCGGTGTTGTGGCATCCCTGTACCCAGATGAAAGACCACGAACAGCTGCCGCTGATCCCGATCAAGCGCGGTGAAGGCGTGTGGCTCGAAGACTTCGAAGGCAAGCGCTACCTCGATGCTGTCAGCTCCTGGTGGGTCAACGTGTTCGGCCACGCCAACCCGCGCATCAACCAGCGCATCAAGGATCAGGTCGATCAGCTGGAGCATGTGATCCTCGCCGGTTTCAGCCATCAACCGGTGATCGAGCTGTCCGAGCGCCTGGTCAAGATGACGCCCGAGGGCCTGAACCGGGTGTTCTACGCCGATAACGGTTCGTCCTGCATCGAAGTCGCGCTGAAAATGAGCTTTCACTACTGGCTCAACCGTGGCCAGCCGAACAAGAAGCGTTTCGTCACCCTGACCAACAGCTACCACGGCGAAACCATGGCGGCGATGGCGGTCGGTGACGTGCCGCTGTTTACCGAAACCTACAAAGCGCTGCTGATGGACACCATCAAGGTGCCAAGCCCGGATTGCTACCTGCGCCCCGAAGGCATGAGCTGGGAAGAACATTCGCGCAATCTGTTCGCCGCCATGGAACAGACGTTGGCAGAACATCATGACAGCGTGGCGGCAGTCATCGTCGAGCCGTTGATTCAGGGCGCCGGCGGCATGCGCATGTATCACCCGGTGTACCTCAAACTGCTGCGCGAAGCCTGCAACCGCTACGGCGTGCACCTGATTCACGACGAAATCGCCGTCGGCTTCGGCCGCACCGGCACCATGTTCGCCTGTGAACAGGCCGGCATCCGTCCGGACTTCCTCTGCCTGTCCAAGGCCCTGACCGGCGGCTACCTGCCACTGGCGGCGTGCCTGACCACCGACGAGGTCTACAGCGCGTTCTACGACGACTACCCGACCCTGCGCGCCTTCCTCCACTCGCACAGCTACACCGGCAACCCGCTGGCCTGTGCGGCGGCGTTGGCGACGCTGGATATCTTCGAGCAGGACAACGTCATCGAAAACAACCAGGCGCTGGCCCGGCGCATGGCCTCGGCCACGGCGCATCTGGTTGATCACCCGAACGTCTCGGAAGTGCGGCAGACCGGCATGGTCCTGGCCATCGAGATGGTCAAGGATAAAGCCACGAAAGAGGCCTACCCTTGGCAGGAACGTCGCGGCCTGAAGGTGTTCCAGCATGCGCTGGAGCGTGGCGCGCTGCTGCGGCCGCTGGGCAGCGTGGTGTATTTCCTGCCGCCGTACGTGATCACCCCGGAGCAGATCGATTTCCTCGCCGAAGTCGCCAGCGAAGGCATCGACATCGCCACTCGAGACAGCGTCAGCGTGGCGGTGCCGAAAGATTTCCACCCGGGCTTCCGCGATCCGGGCTGATTGAAAATTTGTGGCGCCTGAACTGCCGCTTTCGCGAGCAGGCTCGCTCCCACCCTGGAATGCATTTTCCTGTGGGAGCGAGCCTGCTCGCGAATGAAGTCGACTCCGATCCAACTGATTCACATCTTTCCAGAGACCCGAAATGAGACTGTCCCGCTTCTTTATCGACGCCCCCCTGAGCACCGGCGAACACGAACTGCCGGAAGCCCAGGCGCATTACATCAGCCGCGTGCTGCGCATGGCCGAGGGCGATGCGGTGCAGTTGTTCGACGGTTCCGGCCATGAGTTTCGCGGCTCGCTGGTGGAAGTCGGCAAGAAGCGCGTGGTGGTGCAGATCGACGAGCAGCTCGCCGGCCAAGTCGAATCGCCGCTGCACATCCATCTAGGCCAGGGCCTGTCCCGGGGCGAGCGCATGGACTGGGCGATCCAGAAAGCCACCGAACTGGGCGTGAGCGAAATCACCCCGATCTTCAGCGAGCGCTGCGAAGTGCGCCTGAAGGACGAGCGCGCCGACAAACGCCTGCTGCACTGGCGTCAGGTGGCGATCAGCGCCTGCGAGCAATGCGGTCGTTCGCGGGTGCCGGTGATACATCCACCGGTACTGCTGGCGGACTGGCTGAAACAGACCCAAGCCGAGCTGAAACTGGTTCTGCACCCGGTGGCCGAGCCGTTGGTCAGCCACGCCAAGCCTGCGACCCTGGCGTTCCTGATCGGCCCCGAAGGCGGCTTGTCCGACGCCGAAGTCGAGCAAGCCAAGGCCAACGGTTTCCACGCCGCCCGCCTCGGCCCACGTGTGCTGCGCACCGAGACCGCACCGGTTGTGGCACTGGCGGTGGCTCAGCAGCTTTGGGGTGATTTCTAACCCGTCACTGCACCGGATCACTGATCGGTTTGGCGATGATTGCCTTGAGTTCGCTGGTCATCGGGAACTCAAGGTTCAAGCCTTTCGGCGGGATCGGCTGTTCGAACCACTTACGATAGATCCCGTTGATCTCCCCCGAGCTGTACAGATCGGCCAGCGCCCCGTTCACCAGCGCGAGGAATGGCGGATCATCCTTGCGCACCATGCAGCTGTAGATTTCCCGCGATTGTTCCTCCCCCACCACGACCCAGTTGTGCGGGTCCCGCGCCTTGGCCCGCTCGCCGTAGAGCAATGCGTCGTCCATGTAGAAGGCCGCTGCCCGTCCCGACTGCAGCATCTGGAACGCCTCGCCGTGATCCTTGGCGCTGATCACGAACATGTTCAGTTTGTGGTCGAGGTTGTAGCTCTTCAGATAGCGCTCGTTGGTGGTGCCGGCGGTGGTCACCACATTCTTGCCGCGCAGGTCATCGAAGCTGTGAATGCCGCTGTCCTTTGCGGTCAGCAACTGCCCTTTGACGTAGATGAAACCGTAGGAGAACGCCACCTGTTTCTGCCGCTCGGCCGTCACCCCGGTGGAGCCGCACTCAAGATCAACCGTGCCGTTCTGCACCAGCGGAATCCGCGTCTGCGACGTCACCAGGTTGTACTTCACCTTCAGCTCAGGCAACGCCAGTTGCTGCTTGATCCGCTCGACAATCTTGCCCGCCAGCTCCACCGAATACCCCATCGGCTGCCCGGTGTGATCGCCCACATACGAGAACGGCACCGAGGCATCGCGATAGCCCAGGGTGATGCTGTTGGCGCTGGCGATCTTGCCAAGCGCGCCGGTCAGCGGCACTTCATTGGCCTGTGCCTGGGCGCCGATGAACAGCGCCAGTGTGCAGCCGAGCAACGTGATTTTTTGCATTGTTATTCTCCGTTGTGGTTGGGGTGTTTTAGCAGAAACTGTCACGCCGCACGGGGATTGAGCCCGTGCAGGTCAATGGATGTACGCTGCTGACCGATCAGTTCACTGAGCAACTGCCCGCTGCCGCAGGCCAGGGTGAAACCGAGCGCGCCGTGGCCGAGGTTGAGCCACAGATTGCGATACGCCGTGGCGCCCAGCAGCGGTACGCCGGTGGGGGTGGCCGGGCGCATGCCCGCCCATTCCACAGCCGCGTCGTAATTGCCGGCATCGGGAAAGGTGTCGCGGGCCTGGCGCTTGATCAGTGCCAACCGCTCGGGATCTACCGCCGGGTCGAAACCGACGATGTCGACCATCGCCGCCACCCGTAACTGTTCGCCGATGCGCGCGTAGACGATCTTGCGGTCGTAGTCGGTGATGCTCACGTCCGGCGCCCGATGCTCATCGCCGATCGACAAGGTCAGGCTGTAACCCTTCAGCGGATACAGCGGCAGACGCAGGCCGGGCAGCGCCAGCAAGGGGCTTCGGTGCCCGGCGGCGATCACCAGTTGTTCAACTGGCAGGGTTTCGTTGCCAAGCTCAATCGCCGTAACGACGCCGTGGCTGTGGCGAATGCCGGTGACTGCCTGACCGAGGCGAAACTCGCAGCGACCCGACGCCGTCAATCGCGCCGCCAACTGCTGGCAGAAGGCGTGACAGTCGCCGACTTCTTCATCCGGCGTGTAGATCGCGCCTACAAACGGCGCATCGGTCAGTGCCGGTTCCAGCTGCGCACATTCGGCGGCGGACAACACCTGTTGTTGCTGCGGATCGGCCAAGCCCTTGCGCGCATGGTCGAAGTTGCCGGCATTGCGGAAGGTCACCAGTTTGCCGTTGCGCCGCCAGTTGAAACCGGTGAGCCCGTCATCCTCGCGCCAGCGTTTCAGCGTGCTCTGGCTGAACAGCGCCAGACGCAACAGATGCGCCGCGTTTTCCCGGTTGACCGAGGTGCGGCAGGCGGCGAGAAACGACGCCATCCAGCGCCACTGCGCCGGGTCCAGACGCGGGCGCAGCTTGAGCGGCGAGTCGCCGCGCAGCATCCAGCCGAGCGCCTGCAACGGCACGCCGGCATCAGCCAGCGGCGCCACATAGCGGTAGGACAACTGGCCGCCGTTGGCGAAACTGGTTTCGCTGCCCAGCGACTGCCGCGCCTCGACCACAGTCACTTCGAAACCGTCGCGCACCAGCGCATAGGCCGTTGCCAACCCGATCACACCGCCGCCGATGATGCACACGCGCTGAGCCATGTCCGTCCTTATTTCTATGTGAAGACGAGGCTGAGGTTAGGGTGAGGTGACAGGCGCCGAACAATGAATAAAGATGCCAGACTTATAAACAAAGGTTATGGACTCACCATGCGCCTTCGCCACATCGAGATTTTCCAGGCCATTCGCCAGACCGGCTCGGTCAGCGCCGCTGCGCAATTGCTGCACGTCTCTCAGCCGGCGGTGACCAAAGTGCTGCAGCACGCCGAGCAGCAGTTGGGCTTTCCGCTGTTTCTGCGGGTGCGCGGTAAATTGCAGGCGACTCCGGAAGCGCTGGAGCTGGAGCGCGAAGTCGACAAGGTCACGGAAAGTCTGCAAGGCGTGCGACGCCTGGCCCAGAGCCTGCGCCGCGAGCCCGGCCACAGCCTGCGGATCGGCGCGACCCCGGCGCTGGCGCTGTCGTTGCTGCCGCCGGCGATCCGGCAATGGACGGCACAGTTCCCGGACATCGCCTGCGAACTCTCCAGCGCCCACAGCCGCGAGCTGATGCAGAATCTGCTGATGCGCGAAGTGGACGTGGCCCTGACGTTGCAGTTGCCGGATCATCCGGGATTGAAGGCGCAGGCATTGGCCTCGGGCGTGTTGGTGGCGCTGGCGCCGAAAGGTTACTGGCCGGAGGAAGAAGCCGGTCAGCCGTTGCCGCTGATGGCGTTGGCGGGAGCACCGCTGATCGGGCTGTCCAGCGCCGACCCGCTGGCTGCCCGACTCGACAGCTACCTGGAAGCGGTCGAGCCACCGCCTCGCGTGCGGATCGCCGTGCAGACGTATTCGCTGGCGCGGGCGATGGTGGAGTCTGGCGCCGGGGTGGCGGTGATCGACCCTTTCACGGCACTCGGTGCTTCGCCGACCAGCACCGTAATCCGCCCGTTGGCGCCGCCCTTGCCGATCACGTTGTACGCAGTGACCCGCGCCACCGAACCGCCACCGCATACCCTCGGCGACTTGTTGCAGATATTCAGCAGACGCGCGCAGATACAACTGCAAACCCTGGTCCCTGTGGGAGCTGGCTTGCCAGCGATTGCGGTTGCCCCATCAACACATGAGTGACTGACAGTCCGTCATCGCGGGCAAGCCCGCTCCCACAGGATTTGTGATGTTCTAAAGGACATAAAACAGAATCGCCACAAAGTGCAGCAGACTCCCGGCGATCACAAACAAATGCCAGATCCCGTGCGCATGCCGCAACCGGTGATCCAGGGCAAAAAAGATGATCCCCACGGTGTACAACACCCCGCCCGATGCCAGCCAGGCAAAGCCTGCTGTGCCCAGCGCCGCGATCAACGGTTTGACCGCCACCAGCACGATCCAGCCCATCACCGCGTAGATCACGATCGACAGGATCCGCGCTTCCGAGCGTGGCTTGATCTCCTGCAGGATGCCGATCAGCGCCAGCCCCCAGACAATCCCGAACAACGTCCAGCCCCACGGCCCGCGCAACGTCACCAGGCAGAACGGCGTGTAGCTGCCGGCGATCAGCAGATAGATGGAAAAGTGGTCGACCTTCTTCATGATCGCTTTCTTGCGCCCGCGCACGCTGTGGTACACGGTTGAAGCGCTGTAGAGCACCAGCAAGGTAAAGGCGTAGATCGCCACGCTGACGATCTTCCACGGACTGCCGTCGAGGCTGGCAATCACCAGCATCCACACGCCGCCGATAAACGCAGCCACGGCCCCGACCAGATGCGTCCAGGCGTTGAGTTTTTCCCCGTGATACATGTGTCGCTCACCTCAAGATTCGTTACCGCAACGCGCAAGGCTCAGGCCTTGAGCGTAAAAGCGCAATGTTTCCGTTTAAAAGATCAAAAGATCGCAGCCTCCGGCAGCTCCTACAAAGAGCGGCGCATACCGGGCACAATCGGTCGATACCAAAAAGAGTCCGCGCCATGCTGATCGACGAAGAATTGACCCTGAAAAAACTCGAGGTGTTCCTCGCCTTCATGCGCACCGGCAATCTGGCGCGTGCCGCAGCCGAGTTGCAGACCAGCAATGTCAGCGTGCACCGGGCGATCCATTCGCTGGAAAGCGCCCTGCGCTGCCCGCTGTTCAAGCATGAAGGGCGCAACCTGACGCCCCTGGAAAGCGCCTACGTGCTCGAAGAACGCGCGCAGAAGCTGATCCAGGACGTGGTCGAGAGTGTGCGCCTGACCCGCGAGGCCGCCGGCTTCTCCGCTGAACGCTTCAAACTCGGCTCGCTGTACTCGCTGACGGTGAAAACCGTACCGCAACTGATCATGGGCCTGAAGATCCGCCGCAGCGAACTCAACATCGACCTGATCCTCGGCTCCAACATCGACCTGCTGTACAAGCTGAAGAACATGGAAGTCGACGCGATTCTGGTGTCGCTGGACGACACGGTCAGCGACCCGGACTGCGAGCAGATCCCGCTGTTCTCCGACGACATTTTCCTCGCCACACCGGCAGATTCAAGGTTCGCCCAACGCAGTGAAGTCGATCTGGCCGAGGTGCGTGACGAAACCTTTATCACCCTGACCCAGGGCTTCGCTACGCATCAGGACGGTATCCGGGTGTTCAAGCAGGCGGGGTTCGAGCCGAAGGTGGCGATGCAGGTCAACGACATCTTCACCCTGCTGAGCATGGTCAGCTCCGGGGTCGGCTATGCGTTGCTGCCGGGGCGGATTGCGGCGGTGTACGAGAATCGGGTGAAGCTGATCCCGTTGCAGGAGAAGTACCGCTTGCAGCAGCACATTGGCGTGGTGTTCTTGAAGGCCAAGGAGCGCGATCCGAATCTGCTGGCGTTGCTGGCGGAGTGTCGGATGTATGCCAATCGCCAGATCTGAAACCGAGTTGCGCCCTTCGCGAGCAAGCTCGCTCCCACAGGAGAATGCATTCCAAGTGTGGGAGCGAGCTTGCTCGCGAAGGCGTCAGCGCAGACAACTGAAATTCCGGATCTAGCCCACAATCCCGCGAACAATGAAGAACAACAGCGAAGGCCCCAGCAAGCACCCGAGCCCGGTGTGGAACGTCGCCGTCAACGCCCCATAAGGCACCAACCGCCGATCCGTCGCCGCCAGCCCTGCGGTCACCCCGCTCACCGTCCCGGCCAGACCACCAAACACCATCGCCGAACGCGGGTTATCCAGGCCCATCCAGCGCGCCGCGACCGGCGTGCCGACCATCACCAGAATCGCCTTGATCAACCCGGTAGCAATCGACAGCGCCATCACATCCGAAGTCGCGCCAATAGCCGCACCGGTCACTGGGCCGACGATGTAGGTCACCGCGCCCGCGCCGATGGTGGTCATGCTTACCGCATCGCGATAGCCGAAGGCCCAAGCCATACACGCGCCGACAATGAACGGCAGGATGGTGCCGAGCAGCAGCGCGATCACGCCAATCAACCCGGCCTTCTTCGCCTCGGTCGCCTGCACTTCGAACGCCGTGGCGACGATCGCGAAATCACGCAGCATCGCCCCGCCCATCAGGCCGATGCCGGAGAACAGCGTCAGATCCGCCAGGCCTTTCTGACCACCGGTCAGAGTGCCGCCAACCCAGGCCAGCACCAGACCGATGACGATGGCAATCGCCGAGCCATGAATGCGCCCGAAGGTCAGGCGTTTGGAGAGAATCACCGAGACCCACATGATCACGCCGACGAAAGCGAACGCGGTGATCAGGCCGTTGTGTTCCAGACCGTTTTCAATGAGTGCCCACATGTCAGCGACCTCCTACCGGGGTACCGACCGGGGTGACTTCCACCGGTTCGTCAGGCAACGGTTCGCCTTTATGGGTGCGGCTGATCAGGGCAATCGTGCAGCCACACACCACCACCGAACCGATGGCCGCCAGCACCGCCACCGGGCCGCCGTGCAGGGCGGTGACGACGTTCTGTTGCGCGGCCATCGCCACCACCACAGGAATGTACATCGCGCCCCAGAAGCCGACGCCCATCTCGCAATCCTTGGTCATGCCGCCACGCTTCTGCATCCACAACCGCGCGCAGATCAGCAGGATCATGGCGATGCCGACCCCGCCGACGTTGGATTTGACGCCCAGCAACACGCCAAGCATGTCACCCATGATCACCCCTGCCAGCGTACAGATCGCCAACAGCGCCACACCGTAAATAATCATTGTTGTAGTCCTCAAAGTGCATCGTCGAATGTTGTTTTTGTTGTTCGAAGCCTGAGTCGCGGCGGTTTAGGGTCGGCGGTCTCCCTCCTCTCGCAACAGCGCCTGCAAGGTGTCCAGACGCGCACTGTCGAAGGCAGTGACCGTGCCCGATTCGAACACCCGGCGCGCCAGCCCGGTCAGCACCGCACCGGGCGGCAGTTCGATTTGTAAACGTACACCGCGCTCGTAAGCGCTTTGTACGGTGCCGCGCCAGTCCACCACGCGGCACATGTTGAAAGCGAGGTCGTCGCGCAGGGCATCAGGCTTGATCAGCGGACGCGCGCGGCTGCCACTCAGGTACGCGATTGTCGGGCGCTTCAGTTCAACCTTGGCGAAGGCCTCAGCGAGGATTTGCGCAGGTTTTTCCAACAGCGGACAGTGCGACGGCACGCTCACCGCCAGACGTTTCGCCAGACCGGCGCCACGACTGCGCGCCAGTTCCGCCACCGCTTGCATCGCCGCGTCACTGCCGGCAATCACCACCTGGTTATCGGCGTTGATGTTGGCCAGGTACACCGGCGACTCCGCGCTGTGCACCTGCGCCAGCAGCGTTTCGACGGTGGATAATTGCAGACCGATGATCGCGGTCATGCCATAGCCCTGTGGATAAGCCTGCTGCATCAACTCGCCACGCAGGCTGACCAGATGCAACGCATCGCTGAAGCTCAGCGACCCGGCGACCACCGCTGCCGGGTACGCACCGATGGACAGGCCGGCGACGTAATCCGCCGTGAGTCCGTCCTGCAACAACTGCCGCGAGGCGGCGACCCCGGCGATCAACAGGCACAGCTGAACCGCCCGGGTGCTGCGCAGCGCATCGGCCGAATCGAGCAGCGAGACATCCTCACCGAGCACGTCGCTGGCCTCGATCAAGGTTGCCCGAGGCAAACGCTGGAGCATGCCCGGTTGCTGCGCGCCCTGGCCCGGGAACACCAACAGGCTGCTCACGCTGCCTGCTCCTGCAGGTTCCACGGGTCAGTGACCAGACAGGCCTGATGCTGAGTTTTCAGCAGCACCCGGGCCGAACCGCTGGCCCATTCGCGCAGCGCCACAGCACCAAACGGCGTCTGCAATTGCATATCCACCCGGCACACAGCCTGATCGAAACCCGCGACCAGTTTGCGTGCCTGATTACGGGTGATCAGCTGCGGGGTACGCAGAATCAGATCGAGGTCACTGGCCGCGTGCATCGCGGTAAAACCACTGGCCAACTCAAATCCGACACTGCCGCTGACACCCCAGACCCAACCACAATCATCGAGCATCGGCCGCAGTTGTTTGAGTGCCTGCATCACTGACAGATCGCGCTCGCAATCGACATGACAAAGCGCCTCCGGACTGATCCGACGCACGACTGCATCAAGACCCATGAACGCCGCCAGGCGCTGCTCACGCAACACACCGCGAATACCCACCGCGACCCAACCTTCAGCGCTCACCGCGCGCCGCACCACCACCGGTTGCCCGGCAGCCAGCGATTCGACTGCCCACTGCGGCGCATCCGCCGGCAACTGCGCAGGAGTCATGCCCCACAGCAGGTCGTGGGCCAATGGCAAGTTCACCACTGTGCCCTCAGCAGTTCACGCACGCGGCTGGAGGCCTCACGATTTTTCGCGCCGAGACGCTTGCGCAAGTCAGTGCCGGAGATATCGTCGATCGCCTGTTTCAGGCACTCGGTGACCCGCGTCAGGTCCTCCGCCGTCGGCTGCTCGATCTGCTGCACCGAGAAGGTTTCCCAGAGCAATCCGAGGCTGGCGTAGCTGTCGATGTCGTAAGCCATCGGCGGCACGCTGGCGGCCAGCGCTTCCAGTTCCTCGACACTGCGCAAGGTCACTCGCGCCGCCGAAGCCTTGCCCATCGCATGCACCATCACCCCGGGATCGCGCAGGGCAATCAAGCGGTTGGCCTGATAACCGTGAGCCAGAAACGCCCCGGACATCGCCTTGCCCACCAGCAGCGCAATCACCGGATGCCCGGCCAGACGGGCGCGGGCATAACTGTCCGCCGCACCGGCCAGGGCCTGATGAATGCCGAGGGCTTCTTCGCGACGACCGTAAGCCTGGCTCGGGACGTCGACGATGGCGATGATCGGGCGCTTCTGCGCTTTGTCGCGATCTGCCGTGATCACGTCATCCACAGCCTTCGCCAGACCCCAGCCTTCGAGCAAACCGACTTCGCCGTTGCGAGCGCGTGGAAAGCGGTTGTCCGGGTCACTAACCACGGCAATGAAACGCCCCAGCTCACCGTCAGCAACCCGCAACGAGGCCGGTAGCCCTTCAACCACCACAGCACCAGCGCTCAGGGCGTTGAACCAGTTCAAACCGCGCACGGAATAACCACTCATGAGCGCTCTCCTTGATACAGATCGCGAACCACCGCAGGCTCGATTTGCTTATCGGTGTCCAGGCTCGCCAGACGTTGCAGAAACCAATCGGCGCGCTGACTGCGCGGCCGCGTTGGCAAACCCTGTTGCAGCAACTCACCGATCTGCTGGCGAATCTGTGCCACATCATCGGCGACGTAACGATCCACCAAGCCGCTGGCGAAACGCTGCTCGCCACCGGTCAGGCTCCAGATGAAGGGCCGGTCGCGGGAGTCGTACTCTTCGATCCCGGCTTCCTGTTCGATCACTTGCGGGCCGTTGAGACCGAGGCGCGCTTCCTGAGTCACCAGCAAATAGCTGCACAACGCAGCGGCAATCGACATACCGCCGAAACAGCCGACACTGCCCGCGACCACGCCGACCACCGGTTGGTACTGCTGCAAGTCGACAATCGCCGCATGAATATCGGCAATCGCCGCCAGCCCGAGATTGGCTTCCTGCAAGCGCACGCCACCGGTTTCCAGCAGCAACACGGCGCGGGTCGGGATGCCTTTGCGGTTGTCTTCGGCGGCCAGTTCCAGCGCGCCGGCAATCTTCGCCCCGCCGACTTCGCCGAGGCTGCCGCCCTGGAACGCGCCCTCGATGGCGGCGATCACCAGCGGCAAACCGTCAAGGCTGCCCTTGGCGATCACCACGCCGTCATCGGCTTGCGGTACCACGCCCTGGCGTTCGAGCCACGGCGACATGACCCGTTGAAACGGGTCAAGCAATTCGCGGAAGGTCCCGGCATCGAGCAAGGCTTTCGCCCGTTGCCGCGCACCGAGTTCGACGAAGCTGTGCTTGTGCAACAGCGCTGCGCTGTCATTCATGGCCGATCTCCTCGAAACCTTGTTCCAGACGCAGCCGCACCACCCCCGGCGTGGCGCCGAAATCGTGGATATCGATGGCCATCGCCGGTGGCGTGGTGCCGTCGAACATCCGCGCAAACAGATGCTGCCAGCGCTGCTGCGCACCGTTGACCGAGGTCTGCACATTGATCGTCAGCTTGCCGGCCAGCCCCGGTTCGATCAGCACTTCCAGATCGCCGGAGCCGACACAACCGACCAGCGCGCGCCCGCGTGGCGGCTGCCCGGCGGGAAATTCAAAGGATAAGGTTTCCATCAAAACGCTCCCTGAAGGATACCGTCGCGCTCGATTCGGTCGAGCAGCAGCGTGGCGGCGAGCAAGTCGGCGGCGCCACCGGGCGAGGCATTCAATGCGATGAGTTGTTGATCCAGTGCGTGCAGGCGCCGACGTCCGCTTAGGCTGGCGCTGCCGCCGGCGTCGAGCACCGCTTGCGCGCCGTGTTGCATGGCCTGCAGGCCTTGTTCACCGGCGCGGTAGAGCACGCACGTGTCGGCCAGATCGGTCATGATCGCCAGCAGCGCATCGAGCCGGGCGTTCTGTTCGCCGTGACCGTTGGCGCGGCTGCGTTTGAGTTGCGGCAGGCCGCGTTGCAGCACGGACGGGAAGCCGAGTTGCGCTTCTTCCCGAGCGCCGCGTGCGCCGTAACGCAGGGCAACTTGTGCGCCGTGGCTCAGCGGTTTTGGTGCGTAGCGATCATCCAGCAAGGCCAGACGTGCGGCGCGAACAGAGACGGCGTCGGCACTTGAGGATTTCGGTTCCAGCGCAGCGGCGGTCACCAATAACCCCAGTGCCCAAATGGCGCCGCGATGGGTATTCACCCCGTTGGTGGTCGCAAGCATGGCTTGCTCGCCTTCGCGACCGATGCGACCAATCGCTTCGCGCAACGCTGTATCGACTGCGCCGATATCAACTGCGGCCTCGGCCATTTCCTTGAACGCCGGCCACAATGACAATGCCGAAGCGTGCATCAGGCCCAAGTGCAGATCGGTGTGCGCGCCATTGCCACGTCGGTCGACCAGCGCCGGTTTCGGTGACAGATCGGCTTCGTCGATCAGCGCATCCACCGCCAGATCGGCCAGGCGTTCGCTCAGGCTCAGGGGTTTCGCTTGCAGGTTGAGTGCGTGCATTACCAGCTCCTGAATTTGGCGGGCGGGTTGTACAGGCCGCCGGACCACTCGACCAGATCGGCCACGCTTTTCGCCGCCAGCAGTTCGCGGGTGGCGTCGGTGCGGCGGATGCCGAGGTCTTCGGGCAAGGCGATCAGGCCTTCGCGGCGCATGCGTTCGGTGTCTTTCGGGTTGTGGCGCAGGCCGATGGCGGTGACGCCGGCAACCGCTGCGATCATCGCCTGGCGCTCTTGCAGCGAGCGCGCCTTATACAGATAGGCGATGCCTTCTTCGGTGAGCAGGTGGGTGACGTCGTCGCCGTAGATCATGATCGGCGCCAGCGGCATGCCGCTTTTCTTCGCCACGTCCACCGCGTCGAGGGTTTCGACGAAGGTCGGTTTGCCGCCCTCCTGGAAGGTCTCGACCATTTGCACCACGAGTTTCTTGCCGCGTTCGAGCATCGGTTGCGGCGCGTCGTCGTGGCGCATGTCGAGCCACGCCGGGGTGCCGTGACGCCGACCGCGCGGGTCGTGGCCCATGTTCGGCGCACCGCCGAAACCGGCGAGGCGGCCACGGGTAACGGTCGAGGAATGGCCGTCGCCATCGACCTGCAGCGTCGCGCCGATAAACAGATCCACCGCGTACTGTCCGGCGAGTTGGCAGAACATCCGGTTGGAACGCAGCGAGCCGTCGCGGCCGGTGAAGAACACGTCCGGGCGCGCGGCGATGTAGTTTTCCATGCCCAGCTCGGTGCCAAAGCAATGCACGCTTTCGACCCAGCCGCTCTCAATCGCCGGGATCAGCGTCGGGTGCGGGTTGAGCGTCCAGTTGCGGCAGATCTTGCCTTTGAGGCCGAGGGATTCGCCGTAGGTCGGCAGGATCAGCTCGATGGCGGCGGTGTTGAAACCGATGCCGTGGTTGAGCGACTGCACGTTGTGTTTTTCGTAGATCCCGCGAATCGCCATCATCGCCATCAACACGTGCACCGGTTTGATGTGCCGTGGGTCGCGGGTGAACAGCGGTTCGATGTAGAACGGCTTGTCGGCCACCACCACGAAATCAACCCATGAGGCGGGGATATCCACGCGCGGCAGTTCGCTGACGTCATCCACCAACTGGTTGACCTGAACGATGACGATGCCGTCGCTGAACGCCGCCGGTTCGATCAGTGCCGGGGTGTCTTCGGTGCTGGGGCCGGTGTAGATGTTGCCGTTGCGGTCGGCCATGAACCCGGCCGAAAGCACGACGTTGGGGATCAGGTCCACCACCAGCCGCGCGTAGAGTTCGATGTAGGTGTGAATCGCGCCGACTTCCAGCAGGCCGTCTTCGAGCAACTGGCTGATGCGCAGGCTCTGGGTGCCGGCGAAGGAGAAATCGAGCTTGCGGGCGATGCCGCGTTCGAACAGATCAAGGTGCTCGGAGCGACCGACGCTGGGCATGATCATGTGCAGATCATGCAGCTTGGCCGGATCGGCTTTGGCCAGCGAACGGGAAAGGAAATCCGCCTGCTTCTGGTTGTTGCCCTCCAGCACCACACGGTCGCCGGGATGGATCAACGCTTCAAGCGCGGCGACGATCTTGTCGCTGGGCAACACCACGCCGTCGGCCAGCCCGCGCACCTTGTCGAGACGCCGCTGCTTCTCGTCACGCCGCCGCGTCCAGCGCGAGTCGGGGGAAATTGTTGTTGTCATGCTCACTCCACGGGGTTCGCTGTCGTGGAGCTACGTTAGGCGTGTGGGGTGGGGGGCATCAATCAAGCGCGGTGGTGAATCATTACGGTCAGCGTAACGTTTGACGACGCCTTCGCGAGCAAGCTCGCTCCCACAGGGATTTGAGTTGTTCAACCACTATGTGACAACCCAAATCCCCTGTAGGAGCTGTCGAGTGAAACGAGGCTGCGATCTTTTGATCTTCAGAATCAAGTTCAAAAGATCGCAGCGTGCCGCAGCTCCTACAGGGGAATGCTGCGCTTTTCAGTCTGTTGGCACCAATTTGTCGAGCACCCGATTGACCGCCATCTCCGCCACCATCACCACCTGAGCGATGCCTTGCAGGGTCTTGCGGTGCGTGCCTTGCACCAGCGCCGCATGGTTGTTGAGCATGACCGTGGCCGAGCCGAGCGATTCACTGGCGTCGGCCAGCAGGGATTCGCTGTCGGCGTCGGGGTTGGCCATGTACAGCGTGTTGGGGGTGTAGGGCGTGGCCATGAGGTCGGGTTTTGGCGGGCCGAGGTAATGGTCGAGGGCGCGTTCGGCGGCTTCGTGGAATTTCTTTGATTCGGGGGCTTCGTAAGGGGATGCCGCATCTGTTGGCGGCGGATTTGGTGTTGGTTTAATCATTCTCAGGTTCCGAAATAAAGCTGGAACCGCTTCTCTGCTAAAAGAAGGGGTGGCAGCTGAACGCAGGTTAGCAGACCGGGGAACCTAAGGAAGCCGGCGCGCCGAAGCGCCCTGCGCACAGCCGCCATCGAATGCAGGCACTGAGCCTGACGATGATGTATGTGCCCCCTTAGATTAACCACGGGCTGCTAAACCCGATCACTGGGAATCAGTGACGCAATCAAGTTACGCAGGCTGCCGAGGGCGCACAAGCCGGCGGATTCTGGTGCATGCGTAGGCAGTGGCGCAAGGATTTGTAGGCTGGTGAGGCGTAACACTGAGTGTCTTTAAACAGCTGTGCTGGAAAGTGTTTATTGCACTGCAGAAATTGAAGATTTGCCTGTAAGAATTTGCTGATTCAACTGGCCCCATCGCTGGCAAGCCAGCTCCCACAGGGTTTTGTGTGATTCACAAAATCCGCATACGACGCGGACACTGTGGGAGCTGGCTTGCCAGCGATGAGGCCAGTCAGGGCAGCACAAAGGCTGGATCAGTGAACCAAGCCAGCCTCCACCAACAACTGCTCCAACCCCAACAAATCCGGCACCTTGGCCACCTGTTCCCCGACCTGCACCGCCGCCTGCTCCAGCGCACACAACGGCACATCGACATAACTCAACTGACTGTCGAGCTTGTACGAACGCGGGATCCCCTGCACCAGCAGCGCGATGAATTTCAGCTGCGGCAACCCACCGAGAGCATTGAGGATGACGATCCGCGCGCGTTCGCCGATGACAATTTTCTGCCCGCACGCCGACTCGAAACTCAGCAGCGGGATCTGCCGCTCACGCCAGCTCACCCGCCCCAGGTACCACGGCGGCGTGTCCAGATCGAACGCGCTGGCCTGGTAGTCGATCAACTCGGCGACGGCGACGTTGGGCAGGATCAGGTTGCGGTCGGCCAGTGGCAGCAGCAGGCCGGTGAGTTGGCTGCTGCGCGCGTTGTGGCGGCGCTCATGCATGTTTCTTGCTCCAGTGGGCAATGCTTTCGAGCAGCACCGATTCCTGGTACGGCTTGCCGAGGTAGTCGTTGACGCCGATGGCCATCGCACGGTCGCGGTGTTTCTGCCCGGTGCGCGAGGTGATCATGATGATCGGTAGGTGCTGCAGACGTTCGTCGTGGCGCACCTGGGTGGCGACTTCGAAGCCGTCCATGCGCGGCATTTCAATGTCGAGCAGCATCAGGTCGGGCATGTGTTCTTCCAGCAGCAGCATCGCGTCGACGCCGTCCTTGGCGGTCAGCACGTTCATGCCGTGGCGTTCGAGCAAACGGCTGGTGACCTTGCGCACCGTGACCGAGTCGTCGACCACCAGCACCAGCAGGGGTTTCTGCGGTTCGCTGTCGATGTCCGCCTGCGCCGGATGCTGGGCGATCCGCGCCTGCATCGCGCGGATCGGTGCGAGCAGATCAAGAATCAGCACCACCCGGCCATCGCCGAGAATCGTCGCCCCGGACACCCCCTGCACCGCCGCGAACTGCGGGCCGAGGCTCTTGACCACAATCTCGCGAGTGCCGGCCATCGCATCGACCTGCACCGCGATGTGCCGGTCATTGCACTGCACCAGCAGCACCGGCAATGGCAGGCTCTGGCCGAGCAGTTTGGGGCGTGGCGCGGTTTTCAGCAGCTCGCCCAAATAGCACAACTCGTAACGCTGGCCGGCGTAGTGGTAGCTCGGCGGATCGTTGCGGTAGTGCGCTTCCAGATCATTCGGCAACACCCGAACGATGCCTTCGATGGTGTTCAGCGGAATCGCATATTGATCCTCACCACACTGCACCATCAGCGCGCGGTTGACCGACACGGTGAACGGCAGACGAATGCGGAAATGCACGCCCTGCCCCGGCACCGAGTCGATGCTCATGGTGCCGCCGAGCTGCCGGACTTCCTCATGAACCACGTCCATGCCGACGCCGCGCCCGGAAATCTGGGTGATCTTTTCCGCGGTGGAAAAGCCCGGCTGCAGGATGAACTGCAGCACGTCGCGGTCGCTGATCTCGGCGTCCGGTGCGAGCAGGCCACGCTTGATCGCCTTGCGCCGCACCGCGTCCAGCGGCACCCCGGCGCCGTCGTCACGAATATCGAAAACGATGTCGCCGCCCTCGCGGGACAAGTCCAGGCTGATTGTGCCCTGCGCCGGTTTGCCCGCCGCCAGCCGCACTTCGGCTGACTCCAGGCCATGGTCGACGGCGTTGCGCAGCATGTGTTCCAGCGGCGCCGCCATGCGCTCCAGCACGTTGCGGTCCATCTCGCCTTCGGCGTTGTCGATGATGAAGGCGACGTCCTTGTTCAGCTCTTCGGCGACCTGCCGCACGATACGTTTCAGGCGCGGCAGCATCCGTTCGAACGGCACCATGCGCGTGCGCATCAGGCCTTCCTGCAATTCGGTATTGATTCGCCCCTGCTGCTGCAACAGGTTCTCGGCATCGTGATTACGGCGCTCAAGGGTTTCCTTGAGGTCAAGCAGGTCGGAAGCGGATTCGAACAGCGCTCGCGACAGTTGCTGCAACTGCGAGTGACGATCCATTTCCAGCGGGTCGAATTCTTCGTAACCGAGGCGTTCAGCATCGACTTGCTGGCGGCTGAGAATCCGTCCCTGGGTTTCGGTATCGAGCCGGCGCAATTGATCGCGCATGCGCTCAATGGTGGTTTCCATCTCGTTCAGCGCGGTTTGCGCATCGCTGACCTGCTGCTCGATACGCCCACGGAAAATCGAAGTTTCGCCGGCCAGATTGACCAGTTCATCGAGCAGTTCGGCGGAGACCTTGACCATGTCCGCGCCGGCATCGGCGGCGGGTGCGGCAGGTTCGGTCTTGGCCGGAATCGGCAGCAACGGCGGCGTGTCGGGGGTCGCCGGATGGCTGAAATTCTGGATCGCGTTGATCAGCCGATCCGCCGGCGGGCATGGCTGCCCGGCGCGCACGCCGTCGAGCATTTGCGCCAGGCGGTCATGCCCGCGCTGCACCAGCGCAAACAGTTCGGCGGACGGTTGCAGCACGCCGGTGGCGAGGCTTTCGTAAAGGAATTCGAGCTCATGGGCGAGGTCGCCGATCGGGCCGATCTCGACCATCCGCGCGCCGCCCTTGAGTGTGTGCAGATCGCGCAGCAGGGTTTCCACTTCCTGCCGATTGCCCGGCTCGGCCTGCCAGCGCAGCAGCGCCGCGCCGGAGCTTTCGATGATGTCGAAACCTTCTTCGAGGAAGATGTCCAGCAGCTCCGGATCATGCGCTGCGCTGTCGGGTACAGCCGTCGGCTGTGCCGCTTCGGCACTGCCGGACTGGCCCTGACGGAAATGGCGGATCGCTTCGATCAAGTCTTGCGCCGGGGTCAGTGGCTGATGGTTGTGCAACTGTTCAAGCAACTGCGCCAAGCGGTCGTGGCTCTTGTGCAGCAAGCGTCCGAGCAGCTCACTGTAGCTGTGGCGACGATCTACCAGACCTTCGTAGAGACTTTCCAGCTCATGGGCCAGATCGCCGATGGCATCGACCTCGGCCATCCGCGCGCCACCCTTGAGGGTGTGCAGATCGCGCTGCAACGACGACAGCGGCGCAGTGTTGTCCGGGTCGCTCAACCAGCGCTGCAGGGCTTGCCCGGCGCTGTCGAGAATGTCTACCGCCTCTTCGAGGAAGATCTCGACGATCTCGTCGTCCGGCGCCGTCTCGGCATTGGCGCGGGACAGTTCGGCGGTGGCGGCACCCAGTTCGCTGATGTTCAAGGTGCGGCTGCCGTCGCTGCGGATCAGCCCCATCGCTGACGGGTCGAGGCTTTCATCGAGCAGCTCGTGCAGGGCACGAATGCGCTGCGGCTGCGGGGTAATTTCCTGGCCGGCAGCCAGTTCGTCGAGCATGTTGATCAGCGCTTCATGGGCGTTCTGCGCTTCGTGGAAAAACCTGTCGCTGACCGCCAGGCTGCTTTCTTCGACGGCGCCATAGAGGTCGAGCAAGGCTTCGCACAACACATCCACCGGCAGCAGATCGGCGAGGTGCGCGCCTTCGCCCAAAGTGCTCAGCTCATCCAGCAGCGCGCTGAGTTCCTGGCGCTCGCCGGGGTGTTGTTGCCAGCGTTGCAACAGGCTTTCGGCGTCGAGCAGGATGTCCATGCCCTGGGCGAGGAAGTTGTTGATCAGTTGCGGATCGCGCTTGATCCGCAGGCCGGTGTTCGGCGCGTTAAGGATCGCTTCCAGGCGTTCGGCGAGCAGCGTTTCGGTGCGCTTGATCAGCGATTGCGCACCGACAATCGGCGCCAGCGGGTCGTGCTTGAGCTGGCGCAAACCAACGCGGAACAGGCCTTCGGCTTCGAGGAGCAATTCCACTTCATCCAGATCCAGAGGCAACTGATGCGCCTTGAACTCCCGCGCCAGCTTATCCAGCGGCGCGGCCAGTTCGGCAATCGGCAATACGCCGGCCATCGACGCACTGCCCTTGAGCGTGTGCAAGGCGCGCTGCAATTCGTCGCTGGCCGGCAGCGGCACATGCTCGGCGGCCTGATCGAGGAAGCGGTTGAGGCTGGCGAGGTGGGTTTCAGCCTCGTTGCGAAAGATCTCCAGCAACAGCGGATCGAGGGCCGCCACATCGTCGACGTCTTCGGCCGCCAGCGGCTCGACACCTTTGGCCAGCGCATGCGCGCGGGCCGCCAGTTGATCGACATCGCGGCGCTGCCGCTGGCGCTGAGTGGCGAATTCGCTGATCAGTTCCGGCAGCAACAACACCGTGTCCGTGAGCAACTGCTGCACCTGCGCGCTGGGCTCGACGCTGTGTTCCAGTACGCGGTTGAGCAGGTTTTCCACGGCCCAGGCCAGCTCGCCAAGGATCAGCGCACGCACCATGCGCCCGCTGCCCTTCAAGGTGTGAAAAGCGCGGCGCAGCTCGGTCAGGGCGGCGCGGTCGCGGGTGTCAGCCGTCCAGCGCGGCAGGTATTCGTGCAGGACTTCGAGCACCTCGTCGGTCTCTTCGAGGAACACTTCGCGCAGTTCATCGTCCACCGGTGCTTCATCGAGCGGCGGCGGCATCAGGCTGCCGGGGGTGATCAAGGCCGGCGGGTTGACTGCCGATACCGGACTGGCCAGCACCTCGGCCAGCGACTGCACGGTCTGCGGATCGTCCAGCGCCTGCAGGTCCTGCATCACCAGCGCTTCGCTGGGGCTGAGGACATCGTCGAGCAACGGCACGTGAGGTTCGCCGGGAGGCTCGTCAGGAAAGAAACCGAGGCTGGCGAGGCTCTTTTGTGCAACATCCAAAAGTTGTTCATTCGGCGCTTGCGGGTCGTCGCTCAGGCGTTCGAGGTAATACTCGAGGCTGGTGATGACGTCGGCGAGGTGATCCAGTTGCTGCCAGCCCGGCTCATGCGGATCGAGCAGCAGGTGTTCGCGAATGAAGCTGTTGCAGGCCTCGACCAGACTCGCCGCGCGGCTCAGCGGAATCATCGCGAGCGCGCCGCGCACCTGGGTCAGCAACTCCGGCAGCGGTTGCAGTTGCTGGCGATCCCAGTCGGCGTCGATGTAATCGACGATCATGTCCTTGGCCTGTTGCAGGCAGATGCGCGCTTCCTTGATCACGATCTGGTGGATCTGTGTCAGGTCGGTGGTCGGCAGGCGCGCGTCTTCAGGGCTTTCCGGCTCTACGGTGCCGACCATCCCGGCGAGGTTGGCTTCGACGTAGAGCAGCGCGCCGGCCACGTCCATCAGGGTCGCGTCATTCGGTTCGCGCTGGCCCTGAGCCAGGCTGAGGACCACCGCCAGTTGATCGATGATGACTTTGCGCGGCTGACCAAAACCGAGCACCGCGAGGGTGTCGGCGATCTGCCGCAGCGGCGCCAGCAGGCTCTCCAGATCAGCAGTGTGCTGACGGTCGCTGCGCACGAACAGGTCGAGGCGCTCCTTGACCCGCACCAGCTCTTCGCACAGCGCCGCCAGCACCGAGCGCATCGCATCGCGGTCGGGGCCGGCCAGGCGCGCGCGTTCTTCGTCGACCATCGCGCTGTCGGGCAACGCGTCGTCCAGGGAGTAGCGATCTTTCATGGTCAGCATCTGCCCGGTGGGATGTTCGGCTTTGGCAATATAGAACAGCAGGCTTTTCAGCAGCTCCGGCGGAGGCGGCTGATTGAGGCCGCGCGGGCCTTGTTCGAGCAGGCGCTTGAGTTCCTTGTCGGCGTCCTTGAACAGGCTGCGCAAGGCCGGGCTGTTGGCGATGGCGCCTTCGCGCATGCCTTCGACCAGCGCTGAAGCGACCTGCCACAGCGGGCTCAACGGCGCATTGGCGCTCAGCGCTTCGAGGCGCTGGAAGACTTTCGCCAGGTAGTCGAGGTGCGTCTGGTCATCCTGCTCGCGCAGCAACCCGACCAGCGCCATTTGCAACATCTGGCGCAACTTGCGCAGTACGTTGGGCCACTCGGCCGGCTCCAGCGCGGCCAAGGCTTCCTCGCTCAACGGCGGCAAGTCCGGCAGTGGCGGGCTGAACAGGCTGGTTTCCGAGAGCAGGCTTTCACCGCGCGCACTGCGCAGATCGTTGATCAGCGGCAGCACCACCAACGGCAAGTCGCGGCGGGCGCTCTGCACCCGATCGAGGTAAATCGGCAATTGCCCGAGGGCTTGCAGCAACAAGTGCAGGGCTTCGTCGCGGTGGCTGACGCGCCCTTGCTGCAGGGCGTCGACCAGATGCTCCATCTCTTCGGCCAGCAATGCCGCGCCGTAGAACTCGACCATCTGCAAACTGCCATGCACTTGATGAATAAACGCCAGGCACTCGTCCAGGCCCGGCGCGGCGTGCGGGTCATCGAGCACGGACTCAATCGCCTGATGCGCCTGTTTCAGCGTTTCGGCAATTTCACCCTTGACCCATTCGAGGGCCACATAGTCGTGCCGGTCACCCATAACCACTCCACTCACGCCTTGTCCGTCGCGGACGCCGACGGCAAGGTGAAACCGGATACCGAACGGCGCAGCTGACTGGCCATCTTCGCCAGGTTGCCGATGCTCTCGGCGGTGGCGGTCGAGCCAGACGAAGTCTGCGAGGTGATCTGCTGGATCACGTTCATCGTCAGCGAGATTTGCCCGGCCGACGAGGTCTGCTGCTGCGCCGCGTTGGAGATGCTCTGGATCAGCGCGGCAAGGGTCTTCGATACGCCTTCGATTTCTTCCAGCGCCACCCCGGCATCCTGCGCCAGTCGCGCGCCGCGCACCACTTCGGTGGTGGTCTGCTCCATGGAAATCACCGCTTCGTTGGTGTCGGTCTGAATCGCCCGCACCAGGGTTTCGATCTGCCGGGTGGCGGCGGACGAGCGCTCGGCCAGCCGCTGCACTTCGTCGGCAACCACGGCAAACCCGCGTCCGGCATCCCCCGCCATCGACGCCTGAATCGCCGCGTTGAGCGCGAGGATGTTGGTCTGGTCGGCGATGTCGTCGATCAAGCTGACGATGTCGCCGATTTCCTGGGACGACTCGCCGAGGCTCTTGATGCGTTTGGCGGTGTCCTGAATCTGTTCGCGGATGTTGTCCATGCCGTGGATGGTGTTGTGCACCACCTCGTTGCCCTTGTTGGCGATTTCCACGGAACGCTCGGCCACCGCCGAGGATTCAGCGGCGTTAGCCGAGACCTGATCGATCGACTGAGCCATGTCGCTGATCGCCGTCGAGGCTTCGGAAATCTGCTGCGCCTGATGTTCCGAGGCCTGGGCCAGATGCATGGCAGTGGCCTGGGTTTCCTGCACGGCGGCGGCGACCTGGCCGGCGGTGAGGTTGATGGTCGCAACCAGATCGCGCAGTTGGTCGACCGAGTAGTTGATCGAATCGGCGATGGTCCCGGTGAAGTCTTCGGTCACCGAGGCGGTCACCGTCAGGTCACCGTCGGCGAGGTCTTCGATCTCGTCGAGCAGGCGCATGATCGCGTTCTGGTTACGCTCGTTCTTCTCGGCGGTCTCGCGCAACTGGCGGTTGGTTTCGCGGACCATGACCATGCCGATCAGGATGATCGAGGCCAGTGCCAGCAAGCCCAGGACGTAGCCGCCAATGGTGTCGGTGCTGCGTCCGCCGGCAAGGTTTTCGAAACCGCTGGCGAGGTGTGAAGCCTCGTCGAGCAGGGTCTGCGACAGGCTGAAGATGTTGCTCGCCGATTCACGGACCTTGAACAGCTCCGGCGAGGTTTCGAGGATTTCGTCCACGGAGCCGGAGACGAACTGGAACAGCTCGGAAATTTCACTCAGGCGTGCGCGGGCATCGCGGTCTTCGACCTGGCTGATTTTCAGGGTCGGGTTGCCCTGCAGCATGCCGTTGAGCACCTGGCCGAAACGAGTGGCGTCGCGGCCAAAAGCGTCGGCGGCCTGCTGCGAGTTTTCGTCGCCAGCGAGCACGGTGTTGACCGCGCCGAGGATGCGTTCGGCCAGCAGCGATTGACGCTGGGCCATCGCCACTTGCGCCGCCGGGGCGCCGCGTTGCAGGAGAATTTCGACGACTTTTTCGTATTCGATCTGCAACTGCGGCACGGTTTCGGCCAGGGTCGCGGCGACCTGATGCAGCGAGAGCACGGTCTGTTCGCTGGAAAGAATCGCGTCGGTGTTTTTCAGCAGGCGTTCCCAATCCAGCTGCACCGCGCGCATTTCCGGGCGCACGGTGGCCGGCGCAGGCGGCAGACCGGTGGCCGGGTCGCCCTTCTTCAGATAACCCCAACGCTGGGCGAAATCGTTGCGCGCATCGCTCAGCAGCTTGAACGCGGCAGCCTTGCCGGCGGCGGCCTCGGTGGCGTTCTTGGCGATGCGTTGCGACAGCACCCGCAGCTCACCGGCGTGGCCGATGTACTGCTTGTCGTAGTTGGCCTGGGTGTTGAGGTAGGCGAAGTTGGCGAACAGCAGCATGATGAACACGATCAGTGCGATGAACAGCACGATGATCTGCGAACGACTGCGCGACCCTTCTGCCGACTTGCCTGTTTTTGCTTTTGTCATCGGTCCTCGCCTATGAAACCTGCCACGGTCCACTGTGGGATTTGTGGTGAGGGGATTTATCCCCGATGGGTCGCGCAGCGGCCCCAAAACTGAGTGGTATCTGGAACATCGCGAATGCAGGTTTTGGGTTGGCTTCGCCAACCATCGGGGATAAATCCCCTCGCCACAGACTCCCACCCCATATATTTATGGTGCTTCGGCTATATCGCGACGCTCATGAACACCGGCGACCTGGCCAGCGCAAACAGGCTGAACACCCGCCAGTTCTGCTCGCGCCGAAAATAGCCTTTGACGAACTCGGCCTTGGAACCCTGGCGCTTGCTGATCGAGATCGGTTCGAAGCTGTCCTGCTCGAAGTGCTGCAAACCGAACACCTCATCCACCAGCAGCCCGGCGAACACGTCGTTGTGCTCCACCACCAACACCCGCCGCTGTTTGCGCAGCGGTGACAGCTCGTGGCCGAAGAAGCCGCACAGGTCCATGATCGGCAGCAAGCGCCCACGCAGGTTAGCCACCCCTTTGACCCATGGCTTGACCCCGGGCAATTGAGTGCAGCGTGGTTCGTGCAGCACTTCGCTGACTTCACCCATCGGCGTCACGTACCAGTGCTCGCCGAGGCGAAAACCAATGCCGCTCCAGCGATCCTGGCGGCCGGGTTGCGACGGCAGGTCCGCCGCCAGCAGGCGGCAGCGCTGGTCGATCTGCCACAGCAGTTCGAACGCGGTCAGCGATTCGCTCATGGTCGCGCGATCAACCGGCCAGCACGTTGTTCAGAGTCTTGATCAGCATGTCTTCTTCGACCGGTTTGGTCAGGTAATCCCTGGCGCCCTGGCGGGTGCCCCAGACCTTGTCGGTTTCCTGATCCTTGGTGGTGATGATGATCACCGGGATATGGCTGGTCTCGGCATCCTTGGTCAACTGGCGGGTGGCCTGAAAACCGTTGAGGCCGGGCATGACGATGTCCATCAACACCGCGTCGGGTTTTTCCTGACGGGCCAGGGCCACGCCGTCGGCGCCGTTTTCGGCCTTGAGCACTTCATGGCCGTGCTTTTCCAGCATGCCGGTGAGTTTGTACATTTCAGTCGGCGAATCATCGACGATCAGGATACGTGCCATGGTCTTCCCCATTTTTCTTGTCGACTCCCGGCCCGCTGGCCGAGCGTCACTGTACGTGTCTTACTGCGGCAAAACGGCGGCAAAGCCCGGAACGTGGGCCTGAATCGCGTCGAGCAGTTCTTCCTTGCTGAAAGGTTTGGTCAAAAATTGATCAGAACCGACAATGCGCCCCTTGGCCTTGTCGAACAGTCCGTCACGCGACGACAGCATGATCACTGGCGTGGCCTTGAACGCACTGTTGTTCTTGATTAAAGCGCAGGTCTGATAACCATCCAGACGCGGCATCATGATGTCGACAAAAATGATCCCGGGGTGGTTGTCGGCGATCTTGGCCAACGCGTCGAAGCCGTCGATGGCCGTGATGACCTCGCAGCCCACATTCTTCAACAGCGTTTCGGCGGTGCGACGAATCGTTTTCGAGTCGTCGATCACCATGACCTTCAAGGCGCTGGACTGCTGTTCCATAAGGGGGCTCTACCGTCGCCTTTGCGAATCAAATTGTCCGTTTTGCGATGAGTAATGGCTGGAAACCCTTGATGCTCAAGGGCCAGCACGCTATGCCAGCCTTTTTAGCACAGTCTCCAGATGCAATCTATCGACGGGTTTTTCCTTGACCGAAAACCCGCCCGGAGCCACTCTGGCGGCACTTTTTCAATACCGATCCGGTAGCCAATTTTCGAGGAAAACCCAATGAGCGTTCGCGTCGGGATTGTCATGGACCCTATCGCCAGCATTTCCTATAAAAAGGATAGCTCGCTGGCCATGCTGCTGGCCGCGCAGAAACGTGGCTGGGAACTGTTCTACATGGAGCAGCGCGACCTGTATCAGGCCGAAGGTCAGGCCCGGGCGCGCATGAAGCCGCTGAAAGTCTTCGCCAACCCGGAAAAATGGTTCGAACTGGACGCCGAGCAGGACAACCTGCTGAGCGACCTGGACGTGATCCTGATGCGCAAGGATCCGCCGTTCGACATGGAGTTCGTCTACTCCACCTACCTGCTGGAACAGGCCGAAACCGCCGGCGTGCTGGTGGTCAACAAACCGCAGAGCCTGCGCGACTGCAACGAAAAGCTGTTCGCCACGCTGTTCCCGCAGTGCACGCCGCCGACCATCGTCAGCCGTCGTCCGGACGTACTGCGTGAGTTCGCCGACCACCATGGCGACGTCATCCTCAAGCCGCTGGACGGCATGGGCGGTTCGTCGATCTTCCGTCATACCGCCGGTCACCCGAACCTGTCGGTGATCCTTGAAACCCTGACGCTGCACGGCAAGCAGCAGATCATGATTCAGGGCTACCTGCCGGCCATCGTCGACGGCGACAAACGCATCCTGATGATCGACGGCGAGCCGGTGGATTACTGCCTGGCGCGAATTCCGGCTCAAGGCGAAACCCGTGGCAACCTCGCGGCCGGTGGTCGTGGCGAAGCGCGGCCGCTGACCGACAAGGATCGCTGGATCGCCGCGCAAGTCGGCCCGACCCTGCGTGAGAAAGGCCTGCTGTTCGTCGGTCTGGATGTGATCGGTGAACACCTGACGGAAATCAACGTCACCAGCCCGACCTGCATCCGCGAAATCGACAACGCGTTCGGCACCGACATCGGCGGCATGCTGATGGACGCGATCGACAAGAAACTGCAAGCCGCCGGCAAAAAGCCACAAGCTTGATGCACGTCACATGCAGTCTGTCGCTTGAAGCGTGAAGCCCAAGGCGTGAAACCAACATTGCGTTATCATGCGCAGCCTCTGAAAAACGCGATGTTGGTTTTCTTGTCATGACCCTCCCGTCCGATCTGCCCGCAGAACTCGCCCATCGTGGCGTGCGCCCGGCCGATCGCCTCGGCTTTACCCTGTTTCTGGCGGCGCTGATTCATTTGGCGCTGCTGCTCGGCGTGGGCTTCACCATGGTCGAGCCCAAGCAGATCAGTAAAACCCTGGAAATCACCCTCGCCACCTTCAAGAGCGAAACCAAGCCGAAAAAGGCCGATTTCCTCGCTCAGGAAAACCAGGAAGGCAGCGGCACCCTTGACAAGAAGGCGACTCCCAAGACCACCGAGGTCGCGCCGTTCCAGGATAACCAGGTCAAGAAGGTCACCCCGCCACCGGCCGCCAAGCCGGAAGTGCGCGAAGCAGCACCCAAGGCTGCGGTGACCACCGTGGCGCCGAAACAGCAAAAGGCGCCGACCAAGAAAGAAGAAACCAAAACCGAAACCAAGCCTGCGGTCAACGCGCCGACGTTCGACAGCTCGCAGCTGTCCAGCGACATCGCCAGCCTCGAAGCCGAACTGGCCAACGAACAACAGCTATACGCCAAGCGCCCGCGCATTCACCGTTTGAGCGCGGCCTCGACCATGCGCGACAAGGGCGCCTGGTACAAGGACGACTGGCGCAAGAAGGTCGAGCGCATCGGCAACCTCAATTACCCGGAAGAAGCCCGGCGCAAGCAGATTTACGGCAACCTGCGCCTGATGGTTTCAATCAACCGCGATGGCTCGCTGTATGAAGTGCTGGTGCTGGAGTCCTCCGGCCAGCCGCTGCTGGATCAGGCGGCGCAGCGCATCGTCCGGCTGGCGGCACCGTTTGCGCCGTTTACCGGCGATCTGTCGGATATCGACCGACTGGAAATCATCCGCACCTGGAAATTCGCCCGGGGCGACAAACTCTCCAGTAACTGACCGCCGGCATACAGGTTTTTTGTGGTGAGGGGATTTATCCCCGATCGGCTGCGAAGCAGTCGCAAAACCAGCACACTCGGTATGTCAGGCATATCACGTCAATGGATTGAGGGCCGCTTCGCACCCCATCGGGGATAAATCCCCTCACCACAAAGGTTCAACTTCAACAATGGATCTGCGTTGTTCTCTGATCCTCAGCTTGTCAGTTCGCCCCTTGAACGCCACACTATCGCTCATGAAAAACGTCAGCCCCAGCTACCTCAAGCATCACTTCCTGATCGCCATGCCGCACATGGCCGACCCGAACTTTGCCCACACCTTGACCTACATCGTCGAGCACACGGCCAATGGCGCCATGGGGCTGGTGGTCAATCGACCGCAAGAGCTGAATCTGGCTGACATCCTCGAGCAATTGCGCCCGGACATCGATCCGCCAGCGCTGTGCCAGCACGTGCCGATTTTCATCGGCGGCCCGGTGCAGACTGATCGCGGTTTCGTCCTGCACCCGGCCGGCAAGACCTTTCAGGCCACCGTTGAGCTCGAAGGTGATCTGGCGCTGTCCACTTCGCAGGACGTGCTGTTCGCCATCGCCGACGGCGTGGGCCCGGCGAAAAGCGTGATCACCCTCGGCTACGCCGGTTGGGAAGCCGGGCAACTGGAGGCTGAACTGGCCGACAACGCCTGGCTGACCTGCCCGTACGACGCCGACATCCTGTTCAACACCAGCAGCGAGCTGCGTCTGGAAGCGGCGGCACGGCACCTGGGGATCAACCTCAGCCTGCTGACCAGCCAGGCGGGGCACGCCTGATGGCCCTGCGCCTGATTCTCGGCTTCGACTACGGCACCAAACAGATCGGCGTTGCGGTCGGCCAGGTGATTACCGGCCAGGCCCGCGAGCTGTGCACCCTGAAAGCGCAAAACGGCGTGCCCGACTGGAATCAGGTCGAAGCGCTGTTCAAGGAATGGAAACCCGACGCCGTGGTGGTCGGCCTGCCGCTGAACATGGACGGCACGCCCAGCGAGATGTGCCTGCGCGCGGAGAAATTCGCCCGCCGTCTCAATGGCCGCTTCAATGTGCCCTTCTATACCCATGACGAACGCCTGACCACCTTTGAAGCCAAGGGTGAGCGGCTGGTGCGTGGCGGGCAGAAAGGCAGTTACCGCGACAACCCGGTGGACGCCATCGCCGCCGCTCTGCTGCTGCAGGGCTGGCTCGATGAAAACACTGCATTGTTTGAATCCTGACAAGCGCTTCGGCGCTTTTCTTTTGAGCTACGACCCGAGCCGCGTCCAAGGACCCGGCTCGGCCCCAAGAAGGAGCAACCATGAGCCTGCCCAATCCCGCCGATCTGATCAGCCAGATGGCGACCCGCCTCAAGGCGCACCTGGCCCAGCGTGATATCCGCGAGCCGCGTTACATCGGCATCCGCACCGGTGGTATCTGGGTCGCGCAGGCCCTGCTCAAGGAACTGGGCAGTGACGCGCCGCTGGGCACGCTGGATGTTTCCTTCTACCGCGACGACTTCAGCCAGAACGGCCTGCACCCGCAAGTGCGTCCGTCGGCCCTGCCCTTCGAGATCGAAGGCCAGCATCTGGTGCTGATCGACGACGTATTGATGAGTGGCCGGACCATCCGCGCCGCCATGAACGAACTGTTCGACTACGGCCGCCCGGCCAGCGTAACCCTGGTCTGCCTGCTCGACCTGGACGCCGGCGAGCTGCCGATCCGCCCGAACGTGGTCGGCGCGACGCTGTCGCTGGCCGCCAACGAGCGCGTGAAGCTGTCCGGCCCGGAGCCGCTGACGCTCGAACTGCAAGACCTGAATTCCTAACCCGCCCTTATTGAGAGTCCCCCTCGCGATGACGCCTCTAGATACCAAGCGCCCGCTGCAGCTCAATGATCAGGGCCAGCTGCGCCACTTCCTCTCGCTCGACGGCCTGCGCCGCGAGTTGCTGACGGAAATCCTCGACACTGCCGACTCGTTTCTCGAAGTCGGTGCCCGGGCGGTGAAGAAGGTCCCGTTGCTGCGCGGCAAGACCGTGTGCAACGTGTTCTTCGAAAACTCCACCCGCACCCGTACCACCTTCGAACTGGCGGCCCAGCGGCTGTCGGCGGACGTGATCACCCTGAACGTGTCGACTTCGTCGGCCAGCAAAGGTGAAACCCTGCTCGACACCCTGCGCAACCTCGAAGCGATGGCCGCCGACATGTTCGTCGTGCGCCACGGTGATTCCGGCGCCGCGCATTTCATCGCCGAGCATGTCTGCCCGCAGGTGGCGATCATCAACGGCGGCGACGGCCGTCATGCGCACCCGACTCAGGGCATGCTCGACATGCTCACCATCCGTCGGCACAAGGGCGGTTTCGAAAACCTCTCGGTGGCGATTGTCGGCGACATCCTGCACTCGCGGGTCGCGCGCTCGAACATGCTGGCCCTGAAGACCCTCGGCTGCCCGGACATCCGCGTGATCGCGCCGAAGACCCTGCTGCCGATCGGCATCGAGCAGTACGGCGTCAAGGTCTACACCGACATGAACGAAGGCCTCAAGGACGTCGACGTGGTAATCATGCTGCGCCTGCAGCGCGAGCGCATGAGCGGCGGCCTGCTGCCGAGTGAAGGCGAGTTCTACCGCCTGTTCGGCCTGACCACCGCACGTCTGGCCGGGGCCAAGCCCGATTGCATCGTCATGCACCCGGGGCCGATCAACCGTGGCGTGGAAATCGAGTCCGCGGTGGCCGACGGCCCGCACTCGGTGATCCTCAATCAAGTCACCTACGGCATCGCGATCCGCATGGCCGTGCTGTCCATGGCCATGAGCGGGCAAACAGCGCAACGTCAATTCGAGCAGGAGAACGCCCAGTGAAGCTCAGCATTCTCGGCGCCCGCGTCATCGATCCAAGCAGCGGCCTGGATCAAATCACCGATATCCACGTTGAAGCCTGCAAGATCGTCGCTCTCGGCGCCGCACCCGCCGGTTTCACTGCCGTTGAAACCATCGACGCTCAAGGCCTCGTTGCCGCGCCCGGGCTGGTCGATCTGAACGTCGCCCTGCGCGAACCGGGCTACAGCCGCAAAGGCAGCATCGCCAGCGAAACCCGCGCCGCGGCGGCTGGCGGCGTGACCAGTCTGTGCTGCCCGCCGAAAACCAAACCGGTACTCGACACCTCGGCCGTGGCCGAACTGATCCTCGACCGCGCCCGCGAAGCCGGCAACACCAAGGTGTTTCCGATTGGCGCGCTGAGCAAAGGCCTGGACGGCGAACAGCTGGCAGAGCTGGTGGCGCTACGCGACGCCGGGTGTGTGGCGTTCGGCAACGGTCTGGAGAGTTTCCGCAACACCCGCACCCTGTGCCGGGCGCTGGACTACGCGGCCACTTTCGACCTGACGGTGATCTTCAATTCGCAGGATCACGATCTGGCCGATGGCGGTCTGGCCCATGAAGGCGCGGTCGCCAGTTTCCTTGGCTTGCCGGGCATTCCGGAAACCGCGGAAACCGTGGCCCTCGCTCGCGATCTGCTGCTGGTCGAGCAGACCGGCGTGCGCGCGCACTTCAGCCAACTGACCAGCGCGCGCGGCGTGGCCCTGATCGCTCAGGCGCAGGCCCGTGGTTTGAAGGTTACGGCGGATGTCGCCCTGTATCAGCTGATCCTTACCGATGAAGCGCTGATCGACTTCAGCAGCCTGTATCACGTGCAACCGCCGCTGCGCACCCGTGCCGACCGCGACGGCCTGCGCGAGGCAGTGAAATCCGGCGTGGTGTCGGCGATCTCCAGCCATCACCAGCCGCATGAGCGCGACGCCAAACTGGCGCCGTTCGGCGCCACCGAGCCGGGCATCAGCAGTGTTGAATTGCTGCTGCCGCTGGCGATGACGCTGGTTGAGGATGGCTTGCTGGATCTGCCGACCCTGCTGGCGCGCCTGAGCTCTGGGCCTGCGGACGCGCTGCGTTTGCCGGCGGGCAAACTGGAAGTCGGTGGTGCGGCCGATATCGTGCTGTTCGACCCGAAAGCATCCACCGTGGCCGGCGAAGGCTGGCTGTCGAAGGGCGAGAACTGCCCGTTCCTCGGGCACAGCCTGCCGGGTGTGGTGCGCTATACGCTGGTGGACGGGCGGATCAGCCACCAGGCGTAACCGGCTGCTGAGGGACATTGTGGCGAGGGGATTTATCCCCGATGGACTGCGCAGCAGCCCTCGATCTACAACCGCGGTGATTTCAGTTCCTCCGCGGTTGAATGTTTTAGGGCCGCTACGCGCCCCATCGGGGATAAATCCCCTCGCCACAGGTTACTGAAAGGCACCGCGATTCTGCGCGTTGCGCACCGACACCTGATCATTCAGGGTCCAGAAGTCATACAGCACACCAATAAAGAACAACCCGCCGGTCAGCAGATACAGCAACCCGCTGATCCACTTGCCCTGGTACATCCGGTGCACGCCGAACACGCCCAGGAACGTCAGCAGAATCCACGCCACGTTGTATTCGATCGGCCCTGCGGTGAAACGCAGATCCGCCTCGCGATCCATCGCCGGAATCAGGAACACGTCGATCAGCCAGCCAATGCCCAGCAGACCGAAGGTGAAGAACCAGATCGTCCCGGTCACCGGCTTGCCGTAATAGAAGCGGTGAGCGCCGGTGAAACCAAAAATCCACAGCAGATAACCGATGATTTTGCTGTGCGTATCTTGCGGTGCAGCGACCTGCTGATAGCGGTTCATGAAGACCTCGATTCACTCGATAGATAAATTTTCTTTAATTCTTTGTGACTTTTTTACAGGGAGCCGACGTACGGCAAATGTTACTGTGTCGTCCGTCAAAGCCTTATACCACCGGACTTCTGTCGGACAATCGCGTCCATTTGCCGCTTGTTTGGTTCCGTTGCCTCCCGATTGAATCGACCAACGGCCTCGGTAGGGACAAAAAAGCTGTTATAAAGTTGCGCGCTACCACCTAAGAGCCACGCCTAATGCGACCATTTTTCAAGACATGGCTAACTATTTGCCTATTAATGCCACTGGCCGCCCACGCCACCAATCGTGAGCAACGTCTTCCCAACGTCAACGGTTTCACCCCTAAATCCCATGCTTCGGCTCCTTCGAGCAAGAGCAGCAAACAAACGAAACACACCACGCTTGCCAGCAAGAGTCACGGCAAGCTGGTGCCACCGATGGCCAACAAGGAAAGCAGCAACGTCCTGAGCCGTGCGGTGAACGTCCTCGGTACTCCCTACCGTTGGGGCGGCAGCAGCCCAAGTAAAGGCTTCGACTGCAGCGGTCTGGTGAAATATGCGTTCAACGACGCCACGTTCGACCTGCCACGCACCTCCAACGCCATGGCCAGCGGGCATGGCGAGAAAGTCGAACGCAAGGATCTGAAGCCGGGCGACCTGATTTTCTTCAACATCAAGAGCCGCCGGGTCAACCACGTTGCCATCTACCTGGGCAACGACCGCTTCATCCACGCACCCCGCCGTGGCAAAGCGGTCAGCATCGATACGCTGAACAAGCCGTACTGGGAACAGCATTACGTGGTTGCCAAGCGTGTGCTGCCGAAAGACCCGGGCGGCAAGCAGATGCGCGTGGTTCAGCGCTGAAACACGATCAACTGTGGCGAGGGAGCTTGCTCCCGCTGGGCTGCGCAGCAGCCCCAAAATCTTGTGAGCGCTACGCGCTCAAGCGGGAGCAAGCTCCCTCGCCACAGGTGCATTCCAGCCTTTAGAAATTATCCGGCGTACGCGCCTTTTCCCGCGCATGCTCGCGGCTGATCAAGCCCTTGGTCACCAGCTCCTTCAGGCACATGTCGAGTGTCTGCATCCCCAGCGACCCACCGGTCTGAATCGCCGAATACATCTGCGCCACTTTGTCCTCGCGGATCAGGTTCCGGATCGCCGACGTTCCCAGCATGATTTCGTGCGCCGCTACCCGCCCGCCACCAATCTTCTTGATCAGCGTCTGCGACACCACGGCCAGCAGCGACTCGGACAACATTGAACGCACCATGGACTTCTCGTCGCCCGGGAACACATCGACAACCCGGTCGATGGTCTTGGCGGCTGAAGTGGTGTGCAGCGTGCCGAACACCAGATGCCCGGTCTCGGCGGCAGTCAGTGCGAGGCGGATGGTTTCCAGGTCGCGCATCTCACCCACCAGGATCACATCCGGGTCTTCGCGTAAGGCCGAGCGCAACGCGGTGGCGAAGCTGCGGGTATCGCGATGGACTTCGCGCTGATTGATCAGGCATTTGCGCGATTCGTGGACGAACTCGATGGGGTCTTCGATGGTGAGAATGTGATGATGGCGATGGGTGTTGAGGTAATCGATCATCGCCGCCAGCGTGGTCGACTTGCCGGAACCGGTCGGCCCGGTCACCAGCACCAGCCCGCGTGGCGCATCGGTGATCTTGCGAAACACATCGCCCATGGCGAGGTCTTCCATGCTCAGCACTTTCGACGGGATGGTGCGAAACACCGCACCGGCGCCACGATTCTGGTTAAACGCATTGACCCGAAAACGCGCGACGCCAGGGACTTCGAACGAGAAATCCGTTTCCAGGTGTTTCTCGAAATCGACCCGCTGGGTGTCGTTCATGATGTCGTAGATCAATTCGTGCACTTGCTTGTGATCCAGCGCCGGCAGATTGATCCGCCGCACATCGCCATCGACGCGGATCATCGGCGGCAGGCCCGCCGACAGGTGCAGGTCGGAAGCGCCCTGTTTGGCGCTGAACGCCAGCAGTTCAGTGATATCCATAGCGTCCCTCAATTCCAGTAGAATGCCGCGAACCTTCAGACCGCCGGCGCCTCTTGATGTCCACGATAGCAGACAACATCCTTCAGGTTAGTTCGCGCATCCAGGCCGCGACCAAAGCGGCCGGTCGTGACGAAAACAGCGTTCAATTGCTCGCCGTCAGCAAGACGAAACCGGCGCAGGCCCTGCGTGAAGCCTACGCCGCCGGCCTGCGTGACTTTGGCGAGAACTACCTGCAGGAAGCCTTGGGCAAACAGCTCGAACTGGCCGACCTGCCCTTGATCTGGCACTTCATCGGCCCCATTCAATCGAACAAGACTCGCGCTATCGCCGAGCATTTCGACTGGGTGCACTCCGTGGATCGCCTGAAAATTGCCCAACGCCTGTCCGAACAGCGCCCGGCCGAGCTGCCGCCGCTGAACATCTGCATTCAGGTCAACGTCAGCGGTGAAGCCAGCAAGTCCGGTTGCACCCCGGCCGACCTGCCGGCGCTGGCCGAGGCCATCAGCACCCTGCCCCGGCTGAAATTGCGCGGGCTGATGGCGATTCCCGAGCCGACCGAAGATCGCGCCGAACAAGACGCCGCTTTTGCTGCAGTGCAACGTTTGCAGGCCAGCCTGAATCTGCCGCTCGACACACTTTCCATGGGCATGAGCCACGACCTCGAGTCGGCCATCGCCCAAGGCGCCACCTGGGTGCGGATCGGTACCGCCCTGTTTGGGGCCAGAGATTACGGTCAGCAATGACCGACAGCCATCTGAAAAAGGACCTGACATGAGCAACACAAGTATTGCCTTTATCGGTGCCGGCAACATGGCCGCCAGTCTGATCGGTGGCCTGCGCGCCAAGGGTCTGCAAGCCAGCCACATCCGCGCCAGCGATCCGGGCGAAGAAACCCGCCAACGCGTCAGCGCCGAACACGGCATCGAAACCTTCGCCGACAACGCGCAGGCCATCGAAGGTGCCGACGTGATCGTGCTGGCGGTCAAGCCACAGGCGATGAAAGCCGTGTGCGAAGCCATCCGGCCAAGCCTGAAACCGCAGCAACTGGTGGTATCGATCGCCGCCGGCATCACCTGCGCGAGCATGACTGCGTGGCTCGGCGAGCAGCCGATCGTGCGCTGCATGCCGAACACCCCGGCGCTGCTGCGTCAGGGCGTCAGTGGCTTGTACGCCACCAGCGAAGTGACTGCCGAACAGCGTCAGCAGGCTGAAGAGCTGCTGTCCGCCGTGGGTATTGCGCTGTGGCTGGACGAAGAGCAGCAACTCGATGCCGTGACCGCCGTCTCCGGTTCCGGCCCGGCGTACTTCTTCCTGCTGATCGAAGCGATGACCGCCGCCGGCGTCAAACTCGGCCTGCCCAAGGAAATCGCCGAGCAACTGACCCTGCAAACGGCGCTGGGCGCCGCGCACATGGCGGTATCCAGCGATGTCGACGCTGCCGAACTACGCCGTCGCGTGACGTCGCCAAATGGCACCACAGAGGCCGCGATCAAATCATTCCAGGCTAATGGCTTCGAAGCCCTGGTGGAAAAAGCACTCGGCGCCGCCGCGCACCGCTCGGCCGAAATGGCCGAACAACTGGGCAAATAAGGAGCCTTACATGATTGGATTGAACACCGCAGCGGTTTACGTGCTGCAAACCCTCGGCAGCCTGTACCTGCTGATTGTGCTGCTGCGCTTCGTCCTGCAACTGGTGCGGGCGAATTTTTATAACCCGCTGTGCCAATTCGTGGTCAAGGCCACCCAGCCGCTGCTCAAGCCACTGCGCCGGATCATCCCGAGCCTGTTCGGCCTGGATATGTCATCGCTGGTGCTGGCAATTCTGGTGCAACTGGCCCTGATGGCCCTGACCCTGCTGCTGACCTACGGCACCACCGGCAACCCGCTGCAGCTGTTCATCTGGTCAATCATCGGCGTGACCGCGCTGTTCCTGAAGATCTTCTTCTTCGCCCTGATCATCAGCGTGATCCTGTCGTGGGTCGCCCCGGGCAGCCACAACCCGGGCGCGGAACTGGTCAACCAGATCTGCGAGCCGGCGCTGGCACCGTTCCGCCGTATCCTGCCGAACCTCGGCGGTCTGGATCTGTCGCCGATCTTCGCCTTCCTCGCGCTGAAGCTGATCGACATGCTGGTGATCAACAATCTGGCGGCGATGACGATGATGCCGGAAATCCTGCGCCTGCTGATGTGAGCTGGTTTCGCTGGGACGGGGACGATTTGATCCTCGAATGTCATCTGCAACCGGCAGCCCGCAGCGATGATTTCGCCGGGCTGCACGGTGACCGCCTGAAGATCCGCCTCACCGCGCCGCCGGTCGAGGGCAAGGCCAATGCGTATCTGATGGGCTTTCTGGCCAAGGCGTTTGGGGTGTCCAAAAGCCAGGTGAGCTTGCTCAGCGGCGAGCTGAACCGGCAGAAACGGGTGAAGATCCGTGCGCCGAAGAAGCTGCCGGAGTTGCCGGGGTTGGTACGTCCGGCCTGATCCTCTGTGGTGAGGGGATTTATCCCCGATGGGTCGCGAAGCGGCCCCTTGTTGTTGCCAACCCCATTCTTCCGGCACGGCCAAAGATGACTGGGCTGCTACGCAGCCATCGGGGATAAATCCCCTCACCACAAGGACTTCGCTCAATCAACGATCAGGCCCCATCGTTGCTTGCCGCTAACCCCCCCGGTCTTTAGACTTACGCCTCATTTCAACGAGAGCAGGGTCGATGCCAGCTGCCTTTCCCCCCGATTCTGTTGGTCTGGTGACGCCGCAAACGGCGCACTTCAGTGAACCTCTGGCTTTGGCCTGCGGCCGTTCGCTGCCCGCCTACGACCTGATCTACGAAACCTACGGCACGCTGAACGCACAGGCGAGCAACGCCGTGCTGATCTGCCACGCCTTGTCCGGGCATCATCATGCCGCCGGCTATCACAGCGCCGACGACCGCAAGCCCGGTTGGTGGGACAGCTGCATCGGCCCGGGCAAACCGATCGACACCAATAAGTTCTTCGTGGTCAGCCTGAACAATCTGGGCGGCTGCAACGGCTCCACCGGCCCGAGCAGTATCAATCCGGAAACCGGCAAGCCATTCGGCGCCGACTTCCCGGTGCTCACCGTGGAAGACTGGGTGCACAGCCAGGCGCGTCTGGCCGACCGGCTCGGCATTCGTCAGTTCGCCGCCGTGATCGGTGGCAGCCTCGGCGGCATGCAGGCCTTGCAGTGGACGATCACCTACCCGGATCGCGTGCGTCACTGCCTGGCTATCGCCTCAGCGCCCAAGCTGTCGGCGCAGAACATCGCCTTCAACGAAGTCGCGCGTCAGGCGATCCTCACCGACCCGGAATTCCACGGTGGTTCGTTCCAGGAACACGGCGTGATCCCCAAGCGCGGGCTGATGCTGGCGCGGATGGTCGGGCACATCACCTACCTGTCCGACGACTCGATGGGCGAAAAATTCGGTCGCGGCCTGAAGAGCGAAAAGCTCAACTACGACTTCCACAGCGTCGAGTTCCAGGTCGAAAGCTATCTGCGCTATCAGGGTGAAGAATTCTCCGGGCGTTTCGATGCCAACACCTATTTGTTGATGACCAAGGCGCTGGACTACTTCGATCCGGCGGCGAACTTCGACGATAACCTGGCGAAAACTTTCGAAAACGCCACAGCCAAGTTCTGCGTGATGTCATTCACCACAGACTGGCGCTTCTCCCCGGCCCGCTCGCGGGAACTGGTGGACGCGCTGATGGCGGCACGCAAAGACGTGAGCTATCTGGAAATCGATGCGCCACAGGGCCACGACGCCTTCCTGATTCCGATCCCGCGCTATCTGCAGGCGTTCGGCAATTACATGAACCGAATTACGGTGTGAACAAGCCATGAGAGCTGATCTGGAAATCATCCAGGAATGGATCCCCGCCGGCAGTCGCGTGCTCGACCTCGGCTGCGGCGACGGCGAACTGCTGACCTGGCTGCGCGACAACAAGAACGTCACCGGTTATGGCCTGGAAAACGACGCCGACAACATCGCCGAATGCGTGGCCAAGGGCATCAACGTCATCGAGCAGGATCTGGACAAAGGGCTGGGCAACTTCGCCAGCAACAGTTTCGACATCGTCGTCATGACCCAGGCCCTGCAAGCCGTGCATTACCCGGACAAGATCCTCGACGAAATGCTGCGGGTCGGTCGTCAGTGCATCATCACCTTCCCCAACTTCGGTCACTGGCGCTGCCGCTGGTATCTGGCAAGCAAGGGCCGGATGCCGGTGTCTGAGTTTCTGCCGTATACCTGGTACAACACGCCGAACATTCACTTCTGCACCTTCGAAGACTTTGAAGAACTTTGCCGCGAACGTGATGCGAAGGTCATTGATCGGCTTGCCGTGGATCAACAGCACCGCCACGGGTGGGCCAGTAAGCTATGGCCTAATCTGTTAGGTGAGATTGGTATCTACCGCGTCAGCAGCCCGGTGCTTGCAGATCATCGGGTCGCGGTCTGAACCACGACATTTCGAGGAGAACGATCATGGGTCGCTTGATTACTGTGCTATTGGCCGCCTGCCTGAGCCTTTCGGCGGTGGCCGCCGATGCCATCAAGGGCGAACGCAAGGAAGTGTTCGGTGACATTACCGTGCACTACAACACCTTCAACTCGACCTTCCTGACACCCGACATCGCCAAGGCAGCCGAGCTGATCCGCAGCAAGAACCAGGGCGTGATCAACGTCTCGGTAATCAAGGACGGCAAACCGCTGATCGCCAACGTCACTGGCACGGTCAAAGACCTGACCAGCCAGAGCGTGCCGCTGAACTTCCGCCAGGTCACCGAACAAGGCGCGATTTACTACATCGCCCAGTACCCGGTGGAGCAGCAGGAAACCCGCACCTTTGAAATCAAGGTGCAGAACGGCGACAAGATCAACACCATCAACTTCAACCAAGAAATCTTTCCCGGCGAATGATGAACCTCAAGCAACTCGTACTGGCCAGCCATAACGCCGGCAAACTCAAGGAACTCCAGGCCATGCTCGGCGACTCGGTGCAACTGCGCTCGATCGGCGAATGGAGCAAGGTCGAACCGGAAGAAACCGGTCTGTCGTTCGTCGAGAACGCGATCCTCAAGGCGCGAAATGCCGCGCGCATCTCCGGGCTGCCGGCACTGGCTGATGACTCGGGTCTGGCGGTGGATTTCCTCGGCGGCGCGCCAGGCATCTACTCGGCGCGTTATGCCGATGGCAAAGGCGATGCAGCGAACAACGCCAAACTGCTCGACGCGCTTAAAGACGTGCCACAAGCCGAGCGCGGTGCGCAGTTCGTCTGCGTGCTGGCACTGGTGCGGCATGCCGATGATCCGCTGCCGATCCTCTGCGAAGGCCTGTGGCACGGACGCATCCTGACCGCCGCCAGCGGCGAGCACGGTTTTGGCTACGACCCGCTGTTCTGGGTGCCGGAACGTGACGTGTCCAGCGCCGAACTGAGCCCGGCCGACAAGAACCAGATCAGCCACCGCGCCCGTGCAATGGATCTGCTGCGCCAGCGTCTGGGCCTGAAATGACCGACAGCTACCCCGCGTCGTCGCTGATCATCGGCGGCGCCGCCTCCTCGCCTCGGGCGCCGCTGCCGACGCTGCCGCCTCTGGCGCTGTACATCCACATTCCGTGGTGTGTGCGCAAATGCCCGTATTGCGACTTCAACTCGCACACCGCCAGCCCGGTACTGCCGGAAGAGGAATACGTCGACGCGTTGCTGGCTGACCTCGATCAGGACCTGCACGCGGTGTATGGCCGTGAAATCAGTTCGATCTTCTTCGGGGGGGGCACGCCGAGCCTGTTCAGCGCCGAAGCCCTCGGACGGTTGCTCAAAGGCGTCGAGCAGCGCATCCCGTTTGCGCCCGACATCGAGATCACCCTGGAAGCCAACCCCGGCACCTTCGAGCAAGAGAAGTTTGTCGCGTATCGCAAGCTGGGGATCAATCGCCTGTCGATCGGCATCCAGAGCTTCCAGCAGCAGAAACTCGAGGCCCTCGGCCGTATCCACAACGGCGACGAAGCGGTGCGCGCGGCGGGCATGGCACGCCAGGCCGGGTTCGACAACTTCAACCTCGACCTGATGCACGGCCTGCCCGATCAGTCGCTGGACGATGCCTTGAGCGACCTGCGCCAGGCCATCGAACTGAAACCGACGCACATCTCCTGGTATCAGCTGACACTGGAGCCGAACACGGTGTTCTGGAACCAGCCGCCGGTGCTGCCGGAAGACGACACGCTATGGGACATTCAGGAGGCCGGGCAAGCGCTGCTGGCCGCGCACGGTTACGCGCAGTACGAGGTCTCGGCCTATGCCCAGCCCGGGCGTCCGGCGCGGCATAACCTCAATTACTGGAGTTTCGGCGACTTCATCGGCATCGGCGCCGGCGCCCACGGCAAGCTCAGCCATCCGGACGGGCGCATTATGCGCACCTGGAAGACGCGTTTGCCGAAGGACTATCTCAATCCGGCAAAAAACTTCCAGGCTGGCGAAAAAGCGCTGACCAACGACGAGATGCCGTTCGAATTTCTGATGAACGCTTTGCGCCTGACCTCGGGCGTCGAATCGCGCCTGTATCCGGAGCGCACCGGCCTGCCGCTGGAAAGCCTCGCAGAAGGCCGGGCCGCGGCAGAACAAAGTGGCCTGTTGCAGGTCGAACCGTCACGTCTGGCGGCCACCGAGCGCGGACAGTTGTTCCTCAACGACTTGCTGCAACAATTTCTGAACTGACTTCAGTCCCAAGGGAAAACGCATGGATTTGATACTCGACCTGCTCGCCACCGTATCCCGCTGGAGCCGCAGCAACCTCTCGGAAATCGCCCTGGCGCTGGTGGGCTGCCTGCTGGTGCTGTTCGGCGCCGACTTCAAAGGCTGGGTCGAACAACGCCTAGGCAGCATTGCCGGCGCCCTGCGCGTACCATTGATGGCCCTGCTGTGCGTGATCGGCAGCGGCGCCGCACTGATCTACGCCACACCGTGGGTGGTCAAGGGCCTGAGCCAGTTCAACAACTACAGCCTGGCGCCGGTGTTGCTGGTGGTGCTCGTTCTTATCGGCGTCGTCGCTGACCGCCGCTGATTTTCAGCACATACAAAACAACTGTGGGAGCGAGCTTGCTCGCGATGGCGGTGTAACAGACGACATAAATGTTGAATGTTATGGCCTCATCGCGAGCAAGCTCGCTCCCACAGTTTTTATTGCGTGATGCTCAGGAGATTTTCTCGAACTTCAGATCCCACACGCCATGCCCCAGACGTTCGCCGCGGCGTTCGAACTTGGTGATCGGGCGCTCGGCCGGGCGCGGTACGCATTTGCCGTCTTCGGCGAGGTTGCGGTAGCCCGGGGCGACGTTCATCACTTCCAGCATGTACTCGGCGTACGGCTCCCAGTCGGTGGCCATGTGCAGGATGCCGCCGACTTTCAGCTTGCTGCGCACCAGTTCGGCGAAGGACGCCTGAACGATGCGACGCTTGTGATGACGGCTCTTGTGCCATGGATCCGGGAAGAACAGCATCAGTCGATCGAGGCTGTTGTCGGCGATGCAGCGGTTGAGCACTTCGATCGCGTCGCAATCGTAGACCCGCAGGTTGGTCAGGCCCTGAGTCAGCACGCCATTGAGCAGCGCGCCAACACCGGGACGATGCACTTCCACACCGATGAAGTCCTGATCCGGTGCCGCTGCGGCCATTTCCAGCAACGAGTGGCCCATGCCGAAACCGATCTCCAGCGAGCGCGGCGCCGAACGGCCGAACACCTGATCGTAATCCACCGGCGCGTCGGCCAGCGGCAGCACGTACAGCGGCGCACCCTGGTCCAGACCGCGCTGCTGGCCTTCGGTCATGCGCCCGGCACGCATCACGAAGCTCTTGATGCGGCGGTGTTGGCGCTCGTCGCCCTCTTCCGTCTGGATAGGCGTGTCGTTCGATTCAGTCATCAATGGCTCTTACTTGATCAGACCATCCAGCGGCGAAGAGGCGCTGGCATAGAGTTTTTTCGGCATGCGGCCGGCGAGGTAGGCCAGACGGCCCGCGACGATCGCGTGTTGCATGGCTTGGGCCATCATCACCGGTTGCTGGGCATGGGCGATGGCCGAGTTCATCAGCACCGCGTCACAGCCCAGTTCCATGGCGATGGTGGCGTCGGAAGCGGTACCGACACCGGCATCCACCAGTACCGGAATTTTCGCTTCTTCGAGGATGATCTGCAGGTTGTATGGGTTGCAGATCCCCAGACCGGAACCGATCAGACCGGCCAGCGGCATGACCGCGATGCAGCCGATTTCCGCCAGTTGCCGGGCGATGATCGGGTCATCACTGGTGTACACCATCACGTCGAAGCCTTCCTTGACCAGCGTTTCCGCGGCCTTGAGGGTTTCGATCACGTTGGGGAACAGGGTTTTCTGGTCAGCCAGCACTTCCAGCTTCACCAGGTTGTGGCCGTCGAGCAGCTCACGGGCCAGGCGGCAGGTGCGCACGGCTTCGATAGCGTCGTAGCAACCGGCGGTGTTTGGCAGGAAGGTGTAGCGCTCCGGCGACAGCACATCGAGCAGGTTCGGCTCGCCTTCGATCTGGCCCAGGTTGGTGCGGCGCACGGCGAAGGTGACGATCTCGGCACCCGAGGCTTCGATGGCCTGGCGGGTTTCTTCCATGTCACGGTACTTGCCGGTACCGACCAGCAAACGCGACTGGTAAGTACGACCGGCCAGGACGAAAGGCTTGTCGCTACGAACGATGCTCATGGGGAATCCTCTTTAGGGGTGAGGGTCTTGCAGAATTCTGTGCCCTTGCGGGCCGGGCGACTAGCCACCGCCGATGGCGTGCACCACTTCAACATGGTCGCCGTCATTGAGAACGGTGTCGGCATGCTGACTGCGCGGGACGATATCCAGATTGAGTTCAACTGCCACCCGGCGACCGGTCAGGTCCATACGGGCAATCAGGGCCGCAACGGTTTCACCGTCGGGCAGTTCAAGGGATTCGCCGTTCAACTGAATGCGCATGCGCCAGGCCGCCATCATTTTTAGGGGGTGGCATTCTAGCCCGATCATGACCTAAAGGTCAGCACCAAGCGTCAAGCGGTTCACTGCAGGCGCCAGGCGGCAAGCCCAAGGCACAGCCAGCCGACCAGAAACGCCAGCCCGCCAAATGGGGTAATGATGCCGAGTTTGCTGATGCCGGTGGTGGTCAGCACATACAGACTGCCGGAGAACAGCAGGATACCGAGGGTGAACGATGCCCCCGCCCAAGCGACGAGACGCCCCTGAATCTGCGAGGCCAACAGTGCAACACCAAACAACGCCAAAGCGTGCACCAGCTGATAGGTCACGCCAGTGTGGAAAATCGCCAGATACTCGGGGGTCAGGCGGTTTTTCAGGCCATGAGCGGCGAAGGCGCCAAGGCCCACACCGGTAAAACCAAAGAAAGCGGCCAGCATCAGAAAGCCACGCAGCATGTGGAACTCCAGTCAGACTCGTTCGGCAGGGTCTGTATAATGGCCCGCTCCATCGGTTCGGCCAAGCCATCTCTATGCTGCGTTCACTTTTGCGTCGTCTCACGAAGGCCCTGCTCTGGTTCGCGGGCGGCAGTGTATTGCTGGTGTTGCTGTTTCGCTTCGTGCCGCCGCCGGGCACGGCGCTGATGGTCGAGCGCAAGGTTGAATCCTGGGTCGACGGCGAGCCGATCGACCTGCAACGCACCTGGAAACCGTGGGACGAGATCTCCGACGATCTCAAGGTCGCGGTCATGGCCGGCGAAGACCAGAAATTTCCCGAGCACTGGGGCTTTGACTTCGGCGCGATCCAGGCGGCATTGGCCCACAACGAATTGGGCGGTTCGATTCGCGGCGCCAGCACCCTGAGCCAGCAAGTGTCGAAGAACCTGTTCCTGTGGTCGGGGCGCAGCTATCTGCGCAAAGGCCTGGAGGCCTGGTTTACCGCATTGATCGAAGTGTTCTGGCCCAAACAGCGGATTCTTGAGGTTTATCTGAACAGCGTCGAGTGGGATGACGGAGTGTTTGGTGCCGAAGCGGCGGCACGCCATCACTTTGGCGTGAGCGCCAAGTCACTGTCGCGTCAGCAGGCGAGTTATCTGGCGGCGGTGCTGCCTAACCCGCGAGTTTGGAGTGCCAGCCATCCGACAGCGTATGTGTCGCGCCGGGCCGGGTGGATTCGGCAGCAGATGAGCCAGTTGGGCGGAACCAGTTATTTGCTGGGGCTTGATGATTCGCGCCGGGCGCCTTGGGCGCGATAGCCCTCACTGTTCTTATAGACACTGAAAATCCCTGTGGGAGCGGGCTTGTCCGCGATAGCGGTAGTTCAGCCACCATCTACATGACTGACCCGACGCCATCGCTGGCAAGCCAGCTCCCACAGGGATTAATGCCGCCCTGACATATGCGCATAAAAAAACGCCCCGATCATCGCTGATCGGGGCGTTTTTTATTGCCTTGACGCCGGTTACGCGGCGATCGACAACTTGAGCTTGTTCATCGCGCTCTTCTCGAGCTGACGGATCCGCTCGGCCGACACGTTGTACTTCTGCGCCAGGTCGTGCAGCGTGGCTTTCTCTTCTGCCAGCCAGCGCTGGTAGAGGATGTCGCGGCTACGCTCGTCCAGCACTTCCAGCGCTTCGTGCAGGTTGTGGTTGGAGTTGTCGCTCCAGTCGGCATCTTCCAGTTGACGCGCCGGATCGTACCGGTGGTCTTCCAGGTAGTTGGCCGGCGACTGGAAAGCACTGTCGTCATCGGCCTCTGCAGCCGGGTCGAAGGCCATGTCATGGCCGGTCAGGCGACTTTCCATCTCACGCACTTCACGCGGTTCGACGCCGAGGCTTTCCGCCACACGGTGGACTTCCTCGTTGTTCAGCCACGCCAGACGTTTCTTCTGGCTGCGCAGGTTGAAGAACAACTTGCGCTGGGCCTTGGTGGTCGCGACTTTCACAATGCGCCAGTTGCGCAGGATGAACTCGTGAATTTCCGCCTTGATCCAGTGCACGGCGAACGACACCAGACGCACACCCATTTCCGGATTGAAGCGTTTTACCGCCTTCATCAGCCCGACGTTGCCTTCCTGGATCAGGTCAGCCTGAGCCAGACCGTAGCCGGAATAGCTACGGGCAATGTGTACGACAAATCGCAGGTGGGCGAGCACCATCTGCCGAGCCGCCCCCAGATCCTGCTCATAGTAGAGACTCTCGGCCAGTTCACGCTCCTGCTCCGGCGTCAGCAATGGAATGCTGTTGACGGTGTGCACATAGGCTTCCAGGTTCGCACCCGGAACCAACGCGTACGCAGGTTGCAAAGAATTGGTCATGCGAAAAAACCTCCCACTTACATACTCGTGCCTCTCGGCACTGCGAAAAATTGACCGGGAATTCAAGTACAAGTTCCCAAAAAAACCGCAAGGTCAATCACGCGCAAAAAAGATTCTACTTCGGCGCCAGCTCCCTGAGATGACGTGCGACTGCAATCCATGCACCGATATAACCCAACAGCACCGCGCCAAGCAAGAGCGACAGACCGTCGGCAACTGGCACTCCGGCCAGCGCGAAATCACTGCCGTACAAGCCGGCCAGTCCAACCACCGCGTCGTTCAGCCAGTTCAGGCCGAACGCCAGCACACCCCAGGACAGAACACCTGCACCGAAGCCATACAGCGCGCCCATATAAAGGAAGGGACGGCGCACATAGCTGTCGGTGCCGCCGACGAGTTTAATCACTTCTATCTCTGTGCGGCGGTTTTCAATATGAAGACGAATGGTATTGCCTATCACCAAAAGTAATGCAGAAACCAGCAGCACCGTCAGACCGAAGACAAAACGATCACCGAGCTTGAGGATGGCAGCCAGACGCTCGACCCAGACTAGATCAAGTTGCGCCTGTTGTACCTTGGGCAGCTCGGAAAGTTTTTGTCTTAATGCTTCCAGGGTCGGCTTGTCGACCTCGTTCGGGGTCACCAGCACCACGCCCGGCAGCGGGTTCTCCGGCAGCTCGCGCAGGGCTTCGCCCAGACCGGACTGCTGCTGAAACTCTTCCAGCGCCTGGTCACGGCCGACATATTCGGCATCAGCAACGCCGGGCATGCCTTTGATCTGCTCGCGCAACGATTCGCCCTGCGCGGGCGTGGCATCCAATTGCAGATACAGCGAAATCTGCGCCGCCCGCTGCCACGAACCGCCGAGACGCTCGACGTTATTGATCAGCAGCGACAGCCCCATCGGCAAGCTCAGCGCCACGGCCATCACCATGCAGGTGAAGAAGCTGCCGATCGGCTGCTTGCCAAGGCGACGCAGGCTGTCGAGCAGGCTGGCACGGTGACTTTCGATCCACGAGCGCAACAGCGTGGAAAAGTCCGGGCCGTCGTCATCGTCGTGTTTTTTCTTCTTCGGCGGTTGCGGGTCGGCGGCCTTCGGGGCCACGCGCTCGGAAACCTTCGGACTGCGTGTCGCACTCATACGCCGGCCTCCCCGTCGCCAATCAAGCGGCCGCGCTGCAGGGTCAGCATGCGGTGCCGCATGCGCGCAATCAGGGCCAGGTCGTGACTGGCGATCAGCACGCTGGTGCCCAGTCGGTTGATATCTTCGAACACGCCCATGATCTCGGCCGCCAGACGCGGGTCGAGGTTACCGGTCGGTTCGTCCGCCAGCAGCAGCGCCGGACGGTGAACGATGGCGCGGGCAATGCCGACGCGCTGTTGCTGACCAGTGGACAGGTCGCCGGGGTACAGATCGGTTTTATCCGACAGCGCCACGCGCTCCAGCGCCGAATCGACGCGCTTGGCGATCTCGGCCTTGGACAGCCCGAGAATCTGCAGCGGCAGCGCGACGTTGTTGAACACCGTGCGATCGAACAGCAACTGGTGATTCTGGAACACCACGCCGATCTGCCGGCGCAGGAACGGAATCTGCGCATTGCTGATGGTGCTCAGGTCTTGCCCGGCCAGCAGCAGTTTGCCGCTGGTCGGACGCTCCATCGCCAGCAGCAGGCGCAACAGTGTGGATTTACCGGCACCGGAGTGACCGGTGACAAACAGAAACTCGCCACGACGGACTCGAAAGCTCAGCTCATGCAAGCCGACGTGACCGTTCGGGTAGCGTTTACCGACCTGTTCGAAACGAATCATGAACGCTCCCGCTCGGCAAACAGTGCCTGGACAAAGGGTTCGGCTTCAAAGGTACGCAGATCGTCAATGCCTTCACCGACACCGATGTAGCGGATCGGCAGGCCAAACTGCTTGGCCAGGGCGAAAATCACCCCGCCCTTGGCGGTGCCGTCGAGCTTGGTCAGCGCCAGGCCGGTCAGTTCGACGGTCTGGTTGAATTGCTTGGCCTGGTTGATGGCGTTTTGACCGGTGCCAGCGTCGAGCACCAGCAACACTTCGTGCGGCGCGTCGGCGTCGAGCTTGCCGATCACCCGGCGAACTTTCTTCAACTCTTCCATCAGGTTGTCTTTGGTGTGCAGACGACCGGCGGTGTCGGCGATCAGCACGTCAATGCCACGGGCCTTGGCGGCCTGCACGGCGTCGAAGATCACCGACGCGGAGTCGGCACCGGTGTGCTGGGCGATCACCGGGATCTTGTTGCGCTCGCCCCAGACCTGCAACTGCTCAACGGCAGCGGCGCGGAAGGTGTCACCGGCGGCGAGCATGACTTTCTTGCCTTCCAGCTGCAGCTTCTTCGCCAGCTTGCCGATGGTGGTGGTCTTGCCGGCGCCGTTGACGCCCACCACCAGAATCACGAACGGCTTGGTCTGCGACGCGATTTTCAGCGGCTGTTCGACCGGTTTCAGCATCGCCGCCAGCTCGGCCTGCAGCGACTTGTACAGCGCGTCGGCGTCGGCCAGTTCTTTGCGGGCGACCTTCTGGGTCAAGCGCTGGATGATCTGCGTGGTGGCTTCGACACCGACGTCGGCGGTCAGCAGACGGGTTTCCAGCTCATCGAGCAAATCGTCATCAATGGTTTTACGGCCGAGAAACAGGCTGGCCATGCCCTCGCCGATGCTGGCGCTGGTTTTCGACAGGCCTTGCTTGAGGCGGGCGAAAAAGCCGACTTTGGTTTCTTCGCTGCGCGGGGCTTCCACTGGCGTTTCAGCAACCACGTCTACCGGCACCACCGGAGCAGCGACGACCGGTGCAGGTGCAGGCTGCTGAGCGACCGGCGCAACCGGGGCGACGACCACCGGGGCCACGGGTTCGGGAACAACCGGTGCCGGCTCGACAACCGGCTCAACCACTGGCGCCGGAGCGACTTCAGGGACGAACGCGGCGGGCGCCGGAATCGGCGGCGTCACATGCGGCGATGCCTCTTCGACCAACGCCACCGGCTCTTCCGCCACCGGCAAGGTCAGCCACGGCTCGGCCGCCGGGGTCAGGGGCAACTCGGCCGCCGCCGGGGTTTCAGGTTGCGGCTCTGGCTCAACCGGTTGCAGCACCGGCTCGGCAATCGGCAGCACGATCGGCGCCGACTCTTCTTCTATGGCAGGCGCTGGCGTCGGAGCCGGTTCAGGAATCTCGGGCGGCTGTTCGACGACGGGTTCCTGCGGTTTCTTACGCAGCCATCCGAACAGGCTTTTCTTCTCGCCAGCCGCAGCTGGGGTCTTCTTGTCGTCGTTGGAACCAAACATGGAGGACGGCTATCTCACGGTAGCGACGCGCCATAAGGGCGCCCCGGCAAATAAATATTCGATGCAGAACAGACTGTGTTTCATCCAGCTTGTTCACGCGCAACATTTTGTCGAGGCGCCAGCGGCACCCCAAAGATTCGTATTAACGAAGGACTAAACCGGCAAAATCGGCGAAAAAGCGAAGTCTAGTCGATAAACCGCAGCTTTCTGCCGCCAACCTATACAACCGCATCAGGCCTGAAAACCTGATAGGCGTGGTCGCCGGTAAAACGGATCAGTATCCTAGCACCCTCTCGCCCGCCGACGCTAAGACCAAGCGGGCAGCCCAACAGGTTAAAAAACGAATGAATGCTCTAGCCCGCCGCGCTGCAGGCCTGCTGCTCAGCACAGTCTGCCTGCCCCTTTCGGCCCTGGCGGCCGACCCGCAACCGACCCACGAATTCACCCTCGACAACGGCCTGAAGGTCGTCGTGCGCGAAGACCATCGCGCGCCAGTCGTGGTGTCACAGGTCTGGTACAAGGTCGGCTCCAGCTACGAAACCCCGGGCCAGACCGGTCTGTCCCACGCGCTCGAGCACATGATGTTCAAGGGCAGCGAGAAAGTCGGCCCCGGCGAAGCATCGCTGATCCTGCGCGACTTGGGCGCCGAAGAAAACGCCTTCACCAGTGACGACTTCACCGCCTATTACCAGGTGCTGGCCCGCGACCGTCTGGGCGTAGCGTTTGAACTGGAAGCCGACCGCATGGCCAATCTGCGCCTGCCGGGCGACGAGTTCGCCAAGGAAATCGAAGTCATCAAGGAAGAGCGCCGCCTGCGCACAGACGATAAGCCGATGTCTAAAGCCTACGAGCGCTACAAGGCGATGGCTTACCCGGCCAGCGGCTACCACACGCCGACCATTGGCTGGATGGCGGACCTTGACCGGATGAAGGTTGAGGAGCTGCGTCACTGGTATCAATCCTGGTATGTGCCGAACAACGCCACGCTGGTGGTGGTCGGCGACGTCACTCCTGATGAAGTGAAGACCCTCGCCCAGCGCTACTTCGGGCCGATTGCCAAGCGCGACGTGCCACCGGCGAAGAAACCGCTGGAGCTGGCCGAGCCGGGTGAGCGCCAGATCACCCTGCATGTGCAGACCCAACTGCCGAGCCTGATGCTCGGTTTCAACGTGCCCAGCATCGCCACCGCTGAAGACAAGCGCTCGGTCAACGCCCTGCGCCTGATCTCGGCGCTGCTCGACGGCGGCTACAGCGGACGCATCCCGACGCAACTGGAGCGCGGCGAAGAGCTGGTTTCCGGCGGTTCGTCGAGCTACGACGCCTACACCCGTGGCGACAGCCTGTTCACCCTGTCGGCAACGCCGAACACCCAGAAGAACAAGACCATGGCGCAAGCTGAAGCCGGTCTGTGGAAACTGCTGGAACAGCTGAAAACCACCGCACCGTCCGCCGAAGAACTCGAGCGCGTGCGGGCACAGGTCATCGCCGGCCTGGTGTTCGAACGCGATTCGATCACCAGTCAGGCCACCGCCATCGGCCAACTGGAAACGGTCGGGCTGTCGTGGAAGTTGATGGACACTGAACTTGCCGATCTGGAAAGCGTGACCCCGCAAGACATCCAGAACGCCGCCAAGCTGTATTTCACCCGCGAACGTCTCAGCGTCGCCCATGTCCTGCCACTGGAGACGACTCATGAGTGAGCGCAAATCCCCACGCCTGTTGCTTGGTCTGATCGCTGTGGCGGTCATCGGCTCCGCCGCGTTCTATCTGATGCCCGGTGTCAAAACCGACGCCAGCGAAGCACTGGACAACGCCAAGACCAGCCAGAAGCTGCAATCGCTGGCCGAACTCGACGGCAAGGCCCCTGCCAGCCGCAAGCTCGACGTGCAGACCTGGAACACCGCCGAAGGCGCCAAGGTGCTATTCGTCGAAGCCCATGAGCTGCCGATGTTCGACATGCGCCTGATCTTCGCCGCCGGCAGCAGCCAGGACGGCAGTGCGCCGGGCCTGGCAGTCCTGACCAATGCCATGCTCAACGAAGGTGTGGCGGGCAAGGACGTCGGCGCCATCGCCCAAGGCTTCGAAAGCCTCGGCGCGGATTTCGGCAACGGTGCCTACAAGGACATGGCGCTGGCGTCGCTGCGCAGTCTGAGTGCCGCCGACAAGCGCGAGCCAGCGCTCAAGCTGTTCTCCGAAGTAGTGGGCAAACCCACGTTCCCGACCGACTCCTTCGCGCGCATCAAGAATCAGATGCTCGCCGGTTTCGAATACCAGAAACAGAACCCCGGCAAACTCGCCAGCCTTGAGCTGATGAAGCGCTTGTACGGCGACCACCCTTACGCGCATTCCAGCGACGGCAACCCGCAGAGCGTGCCGAAGATCACTCTGGCGCAACTGCGTGAGTTCCACGCCAAGGCCTACGCGGCGGGCAACGTGGTGATCGCGCTGGTCGGTGACCTGTCGCGCGCCGAGGCGGAGGCGATTGCCAATCAGGTCTCCGGCGCCCTGCCGAAAGGCCCGGCGTTGGCGAAAATCGCCCAGCCGCAGGAACCGAAAGCCAGCGTCAATCACATCGAGTTCCCGTCCAAGCAAACCAACCTGCTGCTCGCACAGCTGGGCATCGACCGTGACGACCCGGATTACGCGGCGCTGTCGATGGGCAACCAGATCCTCGGTGGCGGCGGTTTCGGCACCCGGCTGATGAGCGAAGTGCGCGAGAAGCGCGGCCTGACCTACGGCGTGTATTCCGGGTTCAGCCCGATGCAGGCTCGCGGCCCGTTCATGATCAACCTGCAGACCCGCGCGGAAATGAGCGAAGGCACGCTGAAACTGGTGCAGGACGTGCTCGCCGATTACCTGAAGAGCGGCCCGACCCAGAAAGAACTCGACGACGCCAAACGCGAGCTGGCCGGCAGCTTCCCGCTGTCCACCGCAAGCAACGCCGATATCGTCGGCCAACTGGGCGCCATGGGCTTCTATAATCTGCCGCTGAGCTATCTGGATGACTTCATGCGTCAGTCCCAGAGCCTGACTGTCGAGCAGGTCAAAGACGCGATGAACAAACACCTGAGCACGGACAAACTGGTCATCGTCAGCGCTGGCCCGACCGTGCCGCAAAAGCCGTTACCGGCCCCATCTGATAAACCTGCCGAGCCACCGCTCGGGGTTCCGGAGCATTAATGGCTACTCGTCCTAAAAAACCTGCGCAGAACGTCCATAACGGTGTGAACCAGCTGCGCATCATCGGCGGCGAATGGCGCAGCCGCAAACTGAGTTTCCCCGATGCGCCGGGCCTGCGCCCGACGCCGGACCGCGTGCGCGAAACCCTGTTCAACTGGCTCGCGCCGTACGTCGCCGGGGCCAAAGTACTGGACCCGTTCGCCGGCAGCGGCGCGCTGTTTCTTGAAGCACTGTCGCGTGGCGCGGCCATGGGTCAAGCGCTGGATGCCAGCCACGTAGCGGTATCGAGCCTGAAGGAACACCTCGGCACCCTGCGCTGTACCAACGGCCAGGTGCAGACCGCCGACGCGCTGCGTTATCTGGAGACCCAGGTCGCCTCGCCGTTCGATCTGGTATTTCTCGATCCGCCGTTCAACCAGAACCTGCTGCCAGCGGTCTGCACTTTGCTCGAAGAGCGCCAATGGCTGGCGCCGGATTCGTGGATCTACACTGAAAGCGAGACCGCGCCATCGACGTTGGGCCTGCCGGGCAACTGGCGCCTGCACCGCGAGCAGAAATCCGGGCGGGTGTACTACGCGTTGTGGCAACGTATGACAGAGATCGCCGGTTAACTGAAAGTTTGCGCTAAATCTGTGGCGAGGGAGCTTGCTCCCGCTGGGTCGCGTAGCGGCCCCTTTTTCAGAAGCGAGGCCTGCTGCGCAGTCCAGCGGGAGCAAGCTCCCTCGCCACAAAAGCGTGCGTACTCTGCCCACAAAGCTGCATCGAGAATCATCGTGCCCGCGTCTTCAGATCGCTTCACCCCCGCCTTCGGCCTCGGCAATCCGCACCTGCAAACCTTGTGGGGGCCGCTGTGGCGCAAAACCGTCCACCTTGATCGCGAGCGGGAACGCCTGTGGCTGGACGACGGGGATTTTCTCGATCTCGACTGGCATGGCCCGCACAGCGCCGAGGCGCCGCTGGTGCTGGTGCTGCATGGGCTGACCGGTTCATCCAATTCGCCTTACGTCGCCGGGATCCAGGCCGCGCTCGCCGCGCAGGGCTGGGCCAGTGTCGCGCTGAACTGGCGCGGTTGCTCCGGCGAACCCAACCTGCTGCCGCGCAGTTACCACTCCGGTGCCAGCGAAGACCTCGCCGAGGCCATCAAACACTTGCGGGCCAAGCGCCCGCTGGCGCCGCTGTATGCGGTCGGCTATTCATTGGGCGGCAACGTGTTGCTCAAGCATCTGGGCGAGACCGGCAGCGACAGCGGCGTGCTCGGTGCGGTGGCGGTGTCGGTGCCGTTTCGGCTCGATCAGTGCGCCGACCGCATCGGTCAGGGTTTCTCCAAGGTCTATCAAGCACACTTCATGCGCGAGATGGTCGCCTACATCAAGAACAAGCAGCGCCAGTTCCAGCATGACGGGCGTGAGGATGGCCTGGCAGCCCTGGCGGCGCTCGGTTCGCTGGAGAACATGCGCACCTTCTGGGACTTCGATGGCCGAGTCACCGCGCCGCTGCACGGTTTCAACGATGCCGAGGATTACTATCGGCGAGCATCGAGTCGCTACTTTCTCGGCGAGATCCGCACCCCGACCCTGATCATCCAGGCCGCTGACGATCCGTTCGTATTCCCCCACAGCTTGCCGACGACCGAAGAATTGTCCGCCAGCACCCAGTTCGAACTGCAAGCCAAGGGCGGGCACGTCGGCTTTGTCGATGGCACGTTCCGCCAGCCCGGCTACTACCTGGAACGGCGCATCCCGCAATGGCTGGCCCGTGTGACGTCGTGAGCGATAAGGGCGAGTCGATCCGCTTCTGGCAAACCGCGCCGCTGGCCGGGGTCGAGTTGCTGTCGGCGCGCTACATCGAGCATCGCTTCGCCCCGCACGTCCACGACGGTTATGTGATCGGCATGATCATGGCCGGCGCCCAGCGTTATCGCTATCGCGGCGCCGAACACCTGGCCGGCAGCGGCACGCTGGTGCTGATCAATCCGGACGAATTGCACACCGGGCACAAGGGCACCGAGGACGGCTGGCTGTACCGGGCCTTTTATCCCGATACCGGACAGATCGTGTCCTTGCTCGAAGAACTGGAACTGCCCTGCGCGCCGATGCCGGCGTTTGGCGCGACGCTGTACCGCGACCCGGATCTGGTCAACGGTTTCTGTCAGTTGCATCGCTTGCTGGAAAGCCCGGCCACCGCGCTGCAACAGCAAACGGTATGGCGCGAGATGATGATGCTGCTGTTGCAGCGGCATGCGGCGGTGCAGATCAACGGCAGCCCGGGCAAGGAACATCGCGCGGTGGTGATGGCCAAGGAGCTGCTGCACGCGCAACTGGCGGCGCCGCCATCGCTGGAAGAACTGGCGGCCGCAGTGAATCTGTCGCCCTTCCACTTCGCCCGTGTCTTCCGCCGCGCCACCGGCATGCCACCGCACACCTGGCTGATGCAGCAGCGCATCGCCACGGCCCGGGGTTTATTGCAGAGTGGTTGCCTGCCGGTGGAAGTCGCCATGCAACTGGGCTTTGCCGATCAGAGTCATCTCAGCCGACAGTTCAAGCAGGTTTACGGGGTTGGGCCGGCGGCGTATCGCAGTGCCCGCGTGGAACGCTAAAAGATCGCGGCCTGCGGCACGCCAGCCCCTGTAGGAGCTGCCGCAGGCTGCGATCTTTTGCTGTTATTCGCCCGTGGCTATACCTCTGGAAGGCTCGTTGATCCACTCACTCCACGACCCGGCATACAGCGAACCCAGCGGATACCCCGCCAGGCACAACGCAAACAGGTTGTGACACGCCGTCACCCCGGAACCGCAATAAGCGACCAGGTCCGTTGGCGAACGCTCGCCGAGTTTCGCCGCAAAACGCTGCTTGAGCTGCTCCGCTGGCAGGAAGCGCCCGTCGCTGCCGAGGTTCTCGGTAAACGCCGCGCATTGCGCCCCGGGAATGTGCCCGGCAATCGGATCGATCGGTTCCACCTCACCCTTGAAGCGCGGCAAGGCCCGGGCATCGAGCAATGTCAGCGACGGCTGAGCAAGGCGCTGGTGCAATTGCTCGGCGCTCAGCAGCAGTTTCATGTCCGGCTGACCACTGAAGTTGCCCCGGCTGACCGACGGCGCATCCAGGCTCAGCGGTTGACCCGCCGCGTGCCAGGCCTTGAGGCCGCCGTCGAGAATGAACACGCCGTCGCGCTTGCCCAGCCACGCCAGCAACCACCAGGCGCGGGCCGCATAGGCACCAGGGCCGTCGTCGTACAAAACCACATCGCTGTCGGCATTGATGCCCCACGCCTGCAGACGCTCGATCAGCGCCGCCGGCTCGGGCAATGGGTGACGTCCGGTCACGCCTTTGACCACTTTGCCACTCAGGTCACGCTCAAGGTCAGCGAAGCGGGCGCCGGCGATGTGCCCTTCGGCATAGCTGCGCTGCCCGTAGTCCGGGTCTTCGAGGGCAAAACGACAATCGAGAATCACCAGCCCCGGCTGCTCCTTGCGGGCATCCAGTGCGGTCGGGCTGAGCAGTTGCGCAATCGGCATGACGGACTCCTGTGAGCGACTTCGAAATGGGTTACCGCCCTTCCTCGAGGGCCTGGGCCAGCGGTACGTAGAACTCGTCGAACAAGGCATTCACCTCTTCGCGGGCCTGATCGGTGACGAACCCGGCTTCCAGCACCAGCACCTGATACACGCCACGCTTGATGGCCTGCTCGCTGAGGTGGTTGGAGTTTTCCCGGGTGGTGCACAGAAAACGCACCCACGAGGTGAGGATGATCCAGGCATTGATCGTCAGGGACTCGATCTGTACCCGATCCATCTTGAGAATGCCGGCGGCGACAAAGCCCTCGTAGATCGCCATGCCCTGGATCACACAGCGCTGGGAAAAACGCCGGTAGCGCGCGGCCAGATCCGGGTCACTGTCGAGCAGGTGTTCCAGATCCCGATGCAGAAAGCGGTAACCCCACATCGCCGACAGCAGCTCCTTGAGGTAATAGCGCTTGTCTTCGACGGTGGCGGCACGCCCCTGTGGCGGGCGCAAAAAGCTGTCGACCAGACTTTCGTACTCACTGAACAGCACGGCGATGATCGCCTGCTTGTTGGGGAAGTGGTAGTACAGATTGCCCGGAGAAATCTCCATGTGCGCGGCAATGTGGTTGGTGCTGATGCTGCGCTCGCCCTGCTGATTGAACAGTTCGAGGCTGTTCTGCACGATGCGCTCGCTGGTTTTTATTCGTGGGGCCATGGCTTGAGCTTTAATTCAGAGTGCGGTGAGGGGCATCTTACGACCTAACCGGAATTGGATAAAACAAAGCTGTGTCGGGAAGTCATTTGACTTTCTAGAGCTTAGACTCTAAAAAGTCCTCACTACAATAAATCCGGAGCCGACGATGACTGCCGACATTGCTTATCTGCAAACGCTGCAACAGCCCCTGGAAGAGCTGGATCGGCTGTTCGCGGCACAGCGCGCCGCCTACACAGCCAACCCGATGCCGCCGGCGGCCCAGCGTCAGCAATGGCTCAAAGCGTTGCGCGACATGCTCAGCAATGAGCGCCAGGCCTTGATCGACGCCATCAGCGCCGATTTCAGTCATCGCAGCGCCGATGAAACCCTGCTTGCCGAGCTGATGCCCAGCCTGCACGGTATCCATTACGCCAGCCGCCATCTCAAGGGCTGGATGAAGTCGTCGCGGCGCAAAGTCGGCATGGCCTTTCAGCCGGCGTCAGCGAAAGTCGTGTACCAGCCGCTCGGCGTGGTCGGTATCATCGTCCCGTGGAACTACCCGTTGTATCTGGCCATCGGCCCATTGGTCGGTGCGCTCGCGGCGGGCAACCGGGTGATGCTCAAACTCAGCGAATCGACTCCGGCCACCGGCCAGTTGCTCAAAACCCTGCTGGGACGAATTTTCCCCGAAGACCTGGTCTGCGTGGTGCTCGGCGAGGCCGACATCGGCGTGGCGTTCTCCCGTTTGCGCTTTGATCACCTGCTGTTCACCGGCGCCACCAGCATCGGCAAGCACGTGATGCGCGCGGCGGCGGAAAACCTGACCCCGGTGACCCTCGAACTGGGCGGCAAGTCCCCGGCCATTGTCTCCGGCGACGTACCGCTCAAGGACGCCGCCGAACGCATCGCCTTCGGTAAAACCCTCAACGCCGGCCAGACCTGCGTCGCGCCCGACTACGTGCTGGTACCGCAAGACCGTGTCGGCGCGTTCGTCGAAGCCTATCGCCAGGTAGTGAACAATTTCTATCCGACCCTCGCCGACAACCCGGACTACACCGCGATCATTAACGAGCGCCAACTGGCCCGGCTCAACAGTTATGTCAGCGACGCCACGAGCAAGGGCGCGCTGCTGATCCCGCTGTTCGAACAGGGCCAGGGCCGGCGCATGCCGCACAGCCTGCTGCTGAACGTCACCGATGAAATGACCGTGATGCAGGATGAAATCTTCGGCCCGCTGCTGCCGATCGTGCCGTATCAGGATCTCGATCAGGCGTTTGCCTACATCAATCAGCGCCCGCGTCCTCTGGCGCTTTACTACTTCGGCTACGACAAGCGCGAACAGAACCGCGTGCTGCACGAAACCCACTCCGGCGGCGTGTGCCTGAACGACACCTTGTTGCATGTGGCCCAGGACGACATGCCATTCGGCGGCATCGGCCCGTCGGGCATGGGCCACTATCACGGCCACGAAGGCTTCCTGACTTTCAGCAAGGCCAAGGGCGTCCTGATCAAACAGCGCTTCAACGCCGCGAAGTTGATCTATCCGCCGTACGGCAAATCGATCCAGAAACTGATCCAGAAGCTGTTCATCCGCTAATCGTCGTCACCGCCGGGTAATAACAACAATGCACCCAAGCCTGACCGAAACACCTGCCCTGTCGCGCCGTGGCCTGCTGAAATTCAGCCTCGGTGCCACTGCGTTCCTCGCCACCGCCGGCCTTGGCGCCAGCCTCAGTGGTTGCTCATCGAGTATCGCGGCCAATGGCTTCGTCACTTTGCGTGACGGCGACCTGCTGTTCCTGCGTGCACTGATTCCGGTGATGCTCGAAGGCGCCGTGACCACCGAGAAAATGCCCGGTGCGGTGGATGGCACTCTGAAGTCGCTGGACTTCAGCCTCGATCACCTGTCGCCGGAGATGCTCAAACTCACCCGACAACTGTTCGACGTGCTTGGCATGGCCGTCACCCGCGGGCCGCTCACCGGCATCTGGGGCAGTTGGGAAAACGCCAGCCCCGAGGCGATGCGTCACTTCCTCGAACGTTGGCAGAACAGTTCATTGAGCCTGCTGCGCATGGGCCATAGCTCATTGCAGCAAATGGTGATGATGGCCTGGTACACCCGCGCCGAGTCCTGGGCGCATTGCGGCTACCCCGGCCCGCCGACTGTTTGAAACCGAGTCGCGTCCTTCGCGAGCAGGCTCGCTCCCACACATGCACCGCATTCCTCCTGTGGGAGCGAGCTTGCTCGCGAAGGGGCCCGCCAGAACAACAAGAACAAGAGAACCTGATCAATGCCTGTACCCGACCCGTTCCGCGAAGGCCTTGCCCGTGGCTGGAAAACCTACAACGGCGCACAACTGACCGACGACCTGACGCTGCAAACCGACGTGGCCATCATCGGCAGCGGTGCCGGAGGCGGCACCACGGCGGAAATCCTCAGCGCCGCCGGTTACAAAGTGCTGCTGATCGAAGAGGGCCCGCTCAAGACCAGTTCCGACTTCAAAATGCTTGAAGACCAGGCCTACAGCAGCCTCTATCAGGAAGGCATCGGCCGCATGAGCAAGGACGGCGCGATCACCATCCTCCAGGGCCGTGCGGTGGGCGGCACCACGCTGATCAACTGGACGTCGAGCTTCCGCACGCCCGAGCCGACCCTCGAACACTGGGCCAGGGAACACAACGTCAAAGGCCACAGCCCGGCCGAGATGGCGCCGTGGTTCGAGAAAATGGAACAGCGCCTCGGCGTCGCGCCATGGAGGGTCCCGCCCAATGCCAACAACGACGTGATCCGCAAGGGCTGCGAGCAACTCGGCTACAGCTGGCACGTGATCCCGCGTAACGTCCGTGGCTGCTGGAACCTTGGCTATTGCGGCATGGGCTGCCCGACCAATGCCAAGCAATCGATGATGGTCACCACCATTCCGGCGACCCTGGAAAAGGGCGGCGAGCTGCTGTACCTGGCCCGCGCGGAAAAACTGTTGATCAGCGGCGACAAAATCACCGGCCTGCAATGTGTGGCGATGGACGAGCGCTGCGTCGCGCCGACCGGACGCAAAATCACGGTCAAGGCCCGGCATTACGTGCTGGCGGGCGGCGGCATCAACAGCCCGGCCCTGCTCTTGCGTTCAGACGCGCCGGACCCGCATCAGCGCCTCGGCAAACGCACCTTTTTGCATCTGGTTAACATGTCCGCCGGGCGTTTCGACGAGGTGATCAACCCGTTCTACGGCGCGCCGCAGTCAATCTACTCGGATCATTTCCAGTGGCAGGACGGCACCAGCGGGCCAATGGGCTACAAACTCGAAGTGCCACCGCTGCAACCGGCACTGGCGGCAACGCTGCTCGGCGGCTTCGGCCAGCAGAACGCCGAACACATGGCTGATCTGCCGCGCACCCACGCGATGCTGGCGCTGCTGCGCGACGGCTTCCATCCGGATAGCCCCGGCGGCAGTGTCGAATTGCGCGGCGACGGCTCACCAGTGCTCGACTATCATGTCTCGCCTTACGCCTGGGAAGGCTTGCGTCGCGCGTTTCACAGCATGGCCGAGATCCAGTTCGCCGGCGGCGCGAAAGCGGTAATGCCGATGCACGCCGATGCGCGCTACGTGAACACCCTGGCCGAGGCGCGCAAATTGATCGACGGTCTGAGCCTTGAGCTCTATCGCACGCGGCTGGGCAGTGCCCACGTGATGGGCGGTTGCGCAATGGGTGAAGACCCGAAAAACGCAGTCACCGACAGCCTTGGCCGGCATCATCAACTGAGCAATCTGTCGATTCACGACGGCTCGCTGTTCCCCACCAGCATTGGCGCCAACCCGCAATTGTCGGTGTATGGACTGACTGCACAACTGGCGACATCCCTCGCCGATCGGCTGAGAAATCCGTGAAAAAAACGGTTTATCGCGTCGTCTATAGTGCTTTCTTACCCAACAGGCGACTTGGCCGACCGGGACGGCTGCGATACCATCCGACTCCCCAACGGACTCCCGCCAGGACGACGCGATGAACCGAGTGTTGTACCCAGGTACCTTCGACCCTATTACCAAAGGGCATGGCGATCTGGTCGAACGCGCCTCGCGCCTGTTCGATCACGTGATCATTGCGGTCGCCGCCAGCCCGAAGAAAAATCCGCTGTTCCCGCTGGAACAACGGGTTGAGCTGGCTCGCGAGGTCACCAAACACCTGCCCAACGTCGAAGTGGTCGGCTTCTCGACGCTGCTGGCGCATTTCGCCAAAGAACAGAACGCCAATGTGTTCCTGCGCGGTCTGCGCGCAGTGTCGGACTTCGAATACGAATTCCAGCTGGCCAACATGAACCGCCAGTTGGCCCCGGACGTCGAGAGCCTGTTTCTCACCCCGTCCGAGCGTTATTCGTTCATTTCCTCGACGCTGGTGCGGGAAATCGCCGCGCTGGGCGGCGATATCAGCAAGTTCGTGCACCCGGCCGTGGCCGATGCCCTGACCCTGCGCTTCAAAAAGTAGGAACTGCCGAAGGCTGCGATCTTTTGCTTTTAAAGATTGCAGTCTTGTGCCCTTGATCGCAGCCGCGTGCACTGCGCTCGCCAATGCGGCACAATTGCGCGCATTGATTTATTGCGCCCGGGCCTGCCGCCCCGGCTGGAGTTAGCATGTCCCTGATCATCACCGACGATTGCATCAACTGCGACGTCTGCGAACCCGAGTGCCCGAACGCTGCCATTTCCCAAGGCGAAGAGATCTACGTGATCGACCCGAACCTGTGCACCCAGTGCGTTGGCCACTACGACGAACCGCAGTGCCAACAGGTCTGCCCGGTGGATTGCATTCCGCTGGACGAGGCGCATCCGGAGACTGAAGAACAGTTGATGGAGAAGTACCGCAAGATCACCGGCAAGGCCTGATCTGAACGTTTTGTAGCGCTCTTCCGGGCCTCTTCGCGAGCAAGCTCGCTCCCACATTTGAAATGCGCTCCAATGTGGGAGCGAGCTTGCTCGCGAAAGGGCCATCAGCAGCAGCGCAAAACCCTGATCAGCTCACTCACGCTGCTCAAACCCCTCCCCCGTACACCCCAGACACCGCACAAAAGCAGCTTTCGCCGGATCCACCACCAGTGCCTGCCCCGCATCGCCCACCCCGCCACCCAGCGCGGTAAACGGCAATGACACCACAAACACCCCCGCACCCAGCACCGTTGCCGCCACCAACAAAGGTCGGGCAATCAGCAGATCGCCAATCATGGCGTAGGCGGGAGGGTTCTGGATGGTGTAGCGCGGATCACCGCTGCCGTTTTCCGTGGCCTGAACGGCCAGGCTGGAACACAGCAGCAGTGTGACAAACAGGGCTTGCAAGGACTTCATGGCACGATCCTTCGGGCTGAACAGTGAGACCACTCACTATAGACCGTAGGACTTTTTCAGCTTTTTGCCTCAGGTCTGACAGCGCGGACAGAACACACTGGCCCGTTGCCCCAGCTTCACTTCCCGCAGACCGGTGCCGCAGACCTTGCAGTGCTCACCGCCACGACCATAAACGAAGAGCTCCTGCTGGAAGTACCCCGGTTGCCCGTCGCCGCCAATGAAATCACGCAACGTGGTGCCGCCGCGCTCGATGGCTGCGGCCAGGATGCGCTTGATCTCGATTGCCAGCTTCAGGTAACGCGCCCGGGAAATGCTCTTGGCTTCGCGCCGCGGATCAATCCCGGCGGCGAACAGCGCTTCGGTCGCGTAAATATTGCCGACGCCCACCACCACCGCGTTGTCCATGATGAACGGCTTGACCGCCATCGAACGCCCGCGTGACAACTGGAACAGCCGCTCGCCGTCGAACAGATCGGTCAATGGCTCCGGTCCGAGGCGAATCAGCAGTTCGTGATTGAGCGGGTCGCTACTCCAGAGCATCGCGCCGAACCGGCGCGGATCGGTGTAGCGCAGGGCCAGCCCGGACTCCAGCTCGATATCGACATGCTCATGCTTGGCCGCCGGCATCCCGACCTCAACCAGCCGCAAGTTACCGGACATGCCCAAGTGGCTGATCAGCGTGCCGACTTCGGCGTTGATCAGCAAATACTTGGCCCGCCGCTCGACCAGCACGATGCGCTGTCCGGACAGGCGCACATCGAGGTCCTCGGGGATCGGCCAGCGCAACCGGCGATCACGCACGATGACCCGGCTGACACGCTGACCTTCCAGGTGCGGAGCGATCCCGCGGCGGGTGGTTTCGACTTCCGGCAATTCAGGCATGGGGGTCTCGAATCAGTTTGCTAAATCAGTGTGCGCCAAGTTCGCGGATCGTCTGCTTCAACGTTTCGAAGTCGTAATCCGAGAGGCCGATGTACTCCAGCACCAGCGGCCCGACGGCCTGCCATTCGAAGTCTTCGGTCTGGTTGCCCAGCACCCGGTACGACGCGCAGATGTGCTCGGCCATCTTCAGGATCGCCAGCAGGTTTTTCATCTGACTGTTGCGCGAGGTTTCGTCGCTGAAAATCGCCAGGGCATTGTGGTGGTTGGCGATGGCTGCACTGACGTGTTCCGGCAGGCGCCAGGACTTGGCGGTGTAATAACCGACCACCGAGTGATTGGTGTTGTAGACATCATTCTCGGTGTCCACGACCCGGCGCTCGGCACTCGCGTTGGCGTAGGCCTTTTCGAGTGTCGTCATGTAATCCGGGAAACGCTGAAGCATCAGCGGCACGCCGCAGTCGTGGAAAAGCCCCAAGGCGTAAGCCTCGTCGCTGGCCTCGGTGCCGACGCGCTTGGCAAGGGTCAGGCAGGTCATGGCCACATCCTGGGCGGTATCCCAGAAACGGTTGAGGGTGACGATGGTGTCGTCATTCATCTCGCCCTTGATCGACATGGCGTTGATCAGATTGACGATCGAACGGCTGCCCAGCAGGTTCACCGCGCGCTTGATCGAAGTGATCTTGTTGCTCAGGCCGTAATACGGCGAATTGACGATTTTCAGCAGCGAACCGGACAGGCCGGGATCCTGGGAGATCAGCTTGGCGATCACCTCCAGGTCCGGGTCGGGCATGTACTGCTCCATTTGCAGATCCACCATGATCTGCGGCTGCGCCGGCACACTGATGCCTTGCAGGGATTGTTGAATCTGTTCGGTGGTCAGCTCTTGGGACATAAGTACACACTCTGGGACAGGCGGCGATTCTAACCTCTAAAAACCGCACGACGACACACCAGTGGGCAATTGTCAGGAACTTTCATTCACGCTCAGGCTTCGGACTGTGTAAGGCCGACCGGACAATCAAGCACCGGCTCGGCGGTAATTTCCCGCAGACTCAGGAGCTTATCGATGACTACCTCCCTCACCGGCAAACGCGTCGCCATTTTGGTAACAGACGGTTTCGAACAGATCGAGTTGACCGGCCCCAAGCAGGCTCTCGAGCAGGCCGGCGCCCAGGTCGACATCCTCTCCGCCGAAGCCGGCAAGGTCAAAGGCTGGAACCACGACAAACCGGCGGATGACTTCAAGGTCGACCAGACCTTTCAAGGCGCCAGCAGCGAGCAGTACGACGCGATCGTCCTGCCGGGCGGCGTGCAGAACTCCGACACCATCCGCATCGACCAGGATGCCCAGCATCTGGTGAAAACCGGGGCCTCCGCCGGCAAACCGATTGCGGTGATCTGCCATGGCGGCTGGTTGCTGATTTCCGCCGGGCTGGTCAACGGCAAAACCATGACCAGTTACAAGACCCTCAAGGATGACCTGGTGAATGCCGGGGCCAACTGGGTCGATAAAGAAGTGGTCAAGGACGGTCATCTGATCAGCAGCCGGCAGCCGGATGATATTCCGGCGTTCAACAAGGAGCTGATCGACGCGCTGTCAGCCTGATCTGTGGGCTAGTGAATTCATGTGGTGAGGGGATTTATGTGGCGAGGGGATTTATCCCCGATGGACAGCGCAGCTGTCCCAAATCGATTCACGCGGTCAGTCAGACAACTGCGTTCGGGGTTTGCGGCTGCTACGCAGCCGATCGGGGATAAATCCCCTCGCCACAGTAAACTCCTTCTTTACTGATTGCCCTTGCCACATATCCACTCACCAGCCAATCAGGCCGAGCAACACGCTATACTCCCGCTCTTTTTTCCGGAGCGACGTCATGTCCCTGCCTAGCCTGCGCCTCAAAGCCAACGCCGACCGTCGCCTGCGCAACGGCCACTTGTGGGTCTACAGCAACGAAATCGATGTGGCCGCCACGCCACTGCACGGCTTCAAGGCCGGCGATCAGGCGATCCTCGAAGCTGCCGGCGGCAAGCCGCTGGGCATCGTTGCCATGAGCCCGAACAACCTGATCTGCGCGCGTCTGCTGTCGCGCGACATCAAGTTGCCGCTGGACAAGTCGCTGCTGGTGCACCGCCTGAACGTGGCCCTGTCGCTGCGCGAGCGTCTGTTCGACAAGCCGTTCTACCGCCTGGTCTACGGCGACTCCGATCTGCTGCCAGGTCTGGTAGTCGACCGTTTCGGCGACATCCTCGTCGTGCAGATCGCCTCGGCGACCATGGAAGCGCATAAAGATGCCGTGATCGCTGCACTGACCCAAGTGCTCAAGCCGAGCGGCATCCTGTTCAAGAACGATTCCGCCGCCCGTGATGCCGAAGGTCTCAACCGCTACGTCGAAACCGTGTTCGGCCTGGTGCCGGAGTGGGTGGCCCTGGAAGAGAACGGCGTGAAATTCGAAGCGCCGGTCATTGGCGGCCAGAAAACCGGCTGGTTCTACGACCACCGCATGAACCGCGCCCGTCTGGCCCCTTACGCCAAAGGCAAACGCGTTCTCGACCTCTATAGCTACATCGGTGGCTGGGGCGTGCAGGCTGCCGCGTTCGGCGCCAGCGAAGTGTTCTGCGTCGACGCATCGGGCTTTGCCCTCGACGGCGTCGAGCGTAACGCCGCGCTGAACGGCTTCGCCGACAAGATGACCTGCATCGAAGGTGATGTCTTCGAAGCGCTGAAGGAACTCAAGGCCAGCGAAGAACGTTTCGATGTGATCGTTGCCGACCCGCCTGCGTTCATCAAGCGCAAGAAAGACATGAAGAACGGCGAAGGCGCCTACCGTCGCCTGAACGAGCAAGCCATGCGCCTGCTGACCAAGGACGGCATTCTGGTCAGCGCTTCATGCTCGATGCACCTGCCGGAGGACGATCTGCAGAACATCCTGCTGACCAGCGCCCGCCACCTGGACCGCAACATCCAGTTGCTTGAACGCGGCGGTCAAGGTCCGGATCATCCGGTACACCCGGCTATCGCCGAGACTCGCTACATCAAGAGCATTACCTGCCGTCTGCTGCCGAACAGCTGATTGCCCATGAAACGGGGAGCCTGCGGGCTTCCCGTTGGCTTTACGGCGATGCAATATCGTCGAATTTCTTTCCTTTTCCTACAACTAACTTCCTACATGTACGCAGGACATTTCCCTGCGCGTTGAATTTCAAGAACTAAAACTTACAAACTTGACCTTGCAGCACATCCACTCCGACAAAATTAATAGAAATTTCCTACCCAAGTATCGCTTGCCAATAATTCATTACAACCTATTATTAAGTTGTCACCACGACGGTGACATTCACTCTCAATGAACAAGGAGTTCATACTTATGAAAGCAATTACTCTGGAAACCAACAAAATCGCAAACCTGGCTTTTCTGGTTGCGCCTAAAACCCGCTAAGTAAACCGGAACGCTGGGGAGTGCCGGCACCCCAGCGTTCTTTCGACTATATCCAGAGTGATGAATACAACATGTACATCAATCCTTATTTATTCATATTGCCGCGCACACCCGGACAAATAGTCTGGAACTACAAAAACCACACTCAACATGAACTGGACCTGACTTACTCTTGTCGACTTGCACAACTAATCAACAATCCGGAACAGTTCGACAGACGCAACATAATAGACTCACAACTTCTAAACGCAGGCATATTAACCGTTGCAAAAATAGACAGTCCGCCATGGGGCTGGGACGAGCTGTCGAAGATTTATCATATTGGTACCCAGAACATTCCCTGCGAACAGACACCCCGGAATATTCATGAGTGGTCCAGGCAATACCTGAACCATTGCAGCGCAGTGCTGACCACACCGGCACCCGCTCAAGATCGCCCGATACTTGAAGACGCACCTCGAATCGCCCTCCCCGCCTCTGCGGCCCTGACCGTCGCCAGCCTGGGTAATGTCCTGCGCTTGAGAAAAACCTGCCGCTCCTTTACTGGCGAAGCGATCACGCTCGGCGACGTCGGCACACTCATGTATCTCACACTGGGTTTTCTTCACCACCGCGACCATGACCGCGACGAAAGCATCGCCGAAGGCCTCGGCGCCCGTCGCAGCAGTCCCTCCGGGGGTGGACTGAATGCCTGTGAAGGCTTTCTTCTGGCACGCAATATCGAGGGTCTTGAGCCGGGCCTCTACGCCTATCACCCGGCAGAACACGCGCTCAGCCGGGTCAACCCATTGCCCGAACCTGCGCTCGGTCATTTGCTGGCGGGCCAGCATTTCATCAATAACCTGCCTCTGGGCCTGTTCATCACCGCTCGTTTCGACAAGCTCTGGTGGAAGTATGAACACTCGCGCGCCTATCGCATGGCGTTCGTCGAGGCGGGTCATCTGTCGCAGACCTTTCAACTGGTGGCCACGGCGCTGGGCCTGGGAACGTGGCTGACCGGGGCATTCGCTGATCGGCAGGTCGAAGCCTTGCTCAAACTCGAAGGCAGCGCTGAACAACCGTTGTTCTTTGTCGGCTGCGGTGCCAGCGACGGTCAGGCGATGTGTCAGGAAATGCGCGACCTGTTGCTGGAGACACGGACATGAACGTGCCATCCACGGATCTTCCCGAAGCACCAACGTCCTGGGCGCTTCGATTTACCCTCGGCGACTGGAACAACCACGCTTCGGTACGCACCAGCCGGCACGACTACCGTTTGCCGGAGGACCTGCAATTGCAACTGCAGACCCGCTTCTGGTTCCCGCCGGCCTTCCTGCCGTATCTGTCCCATCCGGCCATCGAAGCCGCAGGCAGCAAGGTCATGCATCGGCTGGCAGCCAGCCACCTGGTGCACTTCCTGGACTACACCACGCTGCTTGAACACCGCATCGTCAACCGCGCCGTGGAAACCATCGTCCACGGCGAGTTGCCCGCGTACATTCCTCCACGGATGAAAACCGCCGCGCTGCAGCTGTATACCGACGAGGGTTATCACGCGCTGTTCTCCCATCAACTGGCCGAACAGATCGCCGAACTGCATGGTTTTACCGGTCGTCCGCAGATGCCGCTGCGCATCACCCGCCTGACCGGTCAGATTGCCCGAACGCCGGAGAGTAAACGCCCGCTGGCATGGTTTCTGCTGGGTTTCGTCTCGGAAACCATCATTGCCCGGGAGCTGCTGGATGTGTGTCGGGAAACGCTGGTCAGCAGCGTGAATGACATGTTGCGCGATCACCTCGCTGACGAAGCGCGCCACAGTCGGTTTTTTTCCGAAGTCTTCCACTACCTCTGGTTGACCCTGAACAGCCGCCAGCGCGCCTTCGTTGCCAGAACCTTGCTGGAGACCCTGGCGACCTTCTTCGAAGTGGACGAGCAATGGCTGCATCAAAGCCTGCGCCGCGCCGGTATCGGCGAAGGTGCGATCAAGGAAATCCTCGACAGCCTGACCAACGAGCAAGCCAGCCGCCAGCGTGCCAGATCCGGAGCCGTGGCCACACTTGCCGCACTCGAAAGGGCCGGATTTTTCGCACTACCCAACAACCGTAAACTTTTCGCCAAGGCAGGACTGATCGATGCGTGAAGGACGAAAGGCAGTAACAACCCGACAACGCCGCGGGGCGGTCAGTCTGCTGTTGGCCATGGTGCTGCTGGGGGTGTTTCCGCTGGATGTTCTGCTGCCGTCGTTCCCGGCGCTGGCTGAACACTTCGCCCGCACTCCGGCCGACATCGCCCTGTCGATCAGCCTGTTTGCCGTGGGCATTGCCTTCGCCCAGCTGGTGATCGGACCGTTGTCCGACGTCATCGGGCGCAAGGGATTGTTACTTGCCGGCATGGCGGTTTCGATCCTCGGCGCCATCGGTTGCGTGATGACCAGTGACTACATACTGTTCATGGCTTTTCGCATCGTGCAGGCCATCGGTTGCGGCTGTTTTGTCCTGTCGCAGGCGCTGGTACAGGACCTGTTCGATGGCAGGGAACGCGATCGCCTGCGGATCCTGATGGTGACCGCCACCGGGATCTTCATCTCTCTGTCACCGTTGGCTGGCAGCTTCTTGCAAGCGGCCTTGGGCTGGCGCGGCAGCTTCTGGCTGTTCATCGCCCTGGCGGCTGCGGTGTTGCTCAAGGCCTGGCTGTTTCTCGACGGTGGTCGACCAGACGTCAACGCTACACCGCTCAATTTCCTCAGCGCCTATCGACGGGTGCTCGGGGATTTCGAGTTCGTCGGCTACTGGCTGATTTCGGCTTTCGCATTCGCCTGTCACTTCTCGTTCATCGTCATTTCGCCGTTGATCTTCATGGATCAGTTGCAGCTGTCAGCCTACGACTTCTCGCTGATCCTGCTGATCTACGGCGCGGCTTATGTAACAGGCGGAATTGCCGCCGCGCTATTGAGCCGGCGCATCAGTTCTGCGCAACAGATCGTGGCCGGGTTGAGCCTGATCCTGCTGGCAGGGCTGGTGATGCTATTCCTGTCGCGCCACTCTGCACTCTCGCCCGCCACGGTATTGATCCCGATGCTGATCTGCACCGCCGGCACCACCATCTCACGCCCGGCCGCCACCTCACGAGCCATGGACCTGTTCCCGGAGAACGCCGGTACGTCGGCCTCGGCCGGCAGCACAATCATTTTCATTTGTGGCGGATTGATCAGTGCACTGATCAGCCTCAGCCCGAGCAATCTGCAAGCGACCCTCGGCTACAGTTTTGTCCTGCTCAGTTGCATCGCACTGGCGTTGAACAGGCGGATCAGCCGTCACGCCAGAGCGCTCGACACCAGTCCCATCACCAGCACGGGCGGCGATTGAACCTGCCGGTCGTCCTGCCACACGCACCGTCGGCACTGGAACAACGCTTTGCGCCATTCCCTCCAGACGCCAGCGGTGTAGAATCGGCTGATTCATCGCCATTCATCCCCCGGCGGGTTTATGAGCTCAGGCTGAGGCAAGCGGCGATCCCGCAAAGTCATCGGCAACATCCAGGACACACGGCCATTTCTGAGTGTTCCAGACGTCAATAGAAGCTCACTCCCTTTTGATACCTGATTAGCCGCCCGGAGTGCTCCATGCCAGATTACCGCTCGAAAACATCCACCCACGGCCGCAACATGGCCGGCGCCCGCGCACTGTGGCGCGCCACCGGGATGAAAGATGACGACTTCAAGAAGCCGATCATCGCCATTGCCAACTCCTTCACCCAGTTCGTGCCGGGCCACGTGCACCTCAAAGACCTCGGTCAACTGGTTGCCCGGGAAATCGAACGCGCCGGTGGCGTCGCGAAAGAATTCAATACCATCGCCGTGGATGACGGCATCGCCATGGGCCACGACGGCATGCTGTATTCGCTGCCGAGCCGCGAGATCATCGCCGACTCCGTCGAGTACATGGTCAACGCCCACTGCGCCGACGCCATCGTCTGCATCTCCAACTGCGACAAGATCACCCCGGGCATGCTGATGGCCGCCTTGCGCCTGAACATTCCGGTGATCTTCGTGTCCGGCGGTCCGATGGAAGCCGGCAAGACCAAACTCGCTTCCCACGGCCTCGACCTCGTCGACGCCATGGTGATCGCCGCCGACTCCAGCGCTTCTGACGAGAAGGTTGCCGAGTACGAGCGCAGCGCCTGCCCGACCTGCGGTTCGTGCTCCGGCATGTTCACCGCCAACTCGATGAACTGCCTGACCGAAGCCCTTGGCCTGGCGTTGCCGGGCAACGGTTCGACCCTGGCCACCCACAGTGATCGCGAGCAGCTGTTCCTGCAGGCCGGCCGCACCATCGTCGAGCTGTGCAAGCGTTACTACGGCGAAAACGACGAATCCGTGCTGCCGCGCAACATCGCCAACTTCAAGGCGTTCGAGAACGCGATGATGCTCGACATCGCCATGGGCGGTTCGACCAACACCATCCTGCACCTGCTGGCGGCCGCCCAGGAAGCCGAGATCGATTTCGATCTGCGCGACATCGACCGTCTCTCGCGCAGCGTGCCGCAACTGTGCAAAGTGGCGCCGAACATCCAGAAGTACCACATGGAAGATGTGCACCGTGCCGGGGGCATCTTCAGCATCCTCGGCTCTCTGGCCCGTGGCGGCCTGCTGCATACCGACCTGCCGACCGTGCACAGCCGCAGCATGGAAGAAGCCATCGCCAAGTGGGACATCACCCAGACCACCGACGAAGCCGTGCATCACTTCTTCAAGGCCGGCCCGGCGGGCATCCCGACCCAGACTGCGTTCAGCCAGTCGACCCGTTGGGAAACCCTGGATGACGACCGTGAAAACGGCTGCATCCGCAGCTTCGAACACGCCTATTCGAAAGAAGGTGGCCTGGCCGTGCTGTACGGCAATATCGCGCTGGACGGCTGCGTGGTGAAGACCGCCGGCGTTGACGAGTCGATCCACGTCTTCGAAGGCAACGCGAAAATCTTCGAAAGCCAGGACAGCGCGGTGCGCGGCATCCTTGCCGACGAAGTGAAGGAAGGCGACATCGTCATCATTCGCTACGAAGGTCCGAAAGGCGGCCCGGGCATGCAGGAAATGCTCTACCCGACGTCATACCTGAAGTCCAAAGGCCTGGGCAAAGCCTGTGCGTTGCTCACCGACGGGCGCTTTTCCGGCGGTACTTCCGGCTTGTCGATCGGCCACGCTTCGCCAGAGGCCGCGGCCGGCGGCGCGATCGGTCTGGTGCAGGACGGCGACAAAGTGCTGATCGACATTCCGAATCGCTCGATCAACCTGTTGGTCAGCGATGAAGAACTGGCTGCACGCCGGGTCGAGCAGGACAAGAAAGGCTGGAAGCCGGTCGAACAGCGTCCACGCAAAGTGACCACCGCTCTGAAGGCCTACGCCCTGCTGGCGACCAGCGCCGACAAGGGTGCGGTGCGTAACAAGGCGATGCTCGACGGGCTGTAAGCGTCGAATCGCCAAAACAAAAATGCCCCGCCAACTGCGGGGCATTTTTTTGCCTGATGCTTGCAAACCACCCCATGTAGGAGCTGCCGCAGGCTGCGATCTTTTGATCTTGCTCTTAAAAACAAGATCAAAAGATCGCAGCCTGCGGCAGCTCCTACAGGGATTTCAGGACTTACTGAATTTCTTCAGGCTTGACGATCACCCAGTTCTTGTCCGCCGTCACCGGCAACCCTTCCTTGGCCTGCGCCGCTGCGTGCTTGGCCATCATGCCGTTCAATTGAGTCATGTATTTGTCCTTGCGGTTGACCCACAAGTGAATGCCGCCCTTGGCCACATCCACATCGTGGAACAGCATGTAGCCATCGCTGCTCGGGGTGTCGCCGCCCACCAGTACCGGTTTTTTCCACTCATCGATGTAGGTCAGGATCGCCGCATGCTTGCCGGCCATCCAGGTCGCCGGGGTCCACAGGTACGGCGTCAGTTCGAGGCCGAGGTTGGCCTTCTCGTCATACTTGCCGGCGGTGATCTGTTTGCGCGCTGTGGTCAGTTCGCCGGTTTCGCGGTTCTTCAGCAGCGTGGTCACGCCGATCACGTTTTGCGGTTTGACGTTGTAGCCGTACTTCGGATCGGCCGCGACCATGCGTACCAGTTCTTCCGAGGCAGCGGTCATCACGTAGACCTCAATGCCATTCTCCATCAGCTTGTTGTACAGCTCGGCCTGGCCGGTGAAGACTTTCGGCGGCTGCACATCGAGGTTCTTCACCACGTCGCCGTCGTAATAAGTGGTCGGCACCGGTTTGCCCGACGCCATCAGCTCATCGACGTAGCCTTTGAGCTCCTTGAGCGTGAAGCCGGAGAACACTTGCGCCACCCACGGGTAGCAGACCATGTCGTCGACTTCGCACAGGCGGTAGTAGTAACTGAACAGGCTTTCCTTATGGTCGGCGGTGTCCTTGAACGGCATCAGCTTCAGGGAGGGATCGAGTTTGTCGCGGGTGATCAGGCCCTTGTTTTCCATGAACGGCAGCAACGACTCTTCGAGGTCATAGCGGTAACTGGTGTTGTCCATGTCGAACACCGCGTAGTTACCTTTGTTGGCGTTGGCCGCGATCATCGCGTCCAGTGCCTTGGCCTGATCCGCCGGCCAGTGCTTGAGATCGGTGGCGAATGCGTGAGCGGCTAGACCCAATCCAAGCACCACAGCGAGCATTTTCGGTGCGAACTTCATCGGCGTTTTCTCCCTGACTGAAAGACATCGACGCTAACAAATAAGTGTGACAGTCCTCGTCTGTCAGCGACCGCTTACGTCTCTTCAACGCCAGTTGCATTGCCAAGAGCGACAAGCGCTTATTCCAAAAACGACGGACGACCTGCTATTTCGGTATTAATTCATTGGAAATCAAACTGTTAGGCTTGCCGGTTCGCAGTTGCCCCAGAAGGCGACTGGCACAAGTCTTATCGGAGTCTTCATGAATCTGCCGCTGATCCTCAATCTGCTGGTGTTCCTCGCCCTGCTCTTCGGTCTGGCGCAAACCCGCCACACGACGTGGAGCCTGGCGAAAAAAGTCCTGCTTGCACTGGTGCTGGGCGTGGCGTTCGGCGTGGCCCTGCACACCGTTTACGGTGCCGGCAACCCGGTGCTGAAAGCCTCGATCGGCTGGTTCGATCTGGTCGGCAACGGTTACGTGCAGTTGCTGCAAATGATCGTGATCCCGCTGGTGTTCGCCTCGATCCTCAGCGCGGTGGCCCGTCTGCACAACGCCTCGTCGCTGGGCAAGATCAGCTTCCTGACCATCGGCACGCTGCTGTTCACCACCGCGATTGCGGCGCTGATCGGTATCGGCCTGACCAACCTGTTCGGCCTCACCGCCGAAGGCCTGGTCGCCGGTACTCAGGAAATGGCCCGTCTGCAAACCATCCAGACCGACTACGCCGGCAAGGTCGCCGACCTGAATGTGCCGCAACTGCTGCTGTCGTTCATTCCGCAGAACCCGTTCGCCGACTTGGCCCGGGCCAAGCCGACCTCGATCATCAGCGTGGTGATCTTCGCGGCTTTCCTCGGTGTCGCGGCGCTGCAACTGCTCAAGGATGACGTCGAAAAAGGTCAGAAAGTGATCAACGCCATCGACACCCTGCAAGCCTGGGTGATGCGTCTGGTGCGTCTGGTGATGAAGCTGACCCCGTACGGCGTGCTGGCGCTGATGACCAAAGTGGTCGCCGGTTCCAACCTGCAGGACATCATCAAGCTCGGCAGTTTCGTCGTGGTTTCGTACCTCGGTCTGGGCCTGATGTTCGTGGTGCATGGCCTGCTGGTGTCAGCGGCCGGGATCAACCCGCTGCGTTTCTTCCGCAAGATCTGGCCGGTGCTGACGTTCGCGTTCACCAGCCGTTCCAGCGCCGCGAGCATTCCGCTGAGCATCGAAGCGCAGACCCGTCGTCTGGGCATTCCACAGTCGGTAGCAAGTTTTGCCGCCTCGTTCGGCGCGACCATCGGCCAGAACGGTTGCGCCGGCCTGTACCCGGCGATGCTCGCGGTGATGGTGGCCCCAACAGTCGGCATCAATCCGCTGGATCCGCTGTGGATCGCGACGCTGGTGGCAATTGTGACCCTGAGCTCGGCCGGTGTGGCCGGGGTCGGTGGCGGCGCGACATTCGCCGCACTGATCGTGCTGCCGGCGATGGGCTTGCCGGTGTCACTGGTGGCGCTGCTGATTTCGGTGGAGCCGCTGATCGACATGGGTCGTACGGCGTTGAACGTGAGTGGTTCGATCACCGCGGGTGCGATTACCAGCCAGGTGATGCAGCAGACCGATAAAGCGCTGCTGGATGCGGATGAGCATGCGGAGCTTGCTCAGGCTTGATGTAAAGCACGATCAAAAGATCGCAGGCTTCGCCAGCTCCTACAGGGGACATGCGTAAACCTTGTAGGAGCTGCCGCAGGCTGCGATCTTTTAGGCTTTTTCCCAGACTTCGAAGTTGTACGCAGGCTTGTCGCCCTCAGCCGGATTCGGCACATTCGACACCAGCTTCCACTGGTTCAGATCGAACTCCGGAAACCACGCGTCCCCTTCCGGGCTCAGCGCCACACGGGTCAGATACAGACGATCGGCCTGCGCCAGCCCTTGCGCATACAACTGCGCGCCACCAATCAGCATCAGCTCATCGACGCCCTGCGCTTGCGCCCATTCCTCGGCACGCACCACCGCGGCTTCCAGCGACGGATACACCTCCGCGCCTTCCAACACCAAGTCTGGCTGGCGGCTGACCACGATGTTCAAGCGCCCCGGCAGCGGACGACCGAGGGAATCCCAGGTCTTGCGGCCCATGATGATCGGCTTGCCGAGGGTCGTGGCCTTGAAGTATTTGAAGTCCCCCGGCAGGTGCCAGGGCATGCTGTTGTCGACGCCGATCACGCGGTTTTCACCGAGGGCTGCGATCAGGCTGAGGGGGAGTGATTTAGTCATGCCGGCGAGGATACCAGAGCCTCGCTTGACCCGATAAGCGCCACAGCGGTTATGCTCACGGCTCAATTGAGCAACGGAATGGCGCGTGACTGAACTGACTCCCCTGCAAAACCTCTGGCTGACTGAAACCATCCGCCTGCGTGAAGAGCACGCGGGTCCTCTGGAGGATCTGGAAGCCAATCGTCTGGCCCGCGCGGCCGGCGGCGATCTGTCGAGCCGTATTCAGCGCCGGGCGGCGTGGCTGGCCGAGCGCGACGGGCTGAGCACGGCACTCAAGCACTGGTTGCAGGGCGCGCGTCTGGCGCTGGTGCTGCTGGTCATTTTCGCGCTGCTGAGCGGTGCCGGTCTGGCTTTCGCCGCACTGAGCCAGTCACCGGTGAATGTGTTCTGGGCCTTGGGCAGCCTGCTCGGGCTGAATTTGATTCTGCTGCTGAGCTGGGCGCTGGGGCTGATCTTTGCCGGTGAACACGGCGCCACCCTCGGGCGCCTCTGGTTGTGGCTCAGCGAAAAATTCGCCCGCGACGCCAAAGCCGCGCAACTCGCACCGGCCCTGCTGCTGATGTTACAGCGCAGAAAACTCAATCGCTGGGCCCTCGGCACATTGGTCAATGGCCTGTGGTTGCTGGCGATGTTCAGCGCACTGGTGCTGCTGCTGGCGCTGATGGCGACCCGGCGCTATGGCTTCGTCTGGGAAACCACGATCCTCAGCGCGGATACGTTCATCAACCTGACCCAAGCCCTCGGCGCGCTGCCGGCGCTGCTCGGTTTCAACGTACCCAGCGTGGAAATGATCCGTGCCAGTGGCGACGCAGCGCTGGATATCGAAAACGCGCGACAGGCCTGGGCGACCTGGCTGGTTGGCGTGCTGGTGGTCTACGGCGTTCTGCCGCGTCTGCTGCTGGCGCTGGTGTGTTTTTGGCGCTGGAATCGCGGCAAAGCCGCGCTGGCGCTGGACCTCAACTTGCCCGGCTACGCCCAGTTGCGCGAACGGCTGATGCCGACCAGCGAACGCCTCGGCATCAACGACGCGGCGCCTGAGCAGTTGCATCGGGTCGAAAGCAGCGTCAGCGAACACGCCAGCGAGGGTGCCCTGCTGGTCGCCATCGAACTCGACGATCAACGCTCCTGGCCACCAGCGCTGCCGAAAACCGTGAGCAACGCCGGCATTCTCGACAGCCGCGAATCGCGCAACAAACTCCTGGAGCAACTCAGCCGTTTCCCTCCGGCACGCCTGCTGATCGCCTGCGATCCACGGCGCTCGCCGGATCGCGGCAGCCTCGCGCTGATCGCCGAACTGGCGCGCAACGCCAGCGCCACCCGCGTCTGGCTGCTGCAAGCACCGCCCGGTGAAGCGCTGGACAGCGCCCGCCTCGGCGACTGGCATGTCGCGCTGCAACAGCTGGAATTGCCGTTCGCCGATTGCGCACCGATGAACTGGCTGGAGAACGGTCATGACTGATGCCCGCAAAGCCCCGCTGAAACTCGCGGTGGTCGGCCACACCAACGTCGGCAAGACCTCGCTGCTGCGCACCTTGACCCGTGACGTCGGTTTCGGCGAAGTCTCGCACCGCCCGAGTACCACCCGCCATGTCGAGGGCGCGCGGTTGTCGGTGGACGGCGAGCCCTTGCTTGATCTCTACGACACGCCGGGGCTGGAAGATGCCATTGCCCTGCTGGATTTCCTCGAGCGTCTGGAGCGCCCCGGCGAACGCCTCGACGGCCCGGCTCGACTGGCGCGGTTTCTCGACGGCAGTGAGGCGCGCCAGCGTTTCGAACAGGAGGCGAAAGTGCTGCGGCAACTGCTCGCCTCCGATGCCGGACTGTATGTAATCGACGCCCGCGAGCCGGTGCTGGCCAAGTATCGCGACGAACTGGAAGTGCTGGCCAGCTGCGGTAAACCGCTGCTGCCGGTGCTGAATTTCGTCAGCAGCGCCAGCCACCGCGAACCGGACTGGCGCGAAGCGTTGGCGCGGCTCGGCCTGCATGCGCTGGTGCGGTTCGACAGCGTTGCGCCGCCGGAAGATGGCGAGCGCCGCCTGTACGAAAGCCTCGCGCTGCTGCTGGAAAACGCCCGGCCGCAACTGGAACGGCTGATCGCCGATCAACAGGCCCAGCGCCTGGCGCGCCAGCAAAGTGCGGCACGCCTGATCGCCGAATTGCTGATCGATTGTGCGGCGTGCCGGCGCAGCGTGGTCAGCGACGCCGAGCAGGAACAGCAAGCCATCAGCGAACTGCGCAAAGCCGTGCGTCAGCGCGAACAGAAATGCGTTGAGGCGCTGCTCAAGCTCTACGCCTTTCGCCCGCAGGACGCGTCGGCCAGTGATCTGCCGCTGCTGGATGGGCGTTGGGGCGATGACCTGTTCAACCCGGAAACCCTGAAGCAACTCGGCGTACGGGTTGGCGGCGGGATGGCGGCAGGCGCTGCGGCCGGGGCTGGCGTGGATTTGCTGGTGGGCGGGATCACCCTTGGCGCTGCGGCGCTGGCCGGTGCGCTTGCCGGCGGCGCGCTGCAAACGGCGCGCAGTTATGGCAGCCGTCTGCTCGGCAAGATCAAGGGCCAGCGCGAGTTGACCGTGGATGACGGGGTGCTGCGGCTACTGGCGTTGCGTCAGCGGCAGTTGCTGTCAGCGCTGGATCAACGCGGACATGCGGCGATGGACGCGGTACAGGTCGCCACCCCGCAGGACAAGAGCTGGCGCGAGGGCAAGTTGCCCGAGGCGTTGAACAAGGCGCGGGCGCATCCGCAGTGGTCGTCGCTCAATCCCCATGCGAAGTTGAATCAGGCGGAGCGGCAGGAGCAGATAGATCTATTAGCTGCAGATTTGTAGCGTCTGATCCGGCCTCTTCGCGAGCAGGCTCGCTCCCACATTGGATCGTGGTCAGAACACAAAACCCTGTGGGAGCGAGCCTGCTCGCGAATGGCGCAAATCGGTGACATGGATTACGCAGCCAGCAGCCGCACCGCTTTCTCCTTCAGTAAACCAAGGTCCATCACCTGCACCGCCCTCTCCTTGGCCTGCTCATCCCACTGGCGCATGCGCAAACTCACGGCACACAACGGATCACGCTCAAACGCATCCGCCTCCTCCTCGCTCATCACCCCGCCCTGATACTCCAGGGTCCGGCGACTCGCTTCACTCAAGCGCTCGAAATACCCAGGCTCGCGCAAGGTCAGGTAACGCTTGGCCTCAACGTGATATTCCACCAGCCGCGCCATACGCTCACTGAAACCCGCCTCACGCAAATAATCCGCACCCAGGCGCTCATGGCTGACCACGCCATACCCGCCCATGTTCTCGGCGCCCTCGGCACACAAATGGCCGATGTCATGGAAGAACGCCGCCAGCACCACTTCATCATCAAACCCTTCAGCCATCGCCAACTGCGCGGCCTGGGACATGTGCTCGATCTGCGACACTGGCTCGCCGATGTAATCGCTGGTGCCGAAGCGCTCGTACAACCCGAATACCCGAGCGACGATTTGTGGATGATCCATCAGATTTCCTCCAGCCACTGCGCGACGTTGCGCTCGGCCAATGCCGGGCCGACGCTCATGCCCACGCCGGTGTGCATCAGCGCCACACTCAGCCCCGGTGCCGGGCGCAGCAACGAAAACGGCCCCGGCCCACGCGCACCGTAGACGCCCTGCCAGCGCTCGAGCACTTGCACCTTGCAGCCCAGCGTCTGTTCGGCCAGCTCGAGCATCCAGTTGTCCACTTGCTCGGCATTGAACGGCGACGGATCGCTGCCGTAATGGTGGGAGTCGCCGATGATCAGCTCGCCATACGGCGTCGGGCTGATCAGCAGGTGAATGCCGTTGTCGTGCAGGTGCGGTTGTTCGCGCAGGATCTGCGCCTGCACCGCCGCCGCTTGCGGCAGGTCAGCGAAAGCGCCGTAGTGCACGCAGCTCAGACCGGTGAGCAAGGCGTGTTGCAGATTCAGCTCGACCTGCGGTTTGGCACGGAGCATTTGCAGGCGGCAGATCTGCGGATCGAGCGCGGCGATCGGCTCGGCCAGCAGGGTCTGATAATCGTGGCCGGAGCAGACAATGACCTGCTTCGCCGTGAAGCTACCGGCGGTGCTGTACAGGTGCCCGGGTTCCACGTCGCGCACCAGCGTCGAGAAGTGAAACTCGACGCCGAGGTCGCGGCGCAGGTAGTCGATCAACGCCGGAATCGCTTCCCGCGAGTACAGCTGTTGATCGTCCATGCCGTGCAGCGCCGCCCGGTGGTGGCTGAACTGACCGTGGTACAGATCACGCAGGGCAGCGCCACGCAGCAAGGCCACGTTGTAACCGTGCTCCACGGCGCGGCCGTTGCAGAAAGCTTCGAGCAAGTGCTCTTCGGCTTCGCTGCGGGCGAACAGGTACGAGCCGTGGCGCTTGAGCTGCAGACCGGCGAGTTGCGCCCAGTCGCCCCAGATCTCGCGGCTGGCCTTGGCCAGTTCGAGCATCGGCCCCGGTGGCTGCCCGGTGACCAGCGCCTGACCGAAGTTGCGCACCGAGGCGCCGAGGGGTGTGGCGGTGCGTTCGAAAACGCTGACCTTGAGGCCGCGTTTGGCGGCGGCGTAGGCGTGGGACAGGCCGAGGATGCCGGCGCCGACGATGAGCAGGTCTTGGTGTTGTGTCATAAAAGCAATCCCGCTTTTGTGGCGAGGGAGCTTGCTCCCGCTCGGCTGCGAAGCAGTCGTAAATTCAGCAGACGCGGAGTGCCTGACACTACTCGTTTGCAGAATTTGGGACCGCTTCGCGCTCCAGCGGGAGCAAGCTCCCTCGCCACAGGCTGTGTGAGTCAGTTACTTGGCAGCGACTTTCTCGGACTTGCCGTCATAGCGCTTGCGCCATTCGGTCAGGATCTCGTCACGATTCTTCGAAGCCCACGCGAAGTCGTTCTTGATCAGGCGCTGCTCATAATCCGCCGGCAGTTCGGTCTGCGGCTTGGCGATGCCCGGCTGCGCAAGAACCGCGAAGTTCTCCTTGTACAGATCCATCGCCTCGGCGCTGGCGGAGAAGTCCGCGAGTTTTTTCGCCGCGTCTTCATGCGGCGTGCCTTTGATCACCGCAGTCGCTTCGATCTCCCAGCCCAGGCCTTCCTTCGGCAGGATGATGTCCAGCGGCGCGCCTTGGCGTTTCAGCTGTACCGCCGGGTATTCGAAGGAAATGCCGATCGGGAATTCACCCGCCGCCGCCAGTTTGCACGGCTTGGAACCGGAGTGAACGTACTGACCGATGTTCTGGTGCAAACCGTCCATATAGGCCCAGCCCTGCTTCTCGCCAAAGGTTTGCAGCCAGGCGCTGACGTCGAGGAAACCGGTGCCGGACGACGCCGGGTTCGGCATGACGATCTTGCCCTTGTACTCAGGCTTGGTCAGGTCTTGCCAGCTCACCGGTTTGCTCAGGCCCTGCTTTTCGGCTTCGACGGTGTTGAAGCAGATGGTCGCGGCCCACACGTCCATGCCGACCCAGGCGGGCGGGTTGGCGGCGTCGCGGTAGTTCGCGCCGATCTTGCTCAGATCCTTCGGCGCATAGCTTTGCAGCATGCCTTGCTGGTCAAGGATCGCCAGGCTCGACGCGGCCAGGCCCCACACCGCGTCGGCCTGCGGACGGGCCTTCTCGGCCAGCAGTTTGGCGGTGATGATTCCGGTGGAATCACGCACCCACTTGATTTCGACGTCCGGGTTGGCCTTTTCGAACGCAGCCTTGTAGGCGGTCAGTTGCTCGGCTTCGAGGGCGGTGTACACCGTCAACTCGGTTTTTGCCGCGAAGGCATTCAGGCTGAAAGTAGCGAGCACAGCAGCGGCCAGGGCCATAGGCTTGAACATGATCGTTTTCCTGTCTTGAGTTGAGGTTGGGAAAATCAGTGACCGGGCGCGGTTTGCCGCCAGGCCTGGGAACGGCGCAGCAAGCCGCGCGAAGCCCACGCCAGCAGCAAGGACACGCCTGCCGAGGTGAACAGAATCAGGGTCGACATCGCTGCCGCGCCGCCGACATTGCCGGCGTCATCCATGTTCAGCACCGCCACCGCCGCGAGGATGGTGTCGGGGCTGTAGAGGAAGATCGCCGCCGACACCGTGGTCATCGCCGAGACAAACAGGTAGCGCACGATGTCCAGCAGCGCCGGCAAACAGATCGGCACGGTGACGCGCAGGTAGTGGCGGTACAGCGGGGCCTTGAGCGACAGCGCAGCGGCTTCGAATTCCGCGTCGAGCTGGCGCAGTGCGGTGGTCGCGGTCATTTGTGCGGTGGTCAAATAGTGAGCAATGGTGCAGACAATCAGCAGGGTCATCGTGCCGTACAGCACGTGCAGCGGGTTGCCGCTGAGGTTGAAGAAGAAGACATAACCCAGACCGAGTACCAGCCCCGGCACGGCCATCGGGATGAAACTGAGCATGCGCAGCGCCAAATTGAGGCCGCGCTGGCTGCGGGTTTTCTCCATCAGGTAAGCGCCGGTGAAGATCAGCACGCTGCCAATCAGCGCCGTGCCCAGCGCCATCTTCAGACTGTTGCCGTAGGCCAGCCAGCCGCCGCCAGCGGTTTCGTTGAACTGGTAGTGATTGAGCGACAGCGACAGGTTGTAAGGCCAGAACTTCACCAGCGACGAAAACACCGCCATGCCGAACACCAGCAGCAACGCCGCGCTGATCAACACAACAATCGCCAGATAGCAGGCATCACGCATTTTCGACGGCGCTGGTTTGAATACTTGCGCACGGCCACTCATGGAATCGCCGTGACGCCGACGCAGCCAGGCATCGACGCCGAAGCTGAACAGCGCCGGCAGCAACAGCACCATGCCGATCAACGCGCCGCGGCCGAATTGCTGCTGGCCGACCACGGCTTTGTAGGCCTCCAGTGCCAGCACTTGATAGTCGCCACCGACCACCACCGGCACGCCGAAATCGGTGATGGTCAGGGTGAACACCAGACAGAACGCGGCAAATACCGCTTGCCGGGTCGCCGGCCAGGTGATGCTGCGAAAGGCTTTCGCCGGACTGGCACCCATGCTCGACGCCGCATCAAACAGCCGCGCATCGGCCAGCGACAGCGCCGACAGCAGAATCATCAACGCATGGGGAAAGGTGTAGATCACCTCGCCCAACACAATCCCCCAGAACCCGTAGATGTTGGCCGAGAGCAGTCCACGCAGCATGCCTTGGTTGCCGAACAGATAAACCAGCGCGATCCCCGGCAGCATCGACGGCGCCATCAATGGCAGCAGGGAAATCCCGCGCCAGAGGCCCTTGACCGGCATCAGCGTGCGCTGCAGAGCGTAGGCAAACAGGTAGGCCAGCGGTACGACGATGGCCGCGACGCTGAGGGAAACCTTCAGGCTGTTGCCGAGCAGCCAGTGGAAATTCTCGCTGCTCACCAGTTCCTTGGCGGCGAGCCAGCCGCCGCCCTGTCCGGCCTCGCTGCTGAAACCGCGCCAGAAGATCGCCAGCAATGGCAGCAGCACCGCGACACCGAGCAGCAACAGCAGCAGGAGTTTGCCACCGAGGACGAAGATCCGGTCGCCGACCTCGGCCCCGGACACTCGCCGCGCCTGCTTGTGCGGTAGCGGCAGTGCGATGTTCGCGCTCATCAGGCAAACACCTGCAGGCTGCGCGGTGGCAAGGCGACCATGATCTGCTGGGCGCCGAGGCGCGGCATGGCTTCCGGCGCCAGTTCGGCGAGCAGCGAATGGCCCGGCAACTGATCGAGTTCGAAGCTCATGCGGCAGCGGTTGCCGAGGAACGTGATCTCGCGAACCTTGGCCGGGAACAGGTTTTCTTCGTGCACCAACGGATTGACGCTGATCGCTTCCGGGCGGCAGAACAACCGGCCCGAAGCGCCGCTCACGCTGCCATCCGCCAGACGCACATCCATCCCGCCAACCCGGGCGTGACTGGCGCTGCTGCGCTGGAACGGCAGCCAGTTGCCCTGCCCGACAAACTCGGCCACGAATGGCGTGGCCGGGTGGTTGTAGATGTCCTGCGGAGTGGCGTACTGCTCGACCCGACCGTTGTGCATCACGGCGATGCGGTCGGCCATCAGCATGGCTTCGTCCTGATTATGGGTGACCATCAGGGTGGTGATGCCGAGGTTGCGCTGCAGCTGGCGCAGTTCGGTGCACAGATGCTCGCGCACCCGGGCGTCCAGCGCCGACATCGGCTCATCGAGCAATAACAGCGACGGTGCCGGGGCCAGGGCACGAGCCAGGGCGACACGTTGTTGCTGGCCGCCGGACAACTGGCCCGGGTACTTTTTCTCACTGCCGGTGAGACCGACCAGTTCCAGCATCTGCCCGACGCGACGGCGTACTTCGTCACGACCACTGCCGGCGAGGCCGTAGGCAATGTTCGCTTCAACTGTCAGATTGGGGAACAGCGCGTAGGACTGGAACAGGATGCCGTAGTCCCGGGCTTGCGGCGCGAGCTGCGAAACATCGCGGTCACCGAGGTACAACTCGCCGCTGTCCTGCTTCTCCAGCCCGGCGATGCAGCGCAATAGCGTGGTCTTGCCGCAGCCCGACGGGCCGAGCAGGCACACCAATTCACCGGCGGCGACATCGAGGGAGACGTTATCCAGTGCGGTGAAGGCGCCGAAGCGCTTCTGCACGCCGCGCACTTTCATCGGCGCACCGGGGTTGGTCAGGGCAGTTGCGATGGCAGGATTCATGGACAGACCTCATCAAGCAGATGGGGCCCATCCTAGAGTTGTAATGCGTCCGTCATGTGGCAGTGAGGCAAAAACGGCCGATAATGGTATTCGGGGATTTTGGTTCAGGTTTCAAGTCATGGGTTGCCGGGTCTGGCCCCATCGCTGGCAAGCCAGCTCCCACAAGGATCTTCAGTGAATGCAGATTTTGTGAACACCTGAAATACCTGTGGGAGCTGGCTTGCCAGCGATGGGGCCAGTACGAGCAGTGAAGAAATCAGGCCGGGGACATTTCCTGAGCCAAGCCGAGGAAGGCCGCCGGCAACCGCGCACCCTTGCGCTCCTTGAGGCAATACAGGTACTCGGGAATCTGCGGCGCATTCTCGATGGTCAGCACGCGCAACTGCGGATCATGCGGCACTTCCTGGCGGGCGATGATGCTGATGCCGATATTGCGCAGCACCGCCTCGCGGATCGACTCACGGCTGCCGATCTCCAGCAACGGGCCAAAACTGACCCCGGCGCTTTCCAGCAACTCCTCGGTCAGGCGCCGGGTGGTCGAACCGGACTCGCGCATCAGCAAGGTGTGACCGGCCAAAGCACTCAACGCTACATGCTCCTGCGCCGCCAGCGGATGGTTGCGATGCACCGCCAGCACCAGCGGATCGCTACCCAATACCCGGCGAATCAACCGCGCATCCTCGAGCAACTGCGACGACGCCGCGACATCGACGCGGTAATCCTCCAGCGCTTCGAGCACCTGCTGCGAGTTGCCGATTTCCACCGACACTTCCACCTGCGGCAGGCGCTCGCGGAAGGTCTTCACCAGATCGAGGATGTAATACGGCGCAGTGGCAGCAATGCGCAACGTGCCCTGCACCTGACCGCTGTTACGCAGGAAGAACTCGATATCGGCTTCCTGCTGCAACAGCGCCTTGACCATCGGCAGCAGTCGCGCGCCTTCGTCACTGACACTCAGGCGGCGACCGCCACGGTAGAACAGCTCCACCGAATACTGGCTTTCCAGATTGCGGATCTGCGTGGTCACGGTGGGTTGGCTGAGGCCGAGCTTTTTCGCCGCCAGCGTAATGCTGCCCAGGCGGGCGACCATATAAAACGCTTTCAGCTCGGCACTCAGCACAACCATCCCTCATCGTTTATTTGCGCAGCAGGCGCAAACCGTTGAACACCACCAGCAGGCTCACGCCCATGTCGGCGAACACCGCCATCCACATGGTGGCGAGCCCGGCGAAGGTTACCCCAAGAAAGATAGCCTTGATCACCAGGGCCAAGGCGATGTTCTGTTTCAGGATGCTCGCGGTGTCGCGCGACAAGCTGATGAACGCCGGGATCTTGCGCAGATCGTCGTCCATCAGGGCAACATCAGCGGTTTCAATTGCGGTGTCGGTACCAGCCGCCGCCATTGCGAAACCAATCTCGGCCCGCGCCAATGCCGGGGCGTCGTTGATACCGTCGCCGACCATGCCCACTCGATGACCTTGTGCATAAAGTGCTTCGATGGCTTGCAGCTTGTCAGTTGGCAGCAAATCGCCTTTGGCCTGATCGATACCGACCTGCACGGCGATCGCCTGCGCGGTGTGCACGTTGTCGCCAGTGAGCATCAGGGTTTTAACGCCCAGTGCATGCAACTGACGGATCGCTTCGCGGCTGGATTCCTTGACCGTGTCGGCCACGGCAAACAGCGCCAATGGGCCGGAACTGTCGAGCAGCAGCACTACGGATTTGCCCTGTTTCTCCAGCGCAAACAGCTTCTCTTCCAGTTGTGGCGAGCACAGGCCCAGCTCTTCAACCAGACGGTGGTTGCCCAAGTGATAGGTCTGGCCGTTGACCTGGCCCTTCACACCACGCCCGGCCAGCGCTTCGAAGTTATCCACAGTCAGCACGGCGAGGTTTTTATCCACAGCCGCATTGGCGATGGCCAGCGACACCGGGTGATCAGAACGCCCGGCCAGCGCGGCAGCGATTGCCGGAGCAGTGGCGTCGGCGATCGGATCGAGCGACAGGTAATCGGTCTGCACCGGTTTGCCGTGGGTGATGGTGCCGGTCTTGTCCAACGCCAGATAATCGAGCTTGAAACCGCCCTCCAGATAAACGCCGCCCTTGACCAGAATCCCTTTGCGCGCCGCCGCCGCGAGGCCGCTGACGATGGTCACCGGGGTGGAGATCACCAGTGCGCACGGGCAGGCCACCACCAGCAACACCAGCGCACGGTAGATCCAGTCGAACCACACCGCGCCCATGAACAGCGGCGGAATGATCGCCACGGCCAGCGCCAGCACGAACACCACCGGGGTGTAGATTTTCGAGAATTGATCGACGAAGCGTTGGGTCGGAGCGCGCGCACCCTGCGCCTGCTCGACGGCGTGGATGATCCGCGCCAGGGTCGAGTTGTTCGCCGCCGCAGTCACCGTGTACTCCAGCGAGCCGGCCTGGTTGATGGTGCCGGCGAAGACTTTATCGCCGATGGTTTTCTCCACCGGCAGGCTTTCGCCGGTGATCGGCGCCTGATCGATGGTGGAACTGCCGCTGACCACTTCGCCGTCCAGGGCGATGCGCTCGCCGGGTTTTACCCGCACGCGGGCGCCGAGTTCGACGCTTTTAACCTCTTGTTCGACCCAGTTGCCGTCGGCCTGCTGCACCGTGGCCTGTTCCGGGGTCATCTGCATCAGGCCGCTGATTGCGTTGCGCGCACGATCCAGCGAGCGCGCTTCGATCAGCTCGGCCACGGTGAACAGGAACATCACCATTGCCGCTTCCGGCCACTGCCCGATCAACACCGCACCGGTCACCGCGATGCTCATCAGCGCATTGATGTTGAGGTTACGGTTCTTCAGGGCGATCCAGCCCTTTTTATAGGTGGTCAGGCCGCCGCTGAGAATCGACACCAGCGCAATGATCGCCACCACCCAGGTCGGCGCGGCGTTGGTGAAGTGGATCACTTCGGCGGCGAGCGCACCGACGCCGGACAGCGCCAACGGCCACCAGTGTTTTTTTACTGGTGCCGGGACCGGGGTTTCGACGCCCGCCTCCAAAGGCTCGGCGTGCATGCCCAGCGAGGTGATCGCCTCGGTGATCGGCGCGGTGTCCGGCAGATTGTGGGTCACGCCGAGCACGCGGTTGATCAGGTTGAACTCCAGCTGCTGCACACCGGCCAGCTTGCCGAGTTTGTTCTGGATCAGCGTCTGCTCGGTCGGGCAGTCCATCGCTTCGATGCGGAAACTGCTAAGGCGGGCGTCAGCGCTGGTCTTTTCGCTCAGTTGCACCAACGCAGGCGCAGCCGCTGTCGACGAGCAGCAAGAATCTTCGTGCGAATGAACCGGTGCCGGTGCTGCGGCTTTCGACCCGCAGCAGGAATCGCCGCCATGTTCGTGCTTATGCACAGGCTGCAATTTATGGCTGTGGCTATGATCGTGCCCGTCGCCGGGCTTGTGGGTGTGCTGGGAATCGCTCATTGGTCGCGTCCATGAAGGTGCCTGTTGCCAAGTAAAGACCCTGTAGCCACTATAGGGTCAAGCACCCATTTGGAGATGGCCGTCATGAAGATCGGAGAACTGGCGAAACAGACCGATTGCGCCGTGGAAACCATCCGCTATTACGAGCGCGAAAACCTGCTGCCAGAACCGGCGCGCAGCGATGGCAACTACCGCGTCTACACCCAGGCCCACGCCGAACGCCTGACGTTCATCCGCAACTGCCGCACCCTCGACATGACCCTCGAAGAAATCCGCAGCCTGCTGGCCATGCGTGACAGCCCGCAGGATCAGTGTGCAAGCGTCAATACGTTGATCGACGAACACATCCAGCACGTGAAAGCGCGGATTGATGGCTTGCTGGCGCTGCAGACGCAACTGCTCGACCTGCGCCAACGCTGTGGCGAAGGGCCGGGGGCGGATCAGTGCGGGATTTTGCAGCGGCTGGAGGTCAGCGGCGGGGTTGTGGCGGCGGAGGTTGAGCATTCGCACGTGGGCAGAAGCCACGGCCACTAAGTCACCTGTCTCCTGTCTCCTGTCACCACACTGATCAGATCAGTTTGAACTCCAGTATGCCTTGGGGGCCCATACCGTAACTGATCCCCGGGACCATTCCAGCACCTAGAAAGAAGCCGCCGTACAGAAAAATCGACTCTCCACGAAACCCTTGATACACACTTGGCTCAATGCGGAACTGGACAGGTGATTCCGGAGTGACTGTCAATTTGCGTTGATAGTCTCTCCAGTTCTGTGCGCCGGGTCCGCCCTGAAGGTCACTGCGCACATAAATTTCAATGGCGTTATTGGTTCGCAAGTTCGAGACCTTCGGAACAGTAAGAATCAGGCCATTTGGATACTTATCAATCTCCAGCTGGCCATTCGATACGCCCTCGATGGAAATCTGCCCGGTTTGAACCAGTGGCAAAACGAAGTCGACGAACAGAGACGGCGAAGTCAAAGCTTCTCCGTTTCTTGTGATTACATAGAAGATTTCGACCCTTTTTCCTTCGAGCTCAAGTGCTTCAGCGTCGGAAAAAGGAAAACGCAAATCGGTGAATTCTTCGACTGTCTGGGAGGGTAACCGGAAGCTTTCTCCGCTGGCCTCAAGCACCTGCCCTTGCACCCGCACTTGATCGCCGATCTGAAAGTCCTGATTGTTTACAGACACCTGATAAAACAGCGAATTAACAAAAATCGGGGCGCCCCGAAGCAATTCACCAGGTATCACGCAACCCCAAGGTGCAATGGAAGGTAAGAAATGAATGAGCCCCGAACTACTCTCGCAGCCAACAGACGGCGCTCCGGACAATTGAACGCTTGAGCTCTGCGCGGTAAAACCCGCTGCGCGCTCCGAAAACCCGCCGGGTGGACCGATTGTATTGCGTGACATAGCGAAGCTCCAAAAAGAAAGGGCATTTGCCGACCTGGCCGATTGGCAGTGGTCAGTCAAACACCCTTTCATCTATTCGCCACCTGTCAGAGTTGACAGTCTGTTAGATTCTTTTGCAATCAGGCAAAGCCATGACTGCAACAGAATCAGACCGCCATCGGCGCGGTCATCGGCGCATGGTGCTCATAGCCTTCCAGCGAGAAGTCGCTCGGCTCCACCAACTCCAGCCACTCCGGCTGATACACACCGGTCTTGGCAAACTCCGGCACGCGGTCGGAGATTTTCAGTTTTGGCATGGCGAACGGCTCGCGCTTGAGCTGTTCGTTGAGCATGTCCAGGTGGTTTTCGTAGACGTGTGCATCACCGATGAAATAGGTGAACCAGCGCGGCGTGTAGCCGGTCAGGCGCCCGATCAGGCTCAGCAGCGCGGCGCCTTCGGTGAGGTTGAACGGCGTGCCCAATAGCTTCACCCCCCACCTTTACTGCACATTACGCTGACTTGTAATGCCTTCCAAGCAACTTGGTATATGTGCATTATAGCTTTTGCACATTACCTGCGCAACCCCTAATGCTGGATAAACCACCAGTTTTTTTAAGTCCCGCCCGCAGTTCCCTTTCTCCTGAAGCCCCCGAAATACGGGGCCTGCAGCCAAGAAGTTGACTCACCCTGGCAATGTGCTATCCATAATGTCGGGGGAATCTATCTCCCCAGACTAAGCTCCAGCGCTTCCGCAGACGCTAAGGCGCAATAAAGCAGGGAGAGTCGATGCGCCTAGATCAGATGCCATACCACTCAATGCCCACCCTGGCCGTCCTTCCGTTCCGGCAATTCAGCATCGGATGGACATGGCAGTTGCGGGCACTCAAGCTCTTCCCCGAGTCTCAGCTGTCCTGGAAGCGCTACTCCTACGATAACGGCAGTGGCCATGCGAGGGCGGCTGTTTTCACCTCCTACGAGGAGGCCATAGAAGCTGCGGACGAATTCAACAGCCGAACCAGTGAACTGGTAGCTCAGGCGGTACCGGATCCTGTGCTTCAGAGCTCGACCGCCCTAAAAGTCGAGAAGGCCCTGACAGCAGCGCGTCGCATCCACGCAGAAGAAGAGCTCATGGAGCGCGAAGCAATCAAGCGAAACGCCCATTTGCCCCGTCCCAACATGCAGGAGCTGGAACTGCACAATACGATGGAAAGCTTGCGACAACCCCTCTACCAGGAGCTTGAGCGCGCTCCTTACCTGGAGATAGTTGCCATCCCGAGATTCAACATGTGCCTTCGTCGTACCGAAGACCAGACGTGGGAACAGATCGGAGCCTTGTCTCCCAAACGCTCGCAGATTTGCCTGCGAGAGGTGACAGCCAAAGGATTCGGTCTTTCGGGAGCAGATCACTGGGGGAGAACGAAAGCACAGATTCGGGCACTGCTTCTTCCCAGGGCCAATCAGCTGCTGCAGTTAGCGAGCGTCAAGCAAATGCTTGCCGAGGCGAGGATGCGCGGCCAGAGAGTAGTGGTCTGCGGTGGCTTCGTGTTCTGGTATGAGGACGACGGGGTGCCACGGTGGGTGCTGAAAAACACGGGTGGCGAGTCCAGCAGCGATGAAGGAAACACCTTGTGGTACGAGGGAACGATCTTATCCAAGAACCATGGCCGGATCGTCGTGCTTCCCTATATCAAGGAGAACGGGGAAAAGGTTCAAGGGCACACGAAGAACGCACCGCACGATGGAAAGGCGCTACCTCGCCATCGAGATCAGTACGTCACCCTACCTTTTGAGATCCTGGACGGCGACCTCATGATCGGACTATTTGGTGAGCTCCACTATGAGTAATGCACCGACTAATCGGACATCCCTTCCATGTAAGGACAGCAGATGATCACGAAGATCAAAATCCAGGGCTATCGGATCTACGGCGACTTCACGCTGCTGCCCAACAGGGATCTCAACATCCTTGTGGGCGGTAATGACGCGGGGAAGTCGACCCTGATGGAGGCAATTGGTCTCGCGCTCAACGGGCGTATCGGTGGTCGCTCCGCTCAGGAGGAGTTGAACCCCTATTGGTTCAACAAAGAGCTGGTTAATCAATTTCTAGATAATTGCGATTGGGATGAAAACCCAGCTCTACCAGAAATTCTGATTGAGCTTTTCCTCGAAAATCGGCCAGAGCTGCAATTCCTCTGTGGCGCGATCAATAGCGACAGGAAGACAAATGCCTGCCCTGGCATCTCATTCAAGGTCATTCCCAACCCTGAATATGACGAGGAACTTACCCAGTGGCGTATCAACCCCAGCGCGCTGATCCCCGTCGAGTACTACAAGATTGAATGGCGTACCTTTGGGGATGAAGTACTGACTAGGCGCCCCCGGCAGCTAGCCGTAGCGACTATCGATTCCCGTACCGTCCGCTCGACCTCGGGCGTCGACTACCACCTGCGCCAAATCCTAAGTGACCACTTGGAGCCGGGCGAGAAAGCCAAGATATCCCAGCATTACCGCGAGATCAAAGAGTCCATGACCTCTAACTCCCTGGGTGGCGTGAATGATCGCCTCAAGGATATTCGAGCGCCACTGGATAACCAGGTGATGGCCCTGGCCATGGATCAAAGCGCTCAATCCTCCTGGGAGGGGTCGGTCACACCACATGTGGATCATGTGCCTTTCGCGCTGGCAGGCCAAGGGCAGCAAGCCTCAATCAAGATTTCGCTGGCCATGCAGCGCCTGTCCGAGCACACCAGCATCGTGATGATCGAAGAGCCAGAAAACCATCTGTCGCATACGAGTTTGACCACGCTGCTGTCGCGCATCGAGGAAGCTGCAGGCGAGCGTCAGCTGTTCATCTCGACTCACAGTGCCTATGTGCTAAATCGGCTCGGCCTGAGCTCCTTGCTCCTCCTGCATCGCGGCAAGGCATCTCACATCGAGACGCTTGATCCGGACACCGTCGGCTATTTCCAAAAGCTGCCAGGCTTCGACACGTTGCGTATGGTACTGGCTCACAAGCTCGTCCTGGTGGAAGGCCCCTCGGACGAGATCTTGTTTGAGCGCTTCTTCAAAGACCTCTACGGTAAGCACCCGATGGAGCTGGGGATTGATGTGATGAGCATGCACGGACTGACATTGAAGCGCTGCCTGGAACTGTGTACTGCCATCGATCGCCCAGTTGCAGTGCTTCGAGACAACGACGGGGAAGACCCAGAAACCCTTAAGGAAACTGTCAGCGAACTGCTCGAAACAGGAAAGCGCGAACTCTTTATTGGTGCAAAGGAAGCGGGCAGGACATTGGAACCACAATTGAGGGCGTGCAACAGCGAAGAGTCTCTGCGCAATATTCTTGGGGCCACTGATAGGGCCAGCCTTGAGAAATGGATGTCGAGAGAAAAAACGGAAGCAGCACTTCTCATCGCCAAATCCAAGGAGACGGTCACACCGCCACCATATATGGCTGCGGCTGCGGCGTTCATTCATGGCTAAAAACTACCTGACCCTGGCAGTTGCGGGTGCTCGCAAGACTCAAGGCCTGGTGGAGCATTGCAAAGCATTAGCAGCCGATCGCAAAGTTCTGCTCATCACCTTCGCCCAGGCCAATCAGATCGAGTTGCGCGAGCGCGTAAGGCGGTATGCCGGAGACCGACCCGGCTTGGAAGTCTCTGGCTGGTTCAGCTTTTTGCTGCGTCATTTCGTCAAACCCTTCGTCCCATTCGCCTTCCCCGGCAAGCGCTGCAGGGGCTTCAATTTCGAAGGTGATCCAGGACGATATGCCAGCGGTGAGAATCGATTTTTCGATTCGTCGGACAGTGTGTATGCGAAGGAATTAGCACGCTTGGCCCACCAACTGATTGGCCAAAGCGGCGGGGCCTTGATTCAACGCCTCGAATGCCTTTACGACGAAATACTCATCGACGAGGTTCAGGATCTTTCAGGTTACGACTGGGACATCCTGGAGGCGCTGTTCGGCACACGCATTGAGATACGGCTCGTCGGGGACGTCCGGCAGGCAGTCTTGTCCACCAATCCTCGTGGTCAAATGAAGAAGGCCTTTGCCTACTCGAAATCCATTGCATGGTTCAAAAAACAGCAGAAAGCAGGCCGCCTGGAAATCAACTACAGCTCTGTCACATGGAGGTGCTGCCAGACAATAGCTACCTTTTCCGACACCATCTTCGAGGCAATCTGGGAGTTTCCGGAAACGACCTCACAGAATCACGCGATCACACCCCACGACGGCGTTTTCCTCGTGAGAAAGACTCACGTCCGTCAGTACGTTGAGACATTCCAACCCCAGTGCCTGCGCAACAGCATTCGCTCGGGGACGGAGTTCGACCTCAACTACATGAACTTTGGGGTATCCAAAGGGCAGACCTTCAACCGCGTGCTGATTTATCCAACCGAACCTATCGGCAAGTTCATCAGCAAAGGGGAGTATCTCCTGCCCCTCTCCGCAGCCGATTTCTATGTGGCGGTCACACGGGCCGAGCAAAGCGTGGCGATTGTCTTGGATAAGCCAGGGGCCTCACAGATCCCCTATTGGCATCCAACTGTCGCCGCTGAGTAATTGCATGGACTTGACCACCCATTTGCATTCGACTTGACCAGTCGCTTGCGTCGGATTTGACCAGCCCGCTGGCCGACCCTGATCGGCCATTAGCTGCCATACGTGACTACCAGCAATCGACCCAAAACAGTCATTTTTTTGCAGGATGTCAGGCAAAAATTTTTCGTCACGCAGAAAAAACAAGGCCGCATTTGCGGCCTTGTTTTTATGGGGTTATTCGTGGGAATGTCCGTGCTCAGCTTTGTCGGAGGTTTCTACTTTCTCACCACCACCGCATGCCGTCATCAGGCCGAAGAAGCAGATCAGGAGCATAGAACGAACCAGAGTGGTTGGGGTTTTCATGGAAGGACTCTTCAAAAGTTGATAAATGGTCTGGGGGCAGGCTGAACGGTGAATTTTCGGCAGTAGGACAGCCATCGCTGTTTCGAATTACTGTTTGACGCTCAAGTAATCGCCGGTTGTTTTCAGTGCGATGGTCACGTCGCTGTTGCTGCGATTACGCCAAAACCAACCATGGGTGCCGTCAAAAATGGCGGTAAATTCACCCTTGTCACTTTTGACCTGCTTGCCCTTGCTGTAGCTGTGGAAGTAACCCTTCTCACCGTTGTAAGGTTCGCCATGGGTATCGAAGTTCACAGGCCCGCCAACCGCAGTCCATTCGTAGCTAACAGACTTGCCATTCAAGACTTCGAGCTTTATTTCCGTCCCTTCACCTGGCTTGAGCGTGACGCTCATTTGATTAGTCTTCAAAGCTGAAGTGGGTGTGGGCGCCGGCTGAGTAACAGGTTTCGCAATAGGCTGGACTTGCGCAACCTGCGGAGCTGGAGCTGGAGCTGGAGTAGCAGCTTGCGGTGGCGCGGCATCCGCCAAAGCTTCCTGAGCAAGGATGATCTTCAATTCGCCCATTTGGGTCAGTCCCAGTGCTCGGCCCACACCCGTTGGATCGACGGCATATTCCGAAGGCATAACCACTGTCACCAGCAGGCCGACCGCAGTCAGCAGGGCAATAACAGTGGAGCGCACCAGTTTGCGAGTGCTTGGCAATTCATTAACAGTCGGAAGCGGAGTATTAAACATGGTCAGAATTCCTTACACGGAGACAAACAGGCCGGTGATCTGGTAACCCATCAGCAGGAAACCGGCACTCATCATGGCGACGTTGGCGGTATAGGCGTGGCGCCAGAAACTGCCGGTGCGCCGCCAATAACCCATCAAAATGAGAATCGCGCTGAGGGCCAGCAACTGGCCAATCTCAACACCGACGTTGAAGGCGATGAGGTTCGGAATCAGGCCATCAGGCGAGATCTCGTACTCCTGGATCTTCGTCGCCAGACCAAAACCGTGGAGCAAGCCGAAGATCAGCGTGGCCACCTTGGTGTTGGGTTGGAAACCGAGCCAGCGCTGGAATGCGCCCAAGTTGTCGAGCGCCTTGTACACCACCGAGAAGCCGATGATGGCGTCGATGATGTACGAGCTGATGCTGACCTCTGTAAGTACGCCAAGCAGCAGCGTGACCGAATGGCCTACAGCGAACAGCGTGACATACAGCCCCACGTCTTTCAGGCGATAGAGGAAGAAGATCACCCCGAACAAAAACAGCAGGTGGTCGTATCCGGTCATCATGTGCTTGGCGCCCATGTAGATGAAGGGCAGCAACATGACGCCGGAGCTTTCCTGGATGAAGCCTTTGTCACCTTCCGCTACGGCGTGAGCCATCGCCTCGGGCATTCCCAGGAAAAGTGCAGCGACAAGTAAAAACAACAGCAATACGGGGCGGTGCAAAGGCGTAGTAAACGCGCCGGCGCCGCTCATCGAGTACGGATGCATAGATCAATCCTACGTTGCAGAGATCGAAGGCCGCAGTGCGGCCAAGGTCAAGATGCGAACGAAGGACGGGGTGGACGCTCGATCAAGAATATCGGCGGCAGGGGAACAGAGTGTCGAAGCGCATCGACCCGGATGGATAGCATTGGGGATGTCGCCAGCATCAACGCCGCTGTGAGTTGCGGTGTTTCGTGCTGGTGATCAGGGGTCAATGGCGAATGGTAGTGATCTGAAAGACTCGAATAGCTGGATGAAGCCTCTTCGCCGTGGGAGTGATGGGCGTCTTGCGTGATCTCCCAGGCTGGCTGTTTCGACGCCACTGATAACGAATAGGTATGCCCGGCCCAAGCCACTAACATGGCGAGAGCCAGCGCGATTACCACCGTAGTTGTCAGTGTTCTGCTGAACATGGCGTTAGGGTTTCAACTCGGTTTATAGGGCTTTTACGCGTTTGACCACATCCCCCTAGGGGGGATAGGATGCCAGCGTAATTCATTGAGGCCTGAGGCTCAAGTCATGAGTGAGCACGAACACGAACACAGCCATCCCCACACCCACCAAAGTCATGAGGCGATCATCAAACGTCTCAAACGGGCGGATGGGCATTTACGCGGCATCATCACCATGATCGAAGAGGGTCGTGAGTGCGTGGACATCGCCCAGCAGCTGCATGCGGTTGAAAAAGCAGTGTGCCAGGCCAAACGTACGCTCATCCAGGATCACATTGATCACTGCCTGGAGGACACCGTTTCGGCGCTAGGCAATGGCGAACGCGCACCACTGGAAGCTTTCAAGCAAATCACCAAGTACCTCTAGGTCTGTCATGCCCAATTTTGCTGAACTGCTGCAACAAGGCGGGGCTCACGCCTGGCTGTATTTCCCGAGCGCGATCCTGCTCGGCGCCTTGCATGGCCTGGAGCCGGGACATTCCAAAACCATGATGGCGGCCTTCATCGTGGCCATCCGAGGCTCGGTCAAACAGGCTGTTTTGTTAGGTTTGGCCGCGACGTTGTCGCATACCGCAGTGGTGTGGTTGGTCGCCATCGGCGGCATGTACCTGGGCAAAGGCCTGGATGCGCAAACCACTGAGCCGTACTTCCAGCTTGCCTCTTCTGCACTGATTATCGTGATTGCGCTATGGATGCTCTGGCGTACTTGGCGCGGCGAGCAGATGTTCAAGTTCGAGCAAGGTGATGATCATCACCACGGCGAGCACGACCATGGTCATCATGATGAGACCCATCGAATCGATACCGGCCATGGCCGCATTGAGCTGTCGATCTTCGAGGAAGGCATGCCACCGCACTGGCGCCTGAAGACACTGACCGGGCACGCTTGGGCTGCCTCAGATGTTCGCCTGATGACTACTCGTCCGGACGGTAGCAGCCAATCGTTCTCTTTCGTTGAGCGCGACGGCTTCCTGGAGTCGAAGGTCGATATTCCGGAACCACATGAGTTCAGTGCTCGCTTGAGTCTTGGGCATGCAGGTCACTCCCATGATTACGATCTCCAGTATCAGGAACACGATCACGGGCATGCTCATTCCGAATTGGAAGGCTTAGAGTTGTCGATTGATGGCTACCAGGATGCGCATGAACGTGCGCATGCCAACGATATCCGCAAGCGCTTCACCAATCGCGAGGTCACCACGGGCCAGATCGTTATGTTCGGCCTGACTGGGGGTCTGATTCCTTGTCCGGCAGCCATTACCGTTCTGTTGCTATGTCTTCAGGTTAAAGAAGTCGCGCTGGGAGGCATGCTTGTCCTGTGTTTCAGCATAGGATTGGCGCTCACCTTGGTCACTGTCGGTGCTGCTGCGGCAATTGGTGCTAAGCAGGCCTCCAACCGTTGGCCTTGGCTGGGCACCGTGGCTCGTCGTGCTCCGTACCTGTCCAGCGTGCTGATCATTGGTGTTGGTCTGTACGTGGGCTTCCATGGCTGGATCGGCCTGAACGCTTGAGGCAAGTCTTTCGTGTTTGAACTCACGAGCTACATTGGTCTGTTCGTGGCGGCATTCGGTGCCGCGACGTTATTGCCGATGCAGTCTGAAGCCGTGCTGGTCGGGATGTTGCTCTCCGACCGGTACGTTGTTTCTTCGCTATTGGCAGTCGCCACTGTTGGCAACGTGCTTGGCTCCGCTCTGAACTGGCTTCTGGGCCGTTCCGTTGAGCGATTCCGCCACAAGCGCTGGTTCCCCGTGAGCGAGAGCAAGTTAGAAAAGGCCCAGCAGTCGTATCTGCGCTACGGGCGCTGGTCACTGTTGTTGAGCTGGGTGCCCATCATTGGCGACCCGCTGACAGTCGTCGCCGGAGTCATGCGCGAGCCACTCTGGAGTTTCCTGCTGATTGTCACCCTGGCCAAGGGCCTGCGTTATCTCGTGCTGACCGCCGTCACGCTGGGGTGGGCATGACGATGCCTACTGTCCCGCTTTCCCCACTCAAGAGCCGAAGCAATAGCCTGGATCTGATCAAGTGGCTAGCGATGTTGACCATGGTTATCGATCACTTGCGGTTGGTGTGGCCGGAGTTGAGCAACCTGTTCATTCCGGGGAGACTTTCCTTTCCGTTGTTCTGTGTCGCCATTGCGGCCAACGTGGCGCGCTCCAAACGGGGCGAGTTGTTGACGGCGGCGAATGGTCGATACCTTGCCTTGATGCTGGTGTTCGCCGCCATTTCAGAAGTGCCGTATCGCTACATCAGTTCTTCGGGGTCATTCAACGTGTTGGTGACGCTGGCATTGGGACTGGTGATTGCCTGGGGATGGCAGCATCGCACCCTGTTGAGCAGTGCTATGGCGTTATTGGCCGCCGCGATTGCCTACGTGCTGGATGATCCACTGATGTACGGCTTCTACGGTGCGCTTGTTCCAGCGGCTGTCTTAATAGCAATCAAAGGCCCTGGTGTTCTTTGGCTGCTGCCTGCGGCTCTATGCTTGATGAGCAATACGCGAAGTAGCATCGTAACCAAGGCGCTGGACTTGGAGGTCTATTCATTGGTGGCTTTGAGCACCGCGTTCGCGGCGCCGCTGATCGGACTCTGGCTACTGCGTCAGACCTTCACCTTCAAGGTCTGGCCGGTGCGGCAATGGGGATATTGGTTCTATCCGGGCCACCTTGCCGCTTTGCAAGCGCTACGGTTGCTTGGCTGAATACCGGTCACCAGCTTTAGCAAATCTTAGGAATTCGCGATCACCTATTGGGCCATCGGCGATGCTGATCATCGATCACGTATGGGTGTTCGTGATCCACACCGTCCTGGCCGTCGATGTGCGCGTGATCGCCCGGCAGATTCTCATGGGTGTGTTTGATCGACTCCTGATCATGAGCTGGGCGCCAGATCACGATGCTGACCAGTAGTGCACTGCCTGCCACCACGGCGAGGCCAACAAACGACGCCGTGAGGCTGATGTTGGCTCCCAGCCATCCCGCCAGTGGATAAGTAATCAACCAGCAAGCATGGGACAGCGCAAATTGGGCGGCAAACAACGCCGGGCGATCTTCGGCATGTGCCGAGCGACGCAACAGGCGACCGCTCGGAGTCTGGGCCAGCGAATAGCCCACCCCGAGCACCATCCACAACGGCAGCAGGAAGTTGTAGGTGGTCAGGTTGATGCCGACGGCCAAGCCTACGACCAGTATTCCTCCGCCAAACAACATGGCCGTTCGGTCTTTGATGTTTTTCAGCAGGCGAGGCAAGACCAGGGCCGAGATCATGGAACCACCACCAAACGCAGCCAGCGCCAATGCCGTTGAGCTTTGGGGCAGAGCGAAGCGCGACTGAACCAGAACCACGGTGTTGACGATGACCATTGCACTGGCAGCCGCTACCGTCAGGTTGAGAGCCAGCAGCCCTCGCAGGCGGGGCGTCGCTAGGAATATGCGCATGCCACGGGTGGTTCGTTCATAGATGCTGCGTCGTGGTACTTGCTTCGCCTTTGGCAACAACACCGTGGCGACTAGGGCGGCAGAAGCGAGGAAGCCGATGACCGTGCCGGCGAAAAGGTTGTGGAAGCTGATCACCGTCAGGAGCGCGGCAGCGAGCATCGGGCTCGCGACGCTTTCGAGATCGTAGGCCAGGCGCGATAACGACAGCGCACGCGTGTAGTCGTCTTCATCCGGCAGGATGTCTGGAATGGTCGCTTGGAACGTTGGAGTGAACGCTGCCGATGCGGACTGAAGGACGAAAATCAGTACGTAGATTTGCCAAACCTCAGTCACAAACGGGAGAGCCAGCGCGACCACGGCCCGCACCAGATCCAGAGAGACCAGCATGGCTCGGCGAGGCAGGCGCTCTGCAAAAGCCGCTGCAATGGGCGCAACGCCAATGTAGGCGGTCATTTTGATCGCCAACGCCGTGCCGAGAACGGCACCTGCTTGGGCGCCTGCTAGATCGAACGCCAGTAAACCGAGCGCGACGGTGGCAAGGCCAGTCCCTACGAGTGCAATCACTTGAGCCAGGAAAAGATGGCGATAGGTTCGGTTGGCTAGGATTTTCAGCATGAGAAATCTCAAAAGGAAACGCGTGCGCCTATCTAGTCACTGAGATTTCCCGAAGATAGAAGAACTACGAGTTCTCGTTTTCAGATGATTTTGTATCCCCCCTAGGGGGATATGAATTCATCCTAAACCAGAGCCAGAAGTAGCTCAAGAAATAAGCATTCGACCTTTGATCGAGTCCCCGGAGAAGTAGCTTGCTCAGTGAAGGCACTTAGCCATACGCTGCCGGGCGTGAGACCTCTCACGGATATAAAATATGAGCAAGGAGCAAGCCCTGATGAAACTGTCCGCCATTTTGATCGCCGCTTTACTTTCGATTACGTCCGTTGCTGCCTTCGCGCACAGCGGCGGTACTGATTCAAAAGGTTGCCATCGCAACCATAAAACCAACGACTACCACTGCCATTAAATGGCAAAAGCCCAGCGTCAGGCTGGGCATTGGTGTGAGCTGGTCACTTCAGATCTGAAGGGGCCTGGGTGTCTGACGGACGCTGTTTAATCCGCTCGTGATAGCTAGCGCAGCAGATGTACTGCCAGACCAGCGAGCGCACAGGCCATCAGTACCTGAATGACGCCGCGCTTGAAGCGGAACAATGCTATTGCCGCTGCGATGGCGATTACTGCAGAGGGCCAGTCGAGGTTGCCGCTGAAGCCTTTCGGCCAAAGCACGTGATACCCGAAGAAGCACGCCAGATTGAGGATCACCCCAACTACGGCGGCGGTGATGGCGGTAAGCGGTGCAGTGAACTTGAGTTCGTTGTGGGTCGACTCAACCAGAGGGCCACCCGCAAGGATGAACAGGAACGAGGGCAAAAAGGTGAACCAGGTCACCAGGGCAGCTGCGACAGCTCCGGCCAGAAACAGCTGATCAGCCCCGAACACTTGCGAGACATAGGCCCCGACGAAGCCGACGAAAGCCACCACCATGATCAGCGGCCCAGGCGTGGTTTCCCCCAGCGCAAGGCCGTCGATCATCTGTGTCGGGGTTAACCAGCCATAGTGACCGACTGCGCCTTGATAGACATACGGCAGTACGGCATAAGCACCGCCAAAGGTCAGCAATGCAGCTTTGGTAAAGAACCAGCTCATCTGGGTCAGGGTTCCTTCCCACCCAAAGAGCGCGGTCAAAACACCCATCGGCAAAGCCCATAGCACGGCACCAATCAGTGCGAGTGAGGCCAATTTCAACCAGCTGAAGCGGGCATGTTCCGGGGACGGCGTGTCGTCATCGATTAAGGCCGGGCCGAAGGATTTTTTGGCGGCGCTATGGCCACCGGCTCTGAACTTCTCAGGTGCCAGTCGCCCGCCGAAATAGCCAATCAATGCTGCCCCTAAGACGATCAGCGGGAACGGAACATTGAATGCAAAGATCGCAGTAAATGAAGCCGCCGCTATCGCCCACAGCCAATTATTCTTCAATGCCCGAGAGCCGATCCTATGTGCCGCCTGCACCACGATGGCCGTCACGGCGGGCTTGATGCCGTAGAAGAGTCCGGCTACCACGGGTACTTCGCCGAACGCGATGTACATCCACGACAGCGCGATCAGGATGAATAGTGAGGGCAGCACAAACAGCGTGCCGGCGATCACGCCTCCCCACGTTCGATGCATCAGCCAACCAATGTAAGTCGCCAGTTGCTGAGCCTCGGGCCCTGGCAACAACATGCAGTAATTGAGGGCATGCAGAAATCTGCGTTCTGAAATCCAGCGTCGCCGCTCCACCAACTCCTGATGCATGATCGAGATCTGGCCCGCAGGCCCGCCGAAGCTAATGAAACCGAGCTTCAACCAGAACCAGAACGCCTCACGCAGACTAATTTCTTCAGGCCTCGACGGATCCGCTTCAATCTCTGGTGCAATAACTTTACTCATTGGGCTGCTCCTCTTTCACAAAACCGGCGAGCAGACCGTCGAAAATGGCACACGCGGCAGCCAGCAGTTGGTCGTCGTCGGTAATGGTTTCTCGCAGCCCTGCCAGTACACGTTCGATGCCGGCAGCCTCCACGGGTTGAATGCCCCCGATATCGAGGTAATGCACAAGTGCAGCAATGCGACCTAGACCTTGTATCTGGATTTGAAAACTGGCCTGTAGGGTTTCAAAGGTGACGCGGTTACCAACATGGCTGAAGGTTGCATCATCAAAATCAAACCCTAAGGCGTCGACTGGGCAGTCCTGTGGAGTCTTCAGCCAGACGATCTGAGCTTGCGGGTCGATGAAGCGGCGGATTAACCAGGCACAGGCGAGCCGGTCGACCCAGGGACGGTTACGGGTCGCCCAGATACGGCCCTGATAATCGCTGAGATTGAGTGCCGTTATTGGTTGGTTGCTGCTGTGTGGCTCATCCGGCGACAGGGCTCTACTGACCGCCGTCTCTAGCTCCTGCAACGCCGAATCAACTTGCTGCTTGGGCTTGCCTGGAAAGTAATCGATGCTGACCAGTTGATCGTGGGCTTTGCGCAGCTTACGAATTTGTTTGGTCGTCGCCAGGGCATTTTCAGAATTCAGCTGTCCACGGCACTCTTCTATCTCCGCACCAAGCCTACCGTAGTCATCGCTACGGTCGAACAACTCGACGAAGCGCTCACCTCTAGGGTCGACGATCGGCAGAACGTAGGCCGTGCCATTGATGGCGAGGATATCGCGCTCGACAGACGTCAGTGCTTCACGGCAGACGCCAGTGTCTGGCAGCAGATACGCGCCATCGCGCAGAACCGCAGCACCAGAAGCTTTCAATGCACGCCAGGCGCGCATGCGTTCGGTGGCATTGGCAGTGGGTAAGCCAAGAATCAGAGCCAGCCAATTATTCATGTAGAGTTAGCTATATAGTTTGTAATGACGATTACATTAATCAAGATCTTGGCGCTTGGGAAGCCGCGCATCGAAACACGGATATTGGTGAGTCCGACTGTAGGAGGAGTGGTCGTGCGCAAATAAGGGCTTTAGGAGCTGCACAATGTTGTCAGCGACAGAAATGCTTCTTTCATGCGCTTTAGATTTCTAAAGCTGGAGGGCCGCTTTTGGCCGATTCTGTTGAAAAAGTCGGCCATGGTTTGCGCATCAGAAAAGTACGCGTCCGAGATTGAAATCTTTACTTTTGGCAGGGGCTTCCGGACTCGGATTTCACGTAGCTGCGTGCAAAAAAGGCGTTCTCACCAGTCAATGATCAGGCAGTTTGGGCAGACCGACTTTTTCAACAGAATCGGCCGTTAGCTGCCCCCAGCCGAGGGCAGCTATTGGTCGACTCCAGCCGGTCGAGGGCATGCAGTTCGCCGGTCAAGTCTCTTGCAAACGGGCGGCCAAGTGGAATGCAATTCTCCAGTCGCTACACCACAAGATTGATACCTGGCTGCGTAACAGCTGAAATTAGCTGGAGCCGGCGTCCTATGATCAGTGGCGGCCACACGCAGCCTCCTGCAGGGGCGCTCAATACACCAGAGAGACTTGATGCATCCTTGGCACGGGTACACACCCACAGCTGGCCAGGGACGTCTTCTCGCGACACCAAGCGACATCTACCCTAAAGCCATCATCTGATCGAGAGTGTTTTCGTCGCGAAAACTCATCATCTCGTTGAACAGCTCCTCTGGCAGTACCCGAGACGCTGGAAGATGATCGATAAGGTAAAGCCGGATAGTCTGGGTAAAGTGAGACGTAACCGCTGAGCGAATTCGATCTTCTAGCTCCTCTGCTTTGTACCCGCTGCCATAGTCGAATATGGCAGATCTCCATCGGCTTTTGAGGAGATGGAAGCTCAGGACATTTCTTGAGGCCTTGGCACTCGTTCTATGGTGGGGCTCTGCCGTGACTCTGTGGAAATAGGCTGAGTCGATACGGAACATCTCCTTCAATCCCGACCCTGAGTCATCCCAAAACTCTGGGATGACAAAAATGAGCCGCTGCAAGAAATCGTCCGATAGCTCGCGGGGAGGGGTTACCGTCACCAGCATATTCCCGACGTGCTCAGGAAAAGCAACGTCACGCTCCTTCCATCGAAAATCGAAGCTGATATGAAATTTCTTCATGTCGGCCTCTTCCGCTTGCTGCAGCTTTTCCGTCACCAGGTAGCGAAGGCCGTCGCTCACGGCTACCCCCGCATTTTCGACCATAGCCGAGTAATTCGCGTACTCCACTGGATCGAATCGGACGCTGATTGCCTTTTTGACTTTGCTCTCAGACACGTTTACACGCCTCGTAACGTTTACTTTTCAAAACAGGTGACAAACCCATGAGCAACGATTATGGTTGCTTCACCCGCCGATGTCGAGCCTACGCCGCAAACGTGTCGCAGCACTGGCAGGGCAAATGAGCCAGGCTCCCATGGACTGGCTCACCCATTCAGCAAAAAACTGGGCCAAGCCCACATACAGGACTTCACGAATGACGACATTCAACCCCCACATCGCTGCAGATCCTGCAGCACAACAGGCAGCAGCGCCTACCCCCGCTGCCGGTGAATACTCAGAGCAATACACGATGAAGCGCCAGCAACGCCTGTCACTCACCCAGGAGGAAGCCGATTCGGTAAACCGCCAACTTGATTTGATGGAGCGATGCACCGGCAAACGTATTTCCGTGAACAAGCTCATTAAGCAGGCGACTTTGCAGAAAGCGGAACAGGTTTTGGAACAGGGGAAAAATAAATGAGCCGCAAATCCGCTCCACCCGCCATCGCTGGCAAACCCATTTTGGTTACCTTTGGGGTCAACCAGACCGACAAAGTCAACAAAGCGGCCAACATGCTGAACAAGTCTCCACGCCAATTCATACTCGACTCGACGATGGAGGCCTGCGAATCAGCCGGCAAAGTACCTAAGCCTTAATGGCTATCGTGTTAGCAGTGCTCGGCGGCCTCTGAGGTATCCCACACCTTGAGTCATCGAGCCACCTGCACGATTCTAGGGATCACCCCGACTCAGCTTCTCCATCCAGAGTACTCGCCGCAGAAACCCAATGACCATCGGCATCACTAAATTCTGTAAAATGGGAAAGTGCGGTTCTGACACGGCCAGTCGTGACGTGAGAATGGAGCCATCAAGTAGTTAAGGATTGCTGGCATGTCACGTTTCAAGGCGCCGCCGCCTCAGGCGATACCGGTCGAGTTCGACCATCACGAAGATTTCAATATTGCTCACCCCTCCACAGGCCTGGAATCCTGGGGATTGGTGAAGGTCACCAGCCAGTTATTGCAACAGCCTGGCGGGGATATCTACCTCAGGGCGGGCAAGCACATCGGGCCCCACAAAGGCTTCGGTGTACGCCACATCTGGCAAGAGCGTGGCCATGACCTAGTAAAGTGGGGCTACCCAACGGTCTATGACGTACCGCGTTTTGTGTCCGACATCATCGTGCATGGCTCAAACATCGTTTGTGAGTTTGACTCGATGAAGGGGAACGAGCGACTGATCGTGCTCCGGGGTCGCAAAGGGTGTGCAGTATTAGCAGCTTGGCCTATCGGCGATGACCAGCTCTATTACAGCGTGGTGACGGCTTATCGCAACCGTACGCCGAACGGGAAAGCTGTCGGGATGATTGAGGGTTTTCAAATCCCAGAAACGCCAAAGGCGCCAGATTTGGCGCCCTTGACTGAAGAAGATATGCGGGATGGTAGTCGCAGCGCTTGCTTAGCTAACCCCTAGGGGTTGGGTCACATGCCAACAGACCGAAGTCTGATGCCGCTACCACACGGATGGCGTCTCCGTGCAATCCACACTCCAGATCCAATTTCGCCTGATGATCTCGGAGCCCTGCTCTTATTTCCCGCACACCCACTATAGCGTCACGACCTGCGTTATACAAGGTGAAATCCCATGATGGGAAGTGAGGGCTGGCTATTTCAGATGAAGCGGATGCCAACAAAATAGGGGCAAAACCACTTCAGTTGAGGCTTGAATCTCCTAATGCTCCCCGGCCCACGCAGACTTGGTACGCGAGCGATTGCTCACATCAGCCATAGCAACCTAGGCTGATGCTTGCTCGAATTCAGGGTACCGGCCTCTCGGGCTGCCAAAAATTACAGCTGAAGTTATTCAGGCCCCCGCCGTAGGCACTAGGCCTCACCGCGAACACCTCTGGCACCGCATCCCCATCGCCGCCATCGCGGAAGAACTCTCTCATAGAGAAAAGCGCCTGAGCCTTCAAACGCTCCCATTCTCGGTTAAGACTGTCTTCTAGATCCCTGGCTGCCTCCGCCGCGCTGGGCTTGCGCTTGGGCATCGGCAAGGTATAGCTGGGCTGAGGGGAGAATTCGTAGACGAACGTCAGGTGCCCGTGCTTCCAGTCCGAAGACGGTGACGCTCGCCAGCGGAATGACACTTGCACTGACAGTCGCTTGCTGAGATGGAAAGGCGGCCTGATCTGATCATCAATGAAAAACAGCTCCCCCTCTTTGTGCTCAGTTTCAAGCCGACCCTTCATCTGCTGCACAGCGTGAATGAGGTCATTGCCGGCATGCAGCGCATCCTGTCGAGTGCGTTCGCGCTTGGCATGGGCCTTGGCCTTGCCGTACTCAGCGATCGCTTGTTGGAATGCGTGAAGCTTGGTACCCACGTAAGGGCCACAGTCACTGAGCCCAAGGCCATGAATCGGCCCCATACGCTCTTCATCCAGGCACTTGCGCACAGCTGTCCGAAGCGCTGTCTCGTCTACGTCGCTGATTGCAGCTTGCTGATTACTCGGCAAGTTAATGTAGGTCATACCCAAAACTATCCTTGTGTAATGGTGGCCAAGCTACCGTCTCATCTCAGCGCACAGCTTTCCGCGTCTCTGAGAGATAGCCCCATGGCGATGAAACACAGAAGCCCTTGAGGTTGATCAGGGGATACTGGCACAGATGCTCAGATAGGCGCAGCGCCCACAATGCCGACCTCTGGAGGCGGATCGATCACCTGCGGCAAAACGTTGAGCCATCTTGTATACGGACGTGCTCGCGGCCTGCTTGGAAGGGCCATCCATCACGTACTGGTCAGTGATAATGGAGTAGATCTTCGCACTCGGCCTTCGAGAGCCATTGATATCGAGCATCATGGGCCGTAGGTGACTCAGGGTGTATGGGATCCCCGTCTGAGCTCGAATCCAGTGCAGCTGCCCTTTATCGACGAGCATCCAAGGGAGCTCAATGCGCACACCGTTGACTTCAGAAACCATCCCTTCTTCGACGGCACCGCCGACGCTGTTAACCACCACCAGCCCACGCTTGGCGGCGGCAATCGCATCATCCATCAAGCCAGGGTCTTCTGCCCTATCTGGAAGTCCGCGTAACGCCCATGCAGCTTGGAATGCCGTGTTGGGGTCAGTGCCGTCCCTCGCCACGGCCAACAGCATGTCCATAATCGCCCAGCGAGCACGGATCGAGACGTCGATTTCCTGCTCGGCAGTGAGCGCTAGCTCATAGCGATAGTGGTACTGGAGGGGACAGCTCATGTAGGCCTGGAACGCCTCATAGCTCACAGTGGGTACCACGGTGCTGCTAGCCAACGGCAGCGGTATGATGGGTGCGGGCGGTACCTTCACCCCCAAGCGCTTAACCAGACTAGTGGGAGCAGCGCGATTGAGCGGAACTGGACGTGGCCACCCACTGATCTCATAGAGATACAGGTAATCACGGGCCCGAGACAGGGCGACATAGAGCAGGTTATTGCGCTCTACCCGCTCTTCGAACATGAACTCTGACCCAGTGCTGTTCAAAACTTCGGGAGGGATGAGATCCAACCCCCGCACATCGTATGCATAGGGTCGATTGGCGCCGTATGACGCGTCGTCAACATCGGTGACGTGAACTGCTGGGTACTCAAGCCCCTTGCTGGAATGCACGGTCATAACGCTCACCGCATCCAGGACTCGCGCTTCAGGCGGTAAACCGCGATCCCCTAGTTTTTCTCCAATCCTACGGCGAAGCTCCTCGCGAAGCAGGAACTGGGAAAGCCGTGCCTGGCGGATATCTCCGTCACCATTGCGTACGGCATAGACGAACAGCCATGTTGCCAAGCGCTGAGTATGGGCCTGAATGGTCTGATCAGCAGGGTTTGGAAGACCGTAGCGCTGATCGAGCAGTACTTTGGCGACAAAATCCCAAGGCCTTGAATTCCGCTTGAGCCCTCTCAACAGCAACGCCAAATTTGACTTGGCTTGCTGGCCAGCGGGCGAGAGGCCTGGCGTAGGCAGCCATAGCCAACGGCCTCGCTGCATGCTCAATCCCGCGCCTTTGCGGGTCAGGAATATGAGGTGCTCAATGTCTTGGGGCGGCATTCGAAACGCTGGCTCAGAGATCAGCCCGACCAGTGAACGCGGCTGTCGCATACACAGCAGTTCCATCAGGCACAGCAGCTTCTTTATCTCAGGGCGCTGGCAGACATCGCCGATGTGCAGCACTGGCACATTCAGATTTTCAAGCGCTTCAACAATTTGCTCAACGTTTGCCGATTTGCGGCTGATCACGACTTGATCCCTGTACGGGACACCCCTCTGCACCAGCCCATCAATGCGCTGAGCGATGGTGACGGCTTGGGAGGGCTTGGAGTCGCACTCATACAGGGTAGGTATGACCCCGATCGAGGGACGATACGCCGTGACTGGTTCCAGAGGCATCCGGTCATTCAGTGCATGATGGATGCCTGCGCAGGAAAATAGCTCCAAGATCTCAGGCGTGCTTCGCCGATTCAGGTCGAGAGCGTAGCGGCGCACCGTTGCTCCTGGAATGGTGCTCAAGAACGTGGTGTCGAAGTGCATCAAGCTACGGATCGACGCGCCTCGCCAATGGTGAATGGCCTGACGCACATCACCGACGACCCAGAATGATTGAGCATTCAGCGCCAATTGACGAAGGAGGTCGACCATCACCTCGGTGACATCCTGATACTCGTCCACTAGTACGTGCGAGAAATGGTCGATGTACTGAGCAACGCTTGTTCTATCCCGCTTGGCCTGGGATGCAGGGAGGGCAATGAGGTCAACGTAGTCGACCAAATGCTCAGCTCGCATTGCTGTTTCGTACGCTTCAAACAGGGTGGCGATGTCTTCGCGCTCATTGGCTACATCCGGCTCGCAGGGCGGAAGTGCAGCCAAGCGCGTGCGGTAGTCGGCAACTGTGAGGCATTCTTCCTTGAGTCGTTTGATATGGCCCAGAACGCCAGGTAGCCAATCGTACGGGTTCTGTAGCCTCAGATAATACTTGAGCCGCACCTTGGGCAGCGTGCTCACCATCAGGCGAACTTGCATCAGCGGATCTGCGAGCCGAACGTCGGACTCCAGGCCGAAAATCTGATGGTATTTGCGAAGGAATTCGAGCCCGAATGCATGAAAAGTCCCGGCCCACACGTCGGCGGCTCCGGCGATGCCAGACACCTTCAGGCGTTCAACCAATTCATGAGCCGCCTTGTTCGTGAAGGTCAGCACCAAGATTTGGCTGGGAGGGATACCGCGCTCGACCAGGTGCTTGATGCGATGGATCAGTGTCGTCGTTTTACCAGTACCCGGCCCGGCAACAACGTTGACGAAGGTTTCGGACGCGGTAGCAGCATCGTGCTGCCCCTGCGTCATAAGCGGCAGAGGAGGAGGTGGAGCAGGAGGCAATATGGGGAGCAAAATGCCGTCGAATAGCTGAAGACGAACGATCTCCAGCGGTACCTCCAGAGTGGCCGCGATGACCGTGGCACCAGTACCGCTATGGAACAGTTGGCTTGCGACACCACGGGGTAGCAGAAGCTCACGAGCAAACACGTTTGCTTGAAGCTCCAAGCGCTCACGAGCACCGTATGCTTCCACCGCCACCGTAGCCTGACTCCCATAGGAATCCGTCATGCTGGTCAGATGAGCGACCGTCTGTGCAGGGCGATCGCCGTCGAGGTACCAGTGACCCAACTCATGGGCGATGAGATAGGCCGTTTCTCCTGGAGACACATCGTTGCGGATGTAGATGGTTTGAATTTCTCGCTTGAGCACCCCGCTGCCGCCACCCAACTCTGGGTGCCCGAAAGGTAAGCGCTCAATCGCGATTTCGAGCGTGTCCTCAACATGAGCCAAGAGCCCAGAGGAGCTGACGCCACCTAGAGAAGCGGCCAATCCGACCAGGGCTTCTCGGGTTTCGAATGCTTGCCGACGTGCCCGGTCGAATGGATTCACACTTAGCCCTCTAGGTTCAGGAGACGCTCTTGTTCCTCAGCCGGCAGCTGAAGCTCTTTGACTGCGACACTCCACGCCTTGCGTTCCGCTTGCACGGTGGGTTTTCCATCAGTCGCTTTGAAAGCTGGAACGCATTGGGTGGCGAACCGACGCTCCAAGGCTACCGACACAACATCCAAAGGCTTCTTCAAAACGACAGCCAGCTTCGCCAGGACTCGCGCAGGCGCCAGTACAGAACCACCAAGGATCATGTTGGTCAGGCCGCGTTGCTCACCTAGATCGATCTGAGGAGCGAGAGCACGGGCTTTTACCCCACTGACCTGCTCGATCGCCTTGATAGCCTCTACGACAACCTCATCACGGGTAATCGAATTAGTCGTTGCCTCACGCACAGCAGCAGCGTGAGGGCAATGGCTCAAAGCGTTGGCGAGAAGGAAGTTGGTGAATGATGACAACGAGCGCTCATATTCACCTGCGCGTAAGCGCGTTCTCATCACCAGACGCCTGTCAGCCCGGATGATCCAACTCTCCGAATCGGCACCTGCGTAATCATTGGCAGTGCGCTCGTAATCAGTCAGCAGCTCCGAAGGGTCTACTGTCCTTGATTCTTTATCGAACCGGGTCAGCCCGTCCTGCACCAGATCTCGCGCAGCGATCGACAGCGATACCCCACGGCGTTTTGCTACGCGTCTTACCAACTCATGAAGCGAGACCTTGGTAGTTAAACCAATTTGCAAGCGGGCAGCTTGTGTTCGTTCATCGGTGATTTTGGTAGTAGCGGTAGGTTGCATGGTCGCCTCCAAAGTCTGCTTATCCGCAGGCACTGTGCGTGAGACAGGTGGCATCGCTAACCGTTCGTCGGCTGGAACTTGAGGAATCAGTTCGACGAGTACGGACATCAAGCCAAGCAGCAGGTGCGGTTCGTCCTTGCCGGTGACCACTACAGGCTGGCCATTAGCCAGTGTCATCTCACACTCAATGCCCTGGGAGGTCTCCCGCAAGTGCATGAATGGCTTAAGGCAGGCTAGGAAACTAGCGCACCCTTGGAGATAATCGGCAGGCTGAAGCTTGGGCATTTTCATAGACGGATTTGGTCGCTGGTGAGATCGTGCGTGATAATCACGCTGACATACATCACTTTTATATCACTCGCGCGTGTAGGGACACAATTGATCCAGGCAATCTTTACAGAAGCAGTGCGTGTCGCAGTCAGCGAATGGCGAGCGAACGTGACCTACGAGCAAGTGCTTGAGTACCTGGCGCGCCCCGGCGATCTGGGGCGTGAGCTGCAGCCTGCGATCGAACGCGAGCTCAATAGCCGGGGGAGCAGCTGTGCAGAGGTGCAAGCCTTTGCATGGGCACAGCCTTGCCTGACGCTGGAGGGTATCTTCCGGCCAGATGACCTACCCGATACCCCTATTGATTTTTGCCCGGTGCCTGAAGCAGAAGGCACGGTCATTGCCCGAGTCACTGCGATCGCGTGCCTTGCGGCTATCAATTCCGCCACGGTTTCCTATGGCTCCGAGAACGGAGGCGATCTGTTCGTGAACCTGGTGGTGTTCCCGCCTGGCCGAGGTAAATTCACAGTCAAATCGGCGGACAAGATGAGTGGGCACACCGATGGAGTGACCTTCCCGTTGCGGGGATACCGCGACCCCCTGAATGAACGCATTGCACCCTCTCCAGACTTTGTGTGCTTGTCGGCACTGCGCAACCCGAAGCAAGTTCCGACTACGGTTATGCCTCTTGACCACCTCATGGCGCACTTGAGCCAAGAGCATATCGACGAACTCCAGAAGCCCCAGTACATCATTGGTTCGCAACTGACCTTCCAGGATGGGATGGTAGACATCCTGGGCGACGAACTTGATGTCGATGATGCGCAGCTTCTCTTCCAAATGAATGGAAGCTGGTGGATCCGATTCAGCCACAGCACCACGCAGATTGCTGACATCGGCCACAAGTCCGCGCAGGAGGCAATGGACGCTCTGAAACACGCATGTGCTGACTGCGCAATCGCTGTTCCTCTGCAGCCAGGTGATATCGCCTTGGTAAACAATCGCATTGCGCTGCATGGCCGCAGTGAGCCTGGAAGTGAATACGGCGAGCAAACACGCTGGCTCCTGCGCACCTACGGGCTAGAAATCACTGATATCGATCCTAGCCAGTGGCATGAGGGCAGCGACTTCAAGCTATACCCGTAAACCTCAGCGCTTGGGCTATCACAAATGAGCTCGTCCGCTGCAAGCCTCTGCAAGTCCGGAATCCGTAGGTGTCTCAACTGGACAAGGTCAAAGCCCCAGGTCTGCCGCAAAACGCTGGTCGCGGATTGAAGCAGGGGCATGCCCATCGATGATCAGCTTCTGCTGCAGATGGCGTACGAGATGCCAAGCCAAAGGTTCACGGATTTCCAAGCAACCGTCGAGCTGATGGAAACCATTGGAGCGCTGTGTAACAAGGGCCTCTCGAAGCGCAGTAAAGCCATCAACGCCGATGACCGACCTGTGAACACGGATAGGATTATTCAGCCCAGGACGACGCTCGTAGGCGCTTAAAAGCGATCGAAGGATTACAGGGAGATCATCCCCATAGGCTTCGCAGGCAAGAGACCAGAGCTGACCATCAGACAGTGGGGTCATAGGATCCGATGTCGGGCTCGCATTATCCATAAATTGGCAACATAGCACCCAAGCGCGGCCAGAATTCAGGTGCACCCTGTAAACCAATTTTTTAACGTGTTAATCACAGGAGTTTACAGTGTAAAAATTTGGTTTACAGGCTCGAATTTTCAAAGTGCGTACAAGGGTCAGCAAATGCATTTCGTTAGAAATATGACGGGGGCGGACGTTTGCAGACGCCTGTTGTACGAGACGGGTGGAATTTCAGACGGACTGATCCCAGCAAAAAAGCCCTATTGGTTTGACGTCAAAGCGTAAGCAGCAGCCTGCGGCTGCAAAGTAAAGCGATTTCTCCTTGGCCCCCGGCCCACCCATTCCAACCTCAAATTCACCTTCAGTCCTCAAAACCGTGTGATCTAGAAGCCGTAAATATCAGATGTAAAAGCCGGCGAAATCCTGTGAGAAAAGCGGTGCCTGGGCCACTGCCGCTTTTATCTTGCTCTCAAATATAAGAACTCCGTCTCGCTTAAAAATTTTCAAGAGGGGGGGGTGAAAATAAAATGGACATTGCCGACGAACGGTAAATAAATTGCCTATTTGTCAATCTGAGTTTTCACTCAAAAATCCTCGAAAACCTATAAAAAATGCTTTAAAACAGGCGAAAACGCTAACATTTATGAGTTTCGATTCACCAAATGCGAATTTTGATCGCCTACAACCGCGTCCAGTAGCAGATACATTGGCCATGTCGATCATTTGTAACCGTCCGGCCAACTCACCTTCCTATCCACAATTGCTGGGACAAAAATCAGCAATCCTCCCTGGGTCAATTTTCAATCGGCAGGATGGGTCAGTTTTCAATCAGCGCCAACAATCAAACATCTTGCCTAGCCAAAAGGGCCTTCAGATCGCTTGCATGCAGCTGCTCTTGATGCCTATTGATACCATTGGCGCTGATGCTATAGGATCAGATCAGGAGATGGCATTCCTCCTTTAACCGCCTTCGTGCTGATGATGCCTACGTGAACCCTGGACAGGGTGCGTAGGTGCGTCTCCCTGTCCTCCATTTTAGGACAGGCTATGATCTTATCCTCCGAGTTTCCTTTTTCTTTCGGCGCGAGCCGCTTACCAGTTAGTCCACTCAGGTCTGATGAGGTGGGCTCGCCATGCTGAAGTCTTTAATGGTCATCGCCGTTGGCGCTTCACTTGGAGCCTGGTTGCGCTGGATATTGGGCATGAAACTGAATGCTCTGTTTCCTACGATTCCCCCAGGTACTGTGGTCGCGAACATGGTTGGGGGCTACATCATCGGCCTGGCCATCGCCTTCTTGGCCGCTTCTCCTACCCTCAGTCCAGAGTGGCGTCTCCTGATCATCACGGGTTTCTGTGGTGGGCTTACCACCTTCTCTACATTTTCAGCCGAAACGGTTGCCTTGATTCAGGAAGGCAGACTGGTCTGGGCGCTTGGCTCAATTTCGTTGCACGTTGCAGGCTCGTTAGCGATGACCGCTGCGGGGCTTCTGTCCTACCAAATGATTGGTACTCGCTGACGAGATAGAAATGAAAGGCTATATGGTCGTTTTCTTCACCCAACAAAACCGTCGTTATCAGGGAAAGATGCTAGGCGAATGGATCGTCGACGTGGCTAAAGAAATGGGGTTGCGAGGCGCCACGCTCTGCACCGGAATCGAAGGGTTTGGGCACACAGGAAAACTGCATTCATCGCACTTTTTTGAGCTGGCGGATCAACCCACGGAGATTCGCTTGGCCATCACGGAAGATGAGGCAGAACGATTGTTCAAACGATTGGACTCTGAGGAAATATCGGTGTTTTTCACGAAGACGCCAGTCGAGATGGGCACCCTTGGAAAAATGCCCTCCAGCTCAACACCCTCCACAACTTCGGAGCTATGAACATGAGCTACGCGGACATCCCAGCTGGCAACGCCATCCCCGATGACTTCTTCACCGTTATAGAGATTCCTGCAAACCACTCGCCGATCAAGTACGAGGTGGACAAGCCAAGTGGGCAGATCTTTGTCGACCGCTTCCTCAGCACACCGATGTTCTATCCAGCCAACTACGGATTTATCCCGAACACGCTGAGCGACGATGGTGATCCGCTGGACGTCCTGGTGGTTTGCCCTTATCCCGTCTCACCTGGTGTTGTCATCCGTAGTCGCCCGGTTGGTGTGATGTACATGACTGACGAAGCCGGAGCGGATGCCAAGGTGATCGCAGTGCCTCACGAGAAACTTAGCTCATTGTACACCGACGTGAATGAGTGCTCAGACCTACCTGCGTTACTCCTCGCACAGATCCAGCACTTCTTCGAAAACTACAAAGCATTGGAGCCGGGTAAGTGGGTGAAGATGGGGCGTTGGGGGAGCGCGGATGAGGCGCGGGAAGAGATTCGCAAGTCGGTAGCGGCGTATATCCCCAAATAGGCTTACTCCAGATTCAAATGCCACTGTCGTAGGATCGCGCTGAGGTGCGTGCATTTATGCTGGGCCTCAGTTGCTTCAATCATCAAATATCCGAGGAGCCACACACCTGTAAAGAAGGATCGATGCTCGCTCGCCTAGTGAGGCTATGTGCTTGGAGCGCGCTCCTGCGTTTCATGAGCGAGCCCGTGCCGGGGAACACACTGACGGCTGATTAAGGCTCGGTGTAAATCGTTACAGGCTATGTGCCCTGCCGTGCTGGTAAACCTCGGATGTTAAAATAATCGCTTTGGATCAAAGCGCAAGGACACTGATGACTCATAGTAGAGCTCCCGCAGAAACCCCTAGAGCAGCCGCGATTCTGGCTCGCTTCCTATCGTCGGAATCCGCTGGCGGTCTTGTACTGATGGGCGCAGCACTCGCGGCCCTAATCGTGGCGAACTCGCCTCTCTCGCAAGGTTATTTTGCCGCCTTGCACAGTGTCTGGTTGGGCATGTCTGTGGAGCATTGGGTCAATGATGGCCTCATGGCCATCTTCTTCCTGATGGTCGGCCTAGAGATCAAAAGAGAGGTTCTGGCAGGTGGGCTTTCCACTTGGGGCCAGCGCGCCCTGCCGGGGTTTGGTGCTTTAGGTGGCATGGTTGTGCCTGCGCTGATCTACATCGCAATCAACTGGGGTAATTCTGAGACTTTGAAGGGGTGGGCTATCCCAGCCGCTACCGACATCGCATTCGCCTTGGGCGTCTTGTCGTTGCTGGGGAAGCGAGTCCCTACGTCGCTGAAGGTCTTCCTCGCCGCCTTGGCGATCATTGACGACCTGGGTGCTGTAGTCATCATTGCCTTTTTCTACACCTCTGGTCTTTCCATGCCGATGTTGCTGGCATCGCTCGCAACCCTGGCCATTCTGATCACAATGAATCGATTGGGCGTCAGACGATTGTTCCCGTATCTGCTGGTAGGTGGTGTGCTGTGGTTCTTCGTGCTGCAATCGGGAGTGCACGCCACCCTTGCAGGTGTCGCTGTAGCGCTGTGTGTTCCAATGGGTAAGCCTGAAGAAGAAGCCCGGTCTCCACTGCTGTTCCTAGAAGAAAAGCTGCATATGTGGGTAGCGTTCGCTGTGGTGCCGATTTTTGGCTTCGCCAATGCGGGTGTTTCATTGGCCGGTATTTCGATGGAAAACCTAGTCGATCCGGTTCCGCTGGGTGTAGCGCTCGGTCTGTTGGTGGGCAAGCAAGTTGGCATTTTCCTATTAGCTGCTCTGGCCATTCGTATGGGCTTGGCCAAACTGCCGGAAGGCAGCAATTGGGCACAGCTTTACGGCGTTGCGCTCTTGTGTGGCATCGGCTTCACCATGAGCCTGTTCATCGGAAACCTGGCGTTTGCTGGATCAGCTCACCTGATCGACGAAGTAAAAGTCGGTGTGTTGATCGGTTCGACCTTAGCTGCAATCGGTGGAGTCCTGATTTTGCGACGCAGCGCTGGGCCCGCCATTGTCGCCGCCACGGTCTCTAAATAAGCGTAAGCGAGCCGGCCACGGAGTTTCTCCCTGACAGAAATCCTGTGGCTGGAACATCGTCTCGCGAAGTGAGGTCATCGTGCTTTACGCCACAAGCTGCTGAGATAGCCCATCAAAGGCTGATTGGCGGCATCAACTCGGACACAACTTTTTTCAGCATGAACGTTTCGCGCTGAATTGACTGCCCCATCGATGACTCCTGACGCTGCATCACGGCTTCATTATGCGTTATGGCCTCATGCAGGTTGATCCAGACAGGCCGCATACCATTCGCGATTTCGTGGCTTTCCATTCTCACGGGCTCTAGCTGGGGCGCTACTTCGCATTGATAAAAATGCGAGGTCATGTGCATCAGATCGTACTGTGGCTTCCAGTAGGGCCGGTACTCCTCAATGTAACCGTAGTGCTGGAGCACCTGTATTTCACGGGCGCCAGTCTCTTCCTCAAGCTCACGCTTCAAGCCTGTGACAATGTCCTCGTCACCGTCAAGGCCGCCGCCAGGAAAGCTGAAGTCGTTATAGCGCTCGGTAAACAGCAACAGGATCTGCTCATGCCGCATCACGATGCCGCGTGCTGCATGTCGACGGAATACTCTGCCCTGCTTTGATGTGAGCTCGGGGTGAACAATTTCAGTTATGAGTTGCATGTGCTCTCGTTACGGCAAGATCAGTTAGTCATCGCCCAGGGTGGCCACGGCATTTCCGCAGTTCTGGAAATACTGTGGCCAGTGGCACTGGCTCAGCGAAGCAGCAATACGGGAAAAGTGGATGTTCGCAGCATCGTCGTGGTCGTGCTGCCTACCAGAAATTGCCTGATGCGTGAGTGCCCGTAACTGTCGGTTCTTCCCCGCTATTGCGGATCAATTCCAAGGTGTTGCGAGAGGTGCCGCATTCGGGGTTGTGGTAGATCGTGATCTGGCTCATATCGCTTCCTCGTGCTGACGTTAGATGGAGCGCTGGTTGACGCGCTTGGACAGGTCTTCGGCGGACTCTTTACGCTCGGAGTACCGATCAACCAGATAATCCTGGCGATCCCGCAACAGCAGGGTGAATTTCATCAACTCCTCCATCACGTCCACCAGTCGGTCGTAGTACGAGGACGGCTTCATACGGCCTGCTTCATCGAACTCGGTGAACGCCTTGGCCACGGAAGACTGGTTAGGGATGGTAAACATCCGCATCCATCGGCCAAGTACCCGTAGTTGGTTAACCACGTTGAAGGATTGAGAACCACCACAGACCTGCATCACAGCAAGGGTTTTGCCTTGGGTAGGTCGTACAGCGCCCATCGCCAGCGGAACCCAGTCAATTTGGGCTTTGAATACCGCACTCATGGAGCCGTGACGCTCAGGGGAGCACCACACCTGCCCCTCAGACCATTGCATCAGCTCGCGCAGCTCAGCGACCTTGGGATGTGTATCGGGAGCGTCATCCGGCAGCGGGAGACCTGACGGGTCAAAGATCTTGGTTTCGGCGCCAAACTCTTCCAACAAGCGCGCTGCTTCCTGAGTCACCAGCCGGCTGAAAGAGCGCTCTCGCGTCGATCCGTACAAAAGCAGAATTCGAGGCTTATGAAGCGAAGGCGTACGAGGTGCCAGTTGCTCCAACGAAGGAATGTCGATCAGGTCGGCGTGGACGTTCGGCAATGTGTCTTGCATATAAACTCCTACGGCGACGCCAGGTTGGGCACCGCCTCGGTTGATCTCTAAAGTGAACCGATGCGACTCAGTTCAGCTTTCAACTGTTCAGCGCTTATGGTCTTCAGTGGAAGCGCAAGAAATGCGCTCACGCGCTCGTGAATTTTCACGAGTGTGGCTTCAAACGCAGCGGTGATCTCGGCTTCCGACCCGCTAGCCTCAGACGGGTCAGCCAGCCCCCAATGCGCCTTCAAAGCTGGCCCAAAGAAGATTGGGCATGCCTCACCTGCAGCCCGGTCACAGACAGTGATCACGATGTCTGGAGGCGAGCCTTCAAAAGCATCCGAAGCCTTGCTGCTTAAGCCCGCCGTAGAGATACCCGCCGCCTCAAGCGTCTGCAGTGCCCTTTGATTCACCCGGCCACTGGGAAAGCTCCCCGAGCTGACCGCTTCTACGCCTTCAGGCGCCAGGTGATTGAACAGCGCCTCGGACAGGATGCTGCGGCAGCTGTTGTGGGTGCACATGAACAAGACTTTCATCAGAAGATTCCTTGATTCAGAAACTGAGGCGCAATGCCAGGGCAGACAAGGTGGCGACGAGGATAGGCAAGGTCAGCACGATCCCAGTCTTGAAGTAGTAACCCCAACTGATCTTGATGTCCTTCTTGGCCAGCACATGTAGCCACAACAGCGTGGCCAAACTGCCAATTGGGGTGATCTTCGGGCCTAGGTCGCAGCCAATGATGTTGGCGTACACCATCGCTTGCTGAACGACGCCATCCACTTCGGCGGCATGAATGGATAAGGCACCCACCAGAACCGTGGGCATGTTGTTCATGATCGACGACAGCAATGCCGTTAGCATCCCAGTACCCAGGGATGCCCCCCAGACGCCATAACCGGCGAATACGTTCAGAATCTGGGCGATGTGATCAGTCAGGCCCGCGTTCTTAAGGCCATAAACGACCAGATACATACCCAGGGAAAAAATCACCACTTGCCATGGAGCCTCCTTGAGCACCTTGCTTGTGTTGATGGCATGACCACGAGCCGCGATGACATAGAGGACGAATGCGCAGACCGTAGCAATGGCGCTGATTGGCACACCCAGCGGCTCAATGACAAAGAATCCGATCAGGAGTAGTGCCAGCACCCACCAGCCGGCTACGAAAGTGGCGCGGTCGTGAATTGCCTCGTCCGGGTTGTCCAGTTGGTCGAGGTCATAGGTCTTTGGTAAATCTTTGCGGAAAAACCACAGCAGCATGGCTAATGTCGCTGCCACGCTGACGATGTTTACCGGCACCATGATCGAAGCATATTCGTTGAAGCCGATATCGAAGTAGTCGGCAGAAACGATGTTGACCAGGTTGGAAACCACCAGCGGTAAGCTCGCCGTATCGGCGATAAAACCGGCTGCCATGACGAATGCCAACGTAGCAGCAGGAGAAAAACGCAACGCCAGCAACATCGCGATCACAATGGGTGTGAGGATTAACGCTGCTCCGTCATTGGCGAACAGTGCCGACACAGCTGCGCCCAGCAAGACGATGAACGCAAACAACTTACGAGTGCTTCCAGCACCCCACCGCGCTACATGCAACGCAGCCCACTTGAAAAAGCCTGCTTCATCAAGCAGCAGGCTAATGATGATGACTGCGATAAACGTCCCGGTGGCATTCCAGACAATGCGCCAAACCTCTGGTATGTCAGCCAGGGTAACGACGCCTGCCAGCAGCGCCACGATGGCACCCAACGTCGCGCTCCAACCTACCCCGAGCCCCTTGGGTTGCCAGATGACGAGCACGATAGTGGCGATAAAGATCAATACGGCAATCAGCATTTCAGTAATCCGGTTGGGGCGTGAATCAGCTGCACACGCCCTGATTGATAGGGCGGTCGTTCATACCGCACAGGCGTTTAGCCTCGGTTTCCAGCCAATGCTGATTGGCGTCTACGACTTCTTTCAAAACCGCAGTTACCCACGCAGGCAAGTCGGGGTTCAGGCGGTAGTACACCCACTGACCTTGCCGACGATCCATCAACAAACCAGCAGAACGCAGCAGGGCCAAATGACGAGAAATCTTCGGCTGGCTCAGGTCGAGTGCCGCCGTCAGCTCGCAGACACACAGCTCGCCTTCGCTCACGACAAGCAGGGAAATTTTGGCTCGGGTGTCATCCGCCAAGCACTTGAATAACGTGGTGGGGTTCATGGGTTCTGTCATAGATCCTCCAGGTGTTTGGTCTTGACCAAAACGAAGAGCTTGATGCGCTCATGGATGTCGTGGAGCGTGTGGCGAAATGCGCCGGGATCATCGCTCGTTACTGGGTCAGAAAAATCCCAGGCAATGACTTCACCTGCACTGGGCATTGATAGGCACTCGCTGGCGGACTTATCGCAAAGAGTGATGACGTAATCGAATCGATCAGCTTGAAACTCGCTGATGGACTTGCTTCGCAGGCCCGCTGTATCGACTCCAACTGCCTCCAATGCCTGAATCGTGCGCGGATCAATCTCAGACGGTTGGGATCCTGCGCTGAAGGCCTCGAAGCGCGGGTCGGTGTGCCGCAGTAACGCCTCTGCAAGCTGGGAGCGGACTGAGTTGGCAACGCACACGAAAAGAACTTTGATAGCAGGGGTCATGACTGAACTCGATGCATATGGAAAATCGAATATACGCTTTGGCAGATATTCGGTAAAGCGAATATGATGACCGCTGCTCAGGCTTGAGCCATAGCGGTCATGCAAAGCAAGGCATAGGGAATGACAGGGTGGAGACGGAGATGATGATCCAGACAATGCAAATAGCCGGAGGGCAATGGCAGCGCTTTCGCGACGCCTTGGAGTCTGCTGACCTTCCATCAGACGATGTGGATCTTCCGAACCGAACCTTTTTCGAATTCACGCGGGATGGTGAGACTGTTGGGTGGGGAGGGTTTGAAACGCATGGGGCAGATGGATTGCTGCGTTCCCTGGTCGTGGAGCCGGCATACAGATCGACAGGGGTTGGAGCTGAAATGCTTCGAGTCGTTGAAGCAATAGCTGCGAAGCAGGGAAACGCTCGATTTCATTTGCTGACAACAATTGCATCAGGCTTTTTTGAACAGCAGGGATACGCACTAACCAGCGAGACTCTGAGCCGCCTCTGATTGGGAATTGCACCTCACTTGACCAATCGTTTGCATTGCACTTGACCACCTGTTTGCATCGGACTTGACCAGCCAATTGCATTGGATCTGACCACTTGAAGCACGGCGTAAGCCGATCAGAACGAGTTCCATGATGGTCGACCTCAATTATCGATTTACGCTATCGTATATCGATAATTTCATCCAGCCTTGTCAGAGATCAGGTATTGACCATGACTGAAATAACCAAGACTGACCGTAGCCCTTGGGCTGTTTTTTTGATCTTCCTCCGCTTGGGGTTCACCTCCTTCGGCGGCCCAATCGCACACCTGGGCTATTTCCGCGATGAGTTCGTGGTGCGTCGACAATGGTTGAGCGAGCGCAGCTATGCGGATCTTGTCGCCCTTTGCCAGTTCTTACCGGGGCCAGCCAGTAGCCAGGTCGGGATTGCGCTCGGGTTGTCTCGATCCGGCTACGCCGGGGCACTAGCCGCGTGGATGGGATTCACCTTGCCCTCCGCAATCGCCTTGATCCTCTTCGCACTCGGCATCGCCAGTTATGGTGATGCCATGCCTGCTGGCGTGCTGCACGGTCTGAAGGTGGTGGCCGTGGCGGTGGTCGCCCAGGCTGTCTGGGGCATGGCGCGCAATCTTTGTCCCGATGCGCCGCGTATTTCCATCATGGCAGCGGCGACCTGCTTCGTGCTGCTCGTACCCTCTGCCTGGGGGCAAGTGAGTGTCATCATCCTTGCAGCCATCGTCGGCCTGCTGCTATTCAAACCACAGCAGGGCGAGGCCCATGATCCACTACCGATCAGCGTGCGGCGTCGCGTTGGCTTGTTCTGGCTGGCCCTGTTCTTTGCCCTGCTGCTTGGGCTGCCGTTGCTGACAGCTGTGTTCCCGAGCCAGACACTGGCGATGATGGATGCCTTCTACCGCGCCGGCTCGCTGGTATTCGGTGGCGGGCATGTGGTGCTGCCGCTGTTGCAAGCTGAGGTCGTACCAACAGGCTGGGTCGACAACGAAGCATTCCTCGCGGGCTATGGTGCGGCGCAGGCCGTGCCGGGGCCTCTATTCACCTTTGCAGCATTTCTCGGTGCCTCGATGAACCAAGCACCAACTGGCTGGCTTGGCGGGCTGATTTGCCTGCTGGCGATCTTTGCGCCGTCTTTCCTGCTGGTGGTGGGGGCCTTGCCATTCTGGGAGCACCTGCGCCGTAACCTGCGTACGCAGGCAGCACTGCTGGGCATCAATGCGGCCGTGGTCGGCCTGCTGCTTGCTGCTCTCTACCAGCCGGTATGGACGAGTGCGATTCATGGCCCGCAAGACTTTGGCCTGGCCCTCGTGGCACTGGTGGCGTTGATGTTCTGGAAGCTGCCGCCGTGGATGGTCGTGCTGGGCAGCGGTGTCCTGGGCGGGCTGTTGAGCATTGCACTGTGAGATACATCGAGTGACCGACAAAGACCTCTACGGCGGGTTGATCCGCCTGCATATCCTGCACCACGCTGCCGAGGCTCCCATCTTCGGGCTGGCCGTCATCGAGGAGCTGAGCCACCACGGTTACAAGCTCAGCGCGGGCACGCTGTATCCGATGCTGCACGGTTTGGAGAAGAAGGGTTATCTGTGCTCGCACCATGAACGCACTGGGCGCCGCGAGCGACGCATGTATGAGATTACCGATGAAGGCCGAGCCGCGCTGGCAGATGCCAAGGTGAAGGTTAGGGAGTTGTTCGGCGAGTTAATCGAAGGACGCTGATGGTCTTAACCGGAGTGCCTGCGACCAGCTACTTGCTTTCATGACCGCACACTGACCGAAAGCAGTGGCCTATTAGCTACGTACGCTTTTGGCCGACTTCTGCCCGTCAAGGCGTACCCGTGCGCCGGTCAAATTCGATGCAAACAACTGGTCAAGTCGAGTGCAACAGGTGGTCAAGTCCATGCAATTACGCATCTGATCTCACAGACGGAGCAGTTCAGGGGGCTTTGCCCTGGCTCGGCTTGCTACATGTGCAAGGCGTTACCATTCGTCAATGGCTTATAGTCTGCCCACCCGATAGTCTGAAAAGCCAGATCGGAAAAATGTGGCAGTGAAGCTCAGCACACAAGACCACGAATCGCACAGTCTCTGGTGCGGCGGCCCTCACTCGATAGAACGCAACGACAGGCTAGATGGCATTAGGCTCGTATGCCGTGGTCAAGCCGTATAATCTCGTCATGGATAATTGTGAGTCCCATAGGTGTGCACAGCACCCTGCAGGGTGCCTGACGGCCTACACCTACTACAGATCTTACGAGCCATCGCTCCGCCTTCTTTCGGCTTCCAAACACTTCAAGTGCGATTGAGAAGACCTGCTCGTAACGCGTTTCAAAACAGCGATGCCTAGCACTCCAGCAGCCGATCGGGGAGCGAACGCATCGCCCGACAATCCTAAGCTCATTCATGCTTCACCCTCTGGTGATACTGGTCTGGTCGCCGCTCGTACTCTGTGCAGGGGGCATCCCGACAGGGCCACCTCGTGGCGCGGCCCTTTAGCTCAGACGCAACGCTTCCATCGAATTGAAGATCTGCTCCCAGCTACCTATCACTCAGCACTGATTGTGCAAAATGGGAAAGATTGGAAGCCCCGCCTCCATTCCTGCGCAACAGATAACCCTTGATACCAACCTGGCCAGGCCCATCCCGATCACACCTTTCTGAGTCGCCAATCATGACAATCCGCCTCTGACTACTGAGCTCATTTCCTGGCCGAACATCAAGTAGATCGCAGATGTGCTGGTAGATGGTCGCTTGCGGTTTCATAACACCAATGCGATAGCTGAAACCATAGGCCCCAAGGTGCGGGAAAATCCTTTCCACTACGGGGCCGTAAGGCATGGCCAGGTTTGAACACACAGCCAGTCTCAGCCCTGCAGCTTGCAGTAGCCCAACGGCCTCAACCGCGTCTGGATAAGGCCGAATGCTTGCCAGTTCCTCCTCCAGGCATTGGTCGAGAAATGCAAGCTGGGAGGGCGAGATTTTGATACCAAAGTACAGCGCAGCCTCGCTTAGGGAAAGGCAACGGGTCATGATCGCTCGAATGTCATCAGCGCGAGGCAAGCGGCCTTGGCGTCGCCCCTCTCGAAGCAACTGTCGAAACGGATGTGTCGGCTGCTGAATCTCGACCAGCGTTCCGAAGGCGTCAAAGATAACGGCATTGGTCTTCATCTGAGTTTCCTTCGCTGGTCACCGTCCGCAAGACAGCCACTCTAACGAGAATCAAGTTCAACAACCAAAAAACTAAGCTATCGAAGAGTAACGCCAAATTTTGAAAAATCATCCACCAGCGTTTTTCGACCCAGCATTTTCGGAAGCTTGAAGACGTTCCTGTACCCATACCACAAAAACATAGGAATAATGACAAGCCCAACTCCAAAGGTTGCCGTTGCAGCAATAATCCCAGCTGGAACCGCTGCTAGCGAAATAACCACACCCTTTACCAAAGTCGACCTTGCAATAATTCGCAGATCATCCAAGTCGCACTCAACTTTCCCACCAGCCTTCTCAAAAGCGACAACAATTATCGATTTCTTTGAGGCATGCTTATAGTACCAAGTTCGCGGAACATCAGTCGCCAAAGCACCATGCTTCACAAGGTACTTCAGCATCACAACCTCTTTGAAATAGAGAGTAGCGCCGTGCTCATCTTCGTATCTAACACGTCGATAGAGAGCGTCTAGATCACCGCTCCCTTGAGCATCATAGTTCTTAACAGTCAATGTCAGTTTCTTTAACTCGGACATGCTTCCTCCCTTAAACACACATTAACTATTAATGGATTAGATGACGGCGGGGCCTAATTAAGCAGGCTGAGACAGCGGCCTCGACAACGCGGGGGCAATCAAGCGGCGGCAGGCAATCGGCTGACCATGACGTAATGATCGTTGCCTGACACTGTCCGCAATAACGCCATGCCTTCGACCTCCGCTATCACCTCACTAGGGGGTGTGACAATTGTCATCCCATCAGCCAGTTGCCCTGAAAGATCGCCATACACATACGCAACGAAACGATCGCCAACTTCAGCTGCATCTACCAGGTACGCGTCCACTAGTGCACCCCAATCATGGGCCTGCGCGATCGCCAACTTAGCTGACACCAGACTGGGCAGTCGTATTACGCCCTCAACCATCCAGTCCTGGGAATTCAGACAACTCATGGATTCTCCATCACGTTCGAATTTGAAACCTACTCACTTACTGAAAAAGCTAAACGACGGCAGCCCAATCAGTCTTCATACACTGACAACTAGGTCTGGCCGAAAGCCAGTTTCTTCGGTGGGATAACCACGAGGATTACTCACAAACCGAACGCCATTAACCACCTCATCCACAGCTTCGTGGGTATGGCCAAAGATCCATAGATCGATCTTGAAATCCATCAGGCCATCCCAATTGTTTCCATAGGCTGCTCGCAAGTGAGGATCGGCTCCTTGGTCACTCACGAACTTCATAAGGGGCGGATAGTGAGTCACAACTACACGCTTACCGTTGAATGGCAGCGATAGCTGGCCCTCCAACCACTCCTTCGTCTCTCGATTTCTCGCGATCAGATCATCAGGGCGCAAACGCCGATACTGTTCACCGACACGGATTGCGCGAAAGTCATTCAGTGAGTTACGAGCGCACCAAGAAGCAGCTACTGGGTCTCCGGTCGCGGCCAGGCTCGTCCAACCCGTAGCGCAGAGAAACTGCACGTCACGGTGTTCTAAAACCTGATTTTCCAATACGTGGACGTGCGCCTCAGCAGCGTCAAGCAGCTTGCTGTGGGTTCGATCTATATTCCCGCTGTAGTGCTCATGATTGCCCATGGCATATATGACAGGCGTGCTGAAGGTCAGGCTGGCCCACATGGCCCCCCTGGACTTCACGTGGATGTCACCGGCTAATACGACCACGTCACAGTCCACCACAGGGGGGACGAAATCGGCGAACTCACAATGCAGATCAGACAGTATATGAAGCTTCATCCCAAGCCTGCTGACGTCGACTTTCTAATAAATTGATCATTCCCTGGCCCGGTCGCTCGGACGCGGCGAAGCTGCCATCAGTAGGCCCACGATAAACGATGATCGCCATTATTGCTAGCTTTCGATATTTATCGACGCATGGCGCTGTGGCCCTATTCTTCGTTTTGAGCGCTCAGCATGCAGAACGAGATAGCAGCAATAGTCCGAGCTCTGCGCGACCTGAGAGGATCAGCTCAGGAGGAGCTTGCCGAGATCAGTTCCCAAGCCAATCTGTCACGATTGGAGCAAGGGAAAACGCAGGTCTCTTTGGTCAAGCTGAGCAAGATCGCGCGCACCCTGGATTTCGACCTCGTGGCTCTCGTCGCGCTATGTCAGGCCCTCCAGGATGGGTCATCACCTATCGATGTCATGGCGAAGGCTTCAAAGGACTTGGAAGGCTTCGTAGCCCAGGGAGGGTTGCAGGGCCTGAAGAGGCATTGGGACGCTGGTGAAGGGCTGGTGAAGCGCACGCGAGGCAAACCCAGCAGCCCAGATCGAATCCGGGCAGTACTAGAGCTCAAGGCCAGTGGCATGTCGAAGGCGGAGGTGGGTCGAGCGCTGGGGTTGCCTGAAGCGACTGTCAGGCGTTACTGGCTCAAAGAACTGCCTGGCTAGAAAGGGAGTTGTGGGGTGAGAGCAGAGAAGCTCTCCACTTTTCCAATTCGATTTAGCGCGGCGGCAGATCCGTGAAGCGCAGCCGGGGATAGATACGCCTTTCCTCAGCGCATTTGGAAATCTGCAAGAACGCTGACAGCAGTGCATCTTCCGAAGGGCAGTGGCGGGTCATGACCTCGAACTCGTTGTAATCGAAGGCTAGGACGCGAATTCCGACCTCATCCATGAATTTCAAAATCATGGCGCTGTATTCATCGTAGTTGTCGATAAAAAGCTCTCTGACCACGACAACTCCCACCAGGGGGCGTGCAGCAAGATCAATGTCCAAGGGCGTGCCGTCCACAAGCGCTAAGGCTGGATTGCCTTCTCGCCTGATCGTTGAGATGGCGCCACGTAGTTGCTGCAGGCCGTTCTTCAACTGACTTATGGCCTTCTTTCGCTTTCTCTCAAGCGTTGTGTTCATCATTGCTGGCGTATTGGGACTGTCCTTCGCCTGCAGCAGCAAAGTCACTTCATCGCCCATCACCACTACGTCAGCCAGCTCCTCGCCATCGGAAACCTTCAAGGGGCCATGGATGATCCGTTCGGAGGTGTATGCGCGCTGGAGAAGATAGATGATGTCCAACTCCTGAAACGTGCCCGGCTCAGTGCGCTCTAACTGCGTATTGGAGAAGCCTTGGGAGCCTCGAAAGTCCTGGCGGGTCAGGTCGGTGATCAAATAGTCCGAGGGGAACAGATCTTCCTGCAGGAACACCGTTGTGGCACGAGCGTCGTCCTCATAGGTCGTGAGGCTGAACCATCTTTCCGCCTGCTCATACATCTTGGGCCAGTGATCTGCTCCAATGGGGCTGAGTGTACCGAGCTCCTTGCGGAGCTGACCAAGCTTCGCCTGGGCCTTACAACTGAACAGCTCGCGGTTGTGCTCGTCGAAAAAGCACACACTGAATTCGTCAGGGAAGCTCTGCAGTGCCTCTGTGAGAGGGTCACCAGGGATGAGTGGGGTTTTGATCAATAGCGGACTTTGTGGGTCATCAAAGCAGGCTGTGAGAAGCGTAAGCCCCGTCGTTTCGCCTGCCTTGTATGGCGCAAGGTAAAGCTTCAATTCACGCCTTTGCTGAGCGGCCAAGATCAGCTCTTTCCCTGCCTTGATTACCAGCACGAAGCCTTCAGGGTATGCGTACGGCCAAGTCATCTACCCAGCCCTGCAAAGCCAAGACATGGTGTGCACTTACATTTAAGTGGGCACCAGTTCTAGCCTTTTAAGCGGGTATTTCATGCAGCCAACACGCCGTTCCTATTCCAAATCCTTCAAAGCTCAGGTCATTCAAGAGTGTGCCCAGCCCGGTGCTTCGATTGCCAGCATCGCACTCAGCCATAACCTCAACGCAAACCTCGTCCACAAATGGATTCGCCTGCAAGCGCAGAAAAGCACAGCGCTGCAACCTGCATTTATTCCGTTACCCGTGCCGCTGGCAGGGGCGAAATCCCACACATCATCATCGAATATTTGCGTTGAAATACAGCACCCGCGTGGCACCGTCACAGTGAACTGGCCCACTGAAAATGCTGCTGCCTGCGCGACCTTTCTTCGAGACCTTCTGCGATGATTCGCATCGACTCCATCTGGCTCGCCACCGAGCCGATGGACATGCGCGCTGGTACCGAAACGGCATTAGCCAAGGTGATTGCGGTGTTCGGTGCGGCGCAGCCGCACTGTGCTTATCTTTTCGCCAACCGCCGCGCCAATCGCATGAAAGTGCTGGTGCATGACGGCTTCGGCATATGGCTGGCGGCGCGCCGGTTGAGCCAGGGCAAGTTCCACTGGCCAAGCATTCGTCATGGCTCTGAAATGCAGTTGGACACCGAGCAACTCCAAGCCTTGGTATTGGGCCTGCCATGGCAACGAGCAGGTTCCGGCGGCTCGATCACACTGCTTTAACGGCTGCCATTAGCCTATCGGTCTATCGCCGCGAAGCGCCTGCTCTGGCAAAATTCGGCGCATGACTTCTTCTCCCAATCTCGACCAAATGACTCCCGACCAACTGCGTGCCTTAGCTGCGCAATTGCTCTCGCAAGTCGAAACAATGGGTAAGACGGTCGAAACCATGGGCAAGAAGATCAACCGCGATCAGACGGTGATCGAGAAGCTGACCTTCGAAATTGCGCAGCTCAAGCGCTTGAAATTTGCCAAGCGCAGCGAGCAGATGAATCCTGAGCAGGCCAGTTTGCTCGATGACCTGATCGATACAGATATCGCAGCGATTGAAGCAGAGCTTCAGGCCTTGCAAACAGTGCCAGCGGCGACCGAGAAAAAGCAGAAGCCCAAGCGCACTGCATTGCCGGCTGAGTTTCCACGCACACTGATCCATCACGAACCTGACAACACTCACTGCCCATGCGGCTGCGCGCTGAAACGCATCGGTGAAGATGTCAGTGAGAAGTTGGATTACACACCGGGCGTGTTCACCGTCGAGCGTCATGTACGTGGCAAATGGGTCTGCGATGACTGCGAAACGCTTATCCAGGCACCGGTTCCGGCTCAGATCATCGACAAGGGCATCCCAACCGCTGGGCTGCTGGCCCACGTCATGATTGCCAAGTTTGCTGACCATTTACCGCTTTACCGTCAGGAATCGATCTTCGGTCGAGCGGGCCTGGCGATTCCACGCTCAACCTTGGCCGAATGGGTTGGCGTGACTGGGGTTCAGTTGCAGCCGCTGGTCGATGCGCTGCGCGAAGTGGTACTCGGGCAGCAGATTATTCATGCCGATGAAACACCCGTGCAAATGCTCATGCCGGGAACAAAGAAAACCCACCGTTCCTATGTTTGGGCCTACGCCACCAGCCAGTTCTCGGATGTGGCAGCGGTGGTTTATGACTTCAGCCCCAGCCGTGCCGGAGAGCATGCTCGCAACTTCCTGCAAGGCTGGAGGGGCAAGCTGGTCTGTGACGATTTTGGCGGTTACAAAGCCAGCTTCGAACTCGGCGTGACCGAAATCGGCTGCATGGCCCATGCACGGCGCAAATTCTTCGAGCTGCACGCTACGAATAAAAGCACGCTTGCTGAGCAAGCCCTGCGCTATATCCAGTTGTTGTACGAAATCGAGAGCGAAGTCCGCGATCTGGAGCCGGATTTACGGCGGCGAATACGGAAAGAAAAAGCCGTCCCGGTAATGGACATGCTACATGTCTGGATGAGCGCCCAGCGCGACCTTGTGCCCGAAGGCTCAGCCATCAGCAAAGCACTCGATTACAGCCTGAAACGCTGGGCAGCGCTGTCGCGCTACCTCGATGACGGGGCTGTACCCATAGACAACAATTGGGCAGAGAACCAGATCCGACCATGGGCTCTTGGACGCAAGAACTGGCTCTTCGCAGGGTCGCTACGCAGCGGAAAACGGGCGGCGGCGATCATGAGTTTGATCCAGTCTGCGCGGCTCAACGGTCATGATCCGTATGCCTATTTGAAGGACGTGCTCACACGCCTGCCGACGCAGCGGGCGAGTGAAATCGATCATTTGCTGCCGCATATTTGGCAACCGGTCTAATTGCGTAAGACGTGATGCTCGGATGCAAACGTTCAGTTGCGCCCAGTAAGCAGCGATGATGTCATATTGGACAAGCACGCTTATCGTGAGAAATTGGAACAGCCTTACGAGGTTGTGCCCGATACAGTTACATCAGAGCTCTTCCTTTGCCTCGGCGAACTGGCGCACGGCGTCGACTACTTGCCGTGCTCCGCTCTGAATTTCCTCTATCACAAAGCCGGCTTGGCTGACCAAATCGACGCCTTGATCGACCTTTTGGCGACTAGCCTGCATGCTCTCCACAGCATCCTGCGCTAGTTCATGGTTGCGCTTCACAACATCGACGATTTCCACGGTGGCCTGCGCCGTGCGGGCTGCAAGGTTTCGTACTTCATCGGCGACCACCGCAAAACCTCGGCCTTGTTCACCCGCCCTTGCAGCTTCGATAGCAGCATTTAGAGCAAGTAGGTTGGTCTGCTCGGCGATACCTCGGATGGTCTGCACGATGCTGCGGATCATCTCTGACTGCTGATTGACTGCAGTGATGCCTTCAGCCGCTCGTGAGAGCTCGGCTGCTATGCCTTGTACCACCTCGACCGTTTCACTAATGACCTTGGCACCATGGCGAGCGCTTCTGTCCGTCTGCTGGGATATATTGTAGGCGAGCGTGGCTGCATCGGATTCTGCCTGCTGCTGGCGCACTTGGGACGTAATATCACGGGCAAACTTAACTACTTTGTAAAGCCGGCCACTGGCATCGAATACCGGGTTGTAGGTTGCGCTCAGCCAGACGGTATCGCCATGCCGGTTGAGTCGCTGGAAGCGTCCAGAGAAGAACTCACCACGGTTCAGTCGCTCCCAGAAATCGCGGTATTCAGGAGAGTCCGCTTCACCTCGTGTGCAGAACATGCGGTGGTGCTTTCCCCGAATCTCATCCAGGCGATAGCCCATGGCCTGCTCGAAGTTTTCGTTGGCGTCGAGAACCTCACCTTTCAAGTTAAAGGAAATCGCAGCCATCGAGCGACTGATGGCCTGAACCATGCTGCTCTGCTCCTGCTCACGGATCACCTGAGTAGTAATGTCGGTGGCCAGCTTCAGCACGCCTTCGACGCGACCATCGGCGCCTCGGATAGGGTTGTAGCTGGCTTCGAGCCAGACCTCCAGGCCTTGCTTATTACGCCTCAGGAAACGTTCACGTATGTACTCGCCACCAGCCAGGCGCTGCCAGAACTTACGATAGTCGGCACTCGCCTGGTAATCAGGAAAACAGAAAATACGATGGTGCTGTCCGACGATCTCCTCCAGTCGGTAGCCCATGGTGGTAAGAAGGTTCTCATTGGCACCTATGATGGTGCCATCGGGTTTAAATTCAATTGTTGCCGTCGAACGGTCAACGGCCACGGCCCTTGCTTCTGCGGCCTGAAGCTTTTGCAGAGCCTCAGCCAAGGTCTGCTTGATTGCCTTGTTGAACATTGATTAGCCTTAGAGTGAATTTTACTATCGGACGAATGAGGAGAAGCCGTAAATCCCAATTCGAATGTTTAACTGATGCTTAAATCAGGTGATGTAGCGGGTCTGCAAATTGCACCAGCAAGCACCAACTTGAATCTATGGCTTGTGCAGTATCACGCTAGAGTCTTGGTCGCGCTTAAGCTTTCCAGCATCCTCTCTGCGCTCATCGGCTTGCCCAGCAGGTAACCTTGCAAAATGTCGCAACCCAACTCGGTAAGCATCTGTTGTTGTTCAGCGGTTTCCACACCCTCTGCAACGATCCTCAGCCCCAGCGTTTTACCGAGCGCTACTATGGCCGAAACGATAGCCGCGTCATCGTTACACTTAGCCAGCTCGGTGATAAAACCTCGGTCGATCTTCAGTTCGTTGGCTGGTAGGCGCTTAAGATAAAGCAGGCTGGAATAACCGGTACCAAAGTCGTCGATGGAGATATTCACGCCCAATGCTGCCAATTGATCAAGAGCAATCAAAGCAGCTTCAGCGTCCCGCATCGCCGTAGATTCGGTAACTTCCAGTGTCAGGAAACGGGGGGGCAGGCCACTGCTTTGCAGGGCATTGCGCACGACATCAACGAGCTTTGCATGGGCCAGTTGTACCGTCGAAATGTTGACCGCAATACTCCATTCGTCTTTACCTTCGCCTAACGCTTGCCATTCGGCCATCTGCCGGCACGCCTCATGGATTACCCAGCTACCGATTGGCACGATCAATCCAGTACGCTCTGCCAAGGGCAGGAAACGGACGGGCGGCACCAAGCCAAAACCTGGCTTGTTCCAACGCAGTAAAGCTTCAACGCCGATCATAGGGCCATTTGGGGCGAGCATCTTCGGCTGGAAGTGCAGGATAAATTCATTCCGATCCAGTGCGCACCGCAGATCCTGTTGCATTTCCAACTGCAGGTGAGCGTTAACGTTCATAGCTTTTTCAAAGAAGCAGTAGCCATCGCGGCCCTGCTCCTTGGCGTGGTACATAGCCGCATCGGCATTGACCATCAGCTCATGCTCGGTTAGGCCATTTTCTGGGAATATAGCGATACCGATGCTAGCGGACACATGCACTGTCTGCCGCCCAAGTACGTAAGGTAATCGAATATTTTCCACCAAGCGTTGCGCCAACATCGCAGCGTCTTCAGGTTCGCCGGGATCGATAAGCAGAACGAACTCGTCGCCTCCGAGGCGAGCCACCGTATCTTCGCCGCGTTTGGCGTCGTTGATTCGCTTTGCTACTTGCAGAAGCAACTGGTCGCCAGTGTGATGACCGTAAGTATCGTTAACAGCTTTGAAACCATCCAGATCCATGAAGAGTACGGCAAAGTGGCTCTTCTGCCTGATGGCTTTATGAATCGCTTGCTGAAGACGGTCGTTTAGGAGGATACGGTTAGGGAGGCGAGTAAGATTGTCGTGAAGAGCTAGCTGCACCAGTTCACTGTTTGCGAGGTCAAGGGAGCTGGCAAGTATGCTGGTGCGGACGTCAAGCATTGATACGATCAAGGCAATAGCGCAGACAGCCAGCGTGATCAGAATCACCAAAACCATTAGCCAGTTGCTATCAATGCCTGCATTGACCGCTCCGCACACGCTCCCGATAGGAAATTGGGCAGCCGCCATTCCGGTATAGTGCATTCCAACAATGGCACACCCCATAATTAACGAGGCGCCGATGCGTGTACGATTGATGTACTGACCTTCGCCACGCAGGCGGAAAGCGATCCACAAAGCCACGCCCGAAGCAAGGATAGCAATCAGCACCGATAGCGCGAACAAAGACGGAACGTATTCCACTACAGGATTCATCAGCAGCGCCGCCATTCCAACGTAGTGCATGGATGCAATTCCGATACCCATGAGCACCGCACCAAGCAGCAAACGCGGCAGTGGCATTTCCGTCTGGCATGCTAGCCACAAAGCAAAGGCGGAGGAGGCGATGGCGATCAACAACGATAAGCCAGTCAGCGTCGGGTCGTAACCCAGCTCGATGGGCAGTTGGAAGGCCAACATGCCAATAAAATGCATCGACCAGAGGCCCGTGCCCATGGCGGAAGATCCACCGGCAAGCCAAAGTGCCGATGCTTTGCCTTCGGTACGGGTGACTCGACCAGTCATGTCCAGCGCGGTATAAGACGCCAGGATCGCTACGGCGAAGGAAAACAGCACATACACGCTGTTATAGCTGCTTACTAGCATTGAAACCCCGAAGGTTGAATTTGGCTCCTCTGGGCCATCGGCGGCACGAGCAGTTTCTGAAGAGTACGCTTCATCCTATCGTCAAAAATTTTACAAAAAAAAGCGTCATGCCAGCCTTGCGACTTCCACGGGCACGCTTACGGCTGAATGCGATGCTGGAAATTGTAGTGCCGTGCTGGGCACCCATATTGAATGACCTGGGCTTTGAAGGCCTTGGAATAGGAACCGAGTGTTGGCTGCATGAAATACCCGTTTAAAAGGCTAGATCTGGTGCTCACTTAAATTTGAGTGCACACGATGTCTTGGCTTTGCGGGGCTGGGTAGATGACATGGCCGGACGGTTACCCTTCAGGGCCTTCAACGATCCATAATCCACGGGCTAAGACAGCGATTTGCTGAAGCGCTTGTGGCTTCATGATCGTGAGGTACATTTGAACTCCTTGGCGGTTGCCTGATTGCGTCCTGCAAAACCCGAAGCCTAAAGCGATGAGGCGAGGCCTATGCTTACCATTCAAAATTCCCATCCTGGCCAACCAAAATTTGGCTAGCCAGGCATCGACTCAGTTAGATCGATACAGGAGCAGGAATATGAGGATGTGGGTCATAGCCCACAATCTCAAAGTCCTCAAACTTGTAATCGTAAATGCTGTCCGGCTTGCGCTTGAACTGCAACTTAGGCAGAGGGCGCGGATCACGAGTCAGTTGCAGGTTAACTTGCTCAATATGATTCAAGTAAATATGCGCATCACCCATTGTAACTACAACCTCGCCAACTCCCAAATCGCACTGCTGCGCCAACATATGAGTTAAAAAACTAACCCCTGCTAGGTTATAGGGATTTCCGAGCAATAAGTCTGACGACCGAATGTATAGATGCGCCGACAACTTATTGTTGGCTACATAGAACTGATAGAGCAAATGGCATGGTGGCAATGCCATCTTCCCATTCCGGGCATTCTCTTGTGGACTCACCGATTCATCAGGAAGGTACTCGACGTTCCATCCATGGAAGAGAATCCGACGACTGTTTGGGTTAGTCTTGAGCGTATGAACGACGTAGTCGATTTGATTGATGGCCTTGCCGTCCTGGGTAGGCCAGGCCGTCCACTGCTTGCCGTAGATCGGGCCGAGGTCACCGTCTTCAGTTGCCCACTCATCCCAGATGCTGACACCATGCTCCTTCAGCCATTTGGTATTCGTGTCACCATTCAGGAACCAGATCATCTCGTTGATGATGCTCTTGAAATGCAGCTTCTTGGTGGTGAGGAGCGGGAAGCCATCCTCCAGGTTGTGGCGGAACTGGCGACCGAAGACACTCAGCGTGCCGGTGCCGGTGCGATCGCCTTTCTCGACGCCATTCTCTAGCACGTCGGCCAGCAAATCGTGGTACATCTTCATTTCGGTTCCTCAAGGTTCGCGCTGACCAAATCCAGTGCGTCACGCAATTTCAAAATTTCAGTATCTTGCTCTTTGATCTTCTGACGCAGCTCATCTGCGAGCTGGAGGTAGTAGTCCCTAGACTCGCGGACAGTGTCCAATCTCTTGTCGAGCGTGGCACAAGAGTTCTCAGAATCCTGATACCTATTGAACCAATAAAGCACTTCCAATCGACTCTTTTCAAGGCGTTGCATCAGAATCGTCTTGGGATCCTGCTTCTTCTCAGCCTTGACCCTCTGAGCGAGCACTGCAATGCGGCGGTTGTCCTTGATCGCCTCAAGCCGCTGCGCCGGGAAGTCGCGCTGTCGGATAGTGTTGCGATGAATGCCTGTGATGCGGCTCAGCTCCGCCATCGTCGGCTTCAGTTTCGGATCAGAGGCAATCTGCATAAGCCCCTGAGCCAGCAGCTCAGTGTTCCGGTCGTAGTCGAGCTTATTCTTGGCATCAAACGCCTGGACTGTCATACCTCGACCTCCTCACCCAGATGCTCCAACACACCCTTGGCTTCCTCCATCGCCGCTCGCAACTCCTCCTCAGAGCCTGCTGAGTTCGGAGAGCTCAAGGCCAAGCTGTTCTGCACATAGATCTCCCGCCATTTAGGAGCGTGAGCCTTGGTGACCACGGCGTTTTTGCACCGATTCGGATTGCAACGCAGCGATCCGATGCAGGGCAGAGACTCGTCAAATACCTCACGTTGACCGCCATAACAGAAGCCTTGTCCCACGTTGATGATCGCCATGCGCTTCTTGGCCATCTGGGCGATGATTTGCTCTTTGGTGTAGCCAGCCGCCATGTACCCGCTGAACACCTTTTTCATCCGCGCCTTGTGGCTCTCCGCATTGGGGCCGGCGTAGTTTCCGTCGGGATCGCAGTAGCTCTGGATGTACTCCTCCTCTGCCATTTGCGTCGGCGTCTTGCTAGATGAACGCCCACCCTTGGACAAGATCTCAGCGATCGCTCCGTACCCAAGCGTCACCGCACTGAACGCCTTGTTCTGGCCAGCACCACCGATAAGGTCACCGAAGTGCTTTAGCTGGTGAGAGATGAATGGGAGCCCAAGCTCAGCCCTGGCCATCTGGTAAGCCAGGGTGTGTCGCAACGTGTAAGGCGAGAATTCCAGCGACTCGAACTCCTCGTCCGTCAGAATATCCTCGAAGAAAGCTCTGAACTGGTGAGTGATTCCAAGCGAGGACATTGAGTTTGGTTCGGCGTCCTGCGCGACAGTATCCACATTGGAGAACAGGTAAGGATTCTGCTTTACCTTAGCGATGAGGCAAGCGGCACGGATGGCGTCACGCACAATCGGAATCGCGATCCACTTGTCGTCGAACAGCTTGGCCAAGCCTTGGCGATGCTTGATCACGTTGCTGATCAGCAACCAGTAGTCGCTCTCTTGCTCCATGCACGACTCGACTAGGATCTCGGAGAGCTCTGAGGGCCGCATGCCGGTGTACTGCGCCACGAGATAGCAGGCACTGTACGAGACGAAATTGATGTACCTACGGAAATCATCGTCCAGTTTGGAATCTGAGAGCTTGAGTAACGTTTCGGTCGCCTTAAAATCATGTCGACCAGAGCCAGATTGGAACGTAGATGGAATGCAGCCAAAAGCTGCGGACAGTGCATTCGCCATCGCACCGGAGTCATAGCCTTTTCTCCGCAGCCTCAGCGCTACGTACAACTCGAAATTGTAACGCGACAGCTCTTGAGCGTTGGCTAACGAGTAGCCGCTAGCGTTTTGGCGGGTAAGGGCAACCAGGTCATCCACAGGCTCCCCCAGAGTGCTTAGGAAGTCGACCACTGCGAACGACGCCTCGCGAGAAGCCTTCTCGAACACATCGTTCGGCAGAATACGGTATGTGCGCTCAGAATCAGGGACGTGCTTGAGTACCTTGGCCCAGGCGAGCGATTCCAGCTGAACGTAAGGCAGTGGCTCTTCGAAAATCTGCTCCTCGAAAAATGGCGACCTGACCAAGGTAAAGAACTTCTTGAGATCAGGGCCAAAGGCGTAGGGATGAATGAGCGCTGCCTCCCGGTACATACCCGCATCAAAGTACGTCAGACCATGGTGTCCAACCTCGAAGAACTCATCCGTCATCAGCTGGCGCGCCTGCCCCGACATCGTATCCAGGAAGCTCAATCCAGCCTTCATGCATGAAATGGCGGTGTTGGCTTTGATGTTCCTTGGCGAGGCAAACGAGCGCGTTGCCGCTGGCATCTTCAGCCAGCAATACAGGGCCACCTTGACCTCCAAGACCGCCGACTGGTTGAGCAATGGGTACGAGTCAAAATTGAGCCGTAGCTTGGCTCCTTGGACATTCCTGGCGGCGTTCGGATGATCGTCATTGAAGTCCCAGACGGCGTCGCCCAAGACGGATGTCTTACTGACAGGCAACGCCATCAGCGCCTGGTACCAAGAGAGTGCTTCCAGCGACACAGGAGTCGGATCGGCGATGTTTCTGCGCAACTCAAGCAGCAGGGTGTGAGCAGTTGTACGCCACTGTTTGTACGCAGCGAGTTCAGGGATCAGAGCATGGTTCATAGCGTTACTCCCTCGGTCAAAACACTGACCTGCAGGTTTTCAGAGAGGCGCTCAGCCTTGGTCAGCTCTTCTGCGGAAAAGTCCGATGTCTCAGGATCTAGAAGGTTGTTTAGCACATCAAGGTTGTCCAGGATGACGGCTCCGTAGGGCGTATCGAGCACCCGGTTGACTTCAATCATCCTTTGGTAGTCACGCCGCATGGCGAAGAGCTCCGGCAGGTGCGATACCGTGATGATGCTGTTGCTGCATGAAAGGCACATGTTGAACAGCGTGCAGGGCTTGCTGGGGTCATAGCTTGCCAACGCCTTGATGAAAGCAGGTGGGTCAAAAACGTTCATGCATGTGGCAAGGCCAGAACGCAGTGGCATCGCCTCGGGCGTGGGCTCGATAGTCTTGGTCGGGATCAGCTTCGGAGCCTCCTCTAACGTGTCTTGCTGCATTTCATGGAGAACCTTATTCAGCATTCGGCGCGCCATGGGGTTGAAGTCCATCTGATCCAGATAGGCCATGGTGGTGCTTAGGCTCTTATGCCCCAGGAGAACCTGGATCTCACGTGGAGAGACGCCGCGCTCGATCAGTTCGCTTACGAAGCTAGGTCGGAAACGTGACGGTGAGAGCTTGAGAGGATTACCATCTTCGTCAAGCAGCCCGTGATCCTGAGAGAACTTGTCCAGGGTCTTATTGAGCTGGTTGCCACCTGAGTTCTCAAAGGAATCTACAACCCCGTATTTCCTGGGAGAGCTTGAGCGGTAAATGAAGAGCTTGTTCTGGGCTTCGACAGGCGCACTCAAGCGAATCTCACGGGTCAGGTGCTTCACATCGTCAAAGATTTTCTTGACCACACGGCCTTGAGAGGTGGTCAGCCAAGAGATCTCCGCATGGAAGATATCTAGATGAAGCATCTTCGCGCCTTCAGAACGCTCTTTCCAATACAGCAAGCAAGGCCGATCCGTTAAGTCATGGCGCTCAATGAAATCATCCAGCTCCAGTCCCAGCAGCGAGTCAGCATTCATCCCGGTAACTTGGGCAAGCCGAGCGATGTACGGCGCAATGACTCGACCATCAACCTGATACTGCACGCCCCAGCTTTTATAAACCTCGAAGATCGAAATTGGCGAAGCCGAGATAATCGACATAAACGCCCGTTGATAAAGGTCGTTTTTATCTACGGATTCGAAGTTTAGGGGCTTGCAGTTGAGTTTGTTCTCAAAAATCCACCGTGCGTTATCCAGAGTGTTAAAGCCTCGGCGTACTCTTCCGTCAGCGTTCAGCGGATCTTCCCCTACCTGGCTTGGAACGTAAGCCTGGGCCAAGCGATTGGTTTCATCAATTTCTTGCTCAATGACCTGCGAAATACGGTTTCGGACAGCCTGGGGATAAGGCTTGTACTGGTCAGTTTCACGCTCAGCATCGAAGCCTGTAGCTGCGACGTAGCTGCTCAGCCCGAGACCCTCGATTTGGACTGCGCGCGCCATCATTTTCCGAGCAGAGCTCATCATCGAACTGCTGTGGCTGGTCGACAGCGAACGCTCCAAGATCTTTTCCTGGAGATATCCCCTGAACTTGGGGAGGGAATACGGGGTTACGAGCTCCCTAATGTCCTCCAAGCCTGTGTAGTTGGCATCCTTGAGATAGGCTCGGAAGTTTTTGAAAGCCTCAATGAAATTCGACTGCCCTGACGCACTACTGCTCTTCATTGATGAAGCACTGAAGAGGTGCAGCAGGTGCTGGAAGGGGCGCTCCGGTTCCGGGCTTACGAGGTCGGACAGGCGATGGATGCGGACTGAGCGCAAAGCGTTGAAGCCGTCTCGCAATGACTCAGTCTTTTCGACTACCGTCTTCGAGGCGATACGCTGCTCGACGGTTTGATAGTTAGGGTCAAGAACACCAAGCTTGCGAAGATCATCGAGAATCTCCTCAAACGTGATCCGCACCAGTTCGAAGCTCGCCCTGGCTGATTTGAAGCCAGCCAATTCAGGAATCTCGCTCATGAAGCCACGATCCCTGATGGTATTGGCAGCCACTGGAATCGCCAGCTTCTCCTCCATAGACATGCCTTCGTACCAGGCAAGCAGCCTACGGCGCCAATCGCAGGCGCCAGACGGATGGCCAGGTACGATAATTCCTTCGGCGCGCATCGCCTCGAAGATCGGCTCAAAGCTTGAGACGCGCTTTGAGATCGTACCTGGGTTCAGATTAGTCTGTTCGATGAGGTATTTAGGAGCCACCGCCAACTCGTCCCCCCTGCTCAGACATACCTTCAGCAACGACTCCCGATCATCAGTGGCGCGGGCCACAAATGACTCAATGACGGCGTCTGCCTGAGCGCTAGTCAACCGACTCATTTCATATCTCCCGCATCAATTTTCAGGCGCGTCTGCTGGGAAAGCTCAGCCATCTCGCCTGCTTTCGTCTTGGTTTCAGTTCCGGGGCGTACGAGCTTCTGGTAGAGGTCGTAGGGGATCTGGGTATAGGTTTCCGACGTGCTGAGGCGCGAGTGACCAAGCGTCTTCTGCACGCTCACTAGCCGGTCAAGGTAATCACTACCAATGTCTGGCGTTCTCAACAGGGCATAAGCATTCCCGTGCCTCAACTTGTGGGGAGAGATCATCCTGTCGATTTTCAGCAGGTTCAGCGCTCGCTCGGATGTGCGCTCCAAGAGCTTGGAGATCGAGCGAGGGGTGTACTCACCCCCTTCCGCATTCAGGAAAGCAGGGGTGTTCTCAGCCCCCTTGAATTGACGCTTAGTCATTTTGTACAGCGGCGAAGCATGGTACTTCTTGATGCGCAGCAGCGTGGCGCGGCTGACCAACGTCTGGCGGGGCTTAAATGAGTCCGCAGGGCCTTTGCTTCCATCAATATGCAGCGGGCAGTAGTCCGCGTTTACCGGTTCTGAAACACCAGGCGAGATGAACAACGTGTCCTGGAATCGAAGGGCATCATCAATGGCCTTGAGGGTCACTCGCGGGACTTCTGAGCGGCGCACGCCTGCGTCGTACATGAACTGGAGCAAGCAGCGCTCACGCTCACTCTGCGTAGCCAGGATGAGCTCTCTGAGATCATTCAGGGAACAAGCCACTACCAAGCTCTTGTTGGGACGGGGGGACAGGTAGCCGGCAGTGTAGGGGTTAGGCGCGGTACGAGGCGCGGGTGCGTCGTCCACTCCCCGGCATAGAGAATCATTGAAAAACGCCATCAAAGACGAATCCCGGTTGCGCACCGTCTTCTTGGAAAGCTCCTCGTCCTCGCGCAGGTGAGCGAAGTACTCCTCGATCACGTGGGTGCGGATTTCCAAGAACGCCGAGTCACGCTCGCAATCACGAAACTCACGGCGGTTCGTCAGGTACTCGCAGGTGTACCCAAGGTTGCGACCATAGGTGATGGCCGTCTGCTGGGATATATAGGCTTTCTGAAGCGCGTGGGATAGGTAACCCGAAATCAAAGGCATGAGGCGCTCATCATCATCAAAGACGGCTGTCCCTGTGACGTTCACGGCTTCCTGAATTGGGGATTCTTCGGATGAGTCGTCCCGCCTGGTTGGGGACTCTCTGAAATCTAGGGGGGCGCCCCTAACTGCGATGACCTTCACGGCTTCCTCTCTCTTCAAAGCGGCCCGTACTATACACAATGTGCATTTCGTATTGGGGCACAATAAATGAGCTTGGAAGGTAAAGCCTTACTACGCAGCCATTGCGTAATGTGCGGTTTCGTCGAGGGGGTATAATAGACCCAGGTCATTGGAGCGGATGTACAGGGTCAGGGAGATCTCTTTGGTCTCGACGTTCGGGTGGAACTGGTACAGCAGATGGCACGGCGGCAGGGCCATTTCATCGAGCTGGGCGCAGTTCCAGCCGTGGAACAGGATGCGGCGGCTGCCTGGATCCTTGATGATCGTGTCGACGCACTGGCGCACTTGATCGATGGCTTTGTACAGCACCACGTAGGCCTGACCATCCTCTTCGCCTTGGGCGATCTGCTTGTAGCCGTTGTTCAGGGTTTGTTCGATGGCGGCGGTGTTACTCAGCGGGATCTGCTTGTACGCCGGCCACTTGCGCCATTGCACACCGTAAATTTCGCCGAGGTCGTCTTCGCCCTGACGGAACGGGTTGGCCAGCCACTGCGCGTTTTCGTTGGCGTTCTGGTCCCAGACCTTGCAGCCCAGCGCACGGAATTCAGCGGCATTGTTCACGCCACGCAGAAAACCGCACATCTCGCCGATGGCCGATTTGAAGGCCATCTTGCGGGTGGTGATCGCCGGGAAACCTTCCTGCAGATCGAAACGCAGCATCGCACCCGGGAAGCTGATGGTGTTGATGCCGGTGCGGTTGGCCTGTTTGGTGCCGTTCTGGATAACGTGCGAGACCAGTTCGAGATATTGCTTCATGAGTTACCTGTGTCCTTTGAGCCCCGGCGTCGCGCGCCGGGGTTCGTAGTTTAAGCGGTCGGCGCGAGCGGCGCTGCCGGCGCACGACGATAGGCCAGCCAGATCAGGAACAGCCCGCCGACGATCATCGGCACGCACAGCACCTGACCCATGGTCAGCCAGTTCCAGGCCAGGTAGCCCAGTTGCGCGTCCGGGACGCGGACGAACTCGACGATGAAACGGAAGATGCCGTAGAACAGCGCAAACATGCCCGATACCGCCATGGTCGGACGCGGTTTACGCGAGAACAGCCACAGGATCAGGAACAGCGCGACGCCTTCGAGCGCGAACTGATACAACTGCGACGGGTGACGCGGCAGCTGCGCCGGATCGCTGAACGGCGGGAAGATCATCGCCCACGGCACGTCGGTCGGCTTGCCCCACAGCTCGGCGTTGATGAAGTTGCCGATACGCCCGGCACCCAGACCGATCGGCACCATCGGCGCAACGAAGTCCATCAGCTGGAAGAAGGTCTTGCCGTTACGCTTGCCGAACCACAGCGCGGCGAGCATCACCCCGATGAAGCCGCCGTGGAACGACATGCCACCCTTCCACACTTCGAAAATCAGCGTCGGGTTGGCGATGTAGGCGCTCAGGTCATAGAACAGCACGTAACCCAGACGTCCACCGACAATCACCCCCATCGACAGCCAGAACACCAGATCGGAGAGTTTCTCCTTGGTCCAGGTCGGGTCGAAACGGTTGATCCGGCTCGACGCCAGCAGCCATGCGCCGCCGATGCCGACGAGGTACATCAGGCCGTACCAGTGGATTTTCAGCGGACCGATGGCCAGGGCCACCGGGTCAATCTGCGGGTAAGGCAGCATTGCGACTCCTCGTTAGAGTTGAAACCAAAATTCCCGGGCGACGCTGCCACCTCAGGATTAAGCCAGGATTGCGGCCTGTTCTGAACCAGAGGCTCAGAGCAGGAAATTCAGGCCCACGCAGAACAGCAAAGCGGCGAACAGCCGTTTCAGCAAGCGCGGCGACAACTTGTGCGCCAGACGCGCGCCGAGACGGGCGAATACCATGCTGGTCAGGGCAATGCCCAGCAGCGCCGGCAAATAAACAAAACCGAGACTATGCGGCGGCAACAACGGATCATGCCAGCCCAGAATCATGAAACTTAAGGCACTGGCCAAGGCGATCGGCAAACCGCAGGCCGACGACGTGGCCACCGCTTGCTGCATCGGTACGCTGCGCCAGGTCAGGAACGGCACGGTCAGCGAACCGCCGCCGATCCCGAAAATCGCCGAGGCCCAGCCAATCACACTGCCGGCCACGGTCAGACCCAGTTTGCCCGGCACCGTTCGACTGGCCTTGGGTTTGACCTCCAGCGCCAGTTGCACGGCAATCACCAAGGCGAACACGCCGATGATCTTCTGCAGGTTCGGCCCGGAAATCGCCTCGGCGGTCAGCGCACCAAAACCGGCGCCGAGCAGAATGCCCACGGTCATCCACATGAAGATCGGCCAGCGCACCGCACCGCGCCGATGGTGCTCGCGCACGGCATTGACCGAGGTGAAGATGATGGTCGCCAGCGATGTCCCTACCGCCAGGTGCGTGAGGATCGACTGATCGAATCCCTGCAAGGTAAAACTGAACACCAGCACCGGGACAATAATGATCCCGCCGCCCACCCCGAACAGCCCGGCCAGCACGCCCGCACAGGCGCCCAACGCCAGATAGAGCAGAAATTCCATGACCGTCTCCCAGACGCATCCCCAAAACCGGAGCGGCATGGTAACGGATGCATGCCCTCCGGCTCCACTTGCGATGGATGCACGGACGCCGACTGCGTAGAGTGAGCAGAAAACACACAAGGACCACCTTATGTGCCTGATCGTTTTCGCCTGGCGCCCGGGCCATGCCCAGCCGCTGATCGTCGCGGCCAACCGTGACGAGTTCTACGCCCGCCCGAGCCAGCCGCTGGCGTCATGGGCCGATGCGCCGCACGTACATGCCGGGCGCGATCTGGAGGCTGGCGGCACCTGGCTGGGGATTGGCGCCAACGGGCGCTTCGCCGCGCTGACCAATATCCGCGATCCGCGCCAGCCGCCGGCGCGCACGTCGCGGGGCGAGCTGGTGGCGCGGTTTCTCACGGGCGATGCGTCGATTGATGATTATTTGAGCAATGTGGTCGCGCGCTCGCCGGAGTACGCCGGGTTCAACCTGCTCCTGGGTAATGCCCATGAGCTGTGGCACTTCAATGCGCGAACGTCTGAACCGGTGATGCTCGAACCCGGGGTTTACGGTCTGTCGAATGCCGGGCTGGATACGCCGTGGCCGAAGTTGCTCAAGGCCAAGGCCGCCCTGAGCGCGGTGCTGGACGATCCACAACCTGCGCAGTTGCTGGAGTTGCTGGGCGATGCGCACACCGCACCGTTTGCCGAACTGCCGGACACCGGAGTCGGGCTGGCGACCGAATCACTGCTGTCGAGCGTGTTCATCGCCAGCCAGAGTTACGGGACGCGAGCGAGTACCGTGTTGATTGTGCAGGCGGACGGCACGCGGCGGATGATCGAGCGCAGTTTCGGGCCGTATGGCGGGCATTTGGGGGAGGTGGAGATCAATACCTGAAAGTGAGCAACCATTGTGGCGAGGGAGCTTGCTCCCGCTCGGGTGCGAAGCAGCCGCAACCCAGCCAATGCGATCTCTCAGAAGAATCTCATTGACCGAATTGGGAGCGCTCCGCACTCCAGCGGGAGCAAGCTCCCTCGCCACAGGGCCATCAGCCTTTTAAAGGGCCTTGTTGACCGCCGGCGGATTCATCTTCGACAAGCCGAGATTCTTCAGCGCCAGTTGCAGCGAGCTGTGAATAACCTGCGGGTTGTCGATGGTCATCAGCTCGGCCAGCAGATCCTTGGCCTTGCTCAGGTTGATCTGGCGTAGCATCCACTTCACTTTCGGCAGGTTGGTGGCGTTCATCGACAGGCTGTCGAAGCCCATCGCCATCAACAGCACCGCGGCGGCTGGATCACCGGCCATTTCGCCGCAGATGCTCACCGGCTTGCCTTCGGCATGCGCGTCGCGCACCACGGTCTGCAGGGCTTGCAGCACCGCCGGGTGCAGGTAGTCGTAGAGATCGGCTACTCGCGGGTTGTTGCGGTCAACCGCCAGCAGGTACTGAGTCAGGTCGTTGGAGCCGACCGACAGGAAGTCCACCTGGCGCGCCAGTTCCCTGGTCTGATACACCGCGGCCGGAATCTCGATCATCACACCGATCGGCGGCATCGGCACGTCGGTGCCTTCGTCGCGCACTTCGCCCCAGGCCCGGTGGATCAGGTGCAGGGCTTCTTCGAGTTCGTGGGTGCCGGAGATCATCGGCAGCAGGATCCGCAGGTTGTTCAGGCCTTCGCTGGCCTTGAGCATCGCACGGGTCTGCACCAGGAAGATTTCCGGGTGGTCGAGGGTCACGCGAATCCCGCGCCAGCCGAGGAACGGGTTGTCTTCCTTGATCGGGAAGTACGACAGCGACTTGTCGCCGCCGATGTCCAGGCTGCGCATGGTCACCGGTTGCGGGTGGAACGCGGCGAGCTGCTCGCGGTAGATCGCCAGCTGTTCCTTCTCGCTCGGGAAGCGCTGGTTGATCATGAACGGCACTTCGGTGCGGTACAGGCCGACGCCCTCGGCGCCGCGCTTCTGCGCCCGCGCCACATCGGCCAGCAGACCGGTGTTGACCCACAACGGCATGCGGTGCCCGTCGAGGGTCACGCACGGCAGATCACGCAGGGTGTCGAGGCCCAGCGCCAGTTGTTTCTCTTCTTCGACCACCTCGGCGAACTGCTTGCGCAGCACGTCGCCGGGGTTGGTGTAGACCTCGCCACGGGTACCATCGACGATCACTTCGATGCCGTCGACCTTGGCGTACGGCAGATCGACCAGGCCCATTACCGTCGGAATGCCCATGGCCCGGGCCAGGATCGCGACGTGGGAGTTGCCCGAGCCGAGGACCGACACCAGACCGACCAGCGTGCCTTCCGGCACCTCGCCGAGCATGGCCGGCGTCAGTTCTTCGCTGACCAGAATGGTTTTTTCCGGGTAGACCAGGTTCTGCTGACGCTCTTCCTGCAGGTAAGCCAGCAGGCGCCGGCCGAGGTCTTTGACGTCCGACGCACGCTCGCGCAGGTAGGCGTCATCCATCAGTTCGAAGCGGTTGACGTGCTCAGTGACCACCTGACGCAACGCACCCTGGGCCCACTGGCCGGTCTTGATCACGGTGGTGATTTCGCTGCCCAGCGAGGCATCGTCGAGCATCATCAGGTAGACGTCGAACAGCGCGCGCTCTTCCGGACGCAGCTGGGTCGCAAGTTTGGCGGACAAGGCGCGCATGTCGGCGCGCACGCCTTCGATGGCGGTCTTGAACAGTGCCAGTTCGGCGTCGATGTCGGTGATGTGCTTGTCCGGCACCACGTCCAGATCCGCTGGCGGCAGCATGACCACCGCGGTACCCACCGCAGCACCTGGCGAACCCGGTACGCCGACGAACTTGGCTTCCTGAATGCCCTTGCCCTGACGGCCCAGACCACGGATCGAACCGGTGGCCTCGGCGTGGGCGATTACGCCGGCGAGCTGCGCGCTCATGGTCACGAGGAAGGCTTCTTCACCTTCATCGAACTGGCGGCGTTCTTTCTGCTGGATGACCAATACGCCGACGACGCGGCGGTGGTGAATGATCGGCGCCCCGAGGAAGGAGGCGTAGCGCTCCTCGCCGGTTTCGGCGAAGTAGCGGTAGCGCGGGTGATCCGCGGCGTTTTCGAGGTTCAGGGGTTCTTCACGCGTGCCGACCAGACCCACCAGACCTTCGTTGGGTGCCATGCTGACCTTGCCGATCGAGCGCTTGTTCAAGCCCTCGGTAGCCATCAGGACGAAGCGGTTGGTCTCGGGATCAAGCAGGTAGACCGAGCAGACCTGGCTGCCCATGGCCTCTTTGACGCGCAACACAATAATCCCCAACGCCGCCTTGAGATCCTTGGCGGAGTTAACTTCCTGGACGATCTTGCGCAGCGTATTGAGCATGGCTCGGGGTCGAACTCCGTCGTCAGTCGCGCGCTAAAAGGCGCGGGGCAAGCTCTTTGAGGGCGCGTCGATACACCTCGCGCTTGAATGTCACCACCTGGCCCAACGGATACCAATAACTGACCCAGCGCCAGCCATCGAACTCCGGTTTACCGGTCAAATCCATCCGCACCCGCTGCTCGTTGGAGATCAGGCGCAGGAGAAACCATTTCTGTTTCTGGCCGATGCACAGCGGTTGGCTGTGGGTACGCACCAGACGTTGCGGCAAACGATAGCGCAACCAGCCCCGGGTACAGGCCAGTATTTCAACATCTTCACGTTCCAGGCCAACTTCTTCGTTCAGCTCGCGGTACAAGGCGTCTTCCGGCGTCTCCTCGGGGTTGATTCCCCCTTGCGGAAACTGCCAGGCATCTTGATTGATACGGCGAGCCCATAGCACCTGGCCGGCGTCATTCGTCAGAATGATCCCGACATTGGGGCGGAAACCATCGGGGTCGATCACGGCAACAACCTCGCAAACGCATGTCGCCGCATTGTTCCACAAAGCTTGATAAGGCGGCAACGAAGGTTCCTACCTTATGTGCACTCTTGTGAAAAGACCGTATTCTTGTCGCCTTTTTACTGACTTTTCAGCGGGTAACTGCAATGCGCCTGGCTCTATTCGATTTGGACAACACCCTTCTGGGCGGCGACAGCGATCACGCTTGGGGCGACTATCTGTGCGAACGCGGCTTCCTCGATCCGGTGGCGTACAAGACGCGCAACGACGAGTTCTATCAGGATTACCTGGCCGGCCAGCTGGATAACGCCGCGTACCTGAACTTCTGCCTGGAGATTCTCGGTCGCACCGAAATGGCCGTGCTTGAGCAGTGGCATAACGATTACATGCGCGACTGCATTGAGCCGATCATGCTGCCCAAGGCGCTGGAGTTGCTGAAACAGCACCGTGACGCCGGTGACAAACTGGTGATCATCACCGCCACCAACCGCTTCGTCACCGCGCCGATTGCCGTGCGCCTGGGCGTTGAAACCCTGATCGCCACCGAGTGCGAGATGGTCGATGGCCGCTACACCGGGCGCAGCACCGACATTCCGTGCTTCCGCGAAGGCAAGGTGACGCGCCTGAATCGCTGGCTGGAGGAAACCGGGCATTCGCTGGATGACAGCTATTTCTACAGCGACTCGATGAATGACTTGCCGCTGCTGGAGCAGGTGGCGAACCCGGTGGCAGTGGATCCGGATCCGAATCTGCGGGCCGAAGCCGAGAAGCGGGGCTGGCCAGTCATTAGTCTGCGCGGCTGATATAGCTATCGCTGGCAAGCCAGCTCCCACAGGTTTTTCAGGTGGTCACACCATTTGTGTTCGCTACAGATCCTGTGGGAGCTGGCTTGCCAGCGATTAAAGCAACGCGGTCTCAAGCTTTAAACAGGCTTGGCGCCCATCAACCCGGCAATGGCGATAAAGCAGACAAAGCTGAACAACGCCAAGGCCAGGCTGAACCGCCCCACCCCGCCCGGCGCCTTGCGCAAGCGATTCAACCGCACCAGCAACCAGAACCATGCCAGCGCCGCCACGGTGTACAGCACGCTGGAGGCCAGCAGCCAGGTCTGCCCCAGCGGCCAGCCGACCAGATGCACCATGCCCCAGCCCGTGAACGGCATGCTCAACAGTGCCAGGCCCATCAACAGCCAGATGAACACCCGTGGCCGTTGCAAGGTGCGGCTGCCCGCCGCTGCATCACCCTTGCGTTTTGCCAGAAACACCCAGACTCCCAGTCCCAGCGCACCGGCCAGCAATACTACAGTGGCGACCATGTGCGCGGTTTTCAGGGCAGTTAACGTTTCCATTGTTCGATTTCCTCAGGGCCTGCCCATCAGCGTAGCCGCTCAGCCGAGAAACAACTGATAGGCCGGGTTTTCGCTTTCATCCCAGTACGGATAACCGATTTCCTCAAGCGCCGCCGGCACCAGATGGCGCTCGTCATGCGGTACTTGCAGGCCCGCGACCACACGGCCGTCAGCTGCGCCGTGGTTGCGGTAGTGGAACATCGAGATGTTCCAGCGCCCGCCGAGCTTGTTGAGGAAGTTGAACAGCGCACCCGGGCGCTCCGGGAATTCGAAGCGGAACACCACCTCGTCGATCACGTGCGCCGCATGGCCACCCACCATGTGACGAATGTGCAACTTGGCCAGTTCGTTGTCGGTCAGGTCGAGTACCGGGAAACCCTGCTCGGTCAGGCTCGCCAGCAGCGCGCTGCGCGGGTCGTTTTCCGGGTGCGTCTGCACGCCGACGAAGATGTGCGCTTCGCTGCCGGTGTTGTAGCGGTAGTTGAATTCGGTGATCTGGCGCTTGCCGATCGCTTCGCAGAAGGCTTTGAAGCTGCCGGCCTTCTCAGGAATGGTCACGGCGATGATCGCTTCGCGACCCTCGCCCAGTTCGGCGCGCTCGGCGACGTGGCGCAGGCGGTCGAAGTTGACGTTGGCTCCAGAGTCGATGGCGACGAAGGTCTGGCCGCTGACGCCGCGCAGTTCGACGTACTTCTTGATCCCCGCCACGCCCAAGGCGCCGGCAGGTTCGGTGATCGAGCGGGTATCGTCGTAGATATCCTTGATTGCCGCGCAAATCTCGTCGGTGCTGACAGTAATCACTTCGTCGACGTAGTCTTTGCAGATGTCGAAGGTGTGCTGGCCGATCTGTGCCACCGCCACGCCGTCGGCGAAGATGCCCACGGTCGGCAGTACCACGCGCTCACCGGCGGCCATGGCCGCTTGCAGGCAGTTGGAGTCGTCCGGCTCGACGCCGATGACCTTGATGTCCGGACGCAGGTATTTCACGTACGCCGCGATACCGGCAATCAGACCGCCGCCGCCGACCGGCACGAAGATCGCGTCCAGCGGTTGCGGGTGCTGGCGCAGAATTTCCATCGCCACGGTGCCCTGCCCGGCAATGGTGTGCGGATCATCGTACGGGTGGATGTAGACGTAGCCCTTTTCATCGACCAGTTTCAGCGAGTAGGCCAGTGCTTCCGGGAACGAATCGCCGTGCAGCACGACTTTGCCGCCACGCGAGCGCACGCCTTCGACCTTGATCTCCGGAGTGGTCTTGGGCATGACGATGGTGGCTTTCACACCCAGCACTTTCGCCGCCAGCGCCAGCCCCTGCGCATGGTTGCCCGCCGACGCGGTGACCACGCCACGGGCGCGCTCTTCGTCGGTCAGCTGGGTCAGCTTGTTGTAGGCGCCGCGAATCTTGAACGAGAACACTGGCTGCAAGTCTTCACGCTTGAGCCAAATGTCATTGCCCAGCCGCTCGGAGAGCTGGCGAGCGTTCTGCAGCGGGGTTTCTACGGCAACGTCATAAACGCGCGAGGTGAGGATCTTTTTGACGTACTGTTCGAGCATCGGAAAGCATCACTGGCGATTGGGCGGGACCGACGAGTCTAACCCGGCTTTTGGGCGCACGACCACACTGAACAGGGGGTTTTAGCCGGGGCGAACAGTTTGTGATGTAAACCTCATTGTGGTGAGGGGATTTATCCCCGACCGGCGGCGCAGCCGTCGTCAACCTGAGAGCGCAATATTTGCGAGGGGGGCTGGGAGCGCTTCGCCCTCCATCGGGGATAAATCCCCTCACCACAGGAGTTTTCGCCGGGCATGGGGGCTATAATGCCGGCCTTTCCGAACTCACCTTGCCCGCTTCCGGAGCCCGCATGACCCAGGATCAACTCAAACAGGCAGTGGCTCAGGCCGCCGTCGACTTCATCCTCCCGAAACTCGATGACAAGAGCATCGTCGGGGTCGGCACCGGCTCCACCGCCAACTGCTTCATCGATGCGCTGGCCCAGCACAAGGGTGCGTTCGATGGCGCGGTCGCCAGTTCCGAAGCCACTGCCGCGCGCCTCAAGGGCCACGGCATTCCGGTGTATGAGCTGAACACCGTCAGCGACCTCGAGTTCTACGTCGACGGCGCCGACGAGAGTGACGCGCACCTGAACCTGATCAAGGGCGGCGGCGCCGCCCTGACCCGCGAGAAGATCGTCGCGGCCGTGGCCAAGACCTTCATCTGCATCGCCGACGCCAGCAAACTGGTGCCGGTGCTGGGCGAATTCCCGCTGCCGGTGGAAGTGATCCCGATGGCCCGCAGCCACGTCGCCCGCCAACTGGTGAAACTGGGCGGCGACCCGGTGTACCGCGAAGGCGTGCTGACCGACAACGGCAACATCATCCTCGACGTGCATAACCTGCAGATCACCAACCCGGTGGAGCTGGAAGCGCAGATCAACGCGATCGTCGGCGTGGTCACCAACGGCCTGTTCGCGGCGCGCCCGGCGGATCTGCTGTTGCTGGGCACCAGCGAAGGTGTAAAAACGCTGAAGGCTGAGTAAGCAGAGACTGCCCACCATTTGTAGGCAGATGCAAAACCTGTAGGAGTGAAACCTGTGGTGAGGGGATTTATCCCCGATGGGCAGCGAAGCGGCCCCAAGAGCTGGGACCGCTGCGCAGTCCATCGGGGATAAATCCCCTCGCCACAAAGCTCACTCCTACTTTTTTGTGGTGTTGATCAGTTTTGCGCAGGTTTCTTGAAGACGTAAAACAGATTCGGCTCACTCACCAGATACAACGTCCCGTCGTCATCCATCGCGATCCCTTCGGCTTGCGGCACGCTTTTCTGTAGGCCTTGGCGGCCCCTGTTGAGTGACAGTGTGCTCAGCGGACGCCCATCCACATCCAGTTCCAGAATCAGCCCCGACTCGTCGGACAGCGCCAGCAAATGGCCGCTGCGCTCGTCGTATTGCAGGCTCGACAGATCGCGCACGAACATCCCCGCATCGCGCTTGGGATTATTGATCACGTGCACCGCGTAGGATTTTTCCGGATTGAAGTGCGGGAATCCGTGCACTTCATAAATCAGCATCGGGTCGCGTTCCTTGGCCACGAACAGGCGTTTGCCCACCGAGTCATACGCCAGGCCCTCGAAGCCCTTGTTGCCGCTCATGTGCACGCCAAGTGTCATCTGTTCGGCATCCGCCGCATCGAGGAAGGTCGTGTCCTGCTCAAGATGCACCTTGATCAGCCGTTGCTCTCGCTCGTCGGTAATCACGTAGGTGTCGGCGCTGATGAACTCCACCGCTTCCGCATCGCCAAAGCCGATCAGTGCGATACGCCGCAGGATCTTGCCGTCGAGCGACAACTCGACCAATTCGGCGTGCTTATTGGTCACGGTGAACAGGCTTTTGCGCAGCGGATCGTAGGTCAGCGCCGACACATCGTCGTTCAGCCCGTCGATGACCCGAGCCTCGACCTCGACCTGGTACTGATCCAGGCCGATGGCCTGGCTGCTTAACGGTTGCCACACGCTGTGCAGGTTGAACCAGGCGCGCTCGAACAGGCGCAGGTATTGGCCGATCGCGATCAACGCGATCAGGGCAATCACTGACAGGATGGCAAACAGGGGCTTGGGACGGGCAAGTCGACGCATTCAGGCAGGCTCGGGATCAAAACAGGCGGATGAAATATCACGCCTGTCTGAACTGAAGCTTAATGGCCACTTGCCCTTGTCCACAACAGAACCGTGTAGAAGCTGCCGCAGGCTGCGATCTTTTGATCTTGAAAAACAAAAGCAAAAGATCGCAGCCTGCGGCAGCTCCTACAGGGAGAGATTCAGGTGGTTATTTCTGCTTTTCGAAACGGTAGAACAGGTTCGGCTCACTGACCATGTACAGCGTACCCGCGTCGTCCATGGTCACGCCTTCGGCGCGGGGAATGGTGCTCTTCAAACCGTTGAAGCCGCCCAGCAGGGTCATGAAGCTGACTTGCTCGCCCTTCTCGTCCAGCTCCAGCAACAGATGCGAATCGGCGGACAGCACCAGGGTGTGGCCGGTACGCGGGTCGATGGCCAGCGCCGAGAGGTTGCGGATATCCAGCTCATCATTGGCCAGCTTCTGCTTGTCACCCTTGAGGATCTGGCTGCCGTCGCTTTTCCAGGTGAACAGCGCCGGCGGCCGTTCTTCGCCCAGCAGCAACTGTTGATTGCGCGGATCCCAAGTGATCGCCTCGAACGCCTTGTTCTGGTCTTTCGAGGGGCCCAGATCGTATTTCGGGAATTGGTCGCGCTGCAGTTCGCGGGTTTCGGCATCGACCTTGACGATGGAGAGCAGGTGTTCGCGCTCATCGACGATCGCCATCAGGCCGTTTTGCAACACGGTCACGCCTTCCGGATTGCTCCAGCCCACCAGCGGCATCTTGCGCAGCACATCACCCTGCAGGGTCAGTTCAACCAGGAACGGGTTCTTGCCCATCACTGAAAACAGGGTTTTGGTCTGCGGGTTGTAGGACAGGTCAGAGGCCTCGTCCTTTTCCATGCCCGGCAGCAATTTACCGTCGATGACCACACGATAGTCCGGCAACCAGATGCTCGCTTTCTGCTCGGCCTGGCTTTCGAAACGCTCGCGCAACCAGAGCAGGCCACGGTCGTCCCAATGCATGGCAAACGCCAGGCCGTACACAGCGGCAAGCACCAGCAACAGCCAGACATACCAGCGCAGGGCAAAACGTGAGCGACGAGGAGGATTGAGCTGTGTTTGAGCTGACATCAGGGACGCGTTCCGAAAATTCAGGCTATGGGTAATAGCACAAAGAGGCCGGCTCAGACGCCAGAATGAGAGGAATTATCCGGACAGAATGTGAAAAAAACGGCAAATGGCGGGATTGGCGTGCGGCTTTGCGAGCCGCGACACATAACCAGTGTGGGAGTGAGCCCTGTTGTGAGGGGATTTATTGTGGCGGGGGCGCGAAGCGTCCCTGCTTTTCAAGGGCCTGCTGCGCAGTCCAGCGGGAGCAAGCTCCCTCGCCACAGTTGCTGTGTATCGGATGCGTTCGGTCAGCGCACGCTGCTGCTGAAGCTGCTCGCGCCAACCAGTTCCAGCACAATGTCGTCGCCGACATTCAGCGGGCCGACGCCCACTGGCGTGCCGGTGAGGATCACGTCGCCGGCCTGCAGCGAAAAGCAGCCGGCCATGTGCTGGATCATCGGCACGATCGGGTTGAGCATCGCGCTGCTGTTGCCGTCCTGACGCACTTCACCGTTGATGGTCAGGCGAATGCCGATGTCGGTCAGGTCTGGGAACGTGCTGCCGACCACGAACGGCGCGATCACCGCCGCGCCGTCGAACGACTTGGCGATTTCCCATGGCAGGCCCTTGGACTTGAGCTCGGCCTGCTTGTCGCGCAGGGTCAAATCCAGCGCCGGAGCAAAGCCGGAGATCGCATCCAGCACTTCTTCGCGGCTCGGCTTGGTCGACAGCGGCTTGCCGATCAACACGGCGATTTCCGCTTCGTAGTGCACCGAGCCGCGCTCGGTCGGAATGCTGAACCCGCCTTCCAGCGGCACCACGCAACTGCCCGGCTTGATGAACAGCAACGGTTCGGTAGGCACCGGATTGTCCAGTTCCTTGGCGTGTTCGGCGTAATTACGGCCAATGCACACCACTTTCCCGATCGGGAAGTGAATGCGCGTGCCGTCGACGTACTGGTGCTGATAGCTCATTTACCGACTCCTGCCTTCATTGATTCAGGGGATTGCCAATCAAACCGCGAAGATCTTGCCCGGGTTCATGATGCCGTTCGGGTCGAATACCGCTTTGACCGCTTTCATGTACTCGATTTCGACCGGCGAACGGCTGTACGTCAAGTAGTCGCGCTTGGTCATGCCGACGCCGTGTTCGGCGGAGATCGAGCCGTTGTATTTCTCGACGGTTTCGAACACCCACTTGTTGACGGTCGCACACTTGGCGAAGAACTCGTCCTTGCTCAGGTTATCCGGCTTGAGGATGTTCAGGTGCAGGTTGCCGTCGCCGATGTGGCCGAACCAGACGATTTCGAAGTCCGGGTAATGTTCACCGACGATCGCGTCGATTTCCTGCAGGAATGCCGGGACTTTCGACACAGTGACCGAGATGTCGTTCTTGTACGGCGTCCAGTGCGAGATGGTTTCGGAAATGTACTCGCGCAGCTTCCACAGGTTGTGCAGCTGGGTTTCGCTCTGGCTCATCACGCCGTCCAGCACCCAGCCCTGCTCGACGCAGTGTTCGAAGGTTTCCAGCGCGGTGTTGGCCACTTCTTCGCTGGTTGCTTCGAATTCCAGCAACGCATAGAACGGGCACTCGGTGTCGAACGGCGCCGGTACGTCGCCACGGCCCAGCACTTTGGCCAGGGCCTTGTCAGAGAAGAATTCGAACGCGGTCAGGTCAAGCTTGCCCTGAAAGGCGTGCAGCACCGGCATGATCGAATCGAAATCAGCGGTGCCGAGGACCATCGCGGTGAGGTTTTTCGGCGCACGATCCAGACGCATGGTCGCTTCGACCACAAAACCCAAGGTGCCCTCGGCGCCGATGAACAGCTGGCGCAGGTCGTAACCGGTGGCGTTCTTGATCAGGTCTTTATTCAGCTCCAGCACATCGCCCTTGCCGGTGACCACTTTCAGGCCGGCGACCCAGTTACGGGTCATGCCGTAGCGAATCACCTTGATTCCGCCGGCATTGGTGCCGATATTGCCGCCAATCTGACTGGAACCGGCCGACGCGAAATCCACCGGGTAATACAGGCCGTTTTCTTCGGCGACGTTTTGCAGGTGTTCGGTGACCACGCCGGGCTGGCAGACGGCGGTGCGATCGGTGAGGTTCACGTCGAGAATCTGGTTCATGTAGTCGAACGACACCACCACTTCGCCATTCGCGGCGACGGCGGCGGCGGACAGCCCGGTGCGCCCGCCGGATGGCACCAGCGCCACTTTGTGGGTATTGGCCCAGCGGACGACGGCCTGCACCTGCTCGATGGTCTTGGGAAACACGATGGCGCTTGGCGCGGGCGCGAAGTGCTTGGTCCAATCCTTGCCGTACGCATTCAGGGAGTCGGCGTCGGTCAGGACCTTGCCAGGCTCGACCAGGGTCTTCAGTTCATCAATCAGGGCAGGATTGGTCATCGACAGAACTCTCGAACAATTCATGGTCATCCTGAAGACGCTTCACGTCGCAGGAATGAGTGTTTCGCGGGGTGGCTATGCTAGCATACCGACCCCGCAGGCCAGTGCCCAAGGCCAGTTCTGCGGTGACGGCTTTCTTGTCGTCCAGGTCAATGTCTGTTGACCATTTCCTGCCATTTTTCTCCGGGATACAGGTTTACGCAGATGAGCAAGACTTCTCTCGATAAGAGCAAGATCAAGTTCCTTCTTCTCGAAGGCGTCCACCAATCGGCTGTCGACGTCCTCAAGGCGGCGGGCTACACCAGCATCGAATACCTGACAGGCTCCTTGCCGGAAGCCGAGCTCAAGGAAAAGATCGCTGACGCTCACTTCATCGGCATTCGTTCGCGCACCCAACTGACCGAAGAGATCTTCGATCACGCGAAGAAGCTGGTCGCGGTCGGCTGTTTCTGCATCGGCACCAACCAGGTCGACCTGAGTGCTGCCCGCGAGCGCGGTATCGCCGTGTTCAACGCGCCGTACTCCAACACCCGCTCCGTCGCGGAACTGGTGCTGGCCGAAGCGATCCTGCTGCTGCGCGGCATCCCTGAGAAAAACGCATCCTGCCACCGTGGCGGCTGGATCAAGTCCGCAGCCAACTCCTTCGAGATCCGTGGCAAGAAACTGGGCATCGTCGGCTACGGCTCGATCGGTACGCAGCTGTCGGTTCTGGCGGAAGGCTTAGGGATGCAGGTGTTCTTCTACGATACCGTGACCAAGCTGCCGCTGGGCAACGCCACTCAGGTCGGCAACCTGCACGAGCTGCTGGGCATGTCCGACATCGTCACCCTGCACGTTCCGGAAACCGCGGCGACCCAGTGGATGATCGGCGAGAAGGAAATCCGCGCCATCAAGAAGGGCGGCATCCTGATCAACGCCGCGCGCGGCACCGTGGTCGAGCTGGACGCCCTGGCGGACGCGATCAAGGACAAGCACCTGATCGGCGCGGCCATCGACGTGTTCCCGGTAGAGCCACGCTCCAACGACGAAGAGTTCGAAAGCCCGCTGCGTGGCCTGGACAACGTGATCCTGACCCCGCACATCGGTGGTTCGACTGCCGAAGCCCAGGCCAACATCGGTCTGGAAGTGGCGGAGAAACTGGTCAAGTACAGCGACAACGGTACTTCGGTGTCGTCGGTGAACTTCCCGGAAGTGGCCCTGCCGGCTCACCCTGGCAAGCACCGTCTGCTGCACATCCACGAGAACATTCCAGGTGTGATGAGCGAGATCAACAAGGTCTTCGCCGAAAACGGCATCAACATCTCCGGTCAGTTCCTGCAGACCAACGAGAAAGTCGGTTACGTGGTGATCGACGTCGACGCCGAGTACTCGGAGCTGGCGCAAGAGAAGCTGCAACACGTCAACGGCACCATCCGTAGCCGCGTGCTGTTCTGATCGAACGCCGAGCAATGAAAAAGGGAGCCTTCGGGCTCCCTTTTTCATGCAACGCCGAAAACTTATTTGACGTTGACGGTGATTTTCTTCGACACGATCGGCGGATCGAACGGCATGTGGCCGCTGTCGCCCAGCTCCAGCTGCAAGGTGTGCTTGCCCGGGGCCAGTTTGATCGTAGCCTCGGTCTGCGCCTTGCCGAAGTGCATATGGTTGGCATCATTCGGAATCGGCGCGCCCGCCGCCGGCATTTGGTCAACGTCGATCAGCAGGTGATGGTGACCGGTATTCTTGGTAACGTCACCGGCCGGTGCCAGCGCAACGTCCTTGACCCCGAACTTGACCTTGAACTCCTGAGAAACCGTGGCCCCGTCTTCGGGAGAAACGATGAACACTTCGGCACCTTTAGGCGCCGGGGTCGCTGCACTGGCCAGCACTGAAACACCCATCAACAGGCCAGCCAAGGCTGCTCGTGACATAAACGTTTTCATTCTCTTCTCCAGTTTTTCCGTAAAATCCGCGCGGTCATGACAACTTCATGACCATTCGTTGTCGAAGGCACTCGACAACCATAGCAAAGCGAGCCTGACTCAGAGCATCGCAATAATGATTTCAAAGGAGTGACCATGCGCCTTCTGCCTGGCCTGATCTGCCTGCTACCCCTTCTGAGCCCCTTGGCTCACGCCGAACTGATTGATGACATCAACGACCGTGGCGAGTTGCGCATTGCCCTTGAGGCTAATACACCGCCCTTCAATTTCAAGGATGGCGACACACTCACGGGGTTCGAGGTCGAGCTTGGGCAACTGCTGGCCAACGAGCTGGATGTACGCGCCGACTTCATCGTCACCGACGAAGCCGACCTGCTCCAGGGCGTTGAAAGCGGCAAATACGACGTCGCGCTCAACCACATAGCACTGACACCTGAACTCAAGGATCGTTTCGACTTCAGCGAGTCTTACGGCAAGGTCGATTCGCAGTTGTGGGCGAAGAAAGATGAGCAGCCACGGCCAATGGTGCTGGTGCAGGCGCTGACCGAAGAGAAGCCGAAAGCGACCCCGGTGGAGCTGGCGATTCCGTTTCAGAAGGGTAATCCGGCATTTCACGCCAGCCTGGAAGGTGCGTTGCAGCGGATCAAGGCCGATGGGCGGTTGGCGGCGTTGTCCGCGAAGTGGTTCACCGAACCGTAGGAGCTGCCGCAGGCTGCGATCTTTAGATCTTGATTTTGAAGATCAAAAGATCGCAGCCTCGTTTCACTCGACAGCTCCTACAGACGGTCTTTGGTGGGCTTTTAGTCGAGGTGGGCCAGGGCCATGGAGGCCTGAGAAAGTTCGAGTTCACTGAAGACTTGAACCCCATGGCGTTTGAGCAGCGCAGCCGTCACGCCTTCTCCCGAGACCTTCACCCCACTGAACGTCCCGTCATAAGTCAGCAGATTCCCGCAGGAAGGGCTGTTGGCCTTGAGCACCGCGACGCGGATGCCGTGTTTCTGCACCAGCGCCAGCGCCTGCCGCGCGCCGTCGAGAAACTGCGCGCTGACGTTCTCGCCCTCGGTGGTGATCACCGCCGCCTTGCCATCGAGCACGTCGGCGCCCTGCCCGCCGGGGATTTCCGCCGCGGCGCGCGGGGTCGGCAAACCACCGGCCACTTCCGGGCACAGCGGCACTACACGGCCTTCGGCGATCCATTGTTCGAGCAAGTCGAACGGCCCGCTGGCCCCGCCGTCGTAACGCACGCGGTGGCCCAACAGGCAACGGCTGACCAGAATCTTCTGCATCTCAGAACGGTTCGTTGCCACGGCGGCGGAACCAGCCGGTCAGTGACAGGCGTTCGCGCTGCGCCGGCAACACTTCATGCGGTACTTCGCCGGAGAGGAACACCACCAGGCAGCCGCCGGTGGGTTGCACGTCATGCACACGGTCTTCGCTCAGGTACATGCGCAACTGACCGCCGTCTTCCGGCAGCCAGGCGTCATTGAGGTAGACCACCGCCGAGACCATGCGCCGGTCATCGTCGCGAAAACGGTCGACGTGCTTGCGGTAGAACGCGCCCGGCGGATACAGGGCGAAGTGGCACTCGAAATCCTCAAGCCCGAGGAACAACCCGCGATTGAGCGCCTCGCGCAGACTCTCCATCAGATTCAGGTAACGGTCGCTGGCCTCGGCCTGGCCCGGGTCGATCCACTGGATGTGGTCGCCGCGAATGCCCTCGCGAATCTCCGAAAACGGCCCACGGCCTACCGCTGCCGGCGCCAGTTCGCCCTCGGCCTCACGTTTGCGGCACTCGGCCGCCAGCTCACGGGTCAAACCCGCGGGCAGGAAAATGTTCTGCTGCGACCAGCCATGCTCGGCCAGGTCGTCGACGATACGTAACAGCAGCGGGTGTTCAGAGGATATTTGCATGGCGCGCATAGTATGCCGGCGGCAGGAAATCCGACAGAGCCACGCGGCGGCTTGATACGAATTCTCGACAAGTACCGGCACCGCACGGAGAATAGTCCGCTGCTGACAGGAGTCCCTATGCGCCGTTTGCTTTTTTCACTGTTGATGTTCTGCGTTTTGCCCGCCTGGGCGGACGGCCACGATCAGTTGTACAAGATCGCCGGCTGGCCAGATCAACGTGCGCATTTCAACGATGCCCTGAGTGCCGCGCAGCAGCGCTACCAGAACAACCTGCCACCGGCGGTGTTTCAGGCCCTGGTCAACAACAGCAACCAGCGCTTCGCACCGCAGGCCATGGATCAGCGTGCCGAAGCGCAATTGCGCCAGCACTTGGCCGATCCACAACCGGCGCTGACGTTCTTTCAATCGCCACTGGGCAAGAAAATCGTCGCCGCTGAATTGCTCGCCACCCGTCGCGATCAACTGGCGAAGAACGCCAAAGGCTTGCCGAAGATGCAGGTCAGCGACAGCCGTCTGCTGATCATCGGCCATCTGGCGCAAGCGCTGCCGGCGCGCGAGGCCGGCGCCGAAGTCAGCCTGGCGATTGCCGGCGTGGCGGCGGACAGCTTGAGTTCGATGATTCCCGGCCTGCTCGGCGGCGGTCAGGCGCAAGGCATGCTGAACGGCCAGCGCCAGCGCCTGATGGAGCAGATCGGTGCCGATTTGAACAACACGCTGCTCTATGTTTATCGCGATCTGTCGGACGACGAACTGGAGCAGTTCGCGACCTTTGCCGAGTCCAGCGAGGGCAAGGCGTATTACCAGGCGGCGCTCGCAGCGATCCGGGCCGGGTTGGCGGTGGGGCAAAGCTCTTCGAACCTTGGCCAGTAATTTCTATTGCCTGAAGGGCCGCCTTCGCGAGCAGGCTCGCTCCCACAGGTGATCGCGGTCTCCTGTGGGAGTGAGCCTGCTCGCGAAGAGGCCTTAACAGACGCTAGAGATTCCGCCCCCTGATCCGCTTGTTCAGAAACTCGAAATACTCCTCGCGCATCTCCAGCGTCTCGTTCGCCAGATGATGCCGCGCCTGCGGCAGCAACAGAATCTGCGGCCGGTCGAATTTCCACTTCAGCACCTGCAAGTTGTGCTGCCAGTCCACGGTCATGTCCGCCTGCCCCTGAATGATCAGCGGCCGTCGCGGACTTTTTTTCGCGTGCTCGACGCGGATGATCCAGCGCGACAGCGCACCGACCCACGCGGTCGGCAAGCGTTTGGGCTGTAACGGATCGGCCTGCAGAAACGGCAGGAAATCCGGGTCGTTGGAGTTTTCGCTGAAGCGCCGGGCGATGCCTCGCACGAAAGGTCTGAGCAGGTAATAACTGAGCTGCGACCAGCCCCAGGCGCGCGGACGTACCAGCGGCGCCAACAGGATCAAATGGCCTTGCGCCGGGCTGCCCTCGCCATGATTGAGTACATGGTCGACGACGATCGCGCCGCCGGTGCTTTGCCCGCACAGGTGCCAGGGTTGCGGCAGGGCAATCGAAGCGGCTTCGGCGAACAACGCCTGCAAGGCGTCCTGATATTCAGAGAAATCACGGATGCTCGCCCGCGGCCCACTCGACAGACCATGCCCCGGCAAGTCGCAGGCAATAACAGCAAAATCCTGATCCAGTGCCCACTCGATGACATGCCGGTACAGCCCGGTGTGATCGTAAAAACCGTGCAGCAGAAACAGCGTGCCCTTGACCTTCTCCGGCCACCAGCAATGGCTGACCAGCTCATACCCGTCCACTTCGAACCGGCCCATGCCGCGCCAGACATCGCGCTCGGGGAAATCGGTTTTATAAAACCGCTGATACGCCTTCGCTTCGTCCGACAACGGCTGCCACTGGGCCAAAGGCTTGAGGCTGGCGCGTAAATGATCGGCATCGAAAGTGTCAGGCATGCGGGTATTCCAAAGCGGTAAACAGACTTTATCGGCCTGCGATATTCATCTGTTGCGGCAAGCATGGCAAGCTAGCCCCCCTTCGAGGATCGAAAAACCATGCGCTCGCCCTACCGCACCGCACTGTTTGCCAGCCTGCTCGCGCTTGTGTGTGCCGGGGTACTGTGGGCGGCGTACGACTGGTTTCAGGGGCGTTATCTGCGTGCGTTCAGTCAGCACACTGCGGTGTTTTCCGGTGATTCGCTGCGCCTGCCGGATGAGCTGGCCGGCCCCGGCAAAATCCGTTTCGTGCATTTCTGGGACCCGGCCTGTCCGTGCAACGTCGGCAATCAACAGCACCTGACGGAAATGGTCGAGCAGTTCGGCCCGCGCGGCGTGGAATTCTTCGCCGTGCAAAAGGCTGGCAGCCACGGCCAGTTGCCCGCGACCCTGAGCAATCTGAAACACATCACGGTGTTGCCCGGTTCCGATCAGGTACCGGCCAGCCCCGCCGTGGCGATCTGGGACCGCAGCGGCAAACTGGCGTATTTCGGCCCCTACAGCGAAGGCCTGACCTGCAACTCCAGCAACAGCTTTATTGAACCGATCCTCAACGCGCTGATGGATGATCGACCGGTCAACGCCACGCACACCCTGGCGGTCGGGTGTTATTGCCCTTGGCCGGTGATGGTGCAGTAAGGCATTCCGGACTTTTCGAGGACAGCGATGCACGGCACGGAAGGTCTGTGCTAATTGTTTGCAGCCCGACGGGCGGCAATCCCGCATGCACAAGGAGTCACCATGAAACGCGTCTTCACCGTTCTTGCCTTGCTCATCGTTGTCCTGCTCGCCAGCGTCGGCGCCTATCTCTACAGCAAGCAACCGACGCGTCAGGGCCAGGTGGAACTGCGCAACCTGCAAGGTTCGGTGACGGTGCGTTACGACGAACGCGGGGTGCCGCATATTCGTGCCGAGAACGAAACCGATCTGTATCGCGCCCTCGGCTACGTGCACGCTCAAGATCGCCTGTTCCAGATGGAAGCCATGCGCCGCCTCGCCCGTGGCGAACTGGCCGAAGTGCTCGGGCCGAAGCTGCTCGACACTGACAAACTGTTCCGCAGCCTGCGCATCCGCGAACGCGCCGCCCGTTATGTCGCCAGTCTCGATAAGCAGTCACCGGCGTGGAAGGCCCTGCAAGCCTATCTGGACGGCATCAACCAATATCAGGACAGCCACGCGGCGCCGATCGAGTTCGACGTGCTGGGCATCCCCAAGCGGCCGTTTACGGCAGAGGACAGCATCAGCGTCGCCGGTTACATGGCCTACAGCTTCGCCGCCGCGTTTCGCACCGAACCGTTGCTGACCTACGTGCGCGACCAACTCGGCGCAGATTACCTCAACGTCTTCGACCTCGACTGGCAGCCCCAAGGCGTACTCGCCAAAGGTCACGCCAAGAAGACGCCGACCCTTGCCGCCGACGACTGGAAAGACCTCAACGCCCTCGCCCGCCTCAGCGAGCAGGCGCTGGTTGAAAACGGCCTGCCGCAATTCGAAGGCAGCAATGCCTGGGTGATTGCCGGCAGTCGCAGCCAGAGCGGCAAACCGCTGCTGGCCGGCGACCCACACATTCGTTTCTCGGTGCCTTCGGTGTGGTACGAAGCACAACTGTCGGCGCCGGGGTTTGAGCTTTACGGCCATCATCAGGCACTGGTGCCGTTCGCGTTCCTGGGGCACAACCTGGATTTCGGCTGGAGCCTGACCATGTTCCAGAACGACGATCTGGATCTGATCGCCGAGAAGGTCAACCCGGACAACCCGAATCAAGTCTGGTACCACGGCCAGTGGACAGATCTGGTCAGCTCCGAGCAGCAGATCGCGGTGAAGGGCCAGGCGCCGGTGACGCTGACCCTGCGCCAGTCGCCCCATGGCCCGATCGTCAACGACGCCCTCGGCACCGCCGCCGGGAAGACACCGATCGCCATGTGGTGGGCGTTCCTCGAAACGCCGAACCCGATCCTCGAAGGTTTCTACCAGCTCAACCGCGCCGACACCCTGGCCAAGGCCCGCGCCGCAGCGGCGAAGGTGCAGGCGCCGGGGCTGAACATCGTTTACGCCAACGCCAAGGGTGACATCGCCTGGTGGGCCTCGGCGCTGTTGCCCAAACGCCCGGCCGGGGTCAAACCGGAGTTCATTCTCGACGGCAGCAGCAATCAGGCGGACAAGGATGGCTACTACCCGTTCAGCACCAACCCGCAGGAGGAAAATCCGGCGCGCGGCTACATCGTCTCGGCCAACTTCCAGCCGCTATCGCCGACCGGGATGGAGATTCCCGGTTACTACAACCTCGCCGATCGCGGCCAGCAGCTCAATCGCCAGCTCAGTGACAAGAACGTGAAATGGAGCAACGAAGCCAACCAGAAGCTGCAACTGGGCACCACCACCGCCTACGGCCCGCGCACCCTGGCGCCATTGCTGCCGGTGCTGCGTGAAGTGGTGAGCGATCCGGCGCAACTGAAACTGGTCGAGCAACTGGCGCAGTGGCCGGGCGACTATCCGCTGGATTCGGTGAGCGCCACCGTGTTCAACCAGTTCCTCTACGACCTCGCTGATGCGGCGATGCGCGATGAGTTGGGCAACGATTTCTTCGAGACGCTGCTATCGACCCGGGTGATCGATGCCGCGCTGCCGCGCCTGGCGGCGAGCGCCGATTCGCCGTGGTGGGACAGCCGCAACACGCCGAACAAGGAGACCCGCGCAGACATCGTCAAAGCGGCGTGGCAGGCGAGCATCGCGCACCTGAAACTGACCCTCGGCGACAATCCGTCGGACTGGCAATGGGGCACGGCGCACACCCTGACCCACGGTCATCCGTTGGGTCAGCAGAAGCCGCTGGACCGGATCGTCAATGTCGGGCCGTTCGCTGCACCGGGCAGCCACGAAGTGCCGAACAACCTTTCGGCCAAACTCGGCCCGGCGCCATGGCCAGTGACTTACGGGCCTTCGACGCGGCGTCTGGTGGACTTCGCCGACCCGGCGCACAGCCTGACCATCAACCCGGTCGGCCAGAGCGGTGTGCCGTTCGACAGCCACTATGACGATCAGGCCGAAGAGTACATCGAGGGAATGTACGTGCAGGCGCACTTCAGCGAGGAAGAGGTGACGGCCAATACTCGCAGTACTTTGAAGCTGTTGCCGGCAAGGTCTGCGCAGTAGTCTTGCGCTGACAGCACCGGCCCCTTCGCGAGCAAGCTCGCTCCCACATTTGAAATGCATTCCCCTGTGGGAGCGAGCCTGCTCGCGAAGGGACCCTCAAGAACAACACTGGAACTCAGAGCAGCCCAGCAAAATTCAGCCGAAACTGCTGCGGCGTCACCCCCAACCGGCGATTGAACACACTGCGCATGTGCTGCGCATCGCGAAACCCGCACTGATAGGCCACGGTCTTCAGCGGCGCCGTGGTGCTTTCCAGCAGCACCCGCGCCGCATCCACCCGCGCACTTTCGACGAACTCCGCCGGGGTGACTTTGGCCTCGCGGGCAAACACCCGGGAAAAATTGCGCGCGCTCATGTTCGCCGCATTTGCCAAGTCGGCAATCGTCAGGTCGCCGGTGAGATTGGCCAGCACATACAACTGCACCATTGCCACCGCCGAGGTCGGCTCCGCATGCGGCGTGAGGAACGGGCTGAACTGCGACTGCCCGCCCGAGCGCTGGGTGAACACCACCAGCCGTTTGGCCACGCTCAGCGCCACGTCAGCGCCGTGATCGCGGGCCAACAGGTACAAGGACAGATCGATCCCCGCCGTAACCCCGGCCGAGGTATAGAGCGCACCGTCCTCGACATACAGGCGATCGGCTTCGACCCGCGCCGATGGACACAATTGCGCCAACGCTTGGGCATCGTTCCAGTGGGTGGTCACCGTTCGCCCGTCCAGCAGCCCCGCCCGCGCGAGCATGAACGCGCCGTTGCAGATCGAGCCAAATCGCCGCGCACGGGCACAGGCCTCGCGCAGCCAGGTGTCGAAGCCTTTGCCGAAATCCAGAAACGGTAACTGCGGGCCGCCGGCGACCAGCAGCAAGTCCCAGGCGTCGAGCGCCTCGCTGAAATGCCGGTGAGCGCTGAGGTTCAAACCGTTGGAACAGGCCATCGGGCCATGCTCGACGCCGATCACCTCCAGCCGATAGTGATCCTCGGGGGGCAGAAAACGATTGGCCTCGGCGAACACATCCATCGGCCCGCTGACATCCAGCGCCTGCACGCCGGGGAACACCACGATGGCGATGGTTTTGTTCATAAGCCTCCTTGGGGATCTTTGTGGCGAGGGGATTCATCCCCGATCGGCTGCGCAGCAGTCGTAGATCCTCACTGCGCGGTTTACCTGATTCGCTGAAATAGCAGGTTTTGGAACTGCTGCGCAGTCCATCGGGGATGAATCCCCTCGCCACAAGTTCGGTGTCTGCTGTTTTAAGTGAGTTGGCACGATTTGCAGGTCGATTGGCAAGGATCGCAGCCATGGGTTGTTTGTCCGTGCAGTGCCTCGGGGAACAGACTTTGTCCATCAGCGCCACGACGGCGTTTTCGACGAGGAAACACCTTATGAGCACGACCATTGCCGGCATCAAAATCCCCGACAGCGCCCTCGCCCGGGCCACCACCGAATACATTCGCGACATCGAATCCGACCTGCTCTATCACCACTCGCGCCGGGTGTTTCTGTTCGGTGCGCTGAGCGGCGAACGCCAACAACTGACCTACAGCCCGGAGCTGCTGTATGTCGGCGCGATGTTCCACGACCTCGGACTGGTCGACGGTTATCGCAGTGATGACGAGCGTTTCGAAGTGGATGGCGCCAACGCGGCAGCGGCGTTTCTCAAACCGTACGGGCTGAGCGATGACGACGTCGAACAGGTCTGGCTGTCGATTGCCCTGCACACCACGCCGGGCGTGCCCAAACATCTGCGGCCGACTGTGGCGCTGGTGACGGCGGGTGTCGAGATGGACGTGCTGGGCATGGATTATGCGGCGTTCAGCAGCACCCAGCGCGAGGCGGTGGTGCATGCGCATCCACGCGGGGAAGATTTCAAGGAATGCATCATCTGCGCGTTTGCCGACGGCTTGCGCCATCGTCCGCAGACCACGTTCGGCAATGTGAAGACCGATGTGCTGGTGGATCAGGAGCCGGGGTTCAAGCCGATGAACTTTGTCGAGGTCATCCGTACATCCCCTTGGATTTCCTGAGCTCCAAAAGCAAAAGATCGCAGCCTGCGGCAGCTCCTACAGAGATTGAATCCACTGTAGGAGCTGCCGCAGGCTGCGATCTTTTTGCCCGTCAGGCCGCTTCCGGCGCAGGCGCGCGGCGCACGTCCGGTTGTTTCCACGAATCGGCGGCGCTTTCTTCGATGGCTTGCTGGATGGCTTTCTTGCGCGCTTCTTCGGCGCGACGGCTGAAGAACCACACCAGAAAGGTCACCAGCGATACCGCCAGCAAAATCAGGCTGGCCACGGCATTGATCTCCGGCTTCACGCCAAGACGCACCGCCGAGAACACTTCCATCGGTAGCGTGGTCGAACCCGGGCCGGAGACGAAGCTCGCCAGTACCAGATCGTCCAGCGACAGCGCGAACGACATCATGCCGCCCGCTGCCAGCGAAGGCGCGATCATCGGGATGGTGATCAGGAAGAACACCTTCCACGGCCGCGCACCGAGGTCCATGGCTGCCTCTTCGATCGACAGGTCCAGCTCACGCAGACGCGCCGACACCACCACCGCCACATACGCTGCACAGAACGTGGTATGGGCGATCCAGATGGTGACGATGCCACGTTCCTGCGGCCAGCCGATCATCTGCGCCATGGCCACGAACAGCAGCAACAGCGACAGACCGGTAATCACTTCAGGCATCACCAGCGGCGCGGTGACCAGGCCACCGAACAGCGTGCGGCCCTTGAAGTGGGTGATGCGGGTCAGGACGAACGCGGCGAGGGTGCCCAGCGCCACCGCGGCAACCGCGGTGTAGCAGGCGATTTCCAGCGAGCGCACCACCGAGCCCATCAGTTGCGTGTTGTCGAGCAGGCCGACATACCACTTGATCGACCAGCCGCCCCATACCGTCACCAGTTTCGAGGCGTTGAACGAGTAGATCACCAGGATCAGCATCGGCAGGTAGATGAACAACAGACCCAGAACCAGCATCAAGCTGGAGAAACGGAAGCGCTTCATTCTTTACCCTCCATTTCCTTGGCCTGACTGCGGTTGAACAGGATGATCGGCACAATCAGGATCGCCAGCATCACCACCGCCAGGGCGGACGCCACCGGCCAGTCACGGTTGTTGAAGAACTCTTGCCAGAGCACTTTACCGATCATCAGGGTTTCCGGGCCGCCAAGCAGTTCCGGGATCACGAACTCACCGACCACCGGGATGAACACCAGCATGCAGCCGGCAATGATCCCGTTCTTGGACAGTGGAATGGTGATTTTCCAGAAGCTGTTGAAGGTGCTCGAACCGAGGTCGGCAGCAGCCTCCAGCAAGCTGTGATCGTGCTTCACCAGGTTGGCGTACAGCGGCAGGATCATGAACGGCAGGTACGAGTAGACGACGCCGATGTACACCGCGAGGTTGGTGTTGAGGATCTGCAGCGGCTCGTCGATCCAGCCCATGCTCATCAGGAAGCCGTTGAGCAGGCCGTTGTTGCTGAGAATGCCCATCCACGCATACACACGGATCAGGATCGCGGTCCAGGTCGGCATCATGATCAGCAGCACCAGCACCGTCTGCAGCTCTTTACGGGCGCTGGCGATGGCGTAGGCCATCGGGTAGCCGATCAGCAGGCACAACAGCGTGCTGAAGAAAGCCATCTTCAGCGAGCCAAGGTACGCGGCGATGTACAACTCGTCGTCGCCGAGCATTGCGTAGTTGCCAAGGTTCAGCAGCAGTTGCAGCTTCTGCTCGGCGAAGGTGTAGATCTCGGTGTACGGCGGAATGGCCACATCGGCTTCGGCAAAGCTGATCTTCAGGACGATGAAGAACGGCAGCATGAAGAACAGGAACAGCCAGATGAAGGGAACCCCGATGACCAACTGGCGGCCACCGGGAATTATTCGATTGAGCCGGCGTTTGAATTTGCGCATGTTCATGAGCGAAGTACCACGCCGCTGTCGTCTTCCCACCACACGTAAACCTGATCACCCCAGGTCGGACGTTGACCGCGACGCTCGGCGTTGGCGACGAACGACTGCACCAGTTTGCCACTCGGCAATTCGACGTAGAACACCGAATGCCCACCGAGGTAGGCGATGTCATGCACCTTGCCGCTCGACCAGTTGTATTCGCAGGTCGGCATCTCGGCGGTGACCAGCAGCTTCTCCGGACGAATCGCGTAGGTCACGGATTTGTCCTGCACCGAGGTGCTGATGCCGTGGCCGACGTAGATCTGCCGGTCGAGGTCCTTGCAGGTGATGGTCGCGTGGCCTTCAGCATCGTCGATCACTTCACCTTCGAAGATGTTCACGTTGCCGATGAATTCGCAGACCAGACGGCTGGTCGGAGTTTCGTAGATGTCGATCGGGCTGCCGATCTGGGCGATCCAGCCCAGGTGCATGATCGCGATGCGCTCGGCCATGGTCATGGCCTCTTCCTGGTCGTGGGTCACCATCACGCAGGTCACGCCCACGCGCTCGATGATTTCCACCAGCTCCAGCTGCATCTGCGACCGCAGTTTCTTGTCCAGTGCACCCATCGGTTCATCGAGCAGCAGCAGCTTCGGCCGCTTGGCCAGCGAACGCGCCAGTGCCACACGTTGACGCTGACCGCCGGACAGTTGATGCGGCTTGCGCTTGGCGTACTGGCTCATCTGCACCAGTTTGAGCATCTCGGCGACGCGCGCATCGATCTCGGCATTGGGGATCTTGTCCTGCTTGAGGCCGAAGGCGATGTTCTGCGCCACGGTCATGTGCGGGAACAAGGCGTACGACTGGAACATCATGTTGATCGGTCGCTCGTACGGCGGCATGTCGGTGATGTCGACGCCGTCGAGGAAAATGCGCCCCTCCGTGGGCCGTTCGAACCCTGCCAGCATCCGCAGCAGTGTGGATTTGCCCGATCCCGAACCGCCGAGCAGGGCGAAAATTTCGCCCTTCTTGATTTCCAGGGACACATCGTCCACGGCAATCGTCTCGTCGAACTTCTTCGTGACCCGGTCGATTTTGACCAACACCTGCTTAGGTGTCTGGTCGCCCTCGAGGGCTTTCTTATAGGCGCCGGAGGCAACTGCCATTTACGAAACTCCCAGAAAAAAACAGTGCAGTTCGCCCCATGCGGACGAACCCAGGATAGTTTGTGCCTTACTTGCCCGACTTGACCTTGGTCCAGCTACGGGTCATCAAACGCTGAATATTGGGTGGCAACTCGACCGACACGTAAGTCTTGTCGAGGACTGCTTGCGGTGGATAAACCGCTTCATCGGTGCGGATGGACTGCTCCATCAGCTTGTCCGACCCCGGGTTGGGGTTGGCGTAACCGACGTAATCACTGACCTGGGCGATCACCTCAGGTTTCAGCAAATAGTTGATGAAGGCGTGGGCCTCTTTGACGTTGGACGAGTCCTTCGGAATCGCCAGCATGTCGAACCACAGCGCGCCGCCCTCTTTCGGAATCGAGTAGGCGATGTTCACACCCTTCTTGGCTTCCTCGGCACGGTGCTTGGCCTGGAAGATGTCACCGGAGAAACCAATGGCCACGCAGATATCGCCGTTGGCCAGATCACCGATGTATTTCGAGGAGTGGAAGTAGGTGACGTAAGGACGCACGGCCAGCAGTTTGTCGGTGGCCTTGGCGTAATCCTTCGGATTGGTGCTGTTGGCGTTCAGGCCCATGTAGTTGAGCACGGTCGGCATCATTTCATCGGCCGAGTCGAGGAACGCGACGCCGCAGCTGTGCAGTTTCTTGATGTTCTCCGGTTCGAACAGCACGCTCCAGGAGTCGATCTTGTCGATACCGAGCACGGCCTTGACCTTGTCGACGTTGTAGCCGATGCCGTTGGTGCCCCACAGGTACGGGACGGCGTACTGGTTGCCCGGGTCGTTCTGCTCCAGGCGCTTGAGCAGCACCGGATCGAGATTCGCATAGTTCGGCAGCTGCGACCTGTCGAGCTTCTGGAACGCGCCCGCCTTGATCTGCTTGCCTAGGAAGTGGTTCGACGGCACGACCACGTCGTAACCGGTACGCCCGGCCAGCAGCTTGCCTTCCAGGGTCTCGTTGGAATCGAACACGTCGTACACCGGTTTGATCCCGGTTTCTTTCTGGAAGTCGGCCAGGGTGGTCTCGCCGATGTAATCCGACCAGTTATAAATATGCACCGTACCGGCGGCCTGGGCTCCGACAGCGATCGTCAGGCCGGCAGTGGCCAGCAGAGCTTTGCGCAAAGAAGAAAAAATAGGCAAGTGGAGGTCCTCTAATTGAGTTGGGCCCAAGTTGCCCCGTACTGCATGACAGTCACGGTTGCCCGGCAACAAAACCGGCGCGCAACTTACCTTCGAAAAACCGATCCAGCAAAACTTTCTGTCATTTAATTGATCCGCTGACCGCCGTCATGGCGACGACAGCCAGCGGTTGCTGCTTCAAACCGGCTTATTTACCGGATTTGATCTTGGTCCAGCTGCGGGTCATTTCGCGCTGGGTAGCGGCCGGCAAATCGGCGATCGCATACAGCTTGGCCTGCACGTCGGCTGGCGGGTAAATGCCTGGATCGCTGGTGATGTCTTTTTCCACCAGAGCGGTCGCAGCAGCGTTACCGTTCGGGAAGCGTACGGCGTTGGTGATGCCGGCCATGACTTCAGGCTTCTGCAGGAAGGTCATGAACTTGTAGGCGCCTTCGACGTTTTCGGCATCTTTAGGGATGGCGACCATGTCGAAGAAGCTGCCAGCGCCTTCTTTCGGAATGGCATAGCTGACTTTCACCTTGTCACCGGCCTCGGCGGCACGAGACTTGGCCTGCTGCACGTCACCCGAGTAACCGACCGCTACACAGATGTTGCCGTTGGCCAGGTCCGAGATGTACTTGGAGGAGTGGAAGTAGGTGATCGAAGGACGAATCTTGAGGAACAGGTCCTCGGCTTTCTTGATGTCTTCTTTTTTCTGGGTGTCGGTAGGCAGGCCCAGGTAGTGCAGCGCGACCGGGAGCATTTCGGTCGGCGAATCGAGGAAGCTCACACCGCAGCCCTTGAGCTTGGCGATGTTTTCCGGCTTGAGCAGCACGTCCCACGAGTCGATGGTGTCGACGCCCAGCGCAGCCTTGACCTTCTCCGGGTTGTAACCGATACCGATCGAACCCCACATGTACGGGAAGGCGTGCTTGTTACCCGGATCGCTGACCGACACGGCCTTGAGCAGGTCCTGGTTCAGGTTTTTCCAGTTAGGCAGCTTGGACTGGTCCAGTTCCTGATAAACACCGGCCTTGATCTGCTTGGCCAGGAAGTTGTTCGACGGCACAACGACGTCGTAACCGGATTTGCCCGCCAGCAGTTTGGCTTCCAGGGTTTCGTTACTGTCGAATACGTCGTAGACGACTTTGATCCCGGATTCTTTCTCGAAGTTGGCAATGGTGTCCGGAGCGATGTAGTCGGACCAGTTGTAAACGTGCAGTACCTTGTCGTCCGCGTGAACCGCACCCGCCATCATGCCCGCGACGGACAGCGCGAGAAGAGTCTTGCCAGCAAGCTTTTTACCTAATGCCTTCATGCGTCATGCTCCAAATTTTTCTTTTTTGAACCACTTTGTTCAGCGGCCGAACCCCGACAACTGGAACTGCGGCTAGTCTGGCAAGATCGGAGGCGGTCTTTCAAGAAAAGGCCCACCTTTCTGACACCTTCGAGCGAGAGCGCCGCAGCTCCCCCGCTCGAAGCCTAGCACTTAGGCTTGCAACGCACTGAGGGTCAGGTCCAGGCACTTGCGTGCCTTGGTCACCAGCTCATCGATCTCCGCCTTGCTGATCACCAGCGGCGGCGCAATGATCATGGTGTCGCCCACGGCACGCATGATCAGGCCGTTATCGAAGCAGAACTGCCGGCAGATCATGCCCACGCCCCGTCCTTCGTAACGCTTGCGAGTGGCCTTGTCCTGCACCAGCTCGATCGCCCCCAGCAACCCGACGCCGCGCACTTCGCCCACCAACGGGTGGTCGTTGAGTTCGCGCAGACGTTTCTGCAAATACGGTGCCGTTTCGTTGTGCGCGTTCTCGATAATTTTCTCGTCGCGCAGAATCCGGATGTTTTCCAGACCCACCGCCGCCGCCACCGGGTGCCCGGAGTAGGTGAAGCCGTGGTTGAAGTCGCCACCTTCGTTGAGCACCTTCACCACGTCGTCACGGACGATCAGGCCACCCATCGGGATGTAACCGGAAGTCAGGCCTTTGGCGATGGTCATCATGTCCGGTTTCAGGTCGTAGAAATCCGAACCGAACCACTCGCCGGTACGGCCGAAACCGCAAATCACCTCATCAGCGACGAACAGAATGTCGTACTTGGCGAGGATTTCCTTGATGCGCGGCCAGTAGGTATCAGGCGGAATGATCACGCCGCCGGCGCCCTGGATCGGCTCGGCAATGAACGCACCGACGTTGTCCACGCCGACTTCGAGAATCTTCTCTTCCAGCTGATTGGCGGCCCAGATGCCGAACTCTTCCGGCGACATGTCGCCGCCCTCGGCGAACCAGTACGGCTGCGCGATGTGGACGATGCCCGGGATCGGCAAATCGCCCTGTTCGTGCATGTAGGTCATGCCGCCCAGGCTCGCGCCGGCCACGGTGGAACCGTGATAACCGTTCTTGCGGCTGATGATGACTTTCTTGTTCGGCTGGCCCTTGATCGCCCAGTAGTGGCGAACCATGCGCAGCATGGTGTCGTTGCCTTCGGAGCCGGAGCCGGTGAAAAACACATGGTTCATGCCTTCCGGCGCCACGTCGGCGATGGCCTTGGCCAGTTCGAGCGCCGGCGGGTGCGCGGTCTGGAAGAACAGGTTGTAGTAAGGCAGTTCGCGCATCTGCTTCGCGGCGGCGTCAGCCAGCTCATCGCGGCCATAACCGATCGCCACGCACCACAGACCCGCCATGCCATCGAGGATCTTGTTGCCCTCGCTGTCCCACAGGTACACGCCCTTGGCGTTGGTGATGATCCGTGGGCCCTTCTCTTTCAGTTGCTTGAAGTCGCTGAACGGGGCCAGGTGGTGTTCGCTGCTCAGGGCTTGCCACTCACGGGTTTGCGGGTTGTTGCTGGTCATGCCAATTCTCCTTGTTATCGGTGAAGGCGCGGCTGCTGCCAGCCGCGCCCGGCGTATCAGACGGCGAAGAGCAAGTACTCACGCTCCCAGGAACTGATCACGCGCTTGAAGTTTTCATGCTCGGCCCGCTTGACCGCGACGTAGCCGGTGATGAAGGTCTTGCCCAGGTATTTCTCGATGGTTGCGCTGTTTTCCATACGCTCCAGCGCGTCTTCGATGGTCAGCGGCAGGCGCAGGTTGCGGCGTTCATAGCCACGACCGACCACCGGCGCGCTCGGATTGAGGCCCTCGACCATGCCGATGTAACCGCAGAGCAGGCTCGCGGCAATCGCCAGGTACGGGTTGGCGTCGGCGCCCGGCAGGCGGTTTTCCACGCGGCGGTTCTGCGGGCCGGCATCCGGGACGCGCAGGCCCACGGTGCGGTTCTCTTCGCCCCACTCCACGTTCACCGGCGCCGAAGTGTCCGGCAGGAAGCGGCGGAACGAGTTGACGTTCGGCGCGAACAGCGGAAGCAATTCCGGGATCAGTTTCTGCAGGCCACCGATGTGGTGCAGGAACAGCTGGCTCATGGTCCCGTCTTCATTGGAGAACACGTTCTTGCCGGTCTCGATGTCGATGATGCTCTGGTGCAAGTGCATCGCACTGCCCGGCTCGCCGGTCATCGGCTTGGCCATGAAGGTGGCGGCCACGTCATGCTTGAGCGCGGCTTCGCGCATGGTGCGCTTGAACACCAGGATCTGGTCGGCCAGCGACAGTGCATCGCCGTGACGGAAGTTGATTTCCATCTGCGCCGTGCCGTCTTCGTGGATCAGGGTATCGAGGTCCAGCTCCTGTAGTTCGCACCAGTCGTAGACGTCCTCGAACAGCGGGTCGAACTCGTTCGCCGCTTCGATGGAGAACGACTGACGCCCGATTTCCGGACGGCCCGAGCGGCCGATTGGCGGCTGCAGCGGATAGTCGGGGTCGTCACTGCGCTTGGTCAGGTAGAACTCCATCTCCGGCGCCACGATCGGCTGCCAGCCCTTGTCGGCGTAGAGCTTCAGGACCTTTTTGAGCACGTTGCGCGGCGACAGCTCGATCGGGTTGCCTTGCTTGTCGTAGGTGTCGTGGATCACCTGGGCGGTCGGCTCTATGGCCCATGGCACCAGGTATACGGCGTTCTGATCGGGGCGGCAGATCATGTCGATGTCGGCCGGGTCGAGCAGTTCGTAATAGATGTCGTCTTCGACGTAGTCGCCGGTCACGGTCTGCAACAGCACGCTTTCCGGCAGACGCATGCCCTTTTCGGCGATGAACTTGTTGGTCGGCGAGATCTTGCCCCGGGTGATACCGGTCAAGTCGCCGATCATGCATTCGACTTCTGTGATCTTGTGGTCTTTCAACCAATCGGTGAGCTGGTCGAGGTTGTTACTCATAAATGCCTCTGGGCTGAGTCTCCTGACATCGTGTCAGGCAAAGTTTGACGCCGTGGCGTCGCGTTAAAGGGGGCTTGCTTGCGCGCAGTGCCGGCTTACGCCTGGCACCGCGCATCGACAATGAAAGAGGAGCTTACCTGCCCTTTACGCTGGCGTTGCATTTCCTGTGCACATTCAAGGCGTGCAGAATCATGAGCACGGCTGGGGAAGCGGCACAGGCTTTGGGACTCAAAGGGATCTATATTGAAGGAAGGCGCCATGAACAGAATGCTTTGCCGTACGTCCAGAATAACGGACGCTGCCGTTTGGCCTGATGCGGACGAGGATATCGTCGACAGCCCGCGAGCCTTGCGGGCTGCACTACGGACGGATTTGTCGCCACTGATGTGTTGAGCATGCAGACCGGACTGTTGCGAGCAGTCGGTGATGCCGATTAACGGCAGGCGAGACATGAAGCACCCCGGTATTATTGCTGTTATGGGTTTGATCGGAGCTTAGCCTTGTTCATTTTTTTACACAACACCCCCGTAAAAAATACAACACGGCCTGCTCAAGCCCGCGGGTGCCAAGCGTCCCAAGGACAAAAAACCGCCCCAAAGTGCCCCATAAATGCCCTCGCAGCGCTTTTTTAGGGCAAAAAAGGCCTCGCTTGACTTCGGCATGCCGTTCGGGTTGACTGAAACCAGAAAAGATCAATGATTGATATTTTTAACAACAAAGGTGTTGCATCATGTCGGTACCCCCGCGTGCCGTTCAGCTTAACGAAGCGAACGCGTTCCTTAAGGAACATCCTGAGGTTCTGTACGTTGACCTTCTGATTGCGGATATGAATGGTGTGGTGCGCGGCAAGCGCATCGAACGCACCAGCCTCCACAAGGTTTACGAGAAAGGCATCAACCTGCCGGCCTCTCTATTTGCTCTGGATATCAATGGTTCTACGGTGGAAAGCACCGGCCTGGGTCTGGACATCGGCGACGCCGACCGGATCTGCTATCCAATCCCCGATACCCTGTGCAACGAGCCATGGCAGAAGCGCCCGACCGCGCAACTGTTGATGACCATGCACGAACTCGAAGGCGACCCGTTCTTCGCCGATCCGCGCGAAGTGCTCCGTCAAGTTGTTGCAAAGTTTGACGAGCTGGGCCTGACCATCTGCGCAGCCTTCGAGCTGGAGTTCTACCTGATCGACCAGGAAAACGTGAACGGCCGTCCACAGCCGCCACGCTCGCCGATTTCCGGCAAACGCCCGCACTCGACTCAGGTCTACCTGATCGACGACCTCGACGAATACGTCGACTGCCTCCAGGACATTCTGGAAGGCGCCAAAGAGCAAGGCATCCCGGCCGACGCCATCGTCAAGGAAAGTGCCCCGGCGCAGTTCGAAGTGAACCTGCACCACGTCGCCGACCCGATCAAGGCGTGCGATTACGCGGTACTGCTCAAGCGTCTGATCAAGAACATCGCCTACGACCATGAAATGGACACCACCTTCATGGCCAAGCCGTACCCGGGCCAAGCCGGTAACGGTCTGCATGTCCACATCTCGGTGCTCGACAAAGATGGCAAGAACATCTTTGCAAGCGAGGATCCCGAGCAGAACGCCGCGCTGCGTCACGCGATCGGCGGTGTGCTCGAGACCCTGCCGGCGCAGATGGCTTTTCTCTGCCCGAACGTCAACTCGTACCGTCGCTTCGGCGCGCAGTTCTATGTACCGAACTCGCCGTGCTGGGGCCTGGACAACCGCACTGTGGCGATCCGCGTGCCGACTGGCTCTGCCGACGCCGTACGGATCGAACACCGCGTGGCCGGTGCCGACGCCAACCCGTACCTGCTGATGGCTTCGGTCCTGGCCGGTGTGCATCACGGTCTGGTGAACAAGATCGAACCGGGCGCTCCGGTCGAAGGCAACAGCTACGAGCAGAACGAACAAAGCCTGCCGAACAACTTGCGCGATGCCCTGCGTGAGCTGGACGACAGCGAGGTGATGGCCAAGTACATCGATCCGAAATACATCGATATCTTCGTCGCCTGCAAGGAAAGCGAGCTGGAGGAGTTCGAACACTCCATCTCCGACCTTGAGTACAACTGGTATCTGCATACCGTTTAAGCGGTTGTAGTGCCAAACAGAACGCCGTCAGCTCTTGCAGCCAACGGCGTTTTTTATGGCTAAACACACATCTCTGTGTTTGGGATGCATGGCCGCCTGCGGCGGATCGCTGGCAAGCCAGCTCCCACAGGGTTCTGTTGTGTAATCAAAATTTGTGTTCAACACGGATACCTGTGGGAGCTGGCTTGCCAGCGATGGCGTCCGGGCAGACAACATCGAACCCGGCTCGTACAATGCCCGCTGCCCCGCAGGAGACTTTCATGACGCGTCCCGCCCCCGTCCGCAAACCCCGTGCCCGCAGTCAGGCGCGCATCGACTCGATACTCGACGCCGCGCGCACGCTGCTGGCTGCCGAGGGTGTGGCCAGCCTGTCGATCTACAGCGTCGCCGAACGCGCGCAGATTCCACCCTCCTCGGTCTACCACTTCTTCGCCAGCGTCCCGGCGCTGCTCGAAGCCTTGACCGCCGACGTGCACGCGGCGTTTCGCGCCTGCCTGCAAGCGCCGATCGACCACGATGCCCTGCGCGACTGGCGCGACCTGTCGCGGCTGATCGAGGAACGGATGCTGGAGATCTACGGCGAAGACGCGGCGGCCCGTCAGTTGATCCTCGCCCAGCACGGCCTGACCGAAGTGACCCAGGCCGATCGCCAGCACGACATCGAACTCGGCGACCTGATGCACAAACTGTTCGACCATCACTTCGAATTGCCGCGACTGCCGACCGATGTCGACGTGTTTGCGCTGGCGATGGAACTGGGCGACCGCGTGTATGCACGTTCGGTGCAGCAGTACGGGCAGATCACGCCGCGCATGGCCGAGGAAGGGATGCGGGTGTTTGATGCCTACCTCGGGTTGTATCTGCCGCCTTATCTGCCCAAGAGACATCTGGTGAGCTGAATGGCCTCATCGCTGGCAAGCCAGCTCCCACAAGGAGCTGCTGTGTATGCAGATTTGGTGACCGACAGATAACCTGTGGGAGCGCCGCGACAGCATCCTCATCTGATGCAGATAACAAAAAACCCCGAAGGGCTCACGCCTTTCGGGGTTTGTTTTTATCCACAGGCTTACAACTTGGCGATCGACACCTCGGTGGATTTCACGAAGGCGATCACTTCGCTGCCCACCGCCAGTTCCAGCTCCTTGACCGAGCGGGTGGTGATCACCGAAGTGACGATGCCGGAGGCGGTCTGCACGTCGATTTCCGACAGCACGTCGCCGAGAACGATCTCCTTGATCGAGCCTTTGAACTGGTTGCGCACGTTGATGGCTTTGATAGTCATGGCTTTGATTCCTGTCGTTGGAGGTAACTTGAGTTATTGAGCCCAGCGCAATTGCGTAGGCAGTGGTGAAACAGGTTCCGGCTCCGGCGGCTCGCCGGGCAGGGACAGAACACGGTTGAGCACTTCGGTTTCCAGCGCCGCCAGTCGATGCGATCCGCGCACGCGCGGACGTGGCAGCTCCACTTGCAGGTCGAGGCCGACTTCGCCGTCCTCGATCAGAATCACCCGGTCGGCAATCGCCACCGCTTCGCTGACGTCATGGGTCACCAGCAGCACGGTGAAGCCATGCTGTTGCCAGAGGCGTTCGATCAGTTGCTGCATCTCGATCCGGGTCAGCGCATCCAGCGCACCCAGCGGCTCGTCGAGCAGCAGCAGGCGCGGTTGATGAATCAGCGCGCGGGCCAGCGCCACACGCTGCTTCTGCCCACCGGACAAGGCGGCCGGCCATTCGCTGGCACGATCGGCCAGACCCACCGCTTCCAGCGCCTCCAGCGCTTGCGGGCGCCAGTTGCCTTTAAGGCCGAGCCCGACGTTGTCGATGATCTTTTTCCACGGCAGCAGCCGGGCTTCCTGGAACATCAGCCGGGTGTCTTCCCGCGCATCGCTCAGCGGTGCGGCACCGGCCAACAGGTCGCCGCCCGTCGGTTGATCGAGGCCGGCGAGCAGACGCAGGAACGTGCTCTTGCCGCACCCGCTGCGCCCGACCACGGCGACGAATTGCCCCGCTGGAATGTGCAGGTCGATGTCGCGCAGCACCTGCCGCGCACCAAAGGTTTTCTGCAGGTTGCGCACCACCAGCGGAATCCCGCGCAGCAGGCGTGGAGGTTGTTGAGCGGTCATGCCACGCCTCCCTTGGCAACCTGATAAGCCGGATGCCAGCGCAACCACACACGTTCAAGTCCACGGGCCGCGAGGTCGGCGAGTTTGCCGAGCACCGCGTAAAGCAGGATCGCCAGCACCACCACATCAGTCTGTAAAAACTCCCGGGCATTCATTGCCAGATAGCCGATGCCGGAGCTGGCGGAAATGGTTTCGGCAACGATCAGCGTCAACCACATGAAGCCCAGCGCAAAGCGCACACCGACCAGAATCGAAGGCAACGCACCCGGCAGAATCACCTGCCAGAACAGGCTGAAACCGCTCAAGCCATAACTGCGCGCCATCTCCACCAACGCCGGATCAACGTTGCGGATGCCGTGATAAGTGTTGAGGTAGATCGGGAACAACGTGCCCAGCGCCACCAGGAAAATCTTCGCCGACTCGTCGATGCCGAACCACAGGATCACCAGCGGAATCAGCGCCAGGTGCGGCACGTTGCGGATCATCTGCACCGAACTGTCGAGCAGGCGTTCGCCCCACTTCGACAGGCCGGTAATGAAGCCCAGCAGCAGGCCGATGCTGCCACCGATGGTGAAGCCCAGCGCGGCGCGCCAGCCGCTGATTGCCAGGTGCGTCCAGATTTCGCCGCTGCGCACCAGGCTGACACCGGCCTCGATCACCGCCACCGGTGCCGGCAGAATCCGCGTCGACAACCAACCGGCCGACACCGACAACTGCCACACCGCCAGCAACAACACCGGCAACGCCCAGGGCGCGAGGTTGTGGATAAGTTTCTTCATGACGCGCCTCAGCTCTGCGACGCGGCTTTGGGAAGAATGTCGTTAGCCACCATCTCGCCGAACGGGCTGACATAACCGGCGCTTTTCGGCAGCTCCGGACGCTCGATGTCGAGGTGCGGGAACAGCAGCTCAGCGACGCGGTACGACTCTTCGAGGTGTGGATAACCGGAGAAGATGAACGTATCGATCCCCAGATCCGCGTACTCCTTCACGCGGGCGGCCACGGTCGGACCATCGCCGACCAGCGCGGTACCGGCACCGCCGCGCACCAGACCGACGCCGGCCCACAGGTTGGGGCTGACTTCGAGGTTGTCGCGACTGCCGCCGTGCAGCGCGGCCATGCGTTGCTGGCCGACCGAGTCGAAGCGCGCCAGCGATGCTTGCGCACGTTTGATGGTGTCGTCGTCCAGATGCGAGATCAGCCGGTCGGCTGCTTGCCAGGCTTCGGCGTTGGTTTCGCGCACGATCACATGCAGACGAATGCCGAAGCGCACGGTACGCCCGAGCCTGGCTGCCTTGGCGCGCACCTGCTCGATCTTCTCGGCCACCGTCGCTGGCGGTTCGCCCCAGGTCAGGACCATCTCGACCTGTTCGGCAGCGAGATCCTGCGCCGCTTCCGAGGAGCCACCGAAGTACAGCGGTGGGCGCGGTTGCTGGATCGGCGGATAGAGCAGTTTGGCGCCCTTCACGCTGATGTGTTCGCCGTCGTAATCGACGGTTTCGCCTTCCAGCACCCGACGCCAGATGCGGGTGAATTCCACCGAAGCCTGATAACGCGCTTCGTGATCGAGGAACAGACCATCACCGGCCAATTCTTCCGGGTCGCCACCGGTCACCAGGTTGAACAGCGCGCGACCGCCGGACAGACGATCCAGGGTCGCTGCCTGCCGCGCCGCCATCGTCGGGGAAATGATCCCGGGGCGCAGGGCGACAAGGAATTTCAGACGCTGGGTCACCGGGATCAACGACGCGGCCACCAGCCACGAGTCTTCGCACGAACGGCCGGTGGGAATCAGCACGCCGCCAAAACCCAGACGATCCGCCGCTTGCGCGACCTGTTGCAGATAACCGTGGTCAACGGCGCGGGCGCCTTCGGCGGTGCCAAGGTAATGGCCGTCGCCGTGGGTAGGCAGGAACCAGAAGATGTTAAGGCTCATGGAGTGGTCTCCTTGGGGATTCGATTTACTGGGCTTGGCTGACCGAGCTTTGGGCCACAGCGGCCGGTGGTGTCCAGATCACATCCTTGATGCTCAACGGCTTGGGAATCAGCTTGAGCTGGTAGAAGGTGTCGGCGATTTTCTGTTGCGCGGCGACCACGTCCGGGGTAAGGAACAGCGCACCGTAGCCCTGGCGTTTCACCGAGGTCAGGGTGATGTCAGCCGGCAGGCCGAGCAGTGGCGCGACCTGTCGGGTCACGTCTTCAGGATTGGCTTTGGACCACTCGCCCACGGCGCGCACTTCTTCGACGAGGGTCTTGATCACCTCGGGATTTTTCTGCGCGTAAGGTTTGGTCGCGAGGTAGAACTGATGGTTGTCGACGATGCCTTTGCCGTCACGCAGGGTGTGCGCTTGCAGCTGTTGCTCGGCAGCGGCCTGGTACGGATCCCAGATCACCCAGGCGTCGACGCTGCCACGTTCGAACGCGGCGCGGGCATCGGCCGGCGGCAGGTACACGGTCTGGATATCGGCGTATTTGAGGCCGGCGTCTTCAAGGGCGCGCACCAGCAAGTAGTGCACGTTGGAGCCTTTGTTCAGCGCGACTTTCTTGCCCTTCAGATCGCCGACCGATTTGATCGGCGAGTCTTTCGGTACGAGGATCGCTTCGCTGTTCGGCGCTGGCGGTTCGTAGGCGACATAGAGCAGGTCAGCGCCGGCAGCCTGAGCGAATACCGGTGGAGTTTCGCCGGTAACACCGAAGTCGATCGAGCCTACGTTCAGGCCTTCGAGCAGTTGCGGGCCGCCGGGGAATTCAGTCCATTGCACGTCCACGCCTTGGGCGGCCAGACGTTTTTCCAGTGTGCCTTTGGCCTTGAGCAGCACCAGCGTGCCGTACTTCTGATAACCGATTCTTAGCGTCTCGGCCTGAGCCTGGGTGATGGCGCCGAAGGACACAGCCGCAGCAAACAGAGCGACCAGACCACGACGCAAAAATACAGTGCGCATAGCGCTCTCCTTTTTGCTGTTGGGTTGTGGCTGCACCTGCTTGCCCGTTGGCGGGCGAGTAAGGCCAGTACTTCAACTTCGGTGAGGCTTAAATGCTCCAGCGAGCACTCAACAAACGTTCATTCAACAGCCCCGGCTCCAGCGGTTTCGGCCGGCGGGCCATGGCACTGACAAACTGCTCCAGTGCTTCGTGCAGACGCTGCTCCAGCGCCGGCGCCAGTTGCGCCTGGGCACTGCCTTCGCCGTAAGCAATCTGGCTGTCCTCGGCAAAAATCCCTTGCAGCATTTCCTGGGCTTTCAATGCCGACAGCACGGGCTTGAGGGCGTAATCGACCACCAGCATGTGGGCGATGCTGCCGCCCGTGGCCATCGGCAGCACAATTTTGTGGTTCAGGGCGCGTTCCGGGAGCAGATCGAGCACGGTCTTCAGCGCGCCGGAAAACGACGCCTTGTACACCGGCGTGGCGATCAGCAGACCGTCAGCGTTTTCAATCTGCGCCAGCAGGTCGAGCACCTTCGGGCTGTCGAAGCGGGCGTGGAGCAAGTCTTCGGCCGGGAAGTCCCGCACCTGATAACTCACCACCTCCACCCCCTGCTCCTGCAACCAGCGTTGCGAGCGCTCCAGCAACACCCCGGAACGGGAGCGTTGGCTGGGACTGCCACCGAGTGAGACGACCAGCATTCAGACGATTCCTTGCGCGTTACAGGCGATTCGCGGGTTGCGATCTCGCTTCGATGGAGTGACCTTACCAGCTGATTTATATATCCATAAATCATATTTATTCATTTGGTTATGCGTTTAAGAGATATGAGGTTTGCTTTGTTCCGGGCAAAAAAACAGGCCGTGAAAACGGCCTGAAATCCCCTGCTTAGTGGTTCTGAATTCTGTACTGCCCGGACTGACGCCTTCGCGAGCAGGCTCGCTCCCACAGGGGACTGCATTTCAAATGTGGGAGCGAGCCTGCTCCGGGCGGCGTTCCGACGAAAGCGCCGGTAGCTACAACAAATAGCTCACTGGATTCACTTATTCGGCTGCGGCGTCAGGCGCAGGTATGGCTTCACCGCGCGGTAGCCCTTCGGAAAGCGCTGCTTGATCTCTTCCTCGTCCTTGAGTGACGGCACGATCACCACCTCCTCACCGTCCTGCCAGTTGGCCGGGGTGGCCACCTTGTAGTTGTCGGTAAGTTGCAGCGAATCGATCACCCGCAGGATCTCGTGGAAGTTGCGCCCGGTGCTCGCCGGGTAGGTGATGGTCAGGCGGATCTTCTTGTTCGGATCGATCACGAACAGCGAACGCACGGTCAGCGTGTCGTTGGCGTTCGGGTGGATAAGATCATAGAGATCGGACACCTTGCGATCGGCATCGGCCAGGATCGGGAAGTTGACGACTGTGTTCTGGGTTTCGTTGATGTCTTCGATCCACTTGTGGTGCGAGTCCACCGGGTCGACCGACAGCGCAATGGCTTTGACGCCGCGCTTGCTGAACTCATCCTTGAGCTTGGCGGTGAAGCCCAGCTCGGTGGTGCACACCGGGGTGAAGTCGGCCGGGTGGGAGAACAGCACACCCCAGCTATCGCCCAGCCACTCGTGAAAACGAATCTTGCCGGCGCTGGAATCCTGTTCGAAGTCGGGGGCGATGTCGCCGAGTCTGAGGCTCATGATGCTGCTCCTGATGAGTTGTTGGAGAACTCAACTGTAGCTCGGGATTTGCCATCATGAAAAAGAATAAATAACTAGATATCTAGCACTTAAATGAATATTAAACATCGTTCACTGGACGCTCGTCGTCATCGCGACGAACATCGACCCCAAGGTTCGAGAAGGCCTTGAGTAGCTGCAAAAGAAGGGAATGTCGGGACAGGCTTACGGGGGTGAGCCTGACCCGAAAATGCAAAAGCCCCGTCCGGCGCAATGCCGGACGGGGCTTTTTTACATCAGCCGCTTGAGCGCGCTATTACAGCAGCGGGATCGAGTAGCTGACGATCAGGCGGTTTTCATCCTGGTCACGCTGACCTGGGATGTCGTTGCGCCAGGTAGCGTTTTTCCACATGAAGCCCAGGTTTTTGGCCGGGCCTTCAGGAATAACGTAACCGATGGTCAGATCGCGTTCCCACTCGGAGTTGCCGTTGCCGTTCTCACGACGGTTGGAACCCACGGTGTCGATGTCGCTGCCGCGCAGGTAGACCATGCCGGCGGTCAGGCCTGGCAGGCCGACTTTGGCGAAGTCATACGAGTAGCGTGCTTGCCAGGTTTTCTCGCCAGCACGACCGAACTTCTGGATCTGCATGTCGGTAATGGTGTAGTTCGACGAACCGTCGCCCTGGTTGAGCCAAGGGAAGTCGGAGCTGCCGTTGGAAACCTGATAGCCGCCACCGAAAGTGTGACCTTCAACGGTATACAGGAACAGGCCGCTGTACAGGTTGTTGTCGATCGGACCTTTACCGCTGACATTGCCGACGTAGTTACCGTTGCCGAAGTAGGCGGCGGTGTTGCCGTTGGCGCCGTCGTCGCTGCTGTGGAAGTAGCGGAAGTCAGACTTCAGTACGCCTGGGCCGATTGCCCAGTTGTGAACCAGACCCAGGAAGTGCTGCTTGTAGAAGTCTTCCAGGTTGCCGTAGTAGTACTGGGCAGTCAGGTCCTTGGTGATTTTGTAGTCACCACCGGCGTAGTAGAACTTGTTGCTGTTGGCCACGCGAGCGTTCGCACCGCCAACAGACAGGTTCTCGTTGTTGCTGGAGTTACGCCCTTTCACTGCTTCGATCTGACCAGCGACCAGAGTCAGGTCCTTGATCTCGCCGGAAGTGATCTGGCCACCCTGCCAGGTTTGTGGCAGCAGACGACCGTCGTTGGTCACGATGACCGGGTTCTTTGGCTGCAACGTGCCCAGCTTCAGTTCGGTCTGAGAGATTTTGGCCTTGGCGGTCAGGCCCAGACTCGAGAAGTTATCAACAGCTTCGCCATTGGACTTGCTCGGGAACACGGTGCCACCGTAGGACGTCGAGGTTGCACCGTTGGTGCCGCCGCCCGAATCCAGACGCACGCCCAACAGGCCGATGGCATCGATACCGAAGCCTACGGTGCCTTGGGTGTAACCGGAGATGAAACGCAGATCGAAGCCTTGGCCCCATTCTTCGTTCTTGTTCTGAGCGCCAGCCGCTTTGGTGCCGGAGTCACGGTTATCAGTGTTGATGTAGAAGTTACGCAGCCCCAAAGTAGCTTTGCTGTCTTCAATGAAACCGGCGGCGCCTGCCTGCTGCGCCAAAACCCCTACGGCCACAGCCAGGGCCAAGGTGGACTTGTTCATGTAAAGCTCCTCTCGTTTCTAATTCTTGTGTTCCTGGCCCGGGGTCTGATGCCCTGGATCCTAAGATGCGCGATTAGCGCCAGACCGTGACTGACAAGTCAATCGTAACCTTGTGTGTCTACGACCAAGGTCTAATCGCAGTGATTTGGTCCGTGCAGAGTAAAGATTTCCTGATAAACCCAAAAAGAATTTATTAATTCTTTTTAATATCATTTCGAAATATGGCCAGTATCGTGCCACCTCCGCCGGGAAACAGCGTATCGGCGACTAAGCTCATTCCTAAATGGTATTTGTTAGCCTTTTTTTATATCGATTAGCTTTGGCGCAACCCCGATTCGTCAAACCCTATCGAAAAGGCGACGCCATGATGGCCAAACGCGCACTATCTAGTCAATTTGTTACAGTTTGTGTATCGGCGCTGATTTCTTTTTCCGCCCATGCCGCCAACCTCACCGTTGGCTATCAAACCGGTATCGACCCGAGCAAAGTCCCTCAGGCCGACGGCGTCTACGAGAAGACCATCGGCGAGAAAATCGACTGGCGTCGCTTCAATAGCGGCCCGGAAGTTGTGACAGCCATCGCATCAGGCGACGTACAGATCGGCAACCTTGGCTCCAGTCCTTTGGCAGCGGCCGCATCGCGCAATCTGCCGATCGTCGCTTTCATTGTTTCAGCGCAGATTAACGCCGCCGAGGCGCTGGTGGTGCGCAATGGCAGCAGGATCAATACCCCGCAGGACCTGGTCGGCAAGACCATCGCCACGCCTTTCGTTTCCACTTCCCACTACAGCCTGCTCGGCGCACTCAAGCACTGGGGCCTGGACACCTCGAAAGTCAAAGTGGTGAACCTGCAGCCCGCAGAAATCGCAGCGGCGTGGAAGCGTGGAGATATAGATGGCGCGTTTGTCTGGTCGCCGGCGCTGGGGGAAATCCGCAAGACCGGCAAGACCCTGACCGATGCCGCACAAGTCGGCCAATGGGGCGCACCGACCTTCGAAGTCTGGGTCGCGCGCAAGGACTACGCCGAAAAGCATCCTGAGGTGGTGGCCAGGTTTGCCAAGGTCACTCTAGATGCGTTTGCCGATTACGCCAGCCATAAGGACAGCTGGACAGCGGACTCGGCGCCGGTGCAGAAAATCGCAAAACTGACGGGTGCCAATGCGGCCGACGTGCCGGAGCTGCTGGCCGGTTCGGCCTTCCCGGATGCCAAGGCGCAGCAATCCACCGCACTGCTGGACGGTGGCACGGCGAAAGCGATTGGTGAGACGGCGAAGTTTTTGAAGGAACAGGGCAAGGTCGAGACGGTGCTGCCGGATTATTCGCCGTACGTCAGTGCGAAGTTCATCGCTGAGTAAACACAAAACCCTGTAGGAGCTGCCGAAGGCTGCGATCTTTTGACTTTGGGTTTCTGAATCAAGATCAAAAGATCGCAGCCTGCGGCAGCTCCTACAGGGGACTCGAATTACAGGGTCTTTTCGAAGATCTTCGAAAAGACCCTGTAATTCGAGTCCCCTGTAGGAGCTGCCGAAGGCTGCGATCTTTTGACTTTGGTTTTCTGAATCAAGATCAAAAGATCGCAGCCTTCGGCAGCTCCTACAGGGGACTCGAATTACAGGGTCTTTTCGAAGATCTTCGAAAAGACCCTGTAATTCGAGTCCCCGGTCGGAGCTGCCGAAGGCTGCGAACTTTTGACTTTGGTTTTCTGAATCTAGATCAAAAGATCGCAGCCTTCGGCAGCTCCTACAGGGGACTCGAATTACAGGGTCTTTTCGAAGATCTTCGAATTGCGCTGATAGTTGTACAGCGATGCCCGCGCCGCCGGCAGGCGTTCGACGCTGCTAGGCTCGAACCCGCGCTCGCGGAACCAGTGCGCGGTACGGGTAGTGAGCACGAACAGGGTTTTCAACCCTTGCGCCCGGGCACGGGTCTCGATGCGCTCCAGCAACTCATCGCCGCGACCGCCATGGCGGTACTCCGGATTCACCGCCAGGCACGCCAGCTCACCGGCGTCCGAATCGGCAATCTGGTACAGCGCTGCACAGGCAATGATCATCCCTTCACGCTCAACCACACTGAACTGCTCGATCTCGCGCTCCAGCACTTCGCGCGAGCGACGCACCAGAATCCCCTGCTCCTCCAGCGGACTGATCAGGTCAAGCAAACCGCCGACGTCTTCAATCGCCGCCTCGCGCACCAGTTCGAATTGCTCCTGAGCCACCAGCGTACCGCCACCATCGCGGGTGAACAGTTCGGTCAGCAGCGCGCCGTCTTCGGCGTAGCTGACGATATGGCTGCGCGCGACACCGCCACGGCAGGCCTCGGCGGCGGCATCCAGCAGTTCGGCCTGATAGTTGTTGCCCAGACGCGCCAGATGCGCAGGCACCTGTTGCGGCCGCAGTTCGCGCACCAGTTTGCCGTTTTCGTCAATCAGACCGAGGTCAGCGCCGAACAGCAACAGCTTGTCGGCACCGAGGTCGATGGCGGCGCGGGTGGCGACGTCTTCGCAGGCGAGGTTGAAGATTTCCCCGGTCGGCGAGTAGCCCAGCGGCGACAGCAGCACGATCGAGCGCTCGTCGAGCAGGCGATTAATGCCTTTACGGTCGACCCGGCGCACTTCGCCGGTGTGGTGATAGTCGACACCCTCGAGTACGCCGATCGGCCGCGCCGTGACCAGGTTGCCGCTGGCCACCCGCAGACGCGAGCCTTGCATCGGCGACGAGGCCATGTCCATCGACAGCCGCGCTTCAATGGCGATGCGCAACTGACCGACTGCATCGATCACACATTCCAGGGTTGCCGCATCGGTGATGCGCATGCCGTGGTGATAGTGCGGGGTCAGGCCGCGAGCGGCGAGGCGGGTTTCAATCTGCGGACGCGAACCGTGGACCAGCACCAGACGCACACCGAGGCTGTGCAACAGCACCAGGTCGTGGACGATGTTGCCGAAGTTCGGATGCTCCACACCGTCGCCGGGCAGCATGACGACGAACGTGCAGTCGCGGTGAGCGTTGATGTAAGGGGACGCGTGACGAAGCCAATTGACGTATTCGGGCATGAACCTGGGCCTGTAATAAATAGCAGCCGGAAAAAAGGGCGAAACGGAAAACGCACAGCGGGCTGATGGTTATCGTCGGAACAGGCTTGGCGACACGCGCGTTCTCCTCATGAATACGGGTTGGATTCCCACTAATTTAACGTCTTCCCCTGTAGGAGCTGCCGCAGGCTGCGATCTTTTGACTTTGTTTTTAAGAGACAAGATCAAAAGATCGTCCGAACGCGGCCCGAGCCTTCGGCAGCGCCTACAAGGGATGTGTTCAATTCTTCAGGCAGTAATGTTCAACCAACTGCCGCAATAGATGCACGGTAGGCTGCAAACGTGACATTTCGAGGTATTCGCCGGGCTGGTGGGCACAGGCGATGTCGCCGGGGCCGAGCACGATGGTTTCGCAGCCAAGGCGCTGAAGATAAGGCGCTTCGGTGCCAAACGCCACTGTTTCGGCACGATGGCCGGTGAGCTTTTCGGCGATGCGTACCAATTCGGCGTCTTCGGCCTGTTCGAACGGCGGTACTTCCGGGAACAACGGTTTATAATCGATCTTCACCTGGTGCCGCTCGGCCACGGGATTGAGCTTGCGCAGGATCTCCGCACGCAGCACTTTCGGGTCCATGCCCGGCAACGGACGCAGGTCGAACTCCAGCGAACACTGGCCACAGATGCGATTCGGGTTGTCGCCGCCATGAATACAACCGAAGTTCATCGTCGGTTGCGGCACGCTGAACTGCGGATTGTTGAATTCACGCTGCCACAACAGGCGCAAACCGCGCAGCTCGCCGATGGCATCGTGCATCGCTTCGAGGGCACTGTGCCCCAAACGCGGATCCGACGAATGGCCGCTTTGCCCGAGGATATCGATGCGCTCCATCATGATGCCCTTGTGCATGCGAATCGGCTTGAGCCCGGTCGGCTCGCCGATCACCGCCGCCCGGCCCAACGGCTTGCCGGCCTCGGCCAGGGCGCGGGCACCGGACATCGAACTTTCTTCATCACAGGTGGCGAGAATCAGCAGCGGTTGCTTGAACGGTTGATCGAGCAGCGGCTGCACGGCCTCGATGATCAGCGCGAAAAAGCCCTTCATGTCGCAACTGCCCAGCCCGACCCAGCGGCCGTCAACTTCGGTGAGCTTCAGCGGATCGGTCTGCCACAGCGCATCGTCATAAGGCACGGTATCGCTGTGCCCGGCCAGGACCAGGCCGCCGGGGCCGCTGCCGAAAGTGGCGAGCAGGTTGAATTTGCCGGGGCTGACCTGCTGGATGTCGCAACTGAAGCCCAGATCACCCAGCCAGCCGGCGAGCAAATCGATCACCGCCCGGTTGGACTGATCCAGGCCCGGTTGGGTGCAGCTGACCGACGGTGCGGCGATCAGTGCAGCGAACTGGTCTTGCATGGACGGCAAAGGCATCGCTGACTCCAACTCCGATTTGAAGTCCATCATAGAGCCATCCGGCGCCAGGAATAAACCGCCGCAGGGCGTAGGAAGTTTGAGTCCTGTACACTGCACGGCCTTGGCAGCCACACATTCCCCCGGCTGCGCTCCCGATCCTGGATTTTCCGGCCATGCAGAAAGAAACCGAAATCAAACTCCGCGTCAGCCGCGAAACCCTCGCAGCCCTGCGCGAGCACCCGCTACTGAAAAAACGCAACAAAAATGGCTGGGAACGCCGTGAGTTGATGAACCAGTACTTCGACACCCCCGAGCGCGACCTGGCCCAGGCCAAAGTTGCCCTGCGCCTGCGCAAGGACGGTGACGAAGTGATTCAGACCCTCAAGACCCGCGGCCAGAGTGTTGCCGGTCTGTCCGAGCGTAATGAATACGACTGGAAGTTGCCCAAAGCCAAGCTCGACGTGAAGAAACTCGACGGCGAATGCTGGCCCGAGTCGCTGGCCGAGCTGGACAAGAAAACCCTGAAACCGATCTTCACCACCGATTTCGTCCGCGAGCGTGCGGAAATCGCCTGGGGCCGCGGCAAGGCCAAAGTGGTCATCGAAGCTGCGCTGGACCTCGGTCATGTGGTGGTCGGCAAACAGAAAGAAGAAATCTGCGAGCTGGAACTGGAATTGCGCGAAGGCGAGCCGGCCGCACTGCTGGAACTGGCCGCCGAGCTGGCCGAAACCCTGGCCCTGATGCCCTGCGACATCAGCAAGGCCGAGCGCGGCTACCGTCTGTACGACGCCAACAGCTACTCGCTGAGCCTGCCGGCGCCGCAACTGACCCCGGAAACCCCACTCGACGACGCCTTCGCCGCACTGGCCTGGCACTTGCTCGGCAGCAGCCAGCGTCTGGCCGAACAATATCGCTTCAATGGCCACTGGCGCCTGCTGCAGGACTGGGTCGAGAACCTCGCCGAAATGCGCGCCCTGCTCAGCAGCCTCGGCCAGGCGGCACCGCGTCCGGCCACTCACGACCTGCGCGTGGCGCTGGACGCATTGCTCGAAGACTGGCGCCCGCTGGTTCAGGTCGGCATCGAAGACGAAGACGTGCGCAAGGCGGCGCCGGAGCAATTCCTCGAAGAACTGGAAGACCCGCGCTGGGGCCTGTTCTCGCTGACCGCATCACGCTGGCTGCTGGCCCGCGCCTGGACCGCCGAGCGCAACACCCGCGGCAACCGCCAGGGCGCCGCGCAATTGCACAGCTGGCTGCCGCGCCTGCTGGGCGAAGAAGCCACCTCCCTGCAATTGCAGCGCTATCAGCAGCAACCGGAAGATCTGGCCGAACAACTGCCGCGCATCGAGCGCATCCAGGTCTGGCTGCACCACGCGCGCAACGTGCTGGAGATCGCGGAAATGGATCGCCTGTACGGCGAACTGAACAAACTGGCACAACTGGCCAACGAACCGACCATCACTGACGAACTGCTCGATGCGCGCAAGCAGCAGGCGATTGCGGTTTATCAGAATCGTGCGTGGAAAATGCTGCTGCGCATGTGATGACTGTATGGTGAGGGGATTCATCCCCGATGGACTGCGCAGCAGTCCCCTGCTTTCGACTAAAGCGGGGCCGCTTCGCGACCCATCGGGAAAAATCCCCTCGCCACAGAGGCCATCAGCGCATGACCGGCAGGCTGGTGGTGGACTTGATCTCCGACAGCGCCACAATCGAATTCACTTCCTGAATCCCCGGCACCAGCGACAGTTTCTCGAAAAAGAACCGCTCATACGCCTCGATGTCCGCCGCGACAATCCGCAACAGAAAATCTACCGCGCCCATCAGCACGTAGCACTCCAGAACCTCCGGAAAACCGCGAATCGCCTCGGTGAATTCGGTGAAGTTCGACCGCCCGTGGGCGTTGAGCTTGATTTCGGCGAAGATCTGCGTGTTCAGGCCGATCTTCTTGCGATCAAGCAAGGTCACCTGACCGCGAATAATCCCCTCCTCCTTCATTCGCTGAATACGCCGCCAGCACGGTGACTGCGACAGGCCCACCTGCTCGGCGATCTGAGCGCTGGACAAGGAAGCGTCCTCTTGCAGCAGGGCGAGAATCCTGCGGTCGTAGCTGTCCAGCTCGCTGTGCATAGAAAAACCTCAAATATGAATTAATGCGAATCAAACTGGTCGATCATTCGCCAATAACATCGATCTTAGCCAAGAAATGCCCGGCACCGAATGTAAAAATTTCTCCAGTGTTTTTTGGAGACTCGCCATGCCGCACCTCGAAACCGTGAATACCGCACCAACCCGGGCCGATGTCTGGAACGTCAACAACAGCCATTGCCTGGCGCAGTATCAGATCCTCGCCGAAGCCGAGCCGGATCTGCTGGTGCGGGTGCTGAACCTGTTCGCGCTGCAGTTCCTGACGCCTGAACAGGTCAATGTGCAGCGGATGGACGACTTGATGTCGATCGACATCGTCATGGGCGGTTTCAGTTGGCATCGCGCCCAAGTGATTGCGGAAAAACTTCGTAACCTGATCAGCGTCTGCTCGGTCAACCTGCAAAACGCCGACGCGGCGTGGGATACGCCCGCGCAAGCGGTTGGCTGAAAAATCCGGCAACGGCTTTGTCGGGTAGTGGCCCAACGGTCTGCGGGGCCACGACTATCCTTTGCGAACTGTCGTTCAAAAGGAGCCCGCATGTCCGTTCAACTCGCCACTCAGGACCGCTGGCTGGATCTCAACGATGTGTTGCGTGAATTGGTCGCCCAAGGCTTCATCAGCCAGGATTCGGCGGAGCAGGCGCTCAACGCCCGGCGCCGCCACGCGACCCACGGCCAGCAGCATCCGCTGGAGTTCATTGCCAGCCAGCAGCTGGATGACCTCAGCCGTCCGGGTAAACATCTGGATCTGGAAAGCCTGACCTTGTGGCTGGCGCAGCAGGCCGGCCAGCCGTACATGCGCATCGACCCGTTGAAGATCAACGTCGCCGCGATCACCCCGCTGATGTCCTACGCCTTTGCCCAGCGGCACAGGATTCTTGCGGTGGCGGTCGACCGCGACGCCGTGGTCGTGGCCAGTGCCCAGCCCTACGTCACCGCTTGGGAAGCCGACCTGACTCACGTGCTGAAGCTGCCGATCAAACGGGTGGTCGCCAACCCGGTGGACATCCAGCGCTTCAGCGTCGAGTTCTTCCGCCTCGCCAAATCGGTCAGCGGCGCCAGCAATGCCGATCAGCAAAGCGGCAACCTCGGCAACTTCGAACAACTGCTCAACCTCGGCGCCAGCGATCAGGAGCCGGACGCCAACGACGCACACATCGTCAACATCGTCGACTGGCTGTTCCAGTACGCCTTCCAGCAACGCGCCAGCGACATTCACATCGAACCGCGCCGCGAACAGGGTACCGTGCGCTTTCGTATCGATGGCGTGTTGCACAACGTCTATCAATTCCCGCCGCAGGTGACCATGGCGATCGTCAGCCGCCTGAAAAGCCTCGGGCGGATGAACGTCGCCGAGAAGCGCAAACCCCAGGACGGCCGGGTCAAGACCAAGACCCCGGACGGCGGCGAGGTGGAGCTGCGGCTCTCGACGCTGCCCACCGCGTTTGGCGAAAAAATGGTCATGCGGATTTTTGACCCGGAAGTGCTGCTCAAGGACTTCGATCAGTTGGGCTTTTCCGCCGATGACCTGCGCCGCTGGCAGGACATGACACGCCAGCCCAACGGCATCATCCTGGTCACCGGGCCAACCGGTTCGGGCAAGACCACCACGCTCTACACCACGCTGAAGAAACTGGCGACGCCGGAGATCAACCTCTGCACCATCGAAGACCCGATCGAAATGGTCGAGCCGGCGTTCAATCAGATGCAGGTGCAGCACAACATCGAGCTGAGTTTCGCCGCCGGGGTACGCGCACTGATGCGACAAGACCCGGACATCATCATGATCGGCGAGATTCGCGACCTGGAAACCGCGGAAATGGCGATTCAGGCGGCGCTCACTGGCCACCTGGTGCTGTCGACCCTGCACACCAACGATGCCCCCAGCGCTATCAGCCGATTACTCGAACTCGGCGTGCCGCACTACCTGATCAAGGCCACGGTGCTCGGGGTCATGGCCCAGCGTCTGGTGCGTACCCTGTGCCCGCACTGCAAGGCGCCGCTGACGCTGGAAGAGGAAGACTGGCAGACCCTGACCCGCCCCTGGCAGGCGCCGCTGCCGGGCAATGCGCAACGGGCGATCGGCTGCCTCGAGTGCCGCGACACCGGTTATCGCGGGCGCGCCGGGGTTTACGAAATCATGCAATTGAGCGACAGCCTCAAAACCCTCATCACCCCGGACACCGACCTTACTGCCATCCGTCGACAAGCCTTCAAGGAAGGTATGCGCAGCCTGCGCCTTTCAGGTGCGCAGAAGGTCGCGGCAGGGCTGACCACCCTTGAAGAGGTGCTGCGGGTGACACCGCAGAGCGAGCAGAAATAGGCCGCTACGGAACCGGATCGGGGAATCGTTATCCAACGCCGTAGTTAACCCCCAGGAGTCACTCAATCATGCGTCTAAAACTTGCTGTCGCCACCCTTGCCTTGCTGTCCCTTCCCGTTGGTTCAGCGATGGCCGACAGCTTTTGGCGTAACGTCATTTCGTCCGGCGCCACCACCGGTTCGACCTACCTGACCTTCAAGGATCACAAGCTGATCGTTGCCGCGCAGGACGACGCCGGCAGCTTCGTCGCCAGCGATGGCAGCATTCGTGGGCCATACCTGGAAGCAGCCATGCAGAAAGTCCGCGCCGACAATCCGGGCCTGCAGGCCACGGACATGGAACTGGCGAATGCGATTCTGGCGAAGAACGCAGTGGCTTCCGAGTAAACCGGGCGCCAACAAAAATGCCGCTCGATCGAGCGGCATTTTTTTGCCCGTAATGTCGAATTCACCACAACCTCTGTGGGAGCGAGCCTGCTCGCAAATAAAGTGGGTCAGATACATGTTTGTCTTCTGACACGACGCCTTCGCGAGCAGGCTCGCTCCCACATTTGGGCGGTTGTACAACCTGGAAATCAGCGGTACTCGTCCACCGGGACGCAGGCACAAAACAGGTTGCGGTCGCCATAAACGTTATCCACCCGATTCACCGCCGGCCAATACTTGTGCGCCTTGGTGTGTGCATCCGGGGTGATGCCCTGCTCGATGCTGTAAGGCCGCTCCCAGACTCCGGTGACATCGGCCAAGGTATGCGGCGCACGCTTGAGCGGGTTGTCTTCCGCCGGCCAGTTGCCGTTCTGCACTTCGGTGATTTCTGCACGGATGCTCAGCATGGCGCCGATAAACCGGTCCAGTTCGGCCTTGGATTCGCTCTCGGTCGGCTCGACCATCAACGTCCCCGGCACCGGGAATGACATGGTTGGCGCGTGAAAGCCGTAATCCATCAGGCGCTTGGCGACGTCTTCTTCGCTGATCCCGGTCTGCGCCTTCAACGGCCGCAGATCGAGAATGCATTCATGGGCCACCCGCCCGTTGCGCCCGGTGTACAGCACCGGGAATGCGCCGGATAAATGCTGGGCCAGATAGTTCGCCGCGAGGATTGCCACTTCGCTGGCATCCGCCAATTGCGGCCCCATCATTGCGATGTACATCCAACTGATCGGCAAAATACTCGCACTGCCCCACGGCGCCGCGCTGACCGCGCCGTTCTGCGGCAGCGGGCCGTCAATCGGCACGACCGGATGACTGGCGACGAACGGCGCCAGGTGCGCGCGAATGCCGATCGGCCCCATGCCCGGCCCGCCACCGCCATGGGGAATGCAGAACGTCTTGTGCAGGTTCATGTGCGACACATCGGCGCCGATGTCCGCCGGCCGCGCCAGCCCGACCTGCGCGTTGAGATTGGCGCCGTCCATATACACCTGCCCGCCGTGCTGGTGGATAACTTCGCAGATCTCGCTGATGCCTTCCTCGTACACGCCATGGGTCGACGGATAGGTCGCCATCAGGCACGACAATTTGTCCCCCGCCTCGGCCGCTCTGGTTTTCAGGTCGTCCAGATCGACGTTGCCGGCCTCGTCGCATTCGACGATCACCACGCGCATCCCGGCCATCTGCGCCGAGGCCGGGTTGGTGCCGTGGGCCGAGGACGGGATCAGGCAAATATCCCGTGCGCCCTGCTGCCGGCTCTCGTGATATTTGCGAATCGCCAGCAGCCCGGCGTACTCGCCCTGAGCCCCGGAGTTGGGCTGCATGCAGATCGCATCGAACCCGGTGATCGCGCACAGCCAGCGCTGCAGTTCTTCGATCATCAAGGTGTATCCGACTGCCTGCTCCCGAGGCGCAAACGGGTGCAGATTGGCGAACTGCGGCCAGGTGATCGGGATCATCTCACTGGTGGCGTTGAGCTTCATGGTGCAGGAACCCAACGGGATCATCGACTGGTTGAGCGCCAGATCCTTGTTCTCCAGTTGCTTGAGGTAGCGCAGCATCTCGGTTTCGCTGTGATGTGCGTTGAACACCGGATGGCGCAAGTAAGGCGTCTTGCGCTGGAGGCTGTCGGGGATGCCTGAAACCAACGTTTCTGCATCGAGTTGCTCGACGTTTAAACCATGATCGGCACCGAGCAGCACGTCGAACAGTTTGGCCACCGTGCTTTCATCGCACGTCTCGTCGAGGCTCAACCCGACTCGACCACGGCCGAGAATCCGCAGATTGATCTGCGCAGCCCTGGCGCTGTCGATGATTGCGCTCTGCGCGCCGCCGACCTCCAGCGTGAGGGTGTCGAAAAACTGCCCGTTGACTCGCGCAATACCATGGCGCTCAAGGCCCGCCGCCAGGATGCAGGTCAAGCGGTGCACGCGCTGGGCGATGCGTTTCAAGCCTTGCGGCCCGTGATACACCGCGTAGCAACTGGCGATGTTGGCCAGCAGCACCTGCGCGGTGCAGATGTTCGAATTGGCCTTCTCGCGGCGAATATGTTGCTCGCGGGTTTGCAGGGCCATGCGCAACGCGACATTGCCACGAGCATCTTTCGACACGCCAATGATCCGTCCGGGAATCGCCCGTTTGTACGCCTCACGGCTGGCGAAAAACGCCGCGTGCGGGCCACCGTAGCCCATTGGCACGCCAAAGCGTTGGGATGATCCGAACACCACGTCAGCGCCCAGTTCACCCGGTGGCGTCAGCAGCAACAGACTCAGCAGATCCGTAGCGACGCAGGCCAGCGCCTGCTGCGCGTGCAGTTGATCGATGACCGGACGCAAATCACGAATCTCGCCGTGGGTGTCGGGATACTGCAGCAATGCGCCGAACACCTGATGCTGGCTGAGGTTATCCACAGCGTCGATGATCAGCTCAAAGCCGAAGCCTTCGGCGCGGGTCTGCACCACGGAAATGGTCTGCGGATGACAGTTTTCGTCGACGAAGAACAGATTGCTCTTCGACTTCGCCACGCGTTTAGCCAGGGCCATGGCTTCCGCCGCAGCGGTAGCTTCGTCGAGCAACGAGGCGTTGGCCAGTTCCAGCCCGGTGAGGTCGATGGTCAGTTGCTGGAAATTCAGCAGCGCCTCAAGACGGCCCTGGGCAATCTCCGGTTGATACGGAGTGTACGCGGTGTACCAACCAGGATTTTCCAGCACGTTACGCAGAATGACGGTCGGCGTCAGCGTGCCGTAGTAGCCCATGCCGATCAGACTGGTCCACACCTGATTCTGCTCGGCGTAACCGCGCAGTTTGGCCAGCGCCGCCTGCTCGTCGAGGGCCGGCGGCAAGTCCAGTGCCCGGTTCAGGCGAATGCCCGGCGGCACCGTCTGCTCGATCAGTTCGACCCGGCTGCCGAGGCCCAGGCTATCGAGCATCGCCTGTTGTTCGGCGGCATCGGGACCCAAATGGCGGCGCAGGAAGGCTTCGGGGTCGCGTAACTGGCTCAAGGATGGCAACTGGGACATGACAGGCTCTCTCTTGGCTGGCGCTCGGCGTCAATGCAACACGGTCAAACCAGCATAGCAGCCGATCCCGACGCGCACGGCTTGGCGGCGCCGGGTGTTCCGGGGCATGCTGTAGCGCCTGCATCAGGCGTCCAACTTGCGGATGATCGAACCCTCATGAGCCAACTGCCGTTCCTGCCGTTTTCAAAACCTGTCATCGATGAAGCCACGATTGCCGCCGTCGGCGACGTGCTGCGCTCCGGCTGGATCACCAGCGGGCCGAAGGTACAGGCCTTTGAAGCACAGCTGTCGGAATACTTCGGCCGGCGCCCGGTGCGCACGTTCAACTCCGGCACCTGCACCATGGAAATCGCCCTGCGCATCGCCGGCATCGGCCCGGGTGACGAAGTGATCACCACGCCGATTTCCTGGGTCGCCACCGCCAACGTGATCCTCGAAGTCGGCGCCACGCCGGTGTTCGCCGACATCGACCCGGTGACCCGCAACATTGATCTGGACAAGCTCGAAGCAGCGATCACCCCGCGCACCAAAGCGCTGATCCCGGTGTACCTCGCAGGCCTGCCGGTGGACATGGATCGGCTATATGCCATCGCGCGCAAACACAATCTGCGGATTGTCGAAGACGCCGCGCAGGCGTTGGGTTCGAGCTGGAATGGCCAGCGCATCGGCGCCACTGGCGACTTCGTGTCGTTCAGTTTCCAGGCCAACAAGAACGTGACCTGTTCCGAGGGCGGCTGTCTGGTGCTGAGCACTGCAGAAGAAGCGCGGCTGGCGGAGAAATATCGCCTGCAAGGTGTGACCCGCAACGGCTTCGACGGTCTCGACGTTGATGTGCTCGGCGGCAAGTTCAACATGACCGACGTCGCCGCGACCATCGGTCTGGGTCAATTCGCCCATATCGAGGCGCTGACCGCCCATCGTCAGGAACTGGCCCGTCATTACTTCAAATGCTTTGGCGATGACTTCGAAGTGACCTATGGCGCACAACTGCCGCCAGCGGATTTCACCCACAGCAACTGGCATCTATTCCAGCTGGTGCTGCCGGAGCGCAAGGACGGCTTGCCGGCGCGGGCCACGTTCATGGAACAGATGCAGGCCAAAGGCATCGGCATCGGCTATCACTACCCGCCGATTCACTTGTTGAGTCTGTACCGCGAGCGCGGTTTCAAGGAAGGGATGTTGCCGGTGGCCGAACGCGTCGGGCGACTGATTGTGTCGTTGCCGATGTTCACCAGCATGACCAAGGACGACGTCGAGCGTTCAGTGGCGGCAGTCAAAGCCGTATTGAAGCCCTGAACCGCCATGCCTGTAGGAGCTGCCGCAGGCTGCGATCTTTTGATCTTGCTTCAAAAACAAAATCAAAAGATCGCAGCCTGCGGCAGCTCCTACAGAGCGAGGATTATTCGCCGATTGCAGCCTTGTAGCCGGCGGCGTCCAGCAGCTTGTCCAGATCAGCAGCGTTGGCTGGCTTGAGCTTGAAGATCCACGCCCCGTACGGATCGGAGTTCAGCAATTCCGGAGAGCCGCTCAGCTCTTCGTTGACAGCGATGACTTCGCCGGCAATCGGCGAGTAGATATCGGAGGCCGCTTTCACCGACTCAACCACGCCAGCTTGATCCTCAGCAGCAAACACCTTGCCCACTTCAGTCAACTCGACGAACACCACATCGCCCAGTGCTTCCTGCGCGTGATCGCTGATGCCCACGGTAACGGTGCCGTCGGCTTCCAGACGCGCCCACTCATGACTTTCGGCAAAACGCAGTTCGGCGGGGATATTGCTCATGCTTGGTGTCCTCAAAAAATTGTCAGCGGTCAGGCCCGCCGGAAAAGGTTAGATCAAGGTTTTGCCATGGCGCACGAAGGTCGGTTTGACCACTCGTACCGGATACCACTTGCCACGGATTTCCACTTCGGCGCGGTCGGCGGTGGCCATCGGTACACGCGCCAGGGCAATCGATTTGCTCAGCGTAGGAGAGAAACTACCACTGGTGATCTCTCCTTCGCCAACATCGGCGATACGAACCACCTGATGGGCGCGTAAAACACCGCGTTCCTCAAGCACCAGCCCCACCAGTTTGTGCGCAACGCCGGCGGCTTTTTCCGCTTCCAGCGCAGCACGCCCGATGAACTGCCGCGAGGCCGGTTCCCAGGCAATGCTCCAGGCCATATTGGACGCCAGCGGCGAGACATCCTGATGAATGTCCTGGCCGTAGAGGTTCATCCCTGCCTCGACCCGTAGCGTGTCGCGGGCGCCGAGGCCGATCGGCGAAATGCCGGCACCGACCAGATCGTTGAAAAATCCCGGCGCTTGCTCGGCCGGCAAGGCGATTTCCAGGCCATCCTCACCGGTATATCCGGTGCGGGCGATGAACCAGTCGCCATCGACGTGAGCTTCGAACGGTTTGAGATGTTTGATCAGTTCGGCGCGGGACTGGGTCACCAGTTCGGCAATTTTCTGCCGGGCCTGCGGGCCTTGAATGGCGAGCATCGCCAGATCCTGACGCTCATGCAATTGCACGTCGTAACCGGCGACCTGCGCCTGCATCCACGCCAGATCCTGGTCGCGAGTGGAGGCGTTGAATACCAGACGATAACGGTCTTCGAGGCGATAGACGATCATGTCGTCGACGATGCCGCCACGCTCGTTGAGCATCGTGCTGTAGAGCGCGCGGCCGGGGCGATGCAGGCGCTCGACGTCATTGGCCAGCAAATGCTGCAGCCAGGCCTTGGCCTGGACACCGGTGACATCGATCACGGTCATGTGGGAAACATCGAACACCCCGCAATCGCGACGCACCTCGTGGTGTTCCTCGACCTGCGAGCCGTAATGCAGTGGCATGTCCCAACCGCCAAAATCGACCATCTTCGCGCCGAGGGCGAGATGCAGGTCATACAGAGGCGTACGCTGTCCCATGGGTTTCTCCTTCCGGGCGTGGCGAAGGTGCGGACAGCCGCTGCACGGGGTGAAAGCCGCTAAATAGAAGGCTTTCAGCCGATTTCAGCGAACGGGTCTGTCAGACGAACCGCACCGAATGCCGCGCATTGTAGCCGCATGATTCAGGACTCACTACTAAGTGTTTCGGTGCGCCGAGCGGCGGATCAGGCCAATGACCGGTAACAGGCCGACCAACACCAAGGTCAGCGCCGGCAGCGACGCCCGTGCCCACTCGCCCTCGCTGGTCATTTCGAAGATCCGCACCGCCAGCGTGTCCCAGCCAAACGGGCGCATCAGCAGGGTCGCGGGCATTTCCTTGAGCACATCGACGAACACCAGCAACGCCGCGCTCAACGTGCCGGGCAGCAACAGCGGAAGATACACTTTGAAAAACAGTCGCGGCCCACTGACCCCCAGACTACGTGCTGCTTCGGGCAATGAAGGCCGTATACGCGCCAGACTGTTTTCCAGCGGCCCGTACGCCACGGCGATGAAACGCACCAGATAGGCCATCAGCAACGCCGCCAGACTGCCCAGCAGCAGCGGCTTGCCGGCGCCACCGAGCCAGCCCGACAGCGGAATCACCAGTTCGCGATCGAGATAACTGAACGCCAGCATGATCGACACCGCCAGCACCGAACCCGGCAACGCATAACCGAGATTGGCCAGACTGACTCCGGAACGGATCGCCCGGGTCGGCGCCAGTCGTCGGGCAAAAGCCAGCAGCAGCGCGACGCTGACGGTGATCAAGGCTGCCATGCCACCCAGGTACAAGGTGTGCAGGATCAGTCCGGCGTAGCGCTCATCGAGATCAAAGCGCCCGCGCTGCCAGAACCACACAATGAGTTGCAGGACTGGAATCACGAACGCACAGGCAAAGACCAGAGCGCACCACCCGGTCGCCGCGAACGCCTTGAGTCCCTGCAAGTGATACAGCGCCTTGACCCGCGGCCGTTCGTTGCTCGCCCGGTTGGCGCCACGCGCACGCCGCTCGCCGTAAAGCACCAGCATCACCACCAGTAGCAACAGGCTCGCCAGTTGCGCCGCGCTCGGCAAACTGAAGAAGCCGTACCAGGTCTTGTAGATGGCGGTGGTGAAGGTGTCGAAGTTGAACACCGACACCGCGCCGAAATCCGCCAGGGTTTCCATCAGCGCCAGCGCCACACCGGCACCGATCGCTGGCCGCGCCATCGGCAACGCCACCCGCCAGAACGCCTGCCAGGGCGATTGCCCGAGCACCCGCGCCGCCTCCATCAGGCCTTTGCCCTGCGCAAGAAACGCGGTGCGCGCCAGCAGGTAGACGTAGGGATAAAACACCAGCACCAGCACCACAATCACCCCGCCGGTGGAGCGCACCCGTGGCAGGCGCAGGCCGCTGCCGAACCATTCGCGCCACAGGGTTTGCACCGGGCCGGCAAAGTCCAGCAGGCCGACGAAGACAAACGCCAGCACATAGGCCGGAATGGCGAACGGCAGCATCAGTGCCCAGTCGAGCCAGCGGCGTCCGGGGAATTCGCAGAGGCTGGTGAGCCACGCGAGACTGACACCGAGCAGCGTGACACCGACGCCAACGCCAAACACCAGCGTCAGGGTGTTGCCCAGCAGGCGCGGCATCTGGGTTTGCCACAGGTGCGACCAGATCTGCTGATCGATGGTCTGCCACGACAATAGCAGGACACTCAGGGGCAACAGCACCAGCGCGGCAATGGCGAGGACGATGGGGTACCAGCGGCGTTGGGCGGGGTGGGCCAAGGTGGTTCTCTAATAAAAAATCACAGGTCGGCGCAAACGTAACGCCAGCCCCAATTGTGGCGAGGGGATTTATCCCCGATCGGATGCGCAGCATTCGTAAAAGCTACGCCCGCGGTGTATCAGTACGCTTTGATTAAGGGCATTGGGGGTGCTTCGCACCCCATCGGGGATAAATCCCCTCGCCACAGGATATAACCAGGTTTTAGTTCCAGCCCGCCCGATCCATCATGCGGATCGCTTCAGCCTGTCGCTTGCCCGCCACTTCCACCGGCAAGGTGTCAGCGACGAACTTGCCCCACGCTGCCACTTCTTCCGAAGGTGCCACCGCCGGGTTGGCCGGGAATTCCTGGTTCACGTCGGCGAAGATTTTCTGCGCTTCAGGTGTGGTCATCCATTCGACCAGCGCCTTGGCTGCCTCCGGGTGCGGTGCATGTTGGGTCAGGCCGATACCGGACAGGTTTACATGCACGCCACGATCGGCCTGATTCGGCCAGAACAGTTTTACCGGCAGGTCCGGTTTCTGCTTGTGCAGGCGACCGTAGTAGTAGGTGTTGACGATGCCGACGTCGCACTGCCCGGCGTTGATCGCTTCCAGCACCGCGACGTCGTCGGAGAACACATCGGTGGACAGGTTGTTGACCCAGCCTTTGAGGATCTTCTCGGTCTTCTCGGCGCCGTGCACTTCGATCATGGTCGCGGTCAGCGACTGGTTGTAGACCTTCTTCGCCGTGCGCAGGCACAGGCGTCCTTCCCAATTCTTGTCGGCTAGCGCTTCGTAGGTGGTCAGTTCGCCCGGCTTAACGCGCTCGGTGGAGTAAGCGATGGTCCGCGCGCGCAGGCTCAGGCCGGTCCAGGCATGGGTGGACGAACGGTATTGCGCGGGAATATTGGCGTCGATGGTCTTCGAGGTGAACGGCTGCAGGATGCCCATCTGTTCGGCTTGCCAGAGGTTGCCGGCATCGACGGTGAGCAGCAGGTCGGCGCTGGCGTTTGCACCTTCGGCCTTGATCCGCTGCATCAGCGGCGCTTCCTTGTCGGTGATGAACTTGATCTTCACCCCGGTTTTCGCGGTGTAGGCGTCGAACACCGGTTTGATCAGCTCATCGATACGCGAGGAGTAGACCACCACCTCGTCGGCGGCCTGGGCGGTAGTGCTGCCGATCAGGGTCAGGGCCAGTGCAGTCAGAAGACGCTTGGGTGCCAACATGGGAGTGATCTCTCGGTCGGAAAATGTGGGCCAAATGATAAGGACTCACATTTACCACCTCAATCGAACTCTTTTCCAAGGAGTTACCAGATGTTGCACAGGGCAACACACCCCCTGTAGGAGCTGCCGAGTGAAACGCGGCTGCGATCTTTTGAGCTTAAAACAAGATCAATAGATCGCAGCCTTCGGCAGCTCCTACAGAGAGCGTTATCGACTCAGGCTTTGGCGAGCGCGGGGAGGTCGCCTGTGAGGCCAAGTGCTTCACGAACAAAGAGAGCCTTGGCCTCGGGCATCTGCTCCACCAGCTTCAACCCGGCATTGCGCAACCAGCGCACTGGCAACGGGTCGGCCTGGAACAAGCGTTCGAAGCCCTCCATCGCCGCCATCAGCGCCAGGTTGTGCGGCATGCGCCGGCGCTCGTAGCGGCTCAGCACTTTCACATCCGCCAGCCGTTCGCCACGTTCGGCGGCTTGCAATAACACTTCAGCCAGCACCGCCGCATCGAGGAAGCCCAGGTTCACCCCCTGCCCGGCCAACGGGTGAATGGTGTGCGCCGCATCGCCGATCAACGCCAACCCTTCGGCGACGTAGCGCTTGGCATGCCGTTGACGCAACGGCACGCACAACCGTGGGTCAGCGCTGAGCACTTCGCCCAGGCAACCTTCGAACGCACGCTCCAGTTCTCGGCAGAACGCGGCTTCATCCAGCGCCATCAGGCGTTCGGCTTCACTCGGGGTGGTCGACCAGACGATCGAGCACCAGTCCTGCTGCCCGTCGCGCTCCAGCGGCAGGAACGCCAGCGGCCCGTGATCGGTGAAACGCTGCCACGCGGTCATCCGGTGCGGCCTGCTGCTGCGCACGCTGGTGACGATGGCGTGGTGCAGGTAATCCCACTCGCGGGTGGCGACGCCGGTCAGCCGGCGCACCGCCGAATGGGCGCCGTCCGCTGCAATCACCAGCGGCGCACGCAACTGGCGACCATCGGCCAGGGTCAGCAGCCAGTCATCTCCGGAGCGGCGCATCTGTTCCAGCCGTGCGTTGGCCAGCATGCCCAGATCGCAGTCGTGCAAACGATCGAGCAAGGCATCCTGCACCACGCGGTTTTCGACAATATGCCCCAGCACATCGGCGTGCACACTGCTCGCCGAGAAATGAATCTGCCCGGTGCCGCTGCCGTCCCACACATGCATGTCGGTGTACGGGCTGCTGCGGCGTTTGGCGATGCCGTCCCACACGCCAAGGCGTTCGAGAATCCGCTGGCTGGCCGCCGACAAGGCGCTCACTCGCGGCTCGAACGGCGCGGCGGCATCGAACGGTTTGACGCTCAGCGGGCTGCCGTCGAGCAGCAACACTTCCAGGCCACTGTCCTGCAGCGCCAACGCGAGGGCGCTGCCGACCATTCCGGCTCCGACAATCAGCAGATCTGCGCGCATTTCCATGCTTTAAGCCTGTCTCGCTGGCGGCATGCGCCGCCCGTAAAGGGTTTTAGCGAGCGCGCCAGTTAGCGGCGCGCTGCTGAAAGTGAAAGTGTCGACCCGCCGCTCAAGCATCCGGCCGCGTCCCCAGCCCCATGGCCTGACGGGCGAACCAGCGCTTGGCCGGTGGCAGCAGATCGAGACCGAGCAAGCCAATGTTGCGCCCCAGCGACACCAGCGGCTGGGTGCTGCCGAACAGGCGGGTGACCTGATCGGAGAAGCCTACTGTAAGGTCCTGATCCAGCCGCTGGCGCTCGCGATAGGCCTGCAACGTGGCGAAGTCGCCCAGCGGCTGGTCGCTGGCGAGCAGTGCGGCGGCCAAGGCATCGGCATCACGCAGGGACAGGTTGAAACCCTGCCCGGCAATCGGGTGCAGGCTGTGTGCAGCGTTGCCGAGTACGGCCAGATGCGAGCGCACCTGCTCTTCGGCCTCGACCAGCGACAACGGGTACAGATGCCGCGCGCCAACCTGTTTCAGGGTGCCGAGGCGGTAGCCGAATACGCCCTGCAGTTCGCTGAGGAAATCGCGCTCGCTCAAATCGGCCAAACGCTGCGCGTCCATGCCCAGGCGGGTCCAGACCAGCGCACAGCGGTTGTCCGGCAGCGGCAGCAAGGCCATCGGCCCTTCGTCGGTGAAGCGCTCGAAGGCCATGCCGTTGTGCGCCTCGCTCGGGGTGATGTTGGCGATCAGCGCGCTCTGGTTGTACGGACGCTTGCGTACGTTGATGCCCAACTGCTCGCGCAGACCGGAGCGGCCACCATCGGCCAGCACCGCCAGATCACATTCGAGCGTGGTTTCATCGTTGAGGGTCAGGCGATAACCGTCGGGCAGCGGCTCCATGCGCGTGACTTCCGCCGGGCAACGCCATCTGATCACGTCTTTATCCAGGTGCTGCCACAGGCACTGGCCGAGCCAGGCGTTTTCCACCACGTAACCCAAGGCCGGCACGCCCTCTTCCATCGCCGACAGACGGGCAGTGGAGAAGCGACCCCGATCGGAGACGTGAATCTGTTTGATCGGCTCGGCGCGGCGGGAAATCTCCTGCCACACACCCAGCCGCTGGTAGATCTGCCGCGAACCGAAGGACAGCGCCGATGAACGGGCGTCGTAGCTCGGCTGCCAGCTGTCGCCGGGGGCGAACGGTTCGATCAGGACGATTTTCCAGCCGCGCGCCTTGGCCCCGGCCTGCAAGGCCAGCGCCAGACTGGCGCCGACCAGGCCGCCGCCGATGATTGCCAGATTGACTCGACTCATGCCGCGTGGGTCCGTGCTTGCGCCATCAGCGCTTCAATCTCGGCGACGGTTTTCGGTACGCCGCTGGTCAATATTTCACAACCGGTTTTGGTCACTACCACGTCATCCTCGATGCGCACGCCAATGCCGCGCCATTTCTTTGCTACGTTCTGGTTGTCCGGGGCGATGTAGATGCCCGGCTCCACGGTCAGCGCCATGCCGACCTCCAGCACCCGCCATTCGCCGCCGACCTTGTATTCGCCGACGTCGTGTACATCCATGCCCAGCCAGTGCCCGGCACGGTGCATGTAAAACGCTTTGTAAGCTTCGGTCGCGATCAATTCGTCGACCTCGCCTTGCAGCAATCCAAGTTTTACCAGCCCCGTGGTAATCACCCGAACCGTGGCTTCGTGCGCCTGATTCCAATTTTTGTTCGGGGCGATTTCAGCGAATGCGGCTTCCTGCGAGGCCAGCACCAACTCGTAAATCGCTTTTTGCTCTGGCGAGAACTTGCCGTTGACCGGCCAGGTGCGAGTGATGTCGCTGGCGTAGCAGTCGATTTCGCAACCGGCGTCGATCAATACCAGATCGCCGTCCTTGAGCAGCGCGTCATTCTGCTGGTAATGCAGGATGCAGCTGTTGCGTCCGGCGGCGACAATCGAGCCGTAAGCCGGCATCTTCGCCCCGCCCTTGCGGAATTCGTAATCGAGTTCGGCTTCAAGGCTGTACTCGTACAAACCCGGCCGACTGGCCTGCATCGCCCGGATGTGGGCCTGAGCGGAGATCCGTGCGGCTTCGCGCATCACCTTCACTTCTGCCGCCGATTTATACAGGCGCATGTCGTGCAGCAGGTGATCCAGGGCAACGAATTCGTTCGGCGGCTGGGCGCCGAGGTGCGCCTTGGAGCGGATCACGTTGATCCAGTCCATCAGGTGGCGATCGAACTCCGGGTTGCTGCCCATCGCCGAATACACCCGGTCGCGGCCTTCGATCAGGCCCGGCAGGATGTCGTCGATGTCGGTAATCGGGAACGCGTCGTCGGCGCCGTAATCACGGATTGCACCTTCCTGCCCGGCGCGCAGACCGTCCCACAACTCACGTTCGGCGTTGCGTTCACGGCAGAACAGCACGTACTCGCCATGCTCGCGGCCGGGCATCAGGACGATGACCGCCTGCGGTTCGGGGAATCCACTGAGGTACTGAAAGTCGCTGTCCTGACGATAGACATGCTCGACGTCGCGGTTGCGGATCGCCACCGCGGCAGCGGGCAGGATCGCGATGCTGTTGGGTTCCATCTGCGCCATCAGGGCCTTGCGGCGACGGCTGTATTCCGCTTTAGGGATATGGGTCATGGGCAGATGGCTTTCCCTGGCACGCGATTAATGCAGCGACGGCTTGGCGGCTGGCGGCACGTCGGCTTTCCTGGTTTCCGAGAACAGCAGCAGCGGCGCGACGCGCAGGTATTCCATGACTTCCATGTAATCGTTTTCGCCGTCGTCGGACTCTTCCAGGGCATCTTGCACCTGGGAAATCGCCGCCAGATCCTGCAGCACTTCGGTAGCTTCGGTGCTGAGCATGCTGCTGTCGCGGCAGTTCAGGCCGAAACCGCTGAGGAAGCCCTGGCACCATTGGCCCAGTGCAGCAGCGCGGTCGGCCAGCGGCGCGTCATCGGTCGGCAGCAGCAGGACGACGGTCACGTCGCTGCCGGTCAACTCACCCTTGACCATTTCTTGCAGGCCGATCAGGGCGTTGCGGACGTTGTCCTGGATATCGCCTTCGAGCAGTTCGGCGGCGTCGATCAACCAGCCTTCGTTATCGAAGCCGGCGCCGGCGCAGCTGCGGCCGAGCAGCAGGCCATGCAGTTCGGCAGGCGAGACGTTGTGGCCGCTGGCAGTCAGCAGGGTGGCAAAGGCTTGGTACGGGGAATTCGCAATGGTCATGGGCAGCTAGGCGCCAGACGGCGCTATGTCTAGAATGAAGGCCTTGTATCCTACATCGACAGACTCGCCAAGACTATTAAAGGCTGTCCGCCAGCTATCCCATCAGACAGACTCCGACTCAGTGGACACAATGGAAGACACCGACCTGCAAGCGCTGATGGCCAGACTCGAACTGCTGATTAGTCGAGTGGAGCAACTTAAGAGTCAAAACGCACTCTTACTAGCTCAGGAAAAGACCTGGCGCGAGGAACGCGCTCACCTCATTGAAAAAAACGAAATCGCCCGGCGTAAGGTCGAATCGATGATTTCGCGCCTCAAGGCCCTGGAGCAAGACTCATGAGTTCAAGCAATAGCGTTACCGTGCAGATCCTCGACAAAGAATATTCGATCATCTGCCCCCAGGAAGAACGCAGCAATCTGGTCAGCGCCGCCCGCTACCTGGACGGCAAGATGCGCGAGATCCGCAGCAGCGGCAAAGTCATCGGCGCCGACCGTATCGCCGTGATGGCCGCGCTGAACATCACCCACGACCTCTTGCACAAAGAAGAGCGCCCGGACATCCAGGCCAGCGGCTCGACCCGTGAACAGGTGCGCGACTTGCTCGATCGTGTCGATCTGGTGCTGGCGACCGATCCGGACGTCACCAAGGGCTGATTCGTCGGGCCGCTTGAGGTATACTCGCGGCACTCCCTGGGGTGCTTGCCAGTTGACGATGTCCCTGAGCCGATTTGCACTACCCTGGAGGTTGCACGTTGGGCTGGTGTGCATGTCCGCCAGACGGAAAGCCTTAAAGTCTACTGCATCCTCCACCTTGAACTTTCGGGTTCAAGGGCTAAGTTGACAGCGGTTCATCCGGGGAGCCTGATTCGAATCCGATGCCGGTTTTTGCCGGCATCGGATTTTTTATGCGTGCGTTTCCGCCCTCACCTGCCGAAGCCGAACCATGATCGAACCCGCGCTGCTGCCCCGCCCGCAACTCCGCCGTCTGCTGCGCAAGGCGCGCCGCGCATTGACCCCGAGCGAACAACGCCAGGCCGCCAAAGGCCTGTTCCGCCAACTGGCGCAAGACCCACACTTTCGCCGGGCCAGACACATTTCCCTGTACCTGCCCACCGACGGTGAAATCGACCCGCGCCTGCTGCTGCGCGAAGCCCAGCGGCGCGGCAAGGCCACCTACCTGCCAGTGCTCAGTGCCTGGCCGCGAACCAAGATGGTGTTCCAGCGGATTCGCCCGGGCGACAAGCTCAAGCCCAATCGCTTTCGCATTCTCGAACCGCGAGCCAATCTGGCTCAGCAACGCAGGATCTGGACCCTGGATCTGGTGTTGCTGCCACTGGTTGGGTTTGACGATGTCGGCGGACGGCTGGGGATGGGCGGCGGATTCTACGACCGCAGTCTGGCCTACCTGGCCCGGCGCAAAACCTGGCGCAAGCCGACGTTGCTGGGGCTGGCCCATGAATGTCAGAAGGTCGAACGCCTGGCGCAGGCCAGCTGGGATGTACCGTTGCAGGGCACGGTCACCGATAAGGCGTGGTATTTCGCAGGGTAGACGCCGCGCAGGTCAGCGACGTCGGGAAGGCTGTTTCAGCGCTTGAACGCGGTCGACTGTTGGACCTGTTGTGCGACTTCAATCGGCGCATCGGTCTTGCTGGTCCACAGACTTTGCGCATAACCGGTGGTCACGACGCCCAGGCCGAACAAAATAACCAAAGTCCATAGCAAATCCGGTTTGCGTTTCATCGATTGCCCCCCTCAAGGCACATCATCACGATGACAGCAGCGGTTTCCGTTCGTAGGCCGTGCAGCAGCGTCAAGCTTTAAAGGCCGGCATTTTGCGACAACGTGAACCCGGGCGCAAATGCTGACGTCAACCGACTGTCGGTTTGTCATAAAATTGCCCGACAACCTGTCCAATCACCGCTTGAGGAGCAAAAGACATGGCCTATTGGCTGATGAAATCCGAGCCGGACGAACTCTCGATCAAAGGCCTGGAGACACTCGGAAAAGCGCGCTGGGACGGGGTTCGCAACTATCAGGCGCGCAATTTCCTGCGGGCGATGGCGGTCGGGGATGAGTTCTTTTTCTACCACTCCAGTTGCCCGGAACCGGGGATTGCCGGAATCGGCAGGATTATTCAGGCAGCCTACCCGGACCCCACCGCACTGGACCCCGAAAGCCATTACTTCGACCCGAAAGCCACGCCCGAGAAAAACGCCTGGAGTGCGATCGATGTTGCACACGTCGAGACCTTTGCCCGGGTGCTGAAACTGGATTATCTGAAGCAGCAGACCGCACTGGCCGAGATGCCGCTGGTGCAAAAAGGCAGCCGTCTTTCGGTCATGCCGGTGACCGCCGAACAGTGGGCCGTCGTGCTCGGATTGCGTTGAGAACTCTCCGGTCACGGTTTTTTACCCGAAAAAAGGGCTAGGCTTGGCGCTCATTTGACTGACATCAAGCGAGTGAAACGCTTGAACAGTCAGACTGGACGCCACAGCCGCAGGATGCCCCCATGTCGACGCACAGCCGTTCTTCACTTCTATATGCCGGTTCGCTCCTGGTGTTACTCGCCGCCGCTGGTGGCCTCGGTTACTGGATGTCGATCAGCAGCCGGCTGGTCGAGGGGCTGTCGATGGGCAACGGGCGCCTGGAAGCCACCGAGGTGCAGATCGCCAGCAAGACTCCCGGGCGCCTGGCCGAGGTGCTGGTGGATGAAGGCGACAAGGTCAGCAAAGGACAACTGCTGGCGCGCATGGACACCCGCACCCTCGAAGCCCAGCGCAATCAGGCCGAAGCCGAAGTCCTGCGCGCCCGGGAGAATCTCAACGCCGCTCAGGCCAATGTGCAGTTGCGTCAGAGTGAGCTGCTGCTGGCCCAGCAAGAGCTCGGCCGCTCGCAGTCACTGTTCAAGCACGGTTACGTCAGCGCGCAGATCATCGATCAATTGCAGTCGCGCATTGGCACAGGCAACGCTGCGGTGACCGCAGCCCGCGCCCAGGTATCGGCCGTCAGCGCAACAATCGGCGCAGCGCAGGCGCAGGTGGCGCAGCTGACCAGCGAAATCGACGACAGCCTTCTGCGCGCGCCGATTGATGGCGTGATCCAGCTGCGCATGGCCGAACCCGGCGAAGTGCTGGGTGCCGGCGGCCGGGTCTTGTTGCTGATCGATCCCAACGACCAGTACATGAACCTCTATCTGTCAGCTGCGGTGTCCGGGCGCCTGGCCGTGGGCGACGAGGCGCGCGTGTTGCTTGATGCCTTGCCCGATAAACCGCTGCCGGCAAAAATCAGTTTCGTCGCGGCCAAATCGCAATTCACCCCCAAAGAAGTCGAGACCCGCGACGAGCGACAAAAACTGGTGTTCCGCGTCAAGTTGCGCCTGACCCAGCCCAGCGCCGTGCCACAGGCCAAGCCCGGCATGCCCGGCGCCGGCTATGTGCGGATCGCACCCGTCGAATGGCCGGCCAATCTGCAATGAGCAGCCTTGCGGTTCAAGCGAACGGTATCGCCCACCGCTACGGCAAACAGCAAGCGCTGAAGGAGATCGCCTTCAGCCTGCCCGCCGGAACCCGCTGCGGGTTGATCGGCCCCGATGGCGCGGGCAAGTCCAGCCTGTTGGGGTTGATCGCCGGCGTGAAAACCCTGCAACAAGGGCAACTGCAAGTGCTCGGAGGCGCGATCCAGGATCGCCGGCATCGGGACACACTCTATGCACGCATCGCCTTCATGCCGCAGGGGCTGGGCGGCAACTTGTACCCCGAACTGTCGATCCGCGAGAACATCCAGTTCTTCTCGACGCTGTTCGGCCTGTCCAGGGTTGAAAGCGAGCAGCGCATGCACAGCCTGTTGCTCGCCACGGATCTGCTGAAATTCGCCGAGCGCCCCGCCGGCAAGTTGTCCGGCGGCATGAAGCAGAAACTCGGGCTGTGCTGCGCGCTGATCCATGAGCCCGACCTGTTGATCCTCGATGAGCCGACCACTGGCGTTGACCCGCTCTCGCGCCGGCGTTTCTGGGAGCTGGTCGACGACGTGCGCAGCCAGCGCCCGCAACTGACGCTGCTGGTCGCCACGGCGTATATGGAAGAAGCCGAGCAGTTCGAGCATTGCCTGATGCTCGACGCCGGCCAGTTGATCGCCACCGGCTTGAGCCGCGAGCTGGCGGCCGTCACCCCCAGCGGCAAACTCGATGACGCCTTTACCCATTTCCAGGGTGACAGCCAGCACGACGCTCAACCACTGGTGATTCCACCGCGCACCGGCAACAGCAACGACATCGCCATCCAAGCCCACGACCTGACGCTGCGCTTCGGCGATTTCACCGCTGTGGATCACGTCAGTTTTGCCATTGGCCGTGGCGAGATTTTCGGTTTTCTTGGCTCCAACGGCTGCGGCAAGACCACCACCATGAAAGTCCTGACCGGGCTGATGCCGGCCAGTGAAGGCAGTGCAACGCTGCTCGGCAACCCGGTGAACGCCAAGGATCTGGCCACGCGCAAGCGGGTCGGGTTCATGTCGCAGAGCTTTTCGCTGTATGGCGAACTCAGTGTGCGACAGAACCTCGAACTGCACGCGCGGCTGTTCGACCTGCCCACAACCGAGAGCGCACAGCGCATCGAGGCATTGATTCAGCGCTTCAATCTGCTCGCGGTCGCCGACCAGCCTTCCGGGGCGTTGCCATTGGGGCTGCGTCAGCGTCTGTCGCTGGCGGTGGCAGTGCTGCACCGCCCGGAAGTGCTGATCCTCGACGAGCCAACCTCCGGCGTCGATCCGGCAGCCCGCGATGACTTCTGGCGACTGTTGATCGAGTTGTCCCGTGAACAAGGCGTGACGATCTTCCTCTCCACGCATTTCATGAACGAAGCCCAGCGCTGCGACCGCATCTCGCTGATGCACGCCGGCAAGGTTCTCGCGTGCGATACCCCGGCGGCACTGCAACGCCAGTTCGCTGGAGAGACGCTGGAAGCGGCCTTCGTCACTTGCCTGGAACAGGCGCAGGGCGCTCAGGCATCGGCGCCTGTAACCGAGCCGCAGATGGCGCCGCCGAGCGCAGCGACAACCCCGGTGCCGCGTCACGGTTTCAGCCTCGGTCGCCTGCTGGCGGTGGCCCGTCGCGAAGGCAAGGAACTGCTGCGCGACAAGGTGCGCATGGCGTTCGCACTGGCGGGGGCGATTTTCATGATGGTGATTTTCGGCTACGGGATTTCCCTGGACGTGGAAAACCTCGCGTTCGCCGTGTACGACCAGGACCAGACGCCGCAGAGCCGGGCTTATCTTGAGGCGTTTCGCGGCTCCCGCTACTTCGACGAGCAGCCGGCCCTTCATGACCCACAGGAGCTGCACCGGCGCCTGCAACGCTCGGAAATCAAACTGGCGCTGGAAATCCCGCCCGGATTCGGCCGCGATCTGTATGCCGGGCGCCAACCCGCTGTGGCGGCGTGGCTGGATGGCGGCATGCCGTTTCGCGCCGAAACCAGCCGCAACTATGTTGAAGCCGTGCACCTGGCCAATCTGCAACAACTGGCCGAGCAAAGCAGCCCCGCGCTGGCCCACCCGACAGCGGCCAGTCTGGAAACCCGCTTTCGCTATAACCAGGACGTAGTCAGCGTCAACGCCATCGGCCCCGGGGTCATGGCGCTGATCCTCGCCTTCATTCCAGCGATGCTGACGGCGTTGGGCATCGTGCGCGAAAAGGAATTGGGCTCGATCACCAATTTCTACGCCACACCCCTGACCCGCTTGGAGTTTCTGCTGGGCAAGCAGGCGCCGTACCTGCTGGTCAGTCTGGTCAACCTCGCGCTGCTGGTGGCGATGAATCGCTGGCTGTTCGGCGTGCCGTTCAAGGGCAGCCTGCTGACGCTGGCATTCGGCGGCCTGCTGTACGTGCTGGCGACCACCAGCATGGGCCTGCTGATTTCGGCGTTCACCCGCACACAAATCGCCGCGATCCTCGGCACCATGATCATCACCAGCTTGCCGACCATCCAGTTCTCCGGGTTGATCGTGCCGCGCTCGTCACTGGAGGGTGCGGCTGCGGTGATGGGCATGCTGTTTCCCGCGGGGCACTTCCTCGACATCGCGGTGGGCACGTTCACCAAAGCGCTGGACGTGCGTCAGCTATGGCCGCAGTGCCTGGCGCTGTTCGGGTTCTTTGTCGGGTTCACCGGGCTGAGCCTGATCATGCTGAAAAAGCAGGAGGCCTGATGCACAAGTTCGCACATATCTTGCGCCTGAGACTCAAGGAACTGACCAGCCTGCGCCATGACAGCGTGTTGCTGCTGTTTCTGTTCTACGCCTTTACCGTGGCGATCTACATGCCCGCCGCGGGTTCGGTGATTGGCGTACACAACGCCAGCGTGGCCATCGTCGACGAAGACCACAGCGCCCTCTCGCGTCAGTTGGCCCAAGCCCTGCAGCCGCCAGAGTTCCAGACGCCGGTACTGTTGCCTTACCCTCAGCTGGACCAGGTGATGGACAGCGGTCAATACACCTTCGTCATCAACATCCCGGCGGGCTTTCAAACCGATCTGCTCGCCGCGCGGCAACCGGCGATTCAGGTCAATGTCGACGCCACGGCCATGAGCCAGGCATTCATGGGCGCTGGCTACATTGGCCGGATCTTTCAACGCGAGTTACTCGACTATGCAGATCAGGGTGAAGCAGCGACCAAGGCGCCGGTGCTACTGACTACTCGCGCCCTGTTCAACACCAATCTGGAGGGTGGCTGGTTTCTGGCGGTGATTCAGATCGTCAACAACATCACCATTCTGGCGATCATCCTCACCGGCACGGCGCTGCTGCGCGAACGCGAACACGGCACGCTCGACCACTTGCTGGTGCTGCCGCTGACGGCGCTGGAAATCATGCTGGCGAAAATCTGGAGCAACCTGCTGGTGGTGGTGCTGTGCACCTGGTTGTCGCTGGAAGTGGTGGTCAAAGGCCTGCTGGGCGTGCCATTGGCCGGCTCGATGAGCCTGTTTTTACTGGTGACGGCGGTTTATCTGTTTGCCAGCACCGCGCTGGGCATCTTTCTGGCGACGCTGGCGCGTTCGACGCCGCAGTTCGGCCTGCTGGCGATTCCAGTGATCATCCCGATGTTGCTGCTGTCGGGCGGCAGCACACCGCTGGACAGCATGCCGCAATGGTTGCAGTGGGTGATGCAGGGCTCGCCGTCCACGCACTTTGTCAGCCTCAGCGCCGCGATTCTGTTTCGCGACGCCGGGCTGAGCGTGGTCTGGCCGGACTTGCTGGCGCTGACGGCCATCGGCCTGCTGTTCTTCCTCATTGCGCTGGCACGCTTTCGCAAAAGCCTGGCGTCCTGAACAGCGGTCAGTGTGGTTACTGAATGATCAGGTTGTTGAACAACAGATCTTCAACCACCGGCTTGCCGGTCTCGTCATTCATCACTTGCTGGGTCTGCTTCAGGGCTTCCTGACGCAGCTTTTCCTTGCCTTCGATACTGCCCATCGCCTCGGTGGTCTGCTGAGTGAACAGCGCCACCAGTTGATTGCGAATCAGCGGTTCGTTGGCCTTGACCAGTTTGGTCGCCTCTTCACCGGTCACACGCAGCGCCACGTCGGCCTTGTAGACCTTCAGCTTCGGCGTGCCGTCCAGCCCGTAATTGCCCACGAACGGCGGGCTCAGAGTGATGTAATTGACTTTCGGCGCCTCGCCTTCTTTGGCTTCTTCGGCCAGCGCTGCCACAGGCAGAGACAGGGCCAGCAACAACATGATCCACGCTTTCACAATTCGCTCCTTATCCGGTTTGCGGCCTAGCATAACGACCCGCCGCGCAAGCACAAGCTTATGGCTGACTATCAGGGCCGGGCATGCTCGTTGACCCGTTGACTGACATACCTACACTTATCGGCCATCACTCCCAAAGGAATAGCCCTGATGAAAGCCGTGCTGTGCAAAGCCTTCGGCCCTGCCGAATCGCTGGTGCTGGAAGACGTCGCCAGTCCTGTCGCGAAGAAGAACGAAATCCTGCTGGAGGTGCACGCCGCCGGGGTCAACTTCCCGGACACGCTGATCATCGAGGGCAAGTACCAGTTCAAGCCGCCCTTCCCGTTTTCCCCTGGGGGCGAAGCGGCCGGCGTGGTCAGCGCCGTCGGTGAAAAGGTCAGCCATCTGAACGTCGGCGACCGGGTCATGGCCCTGACCGGCTGGGGCAGTTTCGCCGAACAGGTCGCGGTGCCGGGCTACAACGTGCTGCCGATCCCGCCGTCGATGGATTTCAACACCGCCGCCGCGTTCAGCATGACCTACGGCACCTCGATGCACGCCCTCAAGCAACGGGCCAACCTGCAACCGGGCGAGACCTTGCTGGTGCTCGGCGCTTCCGGTGGCGTCGGCCTGGCGGCAGTGGAGATCGGCAAAGCCATGGGCGCCCGGGTCATTGCCGCCGCCAGCAGCGCGGAAAAACTCGCCGTCGCCAAGGCGGCTGGCGCCGATGAACTGATCAACTACAGCGCAACCAGCCTCAAGGACGAAATCAAACGCCTCACCGACGGCCAGGGCGCCGACGTGATCTACGACCCGGTCGGCGGCGACCTGTTTGACCAGGCCATTCGCGCCATCGCATGGAACGGCCGCCTGCTGGTGGTCGGCTTCGCCAGCGGACGCATCCCCGAGCTGCCGGTCAACCTCGCGCTGCTCAAAGGTGCAGCCGTGCTCGGCGTGTTCTGGGGTTCTTTCGCCCAGCGCCAGCCACAGGACAACGCGGCGAACTTCCAGCAACTGTTCGGCTGGTTCGCCGAAGGCAAGTTGAAACCGCTGGTGTCGCAGGTGTACCCGCTGAGCAACGCGGCGCAGGCGATCAACGATCTGGGGCAGCGCAAGGCGGTGGGCAAGGTGGTGGTGCAGGTGCGCTGAGTTTTTCCCGGCCGGCGCCCCCTTGGAGCCGGCCCGATTTGCGCCAGGCAGCAACACAGCTTCACTCTCAGCGGCGCTGGTTATCAAAGCAAGTCACGAACCTCTCCCGGCAGAAAACTCATGTATCTCCGCATGGGGGCCTCCCGGCAGCCTCTGACGATCATCGGTACGCGCCGATTCATCCTGGCGATGATTGCCAGACGTTGATCATCGGCCAACTGACTCTTGTGGATCGCGTTCGAAAGGTAAGCGCGGGTGTAATGAAACACGTCCGCGTCGACCCAGGCGTACTCAGGCATATTCCTGAAACTGCCATTGATGACATGACACTTCACTGACTTCAGCCACTGATTGAGGTGGATCGGCTCGTCCCGGCCCAGTCGAAAGAGCATCGGTGCCACCACGGGCTGTTCTGCAGGCCGCCCGTCTTCAGCCGTCCAGGGCTTGAAGCGCCACTGTGTTATTGCATCTTTGACCGCCTCAGCCAGATCAGGGTGATCACTTTGCACAATGCTGATCGCGCTGACCGAACCATCCGCCTTGACGACAAAACTGACCCTGACCTCGCCTTCGACCCCGGCCCTGCGCAACAGCTTCGGGTAAATCGGCTTGGGATTGTTTTCCGGTATGAGTAATCCTTCCGCTGCCAGCGCAAGACTGAAGATCGTCAATAAAAGCCCAGCAAAGAACCACCGCATGATCTCGCCCCTTCCCGATTGAGATGCCTGTCCGGCAACAACAGAAAGGTTACGGAGCACTGCCTGTTAACTGAATGGCGCAGCTTCGCTATTGAATGCAGGACATTTCCTGATCCTGACAAGAAAACAGGCGAACGCCCTGCGCAACGGGCTTCAGGTACATTTTCTGACGGATGTTTAGCCGCCGCTGGTCGCTGCCGCGTCGCCCGGCAATAGATGCTCCTGAACCTTCAGGCTGCGGGACGGAAGCAGCCGTCCCTTGTCATCGAAGCGCAGGACGATCAGCCAGTCGAAGACGTCATCCGGCCATTTTTCCTGCCCCATCAGCGCTGTGGGATCGCCACCAAAGGCCTTGAGCAGTTTGTTGATGTGGCCGTGGTGCCAGGCGATCAGCACCGTTTGCGCCAGATTGCTCTTGCGCAACAGTTTGACCAATTGATGCAGATCGCCATTGACGTAGGGCTGCTCGATCGCGAGGTTCAGGCGTTGGGCCAGCGGGGTCAGGGTCAGGCGCGAGCGCGAACTCTCCGGGGTGTCGCCGGCAGCGATCAAACGCTGGGGGGTGAGCACCTGGCCGTCGAGTTGCAGCGCAGTGAAATAGTCGACGTAGGCGGCTGCACGCTGTTCGCCCCGGGCGTTGAGCACAGATCCGACATCCGGTTTTTCCGCATGACGGATGATCAGCACCGTAGCGTTGCGCAGGCCGGAATGGGAAGGATGATCAGTGACGATCAATGTCAGCAGCACAACGGCGAGCCCCGCCGCCACCAAGAACCTCGGCACCAACATGCGAACCTTCAGGGCCATTTCCTATCTCTGCTGATCAATTGGCTGAACGGGCCGCGAGTCTATGCCACACCGTGTTGATAAGTGGTGAAAACGTCCTGTTTTTACAGCTGAGCGACAGGTTCGTAAAAGAACATGCGACTTCCAACATTTTCCGCTGTTTTGCCGATGCGAACCGGTGCTATTTTCGGTAACGAAACTGTAACATTCGCATCCGCAGTCAAAACAAGAAATCTGGAGCTCTTGAATGTTTGCTTTCTTTCGTCCTGCCGCACATCAGGCTCCATTGCCTGAAGAAAAAATAGACAGCACTTACCGACGCCTGCGCTGGCAGATCTTCGCCGGTATTTTCTTTGGCTACGCGGGTTACTACCTGCTGCGCAAAAACTTCTCGCTGGCCATGCCGTACCTGATCGACGAGGGCTACAGCCGTGGCGATCTGGGTCTGGCGATGTCGGCCATTGCCATCGCCTACGGTCTGTCGAAGTTCCTGATGGGCCTGGTGTCCGACCGTTCCAATCCGCGCTACTTCCTGCCGTTCGGCTTGCTGGTGTCGGCTGGAGTGATGTTCATTTTCGGTTTCGCGCCGTGGGCGACGTCCAGCGTGACCATGATGTTCATCCTGCTGTTCATCAACGGCTGGGCCCAGGGCATGGGCTGGCCGCCGAGCGGGCGCACCATGGTGCACTGGTGGTCGCAGAAGGAACGGGGCGGCGTGGTCTCGGTGTGGAACGTGGCGCATAACGTCGGCGGCGGTCTGATCGGCCCGCTGTTCCTGATCGGCATGGGCCTGTTCAATGACTGGCACGCAGCGTTCTACGTCCCGGCAGCGGTAGCGCTGGGCGTGGCGGTGTTTGCCTTCATCACCATGCGCGACACCCCGCAATCGGTCGGCCTGCCGCCGATCGAGAAGTACAAGAACGACTACCCGGAAGGCTATGACGCCAGCCACGAAGACGAATTCAGCGCCAAGGAAATCTTCGTCAAATACGTGCTGCGCAACAAAATGCTCTGGTACATCGCCATGGCCAACGTCTTCGTCTACCTGCTGCGCTACGGCGTACTGGACTGGGCGCCGACCTACCTCAAAGAAGCCAAGCACTTCGACGTCGACAAGACTTCGTGGGCTTATTTCTTCTACGAGTGGGCGGGCATTCCGGGCACGCTGCTGTGCGGCTGGATGTCGGACAAGATCTTCCGTGGCAACCGTGGCCTCACCGGCATGGTGTTCATGGCACTCGTGACCGTCGCGACGCTGGTGTACTGGCTGAACCCGGCCGGCAACCCGACCGTGGACATGATCGCGCTGTTCTCGATCGGTTTTCTGATCTACGGCCCGGTGATGCTGATCGGTCTGCAGGCGCTGGAGCTGGCACCGAAGAAAGCCGCCGGCACGGCAGCAGGCTTCACCGGTCTGTTCGGCTATCTGGGCGGTTCGGTCGCAGCGAGTGCGGCGATGGGCTATACCGTTGACCACTTCGGCTGGGACGGTGGTTTTGTCCTGCTGGTGGGCGCTTGCCTGCTGTCGATGGCCTTCCTGGCCCCGACGCTATGGCACAAGCAAGTCGCCAGTCAGAGCCGCGAAGCCGTCGCCTGATCGGCTTTTGCCTGACAGCGCTTGAGCCGCGCCTCCAGATTTCGATCCGGCATGGCGTGGCTGCGCAGGGCGTGGGCGGTCTGCTCGACATAATCGCGAGTGGTGCCGTAGCGCCCGCAAGCGCTTTCGAACACCTGACTCAGCACATGATCCGGCAAGTTGCCGGCATAGCTGGGCAGGTGTCGCTCCAGAACAAACCCCAACGCCTGAACCTGACTGCCATCTTCGAGCCGGCAGTTCAGCCAGTGCGGGCGATAGGACGGGAACGGCATCTCGCGTTTCCACAGCGCGTACAGCGCAGCGTCGAGATTCTCTTCCGGCAGCCGATAGGCGAAGCCGCTGCACGAACCGCCACGATCCAGACCGAACACCAGCCCGGGCATTTCCGGCGTTCCACGATGCTCATGCGACCACAGGTACAAGCCGCGATGGTAACCGTGGACTCGCCCGCGCACCCGCTCCACCGCCGTGCACTCCGGGCGCCAGATCAGCGAGCCGTAAGCAAACAGCCACACCGGCCCACCCTTGTGGCGCGCCATGGTCGATTGCATCGAGACGAGAAGTTGTTCGTGGGTCAGCTGCGGCCCCAGATCGAGCCGCGGAGGGTAAGCCAGATTCACAAAAGCAGATTCAATGGCTGTCATGACGGAAGTGTTCGGCCCCGCAAGTATTACAAGATGTAAGCACAATTCGCTTGATAGAACATATAGCAGTAACTGTAAAACGAAAAGTGCTAAAGGATGTATGACCCGCCTGACAACGATAATGCGGGATCATCTGCCCGGTTATCCGGTTTTATATAGCCTAATACCCTTGCAGCAATATCTTAAATACCCGAATGAAATATGCATAAGCCTTCACTTGTTCAGGTTTCGTTCATGAAGGCGCGGGAAACTACCTACTAAAATGTCGGACTTTCTTTCTTCTCCGTCGCTGAACGCCTACGTATAACGGCCTTCCTCTGGCGCAAGCCATCCCGTTTAACCGAGGCTGCACAATGAACATCCGAAGACTTCTGACCGTATTGCTGATGACTCAGACCGGCCATGCATTGGCCGCGGACGATGCGCAGGACACGGGCTTCTGGTATGCCCAGACCAGCGTCTACACCCGACATTACTCGCCCGAGCCCGAGCACAATAATCATCAGGATTTGATCGGCATCGAACGCAATCAGGCTTCCGGCTGGGTCTTTGGCGGGGCAACTTTCCGTAACTCGTTCCGCCAGCGCTCGAACTACGCCTATGCCGGCAAGCGCTATGACAGCCGTGAGTATCCGGTGTATTTGAAAGTCACCGGTGGGCTGTTGCAGGGTTATCGCGGTGATTACAAGGACAAGATCCCGTTGAACCGCTATGGCGTTGCGCCAGTGATCATTCCGTCCGTCGGGACTCACTACGGCCCATTGGCCGCCGAGCTGGTGTTTCTCGGCGCCAATGCGGCGATGGTGACTAGCGGCGTACGTTTCTAGGGACGGGGCTCAAGATCGCGGCGCGTACGCAAATACGTCGGCGCGCATCTGGTGCGCATCCATCCCGGCTTCCACCAGCGCATCCAGCGTGCCGTAGACCATCGCCGGCGAACCGCTGGCGTAGACGTGCAGGGCCTTCAGATCGGCGAAGTCCTCGCACACGGCCTGGTGCAACATCCCGCAGCGCCCTTCCCAACCGCACTGGTCGCTGACCACTTTGTGCAGGAACAGATTGGGTAGCTTCAGCCATTCGTCCCAATGCTCGATGTCGTAGAAATCGTCCGGGCGACGCACGCCCCAGTACAGATGCACCGGGTGTTTGAAGCCGTTGGCGCGGCAGTGTTCGATCAGGCTGTGAATCTGGCCCATGCCGGTGCCGGCGGCGATCAGCACCAGCGGCCCGTCAGGCAATTCGGCAAGATGCGTGTCGCCGAACGGCAGTTCGACGCGCACCAGCGGGTTGCGCTGCAGTTGCTCGATCAGGCTCAGCGCACTGGCCTCACGGGCCAGCACGTGGATTTCCAGATCCCGTCCGCCGTGCGGTGCCGAGGCCATGGAGAACGCTGACTTCTCGCCGCTCTCGCGCTCGATCATCAGGTACTGCCCGGCGTGATAACGCGGTGGCTTGCCGGCCGGCGCACGCAGGCGCACGCGCCAGGTGTCGCCGCCGACGTCCCGGCATTCGATGACCTGACACGACAGGCTGCGCACCGGCAGTTCTCCCAGCGCGAGCACGCCATCCCACAGCAGGACGCAGTCTTCCAGCGGCTCGGCTATGCAAGTGTAGAACTCGCCGTGGTCCTGCACCTTGCCGGCCTGCTCGACCCGGCCTTCCACCAGCAGCGCCGCACACACGTGGCAATTGCCGTTGCGGCAGCTTTGCGGGCAGTCGTAGCCCAGGCGCCGCGCACCATCGAGAATCCGCTCGCCGGGCCGTATCTCAAGCACCGCTCCGGAGGGCTGCAGGGTTACACGCATCAATCTATTCCTAACTGATTCCAGATGGCATCGATCCGCTGGGTGACGGCGTCGTCCTTGACGATCACACGGCCCCACTCGCGAGTGGTTTCGCCCGGCCACTTGTGGGTGGCATCCAGGCCCATTTTCGAGCCCAGGCCCGAGACCGGCGAGGCGAAGTCGAGGTAGTCGATCGGCGTGTTGTCGATCATCACCGTGTCGCGCTTGGGGTCCATGCGCGTGGTGATGGCCCAGATCACGTCGTTCCAGTCGCGGGCATTGATATCGTCGTCAGTGACGATAACGAACTTGGTGTACATGAACTGTCGCAAAAACGACCAGACACCGAGCATCACGCGCTTGGCATGCCCCGGATACGACTTCTTCATCGTCACCACGGCCATGCGGTAGGAGCAGCCTTCCGGCGGCAGGTAGAAGTCGGTGATTTCCGGGAACTGCTTCTGCAGGATCGGCACGAATACTTCATTCAGCGCCACGCCGAGAATTGCCGGTTCATCCGGCGGACGGCCGGTGTAGGTGCTGTGGTAGATCGGTTTGATCCGGTGGGTGATGCGCTCGACCGTGAACACCGGGAAGCTGTCGACTTCGTTGTAGTAACCGGTGTGGTCGCCGTACGGGCCTTCATCGGCCATTTCGCCCGGATGGATCACGCCTTCGAGGATGATTTCGGCAGTGGCCGGCACTTGCAGGTCGTTGCCGCGGCACTTGACCAGCTCGGTGCGGTTACCGCGCAGCAGGCCGGCGAAAGCGTATTCGGAAAGGCTGTCCGGCACCGGCGTCACGGCGCCGAGGATGGTCGCCGGGTCGGCGCCCAGCGCGACCGACACCGGGAACGGCTGGCCCGGATGCTTTTCGCACCACTCGCGGAAGTCCAGCGCACCGCCACGGTGGCTGAGCCAGCGCATGATCACCTTGTTGCGGCCGATCACTTGCTGACGGTAAATACCGAGGTTCTGGCGCTCCTTGTTCGGGCCTTTAGTGACAGTCAGGCCCCAAGTGATCAGCGGACCGACGTCGCCGGGCCAGCAGGTCTGCACCGGCAGCATCGCCAGGTCGACGTCGTCACCTTCGATAACCACTTCCTGGCACACCGCGTCCTTGACGACTTTCGGTGCCATCGAAATGATCTTGCGGAAGATCGGCAGCTTCGACCACGCGTCCTTCAAGCCCTTCGGCGGCTCCGGCTCCTTGAGGAAGGCCAGCAGCTTGCCGATCTCGCGCAACTCGCTGACCGACTCGGCGCCCATGCCCATGGCTACCCGCTCAGGGGTGCCGAACAGGTTGCCGAGCACCGGAATGTCATAGCCGGTCGGCTTCTCGAACAGCAGCGCCGGGCCCTTGGCCCGCAGCGTGCGATCGCACACCTCGGTCATTTCCAGCACCGGCGAGACGGGAATCTGGATGCGTTTCAACTCTCCGCGCTGCTCAAGCTGCTGCACGAAATCCCGAAGATCCTTGAATTTCATTGACGATGGCACCCTCAAAATAGGCGTACATCCTACCTGCTATGCAGCCCTGTGGCAGCCTGTCGCTGCTTACTTGGCTGCATTGGTCTGCGCTTTCCCCCGGTTTTCCCGGGCTTGCAGGCTCATAAACAGCGGCTCGAGGATCGGCGCAACGAAGCGTGCGCCGACTTCGGACAAGTGATTGTCGTCGGTGTACAGCGAATAGCCGCCGAGTTCAGCGTGGCACAAGCCTTTGTCATCGCACAGCCGTGGCGCCGGATCGACCACGCGCACGGCCGGATCCTCCTGCGCAAGTTGCGCAAACAGCTGACTGATGAACACCTGGCGTTTGTGGTGCGCCTCGACGTCCAGCCCGACGTCATCGACCGGACGATCAAGCATCGCCAGACGTGTCAGCCGATAGGGCGGACTGAACGCCTGCAGCGGCGCCTCTTTCACCAGCCATACGCGATGCCCGCCGGCACGCAATTGCGCCACTCGGGCCCGCAGACCTTCGGCCAGGCGCCGCTCGGCGTCGGCACGATCATAGCGGCCATCGGTGGTTCTCAGCACATGGCCCAGATCACCTTTGGCATCGCCGTACAGGTACAGGCTCCAACGCGCAACCAGCACCACATCGCTGACCGATTGCGCCTTCAGCCCCTGCTCGACACGCTGGTTGAAACGCGCACAGACACCGTCATGTTCCAGCCCATCGACCGGAATGCAGCCGGGAGAACTGGCCAGGATCACGCTCACGCCGTAGGCCTTGGCGCCGTCATCGAACACCGGGATCAGCGCCGTGGCGTGACTGTCGCCCCAGACCATGGCGCGGCTCGGCAGGTCCGTCATGCCGTAATGGCAGAACAGCTTGTCGTCCGGGGTCTTGTCATCCGCCAGACACGCCATCAGCTCCGGCCGCCACTCGCGGCCCTTGGCGTATTGCAGGGCCTGCTCGGACAGGCGCCATGGCAGGCCATCGGTCCAGCGCAGCGATTGCCCGGCCAGACCGAGCACCAGGATGCCGCAGAAACCGGCCAACAGAATCTGCCGACGGCCGGCGAGCAAACGCCGTTCACGGAACGGCGTTTCGACGAACTTCCATGACAGATAACCCAGCACCAGGGTCAGCAGGATCAACCCGGCCGTGTCGAGCGCGCCCGGCTCATCGACGCTGGCGTAGCTGGAAAACACGAACACCGGCCAGTGCCACAAGTACCAGGAATAGGAAATCAGGCCGAGGCCGACCATCACCCGACTGCTCAACAATTGACCAACCAGCGTTTCGCGATGACCGTTGGCCAGAATCAGCAGCACCACGCCCAGCACCGGCAGCAGCGCGGTCGCTCCCGGGAACGGCGTCGACTTGTCGTAAACGAACACTGCCAGCAGGATCAACCCCATGCCCAGCAGGCTCAAGGCCTGTGCGGCCAGCGGTTTCAAACGCCAGGCGTGTTTCGGGGCAATCGCCAGCATCGCCCCGGCCAGCAACTCCCAGGCACGCATCGGCAGCAGGAAGAAAGCTTTCTCCGGATGATGATTGATCGCCCACACACTCAGCCCGAACGACACCAGCAGCACAGCGAACAGCGCCAGCCGCCAGTGTTTCAACCGGCTCGAGAGCAACGTCAGCAGCAGCGGGAAGAAGATGTAGAACTGCTCTTCCACCGCCAGTGACCAGGTATGGAGCAGCGGTTTCAAGTCAGAGGCGACGTCGAAGTAACCGTCCTGGCGCATGAACAGGATGTTCGAGACGAACGTCACCTGATAGCGCACCGAACGCCCCAGCTCTTCGTAGTCCTTGGGCGCCAGCAGGAACCAGCCCACCGCCAGCACCGCAATGATCATCGCGAACAGCGCCGGCAGAATCCGCCGCGCACGCCGAGCCCAGAACTCGACGAAACTGAAACGCCCGGCTTGACGCTGGTTCCAGATGATCGAGGTGATGAGGTAGCCGGAAATCACGAAGAACACGTCCACGCCGACAAAACCGCCGGTAAACCCCGGAACGCCAAAGTGAAACAGCACCACGGCGATCACCGCGACTGCGCGCAGGCCGTCGATATCCCTTCGATAAGCGAGTGTGCTCATAAAATCTTTAATGCCAATCAGGTGGTGGTTTTATACAGCGCGAGCCCGAGTCGAGAGGCTCGCGAGCGCTGCTGGTTGTAGTGCCCGATCACAGACCTTACCAGATCGGGAACCTCCCATAATCCGGGCAAAACTCAGGCAAAAAAATGGCGCCCCGCGCGGGACGCCATTTTTATCGGTTCAGCGGCGATGTTACTTGCGTTTCATCGACAGGAAGAACTCGTCGTTGGTCTTGGTCGTTTTCAGCTTGTCGACCAGGAACTCGATGGCAGCCACTTCGTCCATCGGGTGCAGCAGCTTGCGCAGAATCCACATGCGCTGCAGTTCGTCATCGGCAGTCAGCAACTCTTCGCGGCGGGTGCCGGAGCGGTTGATGTTGATGGCCGGGAACACACGCTTCTCGGCGATCTTGCGATCCAGAGGCAGTTCCATGTTGCCGGTACCCTTGAACTCTTCGTAGATCACTTCGTCCATCTTCGAGCCGGTTTCAACCAGCGCGGTGGCGATAATGGTCAGCGAGCCGCCTTCTTCGATGTTGCGCGCAGCACCGAAGAAACGTTTCGGTTTCTCCAGGGCGTGAGCATCGACACCACCGGTCAGCACCTTGCCGGAGCTCGGGATCACAGTGTTGTAGGCACGGGCCAGACGGGTGATGGAGTCGAGCAGGATCACCACGTCCTTCTTGTGTTCGACCAGGCGCTTGGCCTTCTCGATCACCATTTCGGCAACCTGCACGTGACGGGTCGGCGGTTCGTCGAAGGTCGAGGCAACCACTTCGCCGCGCACGGTGCGCTGCATTTCGGTCACTTCTTCCGGACGCTCGTCGATCAACAGCACGATCAGGTGAACTTCAGGATTGTTACGGGCGATGTTCGCTGCGATGTTCTGCAGCATGATCGTTTTACCGGCCTTCGGCGGTGCAACGATCAGACCACGCTGGCCTTTGCCGATCGGGGCGCACAGGTCGATCACACGACCGGTCAAGTCTTCGGTGGAACCGTTACCGGCTTCCATCTTCATGCGCACGGTCGGGAACAGCGGGGTCAGGTTCTCGAAGAGAATCTTGTTCTTCGCGTTCTCCGGACGATCGAAGTTGATCGTGTCGACCTTGAGCAGAGCGAAGTAACGCTCGCCTTCCTTCGGCGGACGGATCTTGCCAACGATGGTGTCACCGGTGCGCAAGTTGAAACGACGGATCTGGCTCGGCGAGACGTAGATATCGTCCGGGCCGGCGAGGTAGGAAGCGTCAGCGGAGCGCAGGAAGCCGAAGCCGTCCTGGAGAATCTCCAGCACGCCATCACCGGAGATTTCCTCGCCGCTTTTCGCGTGCTTTTTCAGCAGGGAGAAAATCACGTCCTGCTTGCGCGAACGGGCCATATTTTCTATGCCCATCTGTTCGGCCAATTCGAGCAGTTCGGTAATCGGCTTTTGCTTGAGTTCAGTCAGATTCATATAGGAATGACGTAATCATTTATGGAGGGGGGAAATTAAGCTTTTGGCTTAATGAGGCCGCGCCGCGGAGAAGGCGACAGGATCGCGAACTTGTTCGAAAAGGAGTGCGTCGGCGACGGCTAGCAGGGGGCAGTGGAGAAACCAGTGCGGGGCCGAATGTACCACCTGAGTTTCGGAGCGTCTAGCCCTGAATACGCAAAAAGCCCCGCAAATTGCGAGGCTTTTTTTCGGCGATTTACAGCGACGCTTAGATGTTGGCGTCGAGGAAAGCAGCCAGTTGCGACTTCGACAGGGCGCCGACTTTGGTCGCTTCAACGTTGCCGTTCTTGAACAGCATCAGCGTCGGGATACCACGCACGCCGTGCTTGGCCGGGGTTTCCTGGTTTTCGTCGATGTTCAGTTTGGCAACGGTCAGCTTGCCTTTGTAGGTCTCGGCAATCTCGTCCAGAACCGGAGCGATCATTTTGCAAGGGCCGCACCATTCAGCCCAGTAGTCGACCAGTACAGCGCCTTCGGCCTTGAGTACGTCGGCTTCGAAGCTGGCGTCGCTAACGTGTTTGATCAGATCGCTGCTCATGGAATTCTCCAGGTTGTAAGCAAAAAAACGTGGCCCATCATATCCGCCCTTCCCTTGTTCAGGAAGCCGCAGTTGATTGAGTCTTGCTATGGCGCCCCATGAGTCTGGGTATAGCCCAAGTCACGCGGTGGCGGGGGCGATGAAGGCGATCCCGGTGCGCAGCGCCGCGTTGCGCACGTGCTCTTGCATGGCCTTCTGGGCGGCGGCGGAGGCCCGGCGCGCGAGGGCGCGGAGGATCTTGCGGTGTTCCTGCCAGGTCTCCATCGCCCGTTCGGCGCGGATGAACGGTAGCTTCTGGCTCTCCAGAAAGATCTCGGCGCTGGCGGTGAGGATGCTCAGCATCGCCTGATTGCCGCTGGCCAACAGTATGCGCCGGTGGAATTCGAAGTCGAGTTTCGCTGCGGCCTCGAAGTCCCCAGCCTTCAATTGCTCGCGCATTGCCGCAACGTTGTCCTCCAGCGCATCCAGATCGATCGTGCTCAAGGTCACTGCCGCCAGCCCGGCGGCAAACCCCTCCAGCGCATAGCGCAACTGAAAGATGTCCAGCGGCGAGGCCTGCGCCGCAAACGGCCAGCCCGGCGCATGGTCACCCTGCGCAATGTCCACCGGTGCCAGCACGAACACGCCTTTGCCCGGCTGGATGCTGACCACGCCTAGCGCACTGAGCGACGACAGCGCCTCGCGCAACGACGCCCGACTGACCCCCAGTTGCACCGCCAGATCCCGTTGCGACGGCAACGCATCGCCCGCACCGAACCCCTGTTCGGTGATCAGTTTGCGAATCGCTTGCAGCGCCACTTCGGGTACGGCGCGGGAGATCGAGTTCATGGTTTTTAAGATGAGTCAGGCCAAGGTGCGGCTAGTTGTAAAGCTATTCGCCGGATCCGGCAAGTCGTGCCCCAGCGGGGTTCGACGCCTTGGCGCAATGCGCTATCGAGGTGCGAAAAACATCCTGACTGTTCAGACCAGTAAGACCGAAAGAACACGCCAAATCCGCGGCCTGCGCGGCATCCGGCGCGGTGTTGGCACGGCGCATGCTCTGTCCGATCGCAGAAAACACTTCCCGCCGATCCGGAGATTTGCCATGAGCCTGCGTTACAGCGCCCTCCTCACCGCCCTGTTTGCCAGCCTGATGCTGAGCCAGGTGCCCGCCCACGCCGACGGTCTGGAAGACGTGGTCAAACGCGGCACACTGAAAGTCGCCGTGCCTCAGGACTTCCCGCCGTTCGGCTCGGTCGGCCCGGACATGAAGCCCCGCGGCCTGGACATCGACACGGCCAAACTGCTGGCCGAGCAGCTCAAGGTCAAACTCGAACTGACCCCGGTCAACAGCACCAACCGCATCCCGTTCCTCACCACCGGCAAGGTCGATCTGGTGATTTCCAGCCTCGGCAAGAACCCGGAGCGCGAAAAGGTCATCGACTTCTCCCACGCCTATGCGCCGTTCTACCTCGCGGTGTTTGGTCCGCCTGACGCAGCGATCAGCAGCCTCGACGACCTCAAGGGCAAGACCATCAGCGTCACCCGTGGCGCCATCGAAGACATCGAGTTGACCAAGGTCGCTCCCGAAGGCGTGACCATCAAGCGCTTCGAAGACAACAACTCGACCATTGCCGCCTATCTGGCAGGTCAGGTCGATCTGATCGCCAGCGGCAACGTGGTGATGGTGGCGATCAGCGAGAAGAACCCGAAACGCGTGCCGGCGCTGAAAGTGAAGCTCAAGGATTCGCCGGTCTACGTCGGCGTGAACAAGAACGAGCCGGCGCTGCTGGGCAAGGTCAACGAGATTCTCGCCACCGCCAAGGCCGACGGCGCGCTGGAGAAAAACTCGCAGACCTGGCTCAAAGAGCCGCTGCCGGCCGATCTCTGATCGATCGCGCGGGAGACAATTGATGGCTTATCAGTTCGATTTCATGCCGGTGGTGCAAAACACCGACCTGCTGCTGCGCGGCGCTCTGTTCACCCTGGAACTGACGGCGATTGGCGCGCTGTTCGGGGTCGGCGTGGGCATCGTTGGCGCGTTGGTACGGGCGTGGAACATTCGCCCGTTCTCGGCACTCTTCGGCGTCTACGTCGAGTTGATCCGCAACACGCCATTTCTGGTGCAGCTGTTTTTCATTTTTTTCGGCTTGCCGTCGCTTGGGGTGCAGATTTCCGAGTGGCAGGCAGCGGTGCTGGCAATGGTGATCAACCTCGGCGCGTATTCGACCGAGATCATCCGCGCGGGCATCCAGGCGATTCCGCGCGGGCAGCTGGAAGCCGCTGCCGCACTGGCGATGAGCCGTTTCGAAGCGTTCCGCCATGTGATCCTGCTGCCGGCGCTGGGCAAGGTCTGGCCGGCACTGAGCAGCCAGATCATCATCGTCATGCTCGGCTCGGCGGTGTGTTCGCAGATCGCCACCGAGGAGCTGAGCTTCGCTGCCAACTTCATTCAGTCGCGCAACTTCCGCGCCTTTGAAACCTACGCGCTGACCACGCTGATTTACCTGTGCATGGCGCTGCTGATCCGCCAGTTGCTGAACTGGGTCGGCCGCCGCTATATCGCGAGGAGCAGCCGATGAGCGACTTCACCTTCTGGGACATCCTGCGCAACCTGCTCACCGGCCTGCAGTGGACGCTGGCGCTGTCGCTGGTGGCGTTCATTGGTGGCGGGATCGTCGGGTTGCTGATTCTGGTCATGCGCATCTCGAAAAACCCGTTGCCGAGCAACATTGCCCGCACCTGGATCGAACTGTTCCAGGGCACACCGCTGCTGATGCAGCTGTTCCTGGTGTTCTTCGGCGTGGCGCTGGCCGGGATCGAAATTTCGCCGTGGATGGCCGCGGCGATTGCCCTGACGCTGTTTACCAGTGCCTATCTGGCGGAGATCTGGCGCGGTTGCGTCGAAGCGATCCCTCACGGTCAGTGGGAAGCGTCATCGAGTCTGGCGCTGAATCCGCTGGAGCAACTGCGCTACGTGATCCTGCCGCAGGCGCTGCGCATCGCGGTCGCGCCGACCGTGGGCTTCTCGGTGCAAGTGGTCAAGGGCACGGCAGTGACCTCGATCATCGGTTTCACCGAGCTGACCAAGACCGGCGGCATGCTCGCCAACGCCACATTCGAACCTTTCATGGTCTACGGCCTCGTCGCCCTCGGCTACTTCCTGCTCTGCTACCCCTTGTCGCTCAGTGCGCGCTACCTGGAAAGGAGACTGCATGCCTCTGCTTAGAATTTCCGCCCTGCATAAATACTACGGCGATCACCACGTGCTCAAAGGCATCGACCTGAGCGTCGAGGAAGGCCAGGTGGTGGCGATCATCGGCCGCAGCGGCTCGGGCAAATCGACCCTGCTGCGCACCCTCAATGGCCTGGAGTCGATCAATGACGGGGTAATCGAAGTCGACGGCGAGTACCTCGACGCCGCCCGCGCCGACCTGCGCAGCCTGCGGCAGAAAGTCGGCATGGTGTTCCAGCAGTTCAACCTGTTTCCGCACCTGACCGTGGGCGAAAACGTGATGCTCGCGCCGCAAGTGGTGCAGAAGGTACCGAAGGCCAGGGCGGCCGAACTGGCGCGCAAGATGCTCGAACGCGTCGGCCTGGGAGAGAAGTTCGATGCGTTTCCGGATCGGTTGTCTGGTGGGCAGCAACAGCGCGTGGCAATTGCCCGGGCGCTGGCAATGTCGCCGAAAGTGCTGCTGTGCGACGAGATCACCTCGGCGCTGGACCCGGAACTGGTCAATGAAGTGCTGGCCGTGGTGCGCCAATTGGCGAAAGAAGGCATGACGCTGATCATGGTCACCCACGAAATGCGCTTCGCCCGGGAGGTCGGCGACAAACTGGTGTTCATGCACCATGGCAAGGTGCATGAAGTGGGGGATCCGAAGGTGTTGTTTGCCAACCCGCAGACGGCGGAGCTGGCGAATTTCATTGGTACCGTTGAAGCCGCCAACTGAGCCGGCACGCTCCTGTGGCGAGGGAGCTTGCTCCCGCTCGGCTGCGCAGCAGTCGTGAAAGCCGCCGACCGCGATTTACCTGAATCTCGAGGTGAATGGCTTGAGTGCCGCTTCGCAGCCCAGCGGGAGCAAGCTCCCTCGCCACAGAAAATGTGTTGGATCAACGGTTTGAACCATGCGCGTTGGCGCCAGCGTTTGATCGTGGCACGATGGCGGGGTTATCGACCGAGACCCCCTGACCATGCCGCAATCCAAAGCCAAGAATCTGTCCCTGATCGCCGCAATCGACCTGGGCTCCAACAGCTTCCACATGGTCGTGGCCAAGGCCCAGAACGGTGAGATCCGCATCCTGGAGCGCCTCGGAGAGAAAGTGCAGCTTGCCGCCGGTATCGACGATGAGCGCCATCTCAACGAAGAATCGATGCAGCGCGGGCTCGATTGCCTCAAGCGTTTTGCCCAACTGATCAACGGCATGCCGCTGGGCGCCGTGCGAATCGTCGGCACCAACGCCCTGCGCGAAGCGCGCAATCGTCTGGAATTCATCCACCGCGCCGAAGAAATCCTCGGTCACCCGGTGGAAGTCATCTCCGGCCGTGAAGAAGCGCGGCTGATTTATCTGGGCGTGTCACACACCCTCGCCGACACCCCGGGCAAGCGTCTGGTGGCCGACATCGGCGGTGGCAGTACCGAATTCATCATCGGGCAGCGGTTTGAACCGCTGCTGCGCGAAAGCCTGCAAATGGGCTGCGTCAGCTTCACCCAGCGCTACTTCAAGGACGGCAAGATCACCCCGGCCCGTTACGCTCAGGCGTACACGGCGGCGCGGCTGGAGATCATGAGCATCGAACACGCCCTGCACCGTCTGACCTGGGATGAAGCCATCGGCTCCTCGGGCACCATCCGCGCCATCGGCCTGGCGCTGAAGGCCGGCGGACATGGTACCGGCGAAGTCAACGCCGAAGGCCTGGCCTGGCTCAAGCGTCGCCTGTTCAAACTGGGTGACGTCGACAAGATCGATTTCGAAGGCATCAAACCTGACCGCCGGGCGATCTTCCCCGCCGGTTTGGCGATTCTCGAAGCGATCTTCGACGCCCTCGAACTGCAACGCATGGATCACTGCGAAGGCGCGCTGCGTGAAGGCGTGCTCTACGACCTGCTCGGCCGCCATCACCACGAAGACGTGCGCGAACGCACCCTGACTTCGTTGATGGAGCGTTATCACGTCGACCTGGAACAAGCGGCGCGGGTTGAACGCAAAGCGCTGCACGCCTTTGATCAGGTCGCTGCAGACTGGGAGCTGGATGACGGCATCTGGCGCGAACTGCTCGGCTGGGCGGCGAAAGTCCACGAAGTCGGCCTCGACATCGCGCACTACCACTATCACAAGCACGGCGCCTACCTGATCGAGCACTCGGACCTCGCCGGATTCTCCCGCGAAGACCAGCAAATGCTCGCCCTGCTGGTGCGTGGCCACCGCCGCAACATTCCCAAGGACAAGTTCGCCGAGTTCGGTGACGACGGCGACAAGCTGATCCGCCTGTGCGTGCTGCTGCGCTTCGCGATCCTGTTCCACCACATCCGTGGCACCCAGGCGATGCCGCAAGTGGCGCTGCACGCCAAGGGCAACACGCTCGACGTGGAATTCCCGGAGCACTGGCTGGATGAGAATCAGCTGACTCAGGCTGACTTTGGTCTCGAAGCCGACTGGCTGACCCGGGTGGGCATCGTGCTGACAGTCCACTGATAACCCCTGTAGGAGCTGCCGCAGGCTGCGATCTTTTGCTCTTTAAACGGCAAGATCAAAAGATCGCAGCCTGCGGCGGCTCCTACACAGGTCGGTGTTTGGCGTACAAAAAAGGCGATCCCGAGGGATCGCCTTTTTATTTCACCTGAAACCGAGGCTTAGCTGCTCACCGGCAGAATCGGGCTGCCCAGCCGCTCCAGCAACGTCGCCTGCGCGCTGCGCGGGTTCTGGTTGCCGGTCGGCGTGTTGCGGATGTATCGACCATCCGACTGCAGGCTCCAGCTGTGGGTGTTGTCGGTCAGGTACAGCTCCAGCTCTTTCTTCACGCGGGTCAGCAGCTTCTTGCCTTCCACCGGGAAGCAAGTCTCGACGCGCTTGTCGAGGTTGCGCTCCATCCAGTCGGCACTGGAGAGGAACATCTGCTCCTCGCCGCCGTTGAGGAAGTAGAACACTCGAGTGTGTTCAAGGAAGCGACCGATGATCGAGCGCACATGGATATTGTGCGAAACCCCGGCAATGCCCGGACGCAGGCAGCACATCCCGCGCACCACCAGATCGATGCGCACGCCGGACTGGCTGGCCTTGTACAGCGCGCGGATGATCTTCGGATCGGTCAGCGAGTTGAACTTGGCGATGATGTGCGCCGGTTTGCCTTCGACGGCGAACTGGGTTTCCCGGGCAATCATGTCGAGCATGCCCTTCTTCAGGGTGAACGGCGCATGCAACAGCTTCTTCATACGCAGCGTCTTGCCCATGCCGATCAACTGGCTGAACAGCTTGCCAACGTCTTCGCACAAGGCGTCGTCGGAGGTCAGCAGGCTGTAGTCGGTGTACAGACGGGCGTTGCCGGCGTGGTAGTTACCGGTGCCGAGGTGCGCGTAACGCACGATCTCGCCGGCCTCGCGACGCAGGATCAGCATCATCTTGGCGTGGGTCTTGAAGCCGACCACGCCGTAAATCACTACCGCACCGGCCGCTTGCAGACGGCTGGCCAGTTGCAGGTTGGACTCTTCGTCGAAGCGTGCGCGCAGTTCGATGACCGCCGTCACTTCCTTGCCGTTGCGCGCGGCGTCCACCAGCGCATCGACGATTTCCGAGTTGGCGCCGGAGCGGTACAGGGTCTGGCGCACGGCCAAGACATGCGGGTCTTTCGCCGCCTGCCGCAGCAGGTCGACCACCGGGGTGAACGACTCGAACGGGTGCAGCAACAGGATGTCCTGCTTGCTGACGACACTGAAAATGTTCTCGCTGTTCTGCAGCAGTTTCGGGATCTGCGGGGTGAACGGCGTGTATTGCAGCTCCGGGTGACTGTCCAGACCGGTGATGCTGAACAGGCGCGTCAGGTTGACCGGGCCGTTGACCTGATACAGCTCGGTCTCGCTCAGGTTGAACTGCTTGAGCAGGTAATCCGAGAGGTGTTTCGGGCAGGTGTCGGCGACTTCCAGACGCACCGCATCACCGTAGCGCCGCGAGAACAGCTCGCCACGCAGGGCGCGCGCAAGGTCTTCGACGTCTTCGGAGTCGAGCGCCAGGTCAGCGTTTCGGGTCAGGCGGAACTGGTAGCAGCCCTTGACCTTCATGCCTTGGAACAGGTCATCGGCGTGGGCGTGGATCATCGACGACAGGAACACATAGTTGTCGCCCGGGCCGCCGACTTCTTCCGGAACCTTGATGATCCGAGGCAGCAGGCGCGGTGCCGGAATGATCGCCAGACCGGAATCGCGACCGAAAGCGTCGATACCTTCCAGTTCGACGATGAAGTTCAGACTCTTGTTTACCAGCAACGGGAATGGATGCGTCGGGTCGAGGCCGATCGGGGTGATGATCGGCGCGATCTCGTCGCGGAAGTAGCGGCGCACCCAGGTTTTGATCTTGGTCGTCCAGTGACGGCGACGGATGAAGCGCACCTGATGCTTTTCCAGCTCCGGCAGGAGGATGTCGTTAAGGATCGCGTACTGGCGATCAACGTGACCGTGCACCAGCTCGCTGATCCGCGCCAGCGCCTGATGCGGTTGCAGACCATCGGCACCGGCCTGTTCCCGGGCGAAGGTGATCTGCTTCTTCAGGCCGGCGACGCGGATTTCGAAGAACTCGTCGAGGTTGCTGGAGAAAATCAGCAGGAACTTCAGCCGCTCCAGCAACGGATAGGACTCATCCAGCGCCTGTTCCAGCACGCGGATGTTGAACTGCAGTTGCGAAAGCTCGCGGTGGATGTACAGGCTGCTGTCATCCAGCCCCGGGATCGCAATCACTGGCGCCGCCGCAACGGCTTCGGCGACCGGCGCGGGCGGCGCAGGTTCGAGTTCCGGCGGGGTTTCGGTGATTTGCTCCACCACCGGTTGAGCTTCTTTTACTGCAACTTCAGTGAGTCCTTCGGTATTCATCGAATGTTCCTGGGAGGGCTATTTCTGCTCTCGTAACAATTGAGCGGCGCGGACAGCAAAGTAAGTCAGGATGCCATCAGCGCCGGCACGTTTAAAGGCGGTCAGTGACTCGAGAATCACCGCCTCGCTCAACCAGCCATTCTGGATCGCCGCCATATGCATGGCGTATTCGCCGCTAACCTGATAGACGAAGGTCGGCACTTTGAAGGCATCTTTTACCCGGAAAAGAATGTCCAGGTACGGCATGCCGGGTTTGACCATGACCATGTCCGCGCCTTCAGACAAGTCGGCGCCGACTTCGTGCAACGCTTCATCGCTGTTGGCCGGGTCCATCTGATACGAGGCTTTGTTGGCCTTGCCCAGATTCGCTGCCGACCCCACGGCATCGCGGAACGGCCCGTAATAGGCGCTGGCGTACTTGGCCGAGTAGGCCATGATCCGCACATTGACGTGGCCGGCGATCTCCAGCGCTTCGCGGATCGCCTGAATCCGACCGTCCATCATGTCTGACGGTGCCACGACCTGAGCGCCGGCTTCGGCGTGGGACAGCGCCTGCTTGACCAGTGCGTCGACCGTGATGTCGTTCTGCACGTAGCCATCTTCGTCGAGAATGCCGTCCTGCCCATGGGTGGTGAACGGATCGAGGGCGACGTCAGTGATCACTCCCAGCTCGGGAAACCGCTCACGCAACGCACGAGTGGCGCGCTGGGCAATGCCCTGAGGGTTCCAGGCTTCGGCGGCATCGAGGGATTTCAATTCGACAGGCGTAACCGGGAACAGCGCCAGCGCCGGAATGCCCAGTTCGACCCATTTCGCCGCTTCTTCCAGCAGCAGATCGATGGTCAGGCGCTCGACACCGGGCATCGAGGCCACGGCTTCGCGACGGTTCTCACCGTCAAGCACGAACACCGGCAGGATCAGGTCATCGACCGTCAGCACGTTTTCCCGTACCAGCCGACGCGAAAAATCATCGCGACGGTTGCGGCGCAAACGGGTAGCGGGGAACAAACGGTTGGCAGGGGTAAAGCTCACGGCAGACTCCTGAGCCCGCGCATACGGGCGAGCGTGACAGTTATAGACGGCCATTATGACGAACAGATTACAGTTGTGCGTACCCCGTGACATGTAGCCGCATTCCATTGTTAGCGTAGGAATTGTTCACGTCGAGACACATTTCGACACTTTCCTGAATGTGTCCGAAGGGTTAGGCTGCGCGTTCATTTCGCCAGCACCCAGACAATGCTCCAACAATTTCTGCATGACTTCGGCTACTTTGCCCTGTTTCTCGGCACGTTCTTCGAAGGCGAAACCATTCTGGTGCTCGCAGGCTTCCTCGCGTTCCGTGGATACATGGACATCAACCTGGTGGTGGTCGTGGCGTTCTTCGGCAGCTATGCCGGCGATCAGCTGTGGTACTTCCTGGGGCGCAAGCACGGGCGTAAATTGCTCGCGCGCAAGCCGCGCTGGCAGATGATGGGCGACCGCGCGCTGGAACATATCCGCAAGCATCCGGACATCTGGGTTCTGAGCTTCCGCTTCGTTTACGGCCTGCGCACGGTGATGCCGGTGGCGATCGGCCTGTCGGGTTATCCGCCGGGACGCTACCTGCTGCTCAACGGCATCGGCGCAGCGATCTGGGCCACCGCCCTGGCAGCCGCCGCTTACCATTTCGGCGCGGTGCTCGAAGGCATGCTCGGCAGCATCAAAAAGTACGAGTTGTGGGTACTCGGCGCGCTGCTGGTGTTGGGTGTCGGCCTGTGGCTGCGTCGCCGCTTCAAGAATGCGCGCCTGGCCAAGCAGGTTTACGCCGATGAACAAGCCGCAAAAGCCGCACTGCTTCAGGCAGAACAGTCAAAACCCGCCGAGCCTAAGACGCCAGCCGAGTAACACGCTGGCGACAGCCATACAGCCCGATGCCACTGAGTAGGCTGTAACCGAGCAGACCAGCCCAGGCCAACGGGCTGGCCGGCCATAGCCCGAGCAGCGGCGCCAGCCACACCAGCGGCACATTCGACCCCAGCCGCAGCAGCTCGACCCGCAACGCCCACGGGCGATTCTCCAGCATCACCCCCAGCACGAACAAACCCCACGCTACTACACCCCACCCCAGTAGCAGCGCGGCGGTCGACAGATGTTGCGCCCGCCCCATCAGGTCACTGCCCAGCGCGATATAGACGCAGAACTGCAGCGCCACATACCACTGGCGACGGCTGTCGAGCGGCACCTCGTACTTGCGGAAGCGGCTCAAGTCGGGTTTGGTCAGCGGGTACTTCGCCGCCACATCCGCCGGACGCCAGCCAGTGCGCATGAACCAGATCCGCAGCTTGTCCCAAAGGCTTTCGGTGCGGCGTGCGTCGTCCCACAACTGCACATAGAACTGCACATTGGCCCACAGCGGATTCCAGCTCGCCAGCGGCGTGGTCACACCGAAAATCACCGGCTCGTTGTCGTCCTCTTCCTGAAACGTACCGAACAACCGATCCCAAAGAATGAACACCCCGCCGTAGTTGCGATCCATGTAGAGAGCGTTCTGTGCATGGTGGGCCCGATGATTGGATGGCGTGACAAAGAACCACTCGAACCAGCCGAGCTTGGGAATGTGCCGGGTGTGAACCCAGAACTGATACAGCAGATTCATCGCCGCGACGCTGACGAATACCAGCAGCGGCACGCCAAGCACGGCCATCGGCAGGTAGAAGATCCAGCCCAGCACAAATCCGGTACTGGTCTGGCGCAACGCCGTGGAGAGGTTGTACTCCTCGCTCTGGTGATGCACCGAATGCGCGGCCCAGAGGATGTTGCGCTCGTGGCCCAGGCGATGCAGCCAGTAGTAGCAGAAGTCATAGAAGACAAAGGCCAGCACCCAGACCCAGAGACTGTCTGCCGGCAACCTGAGCAGCGCCAGGTGTTCCAGGGCAAACGCATAGGTCACCAGCCCCAGGCCTTTGGTCAGCAAGCCGGTGGTGGTCGACAACACCCCGGCGCTGAGGCTGTTGACCGAGTCGGCGAGGCGATAGTGTCGGGTCCCGCGCCAGCGATCGGCAAGCAGTTCGGCGGCAATCAGCACGAAGAAAAACGGCACTGCATACAGAATGAAGTCCATGGCGCGCCCCGGTCGGATTTTATGGCCAGATCCTAGGTCTAGCCGCCCTTTTCCCCTATGGCAACGTACGACAATTTAGTGGACATTTAGCGCCATGAATCTGGAGAGAAACCCATGAGCAAAAAAGTTGCAGTGATCCTGTCCGGCAGCGGCGTGTACGACGGCGCCGAGATCCACGAGAGCGTCATCACCCTGTTGCGCCTGGATCAACGCGGCGCGCAGGTGCAGTGCTTCGCGCCGAACATCGCGCAATTGCATGTGATCAATCACCTGACCGGTGAAGAAATGCCCGAAACGCGCAACGTCCTGGTGGAATCGGCGCGCATTGCCCGCGGCAACATCAAGGACATCCGTGAGGCCGACGTCGAAGACTTCGACGCGCTGATCGTGCCCGGCGGCTTTGGCGCCGCGAAGAACCTCTCGAACTTCGCCATCGAAGGTGCCGGCTGCACGGTACAGCCTGAGGTGCTGGCCTTGACTGAAGCGTTTGCCGAAGCGGGCAAACCGGTGGGTCTGATGTGCATCTCGCCGGCACTGGCGGCGAAAATCTACGGCCCGGGCGTAACCTGCACCATCGGCAACGATGCCGATACCGCCACCGCGATGAACAAGATGGGCGCCACCCACGAAGACTGTGCGGTGAGCGAGATCATCGAAGACAAGGCGCGCAAACTGGTGACGACCCCGGCCTACATGCTGGCGCAGAACATCAGTGAGGCGGCTTCGGGGATCAACAAGCTGGTCGACCGGGTGCTCGAACTGACGCACGAGAACGATGTTTGATGCGACCTTTCTGAAGGGTTTTCGTGGTGAGGGGATTTATCCCCGATGGCTGCGCAGCAGCCCTTTGCATCTTGAAGCATTGGGCCTGCTGTGCAGGCCATCGGGGATAAATCCCCTCACCACAGGAATACGGTTGAATCAGGACTGACGTGCAAGGCGCGTGAGGATCCTGTCCAGTGCATTGGCAAACGCCTGTTTCTCACGCTCGCCGAACGGTGCCGGGCCGCCGCTGATCTGCCCCTGCTCACGCAGGTCGGTGAACAGGTTGCGCACGGCCAGGCGCTCGCCCATGTTCTGCGCGTCGAACTCCTTGCCGCGCGGGTCCAGCGCTGCCACACCTTTCTTCACCAGGCGATCGGCCAGCGGGATATCGCTGCAGATCACCAGCTCACCGGGCACCGCGTGTTCGACCAGGTAATCGTCCGCCGCATCCGGGCCGCTGGGCACCACGATCAGTTTGACGATGGCCAGCCCCGGCTTGATCTGCGGTTGCCCCGCCACCAGCACCACTTCGAACCGGCGCTTGAGGGCGAACTTCACCACCAGCTCCTTGGCGGCCCGCGGGCAGGCGTCGGCATCGATCCATACACGCATCTTGATAACCTCTTGAAAGCAAAAGATCGCAGCCTTCGGCAGCTCCTACAGGGATACACCGAACCCCTGTAGGAGCTGCCGCAGGCTGCGATCTTTCAAACGATAACCCGATCAGGCAGCAGAAACCCGCTTCTTCTCAACCATCCGGCTGCGCCCATACAACACGACAATCGCCAGAATCGCCACGGCCTGCGCCGATAGCGAATAAGCGTCGGCATGAATCCCCAGCCAGTCGAAATCGAAGAACGCCACCGGCCGTGTGCCGAAGATCCCGGCTTCCTGCAACGCCTTCACGCCATGCCCGGCGAACACCACCGACAACGCGCAGAGCAGACCGGCGTTGATGCTGAAGAACAGCGCCAGCGGCAGTTTCGCCGAGCCACGCAGGATCACCCAGGCCAGACCGATCAGCAGCACCAGCGCCGTCGCACCACCGGCCAGCACCGCATCATGCCCGGCGGGACCGGCCTGCAGCCACAGCGTTTCGTAGAACAGGATCACTTCGAACAACTCGCGATACACCGAGAAAAACGCGAGGATCGCGAAGCCGAAACGCCCGCCGCCGCCCACCAGACTCTGTTTGATGTAGTCCTGCCAGGCTGCAGCGTGGCGCCGGTCGTGCATCCACACACCGAGCCACAGCACCATGACGCTGGCGAACAGCGCCGTCGCGCCTTCGAGCAGTTCACGCTGCGAGCCGCTGACGTCGATCACATACGCCGCCAGCGCCCAGGTACCCAGACCGGCGAGCAGCGCCAGGCCCCAGCCGACGTTGACGCTGCGCACCGCCGATTGCTGGCCGGTATTGCGCAGGAACGCGAGGATCGCCGCCAGCACCAGAATCGCTTCGAGGCCTTCGCGCAGCAGAATCAGCAAACCGGAGATGTAGCTCAGCGACCAGCTCAGGCCATCGCTGCCGAGCAGCTCGGCAGACGCTTTGAGCTTGCCCTTGGCCGCGGCCAGGCGTTCTTCGGCCTGCGCCACCGGCAGACCGTCCTGCAACGACTGACGGTAGGCCATCAGCGATTTTTCGGTGTCCTTGCGTACGTTGGCGTCGACGTTATCCAGCGAACTTTCGACCAGTTCGAAACCTTCCAGATACGCCGCCACCGACAGGTCATAGGCCTGATCACGATCACCGGCGCGGTACGCCGCCAGGCTTTTGTCCAGCGTCGCGGCAGTGTAGTCGAGCAATTGCGCCGGGCCGCGTTTGACCTGCGGTGGTTGGGCGCGCTGGGCACGGAAGGTCGCGGCGACTGGCGCACCTTCGGCAGCCTGTACTTCGGCCGGCGTCTGGGGTGCCAGATCAGCGATATTGAAGGTCTTGTCGGACTTGGCGGCGGCCGGGTCGGCGCTGAAACCGGCGATGTAGGTCGCCAGGTCCCAGCGCTGACGGTCGTCCAGTTGATCGGCGAACGCCGGCATGTCGGTGCCTTCGACACCTTGGCCGAGGATGCTGTAGATCGCGTACAGGCTCAGGTGATCCATCCGCGCGGCATCGCGCAGGTTGGCCGGTGGCGGCGCCATGCCGAGACCTGCCGGACCGTCACCGGCCCCGTTGGCACCGTGACAAACCGAGCAGTTTTGCGCATACAGCGGCGCGCCACGGGTCGGATCCGGCGTGATGATCGGCGCCTGGCTGACCTCATACGCCACCGCCAGTTTCGCCCCCAATTGCCGGGCCTGACGGGCGACATCGGCACCGTCCTGCTTTGCCGTGATAGCCGCATGCAGAGCTTCGACGCCCTGCTCCAGCGCAGCCTTCTCCGGTTTGGCCGGCAGACCGCCGATCAGTCCTTGCAGCACTTGGGTGAATTCCAGCTGCTCGCGGTATTCGCCGTCGTCGACGACCTTGCCCGCTTCGACCGTCGGCGGGTAGTCGGCGCTGATGTAATCGAGCAGGTGCAGCGCTTGCGGGGCGCCATCCACCGTGTCGGCCAGCAGGTTGAAGCTGCTCAGGGCGCACAACGGGAACACCAGCCAGGCCAGAAATCGGGACGCGGCAGTCATGAATGAGTCTCAAATGGAAATGCGAAGTTACATATTGTTCACTTCGAACGCTTTTCACTCAAGCGTTGTCGACGTACGCCACCTGGGACGGGTGCCATGAACCTGCGAAAACGGAAGAATCACTTGGCCACTACCGCTCTATACTGCGCCACCTCATTGCATTTGCCGCTCAAGGACGAACCCTCTTCATGCGCCATAGCTTGCTGCTACCCCTGTTGATCGCCACCGTTGTGCAACTGAACGGTTGCGGTGCGTATCGGAATTACGATCTGGAGCTGCAACAGACCACCGCGCCGCTCAAAAACGGCAACATCGAAGGTGCCCTGTCGGTGATCGAAGCGAACAATCCGGATCCGGAAAAAGACCTGCTCTACTACTTCGAAAAAGGCGCCGTACTCAGTGCCGGCGGCGATTTTGCGCAAAGCCAGACCACTTGGCGCAGCGCCGAACAGATGATTATCGAACGCCAGGACACAATCCAGACCACTGGCGACAAGTTGCTTGCTGCAATGGGCGATCACTGGGGCAGCATCATCAACGACAAGCTGCGCCGCTACGATGGCTACGACTATGAAAAGGTCATGCTGACCACGCAAATGGCCCTCAATCAGTTGGCGCTAAATGACTTCGATGGCGCTCGCGCCGACATCAAGAAAACCCACGAACGCGAAGCGCTGATCGCTCGGCAACGGGAGCTGGAATACGAAAAAATCGAGGAAGCAGCCAAGGCCCAGGGCGCACGTGTGCATTACAGGGATCTGCAGGGCTACCCGGTGGTAATGCTCGAATCGCCTGCGGTGATTGCCCTGAAAAACGGTTACCAAAGTGCATTCAGCCACTATCTCGCGGGCTTCACTTATGAAGCGCTGGGTGAAAAGGATCTTGCCGCGCCCGGGTATCGTCAGGCCATTGAACTGCGCCCGGACGTAGCCTTTTTTCAACAGGCACTGCGCGACCTCGACAGCCCCGGACTCAAGGCCGATGAAAGCGACGTGCTGATCATTGTGCAAAGCGGGCTGGCACCTGCACGCAGTTCAGTACGCGTGCCGTACCCGGTGAAGCTGGCAGACGGGCAAGTCATCGTCGCCAACATTTCGTTTCCAGTGATGGTGCCGGACACCTCAACCCCGCCGCTTACCCAAGTGAGTATCGATGGTCGCCAGAAAAAACTGATCACGGTCAACAGCATCACCGAAATGTCCTTGCGCACGCTGCGTGACGACATGCCCGGGATTATCCAGCGCACGACCTATCGGGCATTCCTCGCCGCAGATGTTCAAGGCACGGACAATCGACGCAACCCGAGCAAGGCGTCCTACGTGACCCACTGGGACAATTTCGAACACGCCGACACCCGCACCTGGCGCACCCTGCCTGACCTGACGCAGGTTGTGCGCCTGCGCCTGAAAAAAGGCGAGCATCTGGTCAGCCTGTCGAATACCGCGGCACCGCTGAAGATCCGTATCGACCAGCACCGGCAGATGATCGGCCTGCGCGTGCTCGGTGGACAGATTTACGCCAACGGCAGCGCTTTTCAGTCCCGCATCTCACTGGAAAATCGAGTATCCAGCCTGAAATAAGTAATGGCACCAAACTAACAAGTGCGATTAAAAAGCTATTACATGGCCAGCATCGCCCGCTTATAATGCCGCGCCCTCGCTATAGCGACGCGGCATAAAAGCTCCTCTGGTTATGAGGAATTGGCAGGAGGCCAGCGCCACTGTCGATGGGTCACACCAGCCCGACCAGCACCGGCGGCTGATGCAGTTACTAGCTCAGGGAAGAAGTACCCCCATGGCATTGCGCACTCCCACCTTGATCGCGCTCAGCGCTGTCACTCTGCTGTCCGGCTGTTCGGCGTTTCGCAACTACGATTCGGAACTGGCCCAGACCAACCAGCAACTGGCCACCGGCAACGTCGATGCCGCACTGAGCCTGCTGGAAAAGAACAACACCGGCCCCGACAAAGATCTGCTCTATTACTTCGAGAAAGGTGAGTTGCTGCGCGCCAAGGGTGACCTGTCCGGCAGCCAGAGCGCCTGGACCAGCGCCGACCAGGTGGTCGGTCAGTGGGAGGATTCGGTCAAGCTCGACTCCGGCAAATACCTGGCCCAGTTCGGCAGCTTCATCGTCAACGACAAGGTCCGTCGCTACGAAGGTTACGACTACGAGAAAGTCATGCTGACCACGCAGATGGCCCTCAACCTGCTGGCCGTCAACGACTTCGATGGCGCCCGCACCGCGATCAAGAAAACCCACGAACGTGAAGCGGTGATCGCCGACCTGCGCGACAAGGAATACCTCAAGAGTGAGGAAGAGGCCGAAAAAGAAGGGATCAAGACTCAGTACAAGGATCTGCAAGGCTACCCGGTCGCCAGCCTCGACGCGCCGGAAGTGGTCAGCCTGAAAAACAGCTACCAGAGTGCGTTCAGCCATTACCTGGCCGGTTTCGTCTACGAAGCCCTGGGCGAGAAAGACCTGGCTGCACCGGGCTACCGCAAGGCGGCCGAACTGCGCCCGAACACCCCGCTGCTGGAGCAGGCGCTGGTCAACCTCGACAAGCCGAGCAAATCCGACGACAGCGACATCCTGATCGTGGTGCAAAGCGGTCTGGCACCTTCGCGCGATTCGATCCGCGTGCCGCTGCCATTGCCGATCTCCAACAATGTGGTGATCACTCCACTGTCGTTCCCGATCATCAAGCCGGACACCTCCACCGCACCGCTTGCGCAGATCGGTGTCGATGGCCAGCAAGTCAACCTGACGGCCCTCAACAGCACCACCGCCATGTCCCGCCGCGCCCTGCGCGATGACATGCCGGGGATCATTGTGCGCACCACCGTGCGCGCAATCACCAAAGGCGTGGCACAGAAGAAGATCAACGAAACCAATCCGCTGGCCGGTCTGGCCGTGGGTATCTCTTCAGCCGTGCTGGAAGGTGCCGATACCCGTACGTGGCGCACCCTGCCGGACAACACCCAGGTGGTACGTCTGCGCTTGAAGAAAGGCGAGCATCAAGTCAGCCTGCCGAGCGCCGTCGGCGGTTCGCTGGTCAAGGTCACCGTCGATCAGCGTTATCAAGTGATCAGCCTGCGAGCGGTGGGCAACCAGGTATTTGCCGGTGGCGTCGCCGCCCACGTCATCCCGAGCGCCGGCGCGACCAACGTCGCCAGCCTCAAACAACCTTAAGAACGGAGTCTTTGCATGCGCTTGAAACTCATCGCCGTTGCCGCCCTCGCCGTCCTGGCCAGCGGCTGCGCCACCCCGCCACCGCCGGAGCCGGGCAGCGCCGCGAGCAAGGTCGTGGCCATGGGCCCGCAGAAACACATCGCGGTCGGCGCCATGCGCGTCGCCCGCGAGAACGGCTTCATGACCGTCAATGTGCAGTTGACCAACACCCTCAACAGCAACAAGACGTTCTACTACCGCTTCGCCTGGCTCGGTGCGGAAGGCTTTCCGGTCGCCGAGGAAGAAGTCTGGAAAAGCCAGATGATGTACGGCGCTCAGACCAGCTTCATCCAGGGCATCGCCCCGACCCCGAAAGCCGTGGACTTCCGTCTCGAACTCAAGACGCCTTAAGCCCGCCAACCTATTCCTGTATTAGAGAGCATCCCCATGTTTGTACGCTTTTCCCTGATCGCTGTCCTCGCCCTGCTGGCCTCCGGTTGCGCCAACACCTCGCCGACCCTGGGTAGCAAGAACATCAGCTACGGCGACACCAAAGCGGTTGAAACCGTGACCAACGAATTCGGTTCGACCGACCTGCAGATGATCGCCGAATCGATGACCCGCTCCCTGGCCCAGTCCGGCATTCTGCAGGGCCGCCCGGTGGTGCAGGTCTACGACGTGAAGAACAAGACCAGCGAGTACATCGATACCCGCGAAATCACCACCAGCATCAAGACTCAGTTGATGAAATCCGGCACCGCCCGCTTCGCCAGCGACAACACCGCGATGCAGAGCCAGGTCGATCAGCTCAAGCTGCAAAACCAGAGCGGTCTGTACAAGAAGAGCACCGTGGCCAAGACTGGCAACATGATCGCCGCCAAGTACCGTCTGGAAGGCTCGATCAGCTCGATCGTCAAGCGCAGCAGCGACTACAAGGACGTCTTCTACAAATTCAGCCTGCAACTGATCGACGTCGAAAGCGGTCTGGCCGAGTGGATGGACGAAAAAGAGATCCGCAAAACCACGGAGCGTTAATTGATGCGCGCATGGATTGGCATGATGGCCCTGGCTTGCGCGTTCAGCGTGCAAGCGGCCCCGAAAGTCGCGGTAACGGATCTGGCGTATCAGGAGCGTGTGGAGCAGTACATCCACATCGTTTCGGCGCAGAACAATTACCGCGAGGGTTACTACAGCGCCAGTGGTTCGTCGAACTACAACGAGCTGGAAGCGACCACCAGCTACATCGAACAGGGTGAACTGCGTAAATTCACTGGCGACATCAAGGGCGAGATCCTGCGCACCGGGATGTTCCAGCTGGTGCAGGGCACGCCGTATACCGCGTCGTCCAAGGGTGACGTCTATGACGTGATCAAGCGGATCAAGGCCGGCAGCTTCAAAGGCGCCGACTACGTGCTGTTCGGCACCGTATCCGACATCGACTTCACCCAGGACATGAACGAGCTGGCGCACACCGACAGCTATTCGGCGGTGCTGGGTCTGACGCTGGTGGCGGATTTCAGCCTGATCAACACCAAGACCTACGAGATCACCTCGGCCTTCACGGCGATGGGCGAAGCGCAGGACACCAAACTGGTGAACGGCCGCGACATCAAGATCTCGCTGAACCGCCCGCGGGTGGTGCGTGAAGTGTCGAAAGCCCTGGGCGAAGACGTCGCCGGGCAACTGAGCATGCAGCTCGGTGGCGGCGGTTACGAGCAGCCGCGCGAGGCACAGCAGCGCAACAACCTGCCCCGTGATACGGCGCCGGTGATTTTGCACTGACCGGCTGAGTGAACAACTCTGTAGTGAGGGGATTCATCCCCGATGGCTCGCGAAGCGAGCCCCTCTTGGTCTTGAAAGAAGGGGTTGCTACGCAGCCCATCGGGGATAAATCCCCTCACCACAAAAGCTCCCTCACCACAGTTGGATGTAACCCAGATGTATCGTCAGAGACGAAAAAGGCGACCTCAAGAGGTCGCCTTTTTTCTGGCCGAAGCTTTTAGACCGCCGCTTTACGCAACGTCGCCATAAACGCCGCCGCACCAATGAACAGCCCGGCAAACGTGCGATTCATGCGTTTCTGCTGCTTCGGCGTGCGCAACAGACGCAGCACCTTGGACGCCAGGCCCGTGTAGCCAGCCATGACAACCAGATCCACGCAGATCATGGTCACGCCGATCACCAGGTACTGCATCAGCAGCGGTGCATGGGGATTGATGAACTGCGGCAGCACCGCCAGCATGAACACCAGCGCCTTGGGGTTACTGATGTTGACCAGGAAGCCGCGAAACACCAGCGCCAGCGGTTTGCCGATCGGCCGGACTGCTGCGTCATCGCTCATGTCCATGGGCAGCGCACGCCATTGCTTGACCGCCAGATAGACCAGATAGGCCACACCGAACCATTTGATCGCATAGAACGCGGTGGCCGAAGCAGTGAGAATCGCGCCGACCCCAGCGCCGACAATCGCAATCTGTACCGCCAGACCCACTTGCAGGCCCAGCGCGTTCCAGTAACCGCGCCAGAAACCGTATTGCAGGCCGCTGGACATCGACGCAATGGCGCCAGCACCCGGGGACAGACTGATCACCCAGCAGGCGGCAAAGAATGCCAGCCATGTTTGAAGCTCCATCGCACACCTCGACTCTGAATCGTGACAGACGTCAAAGCTAATGCGGTTTGGGCCTAAAAGCAAAAGATCGCAGCCTGCGGCAGCTCCTGCATTGAAGTGCGATCTCTGTAGGAGCTGCCGCAGGCTGCGATCTTTTGATCGTGTCTGGAAAAACTACTTCTCGAACCCGCTGGACGGAAACACATCGCTGCCGCGCCAACGTCGCACCGAGCGCTGGAAGAACAGGCTGTTCGGCACTTGTACCATGGCGCTGCCCGTCCCGAGCTCCTCTGCCTCGATCAACGTGGTGTAAAGCAGATTGATCGCCACCACCCGGCCTTTGACCCCGGGTTTGTCAGTGGTGTCGACCAGCTCCACCACATCGCCGAGGCGGAACGGGCCGACGGTGAAGATCAGGATCGCGCAGAGCAGGTTCGACAGCACACTCCACATCGCGAAGAACGCCACCGCCGCCACCGCGACGAAACCCGACAGCGCCGTCCACAACACCGTGGCCGACACCCCGAGGCGTTCCAGCACAAAGATCAGCGCACTGCCCATGATCAGCCAGCGCAGACCGCCGCGCAGCGGCATCAGCAACTGCGGCGGAAACGGGTAGCGCTCACCCAGACGGGTCAGGCCTTTGGCAACGAAACGCTGGGTCAGATAGCCGGCCAGCAGGATCAGCAGAATCTGCACGCCGAGCCAGATCGGCTCGACCCACACCGCCGGCAATGGCCACTTGAACGCGTCCATCAGGACAGCGCCTCCAGCTCCGCCTGCATGCTTTCCAGCGTCTCGAGCGCCTCCATCCAGGCTTCTTCCAGCTCGGCTTCGCGCACTTTCAGCCTGGCCTGCTCGGCCAGCAGATCACGCAACTCGTTCTTGCGCGCCGGCTCGTAGATGTCGCTGTCACCGAGGCTGGCGTCGACCTTGGCGAGTTTCTCGTGCAGTTTGCCGAGCTCGGCTTCGAGCTTGTCGGCTTCGCGCTTGTGCGGCGCCAGTTGCTGACGCAATGCAGCGGCGGCCTGGCGCTGAGCCTTCTTGTCGGTTTTGTCCGGGTTAACCGGGGTGTTGCTGACCGGCGCGTTGCGCTGGCGGTATTCCACCAGCCAGCGCGCGTAATCTTCAAGGTCGCCATCGAACTCTTCGACCTTGCCGTCTGCGACCAGGTAGAAGTTGTCGGTGGTGCTCTTGAGCAAGTGCCGATCATGAGACACCACCAGTACCGCGCCGCTGAATTCCTGCAGCGCCATGGTCAGCGCCAGGCGCATTTCCAGGTCGAGGTGGTTGGTCGGTTCGTCGAGCAGCAACAGGTTCGGCCGTTCCCAGGCAATCAGCGCCAGGGCCAGACGCGCTTTTTCGCCACCGGAGAAATTCAGTACCGGCTCGTCGATACGCGCGCCACGGAAGTCGAAACCGCCAAGGAAGTCGCGCAGGGTCTGCTCGCGTTCGGTCGGCGCCAGACGCTGCAGGTGCAGCAACGGGCTGGCCTTGGCATCCAGCGAGTCGAGCTGATGCTGGGCGAAGTAGCCGACCACGGTGTTCTCGCCGCGTGTCAGGCGCCCGGCCAGCGGTTCGAGCTCGCCGGCGAGGTTCTTGATCAGGGTCGACTTACCGGCACCGTTCGGCCCGAGCAGACCGATCCGCGCACCCGGGGTCAGTTGCAGCTTGACCTTCTCCAGGATGGTTTTTTCGCCGTAACCCAGACGCGCATCGGACAGGTCGATCAGCGGGCTGGAGATTTTGGTCGATTCACGAAAGACGAAGTCGAACGGCGAATCGACGTGGGCTGCCGACAGCTCTTCCATGCGTTCCAGCGCCTTGATCCGGCTCTGCGCCTGACGGGCCTTGGTGGCCTGGGCCTTGAAGCGGGCGATGTAGCTTTCCATGTGCGCACGTTGCGCCTGCTGCTTCTCGTACGCCTGTTGCTGCTGGGCCAGACGCTCGGCACGGGCACGTTCGAACGCGGTATAGCCGCCCCGGTACAGGGTCAGTTTGCGCTGATCGACGTGGGCCACGTGATCGACCACTTCATCGAGGAAGTCGCGGTCGTGGGAAATCAGCAGCAAGGTCCCCGGGTAACTTTTCAGCCACTCTTCGAGCCAGATGATCGCATCGAGATCCAGGTGGTTGGTCGGTTCGTCGAGCAGCAGCAAATCCGACGGACACATCAGGGCCTGCGCCAGGTTCAGACGCATCCGCCAGCCACCGGAGAAATCGCCTACCTGACGGTCCATCTGCTCGTTGGTGAACCCGAGGCCGGCCAACAGTTTGCGGGCGCGAGCGTCGGCGGTATAGCCGTCGGCGCTGTCGAGTTCGGCGTGCAGGCGGGCCAGCGCCGTGCCATCGTGGGCCGCTTCGGCGACGGCGAGGTCACGCTGCACCTCACGTAGACGCAGGTCGCCATCGAGCACATAGTCGACCGCCAGACGCTCGAGGGTGTCGACCTCCTGGCGCATGTGCGCGATGCGCCAGTCGGCCGGCAGCAGGCAATCGCCCGAGTCCGGGTGCAACTCGCCGCGCAGCAAGGCAAACAGGCTGGATTTGCCGGCGCCGTTGGCACCGATGAGGCCGGCTTTGTGGCCGGCGTGCAGGGTCAGCTCGGCGTCTTCTAGCAGACGTTGCGGGCCACGCTGTAAAGTCAGGTTCTGAAGTCGGATCATAATGGCGGCGGAGTCTACCAGCTTCGCTCACAACTGGCGCGAGTAGCACGATGTCCTCTGACCTGTGGAGCTTTTCCCTTGCCACCTACGCCCGACCGGGCGTGGAACCTGCCTGCCTGCAACTGCAAACGGCGGGGGCCAACGTCTGCCTGCTGCTCTGTGGTTTGTGGCTTGAGCAACGTGGCGCGGCCTGTGACGAACAGCGCGTAGAGCAGCTGAAAAAACTGGTGGGGCCTTGGGATCGGGAGGTGGTGCAGCCACTGCGTGCGCTGCGCACTCAGTGGAAAACCCTGGCCGAAGATGATCCGGTACTCAAGGGTCTGCGAGAACAAATGAAAGCGCTGGAGCTGGAAGCCGAACGGCATCTGCTGTGGCAGCTGGAACAGGTCGCTCAGCACTGGCCTCGCGATGACGCCTCAGCGTCGGGACAATGGCTGGAGAGTCTTGCGGGGGCGACCGCCAGCCCGAACCGCGACGCGCTGCAAGTGCTGCGCGTCGCGGCAACCGGCACTTAGGAAGCGCTGGTCGGGTTGTTGCTGACGCTCGACGCAGCGGCTGGCGTTGGCGCAGTCGAGGTGGTCGAGGTGGAAGCGGCTGGAGCAGGTGCCGCGGCTGGCGCTGGAGCAGCTGGCTTGGCAGCCGGTGCAGTCGCCGGTTTGGCGGCAGCGGGTTTGGCAGCGGCCGGTTTTTTCGCGGCGGGTTTTGCAACCGGCTTGGCGGCTGGTTTAGCAGCTACTGGTTTGGCAGCAGGCTTGGCCGCAGCGGTCGCAGGTTTTGCTGCTGCAGGTTTGGTCGCTGGTTTGGCCGCGGTTTTAGCAGCAGGCTTGGCCGCTGGTTTGGCAGCAACCTTGGCAGCAGGTTTTGCCGCGACCGGTTTTGCAGCGGCGGTTTTCGCGACAGGTTTGGCAGCCGGTTTTACCGCGACTTTGGCAGCTGGTTTAGCAGCAGCGGTTTTTACCGGAGCGGCTTTGCGCGCAGCAGGTTTTTCCGCTGGCTTGGCAGCCGGTTTTGTCGCTGCAGGTTTGGCAGCGGCAGTACGAGCAGCCGGTTTCGCAGCGCTCGCTGCAGCCGGTTTTTTCACTGCGGTTTTGGCAGCAGGTTTGGCGGCGGTTTTAGCCGGTGCCTTGGCCGCGGGTTTTGCCGCTGGTTTGGCTGCAGCAGTTTTCGCCGGCGCTTTTGCCGCCGCAGGTTTCGCGGCCGCTTTCTTCGCAGGCACTGCTGCAGGTTTTGCTGCGCGAGAGGTCAAGGCTTTGCCGGCGGCTTCTTGCACACGACCGACACCCTGGGCCAGTTTCAGGCTTTCCTGGGCGTCTCGCTTGAGTTGCAGAATGTAGCTGCGAGTGTCGGACTGGCGATTCTTCAGCGCATCGAGCAGATCTTCGAGTTCTTTGACCGCAGCCTTGGCCTTGTTCTGCGCCTTGGCTTTACCGGCAGCGGCTGCGTCCTGCAATTTGGTGCGGGATTTGTGCAGCTTTTCTTGCGCCTTGCCGCGTTGCTTTTCCAGTTTGGCGAGCAGTTTTTCAGCATCAGCCAAGGCTTGGGAGCAAGCGTTTTCCAAATGCTCGAGCAGGCTGCCCGAGAGTTGTTGGAGTAAGTGCAACGGAGTGTTTACAGGCTTCTTGGTGGCCGACATGGTTTACCTCCTGGCTGACGTGAGTGCGGCTCATACTAGACCTCTGCAGTTACCGCCGCTAGGTCATCTTGACAGTAACGAAACCGTTGCGTTGCAACGAAGCGAAAATGTTCTGCACAAAGACAAAAGCAGTTCACCGTTGCAGACGTTCGCGCTGGCATAATCGCCCGCATCTCAGGACGGAGTGTGCCCATGTCGCGCTACCTTGTTTTATCCCTCTGGATGATTTTTTCCGCCGCCCACGCCGACGAAAAAGCCACCGCGAACGATGCTCACGATCTGGCCTACAGCCTCGGCGCCAGCCTCGGTGAGCGCTTGCGCCAAGAGGTCCCGCAATTGCAGATCCAGGCGTTGGTCGACGGATTGCAGCAGGCCTATCAAGGCAAGCCATTGGCACTGAGCGAAGCACGGATCGAGCAGATCCTCGCCGATCACGAATCGCAAAACGCCGAACACTCCACGCTGCCTTCAAGCGATGCCGCGATGGAAAACGAACAACGTTTTCTCACCGCCGAAAAAGCCAAACCGGGGGTGAAGGAACTGGCCGACGGCATCCTGTTGACCGAGCTGACCCCGGGCACCGGTGCCAAGGCCGGGCCCGATGGAAAAGTGCAGGTGCTGTACGTCGGTCGATTGCCGGATGGCACGGTGTTCGACCAGAACACTCAACCGCAATGGTTCAGCCTCGACAGTGTGATTGCCGGCTGGCGTACCGCACTGCAGAACATGCCGGTAGGTGCCAAGTGGCGACTGGTGATTCCATCGGATCAGGCCTACGGGGCCGATGGTGCGGGTGATCTGATCGCGCCGTTCACACCGCTGGTGTTTGAGATCGAATTGCGCGGTGCAACGAGCTGATTCACGCCGATTCACGGGCATAAAAAAACGCGATGCGCTTTCGGCGCACCGCGTTTTTTTTATGCCTGCGAGAAACCTGTCAGGCCTGAACCGGATCTTCCTGCTTGTGTGCCGTGTGCAGCACTTCAATCAGACAGTCTTCCAGCTCGAAGCGCTCGTGCAGCAGGCCACCCAGTTCCTTGAACTTCTCGGCGACGCATTTGCCTGCATCGCAAAGGTCGTTGAACGCGAGGAGTTTTTCGGTGATGACGTCAATACGCGGGTAAAGGGTTTCGGCGAGTTCGAGGCCGCGCTTGTCGTTGAACGCCTTGGCTTCACCGGTCAGTTGTTCGTAGATCTCGAAGTGCCCGGCCGAGACATAATCGACAAGCACACCGCAGAATTCCAGCAAGGGTTTACGGTTCTCGGACAGAGCCTGCGGCTTGTCGCCCAGCTTGTCGTAGGCACCGATCAGTTCTTCACGCTCTTGCAACCAGCGGTCGATCAGCAGATGAACTCCACCCCAGCGTTCCTGAGCATTCTGACAACTTTCGAGCATGGCGATCTCTCTTCCCTTGTGGGTCATGCTGCTCTACACCCGCGCCCCTTTTCTGGCTGTTATCGCTTGGAGGCGAACCGGGCAGAGCGTCATCGAGCAACATAAATCCAATGACACGTGCGGGCCAGATTATGCCCGCACGCCTGTGGCTTCAAGGTACGCAGGAGATAAAGTTCATACAAGTGTTTAATCCCTGACCAGCGCGCGGTGCGACGCTTCGCCGCTGGGGGAGCGCTGCAGAGCGCTCCAGACCAGCCTCAGCAATTGGTACACAGACAGGATGAACATTGCCACAAAGAACAGCAGGCTCCACTCGGGGATACTCAAATCGAACAGTGTCCAGGAAATTTCTGCGCAATCACCATCCCCTTTGAGCATCCGCACCGTGGCACACAACCATGGCAGATTGCTGAACAACGCTTCGGAATCTGGCGCGCATCTCGTCATCTGCACCAGCGGGTCACTCTGCAACAACACCTGTCGCCAGGCTGCCGTCGTCCCGCCCAGACTCAGGCCAAGCGCAGCGCCCCAGTACAGCGACAGGCCGAAACGCCGTGGTCCATGGACTGCCGCCACCCCGCAACACAACGTCAGCAGCGCCATGAAGAATCGTTGCGCCAGGCACAGGCTGCAGGGCGTCAGCCCGACCGCATACTCGAGATAATAGGAAGCTCCCAGGGCCATAGCCCCTGCAGTGAAAGCCGTGAATAACAAGGAGCGTGAACAGGCCAACGACATGGCTTTTCCGTAGCAATGGAGACAGGCAGTTACGGTAGAGGAAAGCTTGTCAGCCTTTCAAGGCGGAGCTCTGGCGACAGTTCACCAGAAGTGTAGGGAAAACCCGACAGACGCGAGAGGAATAGGCGTAGTCCGCTGTAGGACATCGCCCAAGACACCCGCCGGAGGTAATTATTCGCTCACTGAACGTTCACGAGGGAGCATGCTCCCTCGCGATATCAGGCGTGAACCGGCACTGGCAACGGCGCGGCCAGCAGGCGCTCATCCAGCAATCCGAGACCTTCCTGGAACAACTGGTTACTGCGCTCGGTGTCACCCAGTTGCGCGAGCAGACGCGCCAGCTCTGCACAGGCCTCCGGATTGCGCTGCAGCCGCAGACTGCTTTCCAGGTAATCCCGTGCCTTGCCCCATAAACTGGTTTGCAGACAGAGACGACCGAGGGTCAGCAACAGGCTCGGATCGGCCGGATGCTCTTTGAGCCAGCCTTCGGCGGTCTGCAACTGACGCGCCGGATCACTGCCGCGCACCAGGCCATACAGCCGAGCAAGATGGCTGTCGTACTTGCGCTTGAGGGCGCTGCGCAGGACTTCTTCCGCTTCAACCTGTGCGCCCAGCTGACGCAGTTGCTCGGCGTATGCCAGCACCAGTGCCGGCTCTTGGCGCTGCGCGGACGTCAATTGCTCCCAGGCACGGGTGAGTGACTGCAGACCAACCTTGCCGTCCTCGTCACGATGCGCCGCCAGCGACAGGTTGTTACCCCAGGCTCGCCTTTCCAGTTCAGCCAGTTCGGCTGGCGGCAGAGCCTTGTCCTTGCGCAGTTCCGGCAACAGGCGAATCACCGCCGACCAGTCGCCGCGCTGCTGATGCAGACGCTGCAACTGCCGCAAAGTCTGCACGTTATGCGGATGCCGCTCGTGCATCGCTTGCAGGGTCACCAGGGCGCCGTCGGTATCACCACGATCGGTCTGCAATTGCGCATGACTCAAGGCAATCGCCAGTTCGGCCTGCGGCTGGCGCTCCAGCGCACGCTCAAGCAACTGATCGCACTCCTCGTACTTGCCTTGCTCGTTGGCCGCGCGTGCCGCGCCGAGGTAATACAACAACGGCTGGCGCTCGGCCTCGGCGGCGCGAGACAGATGACGTTGCGCGCTGGCCCAGCGACCTTCGGCCAGATCCAGTTGCCCGTGTTCGATGGCCACCTGCACCCGCCGGCTGCGATTACGTCGCGACCACGGGTTGACCACACCACTGGAGGCCATGACCAGCTCGACCAGGGCTTTGATGCCCCAAATCAGCAGCCACAACACGGCGATCAGTGCCAGCGTCGCCCACAGGCTCGATTCATAACGGAAGCTCTTGTAGGCGATCAGCACGTAACCGGAGTGCTCGGCAATCGCCAGGCCCAGTGCCGCTGTCGCCGCAATCACCAGAAACACGATCACATACAGGCGTTTCATGGCGTGGTCTCCTGCGCGGTGCTGGCGGCAGGTTTGGCGAACGGTTTGACCGACTCTTCAGCGTTGACGTTACGCCGCTCCAGATAAGCCTGCACCGCGCTCAATGTGCCGGTCAGGTCCGGCGTCTTGACGGTGACCGGTTGCTGGCTCAGCTCGGCAACCTGTTCGAGCATGGTTTTGCTCTGCGGATTGTCCGGGTTGAAATTGCCCTTGAGCACGTCCCGCGCTTCGGTCAGCGCCTGGGTGTAGACGGGCGCCTGGCCATTGAGCGCCGCCCATTGCGCCTGCTCCAGCGCCAGGCTCAGGGCCAGACGCACCTGACTCAGGCTTTGCCCGGCCAGCAGTGGCTTCACGTTCTTGTCGGCATTGAAATCGATGCGGATGTAACGCGACACCTGATCCCACCACTGCGCCCAGCGACTGGCACCATCGCCGTCAGCGGTCAGGCCCAGCAGTGACTCGCCACGATCCTTGTACTCCGGGGCCAGTTCGGTCAGTTCGATGACCTGGTCACGCAAGGCACCAATGCGCAGAAACAGGCCGGTGCGATCCGGCTGTTCGGTGCTGCGCAGCGCGACGAGGGTTTTCGCCACTTGCTCGCGGGCGGCGAACGATCCCGGATCATTCTGCTCACGGAGAATTTCGTCAGCGCCCTGCACCAGCGCCTGCGCGCTGCTGATGTCCTGCAAGGCCGAAAGACGCAGGCTGGCCAGTCGCAGCAGATGCTCGGCCTCGGCCAGACGCCAGTCCTTGCGGCTGGCACCGAGGACGGTTTCCAGACGCTGATTGAGGCGTTGCTGATCACCCTGCAGTTGCGTCACCAGACGCTGGCGCTCGGCGAGCTCATCGGCACCGGGCAGTTGCGCGAGACGCTCGGTCAGGCGCTGTTCGTTGAGCTTGAGGCTCTGCGCCTGATCGTTCAACGCCTGCACCTGGCCGGACTGCTGCGCAGTGTTGGTCTGCAGGTGACGCACCTGCCAGACACCCCAGCCACCGATCGCCACGCCGGCAGCGCCGAGCAACAGGGCGACAATGGCCAGGCCGTTGCCTCGGCGCGGCGCTTGGGCCGGCGGTGGCGTTTCAACCTGGGCATCGATCACAGGCTGGACATCATCTTTAGGCAAGGCTGTTTCGCTCACGTATCCATCCTTTGCATTAGAGAACGGGCACGGGATGCTCCCGTAACGCCGTCAGCAAAGCCGCAGCACTCGCGCCACGGCAATCCACAACTGTTTGGGCCCCGGCGGCACGTGCCAGCTCGGCGACCCTTGGGCTTGGCACAAACAACGGCAACTGCGCAATCGCCGGCCAGGCAGCGCCGGCCAGTTGGCACAGGTGCTCGAAACCCTGTCCACTGCTGACCACCAGCCCGTTCAAGCGTTCCGCTTCGATCCGTCGTGGCAGTTCATCCGGGGCATAGGCTGGCAGGTCACGCCTGTACAACTCCAGATACTCGACACTAGCACCTAGCGCACGCAGGCGCTCGGCGAGCAACTCGCGACCGCCCTCCCCGCGCAGGATCAGCACCTGCGCGTCGACCCCGCTGACCGCTTCGCGCAGACGCGGCAATTGCAGCAGAGCTTCGCTGTCATCGCCGTCGGCAGGAAAGTGTACGTCGAGACCGTGATCGCGAAGAATCTGCGCGGTCGCCGCGCCGACGCTGAACCACGGCATCGACAACGACCCAGGCCCATGAGCGTCCAGCAGATCAAGCGCAATCCGCGCCGCCGGTTTGCTGACCACGATAATTGCGCTGCAGCCCGACAGTTGCGCCAGTGCCCGACGTATCTTGTCAGAGACTGGCAGCGGCACGATGTCCAGAAGCGGCAGGCAACTGCTGAAAAAACCTTCTGCGGCCAACACCCCGGCCAGCGCCGCGCAGTCATCTGCAGGACGCGTCAGCAGCAGGCGCCACGCAGTCACTCGTGACCTGCCTCGCCATACACCGCTTTGAGAATCTCGTCGGCACCCTGACTGAGCAGGTCTTCAGCGACCTTCACACCCAGTGTTTCGGCATCGGCGCGCGACGCACGGGCCTCGGCGCTGAGCAGCTTGCCGCCGCTCGGCTCGCCCACCAGACCACGCAGCCACAATTGCTCACCTTCAAGCACGGCGTAGCAGGCGATCGGCACTTGGCAGCCGCCATTCAGATGTTTGTTCAGAGCACGTTCAGCGGTCACGCGCGAAGCGGTATCGGCATGATGCAGCGGTGCGAGCAGGGCGTGGATTTGCGTATCGGCGCTACGACATTCGATGCCGACCGCGCCCTGCCCACCGGCCGGCAGACTGTCGTCGACACTGATCGCCGAGGTGATGCGGTCTTCGAAACCGAGACGAATCAGGCCGGCTGCCGCGAGAATGATCGCGTCGTACTCGCCGGCATCGAGCTTGGCCAGACGGGTGTTGACGTTACCGCGCAAGAAGCGGATTTCCAGATCCGGGCGACGGGTCAACAGTTGCGCCTGACGACGCAGGCTGGAAGTGCCGACGACAGCGCCGGCAGGCAGCGCATCCAGGCTTTGATAGGTATTGGAAACGAAGGCATCACGCGGGTCTTCACGTTCGCAGATGCAGAACAGCCCCAGGCCTTCGGGGAAGTCCATCGGCACGTCTTTCATCGAGTGCACAGCGATGTCGGCTTCGTTTTCCAGCAGCGCGGTTTCCAGTTCCTTGACGAACAGCCCCTTGCCACCGATTTTCGACAGCGGTGAGTCGAGCAGCTTGTCGCCGCGACTGACCATGGGCACCAGCGTCACCAGCAGACCCGGATGGGCCTCCTCAAGACGGGCTTTGACGTATTCGGCCTGCCAGAGGGCCAGCGCACTTTTACGGGTGGCGATGCGGATTTCGCGAGAGGACATGGATCAATCCGTACTGAATAGATACGACGGATAATAACAGCTCAGCCAAATCCACTTTGACTTGAATCAGAAACGGCGTGGCCTCCCTGGCCTGCAATGCCCGGCAGAAGAAAGTGCAACCGCGCGCGAAGACCGGGTCAGAGGCCCTGCATCATCTTGCGCACACCGGCCACATGCCGCCGGCTGACGATCAGCGCATCACCATTGAGGCCTTTGAGAAATAGCTGGAAATGCCCCAGCGGCGTGCGTTGCAGACGCTCGATACGGTCGCGGGCGACCAGCGCGTTACGGTGGATGCGCACGAAACGCTCGCCGAATTCGTCTTCGAGGGCCTTGAGCGGCTCGTCCAGCAGCACCTCGCCACTTTCATGGCGCAGGGTCACGTACTTGTGATCAGCAATGAAATAGACCACCTGATCCAGCGGGATCAGCTCGATGCCTTTTCGGGTTCGGGCGCTGATATGACTGCGCGGGCCGTTGCCGCTTTCGGCGGCAGGCCGGGTCAGGGCCGAAAGTTGCGCCCGGTTGGGACGTTCAGCCCGCTTCAGGGCGTCATGCAGATGTTCGGTTCGCACGGGTTTCACCACATAGCCCACGGCGCTGGCCTGCAGGGCTTCCACGGCAAATTCATCGGGGCTGGTGCAAAACACCACGGCCGGCGGCGTTTCACGCTCGCACAGACGGGCAGCCACCTGCAGGCCATCGAGGCCCGGCATGCGGATATCGAGCAGCACGATATCCGGCTTGTGGCTGTCGATCAGCGCCAACGCCTCTTCGCCATTCGTGGCGCTGGGCTCCAGAACTGTATAACCCTCGAGCTCGCTCACCATTCGGCTGAGGCGCTCGCGAGCCAGTGGTTCGTCATCAACGATCAGGACATTCATATTGCGCTGGATTCCTGCGTGAGTCTCGCACAAGGATAGCGTAGACAGGTGAAGTGACGTCCGTCACCGCGATCCACGCTAAGACTAGCCCGAGCGCCAAAAAGTGCCGTACGTCGGCCAGCAATATTTGCCAGTGTCCGGGTCGTACTGCTCAAAGCCCGCTGTTTTCTGCGTTTTTCACGGGGTATGCCAAAGGACAAATCCACCCACCCCCTCTTCTTATAGTCGGCGTCCAGACCTTAGCGCGATCTGCAGTCGCGCCGACCCTTATGTCCAACTGTAGACGCTTGCCGGGCCGATATTGCTCAATCGAAAAATATCCTTGCGCAAATCCCTTGCAGACGGCGCCGACTATGAACGAGCAGATGAGAAAAAAACGTATCGACCGGTGTCAGCGACAGGATTGGCAACCCTGTTATTATCCGCGCCAGCGTTTCACGCCTTCTTTCTCCAAGCCGATACGAGCGAATTCATGAGCACTGACAAGACCAATCAGTCCTGGGGCGGCCGCTTCAGTGAACCCGTCGACGCCTTCGTCGCCCGCTTCACCGCCTCCGTCACTTTCGACCAGCGCCTGTATCGCCACGACATCATGGGCTCGATCGCCCACGCCACCATGCTGGCCAAGGTCGGCGTGCTGACGGATGCCGAGCGCGACAGCATCATCGATGGCCTGCAGACCATCCAGGGCGAAATCGAGGCCGGCCAGTTCGACTGGCGCGTCGACCTCGAAGACGTGCACATGAACATCGAAGCGCGCCTGACTGACCGCATCGGCATCACCGGCAAGAAACTGCACACCGGGCGCAGCCGTAACGATCAGGTCGCCACCGACATCCGCCTGTGGCTGCGTGACGAAATCGACCTGATCCTGGCCGAAATCACTCGCCTGCAAAAAGGCCTGCTGGAGCAGGCCGACCGTGAAGCGGCGAGCATCATGCCCGGCTTCACTCACCTGCAGACCGCACAACCGGTGACCTTCGGCCACCACATGCTGGCCTGGTTCGAAATGCTCAGCCGCGACTACGAGCGTCTGGTCGACTGCCGCAAGCGCACCAACCGCATGCCGCTGGGCAGCGCTGCGCTGGCCGGCACCACCTACCCGATCGACCGCGAATACACCGCGCAACTGCTGGGTTTCGATGCCGTCGGCGGTAACTCGCTGGACAACGTTTCCGATCGCGACTTCGCCATCGAATTCTGCTCGGCCGCGAGCATCGCGATGATGCACCTGTCGCGCTTCTCCGAAGAGCTGGTGCTGTGGACCAGCGCGCAATTTCAGTTCATCGATCTGCCGGATCGTTTCTGCACCGGCAGCTCGATCATGCCGCAAAAGAAAAACCCGGACGTGCCGGAGCTGGTACGCGGCAAGACCGGCCGGGTATTCGGCGCGCTGATGGGCCTGCTGACCCTGATGAAAGGCCAGCCATTGGCCTACAACAAGGACAATCAGGAAGACAAGGAACCGCTGTTCGACGCCGCCGACACCCTGCGCGATTCGCTGCGCGCCTTTGCCGACATGATCCCGGCGATCAAGCCGAAACACGCGATCATGCGTGAAGCGGCCCTGCGCGGTTTCTCCACCGCCACCGACCTGGCGGACTACCTGGTACGCCGTGGCCTGCCGTTCCGTGATTGCCACGAAATCGTCGGTCACGCGGTGAAATACGGTGTGGATACCGGCAAGGATCTGGCCGAGATGAGCCTGGAGGAACTGCGCCAGTTCAGCGACCAGATCGAGCAGGACGTGTTTGCCGTACTGACGCTGGAAGGCTCGGTGAATGCCCGTGACCACATCGGCGGGACTGCGCCGGCGCAGGTCAAGGCAGCGGTGGTTCGCGGTCAGACGTTGATCGCAAGCCGCTAAAAGCATCGCGGGCAAGCCCGCTCCCACAGGGTTCTTTGTTGGAACACGATTTTGTGTTCGGCCCAAAGACCTGTGGGAGCGGGCTTGCCAGCGATTACCTATTTACAAACGCCGCAATATCACTTCTTGGCAGCGATCATCGCCAAAAACGCCGGCATCGCCGCCTCTTTGTCCGCAGCAATCTTCTGCACATGCGGATTCTGCTCAAGCTGCTCCAGCAGCGCCTTGGCTTTCGGCATCTCCGCCAGCCAATCGATCCCGAACAGTTTTTGCCCGACCGCACAGGCCAGCGGCACGCTGTACAGAAAGTACAGATCCGCAATGCTCAGGCTGTCGCCCGCCACGTACGGCGCGAACTTGCCGTGTCGGCCCAGCGCCGCAAAACCCAGCAACAGCTCCGCTTTGGTTTTCTCCTTGATCGCGTCCGGCACCGTCGCGCCGAAGAACGCCTCGCCATAACAGGCGCGCCCCGGCAGCTCGATGTACAGCTCGATTTCCTTGGCAATCGCCAACACCTGCGCTCGCTCGAATGGATCGCTCGGCAGCAGCGGCGTGCCTTTCTGGGTCTGCTCAAGGTATTCGAGGATGATCGCGGTTTCGTTAATAAATCCGGCATCGACGCCGAGTACCGGCACTTTGCCGCGCGGGCTGATCGCCAGCGACTCCGGGGTCTGCGTCGGGTAGAAGGTGACTTCTTCGAACGCCAGGCCTTTTTCCAGCAGTGCCAGTTTGACCATGTTGTAGTAGTTGCTGACAGCGAATCCATAGAGCTTGAACATCACATAGCCTCCAGGCCGTGCGGGGTGGGCAGGCACTGTTTATAGATCGCCCGTCACGATCCTGCCAGCAGCATCACGCCGCTGAATGCGGGTAAACTGGCGCCTTTCCTTGAGGAGCCTGCCATGAGCGAGCCGACAGACATCGACAACGACGAAGAAGAGTTCACCGAGGCGACGTTGATCGAAGCCATCGAGAACCAGATCGAAAGCGACAACCCGCCAGCCGCCAAGGCGACCTTCAACAAGTTGACCCTGGTGGGTGTCGAGCGCGAAGAGATCCTCAATCTGATGGCGCACGTGCTGGCCTATGAGATTGACGCGATGCTCGACGAAGACCGCGCGTTCGATACCGAGTGGTATGAAACCGCACTGCGTGCGCTGCCCGAGCTGCCAGCGGAAAAGCAGTAAGCAAAACATATCCCCTTGTGGGAGCGAGCCTGCTCGCGAATGCCGTGTATCAGCAAAAACAACGCTATATGACACACCGCTTTCGCGAGCAGGCTCACTCCCACACAATTTGTCACCCATCCATCCAGCCATCTCTCCGGCCCCGACTACACTGGAATCCGTCTCAAGACAAAATCCCTGATCTGAGCACTGGACATGCCGCAAAAGCGGGTTCACCTTAGGGACGCTGTCGTCCAATTCCTAGAAAGTCTGGAGTCCTTATGTCGCTTACCCCTGAGTTGGTTGCCGAACTGGAAGTCCTCGCACTCTTCAACCTGGACAGTTCCCAGGAAGGTTTGAAAATTCATCAGACCGCTGCCCCGAAACACATTGCCGCCGCCAAACGCCTCTTCGAAAAAGAACTCACCGACCAGCCCGATGGCGGGTATCTGACCAGCCTGGGTCGCGATGCCGCGCAAAATGTGCAAACCGTGCTGACCATTCTGAGAGAGCAGGAAACCGCCTGATTCCCCCTTCTTTTGCCCACGGGAACTCCTGCCACGGGATTTCCGCGGGCCTGCCTGGCCCTCGCGCTAAAAATCTGGCGTCAAAAAACAAATTCAGCTTAAAAGTCCCGCCGTGCAAAGGCTAAACTGCCTCCCATTCCGAGACCCTCTTCGTCCGAGCCCACGAGCCGGTTTGAGCTGACATGACGCGCACCCATGAAATCCGCCCCGATCTGGACGAAGGCATCGACCGCAAGGTACTCAGCCAGCTGCGCGCGCGTTTTCTCAAGCTCAATGAAGGTCGCCTTGGCCGGGCACTCGAAGGGCTGTCGACCCGCCAGCAAGGCGTGCTGACCCTGCTGCCGCTGTTCTTCCACGTCAATCATCCGCTGCTGCCAGGCTATGTTTCCGGCAGCACGCCAGCCGGGCTGTCCAACTATGAACCGGACGCTACCGCCCTCGCCGAAGCACAACGCCTGACTCGCTCGTTCTCCTACAAACCACGCCACGGCAGCAACCCGCCACGGCCGATTCACGGGCTGTTCCTGATGGGCAGCCTCGGCACCCTGGCCCAGGCCGATCAGAGCGACATGGACGTGTGGGTCTGCCATGCGCCGGATCTGGGCGAAAGCGAGATCGCCGAGCTGCGCAAAAAATGCCAGCTGCTCGAAGCCTGGGCCGCGACCCAAGGCGCCGAGGCGCACTTCTTTCTGATCGACCCGGTGCGTTTCGTCACAGGCGAACGCGACAGCCAGCTCAGCTCCGAAAATTGCGGCAGCACTCAGCACTATCTGCTGCTGGACGAGTTTTATCGCACCGCGATCTGGCTGGGCGGACGCACGCCGATCTGGTGGCTGGTGCCGGTCTACGAAGAAAGTGCGTACGACCTGTACACCCACACTTTGCTGTCCAAGCGCTTCATCCGCGCCGACGAGACGCTGGATCTCGGGCATTTGGCGACGATTCCGCCGGGCGAGTTCATCGGCGCCGGCCTGTGGCAACTGTTCAAGGGCATTGAGTCGCCCTACAAATCGGTACTCAAATTGTTGCTGACCGAGGTCTACGCCAGCGAACACCCGACAGTGCAGTGCTTGAGCCTGCGTTACAAGCAGGCCGTGTTTGCCAATCAACTGGATCTGGATGAGCTGGATCCGTACATGGTCGTGTACCGACGCATCGAAGAGTACCTGACCGCCCGCAACGAGCCGGAGCGGCTGGAGCTGGTACGACGCGCGTTGTACCTCAAGGTCAACCGCAAGCTCACTGGCAGCAGCCGAACCCAGAGCTGGCAGCGCTCGCTGCTGGAGCGCCTGGCGCACGAATGGCATTGGGATCAGCGCCAACTGGCCTTGCTCGACAGCCGCAGCCAGTGGAAAGTCCGCCAGGTCAGCGCTGAACGCCGCGCCCTGGTCAATGAGCTGAATTACAGCTACCGCTTCCTGACCCAGTTTGCCCGCAGCGAACAGACTGTCAGCCTGATCAACAAGCGCGACCTGAACGTGCTTGGCCGTCGCCTGTACGCCGCGTTCGAGCGCAAGGCCGACAAGGTCGAATTCATCAATCCCGGCATCGCCCCGGACCTCGCCGAAGACACCTTGACCCTGGTGCAGTCGCCGAACAAGAAAGAGCCCGGGCAAACCCAGTGGGGCTTGTACAACGGCAGCCTGAACGCCCTGGAATGGGAGCACTTTGCGCCGATCAAGCGCAGCCGCGAGTTGCTCGAGCTGCTGACCTGGTGCCATCGCAACGGCGTGATCGACAGCAGCACGCGCCTGGCCCTTCATCCCGGCACCAGCGACATGAGCGAGTTCGAGTTGTTCAACTTGCTCGGCAGCCTGCAGCAGTGCATCGCCCTGCCCCTGCCAACCGTTGCAGAAGAGCCGCTGCTGCGCGCCGCGATGCCGAGCGAGGTGCTGATACTGGTCAACGTCGGTGTCGACCCGCTCAAGCATCATCGCGACCTGAACATCCTGATGACCACCGAGCGCACCGATTCGTTGAGTTACGCCGGGGTGCGCGAAAACCTTGTATTGACTCTCGATCAGGTCACGCTCAACAGCTGGAACGAAGTGCTGGTCAACCGCTTCGACGGTCCCCACGCATTGCTCGATTGCCTGCGCGACTACCTCAACAACCTGCCGCGCGGCCCGCAGCAGCCGTCATTGAAAGTGCGCTGCTTCTGCCACAACCGCGCACAGTTCATTGCCCGGCGCGTCGAAGAAGTCATCGATACTGCGCAGACTCTGCTGCTCAGCGAGCTCAATCACCGCTACCTGATTCAGGTGCAACAGCACTATCACGTGCTGGAACTGGTGCCGGGCCAGGTCAATCATGTCGCGCTCGCCACCCTGCCGGCGCTGCTCGATTATCTGGGTGAAGAACAGCCGCGCTATAGCCCGCTGCACCTGGATCCGATGGCGCTGGAGGATCATGACCTCGCGCTGATTCTGCCCATGGGCCAGCCGGAGGCGATTCAGGTGTTCTACCGGATTACCGAACAACAGGCCGAGTTGTACGTGCTGGATGAGTTCAACGCGCTGTGGCAACAGCATCTGCCGTACCACGACGAACAGAGCCTGCTGGTGCCGCTGCAGCGATTCCTGCAATCGATCCAGTACCGGCGAGAAGCACTGTTGCCGATGGACGGCAGCCCGGCGATCAGCCTCGAAACCTTGTATTACCAGTTATTGCCTTCAGGCCCGGGGCGCGCGCGCCGGGTCGAAGCACGGCCGGCGCCGCAAACCCCGGTGAACAAACCGTTCTACGATGTGCAGGCAATCATTGGCAAAGCCGCACCGGGCGAAGTGCAGGTCACCCTGTATTGCAATCAACGAGAATTCAGCGAGCTCGAACATGGCGACCAGCTGTTTAGCGTGGTCGCCCGGGAGATCGTCGAACAGCGCCGCGAAACCGAGCGCTATCGCTGCTACATCACCGACCTGGACCTCTCGGGCCTGCTTGGTGACGGGCAGAGTTCAAGCAATCTGTATTTGCGCTACAAGGCCGACCTGGAGCGCGCCCTGAACGAGGCGCTCGAACAGATCTGAGGCGGGGTCACTCGCGGAAATCACCGCCGTTGGCCGGTTGCGACTCGACTTCCAGCAAAGTCAGTTTCAGGGTCTTGCCACCCGGCGCGGGCCAGTCGATGTGCTGACCGACCTTCAGGCCCAGCAGCGCGCTGCCGACCGGTGCGAGGATCGAGATCTTGCCTTCGTCAGCATTGGCATCCTTGGGATAGACCAGCGTCAGGTGATAATCCTTGCCGCTGCCTTCTTCGCGGCAGTGCACGCGGGAATTCATCGTCACGACATCAGCGGGCACTTCATCGTGGCCGACCAGTGTATCGGCGCGGTCCAGTTCGGTTTGCAGCGCGATCACGCCCGGCGCAGCCTGGTCTTTCTCGTTCAGGTTGTCGATCAGGCGCTCCAGACGTTGTACGTCCAGACGGGTAAGGGTGATGGAAGGTGCGGTCATGATCCGGGCAGACTCCTTTCTTCTGCACACAAAAAAAGCAAAACCCCGCCAAAAAAGACGGGGTTTTCACCAGGCCTCGATGGGTTGAGGCGTGTTCGGACACTATCACAGCTCAAAAAATATACAAGCCACCCACCCGGCACCCCGCTAACCCTGTAGGAGCTGCCGCAGGCTGCGATCTTTGCTTTTCAAGGAGCAAGATCAAAAGATCGCAGCCTTCGGCAGCTCCTACAGGGAGGTGGTTCTGCGCCTGGCGGCCTGGGCAACAATCACCCGGCGGCGTTGATCGTCCGCCGAACGCCATTCACGAATGTCTTCGACATGGCGGAAGCAGCCAAGGCAAACCTTCTGCTCATCCAGCCGGCACACGCCGCTGCACGGTGACGGCACCGCTGGGCTGACGTTGCTGTAGAGCGGTTTGGGTGGGCGCGGGGCAACCTCGGTCACGATCAGATCTCTTCGAAGTCCAGCTCGAGGCCGGTCTGGTCCTGAACGCAACGAGCCAGAACTTCACCGAGCAGTTCTTCAGACTTCTCGCAGCTCCATTTGCCCGACTCTTCATCGTAGTCGAAATGGAATCCACCGGAACGCGCCGCCAGCCACAGCTGACGCAGCGGCTCCTGGCGACTGATGATCAACTGGCTGCCGTTATCGAACTTGATGGTCATCATGCCGGCCGTGATCTCGATATCGTCGGCATGATCCTCCAGCAACTCTTCCAACGCCTGCTGGGTGGCATCGACCAGATCGTGGAAACGCGCTTCGGACAAACTCATTGTGGCAACCTCAAAAAATGTCGGGTCAGGCTCAAGCGCCGCAAGATACGGACGCTGCCGGCCGATTGCAAAGATTAACGACCAAGCACCATTTCCCATCCAGCGCTCCCGCAGGAATTGCCAGTATCCAGAGAGCCCCGCCGGACGGGAACCCCCTCGCATAGGCAAGCTGCCGGGTGGCCGGTATACTCCGGCGCAATTAACGCATTTTCAAGGATTTCGCCATGAAGCGCCTGATCTCTTCCCTTGCTGCGCTCGTCGCGGTTGCCTGCCTCGTTTCGGCCTGTGGTCAAAAAGGCCCGCTGTACCTGCCGGATGACGATCAGGACCCGGCCGAGCAAGCCCAGTCTTCGCAAAAGCAGCCGTCCAAAGCACACAAGCACGACGTTTACCAATAAGGGATCGCCATGGACGCTTTTAACTACCGTGGCGGGGAGCTGTTCGCGGAAGGTGTGGCGCTGTCCGCCATCGCCGACCGCTTCGGCACGCCCACCTATGTCTACTCGCGTGCGCACATCGAAGCCCAGTATCTGGCCTACGCCGATGCGCTGGCCGGCATGCCGCACCTGGTCTGCTACGCGGTCAAGGCCAACTCCAACCTCGGCGTGCTGAATGTCCTGGCCCGTCTCGGCGCCGGTTTCGACATCGTTTCCCGTGGCGAACTGGAGCGTGTGCTGGCCGCTGGCGGCAGTGCCGACAAGATCGTCTTCTCCGGCGTCGGCAAGACCCGTGACGACATGCGTCGCGCCCTGGAAGTCGGCGTGCACTGCTTCAACGTCGAATCCACCGACGAGCTGGAGCGCCTGCAAGTGGTGGCTGCCGAACTGGGCGTTCGCGCGCCGATCTCGTTGCGCGTCAACCCGGACGTCGATGCCGGCACCCACCCGTACATTTCCACCGGTCTCAAAGAGAACAAGTTCGGCATCGCCATTGCCGACGCCGAAGACGTGTACGTGCGTGCGGCGCACCTGCCGAACCTGGAAGTGATCGGTGTCGACTGCCACATCGGCTCGCAACTGACCAGCCTGCCACCGTTCCTCGATGCCCTCGACCGTCTGCTCGATCTGGTCGATCGCCTCGGCGATTGCGGCATCCACCTGCGCCACATCGATCTCGGTGGCGGCCTGGGCGTGCGTTATCGCGATGAAGAGCCGCCACTGGCCGGCGACTACATCAAGGCTGTGCGCGAGCGTTTGAATGGTCGTGATCTGGCATTGGTGTTCGAGCCGGGCCGCTTCATCGTCGCCAACGCCGGCGTGCTGCTGACCCAGGTCGAATACCTCAAGCACACCGAACACAAGGATTTCGCCATCGTCGACGCGGCGATGAACGATCTGATCCGCCCGGCGCTGTATCAGGCCTGGATGGACGTCACCGCCGTCAAACCGCGTGACTCCGCTGCGCGCAAATACGACATCGTCGGCCCGATCTGCGAAACCGGCGATTTCCTCGCCAAGGATCGTGAGCTGGCGCTGGAAGAAGGCGACCTGCTGGCCGTGCATTCGGCCGGTGCCTATGGCTTTGTGATGAGTTCCAACTACAACACCCGCGGCCGTGCCGCTGAAGTGCTGGTAGACGGTGATCAGGTTTTGGAAGTGCGCCGCCGCGAAACCGTGGCCGAGCTGTTTGCCGGCGAAAGCCTGCTGCCGGAGTAACCCATGCTGCTGCGTTTTACCAAAATGCACGGCCTGGGCAATGACTTCATGGTTCTCGACCTGGTCAGCCAGCACGCGCATATTCAGCCCAAGCACGCCAAGCAATGGGGCGACCGGCACACCGGTATCGGTTTCGACCAGTTGCTGATTGTCGAAGCGCCGAGCAACCCGGACGTGGATTTCCGTTACCGGATCTTCAACTCCGATGGCTCGGAAGTGGAACAGTGCGGCAACGGTGCGCGCTGCTTCGCGCGCTTCGTGCTCGACAAACGCCTGACCGCCAAACGGCAAATTCGCGTCGAGACCAAGGGCGGCATCATCGAGCTGGATGTGCGTAACGACGGCCAGATCGGCGTGAACATGGGCGCACCACGCCTGGTGCCGGCGGACATTCCGTTCGACGCACCGGCGCAGGCGTCCAGCTATCAGCTGGAAGTCGACGGCACCACGGTCGAACTGGCCGCCGTGTCGATGGGTAACCCCCATGCGGTGCTGCGCGTGCAGGACATCAATACCGCACCGGTGCATGAACTGGGACCGAAAATCGAACACCATCCGCGCTTTCCGGCACGGGTCAACGTCGGTTTCATCCAGGTCATCGACCGCCACCGCGCGCAATTGCGCGTCTGGGAACGCGGCGCCGGGGAGACCCAGGCCTGCGGTACCGGCGCTTGTGCCGCGGCTGTCGCGGCTATCAGCCAGGGGTGGATGGATTCGCCGCTGTTGATCGACCTGCCCGGCGGGCGTCTGTCCATTGAATGGGCAGGCCCCGGCCATCCGGTGCTGATGACCGGCCCGGCAGTGCGTGTATACGAAGGACAAGTGCGTCTTTGAGTGAGCAGAAGCCATGACCGATAAGCCTCAGGTACCCGCCCGACAGTCCGACGAATCAGCGTCCGAGAGCCTGGAGGCGGCAGCGGTTGCCGCATACCTGGAGGCTCATCCGGACTTCTTCGTCGAGCACGAAGAACTGCTGCCCGCCCTGCGCATTCCCCACCAGCGCGGTGACACCGTATCGCTGGTCGAACGGCAGATGAGCATTTTGCGCGACCGCAACATCGAGATGCGTCATCGCCTCTCGCATTTGATGGACGTCGCCCGCGACAACGACCGGCTGTTCGACAAGACCCGTCGCCTGATTCTGTCGCTGATGGACGCCGCCAGCCTCGAAGACGTGGTGATCAGTGTCGAAGACAGTCTGCGTCAGGATTTCCAGGTGCCTTTTGTCAGCCTGATCCTGCTCGGCGACAATCCGGCCTCGGTTGGCCGCTGGGTGACCCACGCCGACGCGCAAACCGCCATCGGCGGCCTGCTCACCGAAGGCAAAAGCGTCAGCGGCAGCCTGCGTGAGCATGAGCTGGACTTCCTGTTCGGCGAAGAACAGCGCAAGCAGATCGGCTCCACCGCCGTGGTCGCCGTCAGCCACCAAGGCATCCACGGTATTCTGGCCATCGCCAGCCGCGATCCGCAGCACTACAAGAGTTCGGTCGGCACGCTGTTTCTCAGCTACATCGCCGAAGTCATGGGCCGCGTGCTGCCACGGGTCAACAGCTCACTGCGCTCGGTACGCTGAGCATGGAACGACAACTGGACGCTTACTGCGAACACCTGCGCAGTGAGCGACAGGTGTCGCCGCACACCCTGTCGGCCTACCGCCGCGACCTCGATAAAGTCCTCGCCTGGTGCATCAAGCAGAACATCGGCAGTTGGGCGGCGCTGGATATTCAGCGTCTGCGCAGCCTGATTGCCCGGCTGCATGCTCAGGGACAATCGTCACGCAGTCTTGCCCGATTGCTTTCGGCAGTGCGCGGGCTCTATCACTATCTGAATCGCGAAGGCCTGTGCGACCACGACCCGGCCACCGGCCTGGCGCCGCCGAAAGGCGAACGGCGCTTGCCGAAAACCCTCGACACCGACCGTGCGCTGCAACTGCTGGAAGGTGCGGTCGAGGACGATTTTCTCGCCCGTCGCGATCAAGCGATTCTCGAACTGTTCTACTCCTCGGGCCTGCGCCTGTCCGAACTGACCGGGCTCAACCTCGATCAGCTGGATCTGGCCGACGGCATGGTTCAGGTGCTCGGCAAGGGCAGCAAGACCCGCCTGCTGCCGGTCGGCAAAAAGGCTCGCGAAGCACTGGATCAATGGCTGCCGCTGCGGGCCATGACCAACCCGGCCGACGACGCTGTGTTCGTCAGCCAGCAAGGCCGGCGCCTCGGCCCTCGGGCGATTCAGGTGCGAGTGAAACTGGCCGGCGAACGTGAACTGGGGCAGAACCTGCACCCGCACATGCTGCGGCACTCCTTCGCCAGCCACTTGCTGGAATCCTCGCAGGACCTGCGCGCGGTGCAGGAACTGCTCGGCCACTCGGACATCAAGACCACGCAGATCTACACCCACCTGGACTTCCAGCACCTGGCGGCGGTCTACGACAGCGCCCACCCCCGGGCCAAACGCAGCAAAGGCGACGATTCATGAACATCCAGTTGATCACCTTCGACCTCGACGACACCCTGTGGGACACCGCCCCGGTGATCGTCAGCGCCGAAGCGGTATTGCGCGAATGGCTGAGCGAACACGCACCGAACCTGGGCGCGGTGCCGGTGGAGCATCTGTGGGCGATTCGCGAGCGGGTGCTGACCCGCGAACCGGGCCTCAAGCACCGCATCAGCGCGCTGCGCCGGCGGGTGCTGTTCCACGCACTGGAAGACGCCGGGTACGCCCACGGCGAGGCTTCGGATCTGGCCGACAAAAGTTTTGAAGTGTTCCTGCAGGCACGGCACCAGATCTCGGTATTTCCCGAGGTCGAACCCACCCTGGAAATCCTCGCCAACCACTACGCTCTCGGCGTGGTCACTAATGGCAATGCCGACGTACGCCGCCTCGGGCTCGCCGATTACTTCAAGTTTGCGTTGTGCGCCGAAGACATCGGTATCGCCAAGCCGGATGTGCGGCTGTTCCACGAGGCGTTGCAGCGCGGTGGCGTGAGTGCGGAAGCAGCCGTGCACATTGGCGATCATCCGGGCGACGACATTGCCGGGGCGCAGCAGGCGGGCATGCGCGCGATCTGGTTCAACCCGGCGGGCAAGGTCTGGGAAGCGGAGCGGCTGCCGGATGCCGAGATTCGTAGCCTGACTGATTTGCCGGCCGTTCTCGCACGTTGGAATGCCACCGTCTGCTGACACACAACCGCTTTTTTGTGGCGAGGGGATTTATCCCCGATCGGTTGCGCAGCAGCCGTGAAGTCATCTTGCGCGGTGTGTCAGGACTGTGGGGCGTGCTGCATCAGGGGCCGCTTCGCGACCCATCGGGGATAAATCCCCNGAAGTCATCTTGCGCGGTGTGTCAGGACTGTGGGGCGTGCTGCATCAGGGGCCGCTTCGCGACCCATCGGGGATAAATCCCCTCCCCACAAGGCTCACCCCTGCAAGGGATCGCGGCGAGTCTGGAGTATTTGTTCCAGGCATGAAAAAGCCCGCAGCGACGGCGGGCTTTTTCAGCAAGCAAGCGGCACGCCTCAGATAGGGCGGCTGCCGTACTTGTTGTCCGGCTTCTTGGGCGGATCGGCGACCACGTTGGCCTCCACTTCCTGCACCTTGCCGCCGCGCGCAAGGAATTCTTCCATGGCCTTGGCCAGGGCGTCGCGCTCCTTGTTCTTGGCTTCGATGCTCGGCAACTCGTCTACCGACACCGCAGCCTTGGCTTTGCCTTTGGCAGCCGGGGCCGGCGTATCGTCACCGACATCGTCTTCAGCAACGTCTTCCGCTGCTGCTTCCAGACCGTCCTCGGCCTCGTCTTCGTCGCCTACTTCGAGGTCGTCGTTTTCCAGATCATCGTCGCTCATGTTCTACCTCATGACTTGCGAAAAGCAGATTAGTTATAGACCAGCTTTGGCGACTGTCGAAAGTCGCCGGAAAAAAATCGGTAACCGCTGGTGACCAGCGGTTTACGCCCCTTCACCGTGCAAGGTGGCGAGGACTTTACGGGCACCGCCATGATCACGGTGCTCGCCCAGATAAACGCCTTGCCAGGTTCCCAGAGCCAGACGTCCCGCCGATACCGGCAGACTGATCTGGCAGCCAAGCACGCTGGCCTTGAAGTGCGCCGGGAGGTCGTCCAGGCCTTCGTCGTTATGCTCATAGCCGTCTGTTCCTTGTGGGATCAGACGATTGAAAAATCGTTCGAAGTCGCGACGGACCGCCGGATCGGCGTTCTCGTTGATGGTCAACGACGCCGAGGTATGCTGCAGCCACAAATGCAACAGACCGACCCGGCACGCCTTGAGTTCAGGCAGGCCGGCGAGTAACTCGTCCGTTACCAGATGAAAGCCCCGGGGCCGTGCCCGCAGGGTTATCAGAGTCTGTTGCCACATACAGTTCTCCGCACGTTCGGGGCGCATTCTAGCGCGCTCTGGGAAAAAACAAAGGCCCTAATATTCCTGCAATGATGTAAGCCATTGGCCGCAGAAAAATGCCCATCGTAAACACGACGAAAGCCGTACGAAAAATCCTTTCAGTTGCTCTCTCAATGACAAATCCCGGACAAAAAAATGCCCGGCAAGCCGGGCAAGTTTTTTCGATGCGCGTACTTACAGGTTGTAGCCGCGTTCGTTGTGTTGTGCCAGGTCCAGGCCAACCGATTCTTCTTCCTCGGTCACACGCAGACCCATCACGGCGTCCAGCACCTTGAGGATGATGAAGGTGACAATCGCGGTGTAGATCACTGTGAAGCCGACGCCTTTGCACTGAATCCACACTTGCGCCGCGATGTCGGTCACGGTGCCGAAGCCGCCCAGCGACGGTGCAGCGAATACACCGGTCAGGATCGCACCGAGGATACCGCCGATACCGTGCACGCCGAATGCGTCCAGGGAGTCGTCATAACCAAGCTTGCGTTTCAGGGTGGTGGCGCAGAAGAAGCACACCACACCCGCCGCCAGACCGATCACCAGTGCGCCCATCGGGCCCACGGTGCCAGCAGCCGGGGTGATTGCCACCAGACCGGCAACCACACCCGAGGCGATGCCCAGCGCACTTGGCTTGCCGTGGGTGATCCACTCGGCAAACATCCAGCCCAGCGCAGCCGCAGCGGTTGCAATCTGAGTAACCAGCATCGCCATGCCGGCAGTGCCGTTGGCCGCTGCAGCGGAACCGGCGTTGAAACCGAACCAGCCGACCCACAGCATCGCCGCGCCCATCAGGGTGTAACCGAGGTTGTGCGGCGCCATCGGGGTAGTCGGGAAGCCTTTACGCTTGCCCAAGACCAGGCAGGCGATCAGACCGGCCACACCGGCGTTGATGTGCACCACCGTGCCACCCGCGAAGTCGAGTACACCCCAGTCCCACATCAGGCCGCCGTTACCGGACCAGACCATGTGCGCGATCGGTGCATAGACCAGGGTGAACCAGATGCCCATGAAGATCAGCATCGCGGAAAACTTCATCCGCTCGGCGAACGCACCGACGATCAGCGCCGGGGTAATGATCGCGAAGGTCATCTGGAAGGTGATGAACACCGCCTCAGGGAACAGCGCCGCCGGGCCGGTCAGGCTCGAAGGCGTGACACCGGCGAGGAACGCCTTGCCCATGCCGCCGAAGAACGAGTTGAAGTTGACGACGCCCTGCTCCATGCCGGTGGTGTCGAACGCAATGCTGTAGCCATAAATGACCCACAGGATGCTGATCAGACCGGTAATGGCGAAGCATTGCATCATCACGGAAAGAATGTTTTTCGAGCGGACCATGCCGCCGTAGAACAGCGCCAGGCCCGGGATGGTCATGAACAGCACGAGGGCTGTCGAGGTGAGCATCCAGGCGGTGTCGCCGGAATTGAGGACCGGGGCCGCCACTTCGTCTGCCGCCATTGCAAGGCCGGGCATTACGATGGACAACAGGGCTCCTAGCCCTGCGAATTTACGCAGAGTCATATTGTTTTCTCCTGGGGCGTTGGGGTTTGTGGCGGCTTAAATCGCGTCGGTATCGGTTTCGCCGGTACGGATGCGGATCGCCTGTTCCAGATTGACCACGAAGATCTTGCCGTCACCGATCTTGCCGGTGTTGGCCGCTTTGGTTATCGCCTCGATAACCCGATCCAGATCCTTGTCGTCGATGGCCACGTCGATTTTCACCTTGGGCAGAAAATCGACCACATATTCCGCGCCGCGATACAGCTCGGTGTGACCCTTCTGCCGGCCGAAGCCTTTGACTTCAGTAACGGTAATGCCCTGCACGCCGATTTCGGACAGCGACTCGCGCACGTCGTCCAACTTGAACGGCTTGATGATGGCAGTGACTAGCTTCATGAAACTCTCTCCCGAATTGGTGGACTTGCCCCAGGAAAACAAACCCGACTCAAGTCTAAGCGCAGTGCCTGGCTTTGTAACGCATCGTCGGCCTTGCCTGCCCGACTGACGCCAGCTAACCGCTGCCGGCGAAACTCCCCGCTCCGCCTGCCGCACTGCATTCGTCACAGCGACTGCATCAGTGCATGGGTCACTACCGACTAAGCAGAAAGCTTGCCATCTCGCCAAATTCCTCTGATTTCAATCCTTTGGCCGCTGCCACAGGCGTTTGCACGAAAAACGCCCGACGGTTACGCACAACAACGGTGCGTTGCCGTCCGTCCGCTTGCGCGAAAAGCGTGCATCCGTGCCTGCGTCAATGACTATAGACACTGCGTGATACACTGCGCACCACTGTTTACAGGACACATCCCATGCTCGCGCCCAAAGACTTCCTCGACGCCCTGAGCGGCACTGCCTCCCGCCTGTTCAGCGGCGACACCCCGCTGCCAAAAGCCGAAATCGAAAGCCAGTTCAAGATGCTGCTGCAAAGTGCTTTCAGCAAACTGGATCTGGTGAGCCGTGAAGAATTCGATAGCCAGATGGTCGTCCTGGCTCGAACTCGCGCTCGCCTCGAGAGCCTCGAAGCGAAAGTTGCCGAGATGGAAGCCAAGCTGACACCGCCCGCGGAATAATCTGCTCCCCCTGTAGGAGCTGCCGAAGGCTGCGATCTTTTGATCTCCAGCCCTTCAACCATCCCGGCAACGTCCTACAAACTGCATTACCGCCGTCCGATTGCGCCGAAAAGCCCAGGTTTCTAAGCTCACCCGATGCTGAATGTTCAGCACCGGGTTTGGCGACCCGAACAGCTTAAGGCGCACGACAACCATGATGGCGGCTACATTTACCGCCACATCTTTTCATGGCGGTTGTGCGTGGGAGACCTTCGGGTCTGCCGGGTTCCTTTTGCTCCGGTTCGCCAACCCGCGTACGACTGCCACCCAATTGTTTGGCGACAATTGAGGGCAGCCCTAAAGCAAAAGGAGCTGTTCAATGAAAAACGAAGATACGTATCTCACTCCTCAGGTGTTCACCCGCCACAAACTCCCCCTCCACGCCCTGCTCATCCAGAACCAACCCTGGTTCTCTGCCCGCGACCTGGGCCGCCTGCTGCACATTTACCTCAACGAACGCATGCTGCGAAAACTCGACCCCGACCAATACCAAACCCGCAAAACCCTGATCCACAACCAGATCGAAAACACCCTCCTGATCAGCGAATCCGGCATCTACGCCCTCCTCGTCTATCACTATTGCCCCGAATACCGAGCGCTACGCGAATGGCTCACCCATCAGGTTATCCCCACCCTGCGCGACGCCCAGCACCCCACAACAAGCGAACGCCCACAGCTAAGCCTGCTGAATTGGCCCGAGATGTCGTTGAGTTTGCTGCACTGGAATAACCAGCCGTGGATTCGGTTGCAGGATGTGCCATTGATGGTGTTAGAACAGGAAAAGCTAAAGCGCCCAGAACCGGGCACTTGGTGGAAGAGGGCTTCGCGGATGCTGCAATCGCTATAGGCCCGCATGCCGGAGCTGAGCCCTGCGTAAATCGTAAGTCGACTGAAGATTCATCCAGAACTCAGGCGTGGTGTTGAGGTGGATTGCCAGTCTGATTGCCAGATCGGCGCAGATCCTGAGCTGGCATTTCACAAGCTTCTCGATCTCGGTTTCAGGCCAGTTCGTGGGCATGGCCAAGTCCATGACAGTCATGCCCAACGGCTCCATGAATTCCTTATTCAGAACTTCGCCGGGATGAATCGGGCGCATACCATTGCGGTTCATTTGTCGCCTCCAGAGGCTGCATTGAGCGGCCAAACTGGAGCATCCGACTTTGCATTACAAGACCGTTGAGTCCCTTTCGCTGACGTCCTACAACTATTAGGGCATGCCCCTACAAAAATCAGCGTCCCCGCCTGGTTATGCCGTCCTTACCCCCCTCATTACATTGGCAAACGAAAATGTACCCGTCAGGATGGAGGTCTCTGTGAAAGATAAAAAGAGGAAGACAAAGCTACTTCTGATTGTTGAACTACGCCTCGAAGCACTCCGACTGGCTGGAAATATGTCAGCCAATCAACGGAGGTTTATTGAAGTCGCCGTTACGTGCGGGCCTGAGCTTGAGCCAAGCGGCCTGCTGTCGGGCAGAAAATCCTGAATCAAAAAAGAAAAAGGCGTCCGACAGGACGCCGTTTTCTTTTTTTAGGAGTAGTCGCAGCGAACTTTTAGCTCCCAAGCCGTATCACCCTGAATCCGCCCAAACCAACGTCCTTCACTTACGTAAGTACCGTCCTACAAGAACTGTCCCCCACGCCTGATTACGTGAGTATCCCCACCTTCGCTACCTTCTGCGGCCTGATCCAAACAGAACTCAGACAATGCGAAGAAAAGGAAAAGGGACCGAGCTCCGTAATCAGACACTCAAATCCGAAGCCCGCAAGCTTGCACACCAAACCGTATCCATGGACCCGGAAGCATTAGCTGCCGGGGTGGATGCAACATTACTCGGAATTGAGCCAATTACTCCTGTAGCAATCAATGCATACCACCAGTGGAGCGGGCCCGTGAGCTATCCATGGGATGACGTGCTGAAGTGGAAAACCAAAGACGCAAAGGGTCTGGACCTGGCTTTTTGGTACGAAGGAGAGCTGTGCGGCTTGTGTTACGCAACTCCGCGCAAAAGCACGATCTGCATAAAAATCATCCTTTTGCAGGGACGAACTGGCAAGACCCACACCTTGCGGGGCTGGATCGCACCCATGGCGCTACTAACAACTGAATTCTATGCACGGAGACTGGGATGCACTGAAATCGAGGTCCAGGAACCTGACTCTGGCGCCATCCCTTACTACCAAAAACTTGGGTTTCATTTCGACACAGCCGACCGCCTTGTCTTTCCACTGGACGACCAATAAGATCGACTCATTCATCCAGACACGAGAGGTGTCTATGAAACAGAAGAAACAGAAAAAACAGCCGTTACTCGCATCTAGGCTTCGTGCAGAAACGCCCAGTTTGGCCGATACGGTTTCTGCCAGTCAGCGGCACTTTTTGAAGGTCGCCGCGGCCTATGGCAAAGAATTGGAGCCTGATGGCTGGCTCGCCGGTGGCGGAACCTGAATCCCGCATTAAAAGACCGTCTAGTAGGCGGTTTTTTTTCGCTTGAAGATTAGTCCTTTCGACTCCAGCAACATCCAGTGAAGCTTTGCCCAGGCAACTGTCCCTTCAACTCCCTCCTCCCCGACTACCCTTAAAAAACCGCAGGAAGCGGCCCCCGATTCAACTCAAGGAACGACCATGTCCCTCGCCATCGTCCACAGTCGCGCCCAGATTGGCGTGGATGCTCCCGCCGTCACCGTCGAAGTTCACCTCGCCAACGGCTTGCCCTCGCTGACCATGGTCGGCCTGCCCGAAGCGGCGGTGAAAGAGAGCAAGGACCGGGTGCGCAGCGCGATCATCAATTCTGGGCTGCAGTTTCCGGCGCGGCGGATCACCTTGAATCTGGCGCCGGCGGACTTGCCCAAGGACGGCGGGCGCTTTGATCTGGCGATTGCCCTGGGGATTCTGTCGGCGAGTGTGCAGGTGCCGTGTCTGACGCTGGATGAGGTGGAATGCCTTGGTGAACTGGCGTTGTCCGGCGCTGTGCGGCCGGTACGCGGGGTGTTGCCGGCGGCGCTGGCGGCGCGCAAGGCCGGGCGGGCACTGGTGGTGCCGCGGGCGAATGCCGAGGAAGCATGTCTGGCTTCGGGTTTGAAGGTGTTTGCGGTGGATCATCTGCTGGAAGCCGTGGCGCATTTCAACGGGCATACGCCGGTCGAGCCTTATGTCTCGGACGGGCTGATCCATGCGGCGAAACCTTATCCCGACCTCAATGAGGTGCAAGGACAGATGGCCGCGAAACGGGCGCTGCTGATCGCGGCGGCGGGCGCACACAACCTGTTGTTCAGCGGGCCGCCGGGGACCGGCAAGACCTTGTTGGCGAGTCGCTTGCCGGGCCTGCTGCCGCCACTCTCCGAATGCGAGGCGCTGGAAGTGGCGGCGATTCAATCGGTCGCCAGCGGCGTGCCACTGACCCATTGGCCACAACGGCCCTTTCGCCAGCCGCACCACTCGGCCTCCGGGCCGGCACTGGTCGGTGGCAGCTGTGACATTTGACAATAAATGCAACTGATTGGAAATTGATGCAACTCACATGTGATGCGGATCTTTAAGTGTTTATGCTTCAAAGCCAAGTATTGCGGGTGTTTCTCAACATACTCTCGTGCGGCTCGGCGTTTTAAACTCTAGCCACCCACTCGTCACCGGTATTGAACGGTAAACGTGCAGACCTTTCTACCGTCCATACTTGGAGGGTTATGTCATGTATGTAGACAGAAAAGCACAGGCACTGGAAACCTGGCAGCGACTATTCACTCATCCTGAAATTCGAATGAGCGCTCCTGAGCAATACGATGAATTACTGCGCCTTGCCGAGGAGTATTGCGAAGAGGGGTTCATCACCAAAGAGGAGCGCAGAGCGATGATTGAGAAAGCGACGGCGAATTATCGACGGGCAGTTGAAGGCATGGGCCAAGGAACCTAGGGGTGTTCTGGTTTATGGCGACGGTAGCCTGCTGCAAGTATGAAGCCTGTCATCCAATGGTGAGGACAGGCTTCACTCCAACAGTCACGGCTTAAGTTTTGGCGCTATCAGCGGCCAGCAGGATAAGGGTCACCGTTAAGCGACTGGGGCCATTGGCGGAGTCTCATTCACGTCGGCCAGTGGTACGTCGCTGCTGCCAGGTGTCAGGATAACCTTGCGACAGTTTTCCTGTTTCTTGTCGAAGATCCGGTAACCTTCCGCTGCCTGTTCCAGCGACATCCTGTGGGTGATGATGGCCTCGGGTTGCAACCGACCCGTCTCAATGTGTTCCAACAGCTCAGGCAAGAACCGCTGCACATGAGTCTGACCCATTTTGAACGTCAGGCCCTTGTCGAACGCATCGCCGAATAGAAAACCGTGAATGAACCCTGAGTACACGCCGGGCACACTCACCACGCCGCCGCGCCGTACCGCGGCGATGCACTGGCGCAGTGCTTTGCCGCTACTGCCTTCCAGCTTGAGAGTGGCGAGTACTGTTTCGGTGGTGCTGCCCTTGGCTTCGAACCCCACGGCGTCGATCACCCCGTCCACCCCCCTGCTACCCGGAGTCTGCCGGATGATGGTGTCGGCCGGATCATCATCGTCATCAAAGTTGATCGGGATAACACCGTAAGTACGCTGCGCATACTCAAGGCGATACGCATGATGATCGACCATGAAGATGCGCTCGGCACCGAGCATGCGGGCGCAGGCGGCGCTCAGCAGTCCCACCGGGCCAGCGCCGTAGATGGCCACACTTGAACCTTGACCGATATTTGCATTGAGAACCGCCTGCCAGGCGGTTGGCAGGATATCGGAGAGAAACAGCACCTTCTCATCCGCCAGCGTGCCTGGAACCTTAAATGGCCCAGTGTTGGCTTTAGGCACCCTAACCAGTTCAGCCTGACCTCCCGGAATGCCGCCATACATTCGGCTATAACCGAACAGTGCCGCCGGCGGCGGAATCCGTTTTTTGTTCATCGCCGCGCCCGGGCCGGTATTCGTCGTCTCACACGCGGCGTAAAGCTCCTGTTGGCAAAAGAAACAATCACCACAGGCGATGACAAACGGAATCACCACCCGATCACCGCGCTGGACCGCAGTCACGCCAGAACCGGTCTCCTCGACGATGCCCATGAACTCGTGACCGAAGATATCGCCATGCTCGACGGTGGGAATCTTGCCGCGATACAGGTGCAAATCAGAACCACAGATGGCTGTGGCGGTGACGCGCAGAATAATGTCGTCCGGCGCTTCTAGTACCGGATCCGGCACGCTCTCGACTCTGACGTCATGGGCGCCGTGATAGGTCATTGCTCGCATGGTGATGTCCTCGTACGTTCAATAAAAGACGTTGGTCTTCATACCGAAGGACTCGGGCACACTGGAGTTCAGTAAGCTTTCTGAAAGTCAGATCAGCGGACGATAACGAAGGAATTCAGGACGCAAGTCCGATTTAAACGGTAATCCGATCATTCGACATAGACATCTACCGGGTGGTGACTTTCATCGCATGGATTCCAACCGGCATGATTTGAACCAAAAGCCACAGAAGCTGCCAAAATCATTCGCTTAACGTACCGAATAAAAATCACCTCCCCCGCCATCCGACCCCATAGTACTGATAGATCGCAGCACGTGTTTTCTGAATACTCTCTTAACGGGTAGCTATTGTAATGGTCTGCATGACCGCAACCCGCGCTATCTACAATGCCGAAAATGCCAAAAGACCTTAGATACTCTCGGGATGACGCGCATGAACCTGCGATACCGCAACAACATAAAAGTGATGGGTGAAGGTCCTTCGACACTGATCTTTTCCCACGGTTTTGGCTGTGACCAGAGCATGTGGCGCTATTTGGTCGACCACTTCACGTCTCGTTTTAAGATTGTCCTTTATGACCTTGTCGGGTCGGGGCAGTCAGATATCGGCGCGTATGATCGGGAAAAATACAGTTCCTTGATGGGATACGCCCATGATCTGGGTGAAATCGTCGATCATTTTGCCACTGGTGAAGTAATTCTGGTCGGCCACTCTGTTAGCGCCATGATAGGTGTCCTACTGGACCGCCTATGCCCTGGAAAAATTGCGGCGCATGTGATGATTGGCCCTTCACCCTGCTACATTGACTCCGATGACTATGTGGGGGGATTCAAACTCGAAGACATCCAGTCCTTGCTCGACACGCTGGACAGCAACTACCTTGGCTGGTCCAGCAATATGGCACCGGTAATCATGGGCGCGCCCGGGCAACCTGCACTGGGAGAAGAACTGACCAATAGCTTCTGCCGTACCGACCCTGAGATCGCCAAGCAATTCGCACGCGTGACGTTCATGTCAGACAATCGCAAGGACGTTGCGGGATTGGTCACACCAACCTTGATTCTGCAATCCACCGACGATTTCATCGCTCCCATCGCCGTAGGTGAATATCTGCATGCTGTACTTCCCAACAGCACACTCAGCTTGGTGGCTAACGTTGGTCATTGCCCACACATGAGCGCACCGAGTGCCTGTTCGGAAGCCATGGACAGCTTCCTGACGCTGAGGGCAGGTGCGGATGTCGACTGACGCACCGCCAGGTCCCGACTCGCAGACACTATTTGAAGGCGCGCCTTGCGGCCTCGTGGTTACGCAAGAGGACGGGACGATTTTGCTCGCCAACCTGACATTTTGCTGTTGGGTCGGCTTCGACGCCTGCTCTTTGATCGGGCGGCGTTTCCAAGACCTGTTGACAATAGGCGGCCGTATATTTCACCAAACCCATTGGGCGCCGCTGATGCGTATGCAAGGCTCAGTAGCCGAGGTGAAGCTCGATCTGGTCCACAAGGACAAACATTGCGTCACAATGCTGCTTAACGGTGTAAGGCGCGAAAATGCCGATGGTGCTTTTTTTGAACTGGCACTATTCACGATAAGCGATCGCGACAAATATGAGCGCGAACTACTCAGCTCCCGAAAAGTCGCCGAAGGTCTACTGCACGAGAAAACCGTTGCGGAAACTGCGCTTCAGCTTGCTCAAAGCGAGTTGAAAATAGCCTACGAAAAGGCCGAACGTCGTGCATCATTCGCCGAGCAGATGGTTGCTATCGTCAGCCATGACCTGAAAACACCGCTGACTGCGATAAAAATGGCGTCTGACATGTTAACCAGAGACGAACTGTCTGCTAAGCAATTCAAAATGCTCGGCCATATCAGCCAGTCAGCTGGCCGCGCTGAACGAATGATTGCCGATCTGTTGGACTTTACCTTGGCCCGGGTCGGCCGAGGAATAGCAGTAACGCCGGCCCCGGTTGATCTGCATACTTTAGTCAGCCTGAGTGTCGATGAATTGCGCGTCGCTTTTCCCGCTGCAAATTTGCAGCATCAATGCAATGGATCGGGTATCGCATACATTGATGCAGATCGGGTACAGCAAGTTATTGGCAACCTGGTTGCTAACAGCGTTGCTTATGGAGATTTGAAGCAGCCAATCATCATCACTTCATCTTGTGAAGAGCATCAAACCATTGTGTCCGTTCGCAACCAGGGCGCGATTATCCCTGAGTCATTGATGGCGACTCTATTCGAACCCATGATCCGCGGCACCAACGACCGTAACGCACGCAGCGTAGGGCTTGGATTGTTCATCGTGAGGGAAATCGCCCGGTCACATGGAGGGAACGTCACGGTGTGTTCCAACACCGAAGAAGGCACAACGTTTGAAGTCTTTTTTCCACAAATTCAGTCTTAGAAACCCGGAATTTTTCAGCTTTTTGTTCCCACACGTACCTTGCCGCTGAAGACTCTGAATCCATAAGTGTTGTAGATCAACGTCACCGGTATCAACACGGCAAAGCCGACGAGCATGAAGACCTGGCTATTGGGCTTTGAGGTGGCGGCTTGCAGCGTCAGACCCGGGGGAATGATCAGCGGATAAAGCGCGACGAGCATCAAGGCGAACGCCAGTACGAATACACCCAGGGCGCAGAACAGCGGTACCCAGTCAGAACGACTGCGAAACCCTGATCGGAATACCACCAGCAAAGCCATCAGAATCAAAACCGCGGGTACCCACACCACCGGCGCCGTCAGCCGCTGCGAGTACTGATCGTGCAAGGTGGTGGTCCAAGCGACTAAAACCAGCAGAAGCCCTGCCGTGCCCCAAGCCAGCTGCTTCGCCTGACGCGCAGAACGGTGCTGCAGTTCATCAACGGTTCGCCAATACAGCCAGCAAGCGCCCAGCCAGGTATAGCCCAGCACGAGTACGAGGCCGCAAAATAGCGGAAAGGGTTCGAGCCACTCGCGGCCATCGCCACTGTACTGACTGCCCAGATGGGGGACGCCTTTGACCAGGGTGCCGAGCACAATACCTTGAATCAGTCCCGTGCACAGGGAGCCACACAGCAACACGCCGTCGATCAGCCGTTTAACGCGCTCGCTGGGCGCGTGATCACGAAATTCAAGCGCCATTGCACGCAGTATCAATGCCAGAAACATGGCGATAAATGGCACGTAAAGCGCGGGGAGCAGAATGGCGTAGGCCAGCGGAAACAAAGCCAGAAGCCCGCCGCCACCGAGAACGAGCCAGGTTTCGTTGGCATCCCAAATCGGCAGGATGGTCACAGCCATGGCGCGTCGATTGCGGCTGCTATGCGTCAGGCCCAGCAGTATGCCGACACCCAGATCGGTTCCGTCGAGCAACACATAGTTCATCACCGAGAATGCCAGAGCTGCTGCACACAACAGGGTCAGCCAGTCAGTGTCCATCGACTCGTTTCCTCAAGACCGTCCGGTTTCGTCAGGCAATGTTGGTTGCGGACCTGGCTCGCCACGGCGCGGTGGCTCACGTAGCAAACGCATCAGCACCCACAAGCCGATGCCGAATACCAGCAGATAGAACAGCAGAATTCCCCACGTAGAAGTCACCACCTGCTCGCGTGAGACCCGTGACACGCTGTCGGCCGTGCGCAGTAGCCCGTAGACGGTAAAGGGCTGACGCCCGACCTCAGTGACGATCCAACCACTGAGCATCGCTACAAATCCCGTTGGGGCCATCAGCACACAGCTCCATAACCACCCGCGTGCAATGTACAGACGCTTACGAAAGCGAAGAACGAGGCTGGCGATGCCTTGCGCCAACATCATCAACCCCAGCCCGACCATCAGGCGAAATGCGAAAAATACTGGCGGCACCGGCGGAATGTCCTCAGGCGCGAACTCGTCCAGTGCGGCGATGGTGCCGCTCAGGTCGTGACGAAGGTAAAGCGAGCCGATCCGCGGAATAGCCACTTCCCAGTGATTGCGTCTTTCGGACATATCCGGCCAGCCGAATAGGCGCAGCGGTTCACCCGCACCTGCGGGTGGACGCGTCCACGAACCTTCAATGGCGGCTACCTTCTGCGGTTGAACCTTCAAAGTGTGTTCGCCATGTAGGTCGCCGACCACAATTTGCGCGGGAGTTAGAGCCACGACCGTCCATAAGGCCATGGACAATTGCAGGCGTGCGCGGGGATTGTGCGAGGTTTTGAGCAACTGCCAGGCACTGGCGCCGGCCACCAGCGTTGCCGAACCCAGCAGCGCGGCCAATGTCATATGCGCCAGGCGATAGGGGAACGAGGGATTGAAAATGATCGCCCACCAGTTTTCGGCCAGAAAGCGCCCCTCCCCTGACATCGAATAGCCTGCGGGTGTGTGCATCCAGGAGTTGGCCGACAGTATCCAAAATGCGCTGATCAACGAACCCATGGCTACGGCACCAGTGGCGAAGAAATGCAGTCGTGGGCCGACCTTCTTCAATCCGAAAAGCATGATGCCCAAGAACCCGGCCTCGAGGAAAAACGCCGCCAACACTTCGTAGAACATCAACGGTCCAAGAATATCGCCCGCCTGTACCACCAGACGCGACCAGTTCAGCCCAAACTGATATTCCAAAATCAGCCCTGACGCCGTACCCACCGCCACATTAAGGGCGAATATCTTGAGCCAGTAGTGATAGACATCCAGATAGACTTCGCGACCGGTCTTGAGCCACAACGCCTCGAGTACCAGTAGAAAATTCGACAGACCGATGGTGAACGCCGCCAGCACGATGTGAAAACTGATGGTGATCGCGAACTGGGCACGCGCCGCCGTGAGGACTGAGTCGAGGGCTTCCACGTATGACTCCCGGCTTGTGATCAGACGATTAGGTTGCTCAACACTTCTGTGAGCGCTTGCCGCTATGGCGTTTCGCTTTCTCACTCGAGAATTGGAACGTTTCCACTCAATGGTTGAGCCGACCTATTCATCATAGTTGCGCCTACCAACAGTGATAGCGCACTCATTTGTCGTTTTGTAGGCGGGCGAGGAGCACTGCTGTGGTACCTGTGGCGAGCAGATACCGAGGATGCTTTTCAGGGTGCACGCTTGAAGTGTTTTTTGCGCACGCTTGTTCGCCTTTCAGTCAGCGATCACGCTCATGTTTCGGCCGCTGGTCTTGGCAATGTAGAGCGCTTTATCAGCAGCACCAATCAGATCGTCCGGGGTGTCCTCAGCTCTTGGGCTACAGGCGCTTACACCGATGCTGACCGTCACTATCCCCTGCTCGCTGTCTTTGTGTGCAATCTGCGCTTGTTCTACTGCGTTGCGGATCTTTTGCGCGACGATAAAAGCCCCAACGTAATCGGTTGCCGGCAGAACAACTGCGAACTCCTCGCCGCCAAATCGTGCAGCGAGATCGCCTGGTCTCTTAATGTTTTCAAGGATGATCCCACTTAGCCTGCGTAGACACTCGTCACCGACCAAGTGGCCATACCGATCATTGAAACGCTTGAAGTGATCGACGTCGATCATCAGCAAGGCCAGGGTGGTGTGACCACGTTTGGCCCTTCCCATCTCAGCCTGCGTGAACAAGTCGAACTGGCGACGGTTTGCGAGCCCGGTCAGTGCGTCTTCCAAGGCGAGCAGTTCCAGGGTTCGATTCACATCAAGCAGCTTGTCTTGAGCGCCCAGTAATTCGTTTTGAATTCGGTTCTGTTGTTTCATCAACCGGATGAAGCGATAACCGATCCCACCCAAAACGCTCATCAGCAAAATTACGATGGCGGAGCTCATCAATGTTTCCTGCCACCAGCTTGCCAATACCTCCTCTTTATTCATGGCTGAAAACACCACGAGAGGATACCCACTGACCCGTCGAAACCCGACGACGCGTTCTATACCATCTACGTATGATCTGACCGTGGCCGTTCCAGAAGGCCCTTTTGGTAGCAACTGGGTGAATAGCGGGCCGTCCGCAACGCTGCTGCCAATGATCGCATCGTTAAAGGGGCGTCGAATGACGATTCTGGCGTCGGAGGAAATCAGGTTGATAACGCCATTACTGCCAATATCGATGCTGTTGTAGAGCTTGAGAAAGTGATCAAGATAGATAGTTGCCAATGCCACGCCTGCAAAACTGCCATCAGGGTTGTTGATCCTGCGCGACACCGGCAGGACCCAATCGCCCGTTGAGCGACTTTTGATGGACAGCCCTACATGCGGGCCTCGGTCAGGATGATCGCGATGGTAGATAAAATACTCACGATCGGCGTTATTTGCGTTCGGCGGCAGGATGCCGCTCGAGTCCGCTATCCAGGCGCCGTTCTGGTCATAGATAAATAACCCATGCAACTGTGGCAGCTCGTTTCGCTGTGCATTGAGAAGACGTAGTAGGAGAGGTAACTGCTCCGGGCTCATTCCTTCCGTTTCAATTCGATCGACCAAGCTGAACAGCACGGTGTCGGCTTGTTTGATGGATGCCTGAGCTTGTGACGCCAGGGTTTGCGCGAGGTTGGCCATTGACACTTCCTTGTCGTGCAACCGGTAGTCACGCGAATTCCAGCCCTCCCAGATGGCAACCACCACTAGCGAAAGGCAAACTGCCAGGAGAAAGCCGATCGCTGCGCGAACCTTGTCTTTCGTCACCCCGTGCTCAGACGTGGTGAGCTCTGCTTCCTTAACTTTTGCAAGACCAGCTGCGAAAGACTCGTGAGGCATAATTTGCCCTTTATGATATTGAGCGGCGAGACATTCCCTTAGCTCGTTTTGACTCAATGTGCACCCGCAGGCGCCCGACACCATTCGACCATACTCCAAGAAAATTGGGTGAACTGGCAAGGGAGGGCATCAAGATCCCATGGATTAGGGGGTCTAGGTCTCAGACGAATTGTGGCACGCTGATTTTTTCTCATCCGGGAACATGTCGTAGATCTAAGTCTCCAATGCCGCGGCGGTCGACTGGTGGGTATTAATTCCTGGACGATTCAGTTCCGGTACTACACTGACGGACGTGAATTTTCTTTTGAACTCTGCAGACGTTAAGGATCCGGAGATTGAAGCTCACTTGGGAAGGTCTACTGCCAATTTCTGGCAAAGTCATCGTGATTGAAGACGATCCGACGCTTCGTATGCTCATGGGCGATATCCTGAAGGAAATCGGCGCACAGTCCCTAGCCTTTGAGACAGCTGACGATGCTTTGACATATTTGCTTGAGGCGCATGTGCCGTGCCCTCTGGTGGTGGTGGATCATGCATTACCGGGACAGATTCAGGGTGCTGAATTTATCGAGATGGTGAAGGGCAAGTGGCCTTCCACGGGATCCATCCTAATCTCTGGCTATTTGCTGGAGCCATCAACTATCCCCCGTTCGACCCAGTACCTGCAAAAGCCGTGGTCATTGGATGACTTTGTCGTGGCGGTGGCAGCGGTTTTACAGCCAGGCTATCCGTTGCGTAAAAACTGACTCGCTGCGCTTCGGTGATCGCGCGGATTGCCGAGCTTCTTCAATGGCTTTACACAGATCACCCATCGCGGCTGGTAGTGCTAATCATGGTAGTCAGCGCCGGCGACGGCACGAAGATAAGCCTGATCGGCCTCAATACGCAGCTCACGCCATTCCTGCCAGGTCACGACGCCCAACCGATCCATTTCATCAGCTAGACGCAAAAGTTCGTCGTGGTAAGCATCCGGGCAGTCCATTCGCAGCGTGCAATCATCCATTGCGCTATGCCAGCGATCGTAGGCACGTAGCTTGGCCTCTTGCTCTGGAGAGAAAAGGATTTTGCAGCTGTTCATGGTGATGACTCTGCGACATGGTTTGCCAGTTGAGCCAACTGCTTTGAAGACAGTTCAGAGGAGCCGACCAGAGGACAAATACCTCTCGAAGGGAGCGCTTTGCACCAAGGTGTATTGACAGCCACATTCCTACATATTTTTTTGGAATTTTTCGGCAGCGCATCGCTCCTTTGCATATGAGCAAAAGGAGGGCCTCATGAATCGCACTGATCTGTACGTCATTGAATATCGGCTTCACGGGAAGCCAAAGTCGTTCGTCATTCGATCGCCCAAAATGCGAAACGCGGATGCTTGGCATTGGGCATGTTGCGACGCGGATTTGGCGCCTATCCCAAAACCGGGGAAGGCTCCGCTCAAGGTGTTCAGCAAGCCTATGGCTGAGAGGTTCGGCGTGACAGATGTGAGATGGCGGGAAACCACCAAAGTAGCGTGGACGGAGGCAGTTTCAATATGACCCAAGACACAACGCAATCAGCGGTATCATCGACCGACGATGAGCTAGCGCGAAATGCAGCTCTTTTCCTCGAGGCGGACCGGCTGGAGGCGCATGCCTACAGCATGCTTGAGGGCGACTCTACCAGTGCAGTGTCCTGGGAGCGCTTTACTGAAGCGAAAGCGCAGGCCGATGCTAAGCGTATCGAAGCGCAGCAGGATCTCCTGCGCATTCGCGGTCAACTCATAAATTCTCCGGGGACGTGAGCATGTACATGGGGCCTCAAGGTTAACCGAACGGCTTCGTGAGCTGGATGAGCACCGACCAGAAACCCAGCAGGATCCAGAACGTTGCAAAAATCCAAGGGGTGCGCACCGAGAACAACAGCGCCTTTCGGTACCCCTTATGGGTGGACTCTCGCTCGCAAAACAGCGGTGATTCATCGTAAGCCATGCCCATCACCGGCTCGCTCCTCAATAGCTCGCTCTGCTTGTAGTACCAATGATCGATGATGTCGTAGGCCGCCCGAATGCCGGGCCATGCGTTGAGCGTGCTGAGTAATCCCAACAGCGCGAGAAAGGGAGGCACGATCAGCGTGAAGAGCTTGCCCCACTCAGGGTTGAGATTCCCCATGCAGGACGCGAACGCGATGACCAGAAAGGATTGCGCCGCCAGATAGGCGTCAGTCCGGTTGGCCAGGATCGAGGTCTCGTAATGAATTTCGCGACGATAAAATTCCAACCGTTCTTTGGGCGATCCGAACATCTTGGCGTTGTGTTCGGTCAACTCGGCCTCGCTGGTCGGTGAAGTCAGGATTCTTGGCAACGCGTTTACCTCAGAAATGACCTGCAACGATGATCATCTATTTTTGTGTTCCAGTGGGATGGCCCATAAAGGTCCAGAAGCAGGGCAACCGCTGCACCGGCGATCCATAAAGTATCCGGCTTGGATAAGGCGAGGTCAGCTTGGCTAAAAGAACGCCACGGTAACGAAAGTCGCCGTGGCGTTCTTACCGCCTCAATTTGAATCTTTATTTTTTCTCGAGGGTCGCAGCCTGGTTACCGCCTTGCTCCGCGATCTTCGACAGCTTCTCGTCGGCGCCTTTCTCCTCAGCCAGGGTGGCCTCCAGCAATGCAGCGGCATCGTCGAGTTTCAGGTGCTTGGCCATCGCGATCAGCGTGCCGTAACTGGCGATTTCGTAGTGCTCGACCTTTTGCGCAGCGCCGATCAGTGCTGCATCCAGCACCGCACCTTTGTCGATTTCGTCCAGTAGCTCTTTGGACTCCTCGACCAGGCCCTCCATCGCAACGCACTTCATGCGTTTGAGCTTCAGTCCAGTCAGCTCGACCAGCTGATCGATACGTTCGATTTGGCCCTGTGTTTCTTCAAGGTGCGAGGTGAAGGCTTCAGCAAGCAGCGGATTGGTCGCCGCCCGCGCTAGGCGCGGCAACGCTTTGGTGATCTGTTTCTCGGCGCTGTAAACATCGGAGAGTTCATGGATGAACAAGTCTTCAACAGTTTTCCTAGCCATTTCTAACTTCCTTCTGGTCAATGGATGTTTACCCGAGGCGTGATGAGGATTGCTCGTCCGCCATCGTGGTGATCATGAAAACTGACCAAGCTCTTTTAAGAGGCGTTCCAAGATTTTTTCGCTTCCCGGATGAAGTGTTCATCCCATTAGCCCAGTGCGGTATCGAGGAACATCATCACCCCGAATCCCAACATCAGACCGAGGGTCGCAGGTGTCTCGTGGCCGTTACGGTGTGTTTCAGGAATGACTTCGTGGGACACCACAAAGATCATCGCGCCGGCTGCGAGACCTAAGGCAATTGGATAACCCAAGGCGAAACCACTCGATACGCCGAGTCCGACCACTGAGCCCAAGGGTTCCATCAAACCGGAACCGATGGCGATCAACGCCGCCCGCCAAGCAGAGATACCGGTGACGCGCAAAGCCAGTGCAACGGCGAGCCCCTCCGGGATGTCTTGAATGGCGATGGCCGTCGTCAGCGGCAGGCCCACTTTCATATCGCCATTGGCAAAGCTGACGCCGATGGCCATGCCCTCCGGCAGGTTGTGCAGGGTGATGGCCAGGACAAACAACCACACTCGATTGAACCGTTGAGAGTCCGGTCCGCGCCTGCCGCTTTCCTGATGCTCATGAGGCACGAAACGATCTAGACCGATCATCAATGCCACACCCAGAGCCAGTCCAAACACCACAACACAGGCGGCCAGTAGCTGGTTTCCACACAGTGCCTGAGCGGCCTCAATGCCCGGAAGAATCAACGAGAAAGAGCTCGCTGCCAGCATCATGCCGGCGGCGAACCCCAGCATGATGTCTTGGGTACGCGAGGCAATATCGCGAAGGATGATCGCCACCACAGCGCCCAGGGTGGTCGCGGCGAATCCAGACAACCCTCCTAATGCCGCCAGACGCAGATTTTCCTTTTCAGCCCCTACCAGCGCCGAGTAACCACTGAACAACAGCAAACCAGTGACCAGCAGGAGCGTCGACCAAAACAGCACCCCAGGCCAACCGCCACTGGATGCCATGCCCAACCAATTGCGCAGTGAGGGTCTCGCAGACGATGAGGAAAGTGACATGTCGCCTCCTATCGTCCGGCTGGATGTTTCCCTGTGGCGTTGGCGGTCGAGTGACGCAACGTCTGGGCGATCCGCATAGCGGTCCGATCAAAGGATGCAGCGGTTGCGTTGAAGCGATCGGACAAGGACTGCGCCAGGTCATTGTTGAAAACGCCGGTATTCGAATTCATGCCGTGTACCTCGGATTGCATGGATAAAGAAACCGCACGCCGTTGTGGCGTGCGGTATTGGTCATCAAGCGTTCGGTTCACCCTGAACACCCGCGCCAAGATCGGCGCCGGTGATAGGATTGCTGTCCGGGTCGGACATGGTTCGTGCCTTCATATCCAGCAGCAGTTCCTCTTCTTCAGCGCTTAGTTGAACACTGGCGGTACCGTCACCGCCGTCCACGGCAGGCGCGGGGTTTTCCACGTACTCCCAATCGTCGCCCTGGTTCCACGGACCACGGGTGCTGCCTTCCCCTTGCGACATGTTGAAGTACACGTTGGTGAACTCCGGCATGCCGGGGAGCTTGCCCTGCGGGAAGTTCGGCTGGATTGCGTGGAGTGCTTTTTCGAAGGACAGTTGGTGGGCGATTTCGCGGGTCATAAGAAAGCCCAGTGCTTCTTTAACGCCAGGATCGTCCGTCACGTTCATCAGCCGCTCATAGACGATTTTTGCGCGAGCCTCGGCAGCAATGTTGGAGCGGAAGTCGGCCGTCGGCTCACCGATCGTATCGACATAGGCTGCCGACCAAGGCACGCCGGCGGAGTTGGTCAGCGGTGCGCCGGCGCCATACAGCAGGCTGGTGATGTGCGAATCGTTGCCCGCACCATTGATGGCCCGGTACAACTCACCTTCTTCTTCAACGCCCTCGGCCATTCGGCCTTTGGCACCCTTGTTCAACATAACGATGATGGAGCCGACGATTTCGAGGTGGCTTAGCTCCTCTGTCGCAATGTCCATCAGCAGGTCTTTACGGCCCGGATCATCTTCGGCCAGCGCTTGGGTGAAGTATCGCGATGCCGCCGCGAGCTCTCCCTGTGCGCCGCCAAATTGTTCAAGTAACAGATTGGCCAAGCCTGGATTGGGCTCGGCAACCCGCACGGTGTATTGAAGTCGCTTGTTATGTAGAAACATGACAAATCTCCTCAGGTCAGACGAGGCTCGATGCTCATTCGAGAAAGATCGAATGCGAGCTCACAGACATCTGAAGCGAATTCCGTGTGAGTAATTGCAATTTGTTTTCAGTCACGGCGACAAGCGGCGCGGAATGACTTTTTTTGAGACTTTAATCGCCAGTCGTCGGCCTTCCTCGGAGGCTTCGCAAACTTTTGCGTGATCAGTCAGCTCAACCGCTATCAGAGTTAGGAGCGTTTCCGATGGAGGAATTGCGAGGAGAGAGAAGACATATGTAACAAAGAATTTCATAGAGTTTGCGTGGTCGAAATGGCATCTCCCACTTGGATTTATGGTCATGAAATTCGCAAAGTTTTGCCAAGCACTCTCGAACTGGGCCGGCAGCTCGAAAACCTTTCTGATAGCTATTCTGCTGATCATCGCTTGGGCGTTAACGGGTCCGTATTTTCACTACAACGACACCTGGCAACTGATCATCAACACGTCAACAACGATCATCACCTTCCTGATGGTATTCCTCATCCAGAACACACAGAACAGGGATAACGACATCTTGCACCTGAAACTCGATGAACTGATCCGAGCAACAAAGGACGCGCAGAACGCCTTCATGTCATTGGATCATCTGGATACCAAGGAGCTGCGTGAGTTACGCAAGCGTTACAGCACGATGGGAGAAGAGGAAGAGGTGAATCTTGAGTGCACGGAAACTGCATCCGTAACGCAGGACATCCAAAAGCCCGCCGCGCTGCCTCCGGCGGAAACGCCAATGCCCTAGCAGTCGCGATGAGGGCTTAGGATTGGCTAAGCCCTCGGCACCTACAACTATCAACGGGTGGCAGCGATACCCGACAGGTTTCTTTGTTTGTTGGTCGCCAGATCGTACCGAAGCTCAGCAATCAGCTCTGAGATCGCCCGAGGACTGACCAATGTATTCGTCGAAATTCCAGTGACAAGCAGATCGACGCTGCCCGTCGCGGGATCAGTCACTCGGACCTGTAGTGAATTTCCAGTCACTAAAGTGCATTGGCACTCCAGCGGTCGAAAGCTCTCTTCAATGATTCTGCGCAGCTCCAGGGTTGAAATCATTCATTTCCTCCAGTGTCGTATCCCGAAGCAAGACATGTAGTGTTGAGTGGCAGATGCAGGCCCTAGGATTTCTCGAGCCATTGCGATCAAGACGATACATTTCTGGCGACAAAAGTTTGGCTTTCAAGGCCGAAACGGATACTGGTTCACATTTTCACGGTAATTAATCGAGCGTCAGTTAACCCGTTGGATGTAAACGCGCCTACCTATCCGTAGCCGGTGGTGTCAGCATCATCACTGATGAAGTTTAGGTTATCCAAATGAAAGGCTGGAGGATGCCGACGCAAGGAGCTTAAGCAAACCCAGTTCGAAACGCGTGATTCCTGTAGACCGGCCCAAATTGATTGCGAGAATCCGGTGTTTGCAGAGATGTATAAAACGGAGGGAGCGGGCAATTACGCAGAGGTCTACTGAAGCTGAATGCTCACGTGGCCAGTTAGGTGAGGTTGGCGATCGCGGGCTTTTTATCGTCGTGCGGTCGCTCAAGGAATTCGCGTATGACTTCGGCGGTTTGCTTAGCACTGGTCAACACGAAGAAATGACCCTCGCCACGCAGAACATGCAGTTCGGCACGGCGAATGCCGTGACGCAAAATGTGCCCGTTATAAAGCCGCACCAGCGGATCGCGATCGCCGGCGAGAATGAGCGTCCGCTGGCGAAGGCGGAACAGACGTAACAGGCTCGTCCAGCCGACCAATGCCGTGAATTGACGGTAATAGGTTTGGGGATTAACCGAGAGCATCCCATTCGCAACCCCGAAATGCATAAGCGCCTTTGTCGAATTGCGCCGGCCTTTTTGCTTATGCGGTTTGGCGCTTTTAGCCATGCTAAAAAAATCCAAGATATCAGCGGGTTTTACCAACATTGCTGGGCCGGCCGAGGTCGCAGCGAGTATCAAGCGACGCACCATGCTTGGATAACGTAGAGCGAATTCCTGTGCCAAAGCACCGCCCCAACTCACGCCGAATACATCGACCTGGTCGAACCCCAATTGCTTGAGCATCTGAGCGATCGTATCGGCATAACGCGGCAGACGCATTGGCCAACGCGGCGTCTGCGATTTGCCGACGCCGGGAACGTCCAACGTGATGGTCGTGTAGTCGGTCAGTTCATTTCGCAGAGGGTCGAACGCACGGATTAAGCCACCCATGCCGTTGAGCAGAAGCAGCGGTGAACCCTGGCCACGGATTGAAACGTTTAACTGCAAATCGCAAATGGATAATTTCTGAGTTGTCATGATGCTCCCTTTTTGCCCCCATCCTGACGGATCACTGTATGCAGTCCGCGTATGGGGCGGAAACACTGATCCCGCGCATGCCCCGGCTTGAAGGAAGTCCAGTTACAAGTCCCTCTCACACACGATCCTCGCTGTATTTGAGACTCAAGGTAATCACAAAGCTCCAATAGTCGAATTGTGGAAGGGCTCTGCAATGGGATTCCCACCTGTTGACTGCGAAATCGTGGAGCAACGACTGCAAAACTGTGCCAGTTCGACAGTCGCGAGGTAATGTCATACGAACCTTCCCTGCTCGACGGGATGTACTGCTCGGATGCCAAGTGCCGATGTATGCTGAACCTGCTGAATGTCGCAATTCGCAGGTGGCAACGATGCACTCAAAAGTACAACCCAAACCTTACTATTGGTCGATTGGTAAGAACACTTTTACTAACGTCAATTGTCTAAGCAGCCACCACCAAGCATATCTAGTACGGCGATACATGATCTTGGGACAGGCGGCAGAGGTGCTCGGCAGCTGTGATCGTGCCGAGCAATGGTTCAACGAACCCGCCCGTGGCCTGGATTATCAACCGCCTTGCAGCGTTATTGATGATGACCATGGCTATCAGCGGATCAAAGACTATCTGGGCCGCATTGAATATGGCGTGTATTGAGCAACGCCGGAAGCATCCCGTCATTGGCACAGACAAGCGCCGTAGGTGGTGGGAAGATGAGCAGCACTGTCGAAGCCGTAGTCTCGCTGGTCGGGGGTGCGAAGCGGATCGTGGTATTTACCGGTGCGGGCATCTCGGCCGAAAGCGGTATACCCACATTCCGCGATCCGTTGACCGGAATATGGGCGCGCCAGGATCCGGAGAAGCTGGAGACAGCTAACGCGTTCCGCGAGGACGCAGCATTAGTCTGGGGATGGTATCTATGGCGGCGGGCGCAAGTCGCGCAAGCGGTGCCCAACGCTGCGCATCAAGCCATTGCGCAGTTGACATGGACGCGAGATGTAACGGTGATCACGCAAAACATCGACGACCTGCATGAGCGAGCTGGAGCAGTGGATGTAATCCATCTGCACGGTAGCTTGGAACAGCCCAAATGCTTTGCCTGCCATAGGACTCCAACGGCCTTCTCGTTCGAGGAACCGATTGCTAGTGAGGATATGAGGATCGAGCCGCCTCGCTGTCCCCGCTGCCGCGGCAAACTACGCCCGGGTGTGGTGTGGTTCGGTGAAGAACTGCCGGCGGTGGCTTGGAAGAAGGCTGTTCTTGCAACAAAAAATTGCGATGTTCTGCTGTCGATCGGCACTTCGGGGGTGGTCTTCCCGGCCGCAGAGATTCCAACCATGGCTCTGCGAGCCGGTGCTTACGTCGTGCACATCAATCCAGTGCAAGTTGTGCAGCCGAGCTGCCGTGAGTTGTGCCTAGTGGGGCACGCAACAGAAATCGTTCCGGCTTTAGTTTTTCTGATGCGCCCATCGACTGGCGCTCAGGTTGAGAGACCGGTGCCTTGAGGAAATCGTCAGCCCATCTTCCCCGACGTCCGGTCTCTACAACAGAGAGCATCTCATGAAGTAACGCAGCTTCAACCGACTAAAATGCCGCCCGCTGCCGGGCCTCTTCTCGTGCCTGGAGCTGCAGTTCGAGCTGGGCTTGGATCTCTGTGTACAACTGAGCCCGCTCGTTATCGCGATCAGCTACTGTCACCACGAGCGAATAGGGTTCTTTGTCCAATACGTCCGGGTGATTCCACTCCCGATCTTGACGAATCACGACGACAAACCATTTCTCAGCAGGATTGCGTTGCTTGAAGGTCCACTTGGATGACTGCACCGTACCTCGACTTCTCAGTTGAGCGGAGATATCCCGGTTCGGCTCGGCGTCGTCACTACGGGTCTCATTTTCCTCCTGCTTGTCCCTGTTGAAGTAGCCCTGCACCTCGTCCAGGGAAGCCCCTTTGACCAAACGGAAACTGATCTGGGTCGCAAGATAGTCCAGGCGAGTGGTACGCACTGCCGGCGAGTAGGCCAGCGTGACGCACAACTCCCTAAGACCCCGCGTCTTGCGCAGGTAGGTAGCAGGAAGAGGCAGCTCATAAAACTGGCAGGCATCCTTCTCGATGCTCTCTTCGCACATCAATACAACGCATTGATCCGAGGATCGGAACAAGTCACTTTCACTCACTTGGCCGTATCCACCCACATCGCGGGAAATCTCGCGGTTGTAGGTCGCTTTATTGGCTTTGTAACCCTTGCGCATCTCCTCCGAGAAAGTGCTCTCCACCTCGCTCGACAGAGACGCATGGTTCACGAGCATGGCTCGCAGAAGATTGGCTGAAGCCTCCGGGTATTCATTGAGCAGACGCCCTGCCAAATGAGTGATGTAAGGCGCAGAGAAACTAGTGCCACTGAGTTCCTTGAACAGCGTATTGCCTTGGAACTGATGGTTCATCGTCAGCACGCCCAGACCGCGCATGTCGGTCTTCCACTGCTGATTGTTGTAATGCACCGGACACGCCAGGTTGCCACCATGAGCGACCAACTCCGGCTTTAGAGCCCCTTTCACCGACGGGCCATGTCGGGTGAACGGTGAGGGTTGGTTCTCCGATGCCGGAGACAGCTGATGGATCTCGGGGTGTCGCTGGCTGTCGAAAGTGGCGTCGTGGCGGGAAATGCTGCCGACGGTCAGCACATTCAACGCAGGTGCCGGGTCAATGATGACACTGCGTTCGTGCAGCAGGTATTCCGGATACTCGTCCCGCCAGCTTTTTATCGGTACGGCCGGATCCTCAGAGCCCATGAAGTTGCCGGTAGAAACGACAAACAGCACGTTGTGTTTACGCGCAAGCACATCGAGGATGTAGGCCAGACCGCGAATGTGTGTACCGTCGTAAGGCGCATTGGTATTTCCCAGCGACAAATTGAAGATGCGGCAGCCCAGTCCCACGAAATGCTCAACGGCTTCTGTCAGCGTCGCTTCTACCGTGTGCTCGTCATAAATAGCATTGTGGGTGTCTGGGCATTTGCGCATGACCTTACCGTTGTAAAGCCAGATTTGCGGATTCCAGAAATTGCTTCGATCACAGGCTTCTACGTCGCCATAAAGCGCAATCCCGGCGACGGCTGTCCCGTGGCCAGCCTCATCGAATGCGTCCTGACCCGCCACGAATGACTCACTTTCTGCAATTGCCGATCGAAGCAACGGATGGTTAGTGTTGATACCGCTGTCCAGGATGCACACCCGCGCCGCATCGTCGGCAGGGCGTGGAATGTTTGCCGGGATCTGAGCAATGTCACGGTTCAGCTGCGGGTAAGAGATGCCAGTCTGGGGAATTAGGTCAACCATGCGCACGTCACTATGGTTGAGCAGCCCTTGTGCTTGAGTATCACTCACCTCGACGCGGTACATCACCAAGCTGTCGAAGTTGAGCTTGTGGATCGTCTTGATGCCGTTGTCCGCCAGCCACTTTTCGAACGAGGCGCAAAGGCGAATGCGTGCCGGATGATTGGTGACGTGGTGTGGCCAGAGTTCGACGTCCAGTGTGAATGTTTCAGAGTGTGGAAGGCCGATATGGCGTAAGGCCCAGCTTTTGCGGTCCTCGGCGGACCACGCATCGATACCCTCGATGGCTTCCAGAATCTGCTTGTAGCTGACATTCTGCCCGAGCACGCCCAACTTGTTCAGGTGGTCTTGAAAGATGGCCAGGCCAGCCTCGGTCGCGAACACCACACAAACCTGCTTGCCCTCCTGACTGATGAATTCCAGGCCATGCTTCTGGAGATTTTCAAACGTCATCGCGCCGTCGTACTGCAACTTGAATACAAACGGGGAGTTCTCGGCAGACTTGTGCTGCTTTGCAGCAACACCCGCTGCCGTCGCAAAATAGCCGTTAAGCTTCTGGCCATGCCCCCGCAAGTCATCGCGCTTGGTGAACTTGGGGGGATTTTTCGTCCGACGACGATTGTCCAGGTTTTCGCGCTCAAAACTCAGGTGTTTGTAAGTTGCCAATTCATCGTCCTTGATAGCAGGTTAGTGCTTGCGGAGTCCCTCCCGCACCAGTGCGTTACGTAGTTCTTTGATCGTGAGGAACTCCTGATTACGCAATATCATACGCTTCACAGCGCGCCGGACAACACGTTCCACATCCGCACCGCTTTTTCCATCGAATTCTTTTAGTAACTCGGGATCATCCAGTTCGAACTGACGACGGGTCCCACGCAACTTCAGCTGTAACAATGCCATCAGCTGCTTGTGATCAGGCAGCGGAAACTCAATGGCGTCATCAAACCGGCGCCAAATTGCCGAATCCAGAATATTTTCGTGGTTAGTTGCTGCCAGAATAAGGCTTTGCCCGTCGTAGGCGTCCATCATCTGCAACACCGCATTAACTACGCGGCGTAGCTCGCCGTGCTCACCGCTATCACCACGCTCTTTACCAATGGCATCAAACTCGTCGAAAAGAACGATTAACTGATGTTTCGCAATGAAATCAAAGACCTTGCGTAAATTCGCGGCTGTTTCACCCAGAAACGAGGAGACCAATGCATCGAGACGAACAATTGCCAGCGGGCGATCCAGTTCGAAAGCGATGACTTCAGCAGCCAAGGTCTTACCGCATCCAGGCGGGCCAAAGAAAATCACTTTGCCGGATGGCTTCATGCCATAGCTACGAAGCACCTCTGCGCGTCGATGCTCTTCCAGCATCTCGTCGATCATAGAGGCACTGCTTTCGGGAAGGATGATCTCCTCCAACGAGCGCTTGGGTGGCCTGATATCAAGCAAAGGAAGTCCACGTTCCTTGTCCACAGGAATGTCCGCAGTAAACTGCGGTTTACGTGCAGACTGGACATGCATATCCCCACCATAAAGGATCTGCTCTAAATCATTTGCCAATAAGTGATGTTGCTTTTGGCGCTCTTCTTCGATGATAGCTTCAGATGCACGACGGAACGCCGCCATATCTCCGACAGCACCCGCTTTTACAAGTTGCCTGAGTACTTTTCCATTCGCCATTTTATATATCCTGCCATAAGGTTGTTTCTCAGAGTCGTCAACTCATGAAACCAATTCCTGCCCTAAGCAGTGCAACTAAAAGGCTGAATCATTGCGAGCTAACATATGAGGACTCCATTCCATTTTGAAGCGTAAAGAGTATTTCAAACTCCTTACGTTAAGTTATACGTAAGAGTATCGCCCATGGTGGGTTTTTGTCCAGTATTTCTCTCGAATTTCCTTGATTTTATTGAACCAATCGACGAGCGGCAGCAGCTGTAGAAACTGCGACACCAAGCACCCAAAACGATAGGGCTGAAAGACCGTTCAAACATCAACATTATTAATAACGCAAACAAACAATATTGATCGTCGCGATAGAGAACTCGACCTTAAACTAACTTTAGGCGTGGCAATAAACACTGACGGGAGTGGCGGAAATTTCCGACACGTCAAAGTGAGCTTGTTTTCGCCCATTAATAAATATGTAGAGATCTATTCAGAAACTAGCAAAGTAACTGGCAACACCAACAGAGACTCAGTGCACAACTGACGCTGTTTGCTGGCCGCCTCATCCGCTACCCATCAGGCGCTACCCGAACAACCACCCCATAAAGCTCAATAATTTCCAATACGATGGCTTTTAGCCTTCATCATTCCTCGGTAAGGTCTTTCTGTTGACGTGTGCGTCGCATTCGTCACCCCAGACCGGCGACCTGGTGATGTCGCTCCCTCGTTACAGAAGACTTGGAAAAATGACTGAAGTAGAAAACCGTGGCCACATCTTCATTTCCTACGCCTGGGGCAACGGGTTTGAGAACAAAGAGTGGGTACGCCAGCGCGTCCTCACCCAAATAAGTTGGAACCATGACGTATTTTGGGATAGGGATAGCATCGCCTACGGAGATTCAATCGATGGCGTTATCGCTAAAGCCTTGTCCAAGCGCCCAGTCCAGATCTTATGCCTGTGTGACCAGGACTACATCAGAGCCGCCCAACAGAAAGGTTCGGGGTTGCACCGTGAGCTGAAAATGCTTGCCGAGATCGCTTATGAACCGGGCGTGCGGATTGTGCCAGTCATCCTGGAAGCGGGGTGTGCTGACCAGTTGCCTGAGCCTTTGATCGGACGCCTCTACCTAGATCTGCAACCTCTGCATCAACTGAACATTGATCTCGGAACGGCAGTGATGGAAGTGGCCGAGGGCAGGACACCTGCGCAGGTGCAAAGTGGCGTCAACGCTCGACTGGCAGCCTTCAAACTTCGCGAGCGCGCCCTAAAATATTTCCAGACCCGACCAGTTGAAGTTTGGGGTAATGGTCGAAACCATGAAGTGACCGTCTATAGAGAAGGCACTCCCCCAACTCTGCTTCAGCCCGCGCCTTGGATGTGGGAAAGCAACAATTGGAACTACATGCTGAGCGATGATAGCCCAACGTTTTGCCCTACCAAGGGACGCTGGCATTGGGAGCTTTCCTCATCGTCCAGCGAAATGCGCCCATTGGCGACTGCGGTTTTATCGGTATTTTTTGATCAACTCGATGGTAGAAAAGCAGAGCTTTGGCTGAATCAGGGCGGTATCGTTCTAGCAAACACGTTTTTCAGGACAGTCCTGGATTCTGAGCCATTCAGATTCGATGCCGACGATGTCATCGGCTTTCTCATGCGCCGAGACGAAGGCTATGAAGCACTGGAGAAATTACTGGACGCCGCAGATGAAGGTGGTGATCGCGCGTAGCGTTTAGGGCGTAGCGTACCGGCCGTTCGGAGATCATCTGGACGGCTCGCGCAGGCAGGTCTGGGGACGCACACTGAAAAATGCCGAGACGGCATTGGAAAGGACGCCCAATCCTCTACGCCATCGCTGCATCACGAGGCACCCAACAGGCCTGCTTGCCAATCGGCGATACACGCTATCACCATCTCTACGTAACTCCGGCGGTCTCACTGAACAACCGCCGGCGCTCAGTCGAACGAGTATTCTCTAAGGGGGGCTTGCGCGAATGGATCTCTTACGGCTACAGCAACTGTTGAGTGGGCAAGGAGAGAGCATCAACGGATGCGACTTGTCAGTTGAAGATGCAATCGACTTTATACAAAGCAATTTTGGCGAGTATTCGTACTGCCTGGTTCGGGACTGGACCTTGCTGGAGCTGGAATCCTGCGGCGAGGATTACGACGCCTTACGCTCCCGTGGCCTCGAACCAGTGCTGATCTATGCGCGCAACGTTGTGCTCGACAGTCGCGAGCGCTTTAACCGAGGTGACTGGGTTCGCAGCACGTTTCAACTGAGATACGAGGACGAAGGGCTCTTTTTTACCAGAAATACTTTGTACGTGCTGCTCGGCACGGGCACGCGCCAGAGAATTACGCTGAGTGATTTACTGAGTTTGAGTTGAGCGAGCCACAGCCAGCGCCTTCGGGCTCAAACCGAGTGGACCACTGATCGCATTCAAGCCCCGGCATCCTGCGAAGGCTCTTTTTATCCATGACAGATGCCGTTGCACGCGCGAGCATAGGGCATCCTTTATCGCAGACTGCACGTCAGGTGGATGATATGAAGAAAGACAGACACTGGTACGTTCAAACCCAGGCCACCCAAGACGGCAGTGACGATGTCATCGTCGATTTACCTCCCGCCCTGTTGCAGGAAATGGGTCTGGGCATCGGGGATGAGCTGGCTATCACCGTCGCCGGCGACACGATAATCCTGACACCCGTACGCGCCATGAAGCGTGAGTCTGCAAGGGGCACCGACGTCTTACGCGCTCAAGCTCATGACAGTTACCGAAACCGTATGAATGTTCTTCTCAATATCCCGGTCGACGCGACTGCACAGCAAATTCACGAGATGATCGACGCTGGCTTTGAGGCAACCGCCCTTACGGCAATGAGCGACTTAGGGCTCATCAGCTCCGGTACTCTGGACGCAATCCTTCCCACCCCAACTATTACGACAAAGCTGGCCACAGGTGAGCGATTAACCGCGAGTCAAAGTGACCACCTGTTTCGCCTGGCACATACCATTGCCTTAGCCGAGTCCTTTTTTGGCGACACTGACAAGGCTCTGCGCTGGCTGTCAAAACCGAAGTCCCATTTCTTGGGTAAAAGCTCGATTGAGATGCTCTCCACAACCGTTGGATTCCGTCAGGTGGAGCAGCTTCTTGCTCAAGCATCGGAAGGGATGTCGTTCTGACTCTGTTTCACAGATGCTAAAGAAAATGATCGGCATGCATGAGGTGCCGACTTGGTGCTGATCCTTTTTTGCAGGTAACGTACAGCCCCTCTGACGGAGCTTCAAATGATCAGGACGATATGCACGAGTCCACGCTTAGTCAGCCACTAATCAGCGACGAGCGTGATGCTCCTGCATATTCGGAGTTGCGAATTGTTTCATCGAATCAAGCGAGTTCCTCCCCGCGACAACCTTTGTACTACCGAAGATGGCGATGCCATCAAGCACATCCGCAATGGAACAGTGGTGGTCTGGTCTTACGAGCGCATTAGAAAAAATTTCGAAGCTGAAAGCATTCCCTTTGTGGAGGTCATCTTTCGGTTTTTAGACCGCAACGATGAGCCTGCCGGCGTGACGCCTGCGTTGATCGGCGTAAGCCGGCTGGGAAGCTTTCGTCTGGGGACCATTTGGCAAGGGGGAAAATGCATTGCCGAAACGGACCTGGGTAAAGACCAAGAGTTTTCTGTGGATTTCACTGAAGGTGTCTGGTCCTACGTCAGTATCAAAGGCAATCACCAACCCGTTCCCTATTTCAAGATCGATTATCCGCTTAGAAGCCAGCCAACAGATAAGGCACTGACCGAGTTTCTCAGCTTTCCCCTACCGAAAGGCAAAAACCTCCTGATCCCCTGTATTGAATTTCTGTACCGGTGTTATGGCAGCACGTCGGACATGGCGCGGATACTGACGACCTACCCATGGCCCAAGGTGCGGGAGCTTCTCTATGCCGATACCCAGAAAGACCCCAACAGCTGGCTTGTAAAACCACATCCCAATGTTCCTGACGACGATGGGCTGTTTCTCGCATACGCCCTTTACAACAATTACACCGAAGAGGCCGCCAAGCTGCTCTACGCCGAACTGGACAATGCATACGGCAAGCGCATGAAGGAAATGAGTTTGCGGGTTAAGCCGTGGTTCCAGGGCCCTGCAAAGGTCAAGGTTCGTGGCCGCTGGATCAACAATCGCACCACATTTCTGTGCTACGAAGTCACAGGTATGAGTCAGCCACAGGATCATCCCTACGAGATAAACCGGGTCAAATATTCCAAGGATGATTCTGAACAAGATCCAACCCTTCTCGACACGATGAGGGTCAAGATTGAAACGGAAAAGCCACAGGACCCGTTTCTGATCACCGACCGTCAGGAACCCGATCAAGGATCTGCTCGATGGTCAAAGCCCGATCCTGGGTTTGAAATTCTCGGGCCGGAATGCCCCCATACCGTTTCATTTGACGAGCGATCGCTTTCAAAGAAAAAGGCCATTCTGGTCCCGCCGGGCACGACCAAGGTGCTCTCCACTGGAGACCCGCAGGGCTACAACAAAGGCGTCGGCAAATTCACTGCTGTCGCAAAGCGGGTCTTGGGTGATGGAGGCGCACTTCAAACTGTTTGGGATAAGCTTCGACACCACCTGGGCAAAAACCGCTTCTCTAGCTTGGCGTGGCAGTCAGAGCGTCAGGGTTTCGTGCAAAGCGAAGACTTCAGATTACTAACACTGGCGGCGTTTACCCCATCCGAAGCGCCCAAAGATAAGAATAGAACATGGCTTTCTTACAAAGAAAATGCTAACCACCGTCGAGGTATCTTGGTTGCGCGCATCAAGATTAGGGGCCGCTCTTTCTACCTGTTTGAACTACAGCGCAAGAAAATTCGAAAAGACACCGTGTACAGTGAAGAGAAAATTTCAGGGCTTCTAGTGGAAATCAACAACGAGGCCGAAGCGCTGGTCGAGATCTCCAGAATTTGCGCTGAGATCCGGTTTGCCAACGGTAACTTCCGTAACCTGAAAACGCCGTTGAGACATCCGCACAACATATTTCGGCATCACTCTGACATCGGCACAACGATCTTCTACGCCTTCTACCGCTTGGGCGTCACCCTCATCTGAGCAGTGACGGGATTTGTACTGAAATTATGGAGTTTATGCTCCGAACATAAACTCCATAACTTTGATACACCTCGGATTCGAGCGACATCGAGCGTCGCAAAAACACTCATCGCAAACTCACAACGACTGCTCCATCCGTTTGGATAGGGTTATCCAAAGCTCCATCGGCAAAAAATGAAAGTGGATGCTTCAGTGCATTGGGCATGTAGCCCTCGATTTGTGTCTCATCTCGATCGATCTGATATCAATCAGCCTCAGATCATAGGATCACTTAACAAGGAAGTACCGGAGGTAAAGCTAGCCCGGATTTCTCATGAGGCCGGCAGGCGTGGCCGGTGAAGCCTCGGCGTATCAACAACCTGCCTTCCACCGCTAAAAATTGATCGTTTTTTATTCAATTCCCGCGTATGGGGCGCACTGCCCCCTTTCCCCCATTGAGCCGGGCCGG
>NZ_CP058974.1:547846-701761 GCF_022368695.1 Pseudomonas sp. Y5-11
TTTGGCGACAAGAATCATAAGGCTTTCAGCCGTTTTTGTTTATGCGGTCATGAGAAATCCGGGCTAGGTACCCAATACGTTTGAACGTTGATCACCACATTAAAACCAGCTACTCCCTTCACCACGAGAGCGCTATACGAGAACCTCTTCTTATTCACGCTCCTCAACCCATGCAACAGCATCAGTGCGGCCTTGATCCATGCACGCTCGTAGGCTTCACCTTCGCCACCGGTGGAGTACAAGTTGTATAGCGTGGCCTCAAGCTTACGATTTTTCGCCCTTGCTACCGCACGCTCGCTGAGTTCTGTTGTAAGGCTGAGTCCATGGGTTCGGTTCAGATAACTGATGAAGCCCTGCGCGGTCGCACGCTGTCCCGGCGACTGAGTGAGATATGCCGTTACCGTCTTCTGCGTGGGCAACGTATCGAACTGCTGTGACGCTGAAGCCAATACGTTTTTCGCGGCACGCAAGGAAAGCCGAACAGAACTGATCGACGTAGATCCGTCGCCTTGTTTGGTCCGAAGATACTCTCGGTAACCCAGCAGTGCTTCCAAGCCAACGCCGGCGGGCGTCGATTCGATCAACTCTTGAATTCGGCGTTTTTCGGAGTGTTGGTTGCGCAGTTGCTCATCGGCCGCGACACCGTACCGCTCACTGAGCCATAGCATTGGGGTCTGCATCCTACGAAGCCCCTCTGCACTGAAATGTTCGAGCAGGAAAACGTACGAGGGTAAACCTACGGAATGCGCATCCAGGAAGCTGAAAAAGGGCACGTAGTGTTTGAGTTTCAGCGCAGCCTTCTGCGCCCCCATCTGACTTTTGAGCCACAGGCAGAACTCATTGAAGCGTTGACGCGTGCTGGCATGGGCGAACAGTTCGACATGAATATGCGCGCGACGATCAAGGCTCTTTTCCCAGGCGCAGGTCTCGCATTCGTTTTTGCGTCCCGCCGGCATCAACCGGGTGCAGCTGGCACACTGAACTTTGCCTTTTTCAGCGCACAATTTACACCGCATCAGACCATCGTTGCACTGGACCAAGAAACGGTGATGCCGGCAATCCGGGCACGTTGCCGCGCCTGCCCGTGCGCATTGAGCGCAGCAGCGAACATCGGGATCGATCGCTAGGACTCGGGTTAGTTTTGTTGATAGCTTGCCGCATCGGTGGCAAGGCTCAGGTTCGGAAAAGTGATGTGCACAGCTGGCACATGCTGGGCCATAGACCGTCATCAATCCGACCGGCTTCCCGGTCTTCTTGCACCGTACACAAGGCGCTCTCGACTCGCAGCGGATGCATTTGGCGTCTTTTTCAAATACGGGGAGCCGGGCGAAATTGTCACAGCCGGAACACAATCGGCGCTTGAACAGTCGGGCATAGCACGTGTTGCAGAATCGCCGTCCCTTGTGGATCCGGTGAATCTTCGATGCGATGCATTGGCATTCATCGCATTTCAGTGGCAGTTCCGGAGGTGTCATCGTTGAAACTTCCTGAGCAATCGTCGCCATCTCATCAATACGCTTTTCACAGAGCGCGGGGTTCGGACTGGGGCGAGGTTGTAGTTACGGCGTCGACTGCTTTTCAGCACTGCGCCAAGTCTAGCAAGTGAGGCCGGTAACTCTCCCGAGCGCGGCAGCAACAGCGATGGGCGCACGCGCTCCCGCTCGGCCACGGCCATCAAGCGCTCGGGACCGACCTCCAGCATGCTCCAGACGTGTGCCAAGAGGCCTGCGCGGTCCACGGGTGACAAATACTCGAATGGCAAGCCCGTTGGAGGAGGCCTGAGTTCGGCCAGGTTCACACCAAGCTCACGGAAAAACATCTCCGTGCAGGGGCTGGGTGCGCGCGCGGCGGTGCGCAATATACCAATCATCCATCGCGACAGAGCAAACCATTCAGTCAGAAGCAGATGGTTCTCGCCATACCGCAGGGTAGGTTTGGAAAACAGCTCATCAGCCGCAAGCTGGAAACTCAGAGCCTGGATCGGTGCCCTGTCAGTTGACGCGAAGCCCAGCTCATATCCGCAGCGATGGCACCGACCTAGCGTCTGCTCAGGTGGTGCAAGCAGATGAGGGCATAATGGCGCATGGCAGCATTCACAGCGGTCCAGCAGAATCACCTGGTGCAGTGGACATGCGCTGTGCCACGCCAGCCGATCCTGTATCAGGTAATGAGGAAGTCGTTCCTTGAAGCATTTTGGGCAGTACTGAAGGCCACCGCTGCGACGTCGATTCCGGCACCCCAGACAGAGAAACCAGGGCGCTATCCCTCTTGGGAATTCCGCAGTTCCCGTCATCAACTGATACAGCGGCTGTAAAGTGGCCGCTTGAAGCGCTGCTGTGGGAATGCCAGAAAGGCGGGTCAGATGCTGCGACTGTTCAATGGATAAATCTCTGTCCGGATCGTTGCACCAGTACCTCAGCCTAGGCCAGACCTCGCCTGTTAGCGTCGTGGCATCGCAACCTTGGGCCAAAGCACATCGCATTAGCCAGGAGGAGATAACTTCGTCCTGCAGAAGAGCTGGCACCATCGGCCAGACCGGATTTAAAGGACGCGCTCCCGCACCCCATCTGCACTGGTAGGACGCATCCATTGGTTTTTCTCCAGCAGTCGACGGTCAATCACTTCCGAACCGTTTCGAATCGCCTCCCTTGCACACTCACGTAAAAGGTATTCGATGTTGCCCGTGTTGCCATTGGAGATCGCGTGAATGAGCGGGGTGAGCTCCGGCGAGTACAGTTTTGAAGCGAATTTGAGAGGGAGCACTGATTCGAAGCTTTTCAGGAAACGCTGAAACTCGGCATTGACCGACCAGTTGGGCAGCGAGACAACCTCAAACCGGCTTGAATACTGCGAATCCAGGACCAGTAGCTGAAGTGCCGTCCGGGTGCCGACCAACACCAAAGGAATGTGGAGGATGTTCGACAGCATCTTCAATTCGTTCATGACATCCATGCGCTTGGCAGCCGATCCGTTGTTGATCGTATGCACTTCGTCAAGAATGAGCATGCGAGTACGCGCATCACGCAAGAGATGAATGGCCTGATGTCGAAGCTTTTCCAGCGGCGCGACGGGGTTGTGGGGTGCCCAGAACTCTCGAAGAATGGCGTTATACAGCTCTCGCTCATCAGGCTTGTGAACTTCAGCGCAAATCACTGGCCGCACGCTGACCGCATCGTCACTGACGTACGGCTGCCCTGATAGCTCCTTGAACCGGGTGACCACCGTGGTTTTGCCTGTATTGGACTCACCGACAAGCATGAGGTTTGGCATGCGAGGACGCTCGGGCTTGCGTAGCAAGCCATTGAGGATGTCCATCAGGTTGTTAGCCGCCTGGTAATCAACCCAGCGCGGCTCATCCAGGAATGCGAGCCGATCAAGATCGGACTTTTCCATCACGTCTCTGAACTGCGGTGTGATATGGGCGTAATTGGTCACCAGACTTCTCCAAAAGTGTCCACTTCATCCACCGACAACAGTTGCGGCGATTCAGGTAACCCAATAGGTGGCAACTTGGGCTCGACGTGCGGCGTGGGCCGAGCCGGCGTAGTTTGTTTGGTGTTGTTCGTCCGCTTCTGAACACTTTTGCGAGCCTGCTTGGTGCGCACGGCAGCCTCAGTTTCCTGCTGCTTGTTTTCGTCCAACATCCGTTCGATAACGTCGTGGTTGACCGCGTCGCGGCCGGCCTTCCTCGCTTTTTTCTTGGCGTTGACGTACTCGCCCACCGTTACGCCGGCGTATCTGCCACGAATGATCGGTACCTCAAAGTGCTCTCTCAACGCCGGGTCGTAGAACCAGATTCGATTAATGTCACGAGGGTCGCGGCGAAAAAGGAATTTTCGAGCCTTGCCTGTTTTAGGATCGGTTGCACCTATCCACGGCCGCAGTGCTTCAGCGAAATACATCGCGTCCATTTCCACGCCATAGGGGTGAATGGTTCGCAGCGTCGCAGGCAAGAAGTCGAGTTGGAAACCCCACGGATCCGCGACCCTGGGCGGTAGGGGCACAATCGGGTCGTGCTCTTTATCTCCGAAAAATGCCAGATTCCATTTCTTGATCGGCGCCATGTCGATCTCTTCATGGAATTTATTGTTGTACTTGATGAGGTTTCTGACCAACCGCTGCTCGTATTCTGCAAACGTGTAGATCGACTGCTTCTCAGAGTCATATTCACGACGCTCGGCAGGATTGCTAAAGGTTGCGCCCCGATCTTTTTTGTTGATGCCGGCGAATGTGCCCATCCAGCGCTCAATGTGTCCACCCCATTGCGGGTTTTTCTTCGGCCTGAAGTCACGACGGATATTGTGGTTCACACAGGACTGCACAAGGCTATTGGTCTTGAAATCAGCACCGTTGTCACTGTGCAGCGTGCCCATTTTCCCCCACACCGGCCATTCAGCATCCACCCCATGAAGTGCCAGCCACTTTTCCTTAGGTAGGATTGAATGGACAACGCACATTGCCACCGAGACCGCAGAGGGGGCATCCATCGACAGGTAGTAGCCGGTCACCATTCGCGAATACACGCAGATTGCCAGCGTCAGCCAAGGACGACCGATGGGACGCCGGTGAACGTCGTCGACAATGATCATATCCGCCGGCGTGTGGTCGATCTGCACGATCTGGAGCGGGTACTCAGTGTTAAGTCCGCCTGGGCGCGGGTCATATTTGTTGCCCGCGAGTTCTTTATCGCCGCGTCTTCGCAAACGCGTCCGATCAGGAATGTTCTTGATGCGCGCCTGCACCGTCGACACGGTTGGAGGAGACAGCTTCAAAGCCTTGCAACGCTTTCGGACCTCATAAACCGTTGAGGCAACATCCGGGCGTTGCTCGGTCAGGTAAAAATCGTCGATGGTCTCGGCAATAACCTTCTCGACGCCCTCAGAGATCCTGGAACGACCTTTGCCCCACCCACGCTTAAGTGGGATCAGTGCGGTAACTTCGCCTTGCTCTTTGTAACGGCGCAGCCATCTGTAAACCGTAACCGCATCAACACCGGCGTCTTTCGCACGTTGCTCGACCACGCTACGTGACTGACCTTCAATGCTCAGGAGTGGGGCGATGACCGCGTAGCGTTTCTGCGCGATGGCCCATTCCTCAGCACCGATATCCTCTAAATCGTAATCTGCGTAGGGCCCTCTTACCTTGTCTCCAAGAAACGGCTTGAGCTCGCCGATTTGAAGCACCTTCGGTTGCCCGGTTTCGACATTGATCGCCAGCACGGATTGGAAATCTAATATCTGGGTAATCCGGAAGGTCTCTTTCTGATAGCAAGCAACCTGGCCGGGCGCGATATTTACGAAAGACCGGTCAATCTTGCCTCTCTTAGGCTGTTCACTAACGAAGTCATTCATTCGGCCACCATGACTTCTAACGAATCGCTCAGAGGCCCGGAAATATCGCAATCCAACTGACGGGTCGCGATGAGATGAAAGATATGCGATTTGCCCAGAGCTTCAGCGCCTTGAAAGTGCAGCGCCACGAGATAGCTGATTGATGCAATGCCCTTGAAAGCGACCGTGCGAATGATGGCGTCCAGATCCTGATCCGCGTAATCCGCGTTCTTGAATCGTTCTAAGTACTGGATGTTCTTCAGTGATTGGCCTCTGATCCGCGATTCGTCATAGATATGGAAGCGCCAACCTCGCTCCTTCGCATAACGCAACGCTGCCTTCCATTTTGGTAGCAGGTCGCGCCAGTTCTCACGCCAGTTCTCTGCCGGTTTGACCTCCACGAGCATGGGGCGCAGATGGGTGTGAGAATGGAAATGAACCAGATAATCCGGGGTATAAGTATAGGATCGGCCGCTGCGAGCAACGAAATCCAGTTGAACCGGCTGCGAGACCACAGTCAGAACATCCTTCCTGAAATCCATCCGACTGAGGAAGTCACGCTCCAACATGGACTCGAAGGCAACGCCTTGTCCGCGAAAAGCAAACACTCCGGAAAGGCTACGCGTCGTAGATTTTATGCGCCTCGCAACTGAGAACCGAGGCTGGTTGCAGCTATTGCTATCCATAATGCGGCCAGTTGCACCTATTAGCATGTTTGAGTTGCGTAATATTTGGGCGAATCATACGACAGAATGCGGAGCACAGCGTAGGTGCGTTGCATCTATTCCCAAATGTCACAGCAGCTCGAAACCGCAACCCGGCGAGATCACCCTCGCCCACCACGGCGTACTGTTTCTCGATGAGCTCAGTGTTAGGTGAGCATGTCAACAGTGTCGACATAATCCTGTCTAACTTAGAATCTGGCTAGGTACGCTCAGCATCGATTCAGCCGGCAAAGCAGCGCCCCCGGCTGTTTCGCTCCTGGTCACCTCATACGAGCTTATGAGGTGACCAGGAATAAAAGCCTCTGTTAGCTAGTCCGAGGGGAGATAAAAATTAGCATACCCGTTGCGACATCGGGCAATTGTTGAAAAAACGGGAAATAACTGAGAGGGGCTCCTTCACAACTAGCCCCATTGCCTGGTGGATTCTCAACAAGCCAAATCGCAGAAGCAACTGACCCCACCTGCCCCNGAGAGGGGCTCCTTCACAACTAGCCCCATTGCCTGGTGGATTCTCAACAAGCCAAATCGCAGAAGCAACTGACCCCACCTGCCCCCACTTCTCTTCGATAGTCATTGCAGGTTGTGCCCCCCCCCCCGCGACTACAGGAGGTCGCTTTTTGGTCGCGTCGATCTCAGTGCACGTTTTTACACAGCCTGGGCCAGAAGCGGACATTGAAGCGACTAATACAGGGGCCACATATCGCAACTCACTGACGAGACCTAACCAAGGTGAGTTTGTTGAGCCGCTAGGTCTACCTGAATTGGATAACGAGACCAAAAGTCGGGCGTTTGTGTTAGCAGTTTTTAGGATGCTGATGGCGGCGAGAGGCTTGGGGAAATGTGAAAAACGGCGCTAGGGTCAGACCTTCTTGAGGCCGGTATTGCTCAGTCGGGTTAGATTTCTGACAGCTGAGGCAGAAGGCTTGAAGGGTCGCAGGCGAGCTCCCCTGCGATGCGGTATAGCTTCTCGACGGTGATGTTTACTTCGCCACGCTCGATCCGCCCCACATAGCTGCGGTCGATATTGCACGCCAGCGCCAGTGCATCCTGGGAAATCCGACAGGCTTTCCTCTGCATTCGGATGCGTTCCCCTAACGCTTTCGCCAACTTATCCATGACCGTCTCAATTCCACTGAGGCGGCACTATCGTGCGTTTGCGGACACACGAGCCACGGATTATAATCCGTATTTCTTTCGCATTAACTCTTCTGGTGCCTCAATGAAATCGGCCTCGTTTATCTTCGATAGGCGTCTGTATGAGCTGCTTCAGGAGGAAGGGCGCACAACGTTCACGACCCGTGAACTACGCGATGCCTATGCCAATCGCCTGGACGGCATGAATTTCCGTATCGCCGATGTACGCCGCTATGTGTATGAGCAGATCCGTCGATTACTGCGCATGGGGTGGGTCGTACTCGATAAAGATCTCCGTGTTCGAGGGCAGATCTACCACCTGCAGCCGATTCCGGCGCATTTGCAACTGGAGCTGATCGACAACGGGTTTGAGAACAGCCTCAAGACTGCCTGTGAGCCCGAGCAGATACTTGCAGTGCCAGAAAATGAGGCTTTACCGCTTAACTCTTCAGACCATACGGATCAGCACTTGGAAGCGCTTCACAAAGAAATTCGCTTGGATTTCCTGTCTTCAATGGGCGAGGCGGAGCGATTCAAGCTGCTTCTGGAGGATATGCCCCATTTGCGGGACAAGGTTGAAGGCGAGTACCTGGAGGCCAGAGATCGCAGTTCTCGCCTGCTCGGGCATCTTCGTGCCATCGAAAAGACCCTCAAGACGCTTGCTGCCCCCTTATGACCCGATTGCTACGGGACTGGCAATGCAGATGTATCACCAGGGCACTGGAGCACTTTAATGTCACGCCGCATTTCTTCTGCCAGGCAACACCGGGGGCTGGCAAGACGCGCATGGCTGCAGAACTGGCCAGCCGGCTGCTTGAGCAAAACAGGATCGACCTAGTGATGTGCTTCGCGCCATCCTGCCAGGTCGTTGAGGGCTTCCGTTCGACCTTTGCTGCGGTGCTTGGCAGGCGTCTCGACGGCCAGATAGGTGCCGTGGGTGCGGCATTCACCTACCAAGCCATGGAATACCGGGATGAGGGGTTCTGGCAGCTTCTTGATAACTACCGTGTGCTGGTGGTCTTTGATGAGATCCACCATTGCGCTGGCCATGATCCGCTGCTCAGCAACGCCTGGGGCCAGCAGATACTGCACCGGATACAGGATCGCGCTGCCTTCACGCTGGCCCTGTCTGGCACACCCTGGCGTTCGGACGATCGGGCCATTGCCCTGGCTCGCTACTCCTCGCCGGAGGGGCACTTGATCTGCGACTATCGTTATGGCCTGGAAGAGGCCATTGCAGACGGCGTGTGCCGATCCCCTCGCATTGTCCTGCTCGACAATCAGAAGGTGAAACTCACGGAAGAACTGGGCGCTGATAGCTCTGTGAAGCTGTTTCCCAGCATTCCCAAGCTCTTAGGGGAATCACCTGTCACCTACGAAGAATTGCTGCGCCATGACGATGTGATCTATCAGCTACTCGATCTTGGCTGCAGCAAGCTCAATGATCTTCGCCAGATCAAGCCGGATGCAGCCGGCTTGGTCGTTGCCACTGATATTGAGCACGCCCAGCAAATTGTCCAGGCCCTGGATGCTAGGGGTGAGGGTTGCCGCTTCGTGACCAACAAAACCCCTGATGCGCAACAGGTGATCAATGCGTTCAGGCAGGGTGCTTGCCGCTGGATTGTCGCCGTCGGAATGATCAGCGAAGGCACCGACATTCCACGCCTGCAAGTGTGCTGCTACCTCAGTCGCACCCGAACCGAACTGCATTACCGGCAAGTACTGGGGCGGATACTTCGGCGCACAGGTGAATCCGATGACCAGGCTTGGCTATTTATGCTGGCGGAAACGACGCTGCAGAGCTTTGCGGAGCGAATAGCGGATGACCTGCCTGATGACCTTGCGGTGCTGAACGAGGTGCAGATGCCAGGCCTTACCCCGGGTTCAAAGCCCGGTTTGATTGGAGTTGTTGGCAGCGTTGAAGGCCTGGATGATGGTATTGGTGGAGGGTTTGAGCTGGCTGACGGGGCAGAAGCTACGAACAATATTTCTCTTGGGGGCTTTGCAGCTGAGCCAAGCTATCAGGTGAACTTTTCTCAGCATTATAGGCAGCAGTTGTTGGCTTGTTTTTGATGCTGTGAGGCCTTAGCCAGAGTTGTGGCAGCGTGTGAATTGCGCGCGATCGTCCGCGTCATTGGCTAGGCAAATAATCGGAGGTAAGCATGGGGATCAAATCGCAGGCAACGGTAATTGTGGCTACAGGGGAGGCCGTAAATGGCAAACATAAGCATTGAAAAGATCAGTGATTTTCTATCAAAAGAAGGCGAAGCAATACATAGCGCCTGTGACGACGAGGCTGCTGGCATCGTGCTTGCTCAGGAGCTGTGCCAAGGAAAACCATACTGCTCAGTAAGGCAGTGGATTCTCGTCGATCTCGATATTTCAGATGACAAGAAAGCGTTGGTTACAGAGCAAGGTTTTCAGCCAGTCCTTCTCTATGCCCACACTGTAGTTACCGATAGTGCACGTCGCTTTTCACCAGGTGATTGGGTCAGGAGCACGCTCTTGGTCGATCAAAAGAGTAATTGTCTTTTTGAAACCAAAAATAGTGTTTACATCCTCCTGGGTGCAGGAAGCCGGAAGACAGCAGATCCAGCTATAGTGACCAGCATGTTTTAATGAGCTGCGAAGAGTTCGCCAGATGACGATGCCCCACGAGCGTTCGCGTGCAATTGTGCAGGCGCGGAGTTTCTGGAGGAGCTTTCACGGGATGCTTCTCAAAGCGAAGAAGTTCGGAGAGCCGCGATACACCGTCTCTGGCACTACCCAAGCATAAGTTAGGTACTGCTTCAGGGGCGGATTCAGGACGGGCTTGAGGCTAAGTATAGGTATCAGCCGTTTCTCAGTTCGAAGCTTGAATAACTCAGTTTCTTGGGATTTTTACAGGGGCCGGTGTTTGCCACATCAAAAAATCACTGCCTATTACGACCGGCAGTGGCCGACCGATCGCTGCCGGTCGTGACGGGCAACAATCGGCCAAAGGCGGACAAATCTTATCCGTCCTAAAATTGACGGCTTGCGTTGGAATCTAAAACTTGGCGCTACTCAAATCGAGGGGGCGTCGCCACGATAATCAAGACTGGCCCACAGATGTGCGCCGGCCTTTTTAATTACCTAGACTATCCTTGTCCGCTTCGGACTGATAAGACGAAAACACCACTCAAAGTGATATTCAGAGGGCACCTACCTTGAGCGCATTTGTTTTACTCGTAGCAGCAGCCCATGGCCTTGCCCCCGTTCTTGGTGGCGTTATAGGCAAATCCAGGAATGCGGTAATCATTGGCGCGGTTATTGGCGGCGTCATTGCCCTAGCAACTGGGAGCCCACGATACGCCCTGCCCGACCTGTTCGCAGTGGGTGTCGGCACCTGGCTGGCCCTTTCTCGATTCCCAAAGACTGATACAGACAGTGGCTCGGGAGCCAGCTAGGCCCTTTCCGGCGCCCACCGGCGGAATGACCTCCCAGGCCTCAAAAGGCTGGCGCCACGATGAATATCAGCGGTAGTATCTGTGACACGCGTTCATCGACGCGTGCTGCCCACCTATGGCTCACCTGGTTCGCCGGGACGATGAAGTTTCACCTTATGCGTTGATTCCTTGAGTTTGCGGAATTCAGCAGTGGGCACTGGATAAATCCGCTCTAACTTTTGGAGCACACGCATGACCCTCCCCCTGATTACTGCTACCGCTGTTGAGAAACTCAATCGCGAAGCGAAATCCCTTGTAAGAAGTTCAGACATCAGCCTCGCTCAGGCCCTAGACCTTGTCGCCCATAAAGCTGGCTACTCAAACTGGCACCAGCTTAAAGAGCTTCACAAGCAATCTGAACACTACAGAAATCTTCTGCCACCTCATCACCGTCAAAGGCTCACATGGGTCAGTTTTAAGGATCGATCCTCAAAGCAGGTCCATAGCGTAAATGAGCTATGTGAAGCCCTCGGAGGCGTAACCCCCTACTTCTTTCGTCTGCCGTGTGAACATGCATCACTTGGTAACCCTTGCCTATGCCAACTGGATCCGTTCGCAACAGCCGTCCAGGCCAATGTCAGGCTCGACATCGGAGATAAGTACGATCATTGGAACTACTTGTTCATGATTTACGAACCAGCACGTGATTTTCACCCGTATCAAAAACGCGTGGTCGCGGGTCTTGCGTCTGCGGCTCACTACCCCAATGAGCATCTGACCATTCCGGGCTCAAATACGGCCAACGATGATCGCAGCAATACGCTCAACCCCAACAACCCGGCCTTCAAGGCTACTGCGGATAACCACGCGAACCAACTCAATCCGAATAATTTCAGGTATGAGCTCAAGGACCATGGCCCAAAACGAGATGATGACGAAGAGGAGGACAACGGCCCGTACTTAGGCATCCCTCTTACCTGGGCTGAAATCTAAGAGCTGAGTTCTCATAGGATTGCGTTACCAGCACTCCGTGAAACGATGAGGTCTTTACGGATGCCGAGGACGCACCATGCGAATTGAGTTTGAGAATGGCGCGAATTTCATTACTGCCCGCCAGGACAACGGCATGGTAGAAATACGCTGCCAGTACCGTCTTACCAACTGCCACTAGACCGCGTCGCCGGATGCTTTCACGGAGCGCCACGGCGGCCCTGCAGCAACAGCCGAGTATCTCAAGCAGTGCTATCGCAGCCAGTAACAACCAATCTGTTCGAGGGATATGCCATGGATGCCTGGATCGCTCACCAGATCTTCATTCGCCGTTTCAATGCAGCCATGGCTTACCTTCTGGTCATTGGCACGCTCGTGACGTAGTTCTTTGCCGGGCCCAGACCAGTTGGAGCCTTGTTCCTCATCTTGCTGGTCGCCGGCGGTCTCTGTGTTTGCATGGCAAACGTGGCTCTGCAGCTCGGAACCCCGCCAGTCTCCGCCACTGACGAAGAAATCCGCCACGCCGCAGCAAGCGGCCCAGCCCAGCCTGGCTGATGCGCCTTGTGGCCAAGCTCGACTGTTGAGATGAAGCCATCAGCCTTGCCGCAGCTGAAAGTCTTCTCTTCGTTGCAATCGCATGGATCATCGGAAAAGAAAAACCCAGCTAGTGCTGGGCTTTTTAATTGGTGTGCTGGACAAGCAACACGTTGAATCGCGATGAGTATTCTCGATTAAGACCGAGATACTCGAATGGTCAAGGTAGGCAGGTTGTTGACGCAGAAGGCTGTTGTTGCATTTGCCATGAAATTTACAAATGTTTTAATAACCACTTTCTTCATACGCCCTTCTCCTTCTTGTCCAGGTTGTTGAGTTGCTTTTGGTGTGTCGATGAGTGCTTGCAGGTACCACATTAATATTGCCAGCACGATCAGCATCAACAACCCGCCTCCCCAAGAGCCGCATATGACGCAGCATATTGCTCTGGAGTCGAAGCAACTTTTGTTGCCAAGACGAGATATAACAATGGTATCACAAGGGCACTGAAAAAGTAAACTTGTCAACAGCTAAACGACTAGATTTAGAATGAAATTTAAACGGAGCCGCACCACAAGAGCGAGCACTGAAGCCCTGATCACCCGGATTGCAACCGATCTGGCGCAGCTGAAAGAGCTGCTCGACCAGCCCTGCCATCTTTCAAGAGTCAACAAGACTGGCATAGAGCTGTCACCGGAAAAACTCGAATCCAGACTTAGCGTCATTCTTGAGAACAACGCAGCTGTGGCACATCCCTGCCCTTAATTACGTTGAAACCAGTTTGCCCAGAATTCGCCTACTGCTACGCAAAATACCCAGAACATGAACAGAGGGTGTCCGGACTTTTGTGAAATCGAGACTAGTGGACTGTCCGTAAAGTTCGTTTATCTATAAAGGAGTAACAAATATACTGTGCACCCCTCCTTTTTCGGCGTGAGTAACATGGCTCGACCAGCGGCTTCTTTTTGTTTAAAACCCACTGATGTTGAGACGCTGCAAAGCTGGTTGTGCATGGGATCTCTGCCTCAGAGCCTTGGTCAACGCGCCCGGATTCTGTTGCTGTTGGCTAGCGGCCTCACGCCCAAGCAGGTCAGCGATCGGTTGGAAATTTCGGCGCCAGTCGTATTCAAATGGCGCAAGCGTTATCAGGAAGCTGGCCTCGATGGGCTGAGCGACCTCCCGCGCAGCGGACATCCACGCAAGCTCGACGAGGCGAAGATTAAGGAAATCCTGACCCTGACGACCCAGCGTGTACCGCGTGAGGCGACTCACTGGAGCTTGCGGCTGATGGCCAAATACGTGGGCGTTACCGTCTGGCAAGTCGCCCAGGTATGGGCCGCCGCCGATCTCAAGCCTCACCGGCTGAAAACCTTCAAGATCAGCAACGACCCACACTTTGCTGACAAAGTGGTCGATGTGGTTGGGCTGTACCTGAACCCGCCTGGCAATGCACTGGTGCTGTCAGTTGACGAGAAAACCCAGATCCAAGCGCTGGATCGCACCCAGCCCATGCTGCCTCTCAAGCCGGGTCAGATCGAGCGCAGGACGCATGACTACAAGCGTCACGGTACGGCCAGTTTGTATGCCGCTTTCGACATCCTGACGGGCCAGGTCATTGGTCGCATCACCCAACGACACAGGGCCAAAGAGTTCCTTGAGTTCCTTCGGCAGATCGACCGCGCGACGCCTGCCGAGCTGGATCTGCATTTGATTCTGGACAACAGCTCGACTCACAAGACGGCCGCCGTCAGGGCGTGGCTGGAGAAGCATCCCCGCTTCAAGCTCCACTTCACGCCGACCAGCGCCTCATGGCTGAACGCCGTAGAGGGGTGGTTTGCTCAATTGGAAAGGCGGGCGCTGTATCGCGATGCGTTCAGCAGCGTGGCTGATCTGAAAGCGGCCATTCGCCGTTTTATCGAGGCCCATAATGAGCATTCAGACAAGCCATTTCGCTGGAACAAAACGGCTGAATCCATCATCAGCTCTGTTAATCGCGCAAAGCTCACCGCAATCAAGAATAAGTTATTGAACTAACCAAACAGTCCACTAGGAGAACTAAACACGACGCACTGCTGACGTAAATCATCTTGTCTAGCACAGAGACGATGAATGTCCCCTTATGGCCCAGGCTGTGTAAAAACGCTGGCTCCTTTTTGAGGTCTGCGTTGCTACGTAAAATCTGCCCGCGCGTGGTTGGTCAGCAGCCCTGAAATTTGCATACGGACGCGTTTTTCGTTGCGATTCTGACTGTCAAACTCGCCTTAAAGCGTTTTCACACAGCCTGGGCCGGTAGCGGCCTGTCGTGAACGGCCGGAACAGATCCATTGCTGCCTGTTTGGACGGGTAGAAAACGGCCCGAGGCCGCCGGCCTGCTCTATAAATAAAGTCCCCCTTTTTGTCCGATGTTCAAACGCAGTCCGGGTGCGGTCTTGATCCGGCGCTGAAATCAAAATGCCATTTCAAGCCTCCTTGCTTTCCTGGTTCTGAAACGCGTCACTGAAAGCCGCCGCTAATATGCCGGTTGGCATGGCGACCAACCCAATACCAGCAACCGCAGTAATACCGGCGAAAAAGCGGCCGGCAGCGCTTATTGGAGTGACGTCTCCGTAGCCAACCGTTGTCAGCGTGGCGACACTCCACCACAAGGCTCTCGGGATGCTGCCAAACGCTTCCGGTTGCTCAGCAGCTTCAAGCACGTAGAGGAAGGTGCTGGAGACCAGAAGCAGCATCAATGCGGCCATGCCACTCAGCATCAACTCGTAACGGCGCTTGGCGATGGCTTGCCACAGAAGCGTCCAGGCTTTTGTGAAGCGCCCAAGCTTCGACACCCTGAGAATTCGCACCAGTCTGGCCAGGCGCAAGTAGAAGGCGGTGCCGTCGAATACAGTCAGCAGCAAAGGTAGTAGAGCAATGAGATCAATGATCGACCAGACGCTGAAAATGTATTTGAGCCGGCCATATTTGCCCGAGAACAGGGGATTCATCGGAGCGATGTAGACCCTCAAGCAATACTCGATCAGAAAAACCCCAAACAGCAACCACTCTACTGCACTGAACATCTGATGGTAGGTTTCGGCTATAGGCTGCTCGGTTTCCAATACTGCCAGCAGCACCGCGCCGATAATCAGTATGCAGATGAAGCGGTTGAAACCTGATAAGCCATGGCTTCTGGCAGTTGCATCGACCTCAAGAAAAAGACGTTCCCTGATATTCATCGTGATGCTTCCCTATGTTGGCGATATGCATGGCAAAGACTTCTGACGGATTTTTCTCAGACACCGTCGGTCACTCGAAGTGACTATTTCGATGGATCATGGTGCGATTCCGTGCTCTCTTGGCTTATCAGCAATGATGGCATTATGAGGTCGCCCATGAAGCGTTTGGCTATTGGTTTTGCTCTACTGTTTGCCATCAACCTCCCTTCTCTGGCGGTCAGTTCCTCTAGCCATGGTATGTCACGAAACGGAACGGAGATTGTCGAGCACGGAGGTGGATGCCGCAAAAGCTCACCGCCAGGGCAGTGTTGTCATATGGATAACAAGGCCGGGAGTGTTCACTGTCATTGAGGCTGAGGCCCAGCACCGCATGCAGTCGACTGGCTGAGGGCTATGTGCCGACATGCCCAGAGGAGCGGCTATATCGGCAACGGGCAGGCCTCGCTCGGTCACTTACCTGACGGCTTCAGCCTTGACTTCTGGGGTGAATCGTTGGGTGCTCATAGACTTTCTCCTATGCTCAAAGCATAGGCCGGGGATGTCTACCGGGGCGGGGGTAGTCCAAGCATAGGCCGCTACCGGATCGGGGGTAGTCCAGTGCTTGCTGAGCGCCTCAAAAATGACTCACATTGAGGGCTCCAAACGACTTGGTACCAGAACGCGAACTGAAATCGCAGGCAAAAGTGATTCACGAGGCCATATCCCGAGGATCAAAGAGATTGGCTGATCAGCTCAAATTGCAGATACTGACAATAAGCCAGTATGGACTTAGAGGGGCAGTCAGATCTGATGGCACGGAAGCGAAGAAACAAATCTGAAATTTCCGGGGTAGCTATCCTTGGAGTTTTGTTCTTGGGAGCGATTGCCTCCATCCCCAAAGAAGCCTGGATTGCTCTTGCTGGAGTCGGGGTGATCAGCTTCGGTATATGGCTGATTGTAAAGGCCTACAGCAACTCGTCCAGAACCCCGCCCGCGGTGACACATCAACAGCACCGCCCTCCATCTTCGACAAATCGGCCTAGAGCGGTAGAGGCTGATCCGAATCGGGTCCTAGTGTTCTCTCTGGACGAGGTCGAAATCCAAGATCAGGCCCATACAGGCAACACTCGGGAACTGGCACCTGCTGTGGAGGAGAAAGTCAGGCGGCGAGCGGACTCAGAATTTTTCACGGTCACCCTCGAGGTCTCGACACCATCCTCATATCGCCTGCCGAGTGCGCCGGTGACACTGATGGATGAAAATGTCCGATGGATTCCGGCCGGTGAATTCGTAGAGGTAGCCGGAGAAAAGATTCCTGGCGGCATGATCTATGTCGGTACAGGGCGAGTTGATCGTTATGCTGCACCCGAGCCGTCTTTGATCAACCCCAAACTCAAGGTTTCGCGTGGTGTTATCGACATCGCCGAGAGGCTGACTGGCTACTGGGCCAGTTACGACTCGATTTCACCCGAGGCGCGGCGCGCCTACTTGCAATGGCTGTCCAGTGGACGGAAAGCACCTCATGCCAATATCGGCTATGTATTCCTGTTCTTCTACGGCCTTGAGCGGCGTGTATTCGTTGATGCGAAGAGCGATCCTAATGTCGCTTCCGAAATCGCTGGCATCGCGTTGGAAGTCGAGCGCCTTCTCGCCATCTATGGGGGGAGCAGTTCATTCAGCAACTACGCCGGTCGGTTTCTCGCGTTTCTGCGCATGGGTGAGACCCCGCCGAGACGTTATTTGGCACCGCCTCCGGAAAACCAGGCCTACGGTTATGAAATGCCCATGGAATTGCGTATTGGCCTGGGGCAACTAGCTACCGACAAGCAGCGTGTGCCCGCCGAATGGGCCTTGTCCTGGGCGCTGGCGGATCAGAATATTGGCAAGCGAACGCCAGTGAGCCGTTGCCATGACGCCTTCGCCGTGTTGTTCAAGATCAAGTATGAGCAGCTTCATGGCGACGGCTTGATTCTGCCGCAGAATAAGACCAGGTTGAAGTTGCAGTACAACACCGCGTCGGCTGCCTTGCCGGTTCAAGCGCTCGAGGGGGTGGGTGATATCCCCGACGTAACAGCGACTTCAGTACCCCGAAAAAAACTGCAGCAGATAGTCGATGAATGCACGGCGGAGCTGGAGGCCTACAGCCGATATCTCGGTCGTAATCCGGATGCCCCCGATGCCTTGGAAGGCTTGCTGCAGCTTCCCATCATGCTGTGGCCGGCGGCTTCGCGTGCTGAGTTGGATGCGCTGAAGCAGCGCCTAGGTGACGGCATGGTGGTCATGAGTTTCGGCGAATTGGCGGGGCGACTGAAAAGTGCCGGAGCCCTTTCGCGGGACAAGGTGATCGCACTGGCGCGGGCGTTGGAGTCATTGCATATCGGCATTGAGCCAGATGTATTAGCCGGCAGCAAAACACCTAAGGCGGAAGATACCGTGGCGCTGTTTGCCACCCAGATCGAAGACGGGGATCTAAGAGCATCTCCCGCTTACAATGCCGCCTCGGTCACCTTGGATCTAGCCTGTGCCGTTGCGGCGGCGGATGGCGACACATCTCCAGAAGAGATCATGCTGCTGTCCCGTCACGTCGATTCTTGGAGCCACTTGAGTGGGGCGCATCGCAAGCGCCTGAAGGCCCACCTCCGTCTAAAACTCAACCAGCCGCCGACCTTGCAAAGCCTGAAGAAAAAGCTGGAACCGCTGACCAGCTCGGCGAAGCGAACTGTGGCGGCGTTCCTTGCCCACCTAGCTCAAGCGGATGGGGAGGTGAGCCCTGCGGAAGTGAAGTTGCTTGAGCGTGTCTACAAGGTTCTTCAACTGGACTCTCAGCTCCTATACGGCGACCTCCATGTGGCAGCTAGTGGCGCGCCGACGAGCACTGCTCCTGCAGTTGCGTCGATATCACCGTCCTCCGCATCGTCAGCGTCGATGACTGGCTTCACGCTGGATCATGAGCGGATTGCCCAACTACAACGTGAAACCGAGCAGGTGTCGGCGTTGCTGGCCCAAGTTTTCGTGGATGAGCGAATCGTCGAGCCTGAGGAGCCCGATAATAGTGGCGCTTCGGATGACGCCAGCAGCATCTGTGGGCTGGATGCTGATCACTCGGCCTTCCTTCGCTTGCTTGTCTCTCGGATGGAATGGTCACGAGAGGAGTTGGAGGCGGTGGCCAGCGATATGGATCTCATGCTCGATGGCGCGCTTGAGCACATTAACGACATGGCCTTCGAGCATTTCGATATGCCTATTACCGAAGGTGAAGATCCCCTCGAGATCAATCCTGACATCATGGGAAAATTACCGTTATGAGCAGCATCAGAGCTAAAGATCGCGATGCGGTTATTCAGTCCCTTCGTGCGGGAGTCGTTCCGCGGGCAGGTCAACACCTGATCCAGGTGGGTAGGGTTGGTGAGCTGGAAGCGCTCATTCGTGATGTCGAGCGCTTGACCGAGAGCGGTTCAGCGTTTCGAGTCGTAATTGGTGAGTACGGCGCGGGAAAAACCTTTTTCCTGAATCTTGTGCGTTCCATTGCGATGGAGCGCAAGCTCGTGACCATGCATGCGGATCTGAATCCCGATCGCCGGCTCCATGCCTCTGGTGGCCAGGCTCGCTCGCTTTATGCTGAGCTGGCGAAAAACATGTCAACGCGTACCAAGCCTGATGGCGGAGCCTTGCAGGGCATTGTCGAAAGGTTCATATCCCAAGCCAAGAGCGAGGCCAAGGCGTCCGGTAAGGACAGCGAGGCTGTGATACGCGAGCAATTGGGCCAATTGACCGAGATGGTCAACGGCTATGATTTCGCTGATGTGATTGCGGCCTATTGCAAGGGCTTCGAGGAGGGCAACGAACAGCTCAAGGCCGATGCCATCCGCTGGCTGAGAGGTGAGTTCACCACAAGAACCGACGCGCGCTCTGCCTTGGGTGTACGCACAATCATCGACGATGCTTCCGTCTATGATCAGCTCAAGCTCCTGGCTCGGTTTGTCCGCTTGGCGGGCTTTGAGGGGTTGATGGTTTGCCTGGATGAGCTGGTCAATCTCTACAAACTAGCCAATACCCAGGCACGTAACGCCAACTACGAACAGATCCTGCGCATCCTTAACGACTCTTTGCAGGGTTCTGCCGAAGGCCTTGGATTTGTGCTCGGAGGCACCCCCGAATTCCTGATGGATACCCGCCGCGGCTTGTACAGCTATCCGGCTTTGCAGTCACGTCTGGCGGAAAACAGTTTCGCCAAGTCTGGGTTGGTGGATCTGTCAGGGCCAGTCATCCGCCTAGCGAGCCTGACACCCGAGGATTTCTATGTGCTTCTTCAGAAGCTGCGCCATGTCTACGCCTCGGGCGACAGCGCACGCTACCTCCTTCCTGACGAGGCGCTGCCTTTGTTCATGGCGCATTGCAACCAACGGTTGGGGGATGCCTATTTCCGTACACCCCGCACCACGATCACGGCATTCATCAACTTGCTGGCCGTGCTGGAGCAGAACCCGGGCGCGGACTGGAGACATTTGTTGGGGGCTGTGGAGCTGAGCCCGGATAGAGGTGGTGAAACCGACACTCAAGTAGATGCCGACGATGAGCTCGCAACCTTCCAGCTCTGAGTCGGAGGGCTTCAGCCTTCTTGACTCCCGGATTCAGCGCTGGATTTGGATGGAAGGCTGGACCTCTCTACGAGATGCCCAAGAGCGGGCCATCCCCGCGCTGCTCAATGCTGATCAGGACGTCATCGTCGCCGCGGCGACGGCGGCGGGGAAAACCGAGGCCGCGTTCCTGCCCATTCTGACGAACCTGCTGAAGCAGCAGGAGCCGCCAGGGTCAGTGCTTTACATCAGTCCGCTCAAGGCACTGATCAATGACCAGTGGGAGCGATTGAGCAAGCTATGCGACGAACTCGAGATTCCCGTCGTTGCCTGGCACGGCGATATCTCGTCGAGCCGCAAGCATCGCTTTCTAAAATCCCCTGAAGGCGTGCTGTTGATCACCCCAGAGTCTCTTGAAGCGCTGTTCGTGAACCGGGGGACGAGTCTGCCTGGGATTTTCGCGAACCTGCGCTACCTCGTGATTGATGAGCTGCATGCCTTTATCGGCAGTGAGCGAGGCAAGCAACTGCAGTCTTTGATGCATCGGGTCGAGCAGGTGATCGGACGTCCTCTCCCGCGAGTAGGTTTGTCAGCGACACTGGGCGACATGATGCTGGCTGCTACCTTCTTGCGCCCAGCTTCCCCGAGCAAGGTGACGGTGATCGAATCGAAAGGTTCGGGGCAAATTCTGAAAGTTCAGATCAGAGGCTTTCAGGAGCCAGAGAAAGACACACCCCAGCAGCCCGAAGATAAGGAGAGCCTAGAAGACAACTCAGCCTCCGATCACGCAATTTCCGAGCACCTCTTCCAGGTGCTGCGTGGAAGCAACAACTTGGTGTTCCCTAACAGCAGGACTCAGGTCGAATGGTTTGCCGATCAGCTGCGGCGTCGCTGCGAGCAAGACGGTGTACCTAATGAGTTCTGGCCACATCATGGCAGCCTGTCGAAAGATATTAGGGAGGATACCGAGCGGGCCCTTAAAGCGGGGGACCGGCCGGCGACTGCGATCTGTACCACTACGCTGGAACTGGGCATCGACATTGGCAGCATCAAAACGGTTGCACAGATAGGGCCGCCGCCTTCAGTTGCCAGTTTGCGCCAGCGTCTTGGCCGTTCTGGACGTCGCCCAGGAGAGGCAGCCATTCTCCGCGGATACTGCAAGGAGCGCCGATTGACGGATGACTCCCCAATATCGGATCGCTTGCGCCAAGGATTGGTACAAAGCATCGCGATGATCCGGCTACTGATGAGGGGATGGTTTGAACCGCCAAGAGCGCAGGGGCTGCATTTGTCGACCTTGGTGCAACAATGCCTCTCGATGATTGCGCAGCAAGGTGGTGCCACTGCGGCTGAGTTGTGGGGAACGTTAGTACGCAACGGCCCTTTCTTGGCTGTCGAGCAGGGCAGCTTTCTGAATCTCCTGCGTGCTTTGGGTGAACGAGATCTGATTATTCAGGAATCGGCTGGGCTTCTGCTGCCAGGTGAGTTGGGCGAGCGGCTGATCAACCACTATGACTTCTACAGTGCATTCACAAGCAATGAAGAATTCCGAGTTGTTTGCGATGGCAGACCCCTTGGGGCCCTGCCTGTCTCGCGACCACTGTGTGCTGAACAACGCATCATCTTCGCCGGGCGTCGTTGGCAGGTGATTAACGTTGATACGGAAGGCAAGGTGATTGTCGTCAGGCCCTCTCCAGGAGGAGCTCCCCCGGCTTTTGACGGTCTGGCTGCTCGAGTTCACGACAATGTTCGGCAGGAGATGAAAACCGTACTGCAGGAAGAGAAGGCTTATCCCTACCTCGATCCAGTGGCACAGAGTTTATTGGCGGAGGCGCGGCAAAGCTTTGCTGATCTTGAGTTGGGCCACCAGAGCTTTATTGGGAGCGGAGGAAGAACCTGTCTTTTCACCTGGCAGGGCGATTGGACCAACGACGCCTTGGCCGTTCTTCTGGAGTACGTCGGTTTGCCCACTGAGAACTCAGGGCTAGTCATCGAAGTGCAGGGGGGAGTGGCGTTGCTTGAAAGCAAGCTTCGAGAGGTTGCTGCGTTGAAAGAGCTTAAGGCGAGCACCGTCCTTCACAATGTTCAGAATTTGATCAGGGAGAAATGGGACTGGGCGCTGCCTCCTGAGCTTCGTATGGAGTCGTTCGCCACGATGTATCTCGATCTGGAGAAAGCACAGCAAACCGCAGCTCATCTGATTGGACTTGATACCCCAGCTTCTCTTTCGTGATGCCATGTATTGCTAGATTGAAGACAGCGTCCTACCGGGATTGGCCGCTTTTGGCCGGTAGTAGCTTGTTAGGATGCCCAGAAACGGTCAAAAGCAGATGCATTGAAAATGCCTACCAAAGCAGTGCCGTTTCAGCACTCGGCCTTTAGCCTGTCCATAAACAGTTGCAGGTCGCTCAAATCCAATATCGGGGCCGCATATAGCGAACCAGCAACACCGGGCGAGAGAGGCAGAATATGGCGACCTGCACATAGACGCTCAATGTCGACTCGAACCTGCTGGCCACTCCCCTTTTTCCGACAGAACGGGCAAAGGGTGGCAGCCTCCGGTGAAACCATGTGGCAGGTGTTGCATCGTCTTCCCTTTCCCGCTTGGTGAACGAAAACCCAGAGCTCTGATGCTAGGATCGCCAGTACACGTTCAGCGACATGCGGCTCCATGTGAGGGGGTGGGCCCTTGCGCAGGCGCTCCAAGTATTCGTCCTGATACCTGCAAGCCTCATCGGACTTACGGGCTTTCTCGACACAAGCATTTTCAGTCGCTTTGACGTGTGCCGCATGCGCTTCTTCAAGCGTGCTACCCCGCGGCTCATAGGCAACTCGCAAGATGCTTGTCTTGAAGTGGGTACGCTGTCTCACGATCAACCCGAGAGAGCACAGGTGATCCAGGTACGCAGAGATCACTACCGTAGACCGCGGTAGGGCGGCAATCTCATCAGCGTACAGCGCCAGTCTGCCGGACTTTGTACGCATGGCGTTCCTCAACTCTTTGATGAACCTGGCGACTCCGAACTTCGACTCGACCTCGTCACCGACGAATTGCAGCAGCACATACTTGGGCGGCTCACGGTCTATTGGATAGAAGTGATCGAGGACGTAGGACTGCCATTGAGCGAACGTGGCATTGAATACCCAGTGTCCTTTGACCCGAACGAAAAGGTTAGCGACCCCGCACACTTCGTATCGTCCCAAGCTGGGCACTGAAATCCGCTCGGATAGTTTATGTTCACGGGTAGCCATCCTCTCCGTATTTTGACTGAGCATCAGTTGCTCCAAGTGGGGTTCCAATGTAACGCGCGCAACCTGGATTTTCGTGGGTTGCTCTGCCCTGTACTGTTCCGTAGCTACTTTACGTTGGATGCGGGGCTCTTTCTTGCGCTGCTCCAAGGCGCGTTCGGCCGCACGTATTTTCTGGGCCTCTGGTGTGTGGACTGCAACCCGTGCGCGTAGCCTCGCCCTCGCCTCCGACTCGAGCTTGTCGATCTTGCGCGAATGTAACCAAGTCCGAATAGTGGGGTCTGAAACCAAGCAGTTATCAAATGAGGCCTGATCCCTTAGCGCCTCTGGCTCAATGACGCTCAGATCAATCTCAATGGCGGAAATGCCCTTTCCCTTGATTTTCGCCAGTTTTACTTCATCAACCGCATGGGTGACCTTGATCTCAATTAGCAGTTGTTTGCCATTAACCTCAAACACTACATCGGGCCGAAACCTACCCAGCCACACCTCCTCCCAAGCTTGATCCGCCTTGATAGGTGTGGTGGTTTCGAGATGAATCGTTTCCTTGAAAATCTTGCCGTCGATAGCTTGGGCATGGAGCGTGGTGATGTACTCAGGAAGGCACACGCGCTTTAGTCGCTGGAGTGCTTCCTTGCCGGCCAGGTGAAGGGCTGTTTCGTAGCCACCAGCGCAATCAGCCCCCGACGAATGGCTAAAGTGGGCAGCCCGGACTCTCCCATTGTTCTTGGCTTCCAGCTGTGCGGCACACTCAGGGCAAACACAGCCACAGGCTTTCCCGTTGGGCACATCCTTAACATGCCACATAGTCCCCTTCCGAAGCCCGAACATCAGCATTCGGCCATGCACTGAAGGGGCTCGCGTTGGGGATGCTAACTCATCATCCAAGATAGGCATCTGATTGCACTCGGCTGCACCTGCTCACACCGCAGCGTGTTGGCAACTGCGGTCTGTCACGACCGGCAGAAATCGGCCAGACTTTAAAGTCCGAGACGCACCGGAATCAACCGGTCTCTTTTGATAATGCAACAAAAAACCCGCCGAAGCGGGTCTCTTCAAGACCATTCCGACATCCTGTCGGCAGCCTCCCAGGCGATGGTCGATCATCCGTGATCCTGAGCGCGTCCTGCGCTTCAGTTGATGTATGTAGGTTAGGCTTAATGGCGAAGCCTCAACAGAGGATATCGCAGCCAATGTGTGTAAGCCTTTCGCTATGGGAAACCTGCGAGCGCGTGATGTTCTTTGTTTGCATTGGACGATTGCAGTCATTCTCACAGACCGGAATCGGCCAAAAGCAGCCGTTAGCTAGGTGCTACTTCCGGCCCGAAGCATCCTATCCAAGATGATTCAAAACACCTGTGCAGCCAGTCAGAGCGAAAGCGGCCAGCCCCACTCACAGCAACATGGGGCTTAAGTCTAACTATCGAGGACTCTACGATAGCTGGACCTATTTGCGGGTACGGCCAAGCCCGCCACTCTGTCTCGGCGCAATTGGTTGGCGTAGTCCAAATACTACCGCGTGACAATGGGGAAGCGTCCGTCTGGCTGATCCAGTAGGCTGAAGAAGCGCCCAAGGGCCAGGGGGTTGCCGTCGATCGACACCTGATCGGAGCTGAGCAGGGCAGCGGCGCCGGCTTGCCCACTGATCATCTGCAAGAAGAAGTCCTTACTCAGGTTGAGGCTGGCGTCGGCCTCGGCGACTTCGTCTTCATTCATGCGGCGGTGATGCAGCACGGCGTTCTCGATCCACAGGTGATAGCGCGCGCCGCTGTCGGTGAAGTTGAGGTTGATACGCAGCGCGCTGTCGGCTGCCGCCGTGCCATCGAGCTTGGTGGCCATCACGTCCAGGAACCGCTCGGGCGCGGTGTGTTTGAGCATGTCGAGCATCATCACCGGGGTGAAACCCTCTTCCGGCAGGCCGTGGCGCAGCTCATAGGCGCCACTCAGGTAGAAGTTGCGCCAGGGCCCCGACTCGGCCTGATAGCCCAGTTGCTCGAAGCTGCGTGCCTGCAGATCGCGGGCGCCCTGGTCGTCCGGATCGGCATAGAGCAGATGTTTGCCCAGCTCCGCGGCCCAGCGGTAATCGCCCTCGGCATAGGCCTGCTCGGCGGCTGCCAGCAGCGGCTCACGGCCGCCGGCCAGGGCCACGTACTTGGCGGCGGCGGCCACCGGCGGCAGTGGGTCGAGGTTGGCCGGGTTGGCGTCGAACCAGCCCAGGTAGAACTGATAGATGCCGCGCACGTTGTGCTTGAGGGTTCCGTAGTAGCCGTGCACGTTCAGATGGCGGTCGAGGCTGGGCGGCAGGTGCAGTTGCTCGGCGATCTCCGGCGCGGTGAGGCCGGCATTCATCAGGCGAACAGTTTGATCGTGCAGGTAGCGGTAGACATCACGCTGGGTGGTGAGGAAGGTCTGGATGTTGTCCTGCCCCCACACTGGCCAGTGGTGCTGGTTGAACAGTACCTCGGCGCCAGCGGCTTGCGCGCGGCTGGCGTCGATGTAGTTGGCCCACTGCAAGGCATCGCGCACCTTGGCGCCGCGTAGGGTGTACAGGTTGTGCAGGGTTTGCGAGAGTAGCTCGGCGCCGCCAAAGGCGTTCAGCTCCGGCAGGCTGAAGGTCATTTCCGCCGGGGCTTCACTCCCGGGTACGTTGTAGAAGACGAAGCGCACCCCATCCACGTCCAGCGTCTGTTCGCGGCCGTCGATCAGTTGGGTGGGCGGCAGAATGCCCATGTGCCCGAAGGCCACCGCCTTGCCCAGGCCGTTGTCCACCAGGCCCTCGGCGCTGCGCGGCAGACGCTTGCCATACATGAAGGTGGCACGGCGGGACATGGCGATGCCCATCATCAGGTTTTCGCTGGTGGCCTCTTCCATAAACCCAGCCGGGGCAATCACCGGCAGCTGACGAACCTTGGCGTCTTCGGCGCTGATCACGCCGAGGGCGCCGCCAAAGTGATCGACATGGCTGTGGCTGAAGATCATCGCGCTTACCGGGCGCGGGCCCAGATGTTGCGCAACGAAGTCCATGGCGAAGGCGGCGGTTTCCCGGCTGGTTAGCGGGTCGATGACAATCCAGCCGCTGTCGCCTTCGATCAGCGTCATGTTGGCTAGGTCGAAGCCGCGTAGCTGATAGATTTTGTCGCTGACTTTGAACAGCCCAACCTGGTTATTCAGCAGCGCTTGCCGCCACAGGCTGGGGTTGACGGTAGTGGGGGCCTCGCCTTGGATAAACGCAAAGCTATCGAAGTCCCAGATCACTTCGCCTTCGGCATCGCGCACCTGGCCCTGAGGCGTGGCAATCAGGCCGCGGCGTGCCTGGGCCAGGCCCTCGACATGGCTCAGGTCATAGCTCTGCGCCACCTCGGCCTGGGCAGCTTGCGTGCGTGGCGTGGCGGCGCTGTGGCTGGGCGCAGGGCTGTCGCTGCATGCACTGAGTAGCAACAAGGTGCTGGTTAGCATCCAGCGAAAGGGCAGATTCATCGGCGTTCTCCAGAGAGTGTCTGGTCAGAGCATGGCGTGCGCCCTATTATGCGTCCAATGCAATCAAATCATCTCCTTGATGCGCGAAAGACATGAATATAGAGCTCCGTCACCTGCGTCATGCCTTGGCCCTGGCCGAACATGGCAACTTTGCCCGCGCCGCAGAGGCGCTGCACCTCTCCCAACCGGCGCTGACCCGCAGCCTGCAAGCGCTGGAAGCGCAGGTTGGCGAGCAGTTGTTTGATCGCAGCCACCGCGAAGTGACCCCCACTACGATGGGCGAGCTGCTATTGCAGCATGCCCGGCAACTGCTGCTGCACGCCCAGGACTTGCAGCGTGACCTGCAATTGGCGCGCGGCCTGGAGCAAGGTGAGTTGCGTGTGGGAGTAGGTCCGTTTGCCGGCGCCGCGCTTGTCGCCCCGGTGCTGGCCATCTTGAACCGCGCGCACCCCGGCGTGCATTTGGAGGTGGTGCTGGCACCCTGGCAAGAACTGCCCGCGCGTTTGCAACGCCGGGAAATAGATCTGCTGGTGGCCGACTTGCACGAGATCGAAGACGACCCCAGCTATACGATACAAGCCCTTGGTGAGCACCACACGCTGCCAATGTGCCGCGCCGGTCATCCCTTGCTTGAGCACCCCGAGCCTAGTCTGGAGATGCTGTTGAAGTATCCACTGGCCGGACCCAACCTTCCCGAGGATATTCGCGAGCAGCTGCTCAAGCGCCTACCTAGAGCCTTGCAGAACACCTGGCGTGAGCAGTGGAAGCTGGCCATCACCTGCGATAGCTCGGCCATTCTCAAGCAGCTCCTGCAGGGCTGTGAGGCGCTGGCGATATTGCCTTGGTTTATGGTGGAAGACGAACTGCGGCGCGGCGACTTGCAGGCTTTACGCAGCCTTGACCCTGGCCTGCGTGGGCGTTTCGGGATTGCTCGTCTGCGCGGCAGGCGCCTATCACTGGCTGCGCAATGCTTCATCGAGGTGCTTCTGGCCCATGATGCCACCGTGCGCCAGCGCCAAGATGCTTGGTTGGCCCGTTAGGGAAGGGCATGGCAAGGCGGTCAACCTGCAGCAGATCGTCGTCCGACGCCGAATGGCTGACTCGCCGAAGACCGATCCTTCAGTTCTTCCCACCCAAGCGGCGCAAGGCATCTGGCTTGAAGTCTTGGCGCAGAGCCTCATGGCCGAAGCTGGCTTCGCGCTTGACTTCGTTGCTCAGACCGCTCAGCAGGTAGCGGCGCGACTGCAGGTCATGTGTGGCCTCAGCGGTCATCCATGGCACCAGGTCGTTGTAGAAGTTCATCTGGTAGGCGGTCGATACTCTCCAGAGCTCTCCGCGAGCATCATAGTGATCCGCCAGGGCAATTTGCCAGGTGTCTTCATCGATGAAGAAGGTGCGCTTCTGATAGATGTGGCGCTGGCCAGGTTTGAGCTCACCTTCAATCTCCCAGACCCGATGCCGCTCGTAACGTATATAGCCGCTGTTGATGTGGGCGGGCTGGATGATCTGAGCGTATTTCAGGCCTTTGTCGTGCAGGTGGTAATTGTTGTAGGGAATCAACAGCTCCCGTTTGCCTTTGAGGGTCCAGTTGTAGCGGTCGAACGCACCGTTGTACATATCCATGTTGTCTGAAGTTGCCAGGCCTTCCGCGCTGTTCTGTGGGGAGTCGTAGGCCAGTGTCGGAGCGCGGCGCACACGCCGCTGTCCGGCGTTGTAGGACCAGGCCTGACGGGGCGTACGTAACTGATCAAGGGGCTCGTGAATCAGGGCGATATTGCCGGCCAGGCGGGCAGGAGCCAGGGTCTGGCCGATGAAGTAGAAGAGGATATTGCTGTCCGGGGTGTTGTCTTTGACATGGGTGGCAAAGACCTGGGTCTGGCGGATGAGACTGGCCTGATAACTGCCGTCAGTTTGCACTGGCATACGATGCGTCTCGCGCATGACAGCGCCGCCGCGGTAGCGGGTGACATGGTTCCAGATGACCTCTTCGGCCCGCTGCGGAATCGGAAATGGCACGCCACTGGCGTAGCCGCCCTCCAGGCCACTACCACTGGCATTGAGGCTGATCTGGGTAGCATTCTGACGGCTCTGCTGCAGGATGGACTCGGGGTAGGCCGCGCTACGGTGTGTGGGATACAGCTGCAGGTAAAAGCTCTGCGGATACTGGTGGAGCATCGCTTGGGTGCCGGGGCTCAGCCATTTGGCGAACGGCGCCATATTGCTGGAGTCGATGCGTTGCAGCATCTGTTCGGTGCTATAGGGGTCAGCCAGCGTTCGGTCCATGCTCGATGTCTTGAAACCTCCGTCCCAGGAGGGAATGCTTCCGTCGGCATTCCCGGCGCGTTCGGCCCCCATGGGGGTCAGCTGTAGATCAAGCTGTGCAGCCAGCTCGGGTGAAACTGCACAGAGTACGGGTTGACTGAGCGCCAGCCCCAATGCAAAGAGGACGTGGCGGGTGGCAGAGTGATTGAACATGCGTGGTTCCTCAGAACTTGGCGCCAAGGGTGAATGAGATGAAGTCCCGGTCAGTCTGTGGGTTGAAGTCGCCCCCAAAGAAGTCGGTGTAACTGAGCGCCGCGTTGTACCGATTTTGATAATCGAAGTTCACGGCTAGCGTGACGGCCTGGCGACCCTCGATGAACTGTGGTGCCGGAGAGGGCGCGTAGCCTTTGACATCATGGCGCCAGGCCAGCGACGGGGTGACCACGGTGCCTGGTAGCAGGTTGCTGTAGGTCAGGTTGGCCCGAGCGGCATAGCCCCAGGACCACGGCGTGGTGTAGCCATCAAGCCGGCAATAGTCTTTGTTCAGCGCCGGGTTCTTGCAGGCGATGGCGGTGCCTTCCACGCCAGAGCCGTAGACCGCATCGCGCCCGTAGGCAATGGTTTGCACCGGTTCCAGGTCAGCCACATGCACGGCCCCGACCTCGGCCATCAGCAGCAGGTTCTCCGCGCCCCAGATGTCGCTGAAGGTTTGCATGGCGGTCAATTGCAGCTGGCTCACAGGTTTGCGCTGGTAACCCTGTACTTGCTTTCCATAGAGACCTGCGGCTTTAGCAAGGATGGGACCGGTGCCCGGGGTCACGATGTCCAGGCCGAATAGTTCATCGACGATGGGCGACTCGGTATCGAGAAAACCGCTGGCATAGAGAAAGTCCTGGCCGTTGATGGCAATCGGCTGGTTGGGCCTGTGGCTTATCTCACCGGCTAAGGAAATTCCCCAGGGACCCGAGGTGTTGAAGCTCAGCCCGTACAGGCGGATATCTTCTGGGAAGGCCATCTGATAGAGCGGTGCCTGGGCCAAGGGATTGGCGATGCTGCCTCCATAAGCCGGGTTGTTGGTGACCCCGGGCAGGAAGAATCCGCTTCCGGGCCGTTTCGAATAGTCGGCAGTGGCGGCGTTGGTATAGGGCAGACGGCTGTGATAGTTCATCACGTAGAAGGCGAATTCGGTGCTGTTCAGCGCTTCGGCGAAGTAGTCCAGCCTTAGGCCCCACTGCCCGCTATCTGAAGGCTTATCGTCACTGAGACGAGGAATTCGCATGTTGGCCCCAGCTGGCAGCCGCGGGTAGACCAACTGCAGGTTGTCCTGCTGCGCTTCGGTGAGCGCGGCCACTGCGTGCAGCGGGCCGCAGCCCGGTTGGCTGGCATCCGACTGAGCGAAGAAGGTGCCGCAGCCCGGTTGTACCGTGGCACGCCATTCCAGCTGATAGAAGGCGCTGGCCGAGAGGTTGTCGCTGAGTCCCAACGACAGATTGAACAGGTTGACTGGAATCAAGGCTTCCTTGATCTCGACCCCTGGGCTGGTGAGGGCATTTGCGTCGATGGGATTGATCACATTGATACCGCCCTGGATGAAGGTGCTTTCCCCCCAGCTCAGGACCTGCTGACCAAGGCGGATATCCAGCGCTCGGTCATTCAGCTGGAACTCACCCCAGACGTAGGCATCCATCAACTCGGCCCCGGAAAACGTGGCCAGTGAATCAAAACCCGAATCGTCGAAGTCTTTGAAGCGGGCGTCCCCGTTTTTCAGCAGGTCGTCATACCAGAACTTGCCACTGATCTGCAGGCCGAGGTTGTCTCGGCTCAGAGCCAGCTCGGAGATGGCTTTGACCCGTCGGGAGAAGGTGTCGCCAGCCTTGAAGTTCTGGCGCCCATCGTTGCCGTTGATGCCGGCTGCAGACCCGCCGTAGGCAATGGGCAGTAGCGGCTTGTCCGGATTGCTGGTGCTGATGCTGAGGCCGGCTGACAGGCTGGTGTCCCAACGGCCGCTGATGCCGTTGTCCAGCTCGAAGGTAGCGGCCTGGCAGAGCGCACCATTGAGGGCTAGCAGCGGGTACAGGATTGCACCGCGGCCTCTGCGAAATTTGTGCATGAGAATCCTCGAGGATTGTTTTTGTTGTTGTGAGCGCAAACGGTTGTTCCGCATGGCTGGAGGCTTAAGATATGAAGAAGCGTCTTATCTTTCTTGGCGTGCATTGCCGCTTTTTTGGCATTTTCAGACAGGAATACAGATGAGCAGCGCCCCCCACGAACTGGTCCACACCACCATCGCTACATGGACTCTGGCTATTCAGCGTGCCCTGCAGGGCTATGGCATAGAGGCTGAGCCTCTAATGTTGGAGGCGGGCATCGATCCGGCGTCGGTACTCGATCCGGAGTTTCGGGTCGCGGTGGTCAATATGTGGAAACTCTGGCGGCTCAGCGTGGAGCGGACTGGCAACGATGCCTTCGGACTGCAGGTGGCGGCCAACCTCTACCCCACACACCTCAATGCCATGGTCTTTGCCCTGCAGGCCAGCGCCACTTTGCGCGAAGCTCTGCAGCGTCTTCAGCGTTACGTCCAGGTGGTGACGACCATCGCCGAGATCGAGGTGAACGAGGGGCCGCAGGGAGTCGCGCTGATCCTCGGGTCCGACAGTTCCACCTCTGCGCAACGGCCTTATTTTCCGATCGATGCCTTCATGGGGGTGTTGTTCCGCACCTTCCGCGAGTTGCTCGGCGCCTGTGCGGCGGATGGCCTGCTGGAGGTGCATCTGCGCCGCCCGGTTCCGCAGCAGCGGGATGCGTTCGAGCAGTTCTTCGGGGTGCCCCTGCACTTCGGCGCGGAGGCGAATGTACTGCTGATGGCCTCCGGCATGCTGGACCGTGAGCTGCCGGCGGCCAACGCCATGATTGCTGGCATGAATGAGCAGCTGCTACGCGATTACCTGGGGCGCATGCGCCATGAGCAGGTCAGCCTGCAGGTGCGCAAGGAAATCATTGCCCTGCTGAGCACCGACCAGTTCGGGCTTGAGCAGATTGCCGAGCGCCTGAACATGAGTGGACGCAATTTGCACCGCAAGCTGGCCGAGGAAGGCACCTCGTTCAAGGAGCTGCAGGACGAGATCCGCCATGACTTGGCGCTGCGCTATCTGGGCATGCCCGGCATGAGTCTGAATGAGATCGCATTCAGCCTTGGTTTCATTGATCAGAGCAGCTTTAACCGGGCCTTCAAACGCTGGACAGGTGGCAGTCCTGGGCAGTACCGGCGTGAACGGAAGGCGCGCTAGTTTGCAGAGTTCAGGCTGGGGCATAAGGCGGACCCAGCCTGGCCGCTATCAGCTCTGGTCCTGAGGCTGAATGGCGGGAATAAATTGCTGCAGTGTTTGCGGATTGCGTGTTTGCTCATTGGGCAGATAGATGCGGTAGTTCAAGCGGAATAGACCCGTTTGTGGAGTCGGTAGCCAGTTGCTCTCCTGCCCTGCCGGCGGCTGGTGCTGGATGTAGAGGGTCAGGGAACCATCCGGGTTGTATTTCAGGCCCGGGGTGCGGTCGCCGATCGAGTAGCGGTCGATGGCATTGTCCACCAACTGGAAATTCGTGCCGTACAGGGTGATGGACCAGAAGCCCTTGTTCTGCAGTTGAGGCAGTGCGTCGCGCTCGAAGTGCAGGACATAGCGGCTCTGGCCGTCGAGCAACTGGCCGGTGCCGTCCTCGTAGGTGCTGAAATACACCCCTTCCTCGCGATCATGCACCATCAGCCCTTCGAGCGCGCCTTCTGCCCGGTTGATGAAGTGGAAGCCGTAGGTGCCCTCGTGCAGGTTGTTCCAGCGAGTCGGATAGGGCGTACCGCGGTACTTCACCTTCCAGGTCATCAGGTCCTGGCTGTCCTGCAGGGCGCGTTTAAGGCCAGCCACCGTGGCAGGGTGCAGCTTGCTGGCATCGAAGGGCTTGCCGAGCTCGATGCCGATGCTCTGGAACATAGCTACGGCGGCCTGTTGCCCAGGGCGTGGAGGGTTCTCATTAAGCAGGTCGACCATGCGTTCGAAGACGGCTAGGTCGCCACTGTATTCCTTGCGGTTCATCTTCACCGCGACCACCTTGCCGAAGCCATCGGGTCTGCTCCAGTTGCTCAGCGACGTGGTATGCACCTGTTTCTGCAGCTCCAGCACGCGCGGCAGATCCTGAGGGTCTTCCTTGCTCACCCCGTAGCGCAGGGCGAGGGCGCCGGAGTTGGTCGGCAAGCGACGCAGTTCGACGCCGGGCGGTACCTCGCCCTGCCAATCCGGGCCGGTGAACAGATAGTGGCCGCCCTTGCCCAGGGTCGCACGGGTGCCGATATAGGGCAGATTTTCAAGATAGGCATCGACGACCTGCACGCTCCAGTAGCGGTCGTGGACTTCCGGCAGGCTGAGGATCACCGGATCATCCTTGAGCTCCAGCATGACGCCGCTGTAGACGGTGTCATTGTTCGGGGTGTAGGGCAGTTCATCATCCGAGGTGGCGAGTTTGGTCATGTGGCCAATCTGGTTGATGGGCGCGCAGGGACAGATCTGGCGTTCCGTGACGAACCGCAGTTTGCGTTCGTTAAGCCGCAGCAGGCGCTCGCGGTCGGTGATGGTCAGCGGCAACCCCCAGATATATGCCTGCAAGCCCAGTGAGTAGGCCCAGTTTTCTTGCGCACGCTCATCGCGGCTGCGAAGCTCGTCGCGACTGAGGCCTGCATCCGGATCTTTCTTCTGCAGGTCGGGGACGGCAAGGTACTGATACCCGGCGGTCAGAGCGACGCCCACTAGAACCGTCGCCAAGAGTTTGAGTTTCATACGCATTCCCTGTTATTGAAAGTATCGGGAATGCCACTCTAGGTTTGGTTGGCTGGTGGGTCTCAACTCTGGTTGCCAGTTTTTTGACCTGCGCAGACAAGCCTAAGCAAGCCACAGCGCCCAAGCCTCTCATCAAGGCAGCTGCATTGGTGAGGTTCGCGCAGCTGCAGGCTAACCGATTCAATCCTGAGCCAAGGGTCGCTTCAGACCTATTGCAACCAACTGCCATGGACGGAGACATTGTTCGGTGGCCGTCAGCTCCTGACCTTTTACGCTGCCTGCTACAGGCCGCTTTTGGCCGCTTTGATCCTGTCGCATCAGGCAGGAGTCGGCCAAAAGCGGACTCACAATTAGGCATGGAAGCCTTTAGAGAACTCGAGGCTATTCAATCAGCTAAAAGATGGCGCTTACCGAGGCAGTAGTCGATCAGTCTCCTGCCTGACTATGGCATAGCACTCACAGCTCAGATGTTCGAGTTTAATACGATCAAGCACAGTGATATGACCACGGTTGTATGCGATCACGCCCAATCTCCGCAGTATACCGGCAGCTTCAGTGATGCCCTCACGACGCACCCCGAGCATGTCGGAAATGAGCTTCTGGGTCATCGTCAACTGATTGCCCGGCAAACGATCCAGCGATAACAGTAAGCATCGGCATAGCTGTTGGAGGATGGAGTGATACCGATTGCAAACTGATGTTTGCGACATTTGGATAATCAGTGTCTGGATGTAGCGCAGTATCAGTATATTCAGCTCACTGTGGTGGTTGAACTCGTCCTGGAGTAGTTTTCCAGGCATTCGGTAGGCACGACCAGCACTTTGTACGACTGCACGGCTGATTGTGCTATCGACGCCCAGGAACAGCGAAATACCGGCTAGTCCCTCGTTACCAACCACAGATACCTCAGCTGAATCACCGTTCCCCAATACATGGAGGAGCGAAATGATCGAGTCAACGGGAAAATAGACATGACTTATTGTCTCGCAGGACTCGTAGAGAATTTCGCCCTGCGGTAATGCCACCCATTCCATATGACTGAAAAGGCGCTTTTTAGCGGCCTCTGAAAGGGCTATCAAAAGGCGGTTCTGCCGAAGCATGCTCAACATCTCTAACAGAAGTTGAGTACACTGTAATAGCGACAGAAATGAAGCTCTGTTCGGTACTGCACATAAGGTTTGCGAACGATCCAAAAAGGTGCGGCCCAACAAGCAAGCAGTCATTTCGGAGGTCTGCCTGAAGAAACGGCAGAGACGATAGATTATCCGCAGGCCTTAGTGGCAAGGCTTCGTTCTGTTCTGCCGTCAGCGCTCGAAGGCGGTGGCCACCGCACTCGCCCGATTACTGGCAGCAGCCGATACAGATGTGAGTATCGCCAATTACCACGGCTGACTTTTTCAACAGAATCGGCCAATGGCTGCCTGTCGTGGGCGGCTGAGATCGGCCAGAAGCGCCCACAAACTAGCTGTTTACGATCCAGGGCTTGATGGGGCTGGCGGATAGCCTTCCGACATGCCCTCAAACCTCATGTGCACTTGATGAGGAATCGCTGCGGAAGAGCTTCGCGAGGATGAAGAAGAGCGCGAGCGTACCGGTAGCTTCGAATAGGCTACCCCGACGACTCCATTTGGCCGGCAGCGGGCACATCTGACAGGCGGTACCCGTCACTTGCCGCTCTTCGAACCGCCTCTCGCACCTTGTCAGTGATTGGGCGACTCGGCGCCGAGCACGAGTGATTTTAATCCACGATCTGTTCCACAGCGGTATCGACGGCCTTGTCCTGTATACGCTCTTTCGGCTTTGTCTGATTACGTCGTGCTTGTCCGCGCTGCCGCTTAGCCTGCTGCTTAGCATGCAGCGCCTGAGCCGCCGTCACCATGCCAACTGCCTGGCCGTTTAAGTCCAAGCGCGGCGCATTCTCCGTCATGCTTGCCCAGTAGCGATTTCCTCGGCACCAGGCAGCGATGCCCTGCTTGAGCTGTTCGCAGGATATTCCGAGCAGCTCCAGGTGTTGCTCGGCATCCTTGAAAATGCCCTCCTTTAGCGGAGCCTTGGGGGCCGGATTGACCGGGAAGGCCAATGGAAAGTGCTTCTGCAATCGCCAGATCGCTTCGACCGCAGGATCTTGCTCGCTAGGCTTCGTCTGCAGAGAAGGATTCCGCATACGCTGCTTCGTACTATCAGTCTTTACCTGCACTTTTTCGGCCCGCAGGCGGTCGCGTAGCTCAGCTAGTTGTTCAAAACCCATCGTTCAGTTCGCAGCCTTATGATTGATTCATGGTGCAAGGTTATCCCATTCAGTCTTTTGACACAGCCTGGGCCGAAAGCGGACTGCATCCAAGGGTTGCTATCGGCCCAGAGTGTGTAAAAACGCTGAGCCAAAATTGAAGTGCGCGCGTCTACGCGAAATCTGAAATTTATCGGTAGGTCAGCAGATATGGATTTTGCGTAGAACCGCATTTTTCAGCACGTTTTTTGGTCTTTGCTGCCCTTGAAAACGTTTTTACACAGCCTCGGCCAAAAGCTGTCATCGAGTGTCTACGAATTCAGGGCCGATTCAGTTTAGCGTGCTTACTCTATCCATTAAAATGAGTATGATATGGTTGTTATTTTTACCCGCTTAAATTTATTTGGAGCATCAAATGTCCCGTCTTGCTGAGTTTCGTAAACTCGAACAACAACTTGCGTCCCAGCTTGCTGAGCTTGAAGCAATGAAGGGCGATGCAGGTCTCAAGAAAGAAATAGAATTTGAATCGAAGCTACGGGACTTGCTTGCCAAGTACGGCTTCAGCTTGAAAGACATCATTAACCTGCTTGATCCTCAAGCTGGTCGTCGCGCTCCAACCGTCGATTCCAAAGCCGGCAGCCGCAAACCACGCCAGGTAAAGGTTTATAAAAACCCTCACACTGGCGAAGTCGTAGAAACCAAAGGCGGCAATCAGAAAACGCTGAAGGAATGGAAAGCTGAGCATGGCTCCGCTACCGTCGAGTCCTGGCTGACCAAGTGATTTTTGTTTGAGTACAAAAGGGCCCTGCAAGGGCCTTTTTTTGAGCCGAAATTTTGGATGGTTGAATCGCCCCTGTATTCGTAGAAACTCGATGGCCGCTTTTGTCCGACCTCAGTCTGGCGCAGCGGGCAGATGTCGACCCAAAGCTGCCGGTGGCGACAGGCAGAAATCGGCCAGAAGCGGTCGTAGGTGTCTACAAAAGCCGGGGTAATTCATCTCATACTTCCCCCATCAGTCGCGATTACTCAGTTGTCGGAGTTGCAATCCGCGAACACCTTGCAGCCAACACCTACAATCAGAAGCTGCAACGGTTGCTCACCTAGAGTTCAGCGCTCGTCTGGCTTCTTGGCTATTTGTGCCTGATACGTCCGGCATTGACCAGGTGATGGATGTAGGGTGCAAGACTCTCTACATAAGCTTCAATAAACTCGTCAGGGTCTACTTGGTCGTTGCCCGCGAAACGACGCTCCATCGCTGCTCGCGAGCTGGCAAGAACCTCTTCTAGATGCTGCTCCTGCTGCCGCTGGATCTCATGGGGAAGGACAGCGTGCAGGCAGTCCAACGCTACCTGCGAATCGTAGAACTGATACTCATAGATTTTCCTGATCTCTGACTCATCAAAATTCAAATCGAAATCGACAGAAAATTCCTGACCCTTGGTTGGGTCTATCGCATACGAATGCTTAAAATCGTCACCCTCGTAATCTGCGCTCAGCGAAATAACGATTCGGACAATGCCAAAATATTCGAGATACGCTTGAACCGTCCGCGCGGCCTTGTTGCCCTTCACGCAAATGCAGTGGACGGGCACGCCGACTGGCCGGTTGATGAGTAGGTCATGGTGGTAGTAGTGGCCGAAGCACGGTTCACCATCGTTGAAGATATAGGCGTTCGCTCGCTCGCAGATCTTGGGGTTGATACCGTTTGCAGACAGCAGAGCTAGAGCCGTTTTCACGAACGACTTGCCAACACTCAGGCCGCCGAAGCTGAATTCGAAGTGGAAATACCCATCAGGGTATTTTGGCTGTGCTATCGCGCCGGCTAAGGTTTTCTCGACATCCAGCGTGGGATAGGTGCGTTTCAAGCCAGTCACGATCTGGCGGGCCTGCTTCATGTCATTGGCGCTGATTTGAAAGTGAACGCCATCTTCCTTCACTTCCTTCTTGATCTCTGGCGCGAAGAATTTCAACGAATTCTTATCGTAGATTAGCTTTTCGCCAGCAGTCGTCTCAACGACTTCAGCGCGGTTCTCGCCTCTGTCACGTACGACACGGAAGAACAAGGCCAGCTTGTTCAGTTGCTTGGCTAGATCTGTATCCCACGTCTCCCCGGCCTTACCATTGCACGTACGACAGATGAAACCTTTAACCTCACGTATCCCGCCGATTGAGTTAGGGATGATGTGCTCACCAGAATCGTTTTGAGGCGTTAGAGACTCACTGCACAGGTAGCAATCCATACTTCCCACTCCTAACGGCTCACCGGGCTTTCCAAACCTTCAACGCCTTCTTCATAAGGGTGTTGAACGTGGCACCCATGCTACCTGTAATCTCGTTCGTGGAGGCATACAGCACACACTCGGCCTAGGTCACGAACGGCCAAGAGCAGTCACTCGCGCGACTGAGTCCGCATCAAGTTTACGGCAGTATCCGACTTATCGGACAAGAAAGCCTTTGTGAACTTCGTGCTTGCCTGATATGCCAGGCATGATGCTCGTGGGCTCGCTCAGGAGAAGCTGTCACCATTGCTGCGACTTCGCTACAAGGAGCTGTCGGCTGCATTTGCAGAGCTCGGCACGTTGTAAACAATCAGGAAAGTCTTCGTCGAATTTCAGAGGCACACGTATGTCGGATAAAGTAGCCACAGAGCTGGCGGGGTGGGAGAAGACCCGGCCCATACGGGTAGCGTTTCTCATCGAACCAGGTGAACACGCAGATCTCATTCTCGACGGTATATTTGCTGACTGCTACTCGCGATGGGGTGGTCGATTCAGCCTTATCGCCCCATGTGCAGCCGGCCGGATTGTCGCCGACTACTGGCCATGGTTGGAGGCCTTCGATCCAGACATCGTCTACTCCTATGTTGAGCTGGCCGGAGATGCGGTTCTTGAAATTCACGAACGCCTCGTCCCGTCGGACTACATCCTTCATCGGCTGGAGTCCAATTCGAGACTGGATCTTCCTGCGTTCAGGCCGCAGTATCGCTTTACCGCGCTCTCCTCACTGTCGACCATGTTCCGTCTAAGTCGTCACAGCCCATTGCCAGATGGGCCAAAGATCAAGGTCATCGACAGTTGGCACACGGAAAGGCCTACCCGATTCCTGACCGACAACCTTGGCACCTACCATACGAGTGCGGCCACGGGCATCTACCCAAATGATGCGCGGTCAACGGCTGGCCTACTGACGGTTGTCTCCGAAGAGTATTTTCAAGACCTCAAGTACGGAGTGCCTCGCGATCTTGATCGCGTCGCGTCCGAAGCTGAGGCCTTTACCGAGTTTGTGTGCAAGCGGGCAACGGGCATCAGTTTGCTGTCGTCCTTGTATGCGACGCGTCTCGAGATACGGGACAGTCGGTGGAGCAGTGCGTTCAACCTGGTAATCGGTGAGTCATTCGAAGACAGGCTTCTGTTCTGGAATGCAAGGTTGCTCATACCCGCATGGCTCGACAGCGACCTGTGCTGCTTCCGGCTGACGCTTGACCAGTTGAAGGACGAGGACTGGGTTAGCCAACTCGCCCAACTGCTTAATTCGCGCAATCACGTTAATAGTGGTGCTGGAGGACAGTCGCAGCTTCAGGTGCGCTCGGCGTCACATAGCGCAGATGAACTCGCCGAAGTACTGAGTACGCTTCGCGGCGCAAAAGTGTGGAGCGTTAGTGGAACGGGAGACGTCGTGCCGGGTGGTCACGTCATCCCGAGCGAGGATTCGCTGCGACGTGCATGTGAAGAGACTCAAGCCATGGAGGGACGACTTAGGGGGGCTGCATGGCATGGCTTTCGGTGGAAACCGCCTATTGCTCGGCCGTCAGCAATGGAGCCGGAACATCTGAATGATGCTCCACCGGGTCAATCGTTCACACTTGGACTCTGGGCGCTCGATCTGAGCTTCGAGTATGAGCGGGACAAACCCAGATTTGCGCAGGACAACATGTGGATGCTGCCAAAGCGGTGGCGCATGGCCGCTGCCTTTGAGGCCAAATTCGTAACGCGCGGCCTCGGGCAGAGCCTGCCTCCTATGTGTCGCACGGGTAGGCACGGTAACCTGGCTGTATTTGCTGGTGTTAACCGTGCGCTTGAGTCGGTAAGGGTCCCGAGCGCCTACGAGGCTATGCAGCATGCACTGTGCAGGGACTCCGCGATCTGGAATGTAGGTCCAAGTGATCCGCCGTGGCCTTCGGCGAAGGCGGGATGGATGCATCCCTCAAGTGAAAGCCCTCATCTCATTGGCGTCCTTGGGATGGCCGGTGGTCTCTCGAGGGCCAAGAGCCTCCTTTTGCATCCCTTCTTACAAGAGGAATTCGCAGCCTTGGGCGGATCGCCAAATCTTGCGGATGCCGATGTTTTGGCCACCGCGAACGCTATCGCGAAACGTGCGCGTGGAAGACCAGTCTTCGATCTTCAACTTGAGAGTGAGCGCACAGCCCTTGCAGCGCTTGTCGTCAAGGCGGCGCAATCAGTCAAGGCTCCGAAGATGCATGTTGCGCTCGACCATCTACGAGAGCGCTGGAATGCTTACAGGGAGAGGTACTGGGCACAGCGCCCCGATGAGGTGGCTGGCACTGAAGAGGAACGCAGAGAGCAGAATGCCAGGGAGCAGCGAGCCATTGATGACTGTCTCGCTGAAATGAGAACAGCACGAATGCTCTTTCAGGGTTATCCCTGGACTTGTGTGGCCTGTCAGCATCGCAACTGGACGGACTTTCAGGCCCTCAGATCGCCTCTTGCCTGTGATGTCTGCCGGACCGAAACGAATCTGCCTGTCGGTATTCCCTGGTACTTTCGGCCGAATGAATTCCTTATTGAAAGCCTTCGCTCTCATAGCGTGCTGTCGCTGGTCTGGGTTCTGTCAGCGCTGCGCGATCGTGCTCATTGGTCGTTTATGTATTTGGGGCCGACATGGTTTGGTTCCTTGCAAGACTACGACAATCCCGACTCCGAAGCGGACCTACTTGCCATCGTCGATGGCGAGTCAATTCTCTGTGAGGTGAAGTCAGCATGGCGCAGCCTGCGGGGCGTGCATGTAGAGGACTTTGTCCGTATTGCAAAGCGCCTCAGGCCCGACCGAGCGATGCTTGCCGTCATGGAGGAAAGCACGCGGCTCGATAAAGAACTCAACAAGGCCAGGAGTGACCTTGAGGCAGATGGTATTAAGTTCGAACTGCTGACGCTGGCAACGTATCGCGTTCACGACGACCTATTTCTTGTTAGCTAGATCACCTAACCAGTGAGCGTTTTATTCAAAGCTGACATTGGTGAATGTCCGCTTTTGGCCAAGGCTGTGTAAAAGCGTTTTTGAGCGCGACAGGTACTTAAAAACGGACTGAAAAGCGCGCTTCTACGCGAAATCCACATCTGCTGACGTGCCGATAAATTTTAGATTCAACGTAGAAGCGCACACTTCAATTTTGGCGAAGCGTTTTTACACACTCTGGGCCGATAGCTGCCCGTAATGAATCGCAGCTATCAGCAACGACTGACGCTCGTCTCTCCTCAGTTCTGGCCCACAGCGGCGGGGTTAAAGTTTATTGACTATGCCAGCAAATTTTCTATTTTAGATTCTGACAATTCCTGTCCCGGGAGTTCGAAGGCGAGTTAACCAAGTCTTAACGGCGTCTCGCTCAACAACCTGTATCGGATAACCGCGAGCACTGATTGTGGTTTGTGCACCCGGACTTAACTCCGAGGTTGTAACTATCATGCCGTAGTCTGCGCCCATAAACTGCACGTCCGCCGCAAGGCCCTTGATTATTACTTTCTCGATTTTTGCTTTCTGGCGCTTGCACTGGATCAGACAAGTAGGTTCCGCATCCTTCAGCGTTTCGGGTTTCCACAATCGGACGTCTACACCATCGTCGTTGGTGCCAGGACCAATCTCAACTCGAAAGCCATCTCTTTCGAAATATTCTGCTGTGAGTTCTTCGAATTTTCGCCAGTGCATTTCACCCAAGCGGTGATCATTGTTAGATAGGTAATTTATGAACCGCTGGTCAATGAATGTTCCCCTTTCAGGTGTTTCTAGGGTGCCGGAGAAGAGTGCCTTGAGCTCTAAGGGGGTGGCCCATTCATCGCACCTTGATAACGTATGAAGACTGATTCGCATGTGGTGGTCGAAGCCATTAATATGCTCCATCGCCATATCCAAGCCCGTTCGATCAAACTCCACGGCACAACGCTTCATTATTTGAGATGGATCTAAGGATTTACCACCGCCCTTAGTGGTTTCTTCAATTAGGTCCATCATCATTTCATTGAAAATTTCGCTTACACCCTCGTATATAGCGAGCAAACGTGGGTTGTGCTTGTATTTATGGTAGAGCTTAATCTGTGGAGGTATGCCATTCTCTTCGCCTTCTGTATAGCCGATCCTGTGAAGTAACCGATAGCAGACCGCCTCAAATTCCTCAGAGCGTATCCGCAAGCCAGCTTTTTCAGACTTAAGTAATACATCACCAAGATTCCGATGATCCCCCGAGAGGTGATCACATAGCTCTGGCACCGACAAAGCCAAGCCGACCTTTTGACCTGCAATTTCAGATAGATGATCGGCAAATACACCGGGTGAAAAATTCATGGCCATCGAACACGTCCTTGATTTGGCAATTGACTAAAGATTGTAGATCGACACTTCACAACGAAATTTTAGCGGTTCGTTGTTTTTTAGAACACAAAATTGATATGACCAGCGCGAATTAGACATTCGCATCTGACCTGATCGTATGTCCCGGTACAGACTCATGGGTTCTTCACATTAGATAGGAGTCGCATGACTGGTTTGGGTCGAAAGCGGAGCCAAGTCGAACGCCCGCTTTTGGCCGGATAGCGACGGTCTAGTTGCGACTGTCGCTGGAAAATTTACACCTCTGCCTGCTCAGCCATTTCCAATGGTATCGTCGACCTCAACCCCAAGGTATCTGACGGTACTTTCAAGCTTCGTATGACCAGGCAGCAGCTGAACTACCCTAAGATTCTTCGTCCTACGATAAATCAAAGATGCCTTGGTGCGTCGTAATATGTGAGTGCGGTATATAGCTGGATTAAGGCCAGTAGCCGTCGCTACTCAGTAAACTCCGATCGGCTCCAGACCTGAGCGATTGCGGACGTCATGCGCTGATGACAGGCGATAGAACAGGTTCTGCGGCTTGTCCTTTGCCAGAGCCCCTACCAACTCCTCAACGAGAGCATGTCCTTTAGGCTTGTCAGTCCATGCCTGGGGAAAAACTCAATTTTGAATATGTGTGACTTGAAGCCCCCTAGGTCCTTAGGGGCAAAGCCGATCGCATATGCAGAATTAATTTTGGTGACATATAGCACCTCCCAATGGGCCTCAGTTTAAGGCTGGAGGTGTCTACGAAACCCGGGGCGATCACAGAGCTTATTTTCCTCGCTGTAAAGGCTCACCTTAAAGTGTGATCTTCACTTCAGGTTACTTAACCGGCCTCAACCGCACAACTTTTGATTCTGCCAATTGCTTTTCCAGAAATAAAATCATCAGATTTTTAGATTTAATTTCATCCTCATAATCGCGCCGCGCATCCTCTAACTCCACAAGCAACTCAGAACACGCCTTCGCTAGGACCGAAACAAGATATTTTCGATCGGAAAGTTGCCTTTTTAACAAGTGAACTTTCAACTCCTGTTGTCTTTTCGGCTCGGCATCAATTCCAGAATTATAAATTCTCACTAGTTCCACAATGTCAGGATAGTATTTATAAATAGACGAACGAGTTAAATTCACAGCACGGGCCAAGCTCGTTATACTGAGGGTGCCCTCAAGCTTAAGAGCCTCAAAAGACTTTAGTATTGCTTCGCGGCTACCTTTGCTCATGCTTAAATTAACCTCTCGCAATTACGCCCAAAACTTTTTCAGCCTGTTGCAGCCTCAATTTTAGAACATGGCGCGTCTGATCCGGCATCCCGGAAAGCGATAACCATTTCAAGCTATCATCCCGATACTGCTGCCACCAAATCTCGTGCTTAGGCGTTGCTAAAAAATTTGAACAGCGACTGCAAACCTCAGGGGTTCTCTTCGAAGGATTGGGCTCTTCCCGACTTCCTTCACAAGCGCTCAACTCCTGCTTGTAGTTACAGGCCCCCCACTGACAGGGAATCAGTTTTACCCCCCGTCCAAGCAACAACAAGACATCCTTATTAGTTTTAAACTCACCTGCAAACCGCAGGATAGACTCCGATTGGTGCACACCACTTGGGGTCGTATAAATTGTGCCACTATCAACGCCTACAAGATCCCGCACTGCGGCTTCCATCTCCAGCGCAAGTTCATCTTTCACCAATCGCCGAAACTCAATCCCTGGCTTGGCATAGCTAATATCAACACTATATGCCGAAGTATGCGAGTACTGGACTGCCAGATCACCTAAAGCAGAACGATCGCGCATCGCGACGAATCGAGCGAATAACTTCCGCCCCATATGAGAGTGTAACCTTCCACTCCAGCCAGTGACCTCACTCAGCCCAATAAACTTAGCAAAGGTATTTAACCTTATATTTACCGCAGTAACACCAATGACGTTGAAGCCTACTTTTGGGAAAAATGGCCACAGGGTATCCCCACTTGAAACCAACCAGAGATTATCCGTGCCACTGGCCAATCGGGCGGGCGCGGAAAGTCTAGTAAGCGTTTCAAATGCTTTCACGGCCGCACTGGATAGTACCCATGGGTCATCCTCACCTTGATCTCCATAGCTACTCTCAAGATCTGCCGAATACCTCTTCTTAGATCGAGCAGAACTATAATAATAGTATTCCCTTCCAGTATAGTGCTTACGCTTACTAATACTGCCAACCCTAGCTCGCCGCACCTCACTAATACGGGGCGCAGTTGTAAATGTAATCACAATGAAGCATGCGGTCTGAATGTGGCAAAGAAGCGTGGAGATATCTTGCTGGCGACTCGCCTTTAGTGACTCTAAGGACTGACCTAAGCCGGGGCCAAAGCTGAAAATCTCGTTTGAGATTACACTATCAGCATATTTTGCAACAGCCGCTCTATTAGTTACCCCTTGGGCTTTTATATTATCCACCGCCCCAACATATTTACCATACACCCGCAGAAGGCATTCAGTGCAGGTGTCGATAAGTTTTATTGCCTGCCTAAGCAAATAAAACGATGCATTATTAGGGGGCGCCTCCCACTCCTCCAACTCGCGAAAACCAAACAAAATCCGTTTGCGAACTTTTGTTGGAAATGGTTCGGATTCAAATCCATCGCCCGTGTAAGAGGATAAACGATGAACGAGATTTATGCTAAACAAGCATTGACCAATAGTTTTATTGCAGTGCTTCTTTTCGCCATTATTTAAAAATAGCTCTTCTATTATTTTTTGAGCTTGCATTGCCGTCATCGTAGCTAACTTTGGGAAGCCTTTTTCATGTGCGCCAAAGAAGAGCCTTCGGATATATGTTAATTTCACCTTCACCGTCTCTGGCGAATATCGAACCCCTGCCAAGCCTACAAGCATGCATGCGGCAACTGATTTTAAAAGCCCTGCATAGTGCGGAGAGAGATTGTAAGGTTCGACCAATATTTTGGGCCACTTAAATAGTGTCGGGCGGTCAGCAATAGAGTCACGATTTGGATTTGTAAAAGTCCAAATATCATCATCAAATTCGCAACCATACTTTGCCAGACCGTCAGTGACGAGTGAATAGTGCTGAGGCAATAGGATTGGATTTTCCATCTCAATACACCATCGGCAATTCTGGCAGTTGATCCAACATACGCTCAGCCCGGTCGATCACTTTGCGCGAAATACGTGGAACTATTTGCTCAGAAATAATAGAAAGTATTGGGCGAAACACAGATTCAAAGCGCATAATTTGATCAGCCGAAAGCTGGCATTCCCGCTCCATCTTTTCAAGGGCCATCTGGGACTTTATAATTCTAGCAACGAATCTTGGATCGTCCACTACCACCAGCGCATTCGGACAGGTTGCACATGAAAGAAACTCAAGACAGTCTTCTCCCCTTACTGAATTAGGAGCCCTGCCTTCCTTTGCACCATGGCATGAGAAGCCAAAAAGAGTTGAGTATCTTGACTGGCCATCTGTTTCGTCAGCTAACACCGCGGTGATCAACTCCCCTTGATAAGCAGCAACTTTCTCATAGCTATCCTGCTGCGCTTGCTTACCATTCAAATAAAATCTATTTGTAGTCGCTATATCTTTATGCTGCAGATGATTCTTGGCGTCTTTTGCTGTCTTTTTGTTTTTTATAAAAGCCGAAACCGCTTTTCGTAAGTCGCTGAAGTTAAAATACGGAAAACCATACAGATCCCTAAAATCGGAGAGGTAATTATGAAGGGACTGCACGCAGAACCTCCTCGCGACATGACCGGTGCGTATCAAAAATAAAAGCCGTTCATCGCCTGGTTGGGCTAGATGTCTAGTTGTCTCAGTCAAGGTGAGCACTAGCTCAATCAAACTTGGCGCTGAGTATTTACCTGCGTTGAGAAAGGAGAGTTGTTGCTCCCTACCTGACCGCCCCTTCTCCCACCGGATAAAAGCCCGAGTTTCATCTGCCGGGTCGGTATCATAACAGGTCGCCTCTATTTCCATGAGCGCAACTGGATTTGCGGCCATCTCAACTAAAAGCAAAATATAAATCGGCAGGGCCGCTCTATAGGTTAATTCACGATAGTGCCGAAATTTCTTCAGGCTAATGAGATTTATAGTGCGGCCAATTTTTGCTCTTATCTCTGCCCGCGTCCACGCATTCTCTTTTGCTGCGCCAATCAAAACCGATATAACCTCAATGTCCTCTGCAGTCAAATCAGGATGCGATACAGCTTCACCTTTTCCGATAGCGCGGCTAACCGCAAAATCCTTTGTTACACCCGCGATTTCCTTTTTGCACACCGAGACTATTCGCTGCAGATCCTTATACGAAACATCATTATCTCGATTGTTTTTACGCTCACGAGTAAAATCGAATAACTGAATCACCTGGCGTTTCCAAAAAATAGATTCGCTAACTCCTGAGAGCCAATCAACCAAGCGACGAGCAAAATTATAATGTGAACCAATAGTTTTCTTTAGCCTTTTACCACTATCCAAGAACAGCGCATATCCAGCGAGAATATCTTTGCAATCATCTTCAAAAGATATCTTTCGCTCGACAATGCAGGAGCAAAGTAGTCTTGTCGACCTCCACGCTTGTATCCTGCTCCTAGGGTGGTAGTGTCCTACTAGCTCTACGAAGGCATCCTTAAGGTCTTGAGCAATCGTGTGGTCCAGGCCAACGATTTCAAAATCATAGGTATTCCACCGCTTGCGTTCCGGATCATAAAACTTTGCTTCTAGTGGCCTACTCATACGCCCCCCGCAATATCGCCGGCCACATCTTCAAGCAGTGCGAGTACATCGCTGTTATTAGAAACAATCGAATCCAGGTAATCCTCTGTTGTTTCTGAAGACGCATGACTCAACAACCCCTGCATAACCTTTACTGAATCAAGATCATTGAATGCTGGAGACGTCGACATCCTTCTTTCCACCACTGTCGCAAACGTATTTCGCGCTTGATGAGGGTTGGCCTTAATTCTAATTGTAGAGCAAGCTCTTTTAAATGCAGAGTAATAGCAGCTATAGGAGACCGGTGTCCCTGTGGAGTTCAAGAACAACGCCTCAGGAGGGCGACCAGACTTGATTTCTCGTCCCAGGCTCAAAACCCTATCTATTTCCACGTACCGGCTTGTTCTCTCAATGACTAACCTCGGAACATAAGCGTGGACTACCTTACCCCCTTTAGAAAGTACAAAGACAAAACGATCAGAGACCTCACTACATAGTTGCTCGAAATCAACTAACTTGACATTCAGCAGTGCACCAATGCGCAATCCGGTTGAGACCGACCATACAAAAATCAACTTGTGCACGCCATGCAAATTAGCTACCAATGCATTGCAGGCGGCGACAGGAATACTCCTTTGCTTCTTAATTCCCCCTCGAAGGTTCAGCTTCAGCCTTGATAGCTCTTGCAAGCTATCATGATAAATCTGCGCACTTGGTGAAGGCTGCAACGATAGCCTAGACCAATAGAACTCATAAAATTCAGAGACAACCACGAGCCTTAGATTTATCGTGCGCACCGCGAGCAGCCGATTAGTTTTCTCACTAATAGTATTTTTTATTGAATTCCGATATCTTAAAATGACTCTTGGAGTCGCGCGCCTCCAATCAAAACCACTCTTTTCTGCATAGTCAAACCAAGCAGCCAAACATTCCGCGTAAGTCTTAACGGTTTTATCGGTTTGGTATGCGGGTGAGTAAAACAGTTTTTCCTGAAGAAAATAACTAGCCTCTCTAACGATGGAGTTCGAATTGTCGATTATGAGAGGTATCCCAGATGAGGGAGCAAATTTCTTGGAGGCAAAGTGATTCGCGACGTCGAACAGCCTCGCCTCATCAAGCGACTGCTGTAGGGCGCTATGGGTAATTTGAGCAGGCCAAAGCAGCTTCATAGACCACCTCCAACGTCTACAGTGTAGCCCGGTATCCTAATGCCGGAGTTCGATCGCAAGGTACTGGAGGTGCTGCGCGAGCCGCTGGAATCCGGGCATATCGTGATTGCCCGAGCCAAGGATCGCGTACGTTTTCCGGCACGCTTCCAGTTGGTGGCGGCGATGAATCCCTGCCCTTGTACGGGCAACATTGCTGGCTATACCAGTACACTGTACATATCAAGGCATGGACATTTCGGTGAGAGAGCAGCGGCATGGCGACACTTGAGACTATTCGATACGTTCCGCACCGGCCGGAGGTAGCAACCCAAAAGGTTACGTGGCAGGTGAGAAATACAAAAATTATCGAAACACTCCCGCAGATAATGTGGGCAAACAACACACCTTGGCGAGAAGCCAACCTCTGGGCGTTGGAAAAAGCTAAAAATAAGAAATCAAATATTAAAACTGTGTGGTCTGCAATGACACACATCCACGCATATGCTAAATGGCTAGAAGCAGAAAACACCGCCTGGTGGCATTTCCCTGCCCGTGAGTCTGAGCGGTGCTTGGTCAGATTTCGGGGGTTCCTGATTGATTCGCTTGAGCACTCCGAACTTGCACCTTCTACTGCCCAAAAACGAATGAACGCTGTAATCAGATTTTACAGATGGCTTCAGGCGATGCGCCTTCTGTCTCCCGAATGGCCGATGTGGAACGATAGGCAAATTGGGGTACGTCTTAACGACAAGTTCGGGCTCGAGAGAACAATGTCTGTGGAGACTACCGACCTAGCAATACCTAATAGAAAATCCAAAGAATACAATCTTGAGGATGGACTTTTCCCAGTCGCCTCTAGTGAAGTGGCCGGAATGCTGAGCTTTGCTAGAAAGTACGCTAGTGAAGAGCTCGCACTGATGCTCCAACTTGGATTTGGAACTGGCATGCGTATCGGAACATTGACTGATCTTAAAGTCGCTACAATTAACAGAGCGGTTCCGTCACCCCTAGTTTTGGGTTTCTACTGTTTGGCCGTAGGGCCAGGGGCCCACCCCACAGTCCACACTAAATTTGGAGTTACTGGACAAGTAATAATAAGCGAAGGCGATCTAGCTGCGTTGCGCTCATACATTCAAAGCCCGAGAAGGCTAAAGCGAAAAGCTAAGGCTTGCTTAGAAAACAGCGAGCACGTATTCCTAACACGTTATGGTGAGCTATACGGCCATAAAGGCGTGGAATCAAGCAAAAGCATCAATGTGGAGCTTGGGAGATTGCGCAAACTTGGCATAGCAGCGAACATGGAAGCATTTAACAATTTTCGTTTTCACCAGACACGGTGCACCTTCGCTACTGAGTTAGCACGAGTAATTATTAAATATGGAAGCGTGAGCATGGCTATTGACATAGTTAAAAGCTTGCTACTTCATAAAGATGAAAGCACGACGCTGAAATACATAAAATTCGTAGAGGCGACCGCCGCAATGAGCGAGGCAGCCAATGAGTTCACTCGTAAGTTTCTCGGCTTAGATCCCTTGAGAAACAAAGCATGATAAATATTCTTCATAATCTAACCTTTCCTAAAATAGCTTACGGAACACACGCCACCCCGCATGACCTTCAATGCCTGCTCTATCGCGGAGGCGCCGGCACACCTCGCCATAGATTCGAAAGTTTGGCCACCAGTGAAGCTTTAGGGGCCATTCTTGAAAATAGGTTGGCCCTAGTGCAAAAGTTTCATGAAATGCTTACCGCCGATCTTCATAGGGGCCTATCACAGGTTACCGTAATGAATCGCATAGAAAGCCTCAGAGACTTCTACAAATGGTGTGACGTAGAAGGTAAAGCGATCACGGAACAAGAACTTCCGCATAACTTCCATCTCTGGGTCGGGGAGTTACTACATCGCGTGAATGTCAAACGTGATATCGCACAGATGTCCGCGTATAGAATTGCACGAAACGTAGACCGTTTAACCTCAAAAGTCCTATATCTCAAAAATGGCCTACTTAGTAAAACAGCTCTATTTGCGCCAAATCAGAAGAAACGAGTGCTAGGCATTCAAGCAGACAAGCAGAATCTAGATTCAACTTTCGAGTTCGGATCCATGTTGCTAGCCCTCAGGAACACTTTAAACACAGCAACGATACGCGGGCCGTTACCGGTGAAAATTTATTTGCCCAAAGGTCGCATGCTCGAAGAATGGTGCGGGTTGACCAACCATCAATCTGAAAATGACCTTATCAACTCCACAAGAACAAACGCAGAAGTCGCGGCAATTCTTGAACTGCGTAAAGCTCTCGCTAGTCATCAAGTGACAGATCGAAGAAATCCGCTTATTAATCTTCGGATAGAATCTGAGTTACTTTTATTTATCGCTCAAACCGGCATAAATCTGAGTGAAGCATTCAGATTAAAGCGTGAAAAATTTCGATTCCAAACAATTGGTGACGATGTAACCGTCTTTCGAACATACAAATCGAGAAAAAAAGGCGAAGCACTTTTTCGAATCTTTCGAGAGTATCGGCACCTCTTCAAAGAATATATCGACTGGGTCGACGAACTATTTCCAAACGATGGCAGACTGTTCCCGCGCCTACCTAAATATCAAATTCCAGCAGGCAGCAAAGCACCGAACTTCCAAGCAATATCCGCCCGATGTAAGATTCTAGGTGTGGAGATGTTTAAACCTAGAGCACTTCGAAATACTCGTATTAACTGGTTATTAAGGCGAAGCAACGATCCGAAGCTGACAGCAGAGATGGCACAGCACACCGAGGAAACTCTAATCAGGGTTTATGAAAAGCCACATCACCAATCTGCCGTTTCGGGCATAGCGAGATTTCATAGTCTGACCGAAAGCGCTATCACGCCTCCTGGACCGGGCTTGTGCATAGACATTATGCGCGCACCAAAACTTATCCTCGGAGCGGCTACTGAAGCACCTACGCCAGACTGCGTAAATCCAGCAGGATGCATGTTTTGTGACTTTCATCGGGATATGCAAAACCAAGATTACGTATGGTCACTAGCCAGTTATCGATATTGCAAAACATTAGAGCTAGAGCAATTCAAATCGATGGATAACAGCTCACACCCTGCTGCAAAATTAATTGAAAGAATTAATAACAAGATTGAATATTTTAAATCTTCCGATGAAACACAAAATAGCTGGGTTGAGGAAGCCATGAACCGCATACGGGAAGGAAGATACCACCCGATGTTTGACGGGTTTATTCAATTGATGGAGGTCGGCGCATGAACTCTACTATGGTAGTAAGTGGCATTGCGGTCGAAAGCGTTGTACTCAAAAATGAGAGTGCTAATTATGACCTTCCGACTTGGCCACCATCTGACGACTTCCCGGTCGTAAAGGATGCGTCCGGAAAGGTAGTGAGTCGCTTCGGAGATTCAATTTGGGATTTTACCCCATGGTGTAGAAAAGTGACTCGCTTAAATTTCGGGGACGGTGTTCTGCGCCGTGACGATCCAGGAATTACGCCAGATAACAGCAGAATTCTCCGTTTAATAATGTTTTGGTATCTTTACAGGCCGGGCAAAAGGCGCAGCGCTAGGACATACGTGAATATTTTCACTGATCTCAGGGGTTTATTTGTATTCTGCTCAATACACAAAGTTTATGCGGTAGATCTGGTACGGTTTCCCCGTCTGCTGGAGTTACTTCCTTCTTCGTTAGGATCTTTCAGCGCAAATCAAATTATAAGTACTTCCCACGATATCTGGGACCATCGCGAGGAACTCGGCTTCTATCTTATGGATCCAAGCTCCTTGCGAGAATACGCAAATAGTGTCGTTCAGCCGGAAACCTTTCAGACCGAATACATACCGCCGCGTATCTGGCTCTATCAACTTGGTCGGTTGAAACATTGCCTGGAAGACTTTTTAAAAAACGCTAAACAAATCGAAGATTGCTTTAACTTTTGCCTCGATGCCTACGCGCACAACGCAGGGTCTTTAACCGAAGCATGCACCACAGAGCTACCCGAAACTCGTAAGCCATTCAATAGCAAAAATCAGAGATTGACAGGCAGTAATACAGGAGCAGTGTTTCCTGGGGCATTCACAGAAATTGCAAAACGATTCAAAGTATATGACCTACTTCAGCGCTGGTTGACAAAAGTTGACTCTGGTGGAATGACAACGCTTTCAACGTATTTTACTTTTATATCTCTCGTCGGCACCGCTTATCTGATGAACTATTCTTTAATGCGGAAAGATGAAGCATTTTCCCTGCGCTCAAAATGTTTGGTTGAGGAACTCGACGAGCTAACAACAGAGAATGTATATATTTTACAAGGAGCGACAACTAAGACAATACAAGATGATAGTGCACGATGGATAACCTCGCCATCAGCAGTGCTGGCAGTAGATGCGCTATCGTTGATTGCACGCCTACGCATGGTAACTGCTGCTGCTAATCCAAAAATCCCACTTACAACGGAGGATAAAGATAACCCCTATCTATATCTACGCCCATACGAGCCTTGGAGACGTCAGGTAAAGCACCTGCACCAGCCACTAATGATCAGGCCCACCACGCCCAGTTATTATGCGTTGACCAAGGCCTACCCGAAACTATTCGACGCTCATGAGCTGACTATAACCAAAGCAGACTTGGAAATTGCATTGATGGTTACTCCCACGTTAGATCCAAAAATTTACGACGTGGGAAAACCATGGATATTTGCGTGGCATCAACTAAGGCGTACGGGCGCTGTAAACATGGGCGCTTCCGGATTAGTCAGTGATGCTTCGATTCAGTACCAGTTGAAGCATGCGACCCGTGCCATGTCGCGATACTATAAACAAGGGCATAGGTATCTACATTTCGGTCTAAATGAAAATTCCCGCCTGGAATTTATCAATGCAATGTATGAAACAATCGCGATTGAATTCAAGCAATTACAATCGCACCGATTCGTCAGTCCACATGGCGAACGAAGAAAGTCAGAGATCTTGAGAATAATCAGTGATAAAGATCATAAAGAACTTATTGCAGCGGCAAAATCTGGAAAAATACACTATAAGGCCACTCTTCTAGGAGGCTGTACAAATCCAGATCCGTGCCCATTTGGAGGCGTAGAACACGTCGCGCGTTGCGGCGGAGGGGATGGCAAAGCACCTTGCAATGATGCTTTGTTTGATAGAACAAAGATGCCACAACTTCAAAAACTTTTAAAAGTAGTTAACATTAACTTGAACTCTGCACCCTCTGAATCGCCTCTCCGTGATTCTTTGCAAGCACAGCTACGCGGCGTGGAGAACGCTATCAATGCTCTCGAAACCAATTGAACCTAAGAAGAACCGCGCTGAAATCGCATTTCGCGAAGCGTTTAACCGACTGAAAACAGGCAAGCCAAACTTATTACACAAAGGAGTTGCTCTAAGCCAAAACAATGTAGCGCGAGAAGCAGGTCTGGACCCTTCCGCGTTAAAAAAAGCGCGTTTTCCGGAACTTGTAGCTGAGATCCAAAGCTGGGTAAACAATAACACTGAGACTCATACTCCTACCGCTCGGCAAGCCATGTCATCCCAGCGAATTCGCAATAGAGAACTCAGGGATAGGATGGAGGCAATCAAGGCCCAGCGTGATTTGGCACTTAGTATTCTGGCAGAAGCTGACGCGCGAATTCTTGAATTAACGATCGAGAATGAGCGTTTGAGAGCTTTAGCTGGGCCGAAAAATGTGAGTCCAATTCAGGTTGCTAAATTGCACTCCACTTGACCACCCGCTTGCATCCGATCTGACCACCCATTGAACCGGCACGCTTCGTAACCATGCCCGGCAGAGAAGGGCCAAAAAGCGAAGGTCAGACGCTGGCCGCCGTCGACTCATAGCGGTGGCAGCGGTCATCCTTGATGGCTTAAGACCAAGCCCTATAAAGGTGGTATCATTGGGCAATTTAAATGCAACGAGTTTGAACGCATATGGATTTAGCGCAACTCAAAGATGCCATTCTTACTAGCGAACCTGAAGACTTCGTCAAAGATCATATATTGAATGGTCATTGCAAACACTTTAGGCAAGACCAAATAGATCATATTAGACAGAGTGTCTCCCAAGCTACTGGAGTTAACATTTTACCTGAAGAAGTTTATGTGGTCGGCTCTGCCAAATTAGGTTATGGGCTTTTTAAGAAAAACCGAAGAGATCGCGCCGCATTGCCAGCGTTTCGCGAATTCAACCGGGACTCCGATATAGATATAGCATTCACATCTGCCGAACTTTTTGACCTTGTTTGGGACGAGTTGTCGTCATTTGCTGTTGCGCAGCCCTGGATGCCGTCGCGATTTGGAAACCTTGGCGATTACTTAGTTTATGGATGGCTTCGACCAGATCATTTCCCTAGAGAGGCGAGGCTCCATCGATATGACCGTTGGAACGACAAAATAAAATCACTGGGTTCTGATCGTTTTCTCGATCGACGAAAAATAAGTGGCGCACTCTATCGCAATACAGAATTTATAGCAAAATACCAAGCACGCGGCATTAAGGCTTGCAAAAACGCATTGGAGATCTTATGAAAACTTCACCAACTAACAAAAAAATCAGAGAGCTCATCACTATGGTGAAGGAGCAGAAACTCATACCAAGACCTGAGTTTCAGCGCCGACTTGTTTGGTCAAGAGACGACAAGAATCATTTTATCGACAGCGTACTTCAAGGATTCCCGTTCCCTGAAATTTACCTTGCAGACGGGGAGGTAAATCTCGAAACCAGCCAAGGAACGCAACTTCTCGTTGATGGCTTGCAGCGAGTCAGCACTCTAGTTCAGTACTTTGACGGAGACTCGAATTTACCCCTAACTATTGTTCCTCCCTATAAAGATCTAGGGGATGATCAAAAAAAGGAATTTCTTCAGTATGACGTAGCAGTACGAGATCTGGGATCGATAAGCAAGGCACAAATTATTGAAGCATTCAAGCGACTTAACGCAACAAAATACTCGCTGCTAGATATCGAAGTAAACAACGCACTCTATAGCGGGAAGATGAAGAGCTACTGTGACAAATTGGCCGCCCACCAGTTCTTCACTTCGCATAATGTTTTTAATGCACTTGACTATAAGCGCATGGGGGATTTGCGCTATGCCCTATCACTCGTTGGCACTATGATGCATGGCTATTTTAATCGTGATGATGAATTTGAAGATTTATTAAGTCGCTACAACGATGACTTTCCGCTGGAGCAAGAAATAAATACTCGTGCGGAAAAAACAATAGCTTTCATTGAAGAGTGTGGCATCGACAATAAATCACGAGCTTGGAAAAAAGCTGATCTCTTCACGTTGTTTGTCGAGATTGACCGAATATTGAATCTTGATGGTACGCCACTGACACCTTCATTCGTAATTGAATCCCTAAGCCAGTTTTATAATCAAGTCGAATCATCCTCAGTAAGTGAGCCAACAATTCATTCAATTTATTATAAGGCTGCACTTCAAGCATCCAATGACCGCATCAATCGACTTAGGCGTGGCGTAGTTATCGAGAGCATACTTTTAAATGTTCCAGAACCGTCAATTATGCTTAAGCTCAAGGAAGAAGGTTTAGCCTAAACAACGAATAATTTCTCCCCGATCTTTTAGACCCATTGGAGGCGCGGATCAAAGGCCTCCCAATTGGCTCGTCAGATTGAACGCATCTCAAGCAGATTAGATGACTACGGACAAATTATGGATTTTTGTCCACGCTTTAGTAAACTTACCATGGACACAACTGAACACTTTACAACCCTCGACTGTAAAGGCGTCACGGGGTGTCCATAGGTTGTAATGTTGCCGGTCGCGGTGTGGATATCTTGGCGAGCCGAGCGGCAAATGTTCGTGCACACCGGACATGGTGCAGCGCTACCGCAACAAGCTATCGGGGCCGTTGCTGGATCGGATCGATCTGCACCTGACGGTCGCGCGGGAAGCGACGGCGTTGAATCCGGCAGTGAAGCCAGGCGAGGACAGCGCCAGTGCGGCAGCCGTGGTGGCCGAGGCACGCGAACGCCAGCAAAAGCGTCAGCGTTGTGCCAATGCGTTCCTCGATCTGCCAGGCCTGAAGCGGCACTGCCAGTTATCCACAGCCGATGAGAAATGGCTGGAGTCAGCCTGCGAACGGCTGACCTTGTCACTGCGCTCAGCCCACCGTTTGCTCAAGGTCGCCAGAACCCTGGCAGACCTTGAGCAAGTCGATGCAATCAGCCGTGAGCATCTGGCCGAAGCGCTGCAATACCGCCCGGCGACGCCTTAATGCTCGGTCAGATCAACCAGCGGCGTCTGTCGCACTTCGGTTTCACGCCCGGCCTGGATTTCGCTCACGCGCTTCAGCGCGTTATCCACAGCGCCTTTGTCTGCCAGCAGGCTGTAGCTGATCTGAAACTGTTGGCTGGCCTTTGGCGCAATGGTCGGTACCAGGTTCAGCGGACGCTGATAGCGGCGGTTGTAGGAAAAACTGGTTCCCGGCTCAAGGCCCGTGACATAGCCCTGCCCTTGGGTGTCGGTGTTTTTCCACAGAGAAAATACCGGCAGCTGCCGGGTATTGAAGCCGACGGAGACACCGAGGCTGCCAGCCTTGTCATGCAGCACGGTCAAGGTTTCGCCTTTGGCGTCGGCGTAAGGTATGACGTTGTAGACGGTTTCGTCATAGTCCTTGGTCGGCCCGCGATAGGTCTGCCAGTCGGCCAACTCGGCTTTGGCCTTGTCGTTGAAGGGCGAGACCTGTTTCACCGGTGCTGCGAACCGCGCGCCCTGCTCGAGGAATGGCGTGCTGAAATTGCTGTGGTACAGCGCCTGGTATTCCTTCGGATAATCGCCGTTATTGGTCAGCGTATCGTTAAGGGCAAAACGGGTGCTGCCGGGCTCAGTGACAAGCTCGGTCATCACCGAAAAATCGACTTTCTTGAACGCCTGCTCTTTCAGTTCGCCGCGCAGGCTGATGGCGTAGGGCGGTTTTTCATCAATGTGCAGCGTGACGCTGCTGGCCGGGATATTGGCAGCGCGGCCGTGCAGGGTCAGCAACTCGCCATTGTCCATGCCGGGATGGCCGACCCATTCGTAACCGCAGCGGGTCACCAGTTCATTGAAGCCTTCCAGCCAGCCCAGACCACCGCGCCCATTGAGTTCGATGAAGGCCGGGTTGACCACGTCCTTGACCGGCGAATCCCAACCCATGCGCACGTTGCCGACAGACGCCTGCAGGACATTCATGCCACGGGTTGGCACCACCGAGAGTTTCATCGTGCCGTTATCGATATCGACGATGCTGACACCTTCCTGTCGCCCACCATGCAGGGTGCGCAGGCTTATGGAGAAAGGTTTGCCGGTTTTCACACCGAGCTGCTCACTGGTGATCGTCCAGTTTTGCGCGGGCTTGTTGGTATCGAGGAGTACGTAATCCCAAGCCATGGCGTGGGAAGCAGCAGAGAGTGCGCCGAGGGCAACGGCGAGTTTGAGCGGGGTCATGGCTGCAGCCTTTATTGGAGTTGTGCCATTTTTATAGCGCTGCGGAAACGTTTCAGCAAGAAAAGATGAGAGACATATGGAGTGATTTGCCATGGATCGGCGGCGTTGCATTCGCGAGCAGGCTCGCTCCCACAGAGTATTCGGGTGCTCAAACGATTTATGAGCGACCCCGGAAACTGTGGGAGCGAGCCTGCTCGCGAAAGCTATATCAAGGCTGTATCAACGGAAGCGATCAACCTCGGAACGCAGATCCGCCGCCAGCTTTTCAAGCTCTTTGGCGGTGACCGCGAGGTTGGAAACCACTTCACGCTGCTCGCTGTTGGCCAGCGCAATACTCTGCAGATTGCTGCTGAGCAGCGTCGCCGTGCTGCTCTGCTCCTGCGTCGCCGTGGTAATCGCCGCAAACTGCTGCCCTGCCGAACGGCTCTGTTCATCGATCCGCGCCAGCGCCGAAGCCACATTGGCGTTGCGCGACAGGCCTTCCTGCATCAGCACATTGCCCTGTTCCATTGTGCTGATGGCGTTGCCGGTTTCCTGCTGGATGCTGTGGATCATCCCGGAAATTTCATCGGTCGCCTGACGGGTGCGCGACGCCAGGTTACGCACTTCATCAGCCACCACGGCAAAACCACGGCCCTGTTCACCGGCCCGCGCCGCTTCAATCGCCGCGTTGAGCGCCAGCAGGTTGGTCTGTTCGGCAATCGAAGTGATCACACTGACGATGCCGCCAATTTCCTGAGAGCGTTGACCCAGCGTGTTGATCACGGACGCCGTGGTGTTCAGCGCGCCAGCGATTTGCTCCAGCGAGGACGAAGCTTCTTCCATCGAGCTGCGACCGATCTGCGTTTGCTGGGCATTTTCCTGCGCCAGACGCTGAGTCGCGCCCATGTTGTCGGCAATGTTCAGCGAAGTGGCGCTGAACTCTTCCACCGCGCCGGCCATGCTGGTGATTTCACCCGATTGTTGTTCCATACCTTCGTACGCACCGCCGGACAAACCGGACAGCGCCTGGGCGCGGCTGTTGACCTCTTGCGAAGCGCGGCGGATGTGCTCGACCATGGTCGACAGCGCCTGGCTCATCTGGTTGAACGCGCGGGACAGCTGGCCGATCTCGTCATTGCTCGACACGTTCAGGCGCACGCTCAGATCACCGGCGCCCAAGGCTTCGGCCTGACGTACCAGATCGCTCAATGGCGCCAGTTTGCTGCGCAGCAGCCAGACCACCGAACCGACCGCCAACAACATCGCCAGCAGACTGCCGATAGCCAGTTGCGTACCGACACTCCAGGTCACCGCGCGGATCTCGGTTTTCGGCATGCTCGCCACCACCGACCACGGCCCGCCCTCGAACGGAACAGCAATGCTGTAAAAGTCTTCAGAGGTGTCGCTCCAGAACTCACCCTTGCCCGGTTTCGCCGCCAGCCCCTTGATCACCGGAACGGCCTGATCCAGCGCTTGCACGCCGGCCGGCGCCACCAGCCATTTATTCTGCTCATCCAGCAGCGCCAACGAACCAGTCTGGCCGATGCGGAAACGCTTGAGATTGGCAAACTGGGCGTTCTGCGCATCGGTGTAGTCAAAACCAACGAACAACACCGCAATCACCTTGCCGCTGCTGTCGCGCACCGGGGTGTATTGGGTCATGTAGGAACGATCGAACAACAAGGCACGGCCGACGTAGCCCTGCCCCGCCATCAACCTGGCATAGGCGGGGTGCGCATGATCGAGCAAAGTGCCGATGGCGCGCGTGCCGTCCTGTTTGGTCAGCGAGGTGCTGACGCGCACGAAATCTTCGCCGTTGCGCACGAACAGCGTGGCGACACCAGCGGTCATCTGCTTGAACTCGTCGACTTCCTTGAAGTTGTTGTTCAGCACTTCACTGCCCAGGTGCAGGCCCGGGGTCTGGGTGCCGGCGACGTTCACCGGTTCATCCGGGTGAATGCTCAGGCCCGCGCTGAAGCGCTTCTCGAACAACCCGCTCAGGCGCTGCGTGCTCTCGCGCAGCGTGCCGTGGAAGGTGCTCAACTGGTCAGCCAGCAGCCGCGCCTCACTGGCGAGGTGTTCTTCACGGGTGGCGAGATTGGCGGAATCCAGCGAACGCAGGGCGAATACCGTACTGCCGCTGATGACGATCGCCAATATCACAGCGAGCGCGAGGCCCAGCTGCGAAGCGATCCGAGCGCGAGGTTGAGACATGAACAGCTCCTGGCCGAGCCACCGGATCCTCCTTGATCGCAGCACCTGCTCGGAAAATTCTAATATGGGGGTGGAATCGTGGAGACCGGCACGACGGTCCCACATGCTCATTTTCGGCGGTTAAACCGAATACTTGAGTAAATAGCGGGGTTATGGCGCAAGGCCGGCATTGTGGCGGCTCTAACGTTTCAGCTCAAGCGCTTGACCTGCGGCAGCACCATGGCGCGCACTTCGCCTTGCAGAAAATCACTGAGACGGCGCAAACGTTCACCTCCCGGACGGGTTTTCGGCCATACCAGGTAGTAATTCAGGCCACTGGCGACGGCAGTCGGCCACGGCAGGCTCAACCGTCCTTGCGCGACGTCCTCGGCGACCATCAGCAGATCCCCCATCGATACCCCATAGCCACGGGCGGCAGCGATCATGCCCAGTTCGAGGGTATCGAACACCTGCCCACCCTTGAGCGAGACCTGATCGGACAGCCCCATATGCTCCAGCCAACTGCGCCAGTCACGCCGGTCCGGGGTCGGGTGCAGCAACTCGGTGGAGGCCAGCCGCGCCACGTCCCAGGGTTGATCGTTCAGCAGGTTCGGCGCGCCGACCGGGATCAGTTCTTCGGGAAACAGCAGGCTGGCCTCCCAGTCCGGCGGGAAGTGCCCGTCACTGAGCAGTACCGCGCAATCGAATGGCTCATTGTTGAAATCCACCGAATCCACGTCCATCCACGCACTGGTCAATTGCACTTCGTTACCCGGTTGCAGATGACGGAAACGACTGAGTCGCGCCAGCAGCCAGCGCATGGTCAGGGTCGATGGCGCTTTCATGCGCAGGATGTCGTCCTCGGTGCGCAAGGTGTTGCAGGCGCGCTCAAGGGCTGCAAAGCCCTCGCGAATGCCGGGCAACAACATCCGCGCCGATTCCGTCAGTTGCAGGTTGCGTCCGCTGCGGTGAAACAGCTTGCAGGCGAAATGCTCTTCCAGCGTCTTGATGTGCCGGCTGACAGCACTCTGGGTAATCGACAACTCCTCGGCCGCCCGAGTGAACGAGCTGTGCCGCGCCGCCGCTTCGAATGCGCGCAGGGCATACAAGGGTGGAAGACGACGGGACATACACAAAGCTCCTCTAGCGGCATCCGGTCAACCCGACGGGGTGTTCTCATGATGAGTTTTAATCATGCCACCCATCCTTTTTATCCTTTTGTGCAAACCCTGCCAAGCGCCGAGAATCGACGGTCTCGTGTTCCCTTTGATAAATGGGTGGTGATGACCATGCAGCATCCTGTGCGTACCGAACTCTGGGCCATCCTGCGGCTGGCGGGGCCGTTGATTGCTTCACAGTTGGCGCACATGCTGATGGTGCTGACCGACACGCTGATGATGGCGCGCCTGAGTCCCGAGGCGCTGGCCGGTGGCGGACTGGGCGCGGCAAGTTATTCGTTCGTGTCGATTTTCTGCATCGGCGTGATCGCGGCGGTCGGCACCCTGGTGGCGATCCGGCAGGGCGCCGGTGACATCATCGGCGCGGCCCGCCTGACTCAGGCCGGATTATGGCTGGCATGGCTGATGGCGCTGGGCGCCGGGCTGCTGCTGTGGAATCTGAAACCGGTGTTACTGCTGTTCGGCCAAACCGAAACCAACGTCCAGGCCGCCGGGCAATTCCTCATCGCCCTGCCCTTTGCCCTGCCCGGCTATCTGAGCTTCATGGCCCTGCGCGGCTTTACCAGTGCGATCGGCCGGGCGACGCCGGTGATGGTCATCAGCCTGGGCGGCACCGTGGCCAACTTCCTGCTCAATTACGCGCTGATCACCGGCCTGTTCGGCCTGCCGAAACTGGGGCTGACCGGCATCGGACTGGTCACGGCAATCGTTGCCAACTGCATGGCGCTGGCGCTGGCCTGGCACATCCGCCGGCACCCGGCCTACGACGCTTACCCGTTGCGCGCCGGCCTGTCGCGGCCAAAACGTCAGTATCTGAAAGAACTGTGGCGACTCGGCCTGCCGATTGGCGGCACCTATGCCGTGGAGGTCGGTTTGTTCGCCTTCGCCGCGCTGTGCATGGGCACCATGGGCAGCACGCAACTGGGCGCACACCAGATTGCCCTGCAAATCGTTTCGGTAGCGTTCATGGTACCGGCGGGGATGTCTTATGCGATCACCATGCGCGTCGGCCAGCACTACGGCGCCGGGCAACTGAGCGATGCACGCATGTCCGGCCGGGTCGGCATCGTCTTCGGCGCAGTGGTGATGCTGGGTTTCGCCATGGTGTTCTGGCTGTTGCCGAATCAACTGGTCGGGTTGTTCCTCGATCACCACGACCCGGCGTTTGCCGAGGTGATCCGCCTGGCGGTGAGCCTGCTGGCGGTGGCGGCATGGTTTGAGCTGTTCGATGGTACACAGACGATTGCCATGGGTTGTATCCGTGGACTCAAGGACGCTAAAACCACGTTTCTGGTCGGCCTCGGTTGCTATTGGCTGATCGGCGCGCCGGCGGCGTGGTGGATGGCGTTTCACCTGCATTGGGGGCCAACGGGCGTCTGGTGGGGGCTGGCGCTGGGGCTGGCGTGTGCGGCGGTGAGCCTGACGCTGGCGTTTGAATGGAAGATGAAGCGGATGATCCGGCTGGAGCCTGTGTCACAGAGGTTTGAGGCCGTTCGCGCAGATTAGGATCAAAAGATCGCAGCCTTCGGCAGCTCCTACAGGGATTTGTGTAGGAGCTGCCGAAGGCTGCGATCTTTTAAACGGCCTCCACAGAAACCTGCTGGCTTGAGCCAAACGTCAGGTACTCAACCAACTCCGCCAACGGCAACGGCCGGCTGATCAGATATCCCTGCACCTGGTCGCAGCCAAACCCGCGCAACAACTCCAGCTGCTCCGGTGATTCCACGCCTTCGGCCACCACTTCCAGATGCAGGTTGTGCGCGAGGTTGATCATTGCGTGCACCAGTTTGCGGTTCTCTTCGCGCTGCTCCATGCCGCCGACGAAGCTCTTGTCGATCTTCAGCAAGGTGATCGGCAGGCTGTTGAGGTGCACGAACGATGAGAACCCGGTGCCGAAGTCATCCAGCGAGAAGCGCACGCCGAGGCGGCCGAGGGCATCCATGGTCTGTTTGACCAGATCGCTGCGGCGCATCACGGCGGTTTCGGTGAGTTCGAATTCCAGCCACTGCGCCTCGACCCCACGCTCGGCAATAAGCCGACTGAGCGTCGGCAGCAACTGACTGTCCTGAAACTGGCGGAATGACAGGTTGATTGCCATGTGCAGCGCAGGCAGCCCGCGCTCGCGCAGCGCCTGCATGTCACGCAGGGCGCGGGAAATCACCCAGTAACCCAGCGGCACGATCAAACCGCTTTGTTCAGCCAGCGGCACGAATTCGCTCGGCGGCAGCAGACCACGCTCGCCATGACGCCAGCGTACCAGCGCTTCGAGGCCGACGATTTGTCCGTCCGCCAGATTCAGCCGTGGCTGGTAGTGCAGCTCCAGCTCATCACGACGCAAGGCCCGGCGCAGTTCGCTTTCGAGGTCGGCCATGCTCCGCGCGTTGCGGTTGATGCGTTCGTTGAAGATATGGAACGTGCAGCCCTGGGTGCTCTTGGCCTGCTGCATGGCGATGTGCGCATGCCACATCAGCGGATCGGCGCCACCTTGTGCGCGGGCATGGGCGATGCCGAGGCTGGAGCCGATCAACAGGCTTTCGCCATCGACCCAATACGGCTCGGACAAGGCTTCGGTGATGCGTTCGGCCATCCACTCGGCGCGTTGTGGCGCACGGCGAGTGTCGATCAGCAAGGCAAATTCGTCGCTGCCCAGCCGCGCCAGTTGATCACCGGCCTCGAGCTGACTTTTCAGCCGCGCAACGACCTGCAGGATCAGCCGGTCGCCGGCCTGATGGCCGAGGGCGTCGTTGGCGTGGCGGAAGTTGTCGAGATCGAGATGCCCGAGGGCCAGGCCACGGCCGTCGTTTTCCGCCAGACGCGCCGCGAGCAGGGTCTGGAAGCCCTGACGGTTGGCGATGCCGGTCAGCGGATCCTGTTCGGCGAGGCGTTGCAGGGTGTTTTCCAGCACGCCGCGTTCACGCACGTGGCGCAGGCAGCGGCGCAGCATGCCGGCGTCGAGCGCGTCGAACACCAGCCAGTCGCTGACGCCAACCGGCGCGCTGGCCGGCTCGTGTTCCAGCAGCAACACCGTCGGCAGGCTGCAACGGCCCGGGGCCGGCTGCAATGCGGGAACGGTCAACAACACCGCGTGGCGATTGTCTTCGAACAGACTGCTGACCGACTCCCAGCTCGGCGCGCTGATCAGCACCGCCGCGCTCCCCATCGGAGCCAGACACTCGCGCAATAACGCTGTCCACGCTGGCTCTTCGGCCAGTAGCAGCAAACGCAAGGGTTCGACAGGCGTAGACAAGCTAGCTCCCTAGACTCTGCAATGATGTGGGCGGGGCATTATGCCGTTGCGATGTTCAATGACAACGATTATCAGAACGTTATTTTGTGTCACGAATGAGAACATTAGCCGCAAAATCACCGTGTATCCTCCGCGAAAGTAACAAAACCGGCAAATTTGAATCGCGTGGTGCGTCACAAGTCGGAGAGAGCAGCACAAATCGCTGAGCCTGTTAAAATGCCGGCCCATTTCGTCAACGACTCCCGAATTTTCGTATGTCCCGACTCAATCCCCGGCAGCAAGAAGCCGTGAACTACGTCGGCGGCCCTCTATTGGTGCTCGCCGGCGCTGGCTCCGGCAAGACCAGCGTGATCACGCGCAAGATCGCGCACCTGATCCAGAACTGCGGCATCCGCGCCCAGTACATCGTCGCCATGACCTTTACCAACAAGGCTGCGCGCGAAATGAAGGAGCGGGTTGGCACCCTGCTGCGCGCTGGTGAAGGTCGCGGCCTGACGGTCTGCACCTTCCACAACCTGGGCCTGAACATCATCCGCAAAGAGCATGCGCGGCTGGGCTACAAACCCGGTTTCTCGATTTTCGACGAGACCGACGTCAAAGCCCTGATGACCGACATCATGCAGAAGGAATACGCAGGCGACGACGGCGTCGACGAGATCAAGAACATGATCGGCGCCTGGAAAAACGACCTGATCCTGCCGGCCCAGGCGCTGGAAAACGCGCGCAATCCCAAGGAACAGACCGCTGCCATCGTTTACACCCACTACCAGCGCACGCTCAAGGCGTTCAACGCGGTGGACTTCGATGACCTGATCCTGCTGCCGGTAAAACTCTTCGAAGAGCACGCCGACATTCTCGAAAAGTGGCAGAACAAGGTGCGTTACCTGCTGGTCGACGAATACCAGGACACCAACGCCAGCCAGTACTTGCTGGTGAAGATGCTGATCGGCAAGCGCAACCAGTTCACCGTGGTGGGCGACGACGACCAGTCGATCTACGCCTGGCGCGGCGCGCGGCCGGAAAACCTGATGCTGCTCAAGGACGACTATCCGTCGCTGAAAGTGGTGATGCTGGAGCAGAACTACCGCTCCACCAGCCGCATCCTGCGCTGCGCCAACGTGCTGATTTCGAACAACCCGCACGAATTCGAAAAGCAACTGTGGAGTGAGATGGGCCACGGCGACGAGATCCGCGTAATCCGCTGCCGCAACGAGGACGCCGAAGCCGAGCGCGTGGCCATGGAAATCCTCAGCCTGCACTTGCGCACCGACCGCCCGTACAGCGATTTCGCGATTCTCTATCGCGGCAACTACCAGGCCAAGCTGATCGAGCTGAAGTTGCAGCACCACCAGGTGCCGTATCGCCTGAGCGGCGGCAACAGTTTCTTCGGGCGTCAGGAAGTGAAGGACCTGATGGCCTACTTCCGCCTGATCGTGAACCCGGATGACGACAACGCCTTCCTGCGGGTAATCAACGTGCCGCGCCGGGAAATCGGTTCCACGACGCTGGAAAAGCTCGGCAACTACGCCACCGAACGCAAGATCTCGATGTACGCCGCCACCGACGAAATCGGTCTGGGCGAGCATCTGGACAGCCGCTTCACCGATCGCCTGTCGCGCTTCAAGCGCTTCATGGACAAGGTCCGTGAACAGTGCGCCGGCGAAGACCCGATCTCGGCCCTGCGCAGCATGGTCATGGACATCGACTACGAGAACTGGCTGCGCACCAACAGTTCCAGCGACAAGGCTGCGGACTACCGGATGAGCAACGTCTGGTTCCTGATCGAGGCCTTGAAGAACACCCTGGAAAAAGACGAAGACGGCGAGATGACCGTCGAAGACGCCATCGGCAAACTGGTCCTGCGCGACATGCTTGAGCGTCAGCAGGAAGAAGAGGACGGCGCCGAAGGCGTGCAGATGATGACCCTGCATGCGTCCAAGGGCCTGGAATTCCCTTACGTGTTCATCATGGGCATGGAAGAGGAAATCCTCCCGCACCGCTCCAGCATCGAAGCCGACACCATCGAAGAGGAGCGCCGCCTGGCCTACGTGGGCATCACCCGCGCGCGTCAGACCCTGGCCTTCACCTTCGCAGCCAAACGCAAACAGTACGGCGAGATCATCGATTGCGCGCCCAGCCGCTTCCTCGATGAACTGCCGCCGGACGATCTGGCGTGGGAAGGCAACGACGACACACCGACCGAAGTCAAAGCCGTGCGGGGCAACAGCGCACTGGCTGATATACGCGCGATGTTAAAGCGCTAGAATTGACCACTTTTTACTAGACCTTCGGCGCACAAAGCGCCAAATGAGGACAGCTTCATGGAAGCATTGCACCAGAAAATCCGCGAACAAGGCATCGTGCTTTCCGACCAGGTCCTGAAGGTCGACGCCTTCCTGAACCACCAGATCGACCCGGCCCTGATGAAGCTGATCGGCGACGAATTCGCCACGCTGTTCAAGGATTCGGGCATCACCAAGATCGTCACCATCGAAGCCTCGGGCATTGCCCCGGCGATCATGACCGGTCTGAACCTCGGCGTGCCGGTGATCTTCGCCCGCAAGCAACAGTCCCTGACCCTGACCGAAAACCTGCTGTCGGCGACCGTTTACTCGTTCACCAAGAAGACCGAAAGCACCGTGGCCATCTCGCCGCGTCACCTGACCAGCAGCGACCGCGTGCTGATCATCGACGACTTCCTGGCCAACGGTAAGGCTTCGCAGGCGCTGATTTCGATCATCAAACAGGCTGGCGCCACGGTGGCCGGTCTGGGCATCGTGATCGAGAAGTCATTCCAGGGTGGGCGTGCCGAGCTGGACTCGCAGGGCTATCGCGTTGAATCGCTGGCTCGCGTGAAGTCGCTGAAGGATGGCGTCGTGACCTTCATCGAATAAAGCCACACCGCACCGCAATATCTTTGTGGGAGCGAGCCTGCTCGCGAATGCTCCGTGTCAGTCGACATCCTGGTTGTCTGATACACCGTTTTCGCGAGCAGGCTCGCTCCCACCGTTGGTTTTGGGTTGGGCCGTTATTGCGCGGTAGCCTTCAGGCCGGTGAGCAGCAGGCGCTGGAACAGGTCTTCCTTCAGGCCTTCCGGGTTGGTCAGTTGCATACGTTCAAGGTGTTCGGGGAACGTCGAAGCCTCCGGCGCATCCAGCGCAGCCTTGCCCAATTCCAGGATCTCGCTCAGCTTGAACTTGCTCTTCAGCCAGTTCAGCGCTCGTAACAGATCGCGCTCGATCGCGGTGAAATCACAACCCAGCGGATACTCCGGAAACAGGTTCGGATGCTTTGCGGCAATGGCCTGCAAGCGTTGCGGGGTGTTGTCGGCAAATCGCGGATCGAGGCGGAAGTCCTTCGGCAGCTTGCCGACCTTCTGTGCCTGCTCGATCAACCCCAGCTGGAAGCGTGAATCGCTGATATTGAGCAACGACTCGATCACCGCCGCATCGGCCTTGCCGCGCAGGTCGGCGATGCCGTACTCGGTGACCACGATGTCACGCAGGTGCCGTGGAATCGTGCAGTGGCCGTACTCCCAGACAATGTTCGAACTGACCTCGCCGCCGGACTCGCGCCAGCTGCGCAGGATCAGAATCGAGCGCGCATCGTGCAGCGCGTGGCCTTGGGCGACGAAGTTGTATTGCCCGCCAACCCCGCTGAGCACCCGCCCGTCTTCCAGTTGATCGGCCACACCCGCGCCCATCAGGGTCATGGTGAACACGGTGTTGATGAACCGGGCATCGAGGCGCTGCAAGCGCTTGAGCTCTTCCTGACCGTACAGCTCGTTGATGTAGCTGATGCCGGTCATGTTGAATTCGAGGCGCTTGCTCTGCGGCAGCTCGCGCAGGCGCTCGTAGAAACTGCGCGGGCCGAGGAAGAAGCCACCGTGCACCGAGATGCCATCGGTCTGCGCCGCTTCATCGAGGGTGCCGGCGTTGGCCTGCTCCTGAGTCTGCACGTCGGGATAGACTTTGCGCCGGATGATCCCGGCATCGGCCAGCACCAGCAGACCGTTGACGAACATTTCGCTGCAGCCATACAGGCCTTTGGCGAATGGCGTAGTGCCGCCCTCGCGTTCGATCAATTGCGCCCACTGGCTGAGATTGATGTCATTGAGCAGGGCCTGATAACCGGCGTTGTCCGCCTGCCGTGCCAGCAGTGCGGCGGTCAGCGCATCGCCCATCGAGCCGATGCCGATCTGCAAGGTGCCGCCGTCGCGCACCAGCGTGCTGGCGTGCAAACCGATGAAATGATCCTGAAAGCCCACCGGCATGTTCGGCGTGGAAAACAGCGTGCTGCTGTCCTTCGCGTCGATCAGCAGGTCGAAGGTGTCGATATCGACTTCGGCATCGCCGGGCATGTACGGCAAATCGATGTGCACCTGGCCGACCAGCAGAATGGTCTCCCCGGCATCGCGGCGCTTGGCGATCATCGGCAGCAGGTCGAGGGTGATGTCCGGGTTGCAGCTCAGGCTCAACCGATCAGGATGTTCGCTGCTGCTGGCAAGTAACTGCGCCACCAGATTGAGGCCGGCGGCATTGATGTCGCGGGCGGCATGGCTGTAGTTGCTGCTGACGTAATCCTGCTGGGCCGGTGCACTGTTGAGCAGGCTGCCGGGCTGCATGAAGAACTGTTCGATGCGGATGTTGGCGGGCAGGCTGTCGCGGCGCAGGTCGGCGAGGAAATCGAATTCGGGGTAATCACCGAATACACGCTCGACGAAGGGTTCGATGAAGCGCTTCTGCAGACCGTCGCCCAGCGTCGGCCGCCCCAGGCACAGCGCGGTGTACATCGTCAGTTGCCGTTCGGGCAGGCCTTTGATGCGCCGGTACAGCGCGTTGACGAAGTGATTGGGCTTGCCCAGCCCCAGCGGCATGCCCATGTGGATATGCGCCGGCAAGCGTGCGAGCACCTCGTCCACTGCCTGTTCGATCGAACACAACTGCACCATCTGAAGCCTCCTGCCCGTTCCGTGAATAGAGGTAGACCGAGCTTGCCTCGACTTTGCTGCAAAGGACAGCCCAGGTCGCGAATCGCAGGCACAAAAAAACCGTCCGAAGACGGTTTTTTTCGTCAGAAGCGCGGCTTATTTCAGGCCGGACATCTTCTGGATCGCGCCTTTCAACTCGTCATCCGAGCAATCGGCGCAAGTGCCTTTCGGCGGCATGGAGTTGATGCCGGTGATGGCTTTGGCCAGGATGCCGTCGAGGCCGCCCTGATGATCGGCGCGGTCTTTCCAGGCGGCGGTGTCACCAATTTTCGGGGCGCCCAACAAACCAGTGCCGTGGCAAGCGTTGCAATGTTTTGCAATCACTTCATCCGGGGTCTTCGCACCACCGCCGCCGCCCGCAGAGGCAGCGACTTCCATTCCTTTGCATTCCTGCCCCTGAACGCACACCTGGCCCACTGGCTCGAGGCGCTTGGCAATGTCGTCATTCGTCGCAGCTTGAGCGCTGACAGCCCAGAGGGCCAGTACGGTTGCTGGTGCGGCCAGCATTTTCATAATTAGGTTCACGCGTTCACCCTCAATGGTGGCTATTCACGCCTGCGGCCACGGTTCGCAGGCGGGCGCAAGTATAGCGGGTAGCCCGCCACACTGAAACAACCCCATAGTCGAAGGGGTTATACCGCGCAGTGGAAAAACTCTTCGGATGCCTTCGCCGTCATGGCCTGGCGCCTCTGTGTTTAAAAATTCGCCGGCGTGGCTGCGCTGATTAGTCGCGCAGGCGCGTCGAACGGATTACGGAAACGGTGCGGCTTGGTACTTTCAAAATAGTAGCTGTCGCCGGCTTCGAGAATAAAAGTTTCCAGCCCCACCACCAGCTCCAGACGACCTTCCACCAGAATCCCGGTTTCCTCGCCTTCATGGGTGAGCATTTCTTCGCCGGTATCGGCGCCGGGCGGGTAGATTTCGTTGAGGAATGCGATGGCCCGGCTCGGGTGCGCGCGGCCGACCAGCTTCATGGTCACCGCGCCGTCGGAGATGTCGATCAGCTCGTTGGCCTTGTAGACGATCTGGGTCGGGACTTCCTGCAGGATTTCTTCGGAAAAGAACTCGACCATGGACATGGGAATCCCGCCCAGTACCTTCCTCAGCGAACTGATCGAAGGGCTGACGCTGTTCTTTTCGATCATCGAAATGGTGCTGTTGGTGACGCCCGCGCGTTTGGCGAGTTCACGCTGGGAAAGCCCTTTGAGCTTGCGGATCGATTGCAGTCGTTCACCGACGTCCAAGGCGGGAGCCTCCTGATGTTGTAAGAATATTGAGCGTTATCATGGCGACAGCGTTCAGTATTTACAACACTTGGCCCCCGCAGCGGCGTTAACCCTCGGAATAGAGCCTTGGCACCCGACGCAGGTTGCAGAAGATCTGGTACGGAATGGTGTCCGCCCACTGCGCCACTTCGCTGGCGAGGATGTTTTTGCCCCACAGCTCGACGGTCGAACCGAGGTCGGCTTCCGGCACCTCAGTGAGGTCGATGCACAGCATGTCCATCGACACACGGCCAAGAATCCGGCTGCGTTTACCGGCCACCAGCACTGGCGTGCCGGTCGGTGCCTGACGCGGGTAGCCGTCGGCATACCCCATGGCCACCACGCCGATGCGCATCGGCTTGTCGGTAATGAATTTGGCGCCGTAGCCGATCGGCTCGCCGGCGGGCAATTCACGCACGCAGATGACTTTCGATTCGAGGGTCATCACCGGTTGCAGGCGCTCGGCCACGGCGTTGGCTTCTTCGAACGGGGTGGCGCCATAGAGCATGATGCCCGGGCGTACCCAGTCGCTGGGGATCTGCGGCCAACCGAGCACCGCCGGCGAGTTGCGCAGGCTGACTTCGGCCGTCAGGCCCTGACGCGCCGCTTCGAACACCGCGACCTGATCGGCGCTGCTCTGCTCGTGCAACTCATCGGCGCGGGCGAAGTGGCTCATCAGCACGATCTTCGCCACTTTGCCGCTGGCCAGCAGGCGCTGATAGGCCGCCGCGTAATCCTTCGGATGCAGACCCACACGGTGCATCCCGGAATCGAGCTTCAACCACACGGTGATCGGTTTGCTCAATGCCGCCTGCTCGATGGCTTCGAGCTGCCACAACGAATGCACCACGCACCAGAAATCATGCTCGACGATCAGCGCCAGTTCATCGGCTTCGAAAATGCCTTCGAGCAACAGCACCGGGGCCTTGATGCCCGCCGCGCGCAGCTCCAGTGCTTCTTCGATGCAGGCGACGGCGAACCCGTCGGCCTCGGCTTCCAGCGCCTGGGCGCAACGCACCGCGCCGTGCCCGTAGGCATCAGCCTTGATCACCGCCAGCGCCTTGGCGCCAGTGACTTCGCGGGCAATTCGGTAGTTGTGGCGCAGGGCTTCTAGGTCGATCAGGGCACGGGCAGGACGCATGGCGGCAGACTTCTAGGCGGTCATGGGAATAAAAACCGGCGCTGGCTGACGGCGTGAACCGCCAACAGCGCCGGGAGAGGGATCTTTGAAACGGTTACGGCAACGCGGCGACGATGGAAATCTCGACCAGGATGCTCGGCTTGGCCATCTTCGCTTCGACGGTGGCGCGGGCCGGGGCGGCGCCTTTGGGCAGCCACTGATCCCACACCGAGTTCATCCCGGCAAAGTGCGCCTCGATGTCGTTCAGGTAGATCGTCGCCGACAGCAGATGCTGCTTGTCAGTCCCTGCCAGATCCAGCAAACGCTCGATGTTGGCGAGCACGTCGCGGGTCTGCTGTTCGACCCCGGCGTTGAAGTCATCGCCGACCTGACCGGCCAGATACACGGTGCCGTTGTGGGTAACGATCTGACTCATGCGCTCATTGGTGAGCTGGCGCTGGATTGCCATGTTTTGCGGACTCCTGAGGCTTGTTGCCGTAACGGGAAATATCGAGGCCTTCGGCGCTGATCTGCGGCTTTTTCTTCGCCATCAGATCGGCCAGCAAACGACCGGAACCACACGCCATGGTCCAACCCAGGGTGCCGTGACCGGTGTTGAGGAACAGGTTCTTGAACGGTGTGGCACCCACGATTGGTGTACCGTCCGGCGTGGTCGGACGCAAACCGGTCCAGAAGCTCGCCTCGGCCAGATTGCCGCCCTGAGGATAAAGGTCGTTGACGATCATCTCCAGGGTTTCGCGCCGACGCGGGTTGAGCGACAGGTCAAAACCGGCGATTTCCGCCATGCCGCCGACGCGGATGCGGTTGTCGAAACGGGTGATCGCGACCTTGTAGGTCTCGTCGAGAATGGTCGAAGTCGGGGCCATGTCCGGGTTGGTGATCGGCACGGTCAGCGAGTAGCCCTTGAGCGGATACACCGGGGCCTTGATGCCCAGCGGCTTGAGCAACTGCGGCGAGTAGCTGCCGAGGGCCAGCACATAGCGGTCGGCGGTTTCCAGCTTGCCGTCGATCCACACGCCGTTGATGCGGTCGCCAGCGTAGTCGAGGCGCTGGATGTCCTGACCGAAGCGGAATTCCACACCGAGTTTCACGGCCATTTCCGCCAGACGCGTGGTGAACATCTGGCAGTCGCCCGTCTGGTCGTTCGGCAGACGCAAGGCGCCGGCGAGGATATCGGTGACATTGGCCAGCGCCGGCTCGACGCGGGCAATGCCGGCGCGGTCGAGGACTTCAAACGGCACGCCGGATTCTTTCAACACGGCGATGTCTTTGGCGGCGCCATCCAGCTGCGCCTGGGTGCGGAACAGTTGCGTGGTGCCGAGGCTGCGGCCTTCGTAGGCGATGCCGGTTTCGGCGCGCAGTTCGTCGAGGCAGTCGCGGCTGTACTCGGACAGACGCACCATGCGCTCCTTGTTCACCGCGTAACGGCTGGCAGTGCAGTTGCGCAGCATCTGCGCCATCCACAGGTACTGGTCAATGTCAGCGGTGGCCTTGATCGCCAGCGGCGCGTGGCGCTGCAGCAGCCATTTGATGGCCTTGAGCGGCACGCCCGGCGCGGCCCACGGCGAGGCATAACCCGGCGACACCTGGCCGGCGTTGGCGAAACTGGTCTCCATGGCCACGGCTGGCTGCCGGTCGACCACCACCACTTCAAACCCGGCACGGGCCAGATAGTAAGCACTGGCGGTACCGATGACGCCGCTACCCAAGACCATTACGCGCATTTTTGTATCCCTCATCGCGGCAGGGCCGCGTACGTCTGTTGTTAGAGCAATGATGCGCGCAGTGTAAAAAAGAATGGCCAGTGCATTTCACTATATAAGCGCCTATATTTGGCGACAATTCTCGGCAAAAACCCTTTTCACGGAGGCGCATCCCCTATGCGTACCAACACTCAGACCAAACGTGAGCTGGACAAGATCGACCGCAACATCTTGCGGATCCTGCAGGCAGACGGGCGCATATCGTTTACCGAACTCGGGGAGAAGGTCGGTTTGTCCACCACGCCGTGCACTGAGCGGGTGCGACGGCTGGAGCGTGAGGGGATCATCATGGGCTACAACGCCCGCCTGAATCCGCAGCACTTGAAGGGTAGCCTGCTGGTGTTCGTCGAGATCAGCCTCGACTACAAATCCGGCGACACGTTCGAGGAGTTCCGCCGCGCGGTGCTGAAGCTGCCGCACGTGCTGGAATGCCACCTGGTGTCAGGGGATTTCGACTATCTGGTGAAGGCGCGGATTTCCGAGATGGCCTCGTACCGCAAACTGCTGGGCGACATTCTGTTGAAACTGCCGCATGTGCGTGAGTCCAAAAGCTATATCGTGATGGAAGAGGTGAAGGAGAGCCTGAGCCTGCCGATTCCGGACTGAAGATTGGCATCGCTCCATTCGCGAGCAGGCTCGCTCCCACAGGGGAATGCATTTCAAATGTGGGAGCGAGCCTGCTCGCGAAGGCGTCAGCTCGGTTGCGAGTGAACCCGCTAAACCAGCACCTGCCGGTTCGAAGCCATGTACTCGAAGATCTGCTTTTCCACCCGTGGATGAATCAGCTCCACCGGCCCGCGCCCGTTCGGGCACGGCAGGGTTTTGGTGGTACCGAACAAGCGACAAATCAACGGCCGCTCGCCATACACCGTGCAACCATTGGACCCCAGGTGCACACAGTTCAGCTCTTCCATCGCCGCATCCTGCTCGGCGCGGGTCTTGCGCGGCAGTCGCGACATCTCTTCCGGCGAGGTCGTCACCGGCCCGCAGCAATCGTGACAGCCCGGCACGCAGTCGAACGTGGGGATCTGCTGACGCAGGTCGCGAAGGGTCTGGCGATTGCAACTCATCGAAACGGTAACCCACATGAAATAGGCGGCAATTGTGCCGCAAAAGCCGTGATCCAGACAGCAACGGCCGACCAGTGTTGCCGGCCTTCGGCGGTGCGGCTTATGCTCCGTCAAATTTTCTCGACACTCAGCCGTTGGATGATGCCCATGAATGCCCGCGCCCGAACCTTCGCGAGCCAACCCCACGTTGCCTCTTACTACGCCGCCAGCAGCCTTCCGCAGCCTGACCATCCGGCGCTGCAAGGCGAGCTGACGGCGGACGTGTGCGTGGTCGGCGGCGGCTTCTCCGGGCTGAACACCGCGCTGGAGCTGGCAGAACGCGGCCTCAGCGTGGTGTTGCTGGAAGCGCACCGGATCGGCTGGGGCGCCAGTGGCCGCAACGGCGGACAGTTGATTCGCGGGGTCGGCCACGGTCTCGAACAGTTCAGCAACGTCATCGGCGCTGACGGTGTACGCCAGATGAAACTGATGGGCCTGGAAGCAGTTGAAATCGTCCGCCAGCGCGTCGAGCGCTTTCAGATCCCTTGCGATCTGACCTGGGGCTATTGCGACCTCGCCAACAAACCGGCCGATCTCGAAGGCTTTGCCGAAGACGCCGAAGAACTGCGCAGCCTCGGCTATCGCTACCAAACCCGCCTGCTGCAAGCGGATGAAATGCACACCGTGGTCGGCTCCAAACGCTATGTCGGCGGCTTGATCGACATGGGTTCCGGGCATTTGCACCCGCTGAACCTGGCGCTGGGTGAAGCCGCTGCCGCACAGCAATTGGGTGTGAAGCTGTTCGAGCAATCGGCGGTGACGCGGATCGATTACGGCACCGAAGTTCGCGTCCACACCGCTCAAGGTTCAGTGCGGGCGAAAACCCTGGTGCTGGGCTGCAACGCTTACCTCAACGACCTCAATCCGCAACTCAGCGGCAAAGTGCTCCCGGCCGGCAGCTACATCATCGCCACCGAACCGTTGAGCGAAACCCAGGCGCACAGCCTGCTGCCGCAAAACATGGCGGTCTGCGACCAGCGGGTGGCGCTGGATTACTACCGGCTCTCGGCGGATCGGCGCCTGCTGTTCGGCGGTGCCTGCCATTATTCCGGGCGTGATCCGAAGGACATCGGCGCCTACATGCAACCGAAGATGCTCGAAGTGTTTCCACAACTGGCAGGCGTGAAGATCGACTATCAATGGGGCGGGATGATCGGCATCGGTGCCAACCGGCTGCCGCAGATTGGCCGACTCAAAGACCAGCCGAACGTGTATTACGCCCAAGCCTATTCCGGGCACGGGGTTAATGCCACGCACTTGGCCGGCAAGCTGCTGGCCGAGGCGATCAGCGGGCAGCACAGCGGCGGCTTTGAACTGTTTGCCAAGGTGCCGCACATCACTTTCCCCGGCGGCAAGCATTTGCGTTCGCCGTTGCTGGCGTTGGGGATGTTGTGGCATCGGCTCAAAGAGTTGGTCTGAAAGCCGCTGCCCCTGTAGGAGCTGCCGCAGGCTGCGATCTTCTGCTCTTCAAAAATAAAGTCAAAAGATCGCAGCCTGCGGCAGCTCCTACAGGGGAATGCATTCCAAATCAGGTTACAGCCGCCAGAACGGCTTCAACCCCTCCTCCTGCGCCTGCTCCCGGGTCAGCCCAATATCTTTGAGCTGCTCCGGCGTCAGGTTCAAAAGCGCCTTGCGCGTGTGCAGACGATGCCAGAACAGGCCCCAGCGACTCAGGCCGGACGGCGCGTTGCGCATGGCGCTATTCCATGCGCTGTCCTCCTGCCCTGCCGCCAGTTCCTGACTGTGTAACGTCAGCCGCACATCGCTCAAGCCGTTCATTTTTGTCGCTCCTGTTTACTTGGGTAGCCAGAGATTCCATGATGCGCGGGTCGGCAAAAGCATTACAGATTCAACACATCTGTATTAATCCCATACAGATTTGCCGTTTCTGCGTCTGAATCACCGATTTTTGCTGCATCTGTACTGGTTTAACGAATCACCTGCATCGAGGCAGTGCCATGACCCTGTATGTGAACCTCGCCGAGCTGCTCGGCACCCGCATCGAACAAGGCTTCTACCGTCCCGGTGATCGCCTGCCTTCGGTGCGCGCCCTGAGCGTAGAACACGGGGTCAGCCTGAGCACCGTGCAGCAGGCCTATCGCATGCTTGAAGACAGCGGCCTGGCAACGCCGAAACCCAAGTCCGGCTACTTTGTGCCGGTCGGTCGCGAGCTGCCGGAGCTGCCTGCCGTTGGCCGTCCGGCGCAGCGGCCGGTGGAGATTTCGCAGTGGGATCAAGTGCTGGAGCTGATTCGCGCGGTACCGCGCAAGGACGTGGTTCAACTGGGTCGCGGCATGCCCGACGTGACCACGCCCACCCTGAAACCACTGCTGCGCGGGCTGGCGCGGATCAGCCGCCGGCAGGACATGCCCGGGCTGTATTACGACAACATCCACGGCACCCTCGAACTGCGCGAACAGATCGCCCGACTGATGCTCGATTCCGGCTGCCAGTTGAGCGCCAGCGATCTGGTGATCACCACCGGTTGCCACGAAGCGCTGTCCACCAGCATCCACGCGATCTGCGAGCCGGGCGATATCGTCGCGGTGGATTCGCCGAGCTTCCACGGCGCCATGCAGACCCTCAAAGGGCTGGGCATGAAAGCCCTGGAAATCCCCACCGATCCATTGACCGGCATCAGCCTCGAAGCGCTGGAACTGGCGCTGGAGCAGTGGCCGATCAAGGTCATCCAGATCACCCCCAACTGCAACAACCCGCTGGGCTACATCATGCCGGAGTCGCGCAAACGCGCGTTGTTGACGCTGGCGCAGCGTTTCGATGTGGCGATCATCGAGGACGACGTGTATGGCGAACTGGCTTACACCTACCCGCGACCGCGCACGATCAAATCCTTCGACGAGGATGGTCGCGTGCTGCTGTGCAGTTCGTTTTCCAAGACTCTGGCGCCGGGGCTGCGCATCGGTTGGGTCGCGCCGGGACGGTATCTGGAACGGGTGCTGCACATGAAATACATCAGCACCGGTTCCACCGCGCCGCAGCCGCAGATTGCCATCGCAGAATTTCTCAAGTCCGGGCACTTCGAACCGCATTTGCGGCGGATGCGCACGCAATACCAGCGTAATCGCGACATCATGATCGACTGGGTCACTCGCTATTTTCCGCCCGGCACCCGCGCCAGCCGTCCACAGGGCAGCTTCATGCTCTGGGTCGAATTGCCGGAGGGTTTCGATACGCTGAAACTCAATCGTGCGTTGCATGACCAAGGCGTACAGATCGCCGTGGGCAGCATCTTTTCCGCCTCGGGCAAGTACCGCAATTGCCTGCGAATGAACTACGCTGCCAAACCGACACCGCAGATCGAAGAAGCGGTGCGCAAGGTCGGTGCAGCGGCGATCAAACTACTGGCCGAAGCCGACTGACCTTTTTCGAGTGATCAGCGTCCATATGCCGACCTTTGCAGCCGACCGGAACGTTCCTACGTGAGCTTCAGACAGCCCCTACTCGCTTTGCTGATGTTCGCCTCGCTCCTGAGCGGCTGCGCCAGCTTTGATGTACCCCGTGAGCCGAGCCAGGCCTTGCCTGCGTCGAAGTCCAGCTTCGGCCGCTCGATCCAGGCCCAGGCCGCGCCCTATCAGGGCCGTTCCGGCTTCCGCTTGCTGTCCAACAGCACTGAAGCGTTCACCGCGCGCGCCGAGCTGATCCGCAATGCGCAAACCAGCCTCGACTTGCAGTACTACATCGTTCACGACGGTGTCAGCACGCGGATGCTGGTGGAAGAACTGCTCAAGGCTGCCGACCGCGGCGTGCGCGTACGCATCCTGCTCGATGACACCACCAGCGACGGTCTGGACACGATCATCGCCACGCTGGCGGCGCACCCACAAATCCAGATTCGCCTGTTCAACCCGCTGCACCTGGGTCGCAGCACCGGCGTGACCCGCGCAGCCGGACGCCTGTTCAACCTGTCGCTGCAACACCGGCGCATGCACAACAAACTGTTTCTGGCCGACAACAGCGTGGCCATCGTCGGCGGGCGCAATCTGGGCGACGAGTACTTCGATGCCGAGCCGAACCTGAATTTCACCGACATCGACATGCTCAGCGTGGGCCCGGTGGCCGAACAGCTCGGGCACAGTTTTGACCAGTACTGGAACAGCGCGCTGAGCAAGCCGATCGACGAATTCCTCTCCAGCAAACCGAGCATCAAAGACCTGCAAAACACCCGCACGCGCCTGGAAGAATCGCTGGATGAAACCCGCAAACAGAACCACGCGCTGTATCAACAGTTGATGACGTTCAAGACCGCGCCACGCATGGATATCTGGCGCAAGGAACTGATCTGGGCCTGGAACCAGGCACTGTGGGACGCGCCAAGCAAGGTGCTAGCCAAGGACGAGCCGGATCCGCAACTGCTGCTGACCACGCAACTGGCGCCGGAACTGCGCGGCGTCAGCAAAGAGTTGATCATGATTTCGGCGTACTTCGTGCCCGGCCAGCCGGGGCTGGTGTACCTGACCGGACGCGCCGACGCCGGGGTCTCGGTGAGCCTGCTGACCAATTCGCTGCAAGCCACCGATGTGCCGGCGGTGCACGGAGGTTATGCGCCGTATCGCAAGGCGTTGCTGGAACACGGTGTGAAACTGTATGAACTGCGCCGTCAGCCCGGGGACAACTATGGCAGCGGTCCGCATTTGTTTTACAGCAAGTCGTTCCGCGGCTCGGACTCCAGCCTGCACAGCAAGGCGATGATTTTCGATCGACAGAAAGCGTTCATCGGCTCGTTCAACTTCGATCCGCGCTCAGTGTTGTGGAACACCGAAGTCGGGGTGCTGGTGGACAGCCCGGAGCTGGCCGGACACGTGCGCGAACTGGCGCTGCAAGGCATGGCGCCAGCCCTGAGTTATCAGGCGAAATTGCAGGATGGGAAGATTGTCTGGGTGACCGAGGACAACGGTCAGATGCACACGCTGACCCAGGAACCCGGGAGCTGGTGGCGGCGCTTCAATGCGTGGTTCAGCACCACGGTGGGCCTGGAACGGATGCTTTAAAAAGCAAAAGATCGCAGCCTGCGGCAGCTCCTGGAGTGGAGGAATGCGATTTCCCTGCAGGGGGCTGCCGCAGGCTGCGATCTTTTGACCTTAAGCCGTCTGCACCGTCCCGAATGCACCTTGACGCATCAGCAGAATCACCAACCCGAACGCCCCCGCCGCCATCAACAATGGCAACGCATGCCCGCTGATCCACTGGCTGCCCGCTCCCGCGAGCAAAGGCCCGATCAGACAGCCCACACCCCACAGCTGCGCAATGTGCGCATTGGCTCGCACCAGCGCATCGTCGCGATAACGCTCGCCGATCAGGATCAGTGACAAGGTGAACAGGCCACCGGCACTGGCCCCGAACAACACCCACAACGGCCAGATCAGCAGCGTGTCGATCAACAGCGGAATCGCCAGGCTCGACAGCATCAGGATCACCGCGCATCCGGTAAACAACGTGCGCCGCGACAGGTAGTCTGCCAACGCGCCAATCGGCAGTTGCAACAGCGCGTCGCCGACCACCACGGTGCTGACCATCGCCAGCGCAATCTCGGCAGTGAAGCCCTGCTGCAGGCAATACACCGGCAGCAGCGTGAGGATCATCGCCTCGAACGCGGCGAACAACGACACCGCCCAGGCAATCGCCGGCAACTCGCGGGCAAATCCCCAGAGATCGCCGAAGGTCACACTGCTGGCTTCACTGCTCGGCGCCCCGCTGCGGCCCATCAACAGAAAAGGCGAAATCGTCAGCAGCCCGACGCCGACCCAGAATCCATAATCATGCTCAGTACCCAACGCCCCCAGAAGCAATGGACCAGACAGTTGGCTCAATGCATAACTGCTGCCATACAGAGCGACCAGTCGCCCGCGCCAGTTTTCGACGACCAGTTGGTTGATCCAGCTTTCGCCAAGGATGAACACGATGGTCAGGATCACCCCGATCATCAGGCGCAATACCAGCCAGACCGGATAACTCGGCAGCAGCGCCAGCAGGCCAATCGACAACGCGCCGGCCCACAGGCACAGGCGCATCAGGTTGGCTGTGCCGAAACGCGCCGCCAGATGACTGGAAATCTTCGCGCCCAGCAATACGCCAATTGCCGGCATCGCCGCCATCACACCGATGGCGAAAGAGCCATAGCCCCACCCCTCCAGACGCAACGACACCAGCGGCATGCTGACCCCCAGGGCCAGACCGACACTCAAGACAGACGCCAACACGGCGAAATACGTCGCCCAACGCATGGTCCACGCTCCTGTGGATTATTTTTATGTACACCACAAAACCAAATGTGGGAGCAAACCCTGTGGTGAGGGGATTCATCTCCGACAGGTCGCGCAGCGACCTCAAAACCTGCACCATCAAATGCACTGGTTTTGCGACTGCTTCGCAGCCGATCGGGGATAAATCCCCTCAGCACAGAGACTTGCTCCCACAGGGATCTCTGCTCGATTCGGGAGCCTGATTCACTCAGGCTCCCGTCAACGATTTACAGCTTGATCCACGTCGCCTTCAGTTCGGTGTACTTGTCGAATGCATGCAACGACTTGTCACGACCGTTGCCTGACTGCTTGAAGCCGCCGAACGGTGCGGTCATGTCGCCGCCGTCATACTGGTTGACCCACACGCTACCGGCGCGCAGCGCTTTGGCGGTCAGGTGCGCTTTGGAGATGTCCTGGGTCCAGACTGCTGCGGCCAGGCCATACGGCGTATCGTTGGCGATCTGGATCGCCTCTTCGGCGGTGTCGAAAGCAATGACCGACAGCACCGGGCCGAAGATCTCTTCCTGAGCGATCTTCATCGCGTTGCTCACGCCGTCGAAAATCGTCGGCTCGACGTAAGTGCCACCGGTTTCCTGGAGGATGCGCTTGCCGCCAGCGACCAGTTTGGCGCCGTCGCTGTGACCGGATTCGATGTACGACAGCACGGTGTTCATCTGCTGGGTATCGACCAGCGCACCAACGTTGGTCGCCGGATCCAGCGGGTTGCCCGGCTTCCAGGTTTTCAGCGCCTCGATCACCATCGGCAGGAATTTGTCCTTGATCGAACGCTCGACCAGCAGACGCGAACCGGCGGTGCAGACCTCGCCCTGGTTGAAGGCAATGGCGCTGGCGGCGGATTCGGCAGCGGCTTGCAGGTCCGGCGCATCAGCGAAGACGATGTTCGGGCTCTTGCCGCCGGCTTCCAGCCACACGCGCTTCATGTTCGATTCGCCGGAGTAGATCATCAACTGCTTGGCGATTTTGGTCGAACCAGTGAACACCAGCGTGTCGACATCGTTGTGCAACGCCAGCGCCTTGCCAACGGTGTGGCCGTAGCCCGGCAGCACGTTGAGCACGCCTTTCGGAATGCCGGCCTCAACCGCCAGCGCAGCGATGCGGATGGCAGTCAGCGGGGATTTTTCAGACGGCTTGAGGATCACCGAGTTACCGGTCGACAACGCCGGGCCGAGTTTCCAGCAGGCCATCATCAGCGGGAAGTTCCACGGCACGATGGCGCCGACCACGCCGACCGGCTCGCGGGTCACCAGACCCAGTTGATCGTGCGGAGTGGCGGCGACTTCGTCGTAGATCTTGTCGATCGCCTCGCCGCTCCAGCTCAGGGCCTGCGCCGCGCCGGGCACGTCGATGTACAGCGAATCACTGATCGGCTTGCCCATGTCGAGGGTTTCGAGCAGCGCCAGTTCTTCGGCGTGCTGCTTGAGCAGGCCGGCGAAACGAATCATGGTGGCTTTGCGTTTGGTCGGTGCCAGGCGCGACCAGACGCCGGAATTGAAGGTGGCGCGAGCGTTTTCCACAGCGCGCTGAGCGTCGGCGGCGTCACAGCTGGCGATCTTGCCCAGCAGACGGCCATCGACCGGGCTGATGCACTCGAAAGTCTCGCCAGAAACGGCGTCGGTGTATTCACCGTTGAGGTAGGCGCGGCCTTCGATCTTCAGGTCGCGGGCGCGTTGTTCCCAATCGGCACGAGTCAGGGTGGTCATTCGAGTGTCCTCCTCTTGTTGAATAGAGCGCCGCGTTCTTCGCGGTCGTCTTCAGGAATGCTGCCCGGCCAGCCTGCTTTTCGGCCCAAGGCACCCGCCACCCTAAACCAGCGGCCGGGTTTGTTTCAATATATTTGACATAAGCGCGCCATACGACCTTGCGGTGTTCATTTTAATAAACATAGACTTTGGCACTTTCAAGTCACCGCGCCGTCATCACGGGAGAAAACAACAATGAACATCCAGAACGTCGTCGACATCAGCCTGACCACCAGCGCAGCCGAACGCTATCGCCCGGACCCGGCCAAAGTGCTCAAGGGCGATCCCGAGCAAGCGGTGTTCAACCAGTACGACAGCCCTTGCGGGCAAATGGGTGTCGGCGTGTGGGAAGGCGCGGTTGGCCAATGGACGGTGAACTACACCGAGCACGAATATTGCGAAATCCTGCAGGGAGTTTCGGTGCTGCGTGACAGCGATGGCAATGCCAAGACCTTGCGCGTGGGTGACCGCTTTGTGATTCCAGCCGGCTTCCGTGGCACCTGGGAAGTGCTGGAGGCTTGCCGCAAGGTCTATGTGATCTTTGAACAGAAGGCTTGAGGACTTTCGCTGACTGCTCCGGCCCTTTCGCTGGCAAGCCAGTTCCCACAGGTTTTGTGGTTAACACCAATATTGTGAACACCGGTAATCACTGTGGGAGCTGGCTTGCCAGCGATGAGGCCCGGCCTGACACCGCAGAAATCCGAGGCAACAAAAAAGGCCCGTATCGTGAGATACGGGCCTTTTTCGTAAGTCGGGAAAAATCAATTACTTGATTTTGCCTTCCTTGTAGATCACGTGCTTGCGAACAACCGGATCATATTTCTTGATCTCGATTTTGTCCGGGGTAGTACGCTTGTTCTTGTCGGTAGTGTAGAAGTGACCAGTACCGGCGCTCGAAATCAAACGAATCAATTCACGCATGATTAGCTCCCTTAAATCTTGCCGTCGCGACGCAGCTCGGCCAGCACAACGCTGATGCCACGCTTGTCGATGATACGCATGCCTTTGGCGGAAACGCGCAGGCGTACGAAACGTTTCTCTTCTTCAACCCAGAAGCGGTGATGCTGCAGGTTCGGCAGGAAACGACGACGGGTTTTGTTGTTTGCGTGGGAAATGTTATTCCCGGTTACCGGACCCTTACCGGTAACTTGACATACTCTCGACATGCCTCAGCCCTCTAAAACCACATGCCCAACCCGGCATGGGTTGGCCGCTTAATCTCTCAGTCATTTGGCGCCAGGCGCCGCGTTTCTTTAGAGGTCTTACCGGCTACACCTACAGTGAAGGAACCGGGCCCCTAGAAAAGAGCGCTGCTTTATACCAGAAAGACCGGGGTGCAACAACAATGGATGTGCAATCGACCGGTAAAAACGCGCATTTTCCGGCTGCGGACGCTTTGGATAAAGGCTGAGGCGCGTTTTGACCACTCGTCGCAGAAAACCGCTCTAAAAGAGGTTCCCGACTTTTCCTCGTGCACCGTGGTCTGAAAAACACCACTGTCCCGGCCCGAAAAATGCAAAAAGGGGATAGTCATTTGCAATCCAGCCCTCTAGGGTAACCCTTTTCCAGACTGCACCTGCAGATGGGCCTTCGATCTGTAAAGGAAGCCGACCATGCGCCTCGCTGCCCTACCCCTGTTGCTCGCCCCGCTTCTGCTGAGCCCCCTGGCCCAGGCTGCCGCCCTGAGCGTGTGCACCGAGGCCAGCCCTGAAGGGTTCGACGTGGTGCAATACAACTCGCTGACCACCACCAATGCCTCGGCCGACGTACTGATGAACCGCCTGGTGGACTTCGACACCGCCAGCGGCAAAGTCGTGCCAAGCCTGGCCGACAGCTGGGAAGTCAGCCCCGATGGCCTGAGTTACGTGTTCAAGCTGCACCCGCAGGTGAAGTTTCACAGCACTGACTATTTCAAGCCGACCCGCACCCTGAGCGCCGAAGACGTCAAGTTCAGCTTCGACCGCATGCTCGACCCGGCCAACCCATGGCACAAAGTGGCGCAAAGCGGCTTCCCGCACGCCCAGTCCATGCAGTTGCCGACGCTGATCAAGAAGATCGACGCACTCGACCCGCTGACCGTGCGCTTTACCCTCGACCACCCGGATTCGACGTTTCTCGCGACGCTGAGCATGGGCTTCGCCTCCATCTATTCCGCCGAATATGCGGACAAGCTGCTCAAGGCCGACGCCACCGACAAGCTCAACAGCCAACCGATCGGCACCGGTCCGTTCGTGTTCACGCGCTTCCAGAAAGACGCCTCGGTGCGCTACAAGGCCAACCCGGACTATTTTGGCGGCAAGCCTGCGGTCGATCCGCTGATCTTCGCCATCACCCCGGACGCCAACGTGCGCCTGCAAAAACTGCGGCGCAACGAGTGCCAGATCGCTCTGTCGCCAAAACCGCTGGACGTGAAGGCCGCACAGGAAGAACCAACGCTGAAAGTGGAAAAGACTGACGCGTTCATGACCGCTTTCGTCGGCATCAACAGCCAGCATCCACCGCTCGACAAACCGGAAGTGCGCCAGGCGATCAACCTCGCCTTCGACAAAGCCAACTACGTCAAAGCCGTGTTCGAAGACACTGCCGAACCCGCCAACGGCCCTTACCCGCCGAACACCTGGAGCTACGCGAAGAACCTGCCGGGCTATCCGCACGACGTGGCCAAAGCCAAGACGCTGCTGGCCAAGGCCGGACTCAAGGACGGCTTCCAGACCACCATCTGGACGCGTCCGTCCGGCAGCCTGCTCAACCCGAACCCGAGCCTGGGCGCACAGTTGCTGCAATCGGACCTGGCGGAAATCGGCATTCAGGCGGAAATCCGCGTGATCGAGTGGGGCGAACTGATCCGCCGCGCCAAGGCTGGCGAGCATGACCTGCTGTTCATGGGCTGGGCTGGCGACAACGGCGACCCGGACAACTTCCTCACGCCGCAGTTTTCCTGCGCAGCGGTCAAGTCCGGCACCAACTTCGCCCGCTACTGCAATGCCGACCTGGACAAGCTGATCAGCGCCGGCAAGACCACCAGCGAACAGGGCGTGCGCACCAAACTCTACGAGCAGGCGCAGGCGCAGATTCAGCAGCAGGCGCTGTGGTTGCCACTGGCCCACCCGACCGCCTATGCGCTAACGCGTAAAGACGTTCAGGGTTACTCCGTCAGCCCGTTTGGGCGGCAGGACTACTCTAAGGTCAACCTCAAATAACCCACCACAGCACAATCCCCCTGTAGGAGCTGCCGGAGGCTGCGATCTTTTGATTTTGTTTTTCAGATCAAAAGATCGCAGCCTCCGGCAGCTCCTACAGAGGGTAGGCCGGCTACATCCAGCGACACTCCGCCATCGACAGCGGTTCGCCATCGCCGACAATAAAGTGATCGAGCACCCGCACATCAATCAGATCCAGAGCCTTCTGCAAACGCTTGGTCAGTTGCCGATCCGCCTGGCTCGGATCGCTGTTCCCCGATGGATGGTTGTGGCAGAGAATCACCGCCGCCGCGTTGTTGGCCAATGAGCGCTTCACCACTTCCCGGGGATGCACGCTGGTATTGTCGATCGAGCCGCGAAATAGCGCCTCGAACGTCAGCACTTGATGCTTGGAATCAAGAAACAGGCAGCCAAACACCTCGTGGGGCTCATGGCGCAGCATGGATTTGAGGTAATCCCGAACAGCCTGTGGATTCTCCAGTGCCGGCTCTCTACGTGAGCGCTCGGCCAGATACCGGCGGTTCATTTCTTGGGCAGCCTGCAACTGCGCAAACTTTGCGGGCCCCAGCCCCAACTGTTTGCTGAATGCTTCCTGATCGGCCTCAAGCAACAAACGCAGGCTGCCGAACTGATTCAACAAGTGTCGCGCCAGGTCCACTGCGCTTTTTCCAGCGACTCCCGTACGCAAAAAAATCGCCAGTAACTCGGCGTCTGAAAGGCTCGCAGGGCCCTGTTCCAACAACCTTTCTCGCGGCCGCTCCGCCGCCGGCCAATCGCGAATACTCATACACGTTCCTTGTCTGTGGGCGCCGCTGTTCCGTAGCGGTCGCTGTGATATCGTAGCCCATCTTTTTTGCGGGCGAATTCACCCTGGGGAGGGGGTTTCGCCACGTATCAACCACGAAATGAAAGGCAGACCTATGCAGCGGCTGTATCGGAAACGCATCGTTCTGGGCGTCGGCGGCGGCATTGCGGCCTACAAGAGCGCCGATCTGGTTCGTCGCCTGATCGACCAGGGCGCCGAAGTGCGCGTGGTCATGACCCATGGCGGCGCCGAGTTCATTACCCCGCTGACCATGCAAGCGCTGTCCGGGCACCCGGTTCACCTCGACTTGCTCGACCCGGCCGCCGAAGCGGCGATGGGCCACATCGAGCTGGCCAAGTGGGCCGATCTGGTATTGATCGCCCCGGCCACCGCCGACCTGATCGCCCGTCTGGCCCAGGGCATCGCCAACGATTTGCTGACCACGCTGGTTCTTGCTACCGACGCCGTAGTGGCCGTCGCGCCGGCAATGAACCAGGCCATGTGGCGCGATCCGGCGACCCAAGCCAACCTGCAACTGCTTGAAAGCCGTGGCCTGAAGACCTTTGGCCCGGCCTCCGGCAGTCAGGCTTGCGGCGACGTCGGCATGGGCCGGATGATGGAAGCCACCGATCTGGCGCAGTGTGCGGCGGACTGCTTCCAGCGTCAGGCACTGACCGGCAAGCACGTAGTGATCACCGCCGGCCCGACCCAGGAAAACATCGACCCGGTGCGCTACATCACCAACCACAGCTCCGGGAAAATGGGCTTTGCCCTCGCCGAAGCCGCGGTGGAAGCCGGCGCCCGCGTGACGCTGATCAGCGGCCCGGTACACCTGCCAACGCCGGATCGCGTCACGCGCATCGACGTGGTCAGTGCGCGGGACATGCTCGCGGCCTGCGAAGCCGCGATCCCGTGTGACGTGTTTATCGCCTCGGCTGCGGTAGCGGACTACCGTCCGGAAGTCGTTGCCCCGCAAAAACTCAAGAAAGACCCTACAAGCGGCGACGGCTTCGTCCTGCAAATGGTGCGTAACCCGGACATCCTGGCCACCATCGCGACCCGTCCCGACCGTCCGTTCAGTGTCGGCTTCGCCGCCGAGACCGAACACCTGCTCGACTACGCTGCACGCAAGCTGAAAGACAAGAATCTCGATTTGATCGTCGCCAACGACGTGGCCAATCCGAGCATCGGGTTCAACAGCGAAGAAAACGCCTGCAGCGTGATCGACCGTGAGCTTCACGCCACCGTTTTCGCCCAGACCAGCAAGGGCAAGATCGCTCGCCAACTGGTCACTTTTATCGCCGAACGTCTGAACCAGGTTTAATTTACATGCACGCTTTGCAAGCCAAGATCCTCGACCCCCGCATCGGTACCGAATTCCCGCTGCCACAATACGCCACCCCGGGCTCCGCCGGCCTCGACCTGCGCGCCATGCTGGAGCAGGACATCGTGATCAAGCCGGGTGAAACCGTGCTGATCCCTACCGGTCTGTCGGTCTACATCGGCGACCCGAACCTCGCCGCGCTGATCCTGCCGCGCTCGGGCATGGGCCACAAGCACGGCATCGTGCTGGGCAACCTCGTCGGCCTGATCGACTCGGACTACCAGGGCCCGCTGATGGTGTCCTGCTGGAACCGTGGCCAGAGCGACTTCACCATGACCGTCGGCGAGCGCCTGGCGCAACTGGTGCTGGTGCCGGTAGTACAGGCGCACTTCGAAATGGTGGAAGAGTTCGTCGAAACCGAGCGCGGCGCGGGCGGCTTCGGTCATACCGGCACTAAATAACCCTGAAACATTATTGTGGCGAGGGGATTTATCCCCGATGGGCTGCGAAGCGGCCCCAAGACTTTTGGATCTGTTGCGCAGCCATCGGGGATAAATCCCCTCACCACAAATTTGTGCATTTTCGACAGCAGGTTTTAACACCGAAAATCAAGGTTTTGCCGGCCAAAAGCCACGCCAGCCGAGGCGTCATGGCCCTTTCACACCACGAACTCTCTGTGGAAAACGCCGTCATACCCTTCAGTTTGAGCCTGCCGCCGAGTGAATCGTCGGTCTGTCCCGCCCTTTTCGAGATGGAGCATTTGTGCAGATGAGCACCCCAGCCAAGATCGCCCCGAAGCTTCCCGACAGCATCTTCCGTGCCTACGACATTCGCGGCACCGTGCCGGAATTCCTCAATACTGAAACCGCTTATTGGATCGGCCGCGCCATCGGCTCGCAGAGCCTGGCCCAGGGCGAACCGAACGTGTCGGTCGGTCGTGACGGTCGCCTGTCCGGCCCGGAGCTGGTTGCCGAACTGATCCGCGGTATCGCCGAAAGCGGCTGCCATGTCAGCGACGTTGGCCTGGTTCCGACCCCGGCGCTGTACTACGCGGCGAACGTGCTGGCCGGCAAGTCTGGCGTAATGCTCACCGGCAGCCACAACCCGTCGAACTACAACGGCTTCAAGATCGTGATCGCCGGCGACACCCTCGCCAACGAGCAGATCCAGGTGCTGCACGAGCGCATCAAGACCAATGACCTGACCAGCGGTCAGGGCAGCGTGACCCAGGTCGAAATCCTCGACCGCTACACCACTGAAATCGTCAAGGACGTCAAACTGGCCCGACGCCTGAAAGTCGTGGTCGACTGCGGCAACGGTGCGGCTGGCGTGATCGCCCCGCAACTGATCGAAGCGCTGAACTGCGAAGTCATTCCGCTGTTCTGCGAAGTCGACGGCAACTTCCCCAACCACCACCCGGACCCGGGCAAACCCGAGAACCTCGTCGACCTGATCGCCAAGGTCAAGGAAACCAACGCCGATCTCGGCCTGGCCTTCGACGGCGACGGCGACCGTGTCGGCGTGGTGACCAACACCGGCAGCATCGTCTACCCGGATCGCCTGCTGATGCTGTTTGCCCGCGACGTGGTGGCGCGCAATCCCGATGCGGAAATCATCTTCGACGTCAAATGCACCCGCCGTCTGGTGCCGCTGATCAAGGAGTACGGCGGTCGCCCGCTAATGTGGAAGACCGGTCATTCGTTGATCAAAAAGAAAATGAAACAATCCGGCGCTCTATTGGCCGGCGAGATGAGCGGGCACATCTTCTTCAAGGAGCGCTGGTTCGGTTTCGACGACGGTATTTACAGCGCCGCACGGCTGCTGGAGATCCTCAGCAAGGAAAAATCCACCGCCGAAGAGCTGTTTGCGACCTTCCCGAACGATATTTCTACGCCGGAAATCAATATCCATGTGACCGAAGAGAGCAAATTCAGCATCATTGATGCACTGCACGACGCACAGTGGGGTCCAGGCGCTGACCTGACCACCATCGACGGCGTGCGAGTCGATTACGCCAAAGGCTGGGGCCTGGTGCGCGCCTCCAACACCACACCGGTGCTGGTGCTGCGTTTCGAGGCCGATGACGAGGCAGAACTTGCGCGTATCAAGGCGGTGTTCCACACCCAACTGAAACGCGTTGCACCTGATCTCCAACTACCGTTCTGATTCACCCGGAGCCCTGAATGACCCTCGAACGCGAAGCCGCCGCCCACACCGCCCAGGTCCTGTCCGAAGCGTTGCCTTACATCCGACGTTATGTCGGCAAGACTCTGGTGATCAAATACGGCGGCAACGCGATGGAAAGCGAGGAGCTGAAAACCGGCTTCGCCCGCGACATCGTCTTGATGAAAGCCGTGGGCATCAACCCGGTGGTGGTTCACGGCGGCGGCCCGCAGATCGGTGATCTGCTCAAACGCCTGTCGATCGAAAGCCACTTTGTCGATGGCATGCGCGTCACTGACGCGGCGACCATGGACGTGGTGGAAATGGTCCTCGGCGGTCAGGTCAACAAAAGCATCGTCAACCTGATCAACCGCCACGGTGGCAGCGCCATCGGCCTGACCGGTAAAGACGCCGGACTGATTCGTGCGAAGAAACTGACCGTCACCCGCCAGACTCCGGAGATGACCCAGCCGGAAATCATCGACATCGGTCAGGTCGGTGAAGTGGTCGGGATCAACACTGAACTGTTGAATCTGCTGGTCAAAGGCAACTTCATTCCGGTGATCGCGCCCATCGGCGTCGGTGAGAACGGCGAGTCGTACAACATCAACGCTGACCTGGTGGCCGGCAAGGTCGCCGAGGCGCTGAAAGCCGAGAAGCTGATGCTGCTGACCAACATCGCCGGCCTGATGGACAAGTCGGGCACTGTGTTGACCGGCCTGAGCACCCAGCAGGTCGACGACCTGATCGCCGACGGCACCATCTACGGCGGCATGCTGCCAAAGATCCGCTGTGCGCTGGAAGCGGTTCAGGGCGGCGTCGGCAGCTCGCTGATCATCGACGGTCGTGTGCCGAACGCGATCCTGCTGGAAATCTTCACCGATACCGGTGTGGGTACGCTGATCAGCAATCGCAAGCGTCCGTAAGCCGTCGCGGAAACCAAAAGACCCCGCTCAGCCTGACTGAGCGGGGTCTTTTTTATCATCGCAAACTTTGTGGGAGCGAGCTCGCTCGCGAAGACGGCGGCACATTCAACATTGATGCAAGCTGAATCACCGCATTCGCGAGCAAGCTCGCTCCCACAGGTTTGGCACCAGTCGGTCAGACGCCGAACTGGGCGCGGTACGCTTCCACAGCTGGCAGATGCTGCTTGAGCTGCGGATCGTCAGCGAGGAATTCCAGTACCTGATTCAGTGAAACGATGCTGATCACCGGAATACCGAAATCACGCTCGACTTCCTGGATTGCCGACAACTCGCCGTTGCCACGCTCCTGACGATTCAGGGCGATCAACACGCCAGCGGCCTTGGCGCCATCCTGGGAAGCGATGATCTGCATCACTTCACGGATCGCGGTGCCGGCGGTGATCACGTCGTCGATGATCAGCACGTCGCCGGTCAGCGGTGCGCCGACCAGACTGCCGCCTTCGCCGTGGGCCTTGGCTTCCTTGCGGTTGAAGCACCACGGCAGGTCACGGTCGTGATGTTCGGCCAGCGCGACGGCAGTGGTTGCCGCGAGCGGGATGCCTTTGTAGGCCGGGCCAAACAGGACGTCGAAAGATATGCCGCTTTCGGCGATGGCTGCCGCGTAGAAACGCCCCAGTTGCGCCAGGGCCGAGCCCGTGTTGAACAGGCCGGCGTTGAAGAAGTAAGGACTGGTGCGCCCGGACTTCAGGGTGAACTCACCGAAGCGCAAAACGCCGCGATCGATGGCAAAACGAATGAAATCGCGCTGATACGCTTGCATGAAAAAAACCCCAAATACCACGGATTTAGCTAATTAGCTTGACGCCGTGTATCATACACGCACGCGATTTTTGGGGCCATTTATGCGGATCATCAGTGTGAACGTCAATGGTATTCAGGCGGCAGTCGAGCGTGGTTTGCTCAGTTGGCTGCAAGCTCAGAATGCCGACGTCATCTGCCTGCAGGACACCCGTGCCTCCGCCTTTGAACTGGATGACCCAGCCTTCCAACTGGATGGCTACTTCCTTTATGCCTGCGATGCTGAAGTCCCTGCCCAAGGTGGCGTGGCTTTGTATTCGCGGTTGCAACCGAAGGCTGTCATCAGCGGTCTCGGTTTCGAGACGGCCGACCGCTACGGGCGCTACCTGCAAGCAGATTTCGACAAAGTCAGTATTGCTACCTTGCTGCTTCCTTCGGGAATGAACGGCGATGAGGACTTGAACCAGAAGTTCAAGCTCATGGACGATTTCGGCAAGTACCTGGACAAGCAGCGGCGCAAACGTCGCGAGTACATTTATTGTGGCTCGCTGTACGTGGCGCAGCAGAAGCTCGACATCAAGAACTGGCGCGACAGTCAGCAATCCCCGGGCTTCCTGGCGCCAGAACGCGCCTGGATGGACGAGATTGTCGGCAACATGGGCTACGTCGATGCCCTGCGCGAAGTCAGCCGCGAAGGCGATCAGTACAGCTGGTGGCCGGACAACGAACAGGCCGAGATGCTCAATCTGGGCTGGCGCTTCGATTACCAGTTGCTGACCCCGGGCCTGCGGCGCTTCGTGCGCAGTGCACGCCTGCCGCGTCAGCCGCGGTTCTCGCAGCACGCGCCGCTGATCGTCGACTACGACTGGACGCTGACCATCTAAGCGTCGATCGTGGATGCAAAAAAGCCGACATCGCTGTCGGCTTTTTTGTGCGCGCTGATTACAGGTCATTTGTGCTGATCGTTATTTGATCAACCGCCAGGTAAACGGATAGCGGTAGGGGAACCCTTCGTTCGCCTTCACCCCGGCAATGATCGTCAACACCAGCGCCCCGATGGCCAGCAGGCCCAACAGGAAGAAGCCGATGATCAGCACCATCAAAAGCAGACAGATCGCGGCAGCAATCGCCACGGTGATCTGAAAGTTCAGCGCCTCTTTGCCCTGAGCGTCGATGAACGGATCAGTTTCGCGCTTCATCTGCCACAGAATCAGCGGCCCGATCAGGTTGCCGAACGGAATCCAGATCCCCAGCAAGGCGGACAAGTGACAAAACATCGCCCATTGGCGAACCTCTTGGCTCGGTTTGGGCAGCAACTCTTGCTCATCACTCATCGCATCCTCCTTGCGGGTTACGAACCTGCTCAGTCGGCCAGTGCGGCCTTTTGCAGTTCGAAGATTTCGTTCATGCCTTTCTTCGCCAGTTCCAGCATGGCGTTCAGATCCTCAGGCTGGAACGGCGCGCCTTCGGCGGTGCCCTGGACTTCGATGAAGCCTCCAGTGCTGGTCATCACCACGTTGAGGTCGGTCTCGGCGGCGGAATCTTCAAGATAGTCCAGATCCAGCACCGGCTCGCCCTGATACATGCCGACCGACACCGCGCCGATCATTTGCTTGAGCGGGTCGCCGCCCTTGAGGCCGCCACGCTTCTTGATCACTTTCAGTGCATCAACCAGGGCGACCATGGCACCAGTGATGGAGGCGGTGCGGGTGCCGCCGTCAGCCTGGATCACGTCGCAGTCGACGTACAGGGTCACGTCGCCCAGCTTGGACATGTCCAGCGCAGCGCGCAGGGAGCGGCCGATCAGGCGCTGGATTTCCAGGGTGCGACCGCCCTGCTTGCCACGGCTCGCTTCACGCTGGTTACGCTCGCCAGTGGCACGCGGCAGCATGCCGTACTCGGCGGTCAACCAGCCCTGGCCCTGACCCTTGAGGAAACGCGGCACGCCGTTTTCGACGCTGACGGTGCAGATGACTTTGGTATCACCGAATTCGACCAGTACGGATCCCTCGGCGTGTTTGGTGTAGTTGCGGGTAATGCGGATCGAGCGGAGCTGATCGGCAGCGCGACCACTTGGACGTTTCATAGGGAATACCTGTACTGGGGACGGAAAACTGCCGAGCATTATAGAGCGCTGCACCGCGCCTGGGCACGGGTTAAAAATTCCGGCCGTCGACCCACGGCCCTGAAACACGCATAACCGACGGCCTGCAGCCCTTTGTCACACCGTGTGTTTGGGCGCATCCGCCGCACTGCGCTACAATCCTGCGCCTTTGCTGCCAGTCGGCTTAAATTCATTGATATCGAGCCTGCGGAACATCCCTTCTGCGCCGATCTGCATTGCGAGGTCACCGCCATGGTGCACAGCATGACCGCCTTCGCCCGCGTTGAGAAAGCCGGCGCCCAGGGCACCCTGAGCTGGGAACTGCGCTCGGTCAACAGTCGCTATCTGGAACCGCACCTGCGCCTGCCGGAGTCGTTCCGCGACCTCGAAGGCGCCGTGCGTGAAGCCCTGCGTCAGGGCCTGTCGCGGGGCAAACTGGAATGCACCCTGCGCTTCACCGAAGAAAGCACCGGCAAGCCGTTGCAGGTCGACCGCGAGCGCGCCGCGCAATTGGTCGCCGCCGCCGAGACCGTTGCCGGACTGATCAACAACCCGGCGGCACTGAACCCGCTGGAAGTACTGGCCTGGCCCGGCGTGCTGGTGGCCGACGCGACTGATCCACAGGCGCTGAATACCGATGCGCTGGCCCTGTTCAATCAAGGTCTCAAGGAACTCAAGGCCGGCCGCGAGCGCGAAGGCGCGGAGCTGGCACGCCTGATCAACGAGCGCCTGACCTCCATAGAAGAAGACGTCGTGACCCTGCGTGAACTGGTGCCGCAGATGCTCGCGACCCAGCGCCAGAAAGTCCTCGACCGCTTCGCCGACATGAAGGCCGAACTGGATCCGCAGCGTCTGGAACAGGAAATGGTCATGCTCGCGCAAAAGAGCGATGTGGCCGAAGAACTGGATCGCCTGAGCACCCACATCATTGAAGTCCGCCGGGTGCTCAAGTCCGGCGGTGCTGCTGGCCGGCGCCTCGACTTCCTGATGCAGGAACTCAACCGCGAAGCCAACACACTGGGCTCCAAGGCCTTCGACCCGCGCAGCACCCAGGCCGCCGTCAACCTCAAGGTGTTGATCGAGCAGATGCGCGAACAAGTGCAGAATATTGAGTAAGGCAACAGACATGACCCACCACACCGGCACCCTGTACATCATTTCCGCCCCTTCGGGTGCGGGCAAGAGCAGCCTGGTCAAGGCGTTGACCGACACCAACCCGGAAATCCGCGTCTCGATTTCACACACCACCCGCGCCATGCGCCCGGGCGAAGTGGATGGCGTGAACTATCACTTCGTGACCCGCGAAGAGTTCGTGAAGATGGGCGAACACGGCGACTTCCTCGAACGCGCCGAAGTCTTCGGCAACTTCTACGGCACCTCGCAAAGCCGCCTGCAGCAGACGCTGGATGAAGGCCACGACCTGATTCTGGAGATCGACTGGCAAGGCGCCGAGCAGGTCCGCAAGTTGATGCCGCAAGCCCGCTCGATCTTCATCCTGCCGCCGTCGCTGCAAGCCCTGCACCAGCGCCTGACCAACCGTGGCCAGGACAGCGACGAGATCATCGACGGCCGGATGCGCGAAGCAGTCAGCGAGATGAGCCACTACGTCGAATACGATTACCTGATCATCAACGATGATTTCGCCCACGCGCTGGACGATCTGAAAGCGATTTTCCGTGCCAATCAGCTGCAGCAGAAGCGCCAGCAAGTGCGTTTCGGCAGATTGCTGGCTGAATTGCTGGGTTAATCAGCACTTCCCAAAACCGCTGCAAGCGCTTTACATTGGTGCCTGCAGCGCGTTGAAGGGTCTGGTCAAAAAATCAGCGCTTCCCTAATCGCTGGTGATTTTTTAAACTGTTGAGTCCGCTCGCCCAACCGGGCAGCGCGCATATTGCATTCGCTCCGAGGAATACCATGGCCCGCGTAACCGTTGAAGACTGCCTAGAACACGTGGAAAACCGCTTTGAGCTGGTCATGCTCTCTACCAAGCGTGCCCGTCAACTGGCCACCGGCGGCAAAGAGCCACTGGTCCAGTGGGAAAACGACAAGCCGACCGTTGTCGCCCTGCGTGAAATCGCTGAAGGCCTGATGAGCTACGAGTTCATCGCCGAGCAGGAAATCGTCCAGGATGAACCGCTCTTCGCTGCTTTCGAGGACGAGTCCAACGAGGCCGTCTAAGCCTATGCCTGGTCGACGTAGCACGGCGCGGGAACACAGCCTACGGCAGGAGTCATCATGCCGAGCATAGACGCCCTCGCCGATCGCTTATCGACCTACCTCGGCAACGACCAGGTCAACCTGGTCCGCCGAGCGTATTTCTACGCCGAACAAGCCCACGACGGCCAACGCCGCCGCAGCGGTGAGGCGTACGTCACGCATCCGCTTGCGGTGGCGAATATTCTTGCCGACATGCACATGGACCATCAGAGCCTGATGGCGGCGATGCTGCATGACGTGATCGAAGACACCGGTATCGCCAAGGAAGCGTTGCAAGCGCAGTTCGGTGAGACCGTGGCCGAACTGGTCGACGGGGTCAGCAAACTGACCCAGATGAACTTCGAGACCAAGGCCGAAGCCCAGGCCGAAAACTTCCAGAAGATGGCCATGGCCATGGCCCGCGACATTCGCGTGATCCTGGTCAAACTCGCGGACCGCCTGCACAACATGCGCACGCTGGAGGTGCTGTCCGGGGAAAAACGCCGGCGCATCGCCAAGGAAACCCTTGAAATCTACGCGCCCATCGCCAACCGGCTGGGCATGCACGCGATTCGTATCGAATTTGAAGACCTCGGCTTCAAGGCGATGCACCCGATGCGTTCCGCGCGGATCTACCAGGCGGTCAAACGCGCCCGGGGCAACCGCAAGGAAATCGTCAACAAGATCGAAGAGTCCCTCGGCCATTGCCTCGCCATCGACGGCATCCAGGGCGAAGTCAGCGGACGCCAGAAACACCTCTACGGCATCTACAAGAAAATGCGCGGCAAGCGTCGAGCCTTCAACGAGATCATGGACGTCTACGCGTTCCGGATCATCGTCGACAAGGTCGATACCTGCTACCGCGTGCTGGGTGCTGTGCATAATTTGTACAAACCGTTGCCGGGGCGCTTCAAGGATTACATTGCGATCCCCAAGGCCAACGGCTATCAATCGCTGCACACCACGCTGTTCGGCATGCACGGCGTGCCGATCGAGATCCAGATCCGCACCCGCGAAATGGAAGAGATGGCCAACAACGGCATTGCCGCCCATTGGCTGTACAAGTCCAGCGGTGACGAGCAACCGAAAGGCACTCACGCCCGCGCCCGCCAGTGGGTCAAAGGCGTGCTGGAAATGCAGCAACGTGCCGGCAACTCGCTGGAATTCATCGAGAGCGTGAAGATCGACCTGTTCCCGGACGAGGTCTATGTGTTCACGCCCAAAGGCCGGATCATGGAGCTGCCCAAAGGCTCTACGGCGGTCGACTTTGCCTACGCGGTACACACCGACGTCGGCAACAGCTGCATTGCCTGCCGGATCAACCGCCGTCTCGCACCGCTGTCCGAACCGCTGCAAAGCGGCTCCACGGTCGAGATCGTCAGCGCGCCCGGCGCACGGCCGAACCCGGCGTGGCTCAACTTCGTGGTCACCGGCAAGGCGCGCACGCACATCCGTCACGCGCTGAAACTGCAGCGCCGCTCCGAGTCGATCAGCCTCGGTGAACGCCTGCTGAACAAGGTACTCAACGGTTTCGACAGCGCGCTGGAGAAGATCCCGGCCGAGCGCGTCAAGGCAATGCTCGCCGAATATCGCCTGGAGCTGATCGAAGATTTGCTCGAAGACATCGGCCTGGGCAACCGCATGGCCTATGTCGTGGCGCGCCGTCTGCTCGGCGAAGGCGAACAGCTGCCGAGTCCGGAAGGGCCGCTGGCGATTCGCGGTACAGAGGGCCTGGTGCTGAGCTACGCCAAGTGCTGCACACCGATCCCGGGCGACCCGATTGTCGGCCACCTGTCGGCGGGCAAAGGCATGGTCGTGCACCTGGACAACTGCCGCAACATCAGCGAAATCAGGCACAACCCGGAAAAATGCATCCAGCTCTCGTGGGCCAAGGATGTCACCGGCGAATTCAACGTCGAACTGCGCGTCGAGCTGGAGCACCAGCGCGGCCTGATCGCGCTGCTGGCCAGCAGTGTCAACGCGGCCGACGGCAATATCGAGAAAATCAGCATGGACGAGCGCGATGGCCGCATCAGCGTCGTCCAGTTGGTGGTCAGCGTCCACGACCGTGTGCACCTGGCCCGCGTGATCAAGAAACTGCGCGCCCTGACCGGGGTCATCCGCATCACCCGCATGCGTGCCTAATTCACACCTAACAAGGAGTCATACATGACCAAGACTGTTATCACCAGCGACAAGGCCCCAGCCGCCATCGGTACTTACTCCCAGGCGATCAAGGCCGGCAACACTGTCTACATGTCGGGCCAGATTCCTCTGGATCCAAAGACCATGGAGCTGGTTGAAGGCTTCGAAGCCCAGACCGTCCAGGTGTTCGAGAACCTCAAAGCCGTGGCTGAAGCTGCCGGCGGTTCGTTCAAGGACATCGTCAAGCTGAACATCTTCCTCACCGACCTGAGCCACTTCGCCAAGGTCAACGAAATCATGGGCAAATACTTCGACCAGCCTTATCCGGCCCGCGCCGCCATCGGCGTTGCAGCCCTGCCGAAGGGTTCGCAAGTCGAAATGGATGCCATCCTGGTCATCGAGTAATGCACACGGCGCAGCCTTCAACCGCTGCGCCGACTGCTCTGCGGTAAAGAAAAGGTTTTGAAAGGATTCCACCATGCGCAAAGCGCTTGCTCTCTCGCTGCTCGCCATTTTCCTCGGCGGCTGTGCCAGCGACCCCGCCGACCGTGACATCAGCGGCACCTGGATCAACCAGGTGGCGATCGATGCCGCTGCCAAGGGCGGTCCCCTGCGCGAAGCGCTTCAGGCCTATGGCCCGAACCTGGAGTGGGACGTCAATACCAAGGCCGGTCAGGCCCGCTACACCAACGGTTTCGAGAACGTCGAAGGACGGCTGCAGGGCGAACAGTCCGGCGCCTGGAAAGTCGACTTCTATGGCAGCTCCGGTAGCGAGCTGAAACGCGACGGCGGCCGGATGAAACAAGCCGCCACCGAGAACGAGCCGGATCAGTTGTTCGATCGCGCGCAAATCCCCGTGCCGGAAGGCGCACCAATCGGCGCCAGCTTCGAACGCGCACTGTATTCAGCCTATCTGGGCGGCAGCTGGAAGATTGCCAGCGGCGACGGCGAAGGCAACACCGTGCAATTCCAGGCCGACGGCCAGGTGTCCGGCCTGCCCGGCGCCGACCGTTATGCGCTGTGCCTGGCAGGCGACTGCGCCTCGATGAACAGCGACCACGACAGCATGTGGCTGCAGCTCAACGGCCAGGGCAACAACTGGATCTTTGCCCGCAAAGGCAAGGCGCTGGAAATCTTCCAGGCAGTGAATACCGCACTGGCGGATGAAATGCCGCAGTTCACCCCGGGTGAGCGCAAGTGGTTGCTTGAGAAACAGTAACCGCGCCTGAGAACAATACATAACCCTGTGGGAGCAAGCTTGCCCGCGATGAGGCCATCAGACTCAACACTTTAGTTGACTGCCAAGCCGCCATCGCGGGCAAGCCCGCTCCCACAGTGGTTTGTGGCGTTAGAAAGTCAGCACTTGCCTTCAAGAATCGCCGCATAACCTTCGCGGTAACTCGGATATTTCGGCGTCCAGCCCAGCGCCTTCGCACGAGCATTGCTGCAGCGTTTACTGCCAGTGCGGCGTACGCTGGCGTCGTCAGCCCATTCGGTAACCCCCAGATACTCCCGCAGCCAGGCGACCACTTCGGCCAGCGGTGCCGGCGCATCGTCCACACCAATATAGATATCCTGCAACGGCTTGCCCTGATGAGCCGCCTGCAGCAGAAACGCCATCAGCCCCGCCGCGTCATCAGCATGGATGCGATTGCCGTACAGCGGCGGCTCGACCGCTACCCGATAACCACGACGCACCTGGGTCAGCAGCCACTCACGCCCCGGGCCGTAGATACCGGTCAGGCGCACGATGCTCGCCGGGATACCGCTGTTCAGCGCCACTTGCTCAGCTTCGAGCATCAGTCGCCCGGAGTATCCGCTGGCGACAGTCTCTGAATTTTCGTCGACCAACTCTCCTTCCTGCTGCCCGTACACACTGCTGCTGGACACGAACAGCAGTCGCTCAGGCACCTGGCCAAAGTCATTCAGCCAGCTCAGCACATTCTGCAAACCCTGTACGTAGGCAGCGCGATAACCGGCTTCATCGTGATCGGTCGCCGCCGCGCAATACACCAGATAGTCCACCGCCCCGAATGGCCAGTTTTCCGGGCAATCTTCCTTGAACAAATCACCAGCAACGCCGATGACGCCGTCCGGCAAACGCGACACATCACGGCGCAGACCCTGCACCTCCCAGCCGGCGGCCAACAATTGCGTAGCCAGACGACTGCCGACATCACCACAACCGGCAATCAAAACAGAAGGCGCGGACATCAAAAAACTCCCGAAAGAAAGGAACAGACTAGCCCTCGTACAGGACGAACGGCTAGCAATGAAGGAAAAAAAGAAACTCTATTACTTTTGTTAACAAGAATTACTTGCAATAATGCACCCCACTTTTGTTCTCGGCCTTACGAGGCCTGGAAGAGCATTACCGTTTTTCTACCTCAGGTCCGGCCAGCATGACACGTAATCAAAACCCCGCTTCGCCAACCAAACGACCTCGCGCCTTCAGCGCAGTGGCGGCCCTGCTGCTCAGCCTGATGCTGGCACCGACCGCCGCTTTCGCCGACGCACAAGCGCCAACCGCTCCGGCTGCCACCGAACAGCACGCACCAACTGCAGCCGCGCCAGCCACCACTGACCCGGTGCAGGCAGTAGACGCCGCCCCGGCAGATGCCCCTGAAGTGCTCGAACCCGACAACACCTTGGGCATGGCCCACGACCTGTCGCCATGGGGCATGTACCAGAACGCCGACATCATCGTGAAAATCGTAATGATCGGTCTGGCCATCGCTTCCATCATCACCTGGACCATCTGGATCGCCAAAGGCTTCGAGCTGATGGGCGCCAAGCGGCGTCTGCGTGGTGAAATCGCTGCCCTGAAAAAAGCTGCCACCCTCAAGGAAGCCAGCGCCACTGCGGCAAAGGAAGGCACCCTCGCCAACCTGCTGGTGCACGACGCCCTCGAAGAGATGCGCCTGTCGGTCAACAGCCGCGAGAAGGAAGGCATCAAGGAGCGCGTCAGCTTCCGCCTTGAGCGTCTGGTCGCCGCCTGTGGCCGCAACATGAGCAGCGGCACCGGCGTCCTCGCCACCATCGGTTCCACCGCGCCGTTCGTCGGCCTGTTCGGCACCGTGTGGGGCATCATGAACAGCTTCATCGGCATCGCCAAGACCCAGACCACCAACCTTGCCGTCGTGGCGCCGGGCATCGCCGAAGCGCTGCTGGCCACCGCGCTGGGTCTGGTTGCTGCGATTCCTGCGGTGGTGATCTACAACGTGTTCGCCCGCTCCATCGCCGGCTACAAGGCGCAGGTGTCCGACGCTTCGGCGCAGGTCCTGTTGCTGGTCAGCCGTGACCTCGATCACCAGCCTGAGCGCAGCAGCTCGCAACCACACATGGTGAAAGTGGGGTAATCGGCCATGGGCCTGCATTTGAAAGAAGGCGCAGACGACGATCTGGCCGAGAACCACGAAATCAACGTCACGCCGTTCATCGACGTGATGCTGGTGCTGTTGATCATCTTCATGGTGGCCGCGCCACTGGCCACTGTGGACATCAAGGTCGACCTGCCGGCCTCGACCGCCAAACCGGCGCCGCGCCCGGAGAAACCGGTGTTCCTCAGCGTTAAAGCTGATCAGCGCCTGTACATCGGCGACGATGAAGTGAAAGCCGAAACCCTTGGCGCCGTGCTCGACGCCAAGACCCAGGGCAAGAAAGACACCACCATCTTCTTCCAGGCCGACAAGGGCGTGGACTACGGCGACCTGATGAGCGTGATGGATAAACTGCGCTCGGCCGGTTACCTGAAGGTCGGTCTGGTGGGCCTTGAGAGCGCAGCCAAGAAATGATCACGACGCGCCATAAGCTGACGCGTTACAGCGGTAGCCTGGCCGTGGTGCTGGGCGTTCACGCGCTGGCCATCGCGCTGGCGCTGAACTGGACCGCCCGCCCGCCCATCGAACTGCCGCCGCAGGCAATGATGGTCGAGCTGGCACCGGTTCCGACCCCGCCACCGCCTGCTCCGCCGAAAGTCGTCACACCGCCGCAGCCACCAGCTCCGGTCGAAGAGTTGCCGATTCCGAAACTGGCTGAAGCACCCAAGGCCGAGATTGCCGTACCAAAGCCCAAACCCAAGCCAAAGCCGAAACCGCAGCCGCCCAAACCGGTGGAGAAAAAACCGGAGCCGGTGAAGGAAAAACCTTCCGAGGAAAAACCGGCGGAGACACAGCCGACCCAGGCACCGACGGAGAAATCCGCCCAGCCGGCACCGGGACCGTCGCCCGCACAAATGGCCGCCAAGGCCAGCTGGCAAAACACCCTGCTCGCGCACTTGGGCAAGTACAAGAAGTATCCGGCCAGTGCACAGGCTCGGGGCAAGGAAGGCGTGAACCGTTTGCGTTTCGTCGTCGACGCTGAAGGCAATGTGTTGTCGTTCGAACTGGTCGGCCGCTCGGGCAACGCCGACCTGGATCGGGCCACCCTGGAAATGATCCGTCGCGCACAACCGCTGCCCAAGCCGCCGGCCGATATGCTGAACAACGGCTCGATCGAAATTGTGGCGCCGTTTGTGTACTCGCTGGACCGTCGTCGTTAAGTAGCAAGATCAAAAGATCGCAGCCTTCGGCAGCTCCTACAGGTATTCGCCCCCTGTAGGAGCTGCCGAAGGCTGCGATCTTTTGTTTTTCAGCTCATCCATACGGCAAACTCACATTGCCCGGTGTCGCATTCCTCACTCAGTCTGATAACGTGCGTCTATCGATTGCAGCCGTTATGCTTGGCCCGCAACTTCATGGACGCTCGCTATGACCCTCACAGAATTACGCTACATCGTTACCCTCGCCCAAGAGCAGCACTTCGGCCACGCCGCCGAGCGTTGCCACGTCAGCCAGCCGACTCTCTCGGTGGGCGTGAAAAAACTTGAAGACGAACTCGGTGTGCTGATTTTCGAGCGCAGCAAAAGCGCCGTACGCCTGACCCCGGTCGGCGAAGGCATCGTCGCCCAGGCGCAGAAAGTCCTGGAGCAGGCGCAAGGCATCCGTGAACTGGCCCAGGCCGGCAAGAACCAGCTGACCGCCCCGCTGAAAGTCGGTGCGATCTACACCGTCGGGCCGTACCTGTTCCCGCACCTGATTCCGCAACTGCACCGGGTCGCCCCGCAGATGCCGTTGTACATCGAAGAAAACTTCACCCACGTGCTGCGCGACAAACTGCGCAACGGCGAGCTCGATGCAATCATCATCGCCCTGCCGTTCAACGAAGCCGACGTGCTGACCCTGCCGCTGTACGACGAGCCGTTCTACGTCTTGATGCCAGCCCAGCACCCGTGGACGCAAAAAGAATCCATCGACCCGGGCCTGCTCAATGACAAGAGCCTGCTCCTGCTCGGCGAAGGCCACTGCTTCCGCGACCAGGTGCTCGAAGCCTGCCCGACCCTGACCAAGGGCAACGACGGCGCCAAACACACCACGGTGGAATCCAGCTCGCTGGAAACCATCCGCCACATGGTCGCGTCCGGTCTGGGCATCTCGATCCTGCCGCTGTCGGCGGTGGACAGCCATCACTACGCCCCCGGCGTGATCGAAGTGCGGCCGCTGTCGGCGCCGGTGCCATTCCGCACCGTCGCCATTGCCTGGCGCGCCAGCTTCCCGCGGCCGAAAGCCATCGAGATCCTCGCCGACTCCGTTCGCCTGTGCTCGGTGGCCAAGCCCGCCGCGCCGGTTACGGCCGGTTAAGCCAGGGTCATGACTGAGCTGTCGCAAGTGTCGGTGACGGCACTCAAGGGTGTCGGCGAAGCCATGGCCGAGAAGCTGGCCAAGGTCGGCCTGGAAAACCTCCAGGACGTGCTGTTTCACCTGCCGCTGCGTTATCAGGATCGCACCCGCGTGGTGCCGATCGGCCACTTGCGCCCGGGCCAGGACGCCGTGGTCGAAGGCACTGTCAGCGGCGCGGATGTGGTCATGGGCCGGCGTCGCAGCCTCGTCGTGCGCATGCAGGACGGCACCGGCGGCCTGAGCCTGCGCTTCTATCATTTCAGCAATGCACAGAAAGAAGGCCTCAAGCGCGGCACGCGGATTCGCTGCTACGGCGAAGTCCGGCCCGGCGCTTCGGGGCTGGAAATCTACCACCCGGAATACCGCGCCATCACCGGTGACGAACCGCCGCCAGTGGATGAAACCCTGACCCCGGTCTACCCACTCACCGAAGGCCTGACCCAACAGCGCCTGCGCCAGTTGTGCATGCAGACCCTGACCCTGCTCAAGCCGAACACCCTGCCCGACTGGTTGCCGACCGAACTGGCCCGCGACTACCAACTGGCGCCGCTGGCCGATGCGATCCGCTACCTGCACAATCCGCCCGCCGACGCCGACGTCGATGAGCTCGCCCTCGGTCATCACTGGGCCCAGCATCGCCTGGCGTTCGAAGAACTGCTGACTCACCAGCTATCGCAGCAGCGCCTGCGCGAAAGCATGCGCTCCCTGCGCGCACCGGCGATGCCGAAAGCCACGAAACTGCCGGCAAAATACCTGGCCAACCTCGGCTTCAACCCGACGGGTGCCCAGCAACGCGTGGGCAACGAAATCGCCTACGACCTCAGCCAGCACGAACCGATGCTGCGCCTGATTCAGGGCGACGTCGGCGCGGGCAAAACCGTGGTCGCCGCCCTCGCGGCACTGCAAGCGCTGGAGGCCGGTTATCAGGTCGCACTGATGGCGCCGACCGAGATCCTCGCCGAACAGCACTTCATCACCTTCAAGCGCTGGCTCGAACCGCTGGGCATCGACGTCGCGTGGCTGGCCGGCAAGCTCAAGGGCAAGAACCGCGTCAGCGCACTGGAACAGATCGCCAGCGGCACGCCGATGGTGGTCGGCACCCACGCGCTGTTCCAGGACGAAGTGCAATTCAAGAATCTGGCGTTGGTGATCATCGACGAACAACACCGCTTCGGCGTCCAGCAACGCTTGGCATTGCGGCAGAAAGGCGTCGGCGGGCGCATGTGCCCGCACCAACTGATCATGACCGCCACGCCGATCCCGCGCACGCTGGCGATGAGCGCCTACGCCGATCTCGACACCTCGATCCTCGACGAACTGCCGCCCGGTCGCACCCCGGTCAACACCGTGCTGGTCACCGACACCCGCCGCGTCGAAGTCATTGAACGGGTGCGCAGCGCCTGTGCCGAAGGGCGTCAGGCCTATTGGGTGTGCACGCTGATCGAAGAGTCGGAAGAGCTGACGTGTCAGGCCGCCGAAACTACTTTCGAAGACCTCACCGCCGCCCTTGGCGAGTTGAAAGTCGGGCTGATCCACGGGCGCATGAAACCAGCGGAAAAAGCGGCAGTCATGGCTGAATTCAAGGCCGGCAATCTGCAACTGCTGGTTGCCACCACCGTGATCGAAGTCGGCGTCGACGTGCCCAACGCCAGCCTGATGATCATCGAAAACCCCGAGCGCCTCGGTCTCGCGCAGCTGCACCAGTTGCGCGGCCGGGTGGGTCGAGGCAGCGCGGTCAGCCATTGCGTGCTGCTTTACCATCCGCCGCTGTCGCAGATCGGCCGTCAGCGCCTGGGCATCATGCGCGAGACCAACGACGGTTTCGTCATCGCCGAAAAAGACCTCGAACTGCGCGGCCCTGGCGAAATGCTCGGCACCCGTCAGACCGGCCTGCTGCAATTCAAGGTCGCCGACCTGATGCGCGACGCCGACCTGCTGCCCGCGGTACGCGATGCCGCGCAGGCGCTGCTGGAGCGCTGGCCGACTCACGTCAGCCCGTTGCTCGACCGCTGGCTGCGCCATGGGCAGCAATACGGCCAAGTGTGAGCACCGTCGCAGTTTGTGAAGGATCGTTCCGACAGAGCTGGTTATACTCCTGCCATTGTTTCAAAAACGGATACAGACCATGACTGACGCAGCTCTCGCCCCCGAACTCCCGCACGCGCCGTCTGTAATTCGGCTGCTGCTCGGCAAGCTGGGTATCGCCTACGAAGAAGTGCTCGACCACCACGGCCTCAATGCTTCGCGCAAGGTACAAGCCGTGTTGCTGGACGACGCCGTGGGCGCGCTGATGGTGCTGTTTCCGCAGAGCCAGTTGCTCGACCTCAATCGCCTCGCCGAGCTGACGGGCCGGCGCCTGACCGCAGTCTCGACCGAGCGCCTGGAAAAGATGCTCGGCAAACACAGCCTGAGCCTGCTGCCGGGCCTGCCGGCACTCACCAGTTCGCCGTGCCTCTACGAAGAAAGCCTGCTGCGCGAGCCGAAGCTGCTGATCAACTCTGGCGAGCCGGGCGTGCTGCTGGAAATCACCAGCGAAGCCTTCAAGACCATGCTGACCAAGGCCAGCGCCGCCAACTTCGGCGAAGCCCTGAGCAGCATCCGCCCGAACCTCGATCGCCCCGACGATGACCGCGAGGAAATTACCCAGGCCGTGCAGGCGTTCACTGCACGCCGGATCCAGCAGCGTCTGGAAGCGACCATCGAGATTCCACCGCTGGCCGAGACGGCGCAAAAAATCATCAAGCTGCGCGTCGACCCCAACGCCACCATCGACGACATCACCGGCGTGGTCGAAACCGACCCGGCGCTGGCTGCACAAGTGGTGAGCTGGGCGGCGTCGCCGTACTACGCCTCGCCGGGCAAGATCCGTTCGGTGGAAGACGCGATCGTTCGCGTACTGGGCTTCGATCTGGTGATCAACCTCGCGCTGGGCTTGGCCCTCGGCAAGACCCTGAGCCTGCCGAAAGACCATCCGCAACACACCACGCCGTACTGGCAGCAATCGATCTACACCGCCGCCGTCATCGAAGGCCTGACCCGCGCCATGCCGCGCGCCCAGCGCCCGGAAGCCGGCCTGACCTACCTCGCCGGTCTGCTGCACAACTTCGGTTACCTGCTGCTGGCCCACGTGTTCCCGCCGCACTTCTCGCTGATCTGCCGCCACCTGGAGGTCAACCCGCACCTGTGCCACAGCTACATCGAGCAGCACCTGCTGGGCATCAGCCGCGAACAGATCGGCTCGTGGCTGATGCGCTACTGGGACATGCCCGATGAACTGGCCACCGCCCTGCGCTTCCAGCACGACCCAAGCTACGACGGCGCCTACGCCGAATACCCGAACCTCGTCTGCCTGGCCGTGCGCCTGCTGCGCAGTCGCGGCATCGGCTCCGGCCCCGACGAAGACATCCCCGACGCCCTGCTCGAACGCGTCGGCCTGACCCGCGACAAAGCCAATGACGTGGTCAGTAAAGTCCTCGAAGCCGAAGTCCTGCTGCGCGAACTGGCCTCGCAGTTCAGCCAGGCCTGAACCCAAACAGGCCCGCTCCCCCAAGGTTTACACACCCCTGCGGGAGCGAGCCTGCTCGCGAAGAATCCACCTCAACCCAACTGACTCAGCGAAACCCTGTGGTGAGGGGATTTATCCCCGACCGACTGCGCAGCAGTCGCAAACCCAGCCAACAGGGTGCGTCAGTTATATCGAGGTCTCGGGTTTTGGGGCCGCTGCGCAGCCCATCGGGGATAAATCCCCTCACCACAACAGCCCCTCCACTCAAGCCCTTCTACTCAAGCACATCTACTCAAGCCTTAGGCTTGGCTTTCCTCGGCTTCAAATACTTCATCAACCCCTGAAACCACATCACCAGCGCCGGATTCCCCTTCAGCTGGATCGACTTGTCCTGAATCCCCTGCATGAACGCCAGCTGCTTGTTCTTCGCCTGCATCGTGGCAAAGGCATAACCCGCATCCTTGAACGCAATCGCAAACGCCGGCTCCGCCACCACACCAGACTTGCTGGTAACGCGCTGATTCTTCACCACGAAATGCCGCGCCACTTTCCCGTCCAGCGTCTGCAGCTGAAACACCAGATTCTTGTCACCCAACTGCTGCTGGAACGCAGGATTTGTCCGGCTGGCCTTCCCCATCAACAAACCCATCATCCACAGAAGAAAACGAAATTTCATGCGCACAGCCTCAAAAGGAAAATGAACGGCCGAGGCAGTGTAAGGGATTCGAACGATAACGCCACTATCCGCCGCTATTGGAAGATGATGCAGACCATTTCCCGCACGATGACCGCCAAGTCACACGTCTGCACCCACCGTCCTACACCTGTTGAAACACATCCCTGTAGGAGCTGCCGAAGGCTGCGATCTTTTGATCTTCCAGCCTGCAAACCTATGGGAAATTTCCTGCAAAGCGTGGTGTTGTGCGTGAACTAGGCAGGATGAGGGTTCATCGATAGCCTCAATAGGTCACCACGAATTGGTGATACGGACGTGCAAGTCCGGCGGGAGTCCACATTGGTTATGGCAATTCGCCGAGCGTTTTCCTATGCTCGCGGATCGTTATGGCTGCTGTGTATGGGAGGCCTTCGGGTCTGCCGGGTGACTCCACCGGTCTTGCACACCTATGCACAGCTGCCACCACTTTCGAAGTGCGAGCGAAACGGTGTCGGCTCCTGAAACTGGAGTAAGACCGAATGATCAAACCAACACCCAATCCCCCCGAAACCCCAGACATATCGCCCTACGAATCGCTGGAATCCAAGAAACTCCACGAAGCCGCCGAACGCGCCCTCGACCACCACTTCAAACCGCGCACCGAATCCCAACCCAAACGCGAAACCGGCCTCTTCAGCCTCGCCCCCGGCACCGACGCCGAAGCCCTGATGGCCAACGCCTCCGAAGACCTCCTGTCCATCAGCGCCATCGCCTGCGACCTCGCCGACGACCTCACGACTCCCGCCGCTCGGTCGCGCTGGCCCTGAGCAGAATGGCAGACGGGGTGCGATTGATGGTGGAAGGGACGCTCGATCATATTGAAGTGCGGAACCTGGCAGCCAAGTCGTAGCGGGATTTACGGATGAAAAAAGGGGACGTTAAGTCCCCTTTCTGAATATTCCCTGCCTCACCACTGACAGCCTGTTTCTGACGAAGCGTCCATGGTGATGTCTTGATCGAATGAGTACTTCTTACCGGATTTGTAATTCGTGTAGGTCATCCCGTAGATTCGGGCACCTTGGCTGACCATTTCGTATTCGCCTGTCAGCGATCCTTCGGAAACCTCCACCCAGATTGTCGTGAACTGAGAGGGGCGCCCTTCCTCCATGACTTCCTCTTCGACACCCCGGTAGACAAGGGGAATCGCCTTTGGGGACTTTGTGTATCTAACCCCTGCTCCACTCCAGCGGGAGACCGTGTCGTAATAGGATCGAAACTCGAAATTGATGTTCTTGCCTCCCAACGAACGGAAGCAAGAAACCTCGGTAGTAATCTCACCGTGGGCAGTCAGCGGTATCAGGAGAAGCGCAGAAATAAACGCAGACGAAGATTTCAAACCAACCATTCCTTAGCGGTTCATGGGTAATTGAAAGCGCATCCTCACCGCGCAGTAGGCGACGTCTTCACGCAACAGACGGCCAGCCATCTCACAATGCCCGTCTGCGTACTTCTTCCAAAGCGGATCATCGAACACATCCCCTCCCAGCCGCTCAATCGCGGCCGCTAAGTCTCTCTCATGATCCTTCCCCGCAATCGCAGATGCCGCCTTGTAAAAGCCATCTAGCGGTAAGCCCGTCTGCAGAGCAATCAACTCTCCCAACCGGGCATTGGTCGTTTGCATCAGGCACCCAAGCCTCTCGATTGGCGCCTCAGCGCCCGGCAAAGTGGATTGATAAAGCTCCTCGCAAAACGACTCTTTGAAACGCACCCAGTTCTTTTGCACATCTCTCAGATGGCTCTGCTCCGCAGGAGCCAAACTCGTCAGCGCTTTTTTATATTGCTCGTTCAACACAGCGTCGACCTTCTCGAAGGTTTGCTGCCCGCAAATGATCAAGTCGGGGTTGGAAAAGCTGTCTGGATTACACACTTCTGCGGCAAGTGCCGCAGTAGAGGTTGCCAATGCCAAGCAGCAGAGAAGAATCGAAAATCCTTTCACGCTATAACTCCTTCGATACCAATATGCCCAATGCGCATTTATTGAGCGATTTTTCGGCGGTCCTGGATATACAGCCAGATCAACGGCGGCAATAGCACGAGCAACGCAAAACCGTCGAGCCACAGGTGCGACCAGACCTGCCGTTGCGCTGAAAGCCACATGTCCTGCGGTGCCCATAGCAGGATGCCGGCGATCAACCATTCCCACACTGCCGGGGCTTTCAAGCGACTGCCCAAGTGCACCAGCGCGAGCATGTACAGCGAATAACTTTGCAGCGTTGCGCCGAACAGCGCGAGCCACCAGACCTGTTGTTCGTAGCCGGCGGTGGGAACCGCATCGGCGCCCCAGAATGCGAGTTCGAGGGTGTGCAAATAGCCGTCGAGTAAACCGGAGTGACCGGCCCAGGTCAGGGTGAGGCCGGCGAGAATGTGCACGATTGCGGCTACGTAAAGCCAGAGCACTAACGCTGGGCGGAGCGAGGTAGAGAGGGCTGGCATTCCGTGTCCTGAGCGCATTACTTGGGGTGGAGAGTTTAAAGGAAGGACAACATAAAAAATCCAAAAAACTTTCTAAGGCATATTTTTAAGTCGTACTTATTCTTCAAGTGAGATAGCCATTTTCAGAGTAGATCCATTCAGATAAACGATTGCCTCGCGCCCGTTAATATCGATGGGCGTAGGATTCTGAATCATTCCTTCATCACTGGCCTTCGCAATTTTCGTCAGCGTCTTATCCGCAACATTGGCACGCCAGACAGTTTCATCGCCATTCTTGAAATAAAACGTCGGCCTTGATTTACTCCAGATTGGATTATAAATATTCCAACCAGCATCCGGCCGACCAACCGGAGCTATCGTTTCATACCCTGGGGTATGCGAATAATACGCTTGCAACTTTCCATACTCTCCACCCCAGCCGAATGTCAAACCACTTACAGCATTTTCATTAGTATTTGGCCACTGCTGAAACAACAAACTACTTTCAACCGGCGGCAGCTTGGAGCCGAGTTTATAAACCATCCCCCGCAACTGATTTTTCGAAAGCTGCTGTCGATAGTAAAACGATCCGTCCAGAATTCCCGCAAACCTTTTGCCTTCGTCATTCGACCCCAGACTCAGAGCACCATCAAAACCGATATCTTTCGCAATCGTGTGCAGTACTTGCCTGTCATTGCGATCAACGTACTCATAAAGATTGCCCCTGTACGCAATCATCGCTGGATCAAAATGCCCTTCAAATACGATGACATGCAACATGCCTGAGATTGTTTCGGCGGAGATTAAAAATCGTTCGACAACCCCCTTTTCATTGGGAAGCCATGCTAAATCAACGACCTTCCATGAGCGCTCAGACTGCGTATATGGCTTATCGCCCAACATCAACTTAATATCTTTCTGGGTCGGCCTAGGCGCAATAGGAACCGGCGACAGAAATTGTATCTGCTGAGCATAAGCATCCTCTAAACACTCAACTGACTCACAAGAGTTACGCTCCGACTCCAACCAATCGCTTTCGATTACTTGAAAAGCCCGTCGACTCTTTAACGGCTTGAAAAACTCACTCAACTTTTCATCCATTATGGACAAAGATGGAGAATTACAAATTTTCTTTTCTACGTCCGTTGAAGCCTTGCCGCAATCGAAACTCGCGGAAAGTGCGAACGAGCTAAAAAATAGAAAGGTTAACGATAAAAATCTTGGAAGTGAATATGTATTTTTCATTGAGTCCGTCATCAGAGAATTTTTTTAACAAGCGCCACATACTTCGAAAGTAGAACCTTGCAATACAACAAACACATCCTATTCATTTATTTTTTTCATTTTATTTTCCGCTAACCTGTCTGTTGGCCAGACACTTTGCATAGCCGTTGGCGAATTTGGCATCTGCGACTGACCCGACGCATTGCCCACCGAGACAACACTTGCGGCGGCATGACTAGCCTGCGCGAAAGCTGCAATGCCGATCAGCAATACCCGCAGATATCGACGACTCACGAAATCCGGAATCGACAAGTCAGGCACAGTTCCATTCACTTAGATTTAACGGCAAAGAATCGCGACACATCCGCGCTCCGAATTTCAAATGCAGTGGCTCGCCTTGATCGGCTCTGGACCTTGCGACTTCAATCGCGCCACGTTGTCGATGCTCAACCGGTGACCTTTATCAGCCGCCATTTGATAACAGGCTAACGCTCGGGACATATCCTTTGTTCCCAACTCGCCACCCTCAAAAGTAGAAGCCAGATAACTCATCGCCTCTATGGAGCCCATGTTGATTGCTCGAATGACCTGCTCTTCTGCCTGCTTGGGATGGAGGCAAGGACCGTCGTAATCGGTGGAGTTCCCCATACAAAAAAACGAGGCATAACCCAATGCACCACTCGGCGTCTTTGACGCGGCTTGGAACAAAGCCTCAACTTTGCTGGTTTCCAGCTGGGACGCCATCTGCGAAAGGCTCAGTCTTGCCGCTGACTCGCTCGCCTCTGGATCACCTGACTCTGCTGCGCAGACATAATTTTCCAGAGACGCTTCAATCAACTCCACAGTTAGACGGTACTGCTCAAGAAACCCTAGCCCTCCTAAAGCCTCGGCACGTTGTTCGCAGAAGTTCTCGGCGCGGCTCATTCCGGGTTTACGTGTTGCGACAAGATCATTCTCGCTGATCGACCAGTCTTCGACGCCCTCAAGCACCCAACATGCCTGACGTGAGAAGTTGAAGATTTTTACATTGCTGTTGCCCGCCCGCTTATCGATCACGTTGACGTGACTGTCATCGACCTCTTCAATCTCGACTCCCGGTGTCTTGCCGGGTGTGATGGCGGCCATCAGCGGATAGGTGAAGGAAGCTTCGCTGACGCCCGAGGTCGAAGGCTCAAAGGTACTACGGTCCTTGCCTGCAACCGGCTTCAACACAAGCGATTTGACTGTCATCGCAGTGAGACGGCGCTGTGATTCACCGCTGGCGGAAAACGCTGTCAGGAAAGCAGGGAATTCCTCCGAAGGACAAGCGCCGTTGGCCGGCGCTGTCGAAGTGCTCTTGTCGGGTGCAAGTGCAGGGACAATCTTGTCCAGATACGCCGAGCGTTCGCGACTCATTCTGGCGATGCACGAGTTGACCGCGAACACATGTGCCGGCACCCCCGTCTCGATCTCGAATGCCTCCAAAGGGCAGTTCGCATCGCGCAACTTCAGCCATGCACGTTGCGACTCTTTAATCTTCGCTGCGTACTCCGCTCCCAATGCCGGATCCGCTCGATAATCAGACTCAAGCCGCGCCATCAATTGCTTGTAGATGAGGTTCAACTGCGTATCGGCAGCCTTCTTCGCCGCTTCCGAGCAGGGCACCATTTCCAGGCTTGAGCTGACATGGCTGCAGTCATCCTGCGCGTACACCGCTGAGAGTGGCAGCAGCACGGCCAGCAGGGTAAAAATAAAACGTTTCACTGTGTTCTTCCTTGATTCATTCAGGCTTTGCGTTTGGTGAATCGGGTGACGCATTGCTTGGGTATGTTCATTTCCCAGTAGGCGCTGAGCAACGCTTTACGCTTTTTGTCGACGCGCAAATTAACGAAGCCATCGCCGCAGTCCGGCCGCAATTCTTCGAAGGTGCCGGTTCTGGCTTGGTAAATGAACACCCGGTAGTAGTCGTAAGTGCCCATGCCGTCATCAAGCTGCCAGATTGCGAAATCCTTGGCACCGTCGAAATTGTAATCATCGATCTGCACATGGAGTTCGTTTACGGCTTCAAAATCGATAGTTCGCGACTCGTTATGCAATGCGCCTTTAACCGCGACGTTCAGCGTGGAGCCTTCGAGAACCAGTGTTGCTTCGACGCCTTTGTTTGGGCTGAACGTAGTGGTTTCGGCTAACACCGGCATCGTCCACAGCAGGCCGAGCAGTGATGCTGCTAGAGTTTTTGATCTCATGTACTCGCCCTACCCCCACTTGCATCCGGACTCCAAAGAGGAATCGACGCTGGTGTTATTTCCAAAGTAGTAAACCTTGCCGTTGGACTTCTTCGTGTACGTCATCGAGACGATATGCGTTCCTTGAGTCACGAGTTCGTAGGTCCCTGAGACCTTGCCGCTGATGACTTCAGACCAGCTTCTGGTGCTCTGCCAAGGGGCATCGGCGCCGAGCATTTCGTTCTGGGTATCCGTCAACACAATGGAAATTGGCTCGCTGGACTTGGCGTACTTTACGAAGCCGCCTGACCATTTGCTGGAAGCGTCGTAAAAGGTACGGAATTCGAACTTCACCGGGCTCGTTTTGGATAGTTCGAAGCAGAGTGATTCGCTGGTGACTGCGCTGTGGGCGGCAAAAGGAAATAACGCCAAAAAACAAAAATATGAGTTTTTCATATTTATTGGAACTCGTTAACCACGTACGATTTCTCAAGCAGCCGATGTAGTATTGCTATAAAAAAGTTGGCAGTTTTATTTAAGACCCTGCCACACTTACTTACATAGAGCAAAACAATTCAATCCGCCTCCTTTCGCACCACTAAAACGCAGACCAATCACATCACCCTTAAAATCTCCAAACAAATAATGGCACAACAACTAATTCAAACGCCCAAAAACCCTCTCAGGAATCTTATTTACCAAACCTTTTTTTATCATTGCGTCACGATACTTGACATAATAACTCCTAGCATCTTCATGCCTACCCAGGGCCCAAAGGGAGTCGGCAGCGTTCAACTTCAATGGAATCCTATCTTCAGCAATCGGTAACAAATAATTATAAATCTGTATCGCTAAAAGATGCTCACCACCTTGGGCGAGATAGAATGCAATATCATTATACTCAGATATGTTTTTTCCAGGAGGATAGCACGCAAAATAAGAGGGAGCCCCCATAAAAAAAGAGTCCTTAAGCGTATTCGCCCGCGAGTCTTTTTCAGTCAAGCCAATCGTTTCAGAAATTAGTTTTCTCGGAGGAACCCCCCCTTTTGAAAACTCAAAAAACTCTCCCTGAGAACTCTTCCATTTATTACCTACCCACTGACCATCGCACTGTTGTACCGCGCCAATATTTTCTACACACCCAGTTTCCAGCGAAACCATATCGCAATATGCCTGCGAAGAGACAATTTCATTTCCGTCCCCATCAACCATTTCCGCTGCATTAGTTCGCTGAACTACCACATACTTCTTATCAGCTGACAAACGGTTTATATCTGAACTTGCTACAACCCCCTCCTCGAAACCTTCTAATTTTTTCGGTAACGAATACAAACTAAATCTATATTTCTCGCTTCGATATTGAACATCACCCCACCCTCCAAAATCCTCATTATACTTATCAAAAATTAAAGAACTTTCGTTATAGCCGATAATTTTTAACGGCTGAGCATCAGCATAGCTTACCCCAGCAAGCGAAGCCGAAAATAAAATCAAGAGATAATATCTATTAAACATTTACCGCCGCCTTTAGCTTCGTATATCTAACATTAGGAGTTGTCATCCCGGTACGACCCGGGCCGTAAATATCAGTGATTTTCCGCTCATAATTAGCGTGACTACTCCCCCATGTACTTACATTCTTACTGACAGTGGGGTTTTCTAAGAAAAATCTATCTAAAGCGTTCTTAAGATTCTCCGCTACGTTACCAGGGCGGTTAACGTGTTCATCCAGAACCGTAGCCTGTCCGAGAGTCGATAAAAACAATTGGCCAACTGTAAAGTCGTAAGAGTTTGGTTTTTTTGACTGCAGCTCTTTCAAACGCTTTATAAAATCTGAAATCTGAAGTTCCACAAAGGAAGGAGACCCCACTGCACAAGCCAATGCAGAGACGGGCTTACATTGAATAACATTTCCAAATGTTGACTCTCCGCATCCGACTCTCAATTTGCTTTTTAATTCAGCACGCTCAAGCTTTTCGCCATTGGCGAATTCAGGATCCTTGTAATACATTTTCGGTTTATCAGAGCTCAAATCCAGATACCATCCTTGATTCTCAAAAAGCTCAGCAAATTCATCAGGATACTGTTCTTTAAAGGATTTCACTTGAATTGGAAGTTCACCTGCACCCTGAGGGTTCACAGTTTTCTGCATCGCACCTGCAGAAATTAGTTCACTATCATAAGACTGAACTGTATTGATCTTCCCCTCATTTTCACACATAACGGCAATAACTTTCTTTTCAAAAGCCGTCACTTTACCAGCTGCTTCAAAATCAGCCCACTGAGGTACATCCCCTAGTTTTACCTCTCCCCACACTACAGGTCCGTAATGAGAGCCCCAGCGGGTAACCTTGACAACAACGTTACAGTTACACTGTTTTTTGTTGTTAAAGTTTCCTACCACCCCAACGGGATGCATATGCCAAACTTTACCGTCTGGGCTCAATGCCTCCTTCGTAGCAACTTCTCCCCACCACGACATCTCCTTGATTCGTTTCTTTTGCGCGACCCAATTTAAATTAGGTACATCTTCTGAATGCCCCATTAATCCATCCAATGTATCCCATTTGGCCGCATCATAGAACCACTCACTTTCATACTTAGTAACAAGCTGCGATATGGATTGCGCAAACCAAGGTTTTGCAAGTGCCACCTGTATTTCCGTAGTTGTCAGCTTATCATTCTTGTCTGTATCAATAATGTCGTACAAACCTTCCTTTACCGGCCTTTTAGTCGACTTGCTGGCCATCGGGACAAAAGTAGCCTTCTCTTCTTCGGTAAGAAGATCACGGTCATGTAGAAATGAGGATAGATGTTCAGCGTTACTACCATTTTCTTCGATGAATTGGAATCCCTCCCAGTCCCATGGATTGTGGCGGGTGGTAATCAGATCTTTCTCGCCAAGCCATCCATTAATCGGATTCCCATGCGCGTCGCCCAGAACCCCCTCAAGATGCCACCAACGAGTAGTGTTTGACGGAGCAGGACTTGAACCCACCCCAGGAGTTGTTACCGACTGCTTGATTTTTTTTGCAGCCGGCAACGCCTCTAGCACGCCAAGTGGAATAATCAAATCATATCCAATTACTACACCGGCATCGCTCACTTGTGGTGGGTTAGTCGCGTTGATATCTGGGCGATGGGTAATTAACTTCGTACCTTTATAAATTTTTAAAAGGCTTTTTTGATCCGCAGGCAAGGCAGCGGATCTATCTCGACTAAGAGAAACAAAGTTCTCAATATCTTCGCATGTAAAAACCTCTACATGGACCAAGTTACGAGCCGCTCCCTCATCGTGTTCCTGATAATGGCCGGCAAAACCCACCAACGCTCCAGCCTTAATAGCTACTGGATTATCGAGCAGAACAACCTTTCCCAGATCTTTGGGTTCGGTCTTGGTCTCAAGTGAAGGAAACCAAACATAACCGCCAACATTTCCGTTCTCATCAGCGGCAAGTGCGGGGATCGGTGCTCCACCCACGACCTTTACGAGTTTCCGATAGTTTCCAACTGCTCCCTCTTGGCTAATCTCAATTTGAGTGCCAGCGGGCAGTATCGACATAACCTCACCGGTAGTCGAACCGGTCCTACGCACTCTCAAACCCTTGGCTTGATTAGCAGGAATATTTTTCGCTAGCTCGCCAATCAGGTACTCATTTACGCCTTTACTGTTCATTTGGGCTTTGAATACCCACCCGCCTATAGCTGCGGATTGGTCAGCCTCTGGCGCCACACTGACAACTTTTAGCCATTTTCCATCTGTACTCGCGACTCCCGTTGTAACCGTGGTGCCACGGGGCAATGTAGTCAGAATATTGGTATAGCCCGCTGTCCCTGGGAGATCGGCGCGTACGTTCAAACCCTCGACGGGATCACTCACACTCGCTTTTACCTGATAGCCACCATTAACCCAGTACGAAGGCCGTTCCAACATGGGTGTTTTCGTTCTGTAGCCTTCCATGTCCAACAGATGCATATAGAGACTATAAAACGTCAATATCGGGCCCGCAGCCTGAGCGGCGCCCGAGTCGGCTGAAGGTGTAGGGGAAGCGGGCACCTCCAAGTGATGCTTTACCAGCACGAAGCCTGTCGAAGCAAAAGCGGTGCGATCCGTATATACCGTGGCCGGATAGGTGTCATCGATACGATAGGCAACTACTTGCCCATCAGCGATACAGCGTACCTCGCTCTGTGCAGAGACTAATCCGGAAGCCTCATCAAAATGCACGCCTCCATGCCACAAGCCATTGCTGCCAAGTGGGTAATAACCATCCTGCGCCTTCGCCAAGGCAGCGTAATACCGCTGTGGATCTGTGCCACCCGCACCATCTATCTTTAGCGGGTAAGACCACTTTTTAACTTTCACTGGCTCTGTCATTTGTACTTTTACCTAATCCTTTTTGATCCGTTGGCGGTCAACCAGAGAACCTGATCATTCGCATTGGTCGAAGGTCAGCTTTCTGAGGCACCGCATTCCCCAACGCCTGATCCATCAAACTCCCCGCCTTATCCTTATCCGCCGCCCCCGGCAGTACCGGCGGTTTAATCCCGATCCCAGTCCCACTCCCCGGCGAGCCACCCGCATTAATCTTCACCACCGGCCCAACCACCGTAACCCCACCGCCATCCAGCTTGATAAAGCTCCCACCCCCCAGGATGGTCAGCTCTGTCCCCGCCTCGATAACAATCTTGTCCCCAGCCTTGAGATGAATCTCTTTGCCCACGCTGGTCAGCTGCGCCGTACCCAGCTTCACATGCTGGTTCTGCCCAACCGTCAGGTGATCATCCAGCTTCGCTTCAATCTTGCGATCGCTGATGGTGGTGCGGTGTTCTTCGGCCTTGAGCTCGGTGTAGGTGTTCTTCACCACAGTGTCGTGGCGTTCATTGCCGACGCGGATTTTCTGGTCGTGCTCGATGTTTTCGTCCCAATCGCGCTGGGCGTGGATGAAGATTTGTTCGGCGCCCTTTTTGTCTTCGATGCGCAGTTCGTTGTAACCGCCGCCGCCCGGGGAGCTGAGGGTTTTGAAGACGCTGCGGGTTTTGTTCGCCGGCAGGGCGTACGGCACCGGGTTTTCCTTGTGGTACAGGCAGCCGGTGACGAGGGGTTGGTCGGGGTCGCCTTCGAGGAAGGTGACGAGGACTTCCATGCCGATGCGTGGGATGGAAATGGCGCCGTAGCGGTCGCCGGCCCAGGAGCTGGAGACGCGCAGCCAGCAGCTGGTTTTGTCGTCGGCCAGGCCTTCGCGGTCCCAGTGGAATTGCACTTTGATGCGGCCGTATTGGTCGCAGTGGATTTCTTCGCCTTTGGGGCCGGTGACCATGGCGGTCTGGCTGCCGAGCACGCGCGGTTTCGGGTGTTCGAGGGCCGGGCGGTAGAACACGTCCCACGGGGTGGCGAGGAAGGTGTTGCGGTAGCCCTGGTGGAAGTCGTCCTTGTTGTCGGTGGTGTCGCTGGTCACGCCTTCTTCGAGGACTTGCGGTTGTTTGCCTTCGTGGAAGATTTCGGTGAGCAGCCACAGGTCGTTCCACTCGCTGCGCGGGTGGTCGGACATGGCCATGAAGTGGCCGCTGACCAGTTTGGTCTGGTCGCCGCGACCTTCGGCCTGGCGGTAGTCGGCGCGGTGGCGTTCGAGGGCACGCTGGCTGAGGAACTTGCCGCGCGCGCGGTCGATGAAGCGGCCCGGGTAGTCGTAGTCTTCCAGATCCGGTTCAGTGCTTTCGCCATCGGGTTTGTACGCCGCTTCCATTTGCAGGCGCGGTTTTTCGAAGTCGTAATCGCGGCGCGTGGTGCGGCTGGTGCGGGTTTCCAGGCGCAGTTTGAAGCCTTTGATCACCGGCTCTTCAGCGACCATGCCGCTGCCCTGCACGTACGCGGTCGGCTGGCCGAGGTCGGGGAACACGGTCTGGTCGTCGCCGAACACCAGCAGGTGGGCTTTTTCGCTGTGCTGGAAGTGGTAGTGAATACCCTCCTCTTCGCACAGGCGCTGGACGAAGTGCAGATCGGTTTCGTCGTACTGCACGCAGTAGTCGCGATCCGGGCACGGCTGGCTCAGCTGGAAGCTGTAGGCGTTGCCCTTGATCCCGTGTTCGTCGAGGATCAGCGCGATGATTTTCGGCGCCGACATCTGCTGGTAGATGCGCTGGTTGGTGCGGTGATGCAGGTATTGCAGTTGCGGCACCAGCGAGACCTTGTAGCGGGTCAGGCGCTTGCCGGCATCGCCCTGGGCGACGCGGTAGATCTGGCCGTGAATGCCCGAGCCCTGTGGATCGAATGCGAGGAACGCCTGCTTGTGCAGGAGTTTTTCCAGGTCCAGATCGGGGTTTTCGCTGACCAGTTCGAGGTCGAAACGAAACGGCTGGCTGATGCCTTCGGTGCCGGTGAACGACAGCACTTGCAGGTCGCCCACGTAGTCTTCGACCTTGAGGCTGAAGTGGGTTTCGTTAGCTGGGTTGAACATAAAGTGCTCCCTGTTCGAATGTCGTCCGTTACGCCCGAAGTCGCAACCGTTGCAGCCAGGACGAAGTGGCGCCCAAGGCGTCACGCAATTGATCGGCAGTGATGGTGCGTTCTGCCGCATTGAAGCTCAGCGCGGTTCGCAGCGCTGGCCAGCCGTGTTTCGGTAAGTTCGCCGGGGCTTGCAGCTCGCGCTCCAGGTGCTCGTCGCGGGCCTGGGTCGAGGGCAAGCGGCGGAACGGGTGTTTGCCGCTCGCCAGTTCATAGATCACGCAGGCCACGCCGTACACGTCCGCGCTGGCCGACAACGGTTGGCCCTCAAGCAGTTCGGGGGCGGCGTAGCCCGGGGTCCAGGCGTTGAAACGCTCGCGGCTCAGGTGTGGCAGACCGGGCAGTACGCCCTCGTCTGCCTGGCCGAGACCGAAGTCGAACAGGCGCAGGCCGTCTTCGCTGAGCATGACGTTGCTCGGTTTCATGTCACCGTGCAGCACGCCGCGACGGTGTGCATAAGCCAGCGTATCGAGCAGCGGCAGCGCGATGTCGCGCGTTTCTTTCCACGGCAGGCCCAGCGGCCGCTCGCAGAGCAGTTTGTCCAGGGTCAGGCCACGCATGTATTCCATGGTGATGAAGGCCCGCTGGCAGTCGGTGTCGACTTCAAAAGTGTGTGCACGCACGACGTTGTCGTGGCGCAGGCGTCGGGTCAGGGCGAACTCGCTGTAGAGCAAGGCACTGGCGTCCGGCGATTCGGCAAATTCTTCGCTGAGGATTTTCAGCGCAATGTAAGGGTCGGGGTCGCCGAACTGCTCGTGCAGCAGATCCCGCGCCCGATAGACCGCACCCATGCCGCCCGCCCCGAGCAGACGCTCGAGGTGGTAGCGGCCGGCGAGTACGTCCGGCAATGCACCGATGCTGGCCTTGGTCGGCGCCAGCAACGGCTCGGCGTTGTTTGCCTTGGCGAAGGCGAAGTAGGTCAGGTTGCTGGCCTGCTCTTCGCTCATCAGCAAGTCATCGACTGAAGATTCGATTTCAGTCATTGGCGGATCACCACGGCAGTCAGGTTGTCCCGGGCGGCGCCACGCAGGGCGCCGTCGAACAGACGTTCCAGCGCCACATGCGGCGCGCTGAGGCTGAGGGCGTTGCCCAGGGCATCGCTGCTCAGCCCCTGATACAAACCATCGCTGCACAACAAAAACGCATCGCCCGGATAGACCTCGAGTTCGAGGACGTCCAGGGTCAGCTGTTCGGCTGCACCGACGGCTCGGGTCAAGGCCTGAGCCGCCGGGTGCGCTGCGGCCTGTTCGACGCTCATCTGTTGCTCGTCGATCAGTTGCTGTTGCAGCGAATGGTCTTTGGACAGCTGATACAGCCGCTGCCCACGCCACAGGTAACAACGGCTGTCGCCGGCCCAGATGCAGGCCGCGCGATTACCTTCCACCAGCAGCGCCACGACGGTGCTGCCCATGATGCTGTCGTGGCGTCCGGCGGTGACCGTCAACTCCTGCCCCAAACGCCGGTTCAGCCAGTGCAGGCACTGGCGGATGGCTTTGAGGCGTTCGTCGAAGTCCTCGTGCTGCGGCAGTTCAGCCAGGCTGGCGACGATCAACTGGCTGGCGATGTCGCCACCCTGATGACCGCCCATGCCGTCCGCGACCACCCACAGCCCCTGCTGTGGCGAGTCGAGGAAGGCATCTTCGTTGCGCGCCCGCACCTTGCCCGGGTCGGTACGCGCCGCGCTGCGCCAGGGACTGGCCACCAGCATCAGAGCTGCACCGGCATACGGAAGGTGCGCAGCACGCCCATGTCGAACGGGTTCGGCGTGCGCTGGCTGGTCAGCAGGTAGTTGGCGCGCAGGCCACCCACGTCGGCTTTCAGCACCAGCACGTCGCGACCGGTCAGGTACTCGGTCTGCATCAGGTCGAAAAGACGGAACAGCGACCATGGGCCGGAGTTCTTCTCGATACCGATCGGCCGCCCGGCCATCTTGTCCATCACCAGGCTGGTGCGACCGTCTTCAGCATCGGTCGGCCACTTGAACGTCATCGGCAGGATCGGACCGTGGCGGTATTCCATGGTCTTGTCGCCGAACTTGAACTCGGAACGGCTCACCGCCGGGTCGAGGGTGTACGGCTCCAGTTTGAACTGCACGGTCGGCTCGGCCGGGTTGATCGAGAAGAAGCTCTGACGAATCGTCAAGGCTGCTGCCATCTGGTCGAGATACATCTTCGATACCGGCAGGCTGTGACCGTCGACGCTGCGCATCCGGTAGTTGCCCGGATCGCCGCTGACGAACGGACGCATGTAGCTGTCGAAGAAGCGGTCGACCGTACCTTGAGCGCGGAAGAACTCGCGGAAGTCGCTGATCGCCACGTCGCTGGTGCTGCTGGCGCTGAACGGATAACGCTTGCTGATGGTTTTGCCATACACGCTGTACAGCTCGTTCTGATAACGGCCGTTCAGGTATTGGTAAGCATCGTTGAGCACCAGGCGCCACGAATCTTCAGCCAGCACGTTGAACCACACGCTCAGTGGACGCGGCAGACGACCCGAGGCCGCGCGCAGGTTGGTCAGCGCATCACGCTGGCCGCTCATGCGGGTTTTCGCCATTTCGAACGCGGCTTGTTCCGGTGTGCTGGAACGGGCCAGACCGGACAGTTGCAGTTGCAGGTCGTTGAGGGCGCTGATGGCCGGGGTCAGGTCAGCGGCCGGGCCGTTGTTGTCATCGAGCAAACGGTGCAGCGGCTCGAAGCGGCGTTGCAGCGACTTCTTCGCGGTGTCCGGCAGGCTTTTCGCCACGGCCATCGCCGACGCCTTGTCCGCCACGGCAGACGCCAGTTTGCCGACCTTGCCCAGTTTGCCCTTCTGCCCTGCCAGTGCATCGGCGGCATCACCGGCTTCGTCCACCGGATCGGCGGCGGCCGGGAAGCGCGTGTTCTCGCGCACTTCAGTGAGCAATGCCAGCACCGGCGAGTTGGCCGAGGTCAGGCCCGCCAGTTGCTCGGCGCCTTCACCGGCGTCGCTGATCGGCGGCAAGGCCACCTGGCCAACGGCTTCGCTCCAGTAGTTGGCGTAGTCGCGGAAATACAGCTGCTCCAGCTCAACCATCAGGCGACGCAAGTCCATGTCGCTGATGCCCGCGCCTTCGCCCAGCACCCAGTTGTCACGCAGGATGTCGGTGACCAGCGCCGAGCCCTGCACCGAGAAGTACTGCTGATAACCCTGCTGGGTGTAGAAGCCCGGGATCACGTATTCGGTGCCGATGAACAGCGAGCCCTGCGGGCCGAGGTGTTGGCTGAAACGGTATTCCGGCAGGTTGCGCGCCTGCTCGCGGAGCATGCGGTAGACCACGGTGGCCAGCGATTCGGCGCGCAGCACCTGACGTGCCTGAGTCACCAGTTGATCGTTCAGCGGGTAGATGAACGGCTGCTTCAGCAAGCGCTCAAGGTGAGTGTTCAGACCATTCTGCACCGCGGTGTTGCCGGTGTAGCGCTGCGACCAGTCAGTGGCGACCCAGTCCTTGAGCCACGCCGCGTCGCGACGGTCTTTCATGTTCAGCATCAGGTACGCACGCAGGCTGTTGAGCAGCTTGTCGCGGTCCTTCATGTTGGCGCGAATCTGCCCTTCGAGCATCGTCGCGACCCGTGGCAGCAATTGCGCTTCGAGCTCATGCTCGTAGGCTTGCTTGACCACCGGATTGACGTCTTCGCCCTGATACAGACCGCCACGCTCGTGGTACGAGACGTCGCCCTTCTTCGGGAACACCTGAGTCGCGGCGTAGCTGGTGTCGAGGGTTTTCAGCACGCCCATCGCATCATCACGCGGGGTCAGCGCCGAACGCTGCTGAGTCCAGTTCTGCGCCAGCGTGCGCAGGTTTTCCAGACGCTCATAGTTGGCCGAGAAACCACCGGCCCAGAGCATACCGAACAGCGCCAGTGCCGCCAGTGCGCCAACGTACAACGCACGCTGCCCCCAGTGGATGCGGCTGCGCTCGCGCTTGTCGAGACCGGCCAGATCCGACTCGGGGAAAATCACCCGGCTGAACAGATGATGGATGAAGCGCGAACGGCCACTGCGCAGGGTCGGCAGCACGCCGGCACTCATGCCGAGGCTGGCGCCGATGCCGGCGGTGGTCGCGTCCATTTCCTGGGTCAGGTGCGGAGCACTGGTCAGATAGAAACCGCGCAGCAGCGACGCACGCTGATAACGGTTGCCGGTGAACGCCATGTCGACGAACAGGCACAGGCGCTCGCCGATCTGCCCCAGTTGATGCGGGAAGTCGAGGATGCGGCCACGGCGCTGGGTATCGCGCTCGGAGTGCATGCGCATGATCACCTGATTGTTCAGGCGCCGCAGCAGCTCTTCGAACTCGCCGCGCAGGACCGCGACGTCGGTGCCGACCTGATCCTTGCGGAAACTGGTACCCAGCACCTGATCGCTTTCTTCGCGGGTCAGTTGATCGAAGAACTCGTCGAAGCCGAGCAGCTTGTCCGCCTTGCTCAGCACCAGATACACCGGCACATCGACGTGCAGTTTCTGATAGACGTCTTGCAGACGGCCGCGCACCTGGCGCGCCAGGGTGTCGATGTCCTGCTCGCTGCCACCGATCAGGGATTCCACCGGAATGGTCACCAGCACACCGTTCAACGGACGCCCGCGACGACGCTTGCGCAGCAGTTCGAGCAAGGTGGTCCAGGCACTGCCGTCGACTTCCGCGTCCGGCTGGGTGGTGTAACGTCCGGCGGTGTCGATCAGCACGCCGTGGTCGGCGAAATACCAGTCGCAATGACGGGTGCCGAGGGTGTCACGGGTCAGCTTGCGGTCGATCTTGTTGATCGGGAATTCCAGCCCGGAGAAGTCCAGCAGGCTGGTCTTGCCGGAGGCCTGCGGACCAATCAGCAGGTACCACGGCAAATCGTTGCGCCAGCGCTCGCTGCGGCCGCGATACAGGCTCGAAGTCTTCAGGGTTTTCAGCGCGTCCTTGAAGCGCGCCTTCAACTCTTTCTGTTCTTCTTCGATCAGCTCGTCACGACGGATGCGATCCTGGCCGTCTTCGGTTTCTTCGATGGCTTTCTTGCGGATGCCCGCGCGCCAGCTGACGAAGACCATGGTCAGGCCCCAGATCAGGAACAGCACGGCGATGGTCAGCAAGCGAGAGGTCGAGCTCTCCCAGAACTTGTAGTCATCCACCGCCAACAACGGGCCGACGAACCACACCAGCAGCGCCACGAACAGCACCAGCAGCAGAGTCCAGACCCAGGTCTGGCGCAGGAAGGCGCCGACTTTCTTGAAAAACTTTTTCATCACACGTCCCTGTTTACGGCTGCGACTGCGGTTGCACCGCGGCCGGATCAAGCGGCTGATAAGGTTGCAGAACGGTGTCGCGCTGCTCGCCCAGGACCCAGGCGAAGCCCGAATACATCACCACCAGGCAGACCAGCGTGAACAGCACCACCATCCACGCCGGCACGATGCGCACCAGGTTGCGGCGCTGATCGTTGAGGCCTTCCCAGTGCGGCGACAACTCGCGCGGCACGTCGCCACGCAACTGACGGATCTGCCGGTACAGGGCGTCGCGGATGCCTTCGAGTTCGAGCATGCCACGGGCCTGTACGCGGTACTTGCCCTCGAAACCGAGGGACAGGCACAGGTACATCAGCTCAAGCATCGGCAGGTGTTTGACCGGGTTCTTCGACAGCCGGTCGAGCAGCTGGAAGAACTTCTCGCCACCGAAGGTCTCGTTGTGGAAGCTGCTGAGCAGGCTCATCTGTGACCACTCGCTTTCGTTGCCCCACGGCGTGGTCACCACAGCTTCGTCGACCACCGTGCAGAGCACGTAACGCGCGGCCATCACCTGGCTGCTTTCGGCGCCGTTATGCAACGCGCGCACTTCAAACAGCTTGAGCCCGGCGGTCAGGCGCTCGTTGAGCGCGTAGAGGTCTTCGCGGGTTTCGCTGTGCTTGAGGCGCACCACTTCCGAGAGCAGTTCGGACGACGCCGCCACCAGCGAATTGAGGCTGATGTTGAACGCTTCCGCCGGGCGCAGGCGCGCGGCGTAGATCATCCGTTCTTCCAGTTGCTCGAAGCGCGGCGGCGCGGCGAAGTCGGTCAGCGGACTGGCTGCCGGTCCGTGGCCCTGACGATCGAGCAGGACGGTTTTGTCGTCCTGGTTGTAATCCGTTTCCTTGATCATGTCGGTCAGTTCCTGATGGCCCAGAATTTCAGTTCAAGCTCGGCGAATTCGCCGGACACGTGGAACGCGAAGCCGCCGGAGCGCTCGAGTTGCGCCAGGTCTTCGGAACTGAGTTCGAGGATGAAGTAGGTTTTGTTCGAGTGGAACGCGATCTGCCGCGGGGCCACCGGCAACGGTTTGACCTTGATCCCCGGCAGGTGCAGGTTGACCAGTTGGCGGATGCGCTCCACCGGGCCGACCTTGAGGTGCGCCGGCAAGCGGTGGCGCAGTTCTTCGGAGTCGCAGTTGGCACTCGCCGCCAGCACGAACGACGCCGAGCCGAGCAGTTTGTGGTCGTGCAACGGCGACACGATGATCCCGTACTGACGCGCCTGCAGGATCAGTTCGATGGCGTGCTGTTCGAGCACCATCGACAGCACCTGACGAATCGCTTCCATCAGTTTGCGGAAGCTTGCACCCTGATCGGCGTGGGAATAGCGGCTGTCCAGTCGCGGGCGTTTGCTGTCGCTGGAGAAGGTCGCCAGATCGCCGAGCATGGTCAGCAGCGTGCGATACAACTCTTCCGGATGCACCTGCTCCAGACCGAGGTAATGGCGCAGCAGCAGTTCGGTGCGGTTGATCAATTGCAGCATCATGAAGTCGCCGACTTCCGCACCGCCGACCTTGCCGTTGGAGCGGATCCGCTCGGCAATCGTGTCGCCCCGGTGGTTGAGCATGCTGATGACTTCTTTGAGGCACGACAGCAGATAACTGGACGCGTGAGCCTGGATGTAGGTCGGCACGAAATCCGGGTCGAGGCTGATCACGCCGTCGGGCGTGGTGTCGAGCACGTCGCAGATCTTCAGCTTCACGTAGGCCTGATCGCTCTGCTGCTCGCCGAGCAACAGTTTGAAGTCCGGGCGACCACAGCTGACCTGGCTGGCGGAATCGTCGCCGGCGTTGGAGTCGGCCACTTCGGCGTCGTACGCGGTGTAACGTGCGAGCACGTCGGACTGCTCCGGGCGGCGCGCTTCGATGTGGTTACCGGTGACCAGCGGCAGCGCCAGGTAAATCGGCGTGTTGCCGGTGTTCGGCGGCACATCCAGTGCCAGCGGCTCAGTGTTGCCGCCGAGTTCGAACAGGCTGCCGTCCGGCAGAATCCCCGAGGCGGCACTGATCACCAGTTTGCCCATGTTGAGGAACTGCAAGTCGATCTCCAGATTGAGGAAACCCCAGGTGTAGCCACCCAGCAACTGGGTGCGGGTTTTCATCTGGTGATCGTAATAGCGATCGTTGTGCTGGAAGTGCTGCGGCCGCAGCAGCATGCCTTCCTGCCAAATGACTTTATGGGTATTCATCTTCAGTCATCCGCCTTGGCGAGCGCTTCATGGGTGTTGCGGATCCCGGCCTGATCGAGGGTCAGATCGGCCTCGGTCAATTCCAGCGGGGTGACCTGCACGGTGTAGCGCCACTTGGTTTCCGGCAGATCACGGTACGCGGCGAGAACGCCGACGTAGCGGCTGCCCTCCTCCACGCTGAGCTTCATTTCCACGGTTTCACCCGGGCGCAGTTCGAGTTCTTCGCTGGCCACCAGATCCGGGTTGAGGGATTCCTTGGCGCGCTCGTAGAGGCTGAAGAAATCAGCGTTCTCGAAGGTCACCGGGTGCTTGAGTTCGAACAGGCGCACAACGATCGGCGAAGGACGGCCATTGAGGTCCGGGTTGAGCTGATCGCTGCCGGTCAGCTTCAGGTTGATCTTGGTCACTTTCGAGTACGGCGACAGCGACGAGCAACCGGCGAGCAGCACCAGCACGGTGAGCGCAGTCAGCGTCTTGAAAAAAGCGGTCGAGCGGCGAGACATGCGCATCATCCTTGGTGGTCGGTGTGTAGGGTAGAAATCAGGCGGATCTGTTCTTCGTAGGCCTGGGCGAAGTCGCGGGCCAGCAGACGCTCGCTCCAGTCATCGTCCTGACGCAGGGCCTGGTGGTAACGGCCGAACGCTCTCCAGCGTCCGCCGGAGGTGGCGATCAACGGCTTGTTGTCGCGTTCGAAACGCAGGGTCAGTTGTTCTGGCGAGAAGTGCTCGAGGGTGCCGCGTACGGCGGCGCGGCTGGCGGTGAGCAAGGCCACCTGATGCGCCTGCAGATCGCGGAACGCGCGGGAAATCGCCTGCTCGGCCGGCAGGTGCCCGGGCTTGTGCGGCTGCAACAGAATCTCCAGCGCTTCGCTCGGATCGACGGCGAACTTCAGCGGGTTCTTGTTGGTGCCTTGCACGGTGGTCTGGGCCAGACGCAGTTCGTTTTTCAGCTCCGAACGGGTGCGCAGGCTCTGCTGCAGTCCGCCGATGCTCTGACGCAGCAGCCGCGCGGCGTTCAGCGCCAGAGCTTCGCGGGCGTCGTGATCAAGGCCTTTGAGATCCACGCCCAGCGCCGCGCCGAAATGCTCCCAGAAACCCTCGCTCTGACGCTCGACGGCTTTCGGGGCCGGAGCAGGCTCGGGTTCAACCGGGGCGACCAGCTCGGGCACCATCAGGCTTTCCATGTCGATGCGTGCATAGTCGGCACGCTGACGGGAGTCCTCGGGCTTGGCGGTCGGCGCCAACAGTTCGTCGATTTCCGAATAGACGCGCTCTTGCTGTTCGATCGCGTTCAGCGGATCAAGGTCGAGGAAGGCGTCGTCCGGAATGATGCTGCCGGCGGCACGCGGACGGCCGACTTCACCGTCGAAGGTCGCCGGGTCACGCACCAGCCGTGCACGAATCTCGAAGTCGCCGAGCACGTAGGTGCTGCCGTGCTCGATGCGCACCGGTTCGCCCTTGTGCAGGCGAGCGCCGCTGCCGCCGTCCTGAACCCCGTTGCTGCTGGTGTCGGTGAGGAAAAACGTGCCTTCGCGGTAGCTGACAATCGCGTGGTGATTGGACAGATGACGCTTGCGGTCAGGAATGATCCAGTCGCAGTCCTCGCCCCGCCCGATCACGCCGCCGGCCTGTTTGAAGGTCTTCTGGCACAACTCGGTGGGCACGAACTGCTTGGTGTTCAGCATTTCGAAAACCAATTCCATGTTTGATGCTCCTTGCGGTCACTTGCCGCGATTGACCGCTTGCGGATCACCCAACGGGCGATAGTCGTTGTCGTTGAATTTGTAATTGCCGCTGCAGCCGCCAAGGCCGCATAGAACGACGAGGGTCAGCAGGACAGCGTGCCAGTGACGAACAGACATCAGAGGGTCTCCAGGGGTAGACAAAGCACAAAGCGCCGACCCTTGCGGGCGGCGCTGAAATTAATTCTTTGAGTGGTCTCGAAGGCTCTGCATCGGGGCCTTGAGCCAGACCAGCGAGGCGTACGCACCTCCTGTGGCGAGTGAGCAACCTGTGGCGAGGGGACTTGTCCCCGATGGGCTGCGAAGCAGCCCCAAGACCTGATCACCGATTCTTGCAGGAGAGCCGCGCTTGCTCGATTACGACTGCTGCGCAGCCGATCGGGGATGAATCCCCTCGCCACAGATAAGCCGTTCAAGACAGGAGTTGTGCACACTGCAAGAGACAGGTTCAGGTCAACCATCGAAATCACCCAGGTTGATATTCAACCGCCCGAGGCGGTACAGCAGGGTGCGGCGTGGCAGGCCCAGCTCGCGGGCGGCGAGGGTCTGGTTGCCGTCGTTTTTGCGCAGGCAGTCGAGCAACAACGTGCGTTCGACTTTTTCCAGGCGTTCGCGCAGGTTCAGGCCGCTGTGGTCTTCGGGCATCGGCTCCATGCGCAGTGAGAAATGCTCGGCCAGCAACTCGCCGCCCTCGCACAACAGCACCGCGCGTTCGACCAGTGCCTTGAGTTCGCGCACGTTGCCGGGGAAGGTGTAACCGGACAGGTGTTCCAGCGCCGCGCTCGACCAGCGCACCGGGTCGCGCTGCAAATACGCGCAGGTCTTCTCGGCGAAATGCTGAGCCAGTTCGAGGATGTCGCCTTCGCGCTGACGCAAGGCCGGCAGCTCGATCGGGAACTGCGCGAGACGGTAATACAAGTCCTCGCGGAATTTGCCTTCGCTGACCAGTGTCGACAGATCGCGGTGCGTCGCGGCGATGATGCGCACGTCGATCTTGTGCGTGTCGTTGGAACCCAACGGGCGGATCTCGCCCTCCTGCAACACCCGCAGAATCTTCGCTTGCAGCGACAGCGGCATGTCACCGATCTCGTCGAGCAACAGCGTGCCGCCGTTGGCCGCATCGAACAGCCCCGCGCGGTCACGATCAGCGCCGGTGAAGGCGCCTTTGCGATAGCCGAACAGCTCGCTTTCCAGCAGGTTTTCCGGGACGGCCGCGCAGTTCTGCACGATGAACGCCTGAGAGCGACGCGGTCCGCAATCGTGAATCGCCCGGGCCACGACTTCCTTGCCGGTCCCGGTTTCGCCGCGCAACAGCACCGTGTACGGGCTGTGCAGGACTTTGCTGATCAGCGAATGGGTCTGGCGCATGGCGGCGCTTTTGCCGATCAAGCCGTAACCACTGATGCTCGGCACACTGCGCGCCACCGTGGCCGACTCGGCCAGCGGCTGGCGCAGACGCTGCAGCAAGTGCAATTGTCCGAGCACGAACGAGCCGAGCTGACCGAGCGAATCGGCAAAGCCTTGCAGGTCCACACGGCGACGGCTGGCGCACAGCAGCAAGCCTTCGACCGCTTTGTGCTGATTGACCAGCGGCACGCACAGCAGCGATTGCCACGGTGTCGCCGCAGCCGGCAGAAAACTGGTCTCGTGCAGGCTGCCGCTCAGGTCGTCGAGGCAGACCACGCGGTTCTGACACAGGGCAAACTGCAGCAGCTGCTCACCGTTGTAGTCCGCCGGCAGGCTGGTGGCGGCGCGCGGTTGCAGCGCGCCGTCGAGGCACTCGGCGTTCATCCCCAGGCAGGTGTGGGTGGCGTCGAGCAGGTACAGCTGGGTCAATTCGCAACCGCTCAGCTCGGCCAGGCCACGCACGAAGTCACTCAGCAGCGCAGCACCGTCCGCCGCGCGCGACAGGCTGGCGAACTGCGCCAGCAACGCTTCGGCGTAGACCAGTGGCTGCGGCACTTGAGTGAACATCACACCCACCTCAGGCGAACTCGCACGTCACGCTGGCGTTGCCATCGAGCGTGGCATGCACACGCTTGAGGCTTTCACCGGTGGCCATCGCATCGAGCAAGCGGTCGGCCACCAACGGCAGCACATGCTGATCGAGCAAGTGGTCGATCAGGCGCGCGCCGCTTTCGCTTTGCGTGCAGCGCTCGGACAGGTGATCGACGAGGTTCTGACACCAGCTGAAATCCAGCTGACGGCGATTGAGGCGCTCGCCCAGACGACCGAGTTTGATCTCGATCAGCTCGCGCAGCACCGGGCCGCCGACCGGGTAGTACGGCACCACTTTCATCCGCGCCAGCAAGGCCGGTTTGAAGTGTTTGCTCAGCACCGGACGGATGGTTTCTTCCAGCAGCTCGGCGGTCGGGCGGGCGCCGTCTTCGCAGAGGTCGCTGATCTTGTCGCTACCAAGGTTCGAGGTCATCAGGATCAGGGTGTTGCGGAAGTCGATCTCGCGACCTTCGCCGTCATTGGCCACGCCCTTGTCGAAGATTTGGTAGAACAGGTTGAGCACGTCAGGATCGGCCTTTTCGACTTCATCGAGCAGCACCACCGAGTACGGCTTCTGACGCACCGCCTCGGTGAGCATGCCGCCCTCGCCGTAACCGACGTAGCCCGGTGGCGCACCGATCAGACGCGAGACGGTGTGCTTCTCCTGGAATTCGGACATGTTGATGGTGGTGATGAAACGGTCGCCGCCGTACAGCAGGTCAGCCAGGGCTAGCGCGGTTTCGGTCTTGCCGACGCCGCTCGGGCCGACCAGCAGGAACACGCCGACCGGCGCATCCGGTTTGTTCAGACCGGCGGCAGTGGCGCGCATCGAGCGATCCAGCGCGTGCACGGCTTGTTCCTGACCCCGGATGCGCGTGCGCAGATCGGTAGCGAAGCTGGCGACCTTGGCGTTGTGTTCGCGGGCCAGTTGCGCCAGCGGCACGCCGGTCCAGGCACTGATCACTTCGGCCACCAGACGCGGGCAGACTTCGAAGCTGACCAGACGCTCTTTGACTTGAGCCGCGGTCAGGGCGCTGTGGGTCTGGTGCAGTTCGGCTTCCAGCGCTTCAACGCTCTGGCCTTCCTCGACCTCGGCGGCGATGGTTTCGATCACCGTGCCTTCGGCGTCTTCTTCAACGCTGACAGTCGGCTCGACGGCGGCAGCTTCGCGGGCCTTGGCCAGTTGCTGGCGCAGTTCCAACAGGCGCTCGGCCAATTGTTTCTGTTCAATCCACAGCGTTTCCAGCGCCACCTTTTCGCTTTCGGCTTCGTCCAGTCGCGCTTCCAGTGCATCCAGCGCTTCGTGGTCGATCAGCAGACCGGCCTCGGCATCGCGACGCAGGGCCTGACGCTGGCGACCACCTTCAGCCAGTTCGCCACGCAGGCGTTCGAGGCTTTCCGGGGCAGCGGCAAGGCTGATGCGCACGCGAGCACAGGCGGTATCGAGCACGTCGACCGCTTTGTCCGGCAGCTGGCGACCGGCCAGATAACGCGCCGACAATTCCGCCGCCGAGACCACCGCGTCATCGCGCAGGTAGATGCCGTGGCTCTTCTCGTAGACCTGCGCCAGACCACGGAGGATGGTCACCGCTTCGCTGACGGTCGGTTCGTGCAACTGCACCGGCTGGAAACGCCGGGCCAGCGCCGGGTCCTTCTCGAAGTATTTCTTGTACTCGGCCCAGGTGGTGGCGGCGATGGTGCGCAGTTCGCCACGGGCCAGCGCCGGTTTCAGCAGGTTGGCCGCGTCGGATCCGCCGGCATTACCGCCCGCGCCGATCAGGGTGTGGGCTTCGTCGATGAACAGGATGATCGGTTTCGGCGAGGCTTTGACTTCGTCGATCACGCCTTTGAGACGCCGCTCGAATTCACCTTTGACGCTGGCGCCGGCCTGCAGCAAGCCCATGTCCAGCGACAGCAGCTCGACGCCCTTGAGCACCTGCGGCACTTCACCGGCCGCGATGCGCGAGGCCAGGCCTTCGACGATGGCGGTTTTACCGACCCCGGCCTCACCGACCACGATCGGGTTGTTCTTGCGGCGACGGGCAAGGATGTCGACCATCTGGCGGATCGCGCCATCGCGGCACAGCACCGGGTCGAGTTTGCCGTCGCGGGCCTGTTGGGTCAGGTTGTGGGTGAAGCGCTGCAGCAGCGATTCGCCCTGCGCCGCCGGCTTGCCGCTGGCGGCCGGTTGCTCCTGTTGCGACAGGGCAAATTCCTTCAGGCGATCGATGTTCAGTTTGGCGAGCAACGGCTGGTAACGGCTGCCGGCGTAGCGCATCGGGTTGCGCAGCAGCGCGAGGATCAGCGCGGCGTCTTCCACCGAGGTCTGGCCCAGTTCGAGGTTGGCCACCAGCAGCGCGTCTTGCAGCCACTGCACCAGTTCCGGGGCGAACACCGGGTTGCGCGAGGCGCTGTGTTCAACGCGAGATTGCAGCGCAGCGCTCAGTTCACCGGCATCGACATCGGCATCCTGCAAGGCGCGCGACAGCAAGCCGTTCGGACGTTCCAGCAAACCCAGCAGCAGGTCTTCGACGAGGATCTTGCTGCCGCCACGGGCCACGCAACGTTCGGCCGAACGCTCCAGATCACGACGGGTTTCGGCGTCCAGCGCCTGGATGAGTTGTTGCAGGTCTACGTTGATCATGGCTCACGTCCTTAATGAATTTTGCTGCCCAGGGTGACCACGCCGTCTGCTTTCTCGCAGCCCAGCCAACTGGTCCAACCCAGGCGACAGTCGTTCTTCTCACCAATGCGCAGTTCGCGGATTTCTTCCGGGCGCAGCACCAGGCGAATGTCGTAATCGAGCGGGTCACGCAGGGTGAACCGCACCAGCGCGCACAGCGGCTGGTAACCGAAACCGATCGGCAGGAATTCGTGGAATCGCTCCCAGTCGAGTTCGGTGATGTGAATGCGGAATTTGCCGCTGCGGTCGCGCACCCGCTCGCCCAGCACCAGGTCTTCACCGAGCAGGCTGTTGGCGCGGCCGAGGCGGTTGCGCTGCTCGTCGAGAATTTCCACGCGGCGCTCGATGCACTGCTCGATGACCAGGTCTTCGTGCTTGAAGTAGTAACGCAACACCGCTTCGATCAGCGCCGCGGAGTGCGCGCGCAAGCTGAGCAAGCCGAGGTACGGCAACAGGCGCTTCCAGTTCAGTTCCTTGGCCTTGCGGATCTCGTCGCCACCCAGACCGATCAGCGCAAACAGCTGCGACGAGAACGGGTCGATCGCACCGCTCTGGAAGCTGGCGCGATAGCGGTACTTGCGCCAGATCGGCAGCATCAGCCGTTGCAGGCGATGGTGGAACAGGTCGAGGAAATTGCGCGTCGGGTTGCCGTCCTCGCTGTCGCCCAGCGCTTGTTCGCCGTAGAACGCCGGCAGCGGCGAACCGGAGCCGACCAGCCCGATCAGATTGAAACGCATGCGCGCGCGCATCTGCCCGTGCTCTTCGAAAAACTCCACGCGATCGACGTCGCTGCGCGGAAAGCCCAGGCTCGGGTTGGCCTGAAACTCCACCTGGTCGTACAGATCGTCTTCGCTCAGGTACGGGTGTGCTTCGCGCAGCCGGTCGATCACCAGCAGCACGGCCTGAAACAGCGAGTACTCGCGTATTACCTTGGTCAGCCCGCTTAAAGCAGGGGCTGCAGGCCCATACGTGGTGTCCATTGGTACACCTCTCCCTGTGTGCTTTTTACCCGCAGCTCGTGGTACGAATTGAGACTGGCGTAAAGCGCGAAAAACTCGTTAAGAACCGAGGCGAAAACGAACAGGTCGCCTTCGCCGATATACCCTTCCGGGTCGATGGTCAGTTCGGTGCGCAAACCGCGCACCGGCAAGCCACGGTGCAGCCGGTCGACGTGGTGGTGCTTGATGTGCTTGAGGCCGCCGAGCAGGCGTTTGCTGACCTTCTCCGCGTGCTGGTCGTAGTAGCGCGGCAGGTCGTAGGTTTCGAGAATCACCTTCAACGCGTTGACGTCGGCCAGCGACAGATAGTTGAGCGACATGTTGCTGATCAGCTTCCACAGGAAGTCACGGTTCAGCGGCGGCGCAAAGCTCGACGTGGCCGGGGTGATGTTGCGGAAACTGAGGAACTCCGGGGTCTCTTCGCAAGCCATGCAGATGTCGCCAAGCTTGAGCTTGCGCGGCAGGTTCTGGTTGGTGCAGATCAGCTCGATCGACAGGGTTTCGTGGGCTTCGGTGTGGCGTATGCCGAAGCTCAGGTAGGTGTCGAGGCCGTCATGCAGCAAGGATGAACGCTGGCGGATGCTGTAATGCGGACGGCTGTTGGGCACGTCGAAACTCGGGTCGTGCTCGAACGACTCGAACGGCACGTACTCCTGATAACCGAGGCCGCCGGGCTTCCAGCCGGTGACTGTTTCCACCGAGAACACGCCGCAGTTTTCCAGATCGTATTCCGCCGGCAGCAGCAGGTATTCATCCTGCTTGCCGTCGAGGCGGATCGGCAGCGCATCGTGGGCGAACAGGTTGGCAATCGGCGTGCAGAACAGCTTCACGTTATCCAGGGTCGGCCGCATGCGCATGATCCCGCTCTTGCGGATATCGAAACGCAATTCCAGGCCGCGCATCTGCTTGAGCGTGTCTTCCGGCAGCGCCTTGAGGATGTCCAGACCGTTGACGTCGACGAACAGGAACTTGTCCTGGAAGGCGAAGTATTCCTGCAGGTAGCGATAGCCACGGAAAGTGTTCAGCGGATACGGGATCAACGCTTCTTCTTCGGCAAAGCCCACCGGCTTGACCCGGTCTCCGGGAATCTTGAACGCCATCGGCTTGCCCGCCACGCCATCGATTGGCTTGCCGGCACCGTCGAGCGGGATCAGTTCGATGCCTTCCAGGTTGCGCAGCAGGCTCAGGTAGAGCATCTGGCTGATGTAGCGTTCGCCGGCAAAGTGCAGGCGCAGTTTGCTCAGCTCCAGCTCACCGAGGTGACCGTCAGCGCTCATTTCCAGACGCAGGCTGAGCAGCGAACCGTCGCCCTTCACCGAGTAGTTCAGCGCGGCCAGATCCAGCGGCAGGACTTCGGTCGGGTAGCAGGTGCGGAAGCGGCAACGCACGTCTTCGATCGGTTTGCTCTCAATCGGCGTATCGCGCTCGACCACCAGCGCCGGGCCAGAACGCTTGAGCGGATCGAACTGCAAAATGCTGAACGCCGGCAGCGGGCGCATGTAGTTCGGCCACAGCAGTTGCATCAGCGAATGGCTGAGCTCTGGCAGCTCGTCATCGAGCTTCTGCCGCAGACGCCCGGTTAAGAACGCAAAACCTTCCAGCAACCGCTCCACATCCGGATCCCGCCCGGCCTGGCCCAGGAACGGCGCCAACGCCGGACTACGCTCGGCGAAACGGCGACCGAGTTGGCGCAGTGCGGTGAGTTCGCTTTGGTAGTAGTGGTTAAAGGACACGGGTTACCTGCCTGGTAGTGGAACTCATGGAATAACTGTCCTGCGGATTACGCTCGATGTCCGACCTGGTCATTGGATTACACCTGCAGGCTGACTTGGCTGAATGCGACCTGCGATGTTTCGCAAAGTCCAACGCAACTCGATGACTTGAGTGGTGAGGATCGCCAGCAACGTGACGCAGCCTTGAGCTACGCCGTAAAACAGCGCTCTTAACGGGTTGTCGGGTAGCATCCAGAGCAGGATGAAGCCCACCATCAGAAAAAGGATGGCCAGCTTGGCGACCAGACCTGGAATCAGCGCAACGATCAGGTTGACGCCCAGAAAAATGTAAAACAGTGCGTAAGTCGCAATGCCGATGGCGACACCATGGGAGGTAAACCCGCCGTTAAAAAGCCTGTAAGCATGCACAACCGCGTCATTCAAAAATGCATACGCCACGCATCCGAGAGCGTGGATTAACAGGCATAGGGCGAGACGAACGTAGCTGTTCATACTGCTATCAATTTTCCAGAATCTCGTAGGGTGTATTACTGATGAAAATATTCAGCCAGTTTTCTTCCCATTGCGGCATGGAAATTATAAAAGCCTTATCTTTCTTTTCGAAGGTGATCCAAGTAATTCCAACCTCAGCATCATCTTCGAATGTGCGCATATCCAACGACTGCGTATCATACAACGGGGTTCGATATACCTTCCCTGGCTCTTTCGAGTCGATAACTCTTAGATACGCCATACCGCCAAGCATAAAGATCCTGCCGACACGCACATTCTCAATTGTGTAGCGGCCCGAGGGGCTAGCTGTAGTTGTACTTGCGGGATACCCTAGCATTGAATTTACGCAATAAACGAGCAATGCAATCAACACCAAGAGCAAACTGACAGGCACTAGCCATTTCTTTTTAAGCGTAGTCATTTTTTCGCCACACCCACTTCGACAGCGATTGTACATGAGCAAAAAATGCGCATCATTTATTCCAAACATTAATAACTGTCACGGGAACATTCTGATATTTGATATCAGACAAAACCTGGAAATCACCGCCTTTTTTAAATTCCGTTCGATATTTTACAAAATGAGAATTCGTAATATAGAAATAACGCGAGCTTTCTATTTCCCGAAACATCGCCTGAGAGTCTTCTGCACTGATATAGGGGTTTGAAGCGATGTCTGACTTCATCTGCGCCGCACCGGCATTTGCAGTGGCCGCATAAGCCGGGTTGGCTATACCATCGAAGTTCCAGAACCCCAATGGCTGACTGAAATTGTCATCCGGTGCGTCATTGAAGTCATAGGCGTCCTCAGCGTAAAAACCGATTCGCTCCACAAACAGTTGAATGCTGTCTACGGAAACAACCAACTTTCCCTCTGGAAATACGCGGACGTTAAAGTTTGCCAGCGCAGCTCGCAATTCATCAGTCTTCTCTATTAAACCGAATTTAACTGCTCGATTATTACTGTATCCAAACTCTTCAACCTTCCTGGCGCTAGCAAAATTAAAAGGATAGACACCCGGCGCCGAGCCAAGATACTTATCTTTAATTTTCTTGCTTATATTATTGCGGCCTGCAGGATTATCCCAAGCAGATTTAAGCTTTTCAATGACAGTTTTCGCAGGCTCAAATTTTTCCAACCAAGCCATTTTTACGATGGTGTCATTTACGTAGGCGATGTCAGCAAGAGCAATATGGTCTTTAACCTCTTTACTCATGGCACCATCGGCAGTTGGCCATGGTTTGCCATCAAACCAATGGCGCATCAGCTTCGCAGCAACTGGCCACTTCATCTTATCCATTGCATCAGGTATATCTGTGATTTTGAATTGACGGACAGCTGCAGACTTACCAGTTTGGTTACTGGCCGGCGTCAGACTTGATGCTATTTTCGTATCCGCCATAACAAAATCCTTTTATCCAATTACGACTTCAGATTGCTGTTCAATAATCAACTCATAGGACTCCGCTACAGAGGACGAGATTTTTTGCGTCTTCCCGTCGGCTCCCGTGACGCCACTGATAACTTTCCCCGAGGCTGTTTTGAAACTGTATGCCACTCCCGCCAATGGCTTCCCGGAGTCCTGACAATTGATGACGTAGTGCTCGTTAAACGGCCACTTGATCTCCACCGGCAAAGGCGGCACAAACGGCGCCGGCGAGTGCGAATTACCGATAATCACCGTCCCGGAACCTGCCGTGACCTTGTTGCCATGAGAACCAACCGAACCTACCGTGGCCGCCGGTTTGCCATTGATCAAAACCGTGGTCGCCAGATCGCCGACCAACGCACCACCACACGCCGAGGCATCGCCTTGGCGGGCGGCCGCGAGGCCGTCGAAGAACACGTCGCCGGAACCGGCGGCGATCGGGTTGGTACCGTGGCCAGGAAGTGGGCAAGCGGTGGGGTCGGATACGCGTGCTGCGGGTTTGCCAGACATCGGGAATCTCCTTAGGTGACCTTCACTTGACCGCTGCCATCCAGGCGCGCGGAAAAACTGACCTGACGCTTGAAACCCTCGACTTCCAGCAGGCCTTCGATGCTGAAGGCCAGCCGTAGCTGGTCGTGGTCACGCGGCAGGGAAATGACACGCACGTTGCTCAGGCGCGGCTCGTAGGCTTCGATGAAGTTTTCGATGGCCAGACGGGCCTGACTCAGGGAGTCGTGCAGGCTCAGACGCATGTCATTGAGATCGGGCAACCCGTAGTCGGCCAGCGTTTGCACGCTGCCGGCCCGGGTGCTGAGCATTTTGGCCAGATGGGCAGCCACTGACGCCATGGCACAAGCCTCAAGGCTGTTGCCCTTGCGTAGTTCCGCGTCGCCGTTGAGGCGTTCGAAGAGGCTGCCGTATCCGTCCATGAGTCGCTCTTACTCTTTGTCCAGCTTGCCAACCAGCGACAGGGTGAAATCGGCACCCATGTACTTGAAGTGCGGACGCACGTTCAAGCTCACGCGGTACCAGCCCGGCTCGCCTTCAACGTCGCTGACGATCACTTGCGCAGCGCGCAGCGGACGACGGCCACGCACTTCGGCGCTCGGGTTTTCCTGGTCGGCCACGTACTGGCGGATCCACTTGTTCAGTTCCAGCTCGAGGTCGGTACGCTCTTTCCACGAACCGAGTTGCTCGCGCTGCAGCACTTTCAAGTAGTGAGCCAGGCGGTTGACGATCATCATGTACGGCAGTTGGGTGCCGAGCTTGTAGTTCAGCTCTGCCGCCTTGCCTTCTGCGCTGATGCCGAAGAACTTCGGCTTCTGCACCGAGCTGGCGGAGAAGAACGCCGCGTTGTCGGAACCTTTGCGCATGGTCAGGGAGATAAAGCCTTCCTCGGCCAGTTCGTATTCACGACGGTCGGAGACCAGAACCTCGGTCGGGATCTTGGTTTCGATTTCGCCCATGCTTTCGAAATGGTGCAGCGGCAGGTCTTCAACCGCGCCACCGCTCTGTGGGCCGATGATGTTCGGGCACCAGCGGAATTTGGCGAAGCTGTCGGTCAGCTTGGTGCCGAACGCGAACGCGGTGTTGCCCCACAGGTAGTGCTCGTGGCTGTTGGCAACGGTTTCCTTGTACACGAACGATTTGACCGGGTTTTCTTCCGGATCGTACGGGTTACGCAGCAGGAAACGCGGCACGGTCAGGCCGACGTAACGGGAGTCTTCGGAAGTACGGAAGCTCTGCCATTTGGCGAATTGCGGGCCTTCGAAGTGGTCTTTCAGATCTTTCAGATCCGGCAGGCCGGTGAAGCTTTCGAGACCGAAGAATTTCGGGCCGGCCGCGGCGATGAACGGCGCGTGGGACATGCAGGAAACGCTGGCCACGTATTGCATCAGTTTCACGTCCGGCGAGCTTGGGGACATGAAGTAGTTGGCGATGATCGCGCCCACCGGCTGACCACCGAACTGGCCGTATTCAGCGGTGTAAATGTGCTTGTACAGGCCCGACTGCATGACTTCCGGCGAGTCTTCGAAATCGTCCAGCAGGTCTTCTTTGGAGACGTTGAGGATTTCGATCTTGATGTTTTCGCGGAAGTTGGTGCGGTCGACCAGCAACTGCAGGCCACGCCACGACGATTCCAGCGCCTGGAAATCCGGGTGGTGCAGGATTTCGTCCATCTGACGGCTGAGCTTGGCATCGATCTCGGCGATCATGCGGTCAACCATGGCTTTCTTGACCGGCTCACCGTTGTTCTGCGGCTTGAGCAGTTCTTCGATGAACGCCGACACGCCACGCTTGGCGATGTCGTAGGCTTCGTCGTCCGGGGTCAGACGGGTTTCGGCGATGATGCTGTCGAGAATGCTGTACTCGCCGCTTTCGGCGCTCTTCTCTTGTGCTGCGCTAGTGCTCATTGTGTTGGCTTCCTTGGCTGGAGTCTCAGGCGTCCGGGGCTGCGGCGTTCAGGCCCAGCTCACCGAGTACGCGACCGCGGGATTCGTCGTCGGCGAGCACGCCTTCGATCGCTTTACGGAACGCAGGTGCGTTACCCAGCGGGCCTTTGAGGGCCACCAGCGCATCGCGCAGTTCCATCAGTTTTTTCAGCTCAGGCACTTGCTCGACCAGGCTGGCCGGGTTGAAGTCCTTCATCGAATTGACGCGCAATTGCACAGCCAGCTCGTCGGCCTCGCCATCTTCCTGCAGACGGTTCGGCACGCTCAGCGTCAGACCCAGTTCTTGCTTGGCCAACACTTCGTCGAAGGTCATCTTGTCGATGCTGATCGGCTTGCGATCTTCGATTTTGCGATCGTCCTTGCGGTGGGTGTAGTCACCGATTGCCAGCAGCTTCAGCGGCAGTTCAATCTCTTCCTGAGCACCGCCGGTGGCGGGTTTGAAGGTGACGTTGATGCGTTCCTTGGGGGCTACCGAGCCTTCTTTGGCCATGGCTTTTCTCCTTGCGGTTGTGGCCCTGGGGCCTATTCGAGTACCACTTCGAGATCGAGGTGGCACAGCCTGCGATAAATCTCTTCCTTGCGTTCACGCACTGCATGGTTCTGCGGCAACAGCTCGCAGCAACTGTGCAGCAGGTGCAGCACTTCCAATGCAAGATCGGGCTCCCAGGCGTGCAGGCCTGAGTCCTGTAATGTCTGATCGAGGGTTTCGAGCTGGTTTTTGGCCAGTTCGTATTTCTTGGCCATGAAGCACAGCCGCGCGAGGGCGAACTGCCAGAAGAACCGCTCGCGTCCGCCGTGGGCCGTTTGCAGGCCTTGCTTGAGAATCTGCACGGCAGGCTTGAGGCCTTCCTTGCGCAGCAGCGGCAGCACGTCCTGCAGGGCTTTTTCCCAGGCGGGCTGGGTCTCGACGTCGTCGGTTTCGACCTTGCGCGGCGCGCTGGCGCTTTGCAGGTGCGGCATGACATTGCCGGCGATCCACGCCCGGGTGGACGGATCGGCAAACGGCGCACCGTCATGAAAGCGACATTCGATAATGCCGGGCAGGCGCTGAACCAAAAGCGCGAAGTGGATTTCCACTTCGCGCATTGCCATCTCGGCGTTGAGGTTCTGGAGACACTCCCAGACCATCCTCTGGCCGTCGAACCAGAACGGCGCCTTCGCCAGGCTCGCCTCCAGTTCCACCAGCAGGTCGGCGTATTTGCCTTGATCGAAACGATCCTGGTACTGCTTGAGCTTGTCCACCGGCAGACCGCGCAACACGGTGATCTGCTCGGCGTTGCGCTCGGGCACCGCGTCGATCGGCAGCCACAGCAAGGTACGGTTCAGACGCAGGGCGCGCAGGTCGGTGGCCTTCTGCTTGAGCCACCAGGCACACAACGGACGCGCGCTTTCCTGCTGGGCGCGCAGTGCCTTGTAAGCGTCTTTTTCGTTGTCGATCGGTGCGCCGGGGGTCAGCAGCTGGCTCGCGGCCTGCTTGACCTGCGCCACCGCCGCACCCACCACACCAGGGGCCGGCTGATTGTCGGCGGCACGCTGGATCATGGTTTTCAGGCGACGCGAGAGCGGCAACAGCAGCGGCGCATCGTCGCCCAAATGTTCGGTGCACGCGGCATCGAGACCGGCCAGGTGCTCGGACAACTGCCGGAACATCGGCAGTTGCTCCTTGATCGCGATGTTTTCGGTGAGTACCTGCTCCAGGCGCGGCACCAGCCAGCCGATGGCGGCGGCACGGGTGCGCGGTTTGAGCGGATGAACGTCGGCCCAGTGGTTTTCCGACAGATGGTGCAGCAGACCGAGGCCGGCCAGCAGCCCGGGGAAGGATTCTCGCTGGTACAGCGACCAGGTCAGCCAGGCGCCGACACGCAAATCCTTGGATTGGGTACGCAGCAGGTTTTCGCTGTTTTCACGGATTTTCAGCCAGTCGATCTGTCCGCTTTCGTGCATCGACGAGGCTTTGGCCAGCTCGCTTTCCAGCGCCTCGAATTCGCTCGAAAAACGAACGTCTTCGCCCGCGAAATTCTCTTTGGAAACAGAGACTTTTGCGAGTTCGAGGTAATGGGCGGAAAGTTTGCTTGAGTAGGACATCCATGGCCTTTATTCAGGATTACAGTCAGGCGCCTGTTGGAGTTACCGCGGCGCGGGACAGTATCGAAGAGCGGTGAAGCGACTCATCCAATTGAGATGTGCTCTTTCAAGTGGGCGCATCGTAATCACTATGATGGCCACTAGCAAGCATCTGATTAAACAACAAGACGAAGTGTTCATTGGGCTGTGTAAGAGATCACCCTATATATGGCAGGGGAATCCCTGATGGCGAATTATATTGTGAACATTCGCCCTGCGCCCTCAAAACCCTTGATCCAGAGCGGCCCGATCCAGCTTGCACAAATCGCATCGAACATCCGGCCCATTACACGGCGGCCAGCATGACAACTCTCGAAAAAAATAGAAGTAGGATTCTTCCGAAAACCCGCCGGATTTTACAAACAATTCACTGGCGACAACGCGCAACAACAAAAGTGCCATCAAATTGATGGCAATTCATTTTTCTGAAACTTTATTCATCTCGTGAATGCTGCACTTCAGTGCCAACTCAATAATTATCGAAGTGCGATCCAACAGTCATTTCCACCCCTTAAGCAACACTTCCACGCCGAAAATACTCTGATAAATGTCAGGGATAATTCTTACATCGTTTTATTTCCCACGTTGCCAGCTTGCCTTGGTAAATTCTTTTCGACCGGCAATGTCAACCAGACCGGCTGACTGTTGAGCCACGGTCCGAAGCCTGCATCTCATTCGGCTCCCGAGCCCGGAGCCGCCAAGGAGCTTTACCTCATGGAATTGAAACCCCTGTTGTTCGCAGCACTGATGTCGCTACCCGTCACTCAAGCCTCTGCAGAGACACCGCCACTGGATGGTCATTACTATCTGACCGGCGCAATGGAAATGGGCGCTGAATTGCTGTTGCGCAAGGACGGCACGTTTGACGCCGGCGTGGCGTATGGCAGCGCAGACGGCTTTGCCAAGGGCACCTGGCGGGTGGAGAACAACACCGTGACGCTGAAGAGCGAGACCAAAGCGGCGTCGAACAGCGATTTGTCTGGCCTGTTTCAGGATCTGCAACTGGCCATCGAACCGAACTGTCTGGCCGTGGATTTCGGCAACGGCAAGGCCTGTTTCCGACGTCAGTAAGCCGATGGGCAGCCACAAAAAATGGGCACCCGACCGCAATCGGTGTGCCCATTTTTATTGCAGTTCTCCCTGCTTGTCAGGGAGTTCGCCGCAATTTAAGGATTGACGCTGTCTTTAAGCGACTTGCCTGGCTTGAATGCCACGGTGTTGCTGGCTTTGATCTTCACCGGCTCACCGGTTTGCGGGTTCTTGCCGGTGCGGGCGCCGCGGTGGCGTTGCAGGAAGGTGCCGAAGCCCACCAGCGTGACGCTGTCCTTGCGGTGCAGAGCGCCGGTGATTTCTTCGAGGACGGCGTTGAGAACGCGGTTGGCCTGTTCTTTGGTCAGATCCGCTTTTTCAGCGATTGCAGCGGCGAGTTCTGGTTTACGCATTAGTGAAGCCCCTTTGACGGTTTTTTGTTGTTATGTCCGTGCTGTTCTCGTTGGAACAGCGCCCAAGGCGCCGCAGGCTCTACTCTGCGGCAGACGGGAGTGAGAATGGCACGCGGATACCGGCGGCGCCAGTCTCCCCGCGACCTTTGTAGGGGCAAAAGCGGGGTGATTCCGACAGAACGACCGGTATTTACGCCAGCAGGGGCGGAAGCTGTTTGTTCAGGGCGAGTTTTTCCATCACTGCCGCGCCGGTCAGCGCGTAGCCGAGCAACTGACCCTCGGCGCTGTGGCACAGGGCCTTGATGTCGGCGCCCTGCCCTTCGACGGTCCAGACGCCTTCGCTGCCCCGTGGCGGTGGCGACACGACCAACGGGCACACCGGGGTTTTCACCGTGATCGGCATCGCGCCGTAGCTCACCGCCGTCGGATTACCCGCCAGGGTTTGTGCCAGCGCACGTGCGCAGCTCATGAGGGGCATCACGTACAACAGATTCAGCCCATCGACCTCGGCGCAGTCGCCCAGGGCGTAGATATTGGCGTGGGACGTTTTCAGATACCGGTCGACAACAACGCCGCGATTGACCTGCACCCCGGCCGCTGCGGCCAGATCAATGCGCGGACGCAGGCCGATGGCCGACACCACCACATCGCAGGCAATCACCTGACCGTCGGACAGATGCGCTTCCAGCCCGTCCGCGACTTTTTGCAGGCGGGTCAGCACCGGGCCAAGGTGAAAACGCGCGCCCAGGCTTTCCAGCCCGGCCTGCACGGCGGCCGCAGCGGCCGGGTGCAGCAGCATCGGCATCACTTGCTCGCACGGCGCCACCAGTTGCACCTCGTAGCCGCCGAGGATCAGGTCGTTGGCGAATTCGCAGCCGATCAGGCCCGCTCCCAGCAGCAATACGCGGCGCTTGCCAGCAGCGGCGGCACGAAAGCGTGCGTAGTCTTCGAGATCGTTGATCGGGAATACCAGTTCGGCGCCATCGCCTTCGATCGGCACCCGCACGGTTTCCGCGCCCCAGGCGAGGATCAGGTCGCGGTAGTACACCGCTTCTTCGCCGATCCACAGGCGCTTGTGGCCGGCGTCGATGCCGCTGATGCGCGTGTGGGTGCGCACTTCGGCCTTCAATTGCTCGGCCATCGCGCCGGGTTCGGCCATGCTCAGGCCATCGGCGTCCTTGTTCTTGCCGAAACCGGTGGAGAGCATCGGTTTGGAGTATGAGCGGCCATCATCTGCAGTAATCAGCAGCAGCGGGGTTTCGCTGTCGAGCTTGCGAAACTCCCGGGCCAGGTTGTAGCCCGCCAGGCCGGTGCCGATGATGACGACAGGTGCGCTCATGCCTTACTCCTTGTTGGTGCTTAGTTGATTTCGATCATTTCGAAGTCGAGTTTGCCGACGCCACAGTCCGGGCACAGCCAGTCTTCCGGCACGTCCTGCCACAGCGTGCCCGGCGCAATGCCGTCATCCGGCCAGCCCTCGGCTTCGTTGTAGATCAGGCCGCAGACCACACATTGCCACTTTTTCATTCAGGTACTTCCTCAGGGTTTCAGGCTTTGGTCGGCGCGGACGGTCGATGGTGGTTGTGCTGCCGTCCGGCTCAGGGCGTTTTGTACTGAGGGTGCCGGGCAGATGCAAGCCTGTTCGGCGCAACGGCGACCCGGATCCATCAAATTCGCAGCACGCCATGTTAAGCTCGCCGCCTCATTTGCGGCCAATAATGACTCATTGTGCACCATTCAAATGCCTGCCCGGCCCCGCTCTGGCTGACTCAAAGCCGACTGACGCCCCTTCCCGATTCGTTGACCCTGAACTGGTTGTTCGACGAAGGCTCGCTGACCCGCCGCCTGACGCGGCTGTCGAATGACGGCTTCAGTGTCACGCCGCTGTTCGAAGGCTGGGACACTTTGCGCAGCGACGAATGCGCGGCGCTGGATCTGGCCGAAGGCAGCGAAGGCTGGGTGCGCGAGGTGTATCTGCGCGGTCACGGCGAAGCCTGGGTGTTCGCCCGCAGCGTGGCGTCACGCGCCGCCCTGCAAGGCGACGGCTTGCACATGGACGAACTGGGCAGCCGCTCGCTGGGCGAACTGCTGTTTTGCGACCACGCCTTCCAGCGCCGCGCCATCGAGGTCTGCCACTACCCGCAGGACTGGTTGCCGTCAGCCTGCCAGGCGCCCGAACTGTGGGGCCGCCGTTCGCGCTTCGACCGTGGCGCCTTGAGCGTGCTGGTGGCGGAGATTTTCCTGCCGACGCTGTGGAACGCCGCCCGCGCCCATCCGGAGAACTGCTGATGTACCAGAGCCTGCTCAAGTCCCTGAACCGCTTGAATCCACGCGCCTGGGATTTCATTCAGTTGACGCGCATGGACAAGCCGATCGGCATTTACCTGCTGCTGTGGCCGACGCTATGGGCGCTATGGATTGCCGGTAAGGGCGCGCCTTCGCTGGCCAATATCGTGATTTTCGTCCTTGGCGTGGTACTGACCCGCGCCGGGGGTTGTGTGATCAACGACTGGGCCGACCGCAAGGTTGATGGCCACGTCAAACGCACCGCGCAACGACCGCTGGCCAGCGGCAAGGTCAGTTCGAAAGAGGCGCTGGTGTTCTTTGCGCTGCTGATGGGCGTGAGTTTCCTGCTGGTGCTGTGCACCAATGCGCCGACCATCTGGCTGTCGCTGGGCGGCCTGGCGCTGGCGTTCACCTATCCGTTCATGAAGCGCTACACCTATTACCCGCAAGTGGTGCTCGGCGCGGCGTTCTCGTGGGGCATGCCGATGGCGTTCACCGCCGAAACCGGCGAACTGCCTGCCGCCGCGTGGCTGCTGTGGATCGCCAATCTGTTGTGGACAGTGGGTTACGACACCTATTACGCGATGACCGATCGTGACGATGACCTGAAGATCGGCGTGAAATCCACGGCAATTCTGTTCGGCGATGCGGACCGGGTGATCATCCTGACGTTGCAGGCGCTGTCGCTCGGCTGCCTGTTGCTGGCCGGGTCGAAGTTCGAGCTGGGGACGTGGTTCCATCTCGGCCTGCTGGTGGCCGCTGGCTGTTATGCGTGGGAGTTCTGGTACACCCGCGATCGCGACCGCATGCGTTGCTTCAAGGCGTTCTTGCACAACCATTGGGCCGGATTGGCGATTTTTGTCGGGATCGTGCTGGATTACGCGTTGCGCTGATCCACAAAAACCTGTGGGAGCGAGCCTGCTCGCTCCCACAGGGACGTAGTTACTGCAGGAATCAGTGTTTAGGCATGTGCCACATGTCCTTGAACCCTTCCCCCTTCATGTCGCCGGGTTTTTCATCCATTTTGAAGGTGTAAAGCGGCTTGCCGTCATATGCCCACTGCATGGTGCCGTCATCACGCTTGATGGGGGTGAATTTGCCTTCAGCCTTGGCACCCGCCGGCGCCATCATCGGTGGCCAGTTCTTCGCGCAATCGCCGTTGCACATCGATTTACCGCCCGTGTCCTTGTCGAAGGTGTACACGGTCATGCCTTTGTGATCGGTCATCATGCCGTCTTTCATCATGACCGGGTCGGCGGCGAACGCCATCGACGGTAATGCAACGGCAGCAGCCATCAGCAGGGCTTTGAAAGAAGCAGTCATTTGAGTCATGGAAACCTTCTTTTGTGGTTGTCAGGATTCGGACTTAGAGCTTAGCCCAGGATCACGCCAACCGCCGGACGACTAAAATACTGTCACACGACTGCAATAATTCCGTTATCTAATGCGGCGCAAGACAGTTAAATGACAAGAGGATTAAGGCATGGTTGGCAGGAGCATTCTGATCGTCGACGACGAAGCGCCCATTCGCGAAATGATCGCCGTTGCGTTGGAAATGGCCGGCTATGACTGCCTCGAGGCGGAGAACTCGCAGCAGGCACACGCCATCATCGTTGACCGCAAACCGGACCTGATCCTGCTCGACTGGATGCTGCCCGGCACCTCTGGCATCGAACTGGCCCGCCGCCTCAAGCGTGACGAGCTGACCGGAGATATCCCGATCATCATGCTCACCGCCAAGGGCGAAGAAGACAACAAGATCCAGGGGCTTGAAGTCGGCGCCGACGACTACATCACCAAACCGTTTTCCCCACGCGAACTGGTCGCCCGCCTCAAGGCTGTGCTGCGCCGCGCCGGCCCGACCGATGGCGAAGCGCCGATCGAAGTCGGTGGCCTGTTGCTCGACCCGATCAGCCACCGCGTGACCATCGACGGCCGTCCGGCCGAGATGGGCCCGACCGAATACCGTCTGCTGCAATTCTTCATGACCCACCAGGAACGCGCCTACACGCGCGGGCAGTTGCTGGATCAGGTCTGGGGCGGCAACGTCTATGTTGAAGAGCGCACCGTCGACGTGCACATCCGGCGCCTGCGCAAGGCCCTCGGCGATGCCTACGAAAATCTGGTACAAACCGTGCGCGGCACCGGCTACCGGTTTTCCACCAAGGCCTGATCCGACCGCCAGACTCGCTGACAAGGACCGTATTTTCCGTGAATCAAAACTGGCATGGCACCCTGATTCGCCACATGCTGTTGCTGGTCACCGCCTGCCTGGTGATCGGCTTGATCAGCGGCTATTACGGCTGGAGCCTCGCTGCCGGCCTGGGCCTGTATCTGGCCTGGACGCTCAAGCAACTGCTGCGCCTGCACGAATGGCTGCGTCTGCACCAACCCGATGAAGCACCGCCCGATGGCTATGGCCTGTGGGGCGAGGTGTTCGACAGCATCTACCACCTGCAACGCCGCGACCAAAGGGTACGCGGACGCCTGCAAGCGGTGATCGACCGGGTACAGGAGTCCACCGCCGCGCTCAAAGATGCGGTGATCATGCTCGACAGCGACGGCAATCTGGAATGGTGGAACCGCGCTGCCGAAACCCTGCTCGGCCTCAAGACCCCGCAGGACAGCGGCCAACCGGTGACCAACCTGGTACGCCATCCGCGCTTCAAGGAATACTTCGAGCAGGACAGCTACGCCGAACCGCTGGAAATCCCTTCGCCGACCAATGATCGGGTGCGCATTCAGCTGTACCTGACGCGCTACGGCAACAATGAACATTTGATGCTGGTGCGCGACGTCACGCGCATCCATCAGCTGGAACAGATGCGCAAAGACTTCATCGCCAACGTCTCCCACGAACTGCGCACGCCGCTGACGGTGATCTGCGGCTACCTGGAAACCCTGCTCGACAATGTCGAGGAAGTGAATCCGCGCTGGAGTCGCGCCCTGCAGCAGATGCAGCAGCAGGGCGGGCGCATGCAGACGCTGCTCAACGACCTGCTGTTGCTGGCGAAACTGGAAGCCACCGATTACCCGTCGGACAATCAGCCGGTGCAGATCGACACCCTGCTGCAGTCGATCAAAAGCGATGCGCAGCAGTTGTCCGGGCAGAAAAACCAGAAAATCACCCTCGAAGCCGATGGCAAGATCCTGCTCAAGGGCAGCGAGGCGGAACTGCGCAGCGCCTTCTCCAACCTGGTGTTCAACGCTGTGAAGTACACCCCGGCCGAGGGCAACATCCGCATTCGCTGGTGGGGCGACGAGCAAGGCGCGCACCTGAGCGTGCAGGACTCCGGGATCGGCATCGACAGCAAGCACCTGCCGCGCCTGACCGAACGCTTCTACCGTGTCGATTCCAGTCGCAACTCCAACACCGGCGGCACCGGGCTGGGCCTGGCAATCGTCAAACACGTGTTGCTGCGCCACCGCGCACGGATGGAGATCAGCAGCGTGCCCGGTCATGGCAGCACGTTCACCTGCCACTTCGCCCCGGCCCAGGTGGCCCAGGCACGGGCCATCAGCGCCGCCGAGTGATACCGGCCAGCACGCGCCACTAGGCAATCGCCAAGTCAGCCGCTACATTGGCTGACTTGCGTCTGCCTTTCAGGCGCGATTTTTTCTCTCTTACGAATCACACGGAACCTGCAAAACTCCATCATGGACCCTTCCCCTGGCTTGTCCCTCGCTACGATTTTCGCCGATTTCGGCATGATTCTTTTTGCTCTGATCCTGGTGTTGCTCAACGGCTTCTTCGTTGCAGCGGAATTCGCCATGGTCAAACTGCGCTCGACCCGGGTCGAAGCCATCGCCGACAAGAACGGCTGGCGCGGGCACATCCTGCGCACCGTTCACAGTCAACTGGATGCGTACCTCTCGGCCTGTCAGCTCGGTATCACCCTCGCCTCCCTCGGCCTGGGCTGGGTCGGTGAACCGGCGTTCGCGCACCTGCTCGAACCACTGCTGAGCGCGGTCGGCGTGCAGTCGCCGGAAGTGGTCAAAGGCATTTCGTTCTTTACCGCGTTTTTCATCATTTCCTACCTGCACATCGTGGTCGGTGAGCTGGCGCCCAAGTCGTGGGCGATCCGCAAACCCGAGCTGCTGTCGCTGTGGACGGCAGTGCCGCTGTACCTGTTCTACTGGGCGATGTACCCGGCGATCTACCTGCTCAACGCCAGCGCCAACGCGATTCTGCGCATCGCCGGCCAGGGCGAACCCGGCCCGCACCACGAACACCATTACAGCCGCGAAGAACTGAAACTGATCCTGCACTCCAGCCGTGGTCAGGACCCGAGCGACCAGGGCATGCGCGTGCTGGCCTCGGCAGTGGAGATGGGCGAACTGGAGGTGGTCGACTGGGCCAACTCCCGCGAAGACCTGATCACCCTCGAATTCAACGCGCCGCTGAAAGAAATCCTCGCGATGTTCCGTCGCCACAAGTTCAGCCGGTATCCGGTGTACGACAGCGAACGCCAGGAGTTCGTCGGCCTGCTGCACATCAAGGACCTGCTGCTGGAGCTGGCGGCGCTGGACCACATTCCGGAGTCGTTCAACCTAGCCGAGCTGACCCGCCCGCTGGAGCGCGTGTCGCGGCACATGCCGCTGTCGCAGCTGCTGGAGCAGTTCCGCAAGGGCGGCTCGCACTTCGCCGTGGTGGAAGAGGCCGACGGCAACATCATCGGCTACCTGACCATGGAAGACGTGCTGGAAGTGCTGGTCGGCGACATCCAGGACGAACACCGCAAGGCCGAGCGCGGGATCCTCGCGTATCAGCCGGGCAAGCTGCTGGTACGCGGCGACACGCCGCTGTTCAAAGTTGAACGCCTGCTAGGTATCGACCTGGATCACATCGAAGCGGAAACCCTCGCCGGGCTGGTCTACGAGACCCTCAAGCGCGTCCCGGAAGAGGAAGAAGTGCTGGAAGTCGAAGGCCTGCGGATCATCATCAAGAAGATGAAAGGGCCGAAGATTGTGCTGGCCAAGGTGTTGATGCTGGATTGATGGGTGTTTTGGGGGACGCTTCTGTGGTGAGGGGATTTATCCCCGATGGGTCGCGGAGCGGCCCTGTAATCTGCAATCGCTCAACTCCTGACTCAATGCCTTCAATGATTTTGGGACGGCTGCGCCGTCCATCGGGGATAAATCCCCTCACCACAAAAGCCCCTCCACAGCGGCCCCCTAACGGTTTTACTGTTTGCCCAGCGCAAAGTTGGGCAATGCCCCCAGCGGCTGGTTGAACTGATACGGAATCGACACCAGCCCCTGCCCGGTATTGCGCTGCACCACAAAGTGCAGGTGCGGACCGCTGCTGTTGCCGGTATTGCCCGACAGTGCCAGCGGGCTGCCGACCGTCACCCGCTGCCCCTCGCGCACGCTCACCGAACCTTGCTTGAGGTGCAGGTACACGCCCATCGTGCCGTCGTCATGCAGCACACGGACGAAATTGCCGGACGCATCATTGCCGCGCCCGCTCTGCGAATTTTCGGTTTTCACCACCACCCCGGCCCGTGCGGCGATGATCGGCGTGCCGACCGGCATGGCGATGTCCATCGCATACCGGTTCTTCGGCCCGTAATGGCTGTACTGGCCATTGGCGCCCTGACTCAGACGGAACGGCCCGCCCCGCCACGGCAACGGATAGCGATAGCTCTGCGCGGCGCCTGCAGGGTCACCCAGGGAATACTGAAATTGCGGTGAATACACCAGCGGCTGACCCTTGGTAATCGCTGTGAGCAGCGCCAACCGGGTATTACTGCGCGCAGGCAGCACTCGGCGGATGGTCTGGGCCGGCGCGCCACGCACGTTGCTCATCCCGGTAAACGCCAGCGCAATCTCGACCGGTGCATACAGATCGTTGCGCACGAACACCACGTCGGTACCCTTCTGCTTCTTGATGTCGAGGTACACCTGGCGCTCCAGATGTTCGACCATGCGGTCCTGAAACACGAACACCTGCGAGCCTTTGCTCGGCCGGTCGCTGTACGAGACGACACCGTTGGCATCGGTGGATTTGTAGATGGTCATGGCCACAGTCGAGGTGGAGGCCAGGAAAAGACCACAGAGAAACAGCAGGCGCGCGAGCATGGGCAGGAATCTATCGAAGGAAGGCCTGGAAAAGAGCCTAGCAGCTGAGACAGACCAGGCTAGTCGACAGATGTTTCAAATTGCCCAGCGCACAAAGCAAAAGATCGCAGCCTGCGGCAGCTCCTACAGGGAAATGCATTCCAATGTAGGAGCTGCCGTGTTGTGGTCGAATTTTTTTAGACCATGATGTAGGAGCGTCGATTTAAGGAAGCATCATGGGATATCGGGTTGTTACGTCAGAGGAAAAAGCAGAAGCCATTCGCTTGGTCGTGGAGATGAATTACTCCATCCCTA
>NZ_CP058974.1:701772-720885 GCF_022368695.1 Pseudomonas sp. Y5-11
ATTGGATGCCGGAAAACGGCTACCGAAACCATTTCGAAGCGGAGAAGGATGTGATGGATTTTGTTCATCACTACAACCATCGTCGTTGCCACTCTGCCTCGAACCACTTGCCGCCTGCGCTGTTTGAGCAACAAGCGGTCTAATGCTCCTAAGGAGTGGTTTAAAAAAACTGAACCACTACACCGCAGGTTGCGATCTTTTCACAGACGCCGCTTACGCGCCCGGGACGAAGTGCTTCTGCGCCGTACCGCGGGCGATCAGGCGCGAGATGTAGTCGAGCTTCTGCGCATCCTGGTCGACGAAACGGAATGTCAGTTGCAGCCAGTCGCTGTCGGCTTTCTGTTCGTGGGCAACGATGGCGTGCAGGTAGCCGTTGAGGCGGGCGATTTCGGCGTTGTCGCCCTGCTCCAGATCGAGCACGGCGCTGTCGAGAATCTGCGGCAGGGTCTCGGTGCGTTTCACCACCAACAGCGCTTCCTTGATGCTCAGGGCCTTGATCACGCATTGCTGGGTGCCGCCCGGCAGGCGCAACTGGCCCTGGCCACGACCTCCGGCCGGGGCTTTGGAGGCGGCCGGAGCCTGGACTGGCGGGCTGTTGAGCAAGCCGCGGGACGGCGCCGCAGCAGGTGCCGCCGCAGCGGCAGGCTTGGCGAACGGATTGGCCGCCGCAGCGGCCGGCGCAGCACCGACCACTGCAGGCTTGCCACCGGTCAACGCGCTCAGGGAATCGTTGCCGAATGCCGAATTCATCTTGGTCGGCGCGCTGTTCATCAGGGTGTCGAGCTTGCCGACCTTGTTCAGCGCCTGCTTGACCTTGGTCAGCAGTTGCTCGTTGGTGAACGGCTTGCTGACGTAGCCGGAAACGCCGGCCTGAATCGCCTGCACCACGTTCTCTTTATCACCACGGCTGGTGACCATGATGAATGGCATGGTCTTGAGATTGTCCTGCTCGCGGCACCAGGTCAGCAGTTCAAGACCGGACATTTCCGGCATTTCCCAGTCGCACAGCACCAGGTCGAATGCTTCCTTGGCCAACATGGCCTGAGCCTTTTTGCCGTTGATGGCATCCTCGGTGCGGATCCCCGGGAAGTAATTACGCAGGCACTTTTTCACCAGGTCGCGAATGAACGAAGCGTCGTCCACGACCAACACACTGATCTTGCTCATCCAACACCCCTATAAAAATCCCGGCAAGCATACCGCTTTGCTGATGGCACATTGCCAACAATCTTCAGTCACGCCGGGACTTTTCGTTCGCGGGTGCTGCTTTTTAATTCGATTCTCTGCTCAAGCGCCATAAACAAAAACGCCCGGCCAAAGGGCCGGGCGCTTTTCTCAGGCAATCTTACTTATCGTCAGCATCGCCCGGAACATTAGCGGTTTCGCCGCTTGTGCCTTGAACTTCTTCTTTCATGCGTTTGAGGCCCAGGTGCCGCACATCGGTGCCGCGTACCAGGTAGATCACCAACTCCGAGATGTTGCGCGCGTGGTCGCCGATACGCTCCAGCGAACGCAGCACCCAGATGATGCTCAAAACCCGCGAAATAGAGCGCGGGTCTTCCATCATGTAGGTGGCCAGCTCACGCAGCGCGGTCTTGTATTCGCGGTCGATGACCTTGTCGTATTGCGCCACCGACAGGGCCAGATCGGCGTCGAAGCGGGCAAACGCGTCCAGCGCATCGCGCACCATGTTGCGCACCTGGTCGCCGATATGACGCACTTCGACATAGCCGCGCGGCGCTTCGCCTTCTTCGCACAGCTGGATGGCGCGGCGGGCAATCTTGGTCGCTTCGTCGCCGATGCGCTCCAGATCGATCACCGACTTGGAAATGCTGATGATCAGACGCAGGTCGGACGCCGCCGGCTGCCGACGGGCGAGAATGCGCAGGCATTCTTCGTCGATGTTGCGTTCCATCTGATTGATCTGGTCGTCGATCTCGCGCACCTGCTGAGCCAGGCCGGAGTCGGCCTCGATCAGTGCGGTGACCGCGTCGTTGACCTGCTTCTCGACCAGCCCGCCCATGGCCAGCAGGTGGCTGCGCACTTCTTCCAGTTCAGCGTTGAACTGCGCGGAGATGTGGTGGGTAAGGCCTTCTTTACTAATCATGGTGGCGTCCTTGGAGCGTCCGGTAAGGTGCGGCGGGCCGCAGCGTCAATTTCTGTGAGCAACCGCCATCTGCTAGCCGTAACGACCGGTGATGTAGTCTTCGGTCTGCTTCTTCGCCGGATTGGTGAACAGGGTGTCGGTGTCGCCGAATTCCACCAGTTTGCCCATGTACATGAACGCCGTGTAGTCGGAAACCCGCGCGGCCTGCTGCATGTTGTGGGTCACGATGACGATGGTGAACTTGGACTTCAGCTCGTAGATCAGCTCTTCGACTTTCAGGGTCGAGATCGGGTCGAGGGCCGAGCACGGCTCGTCGAGCAGCAACACTTCCGGCTCAACCGCGATGGTGCGGGCAATCACCAGACGCTGCTGCTGACCACCGGACAGGCCGAGTGCCGAGTCATGCAGACGGTCTTTGACCTCATCCCACAGCGCCGCGCCTTTCAGCGCCCACTCGACGGCTTCGTCGAGGATGCGCTTCTTGTTGATGCCTTGAATGCGCAAACCGTAGACCACGTTTTCGTAGATGGTCTTGGGGAACGGGTTGGGCTTCTGGAACACCATGCCCACGCGGCGACGCAATTCGGCGACGTCTTCACCCTTGCGGTAGATGTTGTTGCCGTACAGGTTGATCGCACCTTCGACACGGCAGCCGTCCACCAGGTCGTTCATGCGGTTGAAGGTGCGCAGCAGCGTGGACTTGCCGCAGCCGGACGGGCCGATGAACGCGGTCACGCGCTGTTTCGGGATGTTCATGCTGACGTCGAACAGCGCCTGCTTCTCACCGTAGAACAGGCTCAGGCCCGGGACTTCAATGGCCACCGTTTCCTGCTCGAGGCTCAGGCTCTGCTTGTCGCGACCCAGGGCCGACATGTTGATGCCGTGGGTATGTGTTTCGTGCTGCATGGGAGGCTCCCTGTGCTAACAAATTCGGTTCGGTTTTTGTGGGAGCCAGCCTGCTGGCGATTCAGGCGCTGCGGTTTGTCTATGAAACCGCGGTGATGCCTTCGCGAGCAGGCTCGCTCCCACATAGAAATCAGTGCTGCAAAATCAGCTGTCCAGTGCTTTGTATTTTTCGCGCAGGTGGTTACGAATCCACACTGCCGACAGGTTCAACGTGGCGATCACCAGCACCAGCAGCAACGCCGTGGCGTACACCAACGGCCGTGCCGCTTCGACGTTCGGGCTCTGGAAGCCGACGTCATAGATGTGGAAGCCCAGGTGCATGATCTTCTGGTCCAGGTGCAGGTACGGGTAATTGCCGTCCACTGGCAGCGACGGTGCCAGTTTCACTACACCCACCAGCATCAGCGGCGCCACTTCACCGGCGGCGCGAGCCACGGCGAGGATCATGCCGGTCATCATGGCCGGGCTGGCCATTGGCAGGACGATCTTCCACAGCGTCTCGGCCTTGGTCGCGCCCAGTGCCAGCGAGCCTTCACGGACGGTACGCGGGATACGCGCCAGACCTTCCTCGGTCGCCACGATCACCACCGGCACCGCCAGCAGCGCCAGAGTCAACGAAGCCCAGAGCAAACCCGGTGTGCCGAACGTCGGCGCCGGCAGCGCTTCAGGGAAGAACAGACGGTCGACCGATCCACCCAGCACGTAGACGAAGAAGCCCAGACCGAACACGCCGTAGACGATCGCCGGCACACCGGCGAGGTTGTTCACCGCGATGCGGATCACTCGGGTCAGGGTGTTCTGCTTGGCGTATTCACGCAGGTACACCGCCGCCAGCACGCCGAACGGGGTGACGATCATTGCCATGATCAGAGTCATCATCACGGTGCCGAAAATCGCCGGGAAGATCCCGCCTTCAGTGTTCGCTTCACGCGGGTCATCCGAGAGGAACTCCCAGACCTTGCCGAAGTAGAAACCGATCTTGGTCATCGTGCCCATGGCGTTCGGCTGGTAAGCGTGAACCACTTTGCCCAGGCTGATTTCGATCTCTTTGCCGTTGGCATCGCGGGCGGTCAACGCGTCGCGGTTGAACTGCGCATGCAGATCGCTCAGGCGTGCTTCGACATCCTGATAACGCGCGTTCAGCTCGGCACGCTCGGCGTCCATGTCCGCTTGCGCGGTGGCGTCGAGCTTGCCGTCCAGTTCCAGTTTGCGCCCGTGCAGACGGATGCGTTCCAGCCCTGCGTTGATCGCACCGATGTCAGTCTTTTCCAGCGATTTGAGCTGTGCAGCCAGGCCGTTCACCCGGTTGATCCGCGCTTGCAGCTCAGGCCACGCCGCTTCACCTTCGGCGATGACCTTGCCGTCCTGTTTGACGTTGACCAGGTAGCCGTAGAAGTTGCCCCACTCGCGACGCTCGATTGCCATCAGTTCCGGCGGCGTGGTCTGCTTGGTCAGCCACTCGCCGACCACCCAGGTGAAGTCGTTGCCGTTGAGGTCACGGTTGCCGACCTTGATCAGCTCGCGGGTCATGAATTCCGGGCCCTGATCAGGCACCGGCAGGCCGGCGCTTTTCAGGCGTGCGCGCGGTACTTCTTCTTTCTGTACCACTTCGCCGATGACCAGGTGATTGGCCTGGCCCGGTACGTCGTAGCTGGCGTGGATCAGGTCCGCCGGCCAGAAGTGACCCAGACCGCGCACGGCAATCACCGCCAGCAGGCCAATGGTCATGATGACCGCGATGGACACCGCGCCACCGCTGATCCAGACGCCCGGGGCGCCGCTCTTGAACCATCCATTCAGGGAGTTCTGTTTCACAGACTTCTACCTTTCTTAAAGCGACGAGTATTTCTTGCGCAGACGCTGACGAATCAGTTCTGCCAGGGTGTTCATGACGAAGGTGAACAACAGCAGCACCAGCGCCGAGAGGAACAGCACGCGGTAGTGGCTGCCGCCGACTTCCGACTCAGGCATTTCCACCGCGACGTTGGCGGCCAGGGTGCGCAGGCCTTCGAACAGGTTCATTTCCATGACCGGGGTGTTACCCGTGGCCATCAGCACGATCATGGTTTCGCCGACCGCACGGCCCATGCCGATCATCAGCGCCGAGAAAATGCCCGGGCTGGCGGTGAGGATCACCACGCGGGTCATGGTCTGCCACGGCGTGGCACCGAGCGCCAGGGAACCGAGGGTCAGGCCACGCGGCACGCTGAACACGGCGTCTTCGGCAATCGAGTAGATGTTCGGGATCACCGCAAAACCCATCGCCAGACCGACCACCAGAGCGTTGCGCTGGTCGTAGGTGATGCCCAGGTCGTGGGAGATCCACATGCGCATGTCACCGCCGAAGAACCAGTTCTCCATGTACGGGCTCATGTACAGCGACAACCAACCGACAAACAGAATCACCGGAATCAGCAGTGCACTCTCCCAGCCATCCGGGACTTTCAGGCGGATTGATTCAGGCAGGCGACTGAAGGTGAAACCGGCCACCAGAATGCCGATCGGCAAAAGCATCAGCAGGCTGAAGATGCCCGGCAGATGCCCTTCCACATACGGGGCGAGGAACAGACCGGCGAAGAACCCAAGGATCACCGTCGGCATCGCTTCCATCAGCTCGATCACCGGCTTGACCTTGCGGCGCATGCCCGGGGCCATGAAATACGCAGTGTAGATCGCAGCAGCAACCGCCAGCGGTGCCGCCAGCAGCATCGCGTAGAACGCGGCTTTCAGGGTACCGAAGGTCAGTGGCGAGAGGCTCAGTTTCGGTTCGAAATCGGTGTTGGCCGCCGTCGATTGCCAGACGTATTTAGGCTCGTCGTAGTTCTCGTACCAGACCTTGCTCCACAACGCGCTCCACGACACTTCCGGGTGCGGGTTGTCGAGCAGCAGCGGTTGCAGCTTGCCGCCGGCCTCGACGATCACCCGGTTGGCGCGCGGCGACAGGCCGAACAGGCCCTGACCTTCGGCCACTGGCTCGACCAGCAACGTGCGGTGCGCGGTGCTGTGGAACACACCGAGCTTGCCGCTGGCATCGAGGGCCACGAAGCCCTTGCGACGCTCTTCGGCGGTGATTTCGACGATTGGCGTGGTGCCCATCTGGAAGGTACGGATCTGCTTCAGGCGCAGTTCGCCATCGGTGTCACGGGCCATGAACCACTGGGCCAGGCCACCCTTGGAGTCACCGATGATCAGCGAGATGCCACCCACCAGTTGCGTGCTCGCAGTGACTTCGGCGTCAGCGTTTTCCAGCAGTTTGTAGCGACCGTTGAGGCTCTTGTCGCGCAGGCTGAACACGTCGGCCTGGGCGCGCCCGTTGACCACGTACAGCCATTGCTGGCGCGGGTCGACGAAGATGTTTTTCACCGGCTCGGTCATCTGCGGCAGTTCGATACGCTTCTGCTCGTTGGTGACTTCGCCGGTCATCATGTTTTCTTCGCTGGTCAGCGCCAGCACATTGAGTTGCGCACCAGTCGAACCGACCAGCATCAGCGTCGAATCGGTAGCGTTGAGGCTCACATGTTCCAGCGCCCCGCCGCTCTCGTTCACAGCGATCGGCGCTTCGCCGTACGGGTATTCGATGGCCGGTGTGATGGTTTTCTTGCCATCGGGGTAGCTGACTTTATAGGTGTGACGGAACACCAGCGCCTGGCCATTGGACAGGCCCACCGCTACCAGCGGATGACCAGGCTGATCTTCGCCAATGGAAGTGACGGTCGCGCCAGCAGGAACCGGCAGATCGACGCGCTTCAATTCAGCGCCACTGTCGATGTCGAAGAACAGTGCCTGGCCCTTGTCGGAAACGCGCATCGCCACCTGATTCTGCTCTTCGAGCGAAATCATCAGCGGCTTGCCGGCGTCCTGCATCCAGGCTGGGGTAATGGCATCTTTCGCGGTCAGGCTGGCACCCTGGAACAACGGGGCAACGACGTAGGCGAGGAAGAAGAAGATCAGCGTGATGGCTGCCAGCACCGCCAGCCCGCCAACGAGGACGTACCAGCGGGTGAAGCGATCCTTGAGCGCGCGAATGCGGCGCTTGCGTTGCAACTCAGGCGTATTGAAGTCAATGCGCTTGGGAGGGTTCGTAGTCATTTTGGAATTGGCCAGATCATTCATGCGCACACCCTAGCGATCCTGTATGACAGAAAGATGACAATGCAGTGACGCAGCAAATCCGCCGCCAGCAGGGCACTGGCAGTGGATAAAAGAATTCGGGGAGTGTGGGGCGAACTTGCTCGCGAAAGTGCCGGTTCTGAAGGCCGCTTCGCGAGCAGGCTCGCTCCCACATGAGTCAGGCGGGGTTTACCCCTGACTCAGTTTGTTACTTTTTTGCGACTTCAGCGCCGCCTTCCTGCAGACCCAGGTCAGCCAGTGCTTTTGCAGCAACCTTGGCTGGCAGCGGGATGTAGCCGTCTTTCACCACCACTTCCTGGCCCTGTTTGGACAGAACCAGTTTCACGAACTCGGCTTCCAGCGGGGCCAGAGGCTTGTTCGGGGCCTTGTTCACGTAAACGTAGAGGAAGCGCGACAGAGGGTACTTGCCGTTCAGGGCGTTTTCTTCGGTGTCTTCGATGAAGTCAGTGCTGCCTTTCTTCGACAGAGCAACAGTCTTCACGCTGGCAGTCTTGTAGCCGATGCCCGAGTAGCCGATGCCGTTCAGCGAGGAGCTGATCGACTGCACAACCGACGCCGAACCTGGTTGTTCGTTGACGTTAGGCTTGTAGTCGCCTTTGCACAGGGCTTCTTCCTTGAAGTAACCGTAGGTGCCGGATACCGAGTTACGACCGAACAGTTGCACTGGCTTGTTGGCCAGGTCGCCGGTCACACCCAGGTCGCCCCAGGTTTTCACATCGGCTTTGGCGCCGCACAGACGGGTGGACGAGAAGATCGCGTCAACCTGTTCCATGGTCAGGTGCTGGATCGGGTTGTCCTTGTGCACGAACACCGCCAGGGCGTCCACGGCCACCGGAATAGCGGTTGGCTTGTAGCCGTATTTCTGTTCGAAGGCCGCCAGTTCGGTGTCCTTCATCTTGCGGCTCATCGGGCCCAGGTTGGAGGTGCCTTCGGTCAGCGCAGGTGGCGCGGTGGCGGAGCCAGCAGCCTGAATCTGGATGTTTACGTTCGGATATTCTTTCTTGTAGTTCTCAGCCCACAGGGTCATGAGGTTGGCCAGGGTATCGGAACCGACGCTGGACAGGTTGCCCGACACACCAGTGGTCTTGGTGTAGCTCGGGATAGCAGGGTCAACAGCGGCGAACGCGTTGGCAGTCGCAACGCCAGCAGCGACAAAAGTCATTGCCGCCATCAAACGCTTCAGTTTCATGCCTTACTCCTAGCAGATAGGGTGTGTTAAGTCGGGGCCAAGTATCAGCAGGCCGTGTGAACACTCTATGGCTGAAATATGACAATTGGATGAAAGGCCAGCATGGGCGCGGCACAAAAAAATGAAACTCTTCCAAGGTTGACAAATCAATACCAAAAGATAGTCTTGTCAACCACGAGAGGGCACCATGATAAACGACCGAATTCGTCGCGCACGCCTGCAGCGAGGGCTAACCCTTGATGCTCTGGCCATCCAGCTCGGCGACATAACCAAACAAGCTTTGAGCAAATATGAGAAGGGGTTGAGCACCCCGAACTCCACTCGCCTGCTGCAACTAGCTAAAGCACTGCAGGTCAATCCTGAGTACTTTTTCCGCTCAGAAGCGATACCTTTGGCACCTCTGGAATTTCGTAAGCTAGCCAAGATGCCCAAGTATCGCCAGGCCCAAGTAGAAGAAAAAATTCGAGAGCACCTCGAGCGATACATCGCCCTAGAGGAATGTTTCGATCCCGCAGACATCAACACCCCTGTCACTCCCGCACAAATGATTGCAGTCTCCTCTATTGATGAAGCCGAGCTAGCGGCTGAGGAGCTTCGCCAATTCTGGGGAATTGGCACTGACCCCATTGCCAACCTCACCGAACAGCTGGAAGAGCACAGCATCAAGATTGCAATGCTCAATGGCCCAGACGATTTCGATGGTGCCTGTGCTACAACTGGCGACGGGAAGCATGTCCTAATTGCGTTGAATGCTGATCGCCCAGGCGAACGAATCAGGTTTACTGCCGCCCATGAGCTCGGTCATTGGGTGATGGCATTGCCAGAGGAGATGTCTGAAAAGGATAAAGAAAATTGCTGCCATCGTTTCGCAGGGGCGTTTCTGTATCCAGCCAAAAGCGTTACTGGCGATTTCGGCAGCCATCCTCGCACCAGGGTTCATCCACAAGAACTACTGATTGCCAAGCGGCAATACGGAATATCGATGCATGCCGCCCTGAGACGACTGAAGGATCTGAAGCTACTCAGCGAAGGTGGTTATAAATCCCTCACTATTCAATTCAGTGCCAAAGGCTGGCGAAAGTCGGAACCTGAGCCGATGCCGTGCAAACCGCCGCAAAGGTTTGAGTCGTTAGCATTTTGGGCACTGGCAGAAGGGCTGATTACCAAATCCCGGGCTGCCGAACTCTTGCGCAAGCCAGTAAAAGCCCTGGACCCAAGTTTCCTGGGCTCATCGGAGAGTGCATGAGCCTTATCTACATCAGTGATACGAATATCTGGATCGATTTCAGAAATGCCGGATTACTGGAGCAGATGTTTAGATTGCCCTTCACATTGTGTTGTACTGACTTCGTAATGCATGAACTTGAAGACTTCCCACATGACGAATTGCTTGATCAAGGTCTGATAGTCGAATCACTCGATGACGCCAGTGTCATGCGGTTATATGGTTTACGAATCGAACACAACAACAGTTCGCTGGCCGATGTGTCTTGTTACCTGCTGGCACAGCAAACACGTCGCCCTTTACTCACCGGAGATGGCAAACTGAGGCGCCAGGCACAGCGAGACGGACTCCAAGTACACGGAGCTCTTTGGTTACTGGATTTGATGGTTGAACATCACGTCATCGAAAGACTGCATGCAGCAGAAGCCTTGGCCCACATGCTTGAGCATGGAGCTCGACTCCCGGCTAGCGAGTGTGAAACAAGGCTCTCACGCTGGCGAGAGCCCTAAATAGCTGAATCTTTGGATCAGCGCCCCTTCTTCCAGAGCCACGCCCCCACCAGAATCCCCATCGTGCACAGCACCGCCACATAGTAGGCCGGGCCCATCGCACTCTCTTTAAGCAACAGGCTGACCACCATCGGCGTCAGGCCACCGAAGATCGCGTACGCCACGTTGTACGAGAACGACAGCCCGCTGAAGCGCACCACCGGCGGGAACGCCTTGACCATCACGTAGGGCACCGCGCCGATGGTGCCGACCAGCAGACCGGTCAGGGCATACAGCGGGAACAGCCAGTTCGGGTGGTCGGCGAGGCTGTGATAGAAGGTCCAGGAGCTGATCAGCAGGCCCAGGCTACCGAAGACAAACACCCGGCCTGCGCCGAAACGGTCGGCCATGGCACCGGAGATGATGCAACCGACGCTGAGGAACACGATCGCCAGGCTGTTCGATTGCAGCGCCACCGTTGGCGAGAAGTGATAGACCGTCTGCAGCACGGTCGGGGTCATCAGGATCACCACGACGATACCGGCCGACAGCAGCCAGGTCAGCAGCATCGAGATCGCAATCGCCCCACGATGGTCACGCAGCACCGCACGCAACGGCACTTCCTCGGCCAGCGCCTTGCGCAGTTGCAGCTCGGCGAACACCGGAGTTTCGTGCAGCCAGCGGCGCAGGTACACCGAGAACAGACCGAAGACGCCGCCGAGCAGGAATGGAATCCGCCAGGCGTAGTCGGACACCTCCACTGGCGTGTAGATGCTGTTGATTGCCGTGGCGACCAGCGAACCGAGCAAAATGCCGGCAGTCAGGCCACTGGTCAGGGTGCCGCAGGCGTAGCCGATGTGCTTTTGCGGTACGTGTTCGGAAACGAAGACCCACGCCCCCGGCACCTCACCGCCAATCGCTGCGCCCTGGATCACTCGCATCAGCAGCAACAGAATCGGCGCCCACAGGCCGATCTGTGCGTAGGTTGGCAGCAGGCCCATGATCAGGGTCGGCACGGCCATCATGAAAATGCTCAGGGTGAACATTTTCTTGCGCCCCAGCAGGTCGCCGAAGTGCGCCATGACGATTCCGCCCAGCGGCCGCGCGAGGTAACCGGCGGCGAAAATGCCGAAGGTCTGCATCAGGCGCAGCCACTCGGGCATGTCGGCCGGGAAGAACAGCTTGCCGACCACGGTGGCGAAGAACACGAAGATGATGAAATCGTAAAACTCCAGCGCACCGCCCAGGGCCGATAGCGACAGAGTCTTGTAATCATTGCGGGTCAGGGGGCGTGCAGGTTGCTCGGGCTGCGCGAGGCTCGAAGGCGCTGTGGTCATGGCAAGGGCTTCTCTTATAGGCGGATCTACCGCCACAACAACGCTGGCTGTGGCTTGGGCAGGTTCGGCACCATAGCAAATTGTTCGAAAAAGCACATAGAGGCGCGTATTTGCCGGTCAAAATCAGAACCCGATGGTCGTCGCGGAGTCTACCGACCGATATACTCGCAACCTTGCTCCGGTTTGTAGGGGGTTGCTGTGCGAAAACGTCGTTGGCCCGGTTTTTGAACGGGATCAGCCGGTTTCGCAGAGTTTCCCCTTTAGGCGCCTATGGAAAACGTGACGAACGCAGTATGTTCGGTGCTGAATCGTTTTTCCTGAAGACGGCTACCACCAGCACTACCAACGAAGAGTCACGGGTCAGAGGCACCCCCGGCATGATAGAGCTCGAACAAGAAGATCCGATCCCGCAAGGCGACCTGGCCTTGCAAATCACCGCACTCCCGCGCGAAACCAACGGTTTTGGCGATATTTTCGGCGGCTGGCTGGTGGCGCAGATGGACCTCGCGGGGACCGCGATGGCCAGCCGCGTTGCCGGTGGCCGAGTGGCAACCGTGGCCATCGACCGCATGGCCTTTCTGGTGCCGGTCGCGGTCGGCGCGCAATTGTCCTTTTATACCCAGACCCTGGAAATCGGCCGTAGCTCGATCCAGATGATGGTCGAAGTGTGGAGTGACGATCCGCTGTCCAGCGAGTGGCGTAAAGTGACCGAGGCGGTGTTCGTCTTCGTCGCCATCGACGGCAGCGGTCGCACCCGCTCGGTGCCGCCGCGCGCACGTTAAACCTCGCCGCGGTTTTGCGGTCGATAGTCGTCCCAAGTGTCTGATCGAGAGCTGTCCCATGAACACGCCCAACGTTGAAGCCGTGAAACTGGATGAACTGAACTGCTGGCGCATCCGCCACGGTCAGGCCGAAGTGCTGGTGGCCCAGCAAGGCGCGCACATCCTCAGTTATCAGATCGACGGCCAGCCGCCGATCATCTGGCTCAATGACAAGGCTGTGTTCAAGACCGGCAAGAGCATCCGCGCCGGTGTGCCGGTATGCTGGCCATGGTTCGGCAAGTTCGAACGCAACCCGCAGAGCGTGCAGGCCATGTACACCGGTGAGCAACCGGCACCCGCACACGGTCTGGTGCGAGCGATGGATTGGGAACTGGGCGGCATCGAATCAGAAGTTGACGGCGTCAAGGTCGAATTCAAGCTGGCCTACCCCGAAGGTGGCCTGCCGGGCTGGCCGCATCAGGTCGATCTGACCCTGACCCTGCATCTGAATGATCAGTTGCACATCAGCCTGACCAGCCACAACCGAGGTGCCGAAGCCGTCAGCATCAGCCAGGCGCTGCACACTTATTTCGCAGTCAGCGATGTGCGCAACGCGCACGTCGACGGTGTGGACGGTCTGGATTACATCGAGACGCTGGATGAGTGGAAAACCCACAGCCAGCAAGGTGACCTGCATTTCGCTGGCGAAACCGACCGCATCTACCTCGACGCCCCGCCGCAGTTGAGCATCGTCGACCCGGCCTGGGAACGACGCATCGTGCTGACCGCCACTGGCTCACGCACCGCGGTGATCTGGAACCCGTGGATAGACCGTGCGGCAGCGTTGGCCGACATGGACAACGACGGCTGGCAGCGCATGCTGTGCATCGAGACGGCGAATGTAATGAATGATGTGGTGAATCTGGCGTCGGGTGCGAGCCATACGATGGGTGTCAGCGTCGGTAGTAAACCGCTTTAACCAGTACCGCAAAACAAAATGTGGGTGCGAGCCTGCTCGCGAATGCGTTATGTCAGCCACTCTTCAAGTGTCTGATACACCGCTTTCGCGAGCAGGCTCGCTCCCACAGTTGTTTTGGGGTGACTATTACAGATCAGACTCCTGCACCACCCGCACCTTGTCCGCATCCAGCGCATACGCCGCGTCGGCCAGGTCATTGCTGACCTTCTCGATCTTCAGCGTGCCGGTCACCCACAGCGGCGTGTAGATGTCATCCAGCTTCAAGCCCTTGGGATAACGCACCAGCACCAGTTGATTCGGCGGCGGTGGCGGTACGTGGATGCACGCGCCCGGGTATGGCACGAGGAAGAACAGCGTGCTGCGCCCCTTGGCATCGGACTCCAGCGGCACCGGGTAGCCACCGATGCGGATGTGCTTGTCGTTCATCGACGCCACGGTCTTGGTCGAATACATCACCGCCGGCAAACCCTTGGCCTGCTTCATGCCGCCCTTCTCGGTGAAGGTGCCGGTGGCTTCCGGGGAATTGTGGTCGATTTCGGGCATGGCCTCGAGGGCTTTCTGGTCCGACTTGGGCATCAGTTCCAGCCAGTCGGTTTCCGGCAGTTCGCCGGCGTGGGCCAGACCGCTGCCCAGCAAAAGGAGAGTCAACAAAAGACGGCGCATGGAGGTGCTCGGTAAAAGATGCTCGGATAAGGAAGGACGTCGAATCGCCGAGCATTCTAGCCCTCCCTGCCGCGTTGGCAGAGAGGACTTGGTCGCTTGGATCAGTTCTTTTTGATCAGGCCGTAGATCACCAGCAGCACGATCGCGCCGACCAGCGCACCGATGAAGCCTGCGCCTTGACCTGCCTGATAGATACCCAGGGCCTGACCGCCGTAAGTGGCCGCCAGCGAACCGCCGATACCGAGCAGGATGGTCATGATCCAGCCCATGCTGTCATCGCCCGGTTTGAGGAAGCGTGCCAGCAGGCCGACGATCAAGCCGATAAAGATGGTTCCGATAATTCCCATGGCATTTCCCTCTGACACTCAATAGTAGATATGCCAAAGCCTAGTCAGACTTTGGCATCCTGCCATGAGAGAACGGCGAGCCCTGAATGGTTCCGCCGCTGCCAGATGAAACTGTCGTTACTCGGCGATCAGCGCTTCGACCTTGACGATCTGCGCCTGCAGCGTGGCCATGTCGGCGCAGCGCAGGTTGGCGTGACCAACCTTGCGCCCGGCCTTGAAGGCTTTGCCGTAGTGGTGCAGATGGCAATCTTCGATGGCGATGACCTTCTCGACCGGAGGAACCACACCGATGAAGTTGAGCATCGCGCTCTCGCCGACCTTGGCGGTCGAACCCAGCGGCAGACCGGCCACGGCACGCAGGTGGTTTTCAAACTGGCTGCACTCGGCGCCTTCTGTGGTCCAGTGCCCGGAGTTGTGCACACGCGGGGCGATCTCGTTGGCCTTGAGGCCACCGTCGACTTCAAAGAACTCGAACGCCATCACGCCGACGTAATCCAGCTGCTTGAGCACACGGCTGGAGTAATCTTCGGCCAACGCCTGTAGCGGGTGATCAGTGCTCGCCACCGACAGCTTGAGGATGCCGCTGTCGTGGGTGTTGTGCACCAGCGGGTAGAAGCGGGTTTCGCCATCACGGGCACGCACGGCGATCAGCGAGACTTCGCCGGTGAACGGCACGAAGCCTTCCAGCAGGCAGGCCACGCTGCCCAGTTCGGCGAAGGTACCGACCACGTCTTCTGGCTTGCGCAGGACTTTCTGACCCTTGCCGTCATACCCCAGGGTGCGGGTTTTCAGCACGGCCGGCAGACCGATCGAAGCCACGGCGGCGTCCAGGTCGGCTTGCGATTGAATGTCGGCGAAGGCCGGGGTTGGAATGCCCAGGTCCTTGAACATGCTCTTCTCGAACCAGCGGTCGCGAGCGATGCGCAGGGCTTCGGCACTCGGATAGACCGGGACGAATTGCGAGAGAAACGCCACGGTCTCCGCCGGGACGCTTTCGAACTCGAAGGTCACCAGGTCGACTTCGTCAGCCAGTTGGCGCAGGTGATCCTGATCGCCGTAATCGGCCCGCAGGTGTTCGCCCAGCGCGGCGGCACAAGCATCCGGCGCGGGGTCGAGGAAAGCGAAGTTCATGCCCAGCGGAGTGCCCGCCAGCGCCAACATGCGGCCCAACTGGCCGCCACCGATTACACCGATCTTCATCTCAACAACCTCAGGCAATACGTGGGTCTGGATTGTCCAGGACGCTGTCTGTCTGCTCGGCACGGAAGGTTTTCAGTACCGCGTGGAATTGTGGATGCTTGGCGCCGAGGATGCTCGCCGACAGCAGCGCGGCGTTGATCGCGCCGGCCTTGCCGATGGCCAGGGTGGCAACCGGGATGCCCGCTGGCATCTGCACGATCGACAGCAGCGAATCGACGCCCGAGAGCATCGACGACTGCACCGGAACGCCCAGCACCGGCAGGTGGGTCTTGGCCGCACACATGCCTGGCAGGTGGGCTGCGCCACCGGCACCGGCGATGATCACCTCGATGCCACGGCCCTCAGCCTCTTCGGCGTACTGGAACAGCAGATCCGGGGTGCGGTGGGCGGAAACCACCTTGACCTCGTACGGGATGCCGAGCTTTTCCAGCATATCGGCGGTGTGGCTAAGGGTGGACCAATCGGACTTGGAGCCCATGATCACGCCAACCAGTGCACTCATCGTCGCGCCTCTTCTCTCTGGGCGCCCGCAGGCGCGTCAAAAACAACAAGCCACGCAGGATTGCGTGGCTTGATTGTACGAAAAATGGCCGGACGTACCGGCCGAAGGCCGCGCAGTATACCGCAAAGATGCTAATAAACAGCCCCCGAAACGACCATCTGTCAAATCAGCGAAAGGCCCGGTTTTATTGACTTGAAGGTCAGCAGNCGTACCGGCCGAAGGCCGCGCAGTATACCGCAAAGATGCTAATAAACAGCCCCCGAAACGACCATCTGTCAAATCAGCGAAAGGCCCGGTTTTATTGACTTGAAGGTCAGCAGAAAAGATCAAAAGATCGCAGCCTTCGGCAGCTCCTACAGGGCAAGGCATTTCAACCTGTAGGAGCTGCCGAAGGCTGCGATCTTTTCCCACAGACCCACCACTCAAGAAGCCTGTGCAGCGCCGCCCTCAAGTTTGCGCCAGAGCAACCGTACGTTGGCCTTGCGCACCAGTGCGCAGCGGTACAGGCGAATTTCCAGCGGTACATGCCATTGCGGGCCGCCGCAGACCACCAGTTCGCCGCGGGCCAGCTCGGCGCGCACGCTCAATTGCGGTACCCAGGCGATGCCGAGGCCTTCCAGGGCCATGCTTTTCAGGCTGTCGGCCATGGCGGTCTCATAGATGGTGGTAAAGCGCAGCTGACGCTGACGCAAAAGACCATTTACCGAGCGCCCGAGAAACGCCCCGGCGCTGTACGCCAGCAACGGTACGCTGACGTCACCTTCCAGATCGAACAGCGGCTTGCCCTCGGCATCCGCCGCACACACCGGGAGCATCTCGGTCTGGCCCAGGTGCAACGACGGAAAGATTTCCGGATCCATCTGCATCGCTGCGTCCGGGTCGTAGAACGCCAGCATCAGGTCGCAGCCGCCTTCGCGCAGCGCGTGCACCGCGTCGCCGACGTTGGTCGCGACCAGCCGTGTGGCGATGTTCAGCCCTTCATTGCGCAGTTGCGCGATCCAGCGCGGGAAGAAACCCAGCGCCAGCGAGTGCGCAGCCGCGACTTGCATCACTTCACCCTGCCCGCCTTCCAGGTGATGCAGGTGGCGCAGCACTTCGCCGAGCTGTTCGACCACGGTGCGCGCGGTCACCAGAAACAGTTGCCCGGCCGCCGTCAGTTCGATCGGCGTGCGCGAGCGGTTGACCAGCGTCAGGCCCAGCGCCGCTTCGAGGCTGCGGATCCGCCGACTGAACGCCGGCTGGGTCACGAAACGCCGTTCGGCCGCCTGCGAGAAGCTGCGGGTGGCGGCCAGGGCACTGAAGTCCTCGAGCCATTTGCTTTCCAGATTCATCACGCCCTCCCGGGAACGCACCAAAACAGGTCACACGTCTGCCGCGCAGGCGGCGTCACACGGGCATTATGCCGAATGTGCATAGGCCAGTGTTTAACAGCATTGGCCCAAAAAATCCCGTAAGCCTAGCATTCGCAGCGTTCCGGCATAGACCGGGTCCATATCGAGATGATTTCTATCATGTCCTCCGCTGCATCTTTCCGCACAGAAAACGACCTGCTTGGCGCCCTCGAAGTACCGGCTCAAGCGTATTACGGCATCCAGACCCTGCGAGCGGTGAACAACTTCCGTCTCTCCGGCGTTCCGATTTCGCATTACCCGAAACTGGTTGTGGGTCTGGCGATGGTCAAACAGGCCGCCGCTGACGCCAACCGTGAGTTGGGTCATCTGAGCGAAGCCAAGCACGCTGCCATCAGCGAAGCCTGTGCCCGATTGATCCGCGGTGATTTCCACGAAGAGTTCGTGGTCGACATGATTCAAGGTGGCGCCGGTACGTCCACCAACATGAACGCCAACGAAGTGATCGCCAACATTGCGCTCGAAGCAATGGGTCACCAGAAAGGCGAGTACCAGTACCTGCACCCGAACGACGACGTGAACATGGCGCAGTCGACCAACGACGCCTACCCGACCGCGATCCGTCTGGGTCTGCTGCTGGGTCACGACGCGCTGCTGGCCAGCCTCGACAGCCTGATTCAGGCCTTCGCCGCCAAAGGTGAAGAATTTAACCACGTGCTGAAGATGGGTCGTACCCAACTGCAAGACGCCGTGCCAATGACCTTGGGTCAAGAGTTCCGCGCATTCGCCACCACCATGGGCGAAGACCTGGCCCGTCTGAAGACGCTGGCCCCGGAACTGCTGACCGAAGTGAACCTGGGCGGCACCGCGATCGGCACCGGCATCAACGCCGACCCGCGTTATCAAGCGCTGGCCGTTCAGCGTCTGGCGCTGATCAGCGGTCAGCCGCTGGTGCCCGCTGCCGACCTGATCGAAGCCACTTCCGACATGGGTGCCTTCGTGCTGTTCTCCGGCATGCTCAAGCGCACCGCGGTCAAGCTGTCGAAGATCTGCAACGACCTGCGCCTGCTGTCCAGCGGCCCACGCACCGGCATCAACGAGATCAACCTGCCAGCGCGTCAGCCAGGCAGCTCGATCATGCCCGGCAAGGTCAACCCGGTAATCCCGGAAGCCGTTAACCAGGTGGCCTTCCAGGTCATCGGTAACGATCTGGCGCTGACCATGGCAGCCGAAGGCGGCCAACTGCAGCTGAACGTGATGGAGCCGCTGATCGCGTTCAAGATCCTCGACTCGATCCGCCTGCTGCAACGCGCCATGGACATGCTGCGCGAGCACTGCATCGTCGGCATCACCGCCAACGAAGCCCGCTGCCGCGAACTGGTCGAGCACTCGATCGGTCTGGTCACCGCGCTGAACCCGTACATCGGCTACAAAAACGCCACCCGCATCGCCCGTATCGCCCTTGAAAGCGGCCGCGGCGTGCTGGAACTGGTGCGCGAAGAAGGTCTGCTCGACGAAGCCATGCTCGCCGACATCCTGCGCCCGGAAAACATGATTGCCCCGCGTCTGGTTCCGCTCAAAGCCTGAGCCGACGCGTTATTTGTAGCACCGCTCACCAGGTCGAGGGACTAGACACCTCTCACCTTTTGAGGGCTTGGGGATTTGTCCCCAAGCCCTTTTTTTTAACTTCTTTGCGGGCAGGACGTTAAATGTTTTGTGTATTTGATACCGCCAAGATCGCAGCCTTCGGTGTAGTGGTTCAGTTTTTTTAAACCACTCCTTAGGAGCATTAGACCGCTTGTTGCTCAAACAGCGCAGGCGGCAAGTGGTTCGAGGCAGAGTGGCAACGACGATGGTTGTAGTGATGAACAAAATCCATCACATCCTTCTCCGCTTCGAAATGGTTTCGGTAGCCGTTTTCCGGCATCC
>NZ_CP058974.1:720896-1021455 GCF_022368695.1 Pseudomonas sp. Y5-11
TAGCTTCACAGGCTTTAGGGATGGAGTAATTCATCTCCACGACCAAGCGAATGGCTTCTGCTTTTTCCTCTGACGTAACAACCCGATATCCCATGATGCTTCCTTAAATCGACGCTCCTACATCATGGTCTAAAAAAATTCGACCACAACACGGCAGCTCCTACATGATGGATGTAACACTGTAGGAGCTGCCGAAGGCTGCGATCTTTTGATTTTGCAGCAACTCTCGTTTCGTCGCTTGCACCACGAGCGTGCAGACGGGCGCCGCACTGATCGGTATAGTGCCGCCCCTCTTCGCGTGAGCGGTCGTCGGTAACGAGGCCATAACCCATGCGAAACCCGAACTAATAACAAACCCGCGAAATGGACCGGGACGAAACCTTCGCCTCACCTGTTGTGCCGTGCGCAAACCGGTGTAACGCGATGTTTCTGAACATCCAGCATTTGCTTACACAAAAAACAGCGAGGAAAAATCCATGCTCGAAGTCATCAACGACTTCCTCTCAGGGAAAGTACTGATCGTGCTCATTGTCGGGCTCGGTAGCTACTTCACGATTCGCTCGCGTTTCGTTCAATTGCGCCACTTCTTCCACATGTTCGCGGTGTTCCGCGACAGCCTGAAAAGCAGCGGCGGGCAACTCAGCTCGTTCCAGGCCCTGATGCTCAGCCTTGCCGGCCGCGTCGGTGCAGGCAACATCGCCGGTGTCGGCATCGCCGTGACCCTCGGTGGTCCGGGTGCGGTGTTCTGGATGTGGGTGACCGCACTGGTCGGCATGTCCAGCAGCTTCTTCGAATGCACCCTGGCGCAGGTCTACAAGCGCGCCGACGGCGACGGCCTGTACCGTGGCGGCCCGGCCTACTACATCCAGCACGGCCTGAAACTCAAAGGCATGGCGGTGGTGTTCTCGATCCTGCTGCTGGTCACCTACGGCTTCGCCTTCATCGGCCTGCAGTCCTACACCGTGACCCACTCGCTGCAAAACGCCTTTGCCTTCGACCCACGCCACACCGGGATCGTCCTGGCGGTGCTGCTGGCCATCACCTTCATCGGCGGCATCAAGCGCATCGCTGCAGTGTCCGACCTGCTGGTACCGGTCAAGACCCTGGCCTATATCGGCGTGACCCTGTACGTGATCGGCACCCAGATCGAGCACGTGCCAGCCATGCTGGAAACCATCTTCAAAAGCGCCTTCGGTCTCGACCCGGCCTTCGGCGGCCTGCTCGGCAGCGCCATCGTCATGGGCGTGAAGCGTGGCGTGTTCGCCAACGAAGCGGGCCTGGGCAGTGCGCCGAACGTCGCCGCCGTGGCCTCGGTGAAACACCCGGGCGCTCAGGGCGTGGTTCAGGCCTTCAGCGTGTTCCTCGACACCTTCGTGATCTGCACCTGCACCGCGCTGCTGATCCTGTTGTCGGGCTTCTACACCCCGGGCTTCGAAGGTGACGGCATCGTCCTGACCCAGAACTCGCTGGCCGCCGTGGTCGGTGACTGGGGGCGCATCTTCGTCAGCGTTGCGCTGTCGCTGTTCGTCTTCACCTGCATCCTCTACAACTACTACCTGGGCGAAAACAGCCTGCAGTTCCTCAGCCGCAACCGCGCTGTGCTGATGGTGTTCCGCGGTCTGGTGCTGGCGCTGGTGGTATGGGGTTCGATGCAGGATCTGTCGACCGTGTTCGCCTTCGCCGACATCACCATGACCTGCCTGGCCTTCGTCAACCTGATGGCCCTGGCCATGCTGTTCAAGGTCGGCATGCGCGTGATGCGCGACTACGACGAACAGCGCCGCGCCGGCATCAAGCAGCCGGTGTTCGACTCCAGCAAATTTACCGATCTGGATCTGGACCTGAAGGCCTGGCCGACCGAGGCGCCAGCCGCCGGCAAGACCGCAGTCGAGCCGCAAGGCATCCCTGCAGCGCAACGCTGACAGGTGAATGACGGGCGCATCCCCTGCGCCCGTCAGTTATTGTGATGCAATAACCTGTAGGAGCGAGCCTGCTCGCGATAGCTGTCTTTCAGCCAACATCAATGCTGAATGATGAATCGCCATCGCGAGCAGGCTCGCTCCCACAAGGACCTCATCCTTTCGGAGAATCCCCATGAATTCGTCGACTTATCCCGCCGCCCAACACGTCATGGTGCTCTACACCGGTGGCACCATTGGCATGCAGGCCAGCGCCAACGGTCTGGCCCCGGCGTCCGGTTTCGAAGCCCGCATGCGCGAGTACCTGCACAGCCAGCCCGAACTGGTGGTGCCGCAATGGCGCTTCCGGGAAATGTCACCGCTGATCGACAGCGCCAACATGACCCCGGCCTACTGGCAGCAACTGCGCGAAGCGGTGGTCGATGCGGTGGACGTGCAAGGCTGCGACAGCGTGCTGATCCTGCACGGCACCGACACCCTGGCCTACAGCGCTGCGGCGATGAGCTTTCAGTTGCTCGGCCTGCATGCCCGTGTGTGTTTCACCGGCTCGATGCTACCGGCCGGCGTCACCGACAGCGATGCCTGGGAAAACCTCGGTGGCGCGCTGGTCGCTCTCGGCCAAGGTCTGGCGCCGGGTGTGCACCTGTACTTTCACGGTGAGCTGCTGGCGCCGACGCGTTGCGCGAAAGTGCGCAGCTTCGGCCGTCATCCGTTCAAGCGCCTGACGCGTCAGGGCGGCGGCATGAAAGCCACGTCGATTCCGGCAGCGCTGCACTACGACCAGCCAAAACAATTGGCGAATGTCGCTGTGCTGCCACTGTTCCCCGGCATCAGCGCCGGGATTGTCGACGGGTTGCTCGACGGCGGTATCCAAGGGCTGGTGCTGGAGTGCTACGGCAGCGGCACCGGGCCGAGCGACAATCCCGAGTTCCTCGCCAGCCTTGGCCGCGCGCGGGATAACGGCGTGGTGGTGGTCGCGGTCACGCAGTGCCATGAAGGCGGGGTCGAGCTGGACGTTTACGAGGCCGGCAGCCGCTTGCGTGGCGTGGGTGTGTTGTCCGGTGGCGGTATGACCCGTGAAGCGGCGTTCGGCAAGTTGCAGGCGTTGCTCGGTGCTGGCCTGGAATCGGCTGAAGTGCGCCGGCTGATCGAACTCGATCTGTGTGGCGAGCTGATCTGACACCACCCGCCCCCTTGCGGGAGTGATCCCCTGTGGCGAGGGCGCTTGCTCCCGCTCGACTGCGCAGCAATCGCCGTGTTTTGNTGGCGAGCTGATCTGACACCACCCGCCCCCTTGCGGGAGTGATCCCCTGTGGCGAGGGCGCTTGCTCCCGCTCGACTGCGCAGCAATCGCCGTGTTTTGGGGCCGCTACGCGCCCCAGCGGGAGCAAGCTCCCTCGCCACAACAGCGCTCCCACCGTTTGATCTGTGTGCGGCATATAACTTGCTGCCGTTTTCAGCACCCCCAGGCTGGAAGATCACATGCTGCACTCCCACCTCACTACCCTCAACGCCGTCTCTCTAATCCTCAACATCTTCAAAGATGAAGGCCTGTCGAGCGACGCGCTACTGGCCGGCAGCGGCATCAGCGCGGCGGATCTGAACCGCGCCGACACGCGCATCACCACCAATCAGGAAATGCAGGTGTGCGCCAACGCGGTTGCGCTCAAGCACGACATTGGCCTGGAACTGGGCCGGCGGATGCACGTTTCCTGCTACGGCATCCTCGGTTACGCGCTGCTGACCTGTGCCACCTTCGGTGACGCTTTGCGCCTGGCGATTCGCTATCCGGCGCTGTTGGGAACACTTTTCGAACTGAGCCTGGAAGACAATGGCGAGCGCGTCTGGTTCGTCGCTGCCGATTACCGCGAGAGCCCGGAGATGGCGGTGTTCAACGCGGAATTCTGCCTGGTGTCGCTGAAGGTCATCTGCGACGACCTGCTCGGGCATCCGCTGCCATTGCTGGCGACGCGTTTTGAACATGCCGCGCCGGATTATCGCGACAGTTATGCCGAGCACTTCGCCAGCCCGCTGCACTTCGCCGCCAAAGACAACGCCTTCGCCTTCGACCGGCGCTGGCTCGATCAACCGTTGCCACTGGCCGACAGCATCACGCATCAGGCCATGGCCGACCGCTGCCGCAAACAGAACATCGAATTCACCGGACGGCAGGCGTGGCTGGGGCGGATTCGCCAGCTGCTCAGTGCCCAGCTCAATGCAGCACCGGGCCTCGAGGGGCTGGCCCAGCAGATGAAATGCTCGCCGCGCACCTTGCGCCGTCACCTCAAGGACATGGGCAGCAGTTATCAGGAGCTGCTCGACGAACTGCGTTTCGAGCGCGCCAAGCAGATGCTGTGTGAGGATCAGTTGCCGATCTACCGCATCGCCGAGACCCTGGGTTTCAGCGAAACCGCAAGCTTCCGCCATGCGTTCGTGCGCTGGAGCGGCGTGGCGCCGAGCCAGTTCAGACCCTGAAGATCAAAAGATCGCAGCCTTCGGCAGCTCCTACGCCGATCTGTGTAGCAGCTGCCGAAGGCTGCGATCTTTTGATCTGCTGGAAAGGGGCGAATTGCGGTCAGTTTTTTTGGCCATATCGATCCCCTTTTGGCCTTTCCTGCCGTTCTCCGTTGCGCCGCGCGCCGCAACACTGGGGGCAACCGAATCAGCCCCTGCGGAGAACAACAAATGCTGACCATCTACTCGGACGATCACCACCTGCACCACGGCCGCTGCGAGCTCATCGACGGCCAGCTCAAGCCGTGCTTCGAGATGCCATCGCGTGCCGACCACGTACTGCAACGGGTACAGCACCAGAACCTCGGTTCGGTGGAGGCGCCGAAGGACTTCGGACTGGAGCCGATCGCGCGGATTCACAGCCGCGACTACCTCGACTTCTTCAAAGGCGCCTGGGCGCGCTGGACCGAATTCAACACCGACGGCGACCTGCTGCCTTACACCTGGCCGGCACGCACGCTGCGCCAGATCAAACCGACCAGCTTGCACGGCCAGCTCGGCTACTACAGCTTCGACGGCGGCGCGCCGATCACCGCCGGCACCTGGCAAGCCGCCTACAGTGCAGCGCAAGTGGCGCTGACTGCCCAGGCGGAAATCCAGCGTGGCGCACACAGTGCGTTCGCCCTGTGCCGGCCACCGGGACACCACGCCGCCAGCGACTTGATGGGCGGTTATTGCTACCTCAACAACGCCGCCATTGCCGCTCAGGCATTCCTCGATGCCGGCCACAAGAAAGTCGCGATCCTCGACGTCGACTATCACCACGGCAACGGCACCCAGTCGATTTTCTACGAGCGCAGCGACGTGCTGTTCACCTCGATCCACGGCCATCCGGAAGCCGAGTTTCCGTTCTTCCTCGGCTACGAGGATGAACGCGGCGAAGGCGCCGGCGAAGGCTTCAACTTCAACTATCCGCTGCCGGCCGGATCTGGCTGGGAGGTGTGGAGCGCGGCACTGGAGCAGGCCTGTAACGAGATCGACAGCTATGGCGCCGACATCATTGTCGTGTCGCTGGGCGTCGACACGTTCAAGGACGACCCGATCTCGCAGTTCAAGCTCGACAGCCCGGATTACCTGGCGATGGGCAAGCGCATCGCCGCCCTCGGCAAACCGACGCTGTTCGTGATGGAAGGTGGCTACGCCGTCGAAGAAATCGGCATCAACGCGGTGAACGTGCTGGAAGGGTTCGAACAATGAACCGACTCAAGCACTGCATGGCGCCAGCCCTGTGCGCGGCGCTGCTCAGCGTCGGCGTCCACGCCGAAGAACGCACCTTGCGCGTCTACAACTGGTTCGACTACATCACGCCCAAGGCGCTGGAAGACTTCAAGGCGCAGAACAGCCAGACCAAACTGGTCTACGACATCTTCGACACCAACGAAGCGCTGGAAGCCAAGCTGCTGACCGGTAACTCCGGCTATGACGTGGTGGTGCCGTCCAATGTGTTCCTCGCCAAGCAGATCGAGGCCGGGGTGTTCCAGCCGCTGGACCGCAGCAAACTGCCGAACTGGAATCACCTCGATCCGAAACTGATGAAGCTGATTGAGGCCAACGACCCGGGCAACCAGTTCGCCGTGCCATACATGTACGGCACCATCCTGATCGGTTTCAACCCGGCCAAGGTCAAGGCCGCACTGGGTGACAGCGCGCCAGTGGACAGCTGGGACCTGATTTTCAAGGAAGAGAACATCAGCAAGCTCAAGCAGTGCGGCGTCGCCCTGCTCGACTCGCCGTCGGAGATTCTGCCGCTGGCCCTGCAACACCTGGGTCTGGATCCCAACAGCAAAAATCCGGCGGACTATGCCAAAGCCGAAGCGCTGCTGATGAAGATCCGACCGTACATCACTTACTTCCACTCATCCAAGTACATGGCCGACATCGCCAACGGTGACATCTGCGTCGCGGTCGGTTATTCCGGCAGTTTCTCGCAAGCGGCCAACCGCGCCAAAGAGGCGAAGAACGGTGTCGTGGTCGACATGCGCCTGCCCAAGGAAGGCGCACCGATCTGGTTCGACATGCTCGCCATTCCCAAGGGCGCGAAGAATCCGCAAGACGCCTACACCTTCATCAACTACCTGCTGCAACCGGCAGTGATCGCTCCGGTCAGCGACTTCGTCGGCTACCCGAACCCGAACAAGGACGCCACCGGGCTGGTCGATCCGGCGATCCGCAACAACCCCAACCTGTACCCGACCGATGCGGCGATGAGCACGCTCTACACCCTGCAACCGCTGCCGCGTGATGCCGAACGGGCGCGCACACGGGCCTGGACCAAGATCAAGTCCGGCACCTGATCGCTTCGCATGACCAAGACCTGCGCACGCGCAGGTCTTTTTTTGCCTGCAATATCTATCTACCACCTCGAATACTTCACCTGTCACTACCTTGCAACGGATCGCCCACCGCACCCGCGCTGTGCCTGCCGCCCTGCACAAAGGATGTGACCATGACCGAAACACCGAGCCCCTCTTCCACCCCTGCGCTGTCTACCGACCGGGATGCCCTTCTCACGCAACTGGTCACCGGGCCGTCTATCAGAGAGGTGGCGACCAACGCCCTGCAACCTTCGCTCAACAGTCTGTACCCGACACTACGAATCGATCCTCGACTGGCCATGGTCGTGACACCAGGCTGGACCGTTCAGGATCAGCAGGTCGTCCCCGGACCGTGGTATTTCGAATCCCTGACTGACATCCTCGTGCGTCTCGGCGTTGGCGCCACATCGGTGACCTGGCTGGACGGCGAGCACTACCTGACGCTGCAACCTCTGGCACCGACCCCAGTGCAACTGCCCGTCGACATCGAAGCCATCGCCAGACTGCTGAATGAACTGGCACCGTTGCTGTTCGTTGCGTTTGCCGAACAACAGGTCGAATACTGGAATCAGTTGACCCGCGCGTCGATGCCACGCTGGAAGGAGCTCGCCAGATCCCTGCGCGAGCTGTGGAACGTGCAGTCCCATCCAGCTTGGGACGACGACCAGCGCGCCATGGCTCGCGGTCTTTTCGACTATCCGCAAAAAACCACGCGCCATGTTCATGACCACTTTCTCTCACGCGCCTGCCTGATCGACCTGGATACCGATGACAACGGCGTTTCCAGGCACCTCAACGTGCTCGATATGGCGGTCCTGATCGGCACGCTCGGCAAACGTACGCTGATTCTCACGCACACCATCACTCAAGGCTTTCAGGCCTTCGACTCGTTGCAGGCATTGGGCGCGTCACTGCACACGCAGATCGAAGGCAGCCCGCCAGGCACCTTGCAATGGCGATTGATCGAACCTGAGGGCGATTACTTCGACCACTTGGCGTGCAACCTGATCGCCCTCCAGGCCGATGCCATCACTGCGCTCGCCACACAAACCGACTCAATCAGTCTGGCCCCGCCTATCAGCCGCACCACTCACGGACTCAATCCGACAGACAGCCAATCGCCCTCTCGTTTCAAGCAGCTACAGCAAGCACTGCCCGAATGGATGGCCAAGGCATCGTCTACCGATCTGACCGCTTACAGCCGCCACTTGATGGAATTGGCGCAGGTGCAGATCCAGAACAGCGGGCAGTCGTTCGATGACGGTATCCCGCCGATTCAGGAGTTCGCACTGAAGCAACTGCGCGAGGCGATGCTCAAGGACCATCCCGATGCGGCGGAACTGAATCTGGCCGACATCCGGATCGTGGTGGAGAGTGTGGTGGTGTGGGGCGCGTTCGCGCCGCCGCTTGAATCCGAGCGCAGTACCTTCAGCCTTGGCGACCTGGCGCTACAAAACCTCATCAGCCTGCCAACGGGCAACAAAACCGTGTGCAGTCTCAACGGCAGCCCGGTGCCGGCGTGGATGACGGCAAGCTATCTGGCAGCGCTGATCACCACGGTCGACATTGGCCGGACCTATCCCGCCCTGATCAAAAGCAAACTGCGTGATGATTCGCTGGAAAGCCTGCGCCGGCAGAACCTGTTCACCAGCCGCTTGCGCGTTGAACTGCCGCTGCTCGCCTTGCAACAGAAAATCCGCGCACAGGCCGGCGTCGATGAGACGGGGTATCGCTATATCGCTGCCGTCGTGCAGATAGTCGATGCCAATCGCCGGGTTGACGGTCAAGAGATCGTCATTCGCCCGCTGGCCCTCAATCCGGCGTGGCGCCCGGGCCAATCCACGGACGAAGTCGCCAACATGTACGTCATCGGTCCCCGGCAGATGGACAAGGGCCCATGCCTGCTGTACCGGCCTTTGCTTGATCATTGCCTGAGCCAGTACCCCTCGCCGGCCAACCTGCTTTACGCGATCAAGCATTCGCCGACACTGCGGCAATCAGTCCTTGCCTGGCTGCCAGGTAACGTCCGTGCCAATTACGCCAACTATGTGTTCAGCGACGACCGGCCGACGGTATGGTCGCTCTCGCAACTGCTCGCCGACCCACTGACGTCGCTGCAAATGAGCGGAACCCTGGCGCTGGGAACACAGGTTCTCAACACCGATTACCTGGCGTCTGTCTTCAAGGCCAATGTCAGCGCCATGATCGAGCTGGCTGATCGACAATCGATCTCTAACAGCGAAAATCGCTGGGAAAGTTTCAAGCGAGCGGGTTGGCTGATTCTCAACGCCGCGCTGCCGTTTTTCGGGCGTACGGCAGGCACCGCCGCGTGGATCTGGCAAATTCTGGACGACTTGCAGCAAACCCTCGATGCCGGCGTCACCGGTGACACCGAGCAGCAGAAAAGCGCAATGACCGATCTGTTGTTGACCCTGGCCATGGTGCTCGCCCATCACGCCAACACGCGCAACTGGGCACATGACAGAACCGAAAGAGCGTCAGCGACCCTTGCCGACACCGTCAGCAGGCCTTCGACACGCACGCCTGTGACGATTGTTCAGCAGGCCGATGTGCTGGGCGAGCATCCGGTTCAGCACCGAAGTTCATTGCACACCGATACCGCATTGAACCTGGCCAAAACCCTTGATCGCTTCGCCGTCACTCGCCCGGCTTCACTGGTGCCACCGGCCAGCGAAACCGGCCTGCATGCCTATCTTTACCGTCACGCCACCCGCTACTACGCACCAGTAGGTGAACGCTGGTTCGAGGTAACGGTTGAGGCCACGGGTGACGTATCGATCATCAATAGCGAACAGCAGCCTGGGCAACATGGGCCTGCGTTGATACGTAATCGACGGGGCGAATGGTTCGTCGACACCCGCCTGCGTCTGCGCGGAGGAGGCCTGTCCAGACGCCGCCTGGCTAAACGCCAGGAAAACCGCGAACGCATCGCGGCGCTCAAGAAACAACTCACGGAGTTCGATGCCCAGCGCGAACAGGCACGTCAGGAACTGACAGCCGCTTATAACGCCATGAAGGCGGCCAGCGACCAGACATTACTGACCGAGCAGACTCGCTTCCTCGAACTGCTGGAGCGCCGGACCGGAGAATACGCGGCCCCGATCGAGCAGTTGAAAGCGTTGAATCTGCTGGAGACGGTGCCCAACTTCCGTAGCGCCATGACCGAGATGCTCGGTACGCAGTTGTTCTTCAACCAGACCTGGCTCGATCAGCGCAACCCCACATTCGCTCAAGCGCTCAGGGAAACCCTGGTACTGCTTGAAGCACAAGAGGCGGCCCAAGGTGCCGGTGACGTTGCGACCTATCGCAAGATGTCAGACTTAAGCGAAGGCATGATCAACAGGATCGAATTCGCCCACTCGCGCTTCCAGGAACTGAGCCGGTTGGGCAAGAGCGCCGCACAAATCGCCAATACCTATCGCACTAAGCTTCCTGCTTACAGTGTCAACGATCTCAAGGCGCTGCAGGTTTCGCTGGCGCGCGATCTCTGTTTGAAAGAACAGGCGCCGGCAGGCCCGAGCCAGGCGCAAGCCGATCTCGTACGCTTGATCGACAGCAGCAATCTGGTCATCCAGACCTCTCAGGAACTGATGACCGAACACCCCAGCCTCGGGACCAGCGAACGGATCGAAGGCCTCAACGACCTGCTGGAACAGTTTGCCGACATCGCTCAGTCGCTCGAAGATTTTCAGGTCAACCACAAGGACGAAATCCTTGATCTGCCGTTCGAACATCTACGCACCCGAATCGGCGAATTCCAGCAGCAGACCGAAAAGCACCTGGCGCAACTGCTGCTGGATCACGCGCCTGTCAAACCTCTTCCCGGCCCTTCGAGGCCAGCGCCGGCTTCACGCAAACGAGTCATCAAAACCCGTTTCAAAGGCACGGTCGTTGGGGAACTGCGTCCTTCGGCGCCAGGACAACCGATCCTGCTCGATGTAAAAGCGCCCATGACCGGCAACGTGATTGCCACCTTTCATGAAAAAACTCCGGGAGTCTGGGTCGAGCGCGTACAGCCCGGTCGTCGTCACCCCACGGCCTCCGCCACGGATCTCGCCACGCAACTGACTCAAGGCCAGACGCTGCTGGAGGGCGTGGAAGGATTCATCCGACAGACCGAGGTGCACGCGAAAAAGCCCGGGCGCATCCCGATAGAAATCGAAGAATTGTTTCAGCACAAGGCCGAACAGCTTGATGAGCAGGCAAAAAACCTGGAGCAGGCGCGCCTGCGGGCCAACAGCACCGAGGAACCACCCGCGCTGATCGCGCAGCTGCATGCAGCCTGTGGGCGCCTGTACGCCGAGGGTTACCGGGTGCGGGTGCAAATGATCAAACAACAACCGCCCACGGCTGCCCGGATCCAATGGTTATTAAGCAAGGAGGAAGTCGTCATTGTCTCGAGCGGAGCCCGACGCCGATTGAAAGGGCCGCGCAAGGATTACTTGCAGGAGTATGAGATTCGCGAGCGAGGCACCGGCAGGCCGTTATGGTACGCCCACTTCCATTACGACAGCCTCGACGCGCCTGTCGATGCCTTCACGGCGGCCCACCTGAAACTTCAGGAACAGCGGCGCCTGGCCGGCGCCATCGATTTGAGCTCCGCCAGCAGCAACCCGCAAATCATTGCCATCTATCGCAGCGCGATCAGCCCGCAGCAGGCACGCGCACTGTTTTTCAAATGAACCCGCCACGTCAAAAGGAAGTGACCATGAGCAACGATTCAGAGAACGGCGAAACCCGGACACTGCTACAAAAAAGCCTGATCATCCACCAGACCAGTCGCGGCCCGACAATCGATGAGGTCGCCGCCACCATGCTCCGCAAGGCACTGAAAGCGCGCTATCCGCAACGAGATATCGATCCCGATGTGACCAAGATCGCAACACCGCAATGGCAGTGGCTCGACGGTAATCTGATGGCCTTGCCCACCCGATACGAATCGCTGACCCAGACCCTGATCCGCCACTGTCTGAGCGGTTCCAGTGCCAATTATCTGGAGGGCGAACACTATCTGACCCTGAATCCCCAGGCCACGCCCGTGGTGCATCTGGACGTCGATATCGAAACCATTGCCGTTGTACTCAATGACTGCTCGCCCTTGCTGTTCGTGGCTTTTGCCGAACACCAGCTGGAATATTGGAACAGTACTCAACACCAGGTGCCGCGATGGCAGGCCCTGTCCGAAGCATTGCGCAAAGCGCTGGACGTGAGCAGCGCTGACGGTTGGGATGAGATTCAGTGCCGGGTCGCGCGGGCCATCTCTCAGCAACCCGATAAACAGAAACGTCTGATCCAGGACAAAACACTGGCGGCCATTCGGGTATGCCTGCTGGATATGGATGGCGTCGATGCTCAAGGCATCGCACATCACTTTCTTCTGGGGGGCGCTGCCGTGGTGACCGGACGTTACGAGCAACGCGATCTGGTCATGATGTACACCGTGGAAAACGGTTATGAAACGTACGACTCTCTTGAGCAACTGGGTGATTCATTGCCTTCGCGCATCGCATTGCCGAGCGGTCAGAACCTGCAGTGGCAATTATTCGAACCCGAAGGCAATTTCTTTGATCACATGGCCTGGGCGCTGGTCTCCAGCCAGCTGGATGCCATTAAGGCATTGACCCGACAAAGCCTCGTCACCGCAGCACAATCGCCGAGCGGCACTCTTCCCTCTGTGCTGGACGACAGCGAGCCGCCAGCGAACGCACTCATCGGTCTGAACGAGGCAATACCCGACTGGCTGTTTGGCGCATCGGCCGCCGACCTTGATCAGTACAGCCAATCGATCAATGCCCTGGGCCAGCTTTATCGCCAGGCAGACACTGCCCTGCAACCGATTCCGGCTATCGACACTTATGCACAGAACCGTATGCGTGAGGCGATTCTTGCCGAGCAGAAAACTGCTGTCGGGCTGCCGCTGGAGAACTTGCGCATCCATGTCACCCATAGTTTCGAATCGGGCGGCGTGACGCTGCCCAATCCGCACGACACTCACACCGAAACCCTGGCTGAGTACGCACTGCAAAACAGCGCGCCGTATCTGGCCTCCATTACGTTCAGCCCGGCATACCCGGTGCCGTCCTGGCTGACGGTCGCCTACCTGACGAACATGGCGGCCAAGGTTGATATTGGCCAGGCCTACCCTGAACTGATCAGAAACAGATTGATTGACGATCCGGTGCAAGCACCGTTGCAGCAGGCTTTTTACATCAGCCAACTGCAAGCGCTGCTTCCCTTGATTGCGCTGGAGTGCAAACGGCGTGGCCTTGGCGGTATCGATGAGCAGGGTTATCGCTTTGTGCGTGAATGGCTCAAACCGACGCCCGGCCGGCCGCGTACCGTAGGCATCCGTCCCCTGAAGTTCGTGCAGGCCGGGCAGGACAACGGTGACACCGTCACCAATATGTTCATCATCGCTGATCGCAATAACGAGACCGGGCCTTGTCTGCTGTATCGCCCCTTGATGGATCAGCCACTGCTGCAGTTCCCTTCGACACAAAACCTGTTGTACGCCTTGCATCAATCAGGCGCCTTGAGAGATTCGGTACTCGCCTGGCTGGCGGATTCGCAAACCAGCTTCAAATATGAGCAATACACGTTCCCTGTCGGCCTGCCGAGTCCATGGCTGGGGGCACAAATGCTTGCCGAGCCCTGGACCTCCGCGAACTGGGCCGGGCCTGTCGAGTTGTCCACACAAGAGCTGACCGGGGACATGTTTACGGTCCTGTTCAAGACCCATGCACTGGCGATGGCCGAGCTCGCGGACCGTCAATCACTGTCTAATGCGCAACGACGCTGGAACCTGCTGCGCGACAGCGGCTGGGCGCTGCTCAACGTGGCCGCAAACTTTCTCTGCGGCCCGGCCGGAGCCGCGATCTGGGTCTGGCAAAGCATCAGTGAAACTGATCAAGTCGTTGACGCATACAATCGCGGCGATCAGCGTGCCCAATGGAGCGCCATTGCCGACATGCTGCTGAACATGGGGATGATTCTGGCCCATCACGCCGCCGCTCGACGCAAGACCGGCACCCGCACCGCAACAATGCCCAGAGTCGAAATCATCCGCCCGACGAGGCCTGCGCTGCCCACGGTTACGCACATCAATACCGTCATGACTGGCGAGCTGCCTGACAGCCACTGCTCTTCGCTTGCAGCCAGCGGCTCGGTACCTCGTCGCTCGACATCGGCGTTGGCAACGTTTTTGAACGGGCTGGCAGTCTCGCCTCCTGACTTGACCGCGGCCAATCTGGAAACCTTGCTGCGCGGCAAGGCGCCCATGTATCGCCTCAATTCAAAGACCTTTGCCCAGGTCGGTGAGCGCTGGTTTGAGGTCATGGAAAACGATGACGAGCAGGTGCTGATCGTCTATCCGAAGACGCCTTCAAACACCGGGCCTCTGTTGATCCATAACCAGCGGGGTCAATGGTTCGTGGACACACGACTGCGCTTGCGCGGCGGCGCCGGAGGCACAAGCCTCAAGAGCCGGCTCAAGGCTCAGCGCAAGGAAAAGGAAACGCAAAGAAACCAACTGGGCTCGGCCCTGGACGTTTTCAGAGGTCAGGAAGCCACGGCTAACGCCGCCCTGGAAACCGCTCAGACATCATTGCTGGGCAGTTCGGGGCAAGCCCATGAAGAGGCCTCCAGACGCTACCTTGAGCAGGTGGAAAAACTCATAGGCGATTACGACGAGGCCCTGAAAAACCTCGGCCAGTGGCGCCTGCTGGGCGGAACGGAGGGCTATTTCAGCGAGTTGCAGCGCATGACAGTGCTGCTGCAGAAAAACCTCAGCCTCTGGTTCGTCCTCAAACGCAACGCGTACTCGCAGCTGACTCAAAAGCTGGTCGAGAACACCGTGATCGATTCATCGAGCGCATTGCAGTCGCATATTCAGGAGGTGCAACAAACCCTGGCGTTGAGCCAGGAAATGATTGCCCGCCTGAAACAGTCCAGCGACTCCCTCGCCGCGCTTGATGCTACCGGCAGCGCCGGCATGACCACCGCCCAACAATTGCGCAGCCTGCTGCCTGCTTTTACTCAATGGGACTTGAAATCGAATGCCATCGGCATGTCCCATGAATTATGCCTGCGTACCACGGCCACCGAAGCGGCACGGGAAGCAACCGGTGTATTGATTGTCGAAGCGGCAACCGCCAGCCACCAGCATGCCGCCTTGCTCAGATCGCCCGATACGGGACAGAGCGTGGAGGCGCGCATCGATCGCTTGAGCCGGTTGATCGATGTCTATGATGACGCCGAACAACGTCTGGGCGACTTGCCAGGCGAGTACCCCGACATGATCGACCGAACCGAAATCGAGCGAATCAAAAGCCTTATCGGTGAGTTCAGGCAGTTGGCCCAGGAACAATTGAGCGAAGGGCTGCCGGAGAACGCCGACAGAGCCATGCCGCTCGCGGCAAAGCCACCGGTCGCAGGACCGTCTCGCCCCGCCGGCAAGGTCACCAAGAGTCGTCCACGCGATCCTGCACCCGCCAAGCCGGCAACCGCGAGCGACGCGTTGCTGCAACAAGTACTCCCGGTTGCCCCGAAGGCGGCTCCCAAAGCGCACCTCGACGATATCGACATCATCGATGACGCCCTGACGCAAAATGAGCACGTCCAGGCGTTCATCGACCGGACCCGTCGCGATGCGCTCAAACCCAACCGCATACCGGCTGACATGCAGGATCTCTTCAATAATCAGGCCCGCCGACTGGAGCAGTTGGCAAGCAATGTTGAACAAGCCCAGGCGCGCATCGTCGCCGGCGGTGGAACGCGGCTGCCCGTCGCAACCTTGAGCATGGAACTCAACGGCGCCGCCGAGCGCCTGCGCGCCCAAGGCATCGCCGTGCGCGCAGAACTGCTCAAACATCGCCAGCCGCGACAAGCCTACTTGCAATGGCTGCTGGAAAACGACCAAGTGCGGGTCGCAAGAAACGACCAGGGGCGGATCAGGACCAAAAAGCGCCAGGATTATTTTCAGGAATATCAGATACTCGACAGCACTGATCAGGACCGACCGCTGTGGCTGGCGCACTTTCACTATGATTCGCTGGCAGACCCGCCAGAACAATTCACCGCCGCACACCTGAAAATCGCCGATGCACACCTGCAGTCGCTCAGTGCCGAACGTCGTAAAGCCTTGAGTAGTCTGACGCCGCTTGATTACGTCTTGCGCCGGATCAGTGATCCGAGTGTGTTCCTGCAACTCGAACCACGCCCTTGAGAACGGATGCGGGCGCCTGCATGGCTCCCGCTTCAAGTCAAAGGGGTGCACCAAACCGTTCGCAAACGCTGGAGCGCCGCCTCGATCGCCTGTTCAGACACGGCTGCGAAGCCCAGAACCAGCCCGGCACGACGATCGACCGGAACCGTCGAGTCTTCCAGCCAATAGCTGCTCAAGGCATTGATTTCGACATCGACACCGCGCGCCAGATCAATCAGTTCGCGTTCGCGTGCCACATTCTCGACGGCAACGGTCAAGTGCAGCCCGGCGGCGACAGCGGGCAATGGGCCGATGCCCGCAATATCTTGCGGCCAGCCACCGAGCAGACTGTTGCGCCGACTCAACGCCGCGCGACGCATGCGCCGGATGTGCCGCTGGAAATGCCCGGCGGCCATGAACTCGGCCATCACCGCTTGCGTACTGACTTCCGAATGACGCACATCCACGGCGCGCCGTTGGGCAAAGGCATCCACCAATCCCGGCGGCAACACCAGATAACCCAGACGCAATGCCGGAAAAGCGACTTTGCCGAATGTCCCGACATAAAGGACGCGCCCATGTCGGTCAAGGGCAGCCAAAGGGGCTAGCGGCGCACCGCTGTAACGGTACTCGCCATCGTAATCATCCTCGACGATCCAGCCCTGTGCGCGCTCGGCCCAGGCTAACAGCTCAAGCCGTCGAGCCAGACTCATGACCACGCCGGTGGGGTACTGATGCGATGGTGTGACGTAAGTCAGCCGACAGTCCTTCAGGTCCGCCAGTTGATTGCAGTCGATTCCCTCACTGTCCACCGCCACTCCGTGCAACCGCGCACCGACTACGGCGAAGGCATGACCGGCTGCCCGATAGCCCGGATTCTCGATCGCCACGCCGTCACCCGGCTCGACTAACAGCTGTGCACAAAGACTGATCCCCTGCTGCGCGCCACTGGTGATCACAATTTGCTCAGCTGTGCATGGCAGGCCTCGTGAACTGCGCAAATAGGCGGCGATCATGCCGCGTAATCGTGCATCGCCGGCCGGATCGCCGTAACACAGTTGCTGCAGATCCGGTTTGCGCCAGAAAGCCGCATTCAGCTTGGCCCAGACATCGAAAGGAAACAGATCGAACGCTGGAACACCCACCCGAAAAGCCCGGGGCGGGCCACTCGGTGGACGGGACAAATGATTGTTTTTGATGCGCGCCAGCGCAGCACTGTGGATAACCTTGCTGGATGAATCCACAGGCAAATCCAGCCCATCTGTGGATAAGGCTGTGGGTAAGCCTGTTGAAAACCCTGTGGATATTTTTGTGGATAGTTTTTTTGCCGGCAGCACTGTCTGGGGCAATTGGGCAACATACGTGCCGTCCCCCACCCGCCCCTCGATAAAACCCTCGGCATACAACTGGTCATAGGCCCGCACCACGCTGTTTCGCGAAATCGCCAGCGCCAGCGCCAAATCGCGACTGGCAGGCAAGCGCGTGCCACTGGCCAGGCGTCCATCCAGCACGCGCGCGCGCAACGCCTGATAAAGCTGACGGCTCAAACCTTGGCGGCGGTCGAGTTCGATTCCGGCCGGATTGAACGGCATAGACAGTGTGGTCGATTCGGGCATTGCAATGGACCTATGAAATTGGTCATCAATGGCTCTTACAACAGACCAATAGCCTGCCTAGGATGCAGGCATTCGCCAAGGAAAATCTCTCCATGTACACGCCCCGCGCCTTTGCCATCGACGACCTGTCGCAATTGCACGAACTGATCCTCGCCACTCGCCTTGCCATTCTTGTGAGTCACGGTGAAAACGGTCTGCAAGCCAGCCATGTGCCGGTGCTGCTGCACCGCGAACAGGGTCCGAACGGCACGCTGTACGGGCACCTGGCCAAAGCCAATCCGCAATGGAAAGACCTGCGCGACGGCGCCGAAGCGCTGCTGATATTTGCCGGCCCCGACGCCTACGTCAGCCCCGGGTTTTACCCGAGCAAGGCCGAGCACGGCAAAGTCGTGCCGACCTGGAACTACGTCGCCGTGCACGCCTACGGCCACGCGGAAACCTTCAGCGACGGCAGGCGCCTGCTCGACATCGTCAGCACACTGACTGATCGCCATGAAGCCGGGCGCGCGCAGCCGTGGAAGGTCGACGACGCGCCAGCCGACTACATCGACGGCATGCTCAAGGCCATCGTCGGTTTCGCCATTCCCATCGACCGCCTCGAAGGCAAGCGCAAGCTCAGCCAGAACCGCAGCGCCGAAGACATTGCCGGCGTGCGCGAAGGCCTCGCTGCCAGCCCCGACATCAATGACCAGACCCTCGCCCACTTGATGCGTTAAGGAAATCAGCATGAGTCAGATCCAGATCCGCCCGGTGACTGCCGGTGATCACACTGCCTGGCTGCCGTTGTGGCAGGCCTACCTGCGCTTTTACAACACCGAGTTGCCGGACACCGTCACGCACAGCACCTGGCAGCGCTTCCTCGACCCGAGCGAACCGACTCATGCCGCCCTCGCCTGGGCCGACGGAAAAGCAGTGGGCATGGTGCATTTCATCTATCACCGTTCCAATTGGAGCATCGAAAACTCCTGCTACCTGCAGGACCTGCTGGTAGTGCCAGAGACCCGTGGCACTGGCGTCGGACGCCGGCTGATCGAACACGTTTACGCCACTGCCAAGGCCGACGGTTGCTGCAAGGTGCATTGGCTGACCCACGAAACCAATGCCACCGCGATCCAGCTCTACGAGCGCATCGCCGATTGCCCGGGATTCATCCAGTTTCGCAAAGCCATTTAAGGAGCCGCGTGCATGACCACTTCCCTTGCCGACTGGAAAGGCGTCCCGGCGCCCACCAGCAAACTGCTCGAAGGCCGCTTTATCCGCCTGGAAAGACTTGACCCGGCGCGCCACGGCGACGAGCTGTTTAACGCCCTTGAGGGCCCCGGCGCCGACCCTAAGCTGTGGGATTACTTGCCCTACGGGCCGTTTCCGCAGCGCAGCGCGTTCAATGACTGGCTGAACAACCATGCGGCCAGCAGCGATCCGTATTTCTTCAGCATCATCGACCGCGCTACAGGCCAGGTGCAGGGCATTTTGAGTCTGATGTCGATTGTCCCGGCGCAGGGCCGCATCGAGATCGGCCACGTGACCTTCGGCGCGTCGATGCAGCGCTCGCCGAAAAGCACTGAAGCGGTGTACCTGCTCGCCAAATATGCCTTCGCGCTGGGCTACCGGCGCCTGGAATGGAAGTGCAACAACGGCAACGCCCGCTCCAAATACGCCGCCGAACGCCTGGGCTTCAGCTTCGAAGGCGTGTTCCGCCAGCACATGGTGGTCAAGGGCCAGAACCGCGATACCGCGTGGTATTCAATTCTGGATTCAGAGTGGCCGGCGATTGCGGCAGGGTTCGAGCAGTGGTTGAGCGATGCCAACCAGACGCCGACCGGGCAGGTGAAAGGCTTGGTCGAGTGCCGTAGTTAAATCGTCAAAGCAAAATCGGCAGCTCCTACAGGGTGAACATCAATCCCATGCAGGAGCTGCCGCAGGCTGCGATCTTTTGATCTGTTGTTTACCCCAGTTTCTGCGCCAGCACCGCAATGTGTTCCGGCCCGATCCCGCAGCAACCGCCCAAATGGCTGGCACCACGCCGCTGCCAATCCTTCGCCCAGTGCAGATACCCCGGCGGGTCCAGATCGTCGCGCAACGGATCGAGGCCGTCGTTGGCCGTCGCCTCTTTCGGTTGCGGTGGAAACGCATTGGCATACGCGCCGATATGAATCTGCACGCCCAGGCGTTCGAAGGTATCGCGCGCTGCGTCAATCGCCGCGCCGATCACTTCCGGCTGGCTGCAGTTGAACAGCAGCGTCTCGACGCCCAGCTCCGCCGCCACGGCCGCTGCCTCAGCCACCGGCTCACCGGAACGCAGACGCGGTACTTCGTCGGTGTCTTCATCCTTCAAAGTAAACGACAGCCAGAACGGTTTGCCGTCCTGCGGCAGACCGGCACGAATGGAACGCGCCTCGATGATCGAGCTCTGGGTTTCCGCCAGCCACAGATCGACATGCGGCGCCAGGCCGGTCACCAGTGGCGCCAGCAATTCGTTCACCCGCGTCGCTTCGAACAGATCCGGGCGATAGGAACCGAACAGCGGCGGTAACGAACCGGCCACCCGCACCGCTTTGCCCGAAGCCTGCACCGCACGCTGTGCCAGCTCCCCGGCCAACGCCGCCAGAGCCTGACCTTCAGCGGCAAACCGCGCCTCGCCGATATGAAACGGCACGACCGCATAACTGTTGCTGGTGATCACCTTGGCGCCGCTGGCGATGTAAGCGGCGTGCACCGCTTCGACCGCTTGCGGCGCTTCGATCAGGGCCAGCGCCGACCACTCGGGCTGCCGAAACGGCGCCCCGGCGCGTTGCAACTCACGGCCCATGCCGCCATCGAGAATTACCGTGCTTGCTGTGCCCATATGCTTTTCGCTCATATGCTTATGAATATTTCTCACTACCAGAGTAGTTCTTATAACTATTTAATACGCACCATTCGGTTAATAACAACCCCTTTTTCAGGTGTCGACTGTGAAACTTCAACCGCTACTGGCCTTGGGCCTGACGATTCTGGCCGCGTCCACTCAAGCCTTCGGCGGCGCCACACTCGATCGCGTCGAACAGAAAAAAGAACTGGTCGGCGTGCTGATGGAAAGCTACCCGCCCTTCTCGTTTCTCAATGAGCAGAATCAACTCGACGGCTTCGACGTCGACGTCGCCAAAGCCGTCGCGGAAAAACTGGGGGTCAAGCTGCGCCTGGAAACGCCATCCTGGGACGTGATTGCTGCCGGCCGCTGGAGCGGGCGCTACGACATCTGCATCTGCTCCATGACCCCGAGCAAGGCCCGCGCAGAAGTGTTCGATTTCCCGGTCGAGTACTACGCCTCGCCCGCCGTGATCGTGGTCAACGCCAAGGACGATCGCATCCACGGCGCCAAGGACTTGAGCGGCAAAAAAGTCGGCCTGACCAGCGCCAGCAGCTACGAAAGTTATCTGAACAAGAATCTGGTCATCGAAGGCGCCGAAGACACGCACCTGGAGTACCCGTTCGAAGATGTGCAGATCGCTCCGTACGATACCGACAACGTCGCCTTCCAGGACCTGGGCCTGGGCGCCGGTGTGCGCCTGGACGCCATCCTCACCAACCTGGTGACCGCGCAGCCGCGCCTGAATCAGGACCAGCGCTTCAAACTGGCCGGCGCGCCGCTGTACTCGGAGCCGAACTCGGTGGCCATCGAAAAGGGTGATGCCGAGTGGGACGCCAAGGTGCGCGAGGTGTTTGCGCAACTCAAGCAGGACGGCACGCTGAGCACGCTGTCGCAGAAATGGATCGGCGCCGATATCAGCCAATGACTGCCTTCCCGACACCCCCACAGCCGCCGCAACCGGTGGCTGAATCGCGCCTGCAACGGCTGCTTGGTTTCCGCACGCGCCTGTACCTGACCTGGGCGGTGATGTTCAGCCTGTTCGCCGGGTTTTTCCTGAGCTTCGATCTGAAGCTCTCGATCATCCTCGACAAGCTGCCGAATCTGCTTGGCGTGCACCTGGCGCCCAACGGCTTTCTGCAGGGTGCGGCGCTGACCCTGTTTCTTTGCGCGTGCGCCATCGTCGCTTCGTCTTTGCTGGGCTTCGTCACCGCCCTCGCGCGCCTGTCGAAAAGCGCCGTGGCGTTCGGGATCGCCAGTTTCTACACCTCGTTCTTTCGCGGCACGCCGCTGCTGATCCAGATCCTGTTGATCTACCTCGGCCTGCCGCAATTGGGCGTGGTGCCCGGCGCAGTGGTCGCCGGGATCATTGCCCTGTCACTCAACTATGGCGCGTACCTGAGCGAGATTTTCCGCGCCGGCATCCTCGGCGTGCCCTACGGCCAACGCGAAGCTTCGCTGGCGCTGGGCATGCGCGAGAGCGTGATCTTCTGGCGCATCACCCTGCCCCAGGCGATGCGCACGATCATCCCGCCGACCACCAACCAGTTCATCTCGATGCTCAAGGACTCGTCACTGATCTCGGTGATGGGCGTCTGGGAAGTGATGTTTCTGGCACAGTCCTACGGACGCTCGAGCTACCGCTACATCGAGATGCTGACCACGGCGGCGATCATTTACTGGCTGATGTCGATCGGTCTGGAGCTGATTCAGGCGCGCATGGAGCGGCATTATGGCAAGGCTTATGTGCGGCGTAGCTAGGTTAACCAGCACCTTGCGCCAGCGTCGGGTTTTAATTGACCTCTCGTCGGATCCGCACCACGCCCATTTTCAGTCCAAACGGACGAAACACCGCATTCAACGATTTCAATGTCTGGTTGCCCTCGCCATGCTCGATATGCACCAGCGTGCGAACCGATATTTTGCACATCCTGGCAAACTGGGTTTGATGCAGACCGGTCACTTCCACGCGTAGACGGCGAACCGCTTCACCGATCTCCAGTGTCCCTTGGGCCAGCGCCTCTTGAATGTTTTCGATGAGCACCGTGCGCTCGGCTACCGTCATGCTCATTTCAGATCCCACTCTTTCAAGCGTTGCTCCAGATTTTTCAGATGGATTCCCGGGTGATTCATCGTTCTGTCGGGCAAACCGCTCGCCGTCAATAGGTCGGGGAGCGCCGCCAGACGCTGGGCATCTTCACGCAAGCGTTCGAAAGGATCTGATGCGTCAGTCAAACCTGCCAAAGGGTCTTTGGGATCGGTGATATCAGCCAATGCGCGGCACACTCCCCGCCAATCGACCTCTCCCGCCCTCTCCAGATCTTTTGGCCATTTGGTTGTACGGGTCACACCCTCGTCATCCATGACCATCGGGGCCAAGTCATAGATCGGCGCCAGACGAAACGAACTTTCTTGGCGAATAATCGCGGTGTTACGACCATGGTTATCCGAATTACCGAGGATCTTGTTGATCAGATCCCGACGTAAGTAATCCATCACAAGTTCGGGAATCTGGCTAGCCTGTCCTGCTTTTCGCCAGAGCCCGGCGAGCATGCGGATGACATCCATATGGTTCATTGCACTTCCCGGCGCCGTTACTTCAGCCAGTGAATAAATCGACTCGACAGCAAAACGACTAACTTCACCGTTCGTTACTTCTCGATCAAAGCGCTGCATCCACAAGCTCGGCTTACTCGCTTCTTCTAATGCCAAACCTTCTACCGCGATCGTTTCAATGCCGAGTTTCTGAAGCGCCTTGTAGTAATGAAACTCGCTACGCAGGATATCTTGATCGACCAGACTTCCTTTGTTTCTGGCAAATTTTATAAACCAATGCTGCCTGACCTCTTCATCGCCCAATACCGCATCGGGGTACAAAAGGCCGGCCTTGTTTTCAGCCAACAATAGCTTCGGTGCCTCACCGCCTGCCCCTGTAGCACCACCAACTGCCGCGCCTTGCTCATAGGCGTATTCCAAAAAGCGACTGTCGCGGTGAACGACATCCTCACGCTTGAATCCGATGGGCTCACGCTCATCGACAGCCTCGGCCGACTCTTTTACGCGCATATTGCCAATGGGGGCTGGAGTGCTCTGGCCGAGCAGATACAGATCGGCACCGATATGCGCCGGTTTCTCCTGCCCCAGACGCGCAAGCAGAAATCTTTTGGCCGCTCCTGCGGGGGCAATGTCATAGACAAATGCGGGCGTACTGGAGCGTCGCCCTTCCCAATCCAATGGATACAGCGCACTGACGGCTTTGGAAAACGAAGAGCCTATGGCTTCAATATTTTCGACAAGGTATGGCGTCTCGTAGCCGAAACTGCAGCGACTTTCGAACCCCATTTCAGGATTGTCGAACCTTAGAACCATGGCGTCGTGCCATTTCCCAGCACTGAATATCTGTAATGTCAGGTTGTACATGTCTCAACACCTGCATTTAAATGCATTTAAACAGGGAATTCATTGTCCTCAGATGCAATATAGTGCATTTCCACGGATGATGGCGCGGTGCAATATGCAACAAAATGCAGATAAGACTGAGTTTAAGATCATCTGAACGCAAAATAATGCAGGGCATCCTCCGACTTCATTCTGTAAGAACCCCTCGCTATACGGACGGCCCGCTCATAACCAAAGGCCCTCCATCAATGCCCTACAGCGGCGAGATTGGCAGCAACAGTCGCAACCACGGGTTGATCGGGCAGTCGCAGATGAGTTTCTGATCATTACAAGCTGCTATTGGCAATTCAATTTGTAGGAAATGACAACGCGACAGCACGGCGCAATCCGCCAGTCTTTGTCGAGCCGCCCTTTTCCGAAGATCAAACAGACACAGCCCGCAGCACCGAGCGATCCGGCTGACATCGGTGCCTGCAGGCTCCAACTTAGAGTTTGGCCTCCTTCCACGAGAGGCTGAACTCGATGCCCGTTCAATTCCACTTTCGACCCAAACACCTGACACTGGCCATTACCCTGGCCATGGGATGTGCTGATCTGTCCATGGCTCAGGACACACCGCCCGACACTCAAGCCATCTCTCCCGCGCCCACTGAAACATTCAAATCAGCGATCAACGCTTTCGCCAATCATCCGGACACCGTCCAGCTGAAGGTCAGCAAAGCGTATCCGGCGCAGGAGGGTGTAGCGCTGGCGCTCGATGGCCGCAACGATCTTGTCACCGTGCAATCTCGGGGCAGTTTCGCCGGTCTGGTCGACGGTGGCGGGGGCGACAACCTGCTGCAACTCGACGCGAACAAGAAAGGCGTGCTGGGTGAAACCCGTAACTTCAGCGGGCTGGAGGTCAGGCGCGGGAGCTGGACCCGTAGCGGACCGGGTGATTTCAACATCGGCGTACTGGTCCATCCGAAGGCAATGCTGGTCAACGATGGGCAAATTCTGGGTACGGCAGTGACCGAGGGTATTCTGATCAACAAAGGAGCGATCAATGGCGGCGCCACTGTCGCGGCTGGCGGTGACCTGACCAACCAGGGCCTCATTGACGGCACGGTGGATGTTCATGAAAACGCCCATATAGCCGGGAATGGTGCGGTTAATCATTTGAACCTGCACGGACGCATGACCGTCGACGATGTCTATGGCGCACCCAAGATCGCGGGAGATCTGCGCCTGGCCCGTTCTGCCGTGCTGGCCTATGCCGTGGATGCCTCCGGCAACAGTCAGACGGTGGTCGTAAAAGGAACCGCGCACTTGGGTGACGCCACCCTGAAACTCGTCACCGCCGGCGACTATCCGCAAAGCAGCCAACACACCGTTCTGCAAGCGGAACAGATTGAGGGACAGTTCGGCACCGTTGAAAACGATCTGGCATACATGACTCCGACGCTGCACTACGAAGCACAACGAGTGGGCTTGCTCTATGCCCGTAACGATGTGCCGCTCGAAAAACTTGCGACCACGCAGAGTAGTCAGGCGCTCGCCCAAAGCATTGACGAGACACCCTCCCCATCTCAGCAACCTCAGCAACCTCAGCAACCTCAGCAACCTCAGCAACCTCAGCAACCTCAGCAACCTCAGCAACCTCAGCAACCTCAGCAACCTCAGCAACCTCAGCAACCTCAGCAACCTCAGCAACCTCAGCAACCTCAGCAACCTCAGCAACCTCAGCAACCTCAGCAACCTCAGCAACCTCAGCAACCTCAGCAACCTCAGCAACCTCAGCAACCTCAGCAACCTCAGCAACCTCAGCAACCTCAGCAACCTCAGCAACCTCAGCAACCTCAGCAACCTCAGCAACCTCAGCAACCTCAGCAACCTCAGCAACCTCAGCAACCTCAGCAACCTCAGCAACCTCAGCAACCTCAGCAACCTCAGCAACCTCAGCAACCTCAGCAACCTCAGCAACCTCAGCAACCTCAGCAACCTCAGCAACCTCAGCAACCTCAGCAACCTCAGCAACCTCAGCAACCTCAGCAACCTCAGCAACCTCAGCAACCTCAGCAACCTCAGCAACCTCAGCAACCTCAGCAACCTCAGCAACCTCAGCAACCTCAGCAACCTCAGCAACCTCAGCAACCTCAGCAACCTCAGCAACCTCAGCAACCTCAGCAACCTCAGCAACCTCAGCAACCTCAGCAACCTCAGCAACCTCAGCAACCTCAGCAACCTCAGCAACCTCAGCAACCTCAGCAACCTCAGCAACCTCAGCAACCTCAGCAACCTCAGCAACCTCAGCAACCTCAGCAACCTCAGCAACCTCAGCAACCTCAGCAACCTCAGCAACCTCAGCAACCTCAGCAACCTCAGCAACCTCAGCAACCTCAGCAACCTCAGCAACCTCAGCAACCTCAGCAACCTCAGCAACCTCAAGAGCCTGAGACACTTCGCCAGACAAGCAAAGCCATCAGCGCGGCCACCCCTCAAAATACTGCCGTCACGGCCCTGCTCGGCTCCAGCAAGCCGACGGCCAGCCTGGCTCTCGAACAACTCGCCGCCGGCAGCAACGCCAACCTCGCCAAAGCCACACTGAGCAGCGTCAATCCGCTCAGCGCCAGCATGCTTTCGGCCATGCATCAACTGGACAGCGGCAATGGCGCGCAGAGCTCAGGGAATGCACCGCGCCGAGCGGCTGGTGGCGAAGGCAACGGGCGGGTCTGGCTGCAGGCACTGGGGCATGGCGGCCAGGTAGATCGTGACGCCGCCAGTGTTCTGAAGCATTCCACCCAAGGTCTGGTCATGGGGTCCGACTGGCGAATCGACGAGCAATGGCACGTCGGCCTGATGGGTGCAAAAGCGCAGACCCGCTTCGATGCCCGGCAGTACGACGGTGATCTCGACAGCTGGCACCTCGGCGCCTACGCGTTGCGTCAGGATGGCCCGTTAGCCTTGCGCTTGGGCGCCTCGTACGGCAGCCATGACGGCAGCGGCAAACGTCGCGTTGCGTTCAAGGGTTTCAGCGATCGGCTCAACAGCAGCTATGACGCCAGCACCCAGCACGCCTTTGCCGAAGTCGGCTACAACCTCGGTCGTGGCAACGTCAGCATCGAGCCGTTCGCCAGCGTCGGCTATCAACGCTATCAACGTGACGGCTACACCGAGAAAGGTGGCGATGCGGCGCTCAAGGTTCAGGGTCAGACCCAGGCGAATCCGAGCAGCACCCTCGGCCTGCGCCTGGCGAACATCAGCCAGCTGTCCAACGGCATGCAACTGATGCCGCGTCTGAGCGCCAGCGTGAAACACACCTACGGCGATCTGGATAACGTAACGCGCCAGCAACTGGTCAAGGGTGGCAGAAGCTATGAAGTCACCGGCGCCGGGATGGATCGCAACAGCTTTACGCTGGACGCCGGTCTGGACCTGACGCTGTCCGATCGCAACGCCCTGGCCATAGGCCTCACCGGTGAGGCCGGCAACGACAGCCGCAGTTACGGCGTGGCAGGCCAGTGGCGCATGGCGTTCTGACACAACGCTACCCTGTAGGAGCTGCCGCAGGCTGCGATCTTTTGATCTCCAAGAGCAAAGTCAAAAGATCGCCGCCTGCGGCAGCTCCTACAGAGAACGGCATATTGCAGGCGAAAAAAAAGGGGAGCACATGCCCCCCCGAGGTTTAAAGCGTTGGATCGCGGCGGTTATCTCAGCCTTCGATCTCGATCAGGATTTCGCCCGGGTTGACCCGGTCGCCCTTGGCCACATGAATGGCGGTGACCTTGCCGGCAATCGCTGCCTGGACTTCGGTTTCCATCTTCATCGCTTCGGTGATCAATACAGCCTGGCCAGCCTTGACGGTGTCACCCTCCTTGACCAGCACATCGACGATGTTGCCTGGCATGGTGGTGCTGACATGGCCCGGTGCCGACGCCTGCTTGCGTTTGCTGCTGCCACCGCCGACGAATTCGTTGAGCGGTTCGAACACCACTTCTTCCGGCATGCCGTCGATGGACAGGTAGAAGTGACGCTTGCCTTCGGCCTTCACACCGACACCGGTGATGTCGACGCGGTAGGTTTCGCCGTGGACGTCGATGACAAACTCGGTCGGCACGCCTTCGCCGCCGGCCTTCGCCACACCACCGGCCTCAGGGATCGGCAACAGCACTTCCGGAACGAGGGTGCCGGCGGCACGTTCTTCGAGGAACTTGCGCCCGATGTCCGGGAACATGGCGAAGGTCAGCACGTCTTCTTCGGACTTGGCCAGTGCGCCGATGTCGGCACGCAACTTGGTCATTTCCGGCTTGAGCAGATCGGCCGGACGCACGTCGATCACCTCTTCGCTGCCGATGGCCTGACGACGCAACTTCTCGTTGACCACGCCCGGCGCCTTGCCGTAACCACCTTGCAGGTACAGCTTCACTTCATTGGTGATGGTCTTGTAGCGCTCGCCAGCCAGCACGTTGAAGAACGCCTGAGTGCCGACGATCTGCGACGTCGGAGTCACCAGCGGCGGGAAACCAAGGTCTTCACGCACCCGCGGGATTTCCGCCAGCACTTCGGCCATGCGGTTCAGCGCGCCCTGCTCTTTCAACTGGTTGGCAAGGTTGGAGATCATCCCGCCCGGCACCTGGTTGACTTGCACACGGGTATCGACTGCGGTGAATTCGCTTTCGAACTGGTGGTACTTCTTGCGCACGGCGTAGAAGTACAGACCGATTTCCTGCAGCAGCTCGAGGTTCAGACCGGTGTCGTATTCGGTGCCTTTGAGCGCAGCAACCATCGACTCGGTGCCCGGATGACTGGTGCCCGAGGCGAAGCTGGAGATCGCGGTATCGATGTGATCGGCGCCGTTTTCAATGGCTTTCAATTGGCACATCGCCGCCAGACCAGCCGTGTCATGCGAGTGGATGAACACTGGCAGCGACTGCTCGGCCTTCAAGGCGCGGACCAGTTCACCGGTGGCGTACGGGGTCAGCAGACCGGCCATGTCCTTGATCGCCACCGAGTCGCAACCCATGGCTTCCATCTGCTTGGCCTGCGCCACGAACGCGTCGATGGTGTGCACCGGGCTGGTGGTGTAGGCGATAGTGCCTTGCGCATGTTTGCCGGCAGCTTTCACCGCTTCGATGGCCACGCGCAGGTTACGCACATCGTTCATTGCGTCGAAGATACGGAATACGTCGATGCCATTGACTGCGGCCTTGGCGACGAAGGCTTTGACCACGTCATCGCTGTAGTGGCGGTAGCCGAGCAGGTTCTGCCCGCGCAGAAGCATTTGCAGGCGGGTGTTGGGCAGCGCGGCACGCAGTTGACGCAGGCGCTCCCACGGGTCTTCTTTCAGAAAGCGTACGCAGGCGTCGAACGTCGCGCCGCCCCAGCACTCCAGTGACCAATAACCGACCTTATCGAGCTTGTCGCAGATCGGCAGCATGTCTTCGGTGCGCATACGGGTGGCGAGCAGCGATTGGTGAGCGTCGCGCAGGATGGTGTCGGTGACAAAGATCTTCTTGCTCATTCTTATATTCCTCACAGGCCTGCGTGGGCGGCGATGGCGGCGGCGATGGCCAGGGCCAGCTCTTCGGGTTTGCGCTTGATCGAGTAGTTGGTCAGTTCAGGGTGGCTTTCAACGAAGCTGGTATTGAACTGGCCGCTACGGAATTCCGGATTGCGCAGGATTTCCTGATAGTACGCGGCGGTGGTCTTCACGCCTTGCAGGCGCATGTCGTCCAGCGCGCGCAGGCCACGGTCCATCGCCTCTTCCCAGGTCAGCGCCCAGACCACCAGTTTCAGGCACATCGAATCGTAGAACGGCGGAATGGTGTAACCGGTATAGATCGCCGTGTCGGTGCGCACGCCCGGGCCGCCGGGAGCGTAGTAACGCGTGATCTTGCCGAAGCTCGGCAGGAAGTTGTTTTTCGGGTCTTCGGCGTTGATGCGGAACTGCAACGCGAAACCACGGTGCTGAATATCTTCCTGCTTCACCGACAACGGCAGGCCGGAAGCGATGCGGATCTGTTCGCGGACGATGTCGATCCCGGTGATTTCTTCGGTGATGGTGTGCTCCACCTGCACCCGGGTGTTCATCTCCATGAAGTACACCTCGCCCTCGGCGAGCAGAAACTCCACGGTGCCGGCGTTTTCGTAACCCACAGCCTTGGCCGCGCGCACCGACAGGTCGCCGATGTAGGCGCGCTGTTCCGGGGTCAGTTGCGGGCTCGGGGCGATCTCGATCAGCTTCTGGTTGCGGCGCTGGATCGAGCAGTCACGCTCGAACAAGTGCACGACGTTGCCGAAGCTGTCGCCGAGGATCTGCGCTTCGATGTGTTTCGGGTTGACGATGCATTTTTCCAGGAACACTTCCGCCGAACCGAAAGCCTTGGTCGCTTCGGAAATCACCCGAGGGAAATTCTGTTCGAGTTCTTCGCGGCTGTTGCAGCGACGGATGCCGCGCCCGCCACCACCAGAAGTAGCCTTGAGCATCACCGGGTAACCGATGCGGTCGCCTTCGGCCAGGGCTTCTTCGATACCGGAGACGTTGCCTTCGGTGCCTGGGGTGACGGGTACGCCGGCCTTGATCATGCTGCGCCGGGCTTCAGTCTTGTCGCCCATGCGGCGAATGACTTCCGCCGACGGGCCAATGAACTTGATTCCGCGTTCGGCGCAGATGTCTGCCAGCTCGGCATTTTCCGACAGGAAGCCGTAACCGGGATGCAATGCATCGCAACCGGTTTCCACCGCCAGGTTCACCAGCTTGCGCGGGTTCAGGTAACCGGCCAGAGGCTCGGCACCAATGCTGTGGGCTTCGTCCGCACGCTTCACATGCAAGGCATGCCGGTCGGCGTCGGAAAAAATCGCAACCGAGCGAATGCCCATTTCGGCGCAGGCTCGCACGATTCGTACGGCAATCTCACCACGGTTGGCGATCAGGATCTTTGTTATCACTTGGAGGTTCCCTTGAGCCGGTGGCACCACGACCTGCTAGACCCAGGTCGACGCGTGACTAAATGTTTCAATTTAGTCGCAGCCCCACACTAGCGCTCGCAAGGGATTAACAAAAATGAATAAAAATTGGGTCAGGCATAAGCAAAGACTTATAGTTAAACCATCAGCCTGCCGTTAGAGCCTATAAGAAATGCGTAAGTCCTTGATGCGTATGACATTACGCCAATTGCAGATCTTCAACGAAGTGTGTGATTTACGTTCCTACAGCCGCGCCGCCGATGAAATGTCTCTAACACAACCGGCCGTCAGCCTACAGATTCGTCAGCTGGAAGAGCTGATCGGCCAGCCGTTATTCGATTACGTCGGCAAAAAACTCTACATGACCGAGGCCGCCGAAGCCCTGCAGCGTGCCAGCCGGGACATCTTCGGCCGCCTGGAAAACCTCGACATGCAGCTGTCGGACATGCAGGGCTCGCTGCAAGGCCAGTTGAAGCTAGCGGTGGAATCCAGTGCCAAATACTTCGTGCCGCACCTGTTCGCCGCGTTCAAGCGCCAGCACCCGGAAGTGAACCTGCAGCTGACTGTGGTCAACCGCGGCCAGGTGATTCGCCGCCTCTCGGACAACCGCGATGATCTGGTGATCATGTCGATGGTGCCGCAGGACATGGGTCTGGAGTTTCTGCCGTTTCTGAACAACCCGATTGTCGCCGTGGCGCGCCCGGACCATCCGCTGGCGCACATGGGGCCGCTGCGTCTGCAGGATCTTGAGCCTTACACGCTGCTGATCCGCGAACCGGGCTCAGGTACGCGATTGGCTTGTGAAGAGTATTTCAAAGAGAAACGCGTGCACTTCACCCAGACTCAGGAAGTGGCCTCGGCCGAAGCTCAACGTGAATGCGTCGTGGCGGGTCTGGGCCTGGCGCTGTTGACGCGCCACGCCCTGAACCTGGAACTGGCGACCGGCGGCCTGGTGGAGCTGCCGGTCGAGGAGCTGCCGCTGTTTCGCAGCTGGTGTCTGGTGCAAGCCAAGGCCAAACGGCTGTCACCGGTGGCGCATGCCTTCCTGGCGTTTATCCGCAGCGAGCGGGTGCAGATCAGCGCGCTGGTTGAGCGTTTCGACGGGAAACTGCCGGTGCGGCCTGCCAGTAGTTGAATTCGATGTCCTCGGGAAAATCGCTGATTTCGCTCTGAAGCTGACGAAGTTCGAAGCGATCTTCGATGGCGCGACGGAATTCCATGCGGCGCTGGTCTTCCTGCTGACGACGGGTTTTCGCGGCGCTGTTGCGTTCTTCGTAGGGCTGAGCCATTTCGAGTCTCCCAAGGCGAGTACGGGAGTTTCACGATAGGCGTGAGGGATGACGGTTTGGCTGCGCGGGGATGACAGTGCGATGAAACTTTGCCGATTGCGTTTCATTGTGGCGAGGGAGCTTGCTCCCGCTGGACTGCGAAGCAGGCCCGGCCTTTCAGGGCCGCTGCGCGCCCCATCGGGAGTAAGCTCCCTCGCCACAAAAGCAGACTTTAGTCATCCAGGGCTTTCACGGCCTTGGGGGACAGCCGCAAGCTGCGCAGGCTGCGCTTCACGCTCTTCAGGTGATTGACCAGACTCGGCCCACGCGCCATCGCCACGCCCATCGCCAGCACGTCGATCACCACCAGGTGCGCAATGCGCGAGGTCAGCGGCGTGTAGATCTCGGTGTCTTCGTGTACATCGATGGCCAGATTGACCGTCGACAGCTCGGCCAACGGTGTCTGACTCGGGCACAAAGTGATCAGCGAAGCGCCGCTCTCGCGCACCAGGTTGGCAGTGATCAGCAGATCCTTGGAGCGCCCGGACTGAGAAATGCAGATCGCCACATCGGTCGGCTTCAAGGTCACCGCCGACATCGCCTGCATGTGCGGGTCGGAATACGCCGCAGCGGTCAGCAGCAGACGGAAGAACTTGTGCTGCGCATCCGCCGCCACCGCGCCCGACGCACCAAAGCCGTAGAACTCGACGCGCTGCGCCTGGGACATCAGCGTCACGGCACGCTGCAATTCCACCGGATCGAGCTTCTCGCGAACCTCCATCAGCGTATGCAATGTGGTGTCGAAAATTTTCAGGCTGTAGTCGGCGACCGAGTCGTCTTCATGGATCGCGAACTGGCCGAAGCTGGCACCGGCGGCCAGGCTCTGCGCCAGTTTGAGTTTGAGATCCTGAAACCCGGAGCAGCCAATGGCCCGGCAGAAGCGCACGATGGTCGGTTCGCTGATGCCGACGCTGTGGGCCAGGTCGGCCATGGAACTGTGCATCACCGCCGCAGGGTCAAGCAGCACGTGGTCGGCGACCTTGAGCTCCGACTTGCGTAACAGGTGACGTGACTGGGCGATGTGTTGCAGCAGATTCAAGGGGCTGGACTCTTCTTATGGGCAAGGATGTAGCACGCTTGTAGTTATACTACATGAATTGGCTTTTTGCCTGCTCAATGCGTAACTCCATGTCCCCATATCAGGCGCGATGGAGTGCATGTAGCCCTTAAAGCGGTTTTTCCTGTTCGCGCAACAGCCCGGCCAGACGGTCGGCCTCCACCGGACGACTGATCAGATAACCCTGCACTTCGTCGCAGCACTCGACGCGTAAAAAATCCAGCTGCTCTTGCCGCTCGACACCTTCGGCCACCACTTTCAACGACAGCCCGTGAGCCATGGCGATGATCGCCCGGGTGATCGCCGCGTCCTCACTGCCCTGCCCCAGCCCGCGAATGAACGCCTGATCGATCTTCACGTAATCCACCGGAATCCGCTTGAGGTAACTCAGCGACGAATAGCCGGTACCGAAATCGTCGATTGCCAGCTTCACCCCCAGATCGCGCAGTTGCTGGAAGGTCGCGATGATGTGTTCGACGCTGTCCAGCAGCTGACTCTCGGTGAGTTCCAGTTCGAGGTAGTGCGGCGCGAGCCCGGTTTCCTCCAGCACCTGCCGCACCAGACTGACCAGTTTGCCCTGACGCAGTTGATGCACCGACAGGTTCACCGATACCCGAATCGGCGCCAGCCCCTGGCGCTGCCACTCGCACGCCTGCCAGCAGGCCTTGCGCAGCACGAATTCGCCGATCGGGCCGATCAGTCCGGTTTCCTCGGCCAGGCCGATGAAGTCCCCCGGCGGCACCCGGCCCATGGTCGGATGATCCCAGCGCACCAGCGCTTCCGCCGCATTCAGGCGCCCGGTTTGCAGGCACAGCTTCGGCTGGTAGAACACCTTGAGCTGCTTGTCTTCGATGGCTTTGCGCAACTGGTTCTCCAGTTGCAGACGCTCAAGGGTGCTGGCCTGCAAGCTGTCGGTATAGAACTGGAAATTGTTGCCGCCCAGGTGCTTGGCGTGTTGCATGGCCATGTTCGACTGACTGACCAGCGCGGCAATCTCTCGGGCGTTGTCCGGCAGCATGCTGATGCCCATCGAGGCACTGACCACCAGCTCATGCCCTTCGACCGTCAACGGCAGGCGCAGCTTGCTCGACAGCCGCGTGGCGACTCGCGCCAGGCTCGACAGGTTGCCGTAAGCATCGAACAGCACCGCGAACTCGTCACCGGACAGTCGCGCAATGGTGTCGGCCTCCGGCAACGCGTTGACCAGACGTCGGGCCATTTTCTGCAGCAGTTGGTCCGCGACCTCATGACCAAGGCTGTCGTTGAGCAGCTTGAAGCGATCAAGATTGATGTGCAGCAGCGCCAGACTGCGCCGGCCGCCCTGACGCACGCGCTGATGGGCTTCGTGCAGGCGCTCGCGGAACAGCGAACGATTGGCCAGCCCGGTGAGTTCATCGTAGTGCGTCAGGTAGCGCATGCGTTCTTCGGATTCGCGCCGCGCGGAAAGATCGGCGAAGAAGCCAACGATATGACTGACGTTTCCCCGACTGTCGCGCACCGCATTGAGTTGCAGCCACTGCGGATACAGCTCGCCGTTCTTGCGGGTTTCCACCAGTTCGCCCTGCCAGCTGCCGTGCTGCTGCAGCGCGTGGCGGATCGAAACGTAATGTCGCCGCGCATCACGACTGCACGGCAGCTCGACGACATTGCGCCCGAGCATGTCTTCGATGTCATAACCGGTGACCCGGCTGAACGCCTGATTGATCGCAATCAGCGCGTAGTTCGGGTCGAGAATGACGATACCTTCGCTGGCCGCTTCGAACACCGTGGCCGCCAGTCGCTGCTGTTCTTCAAGGCTTTTGCTCGCGCTGATGTCGCGCCGGGTGCCGACCATGCGGATCACCCGGCCACTGTCACTGCGCTCCACAGCGCGGCCGCGGTCTTCGATCCATACCCAATGGCCGTCACCGTGCCGTACGCGGTATTCGATCTGATAGTCCTCGGAGCGCCCCTTCAGGTGCTCGATCAGCGCCTGCTTGAGTCCAGGCACATCCTCGGGGTGCAGGCGTGGCTTGAGGTCGCGCAGGATCGCCGTGACGTATTCAGGCGCGAGGCCGAACAACTCCTGAATCTGCGTGTGATGGACTTCGTCGGTTTGCAGGTTCCAGTCCCACAGCCCCAGCTCACTGGCCTTCAACGCCAGGGCCAGACGGGCTTCGCTTTTGCTCAACGCCTGATTGGCTACGTCCAGTTCGCGACTGCGCTGCGCCACGCGATCTTCCAGCTCGATCTGTGCTTCACGCAATTGGCCCTCGGCGCAGCGCCGCTGTTCGATTTCCTTGGCCAGCGCCTGATTGAGCTGCTCGCTGCGGTTCTGCGCCTGCTGCAGGTGCTCGATCAGGTGCTGGTTCTGAAAACGCCGCAGCAAGCCGCGGTCGATCAACCGATTGACCTGCCATGCCACCACACTCAGCGAGCCGAGCAGAATCAGCCCGAGCCAGCCCCAGCCGCGGGCCTGTTCGTCGCCGCCCCAGAACAGGTAGCCGATCGCCGGCAGCAGGCACGGCAAGGTAAAGGACAGAAACGCTGGCAGGCTGACGGCATAAGCAACGCTGGCCGACAATGTCGCGGCGCCGATCAGGCCGAACACCCAGGCTTGCTGCATGAAGTTGTCGGCGGGCACCAGTGCAATGCCGGCGCCAGCCAGCGTCAGGCCGGTCATGGTCGAGCCTAAGAGGAACATGCGGAACCAGATCGGCTGGGCCTGACGGTCCGGGATCGCCGAATCGAACGCCGCGACCTGAATCACCCGCAGCGCCACTAGCGACAACAACCAGACCAGCCAGATGCTGACCACGAAATAGCGCTGCGGGCTCCAGAGCAAAGCGGCGCAGACCAGACCATTGAGCAACATGAACATCGTCGGCAGCAGCGAGCCCTGATACAGCAGGCGCGTGCGTTCGACCGCCATTTCGACGGCGTAATGCTTGCGGATGACCCGGGGTTCCACAGAGGGGCCCGACAGGTCTGAGCTGAGGGTCTTGTGCAATGTTGTTGTTCTTATAAGAGTGAGCATTGGGCCCGAAACGTGGACGGAGCATACACAAGCAGCCCCCGTTGCCAAACTGCTCCAGATCATAATTTGCCGGAAACTTTTCCCGTCCGATCACCGGCAAAACCCGCAAAGCGAGGCGGGCCGAAGCCTGTAGCCAGTGACCGACCGGTCGTCATCGACGGCGCTTTCATCGGCTAATGCAAAGCTCGGTTTGCCCGGGCCTGCGGCGCACCCTAGAATGCCCCGATGCGCGATGATCTCTCCCTTCTGCTGAACTCCCTCAACGATGCCCAACGCCAGGCCGTAGCAGCCCCCGTTGGCCGTCAGTTGGTCCTGGCCGGTGCCGGTTCCGGTAAAACCCGAGTGCTGGTGCACCGTATCGCCTGGTTGATCCAGGTGGAAAACGCCTCGCCCCACTCCATTCTGTCGGTGACCTTCACCAACAAGGCCGCTGCCGAGATGCGTCATCGCATTGAGCAGTTGCTGGGTATCAACCCGGCCGGCATGTGGGTCGGTACCTTCCACGGCCTGGCGCACCGCCTGTTGCGGGCGCACTGGCAGGAAGCCGGGTTGAGCCAGACTTTCCAGATTCTCGACAGCGACGACCAGCAACGCCTGGTCAAGCGGGTGATCCGCGAGCTGGGGCTGGACGAGCAACGCTGGCCGGCGCGTCAGGCCCAATGGTTCATCAACGGGCAGAAAGACGAAGGTCTGCGCCCACAGCACATTCAGGCCAGCGGCGACTTGTACCTGGCGACCATGCGCGGCATCTATGAAGCCTACGAGGCGGCCTGCCAGCGCGCCGGCGTCATCGATTTTTCCGAACTGCTGCTACGCGCCCTCGACCTGTGGCGCGATCATCCGGGTCTGCTGGCGCACTATCAAAAGCGCTTCCGCCACATTCTGGTGGACGAGTTCCAGGACACCAACGCCGTGCAGTACGCCTGGTTGCGCCTGCTCGGCAAGGGCGGTGACAGCCTGATGGTGGTGGGTGACGACGATCAGTCGATCTACGGCTGGCGCGGGGCGAAAATCGAGAACATTCATCAGTACTCGTCCGACTTCCCGGATTCGGTGACCATCCGCCTGGAGCAGAACTACCGCTCCACCGCCGGCATCCTCAAAGCGGCCAACGCCTTGATCGCCAACAACACCGGACGCCTCGGCAAAGAGCTGTGGACCGACGGTGGCGATGGCGAAGCGATCAACCTGTATGCCGCGTTCAACGAACACGACGAAGCACGCTATGTTGTCGAAACCATCGAAAGCGCGCTGAAAACCGGCCTGGCTCGCAGCGACATCGCGATTCTTTACCGCTCCAACGCCCAATCGCGCGTTTTGGAAGAAGCCTTGCTGCGCGAGCGCATTCCGTACCGTATCTATGGCGGCCAGCGCTTCTTCGAGCGCGCGGAAATCAAGAACGCCATGGCCTACCTGCGTTTGCTGGAAGGTCGCGGCAACGATGCCGCGCTGGAGCGGGTCATCAACGTCCCGGCCCGTGGCATTGGCGAGAAAACCGTCGAGGCGATCCGCGACCATGCCCGTCACAGCGATGTGTCGATGTGGGAAGCGATGCGGCAACTGGTCGCCAATAAAGGCCTGACCGGTCGTGCTGCCGGCGCCCTGGGGGCGTTTATCGAGCTGATCGAAAATCTCGCCGCCAAGTGCATGGAGATGCCGTTGCATTTGATGACCCAGACCGTCATCGAACAATCGGGGCTGATCGCCTATCACGAAGCGGAAAAAGGCGAGAAAGGCCAGGCCCGGGTAGAAAACCTTGAGGAACTGGTCAGCGCCGCGCGCAACTTCGAAAACACCGAAGAAGACGAAGAGCTGACGCCACTGGCGGCATTCCTCGGCCACGCGTCGCTGGAAGCCGGCGACACTCAGGCCGACGAGCATGAAGACAGCATTCAACTGATGACCCTGCACAGCGCCAAAGGCCTGGAATTCCCTTACGTGTTCCTGGTGGGCATGGAAGAAGGCCTGTTCCCGCACAAGATGAGCCTGGAAGAACCGGGACGCCTTGAAGAGGAACGCCGTCTGGCCTACGTCGGTATTACCCGCGCCATGCAGAATCTGGTGATGACCTATGCTGAAACCCGACGCCTGTACGGCAGCGAGACCTACAACAAGGTTTCGCGTTTCGTCCGCGAGGTGCCGAAGGGGCTGATCCAGGAAGTGCGTCTGTCGAACAGCGTCAGCCGACCGTTTGGCGGCAACCAGTCGATGAGCGGCAGCAACCTGTTCAGCGGCAGCGAGATTCCGGAAACCGGCTTCAGCCTGGGTCAGGCAGTACGCCATTCGATCTTCGGCGACGGCGTGATCCTCAACTTCGAAGGTTCCGGCGCGCAGGCACGGGTGCAGGTGAATTTCAGCGAAGGCAGCAAGTGGCTGATGCTGGGGTATGCCAAGCTGGAAGCGATCTGACGCCGGTTTCGCTTTTCTGTGGGAGCGAGCCTGCTCGCGAATGACATCACCGTGGTTGATCTGATAAACCGCAGTGTGGCTTTCGCGAGCAGGCTCGCTCCCACAGGGGTCGGCGTTGGATGATCTAACAAGGATATTTGCATGGGCTCAGGCTTCTTCTCTTCCTGGACATTCTGGGCCCTGCTCTCGGCGACATTCGCCGCGCTGACGGCGATCTTTGCCAAGATCGGCATCGAAAACGTCAATTCCGACTTCGCCACTCTGCTGCGCACCATCGTGGTACTGGTCAGCCTGGCCTTGATTTTGTACGCGACGGGCCAATATCAGTCCTTGGGATCAATTTCCGCCAAGAGCTACCTGTTCCTGCTGTTGTCCGGCCTGGGTACCGGCGCGTCGTGGCTGTGCTATTTCCGCGCGCTGAAAGTCGGCCCGGCTTCGCTGGTCGCGCCAGTGGACAAGCTCAGCGTGGTGCTGGTGGCGGTGCTCGGCGTGATCCTGCTGGGCGAGAAGCTCGACCTGCGCCAATGGGGCGGCATCGGCCTGATCACGGCCGGTGTGGTGATGCTGGCGCTACGTCGTTAAGCGATTTCTCGCTGAACCTATCCCTTTTTCCTACAGACAAAAGTACATGGCCTTATTGCTTCGACGGAGCTGAACGTAACCTGTCAGGCAAAAGCCCGAAACACTCTCTCGCTAGCCAGTAACACTTCAGCTGTGCAACATGGCGCGCGTGTCTCCACAAACGGGAATTCCCTTTATGAAACGTTTTCTTAGCATCGCCATGGCGTTGTGCATCGGCCTGACGATGAGCCTCGACGCCAACGCCAAGCGCTTTGGTGGTGGCAAAAGTGCCGGCGCTGCGCCGACGCACCAGACCAGCCAGATGGCTCCTTCTTCCCCAGGCATGGGCGGCGCAGCAGCGACCGCTGGTGCAGCCGGCGCTGCCGGTGCCGCGGCCAAGGCTGGCGGCGCTTCGAAATGGCTCGGCCCTCTGGCCGGTATCGCCGCCGGTGGCCTGCTCGCGTCCATGTTCATGGGCGGCGGCTTCCAGGGCATGCAGATCTTCGACATCCTGATCATGGCCGTGATCGCGTTCGTGATCTTCCGCTTCATCGCCGCTCGTCGACGCAAGCAGCAGGAGCACCTGGCTCCGGCCGGCGCGCCGATGCAGCGTGAAGTATTCGAACAGAAGCCTGCTGCCATGGGTTCGATCTTTGGTGGTTCGGCTGCTCCGGCTGCCGCTCGTCCGGTGATCAACGCGCCAGCCTGGTTCAACGAACAGCGCTTCCTTGAAGCCGCGCGCAGCCACTTCCAGTCGCTGCAGCAGCACTGGGACGCCAACGAAATGGACAAGATCGCCGAGTTCGTGACCCCGCAGATGCTCGAGTTCCTCAAGCGTGAGCGTGCGGATCTGGGCGATGGCTTCCAGTCGACCTACATCGACAACCTGCAAGTGCAGCTGGACGGCGTGGATGATCGCGCCGACAAGACCATCGCCACCCTGACCTTCAGCGGCGTGTCGAAGACCTCGCGTTTCGACCAGGGCGAAGTGTTCAGCGAAAGCTGGAACATGGAACGTCCACAGGGCGAGAACCAGCCTTGGCTGGTGGCCGGTATCCGCCAGAACGGCTGATCCCCACCGCGTTACGCATGTGGTAATAAAAACCCCGGCTCAGGCCGGGGTTTTCTATTTCGCGGTTGCATCTATAGCGAGCTACTGTATAAACCGGCCCATATAAACCGCGCCATTCAAGCAAGAGGATCCCGGACGTGGAAGAAATCATCGAACAACTGCGCGAAGCCAACGAACCCGTACCGGTTCCCCTGGAGTTGCCCGACGAAGACCAATTGGTGGAAATCGAAGAAGAACTCTTCATCAACATCCCGTTCGTCTTCAAAGAGTTTCTGCTGACCGTCAGTGATGTGGTTTACGGCAGCCTCGAGCCGGTGACCGTCACCGACCCGCAATCGCACACCTACCTGCCGGAGGTTGCAGCCAACGCCTGGGACATCGGTGTGCCGCGCGACCTGATCCCGATCTGCCAGGACGGCGACGACTACTACTGCGTGGAGGAAGACGGCACCGTCGTGCTGTGGTCCGGCGAAGAAGAGCTGATCACCGAAGAGTCCTGGGAATCGGTGTGGCACTGGGCGCGGGACGTCTGGCTGGAAAGCTGATTCGCCAAACGCCCGGGTGGGTCAGTGCCCCGACGACTCCTTGTGGTTGTCGAGGGTTTCCAGCAGGGCCACCTGCATCCGCGTGTGCACACGGATGAACCAGCGCCAGAGCAGCGCCGCCACGGCGGCCGCGACTACGGCGACCAGCACCAGCAACTTGTTGGTCGGCAGGATACTGGCCGACAAGGCTGCCAACAGCAGGAAGATCACCAGCAGCGAGAGGATCGGGATCACTTCGGAGATCACCCGCCGCACTCGCTGCGTGTGCCGCCCGGCCATCTCCGGCTTCACGCCCATCTCCGCCAGCAGCATCGACAGCGCCTTGAGCTTGCGATACGCGGCGATCAGGAACGGCAGCGACAGCAATAGCGCACCGCCCCAGATCAACGCCTTCTGCCAGCTCGGATCAGCGACCCAGTCCTGCATCCACTCCGACAGCCGTCCGGCAAAGAACGCACCGCTGAAGAAGATCGCGATCACCAGCGCCAGGTTGACCCCGACCTGCAACAGAATCCGCCGGATCATCGCCGCCAGCATCGCGCCCTCGCCTTGCGGCTGAATGCTGCGCAGCCACTCGCCGTACATGCCGAATACTCGGCCCAGACGCTTGGGTACCGCCGCAGAGAGTTTGATCGATAGCGGATCGGCCGCGCGGATCAGGTATGGCGTCAGCAGCGTGGTGATCACCGACACCGCCACCGCGACGGGATAAAGGAAGTTGCTGGTGACCTGCAGCGTCATCCCGAGCGCGGCGATGATGAAGGAAAATTCGCCAATCTGTGACAGCCCCATCCCGACCCGCAGTGAGGTGCGTCCGTCATTGCCGGCGATAAACGCCCCGAGGCCACAGGACAACATCTTGCCGAGCACCACCGCCACGGTGATTACCGCGATCGGCCACGCGTATTGCAGCAGGATCATCGGATCGAGCATCAGGCCGATGGCGACGAAGAAGATTGCACTGAACAGGTCGCGAACCGGTTCGATCAGGCGCTCGATCTTCAGCAACTGCCGCGACTCGGCCATGATCGCGCCGATCAGGAAGGCGCCGAGCACCATGCTGTATTCGAGCTTGACCACCAGCAGGCAGAAGCCGAAACACAGGCCGAGCACGGTGATCAGCAGCATCTCGTTACTTTCGAATTTGGCGACATAAGCCAACAGACGCGGCACCAGCAGAATGCCGATCACCAGCGCGACGATCATGAACAACGACAGTTTGCCAACCGTGGAAAACACTTCGCCCGAACTGACCGTGCCGCTGACCGCGATGCTCGACAGCAAGGCGATGATGCCGATGCCGAGGATGTCCTCGACGATCAACACGCCGAAGATCAACTGGGCGAAGCGCTCGTTCTTCATCTTCAGGTCGTTGAGCGCCTTGACGATGATGGTGGTCGAGGAAATGGCGAGGATTGCGCCGAGAAACAGCGAATCCATGGTGTTCCAGTCGAACCAGCGGCCGATTTCATAGCCGATCCAGATCATCAGGACAATTTCGAGGAACGCCGCGATAAACGCCGTGGCCCCGACCTTGAACAACTTGCGCAGGCTGAACTCCAGCCCGAGGCAGAACATCAGGAAAATCACCCCCAGCTCGGCGAGGGTCTTGATGGTTTCTTCGTCGTGGATCAGTCCGAACGGCGGTGTGTGCGGGCCGATGATGAAACCGGCGACGATGTAGCCGAGCACCACCGGCTGCTTGAAGCGGTGAAACAGCACGGTGACCACACCTGCGACCAACATGATCACTGCCAGGTCCTGAATAAAGCTGATGGCATGCATGGTGTGGGCTCCTTGTATGACATGACCCGCCGTGAGACTTCAGAAAGCTCTGAGCGAGTTGGGTAAAAATCCGCTTTTTGTGTAGGAATTGCCCTTGGGCAGGGCCTTTTGCAGGTTAACACCGCGACTTCCGGCTGGAAGGCGGTGCAATATAAGGAAACAGATCGGTCGCGGCGTGACGGCAGCCAGCCGTCTGGCGTCCCGATAACGGTGCTTTTGAAAAAGCCACCAGGCACCCGCAGAGGTGCGTCCAGCCATCCAGCCTTGATCCGTGAGAACGTTATGGAACCCGGAAACGCCCAACTGTCGATGACGGTATTGATGACCCCCGACATGGCCAACTTCTCTGGCAATGTCCACGGCGGTACCCTGCTCAAATACCTCGACGAAGTGGCCTACGCCTGCGCGAGCCGCTATGCCGGCCGCTACGTGGTGACGCTGTCGGTGGATCAGGTGATTTTCCGCGAGCCGATCCATGTCGGCGAACTGGTGACCTTCCTCGCGTCGGTCAACTACACCGGCAATACTTCGATGGAAGTCGGCATCAAAGTAGTGACCGAGAACATCCGCGAGCGCTCGGTACGCCACACCAACAGCTGCTTCTTCACCATGGTGGCGGTGGATGACCAACGCAAACCGGCCGCCGTACCGCCGCTGCAACCGCAGAACAGTGAAGACAAGCGTCGTTATATGCAGGCGCAGCAGCGTCGGCAGATTCGTCAGGAGCTGGAGAAGCGTTATCAGGAGATCAAGGGCGACGCTTAAAGCAAAAGATCGCAGCCTGCGGCAGCTCCTACAGAGGATTAATGTTCACCCCTGTAGGAGCTGCCGCAGGCTGCGATCTTTTGAACAATAACGCGATTACAGACTGATCGCCGTCGCCTCGAATTTCACCCGCGGATGCGCGATCCGGTCCTGCGCCCGCACCAGTTGCAGCTCGTAACTGGCACACGCCTGGGTCTCCAGCAGCACCTCATGCACCGCCGCTGCTGTGAACTCGAACGCCGCCACAAGGCTGTCGCCCAGCAGCACCCGCGCGAGGAACAGCCCGGACGTCAGATCGCCCACGCCCACCGGCTGACGCGGAAACGCCAGCAGCGGACGGCGCAAGTGCCAGCTTTCATCAGCGGTCACCAACAACATCTCGAAACCATCCGCCGGCTTGCCCGGATAATCCAGATGCTTGACCAGCACCGCTTTCGGCCCGCGCGCCAGCAGCGCCCGGGCCATCGCCAGGCAATCGAACAACGACTGCGGCTTGCGCCCGGAGAAGCTGTCCAGTTCCAACTGGTTCGGACACATGATGTCCGCCACCGCCGCGGCTTCTTCCAGCAGAAAGTCGCTGACTTCGGCCGGCACGCTGCAGCCTTTCTCCGGATGGCCCATCACCGGGTCACACAGATACAACGCCTTCGGATTGACCGATTTGATGCGCTCGACACCACGGAGAATCGCCCGGCCCTGCGCGGCGCTGCCCAGATAACCGGAGAGTACAGCGTCGCAGTTGCCCAGCTCGCCAATGGCGGCAATGCCGTCGACCAGTTCGGGGATCTGCTGCGGCGCCAGCACTTCACCGGCCCATTGGCCGTACTGGGTATGGTTGGAGAACTGCACGGTGTTGAGCGGCCAGACGTTCACCCCGACCCGCTGCATCGGAAAAACCGCAGCGCTGTTGCCGGCGTGGCCGAAGACCACATGGGACTGAATGGCGAGCAGATGAGGCGTACGTTTCATTCGGGTTATTCCGTAAAACGATTGAAATTCAAGCCGCGCAGTATGCGACGAAACACAGCCTGTACGACAGACCGGCGACGCAGTTAAGCTGGACCAATCTTTTGGAGTTTCTTGTTGATGCTGACCCTCGAAAACATCTTCGTGCTGATGCTGTTCGCCGCTGCCGGCGCATGGCTTTGGCACAACCACGGCTTGCGCGAGCGGGCGCTGGAGCGGGTCAAGCAGCATTGCATCAACGTCGGCGTCGAACTGCTGGACGGTAACGTCGCGTTGAAAAAAATCGGCTTGATCAAGGATGCCAGCGGCCGGCGGCGCCTGGCCCGGGTCTATAACTTCGAGTTCACCGTGACCGGCGAAACCCGGCACAACGGCACCATCACCCAGTTTGGTGCGCACAGCGCTCAGATTGAACTGGCGCCCTACCCGGCGCCGTTCGACGACACGCCACCGGTGGTTGAGGTTACCCGCCCACGGGCCGAAGTGATCGAGCTGAGCCAATGGCGTCAGGAACACAACAAGTGGAAGCCTTGAACTAACTCACCTGAATCTGGCATTGCGCCAGGCCTGCCTGCAAATCAGTGACATTGTGCGCGTCGGCAAAAATCAGCTCGATACGCGAATCCCGGCGCCACTCACTGGGCTGCCAATCCAGTTCAGCGTTATCCACGGCATTGGCCGAGATCCAGCCCTCGGCGCTATGGATAACCAGTTTCGCCCGCCGCCAGTTCAGGCTCTGCAGCCATTGGCTCAGACGTTGCGTATCGAACCTCTGTCCCGGGTGCCAACGCCAGCCGATGCTCCAACCGCCCTCTTGTGCCTGACTCAGGCAGATCGGCGATGCCGGGTCGCTCCAGAGCGCCGGAATCGGTCCCGCCCCCTGCGGCACAACAAGGTTATCCACACCCGCCAGTGCTTGCGCCGTCACACCCGGCAACTCGCGTAAAGACAGTTGCGCCTGCTGCGTCCAGATCAATTTGACCGCCGGCAAACGCTCGGCGATGGTCTGCCGCACAGCCTCATCCAGACCTTCTGTCTTGTTCAGCAACAGCAGACCGGCGCTGCCCAAAGCGTCCTGCTGAGCGGGTGGCAACGCTTTCCCGGCTGCCAGTGCCTGGGCATCCAGCACTGACACACAGGGCTGCAGCGCCAGTACACCCAACCACGGCGTCTCACCCAACTGCTTGAGCAATTGCGCCGGATGGCCCAGTCCGGACGGCTCGATGAACAGCCGATCCGGTCTGGCCTTGCGCAGCAAACGACCGAGGCCGATTTGAAACGGCGCACCGTTCACGCAACAAAGGCACCCTCCGGCGACTTCGCCCAGTGCGATACCATCGCCATCGCGGGTCAGCAGCGCCGCGTCGAGGCCGATCTGACCGAATTCGTTGATCAGCACCGCCCAGCGCTCGCCTTCCGGCCGTTGGGCCATGAGCTGGCGAATCAGACTGGTCTTGCCGGCGCCCAAAGGGCCGGCGATGACATGGGTAGGAATGTTCTGCAACATGACTGGGCGTTTTCTGAGGGGATTGGACATGCGTTGGATGGGATGGTCGTTGCTGTTGATGTTGCTGTCGAGCGAAGCCTTGGCTCAAGCCTGCGTTGTGCACAGTCAGGGCGAGCGACTCGACGTCAAGGTTTGCCAGCAAAACCGCAGTATTCCCGAGAAGCTGTTCAGCGACGGGTTCTGCCAACCGACCCTGGCCGGGCAGAAAGTCGAGGTGCAGTACGTCGATCAATGCCCGAGCGGCGCGTTCGGCGTGTGCAGCAACGCACAAGTCGCCAATATGCCCTATCGCCAGGATATCCACTATTACGGCGTGGCTTCAGACATGGCGTATTTGAAGCCGTATTGCGAAGGCCAGAGCCAGGGTAAATGGCTCAAGCCTTGAGCCGTCAACCGAGCCAGTCGAGCGTCAGCAGCAACCGTCGTTCACCCGCTGGCAGTTGCGGAGAACGATGGATCAGACCGAAGCCTTCGTTGCCGTGCCATTTCTCGCCTTTCAATAGCGCCACGTCGCCACTCTGCAGTTGCTGGATGTTCGCCATGTCGTTTGGCTCAGCGTTCGCCTGGCCCAATTGCTCACGGTCCATCGCGCCCTCCTCGAGCCACTGACTGCCGATTCCGCCATACGTGGTGATCAGGCGCACCGGCACATGATCGACGTGGAAGCGCGGACACATGGCCTTGTCCAGCACCCGCAGGCGCAGGCCAATACGCCGTGCACCCAGCAGGCAGGCGAAGGCACTGACCAGCCATCTCAGATCAGCGACAAAGCCTTCGTAGCCTTCCAGGTCACGGAACCCGGCGGCCAGTCCACTGAGATCAGGCTCGCCGTCTTCATCCGGCAATTCGAGGCAGAGCGACTGCGTCAGTGGCTCGTTGAGCGACAGCAACAACGCTGCGAAATCGGCGATGTGCAGCGGCAGTTGGCGCTGCCAGACCGCAAGATTGACGTCGTCTTCGAGGATTCGAGTCAGCGTTTTCGGCGTCGCCCCATGATGCTGATGACGTACTCGATTCTGCTGCAGCTTGAGCGCAAGCATCAGGCGGCCTCATCGTGCCAAGGGCCGAACGGATCCGGCAGCGTGCGCCAACGGTCTACGCCAGCAGCCATTTCTTCGTCAGTCAGCAGGCAGGCATCAAGCTCCGACTTGAGCTGTACGAAATCGATGTTCTGACCAATGAACACCAGCTCCTGACGACAATCTCCGACACTCGGCGTCCAGTTTTCCATGATTGCTGCGGTACTGTCCTGATCCTGCGGCCATTGGTTTTTCGGCACGAAACGCCACCAGCGTCCAGCGAAACCGTGGCGCATCAGGCCGCCTGCCTGCGACCAGCTTCCTGCGTCGGAGGGTTTGCTGGCCAACCAGAAAAAGCCCTTGGAGCGCAGTAATTTGCCGTTCGTCCATGGACGGTCAATGAAGCTGTAAAAACGCTGCGGATGGAACGGGCGGCGTGCGCGATAAGCCGTGGAAGCAATGCCGTACTCGGTGGTTTCCGGCACATGCTCACCGCGCAATTCCTGCAACCAGCCCGGGGCTTGGGCGGCTTTGGCAAAATCGAATCGGCGCGTGTTGAGGATCTTCTCCAGCGGCACCTCGCCCATCACCATCGGGATGATTTCCGCCTGGGCATTGAGGCGCTTGAGAATTGCCGTGAGTTCGTCACGCGCCTGGCGGCTGATGAGGTCGATCTTGCTGATCAGCAGTACGTCGGCAAACTCGATTTGTTCGATCAACAGGTCGGTGATCGAGCGTTCATCTTCGTCGCCCAAAGTCTCGCCGCGGGACGCGAGGCTCTCGGCAGCCTGATAGTCGAGGAGAAAGTTCACGCCATCGACTACCGTGACCATGGTGTCGAGTCGAGCAACGTCGGCGAGGCTCTGACCCAGCTCATCGCGGAAGGTGAAGGTTTCGGCGACCGGCAGCGGCTCGGAAATACCTGTGGATTCGATGAGCAGATAATCGAAACGGCCTTCGCGAGCAAGTTTGCTGACCTCTTCCAACAGGTCCTCGCGTAACGTACAGCAGATACAACCGTTGCTCATCTCTACCAGTTTTTCTTCAGCACGGTTCAGGCGGACATCGCGCTGGACTTCGCTGCCATCAATGTTGATCTCGCTCATATCGTTAACGATGACTGCAACGCGCAAACCTTCTCGATTACGTAGTACGTAATTCAAAACCGTACTTTTTCCAGCGCCGAGAAAGCCCGAAAGAACGGTCACGGGAAGCGGAGATGACATTGGATAATCCTCATCAGATGGTGGCCGATGGGCGTTTATGCCGGATTTGGCGTAACGCGCCTCGTTCTAGAGCTTCAAGACAGCGTGACGGCAGAAGCTGACGCTTTAAATCGGCGGACTCAGGCTCAATAAAATTAATGTTATAGTATAACAATATGAATTAGCCAGACCTGCTCTTGCCCAAACCGATAAAGAGCATGAAGCTGCATGCCATCTGCCCGTCGGGAACCGTGATGAAAAATGTCCTGAAATGCTCGCTAATGAGTCTGGCATTGCTGTCGGGTGCCAACGTATGGGGACAAGCGCCGATGCTCGCCAAGTGCACACACAGCGCTAACCTGCTGGCATGTGTCGATGCGCAAGGCAACGCCTACAGCGTGAATACGGCGGGCCGCACGATTTACCTGCGTGGCTTTGAAAAGGACGGCAAACGCTACTGGGCGCAGACCAACAGTCGGTTCGGCCAACTGACGTTCTTCACCGGCATCGCCTCTGACGGCGAAGCCTGGGTCGGCTATACCCGTCGCGTGGGCTGGACGACGATCAATCGCTTCTCCAGCTCAGGCGGCAGCAGCGCGAAGTTCACCTGCAGCCGGATCACCGGCTGCTAAACCTGCACCTTTTGCGCCTGCTGCCAGGCGATGTAGCTGTCGGTTGGCGGGTTCTGCTGGAAATAGCGCTGCAATCCTTCAAACAACCCATTAGCGATAGCCTGTTGATGTCGAGTTGTCACCAGGCGCTGGCTGTCACGCGCGTTGGAAATAAAGCCGGTTTCTACCAGGATCGACGGCACATCCGGCGACTTCAGCACCGCAAATCCCGCCTGTTCCACGCGCTTTTGATGCAATGTGGTGATGCCCTGCAGACTGCCCAATATGCTGCTGCCGAGTTGCAGACTGGCGGCGATGGTGGCGTTCATCGACATGTCGAGGATCACGCCGGCGAGCATCGGATCCTTGTCCTTGAGATTGAGCAGACTGGTCGCGCCAAGCAGATCTGCGCCGTTCTCGCGCTGTGCCATGAAGCGTGCAGTCGCTGACGTCGCACCCCCTTCTGACAGGCAATACACCGAAGCTCCCGACGCCGTCAGTCGCGGCGCTGCATCGGCGTGCACGGAGATAAACATGTCGGCCTTGTGCTGACGGGCAATGTCTACACGCTTGCGAAGGGGCACGAAAAAATCGTCATTGCGCACCAATTTCACGTCGAAGCCCTTCTCCTTTTTAAGACGTTTGGCGAGCAATTGTGCGATGGACAGCACCACGTCCTTTTCCCGCTCACCCTTTGCGCCGACGGCGCCAGGGTCTTTACCACCGTGTCCGGGATCAACCACGACAATGATGTCGCGTTTAAGGTGATGGTTATTCGTGGATGTTTCACGTGGAACCACTGCGCTGCTCAGCACTTTATCGGCGTTCATCAGGTCGAGCACCAAACGGTGTCCTTGACCATCCTGCGGTGCCAAAACAAAGCTGTTCAATACAACGGGAGTGTTCAGATCGAGAACGATCCGGGTATCGCCTTGACCAAAATGCCCGGCGCGGATCGAGCGAATGGCCGTATCTGCTAACGGCAATTGACTGAAATCACCACTCAGACTCGCCCCGGACAGGTCAATGATCAAGCGCTCTGGCGCGCTCAACGTGAACGTTTTGTAGCGCACCGGGCCGCTTAAATCGAAGACCAGTCGCAGCTTTTCACCCGAACGCCAGAGCCGCGCATTTCGCACTTGGGTTGCCGAGACACTGAAGGGCAGAGCCAAGGCTGCGCTGGTCAAAAACAAACTGAGCAAGTGGCGTCTGTGCATATGAAAACCCGTTCATGAAAAAAGCATCGTGATTTGAATTGTTATAATGTAACATCCAATTCAGTCAACACGATGGTTCCGAACATGAATTCGCTGACACTTCCGGATATCGCCACTCAAGCCTCTCGACAAGCATTACCGCTTGAGTGGGTGGGAATGCGCGGCATTGCCTTGCCGGTTTTATTGGATGGCCAGCGTCTGAGCGCTAAGGCAGATGCAGGCGTCAGTCTTGACGATGGTGAGGCGCGTGGCATTCACATGTCGCGTTTGTATCTGGCCTTGGCAACGCTTGAGCAGCAGAACCTTTCTCCACGGGTTTTGCATCAGGTACTGGACGATTTTCTGGCCAGCCACGAGGGCTTATCCAGCAATGCCTACCTGAATATCCACAGCGAAGTGCTGCTGAAACGACCCGCGTTGGTCAGCCCACTGGCGGGGTGGAAAAGCTATCCAGTGAGCATTTCTGCCAGCCTCAAAAACAACGTGTTCCACGTGGAACTCAAGATCGATGTGCCCTACTCCTCGACCTGCCCGTGCTCAGCCGCATTAGCGAGGCAACTGATCCAGCAGCAGTTCATCGATGATTTTGCCAACAAGCCACTGCAGCACGCTGAAGTTCTGGCTTGGCTTGGTTCCAGCCACGGCATCGTTGCCACTCCGCACAGCCAACGCAGCACCGCGCAATTGCACATGCATCTGGACGAGTTTATCGATGAGCTGCCCCTCAGCGTGATCATCAATGACGCTGAAGCCGCACTGGGCACCGCCGTGCAAACCGCCGTGAAACGCGCCGACGAACAAGCCTTCGCGCTGGCCAACGGGCAGAACCTGATGTTCTGCGAAGACGCCGCGCGACGACTCAATCTGGCCCTGCGGCGCTGCCCCGGTGTCAGCGGATTCCACCTGCGAGTGATTCACGCTGAAAGTCTGCACGCCCACGACGCCGTCGCCGAAAGCCACTGGCATCGAGAACACGCATGATCCGCTGCCATTCCTTGAGCTGGGGCGCGCCAAGCCAACCGCTGACTTCACCACTGACGGTCACGCTGGAAAGTGGCAGTCTGAGCGCTATCGTCGGCGCTAACGGCTGCGGTAAAAGCAGCCTGCTGAAAGTCATCGCCGGGCTGCAAAAACCCTTGACCGGAAAAATTGCGCTAGGGGTTCCACGCCAAGGAGGATTGTCGTTCCTGCCGCAACAGCAACACCTCGATCGACAGTTTCCCATCAGCCTGGAAGAACTGGTGGCTGCCGGGTTCTGGGGCCGTCGATTGTCGACCCAACTGCGCGCACAGCGCCTCACTCATGCACTCGATAATTGGCACTTGAGCGGACTCGAGAAGCGCCCACTGATGGCGCTCTCCGGTGGCGAACTGCAACGCGCATTGCTCGCCCGTTTGAGTCTGGCTGACGCGCCGCTACTCCTTCTCGACGAACCCCACGCTGCGCTCGACGAACTGGGTCAGCAATTGCTTTGGCAACACATCCACGCCTGGCACGCCGAAGGTCGAACCTTGTTGGTGGTCTGCCACGACCTGGCCGCCGTCCGCCAACACATCCCGCAGACACTGCTGATCAAAAACCACGAATGCGTGTTTGGCGACAGCGTCGAGCTGATCCAGCAAACACCTGGCACGCAGGTGGCTTGATGCTCACCGTCGCTCACCTTTGGCAACCGTTCAGCGAGTTCCTGTTCATGCGCCGAGCGCTGCTCGGCGGACTGGTATTGGCCTGCAGCACAGCACCGCTCGGCGTTTTTCTTATACTGCGGCGCATGAGCCTGATCGGCGACGCCGTCGCTCACGGCATTCTTCCCGGCGCCGCATTGGGCTTCTGGTTCGCCGGTCTGAGTCTGCCCGCGCTAACGCTCGGTGGCCTGGGTGCGGGCCTGAGCATGGCCGGGCTGGCCGCGTGGATTACCCGTCGCACCGGTTTGCGCGAAGATGCCAGCCTCGCCGCGATCTACCCGATCTCGCTCGCCAGCGGCGTGCTGATTCTCGGCATCGCCGGCAAACGCCTCGACTTGCTGCACTTGCTGTTCGGCTCGGCGCTCGCCGTCGACGGCCCGACCCTCAACGGCATGTTATGGGTCTCGGCCCTCAGTCTGATCGCCATGGCCGTCATCTACAAACCGCTGCTGCTCGACACCCTCGATCCTCTATTCCTGCAAACCGTCAGCCGCCTCGGCCCTCTCGCCCACGGCGTGTTCCTGACCCTGGTGGTGCTCAATCTGGTGATCGGCTTCCAGGCCATCGGTGCATTAATGGTGGTGGGTCTGATGATGCTGCCTGCCGCTGCCTCACGGTTCTGGAGTCGTCGTCTGCCAAGCCTGATTGCCATCTCCGCACTCATTGGCTGCCTGTCGGTGTGGCTTGGATTGTTGCTGTCGTTCGACTACTCGCTGCCCAGCGGGCCGGCCATCGTGCTGGTCGCGGGGTCCGCCTACTTGCTGTCCGTGGTGTTCGGACCGGTTCACGGTCTGCTGCGCCGCCCGCCTTTGCTCACATCCCAATGAGGTGTTTCCCGATGCGCGTTCTACTCGTGTTGTTCAGCTTGCTGCTGTCGATGTCGTTATCGGCGGCGGAAAAATTGCCGGTGGTCACCAGCTTCAGCATCCTCGCCGACATGGTGCATCAGGTCGGCGGCGAGCATATCCAGATCACCAACATGGTCGGCCCGGACGCCGACGCGCATACCTATGAGCCAACACCGGACGACGCCAAAGCGCTGCTCAAAGCCAAACTGATCATCAAGAACGGCCTCGGTTTCGAACCATGGCTTGATCGACTGGTGACCAGCACCGGCACCCAGGCCCCGCTCATCAGTGCCAGCCACGGTGTGATTCCGCGCTCGCTCGATGAAGACGGTGAAACCATTCCCGACCCGCACGCCTGGCACAACCTGGCTAACACTGAGCTGTACATCGCCAATATCACCAAGGCGCTGATCGCTGCCGATCCGGCGAACAAGGCCGATTATCAACGCAACAGCCAGACCTACCTGAAACAGATCTACGCCCTGCTCGCCGAAGCCAAGACCAAGCTCGGCTCGCTGCCACCGGGCAATCGCAAGATCGTCACCAGCCACGACGCCTTCGGTTATCTCGGACAGGCCTACGGCATCGATTTCATGGCGCCGCAAGGTCTGTCCACCGAGCGCGAGCCATCGGCCGCCGAAGTCGCTGCACTGATCACGCAGATCCGTCAGGCCAAGGTCAAAGCGGTGTTCATGGAAAACATCAAGGACGCGCGTCTGCTCAAGCAGATCGCCGAGGAAAGTGGCGCGCATATCGGCGGCACGTTGTACTCCGATGCCCTCGCCGCCAGTGGCCCCGCCAGCACCTTTACCGGACTGTTCGAATACAACCTCAACACCCTTTACGACGCGCTGAGCCAACCATGATCCGCAAAAACCCTTCCGGCGATTTGCCGCAAATTGCCGAGTCGGCCTACGTCGACAAAACCGCGATCATCTGCGGCAAGGTGATCATTGGCGAGAACGTTTTCGTCGGCCCCTACGCAGTGATCCGCGCCGACGAAGTCGACGCTTCGGGCACGATGGAGCCGATCACCATCGGCGCCAATTCGAACATCCAGGACGGCGTGGTGATCCATTCCAAATCCGGCGCTGCCGTGACCATCGGCGAATTCACCTCGATCGCTCACCGCTCGATCGTGCATGGCCCGTGCGTGGTCGGCGACCGGGTGTTCATCGGCTTCAACAGCGTGCTGTTCAATTGCGTGGTCGGTGACGGCTGTGTGGTGCGGCACAACTCGGTGGTCGATGGCCGCGATTTGCCGGACGCGTTCTACGTGCCCTCCACCACCCGCATCGGCCCCAACACCGACCTCTCGCAGTTCCCGCCGGTGAGTGTCAGCGCCTCGGAGTTTTCCGAAGACGTGGCGCGCACCAACGTCGATCTGGTGCGCGGTTACAAAGCCTTGCAGAACGAGTTCTGAACCATGAGCAGCGTGCTGATTCGCAACGCCAGACTGGTCAATGAAGGACGCGAGTTCGACGGCGATCTGTTGGTCAGCCATGGTCGCATCGTCAAGATCGCAGGCCGCATCGACGGTGAAAATGCCCGTGTGGAGATCGACGCCAATGGCCAATGGCTGTTGCCGGGCATGATCGATGACCAAGTGCATTTTCGCGAACCGGGAGCGCCGGCCAAAGGCTGCATCCACACCGAGTCACGCGCAGCGGTGGCGGGTGGCATCACCAGTTTCATGGACATGCCCAACACCCAACCGGCCACGCTTACCCTCGAAGCGCTGGCGGATAAAAAGCGTCGGGCGGCGATCAACTCCGTGGCCAACTATGGCTTCCACTTCGGTGTGAGTCAGGACAACCTCGACACCGTAGCCGCGCTCAACCCCTGCGAAGTGGCCGGGGTCAAAGTGTTCATGGGCGCCTCCACTGGCAACATGTTGGTGGATGATCCGCAGACTCTCGAACGTCTGTTCGCCGAGGTGCCGACGATACTGCTGGCGCATTGCGAACACACACCGAGCATCGAGGCCAATGCAGCACGTCTGCGCGAACGCCTCGGCGACCACCTGCCGGCGAATATCCACGCACTGATCCGCGATGCCGAAGCTTGCTACCGATCCTCTTCGCTGGCGGTGGAACTGGCCAGACGTCACGGCACCCGCCTGCACGTTTTGCACCTGACCACCGCTCGCGAGCTGGAGCTGTTCGAAGACAAACCTCTCACTCAAAAGCACATCAGCGCTGAAGTCTGCCTGCACCACCTGCTGTTCGATGACCGCGACTATCCAGCACTCGGCAACCTGATCAAATGCAACCCGGCGATCAAGAACCAGGCCGACCGCGATGCCTTGCGCGCGGCGCTGCTGAGCAACCGGCTGGATGTGATCGGCAGCGATCATGCACCGCACACCTGGGCGGAAAAACAGCGTCCTTACACCGAAGCACCGTCCGGTTTGCCGCTGGTGCAACACGCCCTGCCGGCACTGCTGGAACTGGTGGCCGATGGCGTGCTGCCGATCACCACGTTGGTGGCGAAGACCAGCCATCGGGTGGCGGATCTTTTTGCGATTCCGGATCGGGGTTATTTGCGCGAGGGGTATTGGGCGGATCTGGTGCTGGTTGAGCCCGCGGCCATGGAGGTGTCGCGGCAACCGATTCTGTCGCAGTGCGGATGGTCGCCGTTTGCTGACAAGACTTTCCGCTATCGGGTGAATACGACGTTGGTGTCGGGGCAGATTGCCTGGCGGGAGCAGCGCATCAACGAAAGCTGTCAGGGGCTGCCGCTGCGGTTTATGCGTTGAATGATCAGGTGTCTGACAGAACGTCTTCGCGAGCAGGCTCGCTCCCACAAGGAGTCGCGCTGGCCCTGTGGGAGCGAGCTTGCTCGCGAAGCTTTTAAGCTCTTGGCTTCACAGTGCCGCAATCCTGACCCAACCACACCGCACGGGTTTCCAGACTGCCCTTCTGGTTGATTCCGATCGCATTGAACGTGCCGTTGGCCACGGTGGTGAACTCACGATCACTGAGGAACGTCGCGACACCCGTGCCTTGCGCTTTCGGGCAGCTGAAGCGGAATTTCCACTGGTTGCCGGTGCGCTCGGTGATCTGCTGCTTGCAGCCCGACTGCGGATCGGCCAGCGGAATATCGTTGGTCGCGACCTGCTGCGGCGTCAGGCAGGCACGAATGCCCTTGCCGCCGATGTTGATCCCGTTCTTCTCGAGCGCCGCCCGCTGTTGCGGGGTCATCTGGCCTTGCAACTGGCCGAGGATCGATTGCACATCCATGGGCTGGTCATCGACTTTGACGTTGCTCGAGGTCATTTCCCACAGCCCCGGCTGCAGCATTTGCGCCTGCGCAACCACCGGCATTGCCAAACCCAGGCCCAGCGCCAAACCCAGCAGACGAACGTTCATCGAAAAAACTCCTGATCAGTAGTGGCCGTTAGACGTCGGCCGATTGCTTCGGTTCATGCACCAATTAAATAGCGACATTCGCCTCGGAACATGGTCTGTTACGCATTGAGTCTTCAGGAGCAAGGCTGCCCCATGGATTATTTTGGACCGCACATTTTCGGCTATCTGATCGCCCTCATACATAGCCTCGGCTTGATCGCCGCGATCCACGCGGTGCTGACCGTTCGCACCGCCCAAGGCTCGATCGCCTGGGCATTGTCGCTGATTTTCATTCCCTACCTGACACTCATCCCTTATCTGGTTTTCGGCCGCAGCACCTTCGACGGCTATATCAAGGCACGGCGCCAGGCCAACGAACAGATGCGCCAGGCGATCTCCGAGTTGAACTGGCGACCGTGGGTCGAAGAAGCCCTCACCGCCCGCGCCTCAAATGCCTATGCCTCGCTACGGGCCATGCCCAAACTGGGGCGGATGCCATGCCTGGCGAATAACGAAGTGCAACTGCTGGTGAATGGCCACGCGACCTTCGAGGCGATTTTCCAGGCCATCGATCAAGCGCGCGAAGCCGTACTGATCCAGTTCTTCATCATCCATGACGACCGCCTCGGACAGCGCCTGCGCGATCTGTTGCTGAAGAAAGCTGCCGAAGGCGTGGCGATTTATCTGCTCTACGACCGCATCGGCAGCCACGCCCTGCCCCACAGTTATGTACAGGCGTTGCGCGATGGCGGTGTCGAGGTCAAAGCCTTCGCCACACGTAGCGGCTGGCTCAATCGCTTCCAGGTGAATTTCCGCAACCACCGCAAAATCGTCGTGGTCGATGGCGTGCTCGGCTTTGTTGGCGGGCACAACGTTGGCGATGAATACATGGGCGAGAAGCCGCCGTTGGCGCCATGGCGCGATACCCATGTGCAAGTGCGCGGGCCGGTAGTGGCCTGCATGCAGGAGTCATTTGCCGAGGATTGGTTCTGGGCTGCGCGCACATTGCCGCCGCTGATCCTGCCGGATGTTTACCCGGACGACGGCGTGCTCTGTCAGTTGCTGGCCAGCGGACCGGCCGACGCCTACGAAACCTGTTCGCTGTTCTTCGTCGAAGCGATCCACGCCGCAACCGAGCGGGTGTGGATCACCAGCCCGTACTTCATTCCCGATGAAGCCGTGTTCGCCGCGTTGCGCCTGGCGGTGCTGCGCGGCGTCGACGTGCGCCTGCTGCTGCCATCGCGCCCCGATCACCGCATCGTCTACGCCGCGTCCAGCCTGTACGCATTCGAAGCGGTGCGCGCCGGCGTGCGGGTGTTCCGCTACGAACCGGGGTTCCTGCATCAGAAAGTGGTGTTGATCGACAGCGAAATCAGCGCCATCGGCAGCGCCAATCTGGACAACCGTTCGTTCCGGCTGAATTTCGAAGTGATGCTACTGACCGTCGACAGCGAATTCGCCGCCCATGTGGAACGTATGCTCAACGATGATTTCGAGCAGGCTTACGAGGTTGCCAAAGAGGAAAGCCGGGAGATCCACCGCCTGCAACAGCTCGGCATGCGGATCGCCCGGCTTATTTCACCGATTCTCTAGAAGCCCATCACCCTCTCCAAGGGAGAGGGCAGGGTTCAGGCATCAAGGGTTGTAGATGTCGTCACGGGTCCAGGGCAGTTCATGGCTGCCGTCCGGATGAGCCTTGACTGCCAGAATCTGATGCAGATTGATCCAGCCCCGGGCAAACGCGTAGGCACACCCGGCCAGATACAGGCGCCAGATTCGCAGCGCCTGATCCGGCACCAGTTTCCCGGCGGCCTCGAGGTTATCCTCCAGCCGCTCGCTCCAGTGATCCAGCGTGCGCGCGTAATGCAGGCGCAGGCTTTCGACATCGACGATCTCCAGCCCGGCTTCGCTGATCTCGGCCGAGATCATCGCCAAGTGTGGCAACTCGCCGTTGGGGAACACGTATTTCTCGATGAAGTCGCCGGCACCGCGCCCCACCGGGCGGCCGTCGGTGTGCTTGGCGGTGATGCCATGGTTCATCACCAGGCCGCCCTCCTTCACCGCGCCAAACAGGACTTTGCAGTATTCGGCGAGGTTGGCGTGGCCAACGTGTTCGAACATACCGACGCTGACCACCTTGTCGAATCGCCCGTCCTGCGGCAGGTCGCGGTAGTCGAGCAGTTGCAGTTCGACCTGGTCTTCCAGGCCTTCGGCCTTGACGCGCTCACGGGCCAGTTCCAGCTGTTCCTTGCTCAGGGTGATGCCGAACACTTTGGCGCCGAATTCACGTGCGGCGTAACGCGCCAGACCACCCCAGCCGCAACCGACATCCAGCAGGTAATCGCCCGGCTGCAAACGCAGCTTGCGACACAGATGGCGGAATTTGGCTTGCTGCGCCTGCTCCAGGGTTTCGCTGCCCGTTTCGAAATACGCGCAGGAATACGCCATGTCGCTGTCCAGCCACAGCTGATAGAACGCGTTGGACAGGTCATAGTGATAGGAAATGGCTTTGGCGTCGGTTTCCTTGTCGTGCACTGCACGCACCGGCTGAGCGCCTTCATCTTCATCGAGCAAGGCGCTGCTCAATTCGTCGCAGACCCGGATGACCTCGCTGATCGAGCCCTCCAGTTCAAGCTTGCCTTCAACAAACGCCGCCCCCAGCGCGTCGAGGCTTGGATGGGTGAACTGGGTGACCATCGTCGGGTCCTTGACCACGATGGTGACGCTGGGCGTCGGCCCCAGATTGAACTCATGGCCATCCCAGAGTCGTAAGCGAAGCGGAAGCTGCAGATTCTGTAAGGCCGGTGGAAGTTGCGCGAGCATGGAAAATCCCCCCTTGTTTCAGACGTCAGATCTGAGGGTAGACCATCCTTGAAAAATAGCAGGCTATCGATTTAATTAGCCGAGACTATCGTTTCAGACGCTCCAGCAAGCCGGAATGCAACCCGTGTTTTCGATCCGGAAACCGGCAATGACGTGTGCGCCTTCTACATAGATGACTGCCTATTCGGCGCACAGTTCGCTGCAACTCATTTCAAGGACCATCCTTGAGCTTGAGCAATGGCTCCTGAAACCGCAGCAGCCGTCCGGCATTGCCCAACACCAGCAACGTGCTGAGGTTGTGCAGCAGCGCGGCGATCATCGCCCCGGCCGCGCCGAGCCAGCCGAAGGCGGCGAAGACGACAATCGCCAGTGTCCAGCCCAGACCGATGATCACGTTAACCTGCAAGGTTCGTCGGCATTGGCGGCTGAGCCGCACACAAGTACCGAGGCGGCGCAGATCACTGCCGATCAAGACGATATCCGCCGAGGCCAGCGCGATGTCAGCGCCGCCCGCGCCCATTGCGACACCGACCACACCAGCCTTCAGTGCCAGCGAATCATTGATGCCGTCGCCCACCACCATCGGCCGAAAACCGTTGTCGATTTCCTTCAGTACGCGGTTGAGTTTGTCCTCGGGCAGCGCCTGCGCTTCCAGCTCTTGCAGGCCGACCTCGCGGGCCAGGGTCTGAGCAACACTTTGGCGGTCGCCGGTCAGCAGCAACTGGCGACCCAGACCGAGCTCGCGCAATTCGCTGAGGGCAAAGCGGGCTTCCGGTTTGACGCTGTCGGCCAGCAACAGCCAGGCGACAAATTCGCCGTTCAGTGCCAATCCGGCAATCGGCCCGTCGTGCTCGGGAACGGTGGTGGTGACGATGCCCAGTTGCGCGAACAACTCGGGCCGGCCCAACGCCGCCTCGCCTTGGGCGGTCGTGGCGACTACACCGAGACCCTGACGCTCATGAATATCCGTCAGCGGCAGGCTCTGGTCCTGACTGACCAGCCCGGCCAACGCGCGGCTGACCGGATGGCTGCTGGCCGCGCCTAGGCTGGCGGCCAGTGCCATCACCGAGGCCTGATCCAGCCGTGGGCTGCTGATCGATTGCAAACGCAAAGTGCCGTAAGTCAGCGTGCCGGTTTTGTCGACCACCAGTGAAGTGAGATCTGCCAACTCCTCAAGGAACGCCGAACTGCGAATCAGAATGCCGTGGCGCGCCGCCACCGCCACGCCGGCAATCGCTGTGGCCGGTGCCGACAGCACCAAAGCGCAAGGACATGCCGCCACCAGCACCGCGAGCATCGCCTGCGCGTCATGGGTGACAAACCAGGTCACCGCTGCCAGCAACAACACCAGCACCATGTAGCTACCGGCATAGCGCTCAAGCAGGCGCGTGATGGGCGGCTTCGAGCGCTCGGCGTTCTGCATCAGCGCGATGACTTTGCCCAGCGTCGATTGATCGCCGGTACGGGTCACCTCGATGCGCAGCAAGCCATCGAGGTTGATCGCGCCGCCAAACACCGTCATGCCCACCGCCGCTTCCACCGGAATCGACTCACCGGTAATTGACGCCGTGTCGAGGCTGGCCTGGCCGAACAACACTCGGCCATCCGCTGGCACCCGATCTCCGGCGCGCACCTCGACCTTGTCGCCGGGCTGGAGCGTGCCGTTATCGACTTCGATGATCGAGCCATCAGTCTGAATCTTGCGCGCGTGGCTGCGGGTCAACTGGCCGAGGGCGTGAATCGCTTCCTGCGAGCCGATCACGCTGCGCTCTTCCAGCACGTGGCCGAAGATCATGATGATCGGCAGCAACGCGGCGGTCAGCAGATCGCCGGTCGCCCATGCACCGAGCATCGCCAGGGCAATCAATTGATCGGTGATGCCGTGCAGGCTTGGATAGCGCAGGCTGTACCACGCCGAGCGCATCACCGGCACCGCCACCAATAGAGAAGCGAAACCCAGCAGCAACTGACTGACACCGGTTTGCTCCGGTAACAGCCAGCGCCAGAGCAGACCGAGGCCGAGCAAGCCAAGGGCGAGCATCGCCAGGGTCAATTGCCGTGCGGCGCGGCGCTGTTCGGCCGAGGACAACAGACTCGGTGCGGCAGTGGTCGCAGTCATTTACTGGCTCCCTGAATGATCAGGCGGGAATCGTCTTTTGGATCGACCGTGGTCACGGAACCGGCCTGGCCGAGAATCTTCGGCATGCGTTCACGGTACAGCCGCAGGAGCATCTGCGGGTCGGTACCCTGTTGTTGCGCTTTGGCCAGGCTCAGCACCGTGGCGGTGTCGGCAGCGGCTTTTGCCAGCCGTTCGCTGGCCTGCGCGTGGGCCACTTGCAGGGTGCGGTCGGCTTGTTCATTGGCGGTCTGGGTGAGTTTTTCTGCTTCGGTGCGTGCATTGGCGACGGCTTTGTCGGCTTGCTGACTGGCGGTCAGAACGGCGTTGAACGCACTGACGGCCGGGTCTGGCAGACTCGACTGCACGTCGACACGCGCCACTTCAATGCCGATGCCCTGCCCGCTCGCCTTCAACTCTGCCAAGCGCTTGTTGATGCCTTGCACCAGATCACCGCGCAGACGCTCACGTCTTTCGGCAGCCTGGTTATCAGCACCGATCAACTCCGGACGGGCAACCAGAATCGTGTCCAGATCCCGCGCGGCGGTCAGAGCCACAGCGCTGCGGGTGACCAGCCGATCCAGCGCTGGCAGCACATGATCACCCTGCAGGACGAATTCGTAAGGGTCGGTCACTTTGTAAAACACCCGCACATCCAGTTGCACCACGCCGGCGTCCCCCGTCAGCAAGTAACCGGAACCGGCCAGGGCATCGCTCAGCGGTGTGGCGAAAGTCGCTACACGATCAGCCTTGATCGCCTCACTGCTGCGCAGCAGGTTTTCCACTCGGCGCTCAATCACCCGATCCGCTGCCGGTAGTAAAACCACCTGCTCGAACGGCTGCGGCCAGGCCAGCAAAAGCCCGGCATTCTGAATACGCTGCAGCGCGCCAAAATGCAGAACCACGGCCCGATTTTGCGGATCGATCTGCCGCACATTGGAAAACGCCCAAGCCAACGCAGCCAATACCGTCACAGCGTACAAGGCGAAAAACGCCAAACGTCCGGCCTGAATCCACGGACTGCTCAACGAATGTGTTCCACGTGGAACTTCATTACTCATGGCTGCGATCCGGATTTGTTTTCGACATTCGGCGGGCCGTCCACCAGCACGCGGAATGGCGCGGCGTCGGTACGCAGGATCAGCTTGGTGTCCGGCGTGACGATAGTGCCCAGGGTGTCCAGCGAACGCAGCAGGTTGTACAACTGCGGCGATCCAGCGTAGGCACGGCCATAAATTTGCGCCGCTTCGACTCGGGATTGCGCTTCGATTTCTGCGGCTTTAACTGTCGCGTCAGCCTGAACAATTCGTGCATCGCGCTCGGCGGCAGATCGAATTTGCGCCGCTTCTCGCTTGCCGATGGCGGTGCGTTCGGTGGCAATTGTTTCACGCTCGGCGCGCATCCGATCGACCGTGGCGGTGAGCGTGACCGAAGGCAAGGTCAGGCGTTCGATGCCCACCTGCACCACACGCACACCGTAAGTGGCCAGCAACTGCTGGTCGATCTGCTGACGCAGTTGCGCTTCGAAACCGGCAATACGCACTTTGCCGGCATCGGTATTCACCAGATCCGCCAGGTCGAAACTGCTGGCGGTGGTTTCCAGCGCCGAGCCGACAAAGGTGCGAATCTGCCGCGCCGCTTCGTCCGGCTGGTTCTGCACCGCGCGCATGAAACGCTGCACGTTGTCCGGATCGCCCTGCACCTGCCACGCCACGTAGGCCTGAACGATGATGCGCAAACCGTCGCGGGTACCGACGTCCTGTAAACCGCTGGAAGTGGTACGCAAGCGCAGGTCTACCGGGATCGCCGCTTCGAACGGCGCCGGCCAGCGCCAGCTCAAACCCGGCTCAAGCAGCACCCGCGAGGGATTACCGAAACGGGTGATGACCGTGGCCTCCCCCGAGCGCACTTGCACCAGGCTCGCCGCCGCGATGGCAAACCCCACCAGCAACAGTGCCCAGCCCATCCGCCGCCAAGGGAACGGTCCCGCGTCTTCCGGCGCACCGTGGTGATGGTGATGATGCCCATGATGATGGTGATGCCCGGCGTGGCCGTGATCGTGGCCGCTGTGGTCATGGGAATCGTGAGTGTGCGACTGGCTCAAGGGGCAACTCCTGGTTGAGCGGTGGTACGCGCAGGCGTCGGATCAGCCGGCAGCGTGAACGTACGCAGGTCGATGGTCGGCGCATTGCTGCTGCCGCCTAAACGGTGGTCGAGTACCAACAGTTTGGCCTTGCTCAGCCCCAGGCTGAGCTGACTCAGATATTGCTCAAGCACGAACGCCTGACCGGCGCTGGCGTAGGCTTTCTGTTCAGCGCTGAACTTAAGGTCTGCGGCCTGCGCCGCCGCATTGATTTCACGGGCGCTGGCACTGGCCTGATCGCGGGCGAGGCTGGCTTGCAACTGCGCCTGATTACTGGCTTCGGCCGCCGCACCGCGCTCACGAGAGATCAACGCCTGCGCGCCGATCTGTGCCGCTTGCACGCCGTGATAAGCATTGGCGGCACCGGCCGGCGGGTGAATGGCTTCGACCACGGTGGCGAGAATTTCCACGCCACTGTCGAGTTTCTGCAGATCGCCCTGCACCGCGCGACCGATCTCATCGCCCAGCCCTATCCGGTCAGCACCGAGCAGACCGTCGAGGGTACGCGAGGCAAAATCGTGCACCAGAATCCGGCTCGCAGTGCTGCGAATCAGCGTCGGCACATCGGCATTGTTGTAAGTTGCGGCCAAAGCATCCTGATCACTCAGACCAATGCGATAAACGAAGCGCACGTCCATGTTGACGATCTGAAAGCTCTGCTGATCGCCACGGCTGCTGGCGATCACTTGGGATTTGTCGTTAACGTGGCTGGCATCCCACAAGCGGTTGGCGGTCAACGGCGCCGGGCCTTCGGCAAGCTCAGCCTGGGTTGGCGCCGGAGCATCGCCGAAGCTGGTTGCCAATTCGTGCACCACGCCGTTCTCGACGCTCAATACACGGCCCAGTGGCCACGGCAAACCGGCGTGCAAGCCAGGGCCAAAGACTTGTACCGGTTTGCCGAAGCGCTCGTAGATACCGCGCCCCTGCAGCGGGATTTCGTGGATCCCGGTCAGCAGCCAGCCGACGGCGGCGACCAGCGCCAGCACCGGCAGAAAAGCGCGGCGCATGTAGCTGAACGCCCAGATCTGGCGCAAATCGATGCCGAAACGGTTGTGCAATTCGTGCTGCAAAGCGAGTAACGGCTGTGGTGGCCAACGCAGCATATCGGCAACAAAACTGCGCGCCAGCAGGGTCGGTTCCAGCTGCTCGCGTCGAGGGCTGAACACCGACAGAACTGCGCGCAATAGCAACTCGATCGCGACCAATCCCGGCAGGATCCCGATGAGAACCGCCAGCCGCACCGGCCACACGGAAGTTTCACTGGCAAACAACAGGCACATCGCACCCAGTACCAGACTGATGATCGCGACGCGCGACAGTTGTGCGAGCGAACCGGCTTCCGGCCATTGCGCCGGGTTTTCCTGAGCCAGTTGCCGCTCCAGCACCAGCAAGCCGAAACCCAACAGCAACATCAGCGCGGCGCCCACCGTGGCCGATAACCCGACTGCAGCGGCAGGCAACGTCAGATTCCACACCTGCCCGATGGCCAGCACAATCAGCACTGACCAGCCGCCCAGCCACAACGTGGCCGCGCCAATCTGACCGAGCAGGTGCAGACCGCGCTGACTCAATCGCTCCAGCACCCGTTCGTACCAGCCGTCAGGAGCGGTTTGCTCGACCTCGTTCAGCGGTTGCTGCGCCACTGGGTGCATGACCCGCGCGCGCCATTGCGTCACCCACCACGCCGATTGCAGTCCGGCGACCAGCACCAGCAACGCCGCGCCCAGATTCACCAGCAAGGCCGGCCATATCGATTGCGCGGCAAACAGCTCGACAAACAACGCCAGCACCCACCCTGCCCCGGCCAATCCACCGAGGCCGAAGGCCAGACGGCGCAATCGTCGCCCCTGCGCAGCCGCTTGTTGAAAGCGCGGCAACCCGGTCACTTGCGTGCCATCGACATCCAGATCGACTTGCATATCACCCCAAAGCCATTGATTCACCGGTCTTATCGTTACGATATAACGAAAAGCGTGAAATATTCGTACACAAATACGCCTATCTAAAGATGCGCAACCTGTCGCTTGCCTGAAGCCTTGACCGAAATGTCCGGAAACGCACATATTACGTTCGTAATTTTAATCGCCTACTACTTTTAGCGATCCGCATCCCCAACGAGGAGCAAGAGCATGAGTCACTACGACGTGGTCATTCTGGGCGGCGGCCCCGGTGGTTATAACGCGGCGATCCGCGCCGGCCAGTTGGGCCTGAAAGCGGCGTGTGTGGAAGGCCGCGCCACCCTCGGCGGCACGTGCCTGAACGTCGGTTGCATGCCGTCCAAGGCCTTGCTGCATGCTTCGGAGCTGTACGACGCGGCCATGGGTGCGGAGTTCGCCAACCTCGGCATCGAGGTCAAACCCACGCTCAACCTCGCGCAAATGATGAAACAGAAAGACGACAGCGTGAGCGGCCTGACCAAAGGCATCGAGTTTCTGTTTCGCAAGAACAAGGTCGACTGGATCAAAGGCTGGGGCCACATCGAGGGTCCGGGCAAAGTCACGGTGACCGACGATCAGGGCAACACGACCGAGCTGAGCGCCAAGGACATCATCATTGCCACCGGCTCCGAACCCACGCCCCTGCCCGGCGTCGAGATCGACAATCAGCGCATCCTCGACTCCACTGGTGCACTGTCGCTGAGCGAAGTACCGAAGCATCTGGTGGTCATCGGTGCCGGAGTGATCGGCCTGGAGCTGGGCTCGGTCTGGCGGCGTCTCGGCGCCCAGGTGACCGTGGTCGAATACCTCGACCGCATCTGTCCGGGCGTCGATGCCGAGGCCGGCAAGACCCTGCAGCGTTCGCTGAGCAAGCAAGGCATCAGCTTCAAATTGAGCTCGAAGGTCACCAGCGCCACGCCCTCGGCCAACGGGGTGCAGCTCAGCGTCGAACCTGCAGCGGGCGGCAGCGCCGAGTTACTGGACGCCGACTACGTACTGGTCGCGATCGGCCGGCGCCCATACACCAAAGGCCTGGGCCTGGAGAACGTCGGCCTGAGCACCGACAAGCGCGGCATGCTCGCTAACCGCCAGCACCGCACCGAAGTCAATGGCGTCTGGGTAATCGGCGACGTAACGTCCGGGCCGATGCTCGCGCACAAGGCTGAAGACGAAGCGATGGCCTGTGTCGAACAGATCGTCGGCAAGGCCGGCGAGGTCAATTACGACTTGATTCCCAACGTCATCTACACCCGGCCGGAACTGGCCAGCGTCGGCAAGACCGAAGAGCAACTGAAGGCCGAAGGACGTGCCTACAAAGTCGGCAAATTCCCGTTCACCGCCAACAGTCGGGCGAAGATCAATCACGAAACCGAAGGCTTTGCCAAAGTCCTCGCCGACGAACGCACAGACGAAATCCTCGGTGTGCACCTGGTCGGCCCGAGTGTCAGCGAAATGATTGGAGAATATTGCGTGGCCATGGAGTTCAGCGCCTCGGCCGAAGACATCGCGCTGACCTGCCATCCGCACCCGACCCGCTCCGAGGCGCTGCGTCAGGCGGCGATGAATGTCGAAGGGATGGCGACGCAGATGTAGGTGGTCACCCAAACCCTGTGGGAGCTGGCTTGCCAGCGATGGCGTCAGTCCTGTAACCGTTGCGGTCGCTGACACACCGCTATCGCTGGCAAGCCAGCTCCCACAGTTGACCGTGTTCCTGCTGGAGGATTGCGGTCGAATGTGGGAGCAACCCGCTCTACCGCGGAAGATGCCCCAACGGCAACGCCCCCGGCGTCTTCACGGTGTGAATCGCAAAGTTGCTGCGAATGTCACTCACCCCCGGCAGCTTCAGCAGACAGCCGCTGAGAAAGCGGTCATACGCGCGCAGGTCCGGCACCACCACTTGCAACAGAAAGTCCGATTCCCCGGACACCAGAAACGCTGAAATCACCTCCGGCAGTGCCGTGACCGCTGCGTAAAAGGCTTCGGCCTGCTCATCGTTGTGGCGCTCGACCTTGACCCCGACAAACACCGTCAGCCCCAACCCCACCTCATCGCGATCGAGGTTGGCCTGATAGCCACGAATCACCCCGGCCTCCTCGAGCATCCGCACCCGACGCAGGCACGGTGACGCCGACAGACCGATCTCATCCGCCAGTTCGACGTTGCTCAGCCGGCCGTTGCGTTGCAGCGCCGCGAGAATCTTGCGGTCAAAAGCGTCGAGTTTCATGGTTGGCAGATCCTGCTGGTCAAGGGGCCAAAAGAAAGCAGGTTATGCCAATCCTGTGGCTTTTTGAAGCTGACTTCGCAAGCACCTGCCCCGCCCTTGCGCCCTAAACTTTGCTCACCGAATCGACAACGAAAGGGCTGCGACATGACAAGTATCTGGCTGTTTTTTCTGGCATTGGCGGTGGTCTTCCTGTTGCCGGGGCCGGACATGATCCTGTTGCTGCAAACCGGTGCCCGCCAGGGTCGCGGTGCGGCGCTGGCAACCGCCGTTGGCCTGGCGATCGCCCGAGGCTGTCACGTGGCATTGGCGGCACTGGGTCTGGCGGCGCTGTTCAAGGCGGCGCCGTGGACGTTTGATATGGTGCGTCTGGCCGGGGCGGCGTACCTGCTGTGGATCGGCATTCAATGCCTGCGCAGCAGCTTGCTGCCGAACCTGAACACGCCCGCCGTGACACACGCCCAAGGACAATGGCGCGAGGCGATTCGCCGTGGCCTGCTGACCAATCTGCTCAATCCCAAGGCGTTGCTGTTCTGCTCGGTGCTGTTGCCGCAATTCATCGTCAATGACGGCGCAGCGGTACTGACCCAATTTGCCACCCTCGGCGTGTTGCTGGTGGGCGTCGGGCTACTGTTCGACAGCGCCTATGCCCTGACCGGCGCCGCATTGGGCCGTTGGCTGCAACACAGTCCAACCGCCCAACGCGTTCAGCAATGGCTGTTCGGCAGCCTGTTGATCGGCTTTGCCGTGCGCCTGGCGTTTATCCAGCAGGCTTAGGGCTTGCGTGCCTTGCGCCGACGACTAAGCAACACCAAGGCGCCCGCACTGAACAGCACCAGGACACCGACCACCGGCCATTTGTACGGACGCAACGTATTGCGTACGGCATCGGTCACCTGGGTGACGTAACGCTTGTCGGCGTTTTCGAAATCCGGGTACGGGCACTGATTGCCGAAGTCCACCGCCCAAGGCACGTACGGGCCTTCGTTGACGTAGCGTCGATACAACGCGCTCTGTTCTTCAAGGCTGCTGTTGAAACCGGCGGCATTGCACAACACCGCAGCAAACGCCTGACTGGTGTGCGGCAAGTTGTCGGCAGCCCGGCTGGCCAGCGCGGTGGCGACAAAACGGTAGTGATAACGCTCGTCCGGTTGCGCCTGGCTGGCCTTCTGGCGCTGGACTTCAGCCTCGGCCACCAGCGGCCCGACTTTCAGCTCGGTGTTTTCCAGACTGTAGCTGCCGCCGAACGTGGCGTAATCCGGCGCCATCTCGTAACCGAGAATGTCCATGCCCCATTCACGTGCGGTCCACGCCGCGTTGTACAAGGCGCTGGCGCGTTTGGTCGGCCACCACGCAGCGTCGGCCTTCATTCGTTGTTCGCCGTAGAGCCGGGCCTTGTGCTGCAGATCCGGATTGTCGAAATAGCCGACCGCTTCCTCGTAATGTCCTTCACGCAGCAAGCGCCGTCCCAGCAGATTGCGCAGGCTGGCGGCGACCGGCAGCGGCACGTAGTTGTCGCGCTGCTGTTGGGTCAATGCCGGCGGCGCCGGTACGTTGTCATCGACATAGCGCTTGAGCTCATCGACCCTCAGCACGCGCTCGGCCACCGTTGCCGCGTCGAACCAGTAGATGCTGTTGCTGCGATACAACTGCACGAACGCTTGCAGGTATTCGCCACGTTGCAGCGCGAGAATCGCGCTCTCACCCTCGACCCGGCATTTCGGCTGGACGGTTTCGAAGTCCCAGTCCGGGGTGCGCCGGTAGCCCCAATCCTCGCTCTGCGGGAAAGCCTGCGCAGCTTTGGCATAGGCGGCAGCCGCGGCATTTTTATCACCGTCACGCACCGCCAGCTTGGCCCGCAACCACCACGCCAATCCGCCGTCACCGGCATTCTCAAGGAAGGCTTTGGCGCTGGCGTAATCACCTTGTTGATAGTTCATGGCCGCCAGTCGATCGGCGTTTTCCAGGCTGCCACGGGTACTGTCCTGCAGCAGCTTGATCAGCTTCTTCTCGTTCGGCGGTTGTTCGTCGAACGACCAGCCCATCCGGCTGATCAACGAGGCGGTAACCAATTGCTGCACAGCCTTGCGCTCCAGCAACTTGGCCAGTTGCGGCTCGGGCAGTTCGGCCAGCTCATTCATCAGTTGTTTCAGCGAGGTATAACCCACGGCCGAGCCGTGCAGGTTCTGCGCTTCGTACAATTCGATGGCGCCGTTCCAGTCACCGGCGTTGCGCAGCACTCGCGCCTCCTCACCGAGACTGGCGACACCGAGTTCCAGAGGATCGCTGAAGCCATCGATGCTCAATTGTCGTGCCTGACGGAAGGCTGCGCGTGCGTCCTCCAGCACTTCGATGACATCGCCCGCCTCGGCACTCATGGCAAACCAGGCGCGGCCCAGGGAGTACGCCGCCCAAGTGCTGCGCAGCGGGCGCTGATCGGCCGGCAGCGCCAGCACTTTGTTGAAATATTCGACAGCCAGTGGATGATCGCCGGTGGCAAACGCCACCGCGCCGGCCACGTACAAACGGATTTCCGCTGGCAGACTGGCGCCCTGCGCCTCGACCTGACGCGCATCGGTCAGGCCACGCAGCTGCTTGACCAGCGCCTGTTGCTCGGCGCTCAGACCCACCTGTTCGGCTTTTTCGCGAAGCGCCGCAGGTTCGTTCCCGTCGCCGTACATGTCGTCGGGATTGTGCGTCGCGGCAGTAACGTTCTTCAGTCCGGCAATGGTTTTGCCGAGGCGGCTGATCTCGAAGTTGAAGTTGCCCTCCGGCAGCTCGGCCAGGCTTTGCCCACGATTGTCGAGCAGGCGCATCGGAAAGTCCGGGCCGCAGGCCAGCGCCGAACCCAGCGGCAGGCTGAGGCTCAGGCAGAGCAGATGGCGGGGCCAGTTACGGGTCAACATGCGAACCTCCTTGATCAATAAATGCACAGCGCGCCCAACCGATGGCGCGTTGTCCACCCGCCGGCAGACGACCGTCGCGCAGGCGGGTGAAGGTAAGCAGATCCGCGCTTTGTTGCAACGCGTAACCGGCGAGCGCATCGGCGCCCTCGCAAGCGCTGGCCTTGACGGTGATGCGCGTGGGCCAGGCACTATCGAGGTTACCGACATTGCGCAGGGCGATGTCCTGCAGACCATCGTGGTCGCTGAACGTCAGACCGAGCCGGCTGCTCAACGTATCGCCAAGGGCCACAGCGCGCAGCGTACTGAGGCTCCAGGCGCGACGATCATTGGCCAGCGGCAGACGAAACCAGATCAACCCGGCCAGATGTTCCGGGCGATCCTCGCGCATGTCACTGGCCAGTCGGCTCAATTGTTGAGGATCGGCGAGCAATTCGCGCCGCTGGCCGCCGCGCTCGAGTGGCACTTCACTTTCCACCACCGGAACGCCATCGGCATCCGGCAGCAGCGCCACGCCGTAGGCCGGCAGCGCCAGATAAAACGGTTTGTCGCTCACCCGCCCCCAGGCCTTGGCCCAGCGCCGCGCCTGCCCGGGGTCGAACAGACCACGACGCGGATCGCTGACCGCGTGCACCTGCAGCACACTGCTGTCGACGCTGGCCAGCAGTGCCGGCAGTTGCGAACTGTCGAGCCACGCCGGCAACGCAGTGATGCTCAGCGGCAAGTTGGCCGGCAATGCAACACGCAGACGCACGAGAAATTCGCTATACGCCGGCAGACGCGCATTACCGGCGTCGTGATCGATCTCGACCCCGCTCACCGTCAGGCCCTGCGCTTGCCAGTCAGCCAGCATCTGAAGGATCTGTGTGTTCACCTGTTGCTGATCGAGCGCCTTGAGCTGACCGTCGAGACGAACCACCGCAATCAGCGGTCGGCCATCGCGCTTGAGCAACGCCGCATCGATTTGCGCCCGATGCCAGCCGTCATTGGGGAATGCCTGCAAGGCCAGCACGCGCAATGTCGAGAAGCTCTCGCGGCTTTCGCGCAGGGCAGCGTCATGGGCCGGCGTCCATTGACGTTGCCAGATATAAAGTTGTTGATCGAGGGCGGGGGCATCCTTCCGCTCGCAAGCAGCGAGCAGCAGCGTTGCCGCGATCAAAATCGAAAAGCCGAACCGCATGAAATGCTTATTCCCTGCCAATACAAAAATGCAGGGTACACAAATCCCTGGAGGAGCGACTCAAGGCTTGCGGGCAATGATCACCTGACTCTTTGCCACGACCGCGTCCAGCGCCTGCTTGATCTGCGCACCACGGGGCGAATCGAGCACCGCTTGCCAGGTGTTGGCCCAATGTTCGAGCAACGGGTGATCAGGGTTGCTGAAATCGACCTTGGCTTCCCAGAACAACAGCATCCACATCGACCAGTAAAAACCGTACTGGCTGTGGCTGATGATCTCCAGCCCGGCGTCGCTGACCAGCGTCTTGAACTGATCTTCACTGATGATGCGAATGTGGTTGGGCTTCTGGAAATACTCCGGCGCCGCAATGTCCTTCTGCAAATCTTCCGAGCTTGGGTGCGGCACGCTCAGCAGGTACAGCGCACCGGACTGACCGACCCGCACCAGCTCGGCGAGAAACTGCGCCGGGTCGTCGACGTGCTCGATGACTTCGGTGGAGACCACTCGGGTAGCGGTGCCGTCGGCGATCGGCAACGGATTACAGTCGGTGACATGACACTCGACGCTGCGCGCCGGGGTATCGCTCAGGCGTTGGCGGGTGGCCTCGACCTTGGCGCCGTCGATGTCGGCGATGATGATCTTCGCCCCGCGCATGCCGCAAAAATGCACGTTGCCGCCGTCACCACAGCCGACATCGAGCAAGGTGTCATCGGCAGTCACCGGGAAGCCCTTGAACAGCTCGCCGGTCTCCTGGTTGAACCAGCCGCTGAGCTTGGCATCGTAGAGACCGAGCATGTACGGATCGACCTTGTCCGCCACCGGGGCGACGGGTTGCGCGGGGGCCGGTGCAGGCGTCGCCGCCGTGAGTTTTTTCAATAGGCTCAGCATGAGGTGGCTCCGGGGGTTGAAACGGCAGTTCGGGACGTGTCGAGGCGCCGCACCAGGGCGGCACCGCGATTGCGCATCGGCATTTCGATGAAGCGGTAGTTCAGCTCGCTGAGCAGCACGATCAGGCCGAAGGCGATCAGCAAGGTGAGAATCGGGTGCCCGGCCGGGCTCGGCAAATCGGCAGCCTGCAGCCGGAAAATCAGCTCCCGCACCAGCAGGTAGGCCGGGATATGAATCAGGTAAATGCCGTAGGAACGACTGCCGATCCACGCCATCAGCCGCTGCAAATGGCCCGCCGGCAGCAGGTAATCGCGGTTGTAAGAAGCAATCCACACCAGCAGCGCGCCGAGCACGGCAATCGAGCCGATGCGGTAAGGCGCGAAGGTGAAACGGTCGGTGGCCATGAAACTCATCAGCAGTGCCACGCCGATCAGCACTGATACCCCGGCCCACGGCCGCCGCAGAAACGTCGGCTGCCAGCGCTGCCAGGAAGGTTGCGCGCTCCACAGCGCCAGCAGCACGCCGAGCGCCAGGGCATCAGTGCGCACCACCATCAGCAACGGCGTGCGCAAGGTGAACAGTTGCACCGCCACCAGCGCCAGCAAGGCCCAGACCAGATGTTTGCGGCACAGCACAATCAGCAGCGGGAACAGCAGGTAGAACTGCTCCTCCAGCGCCAGGCTCCAGTAGACAAAACTGCTGCCGTATTCGTAATGAAAAAAGCTGTCGGCAAAACGGAAATTGGCGTACTGCAACACCCCCGCCAGCGTCGCCTGCAAGTTGGCGTGCAAGCTGCCAAAGGCCCCGGAGCGGTTGAGAAACACGCACGCCAGCAGGATCAACGCCAGCCACAACCAGGCCGACGGCAACAGGCGAAACACCCGGCGCAGCCAGAAATTGCGCGTCTGCTGCCAGCACTCCTGACGCGTCGTGCAGCCTTGCAGCGCGGGGATCAGACTGCGCGCGATGACGAAGCCGGAGATCGCGAAAAACAGATCAACGCCCCACCACGGTTGCGCCCAGGCATGAATGTTCTCCAGCAGCGGCACCGTGTCGGTGAACAGGCTGCCCTGCAAGTGATGGAACAGCACGCCGAGCACGGCGATGGCACGCAGCACCTCGATGTCCATGATCCGCCTGGCGCTCATGGCTGGTCCCCGGTGCAGGTTTCGCCAGCCAGCGGTTTGCGGGCGATGATCACCTGGCTCTTGGGCATGAAGCGGTCGAGCATCTGCTTGATCGCCAAACCGTCGGGCTGCGCCAGCAGGTCTTGCCAGGTCCGTGCCCAGCTTTCCATCAGCGGCGGATACGGCGCCTGAATCCGGTCGCGTACCGCGCCACCGAGGTCCCGGCCGGCAGCGCGTTCGCTGGCCCAGAAGAAGATCATGCCCATCACCCAGAAGAAGCCGCTGGCCTGCCGATGCTCGATCACCAGCCCGGCGTTCTCCACCAGTTCGGCAAAGCGCTGCTCAGTGAAAATCTGCACATGATTGGGCGTCTGGTAATAACTGGCCGGGGCGATGCCTTGTTGCAGGTGCTCGCCCACCGGCGCCGGCACACTCAGCAGATACTGCGCACCGGGGCGGCCCATGCGCACCAGTTCGGCCATGAACGGTTCCGGCTGGTCGATGTGCTCCAGCACTTCCATGCACACCACTTTGCTCGCGCAACCGGCGGCCAGCGGCAATGGCAGGCTGTTGCTGACCAGCCCCAGATTCGGCTTTGTGCTCTGCGCCTCAACCTGCCGGGCCAGATCGCGAACCTTGTCATGTTCGCTGTCGGTGAAAATTACCGAGGCGCCATGCCGCACAGCGAACAGCGTCGCCACGCCCTCGCCGCAACCGACGTCGAGCAAGGTGTCGTCAGCCGTGATCGCGAAGCCCTTGAGCAACTCGCCGCTGCCCGGCAAAAACCAGCCGTCGAGAATCGCGTCATGCAACCCCACATCCCGTGGCGAGACCTGCGCGCTTGGCGCAGGTGCAGGTGCAGCAGGCGACGGAACCGGGAGCAAGCGTGCGAGCAGACGCCGGATCATGCGCCCGAGGCTTCCACGGGGAACGGCTTGAGGGCCTGCGCACGCTGCGCAAAAAACCTCCGCAGACGTTCTTCTGCACTCGCCTGACTGCAGAACTTCTGCAGGTTGTGAACGGCATGCCCGGACATTCGCGCATAGCGTTCGACGTCGTTTTTCGCCACCTCATAACTGTCGCGGTACGCAGCGCACAACGAGTCCCAATCGGTCATGTAGCGCAAGGTACGGTAAGCCGCGCGTGGGTCGTGAGGCCAAGCCGTAAGCTCGTCGGTGGAATCAACGATGAACGCGTTGTCGCTGTCGACGTAATCGGCCATCGCCGTGTTCAGCGGGGCGATCGCCGGTTTGCCGCAGGACATGAACTCCATCAGCGGCAGGCACTGCCCTTCGCCATAGGAGCTGTTGACCACATAGCTGGTGGCCTGCACCAGCGCTTCGTAGTCGGCGTCCGCCAGATAACCGTGGATCAGCACGATCCGGCACTGGTAGGACTGGTTCTTGTACAGGTGATGCAGCATGTCATTCAGGGCATTGGCGATGTCATGGTGCGTGAGCTTCAGCACCAATGTCGCATCGGCGACGTCACGGAACGTGGTGCAGAAGGCACTGATCATGTCCTGCCAGTTCTTGCGCCCGTCGTACGGGTTGAACACCGAGGTGTAGACCACGCCGTCCAGTTGCAGCTGGCAGTCCTGCGGTGGCCCGGCAAACGACATTGGCGTGCCTTCGCGCAACCCCGGCGGACCGTATGCGCGCAGATCCACCGTGCGGCTGTCGAGCAACAGGCCACGCAACTTCAACTGCACCGCTTCGACCACAGGTTGCTTGCGCAACTGCGCACCGCGTGCGGCAAAACGGTCCCAGACTGGCGCGGGTATCGCGCAGATCGGATAGTCCGCGCCCATCACGTCGCAGACTGCGTTCACCGTGAAACTCGAATGGGTAATCGCCATGCCGCAGGCGTTCAACACCACGCGCCAGTCGTGACGTGGCTCGCCGTGCCAGCTTTCGGTGGGGATGGTGCTGAATTCCCAGGCAAATACCGGGATGGTCGGGCAGGCGTAATGAATCGGTGTGCGATGCGGCGGCGAGAACGACAGGAACACGCACGCTTCGCCACGGCTCAGACAATCGAAGTACAGGCGATCAACCAGTTCGTCCGGGTTGCTCACTTCAATGACTTGCCCAAGGCGTTCCAGCACCGGGCGGAATTCCTTGAGCACGAAGTAATAGCTGTACTCGGGCCGGCCGAGGTTCTGCTGGATGTTGCTCTTGTTGGTTTCCGAATGAATGATGATCAGCATGATGCAGTCCCCGCTTCGGCGATCAGCTGTGGGCTTGCACTCGGCGTCAGTTGAAAAAACTGCGCCAGACGCTGCTGCACCGGAGCAAAACTGCAGTACTCGCGCATGCGCTCATTGGCCGCCAGGGCCATGGCCTGATAAGCCACCGGATCGTTTTTGGCCATGGCGTAACTGTTTTCGTAGGCGGTTTTCAACGAGCCCCAATCCGGACGATGGCGCAGGGTGCGGTAGAGGATCCGCACGTCATCCGGCCAGATCGTCGGCTCACGGCCGGACTTGACGATGAAGCCGACGCGCTCGTCGATGTAGTCGTGCATTGCCGTGTGGTCCGGCGCGATCACCGGACGAGCGCAGGACATGAATTCCATCAGTGGCAGGCACAAACCTTCGCAGCGGGACGCGTTGACGTAGAAACTGGCAGCACCGTACAGCCTGGCGAACTCTTGGTCTTCCAGGTAGCCGTGCATGACCACCACCCGGCAGGCGAAAGGCGACAGCTGCGACAACAAGGTAATCAGGTGCACGTAGTAAGTCGCCAGATCGTTCTGCGTCATCTTCAGCACCAGCGTGGCATCTTCGACATCGCGCATGGCCCAGCAGAACGCCGTGATCAGGTGATGCCAGTTCTTGCGTCCGTCTTCAGGGTTGAACACGCTCACATAGACCACACCGCTGACCTCGGTCTGTACCGTGGCACTGATGTCCGGCAGGCTGGCCTGCGGATGCTCGACCACCGGCGGTGTTTCGACGATGACGGCCGGCGGCAACGGCTCGGGGGCCGGGCTACGTAACCGGAAGAGCTGGCGGCGCAGGGCGAGCGGCAGCAAGTCGCGAACGGCTTCGCGATACCACAGCAACAGATTGTGCTTGAGCAAAAACAGCGGCCCGTGGTCAGACGAGGTCGCGGCGGCGCGATAACTTTCGCGCAGGTAGTGTTTGGTGATGAACGCACGTCGGCGCAAGGTCAGTGGCGGTAATGGCGCTGCTTCGGGCGTAACCACCGCGTCGGGCTGCGGCTCCTGCACATCGACAGCGGGTGCGATCAGCCCATCGGCGGACAACCCGAGCGTGCGGCTATCGATAATGCAGCCCTTGATCTGCAACACCGTGCCTGGGTTGACCGGCGCAGCAGGGTACTGCTGGCGCACCCCGGCAAACCCTTCCCACAACGGTGTCGGCAATACCAGGACCGGGAAATCTTCGCCCATGGTCCGGCGAATGGCTTGTGCCGTGTGACTGGACAACGTGATCGCCCGACCGTGGCGGGCCAGGATCTGGCTCCAGTCATGCCGGGCATCTTCATGAGGGTCATCCGGGATCGAGTCGTACTCCCACGCGATCACGCAGACCACGGGGCATTGCAGGTCGGTCGGGGTTTTATGCGGCGGCGCAAACGAAAGAAAAAGGCAGTCCTGACCGGCCAGTTGCAACTGCCGATACAACGGGTCGACTTCGGCCGCCGACGACACGACGTGCACCTGTCCAAGGCTTTCCAGCACAGGACGGTAGGCCTTGAGCACGAAGTAATAGCTGTATTCCGGACGCCCCAGACTCTGGCTGATGGAGCGGTCATTGACGTCCGAGTAAAGAATGAAATTCATGGCATCCCACGGTGACACCACCATCCCGGCAGTTTCACGCTATGACGGCCAGGCGCTGAATCGAGTCGGGATCACCGCTGCTCGTCCTTCGTCCTGAGCTCGTCTTCGTTCTTGTTTTAGTGGCTGGTTTCACCCTGTTGCGCAACAACCCCGGCGAACCTGGGGAGATGGCGACGAGGGCCATTCTAAACACATCCTTTGCGAATCCGGGAACCGCCCGACAAGAATAAATAGGGCTACGCTGACGAGAACTGACCGGTCACGGTTTGCGCTGTTGAAATTGCCGATCATTTGGCACAGATTGGTAACAAATAACTACAACAACGACTTTGCCGATTGTCCTGCCGGTCTTTCTCATCCGGCCTGACAGACTTTTCCCCAAAGCCTATGGGAAAGTGGCGAAGGTTAAAGACCAAGGGGTCAGTGTTTGAAAAAGCGTCTGTTCATCACGGGCCTCAGTGGGTTCGTGGGACAACATCTCCAGTCGCATCTGGAACAGCCTGGCTCGACGTGGGAACTGCTGCCTGCGGCGGCGCCTTACGATCTCACGGCTGCGACCAGCCTCACCGATCTGTGGCCACAATTGCCCGACGCGGTGATTCACCTGGCCGGTCAGACCTTCGTTCCCGAAGCTTTCCGTGACCCTGGCCGAACGCTCGAAACCAATCTGCTCGGTACCCTCAATCTGTTACAGGCCCTCAAGGCCCGCGGTTTTCGCGGGACGTTCCTGTATGTCAGTTCCGGCGACGTCTATGGACAAGTCGACGAGAGCGCCCTGCCCATTACCGAACTGCAACCGCCCTGCCCGCGCAATCCATACGCGGTGAGCAAACTGTCGGCAGAGTTTCTCAGCCTGCAGTGGGGCCTGAGTGAAGGCTGGCCAGTGCTGGTGGCGCGGCCGTTCAATCACATCGGCAGCGGGCAGAAAGACAACTTTGTCATCGCCAGTGCTGCACGCCAGATCAACCGCATCAAACAAGGCCTGCAAGCCGCGCAACTGGAAGTCGGCGACATTGACGTCACGCGCGATTTCCTCGATGTCGGCGATGTGATCTCGGCGTATTTCGCTCTGCTGGAAAAGGGTACGCCGGGGCAGGTCTACAACATTTGCTCGGGCCGCGAGCAAAGCATCCGCAGTTTGATCGAGCAAATGGCCGACCTTGCCGAGGTCGACCTGCAACTGGTCCAGGATCCGGCGCGCATGCGCCGCGCGGATCAGCGTCGCGTTTGCGGCAGTCATGCAAGGCTTGCCCAAGTCACGGGATGGGCGCCGAAAATTACAACACAACAATCCCTGCGGGCGATCCTGTCCGACTGGGAGCAGCGAGTACGACAAGAATGAAAAGTGCACTGATCACAGGGATCACCGGCCAGGACGGCGCTTATCTGGCCAGACTGCTGCTCGACAAGGGCTACAAGGTTCATGGTCTGGTCGCACGGCGCAGCAGCGATTCACGCTGGCGCCTGCGCGAGATGGGCGTCGAAGGCGACATCGTCTACCTGGACGGTGACATGGCCGATGCCTGCTCGGTGCAGCGCGCGGTGATCAAGTCGGCGCCGGACGAGGTCTACAACCTGGCCGCACAAAGCTTCGTCGCCGCGTCCTGGAATCAACCGGTGACCACCGGCATCGTCGATGGCCTGGGCGTGACCCACCTGCTCGAGGCGATCCGCCAGTTCAGCCCGCACACCCGTTTCTATCAGGCCTCGACCAGCGAAATGTTCGGTCTGATCCAGGCTGAGCAACAGGACGAGAACACGCCGTTCTACCCGCGCAGCCCCTATGGTGTCGCCAAGCTCTACGGCCACTGGATCACCGTCAACTACCGCGAAAGTTTCGACCTGCACGCCAGCAGCGGCATCCTGTTCAACCACGAATCGCCACTGCGCGGCATCGAATTCGTGACGCGCAAGGTCACCGACGCCGCTGCCCGGATCAAACAGGGCAAGCAGCAGGAACTGGCCCTGGGCAACATCGACGCCAAACGCGACTGGGGCTTTGCCGGTGACTACGTCGAAGCCATGTGGCTGATGCTGCAGCAGGACAAACCTGACGATTTCGTGGTCGCCACCGGCATCACCACCACCGTGCGCGAGATGTGCCGCATCGCTTTCGATCACGTCGGTTTGAACTACCGCGATTACGTGAAGATCGACCCGGCGTTCTTCCGCCCCGCCGAAGTCGAAGTGCTGCTCGGCAACCCGGCCAAGGCGCAGCGCGTGCTGGGCTGGAAACCGAAAACCGACCTCGACACCCTGATCCGCATGATGATGGATGCGGACATGAAACGCGTCGCCAAGGAGTAGGCCATGCTGATCCCCGTGATTCTGTCCGGCGGCGCCGGCACTCGTCTGTGGCCGGTGTCCCGCGAGGGCCATCCCAAGCCGTTCATGACCCTGCCCGACGGCCAGTCGCTGCTGGGCAAGACCTATCAGCGTGCCGCCGCATTGCTGGACGGCTGGGGCGACATCGTTACGGTGACCAACCGCGAATACTACTTCCAGAGCAAGGATCACTATTGCGCCGCCCACGTATCGCGCCATCGTGGACACTTCCTGCTGGAGCCGACCGGGCGCAACACCGCCCCGGCGATTGCTGCGGCGGCCTTGTCACTGCAAGCGTTGCACGGTGACGACGCGATCATGGTGGTGATGCCCGCCGACCATTTGATCGTTAATCAGCAAGCCCTTAAGAGCGCCGTCGAACACGCGGTCAACCTGGCGAAGGACGGTTATCTGGTGACCTTCGGCGTACTGCCGACCGCCCCGGAAACCGGCTTCGGCTACATCGAAACCGGCGCGCCACTGGATGCCAAAGGCGCGGCAAAAGTGCAGCGTTTCGTGGAAAAGCCTGACCTGCAAACCGCCACGCATTATTTGGAAAGCGGCAACTTCCTGTGGAACTCTGGCATGTTCTGCTTCACCACCGCGACCCTGATCAACGAGCTGCAATTGCACGCACCGGAGTTGCTGGAGCAGACCCGCGCCTGCATGGAGGCCAGCGCCCCGGTGGAAACCGTCGGCTGTCTGCAACAGGAACTGTCAGCAGCGCTGTTCGCTGAGATCACCGACATCTCCATCGATTACGCGTTGATGGAACGCTCGGACAAGGTCGTGGTGGTGCCCGCCGGTTTCGACTGGAGCGACATCGGTTCATGGGGCGCCGTGGCAGCACTGGTACCGGCCGATGCCGACAACAATCGCGCCAGCGGCGAAGCGGTGTTCATCGACAGTCACAACAACTTCGTGCAGAGCGAAGGCCGGCTGGTGGCCGCCGTGGGTGTGGATAACCTGATCATCGTCGACACCGCCGACGCCGTGCTGGTGGCCCACGCCGATCGTGCCCAGGATGTGCGGCGCGTCGCCAAGCAGCTCAAGGACAAGTCCCACGAAGCCTACCGCCTGCATCGCACGGTCAGCCGTCCGTGGGGCACCTACACGGTGCTAGAGGAAGGCCCGCGCTTTAAGATCAAGCGCATCGTGGTCAAGCCCGGCGGCAAGCTGTCACTGCAAATGCACCATCACCGCAACGAACACTGGGTGGTGGTCGAAGGCATGGCCAAGGTCACCAACAACGGCAGCGGCACGCATCTGGTGGCCAAGAACGAATCGACGTTCATTGCCGCCGGGCACCGCCATCGCCTGGAAAACCCCGGCGTGATCGACCTGGTGATCATTGAAGTACAAAGCGGCGAATACCTGGGTGAAGACGATATCGTGCGCTTCGAAGACCAATACGGCAGGACGGTTTGATGCTGCTTTCCCTGTATCGCTCGCTGCGCAGCTACCGCGGATTCATCCTCGGCAGCGTCAAGCGGGAGTTTCAGGCGCGTTATCGCAATTCGCTGTTCGGCGCGCTGTGGACCGTGCTCAACCCGTTGTCGATGATCGTCGTGTACACGGTGATCTTTTCCCAGATCATGCGCGCGCGCCTGCCGGGTGTGGATGACGGCCTGGCCTACAGTGTGTACCTGTGCGCCGGCCTGCTGACCTGGGGACTGTTCGCGGAAATCACCTCGCGCAGCCAGAGCATGTTTCTGGAAAACGCCAACCTGCTGAAGAAAATCAGCTTCCCGCGGATCTGCCTGCCGGTGATTGCGCTGCTCAACGCCGGGATCAACTTCGCGATTATCCTGGCGCTGTTTTTCGGTTTTCTGCTGATCAGCGGGCGCCTGCCCGGCATGGCTTTGCTGGCGCTGATTCCACTGTTGCTGGTGCAGGTGATCTTCGCCGCCGGGCTGGGGATGATCCTCGGCATCCTCAACGTATTCTTCCGCGATGTCGGACAGATGTTCGGCATCTGCCTGCAATTCTGGTTCTGGCTGACCCCCATCGTTTATCCACTGTCGATCCTGCCGCCGGGCATCCAGCACCTGATCAGCCTGAACCCGATGACGGCACTGATGACCAGCTACCAGAACGTGTTCCTCTACAACCAGTGGCCGAACTGGCCGTCGCTGCTGCCGTTGCTGATCCTCGGCCTGCTGTTCTGCGCCATGGCCCTGCGCCTGTTCCGGCAACGTGTCGGCGAAATGGTGGATGAACTCTGATGGGACATATACGCGTCAGCGGCCTGGGCAAGGCCTACAAGCAATACCCCAATCGCTGGAGCCGGTTGTTCGAGTGGCTGGTGCCGTTTTCCGGCACCCGGCACCACTTGCACTGGATCCTGCAGGACATCGATTTCGAGATTCAGCCCGGCGAAGCCGTCGGTATCGTCGGGGTCAATGGCGCGGGCAAAAGTACGCTGCTGAAGATGATCACCGGCACCACGCAACCCAGCTGCGGGCAGATTCAACTGCAAGGTCGCGTGGCCGCGCTGCTGGAACTGGGCATGGGTTTCCACCCGGATTTCACCGGGCGTCAGAACGCGTTCATGGCCGGCCAGTTACTGGGCATGCAGGTCGAAGAGATCGAAGCCTTGATGCCGCAGATCGAAAGCTTTGCCGAAATCGGCGAAGCCATCGATCACCCGGTGCGCACGTATTCCAGCGGCATGCAGATGCGCCTGGCTTTCAGCGTTGCCACCGCACGTCGTCCGGACATCCTGATCGTCGATGAAGCGCTGTCGGTGGGCGATGCCTACTTCCAGCACAAAAGCTTCGAGCGCATCCGCAACTTTCGCAAGGCTGGCACCACGCTGTTGATCGTGTCCCACGACCGTTCGGCGATTCAGTCGATCTGCGACACCGCAATCCTGCTGGAGAACGGCCGCCTGGCCATGAGGGGCAAACCCGAAGAGGTCATGGATTACTACAACGCCATGCTCGCCCAACGCGAAGGGCAGATCGTGCGCCAGGAAATGCTCGCCAACGGCCAGGTGCAGACCATTTCCGGGACTGGTGAAGCGGGGATCGTCAGCGTGCGCCTGCTCGACGCTCAAGGGCGCAGCCTGGAAGTGGCGGAAGTCGGCCAGCCAGTGGTGCTGGAAGTGCAGACCGAGGTGCGCGAAGACATCGAGCGTCTGGTGTTGGGCTTTCTGATCAAGGATCGCCTCGGCCAGGCGATCTACGGCATCAATACCCATCGCCAGGACCAGGCGATCAGCGACCTGAGCGCCGGTGAACAGGTGACATTCCGCTTCGCCTTCGATATGCGCCTGGGCAAGGGCAGCTATTCGGTGGCGCTGAGCCTGTCGCGTCTGGATTCGCATCTGGATCGCAATTTCGAATGGCGCGATTACGGTCTGGTCTTCCACGTCATCAACAACCGTCAGGAAGACTTTGTCGGTTGCTCATGGCTGCAGGCCCGGACCGAGATCAGCCGCTCCAGCGAACACCCGGCGCAGCAGGCAGACAAGGAGATCTCGCGATGACACGACTGTTGATGGAGTGCACCTACGTTTTCGAACACCCGTCCGCCAACTCGGGCATTCAACGCGTGGTGCGCAACGTCATTCAACAGTTGCCAGAAACCAACGCCGAGCGCGAATGCATCCCGGTGGTGATGCTCGACGGTGCCCTGTATGAGGTGAAAAGCCTGGCGCCGATCAAAACCCCGACAATCAATCTGACCAGCCTGCGGGTGAAGCTGGAACAGTGGGCCAACAGCTTCTGGTTGCGCCATCGCGCTCTGGAACGACGCCGGCCTTTCAGCCAGTCGCATTTCGCCCGGCGAGTGCTGTACGTGCTCTGCCGGCTCATGGCGTTTGCCTGTTTCAGCCTGCCGATGCGCGTACTCGGGCGCCTGCTCAAGGGCAAACCGATCCCCGAGCGTTGTGTGCCGTTGCAACATCGGGCCGGCGATCAACTGGTGTTGCTCGATTCCTCCTGGCACGCCAACTTTTTCCCCTTGGCCGAACAACTCAAACGCGATGGCGTGGGTATCGTTTCGGTAATCTACGACCTGATCCCGCTGACCCATCCGCAGTTTTGCGACGCGGGTCTGGTCAAGGTGTTCAATGACTGGTTCGACTGGATTGCACGCACGGCCGATGGCTATGTCGCGATCTCGACCACCATTCGTGATCAGGTGCGCCAGGAGATGTTGCGCCGGATCGGCACGCAACAGGTCCAGCAGCGCTGGTTCGACTACTTCCACCTGGGTTCCGAACTGGACCTGACCGACGCCGCAGCCGAGGTCGATCGCAACCTGCTGAACCTGTTCAAGACCCCGGAGCCGGTGTTCCTGATGGTCAGTACCATCGAGCCGCGCAAGAACCACGCCTACCTGCTCGATGCCTTCGAACGTGCCTGGGCGGCTGGCTCCACGGCGCGCTTGTGCATCGCCGGGAAAATCGGCTGGAAGTGCGAGGCGCTGATCGAGCGGATCCGCCAGCATCCACAACTGAACCGTCGCCTGTTCATGTTCAACTCGCTGTCGGACAAAAGCCTTGAGCATGCCTACTCCCACGCCACCGCGCTGGTATTCCCGTCGCATGTTGAAGGGTTCGGCCTGCCGCTGGTGGAAGCCATGCAACGCGGCTTGCCAGCGATGGCCAGCGACATTCCGGTGTTCCGCGAAATCGGCGGCGATTACATGGCGTATTTCGACCTGCACAATCCGCAGAGCCTTACCGACCTGGTGCTCGGGATGGAGCGCTCGGGTGAGTTTCCGGCATCTCTGAGCCTCGACCAATGGCGTTGGCTGAGCTGGCGCGAAGCAAGCGCACAACTGGTGCAGCGTATCGAGCGCAACCTGAACCATCCACTGCCCGCATCCGAAGGCCAGCATGCGCATTGCTCTTAACGCGCGGATTCTTCAGGCGCCACGCACTGGCATCGGCCACTACGTCGCCGAACTGGTCCGCGCCTTGCGCGACACAACCGATGTCGAAGTGGCGTTGTTCCACGGCTGGGGCTGGAGCTCGGCCCTGCCGGAAGCGGCCATGCCCGGCTACTCGCGCCTGACGCCACTGCTGCGGCAGATCCCCGGGGCCTATCAGGCGCGGCGCTGGCTGGAACAGAAACGTTTCGATCAGGGCCGCACGCAAGGCATCGACCTGTATCACGAGCCGAGCCTGTGGCCGCTGGCCTTCGATGGCCCGACCGTGATCACCCTGCACGACCTGACCCATCTGCACTTTCCTGAGACCCAGCCCTTGGCGCGCCTCAAGGAAATCGAACGGCGTCTGGCGGCTGGCGTGCAACAGGCGCAACGGATCATCACCGACTCGCAGGCGATTGCCGACGAGGCCCAAGCCTGGTTCGGTCTGCCGGCCGAGCGTTTTGTGGTGGCGCCACTGGGTGTGGCCGAACGCTTCCACCCACGGCAACCCGACGCCCTCGAAGCGGTGCTCAAGGCACATGCCGTTGCCCCGCGCGAATATTTCCTGTGTGTCGGCACTCTGGAGCCGCGCAAGAATCTGAGCCTGGCATTGCGCGCCCATGCCCTGCTGCCGGAGGCCGTGCGCCAGCGTTTTCCACTGCTGATCGTCGGCATGGCCGGTTGGCAGCAGACGCAGTTCAGCGATGAGCTGCGCCAGGCCCTCGCGTCGGGTCACGTATGCCTGCTCGGCTATCTGCCGGATGAACAGGTCGCGCAACTGCTGGCCGGCGCCCGGGCGCTGGTGTTTCCGTCGCGGTATGAAGGCTTCGGTTTGCCGGTACTTGAGGCCATGGCCAGCGGCACCCCGGTGATTCTCACCCGTTCTTCAGCCATGCCGGAAGTCGCCGGCGCGGCGGGCAACTACATTGAAGCTGATGATGCACAGGGCTTGCGTGATGCGCTGATCCGCCTGATCGACGATCAAGCGCATTGGCAGGCCTGCCGAGAAACCGGATTGCACAGGACGCGGCTATTTTCCTGGGAACGTTGCGCACAGGCCACCGCCGGTGCCTACCGCCAGGCCATGGGAGGCTGAATGCGAGTTCTTCATTTTTTCAAGACGTACCTGCCAGATTCGGTCGGCGGCATCGAACAAGTGATCTTCCAGCTCTGCGAAAGCGGCGCGCATCACGGCATCGATGGTCAGGTGCTGACCCTCAGCGCCGACCCGACCCCTCCCGTGATGCAACTCGGCTCACACGAAGTGCATCGCGCCAGACTCGACATCCAGTTCGCCTCCACCGGGTTTTCCTGGAGCGTGTTCAAACAGTTTCGCGAACTGGCGGCCGAAGCCGATGTGATCAACTACCACTTTCCTTGGCCCTTCATGGACCTGGTGCACTTTGCCAGTGGCCTGAACAAACCGAGCGTGGTGACCTATCACTCCGACATCATTCGCCAAAAACATCTGCTCAAACTCTACCGCCCGCTGATGAACCGCTTCCTGGCCAGCGCCGACCGGATTGTCGCGGCCTCGCCGAACTACCTGCACACCAGCGACGTGTTGCAGCAGTTCCAGGACAAGACCCGGGTGATTCCATACGGTTTGAACAAGGCGGGTTATCCACAGGCCGACAGCGACCGCATGAATCGCTGGCGCCAACAGCTTGGGGACAAGTTTTTCCTGTTCGTCGGGGTCATGCGTTATTACAAGGGTCTGCACATCCTGCTCGATGCCTTGAAGGACGTGGATTATCCAGTGGTCATCGTCGGTGCCGGGCCGCTGGAACTGGAACTGCATGCTCAGGCTGCCGCGCTGGGACTGCGTAATATCCACTTCCTCGGGCGTCTGGGCGATGAGGACAAGGTCGCCCTGCTGCAACTGAGCTACGCCATCGTATTCCCATCGCATCTGCGCTCCGAAGCGTTTGGCATTTCGCTGCTCGAAGGCGCGATGTACGGCAAACCGATGATCTCCAGCGAGATCGGCACCGGCACCAGCTACATCAATATCCACAACGAAACCGGGTTGGTGGTGCCACCGAGTCATCCACAGGCGTTTCGCGAGGCGATGCGTACCCTCTGGGAAAACCCCGAACGCGCGGCGGCCATGGGCATCAAGGCCGAGGCGCGGTACCGGCAGTTGTTCACCGCCGACGAGATGGGCCGCAAGTGGACCGCGTTGTATCAGGAGCTGCTCGAAGAGAAAGACCTGTCTTACGCCTGATCCACCACAACACATCAATCCTCTGTAGGAGCTGCCGCAGGCTAAGATCTTTTGATTGTAAAAACCCAGGATCAAAAGATCTTAGCCTGCGGCAGCTCCTACAGGGGAATTGCGTTACAGATCCAGCACCAGCAATTGTTCGCTCTGCGCCGGCACCGCGCAGCAAATTAGCACCTGCCCCGCTTCCGGCATGTCCGCCGGGGGCTGTGGATAATTCACCGCGCCACTGACCAGGCGTGTCTTGCAGGTGCCGCACGAACCTCCCCGGCAACTGAACTCGGGGCGCAGGCCACGGCTTTCTGCGAGCTCCAGCAGACTGCCGCCGTCCGGCTGCCAGCGCGCCTCCTTGGCAGAACGCTCGAACATCACCGGCACTGACGTGATCGCGGCCGGTGGCTGCTCGATGACCACCGCATCCGGGTCCGGCAGGCGCTTGAGCGTTGACGGGCCGAAGGTTTCGGCGTGAATCCGTGCGTCGCGAATGTCCAGCTCGCGCAGACCGTCGTAGACACCTTGGGTGAAAGCGCCGGGGCCACACACAGCAAAATCGATCTGGTCGTAATCCTCGACCTCCAGCAGATCACGCAGCAGTGCCCCGTCGATACGCCCACGGCGGTCGAAATCCACGCCTTCATGCACGTCGGCTTCCGGCTGGCTGAGCAGGCGAATCACCCGCACCGCGTCGCCAGCACTTTCCAGCAAGCGATCAAGTTCCTGGCGAAATGGCTGATCGGCCAGGCTGCGCGAACTTTGCAGCAACCACGTCGGCCGAATCCGCCGAGTGCGCAGGCCTTGATACACCACCTCGCGCAGCATCGACAGCAACGGTGTAATGCCAACCCCCGCCGCCAGCAGCACCAACGGCCGTTGTTCCAGCGGCACCACTGTGAAGTGCCCCTGTGGCGCCCGTGCCTCAAGAACATCGCCGACCCGGATCTGCTGGTGCAAATGGCCTGAGATCAAGCCCTCGCGTTTCACACTGATGCGCAGGAAATCATCCGATGGCGCACTCGACAGGCTGTAGGTGCGGATATGCGTTTCCCCGTTCAGAGTGAAGCGCAGCGGCAGATGCTGGCCGGCCTGAAACACTGGCATCCCTGCACCGTCGTCCGGTTGCAGATAGATCGAGCGGATGTGCTGGCTCTCCCTTTCGATACGGGTTACCCGCAGCGGCCGCCAGCGGTCACCGAGAGCCTTGGCCTGCAGACGTGCGTCCGCCTGGGCCCAGGTGCCGGTCAACAGGCTGGTGGGCGACATACCGTCGAAGCGCCAGCGCAGGGCCAGTGCCGCCGGACGCCGCACGAGTTTCTCGACCTCGAATGTCCACAGACGCTCGGCGCCCTGGAACGCTTCAATCTGCGGCCCTTCAAGGATGATTTCGGTCCGCCCGCTCAGTTGCAGCACATCGCCTGTGGAAAAGTCGATGAACAGCAGACCAGCCTTGGGATTGAGCAGCAGATTACCGAGCGTGTTGAAGTGCAGGTTGCCGGCAAAATCCGGGATGGTCAGGCGATTACCTTCGACCCGGACAAATCCGGCTTGCCCGCCACGATGGGAAACATCCACCGCACGTTGTCCGTCGGCATCGACGTAACTGGCGACAAAGAAGGTGTCGGCGCCTTCGATCATCGCCCGGGCCGCGTCATCAAGACCGTTGCCGTGCTGCGCTGGCCGCGTCTGCGGATCGCTCAGCGGTACGCGCTGGAACTGGCGTAGCTGGATGTATTGCGGACAGTTGCCGAAAGCCTGATCCACGCTCACCTCGAAACCCTGCTCGGTGAGATTGGCGACATGACCGTTGAGGCGATTGCGGCGACGGGTATGCAATTCAATGCCGAGCAATCCGATCGGTTCGCCATTGCGCAATTGCGCTGGATCATCAGCAGCGGGTTGGCTGGCGAAATGCAGATGCCCGGGATCAGGCGAATGAGCAAACCCTGGCGCGCCTTCGAGCACACTGGCCCATGGACGCCCGTCACCATCGACCGCGCCGTACAGCATGAACGGCAATTGCTCATAAAAGCCGCGGTGTTGATCCGGCATCCAGTCGCGAATCACTTTTCGGCCAAAGGCCTCCATGCGCTCGGCAACGCCGACATGGGCCTGCAGTTGTTGCTCGCCAGCGTGCCACGGTGAACGTTCCATCACGCCTCTCCCCGCGCCGCCGGCGCATTGTGGATAACTCGATCAGATCAGGGCTGAACCTCAGGCAGTCTTTTGCAGACCAGCGACCGTGCGCGGCATGCCGACAAAACCGGGCAAGGCTTCAACCCGCGCCAGCCAGGCACGCACGTTGGCGTAGTCGTCCAGCGCCACGTTGCCTTCCGGCGCATGGGCGATATAACTGTAGGCGGACACGTCGGCGATGGTCGGCTCGCTGCCGGCAAGATAGGGGGTCTTGCCCAGTTCCACGTCCATCACTTTGAGCAGGTTGTGCGCACGGGTAATCGCTTCTTCAGCATTCAACTGTGCGCCAAACACCGTCACCAATCGGGCAGCAGCAGGTCCGAAAGCAATCGGTCCGGCAGCGGCGGACAACCAGCGCTGCACCCGTGCCGCACCCAGCGGATCGGTCGGCAGCCAGCGACCATTGCCATACTTGAGCGCCAGGTACACCAGAATCGCGTTGGAGTCGGCCAGCACTACGCCGTCATCGTCGATCGCCGGCACCTGGCCGAAACTGTTGATCGCCAGATACGGCGCCTGCTTGTGTTCACCCTTGGCCAGATCGACCAGAATCAGTTCGGTCGGCAGTTGCAGCAGGGACAACATCAGCTCCACCCGATGGGCGTGGCCGGAACGCGGGAAGTTGTAGAGTTTGATCGCTTGCATGGTCGACTCCGCTGGAGGTGGCGCCGTTCGGGATGGCAGCGCCGATGGAGGCCATCTTCCCCCCATCCTCAAAGCAACAGAATCACCAGCAATCGCAATCGATTATTTCACTGGATGAAATAACGCCGCGTTCTGCAGCGCCGGATGCTCTCGCAAGGCTTTCACTGCATGGTCTACAAAGCTGCGCACCCGCGCCGGTGCCTTGCGTCCGCCCTGATACACCACATGGATCGGCAGCGGCGGCAGTTCGAAGTCGGCGAGGACAATTTCCAGCTCGCCGCAGGCCACCTTGCCGGCGACCTGATAAGACAACACCCGGGTCAGCCCCAAGCCCAGACAGGCCGCAGTAATCGCCGCCTGATTAGCGGTGACCACCAGCCTCGGTTCAGGCCGCACGCTGATCGCTTCGCCCTGGTCCACAAACGGCCAACTGCGCAACTGGCCGATGGCCGAGGTCGCCACCACCGGCGCGCCGGCCAGCGCCTGTGGATGCTCGGGGCGGCCGTACCGGGCCAGATAGGCCGGCGACGCACAGATCACCCGTCGCACTTCGCCAACCCGGATCGCGTGCTGATTGCTGTCCGGCAACTCACCGATGCGCACCGCGACATCGATGCCCTCCTCGACCATGCTCACCACCCGATCAACCAACAGCGCATTGATCGAAACGTCCGGGTATTGCGTCAGATAAGTCGTCATCAGCGGTGTGACGAACAGCTCCCCGAACAATACCGGCGCAGTCACCGTCAATTGCCCACGGGGCTGGGCGTGACTGCCGGCCGCCGAATCCTCGGCTTCCTGCACCTCGGCGAGAATTCTCCGACAGTCTTCCAGATAACGCTGACCCGCTTCGCTCAGATGCACACTGCGCGTGGTACGAATCAGCAACTGCGTACCGATGCGCTGCTCCAGCGCTGCAACCGCGCGGGTGACACTGGCGGCGGACAAGCCAAGGCGTCGCGCCGCTGCCGAGAAGCCCTGCTCCTGAGCCACCGTGGCGAAGATCTGCATTTCCTGGAATCGGTCCATGGATGCCCTCGAGTCGGATACAAAAATCGCAGCCGAGGCTGCGATTTTTGCGGGTCTGGGTACCAACAACATAGTTTGACACAACCCATCGCGTAAATCGGGGTCTGTAGGATGATTCGCGATAAAGACAACAGCAACATAGATTGACACAGATGGGCTGCGCTTCAAATACAGGGCCGGGCTGCTCCCAACATAGTGTGACACCAACAACTGAAGTAAGCGGTCAGGAGGGGAGCAGCATAATCTGCGGTCTTCAGCACAAGCTCAGTGCGATGTCTAAATCTGTGCGCAACCTACGGCCGGCTCCCATAAGCACATAAACCGTATTTTTCGTCTCAAACAAGCAGTTGTGAGTGAAGGAAACCCCCAACGTTGATCTGACCCAATCACCAGGCGCAAAACGACCTTTTCTATCTTGGATAACCGTCAATGCGTAAACCAAGGCAGGGATAAGCCCTCTATCGGTGATGGCTATTCGTTGACGTGTTGTAACTTCGAGATCCAAGATTACCCAATCAGCAACAAGGCAATATGCACGGGAAGGAAAATGCAGACCTGCGAATGTCACTGCATCTAAATCGGGGAGTGGGCACCCGTTTATGTTTTCGCCTGCGGAAAGCAGCGAGGTAAACGCCGCCAAATTCATTCATCCCTCCAGCCGGTCGGTAAACTGACTCGAACGTGAATCATCCATAAGCATAGCTCTCAGCGAACAGCCTGGTACCGATGGCGACGAATAGTAGCCAGGTCGCCTCACACCTGGTTTCTCAACTCTCCCTTTATCTCACTGAACGGGATGATTTCTATTGGCGGCGTCACAGCACAAATCGGTTTACGCCAATAATCCACGCTATGCCATTGGCCGTGCTTGAACCCAACCTCTGGGTAGGTGCCGATGTGGGTGAACCCGAGTGCTTCATGGATACCTATACTTCCTGCGTTGGGTAAGGCAATGCCGGCATAGGCTGCATGAATCCCCTGTTTCTCTAGAACTGGTAGAAGCTGCTGATAAAGCGCACGACCAACCCCTTTTCGGTGCACAGCCGGATCAACATACACGGTGACATCCGCCGACCATCGATAGGCTTCTCTCGCTCGATGCTCGCTTGCGTAAGCGTATCCAACGACGTTGCCCTCCACCTCGGCTACCAGATAGGGATGCGGCGGTAGTGTTGCGGTTATTCTTGATGCCATCTCATCAACAGTCGGTGGTATCAGCTCGAACGAGATGACTGAGTTCAAACCATTGGAGCATAGATAATCTGGATGGCAGGGGCATCAGATGGTGTAGCAACCCTCACTTTGTAATTCATGTCTTTCCTTACTGCCCCTTTAAAAAATCGCGTTTGAAAGGCTGAACCACCTTAAGGCCTAGCCCTTCAGGATGTCGCGATAGGAACGTGAACTACGCCTTGAGCGGGCTTACCGCATCCACGAACCGTAGAGAGCATCGTTCAGTGAATTGTGAGCTTTTGCTCATGGGGACTAGGCTGCGGGATATCCACGACAACGTCTTTAGCACCGAGAACCTTCGCCAGGAACAGCGCCGTTAACCCACCGAAAAACTGCGCGATGATGAACAGCGCTACGTCTGACATCCGTATCCCCGAGAATGTATTGGTGAACACGCGAGCAATCGTCACCGCCGGATTCGCACTTAAAAACCAGTCGGACCCTACGCATGCGCTTCAAGTTTAAATCATGCCGCCCGTCAGGAGACACATGCGAAGATTCGTTGTAAATAGGAGCCACTCATCGGTGGGTATGTGCCGCAGAAATATTTTTTTGAAAAAAAATACAGACATTACAGAATTGTAATTCTTCAATCATCTCCCTGTTATCTTCAAATTGCAACGATACAAGTCGGCGACGATACGAAAGCGCAACGCGCTTTCCGTAAACAATAATTCCAGCCGAAGAACTTACTAGTTCTGCCAAACCTAAGGAGTGATTAATGGATAACAATACAAAATTCTCAATGGCCGCTTTAGCGTTGGTTGTCAGTTCTGGGCCTTCCATGGCATTCGCAGAGGAAAAGACTGGGGGATTTATCGAAGATAGTAGTCTTTCCGTGCTAAATCGAAATTTCTACTTCAATCGTGACCATCGTAACGGGCAATCAAGCCCCACAGGCAATGGTTATTCAGAGACTTGGTCGCACGCGATCATCAGTAAATTTGAATCCGGTTTTACTCAAGGCACTGTCGGTGTGGGCGTCGATGCTTTCGCGATGATTGGGTTGAAGCTTGATACGGGTGACGGTCGAAATGGTGGTCGTAGTTCGTTCGATGTACTGCCTGTCAATGGCGATGGTGAGGCTCGAGATGAGTACACAAAAGTCGGTGGGGCAGCAAAGGTTCGCGCTTTTGACACAGTAGTGAAAGTTGGTGATGTTTTTCCAGCGAACCCCGTCGTGGCTTCTGGCGACTCAAGACTACTACCCGAAAGTTTCCGCGGTGTAACCGCGACCAATACCAGCATTGAAGGACTGACTGTTCAAGGTGGTCGCCTGCACGCCATGAGCCAACCAGTCTCCAGCAATATGCGCGACAACTTCGCGACATTCTATGCAGGGCCTGTTAATTCACCTTGGGTAGGCTATTTCGGCGGCGACTACAACGTTAACAAAAATATCATCGTTAGTCTCTATTCCAGTCGCCTCAAAGACGCTTGGAATCAATACTATGCGGGCACGGGATTGAATTACTCACTGTCTGATCAGCTTTCTGTATTCGGTGGCGTGAATTACTACAAGGCCGTTGATGAAGGAAAGAAACTGCTGGGAGAATTCGACAACAATATTTGGAGCGCTAAAGTTGGCGTGAAGTATGGTGCGCACTCACTTGCACTTTCTCACCAGCGAAATAATGGTAATGACGACTTCGACTATCTGCGTCAGTCGGACTCTATCTTTCTCGACAACTCGATCCAATACAGCGATTTTAACTCGCCAAAAGAACGTTCGTGGATGGTTCGCTACGACCTCGACATGAGCTCGTACGGCGTACCAGGCCTGTCGTTTATGACACGTTATGGTCGCGGCACCGACGCTGACTATTCCAACGCTAACGCAACATACATGAGGCGCGATGCAGACGGGAACCCGTTGACAGATCAGAAACGTTGGGAGCGCGACATTGAGGTGAAGTACGTCGTTCAGACAGGTTCCTTGAAAGATATGTCTTTCCGCTTGCGGCAAGCGAATACTCGCGCAACCGCTTTTGAATCGGATCTGGATGAGGTCCGTGTGATTGTTGAGTACCCACTCGCCATTCTGTAATACCTAAACGGGAAAATTCTCGGTTCTTCTAAATTGTCCCATTTTTGATTGAAAATTTCAAAATTGTAATTTTTCAATCATCTCCACGTTAACTAGGATTGCTTATAGTGAGTGGGAGTTATTAGGAATCTAGCTAGCGCATCTGGTTAGATCTCTACAGACAAGTAGCAAGCCTGTGAAAATCTGGAAACTCATTGTTGCTCAGTTAAAGCTACAATTTCACCTTTAGAAGCTCCTTCGGAAAAGGGTGAATTTTTAAGACGTCCCTCGGGACGTCTTTTTTATACCTGTTCGAAGCGAATCTAAAAAACGCCCGATTCCTATTTTTCATATCAGTCGAGCGTTATAGATTGTTCAGATAGTAGGATAGCTACTAGCCACCACGTTTGCGACACTCTCCAGCCACAGTGTACCTAATCGTATTTAGCTGCCCATTTGAATCTTCATAAGTCATGGCGGCTGGCACCACCGCGCAGACTTTTGCAGGCCGCACCACACTGATCACTTTCACAACATCCATCTTCATTCCGTACTCGTATTGTTTCGCTACAGGTGCGCTTTTCCCTTGGCTAATAGCATACTGCTCCATAGCTTTAGCATTAGCCGCCATCATTTTCTCAAAGGTTTTGTCTCCTCCCCCTTCAGCAGAGACAAGAGAGGATAACGCCAGAGTTCCAGCGAGAGTAATAATGCTCATGAATTTCATATTGAGTACCTCATATATTAACAGTTACCAGAATATCAACTAGAACATTGCGTAGGTGTGGCGCCAGGATTACCGATGTCCAATCTGCCATCCAAAAAAAACCGCAACCGGAAACCGGAAGCGGTTTTTTTTATTCAGCGTACTGCTACATTTACATTTCATCAGTCTCATCTTTAGCATCACTTGACACTACTGGCTCGATTTTTCCTTCTTTAGCCACGTACTTCTCCATTGCTAGATCATTTGCGACCATCATTTTCTCAAAGGTTCTGTCTCCGCCACCTTCGGCTAAAGCAACTGAAGAAAGGACTAAAGCACTCGCAAGAGCAAAAATTTGAGCAATTTTCATACTGACACCTCATCTAGTTGACACTCTTAGGGTATCAATTCGAACCTATCAACACGGTGGCGCCTAGATTACAGATTCGTTATGTTGCGCACATAAAAAAGCCCCCCATCGAATCTCGATAGGAGGCTTTGAGAAAACTAAATTATATGGATGCTATTTTGTCGTCTTTGGTTTCTTCCTCGTCTCGGCGGTGCACCCATTGATAAAGAGCAGGCAGTATCAGCAGAGTCAACACAGTTGAGGATAGGATTCCCCCGATTACTACGGTAGCTAGGGGTCTTTGAACCTCTGCCCCCGTTCCGGTTGCCAGTGCCATCGGAATAAACCCAAGAGAGGCCACGAGAGCTGTCATCAACACCGGACGTAAACGTGTGAGAGCCCCTTCATTAATTGCGGAACTTAAAGAATGTCCTTCCTCGCGTAGATTACGTATGAAAGCGATCATCACCAGACCGTTTAGCACCGCCACTCCCGACAACGCGATGAAACCAACACCTGCCGAGATCGATAGCGGGATGTCTCTCAGCCATAAAGCCATGACACCCCCTGTCAATGCGAACGGAATACCAGTAAACACCAGTAGGCCATCCTTGAGGTTGTTGAACATCATGAACAAGAGTGCGAACACCAGAAGCAGGGCAACCGGCACTACAATCTGTAGTCGCTTGGCAGCGGATTGGAGCTGCTCGAACTGCCCTCCCCAAGTGGTCCAGTAACCGGATGGGATTTGCACTTCCTTATCAATGGCGCTACTGGCCTCCTGTACAAAAGAGCCGATATCACGCCCACGCACGTTGGCGCTGACGATCACCAGACGCTTGCCGTTTTCTCGGCTGACCTGGTTAGGTCCCAACACTAGATCGAGGGTCGCCACCTCTGAAAGAGCTATGAATCCGATCTGGTCAGCATTGGTGTTGAGCAACGCCGGTACCGGGATTAGCAATGTGGACAATCCCTCGAGATCCTTACGCATCGCGTCGGATAAACGCACCACCATGTCAAATCGGCGGTCTCCCTCATACATCGTACCGGCTTGTCGACCGCCAACTGCCACCGCAATGGTGTCTTGCACGTCGCCTACGTTGAGTCCGTAACGGGCGGCTTTGTCGCGGTCGATGTTGATGGTCAGTACCGGCAGTCCCGACGTTTGCTCAACTTTGACCTCGGAGGCACCATTGATCTTCAGCATTGATGCGGCGATTTTTGCAGCGGTGCCGTTGAGCACCGCCATGTCATCACCGAATACCTTGACCGCCACATCACTACGTACGCCTGAAATCAACTCGTTGAAACGCAGTTGAATAGGCTGAGAAAGCTCATAGTTGCTTCCGGGCATCGCAGCTGCAGCTTTTTGAATATCGTCTATCAATGCCTCCCTTGATTTATTCGGATCAGGCCATTGACTCTTCGGCTTGAGCATCACATAGCTGTCAGAAATGTTTGGAGGCATTGGATCGGAGGCAATTTCGGCAGTACCTGTACGACCAAACATCCGTTTGACCTCCGGTACTTTTGCCAATACCAGGGTTTCAAGGCGTTGCTGCATCTCTACCGATTGCGTCAGGCTGGTACCTGGGACACGCAATGCTTGCAACGCGAAATCGCCTTCGCTGAGACTCGGCACAAACTCACTACCCATCCGACTTGCGACCACACCGCATATTGTGATCACGCCTAATGCCATGGCGAATGCCAACGATCGATGGCCCATGACCCAGTCCAAAGCTGGAGCATACATCCGGCGGGCGCCACGCATGATGACGTTTTCTTCTTCCTTGACCTTGCCGGTCACGAACATCGCAATCGCAGCAGGGACAAAAGTTACTGACAACAACATCGCCCCCAGTAAGGCGATCACTACGGTGAAGGCCATCGGGTGGAACATTTTTCCTTCGACGCCAGTAAGCGCAAAAATCGGTAGGTACACGACCATAATGATCAACTGACCGAAAATTAATGGTCGGCGTGCTTCCTTGGCAGCAGCGAATACTTCGTGAAAACGTTCAGAGCGAGTGAGGATGCGCCCGTGGTGTTGCTGCGCATGGGCCAAACGCCTGATGGCGTTTTCAACAATTACCACCGCACCGTCGACGATGATGCCAAAGTCCAAAGCCCCAAGGCTCATCAGGTTGGCGCTAACTTTATTGGTAAACATGCCGGTGAATGTGAACAACATAGCGAGCGGGATAACCATGGCAGTGATCAGCGCTGCACGTATATTTCCCAAGAACAGGAATAGAATCGCAATCACTAGGATTGCACCTTCGATCAGGTTCTTTTTTACCGTGGCAATCGCCTTGTCCACAAGATTGGTACGGTCATAGACAGTGACTGCTACAACCCCTTTTGGCAGTGAACGGTTGATTTGCTCAAGCTTGTTGGCAACGGCCTGCGCCACGGTGCGGCTGTTCTCGCCGATTAGCATGAACACTGTGCCGAGCACCACTTCACGACCGTTTTCGGTCGCTGCTCCCGTGCGCAATTCACGGCCGATATCCACGGTTGCAACATTCTTCACACGTATTGGCGTACCGTCGACATTGGCCATGACGATATTGGCGATATCGTCGGTGGTTGCTACTTGACCAGGTGCACGAATCAGTAACTGTTCGCCGCTGTGCTCGATGTAACCGGCACCGACGTTAGCGTTGTTGCGCTCCAGCGCTGTAACAAGGTCAGTCAGCGTGAGCTTGTAAGCGGCCAAGCGTTTTGGATCGGGCGCAATCTGATACTCCTTGGCAAACCCGCCAATGGTATTGATTTCGGCGACCCCAGGAACATTGCGCAGTTGAGGCTTGATGATCCAGTCTTGAATCACCCTCAGGTCGGTCGGCGTATAGGGACTGCCGTCCTCCTTGACAGCCCCCTCTTCAGCCTCGACCGTCCACAGGAAAATCTCACCAAGACCGGTTGAGATCGGTCCCATGACAGCTTCCACACCTTCTGGCAGTTGCTCTTTGGCCACCTGTAATCGTTCGTTGACCAATTGCCGAGCGAAGAAGAGGTCCGTGCCCTCTTTGAAAATAACAGTAACTTGCGACAAACCCGAGCGTGACAGCGAACGAGTTTGTTCTAGAGCCGGTAAACCAGCCATTGCTGTTTCGATGGGGAACGTGATGCGTTGTTCGGTTTCCAGTGGTGAAAAACCTGCTGCCCCCGTGTTGATTTGCACCTGGACGTTGGTGATATCGGGAACCGCGTCGATCGGCAGCTTCTGATAGCTTGCTATACCGAGGCCGGCCATGAGGAAAACCGCGAGCAGTACGATAATGCGCTGCTCGATGGCAAATTGGATCAGGCGTTCGAACATGAGAACCTTCTCGTGGAAATGGCGGATCAGTGGGCGTGTTCAGCCGAGGCTTTACCCAATTCTGATTTCAAAATGAAACTACCGGCGGCGGCGATTTGAGCTCCGGGCTCCAGGCCTTCCTTGATCTCGACCAGACCCGCCGAACGACCACCTGTCTCCACTGGCTGAGCTCTAAACCCGTCCTCCGTTCGAACGAAAACAGTTTGCTTGTCCTCGACCGTCTGAAGAGCCGCCTCTGGTACAGCGACCTTTGTCTGCCGAGTACCGGTGTCAACCTGCACGGTCACAAATAGCCCCGGACGCCATGCACCTTGTGGATTTTCCAATGTCACGCGGACCGTGGCTGTACGGGTTTGCTCGCCCAACAAACTGCCGACATAGGCCACGGTTCCAGTGACTTCAGCATTCAACTCCGGCGCACTGACCTTGACCGATTTGCCTACGAGTACCTTGTTCAAATCCTTTGGTGAGACTCCAAAGGTCACCCACACACGCGACAAGTCGGAGAGCGTAAAGGCATTGGTGGTTTCGCTGACAACTTCACCGAGGGCCAAATGTTTCTCGACTACAACCCCGTCAAACGGCGCACGCAATTCATATCGATTACCCCCGCTGGCGACCGAGCTACCACTCAGTACGCTAATTTTTTGCCGAGCATTGCTGAGAGCAATTTCAGCTTCTTGCAAAGCCTGGCGGGCTTGCAGGAAGTCCTGTTCTGCAGAGATTTTGTCCTGCCATAACTGTCGCTCTCGCTCGTAGGTAGTACGCGCCAACTCAAGACGACGTTGCGCAGCGGCTTGTTCACTGCGCTGATCAGAAATTTGTTGGCTAGCGATTACGGCCAGCAACTGACCTTTTTTCACTGGTTGACCAAGATTGGCATGAACCGACTCAACGACACCAGGTACGCGGGGCACCACGTGCGCAGTGCGGTCTTCATCAAAACGGATTTCTCCAGGAAAGGGCAATGAAAGGCTGATGCTCTGCGCTTTCGCTTCAACCAGTTGGATGCCGGCAGAGCTGATCTGCTCTTCGCTCAGAGTCAAATGACCCTCTTCAGCTTCGCCTTCTGCGTGTTCGCCCTCGGCCGGTTTTCCGTCAGCAGTTTCATCGCCGTGATCGTCATAGCCTTTGCCCTCCTGAGTCTGAGCTTCAGCTGAAGGCACCGATGGGCTTGTCATCCAAAACGAACCGATGCCTATACCTATTGCCAAGGTTAGTGCCGAGACGAGGATTAGTTTTTTATCCATGGAGACTCCCTGCGCAACCCAGTCGGCATTCACGGATTAACGTGGTATTGCGATACTGAGCAGCGGTAAAAAAAGCGTTATATGAAATTCACGGGGTACGAGTGAGAATGGCAACATCACCGAAAATTCGCTCGATACGCACCCAGGCGTCTGTCGCCTCGGCGATGGCTTGGATGTATTGCGTGCGAGCGCTAATCAATGTGCGCTGAGCATCGAGCACGTCGAGAAAGTTAAACTTACCCATTTCGAAACCTCGGGTAGCGGTATCGACGGCACTTTGCGCTGCAGGCAGGATGGTTTGATTGAACGACGCCACTTCAGTGTTAGCAGTCAGCCACTGATCTAAGGTGGTTTGGATCTCTGTGCGCAGTCGTAACTCACTGGCATTCCGAAGGTCGCGAGATTGATCGGCACGGCGGGCTGCGGCCAGTACGTTGCCTTGGTTACGGTTAAACAACGGGATGGGCATAGATAGCCCTACGACATTCACCCGCTCGCGCTCACGCTCGTCGTATTGACTCCCGATACTCACGGTCAGGTCCGGAATTCGACGAGCCTTCTCAAGACCAAGAGAGGCTTCCCGCTGATCTATTTGCAGTTTTGCTAATCGTAGCTCTGCAGTTTCACCAATTCGGCTAAACAGCAGCGACGAATCGGGCACGGTTGGCATCGACCGATTTGGATCACCTACGGACACAAATGCAGGCAAAGGCGCCCCCATGACCTGAGCGAGTCTCTGGTAGGCACTGGCCTCATCCCGCTCAGCCCGCCTCAACTCTAGGCGCACTTCTGATAGCTGAACCTCTGCGCGCGTACCTTCAACGGGTGAGGATTTGCCACTCTTGATGCGACCTTGCGCTGCACGCAAACCGCGCTCGGCGAGCTCAAGTGATTGACGTGACAGCAGCAGTCTTTGCTGAGCCGTTGAGGAACTATAAAAAGCCTGAATGACATCGGCACGCAGAACGTTACGCTTGCGCTCCAACTCAATCCCCGCTGCGTCCTGAGCTCTATTGGCCACTTCAATCCTAGCTCCACGCTTACCGCCAAGCTCTATCGGCTGGCTGATCATTACCGTCGTGGTGCGCGAGTTTCGCCGAGTATCTTCAGCCTCCCAGGAAACCTCAGGGTTTGGAATCAATCCAGCCTGCTGTCGCTCTCCCTGAGCAATACCTGTCTCCCATTGAGCGGCCGCTAGGTCTGGGTTGTTGGAAAATGCAGTTTCAAGCGCTTGATCCATTGTGAGCATTTGAGCGTTTGCGGCTAACAAAGGAGCATTCAAAAGAGCAAGGATCGAAATAAGACCTGCTTGTAGCATGGTTTTATGCGTGATTGGGTGAGCAATAAACTTTCTAAACCGAAGTAATTCCATCATTCCCCAAAACCTTTATACAAAAAGAATTTCCCATGAGGCAAATATAATTCCGTACACCTATCAACAAGGTGACTGAAGAATTACAAATACGTTATCTAACGAATAAGCCTCACTTAATGCATTAGGATTAGGGCAATAAGTGCTCGCACCAAGCGACATCCCTAGACAAAAACGGGAGGCGGCTCTTGTACTACAGGGTGACGAGGGTCGCACGAAACCTTGTTAGTTTTAAACTCTATGATCCCAGAAAATTAAAAATGCAACCAGAATCCAACGTTTAAACAGATGGTTAACTTTAAACAGATTCTACGAAAAGAGCCATTACGAACCACTTTAAGAAGGGTTAATTCCTATGCGTATTCTTGTGATAGAGGACGAGCCAAAGACTGCTGAATACTTACATCAGGGTCTAACTGAAAGTGGCTATATTGTAGATTGCGCATCGACAGGAGCTGATGGACTCCATCTGGCACGGCAGCAAGCTTATGATCTGGTATTACTTGACGTAAATCTTCCTGAAATGCACGGATGGGACGTTCTTGAAAATATTCGGCGGTCTAGCAGTACTAGGGTAATGATGCTTACTGCAAGAGGACGCTTAGAAGATAAAATTAGAGGATTGGATCTGGGGGCTGATGACTATCTTGTCAAGCCATTTGAATTTCCAGAGTTGCTGGCAAGAGTACGCACTCTAATGCGTCGTAGCGAACACATACCAATTCAAGAAGTGTTAAAAGTTGCTGATCTTGAACTTGATCAAGGAAGGCATCGCGCATTTCGCGGAAAACAACGCATAGATTTGACGACGAAAGAATTCGCACTGCTCCATCTATTAATGCGTCAATCTGGAGAGGTGTTATCTCGTACTCAGATCATTTCATTGGTTTGGGACATGAATTTTGATTGCGACACCAATGTTGTCGAAGTTTCGATACGTAGGCTCAGAGCTAAAATAGATGACCCATTTGAAACTAAATTAATCCATACGCTCCGCGGCGTAGGTTATGTACTGGAGGAGAGAAAATGAAGCAAGTCAGCCTGTCAATGCGATTGGGTTTGACAGTAAGTATAATGGGAGCAGTACTAGTAGTTTCTTTAGCGATTCTGGCCTATTTAGCGCTTACCCACGAGCTTGATTTGCGTGCAAAAAACAGCTTAGAAAAGAAAATGAATCAAATTGAGCACAGTTTACTGATGGATATCAGTACTAGCAACATGAGCCTAAAGCCACACGCACTATTAGATCAAGTGCTAGGGCATGACAATCTTAATCTCACTATTTTTGATGATGAAAATCTGAGTGTCCCTGTCCTGAGTTTTGGAGCAGATATAACCGTAGTTTCTAGGAGCAAAATCGGAGCAACCGATAGCACTAAGATTTCTTACTACTCCTCGGCACAGGAAAGCGAAAATCACATCCTCACAGCAGCGAAACTCATGAGGCTAAAAGATGGTGAATTCGTATCAGTCTTGCTGACTATGGACCGCTCGAATGATGAATCACTGTTAAGCTCTTATTTGAGTTCAACCATCGTAGCGGTTCCGCTGTTGTTGATCCTTATTGGTATCAGTGCTTGGGCGATAGTGCAACGCGGATTGTCCCCACTCCGGGAATTCTGTGAAGTTGCGGGAATGGTATCAACCCAAGATCTCAGTCACCGACTCTCCGTTGTCAATATGCCCCAAGAGATCAGTGAGCTAGCTCATGGCATAAATTTCATGCTTCACCGACTTGATAGCGGAGTCCAACAACTCACTCAGTTTTCAGATGATTTGGCGCATGAGTTGCGGTCACCGATTACGAACCTTATGGGGAAAGCACAGGTAACTCTTTCTCGTGATCGCTCAGTAAAGGAGTATAAGTCTGTACTAGAGTCTTGCACCGAAGAGTTGGGGCGAGTCACTAGAATTATATCTGATATGCTTTTTTTAGCCCAAGTAAGTCACCCAGCCGCACTTGTACCATTCGAAAACATTTTGCTGGAAGACGAAGCTTTAAAAGTAATTGATCTTTTTTCTCTTTCGGCTGAAGAAAAGTGCGTCGGCATAACCGTCAGTGGTCAGGGTAAAGTTTCAGGCGATCGACTCATGATTCAGCGCGCCATTTCGAATCTTTTATCAAACGCCATTCGTCACTGCCCGATAGAAGAGTCGGTTGTTATTTCCATTGAAACGCGAACCGAAGAAGTCTCCCTTTCAATAAGCAATCCCGGAGTGGGAATTGAACGCCATCACTTGCTTAATATCTTCGATCGTTTCTATCGAGTGGATAATAGTCGCTCACGAGCTGAAGGTGGCACTGGATTAGGATTGGCTATTGTCCGATCTATCATGAGCCTCCATCATGGAACAGCAGATGTCTTTAGTATACCAGGGCATCCGACAACCTTCAGAATTACATTCCCGAAGAACATTTCAACTAGTAACTTAAACTCTCAAAGACCGGGGGAGGTTTTTAGTTAGGATTTAATTTAATCAAAAGCAATATAAAACAGCTTGGCTGCACGAGTCAGATCACTAGGTAATATATAAGTGGGGATCGATGCTTAAAAACCCAAAGACAACATTACTCTTTTTGCTCAGCCAGAGATGAAACCGATGACTCACCAATGGATAGTGAAGATTTAATAGCCCTGTGCAAAATATAACCTTCGTCAAGATACATTACTAGTGCCCAAGAGCAATCCAACGTGAACATCTATTGGTACCGATCTTTGTGATACCCACCTATTACGCAGGTTGATCATGCCTTCATGGATAATCACTCGAGAGTGTGTGGTCTTGCAGATATAGCGTCGCAACCCCCTACTTCGGAATTAAGCTAAATTCAGCATGTTTATTCTAAACTGCAAATCGTATAGACTTTCGTGCAATCTAGATTTTAACGTTATCTTAAGCGCTTGGTGCAAAATTAAATCCCTACTGCAGAACCATTCCGCTTCCTGAGACAATTTTAGAGATTACATAACTGCCTTTCTATAATCAATATTTTCAGCGCGTTTAATTTAGTGCAATCCAATTATTTCGCACAATATCAAAATAAGAATGGCTAAACGGGGTTAATGGGCACGCGACTCAAGGACATATCCAGCACCTCGCAATGTATGGATAAGCTTGTCGTCAAAAGGATCATCAATTTTAGCTCGAAGCCTCCTCATTGCTACTTGAACAACGTTCGTGTCGCAATCACTACTCAGACCCCAGACAGAAGACTTAATCTGCGTGCGCGATAGCGTCGTGCCTGATTGACACATCAAAAAGTGTAGCAAGGCGAACTCCTTGTTAGTCAGGTCAATTCGCTGGTTAGCGCGAAAGGTCCTGTGCCTACCCAGATCGAGCTCCAAATCGCCAACGCGAAGCACATTTAGCGATGCCGACGACCCAGTTCGACGCATTAAAGTACGGACTCTAGCTAACAACTCAGGAAACTCAATTGGTTTGACCATGTAATCGTCAGCGCCTAGATCAAAACCCAAGACTTTATCCTCAACACTACCTTTCTCGGTAAGCATCATGATCGGGGTAATAATTACCTCGCGAATACTTACAAGTAGATCCCAGTCGTCACTTTGCGGGGGGTTTACGTCTAGTACTACAAGGTCATAAGCCTGTTGGGAGACTAAGTTTATGCCATCGATTCCGTTTTGTATGCAATCAACGATAAAGCCGCTTTCAGTCAGACCCTGGCGCAAATAATGAGCGGTTTTCGGATCGTCTTCTATTATCAAGATACGCATTTATTATAAAGTCTCGATACTAATTGAAAATACCACCACACTCATTTAGGCAACTTTACTCACCGGTTCACTTTAGCATCTCAACTGGATGAGTTAAGCCATTACAGAATATCGCGCATTTTTTCAGTTTCTGTTAAATGAGTGAATTGAGACACACGACCATACGGCAAATAGATTTTAGACTACTTGATGACGATAGATGGTCTTATTACAAATTTGTAATTCTTCAGTCACCCTCGCGATAACTCTTATGCAGTACATTGAGCATGCAATATATCTAAACACTCTAGACGCTGCAGATGTCCCTACTGTTAAACGATGAAAACGGCGCGCCTTGGGGGCGAAAATTTTGTGATGCCATCTCGCATTAGAAAAATGTTGTGGTCGGCTGATTCCCTGCCTCGGGAATCATTGATGACGACCGCGCATGAGCCAGCCAATGTAAGACGAGGAACAGTCACCAACCCGTATTATCAAATGAGCCAAGACTCGCAGACGCCGAGCGGGAAATACAGAATAGCGCAGCCAGGCTTTAACAGAGTTTGAACCCCGATGCCGTACTAAAAACGGCTGCCAAAGCTTTCAACGAATATTTGAAATCAACTGCAAGGCGTCGCCTGACTCCGAGGAGTGTGCGTTATGCGAGTACGGCGATGTTTCGCGCAATGAGGATTATCGGCATTCGAAAGTGGTGAACTTGGTAAGCGCATCAAGACCGCTTTGGTCTCTCATCCGCAACTAGAATTCCTTTTTAGACAACTAGTCGCGCCTATCAGAATAGTGATCTAAACAATTTCATCACCTATGCCTTCGATACTAAGACAGATGCGCAACGTCAGCAAGAAAACCATACCCCCGCGACCCAACCACCATCATTTCGCTCCAAAAAAAATTGTTTTTTAAGTCAAGTCGAGCGGATCTATCAGTACAACACTTACTTGGGGGGCATCTCATGAAAAAAATCCTCATCGGTTTTGGCGTTTTGGCGGTTTGGCTAATCGTGGAGCTTCAACCAACCGAGGAAAGCGTTGAGGGTCACTGGTGCATCCATGAATTACATCGCTCTGTTGCTGATTTTTTCTTCCCTAAAACGTAGCGGCAGTCCAGTGACAGTTTGCGCGCACGATCATGTCGAGATATTCCGAGATACCCATGAATAAAAAAATACCAATTCTGAGTACGAAAATTATACTCAGTAGCAATCAATTAATTATTGCAGTTTCAACTTGGCTTCTGTTGTTCAGTAACTGGCCATTTTGGCGAGTTGTTTGGAAAAGCGTGGGAGGCCTACAAGACGGAAGCATCTTATTTGTGCTTAGCCTGCCTTGGTTCGTGTTGATGTGGCTGTACGTGTTACTCAGCGCGATGGCTTGGGGACGCTTCATAAAGCCTGTGCTAGCCATTGTTCTGTTGGTTGCGGCAGCAGCGAGTTACTTTATGAATAGCTACGGCATTGTAATTGACTACAGCATGCTAACGAATGTTATTCAAACAGACATCTCTGAGACCACGGACCTGCTGAACTGGGAGTTACTGCGATGGATGCTGGGTTTTGGTGTTCTACCGGTGCTGCTTATCACCCGAGTCCGTTTGATACAACGATCGCGCACCCGCGCGCTTGCTCATCGATTGATGGGGCTGGCGGCAGCACTTACCTGTTTGGCAATCATCGTATTTACGCTTTACCAATCTTATGCATCGCTCGTACGTAACCATCGCGAACTCAGATTGATGTTAGTTCCTTCGAATGTGGTTTCGGCAATCCATGGGTATATGCGTCGCCAGCTAGCACAGCCCACAGAACTAAAAATCATTGGTGCTGATGCCCGCCAAGGAGAAACTACTGCGAGTGTAAAAAAATCACGCCTGACGTTGTTAATTGTGGGTGAAACCGCTAGGTCCGCGAACTTCTCGCTTAATGGCTACACACGCGATACCAATCCGGAATTGACTCGGCGTGGTGTCTTAAGTTTTACCAATGTCAGTTCATGTGGAACAGCTACGGCAATCTCCTTACCTTGCATGTTCTTGGATGCGGGTAAACAAGGCTATAAAGACGGTATGGCGTTACGGAGAGAAGGCTTATTAGACGTGTTGCAGCGGGCCGGAGTATCGGTACTTTGGAGAGATAACAATTCGGGTTGTAAAGGTATTTGTGACCGAGTAAAAAATGAGAAATTGAACAATCAGAAAACATCAGGATTATGCAGAGCAGGCGAGTGTTACGACGAAGTCTTATTGCAAGACCTGCAAGCTTACTTGGATCAACAACAGGGTGATTCAGTCGTGGTTCTCCACATGAAAGGTAGTCACGGCCCATCCTACTACAAGCGCTACCCACGCGAATTCGAGCGATTTGGTCCCGTTTGTGATAATAACCAACTAGAGCGATGTACGCGCGAGAGCATAGTCAGTGCCTATGATAACAGTATCGTCTATACAGACTATGTACTTGGACAAACGATTGACTTGCTAAAGCGCAACGCTGAGCGCTTTGATACGGCTATGCTTTACGTCTCTGATCACGGTGAGTCTCTCGGCGAGAACGGGATATACTTGCACGGACTGCCTTATGCTATGGCGCCCAAAGAGCAGACTAGCATTCCCATGGTTCTCTGGATCTCCAAAAACATGCAATCTCGTCAAAAACTAGACGTTCAATGCTTGAGGGAACAGCGAGGCGCATCACTATCCCATGACAACTTATTCCATTCGATATTAGGATTGATGAATATCCAAACTTCGGCATATCGACCTGAGCTTGATCTGTTTAGCGCATGTCAATCCAAAGCCTTGGCCTCATTAAAACTTACTTCAATGACTGGCCAGCAGCAGTAATAGCAGCCAACTAGTGGCAAGAATGAAGTCTAAAGATCATCATTAAAATTAACGCACACTCCACTCAGAGCCATTCATATTAGAATGGTAAGTTTTCAAGCATCTAAAAAAACTGCGACCGACTGTCCGTCTTTTTATTTGACGATTCAGTCGGCCTTTGCAACACTCAATACGAGTATGCCTTCCAGGTGCTTTGCAAATAAAGTAACTCTAAAACTATAATATAAATATATTTAAAATTAACTGCAGTGGGGTTCCTCGGTGAATTTGCGCGAAACATCGACCGCTCCCAAAGCTTCCAATGTTCGGCGTCCTATCAGTACGGGATAGTTCATCTCGCCTCGATCTTTCAGAGAAAATTCCTCTTTATAAATTTTATCTCCTATGCACATCGTCATCATGACGACTGGACGATGTTCAGCGCCGCCGGCACCTCTAACTTTTACATTTCGTTCAATCCGTCGTTCGAAGAGTGCGCTACTCACCTTCTTAGTTTTGGTGTCTTTGACTTTAACGTTAAACCGAATCCATTCTTCTCCATCTTTTTGGAATCTTTTTAAGTCCTTCGCATCCATGGATGACGTAAGAGCCCCAGTATCCAACTTTATTTTCACGGCGATATTTTCTGGTAAAAGTATCCCTTCTTCAATCCACCCGAATACCTTTTCTGGTCTAGCCGGGCTCGACAAAACCGGCTCTACTGTTAGAGACAAAAGCATTATCATGCAGAGCACAATTTAAAATAATTTTTTCATTTTAACTAGCCCTCTGGGGTGGATCCCCGAAATAACAACTTGTCTTAAAAGTGGAACTCAATTAGTGGACCTTGCCTTCATAATCGTCAACTAATTGGCTATGGAAATCTGCTTTTTCCATTTGTACAGTAGTATGACTGATCTGAAACTCTTCACTCATAAGCGACGTGACTTCAGTTAAAATATCTTGTTCACTGCGGGAGGTATAGTCAGCGACCAGGTGAACGCTCATTACACTCTTACCACTGGTTAAAGCCCATATATGCAAATCGTGCACATTTTTTACTCCTACGATTCCGTATATTTTCGCCTCCACCTTTTGAATATCGATGCCCTCTGGAACGCCCTGCAGTAATATATTCATGCTTTCCTTGAGCAGTGACCAAGTCCTAGGCAGCACCCAGAATCCGATACCTGCTGCAACAAGTGAATCAACCCAACTCCAACCGGTGAAGCGGATTACAAGCGCTGCAATGATGACGCCAATAGACCCCACCATATCGCTCCAAACCTCTAAATAAGCGCCCTTCACATTGAGACTTTCCCCACTAGCGGCACTCAACAGACGCATTGAAATGAGGTTAACTATCAGTCCCATCACTGCAATTACTAACATGCCCGTCGACTGAATTTCTGCGGGGGCGTTAAGTCGAAGATACGCTTCATAGACAATGTATATAGCGACTAAAAACAACAAGACAGCATTGAATGTGGCTGCAAGTATTTCGAATCGTGCATACCCGAACGTGCGCTTCCTGTCAGCAGAGCGTTTGGCAATATGAATAGCCAGCAAGGATATTGCCAAAGCCACAACGTCTGTCAGCATATGCGCAGCATCCGACAGTAAGGCTAGGCTGCCCGTGACAAAGGCTCCGATGACCTCAGCAATCATAAAACTTGTCGTCAGGGCGAGTGCGATCCATAACATCTTTTCATGACCCGCACGTACTTGACCGTGACTGTGCCCTGAACTCATGATTTTTCCCCAAATGTAGCCTAATGAAGATCCAACGAGTGGACTGTAGAATATAAAGACCTACTAGCACCCAAACCGTTCCATATCATCAAACCAATCATTCAAAGGTGGATACTGGTTTGATGTAGTATTCAGATCATAAGCGAGAAATCGCCATCTTAATCAAATAGTTCCTGCAAAAACGATTTTTTGCGACTCGGTTGTCCCTGATGCCCACTTTGACTTTGATGGCCACCTTCTTTCCATCCACCGCTGTGGCTCCCTCGATCTCCATGACCATGCTTATTCCCGTACTGGTTGTAACCAGGTTGTTCTGCTGGCGTCGAACTTTGGACAGGTGATGTGAGGTTCTGTGGAAGCAATCTAACGGTCTCTTGTCGCTGACTACGCTCAATAATCTTGTCGAGTTCACCTCGGTCAAGCCAGACACCGCGGCATTGCGGGCAATAGTCAATTTCTATGCTCTGGCGCTCAGTCATTACTAAAGCTATATCTTTGCAGATAGGACATTGCATATTTAATTCCTTATGTGAGTAATCAATTTTGACAATGTAGCTTTCGAATCAATACCGCAATAGTTGTGGTCCATTGAATACCACAAGCGGGCTCGTCCCCATATCGGCGAAAAGAGCCATCCACAAAGTTGCTTGGCCGGGCGAAGACGCTTTTATCTTTCATCCTCACCTCGCGATCTACTTCTTTAGCAATCGAAGTCCATTGAGCACGACAAGTATGCTCACTCCAACGTCTGCAAAAACAGCCATCCACATGGTGGCCAAACCCATGAGGGTGAACACAAGGAAAATGGCCTTAATACCTAAGGCGAACAAAATGTTTTGCTTAAGAATCACAGCTGTCTCGCGTGACAGGCGGACGAAGGCCGGAATCTTGCGCAGATCATCATCCATTAAAGCAACGTCAGCCGTTTCAATAGCGGTTCCCGTGCCAGCCGCGGCCATGGCGAATCCGATCTGAGACTTGGCCAATGCAGGTGCATCGTTTATCCCATCACCGACCATCCCCACCACGTGCTTACGGCCCTTCAATTGATCAATTACTGAAAGCTTGTCGCTGGGCAACAAGTTTCCCCGCGCCTCATCTATCCCAACTCGTTTGGCAATCGCATCAGCCGTGTACGAATTGTCGCCTGTAAGCATCATGGTCTTGATACCCAATGCATGCAGCTCCTTGATCGCTGTCTGGCTTGAGTCCTTTACGGTATCGGCTACAGCAAACAACGCAAAAACCTGACTGGCGCTGGTCAAGGCTACGACTGTTTTGCCTTGGCGCTCCAGGCTAGTCAGAGATTCGTCCAACTGCGAAGTACCGAGCCCCAACTCCTGGATCAGTCGGTGATTGCCCAGGTAGAAGAGCTGGCCTTCAATCATCCCCTTTACCCCGCGACCGGGAAGGGCCTCAAAACTCTCCACTTGCAGGAACGTTGATGCGTCCGAGCCTTCGTACTTGGCAATTGCCTGTGATACGGGGTGATCCGAGCGTGCACTGAGGCTGGCGGCAACAATCTGAGGATGTACCTCTGAGTCTTCGGCTACCGGAATGTAGTCTGTCTGAACCGGTTTCCCATGGGTAATGGTGCCGGTTTTATCGAGCGCGACGAAACTCAGCTTGGCGCCTATTTCCAGGTAGATGCCGCCTTTAACCAAAATGCCTTTGCGAGCCGCTGCCGCCAGACCACTGACGATGGACACCGGAGTGGAAATGACCAGCGCACAAGGGCAAGCAACCACCAGAAGCACCAGTGCACGATAGATCCAGTCAGTCCACAATCCGCCCATAAACAGTGGTGGGAATACCGCAATCGCGACGGCGAAAAAGAACACCCCTGGCGTATAAATTTTGGCAAACTTATCAACGAACCGCTGGGTTGGAGCTCGCGAACTTTGGGCTTCTTCAACCGCGTGAATGATTCGAGCAAGGGTCGTATTGTTGGCCTCAGCTGTCACTCGATACTCGAAGGAGCCGGATTCGTTAATGGAGCCGGCATAGACAGGATCATCGACATCTTTTTCGATGGGCAAGCTCTCGCCCGTGATGGGCGCTTGGTTAACAGTAGAGTTACCAGAAGAGACTTTACCATCCAGGCCAATTCGTTCGCCGGGGCGGACACGAACCAAGGCCCCAATCTCGACCGTTTTTACATCGACTTCCAGCCAACTACCGTTGGGTTGGCGCACGGTAGCTCGTTCAGGGGTCAAGTCCATCAGCCCCTTGATCGCATTGCGCGCACGATCCAGCGATTTCGCTTCGACCATTTCCGCAACGGTGAAGAGAAACATGACCATCGCGGCTTCTGGCCACTGTCCGATCAACACCGCTCCGGTAACCGCGATGCTCATCAGCGCGTTGATGTTCAGGTTGAGGTGTTTGATCGAGATCAAACCCTTCTTGTAGGTCGTAGGCCCGCAGAGCACGATGGCGAACAAGGCTATGACCGCTATCACCCATTCAGGCGCGGAGTTAGTGAAGTGCAGGACTTCAGCACCCACGGCAGCGACACCGGAAAGCGCTAATGGCCACCATGTGCTCTTAGGTGATTCCGCCTGGGGAAGGACTTCTGGCGTATCTGCGCTGGTTGCATTGCCATTAGCCCTCAAAGGTTCGGCGTGCATGCCCAGCGATAGCACTGCTGCCTCGATACCCAAGGTGTCGGGTAGCTCGTGCCAGACAGCCATCGTGCGGTTCATCATGTTGAACTCGAGCTTTTGAATGCCGCTCATCTTCGCGAGCTTGTCCTCGATCATGGTCTGCTCGGAAGGACAGCACATCTGCCCAATCCTGAAACTGCTGAAACGAGTCGCTTCGTCGGTATTGGTGGGAGACACGTTTTCGATGCCGACTTTGGGACTACCCGCAGCAGATGGTGGGCAGCAAGCATCGATAAAAAGGTCATTATCAACCGTAGCAGCAGGCTGGCTCGGCTCGGCAAGGCTGTACAGGGCAGATGGCGGTGCTACGACAGCGCAGTTCGATTTACTGATATCGGAGCCGGGGGAGCAGCAACCCGCGCCCTTTACTGAAGAAGGCGCTGAGCTGACGTCCAAAGTTTTCGCGGAGCAGCAACTACTGTTGGACTGTGCTGTAGTTGTATTACACATAGTCGCGGCAGGTGCACAGCAGCCGGTCGGTGCTGCCGGGTCAAATACCTCAACGGCGGCGTCACTTTTCGGTGTTTGTTCATCACCGCAACAGCTTTTCATAAAGGCACTCTCCACAATTTATTGTGAAGAGTGAACACCCTATAGCCACTATAAGGTCAAGCGGATTGTCGAGCCCGGTGAGCTTTTTTCATTCCGCATTCCGCACGCGCCCTTATTAACGAGCTTGGTTGATTTCGCTCCAAATCAGATCGTAGAGCTGTTGAGCGCCGAAGTTAGTCAGGGGTTTACCGTTAACGAAAAATGTCGGTGTTCCCTTCACACCTACAGTTTTGGCATCAGCGGCATCTCTTTCTATCGTGGCGGTGATCTCCGGCGACATCATGTCCTCACGAGCCTTAGCCACGTCCAAGCCCGCTTGGGCCGCTACGTCCCAAGCTGCTGATGCTTTCGCATCGTCATGCCACTGCGGTTGAGCAGCGAGGACAGCTTCAAGTACCGGCACAAAAACACCCTGCTTACGTGAAGCCTCGAGCAGACGTATGGCTTCTTCAGACCCTACGTGAAGCTTCACATAGCGCAGCACTAAGCGAACATCGCCTGGGTGTTGTGACATCATCTTTTTGACGATGGGGTAGAAGGCACGGCAGCTTTCACAAGATGGATCGAAGAATTCTACGATTGTCACCGGGGCGTCGGCAGGGCCGAAGCTTGGTGAGTTAAACCGCACTAGCGCGCTGGTTTGCGGTACAGGTGCTGTAGCCTGGGGCACAGTGGCAGCACGATTGTAGAAAAATGCTGCGACGGCAAAGCCTACGATGGCTAGCACGCTGATGGAGAGGACGACGGCGCGTCTGCTCATACGGTAAATCTCCGACGGATAAGAACGAGAAAAATGATCAGCAGGCTGAACGCGCCCAGCGATAAAAGTGGCAGCGGAACACCACTGAGGATGGTCATGTCGGCACCGGAGCAGGAAGGGCCGGCCCCGCAAGGTTTGATGCTTTCAGGAATCAGTCCGAAATAAAGCAGGTTGTGATACAGAGCGATGAGCCAACCCATGACTGCTAATGGCAGTGCATAGCGCCAAACACCGGTGTCCGATAAACAGCAGGCGACGCCCAATACCAGGACGAGTGGAAACATGAAGGCTCGTTGAAACCAACAGAGCACACAGGGCAGTTGCCCCATGACTTCACCAACGAATAGCACGGCGATTGTTGATACCAGAGCAAGCAACCAGGCACAGAGCAACAGCGCCCAAGCTCCGGATTGATGTTGTTTTAAGGGGGCTTCCATAGGATTCAGTCCACTTTTCTATTGAGCGCACGCAGATTTGCTTATCGCCTAAGGCGCGTAGAATGAAGATTCTAGCAACTATAAGGTCAAGCGAAATGAGTTCGACCAAATACACAGTCGGTGATCTGGCGAAGGCGACTGATACCAAAGCGGTGACCATCCGCTATTACGAGCAGGTCGGCCTCCTGCCTTCTGCAGGGCGTTCAGCATCAGGCTATCGCTTCTACACCGACGAGGAGCGCGACCGTCTATTGTTCATCCGACGTAGCCGCACACTGGGCTTCAGCCTTGACGATGTTCGAGAGTTGCTGGGCTTTGCGGATAACCGCGACGCTTCCTGCGCCAGGGTGGACGCAAAAATCGAGGGGCAGTTAGAGCAGGTTCGAATGCGCATCCGAGACCTGCAAGGCTTGGAGGTGGAGTTGGAGCGTTTGATTGCTTGTTGCGAGGGCGGCGTGATCGAGCAGTGCCGTATTATCGAGTCGATGTCCAATCCCCGTTAAGGATGCTAACCGGCCACCCCACAATTTTGGCGGGAGTCCTGTTGAATGAACTGATCATTTATATCGACTATGTGGTGGTTTCGACTCCGTCTTGGCGGTATCAAGAGTCGCAGGTGCAATGACGTAACGCACGCCGTTGAGGGATGAACCAACGCTTGGGCTTTGATGCCTATACCGGCTAGAGCGTTTGCGTTGATCATAGTGATTGACTCTCAGATTCAGTGATAGTCATAGAAGTGGGCATGCTGCTGCCCGTTATTTCCGTCCACACTGTTAACTGTGGCAGGATTAAAATGACATGCCTTCAGACACCTGAATCAGCATTTCTTCAACTAGATGTGTGCCGTGAGACGTAGTGACCATTGCCAGTGGGCTTTTTCCCAAAAAACGGGCTTTGGGTTTGGAAAGCCATTGCTTGGCCTTCCCTTCGTCCCCGAACATGATCTCGGCCATGGCGGTAATGTGTGCGAACCGGAACAGGCGATCGCTCTCATCCGACGTTAAAAGCTGATCGCTTGCCAATTTTGTTTTGAGCGTTTTGGGGTGAATGATTATGTCGCGTTCTTGCGGATTTACGGTGCCATCAGCACAAAGCGATGAAATCAGGCCGGCCGAAAAGCCAGCTACTATCATGTCGTGAATGTCTTGATCCGAAGCGTTGGAAGGGATATGGAGATACGCAGCCAACCGCTTGCGGTAAGCATGATAGGCATCCTCACGCAGGACTCCAGCAAACATCGGCCGTACTGATATTGCACTGTTCATGGGCGTCAGCACTAATGTGCCATTCGCTATCGTTAGCTCTAAATGATCACCAACACCTAACCCCATTTGGTCAAGCAACTCTGGAGGTAGGTCAATGATGATGTCGCCAGTACCGTCCTCAGTATTCTGGCACTTGACTATCCAATGCTCGCTCATGATTGTCCGGCCCTCATCCGCGACTAGAGAATGACACACATCATTATGCTCGGGCGCAGAGCTGACCAAAGGAACGTGCACTCCTCCAGTAGACATGCACTGCCGCTGCTCGAACGCCGGATAGCGAGTGCAACAGCAAAAAATGGGGCAATGGCTTTGCCGCCTTTCCACCGTCACATGGTTACGAGCTTGGTAACCGTCCGGCCAAGTCATCTACCCAGCCCTGCAAAGCGAAGACATGGTGTGCACTTAAATTAAGTGGACACCAGTTCTAGCCTTTTAAGCGGGTATTTCATGCAGCCAACACGCCGTTCCTATTCCAAATCCTTTAAAGCCCAGATCATTCAAGAGTGCGCCCAACCAGGCGCTTCGGTTGCCAGCGTCGCGCTCGGTCATAGCCTCAACGCAAACCTCGTCCACAAATGGATTCGGCTGCAAGCGCAGAAAATCCCGGCGCCGCCACCTGCATTTATTCCGTTAGCCATGCCGCTGGCCGGGGCGAACTCCCATCCAGCATCATCGAATATCTGCGTTGAAATACAGCACCCGCGCGGCATCATCAAAGTGAACTGGCCCACTGAAAGTGCTGCCGCCTGCGCGGCTTTTCTTCGAGATATTCTGCGATGATTCGCATCGACTCTATCTGGCTCGCCACCGAACCGATGGACATGCGCGCAGGCACCGAAACGGCGCTAGCCAAGGTGATCGCGGTGTTCGGTGCGGCGCAGCCGCACTGCGCTTATCTGTTCGCCAACCGTCGCGCCAATCGCATGAAAGTGCTGGTGCATGACGGCTTCGGAATATGGCTGGCGGCGCGCCGGTTAAACCAAGGCAAGTTCCACTGGCCTGGCATTCGCCATGGTTCTGAGATGGAACTGGATGCCGAGCAACTTCAAGCATTGGTGCTGGGGCTGCCATGGCAACGCGCAGGTTCTGGAGGCTCGATCATACTGCTTTAACGGCTGCCATTAGCCTATCGGTCTATCGTCGCGAAACGCCTGCTCTGGCAAAGTCCGGCGTATGACTTCTTCGCCCAATCTCGACCAACTGTCTCCCACTCAACTGCGCGTCCTCGCAGCGCAGTTGCTCTCGCAAGTCGACACTATGGGCAAGAAAATCAACCGTGATCAAACAGTCATTGAGAAAGTGACCCATGAGATCGCCCAGCTCAAGCGTTTGAAGTTTGCCAAGCGCAGCGAGCAGATGAATCCTGAACAGGCCAGCCTGCTAGATGACCTGATCGATACTGATATCGCGGCGATTGAGGCCGAGCTTCAGGCGTTGCAAATAGCACCAACGGCGACCGAGGAAAAGCAAAAGCCCAAGCGCACGGCATTGCCGGCAGAATTTCCGCGAACGTTGATCCATCACGAACCGGACAACACTCACTGCCCATGCGGCTGCGCCCTCAAGCGCATAGGTGAGGACGTTAGCGAGAAGCTGGACTACACGCCCGGCGTGTTCACCGTCGAGCGCCATGTCCGTGGCAAGTGGGTCTGCGATAACTGCGAAACGCTGATCCAGGCACCGGTTCCGGCGCAGGTCATTGATAAGGGCATCCCGACTTCGGGCCTGCTCGCACAGGTCATGATCGCCAAGTTTGCTGACCATCTGCCGCTTTACCGTCAGGAATCGATCTTCGGTCGAGCGGGCCTGGCGATTCCACGTTCAACCTTGGCTCAATGGGTTGGCGTGACCGGAGTTCAGTTGCAGCCGCTGGTCGATGCGCTGCGCGAAGTAGTGCTTGGGCAACAAGTCATCCACGCAGATGAAACACCGGTGCAGATGCTCATGCCGGGAACAAAGAAAACCCATCGCTCCTATGTGTGGGCCTACGCTACCAGCCAGTTCTCGGATGTGGCAGCGGTGGTTTATGACTTCAGCTCCAGTCGCGCCGGAGAGCATGCTCGCAACTTCCTTCAGGACTGGAAGGGCAAGTTGGTCTGCGACGATTTTGGCGGCTACAAGGCCAGCTTTGAACTCGGCGTGACAGAGATCGGCTGCATGGCCCATACACGGCGCAAGTTCTTCGAACTGCACGCTACGAATAAAAGCACGCTCGCCGAGCAAGCCCTGCGCTATATCCAGTTGTTGTACGAAATCGAAAGAGAAGTCAGAGACCTGGAGCCGGATTTACGGCGCCGAATACGGCAAGAAAAAGCCGTACCGGTGATGGATAGGCTGCATGCCTGGATGATCGCGCAGCGTGATCTTGTGCCCGAAGGTTCGGCCATCAGCAGAGCACTCGATTACAGCCTTAAACGCTGGGCAGCGCTGTCGCGCTACCTCGATGACGGGGCGGTTCCCATTGATAATAATTGGGCGGAGAACCAGATCCGGCCATGGGCTCTTGGGCGCAAGAACTGGCTCTTCGCCGGGTCGCTACGCAGCGGAAAACGGGCTGCGGCGATCATGAGCTTGATCCAGTCAGCACGGCTGAATGGCCATGATCCGTACGCCTATCTAAAGGATGTTCTCATGCGCCTGCCGACGCAGCGCGCGAGTGAGATTAACAAGCTGCTGCCGCACATGTGGGCGCCTGTTTAATCGCGCAGGGTGTCTGCCCTGGCATCTACATTTTGCGCCACACCAAAGCAGGAATTGCTCGGATGTAAATTAGTTCGCTGACCAACTCAATCAGCGTTTGAGTAATGACTGCTGCCGCAGCGAGCCCTCTGATTTCCTCGGGCAAGGCCAATGCCAATGGCAGAACCACTAATGAGTTTCGTGTCGAACTGCTGAAAGCGACTGATCTTGCCGTGCTGGCCGGTAACTTAAACGCCCGAGCCACCAGCGCACCTACCACCGGTGCCAAGAGCGTGAAACCAATGTAGGCGGGAATAACAGGCAGCAGCTTGTCGATGTCTCTGACCACCGTTGAAATCTGAGCGCCGATCACTACGACCAATACAGCCGCCATAGCCGGTACAGGCATCCAGGCCCATGCGTTGTTCCAGCTTTCAACGATGCGTGATCTCTTTGCCCCGGCAGCTGTTGCTACCGCTAAGACCAAAGGCAAAGCGATCAGCATCACAAAGGCCTCAACAAATGGGCCTATAGAAATGACCACTGTTGAGTCGTTACCCAGCATGAAGGTCAGGTACACCGGCAGCAGCACAAGCTGCATCAAAAGAAGCAATGGGGTGGCCGCCAGAGTGAGTTTGGAGTCGCCTTTACCGATATGGGTAAAAACCACCACATAGTCGATACAAGGCGTCAGCAAGACCAACAGGGCACCCACCAAAATCGCCGGGTGATTGGTTATCCCCATCGTCAATGCCCAAACCAGCAAGGGGATGGCCACGAAGTTGGCTGTGAGCAGCGCTGCCATGAAACGCTTATTTGCGAGGCCATTACGGAGATCCAAGAACGGGATCTGTAGAAACATGGCGTACATCAGCACTGCGATGGTGGGTGTCACCGTCGACCCTAATGCTTCAGACGCATTGGGGGCGAGCAGGCCTCCGAGGGCCGCGACAATGACCGCGACGAAGTAAATGGGAATCTGGTTAGTCTCTAGCTGTTCTCTGTCCACAAAATGCCCTTCAAGCGCGTGAAATTATTTTCTGAAGACAGGTTAATATCTGTAGCTGCTACAGGTTCAAGAAAATGCTTGGGGAGTTTGCATGTCAGGAATCGGGGCGCTGTCGAAATCAACGGGTTGCCACATTGAAACGATTCGCTACTACGAGAAAATAGGCCTTTTACCTCCCGCCCTGCGGTCGACTGGGCGGCATCGAATCTATACTGAAAAGCATCGATCAAGACTCGTCTTCATCCGGCAGAATCGTGAATTGGGTTTCCCGCTCGAAGATATCCGAGAACTCATCGCGCTCGCAGCAGATGCTGATCGTCCGTGCGCTGACGCGCTTTCGGTGGTCAAGAAGCACCTAGCGGAAGTAGAGTCGAAGGTAGCAAAGCTTCAGCAAATCCGGGTAGAGCTGCTCTCAATGGCAGGTATGTGTGAGTCAACATGCCTAGGTTTGAACACTCCAGACTGCACGATTGTTGAGTCACTTTTTGAACCTGCTGCTGGGGTTCGCTCTGGTTGCTGCTCCTAGACGAGTCAAGAGCATAGGGGGAGCAAGCTGCCATCGAAACCGAATAGCGCGATAGCCTCGACAGGGTGTTTCGAGCGTCCGTCTACACCAAACGGGCTGGTACAAGATGTGTTCGGCAGACGCTTACCGAGCTTGAGCGTGATCTGGCAACTACACGAAAAGGATATGACATGAACCCTGATGAGCTTTATGTTTCCGTCGACGTCGAGACTTCTGGACCTATACCAGGCGAATACAGCCTGCTTTCCATTGGAGCTTGCCTTGTAGATCAACCTGCCACGTCCATCTATCTTGAACTACGACCTGACAGTCCAAAACACGACCCAGAAGCACTGGCAGTATCGGGGCTGAGTCTGGAGAAGCTGGAGCGCGAAGGACTCACTCCGCAACAGGCGATGCTGACATTTGGTGAATGGCTGAAATCATCCTGCCAAACGGGGCAGAAGGTCATTTTCGTAGGACTCAATGCACCGTTTGACTGGTCATTCGTCAACTACTACTTCCACAAATACTTGGAAACCAACCCCTTTGGTTTTACCGCTATCGACATGAAGGCCTACTTCATGGGAGCTGTAGGTTGCAGCTGGCAGGAAACAAAATCATCCAAGATGACCGCTGCGCTGAAGCCACTCAGCGAACCGAACCATAACGCATTGGATGATGCTCGCTTTCAGGCAGAGCTCTTCGCGCTAATGCTGGCGGGTAAGGGTAACCGCTGACGCCTCCCATGGCACTGACTTGAAGCTTATCTAAGCCAAGTTGCTTCAACATATCTGCCGCCCCTGAACGACCAAGCCTTGATGCCTTCTGGTTTTTCGGACTTGCCAACGATAACGGCTATTGGGTGCGGTAGATCCTGCGTGTAACGCGCAGCAAATCTGGAGAAACTTCCTATGTCTGCCGGAGAAATCACCGGAACAGATTGGGGATGCGTATGCCAATAGCCCACCAGACGTAACCCTTGTTCGTTGGCAGCTTGGATCTCCTGACGGCACCGCTCCGCATCCAACTCTAGCCAAGACCAGCCTGACCGATCGGCGCGATGAGGCAACGTGGCCAAGGCCAGCAGCAACCCTTTCGGATTAACCGGGTTGACGAATAACTGTCCCCCTCGCTCCACGCCAAAGAGGCCCTGCCGATGACTATCCAAGATGTCCGCGACAGCTTGCGACACCAATAGCTCGGAATCCACCTCCGCCCATCTCCAGCGCCAAGCGATATCCGTCATACCATTTCATCCTTATGTTCCGGCCATCCGCGCTCGAGTAGGAGTTGCTGCGCCCCCTCTGGAAGTTTGGGCCCATGGTATTGGCCTCCTAGGCTCGGCACATCTTCAGGCCTGTAGATACTGCTGACCCAAGATGCAGTGGTGATGTTGCAGGTCAATGCACGTAAAGCCGTGTGCGACACCATAGAGGCGATATTGGTCATCCCCAGCGATCCGCCTGGAATAAAGCTCTCCCCACAAGCGGGCAGTGGAACCACACCTCCTCCCGGCCACTCGGTAAACTTATGAAGAAAATCGCCGATGTCCGTGAATAAATGACGGCCATCAAAGGTACCGGCTGGTGCGAATAGCGCGTGGCCTACCTGGGTATACGGTTCGCTCCAGGCTTGTAAAAGTCCCCAAGAAACGCCGCTGGATTTGGCTCGCCATACAGTGACCTCCGACTGCCAGTCCGCTGTCGTAATCACCACAAGATCTGCGTTATCGAACACTTCTGGTTTGCTGCTCATAACTACTTCGGCGAAAGTCGAATAAGCGGTGCATTCTGTAGTCGGAAGATCTAACAGAATCTTGTCCCTCAACGCTGAGGCTTTCAGTCTCCCTAGGCTATCCGCTCCCAGAACGTGCCGCCCCAGATTGGCTGACACCAAAGTGTCAGGATCGATGAGGGTAAGGTGGCCGACACCGGATCGTGCCAATTGTATTGCCACCGCACTGCCTAATGAGCCAACGCCAACACAAACGACTCGAGCATTTTCAAGGTGCTGTGCAGTGCCACTTATATCGCGGGACAGAATGGACGCTCGATCAAGCACGTCCAGGGCAGTTGCGCGGACAAGTGCCGGAGGATGTGCATTTGCGATAGCTGGCCGCCGGCGCGCTGTACGCAAGCCGAATTTTGCCCCCCGCTCCTGCTGTACGCCGAGCGAGCGCACATTGAGACAATATGTTGGAGCACCTGCCCCTCCTGGAAGCTCCAGAACAATCCATCGACTCGCCAACGTTCCATGCAGCTCAAACCATGCCAGCAATTGCTCGGCATCGTCAGGTTGAAGGTGTGGCTTTAGCCACAGCAATAAATCTTCTGGATCCGGGGTGCGGATATCCGGATAAGTCTGAAGCTTGACGTAAAAACCGGGAGTTTCGGCCGCGCGAATGACAGCGGAGCGCCCGACAACCCGCCGGTAATGCCCTTTGAGTGCTGCTACATTCGATGCTAACCAAACCGTTTCCTGACCGGATGGCACAGCCCGGCGCGGATCGCTGAGCGCAAACAACTGCGAGGCAGTCTGAGGTCGATCCAACAGTAAGAGGTTCTGGAATGACTGACCGTGCTGAAACGACCAGTAGGTAGTGATCTCATTCTGAAATTCGATATCGCGCGTTGCCTGGCTTGATCCCATCTTGGACAACGAAACAATCTGGGCCAAGCGAGCAAGGCTGTCCTCTACCACGACCTCTGGGGAGCCCATGATGGGGCGTTCCTGAAAGCCATGAAGGCAAAGCCCCGACTTGGTGGCATGCGGCCAAACCAGCCATGGAGAGGGTTCGACGTTCAGCCGCAAGAGTCCACGGGGAAAGTTGGAGGGGAAACCAATACGCAGACGCCGCTCCTGCCCCGTGTAATCGATGGGCAAGGGGAAGTGAAAGCACGCCGCTTCGTCAGCCCGCATGGGTGCGAGCTGGAGCAATGCATCGGCTGCATCCTGACCTAGGGTATTTCGCAGCGCGGCGATTCCGCGCTGCAATGGCGTCTTAAGAGGATCAGCCAAGGCGTCCAACTGGCTTTACGCTCGACTGAGAGGTTCCGCCACCGCTGGCCCCTCCGAAGAGCGAACCCATCGAAGCAGAGTTTCGAGTAGTGCCATCCGGTCGGCCGGGCATAGTCCAATTCGCAGGGATCTCATTGTTCACTGCCGTAATGAATGCCGGTGCAATACCGAAATTCTTTTTCACTGCCTCGGCAAAGGAATCGTTGGATTCAAAACTTTCCAAACCCAATGAAACAGATGCACTGGCGTCCGCATGCCATTTGGCAAATGCTTGGCGATAGCCTTGCCCCTCGCCCGGTCGATTCCACTTCTCTGCAAAGTTTTCGCCGTTATCGGCAGGGTTGCAGACATAGCAGTCGCTACCTCTCTGCCCGATGTGCTGCGGCATCCTGCGAACGATTTCCAAAATTGCATCGAGCGGTGCCAGAGGCTTCGCCTGCGACTCCTTTACGACATCCAGGTATGCGTGCGTGGCCAGGGTGGTGATGACCGCAGATATTGGGCGAGTATCAGCGCTCCTTGTCTTAATGGCCCATTCATCGCGATGCCGCTTGAGCAGCTTAATGGTTGCACGCAGGGGATCTTGATCGATGTAATCCTGATAATGCGGCAAAGGATCTTGTGTCGCGGCATCAAGCATCCGCTGGCTTTTGGCAACTACCAAGCTTTCCAGAGAGATCTCTTGGGCAGAAGCAACCTGCAACCAATTCGAGTAAGGGATAGGGCTGCTTGCTTTCCACCCTGTGACCCGATCCGGAACCTCCAGCTTACCTTCGCCGTTTGCTTCGCCATTTCCGTTGATCGCGCGGGCAGGCGTGACATCGATGTGGAAACCTGGATTTTCGTCGGCATAAACGATCCGGATGCCACGACGTAATTGCTTAACTTCTTCTTGGACGCGGGAGCCTTCCCTAAAACGCTGCTCAATCGCTTCTAGAACTTCCTTCGCACTAGCGCCTTGAGCGTGAGGGAGCCAGATAATCGCGTCCGCATCAATGGTGTCCAGATCCGCAGGCGCGCCGGGGATTGGCTTGATGGTCGTTTTCAGCCGCATCGAGCCTTGCACAAAGATATGGGCCTCAGCGAGCAGCGGGTTGTCGGAAGCCGAGAGGATTTTTTCCAGTTGGGAGTAGCGGTCATTAATTTTTTCGTACTGCGCTTCCGACAGCGAGATTTCCCGCGCAGCGCGAAGCAGAAAATATTCCCAACTGCTGCGCTTGGTCTGTTCGTTGCTCAAAAGCATTTACCTAGCCTCCTGGGCCACCAAGCCCAATTGCAGTGTTTGCGTAAACCGATCTTGGTTTTCTTTGTCCCGATCGAAGATCAGGTATGTATGTTGATGCTGTGTTGTGAGCAACGCGCCAAACTCGATGGCCAATGCCGCAGGAATGGCGGCGAAGACGTGGATAGGGTCAGGAGTCAGAGCCTCAAGCTGGCTCAGTCGTATTTGAAGTGCGTCACGAAAGGCATGAATCACCCGACGGTTTTGTACCATCGCATAGCTTGGCTCTGGGATCGACAGCTCTGCAATACGTGCACCGGGCAGAGCTTCGGCCACGTCGCGAACTGGAACTTGCGCAGAAATGGAGAGCACAAGCGCCAGTGGCCCGTCGCCGTCGGGGGGAGGTGTAAACAAAAAAGCGGGCGGCTCAGCGGACTGATCTGGCCAGCGCAAAAGATGCTCGCGGTGAAAGGAGAAGATCAAGCGCTTGGAACGGTCGCCGATACTCTGGCCCAACATCATCAAAGCCGGAATGTCGGCCAAGCCGACTACTGCTAGCGCAGGCGAGTCGCCATAGGTGCCGCCGCGACGCTTGAGTTGCTGCTCCAGCTCATACTGGACGCTGTCTTTGACGTTCTGCCAATAGGTAGTGTCCCTGCCACGTGGTCCGGGCGCAGCGAAGGTGATTTTGATGCCTTGATCGAAGGCGGTTAATCCCTCGGCGGACATCGCAGTCAACAGATCGCGAACGGGGATATCGTTGATCGTCTGAAAATGCTGACTCTGGACGATGAGCGGAATGGCTCTGCCACCATCGGGGGTCGTTGCCGCGAGCCGGATGCGTTCCAGGTACGCTTGGTGTAAACCACTCAAATCATTTTCAGGATACCCATCTGCGTCACGATCAATTTTGTCATGACAACCTGGGCACAGGAGCATCAGATTAGCGGTATTGTTTGTGTGCGCCTCAGCATCATGATCCGCGCGTCCCCGAGGGCCTTTGGGACTGGCGGGCAGGATATGCGCCACTTCGCCCCATTTCATTGGCTTGCCGGCACGATAATCGAACGTCAGATCCGTGCCGCACAGTTCACAATGACCAGCGGTCTGTGTCCATACGATCCGCTTCGTCTCATCATTTGTGTTGAAGCGCCCGCTTGCGGGTTTAGCGTCTTCTTGTTCTGCCATTCCGACCTACCCCAGAGAAACATCCATGATTGAAAACGATGATGGCAAGATAAGATCATATTAAGGTCATTCGCCTCGATTTCAAGAGTGATCTGAGGGTGACGAATGCTGAGTCGGCTTTGAGCAGGATGCTGTTTGTGGCTCATCGAAACACAGTAGGGCAGCGTTCGTTTTTCTGGCAAGTGCTGGTGGGTAACGGCACTGACCACAGCGTATGTATCGAAATTAGCGAGTTTATGCAAAAGACATAAACTTGCTAATTTCGATACATACCGCGCGTAGGACTGATGAAAACGGGCTGTGCAGTTCAAACGAGGCTGCAAGCGCAGCCCCTTTTGTATGCATTTTTACGCGTCAGTGCTTGCCAGGCTCAACGGACAAGTGTCGACGACGCATGAGGTGATAGGCCGCCGGGATCACAAACAGCGATAGCAAGGGCGCCGTAACCATACCTCCAATCATCGGGGCGGCAATGCGGCTCATCACCTCGCTGCCGGTACCGCTTCCCAAAAGTATTGGCAACAAACCAGCGATAACCACCGCAACGGTCATGGCCTTGGGTCGAACGCGCTGCACAGCGCCTTCACGAATCGCGGCCATTAACCCGTGTTCTGTGTTGTCACCGAGGTCTTGACGCTCGGCCCAGGCATTTTTCAGGTAGAGCAGCATGATCACGCCAAATTCTGCAGAAACACCGGCCAAGGCGATAAAGCCGACCCCGGTGGCGACCGACAGGTTGAATCCCAACAGATAGAGAAACCATGCCCCGCCCGTGAGAGCGAATGGCAGCGTGGCCATAATCAGCAAAGCCTCATCAAGGCGTGCAAATGTCAGGTAGAGCAACACGAAGATGATCAACAGCGTGGCAGGCACCACCAGTTTGAGTCGTGCGTTGGCCCTTTCAAGAAACTCGAACTGACCTGAGTAGCTTAAGCTCATGCCGGGCTGCAACTTTACCTGCTCACTGACGACCCGGCGTAGATCGGCCACCACGGAGGCAATGTCCCGGCCATGCACGTCGATGTACACCCAGCCTGAAGGCCGTGCGTTCTCACTCTTGAGCATTGGCGGCCCGTCGTTGACCTTGATCTTCGCCACGGTGCCAAGGGTGATCTGGCTGCCTAGTGGGGTGTAGATCGGTAACTGCTCCAAAGCACCGAGCGAATCCCGCCACTCCCGAGGGTAGCGGACGTTGATTGGGAAGCGTGCAAGCCCTTCAATGGTCTCGCCGACATTTTCACCGCCGATAGCGCCGGCCACGATCGACTGCACATCGGCGATATTCAGTCCGTAGCGGGCGGCGGCTTTTCGGTCGATATCCACGTCGATGTAACGCCCACCGGTTAATCGCTCGGCCAAAGCCGAACTGACACCGGGTACGCCCTTAGCCACTCGCTCGACCGCCTGAGTCGCGGCATCAATCTCCGTCAGATTGGTGCCGGCAACTTTCACCCCAACAGGACTCTTGATCCCCGTAGCCAGCATGTCGATACGGTTGCGAATCGGCGGTATCCAGATATTGGTCAGCCCAGGAACTCGCACCACTCGATCCAGCTCTTCCACTAGCTTTTCCTGAGTCATGCCTGGACGCCAATGCTCCTGCGGCTTGAACTGGATGGTGGTTTCGAACATCTCCAACGGCGCCGGGTCGGTGGCAGTTTCAGCACGACCGGCTTTACCAAAGACATGTTCGACCTCCGGCACGGTCTTGATCAGGCGGTCGGTCTGTTGCAGCAGTTGCGACGCTTTCTGCGCCGACAATCCCGGCAGAGCCGAAGGCATATAGAGCAGGTCGCCCTCGTCCAACGGTGGAAGAAACTCGCCACCCAAGCGCGACATTGGCCATAATGCGCTGATAAAAACCAGCAACGCGACCAGCAGCGTGATCTTCGGTCGTCGCAAGACTGCATCCAGAGCCGGCTGGTAGATCCGGATGAGCCAGCGGTTCAACGGGTTCTGTTGTTCACTGGGAATTCGTCCCCGAATCCAGTAGCCCATCAACACCGGCACCAAGGTCACTGACAATCCCGCCGCCGCGGCCATGGCGTAGGTCTTGGTGAAAGCCAGCGGGCCGAATAGCCGCCCCTCTTGCGCTTGCAGGGTGAACACCGGAATGAACGACAGCGTGATGATCAACAAACAGAAGAACAGTGCTGGTCCTACCTCCGCCGCCGCTTCAGTCATCACGTGCCAATGACGTTCACCTTTCAGTTCCTCCCCAGGATTGGCCGCGTGCCAGGCCTCAACCTTCTTGTGCGCGTTTTCAATCATCACCACGGCAGCGTCGACCATGGCGCCGACGGCGATGGCAATCCCGCCCAGGGACATGATGTTGGCGTTGATCCCTTGATAGCGCATCACGATGAAGGCAATCAGTACCCCCACCGGCAGGGAGATGATTGCCACCAGAGATGAACGCAGGTGCCAGAGAAAGATCCCGCAGACCAACGCGACGACGATGAACTCTTCGATTAGCTTGTGGCTGAGATTTTCCACGGCGCGGTCGATCAGCTTGCTGCGGTCGTAGGTGGTGACGATTTCCACCCCCGCCGGCAAGCTGCTTTTCAACTCGTCGAGTTTGGTCTTGACCGCCGCAATGGTTTCGCGAGCATTCTTGCCGCTGCGCAGAATTACCACACCGCCAACCGTCTCGCCTTCGCCGTCGAGTTCGGTGATGCCACGCCGCATTTCCGGACCCAACTGGATCGTGGCGACATCGCTAAGGGTCACCGGCACACCGCCCGATCCCAGCTTGAGTGGGATCGCCCGAAAATCATTGAGCGTTTTCAAGTAGCCGGAAGCCCGCACAATGAACTCGGTCTCTGCCATCTCTAGGACGGCGCCGCCGGTTTCCTGATTGGCCTTGCCGATCGTTTCGGTCACCTCGGCCTGCGTGATACCGAGGCTGGCCAATTTGAGTGGATCAAGCTGCACCTGGTACTGCTTGACCATCCCACCCACGGTGGCCACCTCGGCAACATTGGGCAGAGTCTTGAGTTCGAACTTGAGGAACCAGTCCTGAAGTGCACGAAGTTGCGCCAGATCGTGTCCGCCACTGCGATCTACCAGCGCGTACTGGAAAATCCAGCCAACGCCTGTCGCATCTGGCCCCAACGCCGGTTTGGCGCTGGCCGGCAAGCGACTTTGTATTTGGCTCAGGTACTCCAACACCCGCGAGCGGGCCCAATACAAGTCAGTACCGTCTTCGAACAGCACATAGACAAAGCTGTCACCAAAGAAGGAGTAGCCGCGCACGGTCTTGGCGCCAGGCACCGAAAGCATGGTGGTGGCCAACGGATAGGTCACCTGGTTCTCGACAATCTGCGGTGCCTGTCCCGGATACGGGGTGCGGATGATCACCTGAACATCGGAGAGATCCGGCAGCGCATCAATGGGCGTGCTCTGCACCGACCAGATGCCCCAAGCCGTGACAAAAAGTGTCGCCAGTAGCACCAGGAATCGGTTGGCCACTGACCAGCGAATCAGGGCGGCGATCATGGCTGGCTCCCCGATTTGTCTAGACGCTCAACACGCAGGCCATCGTCGGTCTGACTCACCGCAACCCGAACCTTATCGCCCGTTTTGAGGCCCAGCATCAGCGCCGGAGTAGCGAGTGGGAACGTCATCGTCATGCCAGGCATGCCCAACGTTTTGAAGGGACCATGGGCGAGTGTGACTTCTTTGTCGTTGATCTCAACGATCTGCCCATCCGCCTCATGAAAACTGGAGACTGCTGCGCTGGGTGGTGACTCTTCCTCCGAGCTTGCAACGATGCCCTTGAGACTGGCCTCCGAGTCGAGCAGGAACTGGCCAGAGGTAACCACCTTCTGGCCCTCTTCCAGACCTTTCAAGATCGCCGTCTTGTCATCGTTTTCCTGCCCGATCAACACTTCAACAGGACGATAGCGGCCAGCGTCTTCAGCAAGCATCACCAGAGCACGTCGACCGGTGCGAATGACGGCCTCGCTCGGCACCCACAACACACTTTGCTCCGTTGAACGATTGAGGCTCACTCGTGCGGTCATACCCGGCCTGAGACGGCCTTCTGGGTTGGGTAACTCGACGCGTACGCGAAGGGTGCGGCTATCCGGATTGGTTTCCGGAAGAATCGCGCTGACGACGCCCTTGAGCACAACCCCAGGGAACGCGGGCAAATGCGCCTCTGCCGTTTGCCCCATGAGGATCGATCCAGATTCAGTCTCCGGAACGGCCAAGGCCAGCCAGACGCTACTCAAACCATTAACGCGTGCCAGTGTCTCGCCGGCGGCCACCGTCATACCCTCGCGCACATTGAGCTCTTGCAGCACACCACTAATAGGGCTGGTGAGGGTCAGGTTTGGTTGGACTTTGCCACTGCGCTCTACTTGAGCAATTGATGCCGCCGGCATCCCGGTGAGCCGCAAGCGCTGGCGAGCCACTGCCAGCAAGCCTGTATCGCCACTGCGCTTGAGTGCGAGAAATTCCTCCTGAGCCGCAGCCCACTCAGGTACAAGGATATCCGCCATGGCGGCATTGGCTTTGATCACGTCGCCAGGAGCATGGGCATACACGCGCTCGACGAAACCCGCCGTACGGGCTTGAATGACGGCGACGTCCCGTTCGTTGAAAGCCAACACTCCGACAACGTCCAGACTCGAAGCAAACACACCTCGACTGACGGTAGCCAGTCGCACACCGAGGTTCTGGGTCAGGCTTGGATCAATGCGAACAGTGTCACTGTCCCCCTTGCTATCCGCGTACTGAGGGACCATTTGCATGTCCATGAAGGGCGACTTACCCGGCTTATCGAATTTCTGTTGTGGGTACATGGGGTCGTACCAATACAGAACTTTGCGATCGACTGATGACTCAGGCTTCTGCTCCGGTGCTGCATCCGGTACCGAGCTCACCCTCGGTTGGGCCAACCAGTAACCACCGGCAACCCCCAAAGCAACTGAGATGCTGACAACAAATACCCCTTTCCGTGTTCTAGAGATCATTGAGCGGACTCCCCATAGGCGAAATACAGGCGAGCGCTGGTGAGAGCACGCTGCTCTTCAACATCAATCTGCTTGAGACGGGCTTCGATAAGCTCGCGCCGAGCAGCCACGACGGAGTTCAAATCGCCTTTGCCGGCGCGGTAGCTGGCCATGCTGAGCTCGACCTTCTCCTTGGCCAGAGGCAGCAGACTGTCCAGGGTTCGGCGAACGGCACGATTCAAGCGTTCATAATCGGCCAGATCGTCCTCCAGTTGCTGGGTATGCTTGCGTGACAGGGCTTCCCGCTCGGCCTCTAGCTGGTTGAGTTCAGCGTGCTTGGCCGCAATTTTGGGGTTTTGCCGAGAGTCAGGAAACAGTGGTAGATCCCAGGAAAATTGCACGCTGACCATGTCGCCGAACTGTCGGCCGCGATTCTGATAGTCGACTTCCCAGCTCCAATCCGACTGTTTTTCCGCTTCGGCTTCACGGACCTTGGCTTGCGCTTCGCGGGTCATTGGCGCAAAAGCTGCCAATTCTGGGTGATGTTGCAGCTTATGAGAGTAGTCAGAGGCTTCGACAGGCCATTCAGGCAAGCTGCCCACAGGTTTGTCATTGGCGGCTGGTCCAATCCAGCGCTTCAGGGCAGCTCGGGCCTGCGCTCTCTGACGAATCAGATCGTCCTGCTGCTCTTCCAGTTGTGCCGCTTCCTGTTTGGGCGTTACTGCATCAGCAGGTTGAGCGCGGCCACCGGCAATTTGTGCCCGGACGGTATCGGCCAGCAGACGGTTTTCTTTGTAGAGGTCCTGAAACAGAGTGTCTTTACGCTCAACCGAGTAGCTGTTGATCCAGGCCAACGCCGTGGCCTGACGAACCTTTAGACGTTCGACCCGGCGCTCAGCGGCGGCGCGTTCAATGGCCGCATCAGCGACCTCGATTCGGGCTTTGCGCTTAGCGCTGCTGGGCATCTCCTGACTGACTCCGACCATTCGCATAGTCATGAAGTCTTGGTCGATGCTCCAGCGATCCGGCCCCCCAATGGGGTAGTTCTGTACGCCTAGCAGCAACTTGGGATCGGGTAGTTCACCAGCGGGGATGGCCGCACTACTGGCAGCCTGAATTTTCGCGTCTTGTGCAGTCAGCGACGGCGCATTGTTTTCAGCCAGCTGCAAAGCTTCATCGAGTGTCAATGCGGCAGCGAGACTCGGCAATGCCAGTACGCTTGCCGCCAGGCCGGCCACGAGGGACCACCCTGTGCAATAGCACTTGGAGTTCATGTTCACGATTCCTGTGATGATCCACTGCGCGCTTCATCAGACATGCACGCAGATATGCCATCCCGCTAACGCGGAATGAGGCTCAGTGTGGTACAGGAATCAAATGCGGGGCGGTCGCCATACCCCTGAAGGGGTTTGGACAGGATGGGAGTCTATGGAGATGGACGCTTCGAGGGGGCTAGATAGGGGGACCAGAGGCTTGATGATAGAGACTTGCAGCATGCCGCCGGTCTTACACTCCTGGCCCGGCTTGCAGGGTTTACCATGCTCGGTGGGACTTTTCATGTCATGGCAGCAGTCTTGGCCCATGCCGTCCATCATCGCCATGCCCATGGTTTGCATGGGACACGGCTCTGTCGGCGCCTGAACACCCGCCATCCCACTGAGGGGAAGCGCCAAGCTAATCAGGAATATCAGGCAAAACCGTACATAGCGTGTCATGGACTGAAGTGTAGCCAGTAGAAATGGTGCTAACAATCCCGTTCCCGGCTTCTTGGTTAGCTGCCAGAAACCTCTATTGCGCGCTCATTTCCATTTCAGGACTTAGCGTGCCTAACCATGCGACCAGACAGATGATGAGGATTGCCATCAGGAATTCGAATTTCATGCTGCGGCGCAAGGCATTAACCGCTACAGAGTATTGACCATTGCGAACTGAGCGCTCCAACTGCGGGCTTAAGTGAAAGCGGTTCAGTGTGGCTAAAACGATCATCCCGGCAAAGAGCAGGATCTTCAAAAACAGCAGCTGACCATAGGTACTCAGCATGACCTCATCAAGGTTTGGACCGACGATGAAAAGGTAATTCACGACTCCCGTTACGCTTATGATCGCAACAATCACACCGCCGGCCGACTCAAAGCCAGTCAGCACGCGGGCAAGAATTCGTGCTTCCTCCTCGCCCTTCAGCGATTTCAACCGCAGCAGTAGAGCGAAGGCCGCTAGAGCACCCAACCAGCCACCTGCCGCTAATAAATGGAAAATATCGCTCAGAAAATGCCAGTAGCGGCGGCTGCCTTCGTCCATGGCACCGTGCCCTGTCCAGGCTAGCGTGGCCAACGCGATTGCTCCACACACGGTGACGATCCAGAGGCTGGGTGTCGGAAATCGTTTGTTCAACGCGACGCCCATAATTGCCCCAACCAAGGCGGCTATTCGGACCATCCAGGTCAACCCAACGTCGGTGCCCATGATGACCATTTCAAAAATGTGGTGATGTAGCTCCATAAGCTCCGATACACCGCTCATTGCTTTCGCAAGCAACAACATCGAGGCAAGGGACAGAGCTACACCTGCAACAGAAGTACCGTAAAGAAGCGACTCAAAATTCAAGACCGTGCCCGATACCCTTTCTTTTCCCCTGAGACTGTACAAGCCAAATATGGCCAATCCAAATAACAACATCAGGTCAAAATAGAGAGCAAAGCGAACCACAATATTTATTGAGTCGCTCATGGATCATTTCACTTTGAAGGAAAAGTTGCCGGTGATCGGGTGGGTGTCCGAGGAGACTGCACGCCATTCAACTTTGTAGGTACCGGTCGTCAGAGGTGCAGCCGGCGTAATCACCATCGTTTTCGGATCACCGCCAGCAGCGACGGCGGCCTTTACACCCATTGGAGAGTTCGGCATGCCAGGCATATCAGTCATGATCAGTTTTGCACCGGAAAACTGAGTGGTGAGATTCTCGGAAAAGTGCAGTTCAATTTTCGAAGGGGCCGCCGCATCCGAGCCTTCCGCCGGAGTGGAAGAAAGGAGCTTTGGATGTGCTTGAGCTACGGCACTCAGAAGCAAACCAGCAGTAAGTGCAACAGCTACGGTCGTAGTTTTAAGGAATGACATGCAAGACTCCTCACAGCAAGAGCTGTTGATTTGAGGTTTGTTTGGGAAGAACTAGTTTGTAATTTTCAATTTAAAACCACTGATGGTTAACTCGGAGCTTCCATCTCTAGTGCAGGTTGAACACGAAAATCTCGCTAAGCCCCAACGTCACAGTGCAAGAACACGATGCCACACGAACGCAAACTGTTCGATTACATTTCAGTCAGCTTGACACGCTGTTTGGGATCGAATTGGCGAAGGTCGCAAGTCTTAGAAACGAGACCGCACGCCGCAAATACTGGGGTATTCACTCATTCAAAAAATTACGAAACTGGATGCAGGCCCAAGTCGCGCTAACGCCGTTGATCACAAATGCGGCATTGCTCAGCTGACCTGCAAGTCAACACTAGGAAACTCGAGATGAAAGGCCGTTTTACCGTCACATGACGTACACCAGATTTTGCCATCATGCGCCTCAATAATTGATCGGGTAATCGACAAACCTAGCCCTGCGTTGCTTGGGCTTCCTTCCCTGCGCGCTGGGTCCACGCGATAAAAACGATCGAAGAGCTTTTCAAGATGTTCGGGGGCAATGGGTTCACCCTGGTTCTCCACGACGACCAATACCGACATCTCCTTCTGGAGGATTTCGACACTGATCATCTTCCCTTCCGAGGTGTAGCGAAGCGCATTAGAGAGCAGGTTAGATATAGCTCTGTGGAGCATAAGGACATCGCCTCGGACGCTGCCCCTTCCTGAAACCTTCAGTTCTATCCCTCGCTCATCTGCCAAAAGACGGTAGTATTCAAGCAGTTTCTCCACGACTTCCACCAAATCTATTGGTTTGTTCTCGTGGGTGATCAGACCATTGTCTGACTTCGCCAGAAATAGCATGTCATCAATCATCCGACTCATACGCTTCAAGTCATCAAGATTTGAGTACAGGTTGTCTTCGTAGTCTTCTATATTCCTTTTTCTTGAAAGCACGACTTCGGTGTGGGTCATCAAGTTGCTTACAGGAGTCCGTAGTTCGTGGGCAATGTCTGCGGAAAAATTCGATAACCGGACAAATGCATCGTCGAGTCTGGACAGCATTGCGTTAAAGGACAGCACCATTTGCTGAAGTTCTTTAGGAACAGGCGCTAAAGGGATGCGCTCTTTTAGTGATTTTGCTGACATAGAGGCGGCGACCCGCGTGACCTGGCGAATAGGCCGCATGCCACTGCTTGCTACCATCCAGCCAAGCGCCGCACTGACCAGCGCGCTAATTACCAGCCCTATCCAAAACCAGCGCTCAAGCGTCTCGAAAAAGGACATATGCTGAGTAACGTCAAAGATCAAAATGACTGTCAACGGCTTGTCTTGCCCCGTCACAACGGCTTGTGCTGTCACGCCACGGAACATCTGCTCTTGCTCCCGCCACTCCCAGACGTTGTTGTTTGTGGTTGTGCGGAACTCCTTCGGAATATCTACCGGACCGGGATCTGCGAACAGCAGCTTGCCTTCACCATCGATTATTAGGGCCGTCAAATCCCGGTGAGCACCCAGCAGCGCTTCCAGCTCAGGCTTAAATTCGCTGAATTGATCGATGGTGTTCAACCCGGACAAAATTCTCTGGGTCGAGTGGAGCTTTTCGTTCAATGCCTGCTGATCCAGCATCTTAAAGTGATGCCGACTGAGGTTGTTGAAACTAAGTCCGGCGACCGTAAGCACGGCCGTTACCGCGAGCATGAACATCAGACTCATGCGAGTTGTCAGGGACATCCGATTCATTCCGACTCCGAATCAGGCGCGTCTAGCATGTAACCCATTCCCCTCGAGGTATGAATCAACTTGACCTCAAAGTCGTCATCTATCTTGGCCCTCAACCGTCTAACCGCAACCTCGATAACGTTGGTGTCGCTATCGAAGTTCATATCCCAAACCTGGGAAGCGATAAGTGACTTTGGCAGCACCTCCCCACGACGTCGCAGCAACAGCTCAAGCAACGCAAACTCTTTGGCCGTAAGGTCGATGCGCTTACCTGCACGAATGGCCCGACGCTTGAGTAGGTCCACCTCCAGATCAGCCAATTTCATGTAGGTTTGCGAAGGCGCGCTGTTACCGCGACGCAGCAACGTTCTGACTCGAGCAAGCAATTCAGAAAATGCGAAGGGTTTGATCAGGTAGTCATCTGCGCCGAGTTCAAGTCCTTTAACTCGATCTTCAACGCGGTCTCTCGCTGTGAGAAAGAGTACGGGGACGTCTTTCCCGGAAGCGCGAACCTTCTGCAGAACTTCCCAGCCATCCAATCCAGGCATCATGACGTCGAGAATCAACAGGTCATACGCTTCGCTCAAAGCGTGCTGAAGCGCCTCTTTTCCATTAGTAAAACGATCAACATTGAACCCCGCCTCGGTGAGTCCTTGCTGCAAATAGATACCTATTTTTGGTTCGTCTTCAGCGACAAGAAGTCTCATGAGGTCGTTCTCTGATAGTGATGAAGCGGAGTCTGCAACGAAAACCGGCAGCCAACCAGCAACTGACAGAAAAGTAATATTGGCTTCAGGTAGATGTCAGCGAGCGCTGTCTAGGGTTCAAGCATGAGTACTTCCTAGTGCTCGACCGACTCTTCAGCATGAAACGTTTAGGAGCCGGAAAACAATTCCATAAGGAGTTGCCCCATGAATCGCCTGAAAATTCTGTTTTTTGTGAGCTCAATACTCGTCTCAGCTTCTGTATGGGCTGAAAGTGGCGGAGACCGGGTTATAGAGCGTATGGAGGGTCTGCGCAACAAGGCAGAAGCTGTCCTGATACAAGCTGAAAACGCTCCTGAAGGTCAGCGTCATGTCCACATGACTGAGCATATGAAGATGCTGGGAGAGCTCATGAGCCAACTCCATAAAGATCATCCAGACGCCTCAATGTCTCCTCAGCAGCACCTCGCCTGGATGGAAAAGCACGACAAAATCGTCGATGACGTTTTGAACCAAATGCAGCGCGAGCACAAATTGATGCTTTCAGAGAATCATCAGTGAAAACCGGCTTCCAATGGGCTTTTTGAACAGTAACGTTAAATACGGCGTCATTTGGACGCCGTGCTTTTTTGAAAACTGACAGAAATGTAGTGTTCAGGTCAGTTAACTGGCAGCTCCATGTCTTTAGCATAGCCAGTGCTCCCACTCCTCTTACTCTCGAGGTCACTATGAAAGCTAAGCTCGTTACCCCTGTCATCGCAGCAATCACTCTCCTCTTCGGTGCTACGGCTATGGCCAGCGCAGGGCATGGGAAAGAGGACATCGGCCAGCCTGGAGTCGCCTCTCAGGTTACTCGTACGGTGGAGGTCGAGATGGGCGATATTTTCTTCAAACCTGAAAGCATCGACGTTAAGCCTGGTGAAACCATTCGATTTGTCCTTCGCAATGATGGTTCGCTGCTGCACGAGTTCAACATCGGCAAAGCCTCTGCTCATGCAGCACACCAAAAAGAAATGGCAAGCATGTTCCAGAACGGGACGCTTAACCCCACCGGTACCGGAAAAACGATGAGCGGTATGAGCCACAGCATGGGTGGAATGAAGATGGTCGGAATGGAGCACAACGACCCGAACAGCGTCCTGATTGAGCCTGGCGCAACCCAAGAGCTGATCTGGACCTTCAACAACAGCACAGGCCTTCAGTTTGCCTGCAATGTGCCCGGACATTACCAATCGGGAATGGTCGGTCAGTTTGACCTGAAATAAGCCTAAGCCGGCTTCTCCCACCGCTTCGACACAGGAGTTGGCTACGCTCTGTTGCAGAGTACACAGTGAGGCTTAGATCATGAGTAACCATCAGCGCCTGGATGGAAACACCACCGCACCATATTGGAGGCGCAAAACAGGCGTTGTCCTAATCATGCTCATTGCGATTGGTGCCTTCTACGTGTTGCGGGAGCATTTCAGCCACGTTTATCCATTTTGGCCTTATCTGATTCTGTTGATCTGTCCATTAATGCATTTTTTTGGACATAGCCATGGCGGACATAGCCATGGCGATCAGGCAGCAACCCACAAGGACAAAGAAGGGAAATAGACATGCCTAACATATCGAGCCACCACGACCACAGTCACGCCCATGCTGCTCCGCTAAATGACGATGATCTACGTGACCCGGTGTGCGGAATGGCAGTCACTTCATCAAGTAAATTTGGTGAGTCTTATCAGGGACAGAAGTATCAATTCTGTAGCCTGAAATGCCAGGAGAAGTTTCGAGCTGATCCTGAACGCTTCAGCAGTAATGTTTCGAGCGCCGAGTCCCGCGTCACCACTCCAGAGCCTGCGGTACAAACAGGCACTGAGTTTACCTGTCCGATGCACCCGGAAATACGCCAGCCCGGACCCGGCAACTGCCCTAAATGTGGCATGACATTAGAGCCGGTCATACCCGCGCTCGATGAAGAAGAAAATCCTGAACTCCGGGATTTCGCCCGCCGCTTTTGGTGGTCGCTGCCATTAACCGTGATAGTGACCTTGCTCGCCATGGCGGGACACACGTTACAACTTTTCCATGGCCCGATCCAAAACTGGATCGAGCTGGCTCTGGCGACACCGGTGACCTTGTGGGCAGGTTGGCCTTTTTTTGTCAGAGGCATAGCATCTATTAGAAATCGCAGCCCAAATATGTGGACACTGATTGGGTTGGGTACCGCCGCAGCATACCTTTACAGCGTCATGGCAACGCTCTTACCTCAAAGCTTTCCGGCCACCTTCATGCAAGATGGACGCATCGGCGTCTACTTCGAAGCCGCAGCGGTCATCATCTCACTCACCTTGCTTGGGCAGATTCTTGAGCTCAAAGCACGATCGCAAACCTCCGCCGCCATCAAGTCCCTTCTCGGCCTGTCGCCCAAGACAGCACGCCGGATCAATACCGATGGACAGGAAGAAGACATTCCTCTCACCCATGTCCACCTTGGAGACCATCTACGGGTCAGACCCGGTGAAAAGGTTCCAGTTGATGGCTCAGTACTGGAAGGTGAAAGTGCGGTGGATGAGTCCATGCTTACTGGCGAACCAGTGCCGGTAATGAAGAGAGCTGGAGATAGTCTGATCGGTGCCACGCTCAATACACATGGGAGCTTAGTAATGGAGGCGCAGAAGGTCGGCGCCGAGACCATGCTGTCACAGATCGTACAGATGGTCGCTCGGGCTCAGCGATCCAAAGCACCAATGCAACGAATGGCCGACTCGATTGCCGGCTACTTTGTGATGGGTGTTATCGCGATTGCGATACTGACATTTGTTGGTTGGGGGCTTTTTGGCCCTGAGCCCAGCTGGGTGTTTGGTCTGATCAACGCTGTCGCCGTGCTGATCATCGCTTGCCCCTGTGCGTTGGGTCTTGCTACGCCCATGTCGATCATGGTTTCGACAGGTAAAGCAGCCAGCATGGGCGTGCTGTTCAGGGATGCCAGTGCCATCGAAAACCTATGCAAGATCGACACACTGATTGTCGATAAGACAGGCACCCTGACAGAGGGACGGCCAGTGTTTCACAGTGTGGAGGCCACACCCAGTTTCAATCCCCACGATGTTCTTCAGCTTGCTGCCAGCCTTGATCAGGGCAGCGAACATCCCTTGGCTCATGCAATCGTCGATCACGCCCGAACCGAGAACATTAAGCTCACCAAGCCAGGATCCTTTGAGTCTGGTTCAGGTATCGGGGTCAGTGGCATCGTTGATGGCAAGAAGATCCAACTGGGGAACACCGCGTTGATGGAAGCCGCAGGTGTCAGCACCAAGCCCCTACAAAAGCGTGCAGAGTTGTTGCGACTTGACGGCATCAGCATCATCTACCTCGCAGTCGACGGGGTATTGGCAGGGTTGTTGGCAGTATCAGATCCGATTAAGCCGACCTCCAAAGAAGCAGTCACCAAGCTCAAGGCTGATGACATCAAAATCATCATGGCTACTGGCGACGGGCTCACCACCGCTCGGGCTGTCGCCAGGGAGATGGGGATTGAAGAAGTCCACGGTGAAGTGAAACCTCAGGACAAGGAGCGTCTGGTCGCAGACCTTCAGCAAAACGGCCGGAAGGTCGCCATGGCCGGTGACGGTATCAACGATGCACCAGCCCTGGCGCGAGCAGATGTGGGCATTGCCATGGGGACAGGGACTGACGTTGCGATGAATAGCGCGCAACTCACGCTAGTAAAAGGCGACCTGATGGGGATTTTGCGAGCAAGGGCTCTTTCGGTCGCAACAGTAAAAAACATGCGGCAAAACTTGGGTTTCGCCTTTCTTTACAACTCGATGGGTATCCCCCTTGCCGCAGGCTTGCTCTATCCACTGACGGGACACCTCTTGTCGCCAATGATCGCTGCCATAGCCATGAGCGTCAGTTCTGCATCTGTAGTTTTCAATGCATTGAGACTGAGGAATACCCGAATTGACTGAACTTCAAAATTGCAGCGCACTTGCCATGCGTTTGCATAGAACCTGACCAGTCATTCGCATTTGACTGATCTGTGATTGAGAATTTGACCAACCAGACATCAAAGCTGAGGGGCTCATAACGACCCAAAGCGGTAAATCTGGGCAAGGGACTACCCATGTGTTTTCTTCAGTCCTTCAAGCGCACACTCGCCCTTTGCACAGCGGCCATTTTTTCAGGCCGCTTCATGCGTTTCCATTTTCTGATGTCTTCCTTGCTTCGCCCACAGCTCATACACAGATCACCACTGAGTTGACAAACTGAGATGCAGGGATTCTCGATTTCTTTAGCCATTGTCAGCCACCTTTGGACACACGTATTGAGTCAGGCGGGTGTTCCAGTAACCTCCGTGAGTTCGCTGACACTCCTCCTCAGAGTCGAAGTGGACGCTGTGGTCTGAAGGGGTCAGGACGATGTCGGCCTCCTTCAACGCGATAGCCGTCAGCTCAAAGATGCGCGCCTTCGCGTCAAACAAGGCGAGCTTTCTATCCGCCAAGGTTTCGAATACCCAGATGACCTTCAGGGTTTCAGCCAGCGCGTTGAGGTCAGCGGTATGGGTGAGCCAGATAAAGCCTTTGATTTCACCTTTTGCTGTTTCACACGCTTCGGTGAGCCTGGTAATCAACCGGCGTTCTATCCGCGCCAGTTCGCGTTTCCCTGGTGGCATTGCGGGTTCCTTTGGAGACAATGGAGGGCAGGCTCTGAATCAGGCCGGTCGAAACTCGACCGTCAGATGGCTGACTTCGTGAACCGGCTTGAGACGTTCACGAATGCTGTCGGCGTTCGCAGTGGCCTTACCAACGACGCTGACGATGGCCGCATGGGCTTGCGGCCCAATCCGCCAGACATGCAAGTCAGTGATGATGGCATCCCCCGGCTTCTCAACCAGTTCGCGGATTTCCTCGGCAACGTGCGCATCTGTCTGATCCAGCAGCACACCTGCGGTGCCCCCCATCAAGGTCCAGGCCCAACGCGCGATAACAATGGCGCCGATGATACCCATGACCGGATCCAGCCAAACCCAACCGAGATAACGCCCGGCGAGCAGTGCCGCAATGGCCAGAACTGAAGTGAGCGCGTCCGCGATAACGTGGACGTACGCAGATTTCAGGTTGTTGTCGTTCCCGTGACGGGCATGGGCATGGGCATGGGCATGATCATCATGGTCGTGCTCATGACTGTGCCCGTGGCCCAGCAACAACGCACTGACAATGTTGACAATCAAACCGGTAATCGCGATGAGCGTAGCGGTGCCGAACTGAACTTCCGTTGGCTGCAAGAGGCGCATGACAGACTCAATGCCAATTCCCAGGGAGACCATACCGAGAACCAGTGCCGAGGCGAATCCGCCCAAGTCTCCAACCTTTCCGGTACCGAAACTGTAGCGCTCGCTGGAAGCATGGCGTTTTGCATATCCGTAAGCGGCCGCCGCGATGCCTAATGCGCCGGCATGGGTTGCCATGTGGAAGCCATCGGCCAGTAACGCCATCGAACCCGTAATATAGCCGGCGGTGATCTCGCCGACCATCATCAGCACCGTCAGTGCCACAACCCAAAGCGTACGCTTGGCATTTTCGTCGTGCGCTGAGCCAAGGAACACGTGGTCGTGTGTGTAATTGATGTTGGTGTTGCTCATGAGTGTGTACCTAGATGCGTTCACTTAGCGTAACGGCGAATGGCTTCAAGAAGCTCTTCGACGCCCCTGTTACGCTCTTCTTCGCTGAGCGCAGGGTTCGCGACATGCTCCCGCGCGTGGTCCTCGATGATTTCCTCCATTAAGCCGTTGATTGCTCCGCGAGTGGCAGCAACAAGGTGTAATGTTTTTGCGCAATCGAGATCCGATTCCAATGCTCGTTCAACGGCTTGGATTTGTCCGGCTATGCGTTTTACGCGTTTGAGAAGATTTTCTTTGTTTGCTGCAATATGGCCCATGGGATACCCCCCCTACCTATGTATTGCGCATGATAGGCATACCCCCTATGCCTATGCAAGATCATAGAGCGGAGAGAGCATCTACAGTCCCTGGCAGAAAAGAGGCCTCAAGTGCGAGCGAGGAGCGAGAGGAGCTGTAATGTCCGCCTCTAACCGTTCTCTGCCGGCGATGGCCAAAGTCGAATACGCTGCAAATGGTTGGTCAGGTCAAATGCAAACGAGTGGTCAAGTCTGCCCAACTACCCATCACAATGACGGTCACAACCCGAAACAGATAACTGTTGACCTTGCCATCGTGTCAACGTCGATGCTGTTGGTGCGGCGAAAAGAAACCGCTCAGCTTGAGAGGTAAAAAACCATGTTCGTTTTAAATGTTTCCGGCATTGGTTGCGGCAGTTGCGTCAGCAAAATCACCAAGGCGATTCAGTCAATGGATAACGAAGCTACGGTTTCCGTGGATCGGTCAGCCGGTAAGGTGAGAGTTGAAAGCAGCGAAAGCCCAGAGCAGATTCGTAAAGCTGTCGAGGCGGTAGGTTTTCCTTGCCAGATCAGCGCTTGAAGCGCTGACAGCTGCCCCTGGTCAGACGCCCGTTGCAGGGGGGATCCACTTGGTGAACATTCAGGGATACCATAGCAGCGTCGACCACAATTACCGCTCGCAAGCCCCTGCGCTACTAATCACCTCGCAGAGCTTTGAGCAAACCTTTGAATGCTCCATTCAACCGAGTAAAAGCGGCGTCGAAACGTATTCCATTTTCTGTGTACTTTGCGACCTCAACCTGCTGATCGACAGTATTTTGGTCAATGGCAGGTTGAGCCGGTGTACTGTAAAGCAAACTAATTCCATAAATATCGCTTACGGATTCTATTCCGGCAATGTGTTTTACATTTGTTGTTTCCAAAGAAAATAGAGTGGCAGGTGTTTTTTCTATTTCGCGGGCGAGCACAGTAGAAAAATCTAAATCTCGGGCCTTGTAGTTCGGCGTATCAGCATTTGCGATGTTGTTACTCAGGATTTCGGCTCTTTGGCTACGAAGATTCAAAGCTCTTTCCGCTACGCCGACCGCTTTTTCGAAACTAATACTCAAGCAATAATCCTCAACAAGCTCACTTATTTACTACGCGATACCTCCGGATTCACATCTCCGACCAATAGAGGTTCAAAGACATAGTCACCTTGAGTAACGAAAACCTACAAAGGTTCGCCCGTTGATATTATTGGTGAGTAATATCGATGCGCGCTGGAAGACCGAGACCTTAAGGACTAAATACGATGTTCTTCAAGAGAAATATCACAACCTGACGCAACTGTAATATTGGCCTAAGCTTCCCGACAGCGGGTGACCCTTATAGTCCTATTGAGCCTAATGCTCACCCGCTACGAATCAATGCACGATTGGATTCAGGGGCGGCCAGTACTGATCTGAGGAAACCCCAAATGAACACTATCAAATCCTTGTTCGTCATCGCTGCTCTGAGCATTTCATCTTTGGCTATGGCTGAGGGCGGTGGTGATCGGACTTTCGCACGTATGGAATTGGCCAAAAATAATTCGATGGAATCGTACCAGGTAGCTCAAACGCAGAGCTCTCAACCGCCTGTCGCTGAGAGCAAAGCGAAAGCGATGGATCATAAAAACTGCTGAACGATTAGGCACGCGGCCAACCTGACAGAAATGTAATCACTAAGGTGGTTTAGATGTGGCAATTTCTGAGCTCGCTTGCTGTAAAAATTCGTCTTTTTAACGGTAAGCGAAGCTCATCTTGCCAACTCACGGGTTGTTTTGAACGGCTCCCTTTTGACTGATTGGAAATAAACGGCATGCATTCCAAAACCTCTAGACGGACATTCGTTAAAGGCCTGGCCGCCGGTGGCATCCTTGGCGGCCTTGGTCTGTGGCGCACTCCTGTATGGGCAGTGACCAGTCCAGGCTTGCCGAGCGTCCTCACCGGCAACGAATTTGATCTGTTTATTGGTGAAACCCCTGTAAACATCACCGGCTCGCCGCGCACGGCCATGACCATCAATGGATCATTGCCAGGACCCTTGCTGCGTTGGCGCGAAGGAGAGACAGTCACACTGCGTGTGAAAAATCGTTTGGACCAGGACACTTCCATCCATTGGCACGGGATCATCCTGCCGGCCAATATGGACGGCGTACCCGGATTAAGCTTCCATGGCATCGCACCCGACGGTATGTACGAGTACAAATTCAAGATCCATCAGAACGGTACGTATTGGTATCACAGCCACTCGGGCTTACAGGAGCAGGCAGGCGTTTACGGGCCAATCGTTATCGACTCGAAAGAACCTGAACCTTTTCAATACAACCGCGACTACGTGGTGATGTTGACTGACTGGACCGATGAAGATCCTAGTCGCGTCATGGCGAAGCTTAAGAAGCAATCTGACTACTACAACCACCACAAACGTACCGTTGGCGATTTCATCGACGATGTCAGCAAGCAAGGCTGGTCATCTACCGTAGCCGACCGAAAGATGTGGGCAGAAATGAAAATGAACCCCACTGACCTCGCAGACGTCAGTGGAGATACTTACACCTACCTCATGAATGGCCAGGCGCCCAACGGTAACTGGACCGGTATTTTCAAACCAGGTGAGAAGCTGCGCCTTCGTTTTATTAACGGCTCGGCGATGAGCTATTTCGACGTTCGAATTCCTGGCTTGAAAATGACCGTTGTGGCCGCCGACGGCCAACACGTCAAACCGGTCAGCGTCGACGAATTCCGCATCGCCGTAGCTGAAACGTATGACGTGATAGTTGAGCCCGCCAGTGAAGAGGCTTACACCATCTTCGCCCAGTCTATGGACAGAACCGGGTATGCACGCGGAACCCTCGCAGTTCGCGAAGGATTAAAGGCACAAGTGCCTGCGATCGACCCTAGGCCTCTTTTGTCCATGGATGACATGGGAATGGGCGGTATGGCTGGTATGGACCATGGCAGCATGGCTGGTATGGGCAGCGGCGACATGTCCGGCATGGCTGGCATGGATCACAGCAAGATGGCGGGCATGGACCAAAGTGACATGACCGGGATGACCGGCATGGACGGCGGTGATATGACTAGCATGGCTGGTATGGATCACAGCAAGATGGCTGGTATGGACAAAGGCGACATGGCCAACATGGCTGGCATGGACCATAGCAAGATGGCGGGTATGGACAAAGGCGATATGTCCAACATGGCCGGTATGGACCACAGCAAGATGGCTGGCATGGGCGGTATGGGTGGAGAAATGCAGACTCACCCAGCCTCCGAAACCAACAACCCCTTGGTTGATATGCAAGCCATGACCCCGACGCCAAAGCTAAACGATCCAGGCATCGGTTTGCGGAACAATGGTCGTCGAGTCCTCACCTATTCAGACCTGAAAAGCACTTTCGAGGACCCTGATGGCCGCGAGCCCAATCGCACCATTGAGCTACATCTGACCGGTCACATGGAAAAGTTTTCCTGGTCCTTCAACGGCATCAAATTTTCTGACGCTGAGCCCCTTCGTCTCAAGTATGGGGAGCGTCTTCGCATCACCTTGGTAAACGACACCATGATGACGCACCCCATTCACCTTCACGGAATGTGGAGCGACCTTGAAGATGAAAACGGCAAGTTCATGGTGCGCAAGCACACAATCGACATGCCACCAGGTACCAAGCGCAGCTATCGAGTCACCGCCGATGCCTTAGGTCGCTGGGCCTATCACTGCCACCTGCTTTTCCATATGGAAATGGGCATGTTCCGTGAAGTACGGGTTGATGAGTAAAGGAGACGATCTGTGAGCACATACCTAAATCGTAAATCGCTGGTCGGTTGCCTCTTTGCCGTCGGCTTGATGGGTGGACTCTCGTCCGTGGCGCTGGCAGTCGAGGATAGTAGTGTTCATTCACCTGCTACTCCTGCGGAGCCAACGAGCAAGCCTGCAACTGCGACAAAAGAATCAAAGCCCGATCACGGATCAATGGATCACAGCAAGATGAGCCATGAGTCGATGGGTCATGACCAAAAAACCAAAAAGGCAGATTGAGATCATGACCAGTAAGTTTTTACGTCCAACGTTGATGGCACTGGCAGTCTCTACCAGTCCTGCTTTCTCTTTCATGGCCCAGGCGGCAGAAGAGATGGATCACTCCAAGATGGATCGCGGCTCGATGGGAGCTATGGACCATAGCAAGATGGGGGCAATGGATCACAGCAAGATGAGCATGGACAATGGAGCAATGGACGGTATGGAAAGTATGGATGGAGGGGCTACCACCACCAGCCGAACTCCAATCCCTGTACTGACCGACGCTGACCGTGCAGCCGCGTTCCCTGATGTGGCTGGTCATGGCGTTCACGACAAGAAGGTCAACTCCTTCATGCTGCTGGATAAGTTTGAGTACCAGGATGCTGACAACGGTAGTGCGTTGGCCTGGGATGCAAAAGGATGGATCGGCGGTGACGTTGACCGACTGTGGTTGCGTTCGGAAGGCGAACGTACCAATGGCGTAACGGAAAACGCTGAACTCTCAGCCCTTTGGGGGCACTCCATCGGTCCATGGTGGGATGTCGTCACCGGCGTACGACAAGACTTCAAGCCCGGATCACCACAAACTTGGGGAGCGCTCGGTATTCAGGGCATGGCCCTCTATAACTTTGAAGCCGAAGCGACTGCCTATATCGGTGAGAACGGTCAAACCGCTGCTAGATTGGAAGGCGACTACGACATTCTGCTGACCAATCGCCTGATCTTGCAGCCAACGGCCGAAGCCAATTTTTACGGAAAAAATGATCCTCAACGCGGCATTGGGTCTGGATTGGCAAACACCGAAGTAGGGCTCCGATTGCGTTATGAGATTGTTCGCCAATTTGCCCCTTACATTGGGGTTAGCTGGAGCCGCTCCTACGGCAATACGGCAGACCTGGCCAGCGATGAAGGAGAGCATGCGAACGAGGCGCGATTTGTCGCCGGTATTCGGATGTGGTTTTAAGAGCCTGACATGAAAAGAACGTTGAAAACATTGACTGCTGCCGGGGTGGTTGCCGCAATAACAGGTGCCGGCGTGGTTTATTTTGGTGTGATCAATGTTGGGGCGGATGAACCACACTCCGATCCCGTTTACGCGCTACTTTCCACCGCTCGGGATCGCTCGATCGAAGTGCGCTCACGCGACATTAAAGTCCCCGACCTGAGCGAAGAAGCTCTAATCCGCGCAGGTGCTGGCAACTACAACTCTATGTGCATCGGTTGCCATCTCGCTCCGGGTATTGAAGGAACCGAGTTAAGTAATAGCCTTTACCCCGCACCTCCGAATCTTTCAAAACTGGGCGTTGATGGAAACCCTGCCGCAGCTTTCTGGATCATCAAGCATGGAATCAAATCCACAGGCATGCCCGCTTGGGGTAAAAGCATGGCCGATCCCTACATATGGGGAATGGTCGCATTTCTCCAGCAGCTGCCTTCAATGGATGCAGAGCAATACAAAGCTCTCGCAACCAGCAGCGGTGGTCATCAACACGGTGGCGGCGAGAGCAAAATGCATAACCATGAAGGCCAGCATGAGGGCCAAAAAGGCGCTGTCGCGGGGCATCATGATGCGGGTACAGGCGAAGAAATAGCCGAAGCAGGCGACCATCATGGCGAGAGAAACAGCGCTCATGCCCATGAGGCGGCCGAAGCGCCTTCTCAGGATGAAAGTACCGAACACGCCCATCCTCAGGTTGTGGAGGCTTCACATGACGCCCCTGCAACTCCGGCCACTCAGCCAAAAACTCATACCCACGCTGATGGGAAGGAACATACCCATGCGAAATAACTTTCTTCGTCCCGGTCGGGCACTTCGCCTCGCTGCATTTGCGGCTCTGTTTATCAGTTCAGCTGGTCATGCAGCAGAGTCGCTGACGATCGACGTCCATCGTGACGCTAACTGTGGATGCTGCAAGAAGTGGATCCAGCACCTTGAAGCTAACGGCTTCACCGTCGTTGATCATGTAGAAACCAACATGAGCGCGGTCAAGCAGGATCTCGGTGTTGCTCCACGACTCTCGTCCTGCCACACAGCAATGATCAATGGAAAGTTTGTTGAAGGTCACGTGCCCGCCGAGCAAATCATTGCGATGAGCAAACGTGACGACCTTCTCGGGATCGCCGTTCCTGGCATGCCGGCTGGATCCCCGGGCATGGAAGTCAACGGAAAACATGATGCTTACCAGGTAATCGGTTTGTCCAAAGCAGGCGCAGACCAGGTCATTGCTGAATACCCCGGAAACTAATCTGGCCCCTCAATCCTGTCCCTGCGTGGTTAGCGACATAGCCATGCAGCGGGACACATACTGTCCATTCCGCGCTCAAGTAACACGCAAAGACAATGAGCTACTGTTGGCCGTCTCTCCTGCTGTTCCCCCCAGCCCCACTCTATAACGCCCTCAGCTAAACGATGCGCACGCAGTCGAAGTGAATATCGACGATGACTCTGCACCTTCAGTCTCAGTTATGAATGGAGATTGCCTGTCAACGGATCAAAAGCTCCTAGACAGCAGGTTTGCCAAGCGGGGCGAACACAGGTACTGACAACAGGACGTCCCGCACTTATGTCAATCCACACAAAAAAAGGCGCCACTAGGGCGCCTAAGCCGCCTCCCAAACCAAAGGAGAAACAAGGAGACGGGGTGTACCTGGTAGTCGAACAATTGGTGCCGCAGGTTAGCGCTCGTTAAAGCAGTTGCAGTGGGTACTCGACAATCAGTCGGACCTCATCCAAATCAGATTCGAAATCGGTAGCACGCGTGGTTGCTTGGCGAACACGCAGCGACATGTCCTTCAGAGAGCCTGACTGGATGATGTACTTAGCCTCAATGTCTCGCTCCCAACGCTTTTGGTCTTGCAATGGCGCTCCATCTGCTCCGCGACGCATATACACGCTGTTCGCGTTGGAATAATCAGCGTCCCACCCCTTCGCGTAGCGGGTCATGAAGCTAAGGCCTGGGATGCCGAACGCTTGCATATCCAGGTCGTAGCGAAGCTGCAAGGATTGCTCTTTCGGTGAGTTGAAGTCGCTGTACTGGATGGAGTTATCCAGAAAAATCGAGTCCGATTGGCGCAGGTAATCAAAGTCGTCATTGCCGTTGCTGCGCTGATAGCCAACGGTCACCGTGTGGACGCCGAATTTAACCCCGGCTTTGCCACTCCAGATATTGTTATCAAAGCTGTCCAGGAGTTTTTTACCCTCGTCGACCGCGCGGTAGTAATTAAATCCACCGATCAACGCGACGCTCTCTGAGAGCGGGTAGCTCAGGGAAGTGCCTGCGTAATACTGATTCCAAACATCCTTAAATTGGCTGGCGTAAAGACTCACACCAACATGCTCATTAACGGTGTAATCGCCCCCAAGGTAAGCAATCCATGGAGCATCAACAGCACCGGCATAGAAAGTCGAAAAGCCGTCACGCATGCTGCTGGAGTTGGGTTGGCTCATCGCATGCAGCCGCCCCCCCTGAATGGTCAGGTCTTTAATGGTGGTGTTGGTGAACGTTGCCCCCTTAAAGCTCTCTGGCAGCAGTCGAGAATCGCCATATGCCACGACAGGCGTGGATGGAAAGACATCTCCTACTTTGACCACCGTATCCATAAAGCGAGCCTTCGCGGCTCCGCCTACTTTTGAGTAAGAGTCTTCAGGTTGGCCTTTGCTGTTGTAGGGCATGACATCCACTGAGCTTCGAGCCCCCGAGCGCCCATCACCCGAATCAAGCTTGAGTCCTACCATTGCAAATGCATCTATGCCGAACCCGACGGTGCCTTGGGTGAAGCCAGACTCAAATCGCCCGATAATCCCATGAGCCCATTCTTCAGCGTAACCATTGCCTGTGGGACTTGACTGGCCCTTTCGATTGTCACGATTGAAGTAGAGATTACGATTGAGAAGACTAAGGGAGCTCCCTTCAATGAACCCCTCAGGTTTTTGCTCAACGGCCACTGCAACTTGCCCCATGCTCATGCCAAGGGCAATGAGAGAAAGACCATAAAAGCTTTTATTGTTCATTTAACACTCCAGGCTTTTGCTTGGCAGAGTTTCTTTATGAAATATTTTTATCATTATAAAAAGCCACCGGCACATAGGGATTCCCTCTACGTGCCGACAGACATAATTTCATACAAAAGATAACTTCAGCGTGACCTGAAAATTACTTCTATGTCAGCGACCAGCAAGCATGCTTAAAAAGCGTAAATGAATGATTTGATGTAGACATGACCTTAAGGGGCTAACTCCCATGTGGGCAGTCGGTACCCATAATCTTGTATTCCACGGTATTAAGCTTGCCCGCCGAATCTTCATAGGTCATGCGCGAAGGCGCAACACTACAGTTTTTGTTGGCCTGTGTGACACTGATCACCTTCTGAATATCGAGGTTCATACCATATTCATAATGAACAACTTCAGGGACGGCCTTACCATTTCTTAAGGCATATTGCTCCATCGCCTGTTGGTTTTCTTGCATCATCCGACCATACACGCGGTCACCGCCTCCTTCAGCCATGGCTAATGAAGATAAGGTCAAAACCGAAGCGGCGCAAAACGCTTTCACTGCTGTCATTGCTTTCATGATTTTCTCCTAAGCTCAATTTTCTGAGTTAAAGAGTAACAAGTGAAAGCTTTCAGAAAGCTGCCGCGAAGGTTACTAATGTGAAAGGTGAACCCTACTCCGCGTTTACGCTTTCAAGCCAGATGGCATTTTTGTTATCACCAAAGGTTGGCAGACGCTGACGGAACACAGATGACCTCAAAAGCTTATTGGAACCGGTGGCCCCTCCCAATTCCTCGATACGCCGGTAGATCTGAGCAAGGCCTCCGCGTCGACTCCGGTTTTTTCCAGGCTTGTCAGATCCCACTCGAAGAAACTGGAAAATACCAGGAAAACCTTGCTTGCTACCGCTGAAGTCAATCTTACCGTCGAGTAATTCACCGGGAGCTTCATCCGGATGAGTTCAGAGACAGTCCATATCAAAGTTCTTAGACGGAAATGCCATACTGACTCTTGATGAATCTTTATCTGTTGATAAGTAAGGGGAAACCTCTGCTTGCGTAGATCCAGCTCATGAGGTAACGAACCTGGGAGTAGCGATTGCAAATTCCGAATATTCACTCTCTTCGGATCTTTCGTAACTTTATATAGCTCATCTACGCCCGCTTCGATAAGGGCCGCATACGCGCCGTCTCTTGAGTCGACAGACTTTTCGACCGTAACTGCAATTTTTTTAGGTGCACGGAGTTTTGCCATTAACCATGCGTTATCATGTTCTAGAATCCATTGCGTAGGTTTGTACGCCTTCTTCCAGAGGTACTCGACATCGGCGTCGTTACGTAGCGCTAAAAGCAACTCAATTTTTTGGCGATACCTAGTTTTTTGGCTAGGATGCGATTCTTCAACTTTGGACGCTCGCGGAGAAACAGAGGCACTCAGCAGAATAGACTCATTCTTCAGAGCCTCTTCAAAGTCATCTGCACTGGAAAACAAATGAAGAGCAATGATCAAATGCCTCGCGAGCGGCATATTTAGCTGACCTTTGTCTGATTTGAGCCGGATCCATTGCTCATGTTTCCCGGTGTTATAGGCTGGATCAATCTGCGACAAAAGCTCATCACCGTAAGCGCTTTGGATGCTGTCGAATAGTTTTGCGATACCTGCATTTTTTCCGAAAATATATCCGCGTTTCTTGCATTGGCGGACGTAGCAAGAACTTAATACCGTACTGCCTATCGGAGGAATATTGCGTTGCAAGATATCGTGTGCGAACAGGGCGACTTTCTGTTCCAGTTTTGAGCCCTTGTGAGTCGCTGCGCTGTTTAAGGGGCTCCAACCGCATGCGCATGGCTCAGTCAGATTGGGAAGTAGCTTCAATTTTCGGTAGAACGGGCGAGAGCACTCGGGGCAGGCATGGATCAATGTGTCGCCATGACGCCAACAGACGGCAACACCGGGTATTTGGTGAGATCGATGCCAGTAGGCAGAACCCCGATCAATCAAATCCTCCTGAACGCAGGTAGGACAAAGCTTAGCCTTGCCATGGGTGGACTCCTCTCTGCGGGGCACCCGTACCACCCCGTCATAACCCAGCGGACCTACGTTGTTCTCCGGACCCTGCTTAACCCCAAGAAAAGGCCGGTAAGCAGGAAAAGTGGTATTGCTACTGATCAGCTCTGCGAGATTGCTCTCCGATTGCCCCGGCAGTCTGTGGGCGAGCCTCTCGATCTGATTGGGTACGATGCCACCAATGCAAAAGGGTTTCGATGCGAACAAATCGCGGTAGGTTTCTGTCGCGGTTCTGTTGCCTGACAGATAGTGATATCGGGTGACACGAGAGTGCAGCATTTCATCCGGCATCGACACGGGGAAAAACAATAGATCAGACATCATTTACCGATTAAAGGTAGGGCTCGAAGAGAATATGCATCCGGGGGCAGTATATATGCAACCCGTCAAATTCTGTATCCGGTATCGATTTGGAAATGATACCCAGCCGCTCAACTTTTAACCGTAGTGAATTCATCTAAGCCCTGCCGCGATCGTACTCTTGAATACAAAACACGTATCGATAACCTGCGCAGGTCAGCCCATGGCAATTGCAAAACTATTTCTGTTGATCGCGGGTTAGTACGTTTTACTTGCTGATCGTGGTCATCCAGCGTATGCCGTAGCTATTCTGGAAGGTGCAAATATTCATTAACAGAAAAATAATGTGTTTACGTTGAATTAAATTCAGAACTTTTTTAGATCGAGGGAATGGCTGGCTGGATTACAGCGTGGGCCGAATGCTCGCGACCCTGTAAAGCGAAGAACGTGATATAGGCTTGCCCTCCGAGAGCAATTTGCTTCTAGCCCATCGCAGACGCCTATCGTGGAAGCCTTCGATTGATTCACATACTTTGTCGAGCATTGCTGCACAGAGAGGAAGCTTGCAGAGCTGCTTTTCGAAGCGAGACAGAACATGAAGCTCCCGGCCAATTCTGGTACGCGAGATGCGGACAGGCTTACCCGCAAGAGCATAAAGCGCTTCAGCACACTGACGGACTTCGCCGGCCAGTCTCGCATCGAGGGCAGCGAACATTTCGGCGCTATTTAGACGGGGCGTACGATGGGGGCTTGGGTTTACAGTTGACTCCGAAAGCCACCGCCTATCGTGGCGATACAGCCACGCATACCCCCTGCATGCATGTGCTTTGTAAAAACGATAATCAGCCTCGAAAGCCGTGCGTCTTGCGCATAGCTCAATGTGAAATCTTGCCTCACTCCAAGCACCTTGCCCGCCGGCTACATTTCGGATGTGACGATAGACATACGCCAATGAAACGCCTAGAACGGCAGCGATCTTTTTGGCATCAGCGCCCTCAAGAGCATGTTTCCACACAGCGGCTGACGAACAGTCCATGCCTTCACCGGGCATCACCGGAGAAAGGCGCGTGTGAAGTTGAATGTGAGCTATCGGACCACACGCCACCGCCTGTTTCACCGGGCGTTGACCATGCAGCAAGTTCACCATGTCAATGCCCAGAGCACCGGCCAATAAAATGTATTTGAGCGGGTGGTGGGAGGTTATTGGCGTACGAAGCAGCTTCGTGACCCACGAGGCGGGTGTACCTGCACGAACTTCTCCGAGTATGGAAAATTCCCATTCTTGCGGGAGTGCGGCAAAAAAATCGGCCATGTGCTGCGCCAGCATGTGCATGTGCAAGCGATGGTTATCAGAGGCAAGGTTAAGCTGCGTTGCCCTTTGTAAAAACGTGTAGCGCACCGCCTCCGCTGACAAAGCACTGACTTCAGACTCGATGACCTGAAGTGAGCGCAACGCTATTTCGTGAAGCGGCGGCATGCTCAGCGACGGGGTATCGAGACGTAACGTGTGAGCTTGCACATTCTCATCACTCGGCAGATTGAGTTGTCGAGAGCTGCGGCTGGACCAGCGAGGATCAAGGATACTAAGTGACGTCCCGTGATGCGGACATACCAGCACGCCTGGAAGCATGTGAACCCTGTGCCAGTAAGCAACTCCCCGTTGGGCCTGATCTTGGGCGATACATTCTGGGCATAACCGCACTCGGGAGGCGAATCCAATACGGCTCGCGTTGACGCCCAGCTTCAACATCAAACCCTTCCCATCGGCAGTCATCAGCGTCCGAGCGTGTTCTACCTGGCTCATAGTCAAAAACGGCGCATAGTAGGGTAATAGCGTGTGACGCATAAGGACCTCGGCTATCGATAGCTCGGTACCGCTGGGTAGCGCGTCGACAAACTCCCCTAAATGACTTGGGAATGCCACATTTTGCGAAAATGCTGCCGCCGATTTCAGGCCGGCAAATGCTGCTTGGCAATTACGAACACCGCAAAGACGGGCATAGCGAGATATCACGCTGTGCAGCGTCTCATCGGGGAACGCGGTGGGGAAGAAATGGAGTTTAAGGTGCACTTCGCCACCCCCCGACTCACGCTTTGTGATACATCGGTGAGAACTCAAACAAGTCCTCGTTGAGCCAGCCCGCAGCTCGCAGAGCATCGAGGGGAGCGTCCTGTTCGCTTAGGGCTTTAGCCTCTGAGTTTTCCACACCAGTTGCAATAGGCGATGGGTGATCCTTCGCAAGAATGGTTGGAGATTGGTCTGCCGGCTTCTCACGGGACACAACGCTTCGAAGCAAGGCGAGGCGATCCTCTCGTGCCAAACCGTCGAAGACCATCATTTCGCTCAGTTGATCCTCAATCGGCAGCAAATCGTCGAACTGCCGCATCCGCTTCGGATCTCGGCTACGCAGAGCTGAAAGGGCTGGCTTTAGAATCTGCATTTTTGAGTTGCTTACCTTCACCAGGACCTCGGCAGTCAAACACTCCGAGCCACTCTGGACCGCATAACGCTGACTCAATACCAGCAGCTTGACCAGGAAATCTGTGACGCCTTGAGTGTGCTCATACAGCGTGTCGAAAATCTCGTCAGTCAGCTCAGCAGTCTGCTTGCACCACTGATAGCTCCAGAGATTTTCGACTAACAACCGCCACTCCTCATCCTCTTTTTCGAATCGTTTGAATTCCAGCGTACCGGCACCACAGACTCGGCGGGCAGTCCGCATGGCTTCTGAGAACAGGCTAATCGTAGAGTTCGTGCCACTGAAAACGACCGGGATACCAATGTTGTTAACCAAGTGCAGAAAGAAATTCAGCATGCTCTCCTTACCACCGGTTTTCGCCAGGTGGAGGTTTTGCAGCTCGTCGATTAACAAGGCGCCGATGAAAAACGTGCTGGCCACCTGCTCCATCTGTTGCAGCGCATCATTGATATTTCGATGCCTGTAGCGCTTGTGATAGTCCTTGTCTCCTAGAGCGTCACCAACCGCATAAAAAAACTGCTGGCAAAATCCAGCCAGCGATCCATCCCGAGGGCAGTCAAGCTTCAGCCAAGTGATTTGGGTATGAACAAACTGCTTTCCCTCATAGCGCTCATGACGGATTGTCTGTGGATAAAGGCTCAAAATGGCGTGGAGTGCCGTCGACTTGCCAATACCGCTCAGGCCGACGACGGTAAACGTTTCAGCAGTGGACTTGAACGCATCGTGGTAACGCTGAGCCCCCGATAAAGAATGCAAATGCCGGACGGTAGCGGGCGACATCGGGTTACGCCCAACATACCCTCGACGGATGAGCAGTGAAAACAGGGCCTCCAGTTCCAGGTGTAACAAAAACGGCTGTACCACGGTTCTTAATCGGTCGATACAGTGAATTCGAGTGGATCCTTCGAGGGTCAGCTCTTTCGGATCCACCGGCTGAGGAAAATTCGAGATCAGCTCAATAGCCGCCGCCTCCGACAATATAGGAGGCAAAGCTTCGATAAGCGGATTGCCCGCATACTCACTTATGTCCTGTTTGACGTAATTGGCAAACGTCTGCGCACCTTTCATTTTGCCTGTCCTGGCCGAATTCTTTTGAGCAAATCGATAACTTGCGCAGTGCGCTCGCCGGCATATGAGTCATGCGCTTTCGGTGTCGATTCAGATTGAAGTGAAGCTGGCTCCGCCCTGACGCCTTCAGGAACAGCCGCATTTTCACGCTCACGGAGACGTTCTTCTGCGCGGTTCTCGCGGATGTTTCCAGTGGCCTCCGCCTTGGTGGGCGGAGCAGGTTCCAATTTTCGTTCTGCGAGCGCATGGCTGATGATCTGGTGGACCTGATCGCTAAGCTGCACACGGCTTTCCAGCTCGGCTCGCCGGTGAGTAGGCGGTTTTTGGCGATAGGCTTCGAGCAGATCAAAAATCTCGTCCGAGCGGTAATTCGCGTAACCGGCATCCGATCGTCGAAGATCACAGCGGATAAACTGCTTGGCCTCTCCCTGGATCCAGATGTGCGCCGCAGAGTTCGGATCGAACCAACACTCTATTGACCAAACGCCCCCTTTGCGAGCCTTGGCAAACCAATCTTTCTCTATGGCCATATCACAAACGTAGTGCATGCCGCGAAACATCACGCCGCCCTTTTGAACGGTCGCGCGCTCGCGCGGCAAGAGATGGAGGTAAACCAGCTCGTCGGGACGTTTGTTGGATTCGATCAGGTCGTTTTCGCAGGCCCAATTCCATATCCCGTTGGGCGTAGGTTCAACACCGTCATTCATCATCGCCTGAGTCAGTCGGTCAGGCTGTCGATGGTGCCGGTTATAGTGGAGCACGCAATTGATGAGGATCTGGGTGAACTCTTTGAGGTTTAGCGTGGCATCGAGCCGGTAATCTCGCTCGCCTCGCTCTTTGTCTCGCGCAGCTACCCCGCCAGGTAGCCATCTGATACCCGTCAAATCATTCAAAATGCCAAACCGACTTTCTACCATAGGCTTCCAATCAGGCCGATAAGGCGGAGCCGTGCCCATCTCAATTCCCAAGCCTGACGATAGCCCCTCTGCTGCCAGTGACAACATCTCTCCCCTGTCGGCGTAAATCTGGTGGGGCAGGTGGTGACAATTCCAATCATCTGAATTGATTTCAACGCCGTTCTGAGCGCAGAACTCGACTTTGGGGGTAAACGCGTTGAACAGCGCTTGCCTCGCCCCGTTCCAACTGGGACCTTCCAATCCTACATAGAGGCCAACAATCATTCCGGAGAAACTATCCACAACGATATAAACTACGGGCCGGCCAATAAGCATCCGTCTAGAGTAGCTATTGACCAAATAAATATCGGCAATAGTTGCGTCGATTTCAAACTGATGACACGGTCCACGCAGCCAATCGCGAACGGTACCTGAAAGCGGACGGCAGTCCTTTAACCACTTCCTCAACCCTTTACGGCCACGCTCGGTTTCAATTTCGTCGAAAAAAATCTGTCCCCAATATCTGAATTGCCTCAGGCTGGGCAGCTCTAAGCTAGGTAGCAAACGAAGCTCTTCTTCACTGTTTTTAGAGATGTCTCGAACCGAGTAGAATCTTCTCAACATTTCGTCATATGCGCTCGAAATAGAAGATTTCTTATCTTTTACATAAAGGGCATATCCAACTCGTATGCATCGTTTATCAACCGCACTGAGCATCTTGGAAGGCGCAGTGAGAACGCCTTGAAACGTAGGTTTTCGCCCTGGAGGCCTACTCGGATCATATTTTCTATCGGCAACTCCTACCGCCGAGTAATTATTAAGTAATGAGTTTCGAACTTGACCATAAAACCAATATCGGTAAAGAAGCCGATAGATCGTTTTTCGCTGAATTCCGAGCTCTGACGCCCGTTTGGTAACAAGCCGGCCTAACTCTCCCCGTACAAATATTTGTCCTGGATATTCAGGATCTAGCAGCGGGGCTATGACCGCCCACTTTTCGTCCCGGCCTTGCTTGGCTCTCTCATCCAGCTGGTCCTCAAGCACAAGCATAAACTCGGGTGTGGTAATGGCTGCTGGTTTCGTGTGACCAGACGCTAACGAACGACGCAACTCTTCGAGACCAATGGCGTAGGGCTGCCGGGGTGGGTCTGCTAGATCTATCACCACAGCCAAGTCATGCGTTTCATCTTGGTAAATGAGCCTAGCTATCGTAGCGATGACCGACAGATCGGTAACAGGCTCAAAAACCTCATTAACGAGGACAGTCATGACATTTTCTCCTTCAACGATCCTTGGACAGGGATCTGGAAAACTTCGAATTCAGGAACTAGACTAGTAAGGTGGAGAGGAGTGTTAATCAAATCTATTTTCAGTACCTTGTTCCAAACCAGATGGAAGAAAATTGCCTGAGCGTCTAGATAAGAGATGGACAGAAGGGACGCTATTTTTCTTAGACAGGTGGCCAAAGTCCACGAATATTCCCGGCTGTTTGCTAGGCACTCGATAAAACTCGAATGCAAAGGGACTTTCATTAAATCGCGAGGGAGCTTCGAGTATTTTCTGATTAGTCCAAGATTTTTTATCAAATCTCGTGTAAAAAATTCATCTGTGACGATTTTCCAATCAACACCTTGGCTTTGCCAAAAGCGCTTTTCAATCTCAAGTTTTTCAAGCGTGCGGTTACTTCCTTTGCCAACTAGGTCGGATCGATACTTCACCGTTCTAGCTACCGACTTAAAGTTTCCGCTCAAGTCCTTAACGGTTAGCAGGAAATCTGTTGTCATTACATAGGGCAGTGTCGTTCTAGGGTATCTGGGATAACGTACATCTATTGCCGACGCTATCGCTTGCGCGCGCTCTGTGGGTAGTAACGGATATTGCTCACGGATATCCACGACGTCTTCAGAAAATTCACACACAAGGAAGTACGAACGCTCGAGATCTGACAGTAGGTGATGAATCCTCTCGATCTTCACACCTTGGATTTTGTGCGAACGACCTATCGACGGGACATCTTGTACCCGCAGCCAAGGCACGTAGCTTGCCCCGGCGCCTTCGCCAAATCCATTTGCAATGTGCCGTTCAATGTCCTGCTGTGATGCAAACTTACGACCTCGCAACCCACGCCTCCTCAGTCGATGCGGACCGCTTCACCTCACGCCGAGAAAAGTCGTAGAAGAACACGACCGCCGTAGCGGCCATATTCAAAGCATTTTCTAGACTACACCCGCAGAGAGTTGAAGCGATGAATCCAGACCAAAGGGAAAGCCTGGAAAGGAAAAACCCCCGTAGATACGGGGGTTTGAGCCTTGTGTCAATCTATGTTCATGAGTGTCAAACTTTATTGTTTTGTGTCAATCTTTATTGTTCAAAGCCAGGGTCAACGTCAGCTGTGGATAACTTATTCCACCGTCACCGACTTCGCCAGGTTGCGCGGCTGATCGACGTCGGTGCCCTTGAGCACGGCGACGTAGTACGACAGCAGTTGCAGCGGGACGGTGTACAAGATCGGCGAAAGGATGTCGTGGATGTGCGGCATCTGCACCACGTGGGTGCCTTCGCCATTGGTCATCCCGGCTTTCTCGTCGGCGAACACGATCAGTTCACCACCACGGGCGCGGACTTCCTGCAGGTTGGACTTGAGCTTCTCCAGCAGTTCGTTATTCGGCGCCACGGTGACCACCGGCATGTCGTTATCCACAAGCGCCAACGGGCCGTGCTTCAGCTCACCGGCCGGGTAGGCTTCGGCGTGGATGTAAGAGATTTCCTTGAGCTTCAGGGCGCCTTCCATTGCCACCGGGAATTGCGCGCCACGACCGAGGAACAGGGTGTGGTTCTTCTCGGCAAACAGTTCGGCGATTTTTTCCACCGTGCTGTCCATGGCCAGCGCTTCGCCCAGACGGGTTGGCAGGCGACGCAACTCTTCCACCAGCGTGGCCTCGATGTCTTTACCCAGCGTGCCGCGTACCTGACCCAGCGAAAGGGTCAGCAGCAACAGGCCGACCAGTTGCGTGGTGAATGCCTTGGTCGAAGCCACACCGATTTCGCGACCGGCCTGGGTCAGCAAAGTCAGGTCGGACTCACGCACCAGCGAACTGATGCCCACATTGCAGATTGCCAGGCTGGCCAGGAAGCCCAGCTCTTTGGCGTTGCGCAGCGCGGCCAGGGTGTCGGCAGTTTCGCCGGACTGCGAGATGGTGACGAACAGGGTATCCGGCTGCACCACCACCTTGCGGTAGCGGAATTCGCTGGCGACTTCGACCTGGCACGGGATACCCGCCAGTTCTTCGAGCCAGTAACGCGCGACCATGCCGGCGTGGTAACTGGTACCGCAGGCGACGATCTGCACATTGCGCACTTTGGCGAACAATTCGGCAGCCTGTGGACCGAAGGCCTGCACCAGCACCTGATTGTTGCTCAGGCGACCTTCGAGGGTGCGTTGAACTACGGACGGTTGCTCGTGGATTTCCTTGAGCATGTAATGACGGAATTCGCCCTTGTCGGCGGCTTCGGCGCCATCGCTGTACTGCACGGTCTGGCGCTCGACGGCGTTGCCGTTGACGTCCCAGATCTGCACGGTATCGCGGCGAATTTCGGCGATATCGCCTTCTTCCAGGTACATGAAGCGGTCAGTGACCTGGCGCAGGGCCAACTGGTCGGACGCGAGGAAGTTCTCACCCAGGCCCAGACCAATCACCAACGGGCTGCCACTGCGCGCGGCGACCAGACGATCCGGCTGTTGTGCGTTGATCACGGCCAGACCGTAGGCACCGTGCAGCTCTTTGACCGTAGCTTTCAGCGCAACGGTCAGGTCAGGCTGATCCTTGAGTTTGTGGCTCAGCAGGTGCGCGATGACTTCGGTGTCGGTGTCCGAAGTGAACACGTAACCCAGCGCTTTCAGTTGCTCACGCAGAGCTTCGTGATTCTCGATAATGCCGTTGTGCACCACGGCGATATCGCCGGAAAAATGCGGGTGCGCGTTACGTTCGCAAGGGGCACCGTGGGTGGCCCAACGGGTGTGGGCGATACCGAGACGGCCGGCCAGCGGCTGTTCGGCCAGCGCGGTTTCCAGTTCGCTGACCTTGCCCGGACGACGCATGCGCTCGAGCTTTGCGTCGTTGGTGAAAACCGCTACACCGGCGCTGTCATAGCCGCGGTATTCAAGGCGCTTGAGGCCTTCGAGCAGGATGGCGGTGATATTACGTTCAGCAACTGCGCCGACAATTCCACACATGCTTATTTCTCCTGACTGACAGCCGCGCAAATCACGGTGATACCGCGGGCCTGAATCTGATCGCGGGCCTCTTGTGGCAGGCGATCATCGGTAATGAGGGTATGGACGCTGCTCCACGGCAGCTCCAGGTTGGGGATCTTGCGGCCGATCTTGTCGGCCTCGACCATCACGATCACTTCCCGCGCCACTTCCGCCATCACCCGGCTCAAACCGAGCAACTCGTTGAATGTGGTGGTACCGCGCACCAGATCGATGCCATCGGCGCCGATAAACAACTGGTCGAAGTCGTAAGAGCGTAGTACCTGCTCGGCCACCTGGCCCTGGAAGGACTCCGAATGCGGATCCCAGGTACCGCCGGTCATTAGCAGCACCGGCTCGTGCTCGAGTTCGCTCAAAGCGTTGGCGACATGCAGGGAATTGGTCATGACGACCAGACCCGGCTGCTGGCCCAGCTCGGGAATCATGGCGGCGGTGGTACTGCCGCTGTCGATGATGATGCGGGCGTGCTCGCGAATGCGTTTGACGGCAGCGCGGGCAATCGCCTGTTTGTATTTCGAAACGCTCTGGCCGGGTTCAGCGACCAGCTCCTGCGGCATGGTGATCGCCCCGCCGTAACGACGCAGCAACAGACCATGGCTCTCAAGTGCTGCCAGATCCTTGCGGATCGTAACTTCCGAAGTTTCGAAGCGCTTGGCCAGTTCATCCACACTGACTTCGCCCTGCTCATTGAGCAAGGCGAGAATGTTGTGGCGGCGCTGGGGTGTATTACGTTTCGACATGGCAGCTTAAGTTTCGTTTCGAAAGATAACGTAAGCAATCAAAACCTATTGCCGTTCAATCGTCAAGCTCAGGCCATAAAAAAATCGCAGCCCCCGGCATCCTCTATAGGAGCTGCCGAAGGCTGCGATCTTTTGATCTAAAAGCAGCTGTGGATAACTCAGCTCTTCTTGATCTTCTCCGGCCGCTTCCAGCCGTCGATATTCTTCTGCCGCGCCCGACCCACCGCCAACTGCGCGTTAGCCACATTCTGGGTAATGGTCGAGCCAGCCGCAGTGGTTGCCCCGGACGAGATATCCACAGGCGCGACCAACGAGTTGTTGGAGCCGATGAATACATCCTCGCCCAACACGGTTTTCCATTTGTTGGCGCCATCGTAGTTACAGGTGATGGTGCCGGCGCCAATGTTGGTCCGTGCGCCGATTTCCGCGTCGCCCAGGTAGGTCAGGTGCCCGGCCTTGGCGCCCTCGCCCATGCGCGCGTTTTTCAGTTCGACAAAGTTACCCACATGCGCGCGCGCTTCCAGAATAGTGCCCGGACGCAAACGGGCGAACGGACCGGCATCGCTGCCTTCACCCAGCACCGCACCTTCGATGTGGCTGTTGGCTTTGATCACCACGCCTTTGCGCAGGGTGCTGTCCTTGATCACGCAGTTCGGGCCGATTACCACGTCGTCCTCGATGACAACCTTGCCTTCGAGAATCACGTTGACGTCGATCAGCACATCGCGACCGACGGTGACTTCGCCCCGCACATCGAAACGCGCAGGATCTCGCAGGGTCACGCCTTGCGCCATCAGGCGGCGGCCGGCGCGCAACTGGTAATGCCGCTCCAGTTCCGACAGTTGCTTGCGATCATTGGCGCCTTGCACTTCCATCGGGTCGTGCGGCTGCTCGGTGGCCACCACCAGACCATCGTTAACCGCCATTTCGATCACGTCGGTCAGGTAGTACTCGCCTTGCGCGTTGTTGTTTGACAGGCGGCTCATCCAGTCGGCCAGGCGATTGGCCGGGACAGCGAGGATGCCGGTGTTGCCTTCAGTGATCGCGCGCTGGGCTTCGCTGGCATCTTTGTGTTCGACGATGGCAGCGACCTTGCCGTCAGCCCCGCGCACGATGCGGCCGTAACCGGTCGGGTCTTCCAGCTCAACGGTCAGCAGGCCCATCTGCCCCGGTACGACGTGCTTGAGCAGACGCTGCAGGGTTTCGACTTCTATCAACGGCACGTCACCGTAAAGGATCAGTACGGTTTCAGCACTGATGAACGGGACCGCTTGAGCCGTGGCATGTCCAGTGCCCAATTGCTTGTCCTGCAGGACGAAATTCAGGTCGTCAGCCGCCAGACGTTCGCGCACCACGTCGGCACCGTGGCCGATCACCACATGAATGCGCTGTGGATCGAGCTGCCGTGCACTGTGGATAACATGCCCAAGCATGGAGTTGCCGGCAACCGGGTGCAGCACTTTGGGCAACGCCGAACGCATACGGGTGCCTTGACCGGCCGCGAGAATAACGATTTCGAGAGACATACTGGCTACCAATCCTGGGCGGTCAGCAACTGCGACCGGGTTGTAAAAATCGGAAAAGAAAAAAGGGTAGCCGAGGCTACCCTTTTTTATCAATCGCACAACAAGTGGCTGACGGATTAACCGCCAAACTTCTTGCGGATCTGCTGGACGGTGCGCAGCTGAGCTGCAGCCTCGGCCAGACGTGCGGACGCAGCTCCGTAATCGAAATCTGCGCTCTTCTCGTGCAGAGCAGCTTCGGCAGCCTTGAGGGCTGCTTGAGCCTGAGCTTCATCCAGGTCGGCGGCACGTTGCACGGTATCGGCAAGCACCTTGACCATGTTCGGCTGAACCTCGAGGAAACCACCGGAGATGTAGAACACCTCGGCTTCCCCGCCTTGCTTGATCAGGCGGATCGGACCTGGCTTCAGATTAGTGATCAGCGGCGCGTGACCCAGAGCGATACCAAGATCACCCAGTGCACCGTGCGCAATCACCATCTCGACCAGGCCGGAAAAGATTTCCCCTTCCGCGCTGACGATATCGCAATGGACTGTCATAGCCATCTGATTGCCTCAACCTAAATTAGCGCCCGTTGCCGGGCGCCGGGATTACAGTTTCTTGGCTTTCTCGATCGCTTCTTCGATGCCGCCAACCATGTAGAACGCTTGTTCTGGCAGGTGGTCGTAGTCACCGTTGAGGATGCCTTTGAAGCCAGCAATGGTGTCTTTCAGGGAAACGTATTTACCCGAAGCACCGGTGAAGACTTCAGCCACGAAGAACGGCTGCGACAAGAAGCGCTGGATCTTACGAGCACGGTTTACCAACTGCTTGTCGGCTTCCGACAGCTCGTCCATACCCAGGATCGCAATGATGTCCTTCAGCTCTTTGTAGCGCTGCAGCACGTACTGAACACCGCGAGCGGTTTCGTAGTGGTCGTTGCCGATCACGTTCGGATCCAGCTGACGCGAAGTCGAGTCCAGTGGGTCTACCGCTGGGTAGATACCCAGGGAAGCGATGTCACGGGACAGAACGACGGTGGCGTCCAAGTGGGCGAAGGTGGTCGCTGGCGACGGGTCAGTCAAGTCGTCCGCAGGTACGTATACCGCCTGGATCGAAGTAATCGAACCTTGCTTGGTCGAAGTGATGCGCTCTTGCAGCACGCCCATCTCTTCAGCCAGAGTCGGCTGGTAACCTACTGCCGAAGGCATACGGCCCAGCAGTGCGGATACTTCAGTACCGGCCAGGGTGTAACGATAGATGTTGTCGACGAACAGCAGAACGTCGTTACCTTCGTCACGGAACTTCTCGGCCATGGTCAGGCCGGTCAGTGCTACGCGCAGACGGTTTCCCGGCGGCTCGTTCATCTGACCGTAAACCAGGGCCACTTTGTCCAGAACGTTGGAGTCCTTCATCTCGTGGTAGAAGTCGTTACCCTCACGAGTACGCTCACCCACACCGGCGAACACGGAATAACCGCTGTGCTCGATGGCGATGTTACGGATCAGTTCCATCATGTTTACGGTTTTGCCTACACCGGCACCACCGAACAGACCGACTTTACCGCCCTTGGCGAACGGGCAAACCAGGTCGATAACCTTGATGCCGGTTTCCAGCAGCTCATTGCCGCCAGCTTGTTCAGCGAAGGAAGGAGCGGCGCGGTGGATACCCCAGCGCTCTTCTTCGCCGATCGGGCCAGCTTCGTCGATCGGGTTGCCCAGTACGTCCATGATCCGGCCCAGAGTCGCTTTACCGACCGGTACGGAGATGGCTGCGCCAGTGTTGTTGACGTCCAGACCGCGCTTCAAGCCTTCGGTCGAGCCCATCGCAATGGTACGTACCACGCCGTCGCCCAGCTGCTGCTGAACTTCCAGAGTGGTTTCGGCGCCTTGAACCTTCAAGGCGTCGTAGATGCTCGGTACGCTGTCGCGTGGGAATTCCACGTCGATAACGGCGCCGATGATTTGAACGATACGTCCGCTACTCATAGCTGGATCCTCTGAATATTTGAACCGTTAAACCGCGGCAGCGCCGCCGACGATTTCCGAGATCTCTTGGGTGATCGCAGCCTGACGCGCCTTGTTGTAGATCAGCTGCAAATCGCTGATCAAATCACCGGCGTTGTCGGTAGCGTTCTTCATCGCGATCATCCGCGCAGCTTGTTCGGCCGCGTTGTTCTCGACCACCGCCTGGTACACCTGCGACTCCACGTAGCGCACCATCAAGCCGTCTAGCAGCTCTTTGGCGTCTGGTTCGTAGAGGTAGTCCCAGTGGTGCTTGAGTTCTTGATCCGGGGTCGCCACCAGTGGAATCAACTGCTCCACGGTAGGCTGTTGCGTCATGGTGTTGATGAACTTGTTGGATACCACGGACAGGCGGTCAATACGGCCGTCCAGGTAGGCATCCAGCATCACCTTGACGCTGCCGATCAGATCATTGATCGACGGCTCTTCACCCAGGTGGCTGATAGCTGCAACGACGTTACCGCCGAAGTTGCGGAAAAAGGCCGCACCCTTGCTACCAACAACACACAGATCAATCTCGACGCCGTTTTCGCGGTTTACCGCCATGTCCTTGACCAGGGCCTTGAACAGGTTGGTGTTCAAGCCGCCGCACAGACCACGGTCACTGCTCACTACGACATAACCGACGCGCTTTACTTCACGGTCGATCATGAACGGGTGGCGGTATTCCGGGTTGGCGTTGGCCAGATGCCCAATTACCTGGCGGATACGTTCCGCATAAGGACGGCTAGCAGCCATGCGCATTTGTGCCTTGCGCATTTTGCTGACCGCCACTTTTTCCATGGCGCTGGTAATTTTTTGCGTGCTTTTGATGCTCGCAATCTTACTGCGAATCTCTTTTGCGCCTGCCATGTAACACCTATCAGGTTAGCAAGCGGGAGCCTTGCGGCTCCCGCTGCGGCTTACCAGGTTTGGGTGGCCTTGAACTTCTCGATACCGGCTTTGAGGCCAGCGTCGATTTCGTCATTGAAGTCACCTTTAACGTTGATCTTGGCCATCAAATCGGCGTGATCGCGGTTGAAGAAAGCAATCAGCGCTTGTTCGAAGCTGCCGATCTTGGCGATTTCAATGTCAGTCAGGAACCCACGCTCAGCGGCATACAGCGACAGCGCCATGTCAGCGATCGACATCGGTGCGTATTGCTTCTGCTTCATCAGCTCGGTAACGCGCTGACCATGCTCAAGTTGCTTGCGGGTCGCTTCGTCCAGGTCAGAAGCGAACTGGGCGAATGCCGCCAGTTCACGGTACTGAGCCAGAGCGGTACGGATACCACCGGACAGCTTCTTGATGATCTTGGTCTGAGCGGCACCACCCACACGGGATACCGAAACACCGGCGTTCACTGCAGGGCGGATGCCCGAGTTGAACATGGCCGATTCCAGGAAGATCTGACCGTCGGTGATGGAAATCACGTTGGTCGGAACGAACGCGGAAACGTCGCCAGCCTGGGTTTCGATGATCGGCAGTGCGGTCAGGGAACCGGTTTTGCCGGTCACTGCGCCGTTGGTGAACTTCTCTACGTACTCTTCCGAAACGCGGGATGCGCGCTCCAGCAGACGGGAGTGGAGATAGAACACGTCGCCTGGGTAAGCTTCACGGCCTGGTGGACGGCGCAGCAGCAGGGAAATCTGGCGGTAAGCCACTGCTTGCTTGGACAGATCGTCATAAACGATCAGCGCGTCTTCACCGCGGTCGCGGAAGAATTCACCCATGGTGCAACCGGAGTACGGAGCCAGGAATTGCAGTGCTGCAGATTCCGAAGCGCTCGCTGCAACGATGATGGTGTTAGCCAGTGCACCGTTTTCTTCCAGCTTGCGAACCACGTTGGCGATGGTCGATTGCTTCTGACCGATTGCCACGTAGACGCAGAAAATGCCGCTGTCTTTCTGGTTGATGATCGCGTCGATCGCCAGAGCGGTTTTACCGATCTGACGGTCACCGATGATCAGCTCACGCTGGCCACGGCCGACAGGGATCATGGCATCGACAGCCTTGTAGCCAGTCTGTACAGGCTGGTCTACCGACTTACGCCAGATCACGCCCGGTGCAACTTTCTCGACCGCGTCGGTCTCGGTGTTGCCCAGTGGACCTTTGCCGTCAACAGGGTTACCCAGTGCGTCGACTACGCGACCCAGCAGTTCCTTACCTACCGGAACTTCGAGGATGCGGCCGGTGCACTTGGCGCTCATGCCTTCAGCCAGACTGGTGTATGCGCCCAGTACAACGGCACCTACGGAGTCTTGCTCCAGGTTGAGGGCCATACCGTAGACGCCGCCCGGAAACTCGATCATCTCGCCGTACATGACGTCGGCCAGACCGTGAATCCGCACGATGCCGTCAGATACGCTGACGACAGTGCCTTCGTTACGGGCTTGGGAGGTCACATCGAGCTTTTCGATGCGGCCCTTGATAATTTCACTTATTTCGGAAGGATTGAGTTGCTGCATTGCTCTGCTGCCCCTTCAAACTCAAGATTTCAATGCTTCGGCAAGTTTCGCGATTTTGCCGCGAATCGAGCCATCGATAACCAGGTCGCCGGCGCGGATAACGACACCACCTATAAGGGCAGCATCCTCCGCAACTTGCAGGCGCACTTCCCGGTTGAGTCGTGCACTGAGAACCTTGGCGAGTTTGTCTTGCTGTTCTTGGTTCAATGCAAAAGCACTGGTCACTTCAACGTCTACCGATTTCTCTTGTTCGGCCTTGTACAGGTCGAAAAGAGCGGCGATCTCCGGCAGAAGCGGGAGACGGTCGTTTTCGGCAACGACATTGATGAAATTCTGTGCCTTGGCATCGAACTTGTCGCCGCACACGTCAATGAACGTGGCGGCCTTTTCTGCGCTCGTCAGTCGCGGGGCCTTGAGCACGCGCTGCATGGTGTCGTCTTGCGACACCGCTGCTGCCAGGCCGAGCATGGCTGACCAATTGGCCAGTTGCTGGTGGGCCTGAGCGTGCTCGAAGGCCGCCTTAGCGTAAGGTCGGGCCAACGTGGTCAGTTCTGCCATGATCGCCCTCGCTTAGATTTCAGCAGCCAGTTGGTTAACCAGCTCTGCGTGCGCGTTTTGATCGATTGTGGCACCCAGGATCTTCTCGGCGCCGCCGACAGCCAGCAAGCCCACTTGGGCGCGCAGCTTGTCTTTGACACTGTTCAGTTCCTGTTCGATCTCGGCTTGAGCCTGAACCTTCACACGGTCAGCGTCGATACGGGCTTTTTCAACAGCCTCTTCAACGATCTGGTTACCGCGTTTCTTGGCTTGCTCGATGATTTCAGCTGCCTGAGCTTTCGCTTCGCGCAGTTGCTGACCCGCTTTCTCTTGGGCCAACTCCAGGTCGCGAGCTGCTCGGCTGGCAGCGTCCAGACCATCAGCGATCTTCTTTTGACGTTCGTGCAGTGCCGCAATGACCGGAGGCCATACGAACTTCATGCAGAACAGTACAAAAATCAGGAACGCAACGGACTGGCCAATCAGGGTCGCATTAATGTTCACGCCAACACCTCGCAGTTACGTTGTCCATCACATCAAATTACTCGGAAGAATCCGGGTAATTAGCCAGCGATCTGACCAACGAACGGGTTCGCAAAGGTGAAGAACAGAGCGATACCAACACCGATCATGGTTACGGCGTCGAGCAGACCGGCAACGATGAACATTTTAACTTGCAGCATTGGAACCATTTCTGGCTGACGCGCTGCGCCTTCCAGGAACTTGCCGCCCAGCAGGCCGAAACCAATTGCGGTACCCAGTGCGCCCAGGCCGATCAACAGTGCAACAGCGATAGCGGTTAGACCAACTACAGTTTCCATCTTTCCTCCCGACTTTTACGTCGTATGGTTTAGGTTTTTTAGATTAAAGCGGTAAAACAAATCGTTTCAGAGGCCCGGTTAAGAGCCCCCTCCCGTTTGACCGGGAGGGACATCAGATCAGCCGAGGCTGCTCTTAATGGTTTTCTTCGTGCGCCATCGACAGGTAGACGATGGTCAGCATCATGAAGATGAACGCCTGCAGGGTAATGATCAGGATGTGGAACACAGCCCACGCCCACTGCAGAACAACGCCCAGGCCGCTCAGCCAGAGCAGACCGCTGCCGAACATCACAGCGATCAGAATGAACACCAGCTCGCCGGCATACATGTTGCCGAACAGACGCAGGGCCAGAGAGATCGGCTTGGCGATCAGGGTCACGAATTCCAGCAGGAAGTTCACCGGGATCAGCAGGGCCTGAACGAAGATGTTCTTGCTGCCGAACGGGTGCAGGGTGAGTTCGCCGATGAAACCGCCGATGCCCTTGACCTTGATGCTGTAGAAAATGATCAGTGCGAAAACCGAGAACGCCATGCCCAGGGTCGCGTTCGGGTCAGTGGTCGACACGGCGCGGAACGGGATGTGGTGGTCACCGGAGATCAGGATGGCCAGCTGAGGAATCCAGTCGACCGGTACCAGGTCGACGGCGTTCATCAGGAACACCCAGACGAAGATGGTTAGTGCCAGCGGTGCAATCACCGGGCTCCGGCCATGGAAGCTGTCTTTCACGCTGCCATCGACGAATTCGACCAATACTTCAACGAAGTTCTGCAAAGCACCCGGCTGACCCGAAGTCGCTTTCTTTGCCGCCATGCGGAAAAGGAAAACGAAGATCAGACCCAGCGCGACCGACCAGCCGAGGGTATCGACGTGGAAAGCCCAGAAGCCCATTTCCTTGGCTTCTGCTGCGGAATGGGCAAAGCCCCAGCCGCCGTTAGGTAGCTGACCGAAGGTCAGGTTCTGCAAGTGGTGCTGGATATAGCCCGAAGCGGTTGTTTCTGCCATGGTTGCCTCAAACGCCCTAAGGTCTCGAAAGTCTTGTTCTCATCAGCAGGGGAGCGAACCAGCTGACCGACTGAGTCAGCACGAAAGCGCCGAATACTGCGATCGGCGCCAATGGCTTCACACCTGCAAACACCAGTGCAAACAGCACTGCCGTCAAAATCAGTTTGCCTGCCTCGCCGGCATAAAATGACCGGACGATGGACTGGGCTGCTCGGGCGCCGGAAAACCGAAATGCCTTGTGAGCGAAATAAACATTGGGCAGCAAGGCTATCAGGCCTCCGCAAAGTCCCGAGTATCCGGCAACGACTCCATGCCATTGCCAGAGCGCCAAAGCGGCAATGAGCAAAATGACAAATTGAGCCATCAACACCGGAAAAACCGCCAGGCGATGGAACGGCAGGCGGTTTGGCTTGCGGGTTTCCATCACGTTTGCTCTCCAATGGCCGGCTGCCGAAATTCAATAACTTGGCATAATTTGTGCCGACAAAATGCGCGCAGAGTATAGGGGCGGTTCTGCCCCTATTCAACTGTCAGGTAGTGATTTCCGACTGCGCGCTACATGAGGAAATGTTTCAGCGGATGTGTGCGAGCACACCTTGAAGCTCATCGAGGGAGTTGTAACCGATCACCAACTGACCTTTTCCCTTCTTCCCGTGGCGGATCTGCACCGCAGAGCCTAGGCGCTCGGCCAGACGCTGTTCGAGCCGGGCGATATCCGGGTCGGGTTTGGCCGCTTCCACAGGCTCCGGTTTGCCACTCAACCACTGGCGAACCAGTGCCTCAGTTTGGCGCACAGTCAGGCCGCGTGCGACAACATGTCGCGCCCCTTCCACCTGCTGATTGTCCGGCAGACCGAGCAAAGCACGGGCATGACCCATTTCCAGGTCACCGTGGGACAGCATGGTCTTGATGACTTCCGGCAGTGCAATAAGTCGCAACAGGTTAGCCACAGTCACGCGGGACTTACCCACAGCCTCGGCCACCTGTTGTTGTGTGAGCTGGAATTCCTGCTGCAGACGCTGCAAGGCGACGGCTTCTTCGATCGGGTTCAGGTCTTCACGCTGGATGTTCTCGATCAGCGCAATGGCGATCGCGGTTTCATCCGGCACATCACGGACCATCGCCGGGATGGTTTCCTGGCCGGCCTGCTGGCTGGCGCGCCAGCGGCGTTCACCGGCGATGATTTCGAAGCGGCCGCCGCCAATCGGGCGCACCACGATCGGCTGCATCACGCCTTGCGCCTTGATCGACGACGCCAGCTCTTCCAGTGCCTGCGGGTCCATGTCGCGGCGTGGCTGGTATTTGCCGCGCTGCAGCAGATCCAGAGGCAGGTGTTGCAGTTCACGGGTATCGGCCTGCGCCGCCTGTTCTTCCAGCGCGCTGACGGTCGGACCACTCAGCAGTGCATCCAGTCCACGTCCGAGACCTCGTTTCTTGACGGCCATGGGGATTCCTTAAGTTGGCTGGGCAGCGGCGATGCGTGAATTTTTGCGCTGACGGCGAACCATTTCGCCCGCCAGGGCCAGATAGGCCAGCGCGCCGCGCGATTGCTTGTCGTAGGCCAGTGCCGGCATACCGTAGCTCGGCGCTTCGGCCAGACGGATGTTGCGCGGGATCACTGTGTCGTACAGCTGTTCGCCAAAGTGTTCCTTGAGCTGCGCCGAAACATCGTTCATCAGACTCAGCCGCGGGTCGTACATGGTGCGCAGCAAACCTTCGACCTTGAGGTTGGGGTTCAGCAGTTCGGCGATGCGCTTGATGTTATCCACAAGGTCGCTCAAGCCTTCGAGCGCAAAATATTCGCACTGCATGGGGATAATCACCCCGTCAGCAGCGACCAGTGCGTTCAGGGTGAGCATCGACAGCGACGGCGGGCAGTCGATCAAAATGTAATCGTAGTTTTCACGGATCGGCGCCAGCGCGCTGCGCAGACGGCTTTCCTTCATCTGCATCTCCAGCAGCACCACTTCGGCCGCCGTCAGATCCCGGTTGGCCGGCAGCAGTTGATAACCGCCATGTTCCGAGAAGTGCATGGCCTGGGCCAGATCGCATTCGCCGATCAGCAGGTCGTAGACCGAGTTTTCCAGGCCATGTTTATCCACACCGCTACCCATGGTGGCGTTGCCCTGTGGATCGAGATCGATCAACAACACCCGGCGCTTGGTCGCGACCAGGGATGCTGCGAGGTTGATGCAGGTGGTGGTTTTGCCCACACCACCCTTCTGGTTCGCTATCGCGAATACCTTAGCCATTCTTGCTTGTGTTCCCAATCATGCCGTGCGGCGCAGTATCAGCAGATGGCGTTGGCCTTGGCAACCGGGGACGGCCAGGGCGTGTTCGCTATCGAGTTTGAAGTCTGCCGGCAATGCTACCAGCTCATCGGCCGGATGAACGCCCTTCATTGCCAGCCAGCGCGTGTCGGCATCGCCCAGATGGCGAGTCCAGTTGGTGAAGTTCTCCATGCTGCTGAACGCCCGGGAGATGATCCCGTTAAATGGCTGGGCAGGCTGGAAAGCTTCGACACGACTGTGGATAACTTGCAGGTTATCCAGTTTTAGTTCGAGTTTGACCTGAGTCAGGAAGCGGGTTTTCTTGCCGTTGCTGTCCAGACAAGTCACTTGCGAGTCCGGATACAGGATCGCCAACGGGATCCCCGGCATGCCGCCGCCGCTGCCGACATCGAGCCAGCGGCCGTTTTCGATAAACGACATCACGCTCAGGCTGTCGAGCAAGTGCCGCGACACCATTTCATCAGGATCACGCACTGCAGTCAGGTTGTAGGCCTGGTTCCATTTGATCAACAGGGCCAGATAACCCAGCAGCAGTTCGTGCTGGGCTGCGCTGAGATTGACACCGAGCGCGCGGGCTCCTGTGGATAACTCTTCGGCGTGTTGCGAAGTGACCTTAGAACTCAAGCGCTTTGCTCCAACTGACGGCCCGCGCCGCGTTTTTTCAAATGAATCATCAACAGCGAAATCGCTGCCGGGGTCACGCCCGGAATCCGCGAAGCCTGGCCGAGCGTCTCCGGACGCGTCGCACCGAGCTTGCTCTGGATCTCCTTGGAGAGACCGGAAATGTTGGTGTAATCGATATCCACAGGCAGTTTCGTGTCTTCACTGGCGCGCAGACGGGCGATTTCGTCCTGTTGACGGTCGATGTAACCGGCGTATTTGGTCTTGATTTCAACCTGTTCGGCGACCTGTGGATCTTCGGCGCCCTGCCCGGTCACTTCGACCAGACCAGCGTAGTCGATTTCCGGACGGCTCAAGAGGTTGAGCAAGTTGTATTCGTGAGTCAGCGGTGTGCCGAATTTTTCCGCAATCGCATCGCCCTGCTGCGTGCCCGGGCGAACCCAGGTACTTTTCAGGCGCTGCTCTTCCAGTTCGATGTTTTCGCGCTTCTTGCAGAACGCCGCCCAACGCGCATCATCGACCAGACCCAGCTCGCGACCTTTTTCGGTCAGACGCAAGTCCGCGTTGTCTTCACGCAGGATCAGGCGGTACTCGGCACGGGAAGTGAACATGCGGTATGGCTCTTGGGTACCGAGGGTGATCAGGTCGTCAACCAGTACGCCGATGTAAGCCTCATCGCGGCGCGGGCACCAGGCTTCTTTGCCCTTGGCGCGCAACGCAGCGTTGGCCCCCGCAAGCAAACCTTGCGCACCGGCTTCTTCGTAACCGGTGGTGCCGTTGATTTGCCCGGCGAAGAACAGACCGCCGATGACTTTGGTTTCCAGGCTGTACTTCAGGTCGCGCGGATCGAAGTAGTCGTACTCGATCGCATAACCCGGACGCACGATGTGTGCGTTTTCCATGCCGCGAATCGATTGCACGATCTGCAATTGCACGTCGAACGGCAAGCTTGTGGATATCCCGTTCGGGTACAGCTCATGGGTGGTCAGGCCTTCCGGCTCGATGAACACCTGATGGCTTTCCTTGTCGGCAAAGCGATGAATCTTGTCTTCGATCGATGGGCAGTAACGCGGGCCGACGCCCTCGATCTCGCCGGCAGCGGAATACATCGGCGAACGGTCGAGGTTCGCCGCAATGATTTCGTGGGTGCGGGCGTTGGTGTGAGTAATCCAGCAACTGACCTGGCGTGGATGTTGTTCCTTGTTGCCCATGAACGACATCACCGGGATCGGCGTATCGCCTGGTTGCTCGGTCATCACCGAGAAATCCACAGACTTGCCATCAATGCGCGGTGGCGTACCGGTTTTCAGGCGACCGACACGCAGCGGCAGTTCACGCAGACGATGTGCGAGGGCAATCGATGGCGGATCACCGGCACGACCGCCGGAGAAGTTCTGCAAACCGATGTGGATAAGTCCACCGAGGAACGTTCCGGTGGTCAGTACCACGGAATCGGCGAAGAAGCGCAGACCCATTTGTGTGACCACACCACGCACTTGTTCCTGCTCGACGATCAAGTCGTCAGCAGCCTGTTGAAATATCCACAGGTTCGGCTGGTTTTCCAGGATTTCGCGGACAGCGGCCTTGTACAGAATCCGGTCCGCCTGGGCACGAGTCGCACGCACGGCCGGGCCTTTACGGCTGTTCAACACGCGAAACTGGATGCCACCCAGGTCGGTAGCCACGGCCATCGCGCCGCCGAGGGCATCGATTTCCTTGACCAGATGGCTTTTGCCAATGCCACCGATGGCCGGGTTGCAGCTCATGGCACCGAGGGTTTCCACGTTATGCGTCAGCAACAGGGTTTTTGCCCCCATACGTGCTGAGGCCAGTGCTGCCTCGGTACCGGCATGACCGCCGCCGATGACGATCACTTCAAAACGGGAAGGGAAATCCACCACGCACCTCGTGCCTGCTTAAGTAGGTCATTCAGGAATAGTTTGAGATCAGGTTTCTGAACCTGGTCGACAAGTATAGGGACTTCGCCCTTCCTAAAGAACCCTTTGCACAAAATTTAACCAGCTGTGGAGAACTCGAGATCAAAAGAATAAAAAAGAGAGAAATTTATAAAACCTTTGTTTTTATGTTTATTCTTACTGACCATCCTTTCTGTGGATAGATCGCTACAAGCCTTATATTTCAGTATGTACAGAGTTTCAAAACCCTGTGACCAGGTGCCAATGAGGCCCTTGGATAACCGGTTTAAGCCTGTGGATGAATGGGGTGGTTATCCACAGAGGCAGTTATATCCAGTTTTGGAGCCCTGTTATCAACTGCCCTCAGTGGCAGTTATTCACAGGGCTTAATCCACAGAAATAGGCTGAGCGACTGTACGACGGCCGAGGGAAATCCACTGAGGGAGAGAGAATCTGCCCGGCACTGGAGAAAGGAATTGGAAATGAGGGTGCAGACAGGCCGCGAATGGGCCTGTCTGGTTACAGCAGAGGGGTTATTTACCGATGCAGAAGCTGGAAAAGATCCGGCCGAGCAGGTCATCGGAGCTGAATGCCCCGGTGATTTCGCCCAGTGAGTGCTGTGCCTGACGCAAATCTTCGGCCAGCAGTTCACCGGCACCTGCCAGCGTCAGCTGTGCACGACCATGTTCCAACGCTGCACTGGCATGGCGCAGGGCCTCCAGATGGCGGCGACGGGCACTGAAGCTGCTTTCCGAGGTTTGCTCATAGCCCATGCAGGCCTTGAGGTGGTCGCGCAGCAATTCCAGACCTTCGCCGGCGGATTTGGCGCTGAGGCTGATGGTCACGTGGCCATCGTCACTGACTTCCAGGGCAATCGTCTCACCCGTCAGGTCAGCCTTGTTGCGGATCAAGGTGACTTTGGCCGGATCTGGCCGGGTTTCGAGGAATTCCGGCCACAGGGCAAACGGATCCGCCGCTTCCGGCGCAGTGGCATCGACCACCAGCAGCACCCGGTCGGCTTCGGTGATCGCCTTCAGCGCTCGTTCAACACCAATCTTTTCCACCTGATCATCGGTATCGCGCAGACCGGCGGTGTCCACCACGTGCAACGGCATGCCATCAATGTGGATATGTTCGCGCAGAATGTCCCGCGTGGTACCGGCGATCTCAGTCACGATCGCGGCTTCGCGGCCAGCCAGGGCATTCAACAGGCTGGACTTGCCGGCATTCGGACGACCGGCAATCACCACGGTCATACCGTCGCGCAACAAGGCACCCTGTCCGGCCTCTCGCAGCACAGTGGATAACTCTTCGCGTACCTTGTCGAGCATGCTCAACACATGGCCATCGGCAAGAAAGTCGATTTCCTCTTCCGGAAAGTCGATGGCAGCTTCCACGTAGATGCGCAGGCCGATCAGTTGTTCGGTGAGGTTATGCACACGCTGGGAAAACGCTCCCTGCAGCGAGCGCAAGGCATTGCGTGCAGCCTGTGCAGAACTTGCTTCGATCAGATCGGCAATCGCCTCGGCCTGCGCCAGGTCGAGTTTGTCGTTGAGGAACGCGCGCTCGCTGAATTCACCGGGGCGGGCCAGACGGCAACCCAGATCCAGGCAACGCTTGAGCAACATGTCCAGAACAATCGGGCCGCCGTGGCCCTGCAGTTCCAGCACATCTTCGCCGGTGAACGAGTTCGGCCCCGGGAAATACAGGGCCAGTCCTTCGTCCAGCACTTGCTGATCATCACTGAAAAACGGACCGTAATGCGCGTAACGCGGTTTCAATTCACGGCCGCTGATGGCTTTGGCTGCGACGCTGGCCAACGGCCCGGAAATACGGACGATGCCGACACCGCCGCGACCTTGAGCGGTGGCGACAGCGGCGATGGTTTCACGAGGTGCGCTCATAAACCGGAATCCAGACAAAAGTGGCAGATAGCAAAACGCCCCACTAGGGGGCGTTTTGAGTGGTGTTATCCACAGAGTAAGTTACGCCTCGGCTTTTTTCGTCGCCGCTTCGATCTTACGCGTGATGTACCACTGTTGGGCAATCGACAGGCAGTTGTTCACAACCCAGTACAGCACCAGACCAGCCGGGAACCACAGGAAGAAGAAGGTGAAGATGATTGGCATCATTTTCATCACCTTCGCCTGCATCGGATCCGGTGGAGTCGGGTTCAGACGCTGCTGAATGAACATGGTCGCGCCCATGATGATCGGCAGGATGAAGAACGGATCCTTGATCGACAGGTCAGTGATCCACAGCATGAATGGCGCCTGGCGCATTTCCACGCTTTCCAGCAGAACCCAGTACAGCGAAAGGAAAACCGGCATCTGCACGAGGATCGGCAAGCAGCCGCCCAGCGGATTGATCTTCTCTTTCTTGTACAGCTCCATCATGGCTTGCGACATTTTCTGCCGGTCATCGCCATGTTGCTCTTTCAATGCAGCCAGTTTCGGCGCAACGGCACGCATGCGCGCCATCGATTTGTAGCTGGCGGCCGACAATGGGAAGAAGATCCCTTTGATCAGCATGGTCAGGAAGATAATCGACCAGCCCCAGTTACCCACAATCGCGTGAATGTGTTGCAGCAGCCAGAAGATCGGTTGAGCGATGAACCACAGAATGCCGTAGTCGACCGTCAGTTCCAGACCTGGGGACAACTGTTTCAGCACGGCCTGGCTTTTCGGACCGGCGTACAGAATGGCGCTGGTTTCAACTTTCGCACCCGGTGCAGCGGTCAGCGAAGGACCGGTGTAACCGATGATGTAGTTGCCTTTGCTGTCTTTACGCGTCTGAACGATGTTGTTTTCGCCTTTCGGCGCAACCCACGCAGTCACGAAGTAGTGTTGCAGCCAGGCTACCCAGCCACCGGTGACGGTTTCCTTGAGCTGACCTTTGTCCATGTCTTTCATGGACACTTTCTTGTACGGCTCGGAACTTGTCCACAGGGCAGCGCCCAGGTAAGTCGCGGTGCCGGTGGCAGTGGTCGACGAAGGGTCGGCACTGGCATCGCGCTTCAGCTGGGCGAACATCGAACCCGACCAAGGCTGAGCGCTCTGGTTATCCACAAGGTAGGTCACGGTCACGTCATACAGGCCGCGTTTCAAAGTGAAGCGCTTGATGTAATTGACGCCGTCCTTGCTGAACTTCAGGTCGACAACCAGTTGGTCCTGACCGTCAGCCAGTTGATAACGTTTCTTCTCCGAAGCGTAAACCGGACGACCGGCCGGGCTTGCGTCCGGACCGTTGGTGCCGATCAGGCCACTTTGTGCCAGATAAGTACGCTCGCCGCCGTTGTCGAACAGTTGAAACGGCACATCAGGACGGTCCTGACGACGTGGATACAGTGGCAAAGTCAGTTGAGCAACGTCACCGCCCTGTGGATCGATCGCCAGATCGAGCACGTCGGTTTTGACCTGGATCAGATCCTTGCTGGCAGCGACTGGCGTTTCCACAGGTGCGCTGGTATCGCTGGCGGCACGCGGAATATCGTCACTGGCGGAAGCGTTATTGCCAGGAACGGTGTCCGGCAAACCGGATGCAGTCGTACTGGAAGCAACATTCTGAGTCGGCAGGGCAGCCTGGCCATAATCCTGGTTCCATTTAAGAACCATGACGTAGGACACGATTGCCAGGGCGACGATCAGGATCGTGCGTTTGATATCCATGATTACTCGGCCATCGAAGAAGAACGGGAGGTAGGGATAGGTGGAACCGGGTCATAACCACCGGGATTCCACGGATGACAGCGACCTAAACGACGAAAGGTCAGCCAGCCACCGCGCAGAAGGCCATGATTTTCGATGGCTTCATACGCGTAGCAAGAACAACTGGGGTAGAAACGACAGTGATTGGCCATCAAAGGACTAATGGCGTAGCGATAAAACTGGATCGGAACGAGGGCCAGTTTACGCATCTGGACTGTCTACCCCTACAGTTTCGGTTTTGACTGCTGGAACTGGCTTGTTACGGGCCAGACGCTTCCAGAGTTTGCCGAAATGCTGAATCAATTCGGGGTTTTCTACGTCGCCCAAACCTTTGCGCGCGACGATAACGATGTCCCAGCCGACCAGAGAATCCTGGTGCAGACGGAACGATTCGCGCATCAGACGTTTGAGGCGATTGCGCTCAACGGAGAGCTTTACGCTCTTTTTCCCGATAACCAGCCCGAGACGGGGGTGATCAAGATCGTTGTTGCGCGCAAGGAGCAGGAGATTTTTCCCCGGAACCTTGCCGGTAGGGGAGTCAAAGACTGCCTTGAAATGCCGGGGGGTAAGCAGACGCTTTTCCCGACTGAAGTCCTGACTCACCTCCAGTGCCGGATTATCAAACTGCCAGACGCGCACGACCTTTGGCGCGGCGACGCGACAGGACGGCACGACCGTTCTTGGTAGCCATGCGAGCACGGAAACCGTGGGTACGAGCGCGTTTGATAGTGCTTGGTTGGAAAGTACGTTTCATGTCGTGTTACCTGGTTCGTCCACAACGGGCCGGAATGGCCCCCGTTTTAAGAGACCGGGGATTCTAGAGAAAGCAAGCCTTCAGGTCAATTTCCAACCAGCGTTTCCTTATAAATAGATCTCTGGAGCTCACGTAACCGAAATCCTGTTAGCCAGACATAAAAATAAAGAAGGGAATTATTTAAAGCTTTTCTGTAAAGCTTGTAAAAGCTAGGCCGGCCCTCTTCTGTGGATAACCGTGCTCAGGCCTTGTAAAGCGTGATGTACAGAGAATGACAACTACGGTGGAAAACCGTGTTCAGCCTGTGCTGCGCTATCGGATAACCTGTGCGTGGAATGACCTGTTATCCACAGGCTGGTTATCCACCGAGTTCTACCCCCAGTTGTCCAGTGCTCTCAGAGGCGGTTATCCACAGAGCTTATGCACACACCGTTGGTCGCCTTTTTCCCGGTTAACGCATTGATTAATCATGCTCGCCACACCACCTGCATGTGGATAAGTGGACGGCTCGCCGCTACAATGGCCGCTTGTTTTTGCCTCACCGGCTTTCAACTTAGGGGATATCCGTGTCAGTGGAACTTTGGCAGCAGTGCGTGGAGCTTTTGCGCGAAGAGCTGCCTGCCCAACAATTCAACACCTGGATCCGTCCACTACAGGTCGAAGCCGAAGGCGACGAGTTGCGCGTCTACGCACCGAACCGTTTTGTGCTGGACTGGGTCAACGAAAAGTACCTCGGTCGCGTCCTTGAACTGCTGGATGAGCACGGCAATGGCATGGCGCCAGCGCTTTCCTTATTAATAGGCAGCAAACGCAGTTCGGCCCCGCGTGCCGCGCCTAATGCGCCGTTGGCCGCCGCGCAGGTATCCCAGGCGCAGGCCAATACCGCGCCGGCCAGTGCGCCAGCCCCCGCTCCAAGTGCAGCCCCGGCCAAGCGCTCGACGCAGAAAACCGAGGAAGTCAGTGAAGAGCCGTCCCGCGACAGCTTTGACCCGATGGCCGGTGCCGCCTCGCAACAGGCCCCGGTTCGCGCCGAACAGCGCACCGTGCAGGTCGAAGGCGCGCTCAAGCACACCAGTTACCTGAACCGCACCTTCACCTTCGAGAATTTCGTCGAAGGCAAGTCCAACCAGCTCGCCCGCGCGGCGGCCTGGCAGGTGGCGGATAATCCCAAGCACGGCTACAACCCGCTGTTCCTGTATGGTGGCGTCGGCCTGGGTAAAACCCACTTGATGCACGCGGTGGGCAACCATCTATTAAAGAAGAACCCGAATGCCAAGGTCGTGTACCTGCATTCCGAGCGCTTCGTGGCCGACATGGTCAAGGCGCTGCAACTGAATGCGATCAACGAGTTCAAGCGTTTCTACCGTTCGGTGGACGCTCTGCTGATCGACGATATTCAGTTCTTCGCCCGTAAAGAGCGTTCCCAGGAAGAGTTTTTCCACACCTTCAACGCCCTGCTTGAAGGTGGCCAGCAGGTCATTCTCACCAGTGACCGCTACCCGAAAGAAATCGAAGGCCTTGAAGAGCGCCTCAAGTCCCGCTTCGGCTGGGGTCTGACGGTTGCCGTCGAGCCGCCGGAGCTGGAAACCCGCGTGGCGATCTTGATGAAGAAGGCTGATCAGGCCAAAGTCGAGTTGCCTCACGACGCGGCGTTCTTCATTGCCCAGCGCATTCGTTCCAACGTCCGCGAGCTGGAAGGTGCGCTGAAACGCGTGATCGCTCACTCGCACTTCATGGGCCGCGACATCACCATCGAATTGATTCGCGAATCCCTGAAGGACTTGTTGGCACTGCAGGACAAACTGGTCTCTGTGGATAACATTCAGCGCACCGTCGCCGAGTACTACAAGATCAAGATTTCCGACCTGCTGTCCAAGCGCCGTTCGCGCTCGGTGGCACGTCCGCGTCAGGTGGCCATGGCATTGTCCAAGGAGCTGACCAACCACAGCCTGCCGGAAATCGGCGATGTGTTTGGTGGTCGCGACCACACGACGGTGTTGCACGCCTGCCGCAAGATCAACGAACTTAAGGAATCCGACGCGGACATCCGCGAGGACTACAAGAACCTGCTGCGTACACTGACCACTTGATGAACACCAGCGCAGCTTATTAAGGCAAGGGACTAGACCATGCATTTCACCATTCAACGCGAAGCCCTGTTGAAACCCCTGCAACTGGTCGCAGGCGTCGTCGAGCGCCGACAGACCTTGCCGGTACTGTCCAACGTGCTGTTGGTCGTCGACGGCCAGCAACTGTCGCTGACCGGTACCGACCTGGAAGTCGAGCTGGTGGGGCGCGTGCAACTCGAAGAGCCGGCCGAAACCGGTTCCATCACCGTGCCTGCGCGCAAGCTGATGGACATCTGCAAGAGCCTGCCCAACGACGCACTGATCGACATCAAGGTCGACGAGCAGAAACTGGTCGTGAAGGCCAGTCGTAGCCGTTTCACCCTGTCGACCTTGCCGGCCAACGATTTCCCGACGGTTGAGGAAGGCCCGGGTTCGCTGACCTGCAGCCTGGAACAAAGCAAACTGCGTCGTTTGATCGAACGCACCAGCTTCGCCATGGCCCAGCAGGACGTGCGCTACTACCTCAACGGCATGCTGCTGGAAGTCTCGGCTGGTGTAATCCGTGCCGTGGCCACCGACGGCCACCGTCTGGCGATGTGCTCGATGCAGGCCGATATCGGTCAGCCGGATCGCCACCAGGTGATCGTGCCGCGCAAAGGTATCCTCGAACTGGCGCGTCTGCTGACCGAGCCGGACGGCAACGTCAGCATCGTTCTGGGTCAGCACCACATCCGCGCCACCACCGGCGAATTCACCTTCACCTCGAAGCTGGTCGACGGCAAGTTCCCGGACTACGAGCGCGTTCTGCCGAAGGGTGGTGACAAGCTGGTACTGGGCGATCGTCAGGCTCTGCGTGAAGCCTTCAGCCGTACCGCGATCCTGTCCAACGAGAAGTACCGCGGCATCCGTCTGCAACTGGCCAACGGTCAGTTGAAGATCCAGGCCAACAACCCGGAGCAGGAAGAAGCGGAAGAAGAAGTGGGTGTTGAATACAACGGTGGTTCGCTGGAAATCGGCTTCAACGTGAGCTATCTGCTCGACGTGCTGGGCGTGATGACCACCGAGCAGGTTCGCCTGATCCTGTCCGACTCCAACAGCAGTGCGCTGGTGCAAGAGTCCGACAATGACGACTCGGCTTATGTTGTCATGCCGATGCGTCTCTAATCAGCTGATCCTGGATGTCGTTAAGTCGTGTTTCGGTCACCGCGGTGCGCAATCTGCACCCGGTGACCTTCTCCCCCTCCCCCCGCATCAACATTCTTTACGGCGCCAACGGCAGCGGCAAAACCAGTGTTCTGGAAGCCATTCATCTGCTGGGGCTTGCCCGTTCGTTTCGTAGCACGCGGCTGTTGCCGGTCATCCAGTACGAGCAACTCGCCTGCACCGTGTTCGGTCAGGTCGAATTGGCTGAGGGTGGCCACAGTGCGTTGGGCATATCTCGCGACCGTCAGGGCGAGTTCCAGATTCGCATCGACGGCCAGAACGCCCGTAGCGCTGCGCAACTGGCAGAAATCCTGCCGTTGCAGCTGATCAATCCCGACAGCTTCCGCTTGCTCGAAGGCGCGCCGAAGATTCGCCGGCAGTTTCTGGACTGGGGCGTGTTCCACGTCGAACCGCGTTTCATGGCGACCTGGCAGCGTTTGCAGAAGGCCTTGCGCCAGAGAAACTCCTGGCTGCGGCATGGTACACTTGACGCCGTTTCGCAAGCGGTTTGGGACAGGGAGCTGTGCCAGGCCAGCGCTGAAATCGATGAATACCGCCGCGCTTATATCAAAGCCTTGAAACCAGTCTTTGAACAAACCTTGAGCGAACTGGTTGAGCTTGAAGGTTTGACGCTCAGCTATTACCGAGGCTGGGACAAGGACCGGGAATTGAGTGCCGTACTGGCTGGCTCCGTGCAACGGGACCAGCAAATGGGACATACCCAGGCCGGACCGCAACGGGCTGATTTGCGTCTTAGATTGGGCGCACACAATGCCGCGGACATTTTGTCCCGGGGTCAGCAGAAACTGGTGGTCTGTGCCTTGCGAATTGCCCAGGGGCATCTGGTGAGCCAGGCCCGACGCGGCCAGTGTATTTATCTGGTGGATGACTTGCCGTCCGAGCTGGACGAGAGCCACCGCCGCGCGCTGTGCCGCTTGCTGGAAGACTTACGCTGCCAGGTTTTCATCACCTGTGTAGATCACGAATTATTGAGGGAAGGCTGGCAGACGGAAACGCCAGTCGCTCTGTTCCACGTGGAACAGGGCCGTATCACCCAGACCCACGACCATCGGGAGTGAAGGCATTGAGCGAAGAAAATACGTACGACTCAACGAGCATTAAAGTGCTGAAAGGCCTGGATGCCGTACGCAAACGTCCCGGTATGTACATTGGTGACACCGACGATGGCAGCGGTCTGCACCACATGGTGTTCGAGGTGGTCGACAACTCGATCGACGAAGCCCTCGCCGGCCACTGCGACGACATCAGCATCATCATCCACCCGGATGAGTCCATCACCGTTAAAGACAACGGCCGTGGCATCCCGGTAGACGTGCACAAAGAGGAAGGCGTTTCCGCTGCCGAGGTCATCATGACCGTCCTCCACGCTGGCGGTAAGTTCGACGACAACTCCTACAAGGTCTCCGGCGGTCTGCACGGTGTAGGTGTGTCGGTTGTGAACGCGCTGTCCGAAGAGCTGGTACTGACCGTACGCCGCAGTGGCAAGATCTGGGAACAGACCTACGTCCACGGCGTGCCTCAGGCACCGATGGCGATCGTTGGCGACAGCGAAACCACCGGTACCCAGATTCACTTCAAGGCTTCCAGCGAAACCTTCAAGAACATTCACTTCAGCTGGGACATCCTGGCCAAGCGCATTCGTGAACTGTCCTTCCTCAACTCCGGTGTCGGCATCGTCCTCAAGGATGAGCGCAGCGGCAAGGAAGAGCTGTTCAAGTACGAAGGCGGCCTGCGTGCGTTCGTTGAATACCTGAACACCAACAAGACTGCGGTCAATCAGGTGTTCCACTTCAACATTCAGCGTGAAGACGGCATCGGCGTGGAAATCGCCCTGCAGTGGAACGATAGCTTCAACGAGAACCTGTTGTGCTTCACCAACAACATCCCGCAGCGCGACGGCGGTACTCACTTGGTGGGTTTCCGTTCCGCACTGACGCGTAACCTGAACAACTACATCGAGCAGGAAGGTCTGGCGAAGAAGCACAAAGTCGCCACCACCGGTGACGATGCCCGTGAAGGCCTGACCGCGATCATTTCGGTGAAAGTGCCGGATCCGAAATTCAGCTCGCAGACCAAAGACAAGCTGGTGTCGTCCGAAGTGAAGACAGCGGTCGAGCAGGAGATGGGCAAGTACTTCTCCGACTTCCTGCTGGAAAACCCGAACGAAGCCAAGCTGGTTGTCGGCAAGATGATCGACGCGGCCCGTGCCCGTGAAGCGGCGCGCAAGGCCCGTGAGATGACCCGCCGCAAAGGCGCGCTGGACATTGCCGGCCTGCCGGGCAAGCTCGCTGACTGCCAGGAAAAAGACCCGGCGCTGTCCGAACTGTACCTTGTGGAAGGTGACTCCGCGGGCGGCTCTGCCAAGCAGGGACGTAACCGCAAGACCCAGGCGATCCTGCCGCTGAAGGGCAAGATCCTCAACGTCGAGAAAGCCCGTTTCGACAAGATGATCTCGTCCCAGGAAGTGGGCACCCTGATCACCGCACTGGGCTGCGGTATCGGTCGCGAAGAGTACAACATCGACAAGCTGCGCTATCACAACATCATCATCATGACCGATGCTGACGTCGACGGTTCGCACATCCGTACCCTGCTGCTGACTTTCTTCTTCCGTCAGTTGCCGGAGTTGATCGAGCGCGGTTACATCTACATCGCCCAGCCGCCGCTGTACAAGGTCAAGAAAGGCAAGCAAGAGCAATACATCAAAGACGACGACGCCATGGAAGAGTACATGACGCAGTCGGCCCTGGAAGATGCGAGCCTGCACCTGAACGAAGAGGCCCCGGGCATTTCCGGTGAGGCGCTCGAGCGTCTGGTGAACGACTTCCGCATGGTGATGAAGACCCTCAAGCGTCTGTCGCGCCTGTATCCGCAGGAGCTGACCGAGCACTTCATCTACCTGCCGGCCGTGAGCCTGGAAATGCTTGGCGACCACGCCAAGATGCAAGACTGGCTGGCTCAGTACGAAGTGCGTCTGCGCACCGTCGAGAAGTCGGGCCTGGTCTACAAAGCCAGCCTGCGTGAAGACCGTGAACGTGGCGTGTGGCTGCCGGAGGTTGAACTGATCTCCCACGGCCTGTCGAACTACGTCACTTTCAACCGCGACTTCTTCGGCAGCAACGACTACAAGACCGTCGTCACCCTCGGCGCTCAACTGAGCACCCTGCTCGACGAAGGCGCGTACATTCAGCGTGGCGAGCGCAAGAAAGCGGTCACCGAGTTCAAGGAAGCCCTCGACTGGCTGATGGCTGAAAGCACCAAGCGCCATACCATCCAGCGCTACAAAGGGCTGGGCGAAATGAACCCGGATCAATTGTGGGAAACCACCATGGACCCAAGCGTGCGCCGCATGCTGAAAGTCACCATCGAAGACGCCATTGGCGCGGATCAGATCTTCAACACCCTGATGGGTGATGCGGTCGAACCTCGCCGTGACTTCATCGAGAGCAATGCGTTGGCGGTATCCAACCTGGATTTCTGATCCCGGTCGGCGTCAAACCAAAAGGCCAACGCTCAAGCGTTGGCCTTTTTGTTGGCAGATCAAAAGATCGCAGCCTGCGGCAGCTCCTACATGGATTACCGGTAGGAGCTGCCGCAGGCTGCGATCTTTTGATTTTTACTCGGATGCAACCATCACACTCTCCAACCGATACCCATACCCATAAATCGTCAGCAACTGCCAACCGCGATCCGCCGTCAGCCCCAGTTTGTTGCGCAGGCGATAAATGTGCGTATCCAGCGGCCGTGACGAAGCGACTTCTTCGTGGGGCCAGAAGCGCTCGTACAGATACTCCCGCGACAACGGCCGACCCAGGTTACTGAACAGGCACCGCGCCAGGCGGTATTCACGTTCGGTCATGACGACTGACTTTCCCTCGCGGGTGACACTCAGTTCGGCATCGTCGAAGGTCAGGTCATTGAAGGTCAGGACTTCGCCAGCGCTACTGCGTGGCTGGCTGTGCCGGCGCAGGACGGCGGCGACGCGGGCTTTCAGCTCGTTGGGGCGGAAAGGCTTGCTGACGTAATCGTCGGCACCGGCGTTCAGCGCCTGGACGATATCGCTTTCGCCGTCGCGGCTGGTCAGCATGATCGCGGCGGGTGGCGATTCCATGTGTTCGCGGGTCCAGCGCAGCAGCACCAGGCCGGTGATGTCCGGCAGTTGCCAGTCAAGGATCAGCAAGTCGAAGGTGTCCCGACGTAGCTGGCGCAACAGGTCCTCCCCCCGTTCGAAGCTGTGCAGCGACCAAGGCTGCTCTCCCACTGCAGCCATCTGCTGCAGGGTTTGCTCGACCCGACGCAGTTCGGCGGGTTCATCATCCAGTATCGCAACGCGCATACGCGTGGGTTCCTTGTTGCTTGGGCAGTGGCCGGCCACGTTAACGGCTCGGCCTGCGCAATAAAAGTAGCCGTTCACCATCGGTCGACGTCCGCTATGATTCTTCGGATCTACATCCTCAGACCTGTGGCCCATGAATCCATTCACTGTCCCCTGCCCTGTTTGTCATGAATAGCCCGCGTCGGCGTGAAAGCCGCGAGCCCAGTCAGGTGCAGCGCCTGTTTCGGCGATTGGGGCGTGAGTGGTTGTGGATAAGTCTAGTGCTATTGCCACTGACTGCGCTGTTGTCGTATCGCGCGCAGATTAATCTGCACGATACGTCAGCGGTTTGGAGCGCGTTGCTTTCCGTGGGATGGGTGGCGGTTGTCCTCGGTTTGCTGCCGTGGCGTCCGCGATGGGCGATCTGGGTAACGCTGGGCGGGGTGGCGGGTGTGCTGCTCACCAGCGCCGCACTGGCGGAAGTTCGACACTGGTGGTCACCAACGCCGGCAGCGCTTGGCATATTGTTCGGCTACCTGGTCTGGAACTGGCGGCGCCTGAGCGTGGTGCTGACGTACTTTGGCTGGGAGCTGGCACGGCTGGATCGCGAGCCGAAAGTATTCCCGGAACGGCGCCGCGCGCAATTCACCAGCGCTGACCAACTGCAGGGCCAGATCATGGCACTGGAGCAAGCCATGAGCCGCACGCGCGATACCCGGCGCTTCATTGCCGACGGTCTGGAGTACCTGCCGGTGGCGACGCTGATCAGCGATCCCAAGGGACAGATCCTGCTGGGTAATCGCAAGGCCCGCGTATTGTTCGATGACCCACTGGTCGGTGACGACGTTGTCGAGCAACTGGCCCGCCTCGGTTACCCGGAGTTGTCCACAGAACCACGCCCGGCGCTGTCCGACCTGGCGCTGCTGGAGTTTCGCGATCACAAGGAACGCAGCCTGCGTCTGGAGCGCGCGGCTTTGCTGCCGGTGGATGGCGATACCCCCATCGGCTGGCTGCTGAGCCTCACCGACCTGAGTGCCGAACGCGCCGCCGAAGAACAGCGAGGGGTCTTGTTGCGGTTTCTTTCCCACGACCTGCGTGCCCCACATTCAGCGATTTTGGCCCTGCTCGATGTGCATCGCCATCAAGTCGGAGCGGACTCACCGCTGTTCGAACAGATCGAACGCCAGGTACGCCGCGCGCTGGAATTGACCGATGGTTTCGTGTTGCTGGCCCGTGCGGAATCCGAGGCTTACCAGTTTCAACCCAGTCTGTTCGCGATGCTGGTGCTGGACGTGCTGGATCAGGCGCTGCCCATTGCCCAGCAGAAAAGCATCAAACTGTTGCACGCGATGGATGAGCAATCCCAGGAACGCCTGATCAGCGCGGATCAAGGCCTGTTGACCCGGGCCTTGTTCAACCTGTTGGAAAACGCCATCAAGTACAGCCCGGCAGGCACCACGATCCGGTTGGGCGTCAGTTGCCAAGGCGAGTGGCTGTGCTGTGAATTGACCGATCAGGGCAAAGGCATTGCCGCCGAGGAACTGCCGGATCTGTTCACTCAATACCGACGGTTTTCATCGGCGCAGGGAATTGATGGCGTCGGTCTGGGGCTGTCGATGGTCAAGGCAGTGATCGATCATCATGGCGGTCGCATCGAGTGCCATAGCATCGTCGATGAAGGCACTACGTTCCGGCTGCAGCTACCGTTGATGGCCGAGTGAACAGGCACAAAAAAACCGGCTATATCAGCCGGTTTCTTTACTTCCGAAAAAAACTTATGCACCTTTTACGGTGTTTTATGAGCTTGAGAAATATATAAGTAAATCAACAAGTTAATTTCTATATTCAGGCTTTTTCTACAAAACCGTACACAGGTTATCCACAAATCTCAGACAGCTACCTGATCATTCGCGGCAGGTGCCTGCGGCGCCGGTGGCAGCGAACCCATTTCGCGCTGAGTCTGTTCATTCCAGGCCTGTACCCGGTCGTTCAGATCGGCAATGGCGCGAGGTCCAGTGCCTTCGGCGTACATCGGCTGACCGATGACCACGGTGATCACACCCGGCTTCTTGCCCCAGCCGATTTTCGGCCAGAACTTGCCGGCATTGTGTGCAATCGGCAGGACCGGAAGCGCCGCATTCACCGCCAAGGCGCTGCCACTGCGCGAGAACTTGCCAATAGTGCCGTGGGGAACGCGGGTGCCTTCCGGGAAGATCAATACCCAGACGTTGTCCTTGAGCAGCTCATCGCCTTTGGCTGCGACTTGCTTGAGTGCGGCTTTCGGGTTGTCGCGGTCAATCGCGATCGGCCGCAGCATGGCCATGGCCCAGCCGAAGAACGGGACGTACAGCAATTCGCGCTTGAGCACCTGGCTCAAGGGCGAGAAATAAGCGGAGAGAAAGAACGTCTCCCAGGTGCTCTGGTGGTTCGACTGAATCACGCAGGGCCGGTCCGGCACGTTTTCCGCACCTTTGATTTCGTAACGAATGCCGAGAAACACCTGGGTCAACCACAAGGCGCAACGGCACCAGTACACGTTGATAAAACGATAACGCGCCTTGAACGGCAGAAAGGGCGCGATAAAAAAGCTCAGGCTGCACCACAGCAAGGCAGTGGTGCCCAGCAGCAGGTAAAAGAGAAAAATTCTGATGGCCTGCAGTATCGACATGGCGACGTTTACCGTTACGGGCACTGCCCGACTGTTCAAGCGCACTCCCGATCAATCCCTGGTCAGGAACTTCAGAAGCACTCTAGTTGTGGATAAGTTCTGCGGCAATCGCCGCCAGATCGTCAAAAATCAGGGTGCCGACCGGAAGGGTCTTGCCCAGAGTTTTTTCGCCTTTCCCGGTCTTTACCAAAACGGGCTGTGAATCGACGGCTTTGGCGGCCTCCAGGTCACCAAGGCTGTCGCCAACGAACCAGACATTCGTCAGCGCCACGTTGTAATGCGCCGCGATGGTTTGCAACATCCCCGGTTTCGGCTTGCGACAGTCGCAACCTTCGTCCGGCCCGTGCGGGCAATACACGATCAGCCCGACTTCACCGCCCTGCTCCGCTACCAGCGCGCGCAAGCGCGCGTGCATGGCGTCGAGGGTGGCGAGGTCGTAGTAGCCGCGAGCAATGCCCGACTGGTTGGTGGCGACCGCCACCGTCCAGCCGGCCTTGCTCAACTGCGCAATCGCTGCGATCGAACCGGGCAGCGGAATCCACTCTTCCACCGACTTGATGTAAGCATCGGAGTCGTAATTGATCACACCGTCCCGATCGAGAATCAGCAGTTTCAACAGCAGTCCCTCAACCCAGCAGCGAAATGTCGGCAACCCCGAGAAACAGACCACGCAGGCGCGCCAGCAGCGCGTAGCGGTTGGCCCGGACTTTGGCGTCTTCGGCATTGACCATGACGGCGTCGAAGAACGCATCCACCGGCTCGCGCAATGCCGCCAGACGCGCCAGCGATTCGTTGTACTGACGCGCTGCGGCCATTGGCTGCACCGCCTGATCCGCTTGCTGGATCGCCGAATACAGCGAGAACTCGTTGGCGTTGTCGAAGTATTTGGCCTCGACCACGGTCGGCACCGAGCCTTCGACTTTGCTCAACAGGTTCGATACACGCTTGTTGACCGCCGCCAGCGCCGCCGCTTCCGGCAGCTTGCGGAAGGCCTGTACCGCTTGCACACGCTGGTCGAAGTCCAGCGCCGAACCTGGCTTCAGGGCACGGACCGACAGGTAGGTGGCGACATCCACGCCTTCGTCTTCGTAACGCGCACGCAGACGGTCGAAGATGAACTCCAGCACCGAATCGGCCAGACCGGCAGCCTTGACCTTGGCGCCGAACGCAGTCACGGCGAAGGCCACGGCGTCGTTCAAGTCCAGATCCAGTTGTTTCTCGATCAGGATGCGCAGCACACCCAGCGCCGCACGCCGCAGGGCATACGGGTCTTTGCTGCCGGTTGGCAGCATGCCGATACCGAAGATACCGACCAGCGTGTCGAGTTTGTCGGCGATCGCGACAGCGGCACCGGTCAGGGTGGCCGGCAGTTCAGCACCGGCACCGCGTGGCATGTACTGCTCGTTCAGCGCCAGCGCGACATCTTCCGGCTCGCCGTCATTGAGCGCGTAGTAGTAACCGGCGACACCTTGCATCTCCGGGAACTCGCCGACCATTTCGGTGGCCAGGTCGCATTTCGACAGCAAGCCGGCACGGGCCGCCCACGAAGCGTTGCCGCCGATGCGCGCGGCAATGTACGCCGCGAGTTTTGAAACGCGCTCGGCCTTGTCGTAGACGCTGCCGAGTTTTTCCTGGAACACCACGTTCTGCAGGCGCAGGTTGAACTCTTCGAGTTTCTGCTTCTTGTCTTGCTTGAAGAAGAACTCGGCGTCGGTCAGACGTGGGCGAACCACTTTCTCGTTACCGGCGATGATCTGCTGCGGGTCTTTGCTTTCGATGTTGGCCACGGTGATGAAACGCGGCAGCAACTTGCCCTCGGCATCCAGCAGGCAGAAGTACTTCTGGTTGTCCTGCATGGTGGTGATCAGTGCTTCTTGCGGCACGTCGAGGAAACGTTCCTCGAACGAGCACACCAGCGGCACCGGCCATTCAACCAGCGCTGTCACTTCGTCGAGCAGCGCCGGCGGTACGATTGCAGTGCCTTCCTGACGGGTCGCCAGTTCTTCGGTGCGCTTGCTGATGATCTCGCGACGCTCGTTGGCGTCGGCCAATACATAAGCGGCACGCAGGTCGGCCAGGTAGCTCGACGGCGAGCCGATGCGCACGTTTTGTGGATGGTGGAAACGGTGACCACGGGAGTCGCGGCCCGCTTTCTGCGCAAGGATGGTGCAGTCGATGACCTGGTCACCGAGCAGCATCACCAGCCATTGGGTCGGACGCACGAACTCTTCCTTGCGCGCACCCCAACGCATGCGTTTCGGGATCGGCAGGTCGTTCAGCGAATCTTCGACGATGGTCGGCAGCAGGCTCGCGGTCGGCTTGCCGGCGATGTTCTGGCTGTAGCGCAGTTTCGGACCGCTCTGGTCGATTTCGCTCAGCTCGACGCCGCACTTCTTGGCAAAGCCCAGGGCGGCCTGAGTCGGGTTGCCTTCAGCGTCGAAGGCGGCCTGACGTGGCGGGCCGTCGAGGTTGATGCTGCGATCCGGCTGCTGAGTGGCCAGCGCCGTGATCAGTACGGCCAGACGACGCGGCGCAGCGTAGACGGTTTTGCTTTCGTAGCTCAGGCCGGCAGCTTGCAGGCCCTTGTCGATACCGGCGAGGAACGCTTCAGCCAGGGTGTTCAGGGCTTTTGGCGGCAGTTCTTCAGTGCCCAGTTCAACCAGAAAATCTTGAGCACTCATTGTGCAGCCTCCAGCTTGGCCAGTACTTCGTCACGCAGGTCCGGGGTCGCCATCGGGAAGCCCAGCTTGGCGCGCGCCAGCAGGTAGGCTTGCGCAACGGAACGCGCCAGGGTGCGAACGCGCAGAATGTATTGCTGACGCGCGGTCACCGAGATCGCCCGGCGCGCATCCAGCAGGTTGAAGGTGTGCGAGGCCTTCAGGACCATTTCGTAGCTTGGCAACGGCAGCGGCTGGTCGAGTTCGATCAGGCGCTTGGCTTCGCTTTCATAGAAGTCGAACAGTTCGAACAGTTTGTCGACGTTGGCGTGTTCGAAGTTGTAGGTGGACTGCTCCACTTCGTTCTGGTGGAACACGTCGCCGTAGGTCACTTTGCCGAACGGACCGTCAGCCCAGACCAGGTCGTAGACCGAATCCACGCCCTGCAGGTACATGGCCAGACGTTCCAGACCGTAAGTGATCTCGCCGGTCACCGGGTAGCACTCGATGCCGCCAGCCTGCTGGAAGTAAGTGAACTGAGTCACTTCCATGCCGTTGAGCCAGACTTCCCAGCCCAGACCCCAGGCGCCGAGGGTCGGCGATTCCCAGTTATCTTCGACGAAGCGAATGTCGTGGACCAGCGGGTCCAGGCCGACATGCTTGAGCGAGCCCAGGTACAGTTCCTGGAAATTGTCCGGGTTCGGCTTCAGCACCACCTGGAACTGATAGTAGTGCTGCAGACGGTTCGGGTTTTCCCCGTAGCGGCCGTCAGTCGGACGGCGGCTTGGCTGCACGTAGGCGGCGTTCCAGGTTTCCGGGCCGATGGCGCGCAGGAAGGTCGCGGTGTGGAAAGTGCCGGCGCCTACTTCCATATCGTAGGGCTGAAGTACCACACAACCTTGCTCGGCCCAGTATTGCTGGAGCGCGAGGATCAAGTCTTGGAAGGTACGCACGGCTGGCGTAGGCTGGCTCACGAAATTCACCTGTTTCTTGGGCTGCGATTTAAAGAGCGGGAGTATACCCGATTCAGTCGCACCTCCACCCCCTGGAGCCTTATGCCACGCTGCTTTTGGTGTACCGAAGATCCGCTGTACATGGCTTATCACGATCAGGAGTGGGGCACGCCGCTACGCGATGCGCAGGGTTTGTTCGAGTTGCTTTTGCTCGAAGGGTTCCAGGCCGGGCTGTCGTGGATCACCGTGTTGCGCAAACGCGAGCGCTACCGCGAGGTGTTGTACGGCTTCGATGTGCAGCGTGTGGCGCAGATGAGCGACGCCGAAATCGCTGAATTGATGCTCGATCCGGGGATCATCCGCAACCGTCTCAAACTCAATGCCGCCCGGCGCAATGCCCAGGCCTGGCTGGCGCTGGAAGACCCGGTGGCGTTTCTCTGGTCGTTTGTCGGCGATCGCCCGATCATCAATCATTTCAAGGATCGCAGCGAAGTCCCGGCGATCACGGCCGAAGCGCTGGCAATGAGCAAGGCCCTGAAAAAGGCCGGTTTCACCTTCGTCGGCCCGACCATTTGCTACGCGTTGATGCAGGCCTCGGGCATGGTCATGGATCACACTCAGGACTGCGACCGCTACGCGCAGTTGGTCAACGGCGGTTAGAATGGCCGCCTCGCGCACAGCACAAGATCAGGAGTGACCTGTGGAAAAGTTTAAAGGCGCCTTGCTGGTAGGCGCTCTGCGGCTGTTTGCCCTGCTGCCATGGCGGGCCGTGCAGGCCGTGGGTTCAGCGATCGGCTGGATCATGTGGAAAACCCCCAACCGTTCCCGCGACGTGGTGCGGATCAACCTTTCTAAATGTTTTCCACAGATGGATCCGGCCGAACGTGAGCGTCTGGTCGGCCAGAGCCTGAAAGACATCGGCAAATCCCTGACCGAAAGCGCCTGCGCCTGGATCTGGCCGGCCCAGCGTTCAATCGATCTGGTACGCGAAGTCGAAGGCCTCGACATCCTCAAGGAGGCGCTGGCCTCGGGCAAAGGCGTGGTCGGCATCACCAGCCACCTGGGCAACTGGGAAGTGCTCAACCACTTCTATTGCAGCCAGTGCAAACCGATCATTTTCTACCGCCCGCCGAAGCTCAAGGCTGTGGATGAATTACTGCGCAAGCAACGCGTGCAGCTGGGCAACAAGGTCGCTGCCTCCACCAAGGAAGGCATCCTCAGCGTCATCAAGGAAGTGCGCAAAGGTGGTGCAGTGGGCATTCCGGCTGACCCGGAACCGGCCGAATCCGCCGGGATTTTCGTGCCGTTCTTCGCCACCCAGGCGCTGACCAGCAAATTCGTGCCGAACATGCTCGCCGGCGGCAAAGCGGTCGGCGTGTTCCTGCACGCCCTGCGTCTGCCGGACGGTTCCGGCTACAAAGTGATCCTCGAGGCGGCGCCGGAAGCCATGTACAGCACCGATACCGAGGAGTCCTGTGCAGCGATGAGCAAAGTCGTTGAACGCTACGTTGCCGCGTATCCAAGCCAATACATGTGGAGCATGAAGCGCTTCAAAAAACGTCCACCGGGCGAAGCGCGCTGGTACTGACCAAGTTGGCACACTCTGTGGATAACCTGCAGGAGCTGCCGCAGGCTGCGATCTTTTGATCTTGCTTCCGCGGCTTATCCACAACCCCGTTCATTCAAGGGCGCATAAAGATGTCCGAACAACGCAAATCCTTCCGCATCAAGATCACCCACGACAGCTTCGGTGAATGTCTGGGCCAGACGCGCAATCTGTCGGCCACCGGCGTGTATGTGCAGCATCCGCGTCTGGCGTCATTGCCCAAGGGTGCGGTGGTTTATGGCCAGGTGCAGGATTTGCCCACCGGCGCGCCACGGGTGCGAATGGAAGTGGTGACGGTGGATGCCGAGGGCATTGGCCTGCGCTATATCTAGCTCATTGCGCCTGGCGGTCGAGCTTCTTCAGAAACACGGTCATTTCCTTCTCCGCCTGCTTGTCACCATGGGCGCGGGCGGCTTCCAGACCATGCTCCCACGCCTGCCGCGCGGCGGCGTGCTCGCCCAGTGCAAGCTGGGCCTTACCCAATAACTTCCACGCCGCCGAGTACTTCGGATCGAAGCCGACGCAGCGCTGAAAATGTTCGGCAGCCTTGGCGTTCTCCCCCAGATCCAGATAACCCTTGCCCAGGCCGAAGCGCAGCAATGAGTTATCCACACCCTTGGCGAGCATTTTTTCCAGGGATTCGAGCATGGGTGGAGTCCTTTTCTAGTGCGTCAGAAAGATCTGCGGTGCCGCCATCGCTGGCAAGCCAGCTCCCACAAGGATCTCGGGTGCACATCACATGTGTGAACAACCGAAAAACCTGTGGGAGCTGGCTTGCCAGCGATGGGGCCAATGAAGGCACCGCTCATTCAGGATCAGAAGAAGCTCAGCCCCACATGAAACAGCTTCTCCACATCGCGGATATGCTTTTTATCCACAAGGAACAGAATCACATGGTCACCCGTTTCGATCACCGTATCGTCGTGGGCGATGATCACTTCTTCGTTGCGGATGATCGCGCCAATCGTGCTGCCCGGCGGCAGGCCGATTTTCTCGATCGGCCGGCCGATGACCTTGCTCGACTTCGCATCGCCGTGGGCAATCGCCTCAATGGCTTCCGCCGCACCCCGACGCAGTGAGTGCACACTGACGATATCGCCACGCCGTACGTGAGCGAGCAAAGTGCCGATGGTCGCCAGTTGCGGACTGATGGCGATGTCGATGTCGCCGCCCTGGATCAGGTCGACGTACGCCGGGTTGTTGATGATCGTCATCACCTTCTTTGCCCCCAGCCGTTTGGCCAGCAGCGACGACATGATGTTGGCTTCGTCATCGTTGGTCAGCGCGAGGAAGATGTCGGCGTCGGCAATGTTCTCTTCCAGCAGCAGATCACGGTCCGAGGCGCTGCCCTGCAACACCACGGTGCTGTCGAGGGTGTCGGAGAGATAGCGGCAGCGTGCCGGGTTCATCTCGATGATCTTTACCTGATAGCGGCTTTCGATGGCCTCGGCCAGACGCTCGCCAATCTGCCCGCCACCGGCAATCACGATGCGCTTGTAGGTTTCGTCGAGACGGCGCATTTCGCTCATCACCGCGCGAATATTCTCACGGGCGGCGATGAAGAAAACTTCGTCATCGGCCTCGATCACCGTATCGCCCTGCGGCAGGATCGGTCGGTCACGGCGGAAAATAGCCGCGACCCGCGTCTCCACATTCGGCATGTGCTCGCGCAACTGGCGCAGTTGCTGGCCCACCAGCGGTCCGCCGTAATAGGCGCGCACCGCCACCAGTTGCGCCTGGCCTTCGGCGAAATCGATCACTTGCAGCGCGCCCGGATGCTGGATCAGGCGCTTGATGTAGTTGGTCACCACTTGCTCGGGGCTGATCAGCACGTCGACCGGAATCGCTTCATTCTGGAACAGCTGTTCTTCGCGATTGAGGTAGGACGCTTCGCGCACCCGGGCGATCTTGGTCGGGGTGTGGAACAGCGTGTGCGCGACCTGACAGGCGACCATGTTGGTCTCGTCACTGTTGGTCACCGCCACGAGCATGTCGGCATCGTCGGCGCCAGCCTGACGCAGCACCGACGGCAGCGAGCCGCGGCCCTGAATGGTGCGGATGTCGAGACGGTCGCCGAGGTCGCGCAGGCGCTCGCCGTCGGTGTCGACCACGGTGATGTCGTTGGCTTCGCTCGCCAGGTGTTCGGCCAGCGAACCGCCGACCTGCCCCGCGCCGAGGATGATGATTTTCATCCAGTCACTCCGTTGAATCCGTTTAGCCGCGCGCGGCAGCGATCTTGATCAGCTTGGCGTAGTAGAACCCGTCATGCCCGCCCTGCTGGGCCAGCAGTTGGCGACCGTGGGGCTGTTTGATCCCGGCGGTGGTCGCCAGATCCAGTTCGCGGGCACCCGGCGTGCGCTCGAGAAACGCGGCGATGACGTCGGTGTTCTCGGTTGGCAAGGTCGAGCACGTGGCGTAGAGCAAAATGCCGCCGACTTCGAGGGTTTTCCACAGGGTGTCGAGCAGCTCGCCTTGCAGTTGCGCGAGGGCGGCGATGTCGTCGGCCTGACGGGTCAGCTTGATGTCCGGATGGCGGCGGATCACGCCGGTGGCCGAGCACGGCGCGTCGAGCAGGATGCGCTGGAACGGCTTGCCGTCCCACCATGCTGCGGTATCGCGTCCGTCAGCGGCGATCAGTTCGGCGCTCAGGCCCAGCCGATCAAGGTTCTCCTTTACGCGCACCAGACGTTTGGCTTCCAGATCCACGGCCACCACACCGGCCAGCGCCGGTTCGGCTTCGAGGATGTGGCAGGTTTTGCCACCGGGGGCGCAGCAGGCGTCGAGCACCCGTTGGCCCGGCGCCAGATCGAGCAGATCGGCGGCCAGTTGCGCGGCTTCGTCCTGCACGCTGATCCAGCCTGCGGCAAAACCCGGCAGGCTGCGCACGTCGGTGGCGGCTTCGAGGACGATGCCGTCGCGGCTGTAAACACACGGCGTGGCAGCGATGCCAGCGTCGCTGAGCATGCCGAGATAGGCGTCGCGGCTGTGATGCCGGCGGTTGACCCGGAGGATCATCGGCGGATGCGCGTTGTTCGCGGCGCAGATCGCTTCCCACTGTTCTGGCCAGAAGGCTTTCAGGGATTTTTGCAGCCAGCGCGGGTGGGCGGTGCGCACCACCGGGTCGCGCTCAAGTTCCGCGAAAATCGTCTCGCTTTCGCGCTGGGCGTTGCGCAGCACGGCGTTGAGCAATCCCTTGGCCCACGGCTTTTTCAGCTTGTCGGCGCAACCGACGGTTTCGCCGATCGCCGCGTGCGGCGGCACGCGGGTGTAGAGCAATTGATAGAGACCGACCAGTAGCAGCGCCTCGACATCGGCGTCGGCAGCCTTGAACGGCTTCTGCAAAAGCTTTTCCGCCAGTGCCGACAGCCGTGGCTGCCAGCGCGCAGTGCCGAACGCCAGATCCTGGGTGAAACCGCGATCGCGGTCTTCGACCTTGTCCATTTGCGTTGGCAGGGAGCTGTTCAACGACGCCTTGCCACTGAGCACGGCGGCGAGTGCCTTGGCGGCGGCCAGACGCGGGTTCATTGCGCGTCCACCGCAGCACCCAACACAGTGCCAACGGCAAATTTCTCGCGGCGGCTGTTGAACAGATCGGCGAAGTTCAGCGCCTTGCCGCCGGGCAGTTGCAGGCGGGTCAGGCACAGTGCCTGCTCACCGCAGGCGACGATCAGGCCGTCCTTGCTGGCGCTGAGGATTTCACCCGGTGCGCCTTTGCCCTCAGCCAGCGTCGCGGCCAATACCTTCAGCGCTTCGCCGTTGAGGGTGCTGTGGGTAATCGGCCATGGGTTGAAAGCACGCACCAGACGCTCCAGCTCAAGCGCCGGACGACTCCAGTCGAGACGCGCTTCATCTTTGTTCAGTTTGTGGGCATAAGTGGCGAGCTTGTCGTTCTGCACTTCGCCTTCGAGGGTTCCGGCAGCCAGACCGGCAATCGCCTGGACCACGGCGGGCGGGCCCATTTCGGCGAGGCGGTCGTGCAGCGTGCCGCCGGTGTCGTTGGCGCTGATCGGGGTCACGACCTTGAGCAGCATCGGTCCGGTGTCGAGGCCCGCTTCCATACGCATCACGGTTACGCCGCTTTCGGCATCACCGTGTTCCACGGCGCGCTGGATCGGCGCCGCACCGCGCCAGCGTGGCAGCAGCGAAGCGTGGCTGTTGATGCAGCCCAGGCGCGGAATATCCAGCACGGCTTGCGGCAGGATCAGGCCGTAGGCGACCACCACCATCAAGTCCGGCTTCAGTGCGGCGAGTTCTGCCTGAGCCTCAGCGTTGCGCAGGGTCGGCGGCTGCAACACCTGGATATTATTTTCCTGCGCCAACTGCTTAACCGGGCTCGGCATCAGTTTTTGCCCACGACCGGCCGGACGATCCGGTTGGGTGTAGACCGCAACGATCTCGTAAGGGCTGTTCAGCAGGGCCTTGAGATGTTCGGCGGCGAATTCCGGGGTGCCGGCAAAAACGATGCGCAGTGGCTCAGTCATGAAAGGAGTCTCATAAAAAGAAAAAGGCTTGCCGCAGCAAGCCTTTGAAGAGGGGCATCAAGCGTTCTGGCGGTGCAGCTTTTCCAGTTTCTTCTTGATCCGGTCGCGTTTGAGCGTGGACAGGTAATCGACGAACAACTTGCCATTGAGGTGGTCGCACTCGTGCTGGATGCACACCGCGAGCAAGCCTTCGGCGATCAGTTCGTAAGGCTGGCCATCGCGGTCCAGTGCCTTGATTTTGACCTTCTGCGGGCGGTCGACGTTTTCGTAGAAACCCGGCACCGACAGGCAGCCTTCCTGGTATTGATCCATCTCGTCGGTCAGCGATTCGAACTCGGGGTTGATGAACACCCGGGGTTCGGTGCGGTCTTCGGAAAGGTCCATCACGACGATACGTTTGTGCACGTTGACCTGGGTCGCGGCGAGGCCGATGCCCGGCGCTTCATACATTGTTTCAAACATGTCATCGACCAACTGACGCACTTCGTCGTCCACTACAGCCACAGGCTTGGCGATAGTACGCAGACGCGGGTCCGGGAATTCGAGGATGTTTAAAATGGCCATAGGCTGATTGCTGCACGTATTGAGTAAAGTCGGGTCGATGGCCTGGCAGGTCCGAAGATGCAGGCTACCGTTGTGAAGCGTAGCTAATGCAATTTGCAGTAGCGAGCCACGGGGGCTCTGACGGTTCACGCGAACGCACATGATAAAGGGATTCGCTGCATGAGGAAAACACTACTCGCCCTGCTGCTTCTGGCATCGGCCGCGGCTGCGCAAGGGCAAGTGCAACTCAGGGATGGTTTTCCACAGCAATACACGGTGGTTTCGGGAGACACCCTCTGGGACATTTCCGGCAAATACCTGCGCGAGCCCTGGCAATGGCCACAGCTGTGGCGGGCCAATCCGCAAATTGAAAACCCCAACCTGATCTACCCCGGCGACACGCTGACGCTCAGTTACGTCAACGGCCAGCCGCAACTGACCCTCAAGCGCGGCGAGTCACGGGGCACCATCAAGCTGTCGCCACGCATCCGCACCAGCCCGGTGGCCGAGGCCATTCCGAGCATTCCGCTGAAATCGATCAACAGCTTTCTGCTGAGCAACCGCATCGTCGACAAGGTCGAGGACTTCGACAAGGCGCCGTACATCGTCGCCGGCGATGCCGAGCGCGTATTGAGCGGCACCGGTGACCGAATCTTCGCTCGCGGGCATTTCGACCCGAATCAGCCGGTGTACGGCATCTTCCGCCAGGGCAAGGTCTATACCGACCCGCAGACCAAGGAGTTCCTGGGGATCAACGCCGACGATATCGGTGGCGGTGAAATCGTCGCCACCGAAGGCGACGTCGCCACCCTCGCCCTGCAACGCACCACTCAGGAAGTGCGTCTGGGCGACCGCCTGTTCAGCGGCGAAGAGCGCTCGGTCAATTCGACCTTCATGCCCAGCGCCCCGAGCACCCACATCAATGGACTGATCATCGACGTGCCGCGCGGCGTTACGCAGATCGGCGTAATGGACGTGGTCACCCTGAACAAGGGCAGGCGCGACGGCCTCGCCGAAGGCAATGTGCTGGTGGTGATGAAAACCGGGGAAACCGTGCGTGACCGGATCACCGGCCAGCCGCTGAAAATTCCTGACGAACGGGCCGGTCTGCTGATGGTGTTCCGCACCTACGACAAGCTCAGTTACGGCCTCGTACTCAACGCATCACGCTCGTTGGCGGTGCTCGACAAGGTGCGAAATCCTTAGCAGGCTTAACAAGTTACCAACAGAGTTATCCACAGCTTGTTCCGAATGGTTCGGGACTTATAACGATCAAGGATGATCCATGATGCTGTCTGCCAGTACCTCCATTTCCCCTGCGGAACTGGAAGCGCGTCTGCGCCTGCACCGCTTGCCGGAAATCGGCCCGAAACGTTTTGCCAAGCTGCTTGAAGCCTTCGGTTCGGCGTCAAAAGCCATCAGTGCGCCGGGCAGTGCCTGGCGTGCGCTGGGTTTGCCGGCGGCGTGCAGTGACGCTCGGCGCAGTTGCGAAGTGCGTGATGGCGCGAGCCATGCGTTGCGCTGGCTAGAGCAGCCGCAGCAGCATGTGCTGATGTGGGATCAAGCGGATTACCCGGCGCTGCTGGCGCAGATTTCCGACCCGCCACCGCTGTTGTTTGTGGCCGGCGATCCGCTGATTCTGGAAAAACCGCAACTGGCGATGGTTGGCAGTCGCCGCGCTTCACGTCCGGGCATGGACACCGCCGCAGCGTTTTCCCGTAGCCTGGCCGGGGCCGGTTTTGTCATCACCAGTGGTCTGGCGCTGGGTATCGATGCGGCGGCCCATCAAGCGGCGCTGGACGTCGGCGGACAAACCGTCGGCGTGCTTGGCACGGGACTGGAAAAATTTTATCCACAGCGCAATCGACGCCTTGCCGATGCAATGATCGCCTCCGGCAGCGCGGTGCTTTCAGAGTTTCCCCTGGACGCCGGCCCGACGGCGAGCAATTTTCCCCGACGCAACCGGATCATCAGCGGTCTGTCCCTTGGCGTGCTGGTGGTCGAGGCCAGTGTCGCCAGCGGTTCGCTGATCACCGCGCGACTGGCGGCGGAACAGGGTCGCGAGGTCTATGCGATTCCTGGCTCGATTCACCACCCCGGCGCGCGTGGTTGTCACCAGTTGATCCGCGACGGTGCGGTGCTGGTGGAAACCATCGAACACATCCTCGAAGCCCTGCGCGGCTGGCAGCAGCTGCCTTTATCCACAGAGATGCCGGAGGCCGGACACCCGTTGCTTGCCTTGCTGCATGCAGCGCCGCACACCAGTGAGGCTTTGGCCGACAGCTGTGGCTGGGCGTTGCCCAAAGTGCTGGCGGCGTTGACCGAACTGGAAATGGACGGCCGTGCGGTGTGTGAAAACGGTCGCTGGCTGGCCAGGACACGCTAGGTTTTACAGGGAAGATCGGTAAACTGCGCAAAACCTGTTTGCGGAGAGTTTTTTCATGGTCAACAGTTGGCGTGTGCAACAAGCCGCACGAGAGATTCGCGCCGGGGCGGTGATTGCCTATCCAACCGAAGCCGTCTGGGGGCTGGGTTGCGACCCGTGGAACGAAGAGGCAGTGGATCGGCTGCTGGCGATCAAGAACCGTTCGGTGGACAAGGGCCTGATCCTGGTCGCCGACAATATCCGTCAGTTCGACTTCCTGTTCGAAGATTTCCCGCAAGAATGGATCGACCGCATGGCCAGCACCTGGCCGGGGCCGAACACCTGGCTGGTGCCGCATCAGAACCTGTTGCCGGAATGGGTGACGGGCGTGCATGACACTGTGGCTTTGCGGGTCAGCGATCATCCGCAGGTGCGCGATCTGTGCTCAATAGTCGGGCCGTTGATCTCGACTTCGGCCAACCCGCAGGGGCGGCCGGCGGCGCGCACGCGGTTGCGCGTCGAGCAGTATTTCCGTGGGCAGATCGATCTGATCCTCGGCGGCCAACTGGGGGGGCGCAAGAACCCCAGCGTGATCCGCGATCTGGCAACCGGCAAGGTCATTCGTCCCGACTGATCCTGCGTCGAAAACCTTTACCGTGAGTCTTCCTCGCCTGAATGGCGAGGAAGACTACGCGTGCCTGCGATTCATCCTGCAATGACGCTGTTTTCCATGTCGGAAAAGTCGCCAAGTGTCCGTATTCATTGATATTTCCCACCTGATTATCAGATTTTCTGGCGTGGCGGAATTGTCAAAAGCAACCATCCTTTCCCTGCACTTGAAACACTTCGATAAGTTAAGGTCTGCGGAGAAAGAATGGACACTACCAATTTGCAACTCACGGATTACCTGCAGGCGCTTCAGGTGACGTTGAAGAGTCACCATGACGGGTGTCGCATCGTGACGCTTGAGGCGGGGGCGGATACTCAGGAGTTTGACCGGTTTATTGATCGACAATTTCGGCTTCGGCTGCAGCATTACATGCTGACTTCACGGGCGCGGATGCTCGAAACCAGACTGGCGATAAAGTCGCGCAGTACTCACTTTCTGCTGTATCGCCACGATCAACTGCTGGCGGTATTGAGGGCGACTCCGGCACCGTTCGAATGGGTATCGCTGGCGCAGCAACACGTTTCTCCCACGGCGGCGCTGTCGCGCCATGTCGAATTCAGCCGCTTGATCTCCTACACCCCCCATCAGCTACCCATCGCGGTCAATGGTTTGTTGGCAGCCGCTACCGAATGGGCCATCAAACGCGGCTATAAGGGCGTGACCGTGTTGTGCAGATCGCAACAGTTGCGCTTTTACCAGCGATTCGGGCTGATGCCGATCGCCTCCAACGCGCTGCACATCGAACAGCGCGCACGCGGCGATTACTGGGTGGTGTCAGCCGAATGGCGGCAAATCCTCGCGGCGGTTCAACCGCCGGATCACGCGACGGTTGGCCATTTGCTGCAGAAACCGCTGGAGTGTCATCTGCCGAGGTGTTGAACGCGTTCGAACGGTGTTGCCAGCCAGGAAGTTGCAACCCTGACTGGCAAGCCACCGAAGGTGGGTCAGGGCAGCAGGATGGTCGAGCCGGTGGTGCGTCGCGCCGACAGTTCGGTCTGCGCCTTCGCCGCATCAGCCAGTGGATAGCGCTGGCTGATATCGACCTTGAGCTTGCCGCTGATGATCATCTCGAACAGTTCGTCGGCCATGCGCTGCAGGTTCTCGGCGTTGTTGGCGTAGGTCGCCAGGGTTGGCCGGGTCACGTACAGCGAACCCTTGGCCGCGAGAATCCCCAGATTGACCCCGTCCACTGCACCGGAGGCGTTGCCGAAACTCACCACCAGTCCGCGCGGCGAGACGCTGTCGAGCGAGGTCAGCCAGGTGTCCTTGCCGACGCCGTCGTACACCACCGGGACTTTCTGGCCATTGGTCAGCTCCAGCACCCGCTCTGCCACGTTTTCGTGGCTGTAATCGATGGTCGCCCAGGCGCCGTTGGCCTTGGCCAGTTCGGCTTTTTCCTTCGAGCTGACCGTACCGATCAGTTTCACGCCCAGCGCCTTGGCCCATTGGCAGGCCAGCGAACCGACACCCCCGGCAGCGGCGTGGAACAGTATGGTTTCGCCGCCCTTGAGTTCATGGGTCTGGCGCAGCAGATACTGCACGGTGAGGCCCTTGAGCATGACCCCGGCAGCGGTCTCGAAGCTGATCTCGTCCGGCAGCTTCACCAGATTGGCTTCGGGCAGGGTGTGCAAATCGCTGTAGGCACCCAACGGGCCACTGCCGTAGGCGACGCGGTCGCCGACCTTGAACCGGGTGACGTCGCTGCCCACCGCATCGACAATGCCGGCACCTTCCGCGCCCAGGCCGGACGGCAAGGCTGGTGGGGCATACAGACCGCTGCGGTAATAGGTGTCGATGAAGTTCAGGCCGATCGCCTTGTTGGCCACCCGCACCTGATTCGGGCCGGGCGCGGCGGGCTGGTAGTCAACATACTCGAGCACTTCGGGACCGCCATGGGCACGGAACTGGATACGCTTTGCCATCTGCCTGCTCTCCTTGGGTCGTTTGTAAGCCCCCTATCCAACTCCCCTGCTTGATCTTCGTCAACTGCGGCACGCTTGCCTGCGGTGTTATGCTACGCGCCCATTTGCGCCGCCCCCTGCCTGCGGGGCGTGCGCGTAGTTATGCCCGATTCAAGGTGAAGCCATGACGACCCGCACCGACGCCGTAAAGGCCTATCTGCTCGACCTGCAAGACCGCATCTGCGCCGCGCTGGAAACCGAGGACGGCGGTACGCGCTTCGTTGAAGACGCCTGGAGCCGGCCTGCCGGTGGTGGCGGTCGCACCCGCGTGATCGAGAACGGTGCGGTGATCGAAAAGGGTGGCGTCAACTTTTCCCACGTGTTCGGCAGCGGTCTGCCGCCGTCGGCCAGCGCCCATCGTCCGGAACTGGCCGGTCGCGGTTTCGAAGCCCTCGGCGTGTCGCTGGTGATTCACCCGCACAATCCACATGTGCCAACGTCCCACGCTAACGTGCGCTTTTTCATCGCCGAGAAGGAAGGTGAAGAACCCGTCTGGTGGTTCGGCGGCGGCTTCGACCTGACCCCGTATTACGGCAACGAAGAAGACTGCATCCACTGGCACCGCGTCGCCGAGCAAGCCTGCGCGCCGTTCGGGGCGGACGTCTATCCGCGTTACAAGGCGTGGTGCGACACCTACTTCCACATCAAGCATCGCCACGAACCGCGCGGCATCGGCGGCCTGTTTTTCGATGACCTGAACGAGTGGGACTTCGACACCAGTTTCGCCTTCATGCGCGCCATCGGCGACGCTTACATCGACGCTTACCTGCCGATCGTGCAGCGCCGCAAGCACGAGGCATTCAGCGCCAAGCAGCGTGAATTCCAGGAATTCCGCCGTGGCCGTTACGTCGAGTTCAACCTGGTTTACGACCGTGGCACGCTGTTCGGCCTGCAATCGGGCGGGCGTACCGAGTCGATTCTCATGTCGCTGCCGCCGCAAGTGCGCTGGGCCTATGACTTCAAGGCCGAGCCCGGCAGCGAGGAAGCGCGCCTGACCGACTACTTCCTGCAAGACCGCGACTGGTTGGCCCAGGCCTGAGGACTGTTGATGGATCGTTACGTCGTTTTCGGTAACCCGATCGGCCACAGCAAGTCGCCGATGATTCACAAACTGTTCGCCGAACAGACCGGGCAGCGCCTGGACTACACCACCCTGCTGGCGCCGCTGGACGGCTTCAGTGCCTGCGCCACGGCGTTCTTCCAGGAAGGTCGTGGCGCCAACGTCACCGTGCCGTTCAAGGAAGAGGCCTATCGTCTGGCGAACAGCCTGACCGCCCGTGCGCAACGCGCTGGTGCGGTGAACACCTTGAGCAAACTGGCCGACGGTTCGCTGCTGGGCGACAACACCGACGGCGCCGGTCTGGTGCGTGACCTGACGGTGAATGCCGGGTTCAGCCTGACCGGTAAACGTATTTTGTTGCTCGGCGCTGGCGGCGCGGTGCGCGGCGCGCTGGAGCCATTGCTGGCGGAAAAACCGGCGTCGGTGATCATCGCCAATCGTACGGTGGACAAAGCCGAGCTGCTGGCGGAGTTGTTCTGTGATCTGGGGCCAGTGTCGGCCAGTGGTTTCGACTGGTTGCAGGAGCCGGTGGACGTGATCATCAATGCCACCTCCGCCAGCCTCACCGGCGACGTGCCGCCGATTGCAGCAAGCTTGATCGAGCCGGGCCAGACCCTGTGCTACGACATGATGTACGGCAAGGAACCGACCGCGTTCTGCCGTTGGGCCAGCGAGCATGGCGCGGCGGTGTCGATGGATGGTCTGGGGATGCTGGCTGAACAGGCTGCCGAGGCGTTTTTCCTGTGGCGCGGGGTGCGTCCGGATACGGCGCCGGTATTGGCCGAGCTACGCCGCCAGTTGGCGCAATAACAGCGTCTTTGTGGCGAGGAAGCTTGCTTGCGCTCGGGTGCGAAGCGCCCGCAACCGGCTTTGGGCTGCTGCGCAGCCAGCGGGAGCAAGCTCCCTCGCCACAGAGGTCTGGTATGGCCGGCAGGTCAGTCCTCAAACCGGATCGGGCATTTCTCCGGCCCTTCCAGCTTGCGCAATTCCTCCACCACCTGCGGCCGCGCCCGGCGCAGGGTCAGGCTGCGATCCTGACGCAGCAGGCGCCGCGCCTCCTGATGCAGCATTTCCACTCCCGAGTAATCGATGAAGTTGATCTGCTGCGCTTCGATCACCACCCGCGTGCCGTGCAGCCGTTGCAGGCGCACTTGCAGGTAATGGCTGGCGCCGAAGAAGATCGAGCCACCAACCCGCAGCACGTCCTCCTCACCCTCGCGCCAATGCTGCACTCGCGGTTGCGAGGTGCGCTTGAGGTAGAAGAACAGCGACGCCAGCACTCCGGCATAGATTGCTGTCTGCAATTCCAGCAGCAGCGTAGCGAGGCAGGTCAGCGCCATGACCACGAACTCGGCGCGGCTGACTCGAAGCAATGAGCGGATCCCGCGATGATCCACCAAACCCCAGGCAATCAGCAGAATGCTCCCGGCCATGGCGGGAATGGGAATGTGCGAAATCAGCCCGGCGCCGAAAATCGCGAACAGCGCGACCCAGATCGCCGAAAACACCCCGGCCAGCGGCGAGCAGGCACCCGCTTCGTAACTCAGGCCCGAGCGGGTGAACGAGCCGGCTGACAGCGATCCGGAAAAGAACGCCCCGACGATGTTCGACAAACCCTGCGCGCGGACTTCCTGATTGGCATCGAGCAACTGCTGCGAACGCGCGGCAATCGAACGGGCAATCGACAGGCTGGTGACCAGCCCGAGCATGCCCACCGCCACCGCGCTCGGCAGCAAGCGCAGGATCAGGTCCAGATCCAGTGGCAAGCCACTGAACGGCGGCAAGCGCCCGACAAAGGCGCTGACCCGATGTACATGGCCGAACATTGATGGCCACAGCCACACCAGCAGGCTGGCCAACACCAACGTAATCAACAACGTCGGCCAGCGTGGCAGCAGTTGTTTCAGCACCACGCCAACCACCACGGTGGCCAGGCCGAGCAGCAAAGAGGGTTTATCCACAGCCCTGAGGTGGTTCAACAAATCCATCAGACTGGCCAGCGCCGTGGCTTTGGCCGGCAGGTCCAGCCCCAGCAGATTGGGTAACTGGCCGATGGCAATCACGACTGCCGCGCCGAGGGTGAAACCGAGCACCACTGAATGCGAGACAAAATTCACCAAAGCGCCGAAGCGCAGCAACCCCAGCAGCCACTGAAAAATTCCCGCAAGGAAAGTCAGCAACAGGATCAGCGTGATGTAGTCCTGTGACGCGGGCACGGCCAAGGGACTGACGCTGGCATACAGCACAATCGAAATTGCTGCAGTCGGGCCACAAATCAGATGCCACGACGAACCCCACAGGCAGGCGATCAGCACCGGGATGATCGCGGCGTAGAGGCCGTATTCCGGGGGCAGGCCGGCGATCAGCGCGTAGGCGATCGACTGCGGTAGCGCGAGAATGGCACCGCTGAGGCCAACGACCAGATCCCGGCCGACACTGGCGCGGGTTTGCCGCGGCAGCCAGGTCAGGAAGGGGAAGAGTGAGTGGCGACTGGGCAGGGCCATGGGTCCTCGCGGTTGGGGTTTCAGGTAAAGCCTAACAGGACAGTACGGTCATTGTGGTGAGGGGATTTATCCCCGATGGGCTGCGAAGCAGCCCTGAATCCACTAGTCGCGGTAGATCTGACATACCGTGAATTCAGATTTAAGGGCCGCTTTGCGGCCCATCGGGGATAAATCCCCTCACTACAAGAAGCGGGTTGGACTGGATCAGAGTTTGGCCTTCACCGCTGGCAAAGCATCCTTGCCATCGACGGTCTTCACCCCCTCCAGCCACTTGTCCAGCACCGCCGGATTGGCCTTGATCCATGCCTTTACCGCATCGGCATTGCTGACTTTCTTGTTCACCACCTCGGCCATGATGCTGTTCTCCATGTCCTGAGTGAACGACAGGTTGGTCAGCAACTTGCCCACGTTCGGGCAAGCCTCGGCGTAGCCCTTGCGCGTCAGGGTGTAGACGCTGCCGGTGTCGCCGAAATACTTCTCGCCGCCCTTGAGGTAATGCATCTTCAGTTGCACGTTCATCGGGTGCGGGGTCCAGCCGAGGAAGGTGACGAATTTCTGCTTCTTCACGGCCCGCGAGACTTCGGCGAGCATCGCTTGTTCGCTGGATTCGATCAGCTTCCACTGGCCCAGGTTGAAGTCGTTTTTCTTGATGATTTCCTGTAGCGAAATGTTCGCGGGCGCGCCGGAACCGATGCCGTAGATTTTCTTGTCGAATTTGTCCGCGTATTGGTTCAGGTCGGCAAAGTCATGCACACCGGCATCCCACACATAATCCGGGACGGCCAGGGTGAATTCGGTGCCGTCGAGGTTCTTCGCCAGTTGCGTGACGTCACCGGTGGCGACGAACTTGTCGTAGAAGCCCTGCTGCGCCGGCATCCAGTTGCCGAGAAAGACATCCACCTGGCCGTCCTTCAGACCGCCGAAGGTGATCGGTACCGCGAGAGTGTCGACCTTGGCCTTGTAGCCCATGCCGTCCAGCAGAAACCCGGTGATGGCGTTGGTCGCGGCGATGTCACTCCAACCCGGGTCGGCCATTTTCACCGTTTCGCAGCTTTGCTCGGCAAATGCCGACGCGCTGCCCAGAGCCAGCAGGCCTATCGTCAGTACTGTGGATAACTTGCGCATGGACTTCCCCTTACATTATTGGTTTTGGCAGGGTTGTGGATAACGAGCCTTGCGTTCCAGATCGTCGAGGTCGATGTGGTTGCGCATGTACTGCTGACTGGCGTCCACCAGCGGCTGGTGGTCCCAGCTCTTCAGCTTGCCGATGGTCAGGGCATCGGCGACAAAACGACGACGGCGCTGGCTGGCGAGGACCTCGCGGTGAATGGCCGGCATGTCCCATTTGGCCCGCGCTTCGGCGAGAAAATCGTCGAACAGTTGGCGATGTTGCGGTGACTGGCTGAGTTCTTTGAGTTCACGCGGGTCGTTGTGCACATCGAAGAGTAGGCAAGGGTCGCTTTCGCTGTAGATAAATTTGTAGGCGCCGCGGCGGATCATCATCAGCGGGCTGACGGTGCCTTCGGCCATGTATTCGCCGAACACTTCGTCATGCCCGCCCTGCCCTTGCAGATGCGGCACCAGGGAGCGGCCGTCCAGCGGCAGATTCAGTTCCAGGCTGCCGCCGGCCAGTTCGACGAAGGTCGGCAACAGGTCGGCGGTGGAGACGGCCGAGCTGACACGGCCCGATTTGAACTGACCGGGTGCACTTATCAACAGGGGCACGCGAGCGGCCATCTCGAACCAGTGCATTTTGTACCAGAGTCCCTTTTCTCCCAGCATGTCGCCATGGTCGCCAGAGAAGACGATGACGGTGTCGTCCATCAGCCCACAATCTTCGAGGGTTTTCAGGAGTTTGCCGACGTTGGCATCGATATAGCTGCAAGCACCGAAGTATGCGCGCCGCGCGTCGCGGATTTTATCCACAGGCAGTGGCTTGTCCCACAGGTCATAGACCTTGAGCAGGCGTTGCGAATGTGGATCGAGGGAATGTTGATCAGGCGTCGTCGGAAGCGGGATATCCGCGTCGTCGTACAAATCCCAGAACGCCTTGGGAATGGTGTATGGGTCGTGTGGGTGCGTCATCGACACGGTCAGGCAGAACGGTTGGTCGCCGTCCTCGCGGATGTGATCGAACAGGTATTGCTGGGCCTTGAACACCACCTCTTCGTCGAAGTCGAGCTGATTGGTGCGCACGCACGGCCCGGCCTGCAACACCGACGACATGTTGTGATACCAGCTCGGGCGCACGTCCGGTTCGTCCCAGTTCACCGCCCAGCCGTAGTCGGCCGGGTAGATGTCGCTGGTCAGACGCTCTTCGTAGCCGTGCAATTGGTCCGGGCCGCAGAAATGCATCTTGCCTGACAGCGCGGTGCGGTAGCCGAGGCGGCGCAGGTAGTGGGCGTAGGTCGGAATGTCGGCGGGGAAATCGGCGGCGTTATCGTAGGCGCCGATCTTGCTCGGCAACTGGCCGCTGACCAGGGTGAAACGCGACGGCGCGCACAGCGGGCTGTTGCAGTAAGCGGCATCGAACACCACGCCCTGGGCGGCGAGGCGCGAAAGATTCGGCAGTTTGATCGGCGACGGGCCGTAGATCGGCAACATTGGCGCGGCCATTTGATCGGCCATGATGAAAAGAATGTTCTTGCGCTTCATGTGATCGCGGCATTCCATAGTGAATAGTTATGCGACATTGCTGCGATCGAGCATGGAGTCCATGCTCTGTCGGGTAAAGCCCGCGCCGGACAATGACTAGGATAAGCACAGCTTATGTATGAAGCCCTCGGCAATTTGTCTCTCGACCTGTTGCGCGCTTTCGAAGCGGCGGCCCGTCACCGCAGTTTTACTGCGGCGGCGGTTGAGCTGGGCACCACGCAGCCAGCGATCAGCCAGCAGATCAAGCGTCTGGAAGAACAGCTGGGAGCACGACTGTTTGACCGGATCTATCGCGGTATTGAACTGACCGAGGGCGGCGCGATCCTGTTCGAGCAGGTTCAGCTCGGTTTGCAGCATATTGACGCAGGATTGAGTGCGATCAGCACGCAGCAACAACACGAGGTATTGCAGGTCGCCACCGATTTCGCCTTCGCCGCCTACTGGCTGATGCCGCGCCTGCACCGCTTCCATGAAGCCAATCCGAACGTCGATGTCAGCCTGGTCACCAGCGAGCGCAACCACAACATGCTGCGCACCGACATCGATGTCGCGATCCTGTTTGGTGACGGGCGCTTCAAACAGGGCGAAAGCCATTGGCTGTTCAGCGAAGAAGTGTTCCCGGTGTGCAGCCCGCAACTGCTCAAGGAGCGCGCCCTGCCTTTGCCTGCCCAGGCGTTGCTGGAGTTTCCGCTGCTGCATCTGCGCGGGGAAAACAGCAGCAACTGGTTTGACTGGAGCGGGCTGTTTCGCGAACTGGGCATCAGCACCCCGCCGGCACCGGGGCAATTGCGCTTCGACAACTACACGCTGTTGATTCAAGCGGCGATTGGCGGCCAAGGCGTGGCCATCGGCTGGCGCCACCTTGTGGATAACTTGCTGAGCCAAGGCTTGCTGTGTCGGCCGATCGCCGAGACCACGTTGTCGCGCCTGGGTTATTACGTGGTGCTGCCGCAACGCAAACGCCGGGGCGCGTTGATTCAGCAGTTTGTCGACTGGTTGATGGCCGAGCAGGCCAGCAGCGCCGAATCCCTTGCCGGGGTGGCGCTGCCGTCGATTGCGGTTTGAACATCAAAAACAACTCTCTGTAGGAGCTGCCGCAGGCTGCGATCTTTTACGTATCCGACGTCGCCACAAAATTCACATGCTGCCCGACATGCAGGTTCAGCCGCAGCTCATCGGCAATCCCCACCGCGACCCGGTTCAGCCGCTCCAGCGGCTCCGCCAGCCCTGGCTCAAGATTGCCGCCGACCTGGCTGAAATGCTCGATGGTCAGCCCCGCCACGCCATGAGGTGCGTTCACCAGCGTCCACTGCAGCGGACTGCTCTGCAGGGCTTCGCGGATTTCTTCGGCGGCGTGGCGTTGCAGGCCGTCGTCCAGTTCCGGCTCGTCGAGCACGGCAAAATTCCCCACCAGAAACAGCCGTGAAACATTGGCCGCTTGCAGGCCGTCGACCAGCGCATCGACCGCCAGCACTTGTTCCACCGGCCCGAGCACCACGGACCTTTCCACATGGTCGCTGCTGAACGGCAAGCCCGGCGCGTCCAGCAGACAGATCACTGCCGAGCTGCCAGCTACGCTTTGCTTGACCCGCTCGGCATCGAACAAATCGCCGCTTTTGGTGCGCAGGCCGGGACGTGGCGCGAGTACGTTCAAATCGTCGAGAATCGTGATGACTTCGTGCTGGCGTCGCAGCAACTCAGCCATCAACGCACCGCCCAGGCTGGCCATGGCACCATAGAGCACCACTTTCACCGTCGGGGTTTCGGCATTTTTCATGGCTGATCCTTTTTATAATCCCTTGTATGGCGTGTGACATATGGGCACCGCCCAGGGTTCGAACCGATTTGCGAGGGTTTCAGATGCCAGCGATCAAGGGCTACCACGCCCACATCTATTTCGATGCCGACACCATCGATCAGGCACGCGCGTTGTGTGAGCAAGCCGCGCAGTCGTTTCCATTGAAGATGGGCCGCGTTCATGAACGCCCGGTCGGCCCGCACCCTGACTGGAGCTGCCAGTTGGCCTTCGGCCCGCAGATGATCGGAGAGGTATTGCCGTGGCTGGCACTCAATCGCAAGGGCCTGGTGGTGTTCCTTCACCCCGACACCGGCGACGATTTGCTCGATCACACCGAGCACGCGATCTGGATGGGCGCGATGCGGCCGCTGGACCTGTCTGTTTTCCGGTCAACGAAAGGTAGCTGAAAGGTTGCCCGATTAGGATCGCCGCCACTACCGGCAACAGACCGGTTGGCCAACGCGTGTGATCGCTCGCATGTCAGGCCCAATTAACAACAACAATGGTGATTCTGATGTCCTCTGTAGCCCGCCTTCTCGCTGAAACTCCGCCCGTACGTCTCGTGCTTCCCGTTCTGCGCTGATCCCTTCCGATCCGCTCACTCAATTAGCCGCGCTACGCCTGGAGTAATCCCATGCTGACTTTCCTTGGCTTCGCCATGGTCATCACGTTCATGTTCCTGATCATGACCAAGCGCCTGTCTGCGCTGATCGCCCTGATCATCATCCCGATCCTGTTCGCCCTGTTCGGTGGTTTCGCGCCGAAGATCGGCCCGATGATGCTCGAAGGTATTACCAAGCTTGCGCCGACCGGCGTGATGCTGATGTTCGCCATTCTGTACTTCGCCCTGATGATCGACTCCGGCCTGTTTGACCCGGCCGTGCGCAAGATCCTCAAACTGGTCAAGGGCGACCCGTTGAAAGTTTCGGTCGGTACCGCCGTGCTGGCGCTCGTCGTCTCCCTCGATGGTGACGGCGCGACCACTTACATGATCTGCGTGGCCGCCATGCTGCCGCTGTACAGCCGCATCGGCATGAGCCCGCGGATCATGGCCGGTCTGATCATCCTCGCCGGTGGCGTGATGAACATGACCCCGTGGGGTGGCCCGACCGCCCGCGCCGCCAGTGCGCTGCATGTGGACCCGTCGGACATCTTCGTGCCGATGATCCCGGCGATGGCCGCCGGTGTGGTGGCGATCCTGATCATTGCCTACTTCTACGGCAAACGTGAACGTGCGCGTCTGGGCGAGTTGCACCTGATCGGCGACGAGATCGATCACAGCGAAATCAGCGTCTCGCAGTTCCCCGATGCCCGCCGTCCGAAGCTGATCTGGTTCAACGGCCTGCTGACCCTGGCGCTGATGTGCACCCTGATCGCCGGCCTGCTGCCGCTGCCGGTGCTGTTCATGGTGGCGTTCAGCATCGCGATGATCGTCAACTACCCGTGCCTGCAAATGCAGAAGGACCGCGTGGCGGCCCACGCCGGCAGCGTGCTGTCGGTGGTCAGTCTGATTTTCGCGGCGGGTATCTTCACCGGTATCCTGTCCGGAACCGGCATGGTCGACGCCATGTCGAAAAGTCTGCTGGCGGTGATCCCGGACTTCCTCGGGCCCTATCTCGCGGTAATCACGGCGCTGGTGAGCATGCCGTTCACGTTCTTCATGTCGAACGACGCGTTCTACTACGGCGTGTTGCCGGTGCTCTCCGAAGCGGCCAGCCATTACGGCATCACCGCGGTGGAAATGGCCCGTGCCTCGATCGTCGGTCAGCCCGTCCACTTGCTCAGCCCGCTGGTACCGTCGACGTACCTGCTGGTGGCGCTGGCCGGTATCGAGTTCGGTGACCACCAGCGTTTCACCCTGAAGTGGGCAGTGCTGGTCTGCCTGTGCATACTGGTGGCCGCCTTGCTGCTGGGGACATTCCCGCTGTTCAGCACGATGTAACGGCATTCACTCACCATGACGCCAGCTGCTTGCTGGCGTCATGGTTTAACACTCGCTCAAAGGAATACACATGGATTGGCTGACCAACCCCGAAATCTGGGTTGCCTTCTTTACTCTGACCGCCCTGGAAATCGTTCTGGGCATCGATAACATCATCATGATTTCGATCCTGGTCAGCCGCATGCCCAAGCACATGCAGCAGCGCACGCGGATCTTCGGCCTGGGTCTGGCGATGATCACGCGGATCCTGTTGCTGCTGTCGATCACCTGGGTCATGCGCCTCACCGCCGACCTGTTCGTGGTGTTCGGCCAGGGCATTTCCGGGCGCGACCTGATCCTGTTCTTCGGTGGCCTGTTCCTGCTGTGGAAGAGCTCGCAAGAGATGTACCACGCACTCGAAGGCGAAGACGAAAGCGGCGACGAGCCTTCGGGCAAGGGCGGCAATTTCCTCTACACCATCATCCAGATCGCGATCATCGACATCGTGTTCTCGCTGGATTCGGTGATCACCGCCGTCGGCATGGTCTCCCATGTGCCGGTGATGGTCGCGGCAATCGTCGTTGCCGTGCTGGTGATGATGGCGGCCTCGGGCAAGATCAGCGAATTCATCGACAAGCACCCGTCGCTGAAGATGCTGGCGCTGTCGTTCCTGCTGGTGGTCGGTACCGTACTGATCGCCGAAGCGTTCGATGTGCATGTACCAAAAGGCTACGTGTACTTCGCCATGGCGTTCTCGCTGGCGGTGGAAGCGATCAACATCAAGATGCGCACCGCGATCGCCAGGAAGAAAAAACAGCAGGACCCGGTGAAGCTGCGCAAGGATGTGCCGGGGCAGTAACCCGGTAATCTGAATCACGCAACCCCCCTGTGGGAGCGAGCCTGCTCGCGAAGACGGAGTGTCAGTCGACAACAATGTTGACTGACCCAGCGCTTTCGCGAGCAGGCTCGCTCCCACAGTTTTTGTGCATTCAGGCAGGGGGGACGAGGTTGTGCAGCACCCGGTTCACCGCCAGTTCGCCGAGCATGATTACCTGCTGAATGCCGAGCAGAGAATTGCGCTGTGGCCCGTCGATGAACCCGGCCAGATCACTGGCCATGATGCTCGCCGACGCCAGTGATTCGCAGGCATGCACCAACAGGGTTTCGTTATCGACCTTGGGGTCGATGAGGAAAATCGTGCTGGGTTTGCGCACCGGCTCACAGGCTTTCTTGAGCGTGGGGTCGAGGTAGAAATCGATGGCCCGGTCGGCCGCCTCTTTCATCTTCTGGGTGTCGGTAGCCGGATCGGTGTCCGGTGGGTTGGGTGTCACTTTGAACATATTGACTAGCTCCTCAAATGAAGCCGCCATCGTTCTCTACTAAAAGAATGGAGGCGGCTGTGCGCAGGTTAGTAGACCGGGGAGCTAGCTTTACCGGCGCACCCGAGGGTGCCCTGCGCACAACCACCATCGAGTGCAGGAAAGCGAAACCTGACTGAACGGTACTTGTGCACAACACTAGCAACCCGGGCTACTAATCCCGACCACTGATGAGCAGTGGCAAGCAAACGATAGAGACCGGCCCCAAGGCGCACAAGCCGGCGGATTCTGGCGTAGCCGTAGGCAACGGCGCAAGGTTTTGTAGCCTTCCGGACGTAACACGGCGTGTGCATAAACACCCTGCAAAATCCGCGTTTAACCTCTTCAGGATCTGACACAAAACCTGTGGGAGCGAGCCTGCTCGCGAAGGCGTCATCTCAGTTAAAAAATAGCCTGCCTGACCCACCGCATCGCGAGCAGGCTCGCTCCCACAGTGGCACATCGCAACCCTTTGAGACGGAATTCAAAGGTTGACGCCCCAAGCTTCGCTCGCTAGCTTCCCCGCTCGCCCAAACGACAAACAAGGAGTGTTCATGTCTGGAAAACCCGCCGCACGCGTCACGGACCCGACCACCTGCCCGCTTCCCGGCCATGGCACCAACCCGATTGCCAGTGGCTCCGGCGACGTCTTTTTCAACGGCCTTGCCGCCGCCCGCCTCGGTGACACCTGCACCTGCGGCCAAGCCCTCAATGGCGCCTTTTCCGCGACGGTATTTATCAACGGCAAAAACGCCATGACCCTCGACAGTACCGCCAGCCATGGCGGCGTGGTGATTGGCGGCTCCGGCGACGTCATCATTGGCAGTTCGCACACACCCGCGCCTTTCATCCCGCCGCTGCCGATCATTGGCCAGCCGCTGGTGGAGTTCAAAGCCGTCAGCGCCGGCAACGGCGAACCCATCGCCGAACAAGGCTACGAAATCGAAACCGCCGAAGGCCGCATCGTCAAAGGCCAGACCAATGAAAAAGGCATGACCCAAAGCGTCGCCACCCTGCAACCCGATCTCGCCATCGTGCGCTGGACAGTCTGAGACTCAAGGAAGAAGCAATGACCGGACAATGCATCGCTCCAGACGACCTGGACATGAAAAAGCTTTGGGACAGCACCTGCGAACTGCCCACCTGCAAACGCGAAACCAGCACCGCCGGCCCCAATCCGAAAACCCGCGTCGAAGTCCCGCTGCTGACCTGCAACTGCCTATGGCGGCGCTTCCAGAAAGAAGCCGAAGACTGGGTCGCCCCCGGCGGCGTGCTCATCGCCGACCCTCAGGCACGCAACCGCAAAATCAACGCCGCGTACGCGCAGTTGTGGCTGGCGGATAACCGATTTCAGTGGGCGGGGCTGGCGGCGTTTGCATCGAAGCAGGTGGGGTGTGGCTTGATCCACGCTACCAAACTGCAAACTGCCATTGCTGCGCAGAAAGCAGCGCTGGAAAAGCTGCGCAACGCCCCATCGGAAACCTTGTTCGAAGGCTTCGGATTCAAATTCAGCAGAACCAATCCTGAGGTTGAGGAGGAACTTGAGAAAGCCCGAGCGGCAAACCCGATGCCGACCGAGGACATCACTATCGGCGACAACCCACGCTCAGTGGTTCAGCAGCAGCTGGATTATGTGTATGAGATGTTGGCGCTAGGTAATACATCGCTGTTTCTGGACGTTTATCCGTTGCACCGGTTTTTTATGGTGCGGGGGTACAAGGAAATGGAGAAGTGTCTGAAGAGCCGGCGCGAGATCGCGAAAGATGTGATTTGGCCGATTGCGAAGAAGGTAGAGTTTGGCGCTGATAATCCTGAGATTTACGCGACCTTCAAAGCCATTGATCAAGGAAACATCTCAGGTAGCGTTGAGCAAATGGCGCTCCATGAACAAGTCAACATTCTTCAGCCCGCGATGTACGACGAAACCCACTTTGCCCTGTTGATGCGAGGGACACATGGGGGGGACGTAATTTCGGTTGTGACTGGATTGTTGCCGGGGGCTGCCGAAGAGATCCAACTCACTCTCGCTAGTCAATGTAAAGCGCCTGACAATCGAAAAGTCGCTTTTGGCAGCAATCCCCTGGCTAACCTTGCCGATAAGGATCAGCGAATGGAGTTTGTTCTGCGCGCTGCTACTCAATTTAACGAACTGCTTAAACAGCCGTCCTCTCGGGCAAAACTTGAGCAATCCATCCGTGAGATTGCAGCCGGCGGGGGAGTAAAGTGATGCGTAAGCGCAGTTTTTACATTGCTGCTGTCGTCGTATTAGGAGCTATCGCGTTAACACTCTATTTGGGAAGAGGTCCGCATCAAATTTCCTTCCACATTGGAAAAACATATGACGAGGTCGTGCGCGACTCATCATTTCCTGTAACAGATAAAACTGCCATCTATCCTAGTGATCCCCCTCACCCGAGTTCGACTTGGATCAGTAGCCCAGTAATTATCACTTTCGATGACGAACAACACGGGTTCACGCTGCCCGTCACAAAATTCGGTGCAATTGGCTGGTCTGACTTCAAAGCAATCACCCTTTCTACGTCACCAATGCTGGAGACGTTGCCGTTCGAGCAAGCAGTGAATCTGCTGGGTGAGCTGCAGCAGATGTTCAAAAAGGCAGGTTGGTCGCCAGAAGCTGTTGAAGGGAATGATTGGCTCAAAACTGAAACCGAAGAAGATAAGACGCGTCTCCAGGCCAAGCTTTTTGATCAATTAGATGGTGTCATTCTGTTGATCCCCCATAAGTACAGCCTGTTTCTCCACATCAAATGCTATGCACGTTGCGACGAGCGAAATCCCGAAACGGCCAAATATTTGATTGATGTAGGTTTTGGTGAAGACCATTTCAGCGATTGACCCGGCAAAGCCGCAAACCCTGTGTGAGCTGGCAAGCCTGCTCCACAGGGGAATCGGGGATTTTCAAGTCAGGTGAATAAATCCATTTACATGACACTTTTGTTTCAATCCGCACTTTAGCTGTGCAATGCTGGCGCCCAGTCCGTTAGCCGACTACAGCTTAAGTACAAGACGTAGAAACCGCGCGGTGCCGTCCACTTGCCCCTCTGGGGCGCTGCTACTACAGGGGGTCTGCATGCTCACCCTGCTCAATTTGCTGTCTGCCGTGGCCCTGCTGATCTGGGGTACGCATATCGTCCGAACCGGCATCCTGCGGGTGTACGGCACCAATCTGCGCCATGTGATCGGCCAGAACATGTCCAGACGCTGGCTCGCGTTCGTCGCCGGCATCGTCGTCACCGCGATGGTGCAGAGCAGCAACGCCACGGCCATGCTCGTCACTTCATTTGTCGGTCAGGGCCTGATGGCGCTGACCCCGGCGCTGGCGACCATGCTTGGTGCCGACGTTGGTACCGCGCTGATGGCGCGGGTGCTGACCTTTGACTTGTCGTGGCTGTCGCCGTTGCTGATTTTCCTCGGGGTGATTTTCTTTCTGTCGCGCAAACAGACGCGCCTCGGGCAGATGGGCCGGGTCAGCATCGGTCTGGGGCTGATTATTCTCGCCCTGCAACTGATCGTCGAAGCTGCCGCGCCGATCACCCACGCCCAAGGTGTGAAGGTGATCTTCGCTTCGCTGACCGGCGACATCCTCCTCGACGCCCTGGTTGGTGCGTTGTTCGCGATGATTTCCTATTCCAGCCTCGCCGCTGTGCTGCTGACCGCGACGCTGGCCGGCGCCAGCGTGATCAGCCTGCCTGTGGCGATCGGCCTGGTGATCGGCGCCAACATCGGCAGTGGCGTGCTGGCGTTCATGAGCACCAGCATGCAGAACGCAGCAGGCCGACAAGTGGCGCTGGGCAGCCTGCTTTACAAGCTGATCGGTCTGCTGCTGATCATCCCGGTGCTCGATCCGCTGGTGCACTGGATGGACGGGCTCGACTTCAGCCCGCAGGAAATGGTCATCGGGTTTCACCTGCTCTATAACACCGCGCGCTGCCTGATCCTGCTGCCCAGCGTCGCCCCGATGGCGCGGCTGTGCGCCTGGTTGCTGCCGGAGCGCCCGGAAGTCAACGGCACCGCCAAGCCGCGGCATCTTGATTTGACGGCACTGTCGACACCGAGCCTGGCGCTGGCCAACGCGGCCCGCGAGACCCTGCGCATGGGCGATCTGATCGACAACATGCTCGACGCGATGCTCGATGTGTTGCGTGTCAAGCAGACCGCCGTGACCCAGGAGATGCGTCGTCTGACCGATGACGTCGAAGCGCTGTACAGCGCGATCAAGCTGTACCTGGCGCAAATGCCCCGCGAAGATCTCGGCGAGCAGGACAGTCGGCGCTGGGCGGAGACCATCGAACTGGCGATCAACCTGAAACTGGCCAGCGACCTGATCGAACGCATGCTGCGCAAGGTGCAGCAGCAGAAGACTTCCCAGCGTCGGTCGTTTTCTGAAGAAGGCCTGGAGGATCTGGCCGGGTTGCATCAGCAACTGATCGCCAACCTGCGCCTGGGCCTGTCGGTGTTCCTCAGCGGTGACAAGGAAAGCGCCCGTCAGCTGTTGCGCGAGAAACGTCGCTTTCGCGCACAGGAACGGCGTCTTGCCCACGCCCATGTCAGCCGTTTGCAACGTAAGATCGTGCAGAGTCTGGAAACCAGTTCGCTGCACCTGGAGCTGATTGCGGATATGAAGCGCTTGAATTCGCTGTTCTGCAGCAGTGCTTATGTGGTGCTGGAAACGGTGGATACCGGGGCGCTGGAAGCAGACGATATGGTAGACATTACGCATTCGCCTTGAACGTCTGGGGCTGGGGTCAGTCAGTAACATTGATTCAGCTGCAAGATATTCGCGAGCAGGCTCGCTCCCACAGGGAATGCATTTCAAGGTGGGAGCGAGCCTGCTCGCGAAAGCGGCCTGAATAGCGACACGGATCTCCAAATCAGCCGTACGGAAGCCTGTTATGCGTTGCCTGTTGTTCGCCTGTCTGTTGCTCGGTTCCCTGCCCGCCTTCGCCGTTGATCGCTTTCAGGTCGAAGGCTATGCGCTGCCCAACGGATTACAGCTGTTGCTCAAACCCGGCACTGAACGCGGGCATGTGGCGATTCGTCTGGTGGTCGGCGTCGGCCTCGACGATTTCGATTGTGATGAAAAAGAGCTGCCGCACCTGCTCGAGCACCTGTTGTTCAGCGGTGTCGATGCCACCGGCGAAGGTGGCCTTGAGGAGCGCATGCAGGCGTTGGGCGGTGAGTGGAACGCGTTCACCAGCAACGCCGACACCACGTTCGTCATCGAAGCCCCGGCGAAGAATCAGCGCAAAGTGCTCGACTTGCTGCTCGGTCTGCTGACCCAGACCCGCATTGACGACAATGCGATCAACGCCGCCAAGCGCGTAGTCGAGCGCGAGGACGGCGGCCATTACACGCGCCTGCAACGCTTTCTCGACCGCCAGGACCTGGGCCACACCGCCAGCAATCAACTGGCGGTGGAGCTGGGCCTGAAATGCCCGCAACGCGCCGAGGTCGGGCACCTGACCCAGGAGCAACTGGAGAAGGTGCGCAAGACCTGGTACGCGCCGAACAACATGACGCTGATCGTCGTCGGTGAACTCGACAAACTGCTGCCGGCCTATCTGGAACGCACCTGGGGCGCGCTCGAAGCGGTGGACCCGGCCGAACACCGCGAACTGCCGGATATCCGCACCAGCGCCGCCCATGAGCGCACCCTCACCCGTGGCTTCATCGGCGACAGCGCCAAGTTGCACTGGCTGGTGCCGGAGCCGATGCTTGACGATCAGTACGACGAGACCTTCGACATCCTCAAGGACTACCTCGACTGGGCACTGTACCGGCAGATTCGCCTGAACCATGGCTTGTCCTATGGGCCGTGGGCCGAGCGCGAAGTGTTCGGCGGGGTCGGTTTCATGAGCCTCAATGCCGATGTCGATCGCGATGATCTCGTCGAGGCCAGACAGGTGCTGGAAGACCTCAAGGCCGATTTGCTGAAAAACGGCCTCGACCCCGACACCTTCGCCCGGATCAAACAGGCCGCCATCGCCCACCAGGCCTGGGCGGTACAGGGCAACAGCGCGATGGCAGACTACTACTGGAGCGCGCTTGGCGATTACGAGGACGGGCGCTTTGCCAACCCTGCCCGCGAGCTGCAAGGCGTGACCCTGGAAACGGCGAACAAGGCCATGCGCGAGTTGCTGTTGCAGCCGGGGTATCTGCGGATCGAGAAGCCGTTGCTCAGTGATGATGAAGTTTTGTGGCTGATTGCCGGTGGTCTCGGGGTTCTGCTGTTGATCTTGATCGGCTGGCGTCTGCATCACCGCCGAAAACCCGCCGAACACTGACCCTGTGGGAGCGAGCCTGCTCGCGAAGGCGTCGTGTCAGTTGATGCAATGTTGTATGACCCACCGCATTCGCGAGCAGGCTCGCTCCCACAGGGGGGCTGCGTGATTTTACTGACCGGGAGCCTCGCCACCTCGCCCGGCGGACGGTACTCTGTCGAGGTTTTTCCCATCCAGTCGTGAACCGCCACCATGCAGAAAATCCCCCAGCTGATCCAGCGCATCCTCGAATTGATGAAGCGCTATCCCGGGGTCATTGCGCTCGGCGGTTTCATCTCCGGGGTCGGCAGTTTCATTTTGGTCGATCGCCAGCAAGGGCTGGCGAGCTGGATCACCATCATCATGCTGCTCAGCTGGATCTGGCTGATGCTGGAAAACACCCTGACCGGGCTGTTCACGCGCATCTTCAAGCGGGAAATCCCCCAGCCGCTGCTGCGCTACGCGACGCAGATGATCCACCAGGAAAGTCTGTTTTTCGTCCTGCCGTTCTTCTTCATCACGACGACGTGGAACAGCGGCCAACTGATCTTCACCGGCCTGCTGTGCATCGCCGCGCTGATCTCGATTGTCGACCCGCTCTACTACAAATGGCTGGCGCCACGGCGCTGGGCGTTTCTTGCGTTGCATACCCTGACCCTGTTCGCCGCCCTGCTCACCGCGCTGCCGGTGATCATGCACCTGACCACCGCGCAGAGTTTCAAATGGGCACTGGGTACGGCGGTGGTGCTGTCGTTCCCGAGTCTGGCGTCGATCTTCCCGATCCGCACCGTGCGCAACGCGTTGGCCATTCTGTGCATCACCGTCGGCATCGGCGCGGTCGGCTGGACCCTGCGCTCGTGGGTGCCGCCGGCGACGCTGTGGATGACCGACGTAGCGATCAGCACGCAGTTGCAGGACCGCACGCCTGGCGCCAGCCTCGACGAGGTCAGCGCCGAGCAGATTCGCAATGGCGGTCTCTACGCCTACACCGCCATCAATGCGCCGCGCGGGCTGGATGAACGCATCTACCATGTGTGGCAGTTCGACGGCAAAGAGGTCGATCGCATCGCCCTCGACATCCACGGCGGGCGCAAGGAAGGCTACCGCGCCTGGACGCACAAGCAGAACTTTCCCGGTAACCCGGCGGGCAAGTGGCAGGTGCGGGTGCTGACTGAAGACGGTCAGGTGATCGGCGTGCTGCGTTTCAAAGTGACAGACAGCACAGCGATCAAAGAAAAGTAATCCGGTTCGTGCTATTACGTTAGTTCGCTTAATAGCCGAACAAGCACGGAGCTTATGATCAGCAGCTCAATGAGCGGTAATGCCCAGCTGGACACGTCAATCAGCCCTGCCCGCCTGCGGGTTTCCGGGGACTGGACGCTTGCCCATTACGCCGAGCTCAAGCACCTGACCGAACAACTGACCGGCCAGTACGACGCCAACACCGTGGTCGACCTCAACAGCCTCGGTGCCCTCGACACTGCAGGCGCTTCGTTGCTGGTGGAGCTGCTCGGTTCCGAGCGTCTGGGCCGCTCCGCCGAACACCCTGACTGCACGATTTCCCAGGCTGACCGCGCGCTGCTGCAAACGGTGTATCGCTCGCTGACCGACTTCTGTGTGCCGATCAAGGAGCCGGAAGTCAGCGTCAGCGTGCAACTGTTGACCCGCATCGGGCGCGCGGTGGAAACGGTCTGGCAGGACACCCTGCAAGTATTGGGTTTCATTGGCCTGATCCTCGAAACCATTGCCCGCAGCCTGTTTCGTCCCAAGCGCTGGCGCATCACCCCCGTCGTCGCCCACATCGAACAGACCGGCCTCGACGCCGCGCCGATTGTGGCGCTGCTGACCTTTCTGGTGGGCGCGGTGGTGGCGTTTCTCGGCGCCACGGTGCTGGCCAGTTTCGGCGCGACGATCTTTACCGTGGACTTGGTGGGCTTCTCCTTCCTGCGTGAGTTCGGTGTGCTGCTCACGGCAATCCTGATGGCCGGACGCACCGCCAGCGCGTTTACCGCGCAGATCGGTTCGATGAAGGCTAACGAAGAGATCGACGCAATCCGCACCCTCGGCCTCGATCCGATGGAGCTGCTGGTAGTGCCGCGGGTATTGGCGATGCTGGTGGCGCTGCCGATGCTGACGTTTCTGGCGATGCTCTGCGGGATCATTGGTGGCGGCGTGGTGTGCGCGGTGTCGCTGGGGATTTCGCCGGCGATGTTCCTCTCGCTGTTGCAGAGCGACATCGGCATTCAGCACTTTCTGGTTGGTCTGGTCAAAGCGCCGGTGTTTGCCTTCCTGATTGCGACCATTGGTTGCCTGGAAGGCTTCAAGGTCAGTGGCAGCGCCGAATCGGTCGGCGCGCACACCACGTCCGCCGTGGTGCAGTCGATTTTCGTGGTGATCGTACTCGACGCGGTGGCTGCGCTGTTCTTCATGGAGATGGGCTGGTGAGTCGTTTACCCCGTGCGCCCTCGGAGGCGGTGATCGAAGTCCGTGGCCTGTGCAATCGCTTTGGCAGCCAGAGCGTGCACGAGAACCTCGACCTGGATTTGTACAAGGGCGAAATCCTCGCCGTGGTCGGCGGTTCCGGCAGCGGTAAATCGGTGCTGCTGCGCAGCATTGTCGGCCTGCGCCGGCCCAGCGAAGGCAACGTAAAGGTGTTCGGGCAGAATCTGCCGAGCCTGTCCGAGCATGAGCGCTCACTGGTCGAGCGGCGTTTCGGCGTGCTGTTCCAGAAAGGCGCGCTGTTTTCCTCGCTGACGGTGACCGAGAACGTCGCCCTGCCGCTGATCGAACACGCCGGTCTGAGCCGCAACGACGCCGAGCACCTGGCGGCGGTGAAGCTGGCGCTGGCCGGGCTGCCGCTGTCGGCGGCGGACAAATACCCGGCGTCGCTGTCCGGCGGGATGATCAAGCGCGCGGCGCTGGCCCGGGCCCTGGCGCTGGATCCGGACATCCTGTTTCTCGACGAGCCCACCGCCGGCCTCGATCCGATTGGCGCGGCGCAGTTCGATCAACTGATCCTGACCCTGCGCGATGCGCTGGGCCTGAGCGTGTTTCTGGTGACCCACGACCTCGACACGCTCTACACCATCACCGACCGTGTGGCGGTGCTGGCGCAGAAGAAGGTACTGGTCGCCGGTCCGATCGACGTGGTCTCGGAAACCGATGACGGGTGGATTCACGAATACTTCCACGGCCCGCGTGGCCGCTCGGCGCTGGACGCCGCCAAATTGCTCAACGAGGTCTGACATGGAAACCCGAGCCCATCATGTGTTGATCGGCCTGTTCGCCGTAATTGTCGTGGCGGGCGCCCTGCTCTTCGGTCTGTGGCTGGCCAAGTCCAGCGTCGACAGCGAGTTCAAGGATTATGAAATCGTCTTCAATGAGGCGGTCAGCGGTCTGTCCAAGGGCAGCCCGGTGCAGTACAGCGGGATCAAGGTCGGTGACGTGGTCAGCCTGCGCCTCGACCCGAAAGACCCGCGCCGGGTGCTGGCGCGGATTCGTCTGGGTGGTGACACCCCGGTCAAGGAAGACACCCAGGCCAAACTGGCGCTGGCCGGGATCACCGGCACTTCGATCATCCAGCTCAGCGGCGGCACTCCGGAGAGTCCGAAACTGCGCGGACACGACGGCGAATTGCCGACCATCGTCGCGTCGCCCTCGCCCATTTCCCGGCTGCTTAACGACAGCAACGACCTGATGACCGGCGTCACCGCCCTGTTGAACAATGCCAACCAGATGTTTTCCCCGGAGAACGTCGAGCGCGTCAGCAACACCCTGGCGCATCTGGAACAGACCACCGGTTCGATCAACGATCAGCGTGGCGACTTGCGTCAGGCCATGCAGCAACTGGCGAGCGTCGGCAAGCAAGCCGGCAGCATGCTCGAGCAAACCTCGGCACTGATGCGCAACGCCAACGGCCTGCTCAACGATCAGGGCAAGCAGGCGCTGGGCAGTGCCGAGCAGGCGATGAAGTCGCTGGAACAGAGCAGCGCCACCATCAACGGCCTGCTGAGCAAAAACCAGAACTCCCTCGACAACGGCCTGCAGGGCCTCAATGGGCTGGCGCCGGCGATCCGCGAACTGCGCGAAACCCTGACCTCGCTGCGCGGCATTTCCCAACGCCTTGAGGCCAACCCCAGCGGCTACCTGCTGGGCAGTGACAAGAACAAGGAATTCACCCCATGAAGCTGACTCACTTCGCCTTTCTCGCCAGTTTTACCCTGCTCTCGGCGTGCTCGATTCTGCCCAAGGCCGAGCCGTCGGACGTCTATCGCCTGCCCGCTGCGCAAGCGCCCGCCCCGGCCAGTTCGGCGGCGACCCAGCACTGGTCGCTGCGCCTGAACAAATTGCAGGCCAGCGAAGCGCTGAACCGGCCGAACATCGCGGTGATTCCACAGGGTGACGTGATCAGCAGCTACAAAGCCTCGCGCTGGAGCGATCCGGCGCCGGTGCTGGTGCGTAATCGGCTGCTCGATGGTTTTGCCCGCGATGGTCGGGTGACATTGCTCAGCACCGATGACAGCAACTTCGCTGCGGATCTGGAACTGGGCGGCAACTTGCAGGCGTTTCAGACCGAGTATCAGGGCAATCAGGCCAGCGTCGTGGTGCGCGTCGATGCGTTGTTGGTGCGCGGCTATGACCAGAAGATTCTCGCCAGTCGGCGCTTTGAAGAGCGCCAACCGCTGAGCGATGTGCAGGTGCCAGCAGTCGTTGCCGGGTTTGGACAGGCCAGTGATCGGCTGACGGCCAAGGTTGTTGCGTGGGCGGTAGATCAAGGCCAGAAAGTCGCCCTTCAGAGACCCTGATCGATCAACATTGCTTTTGTGGCGAGGGAGCTTGCTCCCGCTGGGCTGCGTAGCAGCCCCATCTTTCAGGGCCGCTTCGCGCCCCGGCGGGAGCAAGCTCCCTTGCCACAGAGAAATTGGTCGCCCGAAGCCCTTGTGGGTCAGCCGAAGAACCAGTAGCAGACGCCGATGGCGCCGAGTACGCCGGCCAGTTCGGCCAGCAGCGCGCATCCAACGGCATGCCTTGCGCGCTGAATGCCCACCGCACCGAAATACACCGCCAGCACATAGAACGTGGTTTCGGTACTGCCCTGCACCGTCGCCGCCACCAGCGCCGGGAAGCTGTCGACGCCGGAGGTCTTCATGGTCTCGATCAGCATCGCCCGGGCGGCGCTGCCGGAGAACGGTTTGACCATCGCCGTCGGCAGCGCGTCGACAAAGCGCGTGTCCCAACCGGCCCACTGCACCAGATGGCGGATGCCGTCCAGGCCAAAGTCCAGCGCTCCGGATGCGCGCAGTACGCCAATCGCACAGAGCATCGCCACCAGATACGGCAGCAGGTTCCTGGCGACGTCGAAGCCCTCCTTCGCGCCCTCGACAAACGCCTCGTAGACCTTGACCTTGCGTAATGCGCCGATCACCAGGAACAGCATGATCAGGCCGAACAGCGTCAGGTTGCCAAGGATCGACGACAGCCCGGCCAGCGCCGTGGCCGACATCGTCGCCAGCAGCGCCATGAAGCCGCCGAGGATCAGTGCGCCGGGAATCAGATAAGCCAGCACCACCGGGTCCCAGATGCGCAGGCGTTGCATGAACGCCACCGAAAGGAAGCCGACAATAGTCGAGCAACTGGTCGCCAGCAGAATCGGCAGGAATACCAGGGTCGGATCCGGTGCACCTTGCTGGGCGCGGTACATGAAGATGGTCACCGGCAACAGGGTCAGGGACGAGGCGTTGAGTACCAGGAACAGGATCTGCGCGTTGCTGGCGATGGTCGCGCTGGGGTTGAGCTCCTGCAGCGCTTTCATGGCCTTGAGGCCGATCGGTGTGGCGGCGTTGTCCAGGCCCAGGCCGTTGGCGGCGAAGTTCAGGGTAATCAGACCGAGCGCCGGGTGCCCCGCCGGGACTTCCGGCATCAGCCGCAGGAACAGCGGGCCCAGCACTTTCGCCAGCCACTCGACGATCCCGGCTTTTTCGGCGATGCGCAGAAAGCCCAGCCACAGGGTCAGCGTGCCGAACAGCAGGACCATGACCTCGACCGAGAGTTTGGCCATGGCGAAAATGCTTTCCACCATCGCTGCGAAAATCCCGGCGTTGCCGCCGACCAGCCACTGCACCAGCGCAGATATTGCTGCCACGACGAAGAAGCCAAGCCACAGGCCATTAAGCATCAGTCAAATCCCCCGGAAGATGCGGCGAATGATAGCGGGGTCGCCAGAAACGACAAACCCCGGATTGCGCCGGGGTTTGTCGGTAAGGCTTGCCTCAATCACCTGTAGGAGCTGCCGAAGGCTGCGATCTTTAAAAGCAAGATCAAAATATCGCAGCCTGCGGCAGCTCCTACAGAGGTTCAGCGATCAGTTCTTGGAGATTTCGCCAGCCGGCAGTTTTTCCTTGCTGCGCCAGTGCGGCAGGGAGTTCCAGTAGCGCTGGCCCTTGGCGTCGTCGTACATGCCTTCCCAACGTGCGATAACCAGTACCGCCAGGGCGTTGCCGATCACGTTCAGTGCGGTACGGGCCATGTCCATGATGCGGTCGACACCGGCGATGAAGGCCAGGCCTTCCAGCGGGATACCAACGCTGCCCAGGGTCGCCAGCAGCACCACGAAGGACACGCCCGGTACGCCGGCGATGCCTTTGGAGGTGACCATCAGAGTCAGCACCAGCAGCAGTTGCTGGCTGATCGACAGGTCGATGCCGTACAGCTGGGCAATGAAGATCGCTGCGATCGACTGGTACAGGGTCGAACCGTCGAGGTTGAACGAGTAACCGGTCGGCACCACGAAGGAGCAGATGGCTTTTGGTGCGCCATAGGCTTCCATCTTCTCGATGACGCGTGGCAGCACGGTTTCCGAGGAGGCGGTGGAGTACGCCAGGACCAGCTCATCCTTGAAGATGCGCATCAGCTTGATCACCGAGAAGCCGAACAGCTTGGCGATCAGGCCCAGCACCACGAAAGCAAAGAAAGCGATGGCGACGTAAACCAGAATCACCAGCTTGGCCAGCGGCAGCAGCGAGGCGAAACCGAAGTTGGCCACGGTCACCGCGATCAGGGCGAAAACGCCGATCGGGGCGTAGTTCATGATCATGTGGGTGACTTTGAACATGCTTTCCGAGACGCCCTGGAACATCTTCACCAGCGGCTCGCGCAGGTCCGACTGCAGGCTCGACAGACCGAGACCGAACAGTACGGAGAAGAAAATGATCGGCAGCATTTCGCCGCGGGCCATGGCCGCGAAGATGTTCGACGGGATCAGGTTGAGGATGGTCTCGATGAACGCGTGTTCATGTTGTACTTCGGCGGCGGTCGCCTGGTACTTGGAGATGTCCACGGTGCCCAGGGTGCTCATGTCGATGCCGGCACCCGGGTGGAACAGGTTGGCCAGCAGCAGGCCGACGATGATCGCGATGGTGGTGACGACTTCGAAGTAGATGATGGTCTTCAGGCCGATACGCCCGAGTTTCTTGGCGTCGCCCACGCCGGCGATGCCGACGATCAGGGAGGAGATGACGATCGGAATCACGATCATCTTGATCAGACGGATAAAGATATCGCCTGCCGGTTGCAGGACGTTGCTGATCCACCAGGCTTTTTCGGCACTGAAGTGGTTGAGCAACGCACCAATTGCAATCCCTAAAACCAGACCGATGAGGATCTGCCAGGCGAGGCTGAGTTTTGCCTTCTTCATTATCTTTACCCTTACTTGCGTTTGACTCAGGCACATGCAGCAACTGGAACGCTCTTTAGCGGAAAAGTCTGTGCATCTGCCTCCGTATAAGGTGCCCCGAAGCGCGTATTTACGGCTCTTCGGCAGGCGAAAAAAGGCGCAACTATTCCGATGCAAGGTTGCGCCGTCTAATGCCGTAAACGCCTACCCTATGCCGAATCGGCATGAGATTTTTTAAATGAAACTGACGTCCCAAGCGGTTCGATTACGACATTTCAGCCGGCATAAGTGCCGTGAACCGGCCATTTCAGCTTAGGTTGGTTGTTTTTTGAACGAGTGAATTCATCGAAAAATTCAGGAAAAAGCCTACATTTGCAGACTAGAAGTCCCACAGTTTAAAGGGGCTCTTTCTCGATATACGGTCGCCAGGAAACACGGCGAAATGTTTTCGCGCGCAGTCTGAACCATAAAAAGGCGAGCAGGACGCTCTGGATCAATGTTTTGTATCGCGCAAAGCTCAGCGCAAGTCCGTCGAACCGCTGAGGGTCGGCGAACCTGCGTCGCAGCTTTTGCCCTGACCCGGCCCTCGCGCAGGCACTCCCTGTACCCGTAGGTCACTCCGACCCTGCAACAGTCAGAACGTCCCGGCCCCTTGGTCATGCGCCGACCTTCCTCGGGCAGGCGCAATAAAGGGCAGCGGGGCGCTGCCCTCATGTTCGAATCAGTACCAGTTCGGATCTTTCTTCAGCGTTTCCATCAACAGGTTCTGCATGCCCTGATCCGGTTTGCCGAGGAAGCGGTAAGTGGCATGTCGCGTTGGCGACTTGTCGGCCGGCAGTCCTTCGGGCACATCGACGAGCATGGCGTAGGCATCTTTCTTGTCGAAGCTGAACGCTACGATCAAGCGGTGGTTGAGGCACTTGTCTGCGGATTCGCAGAGCGGCCCGACCAGATACTTGTCGCCATCTTCGGTCACGGCATTCATCTGCTGCTCTGGCGTACCGGACAGGTTCATCACCCATTCCGGGAGGCGCTCTTCATGCTTCACAACGCCTTGCCAGGTTTCCCGGTATTGCGGGTCGGAGCTGAGCAGCTCGTTGACCCGCGCCTGGCCATCATTGGCCGCGATCGCCATGGCACTACCGCCCAGAAGCAGGGCGGCTGCCAGTGTCTTTAACGCAATCATCGTTAACCTCGGCCGCGACGGCCAAAGAAGAAGGAAGCGATGAACATCACCAGGAACACGACAAAGAGAATCTTGGCGATACCCGTGGCGGTGCCCGCGATACCACCGAAGCCCAGGACGGCGGCGATGATGGCAATGATCAAGAATGTAATTGCCCAACTCAACATGGTGATTCTCCTTACTTCTCTATTTAGGGATATTGCGTGTCCCGGCGCCAGGCGCCCGAATTCGTTGGTTTGTCAGAAAACCCAGCGCTCTTCACGTGGCAGTTGATCCAGCGCCTGCGGCTGATCGACATCCATCATGCGCATCGAGGCGTTTTCGGCCTGACTGCTGCTGACGGCGCTGAAGTGCGTCTGCGTGCTGTGTTGAATCGAGATCAGCGGCTCAGGCTTCTGGCTGTTTTCCCAGCTCAGGTATTGCTGGCAGGCGATCAGGGTGATCAACAGTGCAAGCACGCCAAACAGGCCTTGCCGGATATGCAGTGGCGAGATACGCACTTGGGCGGCACGTTGGCGAGTCATCCTGGGTTCCTCACTCTTATTCGGTTGGGGCAGTGGAATCTGCCCGGGCTGAATGAGTTATTGCAGGCTGCATGCCAGTTTTTTCATTGAAAAATATTCAATAAAATCAATAGCTTACAAGTAGTTAAAATTCAGCGACGGACGCATCCTGCACGATGGGTCGTCTACGGTCGTGCGGAATGCACGATTATTTCGTAGGAGATTTCATTCTTATGGAATTGAGAGCACGTCCTGGATGTCAGAAATGTACGCGGGGTTACCCCTGCGAATCGGTGATTGTTTAAAAACTCAACAAAATCAATGGATTGGCCGTTAAGGCAGGAGAGAGCTACCCTCCTATGGCTCGCATCGTTCAGAATCAACCATGCAACTTGCCCGATTTTTCCGGGACTAACCCAAGATCAATCACTATGGAGCGTAGGAAAAATGGAATCTGCCACTGAGCATCAAGGCCGCATTCTGCTGGTGGACGATGAGTCCGCCATCCTGCGAACCTTTCGTTACTGCCTCGAGGACGAAGGTTATACAGTGGCCACCGCCAACAGCGCGGCTCAGGCCGAGGCATTGTTGCAACGTCAGGTGTTTGACCTGTGCTTCCTTGATTTGCGTCTGGGTGAAGACAACGGTCTCGACGTACTGGCGCAGATGCGCATTCAGGCGCCATGGATGCGCGTGGTCATTGTCACCGCCCACTCGGCGGTTGATACCGCGGTGGATGCGATCCAGGCGGGCGCCGCCGATTATCTGGTCAAACCGTGCAGCCCCGACCAGTTGCGCCTGGCCACCGCCAAACAACTGGAAGTGCGTCAGCTCTCGGCGCGTCTGGAAGCCCTCGAAGGCGAGATCCGCAAACCCAAGGACGGCCTCGACTCCCACAGCCCGGCGATGAAAGTCGTGCTGGAAACTGCGCGGCAGGTCGCCGGTACCGACGCCAACATCCTTATTCTCGGCGAATCCGGCACAGGTAAGGGCGAACTGGCCCGGGCCATTCATGGCTGGAGCAAGCGCGAGAAGAAATCCTGCGTGACCATCAACTGCCCGTCGTTGACTGCGGAACTGATGGAGAGCGAGCTGTTCGGCCACAGTCGCGGTGCGTTCACCGGGGCCAGTGAAAGCACCTTGGGTCGGGTCAATCAAGCAGACGGCGGCACGCTGTTTCTCGATGAGATCGGCGATTTCCCGCTGACTTTGCAACCAAAGTTGCTGCGTTTCATTCAAGACAAAGAATATGAGCGGGTAGGGGATCCGGTGACCCGCCGCGCCGATGTGCGGATTCTCGCCGCGACCAACCTCAATCTTGAGGACATGGTGCGCGACGGGCGCTTCCGTGAAGACCTGTTGTATCGCCTCAATGTGATCACCCTGCATTTGCCGCCATTGCGCGAACGTGCCGAGGACATCCTGACTCTGGCGGACCGCTTCCTCGCGCGTTTCGTCAAAGAGTACGCGCGGCCGGCACGGGGCTTCAGTGACGAGGCGCGAGAGGCGTTGCTGGGTTATCGCTGGCCGGGCAACATCCGAGAGCTGCGTAACGTGGTGGAACGGGCAAGCATTATCTGCCCGCAGGAACGCGTGGAAATCAGCCACCTCGGCATGGCCGAGCAACCGGCGAACAACGCACCGCGGGTCGGTGCCGCGCTGAGCCTCGATGAACTGGAAAAAGCCCACATTGGCGCGGTGCTGGCAACGGCAGGCACCCTTGATCAGGCAGCGAAAACCTTGGGCATCGACGCGTCGACCCTGTATCGCAAGCGCAAGCAGTACAACCTGTGAGCACCCGACGATGAAACTGGCGATGAAGTTGCGCACTCGCTTGTTTCTGAGCATCTCTGCGCTGATCACGGTCGCCTTGCTCGGGCTGTTGCTCGGGCTGGTCAGCGTGATGCAGATGGCTGGTACTCAGGAAGCAACGATCCGCAGCAACTTCGTGACCCTCGACCTGGGGCTCAAACTGCGCCAGACCCTCGGCGATCAACTGGTGCTGATGCTGGCCGAAAAGCCCGACCCGGCCGCGTTCGAAGCGTCAAAGCAGCATTACCTGCAATTGCTGGATGAAGGCATTTCGCAGGAGGCAGAGGGCGATGGCCGACAGTACGGGTTTACCCAGGCCAAGGCTGACTACCTGAGTTTTCTCCAGGCGTTCGAGATGTCGCGTGATCCGGGCAATGTGCTCAGTGGCAACAGCGACCTCAGGGAGCGCTTCAACACCTTGCGCAACGGTTTGATTACCGAGCACAAGCACGCGCTGGACAACATCAACGCAGTGCAGCATGACGCCCGGGAAAGGGCACTGCTGGTCTCCGGTCTGCTCGGGCTGGTGGGATTGGCGGTGCTGATTATCGGCTTCGTCACCGCGCACGCCATTGCCCGGCGTTTTGGCGCGCCCATCGAGGCGCTGGCCAAAGCGGCGGACAACATCGGCCAAGGCAATTTCGAAGTGACGCTGCCGATTTCCTCGGCGATGGAAATGAACCAGCTGACCAAGCGCTTCGGGCTGATGGCCGAGGCGCTGCGCGAGCATCAGGCGACCAACGTCGACGAATTGCTGGCCGGTCAGCAACGCCTGCAGGCGGTGCTCGACAGCATCGACGACGGCTTGTTGATGATCGACCGTGAAGGGCATCTGGAACACCTCAATCCAGTGGCTCAGCGTCAGTTGGGTTGGGACAGTGACCGTCTCGGCCAAGGCCTGGGCACTGCGCTCGAGCGCCCGGAGCTCGACGCGCAACTGCAACTGGTGCTGCGCGGCGGTACCCTTGAGCGCGCCCCGGAAGATTTGAGCATCGAGGTCGATGGCGAATCGCGCTTGCTGACCTACAGCTTGACCCCGGTCAGTCACATCCAGGGGCATATTCTGGGTGCGGTGATGGTGCTGCACGATGTCACCGAGCAACGCGCCTTTGAGCGCGTGCGCAGCGAGTTCGTGCTGCGCGCCTCCCATGAGCTGCGTACGCCGGTCACCGGCATGCACATGGCGTTCGGCCTGTTTCGCGAACGTGCGAAGTTCCCCCCGGAGTCACGCGAGGCGGACCTGCTCGACACGGTCAACGAAGAGATGCAGCGCTTGATGCAGTTGATCAACGACTTGCTCAACTTCTCGCGCTATCAGAACGGCTTGCAGAAACTCACCTTGGCGCCGTGCTCCATCGAAGATTTGCTGGAGCAGGCGCAATCGCGCTTTGCCGATTGCGCTGCGGGCAAAGGCATTGCCCTGAGCGTCGAAGTGCAAGGGCCGTTGCCGCGTCTGCAGGCCGATCAGGCACAGCTTGAGCGGGTACTCGACAACCTGATCGACAACGCTCTGCGCCATACCGCCCGCGACGGCCAGATTCGCCTGCAGGCGCGGCGGCATGGCGAACGGGTGATCATCAGCGTCGAAGACAACGGCGAAGGCATTGCCTACGGTCAGCAGGGGCGGATTTTCGAGCCGTTTGTGCAGGTCGGGCGCAAGAAGGGTGGCGCCGGGCTGGGTCTGGCGCTGTGCAAGGAAATCGTCCAGCTGCATGGCGGGCGGATGGGCGTCTATTCGCGGCCGGGGCAGGGCACGCAGTTCTACATGGCGCTGGCGGTCTAGGCTTCGTCGTCCAGCCGGCGCCCGGTGAGGCGCCGTCCACGGGTGATCAGTTCGATGAACTGCACCGCACTCAGGGCCTGGGCGAACAGCCAGCCCTGACCGAACTTGACCCCCTCACTGCTGAGAAACACGGCTTGCGCTTCGTGCTCGATGCCTTCGGCAATCACCTTCAACTCCAGAGCCTGCGCCATGTGAATGATGTGCGGCGCAACGCCGCTGCTGGCCGCATCATGGCCGAGCGCGTCGATAAAGGCCTTGTCGATCTTCAAGCAATCCACCGGCAGCGTCTGCAGATAGGCGAGGCTGCAATAACCGGTACCGAAGTCATCGATCAGCACCTGATGGCCGACATCGCGCAAGGCTTGCAGATTCTCCCGCGCCACCACCACGTCGATCAGTCCGCGCTCGGTGACTTCAAAGGCAATCTGGCGCGCGGCGACCCGGTGCAGCGTCAGCAGCCTGGCCATGACCTGGCCGATGCGCGGCACCATCACGTCGCAGGCGGCGAGGTTGACCGAAATGTACAGCTGCGGATTGGCGCGCAGCACCGGTCCCAGTTGTTCCAGCAGCCGCTGCAGGACAAAGTCTGTCATCTGCCGAATCTGCCCGGTGTTTTCCGCCAGTGGAATGAACAGGTCGGGGCTGGTCAGGGTGCCGTCCGGGCGACGCCAGCGCAGCAGGGCTTCGGCGCCCACGCAATTGCGGCTATCGAGATCGAAGATCGGTTGATACAGCACTTGCAGCTCGCCACGTCGAATGGCGCCCTGGAGTTCGGCGTCCAGTGACTGGCGCTGGCGCACCAGCAAAAACACAAAGAATCCGACAAACGCCCCCAGCAGCAGGCAGATCGGCACCATCCACCACCAGACGCTGGGAATATGCATGCCGCTGCGCGGGGTGATCAGCACCAACTGGTATTCCGGATTGTTGGTTGGCATGCGGTAGATCAGCCGTGACTGGGTGACTTGCAGGGGCGCGCGGCTTTTGGGTGGCCACGCTTCGGTTGGTGGCCACGTCTGCGCGGTGCCCAGCACCGGAATCGCCCGTTTGCCGTGGTCCAGCACCACCAGCAGGCTGCTGTCCGGCGGCAGATCGACCATGTCGGTCAAATGCCCGCGTGATGTCGCCACACGAAAATTGCCGCGCCCGAGCATCAGTGCCGCGCGGTTTTCATCCGGTTCGGTGGTGGTGTTGAGCCAGTAACTGTAGGTCGGTCCTTTGATATCCGGTGCGCGAACCACCGACAGTCCTTCCTGACGGGGCCGGTTGGAGCATATCCGCGCACCATCCATGTAGGCCGCTTCATAGACGAAGCGATAGTTGAAGGTGACCTGTTGCAGGGTGGCGATCATTTCCTCATCGCAACTGCGCAGCGGCTGCGCTTCGAGGTCATCGAGACTTTCGCGCAGTTGTCCGAACAGCTGCTCAAGGCGTGCGAGAAAACGCTCGCCCTGGGTGTTCATTTCCTGGCTTTCGTTCTGTTCAATCTGGCGCATGGCGACGAACATTCCGCCGGCTATCAGCAATGCAACACTGAAGACAGCCGCGATCATCGCCAAAAACCACGGGCGATAAAACCAGCTACGCAGCGTCGCTCGGGTAGCTACCATCATGGAATATCCGAAGAATTACCAATGAGTTATAGCTGCTGATTTCGTTTTCGCCCTGACCGTCGGGCGGGCGTCATTATTTTGTCTGATTGAAGACCTGCAACAACGCTGCCGTTTGTGCGTCCGGTGTACCGTCGAAGCGTGAAGGGCGAAAGTGCATCTGGAACGCTGCCAGGACATGGCGGGTCGCTACGTCCAGCTCGCCGGTCTGCGGGGTGTCGTAACCGACGCGCGCCAGTTGTTCCTGGAACCAGCTGATGCTTGGCAGTTCGGCGTTGAACTGCACTTGCTGCCGCGCTACCGCTTGTTCGTTGGGCCATACGCCCAGGCCTTCGGCGGCCAGGCGTTTCCATGGGAACAAGGGACCCGGGTCGAGTTTGCGCAGGGGCGCGATGTCGCTGTGGCCAATGATATGGCGCGGGCTGATGCCCTGGCGCTGGCTGATGTCCTTGAGCAGGACGATAAGCGATTGAATCTGCGCTTCGCTGTACGGGTACCAGAGGCGCCCGGTCGGCGTGTCCTTGAAGCCCGGATTGACGATTTCGATGCCGATCGAGCTGGAGTTTAGCCAGGTACGGCCCTGCCACTGGCTCTCGCCGGCGTGCCAGGCGCGCTGGTTTTCATCCATCAGTTTGTAGATAGTGCCGCCTTTGTCGTCGCCGATCAGATAGTGGCTGCTGACTTCGCCGTGGGTCAGCAGTTGCAGCGAGCGGGCGAGGGAAGCGGAGGTGTAGTGCACGATCACGAACTGCACGCGGCTGTCGTGATTGGCCGAAGGGTGGCTGGTGTCATAACGCGGGCCGCTGGCACAACCGGCCAGAACGAGCAGCGACGCGAGGAGGGCGAAAAATTTCATGGCAGAAGGCAGTACACGCAAGACAATAATGCAACAGTGTAACGTACTGCCTTGCCTATCGACGCCCGACGGGCCGATTTAAACAAAATGGAACAACTTGCTCAGCCCAGTTCGACTCGGTTACGTCCGCCGTTTTTCGCCCGATACAACGCCTGATCGGCTCTTTTAAGCACCAGATCGCTGTGTTCTCCCGGCTTGAACGACGCCAGTCCCATGGAGATGGTGATCGTCACTCGCTCACCTTTGAAGTGAAACGGGCACGCTTCGATGGCCGCTCGCAGGGTTTCCAGCAATTTGGCGCCGACGGTCGGCGTGGTGGCTGGCAGCAGCAGAACGAATTCCTCTCCGCCGAAACGAGCAATGAAATCCGCCCCACGCAGACGTTTGCGCAGCACCGTGGCGATGATTTTCAATACCTTGTCGCCCGCCAGATGGCCGTAGTTGTCGTTGATGCGCTTGAAATGATCGAGGTCGAGCATCGCCAGGCTCAAGGTGTTGCCGTGTTGTTGCCATTGCCTGATCTCGTGTTCCAGCCGTTCGCTCCAGGCAGCGCGGTTGGGCAGGCCGGTCAACGGATCGATCAGGGCTTTCTGTCGCTGTTCTTCCAGATGTTCGCGAAAACCCAGGGCTTCCTGCTCCATGTGCGCCACACGTTCGGCCAGGCCTTTGAGACGTGCTGCCACTTCCTGCTCGCGGGCATCGCGTTGTTGCTGATGCTGGTCCATGGTACCGAGCAGGCCTTCGAGATGGTTCTCCAGCACTCGCTTGAGATCATCCAGATCGGCCGCTTCCTGCACGCTGGTCTGCAAGCCGTCGACTTGCTCGCGAATCTGCGTGTCCATCGCCCGGGCTGCCGAGCTGTTGTCGGCATGGCCCTCGCTGGCGGCCTGCAAATTGCTCTGGAATGCTTCGAGGCGTTCGTTGAGCCGCTGCAGATAGGCTTCGAATTCGTGTTGGCCGCTGTCGGTGATTGCCAGCATCAAGGTGGCAAGGTCGTCGAGAATGGGCAGGAGTTCGTACCAGTTCAGGCCATTTTTCAAGCGATCACGCATGGCCTCGGCTTGCGGGCGATGGCGCTCTGGCAAGGTTAGGTCGTCGAGCAGCCCGATCAGCGTGTCTTCGATGTGTTTGGCCACCGAGCTGTAGGAAGGCTCCGGCGAATCGGGCAGGGCGTAAAGAATGTCTTGCTCGGGCTGCTCCGGATCGATGGCAGCCAAGGCTTGGGCAATCGGGGCGGGCAGGGGCAGGCTGTCGAGGAGCAAGGGGGCCGGGGCGTCGCCCGGGTGGATCAACTCGTCAGGGTTGATCGCCGCTATGAAGGCTGGTGGCGCAAGCGGCGGGGCCAGAGGTTCGAGGGGCGGTTTGAGTTCAGGCAGTGGTTCGGGCGCCGTCTCGATGGCAATGACCGGCGGCACAAGCGAAACCACAGGCGATTCGGCCTGCGGTTGCGCTGCAGGTGCCTGGTGAGGGCTTGCCTCTGCCGGTTGCAATAGAGGCGCGGCGCTGACCGGTGCCGGAGTCGGTTCGCCTGTTGGCATCTGTGCGGGCTCGACATCAGGTTCAGTGTTGGCTGATGGCGGCGCTGGTATTGGCGCAGGCGCTTGAGGTTGCTCCGGGCCCTGCGTCCCTGGCGTTTCTTCGGCTTCGCGATTGCCAAACAGGCGTTGCAGAAGGCCCGGGCGTTCTGGCGCGGGTGGGGTTTCCAGCTGGCTCAACGCTTTACCCTGCAAACCGCTGAGTTCGCTCAACAGCAGCGGCATTTCCCGCGCCTGGCCGACCCGACTGTCCAGTTGCTTGGCGAATTTCTTCAGCGGCTGGGCGACTTCCCGCGGCAGCGGTAACGCTTGCAGTTGGGTAACCAGTGCGGTCAACGCGGTGCTGACCTGATCAATGCGGGTTTCGCGGCGCTGCTCGGAGTCGAGTACGGCTTTCTCCAGGCGCGGCAGCAGGGCGGCGAGACCGGCATCCATGTCGTCGGTGCGCACCACGTCGCGCATCTCTTTCATGCACTGATCAACAACCTTGTCGGTGCCTTCAGCAGCCAGCGTACTGCGTACCAGACCGCGGCGCAGCAAGTCGAGACGGGCGGCCCAGCGCCGTTCGAGCTTGTCCTGCTGTTCGATACTTTTGAGGTATTTCTCTTTCCAGCGCTGGGCGTCGTCGCTCATTCAGGGGTTCCGCGAGGGGCAGGACTCAACGCGGGCAATGCATCGGCCGTGAGCGAACCCGGCAGACGAATCTCTACCGCGACCGGCAGGTGATCGGAAATGGGTTGGGCCAGCACTTCGACCTTTTCCAGAGTCAGGGTCGGGCTGAGCAAAATATGATCCAGGCAACGTTGCGGCCGCCAGCTGGGAAACGTGGCTTGCATCTGCGGGGCCAGCAGGCCGAGATCGCGTAACGGTGACTGTTGTAGCAGATCGCTGGCATGGGTGTTCATGTCGCCCATCAATACCTGGTGCTTGTAGCCACCGATCAGGTCCCGAATGTAGGCCAGTTGCAGGCTGCGCACCCGGGCGCCGAGGGCCAGGTGCATCATCACCACCACCAGCGCTTCCGGGCCTTCGCCAAAGCGCAGCAGGATTGCGCCGCGACCTTTCGGGCCCGGCAGCGGATGGTCTTCGATCGCCCACGGTTTCAGTCGACTGAGCACGCCATTGCTGTGCTGGGCCAGCCGGCCGAGGTTGCGATTGAGTTGTTGATACCAGTAAGGGAAGGCGCCGAGGTGGGCCAGGTGTTCGACCTGATTGACGTAGCCTGAGCGCAGGCTGCCGCCATCGGCTTCCTGCAGGGCGACCAGGTCGAAGTCGCCAAGCAGGTCGCCGATCTTCTGCAGATTGCCTGAGCGCCCCGTGTGCGGCAGCAGGTGCTGCCAGCTGCGGGTCAGGTAATGCCGATAGCGTTCGGTGCTGATGCCGACCTGGATGTTGAAGCTGAGCAAGCGCAGACGATGGTCTGCGGGCAAGCCCGTGGACTCCAGGTGATGCTCGTTGACCTGCGGATCATGCAGGCCAACGATGCGTTCGGTGCCCCAGCGGCGCATGGCAATGACCGCGCTTAGTTGGCAGCTGCCTTGTTGGCCGCTCGCTCTTTGGCGACCAGTTGATCAGCCAGCTTCAAGGCTTCTTCGGCACCACCGGCAGAACCGATGTCGAAGCGGTATTTGCCGTTGACGATCATGGTTGGCACGCCAGTGATTTCATATTTCTTGGCCAGCTCACGCGCCTTGACGATCTGCCCTTTGATCGCGAACGAGTCAAAGGTGGCAAGGAACTTGTCCTTGTCCACGCCTTGTGTGGCGAGGAAGTCAGCCATGTCGTTCTTGTCGGTCAGTTTCTTGTGTTCTTTCTGGATCGCATTGAATACCGCAGCGTGAACCTTGTGCTCGACGCCCATTGCTTCCAGGGTCAGGAACATTTGACCGTGAGCATCCCACGGGCCACCGAACATGGCAGGAATGCGTACGAAGTTGACATCGGACGGCAGTTTTTCAACCCAGGGATTGATCACCGGCTCGAACGCGTAGCAATGCGGGCAGCCGTACCAGAACAGCTCCACGACTTCGATCTTGCCAGGCTCTGCCACCGGCACCGGGTTGGCCAGTTCGACATAAGGGGCAGCGGGTGCTTCGGCGGCCTGGGCGGTCACGCCGAAAAGGCTGGCAGCGACGAGAGCGGCGCTGATGATCAGATTACGCATGCTTTACTCCTGGACAATTTTGGTCGCCTCGCGCGACCTGTTTTCAGACAGATCCTGGCGGGCATGAGTTCTGTAGTGTAACGGTAGCGGCCACAAAAAAGGGCGGCCAAAGCCACCCTTTTTATACTTGCTGCGACGGATTAATCGAGCGTTAACGTTGCAGGAGATGTCCATCACCGGTAACGCTCGATGCAGGGCGGTTAGTGCAGGCCCTGAATGTAGCTGGCGACCGCAGCAATGTCTTCGTCGCTGAGTTTGCGTGCGATGGTGCGCATCGGCATGGAATCGCCGTCGTTGGCGCGCCCGCCTTCTTCCTTGCGGAAGTCGGTCAGCTGTTTGGCGATATATTGAGCGTGTTGGCCTCCCAGGTGCGGGAAGCCGGCGGCGGCATTGCCGGCACCGTTCGGCGAGTGGCAGCCGGTGCAGGCTGGCAGGCCTTTGTCCAGGTTGCCGCCACGGAACAGGGCTTCACCACGGGCGACGATTTTTGGATCGGCGGCGCCGACGCTGCCCTTCTGACTGGCAAAGTAAGCGGCAATATCGGCCAGGTCCTGATCGCTCAGGTTGGTCAGCAGGCCGGTCATTTCCAGAACCTGGCGTTTGCCCGACTTGATGTCGTGCAACTGCTTGTCGAGGTAGCGTTCACCTTGACCGGCCAGTTTCGGGAAGTTGGGTGCCATGCTGTTCCCGTCCGGGCCATGGCAGGCTCCGCACACGGCAGCTTTTGCCTGGCCGGCTGCTGCATCACCTGCAGCATGGGCGATGCCGGAGATTCCCACGGTCAACAGCAGACTCACGATCAATTTGTTCATCAGCTAATCCAACTACGGCTAAGGGTTAAGAGTTATGGACCGGGTTTACTCTCGCTCATCCAAAGGATGATGGCCTGGTAATCCTCGGCACTGCAGTCCATGCACAAACCACGCGGCGGCATCGCCTTGAAACCCTGGGTCACGTGTTGCACCAGCGTCTCCATACCTTTCGCCAACCTCGGCGTCCAAGCTGCCTGATCGCCTCTTTCGGGCGCCATGGGTAGTTGGCCGGAATGACAGGCACCACAAACACGGTTGTACACGGCTTCCGGTTCCTGTGTAGCCTGTGCGCCGTAAAGCGGTATCAGGACTCCGGCAGCCAGCAGCCATTTCGTCATAAAACGACCTTTTCAGGGTTGAGAGCGTTCTGCGTTCTGATGCGCAATCAAGGTCTTTGGCTCTCGTGAACTTCATCCTTCGCTGGGACAAAGCACACACAAAATCTGCGGCATTATATACTGGCGTCACTGAAACGGAAGCGACACCGCGTTCCGCGCCCAATCCCGGCGCCGCCCACATCGGAAATCCCATGCAACTCAAGAATCCCATCCTCGGCCTGTGCCAACAGTCCACGTTCATGCTCAGTGCCGCCAAAGTCGATCAATGCCCTGACGACGAAGGCTTCGAAGTGGCGTTCGCCGGTCGTTCCAACGCCGGTAAATCCAGCGCACTGAACACCCTGACTCACGCCAGCCTGGCGCGCACCTCGAAAACCCCAGGTCGCACACAGCTGTTGAACTTCTTCAAGCTAGACGATGAACGGCGTCTGGTCGACCTGCCGGGCTACGGTTATGCAAAAGTACCGATCCCGCTCAAGCAACACTGGCAGCGTCACCTCGAGGCGTACCTCGGTGGCCGGGAGAGTTTGAAGGGATTGATTCTGATGATGGACATCCGTCATCCAATGACCGACTTCGACCTGTTGATGCTCGACTGGGCCGTCGCCGCCGGCATGCCGATGCACATTCTGCTGACCAAGGCCGACAAGCTGACCTACGGCGCCGCCAAGAACACGCTGCTCAAGGTGCAGTCGGAAATCCGCAAGGGCTGGGGGGATCTGGTGACGATCCAGCTGTTCTCCGCGCCCAAACGCATGGGCCTGGAAGAGGCCTACACTGTGTTGGCAGGCTGGATGGAACTGGCGGACAAGGGTTCGGAAGCAACAGCTGAATAAGAAGTTTTCAAAACTGTCTGTGGTGCTGCCAGGCAAGGCAAAAGTGCGACAAAAAAGCGGAGTTTAGGGGACCTAAATGAGCATTTTTAGTAACGCTTTTAACGCAGCATGACCGCGCTACAGCCGATTTTGGGGCAAAAAAAGCCCCGGACTTCATATGGGGAGGGAGAAGTTCCGGGGTTTAAGTTCCGAACCGCTAGGGCGGGGTTCAGATATCTGCCAACACTTAACACAACATAGGAGCATCGAAGGGCTTCACCAGCCATTCAGTATCTCTGAGTAGTGAGTTGTCAGATTAGTTCAGATTTTTTTCAAAAAGCTTTGGAATAACCCCAAGCGCGATTCGAAATAAGGCCATTTCGGGCGTTTGCCGCGACAGTGTGTCGCGGCAAACGCCCGGTCCAGACGCCTTAGTGCGCCTCATCCCAGTTGTTGCCGACGCCGACTTCCACCAGCAACGGTACGTCCAGTTTCGCCGCTTCGCTCATATGCAGGCGAATTTCCTGACTCACCTGCTCAACCAGATCCTCGCGAACCTCCAGCACCAGTTCGTCGTGTACCTGCAGGATGACCTTGGCGTCCAGCCCGGACGCTGTCAGCCAGTTATCCACCGCCACCATGGCTTTCTTGATGATGTCGGCGGCGGTGCCTTGCATCGGCGCATTGATCGCCGTGCGTTCGGCGGCGGCACGTTCCTGCGGCTTGTTCGAGTTGATTTCCGGCAGGTACAGGCGTCGACCGAAGAAGGTCTCGACGTAGCCTTGATCGGCGGCCTGCTTGCGGGTGCGCTCCATGTATTCGCGCACACCCGGGTAGCGGGCGAAGTAGGTGTCGATGTAGGCCTTGGCGGTCTTGGTGTCGACGCCGATGTCCTTGCCGAGCTTCTGCGCGCCCATGCCATAGATCAGGCCGAAGTTGATCGCCTTGGCACCTCGGCGCTGGTCGGAGGTCACTTCGTTGAGCTCGACCTTGAACACTTCGGCAGCGGTGGCGGTGTGCACGTCCAGATTGTTGCGGAAAGCGTTCATCAAGCCCTCGTCCTTGGACAAGTGGGCCATGATCCGCAGTTCGATTTGCGAATAGTCCGCCGCCAGCAACTTGTAGCCTTTCGGCGCGACGAACGCCTGACGAATGCGGCGGCCTTCAGCGGTGCGCACCGGAATGTTCTGCAGGTTCGGATCGCTGGAAGACAAGCGTCCGGTGGACGCTACAGCCTGATGGTACGACGTGTGGATACGTCCGGTGCGCGGATTGATCTGCTCCGGCAGGCGATCGGTGTAAGTGCTTTTCAGCTTGCTCATGGAGCGGTGTTCCATCAGCACCTTCGGCAAGCGGTGATCATCCTCGGCCAGTTTCGCCAGCACTTCCTCGGCGGTCGATGGTTGGCCCTTGGCGGTTTTCTTCAAAACCGGCAGGCCGAGTTTTTCGTAGAGGATCACGCCCAACTGCTTCGGCGAGCCGAGGTTGAACTCTTCCCCGGCGATCTCGAACGCTTCGCGCTCCAGTGCGACCATCTTGTTGCCCAGCTCGATGCTCTGGATGCCGAGCAGTTCGGCGTCGACGAACGCGCCCTGACGCTCGATCCGCGCCAGCACCGGTACCAGCGGGATTTCGATGTCGGTCAGCACGCTGGCCAGGCTCGGGATCGCGCTGAGTTTTTCAAACAGGGTCTGGTGCAGACGCAGGGTGATGTCGGCGTCTTCGGCGGCATACGGGCCGGCCTGCTCCAGAGCGATCTGGTCAAAGGTCAGCTGTTTGGCGCCTTTGCCGGCGATGTCCTGAAAACTCACAGTGGTGTGATCCAGGTACTTCTGCGCAAGGCTGTCCATGTCGTGGCGAGTGGCGGTGGAGTTGAGTACGTAGGACTCAAGCATGGTGTCGAAGGCAATCCCGCACACATTGATGCCTTGGCTCTGATCGCCGCCAATGGCGCAGTTGGCCAGAATGTTCATGTCGAACTTGGCGTGCTGGCCAACCTTGAGTTTGTTCGGGTCTTCCAGGATCGGCTTCAGCGCGCGCAGCACAGTGTCGCGATCCAGTTGCTCGGGTACGCCGATGTAGGAATGGGTCAGCGGGATGTACGCCGCTTCGTTGGCCTGAACCGCGAACGACAGACCGACCAATTGCGCCTGTTGCGCGTCGATACCGGTGGTTTCGGTGTCGAAGGCGAACAGCTTGGCGTTGTTCAGTTTTTCCAGCCAGACATCGAAACGCGCCTGATCGAGGATGGTTTCATACGCGGCTTCAGCGGGGGCGACGGGCGCTTCGACTGTCGTCGCGCTGAACAGATCGCCCGCCGGCGCAGGCTCGGCGGGCGCGCTCAGCTCCTGGCGCTTGGCGTCGCGATCGAGGTCATTCAGCCAGCTCTTGAATTCCAGCAGGGTGTACAGCTCGTAGAGCTTGGCCGGGTCTTCCGGGCCCATTTGCAGATCATCGAGGCCAATATCCAGCGGTACGTCGACCTTGATCGTTGCCAGCTGATAGGAGAGGAAGGCCATCTCCTTGTGCTCTTCAAGCTTGGCCGGCAGGGTCTTGGCCCCGCGAATCGGCAAGGTCGGCACGATGTCGAGGTTTGCATAAAGCTCGGTGAGGCCGCCGTTAACGCCGACCAGCAGGCCGGACGCGGTCTTCGGGCCGATGCCGGGAACGCCCGGGATGTTGTCGGAAGAATCGCCCATCAGCGCTAGATAATCGATGATCTGCTCCGGAGCGACGCCGAATTTCTCCTTTACGCCCTCAACGTCCATCGAGCTACCGGACATGGTGTTGACCAAGGTAATGTGGCCGTCGACCAATTGCGCCATGTCCTTGTCGCCGGTGGAAATGATCACCGGGCGAGCGGCTGCCGCGCTGCTGCGGGCCAGGGTGCCGATCACGTCGTCTGCCTCGACACCCTCCACGCACAACAAAGGGAAGCCGAGAGCAATCACGCTCTGGTGCAGCGGCTCGATCTGCACGCGCATGTCGTCGGGCATGCTGGGGCGGTTGGCTTTGTACTCGGCGTACATCTCATCGCGAAACGTCCCGCCCTTGGCATCGAAAACCACGGCGAACGGGCTGTCCGGATACTGCTTGCGCAGACTCTTGAGCATGTTCAGCACACCTTTGACCGCACCGGTCGGCAGGCCTTTGGAGGTGGTCAGCGGTGGCAGTGCATGGAAAGCGCGGTACAGGTAAGACGAACCGTCCACCAGGACGAGGGGGGCTTGGCTCATGAGCAGAATCAACCTTTTCGGCGGGCCCGGCGCTAGAATAGCGGGACCGTTGACGACAAAGGGACAAGGTTATCATGCGTACGTTAAATCGCTTGCTGCTGGTCGGTTTGATTGCTGTCTCACCATTGGCCGCGATGGCGGCGGATGATGCGCCGTCGAAGGAGCCGGAAGTTACCATTAACACGCACACCGAGGGCGACAAGGTCATTCAGGAATACAGCCGCAGTGGCTTCGTTTATGCGATCAAGGTCACGCCGAAGGGCGGCAAACCGTATTTCCTGGTGCGCGCCGATGGTTCGGACGTGAACTACATCCGTTCCGACCAGCCGGATATGCTGATTCCGTCGTGGGAAATCTTTACCTGGAAGTAAGATTCCTGACTTTTTAATCGGCGCCGCTTGATCGCGGCGCCCGAACTGAGCAGTTTTTAACCATGTCTGTGTTCACCCCCCTGGCTCGGCCAGAGCTGGAAACCTTTCTTGACCCTTACGGGCTTGGCCGTCTGCTTGATTTCCAGGGGATCGCCGCCGGCAGCGAAAACACCAACTTCTTTATCAGTCTGGAGCAGGGCGAATTTGTCCTGACCCTGGTCGAACGTGGCCCGGTGCAGGAAATGCCGTTCTTCATCGACCTGCTCGACGTGTTGCACGAGGCTGATCTGCCGGTGCCTTACGCGCTGCGCACCACTGACGGCGTGGCGTTGCGTGAGCTCAAGGGCAAGCCGGCGCTGCTGCAACCACGGCTGTCCGGCAAACACATCAAGGTCGCCAACGCCCAGCATTGCGCGCAGGTCGGCGAGTTGCAGGCGCATCTGCACCTGGCGACCCAGGGCGAGCGCATGATCAAGCGCAAGACCGATCGTGGCCTGGACTGGATGCTGGAGGAGGGCAACGAGTTCCTCTCGCACTTGAGCGACGAGCCGCGTGCGCTGCTGCACAAGGCGCTGGATGAAATCACCGTGCAGAAAGACAAAATTCTCGCGCTGCCACGGGCCAACATTCACGCCGACCTGTTCCGCGATAACGCGATGTTCGAAGGCACGCACCTGACCGGGTTGATCGACTTTTACAACGCCTGCTCGGGGCCGATGCTCTACGACGTGGCGATCGCCTTGAATGACTGGTGTTCAGACGAGGAAGGCTTGATTGACGGGCCGCGCGCCCGCGCATTCCTCGGCGCCTATGCGGCACTGCGTCCGTTCACTGCCGCTGAAGCTGAACTCTGGCCGACCATGCTGCGCGTGGCGTGCGTGCGGTTCTGGCTGTCGCGGTTGATCGCCGCCGAGCAGTTTGCCGGGCAGGACGTGCTGATTCACGATCCGCGGGAATTTGAGTTGCGGTTGGCGCAGCGGCAGCAGGTGCATACGCCGCTACCCTTCGCTCTTTAAGATCAAAAGATCGCAGCCTTCGGCAGCTCCTACAGGGGATCACCATGTAGGAGCTGCCGAAGGCTGCGATCTTTTTCTTTGGGGTTACAACGATTCCAGGCAGCCGGCCAAATCGTTGCCCAGCTTCTCCAGCACCTGCTCGTACCCTTGAGCCGTCGCCGGCGTATAACCGCCCAGCGCATCCAGTTCCGCCAGCTTCACCGGCAGGCCCGCCACCAGGGTTTCTGCCAGGCGTGGACGCAGTGGCGGTTCGCTGAACACACAGGTCTTGCCCACTTCCTGCAGGCGTTTGCGCATCGCGGCGACATGTTGCGCGCCCGGTTGCACTTCGGCGGCCACGCTGAACACGCCAGTGTGTTTCAGGCCGTAAGCATCTTCGAAATAGTCGAAGGCTTCGTGGAACACGAAATACGGCTTGCCTTCAACGCTGGCCAGACGCTGCTTCAGCCGCGCGTCCAACGCATCGAGACGCTCATCGAAGGCCTTGGCGTTGCGCTGATAGCGTTCGGCGTTGGCCGGATCGGCAGCACTGAGGTCGGCAGCCATTTTCCCGGCAATGACTCGGGCGTTGACCGGCGATAGCCACAAATGCGCGTCCAGCGTACCCGGACGATGATCGTGATCATGCTCGTCGGCGTCTTCGGCGTGGGAGTGGCTGTCTTCGGCGAAGCGGCGCAGTTTCATGCCCGGCAGATCCTGCACGGCCACGCTTGGCAGCGTTCGACCGCTGAGCACACGCGGCAGGAAACCTTCCATGTCCGGGCCGATCCAGTACAAAAGGTCCACCGATTGCACCTTGCGCACGTCGGACGGGCGTAGTGCGTAGTTATGCGGCGAAGCACCCGGCGGCAGCAGCACTTCCGGGATGGCCACACCGTCCTGGACCGCTGCAGCGATCAACTGCAACGGTTTGATGCTGGTGAGAACCTTGACCTCGGCCTGAGCCGAACCGATCAGCAGAAAACTGGCGACAAAAGCCACAAAAACAGAAAAAAGTCGGGACACGATGACCACTCAAGGAGGCGAGAACGGGTAACATAATAACGTCTCTATCAAAACTCGTCGCCGCCCATGCCTATTACACCGATTGCCAGCCGTCCCCACGACCACTCTCATTGCGTGCACAGCGCACTGACCGAGGCCGATACCTTGTGCGCCCAGAAAGGCCTGCGCCTGACTGCGCTGCGCCGGCGGGTGCTGGAACTGGTATGGCAGAGCCACAAGCCGCTGGGCGCCTACGACATTCTTGCGGTACTGAGCGAACAGGACGGCCGTCGCGCCGCGCCGCCAACCGTTTACCGCGCGCTGGATTTCCTGCTGGAAAACGGCCTGGTGCACCGCATCTCTTCACTCAACGCCTTCGTTGGCTGTGTGCATCCGGAGCATGCGCATCAGGGCCAGTTCCTGATCTGCCGCGAGTGCCACGCCGCGATCGAGCTGGAACAGAAAGCCATCAGCGACGCGATTATCCACAGCGCCAAAGACGTCGGGTTCATTGTCGAAGCGCAGACCGTCGAAGTGGTCGGCCTGTGCGCCGGTTGCCAGGGGGCTTGATGAGCAACCCGTTGATCCGTCTTCAGCACGTTGCTGTCACGTTTGCCGGGCAGACCGTGCTCGACAACATCGAGCTGAGCGTCGAGCCGGGGCAGATCGTCACCCTGATCGGCCCCAACGGCGCCGGCAAGACCACGCTCGTGCGCGCCGTACTCGGGCTGCTGAAGCCGGACAGCGGCAGCGTCTGGCGCAAGCCGAAACTGCGCGTTGGCTACATGCCGCAAAAGCTGCACGTCGACCCGACCTTGCCGCTGTCAGTGTTGCGCTTCCTGCGCCTGGTGCCCGGTGTAGACCGCCCGCGTGCATTGGCGGCGCTGAAAGAAGTCGGTGCCGAACACGTCATCGACAGCCCGGTGCAAAGTGTTTCCGGTGGTGAGATGCAGCGTGTGTTGCTGGCCCGGGCGCTGCTGCGTGAGCCGGAGTTGCTGGTGCTGGACGAGCCGGTGCAAGGCGTCGATGTCGCCGGGCAAGCCGAGCTCTACAGCCTGATCACCCGCCTGCGTGACCGTCACGGCTGCGGCGTGCTGATGGTGTCCCACGATTTGCACCTTGTCATGAGCACCACCGATCAGGTGGTGTGCCTGAATCGCCACGTCTGCTGCTCGGGGCATCCCGAGCAAGTCAGCGGCGATCCGGCGTTCGTCGAGCTGTTCGGCAAGAATGCGCCGAGTCTGGCGATCTATCACCACCATCACGACCACGCCCATGACCTGCACGGTTCGGTGGTCAAGGCGCCCGGTGCGGGCCACACCCACGTTCACGGAGACCACTGCAAGCATGGCTGATTTTCTGTTGTATGCCCTGCTTGCAGGTCTGGCACTGGCGGTGGTCGCCGGGCCGCTTGGTTCGTTTGTGGTGTGGCGGCGCATGGCCTATTTCGGCGACACCCTGTCCCACGCCGCGCTGCTCGGCGTGGCTTTGGGCTTTCTGCTGGATGTCAGTCCGACGGTCGCGGTGACCGTCGGCTGCCTGCTGCTGGCAGTGCTGCTGGTGACCTTGCAGCAGCGTCAACCACTGGCCTCCGACACGCTATTGGGGATTCTTGCACCGAGCACGCTCTCTCTCGGCCTGGTGGTACTAAGCTTCATGCATGAAGTGCGGATTGACCTGATGGCCTATCTGTTCGGTGACCTGCTGGCGATCAGTCCGACCGACCTGGCGTGGATTCTCGGCGGCAGCGCGGCAGTGCTGGTGTTGCTGGTGACACTGTGGCGGCCGCTGCTGGCGATTACCGTGCATGAGGAGTTGGCCAAGGTCGAAGGTCTGCCGGTGGCGGGCCTGCGCATGGCGCTGATGCTGTTGATTGCGGTGGTGATCGCGGTGGCGATGAAAATCGTCGGTGTGTTGCTGATCACTTCGCTGCTGATCATCCCGGCGGCTGCGGCGCAACGTCACGCCCGCTCGCCGGAGCAGATGGCGCTGGGCGCGAGCCTGCTGGGCATGCTCGCGGTGTGTGGCGGGCTGGCGCTGTCATGGTTCAAGGACACCCCGGCGGGACCGTCGATCGTTGTGACAGCGGCCGCACTGTTTCTGCTGAGTTTTGTTCTGCCCCGTCGAGGGGTGTAGACTTGCTCGCTTTTTGCGCAATTAGAGAGTCGCAGGAATGAAGCCGTTCGCCTCCCGTTATCTGCTCCTTGTCGCATTTTCCGTGCTGCTGGGCGCCTGCCAAAGCACGCCGCCGGTGGCCGAAGCCCCCGACGCGCGGGCCACGGCCATCGCACAGCTGGAGCAAAGCCTGGCCAGCAGCGAACTGGCCACCGCCGAAGACCAATTGGCCGCCTTGCAGGCACAGAACCCCAACGATCAGTCCCTTGAGCAATACCAGCGCCAGCTGGCCGAAGCCTACTTGCGCCGCAGCCAGATCGTATTGCAGAAAGGTGATGTGAATGCGGCAGCCACCGCGCTGAGCCGAGCCCGTGCCCTGATGCCCAAAGCCCCGGCACTGACCGGTGGCGTCAATGGCGCCATCACCGAAGCCCGCAAAGCCGAGCTGGAAAAAGCCGAAGCGGCGCTGCTGGCGGCCGAAGCCAAACCGAAAGCCAAGGTCATTGATCCGACTGCCGAAAGCACCACGGTGGCGTTGAACATCAACGATAGCCGCAAACTTCGCCGGCAACTGGATGCGATCGCCGCCGATGTGGTGAATTATGAGTGTGCTGTGAGCATTCAGGCGCCGCGGACCCAGGATTACCCTTGGCTGGCGACGTTACTGAAAAAACGTGTGAAGAAATTGAATCCGGATTTCGAGCTGAAGATTGAGAAACAGATCCTGCGTACAGTGCCGGCGCAGATGGTCTTGATTCCAGCCAAACCCTAAAAGATCGCAGCCTCCGGCAGCTCCTACAGGTGCAAGTAAACCCTGTAGGAGCTGCCGAAGGCTGCGATCTTTTGCTTTAGGCTGGAATGGCCTTGGCCTTAGACTCCCGCGCCCAGACCCGATGCTGCCCGATCGCCGCAAAGAACGGCTTGGTCAATCCCGGCACATCCTTGCTCTGCAGCAACCCTGCATCCGCCTCCAGCTTCAGCAGATCCTGCAACTGTTTGGCATCGCCGTGCAGCGCAATCGCCTTCAGGTGCTTGTACGCCTCCAGCAGGTAGTGCAGCGCCACGCCGTCGCCACTCAACGCCTTGATCGACGCCGCGCCACCGGGCACGAACACCGCATCGAAGATCACTGAAGGCATGCCTTCCATTGATGCGTCCACTGGCAGGGCTTTGCCGTCGGCAGTCTTCACCGGTGCCGAAGTCGGGCCGAGCAGCTTGGCATGTGCGCCTTCAGCCGCCAAAGCCTTTTTCATCGCATCAATCGCCGCACCATCGACGCCGTTAGCGGCAAGAATCGCCACTTTGCGGGTTTTGATGTTTTCTGGCAGCAAGTTGGCCTGGCTCAGCGCCGGCGAATGATCGAACGAAGTCTTGCGCACCTCGACCGTGCCTTTGCTCGGCGCCGGTAACCCGAGGTTGGCCGCCACGCGCTTGGCCAATTCCAGGTCAATGTTGGCGAGAATTTCGTTCACCTGCCGTGCACGGATGAACTCACGTTCGACCTTGCCCAGCTCGAAGCTGTAAGCGGCGATGATGTGTTCCTTTTCGTGCTCACTCATGCTGTTGAAGAACAGCCGCGCCTGGGAAAAGTGATCGCTGAACGACTCGCTGCGCTGACGGATCTTGTTCGCGTCGATGCGTTCCGGGTAGCTCTCGAAGCCGCCGTCTTGCGCGGCTGGCGGGGTTTCTTTCGGCCAGCCGCCATCGATCGAGTTCGGTTCGTAGGACGCGCGACCCTTGTCGATCACTGTGCGGTGCTGCGCGTCGCGCTGGCCGTTGTGGAATGGCGCCACCGGGCGGTTGATTGGCAGTTCATGAAAGTTCGGCCCACCGAGTCGGCTGATTTGCGTATCGGTGTAGGAAAACAGCCGGCCTTGCAGCAGCGGGTCATTGGAGAAGTCGATTCCCGGCACGATGTGGCCCGGGCAAAACGCGACCTGCTCGGTCTCGGCGAAGAAGTTGTCCGGGTTGCGGTTCAGGGTCATTTTGCCCAGCGGGGTGATCGGCACGATTTCTTCGGGGATCAGCTTGGTCGGGTCGAGGATGTCGAAATCGAAGTCGTGTTCGTTTTCCTCCTCGATGATCTGTACGCCCAGCTCCCATTCCGGGTAGTCGCCCATCTCGATGGCTTCCCAGAGGTCGCGACGGTGGTAGTCGGTGTCTTTACCGGCGAGCTTCTGCGCTTCGTCCCATACCAGCGAACAGGTGCCGGCGGTCGGCCGCCAGTGGAACTTGACGAAGCGTGATTTGCCCTCGGCGTTGACCAGGCGGAAGGTGTGCACGCCAAAGCCCTGCATGCTGCGCAGGCTTTTCGGGATTGCCCGGTCAGACATGGCCCAGATCACCATGTGCGCCGATTCCGGCACCAGCGAAACGAAGTCCCAGAAGGTGTCGTGGGCCGAACCGCCGGTGGGGATTTCATTGTGCGGCTCGGGCTTCACCGCGTGGACGAAGTCGGGAAACTTGATCGCGTCCTGAATGAAGAACACCGGCATGTTGTTGCCGACCAGGTCGAAGTTGCCCTCGTCGGTGAAGAACTTCACCGCGAAACCGCGCACGTCACGCACGGTATCGCCGGAGCCGCGTGGTCCCTGCACCGTGGAAAAGCGCACGAACACCGGCGTCTTTTTCCCTGGGTCCTGCAGGAAACCGGCCTTGGTCAGCGTCGAATGGTTCTCGTAGGCCTGAAAGAAACCATGCGCGCCGGTGCCGCGGGCATGGACGATGCGCTCCGGAATGCGTTCATGGTCAAAGTGCGTGATTTTCTCACGCATGATGAAGTCTTCCAGCAACGACGGCCCCCGCGGGCCGGCCTTGAGGGTGTTCTGGTTATCGGCGACCTTCACCCCCTGATTGGTGCGCAGGGCCTGGCCGGTAGCGTCGGAGCGAAACTTCTCCAGGCTGTCGAGTTTGGCGTTGGTGTTGGCGCGATCCTTGGTATCGGTTCCGGCCAGCTGGCTTTTGTCGGTGGTAGGTTTCTTGCTGCTCATCAGACGTAAACTCCTCGGTTGACCCCGTTTCACCGGGGACTCTTGAGCGTTTCCGGGCACGGTTACCCAGGGTTTCAAGTCGCTTAACTAGTGACCAATGAGCAGGAACGGGCGTTCCTTTTTTATGACCTTTGATCTTGTTATTGCCAAATCGAAGGTTAATTACGAAATAAATGCTAAGAACCTCTATACGGACAGGCTAAAATGCGCGCCCGGCTAACCGCTGATCCTTTTCTAACGCGCCCCACAAGGTTCGCTACGTGATCGAGTTTCAAAACGTCCACAAAACTTACCGCGTCGCCGGTAAGGACATCCCCGCCCTGCACCCGACCAGTCTTTCGATTGAAAACGGTCAGGTCTTCGGCCTGATCGGCCATTCCGGTGCGGGAAAAAGTACCCTGCTGCGTCTGATCAATCGCCTGGAAGACTCCAGCGGCGGCAAGATCATCGTCGACGGCGAAGAAGTCACCGCGCTGGACGCCAACGGCCTGCGCCGTTTTCGCCAGCAAGTCGGGATGATCTTCCAGCACTTCAACCTGCTTGCCTCCAAGACCGTGGCCGACAACGTCGCGCTGCCGCTGACCCTGGCCGGCGAACTGTCGAGCAGCGAGATCAATCAGCGCGTCGCCGAATTGCTGGCGCGGGTCGGTCTGTCCGATCACGCCAGGAAATACCCGGCGCAGCTGTCCGGCGGCCAGAAACAGCGCGTCGGCATCGCCCGCGCCCTGGCGACCAAGCCGAAGATTCTGCTGTGCGACGAGGCCACCAGCGCCCTCGACCCGCAGACCACCGCCTCGGTCCTGCAACTGCTGGCCGAGATCAACCGTGAGCTGAAACTGACCATCGTCCTGATCACCCACGAGATGGACGTGATCCGTCGCGTCTGCGATCAGGTCGCGGTGATGGACGCCGGGGTGATCGTCGAGCAAGGTTCGGTGGCCGATGTGTTCCTGCATCCGCAGCACCCGACCACCAAGCGTTTCGTCCAGGAAAGCGAGCAGATCGACGAAAGCGAACAGCGCGATGACTTCGCTCATGTGCCGGGTCGCATCGTGCGTCTGACCTTCCAGGGCGAAGCGACCTACGCGCCGTTGCTCGGTACCGTTGCCCGGGAAACCGGGGTCGACTACAGCATCCTTGCCGGTCGCATCGACCGCATCAAAGACATTCCGTACGGGCAGTTGACCCTCGCCGTCACCGGTGGCGACATGGAGGCGGCCTTTGCCCGCTTCACCGCCGCTGACGTTCATATGGAGGTGCTGCGTTAATGGAAATGCTCAAGGCTTTCTTCGAAAACATCGATTGGCTGGAAATCTGGCTGGCCACGGGCGACACCCTGCTGATGCTCGGTGGTTCGCTGCTGTTCACCGTATTGCTCGGCCTGCCGCTGGGCGTGCTGCTGTTCCTCTGCAGCCCGCGTCAGTTGCTGGAAAACCGTGGCTTCTACGCCTTCATGTCGTTGGCGGTGAACATCCTGCGTTCGCTGCCGTTCATCATTCTGCTGATCGTGATGATTCCGTTCACCGTGCTGATCACCGGCACTTCGCTGGGCGTGGCCGGTGCGATTCCGCCGCTGGTGGTGGGTGCGACCCCGTTCTTCGCGCGTCTGGTGGAAACCGCGCTGCGTGAAGTCGATCGCGGCATCATCGAAGCCACTCAATCGATGGGTGCGACCACCCGGCAGATCATCATGAACGCCTTGCTGCCTGAGGCCCGTCCAGGCATCTTCGCCGCGATTACGGTGACTGCGATTACTCTGGTGTCCTACACGGCGATGGCCGGTGTGGTCGGCGCCGGTGGTCTGGGTGACCTGGCGATCCGTTTCGGCTACCAGCGTTTCCAGACTGACGTGATGATCGTCACCGTGGTGTTGCTGCTGATTCTGGTACAAGTGCTGCAAATGGTGGGCGACCGTCTGGTCGTGCATTTCTCGCGCAAATAACCGGTTTTTGTAATCAAGAGATGAGCCGGCCATTCGCTGGCAGGCGCCACACGGGCGCTTTGAAAAGGAGTTAGCTGAATGAAAAAACTGATCGCTGCTTTCGCTGCCGTAGCCGCTTTTTCGGCCCACGCTGAAACCCTGACCGTTGCCGCCACCCCGGTGCCGCATGCGGAAATCCTCGAGTTCGTGAAGCCGGCCCTGGCCAAGGAAGGCGTGGATCTGAAGGTCAAGGTCTTCACCGACTACATTCAGCCGAACGTACAGGTGGCCGAGAAGCGCCTGGACGCCAACTTCTTCCAGCACCAGCCGTACCTCGATGAGTTCAACAAGGCCAAGGGCACCAGCCTGGTGGCGGTGACCGGCGTGCACCTGGAGCCGCTGGGCGCGTACTCGAACAAGATCAAGGATCTGAAGGACCTGCCAAGCGGCGCCAACGTGGTGATTCCGAACGACGCCACCAACGGCGGCCGCGCGCTGTTGCTGCTGGCCAAGGCTGGCCTGATCACCCTGAAGGATCCGACCAACATTCTGTCGACCCCGAAAGACATCGCGCAGAACCCGAAAGACCTGAAAATCCGTGAACTGGAAGCCGCGACCATCCCGCGCGTGCTGACCCAGGTCGATCTGGCGCTGATCAACACCAACTACGCGCTGGAAGCCAAGCTCGATCCGTCCAAGGATGCGCTGGTGATCGAAGGCAACGACTCGCCGTACGTGAACATCCTGGTGTCCCGTGCGGACAACAAGGACAGCGACGCGATGCAGAAACTGGCCGCTGCGCTGCACAGCCCGGAAGTGAAGAAATTCATCACCGAGAAGTACAAAGGCGCGGTATTGCCGGCGTTCTGATACAGGACCGGACAGGCGCAATAAAAAGGCGATCCCTCGGGATCGCCTTTTTTATGGGGCAAATTCCCCTGTAGGAGCTGTCGAGTGGAACGAGGCTGCGATCTTTTGATCTTGCTGTTGAAGATCAGAGCAAAAGATCGCAGCCTTCGGCAGCTCCTACAGAGAAATGTTTACCCCTGCAGGTACTGCATTATTTGCGGTTGAGCATTACTGGCAGCTGCGCCACCAGTTTGGCGTTGTTCAGCGGCGCCCGGATGAACCCGCGTTGCGTGCCGTCCGGGCCGATCACCGCGAGATTGCCGCTGTGATCCACCGTGTAATTCGGCTTGCTGGTGTCGGCCGGAATGAACGGAATACTCACCGCATTCGCGACTTTCTGCAGCTCTTCGATCGACTTCGGCGTCAGTCCCACAAACTGCGGATCGAAGTAGCCCAGGTACTGCTTCAGCTGCTGCGGGTTGTCGCGGTTCGGGTCGACGCTGACTAGCACGATCTGCAATTTATCCACAACATCCTTGGGCAATTCGCTCTTGATCTGGCGCAGTTGGGCGAGGGTGGTCGGGCAGATGTCGGGGCAGAAGGTGTAGCCGAAGAACAGCAGGCTCCATTTGCCTTTCAACTCGTCGATGGCGACCGGTTGGCCGTCCTGATTGGTCATGGTCACGCCCGGCAGGGTGCGGCTCTGCGGCAGCAGGATGATGCCGGCGTCGATCAGTGCGGTGGGGTCGCCCTGGCCCTTGCCGCTCAGCACTTTGTTGACGGTCAGTCCCAGGATCAGCGCGATCACGGCGACGAGGATGAAGACGGTTTTCTGGGTTCGAGTCATAGGTTCAACAGTAAGTAGTGGTCTACGAGCAGGGCGATGAACAACAGGAACAAGTAATAAATAGAGTACTTGAAGGTGTTGATCGCCGCGTGCGGCCGAGTGCCACGGTACAGCACCACGGCCCATTGCAGAAACCTTGCGCCGAGGGCGAGGGCGCAGATCAGGTAGAGCACGCCGCTCATGTGGATCACGTATGGCAGCAGGCTCACCGCGAGCAGGGCGAAGGTGTACAGCAGAATATGCACCTTCGTGTAGTGCTCGCCGTGGGTCACCGGCAGCATCGGAATGTCGGCCTTGGCGTATTCCTCCTTGCGATGGATTGCCAGCGCCCAGAAGTGCGGCGGCGTCCAGGCGAAGATGATCAGCACCAGCAGCAACGGTTCGGCGCTGACATGGCCGGTAGCGGCAGTCCAGCCGAGCAGCGGTGGGGCGGCGCCGGCGAGGCCGCCGATGACGATGTTCTGAGGCGTCGCGCGTTTGAGAAAACCGGTGTAGATCACCGCGTAACCCAGCAGCGAAGCCAGTGTCAGCCATGCCGTCAGCGGATTGGTGAACGTCAGCAGCATCGCCTGCCCGAGCAGCGCCAGCACCAGCGCAAAGGTCAGCGCCGCCGCCGGTGAAACCCGGCCCTCGGCCAACGGTCGTTTGTGCGTGCGCGCCATCACCGCGTCGATGCGCCGGTCCACCACATGGTTGACCGCCGCCGCGCCGCCGGCACACAGCGCGATCCCCAGGTTGCCGAACACCAACACCGTCCATGGCACCCCGGCGCGGGTCGCGAGGAACATGCCGACCAGCGAGGTGATCAGCATCAGCACCACCACTTTTGGCTTGGTCAGCTCCAGATAGTCACGCCACAGCGCTTGCGCGGGACGTTCGCCGATCAGAAGCGCCATGGCGTTTCTCCTTTTATCGTGATGGGCGCGGCCGAATGTTTACGCGGGCTCAGACGCCAGCGCGCCAACATCGGCTGTTTGACCCGAACCAGACTGGTGCGCGCGTGGTAATTGACCAGCACCATGGTCAGCAGCAGCGCGGCGCCACCGGCGTTGTGCGCCACGGCCACCGGCAGTGGCAGATGGAACAGCACGTTGCTGATGCCAAGGGTGATCTGTGCACCGAGGGCGATCAGCACCAGCCCGGCGAGCCGGGTCATGCCGACGGCTCTCAGTTGCCAGGCCAGACCGAGCAGCACCAAGGTCACCAGCAGGGCACCGATACGGTGAGTCAGGTGAATCGCCGTGCGCGCATCGCTGTCGAGTTGCCCGCCGAGGTAGTTCGGGCCGATGTGCTGGGTCAGGTGAAAGCCGTTGGCAAAGTCCGCCGGCGGCAGCCATTGACCGTGGCAGGTCGGGAAATCGATGCAGGCCACTGCCGCGTAGTTGGAGCTGACCCAGCCGCCGAGGGCAATCTGGCCGATCACCAGCAACAGCCCCGCCGTCGCCCAATACTGCAAGCGCTTGGGCACGCTCAGCGCCGGCAGCACGCCGGACAGTCTCAACGTCAGCAGAAACAGCAAGCTCAAGGTCGCAAAACCGCCGAGCAAGTGCCCGGTAACCACTTGCGGCCAGAGCTTGAGCGTCACCGTCCACATGCCGAATGCCGCTTGCGCGAACACCACCGCCAGCAGAAACAGCGGCAGCTTCAGCGGCTGTCCCGGATGGCGGCGATTGACCCAGGCGCGCCCGGCCAATACCGAAATCAGCAGGCCGAGGGTGCCGGCGAAGTAGCGGTGGATCATCTCGTTCCAGCCCTTGTGCGCCACCACTGGCGAGTCGGGGTAATGCAGTTCGGCATGGGCCAGTTGGGCTTCGCTTTTCGGCACGCTGATAAAGCCGTAGCAGCCCGGCCAGTCCGGACAGCCCAGGCCGGCGTGGGTCAGGCGGGTGTAGGCGCCGAGCAGCACGACGATCAGTGCCAGCAGGGTGGCAAACAGCGCGAGGCGAAATCCAGGTTTGGCCATGACGATGCCCTTATCCGATGTTCGACAGTTTCAGCAGGTGGCGCAGGTCGTTGAGCAGATCCTTGCCCTTCACGCTCGGGTCGTAGCGCAGTACGAGATTGCCGTGCGGGTCGATGATCCACAGCTGCGGCACGGCCTTGTCGCCAGTGGCTTTGCTCAACGCTGCGGTGTCCAGCGGGTAGCGTTGCAGTTGCGGGTATTCGCGGCTCAGTTTTGCTTCGTAGTCGCTGCTCAACGGTTGGGCAGTGGCGAGGGCATGGCTGGCGCGTCCGGCATCGCGACCGAGACCGATCTGAATCTGCCGGGCGAGGTACACCAGTTGCTGACAGTCCACTGCGCAATCTTTCGGCGCGGTCACCAGCATCTGCCAGCGCTGCTCATCGGCCTGCACGCCGAGGTCGGCGCGGGTCTGGCCGTTGCCGATCAGTTCGCCGTGATAGCTGCGACCTTCCGGCACCCAGAACTGCAATTTGTACATGCCGGTGGCAAGGATCATCGGGCCCACTACGCCGAGCACAATCAGCAACAGCTGGATCCGTCCACGGCGGCGGGTGGTCGGGGTTTTCGCCTCAGACATGCTGGGTGGATTCATGGCCGTTCCCATGGTGGTTCTCCTTTGCGTTGTGCAAGCCCAAATAGACATAGAGACCGAGCAGGGCGGTGGCCATGGCGAACCACTGCACGGCGTAACCGAGGTGTTTTTCCGGACCCATGGCCACGACCGGCCAGTCGGCCTCATAACTGGCGGGACCGGGTTCGGCGCGCAGTTCATAGGCGAAGCCCTCGCGATCGAGGGTTTGCCACAGTTTGGCCGGCTCCACGGCGGTGACGGTTTGCGGCCAGGTGCTGCTGGCCGGGTCGGCGTGCAACTGGAAGGTCGCGCCGGGGGCGACGTACACCCAGGCGTCCAGACTCACGGCATCGACGGGGGTTGAGAATTGCGGGGTAACGCGGCGGTCCGGCCAAGCCAGCCAGCCGCGATTGACCAGCAGCCACTGGCCGCTGGCCCGATCCTGAAACGGTTGCAGCAACTCGATGCCAACCTTGCCGTTACGCTGACGGTTGTCCAGCAGCAGGCTGTGAGCGCTATCGAACTGACCATATAGATGAACGCGGCGAAAGGCCGGGTCGGCGCTGTGCAGCAATTCGCTGCTGGCCATCGGCTCGGCTGCGCGACGCTCGGCATAACTGGCGAGCAGGGCGGTTTTCTCCGCGCCCCGTCCCAGTTGCCAGAAGCCCAGCGACACCAGCAACGGCAGCAACAGCGCCACCACCACGGTCGGTATCACGCCCGGGCGGAAGCGCTTCATGGCTGCGCCATAAAGGCAGTCGTCGCGATCGCTATACTCAACTGCATCGCCTGTCCCCCGGAGTTCTTCCCATGCTCAAAGCAGCCATTGTCGTGCTGCTGATTGCCACGGTGATCAGCCTGTTCAGCGGCCTGTTTTTCCTGGTCAAGGACGACAGCAGCTCCAATCGTCTGGTAATCGCCTTGAGTGTTCGGGTGGCCCTGGCCGCTGCCACCGTCGGCTTGATTGCCTGGGGCTTCTACAGCGGCCAACTGGTGTCGCATGCGCCTTGGTGATCAGTGCTCAAAGCACATAAACGAAGATGAACAAGCCGATCCACACCACATCGACGAAGTGCCAGTACCAGCTCGCCGCCTCGAAGCCGAACTGATGCTCGGCATCGAAATGGCCCTTCATGATGCGCATCAGCATCACGAACAGAATGATCGTGCCGATGGTCACGTGGGCACCGTGGAAACCGGTGAGCATGAAGAACGTCGCGCCGTAGATGCCCGAACCCAGGGTCAGGCCCAGTTCGTGGTAGGCGTGCATGTATTCCTCGGCCTGCAAGGCAAGGAAGCCGCAGCCCAGCAGCACGGTGATCGCCAGCCAGATTTTCAGCGCGCCGCGATGGCCCTTCTTCAAGGCATGGTGGGCGATGGTGATGGTCACACTGGAGCTGACCAGCAGAATCGTGTTGATCAGCGGCAGGCCCCACGGGCTGATGACTTCTTTGGGCGGCGGGAACAGTTTCGGGTCAGGCGTGTGCAATAGCGGCCAGGTGAACTGGAAGTTCGGCCAGAGCATGTGGGCGATGCCCTTCGGCCCTTCGCCCCCCAGCGCCGGGCCGGAAATGTGCCGCACGTAGAACAGCGCACCGAAGAAGGCGATGAAGAACATCACCTCGGAAAAGATGAACCAACTCATGCCCCAGCGGAACGAGCGATCGAGTTGCGGGCTGTACAGCCCGGCGCGACTTTCCTTGATCACCGCGCCGAACCAGCCGAACAGCATGTACGCCAGCAACAGTCCGCCGACGAAAAAGATCAGTGGCCCGTGGGATTCAGGGCGCGCGGCCTTCAGATCGTTGAACCAGGTCGCCAGGCCGTACACGGTGACGAACATCCCCACCGTGGCGACGATCGGCCATTTGCTCTGGGCCGGAACGTAATAGTGCTCATGAGTTGCCATTTATTGTTCTCCTTATCGGGCACGCTTAACCGCCAGTGTTTGCAGCCACCGGAGGATGTCGGGCGGTGATATCGAACAGCGTGTAGGACAGCGTCAGGTGCTTCACGTCCTTGGGCATGTCGCGGTCAACGATGAAACGTACCGGCATCTCGATCTGCTGACCGGGCTGCAGCACCTGCTGGGTAAAGCAAAAGCATTCGGTCTTGTGGAAATACGCTGCCGCATTGCTTGGCGCGATGCTCGGCACGGCTTGCGCACTCATCGGTTTATCGGTGGGATTGCGCGCGACGAAAATCATCTCGTTGACCGCGCCGGGGTTGGCGGTCAACTCATCGTGTTTGGGGTAGAACTCCCACGGCATGTCGATGTTGTTGGTCGACAGAAACTGCACGCGCACTTGCCGCGAACTGTCCACCACCTGCTCGCCCTCGTACTGCCCGGCAGTTTTGCCATTGATGCCGAAGGCCTTGCACATCACGTCGTAGATCGGCACCAGGGCAAAGCCGAAGACAAACATCGCCACCACCACGCCGAGCAGGCGGGTGACCAGTTTCTTCAGCGAGATCGAGTCAGCCATGGTTCCAACCTTCCCGGTGATCACTTTTGCCTGGCAATACCTTTGTGGTGAGGGGATTCATCCCCGACCGGCTGCGCAGCAGTCGTAAAGCCCGCATATGCGGTGTGCTTGATACACCTCGATTGCAAGTTTTGGGGCTGCTTCGCAGCCCATCGGGGATGAATCCCCTCGCCACAAGGGATGAGCCAGCAGAGGAGGTGTTCATTTCACTTCCGGCGGCGTGGTAAAGGTGTGATACGGCGCCGGCGACGGCACGCTCCACTCCAGGCCCTCGGCGCCGTCCCACGGTTTGGCCGGGGCTGGTGCGCCGCCACGAATGGTCTTGATCACGATGAACAGGAAGAAGATCTGCGTGGCGCCGAACATGAACGCGCCGATCGAGGAGACCATGTTGAAGTCGGCGAACTGCAGGTTGTAGTCCGGAATCCGTCGCGGCATTCCCGCCAGTCCCACGAAGTGCATCGGGAAGAAGGTCAGGTTCATGCCGACGAATGACAGCCAGAAATGCAGCTTGCCGAGGGTTTCGTCGTACATGTGCCCGGTCCACTTCGGCAGCCAGTAATAGGCCGAGGCGAAGATGCCGAAGATCGCCCCCGGCACCAGCACGTAGTGGAAGTGCGCGACCACGAAGTAGGTGTCCTGGTACTGGAAGTCCGCCGGAGCGATAGCGAGCATCAGCCCGGAGAAACCGCCGATCGAGAACAGGATCACGAACGCCACGGCGAACAGCATCGGCGTCTCGAAGGTCAGCGAGCCTTGCCACATGGTGCTGGCCCAGTTGAACACCTTCACCCCTGTCGGGACGGCGATCAGCATGGTCGCGTACATGAAGAACAGCTCGCCCACCAGCGGGATGCCGACCACGAACATGTGGTGCGCCCAGACGATGAACGACAGGAACGCGATGCTCGCCGTGGCGTAGACCATCGAGGTGTAGCCGAACAGCGGCTTGCGCGAGAAGGTCGGGATGATCTGGCTGACGGCACCGAAGGCCGGCAGGATCATGATGTACACCTCGGGATGCCCGAAGAACCAGAACACGTGCTGGAACAGCACCGGATCACCGCCACCGGCGGCACTGAAGAAACTGGTGCCGAAGTGGATGTCCATCAGCATCATCGTCACGCACCCGGCCAGCACCGGCATCACCGCGATCAGCAGGAACGCGGTGATCAGCCAGGTCCAGACGAACAACGGCATTTTCATCAGGGTCATGCCGGGGGCGCGCAGGTTGAGGATGGTGGCGATCACGTTGATCGCGCCCATGATCGAACTGATCCCCATCAAGTGGATGGCGAAGATGAAGTAGGTGACGCTTTCCGGCGCGTAGGTGGTGGACAGTGGGGCGTAGAACGTCCAGCCGAAGTTCGGCCCGCCACCGGCGGTGAACAGGGTCGAGACCAGCAGCAGGAACGCCGCGGGCAGCAGCCAGAAGCTGAAATTGTTCATCCGTGGCAGGGCCATGTCCGGCGCACCGATCATCAACGGGATCATCCAGTTGGCGAGGCCGACGAACGCCGGCATCACCGCCCCGAATACCATCACCAAGCCGTGCATGGTGGTCATCTGGTTGAAGAACGCCGGTTCGACGATCTGCAACCCGGGCTGGAACAGCTCGGCGCGGATCACCATGGCGAACGTGCCGCCGAGCAGGAACATGCAGAATGCAAACCACAGGTACAGCGTGCCGATGTCCTTGTGGTTGGTGGTCAGCACCCAGCGCATCAGGCCTTTGGCGGGGCCGTGGGCGTGGTCGGCGTGACCGTGGTCATCGATGACAGCGCTCATGGCCGGTCTCCTTTACGTGAGTGGACTGGGCGGGCCGGGGCGCGCGGCCCCGACCGATTGACGAAGTACGCGGTAGACCGGCTCATTTGCTTTCCGCCTGTTTGAGCTCAAGCACTTCTTTTGGTGTGACCATGTCGCCTTTGTTGTTGCCCCAGGCGTTACGTTCGTAGGTCACGACCGCTGCGATATCGACTTCCGACAACTGCTTGCCGAATGCGGCCATGGCGGTGCCGGGTTTGCCGTGGAAGACAATGCTCAAGTGGCCTTCTTTCGGCCCGGTGGCGATTTTCGAGCCCTTGAGCGCCGGGAACATCGGCGGCAGGCCCTGGCCTTCGGCCTGGTGACAGGCCACGCAGGTGGTGTGGTAGATCTTGTCGCCACGTTCCTTGAGTTCGTCCAGCGTCCATTCCTTGCTGGTCAGCTCCTTGAGCTGCGCGGCTTCGGCTTTGCGCTCGGCGAGCCACTTGTCGTAGTCGGCCTTCTCCTTGACGTCGACCACGATCGGCATGAAGCCGTGGTCCTTGCCGCACAATTCGGCGCACTGCCCGCGGTAGAGGCCGGGCTTGTCGATGCGCGTCCAGGCCTCGTTGACGAACCCGGGGATCGCATCGCGCTTGACCGCGAAGGCCGGCACCCACCACGAGTGGATGACGTCGGCGGAAGTCACGAGGAAGCGCACCTTGGCGCCGACCGGCAGCACCAGCGGCTTGTCGACTTCGAGCAGGTAGTGCTCGCCCTTGGCTTCCTTGTTGTGAATCTGTTCGGCGGGGGTGGCCAGGTTGCTGAAGAATTCGACGTCCTGGCCCAGGTATTTGTAGTGCCACTTCCACTGATAACCGGTGATCTGGATATCGATATCCGGTTCACTGGTGTCGTACATGCGGATCAGGGTGGCGGTCGCCGGAACGGCCATCGCCACCAGGATCAGCAGCGGCACGACGGTCCAGAGAATTTCAACGGTGGTGCTTTCGTGGAATTTTGCGGCGACCTGCCCGGTCGAGCGGCGATGCACGATCATCGACCAGAACATGGCACCGAAGACGATGATCCCGATCACCACACAGATCCAGAAAATGGTCATGTGCAGGTCGAATACTGCGTGACTGATTTCAGTCGCTCCAGGCGCCATATTCACAGTCCAGGCCGCCTGGGCCGGGCTGAAAATCGACCACAACAGGAGGCCCATCCAGACGTGTGGATGTCGCATCATTGCGGGTTCCCCTTATCGTTCTTGTTATCCCGTAGGCGCAACGCCTTCGGCAAGGGAGCGGCTGCATCAGACTACGAACTTGAATCGCCGGGCCTTGCTGCGTGGGCAGTCGGGCGTCATCAGCTAACTCCATTCAATGGCGAGTATAGACAGCCGTCGGAAATTGCAATGTCGTGGCGTTAATGTTCTGAAACAGCCGGGACTTGCGCTAAAGGGCACGAATGGAGAAGGATGCAGACGAGTGGTGGCGAACCGATATAACGCTGCTGCATCAAGGATGAAATAATTATGACAAATGCGTCTTAGCATTTTTCGTAAGCCAGCTAAGTTATGTCTTCCCTATTTCATTGCCTTGTTCCCTGGAGTTTTCATGAACACCGCCGCATTGCGCGAGCAGATCCAAAAAGCCCGACAGACCGAAAACGAAACCGGACGGCTCAAGCGTCAGCTGGAAGCCAAGTTGCCTCATCTGCATTCGGCCATTCAGTTGCCGGACGCTAACCGCGAAGACGCGTTGACGAGTTTTGTCAGCGCCTATATCGATGAAGTACCAGACATGCTGGACGCAGCCAATGAAGTTGCCAGGGAAGCGGGAATCGAGTCGCAGATCAAACCGGTGCTGAAAATCGCCGAGCAGTACTTCCTCCAGCCGCCGGTCGGTCTGGACAGCCTGCTGGACGAAGCCTATCTGGCGCACCGCTTTGTCGAAGAGGTCAACGACCTGTACATCAAACACCTCGGCCAGCCACTGATCCCCTTGGACATGACGGTCGCCAACCTGATTGCTCACCAGCTGCTCGGTGAGGAATTTGCCAATCAACTGGATGAAGTCGTGCATCACACCATCGACGAGATGCTTGACGACGAGAGTTTTGCGCTGGAATCGGTAGAAGCCTACCGCGACAAACTGAGCAGCCCGGACACCGGTGCCGCCTGGAAGCGCTGGCCGTGCATGGGCCGCCGCCTGGGCGTTGGCCTGGAGCTGGATCAGCCCGCTGCCTGAGTTACACACAATCCAATGTAGGAGCTGCCGCAGGCTGCGATCTTTTGATGTTGTTTCTAACAATCAAGAGCAAAAGATCGCAGCCTGCGGCAGCTCCTACAGGGGTTGAGTTCACCCCGGAGATTTAACCGGCAGCGCCGATGCCTGTTGTTGTGCGAACCCGTCCCTCCAACCGCCGCTTCAACCCGCGCGACTCGATCAACAGCTTCGACCCCTTCGCCGCATTCGCCCGGCCCCATTCCTCTAGCAACTCCAGACACGAATGGTCGATGTAGCTCAGGTGATTGAGCGGCACATGCACCGTTGTGCCCGCTGGAATGCTGCCCAGCACTTGAGTCAGTGCCGGTACCTTGAGAAAGGTCGCCGCGCCTACCAGACGCAACTCCATCTCACCGTCCTGCGGCAGGTCGATCAGGCTGATCTTCAGGCGCGAAGCCTTGAACGCCAGTTTCAACATCGTCAGACCGAAACCGATCAACACACCGGTCAGCAGGTCGGTGAAGATGATCGCCAGCGCCGTGGCGGCGTAGGTGAACATCGGCATCCGCCCGTAACGGCCCAGCCCGCGAAAGGCCTTGAGATCCACCAGTTTGAAACCGGTGTACACCAGCACGCCTGCCAGACTCGCCACCGGAATGCTTTGCAGCACGCTCGACAACAACAGCACGAACGCCAGCAGCCACAAACCATGGAAGATCGTCGAATAGCGGGTGGTTGCGCCAGCCTGGACGTTGGCCGAACTGCGCACGATCACCCCGGTCATTGGCAGCGCACCGACCAGTCCGCAAAGCATGTTGCCGACGCCTTGCGCTGAGAGTTCACGGTCGAAGTCCGAGCGCACACCGCTGTGCATGCGATCTACTGCTGCTGCAGACAGCAGGGTTTCGGCGCTGGCGATGAACGCCACGGCAAAAGCCGCAATCAGCAGGGTTGGATCAGCAAGGCTGAGCAAATCCGCCGGTTTCAGCCAGTCGATGGCTTCGGCCAGATTGGCCGGCACCTCGACTCGTTTCACCTGCAACGCCAGCAGCAGGCTGGCACCCGTGGCCAGGCCAACGCCGAGCAGCGCACCGGGAATGAAGCGTAGCGAATGCGGACGGAATTTTTCCCACAGCCACATCACCGCAATAGTCGCCAGCCCGAGCAATCCGGCCTGCCAGCCGAACGACGGCAAGGCTTGCGCTACCGCGCCGGGGAACGCTGTGAGGTTATCCAGCCCCGAGGGCTGCGGCTTGGCATCCAGCATCACATGCACCTGCGACAGAACGATCAGCACACCGATCCCCGCAAGCATGCCATACACCACCGCGGGCGCCGTTACCCGAAACCAGCACCCGAGCTTCAGGCGCCCGGCCACCAGTTGCAGGAACCCGGCGAGCAGCAGAATCGGCCCGAGCATCTCGATCCCGTGCTGGCGCACCAGCTCGAACACCAACACCGCCAGTCCCGCCGCCGGCCCGCTGACTTGCAACGGCGACCCCGCCAGCCAACCGACCACCAGACCACCAATAATCCCGGTGATCAGGCCTTTGGCCGGTGGTAACCCGGAAGCAATCGCAATACCCATGCACAGCGGCAGGGCGACCAGAAACACAACCACCGAAGCCAGCAACTCCCGTGGCAGAACCGCTTTCAATTGAGCAGCACGCATGGTGACTCTCCCGAAGTTTTCTTCAGGCGTGGCTTCGCCGCACCGCTGAAACAGCGGCCGGCGTCAAACCACACAGATTTTTAGGAGGATTTAGAAGCGCGCTTTGGGCGTCGCCACCGGAATCGGATGGCTGCCGTCGAGCGGCAGGAAGCGTCCCTGATCCGCGTCGTAAGCTTTGATTTCGCTGGTTTCGATGTTGTAGACCCAGCCATGGATGAACAGATGACCGTTCGCCATGCGTGAGGCTACCGAAGGATGGGTACGCAAGTGCTGCAGTTGGGCGATGACGTTCTCCTCGGTGAGGATCGGCATGCTTTCTTTTTCGTCGGTGCAGTTGCAGTTGTCATGCACCATGGTCTTCGCCACTTCCGCATGACGCAACCAGGCTTTGACTGTCGGCATTTTTTCCAGGCTGTCCGGATTGAGCACTGCGCGCATGGCGCCGCAATCGGAGTGGCCGCAAATGATGATGTGTTGCACGCCCAGCGCCAGTACCGCGTATTCGATGGCGGTGGAAACGCCGCCGTTCATCTGGCCATAAGGCGGTACGACGTTGCCCACGTTACGGGTCACGAACAGATCGCCCGGCGAGCTCTGAGTGATCAACTCGGGCACGATGCGCGAGTCGGCACAGGTGATGAACATCGCCCGTGGCGATTGCGCCGTGGCGAGTTTCTTGAAGAGTTCTTCCTGTTGCGGAAAGACCTCATGATGAAAATGCAAAAAGCCGTCAACGATCGTTCGCAGCGCTGCATCGGCGGATTGCGCCCCAGGGACGGCTTGCGCCGACGCAGCCAACGGCTGTTTATCCTTGTCACTCATGATTCATCCTCTTTGGCGGATTCGGGGAGTCATTCCCGTGTATTCCGGTATGAAGCCAGTGGCTGTTTAAACCATCCGGGCCATCCCGACCCGTCAGTCACTCGATGAACAAGGTAGCCGCCGAAACTTAACTGAAACTGAATCAAGCGCTCTAGAACGTGTGTTCCAGGTCACAAAAAACGTGACTGAGGGTTACGGCGGAAGGAGTCCAGCCCCTCAACCACAGGGCCAATTGTCGCTAAATCAACGACATCTGGCGACCCGGTGGACAGAAGGCGCTGCAGTCGAGGTCATAGCCCTCGCGATGATTGAGGTCGAGACGCTTGATCGTTTTGGCAAAGCGTTGCGCGAGCAAGTCGGCGAACGGCCCTTCGCCGCGCATCCGTGCACCGAAACGGCTGTCGTAGAGCTCGCCGCCACGGCTCTGGCGGATCAGGCTCAGGACATGGGCCGCGCGCTGCGGATAGTGCGCGTGCAGCCACTCCTCGAACAGCGGCGCCACCTCCAGGGGCAGGCGCAGCATCATGTAGGCGGCACTTTGCGCACCCGCCGCATGCGCCTCGGTCAGCAGGCTTTCGATTTCGCTGTCGTTGATCATCGGAATCATCGGCGAACACAACACCCCCACCGGAATGCCCGCTTCGCGCATCACCCGGATCGCCCGCAACCGGGCCTTGGGTGCCGCGGCACGGGGTTCGAGGATGCGTTTGAGTTCATCGTCCAGCGTCGTCAGGCTGATCATCACCGCCACCAGCCGTTGTTGCGCCAGTTCCGTGAGCAGATCGAGGTCACGCAGGATCAGCGAGCCCTTGGTGACGATGGTCACCGGGTGCCGGTAGCGCAGCAGCACCTCGAGGGTCTGGCGGGTGATCCGGTGTTCACGTTCGATGGGTTGGTACGGGTCGGTATTGGAGCCGAGGTTGATCGGCGCGCATTGATAACCTTTTTTCCCAAGCTGTTCTTCCAGCACCTGGGCGGCGTTGGTCTTGGCGATCAGCCGGGTTTCGAAATCCAGTCCCGGCGACATGTCCCAATAAGCGTGGCTGGGCCGCGCGTAGCAATAGATGCAGCCATGCTCGCAGCCGCGATAGGGATTGATCGAACGATCGAAGGGCAGGTCCGGCGAGGTATTGCGGGTGATGATGGTTTTCGCGGTCTCGATCATCACCTCGGTGTTCTGTGTCTCGGGCACTTCCTGATACCAGCCGTCGTCCTCGGCTACCGAACGATTCGGCGCGAAGCGGTTGTGCGGGTTGGTCGCAGTGCCGCGACCACGAGGAGGCAAGGGCGTGTGCATCGCAAGTGTCCTGATTGCTGTATGTGCATACAGTATCGCTGGATCGAGGAAACAGCCAGTGCCGTTCGGCGATTCGGCGCACCAACACCAGTCCGTGGTTCATGGATTGATATATATATTTATCGCAAACCGAAGACACATCTTTCAACTGGAAGTACAACTTGCAACGTCGTTATTATTCGTCTTGTTGTCTTTCTGTTATTCAATATTTTAAAAGGAATTAAACGTGTCTTACTTTAACCATCGCGGCATCTTTTTGCAGAAACTTGGTCCGACTCCGGTTGATCCGGATGAAGTACTGGTGTCCATGCAGTTTGCGCAGAAGCAATCTGGCTGGGACGCAGAAAACGCCGTGCCGACCGACTCTCTGCTGGATTCGCGGATCATCATTGCATCGTCCTATGACGGTGGCGAAACGTTCGATGTCAGTAATGAAAAAGATGTCGATGGGGATGGTGATATTGATGCAGATGATAAAGCCAAGTTGCTGGCGCTGGCCAAGGCTTATGTCAGTATCATGAATCCATAATCTGGTCAGGCGTCAGCTTAGTTGTGATCTGAACAAAAAGCCCTGCCCGTATTAAATACGGGCAGGGCTTTTTTTAGTTGCTGCGGGTTACCTGACCAAGATCATCAGCCGAGGTGGTGGTCATGTCGCTGGTGCGTAGATGACGGACCTCGTCTGCGCTCACCGGGGCGCCTTTGTTGCCCCAACTGCCACGGATAAAACTCACCACGTCCGCCACTTCCTGATCCGACAAGCGCCAGGCGAAGCCCGGCATGGTGAAGGTCGATGGCGCGGTGTGGGTGGCCGGCAGGGTGCCGCCCTTGAGCACGATATGGATCAGCGAGGTCGGGTCTTCCGATTGCAGCACCGGATTGCCCGCCAGCGCCGGGAACACCCGGGTGTAGCCGTGGCCGTCGGTACGGTGGCAGGCCGCGCAGTTGTCGATGTACACCGCTGCGCCGCGTTGACTGTCGTCGCCGTTCCACAGGGCTTTGGCGGCTTTCTCGTCGTACTGGTGCGGCTGATCGTTCGGATCAACTGCCGGCAGTGACTTGAGGTAGCGGGCAATCGCAGTGAGGTCGGCGTCGGTCATGTATTGCATGCTGTGAGTCACCACATCGCTCATGCCGCCGAACACTGCGCTGCGGTCGCTGCGTCCGGTCTTGAGGAACTGCACCAGCTGCGCTTCGCTCCAGCTGCCCAGGCCATCCTTGTGATCACCGCGCAGACTTTTGGCGATCCAGCCTTCCAGCGGTGCGCTGCCGGCGAGGAAGCTCTTGCCATCTGCCGCGCTCAGGGATTTCTCCTGCATGGTCAGGGCCCGTGGCGTATGGCAGGCGCCGCAATGGCCGAGGCCTTCGACCAGATAGGCGCCGCGGTCGATCACCGGGTCGTCCGAAGTGGCCTTGTAGTCCTCGACTTTCGGCGCAAACAGCCAGCGCCAGCCCATCAGCGGCCAGCGCATGCTCAGCGGCCATGGGATGTCGCTGGCCTTGTTCTCCTGCGCCACCGGTTCAACGCCGTGCATGAAGTAGGCGTACAGCGCCTGCATGTCGGTTTCGCTGACCCGGGCGTAGGACGGATACGGCATCGCCGGGTACAACGTACTACCGTTTTTGGCGACGCCGTGGCGCACCGCTTGGTCGAAGTCCTCGAAGCTGTAATCACCGACGCCGGTTTTGTCCGGGGTGATGTTGGTCGAGTAGATCGTGCCGATCGGCGTTTCCATCGGCAGGCCGCCGGCGAACGGTTTGCCGCCCTTGGCGGTGTGGCAGGCCACGCAGTCACCGGCGCGGGCGAGGTATTCGCCTTGTTTGATCAACGCCTGATCGACGTCGGCGGCGTGCACGGCAGCACTGCCGAGCAGGGCCAGGGTGGCGATAACGAGATTGTTCATGGTCATCGCTCCTTAAGCCTGAACCAGCGGGCCGGGGTTTTTCAGGTACTGCTCGCGGATCGCCTTGGCCGACCAGTAGGTCAACGCCGCCACCAATCCGGTCGGGTTGTAACCCAGTCCTTGCGGGAACGCCGACGCGCCTGGCACAAACACGTTGTGCACGTCCCAGCTCTGCAGGTAACGGTTCAGGGCGCTCTTTTTCGGATCGGTGCCCATGATTGCGCCACCGTTGAGGTGGGTGGTCTGGTAGGCCGCAGTGTTGAAATGATCACCGACCTGCTTGCCGATCACCGCAATGGCTTTCGGGCCCATGGCTTGGGCGACCTTGCCCATTTTCTCGACCATGAAGCGGTTCATCTTGATGTCGTTTTCCTGCCAGTCGAAGGTCATCCGCAGCAGCGGCAAACCGTAGGCATCGCGGTACACCGGATCCAGATCGAGGTAGTTGCCTCTGTAGGACTGGTGCGCGCCGTGGGCGTCCATCGATACCTGGTGGGTGTAGTAATCGGCGGTCGCGCGTTTCCACTGGCTACCCCAGGCCGGCGTGCCGGGCGGGTTCGAGGTGCCGGCAATCGGCCGGCTGCCGGCCTGGTTGACCCACATTGGCGAGCCACCGACGAAGCCGTGCGGGCCGTGGTCGAAGTTGTCGGCGTTGAAGTCATCCAGCGCCACACCGTTGCCGCCCGCCCCGATGAAGTTGTTGGTGTGGGTGTCCTTGTCGAAGAACGCCTTGATGGTCGCCATGTTCTGGTAGGCGAAGTTACGTCCGACCACGCCTTCGCCGCTGATCGGGTCGTACGGTTTGCCGATGCCCGAGAGCAGCATCAGGCGCACGTTGTGCAGCTGGAAAGCGCCGAGGATCACCAGATCCGCCGGCTGCTCGATCTCGCGGCCCTGGCCATCGATGTAAGTCACGCCGGTGGCCTTGGACTTGGTGCTGTCGAGATTGACCCGCAGCACATGCGAGTTGGGCCGCAATTCGAAATTCGGCAGCGGCTTGAGCGCTGGCAGAATGTTCACGTTCGGCGACGCCTTGGAATACATGTAGCACACGTAACCGCTGCAGAATCCGCAGAAATTGCACGGGCCCATCTGTGCGCCGTAAGGGTTGGTGTACGGGCCTGAAGTATTCGCCGACGGCAGGTTGTAGGGTTTGTAACCGACCTCTGCCGCCGCTTTGCCGAACAGTTGTGCGGAAACGGTGTTCTTCTGCGCTTCCAGCGGGAACGGATTGGAGCGATCCGGTGCGTAAGGGTTGCCGCCCTTGCCCTGTCCGACCAGTTGACCTTTCACGGTCCAGGCCTGGCCCGAGGTGCCGAAGACTTTCTCGGCGAAATCGAAAAACGGTTCCAGCTCTTCATAGCTGACGCCGAAGTCCTGAATGGTCATGTCCTTGGGGATGAAGCGTTTGCCGTAGCGTTCTTCGTAATGGCTGCGCATACGCAGTTCGATCGGATCGACGCGAAAATGCACGCCCGACCAGTGCAAACCGGCGCCGCCGACGCCATTACCCGGCAGGAATGCACCCAACTGGCGGTTCGGCAGGGCAATGTCGTTGACGCTGTGGCGGATGGTGACGGTTTCTTTCGAGATGTCCTGAAAGAGTTTTTTGCGCACGCTGTAGGTGAGTTCGTCGATCACCTGCGGATAGTTGCCGTCAGGGTAGGTGTCCTGCATCGGCCCGCGCTCCAGCGCCAGCACGTTGAGCCCGGCTTCGGTCAGCTCCTTGGCCATGATCGCGCCAGTCCAGCCAAAACCGACGATCACCGCGTCGACCTTCTTCATTACGGTTGCCATGCTCAAGCCCTCTCGCCGCGAATCGAAACTGCCGGGAAGGGGTACTGCTCGTTGCGTTCCACCCAATCCATGAAATCGGCGCGGGCGCCGGGGAAGCCGATCATGGTCCAGCCGACCATGCCTTTATTGCCGCCGTGGATCGGGTCGCAGAAGAACCCTTCCTTGGTGTTTTGCAGCAGCAGGCTGAAGAAAATCTTCGCTGGAACCGCATCGAACTGCGGTTTTCCCGCTTCGAGTTGCTTGAGCAAATCGTCTCGGGTAGCGCTGTCTTGCTCGGCAAATGTTTTACCGTTGAGGGATTTTGCCCACTGATCCGTGGCAGCGATGCCCAGGCGATAGATCTCTTTGGGCACCAGTTTGCTCTGCCAGCCCATCTCCGGCGCAGCGTCGGCGTTGAACGGACCCTGCATGTACCACAGGGCACCCGCGGCGTACGGGGTGTTCATCTGGCGGTCGATGTATTCCGGCACACCGGCTTCCAGGGCACCCGGGCCTTGCTCGTCATTGGGGATCAATTGCGCCACGGCGGCGTTGATGAAGGCCCATTCCTCGGCGGTGAAATAGCTCGGCTGATAAGCGCTGGCGTCAGCCTGGGCCGGTGTTGCTGCGGGCGTCTTCGAGGTGGCTTCAGGGGCAGCTTGCAACACGCTGCTGCCCAAGCCGGCTCCGGCGAGGGTAACCACGGGAATCAGGGTCAGGGATTTGCGCAAAAACTCACGCCGCGGGTTGTCTCGATCTGCATCAGACATGGGGTGCACCTCATCAGGCATTGATGGTTGTCCGTTTCTGCGAACGGCTTGAGCAGTTTTTCGTCGCAGCGCGCGGCCCGTTTGACCGGGAAAAGGGGGACGCCTGCAACATCGTGTGACAAATGGTAGCAGGCTAATCATCGGGATGAACCGATTCAGTGGGAAAAAGCCTCGGTTTTTTACCCGGCGCTGAATGAAATCGCCCGGATTCACAATTCTTTGACAAGAGCCTCACAGGGCTTTGACCGTCAGACGTGGAAGCTGCGAGGCCTTTCATTGATGAATTCCGATTACGGTCAGCCCAGCATGTCTCGAGTGCGTCTTTTTCCTGTTTTGTGTTTGTCGCTTGTCGCTCTGCTGCACTTGATGCCGGCCCAGGCTGATGCCGCTGTCACATCGCGCCCGCCGGAGTGGGCGCAACCGGTGGAAGTGCAGTACAACCTGTTCCAGATGTCGCCAACGCTGTACCGCAGTGCCTTGCCGGATGGCGGCGCGGTGCCGTTGCTGAAAAATCTCAAAGTGGCGACGGTGATCACCTTCCTGCCGGAAGCCGACAGCAGCTGGCTGTCCGAGCCGGGCATCAATCAAGTGCAACTGCCTTATCGCACCAACCACGTCGATGACGCCGATGTGCTCAAGACGCTGCGCGCGATTCAGGCTGCCGAAGCCAACGGCCCGGTGCTGATGCACTGCAAACACGGTTCAGACCGCACCGGCCTGATGGCGGCGATGTACCGAATCGTGGTGCAGGGCTGGAGCAAGGAAGACGCGCTGAATGAAATGACGCAGGGCGGTTTTGGTGAAAGCGGCCATTTCAAGGATGGCGTGCGCTACGTGATGCAGGCCGATGTCGACAAACTGCGTACCGCGCTGGCCAACGGCGACTGCAGCACCAGTGCCTTTGCCACTTGCTCGATGAAGAGCTGGTTCCAGTCAGTCAACCTCAAGTAAGCCGCACCCTCCACGGCATTGCACCGTGGAGGGTTATTTGCCGGCTCAGTCTTCGGACTTTTTCTTCAGCTTCGGATTCGGAAAGAACTGCACGGCCTGGACAGTCTTGTCCGGCGCCGGCTTGAGCGCGCTGGTATTGACCCGCGTGCCCAGTTCCTTGGGAACCGACAGCCCTTGCTCGTTCAGCGTATCCGAGTAACCGCAGGCCACGCACTCGCGGTGCGGCACGCTATCCTCGTTCCACATCATCAGTTTGTCCGGCTCGCTGCACGCCGGGCAGACAGCCCCGGCGATAAAGCGCTTCTTGGTAATCACAGGTGCCTCACTCATGCTGCTGCGTCCTCACTCAGGCCGCTATGGCGCAAGAGTGCGTCAATCGATGGCTCTCGGCCACGGAAGTCGACGAACAGCACCATCGGGGCCTGCGAGCCGCCACGCGCCAGAATCGCTTCGCGGAAGGCGCGACCGGTGTCGGCGTTGAGCACGCCATCCTCTTCGAATTTGGAGAAGGCATCCGCCGACAGCACTTCCGCCCACTTGTAGCTGTAATAGCCCGCCGCGTAACCGCCGGCGAAGATGTGCGCGAAGCTGTTGGGGAAGCGGTTGTACGCCGGTGGACGCATCACCGACACCTCGTCGCGCACGCCTTCCAGCACTTGCGCCACGCTGCGGCCGTCACCATGGGTAGCGTGCAGTTCGAAGTCGAACAGCGAGAATTCCAGCTGCCGCACCATCATCAGGCCGGACTGGAAGTTCTTCGCTGCGAGCATTTTCTCCAGCAGGTCTTGCGGCAGCGGCTCGCCGGTTTCGTAGTGACCGGAAATCAGCGCCAGGCCTTCCGGTTCCCAGCACCAGTTTTCCATGAACTGGCTCGGCAGCTCGACCGCATCCCACGCCACGCCGTTGATCCCGGAAACACCGGCGTGATCAACTCGGGTCAGCAGGTGATGCAGGCCGTGGCCGAATTCGTGGAACAGGGTGGTCACTTCATCGTGGGTCAGCAGCGCAGGCTTGCCGCTGTCGGCCGGGGTGAAGTTGCACACCAGGTTGGCCACCGGGCTTTGCAGCACGCCGTCGACGGTGCGGCGACGGTCGCGGGCGCCGTCCATCCACGCGCCGCCACGCTTGTTGGCGCGGGCGTAGAGGTCGAAGAAGAAGCGCCCGACGTGCTGGCCGTTTTCCTTGATTTCGAACAGGCGAACATCCGGGTGCCAGGTGTCGAAGCCTTTCAGCTCGGCGATCTCGATGCCGTACAGACGCTGAACGATGGCGAACAGGCCGCCGAGGACTTTGTCGATCGGGAAGTAGGCGCGCAGGGTTTCCTGAGCGACGCTGTAGCGCTGCTCGCGGAGTTTTTCCCCGTAGAAACCGCTGTCCCAGCTCTGCAGATCGGCGCAGCCCTGTTCGGCGGCGAAGGCGCGCAGCTGCTGCAGATCCTGCGCGGCAAACGGTTTGCTGCGCTTGGCCAGGTCGCGCAGGAAGCTCAGCACCTGATCGCTGGACTCGGCCATCTTCGTGGCAAGGCTCAGCTCGGAGAAGCTGGCGAAGCCCAAGAGTTTTGCCAGTTCCTGACGCAGGTCGAGGATCTCTTCCATTACCGGGCCGTTGTCGTTCTGCCCGGCGTTCGGGCCTTGATCCGACGCACGGGTGCAGTAGGCGGCGTAGACTTCTTCGCGCAACGTGCGGTCCTGGGCGTAGGTCATCACCGCGTAGTAGCTCGGGAATTCCAGGGTGATCAGCCAGCCATCAAGGCCTTTGGCCTGTGCGGCGGCGGCCATTTGCGCCTTGGCCGAGTCGGTCAGGCCGGCGAGGGCGGCTTCGTCGGTGATGTGCTTGGTCCAGGCTTGCGTGGCGTCGAGCAATTGGTTGGAGAAGCGGCTGCCCAGCTCGGACAGTTTGCTCTGCACTTCAGCGTAACGCTTCTGTTCGGCTTCCGGCAGGTCGATACCCGACAAACGGAAATCGCGCAGGGCGTGTTCCAGAATGGTTTTTTGCGCCACGTCGAAATTGGCGGCTTCCGGGCTGTTGGCCAGCGCTTCATAAGCCTGGAACAGCTCGCGGTTCTGCCCCATCTCGGTGGAGTAGGCGCTCAGGGCCGGCAGGCACGACTCGTAGGCCTCGCGCAGTTCAGCGCTGTTGCACACGGCGTTGAGGTGGCTGACCGGGCTCCAGGCAGCGCCGAGGCGATCGTTGAGTTCGTCCATTGCCAATACCAGGCCGGCCCAGGTCGGGTTCTCGACTTGAGTCTTGAGGATTTCGGCGATGGCGGCGCGGTTGTCGGCCAGGATCGTTTCAATGGCTGGCAGCACGTGTTCGGCACGGATCGTGGAGAACGGCGGCAGGTCGTAGGACTGCAGAAGAGGGTTGTTCACGCTCACGGTTGGCACCTTGGCTGGGAGAAACATGCGCCCATCTTAATTACAATCGGCACTCACCGCAGCTATCGGCGACAGAGAGAGAAATTATCGTGTCCGTTCGCAAGTACCAGAGTCACACCCCGCAGCTCGGTAAAGGCGCGTTTGTCGACGCCTCCGCGGTGGTGATCGGCGACGTCGAAATCGGCGAAGACAGCTCCGTGTGGCCGCTGACCGTGATCCGTGGCGACATGCACCGCATCCGCATCGGTGCGCGCACCAGCGTGCAGGACGGTTGCGTGTTGCACATCACCCACGCCGGGCCATTCAACCCGGACGGTTTTCCGCTGCTGATCGGCGATGACGTGACCATCGCCCACAAGGTCATGCTGCATGGCTGCAGCGTTGGCAGCCGCGTATTGATCGGCATGGGCAGCATTGTCATGGACGGCGCGCAGGTCGAGGATGACGTGATCATCGGCGCCGGCAGCCTGGTACCACCGGGCAAGCGCCTGGAAAGTGGTTTCCTGTACGTGGGCAGCCCGGTGAAACAGGTCCGTCCGCTGACCGACAAGGAACGCGCCTTCTTCACCTACAGCGCGGCGAACTACGTGAAGCTCAAGGACCTGCATCTGGCCGAAGGCTACGACCAGCTCTGAATCGACCTACACCTGCTCAGGATTTCTCATGCATTACCAGACCGTACTGTTCGACCTCGATGGCACCCTGACCGACCCGCGAGAGGGCATCACCCGATCCATCCAGTTCGCTTTGAGCAAACTCGGCATCGACGAGCCGGACCTGAGCAAACTCGAACACTTCATCGGCCCGCCGCTGTTGCAGGCGTTCATGCAGTTCTATGGCTTCGACGAGGCCAAGGCCTGGGAGGCGGTGAATTTCTATCGCGAGCGCTTCAAGGTCACCGGCCTGTACGAGAACCGTGTGTTCGAGGGCGTCACGCCGCTGCTGGAAACCCTGAGCGGCCAAGGGCGACAGCTGTATATCGCGACGTCCAAACCGTGGGAGTTCGCCCGGGAAATCGCCCGGCACTTCGACTTCGCCAAACACTTCAAGGTGATCTACGGCAGTGAGCTGGATGGCACGCGGACCAACAAGGTCGAGCTGATTGCGCATCTGATCGCTGAGGAAGGGCTGGATCCGCGCAACACGCTGATGATCGGCGATCGCAAGCATGATCTGATCGGCGCGCGCAGCAACGGCGTGGACGCGGCGGCGGTGGGGTATGGGTTTGGCAGTTTTGAAGAGTTGAGTGCCGAGGCGCCGGCTTATCACTTTGAAACGCTGGCGGAGTTGCATCAGGCGTTTTTGCGGCGTTGATCATAGCGCCATCGCTGGCAAGCCAGCTCCCACAGGTGAGCAGTGTGCGAAGGTTCACCTGAATCCATGTGGGAGCTGGCTTGCCAGCGATGAGGCCGGATCAGCCGACATCAGTTCAAGATCCGGCCAAAGTTTTCAAGGCCGCTTTACGCTCCGCGACAGGTAACCCGCCTAGCTTCTCGACCTCAACATAAAACCGCACCCAATCCCCGCCAACCTGCCTGAACAACGTCGCAAACGCCGGTACCCACTGGTCATACAGCCCAAACGGCAACAACCGCGCATTGTTCAGCGGCAGATTCACCCACGCGTCATAACGCTTGTCCCCAGCCCACTGGCTGTCGCGCATGACCCGGTAATCGCGGCGAAATTGCTCGAACGTCGCCGCTTTGCATTCGCGCATCTGCTCGGCCGGTAGCGGCTGAGCGTAGAGCTTTTCCAGGCGTGAGCGTGTTTCCAGCACCAGCTCAATGAACTGATCACGCTGCTTTAGCCGCGAGTCGGTATTCGCAGGCAGGCCACGAAACGCCCGCCACTGGCGGGTGCCTTCCTGCTCGACAAACGTGGCAAAGGACTCGTTGAACTCGGTGTCGTCCTTCACATAGAAGCGCTGATGCGCCAGTTCGTGAAAGATCAGCGTGGCCAGGCGCTCATCGCCCCAGCCCATCATCGAATTGAGGATCGGGTCATTGAACCAGCCGAGGGTCGAATAGGCCTCGACGCCGCCAATCGACACATCCATGCCTTGCAGACGCTGGATCGCCGCTTCGCCGCGCGCGGCGCTCTGGCTGTAGTAGCCGCGATAGGCCACGCAACCGGCGATCGGGAAGCAATGGTTCTGCGGCTTCAGGGAAAACTCCGGGGTGGCGAACACGTTCCACACCACATAGGGCCGGCCAATGTCAGCGTACAGCCGATAGCTCTGGTTGTCCGGCAGGTGCAGCTGTTCGCTGGCAAAGTCCCGGGCCTTCTGTGACTGGCTCAGGTGCGTGCGCAGCTTGGCGTCGCGGCTCGGGTCGGCGATCACCTTGGCCACTGGCTCGCGCGCGCGCAGCAACTGCAATTGGCCGCTCGCCAACTGGCTGTAATAGCTGACGCTGGAACAACCGTTGAGCAACAAAAACATCACACCCGGAAACAAAATCCGCAAAACGCGATCAAGTAACCCATGGCTTGGAAGCGGCCTGCTCAAAATAAAAATCCTTTGGAAAGTCTGCCCGCAAGACTATCCCGCCATTTGGAGCTTCGCTATGCGCATGTTGTTGCTGACAGGAGGCCTGCTGACGCTGGCCGGATGTGCCGGATTCGGAATGCCCGACCCTGATCCCTCGCAAGCCTGGATCGATCTCGATGCCCGGCAACAGGACACCGCGCTGCAAGCGCTGCAGGTCGATAGCCGGGCCACGGTCGACAAACGTTATTTCGAAGTGCAGCCCGGCAGCCACGAATTGAAGGTGCGCTACCAATTCCCGGTCGAAGCCACCAACATTGGCCCCGACGCCGAGCCTCTGTGGCGCGACTGCCAGTTGAAGCTGACATTCAAGGAATTCAACGCCGGACAGCGTTATCAATTGCAAGCTGGCAGCATCGGTTTCCGGCCATGGGCGAAGCTCTATGACGAGCAGCACAATGTGGTCGGCCAAGGTACGCCGGCAGGCTGTCAGCGCACGTGATCAGCGCTATGCTGGAGGTCTGAATCCTTGGACATCCATCATGCGCAAGTTGATGTTGTTGCTCGCAGTCGGCGCTATTGCCGGCTGCCAGACGCCACTGCCACCGGTCGATCCGCAAATGGCCTGGGTCGATTTCTCAACCCCGACCCCGGGCGGCAAATTGCTGATGGCCGAGCGCCTGGACAATCAACGGCTGACCGATGGGCGTTTCTTTCAGGTCACGCCTGGTAGCCACGAGCTGCGTGTGCGGTTTGACTTCGAGGTGTTTGGAGGCGGCGGTGCGCTAATGACTGGCCCGGTCGAGCGCCTGTGCTACCTGTACATCCGCTACGACCATTTCGAAGCCGGCCAGCGTTATCTGCTGGAAGGTCGTTCGCTAGGGTTCACCCCGAGTGCCCGCCTGTACAACGCCAAACGCGAAATCGTCGCCGAGGATCGCGACTACAACTGCATTAACTGAGACGACTCAGCTGTCGTTCTTCTGATAGATGATCGCCTTGCTGCCGTTCTCACATGAACCGACCACCATTGCGATGTCATGTTTTGCGGCTTCTTCCTTGCTGACGATTTCCAGTGTGTAGGACGGCACTGCTTTAGCCTGAATCTTTATTTCGATCTCTTTCCTGAGTTCTTCGCAGTCTTTCGGTGCCGCAAAAACCGAAGTGGCCAGTGCACTGCAGAGGATCGCCAAGCCAATACGTTTCATATCCTGAAGCTCCATGGGGCAGCGCGCACGGGCGTGCGCTGAAGCTGCTGTCACTTATTCGACCATATTCTTGCAGCGCAGGTTCTGATGTCGCTCACATCTTCAGCAATTGCGGTGCTATTCAAATCGCCTTCGCGGGCAAGCCCGCTCCCACAGGTCAGGGGGGCCGACCCAAATCCTGTGGGAGCGGGCTTGCCCGCGAAGGCGTCAGTGCCAGCAACGCCTTTGTCGAAGCCTGCGTAAATCAGCTGACCAGCGAAGCCTCAAGGGTAATCTTCGCATTCAATACCTTGGACACCGGGCACCCTTCCTTGGCCTTGGTGCTCAGTTCTTCAAACTGCGCCTGAGTCGCCCCCGGGATTTTCGCCTTGAGAATCAGCTTGACTGCAGTGATGGCAAAGCCGCCATCCACTTGGTCCAGTGTGACCTCTGCCTGAGTATCGATGCTCTCGGCCTTCAGACCCGCATCACCGAGAATCATTGAAAACGCCATGGAAAAACAGCCGGCATGGGCGGCGCCGATCAGTTCTTCCGGGTTCGTACCTTTGCCGCCCTCGAAGCGGGCCTTGAAGCCGTAAGGCGCTTCTCTGAGGACGCCGGTCTCGGTAGAGATCGAGCCGATGCCGGTTTTCAGATCGCCTGCCCAATGCGCGGATGCTTTCTTCACGATAGCCATGTCTGCCTCCTCAAGATCTGGCGCGAAACGCCGCGCCGTCGTGGTTTTTGCTTGCAAGGCTTCTGAGGATAGACGCCGGGACAAAGTTCAGCTCAGGTGAATCGTTGACTTTTTTAGTAGGATTTTTCCCTCAGCTATTGAAACTCGGGTATATGCCCTCATTGCACAGAACACGCTTATGAATTCGGCAGGTTTTCGTTCGCAAGAAAAAACCTGCACCCCACTCGGAGACGCAGGTTTATGAAGCAACTGTCCGACGTAAAGTTTTCCACCCTCGATCTGGTGCCGGTGCGCGAGAACGGTAGCCCGGCGCAATCGCTGCGCAACTCGCTGGACCTGGCGCAGCACGTCGAGAAATTCGGCTACACCCGCTTCTGGGTGGCCGAGCACCACAACATGGACGGCATCGCCAGCTCCGCCACCTCGGTGCTGTTGGGATATCTGGCCGGGGGGACTTCGACGATTCGCGTCGGCTCTGGCGGAGTAATGCTGCCCAACCACGCACCGCTGGTGATCGCCGAGCAGTTCGGCACGCTTGAAAGCCTGTACCCGGGACGCATCGATCTGGGGCTGGGCCGCGCGCCCGGCTCCGATCAGATGACGGCCCGCGCTCTGCGCCGCGAACGCTCCGGCAGTGCCGACGATTTCCCGGAAGACGTTGCCGAGCTGGCGCGCTTCCTCGGCCCGCGCACGCCGGATCAGCGGGTGATCGCGATGCCCGGCACCGGCACCCATGTGCCGATCTGGCTGCTCGGCTCCAGCCTGTTCAGTGCGCAACTGGCCGGTGAGCGCGGCTTGCCTTATGCCTTCGCCTCGCACTTCGCTCCACGTTTCATGCATGAGGCGATTCGCGTCTATCGCAACCACTTCAAGCCTTCGGCGGTGCTCGATAAACCGTACGTGATGCTCGGGGTGCCGCTGGTGGCGGCGGATACCGATGAGCAGGCCGATTATCTGGCGACCTCGGTGTACCAGCGAATCCTCGCGCTGATGCGTGGGCAGAGTCTGGTGCAACGTCCACCGGTGAAAACCATGGACGGCCTGTGGCTGCCCCATGAGCGCGAGGCGGTGGGGGATTTCCTCGGCCTGGCGATGGTCGGCAGCCCGCAGAAGATTCGCGCGAAACTGGAAGTGCTGGTCGAGCAGACCCAGGCCGACGAGCTGATTTTCACTTGCGATCTCTATGAACACGCCGATCGCGTACGTTCCTACGAACTGCTGGCGCAGGTCATGAAAGGATAAACGCGGCGCCCTGTAGGAGCTGTCGAGTGAAACGAGGCTGCGATCTTTTGATCTGATTTTTTAAGGTCACGATCAAAAGATCGCAGCGTGCCGCAGCACCTGCATGTAAATCATCGCCCACAAAAAAGCCGACGCCTTCGCGTCGGCTTTTGCATTTCAGGCGCAATCAACCGCGTTTGTAGACGATTTCCTTGGCGCCGCCTTCACAGGTGCCGACGACTTTGCCGTCAGCGGCCGCACCCTTGTCGACGACTTCCAGCGAATACCCGGAAACGTGCTTGGCATCCAGCTTCGCCGCGATCTCGCTTTTCAACTCTTCACAAGGCTTGCCAGCAGCCAACGCGCCACCCGCAAGGCTCAACAAACCTACTGCCAATATGAACTTCTTCATCGGTCGCACTCCCTGGTCGGATTAAAAGAGGCGGGCACCGGCTATGCCGATGCGTTCACCTTGTAGCGCTTTGCCATTCCTATGGCACTCGGCCAGCGCGCAAGTTCAGAAGCGTAGCCCAAACTCAGCTGCTGGCAATGCGGAAGCCGACTTTGAGGGTTACCTGGAAATGCGCAGCCTTGCCGTCCTTGATGTGGCCACGCGTCTCGACCACTTCAAACCACTCCAGATGCTTGATGCTCTTGTTGGCTTCGGCCAGCGCGTTGTTGATGGCGTCTTCGATGCTGCTGGTGGACGAGCCGACCAGCTCGACTTTCTTGTAGGTGTGATGGTCACTCATGGCGATCTCCTTGACGTGTGGATTTGAGACTAGCAGTGAATCTGCACTGTTGATTTCGGCGGCTCGATGCAAGCGAAGTTCAGATTTTCTGCACTTTCTCAAACTGCTGAAGTCCCAACCAACACACGCCACTCATCACCAATGCAGGAGAGCCACCATGGCCAACACCTCTTTACGTAAAGCCTCGTTGCAAAGCATGGAAGCCGAGATCGAGAGTCTGCTCAAATCGTTGGAAAGCCTCAAAGACGACGCTTCGGACGAGTCGCGCAAGACGCTCAAGGCACTCAAGAGCAACGCTGAAAGCGCGCTGAAACATTCGCGCAGCCTGCTCAGCGACGCCTATGAAGAAGTAAAAGTGAAAACCCGCGAGACCGGCATCGCCACCCGCGATTACGCTCAGGAACATCCTTGGACCACTGCTGGTGTGGCCGTCGGTGCGATCGGTCTGCTGGCCGCTTACCTGCTGTTCAAGCGCGGCGAGTGATCCGTCTGGCGCAGCTCGTTCTTGAGCCACTGCGCCAGTTGCCGGGCGCGCCCGTCTGCGGCGCGCTTGGGTAGCCACAACGCCAGTTGCGCCGGGGTTTCGCAGAAGCCCCACGGTGCAACCAGGCGACCGGCCTTCAGGTCTTCGGCCACCAGCGGCTCGGGCGCGATTGCCACGCCAAGTCCGGCCACTGCGGCTTCCAGCAGATAATACAAATGCTCAAAACCTTGCCCCAACTTCAACGCCTTGGCGTCGAGGTGATTTTGCTGTGCCCAGCTCGGCCAGGCTTGCGGACGCGATGTGGTGTGCAGCAGCGGCTCGCTGAGCAAGGCTGACGCCGGCGCTGCCTGCAGGCGTTGATGACCGCTGAACAGCGGGCTCAGCACCGGGCCGATGCGTTCTGCGGCCAGTTCGTAGACCTGCATGTCTGCCGGCCATGGTGGCTCGGCGAAGAGCAGCAAGGCATCGAGACCCGGGCGCCGTGGATCGAGATCACCTTCGCCAGCCGACAGGTGCAGACGCAAGTCTGGCAGGTCGGCATTCAGCCGGCCCAGGCGTGGAATGAACCAGCGCGCCAACAGGCTTCCCGAGCAGCCAAGCACGAACGGCGCGTCAGCGGTGCTCTGCGTCAGCTCGGCACACACACTGCGCAAGCGATCAAAGGCCTCGCCGCTGGCATCGCGCAGACGAGCTCCGGCATCTGTGAGTTTCAAGCCGCGACCATCCTTGACGAACAGGCTCACGCCCAGATGCGCTTCAAGCACTTTGAGCTGCCGGCTGACTGCGCCATGAGTGACGTGCAGCTGCTCGGCCGCCTGACTGACGCTGTTCAGTCGGGCGGTGGCTTCGAATGCGCGCAAGGCATTCAGCGGGGGAAGGTCATGGCTCATGGTATCTGTGAGTTTTCCTGACAAGTTGTGGCGATCTTATCGGTTTTCAGCCTGGAAGGTCAGGGGTAGAGTGGGCGCCATTGTCTTCTCACCCGAATTCACCTGGAGCACATCATGACCCAGACTTCGAACACCTCCAACCTGCGCAGCGGCCCTGACGATAACGGCCTGTTCGGCGCGTTTGGCGGCCGCTACGTGGCGGAAACCCTGATGCCGTTGATCCTCGATCTGGCCCGTGAATACGAAGCGGCCAAGGAAGATCCAGCGTTTAAAGAAGAGCTGGCCTACTTCCAGCGTGACTATGTCGGTCGTCCGAGCCCGCTGTACTTCGCCGAGCGTCTGACCGAGTTCTGCGGTGGTGCGAAGATTTACCTCAAGCGCGAAGAGCTGAACCACACCGGCGCGCACAAGATCAACAATTGCATCGGCCAGATCCTGCTGGCGCGGCGCATGGGCAAGAAACGCATCATCGCCGAGACCGGTGCCGGCATGCACGGCGTGGCGACTGCTACCGTGGCCGCACGTTTCGGTCTGGATTGCGTGATCTACATGGGCACCACGGACATCGAGCGTCAGCAGGCCAACGTATTCCGCATGAAGCTGCTGGGCGCCGAAGTGATTCCGGTAGTGGCCGGCACCGGGACGCTGAAAGACGCGATGAACGAAGCGCTGCGTGATTGGGTGACCAACGTCGACAGCACCTTCTACCTGATCGGCACCGTGGCCGGCCCGCACCCGTACCCAGCCATGGTGCGCGACTTCCAGGCCGTGATCGGCAAGGAAACCCGCGAGCAGTTGCAAGCCCAGGAAGGTCGTCTGCCGGACAGCCTGGTGGCGTGCATTGGCGGCGGTTCCAACGCCATGGGCCTGTTCCACCCGTTCCTCGACGACCAGAGCGTCGAGATCATCGGCGTCGAAGCCGCCGGTTATGGCATCGAAACCGGCAAGCATGCGGCCAGTCTGAACGGCGGCGTGCCGGGTGTGCTACACGGCAACCGTACCTTCCTGCTGCAGGACGACGATGGCCAGATCATCGACGCCCACTCGATTTCCGCCGGTCTCGATTATCCGGGCATTGGCCCTGAGCACGCCTGGTTGCATGACATCGGCCGCGTTCAGTACACCTCGGTCACCGACGACGAAGCCCTCGCTGCGTTCCACCAGTGCTGCCGCCTCGAAGGCATCATCCCGGCACTGGAAAGCGCTCATGCGTTGGCTGAAGTGTTCAAGCGCGCGCCGAAACTGCCGAAGGATCACCTGATGGTGGTCAACCTGTCCGGCCGTGGCGATAAAGACATGCAGACCGTCATGCATCACATGGAACAGTCCAAGCAGGAGAAACACTGATGAGCCGCCTGCAAACCCGTTTTGCCGACCTCAAGCAACAGAATCGCGCCGCGCTGGTGACCTTCGTCACCGCCGGTGATCCGGACTACGACACCTCGCTGGCGATCCTCAAAGGCCTGCCCGGCGCTGGCGCCGACGTGATCGAGCTGGGCATGCCGTTCACTGACCCGATGGCCGACGGCCCGGCGATTCAACTGGCGAACATCCGTGCCTTGGGCGCCAGGCAGAATCTGGCGAAAACCCTGCAGATGGTGCGTGAGTTCCGCGAAGGCAACAGCGACACGCCGCTGGTACTGATGGGCTACTTCAACCCGATCCACATGTATGGCGTTGAACGTTTCATCGCTGATGCCAAGGAAGCGGGCGTCGACGGTCTGATCGTGGTCGACATGCCGCCAGAGCACAATAATGAACTGTGCGACCCGGCACAGGCTGCCGGTCTGGACTTCATCCGCCTGACCACCCCGACCACGGACGATGCGCGTCTGCCGAAAGTGCTCAATGGCAGCTCGGGCTTCGTTTACTACGTGTCGGTGGCCGGTGTGACCGGTGCCGGTGCCGCAACTCTGGAGCATGTCGAAGAAGCGGTGGCTCGCCTGCGTCGACACACTGATCTGCCGATCAGCATCGGCTTCGGTATCCGTACTCCGGAGCAGGCGGCGTCCATCGCCCGCCTGGCGGACGGTGTGGTGGTGGGCTCGGCACTGATCGATCACATCGCCAATGCGACCACGCCGGCGCAGGCGGTCGATGGTGTGCTGGGTCTGTGCAAGGCGCTGTCCGAAGGCGTGCGTCAGGCCCGCGTCAGTTGAAGGTAAAGTTCCTGATACAGAGGAATTAGCACCTCGCAACACAGCCTAATTGAGCAAGACCGAGGGATTCAGAACCACGTTCTGAATCCCTTTTTTGCTGTTGGTGCCGTGAGGAAAGACCCGATGAAAATGCCGAAACGTCTGATTGCCGGACTGGGCGTGCTGATGCTCAGCGCGACGCCGCTGCTGGCCAGCGCCGATCCACGCGATGATCATGACCACGGCGGCCCGCAGAACGATCACCGTGGTGGCCCGCCACACGACTTCGGCCCGGTGCGGCAGACCATTCGCGACAACCACGGCTACTTCGTACGTGGCGCACCGCCACCTCCGGGCATTCATCTGGAACGCGGCCGACCGTTGCCGCACGGTTACTATGGCGAGCGGCTGGACGGGCGGGCGCTGAGCCGTCTGCCGGTGTATCCGGGTTATGAGTGGCGCCGGGCCGGTGGGGACATTGTGCTGATCGCGGTAGGTACCGGGATCGTTTACGAAATTCTGGACGGTGTTTTGTACTGATTTACAGGCAGTAAAAAGATCGCAGCCTGCGGCAGCTCCTACATTTATCTCTGTAGGAGCTGCCGCAGGCTGCGATCTTTTGCTTTTAAGGCAACTCCAGCCCGCCGGATGCCTTGTGCAATTTACGCAGATGCTCGCCGATCTGCTTCACGTTGGCTTCACTGGCGGCAATCTCGGCCGCTCGCTGTGGCTCCAGTAACTTGCGCACTTCCTTGTCCAGATCACCGCTCAGCGCCAGCAGTTGCTTCTGGCGCTGGCTGCTTTCGTCCTGCAGGCGCTTGAACTCGCTCGGTTGCGGCAAACCGTAACCGCGGCTGTCGAGCAGTTCCGCCGGACGACTGAGGAAGCCACTGTTGGCGAGAATTTCCTGCAGGGTTGCGTTGGCCTTGTCCATGCCACCGTTCTCCAGCTCCCGGGCACCGAGGTAGCGTTGCTTGACCTCATCCTGGGCCAGCAGCAACTGGCGGCGATAACTCGCCTGTTCCAGCAGCAACAACGCTGCACTGGTGCGCAGGTCTGCGCGCTCGAACCACTGCCGGCGTTCTTCGGCAGACAGCGATAGCCAGTCCTCGACGGTGGTCTGTTTGATCGGCAACTGCTTTTTCAACACATCGAACATTGCCTGATAGCGATCGCGGAACGAATCGAAGCGATAACCCAGGCGCAGAGCTTCCTTGGGATTGTCGAGCACGCTGGTGTCGGCCAGGCCACGGCCTTTGAGCACTTCAAGCAAACCGTTGGGCATGATGCTGTCCAGGCCAATCAGTTGCTTGTTATTGCTGCCGCTGCGCAACAGCTTGAGGCTTTCCACGGCGCAGTTGTTGGACAGGAAGAAGTAGTTGCCGTCGTAACTCCAGTGCATCTCGGCGGCGTGTTCGACCACCTCTTCAATTTCCTTGCGCGACAGGTTCAGCGGTACCGAAGCGAGGCTGCGCAGTTCGGTCTTGGTGTATTCGTCGATGACCTGGGCGAGTGGCAGCACGAACAGCCGTGACGGGTACTTGCCGACCAGTCCGTCCCAGCTCGACAGCTGCACGTCACCGACAAAGGCGCGGTACGACAACACCAGATGCTGGTCGAGGTCGAGCCGGCAATCCGGGCCCCGTGGTCGTCCCGGCGCACAGATCACCAGGCGCAGCATGCTGTGGCCCCAGCGGCTGACCCAGTTCTGGTTGGCTTCGGCCAGCAAGTAGTCGACGGCATACACCCGCTCCGGATCGACCTGTCCCAGTGGCTGTTTGGCGAAGTCGTTGCCGGCATTCAGGAAGGCGAAGGTGTTGCTGCAGGTGTCCCTGGCCGGTGGTGCCCAGCCGAAGCGCTCCTTGTAGTAGCGATAGAGCGCAGGACGTCGGCAGGCGTAGCTCGGGTCGAGGAGGAAATACTCCATGTTGACCGCGACAAACTCTTTCGGACTGGAAATCTCGTACAGATCCGGGCTGCGGGCCACCTGGCGGTTGTGCTGTTCACGCTCGCCGCGCCGCCCGACGTACTGTTGCCAGCCGGCGAGGTCGAGCAGGCGCGGGTCATCGCTGAGGGTGAAGCGGCGTTCGGTCTGGCCGCGACACTCGTCGGGAATGCCGATCAGGCCGGCGCTGTTGCTGCGGCGAGTGCAGCGCTGGATCAGCGTGCGCTCGGCGGCGGGCCACAGGCGCGCGCGGTCATAAATGTGGGTGAGCTCGTGCAACACGGTTGCCAGCAGTTCCTGGCGCACGGTGCCGTGAGGGCGATTGGTTTTTTCTTTGGCCGCGCTGCCGTCGGTGAGGCTGGCGAGCAGTTTGCGGTTCAGGTCGAGTTCGGCAACCAGGGTCGCCTGGCCGTAGGCGTTGCCGGGCATGTCGTCGGACCAGCCGACGTCGATGCGCCGGTCCAACTGTTCGACGAAGCTGGGCGGCAGCTTCTGCATCGCTTCATCGAGCAGCGCCTGACTGGCCTGTTGCTGGGCGGGGCTCAGCCCGTCGGTCTTGAGCCGCAATTGCAGGCTGGCGTGGGCGCTGTTGCCAAGCAGCAACAACGCCCCGGCCAGTAGCCAGGCGCCGAGTGACTTCACAGGGCAAGAATGGCTTCGGCGAGCACCTGATCGCTGGCGTCGCGGGCTTCCGGCACGCGGGTGCGCAAGGTGTTGAGGGCGGCTTCCAGGTGCGCACCACGGATATCGCCGTTGGTGGCAACAAAACTGGCGGCATCGTCATGGGCTTCGCGGATGATTTTCGAATCGCGAATCGACGTGGTGGTATCGGAGGTGAAATCGATGGTGCGCTGGGAGGCACGAACGATGATGTTACTGGTGGCTACCAGGGTGTGCGCCTGGGCCACGTCGGCCAACACAAACAGGCCAAGGGCGGCAGCAATCAGCGGGCTACGCATGGAACGACTCCGGAAGGGCAATGATAACGAAGGACTGAGATAACTATTGGACGAGAATTGCCTGTGCCAGTTCAAGGTCGCTGACATGAAGTTTCGGTCGGGATTTGCGCAGGTAATGCAGGGCGGATTCGAGCTGCGCGCCGCGCAATTCGCCGTCACTGGCAACAAACGCCGCCGCGTCATCATAAGCGGCGATGATCAGTTTACGGTCGAATGGCGCGGAAGACACCATTCCTGTGGCCCAGACCGTCACCACAGTATTTTGCGTGGAGACATCAAAGGCATCGACCGACGTCGCCCAGCAGGCGCTGAACAAGGCACAAGGGATAAGCAGGTTGGTCAGAAAACGCATGGGACTCGATAACGGTTAGCGAGTCTCAAGGCTAGCGTAATGCCCGGGCCAGAGCCAGTGGCGAAACATCGGGACACGACTGGCGTGCCCCGTCTGGCAACGTCCGATCAGATCGCCAGAATGGCTTGCGCCAGTTGGAAGTCGGTCGCGTTGAGTTGTGGTGCTTGATGGCGGATCAGGTCCAGGGCGCTTTCCAGTTTGACGCCGCGGATCTGGCCTTCGCTGGCGACGAAGCTGGCAGCGTCGTCACGGGCGGCGATCACGACTTTGTTGTCACGCAGCGAAGAGCTGACATCGGAGGTGGCGTCCGAGGAGGATTTCAGCGCGCCAACCACGGCGTCGGTGGTCACAATGAAGCTGGAGGCACTGGCGTTGGCAGCCACGGCCAGCAAGGCGGCAGCGCTGAGCAGGCGAAGACGGGACATGGTGGATCTCCTGATAGTAAACCGTATTGAGAGGTGGCTTGTGTCTGATGAGTCAGACGCGGGTTACAGAAGATTCGCCACGTTCTGGCGTGGATATTAGGCCTGCGCGCGAGGTTCGGACAGTGGGCAGAATGCTAGCGCCAGAATGGTTTCTCCAGTTCTCTGAGCCGATCGGCATGGCTGAGGCCCAGATCCGCTAGGTCGCGCTGGTCCAGTTGAGCCAGCAGGCGCCGCGTCCTGGCGCGCTCCAGTCCTTGCCACAGGGGGCGAAACAAACGCCGCAACGGGTGCGAGTGAGCGCGGGGTAGAGTCGAAGCTGTCGAAACATCCTGTAAGCCTTTCATGGCGTTTTCCTTAAACCCAGGAGGGTTAAGGACATGCTGCGCCCGATGCAGTTTGGCGAGCAGATACACTCATGAGAAATTGTACTGGTTCAGATTTTGTTTATTTAGAACTGTACCTGTACTTCGAATATTCTGCTGTACGGGCATTTTCGAACCCTGAAACGACAAGACCCGTCGCGGTTTCCCGCGACGGGTCTTGTGTGTTCAATTCGGGTTGCTGGCGGTGGGTCTAGCGACCAGAGCCAGCGACGCTACTTAGCGCCAGAACGGCTTGCTCAGCTCTTCGTAGCGTTGTGCTTCGCTGATACCGGCGTCAGCCAGCAGACGCGAATCCAGACGAGCCAGTTGGTGGCGGCTGGAGATGCGGCGCTGCCACAACATCAAGTTGGCGATAACGCGCAGAGGCAGGGAAGCCTGGGTTTTTGCAGCTTTGTCTTCGAAGAACAGTTCGGAACTGAGTGTACGTTCCATGGTTGACATCCTTCCGCTTGTGGCGGGATCAGGTAGTGGTTTAACTGGTGCCCATGATCCTCTCGTTTGCCTAGTCTCTCTAGATACAGTTCAACTGTATTGTGAGTGACCAGTTAACTGTTTATAGGTGGTGTATGGGTCAAAATTGAGCAAACTGTACCTGTATGCACTTTTATGGTGCGTTTTTGCTCAAATTGAGGTAGAGGATAGGCAAAAGCCGTAGGAAACAACCAGTACAGCAGTACAGTTTTTGTCGAATAGGAAGGATGAAAAAACCGCTGACACAAACTGTGATTGCATCAGCGGTTTGACTGTACGAATTACACCGCGAGCATGCGACCGGTTTCTTCCAGGTTCATGTGCCAGCTCAAGGCTTCGCGCAGGATGTGCGGGGTATGACCGCCGATGGCGCAGGCGGCGGTGAAGTAGTCATTCAGCGCCTTGCGGTAATCGGGGTGTACGCAGTTATCGATAATCACCCGGGCACGTTCCCGCGGGGCCAAGCCGCGCAGGTCGGCCAGACCGATTTCGGTCACCAGGATGTCGACGTCATGCTCGGTGTGGTCGACGTGGCTGACCATCGGCACCACGCTGGAAATCGCCCCGCCCTTGGCGATCGACTTGGTCACAAACACCGCGAGGTGCGCGTTGCGCGCGAAGTCGCCCGAGCCACCAATACCGTTCATCATCCGCGTGCCGCAGACGTGGGTGGAGTTGACGTTGCCGTAGATGTCGAACTCCAGCGCGGTGTTAATGCCGATGATACCCAGACGACGCACCACTTCCGGGTGGTTGGAGATCTCCTGCGGGCGCAGCACCAGTTTGTCCTTGTACTTCTCCAGATTGCCGAACACATCACTGTTGCGCCGCTCTGACAGAGTGATCGAGCTGCCAGACGCGAAACTCAGCTTGCCGGCGTCGATCAGGTCGAAGGTCGAGTCCTGCAGTACTTCGGAATACATGGTCAGGTCTTCGAACGGCGAATCGATCAGGCCACACATTACCGCGTTGGCAATGTTGCCGATCCCGGCCTGCAGCGGGCCAAGCTTGTTGGTCATGCGCCCGGCATCGACTTCCTGTTTGAAGAAGGTGATCAGGTGTTCGGCAATGGCGTTGGTGTCGACATCCGGGGTCGACACCGTGGACGGCGAATCCGCCTGCTGGGTAATGACGATGGCGACAATCTTCTCTGGTGGAATCGGGATCGCGGTGCTGCCGATACGGTCGTCGACTTTTACCAACGGGATCGGCGTGCGCGTCGGGCGGTAGGTCGGGATATAGATGTCATGCAGGCCTTCGAGGTTGGCGTTGTGCGCCAAGTTGATCTCGACGATTACCTGTTTGGCAAAAATCGCGAAGCTGGCCGAGTTGCCCACCGAGGTAGTCGGCACGATGTGGCCCTGCTCGGTGATGGCCACGGCTTCGATCACTGCGATGTCCGGCAGCTTCAGTTGCTGATTGCGCAGTTGCTCGACGGTTTCCGACAGGTGCTGGTCGATGAACATCACTTCGCCGGCGTTGATTGCCTTGCGCAAGGTGCTGTCGACCTGAAATGGCATGCGTCGCGACAGCACGCCGGCCTCGGTCAGCTGTTTGTCGAGGTCGTTGCCCAGGCTGGCGCCGGTCATCAGGCTGATCTTCAGCGGCGTGACCTTGGCTCGCTCGGCCAATGCGTGAGGGACGGCTTTGGCTTCGCCGGCGCGGGTGAAGCCGCTCATGCCGACGGTCATACCGTCTTCAATCAGCGCGGCGGCGTCGGCGGCGCTCATCACTTTATCCAACAACGAAGGCAGGCGAATACGGTCACGGTACATGGATTATTTTCTCGGGAAGCGAGTATCAGGATGCGCAGTCTAGTGAATTTCGCGGGCGCCTGTCCCGCTACCAAGGTCGCAAACGAGGCGTCTATTTAGCGGGTTTGAAGTAAAACACCGTTACCGGATCTGCAACAACGCGGCAAATTGTCCGACGTTTTGCGCAAACGAAAACGCCCCGACAAGTCGGGGCGTCCGGTGCTACTGCGGAGGATTACTCGACCGCTTTGACCATGTCCTCGATGACCTTCTTCGCGTCGCCGAACACCATCATGGTTTTGTCCAGGTAGAACAGTTCGTTGTCCAGACCGGCATAGCCGCTGGCCATCGAGCGCTTGTTGACGATGATGGTCTTGGCCTTGAACGCTTCGAGGATCGGCATGCCGGCAATCGGCGATTTCGGATCGTTCTTGGCGGCCGGGTTGACCACGTCGTTGGCGCCGAGCACCAGCACCACGTCGGCTTGGCCGAACTCGGAGTTGATGTCTTCCATCTCGAACACCTGGTCGTAAGGCACTTCGGCCTCGGCGAGCAGGACGTTCATGTGCCCGGGCATGCGACCGGCCACCGGGTGGATCGCGTACTTCACGGTCACGCCACGGTGGGTCAGCTTCTCGGTCAGTTCTTTCAACGCATGCTGCGCGCGGGCCACCGCCAGGCCGTAGCCCGGGACGATGATCACGGTGTCGGCGTTGGTCAGCAGGAAGGTCGCGTCATCCGCCGAACCGGATTTCACCGGACGGGCTTCTTTCGCACCGGCAGGTCCTGCGTCGGCCGTATTGCCGAAACCACCGAGCAGTACATTAAAGAAGGAACGGTTCATCGCCTTGCACATGATGTACGAGAGGATCGCACCGCTCGAACCCACCAGCGAGCCGGCAATGATCAGCATCGAGTTGTTCAGCGAGAAGCCGATACCCGCAGCCGCCCAGCCCGAATAGCTGTTGAGCATCGACACCACCACCGGCATGTCGGCACCGCCGATCGGGATGATGATCAGCACGCCCATCACGAACGCCAGCGCCAGCATCAGCGCGAACGCGGCGAGGTTGCCGGTGAGCATGAAGGTCACACCCAGCACCAGCGTCGCCAGGCCCAGGACCGCGTTCAGTTTGTGCTGACCGGCAAACTGTACTGGTGCACCCTGAAACAGGCGGAACTTGTACTTGCCCGACAGCTTGCCGAAGGCGATCACCGAACCGGAGAAGGTGATCGCACCGATCGCCGCACCGAGGAACAGTTCGAGACGATTACCCGCCGGGATCGAATCACCCAGTTGCTTGACGATGCCCAGCGATTGCGGCTCAACCACCGCAGCAATGGCGATGAACACCGCCGCCAGACCGATCATGCTGTGCATGAAGGCGACCAGCTCCGGCATCTTGGTCATTTCGACGCGCTTGGCCATGATCGAACCGGCAGTGCCGCCGATCAGCAGGCCGACGATCACATAGCCGATACCGGCAGTTGCAAGCTCGGCACCCAGCTTATAGATGAGGCCGACGGTGGTGAGAATGGCCAGCGCCATGCCGAGCATGCCGAACAGATTGCCGCGCCGCGAGGTGGTCGGGTGCGACAGGCCTTTGAGGGCCTGGATAAAGCAGATCGACGCGATCAGGTAGAGCGTCGTGACGAGATTCATGCTCATTACTTCGGCGCCTCTTCTTTTGCTTTCGGGGCTTTCTTCTTGAACATCTCAAGCATGCGGCGGGTGACCAGAAAGCCACCGAACACATTGACCGCAGCCAGTGCCACGGCGAGGGTGCCCATGGTCTTGCCCAGCGGTGTGACGGTCAGCGCAGCAGCGAGCATGGCGCCGACGATTACGATCGCCGAAATGGCGTTGGTCACCGCCATCAGTGGCGTGTGCAGCGCAGGTGTTACGTTCCAGACCACGTGGTAACCGACATAAATCGCCAGCACGAAGATGATCAGGTTATAGATACCGGGGGAGATAAGCTCTTCCATCGTCTGAATCCCTGCTTAGGCGTTTTTGCGGATGACTTGGCCGTCGCGGCACATCAGGCACGCGGCGACGATGTCGTCTTCGAGGTTGACGTCGAACTGGCCTTCTTTGGTGAACACCAGCTTGAGGAAGTCCAGCAGGTTGCGGGCGTACAGCGCCGAAGCATCTGCGGCGACTTCACCGGCGAGGTTGGTCGGGCCGACGATGGTCACGCCGTTCTCGACCACGACCTGATCGGCGACGGTCAGCGGGCAGTTGCCGCCCTGGGCTGCTGCGAGGTCGATAACCACCGAGCCCGGCTTCATCTGCGCCACGGTGTCTGCGCTTAACAGCGTCGGTGCCTTGCGGCCCGGGATCAGGGCGGTGGTGATGACGATATCGGCCTGCTTGGCGCGCTCGTGCACAGCCTGGGCCTGACGCTGCATCCAGCTCGCCGGCATTGGTCGCGCGTAACCGCCGACACCGACCGCGCATTCGCGCTCTTCGTCAGTTTCGTAAGGGACGTCAACGAACTTGGCGCCGAGGGATTCGATCTGTTCCTTCACCGCCGGACGCACATCAGACGCTTCAATCACCGCGCCCAGACGTTTCGCCGTGGCAATCGCCTGCAGCCCGGCCACGCCGGCACCAAGAATCAGCACACGCGCCGCTTTCACGGTACCCGCAGCGGTCATCAGCATCGGCATGAAGCGCGGATAGTAGTGCGCGGCCAGCAACACAGCCTTGTAGCCGGCAATGTTCGCCTGCGACGACAACACATCGAGACTCTGCGCCCGAGACGTACGCGGCGCCGCTTCCAGGGCGAACGCGGTAATCCCGCACTCGGCCATTTTGGCGATGGTTTCGTTATTGAAGGGGTTGAGCATGCCAACCAGCACCGCGCCGCGCTTGATCAGCGCCAGTTCGGCGTCGCTGGGGGCGACCACTTTGAGAATCAGCTCGGCACCGAACGCATCGCTGGCACTGCCAATGGTTGCGCCCGCCGCTTCATAGGCACTGTCGACAACGCTGGCTTTGACGCCGGCGCCGGTTTGCACAGTGACCTTATGACCTTGGCTGATCAGCTTTTTAATGGTTTCCGGGGTTGCAGCAACCCGTGTTTCACCGGTCTGGGTTTCGAGAGGAACACCAATGTGCACGTCAAATCTCCTGCGTGATCTTATTGAGTAAACCCAGGCACTGCGGATGGTGCGACTGGGGCGGCCGATCAGCACGATCCCGCCAAATCAGGGCGGGGCGCGGCATTTTGCAGGCGAACTTTATGCCCTTCAAGGGATTATGACGGGTGACGGAAAATTAACTACAAGTCATCCCGTGACCGAATGTCGCAGATGGCCAGTTGAATCCCTTGTAGGCCGTGCCTTACAAGGATTCTGGCCGAATCTGAAAAAAATTCTCATCGGCGACGTGAATAGGACGTAATGAGTCGTCAATAGAGGCTCAAAGCCACGTCAGCAGGCGCTTGTGGGACGTCTGTACGACTTTCGGATACAGTCTGCGATTTTGCGACAAATACTTATATCTGTAGGGCTTTGGATTTCCTGACTACCGGGTTAGTAATTGTTGTAAGCCTTTATCCTTCTAGGCTGTAGCTGTTTGCCTGATTGACCAGCCAATCGCGAAATGCCTTGAGTGACGCCGATTCGACCTTGCGCTCCGGAATCATCAGGTAATACGCCTTGATGCTGGAGAGTGCATCCGGGTTGGCGATCACCAAGCGTTTCTCGGCCAGTTCGCGTTGAATCAGGAACGGCGGAATCAGTGCGATACCCATGTCGTGCATGGCCGCCTGGGCCAGCATGGAGAATAGCTCGTAGCGTGGGCCTGTCATGTCGCGGGGGATGTTCAGGTGCTGTGAGTTAAACCATTGGCGCCAGGCGTAAGGGCGAGTGGTTTGTTGCAGCAACGGCAGTTCGGCGATCTCGTCAGCCGTCAGATGCGTTCTATTGCCGAGTAGGGCAGGGCTGCACACCGGCATCGGATTTTCGCCCATCAGTCTGTGGGATTCGGTACCTGACCAATCGGCGTCGCCGAAGTAGATCGCCGCGTCGAAATCAGTATCGGCAAACAGGAACGGGCGGGTACGGTTGGTCAGGTTAACTGTCACTTCCGGGTGCTTGAGCTGGAAATCCTTGAGCCGTGGCAGCAGCCATTGCGTGCCGAAAGTGGGCACTACCGCCAGTTCGATCACGTTGGTGCCCTGTTGACCCATGACCGAGAGCGTGTCGCGCTCGACGGCATCGAGTTGCGTGGCCACCCGACGGCTGTAGGACAGCCCCGCTTCTGTCAGCTTCACACCGCGTCGCGAGCGTCGGAACAGTTCCACACTGAGGAACTCCTCAAGGCTGGCAATCTGTCGGCAAATGGCGCCCTGGGTGAGTGAAAGTTCTTCGGCAGCCTTGGTAAAGCTTTCGTGGCGAGCGGCGGCTTCGAAGCTAATCAGGGCTGTGGTGCTGGGTATCTTCCTGCGCATGTACGTCAACCTCACTAATGCGCCGCATAAAAGGCATTCAGCGACGTTTCGGAGTGAGAAATTAGCACAACAGGATGCGAAATCCTCGTTTGCCGCGTTGGCGAAGCGGGCCTAGGATCAATGCCACGTTAATTCACCGATTTGCGAGGACACACTCATGGGCGGTAAAGCTAGCTTCAACTGGATCGATCCCTTGCTGCTGGATCAACAGCTCACCGAAGAGGAGCGCATGATCCGTGACACCGCCGCCCAGTTCGCTCAGCAGAGCCTGGCGCCACGCGTGCTTGAAGCTTTCCGCCATGAGAAAACCGATCCGGCGATCTTTCGCGAAATGGGCGAAGTCGGTCTGCTCGGCGCGACCATCCCTGAGCAATACGGTGGCAGCGGTCTGAACTACGTCAGCTACGGTCTGATTGCTCGTGAAGTGGAGCGCGTCGACTCCGGCTACCGTTCGATGATGAGCGTACAGTCCTCGCTGGTGATGGTGCCGATCAACGAATTCGGCACCGAAGCGCAGAAACAGAAATACCTGCCGAAACTGGCGTCCGGCGAATGGATCGGCTGCTTCGGTCTGACCGAACCCAACCACGGTTCCGATCCGGGTGCGATGATCACACGTGCGCGCAAAGTCGACGGCGGTTACAGCCTGACCGGCGCCAAGATGTGGATCACCAACAGCCCGATCGCCGACGTATTTGTAGTCTGGGCCAAAGACGATGCCGGCGACATCCGTGGCTTTGTCCTGGAGAAAGGCTGGAAGGGCCTGAGCGCACCGGCGATTCACGGCAAGGTTGGCCTGCGCGCATCGATCACCGGCGAAATTGTCATGGACAACGTTTTCGTACCGGAAGAGAACATCTTCCCCGACGTGCGTGGTCTGAAAGGTCCGTTCACTTGCCTCAACTCGGCGCGCTACGGCATCTCCTGGGGCGCGTTGGGCGCTGCCGAATTCTGCTGGCACACCGCTCGCCAGTACACCCTTGATCGTCAGCAGTTCGGCCGCCCATTGGCCGCGACTCAGCTGATCCAGAAGAAGCTGGCCGACATGCAGACCGAAATTACCTTGGCACTGCAAGGTTGCCTGCGTCTGGGGCGCATGAAAGATGAAGGCACTGCGGCGGTCGAAATCACCTCGATCATGAAGCGTAACTCCTGCGGCAAGTCGCTGGATATTGCCCGGATGGCCCGTGACATGTTGGGGGGCAACGGTATTTCCGACGAGTTCGGTGTGGCCCGTCACCTGGTCAACCTGGAAGTGGTGAATACCTATGAAGGTACTCACGACGTTCACGCGTTGATCCTGGGGCGCGCGCAAACCGGTCTGCAGGCGTTCTATTAACAGGAGAGCGACCATGGGCGCGCTGTCGCATCTGCGGGTACTGGATTTATCGCGCGTGCTGGCCGGGCCGTGGGCCGGGCAGATACTTGCCGACCTTGGCGCCGAGGTGATCAAGGTCGAGCGTCCGGGCAATGGCGATGACACGCGCGCCTGGGGGCCGCCCTTCCTCAAGGACGCTTATGGGGAGAACACCAGCGAGGCGGCTTACTACTTGTCGGCCAACCGCAACAAGCAATCGGTGACGATCGACTTCACTCGGCCTGAAGGTCAACAGCTTGTGCGTGAGCTGGCGGCGAAGTCGGACATCCTGATCGAGAACTTCAAGGTCGGTGGGCTGGCCGCCTACGGTCTGGACTACGAGTCGCTGAAGGCGATCAATCCGGACCTGATCTATTGCTCGATCACCGGCTTCGGTCAAACCGGGCCGTATGCCAAGCGCGCCGGTTACGACTTCATGATCCAGGGGCTGGGCGGGCTGATGAGCCTGACCGGTCGCCCTGAAGGTGATGAAGGCGCCGGGCCGGTAAAGGTGGGGGTAGCGCTGACGGACATCCTTACAGGTCTGTATTCGACGGTGGCGATTCTGGCAGCGCTGGCTCATCGTGATCACGATGGCGGCGGGCAACACATCGATATGGCTTTGCTGGATGTGCAGGTCGCCTGCCTGGCCAATCAGGCGATGAATTACCTGACTACGGGCAATGCGCCCAAGCGTCTGGGCAATGCGCATCCGAACATCGTGCCTTATCAGGACTTCCCGACGGCTGATGGTGATTTCATTCTTACCGTTGGCAATGACGGCCAGTTCCGCAAGTTCGCCGAGGTGGCTGGGCAGCCGCAGTGGGCGGACGATCCGCGTTTCGCGACTAACAAGCTGCGGGTGGCTAACCGCGCGGTGTTGATTCCGCTGATTCGTCAGGCAACGGTATTCAAGACCACCGCCGAATGGGTGGCGCAGTTGGAGCAGGCGGGCGTGCCGTGTGGGCCGATCAATGATCTGTCCCAGGTGTTTGACGATCCGCAGGTGAAGGCACGTGGGTTGGCGATAGCGCTGCCGCACGCACTGGCAGGAATGGTCCCGCAGGTGGCGAGTCCGATCCGGCTGTCGCAAACGCCTGTCGAATACCGTCGCGCGCCTCCTTTATTGGGCGAGCATACGCTGGAGGTTCTGCAGCGGGTGTTGGGTATGGGCGCTGGCGCCGTGGAGTTGCTCAAGGCTGATGGGGTCCTTTGAAATACTCCTCTATATAGAGGGAGTGGTTTTTCCAACTTATATAGGCGCAGCTGTGTGTTTTTTAACCGGTCTGTAAGTTGTTGAAAGAAAACTGAAATTAACGGTTGACGGCAGATTCTGGAGGTCTATAATTCGCCCCACTTCCGGCGCAGTCGAAACGGAAAACTCCTTGAGATTCAATGAGTTACGCAGTTTTCGACGGCGGATCGCTTCAGTTCATCGAAGCCTGGAGGGAGTTGAAAGAGCGGTGATGTTTGGCTCTTTTGACGGTTCGATCTTCTCGGTCGAAAGCGGTGAAAAAGAGGTGTTGACAGCAGCGTGTAACGCTGTAGAATTCGCCTCCCGCTAACGAGAGA
>NZ_CP058974.1:1028132-1052966 GCF_022368695.1 Pseudomonas sp. Y5-11
GAATTTCTTGACGACCATAGAGCGTTGGAACCACCTGATCCCATCCCGAACTCAGAAGTGAAACGATGCATCGCCGATGGTAGTGTGGGGTTTCCCCATGTGAGAGTAGGTCATCGTCAAGATTAAATTCCAGAACCCCTGTCTGCTAACGCAGACAGGGGTTTTGTCGTTTCAGGGAATTAAAAAATCAGGCCGCTTTGCGAGCCGTATTGATCTTCCACGCAACCGATTACTCCGGAACGGTTCGTCACGGGGGTAATCACAGCGCCTCAGCTGAGGCCGTTTGAACGGCGCCCTTAAAATCGAAAAAGCCAGCCCCTGAATGATCAGGGGCTGGCTTTTTTATGCATAAGGCTAAGGTTCAGAACTGGTAGCTGACCGTGGCCGCGACGTTGCGCTCTTCGCCCATGTAGCAAAAGCTCAGACTGGCGCAGGAGGCCACGTAAGACTCGTTGGTCAGGTTGTTCGCGTTCAATCGAACGTCGACGCCCTTCAAGCCGACCTTGCCCAGGTCATAACCGATCGATGCGTCGAACAACGTGTAAGACGGCACCTTCAGTGTGTTTTCCGCATCCGCCCAGCTATAACCGACATAACGCACACCACCGCCTAAACGCAGGCCATCGAGTGCCGCGCTATCGAACTTGTAGTCGGCCCACAACGATGCCATGTGCCGCGGTGCCTGAGTCGGCGAGTTGCCTTTGTTTTCGATTACGTCGGTCGGCGTACTCAGGGTACTGACCATCGACTTCGAATACTCGATATCGGTGAAGGTATAGCTACCGAGCACTTTCAGGTTGTCGGTCACCTGCATGTGCGCTTCCAGTTCCAGACCTTGCGAACGCACGGCGCCGACAGCACGGTAGAAATTTTCCTGCGGCAGCTTGGTCGCCAGGTTCTCCTGATCGATATGGAACAGCGAGGCGGTGAACAGATTGTCGGTGCCCGGCGGCTGGTACTTCAGGCCGACTTCCCATTGCGTTCCGTCGGTTGGCGGCAGTGGATTGCCGGCGCTGTCAGCATACGAGTTCGGGTTAAACGACTCGGAATAGCTGATGTACGGCGCCAAGCCGTTTTCGAACAGATACAACGCGCCAGCGCGGCCGGTCAGTTTGGTGCGGCGGTCGTTGATTTCGGTGCCCACTGGCCGTCCTGCTTCGGCGAGACGGTTCTCATCCGACGTCTCGACCCAGTCCTGACGCAGGCCGAGTGAGAAGCGCCACTGGTCCATCTCGATCAGGTCTTGCAGGTATACGCCGGTTTGTTCCAGGCGGCGCAGATAACGGGTCTCGCCGTACATGTCGATCGCCGAATTGCCGTAGACCGGGTCGAAGGCATTGATCGGCGCCAGGCCGCCGCTGGTCCAGTCGACCACGGTTTTGCGCCGTTGATAATCTGCGCCCATCAACACGGTGTGCTTGGTGGCACCGGTGAAGAATTCGGCCTGCAGCATGTTGTCGACGATGAACGCATGCAGACGCTCATCGCCGCCGGTGTAATAGCGGTTCAGTTCGTTGCTGGTTGGCGTCGTCCAGCCATAGGCGTAGACCTGATCCATGTTCACTTTGGAGTCGAGGTAACGGAAATTCTGCCGCGCCGTGAAGACATCGTTGAAGCGGTGTTCGAACTGATAGCCAAACGACTGCTGATTCCGCGAGTACCCATCAACTCCCGGCTCGCCCTCGAAGAAGTGCGGCGAGATGCGGTTGCCGTTGCGCTGATGAATCGTCCCGTCTGCCGGCACGCCGCCGTGGTAGCCGCCATCCGGATCGTGTTGTAGATACGCCTGCAGTGTCAGCGAAGTGTCTTCAGTGAAATCGATGCTCAGGGTTGGGGCGAGAGCGAAGCGTTTTTCCTTGTTGTGGTCGAATTGCGTGTCGGATTGATCCGTCAAACCGGTCAGACGATAGGCGATGCGCTTGTCGTCATCGACCGGACCGCTGAAGTCAAAACCGACACCGCGCTGGCCTTGGGTGCCGACCGTGGCCCGAACTTGATGATAGGCCTCGTACAACGGCTTTTTGCTGGTCAGCGCCACCAGGCCACCGGGCGAACTGCGACCGTACAACACGGACGATGGGCCTTTGAGAATATCCACGCGTTCAAGGAAATACGGATCGACCTGCATGGTGCTGTAGGTGCCGCTGTCACCCATCGACTTGAGGCCGTCGAGATAGATGTTGTCCACCGAACCGTCGTTGAAACCGCGCATCGCCACATAGTCGTATCGATGCGTCGCGCCGTAAGGATTGGTCAGCACGCCGGGGGTATAACGCATCGTCTGGGAGACGGTCTGCGAGCCTTGATCGTCCATTTGCTCGCGAGTCACCACCGATACGCTTTGTGACGTTTCCAGCAGCGCGGTACTGGTCTTGGTGGCGATCTGGCTGTGGGTGGCGTTGTAGCCTTCCATGCTGCCGAGTGCGTTGCCGAGGGCGAAACCTTTGATATCGGTGGTTGGCAGTGCCAGCGCATCGGTTTCACTGACAGGACGCAGGACGTAGCTGCTGCCGTCCTGGCTGACTGCTTCTAGGCCCGAACCGCTGAGCAAATGGCTCAACGCCTGATCAGTTGAATATTCGCCCTGTACGCCCGGAGACTGTTGTCCCTGCGTTTGCTGCGGAGTCATCGCCAAGGTAATGCCTGCCTGACGGGCAAACTGGTTCAGCGCTTCGCCCAGCGGGCCGGCGCCGATGCTGTAGCGATGACTGCTCGCTTCACTGGCAGGGGCGGCGAGGCTCAGCCCGGGCAGCGCACCGGCACCCAGAACGGTGGACAGCAGGGCGGCGCGAACGGCGTGGCGCAGCAGGCCCGATTCGGCAGTGAAATTCAGCGGTTTCTTACAGGTGAGGCGGACAGTCATTGTCGGTTTCCGTGGCAAGTCGCAAAGGCTGAGTTGAAGTGCTTACTGACCAAGCCGGACTTGTCGCGAAAACCCGCCAAAATAATTTCAGGCCACTGCTTCCAGCGTGACCCACCATCGGGTGCGATAACGCAATTGCACCGGCAGGGTCTGCGGCAGGATGGCCAGCAGCTTGTCGGTGTCCTCCAGGCGGAACACTCCGGACAGGCGCAAGTCCGCCACCTGCGGCGCGCACGTCACAAAGCCCTGACGATAACGCCCGACTTCATTGAGGAAATCGCCCAGGCGCATATTGCGGGTCACAATCAAACCATCGGCCCACGCGCCCACGTCCATATCCAGTGGTGCTGCCGGGCGCACCTGATGGTGATCGATCAGATAGGTCTGCCCCGCGAGTGCCTCGACGGAGGTTGCGCCGCTGCGGATGGCGGCGCTCCCGGAGCTGACGGTGAGCCGCGTGCAATCGCTGTCCTGACGCAGGATGAAGCGGGCTTTTATCGGCTCATAAATGCCATGACGACTTTGCACGCGAAGTGGCCGATTGAACGCCGCGCCTTCATCGTTACCACCGCATGTGACGATGATTTCGCCGCGATTGAGTTTGATCAGCCGCTGCTGCGCGGTGTAGTCCAGATCCACCGCACTGGCAGTGTTCAGCTCGATCCGCGTGCCGTCGGGCAGCTGGAACCCGCGACGCTCGCCGGTCGCCGTAGCGTAATCAGCGCGCCACTGCTGCCACACGGAGGTGTCCTTGGCCAGCCATGCCGCGGAGCCCATCAGCACCGCGCCGGACAGCAGCTTCAAGGCTTGTCGCCGGCCCAGTCCTTGCGCACTGTTTTCCAGCGTATTGAACGCGACCTGGGCGCCGGGCGCTGCGCGCAGGTTATGGCTCAGTTCAGCCTGCAGCGACTGCACGCGCTGCCAGGCCAGTTCATGTTCATGATGTTCGGCGCGCCACGCATCGCACTGATGACTCAGGCGCGCATTGCCATGGTTGTTGCGCAGGCGCAGCAACCAGTGGATGGCTTGCTTGACCACCTGTTGCGGCGGCTCGGCGCGACGCCCGACCGAGTTGTTATCCACTGGCATCAACTTGCGTACCGCAACACGTAGCAGTGATACAGCGCAGCGGCGATGTAACGTTCGACTGAGCGCAGAGACAAGCCCATTCGCGCGGCGATCTGCTTGTGGGTCAAGCCTTCGCACTGCGCCAGCAGAAACGCCTGACGCACTTTCGGCCGCAAGCCTTCGAGCATGCGCGCGATGTCCCCAAGCAATTCGATTACCAGCGCGCGGGTTTCGGCGCTTGGGGCTTCGGCTTCGGGCAAGTGGGCGATGGTTTCGAGATAGGCGCGTTCGATTTCTTCACGACGCCACAGGTCGATCACCAGACCACGGGCGATGGTGCGCAAAAAAGCCCGAGGCGCCTTGAGTTCCAGGCGTTCGCTGCGCTGCAGCAGACGGACGAAGGTGTCCTGGGCCAGATCCGCCGCATCCGCGGCATTGCCCAGTCGCGCTCGCAGCCAGGCGTTGAGCCAGCCGTGATGACTCCTGTAAAGCGCCTGCACTGCAAACTCAGGTGAGGACATGAACGCAACAGCCCGAACGTCACAAATGATAATTAGTCGCATTGTCATCAAGGGCTACAGAATTTGCAACCGGCGCTGCAAAACAGTCATCAAAAAATGACAGACGAACGCTCTGGCACGCCGTTCGGCGGGAATCTGGCAGAAATGCCGTCCATTTCCTGCAAAGCGCTAAGTTTTCTCCGACGCGTGCCGAAAGACTGGTGAGACATGCGTGCACCAAAGTAGAGCGGCCGTCAGAACGCCGCCTGCGCTGTACATGGAATGTTGCATCCCGGAACGCATCCCCACTTTTGCATAAGAAGTCCCATGAAATGAATCTCAAGTTCAGCCATAAAATCCTGTTGGCCGCCTCGGGCGTCGTGGTCCTGGCTTTCGCTTTGTTCACCCTCTACAACGACTATCTGCAGCGCAACACCATTCGCCAGAACCTCCAGTCGTCCGTGCAGCAGGCCGGCGATCTGACCGCCAGCAGCGTGCAGAACTGGATGAGCGGGCGAATTCTGGTGCTGGAAAACCTCGCGCAGAACGTTGCCCATCAGGGCAAGGACGCCGACTTCCCGGGGCTGGTCGATCAACCGGCCTTCACCTCGAACTTCCAGTTCACCTACGTCGGTCAGGCCAACGGGGTGTTCACCCAGCGCCCTGACGCGAAGATGCCCGACGGTTACGACCCGCGTCAGCGCCCTTGGTACAAGCAAGCCGTCGCTGCCGACAAAACCATGCTGACGCCGCCGTACATGGCGGCGGTCGGTGGTCTGGTGGTGACCATCGCCATGCCGGTGAAAAACAATGGCGAACTGCTGGGTGTGGTCGGCGGTGACCTGAGCCTGGAAACCCTGGTGAAGATCATCAATTCGGTGGACTTCGGTGGCCTCGGTCACGCATTCCTCGTCAGCGGTGACGGCCAGGTGATCGTCAGCCCGGACAAAGACCAGGTAATGAAGAACCTCAAGGACATCTACCCGAACGCCGGCGTGCGCATCGAGAAGGGCAACCAGAACGTGGTACTCAACGGCCAGGAGCGCATCCTGTCGTTCACCCCGGTCAGCGGCTTGCCGAATGCCGACTGGTACATCGGCTTGTCGATTGATCGTGACAAGGCCTACGCCGCGCTCAGCCAGTTCCGCACTTCGGCGTTGATCGCGATGTTCGTCGCGGTCGCTGCGATTGCGCTGCTGCTGAGCCTGCTGATCAACGTTCTGATGCGTCCGCTGACCACCATGGGTCGTGCGATGCAGGACATCGCCCAGGGCGAAGGCGACCTGACTCGTCGTCTGGTCGTGCAAGGCAAGGATGAGTTCGCTGAACTGGGTAGTTCGTTCAACCAGTTCGTCGAGCGCATTCACGCGTCGATCTCCGAAGTGTCGTCGGCTACCCGTCATGTGCACGACCTGTCGCAACGGGTGATGGCATCGTCCAACGCCTCGATCATTGGTTCCGACGAACAAAGCGCCCGTACCAATAGCGTGGCCGCCGCGATCAACCAATTGGGCGCCGCGACTCAGGAAATCGCTCGCAACGCCGCCGACGCTTCGCAACACGCCAGCGGCGCGAGCGAACAGGCTGATGACGGTCGTCAGGTGGTCGAGCAGACCATTCAGGCGATGACCGAGCTGTCGCAGAAGATCAGCCTGTCGTGCACTCAGATCGAAACCCTCAATGCCAGCACCGACAACATCGGCCACATCCTCGATGTGATCAAAGGCATCTCGCAGNGCACTCAGATCGAAACCCTCAATGCCAGCACCGACAACATCGGCCACATCCTCGATGTGATCAAAGGCATCTCGCAGCAGACCAACCTGCTGGCGCTCAACGCGGCCATCGAAGCGGCCCGTGCCGGTGAAGCCGGACGCGGTTTTGCCGTGGTGGCGGACGAAGTGCGTAACCTCGCGCATCGCACCCAGGAGTCGGCGGAGGAGATCCACAAGATGATCACTTCGTTGCAGGTCGGTTCCCGTGAAGCGGTGACCACCATGAACGCCAGTCAGGCGTCCAGCGAAGAGAGCGTTGAAGTGGCCAATCAGGCGGGCCTGCGCCTGGTCAGCGTGACCCAGCGCATCGGTGAAATCGACGGCATGAACCAGTCGGTGGCTGCCGCGACCGAGGAGCAGACGGCGGTGGTGGAAACCCTCAACGTCGACGTCAACCAGATCAACCTGCTGAACCAGCAGAGCGTCGCCAACCTCAATGAAACGTTGAAGGATTGCGATGCATTGTCGCAGCAGGCCAATCGCCTGAAGCAGTTGGTCGACAGCTTCAAGATCTGATTGGCAGATTCGAGACCGCGTTATCGTTCTTCGCGAGCAGGCTCGCTCCCACAAATGGACCGCGTTCCTACAGAAGGAATGCGATCAAAATGTGGGAGCGAGCCTGCTCGCGAAGGCGGTCTGACAATCACCGCAAAGCCGAAGCTTTACACAAACAGCTTCAGCACATTCCCCATCGCATCATCGGCAAACCCCTGCACGAAATCCTTGAACCCCGGCAGCGCCTCGGCAGCTCCGCTGGCCGGTTCGGCAATGATTGTCCAGGTCGCCCGCGACTTGCCCGCCCCCAAAGATTCCACATTCATCGCCGCCCACAGATTGGCCACACCCAGCGTGTTGTAGATCGTGGTCCAGGTCATGGCGCGCGCCTGCTCATCGCGGGAGTTGAGTTGCTCGACCACCACGTTGCCGTCCTTGAAGACCTTCTTGCGCAGCGAGGACACGCCTTCACCGGTCATTTCGATGTGCGACAACGCCGGAATAAACCGGTCGAAAGCGGCGAAATTGCCGACCACCGCCCAAACCTGCGCCGCGTCCGCCGGCACTTCCACCGACGACACAACGTGGCAGCCGTGCGGGTTTTTGATCAAGGTGTCGGGTTGCAGATTGCTCATGGTGTTGCTCCTTTTTGATGAACTAGATGAAGTTGATCTGTTTCAGGTAATCGCAGCCACGACGCAGCAGCGCCGGGGATTTTTCCGGGTATTGCGCGCCCATCTGTTGCACCCCGGCGTGGGCGTTGGCGTGGCCGATCAGGGAGATGTCGCCGATGTCTTCCTCGAAGCCGTTAAGGTAGAAACCAAGCACGCCGAACAGCGCGTTGTCGGCGTCGACCCGGCCCAGTTGCTGTTGCCAGTCGGCTACACTGACCAGCGAAAATTCACTGCCGGTTTCGCGGAACGACGCGACGTAGGCATCCCAACTCAGCGGCTCGGGGTTGTGCAGGTTGAACACCGCTCGCTCGCTCGAATAACGGCTGGCGTGGAAGGCGATGAAACGGGCGAGAAAGTCCACCGGCATCAGGTCGAAATTCAGTGCGAAGGCCGGCACCTGACCGAGTTGGATCGAGCCCTTGAGCATCAGCATCAAACGGTTTTTGTGCGGCTGACAGACGCCGCTCAGGCTGTTGAAACTGATGTTGCCGGGGCGATACAGGTTGACCCACACCCCACGCTCGCGCGCCCGCTCAAGGATGCGCTCGCCGACCCACTTCGACAGGTTGTAGCCATTGCGGATGTAGATCGGCGGGGTCGGTGCAGCGGGCAGTTCGAGTACGCGGCCTTCGCTATCGACGGTGCTGGAAGCGGACAGCGTCGAGACAAAGTTGAAGACCTTTTTGCTGCGCCCTTCACACAGGCGCAGCAGCTCGAAAATCGGCTCGACGTTATCCGCGGCCAGCGACTCGTAATCGAGCACATGGTTGACGTTGGCGGCGTTGTGCACCAGTGCGCCGAACTCGCGATCCAGGCGCTGATAATCGGCGTCGGCCAAGCCCAGTTGCGGACGGGTGATGTCTGCCGAGTAGATCCGCACCCGGCTCAGGTCCAGATGCTCCAGGCGGTTCTCGCGCAACGCCTGGGCAAACCGCTGCGCCGCCGTTTGTCCGCCACCGTCACGCACCAGGCAGGCTACCTCGCTGGCGCCCCAGCCGAGCAGCGCTTCGACAATGTGTACGCCGACAAAACTGTTGGCGCCGGTGACGATCACTTTGTGCACATCGCCCAGGCGACTGATCGGCAACGGCTCGATGTTCAGCGGGCGTTCGGCGTCGGCCATGGCCTGGGCGCTGAGCACCGCGCTGTCATCGGTCCCGCGCACCAGCGTTGCGAGCTTGATGATGGTGGGCAATTCGATGAAGCGGTTGATCGAAATGCTACGGCCGAATTCCTCACGCAAGCGCAGCAACATGCGCGACAGCAGAATCGAATGCCCACCGAGGTTGAAGAAACTTTCGTCGGTGGAAATATCGCTGGTGGGCAGCTCCAGCAGTTCCGCCCAGATCTCCAGCAGCAGCGCTTCGTCGGCATTTGCCGGCAGGCATTTCGGGCCGCTGTCCTGCACGCTCACCGGCAGTTCCAGCAACGCCTTGCGGTCGACCTTGCCGTTGCTGGCGAATGGCATGTGCGGCAGTTCAGTCCACGCCACCGGTTGCATGTAGTCCGGCAAAAACTGCTGGGCATGCGCCTTCAATAGATCGCGGGCAGCGTCCGACTGCGGCTGCGCAAGGAACGCCAGAATCCGCCGCTGACTGTCGATCACCACCGCCACCTGACGGTACAACTGGCTCTCGCGCAGGCAGCGTTCGATCTCTTCCGGCTCGACCCGGAAACCACGGATTTTCACCTGATTGTCGCGCCGTCCGCACAGCTCGATACCGTGCTCGCCCCATTTGGCCATGTCGCCGCTGCGGTACGCGCGCAACGTTTGGCCGTGCGGCAGTTGCAGGGTCAGGTAGCGCTCGGCGGTCTGCTGCGGGTTGTTCAGATAACCGAGGCAAACGCCGGGGCCGACGATGAACAATTCGCCGACAGTGTTCTCCGGCACCGGTTGCAAGTCGTCATCGAGAATCAGCACCTGACTGTTGGCAATCGGTGCGCCAAGAGTGCGGTTGCTGTCACCTGGTTGCAGTTGCCGGGCGGTAATCAGCACCGTCGCTTCGGTGGGGCCGTACAGGTTATGCAGCTTGCCCTGACGGGTCAGTTGCTCGATGACGAAGGGCTCGCAGACGTCGCCACCGGTCATCACTTCCACGCCTTGCAATTGCTCCAACGGCAGGATGCTCAGCAGCGCTGGCGGCAGGAACGCGTGGGTCAGTTGCCGGCGGCGGATCAACGCCACCAGTTGCAGCGGATCGCGGCGCTGGGTGTCGTCGGGCACCACCAGTTCGGCGCCCTGCAGCAGCGTCGGAAAGATATCGATCAGCGATGAGTCGAAGCTCAGCGAAGAGAACTGCAACACCCGGCTTTCGGCGCGCAACTGCACGTAATCGGCGTACCACGCGGTGAAGTGCGCGAGGTTCGCCTGGCTCAGCAGCACGCCCTTCGGATGCCCGGTAGTGCCTGAGGTGTAGAGCGCCATGCACGGTGCTTCAAGCGTCGGCCGTTGACGCATCAACGGTTGGCTGAGATCCGCATCCGCGCTGTCGATACAACTGACATCCAGACCGGGCATTGACTCACTGAGCGGGTGCTCGCCATCGTGCAGCAGCAACACCGCGCCAGCGTTCTGCAGGATGTATTGCTGGCGCTGCAACGGATGGCTCGGCTCCAGCGGCAGGTACACCGCGCCACTGCCGAGCACCGCCAGAATCGAGGCAAACAGCGCCGGGCTTTTCGGCTGACAGATACCTACGATCCACGGCTGCGGATGTTGTTTGAGCAATGGCAGCAGGCGTTGCTGGATCGCACAGCTGTGAGCGTGTAACTGGCGATAGCTGAGCGACTGCTCGGCCAGGTGCAGCGCCGGTCGCTCGGCGTGTTCGATCAGGCTGCGTTGCAGACGCTCGATCAACGGGATCTGCGCCTGCTTGAGCAGCATCGGGTTGGCCGTGTCGTTAAGGCGATGGACGTAGGCCAGGCTGTCGAGAAACCGCAGGTCTTCCACCTGTTCGAAATCCGCTGCCGTGGCGGGCATCACCTGCTGGAAATACTCCGCATCGCGGGAGAAACGGCTGACCAGCAGCGCGACTTCGTCAACCACCTGCGTCAGCACCCGCTGACGCAGAGCCTGACCGTTGCCGGACGGCTCATCGCCAATCGGCACTCGGCAGATCAGAGACGAACCAAGGAAGCACAGCAGGTCGAGCGTCGGTAAACCGCCAAGGCTCTGCGCAGCGATACCCAGGCGCAGGTGCAAGTGCGGGATGGCGCAGAAATCGCCGGCGCCGATGAAGCCATCGTCGATGATCAGATTTACCGGCGATTGCGCCGCGCCGCTGCGCAGCAAGGTGTGACCGTGTTGTTCGAGTTCCTGCGCCAGGTCGGTCATGGCCTGGCTGGCGCCAATCAGCAAAATGTCGAGACGTCTCATGTCAGCCTCCTCATCAAACCAGATAGTCGCGCAGGGCGTGCTGCACGCAGGGCGTGTCGAGCAGCGAGCTGCTGTGGAAAAAACGCACGATGTTGCCCACCAGCGGATGATGGCGATTGATCGGGAAGGCCAGGCCGGCCATCTCGTCCTTGAGGGAACGGCGCACGGTATCGCTGACCGGCAAGGCGTCGATCAGGCGCAGATCGAAGGACTTTTGAATGTCGTTGGTCAGGTAATGGCCGATAAACACCGGCAGGATCTGCGCGATGGTTGCCCGGTCCGCGTCACTGGCGGTGTGCCAATAGATGCGCACCATGCGCGCCCAGAAACTGGAATGCCGTCCCTCATCCAGCAAGTGATCGGCCATCAGGCCTTTGATCGACGGCTTGACCGTGTCGTCACGGGCAAACGCGGCGACGTCGCCGGTCACGGTGTTTTCGGCGATCGCCACGCAGATCAGCTCCACCGCGCTGCGCAGGTGCTCGGGCGCCAACGCCACAGCGGCAGGAATCGCCCGGCTCAGTTCAATTTCAGTGGGCAGTTCGATCGGCTCGATGCCGGTCATGGCTACGGTCTGTTGCATGAAGTCCATCGCCACCAGCGCGTGGTAATCCTCGTCCACCACCACGGTCATGGCGTCGTAGCGACAGGCGAACGGGAAGACCACGGCAAAGCGATTCTTGGCGATACTGCGCGCGGTCTTGTCGACGATCTCGGTTTCGAAAATCACCACGTCGTTGATGAACTTGTACAGCGTCTGCACCAGGGCAAAATCCCGCTGTTGCGGGCACTCGCGCAGGAAGGTGTCGCTGAGCACCAGGGGCTGGCGGCTCAACGGATAGATCAGGCGCTCATCGTCTTCCAGTAAGCGCCGTGGCCGGGTGCGGATGGTGGCGCGGCTTTCCCAGGCGTCGGCGAAGGATTGGTAATCGGCGGCGTTCATTGGGCCACCTCCGCCAACGATTCGCGCATGCTCAGACGCAGGCCGTCCCACAAGGCGATGCGGCTTTCCACCGCCGCGATGGCACTGGCGTAGACTTCGGCTTCGCGTTGCGGATCGCCATCGACCAGACGCTCAAGCAGTTGCTCCGCCGCCGGACCGTGATCTTCGGAATCGACCTCGATGTGGCGCTCCAGGTAATAGCGAAAGGTCGGCGCCTGTTCGATACCGATCCCCCAGTCATCGAGGATGCGCTGGAACATGGTCGGGATGACGCTCTCGCGACCATGCAGGAACGCGGCAGCGACGCTGTGGCCTGGCGCATGCAGCGCGGTGTTCAGCGTCTCGCGAACAAATTTTGCTGCTGCCGGATCCACTTCCACGCTTTGCAGGGCGACGTCGTAACTCACGCCCTCCTGTTGCAGCGCGACAAAGCGCTCGACTGCCGTGGTGCTCGCACCGACTTCGCGCATGGCGTCCAGATACAGCTCGAAATGACTGTAATGGCCGTGAGCGGGACGGTCGTCGGACTCTTCGCCGAGCACGATCTCGTTGATCAGCCGCGCAGCATGCGGGTCACGCGGCGGCAGCCACGGCAGACGGGTGCAGGTCAGTTCTTGTTGGAGACGCTTGGTCAGCGACATGAAATCCCAGACGGCGAAGACGTGGGATTCCATGAACCGGCGCAGTACCGATAACGAATCGATTTCAGTAAAGATCGGATGAACGCTCAATTGAGCTTTTATCAGGGCGAGTTGTTCTTTAGTTGGCATAATGGCTAACCTCGGTGTTATTGGAATAGAGAAATTTGCTCGTTCGGTGCGTCAATGCAGACTGTCTGGGTTTTAAACTTTTTATATTGGCGAGCGCTGGCCTCATTCAGTTAAATGAACGTGTGAAAAGTGCATTGGAGGCTCTGGGCTGTGCCAGGGCGACTATTTGCCATGGCTGTCAGCTGAATGCGGAGCCGTGCCGTGTTTGCGGGGTTTAACCTGCTCGGCGAGGAAAAGCTAATACATCATCAAATAACTTAACAAGTTTATTTTTAATTATTTTAAGTTTGCTGTTTTTTAAGTATGAGTTGGCCTGGTAAAACTTATAAATTAAGTTTTACTTGGGCGTAGTTACTCCTTTCGGCGAACAGTGGCCAAAATTGAAGACAAGAGTGAATGCCTCACTCAGAGCAACTTTTCGATACAAGGATTGAAGTTGTGTATAGGGGTGAAAGTTGGCCGGGAGCGGCGCCGTAACTTCCTTTTATCCCGTGGCAAGGCTCCTTCCGTAGGTTCCTGGTGCGAAGACTGCGCCGGCGGTGCGGTGCGTCCCCGTTCTTCATGGGTTGGCTGTTCAAGAGTGCGGGTAAATTGGCGGGACGGCTATGACCGATTCGTCCGCGGCGAGCTGCATTACCGGACTTATGGGGGCGCTGGGAGGTTAGAGCGAACAGGCGAATCCGCCACCGGGTTTGCGGCAGACCGTAGAGAGGATTTGTAAGCGGGTTATTCGCCGGTCAGCTGCGAGCGACTGAGACCGGCGTTGAAGGCATCAGCGGACCGCCTTGCGGTGTTGTCCGGCAGGGCTGGCGAGGTAACGGGTGATCACCTCGACGCCACGGTTGAGGTGTTGTGTGAGCAGCTTCACCGACAGTTCGACATCGCGTTCGATCACGGCCTGGAGCATCGCCCGGTGATCTTCCTGGGACAGTTTGCCCAGTCCCATGGCTTCGAGGTTGAAACGCAGAAACCGCTCTTCTTCGTTCAGGCCGTCTTCGACCAGTCGCAGTAACCGCTGATTCGGCGCCTTGCGGTACAAGGCCATGTGGAACAGGCGATTGAGTCGACCGATTTCGCTGTAGTCGTGCTGGGTCTCGAGTGCTTCGATATAACCGGCGGCAAGCGCGTGATCGGCGCTGGTCAGCAGCGGAACCGACTGGCGCATGGCTTCGGATTCGAGCAGGATTCGCAACTCGTAGGTTTCAGTAGCGTCGCCCTGAATCAGCGGGGCAACCACAGCGCCTTTGTGGGTCGTGACGCTCAGCAGCTCCTGGGCCTCCAGCTGACGCAGAGCCTCGCGCACCGGCATGCGGCTGACCCCGAACAAGTCAGCCAGATCCTGCTGACGCAGGGCGGTGCCGCACGGTAAACGACCGTCAAGAATCGCCGAGCGCAACGTCTCCTCGATGATCGAACGGGCAAGATGTGCAGGAATCGGCCCATCGACTTTGATGCTGTGCAGCGGTTTGGGCTTCTGTGTCACAACTACTCACCCTGAATGAAGACGGAATTTGGATCCAAAGACACTAGTGATCGCTCTACAGGTTGTCAAACCATGTAAAGGATCGCTGTTCTGGGTAAAGTTTAGCGCGCTGGCGATGATCTCATGGTGCCATTGTTTTTTGCCGGGCTAAGCTTCACCATCAAACGCTTTCCCTCCTGCCCCCTTGGAAACCTGCTGTGGCGGTACGTTTCGCGATCCCTCGGACTCTGCGCTGGCTAGGCTGCGCACTGCTGCTGGCCGGCGTCATGCTGGGCGGTCTGCATGCCGATTGGGATTTTTCCGCGATCAGCCGCAAAGCCACGGCGCTGTACGGGCCGCTGGGCGCCGGGCAGCAGCGGATCGATGCCTGGCAGAATCTGCTGGCCACGCAGAAACAGGTCAGCGAGATGGAAAAACTGAAAGTCGTGAACCTGTTTTTCAACAAACAGGTGCGCTATGTAGAGGACATCGATCTGTGGGGCCAGGTCGATTATTGGGAGACACCCATCGAAGCGCTGTGGAAAGGCGCCGGCGATTGCGAAGACTACGCGATCGCCAAGTATTTCAGCCTGCGCCATCTCGGGGTCTCCAGTGACAAGCTGCGCATCACCTACGTCAAGGCGCTGCGCCAGAATCGCGCGCACATGGTACTGACTTACTACGCCACCCCCGATGCCATGCCGCTGGTGCTCGACAGTCTGATCGATCCGATTCAGCCTGCGTCCCAGCGAACCGATTTGCTGCCGGTCTACTCTTTCAATGCCGAAGGTCTGTACCTGCCGGGCGCCAAGGGCAACAAAAAGGTCGGTGACACCAAACGCCTGTCGCGCTGGCAGGATGTGCTGAAGAAAATGCAGGCCGAAGGTTTTCCGGTCGAAACGACTAACTAGGAGCACGCGCTCAGATGTCTTTGTTCAAACAGCTGTTGATCGCTATCTGTCTGTTCCTGGTGGTCGCCTTCACTGGCAGCTTCATGGTCAGTCTGGAGAGCTCGCGCACCCAGTACGTCAACCAGCTGCGCTCCCATGCCCAGGACGCTGCCACGGCGCTGGCGTTGTCGCTGACGCCGAATATCGACGACCCGGCGATGGTCGAGCTGCTGGTCAGCTCGATTTTCGACAGCGGTTATTACGCGAGCATCCGTGTGGTCGACCTCAAGACCGACCAGACCATCGTCGAGCGCAGCGGGATTCCGGCGGTGAGCAATGTGCCTGACTGGTTCGTCAAACTGATCGGCCTGGAACCGGCCGGTGGCGATGCCTTGGTCAGCCGTGGCTGGGAGCAGGCCGCGCGGGTCGAGGTGGTCAGCCACCCGATGTTTGCCGTGGCCAAGCTGTGGCAAAGCGCGTTGGGCAGCCTCGGCTGGCTGTTGCTGTGCGGCGCGGTCAGTGCGGTGCTTGGTGCGTTGCTGCTGCGCCGGCAATTGCGCCCGCTGGATTACATGGTCAAACAGTCCCACGCCATCGCCCGTCGCGAGTTCCTCAGCCTGCCGGAGCTGCCGCGCACCCCGGAACTGCGGCGCGTGGTGCAGGCGATGAACCAGATGGTCGAGAAGCTCAAGGCGTTGTTCCAGGAACAGGCCGAGCGCAGTGAAAAACTGCGCGCCGAGTCTTATCAGGACAATCTCACGGGGCTGGCCAACCGGCGCTATTTCGAGATGCAACTGCACAACCGCGTGAGCAACCCGGAGCAGGCCAGTTCCGGTTACCTGCTGTTGTTGCGGGTCAAGGATCTGGCCGGGCTCAACCAGCGCCTGGGCGGTCAGCGCACGGATGAACTGTTGAAAGCCGTCGGCGAGCAGTTGTCCCGCGAATGCGCCAAATACCCGGAAACCCAGAACCTCGTGACGCGCATCCGCGGCGGTGAGTTCGCCGTACTGGCGCCAGGGCTGGTGCGTGAAGAGGCGCTGCAACTGGCGCAAAACCTCGACAGTGCGCTGAGCAGCCTGCACGCCACCGGCGCCACTGATGTGCCGGCCGTGGCCTCCATCGGCCTCGCCCCGTTTGCCCACGGCGATTCACCGCAAGCAGTGCTGACCCTGGGTGATCAGGCGCTGGCGCAGGCCGAAGGGCAGGGCGAGCAGAACTGGGCGTGCATTGATCAGAGCCTGGTGGCCGAGGTTGGCGACGATCACCATGCCTGGCATCGATTGCTCGATCAGGCGCTGAATCAGCAGCGCTTCGAGTTGTACTTCCAACCGGTGGTGGCTGCACAGGACACGCAACTGGTGCTGCATTACAAAGTGCTCTCGCGTTTGCTGGATGAGCAGGGCCAGACCATTCCCGCCGGGCGCTTCCTGCCGTGGCTCGAGCGTTTCGGCTGGACCGCACGACTCGACCGCTTGATGCTTGAGCGTGTGCTGGAGCAGATGAAAGCGCATGAGGATTCGCTGGCGCTGAACCTGTCCTCGGCAACCCTGGCCGATCCACAGGCATTGAACAAAGTGTTCGAGATTCTGCGCGCGCACTCCGACCTCGGCGAGCGTCTGACGCTGGAGATCGGTGAGGAGCAACTGCCGGAGCAAGCGGTGCTGGAGCAGTTGACCCGGCGTCTGCGTGAACTCGGTTTCTCCCTGAGCCTGCAGCGCTTTGGTGGACGCTTCAGCATGATCGGCAACCTGGCGCGGCTGGGGCTGGCGTATCTGAAGATCGATGGCAGCTATATTCGTGCGATCGATCAGGAAAGTGACAAGCGCTTGTTCATCGAGGCCATTCAGCGGGCGGCGCATAGTATTGATCTGCCGCTGATTGCCGAACGGGTGGAGACCGAAGGGGAATTGTCGGTGATTCGCGAGATGGGTTTGTATGGGGTGCAGGGGCAGCTGTTTGGTGAGCCCAAGCCCTGGAATTAAACTTTTAGTGCGGCGGCGTCATTGATGCCGTCTTCGCGAGCAGGCTCGCTCCCACATTTGAAATGCATTCCAATGTGGGAGCGAGCCTGCTCGCGAAGGGGACTGACAGGTCACTGAAGATCGCTGGTCAGATCAGCCCGCCTTCATCTTCATCGATCAACTGGCTCAACCCGCCCAACGCTTCCCGTGCCTGGGTCCGGTCCATCAGTTTGGCTTGCGCCGCCGGCGGCAGGTCGGTGACGCGGATCACGCCCTTCTGGGTCAGCACCTGAATCAGGTCGTCGAGTACCCGAATCATTTCAAAGTCGCTCTGCTTGAGCTGTTTGAGGCTGTTTTCCACGGCCGCGTTGGCGAACCAGGCCTGGATGTCATGGTGGTCGGCCGGCAGCGTTTCCGTGGCCTCGGCGTAGGCCGCCGCTTCCACGCGAATCAACTGACCCTGCGCATCGCGTTGCACGTAAAACATTGAGCATCCCTCAGAAAGAACCAGCGTCATGCTGTCAGCAGCATAGGCCAACTGCGCGCGAGTATGCGGGCTGGCGACGAAATCGTCACCGCCGAGTTAGCCGCAAACGTGACGGCCGCCCCAAGGGGCGGCCGTTTTGTACACGCATCAGCTGTTGTTGTGGTCGACCTTGATGGTCGGATCGCTGCCGGCGATCAGGTTGTGAATGTTGGCGCTCGACCAGTTGTTGCCTTCCAGTTTGATCGTCACGTCCGGCGTGGCGGCTGCCGCGTCGCCGGAGTTGAACTTGCCCGCCGAGCTGACTTGCAGCGACGACGTGCCATCAACCGTGGTGATCTTCAGGAAGTTGTCGATGGTGCTGCCGGTTTCGCCCTGCAACAGGTCACGCAGGTCGATGCGGTCGCCTTCGCTGGCGTTGAAGTCCTTGATCACGTCGTTGCCGGTGTCGCCTGCTTTCCAGACGAAGGTGTCGGCACCGGAACCACCGATCAGGATGTCGTTGCCCTGGCCACCGATCAGCGTGTCGTTGCCGGTGCCGCCGAGCAGGATGTCATTGCCCTTGCCGCCGTCGAGCAGGTCGTTACCGCCCGAGCCGAAGAGGATGTCATTGCCTGCGCCACCCAGCAGCGTGTCGTTGCCATCGTGCGCACCGGAGACATCGAACGCCTGATAGTGCTCGGTGATGTACTGGTGCACATTGCTGGTGGTGACTTTGCTGACATCCACGCCGGTCTGCTGCGCCACGAACGCCTGCATCGCCTGATAACCCTCACCGGCAATGCCGTTGAAGCTCACCAGGTCGCCGAACAGGATGTCGTTTCCGTCGCCACCGCTGACAGTGTCGTTGCCCGGCATCGTTGCTTCGGTATGGCCGATGATCGAGTTGGCCAGATCCTTCGGATCGATGTTGGTTTGCGGCAAGTGATCCGAGTCATACGGTTTCAGGTCGTTGAGGCTGACACCGCTGTTGATACCGATGGCTTCGACGTTCGACAGACCGCTGAGCAAGGCGAAGCTGCTGCTGGAGTTGTCGGTGGTGGCAGTCGTGGTGCTGTTACCAGTGCCGGCCAGGCTCGACAGCTCGTAGGTGCCGTCACCCTGAGCGTGAACCGTGCCCAGGTTGGTGGTGGTCCAGCCGCGGCCGTTGTAGGTCTGCAACTGGGCATAACCGCTGGAGTTGATGCTCAGGTAATGCGTGTTGTCGATGTACGTGCTGAAGGTATCGCCCAGCTTGTAGTTGCTGGTCGTGACCACACTGTCGAACTTCACGCTGCCATACAGCGTCGGGTTGGTCTGCTCGCCGCTCTGGTAGTAGGTCGGCTGGCCGTCGGTGATGAAGTAGGTAAGGTTCTTCGCCCCGGTGTTGGCCAGCGCTTCCGTGCTCTGGAAGAAGTTGGCCGTGGTCTTGAACACGTCTTCGTAGTTGGTGCCGCCACCGGAGGTCATCGAGTCGAGTACGGCTTTGAGCTGGGTCAGCGCGTTCGGGTCGTTGAGGTTCACCGAGACCGACTTGTTGACCTGGGTATCGAAGTCCACCAGGAAGATGTTCACGGTCCCCGAGTTGCTGCCGCCCAGGCTCTGCTTGAGGGTGTTGAACACCGAGGTCAGCGAGTCTTTGGCCGCGTTGATCGACGAGGTGCTCATACTGCCCGAGCTGTCGACCATGAACGCAATGTTGTAGTTGGTACCCGGCACCACGGTCAGACCGCCGATGTCGGCGACCATGATGTCGTTGCCGTCGGTACCGTTGAAGGTGTCATCGCCCGAAGTACCGACCACGGCGTTGTATACCGCTGGCACCACGGTGACCGGAATCGTCGCGGTGCTGCTGGCCGAGCCGCCGACCATCTCGGTGGAAGTCGACGTCACGGTCAGGTTGAACTGGCCGTTGTAGTAGGTCGGCGGGGTCACGGTCAGGCTGCCGAGGCTCCAGCCGGTGACGTTGGCTTCGCCATTGCTCGCGGTGACAGTGAAACTGTGGCCATGGCCGTCGGAGAGTACCGAACCGACCGGCGCACCGCTGATCTTCACGCTCAGGGTTTCCGAGCCGTCGGTGTCGGTCAGCGCGGTGTTGATCGCCGACAGTTTCACCGTGGTGCCTTCGGCGCCGGTGTTGAGTTTGTAGCCGTCGTAATAGCCTTCGCCGTTGGTACCGTGCAGGTCGGAGACGGTCACACCGGCGTTCACCAGATCCTGCACGCCGGTGTAGATCGGCACGCCGGCGCTGCTCAGGTCGATCGGCGTGCTGCCGTTGACCGACAGGTTCACGTCATAGCTGCCCGGGCCGCTCTGGTTGTGGTGGTAAATGTCCAGGGTGTAGTAGCCGCTGGTGGTCGGGGTAAACGAACCGCTGATCGTACCGCCCGCGCCCCAGGTGCCCGACGCCACGCTCTTGCCACCGATGGTGATCAGCAGGCTGTCGTCAGCCACGCCGCTGAAGCTGTAGGTCTTGCCGGCTTCCAGATAGATCAGGCCCGAGGTTTTCGACGCGGTGCCGGCGGTCACGCTGCCGTCCGACTGCACGTTGGCCACGTTGGTGCTGGAGTTCGGGGTGCCGGCGCCATCGATCACGTTTTTCAGCGTGGTCGAGTCAGCGCCATTGCCGCTGGTACCCAGGCCCGCCAGACCGGTCCAGACTTCCTTGACCAGTCCGGTGGATTTCACGCTGTTGTCGGCCACGCTCACGGTCGGTGCATCCGCCACTGGCGTGATGTCGATCTTCACGGTGCCGGTGTTGCCCAGCAGTTGGCCGTCGGTGGGCTGGAACTTGATCTGCGCGTAGTCGGCCTGGTTGTTGCCCATGCCGGTGCCGCCGTAACCGTTGACGCCCGACTCGTTGGCATCCGGCAGGAAGCGCAGCTTGCCCGCGTCGATGTCAGCCTTGCTGAAGGTCTGGTTGTTGGCGACGTCTTTCCAGGTCGAACCGTCCAGATACTGCAGTTTGCCTTCGCCCGGCAGCTGGGTGATTTTGATCCCCAGGCTGCTGGCCGGGCTGTCCACGTCGGTCACACCGAAGGTCGACCAGCCGAGGATCAGCGGGGTGTCTTCGGTGCCAGTGACGTTGACTGGCGCTGCAACCGGCGCATCGTTGACCGCCACCACGTTGACCGTGGTGGTCGCAGTGTTGGAGTAGTTGCCGCCATCGGTCACGGTCACGGTGATGAACCGTGGCACGGTGCTCGGGTCTTCACTGCTGTTGGTGAAGGTGATGTTCTTGATGGCCTGCATGTAGTCAGCCAGCGTCGCGTTACCCGACAGGGTCAGGGTCACGGTGCCGTTGGTGCTGTTGGCATTGATGGTGATGCCGTTGACGCTGTTGCCGAGGTTCAGCGCATCGCCGTCCTGACGGTTGGTCAGGACGATGGTCGCACCGGTCAGCATGGTGCTGTCCGGGTCGGTGATCGTCAGGTCAGTGTCGGCAATCGACACGCCGGCGCCCGGGGTGTTTTCGGTGAACGTCACCTTGTAGTCGGCACCGGTGGCGCCGCTGGAGTTGTTGGCATCCAGGTCGATGACCGGTGGCGCATCGTTGTCGATGATCGAGGTGCTGACGCTGCCGTTGGTGCTGCTGACAGCCAGGTTCTCGAAGTTGCCGCCGGTGGCCGAGTCGATCTTGACCACGAAGTTCTCGGTGCCTTCGGTGATCTTGTCATCGATGGTCGCGACGTTGAACTGCGCGCTGCTGGCGCCTGCCGGGATCTTCACGGTGTACACGCCAGTGAAGTCCGAACCGTCGGCGGCGGTGCCGCTGTAGACGATTTTCAGGGTCACGTCGGTTTGCGCCGGGTGGGTCAGGCTGACGGTGTAGCTGGCGGTCTGGCCTTCGGTCACCGAGGTGCTGCCGGTGATGCTGACGGTGGTGGTGTCGATGGTATCGGCGACGCTGGTGACGGCCGGTGTCGTGCTCGGTACCAGGTTCTCGAAGTTGCCACCGCTGGCGTTGGTGATGGTCGCCTGCACGCTGCCGGCGTCTTTGTAGACATCGTCAGCCGGAGCCGGAACGGTCACGGTGCCAGTGGTTTTGCCGGCGTCGATGGTGATCACCGAACCGTTGCTCAAGGTCACGGTCACTGGCGAGCCGGCGGCGTTGCTCAGGGTCGCGGTGTAGGTGATCTGGCCGCCCTCGTTCACCGCCGGGGTCGCGCTCAGCGACAGGCTGGTGGTGTCGACGGTGTCGGTCACGGTGGTGCTGACCGGGGTCTTGTCGGCCACGAGGTTTTCGTAATTGCCGCCGGTCACGTTGCTGATCGAGTTGGTCAACGGAGCGTGGCCGGTCAGTGCATCGTTTGGCGCGATGCTGGTCACGGTGCCGGTGGTCTTGCCGATGTCGATAGTGATCGTCTGGCCGTTGGCCAGGGTCACCACGACTGGCGAGCCAGTCACAGGTGCACCGACGGTGGCGGTGTAGGTGACGGTGCCACCTTCGGCCACGGTGCCCGTGGCGCTGAGTTTCACGCCAGTGGTGTCGATGGTGTCGGTGACGCTGGTCACGGCTGGCGTGGTGCTTGGAACCAGATTTTCGAAGCTGCCACCGGTGGCAGTCTTGATCGTGGCCTGCACGGTGCCGGCGTCTTTATAGACGTCGTCGGCCGGAGCAGGGACGGTGACGGTGCCGGTGGTTTTGCCGGCGTCGATGGTGATCACGGCGCCGTTGCTCAGGGTCACGGTCACTGGCGAGCCAGCGGCGTTAGTCAGGGTTGCGGTGTAAACGATCGAGCCGCCTTCGGCCACGGTGCCGGTCGCGGACAGCGACAGGTTGGTGGTGTCGACGGTATCGGTCACGGTGGTGCTGACCGGCGTTTTGTCGGCCACGAGGTTCTCGTAGTTGCCGCCGCTGACGTTGGTGATGGCGTTGGTCAGTGGAGCGTGGCCGGTCAGCGCGTCGTTTGGCGCAGCAGTGGTCACGGTGCCGGTGGTCTTGCCGATGTCGATGGTGATCGTCTGGCCGTTAGCCAGGGTTACCACGACTGGCGAGCCAGTGACTGGCGCACCGACGGTGGCGGTGTAGACAACGTTGCCGCCTTCGGCCGCTGTACCGGTGGCAGACAACTTCACGGTAGTGGTGTCGATGGTATCGGTGACGCTGGTCACGGCCGGTACGGTGCTTGGTACCAGGTTTTCGAAGTTGCCGCCGCTGGCATTGGTGATGGTTGCCTGCACGGTGCCGGCGTCTTTGTAGACGTCATCAGCCGGGGCAGGAACGGTCACGGTGCCAGTGGTTTTACCGGCGTCGATGGTGATCACGGCGCCGTTCGACAGAGTCACGGTGACTGGCGAGCCAGCCGCGTTGGTCAGGGTTGCGGTGTAAATGATCGAACCACCCTCGGCGACCGTATTAGTGGCGCTCAGGGACAGGTTGGTGGTGTCGACAGTGTCGGTCACAGTGGTGCTGACCGGCGTCTTGTCGGCCACCAGATTTTCGTAGTTGCCGCCGGTCACGTTAGTGATCGAGTTGGTCAACGGCGCGTGGCCGGTCAGCGCATCGTTCGGCGCGATGGCGGTCACGGTGCCGGTGGTCTTGCCGATGTCGATGGTGATCGTCTGGCCGTTGGCAAGTGTCACAACGACAGGCGAACCCGTGACTGGCGCACCGACGGTGGCGGTGTAGGTGACGGTGCCACCTTCAGCCACGGTGCCAGTGGCGCTGAGTTTCACCCCAGTGGTGTCGATGGTGTCGGTGACGTTGGTCACGGCCGGCGTGGTGTTCGGTACCAGATTTTCGAAGTTGCCACCTGTCGCCGACTTGATGGTCGCCTGCACGGTACCGGCGTCTTTGTAGACGTCGTCCGCTGGAGCCGGAACGGTGACGGTGCCGGTGGTTTTGCCCGCGTCGATGGTGATGACTGCACCGTTGCTCAACGTCACGGTCACTGGCGAGCCAGCGGCGTTGGTCAGGGTTGCGGTGTAGATGATCGAACCACCCTCGGCGACCGAGTTGGTTGCGCTCAGGGAAAGGTTGGTGGTGTCGACAGTGTCGGTCACGGTGGTGCTGACCGGGGTCTTGTCGGCCACCAGATTTTCGTAGTTGCCGCCGGTCACGTTAGTAATGGCGTTGGTCAACGGTGCATGACCGGTCAATACGTCATTCGGCGCGGTGGTGATCACCGTGCCGGTGGTTTTACCGACTTCGATGGTGATGTTCTGACCGTTGGCCAGAGTCACCACAACCGGCGAACCGGTGACTGGCGCACCGACGGTCGCGGTGTAAGTGACAGTGCCACCTTCAGCCGCAGACTCGGTCGCGGTCAGTTTGACCGTGGTGGTATCGACGGTATCGGTGACGCTGGTCACGGCCGGGATGTTGCTGGTCACCAGGTTTTCGAAATTGCCGCCAGTCGCGCTCTTGATCGTGGCCTCAACGGTGCCGGCGTCTTTGTAGACGTCATCAGCCGGAGCCGGAACGGTCACGGTGCCGGTGGTTTTACCGGCGTCGATGGTGATCACGGCGCCGTTCGACAGGGTCACGGTGACTGGGGAGCCAGCGGCGTTGGTCAGGGTAGCGGTGTAAACGATCGAGCCACCTTCGGCCACGGTACCGGTCGCGGACAGCGACAGGTTGGTGGTGTCGACGGTGTCGGTGACCGTGGTGTTGACCGGGGTTTTGTCGGCAACGAGGTTCTCGTAGTTGCCGCCGCTGACGTTGGTGATCGCGTTGGTCAACGGCGCATGACCGGTCAGCGCATCGTTCGGTGCGGTGGTGGTCACGGTGCCGGTGGTTTTGCCCACTTCGATGGTGATGTTCTGGCCGTTGGCCAGAGTGACTGTCACTGGCGAACCAGTGACCGGTGCACCAACGGTCGCGGTGTAGGTGACGGTACCGCCTTCAGCCGCCGACTCGGTCGCGGTCAGCTTGACTGTAGTTGTATCGATAGTGTCGGTAACGTTGGTGACGGCCGGAACGGTGCTTGGCACCAGGTTCTCGAAGTTGCCACCGGTGGCGTTGGTGATCGTTGCCTGAACGGTGCCGGCGTCTTTGTACACGTCATCGGCAGGTGCCGGAACGGTCACGGTGCCGGTGGTTTTGCCCGCGTCGATGGTGATGACTGCACCGTTGCTCAACGTCACGGTCACTGGCGAGCCAGCGGCGTTGGTCAGGGTTGCGGTGTAGATGATCGAACCACCCTCGGCGACCGAATTGGTTGCGCTCAGAGACAGGTTGGTGGTGTCGACTGTATCGGTAACGGTGGTTGAAACCGGGGTTTTGTCGGCGACCAGATTCTCGTAATTGCCACCGGTCACGTTAGTGATGGCGTTGGTCAGCGGCGCATGGCCGGTCAGCGCATCGTTCGGCGCGGTGGTGGTGACGGTGCCGGTGGTCTTGCCGACTTCGATGGTGATGTTCTGACCGTTGGCCAGGGTCACGACCACAGGCGAACCGGTCACTGGTGCGCCCACGGTTGCGGTATAGGTGACGGTGCCACCCTCAGCCGCAGACTCGGTCGCGGTCAGTTTGACCGTGGTGGTGTCGATGGTGTCGGTGACGTTGGTGACGGCTGGAACGGTGCTAGGCACCAGATTCTCGAAGTTGCCACCGGTAGCGCTGGAGATGGTCGCTTCGACTTTACCGGCG
>NZ_CP058974.1:1052973-1055861 GCF_022368695.1 Pseudomonas sp. Y5-11
TCAGCCGCAGACTCGGTCGCGGTCAGTTTGACCGTGGTGGTGTCGATGGTGTCGGTGACGTTGGTGACGGCTGGAACGGTGCTAGGCACCAGATTCTCGAAGTTGCCACCGGTAGCGCTGGAGATGGTCGCTTCGACTTTACCGGCGTCTTTGTAAACGTCATCGGCCGGAGCTGGAACAGTCACGGTACCGGTGGTTTTACCGGCGTCGATGGTGATGACGGCGCCGTTGCTCAACGTCACCGTGACTGGCGAGCCAGCCGCGTTGGTCAGGGTCGCGGTGTAAACGATCGAGCCACCCTCGGCCACGGTGCCAGTGGCACTGAGCGACAGATTGGTGGTGTCGACGGTGTCAGTGACATTGGTCGAAACCGGCGTTTTATCCGCCACAAGGTTTTCGTAGTTACCGCCGCTCACGTCGGTGATGGCGTTGGTCAGCGGCGCATGGCCGGTCAGCGCATCNCACTGAGCGACAGATTGGTGGTGTCGACGGTGTCAGTGACATTGGTCGAAACCGGCGTTTTATCCGCCACAAGGTTTTCGTAGTTACCGCCGCTCACGTCGGTGATGGCGTTGGTCAGCGGCGCATGGCCGGTCAGCGCATCGTTCGGCGCGGTGGTGGTGACGGTGCCGGTGGTCTTGCCGACTTCGATGGTGATGTTCTGACCGTTGGCCAGGGTCACGACCACAGGCGAACCGGTCACTGGTGCGCCCACGGTAGCGGTATAGGTGACGGTGCCACCTTCAGCCGCAGATTCGGTCGCGGTCAGTTTGACCGTAGTGGTGTCGATGGTGTCGGTGACGTTGGTGACTGCAGGAACGGTGCTCGGCACCAGATTCTCGAAGTTGCCACCGGTAGCGCTGGAAATGGTCGCTTCGACTTTGCCAGCGTCTTTGTAAACGTCATCGGCTGGCGCCGGAACGGTTACGGTGCCGGTGGTTTTGCCGGCCTCGATGGTGATGACGGCGCCGTTGCTCAACGTCACGGTCACCGGAGTCCCGGCCGGNCGGAACGGTTACGGTGCCGGTGGTTTTGCCGGCCTCGATGGTGATGACGGCGCCGTTGCTCAACGTCACGGTCACCGGAGTCCCGGCCGGGTTGGTCAGGGTCGCGGTGTAGACGATCGAACCACCCTCGGCCACCGAGTCGCTGGCAGTCAGGTTCAGGTTGGTGGTGTCGACAGTGTCCGACACTGAGGTGTTTGCCGGTGTCTTGTCGGCCACCAGGTTTTCATAGTTACCGCCGGCAACCTTGTCGATGGCGACGCTTAGCGAGCTGCCGCCCGCCAATGGGCTGTTCGGCGCGACGAAATTCACGCTGCCGGTGGTCTCACCGACGGCGATGGTGATGGTCTGGCCATTGGACAGAGTGACCACAACTGGCGAGCCGGTTACAGGTGCGGTCACGCTCGCGGTGTAGACCACGGTCTCGCCTTCGGCGACGTTGGCGGTGGCAGTCAGCGACACGGTGGAGGTGTCGATGGTGTCGTTGACGGTGGTCACCGCCGGCGTGTTGCTGGTGACCAGGTTTTCGAAGTCGCCACCGGTCGCGCCCTTGATGGTCGCTTCAACGGTGCCGGCGTCCTTGTAGACGTCATCCTTCGGTGCATCGACGGTCACGGTGCCGGAAGTTTTGCCGGCGTCGATGGTGATCACCGCGCCATTGCTCAACGTCACGGTCACCGGAGTGCCGGCGGCGTTGGTCAGGGTGGCGGTGTAGGTGATCTGGCCACCTTCGTTCACCGCCGGAGTCGCGCTCAGCGACAGGTTGGTGGTGTCGACGGTGTCGGTCACGGTGGTGCTGACCGGGGTTTTGTCAGCTACGAGGTTTTCGTAGTTGCCGCCGCTGACGTTGGTGATCGAGTTGTTCAGCGGCTCGTGACCGTTCAGCGCATCGTTCGGTGCGGTGGTCGTTACGGTGCCGGTGGTTTTGCCGACTTCGATGGTGATGTTCTGACCGTTGGCCAGGGTCACGACCACAGGCGAGCCGGTTACCGGAGCACCGACAGTCGCGGTGTAGGTGACGGTGCCACCTTCAGCAGCGGACTCGGTTGCGGTCAGTTTCACCGACGTGGTGTCGATGGTGTCAGTGACTTCAGTCACTGCCGGAACAGTGCTCGGAACAAGGTTCTCGAAGTTGCCACCGGTTGCACCGTTGATGGTGACTTCAACCTTGCCGGCGTCTTTGTAGACGTCATCGGCTGGCGCTGGAACCGTCACGGTGCCGCTGGTCTTGCCCGCTTCGATGGTAATCACCGAACCGTTGGACAGCGTCACGGTGACCGGCGAGCCAGCGGCATTGGTGAGGGTCGCGGTGTAGGTGATCGAACCGCCCTCGGCGACCGAGTTGGTGGCGCTGAGCGACAGATTCGTCGTGTCCACGGTGTCAGTGACGGTGGTGCTGACCGGGGTTTTGTCAGCGACCAGATTTTCGTAGTTGCCGCCGCTGACGCCGGTGATCGAGTTGGTCAGCGGTTCGTGACCCGTCAGCGCATCGTTTGGCGCGGTGGTGGTCACGGTGCCGGTGGTCTTGCCGACTTCGATGGTGATGGTCTGACCGTTGGCCAAAGTGACAGTCACTGGCGAGCCAGTGACTGGTGCGCCAACGGTCGCGGTGTAAGTGACGGTGCCGCCTTCAGCGACCGAGGTATCGGCCGTGAGTTTCACGGTCGAAGTATCAATGGTGTCAGTGACTTCGGTTACGGCCGGAACCGTGCTCGGAACGAGGCTCTCGAAGTTGCCGCCCGACGCATCCTTGATCGTGACTTCGACTTTGCCGGCGTCCTTGTAGACGTCATCGGCTGGCGCCGGAACGGTCACGGTGCCGGTCGTTTTACCCGCTTCGATGGTGATCACCGCGCCGTTCGACAGGGTCACGGTGACCGGCGT
>NZ_CP058974.1:1055972-1058080 GCF_022368695.1 Pseudomonas sp. Y5-11
GGGTTTTGTCCGCCACCAGATTTTCGTAGTTGCCGCCGGTCACACCGGTGATCGAGTTGCTCAACGGCTCATGACCGTTAAGCGCATCGTTCGGCGCGGTGGTGGTCACGGTGCCGGTGGTTTTACCCACTTCGATGGTGATCGTCTGATCGTTGGCCAGGGTTACAACAACCGGTGAGCCGGTGACCGGTGCACCGACTGTGGCGGTGTAAGTGACGGTGCCACCTTCAGCCACCGAAGTATCGGCGCTGAGCTTCACGGTCGAAGTATCGATGGTGTCGGTGACTTCGGTCACGGCCGGGACGGTGCTCGGTACCAGATTTTCGAAGTTGCCGCCGGACGCATCCTTGATCGTGACTTCGACTTTGCCGGCGTCCTTGTAGACGTCATCGGCTGGCGCCGGAACGGTCACGGTGCCGGTCGTTTTACCCGCTTCGATGGTGATCACCGCGCCGTTCGACAGGGTCACGGTGACCGGCGTACCGGCCGGGTTGGTCAGCGTCGCGGTGTAGACGATCGAGCCACCTTCCGCCACGGTGCCAGTGGCACTCAGCGACAGATTGGTGGTGTCGACAGTGTCGGTAACGGTGGTCGAAACCGGGGTTTTGTCCGCCACCAGATTTTCGTAGTTGCCGCCGGTCACACCGGTGATCGAGTTGCTCAACGGCTCATGACCGTTAAGCGCATCGTTCGGCGCGGTGGTGGTCACGGTGCCGGTGGTTTTACCCACTTCGATGGTGATCGNGTGTCGGTAACGGTGGTCGAAACCGGGGTTTTGTCCGCCACCAGATTTTCGTAGTTGCCGCCGGTCACACCGGTGATCGAGTTGCTCAACGGCTCATGACCGTTAAGCGCATCGTTCGGCGCGGTGGTGGTCACGGTGCCGGTGGTTTTACCCACTTCGATGGTGATCGTCTGACCGTTGGCCAGGGTTACAACAACCGGTGAGCCGGTGACCGGCGCACCGACGGTGGCGGTGTAAGTGACGGTGCCACCTTCAGCCACCGAAGTATCGGCGCTGAGCTTCACGGTAGAGGTATCGATGGTGTCGGTGACTTCGGTCACGGCCGGGACGGTGCTCGGTACCAGATTTTCGAAGTTGCCGCCGGACGCATCCTTGATCGTGACTTCGACCTTGCCGGCGTCTTTGTAGACGTCATCAGCCGGGGCTGGAACAGTCACGGTGCCAGTGGTTTTGCCGGCCTCGATGGTGATGACCGAGCCGTTGNATCGGCGCTGAGCTTCACGGTCGAAGTATCGATGGTGTCGGTGACTTCGGTCACGGCCGGGACGGTGCTCGGTACCAGATTTTCGAAGTTGCCGCCGGACGCATCCTTGATCGTGACTTCGACCTTGCCGGCGTCTTTGTAGACGTCATCAGCCGGGGCTGGAACAGTCACGGTGCCAGTGGTTTTGCCGGCCTCGATGGTGATGACCGAGCCGTTGCTCAAGGTCACGGTCACCGGGGTGCCCGCCGGGTTGGTCAGGGTCGCGGTGTAGATGATCGAGCCGCCTTCAGCGACGGTGCCGGTCGCGCTGAGCGACAGGTTGGTGGTGTCGACGGTGTCGGTAACGGTGGTGCTGACTGGAGTCTTGTCGGCAACCAGGTTTTCGTAGTTGCCGCCGGTGACGCCGGTGATCGAGTTAGTCAGCGGTTCGTGACCGTTCAACGCATCGTTCGGCGCGGTGGTGGTCACGGTGCCGGTGGTTTTACCCACTTCGATGGTGATGGTCTGGCCGTTCGCCAGAGTCACGACAACCGGCGAACCGGTCACGGGGGCGCCAACGGTGGCGGTGTAAGTGACGGTGCCGCCCTCGGCCACCGAGTTATCGGCGGTCAGTTTGACGGTCGAAGTATCGATGGTGTCGGTCACTTCGGTGACTGCCGGCACGGTGCTCGGAACGAGGTTCTCGAAATTGCCACCGCTGGTTCCGGTAATGCTGACCTCCACTTTGCCGGCGTCTTTATAGACGTCATCGGCAGGCGCCGGAACGGTCACGGTACCGGTGGTTTTGCCGGCTTCGATGGTAATGACAGAGCCGTTGCTCAACGTCACGGTCACCGGGGTGCCGGCCGGATTGGTCAACGTTGCGGTGTAAACGATCGA
>NZ_CP058974.1:1058086-1696904 GCF_022368695.1 Pseudomonas sp. Y5-11
TCTTTATAGACGTCATCGGCAGGCGCCGGAACGGTCACGGTACCGGTGGTTTTGCCGGCTTCGATGGTAATGACAGAGCCGTTGCTCAACGTCACGGTCACCGGGGTGCCGGCCGGATTGGTCAACGTTGCGGTGTAAACGATCGAACCGCCTTCAGCGACGGAGCCAGTGGCACTCAGCGACAGGTTGGTGGTGTCAACGGTGTCGGTAACGGTGGTCGAAACCGGGGTTTTGTCGGCGACGAGGTTTTCGTAGTTGCCACCGCTCACGCCAGTGATCGAGTTGCTCAGCGGTGCCTGACCGTTCAACGCATCGTTCGGCGCGGTGGTGGTCACGGTGCCNCAACGGTGTCGGTAACGGTGGTCGAAACCGGGGTTTTGTCGGCGACGAGGTTTTCGTAGTTGCCACCGCTCACGCCAGTGATCGAGTTGCTCAGCGGTGCCTGACCGTTCAACGCATCGTTCGGCGCGGTGGTGGTCACGGTGCCGGTGGTCTTGCCGACTTCGATGGTGATGGACTGACCGTTGGCCAGAGTCACGATAACCGGCGAACCGGTCACGGGTGCACCAACCGTAGCGATGTAAGTCACCGTGCCGCCCTCGGCGACCGAAGTGTCAGCGGACAGTTTGACGGTCGAAGTATCGATGGTGTCGGTCACTTCGGTGACGGCCGGCACGGTGCTCGGAACGAGGTTCTCGAAATTGCCACCGCTGGTTCCGGTAATGCTGACTTCCACTTTGCCTGCGTCTTTATAGACGTCATCGGCAGGCGCCGGAACGGTCACGGTGCCGGTAGTTTTACCGGCCTCGATGGTGATCACGGCGCCGTTGCTCAGGGTCACGGTGACCGGCGAACCGGCAGCGTTGGTCAGGGTCGCGGTGTAGACGATCGAACCACCCTCGGCGACGGTACCGGTGGCGCTCAGCGACAGATTGGTGGTGTCGACGGTATCGGTAACGGTGGTCGAAACCGGAGTTTTGTCGGCGACGAGGTTTTCGTAGTTACCGCCAGTGACGTCGGTGATGGCATTGGTCAGCGGCGGGTTGCCGGTCAGCGCATCGTTCGGTGCGGTGGTGGTCACGGTGCCGGTGGTTTTGCCGACTTCGATGGTGATGGTCTGACCGTTGGTCAGGGTCACGGTCACTGGCGAACCGGTGACCGGTGCGCCGACGGTGGCGGTGTAAGTGACGGTGCCGCCTTCAGCAACCGAGGTGTCGGCGGTCAGTTTGACCGTCGAAGTGTCGATGGTGTCGGTGACTTCGGTGACGGCTGGAACGGTACTTGGTACCAGGTTCTCGAAATTGCCACCGCTGGTGCCGGTGATGCTGACTTCGACTTTGCCGGCATCTTTGTAGACGTCATCCGCAGGGGCTGGAACGGTTACGGTGCCAGTGGTTTTGCCGGCTTCGATGGTGATGATGGAGCCGTTGCTCAGCGTCACGGTCACCGGGGTGCCCGCCGGATTGGTCAGGGTTGCGGTGTAAACGATCGAACCGCCTTCGGCCACGGTGCCAGTGGCACTCAGCGACAGGTTGGTGGTGTCGATGGAGTCAGTGACAGTGGTGGTCGCTGGTGTCGTGTTTGGCACCAGGTTCTCGAAGTTGCCGCCGGTAGCACCGGTAATCGTGGTGCTGACGGTGCCGCCGTTGTTATAGACATCGTTTGGCGCAGTCGGCACGTTGACGGTGCCCGTGGTCTGGCCGGCTTCGATGGTGATGGTCGAGCCATTGGACAGGGTGACGGTGACCGGCGTCTGCGCCGGGTTGGTCAGGGTCGCGGTGTAGGTGATCTGGCCACCTTCAACCACGCTGCCGGTAGCGGTCAGGATCAGGCCGGTGGTGTCGCGCGAATCAACGATGTTCGTCACGGCTGGCGTCGTGTTCGGCACCAGGTTCTCGAAGTTGCCACCAGTGGCACCAGTGATGGTGGTGCTGACGGTGCTGCCGTTGTTGTAGACGTCATTCGGCGCGGTTGGCACGTTGACAGTGCCCGTGGTCTGGCCGGCTTCGATGGTGATGGTCGAACCGTTGGACAGGGTGACGGTGACCGGCGTCTGTGCCGGGTTGGTCAGGGTCGCGGTGTAGGTGATCTGACCACCTTCGGTGACGCTGCTGCCAGCGGTCAGGGTGACGGTGGTGGTGTCGATGGTGTCGGTGACCTGGGTCGTGGCCGGAGTGGTCGGCGGGGTCACGGTGATGCCGTTGCCGCCGGTGGTGCCGGTGACGGTCACGTCGATCTGGGTCGGGTCGTTATAAACGGTGTCGTTCGGCGCCAGCGGCACGTTGACGGTGCCGGTGGTGGAGCCGGCGGGAATCACGATCACCGAGCCGTTGGACAGGGTGATGGTCAGGTCGGTCAGCGGCGCCTGGGTCAGGGTCGCGGTGTACACCAGCACGCCGCCGGCTTCAGTGATGGTCGGCGTGGCGCTGAGGCTCAGGGTCGACTCACGCAGGGCGTTGGCGGTGGTATCGGTGGTCTGGCCACCGGTGATGTTCTGCGCCGCTTGCGCACCGGCGTTGATGCCCGCGGTCGGGAAGCCGATGGTCGGGTCGACGCGGCCAGCAGTGGCGTCGAGCATCACGAAGCTGTGACCGCCGCCTGCCGCGCCGCCAGTCCCTGCGGCGGTCGCGCCGGCAGCGGTGGCTTCAAGAGCGGTGGTCGGGTCGGCGCCGGCGGCGATGGCCTGCTGCAATTCGGCTACAGAAGGTGCGGCCTGCGCGGTGGCTTCGGCCAGGTCCGTACTGGAGTCGGGCGCGTTGGCGCTCCACTGGGTTTCGCGACCCAGGTCCAGGGTGCGGCCATCCGCCAGTTCCAGCGATACAGCGCCGGAGAGGCCAGTATCGATCTGGTCGCCGACGAACAGGCGATCGCCTTCAACGAGCACGCGGCGTACACCCTCGGGGGATACCACGAATACCTGACCGACAATGCTTTTGACGATGGCAACAACACTGCTCATTGAAGACTCTCCGGGTGTTACGTTCAGTTGACTTCCATTGCCTGATGGCTTCGGCGCCGATTCAGTCTGGACGTACTTTTAAAATTTGCGAATCAAGTTTGACGCTTCTTTTCGTCAATATTTTGGCTAGATTCTTTCGCTATTAACTTTATGCCAAACTATTGACCTTCTGGGTGCCATCCTAAACAATCGCCCCACTAATGTCACATTGATATTTCCGCGGCGACCTGTCCCTCAGCGTGTGATCCAGTTCCTATTTTGAACTTTCCGACATACGGTCATTCCGGTTGCCAATCATCCGACGCAGCAGCACGTTTTGCTGTGATTCAAGACAAGAAGTCCTGGGAAATCTTTACCATGCGTTTGCACTTGTTCAAGGCTCTACCCTTCGCTCTGGCCGCCTCTTTCGCCCATGCACAATCCTTACCGGAAGCCATGCAACAGGCACTGGATGTCCATCCGGAAATCCAGGCAGGGGTCAATAGTCGTCTGGCGGCGGATTATCAGTTAAAGGCTGCGAAAGGTGGATACCTGCCCAAGGTCGACCTGCTGGGTGGTTATGGCCGTGAGGGCACCGACAGCGTGACCACGCGCGCCAACGGTGGCGGCAACCACTGGGAGACGCTGAACCGCAGTGAGTCAAGTTTACGTCTCTCGCAAATGGTCTTTGACGGTTTTGCGACGTCGAGCGAAGTCGGGCGTCAACAAGCCACCGTCAACTCCCGCGCCTACTCCCTGCTGGGGACTTCCGAGCGCACCGCGCTGACCGTCGCCCAGGTGTACCTGGACGTGTTGACCCGCCGCGAATTCGTGCGTCTGGCCGAAGAAAACCTCAAGAGCCACCAGCGCATCTACGACCAGATTCAGCTGCGCACCCAGCGCGGCGTCGGCAGTGGTGCCGACCTCGATCAGGCCGAAGCGCGGATGGCCCAGGCGCGCAATAACCTGATCACCGAGCAGACCAACCTCGCCGACTCCGAGACCAACTTCCTCAGTGCCGTCGGCCAGATGCCTGACCAGCTGGAGCGTCCGGCGCCGTTCATGGCGATGATGCCGGCCAACCTCAATGAAGCGCGGCAGCAGATGCTGGAAAACAGCCCGATCCTGCGCTCGGCCGAGTCCGATATCGCTGCTGCCGAGAAGCAGTACGAAACCGCCAAGTCGACCTTCTACCCACGTTTCGACGCCGAGCTGGGTCGCACCGCCGACAACGATCTCGACGGTCAGAACGGCCACAACAACGAGTGGCAGGCCATGCTGCGCATGCGCTTCAACCTGTACTCCGGCGGCAGCAACAAGGCCGATCTGGAATCCAAGTCGTACCTGTCCAACCAGGCGCTGGACATCCGCAACAACGCTCTGCGTCAATTGAATGAAGAACTGGGTCTGGCCTGGAATGCCCTGAACAACGCCAATGCGCAGGTGCCGATCGCTCAGCAGTACGTTGATCACAGTACCGCCGTGCGTACCGCCTACCAGCGTCAGTTCAGCCTCGGCGAGCGCACTCTGCTCGATTTGCTCGACAGCGAAAACGAGTTGTTCACCGCTTCGCGCCGTCTGGCCGAAATCAAGAACATTCAGTTATTTACTCAGTATCGAATCAAGGCGACCATGGGCGAGTTGCTCAAGAGCCAGGGAGTGGTCGCACCGTTGGCATCCGTCGTGCAGAACGATGTGAAGCCGAAGGTCCAACTGCCCGGTATGAATTGAGCAGAACCTTCATTGTTCAATTGTTAGCCAAGAGTGCCGAGCGTGGAATCAGAAGTCAGTCGAGTTCAACTCATTCATGATCCGCGCGCGATGCACGACGATCCGTTGCTGGATGGTCTGCTCGCTCTGTGCATGCTGCACCAGAAACCCGCCAGTGCGGCGATGCTCACCACCGGTCTGCCGCTGCCCAAGCAGCGCCTGAGCGTCGAGTTGCTGCCCCGCGCAGCGGCTCGCGCCGGGCTGCAGGGTCGGGTGCTGCAACGCAAGCTGGAAGAGATTCCGGCGATTGCCATGCCGGCGCTGTTGCTGCTCAAGGATGGCCGCAGCGCGGTCCTGCTCGGCTGGCAAGGTGACAACGAAGCCCGGGTGCTGCTCAGCGAAAGCGACGGCGGCGAATCGGTGGTCAGCCGCGAACTGCTGGCCGACGACTACACCGGCAAAGTGTTCTTCGCCCAGCCGCAGCACAAATTCGACGTCAACCACGGCACGCTGATCCCGCGTGCACGCTCGTGGTTTCGCGACACCCTCAAGCGTTCGCGCTGGCTGTACGCCGATGCGATCGCCGCGAGTTTCCTGATCAACATCATCGCCATGGCCGCGCCGCTGTTCGTGATGAACGTCTACGACCGCGTGGTGCCGAACCAGGCCGAAGCGACCCTGTGGGTGCTGGCGCTGGGCATCACCGGTGCCTACATTTTCGATCTGATTCTCAAGAGCCTGCGCAGTCTGTGCCTGGATCTGGCCGGCAAGAAAACCGACCTGATCATCTCCGCGACGCTGTTCGAGCGCATCGTCGGCATGGCCATGAAGTACCGCCCGGCGCGGGTCGGCAGTTTTGCGCAGAACATCCATGAGTTTCAGAGCCTGCGCGACTTTCTCGCCTCGCTGACCCTGACCAGCCTGATCGACCTGCCGTTCACCCTCCTGATCTTCATCGTTATCGCGATTCTCGGCGGGCATCTGGTGTGGATTCCGGTGCTGGCGTTCCCGATTGCCTTGTTGATCGGTTACGCGCTGCAGAAACCGCTGGTCGCGACCATGGAGCGCACCATGGCCCTCGGCGCCGAGCGGCAGTCGAGCCTGATCGAAACCCTCGCCGGCCTCGACGCGGTCAAGGTCAACAACGCCGAAAGCGAACGCCAGTATCAGTGGGAACAGACCATCGGCACCCTCAGCCGCCTCGAGCTGCGGGTGAAAATGCTCTCCGGTCTGGCGATGAACATCACCCTGCTGATTCAGCAACTGGCCGGGGTGATCATGATCGTCTTCGGGGTGTACCAGATCATCGCCGGCAACCTGAGCATGGGCGGTCTGATTGCCTGCTACATGCTCAGCGGCCGCGCGCTCAGCCCGCTGGCCTCGCTGTCCGGTTTGCTGACGCGTTATCAGCAGGCGCGGGTGACCATGACCTCGGTTGACCAGATGATGGAGCTGCCGCAGGAGCGCAATTTCGAAGAGCGTCCGCTGAGCCGCAAGGTCTTGCAGGGCGCGATCGAGTGCCGTCAGCTGAGCTTCACCTACCCGGAACAGCAGAACCCGGCGCTGAAGAACATCAACCTGGTCATTCGTCCCGGCGAGAAGATCGGCATCATCGGCCGCAGCGGTTCGGGCAAGAGTTCGCTGGCGAAACTGCTGGTCGGCTTGTACCAACCGGATGACGGCGCGCTGCTGGTAGATGGCGTCGACATCCGCCAGATCGACGTCAGCGAGCTGCGCTACAACATCGGCTACGTGCCGCAGGACATCCAGTTACTGGCCGGCACCCTGCGTGACAACCTGATCTCCGGCGCGCGCTACGTCGAAGACGAGCTGGTGCTGCAAGCCGCAGAGCTCGCGGGCGTGCACGAATTCGCTCGCCTGCATCCGCAGGGTTATGAACTGCAAGTCGGTGAACGCGGGCAGAACCTGTCCGGCGGCCAACGGCAGAACGTCGCACTGGCGCGGGCGCTGCTGCTCAACCCACCAATCCTGCTGCTCGACGAACCGACCAGCGCCATGGACAACACCGGCGAAGAACGCCTCAAGCAACGCCTGGCCGCCGTCGTTGAAAACAAGACCGTGGTGCTGGTGACGCACCGGGCCTCGCTGCTGTCGCTGGTCGACCGCCTGCTGGTGGTCGACCGTGGACAGATTCTCGCCGATGGCCCGAAAGCCGCCGTGATGGAAGCGTTGAAGAAGGGGCAGATCAGTGTTGCTTAAGTCGGGTGTCAAAGAGTCGATCCGCCGCTACTTCAAGGGTTCTGCCTCGCTGCAGGGCCAGCCGCTGCCGGAGGTCAACAAAGCGCTGATCGAGGACGCCCCGCGCGTCGTGCGCCTGACTATCTGGGCAATCATCGGCTTCTTCCTGTTCCTGCTGCTGTGGGCCAACTTCGCCGTGATCGACGAAGTGACCAAGGGCGACGGCAAGGCGATTCCGTCGTCGAAGATCCAGAAAATCCAGAACCTTGAGGGCGGGATCGTCTCGGAAATGTTCGTCAAGGAAGGTCAGATCGTCGAGGCCGGCGCACCGCTGATTCGCCTGGACGACACGCGATTTGCTTCCAACGTCGGCGAAACTGAAGCTGATCGCCTGTCGATGCTGTTGCGCGTCGAACGCCTGAGCGCCGAGGTCGAAGACCGTCCGCTGAACTTCCCGGAAGACGTGCTCAAAGCTGTGCCGGGTCAGGCGAAAAGCGAAGAGTCGTTGTACATCAGCCGTCGTCAGCAATTGCATGACGAAATCGGTGGCCTGCAGGAACAACTGATTCAGCGACAACAAGAACTGCGCGAATTCAGCTCCAAGCAAGCGCAATATCGTCAGCAACTGGGCCTGCAGCGCCAGGAAATCAACATGTCCGAACCACTGGTGGCGCAGGGTGCCGTATCGCCGGTGGAAGTGCTGCGCCTCAAGCGTGCCGAAGTCGAAACCCGTGGTCAGCTCGACGCCACCACGCTGGCCATCCCGCGCGCCGAATCGGCGATCAAGGAAGTACAACGCAAGATCGACGAGACGCGCGGCAAATTCCGCAGCGAAGCGCTGACTCAGCTCAACGAAGCCCGAACCGACCTGAACAAGGCCCAGGCCACCGGCAAGGCGCTGGAAGACCGGGTCAGCCGGACGCTGGTCACCTCGCCGGTGCGCGGCATCGTCAACAAGTTGCTGGTCAACACCATTGGCGGCGTGATCCAGCCGGGCAGCGACATGGTGGAAATCGTGCCGCTGGACGACACCTTGCTGGTCGAAGCCAAGATCCGCCCGCAGGACATTGCGTTCCTGCATCCGGGGCAGGAAGCGATCGTCAAATTCACCGCGTACGACTACACCATTTATGGCGGACTCAAAGCCAAGCTGGAGCAGATTGGCGCCGACACCATCACCGACGAAGACAAGAAAACCACCTACTACATGATCAAGGTGCGCACCGAGCGCAGCCACTTGGGCACCGATGAAAAGCCGCTGCTGATCATTCCGGGGATGGTCGCGTCGGTGGATATCATCACCGGCAAGAAGTCGGTGCTGAGCTATCTGCTCAAGCCGATCATCCGCGCGCGGGCCGAGGCGTTGCACGAGCGTTGATGCTCTAGCGGTCTTTATGGCCTCATCGCTGGCAAGCCAGCTCCCACAGAGTTTTCGGTTGGAACACGATTGTGTGCTCGACATCGGAATCTGTGGGAGCTGGCTTGCCAGCGAAGACGCCAGTGAAATTGCCACATTACGCCCAGAAGTGACAAAAACCGTCACTCACCATCCCGTACATTCCTCACCATCCGCCATATCGTTATTCATTAACGGTATTTAATTTCCAGTTCTTATAGCTTTAAAGTCACCCACCTGCGTACCTGCCGACCAATCGGCGCGCCGCACGACCTGAACCGACACGCAATCCAGCGTGAGTGTCTGATCGACGTGCGCGCCCGTGAGCGCGCCGTGCGTGGGAGATTGAAAGATGTCCGCAGCTACTGCCACCCCAAGCGCCGCGACTGCCGCGCCGCAAACCTTCGAGATTCGCCCATTCAGCGGTGCCGTCGGTGCCGAAATCATCGGCCTGGACCTGACCCGGCCAGTCAACGACCATGACTTCGCGCGCATTCATCGCGCGCATCTGGATCACCATGTCGTGGTGTTCCGCGACCAGCGCATCACTCCGCAACAGCAGATCGACTTCAGCCGTCGTTTCGGCGTGCTGCAGATCCACGTGCTCAAGCAGTTCCTGCTGGCCCATCACCCGGAAATCCTCATCGTTTCCAACATCGTCGAGAACGGCCAGAACATCGGCCTCGGCGATGCCGGCAAGTTCTGGCACTCCGACCTTTCCTATAAAGAGCTGCCGAGCCTCGGTTCGATGCTGCATGCGCAGGAATTGCCGTCCGAGGGCGGCGACACCTTGTTTGCCGACATGCACAAAGCCTGGGACAACCTGCCCGAGGCGTTGCGCAAAGCCGTGGAAGGGCGCTCGGCCGCGCATTCCTACACCGCGCGCTACAGCGAAACCAAATTCGAAGGCAACTGGCGTCCGACCCTGACCCCGGAGCAACTGGCGCAGGTTGCCGAAGTGGTGCACCCGATCGTCCGTACCCACCCGGAAAACGGCCGCAAGGCGTTGTTCGTCAGCGAAGGCTTTACCACCCGCATCGTCGGTCTGCCGGAGGACGAGAGCCAACAGCTGCTGGCCGAGCTCTACGCCCACAGCGTGCTGCCGCAAAACATCTACCGCCATCAGTGGCAGCCCCACGACATGGTGTTCTGGGACAACCGTTCGCTGATTCACCTTGCCGCCGGCTGCCCCGCGCACCTGCGCCGCAAGCTGTATCGCACGACCATCCAGGGCGACGCGCCTTTCTGATTTGCCGGAGATTCGATCATGTCCAAACGTCTTCCCTTTGCACCGCTGGCGGCGGCCATCGGCCTGGGTTTCAGCCTGCTTGCCGGCAGCCTGGTGGCGCCAACCGTGGCCCACGCCGAAGGTGAAATCCGCATCGCCGAACAGTTCGGGATTGTCTATTTATTGCTCAACGTTGTGCGCGATCAGGGCCTGATCGAGAAGTACGGCAAGCAGGAAGGCCTCGACATCAAGGTCGACTGGACGCAGCTCTCGGGCGGCGCGGCAGTCAACGATGCGCTCTTGTCCGGTTCCATCGACATTGCCGGCGCCGGGGTCGGCCCGTTGCTGACCATCTGGGATCGCACCCACGGCAAGCAGAACGTCAAGGCCGTCGCCTCGCTCGGCAACTTCCCGTACTACTTGGTGAGCAATAATCCCAAGGTCAAAACCATTGCCGATTTCACCGAGAAGGACCGCATTGCGGTGCCGGCGGTGGGCGTGTCGGTGCAGTCGCGCTTCCTGCAATACGCGGCGGCCAAGCAGTGGGGTGACAAGGAATTCAATCGCCTCGACAAGTACACCATCGCTGTGCCGCACCCGGATGCGACCGCTGCGCTGATCGCCGGCGGCACCGAACTGACCGGGCATTTCTCCAACCCGCCGTTCCAGGATCAGGCGCTGCAGAATCCCAACGTGCACGTGGTGCTCAACTCCTACGACATCCTCGGCCCGAACTCGCCAACCGTGCTGTTCGCCACCGAGAAATTCCGCAATGAGAACCCGAAAACCTACAAAGCTTTCGTCGAGGCGCTGAGCGAAGCCGCGCAATTTGCCCAGAACGATAAGGGCGCGGCGGCGGACACTTACATCCGCGTGACCAAGGCCAGGATCGACCGCGCCGAGCTGCTGAAAATCATCGACAACCCGCAGTTCGAATTCAGCGTCACGCCGAAAAATACTTATCCACTGGCCGAATTTCTTTACCGCGTCGGCGCGATCAAGAACAAACCGGAGTCGTGGAAGGACTATTTCTTCCAGGACGCCAAACCGCTGCAAGGGAGCTGATCGAGATGAACGCCCTCTTGCAAGGCCACGCGGCCAGCAACTCGGTCGCCAGCACGCAAGCGCTGCTGGCGGTGGATAACGTCAGCCTCGAATACCGCACTCCGCAACGGGTGGTGCGGGCCACCCATCAGGTCAGCTTCGAAATCGATCCGGCGGACCGCTTTGTGCTGCTCGGCCCGTCCGGCTGCGGCAAGTCGACCTTGCTCAAGGCGGTCGCCGGTTTCATTGCGCCGAGCGAAGGCGAGATTCGCCTGCAAGGTCAGCGGGTCGAGGGACCGGGTCCGGACCGGATCGTGGTGTTCCAGGAGTTCGATCAACTGCCGCCGTGGAAAACCGTGAAACAGAACGTGATGTTTCCGCTGCTGGCCTCGCGAACCTTGAACAAAAAAGACGCCGAAGAACGCGCGCTGCACTATCTGGAAAAAGTCGGGCTGGCGGCGTTCGCCGATGCCTATCCCCACACCTTGTCCGGCGGCATGAAGGCGCGGGTGGCGATTGCCCGCGCGCTGGCGATGCAGCCGAAAATCCTTTTGATGGACGAGCCGTTCGCTGCGCTGGATGCGCTGACCCGGCGCAAGATGCAGGAAGAATTGCTGCTGCTCTGGGAGGAGGTGCGCTTCACCTTGCTGTTCGTCACCCACTCGATTGAAGAGGCGCTGGTGGTCGGCAATCGCATCTTGCTGCTGTCGCCACATCCGGGGCGGGTACGCGCTGAGGTGCACAGCCATCAATACGATCTGCAAAGCCTTGGCGGCGTGGCGTTTCAAGAGTCGGCGCGACGCATTCACCGTTTGCTGTTCGATGAAGGCCAGTCGCCGGAAACCGAGCGTGACCATGACTTCAACGACATTCGTATCGCTTATTGAGCGTTCTGGAGGATTGCCCGATGAGCCAGCCATCGTCTGTACGACAAGAGTTTGAAACCGTCCTTGAACCATTGACCAGCGTGCCGCTTGAGCGCGAATTGCCGTTGGCGCAGCGCCTGTGGCAACAGGGCTGGCTGCGTAAGAGTGTGATCCTGATTCTGCTGGCGATCCTCTGGGAAGTGATCGCCCGGGTGCAGAACAACGACCTGTTGCTGCCGAGCGTTCTGCAGACCGGCCACGCGCTGTACGACGGCCTGCGCAGCGGTGAGTTGCTGGGCAAGGTGTGGATATCGCTGGTGGTGCTGATCAAGGGTTACCTGATCGGTATCGTGCTGGCATTCGCCCTGACCACGCTGGCGGTGTCGACCCAGCTCGGTCGCGACCTGCTGAGCACCCTGACCTCGATGTTCAACCCGCTGCCGGCGATTGCCTTGCTGCCGCTGGCGTTGCTTTGGTTCGGTCTTGGGCAGAACAGCCTGATTTTCGTGCTGGTGCATTCGGTGCTGTGGGCGCTGGCGTTGAACACCTACGCAGGCTTTCTCGGCGTCTCGGAAACCCTGCGCATGGCCGGGCGTAACTACGGGCTGAAGGGCATGCGTTTTGTGCTGTTCATCCTGATCCCGGCAGCGCTGCCGTCGATCCTCGCCGGGTTGAAAATCGGCTGGGCGTTTGCCTGGCGCACGCTGATCGCCGCCGAGCTGGTGTTCGGCGCCACCAGCGGCAAGGGCGGGTTAGGTTGGTACATCTTCCAGAACCGCAACGAGCTGTACACCGACAAGGTGTTTGCCGGGTTGGCAGTGGTGATCCTGATCGGGTTGCTGGTGGAGAATCTGGTGTTCGATACGCTGGAGCGGGTGACCGTAAAGCGCTGGGGCATGCAGCGCTGATGTGTATTGACTGAGCTGGCCCCATCGCTGGCAAGCCAGCTCCCACAAGGATTGTGGCGTTCACTGATTCTGTGACCGCCGAAAGTCCTGTGGGAGCTGGCTTGCCAGCGATGGCGCCCCTACAGCAGCCGCCAAACTTGAGACATGTTTGCTAGCATTGCGCCTGAATCAATCCAGATCAGCCAAGAGTGCTCAGCATGCAACTCCCGGACATGAACCTTCTGGTCGCCCTCGACGCTCTGCTCGACGAGGGCAGTGTGGTCGGCGCTGCGCGGCGGATGAACCTCAGCCCTGCCGCCATGAGTCGCACCCTGACGCGCATTCGCGAAGCCATTGGCGATCCGATCCTGGTGCGCGCCGGTCGTGGCCTGGTACCGACCCCCAAAGCCCTCGAATTGCGCGAGCAGGTGCGCGATGTCGTCGAGCAGGCGGCGCTGCTGTTTCGCTCCGCCGACAGCGTGGAATTGGGTACCTTGCGGCGGCGTTTCAGCATCCGCGCCAACGACTTTTTCATCGGCGTATATGGCGGCAAGCTGTTCGATACCCTCGACCAGCAGGCGCCGCACTGCGAATTGCGCTTCGTTCCCGAGGGCGATGGCGATGACGAAGCGCTGCGTGAAGGACGGATTGATCTGAGTGTCAGCAACACCCGTCCGGTGACCCCGGAAGTCAAAGTGCAGAACCTGTTTTCCACGCATTTCGTCGGTCTGGTACGTGAGGATCATCCACTGCTCGACGGCGAAATCACTGCCGAGCGCTATGCCGGTTACTCACATATCAGCATGTCGCGCCGTGGCATTGCTCGCGGGCCCATCGACACCGCGCTGAACGCCTTGGGCCTGGAGCGGCGGGTGGCGGTGATTGCGCCAAGCTTCCATGCGGCGATGTTTGCCTTGCCCGATTCCGACCTGATCCTGCCGGTGCCCAAGGAAGCGTTGCTCAGCGTGCGGCGGCTGGGCTTGAAGCTGCGTTCTTTCAACCTGCCGATCCCGTTGCCGACGCTGATGCTGACCCAGGCCTGGCACCCGCGCTTCGACAAAGACCCGGCACATCGCTGGCTGCGCGAAACGCTGAAGGCCTGTTGCGACGAAACCTGGCTGGCCGCGCAGCCCTGAAGGGCCAAAAGATCGCAGCCTTCGGCAGCTCCTACAGGGAAGCGCAGTCTTCAGGAGCTGCCGAAGGCTGCGATTTTTTGCATTAAACAATTGTGTCTGACGCACTTATAACCTGCCGATAAGTCAATTTTCGTCAGCAGTAAGCCCTACTAAAATGCTCCGGTATTTTTCCCTCCGGAGTGTGTATTCATGACATCCCTGACCGTCCCGGCGAACGTCGCTGCGGCCAGTCCGGCGACGGCGGCCACGCCACCGGTGTTCGGCGCGCGGATCATCACCGGCCTGGTCGGCGTGCTGCTGGCGGTGCTGGTCTCGGGCCTCAACGAGATGGTGACCAAAGTCGCTTTGGCCGACATCCGTGGTGCGCTGAACATCGGTTACGACGAAGGCACCTGGCTGGTGTCCTGCTACGCCGCGACTTCGGTGGCGGCGATGGCGTTTGCGCCGTGGTGCTCGGTGACGTTTTCCCTGCGCCGCTTCACCCTCTGCGCGATCAGCCTGTTCACGCTGCTCGGCGTGCTGTGCCCGTTCGCCCCGAACTACGAAAGCCTGTTGCTGATGCGCACCCTGCAAGGCCTGGCCGGCGGCGCGTTGCCGCCGATGCTGATGACCGTTGCCCTGCGCTTTCTGCCGGCCAATTTCAAACTCTATGGCTTGGCCGGTTATGCGCTGACGGCGACTTTCGGCCCCGGGCTGGGCACGCCGCTGGCCGGGTTATGGAGCGAATACGTCGGCTGGCAATGGACGTTCTGGCAAATCGTCGTGCCGTGTCTGATTGCCATGGCGATGGTGGCTTGGGGCATTCCGCAGGATCCGCTGCGCCTGGAACGCCTCAAGACCTTCAACTGGAAAGGCCTGTTGCTGGGTTTTCCGGCGATCTGCATGCTGGTGATTGGCTTGCTCCAGGGCAATCGGCTGGACTGGTTCGAATCGAACCTGATCTGCGCATTGCTCGGCGCCGGCTCGCTGTTGCTGCTGGCGTTTCTGATCCATGAATGGTCGCAGCCGATTCCGTTTTTCAAGCTGCAGATGCTCGGTATTCGCAACCTGGCGTTCGCACTGATGACCCTCGCCGGGGTGCTGGTGGTATTGCAGGCGGTGGTGCTGATTCCGTCGAGCTATCTCGCGCAGGTGCAGGGTTATCGCCCGGTGCAGACCGCGCCGATCATGCTGATCGCCGCGTTGCCGCAGTTGATTGCGCTGCCGCTGGTGGCGGCTTTGTGCAACCTGCGCTGGGTCGATTGTCGCTGGGTGCTGGGCATCGGTTTGAGCATGCTTACTCTGTCTTGCCTGGGCGGCTCGCTGCTGACTTCGGAGTGGATCCGCGACAATTTCTACGTCCTGCAATGGCTGCAGATTTTCGGTCAGCCGATGTCGGTGCTGCCGCTGTTGATGCTCTCCACCGGCAGCATCCAGCCGCAGGACGGCCCGTTCGCTTCGGCGTGGTTCAACACGGTTAAAGGCTTGGCGGCGGTGATCGCCACCGGCGTCATCGAGGCGCTGACCACCGCGCGCCTGCATTTCCACTCGACCATGTTGATCGACAACCTCGGTAATTCACCGTTGGCCGATCGCAGCGATCCGGGCCTTGCCCATCGCCTGCACGAACAGGCCGTGGTGCTGACGTCCTCTGATCTTTATGTGTGCATGGCCGGCGTCGCGGTGGCGCTGATCCTGCTGATTTTCTGGCTGCCGACGCGGATTTTCCCGCCGCGCGCGCCGACCTGACTGCTTCACAGATACCGAAGGTTTTTATGACGACTCAAGCAAAGCAAAAACTCGCGGTGGCCGTGGCCGCCGCACTGGCGGTCGGCGTGTTGCTGTACCTGGCGGTGCCGGGACTGTTCGGCAAGCGCACCCAGCAAAATACCAACGACGCGTTCGTTTCCGCCGACTACACGTTAGTGGTGCCGCGCGTGGCCGGGTTCATCAAGGAAGTGCTGGTGGAAGACAACCAGCAGGTCAAGGCCGGGCAATTGCTGGCGCTGATCGATGATCGCGATTTGCGTGCTGCCGCTGAAGCGGCCGATGCGCAAACCCTGGTCGCCCGCGCCCAGTTGCAAAACGCCAGGGCCACGCTGGAGCGGCAGACCTCGGTGATCGCTCAGGCGCAGGCCTCGGTGGTCTCGGCCAAGGCAGAAATGGCCTTCGCCCAGCAAGAGCTCAATCGCTACAACCACCTCGCTGGCGTCGGCGCCGGCACGGTGCAGAATGCGCAGCAGGCGCGCACTCGCATCGATCAGGCGAGCGCGCGTCTCGATACGGCCAGCGCGAAACTGGCGGCCGAGCGCAAGCAGGTGGAGATCCTCACGGCGCAGCGTGATGCCGCCGAAGGCAATCTGAAGCATGCGCAAGCGGCACTGGAAATCGCCAGTTTCGAGCTGTCCTACACGCGCATCACTGCGCCGCAGGACGGCATGGTCGGCGAGCGTGCGGTGCGCGTCGGCGCCTATGTCACGCCGGGCAGCAAGTTGCTGGCGGTGGTGCCGTTGCAGCAGGCGTATGTGGTTGCCAACTTTCAGGAAACCCAACTCACCGACGTGCAGCCGGGCCAGCAAGTGCAGGTGCACGTCGACAGCCTCGGCGGTGAGGCCTTGAGCGGTCGCGTCGAAAGCATCGCCCCGGCCACTGGCGTGACATTCGCCGCGGTGAAACCGGACAACGCCACGGGCAACTTCACCAAAGTCGTGCAGCGGATTCCGGTGAAGATCGTGCTTGAGCCGGGTCAGCCAATGGCCGAGCGTTTGCGGGTGGGCATGTCGGTGGAGGCGAGTATCGACACTCGCCGTTCGGCGTCGGCGGAGCGCGAGGTGACTCAGCGATGATTCTGGGTAAAAACCTGTGGCGAGGGAGCTTGCTCCCGCTGGATTGCGAAGCGACCGCAAAAATCGCGAGTGCTACGCACTCGAGCGGGAGCAAGCTCCCTCGCCACACAAGTCTGTTTCAGTCACTTGTTGTGGTGAGCTTGTTTGGCCTCAGCGCCTGCACCGTCGGCCCGGACTTCCACAAGCCTGAAGCCCGCCAGATCACCGACTGGGCCAAACCCGCCAAGTCCGCCCCCAGCCAGGCCGTCAGCGAACCGCTGAACCAATGCTGGTGGGAAGTTTTTCACGACCCGCAACTCTCAGCCCTGACCCAGCGGGCGATGAACAGCAACCTCGATCTGCAGCTGGCCGGCAGCCGCTTGCAACAAAGCCGTGCCGCGCGTCAGGTGATCACCGCGGATCGCTACCCGGCCACCGCCGCTAACGGCAGCTACGCGCGCAAACGCAACAGCGGCGAAGGCCTGAATGACCCGTCCGGACACAACGGCGATTCCGCCTTCAACCTGTGGGACGCCGGTTTCTCCGCCTCGTGGGAACTGGATGTCTGGGGCCGCGTGCGCCGCGAGACCGAGGCTGCCGATGCCAACCTCGAAGTCGCCGAAAACGACCGTCGCGGCGTGCTGCTCGCGGTCCTCGCCGACACTGCACAGAACTACATTCAGCTGCGCGGCGTGCAGAACACCCGCGCGGTCACCGAGCAGAACCTCGATGTCGCCCGGCACAGCCTCAAGCTGTCGCAACTGCGCCTGAACGACGGGGTGGCGACCGATCTGGACGTCGCCGAAGCCGCCGCCCAGGTCGCGGCCATCGAATCGCGCCTGCCGGCCCTTGAGCAGCGTCAGTCGCAACTGATCAACGCGATCAGCCTGTTGATGGGCGAAGCGCCCCAAGCGCTGGCCAAGGAGTTATCCACAGATGCCGCGGTGCCGCAGTCACCGCTGCAAGTCGCCATCGGCCTGCCGTCACAGCTGGCCGAACGCCGACCGGACATCCGCCAGGCCGAGGCGCGCCTGCACGCCGCCACTGCCAACATCGGCGTGGCCAAAGGCGACTTCTATCCGCGCATCACCCTGTCCGGCAACCTCGGCTCGCAGGCCATGCAGCTGAGCGATTTCGGTTCCTGGGGCTCGCGGGCTTTTGGTATCGGCCCGCAATTCAGCCTGCCGCTGTTCGACGGCGGACGGCTGCGCGGCATGCTGCAACTGCGCGAAGCCCAGCAACAGGAAGCGGCCATCGCCTACCAGCAGACCGTGCTGCGCGCCTGGCATGAAATCGACGACCAGTTGACCGCCTACAACGCCAGCCAACGCCGCCGCGACAGCCTCGCCGAAGCCGTGCGGCAGAACCAGATCGCCCTGCGCACCGCGCAGCAGCAGTACGTCGAAGGCGTGGTCGATTTCGTCAACGTCCTCACCGTGCAAGGCGCGTTGCTGGCGACTCAGGAGCAGTGGGTGGAAAGCTCGACCGGCGTTTCGCTGGCGATGGTCGGGTTGTACCGGGCGTTGGGCGGGGGCTGGGAGTCGGTGTATCCGGCGGGGGAGATGGCGCAACGTTGATTCTCGCACCCGAATGATGGCCTTTCGCTTGACGCTATTCCCCGCTGTCGTAGACTCCGCTCATCCGTCAGGGAGTAGCGGTTATGCAGCGTTTGCGCGGTTGGGTTATCGGATTGACCTTTGTTACGTGTGCAGTTCAGGCGCAAACGCCCGGGCCAGACGATCCGCTGCTGGATAACGCAACGCCTGCGACAGCCACGGCGAGCAGTGAGGCGCGGGGTGTGTTGCGCGCTCGGGATCAGGCGACGCTGGCCAGTGAGTTGTCGGGGCGGATTGTCGAGTTGCCGTTCAGCGAGGGCGAGTCGTTTAAAAAGGGCGATGTGCTGGCGAAGTTCGATTGCTCGGCGTATCAGGCTCAGCTCAATGCCGCCCAGGCCGCCAGCCGCGGTGCCGGTGAGGAGCTGGCGCACAATCGGCAACTGGCGGCGCTCAATTCCGTCGGGCGTTTCGAAGTGGCGCGGGCCGAGGCCAAGGTCAGCGAGACCCAGGCGCAATCTCAGGTTTATCAGGTTCAGGTCAAACGCTGCAGCGTGGTTGCGCCGTTCGACGGGCAAGTGGTCGAGCGTAAGGTGCAACGCTACGAAAGTGTGCCGGCCGGCGCGCCACTGCTCGATGTGGTCGACAACCGCACCCTGGAGATCCACTTGCTGGTGCCGTCGCGCTGGATGGCCAGACTCAAACCCGGCCAGACCTTCAGCTTTATCCCCGACGAAACCGGCCAGCCGATCGATGCCACGGTCAAACGACTCGGTGCGCGGATTGACGAAGGCAGTCAGACCCTGTTGCTGGTCGCCACACTTCCCGAAGCCAAGGGCTTGCTCGCCGGCATGAGCGGCACGGCGCATTTTGCGGAGCTTAAATGAACGCCCCGGTGGCCGGCGGCGCCGAACAGGTGTTTGCGCGGTTTCTGGATCTCGAACGACAGACACGTGCTGCTCGCGATGCCTCGCAACTGGCCTATAGCCTGGTCAACGACGGCCAGGCGCTGTTCGGGTATCGCCATGCGGCATTACTGATCGCTGGCAAGGTACAGGCGGTGACTGGCGTCAGTACGGTCGAGCCGAATGCACCGTTTGTGGCATTCGTCGAGCAGGCGGTGGCGCAGTTGTTCAAGCAGGATGGATTGAAGATTGCGCGGGTCATCACGCCTGAGCAGGTGGGCGAAGCGATTCAGGCTGACTGGCGCAGTCTGTCTGCCGCTCAAGTGTTCTGGCTGCCACTGATCGACCGCGAGGGCGAGGTGTTCGGCGGTTTGTGGCTGGCCCGCGATGTGCCGTGGAACCCTTCCGAACAAGTGCTGCTGTCACAACTGGGCGACACCTACAGTCATGCGTGGCTGGCGTTGCAGCCGGGCAAGCCGTGGCGGCTGCGCTGGACCCGCAAGCGTCAGGTGGCGCTGGTGGCGGTGCTGTTGCTCGGGTTGTTGATCCCGGTGCGCCAGTCGGTATTGGCGCCGGCGGAAGTCGTGCCGCAGGGCGGTCGCGTGGTGGCGGCGCCGCTGGACGGGGTGATCGCCGAGTTTCTGGTCAAGCCCAATCAACCGGTGAAAGCCGGCGACCTGCTGCTGCGGTTTGAAAGCACCACCCTCAAGGCCCAGGCTGATGTGGCCGAGCGTGCCTTGGGCGTGGCGGAAGCAGAACTGAAATCCAACTCGCAACGTTCGTTTGCCGATGCCGAGTCCAGTGCCAGGGTCGATTTGCTCGCCGCCCGTGCCGAGCAAAAACGCGCCGAGCGCGATTACGCCCGCGAGTTGCTGGCGCGTAGCGAAGTGCGCGCCGAGCGTGACGGGATCGCCGTGTTCGCCGATGCCGAGCGCCTGACCGGCAGACCGGTGCAGACCGGCGAGCGCTTGATGGAAATCGCCGACCCGAATCAGGCCGAACTGCGTATCGAACTGGCGGTGGGCGACGCGATTGCGCTGGAACCGGGCGCCGATATTGCGTTGTTCCTCGACAGCGATCCGCTGCAACGCCACACCGCCAGACTTGAGCGTTCGGCCTATGAAGCGCAGCCCACCGCCGGCGGCCAACTGGCGTATCGACTGGATGCGAATTTTACCGAGGCACCGCCGCGCATCGGCCTGCGCGGTACGGCCAAGATATTCGGCGACCGCGCGCCGCTGGCCTTGTACCTGCTGCGTCGCCCGCTCGCCGGTCTGCGCCAGAGCGTGGGTCTGTAAATGAATCTGCCGAGCTTGCGTGCCGACCTGCAACTGTCGCCCGCGGCGCCGGCACTGGACGGTTCACCGCGCTGGACCCTGGCCGATCCGGTGCGCGGTCGGTATTTCAAACTCGGCGCGGCGGCGATGCGTCTGTTGCGCCACTGGTCGCTGGGCGATCCCGAGCAAGTGCTGCGCGCCGCCAACCGCGAGCCGGGCCTGCCGCTGGACGGTGTCGAGTTGGAGCAACTGCTGACATTTCTGCGCGGGCATGACCTGATCAGCGCCCTCGACGATCAGCAGCGTGCCAGTTACTCGCTCAAGGCTCTCGCGCAACGGCAGAGCCTGTGGAAAATCCTGCTTCACCAATATCTGTTTTTTCGCATTCCATTGTGGCGCCCGGACGCTTTTCTCAATCGCGCGTGGCCGTGGCTTGAGCGCTTCGGACCACGACTGTTGCGCGTCGGTCTGCCGGTAACGCTGGCGCTCGGGGTGTTTCTGGTTTCGCGGGACTGGCAGCGCTTTGTCGGCACCTTTCCGCACCTGTTCAGCCTCGGTGGGGCGCTCTCGTTTGCTGTGGCGCTGTTCTTCGCCAAGCTCTGTCACGAGTTCGGCCACGCATTCATGGCCAAGCGCGCCGGCTGTCGGGTGCAGAGCATGGGCGTGGCGTTCATGGTCTTGCTGCCGATGTTTTACACCGACGTCAGTGACGCCTGGCGGGTCAACGACCGGCGTGCGCGGCTGCTGATCGGCGCCGGCGGGGTGCTGGCGGAGTTGTTGCTGGCGTGCATCGCGTTGCTGGTCTGGTCGCTATTGCCCGACGGCCCGGCCCGGACGGCGGCGTTCATGCTCGCCAGTGCGACCTGGATCACCACGCTGGTGGTCAATCTCAACCCGTTCATGCGTTTCGATGGCTACTTTTTGCTCAGCGATCTGTGGGAGGTCGACAACCTGCAGGGCCGGGCCTTTGCCTTCTGTCGCTGGCGCCTGCGTGAGTGTTTGTTCGGCTATGGCGCCCCGGCGCCGGAGCCTTGGTCGCCGACGATGCAGCGGCGTTTGCTGATCTGGGGGTATGGCTCGTGGTTGTGGCGTGCGGCGTTGTTTTTCGGGATCGCGCTGGCGGTCTATCACCTGTTCTTCAAGGTATTGGGGATTTTCCTGATGCTGGTGGAACTGGTGTGGTTCATCTTTCTGCCGATCATGAATGAGTGGCGTCAGTGGTGGAGCCGCCGCGAACAAGCGCATGGCCCGCGTGTGCTGGTCAGCAGCCTGGCGGTACTCGGCCTGTTGCTGGTGCTGATCGTGCCGTGGCGCAGCGCGGTCGAACTGCCGACGATGCTTGAGGGCGGTCGGGCCAGTGCGTTGCATGCGCCGGTGGCGGCGCGGGTCAAAACAGTCAAGGTCGCGGATGGCCAGACAGTCGCCCAGGGCGATGTACTGATCGAACTGGAGTCGCCGGACCTCGAATCGCAGCAGGCCATCGTTCGCCGGGAAATCCAGATCCAGCAATTGCTGATGCGCCGACAGGCCGGTCGCAGTGAAACCGCGGCCGACGCCGGTATCATCGAGCAACGCCTCGCCGAAGCCGTGGCGCAATACCGTGGTCTGAGCGCTCGCCGCGAACGCCTGCTGCTGCGCGCGCCCCATGCCGGCACTGTGCGTGATGTGCTGCCCAATCTGACGCCGGGGCGCTGGCTGTCGAGCAAGGATGCGCTGGCGCGGGTGGTCGAGGACGGTTCGCGCCTGCGTGGCTATATCGCCGAAGCCGAGTTGTGGCGAGTCAAACCGGGTGCGACCGGGCGGTTCATCGCCGATGATCCGATGCATCCGGCGCTCGCCGTAAAACTGGATGAAATCGATACCAATGGCGTGGCCTATGTCGATCAGGAGGCGCTGACCTCCGATCATCACGGGCCGATTGCCGTGCGTCGCGATCAACAGCAACGAGCCGAGCCTGTACAAGCGCAATATGGCGCGCGATTGACTACGCTGGATCAGCCGCCCACCCCGGTTCAACCGTTGCGCGGTGTGGTGGTGCTGCAGGGCAGCGGCGAGTCGGTACTCGGCGTGGCCTGGCGCCGGTTGGCGGCGCTGGGGGTCAGGGAAAGCGGTTTCTAGGGAGCGTGAACATGGCGAGCAACGCGGGTGTGGCGGCAGACGGATTGGTGGTGCGACCTGCGCGGGCCACCGACGAGCCATTTTTGCACCGCCTCTATCAGTCGGCGCGCCCGGATCTGCAATGGATCGACGGCGAGCAGGAAGTGGTGCAGCAAGTGATCGCCCAGCAATTTCAGGTGCAGGAACAGGGCGTGGCTGAAAACCATCCCAACGCCCTGCACTACGTCGTGGAAAAACTCGGCACGGCCATCGGGGCGCTGAGCACCGACTTCGGCCCCAATGAAATCCGCGTGTTGTACATCGCCTTCATTCCCCAGGCGCGGGGCAAGGGGTACGGCCGCGCGGTGTTGCAAGGCGTGCAAAAGGCCGCGCAGCAGGTTCGTTGCCCGGTGGCAACGGTGGTCTGGGCCAACAACCCCCACGCACGGCAACACTATCTGGCGTTGGGATTTGCGGTGGAAGAACGCAATCCGGCGGCGGAACGGCTGGTGTGGTATCCGCAGTGAGGCGGGATTTCAGTTGAAGGACATGCAGAAGTAACCCAGTTGCGGATCCCGCCCCATCGCCGGCACTCGCGACACGAAAATATCTTCCACTCGCCCGAGTTCCGGCAGCTCCAGTGCGCACAGGCCGTCGACGAACCCGGTCGGCACCAGGCTGTTGAATTCGAGGCAGAACGGCATGCGCTCGCTGTAGCGGGTTTTCGCCGCTGGAACCTCATCAAGATGCTCGATCTGAATCGGCAATGCCGTGCCATCTGGCAGGTGCAGCGTGCTTTGCTGTCCGAGCAACGGCTGGACGTGTTGGATCTGAACCGCTTGCAGCATGATCTGACTCCGTTGAAAAAAGAACGGCCGGGGGCCGTGAGGCCCCCGACGCATGATCAGTTGCGCGAAGGGAATATCCCGTTCAGGGCAACGCTGAAGTTGACGACCAGAGAGGGGTTGACGATGGATAACGGCTGACTGCCGCCCGTGGAGGAAATGTCCCCGGTGACCGTGGTGGTCAGGCCTTTGATGGGAACCGGTGTGGCACCTTGGGCATCGGAATAGATGTTCGCCGAGCCAGGGCCGCCGCCGGAAGCGCCGATGTACGAATTGGTCGCGGTGGGCACGGTCGCCGGATTGCTTGCAGGCACCGCCAGTTGCAGGGCGGTGTTGGCGGAAAGGCCGGTCATCGCGTGGGTGTGGTTGGGCATGTTGGCGATCGTGGCGGTGACGTTTTCCGTGCCATACACCTCACCGATGACACGCGGCGTCAGGCCCTGTCCGGTACCCTGTGCCACGGGCACCCGACCTTGCAGGTTGGGCAACTGAAAATTGGTCGTGCCGTTGCCGCCGTAGAAGGTGCCCAGCAAGGCGAACAATGCCTGGTATTGCGAGATGCCCAGGATTTGTCCGTTGCACAAGGCCCAGCCACTGGGGGCGAAGTTGAAGGCGAACGGTTGAATCGTACCCATAAAGACTTCCATGGTTCCTCATCCTTCTGTTATGTGGTCGGCGCGCCGCGCGGTAGCCTGGTTGCAGGGCAGGTCCACAGGCTGTGCTGACGCCTTGCATTTGCGCGGGCAGGTCACGCCACGCCGTAGCGTAGACCCGGATCAGCGGACTTGCCGGACGTCGTCATGGCCGCGCGTCGACTTCGCCTCTGGCCTACAGTGTGCGCAATGAGTGATGCTGGTTGTGACTCGGTAAATCTGTAAGGGAAGGTTGATGGAAGCGCGTCGCGAGACTCCGCTGGGGGATACCCAGGACCCGTTTGCCGCACCGAACGCCGGTGTCCGGCGTCTATGGCGCTGGGCTCGCCAGCAGTGGCTGATACCGATTCTGTTGCTGGCGACGGTGGTGCGTTTTTATGACCTGACCGCTGCCGCGATCTGGGGCGACGAAGGCTCAAGCCTGCTGCTGGCGAACTATTCGCTCAGTGGTATCTGGGAACACGCGGCGTTCGACGTGCATCCGCCGTTGTATTTCATGCTGCTGCACGGCTGGATCGGGTTATTCGGTGAAGGCATCCTGTCGATTCGCAGCCTCAGCGCTGTGGCCGGCATCGCCACGGTCGGGCTGGGTGTCTGCCTGGTCGATCGCCTGGCCACCCGCCGCGCCGCGATCATCGCCGGGGTGCTGCTGGCGTTGCTGCCGACGGCGGTGCGCTACAGCCAGGAAGTGCGCATGTACTCGCTGCTCGGCCTGCTCCTGATCGCTACCACACTGGCGCTGATCTGCTGGGTCAGGCGCCCGCAGCGCCGCCGGTATCTGCTGATCTATGCATTGCTGATGAGCGCCGCGTTGTACACCCACTACTTTGCAGTGCTGGCCGCGCTGAGCCATTGGCTGTATCTGGGGCTGATTCGCCTGCTGCCGGGTTATCGCCTGCGGCATATCCAGCGCAAGGACTGGTGGCTGGCCAATCTGGCCATCGTCGTGCTCTACCTGCCGTGGTTGCCGAACCTGCTTGATCTGACGCAACACATGGAAGAACTCAAGGTCGGTGGCGATGTGGGTTGGGAAGATCCGGTGACCCTGTCCTCGCTGCCGTCGATGATCTGGCTCTGGTTGATCCAGGACGACGGCGAGCATCTCCCGTTGCTGCTGTTCTGCGGCGTACCGCTGGCCCTGCTGGCGCTGGCGGGCGTGGCCGTGGCCCGCGACCGCAGCGTGAACCATGGCAGCGTCTTGCTGGCGCTTTACACCGGTATGCCGTTGTTGCTGGTGTTCGCGGTGTCGTTCATCAGCCCGGTGTTCATCGAACGTTACCTGACAGCCTATGCGCTGGGGTTGCCGATGCTGGCGGCGCTGGCCATTGACCGGTTGTACCGCCGCACTCGTGTGCTGGCAGTGACGATCCTGGTGGCATGGGTCGGGGTTGAGTTGGTGGGTGTGAACACCAACGCCACGGTCGACCCGCACGATCAGTTCAACGTCATGGTCGATTACATCAACCGGCATTTCGTCAGCGGTGACCGGATCGTCACCAGCGACATGCTCTGGTACCTCAGTTACGTCTACTACAACCGCACTGACGCTCAGGTGCGGCTGTATACCCCGCCCGCTGCCGATGGCCGTTCGACGCGTCCGAATCACTACGGTTTCGGCACCCTGGTGTCCGAGGAGGTCTACCTGGACCGACTCGATGACCTGCCCAAGGGCAGTGCCCGGGTCTGGTTGATCGGCGATCTGGACGTGGACGTGCCTGACCCATTCCGACCCTTGCCGACGACTTGGCAACTGCGTGATCAGACCCATGCCGGTGGCGCAAATGCGCGACTTTTTTCGTTGACCACTGATAACGGGACGACGGAGAAATGACTTAAACGCTTCACCATTTTTTTCGCGATTAAAACGGGCTTTCATAGTCCGTTTTGCTCTATTTTGATATCAAAACACTACTAGTCGAAAGGGTATTGTTGGACTACGCTCGTCGGACAAAAGGACTTACAAAGTAGGGTGAAGGGATTGCAGCAGTTCCACTTTATCTCCGGCTTGCCGCGCTCAGGTTCCACCCTGCTTTCTGCGATTCTTCTGCAGAACCCGCGCTTTCATGCCGGCATGACCAGCCCGGTCGGCGCGCTGTTTTCCGGTGTCCTTGAACAATGCAGCGCCGGCAGCGAATTCGGCGCGGTGATCGACACCGACATGCGCCGGCGCCTGCTGCGCGGACTGTTCGATGCCTACTACGCCGACAAGGCTGACAAACCGGTGGTGTTCGACACCAACCGGCAGTGGAGTTCGCGCCTGCCGGCCATCAGCGATCTGTTCCCCAAAGCCAAAGTCATTGCCTGCGTGCGCAACGTCGCCTGGGTGATGGACAGCCTGGAACGGTTGTACCGCGCCAACCCTTATGAAAACACCAAGCTGTTCGGCGATGCTGTCGAGCGCAACACCGTCTACAGCCGCTGCGAAACCCTGGCCCAGCGCAATCGTCTGGTCGGTTTTGCCTGGGCGGCACTCAAGGAAGCCTATTACGGCGAGCACGCCGATTCGCTGCTGATCGTCGATTACGACTTGTTGACCCAGGCCCCGGAGCGCGTGCTGCGGCTGGTCTACGACTTCATTGGCGAGCCCTGGTTCGAGCACGATTTCGAACACCTGGCCTATGACGCGCCGGCGTTCGACCAGGCGCTGGGTGTGGCCGGCTTGCACAAGGTCAAACCCAAGGTTGCCCTGCAGTCCCGGCGCACGATTCTGCCGCCGGACCTGTTCAAGCAATACGCCGATCTGTCCTTTTGGCTCGATGGCTCAGCCAGTGCTGCCAATGTGATTCGTATGAAGTCCGACGCCGCGATCAGTTGATCGCGGCGTTTTTCATTGATGCGTTTACAACTGTTCGAGTCCGGGTGAGCAACATGTGGTGGAGCAAACAAAAGTCGCGGGTAACCGAAGGCCAACGGACGCTGGCTGCGCCGCTGATCATGTCGCTGGAACCGCGCATGCTGTTCGACGGTGCCGTCGCGGCCACGGTCGCTGACGCCGCCGCCCAGGCCGACAGCCATCCTGCAGCCGATGCGGCCAAGGCGCCGACGGCCGATCATCCGGTGGCCAGCAAAGACACCCACGGCCAGGCCGATGCCACGCCGGCTGCCAGCCCTGTTGCCGTACCGGGCCAGAGCGTGGTGTTCGTCGATGCCCGGGTCAAGGATGCCGACAGCCTGCTCAAAGGCGTCGCCCCCGGCGCGCAAGTGGTCAAGCTCGATGCAAGCAAAGACGGTTTGCAGCAGATCGCCGATTATCTCGACCAGCATTCGGGCGTCAGCTCGGTGCAGATCATCGCTCACGGCAACGCCGGTGACCTGTGGCTCGGCAACAGCTATCTGTCGGCCGACAACGTTGCGCAGCGCAGTGTGCTGCTGGCGGACATCGGCAAGGACATGAACGTTGGCGGCGACATCCTCATTTACGGCTGCTACACCGCCGAGGGCGACCGCGGCCTGAGCTTCGTCGACTCGCTGGCACAATTGACCGGCCGCGATGTAGCCGCCTCGAACAACCGCACCGGCGTGGGCGGCGACTGGGATCTGGAAATCGCCACGGGCAAGATCGAGAGCGCCAACGTGCTGTCGACCCTGTCGATGAGTGAGTATCAGTGGGGCCTCGCCACGTGGACCGCCACCAACAACGCGAACACCGGGGTCGGCTCGCTGCGCGCAGCGCTGGCGTCGGCGCAGAACGGCGACATCGTGACCTTCAGCAGCGGCATGACGGTGCAGCTCACCTCGGAATTGCTGATCAACAAGAACATCACCGTTGATGGCGACCTGAACAACGACGGGGTGGCGGACGTCACCCTCGATGGCCAGTACCGGACCCGGGTGGTGGAAATCACCTCTAGCAGTACGGTGACACTCGATGGTCTGGTCATTACTCGCGGACTGGTCTCGGGCAACGGCGGCAATGGCGGCTACGGCGCAACCGGCGCCATGGGCGGGGGGATTTTCAACGCCGGCATCCTGACCCTGAATAACGTTTCGGTAACGGGTAACGCGGCGGCCGGCGGTGGCGGTGGCGGTGGGGTCACCGGGACATACTACGGCGGTGGCGGCGGCGGTGGCGGTGGCCTCGGTGGTCAGGGCGGCGGTCATGGCGGCACGGCCGGGCCGGGCACCGGCACCCTCGGCGGGCAGGCCGGCAGCGGCGGCGTCGGCGGTTACGGCGGCGGCTACGATGCGACGCACATGGGCGGTCGCGGTGGCAGCAGCACCGGTGGTGCCGGCGGGTTGGGCGTTTCCTACTACAGCAACGGTGGCAATGGCGGCACGGCCAACAACGGCACGATTTCCATCGGCGGCGGCGGTGGCGGGGCCGGTTGGGACAAGGTCGGCGGCGCAGGCGGCAATGCTGCTGGCGGTATTTACAACGCCTCGACCGGGACTCTTAAAATCGTCGGGACGTCGGTCATCAGCAACAACATCGGCGCGGGCGGCGGTGGCGGCGGCGGTAGCGGCCAGGGCAGCAATAACCTCAATGGCGGCGACGGCGGACGAGGTGTCGGCGCGATCTGGAACCAGGGCGGTACGGTGCTGATCACCGCCGCCAACTTCAGCGCCATCAGCGGCAACGCGGCCGGCAGCGGCGCCGGCGGCGCAGAACTGGGCGGCGGCGTGACGGGCTCTGTACCATTGGCTTTCGCGGCGATCTACAACAATGGCGGCACACTCAATACCGCTTATGTGGAACCACCCACCGCAACCATCGTGATGTCGGATACGGCGTTGAAAATCGGCGAAACCTCGCTGGTGACCATTACCTTCAGCCGGGCGGTGAGCGGTTTCACCAACGCCGACCTGACCATTGCCAACGGCACGCTGACAGCGGTGAGCAGCAGCGACGGCGGCCTGACCTGGACCGCGACCTTCACCCCGACCAATAACATCACCGACGCCACCAACCTGATCACCCTCGACAACACCGGGGTGACTGCGATCAGCGACGGCGTGGCGGGCGTCGGCACCACCAGCTCCGTCAACTACGCGATTGATACCGCGCGCCCGACCGTGACCATCGTGATGTCCGATACGGCGTTGAAGATCGGCGATACCTCGCTGGTGACTTTCACCTTCAGTGAAGCCGTGACCGGTTTCACCAACGCCGACCTGACCATCGCCAACGGTACGCTGAGCGCGGTGAGCAGCAGCGACGGTGGCATCACCTGGACAGGAACCTTCACTCCGACCGCCAGCATCACCGACACCACCAACCTGATCACCCTGGACAACACCGGTATCGCCGACCTCGCTGGCAACGCCGGCAGCGGCACGACGGATTCGGCCAACTACGTGATCGATACCCAGCGCCCGACCGCGACCATTGTGGTGGCCGACACCAATTTGGCGGCCGGTGAAACCTCGCTGGTGACCATCACCTTCAGCGAAGCGGTCAGCGGCTTCACCACCGCCGACCTTACCGTAGCCAACGGCACCCTGAGTGGTCTGAGCAGCAGTGACGGCGGCATCACCTGGACCGCCACGCTCACCCCGACCAGCAACATCACCGACACCACTAACCTGCTCACCCTGGATAACACCGGGGTCGTCGATCTGGCTGGCAATGCCGGCAGCGGCACCACCAATTCCAATAACTACGCCATCGACACTGCGCGGCCGACCGCGACCATTGTGGTGGCCGACAACAACCTGCGGATCGGTGAAACCTCGCTGGTGACCATCACCTTCAGCGAAGCGGTCACCGGTTTCACCAACGCCGACCTGACGATTGCCAACGGCACCTTGACAGCGGTCAGCAGCAGCGACGGCGGCATTACCTGGACGGCGACCTTCACGCCGACCGCCAGCATCACCGACGCGACCAACCTGATCACCCTGAACAACACCGGCATCGCGGATCAGAACGGCAACGCCGGCAGCGGGACCACTGACTCCAACAACTACGCCATCGATACTGTGCGCCCGACCGCGACCATCGTGATGGCCGACAACAACCTGCGAATCGGCGAAACCTCGCTGGTGACCATCACCTTCAGCGAAGCGGTGACCGGCTTCACCAACGCCGACCTGACCATTGCCAACGGCACGCTGAGTGCGGTGAGCAGCAGCGATGGCGGCATCACCTGGACCGCGACGTTCACCCCGAGCGCCAGCATCACCGACATCACCAACCTGATCACTCTGGACAACACCGGCATTGCCGACCTGGCGGGCAACGCTGGCAGCGGCACCACCGATTCCAACAACTACGCCATTGACACCCAGCGCCCGACCGCGACCATCGTGGTCGCCGACAGCAACCTTACGGCCGGCGAAACCTCGCTGGTGACCATCACGTTCAGCGAAGCGGTGAGCGGTTTCACCAACGCCGACCTGACCATCGCCAACGGTACGTTGACGGCGGTGAGCAGCAGCGATGGCGGCATCACCTGGACGGCGACGTTCACCCCGAACGTGGGCGTCAACGACGCGAGCAACCTGATCACGCTGGCCAACACCGGCATCGCCGACCTCGCGGGTAACGCCGGCAGCGGCACCACCAACTCCAACAATTACACCATCGACACCGTGCTGCCGACCGCGACCATCATCGTTGCCGACAACTCGCTGAAAGTCGGCGAAACCTCGCTGGTAACCATCACCTTCAGCGAAGCGGTGACCGGTTTCACCAATGCCGATCTGACCATCGCCAACGGCACGTTATCGGCGGTGGGCAGCAGCGACGGCGGCATTACCTGGACGGCAACGTTCACACCGACCACCAACATCACCGACGCCACCAACCTGATTACGCTGGACAATTCCGGTGTTCAAAACCTGTCGGGCAATGCCGGCAGCGGCACCACCGATTCCAACAATTACTCGATCGACACCCTGCGCCCGACCGCCACTGTCGTGGTCGCCGACACCGCGCTCGGCGTCGGCCAGACCAGTCTGGTGACCATCACCTTCAGCGAAGCGGTCTCCGGTTTCACCAACGCCGACCTGACCATCGCCAACGGTACGCTGAGCGCGGTGAGCAGCAGCGATGGCGGTATCACCTGGACGGCTACTTTTACTCCGGCGGCAGGCATCACCGACACCACCAACCTGATCACGCTGGACAATACCGGCATCGCCGATCTGGCGGGCAACGCCGGCAGCGGCACCACCGATTCCAACAACTATGCGGTCGACAGTCAGCGTCCGACGGCGACCATTGTCATGACTGACAGTGACCTGCGTCCCGGAGAAACCGCACTGGTGACCATCACCTTCAGCGAGGCCGTGACCGGATTCGACAATTCCGACCTGAGCGTTGCCAACGGCACACTGAGCAACGTTTTGTCGAGCGACGGCGGCATTACATGGACGGCCACGTTCACGCCGAATATCGGCATCACCGACCTCACCAACCTGATTGTCCTGAACAACACCGGTATTACCGACCTGGCCGGCAACACCGGCACCGGCACCACCAGCTCCGCCAACTATCAGGTGCAGACTCAGGTGCCGACTGCCACCATCGTGGTTGCCGACACTTCGCTCAAGGCCGGGGAAACCTCGCTGGTGACCATCACCTTCAGCGAAGCGGTCAGCGGTTTCGACAACAGCGACCTGACCATCGCCAACGGCACGCTGAGCAATGTCAGCAGCAGCGACGGCGGTGTCACCTGGACGGCGACCTTCACCCCGACCGCCAATGTCACTGACGCGACCAACCTGATCAGCCTGAGCAATGCCGGAGTGACCAACGTCTCAGGCAATAGCGGTATCGGCATCACCGACTCCAACAACTTCGCCATCGACACCGCGCTGCCGACCGCCACCATCGTGGTCGCCGACAATCGCCTGGGCATCGGTGAAACCACCACCGTGACCATCACGTTCAGCGAAGCGGTGATCGGGTTCGATCTGGGGGATATCAGCGTCGCCAACGGTGCGCTGTCGAACCTGACCAGCAGCGACGGCGGTGTGACCTGGACCGCGACCTTCACGCCAACGGCTAACGTCAACGACCCGACCAACCTGATCCTGATCGACACCGCCGGCGTCCAGGATCTGGCCGGCAACCTCGGCGCGAGCATCGCCATCTCCAACAACTACATCCTCGATGCAACCCGGCCGACGGTTGACATTGTGGTTGCCAATCCGCATCTGGGCATCGGCCAGACCACCACGGTGACCTTCACCTTCAGCGAGGCGGTGAGTAATTTCGACCTGTCCGACCTGAGCGTGACCAATGGCGACCTGAGCAACCTGAGCAGCAGCGATGGCGGCAAGACCTGGACCGCGACCTTCACCCCGACCGCGAACGTGACCGACCCGAGCAACTTCATCGCGCTGGACACCAGCAACGTCACCGACCTGGCGGGCAACGCCGGCAGCACCGTGGCGGTGTCGAACAACTACGCCCTCGACAGCGAGCGCCCGACCGCCACGGTCGTGGTTGCCAACCCGAATCTGGGTGTCGGCCAGACTTCACAGGTGATCATCACCTTCAACGAAGCGGTCAGCGGTTTTGATCTGGCGGACCTCAGCGTGGCCAATGCCACCCTGTCCAACCTGAGCAGCAGCGACGGTGGCAAGACCTGGACGGCGACCTTGACGCCGACCGCCAACGTCAACAGCGCCAGCAATGCAATCAGCATCAACACGGCCGGGGTCAGTGACCAGTCGGGCAACAGCGGCAGCGGGATCACTCAGTCCGGGAACTACGTGATCAATACGGTGCCGGTGGTCGTACCGCCGGTGACACCGACCTCGCCGTTGGTGGTGGTGCCGCCGGATCCGGAGTTCCGCAGCAGCGACCCCGTCGTGCCACCACCGGCGCCGAACGTCCCGCTGCAACCGCTCATCTTCACACCGCCCACCGGCGACCTCGGCTCACCGCTGACCTTCGCGCCGTTGTTCGAACAACGGGTGATCGGCAACGGCATCCGTCCGCTGGGTGACATTTTCATCAACCACGGCGCCCTGAGCCCGAGCTTCATCGCCCAGGTTTTCACCAGCAGCGACAGCGGCGGCGATGGTTCCGGCCATGGCTTCCTCGGGTTTGGCGGTGGCGATGGCGGGGTGTTCGGCAGCAGTACGCTGTCGAGCCTGTTCCATCAGGACAGCGCCGCAGAGCGCGATTCGCTGAATGCCTTCGACCGTCATTCGATCACGGGCGGCGATATTTCCCAGGGCCTGCGCGGTGTGTTCGGCGCACCGACCCTGGGCCAGCAACTGCAACAGATCAAGGACAGCGAGCAGCACCGGGTCGACAACCTGGCGGCGGCTCTGCAACAGGTCGGTATCAGCGAAATGCAGGCCTGATAACACACAACAACTCAATATGCGCAGCACCCAGGGGCGATGCAGGGATGAAGAAAAGTCAAAAATTGTTCGGCGCCAGCCTGCTGGCGCTGGCAATCAGCGGATGTGCAGTCACCAGTGAACCGATCGAACGCAGTGTCAGCGAACAACGGGCCAAAGCCGACCTGCAAAGCATGTACAAGGGTCAGGAACCGCTGAGCGGTCCGCTGACCCTGCACCAGGCCATGGCCCGCGCGGTGAAATACAACCTCGAAGGGCGCTTGAAAATCATGGAGGAAGCGCTGGCCAAGCGGCAGCTCGACCTCGCCAGCTTCGACATGCTGCCACGCATGGCGCTGGATGCCGGTTACGTCGGACGCAACAATGTCAGCGCCTCCAGCAGCCAGAGCGTACGCACCGGCACCCAGTCCCTGGAACCGTCGACCTCCCAGGACCGCGACCGCAACGTCGCCGACCTGACCATGGTCTGGAACGTCCTCGATTTCGGCGTCAGCTACATCAACGCCAAGCAACAGGGCGACCAGCGCCTGATCGTTCAGGAACGCCGGCGCAAAGTGATCAACACCATCGTTCAGGACGTGCGCTCGGCTTATTGGCGGGCGATGGCGGCCGAACGTCTGCTCAAACAGATCGACAGCCTGATGGCCCGGGTCGACACCGCCCGGCGCAACAGCGAAAGCATGAGCGAGCAGCGCATCGGTGATCCGGTGCAGTCCCTCGGTTACCAGCGTTCGTTGATCGAAGCGACCCGGCAACTGGAAGAGCAACGCCGGGCGTTGTCGCTGGCGAAAACCGAACTGGCGACCCTGATCAATCTGCCGCTGGGCACCAACCTGACGCTGGCCACTGACGACGGTTATCAGATCCCGGAACTCAAGGTCGATATTTCCAGGCTGGAGCAGGAAGCCCTGACCAGCCGTCCGGAACTGCGCGAGCAGGATTACCAGACCCGGATCAGTGCTGCTGAAACCCGCAAGGCGATGTTGCGCATGTTGCCGGGCCTGGAGTTTTCCGCCGGCGGACACTACGACAGCAACTCGTTTCTGGTGAACGATCGCTGGGCCGACTATGGGGTGAAAGTCACCTGGAACCTGTTCAATGTGATCTCTGCCCCGGCAGCCATCGATGTGGCCAAGGCCGGCGAAGAAGTCGCCACCGCACGCCGTCAGGCGATGTCGATCGCGGTGCTGGCGCAGCTGTATGTGGCCAATGCCAACTATCAAGAGGCGCTGCGTCAGTTCAAGACCAACCAGCAACTGTCGGACATCGACGGGCAGATCGTCGGTCAGTTGCGCAATCGGCACCAGGCCGCCGGCATCGGCGAGCTGGAGTTGATTCAGGGCGAACTGAACAACCTGCAAGCGGATCTGCGCCGTGATCTGTCGTATGCCGATCTGCGCAATGCCTATGGGCAGATCTTCGCCAGCGCCGGCCTCGATCCGCTTCCGGATCAAGTGCAATCCACCGAAGTGCAGTCGATCGCCACGGCGTTGGCTAACCGGGAATCGGCGTGGGCGTCGGGGGATATTTCGGTGCCAGTGGTGGCGCATGCTGCTGCCAAATAATCTGCAGGCGCCCGTCGCCAGCATCAGTCGCAGGCAACGCGAGGCCCGCAACGGCCATCGCGGTGCGGCGATTTTGCTCACCGGTCTGCCGGCGGCGGGCAAATCGACGCTGGCCCAAGCGCTGCACGCCGAGTTGTTTGCCCGTGGAGTGCAGAGCGTGGTGCTCGATGGCGACGGCTTGCGGGTCGGGCTCAACCGCGATCTGGGATTTGGCGACGCCGATCGCCTGGAGAACATCCGCCGTGCCAGCGAGCTGGCAGCGCTGCTGGTGGAAAACGGGCAGATCGTGATTCTGGCGATGATCGCGCCGTTGCTGGAACTGCGAGAGGTGTTCGCCCAGCGTTTGGTTGCGGACTATCGGGAGGTCTGGTGCAGCGCATCGCTGACGGTGTGCGAACAGCGTGATCCGAAGGGTCATTACGCCCGCGCACGGCGTGGCGAGATGGCCGGTTTCACCGGGGTTTCGGCACCGTACGAGCCGCCCGCGCAGGCCTCGCTGGTGCTCGACACCGGCGTGCAGACCGTGGATGCCTGTCTGGACCGGCTGCTGAGCTGGCTTGGCGAATGCGCGGTGTTGCCCAAGGCATGAGCCGCCCGGTCTGTTCACGTCTGCCGGTGGCGGTGGACTTGCCGCTGCTGTTGCAGGCGCTGCAGGCGATTGCCGAAGAGGCTTGGCGCGGACACTTCAACACCGATTACTTCACGGGCGACTGGAGCGGCGTGGCACTGATTTCGGCCGCCGATGCCCCGACCGAGTTATCGCCCGGACGCGGTGAAACAGTGCAGCGCACGCCCTGGCTGCGCGATGAACGCTGGCGGTTGGGGCTACGTGAGCTGGCGCTGGATATCGTCAGCGCACGCCTGCTGCGACTGGGGCCGGGCGGGCGGATTCATGAGCACCGTGATTACGATCTGGAGGGCCCGGAAGCCGATCTGCGCCTGCACATTCCACTGCTCAGCCCGCCCGCCGTGGACTTCTGGCTCGAGGGTCAACGCGTGCCGATGTCGGCGGGGGAGTGCTGGTTTCTCGATCTTGCTCGTGCGCATCGGGTGGATAACTTCGATACCTGCGCGCGGATTCATCTGGTGCTCGACTGCCGGCCCGGGGCCTGGCTCACGCAGAAGATCGCCGAAGGTTTGCGCGACACCCCTGCACCGCAATCGGCCGATTCGGCGTTACAGCGATTCCAGCGACTGGTTGCAGGTGATGCAGCGTTGGCGGCGACTCTGCAGCACATGACGGACCCCGAAATATTCATCGAGCGCACTCTGGAGCTGGCCGCCGAACACGGCTTGCGATTCTCCCGCGAAGAACTGCGCGCCGCGATGCGCAACGGTCGTCGGCAATGGAACGAACAATGGAAAGGCTGAACTTCGACGGCTGGCTGCCGATCCGGATCTGGCCGCTGGCGGAGCAATGGCAAGTGGACTGGTGCTGGTTTGCTGACACACCACTGCATCAGCCTTTTTTTCGTGACGCCGTCGAAGAAGCGCTGCGGTTGCCGTTCAATCAGGCTTTTCGCCGGCAGACGCCGCTATCGGTGCTGACCGAGTGGCAAGCGCAAAGCCCGGGGTTGGCCCCGAGTGCCTTTATCCTGCACGCCTCGCGTTGCGGTTCGACATTGATCAGCCAGATGCTCGCGCGGCTCGATGACCACATCGTAGTCTCGGAGCCACCGCCGCTTGATGCACTTTTGCGCGGTGAGCTGCCCGAAGCCGAGCGGCGGGCAGCGATCAGTGGACTGCTCTCGGCCTACGGTCAACGTCGACGCGGTATCGAGCGGCGACTGGTGATCAAGCTCGATGCCTGGAACATCGGCGAATGGCCGCTGTTGCAGGCATGCTTTCCCGACACGCCGTGGCTGTTCGTGTATCGCGATCCGCTGGAAATCGCCGTATCGCACGTGCGTCGTCCGGGGATGCACATGGTGCCGGGGATGCTTGGTGATTGTGTGCTCGACGATGGTTTGCCGTTTACCGGTAGTGAAGACTTCATCGCACGACGGCTTGGACACTTGCTGGCGTCGGCGTATCTGCACTGCCGTGAGGGTGACGGACTGCTGGTGAACTACAGCGAGTTACCCGAGGCCATGGCCGGACGATTGGCGAAGTTTTTTCGTTTGAATGTTGAGCAGCGGCAGCAGGTGTTGGCGGCGACGATGCAGCATGCCAAGCAGCCGTCCCAGCGCTTTGTTGCCGATGGCGAAGACAAGCGTCGCGAGGCTTCGCCGTGGTTGCGCGAACGGGTTCGGCAATGTGCCCAGGATGCCTTTCTGAATCTTGAATTGCTGCGTAACGCTTGAAAGATCGCAGCCTTCGGCAGCTCCTACAGGGTGTACGCATAACCGATGCAGGAACTGCCGCAGGCTGCGATCTTTTGCTGTCAGGTTTTTCCCGACAGATCCGCCATCCCCTTGAGCAGCTCGATGGGTAGGGGAAAGACAATCGTCGAGCTCTTGTCGCCGGCAATCGAACTCAAGGTCTGCATGTAGCGCAACTGCATGGCGCCGGGCTGACGGCCGAGCATTTCGGCGGCCTGCATGAGTTTTTCCGAGGCCTGCAGTTCGCCTTCGGCGTGGATCACCTTGGCCCGGCGTTCACGTTCGGCTTCGGCCTGTTTGGCGATGGCACGGACCATCGATTCGTTGAGGTCAACGTGCTTGATCTCGACGTTGGCGACCTTGATGCCCCAGGCGTCGGTCTGGGCGTCGAGCACCTGCTGGATGTCGATATTCAGTTGCTCGCGTTCGGCCAGCAGTTCATCCAGTTCATGTTTGCCGAGCACCGCGCGCAGGGTGGTCTGCGCCAGTTGGCTGGTGGCCGAAAGAAAGTCTTCGACCTGAATGATCGCCTTCTGCGGGTCAAGCACGCGGAAGTACAGCACCGCATTGACCTTCACCGAGACGTTGTCGCGGGTGATCACATCCTGCGGCGGTACGTCGAGCACCACGGTGCGCAGATCGACCCGGACCATTTGCTGCACCACCGGTATCAACAGGATCAGCCCCGGCCCTTTGACCTGCCAGAAGCGCCCGAGCTGGAACACCACGCCGCGCTCGTACTCGCGCAGGATGCGGAAGGTCGAGCCGGCGAGTGCAATCACCAACAGCAGCAGTGCAACAAAACCGATTTGCAGACCCATGATCACTCTCCGTGTCGCACCGCGTCAGTCGCGGCGACTTTCAGCAACAAGCCCTTACGCCCGACCACGCGCACCGATTGCCCGGTGTGCAAGGGTGTGGCGCTGTGCACTTGCCAGTGTTCACCCTGCAAATGCACCCAGCCGTTGTGGGCGTTTTGCGCTTGCACGGTGGTCACCGCCGTCACGCTGCCGACCAGCCCGGCATCGCCGCTGACAGTATGGCGGGGGCGGGTTTTCAAGGCGCGGACGATCAAGGCGATCAGCAGCAGGGCGCTAAGCAGGCCGAGGCCGATGATCATCGGTACCGGCACCTCGGCGTTGCTCAGGATCAGCGCGCCGATGACGAACATCATGATCCCGCCAAGGCCGATGACCCCGTAGTTGGGCAGCGCGGCTTCGGCAATCAGAAAGGCAATGCCGAGGGTGATCAGCCACAGGCCGACCGGATTGACCGCCGTCAGCGGGACGTCAGCCGCGAGGGCCGGGCCGCTGGCCAGCAGTATCAGAAAAAACAGACAACATCGGCTGTTCACGTGACCCTCCGGGAGAGTCAGGGGGTGTTTCCTTAAGTCTAGTTGAGCCTGGCGCTGAATGAATTCTGCTCAATGAGCAGATGTGTCCAGTGAGCGGATTTCCCTTCGCCTGAGCCTCGCCGAACTAGACTCAACAGAACAGGCACAACGTTCCGCGTGACACCGAGGTGCAGCATGCGTATGGCAAAAAAAGTGCAAAGCAGCCTGAACCGGGCGCATTGCGAATATGACGTCGTGGCCCACCGCCACTCCGCCAGCAGTCTGGAAACCGCACGGGTTTCCGGGGTGCCCGCCGAGCGCGTGGCCAAGTCGGTGATTCTCGACGACCACCACGGGCATTACCTGATGGCCGTGCTGCCGGCCAGCCGGCACCTGGATTTGAGCAAAGTGCGCAGCCGCGGCGAATGGCAGATCACCCGGGAAAGCAACCTGGCGCACATCTTCGATGACTGCGAACGCGGCGCGGTGCCGCCGCTGGGTGATTCCTACGGCCTGGACATGGTCATCGACCCGCTGCTGACCCGGCAGAAAGACATTTACCTGGAAGCCGGCAACCACAACTACCTGCTGCACATGAGCATGCCCGAGTTTCTGAAAATGGTGCCGCATGCCGAGGTGCGGGAGTTGAGTCAGTAGGACTTGTAGCGTTTTTGCCGATGCCTTCGCGAGCAGGTTGATCGAGTTCCCCCTGTGGGAGCGTGCCTGCTCGCGAATAATCTCCACCCACCGAATTCTTGAAGGAGTCCTCCATGGAGCAGCCCACCCACAGCCTGCCGTCCCTGTTCAAACAACTGGGACTGGGCGACGACCCGACCAGCATCGACCAATTCATCGCCACCCATTCACCGCTCAAACCCGAGCTGCACCTGGCGGACGCGTTTTTCTGGAGTAAAAGTCAGGCGGATTTCTTGCGCGGCGAGATTCTTGATGATGCGGATTGGGCGGAGGTGGTGGATCAGCTGGATGTGTTGTTGCGCAAGGGGCGGGTTTTGTAGGACTGAGTAAAACCCAAATTCTCTGCAGAGAAGATTTGTTTCAAAACTTGACTGAAATTCACCGCCAATGCGATATTGATAGTTAGCAAACTAACAGTGTGCATTTTCCCGTGCCGAATTCCCTCGACGCTCTCCAGATGAACATCAGCAGTGCCATGGTGGTGGCCGCCAGGCATTGGCGGAAGATCTGCCAGACCACGCTGGTCAACTATGGAATCTCCGAAGCCTGCGCCGTGCCGTTGTTGATGATCGGGCGGTTGGGCGAGGGTGTACGTCAGGTGCAAGTGGCGCAGGCAGCCGGGATGGAAAGTCCGTCGCTGGTACGCCTGCTCGACCAGTTGTGCCACGCCGGCTACGTCTGCCGCACCGAAGATGCGCAGGATCGTCGGGCCAAGTGCCTGAGCCTGACCGACACCGGCCGTGAACTGGTGCAAGCGGTGGAAAGCGAACTGGTGCGTCTGCGTCATGAAGTGCTCGAAGGCATCGACCAGAGTGATCTGGAAGCTACGCTTCGGGTACTGCGAGCTTTTGAGGCGGCCAATCCGCCTGTGGTGATTAATTCTTGAACGGTTTTTTCTCTGGCATCCCGCCTGCCCGTGACTGGTTCTACGGGGTCCGCACCTTTGCAGCGTCGATGATTGCGCTGTACATCGCCTTGCTCATGCAAATGCCGCGTCCGTATTGGGCGATGGCCACGGTGTACATCGTCTCCAGCCCGTTTCTCGGCCCGACCAGTTCCAAGGCGCTGTACCGCGCCATCGGCACCTTTCTCGGGGCGGCGGCGGCGGTGCTGTTCGTGCCGATGTTCGTACAGAGTCCGTACGTGTTGGTGGTGGTGATTGCCTTGTGGACGGGGATTTTGCTGTTCCTGTCGCTGCACCTGCGTACCGCCAACAACTACGCGTTGATGCTGGCCGGTTACACCCTGCCGTTGATTGCCTTGCCGACCGTGGATAATCCGCTGGCGGTGTGGGACGTGGCGGAAGCGCGGACCGAAGAGATTTTTCTCGGTATCGCCGTGGCGGCAGTGGTCGGCGCGATGTTCTGGCCGCGTCGCTTGGCGCCGGTGTTCAACGACGCAGTGGGTAAATGGTTCGCCGACGCCACCACCTACAGCCTGAAGTTTCTCAGCCGCGACGTGCAGCCTGAACAGATCGCCACGCTGCGCATGGCCATGGTCGCCAATTTCAATAGCCTCGAATTGATGATCGGCCAGTTGCCCCACGAAGGCGCTCGTCCGCAAACCGTGCGCAACACCAAGGAACTGCGCGGGCGGATGATCCACCTGCTGCCGGTAATCGACGCTCTGGAAGACTCGCTCTACGCCCTTGAGCGACGCACGCCGGAACTGGTGGAAAAGTTTGCCCCGCTGCTGACCGCGACCCAGGAATGGCTCGGTCACAAAGACGCCGATCTGGATCGCTGGCAGGCGCTCAAGGATCAACTCCAGGCCCTGCAGCCAAACTGCGAGGCCTTGGAAGATCGCAAGCAATTGCTGTTCTCCAACGCGATTTATCGCCTCGGTGAATTCATCGATCTGTGGCAGGACTGCCGCAGTTTGCAGGACGCGATTCTCTGCGAGCGCCAGGACAGCTGGCGCGCGGTTTACCGGCACTGGCGCCTCGGGCGGCTGACGCCATTTCTCGACCGCGGGATGATGCTGTATTCGGTGGCCTCGACCGTTCTGGCGATCATCGTCGCTTCGGTGCTGTGGATTCTGCTGGGTTGGCCGGACGGCGGCAGTGCGGTGATTCTGGCGGCGGTAGCGTGCAGTTTCTTCGCCTCGATGGACGACCCGGCGCCACAGATCTACCGGTTCTTTTTCTGGACCGGGATGTCGGTGCTGTTCGCCAGTCTCTATCTGTTCCTGATTCTGCCGAACCTGCACGATTTCCCGATGCTGGTACTGGCGTTTGCGGTTCCGTTCATCTGTGTCGGCACCCTGACGGTGCAGCCACGCTTCTTCCTCGGCATGCTCCTGACGCTGGTCAACACCTCGTCGTTCATCAGCATTCAGGGCGCGTACGACGCGGACTTCTTCGCCTTTGTGAACTCCAACCTGGCCGGCCCTCTGGGCCTGTTGTTCGCGTTTATCTGGACCCTGATCGCCCGCCCGTTCGGCGTCGAGCTGGCCGCCAAACGTCTGACCCGCTTCAGCTGGAAAGACATCGTGCGCATGACCGAGCCGGCCAATCTGGCCGAACATCGGCATCTGGGCGTGCAGTTGCTCGATCGTCTGATGCAGCACTTGCCGCGTCTGGCCATGACCGGACAGGACACCGGGATTGCCATGCGTGAAGTGCGTGTCGGCCTGAACCTGCTCGATCTGCTGGCTTACACGCCACGAGTCAGCGGCGCGCCGAAGGCCCTGCTGCAGCAAGTGGTGGCCGAGGTCGGCGAGTATTTCCGCGCTTGCCTCAAGGCCGGCGAACGCTTGCCGGCACCGAGCCCGCTGCTGATGACCATGGATCGCGCCCGCCGCGCGCTCAAAGGCCACGGCGACGAAGAAACCCGGCTAAACCTGTTGCATGCCCTGAGCGGTTTGCGCCTGGCGCTGTTGCCCGGCGTGGAATTTGTCAGCACGGGCGATGCCGAAGAACCGCTGCCCGATGGAGCGCCCCTATGATTGGTGATCTGGATATCAGCGGCATTTTCCTGCCGACCCTGCTGGTGTTGATGGGCATCACCTATGTGTTGTTTGTGCTGGTGCATGGCGTGCTCACGCGCCTGCACTTTTACCGTCTGGTCTGGCACCGGGCATTGTTCAACGTGGCCCTCTACGCCGTGATGCTGTACGGCGTGGACTCACTCAGTCGATACCTGATGACATGAAAAAACCGTTTCTGACTATCGGTCGCGTGGTCCTGACCCTGCTGATCGTGACTTTTGCCGTCGTCCTCGTCTGGCGCATGGTGATGTATTACATGTTTGCGCCATGGACCCGTGACGGCCACATTCGCGCCGACATTATTCAGATCGCCCCGGACGTGTCCGGGCTGATCCAGCAGGTCGAGGTCAAGGACAACCAGTTGATCAAACGCGGCCAGGTGCTGTTCAGCATCGACCAGGACCGCTTCAAACTGGCCCTGCGTCAGGCTAAAGCGGCGGTCGCCGATCGCGAAGAAACCCTGGCCCAGGCGCAGCGTGAAGCCAAGCGTAACCGTGGTCTGGGCAATCTGGTGCCGGCCGAACAACTGGAAGAAAGCCAGTCGAAAGTCGCCCGGGCGCAATCGGCGCTGGCCGAAGCGCTGGTGACGGTGGACAGCGCGCAGCTCAATCTGGATCGTTCGGTGATCCGCAGCCCGGTGGACGGTTACGTCAACGACCGTGCGCCGCGAGTGCAGGAATTCGTCACCGCCGGGCGTCCGGTATTGTCGGTGGTCGACAGCAACTCGTTCCACATCGACGGCTATTTCGAAGAAACCAAACTTGACGGTATTCATGTCGGCCAGTCGGTGGATATCCGTGTGATCGGCGACAAGGCCAGGCTGCGCGGGCATGTCGAAAGCATCGTCGCCGGTATCGAAGACCGCGACCGCACCAGCGGCAACAACCTGCTGCCCAACGTCAACCCGGCGTTCAGCTGGGTGCGCCTGGCACAACGGATTCCGGTGCGCATCGCCTTTGACGAGGTGCCGGCAGATTTCCGCATGATCGCCGGGCGGACCGCGACCGTGTCGATCATCGACGACAAAACCCAGGAGCCCGCGCAATGAACAGGGCCCTGATGATCGCCGGGTTGGGCCTGATGCTCTCGGCCTGTCAGATGGTCGGACCGGACTATCATCTGCCCGCTGACGCGGCGGTGCAGCGCAAGGATTTTCAGGGCGAGCTGGCGGTGGACGGCAAACCAGTGGTGTCGGCGCCGGTGCCGGCGGACTGGTGGCGGCTGTATCAAGACCCGCGTCTGGATCAACTGGTGCAGCAGGCCATGGCTTCCAATACGGATTTGCGCGTGGCGGCGGCCAACCTGTCGCGGGCCCGTGCCCAGGTCGATGAAGCCGAAGCGGCCGGTGGCTGGAGCGGCGGCGTGAAGATGGGCGCGCAGCGCTTGCAGGAATCCGGACAGGCGTTCCTGCTGCCGGAAAAAGTCCCGGTGGCCAACGTCGCTGACATCGGTATCAGCGCGTCTTACCAGTTCGATCTGTGGGGCACGCTGCAACGCGGGATCGAAGCGGCGAAAGCCAACGCCGATGCCACGCAAGCGGCGGCCGACACCGCGCGCATCACCCTGGTGGCGGACGTGGTTCGCGCCTACACCCAAGTGTGTGCCGCCAACGAAGAACGGGAAATCGCTCAGCATTCCCTCGACCTGCAATCGCAGAGCACCACGCTGATCCAGCGCTTGCGCGATGCCGGGCGTGGTGACGAGACCCAGGTCACCCGTTCGCAAACCCAATTCAAATCCTTGCGGGCTGACCTGCCGCGTTACGAAGCGGCGCGTCAGGCCGGATTGTTCCGCCTGTCGATGCTGCTGGCCAAACCGGTCGACCAGTTGCCTGCCGGTACCGCGACCTGTGCCGAACTGCCGAAAATCGCCCAACAGTTGCCGGTGGGCGACGGTGCAGCGCTGCTCAAGCGTCGGCCTGATGTGCGGCAGGCCGAGCGTCGTCTGGCCGCCGCGACCGCCGGCATCGGCATTGCAACCGGTGAGCTGTACCCGGACATCAGCATCGGCGCGACCATCGGCACCGTCGGCTTCGTTTCCGATCTTGGCGATCCATCGACCAACCGCTGGGGCTTTGGCCCGTCGCTGAGCTGGAAGGTGCCGACCAACGGCGCCCGCGCACGTATCCGTGAAGCCGAAGCCAACACTCAGGGCGCGCTGGCGCATTTCGACGGCGTGGTGCTCAACGCCATCCGCGAAACCCAGACCGGTCTGGCCCAGTACAGCGCACTGCTGCAACGCCGCGACGCCCTGGCCGATGCCGAGCAGTCGGCGAAACTGGCAGCGGACCAGACCCATCGCTTCTTCCAGGCCGGGCGCGAGTCGTTCCTCGCCGACCTGCAGGCGACCCGCACCTACACCGATGTCACCGCGCAACTGGCCGCTGCCAACACCCAGGTTGCCATGAGCCAGATCGATTTGTTCCTCGCCCTGGGTGGCGGCTGGGAAAGCGGACGAACGCAAGCCTCAAGCACCAGCAAACCCTGAAGCCGTTGCTATGCTTTGAAGTGTTGAAAGGGTGCCCCGTGCAACGCACCCTTTCAGCGCACATCGCTAGCGCTGGTCTAGGGGAAACCAATAATGAAAAACCCTTACGCTCTCGGCTTCTGGTGCGCCCTGGTAGCGCTGGTGCTGCTGTCGGCCACCTATTTCTACGGCATCATGCTGGCCCATCAGATCGACAAGGCCATGGTCTTCCTCGACAGCGCCACGGCGTTGATCGCGGTGATGGCAATTGTCGTCGTGGCCTGGGCGTCGATCCAGGTGCAGCGGGTCAAGAAACGCCAACTTGAACAAGGCAAGACCCTGGTGCTGATCTGGGACACCAAAGTCGCCCTGCGCCGGGTCGAAACCGTGTTCGATCGCTACTTCTGGGGCAGCTACTGGCAACCGGGACGCACCTTCGCCGAAGTCATGGGCGAACTGACCGGCACGCCGCTGGAAAAAAGCCTCGAAGCCTTGAAAAAACAGTGTCTGGAACTCGACAAGCAGATCGCCGATGAAGGCTGGCACTGGCTCAACAATGCCCGCGAACTGTCGGATGTCGCCACGGCCATGGCCCGCGAACGCTATCAGCTGGATTTCTGCGACCCCCGAGCCGACGGGCCGGGCGGGGCGGTGATCGACCGCGACTTTGAAGTGCTGGTGTATACCTGGACGGCGCGGTTGAAGAGCTTTGATCATCAACTGGATGAGATCGAGGTCCAGTATTCCTGAAAAGCAAAAGATCGCAGCCTTCGGCAGCTCCTACAAAGGAATGCGTTCCCTGTAGGAGCTGCCGAAGGCTGCGATCTTTTTGCTTTTGCGCGTGTCCATAGACACTCTTTAACCTTTAAACATTGGGCCGCTTCGCGCTGCCAGTGCTAATCTCCACCGCTAATTTCAGCGGAGTCGAGCCGCGACCCGGTCACGGGTTCAGGGAAGACGACCACACTTTCAGCCACGGACATTGATCAGGTCATTCATGAATAAATCAGCAGGCGTGCTTCTCGGAATTGTTGTTGCCATCGGTGCGATCAGCGCCGGCGGGGCCTGGTACACCGGGACCAAGATCGAAGGCGTACTGAACAACGCCGTCAGCAACGCCAACAAAGAGCTGCAGACCGCGATGGCCGGCTCCAATGGCAGCGCGTCGCTGGAGCTGGTGTCGCTGGAGCGCCACACCTTTACCAGCACCGCGCACTACCGCCTCAAGGGCGAAGGCGAGATGTTCGGTGACCAGCCGGTCGAGCTGCTGTTCGTCGATCACATCGAACACGGCCCGCTGCCGTTCTCGCGCCTGGTGTCGCTGAAGTGGTTGCCGGTCATGGCCACCAGCAATTACGAGCTGGAAAAGAGCCCGGCCACCGAAAAATGGTTTGCCGCCACCAAGGGCGCCGCGCCGCTCAAAGGGGTGACCAACATCGGCTACGACGAATCCACCACCAGCAGCCTGGAACTGCTGCCGCTGGAAACCGCGCTGGACGAGCAGTCGAGCCTGAAGTTTTCCGGCCTGACCATGAACATCTCCGCCAGTGCCCAGGCGCAGAAGGTCAAGGCTGACGGCTACATGGACAGCCTGAAACTGGTCACCGTGTCGCAGGATCAGGCACCGGTGCAGGTCGAACTCAACGGTCTGACCCTGGCCAGCAACCTCACCAAGAGCAGCTACGGCTACTACACCGGGGAAAACACCCTGGAGCTGACCAACAGCAAAACCACCTTCGGTCCCAAGCAGTCGGTACTCGGTGTGAAGAACTTCGAAATGAAGAACCTCACCGAAGAGAGCGGCAGCAATGCCTCGGGCCGCGCTGACTACAAGGTCGGTGAAGTCACCCTCAACGACAAGAAAATCGGTTCGGCCAACATGGCCATGAGCCTGAAAAATCTCGACATCCCGTCGACGATGTCGCTGATGCAGATCTACCAGACCAAATTGCAGCCGTACGAGAAGGAAGCGGCGGCGGCTGCCGAGGCCGGTCTGCCGGCACCGGAACTGAACCTGACCGAAGCCGAATCGGCACAGGTCAAGGCTGACCTGCAGAAACTGCTGGCCGCCAGCCCACAGATCGCGCTGGAAAACCTGTCGCTGAAAACCGCCAACGGTGAAAGCCGCGCCAGTCTGGTGATCGACCTGACCAAGCCGCAGTCGATGGACCTGCCGCCGGATCAACTGGGCAAGCAATTGATCGCGCTGCTGGACCTGAACATTCAGGTGTCCAAGCCGATGCTGATTGATCTGCTCAGCGTGCAGGCACAGCTCGACGGTCAGACTGACGCCAAAGCCATCGTCGACCAGGCCAGCGCCGGTGCCGACATGTTCTCCGGCATGGCAGTCGGTTCGCAATTGGCGACCGTCGACGGCACCAATGTCGTGACCAAGCTGCATTACGCCGCCAACCAGGTGGAATTCAACGGCCAGAAAATGACCGTCGAGCAGTTCGTCGGCTTCCTGATGAGCAAGTTCGCTGGCGTCACGCAAGTGCAGTAATCCTGCGCTCTAAATAGCAACGCCCGGCCTCTGGATTCGCGGACGCCGGGCGTTTTGCTGTCTGGCGTTCGGGTTTTGCACTGAACCGGCGGCACGATTCTGAACAATTATTGTGTTCTGAATATTCGACTACGCTTGCATGCAAGACTGCCTGACTAAGCTTGGCTGGGTCTTTATTGGCTCAGCCTCCGTTACGAATGGGCAAGGGGGGCATTGCGACCCGGCTGGCCATGTAAGGATGCTGACGAATGCCGCGTATTGATGTGCCTGTTCTACATCGTGGTTTACGCCCGTTGTTTCGTGTTGCGCTGTGCAGCCAGTTGCTCTGGCCGGCACTGGCGTTTGCCGATACGCCCTATGATCAGATGGTGCGTGATGCCCGTGCCGGCCAGACCACGCCTGCGCTGAACGTGCTGCGCCAGGTGCCGCCGGGGCAGTCGACCACTGGCCAGATCAGCGATCACCTGCAGATCGCCAGTTGGGCCGGCCTCGATGCCGAGGTGGTGCAGGTCTATGAAACCCAGGGCCGTGACCGGGTGCTGCCGGTGCAGGCACTGACTGCCACCGCCCGCGCCTACCGCAACCTCAAGCGTTGGGATCAGGCGACCCAGGTCTACAACAAGGCCCTGGCGCTGGAGCCGGACAATGCCGACCTGCAACTGGGCCTGGCCCTGACTCAGGCGGACTCGGGCAAACCCGACGAAGCCGTGACCCGCGCCAAGGCGCTGGTCGCCGCCAAACCTGACGACCCCTCGCGCCGCCTTGCCCTGGGCTATGCCCTGACCCGCGCCGGCAAGCAGTACGACGCGTTGTTTGAATACGATCAAGCATTTATCCGTGCCGGCAGCAAGCCGGAAGTCGCCCGCGAATACGTGGTCGCCCTGCAAAAGGCGCGGCTGCCGGAACCGGCGCTGCGTCTGGCCAATCAACGTCCGGGGCTGATCGACCCGGTCACTCTGCGCCGCCTCGAAGGTGATCTGGCCGCCGAACGCGTGCGTCTGGCCGAACTCGCCACCCGCAGTGAACAAGAACGCTACGTGATCGCCGACCGCGCGCTGGCCGATTACGACAAATTGCTCGCCACCTGGACCCCGGACGCCAGCGCCCACGATGACGTGATTCGCTGGCGCATCGACCGCATGGGTGCACTCAAGGCCCGGGCGCGCACCGCTGACGTGATCAATGAATACCAGAAGCTGCAAAGCCAAGGCGTGAAGATTCCGACCTACGCCTTGCGCTGGGTCGCCGCGTCGTATCTGGATCAGCGCCAGCCAGAAGTCTCTACCGACCTGTATCGCCAGGTGCTGTCGGCCCCGGACGCCGATGTCGGTGATCGCCTCGAAGACACCACCGCGTTGTATTACTCGTTGCTGGAAAGCGATCGCGCCGATGAAGCGCGCAACGTCGCCGAGGACCTGGCCAAGACCCAGAAGCCGCGCGTCGAACTCAAGGGCTTGCCGATCGGCAACCCCAACGACGAATGGATGGACGCGCAGCAACTCGCGGCGCAGGCCGGCACCTACGGCTCCGACCTGCCGCACGGCGAGGAACGTCTGCAAACCCTGGTCGATCAGGCCCCGGGCAACATCGGCCTGCGCCTGGCGCAGGCCGATCTGTACCTGGCCCGGCAATGGCCACGCCGCGCGGAAACCCAGCTCAAGGAAACCGAGAGCATGGTCCCGCGCGACATGGGCCTGGAGCTCGCTCAGGCGCGCACCGCGATGACCCTGCAAGAATGGCGGCAGATGGATGCGCTGACCGATGACGTGGTCGCGCGTTTTCCCGACAACCGTCAGGTGCAGCGTGCGGCCCGCGAGCGCGAAGTGCACGACATGTCCGAACTGCGCGTTGAAGCCTACGGCGGCAAGGCCAACGGAGGCGGCGGCAGTGGTGCGGGCGCGGTCAGTGGCAGCCGCGATTTCGGCATCCAGAGCACTTTGTACAGCCCGCCGATCGATGAAGACTGGCGGGTGTTCGTCGGCGCCGGGTATGCCACCGGCGACTTCGCCGAAGGCACCGGTACCGACCGCTTCCAGCGCGTGGGCCTGGAGCGTCGTACCCGCGACATGAGCCTGGAAGCCGAGGTCTCCAACCACGATTACGGTTACGGCGCCAAACAGGGCGCGCGCATCGCGATTGCCCGCGACATCAACGACCACTGGCAGTACGGCGGCAGCTTCGCCTATCTGTCGGCCGAGACGCCGTTGCGGGCGCTCAACAGTGACATCAAGGCCAACGGCGGCAACGCGTTCATTCGCTGGCGCGCCAACGAAAGTCGCGAGTGGCGGCTGTCGGTCAGTCCGTCGCACTTCAGCGACGGCAATAACCGCGTCGAAGCTTTGCTCACCGGGCGCGAGGGCGTCTACAGCGCGCCGAACGTGCAGGTCGATGCCGGTCTGGAAGTCGGTACCAGCCACAACTCCAAGTCCGAGGATGTGCCGTACTTCAACCCGAAATCGGACTTCAGCGTCATGCCGACGGTCAACGTCAACCATGTGCTCTACCACCGTTACGAAACCTCGTGGAGCCAGCAGTTCCAGGCCGGTGCAGGCACCTACAGCCAGCGTGATCACGGCACTGGCGGCATGGCAATGCTCGGCTACGGCCAGCGTTATGCCTGGAACGACGTGTTCGAGGTGGGCGGTTTGTTCAGTGTGATCAACCGGCCCTACGACGGTGATCGGGAGACCGATCTGCGTCTGCTCGTCGACCTCACTTTCCGCTTCTAGAAGAGTTTGAAGATGCCTTTGATGACGCGTTTCATCCTTCTGCTGGGAGTGCTGCTGATCAGCGCCTGCGCCCAGCAAGCCCCGGCCTTCGCGCCGCCGTCGCAACGTCCGGTGGCGGCCAATGAAAAACCCTGGCCGAAAAACCACGTGCTGGGCATCGCCTATCACGATATCGAAGACCGCGACCCCGATCAGGCGGTGGTGGCGGTGCGCACCGAACGCATGATCGAGCAGCTCGCGTGGCTGCGGGAGAACGGCTACCAACCGGTCACCGTCGATCAGATCATGGCGGCGCGCAAGGGCGGCCCGGAACTGCCGGCCAAAGCGATCCTGCTCAGCTTCGACGATGGGTATTCAAGCTTCTACACCCGCGTGCTGCCGGTGCTGCGCGCCTACAACTGGCACGCTCTGCTGGCGCCGGTCGGCGTGTGGATCGACACGCCGCTCAATCAACCGGTGGATTTTGCCGGTGCACCCCGCGCACGTTCGGACTTTCTGACCTGGGATCAGGTGCGGGAAATCTCGCAGTCAGGGCTGGTGGAAATCGCCGCGCACACCGACGCCAGCCACAAAGGCATCCTCGCCAACCCGCAAGGCAACATGCAGCCGGCGGCGGCCACCCGACGCTACGATCCGCTCACCAAGCGCTATGAGTCCGAAGAACAGTTCCGCGCTCGAATCAGCAATGACGTGGCGACCATCTCGGAAAAAATCCGCAAAGTCACCGGCAAGAAACCGCGCATCTGGGTCTGGCCGTACGGCACGGCGGACGGCACTTCGCTGGCCGTGGTCGGCGAGCAGGGCTACGAAATGGCCCTGACCCTGGACGACGGTCTCGACGCCCTCGACAACCTGATGAGCAGTCCGCGCTTCCTGGTGGCCTCGGATCCTGACGGCGAGCATTTCGCCAACAGCATCGTCGGCGTGCAAGCGGATTTCGCCATGCGTGTGGTGCACGTCGATCTGGACAACGTTTACGACCCGGACCCGGCGCAGCAGGAAATTAACCTCGGCAAGCTGATCCAGCGCATGGCCGACATGGGTGCCAACACCGTGTTCCTGCAGGCCTTCGCCGATCCGAAGGGCGACGGACTGGTGCACTCGCTGTACTTCCCCAACCGTCACCTGCCGGTGCGCGCCGACATTTTCGACCGCGTTGCCTGGCAACTGCGCACTCGGGCGCACGTGAAAGTCTTCGCCTGGATGCCGGTGCTGAGTTTTGGCCTCGATGCGAAACTGCCGCGTGTCACGCGCTGGGATCCGAAGACCGGCAGCACCGCGGTCGATCCGGACCAGTATCAGCGCCTGTCGCCGTTCGATCCGCAAGTACGGCGGATCATCGGTGAAATCTACGAAGACGTGGCGCGCCTGACCTCGGTCGACGGCATTCTGTACCACGACGACGCGGTGCTGTCGGACTTCGAAGACGCCAGCCCTGAGGCCCTGAAAGCTTATGCCGCGCACGGCTTGCCGGGGTCCATTGCTGCGCTTCGAGATGATCCGGCGGCGATGCAGCGCTGGACGCGCTTCAAGAGTAAATACCTGATCGACTTCACCAACGAACTGACCGCCAAAGTCCGCGCAATCCGTGGCCCGCAGGTGCTGACCGCACGCAACATCTTCGCCGAGCCGGTGCTCAATCCGCAGAGCGAAGCCTGGTTTGCGCAGAACCTCGACGACTTCCTCGTGACCTACGACTGGACGGCGCCGATGGCCATGCCGCTGATGGAAAAACAGACCCAGGCGCAATCCGGCCCGTGGCTCGAAGACCTGGTGGCGAAGATCAAGCAGCGCCCCGGCGCTCTGGACCGCACGGTGTTCGAACTGCAAGCCCGCGACTGGACGAAAAAGGATCAGGCCGACATCGACGGCGCGCAACTGGCCGACTGGATGGGCCGGCTCAAGCGTCAGGGGGCGACCAGTTTTGGTTACTACCCGGACAACTTCCTCGACAACCTGCCGGACCTGAAAACCGTAAGGCCTGCGCTCTCCAACAAATGGAACCCATGACATGCTGGATAGACTGTTAGCCCTGCTTGTTCTGGCGCTCGTCCTCGGCGTGCCGCTGGGGTTGATCTTCCTGGTCACCGGGCAGTTCCTGATGGACTTCGTGTTCTTCTACCCGTTGTTCATGTCCGGCCTGTGGATTTCCGGTGGCCTGTATTTCTGGCTGCACTGGGAACGCCACTGGCCGTGGAAGGACGACACCCTGCCGCCGCCACTGGAAGGCGAACCACTGATCTCGATCCTGATCCCTTGCTACAACGAAGGCGAAAACGCCGCCGATACCATTCACGCGGCGCTGGCCCAGCATTACCCGAACATCGAAGTCATCGCGATCAACGACGGTTCCAAGGACAACACCGCCGAAGTGCTCGACCGGCTCGCCCAAGAAGACCCACGCCTGCGGGTGCTGCACCTGGCGGAAAACCAGGGCAAGGCTGTGGCCCTGCGCATGGGCGCCATTGCTGCGCGCAGCGAATATCTGGTGTGCATCGACGGCGACGCGCTGCTGGCACCGAACACGGCGGCCTATCTGGTGGCGCCGATGCTCGACAACGCGCGCCTCGGCGCGGTGACCGGCAACCCGCGTATCCGTACACGTTCGACATTGGTCGGGCGGGTGCAGGTCGGTGAGTTCTCCTCGATCATCGGCCTGATCAAGCGCACGCAACGGGTGTTCGGGCGGATCTTCACCGTGTCCGGGGTGATCGTCGCCTTCCGCCGTACCGCGTTGAACCGCGTCGGCTACTGGAGCCCGGACATGATCACCGAAGACATCGACATCAGCTGGAAGCTGCAACTCGATCACTGGAGCATCTTTTACGAGCCGCGCGCGCTGTGCTGGATCCTCATGCCGGAAACCCTGCGTGGTCTGTGGAAGCAGCGCCTGCGCTGGGCCCAGGGCGGTGCCGAGGTGCTGTTCAAGAACATCCGCGGCATCTGGCAGTACCGCCATCGTTACCTGTGGCCGCTGCTGTTCGAGTATTGCCTTTCGACCGGTTGGGCCTTCACCTTTCTGCTGTCGGTAATCTTCTGGGCCGTTGGCAAGTTCGTCGTCATGCCGGAGTCGATTGCCGTGCATCACCTGATGCCCCCGGCGTTCACTGGATTGCTGCTGGCCTTCGTCTGTCTGGTGCAGTTCGCCGTCAGCATCATTATCGACCGGCGCTATGAGCCGGGTCTGGGCCGAACCATGTTCTGGGTCGTCTGGTACCCGATCGCTTTCTGGCTGGTCAGTCTGCTCACCACCTTGGTCAGCTTCCCCAAGGTCTTGTTTGGCCAACATCAGAAGCGTGCGCGCTGGGTCAGTCCTGATCGGGGCATCAAACCGGTCGGCGACGACGAAGAGGAGGTCATCAAATGAAAATCATCCGGACCCGCCAGCGACCGTTCCTGGTCGTGATCGACGTGATTCTCACCGTGCTGGCCTGGGTCGGCCTGCTGTTCCTGCTGATACGCGGGCTGTGGCCGCTGATCGAAACCCACGCCGGTGGGCCACGCATCGACAACTCGGCATTCGAGGCGCTGGGTACGTTGCAGATCTACCTGTGGGTGGCGCTGGTCAACGCGGTGATCCTGATTGGTTGGGCGCGTTATCAACAGCGCAAAAGCCGAAGCTTCGCCCAGCGTCGATTGCCGGCACCGGTGGTCGATGATGAAGGGCTGAGCAAGAGCTTCCGCCTGTGCGATGAGCGCTTGCAGAAACTGCGCACGCCGGGGGTGATGACCATCCACAACGATCAGGAAGGTGACATCAGCCATGTGGTGCTGAACTTTCGGCCACTGGAGCCTGCGGAGCTGCCGCCACCGCTGGCGCCGCTGGAGCATCCGCGGGTGATCTTTCTGCACGCCGAGGATGACGATAATCGCGACCCGGTAAATCGCCCCACCTGAAAGATGCCCCCCCTGTAGGAGCTGCCGAAGGCTGCGATCTTTTGATCTTTAAAATCAAGATCAAAAGATCGCAGCCTTCGGCAGCTCCTACATTGTTCAGCATTCAGCATTCAGCATTCAGCATTCAGCATTCAGCATTCAGCCGCGAATCAGCTCCCAAGCTTCTTCCATCGCCAGTGGTTGTTTCATCCGCTCCGCGAGCATCGCCATGGCCCGTTCCTCCTCGCAGGCCACCGCGGCGACCACCACGCCGTTATGGCCGAACAGGCCGATGAAGGGCGGATGCTCGGGTTCGCCCCTGAACTCGATTTCATCCCACTGGCTGGCGTGGCCAAGGTAGTCGTAGTTCCTGCCGAAGTGCCAGGTCCAGAAAAACGGCACATCCAGATAATGCTCATCGGCGCCCAACATGTTGGCGGCAGCAATGCGCGCATGCTGCTGGGCCAGGCGCCAGTGTTCAATGCGTTGCGGCTGGCCGCTCAGGGGGAACGTGGCGATATCGCCAATTGCCCACAGCCCGTCGCAAACACGCAGGCCGGCGTCGACTCGCAGTGACTGGTCTTTCTCCCTCGGCAGCGACGCATAAGCCTCGGTGGCCGGATGCACGCCGACCCCCGCCAGCACCAGATCCGCCGAGACGCGCAAACCGTTGTCCAGCAGTACCGCTTCGACTTTGCCGTCGCCAATGACTTCCCGGACTTCGTGATCGGTGATGAATTTCACCCCGTGTTGTTCGTGGAGCGCACGGATCGCTTTACCCACGGCTGTGCCGAATTGTGCGGCAAACGGAATGGCGTGGCGGGCGCTGACCGTGACGTCGAGCCCAAGCTGGCGCAGGGCCGAGGCGCATTCCAGAGCGATAAAGCTGTCGCCGATGATCAACGCCCGCTGTTCGGGTCTGGCGGTGCGCATGATCTGTTCAGCCTGGGCTTTCGAACGCAGGACGAACACCTGCGGCAGATCAGCGCCGGGCAGTTGTAGCGGATTGGGCTCGCCGCCGGTGGCGAGCACCGCGGCGTCGTAGCGCAGGGATTGGCCATCGTGCAAATGCAGGGTTTTCGCTGAGGCGTCGAGGGCGGTGATTTCGCCTTGTCGGCGTTCGATGCGCTGCTCTTTATAAAAGCCTTCATCGCGCAGCGGCGGGGTTTCCTGCGCCGACATTTCGCCGGCGAGGACAAATTTGCTCAGCACCGTGCGGTCGTAGCCGGCATCCGCTTCGCGGTCGAGCATGATGATCCGGCCACCGAAACCTTTCTCCCGCAGTGCCGCCGCACATGCCGTGCCCGCTGCACCTGCGCCGACTATCACGAAGGTGCGCGAATCATCGGCCGGCGGCGTGTGCCCATCCGGCAGCGGTTGGTCATCGACCCAGACCTCATCGCCACGTAACTCCAGCGGATAACGCTTGAGACTGTCGAGGGCAGGCGGCTCGCACAACGCGCCGTCTTCGACGCGAAACGCGGCCTTGTGCCACGGGCAGATCAGTCGTCCGTTGCACAAGGCGCCGTCCGCCAGCGGCGCGCCGGCGTGTGGGCATTCACCCTGAAACGCGCGCAGTTGGCCATTGGCGTGGAGCAGGACAATCTTGCGCTCACCGATTTCGACTTGCAGGCCACGGTCTTCGGGAACATCGGCGAAACGGGCGACACGGTGCAGGCTCATGTTCGTGCTCCTGGCAGGCATTTCTCTTACGAGTTTGCGCCGCAGGGCGAGGTTCAGCCAATTGCCACTGCCAAGGTACGAACGGTACGGCTATAGTTTGCAGGCCGACGAAGGCCCAACTGCACAAGGTACTCCCGGAATGACCCGATTGACCTCTCTCAACCCTTGGCTGGCGGCCGTCGCCGTCGCCCTTTGCGTGCAGTTTTCGGCGCAGGCGGCCGAGCGCTTTACCCTCGATATACCCGGTGTCTCGGACAACCGCCTGTTCACCTCCGCCGCCGCGAGCGATGCCACCGGTTGCGGTGGCAAGAACCAGTCTCCGGCACTGGCCTGGAACGCAGGGCCTGCCGGCACCCAGAGCTATGCGATCGTCATGCACGACCCGGACGGCCAGAAAGGGGCTGGCGTCGATCACTGGATTCATTACGGCATCAAGGCCACCACCCGGCAGATCCCGGCCGGTGTCGGCGCCAAATCCAGTCTCGAAGGCGTAGGCGGCACCAACAGCAAAGGCACGACCCATTACATCGGGCCATGCCCACCGGTTGGCGACAGTGCACACCACTACATCATTCAGATCTACGCCCTGGATCTGGCCCCGGACGCCTTGCCCGCCGGCCTGACCCGCGCCGAGCTGATGGACAAGATCAAAGGCCACGTACTGCGTAACAGCAGCGTGGTACGGCGTTATCACCGCTAAAAAAATTTTTTGGCGGGGTTTAACCCGATCTGAAGGGGCTGCCCGTCTCAGTGGATGAATGGATCACTTTCATCCCGAGGTCAGCCCCCATGTCCCGTTCTCTGCCTTTCCTGCGACCTGTTGCGGTCGGTGTGTTGTTGGCCGTCGCCGGTTGCGGCGTGTCTTCCGATCCGGAGTCGGCTGCCGTCCCGGCGCCCGCCCAGCCGCAAGCTTCAATTGAGCATGAAGTGCTCAGGGCCGATGACACCATGGCCAAGCGCAGCGCGCGTGCGGCGCCGATCGCCAGTTTTGCCGCGATGCCGGCCCCGGACAGTTATCCACAGGGCTACCGCGACGAACAGCGCGAGCAGTATCAGGCGCTGGCCGATAACCCGATCCACAGCGTCGCCGAAGCCCCGGTCTCGACCTTCAGCGCAGACGTCGATACCGGCGCCTACGCCAACGTCCGGCGGTTGCTCAATCAGGGACGCCTGCCTCCGGAAGGCGCCGTGCGGCTGGAAGAGATGGTCAATTACTTTCCCTACAACGATGCGCTGCCCAGCGATGGCTCGCCCTTCGGCGTGACCACCGAACTGGCCGTCACCCCGTGGAATCCGCACACCCGTCTGCTGCGGATCGGCATCAAGGCCTCCGACCGGGCCATGGCGGAACTGGCCCCGGCCAATCTGGTGTTTCTGGTGGATGTGTCCGGTTCGATGGATCGCCGTGAAGGGCTGCCGTTGGTCAAAAGCACATTGAAACTGCTGGTCGAGCAGTTGCGCGAGCAGGATCGGGTGTCGCTGGTGGTGTATGCCGGCGAATCCCGGGTGGTGCTGGAGCCAACGTCTGGCCGGGAAAAAGCCAAAATTCGCACAGCCATCGAGCAATTGACCGCTGGCGGCTCAACTGCAGGTGCGTCGGGCATCGAACTGGCCTATCAAATGGCACAACAGGCGTTCATTCCCAAAGGCATCAACCGCATCCTGCTGGCCACTGACGGTGACTTCAACGTCGGCATCAGCGACTTCGACAGCCTCAAGCAAATGGCTGTGGATAAACGCAAGACCGGGATTTCCTTGACCACTTTGGGTTTCGGTGTGGATAACTACAATGAACACTTGATGGAACAACTGGCCGACGCTGGCGACGGCAACTACGCCTACATCGACAACCTGCGCGAGGCGCGCAAAGTGCTGGTGGATCAACTCGGTTCGACCCTTGCCGTGGTGGCGAAAAACGTCAAATTGCAGGTGGAATTCAACCCGGCGCAGGTCAGTGAATATCGCCTGCTCGGCTACGAAAACCGCGCTCTGAAGCGTGAGGATTTTAGCAACGACAAAGTCGATGCCGGTGAAGTCGGCGCAGGACACACGGTGACCGCGCTGTATGAAATTGTCCCGGCAGGTGAGCAGGGCTGGCTGGAACCGCTGCGTTACGGTAAATCGCAGGCGCCAGTGGCTACGAACAGCGGGGAATTGGCGATGCTGCGTGTGCGTTATCAACAGCCCGAAGGTGGGAAAAGTCTGCTGATCGAGCGGCCGATTACCGATCAAGTCGCACCGGCCAGTGACGATCTGCGTTTCGCAGCGGCGGTGGCGGCGTTTTCCCAGCAGCTCAAGGATGCTCGCTACACCGGCGACTTCAGCCTGAAAGACACCGAAGCGCTGGCCCGTGGCGCTCGCGGCGACGACCGCTTCGGTTTGCGCAACGAGTTCGTGCAACTGGTGGAACTGGCGCAAAGCCTGCGCAGCTCAACCGCATCGAATACGCTGCCCATTGAGCGACGGATCGAATAGTGAGCCGATTCAAAGGCTTCATCAGTCAGCTGTTTGCTACGCCAGACGGCCCGACCGCCAGCAGCGATGAAACGCTGCTGGCGCGTTATCGCGAAGGCGACGGCGCGGCGTTCGAGATTTTGTACGCCCGTCATCGGCAAAGTCTGTATCGCTTTCTGCTCGGGTTGAGCGGCAAACCGGAACTGGCTGACGAGGTGTTTCAGGACACTTGGCTGAGCCTGATCCGCAGCACCAGTCAGCCACAAGGACGGGCGACGTTTCGTACGTGGCTGTTCCAGATTGCGCGCAATCGGCTGATTGATCACTGGCGTAAACACGGTGCATATCAGCCGCTGCACGACAGTTACGACGAACAGCTGCACGCGGTCGGCGACGAGACCCACGATCCCGAACAACGGCTGAACCTCAGCCGCGACAGCCAGCGCCTGGAAAGCGCCCTGCAAACCCTGCCCACCGAGCAGCGCGAAGTGTTTCTGCTGCGCGCCCACGGCGACCTCGACCTGGCGCAAATCGCCAGCCTCACCGAAACACCGCTGGAAACCGTCAAGAGCCGCTTGCGCTACGCCCAGCAAAAACTGCGTCGGCTGCTGGCCGAGGAGGTACTGACATGACTGACGCCCGCCAGACGCCGGAAGAGCAACTGCTCAAACATTATCGCGAGCAACACACCAGCGAGCCGTCAGAACAGCTCGATGCGCTGATTCTCGCCGCTGCACGCCGCGCCGCTCCGGCGCCCAAGCCAAGCCTGTGGCAACGCTGGCTGCAGGCCTGCCAGAAACCGCGCTGGCAGGTCGCATTCGCCAGCCTGGTCGGTGTGGCACTGATGCTGTCGCTGGTGCAACGTGCGCCCGAGCCGCCAGCCCAATTCGACTTCACCCCGGCCGCCAAACCGGCCGCGCCATTGGCGCGCAAGCAAGCGCTGGAAGCGCAGTCACTGGCCGCTCCGCCCGCTGCGGCCATGTCCGCACCGGCACCGATGATGGAAATGGCCGAGCCGATGCAAAGCGACGCGATCAGCGCCGACGAAGCCAGACTCGGCAAACGCGCCGTCGCGCCGGCCAACGGCCTGGATGAGCAACTGCGCGAAGTCCTGCGCCTGCGCGAGGCCGGCCAGTCGCAAGCCGCGGATGCGCTGTACAACAATCTGCACAAACGCTACCCCGGGGTGAACCTCGACCTGCGACTTGGGCGCATTCGCCAGAACTGACCGCTTGCTCACCCAGCCATTTGGCATTGCCCGGCAAAAACGCGCACTATCGAGCCATGGCTGAAGCGCTGGAGAGCAAAGTGGCAGCAAAAATCGACCGCATCGCCCAACTCCTCAACTGCCCGCAGAAGGGCGAGGAGATGCGGCGCGCGATTACCGAGGCGCGCAAGGAGTTCCTGCTGAACCAGTCGGAAGACGACGTCGTGGAAGAAGACGAGGTTTTTGAGGAGGCTGGGGAAGAAGAGGAAGACGACGATTACGACGAGTTTGACTGGACGACGGAGTGACCGCAGTCACATGAAAGTCAGCGTCCACAAAAAAGCCCCGGACCATCACAGTCCGGGGCTTTCTCGTTTCAATTCATGGCGCACCAGGCGGGATTCGAACCCACGACCCCTGCCTTCGGAGGGCAGTACTCTATCCAGCTGAGCTACTGGTGCAGCGGGCGACATCATACCTAGGTCGGCTCGGGGCGTCCATGCCGGGTTTTGGCGGGTTTTGTCAGTGCGCGTGTCGGTGTGAAACGCTGCATTCCTTAAAGCTGTAACGTCCTGCAAAACCCTCGCTTGGCGCTTTTTCCTGGCTGATCTATGGTTTGGCTGTGGCCGGGGCTTTTTGCGCGTTGATCTGAAAAATCCAGCAAACGCCGGGTTTTTGTTCTTTTTTTCGAACGACCTATTGTCCTTTAACCCCTTTGCTCCTACGATCCGTTTGAGATTTCAAACGCTCGTTGACGGGGTGAGGAAGCGCAGGTGCTGTGAATAACGCACGATCACTGCGCCTCACCCGGTGAATGATTTCCCTGACGGCAGCCTTGCGAGGCGCCTTTCTACAATCATAATTTTGCTCCGCGCAGGCCGCGGTGCTGTTAAGGAAAGCCGACATGCAGCTTAAAGATACCCAGTTGTTCCGCCAGCAAGCCTTCATTGATGGCGCTTGGGTCGATGCGGACAACGGTCAGACGATCAAGGTCAACAACCCGGCCACCGGCGAAATTCTCGGCACCGTGCCGAAGATGGGCGCTGCGGAAACCCGCCGTGCCATCGAAGCCGCCGACAAGGCGCTGCCGGCCTGGCGTGCACTGACCGCCAAAGAGCGTGCCGGCAAGCTGCGTCGCTGGTTCGAACTGATGATCGAGAACCAGGACGACCTCGCGCGCTTGATGACTCTTGAGCAGGGCAAGCCGCTGGCCGAAGCCAAGGGCGAAATCGTTTACGCCGCGTCGTTCATCGAGTGGTTCGCCGAAGAAGCCAAGCGCATTTACGGTGATGTGATTCCGGGCCACCAGCCGGACAAGCGCCTGATCGTGATCAAGCAACCAATTGGCGTGACCGCCGCGATCACCCCGTGGAACTTCCCGGCGGCGATGATCACCCGTAAGGCCGGCCCAGCGCTGGCCGCCGGTTGCACCATGGTGCTCAAGCCGGCTTCGCAAACTCCATTCTCCGCGTTCGCCCTGGCTGAACTGGCGCAGCGCGCCGGCATCCCTAAAGGCGTGTTCAGCGTGGTCTCCGGCAGCGCCGGCGATATCGGCAGCGAGCTGACCAGCAACCCGATCGTGCGCAAGCTGTCCTTTACCGGTTCGACCGAAATCGGCCGTCAGCTGATGTCGGAATGCGCCAAGGACATCAAGAAAGTTTCGCTGGAACTGGGCGGCAACGCGCCGTTCATCGTGTTCGACGACGCGGACCTGGATAAGGCCGTCGAAGGCGCGATCATCTCCAAATACCGCAACAACGGTCAGACCTGCGTCTGCGCCAACCGCCTGTACATTCAGGATTCGGTCTACGACGCGTTCGCCGAGAAGCTGAAAGTCGCGGTGGCCAAGCTGAAGATCGGCAACGGTCTGGAAGAGGGCACCACCACGGGCCCGCTGATCGACGAAAAAGCCGTAGCCAAGGTGCAAGAGCACATCGCTGACGCCGTGGCCAAAGGCGCCACCGTGTTGGCCGGTGGCAAGCCGATGGAAGGCAACTTCTTCGAACCGACCATTCTGACCAATGTGCCGAAAGACGCGGCTGTGGCCAAGGAAGAAACCTTCGGCCCGCTGGCGCCGCTGTTCCGCTTCAAAGACGAAGCCGAAGTGATCGCGATGTCCAACGACACCGAGTTCGGTCTGGCTTCCTACTTCTACGCCCGTGACCTGGGCCGCGTGTTCCGTGTGGCGGAAGCTCTGGAATACGGCATGGTCGGCGTCAACACCGGGTTGATCTCCAACGAAGTCGCGCCGTTCGGCGGCATCAAGGCGTCGGGCCTGGGCCGTGAAGGCTCCAAGTACGGCATCGAGGATTACCTGGAAATCAAATACCTCTGCCTGGGCATCTAAGCCGGGAAAGGGATCGCTGCAAACGCAAAGGGCACGAGAGCGCTGTCCCTTTGCGTCGTTTCAAACCGGAATTTTCTCTGCGGCCGGGAACGCCGTGGCAGTCGATCATCGCATGCTGTCACCGCCGATTCCCCCCGCTTAATCCTTGAACCACGCCGCCCGATGAGCGGTGAATGAGGACTGTAATGAGCAAGACTAACGCTGAACTGATGGCCCGTCGTACCGCAGCTGTTCCACGTGGTGTTGGCCAGATTCACCCGATCTTCGCCGAATCGGCGAAGAACGCTACCGTGACTGACGTTGAAGGTCGTGAGTTCATCGACTTCGCCGGCGGTATTGCGGTACTGAACACTGGCCACGTGCACCCGAAAATCATCGCCGCCGTGACCGAACAGCTGAACAAGCTGACCCACACCTGTTTCCAGGTACTGGCCTATGAGCCGTACGTTGAGCTGTGCGAAAAGATCAACGCCAAGGTGCCTGGTGATTTCGCCAAGAAAACCCTGCTGGTGACCACCGGTTCCGAAGCCGTGGAAAACGCCGTGAAGATCGCTCGTGCCGCCACTGGCCGTGCCGGCGTGATCGCCTTCACCGGTGCCTACCACGGTCGCACCATGATGACCCTGGGCCTGACCGGTAAGGTCGTGCCGTACTCGGCCGGCATGGGCCTGATGCCAGGCGGCATCTTCCGCGCGCTTTACCCGAACGAGCTGCACGGTGTGAGCATCGACGATTCGATCGCGTCCATCGAACGCATCTTCAAGAACGACGCCGAGCCGAAAGACATCGCCGCGATCATCATCGAGCCGGTGCAGGGTGAAGGTGGTTTCTACGTCGCGCCGAAAGAGTTCATGAAGCGTCTGCGCGCCCTGTGCGACCAGCACGGTATCCTGCTGATCGCTGACGAAGTGCAGACCGGCGCTGGCCGTACCGGCACCTTCTTCGCCATGGAACAGATGGGCGTTGCGGCCGACCTGACCACCTTCGCCAAATCCATCGCTGGCGGCTTCCCGCTGGCCGGTGTCTGCGGCAAGGCCGAATACATGGACGCCATCGCTCCAGGCGGCCTGGGCGGCACCTACGCCGGTAGCCCGATCGCTTGCGCCGCGGCCCTGGCCGTGATGGAAGTGTTCGAAGAAGAACACCTGCTGGACCGCTGCAAGGCTGTTGGCGAGCGTCTGGTCACCGGCCTGAAGGCCATCCAGGCCAAATACCCGGCAGTGATCGGCGAAGTGCGTGCGCTGGGCGCGATGATCGCGATCGAGCTGTTCGAAAACGGCGACAGCCACAAGCCGAACGCGGCCGCAGTGGCATCGGTGGTAGCCAAGGCACGTGACAAGGGTCTGATCCTGCTGTCTTGCGGCACTTACGGCAACGTGCTGCGCGTTCTCGTACCGCTGACCTCGCCGGACGAGCAACTGGACAAAGGCCTGGCGATCATCGAAGAGTGCTTCTCGGAGCTGTAATTCCGGGCACTGTGTGATCGGATCGAGAAAAAACCCGCTTCGGCGGGTTTTTTTATGCCTCGGAAACCCTTTTGCGCTGTATCGAAGGGCCAGCATTGGCTAAGGTTCAGGCATTGCAAGGGAGAGCGCGCATGACCGCCGTTGATTTACCCGCCGTACCCCGAGTGCTGATTGCCGAGGCCGATCCGTGGTCCCGTGATCTGCTCAAACATGTGTTGCTCAACGTGCGCTGCGATGCGCGGCTGGACTTGTGTGCCGACGGCCAGCAAGCGCTGTCGTTACTCACCGACGTGCCCTACGACCTGGCGATTGTCGATTGGGAGTTGCCGGGCATCGACGGTTTGAGCGTGCTGCGCAGCGTGCGTCAGCGCAAACGCAATCCGCCGCTGCCATTCATTCTGATGAGCAACCGCAACGACAGTGCCAGTGTGCGCGAAGCCATCCCGTTGGCCCCGACGGCCTACCTGACCAAACCGCTGAACATGGAAAGCCTGACCGAGCGGCTGCAGGGTTTACTGTTGAATGCGGGTGAAGAGGTGTTCTGCGAAGTGCCGACGCTGGCGCCGGGCATGACCTTGTCGGTGTTCCTCGAGCGGCGCCGCGAGCAGGCCGACGGCGCGCCATTGATGACCGATGTGCAGGTGGCGGTCAAACGCAGCCTCAACCCCAATGGCCTCGACCTGAAACTGCTGGAAGAAGAGATCCGTACCGATCCGCAGATTACCGCCGTGCTGATCGCCGCCGCCAACAGCGCGGCGCAGCATCATGGCGCGGCGGTACAGACCCTGGGGCAGGCGCTGCATCGCCTCGGCACCGGACAGAGCATGAACCTGATTCTCGGCCTGGCGCTCAAGCGCAGCGCCAAACTCAGCGACCCGTGCCTGGCGGATTACGCCGAGCGCTATTGGGGCTTGTCGCTGCATACCGCCGAATACGCCCGCACCCTGGCGCGCCTGCTCGACCTGGATCAGGAGCGCTGCTATTGCGCCGGCATGCTGCATCGCCTTGGCGATCTGGCGCTGTTGCGCTGTTTACAGGAGTGGAAGCAGGCCGGCGGCGAGCTGGATGAGTGGGAGGAAGTCGGTGACGCGCTGGCGGAATTTGGCGCGGCTTACGGTTCGGCGTTGCGCACGCGCTGGCGCCTGCCGCTGGAGCTGCGCGAGTTGATTGCGTCGGTCTACCAGCTCGGAGGCGGGGTGTATTCCCGTGAGGCGCTGGTGATGAACATGGCGGCGCAAATGGCCCGCCTGACCGAGCATGAGGGCGTTGAGGAGCTGGCAAAGAGTCGCACGGCGCGGCTGCTTAAGATCGGGTTGCCGGAATTGATGCGGATGCGCAAGTAACCGGATTCACGAGCATCCCCCTGTAGGAACTACGGCACGCTGCGATCTTTTGATCTTGTTTTTTAAAGCAAAAATCAAAAGATCGCAGCGTGCCGCAGCTCCTACAGGAGAGGTAAATCGGAGGGTGGATTCAGCTTGAGATAATCCGGTTCTTGCCCTGCCGTTTGGCCTCGTACATCGCCGCGTCCGCCCGGGCGAACAGGCTGTCGAGGCTTTCGTCATCGTTCCTGAGGCTGGTCAGTCCCTGGCTGACGGTGATGCCGAAGGTCTGGCCGTCGACATTGAAGACCATCCGCTGAATCTCCTGCTGCAGCCGCTCGGCCACTTGCATCGCCATGTCCGGTGCGCAACCGGGGAACACGGCAGCGAATTCTTCTCCGCCGATACGTCCGAACAGATCGCCGCGACGTAACGAGGTGCGCCCGCATTCGGCGATGCGTTGCAGCACGTTGTCGCCTTCCGGGTGGCCGTAGCTGTCGTTGATCTGCTTGAAGTCATCAATGTCCAGCAGCAGGAAGGCCAGTGGCGAACCTTGCAGGCGCGCGTCGTCGAACTCGCGGTTGGCGCATTCGAAGAAGTGGCGACGGTTGCTGCTTTGGGTCAGTACGTCGGTGGTGGCCAGGCGATGCAGTTCGGTTTCCATGCGTTTTTTGTCGGTGATGTCTTCGGCGATGCCGACGATGATCACCGGTTGCCCGGGCTCGTCCTGACGGTTGATGAAGCACTTGTCGCTGAGCCAGCGAACCTGGCCGTCAGCGGCGATGATCCTGTATTCGCGGTCTTCCACCGCGCCTTTGTGCAGCACTTCGGCCAGACTGCGCTCGGCATAGTCGAGGTCGTCGGGGTAGATGCTGTCGCGCCATTGGTTGTAGTCAGCCAGCAATAGCCCTGCGGAGCGACCGAAAATTCGCTCGTAGGCAGGGCTGACATAGAGCACCTGACGGGTTTCCCAATTGAACGCCCAGAGCACCGCGTTGACGCTCACCAGCAAGGAACTGAACAGTTGTTCGCGCTCGCTCAGCCGGGCGACTTCGCCTTGGGCGTGCATCAGCGCCATCAGGGTTTGCGCGGCCTCGGGCCACTGCGCGAGGGATGAGTCTTGTTGATTGTTGTTGACCATCGGCACATATCTCAAAGGGCGTGCCGCAATTTCGACAACGGCCACAGTACAGCCCGCCGGGATGGCGAAGTGTCTTTGAGATAGGGCTTTCGGTGCTAAGTTCCGCGCTTTTGTGGCGAGGGAGCTAGCTCCCGCCGGGCGGTAGATATGACGCGTTTCAGCAATGAGAACGCGTCGACAAATTTGCGGTAGCTGCGCTACCGATCGGGGATGAATCCCCTCGCCACAGGGGATTCGTTCATGGCGGTCAGGCTGTGGCGGGGCGCAGCGAGTAGGTTTTCAGCTGGTCGGCGAATTCACGCAGGGACTGAATGCCGCTGGCCTCGGCCTCGTGCACCCATTCCTTGATGGCGGCGAGCATGTCGTGGCCATTGGCGCTGGTCTTGACCCAGATCTGCTGCAGGGCCAGGCGTTTTTCGTAAATGACCTTCAGCGCCTGGCTGTGCTCGAGCATGTTCTGGATGCGCAAGTGATGACGGTCTTCCAGCAGGCTGGTTTCCCGCGACAGCAGGCGTTTGGCCCGATGGAATTGATGGCGTACCGAATGATCGACCTTGTCCAGCTCCTGCTTGACCAGTGGGCCGATCACCAATTTGCGGTATTGGGCCATGATCTGGAAGCGGTTGTTGAGGATCGCCATGGCGGTGTCCATGTCCAGATGGCCCTTGCCTTCGACGCGGTGGGCGATCGGCGCCACACGCTGGACCTTGGCCAGTCTGAAGAAGCTGAAGACTTTGATCCACGCCCAGCCGAGGTCGAATTCCCACTTCTTCACCGACAGCTTGGCCGAGTTGGGGTAGGTGTGATGGTTGTTGTGCAGCTCTTCACCACCGATCAGGATGCCCCACGGCACCAGATTGGTCGCCGCGTCGCGGCATTCGAAGTTGCGGTAGCCGATGGCATGGCCCAGACCGTTGACCACGCCGGCGGCCCAGACCGGGATCCACATCATCTGGATCGCCCAGATGGTGATGCCGATGGTGCCGAACAGCAGCAGGTCGATTATGCCCATGATCGCCACACCCAGCAGCGGATAGCGGCTGTAGAGATTGCGCTCGATCCAGTCTTCCGGGCAGTTCTTGCCGTAGATGCGCAGGGTCTCCGGATTCTCGGCTTCGGCCCGATAAAGCTCGGCGCCTTTGCGCAGCACGGTGGACAGACCCTTGATCACCGGGCTGTGCGGGTCATCTTCGGTTTCGCACTTGGCGTGGTGTTTGCGGTGGATGGCAGTCCACTCGCGGGTGTTCTGCGCCGTGGTCAGCCACAGCCAGAAGCGGAAAAAGTGTTTCAGGCCGGCATTCAGCTCAAGCGAGCGATGGGCCGAGTAACGGTGCAGATAGACCGTGACGGCGACAATTGTCACGTGGGTCATCAGCAGGGTGACCGCGACCAGTGACCAGGCCGACAAGCCAAGAAAACCTTCGTACCACATAGGCTATAGGGCCCTCGATAAAGATAAAAACAGCCGTTGCATTATCACCAAGCACACAGATAAAACCAGTCGCCCTTTCAGATAAGAGTCGCTGGATGTTTCTTGACCTATAATTCCAACCTTTTTTGTAGGGACATGGACAGCCGAATGCCTGCCACTTACCGCGATGCCCTGCGTGCAGCGCTGCTTTACCTGTTGCTTGCTGTTGTCTGGCTGCAAGGCACTGGTTACTTATTGAACAGTTTCTTTGATGAGTCTGTCGATCTGCAGCGATGGCAACTGATCAACGGTTACGTCTGGGCTGCCGTCAGCGCGGGGCTGATCTTCCTCGCGCGGGCCAGATTGTGCGAATTTCTCGGCATCGGTGCGCGGTTACGCGAGCGGCAGGCCGACCGTGAACGCCTGCGCCAGGCCGCCGCGGTATTCGACTGCACCCGCGAGGGCGTGCTGGTGACCGACCGCGAGGGCCTGATCGTGCACGTCAACCGTGCGTTCATGGAAATCACCGGCTACCAGTACGAGGAAGTTCTCGGCCACCAGCCGAGCCTGTTCAAGTCCGGTCATCATCCGCCGGGCTTTTATCAGGCGATGTTCGCCACGCTGGAGAGCGAGGGCGAATGGAGCGGGGAGATCTGGAACCGGCGCAAGAGCGGCGAGATTTACCCGCAGTGGCAGACCATCCGCGTGATTCACGATGATCAGGGCCGTCTCAGCCACTACGTGGCGGTGTTTTCCGACATCAGTGCGATCAAGGACTCTGAACACGAACTCAAGCACCTCGCCCACCACGACCCGCTGACCGACTTGCCCAATCGCCTGTTGTTCAGCGACCGTGCCGAGCAGGCACTGGCGTCGGCGCAGATCCACAAGCGTGGCTGCGCGTTGCTGATGATCGATCTGGATCACTTCAAGATGATCAACGACAGCCTCGGCCATAACATCGGTGATCGCCTGCTCAAAGCGGTGGCGGCACGCCTGCAGGAACTGTTCGGCCCCGGGATTACTCTGGCGCGGCTAGGTGGTGATGAGTTCGCGGTGCTGGCGGAGAGTTGTCCACAACTGGTTCAGGCGGCAGCACTGGCGCAACGCATTCTTGATGCGCTCAAGGAGCCATTCCGCATCGACCGGCACGAGCTGTTCATCAACGCCAGTATCGGCATCAGCCTGTTCCCCAGCGACGCGTTGAGTGCCGATCAGTTGTTGCGTAATGCCGACGCCGCGCTGTTCAAGGCCAAGAGCAGCGGCCGCAACGGTTACGCGTTGTACACCGAAGAGCTGACCGCCCACGCGCAGCAACGGGTCGAGCTCGCTTTCGAGCTGCGCCGCGCGCTGGAGCAACAGGAACTGCGGGTCTACTACCAGCCTGTTCACGATTTGCGCAGCAGTCGCCTGATTGGTGTCGAAGCGCTGGTGCGCTGGCAGCATCCGCAGCGCGGGCTGGTGTCGCCGGCGGAATTCATTCCGATTGCCGAGCGCACCGGGATGATTGCTGAAATCGACGCCTGGGTGATGCGCCAGGCGTGTTCGCAGATGTGCCATTGGCAGCAGGCCGGGGTCGTGCTGTCGTTCGTCGCGGTGAACGTGTCGTCGCGGTTGTTCGCCCGGCGTGAGCTGTACCAGCAGGTGGCGCAGGTGCTGCACGAGACTGGTCTGGATCCGGCCTTTCTGGAACTGGAAGTCACCGAGAGCGCGGTGATGGATGATCCGGAAGTGGCGCTGGAGCAGATGCATCATTTGCGTGAACTGGGGATTCGCCTGGCCATTGACGATTTCGGTACCGGCTACTCATCCCTGTTGCGGCTCAAGCGCCTGCCGGTGCAGAAGCTCAAGATCGATCAGGGTTTTGTCGCCGGGTTGCCGTGGGACGAGGACGACGCCGCGATCGTTCGGGTGATCATCGCGCTGGCCCGAAGCATGGGCATGCAGGTGCATGCCGAAGGGATCGAACAGGCCGAGCAGGCGGCGTTTCTGCTGGAGCAGGCCTGTGATCTGGGACAGGGCTACTGGTTTGGGCGGCCGGTGCCGGCGGGGGAGATTGATTGGGGCAAAGCCCCTGTTATCGGTTAACAGTCCTGCTCTGGCTGACACCAAACCTGTGGCGAGGGGATTTATCCCCGATGGGTCGCGCAGCGGCCCTGAAAAACAGGGACTGCTACGCAGTCCATCGGGGATGAATCCCCTCGCCACAGGGTTTCATACAGTCTTCAAACTCAGTGAACACCGCGCAAACCCTCGGCCCGTCAGATAATGTTTTCCAGTTATATAAACATTCTTAAATAGTCTTTTTAAGAATATCTGCGCCTCTCTTATATTGCTCCCACGCCGAACGCAGTGCCGCCCACTGCCAGGCATATCCCATTCAAAGGAGCAGCACCATGAGCGCATCCCTTCGCAGCGTTGACGGTCAGGACGAAAGCACCATCTTGCGGGAAATCCAGAGCGCCCTGCGCGATCTGCGTTTCGGCGCGGTGGAGATCACTGTGCACAACGCCCAGGTCGTGCAGATCGAACGCAAAGAGAAATTCCGTCTGCAGCAGCCGGGTAACAAACCGAGCTGATTTGAAGATCAAAAGATCGCAGCCTGCGGCAGCTCCTACAGGGGGCTGTGTAGGAGCTGCCGCAGGCTGCGACCTTTGAACCGGCACCCCGATTTCCGAAATACATAAGAAAAAGCCACCACCAAGAATTCCAGGAGCTTTCACCATGTCGTCGATTCGCCGTTACGCTTTGGCCGCCCTGGCCAGTGCCGTGTTTGCCGGTTCCGCAGTTGCCAAGGATTACGAACTGCTCAACGTGTCGTATGACCCGACGCGCGAGCTGTATCAGGACTACAACGCCGAATTCATCAAGTTCTGGCAGAAAGATCACGCCGGCGACACCGTGAAAATCCAGCAATCCCATGGCGGTTCTGGCAAGCAGGGCCGTGCGGTAATCGACGGTCTGCGCGCCGACGTGGTGACCCTGGCGCTGGCCGGCGACATCGACGAAATCGCCAAGCTTGGCAAGACTCTGCCTGCCGACTGGCAGAAGCGTCTGCCGGATGCCAGCACCCCGTACACCTCGACCATCGTGTTCCTGGTGCGCAAGGGCAACCCGAAAGGCATCAAGGACTGGGGCGACCTGATCAAGAACGACGTTTCGGTGATCACCCCGAACCCGAAAACCTCCGGCGGTGCGCGCTGGAACTTCCTCGCCGCGTGGGCCTACGGCCTGAAAGCCAACGGCGGCAGCGAAGAAAAAGCCAAAGAGTACGTGCAGACCTTGTTCAAGCACGTTCCGGTACTGGACACCGGCGCTCGTGGCTCGACCATCACCTTCGTCAACAACGGTCAGGGTGACGTGTTGCTGGCCTGGGAAAACGAGGCGTTCCTGGCATTGAAAGAAGACGGCGGCGCTGACAAGTTCGACATCGTCGTGCCGTCGCTGTCGATCCTTGCCGAGCCACCGGTGGCGGTGGTCGACAAGAACGCCGAGAAAAAGGGCAACGAGCAGATCGCTGAAGCTTATTTGAAGCACCTGTACAGCCCGGCCGGTCAGGAGATCGCCGCGAAGAACTTCTACCGTCCACGCGACAAGGACGTGGCGGCGAAGTACGCCCAGCAGTTCCCGAAACTGGAACTGGTGACCATCGACAAGGACTTCGGCGGCTGGAAATCCGCGCAGCCGAAATTCTTCAACGACGGTGGCGTGTTCGACCAGATCTACCAAGCGCAGTAATCTGACCCACAATGAGCCTGAAGTTCAGGCACTTGAGATGTGGGAGTGAGCCTTTGTGGTGAGGGGATTCATCCCCGATGGGTTGCGCAGCAGCCCCAACGCCGACCTTTGCGGTGAATCAAATCTACCGCGAACTCTGGTTTTGCGACTGCTTCGCAGTCGGTCGGGGATAAATCCCCTCACCACAGGGCTCGCTCCCACATTGATGCGTTTTTAACCAAGGACTTTTATGTCGCGTCGTATCTCCCCCGTCATACCCGGCTTCGGGCTGACGCTGGGTTACACCTTGGTGTACCTCAGCCTGATTGTGCTTATCCCGCTGGCGGCGATGTTCGTCCACGCCGCCCAACTCACCTGGGATCAGTTCTGGACGATCATCTCCGCACCGCGCGTGCTGGCTGCTCTGAAGCTGAGCTTCGGCACCGCGCTGTGTGCCGCGATCATCAACGGCATCATCGGCACGCTGCTGGCCTGGGTGCTGGTGCGCTACACCTTCCCGGGGCGCAAGGTCATCGACGCGATGATCGACCTGCCGTTCGCCCTGCCGACGGCGGTGGCCGGTATTGCCCTGACCGCGCTGTACACCCCGACCGGGCTGGTTGGCCAGTTTGCCGCCGACCTCGGTTTCAAGATCGCCTACACCCCGTTGGGCATCACCCTGGCGCTGACGTTCGTGACCCTGCCGTTCGTAGTGCGCACGGTGCAGCCGGTACTGGCTGACATTCCCCGTGAAGTCGAAGAAGCTGCCGCTTGCCTCGGTGCGAAACCGTTGCAGGTGTTCCGCCATATCCTCCTGCCAGCGCTTTTGCCCGCGTGGCTGACCGGATTTGCCCTGGCCTTTGCCCGGGGTGTCGGCGAGTACGGTTCGGTGATTTTCATCGCCGGCAACATGCCGATGAAAACCGAGATCCTGCCGCTGCTGATCATGGTCAAACTCGACCAGTACGATTACACCGGTGCCACGTCCATCGGCGTGCTGATGCTGGTGGTTTCCTTCGTCCTGTTGCTGCTGATCAACCTGTTGCAGCGGCGCATCGAAACCCCATAAGGAGGCGCGAACCATGTCCCAATCGTCTATTGCGGCCGCGTCCTCGGCCAACGCTGCGCGGCGTGGCAGTGCCACTTCGCGCAGAATCCTGATCGGCCTTGGCTGGCTGATCTTTTTCCTGTTTCTGGTACTGCCGCTGTTCATCGTGGTCTCGCAAGGTCTGAAGAACGGCCTCGGCGCATTCTTCACCGCGATCTTTGAACCGGACGCCTTGTCGGCGCTGAAACTCACGGTGATCGCCGTGCTGATTTCGGTACCGCTGAACCTGGTGTTCGGCGTCAGCGCCGCGTGGTGCGTGAGCAAATACTCGTTCCGCGGCAAGAGCATGCTGGTGACGCTGATCGACCTGCCGTTCTCGGTGTCGCCGGTGATCGCAGGTCTGGTTTACGTGCTGATGTTCGGTGCGCAGGGTCTGTTCGGGCCGTGGCTGCAGGATCACGACATCCAGATCGTCTTCGCCCTGCCGGGCATCGTCCTGGCGACGATCTTCGTCACCGTGCCGTTCGTGGCTCGTGAGCTGATCCCGCTGATGCAGGAACAGGGCACGCAGGAAGAGGAGGCCGCGCGGCTGCTTGGCGCCAACGGCTGGCAGATGTTCTGGCACGTCACCGTGCCCAACATCAAGTGGGGCCTGATCTATGGCGTGGTGCTGTGTACTGCGCGCGCCATGGGTGAGTTCGGTGCGGTGTCGGTGGTTTCCGGGCACATTCGCGGGGTGACCAACACCTTGCCGCTGCACGTCGAGATCCTCTACAACGAATACAACCACGTGGCCGCGTTCGCCGTGGCGAGCCTGTTGCTGATCCTGGCGCTCTTCATCCTGCTGCTCAAGCAGTGGAGCGAAAACCGTATCAACCGCCTGCGCGCCAGCGCCGCGGAGGAATAATTCATGTCGATCGAAGTGCGTAACGTCAGCAAGAATTTCAATGCGTTCAAGGCGCTGGACAACATCAGCCTGGACATTCAGAGCGGTGAACTGGTGGCGCTGCTCGGCCCGTCCGGCTGCGGCAAGACCACGCTGCTGCGGATCATTGCCGGCCTGGAAACTCCGGATCAGGGCAACATCGTGTTTCACGGCGAAGACGTCTCCGGCCACGATGTGCGTGATCGCAACGTCGGTTTCGTGTTCCAGCATTACGCGCTGTTCCGGCACATGACGGTGTTCGACAATGTCGCGTTCGGCCTGCGCATGAAACCGAAAAACCAGCGCCCGAGCGAAAGCCAGATCGCGACCAAGGTCCACGAACTGCTGAACATGGTGCAACTGGACTGGTTGGCTGATCGCTACCCGGAGCAACTGTCCGGCGGCCAGCGTCAGCGTATCGCCCTGGCTCGTGCTCTGGCGGTGGAGCCGAAAGTGCTGCTGCTCGACGAACCGTTCGGCGCCCTCGACGCCAAGGTGCGTAAAGAGCTGCGTCGCTGGCTGGCGCGCCTGCACGAAGACATCAACCTGACGTCGGTATTCGTGACCCACGACCAGGAAGAAGCGATGGAAGTCGCCGACCGCATCGTGGTGATGAACAAAGGCGTGATCGAACAGATCGGCTCACCGGGTGACGTCTACGAAAACCCGGCCAGCGACTTCGTTTATCACTTCCTCGGCGACTCCAACCGCTTGTTGCTCAGCGACGACAACCACGTGCTGTTCCGTCCGCACGAAGTGTCGTTGTCCAAACATGAGCTGGAAGATCACCACGCCGCTGAAGTGCGCGATATCCGGCCGCTGGGCGCGACCACACGGGTGACGTTGAAGGTGGAAGGGCAGACGGATCTGATCGAGGCTGAAGTGGTGAAGGATCACGACAGTCTGATCGGTCTGGCCAAGGGTGAAACCCTGTTCTTCAAGCCGAAGGTCTGGCAGAAAGTCGCCAGCCTCTAAAGTCAAAAGATCGCAGCCTGCGGCAGCTCCTACATTGGAATGCGTTTCTCCTGTAGGAGCTGCCGCAGGCTGCGATCTTTTAAAGCGGCCTAAGCCGCCGCATTGCGATTCGGATTGACCCGCACCGCCCCCGCCCGCGCCTCGATCTGCGCTTTCAACTCATGGCGCATTCCCAGCAGGAACGCCACTTCGGCCACGACAAACAGCGGCCCGACAATCAACCCGCTGACATCATCGACAAACGCCGGTTTGCGCCCCTCGTAATGGTGCCCGACGAACTGGATCACCCAGCCAATCACAAACATCGCCAGCCCGCTGCTGAGCCAGACCATCGTGCTCTGCTGCGCCAATGCATGTCCGGCCCAGACCGACAGGCCCATCAGCACCGTCATCAACACGCCGAGTTTCACTTCCAGGCGCAGATAAAACCATGCCGAGGCCAGCGCCAAGAGCACCGCCGGAGAGATCCACAAGCCGCCCAGTGACCACGCTGGTCGCGACAATAAAACGGCCACCGCCACCACGATCAGCGGAATGCCGATAAAGTGGCTGGCGATGTTGCGCGGGTCGCGGTGGTAGGCGGCGTATTGACTGAGATGGTCGACGAGGCTTTTCATTGTTGTTCCTCCTGTAGGGTGCGTGCAGCATGCCTCGGGTTCGGTGTTCGCTCTGTCAGGCAGGCGACAATTGGGAGTGTTCATGGATAAGCGTTCACGGCTGATGACCGGGCAATGGTTCAGTCATCTGCCGACATCCTTTCAGGATAGTTTGCTGGCGGCGGCCCGGGAGCGGCGGCTGACGGCGGGGCAACGCTTGTTCCAGCGCGGTGATCCGCCCTGCGGGTTGTACGCGGTGCTCGACGGCGCGATCCGCATCGGCGCAGTGAGCGAGCAGGGCAAGGAGGCGTTGCTGAGCCTGGTGGAGGCACCGCACTGGTTCGGCGAAATCTGCCTGTTCGACGGTCAGCCACGCACTCACGATGCGTATGCAGTCGGGCCGTGCACGCTGCTGAATATCCCGCAGGCCACGCTGCTGAAAATCCTCGATGAACAACCGGTGTACTGGCGCCATCTGGCATTGCTGATGAGCCACAAACTGCGCTTGACCTTTATCAACCTCGAACAGTTGAGCCTGCTGCCGGCCCCGGCTCGCCTGGCGCATCGATTGCTGATGATCGCCGAGGGCTACGGTGAAATCGATGCGCCACGCCGGGTCCTGCAATTGCCTCAGGAACAACTGGCGTCGATGCTGTCGCTGTCACGCCAGACCACCAACCAGATCCTCAAGGATCTGCAGGGGCAGGGGATTATCGGGTTGGGGTATGGCGAGATCGAGATTCTCGATGCCGAGCGATTGCGCGCGCTGGCCACTATCTGACGGGCACTTGAGATCCCCTGTGGGAGCGAGCCTGCTCGCGAAAGCGGTGGGTCATTCAACGGTGATGTTGACTGAATCGACGCCTTCGCGAGCAGGCTCGCTCCCACATTTTTGATCTGTGTTGATTCAGGAACCGCGATAGGTCGAGAAACCGTAAGGGCTGAGCAGCAACGGGATGTGGTAGTGCTGGTCAGTCTGCTTCACCTGGAAAATCACCGGGATCTCCGGGAAAAACGTCTCGCGCTTGTTCTTCTCGAAATACTCGCCGGTCTTGAACACCACCCGGTATTCGCCCGCTTCGAAAGGCTGTTTGGCCGGGAACAGTTCGGCGATGCGTCCCTGCTCGTTGGTGGTGCCCTGGGCCAGTGGCTGCCAGTTCTGGCCGACGTGTTTTTCCAGGGTCACGTTGACGCCCGGGGAGGGCAGGCCGTTTTCCAGGTTGAGCACGTGCACGCTCAGTGGATTGCCGGCGGCCAGCGCCAGGCCGGAGAAGGCACTCAGGCCGAGTGCGGCGAAGGTCATGCGCAGGGTGGTCATGGTCAGTCTCCTTATTGGGAACGGGTAAGGGGCAGGCCGGCCTTTTCGGCGGCCTTGATGGCACAGTTTTCGTCCTGCTCGCCGCCGCCGGAACCGGCCACGCCCATGGCGCCGACCAACTCATTGCCGGCGAACAACGGGATCCCGCCGTCGAGCAACAACAGCTCGTCGAGGGTGTTGAGATTGGCGGTTTCCGGGTTGCTGCGGGCGCGCTCGGCGAACAGCCGGGTCGGGGTTTTCGTCGACAGCGCGGTGTAAGCCTTGCGCTGGCTGGCCGCGGTGTTGTGCGGGCCAATGCCGTCGCTGCGCAGGGTCACCAGCACGTTGCCGCCACGGTCGAGCACCGATACCGTCGCGGTGCAATGGCTCAGTGCTGTGTCGGCCAGCAGGCGTGCGGTTTTCAGGTCGAGGTCAGCGTGACGCGGCAGTGCAGGGGCGGCGAAAGCGCTGGCGCTGAGGCCGAGGGCGAGGCTGGCTGCAAGGTATTTGACGATCATGGACAGGCTCCAAAAGCTAAGGTCGTCACTTTAATCGGCGGTCTTCGTCAGAACTCCGTCAGTCGGATTACAAGTTTGTAATGGGCAACGCCGTCGAAGGCGCCTAGCCTGTGTGCCTGATCAATCGAGGTGTGCCATGCGTTTGCTGGTCGTAGAAGATGAAGCCAAAACCGCGAATTTCCTGGCCAAGGGCCTGGGCGAATCGGGGTTTGCCGTGGACGTGGCGCTCAATGGCCTCGATGGGCGCTATTTCATCGAGCAGCAGGCATACGACCTGATCATCCTCGACGTGATGCTGCCGGGCCTCAATGGCTGGCAATTGCTGCAACTGATCCGCCAGCGCGGCGCCACGCCAGTGTTGTTCCTGACGGCCAAGGATGCCATCGAAGACCGCGTACGCGGCCTCGAACTCGGCGCCGACGACTATCTGCTCAAACCCTTCGCCTTCGCCGAGTTGCTCGCGCGGGTGCGTACGCTGCTGCGCCGCGGGCCATTGCGCGAGGCCGAGTCCTACAGCATCGCCGATCTGGAAATCGACGTGCTGCGGCGTCGAGTCAGTCGCGGCGGCCAGCGCATTGCCCTGACCAACAAGGAATTCGCCCTGCTGCAATTGCTCGCCAGCCGTCAGGGCGAAGTGTTGTCCCGTACGCTGATCGCCTCGCAGGTGTGGAACCTCAATTTCGACAGCGACACCAACATGGTCGAAGTCGCGGTGCGCCGCCTGCGGGCCAAGGTCGATGACCCGTTCATGCCGAAACTGATCCACACCGTGCGCGGCGTCGGCTATCAGCTGGAGGCGCCCGACGATGCGGTCTAGGTCGATCGCCTGGCGTCTGGCGCTGGCGTTCGCCGTGGTCTGCGCGTTGGTATTGAGCGCGATTGGCGTGTTTCTCTACCGCTCGCTCGACTCGGAGATCGCCTACCGGGATGATCTGGCGTTGCTTGGCCGCCTGGAGCAAGTGCGCGCCTTGCTCGCCGACAGCGACAGCCTCGACGCCTTGCAGGCGCGACCACGGCTGTACCAGAACATGCTCGGTAACCTCGACAGCCTGTTGCTGGTGCGGCGCGCCGATGGCTCGAACGTGATCGCAATCAACCCGCGCCAACGCGAGCTGCCGTCATTGAACGCAATCGCGCGCGAGCGAACACCGCAGCGTCGTGATGTGCTGACCTGGCAGGCGCCGGACGGCGCCGAGCTGGCGCTGTTGTCCGGTGACGCCCAAGGGCCGAACGGCGAACCGCTGACGGTGATCGCCGGCAAGGTGCTCACTGAGCGCGAGCAGATGCTCGCCAGTTATCGCTTGCGCCTGTACCTGGCCATCGGGCTCGGTGCGTTGCTGGCGTTCGCGCTGGGGCTGGTGCTGCTGCGCCGTGGCCTGCAACCGTTGCGCCAGTTAAGCGCGGCGGTGCGCGGCATTGATCTGCGCAGCCTCGACCAGCGTCTGCCCGCCAGCGGCACTCCCGCCGAACTGCTCGAACCGGTGCAGGCGCTCAACGGCATGCTCGCGCGGCTGGACGACAGCGTGCAGCGGCTATCGCAGTTTTCCGCCGATCTGGCCCATGAGATCCGCACGCCGTTGCACACCTTGCTCGCCAGCAACGGTCAGGCGCTGAACCATCCGCGCAGCTCGGCGGAGTATCAGGAGCTGCTGGCCTCGAACATGGAAGAATTCGAACGCCTCAAGCGCATGGCCGAAAACCTGATGTTCCTCGCCCGCGCCGAGCAGGCGGAGCGCGCGCTCGACTTGCAAACACTGGATCTGCACAGCCTCGGCAGCGAGCTGTGCGACTACTTCGAAGCCCTCGCCGATGATCGCCAGTTGCGCCTGGAAAACCAGCTGCACGGCGAACTGTTGGCCGACCAGCAACTGCTGCAACGCGCCCTGGGTAATCTGCTGGCCAACGCGGTGCGCCACGCCGATGAAGGCACGCCGATCAGCCTGCGCCGCCGTGATGAGGCGGGTGTGTGTTGGTTGCAGGTACACAACCACGGCCCGGTGATTGCGCCAGAACATCTGGGCAAACTGTTCGACCGCTTCTATCGCGTCGACCCTTCACGGGCGCAGCCTGGAGATTCGGGTGGGCTGGGGCTGGCGATTGTGCAGTCGATCATGCAGTTGCATGGCGGGCGGGTGCGGGTGAGCAGTGATGCGAGTGAGACGGTGTTCGAGCTGGGTTTTGTCCTGAGCCAATAATGCGCCGTGCAAGTAATCAGAAACTCAGCTAGAGTTTGGCAATTAGTGCATCGCATGCGATGCACATTGATTATTTATCTATAAATGCATCGTAAATAGTGCAGGTTTGCGCAATGGAACAGATCGGCGAACTGATCAAAAGCTTGCGCAAGGCGCGCAAACTTTCCCAGCAGGCCTTGGCTCAACAATATGGCATGAGCCGCGCCACCATCTCGGGGATTGAAAACAATACGGTCTCCGAAATCGGCCTGCGCAAAGTCGAGGCGATTCTTAACGGCTTCGGTTACGAGCTGGTTGCCGTTCCCCGCAAGTCCAATCGCCCAACCCTCGACACGCTGCAAAAAGTGAATTTCCATGACTGAAACGCCAGACAGGTTGCACATCCGTGTGGGTGAACAGGTGGTCGGGACGCTGGGGCGCGGGCAGGTTCGCGACGACAGTGTGTTCAGTTACCGTGAAGATGCCAGCGCGGACAATGCTGTATCGCTGACGATGCCGACCCGCCTGGACAGCTATGGCTGGGAGCATGGCATCCATCCCGTCTTCGAGATGAACCTGCCCGAAGGCGCGCTGCGGGAGGAGTTGATGCGGCGCTTCAGTAAGGCCGTGCGGGGCTTCGATGATTTTGCTTTGTTGGCTATTGTCGGCCCACATCAGCTCGGCCGTCTGGCAATTGCCAGCGCACCGGTAACCGAGCCGCTTCCAGCAACATCCCTGAGCGATCTGCTGGTACACGATGGTGCTCAGGGGTTGTTCGAAGATCTGTTACAGACCTACGGTCAGTATTCCGGAGTGTCAGGCGTGCAGCCCAAAGTGCTGGTGCGTGACAGCGCTGCCGCGATTGATCGTCTGACTCATCGGGGGGCGACTCATCTGGTCAAAGCCTTTCGCGCCGAAGAGTATCCGCAGTTGGCAACCAACGAATATTTCTGTATGCGGGCGGCGCAGCACTGCGGTCTTGAAGTGCCAAAATTCGAGCTCAGCGAGCGCGGTAAATTTCTGGTGGTCGAGCGTTTTGACCTGAGCGATTCGGGATACCTCGGTTTCGAAGATTTCTGTGTACTGAACGGGTGGCCATCGAAGGCCAAATATGACGGTTCCTATGAAGGTGCCGCGCGGCAGATCAAGGCTTTCGTCTCGCCGCAGTTGCTGGGCTCTGCCCTGGAAGCGTTTTTCAAGATTGTCGCGTTGTCTGCGGGACTGAAAAACGGTGATGCGCATCTGAAGAATTTCGGCGTGCTTTACGAAAATTGTGCAGAGCAGTCATCCGTCAGGCTCGCGCCGGCGTACGACATCATTACAACGTCGGTTTATATCAAGAGCGATAGCATGGCGCTGCTGCTGGGCGGTTCGAAAGCCTGGCCCAAGTACAAGATGTTGGTACGGTTTGGTCGTACGGCATGCAACCTGAGCGAGGCGCGTTGCAGCGAATTACTGCAACAAGTGGCTGATGGCATGCATATGGCGATCAAGGAAATGACCGAATACAGTCGCAAGCATTCCGGGTTTTCCGAAGTGGGCGAGGCGATGATCGAACAGTGGACATCTGGCCTGCAACGCAGCTTGATCAAGGGCTGATGTTCAGCGCAACTGATCGCGAAACTGCCCCGGTGTCATCCCCGTCCAGCGTTTGAACGCCCGGCTGAAACTGCTGGTGTCGGCGAATCCGAGTAAATAACTCACCTCGCTCAACGAACATTGCGGATCGCGCAGGTGCAGCAGCGCAAGGTTTTCGCGGCTCTCGTTGAGCAGCGTGTCGAAGCGACAGCCCTCGTCCGCCAGATGCCGTTGCAGGCTGCGCAGGCTCAGGTGCAAGGCCTGGGCGATGCGCTCGGCGCTAGGTTCGCCTTCGGGCAGTTGTTCTTCGATGGCGTCGCGCACCTTGCGCTCCCAGGTCAGCGGTTGGAGCTGGGCCAGGGTGCGCTTGAGCACCGCTTCGTTGTGTTCGGCCAGTTCCGGGTTGGCGTCGTCGAGGTGGCTGTCGAAGTCGGTAAGGGAGAACTCCAGGCGATCCTCGGCGCAGGAAAAATGCACCGGGGCGCGGAACACTTTGTGCCACTGATGTGCATCGGAGGGTTCCGGGCGGCGCAGGTAGACCGCCAGCGGTGCGTAGTCGCGACCGAGGCGATTGCGGCAGGTGCGCACGTAGATCGCGGCAAACGCGTCGATGGCTTCAAAGGCCGGCGCCGGATTGCCTGACGGAATTTTCAGACGAAACAGATAACGGTCGTCGCTGCGGCTCAGCTCCAGCTCCAGCGCATCGCTGACCACCGGGTGATAACGCACGATGCGCTCGAACACCTCACGCAGGCTGCCGCTGGCCACCAGCGCGTAACCGAGCGCATGGAACGTGGTCGGGCTGACGAACCGCGACACTCGCAGACCGATCGCCGGATCTCCGCTGAACTGCACCGCCAGTTGCCACAGGCGCGTGGTGCCGGACAACGGATAACGCGCGTTCGGGTCGTCCATCAACTGTGGGTCGAGCCCGGCCTGTTGGCACAGGCCGATACTGTCCAGCCCCAGCGCATCGAGTTGCTTGCGCAAGGCACGGGTCCAGCTGGCGAGTGAGGTCGGTTCCTTCATGCTGATTGGCGCTTCCGGTCAACAGGTTGGCGTTCACGGCTACCATCAATAAAGCGTTCGCAGGGCAGGATGCGAACATCAATAAACAGAGGATGGAAGCATGGACCGTACTTCTGCAAGTCCCCAGCGACACAATGCTGCCCAGCGATCAGCGCATATTCGCGAAGTGGTGCTGGCCAAAGGCGTCGAACTGCGTGAGCGCTACCCGATCCTGCAGCATCAGGACGCTCTCGGTGCGGGGATTCTGGCTTTTGCCCTGGCCGGGATGATCGGTTCGGCGACGCTGTACGTCACTGGCCACATGGCGTGGTGGGTGTGTCTGTTGCTCAACGCGTTTTTCGCCTCCCTGACCCACGAGCTGGAGCACGACCTGATCCACAGCATGTATTTCCGCAAGCAGCGCGTGCCGCACAACCTGATGATGGGCCTGGTGTGGCTGGCGCGGCCGAGCACGATCAATCCGTGGATCCGTCGCCATCTGCACCTCAATCACCATAAGGTGTCCGGCACTGAAACCGACATGGAAGAGCGCGCAATCACCAACGGCGAACCATGGGGTTTTGCGCGGTTGCTGATGGTCGGCGACAACGTCATGTCGGCGTTCATCCGCATGCTGCGGGCCAAGACCTGGGCCCACAAAATCAACATCATCAAACGCACCCTGAAGGTCTATGCGCCACTGGCGCTGCTGCACTGGGGCGCGTGGTACGTGTTTCTCGGCTTCCACGCGGCAAATGGCGTGGCTTACCTCGTGGGTTCGCCGATCGAATGGTCGGCGACCACGTTGTCAGTGATGCAGGTGATCGACATCGCGGCAGTGGTGATCATCGGCCCGAACGTGCTGCGCACCTTTTGCCTGCACTTCATCAGCTCGAACATGCATTACTACGGCGACATCGAGGCGGGTAACGTGCTGCAGCAATGCCAAGTGCTCAATCCGTGGTGGCTGTGGCCGCTGCAGGCGTTCTGCTTCAACTTCGGCAGCAGCCACGGCATTCATCATTTCGTGGTGAAGGAACCGTTTTACATCCGGCAGATGACCGTGCCGGTGGCGCACAAGGTGATGCGTGAGATGGGCGTGCGGTTCAATGATTTCGGCACGTTTGGGCGGGCTAACCGTTTTGTTCGTCGGGATGAGGTGGTGCAGGAAGAGGTGCGCACTGCCCGGGCTTGATAGCTGAGTTTGAGGGCCTCATCGCTGGCAAGCCAGCTCCCACAGGTTTCAGTGTCATTCAAAGGATTTGTGAACGACATTGAGCCTTGTGGGAGCTGGCTTGCCAGCGATAGCGGTGGTTCTGGCCGTTTCAGTCCGGCTGAAACGGCGAAGCACTCAGAATCACCCCGGTCTCCTCCACATATTTCTGCCAATGCCCGATCAAGGTGTTGAGCTTGTCCGGCTGACTCGACGCCAGATCATGAATTTCCCCCGGATCACTGCTCAAGTCATACAGCTGCCAGGTCGCCGGCCCCACCGGCCCGGGGATCCACACCGCCTTCCACGACCCTTGGCGAATCGCCCGGCGGCCAAACAATTCCCAGCCGGTGACGGTGTGCTCGTCATGCACCTGCGCCGTCTCGCCAGACAAAAAGCCCAGCCATGATTTGCCGCGCAGCGGCGCCACCGGTTTGCCGTGCCATTGCTTGCCCGGATGGCGCACGCCGGCCAGATCGAGAATCGTCGGAGTGATGTCCATCACCGTGCCAAAGCCGTGGCTGATCTGCCCTTTGATCGGCAGTTGCGGATAGTGCAGCAGCGCCGGTACGCGAATCCCGCCTTCGGTGGTGAACGCCTTGAACAGCCGTGACGGCGCCGTCGCCACCTGCGCCCAGCTCGGCCCGTACCAGACGTAGGAATTGGCGCGGCCGATGTTGTCGAGGCTGTTGTCGTAATGCTGATTGAGGTAGGTCAGCAGTTCCGGGCCGAACTTGGGGAACGCTTCCAGCAGCGCGCCTTCGGCACCGTTATCGGACATGAACAGGATGAAGGTGTTATCGAGTTGGCCCTGCTGGCGCAGGTAATCGACCACCCGGCCGATGTTCCAGTCCATGCGCTCGACCATGGCCGCGTAGACCTCCATGGCCCGCGCGGAAATCTGCCGTTGCTCAGCGCTCAGCGCAGCCCATTGCGTGTTCAGTTGAATCAGCGGATGCGGCTCGACATCCGGCTCGATCAGCCCCAGCGCCTTGAGTTTTTCCAGGCGTTCCAGACGCAAGACTTCGGGACCGGCGTCGTAGCGACCACGGTATTTTTCGACGATGTCGGCCGGTGCCTGTAACGGCCAGTGCGGTGCGGAGAAGGGCAGATAAGCGAAGAATGGCCGGCTCTGACCGCGCTCCTTGAGATACTGCAGCAGCTTGTCGCCAAAGGCGTCCGACGAGTAGAAATCCTTGGGCAGCTCATCGATAAAGGTGTCGTCTTCGATGTACAGCGCCGGAGTCGATTTCAGCAGGCCAGGGGTGTGTTCATCGTAGGTCGGCTCGAAACCATAGTGGTTGGCCGCACCCGGCAGCAACGAAAACGAACGCTCGAAACCGCGGGCCTGCGGCGCCAGTTCAGCAGTCAGGCCGAGGTGCCATTTGCCGCTCATCAAGGTTTGATAACCGGCCTCGCGCAGCAGCTCGGGCAGGGCCACAACGCGGTCGTTGAGATAGCCTTCGTAACCCGGTTTGCCGATCAGCTCCGGGGTCAGCGCTTCGGCCATGGTGCCGATGCCGGCGATGTGGTGGTCGGTGCCGGTCAGCAGCATCGAGCGGGTTGGCGAGCAGGTCGGTGCGGTGTGGAAATCGGTCAGGCGCAAGCCGTTATTGGCCAGCGCATCAAGGTTCGGCGTGGCGATTTCGCCACCGAAGGCGCCGATGTCGGAGAAGCCGAGATCGTCGGCCAGAATCACCAGAAAGTTGGGGCGTTGCGGCATCGAAAAGCTCCTCTCAGCAGGCAATGAACGACAGCGGCAGATCGCGGATCTGGACCGGCAGGGTCGGTTGGTAATGGTCGTCACTGGTCAGTTCGTGCAGCAGCTCTTCACGCAACTGATGGAAGTCGAAACTGCTGCGCTGACGCGGGTGCGGCAAGGCGATGTCCACCACTTGCTTGATCCGTCCCGGACGCGGCTCCATCACCACCACGCGATCGGCGAGAAAGATCGCTTCTTCGACGTCGTGGGTGACGAGGATCGTGGTGATTTTCGCCCGGTCGCGGATCGCCAGCAGCTCGTCCTGCATTTGCTGACGGGTCAACGCATCGAGCGCGCCGAACGGTTCGTCGAGCAGCAGAATCCGTGGGCTGGCGACCAGTCCACGGGCAATCGCCACGCGCTGGGCCATGCCGCCGGAGAGCTGGTGCGGATAGGCGCGGGTGAAATCGCGCAGGCCGACCAGATCGATGAAATCGTTGATGCGCTGCTGCTTTTCGGCGGTGCTCAGCGGCTCGTTGACCAGGCCCAGACCGATGTTGTCGGCCACGGTCAGCCACGGGAACAAACGGTGCTCCTGAAATACGATGCCGCGCTCGCCGCCGATGCCGCTGACCGCTTTGCCATCGACGCTGATCTGCCCGCGAAACTGCGTATCCAGACCCACCAGCAAACGCAGCAAGGTGGATTTGCCGCAACCGCTGGACCCGACGATGGCGACAAATTCGCCCTCGGCGATGTCGAGGTTGAATTCGCGAATCGCCTCCAGTTCGAAACCGTCGACGTCGAAGGATTTGCCTACATGGGTGAAGCTGACAATCGGTGCGTTCATGCGTGTCTCCAGCGAGTAGCGCGAATTTCCAGGCGTTGGCCGATGAGGTTGAGCAGGGCGCCGGTGAGGCCGACCAAAAGCATCGCGGCCATGATCAGGTCCATGCGCAGCAGTTGTTGGGCGCCGATCATCTGGCTGCCGATGCCGCCGTTGGACGGCATGAAATATTCGGCGCCGATGGTGCCGAGCCAGGCGTAGATCAGACTCAGGCGCAGCCCGGCAAAAATCCCCGGCGCCGCACCCGGCAGCACCAGACGACGCAGGCGCTGGCCGAGGCTCAGGCGCAGCACCTGCGCGGCTTCGTTGAGTTGTGGCGAGAGGTTGGCGACGCTGCGCTGGGTGGCGATGAACAGCGGGAAAAACGCGGCGAGGGCGACGAACACCCACTTCGCCAATTCACCCAATCCGAACCACGCAGTGAGCAGCGGCACCCAGGCGAAAATCGCGATCTGGCGAATGGCGGCGAGAGTCGGGCCGAGCAGCCGTTCGCTGGTGCGCGACAGACCCAGCAACAGGCCGAGGGCGAAACCGAGTCCGCCGCCCAGCAGCAACCCGCCAAGGGTACGACCGAGGCTCAAGGCCATGCCGCTGATCAGCGTGCCGTCGAGCAGACCGTTCCTGGTCGTTTCCAGTACCGCCAGCGGGCTGACCAGAATATTTACATCGACCCACTGCTGATCGCTCGCCACTTGCCAGACGCCGATCAGGCTCAGCGGCAACAGCCACGGTTGCAGCCGTTGCCAGCCTTGATAACGTGGGCCTCGGCGGATTTCCGCAGTCGCCGGGTGCGGCCAGTGCACCAGTTTGCGGTCGAGAAAACCGATGCCGCGATCCATCGCGACACCGAGGACACCGATGACTACGATGCACACGAACACGATGTCGAGCATGAACAGTTGCCGTGCCCAGACCATCAGGTAGCCGATGCCTTCGCTGGACGCCAATAGCTCCACCGCCAGCAATGAAGTCCAGCCAGCAGCCAGGGCCAGACGCACGCCAGCCATGAACGCCGGCAGTGCAGCGGGCAGCACCAGGCGCCGGATCAGCAGGTACGACGGCAGACGCAATACGGCGGCGGCTTCGCGCAGTTTCCGTTGCGCATCACGAACGCCGACCAGAGTGTGCAGGGTCACAGGCACCACGATGGCCTTGATCAGCACCACCAGTTTCAGCACTTCGCCGATGCCGAAAAACACCATGAACAGCGGAATCCACGCCAGCGTCGGTACCTGTGCCAGACCGGCGAAGGTCGGAAACACCAACCGTTCGAGGCGCCGGCTGAAGCCCAGCGCGGCACCCAGCAGCGCACCAGCTGAGATCCCTGCCAGCAAGCCCCAGAGCAGACGTTGCAGGCTGATCCACAAATGACTCCACAACTCGCCCTGGGCCAGTTCGATGGCGCTGTTCCACACCAGCGATGGCGCCGGCAGGATCTGCTCGCTCATCCATTGATTGCGCGCGGCCAGCCACCACAGAGCGAACAGGCTGATCGGCAGCAGCCAGGGCAACAGGCGTTGGTTGAGGCTTGGCCACGCCCGATGACGTTTCAGGGGCGGCGCGGGCAGCGGCAGGCTGAGCAGGGAATCACGGGCCATGGGTGACCTCCGTTGTCGGGTTGGATCGGGAGCAAGATCAAAAGATCGCAGCCTTCGGCAGCTCCTGCAGGGGGACGCGTCCGTGAATTCGCTCCTGTAGGAGCTGCCGAAGGCTGCGATCTCTAGTGGTATTAGCTATAAACAAATTGTTATAAGCGATATAAAAAATATTGAATTTGGAGATAAGCAGCGCCATTTAAGGCTTCCAGCGCATCGCGCATCCAATGCATTCGAAGAATATTTTCGATGCTGTTAATGCATACGCCGCTGAAGCCCGCGCTGTTGCTTGCTTAGCGTTAATGGCTATAAAAATGTGCATTTATAGTATTTAAGCGAAGGTCACGCTTCGGCCTACTTTCGGCTCCTCAACGCCTGTCGTGATCAAGGAGCTACATCCATGAACCTTCCCTTCAAACGAGTTTTCAGTCTGTTTGCCATTCCGGCACTGGCGGGCCTGCTGGCGTTTACCGCGCAGGCCGACGAGCTCAAGGAAATCCGGATCGCTGTGCCTGACCTGAGCGCCGGCACCCAGCACAGCGGCGGCGGTGTGGTGGATGTGCTGCGTGATCGGCAGATCTTCGAAAAAGCCTTCGCCGATCAGGGCATCAAGATTCAATGGAGCTTCTTCAAGGGTGCCGGGCCGGTGATCAATGAGGCGTTTGCCAACGGTCAGGTCGATATGGCGTATCTGGGCGACCTGGCGGCAATCATCGGCAAATCCAATGGCCTCGACACACGTTTGCTCAGCGCCAGCGCGCGTGGCGTGAAGCAATATCTGGGCGTAGTCCCGGGTTCGGGGATCAAGACTTTGCAGGATCTCAAGGGCAAGCGCGTGGCGATCTTTCGTGGCACCGCCACGCAGTTGTCGTTTGATGCGGCGCTGGCCAGTCAGGGCCTGAGCGAAAAGGATCTGAAGGTGATCAACCTCGACTTCAATGCAGCGGTCGCGGCATTGGCGGCTAAACAGATCGACGCATCGTGGGGCAGTTCCGGGCTGACGGCTCTGCAAGCCAAGGGGCTGGCGGAATTGCCGCTGAACACCAAGGATTTGGGTGGCGCCGGCAGTGTGCAGTCAGTGCTGGTGGGCACCGGCAAGTTTGTCGACGGGCACCCGCAGGTCGTGGCAAAGCTGCTCAAGGCGCAGCAACAAGCCGTGGATTGGCTGACCCAGGACAACAACAAGGATGCCTACGTGCAACTGGTGTCGGGGCTGGCGAGTTATCCACCGCTGATCCTGACCCAGGACCTGCAGGATCAGAAACTCAGCGAAGTGTTCCCGTCGACGCTGGACCCGGTATTCCTCGGCAAATTGCAGGACTCGGTGGATCTGGCGGCGCAGCAGAAACTGATCCGCAAACCGTTCAAGGTCAGTGATTGGGTGGCGCCTGAACTGGCGGCGGCCAAGCTTTAAAATCACAAGATCGCAGCCTTCGGCAGCTCCTACAGGGGCATGCGTTCTCTGGAAGAGAGGCTGCGATCCTTTGATCTTCAAACCGCGACGCTGACTTCCTGTTTATCCACCGCCACCAACGTCTCGATCATCGCTCTTGCTGCGGGCGACAGGCGAAACCCGGTACGACTGACAATCCCGCAGCGCGCATTCATGCTCTCCAGATTCTGCGGCAGGTTGCGCCAGTGCAGCAGCGCCAGTGAACCTTGGGCAATGTCTTCGACGAACGCCTCTTCCGTGCCGACGCCAATCGCATTGGATTGCAGCACCACTTTCACCAGCGCCGGGAAATGCTCGGTCTCGATGGTCGGCGAAAAATCGATCCGGCCGCTGAGGTTCGCCAGCAGTTTGCGAATCCCTGGCGGGATCAGCGTGGTCGCCAGCGGGTAGTCGAACATGTCGTTGGTCGACAAGCTTTCCTTGGCCAGCAGCGGGTGCCCGGGCCGGCAGAAAAACACCCCGCGTTTGGGCGTCAGGGCCTGGGTCTGGAAGTTTGGATCGGCCTCGAAATGGCGGATGTCGGCGATGAAGAATTCGATCTCTTCGCGGCTCAGCGCGCGGCTGAGTTTTTCCCAGTTGTCCACCTGAAAACAGGTGCGCACTTTCGGGTGCGCGTTGATGAATTGCGCCACCGCATCCGGGACCAGTTTCACCGCTGGCGCCGGGCCGCAACCAAAGTGCAGCTCCCCGGCATCAAGCTTGGTCATTTGCGTCACTTCAGCGCTGAGCAACGCCGCACCCTGCACCAGGGTCAGGGCGTGTTGCAGCACCACCTGGCCTTCGGGTGTGGGGCGCAGATCCTTGTTGCCGCGATCCACCAGCACGCAGCCGAACTCTTGCTCCAGCCCTTGAATGCTGCGGCTGAACGCCGGTTGAGTGATGCCCATCGCGTCCGCCGCACGGACAAAGCTGCGGTGTTCGTTGAGGGCGATGAAGTAGCGCAACTGGCGAAGATCCATATGCTTTCCCGGCATCCTAAAAATAGCTCGAAGGCATTTGCGACGAGGGTTGCTTGAGGTTTTAAATGCAAGCTCTTATTCCGTCAACGAAGCATGTGAATATCTATTAGATGTAAATGGAATATAGATAGAGCCATGTTTCGCTGTCGCCCAACCGCAAGCAGTCGATGAGGGTCTACCCATGAGCAATGCCGCACTCGCTGTAAAACCCGCTGTCCACGCGCTGGAAATCCATCCGGTGGCCGGTCGTATCGGCGCCGAGATTCGGGGCGTGCACCTGTCCGGTGAACTGGACGCCGCCACGGTCGAAGCCATTCAGCAGGCGCTGATCCAGTACAAGGTGGTGTTCTTCCGTGAACAGACCCAGCTCGACGATCAGCGCCAGGAAGCCTTCGCCCATCTGCTCGGCGAGCCGGTGGCGCATCCGACCGTGCCGGTGCGTGAGGGCACGCGTTATCTGCTGGAACTGGACGGCGCCGAGGGCCAGCGCGCCAACTCCTGGCACACCGACGTGACCTTCGTCGACGCCTACCCCAAAGCCTCGATCCTGCGCTCGGTGGTGGCCCCGGCCTTCGGTGGCGACACCTTGTGGGCCAACACCGCGACCGCCTACAACGAACTGCCTACCGAGCTGCGCGAGCTGGCGGACAAACTGGTCGCCGTGCACAGCAACGAGTACGACTACGCCGGGGCCAAGCCGGACGTATCGGCGGAGAAGTTGGAGCGCTATCGCAAGGTCTTCACTTCGACCGTCTACGAGACCGAGCACCCGGTGGTGCGTGTACACCCGATCAGCGGCGAGAAGAGCTTGTTGCTGGGGCACTTCGTCAAGCGCATCAAGGGTTATTCGCAAGCCGATTCGGCGCACCTGTTCGGCTTGTTGCAGAGCCATGTGATTCGTCAGGAAAACACCGTGCGCTGGCGCTGGAAGGCCGGTGATGTAGCGATCTGGGACAACCGGTCGACGCAGCATTATGCGATTGATGATTACGGCACTCAGGATCGCATCGTGCGACGGGTGACGCTCAAGGGGGAAGTGCCGGTTGGGGCTTCGGGGCAGCGTAGTCAGACCATTAAAGGCGCGGATATCGTCGGCGTTTGATAAGGCTCCATCGCTGGCAAGCCAGCTCCCACAGAGATTGGTGTCGGACACAAAGGATGTGAACAACGCAAAACCTGTGGGAGCTGGCTTGCCAGCGATGCTTTTAACTACCACACACCGATTTGCACCACCTTCTCGGTCTCCGGCTCGCCATAGCGAAACCGCTGCCCGCGCAAATCGATCTCCTGATGACTGATCGTGGTCCGCCGCTTCAACCCGCGCACCCATTCAAACAGGTACCCCGCGTGCTCCTCGCGCACCGCCGCGTATGCCGGGTCGTCACCCAAATCACGCAACTCCTGCGGATCATTCAGCAGGTCAAACAGCTGCGGCCGGAAGCCGTCGTACGCCAGGTATTTCCAGTGCTCGCTGCGCACCATGGTCATGCGGCAACGGTCGATCGGCTGGCCAAGTCGCTCGCGTGCCGGAGCCTGAAAGGCGTAGTCGTATTCGCTGATGGCGTAGCGGCGCCACTCGGGATTTTCGCCGTGCAACAGCGGGATCAGCGAGCGGCCCTCCAGCCGATGCTCGGCGCCCGGCAAACCCAAAGCCTGGAGAAACGTCGGCAATGCATCAATGGTTTCCGCGAGTCGCTCGTCCACCGTGCCGCGAGTGATATCCGCCGCCGCACGCGGGTCGCGCACGATCAACGGCACGCCCACCGCTTGTTCGAGCAAAAACTCCTTCTCGCCCAGCCAGTGGTCGCCCAAAAAGTCGCCGTGATCGCTGGTGAACACGATCAGCGTGTCATCCCAACGACCGTTGCTCTGCAGAAAATCGAACAGCCGACCGAGCTGGTCATCCACTTGCTTGATCAGGCCCATGTAGGTGGGGATTACATTCAATCGTACTGAATCACGGGAGAAGTTGAGACTTTCCTCATGCTGGCGAAACGCCGTGTATACGGGGTGTTTGCTGGCTTCGGAGGGCGTCGCGCGGACCGCTTCGAGAATCGATTTCGTACTGTACAAAGCGTGGTATGGAGCAGGTACGATATAGGGCCAGTGCGGTTTGATGTAGGAGAGGTGTAAACACCAGGATTTCTCACCTTGCTCGGTGATGAAGTCGATGGCTCGATTTGTAGTGTAGACAGTCTCTGAGAACTGCTCGGGAATTCGCGCTGGCAAATGCGCATGACGCATGTGCCAGCCGCTGAGGATCTCTCCGTTCTCGCCTTCGGCGGCGTTGGCCCAGTCGTGCCAAGGGTTGCGCCCGTCGAAACCGTGCTCGCGCAGGTAATGGGTGTAGGGCGCGGATTCGCGTTTGTCGTCGAACAGCGGGTCATCGGGGAAGATCCCGTCGTGGCGAAAGTACGGCTCGAAACCGACCTCGTTGAGCACTTCGGCCTGCGCGCTGTCCGGGTTGATCGCCAGACGCTGCAAGGCGTCGACGTTGGCCGTGGCGTGGGTCTTGCCGACCAGCGCAGTGCGAATGCCGTGCGGGCGCAGATAATCACCGATGGTCAGTTCTTCCAGCGGCAACGGCACAGCGTTCCATGCGACCTGATGGCTGCTGACGTAGCGTCCGGTGTAGGCCGACATCCGCGACGGCCCGCAGATCGTGCCCTGGGTATAAGCACGGCTGAAGCGCACGCCGGCGGCGGCCAGACGATCGATGTTCGGTGTATGCAGATGCGGATGGCCGTAGCAGGACAGGTAATCGCGGCGCAGTTGATCGCACATGATGTACAGCACGTTGCGCACGGGTTTTTGCGGGTTGGACATGGGATTCACCGGTCAGAAAGACAGGCGAGGGTTGTCGCTTTCGGCGGGGGTGTTCGGCAAGTGCATTTGGGGAATGGGTTTTATGCAGTGGATGCATCGGTGACTGTTTCGGCACCATCGCTGGCAAGCCAGCTCCCACAGGATTTGCGCCAAGCCCAAATGATGTGAACACCCGGAACTTGTGGGAGCTGGCTTGCCAGCGATAGCGGTAGCTCAGACAGCTAAATTTTCGAGTGAACAAACCTCCTCATCTACCGCATCAATCGCCTTGATCTGCTCAATCATCGCCTCGGCCAGCGGCGACAACCGATACCCCGCCCGACTGACAATCCCATAACGGGTGTACAGCTCCTCCAGGTCATCGGCCAAACCCTCGATCCGCAAACACACCAGTTTGCCCTTGACCTGATGCAGTGCGTCGGAATACGCGCCAACGATGCCGATGGCATCCGAACGCAGCACCACGCCGAGCAGGCTGGAGCTGTTTTCGCATTCGACATTGGGGGTGAAATCCGGTCGGCCGCTGAGGTCGACGATGACCTTGCGCAGGTTCGGCGGACGAAGGCTCACCGCCAGTGGATAACTCATCAATTGCTCGGCCGAAATCCGTTCGAATGCCGCTAATGGATGCCCGGCGCGGCAGCAGAAATGCCATTTGCGCGGCCGCCAACGGTACGTCAGGTAATCCGGATCGGCTTCGAAGTGGCGAGTGTCGGCGACGAAGAACTCGAACTCTTCGCTGAGCAGGCGTTTGCTCAGGCTCTGCCAGTCATCGACCTGAAATTGCACCCGCGCTTTCGGGTAGCGCCCGATGAACGCGCCGATCGCGCGCGGGATCAATCCGGCTGCCGGCGCCGGGCCGCAACCGAAGCGCAATTCGCCCGCCTCCAGCCCATTGAACTGACTGATCTCGTTGGCCATCTGCTGCGCGCCGCTGACCAGTCGCCGCGCATGTTCGAGCAGCACCTGACCCTGCTTGGTCGGGGGTAACTCCTTGCGCCCGCGATCGACCAACTGACAGCCGACGCTGTGCTCCAGCGCCTGGATGCTGCGGCTGAACGCCGACTGCGACAGGTTCACTGCCTGCGCGCCGGCGACGAAACTGCGCTGTTCGGCGAGGGCGATGAAGTGTCGAAGTTGGCGCAAGTCGATATGCATTTTTCACATAAAAAATATCCGGGAAATGCATTGGATATGCATTAGGTCGACTCCTTATAAAGGCAATCTCTTATGCAGTAAATATTTGTAAATCCATAAATAAATAACTTAAAAGAATATGCAGCGCTGAAGATGTCTGTGTGTTTTTTGACCAGGAGCCGCGCCATGAGTCCGTTGAACCTTGCGTCACCCTTAACGCCACGACGGCTCAAACGCCTGCCTCTGGCCCTGTTGCTGGCGGGGAGTGCCAGCTGGACTCAGAGCTACGCCGCCGACGCCGACACCCCACCGCCGGCTCCCGCCGGCAAGCCTGCGGCCAACAGCTCGCAGCTGGAAACCGTGACCGTCACCACCCGCCGGCGCGAAGAAAGTTCGCAAGACGTGCCGACGCCGATGAGCGTGGTCAGCGGTCAGACGCTGGAGACGCAGCGGGTCTACCGGATTCAGGATTTGCAGCAACTGGTGCCCAGCGTCAACGTCGCCTACATGCACGCGCGCCAGTCCAGTGTGTCGATTCGTGGCCTGGGCAACAATCCGGCCAGCGACGGTCTGGAAGGCAGCGTCGGTCTGTACATCGACAACGTCTATCTGGGCCGTCCGGGGATGGCGGTGTTCGACCTGATGGACATCGAACAGCTCGAAGTCCTGCGCGGGCCGCAGGGCACGCTGTTCGGCAAGAACACCACCGCCGGGGTGATCAACATCAGTACCCGCGCGCCGACCTTTACCCCGGAACGCAGCATCGAAACCTCGGTTGGCGAGGACGGGTATTTCCAGACCAAGGGCACCATTTCCGGGCCGCTCAACGATGAACTGGCCGGGCGCTTTTCCGCGTATCGCACCCGCAGCGACGGCGACATCAAGAACGAATACAACGGTCATGACCTGAACGGTGGCTCGCGCGATGGCTTCCGCGCGCAGTTGCTGTTCAAGCCCCACGAAGACTTCAACCTGCGCTGGATCGGCGACTACAACGAAGAGGATTCCAGCGCCGGCACCCGCGTGCTGTACAACACCGGGCCGACCATCAACGGCGTCAACCTCTACCAGTCGCGGGCCAATGCCGCCGGCGCGACGCTGGTCAACGGTTCGCACCGCAAGGTCAATCTGGACAACGATCAGCACGTTACCGTGCATCAGGGCGGCACGTCGGTGGAGGCCAACTGGACGCTGCCGAGCGATTTCACCCTGACCTCGATCAGCTCGTATCGCTTCTGGAATTTCACCCCGGCCAACGACGACGGTCTCAACGTCGCCGCGACTTACAACGCCGGGGTTTCTGTCGAAGATAAACAGTACTCGCAGGAATTTCGCCTCGCCTCGCCCAAGGGCGAGTTCTTCGATTACGTGATCGGCGCGTACTACTTCGGCTCGGATCTCGACAACAAGTCCTTCGCCTATTACGGCCCGCAGGCCGATATCTGGAACGGCACGCCACGCGGCGCGCTGGCCAACATTGGCAGTGTCGGCAACGGCCACATCAAGACCGACAGTTTCGCCCTGTTCGCCCAAGGCACCTGGCACCTCACCGAGCGCCTGGACTTCACTGCCGGCGTGCGTGGCACCTATGAAGAGAAGAACGCCTGGGTCACCCGCAATGCGCCGGTTGGTGGTGCCACGGTCACCGGCGCAGCGGCCACCGCACGACGCGGACGCACGGGTGCCTACGACTCCGGCGATCTGAATCAGTACAGCTCCAGCCCGTCCGGACTGCTCAACCTCAGCTATCGCATCACCGATGACCTGCTCGGCTATGCCACGCTGTCTCACGGGGAAAAATCCGGTGGCGTGAACCTCGCGGTGGGTTCGGCGCCAACCGCCGGCGCCGACTCGCTGCTGATTGGCACCGAACGGGCCAACAACGCCGAACTCGGCTTCAAAAGCACGCTGTGGGACCGGCGTCTGCAACTCAACGCCAACCTGTTCTGGACCCAGGTCAACGCCTACCAGACCAACGCCTACGACGACGTCAACCGCGTGCAATACCTGACCAACGCCGGTTCGGTGCGCTCACGCGGCGTCGAATTCGAAAGCACGGTGATCCCGTTGCGCGGCCTGACCCTGAACTTCAACGGCTCGTACAACGACGTCAGCTATCTCTCGTACAAAGATGCACCGTGCCCGCCGGAAGTCAGCCAGGCACCCGGCGCACCGGCTTCTTGCGACCTCAGCGGCCACCAGGTGGTCGGCGCGTCGAAATGGATCGGCAACGCCAACGGCAAATACGAATGGAATCTGGCCAACGGTCTGCAACCTTACGTCACCGGCAGTTACGCGTTCCGCTCCAAAGCGGTGGGCACGGTCGAGGATTCCGACTACGGGCAGATCCCGAGCTACGCCGTGGTCAACCTGTCCACCGGTCTGCGCGGCGATTTCAATCAGGGCCAGTGGGACGTTTCGCTGTGGCTGAAAAACGCCTTCGACAAGACCTATTACACGACCCTGTGGACCGGCGGCAACGGCGGTTATGAAGGCCTGCTCGGTACGCCGCGCACCCTCGGCGTAACCGGTCGCTACGACTTCTGATCCGTCATTCAAGGAGCTGCATCATGTTGCCAGGCAAAACCGCTTTAGCCCTGTTGTTATCCGGCGCAGTCTCAAGCACCGGGGTGTTCGCCGCCCCCAGCGTGTACCCGACCGGCGTCACCCGCTATGACCCGAACAAAGCGTTCAACCAGTACGTGATCTTCAGTGGCGCCGACAAGCAGACCCACTTGATCGACATGAACGGCAATGAGGTGAAAACCTGGCCACAGGCGGGTTTCCCGTCGGCGATCATCGACCCGCAACTGGTCGGCGGCGCGCGCGGGCATGTGCTGTTGCAACTGAGTGACAAGGATCCGGGCAAGCTCGGCTCCGCCGGTAACGGTCTGGGCAATCAGAGCGTCGGCGAACTGGACTGGAGCGGCAAAGTCGTCTGGCAGTGGGGCGACAAGGCCCCTGGCGGCGCAGCACAGCAACACCACGATCAGCGCCGGTTGAGCAACGGCAACACGGTGGTGCTGGCGAACAAGGTGCATAAGGTCAAAGGCTTCAAAGTGCCTGAGGTGATCGACGATGCGATCTATGAAGTCAGTCCTGACGGTGCGGTGAAATGGCAGTGGCTGGCCTCGGAGCACCTGAACGAATTCGGCTTCACCCCGGAGCAATTGAAACTGGTGCGCGCCAGCGATAATCCGGATTACTTGCACATCAACAACCTCAGCGTGGTCGGGCCGAACAAGTGGTTCGATGCCGGCGACAAACGCTTCAATCCGGACAACCTGTTGCTCGATTCGCGCAATGCCAACTTCATTGCGATCATCGACAAGCACAGCGGCAAAGTGGTGTGGCGCCTCGGCCCGAACCTGCCGCTGATCAACCCGAAAACCGCGCAGAAATTACCGCGTCCGGTGGATCAGTTTGTCGGTCAGCACGACGCGCACATCATCCCCGCCGGGCTCCCCGGTGCCGGTAATCTGCTGGTGTTCGATAACCAGGGTTCGGCGGGTTATCCAAACGTCACCCTCGGGCTGATTTCCGGCTCGCGGGTGCTGGAAATCGACCCGCAGAAAAATCAAATCGTCTGGCAATACAGCGCAGCGAATTCGAAGCAGCCGGGTTGGGCCTTCTACAGTTCATTCATCAGCAGCGCGCGACGCTTGCCCAATGGTAATACGCTGATCGACGAAGGCATGAACGGGCGGTTTTTCCAGGTCACGGCCAGCGGTGAAAATGTCTGGGAATATGTCAGCCCGTATCTGGGCAAGGCGCCGGGCAGTGATGCAATCAGCAACTGGGTCTATCGCGCGCTGCCTGTGAGTTATGACTGGGTGCCGGCGGGAACGCCGCGTTCAGAGACGGCAGTTCTGGTGCCGGCCATTGGTGTGCAACAAACCCAAGTCAGCCGTTAGTTATTAAGGCTCTTCGGAATCGAAATAAGTTATGAGCGACATGAATAGTGTATATAGCAATATCGTTGATAAGTGCCGTGGACAATAAGTCAATGGACAACCATCCTGTGTGTCGTGAGTTTCCAGGAGGAAACTTGCTCTCATCGGAAGACACTTATCCAACGATAAAGGAAATCACGTTATGTCGAGCATTAATGGCAATTATGTAAACGCTAACGCTGGCGCCAAACTGACGATCACCGATGGTAACGATTCCAACGGCACCTTCAGCGGCAAGTTCAGCCAGAACGGCGTGAACTACGACATCGCCTACGGGCATTACCATTTCCAGAACAGTACCGGGCAGCCGACGATCATCACGTTCGCGGCGCTGAATGACGGCACTGGCTATCAGTCCTGGACGCTGTTCTCGCCGGATCACAACTATTCGAAAGTTCGTGCGGTGGGTTCGCGTACTAACTTTGATGGTGATGTAGTCGGTCTGGCCGGGGAGTTTGTGAAGCAATAAAAAAATTCCGTAAATCGAAGGCCGATGCATTAAAAGTGCATCGGCCTTTTTGTTTGCCTTTTGAAAAATTTTTCAACTATCACGTTGGTATTAGTTGTCACTGAATCCCGGGTCATCGATAACCCGATGCCTTGGATGAATACTTTTTATGCCGGGAAAGCATGTCGATTTCGGCGAATCGCTGGAAGCCTTGCAGCCCGTGGCTTTGGCGGAAATGACCGTTTTTCATATTCCATAAATGTCTATCCATAACATGAAAGATTACTTTCGGAGATAAGCCGCTGGCCCAATGATTGACCCATCGATCACGCCGTGGGGGATTCAACGAACGACGGATCGGCCAAGCGAAAGAACGCAAAGAGACCGCAGGGAGTAAATCAATGGGCAATGTCCAGACCGCCGCCAGCGCACAGGAATTGCTGTGGCGCCAGACACCAAGTGGCGAGCTGGTCGATCTCGGCCGGCCCCATCGTGTGCCGTTGGGGCAGTTGCGTTTGCAGCGCGCGCCCAGGGGCATTCTGAGCCGTCGTGAAGCGATCCTGCTCGGCGTGCTGGCGCTGCTGGTGCATGGTGCGGTGATCTACTGGATCAACCAGCATCCCACGCCGGCGTTGCCGATCGTGCCGCCGGAAATTCCACCGATGACCATCGAGTTTTCGCATCCGGCACCACCCGCGCCGCCCGTGGTTGAACCGCCGCCGCCCGCGCCGGTGGTCGAACCTCCGCCACCGGTTGAAGACGAGTTGGCGGTGAAGCCGCCACCGCCTAAACCGATCCCTAAACCCAAGCCGAAACCGGTGGTTAAACCGGTGCCGAAGCCAGCACCCAAAGCCGTGGAGCAACCACCGGCGCCGCCGCAACCGGCCGCCCCGGTCGCTGCGCCAGCGCCACCTGCACCCGCGGCTCCGGCTCCGGTAACGCCGGCCTCGGCCAACGCCGCGTATTTGAAGAACCCGGCGCCGGAGTATCCATCGCTGGCCCAGCGTCGCGGCTGGGAAGGCACGGTATTGCTACGGGTGCACGTGTTGGCCAACGGCAAACCGGGCGACATCCAGATTCAGAAAAGCAGTGGCCGGCAGCAGCTCGACGATGCAGCGCTCAACGCCGTCAAACAGTGGAGCTTCGTCCCGGCCAAGCAGGGTGATGTCGCCCAGGACGGCTGGGTCAGCGTGCCCATCGATTTCAAGATTCATTAAACCGAAACCTATTCGCGCTAAATGTTTACACGAGGGAACACATCATGACGTTACTGGCCTCTCCACTGGAATCCATCGAAAGTGCGGTGATCTGGCTGCTGGTGGTTTTTTCCGTTGCCACCTGGGGACTGGCGCTGCTCAAGGCTGTGCAGTTCGGTCGTCTGAAGGCGCAGGATCGCAAGTTTCATAAACGCTTCTGGGCGGCGTCGAGTCTCGACTCCGCCGCTGAGTTGAGCGAAACCCAACCCGGCGCTGCGGCCCGGGTGGCACAGGCCGGTTACGCGGCGATTCAGGTGGGTGAGGCGCCGCAGGCCAATGATTTGAGCCAGGCGATCAACCATCAGGATCGCCTGGAGCGGGCCTTGCGCCAGCAGATCGTGCGCGAACGGCGTTCGCTGGAAACCGGTCTGGCGGTTGTCGCGAGTATTGGCAGTACCTCGCCGTTCATTGGCCTGTTCGGCACGGTGTGGGGAATCATGGAAGCGCTCAAGGGCATCAGCGCGGCAGGCTCGGCGAGCCTGGAAACAGTCGCCGGTCCGATCGGTGCGGCACTGGTCGCCACCGGTGTGGGGATCGCGGTCGCGGTGCCGGCGGTGCTGGTTTATAACTACTTTTTGCGGCGTCTGAAACTGACGGCGGCGGATCTGGATGACTTCGCCCACGACTTCTACAGCCTGGCGCAGAAGAGTGCGTTCCGCGTGTTGATCCACCCGACTGCAAACAAGGTGTCGGCACCGGGCAACGCGACAAAAGTGAAGGAGGCGTCCTGATATGGCCTTCTCCACGCAAGACAGCGACGAGGTGCTGAGCGAGATCAACGTGACGCCGCTGGTGGATGTGATGCTGGTGCTGCTGGTGGTGTTTATCGTCACCGCACCGCTGCTGACCAATGCGATCCCGATCAATTTGCCGAAGACCGAAGCCGTGGCGCCGGTCGAGCAGAAAGACCCGCTGGTGGTGAGTATCGACGGTGCCGGCAAACTGTTTATCAACAAGGATGAAATCCAGCCGGACCTGCTGGAATTCAACCTCAAGTCGGCCAAGGCGAAAGACCCGGAAGTCCGCGTGCAACTGCAGGCCGACGACGGGGTGAACTACGGCGAAGTGGCGCGGGCCATGGCTTCGATCGAGCGGGCGGGGATTACCAAGTTGTCGGTGATCACGGCGCGGTAACAGGATTTACGTTTTTCCGGGGCCGTCTCCTTGGCAGGGTGCGGCCCTTTTTTTATCTCGATTTAAACCCACACCCGATCCCTGTAGGAGCTGCCGAAGGCTGCGATCTTTTGCTCTTATTCTTAAAATCAAAATCAAAAGATCGCAGCCTTCGGCAGCTCCTACACGAAGCCAACCATATTTCTTTTGGGTCTTAATAAATAGCTTCTTATTCCTTAACGAATATAAATCCCGTCCCTATACTCGATCAGGAACAGACACGACGCAGGAGAGCTCCCCCATGCGCAACGAATCAATCCGCTACCTGATTGTGCCGGGCTGGCAAGGATCGCCAGAAGATCATTGGCAAACCCATTGGCAGAACAGCCTGCCCAACAGCGCCCGGGTGGAGCAGGCCGACTGGCTGACACCGCGCCGTGAAGACTGGGTCGCGGCGCTGGCCGAAGCGATTGCCGCCGACAGCACGCCAGTGATCCTGATTGCTCACAGCCTGGGTTGCGTCACCGTTGCGCATTGGGCGGCTACCGCGCCCGTGCAATACCTGCGGCAGGTGCGCGGGGCGTTGCTGGTCGCGCCGGCCGACGTCGAGCGCCCGACCTGTGCACCGGCGCTGCGTAACTTCGCACCGATCCCGACTGATCTGCTGCCGTTCCCCAGTCAGGTCGTCGCCTCCGACAACGACGCCGCCGTCAGCGCGCCACGCGCGCTGGAGCTGGCGCGCCATTGGGGCGCCGAAGCGGGGATTCTCGCCGGGGCCGGGCACATCAACGTCAAGTCCGGGCACCAGCGCTGGGAGCAGGGTTTCGCTTACCTCTATCGCCTGCAAAACCGCCTGGAACTCCACGCGCGGCGTCGCGCTTGAGTGGTATTTTTTCTTTTTGATCGCCCCCGTCTCCCGGCGGTTGTGGGCGGGAGTCTGCCATGAGTTTTGAAGCGTTCGGTCAGCCGTTGCTGACCTTTCCCGATGCGGAAAAAAGTCCCCTGAGCATCCGTGCCAAGGCGCTGGTCTTCGTCGATCCGCGTTCGCGGCAGTTGCGTGAAGAGCTGGAGCACCTGGCACCACGGACAATCTCGGTATTGATCCGTGGCGAGACCGGCACCGGTAAAGAGTTGCTCGCGCGCCACATCCACCGCGCCAGTGATCGCAGCGGTCTGTTCGTCTCGGTCAACTGCGGCGCGATCAGCCCGACCTATGCCGATGCCGAACTGTTCGGCTATGCCGCCGGCAGTTACACCGGTTCGGCCAGCAGTCGTGCCGGCTGGTTCGGTTCGGCCAACGGCGGCACGTTGTATCTGGACGAGATTGGCGACTTGCCGCTACCGATCCAGATCAAACTGCTCGCCGCCCTGGAAAATCATGAAGTCACCCGCGTCGGCGCCCATCAGCCAAGCCCGGTGGATGTACGGCTGGTAGCGGCCACCAGCATCGATCTGGCACAAGCGGTGGATGCGGGGAAATTTCACGAACGGCTTTATCACTACCTCAGCGAAGGGCAACTGGAATTGCCGGCGCTGCGCGAACGGATCGGCGACATCCTGTCGCTGGCCGAATACTTTCTCGGCATCTACAGCCAGCGCCTGGATCTGCCGGTGCCATTGATCAGCGAAGCCGCGCAGCACCTGCTGGAACGCCACAGCTGGCCGGGCAACACCCGCGAGCTGGAAAACGTCATTCACTTCGCGCTGCTGGTCAGCACCGGCGAGGAAATCCTCCCGGAGCACCTGAACCTGCCACAGACGCTGATGCAGATCGAAAGCCAGATCAAACAAATCCTGGAAAATGGCACCGCTGCCGATCAGCAGTCGCTAAAGCAGTTACTGAAAAACGCGGGGCTCGTGTAGGAGCTGCCGCAGGCTGCGATCTTTTGATCTTGCTTTCAGCACTTTTAAACCATTGAAAATCAAAAGATCGCTGCCTGCGGCAGCGCCTGCATGGCTATCTCGCGTGTATGAACAAAATGGAATATCAACGTGAATAAACGTTATTGTCCGGGAATAAAAAATCCCGGTATTGTCCGCTTCACGCCAGAGATAGCACTTCACTGGCACTGGTATTAATAGCCGTCGCCATTCGCGACCGTGATTCTCGATAAGGACACTGCATGAAAAAGGTTCTGTTGTTTACCGCATTGGCGGCTGCTCTGACTGCTTCCCTGGCCCAGGCCGGCGAGAAACTGGTGGTGGCGGCGACTCCGGTGCCGCACGCGGAAATCCTCGAGCTGATCAAACCGACCCTGGCCAAAGAAGGCGTGGATCTGGAAATCAAGGTTTTCACCGACTACGTGCAGCCGAACGTGCAGGTGGGCGAGAAGCGTCTGGATGCCAACTACTTCCAGACCAAACCTTACCTGGACAGCTTCAACGCCGGTAAATACAAGGACGACAAGGCCAAGTACCTGGTGACCGTGCAAGGCGTGCACGTTGAACCGTTCGGTGGCTACTCGAGCAAGTACAAGAAACTGGCTGATCTGCCTGACGGCGCGACCATCGCCATCCCGAACGAAGGCAGCAACAGCGGCCGTGCCCTGATCCTGCTGCAGAAGGCGGGCCTGATCGAACTGAAAGATCCGAAAAACGCCCTGGCGACCCCGAAAGACATCGCCAAGAACCCGCACAACTTCAAGTTCAAGGAACTGGAATCGGCCCTGCTGCCACGCGTGCTGAAGGAAGTTGATCTGGACATGATCAACACCAACTACGCGCTGGAAGCCAAGCTGAACCCGACCAAGGATGCATTGGTGATCGAAGGCGCTGATTCGCCTTACGTGAACTTCCTGGTCGCCCGTGAGGACAACAAGAACAGCGACGCCATCAAGAAACTGGCCGCTGCCCTGACCAGCCCTGAAGTCAAAGCGTTCATCGAGAAGAAGTACAACGGCGCGGTACTGCCGGCGTTCTGATCCGCCGCTTGAACCACCCCTTCAAGGTATGAAAAAAACGCCGATGGCCAGTAAGGGTCATCGGCGTTTTTTTGTGTGCTCGATTTATGGGATCGCCACAGGATCTAAAGCCAGAATCAAAAGATCGCAGCCTGCGGCAGCTCCTACAGGGGAAAGCGATCTTTTGTAGGAGCTGCCGCAGGCTGCGATCTTTTGATCTTGATGTGTGGTAACTCAGGCCACCTGAGCCTTCAACGCCCGGCGCAACGCCACGAGCAATTTCACGATGTCCTGCGGATCCAGTCGCTGCGGCACTTTTACGTCCATGTTGTCTTCCTTGTAATGGTTTGGCCGGGGGAGTCTGGCCAAAAGCTGTTCGTCCTTGGAGGGCTTTCAGGCAAAAAAGATCCTTCCTACAGCGCAAGGGAAAATAGCCTTCTTATTCCTTCCCGGCAAACCCACAGGGTAGTTTTTTGGGTGATATCAATATGCTTTAACGGTATTTAAATTCTTGTTTTTATACCTATAAAGTCAGCACCTGCCGGACAGTTACCCGCTGTCCATGGACTGCATGACCGTCGCTTACCGAGCGACGTCCAGGATGCTTCATGACTTTCGACTACGCCTTTATCCTCAGTACCCTGCCGGCCTTTCTCAAGGCCGTGGGCGTGACGCTGCAAGTCGGGTTCATTGCCATCGGCACGTCGCTGCTGGTGGCCCTGCTCAACGCGACGATTCTGGTGTTCCGCACGCCTTACCTGCAACGCGCCGTCGGCCTGTATGTGGAGCTGGCGCGCAACACGCCGCTGCTGATTCAACTGTTCTTCGTCTACTTCGCCTTGCCGGCGCTGGGGATCAAGGTTTCCGGCTTCACCGCGGCAATCATCACCATGACTTTCCTTGGCGGTGCCTACCTCACCGAGGTACTGCGCGCCGGCATCGATGCGGTGCCGCAGGCGCAGCTGGAGTCGGGGCGCTCCATCGGCCTGTCCCACGGCCAGTTGCTGCGCTACGTGATCCTGCCGCAGGCGGGGATTCTCAGCCTGCCGTCGCTGTTCGCCAATTTCATTTTTCTGCTCAAGGAAACCACCGTGGTCTCGGCGGTGGCGGTGCCGGAAATCCTCTACACCACCAAGAGCTACATCGCGCTCTACTACAAGACCTACGAAATGCTCGCCGTGCTGACGCTGATCTGCGTGCTGTTGTTCTTGCCGCTGTCGCTGTTGCTCAGCCGTCTGGAAAGGAGGCTCCAGCATGGCCAGTTCGGGTCTTGAGCTGCTCTGGGTGTCGTTGCCGCAACTGGCAAAAGGCGCCGGGCAAACCCTGTCGATCTCATTCCTGAGCATCGCCATCAGCACCGTTGGCGGCGTGCTCTACGGCGTATTGCGCACGCTCAACGTGACGTGGCTGAACGCGATCCTGCGGGTCTATCTGGAACTGTTCCGGGCGATCCCGGTGCTGGTCTGGTTGTACCTGCTGTTTTTCGGCCTGCCGATTTTCTTCGGCCTGAGCCTGCCGAGCTTCTGGTGCGCGGTGCTGGTGCTGTCGCTGTGGGGTGCCAGCGAGGTCGGCGAAGTGGCGCGCGGTGCATTGCATTCATTGCCGCGCGGGCAGCGTGAAGCGGGACTGTCGATTGGTCTGAATGCGGCGCAACTGTACGGCTACGTGTTGCTGCCGCAGGCGCTGAAACGCATGACGCCACCGACCATCAACGTTTACACACGGATCATCAAGACCAGTTCGCTGGCGGTGCTGATTGGCGTGGTCGATGTGATCAAGGTCGGCCAGCAGATCATCGAGCGCACCTACGAATCGGTGTTGATCTACGGCGCGCTGTTCCTGTTTTTCTTTTTTATCTGCTACCCGCTGTCGGCCGCCTCGCGCGTGCTGGAGCGGCGCTGGACGCAAGCATGAGCGCATTGATCGAGTTTCAGGGTTTCAACAAATGCTATGGCGAGCAACAGGTGCTCAAGGGCATCGACCTGCGCGTGCGCAGCGGCGAAGTGATCGTCATTCTCGGCCCCAGCGGTTGTGGCAAAAGTACGTTGCTGCGTTGCCTCAACGGTCTGGAAAGCGCGCACGGCGGCAGCCTGAAATTTGTCGGTCGTGAACTGTTGGACAAGGCCACCGACTGGCGCGAAGTGCGCCAACAGATCGGCATGGTGTTCCAGAGTTATCACCTGTTTCCGCACATGAGCGTGCTCGACAATTTATTGCTTGGCCCGCTCAAGGTGCAAAAGCGTCAGCGCCGTGAAGCGCAGCAGCAAGCCGAAGCGCTGCTCGAACGCGTGGGCCTGGCGGACAAGCGCGATGCCTTCCCGCGCCAGCTCTCCGGCGGCCAGCAGCAACGCATCGCCATCGTCCGTTCGTTGTGCATGAACCCACGGGTCATGCTGTTCGATGAAGTCACCGCCGCCCTTGATCCGGAGATGGTCAAGGAAGTGTTGCAAGTGATTCAGGGCCTGGCCCGCGAGGGCATGACCCTGCTGATCGTCACCCACGAAATGGCCTTCGCCCGCGCGGTGGCCGACCGCATCGTGTTCATGGATGCCGGGCGCATCCTTGAACAGAACCCGCCCGAGATTTTCTTTACGAACCCGCAAACCGCACGCGCGCAGCAGTTCCTGGAGAAGTTCTCCTTCGTTGCAACACTGCCAAAAACGAATCCGACAAAGGAACTGGAACTGTTATGAAAACTGCCGCTTTTTTACTGCCCCTGCTCAGCCTTGCCTTGCTTGCCGGTTGCAGCAAAACCGAAGAACCGGCCAAGCCGAAAGTCGCCAGCGAAAGCACCGCGCCAGCCGGTTACCTGGACAAGATCAAGGCTCGCGACAAACTGATCGTCGGCGTGTTCACCGACAAGCCACCGTTCGGTTTCGTCGATGAGGCCGGGCGCTACGTCGGTTTCGACACCGACATCGGCCGGCGTTTCGCCAAGGATCTGCTTGGTGACGAGAACAAGGTCGAGTTTGTTGCCGTGGAGCCGGCGAGCCGCATTCCGTTCCTGCAGAGCGACAAGGTCGACCTGATCCTCGCCAACATGACCGTGACCCCGGAGCGCAAGGAGGCGGTGGAATTCACCAACCCGAACCTCAAGGTGGCGGTGCAGGCATTAGTGCCGCAAAGCAGTGCGGTGAAAAAACTGGATGACCTGGCCAGCCGCACCACCATCGTCACCACCGGGACTACCGCCGATATCTGGCTGACCAGGAACCACCCGGACTGGAAACTGCTGAAGTTCGAGAAAAACTCCGAGTCGTTGCAAGCCCTGGCCAATGGCCGTGGCGATGCCTACGCGCAGGACAATCTGGTGCTGTTCAGCTGGGCCAAACAGAACCCGGGCTACCGTGTGCTGGAGGAAAAACTCGGCGCCGAAGCACCGATTGCCCCGGCGGTGAAGAAGGGTAATGTCGAGCTGCGTGACTGGGTGAACAGCGAACTGGCGAAGCTGGGTGAAGAGAAGTACCTGCTCAAGCTATACGACCAATACGTGCGCAAAGAGCTGAGCGATGACACCCGGCCTGAGAGTGTGATTGTCGAGGGTGGCAAGTGGCAGGGTTGATTAATTAAGGCGCAAAAGATCGCAGCCTGCGGCAGCTCCTACATGGACAGCGCCTGTCGCCCTATCACGGCGCGAAGCGAAACCTGTAGGAGCTGCCGCAGGCTGCGATCTTTTCGCTTTCAATCCGGCCAGTTCCACGCCGGCTCATCCAATACCCGCTGCCCGACAATTCCGGTCTGGCCGAAGGTTTTCTCCAGCACGATGCAGTTGCACTCCGGATCCTCCTGCAACGCCGAAATCAACCGCCGTGCATGGGACACCACCCACACCTGACACTGTTCCGACGCGCGAATGATCAAGCGCGCCAGCGCCGGCAAAAGATCCGGGTGCAGGCTGGTTTCCGGTTCGTTGAGCACCATCAATGACGGTGGTCGTGGCGTCAGCAATGCGGCAATCAGCAGCAGATAACGCAACGTCCCGTCCGACAGCTCCGCCGCCGACAAGGGTCGCAGCAACCCCTCCTGGAAAAACTCGATGGCAAAGCGTCCGCCGGCCAGCGGTGCGATGTTCAGCCGTGCGCCGGGAAACGCATCGCTGATCGCCACCTGCAAGGCCTCGGGGTCGCCGATTTCATTGATGGTCTGCAACGCGGCTGCCAGATCGCGACCGTCGTGGTGCAGCACCGGCGTGCGCGTGCCCAGTTGCGGCTGGCGCACCGGGGCGTCGGCGTCGCTGCGAAAGTGATCGTAGAAGCGCCAGCGGCGGATGAACTCGCGCATCTGGAACACTTCCGGCGAACTGCGCAGGCTGCCGATCTGGTCGAACAGGCTGTCGAAGTTCGGCGTGTGTTGCGCCAGCACGTCCCAGCTGCGGGCTTCGCGGGCGCGGATCATCGCACCGTTGCGATCCACCAGCAGGCTGGCCGGTCGATAGAGCGGGCCGGCCCAGATGCATTCGCGCTTGATCTGCGGATCGAGGCTGAAACGCGAGGGGCTGGGATGAGTGTCTCCCGGCAACATGAAGTGGCCGTTGGAGTCGGGCAGGCCGAGGCTGATGGAGTAGCTGAAATCCTCTCCGGCAAACCCCAGGCGCAGCCGTTTGACGCCCTGACGCACGGTCGGCTCGATCGCCACTTCGCCGTTGCGCATGCGCCGGCTGATGGTTTCCGGCCCGGCCCAGAATGTCGAGTCCAGCCCGCCCTCGCGGGCCAGTGCATTGACCACGCCACCCTGAGCGGTCTCCGCCAGCAGGCGCAAGGCGCGGTAGAGATTGGACTTGCCGCTGCCGTTGGGGCCGGTGATCAGGTTCAGCCGGCCCAGCGGAATCACCAGTTTGTTGATCGAGCGGTAATTGGCCACCGCGAGGGTCTTGAGCATGAAAATCCTTCTCTTGAGGCGACCATTGTAGGAGCTGCCGCAGGCTGCGATCTTTTGACTTTATAAGAGCAGGATCAAAAGATCGCAGCCTGCGGCAGCTCCTACAGGGGAAATATAGAGATCGCGCGAGCGAACGTTGAACCCTGTTCTAAGCTCACAGTCGTATCGTCACTTGCACGTTCGTACACAGGAAGGAGTCTGCATGGCGAGTCCCGGATTGAAAACAGTTGTCGTGCTGAGCCTGCTCACGTTGTTGACCGCTTGCGGCAAGAAAGAAGCCCCGGCGGAGTACCTGCCACGGGTCTTTGTGCAAGAGGTCAAACCCGCCGATTACGCGGCTGCCGTGACCCTGACCGGCGATGTGCAGGCTCGGGTGCAGACCGAACTGTCGTTCCGGGTCGGTGGCAAGATCATCCAGCGCATGGTCGATGTCGGCGACCGGGTCAGCGCCAGGCAAGTGCTGGCCAAACTCGATCCCAAGGATTTGCAGACCAACGTCGATTCCGCTCAGGCCCAGGTCATCGCCGAGCAGGCACGGGTCAAGCAGAGCGCCGCAGCGTTCGTGCGTCAGCAGAAACTGTTGCCCAAGGGTTACACCAGCCAGAGCGAATTCGACTCCGCCCAAGCCGCCTTGCGCAGCAGCCAGAGCGCCCTGAGCGCGGCACAGGCGCAACTGGCCAATGCCAAGGATCAATTGAGCTACACCGCGCTGATCGCCGATGCCCCGGGGATTATCACCGAGCGCCAGGCCGAGGTCGGCCAAGTGGTCCAGGCCACCGCGCCGATTTTCAAACTGGCCCGCGATGGCGATCGCGACGCGGTGTTCAACGTCTACGAATCGCTGCTGGCCGAACGCCCTGACGATCGCTCGATTGTCGTCAGCCTGCTCGACAACCCCGCGATCAAGACCACCGGCACGGTGCGCGAAATCACCCCGGCGGTGTCGGCGCAGTCCGGCACGGTGCAAGTCAAAGTCACCCTCGACAGCCTGCCGCAGGGCATGCAGCTCGGCTCGGTGGTCAGCGCCACGGCCAAGGGCAGCGGCAAGTCGGCGGTGGAATTGCCATGGTCGGCGCTGACCAAAAACATCAGCGAGCCGGCCGTATGGATGGTTGACGACAAGGGCGAGGCGCAGTTGCACAACGTCACTGTCAGCCGCTACCTGATCGGCAAAGTGATCATCAGCGACGGTCTCCAAGGCGGGGAAAAAGTCATTGTCGCGGGTGGGCAGTTGTTGCATCCGGGCATGAAAGTCGAGATCGCCGAAAACACCTACAAGGATCTGCAACCGGGAGCACAGCCATGAAGCGTTTGGGGCTGTTATCCATCAGTGTGTTGCTGGCCGCCTGCTCGAAAAGCGAGCCGCCTCCGGAGCCGGTACGACCCGTGCTGTCGATCAAGGTACAGGCGCTGAACGAGGAAACCCTCGGGCGTTTCGCCGGCAGCATTCAGGCACGTTACGAGAGCAACACCGGTTTCCGCGTCGGTGGACGTATTGCCAGCCGTAACGTCGATGTCGGTACCGAGGTGCAAAAGGGTACGTTGCTCGCCACGCTCGACCCCTCCGATCAACAGAACCAGTTGCGTTCGGCCCAAGGCGATCTGGCCAAGGTGCAGGCGCAACTGATCAACGCCCAGGCCAATGCCCGGCGTCAGCAGGCGCTGTTTGATCGTGGGGTGGGCGCGCAGGCACAACTGGACATCGCCATCACCGATCTGAAAACCACCCAGGCCTCGCTCGATCAGGCACGGGCGGCGGTCGATCAGAGCAAGGATCAGCTCGGCTACACCGAGCTGCACGCCGACCACAAAGCCGTGGTCACCGCATGGAATGCCGAAGCCGGCCAGGTGGTGACCGCCGGCCAGCAAGTGGTGACTCTGGCGCAACCGGACATCAAGGAAGCGGTGATCGACCTGCCGGACACACTGGTTGATCAGATCCCCGCCGATGTGGTGTTTCTGGTGGCCGGGCAACTCGACCCGAGCATCAATACCACCGCGACCATTCGCGAGATCGAACCGCAGGCTCAAAGCGCCACGCGCACCCGCCGCGCGCGGCTGACCCTGGCCAGCACCCCGGAGGGGTTTCGCCTCGGTACGGCGATCAGCGTGACCCTCAGTTCGGCGATCAAGCCGCGTATCGAGTTGCCTGCCACTGCCCTGCAGGAAGCCGATGGCAAGACCCGCATCTGGGTGGTCGACACCTCCAGCAAAACCGTTGCGCCCCGTGACGTCAGCGTGATCAGCCGTACCGACGGCAACGTGGTGCTGGCCGACGGCGTCAAATCCGGCGAGCGCGTGGTCAGCGCAGGCGTCAACAGTCTTAAACCCGGACAAGCCGTGAAACTCGACGAGGACAGTCAATGAAAGGCTCTTTCAATCTCTCCGAATGGGCCCTCAAGCATCAGTCGTTCGTCTGGTACCTGATGTTCGTCGCGTTGCTGATGGGGGTGTTCTCTTACTTCAATCTGGGGCGTGAAGAAGACCCTTCGTTCACCATCAAGACCATGGTCATCCAGACCAAATGGCCGGGCGCGACCCAGGAGGAAACCCTCAAGCAGGTCACCGACCGCATCGAGAAAAAACTCGAGGAGCTCGATTCTCTCGACTACGTGAAAAGCTACACGCGCCCCGGTGAATCGACGGTCTATGTGTACCTGCGCGACACCACCAGCGCCAAGGACATTCCGGAAATCTGGTACCAGGTGCGCAAGAAGATCGATGACATTCGCGGACAGTTTCCCCAAGGGATTCAGGGGCCCGGATTCAACGATGAGTTCGGGGACGTCTACGGCTCGGTCTACGCGTTTACCGCCGACGGCCTGACCATGCGCCAGTTGCGTGACTACGTGGAACAGGCGCGCGCCGAGATCCGCAACGTGCCGGGTCTGGGCAAGATCGAGATGATCGGCCAGCAGGACGAAGTGATTTACCTGAACTTCTCCACCCGCAAGCTCGCGGCACTGGGCATCGATCAGCGTCAGGTGGTGCAGAGCCTGCAATCGCAGAACGCCGTGACTCCGGCGGGTGTGATCGAGGCCGGGCCCGAGCGTATCTCGGTGCGTACTTCAGGACAGTTCGCGTCGGAGAAGGATCTGGCCGAGGTCAATCTCAAACTCAATGAGCGCTTCTATCGTCTGGCCGATATCGCCGACATCAGTCGCGGTTATGTTGACCCGGCCACGCCGGAATTCCGTTTCGACGGCAAGCCGGCAATCGGTCTGGCGATTGCCATGCAGAAGGGCGGCAACGTTCAGGAATTCGGCAAGGCGTTGCACCAGCGGATCGACCAGATCACCGCTGATCTGCCGGTTGGCGTCGGCGTCCATACGGTGTCCGATCAGGCCGTGGTGGTGGAAGAGGCGGTTGGTGGCTTCACCAGCGCGCTGTTCGAAGCAGTGATCATCGTGCTGGTGGTCAGCTTCATCAGTCTTGGCGTGCGCGCCGGGCTGGTGGTGGCGTGCTCGATTCCGCTGGTGCTGGCGATGGTGTTTGTGTTCATGGAATACAGCGGCATCACCATGCAGCGGATTTCCCTCGGAGCGCTGATCATCGCCCTCGGTCTGCTGGTGGACGACGCGATGATCACCGTGGAGATGATGGTCACGCGTCTGGAAATGGGCGAGACCAAGGAGCAGGCGGCTACGTTTGCCTACACCTCGACAGCGTTCCCGATGCTCACCGGTACGCTGGTGACCGTTGCCGGCTTCGTGCCGATCGGCCTCAACGCCAGTTCTGCCGGTGAGTACACCTTCACCCTGTTTGCAGTGATCGCGGTGGCCATGCTGGTGTCGTGGATCGTCGCGGTGCTGTTCGCACCGGTGATCGGCGTGCACATCCTCAGCACCAATGTGAAACCTCACGAGGGCGAGCCGGGACGCATTGGTCGGGCATTCAACCACGGTTTGCTGTGGTCGATGCGCAACCGCTGGTGGGCGATCGGCATCACCGTGTTGTGCTTCGTGCTGGCGGTGTTCTGCATGCGCTTTGTGCAGAATCAGTTCTTCCCGTCCTCCGATCGCCCGGAAATTCTCGTCGATCTGAACCTGCCGCAAAACGCCTCGATCGATGAAACCCGCAAGGCCGTGGACAAGCTCGAAGCCACGCTCAAGGGTGACCCGGACATCGTGCGCTGGAGCACTTACATCGGTCAGGGCGCGATCCGTTTCTACTTGCCGCTCGACCAGCAATTGCAGAACCCGTACTACGCGCAACTGGTGATCGTCAGCAAAGACTTCGAGGCCCGCGAAGCCCTCAGCCAACGCCTGCGTCAACGCTTGCACAAGGATTTCGTCGGCATTGGCAGTTACGTGCAGGCGCTGGAAATGGGCCCGCCGGTAGGACGTCCGATCCAGTACCGGGTCAGCGGCAAGGACATCGATCAGGTGCGCAAGCACGCTATCGATCTGGCGACCGAGCTGGACAAGAACGAGCACATCGGCGAGATCATTTACGACTGGAACGAGCCGGGCAAAGTGCTGCGCATCGACATTGCCCAGGACAAGGCGCGTCAGCTCGGCCTGTCCTCGGAAGACGTGGCGAAGCTGATGAACAGCATCGTCAGCGGCTCGCCACTGACCCAGGTCGATGACGATATCTACCTGATCAACGTCGTCGGCCGCGCGGTGGATTCCGAACGCGGCACCCCGGAAACCCTGCAGAACCTGCAGATCGTCACACCCAACGGTACGTCGATTCCGCTATTGGCCTTCGCCACCGTGCGGTATGAGCTGGAGCAACCGCTGGTGTGGCGTCGTGATCGTCTGCCGACCATCACCATCAAGGCCTCGGTGCGCGACGAGATCCAGCCGACCGACCTGGTGAAACTGCTCAAGCCGTCGATTGATGCGTTCGCTGAAAAACTCCCGGTCGGCTACAAAGTCGCCACGGGCGGTACGGTCGAGGAAAGCGGCAAGGCCCAGGGACCGATCGCCAAGGTCCTGCCGTTGATGCTGTTTTTGATGGCGACCTTCCTGATGATCCAGTTGCATAGCGTGCAGAAGATGTTTCTGGTGGCGAGTGTCGCGCCGCTGGGTCTGATCGGCGTGGTGCTGGCGCTGGTGCCGACCGGTACGCCGATGGGCTTCGTGGCGATCCTGGGGATCCTTGCACTGATCGGTATCATCATCCGCAACTCGGTGATTCTGGTGACGCAGATCGATGAGTTCGAGCAGAAGGGCTATACGCCGTGGGATGCGGTGGTGGAAGCGACCGAGCACCGGCGTCGGCCGATCCTGCTGACGGCTGCGGCGGCGAGCATGGGCATGATTCCGATTGCCCGGGAAGTGTTCTGGGGGCCGATGGCCTACGCGATGATTGGCGGGATCGTGGTTGCGACGTTGCTGACCCTGCTGTTTCTGCCAGCGCTGTATGTGGCCTGGTACAAGATTCGCGAGCCGAAGAAAGAGACAGCATAAGGCAAAAGCAAAAGATCGCAGCCTGCGGCAGCGCCTACAGGTAATCCCATGTCGGCGCTGCTGCAGGCTGCGATCTTTTGATCTTTAGCCAACCCGCCGCCAGACACTCGCCAGCCAAGGCTGCTGCTCGCGCGGCAATCCCGCCGGCCGGTAGTAATGTTCAAGCTCGACAAACCCCGCCGCCGTCAACAACCCGCGCCACGCGTCCAGGTCGTGATATGAGCCGTAGCGTGGCCCATTCCAGCCCTCACGGTTATCCCCGCGCGGATTGGAACTGAACAACACCCCGCCCGGTTTCAGTGTGCCATGCAGCTGCTTGAGCACCCGCGGCAACTCCTGCAACGGCACATGAAACAGCACCGCATTGGCGAAGATGCCGTCGAAGCGCTCGGTCGGCAGATCGAGTTTCAGAAAGTCCTGCTGCCAGACCTCGCAACCGCTGTCTTCGCGGGCCATGCGCGCAAATTCCTCTGAGCCATCAAGGCCGACCGCGACGTGGCCCATGCGGGTGAACGTCTGCAAATCACGTCCGGGGCCGCAGCCGAAATCGAGCAGGGTGAACGGCGCAGTGCCGTGGATATGCCGTAACAGCGCGTCGATGTTCTGGCTGACATCGTGGTCGCGGGTGCCTTCGCGGAAGTCTTCGGCCACCGAGTTGTAGTGGCCGAGGGTGGTGGCGGTGATCTGTTCCAGATCGGTGGGAGTCTGTTTCATGGGGCGGACTGTTTGGGGGAGTTGAGCAGACTATAAGCGCTTTCGCGCTTTAAAAGATCGCAGCCTTCGGCAGCTCCTACAGAAGATCGCATTCCCCTGTAGGAGCTGCCGAAGGCTGCGATCTTTTGATCTTGCTTCAGCGCTTGTTCAGACCTCTGGCGAGGCGATCGCCGCCCAACTGAATCACCGCCACCAACGCCACCAGCAACACGATCACCGTCAGCATGATCTGGCTGTCGAAACGTTGATAACCGTAGCGGTAAGCGATATCGCCGAGGCCGCCGGCGCCAATCGCCCCGGCCATGGCTGAGGAGTTGATCATCGTCACCAGCGTAATCGTGAACCCGCCGACAATCCCCGGCAGCGCTTCCGGCAACAGCACATGCCAGACGATGTGCCAGCGCCGGCAGCCCATGGCCTGCGCGGCTTCGATCAAGCCGTGATCGACCTCGCGCAAACTGACTTCGGCAATTCGCGCAAAGAATGGCGTCGCGGCAATCGTCAGCGGTACCACCGCCGCCCACACACCGTAGGTGGTGCCGACAATCAGCCGGGTGAAGGGAATCAGCGCGACCATCAGAATCAGGAACGGAATCGAACGAAACAGGTTCACGAATGCGCCCAGCGCGCGGTTGAGCAGCGGCGCCTGATAGATCCCGCCCTTGTCGCTGGTGACCAGAATCACTGCCATCGGGATCCCTACCAGCAAGGCGATCAGCGACGACACGCCGACCATCAGGAAGGTGTCGATGAATCCCTGGAGCAAACGATCAAACCACATAACCCGATACCTCCACCCGTTGCGCCCACTGCCCGGCGCGCTCGCGCAATTGTTCGGTGCTCAAGGACGAGCCGCTGACTGCCAGCAACAGTTGTCCCAGCGCGTGACCCTGAATCCGTTCGACGCCGCCCTGCAGCCACTTCACGCGTCCACCGAGGGCGGCAAATAACGCGGCCAGATCCGGCTCGTCGGCGGCGCCCCCGGTGAACTGCAAACGCAATACCACCGCCGCGCCCGGGGAGGGCGGCTGGGCATGCAGACGGCTTTGCAGCTCTTCCGGCAGTGCGTCTTGCAGCGGCGCGAGCAAGGTCTGACTGACCTCGTGTTGCGGATTGCCGAACACTTCCCAGACCGGGCCTTGCTCAACGATTCGCCCGTGTTCCAGGACCACCACGCGGTCGCAGATTTCGCGGATCACCGCCATTTCGTGAGTGATCAACACAATGGTCAGGCCGAGGCGCTGATTGATCTCGCGCAGCAGGCCGAGGATCGACTGAGTGGTCTCGGGATCGAGCGCCGAAGTGGCTTCGTCGCACAGCAGAATGTCCGGGTCATGCACCAATGCGCGGGCGATGCCGACGCGCTGTTTCTGTCCGCCGGAGAGTTGCGCCGGGTAAGCCTTGTGCTTGGCTTGCAGGCCGACCAGTTCGAGCAGCTCACGAACCTTCTGCTCGCGTTGCGCCTTCGGCACGCCCGCGACTTTCAGCGGCAGTTCGACGTTCTGCCACACGGTCTTGGCCGACATCAGGTTGAAGTGCTGGAAGATCATGCCGATCCTTCGGCGCAGTGCGACCAGGCGATCCTCATCGAACTCGCCGATGTCGACCTGATCGATCAGCACCCGTCCCGCCGTCGGTTGTTCCAGACGATTGATCGTACGGATCAGCGACGATTTGCCAGCGCCGCTGCGCCCGATAATGCCGAACACCTCGCCGCGCTGAATCGCCAGGTCGATGCCTTGCAGGGCCGCCACCGGGCCTTGCCGACCCGCGTAGGTTTTACCCAGGCCGATGAAGCGCACGTGGGCGCGATTCAGCTCGGGATGCAGTTCGGTTTTTTCAGCATGTTTTGGCTCTGGAATCTCCAGTCGCCGTTGGATCGCGGCGGTCATGTTCAGCTTTCCCAACCGGCCTGATACAGCTTGCCGTGAGCCTTATCCAGCGCGGCGCGAACGGCCGGCGAGTGCTGGTAGATGTCGACGAATTTGATCAGGCGCGGGTCGTCCTTGCTCTTCGGCTGGATGACGAACTGGATCACGTATTCCTTGTGGTCGAGGCCGTCGAACAGCAGTGCGGAGCCGGCGTCGAAGGTCTTCGCCAGACGAATGTAGGCCGGGTAGCCCTGGACCAGATCGGCGTCATCGTAGGCGCGCACCAGTTGCACGGCTTCGACTTGCAGGATCTTGATCTTCTTCGGGTTGGTGACGATGTCGTCTTCGGTGGCCTTGTAGCCGACGCCAGGTTTGAGGGTGATCAGGCCAGCCTTGGCCAGCAGTTGCAGACCGCGACCGCTGTTGATCGGGTCGTTGGCGATGGCGACGCTGGCGCCTTCGGGCAACTCGTCGAAGCTTTTGTATTTTTTCGAGTAGAGGCCGACGTTGTTGATGATCCCCGGGGCGAACGGCACCAGGTCAAAACCGGAGGCCGCCTTGGCGTTTTCGAGGAACGGGATGTGCTGGAAGTAGTTCACGTCGATGTCGCCGGCGGCGAGGCTGACGTTCGGTGCGATCCAGTCGGTGAACTCCACCAGCTCGACTTTCAGGCCTTGTCTGGAGGCCTCCTCTACGGCGGCTTCCAGCGGAATCGCGAAGGCAGCGGTGGTGCCGATTTTCAGTGGTGCATCGGCGGCGAACACCGCCGAGCTGAACAGGCCGAAGGCCAGGGCCAGTGCTTTGACTGGGTGGGACAGGAGTTTCTTGGTCATGGTGGTTTTTCCAGTCAGTGCATGAATTTTGTGGTGTCGGGTCGGGCCTCATCGCTGGCAAGCCAGCTCCCACAGGTTTTATGAACGCCACAGACCCTTGTGGGAGCTGGCTTGCCAGCGATGCTTTTAGCGGCGGTACGAAGATCCCGTATGTTGCTCAGGTAACTGCGCCCCTGCGTGAAACAGCTTTTCGCGCAAGCTGCCGCTGTCATACGCAGTCTTGTACGACCCGCGCCGCTGCAACTCCGGAATCACCAGCTCGATGAAATCGACATAGCTTTCCGGGGTAACGATGCGCGTCAGGTTGAAGCCGTCGAGACCGGTTTCGGCGATCCACGATTCCAGTTCATCGGCCACTTGCTCAGGCGAGCCGACCACGGTGATGTAGCGGCCACCGAGAGCGTGCTGGTCGAGCAATTTGCGGCGGGTCCAGTCGTTGTTCTGCAGGTTCTTGGTTGCGGACTGGATGGCGTTGCTCTTGACGTACTGGATCGGCTCGTCGATTTCGTATTGAGAAAAATCGATGCCGGTGGACGCCGAGAAGTGCGCCACACCGGCCTCGGCACTGGCATGACTCAAGTACTCGGCGTGCTTGGCCCACGCGGCATCTTCGGTGGCGCCGACGATCACGTTGAGGCCCATGAACACCTTGATGTCCTCGGGATTGCGTCCGGCTTCGACGGCGCTGGCGCGGACCTTGTCCACCTGCACTTTGGTCGATGGCTTGTTCTGGCCGCTGATGAATACGCACTCGGCGTGACGCCCGGCGAACAGCAATCCACGATCGGAACTGCCAGCCTGGAACAGCACAGGCGTGCGCTGCGGCGACGGCTCGCAGAGGTGATAACCCTCGACTTGATAGAACTCGCCGTGGTGCTCGACCTTGTGCACCTTCTCCGGCTGCGCGTAGATGCGCTGCACGCGGTCATTGAGTACCGCGCCGTTTTCCCAACTGCCCTCCCAGAGCTTGTAGAGCACTTCGAGGTACTCATCGGCCTGATCGTAACGGCGGTCGTGCTCGACCTGTTCGCGCAGGCCCATGGCCTTGGCGGCGCTGTCGAGGTAACCGGTGACGATATTCCAGCCGACCCGACCACGGCTCAGATGATCGAGCGTGGACATGCGGCGGGCGAACAGATAGGGCGGTTCATAGGTGAGGTTGGCGGTGAGGCCGAAGCCGAGATTTTTCGTCACCGCAGCCATGGCCGACACCAGCAGCAGCGGATCGTTGACCGGCAACTGGATCGACTCTTTCAGCGTGACGTCCACCGAGTTCTGATAGACGTCGTACACGCCGACGATGTCGGCGATGAACAGTCCGTCAAACAGCCCGCGCTCCAGCAACTGCGCCAGTTCGGTCCAGTATTCGATGGCGTTGTAGCGCGTCGAGGTGTCGCGCGGGTGTGTCCACAAACCGTGGTTGATGTGGCCAATGCAGTTCATGTTGAACGCATTGAGCAGAATCTTTTTCTTGCTCATCAAATGGTGCCCCGCAGTGGCGGCTTTTCATCGTTGAGGTAGTAATTGCCCACCGCGTGATACTTCCAGCGCACCGGGTCGTGCAGGGTGTGCACCCGGGCATTGCGCCAGTGGCGGTCGAGGCCGTGCTCGATCAGGGTGGCCTGGCTACCGGCCAGTTCGAACAGGGTGCTGCCGGCAGCCAACGAGATTTCAGTGCTGATCGCCCGTGCTTCGGCGACGGCAATCGAGGCGGCAGCGACGGTTTCGGCGTTGGTCTCGGCCTGGGCTTTGTCGAGGGATTCGCCGGCGCGTTCCAGCAGTGCTTCAGTGGCGTGCAGACGAATACTCAAGTGACCGAAACTCTTCAGGGTCAGCGGGTCTTCGGTGGCCTTGTCATTACCGGAGTCGATCCACGGCCGCGTTTTACTGCGTACGAAGTGCAGCGCGTCTTCGTAAGCGGCGCGAGCGATGCCAGTGTCGATGGCGGCGTGAAGGATCTGCGCCAGCGGGCCGACCGTGGTCGGACGCTCGAAGGCGCTCTGGAACGGGATCACGTCGTCGGCGGCAACGTAGACGTCTTCGAACACCACCGAACCGCTGCCGGTGGTGCGCTGGCCGAAACCGCTCCAGTCGTCGATGACCGTCAGGCCTTGGCTGTCGCGCGGGACGAAGGCCAGTTGCTGCACGCCATTTTCATCGACCACCGACGTCGGGATGCGCTGCGCGTAGATCGCGCCGGTCGCATAAAACTTGCGCCCGTTGATGCGATAGCCGTCGTCGTCACGCTCGAGGCGGGTGACGCGGTCGTGGGCGGTTTTGGTACCGAGTTCCGCCAGGGCGTTGCCGAAGCGCTGGCCGGCCAGCACCTCGGCGTACAGCCGCTGTTTCTGCTCGTGGCTGCCGTTAACGCGCAGCACTTCGAGGGCGTAGAAATGGTTCTGCGGAATCTGCCCGAGAGAGCCGTCAGCCTGAGCGATCAGGGCGATGACTTTGGCCAGGGTCACGTTGGACACAGCAGCGCCGCCGTATTCCTTGGGCACGCTGATGCCCCACAGGCCGGAGCGGGAAAATACGTCGAGTTCCGGCAGTGGCAGGCGCCGTTCACGGTCACGCACGGCACTGTCGCGTTTGAAATCTTCGGCCAGGTCGCTGGCGACGATCAGGGCTTGCTCATCGCTGGTGATGACCGCGACGGGGTGGGAAAAAGTCATGGTTCTCTCCAATGCCTTTGAGAAAGTGTGCGGTCGTCAGATCCAGGAATGGCGGGCCGGCAAAGTACCGTTGAGGCGATAGGCGCCGACCGCGTGATATTTCCAGCGCACCGGGTCGTGCAGGGTGTGCACCCGGGCGTTGCGCCAGTGGCGGTCGAGGTTGAATTCGGCGAGGGTTGCGCGGCTGCCGGCCAGTTCGAAAAGCTTTTCGCTGGCCAGCAGCGAGATCTCGGTGGTCAGCACTTTGGCCTCGGCCACGGCAATCGAGGCGCGTGCGGCGGACTCGGCGGTGAGCGGTGCGGCGTGCACCAGATCCAGCACTTGCCCGGCCTTGCGCAGCAATGCCTCGGCGGCGTGCAGTTCGATTTTCAGTTTGCCGATGTCGGCGATCACGTAGAGGTCATCGCTGGCGCGTTCGACCTTAGCGTCGATCCATGGCCGCGCGCGGGTTTTGACGAATTCGATGGCGTCGTCGATGGCACCTCGGGCGATACCAGCGTCGATGGCCGCTTGAATCAGCTGCGACACGGCGCCTTGAGTGTTGGGCTTTTCGTTGATCTTCCAGTTATCGACGACCAGGCTCGACTCGACGCGCACGTTGTTGAGCAGAATCGTGCCGCTGGCGGTGGTGCGCTGCCCGAAGCCTGACCAGTCATCGACTATGCGCAGGCCCGGGGTGCCACGGCGGACGAATGCCAGCACCTGCTTGCCGTCGTCATTGAGCGCCTTGACCGCCACCCAGTGCGCGAACAATGCGCCGGTGGAATAAAACTTCTGGCCGTTGATCACATAATCATCGCCGTCGGCGGTGATGCGCGCTTTCAATTCCAGGGTGTTTTTGGTGCCGCGCTCAGGGCCGGCATTGCCGATGCGCCAGCCTTCCAGAACACTCTGGAACAGCTGTTTTTTTTGCGCTTCGGTAGCGCTGCCGAGTACCAGATTGATAATGCCGAACTGGTTCTGCGGGATCTGTCCCAGCGCCGGGTCGGCCGCGGAAATGATCGCGAACACCTCGGCCAACGTGACAAACGAAACCTGCGGGCCGCCGTATTCACGGGGGATGGCAATGCTGCCCAGACCGCTGCGGGTGAATTGTTCGATTTCCGACCACGGCAGCTTGCGCTGGCGGTCGCGCCTCGCGGCCTGCACGCGGGCGACTTGCGCCAGCTCATGGGCGGCCTTGATGGCTTGGGCGTCGTTGCGCAAGACCTGCGCGGGCAACAACAACGGGGCGATGTCCAGATCCGACTGGACGTTTGCATCGGCCAGACTGGACATCAGTGCCGCTCCCTGGCTGCACGCAATGCCCTGGCGATCTGCACTGGGGTGATTGTGTTCCGGACCATACTACCTACCTCACATCTCATGAAAAACGCCGCAAAAGTGCGGCGAACGAAAGAATGTCCGGTGGTCCGGTTCATATACCCTAAGCGTGTATAAATATTAAATAAACTAACTTTTAGGAATATGTATAGAAGGGGTGGTGGTCGGGTTGGTTAACAGGCTCCCAGCCGTGGTGGTACAACCTGTGGTGAGGGATTTATCCCCGACAGGCCGCGCAGCGGCCCTTTCTGAATCATAAAAAACGGGACCGCTTCGCAGTCCATCGGGGCGGTGCGACTTTTCCCTGGAACCCCTCACTGCAAAGCCCCATGAGTACAGGAATGCGGCATCAATCCTTGGTCGATTCAGCGACCTTCAGATCCTGGCGCAGCGGCACCCTCAGATAAGGACTCACGCAACCGATCTTCAGCGTCCGTGGCGGTGCCCAGCGTGAGTTGTTGCCGACCCAGTCGATGACGCAGTAGGTCACGTCGAGGCGCAGATCCTCACCGCCCTCGACAATCACTGCCGGTGGTACCCAGACCTGAATCGGCAGGCCGACATCGGCAGCGGTGATTCGGGCCAGATCCATGCGCACATCGCCCCAGCGCAAGGTGATGGCGTCGTCCTCGGCCATGTTCCGGTAGGGCTCGATGGTCAGGGGCACACCGCGTTTGATCTGATTGGGATTCACGCCCTGGCGGCGGATGGTGTCGGGTACCGTGACCGGCGCCAGTTGCTGATTCTCGTCCCCGCACAACGCCGAAGGCTGGCCGCCTGGGCAGTCGAGCTTGACTTGAACCCGGGTTGCCGCCGACAGCGCCGGCCCCTGCCCGATTTGCATGACCCGATAGTGAATCCGTGCGGTACCGCTGGCGATGAAGCTCTCCGGCACTCGCAGACTGACCGATGTGCCGAGGTCTTCACGGGTCAGGACGCGTGAGGCGACGTAGCAGTTGTTCCAGAACAGTTCGATCAGATCGCCGGCGTCCATGCCGGGATACGGCAGGACATCGATCAGCAGATGCGCGGCCGCGGCCAGGTTGACGGCGTTTTTTTGCGCGGCTGCCAGGTGCGGGGCTGCCAGTTCGGGGGTATGCGAAGTGCGGATCATCGGGCTCTCTCCTTGAAATCTTGCGGCGAATTCCGTTTCTTGAAAAAACAAAAGGCGTGATGAATCGGTTATGCAGCCTGAACTTTTGTTCAGGCTGAGTGCGAATTGATTCAACTAATGGGTGCCGGTTGACGACTAGATAAGAGTGTGCGGGAAAGAGTGTCAATAGAGTGTCTTAGTTAATCCGTGAATTACCGATTAATCAGAAGATTCCTACGTTGTACGGTCACGCTGCCTAGCCGCAATGGCGAATGGAACTACGGTTTTTTGGCAGTTTTTATTGTTTTAGTGCGGGCGAGTTTGGGTCGTTTCGCAGGCAAAGAAATGCGCAACGTATTAGATCCAATGGCTGCAGAACATGTATGTATTGTTTGGACAGATTTTAGAATGGGGGGGTTTAGATATTTGTGCAGGCGGGAAAAGTATAACTTCCATCCGTGGAAGTTAATGACTCCAGGCAATAAGCTTCTCAGGTGTGATTCAGAAACTTGCTGAGAAACTGTTTGGTGCGCTCTTCTTTCGGGTTGGCAAACAAGGCCTTGGCTTCGCCTTGCTCGACGATCACGCCCTTGTCAAAAAACACCACACGGTTGGCCACGTCGCGGGCGAACCCCATTTCGTGAGTGACGATGACCATGGTGCGTTTTTCTTCAGCCAGACCACGAATGGTCGCCAACACTTCGCCGACCAGTTCCGGGTCGAGCGCCGAGGTCGGTTCGTCGAACAGGATCACCTCCGGCTCCATCGCCAGCGCCCGGGCAATCGCCACGCGCTGTTGCTGACCACCGGACAGACGACGCGGATACGCATCTTCCTTACCGGCCAGACCGACCTTGGCCAACAGCTTCATGCCCAGGGCAGCGGCTTGCTCGCGCGGCATCTTCTTGACCACGATCGGCCCTTCGATGACGTTTTCCAGGGCGGTGCGGTGCGGGAACAGGTTGAAGTTCTGGAACACGAAACCTACGTGCTGGCGCAAGTTGCGCACCAGGCTTTGTTGCTGGCTCAGAGGACGGCGGGTATCGATCTCGATATCGCCGACCTTGATCCGGCCGCTGGTGGGCTCTTCAAGGAAGTTCAGGCAGCGCAGGAACGTGGTTTTACCCGAACCGCTAGGGCCGATGATGGCCACGACCTCGCCTTCCTTCACCTCAAGATCGATGCCTTTGAGCACCTCTTGACCCTTGAACTGCTTTGTCAGTTTTTCCACGACAATCATGGGTCAGGACTCCTGGTCGTGCCGATTGGCCCGCTCTTCCAGCTTGTTCTGCAGGTGCGACAGCACCGTGGCCAGAATCCAGTAGATCAGCGCGGCGGCAAGATACATGGTGAAGACTTCGAAAGTCCGGGCGGTAATCAGCTGCGCCTGGCGGAACAGTTCCGGCACCTGAATGGTGGCGGCCAGTGCCGTGTCCTTGACCAGTGAAATGAAGCTGTTGCCCAACGGCGGCAGCGCCGTGCGCATGGCCTGCGGCAGGATGGCCCGGCGCAGGGTTTGCGCACGGGTCATGCCGATGCTCGCAGCGGCTTCCCATTGACCACGTTCGATCGAACCGATCGCCGCACGCAGGATTTCACAGGCGTAGGCGGCCATGTTCAGCGAGAAGCCGATCAGCGCCGCCGGCAGCGGATCCAGTTCCAGACCCAGTTGCGGCAAGCCGTAATAGATCACGAACAGTTGCACCAGCAACGGCGTGCCGCGGAAGAACGACACGTAGATGCGGGCAATCCAGCTCACCAGTTTGAAGCGCGACAGGCGCATCAAGGCCAGGCCGAAGCCCAGCAGCAAGCCGAAAAACATGCCGCCCAGGCTGAGGATGACCGTGTAGTACGCGCCCTTGAGCAGAAAGGGCGCGGAGTCCAGTGCGAGTTGGAAAGCTTCTTCCATTATTTGGTGACGTCAGCGTTGAAGTATTTCTTCGACAGCTTCTCAAGGGTACCGTCGGCACGCAGCTCGTCGAGGGCTTTGTTCACCGCAGCCAGCAGCTCAGGCTCGCCTTTGCGCAGGGCGATACCGGATTCCTGACGGGAGAACGCTTCACCGGCAGCCACGGTTTTCGGGGCTTTCTTGGCGTATTCCAGTGCGGCCAGACGGTCGATCAGGATGGCGTCGGTGCGGCCGTTGTTCAGGTCGGCGAACTTGGTCGGATCATCGTCGTAGGTGCGCACGTCAGCGCCCGGCACGTTGGCGCGGACCCACTGTTCGTAGTTGGTGCCCAGACCGACACCGACTTTCTTGCCGGACAGGTCGGCAGCGGTCTTGATGTTCAACTTGGCTTCCTTGTCCTTCAGCACCAGCGCCTGGATCCCGGAAACGGTGTACGGCTCGGAGAAGTCATATTTCTTCTTGCGCTCGTCGGAGATGGTCACTTGGTTGACCACGACGTCGAGACGTTTGGATTCCAGCGCAGCGAGGATACCGTCCCACTTGGTCGGCTGAATCTTGGCTTTCACGCCGAGTTTCTGCGCCAGGGCTTCGGAGAGCTCGACTTCGAAACCGGACAGTTTGCCGTCGGCGTCAACGAAGCTGAACGGTGGGTAAGTGCCTTCCAGGCCGACGTTGATGACGCCTTTGTCCTTGATCTGTTGCAGCTGCTCACCGGCGGTTGCCTGGCCGATCAGGCCGGCGCTCAGTGCAAGGCCCAGCGAACCTACCAGCAGAGTGCGACGTAGTGCGGAAAAATTCATGACAAGCCCCTGTGTTTTCTTATGGAAGACGCTTAAGGAAAGTTGGCGAATCCGGGAGTTGAACGACTGCGTTATCGTGCCCTAAAGCAGCTTATGCGTCTTGCCCGAAATTCGCCTGCGGCGAGACTATAAGATGTCTGCTTTAGACTTGAAAATACTTAATGATCTTTCTGTTATTCCAATTTCGAATATATGTAATCAATTGTGGCGAGGGGATTTATCCCCGATGGGGCGCGAAGCGGCCCTCTCTTCTGACTTGAAGAGCAGGGGACTGCTGCGCAGTCCAACGGGGATAAATCCCCTCACCACAGAAATTCTTGCAGCAGGGAGGATCAGCTTGTCAGCGAATCCCTGTAGGCAAACAACGCCGGCGCCCCACCCGTGTGCAGGAAGATGATCGGCCCTTCATCAAAACGCTGGCGACCAATCCCGTCGAGCAACCCGGCCATGGCCTTGCCGGTATACACCGGGTCGAGCAACACCGCGTCCTGACTGGCCAACAGCTTCACCGCCGCCAGTGTCCCGGCATTCGGCTCGCCGTAACGCGGACCGAAGTATTCGTCCCACAACTCGACCTTGAAGTTCACTGGCAATTTCACACCCAGCAGGTCCGCCGTACGTTCGGCCAGACCTTGCACTTTCGGGCGCTGATCTTCTTCGCTGCGCGAGACGGTCACGCCGATCACCGGCAATTGCGGCAGCGCTTCGCTCAACGCCAGCGCCAGACCGCTGTGGGTTCCGGCGCTGCCAGAGGCCAACACCACGGCGGCGAATTCCAGGCCGGTGTCCTTGATCTGCTCCGCCAGTTCGAGACCGGCACGTACGTAGCCCAATGCACCGAGAGCATTGGAGCCACCGATCGGTACCAGATACGGTTTCTTGCCATTGCTGCGCAGGCGCACAGCGAGTGCGGCGAGTTGTTCGTCGGCGTTGTCGAGGTTGTCCACCAGCTCGACCCTGGTGTCGAACAGATCCAGTAGCAGACGGTTGCCGTTGCCGGTGTAATTGCTGTCATCGGTGCCTAGCGGATTTTCCAGCAGCGCCACGCAACCCAGGCCGAGCTTGGCCGCCAATGCGGCGGTCTGGCGCACGTGGTTCGATTGCAGGGCACCGGCGGTGATCAGCGTGTCGGCGCCCTGAGCGAGGGCATCGGCGGCGAGGTATTCGAGTTTGCGCAGCTTGTTGCCGCCCATGGCCAGCGGCGTCAGGTCATCGCGTTTGATGTACACATCGCGGCCCAGCCAGGCGGACAGACGTTCAAGTTTTTCCAGCGGCGTGGGTTGGCCGAGCAGGTCGAGACGGTTAAAGCGATCCAGCTGTTGTTTGATCATGAGTCCGTACTGGCGGAGAAAGATGACAGGACTATAGGCACGCCGTTTTACCGGGGCAACCGTGAATCGCTTATAGCCAAATGTGCTTAGGCCAGCACGATCGGTTCTTAATTCGTCCTTGTGGGCATGTCGTAAAGTAGTCGCCGTTGACGCGGCCAGACCGGCCGCCTGTGAGGAGTCTTTACCGTGAGCGAGCGTTCCAGCCATTGGCAATTGCAGACCATCGTCAGCCAACTGCGTACCGCGCGGGATCAGTGGCGCACCCAGAATGGCCGGGCCAGCGGCGAGCAGGGTGGTCGTGAGTTGCCGTCCCGCGCGGCGATGGCCGAGATTCTCGAAGCGCTGTGTGGCGCGTTGTTCCCGATGCGGCTGGGGCCGGTGGATCTGCGTGAGGAAAGTGAGGACTTCTATGTCGGCCACACTCTCGATACATCATTGAATGCGTTGTTGGCGCAGGCGCGGCTGGAGTTGCGTTATGTCGCCCGGCACAGTGCGCAAGGCGATGCTGATGTCGAAGCGCAGGCGATCCGCATCATTCAGGATTTTGCCCTGGCCTTGCCGGGCCTGCGCAGCCTGCTCGATACCGACGTGCTGGCGGCCTATCACGGTGACCCGGCGGCACGCAGCGTCGATGAGGTGCTGTTGTGCTATCCGGGGATTCTGGCGGTGATTCACCATCGTCTGGCGCACCATTTGTATCGCGCCGGGTTGCCGTTGCTGGCGCGGATCAGCGCGGAAATTGCGCACTCGGCCACCGGCATCGATATCCACCCGGGCGCGCAGATCGGCCGCAGTTTCTTCATCGACCACGGTACCGGTGTGGTGATCGGCGAGACCGCGATCATCGGCGAGCGGGTGCGGATTTATCAGGCCGTGACCTTGGGCGCCAAGCGCTTCCCGGCCGATGAAGACGGGCAGTTGCAGAAGGGTCATCCACGGCATCCGATTGTCGAGGATGACGTGGTGATTTACGCCGGGGCGACGATTCTGGGGCGGATCACCATCGGCCAGGGTTCGACCATTGGCGGCAATGTCTGGCTGACCCGCAGTGTGCCGGCGGGGAGCAACCTGACCCAGGCCAATCTGCAGCATGATGACGGAACGCAGAAGTAAGATTTCCAGTTCGTTTGTGGCGAGGGAGCTTGCTCCCGCTGGAGGCCGCAGGACTCCCAATTGCGACTGACGCCGGATTGGGACTGCTGCGCAGTCCAGCGGGAGCAAGCTCCCTCGCCACAATTTTCGCATCGAATCAGGTTGATGGCATTCAGCCAATTCTCCGTTGAACGAATCCCCTCAAGCCCGCGTCATACCCCTCCTTGGGCTGCTGTACGAAAACTACCGCCTGGCCCTGCGATTAGTCCTTACCACCCTATCCATGTTTAACTTGAACGTTCATTCAAGTTAAACCGGTGGTTCGCTGCCCGCTCACAACAGGAGGCTTGCCTTTGCTGAGTCCGATCATTTCAGCCACGTTTCAACCCCTCGAGGTGCACGTTTCATGAGTGCATCGTCTACCCCCGCCAGCGGTCTGGTGCGCATGAATCCGCCGGTGTTCTACTTTGCCGCGACGGTGATTCTGCTGTTTGGTCTGGTTGTCATCGCCATGCCGGAGCAGGCCGGCGCCTGGTTGCTGGCTGCGCAAAACTGGGCGGCCAATACGGTCGGCTGGTACTACATGCTCGCGATGACGCTGTATCTGGTCTTCGTGGTGGTCACCGCGTTATCGGGCTACGGCAAGATCAAACTCGGTGCCGACCACGACGAACCCGAGTTCAGTTACCTGTCCTGGGCCGGCATGCTGTTCGCCGCCGGGATCAGCATCACGCTGTTCTTCTTCTGCGTGTCCGAACCGCTGACCCACATGCTGCAACCGCCGCAAGGCGAGGCCGGCACCGCCGATGCAGCGCGCCAGGCGATGCAGATTCTGTTTCTGCACTGGGGCCTGCACGGCTGGGGCGTGTTCGCCTTTGTCGGCATGGCGCTGGCCTATTTCGCCTACCGGCATAACCTGCCGCTGGCCTTGCGTTCGGCGCTGTACCCGCTGATCGGCAAGCGCATCAACGGCCCCATCGGTTACGCGGTAGACGGCTTCGGCATTATCGCTACGGTGTTCGGCCTGGGTGCCGACATGGGTTTTGGTGTGCTGCACCTCAACTCCGGTCTCGACTACCTGTTCGGCATCGCCCACACCCAGTGGATTCAGGTCGGCCTGATCACGCTGATGATGGGCGCGGCGATCATCGTCGCCGTCTCCGGTGTGGACAAGGGTGTGCGGGTGATGTCCGACATCAACATGCTGCTGGCCTGTGCGCTGCTGCTGTTCGTGTTGTTCGCAGGCCCCACCCAGCACTTGCTCAACACCTTGATCCAGAACCTCGGCGACTACCTCGGTGCGTTGCCGATGAAGAGTTTCGACCTCTACGCCTACGACAAACCAAGCGACTGGCTCGGCGGCTGGACCGTGTTCTACTGGGCCTGGTGGATCGCCTGGTCGCCGTTCGTGGGCCTGTTCATTGCGCGGATTTCCCGTGGCCGTACCATCCGCGAATTTGTCTTCGGCGTGCTGCTGATTCCGCTCGGTTTCACCCTGGCGTGGATGTCGATCTTCGGCAACAGCGCCATCGATCAGGTGCTCAACCACGGTATGTCGGCGCTGGGCATGTCGGCCCTCGACAATCCGTCGATGAGCCTTTATCTGCTGCTGGAAACCTACCCGTGGAGCAAAACGGTCATCGCGGTGACGGTGTTCATCAGCTTCGTGTTCTTCGTCACTTCTGCCGACTCCGGTACCGTGGTGCTTTCCACCCTGTCGGCCAAGGGCGGCAATCCGGACGAAGACGGGCCGAAATGGCTGCGCGTGTTCTGGGGCGCGATGACCGCGCTGGTGACCAGTGCGCTGTTGTTCTCCGGCAGTATCGATGCGCTGAAATCGGCAGTGGTGCTGACCTCGTTGCCGTTCTCGATGATTTTGCTGCTGATGATGTGGGGCCTGCACAAGGCGTTCTATCTGGAATCGCAGAAGCAGATCGCGCAACTGCATTCGCTGGCACCGGTCTCCGGTTCGCGGCGCGGCACGGGCGGCTGGCGCCAGCGTCTGAGTCAGGCGGTGCACTTCCCGTCGCGCGACGAGGTGTACCGCTTCATGGACACCACGGTGCGTCCGGCGATTGAGGAAGTGACGGCGGTCTTCGTCGAGAAGGGCTTGAACGTGGTCACCCAGCCGGATCCGGCGCACGACAACATCAGCCTGGAAATCGGCCACGGTGAGCAGCATCCGTTCATCTACCAGGTGCAGATGCGCGGCTACTTCACGCCGTCGTTTGCCCGGGGTGGCATGGGTTCCAAGCAACTCAACAACCGCCGCTACTACCGCGCTGAAGTGCACTTGAGCGAGGGCAGTCAGGATTACGATCTGGTCGGCTACACCAAGGAACAGATCATCAACGACATCCTCGACCAGTACGAACGCCACATGCAGTTCCTGCATCTGGTACGTTGATCGGCAACTGAGCGCCGGGACGTTTCACGACTCGGCGCTCAGCACCATGAACAACACCATCGCCGCCACCGGCACCCCGAACACCGCACTGCCCACCGCGATTTCTGATCCCAGCGGCTGCCCGGCATGCACCACCCCCACCGCACCGTTGATCACCGTCAATGCCAGCCACAGCGCGGCGAAGCTGTAGGCCAGGGTTTGTCGGCTGAAGCCGATGCGCTCGCCGATGTAGAGCATCAGGGCCAGCAGGACCAGGCCGAAGAAGATGATGATGGCGGTGTGCATGGGTGTACCTGCGGGTTATGCGGTGCTTGATCGGACGCCTTCGCGGGCAAGCTCGCTCCCACAGTGATCTCGGTCATTCACAGATTCTGTACACAACAAAGATCCTGTGGGAGCGGGCTTGCCCGCGAAAGGGCCACCTCGGTTTCATTGAGAGCATAGTCAAGTCAGCCCACATCAATACAAGCCAACCATTCTCAATCAGACACATTTCGCGACGCATTCAAATGTATCTGGACGGCAAGGCCCTTTCTCGCTGGCTCGCGCCTGCCGTTGGTCGAACCAATTACCGAGCGTTTGTTCACCCAGCTAATATTTCTCATAGTGTGTATCGTGTGTATAAATCGGTTGCTTACGCCCTAAAGTGACCCGCTCTTGCTGTCGAACAGGGCGAAGGAAATGCGTAGTCGGGAAATGATCAGGATGATCGAGGAGGATGGTTGGTATCTGGTTGCAGTGAGGGGCAGTCACCATCAGTACAAGCATCCGCGTAAGCCGGGTCGGGTGACGATCAAGCATCCGGATTCAGACCTTCCCAAAGGGACGATCAACAGCATTTTGAAACAGGCGGGGTTGAAATGAAGCCCGTTATTGGAAGTGAAAGTCCTTTTATGGACACGTCAGACGAAGGATTCACGTTTATGAAATTCCCGGTCGTTTTGCACAAGGATGCCGACTCGGACTACGGAGTGATTGTCCCGGATGTACCGGGGTGCTTCTCCGCAGGGAGCACGGTAGCCGAAGCTTTTGAAAACACTCAGGAGGCTCTGGCCCTGCACTATGAGGGGCTGGTGGCTGATGGTACACCGTTGCCTCGAGTTCGGGACATTGATGCACATCTCGACAACCCGGATTATGCGGGTGGGATCTGGGGTGTCGTCGACTTTGATATCACACCCTATTTCGGCAAGTCGGTACGCTTCAACGCCACGTTGCCCGAGCAACTGCTGGAGCGTATAGATCAAACAGTCCGGCGTGATCAGCGCTACAGTTCCCGCTCCGGATTTCTGGCCGCCGCTGCGTTACGCGAATTGTCGGCATAACCTGTAGGAGCTGCCGCAGGCTGCGATCTTTCGCTTTTAAAAGCCAGAATCAAAAGATCGCAGCCTGCGGCAGCTCCTACAGAAGCATGTTCGTCAGGTGCTCTCGCGCTCGATCAACTGGCACTGCAACAGATTCAGCCGCTGCACATCATCGCTCGGCAGCACCCCAAGACTTTCCAATACCCGCGTTGCCGCCAGCACGCCGATCTCCAGTGCCGGTGGCTTGATCGTGCTCAGGCTCGGCAACAGCATCTCGGCGAACGGGTAATCGCCGAAGCCGAGCACAGCGCAGTCTTCGGGAATTCTGAGGCCGGCGCGTTGCCCGGCGAGCAGGCCGCCGGCGGCGAGGTTGTCGTTGGCGAAGATGATCGCGTCGGGGCGGGGAGCGGCGTTCATCAGCGCTTCCATCGCTTGCTTGCCGGCTTCGAACGGCGCGCGGTCGGTGTCGGGGGCGAATACCCAAGGCTCAAGGCCGAACCCGCGCACGGTGGCGGCATAACCGTCGCGACGTTCGAGGGCACTGAGGTCACCGAGTGCGCTGTTCTGCACGAAGGCGATGCGGCGATAGCCTTTGTCATGCAGATAACGCGCAGCGCTCACGCCGACTTCATAGTGCGAAAAGCCAATCTGCATTGGCTCGCGATCCGGCTGGTAATCCCAGGTTTCGATCACCGGAATATCCGCCTCGGCGATCATCTTTTCCGTGCCCGAACTGTGGAAATGACTGGTCAGCACCAACGCGGCCGGCGACCAGCCAAGAAACGCACGCACGGCGTTTTCTTCCTGTTCGGTGCTGAAGTAACTCGACGCCAGCAGCAGCTGATAACCGTGGCGGCTGAGGGTGTCGCTGAAGCCCTGAATGGTGTTGGCAAAAATCGGCCCGGAGATGTTCGGAATCACCATGCCGACGATTTTCCCGCGCGCCGAGGCCAGGCCGCCGGCCACCAGATTCGGCACGTAACCCAGCTCGGCCACCACCGCCGCGATCCGCTCGCGGCGCTCGGGCGAGACGGTTTCCGGCTGATTGAAATAGCGCGATACGGTAATCGCCGAGACGCCAGCCTCGCGCGCCACTGCATTCAGGGTCACGCGTCCGGCGCCACGGCGTTTGCGGGGCTTTTCCTGGCTCAAGGCTCAATCCTTCTTAAAAACCAAAACGCATATAAAAGTAATTTTTCAGTATTGGACGCTCTATGACGAGCTTGCCAATACTGGCGATGTTAGCGCTAACAAGGCGCATTGTCTGCTACTCGCTCGAGCGAATGCCCAAGACACCGATTCAGGCGCTGTCGTCGCAGAACGGCAGCGGTTCAGGGCCAATTTCGAGCGGGCAACCATGCACAACACTCCCGGGGCGACACACAAACTGGCGCAATCGATTCGCGCCGCTGGCTGGATTTTTACAGGGCTGGCGGCGTTGCCGCTGCCCACGGCTTTCGCCGCCGACAGCCGCGAACAAGAGCCGACCCTCAAGTCCGTCACGGTCACCGCCACTCGCCGCGAAGCGTCGCTGCAGAAGGTTCCGGTGGCAGTGTCGGTGATCGACGGCGAACAACTGGAGCGCGACAACCGTAACGGCGTGGCGAGCATCGTCCAGCAAGTGCCGTCGCTGAATTTCCGCACTGGGGCGTCGAACAAGGACACCTCGTTGTTTGTGCGGGGCGTCGGCACGATTTCCACCTCGCCCGGCGTCGAGCCAACGGTGGCCACGGTGATCGATGGCGTGGTCTATGCGCGTCCCGGTCAATCGACGCTCGACCTGCTGGATCTGGAGCGCGTCGAAGTGCTGCGTGGCCCGCAAGGCACGCTGTTCGGCAAGAACGCCTCGGCCGGTGTGCTCAACATCACCAGCAAGGCGCCGACCAACGAGACCCACGGTTACATCGACCAGTCGTACTACAGCGGCAACGAAAGCCGCACCCGCTTCGGCATTGGCGGCAGCCTGATTCCGGACACGCTCAAGGGGTCGATCAGCACCCTGTTCGGCAGTTACGACGGCAACGTCGATAACCAGTACAACGGCCAGGAGGTCAACGGCTACAACCATCGCGGGGTGCGCGGCAAACTCGAATTCACCCCGAACGACGACGTCACCTTCACCTTGATTGCCGACTACATGCAGTCCCACGACGACGGCCCCAACGGCGTGGTCAGCAAGTCGCTGACCCCGGCCTTCGCCAACGCGCTGGGCCCGGTCTACGCCAGCAGTCACAACCGCGACATCAACACCGATACCCGCAGCCATGTCGAGGACACCAACAAGGGCCTGTCCGGCCAGCTCGACTGGCAACTGGGCGGTTACACCCTGACCTCGATCACTGCGTGGCGCGGCTGGGACAACACCCAGTATCAGGACGGCGATCGGCTGAGCACGATCACTGCAGCGTTCCCCGGCACCGCCGACAAGGGCGATCTTTCCTTCGACCAGTACTCGCAAGAGCTGCGCCTGGCCTCGCCGAAAGGTGAGTTCCTCGAATACGTCGGCGGCCTGTTCTACATGCACGGCAAGGATGACGAGACCTACCAGCGCACCCTGACGACGCCGACCAGCGTCAACCGTGGCGTGGCTGACTACAGCACCACCAGCGACAGCCACGCGGCGTTTGGCGAAGCCACGCTGAACTTCACTCCCGACCTGCGTGGCATCGCCGGCCTGCGCTACACCCACGATGATCTGGAATACGCTCACCGCCGCGTCTCGACCTCGGCGACCACAGTCAGCGGCATCCAGCCGGCCACCCGCAGTTCCGGTTCGGTGGACGAGGACGGCTGGTCCAGCCGGCTCGGCGTGCAGTACGACCTCAGCGATGCGGTCACCACGTACCTGACCTATTCGCGCGGCTACAAAGGCCCGGCCTACAATGTGTTCTTCAACATGCAGCCGCGTGACACCGAAGCGCTGAAACCGGAGACCTCGAACACTTGGGAGGCGGGTATCAAGGCCACCACCTGGAACAACCGGCTGACCACCAACCTCGCGGTGTTCCACAGCGACTACGACAACTACCAGGCAAACTTTTTCGACACGGTCGCCGGGCAAGTGGTGACGCGCCTGATCAACGCCGGCAGTGTCAGCACCGAAGGCGTCGAGCTCGATTACGCCTTGCAGGCGACCCAGCAACTGAAGATCTCCGGTGCGCTGGCCTACACCCGTGCGCGCATCGACCAATTCAGTTGCCCGGCCGGTGCGGCAGCGTCCTGCAACGTCAATGGCAAGCCGTTGCCGTTCAGCCCCGACTGGAAAAGCTACGTGCGCGCCGACTACAGCATCCCGCTGGACAACGGCCTGGATATCGAACTCGGCACCGACTACAGCTGGCAGAGCGAAGTGCAGTACGACATCAGTCAGAACGCCGACACCAAACAAGGTGCGTACGGCCTCTGGAACGCCAGCGTAGCGCTCGCCGATTACAGCAACGGCTGGCGCGTGGCGCTGCTGGGCAAAAACCTCGCCGACAAGTCCTATTCACCCCTGCTCGCCAGCGGCGGCAACTACATCTATCGCGCCGTGCCACGGGATGACGAGCGCTACTTCGGCGTGCAACTGCGCAAGGATTTCTGAGATGAGCAGACAACTGAAACTCGGCGCGTTTCTCATGGCCACCGGGCACCACGTCGCCGCGTGGCGTCACCCGCAGGTACCGGCCAATGCCGGGCTGGATTTCGCCCACTACAAGCGTCTGGCGCAGATTGCCGAGGCGGCGAAGTTCGACACGCTGTTCGTCGCCGACAGCGTTGCCGCGCCGACCCAGACCATCGCCAGCCGCATGGCACGCTCGGATCACTTCGAGCCGCTGACTTTGCTCTCGGCCCTGAGCGCGGTGACCGAGCACATCGGCCTGATCGCCACGGCGACCACCAGCTACAACGAGCCGTATCACGTGGCGCGCAAATTCGCCTCGCTCGATCATCTGTCGGGCGGCCGCGCCGGGTGGAATCTGGTGACCTCGGACAACGCTGCCGAGGCACTGAACTTTGGTCGCGACGAGCACATCGGCCACGCCGAGCGCTACAGCCGCGCCCGGGAGTTTCATCAGGTGGTCACCGGGCTGTGGGACAGTTGGGAGGATGATGCGTTTGTCCGCGACAAGGCCAGTGGCGCTTATTACGACCCGTCGAAGCTTCACGTGCTGGATCACGTCGGTGAACACTTTCGGGTGAAAGGCCCGCTGAACGTCGCACGCTCGCCACAGGGACAACCGGTGATCGTGCAGGCCGGCTCGTCCGAAACCGGGCGTGAGCTGGCGGCACAAACTGCTGAAGTGGTGTTCACCGCGCAGACGTCGCTGGCCGGTGCGCAGGCGTTCTACGCCGACCTCAAGGGACGTCTGGCCAAGTACGGGCGCAGTGCCGATTCGCTGAAAATCATGCCGGGAGTGTTTGTCGTCGTCGGGCAGACAGAAGCCGAAGCGCAGGAAAAATGTGAAACGTTTCAGCAATTGGTCGAGCCGGAGGTTGGCGTGGCGTTGCTTGGGCGTATGCTGGGCAACTTCGACTTGTCGAAGTACCCGCTGGACGGACCGTTGCCTGAGTTGCCGCTGACCGACAGCGGCCAGCAGAGCCGGCAGAAACTGCTGACTGAGCTGGCGGGCCGGGAGAACCTGACCCTCGCCGAATTGGGCCGCAGGATGGCTGGCGGACGCGGGCATTACAGCCTGGTGGGCACGCCGACGCAGATCGCCGATCACTTGCAGGCGTGGTTCGAACAAGGCGCGGCGGATGGCTTCAACGTGCTGGTGCCGCACCTGCCGGGCGGACTCGAAGACTTCGCTAATGGCGTGGTCCCGGAACTGCAGCGGCGTGGGCTGTTCAGAACCGAATATGAGGGCCGAACCTTGCGCGAGCACCTCGGCCTGGTCCGACCGCAAAACAGATTTGTGTAAACAACCTGTGGTGAGGGGATTTATCCCCGATGGGTGGCGAAAGCCACCCCCAAATCTGTATTCAAATTCGCGATTTTTTTGGGACGGCTACGCCGTCCATCGGGGATAAATCCCCTCACCACAAAGTTGAAATTCACCCTCAATTTGCTGTTAATCAAACAAGAGAGGATTCGATGACTTATACCGCTGCCGAAAACCGCTACGACTCCATCCCTTACCGCCGCGTCGGCCGCAGCGGTCTGGTGCTGCCGGCGCTGTCGCTGGGCCTGTGGCACAACTTCGGCGACAGCACGCCGATCGACACCCAGCGCGCCCTGCTGCGTACGGCGTTCGACCTAGGCATCAACCACTTCGACCTGGCCAACAACTACGGCCCGCCATACGGCAGCGCCGAGACCAATTTCGGTCGTCTGCTGCGCGAAGACTTCAAGCCGTACCGCGATGAGCTGATCATCTCCAGCAAGGCCGGTTGGGACATGTGGCCCGGCCCTTATGGTCAGGGCGGTGGCTCGCGAAAATACGTGCTGGCCAGTCTCGACCAGAGCCTGCAGCGCCTCGGTCTGGACTACGTGGATATTTTCTATTCGCACCGCTTCGACCCGGACACTCCGCTGGAAGAGACCGCCAGCGCCCTCGCCACCGCCGTGCAGCAGGGCAAGGCGTTGTACATCGGCATCTCGTCGTACTCCGGGGTGAAAACCCGCGAGATCGCTGCGCTGCTCAAGGAATGGAAGGTGCCGCTGCTGATTCATCAGCCGGCGTACAACCTGCTCAATCGCTGGGTGGAAAAAGACCTGCTCGACACCACCGAAGAACTCGGCACTGGCGTGATTGCGTTCACACCGTTGGCCCAAGGTCTGCTGACCGACAAATACCTCAACGGCGTGCCGGCGGATGCGCGGGTCAATCGTCCGGGCGGTGGTTCGCTGCAGGCGTCGCACTTGTCCGAGGCCAACATTGCCCACGTGCGTGCGTTGAACGAGATTGCCAAGCGTCGTGGCCAGAGCCTGGCGCAGCTGGCATTGGCCTGGACCCTGCGTGATCCACGGGTAACTTCGGCGCTGATCGGTGCGAGCCGGCCGGAGCAGATCATCGAAAACGTCGGGGCACTGAAGAATCTGAGCTTCAGTGCTGAGGAACTGGCGGAGATTGATCGCTTTGCCCAGGAGGGCGGGATCAATCTGTGGGAGAAGCCTTCGACCGCTGAATAAGTGACTGGCGCCGAATTATTCGGCGCCTGCTCTGACGCTTTCGCGGGCAAGCCCGCTCCCACAGGGTTCCAGTCGTACACAAAGTCTGTGAACGGTGCTGTACCTGTGGGAGCGGGCTTGCCCGCGAAGGGGCCAGTTCAGGCAATGAGGAAATCGGGCCTCATTTGAAGAACGGCACATCCCCCAGCATCGTCGCCCGCTGCATCACCCGCCGCGCCGGACGGTAATCATCCACCGCGTAATGCTGGGTCACGCGGTTATCCCAGAACGCGATGTCGTCCTGCTGCCAGCGCCAGCGAATGGTGAATTCAGGCCGCGTTGCGTGGGCGAACAGGAATTTCAGAATCGCCTCGCTTTCGGTGTCCGACAGTTCGTTGATCTTTGAGGTGAAGCCTTCGTTGACGAACAACGAACGGCGCCCGCTTACCGGGTGCGTGCGGATCACCGGGTGTGACAACGGTGGGTTCTTGCGTCGTGCCTCTTCCCACTGTGCCAACGCTTCGGGCGTGTTGCCGTAGCGCTCCAGCGGAAACGAGCGGGTGAAATCGTGGGTCGCAGTCAGCCCCTCGAGCAGGGTTTTCATCGGCGCCGAAAGCGCTTCGTACGCGGCAATCCCGCTGGCCCACAACGTATCGCCACCGAACTCCGGCAGCAGCTTGGCGCTGAGCACCGCGCCCATCGCCGGCGTTGGCAGGAAGGTCACGTCGGTGTGCCAGATCGCGTTGTCGCGCACGTCAGTGACGGCGGTGTCGAGGATCAGCACCTCGGGCTGCTCCGGCACGTTCGGGTAGATCGGATGGATGTGCAGGTCGCCAAAGTACGCCGCGAAACGCGCCTGTTGCGAAGGCTCGATCGGCTGGTTGCGAAAGAACAGCACCTGGTACTTGAGCAGCGCCTGCTCGATGGCATTGCGCTGTTCCAGGTTCAACGGCTGGCTGACGTCGACGCCGCTGATCTGCGCGCCGAGGGCCGAACTTAAGGGGGTGATGGTCAGGCTGCTCATGATGGTTCTCTTCAATTCCGGGTAACCGCGCCCCTGTAGGAGCTGCCGCAGGCTGCGATCTTTTGATTTGTTTTTTAAAAGCAGATCAAAAGATCGCAGCCTGCGGCAGCTCCTACACGGGAGGATTCACAAATGCTTTAGTGGGTTTGGCCGTGCCACGGCACCAGTTTGCGCTGCAGCGCACGCAGGCCCATTTCCATGGCGAAGGCAATCAGGGCGATCACCAGAATCCCCAGCACCACCACATCGGTGACCAGAAATTGCGCGGCCGATTGCACCATGAAACCCAAACCGCTGGTGGCGGCGATCAGTTCGGCGGCGACCAGGGTCGACCAGCCAACGCCCAGACCAATTCGCACACCGGTGAGAATGTCCGGCAGGGCGCTGGGCAAAATCACATGGCGGATCAGTTGTGCGCGAGTGGCACCGAGCGACTGCGCAGCGCGCAATTTCGCCGGGTCAACGGTGCGCACGCCGGTCGCGGTGGCGATGGCGATCGGCGCGAAAATCGCCAAGTAGATCAGCAGCACTTTCGACAACTCGCCGATACCGCACCAGATCACGATCAGCGGCAGATACGCCAGCGGCGGAATCGGCCGATAGAACTCGATCAGCGGGTCAAGCACACCACGAGCAATACGGTTGGCGCCGATGGCGATGCCCACCGGCACCGCGGTCAGAATCGCAAAACCCAGACCCAGACCGATGCGGCTCAGGCTCGCGCCCAGGTGCTGCCACAGAGTTGAATCCATGTAACCGCTGGTCGCGAGCAACCAGCCTTTTTGCAGCACGGCGGACGGTGGTGGCAGGAACAGCGGTTCGATCAAACCGCTGGCGGTCACCGCCCACCAGATCACCAGCAAGGCGAACAGGGTCAGCAGGCTGATCCAGCGGTTGCTGAGGCTGCGCCGGACTGGAATCGCCACCGACGGGGTTTTCACTGCGGGGGCGGAAACGTCGTAACTGCTCATGCGCGCTCCTGCCGTTGTACGGCGCTGCGTTGCGAGAACACTTTGCTCAGCACGTGCTCGCGGGTTTCGATAAAACGCGGGTCGGATTTGATCGCCCGCGCCGACTCACCGGCGGCGTAGCGCTGGCCGAAATCCAGAGGCAGTCGCTCAACGATCTGCCCCGGATTCGGCGCCAGCAGAATCAGGTCAGTGGCGAGAAATACCGCTTCTTCGATGTCGTGGGTAATCAGGAACACCGGTTTGGCGGTGCGCTGCCAGACTTGCAGCAACAGCTCCTGCATCTGCTCGCGAGTGAAGGCGTCGAGGGCGCCGAAGGGCTCGTCCATCAGCAGCACGCGCGGGTCGGCGGCGAGGGCGCGGGCCAGGCCGACGCGCTGTTTCTGGCCGCCCGAGAGCTGCCAGATCCGGCGGTGTTCAAAACCTCCGAGGTCAACCAGCGCGAGCATTTCCCGGGCGATCTTTTCGCGTTTGTCCTTGGCGACGCCGGCCAGCTCCAGACCGAACGCGACGTTGGCCAACACATCCTGCCAGGGCAGCAGCGCGTCATCCTGGAACACCACGCCGCGTTCGGCGCTCGGGCCTTTGACTGGCACGCCGTCGAGGGTGATGCGCCCGGCGCTGGGTTCGACGAAGCCGGCAATCAGGTTCAACAGCGAGGTCTTGCCACTGCCGGACGGGCCGAGGGCGACCAGCAATTGCTGAGGCCCGAGGGTCAGGGAAATGTCCGCCAGCACCGGTTCCGGGCTGCCCGGGTACTGTGCGCTGATGCGCTCCAGCTGTAGCAAGGCCATCGCAGTGAACTCCCGATCAGTTGGTGATGTATTTGGCGCTGACGTACGGCGCGTAGTCCGGCAGTACGGCTTCGACCTTGCCTTGCTCCTTGAGGAACGCGGCGGTGTCGGTGATGGCTTGGGTGGTCGGCGCGCCGAGGCTGATCACTTGATCAGCTGCCAACGGGTAGACGTTGCCTTGCAGCAGCAATGGAATGTCGCTGGCCTTGGCGCCGGAAAGCTTCACCAGCTTGTCGACGTGGGACTGGTCGGCGAGCCAGGCTTTGGGATCCTTGCGGTAATCGGCGTAGGCGTCGAGGGTGACCTTGGCGAACGCGGTGACGATTTCCGGGTGCTTCTCGGCGAAGTCCTTGCGCACGATCCAGGCATCGAAGGTCGGCGCGCCGAACTTGGCCAGTTCGCCGGAAGTGATCAGCACTTTGCCGTTTTCCTTGGCCACACCGAGGGCCGGATCCCACACGTAAGTAGCGTCGATATCACCGCGTTTCCACGCGGCGATGATCGCTGGCGGGGCGAGGTTGAGCACGGTGACTTTCGACGGATCGATGTTCCAGTGCTTCAGCGCGGCGAGCAGGCTGTAGTGACCGGTGGACACGAACGGCACGGCGATTTTCTTGCCGACCAGATCCTGCGGGGTCTTGATCCCGGAACCGTCGCGAGCGACCAGTGCTTCAGCGGCGCCGATCTGGGTGGCGATGAGGAAAGTTTCCACCGGGACTTTGCGGGTGATCGCAGCGGTCAGCGGGCTGGAACCGAGGTAGCCGATCTGCACGTCACCGGACGCGATGGCGGCGATGATGTCGGCGCCGTTGTCGAACTTGCGCCAGCTGATGTCGGCTTTGGTGGCTTTCTCGTAGGCGCCATCGGCCTGGGCGACTTTCGCGGGGTCGACGGTGGTCTGGTAGGCGACGGTGAGGTCGGCGGCCTGCGCCAGAAAGCTCGCAGCAGCCAACGAGGCCACGGCCAGCAGGCGAAGCGGGAAATTCAGTTTCATGGGGGAGTGCTCCAAATCAGGCGACCGACGATCGGCGTGAAAGGAGACTAAATGATCTAAGAAACTAAAAATAAATAACTTTTTAGACTTAGCTTATGAGCGGAAAAATCTAAAGATCAAAAGATCGCAGCCTGCGGCAGCTCTTACATGGGATAGGCGTACACCCTGTAGGAGCTGCCGCAGGCTGCGATCTTTTCAAAGGCGGCGCTTAGTTGCTGATCGCCAGAATGCTCGCCTGATACGACCCGACAAACACATCGAAATCGCCCACCTCGTTCTGTTCAAGCTCCGCCTGTTGCGCCAGCGACGAACGCGCCAGTTCCTCGAACTTCGCCTGCTCATCCGCCGTCAACGGCTCGCGGCGGAAGAACTCGGCGTGGGCCTGGCTCTGACGCAGGGAGAATTGCGCAAAGCTTTCCTTGTGCTCGGCCATCGCGGCCAGCACCTGCGCCGACGGGGTCAGGGACGGGTCGCTGACTTTGGCCAGTTGCGCATCCAGCGCCTTGCTATGCGCGTCGCCGCCGTGGCTTTGATCAAGCAACGCCGCCAGCGGTGCGATTTTTTCCAGCAGCTCGGCTGCCCAGACCTTCAGCTCGACCGCTTCACCGTCACGCTGCAATTGCAGCCCCGGACGCCGGCCTTCCTTGACCACGCTGAGGAAGTTCGAAGTGGCATTGCCGCACGAAGTGTTGGTCAGCAGCGGACTGTCGTTCAGCGCGCAATACAGCAGGAACGCGTCGAGGAAGCGCGACTCGGTGACGTCGATGCCCATCGGCAGGAACGGGTTGATGTCCAGGCAACGCACTTCGACGTACTGAATGCCACGGGCCATCAGTGCCTGGATTGGCCGCTCGCCGGTGTAGGTCACGCGTTTCGGGCGGATGTTGGAGTAGTACTCGTTTTCGATCTGCAGGATGTTGGTGTTGAGCTGAACCCACTCTCCATCCTGGTGCGTGCCGACTTCCACATATGGCGGATACGGCGTGGCCACAGCCTTGCGCAGGCTGTCGGTGTAGCTCGCCAGATCGTTGTAGCACGGCGTCAGGCCAGCCTGGGCGTTGCTCTGGTAACCGAGGTCGCTCATGCGCAGGCTGGTGGCGTACGGCAGGTACAGCGTGTCCGGGTCCAGCTGTTCCAACTGATGCGAACGGCCGCGCAGGAAGCCTGCGTCCAGCGCTGGCGAAGCACCGAACAGGTACATCAGCAGCCAGCTGTAGCGGCGGAAGTTACGGATCAGCGCGATGTAGGACGACGACTGGAAGTCGCGGTCGGTGCCGACAAAACCCTCGGCTTCGCGCAGCAGCGGCCAGAGCTTTTCCGGCAGGGAAAAGTTGTAGTGGATCCCGGCGATGCACTGCATGGTCTTGCCGTACCGCAGGGCCAGGCCCTTGCGGTAGACGTATTTGAGCTGACCGATGTTGGAGGTGCCGTAATAGGCGATCGGGATGTCTTCCTCGGCCGGCAACGGGCACGGCATCGATGGACTCCACAGGTACTCGTTGCCGAGCTTGCTGTAGGCAAAGCGATGAATCTTGTCCAGGCTCGCCAGCGTATCGGCCGGGTCGGGCAGGGCAGGGGTGATGAATTCCAGCAGCGACTCGGAATAGTCGGTGGTGATCTGTTCATTGGTCAGCGCGGAACCCAAGGCTTCCGGGTGCGGCGTTTGCGCCAGACGACCTTCACTGGTCACGCGCAGGCATTCACGTTCGATACCGTGGAGGCACTGTTCGAGCAGAGAGAGGTTGGCGCGCTCGCCGAGCAGAGCCAGGCGGCGGTTGAGAAGTTCGCTCAATTTGGATTCCTTCACGCGTCAGTCGCCCCAATATGGGGGTGGGCAGGACGGTCTACAAGGGTGAAGTTGAAACTGGCGTTTTCGCCTGGTTTTCTAGCCGGTCAGCCACACACATAAACTGTAGGAGCTGCCGCAGGCTGCGATCTTTTGATTTTGTTTTTCAATAGCAAGATCAAAAGATCGCAGCCTGCGGCAGCTCCTACAGGATTCATTGCGCCGAAATTAACTCAAAATGATGAACAACATCTACAGGACAGCGAACGTGCCTTGCGCTTTTGCGACCAGTTTGTCGCCCTGCATCACGTCGGCCTCGACCACCAGCGTGCGACGGCCCGGGTGGATCACCCGCGCCGTGCACAGCACCTCGCCGTCGGATACGGCGCGGATGTAGTTGATCTTGCACTCGATGGTCGCGCTCTGCTGGTCGAAGCCGTGGGTGCTGGAACAGGCCAGCCCCATGGCGATATCCACCAGACTGAACAGTGCGCCACCGTGCAATTTGCCGCCGCGATTACGCAGTTGCGGTTCCAGCACCAGGGCGACTTGCGCCACCCCGGTTTCCAGGCTGTGCAGGCGGCAGCCCAACAGCTGGAAAAACGCGCTCTCGACGAGCCCGGCCGGAATCTCCATCAGCGTTTCTTCAACTGCTTGGCGTTAGCGAACAGCGAAGCCATGGCGTTGTTTGCCGGTGCGGCTGTGGCCGTTTCCTTGCGTGGTGCGTTGTTCGACGACTGGCGCGGTGCCGAGCCTGGACGCGAACCGCGGGCACCGTCGATCTTCTCGCCCGGGGTATCACTCATGCGCATCGACAGGCCGACGCGTTTGCGCGGGATGTCGACTTCCATGACCTTCACTTTCACCACGTCACCGGCCTTCACCGCTTCGCGTGGGTCCTTGATGAACTTCTCCGACAGCGCCGAGATGTGCACCAGACCGTCCTGATGCACGCCGATGTCGACGAACGCGCCAAACGCGGTCACGTTGGTCACGACGCCTTCGAGGATCATCCCCAGTTGCAGGTCTTTGAGGTCTTCGACGCCTTCCTGGAACTCGGCAGTCTTGAACTCCGGACGCGGGTCGCGGCCGGGTTTTTCCAGTTCTTGCAGGATGTCGGTGACGGTGGGCAGACCGAAGGTTTCGTCGGTGAATTTCTTCGGATCCAGACGCTTGAGGAATGCGGCGTCGCCGATCAGCGAGCGAATGTCACGGTCGGTTTCAGCGGCAATGCGCTGCACCAGCGGATAGGCTTCCGGGTGCACAGCGGAAGAATCCAGCGGGTTGTCGCCATTCATGACGCGCAGGAAGCCTGCGGCCTGTTCGAAAGTTTTCTCGCCCAGACGCGCGACTTTCTTCAGCGCCGCACGGGTCTTGAAGGCGCCGTGCTCGTCACGGTGAGCGACGATGTTCTGCGCCAAAGTCGCGTTGAGGCCGGAGATCCGCGCCAGCAAGGCCACCGAGGCGGTGTTCACATCGACACCGACGGCGTTCACGCAGTCCTCGACCACCGCATCCAGACCGCGCGCCAGTTTCAGCTGCGACACGTCGTGCTGGTACTGGCCGACACCGATGGATTTCGGATCGATCTTCACCAGCTCGGCCAGCGGATCCTGCAAGCGGCGAGCGATCGACACCGCACCACGGATCGACACGTCCAGATCCGGGAATTCCTTGGCTGCCAGTTCCGATGCCGAGTACACCGAGGCGCCGGCCTCGGAGACCATGACCTTGGTCATTTTCATCGCCGGGTATTTTTTGATCAGCTCGATCGCCAGTTTGTCGGTTTCGCGGCTGGCGGTGCCGTTGCCGATGGCGATCAGATCAACCGAGTGCTTGGCGCACAGGGCGGCCAGGATCGCGATGGTCTGATCCCACTTGTTGTGCGGCACATGCGGATAAACCGTGGCGTGATCGAGCAGCTTGCCGGTGGAGTCCACCACCGCGACTTTGCAGCCGGTACGCAGGCCCGGGTCAAGGCCCAGGGTCGCACGCGGGCCGGCCGGCGCCGCCAGCAACAGGTCGTGCAGGTTATGGGCGAAGACGTTGATCGCCTCGGTTTCGGCACTGTCGCGCAGCTCGCCGAGCAGGTCGGTTTCCAGGTGCGTGTAAAGCTTGACCTTCCAGGTCCAGCGCACCACTTCACCGAGCCATTTGTCGGCCGGGCGGTTCTGGTTCTGGATGCCGAATTGCTGGCCGATCATGCCTTCGCACGGGTGCATGGTGCCCGGCAGTTCGTCGCCGACTTTCAGTGCGGAGCTGAGGATGCCTTCGTTGCGGCCACGGAAAATCGCGAGTGCGCGGTGCGACGGCATGCTTTTCAGCGGCTCGTCGTGTTCGAAGTAGTCGCGGAACTTGGCGCCTTCTTCTTCCTTGCCAGCGATCACGCGGGCGCTGATGGTCGCTTCCTGCTTGAGGAAGTTACGCAGCTTCTCCAGCAGACTGGCGTCTTCGGCGAAGCGCTCCATCAGGATGTACTTGGCGCCTTCCAGCGCAGCTTTCACGTCGGCTACGCCTTTCTCGGCGTCGACGAAGCGTGCGGCTTCGGTTTCTGGCGACAGATTCGGGTCGTTGAACAGGCCGTCGGCCAGCTCGCCGAGGCCGGCTTCCAGGGCAATCTGGCCCTTGGTGCGGCGCTTCTGCTTGTACGGCAGGTACAAGTCTTCGAGGCGGGTCTTGGTGTCGGCGAGTTTGATGTCGCGCTCGAGGGCGGGGGTGAGTTTGCCCTGCTCCTGGATGCTGGCGAGGATGCTGATGCGCCGTTCGTCGAGTTCTCGCAGGTAGCGCAGACGCTCTTCCAGATGACGCAGCTGGGTGTCATCGAGGCTGCCGGTGACTTCTTTCCGGTAACGGGCGATGAAGGGAACGGTAGAGCCTTCATCGAGTAGCGCGACGGCCGCTTCGACCTGTTGCGGGCGTACGCCGAGTTCCTCGGCGATGCGGCTGTTGATGCTGTCCATAAAACCACCTGACATAGTGTGAAAGCAGGCTCGCAGGCACGGAAATAAAGGCCCGGAGTCTGGTTGAGCGGCTAGAAAATTGCCGCTGCCTGGGTCAAAAGGCTCCCCATTGACCCGTGAAATCGAACAATTACTGCGGCCACCGCGAAAAAAGCCCGGCCACCTGCGGTAACGATTCAGACGTTGCCTGGCACAAAACGCCGCGCATTATAACCAGCGTTCTGTCATTCGGGGGTGTAGCAGTCTGTAGGCATAAACCCCGGTTTTCTGGCAGTGAAGGAAAAATCTGCTAACAATGCACACGGTGCGTATAACGGCAGCTACGCCATAATGCGCGCCGAGCTAAAAGGAGCATCCAATGAGCAGCACTGCAAACAATGCTGAAGGCGAAAAAATTCTTATTGTTGACGACGATCCGGGGCTGAGCAGCCTGCTGGAACGCTTTTTCGTCAGCAAGGGCTACCGCGCCCGTGCCGTACCGAACACCGAGCAAATGGACCGCCTGCTGTCGCGTGAAGTGTTCAACCTGGTGGTCCTCGACCTGATGCTGCCGGGCGAAGACGGCCTGACCGCATGCCGTCGCCTGCGGGCCGCGAACAATCAGATTCCGATCATCATGCTCACCGCCAAGGGCGATGAGATGAGCCGCATCAAGGGCCTGGAACTGGGCGCCGATGACTACCTGGCCAAGCCGTTCAACCCGGACGAGCTGATGGCTCGGGTCAAGGCTGTTCTGCGTCGTCAGGCCGCACCGGTGCCAGGTGCACCGGGCAGTGAAGACGAAAATGTCACCTTCGGTGATTACGTGCTGTCGCTGGCGACCCGCGAACTGAAACGTGGCGAAGAAGTGCACATGCTCACCACCGGTGAGTTTGCGGTGCTCAAGGCGCTGGTGATGAACGCGCGTCAGCCGCTGACCCGCGACAAACTGATGAACCTGGCCCGTGGTCGCGAGTGGGATGCCCTGGAGCGTTCCATCGATGTGCAGATCTCCCGTCTGCGCCGGATGATCGAGCCGGATCCGTCGAAACCGCGCTACATCCAGACGGTCTGGGGCGTGGGCTACGTGTTCGTGCCGGATGGCGCCGCCACCAAGTGATCGGCGATTTGTAGGAGCGGGTCTGCGCAGATCGGGTTGATCGACCCTCTGCGCAGACTCGCAATCCGCAATATGCGAGCATGGCTCGCTCCTGCAAGTGTGTAACGGTTATCGATGAAAACCCCCGTCTGGTTCCCCCAAAGTTTTTTCTCCCGCACCCTTTGGCTGGTGCTCATCGTCGTGCTGTTTTCCAAGGCGCTGACCCTGGTTTATCTGTTGATGAACGAGGACGTGCTGGTGGATCGCCAATACAGCCACGGCGTCGCCCTGACGCTGCGTGCCTATTGGGCGGCCGATGAAGAAAACCGCGCGAAGATCGCCGATGCCGCGACGCTGATCCGGGTGGTCGGCGCCGGTGTGCCGGAGGGCGAACAGCACTGGCCGTACAGTGAAATTTATCAGCGGCAGATGCAGGCGGAGCTGGGCGCCGATACCGAAGTGCGTTTGCGCATGCACTCGCCGCCGGCGCTGTGGGTGCGTGCACCGAGCCTGGGCGATGGCTGGCTGAAAGTGCCGCTGTACCCGCATCCATTGCGCGGCCAGAAAATCTGGAACGTGCTCGGCTGGTTCCTCGCCATCGGCTTGCTGTCCACCGCCTCGGCGTGGATTTTCGTCAGCCAGCTCAACCAGCCTTTGAAGCGTCTGGTGTACGCCGCCCGACAACTGGGTCAGGGCCGCAGCGTACGTCTGCCGATCAGCGACACACCGAGCGAGATGACCGAGGTGTACCGCGCCTTCAACCAGATGGCCGAAGACGTCGAACAGGCCGGTCGCGAGCGCGAGCTGATGCTGGCGGGGGTCTCCCATGATTTGCGCACGCCGCTGACCCGTTTGCGGCTGTCGCTGGAGCTGATGGGCGACCGCAATGACCTGACTGACGACATGGTCCGCGACATCGAAGACATGGACGCGATTCTCGACCAGTTCCTCGCGTTCATTCGTGACGGTCGTGACGAGTCGGTGGAAGAAGTGGACCTGAGCGATCTGGTGCGTGAGGTGGCCGCACCCTATAACCAGAGCGAAGAGAAAGTGCGCCTGCGACTGGAACCGATCCAGCCGTTTCCACTGCGCCGGGTGTCGATGAAACGCCTGCTGAACAACCTGATCGGCAACGCCCTGAACCATGCCGGCAGTGGCGTCGAGGTCGCGGCTTATGTGTCTGGCGATACCAGCGCGCCGTACGTGGTGTTGAGCGTGATGGATCGTGGCGCGGGGATTGATCCGTCAGAGCTTGAGGCGATCTTCAACCCGTTCACCCGTGGCGACCGTGCCCGGGGTGGCAAAGGTACCGGGTTGGGTCTGGCGATCGTTAAGCGCATTGCTTCGATGCATGGCGGCAATGTCGAGCTGCGCAACCGTTCCGGTGGCGGGCTGGAAGCGCGGGTAAGGTTGCCGTTGGGGTTGATGTTGCCGCGGGATGCTGTTTAACCGTTGAAAAAGATCGCTGCCTTCGGCAGCGCCTGCAGGGTACGGATTCCCATGCAGGCGCTGCCGAAAGCGGCGATCTTTTGCTTTTAACCCTTGCCCTTGGTGCGAGTCATGTTCGGCCCGCCATTCTTCTCAAGATGTTCGATGATGATCCCCGCCACGTTCTTGCCGGTGGTGGTCTCGATGCCTTCCAGGCCCGGCGACGAGTTCACTTCCATCACCAGCGGCCCGTGGTTCGAACGCAAAATATCCACGCCCGCCACCGCCAGGCCCATGACCTTGGCCGCACGCAACGCAGTCATGCGTTCCTCCGGGGTGATCTTGATCAGGCTGGCGCTGCCGCCACGGTGCAGGTTGGAGCGGAACTCGCCCGGTTTGGCCTGACGTTTCATGGCTGCGATCACCTTGTCGCCGACCACGAAGCAGCGGATATCCGCACCGCCGGCTTCCTTGATGTATTCCTGAACCATGATGTTCTGCTTCAGGCCCATGAACGCCTCGATCACCGATTCGGCTGCGGTTGCGGTTTCGCACAGCACCACACCGATGCCTTGAGTGCCTTCCAGCACCTTGATCACCAGCGGCGCGCCGTTGACCATGTCGATCAGGTCGGGAATGTCGTCCGGCGAGTGAGCGAAGCCGGTGACCGGCAGGCCGATGCCGCGACGCGACAGCAGTTGCAGCGAACGCAATTTGTCCCGGGAGCGGGCAATGGCCACCGACTCGTTGAGCGGAAACACCCCCATCATTTCGAACTGGCGCAACACCGCGCAGCCATAAAACGTCACCGATGCACCGATTCGCGGAATCACCGCGTCGAAGCCTTCCAGCGGTTTGCCGCGGTAGTGGATTTGCGGCTTGTGGCTGGCAATGTTCATGTAGGCGCGCAAGGTGTCGATCACGACCATTTCATGCCCGCGCTCGGTGCCGGCTTCGACCAGGCGACGGGTGGAATACAGACGCGGATTCCGCGACAGCACAGCGATCTTCATGCAACACCTGTGGAGGAGGTAGATACCGGGAACACCGGCTTGTCTTGTACATATTTGATGCCCGGATTGACCACCAGCTGGCCGTCGATCAAGGCTTTGGACCCGAGCAACAGGCGATAGCGCATGGACTTGCGGCAGGCGAGGGTAAACTCGACCTGCCAGACCCGATCACCGAGGGCCAGGGTGGTGCTGATCACATAGCGCACCTGCGCCTGGCCGTTGGAGCTTTTGATGGTTTTGCGCGTCACCAGCGGTGCTTCGCAACGCCGATGACGCAACTGCACCACCGTGCCCAGATGCGCGGTGAAACGCACCCACTTCTCGCCATCGCGTTCGAACGGTTCAATGTCGGTGGCGTGCAGGCTGGAGGTGCTGGCGCCGGTGTCGATTTTCGCCCGCAGGCCCGCGACTCCCAGATCCGGGAGCGCCACCCACTCGCGCAGACCGACAACGGTCAAATGGTCAAATGTCTTCAAAAAAATGCTCAACCGTGGCAACCGCTCAGCCCGCAAGGGCCGGGTTCGCGGTATTCACGCAGAATAAGGGTTAAAAGGCGACAGATTTCTATGGCCCGGATCGCCGACGCCTCAAGCGGGTGTCGGCTGGTGCGCATTGTAATCCGCGGCGGCGTCATTCATGGCACGACAGAAACGGTAGTACAGTTCATCAATATTTCAGAATGAGGAAATTCCATGGCACAAAAAAGCGAAGAGGACGACAAGGTCCGGCTCGACAAGTGGTTGTGGGCGGCGCGCTTTTATAAAACCCGGGCGCTGGCCAAAGCAGCCATCGAAAGTGGCAAGGTGCACTGCCGAGGGGAGCGCTGCAAGCCTGGCAAAGAGCCACGCATTGGCGATGAATTCGAGATTCGTACCGGTTTTGAAGAGCGCACGGTGAGGGTCGACGCCTTGTCGATCGTGCGTCGCGGCGCACCCGAGGCGCAGACGCTGTATTCCGAGACCGAGGCGAGTATTGCCAAGCGTGAAGCGGCAGCGGCGATGCGTAAGGCCGGGGCGCTGGGCGTGAGCACTGATGGCAAACCGAGCAAGAAGCAGCGGCGGGATCTGTTCAAGTTTCGTGGCAGCAGCCACGAGTAGTGTGCGACGAACACACTTGTGGCGAGGGAGCTTGCTCCCGCTGGCGGCCGAAGGACGCCCTGTACAGGCGAGCACGTATTTCAAAATACAACTGCATCGACGGGTAAAGCGACTGCTACGCAGCCGAGCGGGAGCAAGCTCCCTCGCCACAGGTCTTCACACAACTGTCAGTTCGCGGCAGACACCACACTCATCCGCGAAACCACCGGCAGCTTGCCCAGCAGATTGAAAACCGGCGCAGTCACCTTCAGCCAGAAGTTGGCGGCGTGATAAGCGAATGGTGTGTAGTAACCCCAGCCCAACGCCCATACCGCCAGCAGCATGCCGCCGATGTAATCGTCCTGGCCCCAGTGCGCGCCGGCCACCAGACGCGGCAGCATGAACAGCAGTGCCAGGCCCCAGACGGTCAGGAACTGACCAACAGTACGGCTGAACACGCCCATGAACAGTGCCCAGATCAGCAACACCGAAGCGTGGTCACCGGGGAAGCTCTGGCTCGAGCGATCCTTCAGCTCCCAGGCTTTTTCCAGGTGCGGGAAGTAATCACTCAGGTGCACCGCGCCTTCCAGCACCATCGACGGGCTGCTGTGCTGCCAGTCCATGTAGTCGGCGAATTTGGAAAACAGCGCGCGAATCACCACCATCAACAGCAGGATCGAGAAAAATCCGAAGAAGGCGCGACGCACATCAATCGCCTTGAACACCCAGTCGCCCTTGATCAGCAGCGTCAGCAGGATCAGTCCGACGATGATGTCGAACGGGCGCAGACTTGCAATTGCCCAGATGTGGAGCCATATGGGGTTGCTGGCCAGTGGTGCATTGAGTGAGCGGAACAGCCACTCGTCGAAAATCACACACAGCATTTGGCCCGTAGGCCATAACCAGAAAGCCAGTAGCGCCAAGGGCACTACGTTACACAGAACCAGCCGGCCGAGGTTCCACCTTGATTGGAACAAACCCGGATTGTTCATAAAATGCCTCCCATGGCTTAGCGCTGGCACCAAAAAGGGTGCCAAGAAGCGCAAATTTTCACGTCTTGTAACCATTTTGTCACCACATTCAGATACCCAAAATTATGACCGACCTAGCGGATACCGATTTCACCCAACGTTTCATCTTCGATGACAGCGACACACGCGGCGAACTGGTTGCGCTTGAGCGCAGCTACGCCGAAGTCCTCGCCAAGCACCCGTACCCGGAGCCGGTCGCGCAATTGCTGGGCGAATTGATGGCGGCGGCCTCGTTGCTGGTGGGCACCCTGAAATTCGACGGCTTGCTGATTCTGCAGGCGCGCTCCGAAGGCCCGATTCCGCTGCTGATGATCGAATGCTCCAGCGAGCGCGAGATCCGCGGCCTGGCGCGTTACAACGCCGAGCAGATCAAGGCGGACGCCACCCTCAATGATCTGATGCCGAACGGCGTTCTGGCCTTGACCGTCGACCCGACTGTTGGTCAGCGCTATCAGGGCATTGTTGATCTTGACGGCGAGACACTGTCGGACTGCTTCACCAACTATTTCGTCATGTCGCAACAGGTCGGCACCCGCTTCAAGCTCTTCGCCGACGGCCGTCGTGCCCGCGGCATGCTGCTGCAGCAACTGCCGGCCGACCGCCTGAAAGACGAAGAAGAGCGCGCCGCCAGCTGGCAGCACATCACCGCGCTGGCCAGCACCCTGAACGCCGATGAATTGCTCAGCCTGGACAACGAAACCGTCCTGCATCGTCTCTATCACGAAGAGCAGGTACGCCTGTTCGATGTGCAACATTTGCGCTTCAGCTGCAGTTGCTCGCGGGAACGCTCCGGCAACGCGCTGGTCAGTCTTGGGCTGGAAGATGCGCTGGCGCTGGCAGCCGAGCAGGGCGGCAAAGTCGAGATCGATTGCCAGTTTTGCAATCAGCAGTACCTGTTCGACTCGGCCGATATTGCTCAATTGTTCGCTGGCGCAGGCGTCGACACGCCGTCAGATACCCGGCACTAAAACGGTTCAGCGCAGGTAAATTCACTGCGTAACGACGGAATTTCGCCGTTACGACGGGAGGACCCTACTCTTTTTGGGCTTTTCTGGCATAATCCGGCCCACTTTTTTCGCGGTAGTAGTGCACGACTTTCTACTACAAAACGTTTGGAGCACACTCGGCCACTGGCCGACGGGGAACCTCATGACGCAAGCCAATAACGCCGTGTACACCGATCTGAGTGTTGATGATCTGGTAAAAGAAGCCCTGCAACGCGGTGAGGGCGAGCTTGCCGATACCGGCGCTCTGGTTGTTCGCACCGGTCACCGCACCGGCCGTTCGCCAGTCGATCGTTTCATCGTTGAAGAGCCTTCCACCCAGGCCGCTATCGCCTGGGGCCCGATCAACCGCAAGTTCCCGGCCGACAAGTTCGACGCGCTGTGGGCTCGTGTCGAGGCGTTCAACAACGCGCAAGAGCACTTTGTTTCCCACGTGCATGTAGGCGCGGCTGAAGATCACTACCTGGCCGTGAAAATGACCACCCAGACTGCCTGGCAGAACCTGTTCGGTCGTTGCCTGTTCATCAACCCGGCCCAGTACAACCCGGCCGGTCGTGAAGAGTGGCAAGTGCTCAACGTGGCCAACTTCGAGTGCGTGCCTGAGCGTGACGGCACCAACTCCGACGGTTGCGTGATCATCAACTTCGCGCAGAAGAAAGTGCTGATTGCCGGCATGCGTTACGCCGGTGAGATGAAGAAAGCCATGTTCTCCGTGCAGAACTTCCTGCTGCCGGCCGCTGACGTGCTGCCAATGCACTGCGCTGCCAACATCGGCGAAGAAGGCGATGTGACCCTGTTCTTCGGTCTGTCGGGCACTGGTAAAACCACCCTGTCGGCCGATGAAAGCCGTTACCTGATCGGTGACGACGAACACGGCTGGGGCGAAGGCGTTGTCTTCAACATCGAAGGCGGCTGCTACGCCAAGTGCATCGACCTGTCCGAGAAGAACGAACCGGTCATCTGGAAAGCCATCAAGCACGGCGCCGTGCTGGAAAACGTGGCCATCGACGACGCCAAGCACGCCGACTACGCCGATGTCAGCCTGACCCAGAACAGCCGCGCGGCCTACCCGCTGGAGCACGTTGCCAAGCGTTCCGCGAAGAACCTGGGCGGCGAGCCAAACGCGGTGATCTTCCTGACCTGCGACCTGACCGGCGTGCTGCCGCCAGTGTCGATCCTCAACGAAGAGCAAGCGGCCTACCACTTCCTGTCCGGCTACACCGCACTGGTGGGCTCGACTGAAATGGGTTCGGGCAGCGGCATCAAGTCGACCTTCTCCACCTGCTTCGGCGCACCGTTCTTCCCGCGTCCGGCTGGTGAATACGCCGAGCTGCTGATCAAGCGCATCCGCGGCTTCGGTTCCAAGGTTTACCTGGTCAACACCGGCTGGACCGGCGGCGGCTACGGCGTCGGCAAACGCTTCAACATCCCGACCACCCGTGCCGTGATCGCCGCGATCCAGAGCGGCGCGCTGATCGGTGCCGCCACCGAGCACCTGGACACCATCAACCTCGACGTGCCACTGGCCGTACCGGGCGTTGAAACCAACCTGCTCAACCCACGCAACACCTGGGCTGACAAGGCTGCCTACGACGAAGCGGCCAAGGCCCTGGCCGGTCTGTTCATCGAGAACTTCAAAAAGTTCGAAGTGAGCGACGCGATCAAGGCGGCGGGTCCTAAGTTGTAAGACTTAGTTCTGGTGAATGAAAAAGCCGCCTCTTGAGGGCGGCTTTTTTTCTTATATAAGCCCTCATTTATTCTTCCTGTGTTTTTTCTTGCAGGCAAGAACAGCATCTACCTCGATTCTTGCAAGATTGACCTCAAAGTCTAAAGCCCTTAATGTTCTGAAAGCATTTTTCAACGTTACTTTTGAAAAAAAAGGTAGCTTTTTCGGTATCTCTCGGTTTACGGCAATGGCATATACAACGCAGAATTTTTTTGATTCTGGCCGAATGTCTATATCAGCTAACTTCATTTCTTCAGGTAGTTTTTTGTTTAGTCTTTTTCGGAACTCTTTGTCACTAACAAATGCTTCGGCAGCGACGCAGCCTTGAGAGAATAAGTGGCTTAGGGTGCTCGAGCTTCTATAGTATTTGACGTGAATTAAGTATCGAGAGTTTCTTAAAATATCGCAAAACTCGATTTTGTCATTTTTTCCGCCAAGTCCAATAGTTTTTTTGTCAAACAGTACATAATTAGGGTCGTTTGCAACGACATAGTTGTTGTATTCGTCTTCCCTTTCATGGTTGTAAGTTGGAAGGGTGTATTGATACTGCGTTAATTCACTGAGGTAGTTGTCTATGCGTTTCACGAAGTCTTGATTTACTCTGTACCATATCCCGTTTCTAAGGATATATTGTTCACTGCCATATGTTATTTCGGCGTAAAGACAGCGATATGCAGACCATGACTTATTGCTATGATGTTCCTCGTGAACTATAAAAATTTGTTGTTTCTTCAAGGCTTTTGTACATATTTTCTCTTGACTATTGGTCTGTAAATGCCTTGCGAGTTCTTTAATTTCTAATGTCGGATGTATTGCCGCCTTGTAATGCTGGTCAAATGAGTACCCCGATTGATACTCCCAATCTACGATTTCTGGCTCACCTAGCCAAAAATGATCAAGATGCTGATCGACGGATAATCTCTCATCCAGCTCCATGTCGAGTAATAATGCAACGTCTGGGTCTTTTATTTTACTTATGTTGTCCACCCATTCGAAGTTTTCTGGAAGCTTCATTTTGAAGCGTTCTAGTGCTTCAAATAGGATGTCTGATAATGTATCAAGAGTCACTTCTGGGCATATGACAAGAGCATCTCTGCCAGTTATTTGAGTCCCGAATATGCTGACCATGGACTCCCCAGTTATCGCGTAAAGCATATCCGTCTCCGAGTCTATTTCAAGCTCAAAGATTCCTACGCTTTTAGGGCTCTGATTTCTCGAGTTCAGTGGATTGTCTTCATAGTTTGACTTGTCCAGGCTTCTGAGCTTTTCAGGACTTACAGAGTTTAAGGTTACGCGAAGACCAAAGTCGCGTTCAATGCTGTCGGATATTATCAAGTGGTAGCCTGAGCCAAAAGCTAGAGAGAATATTTTCCCATGAACTCGAATTACTAATAGCGCGCCGACGGTATTTCCCTGTCCAAAAATTTCTGGTGAGAATTCTTGATCCTTGCAAAGGAAACTTGCCCATTTGGGGGGTGAGGATCGACTTCCTTTTTTATATAAAGCGTTGCGGATCCCGTAGGAAGCTTTACTGTTTTTGGGGCGATTGAGTTTTCAACTTTTACAAACTCTATGTCGGATGCATGGTCGTTTTTTGCCAAGTAGATTGAAAGTTTTTCTTTGTTCTTTTTAGCTCTTGGCATTTTTTACTCCCTGTCTACCGGTTGCCGATTGTTCAAGGTCCCAAAAACGTTTTCCACCAAGTATCTATTACTCATTCCTCTGTATTGGATTTTATCGCTTTAGAGGAAGATTAGATCATAGCCATCAGATGGCCAGTGTGCCAACCAATTAGTTCACTAGGTGGATGAGGTGGCTTTTTTCGAAGTGTTAAAAAGCCATCTGAGCTGCAAGTTACTTGCTTGGCCATGAGTGTTACTGTCGGCCAGAATCCCGAAACGCCGGCTCCATGCTGTCCTGCTCACGCTTAGACAGGCGCAGAACCCCAGCGATGGTTTGCCACTGACTAACAACGGCCCGAAACCGTTCGATGATATTTTCTGTATTTTCCCGGCTGACTCGAAAAAACTCTGCCACTTCTCTAGCCAATTCCAGATCCAAGGCGTTATCAAAGTCCGTGATGTTCAGTTTCAACCCATCCGCATTCGCCACGGGATTAATGTCGTAAGCCTCGGACAACCGCCACCCGCGACCAGGGTCGAGAAGGAATCCGTGGTTACGCAGATGGTCGTCGGTGTTTGAAACGAGAATATTGAAGACAATTCGCGACCATAGCTCGCGCAGGTCGGTGTCGACTTCTGAGCCGTGTTCAATGATCGCTCGAGCCAGTTCGATGTAGCTGGCGCCATTCGAGGCATCGTCACCGTCGACGCGGTCGGTCATGGTCATGGCGGAGGCGAAGTGGAAGCGGCCACCGGATCTGCTTCGGTCAAAGCGTTTAACCATGAAGCAGTGATGCTGGCTCGCATAGCGCTGGGCGGTGGCGGTTGCGACTCTCAAGCCACAATTTTTGGCGAGAGCATTCACCACCATTTCCCAGGCACCGACGTCGTAGTCATCTCGAATGCTTGGAAACTTGGCAATCCACAGATGACCGTGTTGGTCTGCAACGCTGGCTTTGGGTCTGGCGCCACCCAAAGAGCCACCGGGTGCGATCAGCATTCTTAGCCACTCGCGTCCTTCCAGTGCCGTGTTGTCCGGGTCGTTTTCCAGCGCGCGGCTTGCCTGCTCTAATGCGCGCAGCTCTAAAAAGGGTGGCGCTGCCAAGCCGTCGCGGTCATCGAGGAAGCTGCCCTCATCATTGAGCTTGTAGCGCAGACCTCCTACGCGAAAGAGGTCATGTACGCCCAGCAGATAATCGGATTCGTACAGTTTGCTGCCTTTTGGCATCAAGCCGTCCCGAATGTCGCGTTCCTGCCGCCGCTTCATCAGCAAGCGTCCCCAGCGATCAGGGCTTGAGTCTGCGAATACACCGAACTGGGTTTGGTGCCCGCCGGGGAATTGGTGTCCTTCGAAAAAGTTGATACGGGGATCGAGCTTCATGAAGTTCAGTTCAGGATCGGCCAGTGCGGCTGGATCGTACTCAAACTCGAACACTTCGTTAGCACGGGCCTTTCTGACATGCAGGAATCCGAGGCGTCTTGCGCCATTCAAGGATTCCCAATCTGCATAAACCGCAATTCGCGTCATTCTTCACCTGTTTTGGAGCCGCTTTTTTTCTTGTTCAACAGTTCTGAAAGCGAGTGGGTGTTGAGGGGAAAATCTTCCGTCAGGCTGGCGATGTAGGCGCTGTCTTCCTCCACTCTTGTGCTCTTTTCGCCGACCAGAGGCGACTTCTTGATCCTGGATGTTCCGCGTACTCGTTGGGGGGTTGATCCAGGCAGCAATTGCGCGTCCTGCAATCGGCGCCCCATCTCATCGGCCTCGGCCAGTTTATTCAGATCCTTTTCCAGCCCGAGTACCTGCATGACTGATAGATAGGCACCGATGGTTACTCCCGAGCCACCAGACTCCAGTGAGCGCAGGGTTGTCAGCGACATGCCTGATCGTTCTGCGACCTGTTTGGCCGTCAGTTTACGGCGCAGGCGGGCCAGCTTCAGGCGCTCGCCAAACTCGGAAAGCAGTCTGGAAGTCGCGGGCAAGAGCGGTGCTGTCTTATTAGCCATGTGCCAATATTCCTTCATTTTTAAGCCTTAACTACCAGAATAGTAGCACTTAAGACTAAGAAGAATGTTCGGCAAGACAAGTGGAGGCAGAAACAGCTAACTGGAAGTATTCCACCTGTTTTTATGGCTAATAAGCATAATTTTGGTACTTATTTGTCTTCGTCATTGTCAGGAAACGGTGTGCCTTGAAGGTGCTCTTCAATTTTCCAGCGGCATCTTTGGAGCAGGTGGCGAGTCGAGGTCTCCGTGCTCGCGGCGGAAGATTTCATCTGCCTGTTTGACGCTTTCCATCAGCTCATCAAAAAATTTGCTCACGAGAATCTCCATCGTTTGATTGCGTTTTTTCCATCGCTCTCAGGCAGTGCCTGAGAGCGATTCGATCTCTCAGCTTCAGGCCGGGGCTTTCAAGCTGAGCATTTTCTGCTGGGCGACTTGCAGCAGGTCGCAGCCGTCTTTGGTCAGCAGGTAGAGGGCATGGGTGATGTGCGGGATGTCTTCGACGTCGGCGTGTTTGAAGCAGATGCAGTAGAGCGTTTGCAGCAGGTCACTGGACGCACGCAGGCGCTGGACGGCGCATTCGAGGATGTCTTGCGGGTTGGCATCGGTGTCGATGACCAGGGGCTTGGTGTCAGTGAGGTTGGAGTCGACGGGGCGGTAGCGATCGGAGTGGAGCTCGTTCCATGATTTCATTTTTAGATCCTCAATTGCTTCGAATGAAGCCACCACATCGTGACCAAGCGACTGGAGGCGACTGTGTTCGGGTTGGTCAACCGGTGAGGATCATGCACATACCCGGCACGCTCGAAAGCGTCCCAAACACAGCCACCATAACGCTGCTGGCAATTGAGTGCCGGCAGCATACAGCGGACGCGAATGCATGATCCAATCGGGTGACCAAGCCCGAGCCGCTGAATTGGCAGCGACAGTCACAACTATAGGTTTCGGCCTATCGGCGCCGATAGAAGACAAGGCGCCGCTGCGTGTAGGAACGGGATGCAGATTCGAGCAGGCCGTTCCTACAGATCTATCACGGTTTTCAACGAATCGCCCGATACCCCTCGACATCCAGCACACTCGTCGTCAGTCCGGTCGCCGGCGCGTAGATCCCGCCCTTCCCCGACGAGAAAGGCACGCCTTTGCTGCCCAGCGAAACGTAGCGTTCGCCTTGGTCCAGTTCGGTGAACCAGGTGTAGGAGTACTTTTCCATGGCCTTGTATTTCGCGGCGTCCCTGACCATCGCATCGCCGCATTGCTTCAGGACGGCGTCGCTCAGGTTCAGGGTGTTGGTCAGCGGGGTGCCCCAACGCTTGAGGCAGGCTTCGGCGAAGTGGCGCACGAACTGGCCGGGTTCGGCGAGGACCTTCGGGCCGGCGTTGCCGTCAGCGGCAGCGTTGCCGACCAGGGTGGCGTGGCGGCCGGGGATCGGGAAGATATGCGTGCGCGTACCGGTAGCCGTTTGCGGGATAACGCAGCTGAAACCTTTCGAACGCTCGTCGCGGGCATAGAAGCCAACGTACTCTTTGACGTTGCTGTTGAGTTTGACCCGATGTTCCTGGAAGTTGCCGATGCCGGGCACCGGATCAATGGCGAGGATCTTCACCGGAATGCTTTTCAAAGTACTGTCATTGAACATGGCGTTGGCCAGCATATGGCAACTTATACCGCCTCGACTCCAGCCGACCAGGTTGACCTGAGTGGGAATAATGCCGTCCTTGCGGAACGTTTTAATGATTTGCTCCTGCAACTTCTGCTGGGTCACGCTGCGTTCTCCGTAGTTGTATTTACGCCAAAACCAGGAGCCTTCGATTTTTACATCTTCAATGGGAATACCGGCCGCTTTGAGACGGTTGTATTCCGCTTCGGTCAGTTGCTGGCGTTGCCAGTCGCACTTGCCTTTGATGATGTTCATTGCGTGCTGCACGTTTTCCTCCCAGCCCTTGCCGAACAACGTGCCGCTGAGACCGTAGTCGGCAGATTTGGTGAACAGCTCATCGGCCTGCAGATTACTGGAGCCGGGGCCGTCGACGACAATCCATTCGGCGAACTCGCGGCCAGTGTGGTGCGAAGCGAGAGTGGACACCAACTCACCGTTCCAATAGTTGCTGTTGCTGGTGTCGAACTTGGTGGAACCCGTGCCGCAAAAGAAAATAGTCAATGTACTCATAATGTTGCTCTTGAATGAATTAAGAGCAAGCAGGCTAGTTTTTTATATTGCGGATATGAAGTGGTTAGTTGTTGCGTTGTTTGTGCGCGTGATTTTATAAAGCGTTTGCAAGTTGAAGTTTTGCTACTTCCAGAAGTTCGCAGCCGTCCTGGGTCAATAAATACAGGGCGTTGACGATGTTCGGGATGTCTTTGACATCGGCCTGTTTGAAACACAAACAGTAAAGAGTCTCCAGCAAATCGCTGGCGGCACGCAGGCGTTGATGCGCAGCGTCGAGCAGTTCGCCGTGGCTGGCTTGAGTATCTATGGTCAGCACCGGATGATCGCCGTCGGTGCTTTTGAGCGGGCGATAACGATTGGCCAGCGGGTTATGCATGTTTATGTTCAGACGTGTCCTGTACGAAGTCGCTCCAGTGGTTGCAGCCGCGCCGGCCACTATAGAAGTGCGTGGCAAGGGGTCACAAGACCGCCGTGATGGACGGAGTTCGTAGGGGTTTTTCCGAGACTCGGGCAATTGCCCTACAAGGTTTTGCAGCTTTTTCGAGGTAAAACCCTTAGCGCAGAAATTTCCCACGGGATTCACAGGCGTTTCTTGAGAATCCTCTGTATGGTGCGCGCCAGAAACTGTAGGACGTTTCCAAACGTCCGATGCGCGCTTAAAGGGAATTGAGTATGCGGTGGCTACGAAAAGCCTCGATTTTATTGCTGTGGACCATTGGGTGTCGCTTGGCCGGAGCCGCTGATGCCGGCAACAGCTGGGTGTTTGTCGATCTGCAACGCACCGGCTGGCCCGACGCGCTGTCCAGCCAGGCCCGCATCGATACTGCTTCACGTGCCGAAGTGTTGATGTTCGCCAAAGTCCTGTTGGCGAGTGAAACGCTGGATGCTGGCGCACTGCAACGGCAACTGGATGTGCCGCATGTGCGGCTCAAACCGATCCGACAGGTGCGCGAGGGACTGTGGGAGCGTTTGCTGGGCATTTATCGCAACGCCAGTCAGGACTGTGGCGAACAGCTGTTCTGTGCACGAGTGCGCAGTGTGGCGGACCTGCGACAACTGGCGGCGGCGTTTACCGGCGATATCAGTCCGGCCCATGCACAGTGGGCGAGCAAGAGCCAGGGTGTGCATGAACAGGAACTGAATGCGCAACTTCGGGTGGCCGTGCTGCGTCCCTAGCCTGTCGTTGCGACGAGACCTAGGTGACTACGTGATCTGCAGTGGCGCGCATGGCGAGGGGCGGAATGTCATCGGGGAGTTGCATGCATCCGCCCAGCAACAGCGATGCGAGCGTCAGGGTGAGGAGCAGTTTCAGTCTGTCGGACATGTTTATTCCTTGAGTTGACCCACGGGTGTCGGCCGTCCTGGCACGACGCTCGTTTCGTGGATGCGGCGCACGTTACCTGCCTTGCGGTCAGGCCGGCGAGAGGCAAATTGTTTCCTTTGTTTGATCCGGTGGCATCTGCCCCGGCGCTGTATCATTCCGTATCGAATTGACCCCGACCTTTTCTCGACTCGCTGTGATCGCCCGCTAGGCTGTTGACATCACAGCGGTCAACGGAGTGACAGCGCATGCACCACACCCTGGAACAGGTTTTCGGTTATCCACAGTTTCGACCCGGGCAGGAAGCGGCAATCAGCGCTGTATTGGCCGGGCGCTCGGCGGCGGCGATTTTCCCCACCGGGTCCGGCAAGTCACTGTGCTATCAAGTGCCGGCACTGTTGCTGCCGCATCTGACCCTGGTGGTGTCGCCGCTGTTGGCGTTGATGCAGGATCAACTGGCATTCCTCAAGCGTCACGGTATCAGTGCCGGCAGCATCGATTCGGCGCAAAGTCGCGATGATGCCAGTGACGTGATGGCCCGCGCCCGTTCGGGTGAATTGAAGATTCTGATGATTTCGGTGGAGCGTCTGAAGAACGAGCGTTTCCGCAACTTTTTGCAGCAGGTGCCGATCTCGTTGCTGGTGATTGACGAAGCGCACTGTATCTCGGAATGGGGCCACAACTTTCGCCCCGACTATTTGAAGCTGCCGGACTATCAGCGCCAGTTCAACATTCCGCAAACCCTGCTGTTGACGGCTACGGCGACGCCGAAAGTCGTCGCCGACATGCAGGCCAGATTCGCCATCGCCGCCGCTGATGTGGTGACCACCGGCTTCTATCGACCCAACCTCAATCTGCTGGTGGAACCGGTACGCGGCGAGGACAAACGCCGGCGCCTGGTGGAGTGGATGAGCGAGCGTCCAGGCCAGCCGGGCATTGTCTACGTGACGCTGCAGAAAACCGCCGAACACATCGCCGAGCATCTGGGGCGTAACGGCATACAGGCCCAGGCCTATCACGCCGGTTTGCCCAATGATCAGCGCGAGGCGATTCAGAAGGAATTCATGGCCGGGCAGTCCAATTGCATCGTCGCAACCATTGCCTTCGGTATGGGGATCGACAAGAGCGACATCCGCAACGTGGTGCATTTCGATCTGCCGAAATCCATCGAAAACTACAGTCAGGAAATCGGTCGCGCCGGACGCGACGGGCAGCCGTCGGATTGCCTGGTGCTGGCCAACCGCGACAGCCTCAACGTGCTGGAAAACTTCGTCTACGGCGATACCCCGGAGCGTGAAGGGATTCGTTGTGTGCTGGAAGAAATGCAGGCTGCCGCAGCCGAAGGGCAGTGGGAGTTTCTGCTCGGGCCGCTGGCCGATCAGAGCAACATTCGCGCGTTGCCGCTGAAAACTCTACTGGTGCAAATGGAGCTGCGCGGTTTGATCGCGCCGCGCTATGCCTATTACGCCGAATACCGTTTCAAATACCTGCTGGAGCCGGAAGCCTTGCTTGAGCATTTCGACGGTGAGCGCAGGGATTTTGTCGCGGCCATCATCCACACCTCCAGTCGCGCACGCACCTGGGCCACGGTGAATTTCGAAGCGATGTACACGCAGTATTCGGCTGAGCGCAACCGGGTGGTGAAGGCGCTGGATTACTTTCAGGAGAAGGGCTGGGTCGAGCTTGAGAGCAAGCAGATGACCGAGGTCTACAACGTGCTGCACAGTGATTTCGACAGCGCTGTTTTGAGCGCCGAATTGCATGCGTATTTTACCCGGCATGAACAGGCTGAAATAACGCGGATTCACGCCATGCTCGATCTGTTCGGCACTGAGCGCTGCCTGGGCCATCGCCTGGCCGAACACTTCGGCGATCACAACGCCCCCGAGCGATGCGGGCACTGTTCGGTGTGTCACGGTGCTATCGCGCGCCTTCCGGCGCCTCCCGAGTTGCCAGCGCTTGTGGATAAAAACTTCGCGGTGCTGTGCGGTGATTTTATCCACAGGCACGAACAGCACACTGGCAGTGTGCCGACGGCGGAGCGGCTGACGCGGTTTCTGTGCGGGATAAATGTGCCGTTGTTCACCAGGTTAAAGGCACGGACGATTTCGGGGTATGCGGCGCTGGAGGAGTATCCGTACGCCGAGGTTCGCAGTTGGGCTCAAGAACACCTCTGATATGTCGGCAGTTCCTGCAGTGTGCGGTTTCAGGGCGATTGGGGGTTATCCATGCGCTGAATGTTGCTCATCACGGGAATAAACTTCAAAAACGTCCGGTGCCTGACTATGGTGAAGGCTGTCTTTGGATCGCCAACAAGAGAACAACATGAGCCAGACATCCTTCGATATTCAGCAAGCTGCCGTGATCGGCGCGGGCACCATGGGCCGCGGCATTGTCATGTGCCTGGCCAATGCTGGCATCGCCGTGCAGTGGGTCGATAACAATCCACAGATGCTTGAACAGGCACTGGCGACGGTGGCCGACACCTATGCACACAATGTGCGCCAGGGCCGGATCGATCAGGTCGAAGCCGACGCACGACTTGCCCGGATCAGCGCGGCGGCGGATTACCCGGCGATTCGCAATGTCGATCTGGTGATCGAAGCGGTATACGAAAACCTTGAGCTCAAGCAGAAGATCTTTCGCGAGCTGGATGGCCTGCTCAAGCCTGAGGCGTTGTTGGCGAGTAACACTTCGGCGCTGGATATCGACGCGATTGCTGCTGCGACTCGACGTCCGTCGCAAGTGCTCGGCCTGCATTTCTTCAGCCCTGCGCACATCATGAAACTGCTGGAAATCGTCCGTGGGGCACAGACTTCGCCGCCTGCACTGGAAGCGGCGCTGGCGCTGGGCAAGCGCATGGGCAAGGTCAGTGTGGTGTCGGGCAACTGCCACGGCTTTATCGGCAATCGCATGCTGCATCCGTACGTGCTGGAGGCGCGCAAGATGCTGCTCGAGGGCGCTTATCCACAACAGGTGGATGCGGCGCTGCAGGGGTTCGGTTTCGCCATGGGGCCGTTCCGCATGTATGACGTCGTCGGTATTGATCTGGAATGGCGCGCACGCGAGCTGGCCGGCAAGGGGCAGGATGCGCCGGAGGTTCAGGTGGACAACCGTTTGTGCGAGATGGGCCGCTTCGGGCAGAAATCCGGCAATGGTTATTATCACTATGAGCCGGGCAGTCGACAGGCCGAGCCTGATCCCGAAGTCGATGCACTGGTGCTGCGGGTCAGCGAAGGGCTGGGCTTCCAGCGCCGCGCGATCGGTCCGGAGGAGATTCTGGAGCGTTGCCTGCTGGCGCTGGTCAACGAGGGCGCAAAGATTCTTCAGGAAGGCATTGCCGGGTCGGCCCATGACATTGATCTGGTGTACCTGAACGGCTACGGCTTCCCGGCCGACAAGGGCGGTCCGATGGCCTGGGCGGATCAGCAGGGGCTGGCGGACATTCATCAGCGCTTGCTGGCACTGCAAACGCGGCAGGGTGATCAGTGGCAACCGGCGCGCTTGATTGGCGAGCTGGCGGCTCAGGGCAAGGGGTTTGCCGAACGCTGATTGCTAGAGCCACCACGGTTTCGCCTTTAGACTGCTCGCAAAACTTCCTGGATCAATGCTGATGTCCAACCCGATGCCACAACGCTCCGATTACCCGCATTTCCAGCCGGTCACCACGCGCTGGCACGACAACGACGTCTACGGGCATGTGAATAACGTCACCTATTACAGTTTCTTCGACACTGCAGTGAATACCTACCTGATCCAGGTCGGCGGCCTGGATATTCATGACGGCGAGGTGGTGGGGTTTGTGGTCAGTTCGGCTTGTGACTACTTTGCCTCGATTGCTTTTCCGGACTTGATCGAGATCGGTCTGCGGGTCGGCAAACTGGGCAACAGTTCGGTGCAATACGAACTGGCAGTGTTCAAGGTCGGTGAAACTGAGGCCTGTGCGGCGGGGCGTTTCGTCCATGTATTCGTGGACCGGAGGAGCAATCAGCCGGTGCCGATTCCAGGCAGATTGCGTGACGCGCTGGAGCGTCTGGTGGTTTGAACCAGAGCAAAAAAAATCGCAGCCCTTGGGCTGCGATTTTTGCTTTCCCGCTTAACGCAACGGATTAGTCGCGATAGTAGCGGTGATGCTTGCGGTGGCCGTAAGCGTGGCCACGGCCAGGATGGCGGTCGCGGTAGTAGCGACGGTCGTCGCGGCCGCGATCGTAATGACGACCTTCGTCACGGCTTTCGTTACCCATGTAGTTGCCCAGCGCGCCACCGGCGCCGCCACCTGCTGCGGCGCCGATCAGGCTGCCGGTGGTGCCGCCCATGCTGCGGCCGACCACGTTACCGCCGGCTGCGCCCAGCGCACCACCAATGGCGGCTTCGCCACGGCTGTGCTTGTTGGCGCCGACCGCGCTACCACCCGCGCCGCCCAGGGCTGCGCCAATGGTTGAACCTGTATTGCCGCCTAAAGACTGACCGACGACCGAGCCAAGAACCCCGCCCAATGCGCCGCCCACACCTGCTTCGGTGGTGCCTCCGGCAGAAGCGAAGCCACTGACCAGGCCAAGGGACAACAAGAGAATCGAGGAGAACTTCATAGAGGAGCCTCAAAGGGATGACGGCGCGATCCTGAGGCTCTGTACCAAGACTGACAATCGAAATCCGACGAATAACACGACTTGTATACAATTATGCAAGTTGCTGTTTTGTATGCGGAACTTAAGCGATTTTCGCCGGTCTTTAGCTACTTCGGACAGGCCGTTTTTGAGAAAAAGCGGCCTTTTTTGTGGGCGTTCGAAAGCTTCAGGAACCAGAGACTCAACACAGATTCTTTGGCGGGGGGCTTGCTCCCGCCGGGCCGCGAAGCGGCCCCAAAAAATGCAAAACGGAGGGAGTCCTGCGGCCTCCAGCGGGAGCAAGCTCCCTCGCCACAGGGCCGCGAGTTCAAGCGGATTTGGCCATGATCAAACCCGTCTCGCTCGCCGCCTCAAGGCGGATCGCAATGAACTTCGACGTCGGCGTATGGCTGCCATCGCCGGTGCTCTCCAGCGGCACCAGCGGATTCACTTCCGGATAGTAAGCCGCCGCCTGACCCGCCGGAATATCAAACGCCAGCAAGGTAAAGCCCTTCACCCGACGTTCACGGCCATCGTCCCACAGCGACACAATGTCCGCCTTCTGCCCGGGACGGAAGCCCAGACGAATGATGTCGGCCTCGTTGGCGAACAGCACATCGCGCTGGCCCTTGACCCCACGATAACGGTCGTCGAGGCCATAGATGGTGGTGTTGTACTGATCGTGGGAGCGCATCGATTGCAGGATCAGGTCCGGCAGTTGCCCGGTGGCGCGGGTGCGTTCGTGCACCAGATCCTTGGGCAGCCGGTTGGCGCGGAAATTGGCCCGGCCCGACGGGGTGTTCCACTTGCGTGCGCCAGCACTGTTGCCGAGGTAGAACCCACCTGGATTCTTGACCTTCTCATTGAAGTCCTTGAAGCCTGGAATGGTATCGGCGATCAGGTCGCGGATGCGCCCGTAATCGGCCACCAGCCAGTTCCAGTCCACCGGTTTGCTGCCCAGCGTGGCGGCGGCGATCCCGGCAATGATCGCCGGTTCCGAGCGCATCTGGTTCGACAGCGGCTGCAACTGGCCATTGGAGGCGTGGACCATGCTGAACGAGTCTTCCACGGTGACTGCTTGCGGGCCTTCGGTCTGGATGTCGATGTCGGTGCGGCCGAGGCACGGCAGGATCAGCGCGTCCTTGCCGTGGGCCAGGTGGCTGCGATTGAGCTTGGTGCTGATCTGTACCGTGAGGTCGCAGTTGCTCAGCGCCGCGAAGGTGCGCGGACTGTCTGGCGTGGCCTGGGCGAAGTTGCCGCCCAGACCGATGAAGACCTTGGCGCGGCCCTCGGCCATGGCGTGGATCGCCTCGACCACGTTGTGCCCGTTGTCACGCGGCACCTTGAACTGGAAACGCCGCTCAAGAGCGTCGAGGAACATCACCGGTGGGCGCTCGTTGATGCCCATGGTGCGGTCGCCCTGCACGTTACTGTGACCGCGTACCGGGCACAGGCCGGCCCCGGGTTTGCCGACGTTGCCGCGCAGCAGCATCAGGTTGGCGATTTCCTGGATGGTCGGCACCGAGTGACGATGCTGGGTGATACCCATCGCCCAGCACATGATCACATTCTTGCCTTTGGCGTACATGCGCGCCGCTTGTTCGATTTCGACCAGGGTCAGGCCGGACTGCGCGACGATCTGCTCCCACGGTGTGTCATCCACCACGCCGAGATACTCCAGCACGTTGGTGCTGTGGGCATTGAGGAAGTCGTGATCGAACACCGCAGGTTCACCGGCCTTCTGCGCATCGCGTTCCCACTGCAGAAGAAACTTGGCCATGCCGCGCAGCACCGCCATGTCGCCGCCCAGTGCCGGACGGAAGTACGCGGTGTTGGTCGGTTTGTCGCCATTGGTGAGCATTTCCAGCGGATGCTGTGGATGCTGGAAACGTTCCAGACCGCGCTCTTTCAGCGGGTTGATGCACACCACTTGTGCGCCGCGCTTCACGGCTTCGCGCAGCGGCTCGAGCATCCGTGGGTGGTTGGTGCCGGGGTTCTGGCCCCAGACGAAAATTGCATCGGCGTGTTCGAAGTCGTCGAAGGTGACCGTGCCTTTGCCGACGCCAACGCTCTGCGCCAACGCCACGCCGCTGGCCTCGTGGCACATGTTCGAGCAGTCGGGGAAGTTGTTGGTGCCGTAGGCACGCACGAACAGTTGATACAGGTACGCCGCTTCGTTGCTGGCGCGGCCCGAGGTGTAGAACTCGGCTTGATCCGGGCTCGACAACGCTTGCAGGTGCTTGCCGATCAGGGCGAAGGCGTCGTCCCAGGCGATCGGCTTGTAGCGATCGGTCTGGGCATCGTAGACCATCGGCTCGGTCAGGCGGCCCTGGTACTCCAGCCAATAGTCGCTCTGCTCCAGCAACGACGTGACGCTGTGTTTGGCGAAGAACTTGCCATCCACTCGACGCTTGGTCGCTTCCCAGTTCACCGCTTTGGCGCCGTTCTCGCAGAACTTGACCATGCCGCTTTCCGGCGAATCGCCCCAGGCACAGCCCGGGCAGTCGAAGCCGCCGTTCTGGTTGGTCTTGAGCATCATGCGCAGGTTTTTCAGCGCGTTGTCGCTGGTCAACCAGGCCTGAGCCACACTGATCAGTGCACCCCAGCCGCCGGCAGGGCCCTTGTAAGGCTTGTAGCGCGGGACAGGTTTCTGGTCGGCTTGATGATGTTGGCTCACGCTTGGTTCTCCATCGCTGGGCTATAGACCCGCGGCGCATTCTTCTGCGGCAGGTGGATGAGATTGAGGTTGTGGCGGCGGGCCCATTGCACGGCAAGGCCGGTGGGCGCGGACAGGCTGACCAGCGTCTGGATCCCGGCGCGCAACACTTTCTGGATCAATTCGAGACTGCACCGGCTGGTGACAATCGCCAGGCCGCCGTCGGTGGAAATCTTCTGGCGGATCAGCCCGCCAATCAGCTTGTCGAGGGCGTTGTGCCGACCGATGTCTTCACGGCCCAGCAGCAATTCACCGCTGGCGTTCATGAACACTGCGGCGTGTACCGCACCGCAGTGCTGGCCGAGGGGCTGGAACGCGCCGATGCGCTGGCGCAGACCGTCGAGCCATGCGGCGGGCGGCAGCGGTGCGCCGGGCAGGACTTGCAGATCGGGCAGGGCTTGCTCGACCGCTTCAACGCCGCACAGACCGCAGCCGCTGGTGCCGGCCAGTTGTCGGCGCTGTTGTTTGAGGTTCCAGAAAGCGCGGTTGGCAATGGTCACTTGCGCGTATTGCGCCGAGCCGGCGCCAGTCAATTGCAGGTCATAAATGTCGCTGGCGTCTACGATGATGCCGCTGCCGAGGCTGAAACCGACGATGAAATCTTCCAGATCCGTCGGCGTCACCAGCATCACCGCCTGACTGATGCCGTTGTAGGCGATCGCCAGCGCGACTTCCTCGGCGAGCGCGGTGCTGGCCGATTCCACAAAGGGCAGATCGCTGTAACTGTAGGTCTGGCTGGCGGCGGGCGCGGGCGTTTGAAGTGCAGGCGCCGCGCAAGTGGGGCGCTTGGCGTTCATGGCATCACCGACGGATTGATCAACGCTAAGACTAGGCGCGGCAACTTGTCGCGTCTAATCGCTACTGTCGATCTATTGATAGACGCCGTCGATCAAGCAAGGGGCCGCGATCTGCGGGACGCGCGCCAGACGCTTGAGCCAGCGGCGGAGCCGGGTCATTGGTCGGGCTGGAACCGGGTCCGGCAAACGTGGTCTAGGCTTGGACGTCTGGAATCCAAATCAAGGAGTGTGCGCCATGAGTCTGTTGAGCTTTGTGAAAGAGGCCGGTGAGAAACTGATCGATCTGCTGACCCCTGGTAATGCCAATGCCAGCGAGCAGTTGAAGGAACACATCAGCAAGGTCGGGCTGGGCAACCCGAATGTTCAGGCAACCGTGGATGGCGACAAGGTCACAGTGACCGGTGAGGTAGCGAGCCAGGAGGAGAAGGAAAAAATCCTGCTGGCGGTGGGTAATATCGAAGGCGTGGGCAGTGTTGATGATCAGATCACGGTGACCGGGCCGGTTGTGGCTGCGGCACGTTTTGTCGTAGTGAAGAAGGGCGATACCCTCAGCGCGATTTCCCTGGCGGTGTATGGCAATGCCAACCAGTACAACAAGATTTTCGAAGCCAACAAACCGATGCTCAAGGACGTGAACAAAATCTATCCGGGCCAGACCCTGCGTATCCCGGAATAACTCACACCCCCTGCAGGCGCTGCCGAAGGCAGCGATCTTTTGATCTTGTTTTTTAAACAATCAAAGTCAAAAGATCGCAGCCTTCGGCAGCTCCTACAGGAAATCAGAGTCCCTGAATCAAATCGCGGTAATCCTCAACCGCCGCAAACTCGGCCGTGTCCTTCGGCCCCTTGCGACTGTCCGGCTCTTTCACCGCCAACAAATGCGTCACACCAAATTCCCGCGCACTGCGCAGAATCGGCAACGTATCGTCGATGAACAGACTGCGCGCCGGATCAAAATCGATATCCGCCTGCAAGGCATCCCAGAACTGCGGGTTCTCTTTGGGATAACCGTAATCATGTGAGCTGATCAGCCGTTCGAAATAGGGCGCCAGTTCGACTCGCTCCAGTTTCAGCGACAGTGAATCGCGATGCGCATTGGTGATCATGATCACCCGTTTGCCGGCCTCTTTGATCGCCTGCAGAAAGGTGTCGGCATCCGGACGCAGCGCGATCAGGTGCGCGGTCTCCCGTTTCAGTTCACGTACCGAAAGCTTCAGTTCGGTGCTCCAGAAATCCAGGCAGTACCACTGCAGCTGCCCGGCATGGCGCTCGAACAACGGCTGCAGTTCCATATCGGCCAGGGCCCGGCTCACTCCGTGCAGATCGGCGTAGCGTTGTGGCAGGTGTTCCAGCCAGAAGTGGTTGTCGAAGTGCAGGTCCAGCAACGTACCGTCCATGTCCAGCAGGACGGTATCGATGTCAGACCACGGTAAAGAAGGCATGGCAACGTCTCGAGCGGTAGAAAGATATCCGACACAAACAATCGGGAAAGCCGCGTTATAGTAGCGCGTTCACGCCAAGGAGCTTTGCATGCGCCAGAAACCCACTGTACTCGCCCGCGAGATTGTCGCCACCAGTCGCCTGTTTTGCGTCGAAGAACTGAAGCTGCGTTTTTCCAACGGCGTGGAACGCACCTACGAGCGTCTGGTGGGCAAAGGCGCGGGCTATGGCGCAGTGATGATCGTGGCAATGCTCGACAGTGAACACGCGGTGCTGGTCGAGGAGTACTGCGGCGGCACTGATGAATACGAATTGTCCTTGCCCAAAGGCTTGATCGAGCCGGGCGAGGATGTGCTGGCCGCGGCCGAGCGCGAGCTCAAGGAAGAGGCCGGTTATGGCGCTCGTCAGTTGGAGCATCTGACCGAGTTGTCGCTGTCGCCCGGTTACATGAGCCAGAAGATTCAGGTGGTACTGGCCACCGATCTGTACGAGGAGCATCTGGAGGGCGACGAACCCGAGCCGATGCGGGTCGACAAGGTCAACCTGCGTGAGCTGGCGGCGCTGGCGCAGAATCCGCAATTTTCCGAAGGTCGCGCCTTGGCGGCGTTGTACCTGACCCGCGATCTGCTGGGGCAGCGCGGGTATTTTCAGTCATGAGTGAGATATCGATGAAGTTTCCCCATCCGTTAATGGCGCCAGTGGTGACGTTGGCCTTGCAGGCTGGCGAGGCGATTCTGCCGTTCTGGCGCTCTGGCGTGGAAGTCACCGCCAAGTCCGATGATTCACCGGTGACCGCAGCGGACATGGCCGCGCACCACGTGATCGTCGCCGGGCTGACCGCGCTGGACTCCAGTATTCCGATTCTGTCCGAGGAAGACGCCAACATTCCGCAGAGCGTGCGCGCCGGGTGGCAGCGCTGGTGGCTGGTGGATCCGCTGGATGGCACCAAGGAGTTCATCAGCGGCAGCGAAGAATTCACCGTCAACATCGCCCTGATCGAAAACGGGCGGGTGGTGTTTGGTGTGGTGTCGATGCCGACCAATGGCCGCTTCTATGTCGGCGGTGCCGGTCTCGGCGCGTGGCGTGGGGACCAGGGTGGTTCGCCGGTGGCGATTCAGGTGCGTGACGCGCTCGCGCCCGGTGAAGCGTTTACCGTGGTGGCGAGCCGTCGCCACTCCAGTGCGGAGCAGGAACGTCTGCTCGCCGGTTTGAGCGCCAGCCTGGGCGAGTTGCAACTGGCAAACATCGGCAGTTCGCTGAAGTTTTGTCTGTTGGCTGAAGGGGCGGCGGATTGTTATCCGCGATTGGCGCCGACTTCGCAATGGGACACTGCGGCAGCGCAGGGCGTGCTCGAAGGTGCAGGCGGCGAGGTGCTGGATCTGCAGGGCGACGCGTTCTGTTATCCAGCGCGGGAATCGCTGCTCAATGAGTTCTTTCTGGCGTTGCCGGCGAAAGCGGCTTGGCGTTCAAGACTGTTGGAGCTGGCTCGCTCCTGAGATCAAAAGATCGCAGCCTGCGGCAGCTCCTACAGGGGATTTCGCATCTCCCAGCAGGAACTGCCGAAGGCTGCGATCTTTTGCTTCAGCGGTGCAAAACGTACTGCCCGCTGAACGTCACAGCATCTTCATCACTCCCGGTGTTGACGATTCGCGTATTGAGCGTCAACCGTGCGCGCCCATAGCGCTGATACATCGCCAGAAACTTCTTCCAGACGGCTGCCTGCGGGGCCGGGCAAATCGCCGTGGCATCACCGGTCACGGGCAGCGGATAGCTGATTTGCCCTTCCTGAATCACGATATGCCCGTCTTCAATGCCTTCTTCCTTCAGGCGCAGGTGCAGCCAGCCCCAACCCGCCAGCACCGCGCCGCAGTAGAGACTGCCGCCGAACATGGTGCTCTTGTGATTGACGTTCGGCTCCAGCGGCAAGTGCAGACTCAACTGCTGCTCGTGCCAACCGAGGACCTTGAGGCCCATCTCGCGGGTCAGGGGAATGTCGTGATGCAGCACCGATTCCAGATAGCGACTGTCGCGGCTCATTCGGCTTCGTCTCCATGGGTGTTACTGTCGGCGAAATTCAAGCCGTGCTTGCGCAGTTTGTCGTGCAGGGTCTTGCGCGGAATGCCCAGGGCTTCGGCGAGGCTGCGCACCGAACTGTGGGAGCGCGCCAGTTCGGCGGCAATCAACGATTTCTCGAAGTTTTCCACTTGCTCGCTCAGGCCGCCACTGATGACTTCCACGGCGCTGCCGCCGCCTTCACTTCCACTGTTGTCCAGCGCCAGCTCCAGACCGAGGGCGAAACGCTCGGCGGCGTTCTGCAGTTCGCGCACATTGCCGGGCCAGGTGTGGCGCAACAGCAAGGCGCGTTGCGCCGGTTGCAGTTCGTGCGGCGGCAGACCATGGCGGGCGCTGGCTTCGTCGGCGTAATGCTGGAACAGCACCAGCGCATCTTCGCCGCGTTCGCGCAGTGGCGGAATGCGCAGCGGCGCCACGTTCAGACGGTAATACAAGTCGGCCCGGAAGCGTCCTTGATCGGCGGCTTGCCGCAGGTCTTCCTTGGTCGCGGCGATGACGCGGATGTCCAGCGGGATCAACTGATTGCCACCCAGCCGTTCTACAACCCGCTCTTGCAGCATGCGCAGCAGTTTCACCTGCACGTCCATGCTCATGCTTTCGATTTCATCGAGGAACAGCGTGCCGCCGTTGGCGAATTCGAACTTACCGATCCGGCGTTTCTGCGCCCCGGTGAACGCGCCCGGCTCATGCCCGAACAGCTCGCTTTCGACCACCGATTCGGCCAGGGCGCCGGCGTTGATCGCCACGAACGGGCCGTTGCGCCGGCTCGACAAATCGTGCAGCGCACGGGCCACGACCTCTTTGCCGGCGCCGGTTTCACCGAGAATCAACACGTCGGCCTTGGTCGCCGCCAGTGCGCCGATCTGCTCGCGCAGGCGCAGCATCGGCGCCGAATGGCCGACCAGTCGCGCGCTCAATTCGTTACGGTCGCTGAGGGCCAGACGCAGGCTGCGGTTGTCCAGCACCAGCCGACGCAGGGCGAGGGCGCGGCGCACGCTGTCGAGCAGGGCATCGCTGGCGAACGGTTTTTCCAGAAAGTCATAGGCGCCGGCCCGCATCGCCTGCACTGCCAGCGGCACGTCGCCGTGGCCGGTGATCAGCAGCACCGGCAGCTCCGGATCCTGAGCGTGCAATTCGCTCAACAGTTCCAGGCCGTCCATGCCTGGCATGCGGATGTCGCTGACCACCACGCCGGGCCAGTCACGCTCCAGTTGCGCGGCGAGACCTTTGGCTTCGGACAGCGGAAGGATTTTCAGGCCGGCGAGGTCCAGGGTCTGGCCGAGGGCCTGACGCAGGTGCGGATCGTCGTCGATCAACACCACCTGAATGCGATTGTCGATGGTCATGCACTTCGATCCTCGGACGGTTGCAGGCTGACCCCGGGTGCACCGGCGCGCAGCCGCAGGGTGATCAAGGCGCCGCCTTGCTTGTGGTTGGCGAACGACAGTTCGCCGCCGAAGGCGCGCATCAGGGTTTCACAGATCGCCAGCCCCAGACCAAGGCCCTGAGTGCGGGTCTTGGTGGTGTAGAAGGGCTCGCTGGCGCGGCCGAGGGCTTCCATGCAAAAGCCCGGGCCGTTGTCGCGAATGTACAGATTGACGCCTTCGGCCGTGGATTCGGCACTCAGCCACAGTTTGCGCGGCGGGCCTTTTTCGGTCAGCGCATCGAGGGCGTTGGCCAGCAGATTGCCGAGCACCTGGCGCAGTCGGGTTTCTCCGGCCTCGACCCACAGGGTGGCGGCGGGCAGGTCGCGGATCAGCTCGACTTCCATGCTGCGGCGCCGCTTGGCCAGCAATGCCAATGCATCATCCAGCGCCGGTTGCAGGGCGACGCTTTCCGGAGCATGACGGTCGCGGCGGGCGAAGGCACGCAGGTGGGCGATGATCGAGGCCATGCGCCCGGTCAGTTCGCTGATCAGTTTGAGGTTGCCACGGGCGTCTTCGGTGCGTTGGTGATCAAGCAGCACTTCGGCGTTTTCCGCGTAACTGCGGATCGCCGCCAGCGGCTGGTTGAGCTCGTGGCTGATGCTCGCCGACATCGTGCCCAGTGCCGAGAGTTTGCCGGCCTGGACCAGATCGTCCTGAGCCCGTACCAGCTCCTGCTGCGCCTGTTCGCGCTCCAGCACTTCCTGCTTGAGGCGGCGGTTGAGACCTTCCAGATCGCTGGTCCGCTCCGCCACCCGGCCTTCGAGTTCACGGCGGGCCTTGGCTTCGAAGGCAATACGTTCCAGGTAATGTCGACGGCGCTGCATCATCAAACCGAGCAGGAGCATCACCACCAACAGCGTGGCGCCACCGATGGCGACAACGGTGCGCACCGGGCGATCGATCAGCGTGCGCGGGGCAAGGATGCTGACGCTCCAGCCGGTTTCGGCGATGTTCACGGTCTGCGTCAGCCAGGCGTTTTCGCTGAGGTTCAGCGGACGCGGCTCGCGGGTCGGATAGGGCAGGATCGCGGTGATCGCCGAGCGCTCGGTGTCGCTCAATGTCCGGGTCGAACGAAAACGCCACTCCGGGCGCGAGGTGAGGATGACCACGCCGTTATGGTCGGTCACCAACAGTTGTTCCGGGGTTTTGCCCCACAGACTTTCGGTGTGATCGAGGTCGACCTTGATCACCAGTACGCCGATGATTTTTTCGCCATTGCGCACGGCGGCGGCGAAGAAATAACCGCGTTTGGCCGACGTAGTGCCGAGGCCGAAGAAGCGTCCCAGACGCCCAGCCATGGCTTCGCTGAAATACGGACGGAAAGCGAAATTGCGTCCGACGAAACTGTCGTGTTTGTCCCAGTTCGACGCCGCCAGGGTCTGGCCGCTGGTGTCCATCAGGTACATGACTTCGGCGCCGGTCTGTGCGGCGATGTTTTTCAGCAGGCGGTTGGCATTGCCCTGGGTAACGCCGTCGTCCGGTGCGCCGAGTACGGCGCGCAGGGCCGGCAGGTCGCCGAGAATCTGCGGCAACACTTCATAACGGTGCAGGGTACCCAGCAGGTTGGCGACGTAGAGGTCGAGGGTCTGGCGGTTTTGCCCGGCCAGTTCACTGCGGTAATAGCGCTCGGCCAGATGCTCAAGCGGCCATAGCAGCGGCGCCAGACACAGGGCCAGCAGGGCGAGGCTGCGCCAGCGGGGTCTGCGGGGAAGGGTAGGTTTCATGAGCCGGATGCGCCTGTAGTGACAGGCGCATTATGCCCAGGCTCAGGCGAAGACGTCAGCGTCCTTGAGCAGCGCGCCGACCTGATCCTTGGCCGACAGCTTCGGCGCTTCGTCCAGTTGCCAGTCGATGCCCAGCGCGGGGTCGTCCCAGCGAATGCTGCGCTCGGACGATGGATCGTAGTAGTTGGTGGTCTTGTAGAGGAATTCGGCGAACTCGCTCAGTACCACGAAGCCATGGGCGAAGCCTTCCGGCACCCACAATTGGCGGTGGTTCTCGGCCGACAGGCGTACGGCAACCCATTTGCCGAAGTGCGGCGAGCTGCGGCGAATGTCCACCGCCACATCAAGCACTTCGCCGGCAGTGACCCGAACCAGTTTGCCCTGGGTATTTTGCAGCTGGTAATGCAGACCGCGCAGCACGCCTTTCTGCGAGCGCGAATGGTTGTCTTGCACGAACTGGGTGTCCAGACCGGTCGCTTCCTGGAACGCCTTGGCGTTGAAACTCTCGTAGAAGAAGCCGCGCTCGTCACCAAATACCTTGGGTTCGATGATCAGAACACCGGGCAGATCGGTGGTGATTACATTCATGAGGTTTTTCCAGATAGGTGTGAATGGCCGACATTCTTGCGCAAAGTGCCGGCGGATGCGAGCGCTTGAATATCTCCGGTCGGGGGTTGCGCATCGTCTGTAGCAATGGCGATATAGGCGCCTAATAAAATTTCAGGGGTCGTCCCATGCCGCTTGCCACGTTGATTCATCGCGCCAGTTTGCCCAGCCCACAGGTCTCTGAGGCGCAGGCCCGGCAGTGGTTGGCGGAGCATTACGGGCTCAGCGGCACGTTACAGGCGCTGGGCAGTCAGCAGGATCTGAACTATCGGGTCGACAGTGAACTCGGGCGCTTTGTCCTGAAAATCTGCCGCGGCGACTATGCACTGGTGGAGTTGCAGGCTCAGCATGCAGGCCTCAAATACCTTGCCGAACACTCGTCAGTGCACGTACCCCGGGTGATCCCGGCCAGCAATGGCGCGGATCTGCTGTCGCTGGACTCCGATGGCGAGCCCGTGCATGTGCGGCTGCTGGACTACATCGAAGGTCAGCCGCTGACGCATCTTGATCACTTGGGACACGATGTGGTGGCCGGTTTCGGTCAGCTGTGTGGCGAGATGGATCTGGCCCTGGCCGGCTTCGATCACCCGGGCCTGCAGCGCACGCTGCAATGGGACGCGCGCCATGCCAGTGCGCTGATCAGCCACCTGCTGCCGGTGATCAACGATGAACGCCAGCGCGCACTGATCGCAGGCGCCGCCGAGCAGGCCGAACGTCGCTTGCAGCCGTTGCAGGACAAGCTGCCGGTGCAGGCGATCCACATGGACATCACTGACGATAATGCGGTCTGGCAACGCGATGCCAAGCGTCATTGGCAATTGCAGGGCGTGATCGACTTCGGTGATCTGGTGCGCACCTGGCGCATCACTGACCTGTCGGTGACGTGCGCGGCGCTGCTGCACCATGCCGGCGGCGATCCGTTTGTGATTCTGCCGGCGGTGCAGGCCTATCACGCGGTCAATCCGCTGCAACATGAAGAGCTGCTGGCGTTGTGGCCGTTGATCGTGGCGCGGGCGGCGGTGCTGGTGCTCAGTGGCGAGCAACAGGTCAGCATCGATCCGGGCAACACCTATAGCCGCGACAACCTTGAACATGAGTGGGAAATCTTCCACGTAGCGACTTCGGTGCCGCTGGCGCTGATGGAGGCGGCGATTCTCACGGCAGTCGGCCAGCCGCTGCCGGCCATTGGCGGTGAAGGTTTCGCGCCGCTGCTGCCGGAACTGGTCGGGCGGGAGTTTGCGCTGATCGATCTTGGCGTCCTGAGTCCGCACTTCGAAGCGGGCAACTGGGAGCAACCGGGCATTGATCAACGGTTGCTGACCGAAGCCGCTGCCGCGCATGGTCTGGCGGCGAGCCGTTACGGACAATATCGCCTGTCGCAGACGCGATCGGACAGTGCGGTCGAGCCCCAGACGTTTCCGCTGCACGTTGAGTTACGCGTGCCGCAGGGTTCGGCGGTGGAAGCGCCGTTTGCCGGTGTGCTGCATCACGCGGCGGACGGTGTGTTGCAACTCGACGGACCCCAGCTCAGCGTGCGCCTGTGGGGTGTGAGCGCCTCGCTGCACAGTGGCGCGGCGCTGGTCAAAGGTCAGGTGCTGGGTTCGGTCGAAGGCCCGTTGAAGGTGCAGTTGAGCCGCGTTGCGTCGCTGGATGCGCCATTGTTCTGCAGCCCTTCGCGCGCGGCCGCGTGGCAGGCATTGTGTCCTTCGCCAGCCACGCTGCTCGGGCTGGCCTGCGATGCCGAACCGGAGCTGGACGCCAAAACCCTGCTCGAACGACGTGACGTCAGTTTCGCCCGCACGCAAAAACATTATTACGTCGATCCACCGCGCATCGAGCGTGGCTGGCGCAATCACCTGATCGACATGCAGGGCCGTTCCTACCTCGACATGCTCAACAACGTCGCAGTGCTTGGCCATGGTCATCCGCGCATGGCGCAGGTGGCGGCGCGGCAGTGGTCGCTGCTCAACACCAACTCGCGCTTCAACTATGCGGCGGTGGCGGAGTTTTCCGAGCGTTTGCTGAAACTGGCGCCGGAAGGCATGGACCGGGTGTTTCTGGTCAACAGCGGCAGTGAGGCCAACGACTTGGCGATCCGGCTGGCGTGGGCCTACAGCGGCGGCCGCGACATGCTCAGCGTGCTGGAGGCCTATCACGGCTGGACGGTCGGCGCCGATGCAGTGTCGACGTCGGTTGCCGACAACCCGCGAGCGCTGGAAAGCCGTCCGGACTGGGTACATCCGGTGACCGCACCGAATATCTATCGTGGCGAATTCCGTGGCCTGGATTCTGCGCCGGATTATGTACGCAGCGTCGAAACGCAATTGGCGAAAATCGCCGCGCAGGGGCGTCAACTGGCCGGGTTCATCTGCGAGCCGGTGTATGGCAACGCTGGCGGTATCTCGCTGCCGCCGACTTATCTGAAACAGGTCTATGCGCTGGTACGGGCCCAGGGCGGGGTGTGCATCGCCGACGAAGTTCAGGTCGGTTACGGGCGCATGGGCCACTTCTTCTGGGGCTTCGAAGAGCAAGGCGTGGTGCCGGACATCATCTGCATGGCCAAGGGCATGGGCAACGGTCAGCCGCTGGGCGCGGTGATCACGCGTCGGGAAATCGCCGAGGCACTGGAAGCTGAAGGTTATTTCTTCTCGTCGGCCGGCGGCAGTCCGGTGAGCTGCCAGATCGGCATGGCGGTGCTGGATGTGATGGAAGAAGAAAAGCTCTGGGAAAACGCCCGGGTGGTGGGCGGGCATTTCAAGGCGCGCCTGGAAGCCTTGATCGATAAACATCCGCTGGTGGGCGCGGTGCATGGTTCGGGTTTCTATCTGGGGGTGGAGCTGATCCGCAACCGCGAGACGCTGGAGCCGGCCACCGAGGAGACTACGCTGTTGTGCGATCGCCTGCGCGAGCTGGGGATCTTCATGCAGCCGACCGGGGATGACCTGAACATTCTCAAGATCAAACCGCCGATGGTCACCTCGCGGCGCAGTGTGGATTTCTTTGTCGACATGCTGGATCGGGTGCTCGAGGAAGGCCTCTAAACCAGACCCCTGTAGGAGCTGCCGCAGGCTGCGATCTTTAGATTTTGCTTTTGAAAAACAAGGTCAAAAGATCGCAGCCTGCGGCAGCTCCTACAGGGATTCGGATTTATATCGATAATTGTTGTTGGATTTTCGATGCTCGGTTGGTTGTTAGCTTTTAATGCCGATATTTATCGGTTATAAAGTCGCCATTGCTTCGCAACCCCCTCGACGGTTCCCAGGAGTCCTGATCCGATGACCACCTTGAAAAGTACCCCGCGTGACGATGGCTTCTACATGCCGGCCGAGTGGGCGCCGCAGACCCAGACCTGGATGATCTGGCCCGAGCGTCCGGACAACTGGCGCCTGGGTGGCAAGCCGGCGCAAGCCGCGCATGCGGCCGTGGCGAAAGCCATCGCGCGGTTCGAACCGGTGACGGTTGCCGTGTCGGCCGGTCAGTACGAGAACGCTCGTGCACGCCTCGATGTACCAAACATTCGGGTGGTCGAGATGTCCAGCGATGACGCCTGGGTGCGCGACAGCGGCCCGACTTTCGTCATCAACAACAGCGGCGAAGTGCGCGGTGTGAACTGGGATTTCAATGCCTGGGGCGGGTTTGAAGGCGGTCTGTATTCGCCGTGGAACCGTGATTCGCAGGTCGGTGGCAAGATCCTCGAAATCGAGCGCAGCCCGCGTTATCGCACCGAAGGTTTTGTGCTGGAAGGCGGTTCGATTCACGTCGACGGTGAAGGCACGCTGATCACCACCGAAGAGTGCCTGCTCAACCACAACCGCAATCCGCATCTGGGTCGCGAAGAGATCGAAGCGGTGCTGCGCGACAATCTGTCTGTGGATAAGATCATCTGGTTGCCGGATGGCCTGTTCAACGACGAAACCGACGGCCATGTGGATAACTTCTGCTGCTACGTGCGCCCGGGCGAAGTATTGCTGGCGTGGACCGACGATCCGCAGGATCCGAATTACCCGCGCTGCCAGGCCGCAATGAACGTGCTGCAAAGCAGCACCGACGCCAAGGGCCGCCCATTCACGGTGCACAAGATGCCGATTCCGGGGCCGCTGTACGCCACCGAAGAAGAGTGCGCCGGTGTCGATCCGGTGGACGGTACGCAGGAGCGCAACCCGTCCGTGCGCCTGGCCGGTTCCTACGTGAACTTCCTGATCGTCAACGGCGGCATCATCGCGCCGAGCTTCGACGATCCGATGGACGCGCCTGCGCGGGAAATCCTGCAGAAGCTGTTCCCGCAGCACGAAGTGGTGATGGTGCCGGGCCGCGAACTGTTACTGGGCGGCGGCAATATCCACTGCCTTACCCAACAGCAGCCAGCCCCGCACAAAGAGTGAGGTGAGACGTAACAGCCTGAGTTGATTAATAAATCACCCGGGCTGCAAGTTTTTTGCGATGGGTGCGAAGAAGCCCGCGGTCCTGCTGGACCGCGGGCTTCTTTGTATCCGCCTGTCGACAAATCGGAAACCTTGGCATAGCTCTTGTATCGGATAACGCGCACTAGGGAGGGGGGGAACTTCAACAGTTCTGTCATATACCTTGGATAACTTAGCCGCTCACGAACGGGGAGAGAGCGCTGAAATGAACGCCGAAGTGAACGTAATCAGCGAGCGGAATTTGCATCCCATGGTCGTAAACGGCGAATCGCTCCAGATTGTCGCGCACTTTTTGAAGTCCAATGGAACGCGTCAGATCAGGGAACCTGATCCGCGCCGGATGATGATTGAGCGCTATCCCGCTGACCTGTTCAGCGAGGCCGAACTGGAAGCGTTGTGGGCTGTGATGCAAGGATAAGAAAAACAACAAGGATTGGTAAAAGCGCTGCCGGGATGGCGGCGCTTTTTTATGCGCGATGGAAAACCATGGCGAACATTGAACCTGTGGGAGGGGCTTGAAGCGGTAGCCGAACAAGGCAACCCATTCGACCGATTCGCGAAACAGTCTGAGAGCCATTCCGGCGTTTTTCCCCAACACGCGTAGGAATAGTCTGCCGGCATCGAATTTTCCTGATTGGTTGCCGGAGTTCTCTCATGATCCTTCACTACATATACGATCCATTGTGCGGCTGGTGCTACGGCGCCAAACCGCTGGTGCAAGCGGCACAGCAAGTGCTGCCGGTCATTGCCCATGCGGGCGGAATGATGAGCGGCGCGAGCCGTCAGCGCGTTTCGCCGCAACTGCGTGATTACGTCATGCCCCACGACCGGCGCATCGCCGAATACACCGCGCAACCTTTTGGCGAGGCGTATTTCGAAGGTCTGCTGCGGGATCAATCGGCGGTTTTCGATTCGACGCCGCCGATCGCAGCGGTGATGGCGGCAGAGTCCATCGACGGCCGTGGCCTGCAATTGCTTGGGCGTTTGCAAACGGCGCATTACGTTGAGGGACGGCGGATTGCGGATGAATCCGTACTGTTCGAACTCGCCAGTGAGTTGGGCTACGCCGAGAACACCTTTGCGGCTGCGTTTAAATCCGTTGATACGACAGCGCATGTGAAAGCCAGCCGCGCACTCTTGGCGCAACTGGGCGGCCAGGGTTTTCCAACATTGGCGCTGGAGCAGGACGGGCAATTCACCCTGATCGACATCAGCCCATGGCTTGGCAAGCCGCAGTCTTTCGCCGACTGGTTGGGACAAGCGGCGGTCGCGGTTGAGCCGGGGCAATCCGCCGCGCAATGCGGTCTCGACGGCTGCGCGTAATCGAACTGGATTCACTGGCTGAGCGCATTTCCGAGCAATGCGCTATCGCAAAATTTACGATTCTTAGACGATTTTTACCTATTTAAAGACGATTCTTGAAATTGACACATTATTGAGGGCGCGGCTACGATTCGGCCCAACGCCTGTGGCCAACCGCCATGACTCAAGAATAATAAAAGGGCCCGACACGGTATAACCGTGGGCGGGTCTTTTTGTTTCGGGGTGAAAAAAGAGTGCAATAGCGCCGTTTCAGCCGTTCGACACAGCGCGTTTCAACCCGTAATAAGGAAAACAAAATGTTGAACAAGCGAATCAGTCTGATCGCACTGGGGATGTTGAGTGCCACACAGGCCATGGCTGACGGCCAGGCCGAGTCCAAGGGTTTTGTAGAAGACAGCAGCCTCAAAGTGCTGCTGCGCAATGCCTACATCAACCGTGATTACAAAGACGGCAACGCGGACAAATCCGAGTGGGGCCAAGCGGCTATCGGTACGTTCTCGTCCGGCTTCACCCAAGGCACCATCGGCGTGGGTGTCGATGCTTTCGGCCTGTACGCCCTGAACCTGGAACGCAGCGAAGATCGCAGCGGTGCCGGCGGTATCGACTTCTTCAAACGTGGCGACAGCGGCAAGCCTGCCAATGACCTGTCCAAGGGCGGCGCTGCGGTCAAATTCCGTCTGTCCAACACCGTGCTGACCTACGGTGACCAGATGCCGGCCCTGCCGGTGCTGAACTATGACAATTCGCGTCTGCTGCCGGAAAGCTACACCGGTACCTTGATCACTTCCAAAGAGATCAAAGGCCTGCAACTGGACGCCGGTCGTTTCACTGCCGAGTCGCGCAAAAGCGCTGAAGGCCGTGACAGCGGTGGTCTGAAGGCGATCAACGTGTTGGGCGGCAGCTATCAGTTCACCGAACAATTCAAGGCGGCGCTGTACGCTTCCGACGTCGAAGACGTGCTGAAGAAGCAATACGTGAACGCCAACTACGTGTTCCCGATCGACAAGGATCAGTCCCTGACCCTGGACTTCAACGGCTATCGCACCAAGCTGGACGACTCTTACGTCCGCGAAAGTGGCGCTACCGGTGATGACAACAAGATCTGGAGCCTGGCAGCAACGTTCGCCACCGGCCCGCACTCGTTCACCGTGGCGCATCAGCGCTCCACCGGCGACAGCAACCTGGGCTACGCTTACGGCGGCTATCAGAAAGAGCAAGGTCGTGTCGGTGACGGTGGCAACACCATCTACCTGGCCAACTCCTACTGGTCGGACTTCAACGCCGAAGACGAGCGCAGCTGGCAGTTGGGTTACGGCCTGGACTTCGGCGCATTCGGCGTACCGGGTCTGAGCTACAACTTCGCTTATGTGCGTGGCGACAACATCACCACCTCCACCAGCGAAGGCGGCACCGAGCGCGAGATTTTCAACCAGGTCAAATACGTCGTACAAAGTGGTCCGGCGAAAGACTTGAGCGTGAAATTGCGCAGCTCGATCCTGCGCGTGTCGCAGAAATCCAGCGAGTACAACGTCAGCGGCAACGAGTTGCGTGTATTCGTGGATTACCCGATCAACATCTTCTGATGAACGATCCGGTGTAAGAAACATGAGAAAACCCCGACTGGCTCGGGGTTTTTTTTCGAGGTCTTTTCTGCGAAAACCGGAAAAAACCCGTGTTTTTGTCACGTAAAAGTGGTTTTCAAGCGCCTTCAAGTACCATTTCAAACAGGGCTTTAAATGCCTGAAATTCTTTCTCATGGACGCAAATTCTCCACCTAATAGATTAGGCCGCTCAACGCAGCGGAGAATTTGGTAATGATCGTTTTGAACAGAGAAGTGGGCGAATCGCTACGGCGCGACAAATATGTCAACGTCCAGGGTGGTGACTTCAATCTCTACGGTCATTTTGCCGACTTCGTCAGACTGACCAAAAGTTGGGAAAACATGGAGCCAGACAGTTACTACGGTCAGGCCGAAGCCGGCATGCGTTACCGTCGTTACAGCGACTTTGAATACAACCCGAAAACACGTGAGCTCAAGCAACTCGAGCATCGCGCCTACGTGCAGTCCAAGGAAAACAACGCCTACGTGGGCGGTGTTGTGCGGCACTTTCAGGACTTCTCCGATGAAGTGATTACTTCGCCGGTGATGCGCAGCCTGATCGACACCGATTTTGAAGTGTACAAAAGCGTGCTGCCGGAAGAACTGCACGATGAAATCTGGCAGTGCCAGATTCATCAGATCCGCATCGAGATCAAACCCGGCAAGCAGCTGGAAATCACCCCGGAAGGGATTCACTGCGACGGCTATCCGTTCAGCGGCGTGCACTTCTGGGGGCGCAACAATGTCGAGGGGGCGGAGAGTCGTCTTTACGACATCCACGAGCATCAATTGGCGTCGACCACCTACCAGGAAATTCTCGACACCACCTACTTCCTTGACCGCGACATGCGCCACTACGTGACCCCCGCGCGCAACACCCACACGCATGCCATGGCGTACCGGCAGATTCTGGCGATTTCCTTCTCGCGGCCCGGGACCGCTTTCGACATTGTTCGCTAATCAGATCACCCCAATCGACGGCGTCGAGTGCTCGACGCCGGTGGTGCTGCGACGTGCCACCGCCAAGGACGCGCAGCGCATGGAGCGCTTCTTCCGCCAGTTCGACGAAGTGTCGTTCTGCGAATGGCAGGACGCCAAATGCCTGCGCGGCGTGTTGATCCAGAAGACCACCACCGCCTATCTGGCCTTCGACGTCGCGGGCGAAATCGTCGGTGCGGTGCTTGGCGGCATGCTCGGCAGTCGCGGCACCATCAACCACTTGGCGGTCAGCCCAAGCTATCGCAGCCAGGGCGTCGGCCAGCGGCTGGTGGAAGCGGCGTCGTCCGACATGAAACGGGTCGGTGTATTACGGATGTTTCTGTTCGTCGACGATGCTAACCTCGCGGGCAAGCGATTCTGGACTGCCCAGGGTTTTTGCGAACCCCACGGCGAGCGGACATTTGAGAGGGATCTATGAATGAAACGTCCGGCAGTGCGCCGCTGATGGCTGCCCATCAGCCATCGCGCACGTTTGCCGAAGCCAGCCCGGTGGTGGCCGGTTACTTCACGGTGTCATTCGTGTTCGGGCTGATGGCGGTCAATGCCGGGCTGCCGATGTGGCTGCCGGTGGCGATGTGTTTATTCGTCTACGCCGGCGCTTCGCAATTTGCCGCGCTGGCGCTGATCTCCAGTGGTGCGTCGCTGACCACCATCGTATTGACCACCTTCCTGATCAATGCGCGGCACATGCTGATGTCGGTGTACATGGCCAAGGCCCTGCGCGCACTGGGCCTCAGTCGCATGGAACGCTGGGCCTACGCCGGTGGACTGACCGACGAATCCTTCGCGTTTCACAGCGTCAAACTGGGCACCGGCGCGCCGGTCAACATCCGTTACCTGATCGGCTTCAACCTGTTCTGCCACACCTCATGGGTGCTGGGAGGATTGTTGGGCGCTGTCTGCGCGCAATATGCGTCGCACCTGATCAAATATCAGCTCGACTACGCGCTGACCGCGATGATGCTCTACGTGCTGGTGTCGCTGTGCAACACCCGCAACAAACTCATCGCCGCCGCGGCTGCCGTCGTCTGCATGGGCGCGCTGAGCCTGGTCGGCACTTCGCCATTCAATGTTTTCATCGCCACGTTTGTGGGCTGCGGAGTGGGTGTATGCCTGACCAAACGTTCCTGATTCTGGTGGTCGCGCTGATGATGGCCGTGACCTTCCTGCCACGCGCGCTGCCGCTGCAAGTCAACACCGAGCACTGGCCGCCATTCGTTGCGCGGGCGCTGGAATACCTGCCGGTGGCGATCGTCGCTGCGATCAGCCTGACACCCTTGTTGATCAAGGATCAGCACATACAGCTCGATCGCCCGGAATTTTATGCAGCCATTCCGACGTTGCTATGTGCGTATTTCAGCAAAAACCTCTTTCTCAGTGTGGCGGTTGGGACGGCTGCGTACATTGCGCTCGGCTCGTTCATGTAGCGGCAGATCGACCACGTCGTTCAGGGCCTGGCCTGACAGGTTCGGGTTGTTCACCGCCAGACGCACTTCGAGAAAATCCTCGAAACCGGGGAAGATCGTCAGGCCGTTCTTTTGTGCGGCCTCACGCGACACCATGCCGACTGCGTCCATCTGCGTGATCAACGACAGCGTCAGGGTCTCGCTGCAGGAATAGACCATGCGCTGACCGTTCTCGTGATTGCCCAGTCCGGCGTCGAGAAAACGCAGGAAGCTGTGGGAATACGGACAATCTTCCGCAGGACGCACCTGAAACTTGTTGCCCAGCAACGTCAGTGGATCGTTTTCCTGCCCGCAATGGGCACCGACCACCTGCACCTGCACATCCGGCAAAACAATGCTCGGCAAACCCGGCCGCTGCGGGCCGATCAGCACCGCGAGGTCAAAGTCCTCATTCTTCAGCTTGCTGAGGTTTTCCATCGACTCGGCGTAGCTGAATTCCATCTGGTAATCGGGAAACACCTCAATCAGGCGTCCGATCATTCGCCGGTTGAAGTCAGACGACAACGTGTTGTTCAACGCGACCTTCAACGTGCGCTGGCCTGGCACCTTGAGCGCCTCGACCTTTTCTTCCATCTGTCGCGTGGCGATCAGCACTTTGTCCATGTAGGGCGTCAGCTCCGTGCCTTGCGGCGTCAGCGTCAGCCCTTTGTTGGAACGTCGAAACAAGCGGAAACCGAACTGCTCTTCGACCTTGTTCAACTGCGCGGCCAGGGCCTGCACAGTCAGGCACGAATGCTCGGCTGCGGCCGACAACGAGCCGGTCTGCACGATGCGCATGAGGTTGCGTAAGGTTCTGCTATCCATGGGTAATGCCCTCTGAAGTGGGCTGGGTATTGTTGTTTACGAGACTGCCGGTCTGGCGTCATATGCCGGCTATATTCCAGCACCTGAGCATAGTTGTCGCGGGTTTAGTAGCGAATTGATGTCCCTGCCGATGGCTGGAAGCTGACACAGGATCGGGATTTTTGATGACGTGGGGGTGATTGGGGTCAAGAAAAGTGCGTGGTTTTGGTGCGCCGGGAGGGTTTTTCGAGGAGAAACGGCTTATGGCTCCTGTAATTTCCCCGGCGAGATATGCGCATATTTTTCAGCTTTGAGCGCGAGTGCCCTTAGCATCAGGGATGCTTTCCAATTTCGTCTTCACCAGTTTGTTGCGACTCTAGAGCCGCCATTCACGGGACGCTGAAGAGCGTCCGCATGTGAATGCACATAGGCAAAATTCGCCAGCACTTCGACTAGGCAAGCGAAATGCTCAAATAAACCAGGCAATAAAAAACCGACATTGCTGTCGGCTTTTTGCTCCCTTGAACAAGGGTAGAGGTCTCACCCGAGCGCTGATCTTCAGGTCATCAACGGGGTTCCTAACGCCGACTATCGCCACCTGATGGCAGTCGGTTTCGCGCTCTTGAGGCAGATCCTCTGCTACGGAACATTAACGTGTCAACTTGGAAATTCTTAGGCGTTTATTCGTATGCGAATAATTTCATGTAAAAAATTCATATGTGTACTACGCTCATCTTGCGGACCCGCTTAGAAGGACGATCATGCCTACCTCATCCCCAGCCCTCACCCCACGCGAACAACTCGACGTCCCCGAGGCCGGGCGCGTCGCGCTGAAGTTTTTCTTCAATCTCATGGAGCGCTGGGGTTGCAACGCCGAGCAGCAGCGCACGCTGCTGGGCGGCGTCGGCAACACCACGTTCTACAAGTACAAACACCTGCCGCCGAACATTCGCCTGCCGCACGACACGCTGGAGCGTATCTCGTACCTGATGGGCATTCACAAGGCGTTAAGCATCATCTTCAGCAACAGCCGTGAGCGCGCTTACACCTGGGTCAGCAGCCCCAACACCGCTGCGCCATTCAATGGTCGAACGGCGCTGGATTACATGCTGGCGGGGAGGGTGGTCGACATCGCCGACGTGCGCCGTTACCTCGACGGGGTGCGCGGTTGAAGGCCCTACCGCTGGCTGAGCCGCAATGGCCGAAGGCCTACCGGATCGTCAACAGCAGCTTCCCGCCGATTGCGCTGTTCGAAGACGTGCTCGACCCCGAAGACCTGGAAATCGCCTACGCGCTGGAAGCGCTGACCAATGATCGCCTGATCGAACAGGCCGGCATCCTCGCCCGCGTGCGCCCCGAAGACCGGCTCTCCGGCCCCGGTTCAACCCCGGTGATGGCGGCGTTCACCCACATCGGCAAAAGCAGCCGCTTCACCGATGGCACCTTCGGCGTCTACTACGCCGCCAGCAGCCAGGCCGCGGCCATCGCCGAAACCTGCTATCACCAGGAACGCTTCCTCGCGGCCACCAACGAAGCGGATCTTGAGTTGACCATGCGGACTTACGTCAATCGGGTGGTTAAGCCGCTGCACGATGTCCGTGATGGTTTTGCACATTTGCATCAACCCGATCCGGAAGCCTATGGCCCGTCACAGGCGTTTGCCCGACAACTGCGCGAGTCTGAATCGTGGGGAATTCTCTACAACAGCGTGCGTTTGCCGGGCCACGAATGTGTCGCTGCGTTCCGCCCGCCGGCCGTGTCGATTCCGAAGCAGGGTAAGCATTTGCGTTATGTGTGGAGTGCGAGTCAACGCAGGATTTCGTTTGTGTTTGAGATCAGTCAGGTTTGAAGCGCGACCTTATTCGACAGCCTGCTCGTAGCCGACCTTGAGCAACCGAAGGAAAAAACTCATTAACGCTCAAAGAATTGGAACAATTCCGGGAGGACTTGCTGGAATCTGTACGTCAGATGAAGGCCGTAAAGCTTTAGGTGTAACCGAGGTGCTGCGCCCCGCACTGGCAGAAGCACGTCCCTCGGTGACGAGTCGTCCGGATTAATGACGATTTAGGACTTCACAGCCTTGAGGCAGTGTGGACGTAATGTGGACGTTCCAGAAACAACAAAGCCCCTGCATTTCTGCAGGGGCTTTGTTTTGTATGGTGCCGGCACCAGGAGTCGAACCCGGGACCTACTGATTACAAGTCAGTTGCTCTACCAACTGAGCTATACCGGCGTGTGGGCGACGATTATAGCGATTGGGTGGGTTCTGTAAACCCCTGAATTCAGACTATTTTTACGCAGGTGCCGGATCAGGCTTGGCGTGAGCGGTGTCTCCGGGTTTTTAGCCGCAAGACTGGGGTTCCACGAGATCAAGCCAGACTGAGCGTGAGGGCAGGATTTCCACACTGTCCAAGCACCCATTTCCCCGTTTATGTCCTTTTGATTGGAAGCTTATGCACAACGGATCGGCGCGACCTTGGCGTTGCAGGGGAATTTGCGGACACGTTCTCATTTTGTGTGCAAAGCCCTGTTTTACAGGTTTTTTATCAATATGAACAAAAAATGACCAATGCTGTTTTGGTCATGCAATGGCCGTGGATATTGGATCCACGGGAAAACCATCAACAGAGTTATCCACAGGCTGTAAAAGTTTCAGGCGCGTTCGGCCAGCAGCAGAAAATTACGCGGCGTCAGCGAGCTGTCGCAGAAGGTGCCGAGCCGTACGAAGTATCCCCGTTCGTTGAGGAAAATGGCTCGATCAAGATTCAGCCAAAGCTCCAGCGGCCGTCGGAACAATCCGCGCAGTAATTCCAGGTTGCGAACTTCGGCCAATCGCTGCCAACCGGCAGCTTCCAGTGCCTGCCAATCCGGCGTACCGATTGTGGATAACTCTTTCAGCACTGCCAGGTCGCGGCAGTAATCGGCGAAAGGTTTGTCCAGCCAGGCATTGGGCAGGGACGGGGTGGGCAGGTATTCGTCTACTCCGCGCAGTTGTCGTTGCAGCAGATCAAAGGCCAAACGTCGCGCCATGGAGGTGTCGCGCTGACGTCGGACTCTTGCACCGGCGGTGACGGTTTCGCTCATGGGCAGCGCCAGATCTTCGAGCGAGAGCTGTAGGGCGGATCGCAAACCCGCTGAGGACAATGCCCGATACTCGCTGCGATTAATCCGGTTGTAACAGCACGGGGCGATGGCCATCTGCTGACATCCGGCCGCGCTTGCCAGTTGCATCAGGCGCACATGCAAATCACCGCAGGCGTGCAGGGCGACCGGGGTGTGGTGAGCGCTCAGCACGGTTGCCGCATCTGTTGCGAGCACATCCTGCTCGACATGCAGGGCGTGCAAATGATGACGCTGACTCAGGGCCTGACCGCTGGCGACCAACGCCGGATCGTATTCAACACAGGTCAGCTGTTGCCCGGCGCTCAACAGGCGCCGGCCCAGATGCCCCTTGCCGGAACACCAGTCCAGCCAATGCGTTGGCGGCGAGGCGAAAGACAAACGGCTGCCGAACGCTTCGATCTGCTGCCACTTGCGTCCCGGTACGTCGACATTCAATCGATGGCCTGCAGTTTCCAGCGCATGTCCCGGCAACTCACCAACTGCGCTCAGCTCAGCCGACAACGCCGCCAATGAGGCGAACGGCTCCGGGGCATCGGCGAGATCGGCGGGATGATTATGTGCACGCTCTGCATCTTCCAGCGATCGTCCGCGTAGCCACGAAGCCAATTCGGGGTAGGCGGTTTCCCATGGAAGCGAAAGATGAGCGAACGGACGAGGTTTCCACAGCGCCTGATGCGCCGTAAGAAAATCATCCAGCGCGGTGAAGCGGGCGAGTAGGGCCTCGCCCGTCAGCACGTGGGAAGTTTCAACGCCCTTGGCAGGCATCGACGCGCAGCCAGCGCTCCAGCAGCTTGAAGCCGCGCACCAGCACGTAGGACATCAGCAGATAGAACACGCCGGCGGCGAAGAAGATTTCCACCGGCAGGTAGGTGCGCGCGATGATCGTGCGGGCCATGCCGGTCAGTTCCAGCAGGGTCACGGTGCTCGCCAGTGCGCTGGCCTTGAGCATCAGGATCACTTCATTGCTGTAGGCCGGCAGGCCGATGCGCGCCGCACGCGGCAGCATGATGTAGAACATCGCTTTGGGCTTGGACATGCCCAGTGCTCGCGCCGCTTCGATTTCGCCCGGCGGAATCGCCTGGATCGCGCCGCGCAGGATCTCGGCGATGTACGCCGCCGTGTGCAGGGTCATGGTCGCGGTGGTACACCAGAACGGATCGCGCAGGTACGGCCACAGCGCGCTGCTGCGCACCGCATCGAACTGCGCCAGGCCGTAATAGACGAGGAACAGTTGCACCAGCAACGGCGTGCCACGGAAAAAGAAGATGTAGGCGTAGGGCAAGGCGCGCACGTACCACAGCTTCGACGAGCGGGCGATGCCCAGCGGAATCGCCAGCAGCAGGCCGGCAATCACGGCAATCGCCACCAGTTCGAGGGTCAAAGTCGCGCCCTGCGCCAGTTTCGGCAGCCACTTGATGATCACTTCCCAGTTCATGAAGCGCTCCTCGCAAAGCCGCGAGCGGCGCGTTTTTCCAGGAAGTGCATGCCGGTCATCGCCAGCACCGTCAGGCCGAGGTACATGACTGCGGCCACCAGATAGAAGGTGAACGGTTGTTTCGACACGGTCACGCCGATCTGCGCGTGACGCATGATTTCTTCCAGACCGATGACTGACACCAGCGCGGTGTCTTTCATCAGGATCATGAACAGGTTGCCCAGGCCGGGCAGGGCGATGCGCCACATCTGCGGCATGATCAACTTGGTGAAGATCCGCCATTTCGACAGGCCCAGCGCCACGCCGGCTTCGCGATGGCCCTTGGGAATGGCAAGGATTGCGCCGCGAAACACTTCCGTGGCGTAGGCGCCGAAGCACAGACCCAGCGCGATTACGCCGGCGGCGAAGGCGCTGAGTTGCAGGTCGGGGTTGCCGAAAAACTCACCGAGGCTGCGCATCAGGTTGACCGTACCGAAGTAGATCAACAGCACCCAGAGCAATTCCGGGACGCCACGCACCAGGGTCGAATAAGTGCCGCCAAGCCACTGCAGCGGCTTGTACGGGGAAGTCTTGGCCAAGGCGCCGAGCAGACCGAGCACCAGTCCCAGGCATAGGGCCGTCAGCGCCAGTTTGACGGTCATCAGCGCACCGGCAGCGAGGGCCGGGCCGAATCCGTAGAGGTCGATAATCATGGATTTCTTTTCAAATCGCGGCAGGCAAGGCCGGGAGCCGGCACCGTCGGTGGATGGCGCCGGTCCCGCAGGTCAGATCAATAGATGCTGAACGGGAAATACTTGTCGTTGATCTTCTTGTAGGTACCGTCAGCGACGATTTCCTTCAGCGCGGCGTTCAGCTTCTCGCGCAGCGGGTCACCTTTGCGCACGGCGATGCCGATTTTGTCGCTTTCCACGACCGGGTCGCCTTTGAACTCGTAGGCCTTGCCTGCATCGGTTTTCAGCCAGTCGTAGTTGGCGTACTTGTCGGCGAGGATGGCGTCGACACGACCGGAGGTCAGGTCCAGGTAAGCGTTTTCCTGGGTGTCGTAGAGTTTGACTTCGATATCGCTGCCGTAAGTGTCCTCAAGCCAGGTGCCCGCGAGGGTGGCGCGCTGGGTACCGATGATCTTGCCCTTGAGCGAATCCTTATCGGTTTTGAACTCTTTATCTTTCGGCGCGATGAACTGCAGCTTGTTCGAGTAGTACGGGTCGGTGAAGTCCACCGCGCCCTTGCGCTCTTCGGTGATCGACAGCGAGGACACCAGGAAGTCGAACTTCTTGGCGTTCAGCGCAGGGATGATGCCGTCCCAGTCGGAGGTGACCACCGAACACTCGACTTTCATCTTGGCGCACAGGGCGTCGCCGATGTCCTTATCGAAGCCGACCACGTTGCCGCTGGCGTCTTTGTTGTTGAACGGCGGGTAAGCCGCTTCGATGCCCATCTTCAGGGTCTCGGCCATGGCACCGGCGCTGAATGCGAGGGTGACGGCGGCGGCCAGGAAGACCTTTTTAAAATTCTGCATGCATGTTGCTCCGTTAGCGGTTGCTGGACATGAATTGTTTGCAGCGCGCCGAAAGCGGGTTTTCGAACACCTGCTGAGGCGACCCTTGCTCTTCCACCAGCCCCTGGTGGAGGAACACCACTTCGCTGGAGACCTGACGGGCAAAGCCCATTTCGTGGGTCACCAACAGCATGGTGCGGCCTTCTTCGGCCAGTGCGCGGATGACACTAAGTACTTCCTGAACCATTTCCGGGTCAAGGGCGGAGGTGGGTTCGTCAAACAGAATCACCTTCGGCTGCATCGCCAGCGTGCGGGCAATCGCGGCGCGTTGTTGCTGACCACCGGACAATTGCGACGGATAGGCGTGGCGCTTGTCGGCGATGCCGACCTTGGCCAGCAGCGCTTCGGCGACCTCGATCGCCTCGGCCTTGCTCTGGCCGAGCACGCGGCGCGGGGCTTCGATGATGTTGTCGAGCACGCTCATGTGCGGCCACAGATTAAAGTTTTGAAATACAAAACCAATCTCGGAACGCAGGCGGTTGATCTGTTTGCCATCCGCAGCAACCAGTTCGCCGTTCTTGGCGGGCTTGAGCTTGAGTTCTTCACCGGCTACCAGAATCTGACCCTGGTGCGGGTTTTCCAACAGGTTGATGCAACGCAGGAACGTGGACTTGCCGGAACCGGAGGAACCGAGGATCGAGATCACATCGCCGTCGCGGGCGGTCAGCGAGATGCCTTTGAGCACCTCAAGCTGTCCGTAGCGTTTGTGCAAGTTGCGGATTTCAAGCGCGGGCGTGGCCTCAGCCATGTGCGTTCCTCATATATGTTGCGCTCCTGCTGTTGGCGGGCCTTCCTGGCGAGGCGGCCAAGCTAGCATAGCGTTTCAATGGCAGCCAACAGCGCTACGGGCGGTAAGCGGATGGCGTGTGGCGGGTTGTCGCATCGGCACAGCAGACTGTCGCCCCATCAACAACCGAACGGGTGTTTGAACGTGCAAACCCGTGGGTGTTGCGTAAAAAAAGGCGCGATGTTGCCAGCTTTGGCGGGGTGTTGGAAGCGCTATCCGGCCGAACGTTCCTGATTCGCCCTTTTATTGTGCATCCCACACTTTTTCAGTGTGTTTCTGGTGCGTCTGTTCGTTTGAAAAGTGAGTCGCACAGTAACGCTCTGGCGAATTGCCATTAATTTTAAGGACTTGCGATGACTGTCCGGTCGCGTTCAAAGCCGCGGGACAGCAGAGTTTGAAACATTTTGGCGCATTTATTGCGTGCAGAATCTGGAACGCCCTGTTGGTTTCTTTTTACGAGAAGGAAAACCAGGCAGGTCGGACGCAATCGCTTTCCTCGCAAAGGTAGTTCCGATGAGCAGTACCCCAAGCTCCAATGGCCTCGAACAGGGGCTCAAACCGCGTCATGTGACCATGTTGTCGATCGCCGGTGTGATCGGCGCCGGTCTGTTCGTTGGCTCCGGCCACGCCATCGCTGCCGCCGGCCCTGCCGTGCTGCTGGCCTACGCCGCCGCCGGTACCCTGGTGGTGCTGGTGATGCGCATGCTCGGTGAAATGGCTGTCGCTTCGCCCGACACCGGCTCGTTCTCCACGTACGCCGACCGTGCCATCGGGCACTGGGCCGGCTTCACCATCGGCTGGTTGTACTGGTGGTTCTGGGTATTGGTGATTCCATTGGAAGCCAACGCTGCCGCGACCATCCTGCATGCCTGGTTTCCGAGCGTGGAGATCTGGGCCTTTGCCTTGGTCATCACCATGTTGCTCACGGTGACCAACCTGTTCAGCGTGAAAAACTACGGTGAATTCGAATTCTGGTTTGCCCTGATCAAAGTCCTGGCGATCATCGGCTTCATCATCCTCGGCCTCGCGGCGATCTTCGGCTTCCTGCCGAACAGTCAGGTCAGCGGCGTTTCGCACTTGTTCGACTCTGGCGGCTTCCTGCCAAACGGCATGGGCGCTGTGCTGGGCGCAATCCTGACTACCATGTTCTCGTTCATGGGTACCGAAATCGTGACCATCGCGGCCGCGGAATCGAAGAACCCGGGCAAGCAGATTTCCAAGGCCACCAACTCGGTGATCTGGCGGATCGGCCTGTTCTACCTCGTCTCGATCTTCATCGTTGTGGCCCTGGTGCCGTGGAACGATCCTACGCTGGCCAACCTCGGTTCCTACCAGACCGTGCTTGAGCGCATGGGCATTCCGAACGCGAAAATGATTGTCGACATCGTGGTGCTGGTCGCGGTCACCAGCTGCCTGAACTCGGCGCTGTACACCTCGTCGCGCATGCTGTTCTCCCTCGGCAAGCGCGGTGACGCACCGGCGATGTCGACTCGGGTCAACAAAAGCGGTACGCCTTACTGGGCTGTCATGCTGTCGACCGGCGCGGCGTTCCTCTGCACCTTCGCCAACTACGTGGCCCCGGCTGCCGTGTTCGAATTCCTGCTGGCCAGCTCCGGCGCCATCGCATTGCTGGTGTACCTGGTGATCGCGTTCTCTCAACTGCGCATGCGTAAACAACGCATGGCCCGCGGCGAGAAAATCGTCTTCAGCATGTGGCTGTTCCCGGGTCTGACCTACGCGGTGATCATCTTCATCGTCGCGGCCCTGACCATCATGCTGTTCCAGGAAGCCCACCGCGTGGAAATCCTCGCAACCGGCCTGCTGAGCCTCATGGTAGTCGCCGCCGGCCTGTTGGTGGCACGCCGCCGCAAGCTGGAAAAGCGTGGTGCGGTGGTGTTGAACTGATCCGCAACGCGTAATGCAAAACGGCCGCTGTCAGTGATGACGAGCGGCCGTTTTTGTTTGTGCTGCAGGTGGCGAAACATCGCCACATATCCGTAATCAGCTTTGTTCTCGCAAGAGCATAAAGTCTGAGCTGCCTTTCTCTTCGTCGAACCATTCATCCCAAGTTGTTTCCTTGGGAGTTTTAACGGTTTTGCTTTGGAGGGTCGCAGCTGAGTCTTCTGATTTCGGCAATTGTCCATCCTTGCATGAAGTTGTCTTCTTCACCTGACCTCCTTTTTTGATCGTGCGTGAATGTCAGGTGCAAAAAGTTACTCGGCTTTGGGGGCGCTGTCCTCCAGCGACTTGCCGTAAGTATCCAGCGCAATCCCGAAATCGGTGATGAATTGTGGCTCGGTCAGCCAGGCCTGGGCGGTTTCGATGTCCATGCCGTCGGCCCACATGCGGTAGTCGATCAGCATGTCGGCGGCCAGGTGAGTGGCGGCCATGCCTTCGTTCTCGGCGTTTTCCATGTCCAGCAGCTCTGGATGGTCAACGATGATGAACGCCAGTTCGCGCAGCAGGGTCAGCAGCATTTCGTTGCGACTGACGGCTTCGGCGTCGCGCATTTTGCTGAACATCGCCAGGGTGTATTCCGGGATCGGCTCGTCCAGATGCCCGAGGTTGTCGTCCTGGTCCAGCGGCTTACGGCCGACCATGCGGATGTGCTTGGCTTTGGCCTTGGCGCGTTTGGCGCGTTTCTGTTGCTTGTTCAGGGATGCCATGGGTACTCAGTTCTTCTGTTGGGTGTGTGCGGCGATCGCGTCGGAGGCCGCCACATAGTCGGCCTGGAAGGCCGGGGATTCGATCCACGCCAGGGCACCGGCTTCGTCGGTTTCTTGCGACCACTGGCGATACTCGATCAGCGCGGCGAGGATGAAATCCATTGCGCCTTCTTCGCCTTCCTGCTCGTAGACCAGTTCCAGCAGCGGGTCTTCGAGGAATGCGCTGCACATGGCTTGCTGGCTGATCTTCTCGGCGTCGATCATTTTCTTGAACAGCTCGGTCAGGTCCACCGACTCGAAGTCGATACGGTCATCGTTCGGGTCCAGTTCGAGCGGCGCCTCGGCGCGTTTGGTGCGGTTCTGCTTGGCCTTGGTCTTGGCCCGGGCGGCGCGTTTTTGCTGCTTGTTGGCGGAGGCCATGGTGTGTTCCATCGTGCGTTGAGAGGGCTCAGCTGCGTGGCACTGGCCGCCCGGGTGCAGCGGGGGTCAGCTCGCCGGTTTGCAGCCAGGTCAGAGCGATGGGCCATAGTGTGGCTTGGTATGCGCTACGAAAAAAGGCGAAATGTCCGACTTGCTGTTCGCCGATGTCCTGCGGCTCGATACGCAAGTGGGTTTTTGGCGCATGGCTGAAGTAGTCGAGCAGGCGTTCGATGGCAGGGATCGTACCGTACGGGTCGTCGCTGATGCTGATCGCCAAGGTCTTTGCGCGGACGTTGGCGAAGGGCAGGCGGCCGCTTGTTTTCAGCAGCCGACGGCCGCTCGGACGCTGCTCGTAGCGCGCGGCAGGCGTGCTCCAGTCGCGTACGACGCCTGCTGGCGTGTCCTCCAGCCAGCCAAGGCGTTTGCCCGGGAAATAGCCACAGAGGCGCGTCAGAAGCGGCATCAGCACATGCCATTTGCCGAACATGCGCCAGCGCTGTTCCGGCGCATAGTCAGGCCAGTAAGCGAACTGTGCACCGACCGTCACCAGCCGACGAATGACCTGCCCGGACTCGCCCAGTCCCGCCGCGCAACCGCCGAAACTGTGGCCAACCACATCGATTGGCTGGCCGGGGAGCTCTCGTTGCGCGCGCTTGAGCATCGCCTCGAAATCCAGCGCGCCCCAGTCGGTCCATGAAGCCTCAAGGCCTCTCAGGGTTGCCGGACGCGATTCGCCGATGCCTCGGTAGTCGTAGGTGATCACGTCGAAGCCGTTGGCGAACAGGTAATCGGCGAAGCGCGAGTAATGTCGGCAGCGTACCGAGGTGGCGGCGTTGATGATGACTACCGGGCGTTGCGCATCGGGCAGGGCGTGACGCCAGGTGAAGCCGCCGAGCATAAAGCCATCGGCGGCAGCTTCTTTGAAAGGTTCGCTCACGGTTGCTGTGTCGGGCGTAAACGCGGGACTGCGTGAATTCATATGGACTTGGCCTTGGCGAAGACGGATCGAGAATGAGCTTCAACGCCGGGCTGCGCAATCACTCGGAACGCAGTGCGTTCCGGATTGAAGGTTGGCGACTCTGTAAATTCGAGCCGCAGTGCGTCTCGAATTAGTCCCTTTCGCACCCTGGCCAAGTGCCAATCATTCTAAAACACGTGCTTCCCTGGCCGGATCAAATAAGGAGTAACGGTTGGGCTCTACAAGAGCCCGGGAGTCGTCATCATGAAACGCGTTCTTTCATTCCTGCTGCCCATCGCGGCGGTGGCGGCATTGGCTTTTCCGGCGATGTTGCAGGCGGCCAATCTCGACCCGATCGACAGTGCCGGTGTGCAAGTCCAGCAACAACAGCAAAACGGCATCAAATACCTGTCCGGCGGGATCGGCCTGGACGAGTCAAAAGCCATTCAACAATCCACTGGTTACAACCTGCACATGACGTTCGCGGTGGGCGCGCAAGACCAGTACACCGCTGATGTCGATGTGGTGATTCAAAAGTCGCCGGGGCAGACCGTACTGACCCTCAGCCAAACGGGTCCGCTGGTCTACGTGCAATTGCCACCCGGTAAGTACACGGTAGTCGCCACGCGCAATGGCGAAACACGGCGTGACGTGACAGACGTTGGCAGCGGTACTGCGCGCAATCTGGTGTTCCATTGGAATGACGCTGGATAACGTTGGGTGTAATTGAACGTCGAGGCGCGGGTAAAATCCCGCGCCTACTGTTGTGGCGAAGGAAGTGCTGGTTTGAAAGGGATTTTGCGTATTGGCTCAGTGGTGAGCCTGGTTTTGCTGCTGGCCGGTTGTGGAACGATGATGGGGCGCCTGAACGGTGATTCTGCAGAGCCGTACTACAAAGGTGTCGATGGCAACCTGCACTTGCTTGGCGTGAGAGGGGGAGACGGCATGCCCTCTGCGGTCATCTGCTACATGATGATCGTTTGCCCGCTGATTAGCGTTGTGTCACTGCCGGTAGACGCTGCGCTCGACACGGTTTTGTTGCCGGTCGACTACGTCAACACCCTCTGAGGCCGGTCTTTATTTATCGCGCGTACGCTTGGCCTTCTGCTTGTCACCGGGCTCGCGGGCCATTCGGTGAATCCATAATCCGATCCAGCCGACGACTATCAGGAATACGGTGCCGACGCACTGCGACACGATCTCGAACCAGAACATCCGGGGTTGCTGCGCCAGGGTGTAGGTATGGCGTGGACCGGAGCGGTTCCAAGTGGTGATGGAGCCGCTGAGCAAGCTGTGGATGATCAGATAAGTCGACGCAGCGATAACGAAGGCGATCAATACGCCGACCAGCACCGTCAGCCAGAATGCCACCCGGCTCTGACGATAGGGTGGCGGATGGGGCAGGGGGATGCGGGTTCTTTTCTGGTTCATCGAGCGGATGACCCTCTTCCTTAAGGTGCGGCCAAATTAGCGCGGATCGCCTTTGTTCGAACCCCGTCACGTATTTGTGCAATAAAAACCTGCGATGCCTAAAAAGGACTCGCGGGGTTTCTCTGGACTGCGCAGAGGGTTGAATTGTGCCGCTATCATATCGCAGGCATAAAAAACCCTGAATCTTGCGATTCAGGGTTTTCGGTATTTCATACTCAATCTTGCGCTTGTCACGCGCCTGCCAGGGATGGCGTAAAGCGGAGTAATCCGGTTAGCGAATGATCATCCCTGTGTGCAGCAAGACCCTGAAAAGGCGGGTCGCCATCAGGCGACTTGATGGGCGCTAGGATGCCAGTTAATGAAGGGTGCGGCACCACCTCATGGCGTCTGTGGGGTGCTTGGGTCAGATGTTGGCAGTGAAGAAGGCAGGGGTTTAGGCTTGGGTAAAGCTTTCGGCACAAAGATCCTGGTAGAAAGGATTGAGCTGCTGGGGATTTTTACCTTTAATTCCTGACTCGCAAACTGCCACGTCATCACAGTGGTACTGCCCATCGACCAGATCACGTGCACGTCATTCAATGCGCAATTGCTCTTGATGCCATAACCCTCAATGGCTTTGTATTTTTCGCAGAGATCGCTGCTGAGAATTACTTGTTCGGCTTGATAGTTGCCCAGCCCAAGCAGTTTGACGATTTTGCCCGGAAGATCTATCCAGGTATTGGTCCACAGCATCAGCACGACAGCAAACAACGGGCTGACGATCAGCACAAAGCGCGGATTGCCTCTGATTATTGCCGTGACGATGGTAAACACCACCAGTGAGGCAAAGAAGCAGGCTGCCATGAACGGATACTCTCCGACGGCTTTGACGGCCTCAGGGACGCCTCTGGCAACCTCCAGTGTGGACAGCAATGCAACTATGTTTGCGATGAAAAATACGAGAAATGCTGTGACAGTGAACTTGGCCCAGCTAAAGGGAGGGAGTTCGTAATTTCTCTGCAAAATCGAACCGAAAAGTAGACCGCTAAGAAACGGTCCTGCTACAAGGCCGATGGTGTAGGCGGTATCCCCTTCAAAAAAATATAGAGCCATCCATAGGATGCTCATACATATGAAGCCTGGAGCGAAAAAGTAGCGGTTGATCAGGCGATGATCGAGGCGCTCCTTGGGCATATTTCCATTGATTCGATACGCCAGCTCTTCGCGTACCGGCTTGTCGCTAAAGAAAGCCTCTGACCAAGTCCAACCGGGTGCGCAAAAGCCAAAGGCAATTACCAGAACCATCAGGCCACCGATGAGCGCGGCAGTTGCAAGCAATGAAAGAAAGCTGAAGAGATCGAAGTCGGGATAGAAGTGGTTTTGGCAGAAGTAGATAAGAAATATCAAAAAGCCAAAACCAAGTGATGCAATTCGGAAGAGTTTCCAATTGTGCTTTTCGATGAACTCAAAAACCGTGTCCAGAGATTGAGGTTGCGGCTTCTTGGTCTTGGCTTCGCATTCGTTGGTCAGCTTGCTTGAGGTTTGCATGTCCATTGGCTTGATTCATCCTTGCAAGAAACAGGGGCTGCTCTTATGCGGTGTGGGTGTTTCGCTTTTCTTCAGGCATAAAAAAACCCTGAATCTTGCGATTCAGGGTTTTCGGTATTTGGTGCCCAGAGACGGAATCGAACCGCCGACACGGGGATTTTCAATCCCCTGCTCTACCGACTGAGCTATCTGGGCAACGGGGCGCATTAAAAGGGTTTTTCGGATTTACGTCAACGACTTTTTTAAAATTTCTTAAATTAATTCCGTCGCTTACGATTCGCCCCCGGATTTTGCGGGTTTACTCAGCAGGCGGAACGTAGCCTTCGGCCTTGGCGTAATCCTCGCCGGAGAAGTACTTGTCCATTTCGCCCTGAAGGTATTTGCGGTCTTCGGCATTCATCATGTTCAGGCGCTTTTCGTTGATCAGCAGGGTCTGGTGTTTCTGCCAGTCAGCCCAGGCCTTGGCCGAGACGTGGTCAAGAATGTCCTGACCTTTGGCGCCCGGGAAAGGAGCGCGTTCCAGCGCGGGCAATTCTTCTTTGTACTTGCGGCACATGATGGTGCGGGTCATGACGACTCTCCTGCGTTCAATACGGCGGCCGCGCGCTCGAGCAAGGTTTTGACCGGGGCAGCAAGGCCCAGGCGCGGCGGGGTGGCGAGGTTATACCAGAGCCAGTCGGCCTCGGCCACGTGATGGGTGGCCTCCTGTACCTGAACCAGCCAGGGTTCGATGGACAGCTGGAAGTGACTGAAGGTGTGAACGAGGCTTGGCAGCGCCTGCTGTTCGCCCATGGACAGCGAGTGCTGATCGGCCAGATGTTGCAGGTCGTCGAGATCGTCGAGTTCCGGCAGGCTCCACAAACCGCCCCACAGACCGCTGGAGGGACGGCGATAAAGCAGAATCGCGCCGTCGCTATTGGCGAGCATCGGCATCAGCGTACGTTTTTGCGGTATCGCTTTGCGCGGTTTGGGGATCGGGTAGCGCGTTTCCAGGCCGAGCATGTGCGCCTCGCAGCCCTTTTCCAGCGGACACAGCAGGCAGCTGGGTTTGCTGCGGGTGCACAGCGTGGCGCCGAGATCCATCATCGCCTGGGTGTAGGCGTTGACTCGATCATGTGGCGTGAAACGCTCTGCGTTGGCCCACAGCTGTCTGGCAACCTTCGGTTCACCCGGGTAACCCTCTTGCGCAGTAAAACGCGCCAGAACGCGTTTGACGTTGCCATCGAGGATCGGCGCGCGCAGGCCCATGCTGATGCTGGCGATGGCGCCGGCGGTGGACAGGCCGATGCCCGGCAGATCTGTCAGCTTTTCGACGTCCCGCGGAAATTCGCCACCGTACTGGCTGACGACGATCTTTGCGGTCTTCTGCAAATTGCGCGCGCGGGTGTAGTAACCCAGCCCCGTCCACAGATGCAGCACTTCGTCCTCCGGCGCTTCGGCCAATGCTTGTACCGTCGGCAGCGCGGTCATGAAGCGGTCGAAGTAATTGAGCACGGTGCTGACCTGGGTCTGCTGCAACATGATCTCCGAGACCCACACCCGATACGGGTTGATGTCCTGCTGCCAAGGCAAATCGTGGCGGCCGTGGCGGTCGAACCATTCCAGCACCGCCGTGGAAAACTGCTCCGCTCTCATCGCTTGAACAGCCCTTTCAATGCGTTCTTCAATTCCGGGCTGACCTTGTCGCCGAGTTTTTCATCGATCTTCTCGCTGAGTTTGTCTCCGGCCATTTTGGTCGCGACCTGGCCGAGGCGTTCGTTATCCACACGGCAGGCCTTGGCGCCCAGCTCCAGCGGGCCACGGCAGCGCAGCGGCCACTCGATGCCGACGAATTTCTCGCCGACCTGACAGGCCGGATCCGGCATGGCGCTGGTATCGCCTTCGACGATGATGCCGACGCGGTAATCCATGCCCAGCACGCGCAGGTCGATGTCGCCGTCGCCGTTGACGGTCATGCCGGGGATGCGCACCTTGAGGTCCGGGTTGCTCGCCACGCCGTTGCGCAAGGTCAGGTTGCCCTTGAGTTCCTGGAACGGTGTGTCCTTGCCCCGTGGCTCGCCGCTGAGGGTTTTGCGGTTAAGCGTGGCGATGCCTTTGCACAGTTGCTGTTCAAGGTTGGCGTTGAGCAGCACGCCGTTGTTGATCACGAAACTGGCGTTGCCGTTGAGGGTTTCGATCAGCGCCTGCTGGCTGTTGCCGCTGCCGGTGAGACTGCTGGTCAGTGTGACCAGACCTTTGACTGGCGGGTTCTTGCCCTGGCTTTCGAGGATTTTCTCCACCGGCACGCGGTTGATCCGGGTTTGCAGATTCAACACTGGCGCGCTTGGACGCACATCGAGGGTGCCCTTGGCTTCGAAGTCGCCGTTGTACAGCCCGCCGCGCAGGTTTTCCAGGGTCAGCAGGCCGCCCTGGCCGGTGGCTTTGAGCGCGGCGTTCTGGATCGGCAGTTTATCGAGGGTCAGTTGGCCGAAGCTCAGATCGGCATCAACGTCGAGTTTGGCCAGGCGCTCGACCGGCAACAGGCGCTCGGTGCTCCAGGCGCTTTTACTCGGCTTGTCCGGCAGCGGTGTGCTGCCGGCGCCGGCCATGGCATCGGCTTCGGTGCTGGCGACTTCGGCCTGACGCACTTGCGTGGCGTTTTTGGCTTTTTCCGATTTCGGCGGCAGGTAGCGGTCGACATCAAACGTGTCAGCCTTGAGGATCGCCCGCAGCGACTGCTTGGCGAAGTCCTCAACGGCAATGCGTCCGCTGAAGCTGCTGTCGTCGAGTTTCAGGTTGATGTTGTCGAAGGCCACGCTGGTGGGCGTCGCGGCCACGCGGCTGACCAGCTCGACCTTGCTCAGGCTGCCGGGCGCCATCGCTGGCAGTGTCTGGCCGATGCTGTCGACGAACTTGGCCAGATCGAACTGGGCGATCGAGATACCGCCAGTGATCTGCGGAGTCTTGTCGAGGTCGTTGGCTTTCAGCTCACCCAAGGCGCGCAACTGGTTGGCAGATATCTTGATCCCGGTCCATTCGGCGACGTTCGCTGCCTTGTCCAGCAATATCTGCCCTTGGGCGGAGAAGGTCATGGCCTTGCCCTGCAGCGGGTCGCCAGTCAGTTCGCCGGACAACTTCATGTCTTCGAACTTGTAGCGTTGCAATGCACGCTCGATGCGCAATTCGCCATTGAGTTCGGTACGCACGCGCAGCACTGGCTGATTGGTGCTGAGGAACGCCGTGGCTTTCAGCGGAATGTTGGTCGAGTCGTGTACCGCACCGGTGCTCAGCTGGATGCTTTCGGCGCTGTACTGTTTGCCGGTCTGCTCGTCGTTGTATTCAACCCGGGCGTTGTTGACGGTCAGGCTGTCGATGTCTAGGCGGATCGGCTGCGGCGGTTTTTCCGGCTGGGCGGTGGCCTCTGCGACAGGCGGGCTGGCTGGCGCAGGGCTGCCGGCAGGCACGGCAGGAGGCGGCAGCTTGCCGATGTCTTCCCAGTTGCCGTGGCCGTTCTTGTCGCGTTTCAGGCGCAGGTTCAGGCCTTCGACGCGCACATCGCTCATCTGCACTTCGCGGCGCAACAGCGGCAGCACGCGCACGGACAGGCCGAGCATCTGCAGATCGGCGTACGGCTCGGTCGGATTGATCAGGGTGGCGATGCTGGCTTCATGCAGTTCCAGGCCAAGCCACGGGAACAGGCTCCAACCGATATCGCCATTGAGCGTCAGCTCGATGTGGGCCTTGTCGCGGGCTATCTGGCGAATCTCGTCTTTGTAGTCGTTGGGATCAAACAGGTGGGTCAGGGCGAAGCCCGCCGCCACAATGATCAGCAACAGCCCGAGAAGTACCAGACCCAGGATTTTGCCGAACGCTTTCATGGGCGAGTCCTTGTAGTTAGTCGAATTCGTAATTTAGCCGGGGAGTATAGCGCTGGATCCGCCCGGTTCGGGGCGCAGTCATGTCGCGAGGACGTCCAGCGGCACTTGCAATTTGATGGCCAGCGCCTGGATTTCAAGGTGCCCGGCCGGTGCGCGCAGGCGCAGTTGTGCACCCGCTTGCGACGCCATTTTCTGCGCTTGGTTCACCAGGCGCTCGGCCACCCCACGGCGCCGGGTGACTTTTCGTACACACAAATGTGACAAATACCAAACCCGGTCTTGCCTTGTCAGGCGAGCTGCGCCCAGCAGGCGATCATTGAAACGTCCTGCAATCAAAGAGCTGTCATCCAGGCTGTTTTCGATCAGTTGAGCGTCCCCGGAATACGGTGCGAACAGCCATTGCGGGGCGTCCCGATAGATTTTCTGCAGATCCTGTTGATCCTGGTAACTGGCATCGTGCAGCGCTTGGACAACGATCGGCATGGCTTTTTCCTGTGGGGGACGAGATCAGATGACATGAAAAAGGTGATATCAGTTTGGTTTTTCTGTCACGTGCAAATGGTAACCTTCGCCGGTTCGTCCGTCCTTCTGCGACTTAACGTCGCGCCTTCAAGGAGCTTCACCCGAAAAAACGGTCATGCCTGCGTGCATAAAGGCCGAGGGTGAGCAGTGGCTGGCGAACCATACTAATAATTGGGGGATACACAATGAGCACGAGCATCACGGCGGACGGCCTTCGCGCCGACCAGCCTGCGTTCCTGTCCAAGGAACGCATTATCGCCAAGCCCGGTTTCAACCGTTGGCTGGTTCCACCGGCCGCTCTGGCCATTCACCTGTGCATCGGCATGGCCTACGGTTTCTCGGTGTTCTGGTTGCCGCTGTCCAAGGCGCTGGGCGTCACGGCTCCGGTGGCTTGCGCACCGGACATGAGCTTCATCGCTCAGGTCTTCTCTTCGCAATGCGACTGGCCGATCTCCATGCTCGGCTGGATCTACACCCTGTTCTTCATCTTCCTCGGCTGCTCGGCCGCGATCTGGGGTGGCTGGCTGGAACACGCCGGGCCACGCAAGGCTGGCGTTGTGTCGGCATTGTGCTGGTGCGGCGGTCTGCTGATCTCGGCACTGGGGATTTATACCCACCAGATCTGGCTGATGTGGATCGGCTCCGGCGTGATCGGCGGTATCGGTCTGGGCCTGGGCTATATCTCGCCGGTATCGACCCTGATCAAGTGGTTCCCGGACAAGCGCGGCATGGCGACCGGCATGGCGATCATGGGCTTCGGCGGCGGTGCGATGGTCGGTGCACCGTTGGCGACTGCGCTGATGAGCCACTTCGCTTCGCCTGCCGGTGTCGGCGTCTGGCAGAGCTTCGTGGCCATGGCCGCGATCTACTTCGTGTTCATGATCGGTGGTGCGTTGGCTTACCGCGTGCCGCCAACCGGGTGGAAGCCTGAAGGCTGGACCGCTCCGGCGAAAAAAGCCTCGAACTCGATGATCACTCACCGTCACGTCCACGTGAATGTGGCGTGGAAGACCCCGCAATTCCGTCTGGTGTGGCTGGTGCTGTGCCTGAACGTGTCGGCCGGTATCGGCATCCTCGGCATGGCCTCGCCACTGCTGCTGGAAGTGTTCGGCGGCAAGCTGCTGGGCGTTGACGTGCCGTTTGGTCAACTGGACGCCGGGCAACTGGCTTCGATCGCCGCGATTGCTGCCGGCTTCACCGGTCTGCTAAGCCTGTTCAACATCGGTGGCCGCTTCTTCTGGGCCTCGTTCTCGGACTACCTGGGTCGCAAAAACACTTACTTCGTGTTCTTCGCCCTCGGTTTTGCCCTGTACGCGTTGATCCCGAACATGGGCCATCTGGGCAACGTTGCACTGTTCGTGGCGGCGTTCTGCATCATCCTGTCGATGTACGGCGGTGGTTTTGCGACCGTTCCGGCGTATCTGGCCGACCTGTTCGGTACGCAAATGGTCGGTGCGATTCATGGTCGCCTGCTGACCGCCTGGGCTGCGGCCGGCGTGCTCGGTCCGGTGCTGGTGAACTACCTGCGTGAGTATCAGTTGAGCATCGGCGTTGAACGCGCGGCGGCTTACGACATCACCCTGTACATCCTCGCGGGTCTGCTGGTGCTGGGTTTCCTGTGCAACCTGCTGGTGCGTCCGGTGGCCGACAAGTACTTCATGACCGACGCCGAACTGGCCGCCGAACAGGCGCTGGGCCACGACAAAGGTGCTGACGCGAGCACCGTGCTGGAGTGGAAAGCCGCGCCGGGCAGCAAGCCGCTGGCAATCGCCGCGTGGCTGGTGGTGGGCATTCCGTTGGCGTGGGGTGTGTGGGTGACCCTGCAGAAGACGGCGGTACTGTTTCACTAAGTAATGGGTAAAACGCAGTACCCCTGTGGGAGCGAGCCTGCTCGCGAAGACGGACGGTCAGTTGCCATAAGTGTTGGCTGACTCACCGCGTTCGCGAGCAGGCTCGCTCCCACATTTGTTTTCGGGGTGCCTGTAATGGCTTGTATGGACATGTCTACCCGCGACAGCCGGGCCTTCTGTCCGTCAGGCATATCACGTCGCGTGTTTCTGTTTCGGCCCCGCGTGCCTATAATGGCTGCCTTTTTCGCCCAATGATTTTGCGGAGCTGGTGATGGCCGAACGTAAGGCGTCTGTCGAGCGCGACACTCTGGAAACCCAGATCAAAGCCTCGATCAACCTTGATGGCACCGGAAAGGCCCGATTCGATATCGGTGTTCCTTTTCTTGAGCACATGCTGGATCAGATCGCCCGTCACGGGTTGATCGACCTGGATATTGAATGCAAGGGCGATCTGCATATCGACGACCACCATACCGTGGAAGACGTCGGTATCACCCTCGGCCAGGCCTTCGCCAAAGCCATCGGCGACAAGAAAGGCATCCGTCGCTACGGTCACGCCTACGTGCCGCTCGATGAAGCGCTGTCGCGCGTGGTGATCGACTTCTCCGGTCGCCCGGGCCTGCAGATGCACGTGCCGTACACCCGCGCCACCGTGGGCGGCTTCGACGTCGACCTGTTCCAGGAATTCTTCCAGGGCTTCGTCAACCACGCGCTGGTCAGCCTGCACATCGACAACCTGCGTGGCACCAATACCCACCACCAGATCGAAACCGTGTTCAAGGCATTCGGCCGCGCGCTGCGCATGGCCGTCGAGCTGGATGAGCGCATGGCCGGGCAGATGCCATCGACCAAAGGCGTTCTGTAATGCAGACGGTTGCAGTTATCGACTACGGCATGGGCAACCTGCACTCGGTGGCCAAGGCCCTCGAGCACGTGGGCGCCGGCAAGGTGCTGATCACCAGCGATGCGGACGTGATCCGTGAAGCCGACCGCGTGGTATTCCCGGGCGTTGGCGCGATTCGCGACTGCATGGCGGAGATCCGTCGCCTCGGTTTCGACGCGCTGGTGCGTGAAGTCAGCCAGGATCGTCCGTTCCTCGGCATCTGTGTCGGCATGCAAGCCCTGCTCGACAGCAGCGAAGAGAACGACGGCGTCGACTGCATCGGCCTGTTCCCGGGCGCGGTGAAGTTCTTCGGCAAAGACCTGCATGAAGACGGCGAGCATCTGAAAGTCCCGCACATGGGCTGGAACGAGGTGCAGCAGAAGGTCAGTCACCCGCTGTGGCACGATATTCCGGACATGGCGCGTTTCTACTTCGTGCACAGCTACTACATCGCCGCCGCCAACGCGCGGCAGGTAGTCGGTAGCGGTCATTACGGGCTCGATTTCGCTGCCGCGCTGGCCGATGGCTCGCGTTTCGCCGTGCAGTTCCACCCGGAGAAGAGCCATACCCATGGCCTGCAATTGCTGCAGAACTTCGCCGCGTGGGACGGTCGCTGGTAAATGGCTGCCAGGAAATCCAAGCCGCCGGTCCTGACCCTCACTCCCGAACAGGAGAGCGAGGCCAATCGCAAGATTCAGCGATTCATGGAGGATCGGTTCGAACTCGACCTGGGTTCGTTCGAAGCGGCGGAAATTCTTGAGCTGTTTACCCGCGAAATTGCTCCGCACTATTACAACAGGGCGATTTTCGATGTGCAGACCCACCTCAAAGAGCGGTTTGAAAGCATCGAAAGCGACCTGTGGGCGCTCGAGAAAAACTGATTTCCGAGCCAAGCTGAACATTCAAATTTGAAGGTTTGCCAGATGCTGATTATTCCCGCTATCGATCTTAAAGACGGTGCCTGCGTACGTCTGCGCCAGGGCCGCATGGAAGATTCCACAGTGTTCTCCGAGGACCCGGTGAGCATGGCTGCCAAGTGGGTGGAGGGCGGTTGCCGCCGTCTGCATCTGGTCGATCTGAACGGCGCATTCGAAGGCCAGCCGGTCAACGGCGAAGTGGTGACCGCGATTGCCAAACGCTACCCGAACCTGCCGATCCAGATCGGCGGCGGCATTCGCTCGCTGGAAACCATCGAGCACTACGTCAAGGCGGGCGTGAGCTACGTGATCATCGGCACCAAAGCCGTTAAAGATCCGGCGTTCGTCGCTGAGGCCTGCCGCGCGTTCCCGGGCAAGATCATTGTCGGCCTGGATGCCAAAGACGGGTTCGTCGCCACCGACGGCTGGGCGGAAATCAGCACCGTGCAGGTCATCGACCTGGCCAGGCAGTTTGAAGCCGACGGCGTCTCGTCGATCGTTTATACCGACATCGCCAAAGACGGCATGATGCAGGGCTGCAACGTACCGTTCACCGCTGCGCTGGCTGCTGCGACGAAGATCCCGGTGATTGCCTCCGGCGGTATCCACAATCTGGGTGACATCAAGTCGCTGCTCGACGCCAAGGCGCCGGGCATCATTGGCGCAATCACTGGCCGGGCGATCTACGAAGGCACCCTCGACGTCGCCGAAGCGCAAGCTTTCTGCGATTCGTACCAAGGCTGAGGACTGACCATGGCGCTGGCCAAACGCATCATCCCTTGCCTGGACGTGGACAACGGCCGGGTCGTCAAAGGTGTGAAGTTCGAGAACATCCGCGATGCCGGCGATCCGGTGGAAATCGCCCGTCGTTATGACGAGCAGGGTGCCGACGAGATTACCTTTCTCGACATCACCGCCAGCGTCGATGGCCGCGACACCACGCTGCATACCGTCGAGCGCATGGCCAGCCAGGTGTTCATTCCGCTGACCGTGGGCGGCGGCGTGCGCACCGTGCAGGACATCCGCAACCTGCTCAACGCCGGTGCGGACAAGGTCTCGATCAATACCGCAGCGGTGTTCAACCCGGAATTCGTCGGTGAAGCGGCGCAGCATTTCGGCTCGCAATGCATCGTCGTCGCTATCGACGCGAAGAAGGTCTCCGGCCCGGGTGAAACCCCGCGTTGGGAAATCTTCACCCACGGCGGGCGCAAACCGACTGGTCTCGATGCAGTCGAGTGGGCGAAGAAGATGGAAGGCCTCGGTGCCGGCGAGATCCTGCTGACCAGCATGGATCAGGACGGCATGAAAAACGGCTTCGACCTCGGCGTGACTCGCGCGATCAGCGATGCGCTGGGCATTCCGGTGATCGCTTCCGGCGGTGTCGGCAACCTGCAGCATCTGGCCGACGGCATCCTCGAAGGCCACGCCAGCGCGGTGCTGGCGGCGAGTATTTTCCACTTCGGCGAATACACCGTGCAGGAAGCGAAAGCGTATATGGCCAAACGCGGCATTGTGATGCGCTAAACCGTACAGGCCAGTGGACAGCATGGCGTACCCAAGGCACTCTTGGGCACGCCATGGATTCCGGTAGCCCGACATGATCAAACGCCTGCTTCTTGTTCTCGCCAGTGCTTCTGTGTTGTTGCTCAACACGGCGCGGGCCGAAAACAGTCCCGACACCGATCTGGTGCTCCTCACCGAAAACTTTCCGCCCTACAACATGGCGAAAGACGGCAAGAATTTCGCCAAGGGCGAGAACATCAACGGCATTGCCGCCGACATCGTGCGTGAAATGTTCAAGCGTGCCGGGCTCACCTACAGCCTGACGCTGCGCTTTCCGTGGGAGCGGGTCTACAAACTGGCACTGGAAAATCCCGGTTACGGTGCTTTCGTGATGGCGCGCCTGCCGGATCGCGAAAACCTGTTCAAGTGGGTCGGTCCGATCGGTCCGGACGACTGGATCATGTTGGCCAGGGCCGACAGCAAGATCACCCTCGAAACCCTCAGCGATGCGCGCAAATACAAGATCGGTGCCTACAAGGGCGACGCAATTGCCGAGACCCTGGCCAAGCAAGGCTTGAAGCCGGTGGTCGTCCTGCGCGATCAGGACAACGCAAAGAAACTGGTCAACGGCCAGATCGACCTGTGGGCCACCGGTGATCCTGCCGGGCGTTACCTGGCGCGGCAGGACGGGGTGACCGGACTCAAGACCGTATTGCGCTTCAACAGCGCCGAGTTGTACCTGGCGCTGAACAAGGACGTGTCGGATGCAACGGTCGCCAGGCTGCAGGCGGCGCTGGATCAGATGCGCAAGGACGGTGTGGTCGACGAAATCATGGGGCGCTATCTGTAGCTGTCGGCAACGCTTTGTCCGCGGCTTCATGGATGCATTCGTGCGACGGATACTGCAGCAGTTCCAGGCTCTCGTACTGGGTGTAGCCGAGGTTGATCCCGGCTTGCGAGCCATCTGCACGAAGCAGCTCGTAGAAGCTTTCCTGCTGATAAGCCGCGACAAATTTGCCTTTGTCGGCCATGGCGAGGACGTGGCAGACGAACGGTGTCAGCCAGCCGCTGGTTGAGGTTTCGCAGTGCGTGAACTGGCGGTCGAGTCTCGCCGAGAATGGCAGTGACGGATGGACGTCGCCCTTTGTTGCCCAGGCGCTCACAAAACTGATGGCGGTAACCTGGGTGAACAGGCGCAGCACCTTCGGATTCTGCAGCCGTTGCGCAGTCCACTTGAATGCCCGCGCCTTGTCGCCCGTATTGTGTCCGCTCCCGACCAGATAATACTGGTCGGTTCTTTCCAGGCGATAGAAGGGCGTGGTGCGTAATTGTTCGAGCGGTGACAGGTCATCCTTGACTACGAACCACGGAAGTTCCACCACTTGAGCGAGGGAGGCCGCTCCGTTGGTTTGCGGAGCGTCCGCTGCGCGGAGCGCCGGCAACACTGGCGATGATTTGATCAGCGGCGCGATCTGCATCCGCAAGGCAAAGACACTGACCTCGGCCTGTGGTCGGTTGAAACTGTCTGCCGCAACGAAGGTGCCCGGTGCGAAGTGAATGTCTCCCGGCGGTGCGCTGGGCGGCGTGACGCTCCAGGCGCTGAAACTTTGCCGTGCACCGCTGCCCTTGTCGCTCCAGAGCATATTGCCGACCGTTGAAGCGATCACCAGATCGGCCCGGACGCAGCGCACGCTACTGAGCAGTGGCTTGTCGTCGCCGCTGGAGCAAACCTGGCCCAAGGCAACGTAGCCGGCCGGGGGCAGCGGTCGCCAGACCGTGCAGTTGGTTTTGGCGCCCGAGCCGGTATCCTTCCAGACTTGTTCAAAGTCGAGGGGCGCGCTGAGGGCTCTGGCTTTTGTCGGGTCGGTCTCGCGCTCGCTGACAACGGCCACGATGTGTTTTGCGTTGATGTTGTCGTGGCTGCCCACCACGACATCGCCTAACGGAAAGTAACCCGGCAGCATCTCGGGAGAGGGGGTCGGGCGCCAAAAGCTCCCGGGTGCCGCTTTCGATCCGCTGCTGTCCCAGATGCGCTGGAAATCAGTCGTGAAGTTGATCAGCAGATTGTCCAGCGTGATCGGTTTTGCCTGTTGCGGGACGCCTGCGTCCTTGTCTTCGGTACTCATAATCAGCCCTGATAGTGAAAGACGACTCGGGAAGAGTCGTCACGGTTGCAGGGCTCACTATCCGGCCGTGAGCGGGCCGTTTGGCGGTAATTATGTATAGCGGGCGAGGCTGTTCAACGGTAGACGCCGTCCTTGCCATGGGCGGCGGTGGCGCGATTGCTGCGCACGCTGATCATCTGCTTGATGTCGATCCACTCGATGCCTTGTGCCTTGAGCTTCGGCAATTCACGTTCCAGTACGGCCAGGGTCTGCGGATACGGGTGACCGATCATCACCGCCGAACCCTGCTTGCGCGCCAGACTGATGGCGGTCTGCAGTTGGGTGAAGATGGCGGCTTCGGTGCGCTCGTCATCAAGGAACACATCCCGCGAAACACTCGCCAGATCGATCTTCTGTGCCTGTTGCGCCGCCACGGTCTGCGCACTGGTGCGGCTGTCGACGAAGAACTTGTGCCGGCGCTGCAACTCACCCATCAGCCACGCCATCGCCAGCGGCTGAGCGGTCATGCGACTGCCCATGTGGTTGTTGATGCCAGCGGTGTAGGGGACCATTTTGAAGGCAGCGTCGAGGCGCTTTTGCAGTTCCTCGAGCGGCAGTTCGGGATGCCAGGCGTAAGGGCCGGTGGCCGGGTCCATCGGCATGTGCAGAATCACGATCTTGCCGGCGCGATGGGCTTCGCGGGCGAATTCGGTAGCGTGCGGCGTGTCGGGCATGATCGCTGTGGTCACCGGTCCGGGCAGGGCCAGCACGCGGCGATCCCGGGGCAGGTTCTGCCCCAGGTCGTCGATGATCAGCGTCAGGTAGGCTTTTGGCGGGGTGGTTCTGGCAGGTTCTGCGTGAGCAGCACCCGCCAGACAGCACAGCAGGACGAAGAAGAAACGCAACGACATCCTCAACGGCCGGATGTGATGCTCAGCCCTTTGAGCAGGCTCAGCGCCTGGGCCAACTGGTAATCGTCATCCTGCGGCATGGCCTTGGCCTTCGCACCGGAACCGGTCGGCTTGTCCGCGCCGCCGTTGCCGTTGCCCAGGTGACCTTGCAGGTCGGCTTCCTTGAAGTAGTCGCCGTCGGCTTCGTTGGTGATCTTGGCCTTGCGCACTTCGATGTCCGGGACGATGCCCTGCGCCTGGATCGAGCGGCCGTTCGGCGTGAAGTACAGCGCGGTGGTGATCTTCAGCGCGCGGTCGTTGTTCAGCGGCAGCACGGTTTGCACCGAGCCTTTGCCGAAACTGGTGGTGCCCATGACCACGGCGCGTTTCTGGTCCTGCAGGGCGCCGGCGACAATTTCCGAAGCCGAGGCGCTGCCACCGTTGATCAGCACGACCATTGGTACCGCTTCGCTTTCGTCCTTGCCGGTGGCGGAGAAGCGCAGTTCGGAGTTGGCGATCCGGCCTTTGGTGTAGACGATCAGGCCTTTCTTGATGAAATGGTCGACCACTTCCACGGCGGCTTGCAGCACCCCGCCCGGGTTGTTGCGCAGGTCGAGGATGATGCCGTTGAGCTTCTTGCCGTTATCCTTGCGCAGCTTGGCCAGGGCCTTGGAGACCTCTTCGCCGGTCTTGACCTGGAACTGGGTGATGCGGATGTAGCCGTAGCCCGATTCCAGCAGCTGCGCCTTGACGCTCTTCACTTGAATCACGGCGCGGGCCAGCGTCACGTCGAACGGCGTACCGCCATCGCGCACCAGGGTCAGGGTGATTTTCTGGCCGATCTTGCCGCGCATCTTGTCCACGGCTTCGGTCATGGTCTGGCCGCGGGTCGGCTGGCCGTTGATCTTGACGATGAAGTCTCCGGCCTGAATGCCGGCCTTCGACGCCGGGGTGTCGTCGATCGGCGAGACGACCTTGATGAAACCGTCTTCGGAGCCGACTTCGATGCCCAGGCCGCCGAATTCGCCGCTGGTGCTTTCCTGCAGTTCGGTGAAGTCTTCAGGGCCGAGATAGGCGGAGTGCGGATCGAGGTTGCTGAGCATGCCCTTGATCGCGTTTTCCAAAAGGGTCTTGTCGTCCACCGGCTCGACATAGGCGGCCTTGATCCGGTCCATCACCTCGGCAAAGGTGCGCAACTCTTCCAGCGGCAACGGTGCCTTGGCGGTCGCGGCAGTGCCTGCCGGTGCGACGGCCGGGGCCGGTTGAGCGGCGAACGCCAGAGGCGCGCCGATCACCAGGGCGATCGTCAGGGCCAGCGAGGTAAGGCGGGACAAATGCAGCATGTCGAACGAACTCCTGAATTAGGCGACGCGCTTATCCTTGCGCGTGACACCATTGCGCCGGATCACTCGGGTGACCCTGCTGACGAATTGCGAAATACAGCGCTGGTGTGTCCTGACCGCCACTGTTACCCACAGTGGAGATCGACTCACCGGCTTTTACCACGTCACCGGCCGACTTGAGCAGCGTCTGGTTGTGACCGTAAAGACTCAGATAACCATTGCCGTGATCGAGGATCACCAGCAGCCCCGCGCCACGCAACCAGTCGGCGAACACCACGCGCCCGCCGTGCACGGCATGCACCTGGCTGCCGGCGGCGGCGCTGATCATCACGCCATCCCACTTGGTGCGGGCATCGTCGCCACGGCTTTCGCCGAAGCGTGCCAGCAATCGACCATCAACCGGCCACGGAAGTTTTCCCCGGGTTGCAGCAAAAGGGCCACCGAAGGTCTCGCCGCTGCTGGATACCAGCGCGCCTGGCGTTGACTTGACTGGTTTTCGTGGGGCGTCGCTGGTGTCAGCCTGCGCCTCACGCAAACGCTTTTTTTCCGCTTCCTGCTGGGCGATCAGCGCTTTCTGCCGCGCTTCTTCTGCCTCACGGGCCTGACGGGCCAGGGTTTCTTCAATGGTTTTAAGGACTTTAGACAGGTCTGCCTGATCCTGCTCGCGGGCGGCCAGTTTCTGGTCGCGGGCTTTCACGTCATCGTTGAGCTTGGCGAGGACTTGCTGGCGCTCCTTGCGGACTTTTTCCAGTTCGTCGCGCTGGCTGTCGAGGCTGCTTTTCTGCACCAGCAATTGCGCCTGCTGCGTGGCGATGTCTTTTTCGACATTGGCCAGTTGGCGCAGGGTTTCGTTGAAGTTCTTCAACTGCTCCAGGCGGGCCTGGCTCAGGTAATCGTAATAGGTGAGGGTGCGGGCGAATTTCTCGGGATTCTGCTGGTTGAGCAGCAGCTTGAGGTATTCCTGACGGCCATTCTGGTAGGCCGCGCGGGCCTGGATGGCAATCAGTCGCTGTTGTTCAGTGCGCGCGCTCTGGAGTTTTTTTTTCTCCGCATCGAGTCGCTGCAGCTCGGATTCGCTCTTCTTCAGCTCTTTCTGCAGGGCATCGACCTGTTTCTCGAGCTTGCCCATCTCGGTTTCAGTGCCCTTGAGCTCTTTCTGCACACCGGATTTTTCTTCCTGCAGCTTGCCCAGCAGCTTTTTCAGCTCGGCAATGTCCTGACGCGTGGCATCCAACTGCTGTTGGGTTTGCGCGCGCTCGTCAGCGAAGGCCGGTTGGAGCAGGCAGGTCAGAGCGAGGGCGATCAGGACGCGGAGCATAGAGGCGGGCGGCACCAGGGTAATGGACGGCCTAGTATGCCCGCCCGGGGCTGCAAAAAAAACGCCCAATTGGGCTTGTGTGATAACTGGAGCGGCGCAGAGGCCCATTTCCATTTCGAAAACCCCATAAACCACTGTGGGAGCTGGCTTGCCAGCGATGGCGTCTGCACATTCAACATAGCTGTTGGCTGTCAGATTGCTATCGCTGGCAAGCCAGCTCCCACAGGGTTTGGCGGTGTTTGATCTGGTGAATTACACCAGAATCGAGGTACCCGTCATCTCCGCCGGTTTTTCCAGGCCCAGCAGCATCAGCATGGTCGGAGCCACGTCCGCCAGTACGCCGCCTTCACGGACCTTGAGGTCACGCTTGCCGACATAAATGAACGGCACAGGCTCGGTGGTGTGCGCGGTGTGCGCCTGGTGGGTTTCTTCATCGGCCATTTTTTCGACGTTGCCGTGGTCAGCGGTGATCAGCGCTTCGCCGCCGACTTTTTCCAGCGCCTCGACGATGCGCCCGACGCAGGTGTCCAGGCATTCCACGGCTTTCACCGCAGCGTCGAACACGCCGCTGTGGCCGACCATGTCGCCGTTGGCGTAGTTGACCACGATCACGTCGTAACGCTGGTGTTCGATGGCGTCGACGATACGGTCAGTCACTTCCGGCGCACTCATTTCCGGCTGCAGGTCGTAGGTGGCGACTTTCGGCGACGGGATCAGAATGCGCTCTTCGCCCGGGAACGGTTCTTCACGGCCACCGGAAAAGAAGAAAGTGACGTGTGCGTATTTTTCGGTTTCGGCGATGCGCAGCTGGGTCTTGCCGTTTTTTGCCAGATAGTCGCCAAGTACATTTTCCAGGCTGCCCGGAGCGAAGGCGGCCGGGGCCGGGATGCTGGCCGCGTATTGGGTCAAGCCGACGTACTGCACTTTTGGCTGGCGCGCGCGCTCGAATTCCTTGAAATCGTCTTCGACGAACACGCGGCTCAGCTCGCGGGCGCGGTCGGCGCGGAAGTTCATGAACACCACGGCGTCGCCGTCTTCAACCTTGACCGGCTCGCCGATGGTGGTGGCTTTGACGAATTCGTCGCTTTCGCCACGGGCGTAGGCAGCGTCGAGGCCTTCCTGAGCAGTGGCGGCGTTGAATTCGGCGTTGCCGTCGACGATCAGGTTGTAGGCCTGTGATACACGGTCCCAACGGTTGTCACGGTCCATCGCGTAGTAGCGACCGATGAGGCTGGCGATGCGCCCCTTGCCGAGCGCCTGGAACGTCGCATCGAGCAGTTCGATCGACGAAGCGGCGCTCTTTGGCGGCGTGTCGCGGCCATCAAGAAAGGCGTGCAGGTAGATTTTTTCGGCGCCGCGCTTGAATGCCAGTTCGGCCATGGCGATCAAGTGATCCTGGTGGCTGTGCACGCCGCCATCGGAAAGCAGGCCCATGAAATGCACGGCTTTGCCGGCGGCCACGGCTTTATCCACAGCCGCGCAGATGGTCGGGTTCTCGAAAAACTCACCGTCGCGGATCGCTTTGGTCACGCGCGTGAAGTCCTGATACACCACGCGCCCGGCGCCGAGGTTCATGTGGCCGACTTCGGAGTTGCCCATCTGGCCGTCCGGCAGACCGACGTCCATGCCGCTGCCCGAGATCAGGCCGTTCGGCACCGTGGCCCACAGGCGATCGAGCACTGGCTTCTTCGCCGCATACACGGCATTGGATTCGTGGCTGTCACTGTGACCGAAGCCGTCGAGAATCATCAGGACCAAAGGTTTAGGCGTGGTAGTCATGGAATCCACTCGTGGCTAATAAAGAAGAGGGCGATGGAAAAGGGAGTGGCAGTTTAAAGCGAAGTTCCTGCGGCGTCACCGCCGGACGGGGTTTGGCCCACCATAGTGGCTGTGTATACTGGCCGACATTTTAACGCCCTGGAACCTCCTTCGATGGTTGCTCACCTGATTGAATTTGCCACTAACCACTACATTCTTGTCGGTATCTTCGTCGTACTGCTGGCTCTGCTGCTGGCGCACACGATGCAGGGCGGCGGTAAAAGCCTGAGCACTGGCGAGCTGACCGCATTGGTCAACAAGGACGCAGGCGTGGTGGTGGACATCCGTCCGGCGAAAGATTACGCCGCCGGTCATATCGTTGGCGCGATCAACATTCCTCAAGACAAGCTGGCTGCGCGTGCCGGTGAGCTGGAAAAGCACAAGGCCAAGACCATCATTCTGGTGGACGCCCTGGGCCAGACCGCTGGTACCCACGCTCGCGAGCTGATGAAATCCGGCTTCACCGCCGCCAAGCTGTCCGGCGGGATCTCCAGCTGGAAAGGCGACAACCTGCCGTTGGTGAAGTGATATGAGCGAAGTCATCGTCTACTCCAGCGATTACTGCCCTTATTGCATGCGAGCCAAGCAATTGCTCGCGAACAAAGGTGTGGCCTTCGAAGAGATCAAGGTCGATGGCAAGCCGCAGATTCGTGCTGCCATGAGCCAGAAGGCCGGACGCACCTCCGTGCCGCAGATCTGGATCGGCGACAAGCACATCGGCGGTTGTGATGATTTGTATGCCCTGGAGCGCGCCGGCAAGCTCGACGCGCTGCTCAAGGCCTGAACGGCTGCACCCACGTACAGCAATCCCTAAAAGACCCAAGATCAGAAAGGATCTGAGATGACTGACCAACAGAACACTGCAGCCAGCGAAGAAGAAACCGCACCGCAATTCTCCTTGCAGCGCATCTACGTACGCGATCTGTCCTTCGAAGCCCCGAAAAGCCCGGCGATCTTCCGCCAGCAGTGGGACCCGACCGTCGGTCTGGATCTGAATACCCGTCAGAAAGAACTGGAAGGCGATTTCTACGAAGTCGTGCTGACCCTGTCCGTGACCGTGAAAAACGGCGACGAAGTGGCCTTCATCGCTGAAGTGCAGCAGGCCGGTATCTTCCTGATCAAGAACCTGGACGCGGCTTCGATGAGCCACACCCTGGGTGCGTTCTGCCCGAACATCCTGTTCCCGTATGCTCGCGAAACCCTGGACAGCCTGGTGACCCGCGGTTCGTTCCCGGCCCTGATGCTGGCGCCAGTGAACTTCGACGCCCTGTACGCGCAAGAGCTGCAGCGCATGCAGGCTGCGGGCGAGACGCCGACCGTTCAATAAGCGGTTTGAGCGACAACGAAAAAAGCGCCGTAACGGGCGCTTTTTTCTTGGGTTGGAATACAGACTTCATGACTTCATGTAGGAGCTGCCACAGGCTGCGATCTTTTGATCTTGATCTTCAAAAACAGGATCAAAAGATCGCAGCTTTCGGCAGCTCCTACAGGATCGGGTGGTTATTTGAAGTCGTTCTGCCGCCACGCTTCGTACACGGCCACCGCCACGGTGTTGGACAGGTTCAGGCTGCGGCAGCCTTCACGCATCGGCAGGCGCAGGCGCTGTTCGGCGGGCAGGGCGTCGAGCACTTCCGGCGGCAGGCCACGGCTTTCCGGGCCGAAGATGAACGCATCGCCCGGGACGAACGCGGCGTCGTGAAACGGCCGCGAGCCCTTGGTGGTGAAGGCGAACAACCGTGGGTTGCCGAGGCTTTCCAGGCAACTGGCGAGGTCGGCGTGGCGCTGCAACGTGGCATATTCGTGGTAGTCGAGACCGGCCCGGCGCAAGCGTTTGTCGTCCATCTCGAAACCCAGCGGTTCGATCAAATGCAGGTGGCAGCCACTGTTGGCGCACAGCCTGATAACGTTGCCGGTGTTCGGCGGAATTTCTGGTTGAAAAAGGATGACGTGAAACATGCACGGCTCCGAAGGTAAAGATGACGCGCATTCTACGCCGCCAGCCGACCCGCGTTCGAAACTATTCCCGCGGGTGATTGGTTCGCTGGCGATTTTCGGCTTGATGGTCGGCTTGATGATCGGTCGCCTGACCACGCCGGACCCGAGCGTGCTGCAGCAGGTCGACGTGACCGCTGACGGCCTGGTGGTGTGGTTCAACAATGAGCCGAAGCTGCACGGCGAGATCATCGACGGTACCGTGGCCTTGTTGTTTCAGGCTGAAGGCCGCGCGCAGAAGGGCCAGCTCAAGCTCAATGGCAAGGATGTGAACTGGCGTACGCGAGCGAGTGACGGTGGGCTGTTGTTGACAGTGCTGGCGGCGCGGCCGCTGCAAGGGGAATGGGCCGGGAGCAAGGTCGATGACCGCTGGCGGCTGGAGATCCATCTCCGGGAGCAATAAAAGCGGGAATCCCCGGCCTGCCTGTACCGGGGTTCCCAAAACGGGGTGGACTTCGCTGAGAGCGTCGGTCCGGTGTAAAGAGGGAACCCCCGGCCTGCCTGTACCAAGGATCCCAAAAGGGTGGGTTCGCCGCGTTGCGGTTTGAACCCGGTGTAAAGAGGGGAATCCCCGGCCTGCCTGTACCAAGGCCCCCGAAACGGGTGGTGAATCGAATCACCTGTGAGGGATGATGCAGGCGGCGTGCCAGTTTTAGTATTTCGAAACAGAAAAAAAGCTTCAGATGCACGAAAGCCCCGTAAATCGGGGCTTTGATGCTTCTGCGTGGCTGGAGCTTTGAACCCGGTTGGTGTTTTTTTGATCAGTGAGATATGCCCAATTGCGGTTCGCCGTGCCTTGTGGCGGTGCACACAAAAAAAGATCGCAGCCTTCGACAGCTCCTGCAGGGCTATACATTCTCTGCAGGAGTTGCCGAAGGCTGCGATCTTTTCGCGGACGATTAGAGGAGGGGCTTAGCCCTCATCCCCCTCATCATCATCCCCACCGTCCACTTTCATCCCCAATTCCTTGATCTTGCGCGTCAGGGTATTACGCCCCCAGCCGAGCAATACCGCCGCATCACGCCGGCGTCCGGCCGTGTGCTTCAGCGCGGTCTCGATCATGATCCGCTCGAACGCCGGCACTGCGCTGTCGAGCAGGCTCGACTGGCCACGGGCCAAGGCTTGATCGGCCCACTGACGCAGCGCCTGCTCCCAATTGGTCACCGGTGCCGAATCCTGCGGCAGGCTCAGCAGTTCCGGCGGCAGGTCACTGATGTGCACTTCGCGACCGGAGGCCATCACGGTGATCCAGCGGCAGGTGTTCTCCAGCTGCCGCACGTTGCCCGGCCATGGCAGGTTCTTCAGGTACTCCTCGGTCTCGCTTTTCAGCAGCTTCGGTTCCACCGCCAGTTCTTGCGCGGCGCGGCTGAGGAAGTGTTTGGCCAGGGTCGGGATGTCTTCGCGACGGTCCGACAGGCGCGGAATGTGGATGCGGATCACGTTGAGGCGGTGGAACAAGTCCTCACGGAATTTGCCGGCGTGCACCAGGGTTTCCAGGTTCTGGTGGGTCGCGGCAATGATCCGCACATCGACCTTGACCGGCACATGTCCGCCAACGCGATAGAACTCTCCGTCGGCCAGCACCCGCAGCAAACGGGTCTGGGTATCGGCTGGCATGTCGCCGATTTCGTCGAGGAACAGCGTGCCGCCGTCCGCCTGTTCGAAACGTCCACGGCGCAGGTTGGCCGCGCCGGTAAACGCGCCTTTCTCGTGGCCGAACAGCTCGGATTCCATCAGGTCCTTGGGGATCGCCGCCATGTTCAATGCGATGAACGGCGAGGCCGCGCGCGGGCTGTGGCGGTGCAGGGCGTGGGCCACCAGTTCTTTACCGGTGCCGGATTCGCCGTTGATCAACACCGTGATGTTGGAGTGGCTCAAGCGGCCGATGGCGCGAAACACTTCCTGCATCGCCGGTGCTTCACCGATGATTTCCGGGGTGCGGGTCAGCGCGGGTACCACTTCCAGGCCTTGCTGTTCCTGCGCATGCTGATTGGCGCGCTTGACCAGCGACACCGCCTCGTCAACGTCGAACGGCTTGGGCAGGTACTCGAACGCGCCGCCCTGATAGGAGGCGACGGCGCTGTCCAGGTCGGAGTGAGCGGTCATGATGATGACCGGCAACCGTGGGTGCTGTTCGCGGATGCGCGCCAGCAGATCGAGGCCACTGGCGCCCGGCATGCGGATGTCGGAAATGATCACATCAGGCTGCTGACGGGCCAGACGACTCATCACGCCATCGGCGCTGTCGAAGCTCTGCGTGGTCATGCCTTCCTGCTGCAAGGCTTTTTCCAGAACCCAACGGATAGAACGGTCGTCATCGACGATCCACACGGTTTCACTACGGCTCATGTCGATGTGGCTCCTTGTTCCAGTGGCAGAAAGATCGAGAACGTGGTGTGGCCGGGGTGGCTGTCACACTCGATCAGGCCCTGGTGCTGGCTGATGATGTTCTGGGTGATGGCCAGGCCCAGCCCGGTACCGTCCGGGCGGCCGCTGACCATGGGAAAGAAGATGGTTTCCTGAAGTTCCGCCGGGATCCCCGGGCCGTTGTCGATGATTTCGATCTTGGTTACCAGGCGATGGCGGACGTGGCCGATGGTGAACTGGCGCATGGTCCGGGTGCGCAGGCTGATGCGCCCCAGACGCAGCTCGTTCTGGCTGCTGATTGCCTGCATCGCGTTGCGCACGATGTTCAGCACGGCCTGAATCATTTGTTCGCGGTCGATCAATACGTCGGGAATGCTCGGGTCGTAGTCGCGCACCAAGGTGATGCAGCCCTGGCTTTCCGCCTCGACCAGTTGGCAGACGCGTTCGAGCACTTCGTGGACGTTGCACAGCGCCAGCGATGGCAGCTTGTTCGAGCCGAGCATGCGGTCGACCAGATTACGCAGGCGATCGGCCTCTTCAATGATCACGTTGGTGTAGTCGCGCAGGCTGTCTTCCGGCAACTCGCGGGCCAGCAATTGCGCGGCGCCACGGATGCCGCCGAGCGGATTCTTGATCTCATGGGCCAGACCGCGCACCAGCATTTTGCTGGTTTCCTGCTTGGACAACTGCGCCTCTTCCTTGGTGATCCGCAGCAGGCGGTCACGCGGGTGCACTTCCAGCAAGAGCATGGTTGCGCCGTTGCTGAGGATCGGCGTCACCGCGTAGTCCACGGTCAGGGTCTGGCCGGTGAGGGCGGTGAGCATCGCTTCGCGCTTGGTGAACGGGTGCGCCTGTTCGACTGCCTGACGCAGCGAGTTGAGCGCCTCGGTAGACTCGGTGAACAACTCGCTGATGAACTGCCCATGGCTGCGCTGGCCGCTGATGGCGAGCAGCATCTCGGCCGCCGGGTTCATGTACTCAAGGCGCAATTCGGCGTCGAGCAGGATGGTAGCGGTGGTCAGGTTGTCGAGCAGCAAACGGTGGATTGCGTCGCTAATAGTCATCGGAGCCTCTTTTGGGGGCGGAGCGTGCGCAAGAAGCAGGCGTCGTTAAACGGAAAATGCAAAAACCAAACCAAGGCTCCGAAAAGAAGCGTTCGTCCCCTGAAACAGGCGTTTGACGCTCGTTTGCGTGGCGCCAATGTGCTCAGGGCGGGAAGTTTCGAACCAAATTGGGTTGAAATGTGAGTACGGTGCAGTCTTATGCACCAATATAGTGCGCAAAGCTGAACAGCGTTAGAAGAAGCGCAGGAAGGGATTTTTTTCTTCGGCGGGTTTGTCTTTCAATGGGCATTCCGGGCGCACGCCGTAGTCCTCGCTGACGCAGGGTTTGACCTGGCGTTTCTGTGCCAGCGAGATGCGCAGCATGTGGAACGGCTGGTTGGCGGTGCGTTCGACGGTGCGACCCTGCTCATCGAGGATTTCCACTGACAGGTTATGGCTGCCGCGATCAATGTTGCTCAGCGGGAAAACAGGACTCAGGCCCGGCTCGCCAGTGGCTTGTCCGTCCAGCAGCAGGCGATAGCGGTGACCCTGCTGTAGACCCGGTTCGCTGGTGACGCTGACGATCACCTCGCCCGCGCTGCTGCGAAGGGTCGCGTCCGGCTCGGGGATGAGGATGCGCAGCATGTCGTAGTGAAACAGCGGTTGTTCCGGGGATTTTTTTGCGACGTTGATCGGCGCAGCGACCGTGGGGTTGGCCGACATGCGGTTGCTGGTTGCGATGGGAACGCGCTTGGCATTGCCGCGCGGCTGATCGGTGTAGACGCGATTACCCTGCGCATCGACGTAGGTGAAGACCTCCGCCGAAACGGGCAGGGCGAACAGACACAGGATCAGCCAGAAAATCCTCATGGCTTGTGCACCCGCTGCACGGTGAACTCCACCGTTGGGCTCTGCTGGATGATCGCTTCGCCGTCGATCACCTGCACCGCGAGACGATGCTCGCCACGATCAACATTCACCAGTTGCAGGATGGGCACGTTGCTCGGCTGGCCGTAAGGCGCGTCGTCCAGCACCAGCCTCAATTGGTGCGGCGCCTGCAGGCGCGGCTTGATCAGCACATTGACAGTGAAGGTGCCGTTGTTGGCGCGCAGCGCTTCTTCGCTGGGCAGGCCGGTCAGCTCCAGCACCTCGTAGGCACTGCGTGCCGCGGGGCGTGTGTCGGTGCTTGAAGGCGCTGGCGCGCTCGGTGCCTGTGGCTCGACGCTGTTAAGTGGCGGCAACTCAAGCGGTTGCGCTTTGACGCCGTCCGGCGAGTGATCGCTGTAGACCGTGTTGCCGTTGGCGTCGGTGTACTTGTAGATCTGCGCGGCGGCGGGCAAGGCGATCAGCAGCAGAATGTAGAGAAAGGTGCGACCCATGAAATCGACCGGGAAAGAAAGCGATGGGGTGCAGCATAGGCCAGGGTGCGGCGGTTGGCCCAGCCCGGGATATATCCGGAGATCATTCAGACGCCAAAATCCCCTGTGGGAGCGAGCCTGCTCGCGAAGGCGGTCGCCATCCCCGTCAATGACCCACCGTATTCGCGAGCAGGCTCGCTCCCACCGGGGATTTGTGTAGCTTCATAAATCGTGGGCAATAAAAAGGCCTCCCGAAGGAGGCCTCTTTTGTCACGCTGCGTAGCGCAGCGCTACCGGATCAGCAGCTGTAGTACAGCTCATATTCCAGTGGGTGTACGAAGGTACGAACCTTGATTTCTTCTTCGGATTTCAGCGCGATGTAAGCGTCGATGAAGTCGTCGGAGAATACGCCGCCCTTGGTCAGGAACGCACGGCCCTTGTCCAGCTCTTCCAGGGCTTCTTTCAGGCTGCCGCAAACTTGTGGGATCTCTTTCGCCTCTTCAGGCGGCAGGTCGTACAGGTTTTTGTCAGCGGCATCGCCAGGGTGGATCTTGTTCTGGATACCGTCCAGACCGGCCATCAGCAGTGCTGCGAAAGCCAGGTACGGGTTGGCAGCCGGATCCGGGAAGCGAGCTTCGATACGACGGCCGCGTGGGCTGTTGACGTAAGGAATACGGATCGAGGCGGAGCGGTTGCGAGCCGAGTAAGCCAGCATCACCGGCGCTTCGAAACCTGGCACCAGACGCTTGTAGGAGTTGGTGGCCGGGTTGGTGAAACCGTTCAGGGCCTTACCGTGCTTGATGATACCGCCGATGAAGTACAGGGCGGTTTCGGACAGGCCGGCATAGCCTTCGCCAGCGAAGGTGTTCTTGCCGTCTTTGGCGATGGACATGTGTACGTGCATGCCCGAGCCGTTGTCGCCGTACAGTGGCTTCGGCATGAAGGTCGCAGTGCGGCCGTAAGCGTCGGCAACGTTGTGGACAACGTATTTCAGGGTCTGAACTTCGTCAGCTTTTTTCACCAGGGTGTTGAACTTGACACCGATTTCGTTCTGACCGGCAGTCGCCACTTCGTGGTGGTGAACTTCAACGGTCTGGCCCATCTCTTCCAGTGCGTTGCACATGGCAGTACGGATTTCGTGGTCGTGGTCGAACGGCGGAACCGGGAAGTAGCCGCCTTTGATGCCAGGACGGTGGCCTTTGTTGCCGCCTTCGATGTCCTGGTCGGACATCCACGAACCTTGCTCGGAGTAGATCTTGAACATCGAGCCGGAGATGTCGGATTTGAACTTCACTTCGTCGAAGATGAAGAATTCTGGTTCTGGACCGGCGAAGACGGTGTCGCCGATACCGGTGGTCTTCAGGTATTCCTCGGCGCGGTGCGCGATGGCGCGCGGGTCGCGATCGTAACCTTGCATGGTCGAAGGTTCGATGATGTCGCAAACCAGGATCAGGGTCGCGTCTTCGGTGAACGGGTCGAGAACGGCAGTATCGTCGTCCGGCAGCAGGATCATGTCGGAGGCTTCGATGCCTTTCCAGCCAGCGATGGAGGAACCGTCGAACATCTTGCCGACTTCGAAGAAGTCGTCTTCCAGCGCATCGCGAGCCGGCATGGTCACGTGGTGCTGAGTGCCTTTGGTGTCCGTGAAGCGCAGATCAATCCACTTGACGTCATGATCTTTGATGAGTTGAACCGACTTCGACATAGTGTCCTCCGGGTGGCTTAGGGCTTGGTAGTGGATGCCCTTAATTTGGGTGATGCCGGCGCAGATACTCTGCCAAGGCAACCTGCCTCACAAGGGAGCAAATTGCATGCCAGTGCCCCAGCATGGGTTTTTTGCCCCAATTTCACGCTTTCAAAGCAAGAAAGCGCCATAAAGGCGAATTTATCGCCCCTTAATGTAGCGCTTCAAATCAGAAATGACCCGTTTTGGTGCAAGTGAAACCTTCTGCATATTAACTGGTTAAACCTTGAGCAATTTCCGCTATAATCCGCGCCCCCCTTTTTCGGCTGGCCCTGCGCGCGCTGTTTTCATGAAACTAATCGTAAAAGTCTTCCCCGAGATCACCATCAAAAGCCGCCCTGTCCGGATGCGTTTCATCCGCCAGCTGGCCAAGAACATCCGCGCCGTGCTCCGCGATCTGGATCCGGCCGTGGTGGTGAACGGTGTGTGGGACAATCTCGACCTGGAAACCCGTGTGACCGACCCCAAAGCCTTGAAAGAGATGGGCGAGCGCCTCACTTGTACTCCCGGCGTCGCGCACTTTCTGCAGATCGACGAATACCCGCTGGGCGACTTCGACGACATCACCGAGAAGTGCAAACAGCACTACGGCGATGTGCTGGCCGGGAAGATTTTTTCGGTGCGCTGCAAACGTGCAGGCAAGCATCCGTTCAGCTCGATGGACGTCGAAAAATACGTCGGCAGCAAGCTGCGTCGCGAATGCGGGGCGGCCGGAATCGACCTCAAAGACCCGGAAATCGAAGTTCGCATCGAAGTTCGCGACCAACGGTTGTTTGTCATACACAGCCAGCACAACGGTATTGGCGGTTACCCGCTCGGCGCCCTGGAGCAGACGCTGGTATTGATGTCCGGCGGCTTTGACTCGACGGTTGCCGCGTACCAGATCATGCGCCGCGGCCTGATGGCGCATTTCTGCTTCTTCAATCTGGGCGGACGTGCCCACGAACTGGGCGTGATGGAAGTCGCGCATTTCATCTGGAAGAAGTACGGCAGCTCGCAACGCGTGCTATTTGTCAGTGTTCCGTTCGAAGAAGTGTTGGGCGAAATTCTCGGCAAAGTCGATAACAGTCATATGGGCGTCGTATTGAAGCGTATGATGTTGCGCGCATCGTCGGCCATTGCCGACCGGCTGCACATCGACGCGCTGGTCACCGGCGAAGCGATTTCCCAGGTATCGAGCCAGACGCTGCCGAACCTGTCGGTGATCGACTGCGTGACCGACAAGCTGGTCCTGCGCCCACTGATCGTTGCGCACAAGCAGGACATCATCGACACGGCCAACGAGATCGGCACCGCCGATTTCGCCCGGCACATGCCGGAGTACTGCGGGGTCATCTCGGTCAATCCGAAGACCGCCGCCAAGCGCCACCGTGTTGAGCACGAAGAGAAAGAATTCGACATGGCGGTCCTCGAGCGTGCGCTCGAAAACGCCAAACTGGTGCCGATCGATCGAGTGATCGACGAATTGGGCCAGGACTTGCAGATCGAAGAAGTCGGCGAAGCGCTGGCCGGTCAGATCGTCATCGACATCCGTCACCCGGATGCGGCCGAGGATGACCCGCTGGAACTCGCCGGCATAGAAGTACAGACGATGCCGTTCTACGCAGTGAACGCTCGTTTCAAGGAGCTGGATCCGACTCGCCAGTACCTGCTGTATTGCGACAAAGGCGTGATGAGTCGCCTGCATGCTCACCATTTGCTCAGTGAGGGGCATGCCAATGTGCGCGTTTATCGACCGAGCTAAGTGCCCGGGGCTGTTTGCCTGTGGCCTGCGTCACCGGCCCCCCGACACCGCCGTCAAGCTGTAACGGCCATGCCGGACACTACTGTTAATCGCTGCCAAGACTTGTCAGCAAACCGAATCCTCTGATCGAGATACACAAGTGATCGAAAATCTACGTAACATCGCCATCATTGCCCACGTTGACCATGGTAAGACCACCCTGGTAGACAAACTCCTGCGTCAATCCGGCACCCTGGAGCGCAACGAGCTCAACGACGAGCGCGTGATGGACTCCAACGACCAGGAAAAAGAGCGCGGTATTACCATCCTGGCGAAAAACACCGCCATCAACTGGAACGGCTACCACATCAACATCGTGGACACCCCGGGCCACGCCGACTTCGGCGGCGAAGTAGAACGCGTAATGTCGATGGTTGACTCCGTTCTGCTGCTGGTTGACGCTCAAGACGGTCCTATGCCGCAAACCCGTTTCGTGACCAAGAAGGCGTTCGAAGCCGGCCTGCGTCCAATCGTGGTGATCAACAAGGTTGACCGTCCAGGCGCGCGTCCGGACTGGGTTCTGGACCAGATCTTCGACCTGTTCGACAACCTCGGTGCGACCGAAGAACAACTGGACTTCCAGGTTGTTTACGCTTCGGCCCTGAACGGCATCGCCGGTCTGGACCACACCGCCATGGGCGAAGACATGACTGCGCTGTACCAGGCAGTGGTCGACCACGTTCCGCCTCCGGCCGTTGACCGTGACGGTCCGTTCCAGATGCAGATCTCCGCTCTGGACTACAACAGCTTCCTGGGTGTTATCGGTGTTGGCCGTATCGCTCGTGGTCGCGTCAAGCCGAACACTCCGGTTGTCGCAATCAGCGCCGACGGCAAGCGCCGCAACGGTCGTATCCTGAAGCTGATGGGTCACCACGGTCTGCACCGCATTGACGTTGAAGAAGCAGCAGCCGGCGACATCGTCTGCATCAGCGGCTTCGACGAGCTGTTCATCTCCGACACCCTGTGCGACATCAACACCGTCGAGGCGATGAAGCCGCTGACCGTTGACGAGCCAACCGTTTCCATGACCTTCCAGGTAAACGACTCGCCATTCTGCGGTAAAGAAGGCAAGTTCGTGACCTCCCGTAACATCAAGGATCGTCTGGACAAAGAGCTGCTGTACAACGTTGCACTGCGCGTTGAAGAAGGCGACTCGGCTGACAAGTTCAAGGTTTCCGGCCGTGGTGAGCTGCACCTCTCGGTACTGATCGAAACCATGCGTCGCGAAGGCTTCGAGCTGGCCCTGGGCCGTCCTGAAGTGATCATCCGTGAAGTTGACGGCGTGAAGCAGGAACCGTTCGAAAACGTCACCATCGACATCCCTGAAGAATCGCAGGGCAAGGTCATGGAAGAGATGGGTCTGCGTAAAGGCGACCTGAGCAACATGGTGCCGGATGGCAAGGGCCGTGTTCGTCTGGAATACAACATCCCTGCTCGCGGTCTGATCGGTTTCCGTAACCAGTTCCTGACCCTGACCAACGGCGCTGGCATCCTGACCTCGATCTTCGACCGTTACGCGCCAGTGAAGTCGGGCCACATGTCCGGCCGTCAGAACGGCGTTCTGGTTTCGGTTGAAACCGGCAAGGCACTGACCTACTCGCTGGAAACCCTGCAGGCTCGTGGCAAGCTGTTCGTAGAACACGGCCAGGAGATCTACAACGGTCAAATCGTTGGTCAGAACAGCCGCGACAACGACCTGGGTGTGAACCCTACCAAAGGCAAGAAGCTCGACAACATGCGTGCTTCGGGTAAAGACGAAACCATCGCTCTGGTACCACCTGTTCGCTTCACTCTGGAACAGGCTCTGGAATACATCCAGGAAGACGAGCTGTGCGAAGTCACTCCTAAGTCCATCCGTCTTCGCAAGAAGATCCTGGACGAAAGCGAGCGTACCCGCGCTGCCAAGAAAGCCAAGGCGTAATTCAGCCCGAGCTTGAAAAAAACGCCCCCGGTCGCGAGACCGGGGGCGTTTTTGTTTGTCCGGGATTTGTGCGGTGTTTGTGCTGGCCTCATCGCTGGCAAGCCAGCTCCCACAGGGTTTTGCGTCGCACATGAATCTTGTGTACGACAACAATCAATGTGGGAGCTGGCTTGCCAGCGATGGCGGCCGGACAGGCGCCGAAAATATCAGGAAAGGTCAGAACTTCTCGATCGACCGCGAATTCTGCACCCGCTCGACTTCTTTCGGCTTGTACGCGCAATACCCCGGCCGTGGGCCGACTTTCGGGTGGTTGCGGCAGGTGTCCGGGCGCTTGTCATAAATGGTGCACAGGCGGCTTTTACGATCCAGGTAGTAGCAATCGTTGTTGCTCATGCGCTGCAGGGTGAAGATCCCCGATTTCTGGTTGAAGCGCTCGACCAGCCCTTCCTTTTGCAGGCGCTTGGCGATGTTCTTCGGCGGATCGCCCAGCTCGAACTCGTCGACCACGCCGATGCGTACCAGGTCCTTGATCTTGACCTCGACCGGCAGGGTGCAGCAGCTGGAGACACAAGAGCCGCACATCGGGGCCGAATATTTGGCCCACGTATCGAGACGGTCGATCTCGGCGGCGGCAATCAGGTTGGGCTTCATCATCGGGGGTTACCAGGCGTGTGTGCATCAGGGCGCGCGATCATACCGGGACTGGTGGATTTTTGAACAACCTTTCGCCAGATTTTTGCAAACGCCGTGTAAATGCCATTCAGTCCGGCACGGCCCCTGCATTCATTAGCCCACTCGCCAAGGTAATGCCGGGCTATCTCACCGTCTTCGGAAAAACTGCCGAACCTGCGCCTCTACCGTCGGTCAGACCGTCTAGGCTCAGACAATTCCCCGCTCGCTCGAGGTCCTATCGATGACTCAAGAACCACTAGTTCGCGAAGCAGAGGTGGCCGCATTCCGCGATGCCGTCCTGACCAAGCTCACCTATGCGGTGGGCAAAGACCCGGATCACGCCTTTGACCATGACTGGTTCGAAGCCATTGCCCTGGCGGCACGCGACCACATGGTCGAACACTGGATGGACCACACCCGGCAGATCTACCGCAAAGGCCAGAAGCGGGTGTATTACCTCTCGCTGGAATTTCTCATCGGCCGTTTGCTCTACGACAGCCTGAGCAACCTCGGCCTGCTCGACGTCGCCCGTGAAGCGCTGACCGAACTGGGTGTCGATCTGGAACGCATTCGTCTGCTGGAACCCGATGCGGCGCTCGGCAACGGTGGTCTCGGGCGTCTGGCGGCGTGCTTCATGGAAAGCATGTCGACCCTCGGCATTGCCGGGCACGGTTACGGCATTCGTTATGAACACGGGTTGTTCCGCCAGGCCATCGTCGATGGCTGGCAGCAGGAACAGACCGAGCACTGGCTGGATTTCGGCAACCCGTGGGAATTCGAGCGTCCGGAAGTGGTGTACACCATTGGCTTCGGTGGCAGCGTCGAAACCGTCACCGATGCCAGTGGCAAGACCAAACAGGTCTGGTCGCCGGCGGAAACCGTGCGGGCGATTGCCTACGACACGCCGGTGGTCGGCTGGCGTGGGGCGAGCGTCAACACTCTGCGCCTGTGGCGTGCACGCGCCATGGAAGATCTGCACCTTGAGCGCTTCAACGCCGGTGACCACCTGGGCGCGGTGGCTGAGGTAGCCCGCGCCGAAAGTATTTCCCGGGTGCTTTACCCGGCGGACAGCACTGAGGCCGGGCAGGAATTGCGCCTGCGTCAGGAATATTTCTTCGTCGCGGCTTCGCTGCAGGATTTGCTGCGGCGCCATCGCAACATGCACACCTCGGTGCTGACCCTGGGCGATCACGCAGCGATTCAGCTCAACGACACCCACCCTTCGATTGCTGTCGCCGAACTGATGCGGCAACTGGTCGACGTCTACGACGTGGCCTGGGATGCGGCGTGGCAAGTCACCGTCGACACGCTGTCGTACACCAACCACACACTGTTGCCCGAGGCGCTGGAAACCTGGCCGGTCGGTTTGATGGAGCGCATGCTGCCGCGGCACATGCAGATCATTTACCTGATCAACGCGCAGCACATCGACTCGCTGCGCGCCAAGGGCATTCATGATTTCGACGTGCTGCGCGCGGTGTCGCTGATCGAAGAAGACAACGGTCGTCGGGTGCGCATGGGCAACCTCGCGTTCCTCGGATCGCACAGCGTCAATGGCGTATCCGGTCTGCACACGCAACTGATGCGCAAGACCGTGTTCGCCGAACTGCACAAGCTCTACCCGGAGCGGATCAACAACAAAACCAACGGCATCACCTTCCGCCGCTGGTTGTTCCAGGCCAACTCCGAACTGACCTCGATGCTGGTCGATGCACTCGGCCCGCAGGTGCTGGATAACCCGGAAGAGCGCTTGCTCGATCTGGAGCCGTTCGCCGAGAAAACCACGTTCCGCAAAGCCTTCGCCGAGCAGCGCCTGCACAGCAAGAAAGCATTGGCCTATCTGATTCACGAGCGGTTGGGGATCGCGGTCAATCCGGCGGCGATGTTCGACGTGCAGGTCAAACGGATCCACGAATACAAGCGCCAGTTGCTCAACCTGATGCACACGGTGGCGCTGTATCAGGCGATTCGTGCCGAGCCGGAAGTGGACTGGGTACCGCGGGTGAAGATCTTCGCCGGTAAAGCGGCCGCGAGTTATCACCAGGCCAAGCTGATCATCAAGCTGACCAACGACATCGCCCGGGTGGTGAACAACGACCCGACCGTGCGTGGTTTGCTGAAGGTGGTGTTCCTGCCCAACTACAACGTCAGCCTCGCCGAGAGCATCATTCCGGCGGCGGACTTGTCCGAGCAGATTTCCACGGCCGGCTTCGAAGCGTCGGGCACCAGTAACATGAAGTTCGGTCTCAACGGCGCACTGACCATCGGCACCCTCGACGGTGCCAACGTGGAAATGTGCGAGCGCATCGGCGCCGAGCATATGTTCATCTTCGGCCTCAGTGCGCAGCAGGTTGAAGCGCGCAAACAGAACCACGAGTTCAGCGCCGCGCCGGACATCGCCGCGTCGCACCGTTTGAGCGACGTGCTGCAAGCGATCCGCAGTGGCGTGTTCTCGCCGGATGACACGTCGCGCTATACCGGGCTGATTGATTCGCTGGTGGACTACGACCGCTTCCTGGTCTGCGCCGACTTCGATTCCTACTGGGAAGCACAGAAACGCGTCGATGCGCACTGGCACGACGCTAACAACTGGTGGCGTTCGGCAGTGCTCAACACGGCGCGGATGGGCTGGTTTTCCTCTGACCGGACCATTCGTGAGTACGCCACGGATATCTGGAAGGCACTGGAGTAACTTTTCGCTGGGCTCGATATAATCGGCGCGCCGGAAAAGATCGCAGCCTTCGGCAGCTCCTACACAGGTGTTCACATAACCCTGTAGGAGCTGCCGAAGGCTGCGATCTTTTTGGATCAGGCTGCGCTAATCTTCCCGGATTGGCCTTTGCGCTTAGGGATATCGACCATGCAATGGATGTTTATGTTGATCGGGCTGCTGCTCGGCTGGCTGCTTGATGAGTCGTTCAGCGCCGCGCTATTGGGGGCGCTGCTCGGGCTGGCGATCGGGCAAACGCTGCGCCTTGCCCGGCTTGGCTCGCAGGCCACCGAACAGCAGCGCCAACTGGAACAGGCCAAGATCGCCCTGCAAGCCGTCGAGCAGCGTCTGTTCCTGCTTGAAGGTGCCGGCGTGCGCACTACACCGCCGAGCATGGCGCCGACTCCGGACGCTGCCGTCGACCCCGTCATCGTTGCCGAACAAGCATCCGCCGCCACCCCTGAGCTGGTCTGGGAACTGCCGCCGGAACTCGAACCGATCTCTGCCGTTGCCAGCGAAGCCAGCCAGCCGCTGCCGGCCGATGTCTGGCGTCTGGACGCCGTCACCGACGAGCCTGCAATCCCCACACAACCGGCCGAACCCCGTGGCCCGAACCTGATCGAGCGCGGCATCAGCGCTGCGCGCAACTGGCTGTTCGGGGGCAACACGGTGTTGCGGGTCGGCGTGGTGCTGTTGTTTTTCGGTCTGGCGTTCCTGCTGCGCTATGCCACCGAAGGCATGGTGGTGCCGATCGAATTGCGTTATGCCGGCGTCGCGGCGGCGGCGTTGGCCCTGCTGGCGCTGGGCTGGTGGTTGCGTCGGCGCAACAGCAGCTACGCGCTGATTCTGCAGGGCACCGGGATCGCGGTGCTGTACCTGACGGTGTTTGCGGCGATGCGACTGCATCCGTTGCTTGATCCGTCCGCCGCGCTGGGTTTGCTGGTGGCGGTCACGGTGTTTTCGGCCATTCTCGCCATCACCCAGGATGCTCTTGGACTGGCCGCCGCCGCTGCGCTCGGCGGTTTCGCCGCGCCGATCCTGACCTCGACCGGCGCCGGCAACCATGTCGCGCTGTTCAGCTATTTCGCGCTGCTCAATGCCGGCATCCTTGCCATCGCCTGGTTCAAGGCCTGGCGCCTGCTCAACCTGATCGGATTCGTTGGCACGTTCGGCATCGGCTTCGCCTGGGGGCTGCGTTCGTATGCGCCCGAATTGCTGTGGAGCACCGAACCGTTCCTGATTCTGTTCTTCCTGATGTACCTGGCCATCGGCCTGCTGTTTGCCCGCCGCAAGTTGCTCGACACGCCCGATGCACCGGCAGACGGCGATCGCGAAGCACTACTGCACTGGTCGGCGCGCAAGGGCGACTACGTCGACGGCACAATGCTGTTCGGCCCGCCGCTCGTGGGCTTCGGTTTGCAGTTTGCGCTGGTGCAGCACCTGGAGTTCGCCGCCGCGTTCAGCGCACTCGCACTGGGCGTGATCTACATGGGCCTGGCCCGGTTACTGATGGGTGGTCGCGCCTTGCTGCTGGGTGAAACCTGTCTGGCGCTGGGGGTGATTTTCGCCAGTCTGGCGATCCCGCTAGGCCTTGATGCACGCTGGACCTCAGCAGCGTGGGCAGTGGAGGGCGCGGGGATTTTCTGGCTCGGTCTGCGTCAGCAGCGGCCGTTCGCCCGAGCGTTTGCCCTGTTGCTGCAACTGGGTTCGGCGCTGGCGTTCCTCAGTCAGCTGCGGGTCGGCGAAAGCAGCCTGCTCGACGGCGCACCGTTGGGCGCGTTGATGCTCGGCTTCGCGCTGCTGTTCAGTTTCTATCAATTGCGCAAAGCGGCGCCGGAACAGGCTTCGCCGTGGGAGCGCCAGGGTTTGCCGGTACTGGCGGCGCTGGGCCTGACCTTCCTGTATTTGCTGGCGCCGTTGTTTTTCTTTGTTCAGGCGACAGCGATCAGTTGGGCGTTGGCCGGACTGGTGACCTTGTTTGTCGGCCTGCGCCTGCAATCGCGTACGTTCCTGTTCACCGCGTTCGCCGTGCAGTTGTTCGGCGGTGCGCTGTTCCTGTTGCGTCTGCAAGGCGCGGGCGAGGATTCGGCAGCGGTGTTCAGCGCCGGGTGGAGCGGGTTGCTCAGCGCATCGCTGATCGGTCTGGCGTTGATCGCCGGCATGCTGCTGGCGGCACGGGACGAGATGGTGCGCGGCGATGTGCGGCTGCTGCGCGGCTTGTCGGTGGTGTTGCTGGCGGGGCTGGTGCTGATCAACCTGGCGGTGCTGTTCGTGTTGCCGTGGCAAACCGCGAGTGCGGTGTGGGCGGCGAGTGGCTTGCTGATCATCTGGCTGAGCCTGTACCTCAAGCAGCGCGTGAGTTTTGTTTTCGGCCTGTTGTTGCAGTTGATCGGTGGCACGGCGTTCTTGTTGGCCGGCCCCGAGTTGCTCGTGCCGCTGTCCAGCGAAGGCCTGCGGCCGCTGGCTCATGGCAGCTTCTGGACGCCACTGGTATTGGGGCTGGCCGCGCTGGTCGGTGCCTGGCGTTTGCAACTGGGCAATCATGCCTCGGCGTTCGATGCGCTGGGTTTGCAGCGTCTGTCTGAAGTGTTGCTGGTGTGGGGCGCCGGTTGGTGGGCGTTGGCGTGGGTCAGTGAGGTGCTGCGTTTTGCACCGTTGAACCTGCAGGCGCCGCTGTTGCTGCTGGTCGCCGCGCTAAGCGTGGCGTTGTGGACGCTGTTGGCGCTGCGCCTGAAATGGCCGGCGCTGGGCCTGATCTGCACCTTGCTGATCCCGGCGGCGGGGCTGGTGCTGCTGGCGGCGTGGCATTCGCGTTATCACCCGGCGGCGAATGTCGGCTGGCTGGCGTGGGTGCTGGTGTTCGTCGTGCACTTCTTCAGCTTGCGGCGTCTGGCGCCGATGTTGCCGGCACGGGCATTGAGCACGGCGCATGTGCTGGGTTGCTGGCTGCTGATCGGCGTACTGGCGCTGGAATTACGCTACGGCTTGCTGCTGTTGTCCGAGCAATACAACGCTTGGCGCTGGCTCGGCTGGGCGATCCTGCCGAGCCTGTATCTGTTGCTGGCGGCGGCTCCACGCAACTGGCCTTGGCCGGTGGCCGCGTTCTCGCGCGAATATCGTTTGTATGCCGCTGCGCCGTTGGCAGTGCTGATGCTGGCGTGGTTCTGGCTGGCCAACGGCTTCAGCGACGGCAACGCCGAACCGCTGCCGTACGTACCGCTGGTCAACCCGCTGGAATTGGGCCTGCTGTTTGCCCTGTTCGGGGTGTATGCGTGGTCGCGCCATGCGGTGACGCAGTTTGCCCTGCGCAAGGATTACGCCGAGTACGCCACGCAACTGGTCGCCGGGGTTTCGCTGTTCGCCTTTTGTACCGCGCTGGTGACCCGCGCCGCTCACCATTGGGCGGGGATCCCGTTCGAGCTGGATCTTTTGCTTGAGTCGATGCTGGTGCAGGCCGGGTTGTCCATCGTCTGGACCCTGATGGCATTGGGTCTGATGATCGGCGGGCATTTGCGTCACCGGCGCGAAGTCTGGCTGATCGGCGCGGCGCTGATTGCGCTGGTGGTGGCGAAACTGATTTTTGTCGAATTGAGCAACCGTGGCGGCCTCGCCCGGATCGTCTCGTTTATCGGCGTCGGCGTGTTGCTGCTGGTGGTGGGCTACTTTGCGCCGCTGCCGCCTAAGCGTGTCGAAGCCGAACCGGAGGCGGACAAACCCGTGCCGGATACCGAAGGAGTTTCATCTTGAGTCGCATGCTGAATCTGGGGTGGTTGGCGCTGGGCGTAGTGATGGCTGCCGGCGCGCAGGAAAAACCGGCGGACTTCGCCACGCAGGTGCCGCTGGCGGTGAGCGGTAACGGCCCGTGGTATCGCCTCGACCTGCCGCTGAGCGCGCAATTGCAGGCACGCCAGACCGATCTCAGCGACCTGCGCGTGTTCAACGCTGCTGGCGAGCCGCAGGCCTACGCCCTGGCCCGGGAATCGGCGCAGACCCGCGACGACGGGCAGTTGCATGAGGTGAAGTGGTTCCCGTTGTACAACGCCGCCGACGCCAGCGAGCGGGCGCCGAACGTGCGCGTGCAATCGACCACCACCGGCACGCTGGTGGAAGTGCAGCCGTCAACTCAGTTGGAGGCCGGTGAGGAAGTGCTGCGCGGCTGGCTGCTCGATGCCAGCGCGATCAAGGCGCCGCTGCAGCAGCTGATTCTTGACTGGACCAGCGAGCGCGACGGCTTCCAGCGTTTCAGCATCGAGGCCAGTGACGACTTGCAGCATTGGCAGGCGTGGGGCGAGGGGCAGGTCGCGCGCCTGACGTTTTCCGACGAGCGTATCGAACAGCATGAGGTGACGCTGCCGGGGCAATCCGCGCGTTATCTGCGTCTGCTGTGGGAGGCGTCCACCTCGGCACCCATCCTCACTGCGGTGCAATTGAAAAGCAGCGATCCACGCAACGTGCCGCTGCCGTTGGTCTGGTCGCAAGCGTTGACGGGCAGCAGCACTCAATCCGGCGAGTACACCTGGCAGTTGCCGATGGGGCTGAATGTCGAGCGGGTGCAGGTTGAGCTGAAACAACCGAACAGTCTGGCGCCGGTCACCCTCGCGGGCCGCCGCGAAAGCAGCCTGCCGTGGCAACCCCTGGGCAACGGTTTGCTGTATCGCCTGACCCAGAACGGTCAGGATGTGGTGCAGAACGAATTGCAGTTGTACGGGCAAACCGTGCAGCAATTGAAACTGAGCGTGGATGAGCGCGGCGGTGGCCTGGGCGAGCAGGCACCGAGCCTGAAATACGCGGTGCGGGCGACGCAGGTGATTTTCCTCGCGCGCGGTGACGGACCGTACAGCCTGGCGCTGGGCAATCCGACGGTGAAAACCGCGAATCTGCCGCTGAGCACGCTGATTCCGGATTTCAAACCGCAGAAGCTCGCGACGCTCGGCAAGGCGACGGTGCAGGGCGATGTGGTCACCACGCCGACCGCCCCGGCCACTACAGCGGCGGTGGCCGAAACCAACTGGAAGAAAATCGGCTTGTGGGCGGTGTTGCTGGTGAGTGTGGTGTTCCTCGGGGTGATGGCGGCGAGTCTGTTGCGCAAGCCACCGACCCGTTCCTGAGAATGGCTGGCGCTGCGCGCCATTCGCGAGCAGGCTCGCTCCCACTTTGGATCTTCAATGGACGCCCATTCAGCGGTCTCCCGGATTCCCTGTGGGAGCGAGCCTGCTCGCGAAAGCGGCGTGTCAGCCCATACATATTCCGAACTGATCAATTAACCCCCAGCCACACCCGTCCGATTTCCTACTACGCTAAATCCGCTACCTGAACTCTCCATCGACAATCACGTCTCATACAGGCAAATACACCCCAATGCACGTTACCGGGCGTCATCGCTCGCTAGGTTTTCAGACTCCCTGTAAACTGCGCGGGTTTTTAGCCCCCCATTCCACCGGAGCCGTCCATGTCCCGCGTTACCCTGAGTCGCTATTTGATTGAGCAGACCCGCAGCAATAACACTCCTGCCGATCTGCGCTTCCTGATCGAAGTGGTGGCGCGTGCCTGCAAAGAGATCAGCCACGCCGTGTCCAAAGGCGCCCTGGGCGGTGTTCTTGGCAGCATGGGCACTGAAAACGTCCAAGGCGAAGTGCAGAAGAAACTCGACGTGCTGTCGAACGAGATCCTGCTCGAAGCCAACGAATGGGGCGGTCACCTGGCCGGCATGGCGTCCGAAGAAATGGACAATGCCTACCAGATCCCGGGCAAATACCCGAAAGGCGCCTACCTGCTGGTCTTCGACCCACTGGACGGCTCGTCGAACATCGACATCAACGCCCCGGTCGGCACCATCTTCTCGGTACTGCGCTGCCCGAACGAATACCTGAGCCAGAACGAAGCGCTGAACGAGAAAGCGTTCCTGCAGCCAGGCACCCAGCAGGTTGCCGCCGGTTACGCGATTTACGGCCCGCAGACCATGCTGGTGCTGACCCTGGGCGACGGCGTCAAAGGCTTCACCCTCGACCGCGAAATGGGCAGCTTCGTGCTGACCCACGAAGACATCACCATTCCTGAAACCACCCAGGAATTCGCGATCAACATGTCCAACCAGCGCCACTGGGAAGCCCCGGTACAACGTTACGTCAGCGAACTGCTGGCCGGCGAAGAAGGCCCGCTGAAGAAGAACTACAACATGCGCTGGGTCGCGGCGATGGTGGCTGACGTGCACCGCATCCTGACCCGTGGTGGTCTGTTCATGTACCCACGCGACAGCCGTGAGCCATCCAAGCCGGGCAAACTGCGTCTGATGTACGAAGCCAACCCGATGTCGTTCCTGGTGGAACAGGCCGGCGGCGCGTCCACCGACGGTCACCAGCGCATCCTCGACATTCAGCCCGAAGGCCTGCACCAGCGCGTAGCGGTGTTCCTCGGCTCGAAAGAAGAAGTCGCCCGCGCCACGGCTTACCACAAGGAATAAGCCGTGAACGCGCCCTGGCAGCCGCTGCTCGATTGGTGGTTCGGACACGCCGAATCACCGCGCGAGATATCGGCTGAGAAGGGTACATTGTGGTTCGGCAAGAAAGACCGCCAAGACCTCGAAGCGCGTGAGCGTTTCGGGGTCTTTGTCGATCAGGCCCTCGCTGGTGAATTGACCGAGTGGACGCAACGTCCCGAAGGTTGGCTGGCGGTGGTGCTGCTGCTCGATCAACTGCCACGCATGATCTTTCGCGATACACCCAAAGCTTTTTCCGGTGATCTGCGCGCGCAGAAACTTGTCGCGCAAGGCATTGCTGCGGATTTCGATCGGCAACTGAAGCCGATTCAGCGGGTATTCATTTATCTGGTGTTCGAACACTGCGAAAACCTCGCGGTGCAGAACGAAGCCGTTTCGCGTTTTATCGATCTGGTAGCTGAACAGCCGGAAGCCGAGCGGGCGGTGTTTGCCGATAACCTGGACTATGCCGAGCGGCATCAAAAGGTGATTGCGCGGTTTGGCCGGTTTCCGCATCGCAATGCGGTGTTGGGGCGGGAGTCGACGGCAGAGGAGTTGGCGTTTCTTTCTGAGCCAGGTTCCAGGTTCTAAATCTTCACTGCGGCTGAATCCCGCTTCGCGAGCAGACTCGCTCCCACCTTGAAATGCATTCCAATGTGGGAGCTGGCTTGCCAGCGATGGGGCCAGTGGCCGCGCCTTAGATCCTGAAACTGCCCACCAGCTGCTTCAACCGCGCCGCCTGCTGCTCCAGATCCGAACAAGCCCGCAAGGTTGCCTGCAGGTTCTCCACACCTTCCTGGTTCAGCGTGTTGATCTCGTTGATGTCGACGTTGATCGACTCGACCACAGCGGTTTGCTCCTCTGTTGCGGTAGCTACCGACTGGTTCATGCCGTCGATCTCGCCGATGCGCTGGGTCACGCTGCCCAGGCGTTCGCCGGCCTGATTGGCGATGCCGACGCTGCTTTCGCTCTCGCGCTGGCTCTCGGTCATGATGCTCACCGCCTGACGCGCGCCGACTTGCAGCTCTTCGATCATCTTCTGCACTTGCTGCGCCGAATCCTGAGTGCGGTGCGCGAGGTTGCGCACTTCGTCAGCAACTACGGCGAAACCACGGCCGGCCTCACCGGCGCGGGCCGCCTCGATCGCGGCGTTGAGCGCCAGCAGGTTGGTCTGCTGCGAGATGCTGGTGATCACTTCCAGAATCTGGCCGATGTTCACCGTGTTGCTATTGAGGGTTTCGATGTTGCCGCAGGAGTCGCTGATTTTTGCCGACAACTGCTGCATCGCGTGAATGGTTTTATCCACAACCTGCTGACCGTCGACCGCCAGGTTGCGCGCATCGCTGGAGTGCTGCGAGGCGAGAGCGGCGTTCTGGGCGATTTCCTGGGCGGCAGCGCCGAGCTGGTTGATCGCCGCGGCCACGCTGTTGGTGCGGCTGGCTTGCTGGTCGGAGTTGTACATCGACGAGTTAGAGGCCGCGACCACACGCAGGGCGACTTCGTTGACTTGCCCGGTGGCCGACGACACTTCGCGGATCGAGGTATGAATACGCTCGACGAAGCGGTTGAACGACAGGCCCAGCGCGCCGAACTCGTCGTGGCCGTGGATCACCAGCCGCTTGGTCAGGTCGCCTTCGCCTTCAGCGATGTCGTGCATGGCACGGCCCATGGTCAGCAGCGGTTGCATCAGCACGCGGATCAGCATGCCGAGCAGGGCGATGATGATCACCACGGCAATGACCATGGCGATCAGCGCCGAGGTGCGGAATTCGCTGAGCATCGAGAACGCGGTGTCCTTGTCCAGCAACAGCGCCACGTACCAGTCAGCCGATGGCACGCCGTTGACGCGGGTGAACGAAATCAGTTGGGTCTTGCCGTCGAATTCGACTTCTTTCAGGCCGGGGCTGACTTTCGGTGCACCGTTCGGATAAGCCTCGGCAAGGGTTTTCAGCACCAGTTTGCTGTCCGGGTGAATCAGGATCTTGCCATCGGCGCTGACGATGAACGCATGGCCGTGGCCACCGAAGTTGAGCGAGTTGATGATCGCGCTGACGCTGGTCAGGTCGATATCCGCGCCGGCCACACCGATCATCTGGCCTTGACGCTGCACCGGGGTGGCGACGGTGATCACCAGTTTGCCCGACGAAGCGGCGATGTAGGGTTCGGTGACGATGGTCTGCTGCGCACTGTTGGCGGCCTTGTACCAGCCACGGGCGCGCGGGTCGTAATCCGGTGCACGGTTACCGGCGGGTACCGAGAACATTACGCCGTCAGCGCCGCCGAAATAGCTGAGCTGGAAATTGCCGGTGTAGGCGGGCAGGTCGATGATGCGCTTGAGGCTGGCCGGCGCGCTGCCGTCGGCGGCGACCTGCTGTGCCAGCGATTGCAGCAACTGGATGCGGCTTTCCAGCCAGGTCTGGATGTTGCTGGTCGTCAGACTCCCCAGCTCCTGCATCGAGGCTTCGGTGCTGCTGCTCAGGGCTTCGCGTTGTCGATAGTCGTTGAACAAAATGAAACAGGCGAACGCAACGGCCACCACGAGGGCGGCAGCCAACAAGATCTTGTGGCTGAATTTCATGTTTCTGGTCATCGAATGAACTACCGCGAAGGGGCTGGTCGAGAAAGGGCGGCAATTTGCCACACTCGGGGGCTTTGCGCTGCTCTTATTTCGACCGCGGTGCGCCAAAGATTAGGCGTCTTTGGTGAAATGCGACGAAATGCTCAATAGCCGCAGAAAGTGTCTGATTTGCCGGTAAATGCCAGACGAGCGGAGCGATAAATAGCCATTTCTGAAGGGAACCAGATGAGGGTTTTCTCTTCTAAGCTTCTGGTTGGCACCATGCCATCCCCCTTCCGCTCCAGGAGTTACTTCATGTCGCTGCGATCTATCGCCCTTCTGACTTTTTGCGTGCTGTTGGCCGCGTGCAGCAAGGTCAACCAGGAAAACTATTCCAAGCTTTCGGCCGGCATGGCCAAAGCCGAAGTTGAGACGCTGCTCGGCAAACCCACCGACTGTTCGGGTGCGCTCGGCATGTCCAGTTGCACCTGGGGCGACAAAAACAGCTTTATCAGCGTGCAGTACGCCGGTGACAAAGTGCTGATGTTTTCTGGCCAAGGCCTGAAGTAAACCGGGGCCAAGCGCCCACGGGAGAAAAATAATGAAGCGGTTATTGTTCGTCCTTTTTGCCGGCCTGGTACTGGCCGGCTGCGCCACTCACGGTGAAGATCCGCTGGCGCCCAAGACGGCTCACAGTGTCAACCTCAAGCGTTATCAGGGTACTTGGTACGAACTGGCGCGACTGCCGATGTACTTCCAGCGCAACTGCGCGCAATCCGAAGCCCATTATTCGCTCAGGCCGGACGGTAATGTCGACGTGCTCAATCGTTGCCTGACCGCCGACTGGCAATGGGAAGAAGCCAAAGGCAAGGCTTATCCACAGGTGCCGGGCAAGACCGACAAGTTGTGGGTCGAATTCGATACCTGGTTCTCGCGTTTGATTCCGGGAGTGGCGAAAGGCGAATACTGGGTGTTGTACGTCAGCGACGACTACAAGACCGCTATCGTCGGCGACCCGAGCCGCAAGTACATGTGGTTGCTGTCCCGCACGCCGACCGTCAACGGTGTGGTGCGTGAGGAGTTGCTGAGCAAGGCGCGTCAGCAGGGTTACGACACCACGCGACTGATCTGGCGGGCGTCGGATCGGCAGATGGCGAAGACTTCGAATTAAAGACCACCACCAATCAAATGTGGGAGCGAGCCTGCTCGCGAAGAGGGTGTGTCAGTTAACGAAAATGTTGCTGATACACCGCTTTCGCGAGCAGGCTCGCTCCCACATTTTTGTTTTGTGTCAGCCTAAAAGTTCGCGCAGAACCTGGGTGAAAGCACGTGCACTTTCCTCTTCGCCTGCATGCCGGCCATCGCGCACCACCCACTGGCCATTGACCAATACATCGCGTACCTGACGATCGCCGCCAGCAAACAACCAGCGATTCAAAATCCCGTCACCCGTTGCTGTCGCCAGATACGGATCGCTGCCATCGAGCACGATCCAGTCGGCACGCTTGCCGACTTCCAGCGCGCCAATCGGCTGCCCCAATGCCTGGGCGCCGCCGTCCAGCGCCGCGTCATACAACGTGCGCCCGACCATCGGTTGATCCGCCCCATACAAACGGTTGCGCCGCTGGTCGCGCAGACGCTGGCCGTATTCCAGCCAACGCAATTCCTCGACCACGCTGAGCGACACATGGCTGTCGGAACCGATGCCCATGCGCCCGCCCTGCGCGAGGAAATCCACCGCCGGGAAGATCCCGTCGCCGAGGTTGGCTTCGGTGGTCAGGCACAGGCCGGCGATGGCGCGACTCTTGGCCATCAGCGTGACTTCCTCGGGATTGGCGTGGGTCGCGTGAACCAGGCACCAGCGCTGATCGACTTCGGTGTTTTCATAGAGCCATTGCAGCGGCCGGCGACCGCTCCAGCTCAGGCAGTCATCGACTTCCTTCTGCTGCTCGGCAATGTGAATGTGCACCGGGCACTGTTTGTCGCTGGCCGCCAGCACTTCGCTGATCTGTTGCGGGGTGACCGCGCGCAACGAGTGGAAGCACAGCCCCAGCGATTGCGCTTTTTGCTGAGCCAGCAGCGGCTGCAGGCGCGCTTGCAGGTTCAGATAGTTTTCGGTGCTGTTGATAAAGCGGCGCTGCCCGTCATTGGGCGTTTGGCCGCCGAATCCGGAATGGCTGTAAAGCACCGGCAACAGGGTCAGACCGATGCCGCTGTCGCTCGCTGCCTGGCTGATGCGCAGTGCCAGCTCGGCCGGATCGGCATACGGCTGACCGTTGTTGTCGTGGTGCACATAGTGGAATTCAGCAACCGAGGTGTAACCGGCCTTGAGCATTTCGATGTACAGCTGACGGGCAATCACGCCGAGTTGCTCCGGGCTGATTTTTCCGACCAGCCGATACATCAGGTCACGCCAGGTCCAGAAGCTGTCGTTGGGATTGCCAGCCACTTCGGCCAGTCCCGCCATCGCGCGCTGGAAGGCGTGGGAGTGCAGATTGGGCATGCCCGGCAGCAGCGGACCGCTCAGCCGCTCGGCGCCATCTGCGGTGGAATCGGCCTGGATTCGGGTCAGCATGCCATCGGCACTGACTTCGAGACGTACATGGTTGGCCCATCCGTTAGGCAGCAGCGCGCGTTCGGCAAAGAAAGCGGACATGGTTCAGCACCCCATCGTGTGTTATTTGTATATACATATACAGACGTTTGCCTGCCCGGTAAACTCCGGCAAGCTAGCAACCTTCATCCAATGAACAGGGATCCACCGTGCCGACTCCGCCTCCAGTCTCCCCGTTGGCCGCGAACCTGGGCGACAGTCCGGCGCCCTTGTACGCCCGCGTCAAACAGATGATCACCCAGCAGATCGACAGCGGTAACTGGCCACCGCACTACCGCGTGCCGTCGGAAAGCGAACTGGTCAGCCAGCTCGGTTTCAGCCGCATGACCATCAACCGCGCGCTGCGCGAAATGACCGCAGACGGCCTGCTGGTGCGCATGCAAGGTGTCGGCACGTTTGTCGCCGAACCGAAGAGCCAGTCTGCGCTGTTCGAAGTGCACAACATCGCCGACGAAATTGCTTCCCGTGGGCATCGCCACACCTGTCAGGTGATCACCCTCGAAGAAGAGGCCGCGGGCTCCGAGCGCGCGTTGGCGCTGGACATGCGCGAAGGGCAGAAGGTCTTCCATTCGCTGATCGTGCATTACGAAAACGACATTCCGGTGCAAATCGAAGACCGTTTCGTCAACGCGCTGGTCGCTCCGGAATACCTCAAGCAGGATTTCACTCTGCAAACCCCGTACGCCTATCTCAACCAAGTCGCGCCGTTGACTGAAGGCGAGCATGTGGTCGAAGCGATCCTCGCCGAGCCGTCCGAGTGCAAGTTGTTGCAGATCGAAAAAGGCGAGCCGTGCCTGTTGATCCGTCGTCGTACGTGGTCGGGCCGTCAGCCGGTGACCGCCGCGCGTTTGATTCACCCAGGTTCCCGTCATCGTCTGGAAGGACGCTTTCATAAATGAGCAGTGAAGTGAAAGTTTTACGCGCCGAAGGTTACCCGCGCATGCCGTGGAAAAACGGCGGCGGCAGCACCGAAGAGATCACCCGTGATGCGGGTGCTGGCCTGGATGGTTTTGGCTGGCGTCTGTCGATTGCCGACATTGCCGAGTCGGGCGGTTTCTCCACCTTCAGCGGTTACCAGCGAGTGATCACCGTCTTGCAGGGTGACGGCATGACCTTGTGCGTCGATGGTGACGACACGCGTCCACTGTTACCGCTGGACCCATTTGCGTTCAGCGGCGAAAGCCAAGTGTCCTGCACACTGCTCGGTGGGGAGATACGCGACTTCAACCTGATTTACGCACCGCAGCGTTACCACGCGCGGTTGCAGTGGCTGGACGGTGAACAGCGGTTTTTCAGCTCGGCCTCGACGGTGCTGGTGTTCAGTGTCAGCGAGCTGCTGCAAATGCGGGTCGGTGACAGCACTGCGCAACTGGCCCGACATGATTGCCTGCAGCTGGACGGTAACACCGGTCTGGTTGAAGTCGCGGTCAATGCCGCGTGCTGCGTGATCGAGCTGACGGCGCGCTGATCCAACTCTGGTAACACTCCTGTGGTGAGGGGATTTATCCCCGATGGCGGCGCAGCAGACCTTTTGGGACCGCTACGCGCTCCATCGGGGATAAATCCCCTCACTACAATTGCATTTCAATTCCTGTTTCCCTCAGCGCACCAACTTGTTACCGAACGCCCCAGCGTGGCGCAAAGCCACGGGTTCGTAACGATCCCCCGCGACCTCAATTCTCCCCTGCAAAAAATTTCATCCGCGCCACAACCCTTGTTTCCAGCGCTCTGTAGCCCTGTTCGAGATTTTTCTTGAACGGCTCTTCAGTGAGTTGGCCGCTTGATTGCATATGCTTGTATGTACAAGTAAAGACGTATGCGTATAAGTCCGCAGCGTCCACTGATTCGCTTGTCGCGCATTGAGGCGCGCAGGCTGCTTGCCCACTGCCAGGGTTGGTTTGAATTGATCGCTGAGGAGTCTTTTTCGTGACTGACACAAAACCTACTAAATACCGTGACGTCGAGATCCGCGCTGCACGCGGCAACAAGCTGACCGCCAAGAGCTGGCTGACCGAAGCGCCGCTGCGCATGCTGATGAACAACCTCGACCCGGAAGTGGCCGAGAACCCGAAAGAGCTGGTGGTTTACGGTGGTATCGGTCGCGCTGCGCGTAACTGGGAGTGCTACGACAAGATCGTCGAAAGCCTGACCAATCTGAACGACGACGAAACCCTGCTGGTGCAATCCGGCAAACCGGTCGGCGTGTTCAAGACTCACAGCAACGCCCCGCGCGTATTGATCGCCAACTCCAACCTGGTGCCGCACTGGGCGAGCTGGGAACACTTCAACGAACTCGACGCCAAAGGCCTGGCCATGTACGGCCAGATGACCGCCGGCAGCTGGATCTACATCGGCAGCCAGGGCATCGTTCAGGGCACCTACGAAACCTTCGTCGAAGCCGGTCGCCAGCATTACAACGACAACCTCAAGGGCAAGTGGGTCCTGACCGCGGGTCTGGGCGGCATGGGCGGCGCACAGCCATTGGCTGCAACCCTGGCCGGTGCCTGCTCGCTGAACATCGAATGCCAGCAGGTGAGCATCGATTTCCGCCTGAAAAGCCGTTATGTCGACGAGCAAGCCAAAGACCTCGACGACGCCCTGGCGCGCATCGCCAAATACACCGCCGAAGGCAAAGCGATCTCCATCGCCCTGCTGGGTAACGCCGCAGAAATCCTCCCGGAACTGGTCAAGCGCGGCGTGCGTCCGGACATGGTCACCGACCAGACCAGCGCCCACGACCCACTGAACGGCTACCTGCCGGCGGGCTGGACCTGGGACGAGTACCGCGCCCGCGCCAAGACCGAGCCGGCCGCCGTGATCAAAGCCGCCAAGCAATCGATGGCGGTCCACGTCAAAGCGATGCTGGACTTCCAGAAGCAAGGCATTCCGACCTTCGACTACGGCAACAATATCCGTCAGATGGCGCAGGAAGAGGGCGTGGAAAACGCGTTCGACTTCCCGGGCTTCGTCCCGGCCTACATTCGCCCACTGTTCTGCCGTGGCATCGGCCCGTTCCGTTGGGCGGCACTGTCGGGTGATCCGCAGGACATCTTCAAGACCGACGCCAAAGTCAAAGAGCTGATCCCGGACGACGCGCACCTGCACAACTGGCTGGACATGGCCCGCGAGCGCATCAGCTTCCAGGGTCTGCCGGCACGGATCTGCTGGGTCGGCCTGGGCCTGCGTGCCAAGCTCGGTCTGGCGTTCAACGAAATGGTGCGCAGCGGCGAGCTGTCGGCACCGATCGTGATCGGTCGCGACCACCTCGACTCCGGCTCGGTCGCCAGCCCGAACCGCGAAACCGAATCGATGCAGGACGGTTCCGACGCTGTCTCCGACTGGCCACTGCTCAATGCGCTGCTGAACACCGCGAGCGGCGCGACCTGGGTCTCGCTGCACCACGGTGGTGGCGTGGGCATGGGCTTCTCGCAGCACTCGGGCATGGTGATTGTCTGCGACGGGACCGACGAAGCGGCCGAGCGTATTGCGCGCGTGCTGCACAACGACCCGGCCACTGGCGTCATGCGTCACGCCGATGCCGGCTACCAGATCGCCATCGACTGCGCGAAGGAGCAGGGGCTGAACCTGCCAATGATTACCGGCGGCAAGTAACACAGATTCCTGTGGGAGCTGGCTTGCCAGCGATAGCGGTGGCATTGCCGGAATAGATATTGAAGGTGCCGACGTCATCGCTGGCAAGCCAGCTCCCACAAGGGTTCGAGTAGGCCCGAGAGAACAATCAAAACAATCCACAGAGGTTGAATCATGGCTGTAACCCCCGATCGTGCAGGTAACAAACCGTTGATCGAAAGGCGTTCGATCGACTACATCCCGGAAGCGGAAAGACACGGTCGTCTGTTGAGCCAGTTCACCCTGTGGATGGGTGCGAATCTGCAAATCACCGCGATTGTTACCGGGGCCTTGGCCGTGGTGCTGGGCGGTGATGTGTTCTGGTCGTTGATCGGTCTGTTGATCGGTCAACTGCTCGGCGGCGGCGTGATGGCGCTGCACGCGGCGCAAGGGCCGAAGCTTGGCCTGCCGCAGATGATTTCCAGCCGGGTGCAGTTCGGCGTGTATGGCGCGGCGATCCCGATCGTGCTGGTGTGCCTGATGTACCTGGGTTTCACCGCCACCGGTACGGTGCTTTCCGGCCAGGCGCTGGGCCAGTTATTCGGGGTCAGCGACACCGTCGGCATCCTGCTGTTCGCCAGTGTCATCGTGGTGGTCACCGTGCTCGGTTATCGGGTGATCCACTGGATCGGGCGTGTCGCCAGCGTCATTGGCGTGATTGCCTTCGTGTATCTGTTCAGCCGCCTGCTGAGTCAGGTGGATGTGGGCGCCCTGTTGCAGATCCGCCACTTCAGCTGGAGCAGCTTCCTGCTGGCGGTGTCGCTCGCGGCGTCCTGGCAGATCGCCTTCGGCCCGTATGTGGCGGACTATTCGCGTTACTTGCCGAGCAAGGTTTCCTCGGTGAAAACCTTCTTTGCCGCTGGCGCAGGTTCGGTCATCGGCGCGCAGGTGGCGATGGTCCTCGGCGTATTCGCCGCGGCGTCGGCCAACGGCCAGTTCGCCGGGCATGAAGTGGCTTACATCGTCGGGCTGGGCGGCACCGGTGCCACGGCGGCGCTGCTGTACTTCAGCATCGCCTTCGGCAAGGTCACCATCTCGACGTTGAACTCGTACGGCAGCTTCATGTGCATCGCCACGATCATCAGCGGCTTCCGTGGGCATTTGACGGTCACCCGCCTGCAGCGTCTGGTGTTCGTGCTGGTGATCGTCGGTGCGGCGACCCTGATCGCACTGCTTGGCCAGCACTCGTTCCTCGGTGCGTTCAAGTCGTTCATCCTGTTCCTGCTGGCGTTCTTCACGCCATGGAGCGCGATCAACCTGGTCGACTACTACTGCATCACTCGTGAACGCTATGACGTACCGGCGCTGGCCGATCCGAATGGTCGCTACGGCCGCTGGAACCTGCTCGGGATCAGCGTCTATGTGTTCGGTGTGCTGGTGCAGCTGCCGTTCATCTCCACCAAGTTCTACACCGGCCCGCTGGTGGCTGCCCTCGGTGACGTGGATATTTCCTGGATCATCGGCCTGGTGCTGCCTGCCGCGCTGTATTACCTGTGCGCGAAAAAATGGCACGGCTCGGTGCCTGATCAACTGATTTTGCCGCTCGAGCAGAACAGTGCTGTACAACCTGAAAAAAGTGGGGCCGGGCGCGCTGCGGCGCAGGCCTGATTGGACGTGGACAGGGCTGGATGCCTCTTGACTGCCGTAAGCCAATTCATGATTAGGAGCGTCGCAATAATGAAATCGAACAAGACCCTGCTCACCACACTGCTGTCCATGGGCCTGCTGGCCAGTGCCGGCGCCACCCAGGCGGCCGGCTGGTGCGAGTCCGGCAAACCGGTGAAATTCGCCGGCCTGAACTGGGAAAGCGGCATGTTGCTGACCGACGTGCTGCAAGTGGTGCTGGAGAAAGGTTACGACTGCAAGACCGACAGCCTGCCGGGCAACTCCATCACCATGGAAAACGCCTTGAGCAGCAACGACATTCAAGTGTTCGCCGAAGAATGGGTCGGTCGCAGCGAAGTCTGGAACAAGGCTGAGAAGGCCGGAAAAGTCGTCGGTGTCGGCGCCCCGATCGTCGGCGCTATCGAAGGCTGGTACGTGCCGCGCTACGTGATCGAAGGCGACGCCAAACGCAAGATCGAGGCAAAAGCCCCGGACCTGAAAAACATTGCCGATCTGGGCAAATACGCGACGATTTTCAAGGACGCCGAAGAGCCGTCCAAGGGCCGTTTCTACAACTGCCCGGCGGGCTGGACCTGTGAGCTGGACAACAGCGAAATGCTCAAGAGCTACGGCCTGGAAAACAGCTACACCAACTTCCGTCCGGGCACCGGCCCGGCGCTGGATGCGGCGGTGCTGTCGAGCTACAAGCGTGGCGAGCCGATCCTGTTCTACTACTGGTCGCCAACCCCGCTGATGGGCCAGATCGACGCGGTCAAACTTGAAGAAAAACCGGGCGTCGACAAAAGCGTGAGCATCAAGGTCGGCCTGTCGAAAACCTTCCACGAGCAGGCACCGGAACTGGTGGCCGTGCTGGAAAAGGTCAACCTGCCGATCGACCTGCTGAACCAGAACCTGGGCCGCATGGCGAAGGAACGTATCGAGTCGCCGAAGCTGGCGAAAATCTTCCTCAAGGAACATCCTGAGGTCTGGCACGCGTGGGTCAGTGACGACGCAGCCAAGAAAATCGACGCGGCGCTGTAGGTCGATACCTCCCGGTCAACCGTGAGGCTGGCCGGGAGATATGCCGTAAATCGCTTGATTGAGATTTCTGATTGAGAGCCGCTTATGTTTCCCGAAAGCTTTACCTTTTCCATCGCCGACTGGGTCAACGGTTGGGTCGATTCGCTGGTCACCAACTACGGTGATGTGTTCCGCCACATCTCGGACACGCTGCTGTGGGCCATCGTCAACCTCGAAGGCCTGCTGCGAGCGGCGCCGTGGTGGTTGATGCTGGCGATCGTCGGCGTCGTCGCCTGGCACGCCACGCGCAAAGTGGTGACCACCGCTGTCATCGTCGGTCTGCTGTTCCTCGTCGGTGCTGTCGGCCTGTGGGACAAACTCATGCAGACGCTGGCGCTGATGATGGTCGCGACGATCATTTCGGTGCTGATCGGCATTCCGCTGGGGATTCTCTCGGCGCGCAGCAATCGCCTGCGTTCGGTGCTGATGCCACTGCTCGACATCATGCAGACCATGCCCAGCTTCGTCTACCTGATTCCGGTGCTGATGCTGTTCGGCCTGGGCAAGGTCCCGGCGATTTTCGCCACGGTGATCTATGCCGCGCCGCCGTTGATTCGCCTGACCGATCTGGGCATTCGCCAGGTCGATGGTGAAGTGATGGAGGCGATCAACGCCTTCGGTGCCAACCGCTGGCAGCAACTGTTCGGTGTGCAACTGCCGCTGGCCCTGCCGAGCATCATGGCCGGGATCAACCAGACCACGATGATGGCCCTGTCGATGGTGGTGATCGCCTCGATGATCGGCGCCCGAGGTCTGGGTGAAGACGTACTGGTGGGCATTCAGACCCTCAACGTCGGACGCGGCCTCGAAGCCGGTCTGGCGATCGTGATTCTCGCAGTGGTCATCGACCGCATTACTCAGGCGTACGGTCGGCCACGGCATGAGGTGAGCAAATGAACAACGCAACCGTGAGCAAGATCGAAGTCAAAAACGTCTTCAAGATTTTCGGCAACCGCGCCAAAGACGCACTGGCGATGGTTGGCCAGGGCAAGACCAAGGATCAGGTGCTGAACGAAACCGGTTGTGTGGTCGGGGTCAATGACCTGTCGCTGAGCATCGGCACTGGCGAGATCTTCGTGATCATGGGTCTGTCCGGCTCGGGCAAGTCGACGCTGGTGCGCCACTTCAATCGCCTGATCGACCCCACCAGCGGCGCGATCCTGGTCGACGGCGTGGACATCCTGCAATACGACATGGAAGCGCTGCGCGAATTTCGCCGGCACAAGATCAGCATGGTGTTCCAGAGCTTCGGCCTGCTGCCGCACAAGACCGTGATCGAGAACGTCGCCTACGGCCTGAAAGTGCGCGGCGAGAGCAAGCAACTGTGCGCCGAACGTGCGCTGCACTGGATCAACACCGTGGGCCTCAAAGGCTACGAAAACAAATACCCGCATCAGCTTTCCGGCGGCATGCGTCAGCGTGTCGGCCTGGCCCGCGCGCTGGCGGCAGATACCGACATCATCCTGATGGACGAAGCGTTCAGTGCGCTGGATCCGCTGATCCGCGCCGAGATGCAGGACCAGTTGCTGGAGCTGCAAAAGACCCTGCACAAGACCATCGTCTTCATCACCCACGACCTCGACGAGGCCGTGCGCATCGGCAACCGCATCGCGATTCTCAAGGACGGCCGCCTGATTCAGGTCGGCACCCCGAGAGAGATCCTGCATTCGCCGGCGGATGAATATGTTGACCGGTTCGTGCAGCGGCGGGCGGCAGTAGTCTGAAATGGATTGCCTTTGTGGCGAGGGGATTTATCCCCGATGGGTGGCGAAGCCGCCCCCAAACATTGCATGCGGTGCACCTGAAACATCCTGGCTGAAGGTTTTGGGGCTGCTGCGCAGCCCATCGGGGATAAATCCCCTCGCCACAGGGTGTATCAACAGAATTGGTATGAGGTTTTAGATGTCCCAGGCTGAAAAAATCATCATCACCGGCAACCCCCTGCATTGGCAGGACGTGGTCGCCGTCGCCCGTCACGGCGCGCAACTGGAACTGTCGAGCGAAACCTGGGCACGCATCGAAAACGCTCAGGGCATCGTCCAGCGCATCGTCGAAAGCGGCGAGCGCGCTTATGGCGTCAATACCGGCCTGGGTGGTTTGTCCAATGTCTCGCTGAAGGACGAACAACTCAGCCAGCTCTCGCGCAATACTTTGCTCAGCCACGCCTGCGGTGTCGGCCCGGTGCTGCCCGATGAGCAGACCCGCGCGATCATCTGCGCGGCGATTCACAACTACAGCCATGGCAAGTCCGGTATTCATCGCCGCGTGGTCGAAGCGTTGCTGGCGCTGCTCAATCGTGGCATCACCCCGCAGGTGCCGGCGCAAGGCTCGGTGGGTTACCTGACGCACATGGCGCACATCGGCATCGCGCTGCTGGGCGTGGGCCATGTCAGCTATCGCGGGCAAATCATCTCGGCGCAGCAGGCGTTGGCCGAAGAAGGCCTGCAACCGGTGCAGCTCGGCGCGAAGGACGGTTTGTGCCTGGTCAACGGCACGCCGTGCATGACCGGCCTCAGCTGCCTGGCGATTGCCGATGCGACGCGCCTGGTGCAATGGGCCGACGTGATCGGCGCCATGAGCTTCGAAGCCCAGCGCGGTCAGATCGCCGCGTTCGACGCCGAGATCATCGCGCTCAAGCCGCACCCGGGCATGCAGCAGGTCGGGAGCAATCTGCGTGCATTACTCGATGGCAGTGAAGTGATCGCGACCAGCAAGGGCATTCGCACTCAGGATGCGCTGAGCATCCGCTCGATCCCGCAGGTGCACGGCGCAGCGCGCGATCAACTGGAACATGCGATCAGGCAGGTGGAAGCCGAACTCAATGGCTGCACCGATAACCCGTTGTTGCTGGGCACGCCGGACAACTTCCGGGTGATGTCGCAGGCTAACCCGCACGGCCAGTCAGTGGCGATGGCAGCGGATCTGCTGGCGATTGCCATGGCCGAAATCGGCTCGATTGCCGAGCGTCGCCTCGATCGCCTGGTCAACCCGCACGTCAGCGGTCTGCCGGCGTTTCTGGTGGCCAATCCGGGGGTGAACTCCGGGATGATGATCGTGCAATACGTCGCCGCCTCGCTGTGTGCCGAGAACCGCCAACTGGCGCAACCGGCGGTGCTCGACAACTACGTCACCTCGGGCCTGCAGGAAGACCACTTGAGCATGGGCACCAGCGCTGCGCTGAAGCTGCACCGTGCCCTCGAAAACTGCACGCAGATCCTCGCCATCGAGTACCTGCTGGCGGCGCAGGCCTTTGAATTTCTCAAGGCGCAGCGCTTTGGCGCAGGCACCGACCGGGCGTGGCGCCTGCTGCGTGAAACCGTCCCGGCCTACGATCAGGATCGCTGGCTGGCGCCGGACATCGCTGCCGCCGCAAGCGTTCTGAAACACCCGGATTCGCTGCACAACGTATTACCGAATCTGCACTGACAATACCCATACCAGCGTGCCAAGGCGCGGATCGTCCACAAGACGAGAAACGACGGCTAACGGAATGCTCCGGAGCGACTGGTAGTTAATAACAATGCCTAAACAGGAGCATTTAAATGACTGCGCTGAACCTGATTCCCGGCCAACTGAGCCTGGCCCAACTGCGTGACGTTTATCAGCAACCGGTCAAACTGACCCTCGACCACAGCGCCTCCGCGCAGATCGAGGCCAGCGTTGCGTGTGTCGAGCAGATCCTCGCCGAGAACCGTACCGCCTACGGCATCAACACCGGTTTCGGCCTGCTGGCCTCGACCCGCATCGCCAGTGAAGACCTGGAAAACCTCCAGCGCTCGCTGGTGCTGTCCCACGCCGCCGGCGTCGGTCAGCCGATCAGCGATGAACTGGTGCGGCTGATCATGGTGCTCAAGGTCAACAGCCTCAGCCGTGGTTTCTCCGGCATCCGCCGCGTGGTGATCGACGCGCTGATCGCACTGATCAACGCCGAGGTGTACCCGCACATTCCGCTCAAAGGTTCGGTCGGCGCCTCCGGTGACCTGGCACCGCTGGCGCACATGTCGCTGGTGCTGCTCGGCGAGGGCAAGGCGCGCTACAAGGGTGAATGGATGGAGGCGACCGAAGCGCTGAAAGTCGCCGGTCTGACTCCGCTGACCCTGGCGGCGAAAGAAGGTCTGGCGCTGCTCAACGGCACTCAGGTGTCCACCGCATTTGCCCTGCGTGGTCTGTTTGAAGGTGAAGACCTGTTTGCCGGTGCGCTGGCAATCGGCGGTCTGACGGTGGAAGCGGTGCTCGGTTCTCGCTCGCCGTTCGATGCACGTATTCACGCCGCTCGCGGTCAGAAAGGCCAGATTGATGCAGCCGCCGCATATCGCGATCTGCTCGGCGAGCGCAGCGAAGTCTCCGATTCGCACCAGAACTGCGAGAAGGTCCAGGACCCGTATTCGCTGCGCTGCCAGCCGCAAGTCATGGGCGCTTGCCTGACCCAGTTCCGTCAGGCCGCCGAAGTGCTGGCCATCGAAGCCAACGCCGTGTCAGACAACCCGTTGGTGTTCGCGGCTGAAGGTGATGTGATTTCCGGCGGTAACTTCCACGCCGAGCCGGTGGCCATGGCCGCCGACAACATGGCCCTGGCCATCGCTGAAATCGGCTCGCTGAGCGAGCGCCGCATCTCGCTGATGATGGACAAGCACATGTCGCAACTGCCGCCGTTCCTGGTGGCCAATGGCGGCGTCAACTCGGGCTTCATGATCGCTCAGGTGACCGCCGCGGCACTGGCCAGCGAGAACAAGGCGCTGGCCCATCCGCATTCGGTCGACAGCCTGCCGACCTCGGCCAACCAGGAAGACCACGTGTCGATGGCCCCGGCCGCCGGCAAGCGTCTGTGGGAAATGGCCGAAAACACCCGCGGGATTCTCGCGGTGGAGTGGCTGGCGGCGGTGCAAGGGCTGGACCTGCGCAACGGTCTGAAGACCTCGGCCAAGCTGGAACAGGCGCGGGCGATTCTGCGGCGCGAAGTGCCGTTTTATGAGAAGGATCGCTTCTTTGCGCCGGACATCAATGCGGCGACCGAACTGTTGGCGTCGCGGTGTCTGACCGAGCTGGTTCCAGCCAAGCTGCTGCCGAGCCTGTAAGGCCCTCATCGCTGGCAAGCCAGCTCCCACAAATACCTGTGGGAGCTGGCTTGCCAGCGATACGATTTTGAACAAGACGAGGACTTGGGATGAAAACACTCTGGCAACACTGCCACGTCGCAACCATGGCGCAGGGCGTCTACTCGATCATCGAGGATGCGGCCATCGTGACGTCCGGTGCGCACATCGAGTGGATCGGCCCGCGCAATCAATTGCCCTCTGGCGAATACCCGGCGGTCAACGACCTGCAAGGCGCGTGGGTCACCCCCGGCCTGATCGACTGTCACACTCACACGGTGTTCGGTGGCAACCGCAGCGGCGAATTCGAGAAACGCCTGCAAGGCGTCAGCTACGCCGAGATCGCGGCGCAGGGCGGCGGTATCGCCAGCACTGTGCGCGCCACCCGTGAAGCGAGCGAAGACGAGCTGTTCGCCAGCGCCGCCAAGCGTTTGAAAAGCCTGATGCGCGACGGCGTGACCACGGTCGAGATGAAGTCCGGCTACGGTCTGGATCTGGCCAGCGAACGCAAGATCCTGCGGGTCATTCGCCGGCTCGCCGCGCAACTGCCGATCAGCGTGCGCAGCACCTGTCTGGCCGCCCACGCCTTGCCGCCGGAGTACAAGGATCGCGCTGACGACTACATCGAGCACATCTGCGCCGAGATGCTTCCCGCTTTGGCCGCCGAAGGGCTGGTCGATGCGGTGGATGCGTTCTGCGAGTATCTGGCGTTCTCGCCGGAGCAGGTCGAGCGGGTATTCATCACCGCGCAAAAGCTTGGTCTGCCGGTAAAGCTGCATGCCGAACAATTGTCGTCGCTGCATGGCTCCAGCCTGGCCGCGCGCTACAAGGCGTTGTCCGCCGATCATCTGGAGTTCATGGATGAAGACGACGCCATCGCCATGGCCAAAGCCGACACCGTCGCCGTGCTGTTGCCGGGCGCGTTCTATTTCCTTCGCGAAACCCGGTTGCCGCCGATGGACGCCCTGCGCAAGCACAAGGTGAAAATCGCCATCGCCAGCGACCTCAACCCCGGCACCTCGCCGGCGCTGTCGTTGCGCCTGATGCTGAACATGGCCTGCACCTGCTTCCGCATGACTCCGGAAGAAGCCCTGGCCGGCGCGACCATCCATGCCGCACAAGCGCTGGGCATGGCTGACACCCACGGTTCGCTGGAAGTCGGCAAGGTCGCGGATTTTGTCGCCTGGCAGATCGACCGCCCGGCGGACCTGGCCTATTGGCTCGGGGGCGATCTGGACAAACGCGTCGTGCGTCACGGCGTTGAATCAAGTCTGTAGGAGAGCGGTTGTGGATAAGGTTCTGAACTTCAAACAAGGTCGCGTACCGCTGCTGATCAGCATGCCTCACGCTGGCGTACGTCTGACCCCGGCGGTCGAGGCCGGATTGATCCCGGACGCGAAAAGCCTGCCGGACACCGACTGGCACATTCCGCAGCTTTACGATTTTGCCGAGGCGTTGGGCGCCAGCACGTTGGCCGCCGAGTACTCGCGGTTCGTCATCGACCTGAACCGCCCGTCCGACGACAAACCGCTGTACGCCGGCGCCACCACCGGGCTGTATCCGGCAACGCTGTTCGATGGCATTCCGTTGTTCAAGGAAGGCAAGGAGCCGTCGAAAGAAGAACGCACGACGTACCTGGAACAGATCTGGACGCCGTACCACCGCACCCTGCAGCAAGAGCTGGCGCGGTTGAAGGCCGAGTTCGGCTATGCGCTGCTGTTCGACGCGCACTCGATCCGCTCGGTCATCCCGCACCTGTTCGACGGCAAACTGCCGGATTTCAACCTCGGCACCTTCAACGGCGCCAGTTGCGATCCACAACTGGCGACGCAACTGGAAGCCATCTGCGCCCGTCACGACCCTTACACCCACGTGCTCAACGGGCGCTTCAAGGGCGGCCACATTACCCGCCATTACGGCAACCCGGCCGAGCACATCCACGCCGTGCAACTGGAGCTGTGCCAGAGCACCTACATGGAAGAGTTCGAACCGTTCCGCTACCGCGCCGATCTGGCAGAGCCGACGCGGCTGGTGCTCAAAGCGTTGCTGCAGGGTTTGCTCGCCTGGGGCGAGAGCCACTACCAAGCCTGAACACAGACCCACAACCCCCTGTGAGAGCGAGCTTGCTTGCGAAAGCATCGTGTCAGTCGATTATGAGATGACTGATTCACCGCATTCGCGAGCAAGCTCGCTCCCGCGAGAGGGCGGTGTTCCGTCCGGGTCGCCGCTGTGCAAAACACAGTCGCCACCGTTCATCTTTCCCTCTCGTCGCCTGCGTAATGTTGCGGCCACGGTGCACCAGACACCGACCTGACAATAATCTGCTGCCGCACGAGAACTCCCGAATGAAAAAGCTCTTCACTCGTTGTGCGTTAATCCTCACCGGCAGCGCGCTGTTCAGCGCTGGCGTCATGGCCAATGACGACGCCTCCTGCAAAACCGTGCGCATGGGCGTGGTCAACTGGACCGACGTGATCGCCACCAGCGGCATGGCCGATGTGTTGCTCAATGGTCTCGGCTACGACAGCAAGCAGACCAGCGCAGTGCAGCAGATCATCTTTGCCGGCATTCGCGACAAGCGTCTGGACATCTTCCTCGGCTACTGGAAACCGGCGATGGACAACAACATTGCGCCCTTCCTCGCTGCCAACCAGGTCAAAGTCCTGGACAAGCCGAGTCTGGCAGATGCTCAGGCGACGCTGGCGGTGCCGGATTACGTGGCGGCGGCCGGGTTGAAAACCTTCGCCGACATCGCGAAGTTCAAGGATCAGTTGGGCGGCAAGATCTACGGCATCGAGCCGGGCAGTGGGGCCAACACCACCATCAAGACCATGATCGAGACCAACCACTTCGGTCTGAAGGATTTCAAGATCGTCGAGTCCGGTGAGGCAGGCATGCTCGCCGCTGTACAACGCGCGGTGAATCGCAAGGAGTTTGTGGTGTTCGTCGGCTGGACCCCGCACCCGATGAATATCAACATGAAGATCACCTACCTGACCGGCAGCGAAGACGTCTACGGCCCCAACGAAGGCGCCGCCACCGTGTCCACCGTGACCGCGCCGGATTACGCCGAACGCTGCCCGAACGTCCATCGCCTGCTGCAAAACCTGACGTTCACTGCCGCCCAGGAAAGCCAACTGATGGTACCGATCATGGCACGCAAGACGCCGCAGGACGTGGCAAAGAACTGGCTGCGTGAACACCCCGAGGATCTGCAGCGCTGGCTGGCCGGGGTCAGCAGCTTCGATGGCAAGGATGGCGTGGGCGCCGTTCAGGCCAGTCTGAAAAACTGATGAGCCATTATCCGCTGACGCCGGCCATGGCGGCCTTCGTTACCCGAACCGAAAGTTTCGTCAGTGATGACAGCAGTCTCGCAGGACTGCGCCAGGCCTATGACGCCATGTGTCGGGCCTTCACCCCTGAACGGCCCGCAGGGCTGGAGGTCGTCGACTTCCAGTTGAGCGGCGTACCGGTGCGTTCCTACCGGCCGCCGCTCAAGCCACCGGCCAGCGGCTGGCCTTGCGTGTTGTACTTGCATGGCGGTGGTTGGGTCGTCGGTGGGCTCGACTCGCACGACTTCATCTGTTTCGAACTGGCCATGGCGCTGGGGGCGATGGTGGTGGCGGTGGATTATCGGCTGGCGCCAGAACATCCATACCCGGCGGGGTTCGAAGATTGCCTAAGTGTCTGGCGCGCGTTGCGCAGCGGGCCGTTCTGGTTTGACCCGCAGAAACTGCTGGTAGCCGGCGACAGCGCCGGTGGCAATCTCGCCGCCGCGTTGTGCCTGGCGTTGCGCGATGCCGGCGAGGCGATGCCGGCAGCTCAAGTGCTGATCTATCCCGGCCTTGGCGGTGACGACCGGTTGCCGTCACGCAGCGAATGCGCCGATGCACCGTTGCTCGGCAGCCATGATGTGCACAGCTATCACGCGTTATACCTGCGCGGCAGCCCTCATCCGGATGCTTATGCCATGCCGCTGCTCGCTGACGATTTCAGTGGATTGCCGCCAGCCTGGATCGCCGTGGCGCAATTCGATCCGCTGCGCGACGACGGCGTGGGCTACGCTGAACGACTGGCCAGCGCCGGCACCGACGCTTCGCTTTATTACGGCGAAGGGCTGGTGCACGGTTGTTTGCGTGCGCGAGGTCAGGTCGCCGAGGTCGACCGGCTCTACGAAAACCTGTTGAGGTTCATGGCTGACAAATTGTGACTGCGTGCGGGCATGCTCATTGATGTAAATCGGGTTTATGATGCCGGACGGCAGAATAATAGAAGTCCCCCCAGGGATGACCTCGACCCCTTACGGAGCACGCAATGCAGACATTGTTTCCGCAGATCAAACCCCATGCCCGGCACGATCTGGCTGTCGATGACACCCACACGCTGTACGTCGACGAAAGCGGTTCGCCGGAAGGCTTGCCGGTGGTGTTCATCCACGGTGGTCCCGGCGCCGGTTGCGACGCGCAGAGCCGTCGCTATTTCGACCCGAACCTGTATCGCATTGTCACCTTCGACCAGCGCGGCTGCGGACGCTCCACCCCCCACGCCAGCCTGGAAAACAACACCACCTGGGATCTGGTCGCCGACCTCGAGCGTATCCGCAAGCACTTGGGCATCGACAAATGGGTGCTGTTTGGCGGTTCGTGGGGCTCGACCCTGGCGCTGGCCTACGCGCAAACCCACCCCGAGCGCGTACACGGTCTGATCCTGCGTGGGATCTTTCTCTGCCGTCCACAGGAAATCGAATGGTTCTATCAGGCCGGTGCCAGCCGTCTGTTTCCTGATTACTGGCAGGACTACATCGCACCGATCCCGCTGGACGAGCGCGACGATCTGCTCGGCGCTTTCCACAAGCGCCTGGTCGGTAACGATCAGATCGCCCAGATGCACGCGGCCAAGGCCTGGTCGACGTGGGAAGGGCGCACCGCAACCCTGCGGCCGAACCCGCTGGTGGTCGACCGGTTCTCCGAACCGCAGCGCGCCCTGTCGATCGCGCGGATCGAATGTCACTACTTCACCAACAATGCGTTCCTCGAACCGAACCAGTTGATCCGCGACATGGGCAAGATCGCTCATCTGCCGGGGGTGATCATTCACGGTCGCTACGACGTGATCTGCCCGCTGGACAACGCCTGGGAATTGCATCAGGCCTGGCCGAACAGCGAGCTGCAGGTGATTCGCGATGCTGGCCACGCTGCCTCCGAGCCAGGTATTACCGACGCGTTGGTGCGTGCCGCAAGTAACATGGCCCGCCGCCTGCTCGACCTGCCACCCGAAGAAGCATGAAGGGGCTTCTGCAGCGCGTGCGCGGTGCGCGGGTCGAAGTCGCGGGAGAAATAGTCGGCGCGGTGGATCAGGGGTTGCTGGTGCTGGTGGCGGTCGAACCCGACGACACCCGTGCCAGTGCCGACAAACTTCTGCATAAGCTGCTTAACTATCGGGTATTCAGTGACGCCGAGGGCAAGATGAATCTGTCCCTGGCGGATGTGGGCGGCGGGTTGCTGCTGGTCTCTCAGTTCACCCTGGCTGCCGACACCAAGAGCGGGTTGCGTCCGAGTTTCTCGACCGCGGCCCCTCCGGCATTGGGCGAGGAATTGTTCGACTATCTATTCAGCAAAGCGAAACAGATGCATGGCACTGTGGCATCAGGTAGATTCGGCGCGGATATGCAGGTGCACCTGGTCAACGATGGCCCGGTCACCTTCCTGTTACAGACATGAAAGCGCTTGAAACATCTTTTCAAGGGCTTTTCGACTGAAAACAGGCGTTTTTCGCGATAAATACTTTGTTACCCCTGATGCGTTGTCACGCGGGCTACTAGATAATCGCGCGCTATGGGGATCAGCGTTCGCTGGTCCATTTTTGACTTAGGTAGAGACTTGTCTGGATCCGATTGGGGAATCATTTTGCCCCAGCGGAGTCGGAACAATGCTCGCCAACCTGGCATGAGCGGTCTGTACGGCCATTTTTGTCAGCATTATTTCGAGGGCCAGGGAGCCAGAGACAAGGCGCCGCGACGAGTCATAGCCCGCTATGGCGAGGAGCGGCAACGCAGTATCTGGCTCTCTGGAACCGAAATAAGCTGACGAAAATGGCCACACAGACGGCTTGCTGGCCGTTGGTTTTTTGATCTGTTTTCGGCGAGGGTTGCTCGTGATTGTTAGTCCCTGTAATGCAGCAAAAATGTCTGCCAAACGCATGCGAAGTGCCCTGGTAGCGGGTTCGGCGCTCCTGTGCCTGCTCAGCGCCGGCCAGCTTTGGGCGTTCAATCTTGACGATGTATCAGCCAAGGCTAAAGAGCTCGCCGGGCAGAAATTCGAAGCCCCGCGCAGCAACCTGCCGAACGAATTCCGCGACATGAAATTCGCGGACTATCAGAAAATCCGCTTCCTCACCGAAAAGGCTGAGTGGGCCGATCAGAAGACCCCGTTCAAGCTGTCCTTCTATCACCAGGGCATGCACTTCGATACGCCTGTGAAAATCAACGAAATCACGGCGAACACCGTCGAAGAGATCAAATACGATCCGACCCGCTTCGATTTCGGCGACCTCAAGTTCGATCCGAAGGCCACCGAGCAGCTGGGCTACGCCGGTTTCCGTGTGCTGTACCCGATCAACAAGGCCGACAAGCAAGACGAAATCATGACCATGCTTGGCGCGAGTTACTTCCGTGTCGTCGGCAAGGGTCACACCTACGGTCTGTCGGCCCGTGGTCTGGCGATCGACACCGCGCTGCCGTCGGGCGAAGAGTTTCCGCGTTTCCGCGAATTCTGGATTCAGCAGCCGAAGCCGGGCGACAAGCACCTGGTGATCTTCGCCCTGCTCGATTCGCCGCGCGCCACCGGCGCCTACCGTCTGATCCTGCGTCCGGGCAGCGACACCATTGTCGACGTCAAGGCGCAGATGTTCCTGCGTGACAAGGTCGGCAAACTGGGCATCGCGCCGTTGACCAGCATGTTCCTGTTCGGCGCCAACCAGCCGTCGAAAGTCCTCAACTACCGTCGTGAACTGCACGACTCCAGCGGTCTGTCGATCCATGCCGGCAACGGCGAGTGGATCTGGCGTCCGCTGAACAACCCGAAACACCTGGCCGTGAGCAACTTCAGCGTCGAGAACCCGCGTGGTTTCGGTCTGCTGCAGCGTGGCCGCGACTTCAGCCACTACGAAGACCTCGACGACCGCTACGACAAGCGTCCAAGTGCCTGGATCGAGCCGAAGGGCGAGTGGGGCAAGGGCACCGTTGATCTGGTAGAGATTCCGACCGCCGACGAAACCAACGACAACATCGTTGCGTTCTGGAGCCCGGAAACCATGCCGGAGCCGGGCAAGCCGCTGGACTTCGCCTACCGCCTGCACTGGACCATGGACGAAGCGGCGATTCACGCCCCCGACAGTGCCTGGGTCAAGCAGACCCTGCGTTCGACCGGTGACGTCAAGCAGTCGAACCTGATCCGTCAGCCGGACGGCAGCGTTGCCTACCTGGTCGACTTCGAAGGTCCATCGCTGGCAGCCCTGGCGCCGGATGCCGACGTGCGCAGTCAGGTCAGCGTTGGCGATAACGCCGAGCTGGTCGAGAACAGCGTGCGCTACAACCCGGAAACCAAGGGCTGGCGCCTGACCCTGCGGATGAAGATCAAGGACGCGAGCAAGTCCACCGAGATGCGTGCTGCCCTGGTCCAGCCAGTGGTCACCGCTGATCTGGCCAAATCTTCGGTACCGGCGTCGAATTCGTCGGTGGCCAAGGCTGACAAGATCGCCGCCAAGCAACAAGAGAAGGAAGACAAGGAAGCCAAGGCCGCTGAAGCCAAACAGGCCGACGCCAAGCCCGCCGCAGATGCCAAGGACAAGGCCAACAAAGACGCCAAGCAGCCAGCGGCTGCGAACGCGGCCCCAGCCACACCGGAATCGGCACCGACTGAAGAAGTCCTGACCGAGACCTGGAGCTATCAGTTGCCTGCCGATGAGTAACTCTCAAGTACAGCCAGAAACTCTGTCGGAGTATCTGGCGCATCTGCCGATGACCGACGAGCAGCGCGCGGAACTCGCGGGCTGCCAGTCTTTCAGCGAACTGCACCAGCGCCTGTCGTCGCCAACGTTCGACGCCCCTGCCGAAGCCGCCCAGGCTTCGGTGGGCAAGCGCCTGACCCTGAGCACCGCAGAGGAACTGGAAGAGGCGGAGATGCTGGTGCTCGACGCCAGCGGCCGGGTCGCCATGAAGGCGACGCCGCCCATCCACCGGACCAAAGTCGTGCCGGAACCCTGGCGCACCAATATTCTGGTGCGTGGCTGGCGCCGTCTGACCGGTCGCACCAACCCGCCGCAGCCGCCAAAAGATGCGAATGTGTTGCCGGCCGCGCGCTGGCGCACCGTCGGTTCGATCCGTCGCTACATTCTGTTGCTGCTGATGCTCGGCCAGACCATCGTCGCCGGCTGGTACATGAAAGGCATCATGCCGTACCAGGGCTGGTCGTTCGTCGATCTTGAAGAGGTCCTGCACCAGCCGCTGCTGCAAACCGCCACGCAAGTGCTGCCGTATGCGCTGCAAACCAGCATCCTGATTCTGTTCGGGATTCTGTTCTGCTGGGTGTCGGCCGGCTTCTGGACGGCGCTGATGGGCTTCCTTGAGTTGCTCACCGGTCACGACAAATACCGTATCTCCGGCAAAAGCGCTGGCAACGAGCCGATTCCGAAGGACGCCCGTACTGCGCTGGTGATGCCGATCTGCAACGAAGACGTGCCCCGGGTATTCGCCGGTCTGCGCGCCACCTTCGAATCGGTCGCGGCCACCGGTGAACTGGATCGTTTCGACTTCTTCGTCCTGAGCGACAGTAACGACACCGATATCTGCGTCGCCGAGCAACAGGCCTGGCTGGACGTCTGCCGCGAAGCCAAGGGCTTCGGCAAGATCTTCTATCGCCGCCGACGCCGTCGTGTGAAACGCAAGAGCGGCAACCTCGACGACTTCTGCCGTCGTTGGGGCGGTGACTACAAGTACATGGTCGTGCTCGACGCCGACTCGGTGATGAGCGGCGAGTGCCTGACCAGTCTGGTGCGCCTGATGGAAGCCACGCCGGACGCCGGGATCATCCAGACCGCGCCACGTGCGTCGGGCATGGACACGCTGTATGCGCGCATGCAGCAGTTCGCCACCCGCGTCTACGGTCCGCTGTTTACCGCCGGTCTGCACTTCTGGCAGTTGGGTGAATCCCACTACTGGGGTCACAACGCGATCATTCGCATGAAGCCGTTCATCGACCACTGCGCCCTGGCGCCGTTGCCGGGCAAAGGTGCGTTTTCCGGGGCGATTCTGTCCCACGACTTCGTTGAAGCCGCGCTGATGCGTCGTGCCGGTTGGGGCGTGTGGATTGCCTACGATCTGCCGGGCAGCTACGAAGAACTGCCGCCGAACCTGCTCGACGAACTCAAGCGTGACCGTCGCTGGTGCCACGGCAACCTGATGAACTTCCGCCTGTTCCTGGTCAAGGGCATGCACCCGGTGCACCGTGCGGTGTTCCTGACTGGCGTGATGTCGTACCTGTCGGCACCGTTGTGGTTCTTCTTCCTGGTGCTGTCGACCGCGCTGCTGGCGGTGAACACGCTGATGGAGCCACAGTACTTCCTGGAACCGCGTCAGCTTTATCCGCTGTGGCCGCAATGGCACCCGGACAAGGCGATCGCGCTGTTCTCGACGACCATTGTGCTGCTGTTCCTGCCGAAACTGCTGAGCATCATCCTGATCTGGGCCAAAGGCGCGAAAGAGTTCGGTGGCAAGTTCAAGGTGACCCTGTCGATGCTGCTGGAGATGCTGTTCTCCATGCTGCTGGCGCCGGTGCGGATGATTTTCCACACCCGTTTCGTCCTGGCCGCGTTCCTCGGCTGGGCCGCGACCTGGAATTCGCCGCAGCGTGACGACGACTCCACGCCATGGAGCGAGGCGGTCAAGCGCCACGGTCCGCAGACCCTGCTGGGTTTCTGCTGGGCGCTGCTGGTGATCTGGCTGAACCCGAGCTTCCTGTGGTGGCTGGTGCCGATCGTCGGTTCGCTGATGCTGTCGATCCCGGTGTCGGTGATTTCCAGTCGTGTCGGTCTGGGCCTCAAGTCCCGTGACGAGAGCCTGTTCCTCATCCCCGAGGAATACAATCCGCCACAGGCACTGCTGGCCACCGATCAGTACACCCATGAAAACCGTTGGCACGCACTGAACGACGGCTTTATTCGTGCGGTGGTCGATCCACAGCAGAACGCCCTGGCGTGTTCGCTGGCGACGGCCCGTCACGGTCAGGCCGAGCCGATCGAGTGGCTGCGTCAGGAGCGTGTGCGTCACGCGATCAAGGTCGGTCCGGCGGGGCTGAACAACCATGATCGCCTGCAACTGCTGAGCGATCCGGTGGCCCTGGCCCGTCTGCACGAGCAGGTGTGGGCCGAAGGTCACGCCGAGTGGCTGGACGCATGGCGGGCCTCGGTGAAAGCCGATCCCCACGCGCCGCTGCTGCCGTTGCGACCGCTGAGCATGCAGGCTCAGCCGGCCTAAGAAAAAGCCCCGCCAATGCGGGGCTTTTTTTTAAAAGATCGCAGCCTTCGGCAGCTCCTGCAGGGTTAGGCGCACACCTGTAGGAGCTGCCGGAGGCTGCGATCTTTTGCTTTTAAAACCCTCCCTGCAACAACAAATCCCCGCAAAAAACCTTGTGCAAACGGACGAGTGCGTTAGCATCCGTCCCCGAATTGGCGCACCCGGGCATTTTTGCCCATCACGGCTGGTTTTCGCGCCGCACATGCAATGGTTTTGGGGACTTGAAGATGAAGAAGTATCTGTCGATGCTGCTGGTCGGCGTCACGGCACTGGTTGCAGTCAATGCGGCGCACGCCGGTGCAATCGATGACGCGGTCAAGCGCGGCACGTTGAAAGTCGGTATGGATCCGACCTACATGCCGTTCGAAATGACCAACAAGCGCGGCGAGATCATCGGCTTCGAAGTCGACATCCTCAAAGCCATGACCAAGGCCATGGGCGTCAAGCTGGAACTGGTCTCCACCGGTTATGACGGGATCATCCCGGCGCTGATGACCGACAAGTTCGACATGATCGGCAGCGGCATGACCCTGACCCAGGAGCGCAACCTGCGCCTGAACTTCAGCGAACCGTTCATCGTGGTCGGCCAGACCTTGCTGATCCGCAAGGAGCTGGAAGGCACCATCAAGTCCTATAAAGACCTGAACACCGCCGACTACCGCATCACCTCCAAGCTCGGCACCACCGGTGAGATGGTCGCCAAGAAGCTGATCGCCAAAGCCAAGTACCACGGCTACGACAACGAGCAGGAAGCCGTGCTCGACGTGGTCAACGGCAAGGCCGACGCGTTTATCTACGACGCGCCGTACAACGTGGTCGCGGTGAACAAGGTCGGCGCCGGCAAACTGGTGTTCCTCGACAAACCGTTCACCTACGAGCCGCTGGCCTTCGGTCTGAAGAAGGGTGATTACGACAGCCTCAACTTCATCAACAACTTCCTGCACCAGATCCACGAAGACGGCACCTACGATCGCATCCATGACAAGTGGTTCAAGAGCACCGAGTGGCTCAAGGACATGGAATAACGCTTGATCAGTTGGATCGAGTCGCCCCATTCGCGAGCAAGCTCGCTCCCACAGTCTTTTAGGTGAACACAAATTTTGTGTCCGCCACTGAACTTGTGGGAGCGAGCTTGCTCGCGAAGAGTGCCGCCCAGGCAACACAAATTCCGGAACCTGCAATGAAACAGAAAAAAGCCCAATGGCCCTGGCACGTCCTGACCGTGCTGGTGCTGGTCGGCCTGGCGGGCGCGTTGTATTACGCCACGTCGCTGATGTCCTACGAATGGCGCTGGAACCGCGTGCCACAGTACTTCGCCTATCAGGCCGAAGAGTCCCAGCGCGCCAGCGACATCTCCACCGTCACCGAACTGGTGCGCAAGGGCGGCAGCGCGCAGGTCACCCTGCGCAACGACGCCGGTGACGAGCAGCACCTGACCGTCGACGAAAACAGCCTGCAATTCGCTCAGGGCGACGATGTGGCGGAAGGCGACGTCGTAGGCGTAACCCGGCATTGGGCGGCAGGGCCGCTGCTGTGGGGGCTGTGGACCACGCTGTGGCTGTCGGTGGTGTCTGGGGTACTCGGTCTGCTGATCGGCCTGGTCACCGGGCTGTGCCGCTTGTCGAGCAACCCGACCCTGCGCGACCTGTCGAGCATCTACGTCGAACTGGTGCGCGGCACGCCGCTGCTGGTGCAGATCTTCATTTTCTACTTCTTCATCGGCACGGTGATGAACCTGTCCCGGGAGTTCGCCGGGATCGCCGCGCTGTCGCTGTTTACCGGCGCCTACGTGGCCGAGATCATCCGTTCCGGCGTGCAGTCGATTGCCCGCGGGCAGAACGAAGCGGCGCGATCGCTGGGTCTGAGCGCCGGCCAGTCGATGCGCCATGTGGTACTGCCGCAAGCGTTCAAACGCGTGCTGCCACCGCTGGCCGGGCAGTTCATCAGTCTGGTCAAGGACACCTCGCTGGTGTCGGTGATCGCGATTACCGAGCTGCTGAAAAGCGGCCGTGAAGTCATCACCACCTCGTTCTCGCCGTTTGAAATCCTGTTCTGCGTCGCCGGCCTGTACCTGTTGATCAACCTGCCGCTGTCGAAAATCGCCAGCCGGCTTGAGCGGAGGCTCGCGCAAAGTGATTGAAGTCCGCGATCTGGTAAAAGTCTTCGACACCCGTGGTCAGGTAGTGCGGGCGGTGGATAACGTCACCACCACAGTGGCCAAGGGTGAAGTGCTGGTGGTGATCGGCCCGTCCGGCTCCGGCAAATCGACCTTCCTGCGCTGCCTCAATGGCCTGGAAGAATTCGACTCGGGTTCGGTGAGCATCGACGGCCTGCAACTGGCCGACCCGAAAACCGACGTCAACGCCTACCGCCGCGAAGTCGGCATGGTCTTCCAGCATTTCAACCTGTTCCCGCACATGACCGTGCTGGAAAACCTCTGCCTGGCGCAGAAGGTCGTGCGCAAGCGCGGACAGAAGGAAAGTGAAGCCAAGGCCTTGGCGTTGCTGGAGAAGGTCGGTATCGCGCAAAAAGCCCGCGAATACCCGTCACGTCTGTCCGGGGGGCAGCAGCAGCGCGTAGCGATCGCCCGGGCGCTGGCGATGGATCCGAAAGTGATGCTGTTCGACGAGCCGACATCGGCCCTCGACCCGGAAATGGTCGGTGAAGTGCTGGATGTGATGAAGAACCTGGCCGTGGAAGGCATGACCATGGTCTGCGTCACGCACGAAATGGGCTTCGCCCGGGAAGTGGCGGATCGGGTGCTGTTCTTCGATCACGGCAAATTGCTGGAAGATGCGTCCCCGGCGGAATTCTTCGATGCGCCGAAGGATCCGCGCGCTCAGGCTTTCCTGCGTCAGGTCTTGTAACGGCGGCGTTCTTCCGGACGCCATCGCTGGCAAGCCAGCTCCCACAGTAAATGGGTTGAACACGAACTTTGTGAACGACTGGAAACCTGTGGGAGCTGGCTTGCCAGCGATAGCATCACCTCGGTCCACAGTGAACCGAGGTCGATGGATCACCTCAAACCTTGAACCGCCCCACCAGCATCTGCAGATGCGTCCCCAGCCGCGCCAACTCAACACTCGACGCCGCCGTCTCTTCACTCGCCGCCGACGTCTGATCCGACACATCCCGCACATTCAGCACGCTGCGGTTGATCTCTTCAGCCACGGCGCTCTGCTGCTCTGCCGCTGCGGCAATCTGCTGGTTCATCGCCTGAATCGCCGACACGGTACGGGTGATGCTTTCCAGCGAGCCACCGGCGCGGCGGGTCAGTTCGACGCTGCTGTCGGTCAGGCTGCGGCTGTTGTCCATGATCGTCGCCACTTGCTGGGTGCCGGTCTGCAGGCCGACGATCAGCTCTTCGATCTCTTCCGTGGACTTCTGCGTGCGCTGGGCGAGGCTGCGCACTTCATCGGCGACCACCGCAAAGCCACGCCCGGCTTCACCGGCACGCGCCGCCTCGATGGCGGCGTTGAGCGCCAGCAGGTTGGTTTGCTGGGCCACCGACTTGATCACGTCGAGCACGCTGCCGATCTTGTCGCTCTCGCGCTTGAGTTCGCCCATAGCCTCGGTGGAGTGGCCAACCTCGGCCGCGAGGCGCTCGATCTGCGCGATGGCTTCACCCACCACCTTGTCCCCTTCGCGGGCCTGCTGGTCAGCAGCGACGGCCGCTTCCGAAGCTTCCTCGGCGTTGCGCGCGACTTCCTGCACCGTGGCAGCCATTTCGTTCATGGCGGTGGCGACCTGGTCGGTCTCGACTTTCTGATTGTTGACCCCGGCGCTGGTCTGCTCGGTGACGGCAGACAATTCTTCGGCGGCACTGGCGATCTGCGTGACGCCGTCGCTGATGCCGCCGATCAGCTCGCGCAGACCTTGCGTCATGCTCTGCATCGAACGCTGCAACTGGCCGAGTTCGTCGCGGCGCTGCGACACCAGATTATGCGTCAGGTCTCCGGCGGCCACTTGTTCGGCGACTTTCAGGGTCTGGTTCAGCGGAATGATGATCTGCCGGGTGATCGCCCACGCAGCCAGCAAACCGAAGGCCACGGCCAGCAGGGTGGCGATGATCAGCATGTTCTTGGCGTGCGCGGCATCGGTGTCGCGCACCACGGTTTGCGATTGCGTGAGCTGCTTGCTGACGTCGAGCAGGATGTCGCCCTGAGCTGACATGCGCGCCAGAGCTTTGGCACTGGCGACCTGCGAGTCGCGGAACTGGCTGACCGCCGCGCGATAAGCCTTGAGCGAATCAGTGGCCTGTTGCAGGTTGGCGATATGCTGCTCGGGTAGCTTGGCCGGCAGGGTTTCGAGGTTTTTCAGGGCGTTGTCGATGGCGTCGAGCGCAGGTTGTTCGGCTTCGGTCTTGCCGCTGTAGGTATAGCCACGCACCTGGAAGCGCGCTTGCTGGATCAGTTTGCTCAGATCGATCACCGCGTTGAACTGCGCAATGCTGTCGCCCTGGAGCATTGATTTTTCCACTTCGGCGACCTTGGCCACGGCGTTGTCGGCGGTGGCGCCGAGTTTGCTGCGGGCGTCTTCGCGGTTGGCCCCGGCCTGCACCATCTCGGCGAAGGCGCGTTTGTATTCGGCGACTGCAGCCAGTTGCTGGTCGACTCTGGCGGCATCGGCTGGTTGTTCGATCAGGCCTCGGGCGGTTTGCAGGCCGCTGTCGAGCTTGCTCAGCAGTTCGTTGACCGCGCCCGGGCCTTGTTCGCCGCGACGAGCTTCATAGTCCAGACGGGCCAGACGCAGGTCCTTGGTCAGCTCGTTGAGGCTGGAGATGAAACCGAGCTTGTCACCGCGGCTGATAATGCCGCTCATGCCGGTCCAGCCGGTGAAGGTGATCAGCAGGGTGAGCAACAGCACCAGGCCGAAACCGATACCCAGCTTGCGTTTGACGCTGACGTTTCCAAGATTCTCGGCTAACCAACGGTACATGCGACGACTCCCCTCGGACCACTAATTGGACTTATGGGGACTGTATCGGCGGGGTGATGGCAATCTGTAACCCGATTTGTCCGACACCGCCCTTGTGTAGGAGCTGCCGCAGGCTGATCTTTTGATCTTGCTGTTAAAAAAAAGATCAAAAGATCGCAGCCTTCGGCAGCTCCTACAGGGAAAGGTGTGTCAGAACAGGCGGGCGAGGAGGGCGGTGACGGCGGTTTCGACGCGCAGGATGCGCTCGCCCAGTTGCACCGGTTGCAGGCCGGACTTGGCAAGCAAGTCGATCTCGTAAGGAATCCAGCCACCTTCGGGGCCGATCGCCAGCGTTACCGGTTCGCTCAACGCGCGCGGGCACGGCGGAAAATTGCCAGGATGGCCGACCAGGCCGAGGGTGCCTTCGGTTATCGCAGGCAGTCGGTCTTCGACGAACGGCTTGAAGCGCTTCTCGATAATGATGTCCGGCAGCACGGTATCGCGGGCCTGTTCGAGGCCGAGGATCAAATTCTCGCGAATCGCTTCCGGCTCCAGAAACGGCGTCTGCCAGAAACTCTTCTCGACGCGGTAGCTGTTGACCAGAATCACCTTCGACACGCCCATGGTCGCCACGGTCTGGAACACCCGGCGCAGCATTTTCGGCCGTGGCAGGGCTAGCACCAGGGTCAGCGGCAGCTTGGCCGGTGGCGGTTGATCGAGGCTGACGCGCAACTCGGCTTCGCCGGCCTCGAGGCGCAGCAGTTCAGCCGAACCCATCAGCCCATTGATGCGCCCGACGCGCAGGCTGTCGCCGACTTCGGATCGATGCACTTCCTGCATGTGCGTCAGGCGCCGGTCACGCAGCACGACGCGGTCGGCCGCGATGAAGTCGGCCTCTTCGAGCAACAGCAGGTTCATGCCTGGGTCGCTGGCGGCTGGTCGTTGTGATCGTCAGCCGGCGTTTCGTCCGGGCGTTCGCGTTTGCTGACCAGGCTGCCGAACAGAATGCCGATTTCAAACAGCATCCACATCGGCACGGCCAGCAGGGTCTGCGAGAAGATGTCCGGCGGCGTGAGGATCATGCCGACCACGAAGCAGCCGATGATCACGTACGGACGGATCTTCTTCAGGTATTTGACGTCGACCACGCCGATCCACACCAGCAGCACCACGGCCACCGGGATTTCGAACGCGACGCCAAAGGCGAAGAACAGCGTCATCACGAAGTCGAGGTAGCTGGTGATGTCGGTCATCATTTCCACGCCGGCCGGGGTGGCCGCGGCGAAGAACTTGAAGATCAGCGGGAACACGAAGTAATAGGCGAACGCCATGCCGGTGTAGAACAGCAGGATGCTCGACACCAGCAGCGGCACGGCGACGCGTTTCTCATGCTTGTACAGGCCCGGCGCGATGAAACCCCAGATCTGGTGCAGGATCACCGGAATCGCGAGGAACAGCGAGACCATCATCGTCAGCTTCAGCGGCGTGAGGAACGGTGACGACACATCCGTGGCGATCATCGTCGCACCGGCCGGCAGGTACTGGCGCAGCGGCGTCGAGACGAAGGTGTAGATCTGCTGGGTGAACGCGAACAACCCGGCGAAGATGATGAACACCGCCGCTACACAACGCAGCAGGCGGGTGCGCAACTCGGTGAGGTGCGATACCAGCGGCATGTGCTGGTCGTTTTCGGGGAGATCGCTCATGGGGCTCGCGGCGGCAAAGTGGTGTCGTGAGGCGCAGGTGTGATCGGCGCGGCGGTTGGAGATACGTGTTCAACCGAAGTTTCTGTAGCAGTCGGCACGGGGGCTGGCGGCGCTACAGCGGCGGCAGGTGCAGGTGTCGGAGCTGTTACAGCTGGCGCGGCTGGCGCATGAATCGCCTGCTCAACCACATGCTCAACCACATGCTCAACCGGCGTAGGCTCCTGCTGAACCGGCGTGAAAATCTTCCGCGCCTCCTGCTCCAGCGACAGGATGTGTTCGTTGTGCAGTTGCCGACGGATCTCGTCGGCACCGATTTCACGTTCAACTTCCTGTTTGATCGCGTTGAAGCTGCGCTTCAGCCGCCCGACCCACAGGCCGGCGGTGCGCGCAGCGCCCGGCAGACGCTCGGGACCCAGCACCAGCAGGGCAACGAGGCCGACGAGCAGCAGTTCAGAGAAGCTGATACCAAACATTAGTCAGTGCTCACACGTCTTTGCGGATCGGCTCTTCGACTTTCTGCGCCTGCACGTCGATGGTGTGCGGCGGGTTGGCCTGAGCGGAGGCTTGCGGCTGCACCGGTGGTACCGGCTGCGCAGGCGTTACGGTCGGATCGGCGGCGGGTTTCTCATCGTCGTTCATGGCTTTGCGAAAACCCTTGATCGACTCACCGACGTCGGTGCCGAGGTTTTTCAGTTTCTTGGTGCCGAACACCAGCACCACGACTACCAGAATGACGATCCAGTGTTTCCAGTCAAAAATGCCCATGTTGCTGTTCCTCTCTAAAAATTGTTCAGGCGGACGGACGCGAGGCTTTCTCGACGTGTCCGGACAGGCCGAAGCGGCGATCCAGTTCATCCAGCACGGCCTGCGGATGCTGCCCCAACTGGGCGAGCATGACCATGCTGTGGAACCACAGGTCGGCAGTCTCGTAGATCACATCGCTGCAGTCACCGCTGATGGCGGCGTCCTTGGCGGCAATAATGGTTTCGACCGACTCTTCGCCGACTTTCTCCAGAATCTTGTTCAGGCCCTTGTGATACAGACTAGCTACATATGAGCTGTCGGCCGCTGCGCCTTTGCGCTCTTCAAGTACCTGAGCGAGGCGGGTCAGGGTGTCACTCATGGGAGGATGTGTCATCAGTCATTTCCTGAGCTGCGCCGGAGCCTGATTTTGTGCAGGGCAAGGCGCGAGGAGTGTAGTTTGGCATTTCAAATAAACGACGAGTAACGCAGCCCTGCACAAAATCAGGCCCGGCCCTTCGGGTTGCCGGCTGAAAGCGCGCCATGCTGCGTTGCAGGCCTTGGCAAGGAAAAGACATTCCCTGCGGCCTGCGCCTTGCCTGGCGCTCTTTCAGCCGGCAACGCAGCTCAGTAAATGACTGATGACACATCCTATTGTCCTGCGGAATAAATGGCGTGCGGGTCTTTCAGAACCGGGTCGACCGTTTTCCAGTCGCCGTTTTCGAAGACGCGGTAAAAGCAGCTTTGGCGGCCGGTATGGCAAGCGATGTCGCCAATCTGTTCGACCATCAGGATGATCACGTCGGCGTCACAGTCCAGACGCATTTCATGCAGGGTCTGTACGTGGCCGGACTCTTCGCCCTTGCGCCACAGCTTGCCACGGGAACGTGACCAGTAGATTGCACGGTTTTCCGCAGCGGTCAGCTCGAGCGCTTCGCGGTTCATCCAGGCCATCATCAGCACGCGTCCGGTCTTGTGATCCTGGGCAATCGCCGGCACCAGGCCATCGGCGTCCCACTTGATCTCGTCCAGCCAGTTTTTCATCTTCGACTCCGACAGCGAACCCGCACTTCAATAGTCGGGTTCAGGCGTTGAAACAGTGTGCCAGCCGATCAGCGAACTGGCTATCGGCGAACGACCAGATACAAGCCGACGGCCACCATGATGCCGGCCGGCCAATGCCCCAGCTCGTTCAGCGGGCCACCGGCGGCGAGGATGGTACCGCCCGCCAGATGCGCACTGCCGAGCAGGCGCAGGAACCAGTCGTCCTTGCGTTTGTGCCACGGGGGCGGCGGGTCGTAGGCGTGCGGTTGAGACATGCGTTCGAGCAGATCACGGGCCATGTTGGCCAGGTGCGGCAGCTGTTCGAACTGGCTCTGCACGTTGCCGATCAAGGCTTTGGGGCTGACGCGCTCGCGCATCCAGCGCTCAAGGAACGGCTGCGCGGTGTTCCACAGATCCAGATCCGGGTACAACTGACGGCCGAGGCCCTCGATATTCAGCAAGGTCTTTTGCAGCAGCACCAACTGCGGCTGCACTTCCATATTGAAGCGCCGCGCGGTCTGGAACAGGCGCATCAGCACCTGGCCAAATGAAATATCTTTTAACGGTTTTTCGAAGATCGGCTCGCACACGGTACGGATCGCCGCTTCGAATTCGTTGAGTTTGGTTTCCGCCGGCACCCAGCCCGAATCGATGTGCAATTGCGCGACGCGGCGGTAGTCGCGCTTGAAGAAGGCGAACAGGTTGCGCGCCAGGTAGTCCTGGTCTTCCGGGGTCAGACTGCCGACGATGCCGCAGTCGATCGCGATGTACTGCGGACTCCACGGGTTGACGGTGCTGACGAAGATGTTGCCCGGGTGCATGTCGGCGTGGAAGAAACTGTCGCGGAACACCTGGGTGAAGAAGATCTCCACGCCGCGTTCGGCGAGCATTTTCATGTCGGTGCGCTGGTCGGCGAGGGTCGCCAGATCCGTTACCTGAATCCCGTAGATGCGCTCCATGACCAGCACTTTCGGCCGGCACCAGTCCCAATAGACTTGCGGCACGTAGAGCAGCGGCGAGCCTTCGAAGTTGCGCTTGAGCTGGCTGGCATTCGCCGCCTCGCGCAGCAGGTCGAGTTCGTCGTAGATGGTTTTTTCGTAGTCCTGCACCACGTCCACCGGGTGCAGCAGGCGGGCGTCGGCGGAGATCTTTTCGGCGGCGCGGGCGAGGATGAACAGCCACGCCAGGTCTTGGGCAATCACCGGTTTCAGGCCTGGGCGGATCACCTTGACCACCACTTCCTCGCCGGTTTTCAGCTGTGCAGCATGTACCTGCGCCACCGAGGCCGAGGCCAGCGGTTCGACGTCAAAGCGACTGAACACGTCGCTGATTTTCTTGCCCAGTTGCTCTTCGATCAACTTGATCGACAGCTGCGAATCGAACGGCGGCACACGGTCCTGCAGCAGCATCAGCTCATCGGCGATGTCTTCCGGCAGCAGGTCGCGGCGGGTCGAGAGAATCTGCCCGAACTTGATGAAGATCGGCCCCAGATCCTGCAGCGCCAGACGCAGGCGCGCGCCACGGTTCAGCTCCAGCGGTTTGCGCGGGAACCAGCGCCACGGCAGCACGTAGCGCAGCGCCAGGAGAAACCAGGGCAACGGCAGCTTGAACAGCAGGTCATCGAGGCGGTAGCGGATCACGACGCGCTGGATGCGCAACAGACGGCGGACGGCAAGCAGCTTCATGCGTTATCGCTTGGGTCGAGGGATCGGGAAAGGCGCTCGAAACGCGCCTCGAGACGTTCCAGATCAAGTTTGATCCGGTCCAGTTCGCTGAACCGCGCTTCGGCTTCGCGCTGGCCGACGAGGGTGCGCGATTCTTCGGCGAGGTATTCGGCGAGGTTCTGGTTGAGGCTGGCAAATCCTTGTTGATACCAGCGCGCGCGGCTGCGCAGGTGACCGCCAATCAGTTGCGTGGCGACCGGGCCGAGCCAGCGCGAGAGTTCGTACTCCCAGTCCAGCTCGAGGTCCTGCAGCACCCCGGCCAGTTCCAGCAGCACGCCGCTGTCACCGTCGAGCTCGACTTCCGGGGCGTGCAGCACCGCGGTCTTGTCTTTGCTCACGGCCAGTTTCACCAGGCTGGAAGCGGGCGCGCGCAGGGTGCAGTCGACGCCGGTTTCCCAGTGCGAGGCGAGCATCAGGCCCTCATCGCTGGGCAGGATGAACAATTGCAGCGCCGGGCTGCGGCAATCCACGGCAATCACTTTGCCAGTCAGATGCGCCAGCCGCGGCAGCGCCGTGCTGTCGAGACGCAGCACCCGGTTGAGGCCGAGTTCGACGCTGGCGAGCAGCCCGGTGAGCAACATCAGGGCTTGATGCCGCGGTGCAGGGCGACGATGCCTGCGGTCATGTTGTGATAGGTCACACGGTCGAAACCGGCGTCGACCATCATCGATTTCAGGGTTTCCTGATTCGGGTGCATGCGGATCGATTCGGCCAGGTAGCGATAGCTTTCCGAATCGTTGGTGATCAGCTTGCCCATCAATGGCATGAAGGCGAACGAGTAGGCGTCGTACGCCTTGGACATCAGTGCGTTGGTCGGCTTGGAGAATTCCAGCACCAGCAGGCGACCGCCGGGCTTGAGCACGCGCAGCATCGACCGCAGGGCGTCTTCTTTATGCGTCACGTTGCGCAGGCCGAAGGCGATGGTCACGCAGTCGAAATGGTTATCCGGGAACGGCAGCTTTTCCGCATCGGCCTGGACGAATTCGACGTTGCCCGACACACCCAGATCCAGCAGGCGGTCACGACCGACCTTGAGCATGGATTCGTTGATGTCGGCCAGCACCACCTGGCCGGTCGGGCCAACCAGGTGCGAGAATTTTTTGGTCAGGTCACCGGTACCGCCGGCGATGTCGAGCACGCGGTTGCCTGCACGCACACCGGACAGTTCGATCGCGAAACGCTTCCACAGACGGTGCATGCCGCCCGACAGAAGGTCGTTCATCAGGTCGTATTTCGCGGCTACCGAGTGGAAAACCTCAGCGACTTTTTCCGCTTTCTGGCTTTCCGGAACGTTTTTGAAGCCGAAGTGAGTGGTGGGTTCGGCATCGCTGCCTTTGCGCTGATCAGTCATATCGCTGTCACCAAAAGAGAATGCGCGACATTCTAATCCCCAAGCCATGCTTTGTCTTGGAATGGCTAAAGGTAAGATGGGCAACCTTCGGGACGATTTGCCGCAGACGCGGTCAAGATTTACCGACACCCATTCATCAAGCAGGAGTCATTCAATGGCCAAAATCAGTGTTGAGCGTGCGCACAGCCTGGGCAAGGAAGCCGCCCGCGAGAAGGCCGACAAGCTGGCGCAGAAACTCTCCGATCAATATGGCCTGGAGCCGCAGTGGTCGGGCGACACCCTGAACCTCAAGCGCTCGGGCGTGAAAGGCGCGGTGCATGTGGCTGACGATTCGATCCGTGTCGATGTGGAGCTGGGCATCATGATGTCGGCCATGAGCGGCATGATCAAAGCCGAGATCGAGAAGGCGCTGGATAAAGCGCTGGTCTGATCGCGGTTTTTCGGTAACCCGAGATTCCTTGTGGGAGCGAGCCTGCTCGCGAAAACGGTGTGTCAGTCGACTCGAATATTGACGGATACACCGCTTTCGCGAGCAGGCTCGCTCCCACATTTGTCTGGTGGTGGTCCTGCTGTTTATGTCAGTTGTTAGGGTGCCGTTTCTAATTTTTCTCCCTACTTTGTGCCTGAGCCCGACACATCTGCGGGCAGTTCCTCAAACCCTCTGCGCGTGAGGTGCACCATGGCCAAAGTCATTCTGAAGAAAAAAATCGACGCTTCGACTTCTGCTCTGAGCGACGTCAAATCCTATGCCCGCAAGATCTGGCTGGCAGGCCTGGGTGCCTACGCCAAGGTCGGCCAAGAGGGCAGCGACTACTTTCAAGAGTTGATCAAGGCTGGTCAAACTGTTGAAAAGAAAGGCAAAAAAGCCGTTACCGAAAAACTTGAAGCCGCCAACGCCGAGATCGATGAAGCCAAGGGTGAAGTCAGCTCGTTCAAAGGTCGTGTCGAAGTTCAGCTCGACAAGGTCGAGAAGGCGTTCGACTCCCGTGTGGCAAGCGCCTTGAATCGTATCGGCATTCCGTCTAAACATGACGTTGAGACACTCTCTGCTAAGCTCGATGAGCTGACGGCATTGCTCGAACGCGTCGCGCGTAAATCTTAAGGAGAACGGGATGGCTGGTAAAAAGAACACCGATAAAGAAGGCAGCTCGTGGATTGGGAAAGTCGAAGACTACTCCCGCAAAATCTGGCTGGCTGGTTTAGGCGTGTACTCGAAGATCGACACTGACGGCAGCAAGCTCTTCGAGTCACTGGTCAAAGACGGCGAGAAAGCCGAGAAGCTCACCAAGTCTGCAGTCGGCAAGAAAGTCGATGCCGCCAAGGACTCCGCTTCGTCGGCCAAGTCGCGCATCAGCGGCGTGAAAGATCGTGCACTGGGCAAGTGGGACGAGCTGGAAGGGGCTTTCGACAAGCGCCTGAACAGCGCGATTTCGCGCCTGGGTGTACCGAGCCGCAATGAAGTCAAAGCGCTGCACAGCAAGGTCGAAACCCTGACCAAGCAGATCGAGAAACTCACCGGTCTGAAAACCCAACCGGTCGCGGCGAAAACCGCTGCGGCCAAACCTGCAGCCAAAACCGCCGCCAAGCCACTGGCTAAAGCGGCTGCGAAACCAGCTGCCAAAGCAGCGGCCAAGCCTGCAGCCAAAACCGCAGCAGCCAAACCTGCCGCGAAAACCGCCGCCGCCAAGCCTGCAGCAAAAGCTGCAGCCAAACCGGTAGCCGCCAAAGCCGCTGCTAAACCGGCGACAAAACCGGCCGCCAAGCCTGCAGCGAAAACCGCTGCCGCAAAACCGGCTGCCAAACCTGCGGCCAAACCGGCTGCGGCGAAAAAACCGGCAGTGAAAAAGCCGGCCGCGCCAAAAGCCGCCGCGCCAAAACCGGCCGCTCCGGCAGCAAAGCCTGCAACCCCGGCAACCCCGGCCAGCGCGTCGAACTCCGCCGCTGCACCGACCCCGGTAGCGACCCCGACTGTTGCGTCGACACCGTCGACACCCACCAGTCAGTCCTGATTTTTCAGGGCAAAACAAAACGCCCGGCCTGTGAAGGTCGGGCGTTTTTGTTTGAAGATCAAAAGATCGCAGCCTGCGGCAGCTCCTACAGAATCGTTGCCAAACCGAAAAATGGGTGGCGAACATGACCAATGTAGGAGCTGCCGCAGGCTGCGATCTTTTGATTCTGGATCACTCGTGATCTTCAAGATACTGCAGGGCCATGCGTTCGGTGGCGACTTTCACCGGCGGCAGCAGATGTGGTGCCACCAGCATCATGATCTGGTACACCACCAGCCTGACCTCACCCTCGCGATCGAGTATCCGTTGATAGTCCAGCGAGAACAGCAGGGTCATGGTGATCTGCTCCACCAGTTGCCCCAGTGCCTGGGTATCACTGACCAACTGCCCTGCCGCCTTTAACCGCGCCAGCAATGACGCCAGGGTGCGCTTGAGCGCATTGAGCAGATGACGAATGCCTTTGGCCAGTTTCGGCAGCCGCCCGGCAAGGTTCGACAGGTCCTGGAACAGAAACCGGTATTGCGCCAGGCGCTCGACGATCAGGTGCAGAAAAAGCCAGTAATCCTCCGGCGCCAGCTCGACGTCCGACGGTGGGTCGAGCAGCGGCGTCAGTTCGTTCTGGAAACGCTCGAACAGGCCGAGAATCAGCGGCTCCTTGCCGTGGAAGTGGTAGTAGAGGTTGCCGGGGCTGATCCCCATTTCGTTGGCAACCTCCATGGTGGAGACGTTGGGCTCACCCTTTTCGTTGAACAGTTGCAGGGCACATTCGAGAATCCGGTCGCGGGTTTTCATCCAGTCTTCTTAGAAAAGTTCGGTTAAGCGTCAGCGCACATGCACGTAGGTGCCGGGTGCTGCCTCCATCGGTGGATAGTTCGGGTTGCCGAGGGTGAACGTGGTTTCGCGCTGGGCGCCGGAGCGTTGCTGAATCCACTCCAGCCACTGTGGCCACCAGCTGCCGTCGACGCGTTTGGCGTCGTAGTACCAGGCGCGTGGATCGCTGCTGAGCTTGCCGTTCTCGACGTAGTTGGCTTTCGGGTTGCTCGGCGGGTTGAGGATGCTTTGCACGTGGCCACTGTTGGACAGCACGAAGCGCCGCTCCCCGCCAAGCAACAGGGTCGAGCGGTACACCGCGTCCCACGGCGTGATGTGGTCATTCATGCCGGCCACGCTGAAGCTGTCGACGGTGACTTTCTGCAGGTCGATCGGCGTGCCACAGACTTCCAGCCCGCCCGGATGGGTCAGCGGGTTGTGCTTGAAGAAGTCGAGCAGGTCGCCGTGAAACGCGGCGGGCAGGCGGGTGTTGTCGTTGTTCCAGTAAAGGATGTCGAACGCGGGCGGTTCTTTGCCCAGCAGGTAATTGTTGACGAAGTAGCTCCAGATCAGATCGTTGGGGCGCATCCAGGCGAAGACCTTCGCCATGTCGCGCCCGTCGAGCACGCCTTTCTGATAGGAGCGGCGCTTGGCGGCTTCGAGGGTTTGTTCGTCGGCGAACAGCGTGGCCGGGGTTTCAATCTGACTGTCGAGCAGGCTGACCAGATAGGTCGCGCTGGAGACGCGTCGCAGCTGCCGCTTGGCCTGCAAATGCCCCTGCAGGGCGGCAATGGTCAGGCCACCGGCGCAGGCGCCCATCAGGTTGACGTCGCGGGCGCCGGTGATCGCCCGGCAGATGTTCATCGCTTCTTCCACCGCTTCGACGTAGGTCGACAGGCCCCATTCGCGATGGCGCACATCTGGATTGCGCCAACTGATCATGAACGTCTGCAGGCCATTTTTCAGCGCGTACTGGACGAAGCTGTTCTGCGGGCTGAGGTCGAAAATGTAGTACTTGTTGATTTGCGGCGGCACCACCAGCAGCGGCTTGGCGTATTGCTTTTCGCTCATCGACTTGTACTGGATCAGCTCAAGCATCTCGTTGCGAAACACCACGGCGCCAGAGGTGGTGGCGACGGTTTTGCCGACCTCGAATGCCTGTTTGGTGACCTGGCGTGGCAGGCCGTCGTTGTGCAGCAGGTCATCGAACAGATGACTCAGACCGCGCACCAGACTGTGCCCGCCGGAGTTGAACAGCTCCTTGACTGCCAGCGGGTTGAGCAGCGTATTCGACGGTGCCACCGCGTCGTTGAGCAAGGTGAAGGCGAAGTGCGCGCGGGCGCGATCGTCATCGCTCATGTTGCTTTCATCAATCCAGCTCTTGACCTGTTTTTGCCAGGCCAGATAGGCCTGCAGGCTGCGCCGGTAGAACGGATTGAGGCTCCATGCCGGATCAGCGAAGCGGCTGTCGTTCGGGTTGGTCGGGTGCAGGGTTTCGCCGAGCAGCACGCGACCGAGTTGGCCACCGAGTTTCAAGGCGTGCTTCGCGCTGTGAATCGGGTTGCGCAGACCGTGGGCGGCGACGCTGCGCAAGGTCGAGATCAGGTCCCGGCCGCGCAGGCCGGTGATCGCACTTTGTGCGTTGATGAACACGGCGGGGCTGGGCACAACGCCCGTCGCTGGTTTGTCGCGCATGACTCAACACTCCTTCGTCTTCAGGTCAAAAACAAACTCACCGAACCAGAACACCATAGTCGCTGTTACGGGTTGCTGCCCGCGCGGCGTCCTGCCGCGCACTTTGTTCAAAACCCTGCATAAAGCCTGCCGCAGTGATTCAGCCGCCCAGCGGGGTCGGATGCGGATGCATCACCGCGCGCTGGCGTTCCTCCTCAAGGAATTTCATGATGATCGGCGCCACGGCTTCGGCGCGGGTGATCAGGAACAGATGACCGTCGTCGATGATGTGCAACTGGGCGTTGGGAATCCGCCAGGCAAGCATGCGCATGTTGATCAGCGGGATCAGCGGATCGTCGTCGCCGGCCAGTACCAGCGTCGGCTGATGGATCTTGTGCAGCCAGTGAATGCTGGTCCAGCCCAGGCCGGCGAACAGCTGCCAGTAGTAGCCGAGCTTGCCCGCCGAACGCACCTTGGCGGCATGGCTGGCGGCCAGCGTCGGGTCGCGGCGGAACGAGCCGCCGTAGATCAGCGGGGCGATACGGATTACGTGCGATGGCTGAATGTAGCGCCGCGGACTGGCCATCATCCACAGCACTTTCGGTTTGCCCGGCACCATCACCGCACCGGCGGCGGTCGCTGCCAGCACCAGCTTCTTGCAGCGCTCGGGGTAGTCGTGAGCAAACTGCTGCGCCAGCGCGCCGCCCCAGGACACGCCGATGACGTTGACCTGACCGTAATCGAGGTAGTCGAGCATCCGCGCGGTCAGCTTCGCCAGGCCGGGAAAGCGATACGGCCGGTTGGGCGTCGACGAGCCGCCGACACCGGGCACGTCGAAGGCGATCACTTCCAGATCCGGGTCCAGCGCCGCGACAAATGGAAACACCAGCTCCAGGTTGGCGCCGATGCCGTTGAAAATCAGCAAGGGCGTCAAATGAGGCTTGCCGGGGCGTACCGCCGTGCGGAGGGTCTGACCATCCAGGTCAACGGTACGGAAAATGAACGGTTGCGGCATGCTTCAGGCCCTGTGGATTAATTCATCCCGCTCCCCTGTAGGAGTGAGTCTGTGGCGAGGGGATTTATCCCCGATCGGCTGCGAAGCAGTCGCAAAATCAATGGATGCGGTTTGTCAGTTGCACCGCGTCAGTTGGTTTTGGGGCCGCTGCGCGACCCATCGGGGATAAATCCCCTCACCACAAATTCACTCCACAGTTTGGGACGTCGGGTGGTGTCAGTTACCGCTCATGTACATAAGTGCCCGGCGAGGCCTCGCCTGCCGGATACGCCTTGTTGCCCAGTTTCAGTGGCGCCTTCTTCAGATTGCCCGAGCGCTCGGCCTGCCACGCCTGCCAGTACAGCCACCAGGAATCGGTGTGCTTGGTCGAGTTCTCTTGCCAGTCATCGGCATTGGCGGCCATGCCTTCGCTGGTCATGTAACGCGATTTCGGGTTGCCCGGCGGGTTCAGGATGCTCTGGATATGCCCGCTGCTCGACAGCACGAACTCGACCTTGCCACCAAACAGCTGCGCCGACTTGTAGCAGGACTTCCACGGGGTGATGTGGTCGTTGGTGCCGGCCAGCGAGAAAATGTCGGCAGTGACCTGCTTGAGGTCGATCGGCGTGCCGCACACTTCCAGTGCATTGGGCCGAATCAGTGGGTTGTTTTTGAACATCTCGATCAGGTCGCCGTGGAACGCGGCCGGCAACCGGGTGGTGTCATTGTTCCAGAACAGGATGTCGAACACCGGCGGCTCGTTGCCGAGCAAATAGTTGTTGACCCAGTAGTTCCAGATCAGATCATTGGGGCGCATCCACGCGAAGACCTTGGCCATGTCTTTGCCTTCGAGCACACCGGCCTGATAGGAGTGGCGCTTGGCGGTCTCCAGGGTCTGCTCGTCGACGAACAGGGCGACGTCGCTGTCCAGCGTGGTGTCGAGCACGCTGACCAGCAGCGTGAGGGCGTTGACCTTATTCTCGCCGATCGCGGCGTAGTGGCCGAGCAGGGCGGTGCAGGTAATGCCGCCGGAGCAGGCGCCGAGCATGTTCACGTCTTTGCTGCCGGTGATGGCCGTGACCACGTCGACGGCTTCCTTGAGCGCATCGATGTAAGTCGACAGGCCCCACTCGCGCTGGGCCTTGGTCGGGTTGCGCCAGCTGACGATGAAGGTCTGCACGTTATTGCGCAGGCAGAAACGCGCCAGACTCTTGTCCGGGCTCAGGTCGAACACGTAGAACTTGTTGATCTGTGGCGGCACCACGAGCAGAGGGCGCTCGTGGACCTGCTCGGTGATCGGCTTGTACTGGATCAGCTCCAGCACGTCGTTGCGAAACACCACCGCGCCTTCGGTCACGCCCAGGCTCTTGCCGACCTCGAACGCGCCCATGTTGACCTGGCTCGGCATGCCGCCGTTGTGCACCAGATCCTTGGCCAGATGCGAGAGGCCATCGAGCAGGCTTTTGCCGCCGGTCTCGAAGAAGCGTTTGACCGCCGCCGGGTTGGCGGCGGTATTGGTCGGGGCCATGGCTTCGGTCATCAGGTTGATCACGAAGTGGCCGCGCGCGATGTCTTTGGGCGACAGGCTGCTGTCGTCGATCCAGGAATGGAGCTCCTTGCGCCACGCCAGGTAAGTTTGCAGATAACGTTTGTAGAGCGGGTTCTGACTCCACGCCGGGTCAACGAAGCGACGGTCATCGCTGGCCGGTTGCAGTTCGGATTTGCCGAACAGCACGTTCTTCAGTTCGAGGCCGAAATGGGTGACGTGCTTGACGCTATGGATCGGTTGTTTGATGGCCTGGGTCAGCACCATTCGAGCAGAGGCCAGCAGATCCTTTCCGCGTAGCCCAACGACGGGATTAAGCCCCAGGGTGTTTTCCGAGGCTTGGTACTTCAGGTCATCGTTATTCTTGTTACTCATCTACGACGCTCCATTGTCCTGAGACGAGTACCCGGTTTCAGCTGTGCAGTTCCACAGCCAATGCCAGGTACTACTGCTCGGGTGACCGTTAATTCTGCATAGCTGCTTTACAGTTCATAGAGCACTGCAGGGAACTTGCCAGCTCCATTGGTTACCCGAGTTTAATTTTTTTCGCAAGCAGCCGATCCTCGACCGCCAGGCGCAGCATTCAAACAGATGAATTTAGAAAATGCCCTCTAAAGAGCAAGAGTCTCGGACTAGAGCATCAGCTTGACAATCGACTGGTCCGGATCGCGGGTTTTTCCGGCGGCTTTGAGCTCGGCCAGATAATCGGCCCAGAGTGCGTCATAACGTCGCCCCAGCTCGTAGAGGTAATCCCAGGTGAACAAGCCGCTGTCGTGACCGTCGTCGAAGGTCAGTTTCAGTGCGTAGTGACCGGCCGGTTCCAGGCCGCTGAGGCCGACATTGAGCTTGCCGAATTGCAGGATCGGTTTGCCGTGGCCCTGGACCTCGGCGGAAGGGGAGTGCACGCGCAGAAATTCGGCGGGCAGGGTGTACTCCTCGCCGGACGCGTACTTGAGCGTCAGGGTTTTCGAGGCTTTGTGCAGTTTGATGTCGGTGGGGATCATGAGCAGGTTTCCGTCTTGTGCGGAACCTTGTGGGAGCGAGCCTGCTCGCGAATGCGGTGGTCCAGTCAACCCAAGAGTTGAATGTACTGCCGTCTTCGCGAGCAGGCTCGCTCCCACAGTTCCATTACATCTGTAAGAGTGACCTACAGGATATAACGGGACAGGTCTTCGTTCTGCGCCAATTCGCCCAGATGGCTGTTGACGTACGCAGCGTCGATCAGGATCGGCTGGTCGTCATGCGCGCTGGCCAGGTCGCCGGCACTGAACGACACCTCTTCCAGCAGACGCTCAAGCAGCGTGTGCAGGCGACGGGCACCGATGTTCTCGGTCTTCTCGTTGACCTGCCAGGCGATCTCCGCCAGACGCTTGATGCCTTCCGGCTGGAACTGGATGTTCAGGCCTTCAGTCTTCAGCAGCGCGCAGTATTGCTCGGTGAGCGATGCGTGCGGCTCGCTGAGGATGCGCTCGAAGTCTTCCGGGCTCAGCGCCTTGAGTTCGACACGGATCGGCAGACGCCCTTGCAGCTCAGGCACCAGATCGCTCGGCTTGCTCAGGTGGAACGCACCGGAGGCGATGAACAGGATGTGGTCGGTCTTGACCATGCCCAGCTTGGTGTTGACGGTGCAGCCTTCGATCAGCGGCAGCAGGTCGCGCTGTACGCCTTCACGGGAGACATCGGCGCCGCCGACATTACCGCGTTTGGCGACCTTGTCGATTTCGTCGATGAACACGATGCCGTGTTGCTCGACCGCTTCCAGCGCCTTGGCCTTCAGCTCTTCTTCGTTGACCAGACGCCCGGCCTCTTCGTCGCGCACCAGTTTCAGCGCTTCTTTGACCTTGAGCTTGCGGGCTTTCTTCTTACCCTTGCCCATGTTGGCGAACAGGTTCTGCAACTGGCTGGTCATCTCTTCCATGCCAGGTGGTGTAGCGATCTCGATGCCGGCCACTTCGGCGACTTCGATCTCGATTTCCTTGTCGTCCAGCTGCCCTTCGCGCAGGCGCTTGCGGAACAGCTGACGGGTGTTGGAATCGCTGCTCGGGGTTTCTTCGTTGCTGAAGCCCATGCGTGCCGGTGGCAGCAGTGCGTCGAGGATACGGTCCTCGGCAGCGTCTTCGGCACGGTGACGCACGCGAGTCATTTCCTGCTCGCGGAGCATCTTGATCGCGGCGTCGGCCAGATCACGGATGATCGATTCGACGTCACGGCCAACGTAGCCGACTTCGGTGAATTTGGTCGCTTCGACCTTGATGAACGGCGCGTTGGCCAGCTTCGCCAGACGACGGGCGATTTCGGTTTTACCGACACCGGTCGGACCGATCATCAGAATGTTTTTCGGGGTCACTTCAACGCGCAGCTCTTCAGGCAGCTGCATGCGGCGCCAGCGGTTGCGCAGGGCAATCGCGACGGCGCGCTTGGCATCGTCCTGGCCGATGATATGGCGGTTGAGTTCGTGGACGATTTCGCGGGGAGTCATGGACATAGTAATTGACGGTCCTCAAGCAGAAACAAGCCGTGGCACTTAGGCCGCGTCAGGCTTATTCAGCGAGATCCTGCTCCTCAATGGTCTGAGTGTGGTTGGTGAATACACAGATGTCGCCGGCGATACCGAGGGCGGTTTCGACGATCTCACGGGCCGACAGGTCGGTCTTTTTCAGCAGCGCGCTGGCCGCAGCTTGCGCGTAGGCGCCGCCGGAACCCATGGCAATCAGGCCGTCTTCGGGTTCGACCACGTCACCGTTACCGGTGATGATCAGCGAGGCGTCCTTGTTGGCGACCGCGAGCATGGCTTCGAGGCGGCTCAGGGAGCGATCGGTGCGCCATTCTTTGGCGAGTTCGACAGCGGCGCGGATCAGGTGGCCCTGGTGTTTCTCGAGCTGGCCTTCGAAGCGTTCGAACAGGGTAAAGGCGTCGGCGGTGGCACCGGCGAAACCGGCGATGACCTGACCGTGGTACAGGCGACGAACTTTCTTCGCGTTGCCTTTCATCACGGTGTTGCCGAGAGAAACCTGGCCGTCGCCTCCCATGACGACTTTGCCGTGGCGGCGGACTGAAACGATGGTGGTCAAGGGAAGAGTCTCCACGCAGCGGGGCGAAAATGCCTTATGCCCATTCATATGGGGGTGCTGGAGAGAATTTCAACAGGGGGCGCAGAGAGGGGACGAGCGGTGATGAAGGGGTGGTGCAAATCTCTGTGGCGAGGGAGCTTGCTCCCGCTCGGCTGCGCAGCAGTCGTAAACCTGCAATCCCGGTCTGTCTGATGCACCGGGTTTACAGGCTTTAGGGGCGCTTCGCGCCCCAGCGGGAGCAAGCTCCCTCGCCAAAGTCCGCCGAACGATTTACGTTCGGCGAGAGGTCAGCGGCTCTGGCGTTGTTGTAACAACAGGTTGCTGAAGCCACTACCCGCCAGTTGTTTCTGTGCGGTGGTCAGCTGTTCGCGGTTGCTGAACGGGCCAACGAGTACGCGGTACCAGGTTTCATCCTTCACCGTGCCCGACTCAACCGAAACAGCCTGGCCCAGCAGAATGATCTGCGCCCGCACCTTGTCCGCGTCCGCCTCTTTGCGGAACGAACCGGCCTGGAGGAAGAACTTGGTCACCGGCGCCGCTTTCGCCACCGGTGGCGCTGGCGGCGGGGTAATGCCCGACAGCGCAGCCTGCGCCCGTGCGGTATCGATCTTCGCCGCTTCCGCCGGGGTGACCGGCGTGGTTGGCACTTGTGGCGTCGGCAGGGTTTTCTCCGGCACGGCGTCCGGCGGCACGATTACTTCCGATTCCGGCAGCAGGGTGTAGAAGTCGTACTTCGGCTTCACCGGTTGCGTCGGGCTCGGCGGGGTCTTGTTGGCCTCGGCGATCTTCGACGCTTTCTGCTGCTGCGCCTGCTCGACTTTCTCGCGCTTGACCGTGTCGCTGCCCTTGCCCGGCTCCAGTTTCATCAGAAACACAATGAACGCACCGACTGTCAGGCCGATGGCCATCCACAGCCAGCCCGGAATCGGTTGCTTTGCAGGAGCTTGATAACGGCTGGCGCCACGCTTGGGTGCAGGTTTTTTCTTGGCAGCCAACTTACATGCGCTCCAGAGTTTCCAGGCCCAGCAGTTCCAGGCCTTGCTTGAGAGTACGACCGGTCAGCGCGGCCAGGCGCAGACGGCTCTGCATCTGGGCCGGCGTCTCGGCGGCGAGGATCGGGCAGTTCTCGTAGAAGCTGGAGAACAGACCGGCGACGTCATACAGATAAGTGCAGAGGATGTGCGGCGTGCCTTTTTCCGCGACGTTGTTCAGCACTTCGCCAAACTGCGCCAGTTTTGCCGCCAGCTCGTGTTCGTGCTCGGCTTCGAGGACGATCTGGCCATCGACTTCGCTGAAGTCCTTGCCGAGTTTGCGGAACACGCCGGCCACGCGAGTGTAGGCGTACAGCAGATACGGTGCGGTGTTGCCTTCGAAATTCAGCATCAGGTCGAAGTTGAAGCTGTAGTCGCTGGTGCGGTGCTTGGACAGGTCGGCGTATTTCACCGCACCGATGCCGACGACCTTGGCGATGTTGCGCAGTTCGTCTTCGGCCAGTTCCGGGTTCTTTTCTTTCACCAGGTTGTAGGCACGTTCCTGCGCTTCGGTCAGCAGGTCGATCAGCTTCACGGTGCCGCCATCACGGGTCTTGAACGGACGGCCATCGGCGCCGTTCATGGTGCCGAAGCCCATGTGCTCCATTTCCATCGGATGGGTCACGAAACCGGCCTTGCGCGCCACGGCGAACACTTGCTGGAAGTGCAGGGCCTGACGCTGGTCGACGAAATACAGCGCGCGGTCGGCTTTCAGTTTGCCAGAACGGTAGCGCACGGCTGCCAGGTCAGTGGTGGCGTACAGGTAACCGCCGTCAGCCTTGACGATGATTACCGGCAGCGGATCGCCGTCAGCGTTCTTGAACTCGTCGAGGAACACGCACTGGGCGCCGTTGCTTTCGACCAGCATGCCCGCGGCTTTCAGGTCGTTGACCACGTTGATCAGGTCGTCGTTGTAGGCGCTTTCGCCCATCACGTCGGCCATGGTCAGTTTGACGTTGAGCAGTTCGTAGATCTTCTGGCAGTGCGACAGCGAGATGTCCTTGAACTTGGTCCACAGCGCCAGGCACTCGGCATCGCCGGCCTGCAGCTTGACCACCAGGCCACGGGCACGGTCGGCGAACTCTTCGGATTCGTCGAAACGCTGTTTGGCGGCGCGGTAGAAGTTTTCCAGATCGGACAGCTCGTCGCTGGTGATCGGGTTTTCCTGCAAGTAAGCCATCAACATGCCGAACTGGGTGCCCCAGTCGCCCACGTGGTTCTGACGGATCACTTCGTCGCCGAGGAACTCGAGAACACGGGCCACGCCGTCGCCGATGATCGTCGAGCGCAGGTGGCCGACGTGCATCTCTTTGGCCAGGTTCGGTGCCGACAGGTCGACCACAGTGCGCTGCACCGGGCCGGACTTGCGCACGCCAACGTGAGCATCGGCCAGCGCGGCGTCGAGGCGCGAGGCCAGAGCCTGGGTGTTCTGGAAGAAATTGATGAAGCCGGGGCCGGCGATCTCGGCCTTGGTGACGTTGTCGTCGGCCGGCAGCGCAGCGATGATTTTCTCCGCCAGATCGCGCGGCTTCATGCCCGCAGGCTTGGCCAGCATCATGGCGATGTTGCTGGCGAAGTCGCCGTGGGTCTTGTCACGGGCGTTCTCCACCTGAATCGCCGGCGACAGGCCTTCAGGCAACACACCTTCGTTGACGAGTTGGGTGAGGGCTTGTTGGATCAGCTGGCGAATGGTGTCTTTCATGGTCTTCTCTTTCGACCGCAAGCGCGGCGGCGCATCGATGCGCGGGTGGAAAAACTGGGCATTATCCGTTGCGAAGACGGGCTTGCCAACCTTAGCAGGCAGGATGTGGATATGTGGTGACATTAAAAGCAAAAGATCGCAGCCTCTGGCAGCTCCTACAGGGAAACACGCTCGATTCTCTAGGAGCTGCCGCAGGCTGCGATCTTTTGACCTGCTAGTACAAATCGACCGGATCGACATCCAGCGACCAGCGCACCGCCCGCCCGCTCGGCATCTGCTCCAATTCCAGCAACCAGCTGGCGAGCAGTCGATGCAGCGGTGCCCGCGCTGCCGCCTGCACCAACAGCTGCGCCCGATAGCGACCGGCGCGGCGCTCCATCGGCGCCGGCACCGGCCCGAGCAGTTCGATCCCGCCCAGATTCTGCTCGGCCAGCAAACGCTCGGCCGCGCTGCATGCCTCATCGAGAAAACTTTCGGCCTGCCCCGGTTTGTGCGCTTCGGCACGCAACAGGGCCAAGTGTGAAAACGGCGGCAGTCCCGCAGCGCGGCGCTCGCTCAGCGCCTGTTCGGCAAAGGCGAAGTAGCCCTGCTCGGTCAATTGCACCAATAAAGGATGGTCGGCCAGGTGGGTCTGGATGATCACCTTGCCCGGCTCTTCCGCCCGCCCGGCGCGCCCGGCCACCTGCACGATCAATTGCGCCATACGCTCGCTGGCGCGGAAGTCGCCGGAGAACAGTCCGCCGTCGGCATCCAGAATCGACACCAGCGTAACCCGAGGGAAGTGATGCCCCTTGGCTAACATTTGCGTGCCAACCAGAATGCACGGCTGTCCCTTCTGAATCGTCGCGAACAACTGATTCATTGCGTCTTTGCGCGAAGTGCTGTCGCGGTCGACGCGCAGCACCGGGTAGTCCGGGAACAGAATCGCCAGGCGCTCCTCGGCGCGTTCGGTGCCGGCGCCCACCGGCCGCAGATCGACTTTGTTGCACTTGGGGCATTGGCGCGGCGTGCGCTCGACGTTGCCACAGTGGTGGCAGCGCAGTTCGCCGTAGCGCTGGTGCACGGTCATTCGCGCATCGCAGCGCGAGCACTCGGACATCCAGCCGCAATCGTGGCACAGCAACGTCGGCGCAAAGCCGCGCCGGTTGAGGAACACCAGCACCTGCTGGCCCGTCGCGAGGGTCTGGCCGATGGCTTGTTGCATCGGCCCGGAAATGCCGCTGTCCAGCGGACGGCTTTTCACGTCCAGCCGCAGGAAACGTGGTTGCTTGGCACCGCCGGCCCGCTCGTTGAGGCGCAGCAGGCCATAACGACCGGTGTAGGCGTTGTGCAGGCTTTCCAGTGAAGGCGTGGCGGACCCGAGGACGATCGGGATGTTTTCCTGTCGCGCGCGCACCAGTGCCAGATCCCGGGCGTGGTAGCGCAGGCCTTCCTGCTGTTTATAGGAGCCGTCGTGTTCTTCGTCGATGATGATCAGCCCCGGGTTCTTCATCGGGGTGAACAGCGCCGAGCGAGTGCCGATAATAATGTCGGCCTCGCCGTCACGGGCGGCGAGCCACGCATCGAGACGCTCACGGTCGTTGACCGCCGAATGCAGCAGGGCGATGCGTGCGTTGAAGCGCTGCTCGAAACGCGCCAGGGTCTGCGGGCCGAGATTGATTTCGGGGATCAGCACCAGTGCCTGCTTGCCGGCTTCGAGGGTTTCGCGGATCAGTTGCAAATAGACTTCGGTCTTGCCGCTGCCGGTGACGCCCGCCAGCAGAAACGCGTGATAGCTGTCGAACCCGGCGCGGATCGCCTCGTAAGCGGCGCGTTGTTCAGTGTTGAGTGGCAACTCCGGCTGGGCCAGCCAGTGTTCATGGCGCACGCCGGGCGCATGCCGGCGGATTTCCACCTGCACCAGGCCCTTGGCCAGCAGCAGGTCGAGGCTGTCCTTGCTCAGCATCAATTTGCTCAACAACTGATGAGCCACGCCGTGCGGGTGTTGCGCCAGCGTCGCCAGCGCTTCCCGTTGCCGGGGCGCACGGGCGATGCGCGGATCATCAAGGCTGGCGCCGGGCGCGACAGACCAGAAGCGCTCCTGACGGGCCTCCGCCAGTTCGCCCTGACGCAGCAGCACCGGCAGCGCCCAGCTCAAGGTATCGCCGAGACTGTGCTGGTAATACTGCGACGTCCACAGGCACAGCTTGAACAGCGCGGGCGGCAGCGGCGGTTCGACATCGAGCAGGGCCAGCGCCGGCTTGAGCTTCTCCAGCGGCACGTCGCTGGTGTCGGTGATCTCGACCAGAATCCCGATCAACTCCCGCCGCCCGAATGGCACCCGCAGGCGCATGCCCGGTTGCAACTGGGCACGCTGCACCCCGGCCGGGGCCCGATAGTCGAACAGGCGGCGCAGGGGCGAAGGCAGGGCGAGGCGCAGAATGGCGTCGGGCACGCGGGGGGGTCTCGATCAACACAAAAGGAGGCTTGGCGCAGATCAACTGTGGGAGCGAGCTTGCTCGCGAACGCGGTGTGTCAGGCACGAAGTCATCAACTGGCACAACGCATTCGCGAGCAAGCTCGCTCCCACAGGGGGTGCGTTCAAGCCCGGGAGCCTAGCAGACGGTCGGTCTCAGGGACAGCTTGCGCGATTGACATTGTCTGGTAGAATCCGCGGCCTAATTACGTGCGGTATTCAACAATAGTGTTGGGTGGCGGCACGCTAGCCTGAGGAATACACCATGAAAGCTGATATCCACCCGGATTACCCAGTAGTTGCTGTTACCTGCAGCTGCGGCAACAAGTTCGAAACCCGTTCGACCTTCGGCAAAGCCCTGGCGATCGACGTTTGCAACGAGTGCCACCCGTTCTACACCGGTAAGCAGAAGACTCTGGACACCGGTGGTCGCGTTCAGAAGTTCGCCGACCGTTTCGGTGCCTTCGGCGCCAAGAAGTAAGATTGGTCATCCTGGAAAGCCTCTACGGTTTTTCAAGGCTGATGAAAAAGGCGTCCCTTGTGGGCGCCTTTTTTGTGTCCGCGATTTGGCTGTCCGGCGCCCAGGCCTTCTGCACCGCGCCCAAAGGGCTGAGCAGCGTTGCGGTACAGCGCGTGGTCGACGGCGACACCTTGCGCCTGAGCGATGGACGCAGCGTGCGGATGATCGGTCTCAACACCCCGGAACTGGGCAAGCAGGGCCGCAGTGACGAACCCTTCGCCGTGGCGGCACGTAAACGCCTTGAAGCTCTGGTGGCGGACAGCGGTGGCCGGGTCGGTTTGCAACCCGGCCAGCAGGCCAAAGACCATTACGGTCGCATCCTCGCGCATGTCTACAGTTCAAGCGGCGCCAATCTTGAAGCGCAAATGCTTGCCGACGGCCTGGGTTTTCAAGTGGCGGTGGCGCCGAACGTCGACCTGGTTGCCTGTCAGCAAGCCGCCGAGCAGCGTGCACGAACCGCTGGACGCGGGGTCTGGCGCCAGTCACCTGTACTGAAAGCGGAGCAGATCCGCGCTTCGGGTTTCGCCGTGGTCAGTGGGCGTGTGAGCAAGGTTCAACGCAATCGCGGCGGAATCTGGATCGAGTTGCAGGGCTCGGTTGTACTGCGCGTTGCGCCCAATCTGCTCGGACAATTCGACAGTGCTCGATTGCAGACGCTGAAGGGCAGGCAGGTCGAGGCTCGCGGCTGGGTCGTTGATCGTTCGCGGCGTGGCGGGTTGAAACCGGGTCAACCGCGCTGGCTGCTGCCGTTGACCGATCCGTCGATGCTGCAAAGTGCGCGCTGAAGAAAAATTGTAGACATTTTTTCTATCGATTGTGAACAGTCCAGCCCTTGTGCGCCGTGGCTCTTGGCCCAAAGTCGTAGGACTGGGCGCTTGACAGGGGTGACCGCTCAGTCTTGTGGGGACTTTGCGAGGCGCGTATCCTCGCTGACCAGTCTGTCCAACAGTAAAAAGCGGAATGCCAAAATGTCTGATCTGAAAACTGCCGCTCTCGAATATCATGCCAATCCTCGTCCAGGGAAGCTGAGTGTCGAGCTCACCAAGGCCACTGCTACCGCCCGCGACCTGTCGCTGGCCTACAGCCCCGGCGTAGCTGAACCAGTGCGCGAGATCGCCCGCGATCCTGAACTGGCCTACAAATACACCGGCAAGGGCAACCTGGTTGCAGTCATTTCCGATGGCACCGCGATTCTGGGTCTGGGTAACCTCGGCCCACTGGCTTCCAAGCCGGTAATGGAAGGTAAAGGCGTACTGTTCAAGCGCTTCGCCGGCATCGACGTGTTCGACATCGAAGTCGACTCCGAAAGCCCGCAAGCCTTCATCGACACCGTAAAACGCATCTCCATCACCTTCGGTGGCATCAACCTGGAAGACATCAAGGCGCCTGAGTGCTTTGAGATCGAGCGCGCTCTGATCGAGCAGTGCGATATTCCGGTATTCCACGATGACCAGCACGGCACCGCGATCGTGACCGCAGCCGGCATGATCAACGCCCTGGAAATCGCCGGCAAAACCCTGCCGGAAGCCAAGATCGTCTGCCTCGGCGCTGGCGCTGCGGCCATCTCCTGCATGAAGTTGCTGGTGAGCATGGGCGCAAAAATCGAAAACATCTTCATGGTTGACCGTACCGGTGTGATCCACTCCGGCCGTGACGACCTGAACCAGTACAAAGCGGTATTCGCTCACGCCACCGACAAGCGCAGCCTGGCTGACGCTCTGCAAGGCGCTGATGTGTTCGTCGGTCTGTCCGGTCCGAACCTGCTGAGCGCTGAAGGACTGCTGTCGATGGCAGCCAACCCGATTGTCTTTGCCTGCTCGAACCCGGATCCGGAAATCTCCCCGGAACTGGCGCACGCCACCCGCAGCGACGTGATCATGGCCACCGGTCGTTCCGATTACCCGAACCAGGTCAACAACGTTCTGGGCTTCCCGTTCATCTTCCGTGGTGCCCTGGACGTTCGCGCCAAGCGCATCAACGAAGAAATGAAAGTGGCTGCGGCCAACGCCCTGCGCGAACTGGCCAAACTGCCAGTGCCACAGGACGTGTGCGACGCCTACGGTGGTGCGCCGCTGGAATTCGGCCGTGAGTACATCATTCCGAAGCCAATGGACAAGCGCCTGATCACCCTGATCTCCGACGCTGTGGCCAAAGCCGCGATCGAGACTGGTGTGGCCACCCTGCCGTATCCGAAGAACTACCCGCTGAAAAGCGTGGATGACGTGTTCAACGGCTAAGCCGTTGTAGCGCTCCAACCAAAAGCCCCGGCTCGTCATGAGTCGGGGCTTTTTGTTGGCAGATCAAAAGATCGCAGCACCGCAGCTTCTACAGGAGGAGCGCATTCCAAACGTCGGAGCTGCCGCAGGTTCGGGCCGCGTTCGGACGATCTTTTGATCTTGATCTTCAGGCAATAAAAAGCCCCGCTCTTCTCTCGAAGGCGGGGCTTTTCAATGACGCTGGATCAGAACAGATCGATCGGCGCCTGCTCATCCGCTGGCAGCGGGCTGCCCGGTACGGCACCGTTGCCCAGTTCATTCACCGAAGGCGGCGTGTCTTCGGCCTTGAACAGCTCGAAGTAGGCACCCGGTGTGCTCGGGGTGGCGGCACGACCGCTGACCGGATCCACCCGCAAGCTGAGGATGCCTTCCGGCTCAGGCTGCACATGCGGCGGCTTGTCCTTCAGTGCCGCCGACATGTAGTTCATCCAGATCGGCAACGCCACGGTGCCACCGAACTCGCGGCGACCGAGACTTTCCGGCTGGTCGAAGCCGGTCCACACGGTGGTCACGTAATCGGCGTTGTAACCGGAGAACCACGCATCCTTCGATTCGTTGGTGGTACCGGTCTTGCCCGCGATGTCGCTGCGACCCATGGCCAGCGCGCGGCGGCCGGTGCCGAGCTTGATCACGTCCTGCAGCATGCTGTTGAGGATGTACGTGGTGCGGCCATCGACAATTCGCTCAGCCACCGCAGGCGTTTGTGGCGCAGTCGCGGCGCCCGGGGCTTCACCCGGAGCCGCGGCGGCGTTGACAGTAATCGGCTGAGGCGTCGGCGCGGCGATGCCATCGGTCGCCGAGCCGCCCTGTGGCACGGTCGGCGGGTTGGCGACGAACAGCGTGTCGCCGTTGCGGCTTTCGATCTTGTCGATGATGTACGGGGTGATCTTGTAGCCGCCGTTGGCGAAAGTGCTCCAGCCGGTAGCGATCTCCATCGGGGTCAGGGTCGCGGTGCCCAGCGCCAGCGACAGGTTCGGCGGCAGGTCCTGCTTGTTGAAACCGAAGCGGGTGATGTAGTCGATGGTCTTGCCGACACCCATCGCCTGCAACAAACGGATCGACACCAGGTTACGCGACTTGTACAGCGCCTCGCGCAAGCGGATCGGGCCGAGGAAGGTGTTGGTGTCGTTCTTCGGCCGCCAGACTTTGTCCAGGTACTCGTCGACGAACACGATCGGGGCGTCGTTGACCAGGGTCGCGGCGGTGTAACCGCTGTCCAGCGCAGCGCTGTAGACGAACGGCTTGAAGCTCGAACCCGGCTGACGCTTGGCCTGCAGGGCGCGGTTGTAGTTGCTCTGTTCGAAGGCGAAACCACCGACCAGCGAGCGAATCGCGCCGTTCTGTGGATCCAGCGACACCAGCGCGCCTTGCGCCTGCGGGATCTGGCTGAACTTCAGCGAATTGTTCGGCTGACGCTGCACGCGAATCAGGTCGCCGACCTGCGCCACGTCCGACGGCTGACGCGGTGCGGCGCCCATGCTGTTGGTATTGAGGAACGGGCGCGCCCATTTCATGGTGTCCCAGGCGACGTGCTCTTCGCCGGTACGGGTCAGCACCTGCAAGCCATTCTTGTCGACCTGGGTGACGATGGCCGGCTCCAGGCTGCTGATGGTGCGCTGCTTGGTCAGTTCGGTGGCCCACGCTTCGTGAGTCTTGCCCGGCAGGCGCGACTCGGGGCCACGGTAGCCGTGACGCTGGTCGTAGGTCATCAGGCCTTCGTGCAGTGCGGTGTTGGCCATTTCCTGCAGGTTGCTCGGCACGGTGGTGGTGACGCGGAAACCTTCTGTATAGGCGTCGCTGCCATAGCGGCCGACCATTTCCGCACGGGCCATCTCGGCGATGTACGGTGCGTTCACTTCCGGGGTCGGTACGTGATAGCTGGCGTTCAGCGGCTCGTTGATCGCGGCGGTGTAGTCGGCTTCGGAAATTTTTCCAAGCTTGTACATGCGGCCGAGGATCCAGTCGCGGCGTTCCTTGCTGCGCGCCGGGTTGGCCAGCGGGTTGAAGCGCGACGGGGCTTTTGGCAGGCCGGCGATCATTGCCATCTGCGCCAGGCTGACGTCGCGGATCGACTTGCCGTAATACACCTGAGCCGCCGCCTCGATGCCATAGGCGCGGTTACCCAGATAAATCTTGTTTACGTACAGCTCAAGGATCTCGTCCTTGGTCAACTGCCGTTCGATCTGCAGGGCCAGGAGAATCTCGGTGGTTTTGCGCGAGAAGCTGCGTTCGCTGGTCAGGAAGAAGTTCTTCGCCACCTGCATGGTGATGGTGCTGCCGCCGGACTGGATGTGCCCGCTTTTGACCAGTTGGGTCGCGGCACGCATCAGGCTGCTAGGATCGACGCCATAGTGGTTGGCGAAATTGTCGTCTTCAGCACTTAGTAACGCATTAATGAAATTGGGCGGAATGTCGGCGAAACGGATCGGAGTGCGGCGCATTTCGCCAAATTCTGCGATCAACTTGTTGTCGCTGCTGTAGACCCGCAGCGGAATCTGCAACTGAATGCTTCTCAGCGCCTCCACAGACGGCAAACCCGGACTAAGGTAAAGAAACGCGCCGCTGAGACCTAAAAGCAGTCCGCAGAAAACGGCGACGATGGACCAACCGAAAAATTTCAGCAGACGAATCAAGGCTTTTGGGCATCCAGGGCAAAGAATGAATGTGGCGACAGGGTTCCGGTAACACACGGAACAGCCTGGGCCGGCAGTAAAAAGCGGAAAAAAACGCTGGGCATTATAAGCACTTTTCTGCTGGGGGCGTCATTTGCGCTTCTGTCAAGGCGGGGTGAAGGAACGCAATGCGTATTACAGAGTCCGTAACTCACGGAAAGTCATAGGGAATTGGTAGTGCTGGGACTCTTCAATAAAAAGACCAATGCGTTACTGGGGATCGACATCAGCTCCACTTCGGTGAAGCTTTTGGAACTGAGCCGTCAGGGTGACCGCTACCGCGTCGAGGCCTACGCGGTTGAGCCGCTGCCGCCCAACGCCGTGGTTGAAAAGAACATCGCCGAGCTCGAAGGCGTGGGCAATGCCTTGTCCCGCGTGCTGGTCAAGGCGCGGACCGGCCTCAAAAGCGTGGCGGTGGCGGTGGCCGGTTCAGCGGTGATTACCAAGATCATCGAGATGGATGCCGGGCTGACCGATGACGAACTGGAAAACCAGCTCAAGATCGAGGCCGATCAATACATCCCCTATCCGCTGGACGAGGTCGCCATCGATTTCGAGGTCCAGGGTGTGTCGCCGCGCAACCCGGAGCGGGTCAACGTGCTGCTGGCCGCCTGTCGCAAGGAGAATGTCGAAGTGCGCGAGGCAGCGCTGGCGCTGGCCGGGCTGACTGCGCGCGTGGTCGACGTCGAGGCCTACGCGCTGGAACGCTCGTTCGGCCTGCTCGCCACTCAATTGGCCGCATCGCAGGAGCGCCTGACTGTCGCCGTGGTGGACATCGGCGCCACCATGACCACCCTCAGCGTCCTGCACAACGGCCGCATCATCTATACCCGCGAGCAACTGTTCGGTGGCCGGCAACTGACCGAGGAAATCCAGCGCCGCTACGGTCTGACCGTCGAGCAGGCCGGACTGGCGAAAAAGCAGGGCGGTCTGCCGGATGACTATGTCAGCGAGGTGTTGCAGCCATTCCGTGACGCCCTGGTGCAGCAGGTCTCGCGATCATTGCAGTTCTTTTTCGCCTCCGGGCAGTACCATTCGGTCGATCATATTCTGCTGGCCGGCGGCACCGCCTCGGTACCGGGGCTGGATCGCCTGATCGAGCAGCGTCTGGGCACCCCGACCCAGGTCGCCAACCCGTTTTCCGACATGGCCTTGAGCAGCAAGGTCAACGCCGGGGCCCTGGCCAGTGACGCGCCGGCCCTGATGATCGCCTGCGGGCTCGCGCTCAGGAGTTTCGACTGATGGCGCGGATCAACCTTCTCCCCTGGCGTGAAGAACGCCGCGAAGAGCGGCGCAAGCGTTTCCTGCTGATTCTGATTGGAGTCTTCGTCGGCTCGGTGGGCGCGGTATTTATCGCCGATCAGGTCTTCAGTACCGCCATCGAGCGGCAGGCCGCACGCAATGCCTACATCGGCAAACAGATTGCCGTGGTCGACGAACGAATCAAGCAGATCAGCGAACTCAAGGCGCGGCGCCAGCAACTGGTCGAGCGCATGCGCATCATCCAGGACTTGCAGGGCAACCGGCAGATCAGCGGGCGGATCTTCGACCAACTGGCGCGCACGCTGCCGGACGGGGTGTATTTCACCAGCGTGAAACTGGCCGGCAAGACGCTGTCGATCAGCGGCGCGGCGGAGTCGAACAATCGCGTTTCGGAGCTGATGCGCAATCTGGATGCCTCCGACTGGTTCGACGCGCCGAGTCTCAATGAAGTGAAAGCGACGACTGCCGGTCAGGTGGACCAGGCCAACGTCTTTCAGCTGACCGTTCGTCAGACCCAGCCGGCTGTGACGGAGGGCGACAAATGAAACCGTCCGAATGGCTGCAAAGTCTGCGCAATATCGACTTCAACGATCTGGACACCAGCAATATCGGCTCCTGGCCGGCCGCGGTGAAAAGCATCGCGGGAGTGTTCCTGGCGGTGCTGGTGCTGGCGCTTGGCTACAACTTTTTCATCAGCGACATGGAAAACCAGCTGGAAGCCAGGCGTCAGGAAGAAGACACCTTGAAAGAGCAATTCGCCAGCAAGGCGCGCATGGCCGCCAACCTGGAGTTGTACACCCAGCAGATGAAGGAGATGGAAAACACTTTTGGCGTGCTCCTGCGGCAGTTGCCCAGCGACACCGAAGTCCCGGGATTACTCGAAGACATCACCCGCACCGGGCTGGGCAGCGGTCTCGAATTCGAAGAGATCAAACTGCTGCCGGAAGTGACTCAGCCGTTCTACATCGAGTTGCCGATCCAGATCACCGTCACCGGGGCTTACCACGACCTTGCGACGTTCGTCAGTGGGGTTGCCGGGTTGCCACGGATCGTCACCTTGCACGATTTCGAACTGGCACCTGCCAGCCCCGACGGCGGGACGAAGCTGCGTATGAACATCCTCGCCAAGACATACCGCTACAACGACAAGGGGTTGGACAAATGACCCCGATTCGTTTTTTCGCCCTGTCAGTGCTGTTGTTCGGCCTCAGTGGTTGCGGCAGCAGTGACGAGTTCAGTGACCTCGACGCTTACATGAACGAAGTACGTCTGCGGCCGGCCGGCCGGATCGAGCCGACGCCGACGTTTCATTCCTATCCCACGTTCACCTACAGCGCGGCCAACCTGCGCAGCCCGTTCTCGCGTCAGGTGCGAGTCGATCTGGCCGGGCACCAGCGCGGCTCGCGTAACGTCAAACCCGACCCCAACCGGGTCAAGCAATACCTCGAAGGTTTCAACATCGAGCAGTTTGAAATGGTCGGCACGATCTCCAATGCTTCCGGCTCCTTTGCGTTGCTGCGTGGGGCGGGCGGTGTGCATCGGTTGAAAGTCGGCGACTACCTGGGGCGCAACGATGGGCGCATTGTCGCTATCAGCGCCACTCAGGTCGATGTGGTCGAGATCGTGCCCGACGGCGAAGGCGCCTGGCTGGAACGTCCGCGCACCATTCCTTTGAAAGAGCACTCATAGTGGAAGTCGAACAATGAACAGGATTTTCTCCACCCTCGGTTTTTCGCTATGGATAGCGCTGCTTTCACCGATGGTTCAGGCGGCCAGTCTCCAGGCGCTGGATGTTGCGGCGTTACCGGGTGACCGTATCGAGTTGAAGCTGGCGTTTGACGGCCCGCCACCGCAACCCAAGGGCTACACCACCGAATCGCCGGCGCGAATCGCCCTGGATCTGCCGGGTGTCGCCAGCCAACTGACGAACAAGACCCGCGATCTGGGCAGCGGCAACGCCCGCAGTGCGACAGTGGTCGAAGCCAGCGACCGTACGCGTCTGATCATCAATCTGACGCAACTGACGCCGTATACCTCACGGGTCGAGGGCAACAATCTGTTCGTGGTGGTCGGGCAGGGCGCCAAGCCTGCTGCGCCAAAGCCTGCCGCTGCTGCGCCGCGACCGTTTGCGGCTCCGGCGAAGGCTTACACCCCTGTCGCCAAAACCATTCGTGGCGTCGATTTCCAGCGCGGTACTGCAGGGGAGGGGAACGTGGTCATCGACCTTTCCGACCCGACCATCGCCCCCGACATCCAGGAGCATGACGGCAAGATCATTCTCAGCTTTGCCCGCACCCAGTTGCCCGACAGGCTGCGGGTACGCCTCGACGTCAAGGACTTCGCCACCCCGGTGCAGTTCGTCAATGCCGCCGCCACTGGCGATCGTGCGGTCATCACCGTCGAACCCAGCGGCACGTTCGACTATTCCACCTACCAGACCGATAACAAGCTGACCGTCAGCATTCGCCCGATGACCGTCGATGATCTGCAAAAGCGCAATGCCGACCGCAACAGCTACAGCGGCGAAAAGCTTTCGCTGAATTTCCAGGACATCGACGTGCGCTCGGTGCTGCAACTGATCGCCGATTTCACCAACCTCAATCTGGTGGCCAGCGATACGGTGCAGGGCGGGATCACCTTGCGTCTGCAGAACGTGCCGTGGGACCAGGCGCTGGACCTGGTGCTGAAGACCAAGGGGTTGGATAAACGCAAGATCGGCAACGTGTTGCTGGTGGCGCCGGCCGACGAAATCGCCGCCCGCGAACGCCAGGAACTGGAATCGCAGAAGCAGATCGCTGAGTTGGCACCGCTGCGTCGCGAGCTGCTGCAAGTGAACTACGCCAAAGCGGCGGACATTGCCAAGCTATTCCAGTCGGTCACCAGCGCCGAAGCGAAAATCGATGAACGCGGCTCGATCACGGTCGATGAACGGACCAACAACATCATTGCCTACCAGACCCAGGATCGCCTCGACGAACTGCGGCGGATCGTGGCGCAGCTGGATATCCCGGTGCGTCAGGTGATGATCGAAGCGCGGATCGTCGAAGCCAACGTCGATTATGACAAGAGCCTGGGCGTGCGCTGGGGCGGTTCGATCCAGAACAAGGGTAACTGGAACACCTCCGGGGTCAGTAACGGCACCTCGACCACCATCGGCACACCGGGCAGTACCAGCACCAACTCGCCGTTCGTCGACATGGGCACGGTCGGTAACACATCCGGGATCGGCATCGCTTTTATCACCGACAACGTGTTGCTCGATCTTGAGCTGACCGCCATGGAAAAGACCGGCAATGGTGAAATCGTCTCCCAGCCGAAAGTGGTTACCTCCGACAAGGAGACCGCGAAAATCCTCAAAGGCACCGAGATTCCGTACCAGGAAGCCAGCTCCAGCGGTGCGACGTCGGTGTCGTTCAAGGAGGCTTCGCTGTCGCTGGAAGTGACGCCGCAGATCACCCCCGACAACCGCATCATCATGGAGGTCAAGGTCACCAAGGACGAACCGGACTACTTGAACAAGGTGCAGGATGTGCCGCCGATCAAGAAGAACGAAGTCAACGCCAAAGTGCTGGTAAACGACGGTGAGACCATCGTGATTGGGGGCGTTTTCTCAAATACTCAAAGCAAGGTCGTAGATAAGGTGCCATTTCTTGGCGATGTGCCGTATCTTGGCCGCCTTTTCCGGCGTGATGTGGTTTCGGAGAAAAAATCCGAGCTGCTGGTATTTCTCACTCCGCGTATCATGAATAACCAGGCGATTGCTGTGAGTCGTTGATTCTGTGCGAAATTTGATTCTTGTAGGACCGATGGGCGCTGGAAAAAGCACCATCGGCCGGTTGCTGGCCAAAGAGCTGCGCCTGCCGTTCAAAGATTCCGACAAGGAAATTGAACTGCGCACGGGCGCCAATATCCCGTGGATCTTCGACAAGGAAGGTGAGCCCGGCTTTCGTGACCGTGAGCAGGCGATGATCGCCGAGCTGTGCGCGTTCGACGGCGTGGTGCTGGCGACCGGTGGCGGCGCGGTGATGCGTGATGCCAACCGCAAGGCCCTGCACGCGGGCGGACGGGTGGTGTATCTGCACGCCTCCGTCGAGCAGCAGGTCGGGCGTACGTCGCGCGATCGCAATCGTCCTTTGCTGCGCACCGCCGATCCGGCGAAAACCCTGCGAGACCTGCTGGAGATCCGCGATCCGCTCTATCGGGAGATCGCCGATCTGGTGGTGGAAACCGACGAACGGCCACCGCGCATGGTGGTGCTCGATATTCTCGACCGTCTGGCACAGCTTCCACCCCGTTAAAGCGCCGCCCGAAATGCGCTATCCTCGGCGTCCGGTCACCGCCGTCGAGGTTGTGGCGGATGGCGTGCGAGCGGCGTCACATCAGCTAAAGGTCGCGGACATCCAATAATTCAAGGCAGGACGCCTGCTTCCATCTTCACTGTGGGGACACATGCAGACACTCAAGGTCGATCTAGGCGAGCGCAGCTACCCGATTCATATTGGCGAAGGTTTGTTGGATCAGCCCGAGTTGCTGGCGCCGCATATCCACGGGCGGCAGGTGGCAATCATCTCCAACGAGACCGTGGCGCCGCTCTATCTCGAACGTCTGACCCGCAGCCTTGCGCCGTTCTCGGTGATTTCCGTGGTGTTGCCTGACGGCGAAGCCTTCAAGAACTGGGAAACCCTGCAACTGATCTTCGACGGCCTGTTGACCGCCCGTCACGACCGTCGAACCACGATCATCGCCCTCGGCGGCGGGGTCATCGGTGACATGGCCGGTTTTGCCGCCGCCTGCTACCAGCGCGGCGTCGATTTCATCCAGATTCCTACCACGCTGCTGTCCCAGGTCGATTCGTCGGTGGGTGGCAAGACCGGTATCAACCATCCTTTGGGCAAGAACATGGTTGGCGCGTTCTATCAGCCGAACGTCGTGCTGATCGATACCGCATCGCTGAAAACCCTGCCGGCGCGTGAGCTGTCGGCCGGTCTGGCCGAAGTCATCAAGTACGGGCTGATCTGCGACGAGCCGTTCCTGAGCTGGCTTGAAGAAAACATCGACGCCCTGCGCGCACTGGATCAGAAGGCCCTGACCTACGCCATCGAGCGTTCCTGCGCGGCCAAGGCTGCGGTGGTCGGTGCCGATGAGAAGGAAACCGGCGTGCGTGCCACGCTCAACCTCGGCCACACCTTCGGCCACGCCATCGAGACCCACATGGGCTATGGTGTCTGGTTGCATGGTGAGGCGGTCGCCGCTGGCACCGTGATGGCGCTGGACATGTCCGCGCGCCTGGGCTGGATCAGCGAACAGGAACGTGATCGCGGCATTCGTCTGTTCCAGCGTGCCGGTCTGCCGGTGATCCCGCCGGAAGAAATGACCGAAGCCGATTTTCTCGAACACATGGCAATTGATAAAAAAGTGATCGACGGTCGTCTGCGCCTGGTGCTGCTGCGCCGGATGGGCGAAGCGGTGGTGACCGCCGATTATCCGAAAGAGGTTCTACAGGCCACGCTGGGAGCGGATTACCGCGCTCTGGCTCAGCTTAAAGGTTAATAAGATTCCGATGACTAGTTTGCATGCCGACGAGGCGTTCCTCGGCCATTTCCAGTTAAGTCACGACCCTTTCGCGCCGCGGGTGCCGGGCTTCAAATTCTTCCCGGCCCAGCGCAAGCCGGTGCTGGGGCAACTGCACCATCTGGCGCGTTACAGCCAGTTGCTGCTGGTGGTCACTGGCCCGCAAGGCAGCGGCAAGACCCTGCTGCGCCAGGCGCTGGTAGCCAGCACCAACAAGCAATCGGTGCAAAGCGTTGTGGTATCGGCCCGTGGAGCGGGCGATGCCGCCGGCGTGCTGCGTCAGGTTGCTCAGGCGCTGGATGTTGGGCAGGCCGAGGTCGGCGCGATTCTGGCGCAGGTGGTACAACTGGCGCTCACTGGTCAGGAAGTCTATCTGCTGGTGGATGATGCCGAGCAGCTCGACGAATCTGCGCTCGAAGCGCTGATGGCGCTGGGTGCCGGTGCACCGGAAGGGCGTCCGCACGTGTTCCTGTTCGGTGAATCGTCGCTGATCGCGCAGCTCGAGGCCTTGCACCTCGAGGAAGAGCGCTTCCACGTCATCGAATTGCAGCCGTACACCGAAGAAGAGACCCGCGAATATCTCGACCAACGGCTCGAAGGTGCGGGCCGGGGTGTCGAACTTTTTACCGCGGATCAGATCTCTGAGATTCACGAAAGCTCGGAGGGTTGGCCTGGCAACATCAACCAGGTCGCTCGCGATGCACTGATCGAAGTCATGATTGCCAGCCGCTCTGCGGTCAAGCGTCCAAGTATGGGGTTCAACATGCCGAAGAAACACGTATTGGCGATTTCCGCCGTCGTTGTGGTCGCGGTCGCCGCCGCCTGGCTGATGCCGGGTCGCAACAAGGCACCAACCACCGGCGCACCTGCCAACGAACAGGCACAACTGCCGTTGGGCCAAGGCGCCAAGGGTGGCGCGCCGAACGTCGAGTTCGCCGGCAATACCCAGCCGATGCCGCTGCCGCTGGTCGGTAACTCGCAGCCGGTGATGCGCGGCCCGTTGGCTGAGGCCGCAGGCGGCATCACCGAAGGTGACGATGGCGTGCCGGTTGAAGGTTCCAGCGCGACGCCGCCAACCGTAACGACTTCCGCACCACCGGCAGGTGTTCCGGCCGGTCCAGCGCCGACGCCAGTGCCTGTTCCGGCGGCCAAGCCGACCCCGGCACCGACTCAGGTCGCCACCGCCAAGCCTGCTCCGGCAGCGCCAGCGGCCAAACCGGCCCCGGCGCCGGCCAAGCCTGTTGCTGCCGCCAAACCGGCCGAGAAGCCGGTTACCGTGGCCAAGGCTGCCGGTGGCAGCTGGTACGCCGGTCAGCCGACCAGCAACTATGTGGTGCAGATCCTCGGCACCAGCTCCGAAGCGACCGCGCAAAACTTCGTCAAGGAGCAGGGCGGCGAGTACCGTTATTTCAAGAAAGTCCTCAACGGCAAGCCACTCTACGTGATCACCTACGGCAACTTCGCCAATCGTGATGCAGCCGTTTCTGCCATCAAGGCCTTGCCAGCGAAGGTTCAGGCTGGTAAACCTTGGCCTCGCACTGTCGCCAGCGTCCAACAGGAACTGGCAACAACTCGCTGAAGATTCGGCGGTCTTACCCAGGCCGCCTCTCCAAGCACCTCAAAATTTCTACAAGTGCGCGCCGCCCCTACGGGTCGCGTGCCTTGTGGTGTCTGCGTCACAGTAGTCTTTGAGTCGTTGCAGTCAGAATTAAAAAAGTTTTGACTAGCACAGCAGATCGCTTTAAACCTTTCACAAATGCGACATGAATTTGCGACATTTCGTCGTCAAATTTGTGAGCGTCTGTGTCGCTGTGTACAATGACCACCCTTTTGCCCCCGCAAAGCCGGCGTACGTTCGGCGCGGCAAGCAAGTGGTTGAATTGAAAAGAAATTTGCCTCGTAAAGAGGCAGCCTGGTGAGAAAGTGTCTATGAAAGCAGGTCTGTACCAACCAGATGAATTCAAGGATAACTGCGGTTTCGGCCTGATAGCCCATATGCAGGGCGAGCCCAGTCATACCCTTTTGCAAACGGCCATCGAGGCCCTGACCTGCATGACCCACCGCGGTGGGATTAATGCCGACGGCAAGACCGGTGACGGTTGCGGTCTGCTGATTCAAAAGCCTGACGCGTTCCTGCGGGCGATGGCCCAGGAAAACTTCAGCGTCGAGCTGCCCAAGCAATATGCCGTGGGCATGGTCTTCTTCAATCAGGATCCGGCCAAGGCCGAAGCCGCTCGCGAGAACATGAACCGCGAGATCCTCGCTGAAGGCCTGCAACTGATCGGCTGGCGCAAAGTGCCGATCGACACCAGCGTCCTCGGCCGCCTGGCACTTGAGCGTCTGCCGCAAATCGAGCAGGTCTATATTGGCGGTGAAGGCCTGAGCGATCAGGACATGGCGGTCAAGCTGTTCAGCGCCCGTCGTCGCTCGTCGGTGGCCAACGCCGCCGACACCGACCACTACATCTGCAGCTTTTCGCACAAGACCATCATTTATAAAGGCCTGATGATGCCGGCCGACCTGGCCGCGTTCTATCCGGACCTCGGTGACCAGCGCCTGCAAACCGCAATCTGCGTGTTCCACCAGCGCTTCTCCACCAACACCCTGCCGAAATGGCCGCTGGCCCAGCCATTCCGCTTCCTCGCGCACAACGGCGAGATCAACACCATTACCGGTAACCGCAACTGGGCGCAGGCCCGTCGGACCAAGTTCACCAACGATCTGATGGATCTGGAAGAACTCGGGCCGCTGGTCAACCGTGTCGGTTCCGACTCCTCGAGCATGGACAACATGCTCGAACTGATGGTCACCGGTGGCATCGACCTGTTCCGTGGCGTGCGGATGATCATTCCGCCAGCGTGGCAGAACGTTGAAACCATGGACCCGGATCTGCGAGCGTTCTACGAGTACAACTCGATGCACATGGAGCCGTGGGACGGCCCGGCTGGCGTGGTAATGACCGACGGTCGTTACGCGGTGTGCCTGCTCGACCGTAACGGTCTGCGTCCGGCGCGCTGGGTCACCACCACCAACGGCTTCATCACCGTTGCGTCGGAAATCGGCGTCTGGAATTACCAGCCGCAAGACGTGATCGCCAAGGGCCGTGTCGGCCCGGGCCAGATCCTCGCCGTGGACACCGAAACCGGGCAGATCCTTGACACCGACGCGATCGACAACCGTCTGAAGTCCCGTCATCCGTACAAGCAATGGCTGCGCAAGAACGCCCTGCGCATCCAGGCGACCATGGAAGACAACGACCACGGTTCGGCGTTCTACGACGTCGATCAGCTCAAGCAATACATGAAGATGTATCAGGTCACGTTCGAAGAGCGTGATCAGGTGCTGCGTCCGCTTGGCGAACAGGGCTACGAAGCCGTGGGTTCGATGGGCGACGACACGCCGATGGCCGTGCTGTCGCAGCGCGTGCGCACGCCATACGATTATTTCCGCCAGCAGTTCGCGCAGGTCACCAACCCGCCGATCGACCCGCTGCGTGAAGCGATCGTGATGTCGCTGGAAATCTGCCTCGGTGCCGAGCGCAACATCTTCCAGGAATCGCCGGAGCACGCCTCGCGCGTGATCCTCAGCTCGCCAGTGATCTCGCCGGCCAAGTGGCGCTCGCTGATGAACCTCGACCGCCCGGGTTTCGAGCGGCAGATCATCGACCTCAACTACGACGAAAGCGTCGGCCTCGAAGCGGCGATCCGCAACGTTGCCGATCAGGCTGAAGAAGCCGTGCGTGCCGGGCGTACCCAGATTGTCCTGAGTGACCGCCATATTGCTCCGGGCAAGCTGCCGATCCACGCTTCGCTGGCCACCGGCGCGGTGCACCACCGCCTGACCGAAAAAGGCCTGCGCTGCGACTCCAACATCCTCGTGGAAACCGCGACCGCCCGCGATCCGCATCACTTTGCGGTGTTGATCGGTTTCGGCGCCTCGGCGGTCTATCCGTTCCTGGCCTACGAAGTGCTGGGCGACCTGATCCGTACCGGTGAAGTGCTGGGTGACCTCTACGAGGTGTTCAAGAACTACCGCAAGGGCATCACCAAAGGCCTGCTGAAGATCCTGTCGAAGATGGGCATCTCGACCATCGCGTCCTATCGCGGTGCACAGCTGTTCGAAGCCATCGGTCTGTCCGAAGAAGTGTGCGAGCTGAGTTTCCGTGGCGTGCCGAGCCGCATCAAGGGTGCGCGTTTCGTCGACATCGAAGCCGAGCAGAAAGCACTGGCCACCGAAGCCTGGAGTCCGCGCAAGCCGATCCAGCAGGGCGGTCTGCTGAAGTTCGTCCACGGTGGCGAATACCACGCGTACAACCCGGACGTGGTCAACACTTTGCAAGCCGCCGTGCAGCAGGGTGACTACGCCAAGTTCAAGGAATACACCTCGCTGGTGGACAACCGTCCGGTGTCGATGATCCGTGACCTGTTCAAGGTCAAGACCCTCGATACGCCGCTGGACATCAGTGAAGTCGAACCGCTGGAATCGGTGCTCAAGCGCTTCGACTCCGCCGGTATCTCGCTGGGCGCCCTGTCGCCGGAAGCTCACGAAGCCCTGGCCGAAGCCATGAACCGCCTCGGTGCGCGTTCCAACTCCGGCGAAGGCGGTGAGGACCCAGCGCGCTACGGCACCATCAAAAGTTCGAAAATCAAGCAGGTCGCGACCGGCCGTTTCGGTGTCACTCCGGAATACCTGGTCAACGCCGAAGTGCTGCAGATCAAGGTGGCTCAGGGCGCCAAACCGGGCGAGGGCGGGCAGTTGCCGGGCGGTAAGGTTAACGGGCTGATCGCCAAGCTGCGTTATGCAGTGCCGGGCGTGACCCTGATTTCGCCACCGCCGCACCACGACATCTACTCGATCGAAGACTTGTCGCAACTGATCTTTGACCTGAAACAGGTCAACCCGAAGGCGCTGGTTTCGGTGAAACTGGTAGCGGAAGCAGGCGTCGGCACCATCGCCGCCGGTGTGGCCAAGGCCTACGCGGACTTGATCACCATCTCCGGCTACGACGGTGGTACCGGTGCTTCGCCGCTGACCTCGATCAAATACGCGGGCGCTCCGTGGGAACTCGGCCTGGCTGAAACCCACCAGACCCTGCGCGGCAACGACCTGCGCGGCAAAGTCCGGGTGCAGACCGACGGCGGCCTGAAAACCGGCCTCGACGTGATCAAGGCCGCGATCCTCGGCGCCGAAAGCTTCGGCTTCGGTACTGCGCCGATGATCGCCCTGGGCTGCAAATACCTGCGTATCTGCCACCTGAACAACTGCGCCACCGGCGTCGCGACCCAGAACGAGAAGCTGCGCAAGGATCACTACATCGGCACCGTCGATATGGTGGTGAATTTCTTCACCTACGTTGCCGAAGAAACCCGTGAGTGGCTGGCCAAGCTCGGCGTGCGCTCTCTCGAAGAGCTGATCGGTCGCACCGATCTGCTGGAAGTCCTCGAAGGCCAGACCGCCAAGCAGCATCACCTGGATCTGACCCCCCTGCTGGGCAGCGATCACATCCCGGCGGACAAACCGCAATTCTGCGGCGTTGAGCGCAACCCGCCATTCGACCAGGGCCTGCTGGCCGAGAAAATGGTCGACATGGCGACGTCGGCGATCAATGACCTCAGCGGCGCCGAGTTCGACCTGGACATCTGCAACTGCGACCGTTCGATCGGTGCGCGGATCTCCGGCGAAATCGCGCGCAAGCACGGCAATCAGGGCATGGCCCATGCGCCGATCACCTTCCGCTTCAAAGGGACGGCCGGTCAGAGCTTCGGCGTGTGGAACGCCGGCGGTCTGAACATGTACCTGGAAGGCGACGCCAACGACTACGTCGGCAAAGGCATGACCGGCGGCAAACTGGTCATCGTGCCGCCGAAGGGCAGCGTCTATCAGACTCAGAACAGCGCCATCATCGGCAACACCTGCCTGTACGGCGCCACCGGCGGCAAGCTGTTCGCCGCTGGTACTGCGGGCGAGCGTTTCGCTGTGCGTAACTCCGGTGCCCACACCGTTGTGGAAGGCACTGGCGATCACTGCTGCGAGTACATGACCGGTGGTTTCGTCTGCGTCCTGGGCAAGACCGGTTACAACTTCGGCTCTGGCATGACCGGTGGTTTCGCCTACGTGCTCGACCAGGACAACACCTTCGTTGACCGGGTCAATCACGAACTGGTGGAAATCCAGCGGATCAGCGGCGAGGCGATGGAAGCCTACCGCAGCCACCTGCAGAACGTGCTGAACGAGTACGTCAAGGAAACCGAGAGCGAGTGGGGTCGTGAACTCGCCGAGAACCTTGATGACTACCTGCGTCGTTTCTGGCTGGTGAAGCCTAAGGCTGCCAACCTGAAATCGTTGCTTTCCAGCACTCGTGCCAACCCGCAGTGATATGCGCCTGAAGAGTTTGATGAGGTTTTAACAATGGCTGAACGTCTGAATAACGACTTCCAGTTCATCGATGTCGGGCGCAAGGATCCGAAGAAGAAACTGTTGCGTCAACGCAAGAAAGAGTTCGTCGAGATCTACGAACCGTTCAAACCCCAGCAGTCGGCCGACCAGGCCCACCGCTGCCTGGGTTGCGGCAACCCGTATTGCGAATGGAAGTGCCCGGTGCACAACTTCATTCCCAACTGGCTGAAGCTGGTGGCCGAGGGCAACATCCTCCAGGCTGCCGAGCTGTCGCACCAGACCAACACCCTGCCGGAAGTCTGCGGCCGGGTCTGCCCGCAGGATCGTCTGTGCGAGGGTGCCTGCACCCTCAACGACGGTTTCGGTGCGGTGACCATCGGTTCGGTCGAGAAGTACATCACCGACACCGCGTTCGCCATGGGCTGGCGCCCGGACATGTCCAAGGTCAAGCCGACCGGCAAGCGTGTCGCGATCATCGGTGCAGGCCCGGCGGGTCTGGGCTGTGCTGACGTGCTGGTGCGTGGCGGCGTGACCCCGGTGGTGTTCGACAAGAACCCGGAAATCGGCGGTCTGCTGACCTTCGGCATTCCCGAGTTCAAGCTTGAGAAGACCGTGCTGAGCAATCGCCGCGAAGTCTTCACCGGGATGGGCATCGAATTCCGCCTCAACACCGAGGTCGGCAAGGACGTGACCATGGAGCAACTGCTCGCCGAATACGATGCGGTGTTCATGGGCATGGGCACCTACACCTACATGAAGGGCGGCTTTGCCGGTGAGGATCTGCCGGGCGTCTACGACGCGCTGGACTTCCTGATCGCCAACGTCAACCGCAACCTGGGCTTTGAAAAGTCGCCGGAAGATTTCGTCGACATGAAAGGCAAGAAGGTTGTGGTGCTCGGTGGTGGCGACACGGCGATGGACTGCAACCGCACCTCGATCCGTCAGGGCGCCAAGTCGGTGACCTGCGCCTATCGTCGTGACGAAGCGAACATGCCCGGCTCGCGCAAAGAGGTGAAGAACGCCAAGGAAGAAGGCGTGAAATTCCTCTACAACCGTCAGCCGATCGCGATCGTCGGTGAAGACAAGGTCGAAGGCGTGAAGGTGGTCGAGACCCGTCTCGGCGAACCGGACGCCCGTGGCCGTCGCAGCCCCGAGCCGATCCCGGGCTCCGAAGAGATCATCCCGGCCGACGCCGTGGTCATCGCCTTCGGTTTCCGTCCAAGCCCGGCACCGTGGTTCGAACAGTTCGAAATCCAGACCGACAGCCAGGGCCGCGTCGTCGCGCCTGAGCAAGGTCAGTACAAGCACCAGACCAGCAACCCGAAAATCTTCGCCGGTGGCGACATGGTGCGCGGTTCCGACCTGGTGGTGACGGCGATCTTCGAAGGGCGCAATGCGGCTGAAGGGATCCTCGATTACCTGGGCGTCTGACCTCAGACCCTGAGCCAAACGCAATAACCCTGTGGGAGCGAGCCTGCTCGCGAAAGCGGTCTGTCAGCCAACTTCAATGTTGGATGTACCGGCCTATTCGCGAGCAGGCTCGCTCCCACAGTTGTTTCTCGGTGTTGCTGATAACGCATTTCCAACGCAATAAATTGACCCGATAGACAAAAGGCTGACCTGCATCCGTGCCTTTTGCGTCGCGCTCTGAGAAAATGCCCGCACTTTTTTTCCGGATGCCGACATGACTGCCCTGAAGAACGACCGTTTCCTCCGCGCCCTGCTCAAGCAACCCGTTGACGTCACCCCGGTGTGGATGATGCGCCAGGCCGGCCGCTACCTGCCTGAATACCGCGCCAGCCGTGCCCAGGCCGGTGATTTCATGAGCCTGTGCATGAATCCGGAATTCGCTTGCGAAGTCACAATGCAACCGCTCGACCGCTACCCGCAACTGGACGCGGCGATCCTGTTTTCCGACATCCTCACCATCCCCGATGCCATGGGCCAGGGCCTGTACTTCGAGACCGGTGAAGGTCCGCGCTTCAAGAAAGTCGTCAGCACCCTGGCCGACATCGAAGCGCTGCCGATCCCGGATCCACACAAGGATCTCGGCTACGTGATGGACGCGGTCAGCACCATCCGCCGTGAGCTGAACGGCCGTGTGCCGCTGATCGGCTTCTCCGGCAGCCCGTGGACCTTGGCGACCTACATGGTCGAAGGCGGTTCGTCGAAAGACTTCCGCAAGACCAAGGCGATGCTCTACGACAACCCGCAAGCCATGCACCTGCTGCTGGACAAGCTGGCGCAGTCGGTGACCTCGTACCTCAACGGGCAGATCCAGGCCGGCGCGCAAGCGGTGCAGATCTTCGATACCTGGGGTGGCAACCTGTCGGCGGCGGCGTATCAGGAATTCTCCCTGGCCTACATGAAGAAAATCGTCAGCGGCCTGATTCGCGAACACGACGGGCGCAAGGTGCCGGTGATCCTCTTCACCAAGAACGGCGGCCTCTGGCTGGAAAGCATCGCCGAGGCCGGCGCCGACGCACTGGGCCTGGACTGGACCTGCGACATCGGCAATGCCCGCGCCCGTGTTGGCTACAAGGTCGCGCTGCAAGGCAACATGGACCCGACCGTGCTCTACGCCAAACCGGAAGCGATCCGCACCGAAGTCGGGCGCATTCTGGCCAGCTACGGCAAGGGCAGCGGCCACGTGTTCAACCTCGGCCACGGCATCACCCCAGAGGTCGATCCGGAGCATGCGGGCGCGTTCCTGCGTGCGGTGCACGAGTTGTCAGCGCAGTATCACGAGTGATCGACGCCCAATAAAAAACGCCCGGCCAATGCCGGGCGTTTTTGTACAAGATCAAAGGATCGCAGCCTGCGGCAGCTCCTACATTGGGATTCGCGTTTCCCTGTAGGAGCTGCCGCAGGCTGCGATCTTTTGCTTTTAAGCTTTCACACCACCAAGTGGCGGCAACTTCGCCAGTTTCAACGCCACCAGCAGTGCCACCAGCAACAGCGCACCAATAAACAGGCCGATGCCATTCCAGCCGCCCAAATGCCAGAACACCCCACCCGCCGTCCCGGCAATGCTGGAGCCTGCGTAATAACTGAACAGGTACAACGACGACGCCTGGCCCTTGGCCTTGGTCGCGCGCCGGCCGATCCAGCTGCTCGCCACCGAGTGCGCGCCGAAGAAGCCGAACGTGAAGATCAGCATGCCGACGATCACCAGCAACAGCGGTGTGAACATCGTGAGCGCAAGGCCGGCGAACATCAGTGCGATGGTTGCCCACAGCACTTTACGGCGCCCCAGTTTGTCCGCCAGCGAACCGATTTTGGCCGAACTGTAGATGCCCGACAGGTACACCACCGACAACAAGCCGACGAACACCTGATCGAGGTTGTACGGTGCCGTCAGCAGGCGATAGCCGATGTAGTTGAACAGAGTGACGAATGCGCCCATCAGCACAAAGGCTTCAAGAAACAGCAGCGGCAGGCCGGCGTCGCGAAAGTGCATGGTGAAGCCGTCGAGCAGGCTGCGTGGGTGCAGCGAGCGTGAGCGGAAGTTGCGCGATTCGGGGAGGATCTTCCAGAACACCGCTGCCGCGACCAACGCCAGGCCGCCGATCACCAGCATCGCCGTGTGCCAGCTGACGAAGTCGATCAACACCCCGGTAATCAAGCGTCCGCTCATCCCGCCAATCGCGTTGCCGCCGATGTACAGGCCCATCGCCAGGCCGATGTGCTGCGGGTGGATCTCTTCGCTCAGATAGGTCATCGCCACCGCCGCCAGGCCGCTCAGCGACAGCCCGATCAGCGCGCGCATGATCAGCACGCCGTGCCAGCTCGGCATCATCGAACTGGCGATCGTGCACAACGCGGCGGCGAACAGTGCCGCGACCATCACCGGTTTGCGCCCGACGCGGTCGGAGATCGGCCCGGTGATCAGCAGACCGAAGGCCAGCATGCCGGTCGCCACCGACAGAATCAGGCTGCTCTGCGCCGCGTTGATTCCATACTCGTGGGACAGCAGCGGCATCATCGGCTGCACGCAATACAGCAAAGCGAAGGTCGCGAAGCCGCCACTGAACAGCGCGAGCACTGTGCGCATGAACATCGGCGTGCCTTTTTCGATGTAGATCTCCTGCAGCTCGGCGATCACATCGTCCGCCGCGGCAGGCGGAACTTCATGGGCAAGAGGGGCGGCGGCGGTTTTCACATCAGACCTCGGAGGGCACGGCCAGGCAGGCAATGAAAAAATCATATAGCTGGCTAATGTTTCTATCCAATATATTGTTCGACCTGTTTGATAGCTTTAACGACCTAATGGGGTGTCCATGGAATTGCGTCATCTGCGCTACTTCATCGCCGTCGCCGAAGAATTGCATTTCGGCCGCGCCGCACAGGTGCTGGGGATCTCCCAGCCACCGCTGAGCCAGCAGATTCAGGCGCTGGAGCAAGAGGTCGGCGCGCGGTTGTTCGAACGCACCAATCGTCGGGTCGAGCTGAGCGAGGCCGGCCGATTGTTTCTGCAGGAAGCGCGGCTGGTGCTGGCTCAAGTCGACAAAGCGGCGGACGTCGCCCGGCGTGCGCAACTCGGTGAACTGGGCGAATTGAAAATTGGCTTCACCTCGTCAGCGCCGTTCAACTCGACCATTCCCCAAGCGATTTTTTCCTTTCGTCAGCGTTTCCCGGCAGTGCACCTGAACCTGCGGGAGATGAGCAGCACCATGGTCGCGGACGCGCTGGTGGATGAATCGATCGAAGTCGGCATCATGCGTCCGCTGGGTTTGCCGGATTCGCTGAGCGTGGTTGAGCTGATGCGCGAGCCCTTGGTGGCGGTGCTCAGCTCCAAGCATCCGCTGGCCCAAGGCAGTGAAGAGGGGCTGTTTCTCTCGGCGCTGGCGCTGGAGCCGTTCGTGTTCTTTCCGCGCAGCTACGGCAGCGGGCTGTATGCGCAACTGCTCAGTCTGGCCCGCGATGCCGGGTTCAGCCCGCATTTTGCCCAGGAGGCCGGTGAGGCGATGACCATCATCGGATTGGTCGCAGCGGGGCTTGGGGTTTCGGTATTGCCGGCGTCCTACCAGCGGATGCGCATCGACGGCGTGGTCTATCGACCGCTGCTCGATCCGGAGGCGGTGTCGGCGGTGTGGCTGGTGCAGCGCAAGGATCAGAAATCGCCGATGGCCAAGGCGTTTGTCGAACTGCTGACGCGTAAAGTCGAACCTTCAAACGCTTGATTGCTGCGCAATCAAATCGCGAGCAGGCTCGCTCCCACAGGGCAACGCATTTCAAGGTGGGAGCGAGCCTGCTCGCGAAGACGCTCGCCCGAACACCGCATATTTCAGGGCAACCGCACCAGATCCCCCTTCAACGCCACCCGCGTCACAAACACCCCGGCCCGACACTCATAGGTATTCAAATCCTTGCGCACATGCTGGTCGTAATAGCTGACGATATTGACCACCGCATTCGCCCCGACCCGCTTGGCGTCGGCCTGCAACTTGATCAGGTTCGACTGCAGCACCCACTCGCAGGAATCGTGATCGCTCTTGTTGAAGCCGTTGGTGCGCAAATCACTGACCACATCCCGGCGCAACAACTGCTGCGTGCCCTGCGGCCCGTTGCCGATCAGATAAAACTTCACACTGCCATCCAGCCGTCCGGCGCGAATCGCATCCGAAAGCACGGTTTCGAACGGCATGTACATCAGGTTGGTGGCGTGGCTGGCGCTGGGCAATAGCCCGAGAAGCGTGGCGGCGATCAGAGCTTTCACTTGCATGGTCATCTCCTTGACGGTGAAAGAGAACCGCGAGTGCTTGATCGATGGGGGCTCGCCGTTCCGGCAGGCGTTGAATGAGGGCCTGTTGAGCGAGTGTAGATGCAGAAATGGAGACAACACCTTGTGGCGAGGGGATTTATTCCCGATCGGCGGCGCAGCCGTCGTAAAACCAGTGAACTCGGTATGCCTGATGCTCCGGGTTCTCAGGTTTCGGGGCCGCTACGCAACCCATCGGGGATGAATCCCCTCGCCACAGGATTGGATTCACTCAGTCAATCAACGTGCGCCAAATCCCCACGCAACGCCACGCTCGACACCACCATACCGGCGCGGCACTGGAATTTTTCGGTGTCTTTGTACAGGTCGCGCTGGTCGACGCTGGCGATGTTGATCACCGCGTTGGCGTCGGCTTTTTTCGCGGCGTTCTGCAGGGTGGCGAGGGCCGATTGCAGGGCCCAGAAGCAGGCGTCGGTGTCGGATTTGTTCGAGCCGTTGGTCTTGCGGCTGCTGCTCACGGTGTCGAGTTTGCGCACCTGCTTTGGCAGGGTTTCGCCGGCCAGGTAGAACTTCACGCTGCCGTCCAGCAGGCCGGCGTCGGTGGCGCGTTTGACGCCCTCGCGAAAGCTCAGGTAGGTCGGCTCGTCGGCGCCTTGCTTGACGATGCCCAGGTCGTTGACGAACTCGATGTCCGGGTTGATCGACAGTTCCTTGAGCACGTTGTCGCGCAGGCGGTTGACCCAGCGGTTGTAGTTGCCGTGGATCTTGCCGTCCTTGGCGTCGAGGCCGTAGCTGCTGCGGTAGTCGATTTCAAACGAGGTCGGGCTGAACGGGATGTCGACCTCGGCGTGGTGGCGGCCGCGTACCGTGATCGCCGCTTTGATCATGCCCGGGCGAACCGACTGCACCACCCACTGGCGGTCGTTGAGCGCGGTGACGATGGCGCGGCTCATCTGCGCCTGGGTGAAACCGAGGTTGGGCGAAAATTCTTCCTTGGCGTTGTAAACCGGTTTGCTGGTGCAACCGCCGAGCACCAAGGCCAGGGCCAGCAGGGCGGCGATGCGGTGAAACTGAGTCATTCCCTTCACTCCAAACGTGTTGCGGTCAGTGCCAGCGGCGGAAAATCAACGAGGTGTTGACGCCACCAAAAGCGAAATTGTTGTTCATCACGTAGTCGTGATGCATCTGGCGGAATTCGCCGCGCAGGTAATCGAGCTTGCCGCAGTGCGGATCGACCTCGTCGAGGTTGAGCGTGTGCACATACAAGTCGCGATTGAGCATTTCGATGCTGAACCACGACTCCAGCGCGCCGCAGGCCCCCAGCGTGTGGCCGAGGAAACTCTTCTGCGAGCTGATCGGCATGTGTTCGCCGAACAGACTGCTGGTCGCCAGTGTTTCGGCAATGTCGCCCTGTTCTGTAGCGGTGCCGTGACCATTGACGTAACCGATGGCGTCCGGCGTCAGCCCGGCGTCTTCCAGCGCCAGCTCCATGGCGCGGCGCATGGTGACCTGTTCCGGGCGCGTGGTGTGCTGGCCGTCGGCGTTGCTGCCGAAACCGACGATCTCGGCATGGATGCGCGCACCGCGAGCCAGCGCATGTTCCAGCTCCTCGAGCACCAGCATGCCGCCGCCTTCGCCGATCACCAGACCGTCGCGGCCCTTGTCGTACGGTCGCGGGCTGGTCTGTGGCGCATCGTTTTTCAGGCTGGTGGCGTAGAGCGCGTCGAAGACCATCGCTTCGGTCGGGCACAGCTCTTCGGCGCCGCCGGCGAGCATCAGCGGCAGCCGTCCGAACTTGATCGCTTCATACGCGTAGCCAATGCCCTGACTGCCGCTGGTGCAGGCGCTGGACGTCGGGATCAGGCGCCCGGTGAGGCCGAAGAAGATGCTGATGTTGGCCGCGGTGGTGTGCGGCATCATCCGCACGTAGGAGTTGGCGTTGAGGCCTTCGGCCACCGAATTGAGCAGCATGTTGCCGAAGGCCTTGATCTCGTCGGTGCTGCCGGTGGACGAACCGCAGGCAACGCCCATGCGCCCGTCCTTGATCGATTCATCGCCGAGCAGGCCGGCGTCGGCCAGTGCCTGTTCTGCCGCGCCTACGGCCAGCCGCGAGACCCGGCCCATGCTGCGCAGTTGCTTGCGGGTCCAGTGCGCCGGGACGAGAAAATCATCGATCGGCCCGGCCAGACGGGTGTTGAGTTCGCTGAACCGGTCCCACTCGTGCATGCGGCGAATGCCGCTGCGGTTGGCCGCGAAGTTGCCGGCGATGGTCTGCCAGTCGCTGCCAAGCGAAGTGATGCCGGCCATGCCGGTGACGACGACGCGCTTCATCAGCACAGGCCTCCGTTGACCGCCAGGACCTGACGGGTGATGTACGAGGCTTCCGCCGACATCAGGAAATTCACCGCAGCGGCGACCTCTTGCGGGGTGCCCATGCGTTGTGCGGGGATCATTTTCATCAGTTCTTCCACCGGCACGTTTTCATCCAGCATCGCTGTGTCGATCAGGCCCGGTGCGACGCAGTTAACGGTGATTTTGCGCTTGCCCAGTTCGATCGCCAACGCCTTCGCGGCGCCGATCACTCCGGCCTTGGAGGCGCTGTAGTTGACCTGGCCACGGTTGCCGATCAAACCCGACACCGAGGTGATGCAGACGATCCGACCAGCGGCGCGACGACGGATCATCGGCATCATCACCGGGTGCAGGACGTTGTAGAAACCGTCGAGGTTGGTGCGCAGCACCACGTCCCAATCGTCATCGCTCAACGCCGGAAAAGCGCCATCGCGGGTCAGGCCGGCGTTAAGCACCACGCCGTAATAAGCGCCGTGGGTTTCGACGTCAGCTTCAAGGATGGTTTTGCAGGCTTCGCGGTCGGCGACGTCGAATTGCAGGATGCGTGCGTGACGGCCCAGCGCTTTGATCTCGGCCTGCACCGCTTGCGCTTCGGCAACGCCGCTGCGGCAATGCAGGACGATGTCGTGCCCGGCCTGCGCCAGACGCAAGGCAATGGCGCGGCCGATACCACGGCTGGAGCCGGTGACCAATACGGATTCAGTCATCGTTCGACTCCCTGGTTTGTTCAAGATATTGGCTGGGCTGCGGCGGGCGGAACACGTTCAACCGTGCGCTGGCCTCAATGCCGGGGGCGTTGATATGGCATTCGAAAACACCCATGCCGTTGTCGTCTTCCAGCGAACGGATGCCGTGGATGGTCAGTTCGCTGCCGGCCGGAAACGCTTCGACGTTGCACTCGAATTTACGCGTGCCGAGGAGGAAACCCAGCGCTACCGGGTTGCCCTTCTGCCGTGCGTGGCAACCGGCGAAGGCGGCTACGCTTTGCGCCATCAACTCGATGCCGACCCACGCCGGCAGGCTGCCGTCTGGCAGGTTGAACAAGCCGTCGGGCTTGACGGTAAGGCAGGTGTGGATCTGCTCTTCGTCGAAGCTGAGGATGCGGTCGATCAGGATCATGTCGCCAGCGTGGGGCAGCAGTTCGGCGAGCGGCCAGTCATTCATGGAGCGTCTCCGATAATCAGGCTGACGTTGTTGCCGCCGAAGGCAAACGAATTGCTCATCAGGTAGCGGGGTGCAATGGACGACAGGCGTTCGCTCGCGGTCACCCACTTCAGCGCCGGCAAGTCGGGGTCAGGCTGGGCGTCCCAGACGTGGGGCGGCAAGGCTTGTTGCGGGTTGTCGGCGCTCAGGCTCAGCCAGCAGAACGCTGCTTCCAGCGCACCGGCCGCGCCGAGGGTGTGACCGGTCATCGGCTTGGTCGACGAGCAGGCCACGCCGTCAGGGAACAGCGTGGCGACTGCCAGACTTTCCATCGCATCGTTGTGCTGGGTCGCGGTGCCGTGCAGGTTCAGGTAGCTGATGTGCGCCGCTTGCAACTGTGCGCGGCTCAAGGCTTTCTGCATCGCTTGCAGGGCGCCGCGGCCGCTCGGTTCCGGCGCGGAAATATGGTGCGCGTCGGAGCTGGCGCCGCTGCCGAGCAGGGCAATGGCCGGGCCGTCGCTGCGCTGCTGGCTCATCAGAAACAGCACTGCCGCTTCACCGATGTTGATGCCGTTGCGGTTGGCCGAGAACGGATTGCAGCGCTGGTCGGACACCGCTTCCAGCGCGCTGAAACCGTTGAGCGTCAGTTTGCACAGGCTGTCGACCCCGCCGCACAGCACCGCGTCGCACAGGCCCAGATCGAGCAGGCGCTGTGCGCTCATCAACGCCCGCGCACTGGACGTGCAGGCGGTGGAAATCACGTAGGCCGGGCCGCTGAGTTGCAGCCAATCGGCGAGAAAATTCGCCGGCGCGCCGAGTTCCTGTTGCCGATAGTCGTACTCGCCAGGGAACTGCTGCTCGCGAAGGTAGTGCGCCAGCCCGCGGCTGGCCTCGTCGATCCCCGAGGTGCTGGTGCCGAGCACCACGCCGATGCGCTCGCGACCATACGTCTGGATGGCCCGGTCGATGTCCTCGCGAATCTGCAGCGCGGCTTCCAGCAGCAGTTGATTGTTGCGGCTGTGCTGGTCGGCCAGTTCGGCCGGAATGGCCGCCAGCTCACCATGCACCGCCGCCACGGGCAATTCACGCTCGGCAACCCAGCCGGACTCGCGGCGCATGCCCGAGCAGTCACCGGCAAACAGGTTCTGCGCGACCTGTTGCTTGTCGCGGCCCAGCGCGCAGATCACGCCGAGGGCATTGAGGTAGGCAGTCATGGCGTCGGTTCACCGAGAGGAGAAACCCGATAGTGCGGGCCTTGGGGCAGATTCAATTGGAAACTCAACGGTTGTGCATAACGGATCGTCCAGCGCGGCGCCAGCGTGCGTTGCTCGCCCTGCTGCTGCGCGGTGGGGTAAGTGCGTGCCAGTTCGCCGGACGGGGTCAGGGCAAACAGCAGCGCGGCAAACAGCTCCCGGGCTTCGGGATTGGGCGGCAGCAGCCCGTCGGCCTGCCAGCGCCCGTCGATCAGTTGCTGACGGGCCTGGGGAATGCCCAGCGGATCCATCATCGACCAGCGGATGCCGGGGCCTTCGCGCTGGATCACCAACAGCCAGTCCTGACGCTGATCGGCCTGTTGGCGTTCGATGTGCAGTTGCAGAGGTAACGGCAGCGTCGGTGCGCTCGCGGGCAGCGGGGCCTGGCTGGCGCAACCACTCAGCAAAGCAAATGCCACTAAAATCAGCCATACCGCAAACCTTGTGGGAGCTGGCTTGCCAGCGATGGCGGCGGCACATCCAGCATTTTGGTTAACTGACACACCGCTATCGCTGGCAAGCCAGCTCCCACAGGGGTTTAGCTGTGCTGATCGAAAGTGGTACATCAGATGGATTCCTGCAATGGCTTGCGGGCGACAACGTTCACCAACGTTTCCTCACGCTCGCCAAACGGCTTGGGCCGGCGCAATCCGAATCGCTCCAGCAGTCCGAAATCCTTCGACCGGCTCCACCACAAATACGGGTACGAAACATTGCGCTCGCTGAACTCGAATCCCTGTTGGCGAATCATTTCCAGGTACTGCGCCGCGCTCTTTTGCACCTGCATCGGATGGCGGAACAGCCAGCGGATCACCCAGGTATCAATGTAAGCCTCGGTGGACTCGGCGAACAGCAGATAACCACCCGGTTTGAGCACGCGGTAGAACTCGGCGAGGGCTTTTTCCTGCTCCACCAGGTGATGAAAGGTCTGATGGCAGAACAGCAGGTCGACACTGGCATCGGCCACCTTGAGCGTCGCGCAGTCGCTACCGATCAGCTCGACGTCGAAGCCCTGCCGCGCCGCTTCTTCGGCGCTCAATTGCAGGCTGTGCGGGTCGGCGTCGACGCCGATCAGACGCTGTGGGGCGAAGGTCTGGCGCAGATGGCGGAACGATTTGCCCTGACCGCAACCAGCGTCCAGCAGCACCGGATTGGCTGGCAGCGACTCGCTGAACAACCCGCGCAAGTCGTTGATCGCCACGCGCAACACATGGTGCTGCCAGGTGTGGCTGCGCAGGAACCAGAAACCGAAGCGGGTTTCCTCGACGTAGCTGTCGCTCAAGTAATTCATGGGGCGTCCTTTGCACAGAGTTCGGAAATCATCTTCAACCGGCGACGCGCTTCGCTGACGAACGGGTTGCGTTCATCCCAGGCGTAACCGGCGAGGATCGAGCAGATCATCCGGCGGATGTCTGCCTGGCTGTCTTGATAAAAAATCACGTCCTGGAAGGTACCGGCGTACCAGCCCTCGACATAGCAGCGGAAGGTGTCGACCCCGCGTTTGAGCGGCTCGGCGAACTCGCGCTGCCAGTCGACGGTTTCGCCCTGCAACTGCCGGTGCAGGACGGCGGCGGCCATGCTCGCTGAACGCATAGCGATGGTCACGCCCGAAGAGAACACCGGGTCGAGAAATTCCGCCGCGTTGCCGAGCAGGGCGAAGCCCGGGCCGTGCAGGGTTTTCACATTGGCCGCATAACCGCCGAGGGTGCGCGCCGGGGTGTCCCACACCGCATTGTTCAATACAGCGGCGAGGCTCGGCGTTTCGCCGATGAAACCGCGCAGGCAGGCATCCAGATCGCTGTCGCGCCCCTTGAAGTGCTCGGCAGCAGCCACCACGCCCACCGAGCAGCGCCCGTTGCTGAACGGGATCGTCCAGAACCAGATGTCGCGGTGCTCGGGGTGGGTGGTGACGAGGATCTTCTCGCGGTCGAAGGCCGGGTTATCGATGTGATCTTCAACGTGGGTGAATACTGCCTGGCGCACCGGGAAATTCGACGGCGCTTCCAGATCAAGCAAACGCGATAGCACGCGCCCGTAACCGCTGGCGTCGAGCACAAAGTCCGCTTCGATGCGGTACTCGCTGCCGTCTTCGCGCAGCACGTCAAGCTGCGGTCTGGCCCGGTCGAAATCGACGCTGACGATGGCATCGCCGTAACGGAATTCGGCACCCTGCAATTCAGCCTGATCAGCCAGCAGCTTGTCGAAATCGGCGCGCTGCACCTGGAACGTGGTCGGCTTGCCCGCGGTGAAGGTGTCGCTGAAATCGAAGGCGCTGTAGCGCTCGCCCCAAGCGAAGGCAGCTCCGGTCTTGCGCTGGAAGCCGGCGGCGTTGACAGCGTCGAGCATGCCGGCCTCTTCGACGAAATCCAGGCAATGGCTGAGCAGGCTTTCACCAATGGAAAACCTTGGGAAATGCTGGCGCTCGATCACCAGCACATCGTGGCCCTGGCGCTTGAGCAACGCGGCGGCGATGGCCCCGGACGGGCCCGCGCCAATGATCACGACCTGACGGGATTCCATTTCAACGATTGGCACGTGAGCTCCCGGGCGCAGTGGCGCTGGTTTTCATAGGCGCGCGGTGCAGGCCGATCAGGGCCGGCAACAGCGTCGCGATCAGGCCCATCAGCATCAGCGCGAAGTACAGCGCCGGGCTGATGAGCTGTTGTTGCAGCAACAGGTTGAGAAAGACGATTTCGCTCAGCCCGCGAATGTTCAGCAGCACGCTTTCGCGCCAGCGGCTGGCGCCTTCGAACGATGCACCGGCCCAGCCCAGCCCGAGCCAGTTGCCGAGCAGTTTACTGGCAATCGGCAACAGCAGCAGCGCCGCCCATTGCACCGCGCCGAGGCTGGCCAGGGCGCTGTGCACGTCGATCTGCACGATGCCGAAGGTCAGGATCAGCGGGATCGCGATCCACGTCTGCAAGCGGCTCATCCACCGCGCCGGCAATGGCAGCACCAACGGCACTTTCAGCAAGGCCATGCACAGCAGATAACCGATGCCGAAAATCAGTGCGTTGAGTTTGTAATGTTCGGCCAGCACCAGCAGCGCAAAGAAGCCGAGGCTGTAGGTCAGCGGACGACGCACGCGCAGCAGATGCAGCAGCACCGGCACGCAGGCCAGTCCCAGCGGCAGCAACAGACTGCTCAGATGCAGGCTGCCCTGGGCGAGACCGAACAGCGTCCAGCAGGTCAGGTCGATGAGAATTGCGGTCTGCACCAGGCGCCGGGTGGCGGCGGGCGGATAGTCGATGTGGCGCAGGTACAGGTACAGCACCGGGATCGCGGTGATCGCGAACACCAGCCCGATTGCCAGCGAGTTCAGCCACGGTTGCGCCGGCAGCAGCCAGCAGGCGGCGGCCAGGCCGCAGGCGAACGGTACAACAAAACTCGGCACGGCGATTTTCACGCTCTGGCGGTCCAGGCGCAGGTCGATCACATCACTGAGAATGTGCCCGAGCAACAGCGCGAAACTCAGGCTGTAGAGGTCTTTCAGCCACCCCGGCGCAATCAGTTCGGCGCCGCTGAGCTGCCAGTCCGGTTCGATCCAGAAATACATCAGCAGCGGCAAACCGAAGCTGGCCAGCAGCAACTGGCTGACGATCGGGATCAGGCCGACATGCCGACCGACACGGGTCGCCACGGCGAACAGCGCCAGGGCCATCAACCAGAAGCCGGCGACCGTCACGCTGCCGGCTCCGCGACGCTGGTGCTGTGGACGTGGCGCCCGACCCACGGCGCGAGAATGAAGCTGAAGGCCAGACCGAGGCTCACTGCCAGGCCAAAATTGCTCACCGCCGGCGTACTGGAAACGGCCAGCAGACCGAACGACAGCCAGGTCGTCAGCGCCGCCAACAGGGTGCCCAGCAGACTCACTGCCGCACCGCCAACCTGTTCACGCATCAGGATCGCGTAATCGACACTGATCGCCGTCACCAGCAGCAGGCCGAACAGGCTGAACAGGGTCAGTGGCTGACCGAGCCAGCCGAGGCTGGCCAGGCTGCACAGCGCCGCCAGCAGCGGCAGGGCGACGATGCGCAACGCGCCGCCGAAGCCGAACGGCACGATCAGCACCAGCACGATCAACACGCAGGAGGCGAGTTTCAGTTCGGCGGCGCTGATCTGGGTCGCGGCGAATACATTGTTCAATTCACCGAGCCGATCCACCAGCATCACCCCCGGCAAGTCCAGCGCCTGCACTCGCAGCAGTGACGGATTGTTCAGGCCCTGCAGGCTGGTCATCGCCGCCACGCCGTCTTCGGTCGGGCCGAGCCACAGCGTGCGGTAAGGCTCGCCCAACGGCCCGGCCAGTGCTGCGTCGATGTCTTCGGCAGGCAGGTTCTGCAACTGCTGCAACTCGGTTTGCAACGCCGCGAGCGGTACGCCAAGGTCGAGCAACGGCTGCCAGTATTGAGGCAGTTTGCTCAGCGCTTCGCGCACTTGCTGTTGCTGGCTCGGCGGACTGAGCAGTTGGTCGAGGGCCAGATAGCCTTGCAGCTTGTCGAGGTTGACCAGTTGCTGCAGACGCTCGCTCAACGCGGCCTGACGCTCCAGCAATTCCTGCTGATTGGCGCCGCGCACGAGGAAGAACTGGCTGGTCGGCTGATAACCGGTGATGCGCGCGATGGTCTGGGCTTCATCGGTCAGGCGTTGCGGCGCACCGACCCATTGGCGAATGTCGTTTTTGCTTTGCAGCTGCACCAGACCGCCAGCGCAGAAGGCGATCAGCAGCGCCAGCAGCACCGGGGTGCGCACGTGTTCGAGCAGGTTTTCGCGCAGTTGCACCAAGCGCTCGGCCAGGCGCAGCGGCCATTGCGCCGGTTGCAGCTCAACGTTTTTCAGCAGGGCCGGCAGCAAGCACACCGCCGACAGGTAAGCACCGAGCAGGCCGGCAGCGGAGAACACCGCGATTTGCGTCAGCGCCGGGAAGGGCGTCCAGGCCAGTGCCAGATAACCGATGGCGCTGGTGATCAGGCTCAGCGTCAGCCCGGACAGGGTCAGGCGCAGCGCCGGCCAACTGCGCCACGGCTTGAGGCTCCAGCTTTTCGACAGATAGTGCAGCGGGTAATCCACCGCCACGCCGATCAGGCTGGAGCCGAGCACCAGCGTCATCACATGCATGTGGCCGAACACCGCGACGCAGGCCACCGCGCCGAACAGCATGCCCACCAGCACCGGCACGAACGCCAGCAGCACCCGCCAGCGGCGGAACGCCAACAGCAGCAACAGCAGAATACCGAGGGTGGCGCCGCCGCCGACCCAGGTCATTTCGCGGGTGGCTTGCTGCTGACCGTTGGCGGCGTACAGCAGACCGCTGGCGGCCAACAGGTGTACATCGGATTTCGCTGCTTGCTCGCGACTGTGCTGCAGCAGATCGGCGACTTTCAGCGGCAGGTTCATATCGAAGGCATTGCCGGTGGTACGCGCGCGCAGCAGCACCCAGCTCTTGCCGTCGGCATCGGCGACCAGTGCGCCGCTGCCGATGTCCAGTTGCACCGCGCCGTGTTTCGGCTGGCTGTTCTGGATGCGTCCGGTCAGGCCCAGCCAGTCGTCCTGGCTCGGTACCAAGGTGAAACCGTTGAACGGGTCGAACAGCGCCTGCACCCGTTGTTGAATGAACGCATCGGGATGCTCGGTCAGCAGTTGCCGATCATCCGCCGAGAGCATCGCCAGCCGCCCTTGCAGCAGTTGCGTGCGCAGCGCCGGCAGATCCGCCTGCAGGTTCCACTGGACCTTTTCGAACAGACCGCTGGCCTGCCATTGCTCGCCGAGGGTTTGCGCCATGGCCAGCGCTTGCTGGCGATCGGTGTGCCCGACCAGCACCAGCATTTCCCGATTGAGCGGCTCCTGCATGCGCTGTTCGGCGCGCAGTTCGAGGGCGTCAGGGTTGGTCCCGGGCACCAGTTCCATGAGGTTGGCCGACAGCGGCGCACCGTCGCGCCACTGCCACCCGGCCAGCGCGACAACCGCCAGCAGCAGGATCAGAAACAGCCACGGCAGCCTGCGCTCACTCGGCAAAGTCATGTTGCTCCGCTTCGCTCAACGGCTGGTTTGCAGTGCTGTCCTGCATGCGCAGCACGGTACTGTCGCCCTGGGTTTCCAGCAGTTCGATGGTCTGTACCAGCTCACCACCGTTGATATTGATCTGATTGAACACTTGCTTGAGCAGCAGCGAACGCGGGGTCAGGGTGAGTTTCCACTGCTGTGCGTCGCCGCTCAGGGCCAGTTCGAAATCCCGCTGCAAGCCGCTGCTGTCACCTTGCAGCACAGCGAGGAACAAGCGGTTCTGTTCGGCACCGGCGCTCTTGTTCGGCAGCAACTGCCAAGCGTTGCCGTCACGACGGGCGATGCCGTTGGCGGTGATGCGGTAATCCTGTTGCAGCGGGGTCTTGAGCAGCCAGAGCAGACCGTGGTTTTTCGCCAGCACGAAGCTACCCTTGCTGAGCAACGGCTGAGGCAGCGCGCGCAGGTGCTTTTCCTGAATGAACTGGCCGTGGATCACTTCCGGTTTCGCCAGTTGCTCGCTGAGCTGCTGCAGGTCGAAGGCGTTGGCCAGCGTCGACACGGCGAGCAGCGCCAGCGCGCCAAGGCCTTTGCAGAACAGGTTCATCGCAGCATCCTCTGCACCGCGTCGGTGAACACTTTGGGGGAAGCCAGTTGCATTTCGCGGCTGCTGATCTCGACCGCCACCTGCACCGAGCTGGCACGGGTCAGGCGCTCGCCGGTCTGCAGGTCGGTAATCAGATAATTGATCTTCAAGCGGTTCTCCCACTCCACCAGACTGGCGCGCACGTTCAAACGCTGGCCGAACACCGCGCCACGCACGTAACGCAATTGCAGGTCGATGATCGGCCAGGCGTAACCGGACTCGGACATCTGCGTGTAGTTGTGGCCGATCTGGTCGAGCAGCGCGCAGCGCGCCACTTCCAGGTATTTGACGTAATGCCCGTGCCAGACCACATGCATAGTGTCGACGTCAAAAAACGGCACGAGGATTTCCGTGTCGGCGTGCAGCACTCCGGCGCTACGCATGCAGCCTCCAGTGTTGCTCGGCGATACGTTGCAGGCACAGGCGCAATTCGCCTTCGAGTGCACGGTCTTCGATGACCGGCGGGAAGTCCTTGGCCAGCTCTTCGTGCATGGCGGCCAGCGAAGGTGGCAGCGCACGCGCGTCTTCATCACGACCGCGCAACCACACGCCTTGATTGGCCGCGAGCAACGTGGCGGCGGCGACCTGTTCGGTCAGCTCCAGCACGCGGATCGCGTCACGGGCGGCGATGGTGCCCATGCTCACCTTGTCCTGGTTGTGGCACTCGGTGGAGCGTGAGAATACGCTGGCCGGCATCGTGTTTTTCAGCGCTTCGGCAGTCCAGGCACTGGTGCCGATCTGCACGGCCTTGAAGCCGTGATTGATCATGGCGCGCTCCGCCGGAGCACCGGACAGGTTGCTCGGCAAGCCGTGGTTGTAGCGCTCGTCCACCAGCAACGCGAGTTGTCGGTCGAGCAGATCGGCAACGTTGGCCACCAGATTTTTCAGGCTGTCCATGGCGAATGCGATGTGCCCGCCGTAGAAGTGCCCGCCATGCAGCACGCGCTCGGCTTCGGCGTCGATGATCGGATTGTCGTTGGCGCTGTTGAGCTCGGTTTCGATGAACGAGCGCAGCCAGTTCAGGCTGTCGGCCAGCACCCCGAGCACGTGCGGGGCGCAGCGCAGCGAGTAGCGATCCTGCAGGCGATGCAGCGGCGCGGTCGGCGCGTCGATTGCCAGATCCTTGCGCAGCCACGCGGCGACTTGCATCTGTCCCGGATGCGGCTTGGCGGCGAACAGACGCTCGTCGAAGTGTTCCGGATTGCCTTGCAGCGCGACCACGTTGAGCGCGGTGATGCGCGTGGCCAGTTGCAGCAGATAGTCAGCGCGGGCGAAGGCCAGGCACGCGAGACCAGTCATCACTGCGGTGCCGTTCATCAACGCCAGCGCTTCTTTCGGGCGCAGCACCAGCGGCGTCCAGCCGAGTTCGCGATGCACGTCGGCAGCCTGGCGACGCTCGCCACGGAACCACACTTCGCGCTCGCCGGACAGGGTCGCGGCGACGTAGGACAGCGGCGTCAGATCACCGCTGGCGCCGACCGAACCTTCTTCGGGGATCAGCGGCAGGATGTCGTGTTCAAGGAAGGCATGCAGGCGCTCCAGCAGTTCGATTCGCACCCCGGACACGCCGTGGCACAGCGACTGCAAGCGCGCTGCCAGCACGGCGCGGGTGGCCTGGGCGTCGAGCAGCTTGCCCAGCCCGCAACCGTGGAAAGTGTAGAGATGACGCGGCAATGCTTCGACGTGATGCAGCGGCACCGCGACCACGCAGGAATCGCCGTAACCGGTGGTCACGCCGTAGATCACGCCTTCCTTGTCCAGCAGCGAATCGAGGAACCGTGCGCCTTTGGCGATGCGCTCGCGGTAAGCGGCGTCGCTCTGCAACTGCACGGGCGCCTGACGGTTGGCCAGGGCCAGCACGTCTTCGATGCGCAAAGGGCGTTCGCCGAAAGTTACCGGCTCATGGGTTGGCGTCGTCATCGGTCTTCCAGAAAGGGTAAAAGTTGAACCATTGGTGCGGGGCTTCGAGGCAATAGTGACTCAGGCGCTGCGCATAGCGGGTGGCCCACTGATGAATGACCTGCTCGCGCTCACGGCGCGTCCACACCACGCTGTCGGCAAACGGTTCGAGGGTCAGGCGATAGTGACCGTCCGGTTGTTTCAGGCACATCAGCAGGTTGACCGGGCATTTGAGCAAACCGGCCAGCAGCCACGGGCCTTGCGGAAACGCTGCCGGGTGGCCGAGAAAATCCACGGTGACGCTGCGCCCGCCGTGCAACGGCACGCGGTCGCCGGCAATCGCCAGCCATTCACCGCGCTCCAGGCGTTCGTGCAGTTGCAGCATGATCACCGGGTCCAGTTCGCTGACCTGAATCAGGCGCAGATTGGTTGCCCCGGCCTCGCCCAGCAAGCGGTTGAACTGCTCGGCGTGCTTGGTGTGCACCAACACGTTCATGGTGACCTTTTCGCCGATCTCGGCCAGGGCGCGGCACACTTCGAGGTTGCCCAGATGCGCGCCGACCAGCAGTTGCCCGCGACTGCCGCGCAGCTGATTGCGCAGCAGGGCCGGGTCGATGATTTCGATCTGCTCGATGCGCAGCTTGCCGTTCCACACGTCGAGCTTGTCGAGCAGCGAATCGGCGAACGCCATGAACTGGCGGAACACGCGCCAGTAGCTCGGGCGCAATTCGCCGCGGTTGCTCCAGTCAGCCAGCCGTTGCTGGTACTGCCAGGCACTGTTGCGCGCGGTACGGCCGAACAGGAAGAAGTACAGGACGATGCCGTACAGCAGTGGACTGAGCAGGCGTCGGCCAAGCACTTTGGCGGCGACTGCGGTGAATTTCATCAGCAGGAAGCTGCCGCGCTCTTCGCGGTCGGCCCAGTGTTTCTTGTCGGTCTCGACGCTCATGTGCGCCACCGGCGCCAGAGGATGACGGGCAGGCGCAGCAGCATGCCGAAGAACAGCCGGGTGTGCATGCTGGAAATCAGCGCGTTGTCGTGGAACAGGCGGAAGTGCGAGACGCCATCCAGCGGGTAATGCTCGCTGGTCTGCAGCCAGCGCATCGGCTGGTTGCGCCACGCCAGGCGCACGAGGATGTCGGAGTCGAAATCCATGCGCTTGCCGACTCGTGCCGAGTCGATCAGCGCCAGCGTCGGGGCCAGCGGATAGACGCGAAAGCCACACATCGAATCGCGGATCTGCAGCGACAGCGTGTTGATCCAGACCATCACATGAGTCAGATAACGCGCGTACAAACGGCCCTTGGGCACGCTCTCGTCGAACAGTGGATAACCGCAGATCATGGCGTCCGGGTGGGCGCGGGATTGCGCGATGAAACGCGCGACGTCGTGCAGGTCGTGCTGGCCATCGGCGTCCACTTGCAGGGCATGGGTGAAGCCCAGACGCGCCGCTTCGCGCAAGCCGGTCATCACCGCGCCGCCCTTGCCCTGATTGAGGGTCAGGCGCACCAGATGCACCTGATCACGTTCGGCCAGCGCATCCAGCACGCGCGCGCACGACGGGGTGCTGGCGTCGTCCACCAGAATGCACGGCAGGTCCTGGGCGAGCAGGGCGTCGACCACGGTGCCGATCACGGTTTCATGGTTGTAGACCGGAATCACGGCGCAAGGGTTATGCATTGAACACATCCCCACTGTGGCGAGGGAGCTTGCTCCCGCTCGAGTGCACAGCACTCGCTCGCAGTTTTGCGTGAACCGGATTTGGGGCCGCTGCGCAGCCCAACGGGAGCAAGCTCCCTCGCCACAGGTTATGCATCGGCGGCTCCTAGCAGGATACGTCCGCTGGAGCAGGTCGCGGTGTCATTGCGGTAGGCGAAATACAGCTTGCCGCGCTCGGGATCGAAGCGCAGGTGCAGTTGGACTTCATCGCCCGGGCGCACCAGTTGCTGGAATTTCAGCACTTCCATGCCGGTAAATTTATCGGGCAGGTTCAGCAGTTGTCGGCCGAGGTTCAGTGCCCATTCGACCTGCACCACGCCGGGCAACACCGGGGCTTTGGGGAAGTGACCGCTGAAGTAGGCCAGATCCGGTGGCACACTCAATTGCAGGCTCCACTCGCCGTCGGTTTCGACCTGTTCCAGCACTTCTGGGGCTTTCGGCCGTGGCGCCAGCAACCGTGCTTCGATGTCGGCCTGGGGCAGCTTGCCCTGGCTGTTCAGCGGCAGTTGCCGCACCAGGCGCCAGCGTCGGGGCAAGGCCAGCGCTTCGCAATGCTGGCTCAGGTGCTTGCGCAGGGCTTCGGTCAGGCTGCGGCGGCCGTGTTCACGCAAGGCAAACAGGCCCGCGTCGCTGAGCACCAGCAGGGCGCCAAGTACCGCGCGGCTTTCTTGAACCACGCCCAGCCGTGCTTCGGCGACCCAGTCATGGGCGACCAGTGCCTGTTCCAGCATCGGCAGCGAAATGCGCTTCTCTTCGAGTTTGACGATACGGTCCAGCCGCCCGAGCAGCTCGAAACGCCCGTCGGCAGCGATGCACGCAGCGTCGGCGGTGTGTTCGACATGCCCCGCCGGCAAATAGGGGGAAGCGATCAGCAGGGCGCCGTCGCTGTCCTGGCTCAGTTCAACCCCGGCGAAGGGCTGCCACAGGCTGGCGCCTTGGCGCCAGGCGATGCCGCCGGTTTCCGAGCTGCCGAGGATTTCGGTCGGCCACTGTTGCAAGCGTTGCTGCAGGCTTTGCGCCGCGTCTGCGGGTAATGCGCCGCCGGAGGAAAACACCCGGCGCACGGCACTCAGCGCCGGCCAGTCGAGGTTGTCGCCCATGCGCTTGAGCAGCGCCGGGCTGCCGACCCAGGCGAAGGCCGGATGTTCGCGGCTGGCGCGTTGCAGATCTTCCGGGAACGCCAGTTGCCTGCGCACGAACGGCCGCCCGGCGCACAGCGGCCACAGCACGCGGAACAACAAGCCGTAGATGTGCTGAGTGGCGACACTGCCGATGATCCAGGCTTCACCCAGATTCGCCCCCCACAACTGTTCCAGGGCTTCGACCTCGTTGGCCAGTTGGCGCAGAGTCTTGTCGATGCGCTTGGGCTCACCGCTGGAGCCGGAGGTGCACAGGCTCAGGCGGCACTGGTCGAGATCCAGTTCGACGCCAGGCAGGGCAGGCTGCAACAGATCGCTCAGGTGTGAATCATCGGAGTGATCGCTAAGCCACAGATCGACTTCACTCGACCAGCGCTGGCGGGTCTGCGCTTGCAGGTCCGCGGGCAACAGGACGCTGACGCCGGCGCGCCAGGCCCCGAGCAGGGCGATGGCGAGGTCGGCGGCATCTTCCAGATGCACCGCCACGCGCTGCACGCCGCGTGCTTGCAGGCCGGCGGCAATGCTTAGCGCCTGCTCGCGCAGTTGCGCATGGTCGAGGGCCGGGGTGTCGGTGATCGCTCGCCCCGGCAGGGCCTTGAGCAACAGTTGCTCAAGTTTTATCCAGTTCATTTACGGCCTCTTACCCGTTGTCGTATCAGCCATTCAATGGCAAACATCAGGCCGATCAATCCGTAGGAGATCAGGCCGGTGTACAACATCCACCAATGCAGCGGCGCCCACAGGGTCAGGAGCGCGGCGCACAAACCGTTGCAGAAGAAAAACACGCTCCAGGCCACGGTGACCTGACGCGTGTAGCGGATCGCCTCGGGCGGCAGTTGCGGCTCGCGCAGTCGTGCCAGGCGCTCGACCATCGGCGGGCCCCATTTCAGGCTCAGGCTGAACAGCACCAGCATGAAGCCGCTGATCAGCACCGGGTACCAGCGCAGCAACAGCGGACTGTCAAACAGCGCCAGCAGCACGCAGAACACAATCGCCACGCAGGCCATCCACAGACTGCCTGGCTTGCGCTCGCCAGTCAGGGCCCGCGCCAGCCACAGGCTACCCAGCAGCAGCCCGAACTGCCACGGGGCGAAGTGCTCCATGCCGAAATACACCGCAAAGGGGTACAGCAGCCCCGCCAGCAGCAGGCCGAGGCCGATCAATCGGCTCATGCGGCCGGTTGAACCAGACGGTAGACCGCCTCGACCACGTCACCGACAGTGCGCACCGACTTGAATTCCTCGGCGGCGATTTTCTTGCCGGTCTGGCGTTTGATGTGATCGATCAGATCGACCGCGTCGATGCTGTCGATCTCCAGATCCTGATACAGGTTGGACTCCAGGCTGATGCGCCCCGGATCCAGTTCGAACAGCTCGACCAAGGCATCGCGCAGGGTGTTGAAAATGTCGTCACGAGTTTGCATGGTCCGGTCTCAAGCTGCCTGTTTTGCCGTGACGAATGCCGCAAGGCTCGCCACGTTGGTGAAGTGGTTACGGGTGTCTTTGGCGTCGGCGTCGATCTTGATGCCGTATTTTTTCTGGATCGCCAGACCCAGTTCCAGCGCGTCGACAGAATCCAGACCCAGGCCTTCGCCGAACAGTGTCTGTTCGTCACCGATATCGTCGACGCTGATGTCTTCGAGGCCCAGGGCATCGATGATCAGCCGTTTGATGTCGCGCACCAGGCCAGGGTTATTCAGATCGCTCATCTTCGGCGAGCTCCTTAATGAAGTAAGAGTGCAAATAATCGTTGAGCTTGCGCGAGGCCTGCGGTGCCGGGCCTTGCGTGGCGAAAGTCTGTGGGTCTATATCGGCTCCGACACGAAAACTGAAGTGCACGCGGCGGTGGGGGATCCGATACCAGGGTTCGGCCTTGGTCAAGGTGGTCGGATTGACCTTGATGACCACTGGCGTAAGGATTTTCGCACCGCGCAGGGCAATCGCCGCCGCCCCCCGATGAAAGGCGGGCGCCTGACCGGGCTGTGTGCGCGTGCCTTCGGGGAAAATGATCAGGGTCTGGCCGTTTTGCAGGGACTCGGCCGCGGCGTCGAGCATGTCCATGCTGCCGTCATTGCTGATGTATTCGGTGCGGCGCAGCGGGCCACGGGTGAACGGGTTTTCCCACAGGCTTTTTTTCACCACGCAATTGGCCTGGCGCACCAGGCCGATCAGGAACACCACGTCGATCAGCGAAGGGTGGTTGGCGATGATCATTTGCCCTGGGCGACCGAGACGTTCCGCCCCTTGAATGTCATAGGTCAGCACGCCGGTGCGGGCCATGAAACGGACGAAAAACCAGAACAGCCGACTGACGGTCTGCCGTGCGCGCTGACGATGTTGCAAGGCATCGCCGGGCAGGCAACCGAGCAGCGGAAACACCAGCAGGCGCAGGCACAACCCGCCCAGCCCGAACAGCGCGAAACTTGCGGCAGTGGCCAGGAGGCGCCAGTAGTAGGCGTCGCGGTTTTTCTCGGTCACGGGTTGCGTTGCCAGGTCCATACACGATTTTTCCAGGCATGTTGGCAATGGGTTTGCTGACCGAGCAGGGTTCGCAACAGGTTCAGTGCGTGTGGCCAGTGCGCTTTGGACACTGCTTCCTGGCCGCTGTTCAGGGTCAGCCGCCAGCCGGTACCGGGGGTGAGCAGCAAACCGACCGCATAAGGGAACGGCACGTCGTCGATCCACTGCGAATAGGCTTGGGGCGGCTGTTCTTCGGTGATGATCAGCAGCACCGCCGGAGCGCCTTCATCGAGCAGGGCGGCCGCTTCGAGAATGCCATGTTCCAGGCCATCGCCCGCGGCCGCAAGGGCCGTCATTTCGCTGGTTTCGCCGCGCATGATCGACCACAGACCGATGATCGCGTTGTGCACCGACAGGCTGAACTGCGTCGGCGACAACGGCTCGTCCTTGGCCAGGTCACTGAGAATCTCGAAGGTGCGCGGGGTTTCGCCGTGTCGTGAAACAAACACCAGCGGCAGGTTTTCCCGTCCGTCGGCCAATGGCCAGCCGACACTGAACGCCATCCGCGCCAGACGGCTGAGGCGCCGGCGCTGCATGGCGGGCAGAAACGACACATCGGGTGCGGCATCGCTGTCCGGGAGTACGACCGGTTGTCGGCTCCAGGCCTGCCACGCGTCCACGCTGTCGAGCCCCGGGGCCCATGCGCGCCATTGGGCGATGTTGAAGTTGATCACGGATGTTCATCCCGCCCCTGCGGGCTTTTATATGACGCTTTGAGTCGCCAAAGCCGCGGCTGACCTGATGTGGCGCTTGGCGCCGGGTGGCGCGCATTATCCCGGTGCGACGAGTGTGTAGCAAATGTTGGTTACGTTTTGCGCAGCAAAATGTACCGAGTGGTCCGCAGAAAAGCTGTCACTTGGCCATTATCCGGACCGTGCCGGATTTGTCTGTCGGGCCTGTCAGCGCACACGGCAGGTTTTTGCCCTCTGTGCCCGCTGATTTTTGCACCTGACTCTGTAGTCCGCGTCGTTGAAGGTAGCGAAGCGCACGCACAGGCAACTACACTCGGTCATTCTTTGATACACGGAGGTTTTGTCATGCGGCGCGTGGTGTTCAATCAGAAAGGTGGTGTGGGCAAATCCAGCATTGCCTGCAATCTGGCGGCAGTGAGTGCCAGCGAGGGCTATCGCACGCTGTTGGTCGACCTCGATGCCCAGGCCAACTCCACTCAGTATCTGACCGGGCTCACTGGCGATGACATTCCCATGGGCATTGCCGACTTCTTCAAACAGACCCTGTCTTCCGGACCGTTTTCGAAGAAAAATCAGGCCGACATCTACGAAACCCCGTTCGACAACCTGCACATCATCACCGCCACCGCTGAACTGGCCGATCTGCAGCCCAAGCTCGAGGCCAAGCACAAGATCAACAAGCTGCGCAAATTGCTCGATGAGCTGGACGGCGAATACGACCGGATTTATCTCGATACGCCGCCAGCGCTGAACTTCTATGCGGTGTCGGCGCTGATCGCCGCCGATCGGGTATTGATTCCGTTCGATTGCGACAGCTTCTCGCGTCAGGCGCTGTACGGGCTGCTGGCGGAAATCGAAGAGTTGAAGGAGGACCACAACGACGGCCTGGAAGTCGAAGGCATCGTGGTCAACCAGTTCCAGGCCCGGGCCAGCCTGCCGCAGCAGATTCTCGATGAGTTGATTGCCGAGGGCTTGCCGGTGCTGCCGGTGTATCTGAACAGCTCGGTGCGCATGCGCGAGTCGCACCAGGCCAGCACCCCGCTGATCCACCTCGACCCACGGCACAAACTGACGCAGCAATTCGTTGAACTGCACAACCTGCTCGAAGATCACTGATTTTCCTGTGGGAGCGAGCCTGCTCGCGAAGCGGCCAGCACGTTCAACATCTCGGTTGACTGAACGGGCGCCTTTGCGAGCAGGCTCGCTCCCACATGGGGTCCTGTGGAGGGTCAGATGCCCTGGCTACGCAGCCACGCCAGCAACTGCGGCAACGGAAACGCCCCGCTCTGACGCGCCACTTCCCGGCCGTTCTTGAACAGAATCAAACTCGGAATCGAACGAATCCCCAACTGCGCCGACAACTGCTGATTGGCTTCGCTGTCGAGCTTGGCCAACCGGCACTTGCCCGCCAACTGCGCCGCCGCCTGCTCGAATACCGGCGCAAACGATTTGCACGGCCCGCACCAGTCCGCCCACACATCCACTAACAACGGCAGATCACCCTTGATCTGGCTGGCGTAGTCACCTTGCTTGAGTTCGAACGGCTTGCTCAGTAGCACCTCGGACTTGCAGCGCCCGCATTTTGGCTGGTCGGCGAGGCGTTCGGCGGGGATGCGGTTGAGGCCATTGCAGGCGGGGCAGGGGATCAGCAATTGGGTGGTCATGAGCGAGGTCCAGTGAGGGGCGATAAACCCTAGTTGGAGACGTTTGCTCATATTTTCAATCATGCGGATGTCAATGTTGGATCTAGGCTGAGTCGTACCGAGGCAGACCGTTGGTCTGCCTGGGTGTATCGCAAGTTGCGATAATTTTGTTTTGTGATTAACTCCCCATAGCAGAATGCGATAAGGATGTTGCATGCATGTGTTCAGTGAAAAACCCATTCGTGAGGCCAAGGAGCAGTGGCCACAGGCAGCAAGCGCGCTAGCGCAATGGTTTCGTCTGGCAAGCAGGAGTTATCCAAAGGACTTCGCGGCAATGAAGTCGATATTTCCTGCCACCGACAAGGTGGGTGATCTCCACGTTTTCGACATTGGTGGCAACAAATTGAGGCTAATCGCTTTTGTCAGTTATCGGTCACAAAGGCTCTACATCAAGCATGTGCTCGACCACCGCGAATACGATCGGGGCAAATGGAAGGAGGGAAAGGTATGAGTAGTTTGATCAAGACAGTTGCCGAGCACTGGGAGTTTGTCTCTCCGTTGCTGCGAAAACCGAAAAATGAAGAGGATTACGACGTCTTGGTTCAGGCCGTTGACGAGATCCTTGAGATAACCGGTGATGATGGCTCGCATCCGCTCGCGAGTCTGGTGGACATCATCAGTGACTGGATTGGGGAGTGGGATCGCACACACCATCCGATGGCCGAGGCGAGCGGCGAAGAGGTCCTTGGCTACCTGATGCGCGAACATGGACTGACTCAGAGCGACCTGCCGGGTGTGGGTACTCAATCTGTTGTTTCGGAAATTCTGAACGGCAAGCGCAAGTTGAACTTGCGGCAAGTTCGCTGGCTGGCCGACTACTTCAAGGTGCCTGTAGACGTATTCATCTAGTCTGCCTCAAGACGAACAACTGATCTCCAGATGCTTGCCCCACTCCGGCGGCCGCTCGGCATACGCCTCCATCCCCGGTTGCTGGTCGAACGGTTTGCTCAGCACCGCATGCAGCCGGCGCACCTCGGAGTAGTCGCCTTGTTCGGCGGCATCGATGGCTTTTTGCGCCAGGTAGTTGCGCAGGATGTACAGCGGATTGACCGCGTGCATCCGTGTGCGGCGCTGTTCCTGATCGCTGTCGCCATCGCGGGCAACCCGTGCCACGTAGCGTTCGCCCCAGGCGTCGAAGCCTTTGATATCGACGAAGTCATCGCGCAATTGGGCGACAGCCTGTTCTGCTGAATCTTCGCCGAGGCGGCGGAAGAACAAGCTGTAGTCGACGCCGCTGTTCTGCATCAATTGCAGCAGGTCTTCGAGCAATTTCTGGTCGTCATCTTCGGCGCTGGTGAAGCCGAGGCGGCGGCGCATCAGGTCGAGGTAGTGCGCCTGAAACAGCGGCAGGTACAGGCCGAGGGTTTCGCGCAGGGCTTCGACGCTGATGAACGGCGTCAGCGCCTGGGCCAGGGCGCTGAGGTTCCACTGGCCGATCGGCACTTGATTGCTGAACGAGTAGCGACCCTGATCATCGGAATGGTTGCAGATGAAGTGGGCATTGAAATCGTCGAGGAAGGCGAACGGGCCGAAGTCGAAGGTGATGCCGAGGATCGACATGTTGTCGGTGTTCATCACCCCGTGGCAGAAGCCGTACGCCTGCCATTTGGCAATCAGTTCGGCATTACGCTCGACAATTTCGCGGAACATCGCCAGATACGGCTCCGGCTGCTCCAGGCATTCGGGGTAGTGCATCGCCAATACATGCTCGCCGAGCTGCTTCTGCTGCTCGGGACGCTTGGTGTAATAGAAATATTCGAAGTGGCCGAAACGGATATGGCTTGGCGCCAGACGCAGCACCATCGCCGCGCGTTCCTGCTTTTCGCGCCACACCGGAGTGTCGGAGCCGATCACGCAGGCCGCGCGTGAAGTCGGGATGTTCAGCGCGTGCAGCGCTTCGGAAGCGAGAAATTCACGGATCGATGAACGCAGCACCGCCCGACCATCGCCCATGCGCGAAAACGGCGTCTGCCCGGCGCCCTTCAGGTGCAGATCCCAATGTTCGCCGGCCTGGTTATACACCTCGCCGAGCAACAGCCCGCGACCATCGCCCAGTTGTGGCGTGTAGCCGCCAAACTGGTGCCCGGAATAGACCATCGCCCGCGGCTCGGCATTGGCCCACAACGTGTGGCCGCCGAACAGTTCGGCAAATTCCTGAGTGTCCGCCGTCGTCGGCTCGAGATCGAGCAGGGCCAGCGCCGCCGGGCTGGCGACGACCAGACGCGGGTTGTCGATCGGCTCGGGCAGCACATGGGCGGAGAACGCGTCGCCGAGGCGGGCGAAGCGATTGTCGAAGGTCAGTTCGTCGAGGGCTTTCAAGGGCCGGCTCCAGCAGAATGTCCGAGCATTCTGCTGGGATCAGACCGGTTAGTCGAGTTTGGCCGGCGGCGGCTCTTGCAGCGGCTTTTGCTCCGCGCCGATCGGGACGATGGTTTTGTTCTCGTCTTCGATGGGTACCAGCTTGTATTCCTGGCCATGAAGGTTTTTCAGGTACACCTCCATCTGGCGGAACGAGATGTTGATGTGCTGCTTCTTGAATTCGCGGTTGATGAAGCGGTTCACTTCATCGATCACCGGGTTGCGGTCACCGAGGTCACGTACGTGCATGCGCAGTTCGTGATCGAGGGTGCTTTCGCCGAAATTGAGGAAGTAAACGTGCGGCTCGGGTTCCTTGAGGACGCGCGGGTTTTCCCGGGCAGCCTTGAGCAGCAGTTCCTTGACCAGATCCAGATCGGAGCCGTAATCCACGCCGAGTTTCAGCGTGACGCGGGTGATGGTGTCGGTCAGCGACCAGTTGATCAATTGCCCGGTAATGAACGTCTTGTTCGGGACAATGATGTCCTTGCGGTCGAAATCGGTGATGGTGGTGGCGCGGATGCGGATCTTGCTGACCGTGCCCGACAGGTTGCCGATGGTGATGGTGTCACCGATTCGCACCGGGCGTTCGAACAGGATCATGATGCCGGAGATGAAGTTGGCGAAGATCTCCTGCATACCGAAACCGAGACCGACCGACAGCGCCGCCACCAGCCACTGCAACTTGTCCCAGCTGACGCCGAGGGTCGACAGCGTGGAAACGAAACCGACGCCGGCGATCACGTAGGACAGCAGCGTCGTGGTCGCATAAGCGCTGCCCTGCGCCAGATTGAGTTTCGACAGCACGAACACTTCGAGCAGACCCGGCAAGTTGCGCGCCAGGGCGAAGGTGATGCCGATGATGATCAGCGCGCCGAGCATGTCGCCGATGCTGATCGGCACCATGCTCATGTTGGCGCCGGTGCCGCTGGTGTATTCGTAGAGGGTGATGTTGTCGAGGTACGAGAACACCGAGATCAGATCGGCCCAGACCCAGTACAACGCGGCGATGAAGCCACCGAGCAGCGCCAGACGGATCAGGCGCAGGGACTGTTCGTTGACCTTCTCGATGTCCAGGGTCGGCTCTTCGATCACCGCTTCGCCGTCGCCGGCCTCTTTGGCCGCCTGACGTTTGGCCAGGGCGCGCTGATAGGCCAGGCGGCGTGCAGCGACCGCCAGACCGCGCACGAACGTGGCTTCGATCACCAGCCAGAACATCAGCAGGTACAGGGTGTTGATCAACCGGTCGCTGAGTTTCAGCGCAGTGTAGTAGTAGCCGAAGCACACCGCGACGAACAGCGCGATTGGCAACAGAGTGAACATCACGCCCACGGCCTTGCGGAACAAGGAGGTGTTTTCGTGGGCCGGGCTGCTGATCAGCAGGCGGCTGAGCAGCCACGCCATCAGCGCGTAGCAGGTCAGCACCACCGGCATGCCGATGACGTCGTCGGCCAGCGCCGCCGGTTGCAGCTCGGCCACCGCCACCACGGTCACCAGCGCCATCACCACCAGCCCGAGGCGACGGATCCAGCCCTGCAGGAACTCGACCTGCGGCTTGTCCCAGCGGAAATGCAGCTCAGCCACACCGCCTGGCGAGAGAATCCGGTAAGCGGTGTAGAACACCAGCCACGCCTGACCCATTTGCAGCAGCGCCGCGCCCATGTTGGCGTTCTGCCCGCGGGCGTCGATCTGCAGGGCCAGCCCGCACAGCGCCAGGCCAAGGGCCACCGGCATCGCCAGCAGAATGTTGATCAGGATCGCCTGCGGGGTATGCCATTGGCTGTCACGCTTGAAGTGGCCGATGTCCTGGTGAACCTTGTTCAGCCGCGCGTACAGCGCCTTGCGTCGCCACAGCAGAGCGCCAATCAGCAGGGCCAGCGGCAGGAACAGCAGCGGACGCTGGGTCAGACCGTCGGTCAGCTCGCTCAGGCTCGAGGCCAGCGGCAGGGTATCGATCTGCCGCTTGAGCCGCTCCGGCACGCCGCGTAGCCATTCCGCGTCCAGTGGCTTGTTGCTGGGGATCCAGAACATTTGCTCGTCGAGGGTCGCACGCAGGCTCTGCGCGGTGCTCAGCAGTTGTTTCTGGTTGAGTTGCAGGGTGATCGATTCGTTGAGCACCGCGCTCAACTCGCGGTTCAGACGTTCCAGCAGGTCGGCGCGGGTGTTGGCCAGTTCCATCAGGCTCTTGCGCAGTTGCGGGGTGACTTGTTCCGGCGGCTGGGTGGAAAGCAGGTTGTCGACGTAGGTCGCCGGGTTGCTCAGCAGTTCGCGCTGCTGACTGACTTCGAACTGATACAGGCGAATGTCGGCGATCTGGTCCGCCAGATCGCGGTCGACCTTGAGCCGCGGCAACGCCTGCTTCTGCTTATAGAGAATCTTCGACAGCAGCAGGCTGCCCTTGAGCACGTTGATCTGCTCGTCGAGGGCCGAGTCGCTCTGGGTCAGGCTGTCGAGTTGCTGTTTGGTCTGCAGGTTCTGTTGGGTGACTTCGTTGAGGCGGTCGGTGCTTTTGAGCAGGTAATCGGAAAGCTTGAGGTTGGCGGCGCTTTCAGTGGCGAGCAGGCTGCTGCCGCCGGCCTTCTGAGCCTCGATCGATTGCTGGGTGACGGTTTCCTGCGACTGTGCCAGACGCTTCTGGTTGATCAGCGTCTGCAGTTCCTGGATCTCGCGATCGAGTCGGTCGGACTTCTCCGTGAGCAGGTCGTGCTGACTGTTGCCCAGATCCTGCAACTGGCTGTTGCCGGCCAGTTCCTGGCGGCGCAGCGGGATCAGCGCGTTCAACGCGGCGAGCTCGGCGTTCAATTGATCGCGTTGTTCGGCACTGACGGTCTTGCCGCTGTCCTTGCCGGACTTGAGGATGTTGTTGATCTGCTGGATGCGCGTCTGGCTGGCAGAGATTTCTGCCTGCGCACGCTCTGGGCGAGTCTGGGCGGTGATGATCAGGCTGTTGGCATCGGCCAGGGCTTTTTGCAGATCACTTTGCTGGGTCGAGCGATCGGTGAGGATCTGCTCCAGCTGCTGAATCGACTCTTTGCTGAAACGCTGCGCCACCGGCACCACTGCCGTGGCCTTGAGGCGCGTGAGTTCGCGGGTGTTCTCGATGGTCTGCCGCGGGGCGGAGGCCAGTTGCTGCTTGAGGTCGATCAGCTTCTGCTCGTAATCACGCCGGCTGTTGAGCTGATTGAGCGTGGTTTGCAGGACCGTTTGCAGGGTCTTTTTGTCGGCATCCGGCAGTTTGCTGTCGGCCAGTTTGTCCAGGCTGGCCTGCACGGCTTCGCTGGACGGCGGTTCAGCGGCATACAGCGGGCCGACGGAAAGACTCAGGCCCAGCAGGGCCGCGAAAAAGAAAGAGCGCAGGGTAGGCATAGAGACCGGTCAAGCAAGTGAGAGTGGACGCAGTTTAGAGGAAGAGACCGGGACCCGGGCGACTTCCTTCGGGGAATCTGACGCCCACTTTGCCGATCTTGTTCCCGTCCATGACCGCGACCGTCCAGTGGGTGTTGTTCCACTCCACCTGGTCGCCAACGATCGGCGCACCGCCAACCTTTTGGGCAATGAACGCGCCCAGGGTCATGTCCGGATCAATGCCCTCGGCCGGCAACCCGTACAGCGCTGCAACCGCTTTAAGCTGGGCGTCTCCTTCGAGGACGAAGTCACCGAAGAAACGCAGATCCAGACCGCGTTGCGGTGCCTGGCTGAACAGTTTGCCGAGGGCTGGAAGGTTGTGTTCATGGCCGATAACACACAGCAAATCATCGACTTCCAGCACGGTACTACCCGACGGATGGAGCAGTTGCTGGCCACGAAACAGCGCGGCGATACGTGTGCCTTCGGGCATTTTCAGTTCGCGCAGCGGTGAACCAATGCACCATTTCTCGGCGCCGAGCTTGTAAACGAACAGTTCCCACTCGCTGGTGATGTGCACTTCCAGCGCCGAACGCGAGATCGGCGCCGGCTCCGGCGGCACTGTCACCTTGAGCAGTCTGGCGACCCACGGCAGGCTTGTGCCCTGCACCAGCAGCGACACCAGCACGATGAAGAACGCGAGGTTGAAGTACAGCTGCGCATTCGGCAGCCCGGCCATCAACGGGAACACTGCGAGAATGATCGGTACCGCGCCGCGCAGACCGACCCAGGAAATAAACGCTTTCTCGCGACCATGGAACGCCTTGAACGGCAGCAGGCCGACGATCACCGACAGCGGCCGGGCGAACAGAATCATCCACAGCGCCAGACCGAGGGCGGGCAGGGCGATCGGCAGCAGATCGTGCGGGGTGACCAGCAGCCCCAGCACCAGGAACATGCCGATCTGCGCCAGCCAGGCCATGCCGTCGAGCATATGCAGGATGCCGTGACGGCTGCGCACCGGGCGGTTGCCGATCACCAGACCGCACAGGTACACCGCGAGGAAGCCGCTGCCGTGCAGGGCGTTGGTCAGGGCGAACACCACCAGACCGCCGGCGATCACCAGAATCGGGTACAGGCCGGTGGCGAGGTTGATCCGGTTGACCAGTTGCAGCATCAGCCAGCCGCCGCCCAGACCGATCACGCCGCCGATGCCGAACTCGCGGATCAGGTGCGTCAGCAGGCTCCAGTGCAGGCCGGTCTGGCCGCTGGCGAGCATGTCGATCAGGGTCACGGTGAGGAACACCGCCATCGGGTCGTTGCTGCCGGATTCGATTTCCAGGCTGGCGGTCACCCGTTCGTTGAGGCCTTTGCCGCCGAGCAGCGAGAACACCGCAGCGGCGTCCGTGGAGCCGACGATGGCGCCGATCAGCAGGCCCTGAATCAGGTTCAGGTCGAACAGCCACGCGGCGGCCATGCCGGTCAGTCCGGTGGTAATCAACACCCCGACCGTCGCCAGCGACAGCGCCGGCCACAAGGCCACACGGAAACTCGAAACCCGGGTGCGCAAGCCGCCGTCGAGGAGGATTACCGCCAGTGCGAGGTTGCCGACCAGATAGGCCGTCGGGTAGTTATCGAAAATGATCCCGCCGCCATCGACCCCGGCGGTCATGCCGACCGCGAGGATGATCACCAGAATGGGAATGCCGAGACGGGAGGACAGTGAGCTGACAAGAATGCTCGCACCTACCAGCAACGCGCCGATCAAGAACAGGCTGTTGATGGTCGTCGCATTCAAAGGCAGTACTCCAGAAGCGTAAAGACGGGCACAAACTGACCATGCAGTCTGCGTGCCAGCGATTCTAACCTGTTGAAATGTGATGCTGTCAAAAAGCTTTTTTCAAGATCAAAAGATCGCAGCCTGCGGCAGCTCCTACAGGGTGTGAATCAATCCCATGTAGGAGCTGCCGAAGGCTGCGATCTTTTTGCTTTTTAAACGTTACAGGCTGAACCGCCCGACCATGTTGTTCAGGTCCAGCGCCAGGCGCGACAGCTCGTTGCTCGCCGCACTGGTCTGATTCGCGCCGGTCGCCGATTGCACCGACAGGTCGCGGATGTTCACCAGGTTGCGATCCACTTCGCGGGCCACTTGCGCCTGCTCTTCAGCAGCGCTGGCGATCACCAGATTGCGCTCGTTGATCTCGACGATCGCGGTATTGATGGTGTCCAGCGACATCCCGGCACCCCGCGCGATGTTCAGCGTCGATTCGGCGCGCTCGGTGCTGTTGCGCATCGAGTCCACGGCGTGTTCGGTGCCGCTCTGGATGCTGCCGATCATGCGTTCGATTTCGCTGGTCGACTGCTGGGTGCGATGCGCCAGCGCACGCACTTCGTCCGCCACCACGGCAAAACCGCGCCCGGCTTCACCGGCACGCGCCGCTTCAATCGCCGCGTTCAGGGCCAGCAGGTTGGTCTGATCCGCCAGACCACGAATCACGTCCAGCACCTTGCCGATGTCACGGGATTCATTCGCCAGATCGCCGATCAGGGTCGCAGTGCTCTGTACATCGGCGCTCATGCGTTCGATGGCGCTGACGGTTTCCTGTACCAGATCACGGCCGTCGCCCGCCGAAGTGGTGGCGTTCTTCGAGGCTTCCGAAGTGCTCACCGCATTGCGCGCGACTTCTTCCACGGCGCTGGTCATCTCGTTGACGGCGGTCGCGGCCTGTTCGATTTCGTTGTTCTGCTGGGTCAGGCCACGGGCGCTTTCGTCGGTGACGCTGTTCAGCTCTTCGGCAGCGGAAGCCAGCTGGGTGGCCGAGCCGGAGATGCGCTGCAAGGTGTCGCGCAGCTTCGATTGCATCTTGGCCATGGCCGCCAGCAGACGCCCGGCTTCGTCGCTGCCGTCGACGTGGATCGGCTGGGTCAGGTTGCCTTCGGCAATGGTTTCCGCCGCGTCCAGCGCTTTGGAAATCGGCTTGGTGATGCTGATGGTCAGCAGCCAGGCGAACAGGAAGGTCAGGCCGGTGGCCACGACCAGCAGGGTGACCACCAGATTGAACGCCGAGGAATACTGGTCGACCGCCTCTTGATTGGTCTGGCTGATCTGCTCGCCGTTGATCTGCATCAGGCGGTTGAGCACGGTGTTCATCGCTTCGGAGTTGTTCAGCAACTCGGTGTTGAGCAGGTTGCGCAACTCGTCCACCTGATTGTTGCGCGACAGGCTCTTCATCCGGTCTTCGATCTGCCGGTACTGGCCCAGCAGCTGCACATATTGATCGTAGGCTGCGCGTTCCTGCGGGCCGCTGATTAACGGCTCATAGGCCGATTGGGCGGCGCGGATCTGCTGGTTGCGGGTGTCCAGCAGTTCCATGGTCTTCTGCTGCACGTCCGGCTCGCGATTGACCAGCAAGCGATACGACAGCACCCGCAGGCGCAAGGTTAGCTGCGTGAACTCGTCGAGGTTCTTGATGCTCGGCACGCTGCTGTTAGTGATGTCCTCGGCAGCGCCGCGGATTTTGCTCATCTGATTCAGGGCGAACACGCCGAGAATCAGCATCAGGCCGCCGATCAGGGCGAAGCCGGTGAACGCCCGGGGGGCGATATTCATATTGCGAAGGGACATGGCGCGGATACCAGAAAGGGCCGCATCCATGCGGGCTGAGACTGCTGTATGGATGACTTATCGGTCATACGACTAAAGTCTTGAGGCGCTGTGCGTATTTGTCGCATAGGGGGCTGAGCGACGAAGTGCAGGAACCAGATCGGCAGATCACAGTCTTTTAAACTCGCGAGAACGGTCGGCCGCCAGGAAAATCAAGGCCTTGCGCCGGTATAACCCTGGCATCCGCAGTGACTTTTCTTTATCGTACGCGCCCTTTGAAAAACGCTTGGAAGATCAAAATGTTGGAAGCATCCCTCAGCCAATTGGAACAGCTCGTCAGCGACCTGGTGCAACAGAACCAGACCCTCGCGCAAACCAACCAGACCCTGTCCACGGAACTGGCCCAGGCCAAGGATGAAAACGAAAGCCTGCAACTGAGCCTGATGGAACAGGAAGAGAAGCACGGCGCCACGGCAGCACGCATCCAGGCCCTGGTTGATCGCGTCAACGCAGGTCCTGTCAGCGCATGAACCACGGCACCGCAGGGGTAAAAGTCATCTCCATTCTCGGGGAGGACTATTCGATCAAGGCACCGGCCGGGGAAGAACAGACCCTGCTGGACGCCGCACTGATGCTCAAGGCCGCTCTGGCCGACACCAAACGCAAATACCCGACGCTGATCGGTGACCGTTTGCTGGTGCTGGCAGCGATGAACCTGTGCTCGCAGCAGATCGAAATGAAGAAGCAGCACCAGCAGGAACTCGACCGTTACCAAGAGCAAGTCAGCGCCACGGTCGACACCATCGCCAAGACCATCAATCAGGGCTGATGGGGTTGCGCACAACCAAAGAATAGATTGTCGATCAGGTTGTATACAATCGGCACGGCTGTTGCATTGTTTCGGCCACTTATTCTTTGGGGGGTGCTCCATGCAGTTGTGGCGACGCAGTATTCAATGGCAGCTGATTCTCAGCATGGGCACCGCCCTGCTGGTCAGCATCCTGATCGTGGTTGGCATTTATACCCTGGTGGTCAACCGCCTCGCCCAGAGTTATCTGGTCGAACAAGCGCTGCCGTCGAGCATCGAAGCGACGCGCAACGACATCGAACGCATCCTCGTCCAGCCGCTGACCGCCGCCAAAGACATCGCCAGCAACAGCATGGTGCGCGACTGGCTGGCCTCGGGTGAAGACGGCAGCAAAACGGCGGCCTTCGCGCAGTATCTGGAAGGCATCCGCGCCGAACATAAAGCCTTCACTGCGTTAATCATCGGCAGCGACTCCAATCACTACATCACCGAAAAAGGCCTGGATCGCACGCTCAGCCGGACCAAACCAGCCGATGCCTGGTTCTATTCCTTTCTCGACAGCAACCAGCCGCGCACCCTGAACATCGACAACGATGGCGCCACCGGAGAATTGGCGCTGTTCATCGACTTGAAGGTCGAGCAGGCCGGCAAAGTGGTCGGTGTCGCCGGGCTGGGCTTGAGCATGAAAGAGCTGTCGGAGCTGATCCACAACTTCAGCTTTGGCGAGCGCGGCAAGGTCTATCTCGTGCGTTCCGACGGTTTGATCCAGGTCCATCCCGAGGCGCAGTTCAGCGGCAAGCGCACCCTCACGGAGCAAATCGGTGCGTCGGCGGCGCAAGCGGTCATGGGTCAAAAAGCCGCCACCAACAGCTCGTTCAAGCGCGATGGCGAAGACTTCCTCGCCTTCAGCCTGCCGCTGCGCGATCTGGGCTGGACGCTGGTGGCCGAAGTGCCGCAAGCGCAGATCTACGCCGAAGCCCGCAAGGCGATGTGGATGAGCGGCGGTATCGGTCTGGCGGTGGCGCTGGTGTGCCTGGCGCTGGTGGTATGGCTGGCTCAAGGGCTGGTGCGACCGATTCGTCAGGTAACAGCCGCGCTGGTAGCGATCGGTAGCGGCGGTGGAGATTTGACCCATCGGTTAGATTCCAGCCGCGCCGATGAGCTGGGCGATCTGGCTCGGGGCTTCAACCGTTTCCTCGACAGTCAGCGCGGGCTGATCGGCGAAGTCCTGACCACCAGCGAACGCTTGCGCACGGCGGTCGGCCAAGTGGCGAAGGTGGTGGAAAACACCGCCGAACGTTCCGGGCGCCAGCAGGAAATGACCGACATGGTTGCCACGGCGGTGCACGAGATGGGCCTGACCGTGCAGGAAATCGCGCAGAACGCCGGCAACGCCGCACTCGCCTCACAAACCGCCCGGGATGAAGCGCTGCAGGCACGGGAGGTGGTTGGCGGTTCGATTCGTCATATCGAAAGCATGTCCGATGAGATTGGCGTGGCGGCGGGCGCGGTGGGTGAACTGGCGCATCAGGTGGCGTCGATCGATTCGGTGCTGGCGGTGATTCGCGGGGTGTCCGAGCAAACCAACCTGCTGGCGCTCAACGCTGCCATCGAAGCCGCGCGGGCCGGGGACATGGGCCGTGGGTTTGCCGTGGTGGCCGATGAAGTGCGCACCTTGGCGCGCAGGACTCAGGCGTCTACCGACGAGATCCAGCAGATGATCGGCAGCCTCAAGCAAGGCGCGGAAAATGCGGTGTCATCGATGCGTACCGGGCAGGCGGCGACCGGCACCGGGGTTGAGTCGAGCCAGCGTACCGGCGCCTCCCTGACCGCGATTACCGGGCAGGTCGAGCGCATCAGCGACATGAACCATCAAGTGGCGACCGCGACGGAAGAGCAGTCGGCGGTGACTGAAGAGATCAATCGCAACGTGCAGGGGATTTCCGATCTGGCCCGGGCCACGGCGGGCGAGGTGCGGGCGTGTCGTGAGGATTGTCAGATGTTGCAGCGGTTGGCGGATGATCTGGCAAGGCAGATGGGTGGGTTCAAGTTGAGCTGATGTGTTGTCAGTTCGGGCCTCTTCGCGGGCAAGCCCGCTCCCACAGGTCTTGTGACAGGTCACTTAATATGTGAACGCCACATGACCCTGTGGGAGCGGGCTTGCCCGCGAAGACGGCATCAGCAGCGACAAAAAATCCGGATCAAAACCACCCATCCTGCATCGCCAGACACGTATCATCCCGCGCCTCCAGCAACGTCAGCTCATGGTGACAGCCCGGCACTTCCCACGTCAGGAAAAAGCGCGCCGCCTGCAGCTTGCCCTGATAGAAGTCAGCATCTGCCGCATTGCCTTTGGCCAGACCTTCCTCGGCGCGGATCGCCTGTTCCAGCCAGCGCCAGCCAATCACCGTGTGCCCGAATACCTTCAAGTACAGCGCCGAATTCGCCAGGCTGCTGTTGACCTTGCCCTGCGCCAGATCGGTGAGCAAACCGATGGTGACTGTTTGCAGGCGCGCCACCAGTTGCTCCAGTGGCTCACGCAGTGCGGTCAACGATTCATACGCGGTCGCCCGCTCGGCGGTGTTGGCGATCAGGCGGATCAGTTGCTTCAATCCGGCGCCGCCGTTCTGCGCCAGTTTGCGCCCGAGCAAGTCCAGCGACTGAATGCCGTGGGTGCCTTCGTGGATCGGGTTCAGGCGGTTGTCGCGGTAATACTGCTCAACCGGGTATTCGCGGGTATAACCGTGGCCGCCGAGAATCTGGATCGCCAGTTCGTTAGCCTTCAGACAGAACTCCGACGGCCAGGATTTGACGATCGGCGTCAGCAGATCCAGCAACTCATGGGCCTGTTTGCGCTCGGCTTCGGTCTCCAGCGTTGTGGTGTCATCGAACAGTCGCGCCGCGTACAGGCCAAGATCAAACGCCCCTTCGACGTAGGACTTTTGGGTCAACAGCATGCGTCTGACATCGGCGTGCTGAATGATCGCCACTGGCGCGGTGGTTGGATCCTTGCTGTCCGGCACCCGGCCTTGCGGGCGTTCGCGGGCGTATTCCAGCGAATACAGGTAGCCGGCGTAACCGAGCATCACCGCGCCCATGCCGACGCCGATCCGCGCCTCGTTCATCATCTGGAACATGTAGCTCAGGCCATGGTGCGGCTTGCCTACCAGATAGCCGACGCACTGGCCGTTATCGCCGAAGTTCAGTGCCGTCGAGGTGGTGCCGCGCCAGCCCATCTTGTGGAACAGCCCGGCCAGCAGCACATCGTTGCGCGCGCCGAGGCTGCCGTCATCATTGACCAGAAACTTCGGCACGATGAGCAGCGAAATGCCCTTCACCCCCGGCGGCGCGTCCGGCAGCTTGGCCAGGACCATGTGCACGATGTTTTCCGACAGCGGGTGATCGCCGCCGGAAATGAAGATCTTGTTGCCCTTCAGGCGATAAGTGCCGTCAGACGCCGGCTCGGCGCGGGTACGAATATCCGACAGCGACGAGCCGGCGTGCGGTTCGGTCAGGGCCATGGTGCCGAAGAAGCGGCCGTCGATCATCGGTTGCAGGAAGCGCTGTTTCTGCTCGTCGCTGCCGAAGCTCTCGATCAGATTGGCCGCGCCCATGGTCAGGAACGGGTAGGAAGTGGTCGCCGCGTTCGCCGCTTGAAAGTGCGCAAAGCAGGCTTGCGACAGCAGCGTCGGCAGTTGCATGCCGCCGGCTTCGAAGCTGCGCGCGGCGTTGAGGAAACCCGCCTCGAGGAATGCGTCCACCGCCGGTTTCACTTCCGGGATCAGAACCGCCTGACCATTTTCGTAGCGCGGCTCGTGCTCGTCGCCCTTGCGGTTGTGCGGTGCGAAGTATTTCTCGGCGATGTTGCGCGCCGTGCCAAGGGCCGCATCGAACGTTTCACGGTTGTGCTCGGCAAAGCGCTCACGCCGGGTCAGGCCTTCGGCATCGAGGACTTCGTACAGCTCGAAAGCCAGATTGCGGGAACTGAGCAGCGTCTCGGACATGGCGGCCTACCTGAACATTGGGGTTGGGCCGAGTCTAGGCGTGCTGATAAAGGCTGAACAGGATGATTGATGGGCGTGATGTTGGAGCCCCGCAACAACTTTGCAAACACCCCAAAACAACTGTGGGAGCTGGCTTGCCAGCGATGGCGGCGGAGCAATCACCATTAATGGTGGCTGACACATCGCTATCGCTGGCAAGCCAGCTCCCACAGTTTTTTCTGCTGAACCGGGCACCTGTGCAGTACCCGGCTTAACGGTTTTTAACCGATAGTCATCAGGCTCGCATTACCCCCCGCCGCCGCCGTGTTGACGCTCAACGCGCGCTCGATCACCAGGCGCTCCAGCGCGATGTTGGTCTCGCCCTGGGACAGGCCCTGAACCCCGACAATCGCACCGGCCCGCTTGGCAATCTGCTGGCACACGCCACGCAACTGGTCGGAATGACCGTGATGCAGAACCGCATCAAACACCACTTCGTCCTTGTGCCAGTCGGCAACCCGTTTGATCCGCGCCTGAACGTCCTTCGGCAGGCGTGCGAACAAGGCCTTGCTGATGTCGGATTCCGGCCATACCGCCGAACCGCCGACCGCCAATACCGCCGCCAGTTGGGTCAGCAGATCGCCTTCGACGTCCGCCAGGCACAGGACGTGTTCACGCGGCAGGATCGCGTAGCTGTTTTTCTCGCCGGTCGGGCCGGCCAGCACGCGGGTGATACCGCTTTGCGACTGCGCGGCGTATTGCACGCACAGGGTGCTCAGTTCGGCGTATTGGTTGCTCTCGGCCCAGGCCTTGAAAGCGTTCAGCGGTTTGCTCATGGCTTCACGCAGACGCACGTCCGGGGCGACGAGTGCATCACCGCGAGCGAAGGACTGTTCGATGGCGTCCGTAGGACGGGTCGACAGCAGACGGTAGAGGTACAGCGGACCACCGGCTTTCGGGCCAGTCCCCGACAGGCCTTCGCCGCCAAACGGCTGCACGCCGACCACGGCACCGACGATGTTGCGGTTGACGTAGACGTTACCGGCGTTGACGTTGTCGATCACCTTGGCGATGGTCTCGTCGATGCGGGTGTGTACGCCGAGGGTCAGGCCATAACCGGAGGCATTGATCTGGCCGATCAACTGGTCGATGTCCTTGCGCTTGTAGCGCACTACGTGCAGCACCGGGCCGAAGATCTCGCGCTGCAGTTCGTCGAAGCTTTCCAGCTCGATCAGGGTCGGCATGACGAAGGTGCCGCGTTTGACTTCTTCACTGTCGGCGATAGCCACCTGATACACGCTGCGACCTTTGTCGCGCATGGCCTGGATGTGCTTGTCGATACCGGCCTTGGCTTCGGCGTCAATCACCGGGCCAATGTCCACGGACAGGCGCTCAGGGTTGCCGAGACGGCTTTCAGCCATCGCGCCTTTGAGCATTTCGATGACGCGGTCGGCGGAATCTTCCTGCAGGCACAGCACGCGCAGGGCCGAGCAACGCTGACCGGCGCTGTCGAAGGCCGAGGACACCACGTCGATCACCACTTGTTCGGTCAGTGCCGAAGAATCGACGATCATCGCGTTCTGCCCGCCGGTTTCGGCGATCAGCGGAATCGGACGGCCCTGGCTGTCGAGACGACCGGCGATGTTGCGCTGCAGCAGGTGCGCGACTTCGGTGGAACCGGTGAACATCACGCCTTTGACGCGCTCATCACCGACCAGACCGGCACCGACGGTTTCACCGCGACCCGGCAGCAGTTGCAGCACGCCTTCGGGAATCCCGGCTTCGAGCAGCAAACGCACGGCTTGCGCGGCAACCAGTGGCGTCTGTTCAGCCGGTTTGGCCAGTACCGGGTTGCCGGCGGCCAGTGCGGCAGCGACCTGACCGCTGAAGATGGCCAGCGGGAAGTTCCACGGGCTGATGCACACCACCGGGCCCAGTGGGCGGTGGGCGTCATTGCTGAAATCGTTGCGCGCCTGCACCGCGTAGTAACGCAGGAAATCGACCGCTTCACGCACTTCGGCAATGGCGTTGGCGAAGGTCTTGCCGGCTTCACGGGCCAGCAGGCCCATCAGTGGCTGGATCTCGCCCTCCATCAGGTCAGCGGCGCGTTCCAGAATTGCTGCACGCTCGGCTGGCGGGGTGGCCTGCCAGATGGGCGCAGCATTCAGCGCGCACTGGATCGCGTTGTCGACGTCTTCGACGGTAGCTTCCTGCACGTGACCGACCACATCACGGTGATCCGCCGGGTTCAGCACTGGCGCTGGAGCTTCGTTGCTGGAAGCGCAACCGAGCATCGGCGCGGCTTTCCAGTTGTTGTGCGCAGTGGCGAGCAGGGCGCAGGACAGCGAGGCCAGACGATGTTCGTTGGCCATGTCGATGCCGGCGGAGTTGGCGCGCTCGGCGCCGTACAGGTCACGCGGCAGCGGAATGCGCGGGTGCGGCAGGCCGAAACCACCTTCCACAGTCGCCATCTGCTCGATCTGCGCCACCGGATCGGCCACCAGTTCCTGAATCGAAATCGACTGGTCGGCGATGCGGTTGACGAACGAGGTGTTGGCGCCGTTTTCCAGCAGACGACGCACGAGGTACGCCAACAGGGTTTCGTGAGTACCAACCGGTGCGTACACGCGGCACGGACGGTTCAGCTTGCCTTCGGACACTTTGCCGACAACCTGCTCGTAGAGCGGTTCGCCCATGCCGTGCAGGCACTGGAATTCGTACTGGCCGGGGTAATAGTTCTGACCGGCAATGTGGTAAATCGCCGACAGGGTGTGGGCGTTGTGCGTGGCGAACTGCGGGTAGATGACTTCCGGCACCGACAGCAGTTTGCGTGCGCAGGCGATGTAGGAAACGTCGGTGTACACCTTGCGGGTGTAGACCGGATAGCCTTCCAGGCCTTCGACCTGCGCGCGCTTGATCTCGCTGTCCCAGTACGCACCTTTCACCAAGCGGATCATCAGGCGATGACGGCTGCGGCGGGCCAGATCGATCACGTAGTCGATCACATACGGGCAACGCTTCTGGTACGCCTGAATCACGAAACCGATGCCATTCCAGCCAGTCAGCTGCGGCTCGAAGCACAGGCGTTCGAGCAGATCCAGCGACAGCTCCAGGCGGTCGGCTTCCTCGGCGTCGATGTTCAGGCCGATGTCGTATTGCTTGGCCAACAGGGTCAGCGACAGCAGGCGCGGGTACAGCTCGTCCATCACGCGCTCGTACTGCGCACGGCTGTAGCGCGGGTGCAGGGCCGAGAGCTTGATGGAAATGCCCGGGCCTTCATAAATCCCACGGCCGTGGGAGGCTTTGCCGATCGAGTGGATGGCTTGTTCGTACGACGCCAGGTACTTCTGCGCATCGTGTTCGGTGAGGGCCGCCTCACCGAGCATGTCGTAGGAATAACGGAAGCCCTTGGCTTCGAACTTGCTCGCGTTGGCCAGTGCTTCGGCGATGGTTTCGCCGGTGACGAACTGCTCACCCATCAGACGCATGGCCATGTCGACGCCCTTGCGGATCATCGGCTCGCCGCTCTTGCCGATGATCCGGCTCAGCGACGAGGTCAGGCCAGCTTCATTGTGGGTCGACACCAGTTTGCCGGTCAGCAGCAGTCCCCAGGTTGCGGCGTTGACGAACAGCGACGGGCTGTTGCCCAGGTGCGGCTGCCAGTTGCCGGTGCTGATCTTGTCGCGGATCAGTGCATCGCGAGTGCCTTTGTCCGGGATGCGCAGCAGCGCTTCGGCCAGGCACATCAGCGCCACGCCTTCCTGGGACGACAGGGAAAATTCCTGCAGCAGGCCCTGAACAATGCCTGCACGACCACCGGCACTTTTCTGGTTACGCAGTTTTTCCGCGATGGTCGCGGCGAGTTTGTTGGTGGCTTCGGCCATCGGAGCCGGCAGGCGCGCCTGCTCGATCAGCATCGGCACCACTTCCGGCTCAGGGCGACGGTAGGCGGCCGTGATCGAAGCGCGCAGTACCGATTGCGGCAGGATGCTTTCAGCGAATTCGAGGAAGCACTGGTGCGCGTGATCGGTGTGGACTTCACCAGCGTCGTCGCTGTCCTTGGCGGTCAAACCGTTCAGCTCGGTCAGGGTTGCACCACCCTCGAGTTTTTCCAGGTAATTGAAAATTGCCTGCTTGATCAGCCAGTGCGGTGTGCGATCAATCGAGGTCGCGGCAGCCTTCAGGCGCTCGCGGGTCGGGTCATCGAGTTTGACCCCAAGGGTGGTGGTAGCCATATTTTTATCCTCATGGTTGCCACAGTTGCGTGGCATCAGCTGGCGGCAAGATTAGCCGTGCGCCGAAAGAGGTGCAACCGGGTGCAACCCTTTTTTTGTCGGAAAAATAAACGCTTCGTCAGGAATTATTTTCTGGTACTGAAGTGCCGCTCCTGCTTGGTGCTTTTACTTCTAGCGGAGCGCCGTGACTGCGCTAAAAAGGAGCAAAAACGGCGTATTTATCGGTATATCCGACTAGGTGCAACTTAATCGCCAGAAACTGGTTGCACCTTTTTTACTTTGTTGCATAGCATTCGCGCCCAAGGTGCAACCGGAAGTATCCGGTGTATCGGCTGGTGGCTTTCCTGGGGAAACATCAGTCCTAAATGCGCGGGGTCCCGATTCGTCTGCCAAACGTCGTCGTTTGCGTACGATTGATCACTGCTGCTACATAAAAACAAAGCCAGGGCGTACTTAATGAGCGTAAGCAATCCAACACTGATCACGTTCGTGATCTACATCGCAGCAATGGTACTGATCGGCCTCATGGCCTATCGCTCCACCAACAACCTTTCTGACTACATTCTTGGCGGTCGCAGCCTCGGCAGCGTGGTGACGGCATTGTCCGCCGGTGCTTCCGACATGAGCGGCTGGTTGTTGATGGGCTTGCCGGGCGCCATCTACATGTCCGGCCTGTCCGAGAGCTGGATCGCCATCGGTCTGATCATCGGCGCCTACCTGAACTGGCTGTTCGTCGCCGGCCGTCTGCGTGTGCAAACCGAGCACAACGGTGATGCGCTGACCCTGCCGGACTACTTTGCCAGCCGTTTCGAAGACAACAGCGGCCTGCTGCGGATTATCTCGGCGGTGGTGATTCTGGTGTTCTTCACCATCTACTGCGCGTCCGGCATCGTGGCTGGCGCCCGTCTGTTCGAAAGCACCTTCGGCATGTCCTACGAGACGGCGCTGTGGGCCGGTGCTGCGGCGACAATTGCCTACACCTTTATCGGCGGTTTCCTTGCGGTGAGCTGGACTGACACCGTGCAAGCCACGCTGATGATCTTTGCCCTGCTGCTGACGCCGATCATCGTGTTGCTGGCCACCGGCGGCGTCGATACCACGTTCCTCGCCATCGAAGCCCAGGACCCAAGCAACTTCGACATGCTCAAGGGCACCACCTTCATCGGCATCATCTCGCTGATGGGCTGGGGTCTGGGTTACTTCGGTCAGCCGCACATCCTCGCGCGTTTCATGGCCGCTGACTCGGTGAAATCGATTGCCAACGCCCGTCGCATCTCCATGACCTGGATGATCCTGTGCCTGGGCGGCACCGTCGCCGTGGGCTTTTTCGGCATCGCTTACTTCTCGGCGCACCCGGAAGTGGCCGGTCCGGTGACCGAGAACCACGAACGGGTGTTCATCGAACTGGCGAAAATCCTCTTCAACCCGTGGGTCGCCGGTGTCCTGCTGTCGGCGATTCTCGCCGCGGTCATGAGCACCCTGAGCTGCCAGCTGCTGGTGTGCTCGAGCGCCCTGACTGAAGACTTCTACAAAACTTTCCTGCGCAAATCCGCCTCCCAGGTTGAACTGGTCTGGGTCGGCCGCGCGATGGTGTTGCTGGTGGCACTGATCGCTATCGCCATGGCCGCCAACCCGGAAAACCGCGTACTGGGCCTGGTGTCCTACGCCTGGGCCGGTTTCGGTGCCGCGTTCGGTCCAGTGGTGCTGATCTCGGTGATCTGGAAAGACATGACCCGCAATGGCGCACTGGCCGGCATCCTGGTCGGCGCCATCACCGTGGTGGTGTGGAAGCATTTCGAGGTGATGGGCCTGTACGAAATCATCCCGGGCTTCATCTTCGCCAGCCTGGCGATCTACATCGTCAGCAAAATGGGCGAGCCAACCAAAGGCATGGTGCAGCGCTTCGAAGCGGCGGAAAAAGATTTCCACCTGAACAAGTGATGCACTGAGCTGCGGCTCACAGAAAAACGGCCCGTTTCCTACAAGGAGGCGGGCTGTTTTTTTATGCCCGTGATTTCTTAAGAACTTGGAGAACCCTGTGGGAGCTGGCTTGCCAGCGATGGCGGTGTGTCAGTGAGCGAATAAGTTGGATGTGCCGGCCTCATCGCTGGCAAGCCAGCTCCCACAGGTCCAGTGGTGGTTTTGGGGGATATGTCTGTAGTCGATCGCGCCAATATCCGAAGGCTTTTTCGCCAGAAAAAGTAGGGCAAGTCTGATTTTCCCGTCACCCACCCAACATCCCCTGCCCCTCATGCAGAATCGCCCGCCCTCAATCTGCAGAGACACATCGGATGTTCGCGCCTGCCAATCAACCGCGTTTCACGTTGACCCTTGAAGGCGCCCAATTTGATCTCAAAGTCCTTGAGTTCACGGGCAAGGAAGCCATCAGCCAACCTTTTCGTTTCGAGCTGGAACTGGTCAGTGAACGGCCCGATCTGGACCTCGAGAGCCTGCTGCACCGTCAGGCGTTTCTGAGCTTCGATGCAGAAGGTTCCGGTGTCCATGGTCAGATTTATCGAGTCGGGCAGGGTGATTCCGGGAAACGTCTGACGCGCTATCACCTGAGCCTGGTACCGCGTCTGACGTACCTCGGGCATCGCATCAACCAGCGGATTTTTCAGCATCAGACGGTGCCGCAGATCGTGGCGCGGATCCTCAAGGACCACGCGATCCTGCGCGACGCCTTCGAGTTTCGTCTCGGCAGTGATTACCCGGTGCGCGAATATTGTGTGCAGTACGCCGAGAGCGATCTGGCGTTCATTCAGCGCCTGTGTGCCGAGGTCGGCATTCATTACCACTTTCAGCACAGTCTTGAAGGGCATCTGTTGGTGTTCGGCGACGATCAAACGGTGTTCCCGCGCCTGGCCGAGCCGACGCTGTATTTGCCGGGGAGCGGCATGTCGGCTGGTGCGCCCGCCATCCAGCGTTTCAATGTCCGGGTCGAAACCCGCACCAGCGTGGTCACCCGGCGCGACTACAACTTTGAGAAGCCGCACTTGCAACTGCAAAGCCACAGCGACAGCGATCAGCGCCCGGCACTGGAGGATTATCACTTTCCCGGTCAGTTCAACGACCGGGAGACCGGCAAGCACTTGGCGCAGCGCACGCTTGAGCGACATGTCGCCGATTACCGTCAGGCCGAAGGCATCAGCGACGTCTCTGCACTGGTGTGCGGACATTTCCTGCAACTGACCGAACACCCGCGCCGGGACTGGAATGACCTGTGGCTGCTCACCGCCATCGAACACCGTGGGCGACAGCCGCAAGTGCTGGAGGAATCGGTCACCAGCGATGGGGAAACATTCCAGGGTTACCGTAATACCTTTCTTGCTACCCCGTGGGACGTGTTCTTCCGCCCAGCCCTCGGCCCGGAAAAGCCCCGGATGCTTGGCTATCAACCTGCCGTCGTCACCGGGCCGCATGACGCGGAAATTCACTGCGACGAGTACGGTCGGGTCAAGGTGCAACTGGCCTGGGACCGCGACGGCGAGCTGAATGAGCATTCCAGTTGCTGGCTGCGTGTGGCAACCGGTTGGGCACATGACCAATACGGCAGCGTGTTGATCCCGCGAGTCGGCATGGAAGTGCTGGTCGGTTTCATCGACGCCGACGCCGACAAACCGTTGGTGATGGGGTGCCTGCCGAATGCCGCGACCCCGGTGCCGCTGGACCTCCCGGCGGACAAGGCCCGCAGCATCTTCCGCAGCCATAGCAGCCCCGGTGGCGGTGGTTACAACGAACTGCGCATCGACGACAAAAAGGGCGCCGAAGAAATCTACCTGCGTGCCCAGCGCAACTGGACCCAGCATGTACTGCACGACCAGCAGGTGCAGGTCGACAACCAGCGCAGCATCGTCGTCACGGGCACCGCCAAACATGAGTTGAAGGCCGACGAACAACGCATCACCCACGGCCAGCGCCAGACCGAAGTGAAGCAGGACGATCACCTGACGGTGGTCGGCGATCGGCATATTCGGGTGAGCAACCAGGCCACTAGCGCCAGCGCACAAATCCACGTCAGTGCCGGGCAACAAGTGGTGATCGACGGCGGCGCGAGCGCCTCGATTCAGGCCGGCGGGCAGTGGATCAACATCGGGCCTGGCGGGATCTTCAGTAGCGTGCCGATTCAGGTCGGTGGCGCGCCGATGGCGGCGATGAGCGCGGCACCCGGTGTGCCGGGGTTGCCAGCGAAACTTGCAGCGGCACCGGCGGCCATGCTCACCGCCGCACAAATCATGAGCTTTAAAGGTGATGCGCCATTCTGCGAAGAGTGCGAGCGCTGCAAGGACGGTGTTTGTGCAGCCTGAGTGCCTGACGCCTTCAGCGTGGCTGGCGCGTGAGCCGCTGAAACCTGCGGAGCAACTGTTCGCGATTTTCAGTAATGCCAGCGACGCCAGGCCTCCGCTGGTCGGACTCCACCCGATCTGGGCGGACACGATCTACGCCGAGTGGGACGCGGTAATGCCCTTTGTAGGAGTTGTCGCGGCGGACAGTGCGTTTCTCGATTGGGTGGCCTCTACCGAGTCTCGCGACTGGGGGTGGTTGGCGGTGTCCTCGGCGAGCCTGGAGGTGGTAGTTGAGCACTTTCGCAGCCTGACTCAAGTGCTGATGCCGGACGGCGCAGCGGTGTTTTTTCGCTTCTGGGATGGGCGTTTTGTGTTGCCGATCCTGCAGTCCGACGAAGTGCAATCTGCGCAGTTGATGCCGGTGATTTCGCGCGGCTTGATCAATGGACAGGCCGTGGAGATCGGGGGCAGGGCGCAGGTTTCGGGGCGAGTGTTTCCTTGGTGGAAAGTAACGGGATCGGTCTTGGCCGCAACAGCTGATGACATTCGTATCGGCAATGCTGTGCAGTGGCTGAGCGAGGAGCATCCTGCCTTGTTCGAGGCCTTTCCCGAGCCGGTTTTACGTTGCAAGGTCAGGCGGTTTTTCCATGTTTCTGCGTCGGAAGAAACGTCGCAATCGGCGTTATTGGACCATTTGCAGGACGAAGCAGAATGAAATTTCCGGGCGAAGTCCAAGGATCAGCGATGTTCGCGTCCTGGGTTTTGATAAAGCTTTCGATGGGTTGTCGAGGTACCTGAACTGTGGCGAGGGGATTCATCCCCGATGGGCAGCGAAGCGGCCCCAAGACCTGTCATCGCGGAGCATCAAATAAAACATGTGACGGAATAGGGGGCTGCTGCGCAGCCCATCGGGGATGAATCCCCTCGCCACAGGTATTGGGCCGGATCTTAAGGTGTAAGAGGGCCGCTCAGCCCCCAACCCCTGACTTGCCGCCCGGTAAAAGGTAAACTTCACAGCCCTCGCAGGAGCAGCCATGAATTATCGTCACGCCTTCCATGCCGGCAATCACGCCGATGTGTTCAAACACCTGACTTTGACCCGCCTCATCGCCCTGATGTCGCGCAAGGAGCAGCCGTTTGCCTATCTCGATACGCACGCCGGTATCGGTCTGTATGACTTGCAGGGCGATCAGGCCAACCGTACCGGCGAGTACCTGGAAGGCATCGCGCGCTTATGGGATCAGCCGGATCTGCCGGCACTGACCGCCGACTACATGAAGGTGCTGCACGAGATGAACCCGGATGGCCAGTTGCGCTACTACCCGGGGTCACCGGAGCTGGCGCGGCGTCTGACCCGGCCGCAGGATCGGGTGATGCTCAACGAAAAACACCCGCAAGACGGCGTGCAGCTCAAGGAGAACATGGCCGGCGATCGTCGGGTCAAGGTGCATCTGGGCGAGGGCTGGCATGTGGCGCGGGCGATGCTGCCGGTGCAGGAGAAACGTGCGGTGATGCTGATCGATCCGCCGTTCGAACAGCTCGACGAGATGCAAAAGTGTGCGGCGTCGCTGAAAGAGGCGATTGGCCGCATGCGCCAGACCGTCGCGGCGATCTGGTACCCGGTGAAGGATCAGCGTGCGTTGCGCCGTTTCTATCAGGATCTGGCCGGTACCGGCGCGCCGAAGTTGCTGCGCGTGGAATTGCTGGTGCATCCGCTGGATACGCCGAACAGCCTGAACGGCTCCGGGATGGCGATTGCCAATCCGCCGTGGGGGCTGGAGGAAGAATTGCGTGAGTTGCTGCCGTGGTTGTCGAAGAAGCTTGGGCAGACTCAGGGTGGATGGCAGATGGATTGGTTGATTGCCGAGAGCTGATCAACTGTTTTAGCGGTGTCTGAACGGACGCCTTCGCGGGCAAGCCCGCTCCCACAAAGTACTGCGCCATTTTGAAGTCGGCGCTAAACCTGTGGGAGCGGGCTTGCCCGCGATGCTTTGGGGTTTAGTTACCCGCCAGGCTCGGTGGCATGCACACGCCGGTGCCGCCGATCCCGCAATAACCTTCAGGGTTTTTCGCCAGGTATTGCTGGTGATAGGCCTCGGCGAAATACACGGTCGGCGCCTGTTCGATTTCGGTGCTGATTTCGCCCAGGCCTGCCTTCGACAGTTCAGCCTGATACACCGCTTTGCTCTTCAGCGCCGCGTCCAGTTGCTCTGGCGAGGTCGCGTAGATCACCGAGCGGTATTGAGTGCCGATGTCATTGCCCTGACGCATGCCCTGAGTCGGGTTGTGCAGTTCCCAGAACATCGCCAGCAGCTCTTCATAGCTGACTTTGGCCTTGTCATACACCACCAGCACCACTTCGGCGTGGCCGGTCAGGCCCGAGCAGACTTCTTCGTAAGTCGGGTTCGGCGTGTAGCCGCCGGCGTAACCGACCACGGTGCTGACCACGCCTTCGCGCTGCCAGAAACGGCGCTCCGCGCCCCAGAAGCAACCCAGACCGAAGATCGCGAAGTCGACGTCCTGGAAAAACGGGCCGAGCAACGGGGTTTCTTCGAAGACGAAATGCTTTTCAGGCAGGGTCATCGCGGTTTCGCGGCCGGGTAGAGCTTGGTCTTTGGTCGGTAGCACGTTTTTGTTCACCAGAATTTCCGAGCGCAGAACCATGATCGTTCCTCTCAGTCAGGATGGGATGTAAAAAATCAGACCGCCAGTGTGCCGAATGATGCCCGTTTAATCACTACCCAATGTAGGAGCTGCCGAAGGCTGCGATCTTTTGATTTTGCTTTTTGAAAACAAGATCAAAAGATCGCAGCCTTCGGCAGCTCCTACAGGGGCTACAGGCAGAGCGGGCCGCGCGGGTAGCGCTTGAGCGCCTGAATCAGCTCGCCGCCGGGGATCGGCCGGTCGAACAGGTAGCCCTGGCCGACGTCGCACCGGTGGCGACGCAGGAACGCCAGCTGCTCGGCGGTCTCGATGCCTTCGGCCACGACCTTGAGCTTCAGGTTGTGCGCCATGGCGATCACCGCGGAGGTGATTTCCATGTCGTCCTGGTTGTCGGGGATTTCGTGGATGAAGCTGCGATCGATCTTGATGATGTCGATCGGGAATTTCTTCAGGTAACTGAGCGACGAGTAACCGGTACCGAAGTCGTCCATGGCCAGAGTCAGGCCCAGGCGCTTGAGCTGATCGAGCTGCAAGTGCGTATCTTCGGTGGCTTCCAGCAGCAAACCTTCGGTCAGCTCCAGTTCGAGCAGACTGGCCGGCAGCGCTTCTTCCTTGAGGATGTTGGCGATGGACGCGACCAGATCGGGATCGGAGAACTGCTTGGGTGACAGGTTGATCGCCACTTGCAGATTGCCCATGCCCGCGGCGGTCAGCGCTTTGCTCATGCGGCAGGCCTGGCGGGCAATCCACTTGCCGATCGGAATGATCAGGCCGGTTTCTTCGGCCACGCTGATGAACTGATCCGGGCGGATCATCCCGCGCTCCGGATGGTTCCAGCGCAGCAGTGCTTCCATGCCCAGCAGGCGACCGCTGCGCAGGCATAGCTTGGGCTGGTAGAACACGTCCAGCTCGTTCTGGGTCAGGGCGCGGCGCAGGTTGTTCTCGACGAACAGCTTGTAGCTGGCCTCGGCATTCAGCGCTTCGGTGAAGACTTGCACCTGGTGTTTGCCGTTGGCCTTGGCTTTGTGCAAAGCGAGGCCGGCGTTGCGCATCAGGGTTTGCGGGTCGCGTCCGTGCAGCGGCGCGCAGGCCAGGCCCACGGAGCCGGTGACGCTGATCAACTGGTTGTCGACGAACATCGGTTTGTCGAGGGTCGCCAGCAACTGGTTGGCGATCTGCTGGCCGGTGGCGAGATCCGTGTCGTCGAGCAGTACGGCGAACTCGTTACTGGCAAACCGCGCGAGGCTGCCGCTCGGGCTGAGGCTGTTGCGCAGACGCCGGGCCAGGCTGATCAGCAGCTTGTCGCCGGTCTGGTGACCGAGGCTGTCGTTGATCCGCTTGAAGTTGTCGATGTCCACCAGCAGCAGGCTGATCGGCGTATCGCTATCGCGGGCAAAGCGCTCGTCCAGATTGCGGATAAATGCCGGGCGGTTGCCGAGGTTGGTCAGGTTGTCGGTGTACGCCAGACGCTCGATGCGCTGCTGCGCCAGTTTGGTCTGAGTGATGTCTTCGTAGATGCCGATGTAGTGCGTCAGCTCACGGTTGTCGCCATACACCTTGGAGATCGACAACTGGCCCCAGTACGGTTCGAGGTTCTTGCGCCGGCTTTTGAATTCGCCCTGCCAGCTGTTGCTCTTGGCCAGCGCCGAGGGCGCGTCGAACAGCAGCTCGCTGAGGTTTTCCAGGGCTGGCAGCTCCGACAGGCGCTGGCCGTGGACTTCCTCGGTGGTGTACTGGGTGATCGCGGTGAAGCTCGGGTTGACGTACTCGACCACACCGTCGCAATTGACCAGCAGAAAGGCGTTGGCGCTTTGCTCCACTGCGCGCTGGAACAGGTGCAGGGCGCTGGTGGCGGTGCGGCGGTTGTGGTTGTTGATGACCTGGGCGAATTGATCCGCCAGCTCACCGGCAAAGGCGATTTCATCGGACTGCCAGGCGCGGGTCACGCCGGTCTGCTCCAGACAGAGCACGCCGACCACCTGGCCGTCGACGCGAATGCTGGCGTCGAGCATGGCGTTGACGTCGCGCGGGCGCAGGGCCTCAGCCATCTCGCGGGTGCGCGGGTCGCGCATCGCATTATGCGCGTCGATGGCGCGGCTGCCGTGCAGCGCTTCCATGTAGTCGGGAAAGCCGCTGATGTCGATCACCTCCGGCAGGAGGTATTCCTGCGTTGCGCGGTGATACGCGGAAATCGGCACCAACAGATTGCCTTCGAGGTTCCACAGGCTGGCGCAGTCGATTTCATAGATATCGCAGGCGCAGCGGGTGATCAGTTCGGCGGCTTCCTGCAGCGAGTTGTGGCTGCTGTAGCGTTGGCGGGCGAGCAGCAGAATCAGGTCCTGCTGGGCGCGCACCCGATCAAGGTGTTGCAGTTGTTCCTGCTGGGCGCGCTGGTTGAGTTCAAGGGCGATCTGCAGGCGCGAGTTCTGGGTTTCGAGGTCGACCGAGGGCAGCGCTGGCGCTTCGTCGAAGACATCATCGACCGCCAGTAGATAACCGCGCAGCAAGTGCCGATTGTGCTGCTTATAGGCTTCGCCCAGCTCGAGGATGCTCAACACGCCAGCGGCGGTGTGCAAGGTGTAGCGCACCAGATAATGCGGGCTGCCGCGCAGTTGTTGCTGAATGGTGTCGTGCAGTTGATAGCGCGCTTCAGGCTCCATCAGGCTGGCGTAGGGCGAGCCGACCAGGGCACACAATTCGACGGCCGGCTGGCCGAACTGGCGTTCGCAGTTGGGGTCGAGAAACAGCATTGCCCAACTGGCTTCATTCAAGCGCTCGAAACGCAGCATGCCGAGCCGCGAGGGCACAGGCAACTGCGTCACTACCTCGGCCGCCATACGGCTGGCGGCATCGGGTTGGCTCTTCATGAAGGAACTCGCTTGGAAATATGCTGAACGCGCCGGGCTCGCGCCCTCTTTACTGTTGCCTGCGGCAAGGTTGCATCATTGCGGCACCGACTGACAAGAGAGATGAAGGCCAAGTGCTATAAGAATGTGTCGGCCGCTCAGAGCATTTCTCCAGTAGGTGGTTGAAAAGAGCAAAAGATCGCAGCCTGCGGCAGCTCCTGCAGTGGATGCATGCCAATGTAGGAACTGCCGAAGGCTGCGATCTTTCAAGATATCAGCGTAATTTCAGGCTGATCGATTGCAGCTTCTTACCATCACGATCATGGTAATTGACCAGAATTTGATCAGTCTCGACGACTACATGGGCGAAGTTGTCTTCGCTGATGACCGGGCTGGTCAACTCATGCTGATAATCACCCGTCGACGTGCGCGCCAGCGGTCGATCGAGGATAAACGTCGACGCCGTGGCATAGGGCAGCAGCTTGCTGTTGCACAGCGGCGAGGAAACGATGGTATGGACCTCGAAGTCCGGGTCTTCACTGTGGGTCAGGCGCGAAGTCAGCGAGCCATGCACATCGCCCGAGACAAACACGACATTTTTGATGCGTCGGGTTCGGATGGTTTCCAGCAGGCGCAGGCGCTGCTCCGGGAAAGCTTTCCAGGCGTCGTCGCCCAGCAGTTGGCGATCCGGGTAGAACATTACGCTGGTCACGACGAATTTCACCCGCGCCGGACTATTGATCAGCCATTCGATCAGCGCCTGTTCCTGCGCTTCATCGAGGATGCGGCGATCATCGGCTGACAGGTTGCGGCGGGTGCGGCTGTCGGTCACAAACCATTCGATATCAGCGTCACTGAATTGATACCAGTAGTGCTCGAGTTTTGCCCGATTCACCTTTTCGTTAGTTGTAAGTTCATGCGCCGGGCTGTGACTGACTTGATAGATTTCATAGGCGGCCATTGCATTGCGATATAACACTTGATCTGATGGTTCGGCATTCGCCGGCCAATTGTCTTCGATTTCGTGATCGTCCAGGATCATATAAGTCGAAGTGCCGGACATCAAACGCTGAATATTCGGCTGAGAGAAGGCCGCACGGTACTTGCTGAGGATGTCCTTATATTCACGATCAGGCGCGAACAGATTAAGGTCGTCGAGATAAACCTGATCACCCGTCATCAGGGTGGCACTGATCGGCGGCTGCGCACCTTCGATCAATTGGTTGATGGAGGCAAAGATCCGGTCACCCAGATGGGGCAGCACCGGCACCCCCGCCGTCATGCGCAAATAGCGGCAAGAACCGACGATATAGGCCTTTGGCTGCAGGGCATTGCTGGAACGGGTGCGCAATCGGTAGATTTCCCGCGGCCACTGCAGCGGCAGTTCGGCGACACTGTCCACGGTATGGACCGGATTCATCGGGCTGAACCAGCCGGTCTGGTATTCATATTCGGTGTCACTGCTCAAGTTGTTGAGGGTGAACACTTCGGTCATGTCGCGCAGCGCATCGGGTTCGGCGAAAGTACTAGCTGACCACTGTTGTGTTCCAGACTTCCGATAGCGAATGGCGGCAAATACCGGTGCATTGCCTTGCTTGTCGGCGCGCATGAATATGCGCGCGTGATGAGTTGTCGTGTGGCCGATAATCGGGCCAATAGTTGGCTTGAACATATTCGAGTCCGTTCGAGTAAGTTTCATTTTTTATAAATAACGCAGGGAAAATGTTATTTAATCCGAGGGCAGAGATTAGTTGCCTGTCGATGAAAAATATCGAGACGAATTCGACTGCAGTCGTAGTTCAAGTAAACCGAACTTGTAGGAAGAGGCGCTGCACTTTTTTCAGTGCAAAAAAAGCCCCGTCAAACTGACGGGGTTGAGGTACGAGCGTGTGGCGCTCGAAAACGTGGAACGCAGTCGGCCCTCCGTTGCCGGAGGGCCGAACGCTTTACAGCAGGATGGTGCGGATGTCGCCCAGCAGGCTGCCCAGACGCTGGGTGAAGCGTGCAGCAGCAGCGCCGTTGATCACACGGTGATCGTAGGACAGCGACAGTGGCAGCATCAGTTTCGGCTGGAAGGCTTTGCCGTCCCAGACTGGCTGGATGGTTGCCTTGGAAACACCGAGGATCGCCACTTCCGGCGCGTTGACGATCGGCGTGAAGCCGGTGCCGCCAATGTGGCCGAGGCTGGAAATGGTGAAGCAGGCGCCCTGCATCTCGTCCGAAGAGAGCTTCTTGGTCCGGGCTTTTTCAGCCAGCGAAGCAGCTTCTGCGGCCAGTTGCAGCAGGCTCTTCTGGTCGACGTTCTTGATGACCGGTACCAGCAGGCCATCCGGGGTGTCGACGGCGAAACCGATGTTGACGTACTTCTTGCGAATGATCGCCTTGCCGCTTGGCGCCAGCGAACTGTTGAAGTCCGGCAGCTCCTTGAGCAGGTGTGCGCAGGTCTTGAGCAGCAGCGGCAGGATGGTCAGCTTGACGCCGGCCTTCTCCGCGACGGCTTTCTGCGCAACACGGAAGGCTTCCAGCTCGGTGATGTCCGCCGAGTCGAATTGCGTCACGTGCGGCACGTTTAGCCAGCTGCGGTGCAGGTTGGCCGCGCCGACCTGCATCAGACGGGTCATCGGCACTTCTTCGATTTCGCCGAAGCGGCTGAAGTCCACGACCGGAATCGGCGGGATGCCCGCGCCACCGGTTGCGCCAGCAGCAGCGGCCGGTGCTTCCTTGGCCTTCTGCATCATCGCCTTGACGTAAACCTGCACGTCTTCTTTCAGGATGCGACCGTGCGGACCGCTGGCGCCAACGGCGCTCAGCTCGACGCCGAACTCACGGGCCAGTTGACGCACGGCAGGGCCGGCGTGAACTTTCGCGCCAGGCTTGGCCGGCGCAGCAACCGGAGCGGCAGCAGCCGGGGCAGCGGCAGCCGGAGCAGCAGCGGCAGGTGCCGGAGCGCTTGGCGCAGCGGCAGCTGGAGCCGGGGCCGCAGCCGGGGCCGCACCTTTGACTTTCAGCTTGAGGATCAGATCGCCGGTGCCGACTTCGTCGTCCAGCTTGATCGAAACGCTTTCCACCACGCCCGCGGCAGGCGACGGGATTTCCATGCTCGCCTTGTCGGATTCGAGGGTGATCAGCGACTGGTCGGCTTCAACGCTGTCGCCAGCCTTGACCAGCACTTCGATGATCTTGGCCTTGCCGGCCGAACCGATGTCCGGTACGTGGATGTCCTGAACGCTGTCGGCGACCGGGGCGGCTGGAGCGGCAGCCGGAGCAGGCGCAGCGGCGGGTGCCGGAGCAGCAGCCTGAGCCGGAGCGGCCGCAGCCGGGGCCGCAGCGCCCGCCACTTCCAGATCCAGAATCAGGTCGCCAGTGCCGACTTCGTCGTTGAGCTTGACGCTGATGGCCTTGACCACGCCTGCGGCAGGCGACGGGATTTCCATGCTGGCCTTGTCGGATTCCAGGGTGATCAGCGACTGATCAGCCTCGACGGTGTCGCCGACCTTGACCTGGATCTCGATGATCTGGGCCTTGCCCGACGAACCGATGTCCGGCACGTGCACTTGCTGCACCGAAGCGGCAGCCGGGGCAGCGGCTGGCGCGGCAGCAGCAGGAGCGGCAGCAGCCGGTTTTTCTTCGGCTTTGGCCGGTGCAGCGGCAGGCGCAGGAGCCGCTTGCGCGGCGCCCTCGACTTCCAGCTCGAGCAGTTCGTCGCCTTCTTTCAGGCGGTCGCCCAGCTTCACTTTCAGGCTCTTGATGACGCCGGCTTTCGGGGCCGGCACTTCCATGCTGGCCTTGTCCGATTCCAGGGTCAGGATGCTCTGGTCGGCTTCGATACGGTCGCCGACCTTCACAAACAGTTCAATTACTTCACCTTCACCGCTGCCGATGTCAGGTACGCGAATGAGTTCGCTCACAAAATGTCTCCTCAGCAGTCCAGTGGGTTGCGTTTTTCCGGGTCGATGCCGAACTTGACGATGGCCTCGGCCACGACTTTAGGTTCGATATCACCACGGTCAGCCAGTGCTTCCAGGGCTGCCAACACCACGAAATGACGGTCGACTTCGAAGAAATGACGCAGTTTCTTGCGGCTGTCGCTGCGGCCGAAACCGTCGGTGCCCAGGACTTTGAATTCCTTGGACGGTACCCACTGACGGATCTGCTCGGCGAACAGCTTCATGTAGTCGGTAGAGGCAATGACCGGACCTTTACGGCCGCTCAGGCACTCTTCAACGTAGCTCTGCTTGGGCTTCTGGCCAGGCTTGAGACGGTTGCTGCGCTCTACGGCCAGGCCGTCGCGACGCAGTTCGTTGAAGCTGGTGACGCTCCATACGTCAGCGCCGATGTTGAACTCTTCACGCAGGATCTTCGCCGCTTCACGCACTTCACGCAGGATGGTGCCGGAGCCCATCAGTTGCACGTGGTGCGCTGCATCGCGGGTGTCTTCTTCGAGCAGGTACATGCCTTTCTTGATGCCTTCTTCGGCACCGGCCGGCATGGCTGGCTGCTGGTACGACTCGTTCATCACGGTGATGTAATAGAAGATGTCCTGCTGCTCTTCGGTCATCTTCTTCATGCCGTCCTGAATGATCACCGCCAGCTCGTAGCCGTAGGTCGGATCGTAGGTGCGGCAGTTCGGGATGGTCGCGGCCAGCAGGTGGCTGTGACCGTCTTCGTGTTGCAGGCCTTCACCGTTCAGGGTGGTACGGCCGGCGGTGCCGCCGATCAGGAAGCCACGGGTGCGGCTGTCGCCAGCGGCCCAGGCCAGGTCACCGATACGCTGGAAGCCGAACATCGAGTAGAAGATGTAGAACGGCAGCATCGGCTGGTTGTGGCTGGAGTACGAAGTACCGGCGGCGATGAAGGAACTCATGGCGCCTGCTTCGTTGATGCCTTCTTCAAGGATCTGACCTTTCTGGTCTTCCTTGTAGAACATTACCTGGTCTTTATCGACTGGCTCGTAGAGCTGGCCGACAGAGGAGTAGATGCCCAGCTGACGGAACATGCCTTCCATACCGAAGGTACGGGCTTCGTCCGGGATGATCGGCACGATGCGCGGGCCGATTTCCTTGTCCTTGACCAGTTGCGCGAGGATCCGCACGAAGGCCATGGTGGTGGAAATTTCACGGTCGCCCGAGCCGTCGAGGATGGCTTTCAGGGTGTCCAGGTCCGGGGTCGGTACGCTGAAGCTCTGCGCGCGGCGCTGCGGTACGAAACCGCCCAGTGCAGCACGGCGCTCGCTCAGGTAGCGGGCTTCGGCGCTGTTTGGCTCTGGCTTGAAGAACGGCAGGTTCTCCAGCTCTTCGTCCTTGACCGGGATGTCGAAGCGGTCGCGGAACAGCTTCAGGCTGTCGACGTCGACTTTCTTGGTGTTGTGCGCGGTGTTTTTCGCTTCGCCGGCACCGGTGCCATAACCCTTGATGGTCTTGGCCAGGATGACGGTAGGTTGTTCTTTGTGGTTGACCGCTTCGTGGTACGCCGCGTAGACCTTGTACGGGTCGTGGCCGCCACGGTTGAGTTTCCAGATCTCGTCGTCGGACAGGTCGGCAACCATCGCCTTGAGTTCAGGCGTGTTGAAGAAATGCTCGCGAACGAACGCGCCGTCTTTGGCTTTGTAGTTCTGGTACTCGCCGTCGATGACTTCGTCCATGCGACGTTGCAGGATGCCGTCGACGTCCTTGGCCAGCAGTGGGTCCCAGAAACGGCCCCAGATGACTTTGGTCACGTTCCACTGTGCACCGCGGAACACGCCTTCGAGTTCCTGGATGATCTTGCCGTTGCCGCGAACCGGGCCGTCGAGGCGCTGCAGGTTGCAGTTGATGACGAAGATCAGGTTGTCCAGCTTCTCGCGGCCGGCCAGGGAGATCGCGCCCAGGGATTCCGGCTCGTCGCACTCGCCGTCGCCCAGGAAGCACCAGACTTTCTGTTTGCCCGGCTGGATGAAACCGCGGTGCTCCAGGTACTTCATGAAGCGTGCCTGGTAGATCGCCTGGATCGGACCCAGACCCATGGATACGGTCGGGAACTGCCAGAAGTCAGGCATCAGCCAAGGGTGCGGATAGGACGACAGGCCCTGACCGTCGACTTCCTGGCGGAAGTTGTTCATCTGGTCTTCGGTGATGCGGCCTTCCATGAATGCACGGGCGTAAACGCCTGGCGAGGTGTGGCCCTGGAAGTAGATCAGGTCGCCGCCGTGTTCGTCGGTCGGGGCCTGGAAGAAGTAGTTGAAGCCGATGTCATACAGGGTCGCGCTGGAAGCGAAGCTGGAGATGTGACCACCCAGGTCAGAATCTTTCAGGTTCGTACGCATTACCATGGCCATCGCGTTCCAGCGCACCAGCGAGCGAATGCGGCGTTCCATGAACAGGTCGCCAGGCATGCGTGCTTCGTGGGTTACCGGGATGGTGTTGCGGTAAGGCGTGGTGATGGCGTAAGGGAGCTGCGAACCGCTGCGGGTCGCCAGTTCACCCATACGGGTCATCAGATAGTGAGCACGGTCTTCGCCTTCTTTGTCGAGAACCGATTCCAGGGCGTCCAGCCATTCCTGGGTTTCGACGGGATCGAGGTCTTGCATGGCTTGCTCCAGGGCGGAAAGGCTTCCAGAATCGGTTGCCTGAGTTTGCGACTGGCCTTGTGGGCAGACGATTTAAAATTCTTGGATTGCCGACAGGTTGTTCCGGCGGCGTGTAGTTTTACTACAAATCTTTGAGCATTTCAGCCTTTCGCCTGTATAGACGAGTAGTAAAACTACAGAGGAAAGGCTTGTGGCCTCCGACTGCGTTGTGAGAATAATCGTTAAGGTTGGTCGATTACCATCCGAAAAAGGTGAAAGTTTGATGCTGGATGCCAAAGAAGAAGAAATTTCAGCTATTTCTAACTTTTGTTCGACAGTCCTTCGCGTAGCGGGTTTTCATCAAACACTACAAGCGGCCATTTACACGCCGATCAAGGATAGACCATGACCCTGCCCGTGCTTGCCGAACTCCCCGCCATTCTCCTGCCGTTGGTCACTCGATCCGAGCAGTCGTTCCGTACGGCCGTCGCCTCCCTTGAAGGCGATCACGGCTTGTCGACCTGGACACCGGAGCGTTGGGCGCAATTCGCCCGCGTCGGTGCCGCCAGCGATTTCGTCATTGAACAGAGCGTTCGTGACCCTTTGATGTTGCTGTCGCTGGTGCAGTCCGGCGAACTCGACCGGCCGTACGCGCCGGGTGAACTCTGCGCGCAGATTGCCGCCGCCGTGAACACCGCGCAAAGCGAAGATGAACTCGGTCGTGTCCTGCGTCGCCAGCGCGCTCGCCATCAGGTACGAATCATCTGGCGCGACCTGAACCGCCAGGCCGATCTGGTACAGACCTGCCGCGATCTTTCAGACATGGCCGACGCCACCATCGATCAGGCTTATCAATGGTTGTACCGTCGCCACTGCGATCAGTTCGGCACGCCAACCGGTCGGCGCAGCGGTCTGCCGCAACAGATGGTCATCCTCGGCATGGGCAAGCTCGGCGCGGTCGAGTTGAACCTGTCGTCGGACATCGACCTGATCTTCGCCTACCCCGAGGGCGGCGAAACCGTCGGCGTGAAACGCGCGCTGGATAATCAGGAATTCTTCATTCGTCTCGGTCAGCGCCTGATCAAGGCCCTGGATCCGATGACGGTCGACGGCTTCGTGTTCCGCGTCGACATGCGTCTGCGCCCGTACGGTTCGTCCGGCGCGCTGGTGCTGAGCTTCAATGCGCTGGAGCAGTATTACCAGGATCAGGGCCGCGACTGGGAACGCTACGCGATGATCAAGGCGCGGGTGGTGGCCGGCGATCAGACTGCCGGCGCGCAGTTGCTCGACATGCTGCGCCCCTTCGTCTATCGGCGTTATCTGGACTTCTCGGCGATCGAAGCGCTGCGCACCATGAAGCAGTTGATCCAGCAGGAAGTGCGGCGCAAGGGCATGGCCGACAACATCAAACTCGGCTCCGGCGGTATCCGCGAGGTCGAGTTCATTGCCCAGGCCTTCCAGTTGATCCACGGCGGGCGCGACCTCAGCCTGCAACAGCGTCCTTTATTAAAGGTGCTGAGCACGCTGGAAGGGCAGGGCTATCTACCGCCGGCGGTGATCAGTGAGTTGCGCGAAGGTTACGAATTCCTACGTTACACCGAACACGCGATTCAGGCGATTGCCGATCGCCAGACCCAGATGTTGCCGGACGGCGCTCAGGATCAGGCGCGCATTGCCTTTATGCTCGGTTTCGCCGATTGGCAGGCCTTCCACGAAAAGCTGATGTTCTGGCGCGGCCGTGTGGCCTGGCACTTCGCGCAGGTGATCGCCGATCCCGATGAAGAAGAGGGCGCCGACTGCGAGGTGGTGGTCGGTGGTGAGTGGTTGCCGCTATGGGAGGAGGCGCAGGATGAGGAGGCCGCTTGCCGACAATTGGAAGAGGGCGGCTTCAAGGACGCGAGCAAAGCGCTGAAAGCGCTGGCCAGTTTGCGTGGCAGCCCGCAATTGCGCGCGATGCAGCGCCTGGGTCGCGAGCGTCTCGATGCGTTTATTCCGCGTCTGCTGGCTCAGGCGGTGGAACATGACAACCCGGATCTGGTGCTGGAGCGAGTGCTGCCGCTGGTCGAAGCGGTAGCGCGGCGTTCGGCTTATTTAGTCCTGCTGACGGAAAACCCCGGCGCCTTGCGGCGCTTGCTGACGCTGTGCGCGGCCAGTCCGTGGATTGCTGAGCAGATCACCCGTTTCCCGCTGCTGCTCGATGAATTGCTCAACGAAGGTCGCCTGTTCAAGCCGCCCCTGGCGCCAGAACTGGCCGCCGAGCTGCGCGAACGGCTGACGCGGATTCCCGAAGACGACCTCGAACAGCAGATGGAAGCCCTGCGTCACTTCAAACTCGCGCACCGCTTGCGCGTCGCCGCGTCGGAAATCGCCGGCAGCCTGCCGTTGATGAAAGTCAGCGATTACCTGACCTGGCTGGCCGAAGCGATTCTCGAGCAAGTGCTGGCGCTGGCCTGGCGCCAGACCGTGGCCAAGTACGGCACGCCGCTGCGCACCGATGGCAGTTTGTGCGATCCGGGCTTCATCATTGTCGGTTATGGGAAAGTCGGCGGGCTGGAACTGGGGCATGGTTCGGACCTGGATCTGGTGTTCATCCATGACGGTGATCCGCAGGCAGAAACCGACGGGCCGAAACCGATCGATGGCGCGCAGTTCTTCACTCGGCTGGGGCAGCGGATCATTCACTTGCTGACGGCGCAGACCAACTCCGGTCAGTTGTACGAAGTGGACATGCGTTTGCGCCCGTCCGGCGCGTCGGGGCTGTTGGTCAGTTCACTCGGTGCCTTCGAGCGCTATCAGGAAAATGAAGCCTGGACCTGGGAGCATCAGGCGCTGGTGCGGGCGCGGGTGCTGGTGGGCAGTCAGGATGTCGGCCAGGCCTTCGAGAAAGTCCGGGCGCAGGTTTTGGGTAAAGCGCGGGATCTGGCGAAATTGCAACAGGAAGTCAGCGAGATGCGCGCCAAGATGCGCGACAACCTCGGCACCAAGGGCACCGCGGCCGGTACGGCGGCTAATGCCTTCGAGGCCACGGCGCCGTTCGACCTCAAGCAGGACGCCGGAGGTATCGTCGATATTGAATTTATGGTGCAATACGCGGCCCTGGCGTGGTCGCACAGCCACCCGCCACTGCTGCGCTGGACCGATAACATCCGCATTCTGGAAGAGCTGGAACACGAAGGGCTGATGCCCGCCGAAGACGCCAGCCTGTTGCGCGAAGCCTATAAGGCTTACCGCTCCGCCGCCCACCGGCAGGCCTTGCAGAAGGACGCCGGGGTGATTGCAGGCGACCAGTTTGTCGAGGAGCGCCGGCAGGTATTGCGGATCTGGAAAGAGCTGGGGCTAAGCTGAAGCGCGCCAGTGAAGGCAATGAGATTCAAAAGGTGGGAGCGAGCCTGCTCGCGAATGCGGAGTGTCAGTCAATATCAATGCTGAATGGGTCGGCCCTTTCGCGAGCAGGCTCGCTCCCACAGTGACCTGCGGTGAGTCGCAGGTATGTGAACAGATGCAAAACCATGTAGGAGCGAGCCTGCTCGCGATAGCGGAGTAACAGTCGACAGTCATGTTGAAGGTAATGACCCATCGCAAGCAGCGCCGCTCCCTCAGTGATTCTCGAGGCGGGGAGGCGTAAATGCCTCCCCGGTTCGTTTATGGAAACCACATGAATATTCTGATCGTTGGGCCCAGTTGGGTCGGTGACATGGTGATGGCGCAGACACTGTTTCAGTGTCTCAAGCAGCGCCACCCGCAATGCGAAATCGACGTGCTGGCCCCCGAGTGGAGCCGGCCGATCCTTGAGCGCATGCCTGAAGTGCGCAAGGCCTTGAGCTTTCCGCTCGGCCATGGCGCGCTGGAGCTGGCGACGCGTCGGCGCATCGGCAAATCCCTGGCCGGCCAGTACGATCAGGCGATCCTGCTGCCGAACTCGCTGAAGTCGGCGCTGGTGCCGTTTTTCGCCGGCATCAAGAAGCGCACCGGCTGGCGCGGCGAATTCCGCTACGGCCTGCTCAATGACGTGCGCACGCTGGATAAGGAACGTTATCCGCTGATGATCGAGCGCTTCATGGCCCTGGCTTACGAGCCGAACGCCGAACTGCCGAAACCGTATCCACGTCCGAGTTTGCAAATCGATCCGGTGACCCGCGAAGCGGCACTGGCCAAGTTCGGCCTGACCCTCGACCGTCCGGTGTTGGCCCTGTGCCCCGGTGCCGAGTTCGGCGAGTCCAAGCGCTGGCCGTCCGAGCATTACGCCAAAGTCGCCGAAGCGCGGATTCGCGAAGGCTGGCAGGTGTGGTTGTTCGGCTCGAAAAACGACCACGCGGTGGGCGAAGACATCCGCGCACGGCTGATTCCCGGCCTGCGAGAAGAATCGGTCAACCTCAGCGGCAGCACCTCGCTGGCCGAGGCCATCGACCTGCTGTCCTGTGCCGATTCGGTGGTCTCCAACGACTCCGGCCTGATGCATGTCGCGGCGGCGCTGAACCGTCCATTGGTGGCGGTCTACGGCTCGACGTCGCCGGGTTTCACCCCGCCGCTGGCCGAGCACGTGGAAATCGTTCGGCTGGGTCTGGATTGCAGCCCGTGCTTCGACCGTACCTGCCGGTTCGGCCATTACAACTGCCTGCGCCAGCTGATGCCGGACGCGGTCAACGATGCCTTGCAGAAACTGCAGGGCTCTGTGGTCGAGGTTCATTAAGTTGCGGGTATTGCTGATCAAGACTTCATCGCTGGGCGACGTGATTCACGCGTTGCCAGCGCTGACCGACGCGGCCCGGGCCATCCCCGGGATCACGTTCGACTGGGTGGTGGAAGAAGGCTTCGCCGAGATCCCGACCTGGCACCCGGCCGTCGGCAAGGTGATTCCGGTGGCGATCCGCCGCTGGCGCAAGAACCTCTGGCAGACCCTCAAGAGCGGCGAGTGGAAGCGCTTCAAGCAGAGCGTGCGCGCCAGCCAATACGATCTGGTGATCGATGCTCAGGGGCTGTTGAAAAGTGCCTGGCTGACGCGCTACGTCAAAGCCCCGGTAGCTGGTCTCGACAAAGGCTCGGCGCGTGAGCCGATCGCTGCACGTTTCTATGACCGCAAACTGGCGGTGGCCCGTGGGCAGCATGCGGTCGAACGGGTGCGTCAGCTGTTCGCCATCGCCCTTGGTTATGACCTGCCCAAAGGGTTGGGCGACTACGGCCTCAACGTCGAGCGTCTGGTGGAATTGCCGCGCAAGAGTGCCTTTGTGGTGTTCCTGCATGGCACCACGTGGGACACCAAGCACTGGCCGGAAGCCTACTGGCGCGAGCTGACCGAGCGCGTCGGCTATCTGGGCGTCGGGGTCAAGCTGCCGTGGGGCAACCCGCAGGAGAAGGCTCGTGCCGAACGCATTGCCGCCGGTTTCAAGCACGCCGAAGTGTTGCCGAAGCTGAATCTGGCCGGGGTCGGCAAAGTGCTGGCCGGTGCGCAGGCCTGCGTGGCGGTGGACACCGGTCTTGGTCACCTTGCCGCCGCGCTGGATGTGCCGACGATTTCGCTGTTCGGCCCGACCAATCCGGGCCTGACCGGCGCCTACGGCAAGGTGCAGATTCACATGGCCAGTGATTTCCCCTGCGCCCCGTGCCTGCAAAAGAAATGTACCTACCAACCGACTGCGCAGGATGCCCGTCAGTTTGACCTCAAGCGCGAGCAGCCTCTGTGCTTCACGCGTGTAAATCCCGAGCGTGTCGCCAGCCGTCTGAGCACGTTGTTAATGGCTGAGGAGCTGCGCTGATGCAATTGGCTTTTGTCCTGTACAAATATTTCCCGTTCGGTGGCTTGCAGCGCGATTTCATGCGCATCGCCCTCGAATGCCAGAAGCGCGGTCACCAGATCCGCGTCTACACCCTGATCTGGGAAGGCGACGTGCCGCCCGGTTTCGAAGTGCTGGTGGCGCCGGTCAAGGCGTTCTTCAACCATCGGCGCAACGAGAAGCTCAGTGCGTGGATGGAAGCGGATCTGGCCAAGCGTCCGGTGGACCGGCTGATCGGCTTCAACAAGATGCCGGGGCTGGATGTCTACTACGCCGCCGACGGCTGCTTCGAAGACAAGGCGCAGAACCTGCGCCATTCGCTGTACCGCCGCTGGGGCCGCTATCGCCACTTCGCCGAGTACGAGCGCGCGGTGTTCGCCAAAGATGCGAAAACCGAAGTGCTGATGATTTCCGAAGTGCAGCAGCCGCTGTTCATCAAGCACTACGACACGCCGTTGGAGCGCTTCCATCTGCTGCCGCCGGGTATCGCCCAGGATCGTCGACGGCCGGCGGATGCCGACCAGATTCGCGCCGGTTTTCGTGCCGAATTCAACCTCAAGGACGACGAACTGCTGCTGGTGCAGATCGGCTCCGGGTTCAAGACCAAGGGCGTCGATCGCAGCCTCAAGGCGCTGGCCGCATTGCCCGCCGAGCTGAAGAAACGCACCCGGCTGTTTGTAATCGGCCAGGATGACCCCAAATTGTTCCAGATGCAGAGTGCAACTTTGGGTCTGGGCGATAACGTGACGTTCCTCAAGGGCCGCAGCGATATCCCGCGTTTCCTGCTCGGCGCCGATCTGTTGATCCACCCGGCTTACAACGAAAACACCGGTACCGTGCTGCTCGAAGCGCTGGTCGCCGGTTTGCCGGTGCTGGTCAGCGCGGTCTGTGGTTACGCCCATTACATCGCCGAGGCGGACGCCGGGCGCGTGCTGGACGAACCATTCGAGCAGGCGCAACTGACGCAGTACCTGACTGACATGTTGAATGACGACGCTGCACGCGCGGCCTGGAGTCGCAATGGTCTGGCCTTCGCCGAGACGGCCGACCTCTACAGCATGCCGCAGCACGCGGCCGATGTGATTCTGGCGGAGCACGCTTAAATGAAGTTGATGCTGGCTGAACCGTTCAAGAGCCTGTGGGCCGGACGCGACCCGTTCGCCGAAGTCGAAGGCTTGCAGGGCGAGGTCTATCGCGAGCTGGAAGCTCGACGCACGCTGCGCACGGAAGTCGACGGCAACGGATTTTTCGTCAAGATCCACCGGGGCATCGGCTGGGGCGAGATCTTCAAGAACCTGCTGACCGCCAAGCTGCCGGTGCTCGGCGCGGGTCAGGAATGGCAGGCGATCCAGCGTCTGCAGGCAGTTGGCGTGCCGACCATGACCGCTGTGGCTTACGGCGAAAAGGGCAGCAACCCGGCGGATCAGCATTCGTTCATCGTCACCGAAGAGCTGGCGCCGACCGTCAGCCTCGAAGATTTCAGCATCGATTGGGTCAAGAACCCGCCGCAGCCGAAACTCAAGCGCGCGCTGATCGCTGAAGTGGCACGCATGACCGGCATGATGCACCGCGCCGGGGTCAACCACCGCGACTGCTACATTTGCCACTTTCTGCTGCACACCGACAAACCGGTCACGCCGGACGATTTCAAGCTCTCGGTGATCGACCTGCACCGCGCCCAGACCCGTGCAAAGATCACGCAACGCTGGCGCAACAAGGATCTGGCCGCGCTGTATTTTTCGGCGCTGGACATCGGCCTGACCCGTCGCGACAAGTTGCGTTTCCTCAAGGGCTACTTCCAGCAACCGCTGCGGCAGATCCTGGCAGAAGAAGCGCCGCTGTTGAGCTGGCTCGAAGGCAAGGCCAACAAGCTTTATGCGCGCAAACAGCGATACGGGGATGCGCTCTGATGGCGGGTTGGACTCTTGAGCCGCAATACAGCGAACTGAGCGAAGATTTCGGCAGCCTCGAAGCGGTGTTTGCCCTGCAGGGCGAGCGTTTGACCCGTGATCCGCTGTCCGAAGTCATCCGCGTGCAGCGCAACGGCGTCAATTACTACGTCAAGCGCTACGTCGGCGCCGGTAAAGGTTTGCGCCGCTACCTGGGCAAGCCGCGGGTGAAGATGGAGTGGCAGAACCTCAAGCGCTTCGCCAAGTGGGGCATTCCCACGGCAGAAGTGGTGGCCTGGGGCCTGGAGCGGCGGGGCGCGGCGTACAACCGTGGCGCCATGATCACCCGCGAGCTGCCGCGCACCGAAGACCTGTCGGCGCTGGCCGAACGCAACGATCCGAAACTCAAGGATCGCCTGTGGGTTGATGGCATCAGCCGGCAACTGGCCGGCTATACGCGAACCATGCACGACCACCGCTTTACCCATAACGATCTGAAGTGGCGCAACCTGCTGATCGACGATCAGGCGCAGCTGTTTCTGATCGACTGCCCGAACGGCGATTTCTGGCGCGGCTTCTGGCTCAAATACCGGATCACCAAGGATCTGGCCTGTCTCGACAAAGTGGCCAAATATCACCTGTCGAACACCCAGCGCCTGCGCTTCTACCTGCAATACCGCGGACGTGATCGGCTGAATGCCGCCGACAAGAAACGGATTCGCCACGTGGTGAGATTTTTCGAGGGACGCGAATGACTGATTTCCTGGCTGCTGAAGACCGGGCGCTGCTTGAGCGTCATGGCCTCGGCACTTTCGACGCGCTCTGGGCCAAGCAGCTCGAAGCTGTGGACGAACCGAACACCGATGGCGGTGGCTGGAGCAGCGTGTTTCGCCTGGAGCTGGAAGGGCGGGCCTACTATCTCAAGCGGCAGAGCAATTACCTGACCCGCACCTTGCATGCGCCGTTCGGCGAGCCGAGTTTCGCCCGTGAGTTTCGCAATATCAGCCGCTACAACAAGCTGGGGATTCCTGCGCTGCAAGCGGCGTTTTTCGGCGAGCGCAAGGTCAAGGGCGATGTTCAGGCGATCCTGCTGACCCGTGCCCTCGACGGCTGGGATGATCTCGACTCGCTGTTGCAACGCTGGTCCGAGCTGACCTCCGCGCAGCACTCGGCGATTCTCAAGGCCTGTGGACAACTGGCGCGCCAGCTGCACGGCGTGCGTCAGGTGCACGGCTGTTTTTATCCCAAGCACATTTTCTTGCAGGCTGATGGTGATGCTTATCGGGCACAGTTGATCGACCTGGAAAAGACCCGGCCCCTGCTGTTCGGCATGCGCGATCGGGTCAAGGATCTGGAGCCGCTGCTGCGTCGTGCGCCGGAATGGAGCGAGGCGCAATTGCGCGAGTTGCTCGCGGCGTACCTCGATCAGCCCGTCGACAGTTCACTGGTCGACAGCTGGGTTTCGCGCCTGACCGCACGGCGCAGTCGCAAGGAGACCCGTTGATGCGCTTGTCCGAACTGAAAAACGCCGGGCGTGCGCCGAGTCTGCCGTTGACGATCAGCCTCGCTGATGCGGCCGGTCCTGCGGATTTGCAGTTGCTCAGTCTGCTGCGGGTGTTGCCGGGGCAGCGTTATGTCGGCGCCGGGGTCTGGCGCGGTCGGCCGGTGCTGGCCAAGTTGCTGGTGGGCAGCAAGGCTGCGCGGCATTTTCAGCGTGAACTGGCGGGCGTCAAGCTGCTCGCCGAACAAGGCCTGACCACGCCGCTGTTGTTGGCGGATGGCCTGAAGGACGGCGAGGGCGGCTGGCTGCTGTTTGAATTCCTTGAGGGTGCCGAAAGCCTCGGTGATGCCTGGCAGAAGGTCGAATCGCTACCGGTGCTGGCGGACGAGCAATCGGCGGTGCTGGCCGAGGCACTGGGCGCTATCGGTCAACTGCATGGCAAAGGCCTGTGGCAGGAAGATCTGCACCTCGACAACCTGCTGCGCCAGGGCGGCCAGTTGTACTTGATCGACGGTGCCGGGATCTGTGCCGAGACCGCTGGCCAGCCGTTGTCGCGGCACAAGGTGCTGGAAAACCTCGGGGTGTTTTTCGCCCAGTTGCCCAAGTCGCTGGAGCCGTTCACCGAAGAATTGCTGGTGTATTACCTGCTGAGCAACAGCGAGCATGCGCTGCCGCTGGAAGCGTTGCAGAAGCAGATCGCCAAGGTGCGCGCCTGGCGGCTGAGGGATTATCTGATCAAGGTGGGCCGCGAGTGCACATTGTTCAGTGTGCAGCGCGGTGCGTTTGGCTTGCGGGCAGTCCGTCGTGAGGAAGAGGCAGCCATGCTGCCGGTGCTGGATCAAGCCGATGTGCTGCTCGATCAGGGTCATCTGTACAAGACCGGCGGCGCGGCGAGTGTTGGCAAGGTCGAAGTGGCCGGGCGCACGCTGGTGATCAAGCGCTACAACATCAAAGGCTTTGCGCATTGGCTCAAGCGTTTCTGGCGCCCGAGCCGGGCGTGGCATTCGTGGCGTGAAGGCAATCGCCTGGCGTTCCTCGGCATCGCCACACCGAAACCGCTGGCGGTGCTGGAAAAGCGCTTTCTGTGGCTGCGCAGTCGCGCCTATCTGGTGACCGAGTTTCTGCCGGGGCCGGACATCATCGAGCGCTTTGCGCCGTATGTTGAAAGCGGTGCGGCGCCGGAATCCGAGCTGCAGGCGCTGGATCAACTGTTCGCCCGATTGATTGCCGAGCGCATCAGTCATGGCGACTTCAAGGGGCATAACCTGTTCTGGCAGGAAGGTCGCTGGGCGTTGATCGACCTGGATTCGATGTGTCAGCACGGCTCTGTCGGAAGTTTCGCAGCGGCCTATGCACGGGATCGGGCACGGTTCATGCGCAACTGGCCCGAGAGCAGCGCGTTGTATCAGGTGATCGATCAGCGGTTGCCCAAGGATATCTCCAGCGCGGCATGAGCCGCCTTCGCCAGCAGGCTGGCTCCCACATGGGAAAGCATTCCCCTGTAGGAGTGAGCCTGCTCGCGATAGGGCTTTAAAGCCCCAAAAAAATCCGGTTAAGCAACAGCGGACGAACTCCACTGACGTGTCCTACAGCGTCTCCAGAAGCCATGAGCTGTGCCCGTTCCAGCCCCGATGCCAGCTTGCCCTGACCACTTCGGAGGGCAAACCTTGAGCATCCAAAGCGCTGTAACACTGGGCACCTGCGCATGGCTTTTATCCGGCTCCGGCACTGCCGCCTCGGTATGGCAGATGGACGCTGACGTCGCCCGCGACCTGCGCAAACAGAAAACCTACTGCCAGTCGATTCCACGGAGCTACAGCGGGCTGGCGTTCGACTTCTGCGTACTCCACGCGTCCCCAGACCCCTCCGGCGTCCTGGTGCCGTTCGTGCTGCTCGACCTGCCGTTGTCCGGGGTGCTGGATACGGTGGTGTTGCCGTATACGATTTACCGCCAAGCCAGTGACGGCAATCCCGGTATCTATTGGCGCGCGGGCGGTTATTGAGTGTGAAAGCAAGGTTTCACCGGGCCGATTCACCAAGGGCAATTCGCACAGGGTCATTCCCGCCACGTTTACGCTATAATCCCGCCCTTTAGCTGTCTCTCGCCCGGTGCGAGGGCACATCAATTTTCAAGGCGCATCGCGCCTGAATGCAGACTAAAGAGGCTAGACCCTGTGGCATTGACGATTCTTGGCCTGTCCGGCGCCCTTAGCCATGACCCTTCAGCCGCCTTGTACATCGACGGCAAGCTGGTGGCGGCGGCTGAAGAAGAGCGCTTCGTCCGCGATAAGCATGCAAAGAACCGCATGCCCTACGAATCGGCGAAGTTCTGCCTGGAACAGGCCGGCATCAAGCCGTCCGACGTTGACGTGGTGGCGATTCCGTTCGCCCCGATCAGCCTGTTCGGCAAGGCCCGCTGGCAGTATGCCAAGCGTTACTGGTACGCCCCGGATCGTGCACTCGACGCGATCCTGATGGGCAACCGTCGCTACAAGCGTTATCGCAACAAGATCGTCTGGTGCCTGGAGCAACTGGGCTTTGATCCGAAGAAGATCAAGATCGAGCCGGTCGAGCACCACCTGGCTCACGCCTCCAGCGCCTACCACTGCTCGGGTTTCAAAGAGAAAACCGCGATCCTCGGCATCGACGGCAAGGGCGAGTACGCCACGACCTTCTTCGGCTATGGCGAAAACGGCAAGATCCACAAGATCAAGGAATTTTTCGATCCGGACTCCCTCGGCGGCCTGTACGGCGCGATCACCGAGTTCCTCGGCTTCGACATGCTCGACGGTGAGTTCAAGGTCATGGGCATGGCGCCGTATGGCGACGCCAGCAAATACGACTTCTCGCGCCTGGCTTCCTTCGAGAACGGCGAGCTGGTGATCAACACTGACTACGCCAACGTGATCGGCCTGCGTCGCTACAAGGAGAAGGGCAAGGGTTACTACTTCTCGCCGAAACTGATCGAGTGGCTGGGTCCCAAGCGCGAGGGCGACATCGCCGACGAGCCGTACATCCACTACGCCGCCAGCATCCAGGCACTGTTCGAAAAAATCGCGCTGCAGATGATCGATTACTACCTGGGCGACGTGCTCAAGGAAACCGGCAAGCTGGCCTACGCCGGTGGCTGCGCGTTGAACGTCAAGCTCAACCAGAAAATCATCGCCCGTGACGACGTCAAAGAGCTGTTCGTACAGCCTGCATCCGGCGACGCCGGCACCGCAGTCGGTGCCGCGGCCTATGTGTCGCACGCCCGTGGCGTGCCGGTCGAGAAGATGGAACACGTCTACCTCGGCCCGTCCTACAGCAACGAAGACGTGATCGCCGCGTGCGCCCGTCACGAGAACAAACCGACCTGGCGCAAGCTCGACAACATGCCGGAGCAGATCGCCAAAATCATGGTCGATGGCAACCCGGTGGCCTGGTTCCAGGGCCGCATGGAGTTCGGTCCGCGTGCACTGGGCGGTCGTTCGATCATCGGTTGCCCGAGCGTGGCCGGTGTGGCTGATCGCATCAACCACCAGATCAAGTTCCGCGAGCGCTGGAGGCCTTTCTGCCCGTCGATGCTCGACACCGTTGCACCGCAGATGATCAAGATCGATCACCCGGCGCCGTTCATGACCTTCACCTTCGAAGTGGCGGAAGAGTGGAAGACCCGCGTGCCGGAAGTTGTCCACGAAGACGGCACTTCCCGGGCCCAGGTCCTGAAGCGCGAATACAACCCGCGCTACTACGACATGATGAAGGCGCTGGAAAATCTCACCGGCAACGGCGTGTCGCTGAACACCTCGCTGAACCGTCGTGGTGAACCGATGATCTGCTCGCCGACCGATGCCCTGAACATGTTCTTCGGTTCCGATCTTCAGTACCTGATCATGGAAGACATTCTGGTGGTCAAAGAGGGCGCAAACGCTTATGACTCGCTCGGCTGAACGCCATGTGCTGCAGTTCTGTCACGGCTATGACGGGCCGTTCCTCGACTGCGCACGGCAGTACGCCAGCCTGTTCGCGGGCACCGGTTATCGGGTGACCACGGTCTTTCTGACCGGGGCCGCCGATAGCGAGGTGGCCGCAGCGTGTGCTTCCGATGAAGTGTTGTTCATGGAATACAGCTCCAAGGCCATTCGTGGCCTGAAGCTGGGCGCCATCGGCGATTTGCGCAAGATCGCCGCTTCACGCAATTTCAGTTTCTGCATCGCCCATCGCTTCAAGCCGATCTACATCGCCTTGCTCGGCACGTCGCTGCCGGTGATTGGCGTGCACCATGCGTTTGACGATTACAAACGCGGCACGCGCAAGCTGTTTGCGCACATTTTCCGCAAGCGCCTGAGCCTGCTCGGCGTCTCCGATGCCGTGCGCGACGACATGCGGCGCTGCCTGCCGAAATGGCCGTCGACCCGCATCCAGACCTTGTACAACCGCATCGATGTGCCGGCCTTGCAGGCCAGTCAGGTGTCAGCCCACGAAGCCCGCGAGACCCTCGGTCTGGCGGCTGATGCGTTCATTGTCGGCAACGTTGGACGGCTGCACCCGGACAAGGATCAGGCCACCTTGCTGCACGGTTTTGCTGCCGCGTTGCCGGGTCTGCCGGGCAACAGTCAGCTGGTGATTCTCGGCAAGGGCCGTCTGGAGCAGGACCTCAAGGAACTGGCGCGCGAACTGGGCATCGGTGATCGGGTGTTGTTTCTCGGTCAGGTGCCGGACGCGCGCAATTACTTCCGCGCCTTCGATGTGTTTGCCCTGAGCTCCGATCACGAACCGTTCGGCATGGTGCTGCTCGAAGCCATGGCCGCCGGCGTGCCTTTGCTCGCCACTGCCTGTGGCGGGGCCAAGGAAGTGGTCGAAGGCGTGGGCATTCTGTTCCCGCTGGGCGATGCCGAACACCTTGCCCAAGGCCTGCAACATTTGGCCGGTATGGATGATCAGCAACGCCGGCAGTGCGCCGAGCTGATGCTCGATCGTCTGCGTGAGCGTTTCTCCGACCGTGCGGTGCGCGACACCTTCTGGCGTCTGCCGCAAGTTACCGATCTGGCACCGAGGGGCTGATGCTCAACCGATTTCAAGGCTGGCGCGAACGTGGCTGGTCGCCCGTTGACGCCTCCACCTATGCCAGCGCCTGGCAGCGTTTTGGCGGCAGTGTCGCGACCCATCCGCTGGTGGTCGAACGCCTGGCGGATCTGGCCGGCATCCCGGTGCGTTATCTGGCCTGGGAGCAGGACGGCGAAGTCAAAGCGGCGATCCCGACCTGGGGCCGTGATTTGGCGCTGTCCAAAGACGTGCTCAAGCGCAACGGCAAGAAAGGCCTGTTCGACCTCGGCAATGCCGAGTTGATCCTGCCGGCCGCCGCCGATGCCCAGGCGCCGCTGCGCCATCGCGCCCGCTATCTGTCGGCGCTCAACGAAAACCGCTTCAGCGGCCTCAAGTTGCAGACCGAACAACTGGCCATGGCCCGCACCCCCGAAGAATTGTCGAAGAAGTTTCGCTACAACCAGCGCCGCGAACTGCGCTTGCTGGAAGAGGCGGGTGGACTGGTGCGTCCGGTCAGTGAGTTTTCCAGTGCCGAACTGGCGGCGATCTACTGTGATCTGTTCCAGCGCCGCTGGGGCTTTCCGGCCACCGGCGCGGCGCGCATGGCCGACGTCATCGAGCTGCTGCGCGAACTGTTGATCGGTTCGGTGATTTTCCTCAACGACGCGCCAATCGCCATTCAACTGGTGTACCGCGTTGAGGCCCCAGAGTGGATCAGCGTCGAGTACATCAACGGCGGCGTCGACCCCGAGACCCGCGAATTCAGCCCTGGCAGTGTGTTGAGCTTCCTCAATACGCAAAGCGCCTGGGAGCACGCGCGAGCACTGAACAAGCCGCTGCGGTTTTCCTTCGGTCGCGCCGACCGTGAATACAAGGATCGCTGGTGCAATCCTGTGCCGGTGTTCACCGTATGAGTCAGCCCATGAGCCGCAAACAGCAACTGCTCAAGCGTCATCGGCGCAATAAACGCATTACCTTGCTGATCGCCCTGATCGTGTTGATCGCGCTCGGGGTGCTGGTGGCGTGGTGGTTGCCGCTGGTGCTCGCGGTGCTTGGCTGGATCGCCCACGAGGCGTGGTTTGCCGATCACCTGTTCTATTCGCCGAAAGACGATTACCAGTACAGCTTTCCACCGTTCACACCGCAGCCGAAAGTGCATCTGAACGGCGAACAATTGCGTCTGGATGAAGGTGTGATGCTGGTCGACGAAGCGACGTTGATCCTCGCGGTAAAGGTCAAAAGCAGTTGGCTCGGACGCTTCTTTGATCCGCGCGTGGAACTGCTCGGCGGGACTAATCCGGATGCGCAAACCTTCGAGCGCGGGGTCAATGGCCTGCGCTATCTGAATCTCAGCGGTCAGGCGCAAGCTCTGTCGCAAGGCCAGTTGCGCCTGCGCGGGCGCTTTTGCCGGGTGTCCGGCGAACCGGTGTTGTGGGCGCTGGAACAGCCTGATTACCGTCGTCAGCGGGTGATGGTCATTGCCCCGCACGCCGACGACGCCGAACTGGCGGCCTATGGCTTGTACAGTCAGGCCGACGAAGCCTGGATCGTTACCCTGACCGCAGGCGAAATCGAAGCCGAACACTATCAACAGATGGGCATGAACAAGGTCGAGGCGGCGCGGCTCAAGGGCCGGTTGCGCGCCTGGGACAGCCTCGCCGTGCCGCGTTGGGCCGGTGTCCCGCAGGAACACTGCGTGCAGCTCGGTTACTTTTGTCTGCAACTGGCCGCGATGCAAGCTGCGCCGAATCAGGCAGTAGGTTCGCGCGAAGCGGACTTGAATGACACGCGCCTGTTTCGTCAGTTGAATCCGTTCACTCTGCCGGGCGACGCCGATGGTGCGCCGACCTGGAACAACCTGCTGGCCGACCTGCGTGAAGTGCTGCTGCGCGCCCGTCCGGACGTGATCGTGTTGCCGCACCCGACCCTTGATCCGCATCCCGATCATGTCTGCGCCCAGCAAGCGGTTTTGCAGGCGCTCCAAAGTCTCGACTGGCAGCCGACGTTGCTCGGTTACGCCAACCATTTGCACGACAACGACCGCTGGCCGATGGGCAACACCGGGCAGGGCATTGCCTTGCCGCCGGCCTTCGATGCGGCGGTGCCGATGCAGCCGCTGTGCCTGCCGCTGTCCCTTGAACAACAGCGGGACAAGGCCATGGCGCTGGGCATGATGCATGACCTGCAGCCGCCGGCACCGTTCAAGCGGCGCCTGCGCCGGATTATCCAGCGTGTGCTCGCCGGGCGGGCCGCGTCGGTGTACGGCGAAAACGAGTTTTTTCGAAAAGCGGTCAGACGCCAGGAATTGTTCTGGTTATTGAAGCACGGTGAACCGGGCGATCAGCGGGGAGAGTCATGAGTCAACGGTCCAAGGTGTTGCAGCTGCAACCCGACTACAACGTCAAAGCCCATGATTTCGCCGACCTGGCCGAGCAGATCGTCAAGGCGTTACCGCCTGATCGCTATGAAGTCACGGCGGCGTTCCTGCGCGGCAAACCGGGGCCGGGCGAGCCGGTGAGCCGGGCTGACCGTTCGGTGTACTTCGAGTTTTCCGACAAGTCGCTCAAAGGCATGCGCCTGCGGGCGATGTGGCAGCTGTATAAGTTCTGCCGTCGAGAAAAGTTCGATGTGGTGATCTGCAACCGCTTCAAGCCGGTGAACATGATGCTGGCGCTCAACCGCTGGTTGAAGGTGCCGCTGTGCATTGGCATCTCCCACGGTTTCGGCGAATACGACCGCTTTTACCGACGTCATCAGACCCAGCGCCTGATCGATCGGCACTGGCGCTTCGTCGGCGTTTCGCCGGCGGTCAAACAGTACCTGCTCGATTGCGATTGCGGCTTCACCGACCAGAACACCTACGCCATTACCAATGCCATCGACATCGAGCAGGCCGAAGGCTTGCAGCACAGCCGCGACAAAGCCCGCGAGTTGTTGGGCCTCGACCCGAATGTGCGTTTGATTGGCGCGCTGGGGCGGCTGGTGTCGGTCAAGGGCCACACCTATCTGTTGCAAGCTTTCGCCGCACTGAAAGACAAATACCCGAACACTCAATTGGCAATTATCGGTGCCGGACGCCTGCAAGCGCCGCTGGCGGCGGAGATTGAGCAACTGGGCTTGAGCGGCCGTGCGCATCTGCTGGGGTTCAAGGAAAACGCCCTGCAATACGTGCGTGCGTTCGACATCTGGACCATGCCCTCGCTGGCCGAAGGCCTCGGCCTGGCCTTGCTCGAAGGCATGAGCGGACACCTGCCGGTGATCGCCTCGAATGTGCCGGCCATGTTGCCGCTGATCGAAGGCGCCGGTGGCTTGGCGATTACACCCAAGGATGTACCGAGTCTGGTCGCCGCGCTGGACAACTATCTCGCGCTATCGGATGAAGAACTCAAGGCCAAGGGCGAGCAGGCTTATCGCTACCTGCAGGAACAACACGACATCGAGGTGTTCCGTCAGCAATACCTGGACCTGATCGACTCTGGCCTCGAGCAGGCCCGCAAGGAGCAGCCGTGAGCGAAGTACAAGTCATGAGCGAAGCCAACGCCCTCGTCACGGTGATCATCGCCTCGTACAACCACGCCCCGTACATCGAGGAAAGCATCCTCAGCGTCCTCAATCAGACCTACAAGAACATTGAGCTGCTGGTGGTCGATGACGGTTCGAAGGACGACAGTGTCGAGCGCATCAGCGCGTTGCAGGCGCAGTACGGTTTCGATTTTCGTGTGCAGCAGAATCAGGGCCTGACCAATACCCTCAATGGCGCTATCGCCCGTTCGAAGGGCAGCCTGATCGTGCCGTTCGGCTCCGACGACATCATGTACCCGGAGAGAATCGCCACCCAGGTGGCGTACATGGACGGCAAGCCCGAAGTCGGGATCTGCGCCGGCAACATCGAATTGATGCACGCCGATGGCAGCCTTTACCCGGAGAAGCGTCAGCGCCGTGACGTGCCGTTCCGCCGTCTGGATTTCGACGATATGTTCCTTGAGCGCAAGCCGTATCCACCGGCACCGACGCTGATGATCCGTCGTGAGGCGCTGGACAAGGTGGGTGGCTTCGATCCGACGATTCGCCTTGAGGACCTGTACATCGAGCTGAAAGTGACCCGCGCCGGCTACTTCATCGACGGTTTGAACGTGGTGATGGCGCGTTACCGCAAGCACGCCACCAACTCGTACAAGAACCATCGCTTCATGATCGAGAACATTCTGCGCACCTATGCGCTGTTCAGCGATCATCCGCTGTATGACGAAGTACGCTTCAAGGCGCTGAACTCGATGTTCCTCAAGACCGCCAACCGCAATCGCAAGCTGGCCCGCGAACTGCTGGCGCAGATCCCGTTCAAGGCCTGGAACAAGAAGACCTGGCGCGGCTTGGGGCGCTTGCTCTTTTCTCCGCTGGAAAAGGACTGAGGTCCTGGTCGCTCACACTCAGCGAGCGACTTTCTCCGGCAGGCCCTTTTCGCCCTTCTGGCGCTGGCGCAACCAATGCACAACCTTCTTGCCGGCAGCCATGCCCGGTTGCTCGATATAGAGGAAGGTCACGCTGCTGATCAGAATCAGCAGGCACGTGCAGACCGCCACCAGGGGCAGGTACACCGAAGCTTCCCGCGCATCGATATCCAGCAGCAGCGGCAGCCGTTGCACCATCAGCCACAGGACGAAACCGTGCAGCAGGTAAGTGCTGTAGCTGATTTCGCCGAGCCAGCGAATGCTGCGTGGTTTCAGCGCGCCGAACAGGTTGTTGCCGGACGCCACGATCACGAAAAACAGCGTCAGCAAAAACAGCGGCGCAGTCTTGAACGCCCGACTGAACGCGGTGAACGCAACCACCAGCGCGAGCACGGCGATGATGCTCGCCAGGCGTGACTGGCTCCATGCCACGAGCGCCGGGCGGCGAATCCAGTACGCGGCGGCGATACCGCCGAGGAAACTCGCCAGAAAGTGCTTCTTCAGCGAATGCTCCCAACCGATGATCTGGTACAGCGCGTAGATGCCGATCAGGCACAGCACCACCTGCAACCAGTTGCCGCGGTAGATGAACACCAGTCCGGCGAGTGGCAGTGCCAGGTAGAAAAACACTTCATAGGCCAGTGTCCAGGTGACGTTGGATATCAGCATGCCGGAGTGTCGGTACTGGTTGATGTCCGGGCGGTCGAACGTCAGCCACGCTAGCACCTGCTTGAACAGTTCCAGCCCCGACTCTTTCAATTGCCAGCTCTGCAAGTGGAAGATCGAGACGAACACCAGCAGCATCAATGGCAGGTACAGCGGGTACAGGCGGAAAACCCGCGAAACGCCGAATGCCAGCCAGTCGTGGTTGCGGCCCTGCGCGAGCAAGCGGCTCCAGAACAGGAACCCGGTGATCATGAAGAACAGCGCGACGCTGCCCTGGCCCAGCATCGAATAGAAGTTGCTCGGGGGGAAGTCGATCACGCCGGTGCGCAAGAAGATCCAGGTAATGATCGAATGGTGCACGAATACACCAAACGCCAGATAGCCGCGCAGACCGTCGATGCTGGCATAGCGGCTTTCGCCGGAATGCTGCAGGTGCCGGGCAATTTTCGGCACCGCGCGCAACAGCAGGGCGGAGGTGACGATGGCCAGCAGGTAGGCTGCCAGCGCAATAAGAGGATTGGTTTCGATCATCACTGAACTCGGGCCGGGGTGTTGCCGGCCAGCACTTGCCTGTGCAGATTTTCAACTGCGGATTTGGACGCCGTCACAGCGTATCCCTGGAGCAGGGCATCGAGGTGATCCTCGAACAGCCAGCGTTTGTCGACAGTGTAACGTTGCATATGACGCAAATTGCGTTGACGCATCGAAAGGCTGAGCGGGGTCGGGTAGATGCGCAGGTCGGCCAGATCAATCAAGCCGAACTCGCCATCTTCCAGTACCAGTACGTTGCCCAGGTGCAGCGAGCGGAAGTACACGCCTTTCTCATGCAATTGCGCCATGAATTTGCCGAAGCGTTCGATCAACGCCTGACGCACCGCCGGGGCGGTAATGCCCTGCAGCACCTGACGCAGGGTGTGGCCAGGCAACGGTGCGTAATGCACGGCACTGCTGCCATCATCGAGACGGTAAACGTTCAATACTTGCGGGGTGGGAATCCCCATCTGGCGCAGTTGTTCGCTGTTGACTGCGAACCGCTCGGAGTAGGGGTTGAAGCTGCCGGAGGTGTACCAGCGGCGGCGACGGAACAGTTTGAGGAAGCTGCCATCGTTCAGGCACAGGACTTTCGGGCCCAGGCCGTCTTCTTCGATGATCCGGGCTTCGCGGCTCAATTGCTCAAGGCCTGTCACCGACAGCTTTTGCACGGGCAGGGTCAACAGGCGCCGCGCGCGTTGATTGATGCTCAGCGCCGCGATCAGTGCCAGCGGGATCCACAGCAGGAACCAGTGCTCCTTGGGCCGCGAAATGATCCCGCCACCTTCCGTCAGGCCTGCGCCGATACCGAATATCAGCCAGGTCGAAGCAATGATCAGCATGGGCTGTACACGCTGACGCCAACTGCTCAGCAGGCCCCATAGCAGGAAAAACAGCCATGGCAGCAGGCCGATGATGCCGACGTAATACAGAACCCCCAGGACAAAGCTGTGCGGCTCCTGAAAACTGACACCGTTGCCGGGGTCGACAGCCAGGCTGGCGCTGTAGCCATGGCCGATCCAGGGGTGATCAGCAATCATGTGCAGCACTTTCTGCCAGATTTCCAGGCGGTAGGAATCGCCACGTTCAATGATCATCTGCGCAAACAGGGTCAGAACGGTCGCGGCACTCAGGACCAGCGCGATCAGTAACCCTACCGAGCGTCGGTTCCAGCAAATGAAACACAGCCACAACGCAGCCATGGTCAGAGCCACCAGTGGTGTTCTGGAGCCGGTGCCGATCACCGCCATGAACATGACGGCCATCGCCGGGACGCTGAGCCACATCATCTGGCGGCGCTTGCAGGTCATGGTCACACTCAGCCAGTAGGCGCTGAAGAACCCGAACAGGTGTGAGCTGAGCAGCGGGTTATCGAAGGCGCCGCCGCCAATCAGGCGCATCCCCGGTTCATAGATCCGGGCGAACATGAACAGGAAAATGGTGGTAGCAATCAGGGCGACCAGCGCTGCGCCGAACAGCAAGGGTTGCAGGATGTCGCTACGGTAGCGCACCAGCAGGTAGCAGCCGGCAAACAGCAGCAAGGTATGCAGTGGCGGCTTGAACATTCCGCCGAGCGGCTCCCCGCCCGGCCCCCAGGCGAGGCTGAGCAACGCCCATGCAGCGAACAGCAGGACCGCGACGAAAACCGGCTCGCGCAGCAGCTCCTTGAGCTCACGCGGGCGCAGGCACAGTGCGATCAGTGTCGGAATGCTGAACAGCCCGTAGAACAACTTGTGATGAAGGCTTCGACCCGGCAAAAAGAACAGCGCGCACAGGAGCAGGAAATAACCGGTGGGGAGTATCCACAGGCTAATGAAATCGAAAACTCGATTGGACGTACCGCTGAAGCCGCGAAGTTGCATGCTGTGAGATTCATTCCTGAGGTTGATCGACCATTCGAGTGATGGCTATTTGATGCAGAAAAGGTGCATAACAATAACAGCCTTTCGCCGATTGCCAGAACCCTGAAGAAGCTGTGCTAAAGTCAGCGTCCTTTTTATCGACTTTCGCGTGATATGACCGACTCCAGTCCCGCCGCAAGCCCTTCGAGCTTGAAAATCTACTTCCGCCTGCTCGGCTACGTCCGGCCGTACATCAGTCTGTTCCTGATCAGCATCGTCGGCTTTCTGATTTTCGCCTCGACGCAGCCGATGCTCGGCTACATCCTCAAGTACTTTGTCGATGGCCTGTCCAATCCTGAAGCGGTGCTGTTTCCCTCCGTGCCTTACCTGCGTGACCTGCAACTGCTGCAGGCCGTACCGCTGCTGATCATTGTGATCGCCGCGTGGCAGGGGCTGGGCTCCTATCTGGGCAACTACTTCCTGGCCAAGGTTTCCCTGGGGCTGGTGCATGACTTGCGTGTGCAGTTGTTCAACAACCTGTTGGTGCTGCCCAACCGCTATTTCGACAAGCATAACTCCGGTCATCTGATTTCGCGTATCACCTTCAACGTGACCATGGTCACGGGGGCGGCAACAGATGCGATCAAGGTCGTAATCCGTGAAGGGATGACGGTGATCTTCCTGTTTGCCTCGCTGCTGTTCATGAACTGGAAGCTGACGCTGGTGATGGTCGCGATCCTGCCGCTCATCGCCTTGATGGTGCGCACCGCGAGCAAGAAATTCCGCAAGCAGAGCAAGAAGATCCAGCTGGCGATGGGTGACGTCACGCATGTGGCCTCGGAAACCATCCAGGGTTATCGCGTGGTGCGCAGCTTCGGTGGCGAGGCTTACGAAGAACAACGCTTCCTCAACGCCAGCCAGAGCAACACCGACAAGCAACTGCGCATGACCCGTACCGGCGCGATCTACACGCCGATGCTGCAACTGGTGATCTACACCGCCATGGCGGTGCTGATGTTCCTCGTGCTGTTCCTGCGCGGTGACGCCTCGGCCGGTGACATGGTCGCCTACATCACCCTGGCAGGTCTGCTGCCCAAGCCGATCCGTCAATTGTCCGAAGTCAGCTCGACCATCCAGAAAGGCGTGGCCGGTGCCGAGAGCATTTTCGAACAACTGGACGTCGAGCCGGAAGTCGATACCGGTACGGTCGAACGCGATTCGGTGAGCGGTCGCCTGGACGTGCGCAACCTGAGCTTCACCTACCCGGGCACCGAGCGTCAGGTGCTCGACGACATCAGCTTCTCGGTCCAGCCGGGACAGATGGTCGCGCTGGTCGGCCGTTCCGGCAGCGGCAAGTCAACGCTGGCCAACCTGATTCCACGCTTCTATCACCACGACAAGGGCGAAATCCTTATCGACGACGTGGAAATCGAGCAGTACAAGCTGCTCAACCTGCGCCGTCATATCGCCCAGGTGACCCAGCACGTCACCCTGTTCAGCGACACCGTGGCCAATAACATCGCTTATGGCGATCTGGCCGGTGCACCCCGCGAAGACATCGAGAAAGCCGCGCGTGATGCCTACGCGATGGACTTCATTTCGCAACTGCCGCAAGGCCTCGACACTCAGGTCGGCGAGAACGGTGTATTGCTCTCCGGTGGCCAGCGCCAGCGTCTGGCAATTGCCCGCGCGCTGCTCAAGAACGCGCCGCTGCTGATTCTCGACGAGGCCACCTCGGCGCTCGACACCGAATCCGAACGGCACATTCAGGCGGCACTGGATCAGGTGATGAAGGGTCGCACCACCCTGGTGATCGCCCACCGTCTGTCGACCATCGAGAAGGCCGACCTGATTCTGGTCATGGATCAGGGGCGGATTGTCGAGCGTGGTACCCATGATCAGTTGCTGGCGCAAAATGGTTACTACGCGCGCCTCAATGCCATGGGCCTGGATGCGCCGGCCGAAGATATCGCCTGATTCCAGGCCCTGTCCTGTGGGAGCGAGCCTGCTCGCGAAAGCACTGCAACAGACGACGTCCGTGTCGCATGTTCACCCGCTATCGCGAGCAGGCTCGCTCCCACAGTCGTTTGTATCCAGACCTTTACCCTTCTTGACCAAACCGGAATAAATCCGGGCATCGCGCTTGTTAAGGTTCCCCAACGAACTCTGACTTTCATCGAGGGGGCCATCCCCGTCGCGCGGGTGCTTTCATGTTGCAACGCTATCTCTGGAAACTGCTGCCCAAGCCGCAGCGAGCCTTTCTGCTCGGGCGCCTGTCGGTGGTCGATCGGCAGGTGGTGAACAAGTCGATGTCGGCCAACCTCACGTTTCCCCAGCCCTTCCAGCAGCGCTCCTGCCTGTTCATCCATGTCCCGAAATGTGCCGGCAGCAGCGTTTGCACGGCGTTGTTCGACGGCTGGCGTCCCGGGCACTTGCCGTTGTACTGGTACGAAGAGCAATTCCCCGAGCAGTTCGCCAACGCCTTCAAGTTCGCCTTTGTCCGCGACCCGCTGGAGCGCGCCTATTCGGCCTACGCCTTTTTGCGTGGCAACGAGTTGAGCGCGCGTGACCATTCGGCGCAGCAGTTGGTGCGGCAGTACCGGGATTTCGACGATTTTGTCGCGCGCTGGCTGCATCCGGAAACGGTTGCCCGGCAATTGCACTTTGCGGCACAGACCGACTTTCTTACCGATTCGCTGGGGCATCTGGCGCTGGACTTCATCGGTTATCAGGAACACTTGGCGCGGGATTTTCGTCTGGTTTGCGAACAGTTGGGGCTGACTGGCGAGTTGCCTCACGTCAACGGCTCGCGGGAAAGGCAAGCAATGCCGGCGCGGGAGTTCTGTACGGTGCGCACCCGGCGTCTGGTGCGTCGGGTTTATCAGCGTGATTACGAGTTGCTCGGTTATGAATGAGTTCCTGTCAATGCCGATGCAAGCCCCGGCCATTCGGCCTTACGGTCTGGCGTTATCACATCAGGCCCGTGCAGCGCTCAAGGCGCAACGCCCACGCTGCCTGTGGCTGACCGGATTTTCCGGCGCCGGTAAGTCAACCCTGGCCAATGCCCTCGAACTGCACCTGCATGCGTCGGGTCTGCACACCTTTCTGCTCGATGGGGACAATGTGCGCAATGGCCTGTGTCGCGACCTGGGCATGAGCAACGCCTGCCGCCGGGAAAATACTCGGCGCATGGCCGAGGTAGCACGGTTGATGGTCGACGCCGGGCTGATAGTGATCGTTGCGGCCATTTCGCCGTTTCGCGCCGAACGCGACGCTGCGCGCAGGTTGTTTGCCCAGGGTGATTTCATCGAAGTGCACGTCAGCACTTCGCTGGAAGTCTGCGCCCGTCGCGATCCGAAAGGGTTGTATCAGGCCGTGCGGGAAGGAAGGATCAAGCACTTTACGGGCGTGGACAGCCCTTACGAAGCGCCATTGGCAGCCGAGTGGCAGATCGACACCGAGGCGCTGGAGTTGTCCGAATCCTGTGAGCAACTGGCGGCGCTGGTGCTCAAAAAATGAGCAAAGTAACGGACTGTTTCATCCTGTTGCAGGCTGCACTCAAGCCTGCGCCATCCCTGTGTTAATATCGCGCCCCTGTTCATTTTGTATGTGGGTTGCTCCATGAAGTTGTCCATGCCGCGATTCGATCAAGCCCCAGTCTTGGTGGTCGGCGATGTCATGCTCGACCGTTACTGGCATGGTGGAACCTCACGGATTTCCCCTGAGGCACCGGTTCCGGTTGTAAAAGTCGAGCAAATCGAAGACCGTCCGGGCGGTGCTGCCAACGTTGCCTTGAACATTGCCGCGCTCGGTGCGCCGGCGTCGCTGGTCGGTGTGACCGGTGATGACGAAGCTGCCGACAGCCTGAGCAACAGTCTCAAGGGCGCTGGCGTGCGTGCCCTGTTCCAGCGCATCGCGCATCAGCCGACCATCGTCAAACTGCGGGTCATGAGCCGGCACCAGCAATTGCTGCGTATCGACTTCGAAGAACCGTTTGCCACCGATGCGCTGGCCCTGGCCTCGCAGGTCGATGATCTGCTCGAAGGGATCAAGGTGCTGGTGCTGTCGGACTACGGCAAAGGTGCATTGAAAAACCATCAGGCCTTGATTCAGGCGGCCCGGGCCAAAGGCATTCCGGTGCTGGCCGATCCCAAGGGCAAGGATTTTTCGATCTACCGTGGCGCCAGTCTGATCACGCCGAACCTCAGCGAATTCGAAGCCATCGTCGGTGGTTGCGCCGATGAGCACGAGCTGGTGAGCAAGGGCGCTGCCCTGATGCATGATCTCGAACTCGGCGCGCTGCTGGTCACCCGTGGCGAACACGGCATGACCCTGCTGCGTCCGGAGCATCCGGCGTTGCACCTGCCGGCCCGTGCCCGTGAAGTGTTCGATGTGACCGGTGCCGGTGACACGGTGATTTCCACCCTCGCAGCGGCAATTGCTGCCGGTGAAGAACTGCCGCACGCGGTGGCACTGGCCAACCTGGCCGCCGGTATTGTGGTCGGCAAGCTCGGTACTGCAGCGATCAGCGCTCCGGAACTGCGTCGCGCGATCCAGCGTGAAGAAGGTTCGGAGCGCGGTGTTCTGGGGCTGGAGCAACTGGTACTGGCAGTGGCCGATGCTCGCGCGCATAACGAGCGCATCGTCTTCACCAATGGCTGCTTTGACATTCTGCACGCCGGGCACGTGACTTACCTTGAGCAGGCGCGTGCCCAGGGCGACCGTCTGATCGTGGCGATCAACGATGACGCCTCGGTCAGCCGTCTGAAGGGGCCGGGGCGTCCGATCAACAGTGTCGACCGACGCATGGCGGTCCTCGCAGGCCTCGGCGCGGTGGACTGGGTGATCAGCTTCCCGGAAGGCACCCCGGAAAACCTGCTGCGCGAAGTCAAACCGGATGTGTTGGTCAAGGGGGGGGATTACGGTATCGACCAAGTGGTCGGCGCCGACATCGTCAAAGCTTACGGCGGCACGGTGAAAGTGCTGGGGCTGGTGGAAAACAGCTCGACCACGGCGATCGTGGAAAAAATTCGCGGTCACTGATTCAAGCTAAAAAGATCGCCGCCTGCGACAGCTTCCGCATTGGAATGCGAGCTGCCGCAAGCGGCGATCTTTTGCGTTTCAGGAACTGACTTTCTTGCGCGGTACGATCTTCTTCAACAGTTGCTTCGCCTTGCCGCGCAACCGCGCCAGGCCCGTGGGTTTCTCCGGCGGCGTCAGGCCTTGTTGACGTAGCCAGTCCTTCCAGCGAATCCGCTCCTCGCGCACCAGCCAGCCATCCTGTCTGGCAAAACTTTCGGCCAGATACAGACCGCGCGTGCCGGCCGGAGACAGCAGGCCTTTCTTCAAGGTGTACAGCTCGGCCAGCGGCTCGCCATCCTGCAACGGCATCAGGTACAGATCCGGACGCTTGCGGTCCAGGCGCGCCACCAGTTGATCACCCTCCAGCCGCTCATCGACATGAAACAGGCTCAGCGATTTGGCTTCTTTTGGCACTTCCAGGCGCAGGTCGTAGATCAGTTGCAGCGACGCGGTGGGCAAATGCACATAGGCCCGGGGCCGTTCGAGCAATTGCAGATTGGCACAGCGCACCGGCCGCGCCGAGCCGGACAACGGCGTCAAGCGAAACGGCAGCGCTTCGCGGTAATGCAGGGCGGACGAGTAGGGCGCGGGCAGCCACGTGTCGTTGAATCGCCCGCCGAGCCAGCCCTCCGGGGTTTCCAGCAGGCACTCTTCGGCAATCTCTTGAATTGCGGTGTGCAGCGGGATGTTCAGCTCATGGGCCGGCACATAACCGGAAATCAGCTTGAGCACCACGTCGCCGCGATCCTGCCGACGCTGGCGCACCAGCACCCAGTAGTCGCGATTCTGCCAATGCAGGGTCAGGCGCACCGAGACTCCGAGGTTGGCCAGTTCCACCGCGAAGCGCTCGGCATCCGCCACGCTCACCGGTTTGCGCCGCTGCAAGGTCTGGGCGAAATTCAGCGGCATGCCGACGCTCTGATAGGTCAGGCCTTCGGGCGTGGCCTCGACGAACAGCGGCAGTGTCTTGAAGTTGCTCGGGTTCTTTCTGATGAGCGTGCGCGGCATGTCGGCTCCTGCTTAAGGCCGCGAGGCGGCGTCAGTGACCACGAAGGACCTGGGCAACGGTCGCAACGTTATGGGCGAGGTGCAGCGGATTGATCGTTCCGACAATAGCACTGGCCACGCCGGGCTGCCGGAACAGCAGCTCGAAGCTGGCGCGTACCGGGTCCACGCCGGGGCTCAGACACACATGGCCGCTGGCCAGCGCCTTCTTCACCAGAATGGCTTTGCCGTGGGCAGCAGCATAGTCAATGACTGCCTTCTCGTTCTGTTCGTTCAGATTGTAGGTGACCATCGCGCAGTCCCCTTGCTCCAGGGCCTTTAGTCCGCCTTCGACGGTTTTGCCGGAGAAACCGAACCCGCGAATCTTGCCCTCGGCCTTGAGTGCGGCAAGGGTGGCATAGACCTCTTCGCGCTCAAGGATCGCCAGGTCGTTGCCGTCGGAGTGCACCAGCACCAGGTCGATAAAATCGGTTTCAAGACGTCGCAGACTACGCTCCACAGACATCCGCGTGTGCGCGGCGCTGAAGTCATGCCGCGACAGGCCGTCGGCAAACTCTTCACCGACCTTGCTGACGATCACCCAGTCCTGTCGCTGGCCGCGCAGTAACGGGCCGAGGCGTTCTTCGCTGCGGCCATAAGCCGGAGCCGTGTCGATCAGGTTGATGCCCAAACCTTTGGCCTGATTGAGCAGCAAGCGTGCCGCGTCATCGTCGGGGATCTGGAAGCCGTTGGGGTATTTCACGCCCTGGTCGCGGCCCAGCTTGACCGTGCCCAGGCCCAGCGGGGACACCAGCAGGCCGGTGCTGCCCAGCGGGCGATGCAGTTCGTGCAGGGTCGCTACGCTCATGGCAACAATTGCTCCCAGGCCGGTACGCCCATTGGTGGTTTTGGCAATGCCGGCAGTGGTTCGGTCGGTTGTGGCTGAATGCCGTCGCGCTCCAGTGAGGCGATGACCCGGTCGGCAAAGTCCGGTGCCAGCGCCAGTTTGGTCGGCCAGCCCACCAGCAGGCGACCCTGCTCGGCAAGGAAAGCGTTGTCCGGGCGGGTCAGGCCGGTTTGCAGCGGTTCGGCGCGATCCACCCGCAAGGTCGCCCATTGCACCTGGCTCAGGTCGATCCACGGCAGCAATTGGCCGAGTTCTTTCTGCGCAGTGGCGATCTGTTCGGCAGGCTCGCGGGCCACACCATCGCTTTCGGCAATGTCGCCGCCCAGGTACCAGACCCAGTTGCCATCAGCGGCCGGGTGAGTCGTGACGGTGATGCGCGGCTTGGTGCCGCCACCCAGGCAATGGGCGTACAACGGCTTCAGGCTCGGGCCTTTGGCGATGATCATGTGCAGCGGTCGGCGTTGCATCGCCGGTTGGGTCAGGCCCAGGTCTTCCAGCAACTGCGCGGTGCCGGCCCCTGCGCTGAGGACGATGCGCTGGGCGTGGATTTCACGACCGTCGACCTTCAGACCGACCAGCACGCCTGCTTCGAGCAGCGGTTCAATGGTTTGCCCGGCGAGCAGGCCGTCGCCGGCCAGATCGGCCAGACGCTGGATCAGGCTCGGCACGTCGACCACCAGTTCGGCGAGGCGATAGACCTTGCCCTTGAAGCGCTTGTCTTGCAGCGCCGGCGGCAGTTGATCGCCCTTGACCTGATCGACTCGGCCACGCACGGCTTTACTGGCGAAGAAACTGGTGAGGTTGCCGGCGAGGGTGCCGGGCGACCACAGGTAATGCGCTTCGGACAGCACGCGCACGCCGGACAGGTCCAGCTCGCCGTTGCCGGCCAGCGCCTCACGCCAGCGGCGCGGCATGTCGGCGATGGCTTCCGAGGCGCCGGTCAGTGCACCGTGCAGCGCGTATTTGGCGCCACCGTGGATGATGCCCTGGGACTTCACACTCTGCCCGCCGCCGAGGCTGGCGCTTTCCACCAGCACGGTCGAAAAACCCTGGCGGCGCAGACGCGCGTTCAGCCAGAGGCCGGCGACACCAGCGCCGACAATCAGCACGTCGGTGGAAATAACGGATGGCATGCAACGACCTCAGTGTTCAAGACGAGGGCGCAGTATACAGACTCGGGGGTCGGAGCTCAGAGGCGAAAAAAGATCGCAGCCTTCGGCAGCCCCTACAGGGATAGGCATTCCAATGTAGGAGCTGCCGAAGGCTGCGATCTTTTTCTTCAATGCCCTGCGGTCTTGGAGAACAACTGGATGACCACCACGCCGAGCACGATCAGCGCCATCCCGAGCATCGCTGGCACGTCCAGTTTCTGCCCATAAATGAACAGCGCCGCGACGCTGACCATGACGATGCCCATGCCCGCCCACACGGCGTAGGCGACACCCACCGGCACGGTGCGGACAACGAGGGTCAGCATCCAGAAGGCGATCCCGTAGCCGACGATCACCAGGATCAGCGGCAGCGGGGTGCTCAAGCCTTTGACCGCTTTCATCGAAACGGTGGCGATCACTTCGGCGCAGATGGCGATAGCCAGGAAGGCGTAGGCGTTCATGTGTAGATCCTCATGTAAAATGTTGCTTGCTGAGGCGGCATTCTAGTGATTCGCCAGATGCGGTAAAGTCATTACCTATCTGTTTTGAAGATGGGTCGATCGATGAATACCCAGTGGAATCTGGAACAATTGCGCGCCTTCGTCAGCGTCGCCGAACAGCGCTCGTTCTCCGCCGTCGCACGTCAGCAGCGCAAGGCGCAGTCAGCCATCAGCAGCGCGATTGCCCTGCTGGAAGATGATCTGGGCGTCAGCCTGTTCGAGCGTAGCAGTGGTCGCCAGCCCCGGCTCACCGAAGCCGGCGAGGCGCTGCTCGAAGAGGCGCGAGAAGTGTTGCGTCAATGCGAGCGTCTGAACGGTCGGGCGATGGCGATGATGCGCGGTCAGGAAGCGCAGTTGCGCGTGGCCCAGGACGAGGCCATGCCTTATCAGGCACTGGTGGAAAGCTTCGATGCGCTGGCCGGGCAATTTCCCAGCCTCGAAGTGCAACTGACCAGCGCCGCTCAGGGCGAAGTGGCGCGCAAACTGGTCGAACGCCGTGCCGATCTGGGCCTGCTGTTCTATCACGATGAGATCCCCGAAGCGCTGGAACGTCGGGTCTTGGGGCGGGTGGAAATGGTCACCGTCTGCGGCATCAATCATCCGTTGGCGACGCAGTCCTACGTCACCTGTCAGCAGCTGGCGCAGCATCGGCAATTGCTGATGTCGACGCAAACGAGCGTCTATCCCGGCAACGAGCCAGCCAGCCCGCAGGTGTGGCGTGCCGACAGTTTCTATGTGATGGCCGAATGGCTGGTGCGGGATCTTGGCTGGGCGTGGCTGCCCCGGCATGTGGTGCAGTATTCGGCCTATCAGGGCCTGATGGTTGAGCTGGACAGTGAATGGACGCCGCCGGCGCTGGTGGTGGAACTGGTCTGGCGCCGCGACGAACCGCTCGGCCCTGCCGCAAGGTGGCTGGCGGAACGTTTTGCCGTGCACTTGCGGGCGATCGGCGACAAAAGTCGATAAACTCCGCCGCCATGAATAGAACTCTCTACACCGCGCTGTTTTACCTGGGGCTGCCATTGGTGGCAATTCGGCTGTGGCTGCGCTCGCGCAAGGCTCCGGCGTATGCCAAACGGATTGGCGAGCGCTTCTCTTATGGCATGCCGTCACTGCGACCCGGAGGCATCTGGGTGCATGCGGTATCGGTGGGAGAGAGCATCGCTGCTGCACCGATGATTCGCGCCTTGCTGCAACGTTATCCACAGCTGCCGATCACCGTGACCTGCATGACCCCGACCGGATCGGAACGGATTCAGGCGCTGTTCGCCAGCGAGCCGCGCATCCAGCATTGCTATCTGCCATACGACTTGCCGTGCGCAGCGGCGCGTTTTCTTGATCACGCCAAACCGAAACTCGCGGTGATCATGGAAACCGAACTGTGGCCCAACCACATTCATCAGTGTGCCAAACGCGGGATACCGGTGGCGCTGGCCAACGGTCGTCTCTCCGAGCGTTCGGCGCGGGGCTATGGGCGCTTCAGCAAGCTGACCGCGCCGATGCTCGCTGAAATGAGTTTTTTCGCAGTGCAGACCGAGGCTGAAGCCCAGCGCTTCCGAGATCTCGGCGCGCGTCCGCAGACGGTCGAGGTCACTGGCTCGATCAAGTTCGACCTGACCATCGACCCGCAACTGCTGCAGCGCGCCCATGAGTTGCGCGGCCAATGGCAGGCGCTGGAGCGCCCGGTGTGGATCGCTGCCAGTACCCACGATGGCGAAGACGAAGTGGTGCTCGACGCCCATCGTCGCCTGCTGGCGAATTACCCGAATGCGCTGCTGATTCTGGTACCGCGTCATCCCGAGCGTTTCAATTCGGTGTTCGAATTGTGCCAGCGCGAAGGCTTTGCCACGGTGCGTCGTTCCACCAGTGCCAATGTCGAGGCAAATACCGCGGTGCTGCTCGGCGACACCATGGGCGAATTGCTGTTTCTTTACGCGCTGGCGGACAGTGCCTTCGTTGGCGGCAGTCTGGTGCCGAACGGAGGACACAATCTGCTGGAGCCAGCGGCGTTGGCAAAACCGGTGCTCAGCGGCCCGCACCTGTTCAACTTCCTCGACATCGCCGCGCAATTGCGTGAAGCCGGGGCGTTGGCCGAAGTGGATGACGCCGAAGGGCTGGCGGTGGAAGTGCAGCGCCTGTTCGAATTGCCGCGCGATGCCCAGCGCATGGCCGAGGCCGGGCTGGCAGTGATGCGGCGTAATCAGGGAGCGTTGCAGCGGCTGCTGGATGGGCTGGGCCGGTTAATCAAATAGTCGCCTGGAACATTGTGGCGAGGGGATTTATCCCCGATGGGTTGCGCAGCAGCCCCAAACCATTCACCTCGGTGATTCAGTCAGATCGGGTAAGCCGGGTTTACGACTGCTGCGCAGTCGAATCGGGGATAAATCCCCTCGCCACAGGGGATTTATTCAGATTGTTTACGGCCGCGCCCTGAGCTGTGCTTCGGCGGCCTTGGCCAGATCCGGCGGGAGGAAATCCTTGTCCGGGTTGTAGTCGGCCTTCAAATAACGTCGCAGGTCTTCCAGATCACCCGGATTCAACGTCCCCGCCGCCTGCTTCAAGCGCAGGTTGTCGAGGATGTAGTCGTAACGGGTGTTGTTGTAGTTGCGCACCGAGGTGTACAGCTGACGCTGAGCATCGAGCACGTCGACGATGTTGCGCGTCCCCACCTGATAACCGATTTCCGTGGCTTCCACCGCGCTCTGGTTGGAAATGATCGACTGGCGCCGCGCCTGTACCTGCTCGACATCGGTGTTCACCGCGCGGTGCAGGTTGCGGGTGTTTTCGACGATCTGCCGGCGCAGGGCTTCGCGCTGCTGTTCGCTCTGATCCAGTTGCGCATAGGACTGGCGCACTTGCGAACTGGTCAGCCCGCCGCTGTAGATCGGAATGTTCAGTTGCAACGCCAGCGTGCGTTGATCGACGTTGCCACCGTACGGCGTGCCGAAGGCGTTCGGGTTGGCGAAGCCGAGAGCGTCGTTGTCACCCTTCTCGTATTTGGCCACGGCGTCGAGGGTCGGCAGGTGGCCGGCCTTGCGCTGCTTGAGGGTCTGTTCGGCGGAGCTGACCGCAAAGTTGCTCGCCAGCAGATTGAGGTTCTGTTTGGCGGCGGTGTCGACCCAGGCCTTGGCGTCGTTGGGTGTCGGCGGCAGGATCGGCAACGTATGGACGATGCCCTGAATCGAGTTGTACTGACGGTTGGTCAGGGTGATCAGCGCTTCGAAGGCATCGTCGACCTGACGCTGGGCAACGATCCGGTTGGCACGCGCGGTGTCGTAGCTGGCTTGTGATTGCAGGACGTCGGTCTTGTCCGACAGGCCGACATCGAAGCGCTCGTTGGACTGGTCGAGCTGACGCTTGAACGCGGCTTCTTCTGCCTTGGTCGAAGCCAGGTTGTCCTGGCTGCGCAGCACGTTGAAGTAGCTTTCGGCTGATTGCAGGATCAGGTTCTGTTCGCTGGCCGAGAGTTGCAGGGCGGCCTGTTCGTTGACGTCCTTGGCGGCCTGATACTGGAACCAGCGGTCGGCACGGAACAAGGGCTGGGCCAGGGTCGCCTGATAGGAATGCGCGCTGCGATTGGCAATGGCTGAAGGCTGGTCGATCGAGGTGCGCACATCCGCCACTTCAGCGCCGCCGGACAGGTTCGGCAGCAAGCCGGCACGGGCCTGTGGCACCACTTCTTTCTGCGCGCCGTACTGGGCGCGGGCGGCGGCCAGATCGGCGTTGTTGTCGACGGCTTCCTGATAGACGCTGACCAGATCGGTCTTGGTCGACAAGGGCGCTTCTGCTGCCCAGGCCATTGCGTTGGACGCACAAGACACGGCAAGAGCCAGTGAAAGTTTGCGCAGCATGAGGCGATCCCTAGCAAAAATATTACGAAAATAATGTGCGCGCCAAGGCTACGGCGCGGCCCCGACAGCGTCAAGGTGCGCAGGGCAAAGCGAGTGTAGTTGTGCAAACGTGCGGCAACAATCCTGCAAGTCCCGGTAATTGCGCCATTCATCATGGTGTTTGCCGCGGTGTTGGCGTTCTTCGCCGGTTGTGTCTAGACTGGCCGGGTTCTTGTCGGGGTGCCTTGCTATGAGGCTGAGATCGAATAATTTCGGATCCCGTTGAACCTGATCAGGTTAGCGCCTGCGTAGGGAACAAGATTTCTCGTCACCCGGCGAGTCCTCTTGTGCTTCGTCCGGGAAATTGTTCGACAATCGAACGCTCGACGACGATGCACAGCACCAGTCCTGGTGCGTCCGTGCCTTTCAGGTTCTGCTCCGACAATCCATTGCCTGGATGCTGTCTGGAGAGCCCGTGATGACTACAAAAGCAAAAAACGCGATCAACCTGAGTGACTCGGCCAAGGTCGATGAGCAGTCGGTTCAGCCGTTCACCCGTTCGCAAAAAGTCTACGTTCAGGGCTCGCGCCCGGACATCCGCGTGCCGATGCGCGAAATCACCCTCGATGTGACGCCGACCGACTTCGGCGGCGAAATCAACGCGCCGGTCACCGTCTACGACACCTCGGGCCCGTACACCGATCCGAACGTGGTGATCGACGTGCGCAAAGGTCTGGGCGACGTGCGTTCGGCGTGGATCGATGACCGTGGCGACACCGAGCGTCTGCCAGGCCTGAGCTCCAGCTTCGGTCAGGAACGTCTGGCCGATCCGGAGCTGACCAAACTGCGTTTTGCCCACGTCAACAACCCGCGCCGCGCCAAGGCCGGGGCCAACGTCAGCCAGATGCACTACGCGCGCAAAGGCATCATCACCGCCGAGATGGAATACGTCGCCATCCGTGAAAACATGAAGCTGCAAGAGGCCCGAGCTGCCGGCCTGTTGACTCAGCAACACGCCGGCCACAGCTTCGGCGCGAGCATCCCGAAAGAAATCACCCCTGAGTTCGTCCGCGAAGAGATCGCCCGTGGTCGCGCGATCATTCCGGCCAACATCAACCACGTCGAACTGGAACCGATGATCATCGGCCGCAACTTCCTGGTGAAGATCAACGGCAACATCGGCAACAGCGCCCTGGGTTCGTCCATCGAAGAAGAAGTGGCGAAACTGACCTGGGGCATTCGCTGGGGTTCGGACACGGTGATGGACCTGTCCACCGGCAAACACATTCACGAAACCCGCGAGTGGATCATCCGCAACTCGCCGGTGCCGATCGGTACCGTGCCGATCTATCAGGCGCTGGAGAAGGTCAACGGCGTCGCTGAAGACCTGACCTGGGAGCTGTTCCGCGACACGTTGATCGAGCAGGCCGAGCAGGGCGTCGACTACTTCACCATCCACGCCGGCGTGCTGTTGCGCTACGTGCCGCTGACCGCCAAGCGCGTGACCGGCATCGTGTCCCGTGGCGGTTCGATCATGGCCAAGTGGTGCCTGGCGCACCACAAAGAGAACTTCCTCTACACCCACTTCGACGAAATCTGCGAAATCATGAAGGCCTACGACGTCAGCTTCTCGCTGGGCGATGGCCTGCGTCCGGGCTCGATTGCCGACGCCAACGACGAAGCGCAATTCGGCGAACTGGAAACCCTCGGCGAGCTGACCAAGATCGCCTGGAAACATGACGTGCAATGCATGATTGAAGGCCCGGGTCACGTGCCGATGCAGTTGATCAAGGAGAACATGGACAAGCAGCTGGAGTGCTGCGACGAGGCGCCGTTTTACACCCTCGGCCCGCTGACCACCGACATCGCCCCGGGTTACGACCACATCACCTCGGGTATCGGTGCGGCGATGATCGGCTGGTTCGGTTGCGCCATGCTCTGCTACGTGACACCGAAGGAGCACTTGGGCCTGCCGAACAAGGATGACGTGAAGACCGGGATCATCACCTACAAGATCGCCGCCCACGCAGCGGACTTGGCCAAAGGACACCCGGGCGCGCAGATTCGTGATAACGCTTTGAGCAAGGCGCGTTTCGAATTCCGTTGGGAAGACCAGTTCAACCTCGGTCTGGATCCGGACACCGCGCGTTCGTATCACGACGAAACCCTGCCGAAGGATTCGGCCAAGGTCGCGCATTTCTGTTCGATGTGCGGGCCGAAGTTCTGCTCGATGAAGATCACTCAGGAAGTCCGCGAATACGCGGCCAACCAGCGGATCGACGCGGTCGACGTGGACGTCGCCCAAGGCCTGGCGGAACAGGCCGAGCGGTTCAAGAAGGAAGGCAGTCAGCTGTATAAAAAAGTCTGATCCCTGACTGATCTTTTGTGGTGAGGGGATTTATCCCCGATCGACTGCGCAGCAGTCGCAATTTTGAGAACCGGGTCCTTCAGATGTACCGCATTCTCAGGTTTTGGGGCTGCTGCGCAGCCCATCGGGGATGAATCCCCTCGCCACAAGTGGGCCAGCTTGATCACACACAACAACAAATGTCCCTCTGAGATAACACCCTTGAGTATTCAACCCGGCACTTATTCCCCCGACCTCGCCGTATCCGCCGACAAGCGAGTATTCGGCGGTCGCGATCTGTTTTCCCTGTGGTTCTCCCTCGGTATTGGCCTGATGGTGTTGCAGACCGGCGCGTTGCTCGCGCCTGGTCTGGGCCTTTCCGGTTCGCTGCTGGCGATTTTCCTCGGCACGCTGGTTGGCGTTCTGCTGTTGGCCGCCGTCGGCGTGATCGGCAGCGACACCGGCCTGTCATCGATGGCCGCACTGAAACTGAGCCTCGGTAGCAAAGGCGCAAGCCTGCCGGCGCTGCTCAACCTGCTGCAACTGATCGGTTGGGGCTCGTTCGAAATCATCGTCATGCGTGATGCCGCCAGCCTGCTCGGCACTCGCGCGTTCAGCGAAGGTTCGCTGTGGGCCAGTCCGATGCTCTGGACGTTGTGCTTCGGTGCGCTGGCGACTTTGCTCGCGGTCAGCGGGCCGCTGACGTTCGTGCGCAAGATCCTGCGCAAATGGGGTATCTGGCTGATCTTGGCGGCGTGCATCTGGCTGACCTGGAATCTGTTCGCCAAGGCGGATCTGGCGGCACTCTGGGCGCGTGCGGGGGACGGTTCGATGCCGTTTGCCGTGGGCTTCGATATTGCCATCGCGATGCCGCTGTCGTGGCTGCCGCTGATCGCCGACTACTCGCGTTTCGGCAAGCGCGCGAAAAACGTATTCGGCGGCACGGCGATCGGTTTCTTCGTCGGCAACTTCTGGCTGATGAGTCTCGGCGTGGCCTACACCCTGGCGTTTGCGCCAAGCGGTGAGGTCAATGCGTTGCTGCTGGCACTGGCCGGGGCCGGTCTGGGCATTCCGCTGTTGCTGATTCTGCTGGATGAGTCGGAAAACGCGTTCGCCGACATTCATTCGGCAGCGGTTTCCAGCGGGATTCTGTTGCGTTTGAAGGTTGAGCATCTGGCCTTGGCCATCGGCGTGATCTGCACCCTGATTGCACTGCTGGCGCCCTTGGCGCAGTACCAGAACTTCTTGTTGCTGATCGGCTCGGTGTTCGCGCCGCTGTTCGGCGTGGTGCTGGTGGATCACTTCATCCTGCGCAAGCGCAGCGCCTACGTGGCGTCAGCCGCATTGCGCTGGCCGGCGCTGTTGGCATGGCTGGGCGGGATCAGCACCTACCACTTGCTGGCGAATCTGTATCCGGATGTCGGCGCGACCCTGCCGGCACTGGTGCTGGCAGGGCTGTTGCAACTGGTGCTGGGCCGGGCTTTCAGTTACGGCCGGGAAACAGCTCGGGTTTGAGGATGCCGTTCAGACGCGGGTAAGGAATCTTCAGTTCGACGTGGCCCAGCGCGTAAGGCGCGATGGTGCTCACGTCGTACTTGAGGATCACGCCACCGTAGGTCAGCGCCACGTTCGGGGTTTTCACGAACGGCCAACTCTTCACGAAATCCGCTTCCTGATCGAGCTTGGTGCTGATCAGCCAACTGTTGTGCGCCACCTGCGCGGCCTTCCAGAACGCGTCTTCCTGACCCGGCAGCAACATGTCCGACAGGTTCAGCACCTTGTGCTGCTGACGCGAGTAGTTGATGAAGCCGCGCCCCGGCGTGCCATGGGCGCCGCCGGTGTCGAGGTAGCTCGACAGTTCGATGATCACCAAGCCGTCATGCTGCTCGCGTACCTTGGCCTGCAGGTAGCTGCTGTTGCGCGGGCCGGCGGTGCGCAGGAATTGATCACGATAGGCCGCCAGGCTTGGCGCGACCGCTGCGTTCTGCTCGGTGCGGGTCATTTGCAGCAGGCGCTTTTCGATAATGCCGTCCAGTGCAGGCTCGGCCGCGAAGTGCACGGTATCGATATTCACCAGCGGACAATCAGGGTTGGAACAGCCGGGTTTCAGGGTTTCCGAGGCGTCGCGGGTGGTTTCCAGCGGCGTGCGGTAGTTGGGCTGGAACAGGTTGGCGCAGGCACCCAGGGTCAGGGCGATGGCGGCCACGGAGGCAATTTTGAAAAGCGACATGGGCGTCCTTTCTGAAACAGGGGAAGGCAAAAAGTTATCCGCTTCGACTCTCGCCGAGGCAGTCAGTTCGCCACTAAGCTAATTAGAGTGGGTTTCGCCGCCACCGTCCATCCCGCTGACGGTAAAGGGGCTGCATCAATCATCACCGGCGCGTTAGGATGGCGCGAAGTCGAGGTTGCCGGTCACCACAAGGCGCCTCGTATCGGGATTTGCAGTAAGAGAGGATGCTCATGACAGATTTTGCCAACGCCACTCCGGCCAACGTCGACGTCGTAAAGCGCGAGCGCTGCTACGAGGGCTTCTACAAGCTCGATCGTTTGCACCTGCGCCATGAGCTGTTCGCCGGCGGCATGAGCCGCGAGATCAACCGCGAAGTCTTTGTGCGCCACGATGCCGTGTGCCTGCTGCCGTACGATCCGCAGCGTGACGAAGTGGTGCTGCTCGAGCAGTTTCGCGTCGGGGCCATGGGCAAGACCGACAACCCGTGGCTGGTTGAGCTGGTCGCCGGTCTGATCGACAAAGTTGAAGTGCCGGAAGAAGTTGCTCACCGCGAGGCACAGGAGGAAGCTGGACTGGACATCAAGGCCCTGTTGCCGATGACCAAATATTTTCCGTCGCCGGGCGGCAGCAACGAATTCGTGCATTTGTACCTGGGGCACTGCAGCACCGACGGCGTAGGCGGCCTGCACGGGCTGGAGGAAGAAGCAGAAGATATCCGCGTCACGGTCTGGGCCTTTGAAGATGCCTTGCAGGCCGTCCGTGACGGACGCATTGCCAATGCGGCGAGCATCATCGCCTTGCAATGGCTGGCGCTGAACCGCGCCGAAGTGAGGGGGTTATGGTCGTAAACAAGCTGCGCGATCGTTATCGAGTTGACCTTGCGGGGCTGCAAGCCGCCTGCGAGGCCAACTACGCGCGCCTGATGCGACTGGTGCCGGACATGCGCAACGACCCCGAAGCGCGGCGCATCGCCGTGACCCAGGGCGAGCAGATGCTCGGCGTGCTGGCCCTCGAAGTGCTGCAGACCTGCCCGTACACCACCACTTTGCAGGTGCGCCAGGAGCACAGTCTGCCGTGGTTGCCGGTGCCGCAACTGGAGGTGCAGGTCTATCACGATGCGCGCATGGCCGAGGTGATCAGCGCCGAACATGCACGACGCTTTCGTGGCATCTATCCTTACCCGAACGCCGCGATGCATCAGCCGGATGAAAAGGCCCAGCTCAATCTGTTCCTGGGGGAATGGCTGAGCCATTGCCTGGCCCTGGGGCACGAGTACGAAGTCGTACGCTAGTTGTGAACTGCGTCCGGTTCGCCGGTTTCCCCTTTGCGCCATCCCCCAGCATAATTGCGGCACTCAACCGATTCCGTGCTTTTGCCCTGGGAGAACGCCTTGCCGAGCGTATCCACATTGACCACCGCCGATCCGGCGTTGCTGGTGCAGTTATCCGACAGTCACCTGTTCGCCGAGGCGGACGGCACGCTGCTGGGCATGAACACCCGCGAGAGTCTGCAAAAGGTCATTGAGCAGGTACTCAAGCAGCAGCCGCGGATTGACCTGATGCTGGCCACGGGTGATTTGTCACAGGACGGAACACTTGAGTCGTATCAACTGTATCGCCAGATGACCGCGCAGATCGATGCGCCGGCGCGCTGGATTCCCGGCAATCATGATGAGCCGCAAATCATGGCTCAGGCCGCGGTGCAAAGTGCATTGCTGGAATCGGTGGTCGATGTCGGCAACTGGCGCGTGACCTTGCTCGATTCGGCGGTGCCGGGCTCAGTGCCGGGCTATCTGCAGGACGATCAGCTGCAACTGCTGGCCCGTTCGTTGAGCGAAGCGCCGGAGCGCCATCATCTGGTGTGTTTTCATCATCATCCGGTGTCGATCGGATGCCCGTGGATGGAGCCAATCGGCTTGCGCAACCCGGAAGCGTTTTTCGACGTGCTCGATCGTTTTCCACAGGCCCGCGCGGTGCTGTGGGGGCATGTGCATCAGGAAATCGACCGCGACCGCAACGGCGTGCGGTTGATGGCTTCACCGTCGACCTGCATCCAGTTCGAGCCGGGCAGTCACGACTTCAAGGTCGGTGAGCAGGCGCCAGGCTATCGCTGGTTGCGGCTGTTGCCGGACGGGCGGCTGGAAACCGGCGTGGAGCGCGTGACCGACTTCGAATTCACCGTCGATTACGGCTCTAACGGCTACTGACACTTTTTGTAGGAACTGCCGAAGGCTGCGATCTTTTGATCCTGTTTTTAAAATCAAAAGATCGCAGCCTTCGGCAGCTCCTACAGGAGGTAGCGGGGACCGAGAGGGCAGCATTGCAGCAGGGCATGCACATCATTTGTATGGCCCATCCCACCGCGACTCCCTGTAAACTCCGCTATCTTTCGCCGACACTCAGGGAGCTCCAATGTCCGGTTCGATTCTCTATATCCACGGTTTCAACAGCGCGCCGGCCTCGAAAAAGGCCTGTCAGCTGGTCGAGGTGATGGAACGGCTGGGTTTGAGCGAGCAATTGCGTGTCCCGGCGCTGCATCACCACCCGCGTGAAGCCATCGGTCAGTTGCAGCAGGCGATTGCCGACCTGGGCCGGCCGTTGCTGGTGGGAAGCTCACTCGGCGGCTACTATGCGACTCACTTGGCTGAGCGCCACGGCTTGAAAGCCCTGCTGGTCAACCCGGCGGTCAGCCCGCACCGGATGTTCGACGGCTACCTGGGCACGCAGAAAAACCTGTATACCGATGAGACCTGGGAACTGACCCATGACCATGTGACGGCCCTGGCCGAGCTGGAAGTGCCGGCACCCGTGGATGCGCAGCGCTATCAGGTGTGGTTGCAGACCGGCGATGAAACACTGGATTATCGCCTCGCCCAGCAGTATTACCGGGCCTGCGCCTTGCGCATTCAGGCCGGCGGCGACCATGGTTTCCAAGGGTTTGCCGGACAATTGCCGGCGTTGCTGAGTTTTGCCGGCATTGGCGCCGATTTGTACCAGGCAATTGATTTCACCGCACTGTGACGTCTTGCCCCTTTTTCATTGAATCACTGACGACGAGACCCTATGGCCACTCCCAGCGCTAGCTCTTATAACGCCGACGCCATCGAAGTCCTCTCGGGCCTCGACCCGGTGCGCAAACGCCCCGGCATGTACACCGACACCAGTCGGCCGAACCACCTCGCCCAGGAAGTCATCGACAACAGTGTCGACGAAGCCCTGGCCGGCCACGCCAGATCGGTGCAGGTGATTCTGCACGCCGATCACTCGCTGGAAGTCAGCGACGACGGACGCGGCATGCCGGTCGACATTCACCCGGAAGAGGGTGTGTCGGGTGTCGAGCTGATCCTCACCAAGCTGCATGCGGGCGGCAAGTTTTCCAACAAGAACTACCAGTTCTCCGGCGGTCTGCACGGGGTGGGTATTTCCGTGGTCAACGCCTTGTCGTCCGAAGTCCGGGTACGGGTGAAACGTGACGGCAACGAATACCAGATGACCTTCAAGGATGGCTTCAAAGCCACCGAACTGGAAATCGTCGGCACCGTCGGCAAGCGCAACACCGGCACCAGCGTGTACTTCGCGCCGGATCCGAAATATTTTGACTCACCGAAATTCTCCATCAGCCGCCTCAAGCATGTGCTCAAGGCCAAGGCTGTGCTGTGCCCGGGGCTGCTGGTCAGCTTCGAAGACAAAGGCACCGGCGAGAAAGTCGAGTGGCATTACGAAGACGGCCTGCGCTCCTATCTGGTGGACGCGGTCAGCGAATTCGAACGCCTGCCGGACGAGCCGTTCTGCGGCAGCCTGGCCGGTAATAAAGAAGCGGTGGACTGGGCGCTGCTGTGGCTGCCGGAAGGTGGCGACGCGGTGCAGGAAAGCTACGTCAACCTGATCCCGACGGCGCAGGGCGGTACCCACGTCAACGGTTTGCGTCAGGGCCTGCTCGACGCGATGCGCGAGTTCTGCGAATTCCGCAGCCTGCTGCCACGCGGCGTGAAGCTGGCGCCGGAAGACGTCTGGGAACGCATCGCTTTCGTGCTGTCGATGAAGATGCAGGAACCGCAGTTCTCCGGCCAGACCAAAGAGCGTCTGTCGTCCCGTGAAGCGGCGGCGTTCGTTTCCGGCGTGGTCAAGGACGCTTTCAGTCTGTGGCTCAACGCCAATCCGGAAACCGGTCTGGCCCTGGCCGAACTGGCGATCAACAACGCCGGTCGCCGCCTCAAGGCGAGCAAGAAAGTCGAGCGCAAGCGCGTCACCCAGGGCCCTGCGCTGCCGGGCAAACTGGCTGACTGTGCCGGGCAGGATCCGATGCGCTCCGAGCTGTTCCTGGTCGAAGGTGATTCCGCCGGTGGTTCCGCCAAGCAAGCGCGGGACAAGGAATTCCAGGCGATCCTGCCGTTGCGCGGCAAGATCCTCAACACCTGGGAAGTCGACGGCAGCGAAGTGCTGGCGAGCCAGGAAGTGCACAACATTGCCGTGGCCATCGGTGTCGATCCGGGTGCCACGGACATGAGCCAGCTACGCTACGGCAAGATCTGCATCCTCGCCGACGCCGACTCCGACGGTCTGCACATCGCCACGCTGCTGTGTGCGCTGTTTGTCCAGCACTTCCGCCCGCTGGTGGATGCCGGGCACGTCTACGTGGCGATGCCGCCGCTGTACCGCATCGACCTCGGCAAAGAGATCTACTACGCCCTCGACGAAGCCGAGCGCGACGGGATTCTCGACCGTCTGGTGGCCGAGAAGAAACGCGGCAAGCCACAGGTCACCCGATTCAAAGGCCTGGGTGAAATGAACCCGCCACAGCTGCGCGAAACCACCATGGACCCGAACACCCGGCGTCTGGTGCAGCTGACACTGGGCGACGATTTTGCCCAAACCTCGGAAATGATGGACATGCTGCTGGCGAAGAAACGCGCCGGTGACCGCAAGACCTGGCTCGAATCCAAGGGCAACCTCGCCGAGGTGCTGGCCTGATGCGGTTTGGCTGGGCCTTGGCGGGTGCCTTGCTGCTGAGTGCGATGGGCGTGTCGGCCGAACCGCTGCAGGAGTTGCGCGTGCTCTCGGAACACCCGGTCGACGGCATGCGTGGCGGCAACCTGTCGGGACTGGCCATGTGTGGCAGCGAGTTGTGGACGGTGTCGGACCGCGATGACGACCAGATCTATCGACTCAACACCGCCGATCAGGTCTGGCAGGCCGAAGCCTTGCACATCGACGTGCCTCTGGTGCCAGAGACCGGTTTGCCGTGGGGATTGCGCTCGCGCAATTGGGCCGCGTCGTTCGTGCGCGGTGGCGACCTGGATTTCGAAGGCATCAGTTGCGACAGCACCGGCAACCGCTACATCGTCAGCGAGGGCCACGCGGCGGTCCTGCAAGTGCCCGTCGGCGGCCCGGTCAACTGGCTGAAGATCTCGCCGATGATGGTTCGCGAAGCGCGGGCCAGTGGCATGCTTCTGCATTTCAATGCGATCTTCGAAGGTCTGGCGATCAACCCGGCGGGCGATCAAATGTGGCTGGCCGGCGAGCGGCAAAACCGTGGCTTGCTGCTGATCAAGCGTCAGCAGACCGTGTGGGATTGCGACGGTCGTTGCGTGTTGCTCAGCGAGGGTGGCAAGGAGATGCAGCCGCCGCAGTTCCCGCACGCCAAAGCGGTCGACCGCGACTTTTCCGACCTTTCGTTGTTCAACGGCAAATTGTTTACCCTTGAACGCAACGCCTTCCAGATTTGTCGGCGCGATGCGCAGACTGCCAAGGTCGAGCGTTGCTGGTCGTACGCTGCTGAACTGTTGCAGGCCAACCGCCGTTATTCGCAGAACTTCGGGTTGGAAGAAGCGCTGATCGTTGATGCGGAGGGGGCGTGGGTCGGTGTCGACAATAATTTCGGCCCGCGCGCCGACGGTGAGGTTCGGCCGATCGTCTGGCGCTTCGCCGCGCCTGAAGGTGGCTGGAGCGCCAAACCGTGAGTCAACAACCGCCGGGCAAACGCGCCGGCCGGGTGTTGATGATTCTGGCCTGGTGCGCGGGGCTGTTTCTGGCCACACGGTTTTTCGGCCAGTGGGAAGAACGTCAGCAGAATCCGAATGTGGTGGTCACGTCCGAGCAGCATGACGGCGTGGTCGAAGTAAAACTGGCGGGCAATGCCCAAGGGCATTTCGTCGCCAGTGGCCAGATCAACGGTGAGCCGGTGGAGTTCATGCTCGATACCGGCGCCACCGATGTGGCGATCCCGGCGGATCTGGCCAAACGCTTGAAACTGGAAGAAGGTTTCGGTGTGACCTTGAGCACGGCCAACGGCCTGAGCCAGGGCTACCGGACAAAGATCGACCGCCTGCAACTGGGCGACATTGTGCTGCGGGACGTCCGTGCACTGGTGGCGCCAGGGCTGCATGGCGATCAGGTGCTGCTCGGCATGAGCGCCCTGAACAAACTTGAATTCACCCAGCGCGGTGGCACCATGCTGCTGCGCCAGACAACGAACCGATGAGGCCCGCATGAGCGACTCCCTTGATCTCAGCCTGGACGGTGTGGAACGCCGCTCGCTGGCTGACTTCACCGAAAATGCCTACCTCAACTACTCCATGTACGTGATCATGGACCGTGCCCTGCCGCATATCGGCGACGGCCTGAAACCGGTACAGCGGCGTATCGTCTACGCCATGAGCGAGCTGGGGCTGGACGCCGATTCCAAGCACAAGAAATCGGCGCGTACCGTCGGTGACGTGCTCGGCAAGTTCCACCCGCACGGCGACTCGGCGTGCTACGAAGCGATGGTGCTGATGGCCCAGCCGTTCAGCTATCGCTACACGCTGGTTGACGGTCAGGGTAACTGGGGTGCGCCGGACGATCCGAAGTCCTTCGCCGCCATGCGTTATACCGAAGCGCGTCTGTCGCGCTATTCCGAAGTGCTGCTCAGCGAACTGGGCCAGGGCACCGCTGACTGGGGGCCGAACTTCGACGGTACCTTGCAGGAACCACTGGTGTTGCCGGCACGTTTGCCGAACATCCTGCTCAACGGCACCACCGGCATCGCTGTCGGTATGGCTACCGACGTACCGCCGCACAACCTGCGCGAAGTCGCTACCGCTTGCGTGCGCTTGCTCGATGAGCCGAAAGCCACGGTCGAACAGCTCTGCGAACACATTCAGGGCCCGGACTATCCGACCGAAGCGGAAATCATCACGCCGCGTGCCGACCTGCTGAAAATGTACGAAACCGGCAAGGGCTCGGTGCGCATGCGCGCCGTGTACCACGTCGAGGACGGCGACATCATCGTCACCGCGCTGCCGCATCAGGTCTCCGGGGCCAAGGTGCTGGAGCAGATCGCCGCGCTGATGCAGGCCAAGCCGTCGAAAGCGCCGCAGATCGCCGACCTGCGTGACGAATCCGACCACGAAAACCCGTGCCGCATCGTGATCATTCCGGTCAACAGCCGCGTCGATCACGAAGCGCTGATGCAGCACCTGTTCGCCAGCACCGAGCTGGAATCGACCTACCGGGTCAACGTCAACATCATCGGGCTGGACGGCAAGCCACAGCTGAAAAACCTGCGGGCATTGCTGGTCGAATGGCTGGAGTTCCGCGTACTGACCGTGCGTCGTCGCCTGCAATTCCGCCTCGACAAGGTCGAGCGCCGCCTGCATCTGTTGGACGGTTTGTTGATCGCTTACCTCAATCTGGATGAAGTGATCCACATCATCCGCACCGAGGAGCATCCGAAAGCCAAGCTGATCGAGCGCTTCGCCCTCAGCGAAATCCAGGCCGACTACATCCTCGACACCCGGTTGCGGCAGTTGGCGCGTCTGGAAGAGATGAAGCTGCGCGACGAGCAGGACGAACTGCTCAAGGAACAGGCCAAGCTGCAAGCCTTGCTGGGCAGCGAAGCCAAGCTGAAGAAGCTGGTGCGCACCGAGCTGCTGAAAGACGCTGAAACCTACGGTGATGATCGTCGTTCGCCGATCGTCGAGCGTGCCGAAGCCAAGGCGCTGACCGAACACGATCTGCTGCCGAACGAGAAAGTCACCGTCGTGCTGTCCGAAAAGGGCTGGATCCGCTCGGCCAAGGGGCACGATATCGACGCCACCGGCCTGTCGTACAAGGCTGGTGATGGCTTCAAGACCTCGGCGGCGGGGCGCTCCAACCAGTTTGCGGTGTTTATCGACTCTACCGGTCGCAGTTATTCGGTGGCCGCGCACACCTTGCCGTCGGCTCGAGGCCAGGGTGAGCCATTGACCGGTCGTCTGACCCCGCCGCCCGGCGCCACGTTCGAATGCGTGCTGATGCCCGAAGACGATGCGTTGTACGTGATCGCCTCCGATGCCGGTTACGGTTTCGTGGTCAAGGGTGAAGACCTGCAAGCCAAAAACAAGGCCGGTAAAGCCCTGTTGAGCCTGCCGAACAACGCCAAAGTCATCGCGCCGCGCCCAGTGGCCGATCGTGAGCAGAACTGGCTGGCCTCGGTCACGACCGAAGGTCGCCTGCTGATCTTCAAAATCAGCGATCTGCCACAATTAGGGAAGGGCAAGGGCAACAAGATCATCGGAATTTCCGGCGAGCGTGTGGCCAGTCGCGAAGAATACGTCACGGACATCGCCGTACTTCCGGAAGGCGCTACCTTGGTGCTGCAGGCCGGAAAACGGACCCTGTCGCTGAAGGCCGACGACCTCGAACACTATAAAGGTGAGCGTGGACGTCGCGGGAATAAACTCCCGAGGGGCTTTCAGCGGGTGGATGCGCTGCTCGTCGAAAACCTCAATTAGGCGAAAACGCCCTTCTAGAGGCGTCGAACTACGATTTAACGCGTAGATCGACGCTTTGGCGCTGGAGTCGGAACGCATATTCACGGATGATATGGCCTTTCCAAGCGCCGGCGTGGCCGAGCGTTCTTCATATTTATTGAGTATTTTCACTGTGGTCAGCCTTGTGGCGGCCACCTGGACGGGATGATGACTGCTCTGCGCCCTCTTATTTTCCTGCTCGCTGGCGTTTTGGGCCTGGCGGGCTGCAGCGTTCACCAGCCGGTGTCGCTGTATCAACTGGACAGCGGAAGTCCGGTTCAGCCTGCGCAAAGCGCTGGCATGGCGGTTTTGTTGGGCCCGATTGTCGTGGCCGATTACCTGCAACGAGAAACCCTGCTGCAGCGTCAGCCCGACGACAGCCTGCAAGCCTCGACCGATGGTCGCTGGGCGGGCAGCCTTTCGTCGGATATCGATCAATTGCTGATGCGACAGGTGGCGGGTCATCTGGACAGCCAGCGTGTGGTGCTGGCACCGGCAACATTGGGCTTCACGCCGGATGTGCAGGTATTGCTGACCATCACGCGACTGGATTCGGGTCAGAAACAACCGGCGATCCTCGATGCGCAATGGCGTCTGATTGACCGTCGTGGGCAGGTACGCGATAACCGCATCGTTCATCTGCAAGAGTTGCATGCCGGAACCACGGCTTCGCAGGTGCAAGCACAGGGGATTCTGCTGCAGCGTCTGGCCGAGCAGTTGTCGGTGGCGCTCAAGCCATTGGCCAACCAGCCGCCGGTGGCCGAAGCACCGCGCAAGGCGGCGCCAAAGCCGGCCGCGCCGGCAGCCGATGCCGAGAAACAGCCAAAGATCCCGATGGCCTCGCCGATTCGTACCGATATGGAAGTGTTCCGCTTCTAAGTCTGGTTCGAGTCAAAACAGAGCCCGCCTTGTGCGGGCTTTGTTGTGTCTGGGGGCTGGAAATCTTTGCCGTCAGTGCGGGCCTCTTCGCGAGCAAGCTCGCTCCCACAGGTCTTGAAGGTGTTCACAAGGTCTGTGGCAGCCACCGTCCACTGTGGGAGCGAGCTTGCTCGCGAAAGGGCCGGTACAGGCCACAAAAAAGCCCGCAGACAATCACTTGTCTGCGGGCTTCTGTGCATCAGGCCTGAAGCTTACGCCCGGCGCTCATGCATCCGCGCCAGTTGCCGCTCGAGCATCGACGGATACGGCTCCATCAAGCGCTCGACACAGCAAGCCCCCTCAGGGCTGGCGATCGGACGGATCCGCGCACGCTGGCGAATCAGCACGTCGTCACCGATCTTGCGCTCGACCAGCAGCAGGTTGCGGCTGTGCTGCGACAGGGCCAGGGCATCCTGGGCCGAGTCGGTCAGCAGCAAGTCGATCTGGCTCAGACCGAACAGGTCGTCACCCAGGGTCAGGCCCAGCTGCAATTGCAGAGTGATACCGCTGTCAGCGACTTCGATCTGCAATTGATGGCCCAGCGCCCGCAGCAATTCACCGCAGCAGATCGCATTGGTCAGGTAGTCGTCACCGCTGTCTTCGGTGTGGAACAGCATCAGCGTGCTGCCGTCGTTCAGGGTTTCGATCTCGCCCTGATACAGCGAAGCGGCCTGATCGAGGCAATCGCGGTAGCGCTCCAGCAACTCTTCCAGACGGGCACGCGGCAGGCGCCGCAGTTGTTCCTGCGAGCCCAGTTGCACGGCCAGTACCGCGCTGTGCTGGGGCACGCTGGGCGTGGCCTTGCGCGTGAGCGGCTGCGGCGCTGCATCCAGCGATTCGTCGCGCAGGTCAGCAAAAGCGTCGTCGTCTTCATCGTCCTCAACGGTGCTGACCACATGGCGCGGTGCAGGTTTTTGCGCAGCCATCGGGCGGGTTTCGTCAAAGCTCGGGTCACGCAGGTTGCGCACTTCGAACTCTGGCTCATCCTCTTCTTCGAACTCGGGTTCCGGCTCGGGCTCGGGTTTGGGCGCAGGCTCTGGGGCGAAGTTGGCGTGCAGCTGACGCGCCAGATCGCCGATCTCGTCCTGACGGTCGGTGCCCGGGGTGTATTCGTCGATGTTGCGCAGCCAGACGCGCAATTGCAGCAGCGGCGTCGACAGATACCGGCCCATGCGCAGACTCAGGGCCAGCGACAGCGCCAACAGGATCGCACTGAGAATGCCCATGCTCTGCAGGCTGATGGTCATCGGCTGCTGGAACTGATCCATGTCCAGGCTGATGCGCAGTTGCCCGGCGGTCACGTCCTGGAAGGTGATCTTGCTCTCGTACATGCCTTCGGCTTCGCCCAACAGGCTGTGCTTGGGGCGCTGACCGGATTCGGCGAGGATGCGGTTGTCCACGCTATAGATGGCCGCGTGGGCCACCAGCTTGTTCTTGGTCAGGTTGTTGAGCAGCACGTTGAGGCTGAGGATGTCGTTGGACACCAACAGTTCAGTGGCGGATGTGGCGGTCTGCGTAGTCAGGCTTTCGCCCAGCGCGTCGGCCTGCTCGTGCATGGCCTGCTTGAACTGCAAGCCCATCACCCCGGCATAGATCACCAGGGCCAGAGCGACCAGGATCACGTTATGGCTGGCAATGCGCAATGCAATCGGCACACGGCGATGACGCAGTGCACGGAAGATCAGCAGGAAGAAGTTATCGGTTTTAACTGGCGTGGGCCGGTTCACTGAGCTCGGCTCTTTTGTCCGTGAAGTTGACGCGCAGTATAGCGACAGGCCCTAGACCGGCAAAGCGCTCGCGGTGCCCGATGGTCACTGAAAGTGGGTAGACTGCGGTTTTTTTCCAGTTGCGGGGGTGCGCGTTGCGCGAAATCGTCCTGATTAACATCACGGGAGTCGACCGTCCGGGTCTGACTGCGGCCATTACTGGCGTTCTGGCACAGGGTGGTGTGAACATTCTCGACATCGGTCAGGCGGTGATCCACGACACCCTGTCGTTCGGCATCCTGGTCGAGATTCCCGACTCCGAGCAAGGCAAAGCCGTGCTCAAGGACATCCTGTTCAAGGGCTACGAGCTCGACCAGCAGGTGCGTTTCACCCCGGTTTCCGAAGAGGATTACCAGCAATGGGTGGGCAATCAGGGCAAGAAACGCCACATCGTCACCCTGTTGACCCGCAAAGTGACCGCCGGCCAATTGCAGGCGGTCAGCTCGATCACCGCCAAATATGGCCTGAACATCGACCATATCGACCGTCTGTCGGGTCGCATGCCGCTGGACACTCCGGCGGACAGGGGCAAGGGCTGCATCGAGTTCTCGGTGCGTGGCGAAGCGGCTGATCCGCAGGCGCTGCGTGCCGAATTCCTCAGCGTCGCCCAGGAGCTGAACGTCGACATCGCCTTCCAGGAAGACTCGCTGTTCCGGCGCAACCGGCGTCTGGCGGTGTTCGACATGGACTCGACCCTGATCGAAGCCGAAGTCATCGACGAACTGGCCAAGGCCGCCGGTGTCGGCGAGCAAGTCTCGGCCATCACCGAGCGGGCGATGGCGGGCGAACTGGACTTCCGCGCCAGCTTCAAGGAGCGCCTGGCGTTGCTCAAAGGCCTGGATGTCAGCGTACTGGATTCGATCGGCGCCTCGCTGCGCCTGACTGAAGGTGCCGAAACCCTGTTCGCCGAACTCAAGCGTCTGGGCTACAAGACCGCGATCCTGTCCGGCGGCTTCACGTACTTCGCCAAACAGTTGCAGGCCAAACTCGGCATCGACTACGTGTTCGCCAACGAACTGGAAGTGGTCGACGGCAAGTGCACCGGCGTGGCGATCGAACCGATTGTCGATGCCCAGCGCAAGGCGGATCTGCTGAAGGAACTGGCGCACAAGGAAGGCTTGCGCCTGGAGCAGACCATCGCCGTCGGCGACGGTGCGAATGACCTGCCGATGCTGGCGATTGCCGGTCTGGGTGTGGCATTCCGCGCCAAACCGCTGGTCAAGCAGTCGGCCAAGCAGGCGATTTCCACCCTTGGGCTGGATGGTGTGCTGTATCTGCTGGGCTTTCGCGATCGCGACGGGCAGCTCTGAGCCTGAGGCGGCCTCTGTGGCGAGGGAGCTTGCTCCCGCTGGGGCGCGAAGCGGCCCTGCTCTTTGACTCAAGAGAGTGGGACTGCTGCGCAGTCCAGCGGGAGCAAGCTCCCTCGCCACAGTTTCTTTAAAGCTTTAAAGCGATTTCCACAACGAGTCGAAATCCTCCTCGCCCCCGCCATTGCGTGCGGCCTCCAGCGAGCGATAGGCAAACTGATTGAAGCTGTGCGTACTCGCCACCCGTCGATCCAGCCCGGCGCGGTGTTCTTCGCCATGGGTGTTGATCAGCACTTTATTGCCTTCCTGAAACGGCAGGCGCGGGGCCAGCAAGGTCGCGGGCAAGTCGATGGCACTGATCTCGGGCAGCAGCAGGCCTCGCAAGTAATGGCTGTGATCGTCCCGCGAACGCACCAGTTGCAAACCGCAGGGCTCGGCGTGCGGCGCCACCAGCTCAAGGCCCATTTGCGGTCCGCCACCGCGTACCTGACGAATCCAGCGCACTACCGCAATGCTCCAGCCTTGATTCGAGCTGTCCTGAATCCCGACCATCTCCCCGGCCTGCAACTCGGCGGGCACCTCGTTCGGCCAGCCCAGGCAATAACCTCCGGGGCTATGGTTGATCACCGGCAAGGTGTAAGTCGGGTAGTGCGGCGTGTGGTCGGCTGTGCTTTCGTCTTCGCCGATATGGTCGTACTGAATCTCTTCATACGGCAGAAATTCCTCAGCGCTGTTTTGCGGGGCGGCGTCGAACGCCTGGCTCCAACTGTCTTTTTCGCCCTTGGCCACGGCGCGGCTGAAGTTCGCTGCACGGGCGCCGGGATGCTTGAGCAACTCACTGAAAGTGCGTTCGCCTCCCAGGTAGAAGTGCAGGGCGCTCATGCCGACGCACACGGTCAGGTTGCCCTGGCCGGGGGTGCGCTGAAAACTGCGCTCGGCGGTCTGGCCCCAACTGGCGTGCAGATGCTGCAGGGTGTCGAGGCTCAGACCCGCCGGGACAGGCAGCGGCGCCGGCGAATCCTGTTGCAGTAAATGCATTTCGATGGCGTTCACCAACGGTTGCGGATCGAAGCCCAGCAAATCTGTCTGTTGTTCTTTGCGAAACATGCTGCGATAACGCGGGCCGACGTCCAGTTCCGCGCTGATGGCGAACAGTCCATCCTGCGGACTGCCAGGATGCAGTTTGAGCAGTGCGCTCCACGGTTCCACCACCTCAGCCAGTCGGGCGATCTGGTTCTGCCGCAGTTGGTTGCAACGAGCGCTGCCCAGCAGCAGCACGGCGATGTAGGTCTGCTCCAGGCTCAGCTCGGTGGTCAGGCTCGCCAGGTCGTCGTGCACCCGACGCTGTTGCAGTTGCAAGCTGCAGGCGCAGCGATACAACTGATGCAGCTCGAACCACAGTTGCTCCGGCGCCGGGCTATACAGCTGCGCGGCGCGCAGCAGTTGTCCCTTGAGCGCATGCGCGGCGCGTTGCAGGGCCTGACTGACCAGCGCCGCACGATCCTTGTGGTACTTGGGCACGATGCGCAGCACGATCTGTTTGTAACCGATGGCCAACTGACTTTGCAGTGCCTGACACAGGTTGCTGATCTTGCGCGAACGGTCATCGAGCATGATCGCCTGATGCAGGAAGTGCCGTTCCAGATGCTGACAGACGAAATACACCTCGGGGCGCAGCAGCTCCAGCAGTTGCAGGCGATTGTCACTGGGGGTCAGCAATTGATTGAGTTCGCTCAGGCCTTGGTACAACTGGCGGGCGGTTTCGCCGATGTTGGCCTTGGGCAGGCCGGCGATCCAGCGCTTGAGGTCGCGCGGGGTGGCTTCGCAGAACGACAGGCGCGACTGCGTGGGAATCGGAGCGCTCAGCAGCGGGGGGGAGATGGTCTGGCTCATGCCAAAAACCATAGCAGCAAATGAGCATGTCAGCCTTCAACCGGTAGGAGCTGCCGCAGGCTGCGATCTTTTGATCCTGGTTTTTAAAAACAAAGTCAAAAGATCGCAGCCTGCGGCAGCTCCTACGCGGGGGCGCTGATGTATCAGGCTTTTGGCAGTGCCAAGCCTTGACCCATTTGTACTGGCGAACCGGCGACCAACTCTTCAGCCCATTTCACCTGATCCGGGCCAAACAGCACGATCGCGGTCGAACCCAGCTTGAAGCGTCCCAGTTCTGCACCTTTTTCCAGATGAATCGGCGCACGGGCGGCTTCGTCGTAGCGGAAGGTTTTCAGCTCGCGCTTCGGCGGGGTCACCAGACCGGCCCATACGGTTTCAATCGAAGCGACGATCATCGCGCCCACCAGCACCACGGCCATCGGCCCGCGCTCGGTGTCGAAAATGCACGCCACACGTTCGTTGCGGGCGAACAGTTCCGGCACGTTTTCTGCGGTGGTCTGGTTGACCGAGAAAATCCGGCCCGGGATGTAGACCATTTCGCGCAGGGTGCCGGCCAGCGGCATGTGCACGCGGTGGTAATCCTTCGGCGACAGGTAAATGGTGGCGAAGTCGCCGCCCATGAACGGTGCGGCATTAGCCGCATCACCGCCGAGCAACTCCAGCACGCTGAAACTGTGGCCCTTGGCCTGGAACACACGACCGTGTTCGATCGGGCCGAGCTGGCTGACCGCGCCGTCGGCCGGGCTGAGGATCGCGCCCGGGGTCTGATCCAGTGGACGCGCGCCGTCTTTCAGGGCACGGGTGAAGAACGCGTTGAAGTGCTCGTAGGCGGTCAGGTCTTCGACCAGCGCTTGCGACATGTCCACCTGATAACGCTTGGCGAACCACTGGGTGAAGGCATTCTTGAACCAGCGCACGCGGCACTCGGCAATGCAGCCGGCCAGACGCGACAGCAGGTGATGAGGCAGCAGGTACTGGCTGAGGATAAACAGACGCTCTTTCATTAGTTGTCCTTAGAACCTTGAATCTCGACAGGCGTATCAGGGTGGTTGCCCCATTCGCCCCAGGAACCGGCGTAGCCCTTGACCCGCGGATAACCGAGGGACTTGGCCACCAGATAAGTGAAGCCCGACCGGTGATGGGTCTGGCAGTGGGTAATGATTTCTTTGTCCTTGGTGATCCCGAGGTCTTCGAGGATCTGCGGCATGTCCGTGCGGATCCGCAGTTGACGCGCCTTGTCCATGCCGGCGGTCCACTCGAAGTTCACCGCGCCGGGGATATGTCCGCCCTTGGCGGCCAGCACCTTCTCGCCGGAATATTCCAGCGGCCCACGGGCATCCCAGATCGCCAGATCGGCGGCGCCGAGACGGCTTTGCAGGTATTCGCGGGTGGCGGTCGGCCCTTCGTGCAGGGTCAGCGCCACCGGGCCGCCCACCGCAGGCGGCACCTGGATCGACATCGGCATGCCCGCTTCCAGCCACGCCGGCAGACCGCCGTCGACATAGTGGTACTTGTCATGACCGATTACGTCGAGCAGCCAGATGAAACGCCCGGCCCAACCGCCGCCCTCGTCGTCGTAGACCACGTAGACCGCATCCTGGCGATGCCCCAGCTCACCGAACAACGCCTCCAGATCGGCTTTGGCCGGCAGCAGCCCCGGCGCCGGCGGCTGGCCGAGCTGGGTGCGTTTCGGGTCGACAAAGCGTGCGCCGGGAAGATGACCTTCGGCATAACGGGCAGGGCTGGTCAGATCCACCAGAATCAGTTCAGGGGAATCGAGACGCGGGAGCAGGTCGCTCGGCTCGATGACGAGCGGCAAGCCAGAGAAGTCAGACATGTGAGGTCTCCAGAGCACAAAGGGGGGGATTGTAGCGCAGCCTCATCGGCCACGGCTGCTAAAGCTGTGCAGGGCTTTCTCGATGCATTGTGCGGTTTTGCCGAATGCCTGCACGGTGATGTCGGCGAACGGCCCGCCGCCCTGATCGGCCACGACGATCATGATCACCCGGCCGTTATTGACCAGTGAGCGCAGGAACAGGTGCTCGCCGCGAAACAGCGAACGCAGGCCCGGCGGCAACAATGCGGAAAACTGTGCGTTGTTCTCGGGGTTGATCCGCACTTGTGCCTGCTGCGCGAGTAGCCGCTGCAGGACTTTGCTCTGACTGACGACAAAATTCAGCGCGGCGGCTTCCTTCGGCAAACCGAAGGTCTGGTGTACGCGCAGATTGGACTGCGTGCGGTCGGCCATCAGAATCATCACCCGACGCATGCCGCTGGCGACCAGCGCATCGCGCGCGGCGACGGTCAGGCTCATGGCATTGGTGAAGCGGCTCGGCTCGGCCAGCAGTTCGGCGCATTGTCGGCGCCACTGCGTCAGGTCCTCGGCATTCGGCGCGGCCGCTGGCAGCATCCCGGCCGGCAAACGATGGGTACCCCACGGCCACAATAATGAAACGGCCGGGTGCCACAGATCGGACATGGCATGCTGGCGCGCACTGTTGGCGGCTTGCTGGTGCAACTGCTGCTGCACTTCATCCATCGAGATTTGCAGATAAAGGCTGGTCAGGTACTGCCAGCGCTCGCTGTGCGGACTGTCCCAGGCCTGTTGCGCCGACAGCGCCAGACCGTTGGCCAGCAATACGGTGTTGGCCGGTTGATTGAGCCAGCGGCGCAAAGTCGGATCGTCATCGAGGCGATTCTGCTGGCGCAGCGGATGCTCGCTGTCGCGGGCGATACGCAGCACTTTCACCAGTTCGCGCTGTTCGCTGAGCAGCAGTTTATAGCCTTGCTGCACCCAGATCGGCAGGTGCCAGACCTGTACCAGTGCCTCGGCGATCTTCAGCAGGCGTACGCCAAACAGTTGCTTCTCGACCACCAGCGCCGATTCGCCCTTGTGGATCACCCGCAGCTCCCACTCTTCGAGCAACTCGGGAAACGTCAGCGCCAGCGGCCATAACGGCGAGAGAAACAACAGGCTGCCCCAATGAATGTCCTGCCACAGACGCGCGAGGCGACTGGCAAAAAAACCGTTGGCCTGTTGTGTGGCGTGCTGGCTGATCATTTGCAGTTGGCGCAGGGCTTTGGGGATCTGCAGCTGCGGTTCGACCGGCAGGCGCGCGAGCAATTCTTCGGTACGCGCCAGGCCCAGACGGTTGATCGCCACCTCGAGATTTTCCGCCGGTGCGGCCAGGGTGCCGTGGGTGTGACGATTCGCCTCACGGATGATGCTCAAGGCCAGTGCCGGGCTGTCCTGCATCAGGTCGGCGATGTCGCGCAGCGAACTGCGGTTGTCACGGATCGCGCGGCACACCTTGTCGTGAGCCTCTTGCGGCACGGGCAGCCGGACACTGTCGAGCAGCTTGACCCAGCCTTCGAGGGTGGTCGGTTTTACGGGTGGGACGTTCGTTTCATTAGCCATGTCTGGACGGGATCTTCACTGACTGTAGACGCGCCCGGCATGGGCTAAATTGGCTTTTCGCCTGAACTGGCTATAGTCTGGCGCAGTTTTGCCGATAAGTAGAAGAAGAGATTTTTTAACTTCCGAATATGACCTTGAACCCGACTTAAACAAGTACTTTCTACCTATGGCTAAAATTATCGGCATCATCGTCGTGTTCGCGAGCGTGCTCGGCGGATACGTGCTCTCCCACGGCAAAATTGCCGCCCTGATCCAGCCCTTCGAGGTGATGATCATCGGTGGTGCGGCCCTCGGTGCATTCCTGCAGGCCAACCCCGGTTACATGACGATGCACGTGCTCAAGAAATCCCTGAGCATGTTCAGTTCGCGTTTCAGCCACACGTTCTATCTGGAAGTGCTGGGCCTGATCTACGAGATCCTCAACAAGAGCCGCCGCGAAGGCATGATGGCCATCGAAGGCGACATCGAAGACGCCGCTGCGAGCCCGATCTTCGCCAAGTACCCGGCCGTGCTCAAAGACGAGCGCATGACCGCGTTCATCTGCGATTACCTGCGCATCATGTCCTCCGGCAACATGGCTCCGCATGAGCTGGAAGGCCTGTTCGACATGGAGCTCTACAGCCTCAAGGAAGACCTTGAGCACCCGTCCCATGCGGTGAACGGCATCGCCGACGCCATGCCCGGTTTCGGTATCGTCGCGGCGGTATTGGGTATCGTGGTGACCATGGCGTCCCTGGGTGAAGGCGATCAGAAATCCATCGGTCTGCACGTGGGTGCGGCTCTGGTCGGTACCTTCTTCGGTATTCTCGCGGCCTACGGTTTCTTCGGCCCGTTGGCGCATTCCCTGGCCCACGATGCCAAGGAAGAACTGAACGTCTATGAAGCCATCAAGGCCTCGCTGGTGGCGTCGGCTTCCGGCATGCCGCCATCGCTGGCGGTGGAGTTCGGGCGCAAGGTTCTGTACCCGGCGCACCGTCCAAGCTTCGCCGAGCTGGAACAAGCCGTTCGCGGTCGCTAAGCCATGGAAAATAATCAGCCGATAATCATCAAGCGCGTCAAGCGCATAGCCGGTGGGCATCACGGCGGGGCGTGGAAGATCGCCTTCGCCGACTTCGCCACGGCGATGATGGCGTTCTTCCTGGTGTTGTGGTTGCTGTCCACCGCAACCCCGGAGCAGAAGATCGCCATCGCCGGTTACTTCAAGGACCCGGTCGGCTTCTCCGAAAGCGGCACGCCGTACATCATCGATCTGGGCGGCACACCGACCCTGGCGCCGGAAAACACCCTCAACCCTGAAGTGAAATCGCAGCCGCAACCGGACAAGGTCACGGTCGACACCGAGCAGGTCGAAGGCATGGCCGAGCAGGTCGAAAAAGAACGCCTGGAATTGTTGCTGCAAGAACTGCAGAACAAGGTCGACGAGAACCCGCAGCTGCAGAAGTTCAAGGATCAGATCCTGTTCGAGATCACCCCGAACGGCCTGCGCATCCAGATCATGGACGCCGAAAACCGGCCGATGTTCGACTCGGGCTCGGCACGTCTGAAGCCGTACTTCGAAGACATCCTGCTGGCCATGGCCGACACCATCAAAGCGGTGCCGAACAAGATCAGTATCAGCGGTCACACGGATGCCAAGCCGTACACCGGCACCGGCGATTTCGGTAACTGGGAGCTCTCGGCGAATCGTGCCAACGCCGCGCGGCGTGCACTGGTGGCCGGCAGTTATCCGGATTCGCAGGTGGCGCGAGTCGTCGGTTATGCCTCGTCGGCGCTGTTCGACAAGGAAAACCCGTTCAACCCGGTCAACCGCCGCATCGACATCGTGGTCCTGACCAAAAAGGCGCAAGCGGCCATCGAAGGCTCGCAGGGGGCCGATGCGGCCAAACCTGCTGCCGAAGGTCAGAACGGCGCCGCTCCGGCGACGCCGGTCGATCCGAACGCGTTGCCGGCAGACCAGCAACCGGTACCGGCCCACGAGTTGCGCGAACGCTTGAACCTGTTCGACGACGCCGCACCGAAACCGGCCGCGCCGGGGACTGCGGCGCCAGCGCCGTCTGCTCCGCCAGCCGCTGCACCGGCCCCCGCACCAAAGCAGTGACCGACAAAAAAGCCGACAATGATGTCGGCTTTTTTGTGGCTGTTGATCGGCTTCAAAAACCGCGTCGAATCCGGTTTTTCAGTTGTTCATGGAACAGATCGGCGTTGCGCTTATAGGTACCACTGAAGGATTCGTTGCTCGAATCCAGCGTCATTGAGCGCTTGCTCGACACCTCTTCACGATAGGCATCAATGAAGAAATTCAGATCATTGGCCGTACTCAGCTTCGGCCACTTGTCCAGATACTCCGGCAACTGCGCTTGCCCGGTGCGGAACGAGCAGATCCGCCGGTTGCTGATGGTCGCTTCGCCGATTTCGAACGGCACCCACCACGACAGCGCAGTCTGCTCCGAAACCACCGCCAGCAGGTGCGTGCACTCGGTGATGTTGCGGGTGATCACGCCGGTGATGTCGTCGGTGGTCTGCGATTCCGGGTCGAGCACATCAAGGTAAGTCTTGATGTTGGCCTGTATCAGTCGGCTGTTGATAGCCATGGCCTGCGGGCGATCCATGTGGCGGTAGCTGATGAAAACCGGCATCAGAAATGTCCTTTTATGGCGAGTTCGCGGTAATAGGCGCCGAGTGCGGTGAGGCGGCAGCCCGTGGAGTGAATGGCGGCGTAATACATGTGCTCGGCATCGACCGGTTCGATCAGGCTGTGGCGGTTGCACTTTTGCAGTTGCGCGAAGACCTCGCCGTGCTCCGGGTCGAATGTCGTTTCGGTAGGTTCGTAGCTGGGATCGAGGGCGAACATCGACTCGGCTTCGGCAAACCATTCCGGCAACTTGCGCAGGATCTCTTTGGGGATCAGTGGCGAGACCTCGCGCAAGGAAATGAACTGCGAAACGTTGGTCTTGAATACGGGACGCTGTTCCCAGGCGTCGAGCGCGTTGTCGACGAAGGAATACAGGCTGCCGGGGGTAATTTTGCCGAGAATGTTCGCCGCCCCACCGTGCAGGGCCTGCAACAACAAAGCGGTGAAGACGCCATGTTGCGTACCCTCCATGGCCGGCTCCTCCTTTTTGCAGGCGGTGAGAATGGTCATGCCTTCACCGACCACGCTGCTTTCACTGCGCAAGGCTCGGACCTCACCGGCCGAGCCGCCTTGGCAGCAATCGAGGATGATCACTTTGTTTTTGATGCGCGTGGCTTTGGTGGCCCAGTTGAGAACGTCGCTGATGCGGATGCCGTCCTTGGCCGTGCGATAGTCCTGCGGGATCAGCATGCCTTCATCGGTGTCGACATCGAAGCTGCCGTGGCCGGCGAAATACAGCAGGGCGACGTTGCAGTCGCCGGAAAACAGTTCGCGAATCTGGTCTTCAAGTTTTTCCCGGCTCAGGTAGTCCTCTGCGGACGTCAGCACCACGTTCTTGAAATTCGGATCGCCGTTCGCGTCAGTCTTCAGCACCGAAGCCATGGCCATGGCGTCATTGCTGCAACCGCTCAGTCGCGAAACATGGGTGTAGTCGTTAATGCCGATAAACAGTCCCTTGCGCATGGTTACACCGCCGTGTGCTGGCGGATCGCACCGATGATGCTATTGGTATTCCACGCGCACTCGGCGTGCGCCGCATTACGCACCACCGTGGAAATGCGCTCGGCGCCGAACGGTTTGATCGCGATGATCACTTTGCCCATGCGCTTGGCGATCTCGATTTCCTTGTTGATCCACTTGCTGTAGGTCGAATACATCCCGGCCATGATCAGCACCACCGAGCACGGACGGATCTTGTTTTCGATGGCCTCTTCGAGCTGCCTGTCGGTCTGCGCGCCCATGACCGGGTTGTGCGGCGGCACGGAAAAATTCTTGAAACTGAAATCCGGTCTGGCGCCGAGCAGGCGTACCAGATTGTCGTGGGCGTGGGCGTAGTTCCACGAATGGCTGATGAACAAATGGTAGGTCTGCATGGGGTTCCTCGAAGGTCGCGAAGGTGCGAAGGAACAACCCAATCTAGGCATCTGGAAAGCGCCCGCAAGGTCTGCGCGCGGAAAGAGAAATGTCCTGCAAGCAGGTGCGAGCAGGCCTGTCAGAAAGGTCTGACGTTTAAACGGTCGGGGGATTTGTCAGGCGTGGTCCGACATCTGGCAGCCCCGGACGGGGGGCTGCCAGTGCAGATGTTTAGTAGCCGGTTTCCGGCAGGCTGGCGATGATCGAGCGGTAGCTGTTCATCCGCTGCTGTTGCACGCGGCCATCTTCCAGGGCTTTGAGCAGTGCACAGCCGGGTTCGCGGTCATGCTTGCAGTCGCGAAAGCGGCAGGTGCCGAGCAGGTCGTTGAACTCGATGAAGCCGGCTTCGACATCAGCGCGGCTGACGTGGCCCAGGCCGAACTCACGGATCCCCGGGGAGTCGATCAACTCGCCGCCGCCCGGAAAGTGGAACAGGCGCGCAGTGGTCGTGGTGTGCGTACCCTGACCGGACAACTCCGACAGCGGGCCGACACGGGTTTCGACTTCCGGCAGCAGGCTGTTGACCAGCGACGACTTGCCGACGCCGGACTGGCCGACGAATACGCTGATGCGGCCGTCGAGCTGCTTCTGTAACTGCTCCATGCCGTTGCCGTGATGCGCGGACACTTCCAGCACCGGATAACCCAGCGTGCGGTACACCGCCAGCAGCGCGTTGAGCGCCGGGGCGTTCTGCTCGTCGATCAGGTCGAATTTGTTCAGCAGCAGCAACGGACGGATGCCAGCGTGTTCGGCGGCCACCAGGTAGCGGTCGATCAGGTTGGCATGTGGCTCGGGCAGCGGCGCGAAGACGATGACGATCATGTCGACGTTGGCGGCGACCGGCTTGAGCTGGCCACGACTGTCCGGGCGGCAGAGCTCGGTGGTGCGCGGCAGTTGTGCGACGATCACGCCGATGCCCTGGTTGCCGGCGCGCCAGACCACCCGATCACCGGTCACCAGCGCCGGCAGGTTGGCGCGCAGGTGGCAACGGAATACCTGACCGGCCAGATCGCCGTCCACGGCCTCGACCTCGACCTGCACCCCGAAGTGGGCGATCACCAGGCCGTGTTGCTCAGGCCCCAGGTCGCCGCCCTCAAGGGCTTCGACCGCCGAGGACTCGCGTTTGGCGGCGCGGGCGGCGCGCTCGCCCTGAATCTTTTCGATGCGCCAGTTTTGACGACGATTGAGTTGGCGTTTGGCCATGGGTGTTCCGTCTGAAGAATGCAGCGATTAGGTAAAACGGCCGCGAGTTTAGCACGCCCGGGCACCGGCCTAGGCTAAACTGCGCAGCATTGCCTAGGAGCCCGAATATGCAAAACCCGCAGAACCTGATCTGGATCGACCTGGAAATGACCGGTCTGGATCCGGAAAACGACGTCATCATCGAAATGGCCACCATCGTCACCGACAGTGACCTGAACACCCTGGCCGAAGGCCCGGTGATCGCCATTCACCACAGTGACGAAGTGCTCGCCCGCATGGACGAGTGGAACACCCGCACCCACGGCAACTCGGGCCTGACCCAGCGCGTACGCGACAGCCGCATCAGCATGGCCGAAGCCGAGGCCGAGACCCTCGCCTTTCTGGAAAAGTGGGTGCCGAAAGGCAAGTCGCCGATCTGCGGCAACAGCATCTGCCAGGATCGGCGCTTCCTTTATACCCACATGAAGGCGCTGGAAAGCTACTTCCACTACCGCAACCTCGACGTGTCGACGCTCAAGGAGCTGGCCGCACGCTGGGCACCGGACGTGCGCGACAGCTTCAAGAAGGGCAGCACGCACCTGGCACTGGACGACATCCGCGAATCGATCGCCGAGCTGCAGCACTACCGCAAGCATTTCATCAAGTTTTGATGCCGGGGGGCGTCGTGTTCGCGCCCCCTTCTGGTGCGGCCCCGAAATGGCTAGACTGCGCGCCTTCCTGCCAGGACCGCCACCATGTTGCTGATGCTCTATCTGATCGCCATTACCGCCGAAGCCATGACCGGCGCGCTGTCTGCCGGACGGCGCGGCATGGACTGGTTCGGGGTGGTGCTGATCGCCTGTGTCACGGCGCTGGGCGGTGGTTCGGTGCGTGATGTGCTGCTTGGGCACTATCCGCTGACGTGGGTCAAGCACCCGGAATATTTGGTGCTGACCTCGGCCGCCGCAATGCTCACCGTGTTCACCGCGCGCTGGATGCGTCACCTGCGCTCACTGTTTCTGGTGCTCGACGCGGTCGGCCTGGTGGCGTTCACCCTGATTGGCTGCATGACTGCGCTGGAAATGGGCCACGGCATGCTGGTGGCGTCGGTCAGCGGCGTGATCACTGGAGTGTTCGGCGGCATCCTGCGCGACATTTTCTGCAACGACATCCCGCTGATCTTCCGCCGCGAACTGTACGCCAGCGTCTCGTTCGCCGCCGCGTGGTGCTACATGCTCTGCCTATACCTGAATGTGCCGAGCGAGCAGGCGATCCTGATTACCCTGTTCGGCGGTTTTCTGCTGCGGTTGCTGGCCATCCGTTTCCATTGGGAAATGCCCAAGTTCGTCTATAACGACGAGCATTAATGCATTCCCCTGTAGGAGCTGCCGCAGGCTGCGATCTTTTGATCTTGTCTTTTAAATATCAAAGTCAAAAGATCGCAGCCTGCGGCAGCTCCTACAATTGACCGTGTTGTTTCAGCGCCCACTCGACGTGTTCGCGGACTAGATCGGACGGGTAATCACGGCGTGCCTTCAAGGCTTCCAGTACCGGAATGCTCGATGGCGCGTTGCCCAGGCCGACCGCCAGATTGCGCAGCCAGCGCTCGTAACCGGCGCGGCGCAGCGGTGAGCCTTCGGTGCTGCTGAGAAATTTGTCCTCGTCCCACATGAACAGCTCCGCCAGTTCGGCGTTGTCCAGGTTGTGCCGCGGCTTGAAATCACTTTCCCCGGACGGCCGGGCGAAGCGGTTCCACGGGCAGACGATCTGGCAATCGTCGCAGCCGAACACGCGGTTGCCGATCAGCGGGCGCAGGTCTTCGGGGATGGCGTTTTTCAGTTCGATGGTCAGGTAGGAGATGCAGCGCCGGGCGTCCAGCACATAGGGGCCGACGAAGGCGTTGGTCGGGCAGATGTCCAGACACGCCGTGCAGCGCCCGCAATGTTCGCTGCTGTGCGGTTCGTCCACGGGCAGCGGCAGATCGACAAACAGTTCACTCAAGAAGAAATAGCTGCCGGCCTTGCGGTTCAGCACGAGCGTATTTTTACCGATCCAGCCCAGCCCGGCCTGCTCGGCAATGGCTTTTTCCAGCACCGGGGCGCTGTCGACGAAGGCGCGGAAACCGAATGGGCCGATCTGCGACTGAATCTTGTCGGCCAATTGCTGCACACGTTTACGGATCAATTTGTGGTAATCGCGGCCCAAGGCATAACGCGAGATGTAAGCTTTCTCCGGTTGCGCCAGCATTTGCACCATTTGCGTGTCGCCGGGCAGGTAGTCCATGCGCAGCGAAACCACACGCAACGTGCCGGGAACCAGTTCCTCCGGATGTGAGCGTTTGCTGCCGTGGGCGCCCATGTAATCCATTTCGCCGTGGTAGCCGGCGGCGAGCCAGCGCTGCAGATGCTGCTCATGCTCGGCCAGGTCCAGACCGCTGATGCCGACTTGCTGGAAGCCCAGCTCGCGGCCCCAATCCTTGATCGATTGGGCGAGGGCGGGCAGATCTGTGGTGATGGCGGACATGAGGCGAGAGAAACCGGAGCTGAGGTGCGTATAATTCTGCCAGACATCGGAGCCCGAAGACGCATGCCGCACACGAAAGATGAATTACCCGACGCGCTGTATGGCGCCGCGCAGGTGCGAGCACTCGATGCGCGGTTGATCGCTGCGGGTACGCCGGGCTTCGAATTGATGCAGCGCGCCGCTCATGCGACCTGGCGCGCATTGGTGCGACAGTGGCCTGCGGCGAACCAAATGACTGTGCTTGCCGGGCATGGCAACAACGCCGGTGATGGTTTTCTGATCGCCGCGCTGGCGCACCGGGCCGGTTGGTCGGTGCGAGTACTGGCCGTCGGTGATCCGCAACGCTTGCAGGGCGACGCGGCGCAGGCTTATGCGCAGGCCATCAACGATGGTGTCGCCGTGCTGGGCTGGACCGCGCACAGCGAGCTGCGCGGGGTGATTGTCGATGCCTTGCTCGGCACCGGGCTGACCGGCGATGTACGCGAGCCGTATGCCGCAGCGATCAAGGCAATCAATGCCAGTGGCCTGCCGGTGGTGGCGGTGGATATTCCTTCCGGACTGTCTGCCGATACCGGCCATGTTCTCGGCGTCGCGGTGCGCGCCAACCTTACCGTGACCTTTATCGGCTTGAAGCTCGGCCTGTTCACCGGTGATGCGGCGGATCAGGTCGGGGCGTTGGTGTTTAACGATCTGCAAGCCGCTGCCGACGTCTACCGTGACGTTCCTGCCAGCGCTGTGCGTCTCGTGACGGCTAATCTTCCGCGACTGGCTGCGCGTGCGCCCGCTGCGCATAAAGGGCGCTTCGGGCATTTGCTGTTGATCGGCGGCGATCAGGGGTTTGGCGGGGCGATTCTGCTCAGTTCCGAAACGGCCCTGCGCAGCGGCGCCGGGATGGTGTCGCTGGCAACCCGGCCGGAACATGTCCCGGCAGCGCTGACGCGGATACCGGAAGTCATGGTGCTTGGCACGTCGTCGGCCAATCAGTTGATGGGGCTACTGGAAAAAGTCTCGGTGCTGGTGGTGGGCCCTGGACTTGGACAGGCCAGTTGGGGTCGAGCGCTGTTGTCCGCTGCCGCCAATGCATCGCTGCCACAAGTGTGGGACGCCGACGCGTTGAATCTGCTGGCTGCGGGGTCGGTCAACCTGCCCAAGGATTGCGTGATCACCCCGCATCCGGGCGAAGCAGCGCGCCTGTTGGGGATCAGCACCGCAGAGGTTCAGGCCGATCGTCCGGCCGCCGCGCGAGCGTTGAGCAAGAAATACTCGGCCGTTGTTGTGCTCAAAGGCGCCGGCAGTCTGATCGCCCATCCCGATGGGCGTCTGGCGCTGTGTCATCAAGGCCATCCGGCCATGGCCACTGCTGGCCTGGGCGATGTGCTCGCCGGGTTGACCGGGGCGCTGCTGGCGCAGGGCATGGACGGCTTCGACGCCGCGTGTCTGGCGGTCTGGCTGCACGCCAATGCCGGTGCGCAACAAGGTAAATTCGGCCGTGGGCTGGCGGCCAGTGATCTGATTCCAGTCATTCGTCAGTTGTTGGAGGAGCATGCACCGTGTCTGAAGTAACCCTGTACCTGGCCGATGAACAGGCCATGAGCGACTTTGGCGCACGGATCGCCCGCGTTACCCGGGGCCACGGCCTGATTTTTCTCGAAGGCAACCTGGGCATGGGCAAAACCACTCTGTCGCGGGGCATCATTCGTGGCCTGGGGCACGTTGGCGCGGTAAAAAGTCCGACCTTCACCTTGGTCGAACCCTACGAAATCGGTGACATCCGCGCCTTTCACTTCGATCTGTATCGCCTGGTCGATCCGGAAGAGCTGGAGTTTCTCGGCATCCGCGACTATTTCGAAGACGACGCGCTGTGCCTGATCGAGTGGCCCGATAAAGGTGCAGGCTTTTTGCCAAAGCCTGACCTGACCATTACCATTAGCCCGCAAGACAGCGGGCGTTCGCTGAAAATTTTATCCCAGGGCTCGCGTGGCGACGCCTGGTGTGCCGCTTTGGCATTGGAATCCAATTAAATGATGGGGTTAGGTATGCGCTTTCGCGCGTTGGTGGCTGCCGTTGGACTGATGTTGATGGCAGTGACCGTCAACGCTGTGGCCGAGACAAAGGTCAACAGCGTGCGCCTGTGGCGGGCGCCGGACAACACGCGACTGGTCTTCGACCTGAGCGGCCCGGTGCAGCACAGCGTCTTCACCCTGACCGCACCGGATCGGCTGGTGATCGACATCAACGGCGCCACCCTGGGTGCGCCGCTGAAAGTCTCGACCGCCAACACGCCAATCACCGCGATGCGTTCGGCCCAGCGAACGCCGACCGACCTGCGGGTGGTCATCGACCTGAAAAAAGCCGTCACCCCGAAAAGCTTCTCGCTGGCGCCGAACGCGCAATACGGTAACCGTCTGGTGGTCGACCTGTTCGACAACCCGGCCGATGCGGCGCCGCCGCCAGCTCCGACGCCATCGGTCGCCACCGTGCCGGCCGTGCCGGTCACGCCGTCGGAACCGGCGATCAAGTTGCCACCGGCCCCGGCCGGCAAGCGCGACATCATTGTGGTGATCGACGCCGGCCACGGCGGCGAAGACCCGGGTGCGTCCGGCTCGCGCGGCCAGCGTGAGAAAGACGTGGTGCTGCAGATCGCCCGCGAACTGCAGCGTCAGGTCAACGGCATGAAAGGTTTCCGCGCCGAGCTGACCCGGACCGGCGACTACTTCATCCCGTTGCGCGGCCGTACCGAAATTGCCCGCAAGAAGGGCGCCGACCTGTTTGTTTCGATCCACGCCGACGCCGCGCCGTCTGCAGCAGCCTTCGGTGCCTCGGTGTTTGCCCTGTCCGATCGCGGCGCCACCTCGGAAACCGCCCGTTGGCTGGCTGACAGCGAAAACCGTTCCGACCTGATCGGCGGTGCCGGCAACGTCAGCCTCGACGACAAGGACCGCATGCTCGCCGGTGTGTTGCTCGACCTGTCGATGACCGCGTCGCTGACCTCCAGCCTCAACGTCGGTCAGAAAGTCCTGACCAACATTGGCCGCGTGACCCCGCTGCACAAGCAGCGGGTGGAGCAGGCCGGCTTCATGGTGCTGAAGTCGCCGGACATCCCGTCGATCCTCGTCGAAACCGGATTTATCTCCAACGCCAACGAAGCGAACAAACTCTCGGCATCGAGCCACCAGCAGGCGCTGGCCCGCTCGATCAGCAGCGGCGTGCGCCAGTTCTTCCAGCAGAACCCGCCACCGGGCACCTACATCGCCTGGCTGCGTGACTCCGGCAAGATCGCCCAGGGCCCGCGTGATCACCGCGTAAGCCCGGGCGAAACGCTGGCGATGATTGCGGTGCGTTATCAGGTATCCCCCGCGACGCTGCGTAGCGCCAATAATCTCAGCAGCGATGAGTTGAAGGTCGGTCAGCACCTGACCATCCCTGGCACCGAACTGGCGTCCAAAGAATGAACCAGGTGTTGAACGCTGCGCGCATTGAACTGCTCAGCCCACGGCTGGCGAACCAGATCGCTGCCGGTGAGGTGGTCGAACGCCCGGCTTCGGTGATCAAGGAGTTGCTGGAAAACAGCCTCGACTCCGGTGCCAGGCGCATCGACGTCGATGTCGAACAGGGCGGCGTCAAGCTGCTGCGGGTGCGTGACGACGGCAGCGGTATTTCCGCCGACGACCTGCCGCTGGCGCTGGCCCGTCACGCCACCAGCAAGATCCGCAATCTCGAAGACCTCGAACAGGTGATGAGCCTCGGCTTCCGTGGTGAAGCACTGGCGTCGATCAGTTCCGTGGCGCGCCTGACCCTGACCTCGCGCACCCGCGATGCGGAGCAGGCGTGGCAGGTCGAGACTGAAGGCCGCGACATGGCGCCTCGGGTACAGCCGGCAGCGCATCCGGTCGGTACCTCGGTGGAAGTGCGCGACCTGTTCTTCAACACGCCGGCGCGGCGCAAGTTTCTCAAGACCGAAAAAACCGAATTCGATCACCTGCAAGAAGTGATCAAACGTCTGGCGCTGGCGCGTTTCGACGTCGCCTTCCATCTGCGCCATAACGGCAAGACCATCCTCAGCCTGCACGAGGCCCACGATGATGCGGCCCGCGCCCGGCGGGTGGCGGCGATTTGTGGTTCAGGCTTTTTGGAGCAGGCGCTGCCGATCGAGATCGAGCGCAACGGCTTGCACCTGTGGGGCTGGGTCGGGTTGCCGACTTTCAACCGCAGTCAGGCGGACTTGCAGTATTTTTTCGTGAACGGCCGTGCGGTACGCGACAAACTGGTGGCGCATGCGGTGCGTCAGGCTTATCGCGATGTGCTGTTCAACGGTCGTCATCCGACGTTTGCACTGTTTTTCGAGGTTGATCCGGCGGCGGTGGACGTCAACGTGCACCCGACCAAGCACGAAGTGCGCTTCCGTGACGGGCGCATGGTGCATGACTTCCTTTACGGCACGCTGCACCGTGCGCTGGGCGATGTGCGTCCCGAGGATCAATTGGCCGGTTCCGTGACGACCGCTGTCGTTCGGCCAACGGGCATCGAGGCCGGCGAATTCGGCCCACAGGGTGAAATGCGTCTGGCAGCCAATGCGCTGCTGGAGCAACCGCAAGCGCAACCGGCGTTCAACACGTCTTCGGGCGCCAGCGCTGGCGGCGCTTATCAGTATCAGTACACGCCACGTCCGCAATCGGCGATCCCGCCGGCCGCCGAGGCTCAAGCCGCTTACCGCGAGTTCTTCGCACCGTTGCCGGAAGCGAATGCCAACGCACTGCCGGCCGGTCAGGAAGATATTCCGCCGCTTGGTTACGCACTGGCGCAGCTCAAGGGCATCTACATCCTGTCCGAGAACGCCCAGGGTCTGGTGCTGGTGGACATGCATGCCGCGCATGAGCGGATCATGTACGAACGCCTGAAAATCGCCATGGCCAGCGAAGGTCTCAGCGGCCAGCCGCTGCTGGTGCCGGAGTCACTGGCGGTCAGTCAGCGTGAAGCCGATTGCGCCGAAGAACACGCTGCATGGTTCCAGAAGCTGGGCTTCGAGCTGCAGCGTCTGGGCCCGGAAACGTTGGCGATCCGCCAGATTCCGGCGCTGCTCAAGCAGGCCGAGGCCAATCGGCTGGTGGGTGACGTGTTGTCGGATCTTATGGAATACGGCACCAGCGACCGGATTCAGGCACACCTGAACGAACTGCTCGGGACCATGGCCTGCCACGGTGCGATTCGCGCCAATCGGCGTCTGGCCCTGCCAGAAATGAACGGCCTGCTGCGCGACATGGAAAACACCGAGCGCAGCGGTCAATGCAACCATGGCCGACCGACCTGGACCCAACTGGGCCTGGACGATCTGGACAAACTGTTCCTGCGCGGTCGTTGATGAGCCAGCTTCCTCCAGCGATTTTCCTGATGGGCCCGACCGCTGCGGGCAAGACCGACCTGGCCATCGAGCTGACCAAGGTGCTGCCGTGCGAGCTGATCAGCGTCGACTCGGCGCTGGTCTATCGCGGCATGGACATCGGCACCGCCAAGCCTTCCAGGGAGTTGCTGGCCGAGTTTCCGCACCGGCTGATCGATATTCTCGATCCGGCTGAAGCCTATTCGGCTGCGGATTTCCGTCGCGATGCCCTGCAAGCCATGGCCGAGATCACCGCGCGCGGGAAAATTCCGCTGCTGGTCGGCGGCACCATGCTCTATTACAAGGCGTTGGTTGAAGGCCTGGCGGACATGCCGGCGGCTGATCCTGAAGTCCGCGCACAGATCGAAGAAGAGGCTGCGCGCCTTGGCTGGCAAGCCCTGCACGAGCAGCTGGCGATCATCGATCCGGTGTCGGCGGCACGCATTCACCCGAACGATCCGCAGCGCCTGAGTCGGGCGCTGGAGGTTTATCGGGTCAGCGGTCAGAGCATGACCGCCCTGCGTCAGCAACAATCTGCGCAAAGTACTGAAGCAGCCGCTTCGGGACGGCAACAATTGCCCTATACTGTCGCGAACTTGGCCATTGCTCCGGCAAATCGCCAGGTACTGCACGAACGCATTAAACAAAGATTCACAAATATGCTGGAACAGGGATTCATCGACGAGGTCGTAGCCCTGCGTAAAAGAAGTGACCTGCATGCCGGGTTGCCGTCTATACGTGCGGTAGGCTACCGCCAAGTCTGGGACTACCTGGATGGCAAGCTGTCGTTAGCTGAAATGCAGGAACGCGGCATCATTGCCACGCGTCAATTGGCCAAGCGCCAGTTCACCTGGCTGCGCAGCTGGGAAGAACTGCACTGGCTGGACAGTCTTGATTGCGACAATCTGCCACGCGCCTTGAAATACCTTGGGACCATCTCCATATTGAGCTGAGTCCTTGCAATTGCCGTCTATCCTTGGGGGTGTGGCGGCCAAAGCCATCTGAATTACCTATTTTTATTATTGAATCCTTAAAGGAGTGCGGCACATGTCAAAAGGGCATTCGCTACAAGACCCTTACTTGAATACTTTACGTAAAGAGAAAGTTGGGGTTTCCATCTACCTGGTCAACGGTATCAAACTGCAAGGCACGATCGAGTCGTTCGACCAGTTCGTTATCCTGCTGAAAAACACCGTCAGCCAGATGGTTTACAAACACGCTATCTCGACAGTCGTGCCAGTACGTCCAATTCGTCTGCCTAGCGCAACCGAATCCGATGCAGGTGACGCTGAGCCAGGTAACGCCTGATAGGAGTCTCCTTTGTTCTTTGAGCGCCACGGTGGTGGTGAGCGAGTCATCCTCGTTCACTTGGAAGGTCAGGACCCTGAGGCGCGCGAAGATCCGCAGGAGTTTCAGGAATTGGCTAATTCGGCGGGCGCCGAGACCGTTGCGTTTTTTAACGTACCGCGTCATCGGCCAACCGCCAAATTCCTGATTGGCAGCGGCAAGGTCGAAGAATTACGCGACCTGGTCCATGCCGAGAAGGCCGATCTGGTGATTTTCAATCACATTCTCACGCCCAGTCAGGAACGTAACCTCGAACGTGTTTTCGAGTGTCGCGTGATCGACCGTACCGGCCTGATTCTCGATATCTTTGCCCAGCGCGCGCGTACCCATGAAGGCAAGCTCCAGGTCGAACTGGCCCAGCTTGATCACATGAGCACCCGTCTGGTTCGCGGCTGGACTCACCTTGAGCGTCAGGGTGGCGGTATCGGCATGCGCGGCCCGGGTGAAACCCAGCTCGAAACCGACCGGCGTCTGCTGCGGGTACGTCTGCGTCAGATCAAGGGTCGTCTGGAAAAAGTGCGCAGCCAGCGCGAGCAATCGCGACGCGGCCGCTCCCGTGCGGATATCCCTACCGTGTCTCTGGTGGGCTATACCAACGCCGGTAAATCCACGCTGTTCAATAACGTGACCAAATCCGAGGTGTACGCGGCCGACCAGTTGTTCGCCACGCTGGACCCGACCCTGCGCCGTCTGGAACTGGACGACCTGGGGCCGATTGTTCTCGCGGACACGGTAGGGTTCATTCGGCATTTGCCGCACAAGCTGGTCGAGGCATTTCGGTCTACGCTCGAAGAGTCGAGCAACTCCGACCTGCTGTTGCACGTGATCGACGCGGCCGAGCCGGATCGCATGTTGCAGATCGAGCAGGTGATGGTGGTGCTGGGCGAGATCGGGGCGCAGGACTTGCCGATCCTCGAGGTATACAACAAACTCGATTTGCTTGAAGGCGTTGAGCCACAGATCCAGCGCGATGCCGATGGCAAGCCACAACGGGTCTGGCTGTCGGCGCGTGATGGCACGGGTCTGGAATTGCTTGAGCAAGCCATTGCCGAGTTGCTGGGCAGTGATTTGTTTGTGGGCACATTGCGTTTGCCACAACGGTTCGCTCGACTGCGTGCGCAGTTCTTCGAACTCGGCGCGGTACAGAAAGAAGAACACGACGAAGAAGGCATCTGCCTGCTGGCCGTTCGTTTGCCCCGGGTCGAGTTGAATCGACTGGTAAGCCGCGAAGGATTGCAGCCGATGGAATTCATCGAGCAACACACTTTGCAATAAAAGCCTGGCAAAGCGGTTGTGCCGCAACGGCAGGCATTCTGTAGCATTGGTCGGCGCGCCGTGGGTGCGTCTTTGCTTTATCAGATGGAGAGCGCTATGGCTTGGAATGAGCCGGGTGGCAACTCGAATAATCAGGATCCTTGGGGTGGCAAGCGCCGCAATAACGGCGACCGCAAGGGGCCACCGGATCTCGACGAGGCCTTCCGAAAGCTGCAGGAAAGCCTGAACGGGTTGTTCGGTGGTGGTAAGAAACGCGGTGGTGACGACGGCGGTGGTTCGGGCAGGAGTGGTGGCGGCTTCGGCGGTCTGCTCGGCATCGGCCTCGTCGTGCTGGCGGCTGTCTGGCTGTACAGCGCGGTCTATGTGGTCGACGAGCAGGAGCAAGCCGTGGTGCTGCGCTTCGGCAAGTACTATGAGACCGTCGGCCCTGGCCTGAACATCTACTTCCCGCCGATCGACAAAAAGTACATGGAGAACGTCACGCGTGAGCGTGCCTACACCAAGCAGGGCCAGATGCTGACCGAAGACGAAAACATCGTCGAAGTGCCGCTGACCGTGCAGTACAAGATCAGCAACCTGCAGGATTTCGTGCTGAACGTCGATCAGCCGGAAATCAGCCTGCAGCATGCGACCGACAGCGCCCTGCGCCACGTGGTGGGTTCGACCGCCATGGACCAGGTGCTGACCGAAGGTCGTGAACTGATGGCCAGCGAAATCAAGGAGCGTCTGCAACGTTTCCTCGATACCTATCGCACCGGTATCACCGTCACCCAGGTCAACGTACAGAGCGCAGCGGCACCGCGCGAAGTGCAGGAAGCCTTTGACGATGTGATCCGCGCCCGCGAAGACGAGCAGCGTTCGCGCAACCAGGCGGAAACCTACGCTAACGGCGTTGTGCCGGAAGCCCGTGGTCAGGCCCAGCGTATCCTCGAGGATGCCAACGGTTACCGTGACGAAACGGTCTCGCGCGCCAAGGGTGAGGCAGACCGCTTCACCAAACTGGTCGCCGAGTATCGCAAGGCCCCTGAAGTCACCCGCCAGCGTCTGTACCTGGACACCATGCAGGAAGTCTTCAGCAACACCAGCAAGGTACTCGTGACCGGCAACAAGAACGGCCAGAGCAACCTGCTTTACCTGCCGTTGGACAAGATGATCCAGAACAGTTCGGGCAGCAATGCACCGGTGACCGGTTCGGCCGCCGCCAGCAACAACACGGACGTCGCGCCGCATGTCACTGACCTGCCGCAGACACGTACAAGGGAGAGCCGCTGATGAGCAATAAATCGCTGATCGCCCTGATCGTTGGCGTTGTCGTGGTGTTGGTGGGCTGGAACTGCTTCTACATCGTCGCTCAGACCGAGCGTGCGGTGCTGCTGCAATTCGGTCGTGTGGTTCAGGCTGATGTTCAGCCCGGCCTGCACGTGAAAGTGCCTTACGTTAACCAGGTGCGTAAATTCGACGCACGTCTGATGACGCTGGATGCACCGACACAGCGCTTCCTGACCCTGGAAAAGAAAGCCGTGATGGTCGATGCCTACGCCAAGTGGCGCGTGAAAGATGCCGAGCGCTTCTACACCGCGACTTCCGGCCTCAAGCAAATCGCTGACGAGCGTCTGTCCCGTCGTCTGGAATCCGGTCTGCGTGACCAGTTCGGCAAACGCACCCTGCACGAAGTGGTGTCGGGTGAGCGTGATGCGCTGATGGCTGACATCACCGCGTCGCTGAACAAGATGGCGGAAAAAGAGCTGGGTATCGAAGTCGTCGATGTCCGGGTCAAGGCCATCGATCTGCCGAAAGAAGTGAACCGCAGCGTGTTCGAGCGTATGAGCACCGAGCGTGAGCGTGAAGCTCGCGAGCACCGCGCCAAGGGTAACGAGCTGGCCGAGGGCATCCGTGCCGACGCCGATCGTCAACGCCGCGTGCTGCTGGCTGAAGCCTATCGTGAATCCGAAGAGATTCGCGGTGACGGCGATGCCCAGGCCGCTGCGATCTACTCCAAGGCCTACGGTCAGGATCAGGAGTTCTACGGTTTCTACCGTAGCCTGCGTGCCTACCGTGACAGCTTCGCGAACAAATCCGACGTCATGGTTCTCGACCCAAGCAGCGACTTCTTCCGTTACCTGGAAAAGTCCAAGCCTTGATACGACGTTGACCTGAATCATTCCGCCCGGCGGCTAAAACCTCGGGCGGGGTGATCCTTTGGGAAAACGTGTGTATGATGCGGCAGCCGGGAAATTCCCGGCTTTTTTGCGTCTGCACGTTTGATTGCTGTTTTTTGTTGCAGGCATCGGGTTGAATGGCCCGAGCGTTTTTCGAGGAAAGTGATGGGCGAAGCCGGTAACAGGCCTTTCGCCGCGTCGTTCATGCGCGTGCGTTTTGAACGGTTTGGTCATTTTCTGCTTCACTCAAGGCTCGCCCGCAGGCTGGCCGCCCGGATCAAAGGGGAATGGCGTAATGGCAACGGTAGACCGCTGGCTGCTGCCAGATGGCATCGAAGAAGTACTGCCACCGGAAGCGGCGCGCATTGAAGTCGCGCGTCGTCAGGTGTTGGATCTGTTCCAGAGCTGGGGTTACGAGTTTGTCGTGACTCCCCATATCGAGTACCTGGAATCCCTGCTGACCGGTGCGGGCCAGGACCTGGATCTGCGTACCTTCAAGGTCATCGACCCACAGTCGGGTCGGCAGATGGGTTTCCGCGCCGACATCACGCCGCAAGTGGCGCGCATCGATGCGCATACCCTGCGTCGCGAAGGCCCTAGCCGCTTGTGCTACGCCGGCAGCGTGTTGCATGCCCAGCCGCGTGCGCTGTCGTCCTCGCGCAGCCCGATTCAACTGGGTGCCGAGTTGTACGGCGACGCCAGCCCGAGCAGTGACGTTGAAGTCATCAGCCTGATGCTGGCCATGCTGCAACTGGCCGATGTGCCGGATGTGCACATGGACCTTGGCCATGTCGGCATCTACCGTGGTCTGGCGCGTGCCGCCGGTCTGTCGGGTGAGGTTGAGCAGCAGTTGTTCGATGCGTTGCAACGCAAGGCCATCGACGAGGTCATTACCTTGACCGAAGGCCTGCCGGCCGATCTGTCCGGCATGCTGCGGGCGCTGGTCGACCTGTGTGGTGGCCGGGAAGTACTGAGCGCTGCCCGTGAGCGTCTGGCCAATGCCCCGGCGCCGGTTCTGGATGCGCTGGAAGATTTGCTGGCAATCGCCGAGCGTCTGGCGACGCGCTTCCCGGATCTGCCGCTGTACTTCGATCTGGGCGAGCTGCGCGGCTACCACTACCACACCGGTGTGGTGTTCGCGGTGTTTGTCCCGGGCGTGGGGCAGTCCATCGCTCAGGGCGGTCGTTACGACGACATCGGCGCCGACTTCGGTCGCGCCCGTCCGGCGACCGGCTTCTCTACCGATTTGAAAACCCTGGTGACCCTGGGGCGTGCTGAGATCGAGCTACCGTCTGGCGGTATCTGGATGCCTGACAGTACGGATGCGGCACTCTGGCAGCAGGTTTGCCAGTTGCGCAGTGAGGGTCAGCGTGTCGTTCAGGCATTGCCTGGACAACCTTTGGCCGCCGCCCGTGATGCGGACTGCGACCGGCAATTGATTCAGCAGAACGGGCTTTGGCAAATATCGCCACTGGCTTCTTGAGTTTTCCTGCCGGCCATCGCCGGCACCAAGTTTGCGCGAATGAGGACAAGTGTTATGGGTAAGAATGTCGTAGTCCTGGGCACCCAATGGGGTGATGAGGGCAAAGGCAAGATCGTTGATCTGCTGACCGAACATGCTGCCGCCGTAGTGCGCTACCAAGGTGGCCACAACGCTGGCCACACCCTGGTGATCGACGGCGAGAAAACCGTCTTGCACCTGATCCCGTCGGGTGTGCTGCGCGAAGGCGTGCAGTGCCTGATCGGCAACGGCGTGGTGGTTGCACCTGACGCCCTGCTGCGTGAGATCACCAAGCTGGAAGAGAAAGGCGTACCGGTGCGCGAGCGCCTGCGTATCAGCCCGTCCTGCCCGCTGATCCTGTCCTTCCACGTGGCGCTGGACCAGGCCCGTGAAAAAGCCCGTGGCGAGCTGAAGATCGGTACCACCGGTCGCGGCATCGGCCCGGCTTACGAAGACAAGGTTGCCCGCCGTGGCCTGCGCGTCGGCGACCTGCTGAACATGCCGCGTTTCGAAGACAAGCTGCGTGAACTGGTGGATTACCACAACTTCATGCTGGTCGGTTACTACAAAGAGCCGGCCATCGAGTTCGAAAAGACCCTGGCCGAGTGCAAGGAATACGCCGAGCTGCTCAAGCCGCTGATGCTCGACGTGACTGCCGAGCTGCACGACCTGCGTCGCGCCGGCAAAGACATCATGTTCGAAGGCGCTCAGGGTTCGCTGCTCGACATCGACCACGGTACCTACCCGTACGTGACCAGCTCCAACACCACCGCCGGTGGCGTGGCGACCGGCTCGGGCGTTGGTCCGATGTTCCTCGACTACATCCTGGGCATCACCAAGGCTTACACCACTCGCGTCGGTTCGGGTCCATTCCCGACTGAGCTGTTCGACGAAGTGGGCGCGCACCTGGCCAAGCAAGGTCACGAGTTCGGCGCGACCACCGGCCGTGCTCGTCGTTGCGGCTGGTTCGACGCCGTTATCCTGCGTCGCGCTATCGATGTGAACAGCATCTCGGGCATCTGCCTGACCAAGCTGGACGTCCTCGATGGTCTGGAAACCATCAACATCTGCACCGGCTACAAGGACGCGCAAGGCAATGCCGTAGCGCCGACCGACGCTGACAGCTACGTGGGCCTGCAGCCTGTGTACGAAGAAGTGCCGGGCTGGACCGAATCGACCGTGGGTGCCAAAACCCTGGAAGAGCTGCCAGCTAACGCTCGTGCCTACATCAAACGCGTTGAAGAGTTGATCGGCGCGCCGATCGACATTATTTCGACGGGTCCGGATCGCAACGAAACCATCGTTCTGCGTCATCCGTTCGCTTGATAAGTCGTTGATGTAAAAAACAAAGGCCCCTTCATCGGGGCCTTTGTCGTTTATGCCTGTTGGACGGCATGACCTTTGCTGTAAATCTTCCTACAAGAGTGCCATCAAATTAATGGCGTCAGACGTAGAGGGATTCACAGTGTCGGCCGTTCTCTCACTGTTACAAAGCCGTTTGTTGCGGCCCGTATTCGTTACCCTTGGTATCGCCCTTTTGGTGCAAGTGCTGGTGGCAGTCGCCCTGACACGAAGCACGGTCACGGCGCTGGAAGCCGACCTCGGCACTCGTCTGGGTGCTGATAGCCAGAAGCTTTCAAGCGAGCTGGAGCAGGCCGGGCGTGAAGTCACCTCCAGCCTCGACAACCTTTCCTCAAGTACCCGGCAACGTCTGACCGCTGGTCTGTCCGCGCGTCTGAAGGATGAGCAGGCACAACTGCGTGCGACGCTGGAAAAAGACCTGAAGGATTCGGCCAATGACATGGCCCAGTTGCTCGCCTCAGTGGCGCCACGCGCCATGTGGGACAGCGACGTGCCGACCCTGTCGGAATTCGCCCGCCGCGCCCAGCGCAATCCCAACGTGCTGTTCGTGGTTTACGACGACGCCACCGGACAACACCTGACGCGTTATCTCAATCGCGAAAACCCCATCAACAAAGCCCTGCTGGAAAAAGGCCAGGGCGAGCGTGCGCTGGACAAGGTGCTGGACGCGGCGAAGAACGATCCGTCGGTCTATTACCTCGAAGCGTCGATCAACCCTAACGGCGTGGAAATCGGCAAGGTGCTGATGGGCGTCTCGACCGCGTCGGTGGAAACCGATCTGGCGGCGCTCGACCAGCGCTTCTCGGCGCTGATCGCCAGCAGTGATCAACTGGTGGGCGACAGCCTCAAAGGCGCAGCAGCGGACAGCGCGACTGCGATGCAGGCACGCCTGCAGTCCGCGCAATCCACCGCTGCCGAAATGAAAGCCAATACCAGCAGCACCGTGCAGGATGCCGCCGCGACCTTGCGCTGGCGGATCGGCATGGGCCTGGCGCTGGTCGGTTGCGGCGTGTTGCTGTTGCTGGCGGTGGTGCTCGGGCATCGAGTGGTCAATCGCCTGAAAATGCTCAACGCAGCGATGGACGATCTGGCGGCGGGCGAGGGCGACCTGACCAAGCGCGTGCAGATCAACAGCAAGGACGAGATCGGCGACATGGCCTCGGCAGTCAATCGCTTTGTGGATAAGTTGCAGCCGATCGTGCGCGAGGCGGGCGATGTGGCCCAGCGTACCGGCGTGGAGATCGGTGCGATGACCCTGCGCAACGCCGGTGCCGATGCCGCGGCCGGGATGCAGCGTGATGAAGTGGCCGAGAGCCTGCGCGCGCTGTCGCAGATGGCCGACGAAGCACAATCGGAAAGCCATGCCATGCAGGCGGCGTTGAAGCAGGTGGTGGATATTCGCCAGGCCACCGATGAAAACACTCGCACCTCGGCGAAGGTCGGCAGTTTGATCGAGGCGCTGGCCGGGCAGGTCGACACCGGGGCGAAAGTCATCGAGCGACTGGCGCAGCAGAGCGAACAGATTGAAGTGGTGTTGACGGTGATTCACGGCATCGCCGAGCAGACCAACCTGTTGGCCTTGAACGCGGCGATCGAAGCGGCGCGGGCCGGTGAGACCGGGCGCGGTTTTGCGGTGGTTGCGGATGAAGTGCGCGCCTTGGCGAGCAAGACGCAAAGCTCGACGGGCGATATCCAGGCGCACATCGTCGCGTTGCAGCAAGGCGCGCGTGAGGCGGTCGAGGCGATTGGTCAGGCCGGGCGGCAGGCCAGCGAAGGGTTGCTGGTGTTACGCGACAGCGCACGGTTGCAGCAGTCAGTGCAGGCATCGGTCGAGCAGGTGCACGCGGCGATTGGTCTGGCGACGCAGGCGGCGGCGCATCAGGCGCAGGGCGCGCAGGCAGTGCGCGGGCGGGTCGAGACGATTCATGCACAGGCCGAGAAAGCGGCGCAAGCGGTGGTGGAAACCACGGCCAGTGGCAAGGTGCTGGATGGGTTGGCGGCGCAGTTGAAGGCCAGCCTCGGACAGTTCAGGGCTTAAATCAAAAGATCGCAGCCTGCGGCAGCTCCTACATGGGGATTTGCATTTCCCTGCAGGAGCTGCCGCAGGCTGCGATCTTTTAGCGGCTCAGGTACATACGGGTCGTCAGCAGATACACCGGCAACCCCGACACCACAATCAACAGCGCCGCATAAGGCGCCGCCGCCGCAAATTCGACATTCGCGGTATGCGCCCAGACCTCGGTCGCCAGCGTGTTAAGCCCGGTAGGGCTCAGCAGCAGCGTCGCCGTCAGTTCCTTCATCGCATCCAGAAACACCAGTGCAAACGCCGCGCCCAGTGCCGGGAAAATGATCGGCAGGGTCACCCGGCAAAACGCGGTGAACGACGATGCGCCCAGCGTGCGTGCCGCTTCTTCCAACTGTGGCGCAGCCTTGTTCAGTGCCGTGCGAATCGGCGCCTGCGCCAGCGGCAGAAACAGCAACGCATAGGCGATCAGCAGCAGCGCCGACGTCTGGTACAGCGCTGGCACGTAATGCAGGGCGAAATACACCAGCGTCAACGCAATCACCAGGCCCGGCAAGGCGTGGAGCAGATGCGGCAAGCGCTCGGCCCAGAGCGCCAGTTGGCCCTTGTAACGCACCACCAGCAGTCCGACCGGCACCGCCAGCAGCAGGCACAGCGCTGCGCCACCGAGCGACAAGGCCAGCGAAGACAGCAGCGCCTCTGTGATCGCTGCGACCGGGAAGGCTGCCGATGAGCCAACCGCCAGCCAGTACGCGAGCATGCCCAGCGGAATTCCGCTGCCGACAATCGCCAGCAACAGGCAATACAACTGACCGACAATAGCCCACGGCCCCAATCGCACTTGTTCGGCCTGACGTGCCGCGCCCTGGCCAGTGCGTACATGGCGACCTTTGCCGCGGACACGCAGCTCCAGCCACAGCAGCATCAGACACAAGGCGAGCAACACTGCCGACAGCATTGCCGCGTTGGCGTTGCTGAATTCCAGTTCGAATTGCTGATAGATCGCGGTGGTGAAGGTTTGCAGGCCGATGATCGACAGCGCGCCGAACTCGACCAGCATGTGCAGGGCAATCAGTAGCGAACCGGCCAGCAGCGATGGCCAGAGCAACGGCAGAGTGACGCGGAAAAACACGCCCCAGCGGTTCTGTCCCAAGGTGCGGGCGGATTCTTCGAGAGATGGATCGAGGTTGCGCAGGGTTGCTGCGACGGGCAGAAAGATCAACGGATACTTCGACAGGCTCATCACCAGAATCGCCCCGCCGAGGCCTTCGAACTGTGCGCTCAACGATACCCAGGTAAAGCTGCTGACGAACGCCGGCACCGCGAACGGCAGGCACAGAATCACGCCCCACAGGCGTCGTCCCGGCAGATTGCTGCGCTCCAGCAGCCACGCCAGTGACAGGCCGATCACGCCGCACGTCAGCGTCACGCCAACCATCAACGCCAGCGTGTTGCGCAGCAGGCCAAACACATACGGGCGCCACAGCAAGTGCAGCGCCTCGGCCCAGCCGGCCTGCCAGGCTTTCAGCCCGACATAGGCCAGCGGCAACAGGCTCAGCACCACCAGTAGTAAAACCGGCAGCACCAGCCAGATCGATGGCCGCTTGCGGCGTGGCACGTAACCCCCGCGCGCGGCGGGGGCGGATAACGATGCGGTCATCAGTTCAGGCCAACTTCACGTTCCAGTTCCAGGGCTTCCTCAGCGTTGCCCAAATCGGCCGGGGTGACATTCGGCGCTTGCAGTTCGCTGAATGGCTTGAGCCCGCGATCCGATTCCATGCCCTTGTGCAGCGGGTATTCGGCGGTGGTCTGGGTGATCACGCGCTGACCCTCTTCGCTGGCCATGTAGGCAAGGAATTGCTGAGCTTCTTTTGGATGTTTGCTGGATTTCAGCACGGCAGCACTGGACACGGTGATCAGTCCGCCGACATCGCCGCCGGTGAAGTAATGCAGTTTCGAGTCGAGTTTGCCTTTCTCGCGCTGCAGGGCGAACCAGTAGTAGTTGTTCACCAATACGGTGGCGACCTCACCATTTTCCACGGCTTTGAGCGCGACCATGTTGTTGCTGTAGGTCTTGCCGAAAGCGCGCAGGCCGGTCAGCCATTCTTCAGCGGCGTCGCGACCGTGCATCTTGATGATTGCCACGGCCTGTTCCTGAAAGGCGCCGCTGGTCGGGACGAAGCCGACTTTGCCTTGCCACTTCGGATCGGAGAATTCCATCACTGACTTCGGCAGGTCTTTTTCGTCGACCAGTTTCGGGTTGTAGGCAACCACGCGAACCCGCGCGGTGACACCGATCCAGGTGCCGTTGCCGGCAACGTATTCTTTCGGCAGCACGGCCAGCGTGGCGTCATCGGTCTTGGCCAGCAGGCCTTGCTCGCCGAGGTTGTTTAGCGGTGGGGATTCTTCGGTGTAGATCACGTCGGCGGGGGAGCGGTCGCCTTCTTCGATGACCTGGCTGGCGAGCTGGTTGCTGCTGCCTTTGCGTACATTGACGTGAATGCCGGTCTTGGCTTCGAAAGCCTTGGCGATCGCATCGCCGACTTCCTTGTGTTGACCGTTGTAGAGTGTCAGGGAAACCGCATCGGCTGCCTGGGTGAGGGGAGTGGCGAGTGCCAGGCCGAGCAGGGTGAAGGTCAAGCCGCGGCGCAGGGTATTTCGAAACATCATTCGCAGGGTTCCTCACTGTCGCATTGCAAAAACTTGCAACAATGATAAACGATATTGTTTCTCAAGTGCGCCTTGCGGGGAGGGCGGAGGTTTGCTAGAGCATGATCTGGTGATCATTTGTGGCGAGGGAGCTTGCTCCCGCTCGGCTGCGTAGCAGTCGTTAATCCTGAGAGAGGGCATGACTGATGTAAAAGCGAGGAATGCTGCGCATTCCAGCGGGAGCAAGCTCCCTCGCCACAAGGGCTTGAAGGTTTTCAAACGCCAGAAACGCAAAAACCCGCTTTCGCGGGTTTCTAAGAAACTCAACGTCGTAACCTTGAGTTTGAATTGGTGCCCAGAAGAAGACTCGAACTTCCACGACCGTAAGGTCACCAGCACCTGAAGCTGGCGTGTCTACCAATTTCACCATCTGGGCATTCATCGCGAGCGTTGCCGCTGTTGATGTGGCGCACTATACGGAGCGCTTTTTGATCTGTAAACCCCTGATTTAATTTTAATTAATCGGGTTTGACAAAACGGTTCCCCGGAATGCAAAAAACCCGCTTTCGCGGGTTTTTGTGTGAGTCTTGAAACTGTTCTAGTCTCAAACTCGAAATTGGTGCCCAGGAGAAGACTCGAACTTCCACGACCGTAAGGTCACCAGCACCTGAAGCTGGCGTGTCTACCAATTTCACCACCTGGGCATCTCGTCAACGTGTGTACGTCGTCGATGGCGCGCACTATACGGAGCGCCTTTTTAACTGTAAACCCCTGGCAGCAAAAAAAATGATTTTTTTTACCGGCGGTGTTCAAAAGGGCTTTCAGGCGTCGATACAAGGCTTCAGAAGGGCCTTATAGAGTCGGAAATTTCCCGTTTGATGACGCCTATGCCAAACTAACCCGCATATAGACAAGGTGAAAACTCTCTAATGGCCGATTGGCAGTCCCTCGATCCCGAGGCCGCTCGTGAAGCGGAAAAATATGAAAACCCTATTCCCAGCCGCGAACTGATCCTTCAGCACCTTGCTGATCGGGGTTCGCCTGCTGCCCGCGAGCAACTGGTCGAAGAGTTTGGTCTGACCACCGAAGACCAGATCGAAGCCCTGCGCCGCCGCCTGCGCGCCATGGAGCGCGACGCTCAACTGATCTACACCCGCCGTGGCACCTATGCGCCGGTAGACAAGCTCGATCTGATCCTCGGTCGCATCAGCGGTCACCGTGACGGCTTCGGTTTCCTGGTGCCGGACGACGGCTCCGACGATTTGTTCATGAGCCCGGCGCAAATGCGTCTGGTGTTCGACGGTGACCGTGCCCTGGCTCGGGTTTCCGGTCTCGACCGTCGCGGTCGCCGGGAAGGCGTGATCGTCGAAGTGGTGTCCCGTGCCCACGAGAGCATCGTAGGTCGCTACTTCGAAGAAGGCGGCATCGGTTTCGTCGTGGCCGACAATCCGAAGATTCAGCAGGAAGTGCTGGTGACTCCGGGTCGCAACGCCAACGCGCAAATCGGTCAGTTCGTCGAGGTGAAAATCACCCACTGGCCGACGCCGCGCTTCCAGCCGCAAGGCGATGTGATCGAAGTGGTCGGCAACTACATGGCGCCGGGCATGGAAATCGATGTCGCGCTGCGTACCTACGACATTCCGCACGTCTGGCCTGAAGCGGTGCTGAAAGAAGCCGCCAAGCTCAAGCCTGAAGTCGAAGAAAAAGACAAAGAGAAGCGTGTCGACCTGCGCCATCTGCCGTTCGTCACCATCGACGGCGAAGATGCCCGCGACTTCGACGACGCGGTCTACTGCGAAGCCAAGCCGGGCAAACTGCGTCTGTTCTCCGGTGGCTGGAAGTTGTACGTGGCGATTGCCGACGTTTCCAGCTACGTGAAGATCGGTTCGGCGCTGGACAACGAAGCCCAGGTGCGCGGCAACTCGGTGTACTTCCCCGAGCGCGTGGTGCCGATGCTGCCTGAGCAGCTTTCCAACGGCCTGTGCTCGCTGAACCCGCATGTCGACCGTCTGGCCATGGTTTGCGAGATGACCATCTCCAAGTCCGGCGAAATGACCGACTACTGTTTCTACGAAGCGGTGATCCATTCCCACGCCCGCCTGACCTACAACAAGGTCAGCGCGATGCTGGAAACCCCGAAAGCCACCGAAGCACGCAAGCTTCGCGGCGAATACACCGACGTGGTGCCGCACCTCAAGCAGCTCTATGCGCTGTACAAAGTGTTGCTGGCTGCCCGTCACGTGCGCGGCGCGATCGATTTCGAAACGCAGGAAACCCGGATCATCTTCGGTTCCGAGCGCAAGATCGCCGAAATCCGTCCGACCACCCGCAACGATGCGCACAAGCTGATCGAGGAATGCATGCTGGCGGCCAACGTGGCCACTGCCGAATTCCTCAAGAAGCACGAAATCCCTGCGCTGTACCGCGTCCACGACGGCCCGCCACCGGAACGTCTGGAAAAACTGCGCGCCTTCCTCGGCGAGCTGGGCCTGTCCCTGCACAAAGGCAAGGAAGGACCGTCGCCGAAGGACTATCAGGCCCTGTTGGCGAGCATCAAGGACCGTCCGGACTTCCATCTGATCCAGACCGTGATGCTGCGCTCCCTGAGTCAGGCGGTATACAGCGCCCAGAACGAAGGTCACTTCGGCCTGAATTACGAGGCTTACACCCACTTCACCTCGCCGATCCGTCGTTACCCGGACCTGCTCACGCACCGCGCGATCCGCAGCGTGATCCATTCGAAGCAGGACACGCCGCACGTTCGCCGCGCAGGGGCGATGACCATTCCGAAGGCGCGCATCTATCCGTACGACGAAGCGGCGCTGGAGCAACTCGGCGAGCAGTGCTCGATGAGCGAGCGCCGTGCCGACGAGGCCACCCGCGACGTGGTGAACTGGCTCAAGTGCGAGTTCATGAAGGATCGCGTCGGCGAATCGTTCCCGGGCGTGATCACGGCGGTGACCGGTTTCGGTCTGTTCGTCGAGCTGACCGACATCTATGTCGAAGGCTTGGTGCACGTTACCGCGCTGCCGGGCGATTACTACCACTTTGATCCTGTGCATCACCGCCTCGCGGGCGAGCGCACCGGTCGCAGCTTCCGTCTCGGCGATACCGTTGAAGTGCGCGTGATGCGCGTCGACCTCGACGAGCGCAAGATCGACTTCGAGATGGCCGAAAAAACCATCAGCGCGCCGATTGGTCGTAAGAAACGTGGCGCCGATACCGCAGCGCCTGCGACCAAGGCTGTGGAAGACAAGGCTCCGGCGAAAACCGCCAGCCGTCGTCCAGCCAAAGAGAAAGCCGTCGAGGCCTATCGCCCGAGCGATGCCGTGGCGAAAAACGCCGAGCTGCGCAAAAGCCGTGAATTGAAGAAGGCCTTGCTGGCCGAAGCCAAAAGCGGTGGTAAAGCGGCGTCTGGGGGAAAGACCGGGCGGTCGGCGCCTGACAAGGCCGTCGGCGGCAAGCCAGCCAAACCGAGCAAACACCGTAAAGGCCCGCCGAAAGCGGGTTCGGCTCCAGCCAAAAGTGGCGGGTCGCGTAAACCGAAGGCGAAGTCATGAGTCAGTTGGAAAAAATCTACGGCGTTCACGCGGTAGAAGCGTTGCTGCGTCACCACCCGAAACGCGTCAAGCAGATCTGGCTGGCCGAAAGCCGCAATGATCCGCGCGTGCAGACCCTGATCGAACTGGCCAACGAAAATCGTGTGCAGATCGGTCAGGCCGAGCGCCGCGAAATGGACGCCTGGGTTGAAGGCGTGCACCAGGGCGTGGTGGCGGAGGTCAGCCCGAGCCAGGTCTGGGGCGAGGCGATGCTCGACGAACTGCTCGACCGCACCGAAGGCGCACCGTTGTTGCTGGTGCTCGACGGCGTGACCGACCCGCACAACCTTGGCGCCTGCCTGCGTTCGGCGGATGCTGCCGGCGCGCTGGCGGTGATCGTGCCCAAGGACAAGTCGGCAACCCTGACGCCCGTGGTGCGTAAAGTGGCCTGCGGCGCGGCGGAAGTGATTCCGCTGGTGGCGGTGACCAACCTGGCACGCACTCTGGAAAAGCTCCAGCAGCGCGGTCTGTGGGTGGTCGGCACGGCGGGGGAGGCCGAGGTCAGCATTTATGACCAGGACCTGACCGGCCCGACCATCCTGATCATGGGTGCCGAAGGCAAAGGCATGCGTCGCCTGACCCGCGAGCACTGTGACTATCTGGTGAACCTGCCGATGGCTGGCAGCGTCAGCAGCCTCAATGTGTCCGTGGCGACCGGCGTGTGCCTGTTCGAAGCGCAGCGTCAACGCGGCGCCAAGGCCAAAGTTGCCGCGAAGAAGTAATCTTGAGCTGAAATCGGTTCAAATGTGGGAGCGAGCCTGCTCGCGAAAGGGGTGTGTCAGACGACAATAATGTTGCCTGATAGATCGCATTCGCGAGCAGGCTCGCTCCCACAGTGTTTTGTGTCAGGCCGAAGATCGGTGATTGTTCAAATAATCACCAATTGCCTTGCACCTCTGCAGTCCCTTCTCTACAATTGCGCCCCTTGCTGTGACGGCAGGCACGCATGTGCCCCGCGCCAGCAAGTCCATAAGTGTCATTCACTCCTTGTCTGACCGTTTTTGAGCGGCAGGCTACAACCCGTAAGGAGCATTCATGCGTCATTACGAAATCATCTTTCTGGTCCACCCTGACCAGAGCGAGCAAGTCGGCGGCATGGTTGAGCGTTACACCAAGCTGATCGAAGAAGACGGCGGCAAAATCCACCGTCTGGAAGACTGGGGCCGTCGTCAACTGGCCTACGCAATCAACAATGTTCACAAGGCTCACTACGTGATGCTGAACGTTGAGTGCACTGGCAAGGCCCTGGCCGAGCTGGAAGACAACTTCCGCTACAACGATGCTGTGATCCGTAACCTGGTCATCCGTCGCGACGAAGCCGTTACCGGCCAGTCCGAGATGCTCAAGGCTGAAGAAAACCGCAGTGAGCGCCGTGAGCGTCGCGACCGTCCTGAGCACTCCGACGCTGATGGCGTTGAGGGTGATGACAGCGACAACAGCGATAACGCTGACGAGTAATCCACGGACCTTTTAAGGAGCCTATCAAATGGCACGTTTCTTCCGTCGTCGTAAATTCTGCCGCTTCACCGCTGAAGACGTGAAAGAGATCGATTACAAAGATCTCAACACTCTGAAAGCCTACGTATCCGAGACCGGCAAAATCGTTCCAAGCCGCATCACCGGTACCAAAGCTCGTTATCAGCGTCAGCTGGCCACCGCTATCAAGCGCGCCCGCTTCCTGGCCCTGCTGGCCTACACCGACAGCCACGGCCGCTGAGACCGGGCAGTCGACAAGTAGCAAAGGATTGAATGCATGCGTGCCTTAGCTGAGTTCATCATGCGCGGCCGCATGCAGGCCACTCTCGTAGTGGCCGGGTGTGCAACATTGCCGTTGTTGTATTGGTTGGGTGCTGCCGCCGGGAGCCTGGTGCTTCTGCGGCGCGGACTGACGGACGCCATTGGCGTCCTGTCCCTGGGGCTGCTGCCGGCATTGATCTGGTGGCTGTATGCCGATGATCCGCGAGCACTTCTGGTGCTGCTGGGGTCTTCGGGGCTTGCGTTGGTGTTGCGCGCAAGCGAATCCTGGGTCCGCACGCTGCTGGTCAGCGTAGTAATTGGAGTGGTGTTTTCTGTGGTGCTCGGGGCAGCGTTTGCGGCCCAGATCGAGATGCTCGCGCAGGCCTTGATAAAGGTCATGCCGGCGCTTCTTGGTGAAACCTACAAGCAATTGTCGGTCGATGAGCAAGCGCGTTTCGCGTCCCTGATTGCACCGGTCCTGACCGGACTGATTGCGGCGTTGTTGCAGATCGTCAGCGTGCTGAGCCTGATTATCGGGCGTCATTGGCAGGCGTTGTTGTACAACCCGGGTGGTTTTGGTCGCGAGTTTCGCGCCATCCGGATCCCGCTGGGGCCGGCGATGTTGTTGCTGGCGTTGATGCTTCTGGGCCCGAATCTCGGTGCACAGATGGCCATGTTGACGCCGTTGTGCAGCGTACCGCTGGTGTTCGCCGGACTGGCCCTGATTCACGGGCTGGTCGGGCAGAAGCGACTGGCCGGTTTCTGGCTGGTGGGGTTGTACGTCACGCTGCTGTTGTTCATGCAGCTGCTCTATCCGTTGCTCGTGGTTCTGGCCATTGTCGACAGCCTGATTGATTTTCGCGGTCGTCACGTGTCGAAAGGCACCGATAACGCGAACGGTGAAGGTTAAAAGTTAAGAGGATTTCCACATGCAACTGATCCTTCTGGAAAAAATCGCCAACCTGGGCAACCTGGGCGACAAAGTAAACGTTAAGGCCGGTTACGGCCGTAACTACCTGCTGCCTTTCGGCAAAGCTACCGCTGCGACCGCTGCCAACCTGGCTGCGTTCGAAGAGCGTCGCGCTGAGCTGGAAAAAGCCGCCGCAGACCGTAAAGCATCGGCTGAAAGCCGTGCTGCCCAACTGGCCGAGCTGGAAGTGACCATCACTGCCACCGCTGGCGACGAAGGCAAGCTGTTCGGTTCGATCGGTACTCACGACATCGCTGACGCACTGACCGCCTCCGGCGTTGAAGTGGCGAAAAGCGAAGTTCGTCTGCCGAACGGCACCATCCGCAACGTGGGTGAATTCGACGTGGCTGTGCACCTGCACGCCGAAGTTGAAGCCACCGTACGCGTTGTCGTGGTAGCGGCTTAAGCAATACTTGTCGGCTGGCACCCTCGGGTGCTAGCCGGTAACATCGGGCACGATCCTGTTTACAGGTCGTGCCCTTTGTCTTTCTGGTACTCCCGTTTTCAACCCTGACTCCAAGTGGCCATGAACGAAATCACCGCTCCCGAGCAATACGATCTGCAAACCGCCGCGCTGAAAGTGCCGCCGCATTCCATCGAGGCCGAACAGGCTGTACTCGGTGGTCTGATGCTGGACAACAACGCCTGGGAACGCGTGCTCGATCAAGTCTCCGACGGCGATTTCTACCGGCATGACCACCGCCTGATCTTCCGTGCGATCGCCAAACTGGCCGATCAGAACATGCCGATCGACGTCGTGACCCTTGCCGAGCAACTGGACAAGGAAGGTCAGACGTCCCAGGTCGGCGGCCTCGGTTACCTTGGCGAGCTGGCGAAAAACACGCCGTCCGTCGCCAACATCAAGGCCTATGCGCAGATCGTTCGCCAGCGGGCGACGTTGCGCCAGTTGATCGGCATCAGCACTGAAATTGCCGACGCCGCGTTCAACCCGGAAGGTCGTACCGCCGAAGAGATCCTCGACGAGGCCGAACGGCAGATCTTCCAGATCGCCGAGGCGCGCCCCAAGACCGGCGGGCCGGTGGGCGTCAACGAGCTGTTGACCAAGGCCATCGATCGCATCGACACCCTGTTCAACACCGCCGACTCGATCACCGGCCTGTCCACCGGTTATACCGACCTTGACGAGAAGACCAGCGGCCTGCAACCGGCCGACCTGATCATCGTCGCCGGCCGTCCGTCGATGGGTAAGACCACCTTCGCCATGAACCTGGTGGAAAACGCCGTACTGCGCAGCGACAAGGCGGTGCTGGTGTACTCCCTCGAGATGCCAGGCGAATCGCTGATCATGCGTATGCTTTCGTCCCTGGGGCGTATCGATCAGACCAAGGTGCGTTCCGGCCAGCTGGAAGACGACGACTGGCCGCGCCTGACCTCGGCGGTCAATCTGCTCAACGACCGCAAGCTGTTCATCGACGATACCGCCGGCATCAGCCCGTCGGAAATGCGAGCGCGGACCCGGCGCCTGGTTCGCGAACATGGCGACATCGGTCTGATCATGATCGACTACCTGCAGCTGATGCAGATTCCCGGTTCCAGCGGCGACAACCGGACCAACGAAATTTCCGAAATCTCGCGATCTCTGAAAGCCCTGGCCAAGGAATTCAACTGCCCGGTGGTGGCGCTGTCGCAGCTCAACCGCTCCCTGGAACAACGTCCCAACAAGCGTCCGGTGAACTCCGACTTGCGGGAATCCGGAGCGATCGAGCAGGACGCCGACGTCATCATGTTCGTGTACCGGGACGAGGTGTATCACCCGGAAACCGAGCACAAGGGCATCGCCGAAATCATCATCGGCAAGCAGCGGAACGGCCCGATCGGCTTTATTCGCCTGGCGTTTATCGGTAAGTACACCCGCTTCGAAAACCTCGCGCCGGGCAGCTACAACTTCGACGACGACGAGTAACGTCGAGCACCTGTGGCGAGGGAGCTTGCTCCCGATCGGCTGCGCAGCAGTCGAATTCTGGGGGCTGCTTCGCAACCCGGAGGGAGCAAGCTCCCTCGCCACAGGTAAAGCACAATTTCCGACCATAGCCGTCGGAATTGGTCAAAATTTGTGCTATATTCCGCGCCCGCGAAATTCAATGAAAGCCAACACCGGTTATCGACATGCAAGCAGCCAAGCCGTTATTTGACTATCCAAAGTACTGGGCCGAATGTTTCGGGCCAGCGCCATTCCTGCCGATGAGCAGGGAGGAGATGGATCAGCTCGGCTGGGATTCCTGCGACATCATCATCGTCACCGGTGATGCCTACGTCGATCACCCGTCGTTCGGCATGGCGATCATCGGCCGGCTGCTGGAGTCCCAGGGCTTCCGCGTCGGGATCATTGCCCAGCCGAACTGGCAGTCCAAAGACGATTTCATGAAGCTCGGCGAGCCGAACCTGTTCTTCGGCGTCGCGGCCGGCAACATGGACTCGATGATCAACCGCTACACCGCGGACAAGAAAATCCGTTCCGACGACGCCTACACCCCGGGTGGCATGGCGGGCAAACGTCCGGACCGCGCGAGCCTGGTCTACAGCCAGCGCTGCAAAGAGGCGTACAAGCATGTGCCGATCGTTCTCGGCGGCATCGAGGCGTCCCTGCGTCGCATCGCCCACTACGACTACTGGCAGGATCGCGTGCGCAACTCGATCCTGATCGACGCCAGCGCTGACATTCTGCTGTACGGCAACGCCGAGCGGGCCATTGTCGAAGTGGCCCAGCGCCTGTCCTACGGGCACAAGATCGAAGACATCACCGATGTGCGCGGCACCGCGTTCATCCGCCGTGACACGCCGCAAGGCTGGTACGAAGTCGATTCCACGCGCATCGACCGTCCGGGCAAGATCGACAAGATCATCAACCCGTACGTCAACACCCAGGACACCCAGGCCTGCGCCATCGAGCAAGAAAAGGGGCCGGTGGACGATCCCGAGGAAGCCAAGGTCGTGCAGATCCTGGCCAGCCCGAAGATGACCCGCGACAAGACCGTGATCCGCCTGCCGTCGATGGAAAAGGTGCGTAACGATCCGGTCCTGTACGCCCACGCCAACCGCGTGCTGCACCTGGAGACCAACCCGGGCAACGCCCGCGCGCTGGTGCAGAAGCATGGCGAGATTGACGTCTGGTTCAACCCGCCGCCGATTCCGATGACCACTGAAGAAATGGACTACGTGTTCGGCATGCCTTACGCACGGGTTCCGCACCCGGCGTACGGCAAGGAAAAGATCCCGGCCTACGACATGATCCGTTTCTCGGTGAACATCATGCGTGGCTGCTTCGGCGGCTGCACGTTCTGCTCGATCACCGAGCACGAAGGCCGGATCATCCAGAACCGTTCCGAAGAGTCGATCATTCGCGAAATCGAAGAGATCCGCGACAAGGTTCCTGGCTTCACCGGCGTCATCTCCGACCTTGGCGGCCCGACCGCGAACATGTACCGCATTGCCTGCAAGAGCCCGGAAATCGAATCCGCGTGTCGCAAGCCGTCCTGCGTGTTCCCGGGCATCTGCCCGAACCTGAATACCGACCACTCGTCGCTGATTCAGCTGTACCGCAGCGCCCGTGCCTTGCCGGGTGTGAAGAAGATCCTGATTGCCTCCGGTCTGCGTTACGACCTCGCGGTCGAGTCGCCGGAGTACGTCAAAGAGCTGGTGACCCACCACGTTGGTGGTTACCTGAAGATCGCCCCGGAACACACCGAGGAAGGTCCGCTCAACCAAATGATGAAGCCAGGGATCGGTACTTACGACCGCTTCAAGCGCATGTTCGAGAAGTACACCAAGGAAGCAGGCAAAGAGCAGTACCTGATCCCGTACTTCATCGCTGCGCACCCGGGCACCACCGATGAAGACATGATGAACCTGGCGCTGTGGCTCAAGGGCAACGGGTTCCGTGCCGACCAGGTGCAGGCGTTCTACCCGTCGCCGATGGCCACCGCCACCGCGATGTACCACTCGGGCAAGAACCCGCTGCGCAAGGTCACCTACAAGAGCGACGGTGTGACTATCGTCAAGAGCGAGGAGCAGCGTCGTCTGCACAAGGCGTTCTTGCGTTATCACGACCCGAAAGGCTGGCCGATGCTGCGCGAAGCGCTGACCCGCATGGGCCGCGCCGACCTGATCGGGCCGGGCAAGAACCAGCTGATCCCGCTGCACCAGCCGGCCACCGACAGCTACCAGAGCGCCCGTCGCAAGAACTCGACGCCGGCTGGCAGTCACAAGGTCGCGAAAGAGAAGACCACCAAGATTCTGACCCAGCACACTGGCCTGCCGCCACGTGCCAGCGACGGTGGCAACCCTTGGGACAAGCGTGAACAAGCCAAGGCTGCGGCGTTTGCCCGCAACCAGCAGGCGGCCAAGGAGCGCAAGGAAGCGGCCAAGGGCAAGGGGCCCAAACCGGCGCGCAAGCCCGTCGTTCCGCGCTGAGTCGCTTTTTGTTTCAACAGAACGCCAACCTTCGGGTTGGCGTTTTTTTTCAAGGTCAAAAGATCGCAGCCTTCGGCAGCTCCTACATCGGGTCATGCGTTTCCCTGTAGGAGCTGCCGCAGGCTGCGATCTTTTGATCTTCGCCACATTTAGGCGCAACTTCCTCAATCCATTTCCCCGCATCGCCCGATTTTGGTGCTGTACTGCCCTGAGCATTCCGGGAAAGCGCCCAAGCTTCTGCATGGCATAAGTCTTGCGCGCTTTCGAATACGCTTAGGCTCGCAGGAGGCACGCCGTGTCGATTCATGTCGCATTGCATCACGTCACGCATTACCGCTACGACCGCGCTGTCGAACTCGGCCCGCAGATCGTCCGCCTGCGTCCGGCCGCTCACAGCCGCACGCGGATCTTGTCGTATGCGCTGAAGGTTTCGCCCGAGCAGCACTTCATCAACTGGCAGCAGGACCCGCAGGGCAACTACCTCGCGCGTCTGGTGTTCCCCGAGAAAACCAACGAATTGCGCATCGAAGTCGATTTGCTGGCCGAGATGGCGGTGTTCAATCCGTTCGACTTCTTCCTCGAGCCTTACGCCGAGAAAATCCCCTTCAGTTACGCCGCTGATGAGCGCAAGGAATTGGCGCCGTACCTCGAAACCCTGCCGCTGACCCCAGCCTTCAAAGCCTATCTGGATAGCATTGATCGCACGCCGCTGCCCGCCGTGGATTTCCTGGTGATGCTCAACCAGCGTCTCAGCGAAGACATCCGCTACCTGATCCGCATGGAACCGGGCGTGCAAACCCCGGAACACACCCTCGAACAGGCGTCCGGCTCTTGCCGCGACTCAGCGTGGCTGTTGGTGCAGTTGTTGCGCAACCTCGGGCTGGCCGCGCGGTTTGTTTCCGGCTACCTGATTCAACTGACCGCCGACGTGAAAAGCCTCGACGGCCCGTCCGGCACCGACGTCGATTTCACCGACCTGCACGCGTGGTGTGAGGTTTACCTGCCGGGCGCTGGCTGGATTGGTCTGGATGCCACGTCCGGGCTGTTCGCCGGTGAAGGGCATATCCCGCTGGCCTGCAGTCCCGATCCTTCCTCAGCTGCGCCGATCAGTGGTCTGGTCGAGCCGTGCGAATGCCAGTTCAGCCACGAAATGTCGGTGGAGCGGATCTGGGAAGCGCCACGGGTGACCAAGCCCTACACCGATGAGCAGTGGCTGGCGATTCAGGCGCTCGGGCGGCAGATTGATGCCGACCTGCTGGAAGGTGATGTGCGCCTGACCATGGGTGGCGAGCCGACCTTCGCTTCCATCGACGACCCGGATGGCGCCGAATGGAACACAGCGGCGTTGGGCCCGGACAAGCGCCGCCTCTCCGCCGAATTGTTCCAGCGCATGCGCCAGCACTACGCGCCGAAAGGTCTGGTGCATTTCGGTCAGGGCAAGTGGTACCCGGGCGAGCAATTGCCGCGCTGGTCGCTCAATGGTTATTGGCGCCGTGATGGCGTGCCGATCTGGCACAACAGTGCGCTGATCGCCGATGAGCAACAGGACTACGGCGCCGATGGTGAACTGGCGGGACGCTTTCTCGCGAGTGTTGCCGAACGCCTGAAACTGCCTGCACGTTTCGTGTTTCCGGCCTACGAAGACAATTTTTATTACCTCTGGCGCGAGGGCGCATTGCCGAGCAATGTCAGCGCTGAAGATTCGCGACTTGAAGAGCCGCTGGAGCGCGCACGTCTGCGCAAGGTCTTCAATCAGGGCCTGGATAAAGTGATCGGTCAGGTGCTGCCGCTGGCGCGCACCGCCAAGGGTGATCAATGGCAGAGTGGGCGCTGGTATCTGCGCGACGAGCATTGCCGATTGGTGCCGGGGGACTCGCCGCTGGGTTACCGTCTGCCGCTCGGTTCGCAGCCGTGGGTGAAGGCCGCCGAGTATCCGTTCATTCATCCCAACGATCCGAATCAGGCCTTCCCCGAGCTGCCGGACACCGCGCAGCTCAACAGTCATGCCGAACCCGCCACAACCGACGAACGTGCGCCGACAATCGACGAGTCCGCCGACTGGCTGACCCGCACCGCGTTCTGCGCCGAGGCGCGTGAAGGGCGTCTGTATCTGTTCCTGCCGCCGCTGGAGCGGCTCGAGGATTATCTGGAGCTGGTGGCGGCCATCGAGGCTACCGCCGAAGAGCTGCATTGCCCGGTGCTGCTGGAAGGTTACGAGCCACCCAGTGATCCGCGCCTGAGCAACTTCCGTATCACCCCGGACCCGGGGGTGATCGAGGTCAACGTGCAGCCATCGGCGACGTGGGACGAACTGGTCGAACGCACGGAGTTTCTCTATGAACAGGCGCGACAGACACGGTTGACCACCGAGAAGTTCATGATCGACGGGCGCCACACCGGCACCGGCGGTGGCAACCATTTCGTCCTCGGTGGCGCGACCCCGGCGGACTCACCGTTCCTGCGTCGTCCGGATCTGCTGCGCAGTCTGATCAGCTACTGGCACAACCACCCGTCGCTGTCCTACCTGTTTTCCGGGTTGTTCATCGGCCCGACTTCGCAGGCTCCGCGTGTTGATGAGGCCCGCAATGACGCCTTGTACGAACTGGAAATCGCCTTCGCGCAGATGCCTGAACCGGGCCAAGAGTGCGCGCCGTGGCTGGTGGATCGCCTGCTGCGCAATCTGCTGATTGACGTCACCGGCAACACTCACCGCGCCGAGTTCTGCATCGACAAATTGTATTCGCCGGATGGCGCTACCGGGCGTCTTGGTCTGCTGGAGCTGCGCGCGTTCGAGATGCCGCCCCACGCGCGCATGAGCCTGGCCCAGCAGTTGTTGCTGCGCGCGCTGGTCGCACGCTTCTGGCGCGAGCCGTATGCACCGCCGAAACTGGCGCGCTGGGGCACCGAGCTGCACGACCGTTTCATGCTGCCGCACTTTATCGAGCAGGACTTCGCCGACGTCATCGTCGAACTGAACAATGCCGGTTACCCACTGCGCGCCGAATGGTTCGCCGCGCACCTGGAATTCCGTTTTCCCAAGGTCGGCGATTACGCCGTCAACGGCATCGAACTGGAGCTGCGTCAGGCGCTGGAGCCTTGGCATGTGCTGGGCGAGGAAGGTACGGCGGGGGGCACGGTGCGCTATGTCGACTCGTCGCTGGAGCGTTTGCAGATCAAACTCAACGGCCTGCCGCCGCAGCGTTATCTGCTGACCTGCAACGGCGTCCCGGTGCCGCTGCAACCGACCGGGCGCATCGGCGAGTTCGTCGCCGGTGTGCGCTTCCGGGCCTGGCAACCGGCCAATTGCCTGCAACCGACCATCCCGGTGCACGCGCCGCTGGTGTTCGATCTGCTCGACACCTGGATGCAGCGTTCGCTAGGGGGCTGTCAGTACCACGTGGCGCACCCAGGCGGGCGCAATTACGAAACGTTGCCGGTCAACGCCAACGAGGCGGAGAGCCGGCGCATGGCGCGATTTTTCCGCATCGGACACACGCCGGGGAAACTTCCGATACCCAACCTGACAATCTCCGACGAGTTGCCGATGACGCTCGATTTGCGACGTTTCTAAGTCCTGCACGACATGCGGATTTTTCGTATATCCGCACGTCATGTGCCTGCGTTAGTCTGACCGTTCCCTGCTGTCTGCCGAGCTTTCCATGCCTGACCTGCTAGACCGCTACCCGCGCACTGCGGGCACTTATCACGAACTGCTGGATGACAGCGGGGAAGTGCGCCCGCACTGGCGGCGGCTGTTCGATCAATTGCAGCGCAGCACCCCGGCGCAACTGGTGCAGCGGCAGGCGTTGCTCGCCCGACAGATTCAGGAAAACGGGGTCACTTATAACGTCTACGCCGATCCGAAGGGCGCTGACCGACCGTGGGAGCTGGACCTGCTGCCGCATGTGATCGCTGCTGATGAATGGCAGCACCTGTCGGCAGGGATTGCCCAGCGTGCGCGTTTGCTCAACGCGGTACTGGCGGATCTGTACGGGCCGCAGCGGCTGATCCGCGAAGGGCTGTTGCCGGCGGAGCTGGTGTTCGGCCACAACAATTTTCTCTGGCCCTGTCAGGGCATCGCGCCACCGGAAGAGGCGTTTCTGCATCTGTATGCCGTGGACCTGGCGCGCACGCCGGACGGGCGCTGGTGGGTTACGGCGGATCGTACCCAGGCGCCGTCGGGCGCCGGTTATGCGCTGGAAAACCGCACCATCGTTTCGCGGGCGTTTCCCGAGTTGTACCGCGATCTGAAGGTGCAGCATCTGGCCGGATTCTTTCGCACCCTGCAGGAAACCCTCGCGCGTCAGGCGCCGTGTGCTGACGACGCGCCGCTGGTGGTGTTGCTCACGCCAGGGCGCTTCAACGAAAGCTACTTCGAACATCTTTATCTGGCGCGTCAGCTCGGTTATCCGCTGGTGGAGGGCGGCGACCTGACGGTGCGCGACGCCACGGTGTACCTGAAAACCCTCAGCGGTCTGCGCCGGGTGCACGCGATCATGCGCCGGCTCGACGATGACTTCTGCGACCCGCTGGAGCTGCGCACCGACTCGGCACTCGGGGTGCCCGGCTTGCTGGAAGCGGTGCGTCAGGGCCGGGTGCTGGTGGCCAATGCGTTGGGCAGCGGCGTGCTGGAGTCGCCGGGATTGCTCGGATTTCTGCCGAAGATCAATCAGTACCTGTTCGGCGAAGAACTGCTGCTGCCGTCCATTGCCACCTGGTGGTGCGGCGAGGCGCCGGTGCTGGCGCAGGCGCTGGAAAAACTGCCGGAGCTGCTGATCAAACCGGCGTTCCCCTCACAAAGCTTCGCGCCGGTATTCGGCCGCGATCTGAGTGAACCACAGCGTCAGGCGCTCGCCGAGCGCATGCAGGCGCGGCCATACGCCTACGTCGCGCAAGAGTTGGCGCAGTTGTCGCAGGCGCCGATCTGGCAAGCCGAAGACGGCCAGTTGCAACCGCGAGCCATCGGCATGCGCATGTACGCCGTGGCCAGTCGCGATGGCTATCGCGTGCTGCCCGGTGGCCTGACCCGGGTCGCCGCCGAGGCCGATGCCGAAGTGGTGTCGATGCAGCGCGGCGGGGCGAGCAAGGACACCTGGGTGCTGGGCGAGCTTGCGCCGAGTGGCGAACAATGGAAGACCCAGCGCAACGTCGGCGTACACGATCTGGTGCGCCGCGATCCGTACCTGCCCTCGCGGGTGGTGGAGAACCTGTTCTGGTTCGGCCGTTACTGCGAGCGTTGTGACGACAGTGCGCGACTGCTGCGGATCATGCTCGCGCGGTATGTCGATGGTGATGATCCGCAAGCCTTGCAGGCCGCCGTGGCGCTGGGCGAGCGTCTGATGTTGCTGCCGGAGGAGGGCGAGTTGCCGGAGCGCCTGCTGGCGGCGCTGCTCGGCGAGGACTGGTCGTTCAGCCTGCGCTCCAACCTGCAGCGCTTGCAGTGGGCCGCCTCGCAGGTACGCGGCAAGCTTTCGCGGGAGAACTGGCAGGCGTTGGTCGAGTTGCAGCGCGAGGCGCTGGAACTGGACACCGAGGAGCCGGACTTCGGCGAGTTGCTGGATTTCCTCAACCGGCTGGTGATGTCACTGGCGGCGTTGTCCGGGTTTGCCCTCGACGACATGACCCGCGACGAAGGCTGGCGCTTTCTGATGATCGGCCGGCGCATCGAACGTTTGCAGTTTCTCAGCAGCAGTCTGGCGGCGTTTCTGCGCGGTGCCGGGGCGTTCGATCAGGCCGGGCTGGAATGGCTGCTGGAACTGGGCAACAGCAGTATCACCTACCGTTCGCGGTACCTGGCGGTGGCGCAGTTGATTCCGGTGCTCGACCTGTTGCTGCTGGATGAGCAGAACCCGCACGCGGTGTTGTTCCAGTTGAAACTGGTGACCCGCACTTTGAAACGCCTGAACGATGATTTCGGCGTACCTCGCGAGGCCGGGCTGGCGCAATTGGTCGAGCGTCTGGCGCGGTTCGATCTGGGCTGTCTGGAGAACCCGCTGTTCGGGGAGAACAGCGTGCGTGCGGCGCTCGACGGTCTGGCGGATCTGCTGCAAGCGATTGCCGAGGCCAGCGCTCAGGTGTCCGATCGTCTGGCGCTGCGCCACTTTGCCCATGTCGATGATGTCAGCCAGCGCACGGTGTCCGTCTGATGAGCGCCCTTTACCAGATCCTCCACGACACCTGTTACCACTACGACAGCCCGGTGTCGCTGGCGCAGCAATTGGCGCACCTGTGGCCGCGTGAGTGCGCATGGCAGCGCTGCACCGAGCAGCAATTGCTGATCAGCCCGCAGCCGACCACGCGGCGCGATGAGCTGGATGTGTTCGGCAATCCGCTGACCCGGCTGGCCTTCGAGCGCCCGCACGACGAGTTGCAAGTCAACGCCCGGCTCACGGTTGAAGTGCTGGCGCGACCGCTGGCGGACTTCAATCTGTCCCCGGCGTGGGAGCAGACGCGCAATGCGCTGACCTATAGCAGCCAGCCGTTGTCCGCCGAATTGCTGGAGGCCTGTCGGTATCGCTTTCAGTCACCCTACGTGCATTTGAAGCGCAGCTTCGTCGAATTCTCCGAAAGCTGTTTTCCTCCGGGCAAGCCCCTGTTGCTGGGCGTGCAGGATTTGATGCAGAAGATTTTCAGCGAATTCACTTTCGACGCCGAGGCGACGCAAGTGGCGACACCGCTGGTCGAGGTGCTGGAGCGCCGGCGCGGCGTGTGTCAGGACTTCGCGCATCTGATGCTTGCGTGCGTGCGTTCACGGGGGCTGGCGGCGCGTTACATCAGCGGCTATCTGCTGACCCAGCCGCCGCCGGGCCAGCCACGACTGATCGGCGCTGATGCGTCACATGCGTGGGTCTCGGTGTTCTGTCCGGTATCGGGCTGGGTGGATTTCGATCCGACCAACAACGTGCAGCCGGCGCTGGAGCACATCACCCTGGCGTGGGGCCGGGACTTTTCCGATGTGTCGCCGTTGCGCGGGGTGATACTGGGGGGCGGTTCGCATGATCCGGAAGTGCGGGTCACGGTGATGCCATTGGAGTAAGGAATTTCACTGGCGGGAGCCAATGTGGCGAGGGAGCTTGCTCCCGCTCGACTGCGAAGCAGTCGCAAAACAATTTGGGGTCGCTGCGCAACCCAGCGGGAGCAAGCTCCCTCACCACAGATCGCTCCCTCCGGGAGCGAATCAGCAATCAGCTCAGGCGTCGGGCGCCTGGTCTTTCGGTGCATCAACATCATCATCGTTGTCAGTCGCCACTTCCCCGTCAGGGTTCAGTGCCGCTTCTTCAGCCATCTGTTTCTTGCGCTGAAGCTTTTCCTCTTTCTTCTGTTCCTTTGCCAGGTCTCGTTGACGTTTGGCGAAGGAGTAATTGGGTTTGGCCATGGGCGATCCTCTGGGGTCGAAGGTGAGGTTGAGCGGCGCGTATTCTGCCCTGTATCGGTGCCTGGCGGTTAGCCGGGTTTTTGGTCGACCCACTTGGGCGTGACGGTCGGCTTCCACTGATCGAGGGCGTCGAGCAGGGTTTGGGGCGATTCGCTCACTTGCAGCATGTCACGGTGTGGCGCGCGAACGAAGCCTTCGCCGACGATATGGTCGAGAAAAGCGGTGAGTTTGCTGTAAAAACCGTTCACTTCCAGCAGCCCCAGCGGTTTGCCGTGGTAGCCGAGCTGACCCCAGGTCCAGACTTCGAACAGCTCTTCCAGCGTGCCGAGGCCGCCGGGCAACGCGATGAACGCATCGCTCAGCTCGGCCATGCGCGCCTTGCGCGCGTGCATGCCATCGACCACTTCGAGACGGGTCAGGCTTTTGTGGCCGATTTCCTTGTCCATCAGGCTTTGCGGAATGATCCCGATCACTTCGCCGCCAGCGGCCAGCGCGGCGTCCGCCACCAGGCCCATCAGGCCCACGGCGCCACCGCCGTAAACCAGCGTCAGCTGACGCTCGGCCAGCGCGCGGCCAAGGGCCTTGGCGGCTTCGGTGTAAGCCGGATCAGTGCCGGCGTTGGCACCGCAAAAAACACAAACGGATGTGAGAGACATGCCTTCCTCCTGGGTCAATCCGTCACAGGGTAATGGCTGGCACGCCTTGATCCAAGGACTAAACTTCGCGTTCCGGTGATTCAAAGGTACCGCTGGCGCCACAGGCGTAGGCGGCGAGCAAACTGCACAACAGACCGTTAAAGAACATGACAGGCACTCCGTTTCAGTAGATGCGCCGATCATAGGCCCGGCCGGAAAATCTGGCCGGTAGATTGTTTCGATGAGTGTCATAGCCTGAAAGTTGTATACAATTTTTGACTCAAGTCATAGGAACTTGCGAAGATTTCAGGCAGTCTTTCCATCATTCGTGTTTTTGTTAACCCTGCCTTGGAGATTCACCATGTTTTCCAAAGTTGTTGCGGTATCCCTGCTGGCGCTGGCCAGCAGCCAATTGATGGCTGCCGAGTGCAAAACCACCGTTGATTCCACCGATCAGATGTCCTTCAACACCAAGGAAATCGTGATCGACAAGAGCTGCAAGACCTTCACTGTCGAACTGACCCACTCCGGCAACCTGCCGAAGAACGTCATGGGCCATAACCTGGTGGTCAGCAAAACCGCTGACATGCAGCCGATCGCCACCGATGGCCTGGCCGCTGGCATCGACAAGAACTACCTGAAAGACGGCGACGAGCGCGTTATCGCTCACACCAAAATCATCGGTGCCGGCGAGAAAGACTCGCTGACCATCGACGTATCGAAGCTGACCGCTGGCACTGACTACGGCTTCTTCTGCTCGTTCCCGGGCCACATCTCGATGATGAAAGGCACCATTGCCGTGAAGTAATGGCTGCAGGCACAAAAAAAGCGTCCCTCGGGACGCTTTTCTGTTTTCTGTAGGAGCTGCCGCAGGCTGCGATCTTTCGAGGTTGTTTTTGAAGATCAAAAGATCGCAGCCTTGTTTCACTCGACAGCTCCTACAGGTATCAGCGCAACTTACGGCGCAAACGGCATGACCCGTTTGTGATGGGTCTTGTTGTAGGTGTTGACGATGATGTCGAACGCTTCCTGACGTACCGGCTCGCCGTGCAGGAAGGCGTCGATCTCGGCGTAGGTCACGCCGTGGGACGCTTCGTCCGGTTTGCCCGGCGACAGGTCTTCCAGATCCGCGGTCGGCACTTTTTCCACCAGCGATTCCGGCGCGCCGAAGCTGCGGGCAATCGCCCGGACCTGGTTTTTCACCAGACCGCTGAGCGGGGCCAGGTCGCAGGCGCCGTCGCCGAACTTGGTGAAGAAGCCCATCACCGCTTCCGCCGCGTGGTCGGTACCGATCACCAGCCCGTGGGCCGCGCCGGCGATGGTGTACTGGGCGACCATGCGCATCCGCGCCTTGGTGTTGCCGAGCACGAAATCCACCGACACCGCGTGTTTGCCTTCGAACGCCGCCACTTCACTGGCCAGCGACTTCACTGCCGGGCCGATGTTGACCGTGTGGCGCTCGTCCGGGGCGATGAAATCCACCGAAGCCTGGGCGTCGTGTTCATCGAACTGGGTTTCGTACGGCAGGCGCACGGCAATGAACTTGTAGGCGTTGTCGCCAGTGCGCTCGCGCAGCTCACGCATGGCACGCTGGGCCAAGAGACCGGCGGTCAGCGAGTCGACACCGCCGCTGATGCCCAGCACCAGGGTCTTGAGGCCGGAATTGACCAGGCAATCCTGGATAAAGGTGATGCGTCGGGCGACTTCCGCTTCGAGGGCCTGATGCCCGGCGAATGGCGGTTGCACCTTGAGCTGTTCAGCAATCTCACGCTGTACGGCTTGCATGAATTCACTCCTTGCTAGATAGGCTGGAAACGGCAGGAACCTGGAACACATGTCGCAAATAGGCGACGAAATTCGGGTCTTTACAGTGAGTCTTGCCGGGCTCGTCGGAGATCTTCGCCACCGGCTGGCCGTTGCAGGCGGTCATTTTAAGCACGATGCTCATCGGTTCGACACCCGGAATGTCACAGGTCAGGTTGGTGCCGATGCCAAAGCTGACGTTGATCCGCCCGTGCAGCGCGCGAAAGATCTCCAGCGACTTGGGCAGGGTCAGGCTGTCGGAGAACACCAGAGTCTTGCTCATCGGGTCGATGCCGAGCTTGTGGTAGTGAGCGATGCATTTTTCGCCCCACTGCACCGGATCCCCGGAGTCGTGGCGCAGACCATCGAAGAGCTTGGCAAAGAACAGGTCGAAGTCGCCGAGGAAGGCGTCGGTGGTGATGCAGTCGGTGAGCGCAATCCCGAGCAAACCACGGTACTCGCGCACCCAGCAGTCGAGGGCGGCGATCTGGCTGTCGATCAGCCGCGGGCCGAGTTGCTGGTGGGCCATGATCCATTCATGGGCCATGGTGCCCAGCGGTTTCATGTCCAGTTCGCGGGACAAGTGCACGTTGCTGGTGCCGACGAAGCGCCCGGGGAAATCGTGCTTGAGCACGTTAACTACTTCTTCCTGCACGCGATACGAAAAACGCCGACGGGTGCCGAAATCGGCGACCTGCAATTGCGCCAGTTCGTCGGCCGAGGCGTTGGCGCTGAGCCAGTCGAACTTGCGATACAGCTGCTCACGCGCCTGCACCAGTTCGATTTCACGGTAGCGATAGCGGTTGCGCACTTCGCTGACGATCGCCAGCAGCGGCACTTCGTACAGGATCACATGCAGCCACGGACCGCGCAGACGAATGAACAACTCGCCGTTCTCGATGCCGGTGTGCAAATAGCGCAGGTTGAAACGGAACAGACCGAGAAAGCGCAGGAAATCCGGTTTCAGAAAGGTGATGCGCTCGAGAAAGCTCAACTGGTCGGCGCTCAGGCTCAGCTCGGCCAGACGCTCGATCTGGTAGCGGATTTCGGCCAGATACGGCCGCAGATCCTCACTGTTACGGCAACGAAACTCCCATTCGACTTCGACGTTGGGGTAGTTGTGCAGCACCGCCTGCATCATCGTCAGTTTGTAGAAGTCGGTGTCGAGCAGGTTCTGCACGATGCGATCGGCAAACACACTCTCGCTCATAAACGGGGTCTCCAGGTGCACCGCGCAAGGCGCGGTATCAAACAATGGTGCTAGTGGCGCATATCAGGGACGAAGATTGCCAGCAATTTTTGGCAGGTGAAGATCATTTGTGGTGAGGGGGTTTATCCCCGATTGACTGCGAAGCAGTCGTCGTTCTTGAGTTTTTTGGGGTCGCTGCGCAACCCGTCGGGGATAAATCCCCTCGCCACAGGATAGTGCTCAGACCGCAGGGCTATCGATCTGCTCCAGCATCCACTTCACAAAATCGCGCACCTTCGGCACTTCCGCCGCATGCTCCGGGTAGGCCAGGTAATAGGCGTCGGAACTGGGCATTGCATGCTGCCAGGGAATGACCAGTTTGCCGTCGGCCAATTCCTCTTCCACCAGAAACCGTGGCAGCAGCGCCACGCCGCAGCCGACCTGGGCGGCGCGGATGCACATGTAAAAGGTTTCGAAACGCGGCCCGTGATAGCTGTGTTCGGTGTGGTAACCCTGACTGTCGAACCAATCATGCCAGGCCTGTGGCCGCGAGGCGTTTTGCAGCAGCACCAGATCGGTCAGTTGCGTCGGGTCGGTGAAAAGCTGATCCGGCAGGCTGCCGGGCGCGCAGACCGGCACCAGCTCTTCGCCGAACAGCTTCAGGCATTCGGTGCCGGGGCGCGAACCCTGGCCGAAATAGAACGCCAGATCGCTGCGCCCCTGCAGCAAGTCATCTGCCTCCTGCTCGTTGCACAGGTCGAGATGGATCGACGGATGGCGCAGACGCCAGCCTTTCAGACGCGGAACCAGCCAGCGCGCGCCGAAGGTCGAAGGCGTAGAAACGCGCAGGACTTCGGTCTCGCCGCCGTAGGAACGCAAGTAATGCGTGGACATTTCCACCTGAGTGAGGATTTTTCGGACTTCCACCAGGTACAAATCCCCGGCTGGGGTCATCTGCAAACGCCGACGCACCCGGCGGAAAAGCAAGTGCTGCAACAATTCCTCAAGCTGCGCGACCTGTTTGCTGACGGCGCTCTGGGTCAGGTTCAGTTCTTCGGCGGCCCGGGTGAAGCTCAGGTGCCGGGTCACGGCCTCGAAGCACTGCAGCGCGGTGATCGACGGCAGGTGGCGTTTGTTCAGCATGGGTGATCCTTTTTCTTGTCTTTCTATGCGCAGCATGAATAAACGGAATGATATCTCGCGTAAAGGTCGTTTGTTGCCTTGCCTTCGGGAAGCTACAACTAAAGGCCTGCCCGGTCGTGAACATTCGGCCGCACACATTCAGTTTTTCGCTTGAGGAGTGACCCATGGTTGCCGCATTGCTTGATCGTCTTGGTGTGAACCCGGCCCTGTACCAGAACGGCAAAGTGCCGGTGCATTCGCCCATCGACGGCAGCCGCATCGCCGCCGTGAACTGGGAAGGCCCGGCCGAAGTCGAGCAGCACATCAGTCGCGCAGATCATGCGTTCGAGCAGTGGCGCAAGGTGCCGGCCCCGCGTCGCGGTGAGCTGGTGCGTCAATTCGGCGAAGTGCTGCGCGAATACAAGGCTGACCTCGGCGAGCTGGTGTCGTGGGAAGCGGGCAAGATCACCCAGGAAGGCCTCGGTGAAGTGCAGGAGATGATCGACATCTGCGACTTCGCCGTCGGCCTGTCGCGTCAACTGTACGGCTTGACCATCGCCTCGGAGCGCCCGGGCCACCACATGCGTGAAACCTGGCATCCGCTGGGCGTGGTCGGCGTGATCAGTGCGTTCAACTTCCCGGTCGCAGTGTGGGCGTGGAACACCACGCTGGCGCTGGTCTGCGGCAACCCGGTGGTGTGGAAACCGTCGGAGAAGACGCCGCTGACCGCATTGGCCTGCCAGGCATTGTTCGACCGTGTGGTGAAGAACTTCACCGATGCGCCGGCGCACCTGTGCCAGGTGATCATCGGTGGTCGTGACGCTGGCGAAGCGCTGGTGGATGACCCGCGTGTCGCGCTGATCAGCGCCACCGGCAGCACCCGCATGGGCCGCGAAGTGGCGCCGAAAGTCGCCGCGCGTTTCGCCCGCAGCATTCTTGAGCTGGGCGGCAACAACGCGATGATCCTCGGCCCGAGCGCCGATCTGGACATGGCCGTGCGCGCCATCCTGTTCAGCGCGGTCGGCACCGCCGGTCAGCGTTGCACCACCCTGCGTCGCCTGATTGCCCATGAGTCGGTGAAGGAAGAAATCGTCACCCGCCTCAAAGCCGCGTACGCCAAGGTGCGCATCGGCCATCCGCTGGAAGGCAATCTGGTCGGCCCGCTGATCGACAAACACAGCTTCGAAAACATGCAGGACGCGCTGGAACAGGCACTGAGCGAGGGCGGGCGGGTATTCGGCGGCAAGCGTCAGCTCGAAGAGCAGTTCCCCAACGCCTATTACGTGTCGCCGGCCATTGTCGAAATGCCGGAGCAGAGCGACGTGGTCTGCAGCGAAACCTTCGCGCCGATTCTCTATGTGGTCGGCTACAGCGATTTCCAGGAAGCGCTACGCCTGAACAACGCGGTACCGCAAGGCCTGTCGTCGTGCATCTTCACCACCGACGTGCGCGAGGCCGAGCAGTTCATGTCGGCGGTCGGCAGTGACTGCGGCATCGCCAACGTCAACATCGGCCCGAGCGGCGCGGAAATCGGCGGCGCATTCGGTGGCGAGAAAGAGACCGGTGGCGGTCGTGAATCGGGTTCCGACGCCTGGCGCGCGTACATGCGCCGGCAGACCAATACCGTGAATTACTCGCTGGAGTTGCCGCTGGCGCAGGGGATTACCTTCGACTGAGTTTGGAATGACGCAGATCCTGGGAGCGGGCTTTTGTGGAGAGGGGATTTATCCCCGATGGGCTGCGCAGCGGCCCCAAAACATGCAATCGCGGAGTTTCAGATACACCGCATGCACTGGTTTTACGGTTGCTATGCAACCGATCGGGGATAAATCCCCTCGCCACAGGGCTTTATCCCACAGGATCAGCAGTGTGTTTGGCAGGTTTCTGTTGGAGTCTGGCAATGCCGTTACGCGAAGAATGTCTGTGGGAAAAACTCACGCCGCAGCGCCCGGATAACGCCGCGCTACGGGGCGAGGTCAAAGTCGATGTCTGCGTGATCGGCGCCGGGTTTACCGGGTTGTCGGCGGCGCTGCATCTGTTGGAAAAAGGCAAAAGTGTCTGCGTGCTGGAAGCGCATCGAGCCGGCCACGGCGGCTCCGGGCGCAACGTCGGGCTGGTCAACGCCGGCATGTGGATCCCGCCGGACGAGATCGAGGCCGGGTTCGGCGAAGCGGTCGGCAGTCAGCTCAACCGCATGCTCGGGGCGGCGCCGGCGCTGGTGTTCAGCCTTGTGGATAAATACAACATCGATTGCCAGTTGCGCCGCGAAGGCACCCTGCACATGGCGCACAACGCCAAGGGCGAAGCGGATCTGCGCAGTCGCGAGCAACAATGGAAGCGTCGCGGGGCGCCCGTCGAGTTGCTCACCGGCAAGGCCTGCGAGCAAGCCACCGGTACGCAAAAGATCGCTGCCGCGCTGCTCGACCGCCGCGCCGGCACGCTCAACCCGATGGCCTATGTCACCGGACTGGCCAACGCGGTGAAAGGGCTGGGCGGGCAGATGTTCGATCATTCGCCGGTGAGCCGTCTCGAGCGCGTGGGCCAGCAATGGTCAGTGCAGACCGAGCACGGTTCGGTGCTCGCCGAGCAAGTGGTGATCGCCTCCAACGCCTACACCGAGGGCGACTGGACCGAACTCAAGCGCAACTTCTTCCCCGGTTACTACTATCAGGTCGCCTCGGTGCCGCTGACCGAAGACGCCGCCCATGACATCCTCCCCGGCGGGCAAGGCTCGTGGGACACGCGGCAGGTATTGAGCAGCATTCGCCGCGACAAGGATGGCCGGTTGTTGCTCGGCAGTCTGGGCAACGGCAACCAGAAACCGGCGTGGTTCCTCAAGGCCTGGGCCGATCGGGTGCAGCAGCATTACTTCCCCAACCTGAAACCGGTGGAGTGGGAGTGCACCTGGACCGGGCGCATCGCCTTTACCCCCGATCACCTGATGCGGCTGTTCGAGCCGGCGCCGGGACTGGTGGCCGTCACCGGTTACAACGGTCGCGGCGTGACCACTGGCACTGTGGTCGGCAAAGCCTTCGCCGACTATCTGTGTAACGGAAATCCTCAAGCCTTGCCGATCCCCTTCGCACCGATGCAGCCCCTGGCCGGTGTCGGCCTGCGCAGTTGCCTGTACGAGGCCGGGTTCTCGCTGTATCACGCGGGCCAGTGCCTGCGCATCGTCATCTGAGTGTTGAAATATGTTGCTTAACACGGCGCTTTTGCGCGTAGCGACTAGCCTGTAATGGTGCGGGTTGTAGCAGTCCCGCACCAGCAGTGTGCAGTTCGGTGACGCGAGCTGTTACAGGCTGGTTGCACGTCGTTTGGTGCCGCGGTTGCAATGATGGCGCAAGCGGGTTGCGCCTGAGATTTAAAAAGGTTTCACCTTCCGCGGTTTAGACGGTTGCACGCCCAATGAAAATGGGAACGAAACAGTCGAAATAACAAGAAAGCAGCGACTTTTTGAAGAATAAAAAACCGATGGCACGGCGCTTGCTCAGAGCATTCAGTGAAGTGAAGTCGCAGTGCCAACTAAAAAAAACCTTGGAGCACCACCTCATGTCCCAGACGTTTTACAAGAAAGGCTTTCTGGCCCTCGCAGTGGCTACTGCGCTGGGTGTTTCTGCGTTTGCTCAAGCTGATGTGAAAATCGGTGTAGCGGGTCCAATGACTGGCGCCAACGCGGCATTTGGCGAGCAGTACATGAAGGGTGCACAGGCGGCGGCGGACGCGGTCAACGCGGCGGGTGGCGTCAACGGCGAGAAAATCGTACTGGTCAAGGGCGATGACGCCTGCGAACCGAAACAGGCAGTGACGGTTGCCAAGGACCTGGTCAACCAGAAGGTGGCCGGTGTGGTCGGTCACTTCTGCTCTTCCTCCACCATTCCAGCGTCGGAAATCTACGACGAAGCCGGTGTTATCGCGATCACCCCGGGTTCCACCAACCCGCAAGTGACCGAGCGCGGCCTGAGCGCCATGTTCCGTATGTGCGGGCGTGATGACCAGCAAGGCATCGTCGCGGGCGATTACATTGTCGATGTGCTCAAGGGCAAGAAAGTCGCCGTGCTGCACGACAAGGACACCTACGGTCAGGGCCTGGCCGATGCGACCAAGGCTCAACTGGAAAAGCGTGGCGTGAAGCCGGTGCTGTATGAAGGCCTGACCCGTGGCGAGAAAGACTTCAGCGCCGTGGTCACCAAGATCCGTGCGGCCGGTGCCGACGTGGTCTACTTCGGCGGCCTGCACCCGGAAGCCGGGCCGCTGGTCAAGCAACTGCGCACCGAAGGCCTGAAAGACGTGAAGTTCATGTCTGACGACGGCATCGTCACCGACGAACTGGTGACCACCGCCGGTGGCCCGCAATACGTTGACGGTGTGCTGATGACCTTCGGCGCCGACCCACGTCTGCTGCCAGACAGCAAGACCGTGGTCGATGCGTTCCGCAAGGCCGGCACCGAACCTGAAGGCTACACCCTGTACGCCTACGCGTCGGTTCAGACCCTGGCGGCCGCCTTCAACGGCGCCAAATCCAACAGTGGCGAAAAAGCCGCCGAATGGCTCAAGGCCAACCCGGTGAAAACCGTGATGGGTGAGAAGGCCTGGGACAAGAAAGGCGACCTGAAAGTGTCCGACTACGTGGTTTACCAGTGGGACGCGAGTGGCAAATACCATCAGCTGGAAAAACAGAAGTAAGGGCTGACGCGATCAGCTTGACCCCCACCAATACCTGTGGGAGCGGGCTTGCCCGCGATGGCGTCAGGTCAGTCGACACACAGGTTGGCTGATCCGCCGCTATCGCTGGCAAGCCAGCTCCCACAGAAGATCGGTGGGTCTGGGCTCATCGCGCTCTGACATTGCTCCGACGTAAATCTGTATTTTTCCTAGAAGAACCGCCCGCCCCGGCGGGCAGGTTCTCATTGCGTGAGATTGCGTTATGGATGGTATTTTCCTGCAGCAACTGGTCAACGGCCTGACCCTCGGGTCGGTCTATGGCCTGATCGCCATCGGCTACACAATGGTCTACGGCATCATCGGCATGATCAACTTCGCCCACGGCGAGGTTTACATGATTTCCGCTTACCTGGCGGCAATCAGTCTGGCTCTGCTGGCTTACTTCGGTATCGAATCCTTCCCGCTGTTGATGCTCGGCACGCTGGTGTTCACCATCGTCGTCACTGGCGTCTATGGCTGGGTAATCGAACGCGTCGCCTACAAACCTCTGCGCAACTCCACCCGACTGGCACCGCTGATCAGTGCCATCGGCATCTCCCTGATCCTGCAGAACTATGCCCAGATCAGCCAGGGCGCCCGCCAACAGGGTGTTCCAACGCTGCTCACCGGTGCCTGGCGCATCGACGTCGGCAGCGGTTTCGTTCAGTTGACCTACACCAAGATCTTCATTCTGGTGGCCGCGTTCGTCGGCATGGGCCTGCTGACCTACGTGATCAAGTACACCAAGCTCGGCCGCATGTGCCGCGCCACCCAGCAAGACCGCAAGATGGCCTCGATCCTGGGGATCAACACCGACCGGGTGATTTCCTACGTGTTCATCATCGGTGCAGCGATGGCAGCTCTGGCCGGCGTGCTGATCACCATGAACTACGGCACGTTCGACTTCTACGCAGGCTTCGTCATCGGCATCAAGGCGTTCACCGCCGCAGTGCTCGGCGGGATCGGCTCACTGCCCGGCGCGATGCTCGGCGGGATCATTCTCGGGATCTCCGAGTCGCTGTTCTCGGGCCTGGTCAACTCCGACTACAAAGACGTGTTCAGCTTCTCGCTGCTCGTACTTGTTCTGGTCTTCCGGCCTCAGGGCCTGTTGGGCCGTCCTCTTGTGTCGAAGGTGTAAGCGATGTCTTCAACCACTCAAAAAAACATCGATATCAAAAAAAGCCTGGTTGAGGCGATTCTGGCCGGCCTTATTGCCTTGATCGTGTTCGGCCCGATTGTCGGTGTCGTGCTCGACGGCTACAGCTTCAACCTCGAACCAACCCGCGTGGCCTGGATCATCGGCATTGTCATGATCGGCCGCTTTGCCTTGAGCCTGTTTCTGCAGACGCCCAAGGGCCTGAAGATCCTCGACGGATTCGAGAGCACCGGTTCCGGTGTGCATGTGCTGCCTGCCGATCACAAATCACGCCTGCGCTGGATCATTCCACTGCTGATTGTGCTGGCGGTGATTGTGCCGTTTGTCTCCAACTCGTACCTGCTGGGCGTGGTCATCCTCGGGCTGATCTACGTGCTGTTGGGGCTGGGGCTGAACATCGTGGTTGGCCTCGCCGGTCTGCTCGACCTCGGTTACGTGGCGTTCTACGCCATCGGTGCCTACGGTCTGGCGCTCGGTTATCAATACCTCGGGCTGGGCTTCTGGACTGTGCTGCCGCTGGCGGCGATCACCGCGGGCCTGGCCGGCTGCATCCTCGGTTTTCCGGTGCTGCGTCTGCACGGTGACTATCTGGCCATCGTGACCCTGGGCTTCGGTGAAATCATCCGCCTGATCCTCAACAACTGGCTGTCGCTGACCGGAGGGCCGAACGGCATGCCGGCGCCATTGCCGACGTTCTTCGGCCTGGAATTCGGCAAGCGGGCCAAGGATGGCGGGGTACCGTTCCATGAGTTTTTCGGCATCGCCTACAACCCGGACGTGAAGTATTACTTCATCTATACGGTGTTGTTCCTGGTGGTGCTGGCCGTGCTGTACATCAAGCATCGACTGGTGAAAATGCCGGTGGGTCGCGCCTGGGAAGCCTTGCGCGAGGATGAAATCGCCTGCCGCTCGATGGGCCTGAACCACGTACTGGTCAAGCTCTCGGCGTTCACCATCGGTGCGTCGACCGCAGGTCTGGCCGGGGTGTTCTTCGCCACCTATCAAGGCTTCGTCAACCCGACCTCGTTCACCTTCTTTGAATCGGCGCTGATCCTCGCCATCGTTGTGCTCGGCGGCATGGGCTCGACCATCGGCGTGGTGATCGCAGCGTTCGTGCTCACGGTTGCTCCGGAACTGCTGCGCGGCTTCGCTGAATATCGCGTGCTGCTGTTCGGCATCCTGATGGTGTTGATGATGATCTGGCGACCTCGAGGGCTGATCCGCATCAGCCGTACCGGGGTCACTCCACGCAAAGGTGCCATTCACTATGAGAGGACTGCGCCATGAGTGAAGTCGTACTCTCTGTGGAAAAACTGATGATGCACTTCGGTGGCATCAAGGCCCTGAGCGATGTCAGCCTCAAGGTCAAACGCAACTCGATCTTTGCCCTGATCGGGCCGAACGGTGCCGGCAAGACCACGGTGTTCAACTGCCTGACCGGGTTCTACAAGGCCTCCGGCGGCAAGATCGAACTCAACGTGCGCGGCAAGCAGACCAACGTCATCCAGTTGCTGGGCGAGTCGTTCAAACCGACCGACTTCGTCTCGCCGAAAAGCTTCCTCAGTCGCCTGTATTACAAGATGTTTGGTGGCACGCATCTGGTGAACCGCGCCGGTCTGGCCCGGACCTTCCAGAACATTCGCCTGTTCAAGGAAATGTCGGTGCTGGAAAACCTGCTGGTGGCGCAGCACATGTGGGTCAACCGCAACATGCTCGCCGGCATCCTCAACACCAAGGGCTACCGCAAAGCGGAAAGCGACGCGCTGGACTGCGCGTTCTATTGGCTGGAAGTGGTCGATCTGGTGGACTGCGCCAACCGCCTGGCCGGTGAACTGTCCTACGGTCAGCAACGTCGTCTGGAGATCGCCCGGGCCATGTGCACGCGACCGCAGATCATCTGCCTCGACGAACCGGCCGCCGGCCTCAACCCTCAGGAAACCGAAGCGCTGAGCGCGATGATCCGGCTGCTGCGCGACGAGCATGATCTGACCGTGGTGCTGATCGAACACGACATGGGCATGGTCATGAGCATTTCCGACCACATCGTGGTGCTGGATCACGGCGTGGTCATCGCCGAAGGCGGGCCCGATGCGATTCGCAACGATCCGAAAGTGATTGCCGCCTATCTGGGCGCCGACGAAGAGGAACTGGTATGAGCAAACCGATCCTCGAACTCAAAGACCTGGACGTGTTCTATGGCCCGATCCAGGCCCTCAAAGGCGTGTCGCTTGAGATCAACGAAGGCGAGACGGTCAGCCTGATCGGCTCCAACGGCGCGGGCAAATCGACGCTGCTGATGTCGATCTTCGGCCAGCCACGGGCGGCGGGCGGACAGATCCTCTATCAAGGCATCGACATCACCCACAAGTCCTCGCACTACATCGCCTCCAATGGCATCGCGCAGTCGCCGGAAGGGCGGCGGGTGTTCCCCGACATGACCGTCGAGGAAAACCTCCTGATGGGCACCATCCCGATTGGCGACAAGTACGCCAAAGAGGACATGCAGCGCATGTTCGAACTGTTCCCGCGGCTCGAAGAGCGCCGCACTCAGCGGGCGATGACCATGTCCGGCGGCGAACAGCAAATGCTCGCCATTGCCCGCGCCTTGATGAGTCGGCCGAAGCTGTTGTTGCTTGATGAACCGAGCCTGGGCCTGGCGCCGATCGTGGTGAAACAGATCTTCGCCACCCTGCGTGAACTGGCGAAAACCGGCATGACCATTTTCCTCGTCGAGCAGAACGCCAACCATGCGTTGAAGCTGTCGGACCGCGCGTATGTGATGGTCAATGGCGAAATTCGCCTGACCGGTAGCGGTAAAGAGCTGCTGGTGAACGAGGAGGTGCGTAACGCTTATTTGGGCGGGCACTGACCCAATCGTTGTTATGCACAGCCCCGGCGACGCGAGTCCCGGGGCTTTTACATCTCAAACCACCACAACCCCTGTAGGAGCTGCCGAAGGCTGCGATCTTTTGATCTTCAAAACAACATCAAAAGATCGCAGCCTTCGGCAGCTCCTACATGGAATCAAGCCAGGACATCAAGCACATTCTGAAATTGTGGAAAACAAATTCCCATCGCTGTCAAAGCGCGACATATAGACGCTGCAAATGGCTGTTTTTCCACAGTTTTGACTTGTCCCCGTTTGCTGTGGAGCTGGCTGTGAATAACGTGGGAGTAGCTGGCTGAAGCCCTTGTGTGACGTGGCTTGCAGGCGGGTGATCGCTTTTTGATCAGGCGTTTTTGCGGGAGCTGAAGACGCTGTTGTCAACCTTTTTCTAGGCCTCGCGCTAAAGACAATTCCATGTGAACAAGCCTGTGGATAAGTCTGTGACTAAACTCTGGAAAGACCGCGCTGAGGGCCGTAATTACTGGCCTCGCGCAATCACCGTGCTGACCGGCCGGTCGTGCAAAATGCCATCTCCGGCACAACCGCGTCTTCAGGGTCAAGCAAAAAACTTTCTGTTTTCCGCGCAAAGCCTTGTATGGCGTGGCTTTGCGCGTTTCTACTTGCCCCCGGAAACTGTGGAAGGGATTGTGGATAACGTGCGTGCACATGGCTACAGGCCACGGCAGGTATGGCGTAGCGACGGTTGATCAAAATTTGATCGGAATATGTCCCGGTGCGGGTGTTGCTCGTAAATGCCGGGCCGGGCATGCTGGCTGCTGATTTTCTATTCCAATGGCTGCGCTGGCGGCCGACGCAAGGAGAACACGATGTCCAACACCCTGTTTATTACCGGCGCAACCTCCGGTTTTGGTGAAGCCTGTGCCCGTCGTTTCGCCGAGGCTGGCTGGAAACTGGTGTTGACCGGTCGTCGTGCAGAGCGTCTGAATGCCCTGTGCGCCGAACTGTCGGAGCAGACTGAAGTGCATGGCCTGGTACTCGATGTACGTGACCGCAAGGCGATGGAAGAGGCAATTGCCAATCTGCCGCCGTCGTTCGCCAAGCTGCGTGGCTTGATCAACAACGCCGGGCTCGCGCTGGGCGTCGATCCTGCACCGAAATGCGACCTCGACGACTGGGACACCATGGTCGACACCAACGTCAAAGGCCTGATGTACAGCACCCGCCTGCTGTTGCCACGGTTGATCGCTCACGGCCGTGGCGCCGGCATCGTCAACCTCGGCTCCATCGCCGGTAACTATCCGTACCCGGGCAGCCACGTGTATGGCGCGACCAAGGCGTTCGTCAAGCAATTCTCGCTGAACCTGCGCTGCGACCTGCAGGGCACCGGCGTGCGTGTCAGCAACATCGAGCCGGGCCTGTGCGAAAGCGAGTTCTCGCTGGTGCGTTTTGCCGGTGACCAGGAACGCTACAACGCCACCTACGCCGGTGCCGAGCCGATCCAGCCGCAGGACATCGCCGAAACGATTTTCTGGGTGCTCAACGCGCCAGCACACATCAACATCAACAGCCTGGAGCTGATGCCGGTGAGCCAGACCTGGGCCGGGTTTGCCATCGAGCGTAACAAGGCGTAAGACCCTGTGGCGAGGGAGCTTGCTCCCGCTGGACTGCGCAGCAGGCCCGCTTTTTTTGAACTGAAGAGCGGGGGCGCTCCGCACCCCAGCGGGAGCAAGCTCCCTCGCCACAAAACCGGGCAAAACCGCCAATAAGGTAAACTCATCTCCGACAAACCCCACCGCACCCCGCGGTTCAAGGGTTTTTAGAGGAGGCTACGTGAGTAACCGAGGTGAGCAGTCGCTGCTCAAACAATCGACCATCCTGATGTTCGCGGTGTCGATTGCCGGGATCGTCACCGGTTTTGTTTCAGGTTCGCAATCCATCCTTTTCGATGGTTTTTTCTCGCTGATCGCAACGTTCATCAAAGTACTGATGTTGATCACCGCCAGGTTGATCGCCAAAGAAAGCAATCATCGCTTCCAGTTCGGTTTCTGGCATCTGGAGCCGATGGTGCTGCTGATCGAAGGCAGTTTCCTGCTGTTGATCGCTATCTATGCGTTTCTTAACGGTGTGTTCGGCATCATCAACGGCGGCCGCGACATCGAATTGGGGCTGGTGATCATTTATGCGGCGGTGTTCACCGTCGTTGAATTCGCCTATTTCTTCTACGTGCGTCGGCGCAATCGCAAACTCAAGTCCAGCCTGATCCAGTTCGACAACATCAGCTGGCTGGTGGACGCGATGCTCTCGGTCGGCCTGTTGATCAGTTTTCTCGCCGCGCTGCTGCTCAAGGCCCAAGGCTTTGAGGAGTGGGCGAAGTTTGTTGACCCGCTGATCCTGATCGTCCTGGCGCTGACCATGTTGCCGCCGGCGTTCAAGATCCTCGGCCCGGCGCTGCGCGATGTGCTGGGTATTGCCCCGGACACGCTGGATGACCAGGTGCGTCAGGTCATGGAAGCGGCAAAGATCGAACACGGTTTCGACGATTACGTGACCTACGTGCAGAAGCACGGACGGGCGCGGTTCATCGAGATTCATGTGGTGTTGCCGGCGGATTATGCGCTGCGCAGCGTGAGACAACTGGATGCGTTGCGCGAGGAGATCTCGGCACAGTTGGGCGAGCCGGATGCGGCGCGCTGGTTGACCATCAGCTTTACCGGCGACAAGAAGTGGATTGCCTGATTCAGATCTGCTGAATCGCCTGTGGCGAGCGAGCTTGCTCGCGCTGGGCTGCGAAGCGGCCCCGGATTTTTGTGAGTGCTGCGCACTCAAGCGGGAGCAAGCTCCCTCGCCGCAGGATAAGTTCAGTCATTCAGTTCAGGTATTCAGCCAGCCCGCTATAACATGTCGCCAAGTGATAAGGCGTGGTCGAAGGCATGTCCTTGCGGCTGACCTCGCCCAGTTCATCCCGGCACTCATGCCACCCGCCCGCATGCAGAAAACGCTGCTGCAGCGCCTGCAACTGGCGCAGCACCGCGGCTTCGCTGTCCGGACGCAAGGTCAGGGCGCGCAAATATTCTGCCTGTGCCCAGATGCGCTGGGTCGAATCTTTCGGTCGTCCATCCAGTTGCAGATCGAGCATCGCCCGCACCGCGCCTGAAGCGTGTTCAACGCCAAATTGCTCGGTGAAAGCGAACGCCCGGTCCAGCGCCGCGTGCAGTTTCGAGCCGCGCAGCAGTGATGACGACTCCAGCAGGAAATACCATTCGAACTGATGCCCTGGCTCGTACCAGTTATCCACAGCTCCCAGCGGTTTCTCCATCAGTATGCCGTGCTGTGGATCGACGAAGTGTTGCTGCATACCTGTGCATAACTCGACGAGCGCGTGCTGCGTTGGCGCATCCTCGCGCACGGCGAGGGTGGCGAGGAACGCTTCGGCCAGGTGCATCAGCGGGTTTTGCAGCGGACCGCTTTGCAGGTTGCTCCAGTCGCGGTCCAGGTACGCTTCGTACAAGCCATCGCCGGTGGCGAAGCGCTGGCCGATCACTTCCAGTGCAGCGTTGAGCGTGGATTCCACCAGAGGCTCGCGGGACTTGGCCCAGTAATGGGCGCAGGCGAACAGGATGAAGGCGTGGGTGTAGAGGTCTTTGCGCTGATCCAGCGGCTGGCCTTGCGCGTCGATGCTGTAGAACCAGCCGCCGTGCTCGGCATCATGGAAGTACCGTTGCAGCGAGCGGAACAGCGCAGCGGCGCGCACCTCGGCATTATCCACAACCCCGATCAGGCTGGAAAACAGGTACAGCTGCCGTGCGCAGGCCATCGCCCGGTAGCGTTGCGGTGGCAAGGGTTGATGCGTCGCGTCGAGTGCCTCGTAAGGCAGCGCCATGTCGGCGTTCCAGCCCGGGACTTGCCAGAGCGGCACGATCACGTTCAGAAAGTGCTGTTGCACATCGCTGAACAGGGCGGTCAATTCGGGCAGGGAGGTGGAGCGGCAAGCATGGGGCATTGGCGGACGTCGTCACGGCTGGGGCGATTGCGCGACATGGTAGCAGAGAGACTGCTGTTAGAGTCTCGGTGTCTGATCGGCCGTCATCGCTGGCAAGCCAGCTCCCACAAGGATTGTTATCAACCACAAACCTGTGGGAGCTGGCTTGCCAGCGATGAGGCCGGTTCAGGCGGTATAGATCAGCCGGCCAGCAACCAGGCGCCAGTCAACGCCGAAGCAGCACCGGCCAGTCGCACCAGCGGCGCGGCAGCCTGAGGCAACACGCGCACCAGGCCATAACCCGCCGCATGCAGCGCCGCCGTCGCCGCGACAAAACCGGCGGCATACGCCCACGGACTGCTCATGTCCGGCAGCTCCAGGCCGTGCGCCACGCCATGGAACAACGCAAACAGTGCCGTCGCCGCCACCGCCATTACCAGCGGTGGACGCACCGCCAGTGCCACCGCCAGACCCAGCGCCAGCACCGAGGCAGCGATCCCGCTTTCCAGCGCCGGCAGCTCCAGCCCTTCAAAACCGAGCATGCCGCCGATCAGCATGGTGCCGACGAAGGTGCACGGCAGCGCCCAACGCGCCGCACCTTGTTGCTGCGCCGCCCACAGGCCGACCGCAATCATCGCCAGCAAGTGGTCGAGGCCGCCGATCGGGTGGCTGATACCGGCGACCAGCCCACTGTCGCCGTGGCCCGGGTGGGCGAAGGCGAGGGCCGGGGTCAGCAGCAGCGCCACGGCGCCGAGAATGCGTTTGAGTGTCATGGAGAAGCTTCCTTGTTGGTCAATGAATCAGGCGGCGTTCAGCAGGCCTTGGCGTTCGATGAAGGCAATGATGTCTTCCAGGCCCTGTCCGGTTTTCTGGTTGCTGAAGACGAACGGCTTGCCGTTGCGCATGCGCTGGGTGTCGCTGTTCATCATTTCCAGCGACGCGCCGACCAGCGGCGCCAGATCGATCTTGTTGATCACCAGCAGATCGGACTTGCAGATCCCCGGCCCGCCCTTGCGCGGCAGCTTGTCGCCGGCAGAGACGTCGATCACGTAGATGGTCAGGTCTGACAGCTCCGGGCTGAAGGTTGCCGACAGGTTGTCGCCACCGGACTCCACCAGAATCAGGTCCAGCCCCGGGAAGCGCCGGTTCAGTTGATCGACGGCTTCGAGGTTGATCGAGGCGTCCTCGCGGATTGCCGTGTGCGGGCAGCCGCCGGTTTCCACGCCGATGATCCGCTCCGGCGCCAGCGCTTCGTTGCGCACCAGAAAGTCGGCGTCTTCGCGGGTGTAGATGTCGTTGGTGACGACGGCCAGGTTGTAGCGATCACGCAGCGCCAGGCACAGGGCCAGGGTCAATGCGGTTTTGCCGGAACCGACCGGGCCGCCGATGCCGACGCGCAGGGGTTGTGTGTTCATGGTTTGTTCTCCTAAGAGCGAAACAGTCGGCTGTACTGGCGCTCATGCGCCATGCACGCCAGAGACAGGCCGAACGCGGCGCTGCCGATGTGTTCGGGATTAATGCGGGTGGCGTCCTGCTGCGCCTGTTGCAGCAGTGGCAGCAGTTCGCTGGTCAGGCGCTGGGCGGCTTGCTGGCCCAGCGGCAGGGTTTTCATCAATACCGCGAGCTGGTTTTCCAGCCAGCTCCACAGCCACGCGGCGAGTGCATCCTGCGGGTTGATGCCCCAGGCGCGGGCCGCCAGTGCCCAGCCAAGAGCCAGATGCGGTTCCGCGCATTGCTCAAGAAAGCGGCGGGCCGGCGCGTCGAGTTCCGGCAGACCGTTGAGCAACTGCTGCAGCGAGTAACCCATCTGCCGACTCTCCAGATGCAACTCGCGGGTCTCGCGGCTGGCGCGGTGGGTTTCGCAGAGGTGCAGCAACTCGGGCCAGTTTTCCTCGGCCGCCGCCTGACAATGGGCGAGCAGCAGCGGCGCTTCGAAACGGGCGAGGTTGAGCAGCAGTTGATCGCTGATCCAGCGCCGGGCGCTGTCCGGGTTGTTCACGCGGCCGTTATCCACCGCCATTTCCAGGCCTTGCGAATAGCTGTAGCCGCCAATCGGCAGTTGCGGACTGGCCAGGCGCAGCAGCGCCCAGGCCGGATTCACAGGCGAACGCCGAACTGATGGAGTTTGGGCGCGTAGTTGAAATCTTCGTCGCCATGCCGCGAATGATGATGGCCGCCGCCGTAGGCACCGTGCTCCGGCTGGAAGGGCGCTTCAATCGCTTCGACCTGCGCGCCGAGCTGTTCGAGCATGGCCTTGAGCACGTAATCGTCGAGCAGACGCAGCCAGCCATCGCCGACTTGCAGAGCGACGTGGCGGTTGCCCAGGTGATAGGCGGCGCGGGTCAGTTCAAAGGCATTGGCGCAGGTGACGTGCAGCAGTTGCTCGGGGCGGGCGCGGACACGAACGATGCGGCCGTCTTCGGCCTGCAGGCATTCGCCGTCGCATAACGGCGCCTGACCGCGCTCCAGAAACAACCCGACGTCTTCACCGTCGGCACTGAAACAGCGCAGACGGCTTTTGCTCCGCGCTTCGAACGTCAGGTGCAACTCGGCGGACCAGACAGGTTGAGGGTCGATTCTGCGGTGAATCACCAGCATCGGAAAGCTTCCAGCAGTGGACTGTAGGGAGGGCTAGAGCAAGGGGCTTGCCAACCGGCCGAGATGTAGGAAATCCCTGTCGGAGCGTAGAGGATGTTTCAAGATGTTGCAGAATTTTGGAAGATTTTGGTGCGTGAAGATTTTTACATGCACCAAATCGGCGCCGTGGCTCTGAACCCAATGTGGGAGCGAGCCTGCTCGCGAACGCGGTGGGTCAGTAAATTGGAAGTTGGCTAACACGACGCCTTCGCGAGCAGGCTCGCTCCCACAGGGGAGTAGGGTGTGTCAGTAATAAGAGGGGGAACTACTCGGTGCTGCCCAGCCCTTGCCAGTGCTTGAGGCCGATAAAGATGAAGCGCAATTGCTGGGTGATCTTCGCCTGGGGTGTCAGATGTTCCGGCAGGGCCTCGGCGGGCGGGTCGATGATGTCCGGCAGGGTGGCGAACACCGATTTGACGATCAGGTCGGCGATCACGCTCAGGCCGGCCGCATCCAGATGTTGCAACTTGGGCATCAGCGTCAGGTCGGCCGCGAGGTCGGCGCTGATGTTCTCGCGCAGACGACCGATCGCCTGACGCACCGGCAGCGAGCCGCCGTACTGCTCGCGGGCGAGAAACAGGAATTGCGAACGGTTGGCGCTGACCACGTCGAGGAAGATCCGCACCGACGCATCGATAATGCCGCCCATGACGAATTCGTTGTGGCGCACCAGGCGGATGGTCTCGCGGAAGGTCTGGCCGACTTCACTGACCAGCACCAGCCCCAGCTCGTCCATGTCGGCAAAGTGCCGATAGAAACCGGTGGGCACGATGCCGGCGGTCTTGGTCACTTCGCGCAGGCTCAGGCTGCCGAATCCTCGGCCGCTTTCCATCAAATGGCGGGCAGCGTCCATCAGGGCATTGCGGGTCTGTTGTTTCTGTTCGGCGCGGGGCAGCATCGCAAAGGCGTTTTCTTGAGCGGGACAAGCGCCGCACTCTAGCAAATCGGCTTTGCTGGCGTCGAACGGCAGGGGGAATGTCAGCGGTAAAAAGGGGGGTTGCAGGTTGCCAGTGCTGAAAAAGTCAAAAGCCCAATCCGGTGATTGGGCTTTTTTTCCAGGCCGCCATGGGCTTAGCTCAAAGCGCTGTTGCGTTCGATCACACGGTCACCACCACCTTCGGCAACGGCTTGGCCCAGTGGGGTTTTGTCGAAACCGTCTTCGGCAAGGGTCTGGCCTTGTGGGGTGCGGTCACCACCACCTTCAGCGAGGGTCTGGCCTTGTGGAGTGCGGTCGCTGCCATCGGAAGCCAGGGTCTGACCTTGTGGAGTCTTGTCATAGCCGTCTTGCACCAGACCTTTCTCTTCCAGACGATCACGGCCACCTTCTGCTACAGCTTGGCCTTGTGGCGTCTTGTCGTAGCCATCTTGTACCAGGCCTTTCTCTTCCAGACGATTACGGCCGTTTTCAGCCAGGGTCTGGCCTTGTGGAGTGCGGTCGCCGCCATCAGCAGCCACAGTCTGGCTGAACACCGAGTGGCTGGATTTCACTTGTGGGGTAGCCTGATCGGCAGCGGGCAGAGCGAAAGCAGTGCTGGCTAGCATCGACAGGGTAAGGCTGAGCAGTAATTGGCGTTTCATGATGGGTTGCTCCTTGGGAGGGCGATAAAGTGGGTACGGAGCCAATGCTACTCTCGATAAGTCGATATAAAAGTTCATAAACGCAATGGTAATAATCAACAGAATTGATTGTTCTGCCGAGGCGCTCTAGCTCGGGCGTTTGCGGGCGGTGGTTTTGCACCGCAGTGGGTATTTTCGACTCACTCGCGCCTCGCAAATGTGCGGGCAGCGGTAACGCTGTTCGACCAATCAGTCAGCATTCGGGCGATTTTTTGCCACGGAATCTATATTCCGATTAAACCTGCGCACTGTTTGCCAGTCGTAGATTTCATGAGGGCCGCTTTGGCCCGCCGTTTCAGCTGTGCGTCGCGAAGTCGGCGTGCGGTCGTCATCAGGAGTTTTGTGCATGACGCGCACCGGGAAAATCTTCAGTTGGACCTTCGCCATCCTCGTACTGCTGCTGGCGGTACTCGTTCTGATCATCGTGTTCTTCGATTGGAACCGGATCAAACCGCCGCTCAACGCCAAAGTCTCGGAAGAACTGCATCGACCGTTTGCCATTAATGGCAACCTCGCAGTGATCTGGCAGCGCGAGCCGGACGAGGGCGGCTGGCGGGCCTGGGTGCCGTGGCCGCACGTGGTGGCTGAAGACCTGACGCTGGGCAACCCGGACTGGTCGAAGCAGCCGCAGATGGTCACCCTCAAACGCGTGGAGCTGCGCATCTCGCCGCTGGCCCTGCTGGCGCAACGGGTGACGATCCCGCGCATCGACCTGACCGAGCCCAACGCGCAACTGCAACGCCTGGCCGATGGCCGCGCCAACTGGACCTTCAAGTTCGACCCCAAAGACCCGAACGCCGAACCGTCGAACTGGGTGGTGGACATCGGCGCCATCGGTTTCGACAAGGGCCACGTCACGCTGGACGACCAGACGCTCAAGACCCATCTCGATGTGGTGATCGATCCGCTGGGCAAACCGATTCCGTTCAGCGAAATCGTCGGTGACAAAGCCGCGAAAACGGCCCAGGACAAAGGCACTGCGCCGCAGGACTATGCGTTCGCGCTGAAGGTCAAAGGCCAGTACCACGGCCAGAATCTCACCGGCCAGGGCAAAATCGGCGGATTGCTGGCGTTGCAGGACGCGAACAAACCGTTCCCGCTGCAGGCCCAGGCGAAGATTGGCGCCACCAGTCTCGAACTCGCCGGTACGCTGACCGACCCGCTCAACCTCGGTGCCCTCGATCTGCGGCTGAAACTGGCCGGTGCCAGCCTCGGCAACCTCTATCCGCTGACCGGCGTGACTCTGCCGGACACGCCGCCGTACTCCACCGACGGCCATCTGATTGCCAAATTGCATGACGCCGCCGGGGCGAAATTCACCTACGAGCAGTTCAACGGCAAGATCGGCGGCAGTGACATTCATGGCGATCTGACCTACGTCGCCAGTCAGCCTCGGCCAAAACTCAGTGGTGCGCTGCTGTCCAATCAGCTGCTGTTCGCCGACCTCGCGCCGCTGATCGGCGCCGACTCGAATGACAAGCAAAAGGCCCGCGGCGGCGAGAGCAAGCAGCCGACCGACAAAGTGCTGCCGGTTGAAGAGTTCAAGACCGACCGCTGGCGCGCGATGGATGCCGACGTCGAGTTCACTGGCAAACGCATCGTGCACAGCGAAAAACTGCCGTTCACCGACCTTTATACCCACCTGAAACTCAACGACGGCGAACTCAGCCTCGAACCGCTGCGCTTCGGCGTGGCCGGCGGTAATCTGGACGCGCAGATTCGCCTCAACGGTCGCGCCGAACCGCTGGAAGGCCGGGCCAAACTGACCGCGCGCGGGTTCAAGCTCAAGCAGTTGTTCCCGACCTTCGAACCGATGAAAACCAGTTTCGGTGAGCTCAATGGCGACGCCGATATCAGCGGCCGCGGCAACTCGGTGGCCAAGCTGCTCGGTGGCGCCAATGGCCAGTTGAAGATGCTGATCAACGACGGGGCGATCAGCCGCGAGCTGATGGAACTGGCAGGACTCAACGTCGGTAACTACGTGGTCGGCAAGATCTTTGGCGACAAGGAAGTGAAGATCAACTGCGCGGCGGCGGACTTCGACATCAAGACCGGCCTGGCGACCACGCGGCTGTTTGTGTTCGATACCGAGAACGCGATTATTTACATCGACGGCACGGCGAACATGGCCACCGAGCAACTGGACCTGACCGTGACCCCGGAATCCAAGGGCTGGCGTCTGATTTCGCTGCGTTCACCGCTGTACGTGCGCGGCAAGTTCATCAAGCCGGACGCCGGGGTCAAGGCTGTACCGTTGATGCTGCGCGGGGCGGGAATGGTTGCACTGGGCGTGATCGCTGCACCAGCGGCGGGACTGCTGGCGCTCGTGGCGCCGAGCGGTGGTGAGCCGAATCAGTGCGCGCCGCTGCTTGAGCAGATGAAGGCTGGCAAGGCGCCCGTGACCGTCAAGCCAACCAAGTAAGGCAAGAGCAAAAGATCGCAGCCTGCGGCAGCTCCTACATTCCACTGTAGGAGCTGCCGCAGGCTGCGATCTTTTTGCTTCTGTTGCGGCCCCTTCGCGAGCAGGCTCGCTCCCGCATTTGAAATGGATTCCAGTGTGGGAGCGAGCTTGCTCGCGAAGGCGGTTTTGAAAGGCTTACAGGTCTTTCAGAATGTCGGCCATGTCATCGGCATGCTCTTCTTCCTGCGCGAGGATGTCTTCGAAGATGCGCCGAGTCGTCGGGTCTTTTTCGCCGATGTACTGAATGATCTCGCGGTAGCTGTCGATGGCGATCCGCTCGGCCACCAGGTCCTCATAGACCATTTCCTTCAAGGTGTTCCCGGCCACGTATTGCGCGTGGGACATTTTCGACAGCAGGTCCGGGTTGAATTCCGGCTCGCCGCCCAGTTGCACGATGCGCTCGGCCAGACGGTCGGCGTGTTGCGCTTCCTGGGTGGCGTGTTCGAGAAATTCGTCAGCGGCCACGTTGGCTTTCAGACCGTTGGCCATGAAGTAGTGGCGCTTGTAGCGCAGCACGCAGACCAGTTCGGTGGCCAGCGATTCGTTGAGCAGGCGCAGCACCTCCTCACGGTTGGCACTGTAGCTTTCGGTTACCGCGCCGTTCTCGACGTGTTGCCGCGCACGTTCGCGCAGGGTTTTGACATCCGACAAGTGCAGGTCATCGCTCATTTCGATCTCCAGGAGGCTAATCCAATGGGCGCCACGCTCTACAGGCGTGATCGCTTACCCTGGTTGTGAGTCCTGCGCGAGGCAAAAAGTTTTACGAGATTTGCGCCGTCCCCCCTGCAGGCGCTGCCGAAGGCTGCAATCTTGGCGTCAGTCCGGACAACACGGCCTCCTCCTGCAACCAGGCAAAAAACGCCCGCACCGGCGGATGGCGCTCCCGTCCCGGCACACACAATGCGCTGTAGCCTGCGCCATCGACCTGCACCTGCCCCTTGTACGGCACCAGCAACCCGCTGGCGACACTTTGCGAGACCAGAATATTGCTCGCAAGGACCAAGCCTTGCCCGGCAATCGCCGCTTGGAGCGCGTAGTGCTCTTCGTCGTATTCGCGCATTGCGGGATGCTGGTTCAGCCAGTTCTCACTTGCGCGGGCGCACCACGCTTCCCAGCCGTGGGCATACAGCTTCGAGTTGTGCCAGCGCACGCTGATCAGCGCCGGCGTGCGCCGGGCGGCCAGCGCCACCTGCTCCGGTGAGCCATACACGCCGAACGACTCATCGAACAGGCACAAGCCGTAAAGATTGGGGTAGTCGTCAAGGCTGTAGCGCAGCACCAGATCGACGCTGGCGTCCTGATGCAAGTCGATGACTTCGCAGTGGGTATCGAGGCGCACGTTGATGTTCGGGTGCTGCGCATAAAAGCGCCCGAGGCGCGGCACCAGCCATAGCGCGGCGAACGCGGCCGTGGTCGACAGCGTCAGGCTGCTGCCGCAGCGTTGCGGGCGCAGGGTATCGACGCTTTGCGCCACTTCCAGCAGCGCGCCGTGCAGGCTGCGAAACAGCCGCTCGCCACCTTCGGTCAGGCGTACCTGACGCGGCAAACGTTCGAACAGTGCCACGCCGAGCCAGTCTTCCAGCGTACGGATCTGATGAGAGATTGCCGTGGGCGTGACCGACAGCTCTTCGGCGGCGGCCTTGAAACTCAGCAGGCGCGAAGCGGATTCGAAGGCGCGCAGGGCGGTCAGCGGCAACGAGGCGAACATTGAAAACTCCATGGATGAAATGAATTCATCCCGACTGATTTTTGCTCATTTGAATGGACGCGGTCGCGCGCTTCAAGCTGCAAGCCACAAGCCGTTTGATTCTAGTCCGGAGGAAACACAGATGAGTAAAATTCTTGCAATTCATGCCAGCCCCCGGGGTGACCGTTCGCATTCACGGCGCCTCGCAGAAAGCTTTCTCAGCGCCTGGCAATTGCGCCATCCGCAGGCGCAGGTCACCCGCCGTGAAGTCGGGCGCGCGCTGATCCCGGCAGTCAACGAAGCGTTTGTCGCTGCCGCGTTTCATCCTGAGCCCGAGGCGCGTCCACTGTCGATGCAAGCCGATCTGGCGCTCAGCGATCAATTGGTCGGCGAGTTGTTCGAGCATGACCTGCTGCTGATTTCCACGCCGATGTACAACTTCAGCGTGCCCAGCGGCCTCAAGGCCTGGGTCGATCAGATCGTGCGCCTGGGCCTGACGTTCGACCACACCCTCGACAACGGCGTGGCCCAGTACACCCCGCTGCTGCAGGGCAAGAAAGCGTTGATTGTCACCAGTCGCGGCGGGTTCGGCTTCGGCCCCGGCGGCGAACTGGAAGCACTGAACCACGCCGATCCGTGGTTGCGCACCGCGCTGGGCTTTATCGGTATCAACGACGTTACGGTGGTCGCGGCCGAGGGTGAAGAGTCGGCCGAGCGCACCTTCGCGGTGTCGGTGGCCGAGGCCGAGCAGCGTTTGCTCGACCTCGCCCGGGGGTTCTAGATGGCCTGGCTGTTCCTGCTGATCGCCGCCGGGTTCGAAGTCACGTTTGCCATGGGCATGAAATACGCCGAAGGCTTCACCCGGTTGTGGCCGTCGCTGATCACGGTGCTCGCGGCGATTGGCGGGGTTTACTTCCTGACGCTGGCGATGCGCGAGTTGCCGGTGAGCATCGCCTACCCGATCTGGACCGCGATCGGCTCGCTGGGCACGGTGTTTCTCGGCTTTGCCCTGCTCGGCGAGAGCCTGACCCTGGTCAAACTGCTGTCGGTGGGGCTGATTGTGGCGGGGGTGGTGGGCCTGAAGTAGGCTGAGGGTGCAGTTGTCATCATCAAGGAGGAGGCTTGGCGGGTGTTTTGCACGTCAGGCCTCCACTCACGACCACAAGGATGTTTGCCCATGTCACAAAGTACGGCGACACGTTATCCACTGGTGCTGGTGCCGGGCATGCTCGGGTTTATCCGGCTGCTGCTGTATCCGTACTGGTACGGGATCATCAAGGCGCTGCGCCGTGGCGGGGCCACAGTGATTGCGGTACAGGTGTCGCCGCTCAACTCCACCGAGGTGCGCGGCGAGCAACTGCTGGCGCGGATCGACGAAATTTTGCGCGAGACCGGCGCGGCCAGGGTCAATCTGTTCGGCCACAGCCAGGGCTCGTTGACCGCGCGTTATGCCGCCGCCAAACGGCCGGATCTGGTCGCCTCGGTGACGTCGGTGGCCGGGCCCAATCACGGTTCGGAACTGGCCGACTATCTGCAGCAACACTACCCGGCGAACACTGCCAAGGGCCGTCTGCTCGAAGCGCTGCTGCGTGTTGTCGGCTGGCTGATGGCATTGCTGGAAACCGGTTACCACGGGCCGAAACTGCCGGTGGATATCCACGCCTCGCACCAATCGCTGACCCGCGAGGGCGTGGCGCTGTTCAATCAGCGTTATCCACAGGGCCTGCCCGAAACCTGGGGCGGGCAGGGGCCGGAAGTGGTCAACGGCGTGCGTTATTACTCGTGGTCGGGCACATTGCAGCCGGGCAAGACTGACCGCGGTGGCAACCTGTTCGACGGCACCAACCGCAGCTGCCGGTTGTTCGCGAAAACCTTCGTGCGTGAGCCGGGGCAGTGTGACGGGATGGTCGGGCGCTACAGCTCGCACCTGGGCACGGTGATTGGCGACGACTATCCGCTGGATCACTTCGATATCGTCAACCAGTCGCTGGGGCTGGTGGGCAAGGGCGCGGATCCGGTGCGGTTGTTTGTTGAGCATGCGGCGCGGCTGAAGGCTGCCGGCGTGTGACTCGCTTTTGTGGTGAGGGGATTTATCCCCGATGGGGCGCGCAGCGGCCCCGCTTTTTATCTCAAAACAAGGGCTGCTGCGCAGCCCATCGGGGATAAATCCCCTCACCACAGGGCCAGATCAGGCGACGCTGAGTTTGCGGCCTAGAACGGTGGTCCAACGCTCCGACAGAATCACTCCACCCAACGTCAACACCCCACCCACCAGGTGATACATCGCCAACTCTTCCTTCAACACCACCGCCGCAATCAGCGCGGTAATCAACGGCAGCAAGTTAAAGAACAAGGTCGTGCGGCTCGGCCCCAGACGCTGCACCGCCTGCATCCACGCCAGCGGCGCAAGCATCGAGGCCAGCAGGCACGCGTACAGCACCAGCGGAATATTTTGCGCGGTGAAGCCGGTTTTCGGTGAAGCGGCATACAGCGGAAACAGCACCACAATTGCCACCAGCACTTGCAAGTACAACAACACCAGCGGCGGCAGGCGTAACTGCCATTTTTTCAGCAGGGTGCTGTAGATCGCGTAGGCGAGGGTGGCGATCAGCATCATCGCGTCACCCAGATTTACCCCGTGCTGCAGCAAGGCGCCGAGGCTGCCGGACGACACCACCACCAGCACGCCGGCGAACGACAGCACCGCGCCGAACAATGCGCCGGCAGTCAGGCGCTGGCCGAGGCTGATGATCGCCATGGCCAGCGACATCAGCGGCATCAGCGACAGGATGATGCCCATGTTGGTCGCGCTGGTCAGGGTCGCGGCGAAGTAGGCGAGGCTTTGATAGACCGCCATCCCGAGCACGCCGAGGATGAAGATCTTGCCCAGGTTGGGGCGGATCTGCGGCCAGTGCGCGATCACCGCCTTGAGCATGAACGGGGTGAACAGCAGGCCGGCGAGCAGCCAGCGATAGAAACCGATCTCGGCGGGGAAGATTGCTCCGACCGCCAGTTTGTTGATCACGGTATTGCCGGCCCAGATGAAAATCGCCAGCAGCGGAAACGCGTATTGCATGGGTTAAAACCAGAACGTTGATGAACCGTGATTATCCCCTGTCTGGATGCAGCCCTATACTGCGAACCGGACAACCTGCCTCTGCAACCGGACAGCATGAACAGTAAACACATCGATCTGCTGGATTTCAGCGAATTGCCGTCAGCGGTGTACTTCCGCTACGCCGACTTCAACACCCATGAATACGCCGCGCCGCACCGCCATCCGTGGGGCACGCTGGAGTACGCGGCCCACGGCGTGCTGCACATGGACGTCGACGGCAACCGCTTCATGTCGCCGCCGCAGTACGCGGTGTGGGTGCCGCCGCAGACCGAGCACAGTTTCTACAGCCATCAACCGGTCAACTACCGCGCGGTATGCCTCGATCCGAAGGTCTGCGCCAATTTGCCGGAGCGCGCCTGCACGCTGGCGATCAGCGACATCCTCAAGGCGATTCTCAAGGACTTCGCCGCCCGCGACGTGAAGATCCCCGAACTCGACGCCGACCAGCGTCTGGCCCAGGTGCTGGTCGATCAACTGCAACAGGCGCCGGTCCATGAATGTTATCTGCCGTACGCGAGCCATCCCGGGTTGCTGGCGATTCTCGATGCATTGCAGGCCGATCCCGGTAATAACCAGCCGCTGGCGCACTGGGCGGCGCAGGTACACGTCAGCGAGCGCACGTTGGCCCGGCAGTTCGTGCGCGAGTTGGGCATGAGTTTCGGCGAATGGCGTCAGCGCCTGCGTTACCTGGCTGCCATCGAGGCACTGGAAAGCACGAAGAGCGTGCAGGAGATCGCCTTCGATCTGGGTTACAGCAGTGGCTCGGCCTTCATCGCCATGTTTGCCCGTCAGGCCGGATGTACCCCGGAACAGTATCGGCGCAGCCACCTGGAAGGCAGGAAGGTGTAACAAGATTTGGCTACACTTCAGCGGAGGCCGCATCCATCGATGCGGCGACAAGGAGAAAACTCCATGAAGATGTTGCGTGTGCCTTTGTTGATGATCGGTCTGCTCCTGTGTTCCCAGGGTTTCGCCGCCACGGCGCAACAGAACAAAATGACCACCTGCAATGCCGACGCTACCGCCAAGAACCTCAAGGGCGATGAGCGCAAGACTTTCATGAGCACTTGCCTCAAGGCCGCTCCGGCCGCCAATGACGCCAAAGTGCTGACCCCGCAGCAGGAAAAAATGAAGACCTGCAACGCCGACGCGAAAACCAAGGCCCTGACCGGCGACGCGCGCAAGACCTTCATGAGTGATTGCCTGAAGAAAAAGTAATCACTCGAGTCTGGTGGTGAGCGGGCTTGCCTCTTCGCGAGCAGGCTCGCTCCCACATTGAAATGCGTACCCCTTGTGGGAGCGAGCCTGCTCGCGAAGAGGCCGGTCTTGGCTCCGCCAATCTCAAGCACCGCATATACCTAGTGCTCTCCCCGGATCGCTGGCAGACTGCCAATCCTTTTACGCCGTTCGTTTTGAGGCTGTATGCCAACGTTTTCTGAGCGTCATGTTGTGTTTTGGGTCAGTTGCATCATTATTTTTGGCGGTTTGCTGCTGGCATTGCCGCTGCGCTTGTTGCCCAGCCTGCTGGCCGGTCTGCTGGTGTTCGAGCTGGTCAACATGCTCACCCCGCAACTGCAACGATTGATCGAAGGCCGGCGTGCGCGCTGGCTGGCGGTGGCGCTGCTGGGCACCCTGGTGGTCAGCGTGCTGGCGCTGATCTTTGCCGGTGCTATCAGTTTCCTGCTGCACGAAGCGGAAAACCCGGGCGCCTCGCTCGACAAATTCATGGGCGTGGTCGATCGCGCGCGCGGGCAACTGCCGCCGTTTCTCGATGCCTATCTGCCGGCCAGCGCTGCGGAATTTCGCGTGGCCATCGGCGAATGGGCGAGCAAGCACCTGTCCGAGCTGCAACTGGTGGGCAAGGACGCGGCGCACATGTTTGTCACCCTGCTGATCGGCATGGTCCTCGGTGCAATCATTGCCCTGCAGCGGATACCGGATGTGACCAGGCGCAAGCCGCTGGCCGCCGCCCTGTTTGATCGCCTGCACCTGCTGGTGCAAGCCTTTCGCAACATCGTCTTCGCGCAGATCAAGATTTCCCTGCTGAACACCTTCTTCACCGCGATTTTCCTTGCGGTGATTCTGCCGCTTCTGGGCATCAAGCTGCCGCTGACCAAAACCCTGATCGTCCTGACCTTCCTGCTCGGTCTGCTGCCGGTGATCGGCAACCTGATGTCGAACACGCTGATCACCATCGTCGGCCTGTCGCTGTCGATCTGGGTGGCGGTGGCGGCGCTGGGTTACCTGATTTTTATCCACAAGCTCGAATACTTCCTCAACGCGCGCATTGTCGGCGGGCAGATCAGTGCCAAGTCGTGGGAGTTGCTGCTGGCGATGCTGGTGTTCGAAGCCGCGTTCGGCCTGCCGGGGGTGGTGGCGGGGCCGATTTATTACGCGTATCTGAAGAGTGAGTTGAAGCTGGGCGGGATGGTGTAAGCGATGGATCTGTGTTGCCTGATCTGGCGCCTTCGCGAGCAAGCTCGCTCCCACACTGGATTGCATTTCAACTGAAGGAATGCGGTCAAATGTGGGAGCGAGCTTGCTCGCGAAAGGCGCAATGCCGATTTCAGGTCAGTTCATGGCGCCGTAACGCTTCATCGCCTCGATCGCCAGACCGCTGCCAATGCTGCCAAAGATGTTCCCTTCCACATGTCGCGCGTTCGGCAGCATTGCCGAGACGCTGTTGCGCAGCGCCGGAATGCCGCTGGAGCCGCCAGTGAAGAACACCGTATCGACCTGACCCACCGAGACGTTGGCATCATTCAACAGCTGCGTAACGCTGCCGCGCACGCGCTCAAGCAGCGCGTCGATCGACGATTCGAACAGGGCGCGGCTCAGTTCCACGCTCAGGCCCGGCTCGATGCGATCCAGCGGTACGTGGCGGCTGTCGGTGTGGGTCAGCTGGATCTTCGTTTCTTCCACTTCCATCGCCAGCCAGTGCCCGGCGCGCTGTTCGATCAGCTTGAACAGACGGTCGATACCGCCAGTGTCCTCGATGTCGTAGCGCATGCTGCCCAGCGCCAGGGTGGATTTCTGCGAGTACACCGAGTTGATGGTGTGCCAGGTCGCCAGGTTCATGTGGTGGCTGGTGGGCATGTAGGCGCCGCTCTTCATCCGGCTGCCGTAGCCGAACAGCGGCATCAGGCCTTGCAGGCTCAGTTGTTTGTCGAAATCAGTCCCGCCGATGTGCACGCCGCCGGTGGCGAGGATGTCATCGTGACGGTTGTCCATGCCGCGACGCTCGGGCGACAAACGCACCAGCGAGAAGTCGGAGGTACCACCGCCGATGTCGACGATCAGCACCAGCTCTTCTTTTTCGATGGTCGACTCGTAGTCGAAGGCGGCGGCAATCGGTTCGTACTGGAATGACACGTCCTTGAAGCCGAGCTTGCATGCCACTTCGACCAGGGTGTCTTCGGCTTCCTGGTCGGCCAGCGGGTCGTCATCGACGAAAAACACCGGGCGCCCCAGCACCACTTGTTCGAACTCGCGACCGGCGGCCGTTTCGGCGCGGCTCTTGAGCTGGCCGATGAACAGCCCCAACAGATCCTTGAACGGCATCGCGGTGCCGAGCACGCTGGTGTCGTGCTTGATCAGCTTGGAACCGAGCAGGCTCTTGAGCGAGCGCATCAGCCGGCCTTCGTAGCCTTCCAGGTACTCGTGCAGCGCCAGGCGACCGTACACCGGGCGGCGTTCTTCGATGTTGAAGAACACCACCGACGGCAGGGTGATCTTGTCGTCTTCCAGCGCGATCATCGTTTCCATGCCGGGGCGCAGCCAGCCGACGGTGGAGTTGGAGGTGCCGAAGTCGATACCGCAGGCACGGGCTGGAGAGGCGTTGTTCATGTCTTTCGGGTTCCGGTCAAAAAACGGCCGCGCAGTGTATGTCAGTGCGCGGCAGATTCGAAGGCCGGTCATCTGCTATTTCACGACTAAGCTTCTTGAAAGTCGCAGCTTCGCCCCAAACTTGCTGGCATGGGCCGGCAGACATACCGGCGGTCGCAAGAACCGTCGTCCACTGCCGATAAACTTCTGCTGCGCCACCCGGTCACAAAGTTGAGATCGGTCAACCCGGCACGTGCGAATGAGCGCATGCTGGTCTCGGCGCGAAATCGATAACGGATGGTGATTCCTTCGATGGACTTCAAAGACTATTACAAGATACTCGGCGTGGAGCCGACAGCGGACGACAAGGCAATCAAGGCTGCCTATCGCAAGCTGGCGCGCAAATACCACCCCGATGTCAGCAAGGAAAAAGACGCCGAGGCCAAGTTCAAGGACGCCTCGGAAGCCTATGAAGCGCTGAAGAGCGCCGACAAGCGCGCCGAGTACGACGACCTGCGCCGTTATGGCCAGCATGGTCAGCCGTTCCAGGGCCCGCCGGGCTGGCAGAGCCGTGGTGGCTTTGGCGGCGGCGGCGGTGACACCGGCGACTTCTCGGACTTCTTCAGTTCGATCTTCGGCAATCGCGGCGCCGGTTTCGGTGGCGGCGAAGGTCGGCAACAACGCAGTGCAGGACGGCGGGGACAAGACGTGGAAATGGAACTGCCGATCTTCCTTGAGGAGACGCTGTCGAACGAGTCGAAGAAGGTCAGCTTTCAGGTCCCGCAATACAACGCCAACGGTCAGCACGTCAGCAACACCAGCAAAAGCCTGAACGTGAAGATCCCGGCGGGCGTGACCGACGGCGAGCGCATCCGCCTCAAGGGGCAGGGCGCGCCGGGCATCGGTGGCGGCGCCAATGGCGATCTGTACCTGACCATTCGCTTTGCGCCGCACCCGAAATTCGATGTCGAAGGCGAAAACCTGATCATCACCTTGCCATTGGCACCGTGGGAGCTGGCGCTGGGCACCGAGGTGGCCGTGCCGACCCTGACCGGCAAGATCAACCTCAAGGTTCCGGCCGGCAGCCAGAACGGCCAGCGCATGCGCGCCAAGGGCCATGGCCTGAAAAACAAGGCCGGTGAGCGTGGTTATCTGTTCGTGCAGCTCAAGGCCGTGATGCCGAAAACCTCGGACGACGAGGTCAAGGCGCTGTGGCAGGAACTGGCGAAGAAAGCCGCGTTCAACCCACGCGAGAACTTCTGAATTCGACGACGGAGTAGCCCATCATGAGCAGCCCCCTGATCGTTCAACTGGACATGGCAGAATTCTGTGAGGCGGCCGATCTGTCGGACGTCTACGTGATCGAAATCGTCGAACACGGCATCCTCGAACCTCAGGGCGCGCAGCCCCGGGAATGGCGGTTCACCGACTACGAGCTGAGCCTGGCCAAGCGCGCCGCGAAGTTGCGGCGCGAGCTGGAGCTGGAATGGGATGGGGTCGCGCTGGCCCTGAATCTGCTGGAGGAGGTGCATGAGTTGCGGGCGGAGAACCGGATGCTCAGGCAGCGCTTGGGGCGGCTGGTGGTCGAATAGTTTTAGCGTTGTTTATGGCTGTATTTGCCGGCTCCTTCGCGAGCAGGCTCGCTCCCACAGGTTGACTGCGGTCTCTTGTGGGAGCGAGCCTGCTCGCGAAGAACGATTACGCGGTTGGCCTGCTTAAACCTTTCTCGGCAACACCACACTGAACAGCGTCCCGTCAGCCTCGCTCGAGCTGACGTCGATCGTCCCGCCATGGGCGCTCACCACTTCCTTGACGATGAACAAGCCCAACCCGAGGCTGGTCGACGGCTGCCCGAGTTCTTCGTCGGCGCTGCGCACCAGCGGGTCGAAAATCGTGCTGATCGCCTCTTCGGAAATCGGTGTGCCGTAGTTGTGCACCGACAGGTACACGTTGTCGCCCTCGCCACGCAGATCAAGGGTCACGTCGCGCTGGCTGGTGCCGTGCTGCAAGGCGTTGCCGATCAGGTTTTGCAGGAGTTGGTCGATTCGCCCGGCGTCCCACACCCCACGGGTGTCGCCGTGCACCGTGAGCTTCGGATCGGATAGCGGATTACCGGCGCAGGCTTCGGCAATCGCCGCCCGCGCCGCAACGGCCAGGTCCATCGCTGCCGGCTCGATCGGCAGGCTACGGCCCAGGCGACTGCGCACCAGCTCCAGCAGGTCGCTGACCATCGCCGCCATGTGCCGCGCACCGCGCTTGATGTGCAAGGCACAGGCCAGCGCATCGCCCTCGAGGCTGGATTTACGCAGCAGCAGTTCGGTGGACATGCTCACCGCCTGCAGCGGCGCGCGCAGGTCATGGCCGAGGATGGCGAGGAAAATGTCGCGCGAGCGGTTGACCTGCTCGGCGTAGGCAGCGGTAGATTCGGCGAGGGCTTCGTCGATGGCTTCGTTGAAGCGGATCATGTCCTGGAAATAGGTCACGTCCGGCGACTCAAGGCTGTCGACCCACAGGCGGATCACACAGGCGCGCAAATGGCGGAATTCGCTGGTCATCTGCACCAGATCGAAACCGACGGTGTGGCGCAGTTCGCCATGGCTGGCGCCGGCCTCGTCCAGGCTTGGGGTCTTTTCCGGGCCTTCGCCCTTGGCTTTGGCAGCCTGTTCGGCGGGGCTCTGTGGCTTGCTCATGTCGCGGGCGGCGGCCCGTAGAATCTCGCTGGCGTGATCGCGCAGCGCAGTGGAATCCAGATGGTCGGCCGCCGGCGTAATGGTCGCGGCGAACTGTTCCCATTCATCGACGATAGGCTCGATGTTGGCCAGGATGAACTCGGAGAGACGCATGGGCAGTTCCTGAAAATAGGCGGAGCGAATCGAATATTAGCCCCTTTGGCGGGAAATACACGACCGTTTGCACATCGGTTTTCCTGCCCCATGAAAAAGGCCCCCGGCCCGTGCGCAAGACGCGGGTCGGGGGCCTTTTGCCGTGTGTCAGAACAGGAAGTAACGCTGAGCCATCGGCAAGGTTTCCGCCGGTTCACACCACAGCAGCACACCGTCGGCCTTGACCTGATAGGTCTGCGGATCGACGTCGATGTTCGGCAGGTAATCGTTGTGGATCAGGTCGGTTTTCTGCACATCGCGGCAGCCTTTGACCACGCCGATTTTCTTCTTCAGGCCCAATGCCTCGGGCAGCCCGGCCTCCTGTGCGGCCTGGCTGATGAAGGTCAGGCTGGTGGCGTGCAGCGAGCCGCCGTAGCTGGCGAACATCGGGCGGTAGTGCACCGGTTGCGGGGTTGGGATCGACGCGTTGGCGTCGCCCATCAGGCTCGCAGCGATGGCACCGCCCTTGAGGATCAGCGTCGGTTTGACGCCGAAGAACGCCGGGCGCCAGAGTACCAGGTCGGCCCATTTGCCGACCTCCACCGAGCCCACCTCATGGCTGATGCCGTGGGTGATCGCCGGGTTGATCGTGTATTTGGCGATGTAGCGCTTGGCGCGGAAGTTGTCGTTGCCTTCGCCGTCCTGGGGCAGCGGGCCGCGCTGCTTTTTCATCTTGTCGGCGGTCTGCCAGGTGCGCGTGATGACTTCGCCGACACGGCCCATGGCCTGGCTGTCGGAACTGATCATCGAGAACGCGCCGAGGTCGTGGAGGATGTCTTCGGCGGCAATCGTCTCGCGGCGGATGCGGCTTTCGGCGAACGCCACGTCTTCGGCGATGCTCGGGTCGAGGTGGTGGCAGACCATCAGCATGTCGAGGTGTTCGTCGATGGTGTTGCGGGTGAACGGCCGGGTCGGGTTGGTCGAACTCGGCAGCACGTTAGGGAAACCGCAGGCCTTGATGATGTCCGGTGCATGGCCGCCACCGGCACCTTCGGTGTGATAGGTGTGGATGGTGCGGCCCTTGAACGCGCCCAAGGTGGTTTCGACGAAACCGGACTCGTTGAGGGTGTCGGTGTGGATCGCCACTTGTACGTCGTACTGGTCGGCGACGCTCAGGCAATTGTCGATGCTCGCCGGGGTGGTGCCCCAGTCTTCGTGCAGCTTGAGGCCGATGGCGCCGGCCTTGACCTGCTCGATCAGCGGCTCCGGCAGGCTGGCGTTGCCCTTGCCGGTGAGGCCGATGTTCATCGGGAACGCGTCGGCGGCCTGAAGCATGCGCGCCAGGTGCCACGGGCCGGAGGTGCAGGTGGTGGCGTTGGTACCGGTCGCCGGCCCCGTGCCGCCGCCGATCATGGTGGTGACGCCGCTCATCAGCGCTTCTTCGATCTGCTGCGGGCAGATGAAGTGGATGTGCGTGTCGATGCCGCCGGCAGTGAGGATCATGCCTTCACCGGCGATCACTTCGGTGCTGGCGCCGATGGCGATGGTCACGTTCGGTTGTACGTCCGGGTTACCGGCCTTGCCGATCGCGGCGATACGCCCGTCCTTGAGACCGACGTCGGCTTTGACGATGCCCCAGTGGTCGATGATCAGCGCATTGGTGATCAACGTGTCGACCACTTCGGCGGCGAGCAACTGGCTCTGGCCCTGGCCATCGCGGATGACTTTGCCGCCGCCGAACTTCACCTCTTCGCCGTAAGTGGTGAAGTCTTTTTCGACTTCGATCCACAACTCGGTGTCTGCCAGGCGCACCTTGTCGCCGACGGTGGGGCCGAACATGTCGGCGTAGGCTTGCCGGGAAATCTTCATTTCAATTCCTTGCACAAATTTATTGTGGCGAGGGGATTTATCCCCGATCGGGTGCGTAGCACCCGCGATTCAGCAAAAGTGATTTTGTGGTGGGGCCGGTGGTGGTTGGCGACCGCTGCGCGGTCGATCGGGGATGAATCCCCTCACCACAGATAAATTCCCTCACCACAGATGAATCAGCGTCAGTCGAGATCACCCATGACCCGCCCGGCAAAGCCGAACACCCGCCGATGCCCGGCGTACTCCACCAGCTCGACCTCGCGGCTTTGCCCCGGCTCGAAGCGCACGGCGGTGCCGGCGGGGATGTTCAGGCGCATGCCACGGCTGGCGGCGCGGTCGAAGGTCAGCGCATCGTTGGTTTCGAAAAAGTGATAGTGCGAACCGACCTGAATCGGTCGGTCGCCGCTGTTGGCGACTTTCAGGCTGAGGGTGCGGCGGCCGACATTCAGTTCGATGTCGCCGGGCTGGATCTGGTACTGGCCGGGAATCATGGCCGGGCTCCTTGCAGAATCTTGTAGTAGAGGGCGGTCGGGCGATAGGTACCGTGCGGGTCGCAGGCGTAATCGGGAATTTCACCGGCACGGGTGTAACCCAGGGCCTTGTAGAACTCTTCGGCGGGCGAGCCGGCCTCGGTGTCGAGGTAGAGCATGCCGCGCTTGTGTTTGGCCGCTTCGAGCTCCAGCGCATTCATCAACTGCTGGCCGAGCCCACGCCGCCGCGCCTGTTCGCGCACCAGCAGTTTTTGCACTTCTGCGCGATTGAGGCCGTTGGCTTTCTGGCACAGACCCAACTGCACGCTGGCCTGCACCTCTTCATCCTTGACCACCACCCAGAGCAACACGCTGCCCTTGTTCACCTGTTGCTGCACTTCATCGAAATAGGCGCGGGCCTGCGCGGCATCGAGGTCGGCCATGAAACCGACGCTGGCGCCATAACCCACGGCGTCGAGCAGCAGATCAATCAGGCCCTGACGATAGTGCGCAAAACTTTCCGCATTGACGCGTCGCAGTTGGGCGGGGTTCATCGCGTGTCACTCCTTGTTGGCGACCGGCGGCTGCGCGCCAGGGTTGAGGATCAGTTGCATGAAGGTCAGGTCGAGCCAGCGGCCGAACTTGGTGCCGACTTGCGGCATCTGTCCGGTGATGCTGAAACCGGCGCGTTCATGCAGACGAATGGAAGCGGCATTGCCACTTTCGATGGCGGCGACCATCACATGCTTGTCGCAGGCTTTGGCCCGCTCGATCAGCACGCTCATCAATTGCGGGCCAAGGCCATTGCCGCGCTGGTCGCTACGGACGTAGACCGAGTGCTCGACGGTGTGACGGAAACCGTCGAACGGCCGCCAGTCGCCAAAGGAAGCGTAGCCGAGCACCACGTTGTCGGCGTCGACGATCACCAGAATCGGGTAGGCTTGGGCCTGACGGGCGCTGAACCACGCCTGGCGGTTGCCGAGGTCGACCGCCGATTCGTTCCAGATCGCCGTGGTGTTGAGCACCGCGTCGTTGTAGATGTCACGGATCGCCGGCAGGTCGGCGTGCAGGGCATCGCGAATGGTGTAGGTCATGGCGAGTCCTCAAACGATCGGTTGGTGGACGGTGACCAGTTTGGTGCCGTCGGGAAACGTCGCTTCGACCTGGATCTCCGGGATCATTTCCGGAATGCCTTCCATCACTTGCTCGCGGCTCAACAGGGTGGTGCCGTAGTGCATCAGCTCGGCGACGGTCTGGCCGTCACGGGCGCCTTCGAGCAGCGCGGCGGAGATGTAGGCCATCGCTTCCGGGTAGTTGAGCTTCACACCACGGGCCAGTCGGCGCTCGGCGACGAGGCCGGCGGTGAAGATCAGCAACTTGTCTTTTTCGCGTGGGGTCAGGTCCATTTGTTTTTCAAATCTCGGCAGAAGAAAGTTAAGTCGTACACTCTGTAGGAGCTGCCGAAGGCTGCGATCTTTTGACGTTGATTTTTTACAGCAAGATCAAAAGATCGCAGCCTGCGGCAGCTCCTGCAGGGGAATGCATTTCAGGTGTTCCAGATTCTGGGTGGCTGGGCCTCGCGGCCTAGCAGAGCCGGGCGTAACAAGCGCCATAAATCGATGAGCCAGGCACGGGCGAGCAGTGCTTCTGACGCCAGACACCGAGCCACCAACAGGCCGGGCAACTGGGTCAAATCCCCGCGCACGGCATGCCGCAGCGAACGACAGCGCTCCAGCAGCTCGGCATCAATTTCACCAGTGACCAACAATGTGGCGAACACCGGACGGCCATCCAGGCCGATGGGCGAATCCAGCAAACCGTCACCGCCAGTAATCCTCTGACGCTCGTGCCAGAGCAATCGCCCGTCGCGGCGGATATCCAGATGCGCCTGAAAGTGTCCGAGGTCGAAGCGCTCGCCACTGGCCGGTCGGCCCAGTGCCACCACGTCCCAGTAGAACAGCCGCGCATCGCCTTCAAGCTCGATCGAGGTGGTGAGTTCAGCCTGAGCGGCGCTGTAGACGATGGTTTCCTGCGGCAGCCACTCCAGCGTCGCGCCGGCCGCGACTTGCAGCTCGAGCTGTTGATACGCCGGCCCCGCCGCGCGATACCACTTGGCGGCGCCGGGGCTGGTGATCTGCGCCCACGCGTCCTGTTCGACGCGGGCGCTGATGTTCAGCCGGTCACCGCCGGCGATCCCGCCCGGCGGGTGGACGATGATGTGTTGGCAGACCTCGGGGCCTTCGGCGTACAGGTGCTTCTGCACCCGCAGCGGTCCCAGATGCCGGCGCTTGACCGGGCGCGTGCAGTCGCCGAAGCGGGCGTAGGCCAGTTCCAGCTCGGCGTGCCAGCTCGGGGTAAACAGGGCAGTGGGAAGCGGTAAGTTCATGGTTTGTGATTATCGTTAGGAAGCTACAGATTAAATTGTTACCAGACCTCGTACACCCTCGGCCTCCATATTTTCGCCGCGACCCTGTTGCACGATCTCGCCCCGGGACATCACCAGGTATTGATCGGCCAGCTCCGCAGCGAAATCGTAGAACTGCTCCACCAGCAAAATGGCCATGTCGCCCCGCGCCGCGAGCTTCTTGATCACGGCGCCGATCTCCTTGATCACCGAGGGCTGGATGCCTTCGGTAGGTTCGTCGAGGATCAGCAAACGCGGACGACTGGCCAGGGCGCGACCGATAGCGAGCTGCTGTTGCTGACCGCCGGACAGGTCGCCGCCTCGGCGCTGCTTCATTTGTAGCAGCACCGGGAACAATTCGTAGATGAAACTTGGGACTTCCTTCGCTTCACTGCCGGGAAACCGCGACAAACCCATCAGCAGATTCTCTTCCACCGTGAGCCGGCCGAAGATTTCCCGGCCCTGTGGCACATAGGCGATCCCGGCGTGCACGCGCTGGTGCGGCTTGAGTGTGGTGATCGGTTTGCCCTCCCAATTCACCACGCCTTCCTTGGCCGGCAACAGGCCCATCAGGCATTTGAGCAGGGTGGTCTTGCCCACGCCGTTGCGCCCGAGCAGGCAGGTGACTTCGCCGACGTTCACGTCGAATGAGAGGCCTCGGAGGATGTGGCTACCGCCGTAGTACTGATGCAGCTTGTCGACTTGCAGCATTCTCAAAATCTCCTCAAATCCCTGTGTAGGAGCTGCCGAAGGCTGCGATCTTTTGATCTTGTTTTTAAGATCAAGATCAAAAGATCGCAGCCTTCGGCAGCTCCTACAGGGGATGGATCATCAGCGGCCGAGGTAGACCTCGATCACCCGCTCGTTTTCCTGCACCTGCTCCAGCGACCCTTCCGCCAGCACGCTGCCCTGATGCAGCACCGTGACGTGGTCGGCAATCGAGCCGACGAAGCCCATGTCATGCTCCACCACCATCAGCGAATGCTTGCCGGCCAGCGACTTGAACAGCTCGGCGGTAAATTCGGTTTCGGCATCGGTCATGCCCGCCACCGGTTCGTCGAGCAGCAGCAGTTGCGGGTCTTGCATCAGCAGCATGCCGATCTCCAGAAACTGCTTCTGGCCGTGAGAGAGCAAGCCCGCCGGGCGATTGACCGAGGTGGTCAGGCGAATGGTCTCCAGCACTTCGCTGATGCGCTCGCGCTGCTCACCGCTCAAGCGTGCGCGCAAACTGGCCCACACCGACTTGTCGGTTTTCTGCGCCAGTTCCAAGTTTTCGAATACGCTCAGCGCTTCGAACACCGTCGGTTTCTGGAACTTGCGCCCGATCCCGGCCTGGGCGATCTGCACTTCGCTCATCTGCGTCAGATCCAGGGTTTCGCCGAACCAAGCCTTGCCGTGGCTGGGGCGGGTCTTGCCGGTGATCACGTCCATCAGCGTGGTCTTGCCCGCGCCGTTGGGGCCGATGATGCAGCGCAACTCGCCGACGCCGATGTACAGGTTCAGATTGTTCAGGGCGCGAAAACCGTCGAAGCTGACGCTGATGTCTTCCAGGGTCAGGATCGTGCCGTGACGGGTGTCGAGGCCGGGGCCGACGCGCTGACCGAGGCCGATCGAGTCACGGCTGGTGCCTTCGTCCTTGTTCGGTTCTACGGGGAAAAACGCCGGTTCGAGCATGAATTCAGCACTCGCTGTGACTCTCATTGTTCACCTCGTTTCTTCAGCAGGCCGATCACGCCTTTGGGCAAATACAACGTCACGACGATGAACAGCGCGCCGAGGAAGAACAGCCAGTATTCAGGGAACGCCACGGTGAACCAGCTCTTCATGCCGTTGACCACACCGGCGCCGAGCAGCGGCCCGATCAGCGTGCCGCGACCGCCGAGGGCGACCCACACCGCCGCTTCGATCGAATTGGTCGGCGACATTTCGCTGGGGTTGATGATCCCTACTTGCGGTACGTACAACGCCCCGGCCAGACCGCACAGCACCGCGCTCAAGACCCAGACGAACAGCTTGAAACCGCGCGGGTCGTAGCCGCAGAACATCAGGCGGTTTTCCGCATCGCGCAGCGCGGTCAGCACCCGGCCGAACTTGCTCTGCGCCAGACGCCAGCCGATGAACAGACTCGCCACCAGCAACAGCACGGTGGTCAGAAACAGCACCGCGCGGGTACCCGGTTCAGTGATGCCGAAGCCGAGAATCGTGCGGAAATTGGTGAAGCCGTTGTTACCGCCGAAGCCGGTCTCGTTGCGGAAAAACAGGAGCATGCCGGCGAAGGTCAGGGCCTGGGTCATGATCGAGAAATACACGCCCTTGATCCGCGAGCGGAAGGCAAAGAAACCGAACACCAGCGCCAGCAGACCCGGCGCCAGCACCACCAGACACATCGACCAGATAAAACTGCTGGTGCCGCTCCAGTACCACGGCAACTCGGTCCACGAAAGAAAGGTCATGAATGCCGGCAAGCCGTCACCGGCGGCCTGGCGCATCAGGTACATGCCCATCGCATAACCGCCGAGGGCGAAGAACAGCCCGTGGCCCAGCGACAGCAGCCCGGCGTAACCCCAGACCAGATCCAGCGCCAGAGCAACGATGGCGTAGCAGAGGATTTTGCCGACCAGCGTCAGGGTGTAGGCCGAGACATGCAGCGCGCTGTCCGCCGGCAACAGCGAGAGCAACGGCAGGGCGATCAACAGCGCGAGGATCAGCGCGCCGATGGCGAGGGTGAGTTTCGGGCCGGCCTTTTGCGTGGCCGTGACAAGTAGAGGCTGGTTCATCAGTCGATCACCCGTCCTTTCAATGCGAAGAGGCCTTGCGGACGTTTCTGGATGAACAGAATGATCAGCGCGAGGATCAGGATTTTGCCGAGCACCGCACCGATCTGCGGTTCGAGAATCTTGTTGGCGATGCCCAGGCCGAACGCCGCCAGTACGCTGCCGGCGAGTTGGCCGACACCGCCCAGCACCACCACCAGGAACGAGTCGATGATGTAGCTCTGGCCCAGGTCCGGGCCGACGTTACCGATCTGGCTCAGCGCCACGCCACCGAGGCCGGCGATGCCCGAACCGAGGCCGAAGGCGAGCATGTCGACGCGCCCGGTGGGCACGCCGCAGCAGGCGGCCATGTTGCGGTTCTGCGTGACCGCGCGGACATTGAGGCCGAGGCGGGTTTTGTTCAGCAGTAGCCAGGTCAGCACCACCACGAACAAGGCGAAGGCGATGATCACGATGCGGTTGTACGGCAGCACCAGATTCGGCAGCACCTGAATGCCGCCGGACAGCCACGCCGGATTCGCCACTTCAACGTTCTGCGCACCGAACAGCAGGCGCACCAGTTGAATCAGCATCAGGCTGATGCCCCAGGTGGCGAGCAGGGTTTCCAGTGGTCGGCCGTAGAGGTGACGAATCACTGTGCGCTCCAGCGCCATGCCGATTGCTGCGGTGACGAAGAATGCCACCGGCAACGCAATCAGTGGATAGAACTCGATCGCCTGCGGCGCGTAGCGCTGGAACAGCAACTGCACCACGTAGGTCGAGTAGGCGCCGAGCATCAGCATCTCGCCGTGGGCCATGTTGATCACCCCGAGCAGGCCGAAGGTGATCGCCAGGCCGAGGGCCGCGAGCAGCAGAATCGAGCCGAGCGACATACCGCTGAACGCTTGACCCAACACTTCACCGATCAGCAGTTTGCGCTTGACCTGCGCGAGGCTGGTTTCGGCGGCGGTACGTACACCGGCATCGCTTTCGACGCCGGGTTCGAGCAGTCCTTCCAAGCGGGTGCGGGCCAGCGGATCGCCGGTTTCGCCGAGCTGGCGTACGGCGGCCAGACGCACTGCCGGGTCGCTGTCCACCAGTTGCAGGTTGGCCAGCGCCAGGCTCAGGGCGGCGTGGACGTTCTCGTCTTTTTCACCAGCCAGTTGCTGGTCGAGGAATTTCAGCTGCGCGGGTTTCGCGCTTTTCTGCAATTGCTGCGCGGCAGTCAGACGGGTTTTGGCGTCGGCGGCGAGCAACTGGTGGCTGGCCAGAGCGGTGTCGATCAGACCCCGCAGGCGGTTGTTCAGGCGCAGGGTTTTGGTTTGGCCGTCGAGGGTCAATTCGCCTTGCTGCAGGGCGTTGATCAGCTCGACACGCGCCGGCTCGGGCTGCGCGGCCCAGGCTTCCAGCAGTTTGGCCTGTTGCACCGGGTTGGCGGCGACGAAGTCTTCGGCATCGCCGGCGTGGCCGGCCATCGGCACCAACAGTGCGAGGGCGAGGATGAGACGGTAAAGGGCGGTGGGCATGGTAAGTCGCCTTGACACGGACATTGTGGGAGCTGGCTCGCCAGCGATGCAGGCGACTCGGTGTGCCTGCTGCACTGAGGTGATGCCATCGCTGGCAAGCCAGCTCCCACAGGGAATTGCGTCGGGCCGGACGATTTCGTCAGGCCCGACACCCAATGGCTCAGTTGCTCTTCACCGCATAATCCGGTTTCTTGTCGTTGCCATCGATAAACGGGCTCCATGGCTGAGCGCGGATCGGGCCTTCGGTCTGCCACACGACGTTGAACTGACCATCGTTCTGGATCTCGCCGATCATCACTGGCTTGTGCAGGTGGTGATTGGTCTTGTCCATGGTCAGGGTGTAACCGGACGGCGCGGCGAAGGTCTGGCCGGCGAGTGCTTCGCGGACTTTGTCGACGTCGGTGGACTTGGCTTTCTCCGCCGCTTGCGCCCACATGTGGATGCCGACGTAGGTGGCTTCCATCGGGTCGTTGGTCACCGCTTTGTCGGCGCCCGGCAGGTTGTGTTTCTTCGCGTAAGCCTTCCAGTCAGCGACGAACTTCTTGTTCACCGGGTTCTCCACGGACTCGAAGTAGTTCCACGCCGCGAGGTTGCCCACCAGCGGTTTGGTGTCGATGCCGCGCAGTTCTTCTTCACCCACGGAGAACGCCACCACCGGTACGTCGGTCGCCTTCAGCCCCTGGTTGGCCAGCTCTTTGTAGAACGGCACGTTGGAGTCACCGTTGACCGTCGAGATCACAGCGGTCTTGCCGCCGGCGGAGAATTTCTTGATGTTGGCGACGATGGTTTGATAGTCGCTGTGACCGAACGGGGTGTAGACCTCTTCGATGTCCTTGTCGGCCACGCCTTTGGAGTGCAGGAACGAGCGCAGGATCTTGTTGGTGGTGCGCGGGTAGACGTAGTCGGTGCCGAGCAGGAAGAAACGCTTGGCGCTGCCACCTTCTTCGCTCATCAGGTATTCAACGGCCGGGATCGCTTGCTGGTTCGGCGCAGCGCCGGTGTAAAACACGTTCGGCGACATCTCTTCGCCTTCGTATTGCACCGGGTAGAACAGCAGGCCGTTGAGTTCTTCGAACACCGGCAGCACCGATTTGCGCGACACCGAGGTCCAGCAGCCGAACACCACCGCGACCTTGTCCTGGGTCAGCAACTGCCGGCCTTTCTCTGCGAACAGCGGCCAGTTCGATGCCGGGTCGACCACCACCGGTTCGAGCATCTTGCCGTTCACCCCGCCCTTGGCGTTGATCTCGTCGATGGTCATCAGCGCCATGTCCTTGAGCGACGTTTCGGAAATCGCCATGGTCCCGGACAACGAATGCAGAATCCCCACCTTGATGGTCTCGGCGGCCTGGACAGTCCAGGTCATGCCCATCGCGGCAATGGATGCCGTGAGTGTGAAAGCCTTGATCAAACTGCGACGCTTCATTGTGCGATCTCCATGAACGTTAAAGTTTTTTATGGTTGGCAGATGCGGACGACTGAAGGGTGTTTTGCAAGGGCTGTGCCCGGTCGGGATCGGACAGGAAAATGTCGGTTTAGAGCGGTCGCGCGTGGGTGGGGTGCACCATGAGGGGACGCGGAGAGAGCGTTGGTGCAGGCGGCCGCGCCAGATTGGGGCGCCCACAATTCCTGTAGGAGCTGCCGAAGGCTGCGATCTTTTGACTTTGATTTTCAATGATCAAAAGCAAGATCAAGAGATCGCAGCCTGCGGCAGCTCCTACAGTTTTTGATCGCTGTTGGATCAGCGGCGGCGCATCAGGCCGATGAAGAACAGGCCGCCGATGGCCGCGGTGGCAACGCCGATGGGCAAGTCTTCCGGCGCGATCAGGGTTCGCGCGGCCACATCGACCCACACCAGAAACAGGCTGCCGAGCAGTACGCAGGCCGGCAGCAGACGGCGATGTTCGGCACCCACCAGACGGCGGGCAATGTGCGGCACCATCAGTCCGACAAAGCCGATCGAGCCACTGATCGACACCAGCACCCCGGTCATCAACGAGGCGATCACAAACACCCGCAAACGCACCGCCCGAGCGTTCAGACCGAGGGTCACGGCGGTCTGCTCGCCAGCCATCAGTGCATTCAACGGGCGGGCCATGCCCAACAGCAAAACCAGGCCAAGCAGCACGCTCAGCGCGGGTATCGTCAACAGCTCCCAGCGCGCCAGGCCGAGGCCGCCGAGCATCCAGAACATCACCGCCGAACTGGCGCGATGGTCGCCCATGAACAACAGCAGGTTGGCGATCGCCATCATCACGAACGACACCGCCACGCCGCACAGCAGCAAGCGGTCGCTGTCGAGTCGACCCTGCCGGTTGGCGATGCCCAATACCAGAAACATGCTCAGCAATGCACCGATGAAGGCGGCAATCGGCAAGGTCAGCAAACCGACGATCTCTCCGATGTGCAGCACCACGATCACTGCGCCGAGGGTCGCGCCAGAGGTGACGCCGAGCAGGTGCGGATCGGCCAGAGGATTGCGCGTCACCGCTTGCAACACCGCGCCGATCAACGCCAGCCCGGCACCGACCAACGCCCCGAGCAACATGCGCGGCACGCGGATCAGCCAGACAATGTGTTCCTGCCCGGCGCTCCAGCTCACCTCGCCGAAACCGAAGGTCTTGTGCAACAGAATCCGCCACACCACCTCCACCGGCACCCGCGCCGGACCAAAACCGAGCGAGACCACGCACGACACCAGCAACAGGGCGCCGAGGGCGGTGAGCAAAAGGGCGTAGCGCCGGTCGATCATTCGCCGTGGAATCCTTTGGCCAGGGTTTCCACCGCCAGCACGTTATCGATCCCCGGTGTGGCCTGCACGTAAGGGATGACGATGAAACGCTGGTTCTTGATCGCGTCCACCGATTGCAGCGCCGGGTTGTTCAGCAGAAATTCGATCTTCTGCTCGGCAGTGATTTCGCTGTAGTCGACGATCACGATCACCTGCGGATTGCGCTCGACCACGGTCTCCCAGTTGACCCGGGTCCAGCTCGCTTCGACGTCATCGAGAATGTTGCGCCCACCCGCCGCGTCGATCAGCGCCTGCGGCATGCCGAGACGCCCGGAAGTCATGGCGCGGTCCTCGCCGCTGTCGTAGAGGAACACACGCGGCTTGTCGGCGGGCAGGTCTTTACGGATCTCGGCGACCTGATTCTGCATGTCGGCGATCAGTGCGTTGGCGCGATCCTGTACGTCGAAAATCTTCCCGAGGTTGCGCAGGTCGTTGTAGGTGTCGTCCAGCGTCGCCGCCGGGCGCTTCATCACGAAGGCGCAGGATTCGGTCAGCTCATACACGTTGATGCCCAGCGGTTGCAGGGTCTGCGGCGTCAGGTCGCCACCGACGCGCATGCCGTAATCCCAGCCGGCGAAGAAAAAATCGACGTTGGCGTTGAGCAGGGTTTCCACTGATGGATATTTCGCAGCCAGCTCCGGCAAACCGTCGAGTAACGACTGCATCTCGGGCGTCACCGACTTCCAGCCGCTGACGCCGCTGTAACCGGCCATGCGCGATTTGAGGCCGAGGGCGAGCATCATCTGGGTCATGTTGATGTCGTGGCTGACCGCGTGTTTCGGCGCTTCGTTGAAGGTCACTTCGCGGTTGCAGCTATGGATGGTCAACGGGTATTTCGTGGCTTCGGCGAAGGCCTGGGCACTGCACAACAAAAGAGCGACGCAAAGCAGGGAACGCACAGTCATGGTCGGGTTATCCAGGTGATTCGCGGGTAGCCGTGGAGGGGATGGGAGTCGATCAACGCCTCGACGCCGAATACGTCGCGCAGCAGCTCGGTGGTCAGTACTTCTGGCGGCGTGCCGCTGGCGACGATCCGGCCGTGGTTGATTACGTACAGTCGGTCACAGAACGCGGCGGCCAGGTTCAGGTCGTGGATGCTGGCGAGGGTGCCGATCTGCAGACGTTTGACCAGCTGCAGCAGTTCGAGCTGATAACGCGGGTCGAGGTGGTTGGTCGGTTCGTCGAGGATCAACAGTTGCGGTTGCTGGGTCAGGGCGCGAGCAAGGATCACCCGCTGCTTCTCACCGCCGGACAGAGTGGCGAACGCATGGTCTTCGAAGCCGTCGAGGCCGACGGATTTGAGCGCTTGCGTCGCCAGATTGCGATCTTCCAGCGTGTCGCCATCGAACAGGCCTTTGTGCGGCGTGCGGCCCATGGCGACCACTTCTTCGACGGTCAGGCCAAAGGCATCGGGGAATTCCTGCAGGACCACGGCGATGCGTTTCGCGCACCAGCGCGAGGATTGCTTCCACACGTTGTGGTGATCGAGTCTGACCTCGCCACTTTCCGGCTGACTGAAGCGATAGGCGCAGCGCAGCAGGCTGGTCTTGCCGCTGCCGTTGGGGCCGATCAGCCCGACAAACTCACCGGCGGCCACCTGCAACGAGGCATCACGCAGCTGAAACTGGTGATGGCAGTGGCCGTGGCCCAGAGGTGTCCAGGCGAGGTTGGCGAGATTTAGCGAGGTCATCAAATTCCTGAATTCGTTAGATCATTTGTGGTGAGGGGATTTATCCCCGATGGACCGCGCAGCGGTCCCAAAACCTGTAATCACGATTTGTCAGAAGACTGTATTCATCGGATTGCGACGGCTGCCGCCGATCGGGGATAAATCCCCTCACCACAGGAATGTTTGAGCTTTTAGAAGGTGTAATCCGCCGTGACGAAGAACGATCTCGGTTCGCCGAGAATCCATTGCTGGCCGTCATTGTATTGGCTTTGTGCGTACCGGCGGTCAAACAGATTGTTCAACTGCAGGCCCAGCGTGGTGTTGCGCAAGGCTTGCCACGACAGCGTCGCATCGACCACGGTGTAACTCGGAAGCTCGTTGCGGTTGGCCATGTCGGCGTAGCGCGCGTCGACATAACGCACGCCGGCGCCAGCCTTCAGATCATCGCTGAGGTTTTTATTGAGCCACAGATTGGCGGTTCGACGCGGTACATCCACCGGGCGATTGCCGTTGTACGACAGCGTCTGTCCGTTGACCACTTCGGAGAAGTCATCGTACTTGGCTTTGACGATGGCGGCGTTGGCCTGCAGTTGCCAGGCGTGCGGCAGTTGCAGGTCGAGGCTGGCTTCAAGACCGTTGGACGATTGCTGACCGACTTGCTGCTTGAGCGTCGGGTTGCCCGGATCGTCGGTCAGCAGCTTCTTTTTGACGATGCGATAGGCCGCCAGGGTGAACTCGCCGCGTTGATCCCAGAACAACTGCTTCAGGCCGACCTCGGTCTGGCGTGCAGTCGACAGGTCGTATTGCTGCTGACTCGGGCTCAGGGATATCAGGCCGCCAATGCCGTCGGTGCTGGTCGCGACCTGAGCGTAAAACGAAGTCTCGGGCGTCAGGGCAAACACCAGTCCAGCCTTCCAGTTATTGCCGGTCAGGGTCTTGTCGCTCTGGCTGTCGTCGACCAGGTTGTTGCGATCCACCTGCACATAGTCACGGCGCACGCCGGTCACCAGCGACCAGCGCTCGCTCAGTTGCGTGCGGTTTTCGCCGAACACTGACATCTGTTTGGTGGTGCTGTCGAACTGGTCGCGGTACGGATTGGCGCTTTCGAAATAGCCCGGCTGCGGGTGATACAGATCCAAAGCCTGACCGTTGGGCAACACGTCGTTGAACGGCGAGTTGCTGTTGAGCTGGAAGCGGATGCGGTTGTAATCGACGCCAGTCACGGTCTGGCTGTCGAGGCCAAACAGCGAGTGCTTGAAGGTGAAGGTCTGGCGGTCGCCGACCTGTTCCTGCTGGTGGCCGATGCCGAAGTAGCCGCTGCGGCTGAGCTGTTGCGTGGCGGTGTCGAAGTTGTAGTTCTCGGCGTTCTGCCAGCGGCGCCGGGCCTTGAGGTAGTACAGCTCGTTGCTGGCACTGACGGCGTTGTTGATCTGCCAATCCGTGGTCAGGCGCGTCCACTGATCGTTGTAGTGCTGCTGATCGTCACGCACGTTGTAGTTCTTGTTGCGCAGACTGTCGCGCAATTGGCCATTGATCAACGGCGTGCCGAAGTCGTTCTGTGGGCGCTGGTCGCCGTAGTCGTGGGCGAGGGTGAAGGCCAGGTCGTCGGTGGCCTGCCAGCGCAGCGCGGCACTGATGAAGTCGCCGGAGGAATCACCGCGATCGACCCAGCCGTTGCTGCGCAGGCGATTGAGATTGAGGCGATAGCTCAGTGTGTCGCTCAGCGAGCCGCCGCTGTCGAACGCCTGCTGCTGACGGTCGTAGGAGCCGTAGCCGAGGCGCAAGTGGTTTTCGATGTCGCCCTCGAACGGTTTCTTCGGAATCACGTTGACCACCGCACCGGTCGCGCCTTCGCCGTACAGCACCGAGGCCGGGCCGCGCAGCACGTCGACGCGCTGCACCGACCAGGTGTCGACCGGAAAGGTCACGGTGCCCATGCCGGTGTACATGCGGTTGCCGTCATACAGCTGCATCACCGAACTCTGCCCGGTAAAGCCGCGTGCCTGCAACGAGGTGCCGCCATCGCCCGGAGTGCCGGTGCGGCTGATGCCGGTGCTGCGCGACACGGCGTCCTGCACGCTGCGATCGCCACGGGCGCGCACCTGCTCGCCGCTGAGGCTTTCGACGCTGGCCGGGGTCTCCATGGCCGTCAGGTTCAGGCGCGAACCGGCGGTGGTCGGCGTGGTCAGGCTGACGTTTTCGTCATCCATGGCCGGAGCGCTGATGGTGCCGGTGGGCAGCGTCAGCGGCTGGCTGTCGGCGTTGGCGTTGTTCAGGGCGAACAGGCAGAGGCTGGACAAGAGGTACTTGTTCATCGGGGCGGTGAATCACTTCTTCAAAAGAAAGCCCGCAACTTTTGATCGCGGGCAGAGCGGCACATTTGCGTTATACAGTAACACTAAAATCTGCCGGAGTTTAAACCCCGGCAGTTTAAAGATCTGTCTGAAACGCGCATCTCGCCTGCTTCACGTTGAAGTTGAGGCAGATTCAGCTTGGCGCCCCAGACGCGACAACAGCAGGCGATCCAGCAGCCAGACCAGCACCAGCGAAGCGCCCACCAGCGGAAAGATCACGGCCAGAGCGAGCATGATCGCCACGCCGGTTTTCCATTTCGGCAGGTCATGGCGCAGCGGCGGCACGCCGAACTTGCCCTGCGGACGGCGCTTCCACCAGATCACCACACCGCTGACGGCGCTGAGCAGAATCATCAGGCAGATCAGCAGCACGACGATCTGGTTGAAAGTGCCGAACATCTTGCCCTCATGCAGCATCACACCGATTTCCGTGGCCCGTGCCACCGCGCCGTACTGCTCGAAACGCACATCGGCGAGGACCTTGCCGGTGTACTGATCGACATGCAGGGTCGCATCGTTACGCGGGTCGTCGGCGAACACGGCAATGGTGAATACCCCGGTCGCGGTGGTCGGCAGAGTGATGCTGTAGCCGGGTTCGACCTTGCGCTCAATGGCGATGTTCTGCACGTCTTGCAGGCTGATCGCGGGCGCTGCGGGACCGTGTTGCATGCCGCCGTGGGCCATGTGCTCGGCGTGGTCACCGGACATCGGCATCGGCGTGTTTTCCATCGCCCATGGCACGGTCTGGCGCGCGGCGTTGTTGAGACTGCCGGCCTCGATGTCGGAGGTCGGCACGTTGTTCCACATCGCGGCCGGGAACACGTTCCAGACCTGGGCATATTGCTTGCCCCAGAAGCCGGTCCAGGTCATGCCGCTGAGCAGCATCACCAGCAACAGTGCGGCGCCCCAGAACCCGGTGACGGCGTGCAGATCACGCCACAACACGCGCCCGCGACTGTTCAGCCGTGGCCACAGAATCCCGGCGGCCTGCCCGCGCGGCCACCACAGAAACACCCCGGACACCACCAACACCACACCCCAACCGGCGGCGAGTTCGATCAAGCGATCACCCACGGTGCCGATCATCAACTCGCCGTGAATGGCGCGGGCGATGGCTTGCAGATTCTGCTTGGCATCCTGCTCGCCGAGGATGTCACCGTGGTACGGATCGATGAACACGTTGAGTTCGCGATCTGCATGCTTGACGACAAATTGTGCGCTGCGTTCGGCGTTGGCCGGCGGTAGATATTGGGTGATTTGGCCCTGTGGATAAGCGCTCTTGACCCGTTGCAGCAGGTCATCGGCCGGCACCGTGTGATGCCCGGCCGGAACCTTGAGCAGGCTGCTGTACATCAGTGAGTCGAGTTGCGGTTTGAACAGGTAGACGATGCCGGTCAGGGCCAGCATCACCATGAACGGCGCGACGAATAAGCCGGCATAGAAATGCCAGCGCCAGGCCAGGTTGTAGAAATTCGGTTTGGGCTTTTGCATCACGTTTGCTCCGCTTGGCGAATCATTTTTTTAGATCAAAAGATCGCAGCCTTCGGCAGCTCCTACAGGATCTACGCGCTCCCCTGCAGGAGCCTGCGATCTTTTGATTTTTTCTTGTCAGAAACTCATGTCGACCTTGGTCCAGAGCGTGCGCCCCGGCTCGTTGATCGCTTGCGGGTCGTTGGCCGGGTAGCCGAAACCGGCGTTACCGGCCAGGTTCAAGTGCTCGGCGTAAGCCTTGCCGAACAGGTTGTCGACGCCGGTGCTGACCTTCCAGTTCTTGTTGATCCGATAGGCGCCGTTGAGCGAGAACACGCCAAAGCCGCCGCTCTTGTCGTAGTCCTTGCCGACCACGTTGCCTTTGTTCTGGTCGATGCGGTTTTGCGCCGCGACCACGCGCCACAGCGCCCCGGCGCTCCAGTGGTCTTCGCTGTAGGTCAGGCCGAAGCGGGCATCCAGTGGCGGCATTTGCGGCAGGGCCTTGCCATCGCTGCTGTTCTTGCCCCAGGCGTACGCCAGGGTCGCGTCGGCTTTCCAGTTATCGGTGAGTTTGTAGGCGGCGCCGAGTTCGCCACCCATGATCCGTGCGTCGATGTTTTCCGCGCGCGAAGTGCTCATGCCCATCATCGTTGGCGTGTAGTCGAACAGGATGTAGTCGCGCACCACACCGACGTAGCCCGAGGCCCAGGCTTCGAGTTCGGCGGTCTTGTAGTTCACGCCAAAGTCGAACTGGGTGGTCTTTTCCGGTTTGATCGAGTCGAACGCATTCAGTGAACCGGCCGGGCCGGACTTCGGTGAAAACAGCTCCCAGTAATCCGGAAAGCGCTGCGCGTGACCGAGGCCGGCGTACAGCGTGGCGGGGCTGTCAGCGAGGTCATGCTCGTAGCGCACGAAGCCGCTGGGCAAGGTGTCGGCGCGGGTTTCGTCGGCGGTCGGATTTGGCCGGCTCATCATTCCCGAACCAATGCGCTGCCGGTAATCCTTGGCCGAAGCACGGTCGACCCGGGCGCCGGTAATCAGCCGATCGCGGTCGGCGGCGTACCAGGTCATTTCGCTGAACACGCCGTAGTTATGGAAATCGGCGTCCTTGGTGTAGGGCTGATCCTTGTAGGTGTCGATGCCCATGCCGCTGCGCTGGCGGTGTTCGTTGGTCTGCGCATCGAGGCCGGTGATCAGCTGGATGTCGGCCCAGCGCCAGGTCGCCTTGATCCGCGCGCCGAGGGTCCGACGGTCGACGTTGGAGGCCATGGGCCCGGCCATCATCCCGGTGCCGGACGGCGTGCGCAGGGTGTAGTTGTCCATCACGTGGTCGGCGTAGTTGTAGTAGACCTGGGCTTCGAGTTTCTCCAGTACATCAGTGATGTTGGATTTTTCGAAGCGCAGGCCGAGGCTTTCGCGCAGGAACTGCGAACCGTCCATGCCGCGTCCGGCGTAACGTGCTTCACCGTCGCCCTTGCCGGCGGTGAGTTCGATCAGGGTGTCGGCGTCCGGGGTCCAGCCGAGCGCGATATCACCGTTCCACTTGTCGTAGCGCGAGGCAACGATGTCGTTGTTGCCGTCGCGATAGTCGTCGGAGTGCGCGGTGTTGCCGATCACCCGCACGTAGCCCAATGGCCCGCCGGCAGCGGCGTCGACGACCTTGTCGAAGCGCCCGTTGGAGCCGGCCAGCACGCTGGCATTCACCCGCGTGCCGAGTTCGCCGAAGCTTTCCGGCTCACGGTCGAAGAGGATCGTGCCCGCCGATGCCCCCGGGCCCCAGAGTACGGTTTGCGGGCCTTTGATCACCGTGAGTTTGTCGTAGGTTTCCGGCGAGATGTAGGAGGTCGGCGCGTCCATCCGCCCCGGGCAGGCGCCGAGCAGCATGCTGCCGTTGGTGAGAATGTTCAGCCGCGAACCGAACATGCCGCGCAGCACCGGGTCGCCATTGGTGCCGCCGTTGCGCACCAGGGCGAAGCCGGGAATGGTCTTCAGGTAATCGCCGCCGTCGCTGGCCGGCACCGGTTGGCGCGGGTCCTTGGGGTTGGTGACGATGGTCAGCGGTGAACTCGGGGCGATGGCGGTGATCACCGTCGGGCTCAGTTCATCAACGTGACCGGCGTGGTCATCGGCCAGCACCAGCGGGGACAGCAGGACGCCGCAAAGGGCGGCGGTGGCGTGCGAGAAACGAATGCGCGATGCGTTCAGCGCGAAAGACGCCTGGGCAGAACCCGGGCGTGGAACAGCAGAAAACCTGGACATGACAATTTCCATCAAACAGTCGTAAACGACACGGCCGGCAGCCTGAAGCTGTCTTCTCAACCGTGTGCAATCAAAGGTGCGGTGTTTACGCGGCGATGGGCGGGGCGCGGGTGCGGGCGCCAGGGAAGAAGTTCTGTCGGGCATGGCCCAGACGCGGGGAGGATGGGACGAAGGTGTTGACGTGGGCGATGCTGAATGTGGCGAACGTGCCGCCACCGGTCAGCGCCGGGCAGTTGAACAGCAGGCTGCAATAACCACACTTTTCCCACAGGGCGTGGTGCGAGGATTGCGGCGGACAGTGTTCGGCAGCCGGTTGTGCGCCGTGCGCGGCGTGATCCATACCCGGCATGTCCATGCTCATCGGCATGGAACTCGAGGCGTGCTGATCCATCGGCATCGACTGAGAAATCAGCGGGCCGATGAAGATCATCAACATGGCGAACAGGGCGATCCAGCTACCGCGGGTCAGAGCCTGGCTCTGGCGATGCTTGCTGGACGCCCCGGCGCGTTGCGGGCGCACGGGCGTGGTCAGCCGGATCGGTTACTGGGCGTGATCGTGTGCCTTGGTTTCCGGCGGTTTCTTCTGCACCGCGACTTCGACGGTAACGTTGCCGGCCTTCTCGAAATGCAGGGTCAGCGGGAAGCGTTTGCCGTCGCTGAGCAGGCTGCGGTCTTTCGGGTTGAGCAGCATCACGTGATAGGCCATCGGCGCGAACGTCACTTTGCCGCCGGCCGGAATCACCACGTTGGGCACTTGCTGCATTTTCATCAGATCGCCCTGCATCACGTGCTCGTGCAACTGAGCCTCGTCAGTGATCGGCGAGTCGACGCTGAGCAGGCGATCGTCGGCCTTGCCGGGATTGCTGATCACGAAGTAAGCGGCAACCGTCGGCGCGTTGGGCGGCAGCTCCTGCGACCACGGGTGCGCGATTTCCAGCTCGCCGGCCTTGTATTCGTGGGCATGGGCGAAGCACGCCGGCAGCAACAGCGCAGCGATGACGAAGAGTTTGTTCAACATGGCAGTTCTCCAGAACGATTTGATACGCAGGTCAATTGCGAGAACAAATCAAACCAGAGGCGAGGCGCGCGGATTAAGGCTCGGCCATTGCTGGCGCGGTGTCGGTGTTTGCAACGAGGGCGGGGCCACGCTGCGATTGCTTTCGTAACGGGCAAAATACAGCTGCGGCGCATGCCCCGGCAACGCCATCAGCGGCGCAGAACCCGAGCAGCACCAGCAATGCTGCATGTTGGAATGGCTGTCGTTGGACGGGGCTTTCTGCTCCGGGGGGCCGATGTCGATCGCCACCATCTTCGTCCCGCTGCCGGTGCAGAAACTGCTCCACAGCAACTGTTCGGCCGGTGAACTGGCCGCCTGCGCCAGCGCCCCGGTCATCGGCATGGCGAGCATGTTGAACAGCACTGCAAAGCAGGCGATCCAGGCAAATGCGAGCCGGTGTCGGTTCATGGGACAGATCCGTTGGGTGGGCGATCAGGCGCGGGCTATTTAGCCTGATCAGGGCCGATAAGTAAAAAGGCGTCGTGCGGTTTGGTGTCGCAGATCAATCAAACCGCGACGGCGTGCAATCTCAAACCCAAAGCCTTCATGACCTTCATGATAGTTGCGAATTCTGGGTTACCAGTGCTGCTCAGCGCTTTATAGAGACTTTCACGACCCAGGCCAGCATCACGTGCCACCTGTGTCATGCCCTGAGCTCGGGCTATGTCATTCAGTGCTGCACGGATGAGCACGCCATCGCCTTCATCATTATCAAAGCAAGCGTCCAGATACGCCGCCATATCCTCAGGAGTTTTGAGGTATTCGGCGGCGTCGAAACGGGTGAATTTTTCGGTCATCGCAATGTTCACCTTTGGGCTCAAAAGCGGTGAGCATAAAACCGGGCATTTAATGCAGACAGTCAGTGGTTCTTTAAGTGGTTGTACGTAGCATCCGGTTTAGCTGTAGGGCGCTGGAGAGAGGATTACAGTACCGGCGCCTTCGCGAGCAAGCCCGCTCCCACAGGATCCGTGGCATACACAAACTATGCAGTCGGCGCGGACCACTGTGGGAGCGGGCTTGCCCGCGAAGGCGTATTCGAAATCTGCACCTGGCTAAAGCCGGGTGAAGGCGGCAAGGGCAGCGAAGACTTCAGACGTCGTCAGAAACTCCCGATCAACCCCCGGCAACACCGGCCGCTTCAACACAATCACCGGCACCCCCAACTCCCGCGCCACTTCCAGCTTGGGCTCGGTCGCAGTGCTGCCGCTGTTCTTGCTGATCAGGACATCGATCTGCCGGCGCTCGAACAGTGCGCGTTCGTCCTCAAGCAGAAATGGCCCACGGGCGCCGATCACTTCGCAGCGTTCGTTGCCGGGGTAGACGTCGAGCGCGCGCAGGGTCCAGAACTGGTGGGCAGGGATTTCATCGAGGTGTTGCAGCGGTTCGCGGCCGAGGGTGAACAGCGGGCGGCGGAATGGTTTGAGGGCTTTGGTCAGTTCGGTCCAGTCGCTGACTTCGCGCCAGTCATCGCCCGGTTGCGGCTGCCATGCGGGGCGGCGCAAGGCCCAGCAAGGGATGCCGCTCAGTTGCGCGGCGCGGGCGGCGTTGTGGCTGATTTGCGCGGCGTAGGGGTGGGTCGCGTCGAGCAGCAGGTCGATGCCTTCGTCGCGCATGAACTGCGTCAGACCTTCGGCCCCGCCGTAGCCGCCGACGCGTACCTGGCAGGTCAGGTCGGTCGGCACCCGGCCCACGCCGGCCAGGCTGTAGATGTGTTCTGGCCCCAACGTACGGGCGATGGCCAGGGCTTCGGTGACGCCGCCCAGCAACAGAATGCGCTTCATGCAAAACCTCCGGCGTGGCCGACAATGCCGCCTTGGCGATCAATCGCAAACACCTCGACCTGAACCTGCGCCGGCACCACGCTGCGGGCGAAATTCAGCGCGTGGCGGCAGACCTCATCGCCGAGGGCAATGCCTGCCGCACTGGCCATCGCCAAGGCCTGCTGACTGGTATTCGCTTCACGAATACTTTGCTGCAACGCCTGATCGGCGCCAATCGCCGCCGCCCATTCGGCCAGTTGCGGCAGGTCGATGCTGGAATGGCGCGAGTGCAGATCCATGTGCCCGGCCGCCAGTTTGCTGATCTTGCCGAAGCCACCGCACAGGCTCAGTTTATCCACAGGCACTTTGCGCAGATGCTTGAGCACCGCGCCGACAAAGTCGCCCATTTCGATCAAGGCGATTTCGGGCAGGTCGTAGACCCGGCGCATGGTGTCTTCGCTGGCGTTGCCGGTGCACGCGGCGATGTGCAGGTAACCATTGGTTTTCGCCACATCGATGCCTTGGTGGATCGAGGCGATGTACGCCGCACAGGAAAACGGCCGGACGATACCGCTGGTGCCGAGAATCGACAGCCCGCCGAGAATGCCCAGCCGTGGATTCATGGTTTTCAGCGCCAGCGCTTCGCCGCCCTCGACATTGACCGTGACCTCGAAGCCGCCGCCATAACCGCTTTCGGCGGCGAGCAGGCTCAAGTGATCGCTGATCATCTTGCGCGGCACCGGGTTGATTGCCGGCTCACCGACGCCGAGCACCAGCCCCGGCCGGGTCACGGTGCCGACACCTGTGCCCGCGACGAAGCGAATTCCCGGGTCGGCCAGCAGCCGCACGTGCGAATAGAGCAGCGCACCGTGGGTCACGTCGGGGTCGTCGCCGGCGTCCTTGATCGTTCCGGCCTCGGCGCCGTCGGCGGTCAAGCGGCAAAACTCCAGACGCATCTGCACCTGCTTGCCCTTGGGCAGGACGATCTGCACCGCGTCCGCCGAGGTGCCGTCGAGCAGCAGGCGTGCGGCGGCAAGGCTGGTGGCGGTGGCGCAGCTGCCGGTGGTCAGGCCGCTACGCAGCGGCGCGGGTTGTTCGGCGGTTTCGTCACGCATCGAGGGGTTTGACCAGATCGAGCAAGGTGATTGGCAGCGCCTGCCGCCACGTGTCGAACTCACCCAGCGGTTGCGCCTGGGCAACGTGGATTCGGGTCAGTTCGCCGCCGTGGCGTTCGCGCCAGTTCATCAGGGTGACTTCGCTTTGCAGGGTCACGGCGTTGGCCACCAGTCGACCACCGGGTTTGAGTTGATCCCAGCAGGTTGCAAACACCCCCTCACGGGTCACGCCGCCGCCGATGAAGATCGCGTCGGGGCGCTCCAGCCCGGCGAGCGCCTGCGGTGCGCGGCCCCGCACCAATTGCAGACCGGGTACGCCCAACGCGTCGCGGTTGTGTTCGATCAAGGCCTGTCGGCCTTCGTCCGTCTCGATGGCAATGGCACGGCAGCTGGGGTGCGTGCGCATCCATTCGATGCCGATCGAGCCGCAACCGCCGCCGACATCCCACAGCAGTTCGCCGGGGATCGGCGCAAGGCGGGCGAGGGTGATGGCGCGGACATCGCGCTTGGTCAGTTGCCCATCGTGCTGGAATGCCGAGTCGGGCAGTCCGGCCAGACGCGACAGGCGCGGTGCGTGCGCATCGGCCAGGCATTCGATGGCGATCACATTCAGATCGGCAATCGCCGGGTCGTTCCAGTCATTGGCAGTGCCGTCGATACGCCGCTCGGCGTCGCCGCCGAGGTGTTCCAGAACACTCAGGCGACTGCCGCCAAATCCGCGCTCACGCAGCAACGCCGCGACCGCCGCCGGACTTTGCCGGTCATTGCTCAGCAGCAACAGGCGTACGCCGCTGAACAGTTGCGCATTGAGTGCCGCCAAAGGTCGCGCGACCAGTGACAGGGTGACCACATCCTGCAACGGCCAGCCGAGTCGGGCGGCGGCCAGCGAACAGGAGGATGGCGCCGGCAGGATCAGCATCTCGGCACTCGGCACCTGCCGCGCGAGGCTGGCGCCGACGCCGTAGAACATCGGATCACCACTGGCCAACACGCACACCGCTTCGCCGCGCTGCTCCAGCACCGGCGCGAGGGAAAACGGGCTTGGCCACAACGCGCGTTCACCGCGTATGCATACCGGCAGCAAGTCCAGTTGCCGCTGGCCGCCGATGATCCGCGAGGCGCCCATCAGGGCGCGCCGGGCATTTTTGCCCAGGCCCTTGAAGCCGTCTTCACCGATTCCCACAACCGTCAGCCAGGGTGTCATGCCGTTCCTTAAATCCAGGGTAGATCTTCAAGGGCGGCATGATAACGCGGCGGCCGGCATCTGACGCGGGTCTGTCGTCGCGGCGTGCCCAAAGCCGCGCGGAAACGTGTTGTTGAGCAATATTGGTTTTTTCAACTGCTGTTTTTGTTAGTTTACTTCAAGTCAGTTTTTTATAAGTCTGACGCAATAGACCGATAAATTAATCAATGCCAGGTTGGCAGGAGATGATATGGATATCAGTTCCAATACACGTTTAAGTCAGAATAACGCAGTGGCCGTTAACAATATGTTATTCACCGGCCTGGAAGGTCAGGCCGAGGCCGATAACAACTTTGTGAAGCACTGCATTTATCTCGCGCAGATCAAGGCGGACGGCGTTTATAACAGCAGTACTCAGCCTGCGCAGTGGTTCGATCATTTTGCCGGCATCCTCTGGTCGTTTGGCTGGAGTCTTGAGGAACAGCCAGTGGTGCTTGTGCAGACGGCGTTTTCCGGGAGTGTGCAGGAGGCATGGCGGCGATTGACTGCGCCGTTGCTCGCGCGTTCTCAACTGACCCAGGTTGAAGCGGGACTTGCAGCGCTGGAAAAAGATGCCGCATTGTTGAAGCAGTTTTCCGCGCTGAGTGGCAAAACCTTCAACTCGCATATTTTGCCGGTCAGTCAGAACACCCGTGACGAGCTGGTGGTGGTACTCAGCCATATCCGCTTTATCAAGTTGGTACTCAATACTAACTATCTGTTCTGGCAGGTTCATCAACCGATGTCACAACTGGACATTCGCGCCAGAAAGCTGCTGATCAAGCGCCGGGCCATGGATGCCAACCGGGCAAGCGTGGAGCAAGCCATTGGCGCGCATGCGTCGAGGTTTGAGGAATACCAACTCTGAAGCAACGCCAGGCGGCGGGAATTGTTGCCTGGGTGCAGTTTCCGACCGGCAGGCATTTTCATGCGCTCGGGCAAAGCAGGCATAATGGCGACCTTTCGCCCACTACAGCGCCGTTAGCCAGCCGGTCATCCCTTGAACGAACGCCCTCTGTCCACCGCTCTGCGCCCCTCAGCTTGTCCGGGGTTGCTGCGTATCGTCCAGGCACTGGACGGCGGCATCTGCCGGATCAAGCTCAATGGCGGCTCGATCACTGCCGATCAGGCCGACGCGGTGGCCAATGCCGCCGAGCGTTTCGCCCGCGGGGAAATCGAGGCGACCAACCGCGCCAATCTGCAGATTCGCGGCATCGGTGAGCAGTCAGCGGTATTGACCGACAGCTTGCTGGCCGCCGGCCTGGGGCCGCAAACCGCAGCGGGTGACGATGTGCGTAACCTGATGCTCAGCCCGAGTGCCGGTATCGATCGGCGATTGCTATTCGATACCCGGCCTCTGGCCGAACAGATTCTGCTGACATTGCAGACGCATCCGCGCTTTCCCGAGTTGAGCGCCAAGTTTGCCGTGCAACTGGACGGCGGTGAGGCGCTGGCGATGCTCGAACATCCGCATGATCTGTGGTTGTCGGCGTTTGAGTGCGACGGTGAAGTCTTGTTGGCGTTCGGTCTGGCCGGCTGTCCGACCGATCGGGCGGCCGGTGCCGTGACCCTGGAAAACGGCCATGCGTTGGTGGTCGCGGTGCTGGAGTTGTTCCTCGAGCGGGCTCGGCCGGAGCAGACGCGTATGCGCCATTTGCTTGATGAATGGCCGATGCCGGCCTTCCTCGAACAGTTGCGCGAGCGCGTGGCGATCAAAGCCGTCGTTGCCCGACAGCGCACGCCGCTGGCGGAGGCTCTGCACATCGGTGTTCACCCGCAAAACGCTGCCGACCGGGTGTATGTCGGCGCGGTGCCGGCGCTCGGCCGTCTCGACCCGGTCATGCTGCGTGGCGCCGCCCGGCTGGCCCGCGAGTACGGTGATGGCAGCCTGCGTTTCACCCCGTGGCAAAGTCTGTTGCTGCCGAACGTGAAGCCCTCCGACGCGGCGCACGTCTTGCAAACACTGACGCAATTGCACTGGCTGACCGATGCCCGTGAGCCGCTGTCCAGGCTGATTGCCTGCACCGGCTCCAGCGGATGCGGCAAAGGCCTGGCCGATACCAAACACGACGCCCGATGGCTGGCGACGCTGTTGCCACAGGCGCAGAACGTGCACCTGTCCGGCTGCCCGCGCTCTTGCGCGGCGGCCCATTGCGCACCCGCCACCTTGCTGGCGATCAGCCCCGGTCATTACGACCTCTATTTTCGCGATGCAGCGCTGCCGGGTTTCGGCACGCTGCACGCACGCAACCTTACTATTGAAGCGGCCGCGATCCTGCTCGACGCCCGCTCACGGAGCCCCCTTGATGCTTGATTACATCCGCGACGGTCAGGAGATCTATCGCAACTCCTTCGCGATCATTCGCAGCGAGGCCAATCTGGCACGCATCCCGGCCGATCTGGAAAAACTCGCGGTGCGGGTGATCCACGCCTGCGGCATGGTCGAGGCAGTCGACGGTCTGCAATTCTCCGAGGGCGCCGGCAAGGCCGGGCGCGATGCGCTGGCAGCCGGTGCGCCGATCCTGTGCGATGCGCGGATGGTTTCCGAAGGCGTGACCCGTGCGCGTTTGCCGGCGAACAACAAGGTGATCTGCACCTTGCGCGACGACAGCGTGCCGGAGCTGGCCCGTGAGCTGGGCAACACCCGCTCGGCGGCGGCGCTGGAGCTGTGGCGTCCGCACCTGGAGGGCAGCGTGGTGGTGATCGGCAACGCGCCGACCGCACTGTTCTATCTGCTGGAAATGCTGGATGCCGGCGCACCGAAACCGGCGCTGATTCTTGGCTTCCCGGTGGGCTTCGTCGGCGCCGCCGAATCGAAAGCGGCGTTGGCGGCTGACAGTCGCGGCGTACCGTTCGTGATCATGCAAGGCCGGCTCGGCGGCAGCGCCATGGCCGCCGCCGCCGTGAACGCCCTCGCCACGGAGGTCGAATGATGCAGGCAACAGGACGACTGATCGGCCTCGGCGTGGGCCCCGGTGATCCGGAGCTGATTACCGTCAAAGCCCTGCGTCTGCTGCGCGAATCGCCAGTGGTGGCGTACTTCGTCGCCAAGGGTAAAAAAGGCAATGCGTTCGGCATCATCGAAGCGCACCTGCAGGACGCGCAGAACCTGCTGCCGCTGGTGTACCCGGTGACCACCGAAGTGCTGCCGGCGCCGCTGTCCTACGAGCAGGTGATCAGTGATTTCTACGACGCTGCCGCCGAAGAAGTCGCGGCGCATCTGGACGCCGGCCGCGACGTTGCAGTGATCTGCGAAGGCGATCCGTTCTTCTACGGCTCCTACATGTATCTGCATGACCGGTTGTCCACCCGCTACGAAGCCGAAGTGGTGCCGGGCGTGTGCTCGATGCTTGGCGGCGCCTCGGTGCTCGGCGCGCCGCTGGTGTATCGCAACCAGAGCCTGTCGGTGCTCTCCGGTGTACTGCCGCACGAGGATCTGAAGCGGCGTCTGGCCGACGCCGATGCGGCGGTGATCATGAAGCTGGGGCGCAACTTTCCCAAAGTCCGAGCGGTACTCGAAGAGCTCGGGCTGGCCGAGCGCGCGCTGTACGTCGAACGCGCGACCATGGCCAATCAGAAGATCGTGCCGCTGGATCAGGTCGAGCCGATGTCCTCGCCGTACTTCTCGCTGATCATCGTCCCGGGCGAACGGTGGCAAGGTTGATGACGCCATCCACACCGGCCATTGTCATCCTCGGACAGAGCGCGCTGGCCACCGCGCGACGTATCCAGCAGGTGTATCCGACGGCGCAGATCCACGGCCTCGCCGGACGCGTCGAAGGCGCCGACCACAGCTATCAGGAATTTGGCGCGACCCTGCGTGAGTTGTACCAGCAAGACACGCCGATCATTGCCCTGTGCGCGGCCGGTATTGTCATTCGCACCCTGGCACCGTTACTGATCGAGAAGGGCGCGGAACCGGCGGTACTCGCCGTTGCCGAAGACGGCAGCGCCGTGGTGCCGCTGCTCGGTGGCCTCGGCGGGGTGAATGTCATGGCCCGGGAAATCGCTGGCGCATTGCAGGTCGCAGCGGCGATCACCACCAGTGGCGAATTGCGCTTTGGCACTTGCCTGCTCAATCCACCCAGCGGCTATGCGCTGGCGGATCTGGAACTGGGCAAGCGTTTCGTTTCCGATTTGCTGGCCGGGCACAGCGTGCGCATCGAAGGTGCGGCGCCGTGGCTGGATCAGGCGCAGTTGCCGCAAGACCCGCAGGCGCAGCGCTCGATTCATGTCGGCAGTGCCGAACGTATCGCGAGCGCCTACGAGCTACTGATTTATCCGCGCAGCGTCGCGGTGGCGGTGAGTGCGCAGCTGGACGATCTGCCGAACGCTGTGCGCGCCGCGTTGCAGCAGGCCGGGGTTGCGCAGCAGGCGCTGGCTTGTCTGCTGGCGGCTGACACGGAAATGGCGGCGGCCAAACTGCGTGAAGCCGCGCTCGAACTGGGTGTGCCACTGCGCTTTGTCGCGGCGCACAACGACCTCGACGCGTTGGCGCGTCAGGCACTGCCGCAGGCCACGATCAGCCGTGCCAACGGCTTGGCGATTGCGCGCGCCGAACAGCCGCTGGACGTCGCGCAGATCGGTCGTCAGCGTGGACGCCTGGCGGTGATCGGCCTCGGCCCCGGCGCTGCCGAACTGATGGTGCCAGCGGTCAAGGCGGAATTGGCGCGGGCCACCGATGTGCTCGGTTACGAAACCTATGTGCGTATGGCCGGCCCGTTTCGCGCTGATCAGGTGCAGCACTGCACCGACAATCGCGAAGAAATGCAGCGCGCCCGCCACGCCTTCCGGCTGGCGGCCGAGGGCCGTTCGGTGATCGTCGTTTCGTCCGGCGACCCCGGCGTGTTCGCCATGGCCGCAGCGGTGCTCGAAGCATTGCACGAGTCGACCGATCCGGCCTGGCACCGCGTCGAGCTGGAAATCCTGCCGGGAGTGTCCGCTTCGCTCGCCACGGCTGCGCAAGCGGGTGCGCCGCTGGGTCATGATTTCTGCGTGATGTCGCTGTCGGACAACCTCAAGCCGTGGTCGATCATCGAGAAGCGTCTGGATCTGGCGGCCGCCGCCGACCTGGCCCTGGCCTTCTACAACCCGATCTCCCGGGCGCGTCCGTGGCAACTGGGCCGTGCGCTGGAAATCGTCGCGCAGCATCGCACGGAGGCGACGCCGGTGGTGTTGGGGCGCGACATCGGTCGGCCGGGGCAGTCTCTGCGGGTCACCACACTGGGGCAACTGACTCCGGATCAGGTGGACATGCGCACGATGGTGCTGATTGGTTCTTCGACCACATGCACCTTCCCCAAGGCCGAAGGTGGCGTGTGGGTCTACACGCCGCGCTGGTACGGCGAAAAGCCGCAGGCATGAGCGCAGGCGAGGGGGCTTGCTCCCTCGCCATGCCGGCCAGGACGGGGAGATTGTTTCCGGATTTGCCGATGTCATATCTTTCAGCGGTGCGTGTGAGATTTGCTCCACTACCGCGTGGGATCTTTCTTATGACTTACATTTTGTCGGACTTATCCTGAATCTTGATTGGCCGCAGTAAAAAGTCGATGCGCAGTTGTGCCGCCGACTTTCGCAGTCATATTGATTTTTTGATCAGGGTTGTCGCAATAACCTGTTGCGGTTACATGCGTTATCAGTTGTTTTTTAATTGCCTGTTTTGACATGTATTGAAAGTTCTGAAGTTTGAGTGCGAAGTCCCCATTCGTTAACTTCGCTGCCATTCAAGTGCCTGTGTGCGCTCATGATGTCGGTCAGAATAACGGAGGAACTTTCATGCACGATCAAAGATTTAAAGATGCCAGTGGTTATGTCAGTTTTATCAATCTGTTCAAACAGGCTGATCTCGAACAGGCCCTGTTGGTACACCGGGACAGTGACGTTTATCCGTCAGTGTGGCGCTATTACTTTGCATGTATCGGTTTGCTCAATTCCCCGCGAATAATTGAACCCCTGACATTACTCAAGCATTCTCTGGAACAGTTGATCGGCGTGCCGCGTGTGCGCCGTGACACGCCGGGCCAGTCTGAACCGCCGAAAAGCGCTTTATCGGGCATTTACAACGCTATTCAGGCGTTCGAGACCCGTCTGCGAAACAGCGAGATTTACGCGAACACTGCCGCCACTCCGGTTGTAAAAAATCTGCATTTCGTCTGGCTGGGCGGTGGCCTTGGCGAGATTCAGCGTGACTATCTCAACCTCTGGAAGCAGGTATTGAGCGGGCAGGGGTACAGCCTCAATCTCTGGTATGACAGTGACGCGCTACTGGCCTGGCAAACCAATAAGTTGATCGTCGAGGCCGCCAAGGCTGACGCCATGCAACACGGCGGTAGCGAGCGTATTACCGACACCAGGCTTGGGACGTTGTACGAAGAGCGGGTCATCGTCCTCAAGCAGCAGATGTTCATGCACATCAATGAGGCGCTGGAACGAGGGCAATCGGCGGATGAAGCGCGGATCGACTTGTTGTCCCGCGCCTACGGCCAGGACGCGGAACAACTGCAAGCCTTGATCGAGCAGAACCGGCGCAGTCTGCTCGATCTGGCAGGCGATGATTTGCAGTTGCGTGACTTGCGTGACCTCGACGCACCGCTGCGACTGCAAGCCATCTACGATCGCGAGACCCGCTTGCGCGGTAATCTGGCCGCCGCCTCTGACGTGGTGCGGGTCGAGGTCTTGTACGAGGAGGCTGGCCGCTACGTGGATGTCGATAACTTGCCGCCCCTGGTCAAAACCCTGGGCGGGGTCGACATCAGTGCGTTCGGCGGCGACGCGCGCCTTGGCGTTCTGCAACTGCTGCTCGATCACAATCCGCACTGGATGCCGGGACGCCAGGCATTGCGCGACCGATACACCGATTATCGGGGCCGGATTCCCGACGAACACCGCGCCGCGCTGGAGGCTTTCGCCCGGCAGCAACCGGCACTGCACGAGGTGTTCCAGGCGCCGGCCGAACTGCTGGTGCGCCCGCAGGACTTGCGCGCGGTTGCCGTGAATGAAACGTTGAGCAACTCGTTCCTGATGGCTCATGCGCAATCGCCAATGCTTAACAGCGTGATCGAGCGGTTCCGGTTCAACTATGAGGCCATCGACCAGACAAACCGCCTCGCCGCCGAACGAGGCGTCGCATTGACCGATTTCGAGGGCATGACAGAGCTGGCGCGAGAAGTTCTCGAACAGGCATTTGGCCCTCTGGCCGAGCTGTCGATGACCGAGGACATGGCGGCCAGCTTTTTGATGTTGGCCATCGCGGGCTACTTCAGTGACGGCATTCGCCCGCAGAGCGAGGGGACGATTTATCTGACCGGACCTGGCGCGATGCGCGATGGCATGGCCGACTACGAACGGCGCAACTTCGTTCCGCGCGAGGTGGAAACCTTGCGTGTGGAGGCGGCGATCGAGCCGCTGTGGATGGTCAACGACAAGACCGAGGAAGAGCAGGACCACTCCTGGAAAAACAACGCCGTTGATGTCGAGCGGTGGGTGCTCGACGAGCAGCGGCGCTGGCAGGAAGGACAGTTCAGCGCGCGTTACAGCGGTGATGTAAAAGCATTGCTGACCCAGCAGAGCATAGCGTTCGAGGAGGGCTGGCCGGTTATCGAGGGCCGGCCAGTGCTGTTGACGGATGTGCTGCAACGGATGATCGACAGACTCGGTGAACCGTTCGTGGCCGCGATGCGCGAAGGACATAACGGCCCATTATGGTTTCCCGACGGGCCGGGGCTCGGCTTCGATGATCGCCAGGCCATCAAGGCCCAGCCCGTCACTTTGCAGGCTCCGGCGTCGCTCAGCGATGCGCGGATTCAGGGGCTGGCGCTGGATGAGTTGCTAAGCGGCATTGCCGAGGGTTCGCTGTCGTTCTTCCAGATCAGTCCGTTGCAACGGGTGGTGTTGGGACAGATGCTCGGCGCACGCTCACTGGATAACTCAAGTCTCACGCAACTTGCCACCGAGCTCGACAATCTGGCCAACAGCGTTGCCGAGGTAGGGGCGTCGGTACGTTATGCGGCCATTGAACGCCATCTGTATCAGCAGCGGGCCCCGCAGTTCATGGCCGGTCTTGCCAGTCATGTCGAGCAGCCGATGGTGGCGTCGGACAGCGCGTTGACGCTGAAGCGAGCCGCGCTGTCGCAGGCGTACACGCTGTTTCAATGGGGGCGTCATGTTGCCCATATTCAGACCGTCGCCACCCGCGAGCATCGCGAGCAGGTGATCCTGCGGCTGGGTCAGGTGCTGGGACAAATCGAAGCCAGTGACGTCAAACTGGTGCCGCAGGATCTGTTGCTCGAAGGGCCGGGCGATCCCGGTGGCCGCTGTTACCCGCTGGCGCTGATCATGAGTGCTGCTCTGGAGCAGGGCGTGGCGGCGTCGCGACGATTGCGCGAGCGGTTCTTCCTGGCCACGGCCGAGCCGCAGCAGCACGATTCAATGGTGTTTCTGGAGGCGCTCGAAGAGTTGCACGACGTGCAATTGCACGACATCGGCAAGCCGTTGGGGCGAGTCGATCTGCAACAGCTCGGCACCACGCTGGAGGCGTTCGCCAGCACGCGCACGCTGATGCTCAACTCGGACAATCACGCCATGCTGGTGGCGAAAACCTTCAAGGGTGGGCACGCCACCTATCACTTTTATGATCCCAATTTCGGCGTGTTCGAGTTCAGTCAGCCGGATCAGTTGCAACTGGCACTGACTGACCTTTTTCACAAGCAGGGGATGGCGAAATACTATGCGGCCTATGGCGACGACGCGCGTCCGGCGTTTGATCTGATCGAGCTGCAGGGGCAAAAGATATCGGCCTTGAATCTGTCCGGCGGATTTAGCGTCGGACAATTGCTGGAGTCCGACAATGTGCTGCCGGAGCAGGCACAGCGGCCAATCCGCCGGCGCTTGAACAGTGCCCGCGGCCATTCGCTGGTGAGCAATCCGCACTTGGGGCGCAGCCTGCGCGAACTGGACAGTCACTGGTGGGGACAGCAGATTGCCCAGGCGACCGACGCTTTACAGGACTTGCATGCTTCAGCAAAGCCGTTGGTGCCGTTGTTCGAAACCCTGGAGATAACGCCCGCCGGCGAGTACCGGATCAACCTGATCGATCCCGCGCAATCCGAGCATGTGGTGCAGGTGGTCAGCAGCGATCATCGCCTGCTGCGCATCAGAAATTATCTGTCCGAGCAGTTTTCGGTACTGGGCACCCGAGCCACGCCGCAGATGGTTGAGGCTGGTGCCGTTCACACCCTCAATACCGGCTTCACGATCCAGGCGCTGATGAATGTCTTGCGTGGACGAGAGGGCGATGACCGCACCTTGACCACCGCCGTCAGGTTGCATGCCTACGTCAATTACGCGCAATTGGTGCACGGCAATGTCACCGACGTCGCCGGTCTGCTCAGTCTGATCAAGACCGCACTCAATGAAGAGAAAATCATCGCCCGTACCTGTGCGCCAGTGGTGGGCGAGGCGCTGGGACATGTCGCCAATGAAGGCGTCGGCGCGGTGCTGGGCCTGGCCAATGTCGGTTTCGACATCTATCAATTGGCGACGGCAGACAACGAGATCGAGCGCGCGCAGTTCGGCACCCAGTTGGCCTTCGATGCCACCAGTCTGGCGTTGACTGCCGGTGGTCTGGGAGCCGCCACGGCGGGCGCGGCGACTGCGGCAGCCGTGCTCGGCGGCGCCGGGGTGGTTCTGGGCGGATTGGCTGTGGGTGTGGCGGCACTGGCTCAGGGGTTCGCCAGGATCGCCGGGCAGGCGCAGGAGGTCGGGTTGTTTTTCGACGCTCTGGAGCGGGCCTGTCGCGGTGTCGGTTATCGTTATGGCGACGGGCTTGGGGCGTGGATCGCTCATCCCTCGCTGGTCGTTCGGAGCCTGGACTTCAATCGCGCGATGTTGGTGCTCGACAGTCCAAAGGTGTATCGGTTGCGCGACCATTTCGGGGTGCCGGGTATCAATCCGGATGATCAGCAAGCACTCGATCTGCGGCGTGAGCTGGGGCTGCCAGGCTACATCCGCTTCGATCCGCCGAGCACGCAACTGGTCGTCCTGCCCTGCACGCCGACCACCTACTACGGGTACGAATACAAGGCGCTGCCGTTCTCCACGCTGCGTCACGACACCGGTTTCGATACGGCCCGCAAGCTGGAGAAAAAGGATGCGGCAGGCCAGTGGCAGTTCCTGTTTTCGTTCTACTCTTTTCCCACGCACTACATCATCAATCGTCTGATACCGTCGTATCGCTCAACCGTTATCGAGGTGCGGCTGGATGCCCGTGAGCGTGCGCTGGCAGTACCCATGACGCCGCCGGTCTGGCAAGACAAATTGTCATACCGCATCGAAGGAGCGGGTGGTGTCTGTTCGCTGATTCTCAATCGTGGGGCCAATCTCCAGTTGCAGTCTCCCAGCCTGCAGCTGTGTCACTGGAAGTTGTCCGCCACCTGGGCCACCGAGAGCGATGTGCATATCGAAGCCGGCGGGGTGCTTTCGGTGGGGGGCGTGAAGGTGACCTTCACCGGCAGAGGACGGCATGACGTCACGCTGCAACTGACCGGTCGACAAACGTTCAAGGTCAACCGCGGTGACGCACGACTCGACGTTCTCGAGCAGGACGCGCCCGCCGGGAAGCATGAGCAATCGCTGCTCACGCACTACCAGACGCTGGCCCGGGAGCATCGACTGGTGATGCCTTACACGCCGGTTCATCACTTTCCGATTCCTTTCGAGCCCGAGGAACAACCGCGCTACACCACGGCCTGGTACGACGCTGCCAGGGATCGTTTTCTGTACATTCGCAATGAAGAGGTACTCGCGGCCGATGAAATGCTGCTGGGCGCCGTGGTCGACGATTCTGCGTTTTTCTACGAGACGCACAACTACGATATCTGGCAGGTCGATGCCGTCAGCGGTTTACTCGAATGCCGCTACCGACTGCTGGTGATGAAGGGGCAGTGCAGCGTGCGGCGTATCGATGTCGATGCCCAAGGGGTGATTCACATCGAGCAACAATGTCAGGGCGCCGATCAGCAAGTCACGCAGTTCAATTACCTGATCCGTGAGGGCCAGCTGCAGCTGGTTGCGGTGACTCGAGAGATGGACCGTGACTTGGGCCAGCGAGTGTTCGCCAATCCGACCCTGACACATTGGTCGGTGGTGCTGGGTCATTATTTTCCGTTGTCACCGGTGCCCGAACGCGCAGGCGTCACCACCGTCGACTGGCAACCGGCCGCTTACGTGTCGGTGTGCTGGAAGTTCAATCCGGACAAGCGCGATCTGGTCTGGATTCGCAGCCGTGACCTGTTGTGCATTCATCCGTTTGCCTCTGGACGAAACCGCGGCTGGGCCGATTCGATCAAGCATCTAGATGAGCTGTTGCTGCTGCCGGTCAACGATGAGCACACGCTGTTTTTCATCTACGACCGGCTGGCGCAAAAACTGTGCAGGGTGCAACGCCGTGTATCCGCAGGCAGCGAGCGCTGGCCGGCGCAATGGACGCATCAATGGCTTCAGCCTGATGGACTGAATGACGTGGTGCCGGTACAGGACGGGTATCTGGCCCTGACCGATGACGGCTTGTTCTTCAATCTGACCGCCGAGGGTGAAGTGCAGCTGGGTGGCTTGAGTGAGCGCTGGCTCAAGGGGCGGGCCCAGTGGTGGCAAGCATTGGAAGCGCTGGCAGCGAAGTACCCGGTCGACAGTTTTGCCATTCTGGGTGTGCGCAACGCCAGCGGTGATCGCAACCTGTGTGCCTGGTACGTGGATAACCGCGTGCTGCTGTGCGACCCGGGGCACGACCGGGAAATGCGCCTGCTCGGAGTGACTCCGGACAATCAGGCGGTCTGGCTGTTCGACGTCGGCAGCGGTCAGGTCTGGCGTCAGCTGTTCTTCGACAGCCGGCAACTCGCAGCAGCATTCGGCGATGGCGCACAGCTACTGGCGAGCGCGCTGCTGCCCGCACCGCAGCCCGAGTGGGATAACTGGCGGTTCAACACCGTGAGCAGTGACGGCTCCGGTCTGCGCGGGACGTCCGTCAACGGCGTGTCACTCAAGCTGCCTTATCAGGAAGCTGAACGAATCATGGGCGTCAATCAGCGCTGGGCAAGCGAGCACGCGCAGCATTTGGCGGATTCTCTGCAGGCATTGCTGGAGACTGCCGAGCATGCTCCCTATATCGCCGTGGAGTCCGGCGCGGGCAAACTGCAGTGGTTCGACGCGGCGAATGCACAACTGATCCGGATCGCGGGCCAGGACCTGCCGCACGATTGCGAATTGCTTGGTACGCGCCATCAGCATGTGCTGTTGCACGAGCGCCCTGCACACCGCGTCTTCGTCTACCCCGGTCACAAGAGCATTGGCCCTTTCGAATATATGCGGCGCGACGCCCAGGTCTTGGTGGTCGAGGGCCAGAAAAAAGTCGAAGACCTCTTGCCACTGATCGCTGATGACGTGAGTTGTCTGGTGTTGCGCGTGGGGCAGGGCGGTGTGACGTATCACCTGTCCAAGGCCTGTTGGTTGCGGCTGGAATCGGTCGTCGTCGATTGTCGTCCGGCACTGGGCGAGGTGCCGATGATTCCCGGGAAGCTGGTCTGGGCGCTGGACGCTCCGCAAAAACTGCAACTGTCGTTTGTCGACGAGCACTTGCTGATCGTCGACCCGGATCGCCAGCACAGCCTCATCCTGAGGGATGTGTGCTCGACGGATCCGGCGATGCGCGGCGACGTCTTCCTCGGCTTCGAGGGCAAGCGCTCCCATGCGGTATCGAGTCTGGTGCAAAGGCTGCGTGAAGTCGTCGAGGTCGATGATGCCGACGGCAGTGCAACGCTTGCGCAGTTGCTGGGAGCCGTGCCGGCCTGACGCAAAGTCCTGGTTGGTTTTTCAAGTTTGTTTTCTCTCTGTGTCGCGACGGCTGATGTCGTCGTGATGCGTTCGCTTGGCTGAAAAAAGGAAATTGCATTGAGTACTACGGATGAAATCTATATGGGCACTGTGTTCGTCGATCATGTCGCGCGCGCTGAACTTGAGTCGGTGAGTGGCAGCCTTGGCGAGGCTCCCTTGCGCTACTACGACGCCGCTGCGGCGGCTCCCAGTCTTTCAGAGCAACTGATAGCGGTCAGGTTGCTCAAGGGCGCGATGGAATCAACACAGCTGGATTCTTCGGATGCCCAGGTCAAGACGCTGCGCCTGAAACTGAGCGACTACCATCGCCGTCTGACCGCCACCTTGGAAATGCTGTCCGCTGGCAAACCGATACCGCGCATCATGCATTTTGTCTGGGTCGGTGGCAGTGAGGTCGGACCGAACCAGCGTGACTACATGAACATCTGGCGCAAAGTGCTGGCGGCGCAGGGCTATGCATTCAATCTCTGGTATGACAGTGATGCACTGCTGGCCTTTGAAATGAACCGGGTGATTCTCGACAGCGCTCGTGTGCACACGATGGAGTCGCCAGAGGCTGCAACGGCATCTCCGAGCAAGTTGTCGAGCATGATCGAAGACCGCGCCAGAGTGCTCAAGCAGCAGATGTTCGATTACCTGAATCAGCCGCGCTGGGCCGGGCGTGCGGACGAGGCGCGGATCGATCTGATGGTGCGCGGTTATGGCAAGGACCGTGCGACGCTCGAAGCCTTCCGCCAGAAATGTCTGGACTCGCATCAGGCCATGGTCGGTGAGGATCTGCGCCTGCGCGATGTTCGGCAGGAGTTTGCCAGTCACTTTCTGGCAGATGTCTACCAGCGCGAAGTCGCCATGCGCGGCAATTTTGCAGCAGCCAGTGATGTGGTGCGGCTGCAGGCCGAGTTTTTCGAAGGTGGGCGTTACAGCGATATGGATTATTTGCCACCCCTGATCGAAAGGCCGGGCGGCGTGGACATCAGTGGCTTCAGTGACCGCGCCAGGATCGGTGTCCTGCAGCTGCTCCTCAACCATGATGAAGCTTTGATGCCGGGGCGCGACCGGCAGCGCTATGCCGACAGAACCGGACATATTCCCGCCGAACATCTTGAGGCACTGAGCGCCTTCGCCCGAAGCAAACCGGGTATGGAGAAGATCTTCGCTTCGCCATTGCCGGTGTCTTTGCCCAAGGATGCCATGCGGCGCGGCACCGCCTTTGGCAGTCCGACGGCCAATGAAATGAATGCCTATATTCTGGCTCACTCTGGCAGCGGCATGGTCAATGCGAGCATGCAATTGATCCGGGCAAATTATGACTGCCTGTATGAGGTTGAGCGCCGCATGAGCCTTGCGGGTGTGACGCGATCAGATGAGTCCTCGGTCCGGAATATAACGTCCGAGGTTGTACTTGAAGCCCAGGCTGACGGGCGCTTGCCGTCGACCGCCAACTTACCCTACAAACTCACCGCTGCCATCCTCGGTTATTACCAGGACGGGATTCGTCTCGACGCCTTGGGCACCATCGACATGACCGGACCCGGCGCGCTTCAAGGTGGCGTAATCGGCTATTTCGAAAGAGACCTGCAACGTGAACACCTGCCGGCGATTCGTAAATATCTGAAGCAGGTCGAGGGCTTCAACGTCTTCACCGAAGAGGAAATGATCTCCGGTTGGGCAGTAAAAGGTACCCCTGAAGACTGGCTGGCAAAAGAACATGAGAAGTGGAGCTCGGGCAAGCTCAAGTCGCGCTACGCCGGCAATCTGACCGACTTGCTGAAAGAGCGGACGCTTACGTTCAAACTTGGCTGGCCGGTCATCGAAGGCAAACCGGTGTTGCTGACGTCGGTCCTGCAGCAACTGCTGGATGATCTGGGTGAGCCGTTTGTGCGGGCGATGAATGACCGATTGACCGGTGATGTTACGTTCAACGCCCCCATCCGCCTTGGTTTTGATGCCCGACAGCAGGTGCTGAACCAGTCGACCGACGCTGTTCCGACGTCCATCGGGGCGGAGTCCCTGGGCAACCTCAACGAGGCCTTGGCGCGCATCGCTGCGGGCAAGTTGCCACTGGAACAGTTGAGTCCGTTGCACCGGGTGATGTTCGGGGGCCTGTTCGGCGCCGCGACGCTGGACCAGACCGGGTTCGCTGAGGCATGGGCAACCACGGTCGCCTTTGCCGAAGATACGCGGGACCGTGGCTTGGTCGCGCGCTATGAAGTGATCGAGCAGACCCTGCTCAGTCGCGATCCTGCAGCGGTCCAGACGCGAGTCAATGCATCGGAGCGCGAATTGCTCGGCCAGAACTCCAGAGCGCTGAAGGCCCAGGCATTTGCCGAGCCGATCAGCGTACGGCAATGGCGTGAGTACGTGAGTCGGATCGAAGTCGCTGCCATGCAGGAGCGCCGGGCGTTGATCCTGTCGCGGGGGGCGGCAGTGCGTGAGGCGTTTTTTCAAGCGGGTGCGCACACGGCCAGACAGTTGCCACAAGACTTGTTGGTGCGCGGTGCGGGCGATCCGGGTCGACGCTGCTATCCGCTGGCGCTGATCATGGCCGCCGCGCTGGAAAAGGGCGCTTCGGCGGAGCGTGCGCTGATCGGTAAACTGGCGCTGGCCAATCTCACACCCGACGCGCCGCAAGTCCATGCACTGCTCAAGGTGCTGGACGAGTTGCGTGGCGTACCCATGGCGCGGTTCGGCGAAAAAAGACCGGCGGTGAACCTGGCCGCTGTGATGCAGGCGCTGGAAGCGAAAAGCACGGCCGGCAGCCTGTTGCTCAACACCGACAATCACTCGATGCTGGTGAGCAAGGTCGTGACGCAGGGCGAGACATCGTATCGCTTCTACGATCCGAACTTCGGGCTGTATGCGTTCGCCCGGATCGAGGCGCTGCAGCAAGGGGTTCAGCGCTTCGTGCAGGAGGAGTCGATTGCCAGGCTTTATGGTCTGGAGCAGGCGGCTGCGAGCGTTTTCGAGGTCATCGAGCTCGACGGCGCAACTATTGCCGGTCATTCGTTGCCTTCGGATATCCGCGTTGAACATTTGCTCAGTGGTGACCCGCTGGGCGGTGGGCGTGCCGTCGAGCCGTGGAGTCAGCATGCCGCGTTGCGTGCGCGTTCCCTGTCAGAGAACGCGCGTCTGGGGCAGGCGTTGAGCAGTGTGGACAGCCACAAGTGGGTACGGACAATCGAAAGCGCGACCCTGCGGTTGCAGGACCAGCATCAGCTGTCCCGTGACTTCGTGCCGGTGTTCGAGTCCCTGAAGAGCGCTGCACAAGGGCGCAGCGAAATCACCTTGGTCAGTGCCAGTGATCCACAGCGCACACGCACGGTGCAGACCGATGACCCGCGCCTGTCCGGAATCAAGTCTTACCTCAGCGATACATTTGAAGCGTTGTCCGGCAGACGCGCCGGGTCAGCCGTGATCGATCCGACGGACGCCAGTGCGGTACACACGCTCAATGCCGGATTTGCCATTCAAGCCTTGCTGCTCGGGTTGCAAAGTGCCGAGTCCGGGATGAGGGCGACGGCGCTGACATCGGCAGTGCGTATCCACGGTTATCTCGCCTACGCGCAGATGGCTCATGGGCTTGTGGTTGACGCCGCACAACTGCTGAATCTGGTGCGGCATGCTTTTAGCGATGGTCTGCGGGTAGCCAAAACCACCTCGTCGATCGTCAGTAATGCACTGGGTAACGTATTGAACGACGGCGTCGGAAGCGTCTTGCAACTGGCCAGCATCGGCTTCGACATTTATCTGTTGGTCAATGCACAGGACGATATCCAGCGCGCGGTCTATGCCACTCAGTTGGCATTCGATGCCGGCGGGCTGGCGCTGGGTGTCGGCGCTTTGGGCGCGGGTATCGTGGGCGCGGGGACGGCGGCGGCCTTTCTCGGCGGCGCCGGGGTGATTCTGGGGGGGCTGGCGGTTGGCATCGGCGCGCTGGTCGAGGGCTTCAGTGCCAGGACGGAACGTGGGAAGCGGATCGGCCGGTATCTCAATGATGTGCATGCGGCCTATCGACCGGAAAGCCATTCGGTACAGGGCGATAGCTACATTGCCAATCCTTTTGCGGTCTACTCCAGGCTTGATTTGCGCGAAGGACTCATTACCTTCGGCAGTCACAAAATTCTCGGAGCGAACGATTACTCCGATCTGCATACACCGAAGGTCATTGGCGATCGCAGCAAGGCATTCGGCATTCGAGAGACACTCGACCTTCGCGACACGATTTCCCTGGATATGACGCCTGGTATTGAAAGCGTAGTGCTGCCGAGTTTGCCGCAATGCTTCCTGGGTTACGATTACGGTGGGCTGCCGTTTTCGACAACGCTCAAGGAAGACCTGGAAACAGCTTTGGCACTGGAGTACGACCGGGCCGGCAAACGGCAATTCTGGTTTACCTTTTACAGGGTCCCGACCGAGTACATCGTTGAAAAAATGGTGCCGTACTACGTGGAAACCAACGTCAGTGTGACCATTGGCCCCGATCAGCGTTTTCTGCATGTACCTCCGTTGCCGCAGGAGATGCACGGTTATCTTTGCTATGACATCGATGCCGCCGGCGGACACTGCGCGATCACCCTGGCCGAGGGCGTCAAATCATTGCGCCTGCAGGTTGCATCCGACCATGCGATGACATGGTCGCTGCGTGCCCCGTGGGTGAGTGCGGCGGCGGTGAAACTGGAGCAGGACACGTTTCACCTGGGTTCGATACGGGTGCAGGTGCCTGCCAGGCATGTTGTGTATCTGCAACTCAAGGACGGTATCTATCAGATTGGTTGGGCGACGGGAACCTTGCTCTTTACTGAACTCGACGCGGTCACCGATGCCGACGCTCAGGTCACACGCGAGCACCTGCGCGAACTCGCGCGCAACCAGCGTCTGGCCGACAGTCCGACGGTCATCCGCAATTACTACGATGCCCTGACTGGCGTTCGTACCACTGCCTGGTACGACCACACCGAAGATGCCTTGCACCTGGTGCGGGGGCTGGATCTGAAGTACGCGGCGGATATCTGCATGGGACCGAAGGTCGGCGAGGAGATGTTTTACTACAGCCCGGTGCAGGGATTTATCTGGCGCACGGATCTCGTGACCGGGCAGATCAGGCGCATTTACCGGTTGATGAATATCGATTCGGAAAACAACCCCTGCATTGTTTCGATTCAGCCCACGCCAGAGGGGCTGCTGCAGGTGGTCCAGCGTTTTGAAGACGCGATTAAAAATGTCTACAAGATGACTTACCTGCTCGGTGAAAATGTCCTGTCCCTCATTGCTATTTCCGATATGAATCCAGGCCACCCGTCGCTGATTCTCGATGGACGCAGCAATGTGGCGGAGTTTCTCCAACGGCACAGCTACCTGTTCCATGAAGCGCTGGATGAGCAGCGCGTGGAGTTCACGCTGGGCGCAATGATTACGATCCACGCCTTGGACGAGAACTTGCGCAAGGCCACCCGAACGTGGGTGCGCAGCGACGATGAGCGCTTGATTCGACCCCTGTTGCGTAACGTTGAAGGCTCAGCGGATTTTCATGATTGGGAGCTGCTTGATCCGCTTCAAGTGGCTGGCGATGGCGATACCGTGTTGTTTCATCATCTGGGTGATCGTCTGGTTTATCGCCAGCGCATCGCCACGGCGGATCAGGCACCCGAGACGTTTGCGCAAAGTGTCTTGCCGCTCAAGGTGCAGCAGGTGCACCGCCAGCACGGGCAATACGTCTTGCTCACAGATGACGGCATGTTGTTCCAGATGAGCAACGACGGCAAGACGCGTCTGGTGGGCCTCAATCAGGCATGGCTGTCGGCGCAGCAGCGCAGTGTCGGCGGATTCAGGTGGTGGTACACGGTCGCGACCGGTGTTCAGAACTGGTCAGCCGAGGGTGTGGAGATCGGAGGCGTCAGTGACGCAACGGGCAAGACACCGCTGTATGTCGTGTATCTGGATCAGCAGTTCCTGATTGCCGACACAGCGGGCAAGGCCCTGCGCGTGTTAAGGCTGACGCCTGACAAAAAAGCGGCGTGGATGATGGACCGGGCATCCGGGCGAATCTATCGTCAGCCGGTCATGGAACCGGAGAACCTGGCGGCGGCATTCGGTTCGGGAACACGTTTGCTGCAGGCGGACTTGCTGCTACCGATGCAGCGAGTCATGCCGCGGCACACGTTTGCCTGGGCCGTGCCGCATGGATCAGGTCTGCGCGCCCGCCGGCATGACCATGTACTGGTCGATCTGATCGACGGAGAGCCGCCGCGTATCGTCGGCGTGGAGGTCGAATTCTTCAACGGCGCCGATTCACTTCAGGCACGGGAAGAAAAGCTGGCACGATTACTCGCAGGTCAGCACAGCGCTTCTTACCTGACGGCGGGCAGGCGTGGTGATCTGTGCAGCTGGTATGACGTCGCTGCCGGTCGCCTGCTCAGCGCCACGGCATCAGGCCAGGAATGGCCGCACTATCTGGGCCTGGAGAACGGTCAGATTCCGGTGCTGCATGACCCGGTGACGGGCCGATTGTTCAGCAACGCCAGAAACGACGACACACGCATGGATGACGGGATGACCGTGCAAGAGGTCAGTCGAGTGGCCAATACGCTGGTCATTGATGGTATTGGCTCATCGGGCAGGATGGCGCCGATTCCGGATGGCGTCGATACGCTGCTACTCAAGTTCGCACAATCCGCCGGTTACATTTCGCTGGACCGGCAGACGTGGGATCGGCTTGATTGCCTGATCGTCGACTCCGCAGAAGCAGGCATTCATCTGCTGCTGAGGCTGGGGCCGATGCATCGGTGGCTGGTCTCGGCCTCCGGCGGTCACTTGCTGCTGACGGATCCCGACTCGGGGAGCAGTATTGTTTTGCGTGACGCCTCGAGCGCTGATGCGGCACGGCAACAGCAGGTGATACTCGATATTCCGTTACCTGACGAGCTCTCGGTGACCGTCAGCCTGGAGGAGCTGATGAGTGCGATCGCCACCGAAACCTTGCTGGAACTTGGCGCGCTGATCGGCCTGTCCAGCGATCAATAAGTCATTCTGCATGGACTGATCAGATCGGGCTGCGGGTATTTTTCTTCCGCAGCCCTTTTTCGTTCAGGATCCCAGGTAGCCCTTGATCCCGGTAAAGATGATTTGCGCCGCCAAGGCACAGACGAAAAGGCCCATCAGCCGACTGACGATCTGCAGGCCCTGATCACCGAGAACCCGTTCAATGTGATTGGACAGGTACAGCACCACGCCGACGGTGAAACTGGCCAGCGTGATACTCATGATCGCGGTCAGTTTATCGTCCCAGTGCGGCTGGCTGACGCCCATCACCAGCAGGGCGCCGATGGTGCCCGGGCCGACGGTCAGCGGGATGGTCAGCGGAACGATCGTCACGTCCTGCTGCACGTTGTCACTCTGCACCACCGGCTTGCCCTGCGCCATGCCCAGCGCCGAGATGAACAACACGCTGCCGGCACCGATGCGGAATGCGTCCGCCGTGATCCCGAACACATCGAAAATCACCCGCCCGAACAGGTACAGCAAAACGCTGGACACCAGCGTGGCAATCGCCACTTTCCAGGCCAGGCGCCGCTGCTCCTTGCGCGAGTAGCCACGGGTCAGGCTGATGAAGCAGGACAACACGAAGAAGGGGCTGTAGAGCACCAGCATCTTCAGGTAAACGCTGAATAACACGTGGAGCATGGTGTTGGCTCGCGGCGGCAGATGGACAGGGCGGAGTCTATCAGCCGGTTTAATTTTTGGGGGGATGGCGAAAACAAATATCCTCGGAGTAACTGAACAAGTTGTAGTTTGAAGTGGGTGTTTTCGGTTCTTGTTATTAGCAAGTTACATGTTCTGGTTTGTAGTTTTTTATTGTTCTGTTTATTGTTCTTTCGCGGGTTCAAGAGGAGCTCGTTTTAATTAATAAGGATTTGATAATGAATATTCATGATGTTGAAGATTGCGCCGTTGCTGAGTGTGTCCACCGCTTGCAGAGTTATGAACTGGACGGCGCGGCTATTCGTCCTCGTGGTCTTTCGCTGCCGGCAATCGAAGAGCCGGGCAAGGGTTCCATCGTCGGTGAAGGCATTCTGTCCTTTACCGGAAACTTGAGTGAACAGAATCGCGAAGATGTGCAACACGCGTTCCTGTTCGCCACGCTGGTCGCCAACAAGAAATATCCGTACGAATATCAGGGCAAGGAATGGTACTACCTGTTTCTGCAAGTGATGACCGATGCTGGCTGGCTGCCAACGAGCAAGTATTACAACGACATGAACATCGGCGGTAACACCGTCCGGATGGATCAACTGGTGCTGGAGATCCTCGGCAGCGTCGTGGCCGGGCTTGCTGTACCGGGCTCGGCTTCGGTGTTGATGCTGAAAGTCGCAGGCGACGCCATTACCGCCCTGAAAAAGCGTGAAACCGCGCTGACGCTGTACGAGCGCAACATGCTGGAACATGGTGTCGGCGGTATGGCGGCGGGCACGTGTACCGAAATCAATGGCGAAGTCACCATGGCCCTGGGGACTGTGCGTTTCATCCGTAAGAACACGGCCAAGCAAGTGTTGTTCATGGATTGGGATTCGCGCGAAGTGAAACTCTATCGGGGTGATTCGGTATTCCGCAAAGTGCCTTCGATTGTCGAGCAAACCCGCGATACCATCCGCGTCAAACTGGGTTTGAACGCAAAAACCAAGATCGAGGATTACGAGATCTGATTGAGTGTTATTGATAGGGCGGCCGTTATCGGTCCGCCCTTTTTCCATTGAGGGTTAATAATGACTCGGTTGTATCAGTTGTTGGCAGTGGGGCATGCTGTTTTGGCATTGCCGGAATCCGGGCACAGCTCGGATTATGATGATCTCGTCCAATCAAGTCTGTTGGCGCAACTGGTCGCCAATAAAAAAATAGAAGACGCGAAAGTTGAAAGTTGGTACGACGCTTACATCGCCGTGCTGGATGACTTCTGGGTGCGAAGCCTGAAGTTTCGCGAGGATTTTTCTGTCGCTCAGGCCGGTACGGGGTCGGCGCAGGAATGGGCCACGAGGGTGTTGGCCAATAACGCTGGCAACGATCCGGCACTTGGCGGGTTGATGGCATATGCGGCGCAAATCACTGACGGTGTTTCGGCGGTGCAGACGTTGCCCGAGCCGCCTGGCGAAGCGCTCGTGCAAACGCCGAGGCCTGCGCTTCAGGTGGTGCGCCTGCTGGCCGTTGCAGCGCAAAGTCCGACATCGATCAGCAGCCTTTATCTTGAGTTCAAGACGCGACAGACGCTGGCTGCCAATCCGTGGTCGCAGCGTTTCGCGAGCGCTGAAGTCGAAGGTCCGGTGTGCGTGCGTTATGCGCGAGCGACGCTGTCGCAAACGCTCTACGCACTATCGCGTCAGGCCGTGGCGCGAAAGCTTGGAGATCGACTGGCGCAGAACGTGGCGCCATTGGCTGAGGCGATCGAGCTCGGTGTCTGAGGCGGATTGTCTGGGTGCTGCAAGCGCTTTCGGGCGATGAACGGAATCGTCAGAATGTCGAGGCCGTGCGGTTCTGCTGATCACGCTGGGCCACCCAGTGCTCGATCAGCTCACGCAGTTGCGACAACTCCACCGGTTTGGCCATGTGCCCGTCCATCCCGGCCTGGCGCGCGCGTTCCTTGTGCTCGGCGAGGATGTGCGCGGTCAGCGCGACGATCGGTGTGCGGGTGCGCTGATTGCTGACTTCCCACGCGCGCAATTGCTGGGTCGCCGAGAAACCGTCGAGGATCGGCATTTCGCAGTCCATCAGCACCAGGTCGTAACGCTGAGCCTTCATCGCCTGCAGGGCTTCTTCGCCATTGCTGGCGGTGTCCGGTTGCAGGTTGAGTTTGCCGAGCATGCCGCGAATCACTTTGGTCGAAATCGTGTTGTCTTCGGCGACGAGAATGCGGAAATCGCTCGGCACCTTGGCCGCCGTCGCGGGAGTGACCACTTGCGGCTGGAACACTACCTGACCTTTATTGCGCTGGTTCAACTCGTCGGCCAGCGTGGTCTTGAGCGTGTAGCCGGCCACCGGTTTGGCGAGGATGCGTTTGATCCCGGAGTTGCGCGCGATGATCTTGCTCGGCGCGTTGCTGATACCGGTGAGCATGATCAGCAGGATATCGTGGTTCAGGCTGGGGTCTTCCTTGATCTTGGCCGCCAGTTGCATGCCGGTCATGCCGGGCATGTTCTGGTCCAGCAGCACCACATCAAAGTAGTCACGCAGATGCGCCTTGGTGCGCAGCAGCGCCAACGCTTCCTTGCCCGAGGGCACCGCGCTGACGTTCAAGCCCCAGGCGCTGCATTGCTGCACCAGCACCTTGCGGCACGTGTCGTTGTCGTCCACCACCAGCACGCGCGCACCTTGCAGCGGGCCGTCGAGGTCGGAGGTCGGGTGTTCGAGACGGTCCGGGTCCAGTGGCAGGGTCAGCCACAAGGTACTGCCCTGATTGGCGCCGCTCTTGATCCCGAACTCGCCGTGCATCAGGCGGATCAGTTGCCGGGCGATCACCAGCCCAAGGTTGCCACCCAAACGGTTGGCCGAGAGGAAGTGCTTGCTGTGCAGCTCGGCATGCAGCAGCGCATCGCGCTCTTCTGCCTCCATCGGCTGGCCACTGTCCTGCACGGCGATGCGCAGGCGCGGCTTGACGCTGCGCTCGTCGAGGGCGACGACGATCAGCACTTCGCCTTCGTCGGTTTTTTTCAGGGCGTTTTCCAGCAGGCTCAGCAGGGTCTGGCGCAAGCGGGTCGGGTCGCCGCTGATCACGCGCGGTACCTGTGGCTGGATGAAACTGATCAGCTCGACGTTTTGCTGTTCGGCCTTGGCCCGGTAGATGCTCAGGCAGTCGTCGATCAAAGCATTGAGGTCGAACTGCACATCATCCAGCTCGATCTGCCCGGATTCGAGCTTGGAGATGTCGAGGATCTCGTTGATCAACGTCAGCAGTTCGTTGCCGGCACTGTGGATGGTTTGCACGTAATCACGTTGCTTGACCGACAGCGGTGTGCCCAGCAGCAGCTCGGTCATGCCCAGCACGCCGTTCATCGGGGTGCGGATTTCGTGGCTGATCTTGGCGAGAAATTCGGCCTTGGCGTTGATCTCGGCGTTGCTGGCGGCGAGGTCGCGGCTGATGCTGAAACGGCTTTCGGTGATGCTGCGCTGGCGTTCACCCAAGGCGATGCTCATCAGCAGGCCACTGATGCAGATGAAGCCCATCAGGGTCATGATCAGGCCTTGCGGTGCCACCAGGGTCAGCCCCAGCAGGGCCGGCAAAATAATCAGCGTGCCGATGTTGAATACCACCATCCCGGCCACGAACAGCCGCGCCGGACGGTAACCCTTCTGCCAGTGATAGAAGCCGACCAGCAACATGCTCAGGCCGGCCAGCGCCACCAGTGCGTAGGTGATGATGTTCAGCGGCAGGGTGTTGACGAACAACAGCAGCAGGCTGCAGATCACGATGAACAGAATGTCGCCCAGCAACAGTTTGTTCAGCGGGTGCGGGCCCAGCGGGGCGAAGAAGCGCAGGGCGAACATCAACCCGGCGGGGGCGGTCAGCAGCAGCGCCAGATAAGCACCCGGCGTCTGGATCGCGTGCCAGTTCGGCAGCCACGGGCCGGCGAGGTTGAGCAGCAGCAACAGACTCAGGCCCAGCAGGCCTTCGCAGACCGCCAGCCACAGGCTGCTGCGCGAGCGCGAGTAGGCATAGCGCACGAGGTTGTGCAGCAGCAACATGCCGAGGCAACCGAACAGCAAGCCGAAAATCAGCGTCTGGTTCTGATTGGCGGCACTCATCACCGCCGATTGCAGGGTGATGTGCGGGCGCAGCTGATGGTCGGAGACCATGCGCAGATAGATGTCGAGTGGCTTGTCGCTTTGCGGCAGCGGTAGCAGGAAATCGCTGCTGGGCAGTGGTCGCTCGGCCTGCGGCTGGTGGGTGCCGGAGAGGCGTTGCTCGATCAGCTTGTCGCCGTCCAGCACGTACAGGCTGAGGCTGGACAGGTCGGGCGCAAAGATACGCAGCACTTGCTCGTGCTTGCCCGGCGCCAGTTTGAAACGCAGCCAGAGTGCGCCATCGGGCTCGGCCGCCGTGAGGCGATCCAGTTCGATAGGGCTGAATTGATTGGTGTAGCGAGTCGAGCGGATGTCGCTCAGTTGCAGATTGCCCTGATCGTCAAGCAATACCGACCAGCCACTGCCTTGCGCGGCCAGCGCCGGAAGCATGCAGAGCAAGGTCAGCAGCGTGACGGTGAAGCTTATGGCAATCCTGAGCCAGCGCACGGCGAAATCCCTTCGTAGGTTGATGCCAGAATATAACGATGCGCAGCGGCGGAACAGCCCGGCGAGGGACTGCATCCCGCGCCGGACCTGAAGGACAACTTATTCCTGGGTTTCGCCACGTTCACGGGCAATGGCGCGGTAGCCAATGTCCTTGCGGTAGAAGCAACCTTCCCAGTCGATGGCGGCGGCCAGCTTGTAGGCTTGCTGCTGGGCTTCGCTGACGCTGGCGCCCATGGCAGTGGCGCAGAGTACGCGACCACCGGCCGTCACCACGTTGCCATCCTTGAGCGCCGTACCGGCGTGGAAGACTTTGCCTTCCAGGCTTGCGGCTGCGTCCAGACCGTTGATCGCTGCACCCTTGGCGTAGTCGCCCGGATAGCCACCGGCGGCCAATACGATGCCGACGCTCGGACGTGGATCCCACTGGGCTTCAACCTTGTCCAGCGCTTGCGCCAGAGCGGCTTCGACCAGCAACACCAGGCTCGACTGCAGACGCAGCATCACCGGTTGGGTCTCCGGGTCGCCGAAGCGGCAGTTGAACTCGATGACTTTCGGGTTGCCGGCCTTGTCGATCATCAGACCGGCGTACAGGAAACCAGTGTAGACGTTGCCTTCTTCGGCCATGCCGCGCACGGTCGGCCAGATCACCTGGTCCATCACGCGCTGGTGCACATCGGCGGTGACCACCGGGGCAGGGGAATAGGCACCCATGCCGCCAGTATTCGGGCCGCTGTCGCCGTCGCCAACACGTTTGTGATCCTGGCTGGTGGCCATCGGCAGGACGTTTTTGCCGTCGACCATGACGATGAACGAGGCTTCTTCGCCGTCGAGGAACTCTTCGATCACCACGCGCGAACCGGCGTCGCCAAAGGAATTGCCGGCGAGCATGTCGCGCACGGCGTCTTCGGCTTCGGCCAGGGTCATGGCCACGATCACGCCTTTACCGGCGGCCAGGCCATCGGCCTTGATCACGATCGGTGCGCCTTTTTCCCGCAGATAAGCCAGAGCCGGCTCGATCTCGGTGAAATTCTGGTAGTCGGCGGTCGGGATCTTGTGGCGGGCCAGGAAATCCTTGGTGAAGGCTTTCGAGCCTTCCAGCTGCGCAGCGCCGGCGGTCGGACCGAAGCAGTCCAGGCCACGGGAGCGGAACAGATCGACCACGCCAGCGACCAGCGGTACTTCCGGGCCGACGATGGTCAGGGAAACGTTTTTCTCGGCGAAGTCGGCCAGTTGCTCAAGGGCCAGCACGTCGATGGCGACGTTTTCGCACTTGGCTTCAATCGCGGTGCCGGCATTGCCCGGCGCGACGAAAACCTTCTGCACACGCGGATCCTGAGCCACTTTCCAGGCCAGGGCGTGTTCACGGCCACCGCTGCCAATGATCAAAACATTCATTTCAAAAACCTCGGATGACGCTAATTCTGTTTTTAGAGCCTAAAGCGCTTCACGCTGTAGGAGGTCGCAATGAAGTCGGTAGATGCAAGGCGGAGTTGACCTCGATGAGCGGAGTTGCCTTTTGGCAATGAGCATCATCGAGGTCGGCTCCAACGCAGCAGATGCCGGCTTCAGTGCGGCCGTCGACTGGTTAGTGACGGAAGTGGCGCATGCCGGTGAACACCATCGCGATGCCTGCTTCGTCAGCAGCAGCAATCACTTCAGCATCACGCATCGAGCCGCCCGGCTGGATCACTGCCGTGATGCCCACCTTGGCCGCATTGTCCAGACCGTCGCGGAACGGGAAGAACGCGTCCGATGCCATCACCGAACCGGCCACTTGCAGACCGGCATGCTCAGCCTTGATCGCAGCAATACGCGCGGAGTTTACGCGGCTCATCTGGCCAGCGCCGACACCGATGGTCTGACGGTTCTTGGCGTAGACGATGGCGTTGGACTTGACGTACTTGGCAACTTTCCAGGCGAAGATCAGGTCGTGGATTTCCTGTTCGGTCGGTGCACGCTTGGTCACCACTTTCAGGTCGTCGGCGCCGATCATGCCGATGTCGCGGCTCTGCACCAGCAGGCCACCGTTGACGCGCTTGTAGTCCCAGGCCGGAACGCGGTCCGCCGACCACTCGCCACAGGCCAGCAGGCGCACGTTGGCTTTGGCGGCGACGATGGCGCGAGCCTCTTCGCTGACGCTTGGGGCAATGATCACTTCCACGAACTGACGCTCGACGATCGCCTTGGCGGTCTCGGCATCCAGCTCACGGTTGAAGGCGATGATGCCGCCGAAGGCCGACTCGGTGTCGGTGGCGTAGGCCAGTTCGTAGGCCTGACGGATACCGCCCTCGGCGTCCGGGCTCACGGCCACGCCGCACGGGTTGGCGTGCTTGACGATCACGCAGGCCGGCTTGACGAAGCTCTTCACGCATTCCAGCGCGGCGTCGGTGTCGGCCACGTTGTTGTACGACAGCTCTTTGCCTTGCAGTTGGGTCGCGGTGGCGATACCGACTTCGGCAGGCTTGGCTTCCACGTAGAACGCCGCGCTCTGGTGCGGGTTCTCGCCGTAGCGCATTTCCTGGGCCTTGATGAACTGGCTGTTGAAGGTGCGCGGGAATTCGCTGCGGCCTTCGGTGCTCAGGGTTTCGGCAGCCTGATTCACGGTGCCCATGTAGTTGGCGATCATGCCGTCGTAGGCGGCGGTGTGTTCAAAGGCCTTGAGCATCAGGTCGAAACGCTGAGCGTAGGTCAGGCCGCCGGCCTTGAGGTTTTGCAGAACGTTGGCGTAATCGCTGGCATTCACCACGATCGCCACGTCCTTATGGTTTTTCGCCGCCGAACGGACCATGGTCGGGCCGCCGATGTCGATGTTCTCGATGGCGGTCGGCAGGTCGCAGCCTGGCTTGTTGATGGTGGCTTCGAACGGGTACAGGTTGACCGCAACCAGATCGATCGGCTTGATGCCGTGCTCACTCATGATCGCGTCGTCGATACCGCGACGACCGAGGATCCCGCCGTGGATTTTCGGGTGCAGGGTTTTCACCCGACCGTCCATCATTTCCGCGAAACCGGTGTAATCCGCGACTTCCACTGCAGCAACACCGTTGTCGCGCAGCAGCTTGAACGTCCCGCCGGTGGAGAGGATCTCGACGCCGAGGGCTTCAAGCTCTTTGGCGAATTCGAGGATCCCGGTCTTGTCGGAAACGCTGATCAAGGCGCGGCGGATCGGCAGGCGGGTAGTCTGGTCGGTCATCTCAATTTCCATCAAAAGCAAAGGAAGTCAGCAAAAAAGGCGACCGGTTTTACGCGGGCGCCTTTCTGGTTTGATTGAATGCTTACAGCAGATCGTACTGCTTGAGTTTCTTGCGCAGTGTGCCGCGGTTGAGTCCCAGCAGCTCACTGGCCTTGGTCTGGTTGCCCTTGACGTAGTTCATCACGCTTTCGAGCAGGGGAGCCTCGACTTCGGAGAGCACCAGGTTGTACACATCCGTGACGGACGCGCCCTCAAGGTGGGCGAAATAATTGTGCAGCGCCTTCTCGACACTCCCGCGAAGGGTCTGACCTTCTTCGCTTGGGGTATTGAGGTGCTGTTTCAAATTCACGTTGTCGCTCACGGGTGCTGTTCCACTCACTAAAGTCTCGGTCATCATCGTCATGCGGCCACCCCTTCTTCGTCCCCTGTCAGGCTCTTGTAACGCTCGGCGAAGAACTCCCGAACGTTGGCGCATTGTGTTTCCGTACCATCCAAACGATTGAAGTGGGCGCGAAACTCCCTGGCGCCCGGCAAGGTTGCGAGATACCAGCCCACATGCTTGCGGGCAATGCGCACGCCCATCACATCCCCATAGAAGGCGTGCAGGGCGGCCAGATGCTCCAGCAGGATGCGTTCCACTTCGTTCAGCTCCGGCGCCGGCAATTTCTCGCCGGTACGCAGGAAGTGTTCGATCTCGCGAAAAATCCATGGCCGCCCCTGGGCAGCCCGGCCTATTAGCAGGCCATCGGCACCGGTCGCGTCAAGCACGTAGCGGGCCTTTTCCGGCGAATCGATATCGCCATTGGCAAACACCGGGATCGACACCGCCTGCTTGATCGCGGCAATCGTGTCGTACTCGGCTTCGCCGGTGTACAGATCGGCGCGCGTGCGGCCATGCACGGCCAGCGCGGTGATCCCGGCCTGCTCGGCGATCTTCGCCACGGTCAGGCCGTTCTTGTTGTCGCGATCCCATCCGGTGCGGATCTTCAGGGTCACCGGCACATCCACTGCAGCGACGACGGCCTGCAGGATCTCGGTAACCAGTGCTTCATCCTTCAACAACGCGGAGCCGGCGGCCTTGTTGCAGACCTTCTTTGCCGGGCAACCCATGTTGATATCAATAATCTGTGCGCCCAGCTCGACGTTGGCCCTGGCCGCATCCGCGAGCATCTGCGCGTCGCCACCGGCAATCTGTACCGAGCGTGGCTCGGGATCGCCTTCGTGGATCATGCGCATGCGCGACTTGCGGGTGTTCCACAGGCTCATGTCACTGGTGACCATTTCCGAGACTACAAGCCCTGCGCCCAAACGCTTGCACAGCTGACGAAAGGGCTGGTCGGTGACGCCCGCCATCGGGGCGAGAATCAAACCGTTCTGCAATGTATATGGGCCGATGCGTACCGCCGACATAGGACTTCCCTGAAGTGGGGCCGGATCATGAGAGTTCGAAAAAGGGTTGGCATGATACCCGCTCTCGATGACTGGATAAAGGCTGAATTGAACAAAATCTGAACAGTTATTCTGTTATTGCCAGCGGTTTGGTTGCCGTGGGCGAAGTCAGAAAACTGCCGTCAAACCTGAAGCGATGAAGCGATTCACTCGGGGGAGTGGAAACTCAGGCTGTAATTCACCGCTTTGGGGCCTGGATCGAGGATATCCAGTGCGATGTGGATCGGCGTCTGTGGCGGCATTTCCGCCATGCCCTCAAGGTCGCCGTTGAGGTATTCGCCGGGTTTGAAGCGACGACTGGCAATCAGGTGCCCATTGAGATCGGCGAAGCGCAACTCCAGCAGCGGGAACGGCTGGGAGAATGTTGCGCGGTTGTAGATGATCGCATCCACTACCAGCGCCCCGCTGAATTCCGGATGGCTGCGCACCACCAGATTGCTGCTTTTGATTTTGCCGATGTCGACCTTGGAGGGCACCGTGCAGCCAATCTGCGGGCAGAACTGCTGGAACCACGGGCGGTACTGATCCTGGCGCGCCAGTTCGTCGAAATGATAGGCGATGTACTGACCGGCCAGACCAGCGGCAGCCAATAGCACCAGCAAACTCCAGAGCAGGCGCCGGCCCCAGGGCGAACGGCGCTTCTGCCAGTCCAGTTGCAGTGGATCGTCGGTCAGATCCTGCAGCACTTCGGCGCGTACGCCGGGTTCGGCACGTTCACGTTTTTTACGCAGCGGTTCGACCGATGGCAACTCGTCATCGTCCGGTTCGACGCTGGCCGACAGGCGTTCGCGGCGGGCATTCGGATCGATCGGGTCATGCAGGCGCAGTTGCGGGATCGGCGGCTCGTCGTCCAGATCCACCGGCTCCAGCGACAACGAAGGCTCGGTGCGCGCGGTTTTCAGCGGTTCGGCTTCGACGATCTCGGGCTCGATTTCATCTTCGGGCTCGGGCAGGCGTTCATCGTCGCGTGCGCTGAACAGGCTGTCGCGCCACACCGTTTCATCGGCTTCAGGGCTGTCGCGGCGGGCGCTCAGGGACTCTTCGCGCTGGCGACCGAATTCGGTGGTCGGCTGGATTTCCCGTTGTTCGAGGCGGGCCAGTTCTTCGTCCAGATCGAGGCTGTCCAGGTCCAGCTCGCTGGCGCTCCATTGCTTTTGGCTGATGGCGCGCGGCGCGGGCGGTTCGTCGTTGACGGGCGCTTCGACCACTGGCGGCGGTTCGCTGACCACGGGCTGAGACGGTGCTGGCTGGACAATGGCCGGCGCCACCGGCGTAACCGCTTCCTTGCCGGCGTGTTGTTCCAGCAGCTGTTTGGCGGCATTGAACACTTGCAGGCAGGAGCCACAGCGAACCACCCCGCGGGCCACGCTCAACTGAGCATGGCTGACGCGGAAGCTGGTTTGGCAATGCGGGCACTGGGTGACGAAGCTGTCGGTCATGCGGCGATCCGGTTTATGCAGGCGGCCATTTTAGCGCCGACGGCCGGTGATGCGCACCCAGCCATCACGATTGGCGATCGGGTCGAGATCGAAGTCTTGAGCATAAGCTGCGGCGACTTCTTCGCCTTGTTCGGCGAGGATCCCGGACAACGCCAGACGCCCGCCGGACTTGACCAGGCCGGACAGCTGCGGCGCCAGGGAAACCAGCGGGCCGGCCAGAATGTTGGCCACCAGCACGTCGGCTTTGACCTGCGGCAGATCTTCCGGCAGGTACAGCGGGAACAGCTCGTCGGCAATATTGTTGCGTCCGGCGTTGTCGCGCGAGGCTTCCAGCGCCTGCACGTCGATGTCGGTGCCGACCGCTTCTTTGGCGCCGAGCAGCAGGGCGGCGATCGCCAGAATCCCCGAGCCGCAGCCGAAGTCCAGTACGTTGCAGTCCTTCAGATCCTGGCCGTCGAGCCATTCCAGGCACAGCGCGGTAGTCGGGTGAGTGCCGGTGCCGAATGCCAGGCCCGGGTCCAGCAGCAGGTTGACCGCATCAGGCTCGGGCGCGGCATGCCAGCTCGGCACGATCCACAGGCGCTGACCGAAACGCATTGGCTGGAAACCGTCCATCCAGCTACGTTCCCAATCCTGGTCTTCGATGACTTCGCTGTGATGCTCGGGCAGCGGGCTGCCGGTCAGCAGTTCCAGATGCGCCAGCACCGGCGCAGGCTCGGTGCCGCCCTCGAACAGGGCCAGCAGGTGCGTGTGCGCCCACAGCGGGGTGGTGTTGAGTTCCGGCTCGAAGATCGGCTGATCTTCGGCGTCCATGAAGGTCACCGAAACGGCGCCGACTTCAAGGAAAGCGTCTTCGTAGGTTTCGGCTTGTTCCGGGCTGATGGCGAGACGTACTTGCAGCCAAGGCATGGCGGGCACCTTTGAAAAAATATGATTGCAGCCTAGCGGCCAGCGAGAAGCGCGCAAGTTTACGCGAGCGCAAAGCTTTTGTGGGAGCGAGCTTGCTCGCGAAAGCGGATTGCCAGTCACTTTGATGCTGACTGATGTGCCGCCTTCGCGAGCAAGCTCGCTCCCACAGGTTTTTTGCAATCTCAGAAACAACAAAGCCGCCCGAAGGCGGCCTTGTCTGGTGCGGGCTGAAGCTTAGTGCTTGTCGCCAGCCAGCTTGTGCTCGAGGTAGTGAATGTTCACGCCCCCTTTGCAGAAGCCTTCGTCGCGGGTCAGATCACGGTGCAGCGGGATGTTGGTCTTGATCCCGTCCACCACGATTTCGTCCAGGGCATTGCGCATGCGCGCCATGGCTTCGTCGCGGGTCGCGCCGTAAGTGATCAGCTTGCCGATCAGCGAGTCGTAGTTCGGTGGAACCGCATAACCGCTGTACAGGTGCGAATCGACGCGAACGCCGTTGCCGCCTGGAGCGTGGAAATGCTTGACCGTGCCCGGGCTCGGCATGAAGGTTTTCGGGTCTTCAGCGTTGATCCGGCACTCCAGCGAGTGACCGCGGATCACCACGTCATCCTGGGTGAACGACAGCTTGTTGCCAGCGGCGATGCTGAGCATCTCCTTGACGATGTCGATGCCGGTGACCATTTCCGAAACCGGGTGCTCCACCTGAACGCGGGTGTTCATTTCGATGAAGTAGAAACGACCGTTCTCGTACAGGAACTCGAACGTGCCGGCGCCACGGTAGCCGATGTCGATGCACGCCTTGACGCAGCGTGCCAGCACTTCCTGACGCGCCTGCTCGTCGATGCCCGGTGCCGGCGCTTCTTCGAGAACTTTCTGGTGACGACGTTGCAGCGAGCAATCGCGATCGCCCAGATGGATGGCGTGACCCTGGCCGTCGGACAGTACCTGAACTTCGACGTGACGCGGGTTGGTCAGGAATTTTTCCAGATAGACCATCGGGTTGCCGAACGCCGCGCCAGCTTCGGAGCGGGTCAGCTTGGCCGAGGCGATCAGGTCTTCTTCCTTGTGCACCACACGCATGCCGCGACCACCACCACCGCCAGCGGCCTTGATGATCACCGGGTAGCCGACTTCACGACCGATGCGCAGCGCCGTTTCTTCGTCTTCCGGCAGCGGGCCGTCGGAGCCTGGAACGGTCGGCACGCCAGCTTCGATCATCGCGTGCTTGGCCGACACCTTGTCGCCCATCAGACGAATGGTTTCGGCTTTCGGGCCGATGAAGGCGAAGCCGGAGTTCTCGACCTGTTCGGCGAAATCGGCGTTTTCCGCGAGGAAACCGTAGCCTGGGTGAATGGCGGTGGCGCCAGTCACTTCAGCGGCAGCGATGATGGCCGGGATGTGCAGGTAGGACTGAGCGGCAGAAGCCGGGCCGATGCAGACGGATTCGTCTGCCAGACCCAGGTGCATCAGCTCTTTGTCGGCCTTGGAGTAAACGGCGACGGTCTTGATGCCCATCTCTTTGCAGGCACGCAGAATCCGCAGGGCGATCTCACCGCGGTTAGCGATCAGAACTTTTTCCAACTTCGCAGTCATCAAAGGCTCTCCGCAGTTCAAACGATGGTGAACAGCGGTTGGTCGTACTCAACCGGCTGGCCGTCTTCGACGAGGATGGATTCGATCACACCGCTGGTTTCAGCTTCGATGTGGTTCATCATCTTCATGGCTTCGACGATGCACAGGGTGTCGCCTTTCTTCACGGTCTGGCCGACTTCAACGAAGGCTGGCGAGGTTGGCGAAGATTTGCGGTAGAAGGTGCCTACCATTGGCGAGCGGGCCACGGTGCCGTTCAGTGCCGGAGCAGCAGCGGCAGCCGGAGCGGCAGCAGCCACTGGAGCAGCAGCGGCGGCAGGTGCAGCGGCCGGAGCCTGCATCGGCGCCGGAGCGTAGTACTGCTGAGCCGGGGTCTTGCTGTGACGGCTGATGCGTACGGACTCTTCGCCTTCCTTGATCTCGAGCTCGTCGATGCCGGACTCTTCCAGCAATTCGATCAGTTTCTTAACTTTACGGATATCCATGAATCATCAACTCCCAAGGGTCGGTCAGGGGCGTTTAACGCTTGTGGTTCAAGTCGTTGCCTGTGTTTCAAGCTGCTCTAGTGCGGCCTCCAGGGCCAGTCGGTAACCGCTGGCGCCAAGGCCGCAGATCACTCCCACCGCTACATCGGAGAAGTAAGAGTGATGGCGGAAAGGTTCGCGCTTGTGCACGTTGGACAAATGCACTTCGATGAATGGGATGCTCACTCCCAGCAGCGCGTCACGTAATGCGACACTTGTGTGCGTAAAAGCTGCTGGATTGATCAGAATGAAATCCACACCTTCACCGCGAGCGGCGTGGATGCGATCGATCAATTCGTACTCGGCGTTGCTTTGCAGATACAGCAGATGATGGCCGGCTTCACGGGCGCGGCGCTCCAGATCCTGATTGATCTGCGCCAGGGTCGTTGAACCGTAAGTGCCGGGTTCGCGGGTGCCGAGCAGGTTCAGGTTGGGGCCGTGCAGCACCAGTAGCGTTGCCATCTGCATGTTCCTTGTTATGAATGAGCAGTCGTCAGAACCCGGCGACTATGCCGCAAAGGCTTTGTGACTGTCCAGTTCTCTGCAATAGCCAGCACGATGACCGATGTTTGCGCGAAATTTGTGACTGAGTGATTTGATCTGGTCATTCATCTCGTCCTGTAGGAGCTGCCGAAGGCTGCGATCTTTTTATTTTTAGAAGCAAGATCAAAGGATCGCAGCCTTCGGCAGCTTCTACAGAGGTTGGTGTCAGACGCGGAAGGCCTGCACGGCGGTATGCAGTTGCCCACCCAGTACCAGCAAGTTCTCCCCCTGTTCGCGACCCTCGCCGATGCGCAGCAGGTTATCGCCGCCCAATTGATGGATCCGCTCGCTGTGATCACGGATTTCGCTGACCGCGCCGCTCTGCTGCGCGGTGATCTCGGCGATGCGGATCGCTGTGTCGGAAATGGTCTGGATCGCGCCGACGATTTTATCCAGCGCGCCGTCCGCCGCTTGTGCCTGATTGGCTGTGGCTTCGGCGTGTCCGACCTGCGCGCGCATGCCTTCGACCGATTGTCGGGCGGCGGCTTGCAGGCCGGCGATCAGCGTCTGGATTTCCGCCGTCGCGCCGGCCGTGCGTTGTGCCAGTGAGCGCACTTCCTCGGCCACCACTGCAAAGCCACGGCCCATTTCCCCGGCCCGCGCCGCTTCGATTGCCGCGTTCAGGGCCAGCAGGTTGGTCTGGTCGGCGATCGAACGGATCACCGTCAGCACGCCACCAATGGTCGCCGACTCTTCGGCCAGGTGCTCGATCATCTGTGCATTGCCCTGCACCTCGCCGACCAGCGCGTGCAGGCCGGTGAGGCTTTGGCCGATCACGGTTTGCCCGTGCTCCACGGCCAGCCCGGCATGGCGGCTGGCATCGGCAGCCTGCCGTGCATCGCCGGCGACCTGCTGAATCGTCGCTTCCAGCTCACCCAGTGAATCGCGGATCAGCGCAGTGTCGCCGGCCTGATGCTCGGCACCGGAGTGCAGGTTGTTGCTCAGTTCGGCCAGGGTGCGGCTGCTGTCGGCGACCTGTTCGGCGTTACCGCGAATCGTCCCGACCAGATCTACCAGATACGCGCGCAAGCGGTTGAGCGAAGCCTCAATGTCATGCAGTTCGCGGTTGGTTTTGCCCAAATGAATGTCGCGACTGAAATCGCCTTCGGCCCAGGTCGACAGCGCCGGAGCAAGGTTGGTCAGGGTGCGCGCCAGGCGCCGCTGCAAGGTGTCGATCAGCAGCGCGATCAGCAGAATCAGGCCGATCATCACGCCCTGCATCAGGCGTACTTCGCCCTGGATCTGTCCGTGCTGGGCGCGCACAACCGGTTCGAGTCCCGCGATCGCCTGTTGCACGGCGGCGATTTTCAGGTGGGTCGCGGTGCTCAGTTCGGTGCGTTTCTGGATCTGCTCGCGGGTGCGTGCCAGCTCCGCCGGGTAGCGGCCGAGCAGGCTGTTAAGTTCACGCTTGAGGCCGATGCCGGCGTCTTCGGCAGCGGCTTTTTCGGTGCTTTCGATGCCCATCATCGCGGCGAAATCATCGCTGCCGGATTCATTCTTGGCGACCACGCCGAGCAGGGGCAGGGCATCGATGGCCTGAGCCTGGGTGCGGATATTGTCGACTTCACGCTCGACATCGGCCGCCAGTTCACTGCGGCCGCTGCTGACCAGTTTGTCGCGGGCCAGCGACAATTTGCCCAAGTGCTGCGAAGCGACGAGCAGCGGCGTCAGGTACGTCGCGTTGCCATTGGCGTAGGTACTGAGTTGATCGAGGCTGGCGCTCAGTTCGCGTTCGGCTTGCAGCAGCAGTGCCTGCGGATCACCGGCCAGTTTGCCGGCGGCGAGCAGGTCGGTTTTGCTGAATGCTTCCAGGCTCGACAGGCTCGGGCGCAGGGTCTCGGTTAGCGCCGGTGGCAGTTCACCGAGTTCCCTCTGCAAGCCGTCGATGGCCTGGCTGGCACTGCTCAGGCGCAGGGCATCGCCGCTGGCGAGGTAGTCCTCGACATTGCGCGCCACGTCATTCTGAAATTGCTGCGACAGGCCCAGGTAGCGCTCCATCAACAGATACGGACGCTCCAGGGCTTTTTGCGACCACCACAGCGTCGCGCCGAGGGCCACGCAGACGGCGACCAGCAGCAGGGTGTTGAGATTGGTGAGCAACTTCAGGCGCATGACGGCTACCAACGGCAGAAATGGTAAGCGCCTGAATTTATTGCGGTTCTGTTACAGGGTTATGACCGAATCGGTGGATTCCGATGAAAAGGTGGCACTTTGCTTTGAGTCGCGCGCGGTCTGCACCCGATTGCGTCCGGCACCCTTGGCGCGGTACAGCGCTTCGTCGGCCTGGCTGGCCATCATCAGGCTGTCGGAGTCTTCGTGCATTTCCACCACGCCGGCGCTGAAGGTGCACCACAAATCCTGCGGCTGCGCCGGATAGTGGATTTCGGCAAAGCGCTGGCGGATCTCGTCGAGCACTTTGTGCGCGGCTTCTATATCCGTGTCGGGCATGACAATGGCGAACTCTTCGCCGCCGTAACGACCGATGAAGTCGGTCTTGCGCAAGCGTTGCTTGAGGAACAGCGCCAGGCTCTTGATCACTCGGTCGCCCATCGGGTGGCCGTGGCTGTCGTTGACCCGTTTGAAGTGGTCGATGTCGAGCATGGCAAAGCTCAGCGGCTTGTTCTCGCGCCGGGCGCGGAACGAGCAGTCTTCGAGCAATTGCAGGATGTGCGTGTGGTTGTACAGGCCGGTGAGGCTGTCGCGGACCATCCGCGCCTTGAGGTTGCGCGCACGGGCGGCGCGGTTGCGCACGGTGGTGATCAGATGTCGCGGCTTGATCGGCTTGGTCAGGAAGTCGTCGCCGCCCTCGCTCATCGCGTCGAGCTGCTTGTCCAGATCGTCCTCGGCGGACAAGTAGATGATCGGCACGCTGACGTAACGGTCGTTATGGCGAATGACCTTGGCCAGTTCGGTGCCGGTGCAGGCCGGCATGTACATGTCGAGGATGATCAGGTCCGGCTGGAAGTCCGCCAGTTCGGCCATCGCCTGGATCGGTTCGATCAGGGTACGCGTGACGATTCCGGCGCTGTTGAGCAGGCGTTCGGTGTGCAGGGCCTGGGCGCGGGAGTCGTCGATGATCAGCACTTTATAAGGTTCGTACTGGGCGACGCAGGTCAGGACTTCAATCTTCTCCAGCAGGCTCGACGCTTCAAGGGTGCCGGTGAGGAATTCCTGGCCGCCAGCGCGCACGGCGGCGAGGCGGGTCGGGGTGTCGGTTTCGTGCAGGCTGAAGAACAGCAGCGGCAGCGGTTCTTCCAGGCCGACCTGGGCTTCGGCGGCCAGTTGCAGGCCGACACCGGCGCCGCTGAAGTCCACGTCCATGACGATTGCGGCCGGCAAGCGCTCGACCATCGAGGAGCGAAATGCGGCGACGCTGTCCAGCGCCTGTGCGGTCAGCCCGAAGAATTCCAGCTGCTTGGCCAGGCGTTCGGCGCGGTCGTGATCCTGCAGCATCACGTAGATTGGTTTGCGCAGCGGCGGCAGGAAGGTCTGGTCGAGTTGATCGCCATGGCGCAGACCGGTGCGGGACAGGCGCTGCATCAAGCGATTGAGGTCGGTGATCAGGCCGCTGCTCAGACGCCCGCGATTGGCGTCCACCGCTTCCAGCGACTGGCTGATGTGATGAGCCAGTTGCGTGTGCTCGGGCTGCTCGAAGCGCTCGGCAAAACGCAGCAGGCGCAAGTTCGCTTCGCTCAGTTCGGCGAGGTCGGCAGTGGACCACTCACTGCGTTGCAGGCGCTGCCATATCTCAAGAATCTGACGTGCCTGATGAATTACCCGCTGGGCAAAGTGGTGCTTGAGGCGCTCACGGCTGGGGTCTTCTGGCTCGGTCATATCCTGACTACTAGTTAGGGCGCATGCTGAGATCGACTGGTGGCTCTATGCTAGCACCTCTTTTCCCTTATATGAGTGTCGTGCGTCAATAATCTGCGGTGCTGCACAATTCAGTTTCTGACCAGTTGGTGCTGGATTCGACCCGTTCGTCGATGAAGTCCCCTGAAACCGGGCGCGTCGGGCGGCTTGGTCAGCGAAAAAATCTTTGGGAACTCCGCTATGGTGCAGGTTTGGATTGATCCTTGATGACGGTGTGCCGACTTTTAGCGTGGACGATGCATCAGGGAAACCCTTAGAAAGTTCGCAGCTTGAATTCGCGCTCTCCGTGGATTTTCTGCTTCTCTTCGATGGCGGGTGCCCGGCCTTGGCACGTTGTTGTATGGTTGTGGTCGAACCGTTGAACCCAAGTGATTGAAAGGATATCGCCATGCTGGACTGGAAGAACCGCGCGGGCAGCGCGCCTGAACGTGCCGCTGAACCGAAGTCGGCCACCCGCAGCTACGTGGGCGGGCTGCTGTTCAGCCGCGCGCTGGCCACGCTGATCGGCATTTATCTGCTGGTGACCATTGGCCTGGGCTGGTACTGGAGCCAGGAGCCCGCGCTGTTCCCGGTGGCACAAAATGCCCAGGCGGCTGCCGAGAAAGAAGGCAAGCAAATGGTGGTCGGCTACACCACGGTCGAAACCCTCAAGACTGTTGCCGGCACGCTGCTGAACAAGCCGGGTGGCTACATTTCCAACGACCGCTTCCCGCCAGGCCTGTGGATGGACAACACGCCGAGCTGGGAATACGGCGTGCTGGTGCAAGTGCGTGACCTGACCCGGGCGCTGCGCAAAGACTTCGCCCGTTCGCAGTCGCAGTCGGCTGAAGACGCCGATCTGGCCAAGGCCGAACCGCGTTTCAACTTCGACAACAAGAGCTGGATCCTGCCGTCGAGCGAATCGGAGTATCAGGAAGGCATCAACTCCCTGAGCCGTTATCAGGCGCGTCTGTCTGATCCAACGCAGAAAAACGCCTTGTTCTACGCCCGCGCCGACAACCTGAACAACTGGCTGGGCGATGTCGGCACTCGCCTGGGTTCGTTGTCGCAACGCCTGTCGGCCAGTGTCGGCCGGGTGAAGCTCAACACCGCACTGAAAACCGAAGTGCCGGCGGTGGGCGAAGTGCCGCAGGTTGACGAGGAAGTGGTCGAGACTCCGTGGATGCAGATCGACAACGTGTTCTATGAAGCACGCGGTCAGGCCTGGGCGCTGTCGCACCTGCTGCGCGCCATCGAAGTCGATTTCGCCGATGTCCTGGCGAAGAAGAACGCCACGGTCAGCGTGCGCCAGATCATTCGTGAGCTGGAAGCCTCGCAGGAGCCGGTCTGGAGCCCGATGATTCTCAACGGCAGCGGCTTCGGCGTGTTGGCCAACCACTCGCTGGTCATGGCCAACTACATCTCCCGGGCCAACGCCGCCGTGATCGATCTGCGTCAACTGCTCAATCAGGGCTGAGTCATGGACGAGAGCGCCAAAGAGGCGGCCCATCGCGCCGCCTCCGATGCTGAACAGATCGCCTGGGTCGACGAGCAGGACAACCTGCTTGGCGCTCTGGTGCGGGCCGATCTGCGTGAGCGTGGGCTGATCGGTCGCGGCACTTACATCATGCTGTTCAACAGTGCCGGTGAGCTGTGCGTGCATCGGCGCACCTTGAGCAAGGCAATCTATCCCGGTTACTGGGACGTGGCGGCCGGCGGCATGGTCCAGGCCGATGAGACCTACGCCGAATCGGCGGCCCGCGAGCTGGAAGAGGAGTTGGGGGTGAGTGGGGTGGAACTGACCGCCCACGATCATTTCTTCTTCGAGGACACCGGCAATCGCCTGTGGTGTTCGGCGTTTTCCGCGGTGTGGGACGGCCCGCTGAAACTGCAGCCGGAAGAAGTGCTGGAAGCACGCTTCATTCCGGTCGAACAGGTGCTGCTGGAAATCAAGCAAAAGCCTTACTGCCCGGACTCTCTGGCCGCGTTGAAGCGCTATCTGAAGGCGCAGCAAAGCGACGTCGCAAAGAACACATAAATTGGCGCCGATTGGCTCTTAGCAATTGCGCTTTTTGCCGTTACACTGCGCGACCTTTTCAAGCTGCACCGAATGGTTTGATGTGGGCCTGAACGATGACAGGCCTGTAGGAGCTGCCGAAGGCTGCGATCTTTTGATTTTTGAAGACCAGGATCAAAAGATCGCAGCCTCGTTGCACTCGACAGCTCCTGCAGGTCGAAGTCGAGCGGTTCAATTGTTTCGGTGCAGTAGCGCTGCCCCTGCCTGAGTGGGGCTTCGCGGTCGATGACCTTGCCCAAGGTCGCGATCAGTCTTTGTCCTCCCAAGAGGATTGCCGGTGGCCAAAAAAGCCGCATCCTTCGCCGCCCTGGGCGGCCTGGTATTTTCCACCGACGCAGGTCGTCATTGCCCGGAATGCAGCAAACCGGTGGACGCCTGTATCTGCAAACAAACCGTGATCCCGGCCGGGGACGGCATTGCCCGCGTGCGTCGCGAGAGCAAGGGCCGTGGCGGCAAAACGGTGACCACCATCACCGGCGTGCCGCTGGCTGAAGACGCCCTGAAGGAACTGGCGACAACGTTGAAGAAACGTTGCGGCACCGGTGGGGCGTTGAAGGACGGGGTCATCGAAATCCAGGGCGATCATGTCGAGCTACTCTTGGCAGAGCTGATCAAACACGGTTTCAAAGCGAAGAAGTCCGGCGGCTAGCAGCCTCTGTGAAATCCATCTGCGGCTTGATCCGGCACTGAAGCAGTTCAGATCCGGCGTCGTCTCCATGGTTTTCACAGAGCCTGTTCATGACCGGTTTCTAAACTACACGCGGTCAGCGCGGTCTACCGCCGCGCTGACGAACCGTCATTTTCATTCTTTAGACTGCGCCGGCCTGCGATCAGGCGACGCACTATGACTTCTTTATAGGGGACTTCGATGTCCGTACGACGCACACGCAAAGACGATGGCAGCCAATGGACAGTTGCGGACAGCCGCAGTGTTTACGGGATTCGCCATTGGGGGGCCGGGTATTTCGCGATCAATGACGCCGGTCGCGTCGAAGTTCGTCCGAACGGCCCGAGCAGTTCGCCTATCGACCTGTTCGAACAAGTCGACCAACTGCGCAAGAGCGGCTTGTCCCTGCCGTTGCTGGTACGTTTCCCCGACATCCTGCAAGACCGCGTCCGTCAGCTGACCGGTGCTTTCGACTCGAACATCGAGCGCCTGGAATACCAGAGCAAGTACACCGCGCTTTACCCGATCAAGGTCAACCAGCAGGAAGCGGTGATCGAGAACATCATCGCCACCCAGAACGTTTCCATCGGTCTGGAAGCCGGCTCCAAGCCTGAGCTGCTGGCGGTGCTGGCACTGGCGCCGAAGGGCGGCACCATCGTCTGCAACGGTTACAAGGACCGCGAGTTCATCCGTCTGGCGCTGATGGGCCAGAAGCTCGGCCACAACGTGTTCATCGTGATCGAGAAAGAATCTGAAGTCGGCCTGGTGATCGAAGAAGCGGCCTCGCTCAAGGTCAAGCCACAGGTCGGTCTGCGCGTGCGCCTGTCGTCGCTGGCGTCGTCGAAGTGGGCGGACACCGGTGGCGAGAAATCCAAGTTCGGTCTGTCGGCGGCGCAACTGCTGTCGGTGGTCGAGCGTTTCCGCGCAGCGGGCCTGGATCAGGGCATTCGCCTGCTGCACTTCCACATGGGTTCGCAGATTGCCAACCTGGCTGACTACCAGCACGGTTTCAAGGAAGCCATCCGTTACTACGGCGAGCTGCGCAACCTGGGCCTGCCGGTCGATCACATCGACGTCGGCGGCGGTCTGGGTGTCGACTATGACGGTACCCACTCGCGCAATGCCAGTTCGATCAACTACGACATGGACGACTACGCCGGTGTCGTGGTCGGTATGCTCAAGGAGTTCTGCGACGCGCAGAGCCTGCCGCATCCGCACATCTTCTCCGAAAGCGGCCGCTCGCTGACCGCACACCACGCGATGCTGGTGGTGCAAGTGACTGACGTCGAGAAGCACAACGACGACGTGCCACAGATCGAAAACAAGGAAGCCCTGCCGGAAACCGTGCAGTGGCTGGTTGACCTGCTCGGCCCGACCGACATCGAAATGGTCACCGAGACCTACTGGCGCGCTACGCACTACATGAGTGACGTGGCTTCGCAGTACGCCGACGGCAAACTGACCCTGGCTGAAAAAGCCCTGGCCGAGCAGTGCTACTTCGCGGTGTGCCGTCGCCTGCATAACTCGTTGAAAGCCCGTCAGCGTTCGCACCGTCAGGTGCTCGACGAACTCAACGACAAGCTGGCCGACAAGTACATCTGCAACTTCTCGGTGTTCCAGAGCCTGCCGGACACCTGGGCGATTGATCAGGTGCTGCCGATCATCCCGCTGCATCGTCTGGACGAAGAGCCGCTGCGTCGTGCCGTGCTGCAAGACCTGACGTGCGACTCCGACGGCAAGATCAACCAGTACGTCGACGAGCAGAGCATCGAGACCAGCCTGCCGGTGCACGGTCTGAACGAAGGTGAAGACTATCTGCTGGGGGTGTTCCTGGTCGGCGCCTATCAGGAAATTCTCGGCGACATGCACAACCTGTTCGGTGACACCGACTCGGTGAACATCTATCAGAACGCCGATGGCAGCGTGTACCACGCCGGTATCGAGACCCACGACACCATCGAAGACATGCTGCGCTACGTGCACTTGTCGCCGGAAGAACTGATGACCCACTACCGTGACAAGTGCGCCAGTGCCCGCATCAGTGCCAGCGAACGCACGCAGTTCCTCGATGCCTTGCGTCTGGGGCTGACCCGCTCCTCCTACCTGTCTTCCTGAGACAGATGCTGTTGCACCGGGTTGTCTGAAATTTCCGCGAAAGCGGTGGAAAATTCAGATGACCCGGTGGGACATCTCCCAAATTTCCCGCGAAATAACTGCCTGCCACAGCCGGTGAAGTGATCCCGTCTGCTTTTCGCGTAGGTCATTTCCTAAGTTGTACTTCAGCTCTCTACTCGGCCATGTCTCTCGGCGAGAATCCCCGGCCGCCCCTCCTGTAGAGATCCGCCCATGTTCGAATCAGTCAACGAGCCGTCGTTTCGTCTCGATGTAACGGGGCTGCCCGACCCCTTCGAGGTGCTGGCCTTTACCGGCAGTGAGGGTATCAGCGAACCTTTTGCGTTTGACATTGACCTGTTGATCGATGACCCGCAACTGGACCTGGCCGGTCTGCTGTACCGCTCGGCGTTCCTGCATTTCGGCCCCAGGCACAATGGCCTGAGCGGGCAATTGCAGAGCGTCGTGCAGCATGAGCACGAGGCGGGGGTGCGGTTGTGCCGAGTGACGCTGGGACCGAAGTTGAGTTGTCTGGCGCTGCGTTTCAGTCAGCGCATTTTCAGCAGCCAGTGTGTGCCGCAGATCCTCGCACAGGTCCTCAAGGAGCACGGTATCGCTGGCGCGCAACGGCGTTTTGATTTGCACGGCGAATACCCGGTACGCACGTTTTGCACCCAATACCGCGAGTCGGACCTGCAGTTCGTGCAGCGGCTGTGTGCGCAGGCGCGAATTCACTACTACTTCGAGCATCGGCCTGACGGGCACTGCCTGGTCTTCGTTGATGATCCCGCAAGGTTTCCGCTGGCTGGCGGGGCATCTGTGGACAATGACGCGAACTCGCCGAGTGTCCGGCGCTGGCAGATGCAAGTGGATGCCAGCGATATCCAGGAGCGTTTGGCTCGCCCCGGCAAAGCCCACGGCCACAGTGATCTGCCAACCTTGCGCAGCGCGCGGTGGCTGGCACTGAGCGCACATCCGTTTGCCGAGTGCAACCGCCGCTGGCTGCTGAACCGGATCGAGCATCGTGCTGATCCGGCCAGCGAACCGCCATACAGCAACCGGATTCTTGCGTCGGCCCAGGCGCCTCTTGCCCCGCCGACGAGCCCTGCTACACCACCGCGCATGCACAGTCTGCAACGGGCCTGGGTGGTGACCGTCGCTGAGCCCCAACCTGACGAATGGCGGTCGGTAGCGGTGCAGTTTGACTGGCTCTATCAGGGGGAAGGCGCTGCTGCCAGCCACTGCTGGCTGCCCCTTTCTGCGGCGTTGAGCGAGACGGCGCCGGCAGCGTTGGACGAGGGCGTCGAGGTGGTGGTGAGTTTTCTTGAGGGCGATCCGGATCAGCCGGTGATCAGTGGTGTGTTGCAGGAACCGGCCCTGATCGAAGACTGCCAGGAGCCTCCGGTGCTGCCGGACGTTCTGCCGAGTGCAGGTCTGGCGCGGTGGTTGATGTCCGCCGAACCGCTGTTGCTGTTGTGTCTGGTGCCCGGCGGTGGCAGTTATAACCACTGCACGGCGACAATCTGCAGTTGCCGGCTGGTCGCGTCGCTGGGACAGGGCGGCGCCACTTGAGCGGCGCGCCATTCACCCCGCAGACACAGTGGCTGCTGCTCGATGGCGCCGATGCGCAGCAGGCGCTGACGACGTTGCGTCAGGGGTTCGCCGCCGTCCATTGCACGCGGCTGTTCGAGGGCACCGAATTTCAGGCGGTAAGCGAGCTCGGGCCGCTGCTGGTCGACCTGCACGAGTGCCCGGCACTGGCGGCGCTGTGTCACCGTGATCCGCAGACCTGGCGTGGTCTGCTGATCGCGAGCGATGCCTCGTGGCAGATTCTTCTGAGTCATTTGCGACGGATGCTGACCGTCTCGTTCGGGCTCAATCATCGCGCCTTGCTCGGTTACTACAACCGGCAGACAGCCAGTTACTTCTTCGATGCCTGTGATGCCGCCGACCTGAGCCGCTGGCTCGGGCCGATCCAACTGCTGCGCTGGTTCGGTGGTACCTGGGCTGACCTCGCCATTGGCAGTGAAGGCTGGCAGCAACTGCGCAATCCGCAATGGGTGGTCGAGCCGTTGAGCGTCGACGAAAGCCTGACCCGGCGCCAGCGCGAACGCTTGCAAAACTGTCTGCTGGAACAACACATCTGGCGCTGGTGCCAATCCATAGGAACCGACTACGCGCGAATGGCCTCCCATGTGCAGGAGGGCCTGAGCCTGGGTTTCAGCGACCGCGCGGTGCTGGATGACTGGTTATGGCTACGCTTGCAGCATCCCCGGGCGCAACTGCCGGGCGTGCCGGACGGGCTGAGCCAGCAGGCACGGCTCGACCATGTGCGGCGGCACTGGCGGAACGATCAATCTTGAGGTGTGGCACCCATGACAAACCCGCTGTGGCAACGGTTTGGTTCAATCCTCGGCGGGTGCCTGCTGCTGGTGCTGTCGGGGTGTTCGCCGGTCAAGGTGCTCAATGCGCTGACACCCGATGATACGTTCCAGCGAACGGCGGGCATTGCCTACGGCGACGATCCACGGCAGAAGCTCGACGTCTACGTGCCACGCCAGCCACTGGAGGGCGCACCGGTGGTGGTGTTTTTCTACGGTGGCAGCTGGAACAGCGGTGATCGTGGCGATTACGCCTTTGTCGGCGAGGCGCTGGCATCGCGGGGGATCGTCGCGGTGCTGGCGGACTATCGGCTGTACCCGCAAGTGCGCTATCCGCTGTTTCTTGAAGACTCGGCGCGGGCAGTGGCCTGGACCCGGGCGCATATCCGCGCGTTCTCCGGCAACCCGCAACGCCTGTTCCTGATGGGCCACAGTTCCGGGGCCTACAATGCGGCGATGCTGGCGCTCGACCCTGCGCTGCTCGGTGCGGTGGGCATGTCGTCGAAAGACCTCAGCGGCTGGATCGGCCTGGCCGGGCCGTACGATTTTCTGCCGATCAAGAATGCCGCTGTGCGCCCGGTATTCTTCTGGCCTGACTCACCGCCGCAATCGCAGCCGATCAACCATGTCCGGCAAGGCGAGCCTCCGGCGCTGCTGATCGCTGCGACCAAAGATAATCTGGTCAACCCGACGCGCAACACCGCCGGCCTCGCGCGCAAACTGCGCGAGGCCGGTGTGCCGGTGCAGGATCTGTACTACTCGCGCCCCAGTCATGTGACGCTGGTGGCGAGCCTGTCGCGGCCGCTTCGGCACCTGGCGCCGGTGCTTGAGCAGGTCGTCGCGTTCGTCAAACACACGCCGGCTCAGTGAGCGGCGCCGCTGAACCAGCCGTCGTCGCGGCGCAGCCACAGGGCCAATACGCCGAGCGTCAGGCTGCGCAAGATCATGAACAGCAGGAACGTTATCCACAGCCCGTGATTGCCCAACCCTTGCAGCGCCCAGGCAAACGGCAGCAGCAGAGCGACGGTCAGCAGCATGCCATTGCGCATCTCCCGGGCGCGGGTGGCGCCGATGAACAGGCCGTCGAGCAAATAACTCCAGACCGCAATCAGCGGCAACACCGCCAGATACGGCAGGTAGATGAACGCGGTGTCGCGCACGCTCTGGATGTCGGTCTGCATTTCGATGAACAAATGCCCGGCCAGCAGAAACAACGCGGCAAATCCGAGGCTGGCCAACAACGACCAGCCGCCGGCCACCACCAATGAGCGGCGCAGGGCGAGGCGATCGCGGGCGCCGATCGCGTGCCCGCACAAGGCTTCGACGGCATGGGCCAGACCGTCCAGCGCATGGGCGGTCAGCAGCAGGCCGTTGAGCAGCAGGGCATTGGCCGCCACCGTGGCATCGCCCAAACGCGCGCCTTGCACGGTGATCAGGAAGAACACCGATTGCAGCGCCAGGCTGCGGATGAAAATGTCGCGGTTGACCGCCAGCAACGGGCGCCAGTTCTGCCACAACTTCAAGGCCGCCCAGGCGATGTGCCCGGGATAGGCGCGCAAGGCGCCACGGGTCAGCCACAGGCCAAGCAGGGCACCGCTCCACTCGGCGATCACCGAGGCCCGGGCCGAGCCGACCACGCCCCATTCCAGGCCAATCACGAACCACAGGTTCAGAGCGATGTTGATCAGGTTGGTGCTCAGCAGAATCGCCAGCGGCGCCCGGGCGTTCTGAGTGCCGAGGAACCAGCCGACCAGGGCGTAACTGGCCAGCGCTGCGGGCAGCCCGAATAACCGGGTGTGGAAGAACTCGCGGGTCAGTTGATCAAGTTCCGCCGACGGCTGCATGACGTGCAGGGCCACGCCGCTCAACGGCACGCCGAGCGTGCCGAGCACGATTGCCAGTCCCAGCGCCAGCAGTAAACCCTGCAACAGAATCTGCCGCAACGCCGCGCCATCGCTGCGCCCGGCGGCCTGGGCGGCAAACCCGGTGGTGCCCATGCGCAGAAAGCCCATGGCCCAGGCGAGGAAGGTGTAGAGGCTGGCGCCGACCGCCACTGCGCCCAACTGATGGGCGTGGGGCAGGTGGCCGATGACGGTGCTGTCGACCAGCGCCACCAGCGGTACGGAAATATTCGAAAGAATCATCGGCGCGGCGAGCGCCCAGACCTTGCGGTGAGTCGGGCGGTCGCGCCAGTCGGCAATCAGGTTGGACATGCGGGCTCCTTGGGGGAGCGGGGATTGTAGCGATTCATGCGGCCTGCGATGCAAACCAATGTGGGAGCGAGCCTGCTCGCGAAAACGGTGTGTCATTCAGAACAGTTTTGACTGATCTGACGCCTTCGCGAGCAGGCTCGCTCCCACAAGGGCTAATGGATGATCCAGCTCAACAACCACAACCCCAACAGCAGCCAGATGATCCCGGCAATGATCGACGCATTCATGAACGCGCGAATCGCCGACCACAGCAGCATCAGGCCGACAATCAGCGCGAGGATGCTGATGATCGAGGTGTCCATGCCCAGCGTCTTCGCCAGGCCATCGACAAAATTGCCGCCAGCGTTGCTCAGTATGTTGAACAGGCCGCTGAGGCCATCGACGATGAAGCGGATAATCGAACCGAGTGCCTGGCCGAGCCATTCGAAAAAGCTTTCTACCTGCATGTGTGCATCCTGATGAAAGAGCTGAGCCTTGGGCCACAACGCGGGTGGCCGAGTTCCCTGACAGGAGTATGGCCCAATGCCGCGCCGAACGGAAAATCTGTAGGAGCTGCCGCAGGCTGCGATCTTTGGCTGTTGATTTTCAGGGGCAAGATCAAAAGATCGCAGCCTGCGGCAGCTCCTACGTGGGCCTTGCCTTCAACGCGTATCCCCCCGAAGCTATACGCCTTCAGGAGAGCCCGATGAACCTTGTTGAACTGACCGAACGCCTGCACGCCATCCGCGACCGTAATGACTGGCGACAATTTCACAGCCCGAAAAACCTCGCCATGGCCGCCAGCGTGGAAATGTCCGAGCTGGTGGAGATTTTCCAGTGGCTGACCGAAGACCAGTCGCGCCAGTTGCCGGCGGACAAACTGGCGCATGCCGGGCAGGAAGTCGGTGACATCGTCCTGTATCTGTTGCTGCTGTGCAGCGAGTTGGGGCTGGACATGAATGAAGTGGTGCGCAGCAAGCTGGCTGACAGCGAACGGCGGTTCAGCTGATGAGCGACCGGCATTTCGATCAGTTGGCGACCCGTTTCGCCGAAAAAATCTACGGTGGCGCCAAAGGCGCGATTCGCCTGGCGGTGTTGCAGGCCGACCTGGCCGAAGCGTTGCCGGACCGGCCATTGCGCGTGCTGGACATCGGTGGCGGTCTGGGCCACATGTCGCTGTGGCTGGCCGAGCGTGGCCATCAAGTGACCTTCACCGAACCGGCCGAACCGATGCTCGAAGGAGCCCGCCAGCGCTTCGCCGAAGCCGGGCAGAGCGCGACGTTCATCCAGGCGCCGTGGCAGGAGCTGCTCGGTCAGCTCACCGAACCCTACGATCTGGTGATCTGCCACGCCGTACTCGAATGGCTGGCCGAACCCCATGCGATCCTGCCAGTGCTGCATCAGCTGACCAGCCCCGGCGGCTGGCTGTCGCTGGCGTTCTACAACCGGGATGCGCTGATTTATCGCAACCTGCTCAAAGGCCATTTCAAGAAAATGCGCAAAAACACCATGGCCGGTGAAAAGCAAAGCCTGACCCCGCAGCAGCCGCTTGATCCGCGGGAGCTGGCAACGCAACTCGAAGGGTTGTGGCAGGTCGAAACCCAGAGCGGGATCCGGGTTTTTCACGACTACATGCCCGTGGAATTCCAGGCTCGCGCCGAACTCGTGGATTTGCTGGAGATGGAGCTCGCTCACCGTCGCCACCCAAGCTTCGCCGGGCTTGGGCGTTACTTGCACTGGATCTGCCGGCCGATCTGATCGGAGCATCGCATGAAAGCTCAATCCGGTTTATTGCTGATCTGCCTGGGGCTGGCCGCCTGCCAGGGCAGCAACCCGTACGTCGCGCAGTCACGGCCGTTGCCGCCGGCACCGCCGCAAGCGGCCAACACCTTTGATCGCAGTGCTTATCCGGCACCGCCACGCGATTACGGGCGCTATCGCAGTTGGGCCTGGCTCAACGGCCAGTTGCCGCCGGGCACGGCGTGGGCCGACTCGGCGCAAGTGGCCGAAGCGGTGAGCAATGCGCTGGATCAGCGCGGATTGCGGCCGTTGCACGACAACCGACCGGCCGACCTGTTGGTCAGCGCCAACCTGCGTCTGGAAACCCGCTTGCGTCAGGTGCAGGACGACTACGGCTACTACGGCGGATACGGTGGCTATGATCGCTACGGACACGGTTACGGCATGTACAACACTGTGCCGATTGTTCGCACCTATCAGGAGCAGGTCGTGGTGGTGCAGGTCAATCTGTTCGACGCCGGCAGCGGGCAACCGGTGTGGAGCGCCAGCGCCGAGACGGCCAACCAGGGTAGCCAGCTGGTGCGTACCGATGCCATTCGCGAGGCTCTGGAAAAAGCCTTGTCGGCCTATCCGCCGAGCTAGACTTCATATGAGAACGCTTCGCAGGTTCAGGCCTTCAACCGGAGAAAAATCATGTTCCGCCGTCTCGCTTTATTGGCCATGGCCGCGCTGCTCAGTGCCTGCGCCGCCAATCAGGTCAACCATGACTTCGACGCCAGCCGCGACTTCGCTGCCTATCGCAGTTGGAGCTGGAAAGAACCCGCGCTGCAATATCGTCCGGATGACCCACGGATCAAAAGCGACCTGACCGAGCAACGCATCCGCCAGGCCGTCAGCGATCAGCTCGACCAGCGCGGTTTGCGTCCCGCCGCTGCAGGGGCCAAGGGTGACCTGAGTGTGCAGACCTACCTGATTGTCGAAGACCGTCAGCAGCAAGTGACCACCAACTACGGCGGCGGTTGGGGTGGCCCGTGGAACGGTTACTGGGGCGCGCCGATGTACAACGAAACCCGCAACATCACCTACAAGGTGGCAACAATCCAGATCGACCTGCTCGACGGCAAGGACGGCAAACTGGTGTGGCGCGGCAGCGACGAGCAGATGCTCAGCAGCACGCCCAATCCGCAGGATCGCAGCAACGCGGTGCGCGAAACCGTCAGCCGGATATTGGCCAACTATCCACCGCGCTAGTGCGCCGTAAAAAAGCGGGAGCCCAAGAGGCTCCCGTTTTTTTGCCCCGCCACAAATCTCCCTGTGGGAGCGGGCTTGCTCGCGAAGACGGCGTGTCAGCCACCTCCATGTTGAATGACACAGCGCATTCGCGAGCAGGCGAGGTCTGCAGGGTTTTGTGCAGCACCAAATGGCGCGTTGCCACTAGCGCCGTCTACACTCAATTCCACCATCGGAGGTAGCGCTCGGCAACGTGCCAGCAAAGGAGTGCGCCATGTCGCCTCGTACGCAGTTCAATGGCAAGGCCCGGCAACGCGGGGCGATCGGCTTGATGGCGGCTGCGACCCTCAGTCTGGCGCTGGTGTTGATGCTGTTGGTGGTCGACACCGGTCGGCTGTACATGGAGCAGCGCAAGTTGCAGCGGGTGGTCGACAGTGCGGCGCTGGAGGCCGTCAGTCGCGGCGGCAACTGCCAGTCAGGCCTCAGCGCCGCGACTTACGCCGGGCAAAGCGCCGTGCGCAATGGCTACATCGTCGATGGCAACAACACGCTGGTGACCACTTGCGGCAGCGTACAGACCGCCGCCACCGGACTGCGCGCATTCACTGCCGATGCGACGCAGTCGACGGCGGTGAAAGTCGCTGCCAGCCGCACAGTGACCACCAGTTTTGCCGGTGGGGTACAAGCGCTGTTCACGGGCTCGGCGGTCAGTCTGAACACCACGCTGAATGCTTCGGCTGTCGCCGCCCAGCCGACACCGACGGTTGCGCAACTGAACATCCGCAGCAACCTTGCGAGCATCAACACCGCACAATCGAACATCCTCAATCCGCTGTTCTCCGGGCTGCTCGGCGGCAACGTCAACCTCACGGCACTGGGCTGGGATGGCCTGCTCAATACCGACATCAACCTGCTCAGCTACCTCAACCAACTGGCAATCAACCTCAACGTCGCGGCCGGTAACTACACGCAACTGCTCAACACCCAGGCCACGGTCACCCAACTGATTCAGGCGGCCGCGACGGTGGTGCAGCTCAACGGCGCGACCGCCACGGTGATCACTGCGCTGGGGCAATTGCAGGTTGCGGCGATCAATGCGGCGCCGGTCAAGCTCGGCGACATCCTGCAGTTGCAGACCGGCACGACAGCGGCCGGGCTGGATGCCAACCTGCAACTGCTGCAATTGATTCAGGGCCTGGTGCAACTGGCCAACAGCAAGAGCGCGGTGGCTGCGACCTTGCCGATCAGCGTGCTGGGGCTGGCCAATGTCACGGTGCGGGTCAAGGTGATCGAGCCGCCGCAGTTCTCGGCCATTGGCGATCCGGCGCGGGCCAAGGCCAATCCGTTGGGGCCGGACCGGATTTACGTGCGCACGGCGCAGATTCGCACGCTGCTCTCGGTGAATCTGCCGGTGCTGACCGGGGTGACCGGGTTGACCAGTGCCGTATTGGGGCTGGTCGGAACATTGACCCCGACTCTCAATGCGCTGTTGAGTCTGAATCTGGTGGCGACCCTCAACTCGGTCGGTTGTCTGCTGGGTGCCGGTTGCGAACAGCTTGATCCGCTGCTGTTGCCATCGCCGCAAATCGACATCGCCCTGGATGCCGGTGGGGCGGTCAGCTACGTCACCGATTACAGCTGCCCGGCAGGCCCGGGCACTGCGGGCACGAAAAGTCTGACCGCCCATACCCTCACCTCGATCGCGGACCTCAAGGTCGGCAAGATCGACCCGACCAATGCCTTTTCCTCACTCGCCGAACCGACGGTCACGCCGTTGCCACTGGTCGATCTTGGCACCGTGACCTGCCACAAGATCCTCGGCATTGGCAGTTGCGACGAGAGCACCCACGTGCAGTACGGGGCGGGCGGTATTGCGATCATGGTCAACACCAGTGTCGCGCAAAACGCTCAGGATCTGCTGTATTCCAGCAGTACGCCGTTCGCCACGCCGGCCAACCTCAAACTGCCGCCAAGCGTGATCTCGGCGGCGCCGTCGAGCAATATCGTCAACAGCCTGGCGAACACGTTGGCGGGGATCAATCTGATCGTTTACAAACCGCAGGGCAGCAATCCACTGGGCGCCATCGTCACCGGCGTGGCCAGCCTGATCAGTGATGTCACGGCGATTTTGCAGCCACTGATTACCAACCTCGTCAGCCCGTTGCTCGACCCATTACTCAACAACCTGCTGAAAAGCCTGGGCATCAACCTGATGGACGTCGACGTCGGCGCCAACATGACCTGCGGTCAGACCGGCAAGGCTTATCTGGTGATCTAGACGTCCGGCGCTATCGGCAACTCGATGCAGAAACGTGCGCCCTCCAGCGAGTTGCGCACGCTCAAATGGCCGCCCATGTTTTCAATGATGCCGTAGCTCACCGACAGCCCCAGACCGGTGCCGACGCCCACCGGTTTGGTGGTGAAGAACGGTTCGAAAATCCGCTCCAGCAAACGTGGGTCGATGCCACCACCGTTGTCCTCAACCCACAGCCGCACCTTGCTTTCATCGCGCTCGGCGTAAATCGAAATCCAGGGTTTGAATGACGCCTCCTTCTCGCGTTTGCCGAGCAGCGCGTCGCGGGCATTGACCATCAGGTTGATCAGCACCTGTTCCAGCTGATCGACATAACCGCGCACTTGCACGCTAAAACCGGTTTCGCTGATCCGCAGGTCGACACCTTTGCCGCGCATGCCTTCGGCGAGCAACGACAGCGTCCCTTCGATGGCCGAAGCCGGGTTGAACAGTTGCTGCTCGACCTCCGAGCGGCGACCGAACACGCGCATGTGATCCACCACTTTCGCCGCTCGCTGCACTTGAGCGTCGATGCGATTGAGTTTGTCGGTCAGGTAGTCGATCTGCACATCGCCGTTGCCCAGACGCTTGAGCACGTTGACGATGGCCATGCGCATCACGTTCAGCGGCTGGTTGATTTCGTGGGCCAGGCCGGTGGCCATTTCGCCGAGGGTGGCCATTTTCGCGCTTTGTGTGAGTTGCTGTTGCGAGCGGCGTACCTCGGTGTTGTCGCGGCCCACGGCCTGCACTTCGAGCAGGCGCCCGTGTTCATCGAACACCCCGCGATCGGACCAGACCCACCAGGCATGTTCGCGCCCAGGTAATTGCAGGCTGATTTCGGCGGTGCTCACCGGCAGCTCTGGAGTCAGCAGCGCCAGGCGTTGCACGAAGGCGGCGCGTTGTTCGTCGGACATCCAGCTGCCCAGATCGACCCCCGGCAATTGCTCCGGCGAGCATTCCAGATAAGTCGCCAGCGGCCGGTTGCCGAAGGTCAGGGTCAGATCCGGACGATAACGGCAAATCATCGCCGGCGAGTCTTCCACCAGAATCCGGTAGCGCTCTTCGCTATGTTTGACCTGTTCGGCGGCGAGGGTCGCTTCGGTCACGTCCAGCCACAGGCCGACGGCTTCGACCGGCAGGCCCAGGTCATTGCGCAGCAGCTTGGCTTCATCGAGCAGCCAGTGGTATTCGCCGCGCGCGTCGCGTAAACGAAAGCGCGCGCGCACCGAGCCTTCGCGCAGCAGTTGGCGGGTACGGGCGAAATACAGATCGCGGTCTTCAGGATGAATCAATTGCACCCAGTCAGTGCCAATGCCCTCGTCCGGCGTCCAGCCCAGCAGCGGCTGCAAGCTGGCGCTGAAGAAATCGGGACGTAGCGCGCCCTCGACGTAACGCTGCACATAAATCACCGCTGGCGAACTGGCGATCAGGTTGTCCAGTCGCGCGTGCGCAGCTTCGGCTCGCTGCTGCTGGTTCCGGTTGTCGCTGATGTCGAGCATGAACCCCACCAGGCGCCGCTGTTCACCGCTGCCGGCGACCTGACCTTGCACGCGATACCACAGCGGTGGTTGTCCTGGTTCGCTGCGGTGCAGACGAACGCTCAGGCTCAGGGCTTCGCCGTGCAGTTGCAGGGCGTGCACACGGCTGCGCAGTTCTTCGCGGTCGGCCGGATGAATCAGCCCCAGCCAGTCTTGCAGCGAGATTCGCGCGCTGTCCGCCGGCAGCGCAGCGAGCAGCGACGGCGCCAGCAACACGTCGTCCCCGAGCATTTCCCACCAGCCGGTACCCAGCAGGATTTGCAGCGACTCGAGGCGCTCGGTGTAGTGATGATGTTGCTGATCCCGCAGACGGCTGAGCAGCGGGCCGGCGAGCGCGCCGGTCAGTGACATCCAGTCGCGGTCGCTCAGGTGTGGCGCGACAACGTCCACGGTGTAGAAACCACAGAGCAGCCATGCCGCCACCCCGCGATCATCGCTGTAGGGCACGGCGAAACCATCGGCGTTGCCGAAGATCGCTGCAACGCGCGAGTGTTCGAACAAACCGTGATGCGCGCCGAGACGCTGCGGTGCACTGCCGTTGAGGCTGTCGAGCGGCGTGCCCAGACGCTGGTTGTCCTGCCATAGCATGGGGGCATCGTGGGCGCGATAGTGTTGAAAAATCTGCCAGCCCTGTGCCTGTTCGTCGAGCAGGGCGATGGCCAGGCACGGGATTCGCCAGCGCTGGGCGATGGCCTGCAACTGCTCGCTGAGCACCACCGGCAGGCGCATCAGGCTGCAGGTGCGCAGGTGGTCGCTGATCTGCCCGGCGAGGGCCTGACAGGATTCGCGGTGGCGCGATTGCTGGCGCTCCAGCAGCAGGTCGCCGATGTCCATCAGTTGCAATACCCAGCCCGCCGCCGAAGGCTGCACCCAGCCGCGCAAATGCAGGGTCTGGTCACTGAGTCCGGGGAAATCCAGGTCGAGCATTTGCCCCTGCCAATCCTGCGGCCGGCCTTCGATCGCCAGCGTACTGTGGGCGAGTAAATAGGCCGCCAACGGCAGCGGCGAATCGTGTGGCGGCTGTTGCGCCAACAGATGACGCAACGGCCCGGCCATCTGCAGTACGCCGCCGTCGTGATCCAGGTGCAGGTGCAACCCCTGCGGCGGTGAGCCGAGGTGGTCGGGCAGTTCGCTGGCGGGCGCGGGCGCACGTTTGAGCAGGCGTCCGAACAGATGGTCGCCGGAGGTCAAAATTTCAGGCTCGACGCGGCGGAGAGGGTGGCGGGCAGGCTCGGCACGGCACCCACGCCCGGTAGCACCAGAAACGGAATGACCTGATTGAGCTTGCTGGTGGGGTAATCGACTCTGACCGTCAGCGTACCTTGAGTGGCGTCATACACCGCTGAGGTGTCGACGCCGACCACCAGGTTCAGCGCGGGTGGCACCCACTGCAACTGCTGGGTCAACGCGGTGTTGGCAGTGCTCACCACCACGGAGGCATAACCGGGCGTGTTGGGGTCGACTGCGACGCTGCGGCGCACCGCTTCGGATGTCGCCTCGTTGAAGGTCTGCATCAATACAAACGGCAGGCTGTAACTGACCAGCGCGTAGAACACGGCGAAAAAAATCACGAATACCAGGGCGAATTCGATCGCCACTGCGCCTGCCTGTGATTTTGCGAAGCCGGTTTTCATGACTGCGTCTACCCTGACGTTCACTGCGTAGTATCAGCATAGAATCAATCAGCAAAATCGGACGGGATTTAACCGGATGCAGAGTTTCGTTCTCCTGATCTGGCTGGCCGTGTGCGCCGTCCAGGATGCCCGACAACGGCGTATCGCCAATGCACTGACATTCGGCGCGGGAGCACTGGCGCTGATCTATCTGCTGGTGACTGGCACGACCTGGCTCGGTGCCGAAGCGCAGCAGGGACTGTGGGCGGGCGTGATCGCTCTGGTGTTGACCCTGCCGGGGTACTCCATGGGGCGCATGGGGGCCGGCGATGTGAAACTAATGACAGCCATGGGCCTTGCGACGAACGGTTTATTCATTCTTTGTGCGTTTATCGGCGCCGGCGTCGCCAGTCTGCTCTGGCTGCTTGTTGCGCCAAGAGTCTGGCTTCATATGAGTCAACGACTTAGAGAACATCTTCGATATATAGAGCCTGGAGTGTCAAAGAAGCTGCCATTTGCACCGTTCGTGCTGCTGGGCGTACTGGCTTCGATTCATTGGATCCATTAGTCGCCAGGTGCCACTAGTTCTATGTACATAGTCGGAAAGTGCGTCTACTTTCAAATGAAGTCGTTACATTGCCAAAGTGCAGAAAAAGTCAGCTTTGGCCCGAGCAATGGAGTGGTTCGTGAACAAGCTTACGTCGGCGGTAAAAGTGCTCGTGGTCGATGATCAGCCGTTGATCGTCGAAGAGTTGTGCGAGTTTCTCGAAAGCAGCGGGTACCGCTGTGTGCCGTGTGAATCCAGTGCGCAGGCGATCGAGCGTTTCAGCGAAGACGCGGAAATCGGCCTGGTGCTGAGCGATCTGCACATGCCGGACATGGACGGCATTCAGCTGGTGCAGGAACTGCAACGAATCTGCGGCAAACACCGGGTGTTCGAAGCGATCATGCTCACCGGCCGCGCCGATAAACAGGACGTGATCAAGGCCCTGCGCGCGGGGATCGCCGATTACTATCAGAAGCCGATCGAGCTGGATGAACTGCTCGAAGGCGTGAAGCGTCAGGAAGCGGCCCTGCAAGAGCGGCACAAGAATGTGCAGTTGGGCCACCTTAACCAGAAGCTGCAGTTTCTCTCGGAATCCATCGACGATCTCTACCAGGACCTGGACAAGGTCCGGCGCAACCCGGCGGCGGTGGTCAAAGACATGCTCGGTGGCGACAGCGCCGAAGCCGAGCAGGAGATTCCGGCGATCTTCAATCAGTTGTCGCCACGGCAACTGGATGTGGCGCGGCTGGTGGGCAAAGGGCAGACCAACTATCAGATTGCCTGCGAGTTGGGCATCACTGAAAACACTGTGAAACTGTACGTTTCGCAGGTATTGCGCCTGACCCACATGCACAACCGCACACAGTTGGCATTGGCGCTGTCGCCCAGTGCTTCGGCCGCCCGTCAGCGTGTAACCGCACACTGATCGCGATTGCCTGCCTTCCACGGGCAGGCAGTCAATTCTTCCAAAAACACTTCAAGAGAATTACCCGACCTGCGTCTTCGGTTTAGGGAACAGATTGTCCAACGTTTCCAGCAGCCGCACGTGGTAGATCGGCTTGCGAAACAGGTCCAGAACCTGCAGGCGCAGCATGTCGCTGACGTCCTCCATATCGGCATGTCCGGAGGTCACGATCACCGGCAGATGCTGGCGCGACGTGTGCTCGCGCAGGCGCTTGATCAGCGACATGCCGGACTCCTCCGGCATACGCAGATCGGTGATAACCAAGGCAATATCCGGATGGCGGGTGAGGTGATGCAGGGCGAGTTTCACCGACGTCGCGGTGTGGCAGACAAAGCCCTCGCCCTCCAGTAGCTCGGCCAGCTCAAGCAACGCGTCCTCTTCGTCGTCAACCAGAAGCAACTGTTGGCGGGGGAGTGAGGAAGCAGTCATGGGCAGTCCCTGAAAAGCTGAAAGTGCAATCGAGTGTAGCGCGACATTCGCTGGACGCGACTCACATCAGGGGGTTTGCACCGGAGCGGTCTGCGCGGTGCCGCCGAGGGATACCAGGACGCTATTGAAAATCGCAAAGATTTTCGCGCCCAGTGGTGTGATGAACACCACCACAACGACCGCTACCATCGCCACCACGATGGCGTACTCAATGGCGGATGCAGCCTCTGTACTTGCCAGAAACGACCTCAGGCGCAATATCAGATATTCGAGGATCATTGACATTCTCCTTCGTAACGGCGGGTGATCGGACTTGTGAAACCCGAAGATTTGCCAGTGTCTGAGCGCTGCTGCTGGTCAGCATGGACCCGGACACTGGACGACGGGAGGGATGTTGATCAAGGCGTCGTTCTGACCTGTGCCGTGCCACCGAGCTTGGTCAGCACCACGTTGAAAATGGCCAGCACCTTGTCGCCGATGGGCGTCACAAACACCACGACCACCACCGCCACCATTGCCACCACGATCGCGTATTCGATGGCCGACGCACCTTCTTCACTTCTGCACAGCAGCCTGGCCCTGGCCAGTAGATAGTCGATGATCATCCGAAACATACGTCCACTCCTTCGCGCCTCTGGCGCCGATCCAACGCTACAGCGGCATGCTTTCACCGTGCTATCAGAGCATTGTCAACAAACCCCCGGTCAACAACTGTAAGAACGGATTAATCACAAAGGATTAACCGGATTGTTAATTGAGCCAATCCCTACAGTTAATTGGCCATGACTCATACTTTAGTGAGTTATTTTCCTGTCACTAATGGCGTTTTGGCTCGTATCAGCTAGCTTGGAAATAGCGAAATCGTTGCATGTTCATAGCTGCCTGATCGCGAAAAATTCTCTCGGCAGGAAGTACAGGCTGTCGGTGCAGCAGGAAAGGGAGAGCCGTCATGAACAGTCGCGTCACCATGGGCCTTGCAGCCGTGCTGCTGTTGGGCGCAATCATCGTCGGTTACTGGGGCCTGGTGCTCAGTCGGCAACCGGCTCCGGTTGCCCAGGTGCCTGCCGCTGCTCCCGTCGTGGTGGAAAAAACCGTCGCCGCCGCCGAAGATCAGACCCGTCAGCCCGTGGTCGTGTTGTTGCACGATGTTCCGCCGTTCACTCCGCTGACCGCTGCCGATGTGACCGTGGAAAAATTGCGCAATGCGCCAGCCGGCAGCCTTGCCAGTGTTGATCAGGCAGTGGGTCGTACCCCGTGGCGGCATTTGAGCGCCGGCACCTGGCTCAACGATGAAAGCTTCGAGGCGGGTGGCTCACTGGCGCGGATGATCCACAGCGACGAGCGCGCTCTGACGGTGGCCGTGGATGAAGTGATCGGCGCTGCCGGGCAACTGCTCCCCGGCGACTATGTCGATGTGCTGCTCTACCTGCGCCAGGACGCGAGCAATCTGCAGCAGTCGGCGCAAATCGTCGTACCGGCCATGCGCGTGCTTGGCGTGGGTGAACAATACGGCCTGACCAACGACGGCCAGCCCGCCAATCCGGCCCTCAGCGCCGACGACAAACTCAAACAGGATCAACGCCGGATCGCTGCGCGCACCGTGGTCCTGGCCGTACCTGAACAATTGCTCAGCCGGATGATGCTCGCCACCCAGGTCGGCACCTTGCGTCTGGCCGTGCGCAGCAGCGAAGAGCAGCGGCTGGCGAAATACTGGGCCGGTGAACAGCAGGCGCCGGCGCACCTGGATAACGCCAACAGCCAACTCTTCCAGTTCACGCAACTGGCCTTGGGCGCCGCGCCGAAAGCGCCGTCCTCAGGTGGTCATGAACGCAAGCCGATGGAAGTGATCCGCGGTAATCAGGTTTCCCAACAAGCCCCATGACTGAGCAAGGATCCACGTGCATGCAGAGTCGATTCAGGCCGTTATTAAAACCGGTAGTCCCGGCCTTGATACTGATGGGACTGACGATGAACGCGGCCATCGCGGCCACCGGCAATTGCTCGGCGCTCGGTCGCATGCCTGCGGTGATCGAGATCGGCGAAGGGTTCCAGCAGGACATCCAGTCGCCCGTGGCAATCACCCGGGTGGCCATCGGTGATCCGAAGATCGCTGATGTGCATGACACCGGCAGCGCTTCTTTTTTGCTCACTGGCGTGGCCCCCGGCGCCACCAGCCTGATGGTCTGGACCGCGTGCTCCAGTGAGCCGCGTCAGAGCATGGTGTTCGTGCAAGGCAGCGCCACGGCGGCGTTGACCAGCACCAGCAGACTGCCTTCCGATGACCCGACGCTGCCTTCGCAAGTGCAGACCGACATTCGCTTCGTCGAAGTCAGCCGCACCAAACTCAAGGAAGCCACGGCCTCTTTGATCGGCGTGCGCGGCAATTTTCTGTTTGGCTCGCCCGGCACGCTGCCCGATGTCGGTGGTGTGCCGACACCGAAGTTGCCGGTGAATAATGGCCAGTTCAATTTTTCCTGGATCGGCGGCAAGACCATGGCGATCATCAATGCGCTGGAAGGCAGCGGTTTTGCCTACACCCTCGCGCGGCCGAGTCTGGTCGCGCTGAGCGGGCAGAGCGCAAGCTTTCTGGCCGGTGGCGAAATCCCGATTCCGGTGCCCAGTTCCGGCAGCGATACGGTGACCATCGAGTACAAGGAGTTCGGCATCCGCCTGACCCTGACGCCGACCGTGATCGACCGCAATCGCGTGGCGCTGAAGGTCGCGCCGGAAGTCAGCGAACTGGATTACGCCAACGCCATCAATATCGCCGGCACCCCGGTGCCGGCCCTGACCGTACGCCGTACCGATACCAGCGTATCGCTGGCCGACGGCGAAAGTTTCGTCATCAGTGGCTTGATCAGCACCAGCAACACCTCGCAAGTGAACAAGTTTCCGGGGCTGGGTGATATCCCGGTGCTCGGCGCGTTTTTCCGTGATTCGCAGATCAAGCGCGAGGAGCGCGAACTGCTGATGATCGTCACCCCGCACCTGGTGCAGCCATTGGCGGCCGATGCGCAGCTGCCGTCGCTGCCGGGCGAAAAATTGCGCAACTACGACCCGAATTTCTACCGCATGTTCTTCCTCGAAAACGGCAACTTCGACAAGCGCAGTGGGTTGTCCCAATGAACCAGAACCTGAGCCAGACCTTTCTTGCGATCACCCGTAACAGCACCGATCTGGAGTGGCTGCAAGGCGCTCTCGCGCCGCTGGGCCAGGTGGTCAGCGCCGGGGCCGGGAGCCTGGACGAGTTGCTGGCGCTGGTCGATGTCACCTTCGCCAGCCTGGTGTTCGTCGGCCTCGACCGTGATCACGTGGTGGCGCAGAGTGCGTTGATCGAAGGTGCGCTGGAAGCCAAACCCATGCTCGCCATCGTTGCTCTGGGTGATGGCATGGACAACCAGCTGGTGCTCAATGCGATGCGTGCCGGCGCCCGGGATTTCGTCGCGTACGGTTCGCGGGCCAGTGAGGTCGCCGGGCTGGTGCGGCGCCTGAACAAACGCCTGCCACCGGTGACCACCAACACCCAACTGGGTGGCCTCACCGTGTTGTTTGGCACCCAGAGCAATTCCGACGGAGCGCTGCTGGCCAATCACATGGCGCTGGTGGTGCAAAAGAGCGGTCAGCAAACCTTGCTGCTGGATCTGGGCCTGCCCCGGGGCGACAGCCTGGCGCTGCTCGGGCTCGAGAGTTCGTTCCACTTCGGCGATGCCTTGCGTCACTTGCGCAGGCTCGACGCGACACTGATCGACAGTGCCTTCACCAGCGCTGAAGCGGGGCTGCGGATTCTGGCGTATGCCAGCAGCGACGAGCCGCTGGACAGCACCAGTGCCGCCGAGCTGTACATGTTGCTCAGCGCCTTGCGTCAACACTTCCAGCACATCGTCGTGAACCTCACCGGGCAGTCCGACAGTGAAGCCTTGCGCACGTTTGTCAGCCATTGCGACAAGCTGATCTGGTACACCGATCAGAACGTGCTCAACTGCCGTCGCAACCTTGCCGTGCTCAACCAGTGGCGCGAGAAAGGCATGAAACTCGACCACGCACGCTTGCTGGTGGACGGTTACTTGAGCAGCGTCGCCCCGGACGCCGAAACCCTTGGCAAGACCTTCAACCTGGAGGTGATCGCGGTGTTGGCAGCCAACGCCGAAGTGCGCTTGAACGCCAAGAACCAGGGCGTCAGCCTGTTCGAACTGGCCCCGCGGGAAAAACTCACACAGAGCCTGCGCACCCTCGGCGAACGTCTGGCCAAGCGCTCCGAAGGCCTGGCCAAACCCAAGGTCACCTGGTTCGACCGCTTGCGAGGCACCTCATGAGCGCGGAAAAACTGTTCGGCGCGGTGCAGCACGGCGCGACCGGCAACACCGATCACGAAGGCCTGAAGCTGGTCCTGCATCGCTACATCATTGACGCCATCGAAGAGTCGGGGAAGAACCTGCTGGAAGGCTCGCGCCAGTTGCTGGCGCAATTTGTCACCGACAAGGTCGCCGAATACATCGCCCGTCTGCACCTGGCGATTTCCCGCTACGAGATGGAGCGCCTGGCCGAAGAAATCGTCGATGAACTCACCGGTTTCGGCCCGCTGGAAGTGCTGCTGCGCGATCCGTCGGTGACCGAGATTCTGGTCAACGGCCCGCACCGGGTGTTCATCGAGCGCGACGGCGTGCTGCATCAAAGTGACCTGCGCTTTATCGATGCGCATCACGTCGAGCGGGTCATGCAACGGATTCTCGCGCCGCTCGGGCGACGCCTCGACGAGTCCTCGCCGATGGTCGATGCACGCCTGCCGGATGGCAGTCGGGTCAACGCGATCATCCCGCCGATCGCTCTCGATGGCCCGTGCCTGTCGATTCGCAAGTTTCGCAAGGACATGCTCAAGAGCAGTGACCTGATGGCGATGCAGACCATCGATCTGGCGATTTTCGAGTTTCTTCAAGAGGCGGTGGGCAAGCGCTGCAACGTGCTCATCAGCGGCGGTACCGGCACCGGCAAGACCACGCTGCTGAACATCCTCAGCCAATTGATCAACCCCCACGAACGTCTGGTGACCATCGAAGACGTGGCCGAATTGCAGCTTGGCCACCCGCATGTCGTGCGCCTGGAAACCCGCCCGCCAAATGCCGAGGGTCACGGTGAAGTCAAGGCCAGCGACCTGATTCGCAACGCCCTGCGCATGCGTCCCGACCGGATCATCCTCGGCGAGATTCGTGGGGTCGAAGTGGTCGATGTACTGACCGCGATGAACACCGGCCACGACGGCTCGATGAGCACCGTGCACGCCAACAATGCGCAGGATGCGCTGCTGCGCCTGGAGACGCTGGTGGGGCTGACCGGGCGCTCGATCGCCGAGCGTACCCTGCGCCAGATGATCTGCGCCGCCCTCGACGTGATCATCCAGCTGACCCGCATGCCGGACGGCCGCCGTTGTGTCAGTGAGGTGGTGGAAGTGGTCGGCATCCGCGAAGACATCTATGTCACCAACACCTTGTTTCGCCTTGATCGGCGTACCGGTTTCGGCTTCCTGCGCGAAGCGGTCAATCCGGCGGGCGACAAGTTGCGCCACGAGATGAACCTGAGCTGAGAGCATGGGACGCACATCATGATCGGACCGGCCATTCTCATCCTGCTTTGTCTGATTCTGCTCGGACTGTCGATCTGGCTGTTCGTGCACGGCATCCACAAGAGCGGCAACGAACGGGTGCTCAATCGCCTCGCGGCGGGGCAGCCACAACTCGTTGCCCAGAAACCGGTGTGGGTCGGGTTCGAACGCATGTTCCTGCGTGCGGGGCTGGGCCGTCCCAACGAACGTTTCGGCCTGTGGCTGACCTTGTGGGGCGTGGCCATTGCCCTCGGGTATCTGCTGGCGAGCTGGATCGGTCTGCTGACGATGCTGTTGGCACCGCCGCTGATTCTGCGTCTGTACATGTCCTGGCGGTACCACCGGCGGATCAAACGCATGATCGAGCAGTTACCGCAGTTGCTCGACTACACCGTGCGCAGTCTCAAGTCCGGCCGCACCCTGAGTGACGCGGTCATGGGCGGCATCGAGTCGAGTGACGATCCGCTGAAAGAAGCCATGGGCCGGGTGCAACGCAACGTGCAACTGGGCGTCAATCTGCCGGATGCGGTCAGTGACTTTGCCGAGCTTTATGAACAGGACGAATTGCGCATGTTCGCCCTCGGCCTGAAGGTCAATCATCGCTATGGCGGCAATGCCAGCGAGTTACTGGAGAACCTGATCAAGCTGATCCGCGAGCGTGACCAAGGTGCCCGGCAACTGCGCGCGCTCACCGGCGAAACGCGTATGACGGCCTGGGTGCTGGGTTCGCTGCCGGTGATCCTGGTGGGCTACTTCATGCTGACCAACCCCGGCTACATGCTTGGCATGTGGCACGACGGCGGTGGGCGGACCATGTTGATCATCGCCGTGGTGTTGCAAGTGACCGGCTGCCTGGCGCTGTGGCGCATGTTGCGGAGTGTTTGACATGGTCTATCTCGCCGCTCTGATGCTGCTGCTCGGCGCACTGTTGCTGGTGGTCAATCACTTGCTGACGGAGCGGCGTCGGGTGCGCCAGGTCAACCAGCGGTTGCAGGGGCATCTGGTGCGTGAGAGCCGTTTCGGCAACTGGCTGCGAGCGCTGGGCAACAGCAAGTTCGGCCAGCGTTCGGTGAGCATCGACAGTGAAACCCAGACCCTGCTCAGCCGCCTCGGCTGGCGCCGCGCCAGTGAGCGTTCGCTGTACGCCGCGTGCCAGATCGGCACGCCGCTGCTGGTTTTGGGGCTGGCGATCTTTCTGCAGGAAGTGTTTTTCCCCCACGCCGCCAACCGCTGGATCGTGCCGATGCTCGCCACCGGTGCCGGTTACCTGTTGCCCAAGCGCTTGCTGGCTTACGCCGCCGGGCGTCGGCAGAAAACCATCGCCGTGGAAATCTCCACGTTCATCCCGTTGCTGCGCATCCTGTTCGAGTCGGGCATGGCGGTCGAACAGGCCCTGCGCGTGCTCAGCAGCGAAGGGCAGAAACTGCTGCCGGAACTGACCCGCGAACTGCGCCTGATTCTGGCCCGGGTCGACTCGGGACTGGAATTGGGGCAGGAGCTGAACAAGGCCTCGGTGATGCTCGCCGTCGATGAGTTCACCGACACCTGCGTGATCCTGCAACAGCTGATTCAGCAGGGCGGCGGGGCGATGAAATCGTTGCTGGCGCTCAAACAATTGCTCGACGACCGGCGCCTGACCCGACTGCAGGAATACATCTCGAAGATGTCGGCGAAGATGTCGGTGGTGATGATGCTGTTTCTGTTTCCTGCCTTGCTGATCGTACTGGCCGGCCCGGGGTTCACCGCGATTACCCGGGCGTTTGCAAACTGACGTGGGCTCATGGAGAGCGTTGATGAAAGCACTGATTGTCGTGGCAAGTCTGTTGATGCTCGGTGGCTGTGCCACTGACGGCCAGGCACCGTGGTCGGCAATGCTGGCGCCGAGCAGTTGCAGCAAGCTCGACTCCGAACAGGAACTGGCCCTGAACCTGGCGGATGATCTGGCCAACGACGGCAAGCTGCACGCCAGTCTGGCCAACCTGCAAAGCCTGCCCGACAACCTGGTCGAGGTGCGCTTGCGCAAGGCCAGGGTTTACCGCTTGCTCGGGCGCAACGAGGCTGAGCCGCTGTATCGCGGCCTGCTCGGCACGTGCCTGACGGCGGACGCCGAACATGGTCTGGGGCAGATTTATGCCGCCCGTGGCGATAACGGTCAGGCCCAGGCGCACCTGCAGCGCGCGGTGCGTCTGGCGCCAACCAATGACAAGATCCGCAACGACCTGGGCGTGGTCTACCTCAACCAGTTGCGTCTTGAAGACGCGCGCTTCGAATTCCTTACCGCTATTGAACTCAAGCAGAACGATCAACTGGCTCCGCTGAATCTGGTGACCTTGCTGCTGTACCAGAACAACTGGCAGCAAGCCGCCGAAATCGTCAGCCGCGCGCACCTGACGCCGGAGCAATTCTCCGAAGCCCGGGCCCGTGCGGAAAAACTCAAGGTGCCGGCCAAGGCCCCGACCGCGGCCGGTAATCAAGTGGCGGTGGTGGCTGACCCACAACCGTCGACGCTCAAGTGACATTGCGGGAGATCACCATGAACACCGTGCACCGCCTAAGCTGCCTGATACTGCTCAGCCTGCCGCTGGCAGCCCAGGCGATCGACGCCGGCCCGGCCTCGGCGCAGCAACAGGAAACCGAAGGCTGGCTGGTACTGCAAAGCCGTAACCAGGCGGCCTCGACGAAACCGCAAACCGCCACGGCGGCCGAGCGGGAACAGGCGATGCAGCGCTGGCTGAAGAAGTACAAGTATGAGATTCCGGACTTCTACGACCCGGACGCGGGCGGCAAGATCGAGACCAAGAACTAGGTTGCTGGCGAGGCTCAATCCATTGCGTCATCGCCGCTAAAGCGGCGTTGACGCAATGGCTGAAGGTCTACAACTGATAGCTGAAGCTGATGCTGTAGCGCGCCCGCCGATTGAACGTATCCAGCGCCTCATCGGACATCGGCTTGGCGGCCTCCAATGCAATGTTGTAGTACTTGGCATCGCCAAAACGCAGCCCCACTGCCGCCGATGACAGGTCGTTGCTCTGTACCGCGAGCTTGTTGAACCAGGTTTTCGAACGGTCCAGCACCACGTACGGCTGCAGGATGCGCACCCAGTTGCCGTCGCGGTTGAAGCTGTAGTTGACCTCGTAGGCCGCACCCCAGCCCTTGTCGCCCGACGCCTGATCGTCCGGGTAGCCACGGCCGAAGTTCTGTCCGCCAAACACGGCGCGTTCGCTGTCGGGCAGGGTGTCATCGCTCCAGTACAACGCGGCCGACAACACGCCTTGCCAGTTGTCGAAGAACTTGTCGCTCTGCACGCCGGAGAGGCGCAGGCGCAGGAAGTTCAGGTCCAGTGCCGGGTTGTTGGAATGTGCGCCCATGCTGTCCAGCCCCTGATACAAGCCACCACTGAGAATCCGCAGTTGGCGGGCATCGGTCTTGCGCCAGTCGCTCTCGAACGCGAGGGCACGCACGTTGGTGCGCTCTTCGATGCTGAGCGGATAGCCGACCACGTTGTAGCGGTTTTTGTCATCCACTGCATACAGCCGTGCACCGGCGTTGAGCAGCTCGTTGGAGGCCGCAATGAACGGGTGGCTGACACCGATGGAGTAACGGTCGTCTTCCTTGTGCGGTTTGAGTTCGAAGCCATCGCTGGTGAGCACATTGGTGCCCGGATCGGCCCGGTAGCGTGAGGCAAACAGGCTCAGTTGCGTGCCTTCGCTGTTGAGGAACTGGTTGTAGTCCAGTCGGTAGTAATGCTCGTGATCATCCCCCGGCGGAAACAGCCCGCTGAGGGTCAATTGCTCGCCCATGGCGGTCTGCGAGTTGCTGCTGACCCCGAGCAACGCCTGGGTGCCATTGCGGTTGTCTTCGGTGGTGCTCAGGGTGCTGGTGAACGGTTTGCGGCTGGCCTGGGCCACCAGTGTTGTTGCGCCGTCGGTGGTGCCGGGCGGCGGCACTTGAGCCTGCACCGTCACGCCGGGAATGCGGGTCATCAACGTGGTATAGCGCTCGAAGGTCTTGCGGGTCAGCGGCCGTTCAGCCTGGATTTTCGCTGCCAGCTTGTCGAGCAGACCTTTGACCCGGCCGACGCCGCCCTGCATCTGGATGTCCCTGACGTAGCCTTCCACCAACACCACCCGCGCGACTCCATCGTCGAATTTTTGTTGGGGCAAGAACGCGTAGGACAGCAGATAACCGTCCTGTTGGTAGCGGCGGGTAATGGTGCGGGTGGCTTCGATCAGGTCGGCGAGGCTGGTCGGGTGACCGATCAGGGGTTTATAGATCTCGGCCAGTTCGCTGAGTGGATAGATCGTCCCGCCTTCAATCTGGACCGTCTTCAGGGAGATTCTGGTTTCCATCATCAGCGGCTGGGCACTGGCCGCGCCGGGTTCCGGTACTTGCACCGGAGTAGTGGCCGGGCGATAGGCATCGGCCGGCAGGTTCGGCACGGGCAGGTTACGGGTGGTTTCGTTGCTGTTGAGAAAACTGGGCAGGGTGTCGGCGAGGGCGGCGGAACTGAGACTGAGGAACAGTAGGGATGCCATTACGCGCATAGGACACTCCATGGTCAGATCACAGCGTTGGGCTGAATTTTTCCTAAGAAAAAAGCGGAAGACTCGTGGGAATCTTCCGCCCTCAACCAAGCGTAGGCGCTGTAGGTGAGGCCGTCGAATCGGCCAGGTGCAATTTAGCGTTTGTTGCCTCCAAGCGTGCCGGTCAGGCCACCGAGTACACCGCCCAGGCCACCGGTTGCGGTGCCGCCGGTGCTGGTGCCACCGTTGAGCAGGCCGCCGACTGCACCAACGGTAGCGCCGACGTTGCTGACCACACCACCGACGGCGGTCGTGACCGGGTTGTTGGTGGACGCGAGGGTGGCGCCAACTGTGCTGACTGCGCCGCCGACCTGACCGGTGAGACCGGCGACCGGCGCGCCCAGACCTGTGGCGGCGCCGACTTGTTGAGTGACGCTGGTGACCGCACTGGTGACTGGGTTCAGCCCTGCGCCGACGGTAGCGCCGACGGTGGCCAGTGGCGAGGTGGTGGCGGTGATCGGCGTGCCCGAGCCACCGAGTACGGTGTTGAGCGAGGCGATGGTGTTGCCCAGTCCGCCAGCCGTGACGCCGCCGGCGCTGACCACGCCGTTGGTGCTGCCGGCATTCAGACCGGCACCCACATTGACCACGGCGCCGCCTACGGTTTGCAGCAGGCCGGTACCGCCCAGGCCGCCACCGAGGCCGCCGCCCAAGCCACCACCGGAAGCGGTGCCATTGTCGACCAGCCCGCCGGCTTTGCCGACCGTGGTGCCAACGTTGGTCAGGGCGCCGCCAACGGTGTTGGTCAGGGCATTGCCGCTGCCGGCACCGGTAACTTGACCGCCCAGGCCTTTGACTGCGCCACCAACCTGGCCGAGGACACCGTTGAGCGGAGCACCGAGGCCGGTCGCATCACCTACTTTGTCGGTGGTGCTTTCCACCATCGCAATCACCGGCACCAGACCGTTACCGACGCTCTTGGTCACTGAACCGAGCGGGCCTGTGGTGGTGGCCAGGCTCAATGTGTCGCCGAGCATGGTGACTTTCTCGCCGACGCCATCAAGCACCGGTGCCACTTTGGTCACCACGCCACCGACGACTGGAACGCTGCCGGTGGCGGTCGCCAGTTTGCCGCTCAGGTCCGAGACGCCGGTACCGACATCTGAAACCACGCCGCCGACCGAGGCTGCGGTGACGCCCAGGCCATTATCGACCGTACCCAGTTTGCCGATACCGTTGGCCACGCCGTCACCCAAAGTGCTGACCACATTGCCAGCGGTGTTGGCCGCGCTTTGCACGACGCCACCGACCACGGGAACCGTGCTGAGTGAATCGCCGACCTGGCCGACGCCGTCGCCGACGCCTGCGACGGTATTGCCGACATCCTGCACCAGGGTGGTGGTCACCAACGGGGTGGTGGTCGGGTTGGTCGGGTTGGTTGGGTCCGTAGGGTCGGTCGGGTTGGTTGGGTTGGTCGGATCTGTCGGGTTGGTCGTGCCGGTACCGCCAGTGCCGCCAGTACCGCCTGTGCCAGCGGTATCGGTGCCGCCAGTGCTGCCGGAGCCGCCGGTGCCGCCAGTGCCCGATGTCGCGCTGTCAGGCGAAGAGCTGCCGGAACTGCTGTGATGGCCGCCACCGCCGCTGCTGCAGCCCGCGAGGCCAAGGGAGAGGATCAATGCCAGAGCTGTTGCCGATTTGCACCACACTTGAGTTTTCATGATTGAGATTCCTTGCACCTGTAACAACATTCGTCGTTTTCGATGGCTCACCCGTCTGTCGCCGGTGATGCCTCGTCCGTGGTGTCAATCTCGATCGCGTCGCGGCTTGCCGCCATTCTCAAGTTGGTATTAACGCCTTTATATATAAGGCGCCACGCAGTGCCTAAGGACTAATACCCAGGATATAAACGCGCAAAAAAAAGCCTTGAAAATCAAGGCTGGGAGTTTTCCAGGGCACCGCGTGAAGGGCGGGAAAACTTAAGTGATATATACACAATTTACAGGTTGCCCGGGGTGGAATCAGGCAACCGGTTGCCACTGACCAACCATATGCTCCAGATCGCCAGCACCGATCAGGCGTAATTCGCCACTCGACCCTGCCGCACTCGCCAGCAACGAAACCTCACTGGGCAAACGCACCGGTTTGCGAAAGTGCACGACGATTTCCAGGTTGGCTTTTGGCAAGTGATCGGCCAGTGCCGCAAGGGTTCGTGCCTTGTTCCACAAACCGTGAGCAATCGCCGTGGGAAAACCGAACAGCCTGGCACTGGCGGCGCTCAGGTGAATCGGGTTGTAGTCGCCCGAGACCTTGGCGTACTGCCGACCGATATCGGCCGGCGCTTTCCACTGCGCCACCTGGGTCAGGGCCTGCGCAGGTTCCCACTGTTGTTCGACCGGTTCGCCGTCGAGTTTCACCCCGCGACAAAGCATCTGGCTTTCGGCTTCCCACAGCGGCCCGAGTTGATCATCGAGGGTGGTCAACACATCGAAGGTTGCCCCTTTGGGATGCGGCTGCAGGTTGTGCACGCGGACGCTGACTTGTGCGCGACTGATTCCGCCCATCGGCCGCCATACACGGATGCGGTTGCTCAGATGAATCAACCCCAGCAGCGGGAACGGAAAATCCTTCTGCGTGAGCAATTGCATTTGCAGGGCGAATGCGAGGATGTGTGGATAAGTCGGCGGCAGCAGGCCGTCATCGGCAAAGCCGCAGACCTTGCGATAAGCCGCCAGCTTCTGGCCGTCGACATCGATCCAGCAGCGCAAGCCGCTGTCGGGCAGTCGGGTGCCGGTGATCTTGCGCCGGGTCGCGGCCCGCGCATACAGACCAGGCAGGCTCGGTTCGCGGTCGAGGGTGTGCCATTCAATGCTCATGTCTACGCCCCCAGAACACTTTGTCCACAGACCCGCAGCGCCTGGCCGGTGAACGCGCCAGTGCCCGGTTGGGCCAGCCACGCGACGGCTTCGGCGACGTCTTGCGGCAAACCGCCCTGGCCCAGTGAACTCATGCGTCGCCCGGCCTCACGCAGGCCGAATGGAATGTGTGCGGTCATCTGGGTTTCGATGAAACCTGGCGCCACGGCGTTGATGCTGATGCCGCGTTCAAGCAGTGTCGGCGCCCAGGCCTGGGCCAGGCCGATCAGCCCGGCCTTGCTCGCGGCGTAGTTGGTCTGTCCGCGATTGCCGGCGATGCCGCTGATCGAGGCCAGCAGAATTACCCGCGCATTGTCGTGCAAGGTGCCGCTGTCGAGCAGGGCCTTGGTCAGCACTTGCGGCGCATTGAGGTTGACCGCCAGCACCGCATCCCAGAATTCCGGGGTCATGTTGGCCAGGGTCTTGTCGCGGGTGATCCCGGCGTTGTGCACCAGAATGTCGAGGCCGTCCGGCAGTTGTTCGATCAATTGCGCAGCGGCGTCTTCAGCGCAGATGTCGAGGGTGATCGCCAGGCCACCGAGCCGCGCGGCGAGGGCTTCCAGATCAGTCCTGGCCGGCGGCACGTCGAGCAGAATCACCTCGGCGCCATCGCGGGCCAGGGTTTCGGCGATGGATGCGCCGATCCCGCGAGCCGCCCCGGTGACCAACGCTTTGCGTCCGGCCAATGGCCGGGTCCAGTCGGTGACGTGCGTGGCGCACGCGGTCAGGCGAATCACCTGCCCGGAGACGAAGGCACTTTTCGGCGAGAGGAAAAACCGCAGCGGGCCTTCCAGTTGCTCTTCGGCGCCCTCACCGACATAGATCAGTTGCAGCGTACCGCCGCTGCGCAACTCCTTGGCCAGCGAGCGCGAGAAACCTTCGAGTGCCCGTTGTGCGCTGGAGGCAAAGGGATCGCGCAGGGTTTCCGGGGCGCGGCCGAGAATCACCAGGTGCGCACTGTGATCGAGGTTTTTCATCAGCGGCTGGAAGAATTCGCGCAGCTGTTTGAGCTGGTCGGTGTGCTGCAGGTCGCTGGCATCGAACACCACTGCCTTGAGTTTCGGCCCGTGCCCGGGAATCCACGCGGTGGCCAGCGACGGTTCTGTGCCGTAGCTGTAGATCGCATCGGTCAGGCGGTTGGCGAATGCAATGACCCGCTCGGCCAGCGGCCCGCCGCCGATCAGCAGCGCACCGTCTACCGGCCGCAGGCGCCCGGCCTGCCAGCGTTCCAGCCGCACCGGCGACGGCAGGCCCAACGCCCCGACCAGACGATGGCCGATGGATGAGTTGGCGAAGTCGATATAGCGGTCAGACATGGAACGCTCTCCAAAAGTTGGGGTTCAAAGTGTGGACTACCAACGGCAATCAATCGTTCGATCCACGCAATAAGGCCTACGCTAGAACACTGAGGTTTAGCAGGTCTTGCAGACAAATGCGGACCTTGTGGGAGCGAGCTTGCTCGCGAAGGCGGCTTGTCAGCCAATGTAACTGTTGGATGTGCCGGCCCTTCGCGAGCAAGCTCGCTCCCACAGGGATTGTTTTCAGGTCTGAAATCAAACAAGGAGCTTTTCATGAGTCAGCTGCGCCGCGTCGCCATCATCGGTGGTAACCGTATTCCTTTCGCCCGCTCCAACGGGCCGTACGCCACCGCCAGCAATCAGGTGATGCTCACCGCCGCCCTCGAAGGTCTGATCGAACGCTACAACCTGCACGGCCAGCGCATCGGTGAAGTGGTGGCCGGTGCGGTGCTTAAATTGTCACGGGATATGAATCTGACTCGCGAATGTGTGCTCGGCTCGCGGCTGTCACCGGCCACCCCGGCCTATGACATCCAGCAAGCCTGCGGCACCGGGCTGGAGGCGGCGCTGCTGGTGGCGAACAAAATCGCCCTCGGCCAGATCGATTGCGGCATCGCTGGCGGCGTCGACACCACCTCGGACGCGCCGATCAGCGTCAGCGAAGGCTTGCGCAAAATCCTCCTGCAGGCTAACCGCGCCAAGACCACCGGCGACAAGCTGAAAACCTTTCTGCAACTGCGCCCACGTCACTTGATTCCGGAATTTCCGCGTAACGGCGAGCCACGTACCGGTCTGTCGATGGGCCAGCACTGCGAACTGATGGCGCAGACCTGGAACATTCCTCGTGAAGAGCAGGATCAACTGGCCCTCGACAGCCATCACAAACTCGCCGCCTCCTACAGCGAAGGCTGGCACAACGACCTGATGACGCCGTTCCTCGGCCTGACCCGCGACAACAACCTGCGCCCGGACCTGACCCTGGAAAAACTCGCCACGCTCAAACCGGCCTTCGAAAAAAGCCCGAAAGGGACGCTGACGGCGGGCAACTCCACGCCGCTCACCGACGGTGCCTCGGTGGTGCTGCTGGGCAGTGAAGAATGGGCGAAAGAGCGTGGTTTGCCGATCCTTGCCTATCTGCGTGACGGCGAAGCGGCGGCCGTGGATTTCGTCAACGGCGCCGAAGGGCTGTTGATGGCACCGGTGTATGCGGTGCCGCGTCTGCTGGCGCGAAATGGCCTGACCTTGCAGGACTTCGACTACTACGAGATTCACGAAGCATTCGCCGCGCAGGTGCTGTGCACGCTCAAGGCCTGGGAAGACCACGAATACTGCAAGACCCGTCTTGGACTGGATGCGCCGCTCGGTTCAATCGATCGCAGCCGCTTGAATGTCAAAGGCAGCTCGCTGGCGGCGGGGCATCCGTTTGCCGCGACGGGCGGGCGGATTGTCGCCAATCTGGCGAAACTGCTGGATGCGGCGGGCAAGGGCAGGGGGCTGATCTCGATTTGCGCTGCCGGCGGCCAGGGTGTCACCGCAATCATCGAACGCTGAGCGCAATTCCCCGGGGGAAATGCATGCGATGTCAGATTCTGTCGCAAATGCCCTTGACGACCGATCACTACAAGCCCGGTGGGCTCGGCTATGATCGGCAACGGTTGGTCGATTATTTCGGCACAGTGTGTGCATCCACAGGGTTCACAGGTCGGCAACCCCTCCCCGTAGCGCGAGGATTGCCGTATAACGAGTGACATTCGCGTGTTTGGTAATAAAGGACCCACAATAAAAGCTGATGAAGACTCCAAAACGCATTGAACCCCTGATCGAAGACGGTCTGGTCGACGAAGTGCTGCGCCCACTCATGAGTGGTAAAGAAGCAGCTGTTTATGTGGTGCGCTGCGGTAACCAGTTACGTTGCGCGAAGGTCTACAAGGAGGCGAACAAACGCAGTTTCCGCCAGGCAGCCGAGTATCAGGAAGGGCGCAAGGTGCGTAACAGCCGGCAGGCGCGGGCGATGGCCAAGGGTTCGAAATTCGGTCGCAAGGAGACCGAAGACGCCTGGCAGAATGCCGAAGTCGCGGCGCTGTTCCGCTTGGCCGGTGCCGGCGTGCGAGTGCCCAAGCCGTATGATTTTCTCGATGGCGTGCTGCTGATGGAACTGGTGGCCGACGAATACGGTGATGCCGCGCCGCGTCTGAACGACGTGGTGCTGGAGCCGGATCAGGCCCGCGAATATCACGCGTTCCTGATCTCGCAGATCGTGCTGATGTTGTGTACCGGTCTGGTGCACGGTGACCTCTCGGAGTTCAACGTGCTGCTGACCCCGACAGGTCCTGTGATCATCGACCTGCCGCAGGCGGTGGATGCCGCCGGTAACAACCACGCGTTCAGCATGCTGGAGCGGGATGTGGGCAACATGGCTTCATACTTCGGGCGCTTTGCCCCGGAGCTGAAGAAAACCCGTTATGCAAAAGAAATGTGGGCGCTGTACGAAGCCGGCACCTTGCACCCGAACAGTGTGCTGACCGGCGAGTTCGACGACCCTGAAGACCTGGCCGACGTTGGCGGAGTGTTGCGCGAGATCGAGGCGGCGCGTCTGGATGAAGAGCGCAAGCAGGCGATCCGTGCCGCCGACGATGCGCCCAAAGGCAAGTCCGACGAACCACCGCCGCCACCGTGGATGCAGTAAGCGCTTGAACACAAACCCGGCTTCGGCCGGGTTTTTTGTGCCCGCATGTTCCTTCACCACACCTCACTGTGGGAGCTGGCTTGCCAGCGATAGTGGAGGTTCAGCTGAAAAATTTTATCGGATGTACCGGCCTCTTCGCTGGCAAGCCAGCTCCCACAGGGGCCGGTGGTGTCTATGGACTTTATGTGGGAATCTTGTCAGCCCTCGCACACTCAAGGATTGAATGTGAACGCCCGCCTCATCATCAGCGCCCGGCTGATCTCCGACTTCGGCGCTTTCCTCAACATGGTCGCGCTGGCGACGTACGTTTACCTGCTGAGCAACAGCGCCATGAGCGTCGGGGTGTTTCTCGCCAGTCGTGTCGGCGGGGGGATTTTTGCCAGCCTGATTGGCACTCGCTTTTACCGGCGCTGGAACGGCCGGGGGCCGTTGATTGCCTTCGATCTGCTGCGCGCGGTGTTGCTGGGCCTGCTGTTGATCCTGCCGGTGAGCCAGCAGGCGTTGCTGTTGCCGGTGATCGCTTTCGGCCTGGGTTTTGGCAACTCGATGTTCGCTATCGGCCTCAACAGTCAATTGCCGAGGCTGATCGAAGCCGCGCAGCTACTGAAAACCAATGCCTGGCTCACCTCGGCTTCATCGGCGGCAATGGTTGGTGGCAGCCTGGTGTCCGGTTTGCTGGTGGCGGCGTTCGGTTTTGAAACGGTATTCGCGCTCAACGCACTGACCTACTTGCTGGCGGCGTTGTTGATTGCGCCGTTGCGCTTCGCCGCTGCAGACGTCAGCGAACAATCGACCAACGAACGCGGCGAGTGGTCAGCCCTGAAACAAGGCCTGCGCAGTGCTCCGGTGATTGCGGCGATGCTCGCCGTGACCATGGCTGACACCTTGGGCAGTGCCGCGCACAACGTCGGCTTCCCGATCATCTCCAGACTGCTGACACCCGACTCGGCCAGCACCACGCTCGGCCTGATGCTGGCGGTGTGGGCCAGCGGCAAACTGCTGGGTGCGCGGATTGCCAGTGGCCTCAAAGGTTCTGATAACCGTGATCTGGAGCGACGGTATTTCTTCGGCGTGGCGTTGATGTCCTGCGGTTTTATCCTGATGTTCCAGCAGCACAGCCTGCTCGGTCTGCTGCTGTTTTCCCTGCCGGCGGGGTTGGGTGACGGCATTTCCGAGGTCGGCCTGATGTCGCGCCTGCAACGCGAACCGGAGCATTTGCGCTTGCCGGTTTTCAGCTTCCTGACCTTGCTGCAAATGACCGGGTTCGGTGTCGGCATGTTGATCGCCGCGCCGTTCTACGGCTGGTGGACGCCGGGTGCCGTGGTGCTGCTGTTCCACGGCATCCCGCTCGGTACGTTGTTGACCGTTAAGCTGTTGGCGCTCAGGCGCGGGCGGGTTGCGCGCAGCAGCCCGACGCCAGTTCCTTGAGGATCGGGCAGTCGGGGCGATGGTCGCCATGACAGTGCTCGACCAGGTCCTGCAGGGTGTCACGCAACTCGCCGAGTTCGCGGATCTTCTGGTTCAGCTCGTCGATGTGCTGCCGCGCCAGGGCTTTCACATCGGCGCTGGCGCGCTGGCGATCCTGCCACAGGGTCAGCAGCTTGCCGACTTCTTCCAGAGAAAATCCCAGGTCCCGCGAACGCTTGATGAACGCCAGCGTGTGCAAGTCGTCGTCGCTGTAGACCCGGTAGCCGCTGTCGGTGCGATGGGCGGCCTTGAGCAGGCCGATCGACTCGTAATAGCGGATCATCTTCGCGCTCAGGCCACTGTGCCGGGCTGCTTGGCCGATATTCATCGGTGCTCCTCCAGATCCTTCGGTTTCCAGGTTTTCAACAGTAGCGCATTGCTCACCACGCTGACGCTCGACAGTGCCATTGCCGCGCCGGCCAGCACCGGGTTGAGAAAACCGAACGCCGCCAGCGGAATGCCGATCAGGTTGTAAACGAAGGCCCAGAACAGATTCTGGCGGATCTTCGCGTAGGTCTTGCGGCTGATCTCCAGCGCGGCGGGCACCAGCCGTGGATCACCGCGCATCAAGGTGATGCCGGCCGCGTGCATGGCCACGTCGGTGCCGCCGCCCATGGCGATACCGATGTCCGCTGCGGCCAGTGCCGGGGCGTCGTTGATGCCATCACCGACCATCGCCACCACCCCGGTTTTTTTCAGTTCGGCGACGGTGGCGGCTTTGTCGGCGGGCAGCACTTCGGCGTGCACGTTCTCGATGCCCAAAGCCTCGGCGACGACTTTCGCGCTGCCGCGGTTGTCGCCGGTCAGCAGATGGCTGTGGATACCCCGGGCGGCCAGTTGTTGCACCGCTTGCAGTGCGCCGGGCTTGAGCGTGTCGCCGAAGGCGAACAAACCGAGCACTTGTGGTTCCGGGCTTTGCTCGATCAGCCACGACAGGGTCCGGCCTTCCGCTTCCCAGGCCTGGGCGGCGTCGGCGAGATCACCCGCGTTGAGGCCGCTTTCCTCCAGCATACGCCGGTTGCCCAGCGCCAGGCGCCGACCGTCAAGATGGCCGGCAATGCCGCGGCCGGTCAGGGACTGGCTGTCGCTGACATCGGGCACGCTCAGCCCGCGCTCGGCGGCCGCGTCCAGCACGGCTTTGGCCAGTGGATGCTCGCTGCCGCGCTGCAGGGCACCGGCCAGCGTCAGCAGGGTATTTTCATCGCCATCCAGCGCACTGAAATGGGCGATACGCGGCGTACCGGACGTCAGCGTGCCGGTCTTGTCGAAGACCACGTTGTCGACCTCATGGGCTCGCTCCAGTGCTTCGGCGTCCTTGATCAGAATGCCGTGACGCGCGGCCACACCAGTGCCGGCCATGATCGCCGTCGGCGTGGCGAGGCCGAGGGCACACGGACAAGCGATCACCAGCACGGCGACGGCGTTGATCAACGCGGTTTCCATAGGCGCGCCGTACAGCCACCAGCCAATCAACGTGACGAGGGCAATCAGCAACACAGTGGGCACGAACACCTGGCTGACTTTATCCACCAGTTTCTGAATCGGCGCTTTCGCTGCCTGGGCGTCTTCCACCAGCCGAATGATCCGCGCCAGCACGCTTCCCGCGCCGAGGGCGGTGGTGCGCACCAGCAAGCGGCCTTCGCCGTTGATCGCACCGCCGGTGACCTGGTCGCCCGGCTGTTTTGGCACCGGCAGGCTCTCGCCGCTGATCAGCGCTTCGTCGGCGTGGCTCTGGCCTTCCAGCACTTCACCGTCCACCGGGAAGCGTTCGCCGGGTTTGACCAGAACAAGATCGTTGAGGCGCAGGGCGCTGATCGCCACGTCTTGCTCGCGACCATCGATGACTTGAATCGCCCGTTCCGGGCGCAAGGCTTCAAGGGCGCGGATGGCGCTGGCAGTCTGGCGCTTGGCGCGGCTTTCGAGGTATTTGCCAAGCAGCACCAGGGCGATCACCACGGCTGACGCTTCGAAATACAGATGCGGCATGCGCCCGGCGGCGGTGGCCCATTCGTACACGCTCAGGCCATATCCGGCGCTGGTGCCGAGGGCGACCAGCAAATCCATGTTGCCGGCGCCGGCACGCACGGCTTTCCACGCGGCCACATAAAATCGTGCGCCGAAAATGAATTGCACCGGCGTGGCAAGGGCAAATTGCACCCAGGCCGGAAGCATCCAGTGAATGCCGAATGGTTGCAGCAGCATCGGCAGCACCAGCGGCAGGGCCAGAACGATGGCGCAGATCAGCGCCCAGCGTTCATGTTGCAGGCGCTGTTGCTGGCTATCCGCTGCGGGATGTTCGGCTTGCCAGACGCTGGCCGAGTATCCGGCCTTGCTCACGGCGTCGAGCAGTAATTGCGGATCGATCTGACCGAGCATTTCGAGGTGGGCGCGTTCGTTGGCGAGGTTGACGCTGACGCTCCTCACCCCGGGGACTTTGTTCAGGGCGCGCTCGACGCGACCGACGCACGAGGCGCAGGTCATGCCGTCGATGCTCAGCTCCACGGTTTGTTGGGGGACGCTGTAACCGGCGCGTTCAACCGCCTCCATCAACGCCGGCAAGCTGTCACCGGGTGCCTGGACGCGGGCCTGTTCGGTGGCGAGATTGACGCTGACGCCACTGGCGCCGCTGACGTTGCGCAACGCCCGCTCGACACGCCCGGCGCAACTGGCGCAGGTCATGCCGGCAATCGGCAGATCGAAAGTGATGGAATCGGACATCGGTCTTACTCCCTGTAGAAGATGTCTACAAGGATCAACCTTGCCATGCGGGCAAGGTCAAGCGCCAATCTGAAAAGCAAAAGATCGCAGCCTTCGGCAGCTCCTACAGGTGGATTGCATTCCAATGCAGGAGCTGCCGAAGGCTGCGATCTTTTTCGTTGACTCAATATTCGAGGGCGGCAGGTCGCAGGTACAAGCCTTTGGCGTTGGCCGCGATCCGGTACTTGAGCACATCGCCGGCCTTGAGCGAGATCTGCTGCGCGGGCGGCGCGAGCATGCCTGCCTGGCACCCCGGCATCTGGCCAGGCAATTGTTTCAGACGAATGGAAATCGTGCCGTGCGGCAGATTGAACGAAGTGGTCTGCTCCTGAAGCAGGCGCGCCGCCAGTTCGTCATTGAGATATACGCCAATCTCACAGGAAGTCGGCACTTCCAGGCGCTCGCGCGAGATAATCAGAACCGCATAGTCCTCACCGGTCGCATTGGCCTGAGGCAGGGCGGCAAAGAGGCTGAGCAAGCCAAACAGGCTGAAAGCTGACCAGCGCATGGCTGAATCTCCTGAATTTGAGTCATTGATGCACGCAGCTTGGCTGAGCGCAGCGCCGATTGCCAGCCCGGCAGTTTTACGCAGAACTTGACCTTGCCATGGTGGCAAGCTCGACACTGCCGGCAACCTCACTCAAAGGAGTCCCTCCATGCAAGTGTTCAGCGTTCAAGGCATGTCCTGCGGCCACTGTGTCAAAGCCATCACCAACGCCGTGCAGGCGAAAGATCCGGCAGCCAGCGTGCGGGTCGATCTGGCAGCCAAAGAAGTCGGCGTCGAAAGCTCGCTCAGCCCCGAGCAGGTGATCGAGGTCATCAGCGAAGAGGGCTACCCGGTAAAACTCGCCGGATGATCAAAAGCCAGAAGATCGCAGCCTTCGGCAGCTCCTACAGGAAACGCATTCCAATGTAGGAGCTGCCGAAGGCTGCGATCTTTTGATCTTTGCAGGCAAACTCCACAGTGCAGTTCGTCTGACGTTTTAATAGTTAGCGAGCTATCGGAATGTTCAAGGTGTCTTTGCGCGGCTAGACTGTCGGGCTGCCGACTCCAATCCAACCTGGATGCCTGATGAACTTCCGTACCATTCTGATTCTCGGTGCCTTGAGCGCCTTCGGTCCGCTGGCGATCGACTTCTATCTGCCGGCGTTCCCGTCAATGGCACTGGCCTTTGGCACCGATGAAAAGCACGTCCAGCTGACACTGGCAGCGTATTTCGCCGGTCTGTCGATCGGGCAGTTGTTGTATGGCCCGGTGGCCGACCGGTTTGGTCGGCGCCTGCCGCTGCTGGTCGGTGTCGGCCTGTTCACGCTGGCCTCATTGGCCTGCGCCTATGCACCCAATCTGCAATGGCTGATCGGGGCCCGCTTCGTCCAGGCCTTGGGCGGCTGCGCGGGGATGGTGATTTCCCGGGCGGTGGTCAGCGACAAATGCGATGCCGTCGGTTCGGCGAAAGTCTTCTCGCAGTTGATGCTGGTGATGGGTTTGGCGCCGATCCTTGCACCACTGCTCGGCGGTCTGCTGGTCAACACCACGGGCTGGCAGTCGATCTTCCTCGTGCTGACCGGCTTTAGTGCACTGGCCGGCCTCGCTGTGGCGCTGGGGTTACCGGAAAGCCTGCCGGCCTACGTGCCGCGCCAGCCGTTGTCCGGTGCGTTGCGTCAATACGGCCGGTTGTTCGGCGACCGGGTGTTTCTCGGCCACGCACTGACCGGCGGTATCGCGGTCGCCGGGATGTTTTCCTACATCGCCGGTTCACCATTTGTCTTCATCAAACTGTACGGCGTACCCGCCGAGCATTTCGGCTGGCTGTTCGGCACCAATGCAGCGGGTTTCATTCTGGTGGCTCAGGTCAACGCGCGGCTGTTGGCCAAGCGCGGTCCGTCCTTCCTGCTGACGCGAGCGGTGTGGGTATACCTGTTGGCCGGCGTTTCGCTGCTCGCGGTCAGCGCGATGCACACCGAAGCATTGTGGCCGCTGTTGATTCCGTTGTTCGTGTGCATTGCCAGCCTCGGCTGCATCCTGCCCAATGCTGCGGCATGTGCGATGAACGGCCAGGGTGCGCGCGCCGGGAGTGCCTCGGCGCTGATGGGCTGCCTGCAATTCAGCGTGGCCTCCGGCGCGGCCTCGCTGGTGGGTGTCCTGCACGACGGCAGCGCCATGCCGATGGCCATGGTCATCAGCCTGTGCGGACTGCTGGTGGTGAGCATTGCGATGTACACCCGGCGTTTGCAGAATGCCCGGGCACTGGCGCAAGCACAGGCCGAAGCCTGAACGTCAGCCGACGGCGCGTTGTTGTCCGGGCTGGGGAATCTGATGGGGCGCGTGCAGGCGCGCTTCGAGGGTACGGGTGAAGGCGAGGGCCTCGGCTTCACTGCGAAAGGTCACGGCGTGCTGGTCCAGACGAACCTGCCATTGAGACTTTGCCACTTCTTTTATCAGGATCTTCATTGCTGACCTCCCTTGTGTAAAAGATGCATCGCAGAGGGTTCGAGTGTAGACCTGAATACGATCGCATTTGTGACAACGATCAAGCATCTGACTGACGGCAAAAAACAGCGCCGGCCCTTAAAAGGACTGGCGCTGATGACGACGTTCGGGTTTTCAGAAACTTTCTAAAACAATTTTGCCCTTGGCTTTGCCGCTTTCCAGCAACTCGTGCGCGCGTCGCAGGTTCGCCGCATTGATCGTGCCGAAATGCTCACCCACCGTAGTCTTCAAGGTCCCCGCATCAATCAGCTCGGCCACGCGGTTGAGCAGTTTGTGCTGCTCGATCATGTCCGGGGTTTCGAACAGCGAGCGGGTGTACATGAATTCCCAGTGCAGCGACAGGCTCTTGCGCTTGAGCTTGCTCACATCCAGTGACTTGGGATCGTCGATCAGTGCCAGTTTGCCTTGCGGCGCCAAGGCCTCGACCAGTTGATCGAGGTGCAGATCGGTCTGGGTCAGGCTGGCGACGTGGGTCACGTGGTCGATGCTGGCGCGCTGCAGCTCTTCGCTCAACGGCTGGCTGTGGTCGATCACCAGATCGGCGCCCAGCTCAGTCACCCAGTCGCGAGTCTGTGCACGGGACGCGGTGCCGATCACCTTCAGGCCGGTCAACTGGCGAGCCAGTTGGGTGAGGATCGAACCGACGCCGCCAGCGGCGCCGACGATCAGCAGGCTTTGACCTTCATCGGTCTTGCCCTCACGGATCTGCAGGCGTTCGAACAGCAATTCCCACGCGGTGATCGCGGTCAGCGGCAGGGCAGCGGCTTCGGCGAAACCCAGGGACTTGGGCATGTGGCCGACAATCCGCTCATCCACCACGTGCAGTTCGCTGTTGCCACCGGCACGGGCGATGGAGCCGGCGTAGAACACCTTGTCACCGGCCTTGAACAGCGTCACTTCGCTACCGACGGCTTTGACCACGCCGGCGACGTCCCAGCCCAGCACTTTTGCCGCGCCGTTTTCCGGCGCCACGTTCTGCCGCACCTTGGTGTCGACCGGGTTGACCGAGATGGCTTTGACTTCCACCAACAGGTCGCGCGGGCCGGCGACCGGCTCCGGCAGTTCGATGTCTTGCAGGGATTTTTCGTCGCTGATCGGCAGGGAAGCGTAATAGGCGATGGCTTTCATGACTTGCTCCGTAGCGGTAATAGAAGAAGGGCTCAGGCGATGCTGCCCAGGCGTTTCAATTGGAAGTGTTCGATACAGTGGCCGGCTGTGGCCTGGAAATTCTGGAAGTGCGCGCTGGCGTTGTGCGCCTGGAGGATTTCTTCGCTGGCCCAGTGTTCGATCACATAGAAAGTCAGCGGGTCGGCGAGGTCGCGGTGCAGGTCGTACTGGCCGCAGCCTTCCTCGGCGCGGCTCGGCTCAACCAGTGCGCGCAGAGCGTTTTCGAGGGTCTCCTGCTGACCGGGTTTAGCGATCAGGGTGGCGATGGCGGTGAATGCTTGGGACATGTTTGGCTCCGGTCGCGGGATAAATGGGCTTGGGCCAATCATTGGCTATTTCTCGGCGCGATAAAACCGGCTAAAAGAGCAGTCTCTTTCAATTTTATTTTGATAATCGAGGCTGAGAATGCTGCGTTTCGACGATTTACAGTTGTTCGTTCGCGCTGCGGACCTGGGCAGTCTGTCGGCAGCCGCGCGGGTGATGGACATGTCTGCCGCGGTGGCCAGCGCCGCGCTCAAGCGTATCGAACAGCAACTGGGCGTGCGCTTGCTGGCGCGTTCGACCCGCAGCCTGCGCCTGACCGCCGAGGGCGAAGGCTTTCTCGAATATGCCCGGGCCGCGCTCGGTTCGCTGGACGAGGGCCGGCGCTTTCTCTCCAGCGCGCAGGATCAGGTCAGCGGCATCCTGCAGTTATCGGCGCCTTCGGATTTCGGGCGTAACCTGCTGTTGCCGTGGCTCGACGAGTTTCAGCGCGAGCACCCGAAGCTGACCGTGCGGCTGTTGCTCGGTGACCGTATCGCCGACCTGTTCCGCCAGCCAGTGGACATTGCCCTGCGCTATGGCGAACCGGAAGATTCGAGCCTGGTGGCCCTGCCCATCGCCCCGGACAATCGCCGCGTGCTCTGCGCCTCGCCGGCCTACCTGGCGCGCCACGGCGAGCCGCGTCAGCTCGAACAATTGGCGCAGCACAATTGCCTGCTGTACATGCTCGGCAGCCGCGTGCATGACCATTGGAGTTTTCATGACGGCAAGCGCGAAGTCGGCCTGACGGTCAGTGGCGATCGCTTCAGTGATGACGCCGACGTCGTACGGTTGTGGGCGGTGGCGGGGGCGGGGATTGCCTATAAATCGTGGCTCGATGTCGGCACCGATGTCCTCGCCGGACGCCTCAAAGTGTTGCTGCCGGAGCTTCTCTGCGAGCGTGCTCCGCTGAATCTGTTGTGCGCCCATCGCGCGCAATTGAGTAAGCCGGTAAACCTTTTAAGGGAAATGCTCGCCAGCCGATGCGTCGAATTGAGTAGTCAATTTCCCCATTTCCCGAAAGTTGATCATTAGTCGCAGGCAATTAGCGAAATTTCACTCAGGAACTATCACCATTCGCGTCAGCCACGGCGCAGGAAGCCGCGTGCATCCCGCTTATACTAGCGACCGCCTCAAACCTGCACCGACAACCGGCCAGGGCAGAATCAGGCCGGTTTTTCCAGGGCCGTGCCTGCGCCATACAAACGCTGTGAACACACCATCGACGGGTGTGGCAGTGCTGACCTGGCTTGCACCGGCTCATGGCGTTTTACCCGTCTTGGCCGACGACACATTACTGGTCAAGATGTCTTCGAGCAGTAGACGATACGATTCAACAGGGAGTGAATACATGGAACATGCACCTTGCATCAGCCAGATCGCCACGCTGCTGGCCGACCCCAAGCGCAGCGCGATGATGTGGGCGTTGATGGATGGCTCGGCCCGCCAGACCGAGGAGCTGGCGCTGCTGGCAGGGCTGTCGCCGTCGTCGGCCAGTGCGCATCTGGGGCGTTTGTCCGCGGGTGGCCTGTTGAAAGTCGAGGTCCGTGGACGCAAGCGCTTCTTCCGCCTGGCGGCTCCGGAAATCGCAGCCGCCATTGAAGCCCTGGCCAGTGCCACGATTGCCAGTGCGCCGCGGGACGTCCCTCACGTATTCAAACGCTCGACGCCGATCAACAATCCACGAACCGCGCCGTCCTCGCTGCTGCGTGCGCGCTTTTGCGACGATCATTTGGGCGGCACGCTGGCCGCCGATCTGTACCAGCGTTTGCTCGACGCCGGTTGGATCGAACAGATCGAGCAGCGGGTCGTGGTGACGCTCAAAGGCTCGACGCAGCTGGCGAATCGCGGGGTGTTCATTCAGGCCCTGGCTCATCGCAAGGCCCAGGTGGCGTGTGCCTGTCCGGACTGGAGCGAACGCCGTCCGCATCTGGGCGGTTCACTGGGCGCCGCGTTGCTGCAATTGTTCATGCAGTCCGGCTGGCTGGTGCTGCCCAAGGATTCTCGCGCATTGCAAGTCACGCCGGCCGGACAGCGGGAAATCCACTGTTTCGCCAAGGAAGTCGAGCTGGAACTGGCGTAATAGAGCATTCGCCGGTCAACACTTCGGGGCTTGCGTCGTCTGTGACTGCGAACAGGTCGTATCCAGAAAAAGCGTTGAGGCGTTATCGCGCACACTCGGTCCGCACACTTCGTGGATGGGGGATGAGGTATGGATACGCGAAACTTCAGCGCGGCAGAACGCCTGGAACGGCTGCCGCTCAGCGGTTATCACCGGGTCATTTTCATCATCATCGCCTTGGCGTTCTTTTTCGATTCCATGGACCTGGCCATGATGACGTTCCTGCTCGGCTCGATCAAAAGCGAGTTTGGCCTGAGCAGTGCACAAGCCGGCCTGCTCGCCAGTTCGAGTTTTTTCGGGATGGTGCTGGGGGCATCGCTGTCGGGCATGCTCGCCGACCGCTTCGGGCGCAAACCGGTGTTTCAGTGGAGCATCGTGCTGTGGGGCGTGGCCAGTTATCTGTGTTCGACCGCACAAACGGTCGAGAGCCTGACGCTGTTCCGCATCCTGCTGGGGATCGGCATGGGCATGGAGTTTCCCATTGCGCAGTCGATGCTCTCGGAGCTGATCCCGGCGCAACGGCGCGGTCGCTACATCGCATTGATGGACGGTTTCTGGCCATTGGGTTTTGTCGCTGCCGGCGTACTGTCTTACTTCCTGCTGCCGTTGATTGGCTGGCGCGACATCTTCCTGGTGTTGGCGGTACCGGCGGTGTTTGTGCTGGCGATCCGTTTTTTCATTCCCGAATCACCGCGCTGGCTGGAGCAGGCCGGACGTCACGCAGCGGCGGACAAGGTCCTCGGCGCCATCGAGGCACGGGTGCGCACGTCTCTTGGCGTTGCAACATTGCCTGAGCCGGTGCGCCTGCCAAGGACAGTGACGCCCCCGGGCAACTTCTTCTCGGCCCTGCAGCAGATCTGGTCGCCGCAATACCGCCAGCGCACGACGATGATCTGGAGCCTGTGGTTTTTCGCCTTGCTCGGTTTTTACGGACTGACGTCGTGGCTCAGTGCCTTGTTGCAGCAGTCGGGTTTCGCCGTGACCCAGTCGGTGTATTACACCGTGCTGATTTCACTGGGCGGGATTCCCGGGTTTCTGATGGCGGCGTGGCTGGTGGAGCGATGGGGGCGTAAACCGGTGTGCATCGTCACTCTGCTGGGCGGCGGGGTGATGGCATTCATCTACGGCCAAAGTGCGGTGTTTGGGGGCAATGTCGCGCTGTTGATCGGCTCGGGATTGTTGATGCAGTTTTTCCTGTTCGGCATGTGGGCGGTGCTCTACACCTACACGCCGGAGTTGTACCCGACTTCGGCGCGCGCCACAGGTTCGGGCTTTGCCTCAGCGATTGGGCGTGTCGGTTCCCTGCTCGGGCCGCTGGTGACCGGATTGGTGTTCCCGATTACCGGGCAGGGCGGGGTATTTGCGCTGGGGGCGCTGTGCTTTGCGATTGCGGCGGGGGTGGTGTGGCTGTTCGGGATGGAGACGCGGGGCAAGACGCTGGAAGAGCTTACAGAGTCGACACCGGTGTAAATGTGGGAGCGAGCCTGCTCGCGAAAGCCGAGTGTCAGACAACTCAAACTTTGACTGACATGAAGCCTTCGCGAGCAGGCTCGCTCCCACATCGGTTATGCGGTGTTGCTTACGGTTTTACCAGGCGCGCATCCAGGCTGTTCTGCGCCAGGCGCTTGGCCTGATCCTGGGTCATGCCCAAGTGTTCGTGCAGCGCGTGGAAGTTCTCGGTGACGTAACCGCCGAAGTACGCCGGGTCATCCGAGTTGACGGTGACCTTCACTCCACGCTCGAGCATGTCGAGGATGTTGTGCTTCGACATGTGATCGAACACGCAGAGTTTGGTGTTCGACAGCGGGCACACGGTCAGCGGGATCTGCTCGTCGATGATCCGCTGCATCAGGCGTTCGTCTTCGATGGCGCGTACGCCATGGTCGATACGCTGGATTTTCAGCAGGTCGATGGCTTCCCAGATGTACTCGGGCGGGCCTTCTTCACCGGCGTGGGCGACGGTCAGGAAGCCTTCGTGGCGGGCGCGGTCGAACACGCGCTGGAACTTGCTTGGCGGGTGACCCATCTCCGAGCTGTCGAGGCCGACGGCGACAAACGCATCACGGAACGGCAGCGCCTGATCCAGCGTTTTCTGTGCTTCGTCTTCGCTCAGGTGGCGCAGGAAGCTCAGGATCAAACCGCTGGTGATGCCCAGTTGCTGTTCGCCATCCTTGAGTGCCGCGGCGATGCCGTTGAGCACCACTTCGAACGGGATGCCCCGGTCGGTGTGGGTCTGCGGGTCGAAGAACGGTTCGGTGTGAATCACGTTCTGCGCTTTGCAGCGCAGCAGGTAGGCCCAGGTCAGGTCGTAAAAATCCTGCGAGGTGCGCAGCACGTCGGCGCCCTGGTAATACAGGTCGAGGAATTCCTGCAGGTTGTTGAAGGCGTAAGCCTTGCGCAGGGTTTCGACATCGCTCCACGGCAGGGCGATCTTGTTACGTTCGGCCAGGGCGAACAGCAGCTCGGGCTCCAGCGAGCCTTCCAGATGCAGGTGCAGTTCAGCCTTGGGCAGGGCGTTGAGCCAATCGTACATATGCTTTTCTCATCAGGTGCAGATGGCGGCCATTCTACAGATGCGCGCCGAAACAATTGGCAAAACCTGACCAAGCGATCCATCAGACCGCTTGCGGCTCGCGACGATAGGCGTAGGTATCGGCGAAGCGCGACAGCAGGAATTCGGCACAGGTGGTGGTCGGATATTTCGCCGGATGCTGTGCGTCCTGGCAACCGGGAAGGCATTCGATGCGGGTGTCCGGGTGCGGCTCGGCGAAGAACGGCATCGAATAGCGATCCACTCCCAGCGGACTGATCACCCGGTGCGGGGTCGAGCGATAACGGTCATTGCTCCAGCGCGCCATCATGTCGCCGAGGTTGACCACGAAGGTGCCGTCAATCGGTGGCGCGTCGATCCATTCACCGTTGATGTTCTTCACTTGCAGGCCGCCGGCGCTGTCTTGGTAGAGCAGGGTGATGCAGCCGTAATCGGTGTGCGCGCCGGCGCCTTGCTGTTCGGCGCTGCTGGCGGTGTGGCGTGGTGGGTAGTGGATCATCCGCAGTACGCTGACCGGCTCAACGAAGCGCGAGTCGAAGAAGTCGCGTTCGATCCCCAGCGCAATCGTCATCGCCCGCAGCAGGGTTTGCGCGAGGGCCTGCATGTCGAGGTAATGCTGCTCCATCAGCGCTTCCCAGCCCGCTTGCGCCGGATGGCGATTCGGCCCGCGCAGCGGTTTTTCCGCGAGCACGTCGGGATGATCCGCCGGCAAGTGCAGGCCCATGTCGAAGGTTTCCTTGAGGTCGCTGGGTTTGTCCGGGTCGAGTTGTTCGGTGGCGATGGCGCCGTAGCCGCGATGGTGGCGGGTCTGGGTGATGTCGATCCGCAGTTTTTCTTCTGCCGGTTGCGCAAAAAAACGCTGGGCGTGGTCGAGCAGCGAGTCGATGCGCTGCGCGGAAATCGGGTGGCCCTTGATGTAGAAAAAGCCCCATTCGCGGCAGGCCTGGTCGATCTGTGCGGCGACGGCGGGCCAGGCGTTTTGGTCGGTGGAATAGAGCGGGCTGATGTCGATGACCGGAAGCTGATCCATACACAATCCTTGAGAACGCTGAAGATCAAATGTGGGAGCTGGCTTGCCAGCGATAGCGGTCTGACAGGCAACAATGATGTTGAATGTGAGGACCCCATCGCTGGCAAGCCAGCTCCCACGGGGACGATGCAAGTTTGAAGAGATTACTTCGGCATCTCGGCCTTCATGCCTTCAACGTAGTAGTTCATCGACGCCAGTTCGGCATTGGTTGCGCTCACCCCGGCAGGGATTTTCTCCACGCCGGCCTGATCCTTGATCGGCCCGGTGAACGGTTGCAGCGCACCGCTCTTGATGTCGGCGATGATCTGTTCGGCCTCGGCTTTCACCGGTGCCGGCACCAGCTCGCTGATCGGCAGTTCAACCGTGCCTTCTTTCAGCCCGCCCCAGTAATCCTGGGATTTCCAGCTGTGGTCGATCACACTTTGGGTCGCTTGAATGTAATGCGGCGCCCAGTCATTGACGATCGAAGTCAGCACCGCTTTCGGGCCGAAATGCGCCATGTCCGAGGCGTAACCCACAGCGTACACGCCACGCCGTTCAGCGGCCTGGATCGGCGCCGGGCTGTCGGTGTGCTGGAACACCACGTCCACGCCCTGATCGATCAGCGCGTTGGCGGCATCGGCTTCCTTGCCCGGGTCAAACCACGAGTTGACCCACACCACTTTGATTTCAGTGCCGGGGTTGTACTTGTTCAGAGCCAGTTGGATCGCGTTGATGTCGCGGATCACTTCTGGAATCGGGAACGAGGCGACGTAGCCGATTTTCTTGGTCTTGGTCATTTTCGCCGCGAGGAAGCCGCCGACATAACGCCCCTCGTAGGTGCGCGCCAGATAGGTGCCGAGGTTCTTGTCCTGCTTGTAGCCGGTGGCGTGTTCGAAGGTCACTTTGGGAAACTGTTTGGCGACTTTCAGCGTCGGGTTCATGTAGCCGAACGAGGTGGTGAAGATCAGGTCGTAGTTGTCCTTGGCCATGTTGCGGATCACCCGCTCGGCGTCGGCGCCCTCGGCCACGTTCTCGACGTAATTGGTGGTGATCTGCGCGCCGAATTTCTCCGCCAGCGCCTTGCGTCCCTGTTCATGCTGATACGTCCAGCCGTGGTCGCCGATCGGGCCGATGTAGACGAAACCGACCTTCAGCGGATCGGCAGCGCTGGCGCTCAGGCTGATCCCCAGACCGATGGCGGCGCACAGCAGTTTGTGCAGCGGACGTATTTGCATGAATTCGAACTCCATTTTGTTGTGTGTGGTCAGGGGCAATGCAAATTGCTGACCAAAAGGACAACAAAGCAAAAGATCGCAGCCTGCGGCAGCTCCTACAGGGGAATGGGAAACCTGTAGGAGCTGCCGCAGGCTGCGATCTTTTCAGCGCCGGAACCAACGCAGTGCAAGTCAGCGGATTCACGCTATCGGCTGGTGCGCTAAGNGGAAACCTGTAGGAGCTGCCGCAGGCTGCGATCTTTTCAGCGCCGGAACCAACGCAGTGCAAGTCAGCGGATTCACGCTATCGGCTGGTGCGCTAAGGTGTAACGAAACGTTAGCGCCGCGCCGCAGTCAGTAGCTCATTCGAACCTCTCGGCAAAAAGGCCCGCCATGCTCACGATTTTCAAGCAAGAAAGCTTTCTGCTGCTGGCGGTGATTGCCGCGTGCATCGCCTATCCGCTGGAACACTGGATGCTCCATAGCGGCCAAATCGTCGCGCTGATCTGCGGTCTGGTGCTGATCGCCTTCATCGTCGCGGCTTCGATGCGCGTTGCCCATCATGCCGAACTGCTCGCCGAAAAAGTCGGCGACCCCTACGGCACGATGATCCTGACCCTCGCTGCGGTGCTGGTGGAAGTGGTGATCCTGGCGATCATGATGAGCAACGAGGCGTCCGCCACGCTGGTGCGTGACACGATCTATTCGGCGGTGATGCTCGACATCAACGGCATCCTTGGCCTCGCCGCGCTGATGGGCGGACTCAAGCATGGCGAGCAGTCGTACAACGATGATTCGGCACGCAGCTACAGCGTGATGATCCTCACCGCCATGGGCGTGTCGATGGTGGTGCCGGAGTTTATTCCGGCAGCCAACTGGAAAATTTATTCAGCGTTCACCATCGGTGCGATGGTGGTGCTTTACGCGTTGTTCCTGCGCATGCAGGTCGGCCCGCACAGTTACTTTTTCAGCTACAGCTACCCGGATAAACGCCGCAAGAAAGAACCGGTGGAAAATGAACCGAAACCGCTGAGCCTGGCGTGGTCGGTCGGCATTCTGGTGTTCGGCGTGGTGGTGATCGGCGCACTGGCCGAAGTGATGTCCAAGACCCTTGATCTGGGCCTGGAAGGCACGGGCGCACCGCCGGTGATCACGGCGATTCTGGTGGCGGCGATTTCCGCCGCGCCGGAAATTCTGACGGCGTTGCGTGCCGCGTTGGCCAATCGCATGCAGTCGGTGGTGAACATTGCGATGGGCGCGTCACTGTCGACGGTGATTTTGACCGTGCCGGTGATGGAGGCGATGGCGCTGTACACCGGCCAGCCGTTTCAAATGGCGATGACCCCGGTGCAGACGGTGATGATCTTTATCACGCTGATCGTCAGTGCGATCAACCTGAATGACGGCGAGACCAATGCCATCGAAGGCATGACCCACTTTGTGCTGTTTGCGACGTTTATCATGCTGTCGCTGTTGGGTCTCTAAGCCCACCACAAATCCGGTGTAGGAGCTGCCGCAGGCTGCGATCTTTTGAACTTGTTTTCTAAATCAAAAGATCGCAGCCTGCGGCAGCTCCTACAGGGTTCTTTATTGGATCAGGTCCCGGCGATCAACTGCCGAGCCGCCTGGCTGTGATCGGCGATCAGGCCTTTCAGATCCAGCCCTTCAACCTGGCCATCAATCACCCGCCACTGGCCACCAATCATCACCCGATCGGCACGATCGGCACCGCACAGCAACAGCGCCGAAATCGGATCATGGCTCCCCGAGAAACGCAGCTCATCGAGCTTGAACAACGCCAGGTCCGCCTGCTTGCCCACCGCCAGTTCACCAATGTCGGTACGCCCCAACAGGCTCGCCGAGCCTTTGGTTGCCCAGCCGAGCACGCGTTCCGGGGTGATCTTCTCGGCGCCGTAACGCAGACGCTGGATGTACAACGCCTGCCGCGCTTCGAGGATCATGTTCGACGCATCGTTGGAGGCCGAACCGTCCACACCCAGACCGAACAGCGCACCGGCATCGGTCAGATCGATGCTCGGGCAGATGCCGGAGGCCAGGCGCATGTTCGAACTCGGACAATGGCAGATACCGGTGCCGGCCTGGCCGAGGCGGGCGATTTCGTCCGGGTTGAAGTGGATGCCGTGGGCCAGCCAGGTGCGCGGGCCGAGCCAGCCGACGCTGTCCAGATAATCCACGGTGCGCAGGCCGAAACGCTGCAGGCAGAAATCTTCCTCGTCGAGGGTTTCGGCCAGATGGGTGTGCAGGCGTACATCGAGTTTGTCCGCCAGTTCGGCGCTGGCCGACATGATTTCCGGGGTCACCGAAAACGGCGAGCAAGGCGCCAGAGCGATCTGGATTTGTGCACCGTCGCCGCGCTCGTGGTACTCGTGAATCAGGCGCTGACTGTCGTCGAGAATCACCTGACCTTCCTGCACGGTCTGCTGCGGTGGCAGGCCGCCGTCCTTCTCGCCGAGGCTCATCGAACCGCGCGTGAGCATGGCGCGCATGCCCAGTTCACGCACGGTGTCGACTTGCACGTCGATGGCGTTTTCCAGACCGTCCGGGAACAGGTAATGATGGTCGGCGGCGGTGGTGCAACCCGACAGCAGCAATTCAGCCAAAGCCACTTTCGTCGCGAGGGCGAGTTTTTCCGGGGTCAGCCGCGCCCACACCGGATACAGGGTTTTCAACCACGGGAACAATGGCTGATTGACCACCGGCGCCCAGGCGCGAGTCAGGGTTTGATAGAAGTGGTGATGGGTGTTGATCAGGCCCGGCAGGATCACATGCTCGCGGGCATCGAACACTTCAGTGCACGGCGCGGACGGTTGCTGACCGGCTGCCAGCACTTCGACGATCACGCCGTCTTGCAGCACCAGACCGCCACGGGCATCGAGCGCGTTGGCTGTGAATATGGCGAGGGGATTTTTTAACCAGGTACGGGTCGCAGGCATTGTGGCCGGCTCCTCTGAAAGTGGGGTTCAGGGTTGCCAGCTCAGTGTTGCCCTGTCTGCTGATCCAGGGTCGCCGCGATGGACGAGCTGCGCAGTTTCAAACAAATCGCGACAGCGGGCAAGCCCAACCCGACAAGCCAACACATCACCCTCTGTAGGAGCTGCCGAAGGCTGCTCCTACAGGTGGTTTTCAGTGCGCTTACCAGGGAATGGTTTCGCCCTTGTAGTTGATGAAGTAATGCCCACCCTTGCCGGTATAAGCATTCACCTGATCAATCAGCCCACGGGTGCTGGTCTCGACATCCAGGTCAGCACCTTCACCGCCCATGTCCGTCTTTACCCAGCCCGGATGCAGCGACAGCACGGTGAGTTTCTGCTCGCCCAACTGGGTGACAAAACTATTGGTCATGGAGTTCAGCGCAGCCTTGCTGGCCTTGTACAGCGCCAGCTCCGGCGCGTCCGGTACGGTCACGCTGCCCAGACCGGAACTCATGAACGCCAGCACGCCGCTGCCATCGCGGATTTGCCCGACGAAGCGTTGCGCGAGGTTGATCGGCGCCACGGCGTTGGTGAAGAACAACTGGCCGACTTCAGCCAGGGTCGCGCCGCCCGGGGTTTGCACTTCCGGGCCTTTGACCCCGGCGTTGACGAACAGCAGGTCGAAAGTCTCGCCCTTGAGCTGTTGGCTCAGGGCGATCACCGCTTGCTGATCGTCCATGTCGAGTTTCTCGATCCGCACCTTGCCCAGCGCTTGCAACGCCTCGGCCTTTTGCGGATTGCGCACGGTGGCGGTCACTTGCCAGCCGTCGGCCAGCAGGGTTTTCACCAGCCCGAGGCCCAAGCCGCGGGAGGCGCCGATGATCAGTGCGTGTTTTGCCTGGGACATGACGGAATTCCTTGAAAGTTACGGTTCACGGATTCAATGGACACGCCTGACCGAGTCGTTGTTGCAACGCTCGTCGCAGCACATCGAACCGGCTCTCAATAGAGCTGTTGACCCCGGAGCATACTCCAGGCTTTAGCGTGTTTGCCTCTCAAATTCGCAGGCCGCTCAGCGGTGCTCGCACATCATGTAGACAACACCGCCGCTGTGGGAGCTGGCTTGCCAGCGATGAGGCCAGTGACATCACCACCCTAATGCCCGGCCTGCCACGGTTGCCCCAATGACACCGGCGCATACAACCGAGTCCGCACCGCATCGCGCGACAACAGCACCAACACCACAATCGTCGCCACATACGGCAGCATCGCCAGCAGACTCGACGGAATCGCCAGCCCCAAGCCCTGCGCCACCAGGTGCAGGATGCTGGCGAGTCCGAACAGATAAGCCCCGAGCAACAGCCGCCACACGCGCCAACTGGCAAACACCACCAGCGCCAAGGCGATCCAGCCGCGTCCGGCGGTCATGTTCTCGGCCCACATCGGCGTGTAAGCCAGGGACAGATAGGCTCCGGCCAGACCGGCCATCGCCCCGCCAAACAGCACCGCCAGCGTGCGCACGGTCAGTACCGGCAGGCCCATCGCACTGGCCGCGTCCGGGTTCTCGCCGACTGCCTGAATGATCAAGCCGACACGGCTTTTGATGATCACCCACGCCACCAGCGCAAACAGCGCGAACGACAGATACACCAGCAGATCCTGGGCAAACAGCATGCGGCCGATCAGCGGAATCTCACTCAAGTACGGAATCGCCAACGGTTCGAATCCAGCCAGTGGCTTGCCGACCCATGCTGCGCCAACGAAGGTCGACAGGCCCACACCGAAGATCGTCAGCGCCAGCCCGGTCGCCACCTGATTGGCATTGAACACCAGCGCCACCAAGGCAAACAGCGACGACAGCAGCACCCCGGCAAGCATCGCCAACAACACGCCGAGCCACAGGTTGCCGCTGTTGAGGGCGACGATAAAACCGATCACCGCGCCAAACAGCATCATCCCTTCCTGGCCGAGGTTGAGCACGCCGCTCTTCTCGCAGATCAGCTCACCCAGCGCCACCAACAACAGTGGCGTGCCGCAGCGCACCATGGCGTAGAAAATATTGCTCAGCAGATCGATATCCATCACAGCGCTCCGGCGGTTACGGCGGTGGTCGAGGTGCGCCGTGCCCAGCGCAGTTTCAGGCGTGGCCGATAGAGAATCAGCACGTCGCAGGCCAGCAGGAAAAACAGCATCATTCCCTGAAACAATTGGGTGATGGCTTGCGGCAGGTTGAGGGTCATTTGCGCGCTTTCGCCGCCGATGTACAGCAGCGCCATCAGCAGGCTTGAGAACAGAATCCCGATCGGATTCAGCCGGCCGAGAAACGCCACGGTGATTGCTGCATAGCCATAGCCCGGCGAGACTTGCGGCACCAATTGCCCAATCGGCCCGGTCACTTCGCAGACCCCGGCCAGCCCGGCCAAACCGCCGCTGATCAACAGCGCGAGCCAGATCAGGCGTTTCTCGCGAAAGCCGACAAACCCCGCCGCACGTTTATCCAGACCGAGCACTTTGATCTGAAAACCGACGAAGCTTTTCTGCAACAACACCCACACCGCGACCAGCGCAAGCAAAGCGAAATACACCCCGGCATGAACCCGACCATCCTCCATCAGAAGTGGCAGGCGACTGGCGTCGCCGAACATCGCCGACTCGGGAAAGTTGTAGCCGGCCGGATCCTTCAGCGGCCCGTGCACGCAGAACAGCAACAGGTTCAGTGCGATGTAGTTGAGCATGATGCTGGTGAGGATTTCGTTGGCGTTGAAACGCGTGCGCAACCACGCCGTCAGCCCGGCCCAGGCGGCACCGGCGAAAGTGCCGGTGAGCAGGATCAGCACCAGTGCCCAATGGCTGTGCATATCGATGATATTCACCGCCAACGCACTGCCGGCGAGCGCGCCGAACAGCAACTGACCTTCAGCGCCGATGTTCCAGATCCGTGCTTGATACGCCACGGCCAGACCGAGTGCGCAAAGCAGGATCGGCAGCGCCTTGACCAACAGTTCGGAGACGCCATACAGGTCGCTGATCGGCGCGATCAACAGCGTGTGCAGGGTTTGCAGCGGGTCATGGCCGAGGGCAATGAACAGCAGCGAGCCGCAACCCAATGTCAGCAGCGCCGCCAGCAACGGTGAGCACCACAGCATCAGGCGCGATTGCTGGCCACGGGGTTCGAGGGAAAGCAACATAGGGGGAAACTCCGTCAAAGCGTGGCCGATGAAGGCGCGTCGTTGAATTGCCCGGCCATCCAGCCGCCGACGTCACTCAGCAGGCTGTCGGTGGTGTTTCGCAGCGGTGACAGACGCCCCGCGCACAGGGCGCCGAGGCGGTCGCTGATCTGGAACAGTTCGTCGAGGTCTTCGGAAATCACCAGAATCGCCGCGCCGGCATCGCGCAGGGCAATCAGCGCGCGGTGAATGGTCGCGGCGGCGCCCACGTCCACGCCCCAGGTCGGGTGCGCGGCGATCAGCAGTTTCGGTTGCTGGAGGATTTCCCGGCCAAGAATGAATTTCTGCAAATTGCCGCCGGAGAGACTGCGCGCGGCGGTCTGGCTATCGGGCGTTTTCACCCCGAAGCGCTGAATGATCTGTTGGGCGAGGGTTTCGACTTTGCCGCGCTTGATCAAACCGTTGCTGACCAGCCCTTGTTGAAAAGCCGTGAGCAAGGCGTTGTCGGCCAGGCTCATTTCCGGCACCGCGCCATGGCCCAGGCGTTCTGCCGGGACGAACGCCAGTCCGAGCTGGCGCCGCGCATCCGGGCGCAAAGTGCCGACCGCTTGTCCGGCAAAACAAATCGATGTCGCGCTGTCGCGGGGCAGGGTTTGCTCGCCGCTGAGCAGCGCCAGCAATTCATCCTGGCCATTGCCCGCGACCCCGGCAATACCGACGATTTCGCCGCTGCGTACTTGCAGGCTGATGTCGTTCAACGAGCAGCCGAACGGATCGGGGTTGTGCCAGCTCAAGCCGTTGACCTGCAAGTACGCCGCGCCACCGCTGACCTTCGGATATTCGCCGATCAGTGCCGCCGCTTCGCCGACCATCATTTGCGCCAACTGCTGATCCGAGCATTCGGCCGGTACGCAATGCCCGGCGACCCGCCCGCCGCGCAAAACCGTGGCGCTATGGCACAGCGCGCGCACTTCCGCGAGTTTGTGGCTGATAAACAGGATGCTGCAGCCCTCGGCGGCGAGACGGCGCAGGGTGATGAACAATTCCTCGGCCTCTTGCGGCGTCAGCACCGACGTCGGCTCGTCGAGAATCAGCAAGCGAATGTCCTGCATCAGGCAACGAATGATCTCCACCCGTTGCCGCTCGCCGATAGACAGGCTGTGGACAAGTCGCTCCGGCTCCAGCGCCATGCCGTAGCGGCGCGATACGTCGGCAATTGTCGGCTCCAGTTGTTTCGGCGTGCCGGCCGTGGCGCCCATTGCCAAGGCAATGTTCTGCGCGACGCTGAGGGTTTCGAACAGCGAGAAATGCTGGAACACCATGCCGATCCCCAACTGCCGGGCCTGCGCCGGATTGCGAATATTCACCCGCTGACCTTGCCAGAGCATTTCGCCGGCATCGGCCTGGGTCACGCCGTAGATGATCTTCATCAGCGTGCTTTTGCCCGCGCCGTTCTCACCGAGCAGGGCGTGGATTTCTCCGGGCGCGATGCTCAGGTCGATGGCGTCATTGGCCAGACAACCGGGGTAGCGTTTGCTGATCTGGCGCAGTTGCAGGCGCGGCGTTGAATCTGGGCTTGGCATGACAGGCTCGACTGGCTTGGAGTTGTGCCTGTGGATAAAGCAATTTCCTGGCCATTGAGTCAGGAACCTTGGCGGCCCTCGTACGGCAACGGTTGCTGTAGAGCGTCGAAGGGCAAATGTTCGGGAGGAACGGCACCATTTGAGAGCAAAGCCGTTGATCAGGCTCCAGTTTTGCCCGTAGGCAACTGATCAAAAAACGAGCAAATGCGTGGGGCCTATGCAGACCCTGCGACTGCGCCAGCCATGAACGGGTTATCCACAGGTTGCTCCACAGTATTTGTGTGCAATTGGGAATCCTTGGCATAAGCGCAGCGGTGCTATCTTCCATTGGTGATAAACAGCGCTAACTATTTGTTTTTAGGCGGGATTAGTCTTTTTCCTGGTGGAGTGGACGAAAAATGAGCAAATCGCGCAAAGCCACGTGACAGAAGGGTTACAGCGGAATGTACTCAGGTTATCCACAGTCGGGTGCACAGCGGATGTGGGCAACTCCGTGGAATAAGCAGATTGTCGGCTGCCCTAAAAGATCGCAGCCTTCGGCAGCTGCTACAGGGAAGCGCTAAATCCTGTGTAGGAGCTGCCGAAGGCTGCGACCTTTTGCTCATCTAACGTTGCAGCACAATCCGCCCACGACTCAAATCCGCCAACTGCGTTTGCAGCAACTCGATCTGCGCCTCACCCACTGCCAACTGCAACTCAACACCATTGGCAGTGAAGTTTTCTTCCACGACCAAACCACCCAGATCCACCACCCGCAGCTTCACCAGCGCCAGCTCGGCAAAGCCGCAGGCACAGCTGAGCGGCACACGGCTGATCAACTCGACTTTCGCCGCCGCTTGCAGACACTTGTTCGCGCCGCCGCCATAGGCCCGGGCCAAACCGCCAGTGCCCAGTTGAATGCCGCCATACCAGCGGATCACCAGCACCGCGACCTGATCGCAATCCTGCGCCTCAATGGCTGCCAGAATCGGCCGTCCGGCAGTGCCGCCGGGTTCGCCATCGTCGTTGCTGCGGTATTGCGCACCGAGTTTCCACGCCCAGCAGTTATGCGAGGCATTCAGGTCGCTGTGTTGTTCGAAGAACGCCTGCGCGTCAGCGGGGCTGGCGATCGGCGCGGCGAAGGTGATGAAGCGGCTCTTGCGAATCTCTTCGCGGTACTCGCAAAAACCGCTGAGGGTGAAAGGCATAAACGTCTTAAACAGTCGGGGTGAGGCCGCAGCCTTTGAGAATGATGCGGATCAGGTTGTTGCCGGCGTCTTCCATGTCCTGCTTGGTCAACTTGCTGCGACCGCTGACGCGACAGATCTGCGTGGCGAAGTCGGCGTAATGCTGGGTGCTGCCCCACAGCAGGAAAATCAGGTGCACCGGATCCACCGGGTCCATTTTGCCCGCATCGATCCACGCCTGAAACACGGCCGCGCGCCCCTGAAACCAGGCGCGGTAATCCTGGTTGAAATACTCGGTCAGGCATTCGCCACCGCTGATCACTTCCATCGCAAAGATGCGCGAGGCCTGCGGCTGACGGCGGGAGAATTCCATCTTGGCGCGAATATAGCGGGTCAGCGCTTCGGCTGGATCGTCATCGGCGGTCAGGGTATTGAAGGTGCTGTCCCACAGCTCGATGATGTTGCTCAGCACCGCCACGTACAACCCAAGCTTGTTGGTGAAGTAGTAATGCAGGTTTGCCTTGGGCAGCCCGGCATTCTGCGCAATGGTGTTCATGCTGGTGCCTTTGTACCCGTGACGGGCGAACTCGTCTTCGGCGGCTTTGAGGATGGTCTCTTCGTTCTTCTGACGAATGCGGCTGGCGGGTTTGCCGCCATGGGCTGGGACTTCAAAGGTCATAGGCACTTCCGGTTTGTCTGTGGGTGCAACCAGTTGCGTTGATAACGCACCCACAGGCATCCGACAAGTCCTGATGCAATAAAACCGTTACGCCTGTTCGATCTTGTTCAACGATGCGCCGGATTCTACGGTCGAGGTTTTCGCCTCCGGCAGCAACAGGCAGAGGATGATCGCGGTCAGGCCACCGCTGGTAATTGCCGAGTCGAACAGGTTCTGCACCAGTTTCGGCAACAGGTGCAGCAGGTTTGGTTGTGCGGCAATGCCCAGGCCGACGCCGAGCGAGGTGGCGATGATCAGCATGCTGCGGCGGTCCAGCGGCGATTGCGCGAGGATCCGCACCCCGGCCGCCGCCACGCTGCCGAACATCACCAGGGTGGCGCCACCAAGCACCGGTTTCGGGATCTGCTGCAGCACCGCGCCGATCATGGGGAACAGGCCGAGACAAAACAGAATCGCGCCGATGTACAGCCCGACATAGCGGCTGGCCACGCCGGTCAACTGAATCACGCCGTTGTTCTGCGCGAACGTAGTGTTGGGGAAGGCGCTGAAGGTGGCGGCGATCATGCAGCTCACGCCGTCGCCGAGTACGCCGCCGCGCAAACGGCTTATATAAGAAGGGCCGCTGATCGGCTGACGGGCGAGCATGCAATTGGCCGTGAGGTCACCGACGGTTTCGATGGTGCTGATCAGATAAATCAGCGCGACCGGCAGGAACGCCGTCCAGTCGAAGCTGAATCCGAACTTGAATGGCGTAGGAAGGCTGACCAGCGGCAAGTCAGGCAATGCCTGCGGAACCAGTTTCCCGCTGAACCACGCGGCCAGACTGCCGAGCAGCAGTCCGATGATGATTGCCGACAGCCGCACCCACGGTGTGTTCGAGCGGTTGAGCAGAATGATCGTCAGCAACACAAACACGCCCAGCGCGAGATTGCCCGGTGCACCGAAGTCCGGTGCATTGAAACCACCGCCCAGATCGGTGATGCCGACCTTGATCAGGCTGATGCCGATCAGAGTAATGACGATCCCGGTCACCAGCGGCGTGACAACCCGGCGCAACTGACCGATGAAACGGCTGAGGACGATCTGCACCACGGCGCCGAAAAAGCACACGCCGAAAATCATCGCCAGAATGTCTTCCGGGCTGCCGCCGCGCTGCTTGACCAGAAATCCGGCCGACAGCACTGCGCCGAGGAAGGCGAAGCTGGTGCCCTGCAAACAGATCATCCCGGCGCCGATGCCGAACGGCCGCCGCGCTTGAATAAAGGTGCCGACCCCGGAAACCATCAACGCCATGCTGATGAGATACGGCAAGTGCGCGGTCAAGCCGAGAGCCGAGCCGATCACCAGCGGCGGGGTGATGATGCCGACGAAACTGGCGAGCACGTGTTGCAGGGCGGCGAGGATAGCTGCCGGTGGTTTTGGGCGGTCATCGAGGCCGTAGATCAGGTCGCTGGACGGTTCAGAATCTGGCTGCATGGATTTGGCTTCTTGTTCAGGGATCGAGTTCACCCTTCACTGCAAAAACCTGTCCACTTGCTCAGCTTTCTGCGTGTACACCTTCCAATGCAGGAGCTGCCGAAGGCTGCGATCCTTTGATCTCGCTGTTCGAGGCCGCAGCGATTGATCCTGGATTTACATTTTCAACGCGTCGCCGCCAGGCTCTCCAGAAAGCTCTCCAGCACCAAATGAGGGCGCCGCCCCTTGCGCGTGACCGATGCGAGGCTCAAGTCATAAAAACGCGTCGTCGATTTCAGCGCACGCAAGCGCCCTTGCTGCACCCACAGACTGGCGTAGTGATCCGGCAGATAACCGATATAACGCCCGGTCAGAATCAGAAACGCCATGCCCTCACGGTCGGAAGCGCTGGCGGTGCAATTTAACGCCTGGTAATGCGCCTGAATCTCCGTCGGCAAACGGAACGTTGGCGCAATCGCGTCCTGACTGTTCAGGCGTTCGTCATCCAGTTGCTTGTCATCGACATAAAACAGCGGATGACCCACCGCGCAGTAAAGCAGCGAGCGCTCGCTGTACAACGGTTGATACTCCAGCCCCGACAGCGCACTGGCCTGCGGCACCACGCCGACATGCAGGCGGCCGTCGAGCACGCCTTGTTCGACTTCGTTGGGGGCGATCATGCGGATCTGGATCTGCACGTCCGGCCCGCGCTCCTTCAATTGAGCGAGGGCATGGGTGATGCGCATGTGGGGCAGGGTGACGAGGTTGTCGGTCAGGCCGATGATCAGTTCGCCGCGCAGGTGCTGGTGCAATCCATTGACCTCGGTGCGGAAACTTTCCAGCGCACTTAATAGTTGCAGCGCCGATTGATAAACCTCGCGGCCCTCTTCGGTCAACGAGAATCCGGCGCGGCCACGTTGGCACAGACGCAGGCCGAGACGCTGTTCCAGATCGCTCATTTGCTGGCTGATCGCCGAGCGCCCGATGCCGAGCACGGTTTCCGCTGCCGAGAAGCCGCCGCACTCCACTACGCTGCGGAAAATCCGCAGCAGGCGAATATCAAAATCACTGACCTGGGCCAGCGGATCGGGGCGACGACTGCTCATGCTGTTGTTCTCATTGTTTAGCAAGTTTCTAACTGAAGGTTAGAAAAGTTGAATTTCACCGACTTTATCCGCGTGGCAACTTAGCTGCAACAACGCTTTTTTATCTCCCTGATGCTTATGCCCTGCGAGGTTTTGCCCGATGAACATGCCTGAAAATGCGCCGTCGCCACTGGCCAGCCAACTGAAGCTGGACGCGCACTGGATGCCGTACACCGCCAACCGCAACTTCCAGCGCGATCCGCGTCTGATCGTGGGTGCCGAAGGCAGCTGGCTGTTCGATGACAAGGGCCGCAAGATCTACGATTCGCTTTCCGGTCTGTGGACCTGCGGCGCCGGGCATACCCGCAAGGAAATCCAGGAAGCGGTCGCCAAGCAACTGGGCACCCTCGATTACTCGCCGGGCTTCCAGTACGGCCATCCGCTGTCATTCCAACTGGCGGAAAAAATCACTGATCTGACCCCGGGCAACCTGAACCACGTGTTCTTCACCGACTCCGGCTCCGAGTGTGCCGACACCGCGGTGAAAATGGTCCGTGCCTACTGGCGTCTGAAAGGTCAGTCGACCAAGACCAAAATGATCGGCCGTGCCCGCGGTTATCACGGCGTGAACATCGCCGGCACCAGCCTCGGCGGCGTCAACGGCAACCGCAAACTGTTCGGTCAGGCGATGATGGATGTAGATCACCTGCCGCACACGCTGCTGGCCAGCAACGCATTTTCCCGTGGCATGCCGGAGCAGGGCGGTATCGCTCTGGCCGATGAGCTGCTGAAGTTGATCGAACTGCACGACGCTTCGAACATCGCGGCGGTCTTCGTTGAGCCAATGGCCGGTTCCGCTGGCGTACTGGTTCCACCGCAGGGTTACCTGAAGCGTCTGCGCGAGATCTGCGATCAGCACAACATCCTGCTGGTGTTCGACGAAGTGATCACCGGTTTCGGCCGTACCGGTTCGATGTTCGGTGCCGAGAGCTTTGGCGTGACCCCGGACCTGATGTGTATCGCCAAGCAAGTCACCAACGGCGCGATCCCGATGGGCGCGGTGATTGCCAGCTCCGAGATCTACCAGACCTTCATGAATCAGCCGACTCCGGAATACGCGGTGGAATTCCCCCACGGCTACACCTACTCGGCCCACCCGGTGGCGTGCGCCGCTGGCCTGGCGGCACTCGACCTGCTGCAAAAGGAAAACCTCGTGCAGAGCGTGGCCGAAGTCGCGCCACATTTCGAAAATGCCCTGCACGGCCTGAAAGGTTCGAAGAACGTCATCGATATCCGTAACTACGGCCTGGCCGGTGCGATCCAGATCGCGGCTCGTGACGGCGACGCCATCGTGCGTCCGTTCGAAGCCGGTATGGCCCTGTGGAAAGCCGGGTTCTACGTACGCTTCGGCGGCGACACCCTGCAGTTCGGCCCAACCTTCAACAGCAAGCCGCAAGACCTTGATCGTCTGTTCGACGCGGTTGGCGAAGTGCTGAACAAGCTCGACTGATTTTCCCTCTATATATACCTGCGAATAACAGGCGCCCATGCGGGCGTCTGTACACAAGAATTCAGGAGTTTTCGATGAGCGTTATCCCGCATTTGATCAATGGCGAACTGGTGACCGAGAACGGTCGCGCGGTTGATGTGTTCAACCCGTCCACCGGTCAGGCGATCCACAAGCTGCCATTGGCCACCCGCGAAACCATTCAACACGCGATCGACGCCGCCAAGGCTGCGTTCCCGGCATGGCGCAACACCCCGCCGGCCAAACGTGCCCAGGTGATGTTCCGCTTCAAGCAACTGCTGGAGCAGAACGAAGCGCGTATCTCGCAATTGATCAGCGAAGAACACGGCAAGACCCTCGAAGACGCCGCCGGTGAACTGAAGCGCGGTATCGAGAACGTCGAGTTCGCCTGCGCCGCCCCGGAAATCCTCAAGGGCGAGTACAGCCGCAACGTCGGCCCGAACATTGACGCCTGGTCGGACTTCCAGCCGCTGGGTGTGGTTGCCGGTATCACGCCGTTCAACTTTCCGGCGATGGTCCCGCTGTGGATGTACCCGCTGGCGATCGTCTGCGGTAACTGCTTCATCCTCAAACCGTCCGAGCGTGACCCGAGCTCGACGCTGCTGATCGCCCAACTGCTGCTGGAAGCCGGCCTGCCGAAAGGCGTGCTGAGCGTGGTGCATGGCGACAAGACTGCAGTGGACGCGCTGATCGAAGCGCCAGAGGTCAAGGCTCTGAGCTTTGTCGGTTCGACGCCGATTGCCGAATACATCTACGCCGAAGGTACCAAGCGCGGCAAGCGTGTTCAGGCGCTGGGCGGGGCGAAGAACCACGCGGTATTGATGCCGGACGCGGATCTGGACAACGCAGTCAGCGCATTGATGGGCGCGGCTTACGGTTCGTGCGGTGAGCGCTGCATGGCGATTTCAGTCGCGGTGTGTGTCGGCGATCAGGTGGCGGATGCGCTGGTGGCAAAACTGGTTCCACAGATCAAGGCGCTGAAAATCGGTGCCGGCACTTCGTGTGGGCTGGACATGGGGCCACTGGTGACCGGTCAGGCGCGGGACAAGGTCAGCGGCTATGTCGATGACGGCGTAGCAGCGGGCGCGACCCTAGTGGTCGACGGTCGCGGCTTGAGCATTCCAGGTAACGAAGAGGGCTTCTTCCTCGGCGGCTGCCTGTTCGACAACGTCACCCCTGAAATGCGCATCTATAAGGAAGAGATCTTCGGACCCGTGTTGTGCGTGGTTCGCGTGAACAGCCTGGAAGAGGCGATGAAGCTGATCAACGATCACGAATACGGTAATGGCACCTGCATCTTCACCCGTGACGGTGAAGCGGCGCGTCTGTTCTGTGACGAGATTGAAGTCGGCATGGTCGGCGTCAACGTACCACTGCCGGTACCGGTGGCTTACCACAGCTTCGGTGGCTGGAAGCGTTCGCTGTTCGGCGACCTTCATGCTTATGGCCCGGACGGTGTGCGCTTCTACACCCGTCGCAAGGCCATCACCCAGCGCTGGCCGCAGCGTGCGAGCCATGAAGCTTCGCAATTCGCTTTCCCTAGCCTGTAAGTAGAAGGGAATGACGAAGGCCGACCCTTGAGGTCGGCCTTCGTGTTTTCGGGTGTTTTTGAGCGATATGACAGAAATATGAAAAAAGCGGTTGACGGCAGATTCTGGAGGTCTATAATTCGCCCCACTTCCGGCGCAGTCGAAACGGAAAACTCCTTGAGATTCAA
>NZ_CP058974.1:1705601-1817383 GCF_022368695.1 Pseudomonas sp. Y5-11
GAATTTCTTGACGACCATAGAGCGTTGGAACCACCTGATCCCATCCCGAACTCAGAAGTGAAACGATGCATCGCCGATGGTAGTGTGGGGTTTCCCCATGTGAGAGTAGGTCATCGTCAAGATTAAATTCCGAAACCCCAATTGCGAAAGCAATTGGGGTTTTGTTTTGCCCGCAGGAAAGTTCCTACAGCGCGCGGTATGCCCTTCCGGCTGTCACAGCCTGCCGACAATGCTAAGGTTCTGCCCTGGCTTTGTACTTTTCCAAGGAAGCTTTTATGCCGGACGCCCAGTCCCTCAATGCTGCATTCATGGTGGTCCAGAGCAATAGCCTGGACGAACTGCGCAGCCTGGTGGTTAGTGTCATGCGGCGCTATCCATTGGCACCCTTGGAGAACGAAATCGCTCTGGTGCAGAGCAACGGTATCGCCCAATGGCTCAAACTGGCTTTGGCGGAAGACCCTGAGGACGACGACCTCGGGGGATGCGGAATAGCTGCGGCCATAGATGTGCAATTGCCTGGCAGTTTCATGTGGCAGCTTTACCGTATGGTGTTAGGCCGAGACGAAATTCCCGCCAAGTCCCTGCTCGACAAAGCCCCATTGACCTGGCGACTGATGCGCTTGCTGCCGCAGGTTATTGATCGCCCCCATTTTGAGCCGCTGCAACGGTTCCTCACGCACGACACGGATTTACGCAAGCGCTACCAGCTGTCAGAGCGCCTGGCAGATCTGTTTGACCAGTACCAAGTGTATCGGGCTGATTGGCTCGAGGACTGGGCCGAAGGCCGGCACCAGTTGCGCAATGTTCGAGGTGAAGTGAAGCCACTGCCCCCGGTCAGTTGCTGGCAGGCTGAGTTGTGGCGTGCTCTGCTGGAAGATGTCGGTGAGCAGGGCATGGCGCAGAGCCGGGCAGGTGTTCATCAGCGCTTTATCGAGCGCATAAATGCCCTTGAAAACGCACCTGCAGGACTACCCTCGCGGGTGATCGTGTTTGGCATATCTTCGTTGCCGGCCCAGGTGCTCGAAGCGTTGGCCGGACTTGCGCGTTTCAGTCAGGTGCTGCTGTGTGTGCACAACCCTTGCCGACACCACTGGGCCGATATCGTTGCCGACAAGGATCTGCTGCGCCATCAATACAAGCGGCAAAGCCGCAAGACCGGCATGCCGGTCGTGCTCGATCCGGAAGCGCTGCACCAACACGCGCATCCGTTGCTCGCAGCCTGGGGCAAACAGGGGCGCGACTACATCAACTTGCTGGACAGCTACGATGACCCCAATAGCTATCGTGCGGCATTCCGTGACGGGCGCATCGACCTGTTCAGCGAGACGCAGCCACAGACTCTGCTCAATCAACTTCAGGACGACATCCTCGAATTGCGGCCGCTCAATGAAACGCGTGAGCACTGGCCTGCCGTCGACCTGACGCAGGATGAGTCGATCCGCTTTCATATAGCCCACAGTGCTCAGCGTGAGGTGGAAATCCTTCACGACCAGTTACTCGCCCGCTTCAGTGCCAATCCCCATCTACGCCCGCGCGATGTAATCGTGATGGTGCCGGATATCGATAGCTATGCGCCCCATATTCGGGCGGTGTTCGGGCAACTGGATCGGCATGATCCTCGCTTTATTCCATTTACCTTGGCCGACCAGGGCCAGCGCGGTCGCGATCCGTTGCTGATTGCCGTCGAGCACCTGCTCAAACTGCCGGACAGTCGTTTCCCGGTAAGCGAGATCCTCGACCTGCTCGACGTTCCTGCATTGCGCGCCCGCTTTGGCGTTCAGGAACGCGACTTACCTACGCTGCATCGCTGGATCGAAGGCGCAGGGGTGCGCTGGGGAATGAACGCTGAACAACGTGCCGGACTGGGCTTGCCAGATGAGCTTGAGCAAAACAGCTGGCATTTCGGCCTGCGACGGATGTTGCTTGGATACGCCGTAGGCAGCTCCAACGCCTGCGCAGGTATCGAGCCTTACGATGAAATCGGCGGTCTGGATGCTGCGTTGATCGGGCCGCTGGTTGCCCTGCTTGATGCATTGGAGCTGGCCCATCACGAGCTCAATGAGGCTGCTCAGCCCAAGGCGTGGGGCCTGCGGCTGCAGATTCTGATGCAACTATTCTTCAAGGCCAGTAACGAGCACGACGATTATCTGCTCACGCAACTTGAGGAGCTGCGCGAGACTTGGCTGCAGACCTGCGAATCGGTGGGGTTGGTAGATGAGTTGCCGCTGACAGTAGTTCGGGAGGCCTGGCTCGCGGGTCTGGATCAGGGGCGCCTGTCCCAGCGCTTTCTGGCCGGCGCTGTAAATTTTTGCACACTGATGCCCATGCGGGCGATCCCGTTCAAGCTCGTCTGTTTGCTGGGGATGAACGATGGCGATTATCCCCGGGCGCAACCTCCACTTGATTTTGACCTCATGGGCAGCGATTACCGGCCTGGGGACCGTTCCCGACGTGAGGATGATCGCTATCTGTTGCTCGAGGCGCTGCTGTCTGCGCGAAATCAGCTGTACATCAGTTGGGTCGGACGCAGTATTCGAGACAATAGTGAACGGCCTGCTTCCGTGCTGATCGGCCAGTTGCGCGATCACCTTGCCAGTGGCTGGCGGTCGCTCGATGAGTACCAGGAATTGTTGCACGCCATGACCGAGGAGCATCCCCTGCAACCGTTCAGCTCGCGCTATTTCCATGAAGGCGACCAACTATTCAGTTATGCCCGTGAATGGCAGGTTTTGCACCAGGTGCATGAGCCACAACACGAAGCGGAGCTACTCGCGCCTTATGTTCAGGAGGAGCCGCTGAGTCTGGCCCTTCTGCAGGATTTCCTGCGCAATCCGGTCCGGCACTTTTTCACGCAGCGACTCAAAGTGTACTTTGAGGCCGCCGAGGCGCCCCTGGCTGACGAAGAACCGTTCGTGCTGGACGCATTGCAACGTTACACACTCAGCGAGAGCCTGCTCGAAGCCGCGCTCCGGCAGCCCGATAATGTCGATCATGCGCTCGAAGATCAGGCGCGCCGTTTGCAAAACAGCGGGTTGCTGCCCATGGCCGGTTTCGGCGAATGCCTGCAACGAGAGTTGATCGAGCCGTTACCGGACCTGCTGCAGCGTTACCAACAACTTCTGACGTTATGGCCGACACCGTTGATCAGCGCACTCCCGGTCAATCTCGAGTTGCAGGGTGTGCGTATTGAAGGCTGGCTCGCGGGTTTGCATCAGCGTGCTGACGGTGGCGCGCTGTCCGTCACTGCCATTCCCAACAGCATCGGTTCGATCAAAAGTCGGAAATGGCATCGCTTGATCAAGCCCTGGGTCAACCACCTGGTGGCCTGCGCCAGCGGACTCATGCTGAGCACGGCGTTGGTGGCGAGTGACGATACGCTGTTGCTCGAGCCGATGGAGAAGGATCGTGCCACTCGTTTCCTTGGCGATCTTCTGCTCGCCTGGCAGGCCGGCATGCGCCAGCCGCTGCCGATCGCGGTCAAGACAGCCTTCGCCTGGCTTGCGCAGACTGATCCGCTCAAAGCCGAGGCAGCTGCCCGCAAGGCCTACGAAGGTGACGGCCAGACCAGTGAAGGCGAGCGCCGAGAGAACCCCGCGTTGTTCCGCCAATTTGCAGACTTTGATGCATTGCTGGCGGACGAAACATTCTCCGGTTGGTGCGACGCGTTGTATCGCCCTCTGTATGAAGCGCCTTGGCGTTCACTGAGCAGCGAAGGGGCGCGCTCATGAGTACGAAGACACCTTTGGCACTGGCCTTCCCGCTGCACGGCAGTCAACTTATCGAGGCCAGTGCCGGCACCGGCAAGACCTTTACTATCTCGGCGCTTTATCTGCGGCTGATCCTTGGACACGGCGGCGAAGCGAGCGGCTTCGGCCGTGAGCTGCTGCCCCCGCAGATTCTTGTGGTGACGTTCACTGATGCAGCTACCAAGGAACTGCGTGAACGAATCCGTACGCGGCTGGCCGAGGCCGCGCGGTTTTTCCGTGAAGAAACCCCTGCGCCGGATGCCCTGATTGCCGAATTGCGTGAGCAATTTGACCCGGCGCAGTGGCCCGGATGCGCCAATCGTCTGGACATCGCCGCGCAATGGATGGACGAAGCGGCCGTCTCCACCATCCACAGTTGGTGCCAGCGCATGTTGCGCGAACATGCATTCGACAGCGGCAGCCTGTTTACGCAATCCCTGGAGACCGATCACAGCGACCTGCTCGGCGAAGTGCTGCGCGATTACTGGCGACTGTTTTGTTATCCGATGCAGGGCGATGCGCTGAACTGGGTTCGTACCCACTGGGGCGGGCCGGCCGCATTGTTGCCAAGGGTGCGCGGTCTGTTTGGCAGTGAGCATGAAAGTGGCGACGGAAAGGCTCCCGCAGAGCTGATCGACGAGTGTCTGCGGGAGCGACGTGCCGCGTTGCTCGAGCTGAAAATGCCATGGCGTCAGTGGGCGGATGAGCTGCTGGTGATCTGTCACGAGGGCGTCGCGAGCAAAGCCGTTGACGGACGCAAGATGCAGGCGCGTTACTTCGAGCCCTGGTTCGAGAAACTCAAGGCCTGGGCGCAAGACGAGTCCATGGAGCAACTGGACATCGGCACTGGTTTTACCCGACTGACCCCTGACGGGATGGCTGAAGCCTGGAAGGGGCAGGCGCCGAGTCATCCGGGGCTCGACGCGATGCCGGGGCTCAAGTCGAGCCTCGACGCGCTGCCCACCCCGGATGCCGCTGTCTTGCAGCACGCGGCGAGATGGGTGGGCGCGCGTTTTGAAGAAGAGAAGCGTCGTCGCGCGGAAATGGGTTTTGATGACATGCTGTTGCGGCTCGATGCGGCGTTGCAATCCGACAGCGGCGAGCGCCTGGCGGCGGTGATCCGCGAGCAGTTTCCGGTGGCATTGATCGATGAGTTTCAGGACACCGATCCGGTGCAATACCGGATCTTCGAAAGCATCTATCGCATCGAAGATAACAGTCCGGACACCGGCCTGTTCCTGATCGGCGACCCCAAGCAGGCGATCTACGCGTTCCGTGGCGCCGATATCTATACCTACCTGCGTGCGCGTCAGGCCACCACTGGCCGCCTGCATACACTGGGCACCAACTTCCGTTCCAGCCATGGCATGGTCAATGCGGTCAATCATGTATTCGAACGCGCCGAGTCCCGTGAGCAGGGACGCGGCGCGTTTTTATTCCGGGAAAAAACCGGGGAAAACCCGGTGCCGTTCCAGCCCGTTGATTCGCAAGGACGCAAAGAGCGGCTGCAGGTCGCCGGCGAGGATGTCGCGGCACTGAATGTCTGGCACCTGTCGACGGACCAGCCGCTGTCAGGGGCGGTCTATCGCCAGCAGTTGGCGGCGGCCTGTGCCAGCGAAATCACCGCATTGCTCAACGGCGGGCAAGCCGGTGCGGCGGGATTTGTCCGGGACGCAGAAGCCTTCCGCGGTTTGCGGCCCTCCGATATCGCGATTCTGGTACGTGACGGCAAAGAGGCCCAAGCCGTACGCACAGAACTCGCGGCCCGTGGCGTGCGCAGCGTTTATCTGTCGGACAAGGACTCGGTGTTCGCCGCCCAGGAAGCGCACGACCTGCTGTCCTGGCTCAAGGCCTGCGCCGAGCCGGATGTCGAGCGCTCACTGAAGGCCGCGCTGGCCTGCATCACCCTCAATCTGCCGCTGGCTGAACTTGAGCGCTTGAATCAAGATGAGTTGATCTGGGAAGCCCGAGTCATGCAGTTTCGGGGTTATCGCGAACTGTGGCGCAAGCAAGGTGTGCTGCCGATGTTGCGACGCTTGCTGCACGACTTCCATTTACCGCAGACCCTGATCGCTCGCAGTGACGGCGAGCGAGTGCTGACCAACCTTCTGCATCTGTCGGAACTGATGCAGCAGGCCGCGGCGGAACTCGATGGCGAGCAAGCGCTGATTCGTCATCTGGCCGAGTTGCTGGCACTGTCCGGTCAGGCCGGTGAAGAACAGATATTACGTCTGGAGAGCGACGAGCAACTGGTCAAGGTGGTGACCATCCACAAGTCGAAGGGACTTGAGTATCCGTTGGTGTTCCTGCCTTTCATCTGTTCGGCAAAACCGGTGGATGGCAGTCGCCTGCCGCTGCATTACCACGATGCCTCCGGCAAAGCCCAGGTGACACTGAAGCCTACCGCCGAATTGGTCGCCCTGGCGGATGACGAGCGTCTGGCCGAGGACCTGCGTCTGCTCTACGTCGCGCTGACTCGCGCGCAACATGCATGCTGGCTGGGTGTCACGGACCTCAAGCGCGGTAATAACAGCAGTTCAGTGCTTCATCTTTCGGCGCTTGGCTATCTGCTGGGTGGCGGCGCAAGGCTGGATGAGTCAACCGGTCTGAGTCGTTGGCTGCAGGATCTGCAACAGAACTGCGCGGCTATCAGTCTGAGTGAGTTGCCTCAAGCGACGCAGGAGATCTACCAGCCCGAGCGCAATGAAGCGATCCTCAGCGCCACATTGATGCCAAAGCGCAAGGCCAGCGAAAACTGGTGGATTGCCTCCTATAGTGCGTTGCGCATCAGTGACGTGTTGAGTGTCGGCAGCGATGAGGCGCCGGACAGTCCGCAAGCGCAAAAGCTGTTTGACGATGAGCGCCTTGACCCTGATGCGCCGCGAGAGCTCGTGGTTGGTGGCGCCGATATTCATCGTTTTCCTCGCGGCCCGAACCCGGGAACCTTCCTCCATGGTTTGCTGGAGTGGGCTGGCGATGAAGGTTTTGCCGTTTCCGGTGAGTCAATCAAGGACGCAATTGGCCGGCGCTGCAATCTGCGCGGCTGGCAGGGTTGGATTGTCACCTTGAGTGACTGGCTGCAGCACTTGCTCAAGTCCCCGCTGCCAGCAGGTGGCGGACAGCCTCCGGTCGTGCTCGAGCAACTGAAGCAGTACCGGGTTGAAATGGAGTTCTGGTTTGCCAGTCACAAGGTTGATGTCCTCAAACTCGATGATTGGGTACGCCAGTACACCCACAACGGTGTGGCGCGAGTAGCCGCCGAGCCAGTACAGCTCAACGGCATGTTCAAGGGCTTTATCGACCTGACCTTCGAGCACGCGGGCCGTTACTACGTCGCCGACTACAAATCCAACTGGTTGGGTGTCGACGATACGGCCTATACCGAGCAAGCCATGGAGCGTTCGATCCTGGACAACCGTTACGACCTGCAGTACGTGCTGTATCTGCTGGCCTTGCATCGGCAATTGAAGGCGCGTCTGCCCGACTACGATTACGACCGGCATGTCGGTGGTGCGTTGTATGTATTCCTGCGGGGAACCCGGGCAGACAGTAGTGGCGTGTACTTTGCGCGGCCGCCACGGGACTTGATCGAACGCCTGGATCGCCTGTTCCAGGGGAAGCCGGAAGCCAAGGCCGAACCCGCATGGGAACAGGGAGTCCTGTTATGAAGCGTACCTTCGCCGATCTGTCATCGGCTATCGACAACCCGTCGAGCCTGACGCCACTGACCAGAGCTTCGGATCTGCTGATCTTGCTTGAGCGCTGGGTCGAACGAGGCTGGCTTCGCTCGCTGGACAAGGCCTTTGTCGGTTTCCTGCACGAACTTGCGCCTGAGTCCGATCCTCTGGTGTTGCTCGCAGCCGCACTGACCAGCCATCAACTGGGTCACGGGCATGTTTGCCTTGATGTGTTCGAAACCCTCAAGGCCCCGGATTTCGCCCTCTCCCTGCCTCCCGAAGGCGATGTACAGAGTGATGTATGGCTGCTGCCGTCGCAGTTGCTTGAAACGCTGGATGGCGCCCATTGGTGCAGGGCGCTGGCGAGCAGTGCGCTGGTTGCACTGACAGCGGACACCCGCGACCCGGCGCAGCAGCGGCCGTTGGTGCTGTCCGGTAAGCGCCTGTATCTGCGGCGCTACTGGGCTTACGAGCGGCGTATCGATGCAGCGTTACGGACACGTCTGGCTCAGCCTGAAACGCCGCCGGATGACTTGCCTCAGCGCCTCGATGAGTTGTTCGGCGCTGCAACACCGGGGGCCGTGATCGACTGGCAGAAACTCGCCTGTGCCCTTGCCACTCGCGGTGCGTTCAGCATCATCACCGGCGGCCCGGGGACCGGTAAAACCACGACCGTGGTGCGTTTGCTCGCGCTGCTCCAGGCGCCGGCGGTCGAGGCCGGTCAACCGTTGCGTATTCGTCTGGCGGCGCCCACCGGCAAGGCCGCTGCGCGGTTGACCGAATCCATCAGCCAGCAAGTGCAATCGCTGACGGTCACCGAAGACGTGCGCGAGAAGATCCCTTGCGACGTCACGACAGTCCATCGTTTGCTGGGCAGCCGTCCCGGCACCCGACACTTCCGTCACCATGCTGGCAACCGCTTGCCGCTGGATGTGCTGGTGGTCGATGAAGCTTCCATGATCGACCTGGAAATGATGGCGAACCTGCTCGATGCATTGCCGACGCATGCGCGTCTGGTGTTGCTCGGCGACAAGGATCAACTCGCTTCGGTGGAGGCCGGAGCGGTACTTGGCGATCTTTGCCGTGATGCCGAGGCAGGCTGGTATAACCCGCACACCCGACAGTGGCTGGAGTCGGTCAGCGGAGAGTCATTGCACGGCAGTGACCTGCACGTAGACCTCGATGGCTCTCATCCGCTGGCCCAACAACTGGTGATGCTGCGTCATTCCCGGCGTTTCGGTGAAGGTAGCGGCATTGGTCAACTGGCGCGGCGGGTCAATCAGCAGTTGCCGGATGAGGCGCGCCAGTTGCTGGCGGCCGGTCACTACGACGATGTGTTTTCACTGCCGCTCAAGGGAGAACACGATCACAAGCTGGAGCGCCTGTTGCTCGACGGTCATGGCGACGGTCCACAGGGTTATCGCCACTATCTGAACACCCTGCGCGAACAACGCCCGCCAGCAGGCAGACCGCTGGAACATCCAGACTGGACCAACTGGGCGCGGGCGGTGCTGCAGGCGTTTGACACCTTCCAGTTGTTATGTGCCGTGCGCAAGGGACCTTGGGGCGTTGAAGGGTTGAATCTGCGGATCACCGAAACCCTGCTCAAGGCACGCCTGATCGAGCATGACCAACAATGGTACGAAGGTCGGCCGGTGCTGATGACCCGCAATGATTACGGTCTGGGACTGATGAACGGCGATATCGGCATCGCCCTCAAGTTGCCCGAGCGCGAGGGCCCCGAAGCTGGCAGACCGGTACTGCGCGTGGCCTTCCCGCGAAACGACGGGCAGGGCGGGGTACGGTTCGTGCTGCCGAGTCGGCTCAACGACGTTGAAACGGTGTACGCCATGACCGTGCACAAATCTCAAGGCTCGGAGTTCGCCCACACCGCGTTGATCCTGCCTGACGCCTTGAATCCGGTGCTGACCAAAGAATTGATCTACACCGGGATTACACGGGCCAAGCATTGGTTCACCTTGATCGAACCCCGGCCTGGAGTGTTCGAAGAGGCCGTGGAGCGCAAGGTCAAGCGCCTGAGCGGATTGATGCTGGAACTGGAGGAAGGCGCAGTGGCTCGGGAATGAAATAACCTGAAGTCTGGTACCGATTACTGACCGACTGGTCAGACGACGCTGTCTCGCTGGTGTTACTTCGCTGTGCTATCGTTGCGGCATCATTTCGGTACGATCCAAGAGAATCCCTGCATGAAGGTGGCTGTCTGGGCGACAGAGCGCGTGGTTCGCTGCAAGCACGCATTGCTTGTCGGTCTGCTCTGTTTGCTGGCGGGCGCTGCCATCGCGCAGCCACAAACGCCAGCGGGCATGGCCGAGCAACGCGCCCAAGCGGTGACGCAGGTCGTGCTCGGCATTCTCAGCTATGCACGCTGGCCGGTTGAACCTGCGCAATTGCGCCTGTGCATCGTCGGCCCTACCGAATACACCGACGATCTGGTCAAAGGCACCACGCAGGCTACGGGTCGGCCGGTCGTCGTACGCCGACTGCTGGCCGACAACCCGGCGATCGTCAGCGAATGCGATGCGGTGTACATCGGCAAACTCACGGCGGATGAGCGCAGTCGGCTCTTTGCTTCATTGATCGGTCACCCGGTGTTGAGCATCAGCGAAGGAGGCGATCAGTGCACGGTCGGCAGCCTGTTCTGCCTGCGCGTCGGCGATGAACAGGTGTCCTTCGAGGTCAACCTCGACTCTGTTGCGCGCAGCGGTGTACGCATCCACCCGAGCGTACTGCAATTGTCGCGTCGCAAACCGGCGGCGCCATGAAACTGTTCCGTTCTGGAAGCCGCCCGACGCTGGGATCGGTCATTGGCCGTGGCCATTTGATTGTGGCGCTGGTAGCCGTGACGATGGCCAGCGTATCGCTGACCCTGTTGGGCGTTCTCGCGCTGCGGGTGTACGCCGATCACAACTTGCAGCTCATTGCGCGCTCGATCAGCTACACCGTGGAAGCGGCGGTAGTGTTCAACGACAAGGCGGCCGCGACTGAAGCGCTGGCCTTGATTGCGTCCACCGAAGAGGTGGCGGACGCGCAGGTGTTCGATGCGCAAGGTCAGGTGCTGGCGCGTTGGCAGCGGCCCGAGAACGGCCTGTTTACCGAACTGGAAATGCAGATCACGCGTACCGTTCTGGAAAAGCCGGTCAGGCTGCCGATTGTGCATCAGGAGCGCGAAATCGGTCACATTCTGCTGGTCGGTCATGGCGGCAGTCTCATGCGCTTTTTGCTGAGCGGTCTGGCAGGGATCATCCTGTGTACCGCCATCAGTGCCTGGGTCGCGCTTTATCTCGCGCGTCGACAATTACGCGGTATTACCGGACCACTGCGTAGCCTCGCCGCGGTGGCCCACGCCGCACGCAGCGAGCGCGCGCTGGATCGGCGAGTACCGCCGGCGCAGATTGCCGAACTGGATAATCTGGGCAACGACTTCAATGCGTTGCTCGACGAACTCGAATCCTGGCAAACCCACCTGCAGAGCGAGAACGAGACCCTCGCCCACCAGGCCAGCCACGACAGCCTCACCGGCTTGCCGAACCGGGCGTTTTTCGAGGGCCGATTGATTCGTGCCCTGCGTAATGCCGGCAAACTCAACGAGCGGGTAGCGGTGTTGTTCCTCGACAGTGACCGTTTCAAAGGCATCAACGACAACTTCGGCCACGCCGCCGGCGATGCCGTGCTGGTGGCAGTCGCCAATCGGATCCGCGCGCAGCTACGTGAAGAGGATCTGGTGGCGCGGCTCGGCGGCGATGAGTTTGCCGTGCTGCTCGCGCCGCTGCACAAGGTCGAAGATGCCGAGCGTATTGCCGACAAGATTCTCGACAGCATGGACCTGCCCATCGCGCTGCCGGGCGATACCAGTGTGGTGACGTCGCTCAGTATCGGCATTGCGGTTTTCCCTGATCATGGTGCCACGCCAGGTGCCTTGCTCAACGCCGCCGACGCGGCGATGTACCAGGCCAAACGCCTGTCGCGTGGTGCTCAATTCACTGCCGGGTCGGAGAGCCCGGTTGTCAATCTGCAAACCAGGAGCTGATTCCCGTGTTCATACTTCCCGCTCGATTGTTTTCCGCCTTGCTGATGATCGCCGTACTCGCGCTGACCGGCTGCCAGACCGCACCACAAAAAGGCCTGACCCCGGCGCAGATCGCCGTCCTCAAACAACAAGGCTTCGAGGCAACCGACGAAGGCTGGGAGTTTGGCCTGTCAGGCAAAGTGCTGTTTGGCAGCGATATCGAAAGCCTGAACGCCCAAAGCACCGAAATCGTCGAACGCATCGGCAAGGCGCTGCTGGGGGTCGGTATTGAACGCGTACGGGTCGACGGTCATACCGACGCCTCGGGCAAAGAGACCTATAACCAGCAACTGTCGCTGCGCCGGGCCAAGAGTGTGGCTAAAGTGCTGACCACCGTCGGCATGAAGGAAGAGAACATCCAGTTGCGCGGACTGGGCAGCAGCGAGCCGGTGGCGTCCAACAGTACTGCCGCCGGACGTACCGAGAATCGTCGGGTGTCGATTGTGGTCAGCGCCGATTAATCGGCGAACTGCATCTCGCGGGTCTGCCCCATCAGCAGACCCTGATTGCGCTCCGTCACCTCACGGATGTAATCCCACAACAGTGTGATCCGCTTGAGCTTCCTCAGATCCTCCCGGCAGTACATCCAGAACTGCCGGGTGATGTCGATTTCTTCGGGCAGCACCGGCAGCAGGCGCGGATCCTGCGCCGCGAGGAAGCACGGCAGAATGGCCAGTGAGCGCCCTTGTTGCGCTGCGACGAACTGCGCGATCACGCTGGTGCTGCGCAGGTTCGCGCTGGCGCCAGGCAGCACGTTCGCCAGGTACAGCAACTCCGAGCTGAACGCCAGGTCATCCACATAACTGATGAATTGATGCTTGCCCAAATCGGCCGGGCGGCGAATCGGTGGGTGCTGGTCGAGATAGTCCTGGGTCGCGTACAGCTGCAAGCGGTAGTCGCAGAGTTTGCAGCACACGTACGGGCCGTGCTCCGGGCGCTCCAGCGCGATGACGATATCGGCTTCGCGTTTGGACAGGCTGATGAAGTGCGGCAGCGGCAGGATGTCTACCGAAATTGCCGGGTAGGCGTCGACGAAATGGCTCAGTTGCGGGGTGATGAAAAAGCTGCCGAAACCTTCGGTGCAGCCCATGCGCACATGGCCCGACAGTGCCACACCGGAGCCGGAGACCTGCTCGCAGGCCATGTGCAAGGTGCTTTCAATCGACTCGGCATAACCCAGCAGACGCTGGCCTTCGGTGGTCAGCACAAACCCGCTGGTGCGGGATTTTTCGAACAGCAGCGTACCCAATGCCGCTTCCAGCGAACTGATGCGCCGCGACACCGTGGTGTAGTCGACGGCCAGGCGTTTGGCTGCGGTGCTGGCCTTGCGGGTGCGGGCGACTTCGAGGAAAAACTTCAGGTCGTCCCAGTTCAGCGACCCCAGGGAGGTGATGTTTTTTTGCATGATGGACGGGCTTATATGTGCGTTCTTATTAGAAGTTTGCACATCTATACTCCAAAAACAGTCCGACAACCAATTCGTGACACACGCCTCATCTCAAGGCGAACCCTTTCGCCTTGGCTCCTACGATAAAAACAAGTTTCGGAGACCAGCATGAACGCATCGCTTACGCCCAACGAAACCACGGTCCAGAAGGTCAAGCTGCTGATCGACGGCGAGTGGGTTGAATCGCAGACCACTGAGTGGCACGACATCGTCAACCCGGCGACCCAGCAAGTGCTGGCCAAAGTACCGTTCGCCACCGCTGCTGAAGTCGATGCCGCCATCCGTGCCGCACACCGCGCCTTCCAGACCTGGAAACTGACCCCGATCGGCGCGCGGATGCGCATCATGCTCAAACTGCAGGCGCTGATCCGCGAGCACTCCAAGCGCATTGCCGTGGTGTTGAGCGCCGAGCAGGGCAAGACCATTGCCGACGCCGAGGGCGACATATTCCGTGGCCTGGAAGTGGTCGAGCACGCCTGTTCCATCGGCACCCTGCAAATGGGCGAGTTCGCCGAAAACGTGGCGGGCGGCGTCGATACCTACACCCTGCGCCAGCCGATCGGCGTGTGCGCCGGCATCACCCCGTTCAACTTCCCGGCGATGATTCCGCTGTGGATGTTCCCGATGGCCATCGCCTGCGGCAACACCTTCGTCTTGAAACCTTCCGAGCAGGACCCGCTGTCGACCATGCTCCTGGTGGAACTGGCGATCGAGGCCGGCGTTCCGGCGGGCGTGCTCAACGTGGTGCACGGTGGCAAGGATGTGGTTGATGGCCTGTGCACCCACAAGGACATCAAAGCCGTATCGTTCGTTGGTTCGACCGCAGTCGGTACTCACGTCTACGACTTGGCCGGCAAGCACGGCAAACGCGTGCAATCGATGATGGGCGCGAAGAACCACGCCGTGGTGCTGCCGGACGCCAATCGCGAGCAGGCGCTGAATGCGCTGGTCGGCGCCGGTTTCGGTGCGGCAGGGCAACGTTGCATGGCCACCTCTGTGGTGGTGCTGGTTGGTGCAGCGAAGCAATGGCTGCCGGACCTGAAAGCACTGGCGCAGAAACTCAAGGTCAACGCCGGCAGCGAGCCGGGCACCGATGTCGGCCCGGTGATCTCGAAGAAAGCCAAGGCGCGGATTCTCGATCTGATCGAAAGCGGCATCAAGGAAGGCGCCAAGCTGGAACTTGATGGTCGCGACATCAAGGTGCCGGGCTACGAGCAAGGCAACTTCGTCGGTCCGACCCTGTTCTCGGGCGTGACCACCGACATGCAGATCTACACCCAGGAAATCTTCGGCCCGGTGCTGGTGGTGCTGGAAGTCGACACCCTTGATCAGGCCATTGCGCTGGTCAACGCCAACCCATTCGGCAACGGCACGGGCCTGTTCACCCAGAGCGGTGCGGCGGCGCGTAAATTCCAGACGGAAATCGATGTAGGCCAGGTCGGCATCAACATCCCGATTCCGGTGCCGGTGCCGTTCTTCAGCTTCACCGGTTCCCGTGGTTCGAAACTGGGCGACCTCGGCCCGTATGGCAAACAAGTGGTGCAGTTCTACACCCAGACCAAAACGGTCACGGCGCGCTGGTTCGATGACGACAGCGTCAACGACGGCGTGAACACCACCATCAACCTGCGCTGAGGACTGGCCATGAAAATCGCATTTATCGGTCTGGGCAACATGGGCGCGCCGATGGCGCGCAACCTGATCAAGGCCGGCCATTCGCTGAACCTGGTGGACCTGAACAAGACTGTGCTGGCGGAACTGGAGCAACTGGGCGGCACCATCCGCGCCTCGGCCCGTGAAGCGGCGCAAGACGCCGAGCTGGTGATCACCATGCTGCCGGCGGCGGTGCATGTGCGTAGCGTCTGGCTCGGTGAGGACGGAGTGCTGGCCGGTATCGGCAAAGGGGTGCCAGCGGTGGATTGCAGCACCATCGATCCACAGACCGCCCGCGATGTGGCCGCCGCTGCCGCCAAACAGGGCGTGGCCATGGCCGATGCACCGGTCTCCGGCGGCACTGGCGGCGCGACCGCAGGCACGCTGACCTTCATGGTCGGCGCCACTCCGGAACTGTTTGCCACCCTGCAGCCGGTGCTGGCGCAGATGGGCCGCAACATCGTGCATTGCGGTGAAGTCGGCACCGGGCAAATCGCCAAGATCTGCAACAACTTGCTGCTGGCGATTTCGATGGTCGGTGTCAGCGAAGCGATGGCACTGGGCGATGCACTGGGGATCGACACCTCGGTGCTGGCCGGGATCATCAACAGCTCCACCGGGCGTTGCTGGAGTTCGGAAATGTACAACCCGTGGCCGGGCATCGTCGAAACGGCGCCGGCCTCGCGTGGTTACACCGGCGGCTTCGGTGCCGAGCTGATGCTCAAGGATCTGGGGCTGGCCACCGAAGCGGCGCGCCAAGCGCATCAACCGGTGGTGCTCGGCGCGGTGGCGCAGCAGTTGTATCAGGCGATGAGCCAGCGCGGGGAAGGCGGCAAGGACTTCTCGGCGATCATCAACAGCTATCGCAAGCCGCAGTAACCTGGACATCAACACTTTTGTGGCAACGCAGACTTTGTGGTGAGGGGATTTATCCCCGATCGACTGTGTAGCAGTCGCAACCACTGAGCCTGCGTTTCAACTGACACAATGCGGGGGGCGCTTTGCGCCTATCGGGGATAAATCCCCTCGCCACAAATCTCACAGACGCCACAACCATGGCGTCAGCCAGAATGCAGTAGGTGTTGCCGGGAAATCACGTCGGGTGGTTTCCCGGCTTTTTTGCATCAGGCAAAGACAAAATATTTGCGTACGGTCTCGACCACTTCCCAGGTGCCTTTCATCCCCGGTTCAACCACGAAGATGTCGCCGGCACGCAGGTGAATCGGCGCCATGCCGTCCGGGGTGATGATGCAATAGCCTTCCTGGAAGTGGCAGTACTCCCACTTCACGTAGTCGACCCGCCACTTGCCCGGGGTGCAGATCCAGGTGCCCATGATCTTGCTGCCGTCTTCGCTGGTGTAGGCGTTGAGGTTGACGGTGTGCGGGTCACCCTCGAGTTTTTCCCATTTGCAGGCATCGAGTACCGGCAGCGGGTGGGTGTCGCGCAGAACGGTGATGGGGGCGGTCGCGGTCATGGGAACTCCGGGCAGAAGGATTTGAAGGCGAACCCTATAGCGCCTGCTCGCCGTTCAGTTGTCTGTGCTCGACATCGAACTGCTCAGAAACGCGCGGATCAGTGAGCGCGTGTAACAACGCGCGAGCGTAATTCGGCAACGTAGCGAAATCTCGGGCGCACAGCATGAGCGTGCGGCGTGCCCACGCCTCATTGAGCGCCACCCATTTGAATGAACGCAATGCGCTTCGCTCGACAGCGGCCAGCGGCACAATTGCCAGCCCGACACCTCGGGCGACCATGCGTATTACCCCGTCGAATCCGTCGGCGCGGATACGGATCTGCATCCGCGAGCCGCTGTGCAGCGCTTGTTCTTCCAGATAAACCGCCAGCGCGCTGTCGGCGCGCAGTCCGACAAAGTCATGCTGCAGGGCGTCGCTGAAACGGACTTCGGCAGCGTCAGACAATGGGTGGTCGAGGGGGAGAATCAGCACCAGCGGATCGGCACGAAATGGCAGGGTCTGCAGGTCGGTGGTATCGACGGCGTCGGACACAATCCCCAGGTCCGCCGCGCCTTGGCGCAAGGCATGAGTGATGCGCGCGCTGGGCAATTCCTGCAGATCGATGTCGAGGTTGGGATGCTCGCACAAAAAGTCCGCCAGCATTTCTGGCAGGTATTCAGTGATCGCGGTGGTGTTACACAGCAGCCGTACCTGGCCTTTGGCGCCTTGGGCGTAATCGGCCAGATCCTGCTGCATGCGTTCGGACTGTTGCAGGAGGACGCGCGCATGTTGCGCCAGCGCCTTGCCGGCCGGCGTCGGGCTCACGCCACGGCGCCCGCGCTGCAGGAACTCGGTGCCGAGCGAAGCCTCCATGGCCCGGATGCGCGCACTGGCGGCGGCCAGCGACAGATGGCTGCGGGCGGCGCCGGCGGTGATGTTGCCGCTGTCGAGGATGTGCAGGTAGAGGCGCAGGTCGGTGAGGTCGAAGTGCATGGGGGCAGCCTCTGGTCTTCGTGGTTTCTGGGCGGGCCCTATCGCTGGCAAGCCAGCTCCCACAGGATGTGTGTTGTGCACAAAATCTGTAATCCACACTGAAACCTGTGGGAGCTGGCTTGCCAGCGATGAGGCCAGAAGTCTCAATCAGGTCTTCAGCCTCTTGTATTGGCAGAGGCAGCCTCAGTATATGGCAGATTTTCAGCGCACCCGCCAAGGCGCACAGTAGCGCCATGAACGCACTCGCAGACTTCTATCAAAACCTCGGCCTGGGCCTATCCTTGCTGGTCATCGCCACCTTCATCATGGCCGGCCTGGTCAAAGGGGTAATCGGTCTCGGCTTGCCCACTGTCGCGATGGGGCTGCTGGGCCTGGCTATGGCCCCATCACAGGCAGCCGCGTTGCTGATCATTCCGGCGACGCTGACCAACGTTTGGCAACTGGCCTTTGGCGGGCATCTGAAAGGGCTGATCAAACGCCTGTGGCCACTGCTGCTGATGATCTTCCTCGGGACCGCCGTCGGCACGTTGTCGATCGGCATGGCGGGCGGGCATTGGGTGGTGCGCGGCTTGGGCGCGGCGTTGTTGCTGTATGCGTTGAGCGGGTTGCTGCTGCCGACCCTGCAGGTCAATCCCCGGCATGAGCCGTGGCTCGGCCCGCTGTGCGGGCTGATCACCGGAGTCATCACTTCGGCCACCGGCGTGTTCGTGATACCGGCGGTGCCGTACCTGCAGGCGCTGGGTTTGCAGCGTGATGAACTGGTGCAGGCGCTGGGCCTGTCGTTCACCGTTTCGACCCTGGCGCTGGCTGGCGGCCTGTTCTGGCGCGATGCACTGGGCAGTGGCGAATTAAGTGCGTCGCTGCTGGTGCTGATTCCAGCGATGCTGGGCATGGGGTTCGGCCAATGGCTGCGGCAGCGCATCAGTGCCGTGCTGTTCAAGCGGGTGTTCTTCATCGGACTGGGCGCACTCGGCGCCCATTTGCTGATCAGCGGCTAGCCGACGAGGCGCTGAGCATGTCGATCCGCCGGATATCGAAATCGCGCTCCAGGTACGTCATGCGGTTGTCGAAAAACTCGCGCATGTGCGGCAGGTTCGAGTGCACGTCCAGGTGCGCCTGGCTTTCCCAGATCTCATAGAAGATGAACAGCGTCGGGTCTTCCTGGTCGCGCAGCATGTGGTACTCGATGCAGCCGGGCTCGGCGCGGCTCGGTTCGACATAGGCGCGAAACAGCGCTTCGAAAGCCTCGGCTTTCTCCGGGCGGGTCTTGGCGTGCAGGATGAAACCGTGGCGTTCACTCATCAGATCAACTCCTCAAATGCAGATGGCTGCCAATGCTATTGCAACAATCTGCGTTCCATTCGTGCATTTTGATCAAATGTATTTTGCGCCGACGCGGCTTATTCCGCGCGAGATGGGTGGTTAACCTGCCGCCATTCGTTTTCCCATCTTTCCCCAGCCCAATGGCTGCGCGAGGCGTTCTGATGAAAAAAGTGTTGTTGCTCAATGGCGGCAAGAAATTCGCCCATTCCGACGGTCGTTACAACGCGACCCTGCACGAAACTGCACTGAGCGTGCTGGATCGTGGTGGCCTGGATGTCAAAACCACGTTCATCGATGAGGGTTACGACGTCGCTGAAGAAGTGGCCAAATTCCTCTGGGCCGACGTGATCATTTATCAGATGCCGGGCTGGTGGATGGGCGCGCCGTGGACGGTGAAAAAGTACCTCGACGAAGTCTTCACCGAAGGTCATGGCAGCCTTTATGCCAGCGATGGCCGGACCCGTTCCGATGCGTCGCAGAAGTACGGCAGCGGCGGCCTGATTCAAGGCAAGCAATACATGCTGTCGCTGACCTGGAATGCACCGCAGCAAGCTTTCGACGACCCGAGCGATTTCTTCGAAGCCAAAGGTGTCGACGCGGTGTATTTCCCGTTCCACAAGGCCAACGAGTTTTTGGGCATGACCGGATTGCCGACGTTTCTCTGTGTCGATGTAATGAAGCGGCCGAACATCGAGAATGATGTAGCGCGGTATGAGCAGCATCTGAAACAGGTGTTTGCTCTCAAGGCGTGAGGTGATTCATTCGGTGAGGGTTTTAACTGTGGTGAGGGGATTTATCCCCGATGGGTCGCGCAGCGGCCCCCGATCTTGATCTCAAAAAGCGGGGGCCTGCTGCGCAGTCCATCGGGGATAAATCCCCTCGCCACAGGGGTGTTCTCTCTCCACAATGGATTTGTGCAGTCGATCAATAAGGGAAACCCGTGAAAGCCAGATCCGATGAGTTGCAGATTTTCGTCTGCGTGATCGAGTGCGGTTCGATTTCCGCCGCCGCCGAACAGGTCGGGCAGACGCCGTCGGCGGTCAGCCGCACGTTGTCGCGGCTCGAAGCCAAGCTCGACACCACGCTGATCAACCGCACCACGCGGCGCATGGACCTGACCGAGGAGGGCAAGTATTTCTTCGAGCAGGCCAAGCTGATTCTCGATCAGATGGATGCGCTCGAAGAGCGTCTGTCCTCACGCCAGCAAACCCCGTCCGGGCGTCTGCGGATCAACGCTGCGTCGCCGTTCATGCTGCACGCCATCGTGCCCTACATCGACGAGTTCCGCAGGTTGTACCCGGACATCCAGCTTGAACTCAACAGCAATGACCTGATCATTGACCTGTTGGAACAAAGCACCGATGTCGCCATCCGCATCGGCACCCTGGCCGACTCCACGTTGCATGCGCGCTCGCTCGGTTGCAGTCCGCTGCTGATCGTCGCCAGTCCAGCGTATCTGGAGCAGCACGGCGCGCCGCAGCAGGTGGCGGACTTGAGTGATCACGCCCTGCTCGGTTTCACCCACAACGAAGGCCTCAATCAGTGGCCGCTGCGTTACGTGCACGGTGACCGTTGGCCGATCACTCCGGCGATCAGTGCTTCCAGCGGCGAAACGGTGCGCCAGCTGGCGCTGGAAGGCCAGGGCATTGCCTGCCTGTCGCACTTCATGACCATCGACGACATTCGCGCCGGGCGCCTCAAGGTGTTGCTGGCGGAGTTCAACAGCGGTTATCGCCAGCCGATCAACGCGGTGTACTACCGGAACTCGCAACTGGCGCTGCGCATCCAGTGCTTCCTCGACTTCATCCAGAGCAAACTCGCGGCGTACGCCAGTGCTGATTTCAAAGGCTGATTCGTGACCCCTGCGCAACAGTGAATTGGGCGAGGGCGGGTTTTTCCATCGGGGTGACCGGTCGATACTCGTCGCATCACTTATTCACGCAGGGAGTTTCTCCATGAACGTATTCATCACCGGCGCCGCCGGTTTTATCGGCGGTTCCATCGCCACCGGTCTGGTCCAGGCTGGCCATAATGTCACCGGCCTGGTGCGCAGCGCCGAGCAGGCTAAAGAACTGAAAGCACTGGGCATCACCCCGGTGATCGGCACTCTTGAAGACAGTGCATTATTGGCCGATCAGGCCCGCGCCGCCGATGCGGTGATCAATGCCGCCAGCAGTGACCATCGCGGCGCGGTCGAAGCGTTGCTCGATGCCCTGCGCGGTTCGAACAAAGTGTTCCTGCACACCAGCGGTTCGAGCATCGTCGGCGATGCCTCGGGCGGCAAATCCAGCGACGTCATCTACTACGAAGACAATCTGCCGGAGCCCACCGTCGACAAGGCGGCGCGCGTGGCGATCGACAAGCTGATCCTCGCCGCCGCACAGGACGGCGTGAATTCGGCAGTGATCTGCAACACCCTGATCTACGGCCACAGCCTGGGCGTCAATCGCGACAGCGTGCAGTTGCCGCGTTTGCTCAAACAAGCACGTAAAAGCGGTGTGGTGCGGCATGTTGGTACTGGCCAGAACATCTGGTCCAACGTGCACATCGAAGACGTCGTCGCCCTGTACGTGCTGGCGCTGACCAAAAACGTCCCGGGCACCTTCTACTTCGTCGAAAGCGGCGAAGCCTCGTTCATCGACATGACCACTGCCATGGCGCAGGTGTTGAATCTGGGCCAGCCACAAGACTGGCCACTGCAAGACGCCGAAGCCGAATGGGGCTACGAAATGGCCAACTACGGGCTCGGCTCCAACAGCCGCGTACGCGGCAAACACGCTCGTGAACGGCTGGGCTGGGCGCCAAAGCGTACGTCGGTGGTGGAGTGGATTCGTAACGAGATGGTGTGAATCCCGTTGCACCGCATCAAGCCTTTCGCGAGCAGGCTCGCTCCCACAAATAGAACGGATTCTGACTGAAGGAATGCAATCAACTGTGGGAGCGAGCCTGCTCGCGAAAGCGGTGGATCAGTCGGCAGAGATGTTGAATGTGACGCCGCCTTCGCGAGCAAGCTCGCTCCCACATTGGTTTCTCGTTCACCGAAAAGCCATGTAAATCCCACCCCGCGATTTTCATTAATCGCGACAAGACATATCCAGCAGCGACACGCCTTAGCTCTCCACGAAAATTACTTTCATGGCGTTTGAAAACTCGATCTCGAAATGATTTATGAGTTTCACAACCCATTCGAACGTGACCCTTTCGAGGAGTACCGCATGACACCTTCCTTCGGCTATTGGCTGCTGATGTATGCCGCCGTCGCCATCATTGCCTTGATCGTGCTGATCGCCCGTTACCGGCTCAATCCGTTCATCGTCATCACGCTGATTTCCATCGGTCTGGCGCTGGTGGCGGGCATGCCGCCGTCGGGCGTGGTGGGGGCGTATGAGGCCGGGGTGGGCAAGACGCTGGGGCATATTGCGCTGGTGGTGGCGCTGGGGACGATGCTCGGCAAGATGATGGCCGAGTCCGGCGGCGCGGAGCAGATGGCCCGCACCCTGATTGAGAAGTTCGGCGAGAAGAACGCGCACTGGGCGATGGTTTGCATCGCGTTTCTGGTCGGCCTGCCGCTGTTCTTCGAGGTCGGTTTTGTGTTGCTGGTACCCATCGCCTTCACCGTGGCGCGGCGGGTGGGCGTATCGATTCTGATGGTCGGCCTGCCGATGGTTGCCGGCCTGTCGGTGGTGCATGCACTGGTGCCGCCGCACCCGGCGGCGATGCTCGCGGTGCAGGCGTATCAGGCCTCGGTCGGGCAGACCTTGCTGTATGCGATTGCCATCGGTATTCCCACCGCAATCATCGCTGGGCCGCTGTACGCCAAATTCATCGTGCCGCGCATTCAACTGCCGGCGGATAACCCGCTGGAAAAACAATTTCTCGACCGCGAACCGCGCGACAGGCTGCCGGGTTTCGGCATCACCATGGCGACCATTCTATTGCCGGTGGTGCTGATGCTGATCGGTGGCTGGGCGAACCTGATCTCCACGCCGGGCAGCGGTTTCAACCAGTTCCTGTTGTTCATCGGCAATTCGGTGATCGCACTGTTGCTGGCGACCTTGCTGAGTTTCTGGACGTTGGGCATCGCTCAGGGTTTCAACCGTGAATCAATCCTCAAATTCACCAACGAGTGCCTGGCGCCGACCGCCAGTATCACCTTGCTGGTCGGCGCCGGCGGTGGTCTGAACCGGATTCTGGTGGACGCCGGGGTCACCGATCAGATTGTCGGGCTGGCCCACGAATTTCACCTGTCGCCGCTGATCATGGGCTGGCTGTTCGCGGCGTTGATGCGGGTGGCCACCGGCTCGGCCACCGTGGCGATGACCACCGCATCCGGCGTGGTTGCGCCGGTGGCCATTGGTCTGGGTTATCCACACCCGGAATTGCTGGTGCTGGCGACCGGCGCCGGCTCGGTGATTTTTTCCCACGTCAACGACGGCGGCTTCTGGTTGATCAAGGAATACTTCAACATGACGGTCGCGCAGACGTTCAAGACCTGGACCGTGCTTGAGACCCTGATCTCGCTGGTCGCTTTCGCTTTGACCGTCGGCCTTTCTTACCTGCTGTAACCGGAGCCCGCCGCCATGGACATCCTTTATCAGATCCGCGCCCGTCAGGATTCCTTCAGCGCCGGCGAAGGCCGCATCGCCCGGCTGATGCTCGACGACGTCGGTTTTGCCGCGAGCGCCAGCCTCGAAGATCTCGCACTACGGGCCGAAGTCAGTACCGCCACGTTGTCACGTTTTGCCCGCACGGTGGGCTGCCGCGACCTGCGCGATCTGCGCCTGCAACTGGCCCAGGCCAGCGGCGTTGGCAGCCGTTTTCTCGACCCGGCGGGTACGCCTGAACAGTCGGCATTCTACGGGCAGATTGTCGGCGATATCGAAACCACGCTGCGCCAGCATCTGGCTGGGTTCGACGAATCGCGCTTCGCCGATGCGGTGAAAATGCTCGGCCAGGCGCGGATGATTCATGCGTTCGGCATGGGCGGTTGCTCGACCCTGTGCAGCGATGAATTGCAGGTACGCCTGGTGCGCCTCGGCTACCCGATTGCGGTGTGCCACGACGCGGTGATGATGCGCGTCACCGCCGCCAGCCTCAATGCCGAGCACGTGCTGATCGTCTGCTCGCTGACCGGCATCACCCCGGAGCTGTTGGAAACCGTCGAACTGGCGCGCAACTACGGCGCACGCATTCTGGCCATCACCCGCGCCGATTCGCCGCTGGCGGAACTGGCCGACATCGTTCTGCCGCTGCAAGGCGCGGAAACTTCGTTCATCTACAAACCGACGGCAGCGCGCTACGGCATGTTGCTGGCCATCGATGTGCTTGCGACCGAGCTGGCGCTGGCCAATCCTGAAGACAATCAAGAGCGTCTGCGGCGGATCAAACTCGCCCTCGACGAATACCGTGGCGGCGACGATCACCTGCCGCTGGGAGACTGACATGCAGTACGACACGCTGATCAGCAACGCCACCGTCATCGATGGCAGCAACACGCCCGGCTACCGCGCTGATGTGGCGATTCTCAACGGCCGTATCGAACGTATCGGCGATTTGCACGATGCCCGCGCCACAGAAGAAATCGACGCTGCCGGCCGCGTGCTCGCCCCGGGTTTCATCGACGTGCACACCCACGACGACACCGTGGTCATCCGCCAGCCCGAGATGCTGCCCAAGCTCAGCCAGGGCGTGACCACGGTGATTGTCGGCAACTGTGGGATCAGCGCCTCGCCGGTCAGTTTGCAAGGCAATCCGCCGGACCCGATGAACCTGCTCGGCACAGCCTCCGCATTCGTCTATCCACGTTTCAGCGATTACCGCGCCGCCGTCGAAGCGGCGAACACCACGCTGAACGTCGCCGCACTGGTCGGTCATACCGCGCTGCGCAGCAATCACCTCGACGATTTGTTGCGCACCGCCACGCCTGAAGAAATCGCGGCCATGCGCGAGCAACTGCGTGAAAGCCTTGAGTCTGGCGCGCTCGGTTTATCCACAGGCCTTGCCTATGCCAGCGCCTTCAACGCTTCCACCGATGAAGTGAAGCAACTGACCGAAGAACTGACCGCGTTCGGCGCGGTGTACACCACCCATCTGCGCAGTGAATTCGAGCCGGTGCTGGAGGCGATGGACGAAGCGTTCAGCATCGGCCGTCACTCGCAGTCCCCGGTGATCATTTCCCACCTCAAATGCGCCGGTGTCGGCAACTGGGGGCGCAGTCCGCAGTTGCTCGCATCGCTGGAGGCAGCGGCGAAAACCCAGCATGTGGGCTGCGATTGCTATCCCTACGCGGCGAGCTCTTCGACGCTGGATCTGAAGCAAGTCACCGATGCCCATCGCATCACCATCACCTGGTCGACGCCGCACCCCGAAGTCAGCGGACGCGACCTGATCGACATCGCTGCCGAATGGAACGTGCCACTGCTCGACGCCGCCAAACGCCTGCAACCGGCGGGCGCGGTGTACTACGGCATGGACGAGGCGGATGTACGAAAAATCCTCGCGCATCCGCTGTCGATGGTCGGCTCTGACGGACTGCCGGAAGACCCTTTCCCGCACCCACGCCTGTGGGGCGCTTTCCCACGAGTACTCGGCCATTTCAGTCGTGATGTCGGGCTGTTTCCGCTGCATACCGCCGTGCACAAGATGACCGGTCTGTCGGCGGCGCGGTTTGGCTTGAAAGGGCGCGGCGAGATTCGTGAGGGCTATTGGGCGGATCTGGTGTTGTTCGATCCTGAGACGGTGCGTGATGTGGCGGATTTCACTGATCCGCAACGGGCGGCGCAGGGGATTGAGGGGGTGTGGGTCAATGGCGTTTTGAGCTATCGCGACGGGCAGGCGAATGGTCGCCGGGAAGGGCGGTTTCTGGCGCGGCAGGGGGATTTGCGCGAAGGGTTTCATTGATTGCCAAGCCCCTGTAGGCGCTGCCGAAGGCTGCGATCTTTTGAACTGTGTCTCATAGTGGCACTCTGAGATTAAAGAATGTCGAAGCCAAGCCGAATTGCTGACATCCAGCCCCGCTAAACGCTTGGGCCAACCAGTCAGGGAGCACCCCATGAGCTTCGGCAAAACCACCCCGATCCTGCGGATCTTCGATGAAGCCAAGGCGTTGGAGTTTTACGTCGACTTCCTCGGCTTCACGATCGACTGGCAGCACCGTTTCGAAGCGAACTTCCCTTTGTATCTGCAGGTGTCCCGTGGCGAATGCGTGCTGCACCTGTCCGAGCATCATGGCGACGCGACGCCGGGCTCGGCGTTGCGCATCGAGACCGACGAGCTGGAGGCGTTTCAGCAGCAGTTGCAGGCCAAGGATTACAAGTTCTCGCACCCACAGATTCAGGCGATGCCGTGGGGCAGTCAGGACATGACCATTGCCGATCCGTTTGGTAATCGGTTGGTGTTCACCAACGCGATCAGTGTCTGAGTCGAGCCATACAAAAAAAGCGCTGCCAAACCATTCAGCTGGCCACTGACGCCATCGCTGGCAAGCCAGCTCCCACAGTGATCGCGTCGTACACAAAATTTGTGCTTCACCAAGAAACCTGTGGGAGCTGGCTTGCCAGCGATGAGGCCAGAACAATCACCCCCGATGCATCTGCCGAAACTCCCCCGGCGGCATCCCGCGCCGGCTCTTGAACGTGCGATGGAACGATCGTGGCTCGGTAAACCCCAGATACTGCGCAATGTCCTGAATCGGCAGCGTGCTGTTGAGCAAATAATGCTCGGCCAGCTCCTGACGCAAGTCATCCAGAATCTGCTGATACGACGTCCCCGCCTGATGCAACTGGCGCTGCAACGTGCGCACCGACACCGTGAGTTGCTCGGCCACCTGTTCCTTGCGCGGCAAGCCTTCCTTGAGCAACTGGCGCAGGATGCTTTTGACCCGCTGTTCCAGCGACGCATCCTCCAGCGTCGCCATTAATCCCATCGCGTGCTCTTCCAGGGTACGCAGCAATTGCGCATCGGCCTGGCGCAGCGGCAACTGCAGATACGGCAGTGGCACGATCAGCGCCGAATACGCCTGCTCGAACAGCACCGGGCAATCGAAAAACGCTTCGTACTGCGCCAGGCTGGCGTCTGGCGGGCACGGATGTTCCAGCCACACGGCGGCGGGCGACATCTGTGTGTCGGCGATCCAGCGCGCGTATTGCAGCCACGAGCCGAGGACGTTTTCCACCAGATGCCGGCGGATACGCGGGCGCTCGTAGCGGCACGTCCAGGTCAGGTGCACGTGACCGTCCTGCACTTCGGCGCGGCTGACGCCCATGTCGCCCACCAGTTTTTCGAACGGCATGATCCGGCTCATCGCATCGCCCAGGGTCGCGCAGTTCATGGTGATGTAACCGAGGACGCTCCAGGAGTTGGGCAGGACGAAATTGGCCGCGTTGAGACCGAACAGCGGATCGCCCGAGTGCTCGCAGAAATAATCGAGCAGGCGCTCATGGGTTTCGCCCGGCAGGCGCAGGCTGTTGTCGCTCAGTTGCTGTGCCTGCAAACCGGCAGCGGCCAACGCCGGCTCGATGGCCATGCCCAGTTGCTCGGCATGGCGCACGTATTTGAGCAGCGGCGGAACCGAGGTGAAGCCGAGCGATTGCATGATCCGAATCCCTTGATCAAGGCCTGCGTGAGCGAATGAATGCCTGAAAGGTAATTTGAAACCCCGACTAAAGTAAATGGCTGGCACTTGCGCGACGTTTGACTCAATTGGCTACTCGAACTGGCCGGATGCGACCGTGACACTTTTTGGCCGCTGACTAGTATGGAGGCCTGCAATATCACTGATCAGACTGCATAAGAAGGACACACGCATGCGACGCTGGAACGGCTGGGGAGATGCAACCACGGTGGTCGAACTGCCGGCCCAGGGTGCGAGTTTTCTCCATGAACGGTTGGGGGCCGGGCGCGCGCTGCCCGATGCCACGCTGGAGGCTGCATTGGCGCGGGTGCCGGTCTCGCGGCTGGCGGCGCACGCCTTGTACAGCGTCGACGCTCACGACCGCCTGCTGCACGCCCGGGGCCAGAGCCTGCCGGACTGGCTGGCGCTGCGCGAAGGTGCGCTGGGCAATTATCCGGACGCGGTGGCGTTTCCGGAGACCGCCGGGCAGATCCGCCAATTGCTGGCGCTCGCGCATCAACAGGACCTGTGCCTGATTCCCTACGGTGGCGGCACCTCGGTGGCCGGGCACATCAACCCGCCGGATTCGACGCGGCCGGTGGTGACCGTGTCGCTGGCGCGGATGAATCGCCTGATCGACCTCGACGAGGCCAGCCAATTGGCGACGTTCGGCCCCGGCGCCAGTGGCCCGCAGGTGGAAAGTCAGTTGCGCGCTCGCGGTTACACGCTGGGGCATTTTCCGCAGTCGTGGGAGTTGTCGACGCTGGGCGGTTGGGTGGCCAGTCGCTCCAGTGGTCAGCAGTCGTTGCGCTACGGGCGTATCGAGCAGTTGTTCGCTGGCGGCACCCTGGAAACTTTCGCCGGGCCCTTGGAAATTCCGACGTTCCCAGCCTCGGCGGCGGGGCCTGATCTGCGCGAAGTGGTGCTCGGTTGCGAGGGCCGTTTCGGGATCATTTCCGAGGTCAAAGTGCGGGTCAGTCCGCTGCCGGCCGATGAGCGTTTTTACGGGGTGTTCCTGCCCAGTTGGAGCAAGGCACTGCAAGCGATCCGCCAGTTGGCCCAGGCGCGAGTGCCGTTGTCGATGCTGCGTCTGTCGAACGCGGTGGAGACCGAAACCCAACTGGCGCTGGCCGGGCATCCGCAGCAGATCGCCTGGCTGGAAAAGTATCTGAACCTGCGCGGCGCCGGTGAAGGCAAGTGCCTGCTGACCTTCGGCGTGACCGGCAATCGTCGGCAAAACGCGCTGTCGCTGAGCCAGGCGCGCCAGCATCTGAAAGCCTTCGGCGGCGTCTTCACCGGTACGTTGCTTGGCAAAAAGTGGGCGCAGAACCGCTTCCGTTTCCCTTACCTGCGCGAGAACCTGTGGAACGCCGGCTACGTGGTCGACACCCTGGAAACCGCCACCGACTGGAGCAACGTCGACAATCTGCTCAACCTGATCGAAAACAGCCTGCGCGATGCCTTGGCAGCGCAGGGCGAGCGGGTGCATGTGTTCACCCATCTGTCCCACGTTTACGGCGAAGGCTCGAGCATCTACACCACTTACGTGTTTCGCCCGGCGGCGGATTATCCGGCAACGCTGGCGCGCTGGCAGGCACTCAAGCACGCGGCCAGCCAGACCATCGTCGACAACCACGGCACCATCAGCCACCAGCATGGGGTTGGCAAGGATCACGCGCCGTACCTGCCGCGCGAAAAAGGCGCGCTGGCGATGGACACCTTGCAGGCGCTGAGCAAGCACTTCGATCCGGCCGGGCGCCTCAACCCCGGCACGCTGATGCAGGAGTGACGATCATGCACCCGGACTGGAACGCCGCGTGGCGCCAGCAAACCTTGCCGACATTAGCCGACGCAAGCTGGGACCTGATCGTCATCGGCGGCGGCATCAGCGGTGCTGGAATTCTGCGCGAAGCGGCACGGCGTGGCTGGCGTTGTCTGCTGCTGGAACAGCGGGATTTCGCCTGGGGCACCTCCAGCCGGTCGTCGAAAATGGTTCACGGCGGATTGCGTTATATCGCCAAGGGCCAGTGGCGCCTGACCCGCGATTCGGTGCGCGAGCGTCAGCGTCTGCTCGATGAAGCGCCGGGGCTGGTGGAGCCGATGAGTTTCATGATGCCGCACTATCGGGGCGGCTTTCCCGGGCCGCGTATGCTCGGTGGATTGTTGTCGGTTTACGACGCGTTGGCGGGACGGCGCAGCCATCGTTTTCATGACGCGCAGCAACTGCGTTTTCTCGCGCCGGGGGTGAAGGAAACCCGGCTGCTCGGTGGCACCTGTTTTGTCGATGCGCTGACCGATGACGCACGGCTGGTGATGCGCGTGTTGAGTGAAGCGCGAGCCGATGGCGCAGTGGTACTCAACGGGGTGCGCGTCGAACATTTGCTGCGCGAAGACGGCCGGGTGTGCGGGGTGCAGATCGAAGATTGCGAGTCGGGCGGGTCGTTGCAATTGCGTTGCGGCGTGCTGGCGGTGGCGACCGGCGCGTGGGCTGAGCGCCTGCGTTTGCCCGAGGCTCCGCGACAACTGCGGCCATTGCGCGGCAGTCATCTGCTGCTGCCGGGCTGGCGTTTGCCGGTGGCGCAGGCCTTCACTTTTTTGCATGCGCGTGACCGTCGGCCGGTGTTCGTTTTTCCCTGGGAAGGGGCGACGGTGGTTGGCACTACGGATCTCGATCATCGTGAGGATCTGGATCAGAGCGCGAGCATCAGCACCGAAGAACTCGACTATCTGCTGGCGGCCTGCGCGCAACAATTTCCAAGCGCCGAAGTGACGGCGAGCGATGTGCTGTCGACCTGGTCCGGCGTGCGTCCGGTGGTGGGCAGCGCGGCGGGTGCACAGCAAGGCGAGCCGTCGAATGAAACCCGTGAACATGTGCTGTGGCAGGAGCCGGGTTGTGTCACGTTGGCCGGTGGCAAACTGACGACGTTTCGCCCGCAAGCCATCGAAGTGCTCAAGGCCTGTGCCGACATGCTTGGCCGCGCTTTCGAAGATGACGGCGCGCCGGTTTTCGCAACCGTACCGCCACTGATCATTCCGGGACTCAGCCCGCAACAGTGGCGACGGCTGGCCGGCAGGCACGGCCGCGATCTGCCACGACTGGCGCAATTGATTGCCGGGTTGGGCCACGAAACGGTCGGCAACACTGACACCTTGTGGGCCGAATTGGCCTTTGCCTGCGAAGCGGAAATGGTGCTGCACCTCGATGATCTGTTGCTGCGTCGTACCCGGCCGGGCTTGTTGCTGGCGCGTGGTGGCGAAGCGCATTTCGCTGCCATCCGCCAACTCTGCCAGCCAAGACTGGGCTGGGACGATGCACGCTGGCAGCAAGAACTACAGCGTTACTTGGCGTTGTGGCAACGTCACCACGGTCTGCCGGATGGCACGCCTTGAGGTCCCTTGAAGAGAGCGCCATGGATAACCACTCGAACAAGCGCTACCTGCTGGCGATCGACAACGGCACCCAGAGCGTGCGCGCGTTGCTCTTTGATTTGCAGGGCAATCTGCTCGGTAAAGGCAAGGTCGAGTTGCAGGCGTACTACTCGACGCAACCGGGCTGGGCCGAACAAGACCCGGAATATTATTGGGCGAAACTCGGCGAAGCCTGTCAGCAGGTATGGGCGCAAACCGGGATTGATCGCTCGCAGATTGCCGGGGTGTCGCTGACCACTCAGCGCGGCACGGTGATCAACGTCGATGCTCAGGGCAAGCCGCTGCGCCCGGCCATTCTGTGGCTCGATCAGCGCCAGAGCGACGTCGAGGGCGGGATCAAGGGTCCGTGGGGCTGGCTGTTCAAACTGGTCGGCGCACAGGCCACCGTGGATTACTTTCGCGCGCAGGCCGAGGCCAACTGGATCGCCAGACACCAGCCTGAAATCTGGGCGGCGACCGACAAGTTTTTGCTGCTCTCGGGGTTTCTCACCCATCGCCTGTGTGGGCGCTTTGTCGACTCGGTGGGTTGCTGCGTCGGTTACCTGCCGTTCGACTTCAAACGTCTGAAATGGGCTGCGCCCAATGACTGGAAATGGCAGGCGCTGGCGGTGCGTCCGGAGCAATTGCCGACCTTGCACAAACCCGGCGAAACCCTTGGCTACATCACCGGCGAGGCCAGCCGGCACACCGGAATTCCCGAGGGCTTGCCGCTGATTGCCGCGGGCGCTGACAAGGCCTGCGAAGTGGTCGGTGCCGGCGTGGTCGATGCGAGTACCGTGTGCCTGTCCTACGGCACCACCGCGACCATCACCAGCACCCGCTCACGCTATCTGGAAATCGTCCCGCTGATTCCGCCGTACCCCTCGGCGGTGCCCGATCAGTACAACTGCGAGGTGATGATTTATCGCGGTTACTGGATGGTCAGCTGGTTCAAGAACGAGTTCGGTCTGCGCGAAATGCAGCAGGCGCAAGAACAGGGCATCGAACCCGAGCAACTGTTTGATGCGCTGGTCAACGCGGTGCCGCCGGGATCGATGGGGCTGATGCTGCAACCGTACTGGTCGCCGGGGATTCGTGAGCCGGGCGTCGAAGCCAAAGGCGCGATGATCGGCTTCGGCGACGTGCACACCCGCGCGCACATTTACCGGGCGATTCTGGAAGGGCTGGCGTATGCGTTGCGCCAGGGACTGGAGAACATCGAGAAGCGCTCGAAGGTGTCGGTCAAGCGTCTGCGGGTGGCCGGTGGCGGTTCACAGAGTGATGCGGCGATGCAGCTGACGGCGAATATTTTTGGTCTGCCGGCGGAGCGCCCGCATGTGTATGAAGCGTCGGGGCTGGGCGCGGCGATCTGTTGTGCGGTGGGGTTGGGCTTGTATGCGGATTTCCCCACGGCGATCGCCGCGATGACCCGCGTCGGGACGGTATTCACCCCGCAACCCGAGGCGCAGCAGGTTTACGAACGGTTGTACAAAGAGGTGTACCTGCGCATGTATCGCCAGCTCAAGCCGCTGTACCAGAGCATCCGTAAAATCACCGGTTACCCCGCTTAGCTAACCACCACCGTCCCCTGTGGGAGCGAGCTTGCTCGCGAATGCGGAGTGTCAGTCACTATTGTCTTGTCTGACCCACCGCTTTCGCGAGCAAGCTCGCTCCCACAAGGTTATGCGGTGGAACCGGATCCTCTTGTGTGGCGCTATCGGAGACTTTTTCTGGTGAGATCGGACAGTGTCAGCGCCGGGGGCGGTTGTTAGGCTCAACCCCCACAGCACCTCCAATAAGAATTAAAAGCAATGAAGCTGACCTTTCTCCTGTTGCTGCTTTGTGCCACGGCCCCGACGGCGTGGGGCTGGTCGAACCACACGGTGGGCAGCTATCTGGCGTTGCAGCAACTGCCGGCGCTGCGTGATGCGCCACCGGTTGCCGTCGAGCCGCTGGAGCGTTTTCTCGCCGAGCAGTATCCAGCCGTGGTCGCGCTGCTGGAGCAACAGGAAAGCTTCGCCCGTGAACACTTCACCCAGTACCCGCCGCGCCCCGACAATCTAAAGCTGCCCGCCGTACCGAGTGACCATCTGCGCCACGATTTTCTCACCGCGCTGCGGCTCAATCCGCGCATTCATCTGACGATGGTCATTCAGCCGTTGCCGGGTCAAGACCTGCCCGAGCGCGAACATCTCAGCGCCGATCAGGTGATGGTCGAGCAGACGCTGTCACCGTGGAGTCGCCAGCGCTTCATTCGCGTGGCGGATGGCGAGAACGTCGCGCCGCTGGCCGTGCTGGCAAGCGCCGCCGACGAGCCGGATTACGGTCACGACATCAATCTGTTCAGCGACAACCCCGGCGAGGTCGGCGCGCTGTATGGCTTCGGCCCGCAGCCGTTCGGCGATGCGCGCTTTCAGTACAGCTCGCAGGCGCCGTTCCACATGGGCTTCTTCCATGAGAGCCCGGTGGTGTATGCCGCTGCCGGATTTCTTCAGCGCAGTTGGCCGGACTGGCGCGCCTATCAGTACCTGGGGCTGGCGCGTCTGGCGTTCGCCACTGGTCATTCTTACTGGGGTTACCGGTTCCTCGGTTGGGGCGTGCACCACGTGCAGGACCTGACCCAGCCGTATCACGCCAAGCCGTTGCCCGGGGTCGAACTGCCGAGTCTGTTGTTGCTGGAAGGCAAGGCGCTGGCCGGTTTTGCCGATGATAAAAAATCCTCGATCGAACGGGTCGCTACCCGCCATATGGAAGTCGAGAAGTATCAATCGACCTGGCTGCGCAGCGTGCTACGTGCCGGTCAGGCGCATCCGATGCTCGCGGCTTACGCCGATGTCGCTCAGGACCATCAGTATCCGCCGTACTCGGTGGACTACTTGCGCGAAGTGGTCAGCGCCGAGTCGGTCGAGGACTCGGCGGCGTTCGATGAAGCCATCGGCCAGTGGCTGGAGACGGCACTGGTGACCAGTGATTTCAGCAGTGGCAATCAACTGCAGCGCGAGACGTTCGAGCATCCGGCACTCAATCAGCAGCTGTTCAAACTGCTCGGCCATTTCGGCGCGCACAGCCGGATTTATGTCCGTGCGGGGCTGGCACCGTAGCCATCGCGGCCATGCAAAAAACAATAAGAACAAGGAGGAACCCATGATCAACACTCGATTGCGCTTCACCGGCGTGGCACTTCCCGGTGTCGGCCTGGCGGGGCTGCTGCAACTCTGTGCGGTGGATGCGCTGCAGGCTGCCGAGTTCAGCGTGCTGGACAATCAAGTCACCGGATCGATCGACACGACCCTGTCCTATGGCCGTTTGTGGCGGGTGCAGGGCCGCGACAAGAACAACGACGACGTCAACACCAACGACGGCAATCGCAACTTCGATACCGGGCTGGTTTCCGAGGTGTACAAGATCACTTCAGAGCTGGAGGCCAACTACCAGAACTACGGGATGTTCCTGCGCGGCACGGCGTTCTACGACACCCAGTTGATGGACAAACGCAACGATTACTACCGCAACAACAATCCGGCGCAACCGAGTCAGAGCTATCCGCAGGACGACCGTTTCACCAGCCAGACCCGCGACATCGCCGGCAGCCGGATCGAGATGCTTGACGCCTATGTCTACGGCAACTGGGACGTGGCGCAGATGCCGGTGACCGCGCGGGTCGGGCGTCAGGTGTTCAACTGGGGCGAGGGGATTTTCTATCGCGGCGGCGTCAACACCACCAACCCGGTGGACGCCGCCAAGTACCGCTTGCCCGGCGCCGAGGTCAAGGAGGTGCTGATGCCGGTGGAGGCCGTTAGCTTCAACATCGGCCTGACCGATTCGTTGACCCTGGAGAGCTTCTACCAGACCAACTGGAAGGAAACCCGCATCGACCCGGTGGGCACGTTCTACTCACAGACCGACCTGTTCGCCGATGGCGGCAACACCGGTTACAACAACTTCAGCGGCACCGCGCTTGATACCCCGGTGCCGGGGTTCGGCAACGTCATCGGGCTGTACAGCGCACTGGGCAACAACCCGTTGCTCGGCCCGGCGCTGAAAAGCACCGGCCTGTACGCCAACGGCGTGACACCGGCCTACGGCAATACGCTGAAAGTGGCGTCGATCGGCAAGGACTACAACGCACGCAACGACGGCCAGTTCGGCGTCGCCTTCCGCTACATCGCCGAGGCGCTCAACAGCACCGAGTTCGGCCTGTACCTGGTCAACTACCACGCCAAGGAACCGACCATCGCCGCTGATCTGGGTGGCTACAAGGGCATCGACATGAACGCCCTGACCAACATGCTCTCCACCGTCGCCGGCAGTCAGGCCGGGGCGCTCGCCAACGGTCTGGCGACGGCCGATGTGATGGGCAACATTCAGGCGCATCGGCGTTATGCCGAAGACATCCGCATGTACGGTTTCAGCTTCAACACCACTTTGGGCCAAGCTTCGGTGTTCGGCGAGATCGCCTATCGACCGAACCTGCCGATCGGCATTGCTGCGACTAACGACTTGATCGGCGACCTGGCCAACGGTGCCGCTGTGGCGGTGACCGGCAAGCCGGTCAACGTCGGCGGGCAGATGGTCACCCTCGACAGCGAGATCAACAACGCTGAGCGCGTGGAAGCGTTCAACACCTCGCTGGGCAGCATCTACAACTTCGGCCCGACGCTGTCGTTCGACTCGATGTTCGGCATCTTCGAACTGGCCTCCGAACACCTGCGCGGCAGCAGCCTGCAATACACCGCCTACGACGGCAGCAGGCGCTATTACGCCGGTACCGGCAACACCTCTTATGTGTCCGGCGGTGATCGAGATGATCAGGTCAATCGCAACTCCTACAGCTACACGGTGATGTTTAACGGCACCTGGAACGATGTGTACGCCGGGGTCAACGTCTCGCCTTACGTCGTCTACAAGGACGACTTCAAGGGCAACAGTTATCAGGCCGGCAACACCATCGACGGGCGCAAGGCTTACACATTGGGGATCAAGGCCAACTACCAGAACAAGCTCGAAGCCGAGGTGCAATACACCAACTTCTGGGGCGGCGGACAGAACAACGGGATTCGCGACCGCGACAACGTCGGGTTCAACCTCAAGTATTTCTTGTGAGTTCTACACGAGATTTCAGCAACACCTCATCCCCCCTGTAGGAGCGAGCCTGCTCGCGAAGAGGCAGGCACATTCACATTGATGTCGACTGATACACCGCTTTCGCGAGCAGGCTCGCTCCCACAGGTTTTTGTACTTTGGAGAAGATCATGTTTCACACTTCAAGCATGACCCGGATTTCGCTGGCGCTGTTTCTGGGGCTGACCGCCGGCAGCGCGCTCGCCGCCATCACCCCACAACAAGCCGAACAACTGAAAACCACCCTCACGCCCATGGGCGCCGAGCGTGCCGGCAACGCTGCCGGCACCATTCCAGCCTGGACCGGCGGCATCACCCAGGCGCCGGCCGGGTACAAACCGGGCCAGCATCACCCGGATCCCTACGCTGCAGACAAGCCACTGTTCACCATCACCAAGGCCAATCTGGAGCAGTACAAGGCCCACCTCAGTCCCGGTCAGATTGCGTTGTTCAACAGCTATCCCGACACGTTCCAGATGCCGGTCTATCCATCGCGCCGTTCCGGTTCGGCGCCGCAATGGCTGTATGACAACACGTTGAAGAATGCGACCTCAGCCAAGCTGCTGGAGGGCGGCAGCGGATTCGCCGATGCCTACGGCGGTGTGCCGTTCCCGGTGCCTAAGGATGGCGTCGAAGTGCTGTGGAACCACATCACCCGTTATCGCGGGATCTACGTGGTGCGTCGTGCGTCCGAAGCCCCGGTGCAGCGCAACGGCAGCTTTGCCTTGGTCACCTCTCAGCAGGAAGCGTTGTTCAACTTCTACCGTCCGGGCGGGCAGTATGCCGACCTGAAAAACATCCTGTTCTACTACCTCGCTTTTGTGAAAAGCCCGGCGCGCCTGGCCGGCGGTGCGGCGTTGGTCCACGAGATGCTCGATCAGCTCAAGGATCCGCGTCAGGCCTGGGTCTACGACGCCGGCCAACGTCGCGTGCGCCGTGCGCCGAACCTGGCGTATGACACGCCGATCGCCTCATCCGATGGCCTGCGCACCGCCGACGACACTGACCTGTTCAACGGCGCGCCGGACCGTTACGACTGGAAACTCAAGGGCAAGCAGGAGATCTACATCCCCTATAACAACTACAAGGTCGGCAGTCCCGAGGTGAAGTACGCGCAACTGCTGACCCCGGGCCACCTCAACCCGCAATTCACCCGCTATGAGCTGCACCGTGTGTGGGTGGTCGAAGGTAACCTCAAACCGGGCGCGCGACATGTCTATTCCAAACGCGTGCTGTTCCTCGACGAGGACAGCTGGGGCGCGGCGCTGGTCGATCAATACGATGGGCGAGGGGAGTTGTGGCGGGTGTCGATGGCCTACCTGAAAAACTTCTACGACCTGCCAACCACCTGGAGCGCACTGGACGTGTTCCATGACCTGCAGGCCCGCCGTTACTACGTGCAGAACCTCGACAACGAAGAAGCCTCCACCGTCGACTTCTCGCAACCAGTGCCGGAAGACGCGTATTTCATGCCGTCGGCGTTGCGCCAACGCGGCACGCGCTAAGGGGTACCGGACTGCAGATCGAACGCAATTCCTGTAGGAGCTGCCGCAGGCTGCGATCTTTTGACTTTGATTGTAAAAAACCAAGATCAACAGATCGCAGCCTGCGGCAGCTCCTACACAAGGCGGGTTGTCTTTGACATTGGGTTGACTGGTCGGACGCCATCGCGGGCAAGCCCGCTCCCACAGGTTTTTCGGTCGTTCACATATTTTGTGTTCGACTCGTTTCCTGTGGGAGCGGGCTTGCCCGCGATTGGATTTACGCTTTGGCGCTGACTGAAGGTCAGACGCGGATATGGCTGACCATCTGCTGCAATGAGAATGGCCGTTCGGAAGATTGCCCGGTGTGAGCCAGAACGGATGTGCTAGCCTGCAATCAATGATTTCATTGATTGCAGGAGGCGTCATGGCCAGCATCACCATTCGAAACCTTGACGAGAAGCTCAAGGAACAGTTGCGTATCACCGCTGCACACAACGGACACTCCATGGAAGAAGAGGCCCGCCTGATTCTCGGTCGAGCCTTGGCAACAGTTGATCGCGCCGGCGGACTTGGAAGCCGGATACGCAGCAGATTCAGTGCAAACGGCGGAGTTGACCTTGAATTGCCGGAGCGCTCAGAGAAAGCCACCGGGGTGGATTTTTCTGAATGATAGTGCTCGATACCAACGTGCTTCCAGAGTTCATGCGTATCGAACCTGAAGCCAGAGTGCTGGCCTGGGTTGATGCGCAGCCCGCCATGGATCTGGCCATCAGTGCGATAACGGTGGCTGAGATACTCCACGGCATCGCCCGACTTCCCTCAGGCAAACGCAAACAGAATCTTCAAGCTCATGCGATGGCTATGTTCGAGGAAGACTTCGCTGGACGCATTTTGCCGTTCGATGCGCATGCCGCTGTCGAGTACGCGGCACTCGTCGCAGATTGCGAAGCAAAGGGGTGGGCGGTGTCGATGGCAGATGCGCAGATAGCCGCAATCTGCCGGGCTCATGGTGCGGCAATCGCCACCCGTAACGTGAAGGACTTTCAGTTCTCGGGAGTAGAAGTGATGAATCCGTGGGAGGTGTGAGCGTTGGGGCAGTGAGTATGGGCTGACTGGACTGGCGCCATCGCGGGCAAGCCCGCTCCCACAGGTTTTTCGGTCGTTCACACATGCTGTGTTCGACTCGTTTCCTGTGGGAGCGGGCTTGCCCGCGATTCGATTTACCCTTTGGCGCTGACTGAAGATCAGACGCGGAAGTGGCTGACCATCTGCTGCAGCTGGCCACCCAGGCGTGCCAGTTCAACGCTGGACGCTGCGGTTTCATCGCTGGCCGCGGCGGTCTGTTCCGACACGTCGCGCACGTTGATGATGCTGCGGCTGATTTCTTCGGCCACGGCGCTTTGCTGCTCGGCCGCGGCGGCGATCTGCTGGTTCATCGACTGGATGTTCGACACCGTGCGGGTGATGTTTTCCAGGGAGTCGCCAGCCTTGCGGGTCAGGGCCACGCTGCTGTCGGTCAGGGCGCGGCTGTTGTTCATCACGGCAGCCACTTGCTGGGTGCCGTTCTGCAGACCGGCGACCAGACCTTCGATTTCTTCGGTGGATTTCTGCGTGCGTTGTGCGAGGCCACGGACTTCGTCGGCGACCACGGCAAACCCACGGCCGGCTTCACCGGCTCGCGCGGCTTCAATGGCTGCGTTGAGCGCGAGCAGGTTGGTCTGCTCGGCCACGGCCTTGATCACGTCCATGACGCTGCCGATCTTGTCGCTTTCCTGTTGCAGCACGCTCATGGCTTCGGTGGAACGCACCACTTCGCTGGCCAGACGCTCGATCTGGGCGATGGCTTCATTCACCACCTTGTCGCCTTCACGGGCTTCGCCGTCAGCGGCGGCAGCGGCTTGCGAGGCTTCTTCGGCGTTGCGCGCGACTTCCTGCACGGTGGCGGTCATTTCGTGCATGGCGGTGGCCACCTGATCGGTCTCGACCTTCTGGCTGTTCACGCCGGCGCTGGTCTGCTCGGTCACGGCCGAAAGTTCTTCGGCGGCGCTGGCGATCTGGGTGACGCCGTCGCGGATCCCGCTGATCAGGTCGCGCAGGGTCACGCCCATACGCGCGATGCCTTGTTGCAGCACGCCGAGTTCGTCGCGGCGGGTGACGGTGACGTTCTGGGTCAGGTCGCCGCTGGCAATGCGCTCGACCACGGCCAGGGTGTCTTGCAGCGGACGGGTGATCTGACGGGTGATGATCACCGCAGCAATCACGCCGACCAGCAGCGCCAGCAGGGTGCTGATCAGCTGGAGCGTACGGGCCTGGGCGCTTTCGATGTCGCGACGGTCGAGCTGGATCTGGTACAGCTGCTCGCTGGTGGTGACGATGGCCGCACCTTGATCGGTCATCTCCTTACGCGCCTGCACCGCTTCGCTGTTGGCGTTCTTGTAGGCCTGCAACGCGCTGCGGTAGTTGGTCAGGGCGGTTTCCAGCTGACGCAGAGCGTCTTGCTGGGTCGCGGCGAAATGCACGTTCAGTTGCTTGAGGCTGGCAATCGCCGCGTCCAGTTGACCGACGGCTTTCTGCTCGGTTTCGGCGTTGGTGGTGGCGGTGTAGCCGCGCACTTCATAGCGCGCGAGGATGAACGCTTCCTTGGCCTGGGTGATGGCCTGGAACTGCTCGAAGCGCTGCTCGCTCATGTCCATTTGCTGCACGCGCTTGCTGATCGCTTCGATCAGGTTGTAAGCGGTGTCGGCGTTGCTGCCCATCACGTCGCGGGCGCTGTTGCCGGTGCGGTAGGCGTTGCGCATCTTGTTCAGCGAAGTCTGGTATTCGGCGATGGTCGCGGCCTGCTCTTTCAGCAGTTTGACGTTTTCCGGGCTCTTGAACTTGTTGATCAGCGCCTGTTGTTGCGCGGCAAAGCTTTCGAGGGTGGTTTGCACATTCTGCGCGGCGGTTTCGTCGCCGTTGGTCAGCATGTATTGCAGGCGCACCACGCGCAGCTTGGTCAGGCCGGCATTGAGCTGGGTGATGTCGCTCATCCAGTTGCTGCGGTCGATCAGACCGCCGAGGCTGGTCCAGCCAGTCAGGGCCAGTACGCAGGTCAGGGCCAGGACCAGGCCGAAGCCCAGACCCAATTTCATGTTCACGCTGATGTTGCCGAACCAGCTATTCATCACAATTCCTCCAGGAACGTAGAGCTACTTGATCGTCGGTCAGGCTGGAAGATTGTTGTTTTTTTGAGCCAGCAAGGGGGTTAGCAGGTCTGTATCGGCCGCAAACACAAGAGCTGAAAGGATTTTGTCCGACGGAATTTGTAACAAGGGCGTTTCAAGACTTTTTTCACATGCGTTTCACCCGCCTCTTACGCCCGCTTCTCTACCCTCGCCGCATCGTATTGACTGTGATGGATGCCGACGAGGCGGCCCGATGTGGAATTGAGACTGAGTCTGTTCGGCGTCAAACGCTCGATTTCCCTGAGCGGATTGGCCCGCTATCGCAATACCTGGGTCGTGCTCGGCGCCTTGTTATTGGTGATTCCGCTGACCCTGTGGCTGCTCGCCCCGGCGGCGGTGCCTGACCTGGCCCACGGCAATGTGTCCGGCGCCCGCGCGCTGGCGGCCGGGTGGGCCAAGGGCGAGATGATTGTGCTGGTGCGTCACGTCGAGCGCTGCGATCACTCGCCGGCGCCGTGCCTGAGTGGTGACGACGGCATCACCGACCGCTCGCGCAGTGTCGCGGTCGGTGTCGGCGCACAGTTCGAGCATTTGGGCCTGAATAATGCCGATATCTACAACAGCCCGATGCTGCGCACTGTGCAGACCGCCGGTTACATGTTCAATCGCGCGGCCACCGGCGAAGACTGGCTGATCAGTTGCAAGGGCCACATCCTGCAGGAAGCGCTGGCGCACAAGCTCCCAGGACGCAATCTGATTCTGGTGACCCACAGTGAGTGCATGGCGGAGCTGGAAAAGGATCTGAATTCGCCGGTTTCGGACCCGGGCTATGGCTCCTCGCTGTTTGTTTCCGCTGCGAACAAAGCGGCCCCGCGCGTGCTTGGCTTCATCGAAGCCTCCGACTGGCATTCAGTGAGCACTCGATGAACTGAGGAGGGCAAAGCGTCGGCCCAAACAAAACCCGCCAGTGACGGCGGGTTTTTTATTGGCTGGCGCAAAGGGCGTCAGTAGCCGACGAAGTAGTACGCCTGGCGCCCGACCATCATGGTCTTCAGCACTTTGAGTGGTGCGACGGGTTCGCTGTCCGCCGAGATCACCGCGACGTTCGAGGGCGAGGCACTGAGGAAGTCATGCAGTTGCGCGTCGGTGTCCAGGCCCTTGAGCACACGTTGGGTGTAGAACACGCTGGCGCCGCCGACCCGCTCATTGGCCTGGAACAGCGCGACCTGCTGACCGTTGGCTTGCAGGCTCTGAATATGGTCAGTCAGCGGCAGGAACGACAGTTCTTTATCAGCGTTGGGCAAGGCCCACTGGGCCGCGCCGAGGTAGCTGGCGATCACCACCGTGAGCAAACCGGCAGCAATTGCCTGACGATGACGGGCGACTTTTCCGATAAAGCGGTCTGCGTTTTCACGCGCCTGCAAGCGCTCGAAGAGCACGCGCGCATACTCGGCGGCAATCACCGCTGCGGCCGGGGTCATCGACATCAGGTACACCGTGCGCTTGCTTGAGGCCAGGGTCAGCATGATGAACTGCGCCACGATCCACAGGCTGAAAAACAGCAAGTAACGGTTGGCCTTCAGCTCCTTGCGGAAATGCCACAGGCCCAGATACACCAGAATGTTCCACGGCAGGAACGCTTCCGGCAGTTTGGCCAGATAGTAATAGAACGGCTCGTAATGCCCGGCCTCGACGAACGAGCCGCTGAAGCGACCGACGCTATTGGTCAGCAGCACTTCAGCGACGGCGTGTGAGCCACCGCGCTGGTAAAGCACGACGAGCCAGATCAGCAGCGGAATCAGGCCCACCGCCGTGAGCAGGCCGGGTCGCAGCCACGCGCCGATCTTCAGGCGTCTGTCGATCAGGTTATCCGCCAGCAGGTAGGCGAAAATCACCACGCCGGGCATCGCCAGTCCCAGCACGCCCTTGCTCAGCGTGGCGATGGCGATCCCGACGATAAACAGCAGCGAGTTAGCCGCGTTCGGTGCGCGTTGCGCCTGAAAGAACGCCAGCAACGCCGTGGTCACGCCGAGCGCCAGCAGCGCATCCTCGCCGACCCCACGCACGTTGCTCCAGTAGCTGGCCATGGTCGCCAGCAGAATCCCCGCCGTCCAGGCCAGCGCTTTCGGCCGTCCGAAGCGGCGCAGCATGCCGTACAGCAGCATGACACTGAGCAACCCGGCCACCGCCGACGCCAGCCGCACCGCCCACGGCGAAACGCCAAACACGCGCATGGCGCCGGCGTCCAGCCACAGGCTCAGCGGTGGTTTTTCCAGAAACGGTTCGCCGAACAGGCGCGGCGTCACCCAGTCATCGTCCAGGTGCATCTCCATGGCGATCCCGGCGACCCGGGCCTCGGTGGAGCCTTGCAACTGGTGGTTACCCAAAGCGAAAAAAAACAGCAGGGCGGCGAGTAGAAACAGCGAAGTGGCGGCACGCGGCATGGATTTCAGGCAACCGGAAAGGGCAGGAGCCTTGAGCATACTTCGCCAATGCTTAACAAATTGTGAAACTCACGCCAGTTGTCGTGACCAACGCTTTTCCGGCGCCTCGAACACCGGATTGACCAGCGCCGTCAGCACATGGTCCTGCCAGCGCCCGGCGATGTTCAGGTAGGCCTTGGCGTAGCCCTCGCGCTCGAAACCCAAACGCTCCAGCAAGCGCGCACTGCGCTCGTTGCCGGGTATGTAGTTGGCCATGATCCGGTGCAGGTTCTGCGTGTCGAACATGTAGCCGATGCCCGCCTCCAGGCCTTCCTGCATCAGGCCCTGACCCTGATGCGCGTAGTCAATGTGATAACCCAGATAACAGGCCTGAAACGCACCGCGAATGATCCCGCTGAAGTTGCATGCGCCGATCATTTGCTGGCCGTCCGGCGTCAGCAGGGCGAAATGCATCGCCAGCCCGGCCTCGTAGGCACTGGCCTGAACTTCAAGGCGTCGGCGAATCTGCTCGCTGGAAAAGTACTCGGTGGTGCGAATCGGCGACCAAGGGGCGAGGTGGCGCTGGTTGCGTGCGTAGAAGTCACTTTCCAGCTCGGCCTGTTCCGGGGCGAGGATCGCGAGCGTCAGGCGTTGGCAGGGCAAGGTCAGCAGCGGCATCGGGCGCTCCGGATGGCAGGGTCGAGGGACAGGATTGATCATGGGGCGGGAAAAAACAAACCGCGCGGATCGTTTCCGCAGCAAACGCCAGGCAAAAAAAAGCCCGCGGGAGAGCGCGGGCGAACCGTAGTTTCTTGAATGAGCGAGCGGACTGTACCGTGTTGATCGAACGGGGGCAGTGAAGAAAAATTCATCTCGATAGCGAGCGCTCTGCAGCGTGTCAAGGCAAGTGATCCGCTGCAAAATCCGCTTCCGAACGTGCCCGCAGCCGACCCTTGCGGCAGGCCTGCTGAAAACGTTCGAAGTCGCGTTCGTTCTGCGCGGTGTAACTGCGGGCGTATTTGAACAGGGCGTCGGCCAAGGCATCGCCCTTGCCGATATAGCCGCTGATGACCGCCGCATTGCCCGAGGCTTTGGCGTGGGCGCGCGCCAGCGCGCGACCGCAGACCCGGGCATAGGCGGCGAAGGTTTCGGCGTCGAAGTTTTCCAGTTCGGCGGAGATCTTCATGTCGCGCAATTGCCGCACATAAAAATGCCGACCGTGGGGGCCGGTGGTCCAGCCGAGAAACAGATCGCTGGCCGACTGCATCAGGCGCTGCCCCTCGACCACCCGTTGGCCTTCATGACGCGTGCGGGACTTGGCCTTCACATAGTCGGCGAGCACCGAGCGCCGCGCCTCCTTGAACTGCAGAAACAACGGAAATTCCTGATCGTCGGTCAGCAGCGCCACCAGACATCGGGTGCCCACACTGCCGACACCCATCACTTTGAACGCCAGATCCTGCACGTGAAACCGCGAAAGCAATTCCCGCCGGTCAGCCTGCAGCGTGGTGCGATAGTCACGCATGAACGTATCGAACAACGGTCGCCAGTCTGCCAGCCGCAACCAATCATCGTCGGCGTCGAGCAGCGTGGTGTTCTTGTGCAGGTGGAAAATTTCCGGCAGGTCGTCACGAATGACCAGTCGCCCGTTGGCGTCGCGCTCACTGATTTTCGGCAGCAACTCGGCATGGGTGCGCCGTTCGGCTTTATCGACGGCACGCTGCACATGCTCCAGCGCACTCTTGCGTGCCTGATCGAGCAAGTCTTCGTACTTGATCGATTCGTACCAGGTTTCCAGCGCACTCTGTTCGGCACACTCCAGCATCGTCGCCTGATAGGCACCGACCATCTGCCGACAGACCTCTTCCTCAACCGACTCGCCATGGCGCAAATCCCGCGCCGCCACCACAAAACTCGCCGCCAGCCGCTTTACGTCCCATTCCCAGGGCCCAGGATGCGCCTCGTCGAAATCATTCACGCTGAACAGCAAATTGCGCTCCGGCGTGGCAAACCCGCCGAAGTTCATCAAGTGTGCATCCCCACAGATCGGCCCAACCAGCCCCATGTTCTGGGTGCTCGACAGATCATGCGCCTGCAGCAGCGCGTTGCCACGGAAGAACGTGAAGGGCGACACCAGCATTCGTCCGTAACGCAACTCCACCAGCGAAGCGACGCGGCCCTGACTCGACGCTTTGATCAGCGGAATCGGATCGCGGCTCATTTTTCCGGTGGTGGCGTGGGTGCTGCGCGAGCATTGCTTGCGGGCGTCCTTGCCTTGCTTCATGCGGTCTTGGAGGGTGGTCATGGGGGCTCGTCGTGGCAGTGGGGGCGGTGTGAGTGTAGAAGTGGTTCAGGGGTTTATCCGCCGGCCGTAACGAACCCGGTCATTTCAGAATTCCGTGACCTTGTCCTCGCGTAAAATCCACCCGGCTTCACCCGCCACCAACTTGTATTGAACCTGACGCATCTTCCCCGTACGACCCGCACCCGCGTCGGCGCTGTCATACACCGGGAAGCGTTGCACCAGCCTGTTTTCCACCACGGCAAACGAGTCCTCGCCCTGATAACCCTCGGCGGTTTTCGGGTTGTCACTAACCGGAGGCAAGTAGATTTCGCTCAGGGATTTCTTGTTGTTGGCCGAATAGGCGATCAGTTCGCCCGGCATGCCGCGTCCGGGCGAGCGGGTGAACACATAGAGTTCAGGGGAACCGTCGTTATTGAGATCGGCGACTTCGGCGCGTACCACCTCACCGCTGAGGGCCTGAATGATGACCGTATTGTCGATCTCCAACCCCTTGGGAGCGATGTGCAAAGTGGGTTTGCCATCGACCTGTTCAGTGCTGACGTGAAAGGCAATGCCCTGCAATTCCAGCGTCTGATCGAATGGTGGCTGACGGCTGATGGCATCGCCATTGACCAGCCTCAGCGACAAATCGTAGTTGGACACTTCATTACGCCGTGCGGCGTTGCGCATTAGGTAGACCTGAACCGTGTACTCGCCATCGCTGGGCAATGTGCCGAGGAAGTGATTGCCCATGATCGAGCCATTGAACAGCGCGTAATCGGCCCCCTTGGCAGCGATGTTGAAGTAAGCGGAGGTGTTGGAGGGCTTGAAGTCGACGGTCAGCATCTGGCCGGCCCTGGCGTTGAACCGGTACTCCGCCGTCTGGTCACCCGTGATCGACTGTTTGCGCTGGACGCTGTCGGCAGCGGTTGTGAACGCTATCGGTTCGACGCGCACAGTGGGGGCGTCGGCCGCATGGACGGACAAGGAAATCAGCGCGGCCAGCGCTACGGCGATCCAGCTCTTCATCTTCAACTCCATTGCATCTCGATGTTCGCAGCATAGAAGCTGCATCGAGCGACCGCCCAGAGATTGCGCGGATTAAATGTTGCTGGATTTGAGCACGTACCCGAGGCCGTGTTCCCTGACACGAATCAGCTGTTCACATAATTCTCACCTGAGTTTTGCCATGATGCTTGCTGCTATTCCATCGGCCCCAGCGAGTGATCCCGGCATGAATATGAGCGTTCTCTACGCATTGATTGCGGCAGCGCTGTTTGGCGCCAGTACGCCCCTCGCCAAACTGCTGGGGGTACAGATTTCGCCGATTCTGCTCGCCGGGTTGCTCTATCTCGGCAGTGGTCTGGGCTTGACCGTCCTGCGTTTTGCCCGCGATCGTGGCTGGAAACCTTCCGGGCTCGGCACCGGTGAATGGCCATGGCTGCTCGGCGCCATCGGCTTCGGCGGCGTGTTGGCGCCAGTGGCGCTGATGTTCGGTTTGACCCGAACGTCCGGCGCGAGCGCGTCACTGATGCTCAACCTCGAATCCGTGCTCACGGCGCTACTGGCGTGGGTGGTGTTCAAGGAAAACGCCGACCGCCGAATCGTGATCGGCATGCTCGCCATCGTCGCCGGCGGTGTTGTGCTGTCCTGGCCACAAGAGGCCGTCTCGGCGCAAGACTGGACCGGCCCACTGGCCGTGGCCTTCGCCTGCTTTTGCTGGGCCATCGACAACAACCTGACCCGCAAAGTCTCTGCCTCGGACGCACTGTTCATCGCCGGCAGCAAAGGCCTCGTGGCCGGTCTGGTCAACTGCACACTGGCCCTGGTCATCGGCAGCCAACTACCCGCCGCCACCTCGCTGGTGCCGATCATGCTGGTCGGCTTTCTCGGCTACGGCGTCAGCCTGGTCATGTTCGTCCTGGCCCTGCGCGGCCTCGGCAGCGCACGCACCGGCGCCTACTTTTCCACCGCACCGTTCCTCGGCGCAGGCATCTCGATTCTGCTGCTGGGCGAATCGATATCGCTGATGTTCCTGCTCGCAGCGGCGTTAATGGCCGTGGGGGTATGGATTCATCTGATGGAAAACCATGTTCATGAACATCAGCACGAACGGCTTGAGCATGATCATCGGCATACACACGATGAGCATCATCAACATACGCATGGGTTTGAGTGGGATGGGGTGGAGCCGCATAGCCATCCGCATGTGCATACGCCGATGCGGCATAGTCATGCGCATTTTCCGGATGTGCATCATCGGCATGGGCATTGAGTTGGGTGCGTGCGGGGGGGACCGTTGGCGGTGAGGCAGGAATGAAACGCCAGATGCGACAAAGCCCGCACTGGGCGGGCTTTGTCGTTGAGAAGTGGTGGGCCGGGGTAATTTGAATCTGCTTGGTAAGTTTTTGATTATAGATATTTATATGGATTTAGATTTTTCACTGGAATACCAATTGTAATACGACACTCCACTCTACTACCTGTTTGCATTCGATCTGACCAGCCCGCTTCGTAACCATGATTGGCAGTGAACTGCCTATAACTGCCAGTGGTGAGCGGCTGATATCGACTGGTCATCGGCCAGAGAAGGAGACGCTTGGCTGCGCCTACGAACTAGGGGCGATTCAAACCGAGCAGAAGCAGTTGGATCAGTTTCAGCCAGCGGTAACTTGCAGTGGCCAAAATGGTGGTTCCGGGTACCAATTTGCATGGGCGTTTAGAGTCAATACGTTAGCGATTATTAGCTGGAAAATCAAAGGGTTACTGTAGGCCTGATTAGCGCTTTTTCGCCCCGTTTAGTGGGGCGAGTGTGGCAAATTTGTGGCATCTGCGAATGACGCAATATTTAACTCACCGGCCAGTAGATCCGCACCAGAGGCACCAGCGCCCGACCTTCCAGATCGACGCTCTCGTAGTGACTTACGATCAGGTCGGCCAAATCGTCCAGGTCGACCAAGGTTAGCGGAATGCTGGACCGTTCGGCTTCGTAGCGGGCCTCGCGGGTGAAACCGCCGGTGCTGATAAACAAGCCAGAGTCACCTTCACGCAGAGCACCGATAAAGCTACGAATCGCGGGGGCACCTATAGAACCATTGCGGTGCTTTACTTCAGCCTTGATACGCGGCTGCGTTAGGCCTAATCCATCGGGTGAGGCAATAACGTCTACCCCTCGATCTGGCCCTTTGGGTGATACCTTGGCTTTGAAACCCATGGCGCGGAGGATACTTGCTACCAACTCTTCCATCTCGTCAGGTAGCAATGCGACGATTTTGTCTTTGATGAGCTCATGGCTTTGGGCCACAGTTTCATCTTTTAGCTGCTCCACTTCGGTTTCAACTGCATCAGTGTTATTGATCAAGTGGTTGGGAGCTTTACCCTCCAACACAGCTGAAAACACGTCGATAATTTCCTGACTTATGGAAAACAGCGTCAGGGTTGAGCCAAGGGAGTTTTTCGCTTTCTGTGGTAGCTGATCACGGCTGACTTTACCCAACCACTCAACCTTGCGCAGGTTGGCATAGTCGCCAACGGTATCAGGCTGGTACAGATACTCGCCCTGATCGATACCCAGCAGGTATTCCCGCAATTCTGGGTTATAGCTAACGATGTGATCACCAGCGGTGATCTGATCACGAAATTTGAGGATCATAGCGACTGCATTGGCGGTGGCCGAAGGCTTATCGTTACCGTAAACCTCTATGTACTTTTGGCGCAGACTGTCGTTTCTTGAGTATTGGGTTAAATCCCCCAGTTGTGACCAGCCAATAGCGGCGTAACCCTTCTCAAAATCTTCTATGTAAATTCCTCCGCGTCCGGCGCGGATCATCCAGTTATTAGACACAAATCACTCCCTTGTGCTAAATGATCCTAATTTATAAGCGGAAGGAATTTCTTGCCGCTCAATATAAATTAAGCTGCATCAATTTTTTCTTGATAGCGCTCACAGGTCTTCGCGACAAAATCTAGCATTTGTCTAAAAGCCTCAAAACAATGTACAGGAAGTGTCGGAACTATCTCTTTAGCAAATTTAGTTTTATTTCCATCTGCTTTAAAACTAACTATTTCACCTCCTGGCGTGGGCTCTTTAGAGAAGTAGATATCAGTTTGATCGAATCCGTATAGCAAATGTTCTATTTCGCAATGCGAACGATCACCATAGGTTTCCAATTTTTCTTCGTTCTTAAATGTCTGTTTTTTAATATCCGGATTGTTTGGGATAGGCAGCATTATCGCGAACGAATCTCCCTTATCCCATTTTTTAACCAGTCCTTTAAAAGGATCGCTTTGGATTTCTTCTCCATTCAAACCATTCCATGAATTGAACGCCTTATCAAAATCAAAAATCGCAAATACAGGCAAGCCATTCATCTCAGAGTGAATCCGGGCATCGGTCAGCAACTGGTTTATATAAGTACAACTAAAAGCGTAAAATGGTATAAATGGCATGTCTTTATTAAAAAGCTTGTACCATGCTTCTTTAATGATTAAAGGGTCCGTACTCCCTTCAGTAAAAAGAACTGGTTTGTTTTCAATTTGAATAGTGTTCAAAACACTGAGCAATCGCTCTTGCTCTGAATACATCAAGAAGTTAGCGCTTAACTTGCTAATTGCAATCCTTTTGGGTAGCAAATAGCATTGAGCTTTTCCTTCTTTGATGTCGAAATAACGAACTTTATCATGGCTGTGCTCAATTAAAGTAATAGCGCTATGGCTACTCATTAATATGTGATTCGACTTTAAGGCCTGTTCCGAAACAGACTTGATTTGCTTCAGGCACTCGTGCTGCCACTCAGGGTGCAAAAATGAATCCGGTTCATCCATCAACGTTAGGCAATGCGAATTTTTGAATAATTCAGAAATCGCATAGATATATACCGACTGCAGCTGTCCATCGCTAAGTTGATTTATATTGGCATCCGCATTTCCAGAAATTGTTAAGGGTATAGATATAGACTCAAGCATTCCAATGGCTTTCAATCTATCAAAAGCTAGAAACATATCTTCAGAGGAGAAATTAGTAAATTCTTCACGAATTTTAGATATATCGAAGTAAAGTTGATATCGATCCTCCTCCCATAAATACCCTTGCGCCCTGACCGAAGACTTATTGTCAGACTCACAAAGTATTAATCGATCTAGAAATTTTTTAGTCTCTCCGGCAGAAAGCCAAAAAGTTTTGTCATCATTGTCGACAACATCATATTTTGACAGCCTTTTACCGTATTTATTTAAGGCGTAATTAGGTCTTTTTAAGCAGAGTAGAATCTCATTAGGGTCTTTTTCGATCGAAAGCTTTTCTGATATATGGATTTTGGCTTTATTGTCGATCGGCTGAAGTAAAAGCACGCTAAACAACATGTTTTTATAGTCGCCATTCACACCAATAAACCTTCGGCCACTTGCTGTATTAACTTCTTTGAAAGAACCTTCAAACTCCTGGTTATAAAGATCTAGAGCCTCAGACATTTGACGGTTATGTCCTGAGTAATAGACGAGAATCTTATCAGGCAAAGGAAGTCCTTTTAATGAATTAACTTCACTGCCATTAATATAATAGATGCTATTCTTATACTCAAACTTAAAATCATTCCCATCTAGTGAATAGCAGACAGAACATTCGAATTCAAACTCATTGCGTCCGTCGACGGCAGAGAAAATTCCATAAAATATTTTAACCACCGCTTCTAGAAAATTTGATTTGCCGGACCCATTTCTTCCAATAAATATTTCTAAGAATGACTCACCATCAAAGCTAACCGTAAGGTTCTCGATGTTTTTAAATTTACTTATCCATACTGACTTTAAACGCACCTAAATTTCTCCTTGAAAATTTCTAGATTTAACCGTGCGTCAATAAAAATTGATCAACTATGGCCTCAGAAAGGCGAGCCTGAGCATTTCGACTAGCCTGTAATCGGAATTTTAGATTTTCGAGAAGTATTGTCAGGTTGTTTACTTTTGAAACAATACGTTTCTGCTCACTGAGCGGTGCAATAGCAACAATCATGTTTTTCATTATGGTTCCATTGATATTTGCTTGCCCGCACTGCTGCTTCAGATATGGCTCAACTTGAGTAACTCTAAAAAGCGGAGAGTTCATGTTCAAGTTCAGGAACTCAGAGCACACATTGTTCTCGCTACACCTAATTCTTATCAAATATGAAGCAAATGAGTAATGATTGTCAGGACCTTCGTATCTGCCGGTCTTGCCTACCAGTTCCGCACTATTAGTTCTGTTGTACAGAATGTCGCCATGATTGAGCATTAGGCCAGATATGCCCTTAAAATCAATCGATGCTTTTTTCTGACCTCCCAGAACAACTTTACCACTTTGAATATCGCCCATTTTAAGCACGGGAATACCATCTTCCGTATCAAATGTTTTTGCAGAAATTCCATATTCTGAATATAAAGACGATTCACCAATCCGACTCCACACCCAGCCGCTGGGTAAGGAAAACGGCTTTTCCTCATCGGTGATTTCCGGCAAGGGCTTTTGTTTTTTTATTTTCTGATCGTTGATCAGTTGGGATTTTTCGGCGGCAATGCGTTTTAGTAGTTCGCTGGCGGGCTCGTCGTTGGGGTCTTGTGGGACGAGTTTGCCCATGACGGCCAGCTGCAGGATGATTTGCTTGAGCTTTTCGACAGCGTAGTCGGTCGTTATCAGCGTGTCGAAGTGTTCACTCAGGCGTGCCCAGTTTTCTCTGAGTTCACTAGCGTCCTTGGCGCTGGCCAAGGGTTCCAGCAGTGTTTCTACTAGAAGTTGATGTGCCTCGAAACTGACCTCAGTTTGTTTCTCTAACTGATCGCAGAGGGCTAATAGTTCGTCGACTTTCTCGTCTATTCGGTATTGTTCCTCGATAGGCGGAACACAGATTAATAAAATATTCGCTTCATTGCGGCTTAGCCCTGGCTTTATACCTTTTCCGAGATTTTCTAGACCCAGCGTATGAAGCAGCTTAAAAGTAAAATTTAAATCGAGTCCCGATGGAGGCACAAGGCTGTATGCCACATCTGTCACCCAGCAGCCCTCATTAAGGCATAAATTTAGAGCGCCAGCCGATCCTTTCCTGCCAATGACAATACATGGTTGACTGACTGAGCATTTTTCATGGCTGCCCACAACTCCATTTGAACCGTAAACGGGGTACTCACCTGTATTACTCCGTTTAACCTCTGGTAGGTTATCGCCATATTCAATATCGAATATTTCACCAAAACGAGCCCAGCTCCACCCATTCGGTAGCTCAAATGGCTTTTCACCATCGCTAATCTCAGCCAGTTTTCTAGGTATCTTGATATTTTTTTCTTTAGCCCACCGCGCTTTATCGGCAGCAATCTGCTCTAGCAAAACACTCGCGGGCTCATCGTTCGGATCTTGCGGTACCAACTTGCCACGCACAGCCAGTTCGAGAATCAGCTCGCGTAGCTTCTTGATTCCATAGAGTTCAAGTTTCTTATTGCTACCGCGACCCTGAGTAGGTTTCACTCTAATAGCCGAGGTCCAGAGATCAATATTCTCAGTTATCAATTCTAATGCGGCCATTATGGCTGGACCTCAGTCTTGCTAGACATAGCCTCAGCCAGAATGCCTTTGAGCTGATCGCGCAGTGCTTGAATACCCGCTTGTTGCTGACTGTACTCGGCCAGCAGTGCGTCTGGATCGTGGCTGATTTGTTCTTCTTGATGGGGGTTTTTGATATCGAGGTTGTAGTTGCGCGCAACAATTTCCTCAAGGCTCACTCGCCATGCCTTCTTATTGGCTTGGCGATTATTACGGGCTAATTTTTCTTGCTGGGTGTCGCCTTCGCCCCACCAGGCGGCGCAATCATCAAAGTCTTCCAGCTTCATGGGCTTGGTTTTGTTAAAAGCTTTAACACCTGCAGGCAATGGCACTTCGTAGTACCAAATGTCTTTAGTCGGCTGGCCCTTCTCAAAGAATAAGATGTTGGTCTTGATACTGGTGTAGGGCGCAAAGACGGAGTTAGGTAGGCGTACGATGGTGTGAAGGTTGCATTCGTCCATCAGCATTTTTTTTATTTTGACTTTTACGCCTTCACCAAACAGGGTGCCATCCGGTAAAACCACGGCGGCGCGGCCCTTATTTTTCAGAACCTCGACAATCAGCTGTAAGAAAAGATCAGCGGTTTCGCGGGTTTGCATTTCGGCAGGAAAGTTTTTCTCAATGCCATCTTCTTCGGTGCCACCGAACGGCGGGTTAGAGACTATTACGTCTATATTTGATGCCCAGCTGGAGAGCGGTTTGTTGAGGGTGTTGCCGTGCTTGATTTGCACAGGAACTTCAATGCCATGTAGCAGCATGTTGGTGGTACACAGCAGATGCGGTAGCTGCTTTTTTTCGACACCATGAATTTGGCCCTGGAGAACTAAATTATCCTCGCCATTTTTAACGTAGTTTTTCTCGACATGGTCAAACGAGCAGGCGAGGAAGCCACCGGTGCCACAGGCGGGATCAAAAATTGTCTCGCCCAACTGTGGGTCGATCATCTGCACAATAAAGCGGGTGACGGCACGTGGGGTATAGAACTCACCAGCGTTACCGGCACTCTGCAAGTCCTTTAGGATTTGCTCATAGATGTCGCCGAACAGGTGGCGCTCGCTGGCGTCGCTGAAGTCAATCTCGTTGAGCTTGTTGATCACCTGACGCAGCAGGGTGCCGTTCTTCATATAGTTGAAGGCGTCGCTGAAAGCTTCTTTAGCCACAAACCCCCGGGGGTTTTTGTTGACGGGAGCTATCAAGTCTTTCAGACTCGGAAATAACTCCAAGTTTATAAAGTCTAAAAGTTCATCACCAGTTGCCCCTTTGGGGCTTGAAGCCCAGTTACGCCAAAAATATTCCTCAGGAATAGGTGCCTTGTATTCGTCGCTCTGTTCGAACTCCAGCTGCTCTTCCTGGGCGTCGAAAATTTTGAGAAACAACAACCAGGACATCTGGCCCAAGCGTTGGGCATCGCCATCGACGCCAGCGTCTTTGCGCATGATGTCTTGAATAGATTTTATTACAGAACTGACGGACATGATTTTCTCTTTAGCAATTAACGCCAGTCGGAAGCGCGTTTTGTGATGGCGACTGCGCTTATCACGACTAGCCTAAACGGTATTTTACGCAATTTTATCGGTTGTATAGAGCTGTTCTTCTAACTCGCTCAAGGCCTGTTTATATTGAGGCTTACCGCCGAATTCATTTTGGACAATTTGCATGGGGTTACCCAAGACTTTGAGTTTTGGCACCTTGAGCTCGGCAAAACCGGCTTGCTCTAACTGACTGATGCCAGCATCGGCGTACTGCTCAACCAAGACGTTGAGTACGGTCTGGGCAACCGCCGAATACTTAGCAAAGTAGTTGCGCTTTTTGACATTCTCGGCGCGCTCTTTACGGGTGAGTGGCGGTTGGTCGTAGGCTATATGGCAAATGAGATCGAAAGGATCCATATCCTTACCGACTTCATCCTCTAATGCCTGCCAGATCACACCCTCGGCGGCCAATTCGTCAATCACCGCCTGCTTGCGTTCACTGTCTTTCCATTTGCGAACAAAGTCATCCAGTGAGGCAAAGTGCTTGGTAACTGCATTGCGGGTGTAGTCCTTAAAGGATTCGGTCACCAGCTTGCCGTCGGTGTCGTAATACTGAACGCGCTCGGCGATTTTATTAACGGCGACGCCTTTAACGCGGTATTTGACGTAGGGCTCGCCTTCACCGCCACCGGTATTACCACTTGGGTAGCCATCCGAACTACCCTCACCAGCGGTGGTGCCGCCATCGGTACTGCCTTCGCCTGAGTCAACGGTCTTATCTAGGCTGCCTTCATCGTCGTCTTTGTTGAGTTCATCATCAAAGCTCGGGTCATCCTGGTCGATGATTTTGATGGGATCAGTGATCATTACCTTCTCGGGGATGCCGTCGAAACGCTCATCGGCGAAGAGCTCGGTGGCCTTCTTGAAGTCAAGAATGGTAAACCAGAGCTTGTTGAACTTGTCGTTAATGCGGGTGCCGCGACCGATGATCTGCTTGAATTTGGTCATCGACTGGATGGTTTGATCCAGTACCACCAGCTTGCAGGTTTGGGCATCGACGCCAGTGGTCATCAATTCTGAGGTGGTGGCGATAACTGGGTAGGCGCGTTTGGGGTTGATGAAGTTATCCAGCTGAGCTTTGCCGATTTCATCGTCGCCGGTGATCTTCATCACGTACTTGTCGTTCTTGGCGACCTGATCTTTGTTGAGGTTGACCAGCGCACGGCGCATGCGCTCCGCATGATCGATGTCGTTACAGAAAACGATGGTCTTGGCCATGGGGTCGGTGCGCTTGAGGTAGGCGGTAATGGTTTCCGCTACTAGCTGGGTGCGCTCGTCGATAACCATGACACGGTCGAAGTCTTTCTGGTTGTAGATGCGATCTTTGATCAACTCGCCATTTTGATCGAGCTGACCCTTGGTTGGCCTCCAGCCCTGTAAATCGACATCCAGATCCACGCGCACCACTTTGTATGGAGCGAGGAAACCATCCTCAATGCCTTCTTTGAGCGAGTAGGTGTAAACCGGCTCGTTGAAGTAATTGATGTTGGAGACTTCATCGGTCTCTTTGGGCGTGGCAGTGAGGCCTATTTGGGTGGCCGAACCGAAGTACTCAAGGATTTCGCGCCAGGCACTATCCTCTGCGGCGCTGCCACGGTGGCATTCGTCGATAACGATCAGGTCGAAGAAGTCGTGGTCAACTTGCTTGTAAGCCTTCTGGTGTTCTTCTGGACCAGTGAGCGCCTGGTAGAGCGCCAGATGAATCTCGTAGGCAGGATCCACCTTACGACCAGTGATTTTGGTCATGGCTGGCCCAAAGGGCTGAAAGTCATTGAGTCGGGTCTGATCAACAAGGATGTTACGGTCGGCCAGGAAGAGGATGCGTTTCTTCTTCTTGCCTTTCCACAAACGCCAAATTATCTGGAAGGCGGTGTAGGTCTTGCCGGTACCGGTTGCCATCACCAGCAGAATGCGATCTTGCCCGGCCGATACGGCTTCAATGGTTTTGTTAATAGCCTGCAACTGGTAGTAGCGCGGAGACTTGCCGCTGCCATCGTCGTAGTAGTCTTGAGTGATGAGCGGCATCTGGTCTTCTGTGAAGCCCTTCCAAGCACAGTATTTCTGCCACAGAGCCTCGGGGCTAGGGAAGTCGGCAAGGGTGATTTCACTCTCTAGCCCACCGCCTTGGTCGATAGCAGTTTTGTCGTGGAAAGCAAAACCGTCACCGTTACTAGCAAACACAAAGGGCACGTCCAACAGGCGGGCATAATTCAGCCCCTGCTGCATACCTTTGCCTATTTCGTGCTTATTGGCCTTAGCCTCTATCACGGCTAGCGGCATATTGGGTTTGTGGTAGAGCACTATGTCGGCCGATTTAACCGTTTTACGGGCACCCACCTGACCGCGGACGATGACTTTACCGTCGCGCAGCTTCACCTCTTGGCGGAGCTGAGTCATTGGGTTCCACCCTGATTGCTCGACAGCCGGAAGGATGAATTTGGTGATAATGTCCGTTTCTGACAGTCGCTTCTTATCCATAGTAATTTGCTGTGCCGGCGGTATGGTTTGTGACGCAACTATACGGTAATTCGCCAAGAAATCAGCCGCTAACTGGCATCGCTTTTTGAGTTTCGGGGCCTGCCCTGAGCAAGAGTGGTAGGTCGGGGAGGGAGTGCAACGACTGCAGCCGACCGATTGCTATTTCGCCGTTTACGGCGGTATAGCAAACCCTACCTTGTCCCGCTGTTCTAGCGCTCTGATGTTGAAAGCGGCGTTAATCGCTTGGGTAAACGCTGGTATAAGGATTTGGTGATGCCTGATTGGACTTGATAACCGCTTCGGGGACCACTGCCCAGCCACGAGTCGAGCGTTGGATCAGCCTTGCTCGGTCATCCCCTAATCGTTTCCAGATCAATAGGGTGGTGAGACGATAGTAATACTGGGTGGCGTCGGAATGGTCTTTCAGGTGCTGAGTGAGAAACCAGCGCACATGCTTGAGCTGCCAGGTCCAGGGATTGTCACGTTGCCATCGCTGTTGAATGGCCGCTTGCATGATTCGGGCTGGCGATCCTCACGTCCTGATCACCGCGCAGCGCCGCGAGGGTGCGGTTGGCGCTGCTCAGGCGGTTCTGCGCGGTGGCGATGCAGAGTTCACCTTGCTTTATCTGCTGACGCAGGTAATCGGCGTAGTCCTGCAGCGTCTGTCGGTCGATCTGGCGCGCATCGTTGTAACCGGGGCCGTCCTCTGACCGACACCAACGCACGAACGCTTGCCAGCGATCGCTATGCGCTTTGACCGTGGCGAAGTGGCCACCGGCAAATAGATCCTTTAGCGCTTGTGGGCCGGCGTAGCTTAGCTGGCGGCCGTAGCCGAAGTTGCGACCATCACTCCGACCGACCAGCGCCATTGTCATCACCGTTTTCGTTTGTTTGTAGAAAGAGCAGCAAGGCTTTCCAGTGAGGGCTGAGCCTGTCCATCTGCCGCCAGTACGTCGGGCGGATCAGAAGGGTGTTCTCGTGGTGTTGCAGCAGTGCCCCTTCCTCACGCAGTTGCTCAATCAGCAGGGCGATGTGGGCAGGGTCTAGGGGGGGTGTGGCGACAGCGGCGACAGCGGCGACAGTGGCGACAACCCGCGTCGTTGCTGGCCTGGCACGTGGCGACAGGGTGGCGACAGAGGCGGCGACACACCGTGATTCTGGCTGTGGTTGATGTTGCGCCTGGTAGCGGCGCACCGCGTCATTGAGGCGAAACATGGCGGACCTCGAAAGTTTTTCCGTCGCGACTGCTCAGCCAGCGATGAGTGATCAGCACGACCAATAAAGAGGCGGTATGGTCAGCGCTCTTGCGGGCAAAACGAGGGCCATTGCGATTAACATCGCGGATGGTGAAGTGGGTCCAGCCTTTCTGTATCAGCCAGCGCAGCAGCCGATCCGCTTCCTCGCGTCGGCTATTGACCGGCTCTTGTTCGGTCAGGCGCTGAATCTCGGCCAGGTAGTAATCCATCAGCGTGGAGGCGCGCTGAATGTGGGCTTCGTCCAACGCACTGGCCTCTTCAACCATGGCCAGCACGCCCGCGATACGCAGTACATTCGCCGCCGCCTTGCTCGCGACAGGCTGGACGCCGGCTAGCTCGCCGAACTCGCCAGACTGGCACTCGATGGTGTCGTGGATATCAATCCAAGCCCGGCGGGCACGGGGAGTCAGCTCCAGCGTGGCGGGATTGAGTGACCCATCCTTGTGAAGCGACCAGGGCTTTTGCAGCAGGGCCGTGATCCGCTGTTGGTAGCGCTGGACTTTGGCATCCCGGCTCAGGTTGATCGCCTTGTAGAGCCGCTGGCCGGCCAGGTGCTCGGGCCAACTGATCAGGCAACGGCCGAGGATGCCTTGGCCATTGATCACCGGGTCTTTGAAAATCTGGTTGGCCAGGTAAGGCTGCAGCATCAGATGCAGGCTGAGGCGGCGATCATAGGCCCGCAGGCTTTCTCCGGCCATGGTGCGGGCCCGGTCGATCGGGCTGCCATCCCACAGCATCGACAAGGTGGTGATTGCCTTGAGCAGATTCTCTTTGCTCATGGTGCTGCTCCCCAAGAACTGGCCACCTTCATCATTGAACAAACCCATGCTGGGCAAGCCATGGCACAGGCTTTTGACCAGGGCCTCGATAGTGGGCTCGGCAATGATCAGTCTCGGTGGTACCGGCTCGGACAGCTCGCCGCCTTCCGCCCTGGAGGTTGTCTTTGAGGTTTTGGGTTTGGCCATGATGCTGGTAGCGGCGCGATAGGCTTTGAGCTTTTCCTCATACAGGGTCCACTGCTGTCGTTCCCACTCGCGCGCCGCCTTCAGGGCCAGGTGATCCACCGTGCTTTTTCGATCACCCGAAGACGCCACCGTCAGTAGGTAGAGGGACAGCGGATAGCCTACCCCGTCTATGCGCCGAGCCAGTGGTGGTGAATGTGCCCAATTTATGGCGGTTACAGTCGCAGCGGGGCTGCTTCATTCACGCCAACCACTCGTGGTACCTAAACTATGACATGGACCGTATCATTTTCCCTTGGAGTGGTCCTCCTGCCTTTCCTTCTAGGGATCAGATCTATCCACCCCACAAGAGTGCCTTGGAACAATTGCTGGAGCACTACTTCTTCAACGAAAAAAAACTCGAAAGTGAAGAAGCTATTCGAAATTTCGTAAGTGAGGCGAAAAAGAAAGGGAGACACATTAGATCCTTCCATATAACGGACCCACTGAAGCACAAGCCTGAAGCCTTCTCGTCGCCCTTGAAGACCGGCGAGCAGTGGAGCAGCGAATCGCTTGAAGAATGGTTCAGAACGCCAGTAGAGCACTACGATTGTACGGTAGGACGTCAAATCCCTGTGCCTCTGCGCAGTGATAAAGCCGCACCCGACGTCGCGTATCAAGTGCAAAAAGCCATAGAGAGTGCGCTGAATTGGGACACAAATTTGAGGGGGCAGGCAATTGAATGGAGCTTCACGGGCCTACCTGATAATGTGGATGAGAAACTACTTGTGGCAGCAGCTCGCGATGCATGGAACGGTATGCGTAATCTTCCGTACACTCACAACGACATTGCGGCTGCGATTTCTGCCCTAGTCCCCCTTTGCAGCCTTCCGGATGTCCGCTCGTTCAATGTTAGGGAGGCGGCCCTGGCGTTTAAAAGTTGGATTCCCGATGCGATGCAGGTTGAATTCGGAAATCGGAATGGTTCAGGGTCACGGGCCTATTGCTCCGACACCACATTGCTTGGTGCGCTCGATAAGAGCTGGATGGCGTCCCTACGGAGCCTGCAACCACTCTCCTCCGTGACCAGTGCATTCTGTGTCACATACGACCCCCGTCTCATGTTCGACTTTAAACGACTGACTCAGATTTTTGCCCGAGAAGTAATCCCTTCACAACTTGCCATGAAGCGGCCCATTGTGCTCTTCAATCCAGCCGAGCTGGACAGTTTTGGCCTTCCATAAATACCATGCCCATTTCCCACAAAAAACCGCAGGGTGAGAATGCCGCCAACTGGCTACCGACTCCGAAGGCGGTTGCTACGTGTTGTTACGCCTGTACCAACCTTCAGAGGACGTGCTCTCGGGCAAGATGCAGCTACCGCAGTTGAACAAAGTCGACTGATTCTCGGTGGCACTGGATTGAGCCAAAAGCCAATAGAAAGGACTGACAGTTCGCTATTGGCCGATTCTCGCCTGTCACGACCGGCAGAGAGCGGCCAAATGCTGCCCGTCGTGAGGTGTAGCAAGCTACCAACAAACCGTGACCTACCCCAACTTACAATGTTAGGCGAGAGTGCTGGTGAATGAGCTGAAAACTACCGTATGATCCTATATGGCAATAAGTGAAATCATTGCTGCCCATGGATGAGTTCTATCGCTCGCCTTTAAAATTATAGCGATAAAACACCACAACCTACTACGCAAGATAAAAACATGCCATTAAGAAGTATAAATCACCCAGTGCTTTACTCAACAATGACTGCGCTAGCCTACAATATAAATATGCAGTATTATGGCGGACTGCATTATATGTGGTGCACTCCGTATTTTGGTTCTGACTATAAGTCTCCGCATTTTACCGTTCCACCCAGCTCTTCTCCTCTTGAAATATATAATACGCTAAACAAAGAAATTGATGCAGCCGATCTTCATGGCACAAAAATAAAACTTAACCGCATGGGAATCCGTAAAGGTGCCACTCTCATGGAAAAAATTGGAAGAATAACAAAAGACCAGCTTAGTGACATTATTGCAATTTCAAAGACGGCTCAACCGCAACAATTTAAGCCGATTCTATGCGTAATCTCAAGGCTTGAAGCAGTATCTTACGCTCAAAAAGTTGCAATAAAGAACAAGGCAAACCCATTATCCCACGAATACATAGTTGCAGATCTTCCCCAATCTGCATTTGACCTGATAAGGATAGGCTGAAATGAAAGATATTCGCGCGATTATCGCCACAGCATCGATTAGTGATGCTCGTGACGCCCTTTATTATGTCAGTCGATATCTCAAGCAAGCACCATCATTCTCTGAATATGAAAAAGATATATATGAGGATGGCGATAATAGTCAGCCAAGTGATGAGGTTCGTGAATTAACCAGAGCGCTTATACTATTCATCGAGAGTGTAGCGCAAAAACATGCGGAAGACTTCGATGATGAAACATATATGGAGTGGTTTGATCAGATTGCTACCATAGAAAAGGAACTTGAACCCGAGCCGTCAGAAGAGGAAATCATTAGAGCTACAGATTTTATCGAAAAAATGCTAATACCAACTATCAAGACATAAACGCCGTCAGCTATTCCTCGTTGCCTGCTTTCCAGGCTGGTAACGAGGAGCGAGTCTCTCCAGTCGCTCCATTATTTCAGAAGCAATCATTTAACTAACTTCGGGTAAGTGCGTATCTAGGTTTCTGTTTTTTGAATAACTCAAAGTTTTATAGGCACATCTGTATGGCCGCTTTTAGCCGATTCTTGCCTGTTGCCACCGACAGCTATGGGGCGGTTGCAGTCTTTCAGTGCTTGGCTGACGCACTCGCGGCTGAGTGGCATCCGCTGACATCCATCAACTGCAAACGGTTGGTCAGCGCGAGTGCCAATGATTGGTCAGTGGCAATGCCTTTAGGTGGTCAAATGAGATGTAATTACGCAGAGCCCATGCGAGTGGGAATGCGGAGCTTTCCCGCTCGCGTGGGCTTGGCCGAGAAAGCCCCAAGAGGGAGGCTTGCAACGGCGACAGTCGCCACTTCTGTCGCCACGCTGCAAACCAGGTGTTACGCGGGTTGTCGCCGGTGTCGCCGGTGTCGCCAAATCAACCATCACTCCATCTTGGGAGTCATTTTCGGTTACCTGCGGCGTTCGGTGAGCGCTCACCGTATCGGCACGACGTTATGGTCCCTGGTTTGATTGATCGCAGATGCCGACCGGTTGCCAGTGGCCGCTTTCTGGATGTGCTCACTCCACCAAACCATCATCGGACGCCGGCGCTCGATGTAGTCCGCTCGGTTGTAAGCGCTTCGGACTTCGTCCTTGTCGACATGCGCCAGTGCGACTTCGATTAGCTCCGGATCCCACCCATGTTCGTTCAGGATGGTGCTGGCCATGGAGCGCATGCCGTGGCTGACCAAGCGGTCCTGAAAGCCCATGCGTTTCAACGCCATGTTGGCGGTCTGACTGTTGGCGTGGGTGCGCGGGTTTCTATCTGCCGGGAACACGTATTCCCTGTGGCCGCTGTGGAGCTTGAGCGTCTCCAGTAACGCGAGTGCCTGTTCGGTCAGTGGGACGGTGTGCGGACGACGCTTTTTCATGCGCTCCGGAGGGATGGTCCAGATGCGTTTGTCGAAGTCGATGTCTGCCCATCGGGTGGTAGCCGCTTCGGCAGGGCGGGTCATGGTGTGCAGTTGCCATTCGATCAGGCAGCGGGTGATCCGCTTGATGCTGGCGTTTGCGATTTCGATCATGAGCTCGGAAAGCTCATCGGGTCGTAGCGCGGCCATGTTCTGTTTCTTGGGTTTCTTGAATACTGCGCGAATGCCACTGAGGGGGTTCGCAAAGATCAGTCCTGAATTGACCCCATAGGTCATGATCTCGTTGAGCCGTTGGCTCAATCGCTTCACTGTCTCGAGGCTGCCTTTTGTCTCGATTGGGCGAAGCAGTTCGATGACCATTGGTGCGCTGATTTTTGAAAGCGGCGTTGTTTTCAGGTCTGGAAATACATGCAGCGTGAGCGATCGCCAAATGTCCTCGGCGTAGGCCGGAGTGACTGAGTCTTTCTTGAGCTCGAACCAGGCGGTGGCCACGTTCTCGAAGGTGTGTTCCGTTTCTGCGCGCTTGGCTTCATTCAGCGTATTGCGCTGCACCTTCGGATCGATGCCTTGGGCGAGCAGCTCGCGCGCATCGACTGCCTTCTTTCATGCGTTCGCCAGTGACAGTTCGGGGTAGGTCCCGAAGCCGATGTTGATGCGCTTTTTGGCTACCGGTTCGCGGTAGTTGAAATTCCACAGCAACGAGCCGTTGCTGCGTACACGGAGCTGCAAACCGTCACCGTCGGTGAGGACATAATCCTTGGACGCGGGTTTGACTCCCTTGAGCTGTCGATCGGAGAGGCGGAGGTTTTGAGCAGGCATGAGATTGTCCTCAGGCACTGATTCGGTATTCCAAAGATTAGCACCGGATGGGCTGGAATACCGTTTGGAATACCCGAATGGCTGGAACTCAAAAAATCTCAGAAGACCGCAAAAGCGCTGGAGGCCGCGTATTTACTGGATCTCAGGCACAAAAAAAAGACGTCCGTGGACGTCTTTGATTGATCATTTGGTGGAGCCGGGGGGATTTGAACCCCCGTCCGCCAGTGCTCCGCTGTCGGTACTACATGCGTAGCCGTGTCTATTAAGTTAACCCTCAGCGACCCGACGGGCAGGGTGCTTTGGGCGAGTTGTGTAAGTTTTAGCCGCTTCGTCCACAACGTACTGCACGGCGATTCTGTTCTATATGACAATCATTTCGGGTTTACAGACATCCCCTGATGATTGCTGGGCCCGAAGGCACCAGGAGTGCATGTCAGCTGCAATTAAGCAGCGAGAGCAGCACCGTATTGGTCGTCATTGGCAACTATAAGAAGTTGCAACAGTGGATTTACGACTTCTGTTACCAAGTCGGCATGCACCTAAAGTTTCGTCACCGGCGTCGAATCCTAATCGGCCCCGAACTCATTGCCTCGTACATCAGGTGAGGCAACAAGCCTGTGCAGTGTACGCCAAACGGCCGGCAAGGCCAACCCGAAGGTTGGCCGAGGCCTTGAATCAGTTGTTGGTGCCGGTGGATTTACGCAGTTCTATGATGGTTTGCGAGGTTTCCGCTACGCAGTCATCAATCTTGCCCTGGGCTTTCAGCGCCTGTGCCTTGCTCACACTGGCTTCGGCACGCTGACTGAGTTCCGGGTTCGCTGACAGCTGCCCCTTGGCGTTGTTGATGGTCTGGATATTGGCATCGCACAGGTCGGCGGGTTTGTCGGCGGCGAACGAGGTGGAGGCCATCATCGAGGCAGTAACGAACAGACCTAACAGTACAGAACGTTTCATGTGTATCTCCTTGAACTGAGGGATCCAGACTGCGCTGGCCGTCAGGACGGGCAACCGATGGGAGGAAAAGCCCCGTTTTCCGGGGCCTGTTCTGTGGACTACGGTCGCACGCAAGGGTTCTATTTTTCTTCAGCAGGCCTTGGCCCGGGTCACTCGATCCACCAGATAGACCAGTCCGTGATAGTCGATGCCGCCGTGTTGCGTCAGGCCGATCTCACAGGTGCGGCTGGTGGAAATCCCCTCGCTGCAATGCTGCACTGCATCCTTGAGGGTGCGCAGCGAATGACTGTTCAGCTCCGGCGTGGTGAAGCCCTTGTCACCGGCAAACCCGCAGCAGTGAATGCCTTCGGGGATAACCACGGTCTTGCTGCATTTGCGCGCCAGATCGATCAGCGCCTGGCTCTCGCCCAGATGCTGGGTGCTGCAGGTCACGTGAACCGCAATCGGTGCCTCTTGCGGGGTGAACTCCAGTCGATCGAGAAGGTGCGTACGAATGAAGCGCACCGGGTCGTACAGATCCAGGCGAACATTTCCCACGTCCTGCACCAGGCGCAAGGTGCACGGGCTGGTGTCGCAGTAGATCGGATCGAGCCCGCCACGACTGGCATGGAGGAGGGCGCTGATCAGTTCCTGACGTTTGTGTTCGGCCTGCTCGGCGTAGCCCTTGGAGGCAAACGGCTGACCGCAGCAGAGGTTGTCCTGATTGTCCGGGATCACCACTTGGTAACCGGCCTTTTCCAGTAGGCCACGGGTTTTGTCGTACAGCGACATCTGTTCCTTGTCACCCGCCGCCGGGCCCATCACCCGCGATACGCACGCCGCCAGATACACCACCCGCGGACGCTCATCCGACACACTCGGGTTGAAGCGAATGGCTTTTTCCGGTTGCGGCATCGCGTTGGTCCACAGCGGCACCTGGCCCTTGGACAAGCGCGTCAGGGTTGCCGACAGCTTCGCCAGACGCGGTGCACCGAGCAGCATCCGTGCGCCATTGGCCACGTGCAAAGTGAAACGTGCACCTTGCAGGGTCTTGGCGAAATTTCCTTCGATCCAGTCAGCGGTTTTCTGATGCGTCGCGTGTCGGCCGCGAAGCTTTTTCACCAGTTCGCCGGTATTGATGCCCACAGGGCAACGCTGAGCGCACAAACCGGTCGCGGCGCAGGTCTCGATGCCTTGGTACTCGTAGGCCTTTTCCAGCTCGATGGTGTCGACGCCGGCGCGTTTTTTCGCCTGAATGTCACGCCAGATGACGATGCGCTGGCGCGGGCTGAGGGTCAGGCCCTTCGATGGGCAGACCGGTTCGCAGAAGCCGCATTCGATGCATTTATCGACAATCTCGTCCGCCGCTGGCAGCGGCTTGAGGTGCTTGAGGTGGATCTGCGGATCTTCGCTGAGCACCACGTCCGGGTTGAGGATGCCGTTGGGGTCGAGCAGGCGTTTGAGCTGCCACATCAACTGATACGCATCGCTGCCCCATTCCAGCTCAACGAACGGCGCCATATTCCGTCCGGTGCCGTGCTCAGCCTTCAACGAACCGCCGAATTCCACCGCCACCAGTTGCGCCACGTCGTCCATGAACGCTTGATAGCGTGCGACTTCTTCCGGACTGTTGAAGCCTTGGGTGAAGACGAAGTGCAGATTGCCCTCCAGCGCGTGTCCGAAAAGGATTGCTTCGTCGTAGGCATGTTTGTCGAACAGCTCGATCAGGCGGTTGACGCCGATCGCCAGTTGCTCGACCGGGAAGGTCACGTCTTCGATGATCACCGTGGTGCCGGTTTTACGCACGGCACCGACGGCGGGGAAGGTGTCCTTACGGATGGCCCAGAGCTTGGCGTTCTCGGCCGGGTCTTCGGTGAAATCGACCTGTTTTTCCACCGGGAAACGGGTCAGCGAAGCCATGATCTGCGCCAGTTGTTCCTGCAGCAAAGAGGAAGAGGCGGCGCGGGATTCGATCAGCAGCGCGCAGGCATTGTTCGACAGGTGTTGTACGAAATCCGGCATGCCGGGTTTGTCCTGCACCGAGCGCAGGCTGCGTCGGTCCAGCAGTTCCACCGCTGATACCGGTTGGTTTTTCAGCACCGTGACCGCGTTGCAGCAGGTTTCCACATCCGGGAACACGATCAGCGCCGAGGCCTTGTTCGGGTGATCGATCACCGTGTCGTAGGTCACCGCGCTGATGAAGCCAAGGGTGCCTTCAGAACCGACCAGCAGGTGGCTCAAGATATCCACAGGCTCGTCGAAATCCACCAGGGCATTGAGTGACAGGCCGGTGGTATTTTTCAGACGGTATTTGTGGCGGATTCTCGCCGCCAGTTCGGCATTGGCGCGGGTCTCACGGCCCAACGTCGCCAGGCGCTCCAGCAGTTCGCCGTGGCTTTCGCGAAAAGCGGCGACACTGGCTGCGTCTTCGGTGTCGAGACGGGTGCCGTCGGCGAGTACCAGGCGGATCCCGGCCAGTGTGTGATAGGTGTTTTGCGCGGTGCCGCAGCACATGCCGCTGGCGTTGTTGGCGACGATGCCGCCGATTTTACAGGCGTTGATCGATGCCGGATCCGGGCCGATCTTGCGCCCGAACGGTGCCAGCCACGCGTTGGCCTGCGCGCCAATCACGCCCGGCTGCAGGCGGATTTGCAGGCCTTGATCACGAATCTCGCGAGCGTTCCAGTTATCCCCCAGCACAATCAGCACCGAATCGCTGATCGCTTGCCCGGACAAACTGGTGCCGGCGGCGCGGAAGGTCACCGGGACTTGATCGCGCTGGGCCAGTTTCAGCAGCGCTACCACTTCATCTTCGGACTCGACGCGGATCACCAGTTTGGGAATCAGCCGATAAAAACTGGCGTCGGTGCCGAAGGCCAAGGTCGACAGCGGATCGTCGAAGCGGCGCTCCGCTGGAATCAGTTGCTGCGCATCACGCAGGAAATTCACCGGAAGCGTCATTGGTCCTCCAGGATCAGTACCACCAAGTCTTTCGGGCCGTGAGCGCCGTAGGCCAGCACTTGCTCGATGTCGGCGGTTTTCGACGGGCCGGATACCAGCAGCGCGTTGGTCGGCATGCCTTGGGCCCACTCGAATTCCTGTTGCACTTGATAGAAGTTGTCACGGATTTCGCTGGCCTTGAGCAGGGCGAAATGCACCGGCGGCACCAGGCTCATCAGTCGCGGCTCTTCACGGGTTGGCCAGAGAATCAGGCTGCCGGTGGCGGCGATGGCGCCGAGGGTGCCAGTGAGGCTGGCCGGGGTGTCGTTGAACAGCTCGGCTTTCCATTCTTCCATCGGGCGGTTGTAGGACTTCAGCGTCGGCAGATCAGGATTATTCGCCCAGTGTTGTGAGATGCGCTGCCCGTGAGGCGTCGTCGGTGCGATCAGCAGGCTTGGCAGTTGACGGTCACGCAGCAATTGCGCGAGCAGCGTCGGCCAGTCTGCGCCGGTAGTCAGATGGATTTCGGTGTGTACCGCTTCCATCAGTTTGCGCAGCCGCGGGATGCGTTGCTCGGCGCTGTAGGTGTATGGCTGCGTCACCAGATCGACGTCGAAGTCGTCGGCAATCGGTGTGGTGCCGGTCAGACTTTTCCGCAGCTTGGCGAGGATATTTTGCTTGGCGCTCATCAGCGGTCTCCCTGTTTGGCCAGATGCTCGCGGGCCATGTCGTGCAGTGAGCGGGCGGCGGGTTTGGGTGCGCTGTGGTTTTGCGTCCACGGGCCGACATTGCTCGGGGTCAGGGCACGCAGGCGCGTGGCGAAGAACCCGAACAACCGATACAGCGTCGGCGAGCTGTTGAGTTTCGCCCAGGCGTTCCAGATGAAGCGTTCCTTGCGCGAATACTTGCTGCCCTGGCCGCGCATCACTTGGTGTGGAGCGTCCGGGGCTTTGACGTTTTCTTCGCGCAATCGGCGCAGAATTGCCGGGATCGGAATTTTCACCGGGCACACTTCACCGCAGGCACCGCACAACGACGAAGCGCTCGGGTGATCCGGGACTTTCGCCAGACCGACCATGTGCGGGGTGATGATTTTGCCGATCGGTCCCGGATAAACCTCGCCGTAAGTGTGACCACCGACGCGGGTGTAAACCGGGCAATGGTTCATGCACGCGCCACAGCGGATGCAGTTCAGGGTCTGGCGCAGTTCGCTGTCGGCAAAGGCCTGGCTGCGACCGTTGTCGAGCAGGATCAGATGCACTTCCTGCGGGCCGTCGAGTTCATGTTCCTTGCGCGGGCCGGAGATCATGTTGACGTAGGTGGTGATCGGAATGCCCAGCGCCGAGCGGGTCAGCAGCGACAACAGCGGCACCACGTCGCGCAGGTTTTCCACGACCTTTTCGATGCCGGTGACGGCGATGTGCACCGGCGGCACGGTGGTGGTCATGCGCCCGTTGCCTTCGTTTTCCACCAGCAGCAGGGTGCCGGTTTCAGCCACGGCGAAGTTGACGCCGGAAACGCCGATGTCCGCTTCGAAGAATTTCTGCCGCAGGACTCTGCGACCGATCTGAATGAGTTGGTCAACGTCCTTGGTGTACTCCACGCCAAGTTTGTCGTGGAACAAGGACGCGACCTGACCGGCATTCTTGTGGATCGCCGGCATAATGATGTGTGAAGGCTTCTCGTGGTCGAGCTGGACGATGTATTCCCCCATGTCGGACTCCAGGCATTCAACACCTTGAGCCTCGAGGAAATGGTTCATCTCCATCTCTTCGCTGACCATCGATTTGCCCTTGATCACTTGCCGCGCCTCGTGAGCGCGGATGATCGAAAGGACGATGCCATTGGCTTCGTCCACCGTTTCCGCCCAGTGCACTGTCACACCGTTGCGGGTCAGGTTCTGTTCCAGTTGCTCGAGCAGGTCGGGCAACTTGGAGAGCGCACGCGCCCTGATCGAGTTGCCCAGGGCACGCAAGTGTTCTCTTTCGTGGGCATCGCTGAACGCCGCTGCCCGCTTGGTCATCAGTGAATCCATGGCAGTACGGAAGTTGTTCCGTAACTGCTGATCACCCAAGGCGTTGTGCGCCCGGGTGCGGAAGTCTTCTTCTACGGCAACCGTAGGAATAATCGTCGAGGTGCTCATTGCGCACCTCCGGTTCGTTGCCACAGAAAGCTGGCGAGATGTTGCCCGCGCAGCGCTTCTTTTTGTTTCTCCAATGCGCCGTTGATGTTCATCAAACAGCCACAGTCGGCGCTCAACACTTTGTGTGCGCCGGAATCCTTCAACGCTTTGGTCTTGTCAGCCACCATCGCGCCGGAAATGTCTGGCATACGGACGCTGAATGTCCCGCCGAAGCCACAGCATTCGCTTTCGTGATCGTGGTTGACCCGTTCCACGTTGCTCAACTGCGCCAACAGCTCGCGGCCGTGCAGGTGGGTGTTCATTTCGCGACGTGCCGAACACGAAGTGTGCAGCGCCACTTTGACCGGTTCGCCGCTGTCCTTTAGCTGCACCTTGCAGACAAGCAGCAGAAACTCAGCCAGTTCATAAGTGCGGGCCGCGAGGGCCTGTACCTGTTTCAGCGTTGCCGGCTCGTCCTTGAACAAGTCGGCGTAATGCTCGCGCAGCATGCCCGCGCAGGAACCCGACGGCACCACCACCGGACAATCCCCGGCAAACAACGCCAGCTGAGCGCGCGCGACCGTCCGCGCCTGCTCGGTGTAACCCGAGGTGTAGGCCGGTTGCCCGCAGCAGCTCTGCCCTTGCGGGTACTCGACGCGGATGCCTTCGCGCTCCAGCAAATGGATCGCGTCCATCCCGGCTTCGGGGTAGAACAGGTCGACCACGCATGTGCCGAACAGGTAGACCCGCGACGGTTTCTCGCTGGGGTATTGCCGAGGTTCAGGCAGTGGCGGTGCGACGCGCGTGGCGTTGGGCACAGCGTTGTAAAAAAGCTCGCTCATCAGGCGTGTCTCCGGGTGGGCCCGGTTATCCGTCTGTGGCGGCTGCTGAATATAAAGCGCCTTGCTTTCAGCAGCCTTACAGACCGGGTGGTGAGTTGCTGACGCCGGAATCACGAACCGGCGTCGGTTATTTCCGTTTTGTTTATAGGATCAGTGCACCAGCATGCCGGTGAACCAGTAGGCCTGGGCCAGGGTGATCAGGCCGACAATCGTGGCAAAGAATAGGCTGTGCTTGAGGGTGAAGCGGAACAGATCCGATTCCTTGCCCACCAGCCCGGTCGCAGCGCACGCCACGGCAATCGACTGTGGCGAGATCATCTTGCCGGTCACGCCGCCGCTGGTGTTGGCTGCCACCAGCAAGGTGTCGTTGACGCCGATCTGGTGTGCGGTGGTCGCCTGCAATGAACTGAACAGCGCGTTGGACGAAGTATCGGAGCCGGTGAGGAACACGCCCAGCCAGCCAAGGAACGGCGAGAAGAACGGGAAGGCTGCGCCGGTCGCGGCCAGGACCAGCGCCATGGTCGAAGACATCCCCGAGTAGTTGGTGACGAAGGCGAAGGCCAGCACCATGCCGATCGACAGAATAGGCCAGCGCAGTTCGTAGAAGGTCTCTCTCAAAGTGGTCAGACCAGTTTTGAAGTTGATCTTCAGGACCAGCATCGAGATCAATGCCGAGAAGAAGATCGCTGTGCCGGTCGCGGAAATCGGGTCGAGTTTGAACACCGCCGGAATCGCAGTCGGCGTGGCCACGATCGGCGCGGTCTTGATCACCAGTTGATCCAGGTGCGGGATGGCGAAGTTGAATACCCAGGCGTACATCGAACCGCCAGCGGCGAACATGGCTTTGAAGGGTTTCAGCGTCCAGATGGTTACCAGCACGGTGAGGATCAGGAACGGCGACCAGGCAATGAAAATTTCCCAGAGGCTGTAAGGCGACGCCACGGTGCTGCGTTTCTGGCCGAAACCGCCAGCGCTGGCGGTTACCACCGAGGCCGACACGGCGCCGGCGATGTGCTGACCGGCGGCGCGTTTTGGTTGCCAGACTTTGAGGAACAGGGTCAGGGAAATCAGGCTGGCCAGGGCTGAGGTGATGTCTGGCAGCTCCGGGCCGATGAAGTTCGAAGTGAAGTACTGGGTCACGGCGAAGCTCAGGCCTGCAACCAGCGCTGCCGGCCAGGTTTCACGCACACCACGCAGGCCGTCCATCATGAACACCAGCCAGAACGGTACGAACAGCGAGAGCAGTGGCAGTTGGCGGCCGGTCATGGCGCCGATCTTGAACGCGTCGATGCCAGTCACCTGACCGGCCACGATGATCGGAATCCCCAGTGCGCCGAACGCCACCGGCGCGGTGTTGGCAATCAGGCACAGGCCGGCGGCGTACAGCGGGTTAAAGCCGAGACCGACCAGCAGCGCGGCGGTAATGGCCACTGGCGCGCCGAAGCCGGCGGCACCTTCGAGGAACGCACCGAAGCAGAAACCGATCAGCAACACCTGCAGGCGCTGGTCGTCAGTGATCGACAGCACCGAACTGCGAATAACCTCGAACTGACCACTCTTGACCGTCAGTTTGTAGAGGAACACCGCCGCGACGATGATCCAGGCAATCGGCCATAGACCATAGGCAAAGCCGTATCCGGCAGCGGCGAAAGCCATGTCGACCGGCATGTGAAAGGCGAAAATCGCCACGGCAATCGACAGGGCGAGCGTGATGCTGCCGGCCACATGACCCTTGAGGCGGAACACCGCCAGAGCCAGGAAGAAGAAAACGATGGGGATGACGGCCGCGAGTGCGGAGACGCCGAGACTGCCGAGCGGGGTATAGAGCTGTTGCCAGGTTTGCATATGGGGTGGCCCCTAATTGTTGTTGGTCAGGCACTGTCAGCGTTCTTGGTTAATTGGTAATACCAATTTACAATCGCTGTTGGCTAGGGTAAAAGCCTTGATGTCGGTGTGTCAATTTGTCGCCCTGAAACTTTTGTCGAATAAGCGGTGCAGAAGGCATCTGATCCGGTCGGGCAAATGTGCTCTGACAGGTGTCGGCGGGGCGCCGATAGGCCAGAATAGAGAGCCCGGCGAGCGGTCGGGATCGTGGAGAAATGAGTTATGGGGTTTGATCAGATTCGTCAGCGCCGTTTGTCTGACGATATTGTCGAGCGCCTCGAGGGGATGATCCTTGAGGGCACGCTGAAGTCCGGCGAGCGGCTTCCGGCTGAGCGCGCCTTGGCCGAGCAGTTCGGCGTGTCGCGTCCGTCGTTGCGTGAAGCGATCCAGAAACTGGCGGCCAAAGGCTTGCTGGTCAGTCGCCAGGGCGGCGGCAATTACGTGGTGGAAACCCTCGGATCGACCTTCAGCGACCCCCTGCTATTGCTGCTGGAGAGCAACCCCGAAGCACAGCGCGATTTGCTGGAGTTTCGGCACACTCTGGAGGCATCGTGTGCCTATTACGCAGCATTGCGCGCCACGGATGTGGATCGTGAGCGCCTGACCGCAGCGTTCAACGAGCTGCAGGATTGCTACACGCGGCATGACGAAGTGAGCCGGGTGGAAGAGGGCGCGGCGGACGCGAAGTTTCACTTGGCGATTGCCGAAGCCAGTCACAACGCGGTGCTGCTGCACACCATTCGCGGGCTTTTCGATTTGCTCAAGCGCAACGTGGTGACCAACATCGGCGGCATGTACAAGCAGCGCACGGAAACCCGCGACATGCTGATCTCTCAGCACCGGGAGCTGTATCTGGCGATTATTGAAGGTCGGGCGGAGCAGGCGCGGGAGGTTTCCAGTCGGCACATTCTGTATGTGCAAGAGGTGCTGGAAGAGGTGCGGCAGGAAGTTCAGCGCATGGCTCGGGCGGAGCGGCGCAAGGGAATGTAGCTTTTAGAAGCAAAAAGATCGCAGCCTTCGGCAGCTCCTACACAGGAATGTGTCTTTCCCTGTAGGAGCTGCCGAAGGCTGCGATCTTTCAGGCAGAAGAAATTATTCTTCCTTGCCCTTGTTGCGAACGGCGCGCTGCAGCTCTCGACCGGCGTCGCGTTCGCGCTCGGTGTCACGCTTGTCGTATTCCTTCTTGCCCTTGCCCAGAGCAATCTCGCACTTGACCATGTGCTTGCTCCAGTAGAAGGACAGGCACACGCAGGCATAGCCTTTCTGTTGCACGGCAGCGGCGAGTTTTTCCAGCTCGCGCTTATTGAGCAGCAGTTTGCGGGTGCGGGTCGGATCGGCGATGACGTGGGTGCTTGCGGTCATCAACGGCGTGATGTGACTGCCGAGAAGCCAGGCTTCGCCGTCCTTGAGCAGCACGTAACTGTCGACCAGTTGCAGCTTGCTTGCCCGCAGACTTTTTACTTCCCAGCCGGCCAGGACCAGACCAGCCTCGAAACGATGTTCGATGAAGTAATCGTGTCGCGCCTTTTTGTTCTGCGCGATGGTCCCTGTTGGGTGTTTCTTCTGTTTAGCCATAGGGGCGGCATTATATGGAGATAAATGATCCTCGGCTACGGTGATGCTGCGTGCTTGAGCAGGTTGAGTGAATCCCGGACAATGCGGCCTCTTTTTCTAACGCTTGGGCGTGATATTCAATGTCGACAGACAAGGTTTCTGTCCACGGCAGTTGGGCTAGCCGCTGGGTTTTCATATTCGCCGCGACCGGTTCGGCCGTGGGACTGGGCAGCATCTGGAAATTCCCCTACATGGTCGGGGTCTACGGCGGCGGCGCCTTCGTGCTGATGTTTCTGGCCTGCATCGCATTGATCGGGATCCCGGTCATGCTGGCTGAAACCCTGATCGGCCGTCGCGCACGGCAGAGTCCGGCGAACGCCTTGAAGGTGCTCGCGCTGGAGGCTGGGCATTCGGGCAAGTGGTCGTGGGGCGCGTTTGCCGGGATGATCACGGCGCTGCTGATCTTGTCTTTCTATAGTGTGGTCGGCGGCTGGTCGCTGGATTACATCATCGACATGGGGCGCGGCGAGTTCCAGGGTGCTACGGCGGAGCAGGTCGGCGCTTATTTCGGCAATGTGATCTCCGATCCTTGGCGTCTGACACTTTGGCACACAGTTTTCATGCTGTTGTCGGCCGTGGTGATCGCCAAAGGCGTGGTTGCCGGGCTGGAGCGCAGCCTGCGGATCATGATGCCGCTGCTGTTCGTGATGGTGTTGGTATTGCTGGGTTACAGCATGACTACCGGGCATTTCATGGAAGGCGTGCATTTCATGTTCGACTTCCATCCGGAAAAAGTCCTCGACGGCTTGCTGCCCGCCATGGGCCACGCGTTCTTTTCCCTGAGCGTGGGCGTCGGCTCGATCATGATCTACGGCGCTTACATGACCAAGGAAGCCTCGCTCTCTGGCACCGTGGTCGGTGTGGCGCTGCTGGATACCTTTGTATCGCTGGTGGCCGGTCTGGCATTGTTTCCGATTGTGTTTGCTGGCGGTTTGAACCCTAGCGAAGGCCCGGGCCTGATGTTTGTCAGTCTGCCATTTGCCTTCGGTAACGTGGTTTTCGGCCAGTTGATGGGCGTGGTGTTCTTTGTGCTGGTGGCGATTGCCGCCTGGAGCTCGGCGATTTCCTTGCTTGAACCGATGGTGGCCTATCTGGTTGAACGCACGAAAATCAGCCGTGGCTGGGTGACTTTCTGGCTGGCGTTCATCTGCTGGTTCGTCGGTCTGGGTACGGTTTTCTCTTTCAATATCTGGAAGGAAGCCAAATTTTTCGTGAACGAAGGCGGGCTGTTCCATCTCTACCAATGGGGTGCGGCGGGCGGTCTGGACTTCTTCGGCGTGATCGATTTCTTCACCTCGCGGATCATGTTGCCGCTCGGTGGCCTGTGCTTCGTGCTGTTTGCCGGTTGGGTGATGGGGCGTGATGCGGTGCGGGAGGAGTTGTCGATTCGTAACCCGGCGCTGTTTGCCCTGTCCTTGTTCTTGATGCGCTACGTGGCGCCTATCGGCATTCTTGTAGTGTTTGCCGCTCAGCTCTGGAAGTAACGCTTACATGACGACACATATTCAACGTTCGGCGTTGCTGCCCTACCCGGCGCAATTCCTCTACGACCTGGTCAACGACGTCGCGCGTTACCCGGAATTCTTGCCATGGTGCTCGTCCGCCGAAGTGCTGGAAAGCTCGCCCGAGCACATGCGCGCCAGCGTTGGCGTGGCCAAGGGCGGTCTCAGTCAGCACTTCGTCACGCGCAATACGCTGGTGCCGGGACAATCGATCGAGATGAACCTGGAAGAAGGCCCGTTCAACCAGCTGCATGGTGTCTGGGTCTTCAAGGCATTGAACGAGAAGGCCTGCAAGATCAGTCTTGACCTGTCTTTTGACTACGCCGGCCCGCTGGTGCGCGCGACGCTTGGCCCGCTGTTCAATCAGGCGGCGAATACGTTGGTGGATGCGTTCTGCCAGCGTGCCAAGCAGATGCATGGTTGATCCGGTGATCGAGATTGAAGTGGTGTATGCCGCCGTGGATCGTCAGCTTCTGCGCGCTTTGAGCGTCCCGGAAGGGACGACAGTGCGAGAGGCGGTACTCAAGTCAGGTATTGGCGATGAATTCCCGGAGCTGGATCTGAGTGATTGTCCGCTGGGGATCTTCGGCAAGGTGGTGGCTGATCCACGGGCTCGCTTGATTCAGGCGGGGGAGCGCATCGAGATCTACCGGCCGTTACTGGCGGACCCGAAAGAGGTTCGACGCCTGCGGGCGGCCAAGGCTGCCGAGGCCAAAGCGCGAAATCAGTAGCCTGGCCAGATCGCAGGCAATAAAAAACCCGGAAATTCCGGGTTTTTTATTGCCTCGCGCATTACTGCGGGGAGGTGTCCAGCGGCTCAGGCGTCGGAACCGGAACGGTTTCAACACCGTCCACGTCCTTCTGGATCGAATCCAGCAAGGAGCCTGGTTTGGCGGGTTGTTCCGGCTTCGGCTTCTCGGCGTTTTCAGCAGGGGCGGTCACGCTGGTGCCACTGTCCTTACCGAGAATGGCCTCGTCACGGCTTACGCCCGGCATGAAGTCACCGGACAGGCTGACAAGCTGGTCGTTGGAATTGAAATTAACACTCACGCGCTCCTGCTGGCGTTCACCGCCACCAGGTTGCAGGCTGTACAGATAATCCCAGCGATCGGCATGGAACGTGTCGGTCAGCAGAGGGTTACCCATGATAAACCGTACTTGCCGACGGGTCATTCCCGGGCGTAACTGGTCTATCATGTCCTGCGTGACGACATTGCCCTGCTGGATGTCGATTTTGTAAACCCCGGGGAATGAACAACCGGCGAGTGCGAGCAGTCCCACAAAGGTGAAACTGGTTAGCAAGAGCTTGGTGTTTTGCATCGGTGGGCGACTTCCACTATCTTGGCTGGGACAACGTAAACGCCGATCATACCCGCATTAAGAGAAGCTGCGAAGCAGCATCGCGAGAAAGCTGACCATGGTTGAAAATAGCGAACTACGCAAAGCCGGCCTCAAAGTGACCCTGCCACGGGTCAAGATCCTGCAAATGCTCGACTCTACCGAGCAGCGTCACATGAGTGCCGAAGACGTCTACAAGGCGTTGATGGAAGCGGGCGAGGACGTCGGTCTGGCCACGGTTTACCGTGTTCTGACCCAGTTCGAAGCTGCTGGCCTCGTGGTCCGTCACAACTTCGACGGTGGCCACGCGGTATTCGAATTGGCCGACGGTGGCCACCACGACCATATGGTCAACGTGGAAACCGGTGAAGTCGTCGAATTCGTCAGTCCGGAAATCGAAAAGCTCCAGAAGGCAATTGCCGAGGAGCACGGTGTTGATCTGGTAGATCACAATCTGGTGCTGTACGTACGCAAGAAAAAGTAAGCATGTCGCGCGAATTTCAGGTTCGCGAAACGAACGAAGGCGACTCAAGGGTCGCCTTCGTGCTTTCTGCCGTTCTTAAACTTTTGCCGTGACCACCATTTTTTTCGCGTGAGCCAAGGATTCTTTGGTCAGGTCGATCCCGCCCAGCATCCGCGCCACTTCTTCTATGCGGTCGTTCTTGCTCAGCTTGGACACGGCGGTGTGGGTAGCCTGCTCGCCGCGAACCTTGTGCACAAATAAATGCTGATGACCCTGCGCCGCCACTTGCGGCAAATGCGTCACGGTCAGCACTTGGCCGCGATCGCCAAGACGCCGCAACAACTGACCGACGATTTCCGCTGTCGGCCCGCCGATACCCACGTCCACTTCGTCGAATACCAGGGTTGGCACCCGTGAGGTCTGCGCAGTGATCACTTGAATCGCCAGGCTGATCCGCGACAGCTCGCCACCGGAGGCTACTTTGGCCAGCGCCTTGAGCGGCTGGCCGGGGTTGGCGCTGACCAGCAGTTCGACTTGTTCCAGTCCGTTAGGCTGCAGTTCGTCGCTGGTGTTGGCGCGCAGCTCGATGGTGAAGCGTCCGCCCGGCATGCCCAAACGCTGGATCTCTTGCTCCACGGCGCTGGCGAGGCTGCTGGCGGCCTGATGGCGCAAGTCGCTCAGCTCCCGGGCCTTCTCTTGATAATGGCGGGCATAAGAGGCCAGTTCATCACCCAGGCGTTCGATGGATTCGTCGTTGGCATTCAATGTCTCGATTTCATCGAGCAATTTCTGCTGCATCTCGGCGACTTCGGTTGGCTGAATCCGGTGCTTGCGGGCCAGGGTGTAAATCGCGTCGAGACGTTCTTCCAGATACTGCAGGCGCGCCGGATCGGCATCGAAGTTGTCGAGGAAGCGATTGAGCTCGCCCACGGCTTCTTCGACCTGGATCTGCGCGCTGGTCAGCAAGCTGCTGGCTTCGCCCAGCGCGCCGACCGAGCTGTTCACGCTCGACAGGCGATTGAGACTGGCGGTCAGCGCATTCAGTACATTGCCGGAATCGCTTTCGCTGCACTGCTCGACCACCTGTCGACAAATGCCAAGCAGGGTTTCGGCGTTGGTCAGATTCTTGTGTTCCTGCTCCAGCTGTTCGAGTTCGTTTTCGCCGAGGCCGAGGTTCTCCAGTTCTTCGAGCTGGTAGCTGAGCAATTGGTGACGCGCGCGTTGCTCGTCACCCGAGTTGGAGAGGCGCTCCAGTTCCTGGCGGGTCTGGCGCCAGCGCTGCGCGGCGAGTTGCACCTGACGGGCCAGATCGGTAGCGCCGGCATATTCGTCGAGCAGGCGCCGGTGAGTATCGGTTTTCAGCAGGGACTGATGTTCGTGCTGGCTGTGGATGTCGATCAGCAGTTCGCCGAGGGCCTTGAGATCACCGAGCGGGCAGGGTGTGCCATTGATATAGCCGCGCGAACGGCCTTCGGCGGTGATCACCCGGCGCAGGATGCAGGGGCCGTCGTTTTCGAGGTCGCGCTCGGCCAGCCAGGCATGGGCTTCGGGAATGTCGACCAGGTCGAAGGTGGCCAGAATGTCGGCCTTGTCGGCGCCCGGGCGAACCACGCCGCTGTCGGCGCGGTCGCCAAGGGTCAGGCCCAGGGCGTCGAGCATGATCGACTTGCCGGCGCCGGTTTCCCCTGTGATCACGCTCATCCCGCGATCAAGTTCGAGATCGAGATGTTCAACGATGGCGTAGTTGTGTACGGACAGGTGCACCAGCATAAAGGCCGCTCCCAGGCTTTAGGTCTGGTTATTTATACAGTGTTTTGTTTCGGCCTGACAATGCCCTCGTTTAGCTCGATTTGCTTGATCCGATCAAATGCTTAGTCCGAGCAGGAATGACAATGCAGCACTTTTTTGTAGGGTTAATCATTGCAGGCCCTTGAAGCCTGATTTTGCGGCCCCATATATCGGGGCAGAAGCGCGAGTACAGCTCGCGGACGTAATTGAAAGGAGAATTCTATGGCTGACGAACAGACAGTAGATACGCAAAATCCAGAAGCCAATCAGGCGCCCGAAACTTCGGGTGACGACCTGGCGACCCGTGTACAAGTGCTCGAAGAGCAGTTGGCCGCCGCGCAGGATCAGTCGCTGCGCGTAGCTGCCGATCTGCAGAACGTCCGCCGCCGTGCCGAGCAGGATGTCGAGAAGGCGCACAAGTTTGCGCTGGAAAAATTCGCCGGTGACCTGCTGCCGATCGTCGACAGCCTGGAGCGCGGCCTCGAGCTGTCGAGCCCGGACGACGAAAGCATCCGTCCGATGCGCGAAGGCATTGAACTGACCCTGAAAATGTTTCACGACACCCTCAAGCGTTATCAGCTTGAAGCGATCGATCCGCATGGCGAACCGTTCAACGCCGTTCACCATCAGGCGATGGCCATGCAGGAAAGCGCCGACGTCGAACCGAACAGCGTTCTGAAGGTGTTCCAGAAGGGCTATCAGCTCAATGGTCGCCTGTTGCGTCCGGCCATGGTTGTGGTCAGCAAGGCGCCGGCGCCAATTTCGCCTTCGATTGACGAGAAGGCTTGAAATTAGCCGCAAGGCCCCCATTTAGAAGTCAAGCGTTTAAGTATTACCGCAGTTAGCCACCACTGCTGCGGCAACAAAATCCAAAGTTTCGGGAGAGTGAACATGGGCAAAATTATCGGTATCGACCTGGGGACTACCAACTCCTGCGTCTCCGTGCTGGAAAACGGCGTAGCCAAAGTTATCGAAAACGCCGAAGGCGCGCGCACCACGCCGTCGATCATCGCTTACGCCAACGATGGTGAAATCCTCGTTGGTCAGTCGGCCAAGCGTCAGGCAGTGACCAACCCGCACAACACCCTGTACGCGGTGAAGCGTCTGATCGGTCGCAAGTTCGACGAAGAAGTCGTACAGAAAGACATCAAGATGGTCCCGTACAAAATCGCCAAGGCTGACAACGGCGACGCCTGGGTTGAAGTGAACGGCCAGAAAATGGCGCCGCCACAAATCTCGGCTGAAATCCTGAAGAAGATGAAGAAGACTGCCGAAGATTACCTCGGCGAGCCTGTGACTGAAGCGGTGATCACCGTTCCGGCCTACTTCAACGACAGCCAGCGTCAGGCGACCAAAGACGCCGGCCGCATCGCTGGTCTGGACGTTAAACGTATCATCAACGAACCAACCGCAGCGGCTCTGGCTTACGGTATGGACAAGGCCAAGGGCGATCACACCGTGATCGTTTACGACCTGGGTGGCGGTACTTTCGACGTTTCCGTGATCGAGATCGCTGAAGTTGACGGCGAGCACCAGTTCGAAGTGTTGGCCACCAACGGTGACACCTTCCTCGGCGGTGAAGACTTTGACATTCGTCTGATCGACTACCTCGTTGACGAATTCAAGAAAGAAAGCGGCATGAACCTCAAAGGCGACCCGCTGGCCATGCAGCGCCTGAAAGAAGCCGCTGAGAAAGCCAAGATCGAGCTGTCCTCCGCGCAGTCGACCGACGTCAACCTGCCGTACATCACTGCAGACGCCACCGGTCCTAAGCACCTGAACGTGAAGATTTCGCGTGCCAAGCTCGAAGCACTGGTTGAAGACCTGGTTCAGCGCACCATCGAACCTTGCCGCATCGCCATGAAAGACGCCGGTATCGACGTTGGCGCGATCAACGACGTGATTCTGGTCGGCGGTCAGACCCGTATGCCGCTGGTACAGAAGCTGGTGACCGATTTCTTCGGTAAAGAAGCACGTAAAGACGTGAACCCGGACGAAGCAGTTGCCATGGGTGCTGCGATCCAGGGCGCCGTTCTGGCCGGTGACGTGAAAGACGTTCTGCTGCTCGACGTCAGCCCGCTGACCCTGGGTATCGAAACCATGGGTGGCGTGATGACCGCGCTGATCGAGAAAAACACCACGATTCCTACCAAGAAATCGCAAGTGTTCTCGACTGCCGACGACAACCAGGGCGCCGTGACCATTCACGTCCTGCAAGGTGAGCGTAAGCAAGCTGCGCAGAACAAGTCCCTGGGCAAATTCGACCTGGCCGACATTCCACCTGCTCCACGTGGCGTGCCGCAGATCGAAGTGACCTTCGACATCGACGCAAACGGCATCCTGCACGTTGGCGCGAAAGACAAGGCGACCGGTAAAGAGCAGAAGATCACCATCAAGGCCAACTCCGGTCTGTCGGATGAAGAAATTCAGAAGATGGTTCGCGACGCCGAGCTGAACGCCGAGGAAGACCGCAAGTTCGCGGAGCTGGCTGAATCCCGTAACAAGGGTGACGCACTGGTTCACTCGACTCGCAAAATGGTCACCGAAGCGGGCGACAAGGTCAGCGCCGAAGAGAAGACCGCGATCGAAGCTGCCGTGGTTGCACTGGAAGCCGCTGTGAAAGGCGACGACAAGGCTGCCATCGAAGCGAAGATCGAAGAGCTGTCGAAAGTCTCGGCTCCGGTTGCCCAGAAGATGTACGCCGAACAGGCTCAGCCTGCTGAAGGCGCGGCGCCGCACGACGAGAAAGCTGAAAAGGCTGACGATGTTGTCGATGCCGAGTTCGAAGAAGTCAAAGACCACAAGTAAGTTGTTGGTCGGCCGGTTGACTGCCTTGCGGCGGTGACTGGTAGGATGTCGCCGCGCGGGAGCTTGCTCCCGCGTTGGCGTATCTGGAATACGTGAATTTTTACAGCATGCGACAAGCCTTGCATGCTGTTGGTATGGCCGGGAATGCTCCTGCTTTTCGTGCCGCAAGTACCACAAGAAACAAAGACCAGGATCGTTGAATTGACGTGAGTTGGGTCCGGGCCTGTATTGGGGCTCAACGAGTTTGGCCATCCTCAGGAGGGGTTTGCCGAACGTCCTCAAGAGTGCAAAGACTTATGGCAAAGCGTGACTATTACGAAGTATTGGGTGTCGAGCGTGGTTCAAGCGATGCAGACCTGAAAAAGGCCTATCGTCGCCTGGCGATGAAGCACCACCCGGACCGTAATCCCGATGACAAAGCGTCGGAAGAACTGTTCAAAGAGGCCAACGAAGCCTACGAAGTATTGTCCGATTCGAGCAAGCGCGCGGCCTACGACCAGTACGGTCATGCTGGCGTCGACCCAAGCATGGGTGGCGGTGGTGCCGGTTTCGGCGGGCAGAATTTCTCTGACATCTTTGGCGATGTCTTCAGTGACTTCTTCGGTGGCGGTCGCGGCGGTTCCCGTGGCGGCGCCCAGCGCGGCAGCGATTTGCGCTACACCCTGGAGCTGAATCTGGAAGAAGCGGTACGCGGTACCACCGTGAATATCCGCGTTCCGACACTGGTCAACTGCAAGCCGTGCGACGGTTCCGGCGCGAAGAAAGGCTCGTCGCCATCGACCTGCCCGACCTGCGGCGGCATCGGTCAGGTGCGCATGCAGCAGGGCTTCTTCTCGGTGCAGCAGACCTGCCCGCGCTGCCATGGCCAGGGCAAGATCATTTCCGATCCGTGCGATTCCTGCCACGGCGACGGTCGCGTCGAAGAATACAAGACCCTGTCGGTCAAAGTGCCGGCTGGTGTTGATACCGGCGACCGCATTCGTCTGTCCGGCGAGGGCGAGGCGGGCACCCAGGGCGGCCCGACCGGCGACCTGTACGTGGTGATCAACGTGCGCGAGCACGACATCTTCCAGCGCGATGGCAAGCACCTGTTCTGCGAAGTGCCGATCAGCTTTGTTGATGCGGCGCTCGGCGGCGAGCTGGAAATCCCGACCCTCGACGGTCGCGTCAAATTGAAAATCCCCGAAGGCACCCAGACCGGCAAGCAGTTCCGTGTACGCGGCAAAGGCGTGGCGCCGGTGCGTGGCGGTGGTGCGGGCGACTTGATGTGCCGCGTAGCGGTCGAGACCCCGGTCAATCTGAATCGTCGTCAGCGCGAACTGCTCGAAGAATTCCGCAGCTCGCTGGCGGACGATAACAGCCACTCGCCGAAAACCACTGGTTGGTTCGATGGTGTGAAGCGCTTCTTCGGCGATCTGTAAGGAGTCGGCATGCGACGTATAGCTGTGATGGGCGCCGCCGGGCGCATGGGCAAGATTCTGGTCGAAGCCGTGCAACAGCGCGCGCCATTGACCGGCCTGACTGCGGCGATCGTTCGTCCCGGCAGTACGCTGATCGGAGTGGACGCCGGTGAGCTGGCTTCGCTGGGTCGTATCGGTGTGCCGTTGTCCGGCAACCTCGAATCGGTGGCTGAAGAGTTCGATGTGCTGATCGACTTCACCCTGCCAGAAGTGATGTTGAAAAACCTCGCGTTCTGTCGCAAGGCCGGAAAGGCCATGGTCATTGGCACCACCGGGCTCGACGCTGCGCAGAAGCAACTGCTGGCCGAGGCGGGCAAGGATATTCCGATCGTGTTTGCGGCCAACTTCAGTGTCGGGGTCAACCTGTCGTTGAAGCTGCTCGAAATGACTGCCCGGGTGCTGGGCGACGATGCTGACATCGAAATCATCGAAGCGCATCACCGGCACAAGATTGACGCGCCTTCGGGCACGGCGCTGCGCATGGGTGAAGTGATTGCCGATGCGCTGGATCGTGATCTGCAGAAGGTTGCGGTCTATGGTCGTGAAGGTCACACCGGTGCGCGCGAGCGGGAAACCATTGGTTTCGCCACCGTTCGCGGTGGTGATGTGGTCGGTGATCACACCGTGCTGTTTGCCTGCGAAGGCGAGCGCCTGGAGATTACGCACAAGGCTTCCAGTCGCATGACATTCGCCAAGGGTGCGGTGCGTGCGGCGTTGTGGCTGGATGGCCGCGAGCCGGGTCTGTATGACATGCAGGACGTGCTCGACCTGCATTGATTGAATGTTTTACCCAGCGCAAACGCCCGGTTTGCGCTGGTTTTTCTGCACCGCGCGACGGCCTGTCGCATTCTCCGGCCTTTTAGGCTCTTTAGCGGTGGACCAAAAAAGCCTTTTTCTGTAAGCTACAGCTTTAGTGTGTCCACTAAAAGCGCGCAGAATAATTCAGTGAAGAAGCGGGGTGACGTGTCCATACGTCACTCCGCTTTTTTACAACCTGCGATTGCCCTTTCATGCGTTATTTACGGGAGGTCTTCTTGACTAAGCCAGCCATACTCGCCCTTGCTGATGGCAGCATTTTTCGCGGCGAAGCCATTGGAGCCGACGGTCAAACCGTTGGTGAGGTGGTGTTCAACACCGCAATGACCGGCTATCAGGAAATCCTTACCGATCCTTCCTACGCCCAACAGATCGTTACCCTGACTTACCCGCACATCGGCAACACCGGCACCACGCCGGAAGATGCCGAGTCCGACCGTGTATGGTCCGCTGGCCTGGTCATCCGTGACCTGCCGCTGGTAGCGAGCAACTGGCGTAACACTCTGTCCCTGTCCGACTACCTGAAAGCCAACAACGTTGTGGCAATCGCCGGTATCGACACCCGCCGCCTGACCCGCATCCTGCGTGAAAAAGGCGCCCAGAACGGCTGCATCATGGCCGGCGACAACATCTCCGAAGAAGCTGCAATTGCCGCCGCGCAAGGCTTCCCGGGCCTGAAGGGCATGGATCTGGCGAAAGTCGTCAGCACCAAGGAAAAGTACGAATGGCGCTCCACTGTCTGGGATCTGAAGACCGACAGCCACGCGACCCTCGAAGCGTCCGAGCTGCCATACCACGTGGTTGCCTACGACTACGGCGTCAAGCTGAACATTCTGCGCATGCTGGTCGAGCGCGGCTGCCGCGTGACCGTGGTGCCGGCGCAAACCCCGGCAGCCGACGTGCTGGCGCTCAAGCCGGACGGTGTGTTCCTGTCCAACGGTCCTGGTGATCCGGAGCCTTGCGACTACGCGATCAAGGCGATCAAGGAAGTGCTGGAAACCGAGATTCCGGTCTTCGGTATCTGCCTTGGTCACCAGCTGCTGGCTCTGGCCTCCGGCGCCAAGACCCTGAAAATGGGCCATGGCCACCACGGTGCCAACCACCCGGTACAGGATCTGGACACTGGCGTCGTGATGATCACCAGCCAGAACCACGGTTTCGCGGTTGACGAAGCGACCCTGCCGGCCAACGTGCGTGCGATCCACAAATCGCTGTTCGATGGCACCCTGCAAGGCATCGAGCGCACCGACAAGAGCGCGTTCAGCTTCCAGGGCCACCCTGAAGCGAGCCCGGGCCCGAACGATGTGGCGCCCCTGTTCGACCGCTTCATCAACGAGATGGCCAAGCGACGCTAAGCGTTCGCCTTGAGACTGTAGCGAGAAGCCCTCGAGGGCGGCCCCGACACCGGTGGCGCCCCTCAGGGCTTCAGAAATCGATCAAGACGGCTTGCCGACTGACCTGCGGATTTGAGTGACAAACCCATGCCAAAACGTACAGACATTAAAAGCATCCTGATTCTCGGCGCTGGCCCGATCGTTATCGGCCAGGCCTGCGAATTCGACTACTCCGGCGCCCAGGCCTGCAAAGCCCTGCGCGAAGAGGGTTACCGCGTCATCCTGGTGAACTCCAACCCGGCCACCATCATGACCGACCCGGACATGGCTGACGCCACGTACATCGAGCCGATCAAGTGGCAGACCGTGGCCAAGATCATCGAAAAAGAACGCCCGGACGCGGTGCTGCCAACCATGGGTGGCCAGACTGCACTGAACTGCGCCCTGGATCTGGAGCGCGAAGGCGTTCTGGAAAAGTTCGGCGTGGAAATGATCGGTGCCAACGCCGACACCATCGACAAGGCTGAAGACCGTTCGCGTTTCGACAAGGCCATGAAATCCATCGGCCTGGAATGCCCGCGTTCCGGTATCGCCCACAGCATGGAAGAAGCCAACGCCGTTCTCGAGCGTCTTGGTTTCCCGTGCATCATCCGTCCGTCCTTCACCATGGGTGGCACTGGCGGCGGTATTGCCTACAACCGTGAAGAGTTCGAAGAAATCTGCGCCCGCGGTCTGGACCTGTCGCCGACCAAAGAGCTGCTGATCGACGAATCGCTGATCGGCTGGAAAGAATATGAAATGGAAGTTGTCCGCGACAAAAAGGACAACTGCATCATCGTCTGCTCGATCGAAAACTTCGACCCGATGGGTGTGCATACCGGTGACTCGATCACCGTTGCTCCGGCACAGACCCTGACCGACAAGGAATACCAGATCCTGCGTAACGCCTCGCTGGCGGTACTGCGCGAGATCGGCGTCGAGACCGGCGGCTCCAACGTGCAATTCGGTATCTGCCCGGACACTGGCCGCATGGTCGTGATCGAGATGAACCCGCGCGTATCGCGTTCCTCGGCACTGGCTTCGAAAGCCACCGGTTTCCCGATTGCCAAAGTCGCGGCCAAACTGGCTGTGGGCTACACCCTCGACGAACTGTCCAACGACATCACCGGCGGCAAGACCCCGGCGTCCTTCGAGCCGTCGATCGACTACGTTGTGACCAAGCTGCCACGTTTCGCCTTCGAGAAATTCGCCAAGGCTGACGCGCGCCTGACCACGCAAATGAAGTCGGTCGGTGAAGTCATGGCCATCGGCCGCACCTTCCAGGAATCCCTGCAGAAAGCCCTGCGCGGTCTGGAAGTCGGTGTTTGCGGGCTGGACGAGAAGCTCGACCTGAGCAACCCGGAAAGCATGAGCATCCTCAAGCGCGAGCTGACCGTGCCGGGCGCCGAGCGTATCTGGTACGTAGCGGACGCATTCCGCGCCGGCATGACCGTCGAAGACATTTTCGGCATGAACATGATCGACCCGTGGTTCCTGGTGCAGATCGAAGATCTGATCAAGGAAGAAGAGAAGGTCAAGACCCTCGGTCTGTCCGCTATCGACCGCGACCTGATGTTCAAGCTCAAGCGCAAAGGCTTCTCCGATCAGCGTCTGGCCAAACTGCTGGGTGTGACCGAGAAGAACCTGCGTACGCACCGTCAAAAACTGGAAGTGTTCCCGGTCTACAAGCGCGTTGACACCTGTGCCGCCGAGTTCGCCACCGACACCGCGTACCTCTACTCGACGTACGAGGAAGAGTGCGAAGCCGCGCCGTCCGGTCGCGACAAGATCATGATTCTGGGTGGTGGTCCGAACCGTATCGGCCAGGGCATCGAGTTCGACTATTGCTGCGTACACGCCGCCCTCGCACTGCGCGAAGACGGCTATGAAACCATCATGGTCAACTGCAACCCGGAAACCGTTTCCACCGACTACGACACGTCCGACCGTCTGTACTTCGAGCCGGTAACCCTGGAAGACGTACTGGAAATCTGCCGCGTCGAGAAGCCGAAAGGCGTGATCGTCCAGTACGGCGGCCAGACTCCGCTGAAACTGGCGCGTGCCCTCGAAGCCGCTGGCGTGCCGATCATCGGTACCAGCCCTGACGCCATCGACCGCGCCGAAGACCGTGAGCGCTTCCAGCAAATGGTTGAGCGCCTGAACCTGCGTCAGCCGCCAAACGCCACCGTGCGCAGCGAAGACGAAGCCGTTCGCGCTGCCGCGAAAATCGGTTATCCGCTGGTGGTGCGCCCGTCCTACGTACTGGGCGGCCGCGCGATGGAAATCGTCTACAAGGAAGACGAACTCAAGCGCTACCTGCGTGATGCGGTGCAAGTGTCCAACGACAGCCCGGTGCTGCTCGACCACTTCCTCAACTGCGCCATCGAGATGGACGTGGATGCGGTCTGCGACGGCAAAGACGTGGTGATCGGCGCGATCATGCAGCACATCGAACAGGCGGGCGTTCACTCCGGTGACTCCGCGTGCTCGCTGCCGCCGTACTCGCTGCCGGCGCACATCCAGGACGAGATGCGCGAACAGGTCAAGAAAATGGCCCTGGAACTGGGCGTTGTCGGCCTGATGAACGTGCAACTGGCCTTGCAGGGCGAAGACATCTACGTCATCGAAGTCAACCCGCGCGCTTCGCGTACCGTACCGTTCGTGTCCAAGTGCATCGGTGTTTCCCTGGCAATGATCGCTGCACGCGTCATGGCCGGTAAGACCCTGAAGGAAATCGGCTTCACCAAGGAAATCATCCCGAACTTCTACAGCGTGAAAGAGGCGGTGTTCCCGTTCGCCAAATTCCCTGGCGTTGACCCGATCCTCGGCCCGGAGATGAAGTCCACCGGTGAAGTGATGGGTGTCGGCGACACCTTCGGTGAAGCCTTCGCCAAGGCCCAGATGGGCGCGAGCGAAGTGCTGCCGACCGGCGGTACCGCGTTCATCAGCGTGCGTGACGATGACAAGTCGCTGGTTGCAGGCGTGGCCCGTGATCTGATCAACTTGGGCTTCGAAGTGGTCGCCACTGCCGGTACTGCCAAGCTGATCGAAGCCGCAGGCCTGAAAGTGCGCCGCGTGAACAAGGTGACCGAGGGTCGTCCGCACGTGGTCGACATGATCAAGAATGACGAAGTCACCCTGATCATCAACACCACCGAAGGCCGTCAGTCGATCGCTGATTCCTACTCCATTCGTCGTAATGCCCTGCAGCACAAGATCTACTGCACCACCACCATTGCTGCGGGCGAGGCTATCTGTGAAGCGCTGAAGTTCGGTCCCGAGAAGACCGTACGCCGCTTGCAGGATCTACACGCAGGATTGAAGGCATGATCAAGTACCCAATGACCGTCCAGGGCGCAAAAGCCCTGGAAGAAGAACACGCTCACCTGACCAAGGTCGTTCGTCCGAAGCTCAGCCAGGACATCGGTACAGCTCGCGAGCTGGGTGATCTGAAGGAAAACGCCGAATACCATGCCGCCCGCGAACAGCAGGGCATGGTCGAGGCGCGGATCCGTGATATCGAAGGCCGGATCCAGAATCAGGTCATCATTGATGTCACGACCATTCCGCACACCGGCAAAGTGATCTTCGGTACCACTGTCGAAATCGCCAACGTCGAGACGGATGAAAGCGTCGCTTACCACATCGTGGGTGAGGATGAGGCTGACTTCAAACTCGGCAAGATTTCGGTCGGCTCGCCCTTGGCCCGTGCCTTGATCGGCAAGGAAGAGGGTGACGTGGTTGCCGTGAAAACGCCGAGTGGTGTTATCGAGTACGAGATTGTCGAAGTCCGTCACATCTGAAGGCAAGCGCCCGCTACGTGCGGGCGCCATGCTTTGGCAGCTGACCCAGATGTTGTGGGTCGGCGGCTTCTGGTTGATTCACCTCGGTTTGCGACCGGTGCTGGGCAAGATTGGTCTGGCACCGTTGCTGATCGATGAGATTGCCGATGCGTTCGAAGTGTCGCTGGTGATTTTTGCCGCGGCCTGCGTGATTTTTCAGGCTTTGGTGCTGGTACGGGCCGAGGGCCTTGCCAGTCTGTGGCGGGATTTTCGCGGGCAGGTGTTGTTGATGGCACTGTATGCGTGTGCGATGTTTGTCGCCGTGCATGTCGGCTGGCCGCAAGCGCAGCGCTGGCAGGCATTCAGTTTTCTGCTGTTGGGCTTCTCTGGACTGGTGCTGGTGTTGCAGCCGCTACCGGGATGGAGTGGCAGGGTGCGCGAAGCACACCCTTGACCCTTGCCATCACTTGAAGCGATGAACGTTCGACAGCTGCTTGTTGACGCTGAAGTTCTTGCGATAAACCAGCGCCATCTTGCCGATGACCTGTACCAGATCAGCCTTGCCGACCTTGCACAGCTCTGCAATGTGCGCCAGGCGCGACTCGCGGTCGAGGATGTTGAGCTTGATCTTGATCAGCTCGTGATCCGCCAAGGCGCGTTCAAGTTCGGCTAATACACCTTCAGTCAGACCGTTGTCCGCCACCGTCAAAACCGGTTTCAGGTGGTGGCCAATGGATTTGTACTGTTTCTTCTGCTCTGGAGTGAGCGGCATAATCTGACCCTTTCGTCTGGATTCTGTAAAATGGCGGCCATTTTACCCGAGGGTTCGTGGATCCGCCCAATTAATCACGACCCTTATTATCGAGGTGCCCAATGGCGCGTTCCAAGACAAGCCTTGGTTGGCTGAAACGACATGTCAACGATCCTTATGTGAAGCAGGCGCAGAAGGATGGCTACCGCTCGCGTGCGAGTTACAAGCTTCTGGAGATCCAGGAGAAATACAAGCTGATCCGTTCCGGCATGAGCGTTGTCGACCTGGGCGCGGCGCCCGGGGGCTGGTCACAGGTCACCAGCCGACTGATCGGTGGTCAGGGGCGACTGATCGCTTCGGACATCCTGGAAATGGACAGCATTCCGGACGTGACCTTCATTCAAGGTGACTTCACCGAGGACGAAGTGCTCGCGCGGATCCTTGAAGCCGTGGGTAATTCACAGGTGGACCTTGTGATTTCCGATATGGCCCCCAATATGAGTGGTACGCCTGAAGTGGACATGCCCAAAGCCATGTTCCTTTGCGAGCTGGCGCTTGATCTGGCGGAACGGATACTCAAGCCGGGTGGTAATTTCGTGATCAAGATTTTTCAGGGCGAAGGTTTTGATGTCTACCTGAAGGATGCTCGGAAGAAGTTCGACAAGATCCAGATGATCAAGCCGGACTCCTCCCGTGGCAGCTCCCGCGAGCAATACATGCTGGCTTGGGGTTACCGTGGCGGTAATGAGTAAAACGAGGTTTTTTGCCGGGGCGATAGGTTTTTCGTATTTTGCCCCGCGTGCATAAGCGAATATTGTGTAGAAAGTGTTTCACAAAGGGTTACAGACGGCGCCTGCAAGAGTTGTAGGTAATGTAGTAAGTTAGGCCGGTGAATATCATGCGAAGCGCGCGCCAGTAGCGGAGCTTGCTTCAGAGGGTAGTTAATTGAACGATATGGCAAAGAATCTGATCCTGTGGTTGATCATCGCGGCAGTCCTCGTGACGGTGATGAACAACTTCTCCAGCCCTAACGAGCCGCAGACCCTCAACTATTCCGACTTCATCCAGCAGGTCAAGGATGGCAAGGTCGAGCGCGTAGCCGTTGACGGCTATGTGATTACCGGCAAGCGCAACGATGGCGACAGCTTCAAGACCATTCGTCCGGCGATCCAGGACAACGGCCTGATCGGCGACCTGGTCGACAATCACGTTGTGGTTGAAGGCAAGCAGCCTGAGCAGCAAAGCATCTGGACTCAACTTCTGGTGGCCAGCTTCCCGATCCTGGTGATCATCGCGGTGTTCATGTTCTTCATGCGCCAGATGCAGGGCGGTGCCGGCGGCAAGGGCGGACCGATGAGCTTTGGCAAGAGCAAGGCACGCCTGCTCTCCGAAGACCAGGTGAAGACCACGCTGGCTGACGTTGCTGGTTGCGACGAAGCCAAGGAAGAAGTTGGTGAGCTGGTTGAGTTCCTGCGTGATCCGGGCAAGTTCCAGCGCCTCGGCGGTCGTATTCCTCGCGGCGTATTGATGGTCGGCCCTCCGGGTACCGGTAAAACCTTGCTGGCCAAGGCGATTGCTGGCGAAGCGAAAGTGCCGTTCTTCACCATCTCCGGTTCCGACTTTGTTGAAATGTTTGTGGGTGTTGGTGCAAGCCGCGTTCGCGACATGTTCGAGCAGGCCAAGAAGCACGCGCCGTGCATCATCTTCATTGACGAAATCGACGCCGTCGGTCGCCACCGTGGCGCCGGCATGGGCGGCGGTCACGACGAGCGTGAGCAGACCCTCAACCAGTTGCTGGTAGAGATGGACGGCTTCGAAATGAATGACGGCATCATTGTGATCGCTGCCACCAACCGTCCTGACGTACTTGACCCTGCGCTGCTGCGTCCGGGCCGTTTCGACCGTCAGGTCGTTGTCGGTTTGCCGGATATTCGCGGTCGCGAGCAGATTCTCAAGGTTCACATGCGGAAAGTGCCAATGGGTGATGACGTGGCTCCAGCCGTTATCGCCCGTGGTACCCCAGGCTTTTCCGGTGCCGATCTGGCCAACCTGGTCAACGAAGCGTCGCTGTTCGCTGCACGTAGCGGCAAGCGCATCGTCGAAATGAAAGAATTCGAGCTGGCCAAAGACAAGATCATGATGGGCGCCGAGCGCAAATCCATGGTCATGTCCGAGAAAGAGAAACAGAACACCGCTTATCACGAAGCGGGTCATGCGATCGTTGGGCGCGTTGTGCCTGAGCATGATCCTGTCTACAAGGTTTCGATCATTCCACGTGGCCGTGCGCTGGGCGTGACCATGTTCCTGCCTGAAGAGGATCGTTACAGTCTGTCCAAGCGTGCGCTGATCAGCCAGATCTGCTCGCTGTACGGTGGCCGTATCGCCGAAGAGATGACCCTTGGTTTCGATGGTGTGACCACCGGCGCTTCCAACGACATCATGCGTGCCAGTCAGATTGCGCGGAACATGGTGACCAAGTGGGGCCTGTCGGAAAAACTCGGTCCGCTGATGTACGCCGAAGAAGAGGGCGAAGTGTTCCTCGGTCGCGGTGGTGGTGGTCAGAATGCCAGCTTCTCCGGTGAGACAGCCAAGCTTATCGACTCCGAAGTGCGCAGCATCATCGACCAGTGTTACGGCACGGCCAAGCAGATCCTCACGGACAACCGTGACAAGCTGGATGCCATGGCTGATGCGCTGATGAAGTACGAAACCATTGATGCCGAGCAGATCGACGACATCATGGCGGGTCGTACGCCACGTGAGCCGCGTGACTGGACAGGTGGCACGGGTACGCCTCCGCCTCCGGTGATTCAGGATGAGCGTCCGGAAACACCGATCGGCGGTCCGGCTGCTGACGTTTAAGGTTTGAAATGACTTCTGCACAGTCCCTGACCCGGTTGCCTTGCGGCAACCGGGTTCTTGATTTGGCCCGGACGCATGTCATGGGCATTCTCAATGTCACTCCCGATTCCTTCTCCGATGGCGGCCGGTACAATCAGCTCGACGTGGCCTTGCGTCACGCCGCAGCCATGGTGGCTGCTGGGGCGACGCTGATCGATGTCGGCGGTGAGTCGACCCGGCCTGGCGCGCGCGCGGTTTCACCGCTCGAGGAATTGGAACGCGTAGCTCCGATCGTGGAGCTGATCAATCGCGAGCTGGATGTGGTCATCTCGGTCGATACTTCGACACCTGCGGTGATGCGTGAAACAGCGCGCCTGGGTGCCGGGTTGATCAATGATGTGCGCTCGTTGCGCCGCGATGGTGCGCTGGATGCCGCAGCCGCGACCGGGCTGCCGGTCTGTCTGATGCATATGCTCGGCGAGCCGGGTGACATGCAGGACAATCCGCGCTATCAGGACGTTACCCGGGAAGTCGGTGAGTTTCTGGCAGAGCGCATGGCTCAATGTGCGGCGGCAGGCATTCCGGCAGAGCGGATCATTCTTGATCCCGGTTTCGGTTTCGCGAAAACCCTGCAGCACAATCTAAGCTTGTTCAAGCATATGGAAGCCCTGCATGCGCTGGGGCGTCCGCTATTGGTCGGTGTCTCACGCAAAAGCATGATTGGCCAGGCTTTGAGCCGACCCGTGGGTGAGCGTTTGCACGGCGGTCTCGCACTGGCGGCACTGGCATCGATTAAAGGAGCGCGTATATTGCGCGTCCATGATGTGGCGGAAACGGTAGACGTGGTGCGTATGCTCGCGGCCGTGGAATCAGCCGAATAAGAATGATGGAGCACTTATGAGCAAGAAATACTTTGGTACTGACGGTATTCGTGGCCGTGTCGGTGAATATCCGATCACTCCGGACTTCATGCTCAAGCTCGGCTGGGCGGCCGGTATGGCCTTTCGCAAGATGGGCGCGTGCAAGGTGCTGGTTGGCAAGGACACGCGAATCTCCGGCTACATGTTCGAATCGGCGCTTGAGGCAGGTCTGACGTCGGCGGGCGCCGATGTGATGCTGCTTGGTCCGATGCCGACGCCCGCCATTGCCTATCTGTCGCGCACGTTTCAAGCCGAAGCCGGGATCGTGATCAGTGCTTCACATAACCCGCATGACGATAACGGCATCAAGTTCTTCTCGGGTAAAGGCACCAAGCTGCCTGACGATTTGGAGCTGATGATCGAAGAATTGCTCGATACCCCGATGACCGTGGTTGAGTCGAGCAAGATTGGCAAGGTGTCGCGTATCAACGACGCTTCGGGTCGCTACATCGAATTCTGTAAAAGCAGCGTGCCTACCGGTACCAGCTTTTCCGGTTTGAAAATCGTGATCGACTGCGCACACGGAGCGACCTACAAAGTTGCTCCTAGTGTCTTTCGTGAGTTGGGCGCTGAAGTGGTCGTGCTGTCGGCTCAGCCCAATGGTCTGAACATCAATGACAATTGCGGTTCGACCCATATGGGTCAGCTGCAAGCCGCTGTTCTCGCCGAGCACGCTGATCTGGGCATCGCCTTTGACGGTGACGGTGATCGGGTGCTGATGGTGGATCACACTGGCGCCATCGTTGATGGTGACGAGTTGCTGTTCATCATCGCGCGTGATCTGCACGGGCGTGGCAAATTGCAGGGCGGCGTAGTCGGCACGCTGATGAGTAACCTCGGTCTGGAGCTCGCTCTGGCAGAACTCTCGATTCCATTCATTCGTGCCAATGTCGGTGACCGTTATGTGATCGCCGAACTACTGGAGCGTAATTGGCTGGTAGGTGGTGAAAACTCGGGGCATATCGTCTGCTTCAATCACACCACCACTGGTGATGCAATCATTGCTGCGTTGCAGGTGCTGATGGCACTGAAAACCCGCAATGAAGGCCTTGCCCAAACGCGTCAGGCGTTGCGCAAGTGCCCTCAGGTACTGATCAATGTGCGCTTCGGTGGTGGCGAAAGTCCGCTCGAGCACCCGGCGGTCAAGGAGGCCAGTGCGCGTGTAACCCAGGCAATGGCGGGTCGTGGTCGCGTGCTTCTACGCAAGTCCGGCACAGAGCCATTGGTGCGTGTGATGGTCGAAGGCGAGGATGAAACTCAGGTTCGCAGCTACGCCGAAGAACTGGCAAAACTGGTAACTGAAGTTTCTGCCTGATTCGGCTTGCCAGCCATGATTGTGTTGGGTAACATCTGCGCCCACTTTGACCGACGAGGTACAGCATGCGTCGCCCTATGGTAGCTGGTAACTGGAAGATGCACGGTACCCGCGCCAGCGTCGCTGAGCTGATCAACGGCCTTCGTCATCTGGCCTTGCCAAGCGGTGTTGATGTCGCGGTATTCCCGCCTTGCTTGCATATCAATCAAGTGATTGATGGTTTGAAAGGAAAATCGATTTCGGTCGGTGCGCAGAATTCTGCGGTGGAATCCATGCAAGGTGCATTGACCGGTGAAATTGCGCCGAGTCAGTTGGTGGATGCAGGTTGTTCCCTGGTGCTTGTCGGGCACTCCGAACGCCGCCAGATAATGGGCGAGCGAGACGGGATGCTGAATCGCAAGTTCGCAGCGGCACAGGCATGTGGCTTGATTCCGGTGTTGTGTGTAGGGGAGACCCTCGAGCAGCGCGAGGCCGGAAAAACTCTTGAGGTTGTCGGGCGTCAGCTGGGCAGCATCATCGAGGAGCTGGGTGTTGGTGCCTTTGCCAAGGCAGTCATTGCTTACGAGCCTGTCTGGGCCATTGGTACCGGACTGACTGCAACGCCGCAACAGGCTCAGGATGTGCATAAAGCCATTCGCGAGCAGTTGGCGGCAGAGAATTCTGAAGTCGCGCGAGGTGTGCGGCTTCTATACGGCGGCAGCGTGAAGGCGGCCAATGCGGTCGAACTGTTCGGCATGCCGGATATCGATGGGGGGCTCATTGGTGGAGCTTCCCTGAATGCAGATGAGTTCGGTGCGATTTGTCGCGCCGCGGGAAACTGAAAAAATGCTGGAAACAGTCGTAGTCGTTTTTCATCTGCTGGGTGCATTGGGCGTAGTTGCTCTGGTTTTGCTGCAGCAGGGTAAAGGTGCGGACGCTGGCGCGTCTTTCGGAGCAGGTGCTTCAAATACTGTGTTCGGAAGCCAAGGTTCCTCTACCTTTCTTAGTAAGTTTACTGCTATACTTGCCGCCGGTTTCTTCATAACCAGCTTGGGGTTAGGTTACTTTGCTAAAGAGAAGGCTCATCAGCTGACTCAAGCAGGTTTGCCAGATCCAGCAGTGTTGGAAGTACCAAAGCAACAACAACCGGCTTCTGATGATGTCCCGGTGCTTCAAGAGCAAAAGTCGGCTACTCCAGCGACTGACGTACCTCCAGCTCAAGAGCAGAAGTAAGAAGGGTTTCAAACGTAGTTTTGCCGAGGTGGTGGAATTGGTAGACACGCAACCTTGAGGTGGTTGTGCCCATAGGGTGTAGGGGTTCGAGTCCCCTTCTCGGTACCAATTAGTCAGGAGAGCCCGCTGTTGCGGGCTTTCTTGCAGGTGGAAGGTTACATTGACCCTATAAGGGATCGGTCGTATACTTCCGCCCCAGCTTTGTCGCGGGGTGGAGCAGTCTGGTAGCTCGTCGGGCTCATAACCCGAAGGTCGTCGGTTCAAATCCGGCCCCCGCAACCAGTTTAAGGAGCCCCTTTTCAGGGGCTTTTTGTTAGCTGGACACTTTCTGCGCCGCTGTTCGACGGCGTTTCAAGGATGGGCGTTTCGCCCATTTTTTTATTTTGCAGCGCATGCATTTACATGCACGAGGGGGTTCAGGTGTCGAGCAAGCTAGAAGAGTTGCAGGCCTTGTTGGCCCCGGTGGTCGTGGCCCTAGGCTATGAATGCTGGGGTATCGAGTTTTCGGCTCAGGGTCGTCACTCGATGTTGCGTGTTTATATCGATAAAGAGGGTGGCGTGCTGGTGGACGATTGCGCCATTGTCAGCCGTCAGATCAGCGGTGTCCTGGATGTTGAAGATCCGATCTCCGTTGAGTACACCCTCGAAGTTTCCTCGCCTGGCATGGAACGCCCACTGTTCACTCTTGAGCAGTTTGCAAAATTTGCCGGTGAACAAGTGAAGATCAAGCTGCGCTCGCCTTTTGAAGGTCGACGCAACTTTCAGGGCCTTCTGCGCGGTGTAGAAGAACAGGATGTCGTGGTGCAGGTAGAAGATCATGAGTTCCTGTTGCCGATCGATATGATCGACAAGGCCAACATTATTCCCAGTTTTGACTGAGACGCGGATCCCGCGGATCCAATGGCTTGCGAAAGGCGAGGCGTACGATGAGCAAAGAAGTACTGCTGGTTGTTGAGTCGGTATCCAATGAAAAGGGTGTACCGGCAAGCGTGATTTTTGAAGCGCTGGAGCTGGCTCTGGCCACTGCTACCAAAAAGCGTTTTGAAGACGAAGTTGACCTGCGTGTGGAAATTAACCGCCACACCGGTTCCTACGAGACTTTCCGTCGCTGGACGGTCGTCGAAGAGAATGATCTCGACGATCCTGCGATCGAAACCTGGCCAAGCAAGGTTGCCGAAACGCATCCGGGCGCCAAGGTCGGCGACGTCGTCGAAGAAAAGATCGAATCCATCGAGTTCGGCCGCATTGCTGCACAGACCGCCAAACAGGTCATCGTGCAGAAAGTCCGTGAAGCCGAGCGCGCTCAAGTGGTCGACGCCTATCGCGAGCGCCTGGGAGAAATCATCTCCGGCACCGTGAAGAAAGTCACCCGCGACAACGTGATCGTCGATCTGGGCAACAACGCCGAAGCGTTGCTGGCTCGTGAAGACATCATTTCTCGCGAAACCTTCCGTGTCGGTGTGCGCCTGCGTGCACTGCTCAAGGAAATCCGCACCGAGAACCGCGGCCCGCAGTTGATCCTGTCGCGTACCGCGCCGGAAATGCTGATCGAGTTGTTCCGCATCGAAGTGCCGGAAATTGCTGAAGGCCTGATCGAGGTCATGGCGGCGTCCCGTGATCCGGGGTCGCGTGCCAAGATCGCTGTCCGTTCCAAGGACAAACGCATCGACCCGCAGGGCGCGTGCATCGGTATGCGCGGTTCGCGCGTCCAGGCCGTGTCGGGCGAGTTGGGTGGCGAGCGTGTCGACATCGTCCTGTGGGACGATAACCCGGCGCAGTTCGTGATCAATGCCATGTCGCCGGCAGAAGTGGCGGCCATTATCGTTGACGAAGATGCCCATGCCATGGACATCGCCGTTGGCGCAGACAATCTGGCTCAGGCCATCGGTCGTGGTGGTCAGAACGTGCGTCTGGCGAGCCAGTTGACAGGCTGGACCCTGAACGTGATGACCGAATCGGACATCCAGGCTAAGCAACAAGCAGAAACCGGCGACATCCTGCGCAACTTCATCGACGAGCTGGAAGTCGACGAAGAGCTGGCTCAGGTGCTGGTAGATGAAGGCTTCACCAGCCTGGAAGAGATTGCCTACGTACCGTTGGAAGAAATGCTCAACATCGACGGCTTTGACGAAGACATCGTCAACGAGCTTCGCGCTCGTGCCAAGGATCGTTTGTTGACCAAAGCCATCGCTACTGAGGAAAAGCTGGCAGACGCCCATCCGGCCGAAGACCTGCTCTCGCTTGAGGGTATGGACAAGGATTTGGCGATGGAACTGGCGGTGCGCGGCGTAATTACCCGCGAAGACCTGGCCGAGCAGTCTATTGACGACCTGCTCGACATCGACGGCATTGACGATGATCGTGCCGGCAAGTTGATCATGGCCGCCCGAGCCCACTGGTTCGAGTAATTAGGCGCGGCCTGAGGAGAGAAGTGCATGACGCAAGTCACGGTGAAACAACTGGCCGATGAGGTCAAAACACCGGTAGAGCGCCTGTTGCAGCAGATGCGTGAGGCAGGTCTGCCGCACACCGCCGCCGAAGAACATGTGACTGACAGTGAGAAGCAATCCCTGCTGACTCACTTGAAAAGCAGCCACAAGGCGAAAGTGGAAGAACCACGCAAAATCACGCTGCAGCGTAAAACCACCAGCACCCTGCGTGTGGCTGGTAGCAAGAGCATCAGCGTAGAAGTTCGCAAGAAGAAGGTTTTCGTACAGCGTAGCCCGGAAGAAATCGAAGCCGAGCGCCAGCGTGAACTGGAAGAGCGTCGCGCAGTAGAAAATGCTGCCCGTCAGAAGGCTGAAGAAGAAGCCAAGCAGCGCGCTGAAGAAGAAGCGCGTCGCCAGCCTGCTGCTGCGCCGAGCGCTCCTGCCGAAGCTGTTGCAGCACCTGCGCCAGTCGCTGAACCTGTGCGCGAAGCCGCACCGGTTGTCGCTGCTGCGCCAGCTGCCGACACGCGCAAGCGTGACGAACAGCGCCGTCCGGACAAACCACGTGCCGACGATAACAATCGTCGTGGCGGCGGCGACGGCGAGCGCAAAAACGCTCCGCATCGCGCATCGGTCAAAGAAAAAGCGCCGGCGCCACGTGTGGCGCCACGCACAACCGACGAAGAAAGCGACGGCTTCCGTCGTGGTGGTCGCGGCAAGGCCAAGCTGAAGAAGCGCAACGCTCACGGTTTCCAGAACCCTACCGGTCCTGTCGTGCGTGAAGTGAAGATCGGCGAGACCATCACTGTTGGCGATCTTGCCCAGCAGATGTCGGTCAAGGCTGCTGAAATCATCAAGTTCATGTTCAAACTGGGCACTCCAGCGACCATCAACCAGGTACTCGATCAGGAAACTGCTCAACTGGTCGCTGAAGAATTGGGCCACAAAGTGACCCTGGTCAGCGACACCGCCCTGGAAGATTCCCTGGCCGAGTCCCTGAAGTTTGAAGGCGAGGCAGTTTCCCGTGCGCCAGTCGTGACCGTAATGGGCCACGTTGACCACGGTAAGACTTCCCTGCTCGACTACATCCGTCGTGCCAAGGTAGCAGCGGGCGAAGCCGGCGGCATTACCCAGCACATCGGCGCCTACCACGTTGAAACCGACCGTGGCATGGTGACGTTCCTCGACACCCCGGGTCACGCTGCGTTTACCGCCATGCGTGCCCGTGGTGCCAAGGCGACCGACATCGTGATCCTGGTGGTTGCGGCGGACGACGGCGTGATGCCGCAAACCATCGAGGCTGTTCAGCACGCTCAGGCGGCTGGCGTTCCTCTGGTGGTCGCGGTGAACAAGATCGACAAGCCGGGTGCCGACCTCGATCGCATCCGTAGCGAACTGTCGGTTCACGGCGTGACTTCCGAAGACTGGGGCGGCGACACGCCATTCGTACCGGTTTCGGCGAAAATGGGTACCGGCGTTGACGAACTGCTCGAAGCCGTTCTGCTGCAGGCCGAAGTGCTCGAGCTGACCGCCACTCCATCGGCTCCTGGCCGTGGTGTTGTCGTTGAATCGCGTCTGGACAAGGGCCGTGGCCCGGTGGCCACCGTGCTGGTTCAGGACGGTACGCTGCGTCAAGGCGACATGGTGCTGGTCGGCTCGAACTATGGCCGCGTGCGCGCCATGCTCGACGAGAACGGCAAGCCGATCAAGGAAGCCGGTCCGGCCATTCCGGTCGAGATCCTGGGTCTTGACGGTACACCGGACGCTGGCGACGAGATGAGCGTGGTTGCCGACGAGAAGAAAGCCCGTGAAGTGGCTCTGTTCCGTCAAGGCAAGTTCCGCGAAGTCAAACTGGCTCGCGCTCACGCCGGCAAGCTGGAAAACATCTTCGAAAACATGGGCCAGGAAGAGAAGAAGACGCTCAACATCGTCCTCAAATCCGACGTCCGTGGTTCGCTGGAAGCTTTGCAGGGTGCTCTGAACGGCCTGGGCAACGACGAAGTGCAAGTGCGCGTGGTCGGTGGCGGTGTCGGTGGTATCACCGAGTCCGACGCCAACCTGGCACTGGCTTCCAACGCTGTACTGTTCGGCTTCAACGTGCGTGCCGATGCTGGCGCACGGAAGATCGTCGAGCAGGAAGGTCTGGACATGCGTTACTACAACGTGATCTACGACATCATCGAAGACGTCAAGAAAGCCCTGACCGGCATGCTCGGCAGCGATGTTCGCGAGAACATCCTGGGCGTGGCCGAAGTGCGCGACGTGTTCCGTTCGCCGAAGTTTGGCGCGATCGCCGGTTGCATGGTGATCGAAGGTGTTGTGCACCGTAACCGTCCGATCCGTGTACTGCGTGAAGACATCGTTATCTTCGAAGGCGAGCTGGAATCCCTGCGCCGCTTCAAGGATGACGCTTCCGAAGTACGTGCCGGCATGGAATGCGGTATCGGCGTGAAGAGCTACAACGACGTCAAAGTCGGTGACAAGATCGAAGTCTTCGAGAAGGTTCAGGTTGCTCGCAGCCTCTGACTCGCGCACTTCAAGGGCCACGCCGAGCCGCCGCATGCAGATGCGCGCCACGGCGTCAGGACTCTAAACGCAACGCCCGGTCTGGCTTTTGTCAGGCCGGGCGTTTGCCGCTTTCAGACCTTGCGGGTTTCACCGTGGGGCAGTAACAGGTAACAAAATCATGGCAAAAGAATACAGCCGTACCCAACGTATCGGCGATCAGATGCAGCGTGAGCTGGCCCAGCTGATCCGTCGTGAAGTCAAAGACCCGCGCGTCGGCCTGGTCACCATTACCGCTGTGGAAGTCAGCCGTGACGTCGGTCACGCGAAGATCTTCATCACCGTGATGGGGCAGGACAACGCCGAAGACATCGCGCAAAGCATCAAGGTGCTCAACGCTGCCGCAGGCTTCCTGCGCATGCAACTGGCCCGTGAAATGAAGCTGCGCAGCGTGCCGCAATTGCATTTCCACTACGACGAAAGCGTCGTGCGTGGCGCGCACCTGTCGGCCCTGATCGAGCGCGCCGTGGCTGAGGACAATCAGCACGTGGCCGCTGCACCTGAAGACACCAAGGAGTAATTCGGTGGCTCAGGTCAAACGTATCCGTCGTAACGTCAGCGGTATCATCCTGCTCGACAAGCCGCTGGGGTTCACCTCCAACGCCGCGTTGCAGAAGGTTCGCTGGTTGCTCAACGCCGAGAAGGCCGGTCACACCGGCAGCCTCGATCCGTTGGCCACCGGTGTATTGCCGCTGTGCTTTGGCGAAGCAACCAAGTTCTCGCAATACCTGCTCGATTCCGACAAGGGTTATGAAACCCTCGCGCAACTGGGCAAGACCACCACCACGGCGGACGCCGAGGGTGAGGTTTTGCAGGAGCGCCCGGTGACCGTTGGTCGCGCCGATGTCGAAGCGGTTCTGCCGAAATTTCGCGGGCAAATCAGTCAGATACCGCCGATGTACTCGGCACTCAAGCGTGATGGTCAGCCGTTGTACAAGCTGGCTCGTGCAGGCGAAGTAGTGGAGCGCGAACCGCGTTCTGTTACTATTGCGCGCTTGGAATTGCTGGCCTTCGAAGGCGATACTGCGCGTCTTGCGGTGGATTGCAGCAAGGGCACCTATATTCGCACCCTGGTGGAGGATATCGGTGAGCAGCTCGGTTGTGGTGCGTACGTCGCGGAACTGCGTCGTACCCAGGCCGGACCTTTCACCCTGGCGCAGACCGTGACCCTCGAAGAGCTGGAAGCGGTACATGCCGAAGGCGGCAACGAAGCGGTCGACCGCTTCCTGATGCCATCGGACAGCGGCCTGCAGGATTGGCCGCTGCTGCACTTCTCCGAAGCGAGTGCGTTCTACTGGCTCAACGGCCAGCCGGTACGTGCCCCGGATGCTCCGAAGTTCGGCATGGTACGGGTACAGGATCACAATGGTCGCTTCATCGGTATCGGTGAAGTGAGCGAAGACGGGCGCATCGCGCCGCGTCGACTGATTCGGTCAGAATGACCGGAAACCGGTCTGTGTAATAGCAGGCCGGCGAGTGTGGCTGTCAACAGGCACGGTCACTACTCATTTATAGATACAGGGATTTGTCCCTGGCCTGTTGAAACTGTTTTTGAAACAGTTTCCTGATAAAAGGATTGCCTCATGGCTCTCGACGTTCAAGAAAAAGCTCAAATCGTTGCCGACTACCAGCAAGCTGTTGGTGATACTGGTTCGCCAGAAGTGCAAGTTGCACTGCTGACCGCCAACATCAACAAACTGCAAGGTCACTTCAAGGCCAACGGTAAAGACCACCACTCCCGTCGTGGTCTGATCCGCATGGTAAACCAGCGTCGCAAGCTGCTGGACTACCTGAAAGGCAAGGATCTGAGCCGTTACAGCGCTCTGATCGGCCGCCTGGGTCTGCGTCGCTAATCAGCGATTGCGCTATGAGGTTGGTTGTCTGTCAGGCATCAGCGGTTTTCCGCTGGTGGCTGGCAGGCTCCCAGCCTCAAGTTTTATCTGCACTACCGTTTTACCCGGACAGTCAGCGGGCCGATTCCCGACATTGCCCAAGAATTTCGCAAGAAACCAGTTCCCCCAAGAGCCACAAAGAAGGTAGGACACCGTGAACCCGGTAATCAAAAAATTCCAGTTCGGTCAGTCGACCGTTACCCTCGAGACCGGCCGTATCGCCCGTCAGGCCTCCGGCGCAGTATTGGTCACCGTTGACGACGACGTCAGCGTATTGGTGACCGTAGTCGGTGCCAAGCAAGCCGATCCAGGCAAGGGTTTCTTCCCTCTGTCCGTTCACTACCAGGAAAAGACTTACGCTGCCGGTAAGATCCCTGGCGGTTTCTTCAAGCGTGAAGGCCGTCCTTCCGAGAAAGAAACCCTGACTTCCCGACTGATCGACCGTCCGATCCGTCCGCTGTTCCCGGAAGGCTTCATGAACGAAGTGCAGGTTGTCTGCACCGTCGTTTCCACCAGCAAGAAGACCGATCCGGACATCGCTGCGATGATCGGTACCTCGGCTGCCCTGGCCATCTCGGGCATTCCGTTCGACGGCCCGATCGGCGCTGCTCGCGTCGCTTTCCACGAAAGCACCGGCTACCTGCTGAACCCGACCTACGAACAGCAAGCTGCTTCGAGCCTGGACATGGTCGTCGCCGGTACTTCCGACGCCGTACTGATGGTTGAATCGGAAGCCAAAGAGCTGACCGAAGACCAGATGCTGGGCGCAGTACTGTTTGCTCACGACGAGTTCCAGGTGGTGATCAACGCCGTCAAGGAACTGGCCGCTGAAGCCGCCAAGCCAACCTGGACCTGGGCTCCGGCTCCAGAAGCCACCGAACTGCTGGGCGCGATCCGTGCCGAGTTCGGCGAGGCGATCTCCCAGGCTTACACCATCACCGTCAAGGCTGACCGCTACGCACGTCTGGGCGAGCTGAAAGACCAGGTTGTGGCCAAGCTGTCCGGTGAAGAAGGCCAGCCTTCGGCTGCCGACGTCAAAGCCGCTTTCGGCGAGATCGAATACCGCACCGTTCGCGAAAACATCGTTAACGGCAAGCCACGTATCGACGGCCGCGACACCCGCACCGTACGTCCGCTGAACATCGAAGTCGGCGTGCTGCCGAAGACTCACGGTTCGGCGCTGTTCACCCGTGGTGAAACCCAGGCTCTGGTCGTTGCGACGCTGGGTACTGCCCGTGACGCACAGCTGCTGGACACCCTGGAAGGCGAGAAAAAAGACCCGTTCATGCTGCACTACAACTTCCCTCCGTTCTCGGTGGGCGAGTGTGGTCGCATGGGTGGCGCCGGTCGTCGTGAAATCGGTCACGGCCGTCTGGCCCGTCGTTCGGTTTCGGCCATGCTGCCGGCCGCTGACGTGTTCCCGTACACCATCCGTGTCGTGTCGGAAATCACCGAATCCAACGGTTCCAGCTCGATGGCTTCCGTTTGCGGCGCTTCCCTGGCCCTGATGGACGCTGGTGTGCCAATGAAGGCACCGGTTGCCGGTATCGCCATGGGTCTGGTCAAAGAAGGCGAGAAGTTCGCCGTCCTGACCGACATCCTGGGTGACGAAGACCACCTGGGCGACATGGACTTCAAAGTAGCCGGTACCGCCAAAGGCGTTACTGCGCTGCAGATGGACATCAAGATCAAGGGCATCACCGAAGAGATCATGGAAATCGCTCTGGGCCAGGCCCTGGAAGCGCGCCTGAACATCCTCGGCCAGATGAACCAGATCATCGGTCAGTCGCGTACCGAGCTGTCGGCCAACGCGCCGACCATGATCGCGATGAAGATCGATACCGACAAGATCCGTGACGTTATCGGTAAAGGTGGCGCGACCATCCGTGCGATCTGCGAAGAAACCAAGGCTTCGATCGACATCGAAGACGACGGTTCGATCAAGATCTTCGGCGAAACCAAGGATGCCGCAGAAGCTGCTCGTCAGCGCGTTCTGAGCATCACTGCAGAAGCCGAGATCGGCAAGATCTACGTCGGCAAGGTTGAGCGCATCGTCGACTTCGGCGCATTCGTCAACATCCTGCCGGGCAAGGACGGTCTGGTGCACATCTCGATGCTGAGCGACGCTCGCGTAGAGAAAGTCACCGACATCCTGAAAGAAGGCCAGGAAGTGGAAGTGCTGGTACTGGACGTGGACAACCGCGGCCGTATCAAGCTGTCCATCAAAGACGTGGCAGCGGCCAAGGCTTCGGGCGTTTAATCAGCCCCCAGCTTCAGCGCAATGAAAATGCCCCGCCGTGAAAACGGCGGGGCATTTTTTTGTCTGCCATAAACGCATTTGTGGCGAGGGAGCTTGCTCCCGCTCGGCTGCGCAGCAGTCGTAAAAAATCAGCCTCAGAAAGCATGGGGTCGCTGCGCAACCCAGCGGGAGCAAGCTCCCTCGCCACAAGTGATAATCAGCAGAAACATGCTCAAATTTGCCGCAGCCCGAGACCGGTGCTAGGTTTAGCCCACCGCCCGTGTAGCTCAGCCGGTAGAGCAGCGCACTCGTAACGCGAAGGTCGCAGGTTCGATTCCTGTCTCGGGCACCACTTCCCTTATTTCACTTTGCGGCTCAGATCCTCGACGGTACGTTTGAGCTGATCCATGGCGCGATCCTGATCATTGATTTTCTGCTTCAGGCTGGAAATCTCGCTGCTGGCGGAATTCGAGCTCGAGCCGCTGTTGCGCTTGAGGTCTTCGACCTGACGTCCGAGGGTATCCAGTTGCCGATCCTGATCCTTGACCTTGCTCTTCAGGTCATCGATTTCCTTGCTGCTGGAGTTCGAACTCGAACCGCTGCTGCGTTTGAGTTCTTCAATCTGGCGTGACTGATCGCGGACGGTATCGCGGATCTTTTGCAGTTCATCAATGCTGATATCGCTTTTGATGACAACATCCTTGCCGTAGTCATTGTGAATCAGCGAAACCTTGTCGCCATAGGATGAGCTGCTGTTGCTCAATTCAAGCGCCATGGCGCTGGCCGGCAACAGCATGGCGGCGAGCAAGGCACTGGCAGACACAACGGAACAATTCTTCGAAAAGCTGCGCATCACTGGTTTTCCTTGTGAACAGCAAGAGTGAGTGCCGAAGTAGCACATCGCTATGATTCAAAATCCGGATTTATGTTCCGCAGGTCAAGTTTTTGTGCGAGAGATGTAAAGAGCCGTGTAATTCGTCATGCAAACGTCCTATATTCGATGCCTGCATGAGCATCGCCCAGCAGTTTTCAGATGATCCCGAATGGTTCCGAAGGCCGGACAGTCCGCGTCAGAGAGATCCTTGATGATCCAGATCCATCCTCCATTCTTACGATCAGCGAGAACGCCATGACCGAATTAACTCAAGAGCAACGTCACGAACAAGCGCTGGAGAAATACAAGCTCGATGCGCCCCAACTGCTGGAAGAGATCAAGGACCTGAGTCCTGATGAGCAGAAGGACCAGATCCAGTGGGCGTTCGAGGACGAAGCCGAGGCCCAGGGCTTGCAGCCGTGGGAGTTGACGCTCAAGTACACCAGCACCCCTGAAGAGTTTGAGGCCAAGCGTCTGGAACTGCACAAGGAGGCGGCCGAAGTGTTGGGCGTCGATTGGGAAGAGTACTGCGAGATGAACAATCTGGTGGTCTGAAGCAAAAACGCCAGCCTTAACCGGGCTGGCGTTTTTTATGGCGTGAGGGCCTCAGAGGCTCAGACGCATCGACAGGTCCACTGCCTTCACATCCTTGGTCATCGCACCGATCGAGATGTAATCGACCCCGGTCTCGGCGATCGGCAGCAGCGTGCTTTCGTTGATGCCGCCACTGGCTTCCAGTTTGGCCTTGCCGCCGTTCAGGCGCACGGCTTCGCGCATGTCGTCCAGGCTCAACTCGTCGAGCATGATGATGTCGGCGCCGGCTGCCAGCGCTTCTTTCAGCTCTTCCAGACTTTCCACTTCGACTTCCACCGGTTTGCCCGGCGCGATCTTGTGCGCGGCGGCGATGGCCTGCGCGATGCCGCCGCTGGCGGCGATGTGGTTTTCCTTGATCAGAAACGCGTCATAGAGGCCGATGCGGTGGTTGTGGCAGCCGCCGCAGGTCACTGCGTATTTCTGCGCCAGACGCAGGCCCGGCAAGGTCTTGCGGGTATCCAGCAGCTTGACCTGGGTCTGGGCCACGAAGTCCGCCAGGTACTGCGCACGCGTCGCCACGCCGGACAGCAGTTGCAGGAAGTTCAGCGCGCTGCGCTCGCCCGTCAGCAACGAACGCGCCGGACCTTCCAGGTGAAACAACGGCTGATTGGGCTTGACCCGTTCGCCATCTCGCACCTGCCAATGCACCGCGACGCGCGGATCGAGCTGGCGAAACACCGTGTCGACCCACGCCGTGCCGCAGATGACGGCCTCATCGCGAGTAATGATGGTGGCTTTGGCCAGACGTTCGGCCGGGATCAGTTGCGCGGTGATGTCGCCGCTGCCGACGTCTTCGAGCAACGCACGGCGCACGTTGGCTTCGATTTCGGCGGTCAGATCGGCGAGACGTAGATTCGGCATAACGGGCTCCACAAACTAAGTGCGCCGATTATAGGGGCATGGCGAGAGCCAACCCAAGACGAGAAAGCGCGTGGCAGACGGCAACTGGTCAGTTTTCTGTGAGCAAAGCAGTGCTTCTCGTGGTCACTGGAAGGTGTTGCAGGCATAGGGGAAACCCTGATGGCTATAGCGCCCGCGACAAGTTTTGCAAGATAATCCGCCTTGCATTTGACGTCATGGCTTTGACGCTGATGTGGGAGCAAGCCCGCTCCCACAGGGAATCGCGCGGTATCTGCCCAGTGGAATCACCGTTTCAGGAGGCTTGGATGCACAACGACGGGAATGTAGTGCCTTTGCACAAGGCCGCTACCGATCAGGCGAATCACTCGCCGCTCGCCCGCCTGCCTGTGATTCTGCTTCAGGTCCGCGACAAGGCGGCCCAGCAACTGCGCCACGGTTTGCAGGAGTTGTTCGATAACGCCGACGACACCCTGTTCGAAATGGCCGACCGGGCGCGCAACGATGTCGAACAGAACATCTTTTTCGAAGCCATGCGCGACCTGCGCCTCAAACGCAAAAACATCGAGCGCGGGTTTCTCGAACAATTTTTCGAAGCCTTCGTCGCCCTCATCCAGTACGACCCCGTTCAGCACACGTTGCCCGATTCGTTGATGTTCGAAGAGTCGGCACCGCGGACCGACGACATGGAGCGCAATGTAGCGGTCGAGACCATGGTCGGTCGGGTGCTCAAACGTGACGGCTTTGCCCTCGATCAGTTGACTGCGCGGCTCAACGTATTGCTGGGCAAGAATTTCGACAACCAGCACAACCCGCTCGGGCCGACGATGCTCTGCGAGTTTTTTCTGCAAGCCGGGCGCAACCTGGGGGTGGAGATCAAGGTCAAGCTGATCTTGCTCAAACTGTTCGAACGCTACGTGCTGGCCGACACCGAGCCGTTGTACGCCGAAGCCAATCAATTGCTGGTCGCCACTGGCGTGCTGCCCGAGTTGAAACCGGCACCTGCGCGTCGCGCGGTCGAGCGTGCGGCAGCGAGCATCAGCAGCGAAGAAAGCGACGAGCCGGCTCCCGCCGACGAAGGCGTACAGGAAGTTTTCGCCGCGTTGCAGGAGTTGCTCCTGCACGTGCGCGGCAGCGTCGCGCCGACCCTGGAGCCGAGCGTCGCGACGCAACCGATCAGTACCCGCGATCTGCTGCGCCTGCTCTCGCATCTTCAGCAATACGTACCGGCGCTGGCGGCGCAGGATGACTTCGACCTGCGCAACCAGCTCGAACAGTTGCTGACGCGGGTCAGCGTCAGGAGCGGCAAATCGCGCATCGTCGACGGTGCGGATGAAGATGTGATCAACCTGATCGCGATGGTCTTCGACTGCATCCTCGAAGACCCTAACCTGCCGGATTCGCTCAAGGCGTTGATCGCCCGTTTGCAGATTCCGATGCTCAAAGTGGCGGTGCTCGACAAAAGCTTCTTCAGCCGTGGCAGCCACCCGGCGCGACGCCTGCTCAATGAAATCGCCGATGCCGCCATGGGCTGGGGCGATTGCAGCGGCGAGGCGCGTGACAGCCTGTATCTGCGCATCGAACAAGTGGTGCAGCGCCTGCTCACCGAGTTCGTTGACGACCCGGCGATCTTCTCCGAATTGCTCGCAGACTTCCTCGCCTTCACCAGCGATGAGCGGCGGCGCAGCGAATTGCTTGAGCAGCGTTTGCGCGATGCCGAGGAGGGGCGAGCGAAAACCGAGTTGGCCCGGCAGCGGGTCGAGCAGGTGTTGAATCTGGCGCTGCTGGGGAAAGTCCTGCCGCCTTCGGTGGTAATGTTCGTGCGTGATGCGTGGAGCAAAGTACTGCTGCTGACGTGCCTCAAGCATGGCGACCAGTCGGCTGAATGGCAGGCCGATGTCCAGACCATGGAACAATTGATCTGGAGCGTGCAGCGTCATGACGAGGCGGACGCCGGTCTGCGATTGCTGGCGCTGGTGCCCGGTTTGCTCAAATCATTGCGTGATGGCCTGAGCAGTTCGGCGTTCGATCCGTTCGCCACCAGCGAATTTTTCAGCGAGCTGGAAGCGCTGCATGTGCGGGTGCTTGAGCCCTCAACCGAGCCGTCAACCGATGCGCCGGCGCTGGTTGAAGTGTCGCAGCACATTACCCTGCGCAGCGCCGATGAGGGCGCGGTCGGGCTGAATGCCAGCGGCCTGGCGCATGACGATCCCGGCCTGCGTCAGGTGGAGCAACTGCGTCTGGGCAGTTGGGTCGCCTTCCAGGAAGACGACGAGCACAGCCTGCGCTGCAAGCTCGCGGCGGTCATCGAAGCCACCGGCAAATACGTGTTTGTCGATCGTACCGGGATGAAAGTGCTGGAGCGCAGCCGCATCGACCTGGCCCTTGAATTCCGCCGGGGCGCGGTGCGGGCGCTGGATGACACCTTGCTGTTTGATCGGGCGCTGGAGTCGGTGCTCGGCAATCTGCGGCGCCTCAATCGCGGCAAGTGATCGCGCGCCGGGGGCCGATCACGGCATACTGGGCGCCAACACAGTCGGCGTTGAAGGAATCGGTATGCAGTTGGATCCCGCTAGCGGGTGGTGTCACGGGGTGCAGGTCTGCCCATCGCCCAACTTCAATGAACGCCCTGCGGGCGAAATCTCCCTGTTGGTGATCCACAACATCAGCCTGCCGCCGGCGCAGTTCGCCACCGGCAAGGTGCAGGAATTTTTCCAGAACCGTCTGGATGTCACCGAGCATCCCTATTTTGCTGGGATTGCCGACTTGCGCGTCTCGGCGCATTTTCTGATCGAACGTGACGGCAGCGTCACCCAGTTTGTCTCCTGTCTGGAGCGGGCGTGGCATGCGGGCGTGTCGAAGTTCGAAGGCCGGGAAACCTGTAACGATTTTTCCGTGGGCATCGAGCTCGAAGGCACCGATGATCTGCCCTTTACCGATGCGCAGTATCAGGCGCTGATCACGCTGACGCGTCAGCTGCAAACCGCATTTCCGGCCATCACCGGCGCCCGTATCTGCGGGCACAGCGACATCGCACCCGGGCGCAAGACCGATCCTGGCCCGGCATTCGACTGGGCGCGTTACCGCGCAGCCCTGGCACAAGAGGAAGGACAATGAGTTTTCTGGTGTTACTGCTGGCGGTCTGGATCGAGAAGTTCTCGGCCTTGCGCCATCGGGTTCAACGCGATGGCGGATGGATCCGCGAGCTGCACAAACTCGAAAGCAGCCCACGATTGTCGAATCGACCGTGGCTGGTGCTGACCATTCTGGTGTTGCTGCCGGTGGCGCTGCTTGCCTTGTTGCTGGTGGTACTGGAACCCGTCGCTTACGGCTTGCTGGCGCTGCCGGTGCATTTGCTGGTGGTGATTTATGCGCTGGGGCGCGGTGATCTGCTCGGAGGACTCGGGCCGTTCCGTGACGCCTGGCGGCGTGAAGACCTGCAAGCGGCCGCGCATGTGGCCAAGCGTGATCTGGACATCTGCGCCGACAGCGGCGAGCAGTTGCTGGATAGGGTCCAGGGGCATCTGTTATGGGAGGCCTATCAGAGCTTCTTCGCGGTGATTTTCTGGTACTTCGTGCTCGGTCCTGTGGCGGCGCTGGCTTATCGCTTGCTGGCATTGGCGGAAGAAAACAGCCAGAACCCGGCGCTCGCCGAACGTGCCGCCCAGTTACGTCACGCCTTTGACTGGTTGCCGGTGCGCCTGCTGGCTGCCAGCCTTGCACTGGTTGGCAACTTCGTCGCGGTCAGCCGGGTGATGTTGCACGAGCTGTTGAACTGGAACATCAGCGCCGCGCATCTGATCAACAAGGTCGGTCTGGCAGCAGGCGAGATCCCGCCGCCGGTGGTCGGCCCTGAAGGCATCAACACCCTCGATTGCCTGTGGGAACTGCTGCTGCGCGCGGCAGTGCTGTGGTATGCCGGGTTTGCCTTGTGGACAGTCTTGATTCACTGATACTCGCCCGTGAGATTCATTGTGGTGAGGGGATTTATCCCCGATGGGGCGCGCAGCGGCCCCAATATCTTAATGGGGCTGCTGCGCAGCCCATCGGGGATAAATCCCCTCGCCACAGGTCAGTGACCGGCGCAGCGTAGTCGTTAACCTTAAGTTACAAAACCTCCCGCCGATTTGAGCTATACAGAGACAGCGCCCGATAGTGGCTATCTGCTGTCGCCCTGCGCCTGCCAATAAAAACAAGAAAAACCAAGGGAGACTTCCAGTGAAGNTCAGTGACCGGCGCAGCGTAGTCGTTAACCTTAAGTTACAAAACCTCCCGCCGATTTGAGCTATACAGAGACAGCGCCCGATAGTGGCTATCTGCTGTCGCCCTGCGCCTGCCAATAAAAACAAGAAAAACCAAGGGAGACTTCCAGTGAAGAGCTTGCTCTATCCCGCCGTCTCGCTGATGAACCGTCTGAGCTTCGGCATGAAGTTCAGCCTGATCAGCGTGCTGTTTCTGGTGCCGATGCTGGTGACCAATTTCTATCTGGTGCGCGATTCCTACCGCGAATTCCAGGGCACCCGGGTCGAATTGCAGAGCCTCGATCTGCTGGGCAGCAGCCTG
>NZ_CP058974.1:1817401-1989585 GCF_022368695.1 Pseudomonas sp. Y5-11
GCTTCGGCATGAAGTTCAGCCTGATCAGCGTGCTGTTTCTGGTGCCGATGCTGGTGACCAATTTCTATCTGGTGCGCGATTCCTACCGCGAATTCCAGGGCACCCGGGTCGAATTGCAGAGCCTCGATCTGCTGGGCAGCAGCCTGAGCCTGCGCCGGGATCTGGAAACCCTGAACAATCTGGTACAGATCAACGTCGTCCTCGGGCAGTCCGGCAAGGCCGACAACCTCGAGGCGCAGATCAGCAGCCTGGAGCAAGCTGTGCTGGCGCGCTTGCAAGGTCTGCAGGCGATGACCGACGATCCCGAGCAGGTCAAACTGTTCGACGGCAAACGCGACGAAATGATCAGCGCGTTCAAGGCGCAACAGGCGGAAAGCTCCCTGCAAAGCAAAAGCGCGATGATCGGCAAATTGCTTGGTAATGCGCAGATATTCAGCCAGATCATCGCCAGTCAGGCCGGGCTGAGCCGCGACAATCAGAGCGACATCCGCCAGCTCAGCGAGTTGCTCACCAACATTACCCCGGGCGTCACCCAAACCCTCGGCGAAGGCCGGGCCATCGGCTCGTATTCGTTGGGGCAGGGCTTTCTCAACAGCTCGTCGAGTACCCGTTTCGACGAGTTGCTGGCGCAGATCGAAAAGCTTCAGGCCGAATACGCACTGAAATTGCAGGATGCCCTCGATTCCAGCAAAGCCGCGCGCGCCAGCCTCAGCGCGCCGTCCGACAGCAGCAAGACCTCGCTCAAACAGGCCAGTGAACTGTTTGAAGCGAAAGTCGTGGTGGCCGAGACCCTCGATACTCCGTGGCAGGCGTTTTACGACCAAGTCACCGGGCTGATGGCGCAGACCTACCAGCTCAATGACGCGACCTTGAAATTTCTCGATACCCAACTGCAACAGCGCCTGGCGCAAAACCGCACGCACATGGTGTTGCAGGCGGTGGCGTTGTCGGTGGTGTTCGTGCTGATTTTCTATCTCTACGCGGGTTTCTACGCCTCGACCCGCACTACGCTCAAGCGTTTGGGCGCGATGATGGACAAGGTCGCGGCCGGTGACATGACGGTCAATTTCAAGGCCAGCAGCCGCGATGAACTCGGCGAGCTGGGCGAGGTGTTCAACGGCACCGTAAGGAAGATCCACGACCTGATCGAACGGGTCGGCCAAACCGTGGCCGAGGTCGAGCGCCAGGCCGGGCAGGTGGAAAACGTCTCCGCGCAAAGCAATCAGGCGGTGGCCGGGCAGCGCACGCAGATCGAGCAAGTGGCGACCGCGATGAATCAGATGTCGGCGACCTCGCTGGAAGTTGCACGCAGCGCAGCGGCAGCGGTGAGCAGTGCGCACAGCGTCAACGATGAAACCGTCAGCGGCCGCACACTGGTGGAGTCGCAGCAGGGCAGCATTGCCGCGCTGGCCAGCGAGATCGACCAATCGGTGCTGGTGATCAATCAGTTGGCCAGCGACAGCCAGTCGATCAGCCGCGTGCTGGAAGTGATCAAGAGCATTGCCGAGCAGACCAATCTGCTGGCGCTTAACGCGGCCATCGAAGCCGCCCGCGCCGGCGAGCAGGGCCGAGGATTTGCGGTGGTGGCGGATGAAGTGCGTACGTTGGCCAAGCGCACTCAGCAATCGACCGAAGAAATCGAACAGATGATCGCCAAGCTGCATGGCGGCGTCGGCGCGGCGGTGAAAGCCATGGGCGTCAGCCATCAGATGGCCAACGGCACGGTCGGGCAGTCGGAAAAGGTCCAGCAGGCATTGGAAAACATCCTGGGGGCGGTAGGCATGATCGTCGATCAGAATCAGCAGATCGCCGCTGCCGTGGAGCAGCAGACCGCCGTCGCGCATGACATCGACCAGAACATCGTCGAGATCAACCGCGCCGGTGAACGCACGGCCCAAGGTGCGCATCAGACCGAGGACGCCAGCCGGGCACTGTCGGCGCAGGTGGTGGAACTCAAGCAGCTGATCAGCGCGTTCCGCGTCTGAATCCTGCCGCGCCCCTTGGCAGAAAACCTGTAGGGAGGGGATTCATCCCCGATGGGACGCGCAGCGTCCCCCCATGCCTGCAAGTGATCAGGGACTGCTGCGCAGTCCATCGGGGATGAATTCCCTCACTACATGCTCATTCCAACAGGGGGAGCAGGGCAGATGTCAGAACATTTTGTAATGCATTGATACTTACGTGTGTAAGCCAATTCCTGTTTTCTTCCGACGGCTGGCTTTTCGTCATTAATGAGCCAGTATCCGTGTTCCGCTGATTGCGTCGAGGAGGCCGCTCATGTCCGTTGCAACCCTGGGAGTCCAGGGCCGTTGTGCTCATTGCCAGACCACGCAGTTACTCAAGCCATGGCAGCTTAACGCCATCGCAATCAACGAACCGTTCACTTGCGCGCACTGCCAGAAAACGCTGGAGTTGCGTTGCCCGAAACAGATCAAACGCTTCAAGTCCCTCGATTCGCTGGGATTGCTGCGCTTCAGCGCCTCGGTAACCGTGTGTACCGCGCTGCTGGTGGCGCTGGTCATGGAATGGATCGGGCTGCTCAGCGTGACTGAACAGTTGAATGCGTCACTGATCGTGCTTTTCGCGTACTTCGCGCTTCTGCGTTTTTTTCACCACCGTCAGCACATGACCCTGATCCTCGACGCAGCCAGAGCGCATGCAAACCGACTGTAGGAGCTGCCGAGTGAAACGAGGCTGCGATCTTTTGATCTTGTTTTGAGGGCGAGGAGCAAAAGATCGCAGCGTGCCGCAGCTCCTGCAGAAGGCGTGTTACCAACCGAATACTTCGCAGCTGTTGGCGGTGCTGGCGACAGCCAGTTGTTCCGGGCTGATGTTCATCAACTCGGCGAGCGCCGCACAGATCGCCGGCAAGTGAGCGGGGCTGTTGCGCTGGCCGGGGAACATCGCCGGCGCCATATCCGGTGAGTCGGTTTCCAGCACGATCGACGCCAGCGGCAGATCCGCCAGCACCCGATGCATGCGCAACGCCTGCGGCCAGGTTGGCGCGCCGCCCAGACCCAGTTTGAACCCGAGTTTGATGTATTCGCGTGCCTCTTCGCGGCTGCCGGCGAAGGCGTGGATGATCCCGGCGCGTTTGAGCTTGAAGCGCTTGAGCGTGGCGATTACGGCTGCGTGGCTGCGGCGGACGTGGATCAGCGCCGGCAAATCGAAGTCTGCCGCCAGTTGCAGTTGCGCGTCGAACAGCGCTTGCTGGCGTTCGCGGTCGAGGGTTTCGATGAAATAATCCAGACCGATCTCGCCCACCGCACACAGTTGCCGGTGGCCGCGCAGCCGCGTCAGCCAGTCGCCGAGTGCGCGCAGGTCTGCGGGTCGATGCTGATCGAGGTACACCGGATGCAGACCAAACGCTGCATACAAGTCGGCATCGCTCTGCACCAGATCCCACAGCCGTTGCCAATTGCCCTGATGAACCCCCAGCACCACCATCCGCCGCACGCCGAGAGCGCGGCTTTCGGCGAGCAACGCCGCGCGATCGGCGTCGAAGTCGGGGAAGTCGAGGTGGGTGTGGCTGTCGATCAGCTCCACGGCTCAGTCCCGGTGGATACGCTGCTTGAAGGTCCGCGCGATGGCCTGCACGCCAGGCTTGTATTCGGCTTGCTCAACCGCAGCCAACGCCAGCTCCAGCGCCTTGTCGGCGATCAACTGGTGCTGCTGGGCCATGGCGTTGACCGGCAATGGCAGGAAGTCCAGCAACTGCGTGTCACCGAACGTGCCCAAGCGCAGCGGACGGGATTTGAGCGGGAAGTCATGCAGCGCATCGAACACGCCCTGCAGCAGCACGTAGGAGGTGGTCACCAGTGCATCCGGCAAATGCCCCAGCCGTTGCAGGAGTTCTTCCATCAGTTGCTTGCCGCATTCGCGGCTGAAGGACTCGGCGTGCTCGATCAGCACTTCGCCTTTGAAGTCGAGCAGTGCCTGCTTGAAGCCGGCCGCACGTTCCTGACTGATGCTCAGCTCCGGACGCGCGCCGAGCAGCACGATCTGTTTCGGCTGCGGGGCGAGCAGGCTCTGGGTCAGATGCAGGCTGGCTTCGCGGTCGTCACTGATCACCGAGCAGAAGTGCTCGGGTTCCATGACCCGGTCGATGGCGATGATCGGCAGACCCTTGGCCTGCAACTGGCGATAGCTGTCGTCACCGGCCGGCAGGCAACTGGCGACAATCAGCGCATCGCAGCGGCGCGCCTTGAACAGTTGCAGCAACTGGCGCTCGCTGTCCGGCGCGTCGTCGGAGCTGGCGATCAGCAACTGATAACCCCGAGCCCGTGCGCCTTGCTCCAGCAGCTTGGCGATCCGCGCATAACTGGGGTTTTCCAGATCCGGCAGAATAAAGCCCAACGTGCGCGTGTGCCGACTGCGCAACCCGGCCGCTTGTGGATTGGGGGTGAAGCCGTGCTGTTCGACGACCGTACGCACCCGCTCGACCGTGGCGTTGCTGATGCGTTGCTGTTCGGCCTTGCCGTTGATGACGTAGCTGGCGGTGGTCACGGACACTCCGGCCAACCGCGCGATATCACTGAGTTTCAACCCGGTATTTCCTTGTTTTTTCGAGCTTGCCGCGACATTTTCGCCAATCCTACCCGATTCAGGCAGACGACTATTGTCGCAGCGCATCCGACAAGTTGGACTTCAAGGATGAGACATTATCGAGTAACGTGCCGATCAATCTAGATTAAACGTTTCAGCAAGCGTATTTTCTACGTTTTAGACGCCTTTGGCCGGTTCTGCCGTGAAACCGCCAAAACGGCCGCTGAAAAGCAGGCTGACCAGCGCCTAAGCTGTGACCATTCAAAACAATATCCTGGCGCATCCATGTGCCAAAAAGGAGATCGCATGCTCGAGCTCACTATAGAGCAGATATCCATGGGCCAATCGGCTGTGGATAAACCCGCCGCCCTGCAACTACTCGCCAATCATCTGGTGGCCGATGGCCTGGTCGCCGATGGCTACCTCGCCGGCTTGCAGGCCCGGGAAGCCCAGGGCTCGACCTTTCTCGGCCAGGGTATCGCCATCCCCCACGGTACGCCCGAGACCCGCGATCAGGTGTTCGCCACTGGCGTGCGGCTGATGCAGTTTCCCGAGGGCGTGGATTGGGGCGACGGCCAGATCGTTTATCTGGCGATCGGCATCGCGGCCAAATCCGACGAACACCTGCGTCTGCTGCAACTGCTGACCCGCGCCCTCGGCGAGACCGATCTGGGCCAGGCCCTGCGTCGCGCCAGCTCGCCGGAAGCGCTGCTGAAACTGCTGCAAGGTGCGCCGCAGGAATTGGCGCTGGATGCGCAGATGATCGGCCTCGGCGTGTCGGCTGACGATTTCGAAGAATTGGTCTGGCGTGGCGCGCGTCTGCTGCGGCAGGCCGATTGTGTGAGCAACGGGTTTGCCGGTGTGTTGCAGCAAGTCGAAGCGCTGCCGCTGGGCGATGGCCTGTGGTGGCTGCACAGCGAGCAAACCGTGAAGCGCCCGGGCCTGGCCTTCGTCACCCCGGACAAACCGATGCGTTACCTCGGCCAGCCGCTCAGTGGTCTGTTCTGTCTGGCCAGTCTGGGTGAGGCGCATCAGGCGCTGCTCGAACGTCTGTGTGCGTTGTTGATTGAAGGTCGCGGCCATGAGCTGGGCCGCGCCACCAGCAGCCGCAAAGTCCTCGAAGTGCTCGGCGGCGAACTGCCCGCCGATTGGCCGAGCGCGCGTATTGCCCTGGCCAATGCCCACGGTCTGCATGCACGTCCGGCGAAGATCCTTGCGCAACTGGCGAAGAGTTTTGACGGTGAAATCCGTGTGCGCATCGTCGACAGCGCGGACAGCGCCGTGTCGGTGAAAAGCCTGAGCAAACTGCTGAGCCTTGGCGCGCGGCGTGGTCAGGTGCTGGAGTTGATCGCCGAGCCGAGCATCGCCGCCGATGCCTTGCCTGCGTTGCTGGCCGCTATCGAAGAAGGCCTCGGTGAAGAAGTCGAACCGCTGCCGGCCGTGAGCCAGCAACGCGAAGTCATCACCGATATTGCCGAGGTGCTGATCGCCCCGGCGTCCGGCGCGCAATTGCAGGCGATCCCGGCGGCACCGGGCATCGCCATTGGACCTGCGCACATTCAGGTGCAGCAAGCCATTGATTACCCGTTGCGCGGCGAGTCCGCCGCGATCGAGCGCGAACGCCTCAAGCAAGCTCTGAGCGACGTGCGCCGTGACATTCAGGGCCTGATCGAACGCAGCAAGGCCAAGGCCATCCGCGAGATTTTCATCACTCACCAGGAAATGCTCGACGACCCGGAACTGACCGACGAAGTCGACACTCGCCTCAAGCAAGGCGAAAGCGCCGAAGCGGCGTGGATGGCGGTGATCGAAGCGGCAGCCAGGCAACAGGAATCGCTGCAGGACGCGTTGCTCGCCGAGCGGGCGGCGGACCTGCGGGACATCGGTCGCCGGGTGCTGGCGCAACTTTGCGGTGTACAAACGCCGAACGAGCCGGAGCAGCCGTACATTCTGGTGATGGATGAGGTCGGCCCGTCGGACGTGGCGCGACTCGATCCGGCCCGCGTGGCTGGGATTCTCACCGCGCGTGGTGGCGCCACGGCGCACAGTGCAATCGTCGCCCGTGCATTGGGGATTCCGGCGCTGGTCGGTGCGGGCGCAGCAGTGTTATTGCTGGAACCCGGCACGCCGCTGCTGCTCGACGGCCAGCGCGGTCGCCTGCACGTCGATGCCGATGCCGCGACCCTGCAACGTGCCGCCGAGGAACGCGACACCCGCGAGCAGCGTCTCAAGGCTGCCGCCGAACAACGGCATCAGCCGGCGCACACCACTGACGGTCACGCCGTGGAAGTGTTCGCCAACATCGGTGAAAGCGCCGGAGTTACCGCTGCGGTCGAGCAGGGCGCCGAAGGCATCGGCCTGCTGCGCACCGAACTGATTTTCATGGCCCACCCGCAGGCACCGGACGAAGCCACTCAAGAAGCCGAATACCGCCGCGTTCTCGATGGCCTCGCCGGTCGGCCGCTGGTGGTGCGCACCCTTGATGTCGGTGGCGACAAACCGCTGCCGTATTGGCCGATCGCCAAGGAAGAAAACCCCTTCCTCGGCGTGCGTGGCATTCGCCTGACGTTGCAGCGTCCGCAGGTCATGGAAGCGCAGTTGCGCGCCTTGCTGCGTTCGGCGGACAACCGGCCGTTGCGGATCATGTTCCCGATGGTCGGCAGCGTTGAAGAGTGGCGTCAGGCCCGCGACATGACCGAACGCCTGCGCCTGGAAATCCCGGTCGCGGACTTGCAACTGGGGATCATGATCGAGGTGCCGTCCGCTGCGTTGCTGGCGCCGGTGCTGGCCAAGGAAGTCGACTTTTTCAGCGTCGGCACCAACGACCTCACGCAATACACCCTGGCCATCGACCGTGGTCATCCGACGCTTTCGGCCCAGGCTGACGGCCTGCACCCGGCGGTGCTGCAACTGATCGACATCACCGTGCGCGCCGCGCATGCCCATGGCAAATGGGTCGGTGTCTGCGGCGAGCTGGCGGCGGATCCGCTGGCGGTGCCGGTGCTGGTCGGCCTCGGCGTCGATGAGCTGAGCGTGTCCGGGCGCAGCATCGCCGAGGTCAAGGCGCGCATCCGCGAACTCAGCCTGACCCAGGCGCAAACCCTTGCTCAACAAGCCCTCATCGTGGGCAGCGCGAACGAAGTGCGTGCATTAGTGGAGGCCCTGTAATGGCCAAGATTCTCACTCTGACCCTCAATCCGGCGCTGGACCTCACGGTCGAGCTGTCACGCCTGGAGGCCGGTCAGGTCAACCGCAGCGACGAGATGCACACCCACGCCGCCGGCAAAGGCGTGAACGTCGCGCAAGTGCTGGCGGATCTCGGGCATCAACTGACGGTCAGCGGCTTTCTCGGCGAAGACAATCTGCAGGCCTTCGAAACCCTGTTTGCCAAGCGCGGTTTTGTCGACGCCTTCATCCGCGTGCCGGGGGAGACGCGCAGCAACATCAAGGTCGCCGAGCACGACGGGCGCATCACCGACATCAACGGTCCGGGACCGGTGGTCGACGCCGCGGCGCAGCAAGCGTTGCTTGAGCGTCTGCTGCAGATTGCTCCGGGGCATGACGCGGTGGTGGTCGCCGGCAGTCTGCCGCGTGGCGTCAGCGCGCAGTGGTTGCGCGAGCTGATCGAACGCCTGAACGGCCTCGGCCTGAAAGTCGCCCTCGACAGCAGCGGCGAAGCCTTGCGCGCGGCCATTGAAGCGCGCCCGTGGCTGATCAAGCCGAACACCGAAGAACTCGCCGATGCGCTCGATTGCGATGTGGTTTCGCACGCGGCCGAAGCCCAGGCAGCGGCGTGCCTGCATGCCAAAGGCATCGAGCACGTGGTGATCTCCCACGGTGCCGACGGCGTGAACTGGTTCAGTGTCGGCTCGGCGCTGCATGCCACGCCGCCGAAGGTTACGGTCGCCAGCACGGTAGGGGCCGGCGATTCGCTGCTGGCCGGCATGCTCCACGGTCTGCTCAGTGCCGACACGCCCGAGCAGACCCTGCGTACGGCCACGGCGATTGCCGCGATGGCGGTGACGCAAATCGGCTTCGGCATCAACGACGCGGCGCAACTGGCGCGGCTCGAACAGGGCGTGCGCGTGCGTCCCCTGACAGAACAATAAGAGGGTTTGTCATGAAATTAGCCATTGTCACGGCCTGCCCGAACGGCATGGTCACCAGTGTGCTGTGCGCCCGTCTGCTCGACGCGGCGGCCCAGCGTCAGGGCTGGAGCACCAGCGTTGAAGTGGTCGATGCGGCGCATCCGGAACGTGAGTTGTCGGCCGCCACCATTGAGGCGGCGGAGTGGGTGTTGCTGGTCGCCACCGGTGACATCGACATGACGCGTTTTGTCGGCAAGCGCATGTTCCGCATTGCCCCGGCGCAGGCGCTGCAAGATGTCGAAGCGGTGCTGCGTCGCGGTGCGCAAGAGGCTGAAGTTTATGTCGCCAGCGAAGCCGCCCCGGTTGCCGCTGCGCCACGTGCGCCACGCATCGTCGCCATTACTGCGTGCCCGACCGGTGTTGCCCACACCTTCATGGCGGCCGAGGCGTTGCAGCAGACGGCCAAGCGTCTGGGCTATGAACTGCACGTCGAAACCCAGGGTTCGGTCGGCGCGAAAACCCCGCTCAGCGCGACGGCGATTGCCGAGGCTGATGTGGTGTTGCTGGCGGCGGACATCGAAGTCGCCACCGAGCGTTTTGCCGGCAAGAAAATCTACCGCTGCGGCACCGGCATTGCCTTGAAGCAATCCGAAGCCACACTGAAAAAAGCCCTCGCCGACGCTCAGGTGGAGAGCGCTGCGAGCGGCGGCAAGGCGCCAACCAAACAAGAGAAAACCGGCGTTTACAAACACCTGCTGACCGGTGTCTCGTTCATGCTGCCGATGGTGGTGGCCGGTGGTCTGATGATCGCGCTGTCGTTCGTCTTCGGCATCACCGCGTTCAAGGAAGAAGGCACGCTGGCGGCAGCGCTGATGCAGATCGGCGGCGAGACCGCGTTCAAGCTGATGGTGCCGCTGCTCGCCGGTTACATTGCCTACTCGATCGCCGACCGTCCGGGCCTGGCACCGGGGATGATTGGTGGCTTGCTCGCCAGCACGTTGGGCGCCGGGTTTATTGGCGGGATCGTCGCCGGTTTCATCGCCGGTTATGCGGCCAAGCTGATCAGTCGTTATGTGGCGTTGCCGCAGAGTCTGGAAGCGCTGAAACCGATTCTGATCATCCCGTTGTTCGCCAGCCTGTTCACCGGTCTGGTGATGATCTACGTGGTGGGTAAACCGGTCGCCGGGATGCTCGCGGCGCTGACGCATTTTCTCGACAGCATGGGCACCACCAACGCGATCCTGCTCGGGGTGTTGCTCGGCGGCATGATGTGCGTCGACCTCGGCGGACCGATCAACAAAGCCGCGTATGCGTTCTCGGTGGGGCTGCTGGCTTCGCAGAGTTATGCGCCGATGGCCGCGACCATGGCTGCCGGTATGGTGCCGCCCATCGGGCTGGGCATTGCCACGTTCATCGCTCGCCGCAAGTTCGCCCAGACCGAGCGCGAGGCCGGTAAAGCGGCGCTGGTGCTGGGGCTGTGCTTTATCTCTGAAGGGGCAATTCCGTTTGCTGCCAAAGACCCGCTGCGGGTGATCCCGGCGAGCATCGCCGGCGGTGCATTGACCGGCGCGTTGTCGATGTACTTCGGCTGCAAACTGATGGCGCCGCATGGTGGCTTGTTTGTGCTGGCGATCCCCAATGCGATCAATCATGCGTTGTTGTATCTGCTGGCGATTGTTGCGGGGAGTTTGTTGACGGCTGTTGTCTATGCGACGGTCAAGCGTCCGGAAGCCGTTGAGTTGGCGCTGGAACCGGCGAAGGCCTGACGGGCAACGCAAATCCCCCTGTGGGAGCGAGCCTGCTCGCGAATGCAATCTGCCAGCGACATGTATGTTGACTGGCACACCGCTTTCGCGAGCAGGCTCGCTCCCACAATGGTTAGTGGTGTCATGGCGAGTTCATATAGGCGTGCTTAAGTTTTCCTTTTTTCAGGGAGAACACGCATGAGCGATTTCAACGTTGGTCGCCGACGGGTCATGCAGGTTGTCGGTGCCGGGCTGCTGATGCCGGGGCTGGCGCCGGCAGTGATCGCGTCGGTCAAGGATCGGCCGCAACTCACCGACGGCGTGCAGTCCGGCGACCTGCAAGGCGACCGCGCGATGATCTGGAGCCGCAGCGACCGTCCGGCGCGGATGGTGGTCGAGTGGGACACGCGCAGCCAGTTTCGCCACCCGCGCCGTGTCGTCTCGCCACTGGCCGATGCGCGCACCGACTTCACCGCCCGGGTTGAGCTGACCGGGCTGCCCGCCGATCAGGCGATTTTCTATCGGGTGTATTTCAAGGACGCGCAATCCGGCGTCGCCAGCGAACCGTGGCTCGGCCATTTGCGCAGCGCACCGAAGGCGCGACGCAACATCCGTTTCGTCTGGAGCGGTGACACGGTCGGCCAGGGCTTTGGCATCAACCCGGACATCGGTGGCATGCGCATCTACGAATCCATGCGCCTGCGCCTGCCGGACTTCTTTATCCACAGCGGCGACACCATCTACGCCGACGGCCCGGTGCCGGCGCAAGTGACCACCGAAGGCGGGCGGATCTGGCGCAACCTCACCACCGAAGCCAAGAGCAAAGTGGCGCAGACCCTCGACGACTATCGCGGCAATTACCGCTACAACCTGATGGATGAAAACATCCGCCGCTTCAATGCCGAAGTACCGCAGATCTGGCAGTGGGACGACCACGAAGTGGTCAACAACTGGTCGCCGGGCAAGCAGCTCGACGAGCGTTATCAAGAGAAAGATATCCACACCCTGGTCGGCCGTGCGCGCAAGGCCTGGCTGGAATATTCGCCGATGCGTTTGCAGGCGGCCGATGGCGGCGGGCGGATTTATCGCAAGCTCAGCTACGGGCCGATGCTCGACGTGTTCGTGCTCGACATGCGCAGCTATCGCGGGGCCAACGACGACAACCTTGGCGCGGCCAAACCGTTTTTGGGACGTGAACAACTGGACTGGCTCAAGCGCGGCTTGAAGCACTCCAAGGCACAGTGGAAGGTGATCGCCGCCGACATGCCGATCGGCCTCGGCGTGCCCGACGGCGAAGTCAGCCCCGGCGTCGCACGCTGGGAGGCGGTGGCCAACGGTGATCCCGGCCCGGCGCAAGGGCGTGAACTGGAAGTCGCCGAACTGCTCGGTTTTCTGCGGGCGCAGCACGTGCGCAATTTCGTGTTTCTGACCGCGGACGTGCATTACTGCGCGGCGCATCATTACCACCCGGATCGCGCGGCGTTTCAGGATTTCGAACCGTTCTGGGAGTTTGTCGCCGGGCCGCTGAATGCCGGCAGTTTCGGGCCCAATCCGCTGGACAAGACCTTCGGCCCGGAGGTGGTGTTCCAGAAAGCACCACCGACGCAGAACGCTTCACCGTTTGCCGGGTTTCAGTTTTTTGGCGAGGTGAATATCGAAGGGCAGAGCGGGAAGATGAGTGTGGTGTTGCGGGATTTGAATGGGGTGGCGGTTTTCGAGCAGAAGTTGCAGCCAGTTTGAAGATCAAAAACAACCCTCACCCCGGCCCTCCCGAAATGTCGGACCGCTTGGAGGGTGAGGGTGTTTTTCGATTCGCGGCAATTCTTGTGATTTGCTCCAGTACATCATCCATCTGCTGCATTACTTCGAGATTACTGAATCGCACAACTTCAATGCCCTGACGTTCCAGGAAAAGCGTCCGACGTTGATCGTGGATCAAGCCCGCTATTTCATAGTGTTGACCCCCATCCAGCTCAATCGCCAGTTTCAGCTCTACGCAGTAAAAATCCAGGACATAGGGCGGACATGGAAACTGCCTGCGGAATTTCAGATTGGCGACTTGGCGTGAACGAAGTTTTTGCCAGAGTAATTGTTCGCAATCGGTTTGGCTGCTGCGTAACTGGCGGGCGAACTGAGCGAGAGTGAGGCGATTTTGCATGCTTCACAATCCTTGTGAAGTGGCTGGAAATCTCACTGTAGACGAGGACCCTCACCCCAGCCCTCTCCCGGAGGGAGAGGGAGCCTACGGAGTTGTATCGAGTTGTACATCGACCTGAAAGACCGAGTCGATTACGGATTCGGTACATCACCTTCAGGTCGGCGCATTTATCCGGCATCCCCCAATCAGTCCCCTCTCCCTCCGGGAGAGGGTTAGGGTGAGGGGCTCTTCTGAGTCAGTACACGTCGCGGCGGTAGCGGCCCTGTTCAATCAGGCGTTCGACTTCGGCGCTGCCGAGGATGTCGTTGAGTGCCTGATCGACGCCGGCGGCCATGCCCTGAAGGCTGCCGCAGATGTAGATCACCGCACCGTCGGCCAGCCACTTCTTCAGCTCATCAGCGGATTCGCGCAGGCGATCCTGCACGTAAATCTTCTGCGCCTGATCCCGTGAAAACGCCAGATCGAGTCGCGCCAGATCGCCATTGATCAACCACTCTTCCAGCTCCGCGCGGCAGAGGAAATCATGCTCGCGATTGCGCTCGCCGAACAGCAGCCAGTGACGCTGCTGACCGTCGGCGATGCGTGCCTTGAGCAGGCTGCGCAGCCCGGCGAGGCCGGTGCCGTTGCCCAGCAGAATCATCGGCACCGGTTCGTTTGGCAGGTGGAAGCCACTGTTGCGACGTACACGCAGGCTGATGCTGCCGCCGACCGGAGCATGCTCGGTCAGCCAACCGGAACCGATGCCCAGGCTGCCATCGCTGTGCTGCTCCTGGCGCACGATCAACTCCAGCACACCGTCAGCGGCAATCGAGGCAATCGAGTACTCGCGCATCGCCAGCGGCACCATTGCGTCCACCAGCGCTTGCGCATGCAGGCCGACCAGATGCGCGCGATGCTCGGGCAATTGGCGCGAGGCGAGGGCGACTTCCAGCGGCTCTTCCAGGCCGTTGATCGTCACGCGGGTTTCGCCGCGAATGCCGAGGCCGTCGAGGAAATGTTCGACCGCCCACGCGCAATTGCGTGGCAGCACCTCTACCAGATCCCCGGCCAGCCAGCTGCTGGCACTCGGTGCCTTCAGGCCCAACAGGTAAACCGGCGCGCCGCTGCTGTCGGGGTTCATCAGTTCGCGGCTGACCAGCGTCCAGTTGTCGTAGCTCGGCGCTTGCCAGGTGTCGACCGGCGCTTGCCCGGTGATCAGGCCGAGCTGCGTCTGCCAGTGACGCAGGGCGTACGGGTCGCCGCTGTCGACTTCCACCGGAGCGAACAGGGTCTTGCCGCCGTGATCGTCAAGCCACTGATGCAGGCGTCGGGCGAAGCCGCAGAATTGTGGGTACTGGCGATCGCCGAGGCCCAGCACCGCATAGTTCAGGCCGTCGAAGCTGGCAGCGGTGCGCAGCACTTTGCGTTCGAAACCGCGCGCGCTGTCCGGTGCTTCGCCGTCGCCGAACGTGCTGACTACGAACAACGCATTGCTCGATTCGCGCAGATCCTCGGCGCTGACGTCCGCCAGCGGCTGCACCTTCACCGGCAGCCCGGCGGCCTGTAATTGCCCGGCGGTCTGCCACGCCAGTTGTTCGGCAAAACCGCTTTGGCTGGCGAAACCCACCAGCCATGCCGGTGCATCGCCGGCCGGAGTCTGAAGACCTTTGCGTGCGTCCTGAATCTGTTTTTTCTTGCGCCGGCGGTCCAGATACAGCAGCCATCCGGTGATGAAAAACAGCGGCATGCACACCGCCGCGAGGGTGACGATGATCCGTCCGGCCAGACCGAAATAGCTGCCGACGTGCAGCGCGTAAATGCTGGTCAACAGCTGCGCCTTGAAGCTCTTGTCGGCGTAGCGGTCGACACGTTTGACGATGCCGGTGGCCGGGTCGAGGGTGATCTGGTTCAGCGCGCGATCATGCGGCGAGCTGTCGAGCAGGTAGAACACGGTCGCCGGTTGCCCGGCCACTGGCGGCATGCGGATGTTATACGCCGACAAGCCCGGGCCGGCAGCGCTGTAGATGCTGCTCCACATCGCCGCGTAGTCAGCCGTCGGTGCCGGGCCTTCCGGCGCCGGGCCACGACCGCCGCGCATGCGTTCGTTTTGCGGCGCGTCGGAAAGCAGTCTGGTCAGGCCTTTGTTGTACCACTCGTACGACCAGGACAGCCCGGTCAACGCCAGCAGCAGGTACACCAGCAGGCACCAGGTGCCGGTCACCGAGTGCAGATCCCAGTTGAAGCTGCGGCCCTTTTTCTGCCAGTCGAGGGTCAGCCACACGCGCCAGCTGTTCCACTGGCGCGGCCAGCGCAGGTACAGCCCGGAGAGGCAGAAGAACACCAGGATCAGGGTGCAGGCGCCGGTGATGTTGCGCCCGGTATCGCCCATGGCGAGGAAGCGGTGCAGTTGCAGCATCAGGCCGAAGAAGTCCTGGCCCACCGCGTCGCCCATGAACTCGCCGGTGTACGGATCGAAGTAGCGCATCTCGCCGCGACGTTCGCCTTTGGGCGGGGTGAAGTAGACACGTGCGGCGTTGCCGCTGTCGGTTTCGACCCAGAGCATCGCGACTTTCTTGCCGGCGCTTGCTTCGATGTGTTCCACCAGCTCGACGGGGGGGAGGACGCCAGCGACCTGTTTTTCCACCTGCAACACCGACGGGTTCAGTGCCCGCAGGATTTCGTCCTGGAACGAGTAGGCGGCACCGGTAATGCCCATCAGGGCCAGCACCAGCCCGGCAGTGATGCCGAAAAACCAGTGCAACTGGAACAGGGTTTTCTTCAACACGTCGCTCGCCTTGTACGTTCGAAAATTGTCATCACGGCGCGCATTATGCCGTGGGTTGTCGAGAGCTTCTTTGATTACGCACAAAGGCCCCGTTCAGTCGATGAACGGGGCCAAGCCTTGCGGCGCATACCTTGTGGGAGCGAGCCTGCTCGCGAAGGCGTCGTGTCAGTCAGCTTCTACTTGACTGACCCACCGCTTTCGCGAGCAGGCTCGCTCCCACAGGTTTCCACATCGGTCAGAAGTGGAAGTTGGTGCTCAACAATGCAGTACGGCCCGCCGCCTGGTTGGCGAAGTGGGTCGAGAAGGCTTTGTCGTAGTAGACCTCGTTGGTCAGGTTCTGCACGTTGAGTTGCAGGTCGACGTTCTTGCTCAGCTTGTAGGCGGCCATCGCGTCGTAACGGACATAGGAATCGACCATCGTGGTGTTGGCCACGCTGCCGTAGACGTCGTCGACGTAGAACGCGCCGCCACCGAGGGTCAGCTTCGGCGTGACCTGGTAAGTGGTCCACAGGCTGGCGCTGTTTTTCGGCGTGTTCGGCAACTGGTTACCGTTGTTGGCCTTGTTGGCCGGCAGGTCGCCACCGTCCACCTGTTCGCTGTCCATGTAGGCGTAGCCAGCGAACACTTGCCACTTGTCGGTGATCTTGCCGCTGGCCGACAGCTCGATACCTTGCACGCGGGTCTTGCCGGCGTTTTCGTACGAGGTGGTGTCGACTTGTACGCGAGCGTTTTCTTTCTCGGTGCGGAAGAGGTCAGCGGTCAGCGACAGGCGATCGTTCAGCAGATCCCACTTGGTACCGATTTCGTAGTTCTTGGTGGTTTCCGGCTCCATGTCGCTCTTGAGCAGGTTGCCATTGCGGTCCGGAGTGCCGCCCAGCGGGTTGCCTTCCTGCCCTTCGCCGAGGGTGTTGCCCGGAGGCGTCGCGGAGGTCGCGTAGGACGCGTAGATGCTGCCGTTTGGTGCCGGTTTGTAGACCACGCCGAACTGACCGGTGACGAATTCGCTGGTGTCATCACCTTTGGAGGTGGTGGTGCCGGCGTTGTTGTAGGTCTTGTAGTCGGTGTCGAAGTGGTCGTAACGCAGGCCCATGTTCACCAGCCACTGCTCGGACAACTCCAGGGTATCGAACGCATACAGCGCGTAGGTGTTGGCCTTGGTGTCGGTACCGGCATAGTTGCGCGAGATCGCGCCGTTCCACGGATCGTTGGGGTTCGGATTCGACAGCGAGGTGCAGTTGTAGCCGCTCGATGCGCCAATCATCGACGGGGTGCAATTGGTGGTCGCGGCGCTGGTGCGCGGCGTGGTGTCAGTGTTGACGTTGTACGAGGATTTCTGGCCTTCCTCGCGGGTGTATTCGACACCGGTCGAGAAGCTGTTCTTGAAACCGGCGACATAGAAATTGCCGAACAGATCAGTCTGATTGGTGGTGGTCTCGGTGTTGCTGACCCGCGTGTTGGCGCGGCGCCAGACGCTGCCGTTATTAACGTTGCCCTTGCTGTCGTCCGGCTGAGTCAGGATGTAATCCTGCATGCTGGTGCCGTGGCGCAGGGTGTTCTTGATGGTCAGCGAGTCGCTCAGGTCATGCTCGATGGCGAAAGTCGCGGTGTCGGTGCGGCCCTTGCGGAAGTCCCGATCCAGACCGTAGAAGTTGCTGTGATCGCCACCGGCGTACGGCTTGTCCGGGTTGGACTTGGTACGTGCCGCCGAACCACCGGCCGGAATGGTGTAAGGAATGCCTGAGTCCGGGGTGTCGTTGCTTTCCAGATGGTAGTAGTCGAGGTTGACCCGGGTGTCGGTGCCCAGACCAAACGCCAGGGACGGCGCGATACCCCAACGGTCGTAGTCGACCTTGTCGCGACCGGCGACATTGCTCTCGTGGCTCATCAGGTTCAGGCGGCCGGCAGCGGTGTCGCTGAACTGGTAGTTGCCATCCAGGGTGTAACGCTGGGTCTGGTCGGAACCCCAGGTGAAACCACCATCAAATGAGTTGCCCAGATGCGCTTTCTTGCTCACCAGGTTGATGCTGCCGCCGGCTGCGCCACGACCGCCGATGGCCGAGTTCGGGCCTTTGCTGACTTCAATGTTTTCCACAGCGAAGATTTCGCGGCTCTGCGAACCGGTGTCGCGCACGCCGTCGAGGTAGGTGTCGCCCTGAGCGTCGAAGCCACGAATGAACGGACGGTCACCCTGCGGGTTGCCGCCTTCACCGGCACCGAAGGTGATGCCCGGCACGGTGCGCAGCGCGTCCTGCATGTTCAGGGCGCCGGTGTCTTTGAGCACTTGTTGCGGGATGACGGTGACCGAGCGCGGGGTATCGACCAGCGGCGCGGTGTACTTGGGCGAGGAGGCTTTTTCGACCTGGTAGGACGTCGAGTCCTGCGCTTCGCCGGTGATGGCGGTAGCGTCCAGGGCGATGGCATTGCCGGAGGCTTTGCTGTCGGTCTTTTCTGCGGCGAAGACCATGTGGCCAGCGGAACCGGCGGTGATGGCGACACCAATGGCCGAAGCGAGCAGGCGTGGTGAACTGACCGGCAATTGTGCGTGTTGACGTGACATTTTTATTCCCCTCCCCAAGGATTTGAGGTCGCGGAATATAGGGTAAACAGGTATTCGTATCAATTGCGAAACATTGTTATTCGCGACGAATTTACATTCTTTACAATTTGACCTTACGGTTTTTACCGGTTCATCCGTCACGCGGGTTTTACACAGCCAATAAGAATCAATACCATTGGCACCCCTTTACCATCAGGTACGATCGCCATGCTGTTGCATATCCCCGGCCTGTTCGGCAAAGAAGAGGTGCAGCGCATCCGCGAGGCGCTGGAGCAGGCGGATTGGGCCGATGGCAAAATCACCGCCGGCTATCAGTCGGCCAAGGCCAAGCACAATCTGCAACTGCCGGAAGGCCATCCGCTGGCCAAGGAAATCGGTGCCGCGATGCTCGAGCGGCTGTGGAAAAATCCGCAGTTCATGTCCGCTGCGCTGCCGCACAAAGTATTCCCGCCGTTACTCAACTGCTACACGGCGGGCGGCAGTTTCGACTTTCACATCGACAACGCCGTGCGTCAGCCCAAAGGCAGCATCGAGCGGGTGCGCACCGATCTGTCGGCCACGCTGTTTTTCAGTGAGCCCGAGGATTACGACGGCGGCGAACTGGAGATTCAGGACACCTTTGGCACGCAACGGGTGAAACTGCCCGCCGGCGACATGGTGCTGTACCCCGGCACCAGCCTGCACAAGGTCAACGCCGTCAGCCGTGGCGCGCGTTATGCGTCGTTCTTCTGGACGCAGAGTCTGGTGCGCGAAGACAGCCAGCGCGCCTTGCTGTTCGAGATGGACGGGGCGATCCAGCAGCTCACTCAGGACATGCCTGATCACCCGTCGCTGATTCGCCTGACCGGCACCTATCACAACCTGCTGCGGCGCTGGGTTGACGTATGAGTTTTCAACTGCGGCGCGAGGAAGTGCTCGACGTTGCGCAGCTCAGCGCCATGCTCGAAGAAAGTCCGGCGCGTGCGGCGCAGGCGATTCTGCTCGCCGCCGGCCAGGGCATTGTTGAAGCGCAGGCGTTGCTCGGGCAGATCCTGCTCGATGGCCGTGGCATTGCTCAGGATCAAACGTTGGCACTGCGCTGGTTCGCCATCGCCGCCAGGCAAGGGCACTTGATGGCGCGCAACATGCTGGGCCGTTGTCATGAGCATGGCTGGGGATGCGTCGCGAATGCCGCGATTGCCGCGCAGCATTATCGAATCGCCGCTGACGCGGGGCTGGATTGGGCGATGTACAACCTCGCCAATCTGCTGGCGACCGGGCGCGGTGTCATGGTCGATCAGCGTCAGGCATTGGCGTTGTATCGGCGCGCCGCTGAAGCGGGTCATGCGAAGTCAATGAACCTGCTGGGACGGTATCTGGAGGAAGGGCGGGCAGGCCCGATGGATCTGCCAGCAGCACACGACTGGTATCGACGCTCCGCCGAGGGTGGGGATTTTCGCGGGCAGTTCAGTCACGCCGCGATCCTGGCGCAAGCGGGGCGAATCGAAGAGGCGCTGCAATGGCTGCGCAAGGCTTTATGGCTCGGCAATGTGAAGTTCCTGCGCGTCAGCGGCGAATCGCTGCTGGCATCCGCGCATCCGCAGATACGCGCCATGGGCGCCGAGTACCGTCAGCGTCTGGCGGCCCTTGACGCCGAGGCGCCTGCTCTCCATCAGTAATCGAGGGCAGGCGCCTTCGATCACCCGCGTAACCAGCGTCCCTGCAGCGGTATCAGGTAATTGCGCAGGGACTGGCTGTGTTCCAGCAATCGTTCGCCACGCCGCAGAACGTCTTCATTCGGCACAGCCGTGACCGCACCGAGAAACGCGGAAAACGCAGCCGTCAGTTTGCCGGCCTCACTGACATAGGTTTGCTGGTGTGGCACAACCTTCTGGGTATCTTTCAACTGGCGGGTCTTGTCGTCGTTGTCGCGCAGTTGCCTGGCCAGCGACGCCACGCGCTCCTCGCGTTGTGCAAGGCGCGTCTGGATGATCTGACGCGCCTTGATCAGATCCTTGTATTTGATCAGCTCGTTGGCTTCGTCGAGAAACTTGTTGGCGATAATCAGTCCGGCCTCCAGCGCCGCCGCCTCAGGGGTTGTCGGTTTGTTGCCGATGATCGCCTTCAGTTGTTCAAGCAATGGCTTGATTCGATCAATGAATGTCAGCTTTTCGAACTCGGCAATGGCCAGATTCAGAACGGTTTCATCGTCTTTCAATTCGGCCAGCGGGATTTTCTCGGCGTCGTACTCTTGGGTCAGACTGATTTTGGCCGCAGCCAATTCTTCAAGTCGGAAACGATTGTTGCTGATGGCGATGCTCTGCACGCCGAACACACCGTTGTGCAGTGAAGCGTGCAACCTGGTCATGTGTTCAGCGCATAGCTTGATCAGTTGCGTGACGATGTGCGAATACTGCTGGCGTGCTTTTTCAACCTGAGCACTCGGTTCACTGGCGTTGAGGCTGGCCAGTGCCTGCAGGTTTTCGTTCAGGTCGTCGGTCTCCAGCGCTGTAATTGCCGAAGTGAAGATATTCGCGGCCGTAAGATCAAGGTCGCTGACGGCGGCATTCAAAGCGATCAACTCATCGCTCAAGGCTTTGATGTACAGGTTGGCAGAGCCAACGAGCGCTTGATAACGAATTGCCTCGCGGCTTTCTTGAATACGGCCGAGGTCAGGCTGGGCGTAAATAAGGTTGGTCATGATGAATATTTCCTGAATGATTGGATGGTGTCAGTCGAATGCGTGGATGAGTTGATTCGCGTTGGCTTGAACGGTTTTCCAGTTTTTAATAACAATCTTGAAACTGGAGACAAAACTTCTGAGGGTCAGAAATTCGTGCATACCCATGACTTTATTTTGCGAAGCATTGATGTAGTCAGTAATGGAGATCCATAGCGTCTCCAGTTGCGAGGTACTCTGGATGGCTCCTTCGACATACAGCGACATGCTGTCCAGACCCGACTGGAATTCCAGAAGCGTGCCGGCCAGGATGTTGGTTTGTTTGATCTGCTCCGCGAGTTGATCTCGCTGGGCGATCAATGGGCGTAAATGGGTACTCTGCTGAAGTTCGAGCGTTTTGTAATAAACGCTCGAGCCGAGGGGGCCGCCTTGGTAAGCGGTGAAAAAACCAAGAATGTGATCAAAAAAATCCGGCGCCGTCTCGCGGGTTTTTTCCTGTATGAGTTTGTTCGCCCGATCAATCGAAACGTTCAATTCGGTCAGTTGTCGGTTGAGTTGCGCATCGCCGGCCAAACGTAGTTTTTCGCCAATATTCACGGCAACGTTGTCGTTAAGATCGGTCCTGAAATACTTCAAACGTTCGCTGACATCCAGACTGCTGAGCTGCTTCTCGCCGATCGATCTTGCAATGAACGCGAGAGATTCCTGAATGGAGCCAAATCGATTCTTTTCTGCCGTGCCGATCTCCAGTGGCGGGAGCCTGGTTATTTCTTCTTCGCTCAGCGAGTCGATGGTGCCCAGGTAATTTATGTAGCCCGGCATCGTCACGATGGCGTCGATAATTTCCTGACCAAAACTTTCCAGGTCCTCCGAAAAGGTCGAGAGACTTCCGGCCACACGCTTCATCGAATACTCGATATCGATCCACGAATTGGCATTGTTGATGATCGTATGATTAAGCTGAACAATGTCAGTAAGTTCCAGGCCGGTAATGCCGGTGTGTTTGGTTTTTAATTGGCGTTCTACATCTTCGATATTGCGTGGCAATGCTTTGGCGGCAGAGATGTAGTTCTTTATTTTTCGAATGTCGTCCTTGGTGATGAGCGGATTTGGACTGGGTTGCACTTTTTAATTCCTTGAGTGGTTGTAAGAGTCTCAAGGTTAATATTGCTTTTGCTTGTGAGTATAGGCATTGAGTGTGACTTCTTGTTGTTTATTATTTGTCGTTTTTTGAAATCTCTTGCATAAGTGGTGGATGAGTTTTGGTTGTTCGGGATGTGTGTATTTTTTAATATTTAACGGCTTGTGGGTATTTGTTTTCGTGAACTAAGTTGAATGGCAGATTATCAATAGGAGCGCTCACAGAGAAATTTGCGATTGCTAAAGGAGGAGGTTGACGACCCTGCAGACGCTGACGACGTTCGTGAAGACAGGGAGGCTGAATTGTCGGCTATTGGCAAAAAGATCCATGCGCAGTTGACCCGTATCGAGTCATGGCTGCGCCAATAAAAAAAGGCCCATGAAAACATGGGCCTTTTTTCAATCGACGTGGGTTACACGTAGAACGATTTCAGCGGCGGGAAGCCATTGAATTCGACGGCGCTGTAACTGGTGGTGTAGGCACCGGTCGACAGCCAGTACAGACGATCACCGATCGCCAGGTTCAGTGGCAGGCCGTATTTGTAGTTCTCGTACATGATGTCGGCGCTGTCGCACGTTGGACCGGCGATCACCACTTCTTCCATCTCGCCTTTCTTCTCGGTCCAGATCGGGAACTTGATTGCTTCGTCCATGGTTTCGATCAGCCCGGAGAACTTGCCCACATCGGTATAGACCCAACGCTCGACGGCGGTGCGCGATTTACGTGCGACCAGTACCACTTCGCTGACCAGAATGCCGGCGTTGGCGATCAGCGAACGGCCCGGCTCCAGAATGATTTCCGGCAGGTCATCACCGAAGTCTTCTTTCAGGAAACGGATGATTTCTTCGGCGTAGGTTTCCAGGCTGTTGGTACGGGTGATGTAGTTGGCCGGGAAGCCACCGCCCATGTTGATCAGCTTCAGGTGGATACCGTCTTCTTCCTTCAGGCGCTCGAAGATCACTTTGACCTTGGCGATCGCCGCGTCCCAGACGCTGATGTCGCGCTGCTGCGAACCGACGTGGAACGAGATGCCGTAAGGCACCAGACCGAGGTCGCGGGCGAGGATCAGCAGGTCCATGGCCATGTCGGTCTGGCAGCCGAACTTGCGCGACAGCGGCCAGTCAGCGGTGGTCGAGCCTTCGGTGAGGATGCGCACATAGACTTTCGAACCCGGCGCGGCTTTGGCGATGTTGCGCAGGTCGGCTTCGGAGTCGGTGGCGTACAGGCGCACGCCCTTCTCGAAGAAGTAGCGGATGTCCTTGGACTTCTTGATAGTGTTGCCGTAGCTGATCTGATCCGGGCTGACGCCACGGCTCAGGACTTTGTCCAGCTCATAGATGGAGGCGATATCAAAGCTCGAGCCTTTCTCTTTGAGCAGGTCGATGATCTCGACAGCCGGGTTGGCCTTGACCGCGTAGTAGACCTTGGCGAATTCGAAACCGGCGCGCAGGTCATCGTAGGCCTGGGCGATCATCGCGGTGTCGATCACCACGAACGGGGTTTCCTGTTTGTCGGCGAACGCCTTCATTTTCTGAAAGGTTTCGCGCGCGAAATAGTCTTCGACCTGGATCGACATGCTGGAGTGCTCCTATGGGCAAACGGGTAAAAACATGGGTGTAAATGAACGTCCTCCGTATCCCCACTTTGGTTCGCCTACTTCCCAAGGCATGTCGCCGAAAGCAAAAAGGCCACGGGCGTAACTGCCCTTGGCCTTGCTGTCTCGTCGTCAGTACTTGAGCCGGATGGATCGTTTCCAGCATGGACGTTCGGCGCGAACTTTAGGGCGTGAGGGGCCTGAGATCAACTAAAAATGTCGCGTTTTTGCACGCTTCTGACGTACGTCGCGGATATCACTCTTTGTAGCCGACCGAGATGACGGACAGATGTTCCCCACCAATTTTCATGTGTTAAAAATACCTGCACGTTCGCCGCTTTTGTCAGCTAACTCAAGGGCAAGTACGTTAGGCGCAACATCGGCGACGTTGGCGGCGAGAGGTGGGTGTGAGGGGGATTTTGATAAATATGGCGGGTGCTTTAGGAGTGCCAGAGCTCACCTCGGTGTTGATATTCTTTTCCAGTCTTTGAATACACAAAAAAACTGTGGCGAGGGAGCTTGCTCCCGCGGGACTGCGAAGCAGTCCCCGCTTTTTTAAAAGCAGGGCCGCTTCGCGACCCAGCGGGAGCAAGCTCCCTCGCCACAGGGTAGATATTCGACCTTTTAATTGATCAGGCGACCACGGCCTCAGCCGGCGAAACGATATTGGTCTTCATGCCCCGCGAACGTCCCGAGCTCAGGTAAGCCGCAATCGACTCCTGCGTCACCTCGCCAAGGAACACCCGCTCGGCATCCATCACCGGCAGCCACGAACGATTGAACTCGTACATGCGCGACAACAGGATGCGCAGGTGCTCGTCGTACGCTGCAGTGGCGTTGAACTCACGGAGGAATTGCGCGCAGGTGCCGGTCTGGCGATGCAGGTCGCGGCGTCGCACATAACCCAGCGCCTTGTTCTCGGCACAGGTGACCACCACGTAGCGGCGGTCGTGTTCGTCCATCAACTCCAGCGCATCGGCCACCGGGGTTTCCGGACTGACCGACGGGGCGTTGTCCGCCGCGTCTTCCGCCTTCACCAGCAGCAGACGCTTGAGGGTGCTGTCCTGGCCGACGAAGTTGCTGACGAAGTCGTCTGCCGGGTGCGCGAGCAGGGTGTCCGGGTGATCGATCTGCAGCAGCTTGCCGGCGCGGAAGATCGCGATCTTGTCACCGAGTTTGATCGCTTCGTCGATGTCGTGGCTGACCATGATCACGGTCTTGTTCAGCGCGCGTTGCATCTCGAAAAACTCGTTCTGGATCATCTCGCGGTTGATCGGGTCGACCGCGCCGAACGGCTCGTCCATCAGCAACAGTGGCGCATCGGCCGCCAGCGCACGGATCACACCGATGCGCTGTTGCTGACCACCGGACAGTTCACGCGGGTAGCGATGCAGATACTGCTTGGGTTCCAGCTTGATCATGCTCATCAATTCGCGGGCGCGGTCGTGGCATTTCTGTTTGTCCCAGCCGAGCAGTTTCGGCACCACGACGATGTTCTCTTCGATGGTCATGTTCGGGAACAGACCGATCTGCTGGATCACGTAGCCGATGTTGCGGCGCAAGGTCACTTCGTCGAGGTCGGTGGTGTCTTCGCCGTTGATCAGGATCTTGCCCGAAGTCGGTTTGATCAGACGGTTGATCATTTTCAGCGTGGTGCTTTTGCCGCAACCCGATGGCCCGAGGAACACACAGATCTCGCCTTCATTGACGGTCAGGCTCACCGAGTCCACGGCTTTGACATCTTTGCCGTTGCTCTGGAAGGTCTTGCTGAGGTTTTGAAGTTCGATCATTTGAGGAGTCCTTTTGGAGTCAGCGTACGTTGCAGCCACTGCAGGAGAAGGTCGGCGAAGATCGCCAGAAGACTGACCAGCAGCGCGCCGACGATCAGCATCGACATGTCGCTGCGGCTGATGGAGGCGAGGATCAGCACACCGAGGCCTCCGGCGCCGATGGTCGCGGCGATGGTCATCACGCCGATGTTCATTACCACCGCAGTGCGCACGCCGGCGAGAATCACCGGCACCGCAATCGGCAGCTCGACCATGCGCAGGCGCTGGCCGAAGGTCATGCCGATGCCGCGCGCGGCTTCACGAATGCCCGGTTCGACGCCGGTCAGGGCGAGGTAGGTGTTGCGCATGATCGGCAGCAGCGAATAGAGGAACACCGCAGTGATCGCCGGCATCGGCCCCAGGCCCTGGCCGAATTTGGAATAGAACGGCAGCAGCAGGCCGAACAGCGCAATCGACGGCACGGTCAGCAACACTGTGGCGCTGGCTTGCAAGGGAGCTGCGAGTGTCGGGAAGCGCGTCATCAGAATGCCCAGCGGCACGCCGATGAGAATCGCCAATGTCACCGCGATGCCGACCAGGGTGATGTGCTGCCAGGTCAGGTGCATCACCTGCTGCCAGTCGAGGTGGGAAAAGGCGTTCAGAAATTCCATGACTTTTCCTCCTTAGTTGAGTGGATGCTGGCGCAGGAAATCGGCGGCCACTTTCGATGGGCTTTCGTGATCGACGTCGACCCGCGCGTTGAGCTGGCGCATGGTTTCGTCGTCGAACAGTTGCGCCAGCGGCTTGAGTTGCTCGGCCAGTTGCGGGTGCGCGTCGAGGTAGGCCTGGCGCACCACCGGCGCGGCGGTGTAGTCGGGGAAGTAGTGCTTGTCGTCTTCCAGCAGTTTCAGGCCGAACGCATTCAGGCGGCCGTCGGTGGTGTAGACCAGACCGGCAAACACCTGGCCATTGCGCAGCGCGGTGTAGACCAGCCCCGCGTCCATCTGCCGGATGTTCTTGCGGGTCAGGTTCATGTCGTAGAGCTTGACCATACCGTCCAGACCGTCGGAGCGGTTGGCGAACTCGGTGTCCAGCGCCACCAGGTGATTGGTCCGGACTTCATCGCGCAGCACCTTGTTCAGGTCGCTGATGGTGTTGATCTGCGGATACTCCTCGGCGACTTTTTTCGGCAGGGCGAGGGCGTAGGTGTTGCTGAATTTCGACGGGGTCAGCCAGACCAGGCCTTTTTTCGCATCGAGTTCTTTGACCCGGGCGTAGGACTGTTCGCTGTCGAGTTTCTCGGTGACATGGTTGTAGGCCACCAGCGACACGCCGGTGTATTCCCAGAGCATGTCCAGCTGACCGCTTTCATGGGCGCTGCGGGCGAGGTTGCTGCCCAGACCGCCGGTGATCTGCGCGTCGTAGCCTTTGCTGCGCAGGTATTGCGCGGTGATTTCCGCGAGCAGGGTCTGCTCGGTGAACACCCGGGCGCCGAGGCGAATAACCGGTTTGTCGGCGGCTTGGGCCAGTCCTGCAAACAGCAGGAAGCAGCTCAAGATCAAGCTAAATCGTTTCATAACTATTCCTTCGCAAAAGCCTTAAGACGGGCGCAGACCGCGTTCCAGCCAGAGACGGCTGGCGAGGGTGACGACGCCATCGAGCAGCAGGGCCAGCAGCGCGGTACACGCAGCGCCGAGCAGCAGTTGCGGCTGATTGTTCAGGGCAATGCCAGGGAAGATCAGGCTGCCGAGGCTGTTGGCGCCGATCAGGAAGGCCAGCGGCGCGGTGCCGACGTTGATCGCCAGCGCCACGCGCACGCCACCGATGATGATCGGCACGGCGTTAGGCAATTCGACTTTCCACAGCACCTGGCGCGGGGTCATGCCGATGCCGACGGCGGCTTCTTTGAGCGACCCCTGAACGTTTTTCAGGCCTTCGTAGGTGTTGCGCACAATTGGCAACAGAGAAGCGAGGAACAAAGCGAAGATCGCCGGACCACTGCCGATGCCGAGAATCCCCAGGGCAATCGCCAGTACGGCCAGCGGAGGCACGGTGTTGCCGATATTGAAGATTTGCATGAAGCGTTCAGCGCGGCCGACCATGCTCGGGCGGCTGAGAAAGATACCGGCGGGGATGCCCACGACAAGGGCGGCCAGCATTGAAGCGAGGACGAGAATCAGATGAGCTTGCAGGTAAAACAACAAATCGTCGCGGTAGTGTTCGATCGTGTTGATGCCGATCCAGTGAACCAGCAGGGCCAGGAGCGCGATCACCACCGCACCTCCCATCAGCCCTTTGCCATAGCGGATAGCCACAGGCGGACTCCTTTTTTTGTAGTCGGCGAGCGCAGCTCCGTGTGGCAAGGCCATTCCTGGCTGCCGAAGTCAGCGTTCGCGAAAAGTAGCCGTTTTTCAGGACCGGCAAAGCGATCTGAAAGCGAGCCATGAGCGCAGCCTCGTCAGGCTAACTTGCTGATTTTTCAGCCCCTGACGAAATGTCGTAACAGGGGATGGACGTCTCCGTGCTTTAAAAGGTTCCCACGTTAGACACTGTTTGGCCACCTGTAGGAGCTGCCGAAGGCTGCGATCTTTTGATTTTGTTCTTGAGAGCAAGATCAAAAGATCGCAGCCTTCGGCAGCTCCTGCAGGGTTTTGCGCGACCGAGGGGCGGTGGTTCGGCGGTTACTTTTTAAGCTATACTCGCCGCCCTTTTTGAATCACCGCCAGGCGATTTCCCATGACCAACCAGGCCGCCGAAGTCGCGAAACGCCGCACTTTCGCCATTATTTCCCACCCCGATGCCGGTAAAACCACGATCACCGAAAAGCTCCTGTTGATGGGCAAGGCGATTGCAGTGGCCGGCACGGTGAAATCCCGTAAATCCGACCGCCATGCGACATCCGACTGGATGGAGATGGAGAAGCAGCGGGGTATTTCCATTACCACGTCGGTCATGCAGTTCCCGTATCGCGAACACATGATCAACCTGCTCGACACCCCGGGCCACGAAGACTTCTCCGAAGACACCTACCGCACCCTGACCGCAGTCGACTCGGCGCTGATGGTGCTCGACGGCGGTAAAGGTGTCGAGCCACGGACCATCGCCCTGATGGACGTCTGCCGTCTGCGTGACACGCCGATCGTCAGCTTCATCAACAAACTCGACCGTGACATACGCGACCCGATCGAACTGCTCGACGAAATCGAAGCCGTCCTCAAGATCAAGGCAGCGCCGATCACCTGGCCGATCGGCTGCTACCGCGACTTCAAGGGCGTGTACCACCTGGCCGACGACTACATCATTGTCTATACCGCCGGTCACGGTCACGAACGCACTGAAACCAAGATCATCGAGAAACTCGACTCCGACGAGGCGCGTGCGCATCTGGGCGACGAGTACGAGCGCTTCCTCGAACAGCTGGAACTGGTGCAGGGCGCCTGCCACGAGTTCAACCAGCAGGAGTTCCTCGACGGTCAACTGACTCCGGTGTTCTTCGGTACCGCACTGGGCAACTTCGGGGTCGACCACGTACTTGACGCCGTTGTGGACTGGGCGCCGCGTCCGCTGGCCCGTGTCGCCAACGAGCGCACCGTCGAGCCGGTGGAAGAGAAGTTCTCGGGCTTCATCTTCAAGATCCAGGCGAACATGGACCCGAAACACCGCGACCGTATCGCTTTCATGCGTATCTGCTCCGGCAAGTACGAGAAAGGCATGAAGATGCGCCATGTGCGTACCGGCAAGGACGTGCGCATCGGCGACGCCCTGACGTTCTTCTCTTCCGAGCGTGAACAGCTGGAAGAGGCGTACGCCGGCGACATCATCGGTCTGCACAACCACGGCACGATCCAGATCGGCGACACCTTCAGCGAAGGCGAAGTCCTCGGTTTCACCGGCATCCCGCACTTTGCCCCGGAGCTGTTCCGTCGTGTGCGTCTGCGTGATCCGCTGAAGTCCAAGCAATTGCGTCAGGGTCTGCAGCAGTTGGCTGAAGAGGGCGCGACTCAGGTGTTCTTCCCGGAGCGCAGTAACGACATCATTCTTGGCGCCGTCGGTGTGCTGCAGTTTGATGTGGTCGCCAGTCGTTTGAAGGAGGAATACAAGGTCGAGTGCTCGTATGAGCCGATCACTGTTTACTCCGCGCGCTGGATTGAATGCAGCGACAAGAAGAAGCTTGAGGAGTTTTCCAACAAGGCGGTGGAGAACCTCGCGCTGGATGGCGGTGGGCACCTGACCTACCTGGCGCCGACGCGGGTTAACCTGGCGTTGATGGAAGAGCGTTGGCCGGATGTGAAATTCCGTGCGACGCGTGAGCATCACTAGTACACATGGCTCCTTTGTACTGACGCACTCCAATAGATCAAACCCGTAAGGCAAGTGCCTTGCGGGTTAATGAAATGGTCACCTCCAACACCCTGCGAAGGTTACGCTTTCGCAGGGTGTTTTGTTTTCAAATGCCCTCATCATGAGCGAGTCTGCATTACCCGGTATTGATGCCGGCAAACACAGTTCCCACCTCCATGGTCAAGATGCGTCAGGCCATGAGGCATTCCGAAACACGTTTTCATGAGCACGGCTGATGCAGCTTTTCGGCATTTTGCCGAGCTGTGTTGTGGTGTGGAGTCGCGTGCCGGGGTCGCATGTTGTTGCTCGTCAGTTAATTGCAATAAGCCATATGACGAAGCTGATTTCTCTACAGTTCGTTAAGCCCACGTCAAGGGCTGCAGAAATGATTTACTCCGTGCTGATACAAATTACCGTCCATCGGAAAATCATGTCTACCTGTCATAAATGACAGTGGCAGCTGCAGGTGTTTGAGTATATATATTTTTCTGTAGAGTTTATTTCTTATATTGACGATATGGGCGCGACCATGAATTTGATCAGAGTTCCATCATTTGAAAAGAAAGAGGTTTTTGAAAATAGCGAAGCTGCTATCAAGAGGTTAAGAAGCATTCCAAAAAATACTTCTGAGTTATTGGAGGTCTATGGCGCGAATGCGTTGGATGGAATCTCACCTGAAACCAGAGGTGATATTTTACGATTGTTCGATGGAGTTAGAGGGGTGGCGGCTCTGTGGCTATCTTTGAATCGCCATACATTGGATGTTACCCGGCGTATCCCTGAGTTCGCCGATGCTTTGGAAATATGGGGGAACTCCGTTATTGCTGTCATCAAGGGGCTTAAAGGTTCTGATGGCTATCATCGCATTGATGATCTTACAGAAGAGCAGATTTCACTTTTTGATACTGGTCTGCTAAGTGATGAGAATCGTGATCAGTTTAGATCAATGGCGGGAACAGTCGAGTATCTGAAGGAAAGTATTGTTGCTTCGAAGTATATGGTCGATAACATCAATTTAGAGATTCGAATGCTCAGGGATGACATGGACAGAAACGTTCAGCCTGTACTTGATCGCTTGCTGGGTGGTCGAGATAAACAATCGCTGGAGCGATTTGCTGAGTTGGAAAAAGCCAAGAGTAAATACTCGAGTGAAACTGACAAGATTCTGGAGGAGGAGTCTAAAAGCTTGTGGGAAAGTGCTGCGCGCCATCGAGATGAGTTGTCTCATACTTATTTTGAAGTTCTCGAGAAAATTAATTCTGCGCTCGAGATAATTAAGAACAGTAGACTTGCTGGGTACGAGGCTTATATTAAAGAGCAAAATCTGGTCAGCGGTGGGCTTGAGGTGGTTTGGAGGAATTGCTTTGGATTATATGCGGATTTGAATTATTTGAGTGGGCATGTTTCTGGGTTCGGCAGTCAAATAAAAGCGGTTGAAGCTTTGTGGCTGGATTCGCTTGCGTTTATTGAGTCTTCAGAAACAAAAATGTCCTCCATTACAGATAATCGAAGTCTCAGAGTTTTTGTTGTTGATGTTAAGGGCGTGATGAGTGATTGGCGAACTGTCAAGGCGGATGCCCAGGCCGTTTTGGGTTACTTCTAGCATGTCGCCTAGATGGTTTTTATGTTTTGGCGTAAGGTTTATTCTATCGATTTTATAGTTGATGGATGAAAGTCTCGCGTGCTGACAGGTGTTTTTAAATTTAATAATGAGGCTGCCTACAGCGTTGATAGTCTGGTATTTAGGAGCTTTAAATTATTTTTTGATAAAGGAGTATTTTATGTCAGACGTTATCGGCTACGGCCCGCTTCACTCAAAAATCACCACTGACGATATTCAAAAAATTAAAGCTTACGTCAGAGAAGGACTTGCGCTACCACAAAGCTCAGCGCAAATAAACCAGAAATTCAACTGTGATTACTTTACCGAGGAGAAGGAAGGGATTACCACCGAGCTAATTGAAATCATGTTTAAACTGATTTTCACCAACGTTTCAAAATGGAGCGACATTGAGAGAAACATGCTGGAGGTTGCAAGCCGCCTGAGTGCATTCTCTGATGATCTTAATTTGTATGCAGGCGCTGCAATTGAGTCTATTAAAGAAATGGCCGGGTATAGCGACTACCTTCTTAAGATCAAGGACCTGACTCCGCAACAGCGAGATAATTTCAGCATGCCAGTGGCGGATGAAGACAGTATCGAGCGCTATGGTGATGTTGGTGATTTTATCGCGTCCATTATCAAGTCTATTGAGGAAAAGAGAAGGAAAGCTTCGGCTGTGAAAATGGCGCTCACGTCCTATGGTGATGAACTGCAGGGTATTGAACAGTCACTGGGTGGGCGAATTAATGGAATAATGAAAGTCAACTCGACTGCGAGGCTCAGAGAAATATCAGCAAAACTCATTGAAGTGAATGACAGGATTCATGATCTGAGAGAAAGATCCACTATGTCATGGTGGGGGTGGATAGTTTTCGGGGGGCCATTAGGGGCAGCATTAATTAAAGCGAATAGAGATGAACTTGTTACCAAGGCCATTGATGTCAATAGACGGATTGAGAAGGAATTGTTGGCTGAGCAAATAACGATTAACAGGGTGATGGGTGATCTCAAGTCTCTTCACTCGGATCTGTATAGCTTGCTAATCTATACAAGAGGTGCGATTGAAGGAGTGACGCAAATTGAAACGCTTTGGGTGGCGACCTTGATGGAAATTAATGAATCAAAAAACACCTTGGCGCAGCCCAGGGAGTGGAAATTTCTTCATTCGTTCGTAGTGAAAATGGAGAGTGTGTTGGCGAGGTGGGCAAGCATAAAGAAAAATGTTGATGACCTTAAAAAGGCTTTTTCAGCTTGAAAAGTTTTTAGGGAGTACGGAAATGACTGTTGAATGGGTTGACTTGTACTTTCCTGCACTTTTGAAGTTTCGGGTGCTTTCCGGGAATTATGCAAATGTTGTGTTTTCTGATTTTTATATTCCGGCTCTAAAGGAAGAGTTGGTCAGGTTGAATCGGGAGTGTCTTATTACCGATAAGTTGTTTAATGTCTCGTTGGCCAATATTCAAGCGCTGCTAGGTGCCTCGGAAGTTAATGGGTATCTGGTAGGACTAAAGAAGGTTCTTTCTGAGTCAAATGATCAAGAATCTGTAGCTGATTTAACCAAGGAACTCAGAGGAAGTGTCGGTCATATTAAATCTGAGTTTGCCAAAGTGCTGGATGGCCTTTCATTTCAGATAAATGGTCTGGCGACGTTGAAGATTAGTGAGAATGACCTGGAGTATATGTCTCTTGAAAAAAGACGACGCGATTTGATTGAAAAGCTTCCTGAGGATAAGGAGGCGCTGACCCGGCTGAAAGACAAACGGGATGAGCTTGTTAGGGCGATATTGGAGTTTGAGTCTAAAACATTCCTCGATAAAATGTCCCCCATAGCGCAAATTCTCAAGGATAATCTGGAAACCGTCTTGGATGATGGAGGTGGCTTGATAAGCAAGTCAGGTGGCAAAGCGGTTATGACGCCGATGGCATCAAAAGCAGCCATTAAAACGGGAATGGAGGTCGCTGGCGCGGTTCTCAATATTGTCAACGAGCAAATCAAGTATGAGCAGTTGTTGATTGCACGGGATCGGCTGGGAGCCGAGATCAATATTCGTCAAACCCAGATGTCGGTTCAGGAAAAAGAAATCGATGAGATTGATGAAAAACGCGCCCAACTATCGGCATTGAGAGAAATTGTTGAGCCGCGCAGAAACTATGTCACAGAGGCGAGAAAAGTGCTGGCAATGCTTGTCGCTTATTTTGATGAGGTGCTTAGTCAAGATGTTGGCGAGTTGAATGATCTTATTGGGTGTGTGGAGAAATTTGTTGAAAGCAGCCCTAAGCTATTAAGGCACATAAATAAGCTGCAGTTTTATTGGTTGCGTGCAGAATAGGCGTCACTATAACTAAAAGTAGGCTGCTTTCATCTTGGGTTTCAAATTCGTAGGGTGGGAGTTGGATTGGTGCAAAGTATCCAAATGCCCCATTGCGAAGCATGGGGCTTTTTATTTTTGTTCATTGAATGGCCCCGAGCCGATTACCGGGTAAGGTTTTTCTGTAGGCCTTTTCTCATGTTTCCGTAGCTTGACTCTAATTTTCCGATATCGGCGTTTTTACTCGCGACAACGAATTCGTTGAGGTCTAGGGTACAGGGGGCATTTCGCAAACCGCGACTTTCCACGAGCAGGAGCACAGGGAACACATGGCATGACTGGTCGGCTCATTCATCTGTTTCGGCTAGATGGCTACTTCTGTCCAATGGCTTGGATGCTTGCCGCGTTGCTTTTCATCAATCGATTAAGCGCCATGGTCAAGTTGTTCATGGCGCTGTATCTGCGCCAGGAGCTGGGGCTGGCGATCGAGACGGTGGGCTGGCTGTTGTCGGCTTACGGAGCCGGGTTGTTGATTGGTTCGATGCTCGGTGGGTTGCTCAGTGATCATGTGCGGACGGCGCGGCTGACCGCCGCGTTGTTCTTTGTTTCCATGTGGGTGTTGATCCTGTTGGGGCTGGTGACGCAGGTGGCGTTGCTGGCCGTGTTGCTGTTGCTCAGTGGTGCCGTCGACGGGGCGATTAGAACGCTGCATCAGCGGCTGATCATGGAGTATTGCGAGCCTGCGCAGCGCTCCCGTGCTCAAGCCTTGAGCCGGGTGGCGCGAAACCTTGGTATGGCGGCTGCCGGGGTGGCCGGCGGGGTGTTGGCGCAGACGGATTTCCGTTGGGTGTTTTTTGTCAGTGCGGCGATGACGCTGCTCGCGTTGCTGTGGTTTGTGCGCACCACCTGGCGCCGCGTGGTACTCAAGCCCGATGAGGTGACCGAAGCTGGCACTGGTACACCGTTGCGCGACGCGGCATTCCTCTGGCTGCTCGGCGCGGCCGTGTTGCTGGGGATGGCCTTCGACACGGTTTACAGCACGCTGGGCAACTATCTGCGCGATTACTACCACTTGAGCACCGAGGCCATCGGCTGGCAGTTCGGGCTTAACGCGATGCTGGTGGTGGCGCTGCAGATCCCGCTTACGCACTGGGGCGAGCGCTGGGGCTTGCGTCGGCAATTGCTCGCGGGTTGTGTGTTGTTGGCGGTCGGGTTGGGGATGTTGCCGTTTGGCTCCGGGTTGCTTTACGTGTGTCTGTCGACGGTGATCTGGACCTTGGGTGAAGCTTTTTTCATGCCGCCGCTGAATGTGCTGGTCATGCGGCACGCGCAAGGCGGCAAAAGCGGCCAGTATTTTGGTCTGTTTTTCATGAGCTGGAGCGCCAGTGCATTGTTGTCGCCGGTGTTGAGTGGTCAGCTGTATGGGCACTTCGGCGGCCACAGTGTATGGCTTGCGAGCGCGACACTGGCGTTGTTGACCTTGCCGCTGATCTGCCTGGCGACGCGCTCGTCGACCCAGGCCAAAGCGCTGGCCACCAGCGAACGCACGGCCTCGCTTAGCTGATTCGGTTATAGCGGTTATTCACAAGTGATCTCTCGTACCGGGGCATTTCCCGGGGTTGGTCAGCGTCCTATCTGGTGAACCGGACTGATCGGAACTAGATTTCATTCAGCGCCGGATCGGCACCCCAGGCTTCAACCACGAAAGGATGGAAATGGCTATGAGCATTTTTCAACGCATTGTGCTGTTGCTTAAGGTTTTGGTGATGTTGACGCTTGGCACTACGGCGGCGTGGGCAAGTTCTGCCACACCATCACAGGGGTTTAACGCAGCCCACGGGCAAGCCGGTGTGATCATGCTGGCCAAGTCGGAATCCGAACCGGGCGATCAGGATCAGGGCGGCAGCAAGGATGATGACGACTCGACCACTGACGAGCCGGACACTGACGATGACGAAGGCGACAGCCAGTCGTAAAGCGCCGGTAAAAGGAAACCCCTTCTTCCCCGACTGATGCGCAATCGGGGGAGAAGAGGTTTGGGTTAACACACTATTTCCGGATAAACACGATTCCTGCAGGAGCTGTCGCACGCTGCGATCTTTTGATCCTGATGCTGAAAATCAACAGATCGCAGCCTCGTTTCACTCGACAGCTCCTACAGGTTGAGTGGCGGTCTCCGGTTTTGCTTACGCCGCGCCATCGAGGAACTGTTCGGCGTAATGGCAAGCCACCTGCCGGTTGTCGAGCTGGCGCAGGGCCGGCTCTTCGCTGCTGCAACGCTCGGTCGCGTACGGGCAACGTTTGTGGAACGCACAGCCCGGTGGCGGGTTCAGCGGGTTAGGCAGTTCGCCGACAATCTTGATTTTCGGCTTGTCCGGATCCGGATGGATCGTGGGTGTCGCCGACAACAAGGCCTGGGTGTAAGGGTGCAGAGGTCGGGTGTAGATGTCCTCTTTCGGGCCCATTTCCACCGGACGGCCGAGGTACATCACCAGCACCGAGTCGGCGACATGCCGCACCACCGCCAGGTTGTGCGAGATGAACACGTAGGCGGTGTTGAACTCCTGCTGCAGGTCCATGAACAGGTTCAGCACCTGCGCCTGAATCGATACGTCGAGCGCCGAGGTCGGTTCGTCCGCCACCAGCACTTTCGGTTGCAGCATCATCGCCCGCGCCAGGGCAATACGCTGACGCTGACCGCCGGAGAACATGTGCGGATAGCGCTGGTAGTGCTCGGGACGCAAGCCGACCTGCTTCATCATCGCCTGGACTTTCTCGCGACGCTCGGTAGCACTCAGGTTGGTGTTGATCAGCAGTGGCTCGGCCAATTGGTCACCGATTTTCTGCCGCGGGTTCAACGACGCGTACGGGCTCTGAAACACCATCTGCACGTCTTTGCGCAGTTGCTTGCGCTGGGCCTTGTCGGCGCCGGCGACTTCTTGCCCGGCAATTTTCAGCGAACCGGAAGACGGCTCTTCAATCAGGGTCAGGGCGCGGGCGAGGGTGGATTTGCCGCAACCCGATTCGCCTACGACAGCGAGGGTCTTGCCGGCTTCCAGTTCGAACGACACGCCGTTGAGGGCGCGCACGGTCGCGTGGCCCTTGAACAGGCCACGGGAGACTTCGTAGTGACGGGTCAGGTCGCGGGCGGTAAGTACGACGGCCATTACGCCACCTCCTGGTTCAGCGGGTAGAAGCAACGGGCGAGGCTGTTGGCTTTCGGATCAAGGGCTGGACGCTGCACGCGGCAGCTGTCCTGCACGTACGGGCAGCGCGGCGACAGCAGGCAACCCTGCGGACGGTCGTAGCGGCCTGGAACGATGCCCGGCAGGGTCGACAGGCGCTCGGCGCCCAGACTGTGCTCGGGAATCGCCTTGAGCAGCGCTTCGCTGTAAGGGTGTGCCGGGATGTCGAACAGTTGCGGCACCTGACCGACTTCTACCGCTTGGCCTGCGTACATCACACAGACGCGCTGGGCGGTTTCGGCCACGACCGCGAGGTCGTGAGTGATCAGCACCAGGCCCATGTTCTGTTCTTTCTGCAACGCCAGCAGCAGATCCATGATCTGCGCCTGAATCGTCACGTCCAGCGCCGTGGTCGGTTCGTCGGCGATCAGCAGTTTCGGCTCGCCGGCAATCGCCATGGCAATTGCCACACGCTGGCTCATGCCGCCGGACAGTTGGTGCGGGTAGGCGTCCATGCGGCTGGCGGCGCCCGGAATTTCCACTTTCTCCAGCAGTTCGATGGCGCGTTTGCGCGCTTGCTTGCCGGACATTTTCAGGTGCAGGCGCAGCACTTCTTCGATCTGGAAACCGACGGTGTAGCTCGGGTTGAGCGCGGTCATCGGATCCTGGAACACCATCGACAGGTCTTTGCCGACGATTTGCCGACGCTGACGATTGCTCAGCTTGAGCATGTCTTTGCCGTCGAAGCTGAGCGAGTCGGCAGTGACGATGCCGGGATGCTCGATCAGCCCCATCAGCGCCATCATGGTCACGGATTTACCCGATCCCGACTCGCCAACGATGGCCAGGACTTCGCCCTTGTCGACTTTCAGGTCGAGGCCATCGACCACGGGCGTCGCGTTCTTGTCGCCGAAGCGGACGTTGAGATTCTTGATTTCTAGCAGTGACATGGGAATCTCCTCAGGCGGCGTTCTTGAGTTTCGGGTCCAGCGCGTCGCGCAGGCCGTCGCCCATCAGGTTGATCGCCAGCACGCTGAGCAAAATGGTCAAACCAGGCAGACTCACCACCCACCAGGCACGTTCGATGTAGTCGCGGGCCGAGGCCAGCATGGTGCCCCATTCAGGGGTTGGCGGTTGTACGCCAAGACCGAGGAAGCCCAGCGCCGCCGCGTCGAGAATCGCCGAAGAGAAACTCAGGGTGGCCTGTACGATCAGCGGTGCCATGCAGTTGGGCAGCACGGTGATGAACATCAGGCGCGGCAGACCGGCACCGGCCAGACGCGCGGCGGTGACGTAGTCGCGGTTCAGTTCGCCCATCACGGCGGCACGGGTCAGACGCACGTAGGACGGCAGCGAAACCACGGCGATGGCGATCACGGTGTTGATCAGGCCAGGGCCGAGGATGGCGACAATCGCCACCGCCAGCAGCAGGGACGGCAGGGCCAGCATGATGTCCATCAGACGCATGATGGTCGGGCCGATCATCTTCGGGAAGAAACCGGCGAACAGACCCAGCAGGATCCCCGGGATCAACGACATCACCACCGACGACAGACCGATCAGCAGCGACAGGCGCGAACCCTGGATCAGCCGCGACAGCAAGTCGCGGCCCAGTTCATCGGTGCCGAGCAGGAACTGCATTTGCCCGCCTTCGAGCCACGCCGGTGGCGTCAGCAGGAAGTCCCGGTATTGCTCGCTCGGGTTATGCGGGGCGACCCACGGCGCGAAGATCGCGCAGAAAATCACCAGCAGCATGAACAGCAGGCCGGCAACCGCGCCCTTGTTCTTCGCGAAGGCTTGCCAGAATTCTTTGTACGGTGACGGATACAGCAGGCTTTGATCCGCGCTTGGGGCGGAAGTGGCTACTGAGGATGTTGGAGTGCTCATGGTATGGACCTCAGCGCTGATGACGGATGCGTGGGTTGGCAAAGCCGTAGAGGATGTCCACTACGAAGTTGACCAGAATCACCAGGCAGGCGATTAACAGGATGCCGTTTTGCACAACCGGGTAGTCCCGGGCGCCGATGGCTTCGATCAGCCATTTACCGATGCCGGGCCAGGAGAAGATGGTTTCGGTCAGGACCGCGCCGGCCAGCAGGGTACCGACTTGCAGGCCGACCACGGTCAGGACGGGGATCAGCGCGTTACGCAGGCCGTGCACGAACACCACGCGCGACGGCGACAGGCCTTTGGCCTTGGCGGTGCGGATGTAGTCTTCACGCAGCACTTCGAGCATCGACGAACGGGTCATCCGCGCGATCACCGCCAGTGGAATGGTGCCGAGCACGATGGCCGGCAGGATCAGGTGATGCAGGGCATCGAAGAACGCGCCCGTGTCATCGGCCAGCAGCGTGTCGATCAGCATGAAACCGGTGCGCGGCTCGATGTCGTAGAGTAGGTCGATCCGCCCGGATACCGGGGTCCAGCCCAGGCTCACCGAGAAGAACATGATCAGGATCAGGCCCCACCAGAAGATCGGCATCGAATACCCCGCCAGGGAGATGCCCATCACCCCATGGTCGAACAGGGAGCCTCGCTTGAGGGCCGCGATCACCCCGGCCAGAAGACCGAGAATACCGGCGAACAGCAGGGCGGCCATGGACAGTTCCAGGGTCGCCGGGAAGAGGGAGGTGAACTCGGTCCATACGCTCTCACGCGTACGCAGGGATTCGCCGAGATCGCCGTGGGCCAGTTTGCCGATGTAGTCCAGGTACTGGGCATACAGCGGTTTGTTCAGACCAAGGCGTTCCATTGCCTGAGCGTGCATTTCGGGGTCGACCCGACGTTCGCCCATCATCACTTCCACGGGGTCGCCGGGAATCATGCGAATCAACGCGAAAGTCAGCAGGGTGATGCCGAAAAACGTGGGGATCAACAACCCCAGTCGGCGGGCAATAAAACTAAACATCTTGTGTGGTACCTCATCAGCCGGTTAGGCGTGCCCGGCGACCCTGGGGTCAGGGAGGCCGGGAGTTTCTTATCTACTTCACCTGGGTGGTGGCGAAGTTATTCGTGGTCAGAGGGCTGATGTGGTAACCCTCTACGTTATTGCGCATCGCGGTAAACATACGGGTGTGGGCCATGCTGATCCACGGTTGGTCCTGATTAAACAGCACCTGGGCCTGTTCGTAGAGCTTTGCGCGTTCGGCCGGATCTACTTTAGCCCGTGCTTCGTCGAGCAGTGCCTGGAATTTCTCGTTGCACCAGCGCGCGTAGTTTTCGCCGTTCTTGGCCGCTTCGCAACTGAGCATAGGCGTCAGGAAGTTATCCGGGTCGCCGTTGTCGCCCGCCCATCCGGCCGACACCATATCGTGTTCGCCGGCCTTGGCGCGCTTGAGCATCTCGCCCCATTCCATCACACGGATGTCGACCTTGATCCCGACTTTCGCCAGGTCGGCCTGCATCATCTGTGCGCCGAGCATCGGATTGGGGTTGGTCGGGCCGCCGCCGTTACGGGTAAACAGAGTAAACACGGTGCCTTCCGGGACCCCGGCTTCCTTGAGCAAGGCGCGGGCCTTGTCGAGGTCACGTGGCGGGTTCTTCAGGTCGTGGTTGTAGCCCAGCAGGGTCGGCGGGTAGGGGTTGACCGCTACGGTCGCGTTGCCTTTGCCGAACAGGGCGTTGACGTAGGCTTCCTTGTCGAAAGCGATGTCGATCGCTTTGCGGACACGCACGTCGCTCATGTATTTGTGCTGAGTGTTCATGGCGATGTACGAGACGGTCATCGCGTCCAGCTCGTCGACCTTCAGGTTGCTGTCTTTCTTGATGCTCGGAATATCATCCGGCTTCGGATACAGCGCGATCTGGCACTCGTTGGCCTTGAGCTTCTGCAGGCGCACGTTGTTGTCGGTGGCGATTGCCAGGATCAACGCATCAGCCGGTGGCTTGCCACGGAAGTAGTCCGGGTTGGCCTTGAAACGCACCTGCGCATCCTTGGCGTAACGCTGGAAGATGAACGGGCCAGTGCCGACTGGCTTGTTGTTGAGGTCGGCGGTCTTGCCGGACTTGAGCAACTGGTCGGCGTATTCGGCCGGGTAGATCGAGGAGAACGCCATGGCGATGTCGGCCAGGAACGGCGCTTCGCGGCGGGTCAGGGTGAACTTGACCGTGTTGTCGTCGACTTTTTCGACGCTTTTGAGCAGTTCCTTGAAGCCCATGCTTTCAAAGTACGGGAAGCCCACGCTCGACAGTTTGTGCCACGGGTGATTCGGGTCCAGCTGACGCTGGAAGCTCCAGACCACGTCGTCGGCGTTCATGTCACGGGTCGGCTTGAAGTATTCGGTGGTGTGAAACTTGACGCCTTTGCGCAGGTGGAACGTGTAAGTCAGGCCGTCTTCACTGATGTCCCAGGATTCGGCCAGTGCCGGAATCACTTCGGTGGTGCCGGGCTTGAAGTCCGCCAGACGGTTGAAGATCGTTTCGGCCACCGCATCGGCAGTGACTGCAGTTGTGTACTGGACCATATCGAAGCCTTCCGGGCTGGCTTCGGTGCAGACCACCAAGGGTTTGGCCGAGACGCCGATGGCGGCGCTCAACAACACAGCCGTGACGGCCGCACGTAGGGGAAGCATTTTCATCGATAACCCTCTGCAATCGGTTGAAGACAAAAAACCGAACGGCCGACTCGTCATGAGTCAGCCGTCGGTCGGCGGTTTTTACAGGATATTGAATGGAATCGTGGTCACGAGACGGAACTCGTTGATGCTGCCGTCAGCCTGGTTTTCGCTGGCGCGGTGAGCGGTGTAGGTGCCACGGATGGTGGTCGCCTTGAGCGGGCCGCTCTGTACGGCGTAGGTTGCACCGATGCCGTATTCGTAGTGGTGCTCGCCGTCCATGTTGCGTACGTCATAGGCAGTGCCGGTGTAGTGAGTGCCGTCGATACCCCAGCCGCGAGCCTGGTAGATGTTGAACTTCAGGCCTGGCACGCCATATTCGGCCATGTTCAGACCGTAGGCGACCTGGAAGGATTTCTCGTTCGGGCCGTTGAAGTCGGACAGCAGGGAGTTGGCCAGGTAGATGCCGTTGGTTTCGTGCAGGTAGTCGAAGTACTCGTTACCGTTAATTTCCTGGTACGAGAAGGTCAGGCTATGAGCCTGGTGAGTCAGGCCGAACGACAGCGAGTAGGTGTCGTTGTCGATTTCGCCCATCTCTTTTTTGCCGGTATCGACGGTCTTGTAGTAGTTCAGACCCGTGGTCAGGCTGACGACATTGCTGTCACCCAGTTCGTGGGTGGCGCCGAAGTAGTACTGGTTCCAGAAGTCTTCAACCTTGGAGGCGTACAGGCTGGTCTTCAGGCTTTTCAGCGGCTGATAGTTCAGGCCGACGATGCTGACGCGATCGGTTTCGGCGTTGTTGTTAGTGTACTCGGAGCGGAATTTCGACAGGCTTTCTTCGGTACGTGGCGATACGCGGTCGAAGCTGCCGGCGTCAAACGACAGGTTGTTCAGTTCTTCGCTGTGCAGGCTCACGCCTTCGAAGCTCGAAGGCAGCGCACGGTTGCCGATGGTGTCCACGATCGGGGTGCTGAAGTTCTGGCGACCGGCGGTCAGGGTGGTGTTCGACACGCGGAACTTGACGTTGGCCAGTCCCAGTTTGCTCCACTGGCCTTCGGCGTCGCCGCCTTCTTTGGTCAGCGTACGGTTGTTGCCTGCGCCTGGACGCGACCCCGGTGCGCCACCGTTGTTGGAGGCCAGGTTCTTGCGATCGCGCTCCAGCGCTACAGCGTTGTAAGCCGCGACTTCAGTGCTGACACCCACGGTGCCCTGAGTGAAGCCGGAAGTGAAGTTGACGATGGTGCCTTGCACCCAGTTGATACGACGATCCGTCGGGGTGGCAACGCCGTCCTTGCGATAAGTGAACTTGCCGCCGCGCTTGAGTTGCTCGTTGGCGTACCAGTTACGGGTCGTACCGCTGATGGTGGAACCTTCGAGGAAGCCGGTGGCATCAGCCTGGGCGCTTTTCTCGTTGACGGTCACCGGGGTGAACGCCTGGCTCTGTTCCTCGGCATAGGCCGTGGCGGTGATGCTGCTGATGGCCAGGGCCAGTATCGCGGTGCTGCTCAGTTTCATGGGTGAAGCTCCTTTACTTTCTTTTTATGCCGGCTTTTTTGGGTGGGGCCGGTTATTGGTTTAGAACTCATTTCACACATCGCAAACGTTTGCAAAAGGCCGGATCGGCGAATTTCGGCAAAGCGCTTGCGTGAGGGGGATAGACAGCCCCCTCAGCATTGCGGCTAATCGGTTGGGTTAATCGATACTGACGCCCGAGAACACATTGCGACCGAAGGGGCTGACCTTGAAGCCTTCAACCCGGGCGCTTAACGGCTGGTTGACCGTCGAGTGGGCGACAGGCGTGATCGGCACTTGCTGCTTGAGCAACTGCTGCGCCTGTTTGTAGAGCGTGGTGCGCTGGTCGCGGTCGGTGACGACCTTGGCCTCTTTGATCAGCTTGTCGTAAGCCGGATCGCACCACATGGAGTAGTTGTTGCCGCCGATGGCATCGCAGCTGTACAGGGTGCCCAGCCAGTTGTCCGGATCCCCGTTGTCGCCGGTCCAGCCAATCAGGCTGATGTCGTGCTCGCCATTCTTGGTGCGCTTGATGTACTCGCCCCATTCGTAGCTGACGATCTTCACCTTCAGACCGATTTTCGCCCAGTCAGCCTGGAGCATTTCGGCCATCAGTTTGGCGTTCGGGTTGTACGGACGCTGGACCGGCATCGCCCACAGCGTGATCTCGGTGCCTTCCTTGACGCCGGCGGCCTTGAGCAGCTCTTTGGCTTTTTCCGGGTTGTAGGCGGCATCCTTGATGCTGTCGTCGTAGGACCACTGGGTCGGCGGCATGCCGTTGACCGCCAGTTGTCCGGCGCCTTGATAAACAGCGTTGAGAATCCCTTGTTTATTCACTGCCATGTCCAGCGCCTGACGCACTTCGAGCTGGTCGAAGGGCTTGTGACGGACGTTGTAGGCAATGTAACCGAGGTTGAAGCCGGGCTTGGAAATCAGCTGCAGTTTCGGGTCAGCCTTCAGCGCTTCAACGTCGGCAGGGCGCGGGTGCAGGGTGATCTGGCATTCGCCGGCCTTGAGCTTCTGCACGCGCACCGAAGCGTCGGTGTTGATCGCGAAGATCAGATTCTTCAGCTTGACCCGGCTCGGGTCCCAGTAATGTTCGTTGCCGGTGTAACGGATGTTCGAGTCCTTCTGATAGCTCTTGAACACGAACGGCCCGGTCCCGATCGGTTTCTGGTTGATGTCGCTCGGCTTGCCTTCGGCCAGCAACTTGTCGGCGTACTCGGCAGACAGGATCGCGGCGAAGCTCATGGCAATGTTCTGGATGAACGCGGCGTCGACGCTGTTGAGCGTGAACTCCACGGTCAGCGGCCCGGTCTTTTCGACCTTGGCGATGTTTTTGTTCAGGCTCATCCCGTTGAAATACGGGAATTCGGTTGGATAAGCCTTACGGAATGGCTGCGCGGGATCGAGCATGCGGTTAAACGTGAACAGCACGTCGTCGGCGTTGAAATCGCGCGTCGGTTTGAAGTACGGCGTTGTATGAAATTTCACACCTTCACGCAGGTGAAAGGTGTACTTGAGACCATCCTCGGAAATATCCCACTGGGTTGCCAGTCCCGGTACGACGTTGGTCGCGCCTTTTTCGAACTCGACCAGACGGTTGTACAGCGGCTCGGCGGCATCGTTATCGGTCGCCGTCGTGTATTGCGCGGTATCAAAACCCGCCGGGCTGCCTTCGGAGCAGAACACCAGGCTCTTGCTGGCGGCAAAACTGGCGGACGTGGCGGCCAACAGGCCGGCGCCCAGCAATGCGGAAAAAACCAAGGTATGGCGCATGACGCTCCCTCTTTTTGTCGTGTTGTTCAATGCACCGCGATCCCGTCCAGGGAAGTTGAGGTGGCACTGAGCTCAATCCAGTACGTACAGCAAGCCGATGGCCCACGCAGAAACTGGTCAGAACCCGACGGTAGGGGCCGTGGGTCTGGCAGTAAATGCGTAATTGCCTGAATGCTCGTAGGAAAAGTCGACACATCCCCTGCCGTTGCAGTCATCCGCAACGGAATTGGCTGTAGGCAAATTCCTGACTTCCGGCAGCTAAAGCAGCGGCGACGTCATGAACGTCGCCGCTGCGATGGCTTAATTGCTGACGCTGACGCCGTAGAAGGAATTCAAGCCGAATGGGCTGATCTTGAAGTCCTGCACGTTGGCGCGCATGGGTTGGAACACCGTCGAGTGAGCGATAGGTGTGTAGGGAACAGCATCTTTGAGGACGTGTTGCGCCTGTTTGTACAGTTCGGTGCGCTTGGCCTGATCGGTGGTGCGCTTGGCATCTTTGACGAGACCGTCGTACTTCTTGTCGCACCACTTGGAGAAGTTGTTGCCGTTGAGCGAGTCGCAGCCGAACAGCACGTTCAGCCAGTTGTCGGGATCACCATTGTCACCGCTCCAGCCAATCAGCATGGCCTGGTTCTCGCCACCTTTGGAGCGCTTGATGTACTCGCCCCATTCGTAGCTGGTGATCTTCACGTTCAGGCCGATCTTCTTCCAGTCGGACTGGAGCATTTCAGCCATCAGCTTGGCGTTCGGGTTGTACGGACGCTGTACCGGCATCGCCCACAGAACGATTTCGGTCCCTTCCTTGACGCCGGCTTCCTTGAGCAGCTGTTTGGCTTTCTCAGGATCGTATTTGGCGTCCTTGATGGTGGTGTCGTAGGACCACTGGGTCGGCGGCATGGCGTTGACGGCCAGCTGACCGGCGCCCTGGTAAACCGAATCAATGATCTGCGGCTTGTTCACCGCCATGTCCAGCGCCTGGCGCACGCGCAGGTCGGCCAGCGGGTTAGGCTCGTTGCTGCCCTTGACCTTGTCCATCACGTTGTAAGCGATGTAGCCCAGGTTGAAACCGGCCTGGTCTGGCATCTTCAGGGTCTTGTCGGCCTTGAGCGCCGCGAGATCCGCCGGACGCGGGAACAGGGTGACCTGGCATTCGTTCTTTTTCAGCTTCTGGATGCGCACCGACGGGTCGGTGGTGATAGCGAAGATCAGGTTGTCGATCTTCACGTCCTCGGGTTTCCAGTAGTCCTTGTTGCCGGTGTAACGGATGTTCGAGTCTTTCTGGTAGCTCTTGAACACGAACGGGCCAGTGCCGATCGGCTTCTGGTTGATGTCGGCAGCCTTGCCTTCCTTGAGCAGTTGGGCAGCGTACTCGGCGGACTGGATCGAGGCGAAGCTCATGGCCATGTTCTGGATGAACGCGGCGTCGACTTCTTTCAGCGTGAACTTGACGGTGTGGTCGTCGACTTTATCGATCTTGGTGATGTTGGTGTCCATCCCCATGTCGGTGAAGTACGGGAATTCGGTCGGGTAGGCCTTACGGAACGGGTCATCCTTGTTAATCATGCGATTGAAGGTGAACAGCACGTCGTCGGCGTTGAACTCACGAGTCGGCTTGAAATACGGGGTGGTGTGGAACTTGACGCCTTCACGCAGGTGGAAGGTGTAATTCAGGCCGTCCGGGGAAATGTCCCAGCTGGTGGCCAGGCCCGGGATAACGGCGGTGCCGCCACGCTCGAACTGGCTCAGACGGTTGAACATGGTTTCGGCTGAGGCGTCGAAGTCGGTTCCGGTGGTGTACTGGCCTGGATCAAAACCAGCCGGGCTCCCTTCGGAGCAGAACACCAGGTTAGTCGCAGCGGATGCGAAAGGTGCGGAGGCTAACAAGCCTGCGCCGACTAAAAACGGAATGACCGCGTGTTTAAGCATGTTGGCCTCATGATTTGTTGTCATTTTTTAATATTGAGGTACGACCTCGTGAGTCGTGCCTGCGGATACTTATGCAGGGGCCATACCCAATGCAAGATCCAGAGCGACTGCCGGCCTCAAAGCGTGGCACGAACGTACCTTAATGTCGCATTTGTATAAGAGTTGACGCATTTGACCGTTTGCGGCCGTTTTTTACGGTGCAAACGAAGCCCCAAAACGGTGCGCCGGTCACGTTGTGCGCGCCGCCTTGGGGCCTGGTGTTACTTATTTATACCCACGCCGTAGAAGGGTGTAAGGCCAAACGGACTGATCTTGAAGTCGCTCACTTCCTTGCGCAGCGGCTGGAACACCGTGGAGTTGGCAATGGGCGTGATCGGCACCTGCTGTTTAAGGATCAGTTGCGCCTGTTGATACAGTTTTACCCGTTGCGCTTTATCCGTGGACACCTTGGCCTGCTGAATCAATTTGTCGTAGGCCGGGTCGCACCACTTGGCGTAGTTGCTGCCCTTGACTGCCGCGCAGCTGTAGAGCACGCCGAGCCAGTTGTCCGGGTCGCCGTTGTCTCCTGTCCAACCGTAGATCATCGCGTCGTGTTCGCCATTTTTCGCGCGCTTGATGTACTCGCCCCATTCGTAGCTGACGATGTTGGCCTTGATCCCGATCTTGTCCCAATCCTGCTGGATCATCTGCGCTGACATCCGCGCATTCGGGTTGGAAGCGCGCTGCACGGTCATCGCCCAGAGATTGATGGTGGTACCCGGTGCAACCCCGGCTTCCTTGAGTAGCGCCTTGGCTTTCACCGGGTCGTACGGCGCGTCCTTGATGTTCGGGTCATACGACCATTGCGCCGGTGGCAAGGCGTTCTGCGCCAGTTGTCCGGCACTCTGGTAGACGGCTTTGATGATCGCCGGTTTGTCGATGGCCATGTCCAGCGCCTGACGGACCTTGAGCTGATCGAGTGGCAGGTGAGTGGTGTTGTAGGCGAGGAAGCCGAGGTTGAAACCGGCCTGCTTCAATACGCGCAGGTTCGGGTCTTGTTCCATCACTTCGATGTCGGCCGGGCGCGGGTAGCCGCTGACCTGGCATTCGCCGGTCTTGAGCTTCTGCAGACGGACAGCGGCATCCGGGGTAATCGAGAACACCAGGTTGTCGATTTTCACGTCCTCGGGTTTCCAGTAGTCCTTGTTCGCGGCGTAGCGGATCTGCGCGTCTTTCTGGTAACGCTTGAACACGAACGGGCCGGTGCCCACCGGTTTCTGATTGAGGTCGGCAGCTTTGCCCTCCTTTAACAGTTGGGCGGCGTATTCGGCCGATTGCACCGAGGCGAAGCTCATGGCGAGGTTTTGCACGAACGCGGCGTCGACGTTGTTCAGGTTGAAGCGCACGGTGTTGTCGTCGAGTTTTTCCACTGATTTGATCGTGGTGTTCAGGCCCATGTCGGTGAAGTACGGGGACTCGGCGGGGTAGGCCTTGCGAAAGGCGTTGTCCGGGTCGAGCAGGCGCTGGAAGGTGAACAGCACGTCGTCGGCGTTGAAGTCGCGCGTCGGGGTGAAATATTCCGTGGTGTGGAATTTCACGCCTTGGCGCAGGTGGAAGGTGTATTGCAGGCCGTCGTTGGAGACGTCCCATTTTGTCGCCAGGCCGGGTTCGATGTCGGTGCCGCCGCGCTGGAATTGGGTGAGGCGGTTGAAGACGGTTTCGGCGGAGGCATCGAAGTCGGTGCCGCTGGTGTATTGGCTGGGGTCGAAGCCGGCGGGGCTGGCTTCGGAGCAGTAGACCAGGGTGGTGGTGGCGTTGGCGAACGGGGCTATGGCGGTTAGTGCGAGGGTGATCAGTAGTGGCTTGAGGGTGAATCTTTCCATGGAGTCCCCGGGTCGATTGGAGGTGGTTGTTTTTTTAGGGTAGCGGGGATTTGGGGGGCTTCGGAAATATCGTTTTTCTTGTTGAGATGTCTGTCTCGGTATATGTGGCGGCTTTTGTCGGGTACATATCCGTTGCTGCGGTAACGGCCACTTAGGGTTCCGCCCTGACGGCGGGTCACTTTGGCAAACGCCCCAAAGTAACCAAAGGGCTTTACCCTGACGTTCGGCCCTCGCTCAGGCTCGGGTTCCTTCGCTCCGGGATTCATCCGGGGGGGCAGCGCCTACGGTTTGCTTCGCTGCACCTCCTCTCGCTGTGTTTGGCTGCGCCAAACGGTCGCTGCGCTCCCACCCCCGGATCAATCCCTCCACTCAGCCTGCCGACGGGCCCTCAGATCAAAAGCGGTACTCGAGCTAACGCTCATCGTGTTGAGTGGTGAAAAGCGGTTGCGGCGACTTGCCAGCGATGGCGGCCTGACAGCCGACCTGAATTTAATTGAATACTCTGAGTTCCCCCTGTAGGAGCTGTCGAAGGCTGCGATCTTTTGATCTTGCTTTTAATTGTGAGAGTCAAAGTCAAAAGATCGTCCGAACGCGGCCCGAGCCTTCGGCAGCTCCTACAGGGAGTGGGGTCGTGTTTAAAGGTGTGTGGGATAACCAGAACCTTCCCACAAGGTTTTCAGGTTGTCCCTCGGACGTCAGCTCTCTAGCCTTGAGCTGTCGCTGAAAACTCAGCGATCGGGTGTGAGAACCCGCAGGAACTGTTAATCCACAATCAGTACCACCATAATTGCCGCCGGCATTTCTGCCGCTGCAATGTTCTATGGCGGCTGTGTGCGGGCGGGCTTCGGTCCGGCCGGGCTTGTTCCTACCGGTTTCTCACCCCGCACATTGCTGCCACCACTCCGCCGCGTGAGAACGGCGAGTGAATGGCTATTGATCAGGAACGCTATCAATGTCCAAACCCGTCCCAGATCCACCACTCGAACCCACAACCCCACTCACCGAAGCCCTCCAAGCCGAAGACCTCGCAAAAAACCGCGAAGCGATCAAACGCGCCCTCGATTTCTACTTAAGCCCCGAGGCCACAAAACCGCGTCCACCCAGCTCGATGTTCCTCGTCCATCCGGGCATCGACACGGAAAGTCTGTTGGCGCACGCCTGTGAGTCCCTGGCCTCGGCCAACACCATGGCCAGTGATTTCGCCGATCAGCTCAGTCGCCCGCAGCGCAATACGGCGCTGGCGATTCAGCAGATCATCATGCTCGCTGAGCTGGCGGTGAATCGGGCGCTGGATCGGGTTGATCCGCCGGCTTGAGACCGCGTTATCGTTCTTCGCGAGCAGGCTCGCTCCCACAGGAGTGCGCATTTCAAATGTGGGAGCGAGCTTGCTCGCGAAGGCGTCAGATCAAACAACACAACTCCCGGGCACAAAAAAACCGGCGATCATTCTCTGATCGCCGGTTTTTCATTCAGCCCACATCAATTCACTGCATCAGCACTTCAATCGAGCCATCGGCAGTCAGGCTGACCTGGCTGGTGCCGGCTTCGACTTCCGGTGTGACCGGTGCCGAATCCGCCATGCCGGCGGCTTTCATCATCATCGGGGCGCGCATGTACGGTTGTGGGTAGCCGTTGCTGTTGAGGTTCAGGTTGACGATTTTGTAGCCTTTGCCGCCCAGTGCATCGGTGGCCAGTTGCGCGCGGGCCTTGAAGGCGTTGACGGCTTCCTTGAGCAGTTGGTCTTCGCTGGCCTTGCGGGTCGGCTCGGCGATGGCGAAGTCCATGCCGCCCATTTTCAGGTCGGTCAGCAGTTCGCCAGTGAGTTTGGACAGGGCGGCGAAGTCGGCGCTTTCCAGGCGCAGTTCGGCGCGTTCGCGCCAGCCGGTGATTTTCTGGCCCTTGGTGTCGTAGATCGGGTAGCTGTTGCGGCTGCCCTGGCGCAGGGTGATGTCTTTGACTTGCTTGGCCTGGGCCAGCGCCTTGTTCATGGTGGTGCTGACGTCGGCGGCGAGTTTGGCCGGGTCGGTGTTTTGCGCTTCAGTGTAGAGCGTCACGATCATCAGGTCGCGGGCGACTTCCTGGCTGACTTCGGCGCGCAGGGAGATCTGGTTGTAGTGCAGCTCATCGGCGGCCAGCGCCGGAAGGCTGGCGATGCTGCCGACGGTCAGGGCGAGAAGGGCGGCGCTGCGGCGAAATGTGTGCATGAAGGCTCCTTGAATAATGCGCAGGTGTTGGTTCGTCCCTGCGTGAAACCATCAGACTCTAGCTTCTGCGCTGCGGTTCGCCCAGTTACAACTTCTATACAGATGCGCCGGATTGGCCTGGAAGTGTTTTTGTAGCGAGGGGATTTAGCGAAACGTCGCACCGCCCCGATCGGCTGCGAAGCAGTCGCAATTCTGCGGATGCGGTCTGCCCGTGAAAAGCGGATTGCAGGGTTTGGGGCGGCTTCGCCACCCATCGGGGATAAATCCCCTCACCACACTGATCTCGGACAACCATGCGCTGTAGCCCAATTTACCGCCAGCGCCATGTGGTCATTTGCCGCACTTTCGCCTCTCAAAGCCGCGGCTTGGTTATACTCCGTACGATCCGCCTGGAGCGCTCATCAGGAGAGCTCATGCTCGCCCCCGTACAACTGACTTCCGCCACTCGCCAGAACCTCTGGCGGCTGACGTTCATCCGCACCCTGGTGCTCGCCGCGCAGGCCGGTTCCGTCGGCCTGGCCTACTGGCTGCAATTGTTGCCGTTGCCGTGGGTGCAACTGGCGATGACCCTTGGCTGCTCGATACTGCTCTGTGTGTTCACCGCCGTGCGACTGCGTACGTCATGGCCGGTGACCGAACTCGAATATGCGCTGCAACTGGCCTGCGATCTGGTGATCCACAGTGCGCTGCTGTATTTCTCCGGCGGTTCGACCAACCCGTTCGTTTCCTACTATCTGGTGCCACTGACCATCGCGGCGGTGACGCTGCCGTGGCGTTATTCGGTGATTCTGTCCGGCATCGCGCTGGCGCTGTACACCGTGATGCTCACGCGGTTCTACCCGCTGGAAACCCTGCCAGTGGCCCGCGAGAACCTGCAGATCTACGGCATGTGGCTGAGTTTTGCCCTCGCGGCTGCGGTGATCACGTTTTTCGCTGCGCGCATGGCTGAAGAGCTGCGTCGTCAGGAAGAATTACGCGCGATTCGCCGCGAAGAAGGCCTTCGCGATCAGCAATTGCTCGCCGTCGCCACCCAGGCGGCTGGCGCGGCGCATGAACTCGGCACACCGCTGGCGACCATGAGCGTGTTGCTCAAGGAAATGCAGCAGGACCACCCCGACGCGATGTTGCAGGACGACCTGAAGGTGCTGCAGGATCAGGTCAAGCTGTGCAAAGAAACGTTGCAACAACTGGTGCGCGCCGCCGAGGCCAACCGCCGTATGGCCGTGGAGATGCAGGACGTCACCCAATGGCTCGACGAAGCGCTGAACCGTTGGCACCTGATGCGTCCGGAAGCCAGTTATCGCTTTCAGCGTCTCGGTCAGGGCACAGTCCCGCGCATGGCACCGCCGCCGGATCTGACCCAGGCGCTGCTCAATCTGCTGAACAATGCCGCCGACGCCTGCCCGGAAAATCTTCAGGTGACGCTGGACTGGGACGCGGAAACCGTGACCATCAGCATTCGTGACCACGGTGCCGGCGTGCCGCTGGCCATCGCCGAGCAGATCGGCAAACCGTTTTTTACCACCAAGGGCAAAGGTTTCGGCCTGGGCCTGTTTTTGAGCAAGGCCAGCGTGACACGCGCCGGCGGCTCAGTGAAACTCTATAGTCATGAGGAAGGCGGCACGCTCACCGAGCTGCGCCTGCCCCACGGCGCCCGAGGAGACCAACATGAGTGACGAAATCCAAGTCGAAGGCGAAGAACTGCCGCATTTGCTGCTGGTCGACGACGACGCGACCTTCACCCGGGTAATGGCCCGTGCCATGGCCCGCCGTGGCTTTCGCGTCAGCACTGCCGGTTCCGCCGAAGAAGGCTTGACCATCGCCCAGGCCGATCTGCCGGACTACGCCGCGCTGGACCTGAAAATGGACGGCGATTCCGGCCTGGTGCTGCTGCCCAAGCTGCTGGAACTGGACCCGGAAATGCGCGTGGTGATCCTCACCGGTTATTCGAGCATTGCCACGGCGGTCGAAGCGATCAAGCGCGGCGCCTGCAACTACCTGTGCAAACCGGCCGACGCCGACGACGTGCTGGCTGCGCTGCTCTCCGAACACGCCGACCTCGACAGCCTGGTGCCGGAAAACCCGATGTCGGTGGACCGTCTGCAATGGGAGCACATCCAGCGCGTGCTCACCGAGCACGAAGGCAACATCTCCGCCACTGCCCGCGCCCTGGGCATGCACCGCCGCACCCTGCAGCGCAAACTGCAGAAGCGCCCGGTTCGTCGCTGAACCTGCGCTGAACGGCCATCGCCAGCTCTCGCGATAACGCGCACCGATCAACTATGATCGGTGCGTGTCTGTTCTTTTCTTTATCGAGCCTTTTCCATGAATCAGAACGCTGAATATTCCGCGGTCAACGATGCTGTGCGCGGGCAGTTTTTTCGCAAGGTGTGGGGGATCATCACGCCTTACTGGCGCAGTGAAGAGAAGGGCAAGGCCTGGACATTGCTGATTGCGGTGATTGCGCTGTCGCTGCTCAGCGTGGGGATTTCGGTGTGGTTCAACACCTGGTACAAGGATTTCTACAACGCGCTGCAGAAGAAAGATGAAGCGGCGTTCTGGCAGCTGATTCTGTATTTCTGCGCGATTGCAGCGGTGGCGATTGTCGGTGCGGTGTACCGGCTTTATCTGACCCAGATGCTGACGATTCGCTGGCGGGCCTGGCTCACCGAAAAGCATTTCTCCCGTTGGCTCGCTGACAAGAATTACTACCAGCTGGAGCAGGGCGGTTACACCGATAACCCGGACCAGCGGATTTCCGAAGACCTCAATAACTTCACCTCCAATACCCTTGAGCTGGGGATCGGCCTGCTGCGCAATATCGTCAGCCTGGTGTCGTTCTCGATCATTCTGTGGGGCGTGTCGGGCAGCATTGAGGTCTATGGCATCACCATTCCCGGCTACATGTTCTGGTGCGTGCTGGTCTATGCCGTGGTGGGCAGCTGGCTGACGCACTTGATCGGTCGCCGCTTGATCGGCCTGAACAACCAACAACAACGCTTCGAAGCCGACCTGCGTTTTTCCATGGTGCGGATTCGTGAGAATGCCGAGAGCATCGCGTTGTACAACGGCGAGCCGAACGAAAACCGTCGCTTGAGCGGTCGCTTCGGTAATGTCTGGCACAACTTCTGGGACATCATGAAAGTGTCCAAGCGCCTGACGTTCTTCACTGCCGGTTACAGCCAGGCTGCGATCATTTTCCCGTTTATCGTGGCGTCGCCGCGTTACCTCGCCGGCAAGATCGAGCTGGGTGAACTGATGCAGATCAGCTCGGCATTCGGCAACGTCCAGGAGAGTTTCAGCTGGTTCATCAGCGCCTATCAGAGCCTCGCGTCCTGGCGCGCCACCTGTGATCGTCTGCTGAGCTTCCGTCAGGCTATGACCGATAACGAACAGCGCGCTCCGGCCATCGATGTGCAGAATCAGGGCAGTGAATTGCAAGTGCACAATCTTGGCCTGGATCTGGCCGATGGTCGTCACCTGCTGACCAATGCCGACATGACGGTGGAGCCGGGCGAGCGGGTGATGCTCAGCGGCCGATCCGGCAGCGGCAAGTCGACGTTGCTGCGGGCGATGGGGCACTTGTGGCCTGCGGGCCACGGCGCTATTCGTCTGCCGGCGGCGCGTTATCTGTTTTTGCCGCAGAAGCCGTATCTGCCGATCGGTACCCTGCGCGAAGCCTTGAGTTATCCACAACCGGGCGACACCTACGCGCCAGAGCGTTACGCGCAGGTGCTGGAGACTTGCCGTCTGCCGCATCTGGTCGCACGTCTGGACGAAGCCAATCACTGGCAGCGCATGCTGTCGCCGGGTGAGCAGCAACGCCTGGCCTTCGCCCGCGCCATGCTTTACGCACCGCAATGGCTGTACATGGACGAAGCGACGTCGGCGATGGATGAAGAGGATGAGGCAACGTTGTATCAGGCGCTGATCGATCAGTTGCCGGGCCTGAGCATTGTCAGCGTCGGCCACCGCAGCAGCCTCAAGCGCTTCCACCCACGGCATGTGCGGATCGACAGCGGGCACCTGGTGGAACAGGCCGTGACCGCTTGAACACCACACCCCTGTAGGAGCTGCCGCAGGCTGCGATCTTTTGATGTTGTTTTTCAAGATCAAGAGATCGCAGCCTGCGGCAGCTCCTACAGGGGCGGTGTTTCGACTCGACAGTGATCGTACAACCCGCGTGCGCTATGATGCTCACCAAGCCGAATTTTCGAGACCAGACGTTGACCATGGAAAACCCGATCGACACCCCTCGCCTCCCGCGCAAGCGCCGCAGCCTGGCCCAGGAACTGGTGACGGTGCTGAGCGAGCAGATCCGCGATGGCCTGCTCAAGCGCGGTGACAAACTGCCCACCGAGTCGGCGATCATGGAAGCCCATGGCGTCAGCCGCACCGTGGTGCGCGAGGCCATTTCCCGTTTGCAGGCGGCCGGTCAAGTTGAAACCCGCCACGGCATTGGCACTTTTGTGCTCGACACGCCAAGCCCGAGCGGTTTCCGTATCGATCCGGCCACTGTCGTCACCCTGCGTGATGTGCTGGCCATTCTCGAATTGCGCATCAGCCTGGAAGTGGAGTCCGCCGGCCTCGCCGCGCAACGCCGCAGTCCCGAACAACTGGCGACCATGCGCGCCGCCCTCGATGCGCTGAACGACAGCGTCGCTCACGCCAGCGATGCGGTGGCCTCGGACTTCGCCTTCCACCTGGAAATCGCCCTGTCCACCGGCAACCGCTACTTCACCGACATCATGACCCACCTGGGTACCAGCATCATTCCGCGTACGCGGCTGAATTCTGCGCGTCTGGCCCATGACGATCAGCAGCACTACATGAATCGTCTGAGCCGTGAGCACGAAGAGATTTATGACGCAATTGCCCGCCAGGATTCCGATGCGGCGCGAGCGGCAATGCGTCTGCACTTGACCAACAGCCGCGAAAGACTGCGCCAGGCCCATGAAGAGGCGCAGGCGCAGCGCGGATGAGTGTCTGGCAGTTTATGTGCGCCTGACATACCGCTATCGCTGGCAAGCCAGCTCCCACAGGTTCCTATGTTGAAGCGGATCCCGTGTAAGACATCAGTCACTGTGGGAGCTGGCTAGCCAGCGATGAGGCCCGTGAATTCAGCGCCGCAATATCGAGCGATCCACCCTCACTGCCAGTTTCGCGTTACCAGGCTTGGCAGCAAACGCTACCAAACCGTCCTCATCCACAATCCCTCGCGCAATCGGCTTGCCGTCCGCCAGCAGCTCCAGCGGTGCGCCCTGCAGCGACTGCCCCGACGCCAGTTCCAGTTTCAATGTGATCGTCATTGCTCATTCTCCCTGATTGACGTTGCCCGTCGGGTGGTAGTCCTTGAGCAGCAAGTAAGTGCTCCAGCCCCACCAGTCATCGATGGTGGCGGTGTCGTTGAGGTTGTTCACATCTTTGCGCCGCAGTACCTTGCCGCCCTCGACGCGGAACAGCGGCGAGAAGTTGCTGGAAAGATTCAGCACCGCCGTCAGATCCGGCAGGCGTTGCAGCGCGGCAAACGTTGAAGGGGCGGGCACGTTGCCGCTGAGGTAGGCGGCGAAGATTTCATCCGCCGAAGCCTGCACCGCCAGATTGACCTGGGTGCGGTTGTCCGCGTCGCTGGCGTCGAAGTAGCGTTTGTCGCCGTAGGCGCGCCATTGATCGCCATGGGCGTTGCGCACCTTGAGGCCGAATTTGCTGTCCTCGTCGTGCATGAAACGGGTGACCAGCGAGCCGAGATCGCTCGGCGTGACCACCGCCGCCATCTCTTTGCGTGGCACACGCAGGTGGCCGGCAGAAAACAGGTCGGTGAGGAAGTGGTCGGCAAACGCGTTCATCGCGTAGGCCCGTTCCAGTTGCTGCTCATCGTGATTGGTGCGGGCTGCGACTGCGGTTTGCAAGGCGCCCGTGTGCCCGGCGATGTAGGCCAGTCTGGCCCATTCGCCGAAGTGGTCGGTGTTGTTCGCCGCCAGTTTCAGATAACGCCCAAGCGGAAACAGTGCGGAGACGAAACTGCCGCCGCCGGTGAGCTTGTTCCACTCTTCGGACAACGTATCTCCGAGCGCGTCGTAGGCTTCATGTGGCGCTTTGCCGTCCTTGATCGCCTGTTTGACCGCGTCGATCTCCTTTTGCATGACCGCGAGAATCTGTGTGGCCTCGGCGCGTGAGGCCGGCAGCACGGCGAGAGAATCAAATGCAGCATGGAAGCGATTCAGGCGATCAGCCGGGGTCGCGCCTTCGTTGATCGGTCGATCGACCACACCGTAGAAATCTCCAGCCAGCGCCACCACCTGGCCGTAGGTCAGCGCAAGGCCGTTGGGCAAGTGCAAGGGCTTTTTTTGCGCGCGGATCGGTTCGGCATTTTCGCTGAAGCGCAGCAAGGTGTTGTCGCCGATGGCTGTGTGTTCAGCGCCTTCCAAGCGCAGTGGCGGTCGAATGTTCAAGGCGTTGCCGGGGAGGGCGGTGGCCGGTGCGACATCGCTGTGGGCGTCGGCGATGTGCAGCAGCAGATGCGGATTGTCGGCGTTGAAGTGGATGCCTTTTAGAGTGAAAAGATCATCGAGTCGAGCGACGACCGGGTTGGGTCGTTCCTGTGGCTTTGCATGCAGTCCGGACATTTCTGGCTCCTTGATATGTCGTCGGTGAATTTATTTTTAACTGTATGTATATACAGTTGAATCGAGCCTAGACCAGATTTTTCCTACGTCAAGAAGGAATCTTGTCCGACAAAAAGTGCGGGGCAACGATGAAATGCAGTTGACGGTTGTCTTTTAAGTTGTACGATGACCTACAACTTCAGCGTTGGCTGAATCATAAAACTCACAAAAAACGTTGCTACCCAGGGTGTTCGAATAATGAATCCACAAGAACTGAAGTCCATCCTCTCTGCCGGCCTGCTGTCGTTCCCGGTAACCGATTTCAACGCGCAGGGCGATTTCAACCGCGCCGGCTACATCAAGCGTCTGGAATGGCTGGCTCCGTATGGCGCTTCAGCCTTGTTCGCCGCCGGCGGCACCGGTGAGTTCTTCTCCCTGGCCGCCAGCGAATACTCGGAAATCATCAAGACTGCCGTCGATACCTGCGCCAGCAGCGTACCGATTCTGGCCGGTGTCGGCGGTTCGACCCGTCAGGCCATCGAGTACGCCCAGGAAGCCGAGCGCCTGGGCGCCAAAGGCCTGTTGCTGCTGCCGCACTATCTGACCGAAGCCAGTCAGGACGGCGTCGCCGCCCACGTTGAAGCCGTGTGCAAATCGGTGAACATCGGGGTGGTGGTCTACAACCGCAACGTCTGCCGCCTGACTGCGCCATTGCTGGAGCGACTGGCCGAGCGCTGCCCGAACCTGATCGGCTACAAGGACGGTCTGGGCGATATCGAGTTGATGGTGTCGATCCGTCGCCGCCTCGGTGATCGCTTCAGCTACCTCGGCGGCCTGCCGACCGCGGAAGTCTACGCCGCTGCCTACAAGGCACTGGGCGTGCCGGTTTACTCGTCGGCGGTGTTCAACTTCATCCCGAAAACCGCGATGGACTTCTACCACGCGATTGCCCGCGACGATCACGCCACCGTCGGCAAGATCATCGACGACTTCTTCCTGCCGTACCTCGACATCCGCAACCGCAAGGCTGGCTACGCCGTGAGCATCGTCAAGGCAGGCGCGAAAATCGCCGGCTATGACGCAGGCCCGGTGCGGGCACCGCTGACCGACCTGACCGGCGAAGAGTACGAAATGCTGGCTGCGCTGATCGACAAGCAAGGTGCGCAGTAACACCCGACAAAAACGCGGCCGCTGAGTAATCAGCGGCTTTTTGCGTAAAGGCTTTGAGATTTGAGGGCTGCCCTGTGACAACTGCAAAACGCTACGACAACTACATCAACGGTGAATGGGTCGCCGGTGCCGACTACTCGGCGAACATCAACCCGTCCGAACTGAGCGACACCATCGGCGACTACGCCAAGGCTGACCTGACGCAGGTTCACGCCGCCATCGATGCGGCCCGCGCCGCGTTCCCGACCTGGTCGGTTTCGGGCATTCAGGCCCGTCACGATGCGCTGGATAAAGTCGGCACGGAGATCCTCGCCCGTCGCGAAGAACTCGGTACCCTGCTGGCCCGCGAAGAGGGCAAGACCCTGCCCGAAGCCATCGGCGAAGTGACCCGCGCCGGCAACATCTTCAAGTTCTTCGCCGGTGAATGCCTGCGTCTGTCCGGCGACTACGTGCCGTCGGTACGCCCGGGCGTCAATGTCGAAGTCACCCGCGAAGCTCTCGGCGTGGTCGGTCTGATCACCCCGTGGAACTTCCCGATTGCCATCCCGGCATGGAAGATTGCTCCGGCGCTGGCCTACGGCAACTGCGTGGTGCTCAAACCTGCCGATCTGGTGCCAGGTTGTGCCTGGGCGCTGGCGGAAATCATCTCCCGCGCTGGCTTCCCGGCCGGCGTGTTCAACCTGGTGATGGGCAGCGGTCGGGTGGTCGGCGAAGCGCTGGTCAACAGCCCGAAAGTCGATGGCATCAGTTTCACCGGTTCGGTCGGCGTGGGTCGGCAGATCGCCGTTAATTGTGTGTCGCGCCAGGCCAAGGTTCAGCTGGAAATGGGCGGCAAGAACCCGCAGATCATTCTCGACGACGCCGACCTCAAGCAGGCGGTCGAGCTGTCGGTGCAGAGCGCGTTCTACTCCACCGGCCAGCGTTGCACGGCGTCGAGTCGTTTGATCGTCACTGCCGGGATTCATGACAAGTTCGTTGAAGCCATGGCCGAGCGCATGCAGTCGATCAAGGTCGGCCACGCGCTGAAATCCGGCACCGACATCGGCCCGGTAGTTTCCCAGGCGCAGCTGGAACAGGACATGAAGTACATCGACATCGGCCAGTCCGAAGGTGCACGTCTGGTCAGCGGCGGTGGTCTGGTGACCTGCGACACCGAAGGCTACTTCCTCGCGCCAGCGCTGTTTGCCGACAGCGAAGCGTCGATGCGCATCAGCCGTGAAGAAATCTTTGGCCCGGTGGCCAACATCGTTCGCGTGGCCGATTACGAGGCGGCGCTGGCGATGGCCAACGACACCGAGTTCGGTTTGTCCGCCGGTATCGCCACCACGTCGCTGAAGTACGCCAACCACTTCAAGCGCCATTCGCAGGCCGGGATGGTGATGGTCAACCTGCCGACCGCCGGTGTCGATTACCACGTTCCGTTCGGGGGCCGTAAGGGTTCATCCTATGGCTCACGTGAGCAAGGCCGCTATGCGCAAGAGTTCTACACGGTCGTGAAGACCAGCTACATCGGCTCCTGATACACGCAATACCTGTGGGAGCTGGCTTGCCAGCGATGCGGACGACGCGATAGTTCGTCGTACCGCGGTGATGCCATCGCTGGCAAGCCAGCTCCCACAAAAGCCAGACCAAAGAAAGATTCACCCGCGCATAAAAATAATCAGTGGGAGTACATCTACATGCAATCGTCCAAGCCGACTCACGTCCGCTATTTGATCCTGCTCATGCTGTTTCTGGTGACCACGATCAACTACGCCGACCGAGCGACCATCGCCATCGCCGGTTCCAGCCTGCAAAAAGACCTCGGTATCGACGCGGTCACCCTCGGTTATATCTTCTCCGCTTTCGGGTGGGCCTACGTTGCCGGACAGATTCCCGGTGGCTGGCTGCTCGATCGCTTCGGCTCGAAAAAAGTCTACGCCCTGAGCATTTTCACCTGGTCGCTGTTCACCGTGCTGCAAGGCTTTGTCGGTGAATTCGGCATGTCCACGGCGATCGTTGCGCTGTTCATGCTGCGCTTCCTGGTCGGTCTGGCGGAGGCGCCATCTTTTCCCGGTAACGCACGGATTGTCGCGGCCTGGTTCCCGACCGCTGAACGCGGTACGGCCTCGGCGATCTTCAACTCGGCGCAATACTTCGCCACTGTGCTGTTTGCACCGCTGATGGGCTGGATCGTGTATCGCTTCGGCTGGGAGCACGTGTTTATTGTCATGGGTATCCTCGGCATCATCTTCTCGCTGGTCTGGCTCAAGGTTATCCACAGCCCGCGTCAGCATCCGCTGGCCAACGAAGCCGAAGTGCAGTTCATCGCCGACAATGGCGGCATGGTCGACATGGACGTCAAGCAAGGCAAAAAAGCCGACGGGCCGAAGTGGGATTACATCCGTCAGTTGCTGACCAACCGCATGATGCTCGGCGTGTATCTGGGCCAGTACTGCATCAACGGCATCACTTATTTCTTCCTGACCTGGTTCCCGGTGTACTTGGTGCAGGAGCGCGGCATGACCATCCTCAAGGCCGGTTTCATTGCCTCGTTGCCGGCGATCTGCGGCTTTATTGGTGGGGTGCTCGGCGGGGTGATTTCCGATTACCTGCTGCGCAAAGGGCATTCGCTGACCTTCGCCCGCAAGGCGCCGATCATTGCCGGCTTGCTGGTATCGAGCAGCATCGTGGCCTGCAACTATGTTGACGTGGAATGGATGGTCGTTGGTTTCATGGCCCTGGCCTTCTTCGGCAAAGGCGTGGGCGCGCTGGGTTGGGCGGTGGTGTCCGACACTTCGCCAAAACAGATCGCTGGCCTGAGCGGCGGGTTGTTCAACACCTTCGGCAACCTCGCTTCGATTACCACGCCGATCGTGATCGGCTACATCATCAGCTCCACCGGTTCGTTCAAGTGGGCGCTGGTGTTCGTCGGTGCCAACGCACTGGTTGCGGTGTTCAGCTACCTGGTGATCGTCGGCCCGATCAAACGTGTGGTGCTCAAAGAGCCGCCAACCAACGGTGGTTCTGAAATCACTGGCAAATTGTCTCAAGCGCATTCCTGAGGAGCGGCGTCATGCAGTTGATTGAACATTCCGACTCGCCGCGCTACATCCGCCTGCACGAGCGGGACAACGTAGTGATTGTGGTCAACGACCAAGGCGTACCGGCCGGCACCGAGTTTCCGGACGGTCTGGTGACCGTGGATTTTGTGCCGCAGAGCCACAAGGTGACTCTTGAGGACATTCCCGAGGGCGGCCAGGTGATTCGCTACGGCCAGACCATCGGCTACGCGTTGCAGCCGATCCCGCGGGGCAGCTGGGTCAAGGAAGATCAACTGCGCATGCCGACTGCGCCGCCGCTGGACAGCCTGCCGCTGTCCACCGAAGTGCCGGCCGCGCAGGCACCGCTGGAAGGCTTCACGTTCGAGGGTTATCGCAACGCCGACGGCACCGTCGGCACGCGCAACATTCTCGGGATCACCACCACGGTGCAGTGCGTCACCGGCGTGCTCGATCACGCGGTGAAACGCATCAAGGACGAGTTGCTGCCGAAGTATCCGCACGTTGATGACGTGGTGGCGCTGACCCACAGTTACGGCTGCGGCGTGGCGATCACTGCCACCGATGCGTACATCCCGATCCGCACCGTGCGCAATCTGGCGCGCAACCCGAACCTGGGTGGCGAAGCGCTGGTGATCAGTCTGGGCTGCGAGAAATTGCAGGCCGGGCAGGTGATGCACGAGGACGATGCCTCGGTCGATCTCAGCGAGCCATGGCTGTATCGCCTGCAGGATTCCAGTCACGGTTTCACCGAGATGATCGAGCAGATCATGGCGCTGGCTGAAGTCCGTTTGCAGAAACTTGACCAGCGCCGCCGCGAAACCGTGCCGGCCTCCGAGCTGATACTCGGCATGCAGTGCGGCGGCAGCGATGCGTTTTCCGGGATCACCGCCAACCCGGCGTTGGGGTATGCCTCGGACTTGCTGCTGCGCGCCGGGGCGACGGTGATGTTTTCCGAAGTCACCGAAGTGCGCGATGCGATCTATCTGCTGACGTCCCGTGCCGAAACCAAGACCGTGGCGCAGGAACTGGTGCGCGAGATGGACTGGTACGACCGCTATCTGGCCAAGGGCGAAGCGGATCGCAGCGCCAATACCACGCCGGGCAACAAGAAGGGCGGTTTGTCGAACATTGTCGAAAAGTCGCTGGGCTCGATCGTCAAATCCGGCAGCAGCGCGATCAATGGCGTGCTCGGCCCTGGTGAGCGTTTCAAGCAGAAGGGTTTGATTTTCTGCGCGACGCCGGCGAGTGATTTTGTCTGCGGCACCTTGCAGTTGGCCGCGGGGATGAACCTGCATGTGTTCACCACCGGGCGGGGCACGCCGTATGGCCTGGCGATGGCGCCGGTGGTGAAGGTCTCGACCCGGACCGAGCTGGCGCAACGCTGGCCGGATCTGATCGACATCGATGCCGGACGTATCGCCACCGGGCGCGCGACCATCGAGGCGTTGGGCTGGGAGTTGTTCCACTATTACCTGGATGTGGCGAGCGGCAAGCAGCAGACATGGGCGGAGAAGCACAAGCTGCATAACGACATCACCCTGTTCAATCCGGCGCCGATTACCTGAGCCCAAAAAAGATCGCAGCCTGCGGCAGCTCCTACAGGGAAACGCGAATTCCACTGTAGGAGCTGCCGCAGGCTGCGATCTTTTGATCTTCAATGGCAACTCAGTGGCTTATCATTAGCCCCTGACGACGCTCACCCAAAGGCTCCCCCGGCATGCTGGCAATCTTCCTCGAAACCCTGAACATCACCGCGCCGGTGTTCGCCATGCTGTTCCTCGGGGTGTTGCTCAAGCGCATCGACTGGATCAACGACAACTTCATCCACACCGCCTCCTCGCTGGTGTTCAACGTCAGCATGCCGGCACTGCTGTTTCTCGGGATCCTGCATGCGGACCTGCATGCCGCGTTGCAACCGGCGCTGCTCATCTATTTCGCCCTCGCCACGCTGGTCAGTTTTGCCCTGGCCTGGGGCTGGGCGATTTTCCGCTGCCCGCGTGAAGACCGGGGCATCTACACCCAAGGCGCGTTTCGCGGCAACAACGGCGTGATCGGCCTGGCGCTGGCGGCGAGCATGTACGGCGACTACGGGATTTCCCTCGGGGCAATTCTCGCGGCGCTGGTGATCCTGTTCTACAACACCCTGTCGACAATCGTGCTGGCGGTGTACAGCCCGGTGATCAAGTCCGATCCGTGGAGCATCTGCAAAAGCGTGTTCAGCAATCCGCTGATTATCAGCGTGATCGCGGCGGCGCCGTTCGCTTATTTCAAGATCGGTCTGCCGGGCTGGCTGGAAACCTCCGGCCAGTACCTGGCGCAAACCACGCTGCCGCTGGCCCTGATCTGCATTGGCGGTACGCTGTCGCTGGCGGCGCTGCGCAAAAGCGGCAACATGGCGCTCAGCTCGAGTCTGGTGAAGATGATCGGCCTGCCGGTGATTGCCACGCTGGGCGCATGGCTGTGGGGCTTTCGCGGGGCGGAGCTGGGGATTCTGTTTCTGTACTTCGGCAGCCCGACCGCCGCCGCCAGTTTCGTTATGGCCCGTGCGGCGCAGGGCAACCATGAACTGGCGGCGGCGATCATTGTGCTGACCACGCTGATGGCGGCGGTGACCACCAATATCGGGATCTTTCTGTTGCAGTGGGGTGGGTGGATCTGAAGGGCAAGATCAAAAGATCGCAGCCTGCGGCAGCTCCTACATTGGAATGCGTTCTCATGTAGGAGCTGCCGAAGGCTGCGATCTTTTAGTTTTTCTGGTAACTGTCGATCACTTCCTGCGCCGCGCGAAACGCATCGATCGCTGCCGGTACGCCGGCGTACACCGCGCAATGCAGCAGCGCCTCACGAATCTCCTCGACCGTGCAGCCATTGTTCAACGCGCCACGTACGTGACCTTTCAATTCCTGCGGGCACTTCAACGCGGTCAGCGCGGCGAGGGTGATCAGGCTGCGAGTCTTCAGCGGCAAACCTTCGCGATTCCACACGCCGCCCCAGGCGTGTTCGTTGACGAAATCCTGCAAGGGTTGAGTGAACTCGGTGGCATTGCCCAGCGCGCGGTCGACAAACGCGTCGCCCATTACCTGACGGCGGATTTCAACCCCGGTTTTCTGCGAATCGGTCATGGCACATCCCTCTTGTGGTGTTGGCGGCGCCAAGCGCGTACGGACGTGAACAACAGAAACGCCAGCAGCGTTGGCAGCACGTAAAACAGCATCAGCTTTTCCAGTTTGCCGGCCAGTGGCATGCCGGTGGTGAACGACACCACGTGCAGCCCGTAGGCCGCGTACAAACCGAGCAACAACAAACCTTCAGCGCGGGTCACGCGATAGCCGGAATAGAACACCGGCAGGCACAACGCGGCGACGCCGAGCATCACCGGCAGGTCGAAATCCAGTGCGTTGGGCGAGACCGACAGCGGTGTCGGTGCGATCAGTGCGGTAACGCCGAGCACCCCGAGCAGGTTGAACAGGTTGGCGCCGATCACGTTGCCCACGGCGATATCGCGCTGCCCGCGCAGTGCGGCGATCAGCGAGGTGGCGAGTTCCGGCAGCGAGGTGCCGACCGCGACCACGGTCAGGCCGATCACCCGTTCGGAAAAACCCAAGTCCGTCGCCACCGCCACCGCTGCGCCGAGCAGCAAATGCCCGGCGAACACCAGCAGCGCCAGGCCGACAACGATCATCAACAGACTGCTGAACCACGGCACCTGCGGGGCTTGCGGCAATTGCGAATGCGGACGCGCCGAGTGCCGCGACTGGCGCAGCAACAAACTGAGGTACAACGCCAAAGCCGCAAGTAACAGTACGCCGTCGAAGCGACCGATCTGTTCGTTCCAGGCGAGGACAAACACCAGCACGCTGGCGCCGATCATCAGCGGAATATCCAGGCGCACCAGTTGCCGCGAGACCCGCAGCGGAATGATCAGCGCCGACAGACCAAGGGTCACGAGGATGTTGAAGATGCTGCTGCCGATCACGCTGCCGACGGCGATGTCGGGGTTGTGCGTCAGGGTCGCTTGCAGGCTGACCGCCATTTGCGGGGCGCTGCTGCCGAGGGCGACGATGGTCAGGCCGATGATCAGTGGTCGCACATGCAGGCGCGCGGCCAGACGCACAGCAGCGCGCACCATCAGTTCGGCGCCGAGGATCAACAGGATCAGGCCGCTGAGCAACTCGATCACGTTGATCAGCGGTAAATCGGCCAGAGCAAAAATGGTCAGCGCTCCATCAGTCGTCGAGGGCCTGTATGCGCACGCGTGCCGTGCCGCTGCCGAGCATGCCGAGGCGTTCGGCGGCTTCACGGGAGACATCGATCAAGCGGCCACGGGTGTGCGGGCCGCGATCGTTGATGCGCACAACGCAGGATTTGTCGTTTTTCAGGTTGGTGACCTTCACCCGCGTGCCGAACGGCAGTTGGCGATGGGCGGCGGTCAGGGAGTTCTGGTTGAACGCTTCGCCGCTGGCGGTGCGTTTACCGTGGTGTTTGGCACCGTAATAGGAAGCGACGCCAGTCTGGTCGTAACCGTGCGGGTCGATGATGTCGTTGCTGGCGCAACCGGCGAGCAAGGAGAGCAGGGCGCAGGCGCCGAGCAGGCGTTTCATTCGAAAGCTCCACAAAACAAATGTGGAAACAACACAATGTGGAGATCAGCGTCTGTGGCGAGGGGATTTATCCCCGATGAGGCGCGCAGCGCCCCCAAATTCCAGATACAGAAGAATCGGGGCCGTTTCGCAGCCCATCGGGGATAAATCCCCTCACCACAAAACCCCTTCAGCCATAGATTGTTCCCACAGGGGATGGAGCCAGGCTGTTTGTCTGGCTCCATTTTCATCAGCCTTCGAGCTTGCTTTTCAGCAGTTCGTTCACTTGCTGCGGGTTGGCTTTGCCTTTCGAAGCCTTCATGGCCTGACCGACGAAGAAGCCGAACATCTTGCCGCGTTTGGCTTCGTCTGCCGCGCGGTATTGTTCGACCTGCTCGGCGTTGGCCGCGAGCATTTCGTCCAGTACCGCCGAGATCGCGCCGGTGTCGGTCACTTGCTTGAGGCCGCGCTTGTCGATGATCTCGTCCGCCGTGCCTTCGCCGTTGGCCATCGCTTCGAACACCACTTTGGCGATCTTGCCGGAGATGGTGTTGTCCTTGATGCGCTGCAGCATGCCACCCAACAGCTCGGCAGAGACCGGCGAGTCCTCGATGTCCAGGCCTTGCTTGTTGAGCAGGCTGCCCAACTCGACCATCACCCAGTTCGCCGCCAGTTTGGCGTCGCCGCCGATGGCCGCGACTTTCTCGAAGTAATCCGCTTGCTCACGGCTGGTGGCCAGCACGTTGGCGTCGTAGGCCGACAGACCGAACTGGCTCTGGAAACGCTCGCGCTTTTGCGGTGGCAGTTCCGGCAGGGTGGCGCGCACCTCGCCGAGGAACGACTCTTCGATGACCACCGGCAGCAGATCCGGATCGGGGAAGTAACGGTAGTCGTTGGCTTCCTCTTTGGAACGCATCGGACGGGTCTCGTCCTTGTTCGGATCGTACAGACGGGTCTGCTGGATCACTTTGCCGCCGTCTTCGATCAGCTCGATCTGCCGCTGGATCTCGGAGTTGATCGCCTTCTCGATGAAGCGGAACGAGTTGACGTTCTTGATCTCGCAGCGGGTGCCGAATTCGACCTGGCCTTTCGGGCGGACCGACACGTTGCAGTCGCAACGCAGCGAGCCTTCGGCCATGTTGCCGTCGCAGATGCCCAGGTAACGCACCAGCGCGTGGATCGCTTTGACGTAAGCCACGGCTTCCTTGGCGCTGCGCATGTCCGGCTCGGAAACGATTTCCAGCAGCGGCGTGCCGGCACGGTTCAGGTCGATGCCGGTGGCACCATTGAATTCTTCGTGCAGGCTCTTGCCGGCGTCTTCTTCCAGGTGCGCGCGGGTGATGCCGACGCGTTTGACCGTGCCGTCTTCCAGGGCGATGTCCAGGTGGCCCTTGCCGACAATCGGCAATTCCATCTGGCTGATCTGATAACCCTTCGGCAGGTCCGGGTAGAAGTAGTTTTTACGCGCGAACACGTTGTGCTGACCGATCTCGGCGTCAATCGCCAGACCGAACATCACCGCCATGCGTACCGCTTCCTGGTTCAGCACCGGCAATACGCCGGGCATGCCCAGGTCGATCAGGCTGGCTTGGGTGTTCGGCTCGGAGCCGAACTGGGTGGAACTACCGGAAAAGATTTTCGACCGGGTAGTGAGCTGAGTGTGAATCTCCAGCCCGATCACGACTTCCCATTGCATGTGTGTCTCCTCAGAAGCCGGTTGGGGTGCGGGTGTGCCAGTCAGTGTTGAGCTGATACTGGTGCGCAATGTTGAGCAAACGGCCTTCCTGGAAATACGGCGCGAGCAACTGCACGCCCACCGGCAGACCGTCGACAAAACCGGCCGGCATCGACAGACCCGGCAGGCCCGCGAGGTTGGCGGTGATGGTGTAGACGTCTTCCAGATAGGCAGCGACCGGATCGCTGTTCTTTGCGCCGAGCTTCCAGGCCGGGTTCGGCGTGGTCGGGCCGAGGATGATGTCGACTTCATTGAAGGCCGCCATGAAGTCGTTCTTCACCAAGCGACGGATCTTCTGCGCTTTCAGGTAGTAGGCGTCGTAGTAACCGGCGGACAGCGCGTAGGCGCCGACCATGATCCGGCGCTGCACTTCAGGCCCGAAGCCTTCGCCACGCGAACGCTTGTACAGGTCGATCAGGTTTTCCGGGTTCTCGCAGCGATGGCCGAAGCGCACGCCGTCGAAACGCGACAGGTTCGAGGACGCTTCGGCCGGGGCGATCACGTAGTACGCAGGAATCGCGTGCTGCATGTTCGGCAGGCTGATTTCCTTGATCACGGCGCCGAGCTTCTGCAGCGCTTTGATGCTGTTCTGGATCAGTTCAGCGATGCGCGGGTCGAGACCGGCGCTGAAGTATTCCTTCGGCACGCCGATGCGCAGGCCTTGCAGCGAAGTGTTGAGACCCGCGGAGTAATCCGGAACCGGCTCATCGATGCTGGTGGAGTCGTTCTGGTCGAACCCGGCCATACCTTGCAACAAAATCGCGCAGTCTTCGGCGGTGCGCGCCAGCGGGCCGCCCTGATCGAGACTGGAGGCATACGCGATCATGCCCCAGCGCGATACGCGACCGTAGGTCGGTTTCAGGCCGGTGAGGTTGGTGAACGCGGCGGGCTGACGGATCGAACCTCCGGTGTCGGTGGCCGTGGCCGCCGGCAACAGGCGCGCGGCAACCGCCGCGGCCGAACCACCGGACGAACCGCCCGGTACGTGTTCCAGGTTCCACGGGTTTTTCACCGCGCCGTACCAGCTCGACTCGTTGGCCGAACCCATGGCGAACTCGTCCATGTTGGTCTTGCCCAGCGTCACGGCGCCGGCAGCCGCGAGTTTCGCAACCACGGTGGCGTCGTACGGGGCCTTGAAGTTGTCGAGCATTTTCGAGCCGCAGCTGGTGCGGATGCCCTGGGTGCAGAACAGGTCCTTGTGGGCGATCGGCGCGCCTAGCAGGGCGCCGCTCTCACCGTTGGCCCGGCGCGCGTCGGCGGCTTTCGCCTGCGCAAGCGCCAGCTCTTCGGTGAGGCTGATGAAGCTGTTGAGCTGCGGATCGAGCTGGGTAATACGCGCCAGCAGGACTTTGGTCAGCTCTTCGGAGGAAAACTTTTTATCGGCGAGACCGCGGGCGATCTCGGCCAGAGTCATTTGATGCATTGCAGGCTCTTTCCCTTTAGTCGATGACTTTCGGAACCAGATACAGGCCGTTTTCGACCGCTGGTGCGATGGACTGGTAAGCCTCGCGGTGATTGGTCTCGGTCACGACGTCGGCGCGCAGGCGCTGACTGGCTTCCAGCGGGTGGGCCAAAGGCTCGATACCGTCGGTATCGACGGCCTGCATTTCGTCGACCAGCCCGAGAATGCTGTTGAGGGCGGAAGTAATGTGCGGAAGATCGGCATCATTCAGGCCAAGGCAGGCCAGATGCGCGATTTTTTCCACGTCGGAGCGTTCTAGCGCCATCGGGATTCTCCAGTGGAAAACAGAACGGACGGCGTCCGTGTGTTAGATTGTCGGAACACTACCGCACTTCTACGGTCATAAGGCCGCGATTGTGGGGCTTGGTGCACAGAAAAGCGGCCAATTTAACATATTGGCGCCTTGCCCAAAATCCCTGTCGTTGTTAGAGTTTGCCGCACTTTTTTACCCACGCGTTGCCTAGGGTCCCTTTCCCATGTTCAAGAAACTGCGTGGCATGTTTTCCAGCGATCTCTCCATTGACCTGGGCACTGCCAACACCCTTATTTACGTGCGCGAGCGCGGTATCGTCCTGAATGAGCCATCGGTTGTGGCCATTCGGACACACGGTAACCAGAAAAGTGTCGTCGCTGTCGGCACCGAAGCCAAGCGCATGCTCGGCCGTACGCCGGGCAACATTGCTGCCATTCGTCCGATGAAGGACGGCGTGATTGCCGACTTCAGCGTCTGCGAAAAGATGCTGCAATACTTTATCAACAAGGTTCACGAAAACAGCTTTCTGCAGCCCAGCCCTCGTGTGCTGATCTGCGTTCCATGCAAATCCACCCAGGTCGAGCGTCGTGCCATCCGTGAATCGGCCCTTGGTGCCGGTGCCCGTGAAGTGTTCCTGATCGAAGAGCCGATGGCTGCTGCGATCGGTGCCGGCCTGCCGGTTGAAGAAGCCCGTGGCTCGATGGTCGTCGATATCGGCGGTGGTACCACCGAAATCGCGCTGATCTCCCTGAACGGTGTGGTCTACGCCGAATCCGTCCGCGTGGGCGGCGACCGCTTCGACGAAGCGATCATCACCTACGTGCGCCGTAACTACGGCAGCCTGATCGGTGAATCGACGGCCGAGCGCATCAAGCAGGAAATCGGTACAGCCTACCCGGGCGGCGAAGTTCGCGAAGTCGACGTTCGCGGTCGCAACCTGGCCGAAGGCGTTCCACGCGCATTCACCCTGAACTCCAATGAAGTGCTGGAAGCTCTGCAAGAGTCCCTGGCAACCATCGTTCAGGCCGTGAAAAGCGCCCTGGAGCAGTCGCCGCCAGAACTGGCTTCCGACATCGCCGAGCGTGGTCTGGTGCTGACCGGTGGGGGCGCGCTGCTGCGTGACCTCGACAAGTTGCTGGCTCAGGAAACCGGTCTGCCGGTGATCGTTGCCGAAGACCCGCTGACCTGCGTTGCTCGCGGCGGTGGCCGTGCATTGGAAATGATGGACAAGCACACCATGGACCTGCTCTCCAGCGAATAAGCGCTGGGTTGCAATACGTGGGTGAGCGCACAGGCAGCACTTTGCAGTGCTGCCTGTTGGCGTTTATCTTCTGTCAGTCTTCATCCAGGCCGGTTTGATGCCGTATGAATAAACAGAACATTTGCCTGGGAGGAGCGGCTTATTAAACCGCTTTTCGCCAAGGGCCCTTCGTTGGGCGTGCGCCTGTTGGTGCTGGCCGTGCTGTCGATCGCGCTGATGGTGGTCGATGCCCGCTTTGACCTGCTCAAGCCTGCGCGCAAGCAAGCGTCGCTGGTGCTGATGGATGCCTACTGGATCACCGACCTGCCCGGCCGGTTGTGGGACGGTGTCGCCAGTCAGTTTGGCAGTCGCACCGAGCTGGTCGCCGAAAACGAAAAACTCAAGACCGAGAACCTGCTGTTGCAGGGCCGCATGCAAAAGCTCGCCGCTCTCACCGAGCAGAACGTGCGGCTGCGCGAGTTGCTCAATTCCTCCGCACTGGTCAACGAAAAGGTCGAAGTGGCCGAGTTGATCGGCATGGACCCCAATCCCTTCACCCATCGCATCATCATCAATAAGGGTGAGCGCGATGGCGTGGTGCTCGGTCAGCCGGTGCTCGATGCGCGCGGTCTGATGGGCCAGGTGGTCGAGTTGATGCCGTACACCTCCCGCGTGCTGCTGCTGACCGACACCACGCACAGCATTCCTGTCCAGGTGAACCGTAACGGTCTGCGGGCGATTGCCAGCGGCACCGGCAACCCGGAACGTCTGGAACTGCGCCACGTCGCCGACACCGCTGACATCAAGGAAGGCGATCTGCTGGTCAGCTCCGGTCTCGGGCAACGCTTCCCGGCCGGCTATCCGGTGGCAACGGTCAAGGAAGTCATCCACGACTCCGGTCAGCCTTTCGCGATTGTCCGTGCGGTGCCGACCGCTGCGTTGAACCGCAGCCGTTATCTGCTGCTGGTATTCAGCGACAACCGCACCGCCGAAGAGCGCGCCAACGATGCGGCGCAGGCTCAGGAAAATCTTGATGCGCAGGGCGGTGGACCGGTGATTCCGGCCACGGTGCCGAAAACCGTGACACCGCCTGCAGCGGTGACTGCGCCGGCCGCGACCGCCACGCCGGCAGTCAGTGCTACGCCGGCCAAACCGGTCGCCAGCAAGCCGCCTGCCAAACCAACTGCAGCCACGCCCGCGAATAGCCGGCCTGCAGCGTCCCAGCCGGCGGTTCGACCAGCGGCCAAACCGCCTGTCACCACGCCGGCCAACACCGGGAGACAAGAATAATGGTCGGGGCTACCGCTTCGCGTAACGGTTGGATGGTCTGGCTGACGTTTCTCATCGGCCTGCTGCTCAGTGTGTCGCCGATGCCGCAATTCATGGAGATCCTGCGCCCGCTGTGGCTGGCGCTGCTCCTGGCGTTCTGGGCTCTGGCCCTGCCGCAAACGGTCGGCATGGTTACCGCGTTTTGCCTGGGACTGGCCGAAGACGTGCTGTACGGCACGCTGCTTGGGCAGAACGCGTTGATCCTGACGCTGATCACCTTCCTGGTGCTGTCGTTGCAGCAGCGTCTGCGGATGTTCCCGATGTGGCAGCAATGCCTGGTGATCCTGGTGATCTTCGGCCTCGCTCAGCTGGTTCAACTGTGGCTCAGCGCCCTGACCGGCAACCGCCAGCCAACGCTGGCACTGGTACTGCCGGCACTGACCAGCGCGTTGCTCTGGCCTTGGGTCAGCTTCGCTTTGCGTGGATTGCGCCGACGCTACAAAATCAACTGATTCGGTCAGGCATGTGCCCGCACCTCGACAAGGGAGATGTCTTGATGAAGCCGCTTTACCTCGCCTCTGGTTCGCCGCGCCGGCGTGAATTGCTCACGCAGATCGGCGTGCCGTTCTCCGCCATCAGCGCGGAAATCGACGAAACCCCGCTTGCCGAAGAATTGCCTTCGGCCTATGTCGAGCGCCTGGCGCGTGGCAAGGCCGAGGCCGGTCGACGCGCGCTCGCCTGCGACGCGGCGTTTTGCGTACTGGGGGCGGACACTGCCGTGGTCCTCGACGATAAAATTCTTGGCAAACCGGTGGACGAAGCCGACGCATGCGCCATGCTGATGATGTTGTCCGGCAAAGAGCATGAAGTGCTGACCGCCATCGCTGTGCTGGACGGCCAGCGTTGCGAGTCGCGCGTGGTGCGCAGTCTGGTGCGCTTTCGCCCGATCAGCCGCGAAGAGGCGGCGGCCTACTGGGCCAGTGGCGAACCTCGGGACAAGGCCGGCGGTTATGGCATTCAGGGCCTCGGCGCGGTGTTTGTCGCCGGGCTCAATGGCAGCTATTCGGCGGTGGTCGGGTTGCCGGTTTGCGAAACCGCAGAACTGTTGGGCCATTTCGGCATACCCTGTTGGCAAAACCTGAACGCGCAATGAGCGTCGTATGGATCAAGATGCGGCCATTATCGTGAACATGCCTGAACGAGACCCTGCCATGAGTGAAGAGATTCTGATCAACATCACGCCGATGGAATCGCGCGTGGCGGTGGTCGAAAACGGTGTGCTGCAAGAAGTCCACGTCGAGCGCACGCAAAAACGCGGGATCGTCGGCAACATCTATAAAGGCAAGATCGTCAGGGTGCTGCCGGGCATGCAGGCGGCATTTGTCGATATCGGTCTGGACCGTGCGGCATTCATTCACGCCTCGGAAATCTCCCTGCGCGAAGGCCCGGCGGTGGAAAGCATCAGCGCGCTGGTGCACGAAGGGCAGAGCCTGGTGGTACAGGTCACCAAGGACCCGATCGGTTCCAAAGGCGCGCGCTTGACCACGCAGCTGTCGATTCCGTCGCGCTATCTGGTGTACATGCCGCGCACCGCCCATGTCGGCATTTCCCTGAAGATCGAGGACGAAGCCGAGCGCGAGCGCCTCAAGCAGGTGGTCAGCGATTGCGTGGCCAAGGAAGGGATCAAGGAGGCTGGCGGCTTCATCCTGCGTACCGCCGCCGAAGGCGCCGGGGCCGATGAAATCCTCATGGACATCCGCTACCTGCGGCGCCTGTGGGACCAGATCAACGCGCAGATCCAGACCATCGGCGCACCGAGTGTCATCTACGAAGACCTCGGTCTGGCGCTGCGTACCCTGCGCGATCTGGTCAGCCCGAAGATCGAGAAGATCCGTATCGACTCCCGGGAAACCTTCCAGAAAACCACACAGTTTGTCGCCGAACTGATGCCGGAAATCGCCGATCGTCTGGAACACTACCCGGGCGAGCGGCCGATTTTCGACCTGTATGGCGTCGAAGACGAAATCCAGAAAGCCCTCGAGCGCAAAGTGCCGCTCAAGTCCGGCGGCTATCTGGTGGTCGATCCGGCGGAAGCCATGACCACCATCGACGTTAACACCGGCGCGTTTGTAGGCCATCGCAACCTTGAAGAAACCATCTTCAAGACCAACCTCGAAGCCGCCACCGCGATTGCCCGGCAGATGCGCCTGCGCAATCTGGGCGGGATCATCATCATCGACTTCATCGACATGGAAGATGAAGAACATCAGCGCCAGGTGCTGCGCACCCTGGAGAAACAGCTCGAACGTGATCACGCCAAGACCAACATCATTGGCATCACCGAGTTGGGCCTGGTGCAGATGACCCGCAAACGTACCCGCGAAAGTCTCGAGCAAGTGCTGTGCGAGCCGTGCAGCAGTTGCCAGGGCCGGGGCAAGTTGAAGACCCCGGAAACCATCTGTTACGAGATTTTCCGCGAAATTCTGCGTGAAGCCCGGGCCTATCAGGCTGAGGGTTATCGGGTGTTGGCGAACCAGAAAGTAGTGGACCGTTTGCTCGATGAAGAGTCCGGTAACGTCGCCGAGCTTGAAGGGTTCATCGGTCGCACCATACGCTTTCAGGTCGAAACCATGTATTCCCAGGAACAATATGATGTGGTGCTGCTCTGATCCCCTGCGGCACATTTAATCCACAACGGCTGGCCTCAGCTTTTCGCAGTTTTTTCGCCATGGGAGCCAACTGACATGGAGCGTCTGACACGCATTTTGGCCGCACTCACCCGCTGGGGACTGGGCCTGTGCGCGTTGGTTCTGGTGCTGTTGGCGTTGTACGTCAGCCTCGGTCGGGAATTGACGCCGCTGGTGGCGGAGTACCGTACCGACATCGAAGACAAGGCCAGTGCCGCGCTCGGCATACCGTTGCAGATCGGCGAACTGGAAGGTGACTGGAGCGGATTTGCACCGATCCTGCTGGCCCATGACGTGATGGTCGGTGACGGCACGAATGCCTTGCGTCTGGACCGGGTACGTGCGGTGCCGGATCTCTGGGGCAGCCTGCTGGCGCGCGAAGTGCGTATCGCCCATCTGGAATTGAACGGTCTGAAAATCAGCGTCAAGGAAGCGCAGGACGGTAGTTGGTCGCTGGAAGGCCTGCCGGTGCAGAACGACCAGCCGCTTGATCCCGAACAACTGTTCAAGCGCTCGCAGATCGTTCAGCAATTGTCGGTGCTCGACAGTCAGGTGACCGTGCAGCCGCTGGACCATGCGCCGATGACCTTCACCTACGTCGGCCTCAACCTGAAAACCGGCAGCAGCCGGCAGCGCCTCGACGCTCGTCTGACTTTGCCCGACGGGCAGCCGATGGCGATGAGCCTGCGTACACGGATTCGCCCCTCCCGACTGCCGGACAGCTCGGTGGAAGGCTATGTCAGCCTGCCGCAAAGCGACTGGTCGAAGTGGCTGCCCGAGCGTTTGACCCAGCAATGGAATTTTTCCGAGGTCAAGGCGGGCGGCGAGCTGTGGGTGAACTGGAACGACGGCGCCCTGCAAAGCGCCGCTGTCCGTTTGAACGCACCGCAGGTGACCGGCGCTTATGCCGAGCGCAAGCCGATCAAAATCAGCAATCTGGCGCTCAATGGCTATTACCAGCGCGACGATGACGGCGCGACCGTTACGCTCGATTCGCTGGCGATGAGTTTTGGCGAAACCCGCTGGGAAACTCACGTGCAGCTCAAGCAGACGGCAGCCACTGATACAGTCGACGAGCTGTGGCATCTGCAGGCTGACCGCCTCGATTTGCAGCCGATCACCCCGTTGCTGAATGCACTGGGGCCGCTGCCTGAAGGCTTCGCCACTGTTGTCGATCACCTGAAAGTGACCGGCGGGTTGCGCAACGTGTTGCTGGATTTTCGCCCGAACGCTACCGATGGCTCGAAATTCGGCTTCGCGGCCAATCTGGATAAAGTCGGGTTCGACGCCTATCACGGTGCCCCGGCGGCGCGGAACGTCAGTGGCAGCCTCAGCGGCAACCTTGACGGCGGCGAGCTGCGCCTGGACAGCAAGGATTTCGTCCTGCACCTCGATCCGATCTTCGCCAAGCCGTGGCAATACATTCAGGCCAATGCCCGACTGACCTGGAAGCTCGATAAAGAAGGTTTCACCCTGATCGCGCCTTACCTGAAAGTGCTGGGCGAGGAGGGCAAGATTGCCGGCGATTTCCTGATCCGCCTGCACTTCGATCATAGCCAGGAAGACTACATGGATCTGCGCGTCGGGCTGGTCGATGGCGACGGTCGCTACACCGCCAAATACCTGCCCGAAGTCTTGAGTCCGGCCCTCGACGAGTGGCTGCGCACGGCGATCCTCAAAGGCGCGGTGGACCAGGGGTTTTTCCAGTACCAGGGTTCGCTGAGCAAAAATGCCAAGGATGTCGATCGCAGCATCAGCCTGTTCTTCAAGGTGCATGACGCCGAGCTGGCGTTCCAGCCAGGCTGGCCGCACGTGAGCAAGGTCAGTGGCGACGTGTTCATCGAGGACAGCGGTGTGCGCATCGTGGCCGACAAGGGGCAGTTGCTCGACACCCAGGTCAGCGATGTTTTCGTCAATATTCCTCATGTCCCGGCGGGGCAGCATACGCATCTGTTCCTCGACGGCGGGTTTGCCGGTGGATTGGGCGATGGCCTGAAAATTCTCCAGACCGCGCCGATCGGCACTGGCGAAACGTTTGCCGGCTGGGAAGGCGAGGGCGATCTGCAGGGCAAGGTCAAACTCGATATCCCGCTGGAAAAGGGCGATTTGCCGAAGATCCTCGTCGACTTCAAGACTGCCAATGCGCGCTTGAAACTGGCGGAGCCGAAACTGGAGCTGAGCCAGCTCAAAGGCGATTTCCGTTTCGACAGCGCCAAGGGGTTGAGTGGGCAGAACATCGCCGCCAAGGCTTTTGACAAGCCGGTGACCGCGCAGATTTTCGCTGATGGCAGCCCGGGCAAGCTCAAGACGCGGGTCTCGGCTTCCGGGCAGGTCGAGGTCAAGAAACTCACTGACTGGCTGGGCGTGACTCAGCCGTTGCCGGTGTCTGGGACCCTTCCCTATCAGTTGCAGGTCAACCTGGACGGCACCGACAGTCAACTGACGGTCAACTCCAGCATGAAAGGCGTCGCGGTGGATCTGCCGGCGCCGTTCGGCATGTCGGCCCAGCAAGGGCGTGACACGGTGTTCCGCATGAGCTTGCAAGGTCCGGAGCGGCGTTTTTGGGTCAGTTACGATCAACTGGCCAGCTTCACCTTCGCCGCACCGCCGAGCAGTTTCGCCGATGGTCGTGGCGAGCTGTTTCTCGGAACTGGCGACGCAGTCCTGCCGGACGCCAAAGGCCTGCGCATTCGCGGTGTGCTGTCGGAGCTGGACGTCGCGCCGTGGCAGGACCTGGTCAATAAATACGCCGGTAACGACCCGGGTGGCAGCGCCAAGCAATTACTCAACAGTGCCGACTTCAAGGTGGGCAAGCTCACCGCATTCGGCACCACCCTCGACCAGGCGGCAGTTCAGGTCAATCGCAAACCGTGGGCGTGGAATCTGGCACTCGACAGCCAGCAGGCCAAAGGCTCGGCCAGTCTTCCCGATGCCAAGGGCGCGCCGATCGCGGTCAATCTGCAATACGTGCGGCTGCCGGCACCGGATCCGACGGTGCAGGCCGACGAGAACTCGCCTGATCCGCTGGTTTCCGTCGACCCGACGAAGATTCCCGCGCTGGACATCACCATCAATCAATTGTTTCTCGGCGCGGATCTGGTGGGCGGCTGGTCGCTCAAGGTACGGCCGACGGCCAAAGGTCTCGCCCTGAACAATATGGACATGGGCCTCAAGGGCATCCTGTTGCAAGGCAATGGCGGCTGGGAAGGCACCCCGGGCTCGACCAACAGCTGGTTCAAAGGCCGGGCCAGCGGCAAAAACCTCGCCGATGTACTGAAGGGCTGGGGTTTTGCGCCGAGCGTGACCAGCGAAGAATTCCACATGGACGTCGATGGCCGCTGGCCGGGATCGCCGGCGTGGCTGGCGACCAAGCGTTTCTCCGGCACGCTGGATGCCTCGCTGAATAAAGGTCAGTTCGTTGAAGTGGAGGGCGGCGCGCAGGCGTTGCGGGTGTTCGGTCTGCTCAACTTCAATTCCATTGGTCGCCGTCTGCGTCTGGACTTCTCCGACTTGTTTGGCAAAGGCTTGAGCTACGACCGGGTCAAGGGTTTGTTGGTGGCCAATAACGGCGTGTATGTCACCCGCGAGCCGATTCGGCTGACCGGTCCTTCAAGCAATCTTGAGCTGGACGGTACGCTGGATCTGGTTGGCGATCAGGTCGATGCAAAATTGCTGGTGACCTTGCCGGTGACCAACAATCTGCCGATCGCCGCGCTGATTGTCGGCGCGCCAGCGGTCGGCGGGGCATTGTTCCTTATCGACAAGCTGATCGGTGACCGCGTGGCACGCTTCGCCAGCGTCAAATACACCGTCAAGGGCCCATGGAAAGAGCCGAAAATCACCTTCGACAAGCCTTTTTGAGTAGCATGAGGCTTTTCCCCGTGCAGGAGCTGCCGCAGGCTGCGATCTTTTGATGTGGTTTTTAAAAGCAAAATCAAAAGATCGCAGCCTGCGGCAGCTCCTGCAGTGATAAGTGGACTCCCTGTCAGGAAGCGGCCATGTCTTTAGCGGTGATTCAAATGGTCAGCCAGAGCGATGTGCTGGCCAATCTGGCGCAGGCCCGACGCCTGCTTGAGCAGGCGGCAACCGGCGGCGCGAAGCTGGCAGTGCTGCCGGAAAACTTCGCCGCCATGGGTCGTCGTGACATTGCCGACATCGGCAGGGCCGAAGCGCTCGGTGAAGGCCCGATCCTGCCATGGTTGAAACAGACCGCTCGCGACCTCAAGTTATGGATAGTTGCCGGCACCTTGCCGTTGCCGCCGCTCGGGCAACCGGACGCCAAGTCTCACGCCTGCTCGCTGTTGGTCAATGATCAGGGTGAAACCGTTGCACGGTATGACAAGTTGCACCTGTTCGATGTCGATGTGGCGGACAATCGCGGGCGGTATCGCGAATCCGATGACTATGCTTATGGCAGTGGCGTCGTGGTGGCGGACACACCGGTCGGCCGAGTCGGCCTGACCGTGTGCTACGACCTGCGCTTTCCGGAGTTGTACAGCGAATTGCGCGCTGCCGGTGCCGAGTTGATCACCGCCCCGTCGGCCTTCACCGCTGTGACCGGTGCGGCGCACTGGGAGGTGCTGATTCGCGCACGGGCCATCGAGACCCAGTGTTATGTATTGGCGGCAGCGCAGGGCGGGACTCACCCGGGACCGCGTGAAACCTTCGGTCATGCGGCAATTGTCGACCCGTGGGGCCGGGTGCTGGCGCATCAGGATCAAGGCGAGGCGGTGCTGTTGGCCGCGCGCGACAGTGACGAACAAGCGTCTATCAGGGCGCGAATGCCAGTGACGAGTCATCGGCGGTTTTTCTCGCAGGGCGCCCAGCGGCCTGCTTCAGAACATGAATTTAAGGCGTAAACCTATGAGCGAGTTGTTGTCCTCAGTCAGTGATCACCTGTTGGCGCCCGGCGGCGTGACCATCGAGAGCCTGCAAGGCGTGCTCGGCGATCTGGCCGGCCCGGGGATCGATGCGGCCGACCTGTATTTCCAGGGCCAGATCTCCGAGTCGTGGTCGCTGGAAGACGGTATCGTCAAGGAAGGCAGCTTCAACCTCGACCAGGGCGTTGGCGTGCGTGCGCAGTCCGGTGAGAAAACCGGTTTTGCCTACAGCAACGCGATCACGCTTGAAGCCCTTGGTGCGGCGGCGCGTGCTGCGCGTTCGATCTCCCGCGCCGGGCAGAACGGCACGGTGCAGGCCTTCAGCACTCAGGATGTCGCACAGCTGTACGCGCCGGACAATCCGCTGGAAGTGCTGAGCCGCGCCGAGAAAGTCGAGCTGCTCAAGCGCATCGACGTCGCTACCCGCGCCCTTGATCCACGGATTCAACAGGTCAGCGTGAGCATGGCCGGGGTCTGGGAACGGATTCTGGTGGCGTCCACCGACGGTGGCCTGGCTGCTGACGTGCGTCCGCTGGTGCGTTTCAACGTCAGCGTGATCGTCGAGCAGAATGGCCGTCGCGAGCGCGGCGGGCATGGCGGTGGCGGGCGTACCGATTACCGCTATTTCCTCGCCGAAGACCGCGCCATGGGCTACGCCCGCGAAGCGCTGCGCCAGGCGCTGGTGAACCTGGAAGCGATTCCGGCACCGGCCGGCACCTTGCCTGTCGTCCTCGGTTCGGGTTGGTCCGGCGTGCTCCTGCACGAAGCGGTCGGCCACGGTCTGGAGGGGGATTTCAACCGCAAGGGCAGTTCGGCCTACAGCGGGCGAATGGGTGAAATGGTCGCTTCCAAACTCTGCACCATTGTCGATGATGGCACGTTGAGCGGCCGTCGCGGTTCGCTGAGCGTCGATGACGAAGGCACTCCGACCGAGTGCACCACGCTGATCGAGAACGGTGTACTCAAGGGTTACATGCAGGACAAGCTCAACGCGCGCCTGATGGGGGTAGCCCGTACCGGCAACGGTCGTCGTGAGTCATACGCGCATCTGCCGATGCCGCGCATGACCAACACCTACATGCTCGGTGGCGAAAGCGATCCGGCGGAAATCATCGCATCGGTGAAGAAAGGCATCTACTGCGCCAACCTCGGCGGCGGTCAGGTTGACATCACCAGCGGCAAGTTCGTGTTCTCCACCAGCGAGGCGTACCTGATCGAGGACGGCAAGATTACCGCACCGGTCAAGGGCGCGACGTTGATCGGCAACGGCCCCGAGGCGATGAGCCGGGTGTCGATGGTCGGTAACGATCTGGCACTGGACAGCGGTGTGGGCACGTGCGGCAAGGACGGGCAGTCGGTACCGGTGGGTGTCGGTCAGCCGACGCTGAAGATCGATGCGATTACCGTGGGGGGCACGGGCGCATAAAAAAACAGCTGTAGGAGCTGCCGCAGGCTGCGATCTTTGTTTTTACAAGATCAAAAGATCGCAGCCTGCGGCAGCTCCTACAGGGGCGAATCTCAACGCAGACCGCGTTGCGTATCGTCCAGCTCACGGATGTACTTGAAGATCTTGCGGCTGGAAGCAGGAGGTTTGTTGTGTGCAACCTCGTGCTGAGCCTGACGGATCAGCGAACGCAGTTGCTGGCGATCGGCATCGGGGTATTCGACGACGAATTTCTCCAGCACGGCATCGTCACCGGCGATCAGCCGGTCACGCCAGCGTTCGAGGTTGTGGAAACGCTCGTTGTACTGACGGGTGGAGGCATCGAGTTGATCGAGCAGGACCAGAATCGCGTCAGTGTCCTGATCGCGCATCAGTTTGCCGATGAACTGCAGGTGCCGTTTACGCGCGATGTTCGCGGTGTGCTTCGGCGCATCGGCCAGGGCCCGGCGCAGAGCGTCGGTCAATGGCAGTTTTGCCTGCAAGTCGGGCTTGAGTGTTGTAAGGCGCTCGCCAAGGTCAACCAGAGCATGCAGCTCGCGTTTGACCTGAGATTTGCTTTTTTCTCCCGTATCGAGGGAGTCGTCGTAAGAATCAACCATGGTGGCAGTCCGCAAAGAAACGCCGCCATGATAACCAGTCGGGGGCCGCTTGTCCGGCCCGGTCGCTCGATGACCCCAGCCGAAAGCAGAATTTGAGTGGAGATGAGCATGAGTGCAGTTCAAAGCGTCGGCCCGCAAGCATTGCCGGCACTGCAGGAACAGGTCGAGCAGATCATCGCCGAAGCCAAGCGTCAGGGCGCCAGTGCCTGCGAAGTCGCGGTGTCGCTGGAGCAGGGTTTGTCGACCTCGGTGCGCCAGCGTGAGGTCGAGACGGTCGAGTTCAATCGCGACCAGGGCTTTGGCATCACCCTGTACGTCGGCCAGCGCAAAGGCTCGGCCAGCACCTCCGCCACCGGGCCGGATGCGATTCGTGAAACCGTTGCTGCCGCACTGGCGATCGCCAAACACACCTCTGAAGACGAAGCCTCGGGCCTCGCCGATGCCGCGTTGATGGCCAGGGAGGTGCAGGATTTCGACCTGTTCCACGAATGGGACATCACCCCGGAGCAGGCGATCGAGAAGGCGTTGCTCTGTGAAGCGGCGGCGTTCGACGCCGATGCGCGAATCAAGAACGCCGACGGCACCACCCTCAGCACCCATCAGGGCTGCCGTGTGTATGGCAACAGCCACGGTTTCATCGGCGGCTACGCGTCGACCCGGCACAGCCTGAGCTGCGTGATGATCGCCGAAGCTGATGGCCAGATGCAGCGCGATTACTGGTATGACGTCAATCGTCAGGGCAGCCTGCTGGCGGATCCGGTGAGCATCGGCCAGCGTGCCGCGCAACGGGCCGCGAGTCGTCTGGGCGCGCGTCCGGTGCCGACCTGCGAAGTGCCGGTGCTGTTTTCCGCCGAGCTGGCGGGCGGGTTGTTCGGCAGCTTCCTGTCGGCGGTGTCTGGCGGCAGTCTGTATCGCAAATCGTCGTTCCTCGAAGGCACGCTGGGGCAGAAGCTGTTTCCGGAATGGCTGACCATCGATGAGCGTCCACATCTGATGCGCGCCATGGGCAGTGCGTCCTACGACGGTGATGGTCTGGCCACCTACGCCAAACCGTTCGTCGAGAAGGGCGAGTTGGTTTCGTACATCCTCGGCACGTACTCCGGGCGCAAACTCGGCATGCCAAGCACCGCCAACGCGGGGGGCGTGCATAACCTGTTCGTGACGCATGGTGATGAAGATCAGGCAGCGCTGCTGCGTCGTATGGGCCGTGGGCTGCTGGTTACCGAGTTGATGGGGCATGGCTTGAACATGGTCACTGGCGATTATTCGCGTGGTGCGGCGGGTTTCTGGGTCGAGAACGGCGAAATCCAGTTCGCGGTGCAGGAAGTGACCATCGCCGGCAACATGCGTGACATGTTCAAGCAGATCGTCGCCGTCGGTAATGATCTGGAGCTGCGCAGCAATATTCGCACGGGCTCTGTGTTGATTGAGCGGATGACGGTGGCGGGCAGCTAAGCTCCCATCTTCACAAAAAAGGCGCGCCATCCATCCGGATGGCGCGCCTTTTTCATGTCCGCCCTGTAGGAGCTGCCGTAGGCTGCGATCTCTTGATCTTGTGTGTGAAAGCAAAATCAAAAGATCGCAGCCTGCGGCAGCTCCTACAAAGGCACTCTTGTTTTGGTTCTCATTATCATCTAATAATTAATCTCATCTCCGAACGAGTCCCGGATCATGAGTTCTGCCTTGCACGAGCAGCCATACCTCGAAAGCTGGCGCTGGATGAGTCGCCAGATCCGTTGCGCGATGGACCCCGACGAACCGCGCCTGATCGAACATTACCTGGCCGAGGGCCGTTATCTGGCCTGCTGCACGGCGACTTCCCCGTGGACCATCGCTGAAACCTCCTTCCGCTTGCTGCTCGACACAGCCACCGACATCGCGTTGCCATGGCATTGGCGCAGCTTGTGTCTCGATCAAGCCTGGCGCCCGCTGCGTGAAATGGAGCGCCTGTCGCTGTGCAACTGCCGACTCCAGCGTTGGCAGCGCTACACCTGGCAACTGGCGACCTGCGAGTTGCAACCTTCGATTCCTCTCATTGAATCAGTCCAAGGATTTTCAGATGACCAAGACTCGTATTGAGCGCGACAGCATGGGCGAACTGCGGGTGCCGGTGGACGCTCTCTACGGCGCGCAGACCCAGCGCGCAGTGGATAACTTCCCGATCAGCGGCAAACCGATGCCAACGCAGTTCATCCGTGCGCTGATCCTCGCCAAAGCCGCCGCCGCGCGGGCCAACGTTGAACTCAACCAGCTCAGCGCCTCGCAAGGCAAGGCCATCAGCGACGCCGCGCAAGGCCTGCTCGAAGGCGATTTCATGCAGCATTTTCCGGTGGATATCTTCCAGACCGGCTCCGGCACCAGTTCCAACATGAACGCCAATGAAGTGATCGCAACCCTCGCCAGTCGCCTGCTCGGCGAGCCGGTCAACCCGAACGATCACGTCAACTGCGGCCAGAGCAGCAACGACATCATCCCGACCACCATTCACGTCAGCGCTGCCCTGGCGTTGCACGAACAACTCCTGCCGGCGTTGCTGCATCTGGTGCAGGTCATCGAAAACAAAGCCGTGCAAGTGCATCACCACGTTAAAACCGGCCGCACGCACCTGATGGATGCGATGCCGGTGCGCATGAGTCAGGTGCTCAACGGTTGGGCGCAGCAACTCAAGGCCAACATCGCCCACCTGCAGGATCTGCTGCCGAGCCTGCAATCGCTGGCGCAGGGTGGCACGGCCGTCGGCACCGGGATCAATGCGCACCCGGAATTCGCCGCGCGTTTCAGCCGCCAATTAAGCCAGCTGACCCATGTGCAATTCACTCCGGGCAAGGATCTGTTCGCCCTGATCGGCTCGCAGGACACCGCCGTCGCCGTCTCTGGCCAACTCAAGGCCATTGCCGTGTCGCTGATGAAAATCGCCAACGACTTGCGCTGGATGAACTCCGGCCCGCTCGCCGGTCTCGGCGAAATCGAGCTGGAAGCTTTGCAGCCGGGGTCGTCGATCATGCCGGGCAAGGTCAATCCGGTGATCCCGGAAGCCACCGCGATGGTCGCCGCGCAAGTCATCGGCAACGATTCGGTGATCACCATCGCCGGCCAGTCGGGCAACTTCGAGCTGAACGTGATGCTGCCGATCATCGCCCAGAACCTGTTGAGCAGCATCGAACTGCTGGCCAATGCCAGCCGTCTGCTCGGCGACAAAGCCATCGCCAGCTTCAAGGTCAACGAGTCGCGGCTCAAGGAAGCGCTGTCGCGCAACCCGATTCTGGTCACCGCGCTCAACCCGATCATCGGTTACCAGAAAGCCGCGGAAATCGCCAAGCAGGCCTACAAACAGGGTCGTCCGGTGATTGACGTCGCGCTGGAGCAAACCGACCTGTCGCGCAGCCAACTGGAAGAGTTACTCAACCCCGAGAAACTCACTGCCGGCGGCGTGTAAATCCCGCAACTGCTTTGGAGGTTCACCATGGAGCACTGGAAACGCACGATCGAACGGGCCAATCGCTGCTTCATGCTCGGCGAACTGATTGATGCCCGTGAGGCTTACCTGCAAGCCCTGGCCTTGGCGCAAGTGCTGTTCGAACGCTGGGCGGACGCCGACGAAGCAGTGGCGGCCTGCGTCATCTCCCACCACAACCTGGCGGATCTGCACCTGCGCCTGAACCAGCCGGAGGAGAGCGCCGAGTACCTCTGCGCGATTCATCAACGGTTATTGCAGACCATGCAGGACGAGCGCCTGCGCCCGGCCCTGCGGGAAGCGGCGTTGCGCCAGAGCAGCAAGACCTACGTCGAGCTGCTGAATTTCATCGGCGAACACGGCGAATACCCGCGCACCCAGCGCCTGCTGCACCCGGACACCGGCAATGCACGCCGCGCGTCAGCCTCACATCACCATGGAGTCCACTGAAATGGCTTTTACCTTGCCTGCCTTGCCGTACGCCTACGACGCCCTGGAACCGCACATCGATGCGCAAACCATGGAGATTCACTACACCAAGCACCACCAGACCTACATCAACAACCTCAACGCTGCCGTCGAAGGCACTGAGTACGCCGAGTGGCCGGTGGAAAAACTGGTCGCCAGCGTCCAGCAGTTGCCGGAAAAACTCCGTGCGGCCGTGATCAATCAGGGTGGCGGGCATGCCAACCATTCGCTGTTCTGGGAAGTCATGGTGCCCAACGGTGGCGGCAAGCCTGACGGTGCACTGGCCAAGGCAATCGAGGAGCAACTGGGCGGTCTCGACAGCTTCAAGGAGGCCTTCACCAAAGCCGCGCTGACCCGTTTCGGCAGTGGCTGGGCCTGGCTCAGCGTGACCCCGGAAAAAGAACTGGTCGTGGAAAGTAGCGGCAATCAGGACAGCCCGTTGATGAACGGCAACACGCCGATTCTCGGTCTGGACGTCTGGGAACACGCCTACTACCTGCGTTACCAAAACCGTCGCCCGGAATACATCAACGCGTTCTACAACGTGATCAATTGGCCTGAAGTTGCCGCGCGTTATCAGGCTGCTCTGGTTTTAAGTCATCCATAAAAACAATCCAAGGCTGACTATGAGCACTGAAACACTGGCGGCTGGCGGTGGACGCATGTTTCGTTACGCGATCGGGTCGCTGTTGCTGCTGGCGGGCATGACTTTGCTGGCGGCGCATGGGCTGGAGTGGCTGGATCTGCAGCCGAAACTGTCGCGGGCCTTGCAGGGTGGCGCGATTTGCGCCCTCGGCACGGCGCTCGGCGCGGTGCCGGTGCTGGTGATCCGGCGCATGCCGCAGAGGCTCAGCGATACGCTGCTGGGTTTTGGTGCCGGCGTGATGCTGGCGGCGACTGCGTTTTCGCTGATCGTGCCAGGTATCGCTGCTGCTGAAAGTCTGGGCCTGACACCGTGGGCTGCCAGCGGGTTGATCTGCTTCGGCATCATGCTCGGTGCATTCGGTCTGTATCTGGCGGACCTGAAACTGTCCGGCGCCTCACCGGAAATGCTCGTCGGTACCTCTGAGCGCCCGGTGATCCCGCCAAGGATCTGGTTGTTTGTCTTCGCCATCATTGCCCACAACATCCCGGAAGGCATGGCGGTGGGGGTGTCTGCTGGCGGCGGCATGCCGGATGCCGACAGCCTGGCGATGGGCATCGCCTTGCAGGATGTGCCAGAGGGGTTAGTGATTGCGCTGGTGTTGGCCGGGGCCGGGATGTCGCGGGTCAAGGCGTTTTTGATCGGTGCGGCGTCAGGGCTGGTCGAGCCGGTGTTTGCGCTGCTCTGTGCGTGGCTGGTCAGCCTGGCAGAGTTGTTGTTGCCGTTGGGGCTGGCGCTGGCCGCGGGAGCGATGTTGCTGGTAGTGACGCATGAGGTGATCCCCGAGTCGCGACGCAATGGTCATGACAAGCTGGCCAGTCTTGGCTTGCTGATCGGGTTTTGTCTGATGATGGTGATGGATACCGCATTGGGCTGAATATCAAAAGATCGCAGCCTGCGGCAGCTCCTGCATTGGAATGCGTTCACTGTAGGAGCTGCCGCAGGCTGCGATCTTTTGATCTTTTGATCTTTAACGATCAACCACCCTCATCGAAGTAGTTGTTGATCAACGCCACCAGCGCATCCAGCGCTTCTTTTTCCTGATGGCCTTCGGTACTCAGATAGATCTTCGTGCCCTTGCCGGCAGCCAGCATCATCATCGCCATGATGCTTTTACCGTCCACGGTTGTTTCTGGTGTACGACCCACTCTGATCGTGCAATCCGGGAACTGACCCGCCACCCCGACGAACTTGGCCGAAGCTCGGGCATGCAGGCCCAGTTTATTGATGATTTCGATTTCCAGAGCAGGCATCGCGGTGTGAATCCTTTAAGTGAGGTCGCGGTGGCGAACCTGGACGTTCTTCAGGGTTTTCTGCAGGGCCTGACCCAGGCGTTCGGTCAGGTAAACGGAGCGGTGATGCCCACCTGTGCAGCCAATGGCAATGGTGACGTAGGCGCGGTTGCTCGCCGCAAAGCGTGGCAGCCATTTATTCAGATAGCCGAAGATATCCTGATACATCTCCTCGACTTCCGGCTGCGCCGCCAGGTATTCGGCGACTGGTGCATCGAGACCCGATTGGGCGCGTAGCTCCGGCTTCCAGTACGGGTTGGGCAGGCAGCGCACATCGAATACCAGATCCGCATCCACCGGCATGCCGCGCTTGAAGCCGAACGACTCGACCAGAAACGCCGTGCCCGGCTCCGGCTGGTTCAGCAGGCGCAACTTGATGGTGTCACGCAGTTGGTACAGATTCAGGTTGGTGGTGTTGACCTTGAGGTCGGCCAGGTCGGCAATCGGGCCGAGCAGGGCAGTTTCGTCGTTGATCGCTTCGGCCAGCGAGCGGTTGGCAGTGCTCAGCGGATGGCGTCGGCGGGTTTCCGAGAAGCGCTTGAGCAGGGTTTCTTCGTCAGCATCCAGATACAGCACATCGCACTGGATGTGGCGGGCGCGGACTTCTTCAAGCAGTTCGGGGAAACGCGACAGGTGGCTCGGCAGATTGCGTGCATCGATCGACACGGCCACCAGCGGCTGGGCCAGCTCCGTATGAATCAGGGCGCGTTCGGCGAGTTCCGGCAGCAAGCCGGCCGGCAGGTTGTCGATGCAGTAGTAGCCGTTGTCCTCAAGGACATCCAGGGCAGTACTTTTACCCGAGCCGGAGCGGCCGCTGACGATGATCAAACGCATGATTAATGACCGTTCTGCTCGCTCAGGACGACCTGATACAAGGCTTCGTTACTCGGTGCGCTGCGCAGTTTTTCGCGCACTTCCTTGCGATCAAGCATGCTGGCGATCTGGCGCAGTAATTCCAGGTGAGCATCGGTGGCCGCTTCCGGGACCAGCAGGACAAACAGCAAGTCAACCGGAGCGCCGTCGATGGCATCGAAATCAATGGGGGCATCAAGGTGCATCAATGCGCTGATAGGCGCTTCGCAGCCTTTGAGGCGACAGTGGGGAATGGCGATGCCGTTGCCGAAACCGGTGGAACCGAGTTTCTCACGGGCGATCAGCGCATCGAACACATCCTGCATGGCCAGATCCGGCACTTCTTTATGGATGAGGTTGGCAATCTGTTCGAGGGCTTTCTTTTTACTGCCGCCCGGCACGTTCACCAGGGAACGGCCGGGGGTCAGGATACTTTCAAGTCGGATCATGGGTTGGGAGTGTTAACGACCGGTTGCGCCCTGAAGGAGGCTCTGGGTCTTTTCCTTATGCTTTTTGAGTTGGCGATCCAGCTTGTCGGTCAGTGAGTCGATCGCAGCATACATGTCGGTATCTTCTGCGTTGGCGACCACTTCGCTGCCGGGAATATGCAAGGTGGCTTCGATTTTCTGCTTCAGCTTCTCGACGCACATCGTGACCTGCACGTTGGTGATCTTGTCGAAATGGCGCTCCAATCGTTCGAGTTTCTCGTTGATGTAGGTGCGCAGAGGTTCGGTCACTTCCAGTTGGTGTCCACTGATGTTGACTTGCATACAGCTTCTCCTTCGTTGCCAGTGCATAAAGCGGCAGGCCGGATAGCCTGCCACTGGAACGCTGTAACGTGGCTTACATCAACCGCTTGCGTTCGCTCGAAGGCGCGATCCCGAGGGATTCACGGTACTTGGCGACGGTGCGGCGAGCCACCTGAATGCCTTGTGCCTCCAGTAAACCAGCGATCTTGCTGTCACTCAATGGCTTTTTCTGATTTTCCGCCGCGACCAGTTTTTTGATGATCGCGCGGATCGCCGTGGAAGAGCATTCGCCGCCTTCAGAGGTGCTGACGTGGCTGGAGAAAAAATATTTCAGTTCATAAATGCCCCGAGGGGTATGCATGAATTTCTGCGTGGTGACCCGGGAAATCGTCGATTCGTGCATGCCGACCGCCTCGGCGATGTCATGCAGGACCAACGGTTTCATGGCTTCGTCGCCGTATTCCAGGAAGCCACGTTGGTGCTCGACGATCTGGGTGGCCACCTTCATCAGGGTTTCATTGCGGCTTTGCAGGCTCTTGATGAACCAGCGCGCTTCCTGCAACTGATTGCGCATGAAGGTGTTGTCGGCGCTGGTGTCGGCGCGCCGCACGAACCCGGCGTACTGCGCATTGACCCGCAGACGAGGCACCGACTCCTGATTCAGCTCGACCAGCCAGCGTTCGTTGTCCTTGCGCACAATCACGTCGGGCACCACGTACTCGGCTTCGGTGGATTCGATCTGTGAACCCGGGCGCGGATTGAGGCTCTGCACCAGCTCGATGACCTGACGCAGCTCGTCTTCCTTGAGCTTCATGCGTCGCATCAGCTGGCTGTAGTCGCGACTGCCAAGCGGATCGATGTAATCGCTGACCAGACGCTTGGCTTCGTTCAGCCAAGGAGTCTTGGCCGGGAGCTGACGCAGTTGCAGCAACAGGCATTCACCGAGGTTGCGCGCGCCGATGCCGGCGGGTTCGAATTGCTGGATGCGGTGCAGGACGGCTTCGATCTCGTCCAGCTCGATGTCGAGTTCCGGATCAAAGGCGTCGAGAATTTCTTCGAGGGTTTCGTCGAGATAACCCTGATTGTTGATGCAATCGATCAGGGTCACGGCGATCAGGCGGTCGGTGTCGGACATCGGCGCCAGGTTCAGTTGCCACAGCAGATGGCTTTGCAGGCTTTCCCCGGCGGAGGTGCGGGTGGTGAAATCCCACTCGTCGTCATCGCTGCTGGGCAGGCTGCTGGCGCTGGTCTGGTAGACGTCTTCCCAGGCGGTATCGACGGGCAATTCGTTAGGAATGCGCTCGTTCCATTCGCCTTCCTCCAGGTTGTCCACCGTCGGGGCGGTTTCCTGATAGGAGGGTTCCTGAATCTCGGTGTTGGGTTTTTGTTCGGCGTTGTCGGCCAATGGATCGGAGTTGTCGAAGTCGTCGCCTTCTTCCTGGCGCTCGAGCATCGGATTGGATTCCAGGGCCTCCTGGATTTCCTGTTGCAGATCCAGGGTCGACAATTGGAGCAGGCGGATGGCCTGTTGCAGCTGCGGTGTCATCGTCAGCTGCTGGCCCATTCTCAAGACTAGCGATGGTTTCATGGCAGGGGCTTAACACCTTATTCGCCGGCGCGCATGCGCCATCCACTACAGGGCGCCGAAGCGCCAAACTTAAGCAAATTATATGCCTGAAACTGTCGTGTTTGCCTAGAGCGCTGTAACAATAAAGCGTATAAAAAAAGCGCTTCAACGTTACAGCACCCGGACGGCTGGCCGAATGCGCTCGCGCTTTAGAGGCGGAACTCGTGGCCCAGGTACACTTCCTTCACCAGGTCGTTGGCAAGGATGGTTGCCGCATCGCCTTCAGCGATCAGTTGACCGTCGTTGACGATGTAGGCGGTCTCGCAGATATCCAGCGTCTCACGCACGTTATGGTCGGTGATCAGTACACCGATGCCCTTGGCCTTGAGGTGATGGATGATCTGCTTGATGTCGCCGACCGAGATCGGGTCGACACCGGCGAACGGTTCGTCGAGCAGGATGAATTTCGGGGCGGTCGCCAGGGCGCGGGCGATTTCCACCCGACGGCGTTCACCACCGGACAGGCTCATGCCGAGGTTGTCGCGGATGTGGCTGATATGGAACTCCTGCAGCAGGCTTTCCAGCTCCTTGCGACGACCGGCCTTGTCGAGCTCCTGACGGGTCTCGAGGATGGCCATGATGTTGTCGGCCACCGACAGTTTGCGGAAGATCGATGCTTCTTGCGGCAGATAGCCGATACCGGCCTTGGCGCGACCGTGCATCGGCTGGTGGCTGACGTCCAGATCGTCGATCAGTACGCGGCCCTGATCGGCCTGCACCAGGCCGACGATCATGTAGAAGCAGGTGGTCTTGCCGGCGCCGTTCGGGCCGAGCAGGCCGACGATCTGGCCGCTGTCGATCGACAGGCTGACGTCACGCACGACCTGGCGGCTTTTATAGGCCTTGGCCAGGTGCTGAGCTTTCAGAGTTGCCATTACTGGGTTTTCTCGTCGGTTTTCTTCTTCGGCTGGATCACCATGTCGATGCGCGGACGCGTCTCGGTGACCTTGTTGCCGGTAGCGCGACCGGCGCTGGCCAGTTTTCTCACCGTGTCATAGACGATTTTCTCGCCCTGGGTGGTGTTGTTGTCCTTGTCGACAACCTTGGCCTTGTCGATCAGCACGACGCGGTTTTGCGCGGCGTGATACTGGATCGTCACGCCCCAGCCCTGTACAGGCTTGGTGTCACCCTGGGTTTGCAACTGCTCGAAGTAGGCAAGGTTACCCACCGAGGTCACCACGTCGATGTCGCCGGTCGGGGTGCGGGTGATGGTCACCGTATTGCCCTTAACGATCATCGAACCCTGGGTGATGATCACGTCACCTTTATAGGTGGCGATGCCATTCTTGTCGTCCAGTTGGGCGTCGTCGGCCTGAATGCGGATAGGTTGCTGCTGATCGTTCGGCAGAGCCCAGGCGCTCACGCTTCCCAGTGCTGCGCCCAGACTGAGCAAAATAGGGAGGGTTTTAACGAGCCTCATACTGTCCTCTTACGTTCGATTGCAGGTGTATCCTGCTTTCCTTCAAATACGCCTTCATTCCCACGCCAGTCGATACACCGCCAGCGCCGTCGATTCTAACGGGTTGCTCGGTCTGCGCATATTGCTGCTGAGGGAACACCGTCATGCGGGTGCTGGTGATCAGGGTGTCGCGGTTCTTTTCATCGGTGCGCTTGATGCGTACCGAGTCGATCAGTTCTACCTGGGTTCCGTCCGGGTTCACTTCGCCACGCTCGCTGGTCACGTGCCATGGAAAGTCTGTGCCGCGGAACATGTTGAGGTCGGGTTTGGTGACCAGTGTCACATCCGTCGCTTTCAGATGCTCGGCCTTGTCCGACGTCATTTCGTACTGCACCTTGCCGTCCGGAAGGTATTGCAGGGTATGCGTGTTCGTGGCGTACCAGTCGATGGCGGTGTCTTCGACCTTGGTCACAGGCTTGTCGAGGAACCGTTCAGGGCTGATGTTCCAGTAGCCGACCGCTGCAAACAGGGCAGCGATACAGCCGAACAACAGGAAGTTGCGAAATTTTTTGCTAAACATGGTTTGGCTCACAGGTACGCGGCGTTGGCCGCATCGAGGCGGCCCTGGGCGCGCAGGATCAATTCGCAGAACTCTCGGGCGGCACCTTCGCCACCGCGGGCCCGGGTCACGCCATGGGCGTGTTCGCGCACGAAGTCGGCAGCATTGGCCACGGCCATGCCCAAGCCTACGCGGCGGATCACCGGCAGGTCAGGCAGGTCGTCACCGAGGTAGGCGACCTGTTCATAGCTTAGGCCCAGTTGCGCCAATAGGCCGTCCAGAACCACCAATTTGTCTTCGCGGCCCTGAAACAGGTGCGGGATGCCGAGGTTCTTCGCCCGGCGCTCGACCACCGGCGTCTTGCGGCCGCTGATGATGGCGGTTTCTACGCCGGCATTCATCAGCATCTTGATGCCCTGGCCGTCGAGGGTGTTGAAGGTCTTGAATTCGCTGCCGTCTTCGAGGAAGTACAGGCGCCCGTCGGTGAGGACGCCATCGACGTCGAACACCGCCAGTTTGATCGCTTTGCCGCGTTGCAGCAGATCGGTTGTCATTACATCACTCCTGCACGCAGCAGATCGGAGAGGTTGAAGGCGCCGATCGGGCGATCTTCTTCGTCCACGACCACCAGTGCGTTGATTCGGTGGTCTTCCATGATTTTCAGCGCTTCGGCGGCGAGCATCTCCGGCCGTGCGGTCTTGCCGTGTGCGGTCATGACCTGGTCGATGGTGGCGCTGCGGATGTCGATGCTGCGATCCAGGGTGCGGCGCAAGTCGCCGTCGGTGAAGATCCCGGCGAGTTTGCCATCGGCTTCAACGATCGCGGTCATGCCCAGGCCCTTGCGGGTCATTTCCATGAGCGCGTCCTTGAGCAGGGTACCGCGTTGCACTTGCGGCAGCTCCTGGCCGGCGTGCATGACGTTTTCCACTTTCAGCAACAGGCGTCGACCCAGGGCGCCGCCCGGGTGGGAGAAAGCAAAATCTTCCGCGGTAAAACCCCGGGCTTCCAGCAGCGCCACGGCCAGGGCATCGCCCATGACCAGCGCAGCGGTGGTCGAGGAAGTCGGTGCCAGGTTCAGCGGGCAGGCTTCGTGCTCGACGTGAACGTTGAGATTGACTTCGGCGGCCTTGGCCAGCGGTGACTGTGGATTGCCGGTCAGGCTGATCAACCGGATGCCCAGGCGCTTGATCAACGGCAGCAGGGTGACGATTTCGTTGGTCGAGCCGGAGTTGGAGAGGGCAAGGATCACGTCATCGCGGGTGATCATGCCCATGTCGCCGTGGCTGGCTTCGGCTGGATGAACAAAAAATGCCGGGGTGCCGGTGCTGGCCAGGGTCGCGGCAATCTTGTTGCCGACGTGCCCGGATTTGCCCATGCCGACCACGACCACACGGCCCTTGCTGGCCAGAATCATCTCGCAAGCGCGTACGAAATCGGCGTCGATATGGGGCAACAAGCCTTGTACGGCTTCCACTTCGAGGCGGATGGTGCGTTGTGCCGATTGAATCAGGTCGCTGGATTGGCTCATGTCAGAAATCGTATAGCCCGATGAAAAGGCGGCGATTATAGCGGTTATGTTGAAAAGCCTCACGCAAGTTCGTCGAGCTTTGTCATTCCTGGCAACCAAAACCCTGAAAAAGTGCCATCGGGCCTGTCATATCGTTGAACGCGGAAGGGCATGGGCCTTGGGCGCTTGGCGTTTGCAGTGATATAGTTCGCCGCCAGTTCGGCCTGCCCGGGAGGTATGTGCTTTCTACGGAAAGCCAGGCGTCCGAGTGAGAGGCTGCATCGCAAGGAGTTTAGATGAGTGCCGATAACGCCTACGCGGTCGAGCTGAAGGGAGTCTCCTTCAAGCGCGGTGCGCGCAGCATTTTCAATAACGTCGATATTCGCATCCCGCGCGGCAAGGTTACCGGCATCATGGGGCCTTCCGGGTGTGGCAAGACCACGCTGCTGCGATTGATGGGCGCGCAATTACGTCCCTCCAGCGGGGAAGTCTGGGTCAACGGTCAGAACCTGCCGTCGCTGTCGCGCAGTGATCTGTTCGATGCGCGAAAGCACATGGGCGTGCTGTTTCAGAGTGGCGCGCTGTTCACCGATCTCGATGTCTTCGAGAACGTCGCTTTCCCCCTGCGGGTTCATACCCAATTACCGGACGAGATGATCCGCGACATCGTCCTGCTCAAATTGCAGGCGGTTGGACTGCGCGGCGCGATCGAGTTGATGCCGGACGAGCTGTCGGGCGGCATGAAACGTCGCGTGGCGCTGGCGCGGGCGATCGCGCTCGATCCGCAGATTCTCATGTATGACGAGCCTTTCGTTGGTCAGGATCCGATCGCCATGGGCGTGCTGGTGCGTCTGATCCGTCTGCTCAACGATGCGCTGGGCATTACCAGCATTGTGGTTTCCCACGACCTGGCCGAAACCGCGAGCATCGCTGACTACATCTATGTCGTGGGTGATGGTCAGGTGCTGGGACAGGGCACGCCGGACGAATTGATGAACTCGGATGAACCGCGTATTCGCCAGTTCATGACCGGCAACCCCGATGGCCCGGTGCCGTACCATTTTCCAGCGACGGATTACCGCGCAGATCTTCTGGGGAAGCGCTGATGCGCAGAATTTCATTGATAGAACGCGTCCGCCGCTTCGGCGAGACGGCGATCGACGCCGTGGCGGTGTTTGGCCGCGCGACCCTGTTCCTGTTTCACGCCCTGCTCGGTCGTGGCGGCATCAGCGGCGGTTTTGGTCTGCTGGTCAAGCAACTGCATTCGGTTGGCGTGATGTCGCTGGTGATCATCGTCGTCTCGGGGATTTTCATCGGCATGGTGCTGGCGCTGCAGGGCTTCAGTATTCTGTCGAGCTACGGTTCGGAGCAGGCAGTGGGACAGATGGTTGCCCTGACTTTGTTGCGAGAGTTGGGTCCGGTGGTGACGGCGTTGCTGTTTGCCGGGCGTGCCGGTTCGGCGCTGACGGCCGAAATCGGCAACATGAAGTCCACCGAACAGCTTTCCAGCCTGGAAATGATCGGCGTCGACCCGCTCAAGTACATCATTGCTCCGCGCCTGTGGGCCGGTTTCATTTCCCTGCCGGTGCTGGCGATGATTTTCAGCGTGGTAGGCATCTGGGGTGGTTCGTGGGTGGCTGTCGACTGGCTGGGTGTGTATGAAGGCTCTTATTGGGCGAACATGCAGAACAGCGTGAATTTCACCAGCGACGTGCTCAACGGCGTGATCAAAAGTATTGTTTTTGCCTTTGTAGTGACCTGGATTGCCGTATTCCAAGGCTATGACTGTGAGCCCACTTCCGAGGGGATCAGTCGTGCCACCACCAAGACCGTGGTGTTTGCCTCGCTGGCAGTGCTCGGCCTGGACTTTATTCTGACCGCTTTGATGTTTGGAGATTTCTGATGCAAAACCGCACCCTGGAAATCGGTGTCGGCCTGTTCCTGCTGGCAGGGATCCTGGCCTTGTTGCTGCTGGCGCTGCGGGTCAGTGGCCTGTCTCCGACCTCGACCACCGACACCTATAAGCTGTATGCCTACTTCGACAATATCGCCGGTTTGACGGTCAGAGCCAAAGTGACCATGGCCGGTGTAACCATCGGCAAGGTCACGGCCATCGATCTGGATCGCGACAGCTTCACCGGTCGGGTCACCCTGCAAGTGGATAAAAAGGTCGACAACCTGCCGACCGACTCCACAGCGTCTATCCTGACCGCTGGCCTGTTGGGCGAGAAGTACATCGGCATCAGCGTGGGTGGGGAGGACACTCGTCTGAAGGATGGTGGAACCATCCACGACACGCAGTCGTCTCTGGTACTGGAAGACCTGATCGGTAAATTCCTGCTCAATACCGTTAGCAAAGACGCCAAATGAGGAGCTTTTGAATGATCTCTACCTTGCGACGTGGCCTGTTGGTGTTGCTCGCGACACTGCCACTGCTGGCTAACGCTGCGCCCGGGCAATCGGCGCACGATCTGGTTCAGGACACCACGAACCGGATGCTGGCCGACCTGTCGGCCAACAAAGCGAAATACAAGCAGGATCCGGCTGATTTCTATGCCGCGTTGAACAACATCGTCGGCCCGGTAGTGGATGCCGAGGGCATTTCCAAGAGCATCATGACGGTCAAGTATTCGCGCAAGGCCACGCCTGCGCAGATGCAGACCTTCCAGGAAAACTTCAAGAAAGGCCTGTTCCAGTTCTACGGCAATGCCTTGCTCGAATACAACAATCAGGGCATCACGGTTGATCCGGCCAAGGATGAATCGGGCGATCGCACCAGCGTCGGCATGACCGTCAAGGGCAGCAACGGCGCGATCTATCCGGTGCAGTACACGCTGGAGAAGATCAACGGCGAGTGGAAGCTGCGCAACGTGATCATTAACGGCATCAACATTGGCAAGCTGTTCCGTGATCAGTTCGCGGATGCGATGCAGCGCAATGGCAACGATCTGGACAAGACCATCAACAATTGGGCTGGCGAAGTGGCCAAGGCCAAGGAAACCACCGAGAAAGCTGCCGAGAAGCCAGCGCAATGAATGAGGCGGCAGTTCGTATGAGTGATGTCGACGAGCTATTGCTCAGCGGAGTGCTGGACTATCGCACAGGCCCCGACCTGCGCAAGGAAGGCCAGGCGCTGATCAAGTCCAGCAAGGCGGCATCGCTGGTGATTGATTGTTCGGCAGTGAAGAAGTCCAGCAGCGTCGGCTTGTCCTTGCTGCTGTGCTTCATGCGCGATGCCCGGGCGGCCGGCAAGGCCGTCAGCATCCGCGCGATGCCGGAAGACATGCGCGAAATCGCTCAGGTCAGCGAACTGACCGAGTTGCTGGCGCACCCCTGAACCCGCATCGACAAACAAGCCCCCCGTCAGAGTCCTGCCAATGCGGGGTTCGCAGGCGCGGGGCTTTTTTGTATGATGTCCGACCCGTGCGCACAGGGCGCCGATTGAGGTTGAGCATGCAGGCCGTAGAAGTGAAGAGCTTCCTTGAAGGAAAGCTGCCAGGAACGCAGGTGGAAGTTGAAGGCGAAGGCTGCAACTTCCAGCTGAACGTGATTAGTGATGAACTGGCGGCGTTGAGCCCGGTCAAGCGTCAGCAAAGCATCTATGCCCATTTGAACCCTTGGATCGCTGATGGCAGCATCCACGCGGTCACTATGAAATTTTTCAGCAGCGCGGCCTGGGCCGAGCGCACCTGAGCCCTAGGGCGTCGAGATTCTTATGGATAAATTGATTATTACCGGTGGCGTTCGTCTTGATGGCGAAATCCGTATCTCCGGGGCGAAGAACTCCGCCCTGCCGATTCTGGCCGCCACCCTGCTGTGCGATGGCCCGGTGACCGTTGGCAACCTGCCGCACCTGCACGACATCACCACCATGATCGAGCTGTTCGGTCGCATGGGCATCGAGCCTGTGATCGACGAGAAACTCAGCGTTGAAATCGACCCACGCACCATCAAGACCCTGATCGCGCCGTACGAACTGGTGAAAACCATGCGTGCCTCGATCCTGGTTCTGGGGCCGATGGTTGCCCGTTTCGGTGAAGCCGAAGTCGCCCTGCCTGGCGGTTGCGCCATCGGTTCGCGCCCGGTTGACCTGCACATCCGTGGTCTTGAAGCCATGGGCGCGGTGATCGACGTCGAAGGCGGCTACATCAAGGCCAAGGCGCCTGAAGGCGGCCTGCGCGGCGCAAGCTTCTTCTTCGATACCGTCAGTGTGACCGGTACCGAAAACATCATGATGGCTGCAGCCCTCGCCAAGGGTCGCAGCGTGCTGCAGAACGCTGCGCGCGAGCCGGAAGTGGTTGACCTGGCGAACTTCCTCAACGCCATGGGCGCCAAGGTTTCCGGCGCTGGTACCGACACCATTACCATCGATGGCGTCGAGCGCCTGGGCTCGTGCTTCTACAAAGTCATGCCTGACCGTATCGAAACCGGCACCTACCTGGTGGCCGCAGCGGTCACCGGTGGCCGTGTGAAGGTCAAGGACACCGATCCGACCATCCTCGAAGCCGTTCTGGAAAAGCTCCGTGAAGCCGGCGCTGAAGTCACCAGCGGTGAAGACTGGATCGAGCTGAACATGCACGGCAAGCGCCCGAAAGCGGTCAACGTGCGCACGGCACCGTATCCAGCGTTCCCGACCGACATGCAGGCGCAGTTCATCTCGCTCAACGCCATTGCCGAAGGCACCGGTGCGGTAATCGAGACGATCTTCGAAAACCGTTTCATGCACGTGTACGAACTGCACCGCATGGGCGCCAAAATCCAGGTCGAAGGCAACACTGCGATCGTCACCGGTACTGAAGTGCTGAAGGGCGCGCCAGTGATGGCCACCGACCTGCGTGCTTCGGCGAGTCTGGTCATCTCGGCCCTGGTGGCCGAAGGCGATACCCTGATCGACCGCATCTACCACATCGACCGTGGTTACGAGTGCATCGAAGAAAAACTGCAGATGCTGGGCGCCAAGATCCGTCGCGTTCCGGGCTAGTCGCTGCACTGGGCACAGGGAGGTGTCCACTGAATTTGTTTCGAGTCGAGCCGGTATCCGGCTCGATGTGTGTCCGGCGCCGATTGCGACCGGACATGAGTACCTTGATAAGGACTGACGTTTCCCATGTTGACCATCGCACTGTCCAAGGGCCGCATCCTTGACGATACCCTGCCGCTTCTCGCTGAAGCCGGCATCGTGCCGACCGAGAATCCGGACAAGAGCCGCAAACTGATCATCCCCACCACTCAGGATGACGTACGTCTGTTGATCGTGCGTGCCACCGACGTGCCGACCTATGTCGAGCATGGCGCGGCCGACCTCGGCGTCGCCGGTAAAGACGTGCTGATGGAATACACCGGCCAGGGCCTCTACGAGCCGCTGGATCTGCAGATTGCCCAGTGCAAGCTGATGACGGCCGGCAAGATCGGCGCAGCCGAGCCCAAGGGCCGTTTGCGCGTGGCGACCAAGTTCGTCAACGTTGCCAAGCGCTACTACGCCGAGCAGGGCCGTCAGGTCGACATCATCAAGCTCTACGGCTCGATGGAGCTGGCGCCGCTGATCGGTCTGGCCGACAAGATCATCGACGTGGTCGACACCGGCAACACACTGCGCGCCAACGGCCTGGAACCTCAGGAACTGATCGCGACGATCAGCTCGCGCCTGGTGGTCAACAAGGCTTCGATGAAGATGCAACACGCCCGAATCCAGGCGTTGATCGATACCCTGCGCACGGCAGTGGAATCGCGACACCGCGGCTGATGTACCTGCGCGACCTTGAGTCGCGCCCGTCTATCCGCCTCATAGCCAGAATCTCAGGTGCCCAAGCGGAAACGACTGCTAAGTTAGGGCGCCTGAGTTTTTGCCATTCCTATGAGGCTCTCGCTATGACCGCACCGACTGCAATTCGCCGACTCAACGCTGCTGACCCGGATTTCGCGCATCATCTGGATCATCTGCTGAGCTGGGAAAGTGTGTCTGACGACTCGGTCAATCAGCGCGTGCTGGACATCATCAAGGCGGTGCGCGAACGCGGTGACGCCGCGCTGGTCGAGTTCACCCAGAAATTCGACGGTCTCGAAGTCGCCTCGATGGCTGACCTGATCCTGCCGCGCGAGCGTCTGGAACTGGCCCTGACTCGCATCACCGTGGCACAGCGCGAAGCGCTGGAAAAAGCCGCGGCGCGGGTGCGCAGCTACCACGAAAAACAGAAACAGGACTCCTGGAGCTACACCGAGGCCGACGGCACCGTGCTCGGCCAGAAGGTTACGCCGCTGGATCGCGCCGGCCTGTACGTGCCGGGCGGCAAGGCGTCATACCCGTCGTCGGTGTTGATGAACGCGATTCCGGCCAAGGTTGCCGGCGTGGCCGAAGTGGTCATGGTGGTGCCGACCCCGCGCGGTGAAATCAATGAGCTGGTGCTGGCGGCGGCGTGCATTGCCGGCGTTGACCGGGTGTTCACCATTGGCGGCGCACAAGCGGTTGCCGCACTGGCTTACGGCACCGAAAGCGTGCCGCAGGTGGACAAAGTGGTCGGCCCGGGCAACATCTATGTCGCCACTGCCAAACGCCACGTATTCGGTCAGGTCGGCATCGACATGATCGCCGGCCCCTCGGAAATTCTCGTAGTGTGCGACGGCCAGACCGATCCGGACTGGATCGCCATGGACCTGTTCTCCCAGGCCGAGCACGACGAAGACGCGCAGGCGATTCTGGTCAGTCCCGACGCCGAGTTCCTCGACAAGGTCGCGGCGAGCATCGACAAACTGCTGCCGACCATGGACCGCGCGGCCATCATCGAAACTTCGATCAATGGTCGCGGTGCGCTGATTCACGTGCGTGACATGGCGCAAGCCATCGAAGTCGCCAACCGCATCGCCCCGGAACATCTAGAGCTGTCGGTCGCTGACCCACAAGCGTGGTTGCCGCAGATCCGTCACGCCGGCGCGATCTTCATGGGCCGTCACACCTCCGAGGCGCTGGGCGACTACTGCGCCGGCCCGAACCACGTGCTGCCAACCTCCGGCACTGCGCGGTTCTCCTCGCCACTGGGGGTGTACGACTTCCAGAAACGTTCGTCGATCATCTTCTGCTCCGAGGCCGGTGCTTCCGAGCTGGGCAAGACCGCGTCCGTGCTGGCCCGTGGCGAATCCCTGAGCGCGCACGCCCGCAGTGCCGAATACCGCATCAAAGACGAAGTGAAGGGGAATTGAACATGAGTAAATTCTGGAGCCCGTTCGTCAAGGATCTGGTGCCGTATGTGCCGGGCGAACAGCCGAAGCTGACCAGACTGGTCAAGCTCAACACCAACGAAAACCCTTACGGCCCGTCGCCCAAAGCCCTGGCGGCGATGCAGACCGAGCTCAACGACAATCTGCGCCTGTACCCGGACCCGAACAGCGATCTGCTGAAAACCGCCGTCGCCCACTACTACGGCGTGCAGAGCAATCAGGTGTTCCTCGGCAACGGTTCGGACGAAGTGCTCGCGCACATTTTCCACGGTCTGCTGCAACACGAGCAGCCGCTGCTGTTTCCGGACATCAGCTACAGCTTCTATCCGGTGTATTGCGGTCTGTACGGCATCCAGTTCGACGCCGTGCCGCTGGACGCACAGTTCCAGATCAACCCGGCGGACTACGCCAAACCCAACGGCGGGATCATTTTCCCCAACCCGAACGCACCGACCGGTTGCCTGCTGGCACTGGAAGCGGTCGAGCAGATCCTCCAGGCCAGCCCGGATTCGGTGGTCGTGGTGGATGAGGCCTACATCGACTTCGGCGGCGAAACGGCGATCAGCCTGGTGGATCGTTATCCGAACCTGCTGGTGACCCAGACCCTGTCCAAGTCGCGCTCGCTGGCCGGACTGCGTGTCGGCCTGGCGGTGGGTCATCCGGATCTGATCGAAGCGCTGGAGCGAATCAAAAACAGCTTCAACTCCTATCCGCTGGATCGTCTGGCGATTGTCGGGGCGGCGGCCGCGTTCGAGGATCGCGAGTACTTCGACAAGACGTGCCGTCTGGTCATCGAAAGTCGCGAGTGGGTCATTGCGCAGTTGCAGGCCAAGGGTTTCGAAGTGCTGCCGTCGGCGGCGAACTTCATCTTTGCCCGTCACCCGCAACACGATGCGGCAGGGCTGGCGGCCAGGCTGCGCGAGCAGGGCGTGATCGTGCGTCACTTCAAGCAGGAGCGGATTGCCCAGTTCCTGCGGATTTCGATCGGTACGCCGGAGCAGAATCAGGCGCTGATCGACGGCCTCGGCGACCTCTAAACCGCCGCTGAACCTGTGGGAGCGAGCCTGCTCGCGAAAGCGCTTGGCCATTCAATAACGATGTTGAATGTGCCGGCCTCTTCGCGAGCAAGCTCGCTCCCACAGTGTTTTTGGGTTGTTGTTTACTCTTCTTCCTTGACCGGCGCCGGCGGTGGACGCAGGCCGATTTCCGCGGTCAGCTTGAGCTCCTTGCCATTGCGCATCACTTGAATCGTGACCTTGTCAGTCGGCTTGATCCGCGCCACCTGGTTCATCGACTTGCGGCCATCACCCGCCGGTTCGCCGTCGATACTCAGAATCACGTCACCCAGCTGCAGGCCGGCCTTCTGTGCCGGGCCATCGCGGAAGATTCCCGCCACGACAATTCCCGGACGCCCGGACAGGCCAAACGACTCGGCCAGCTCCTGAGTCAGCGGCTGCACTTCAATACCGAGCCAGCCACGTATCACCTGACCGTGCTCGATGATCGACTTCATCACTTCCATCGCCAGTTTCACCGGGATCGCAAAACCGATGCCCTGCGAGCCGCCGGACTTGGAGAAGATCGCGGTGTTGATGCCGGTGAGGTTGCCGTTGGCATCGACCAGTGCGCCGCCGGAGTTGCCCGGGTTGATCGCCGCGTCGGTCTGGATGAAGTCTTCGTAGTTGTTCAGGCCCAACTGGTTGCGCCCGGTGGCGCTGATGATGCCCATGGTCACGGTCTGGCCGACGCCGAACGGGTTGCCGATGGCCAGCGCGACGTCGCCGATACGGATGTTGTCGGAGCGGCCGACGGTGATCGCCGGGAGGTTTTTCAGGTCAATCTTCAGCACCGCGAGGTCGGTTTCCGGGTCGCTGCCGATGACGCGGGCGAGGGTTTCGCGCCCATCCTTGAGTGCCACCACGATCTGATCGGCGCCAGTGGTTACGTGGTTGTTGGTCAGGATGTAGCCTTCCGGGCTCATGATCACGCCGGAACCGAGGCTCGATTCCATGCGTTTCTGCTTCGGCGAGTTGTCACCGAAGAAGCGCCGGAACTGTGGGTCCTCAAACAGCGGGTGCGCCGGTTTGTTGATGACTTTGGTGGTGTAGAGGTTGACCACCGACGGTGCGGCGATGGTCACCGCGTCGGCATAGGACACCGGGCCCTGCTGCACACTGGTGGTTTGCGGGGCCTGTTGCAGGTTGACGTCGAGGCTCGGAAGCCCGACCCACTGCGGGTAACGCTGAATAATCAACAGAGCGATAAGCACGCCGGCCAACAGCGGCCAGCCAAAAAAACGCAGCGCCTTGAGCATTAAGCACGTCCTGGAAAAGTTGCAGGCGGGGGCAGACCGCCGATAATGTCGCGCATTATACGAGGCCGCGCGCGCCTCTGAACGGGATATTTAGGAGTCTTTCATGGCTGTCGCCCTCAGCACCCTGGTCGAAGAAGCCGACCGTTACCTCGGCAGTGCGAAAATCGCCGATTATTGCCCCAATGGCCTGCAGGTCGAAGGTCGTCCGCAGGTGATGCGCATTGTCAGTGGCGTCACCGCCAGTCAGGCCTTGCTCGATGCTGCAGTGGAAGCCGAAGCCGATCTGATACTCGTGCATCACGGCTATTTCTGGAAAGGCGAAAACCCGTGCATCACCGGCATGAAGCAGCGCCGCCTGAAGACCCTGCTCAAGCACGACATCAGTCTGCTCGCTTATCACCTGCCACTGGACCTGCACCCGGAGGTTGGCAACAACGTGCAACTGGCGCGTCAACTGGACATCACCGTCGAAGGGCCGTTGGACCCGGACAACCTGAAGATCGTCGGGCTGGTCGGCTCGTTGAACGAGCCCATGACCCCGCGTGATTTCGCGCGCAAGGTTCAGGATGTCATGGGGCGCGAGCCACTGCTGGTCGAAGGCAGTGCGATGATTCGCCGGGTCGGCTGGTGCACTGGTGGCGGGCAGGGCTATATCGATCAGGGCGTGGCGGCGGGCGTTGATCTGTTCCTCAGTGGCGAAGCCTCCGAGCAGACCTTCCACAGCGCCCGGGAAAACGACATCAGCTTCATCGCCGCCGGCCACCATGCCACCGAGCGCTATGGAGTGCAGGCGCTGGGCGACTACCTGGCAAAACGTTTTGCTCTGGAACACATCTTCATCGACTGCCCGAACCCGATCTGACGACTCCCGGCGAGCCTGATCTGAGATGCTGTCCTACAGGGTTAGTGGGGCAAACTGGTGGGCATATTCATATGCCCTTTCGATCTAGTTGGCGTCCTGATTAGAAGAGGGCGCTGTGCTAGGATTCCCCGCTCGAACACGGCCCGCTGGCCGTTCATAAGAAAGCTTTCGTGAGTAGCCATGGTCGACAAACTGACGCATCTGAAACAGCTGGAGGCGGAAAGCATCCACATCATCCGCGAGGTGGCCGCCGAGTTCGACAACCCGGTGATGCTGTACTCCATCGGTAAAGACTCCGCCGTGATGCTGCACCTGGCACGCAAGGCGTTCTTCCCGGGCAAACTGCCGTTTCCGGTGATGCACGTCGACACTCGCTGGAAATTCCAGGAGATGTACAAGTTCCGCGACAAGATGGTCGAAGAGCTGGGCCTGGACCTGATCACCCACATCAACCCCGATGGCGTGGCGCAGAACATCAACCCGTTCACCCATGGCAGCGCCAAGCACACCGACATCATGAAGACCGAGGGCCTGAAGCAGGCACTCGACAAGCATGGTTTCGACGCCGCGTTCGGTGGTGCCCGTCGTGACGAAGAGAAGTCCCGCGCCAAGGAGCGCGTGTATTCGTTCCGCGACAGCAAGCATCGCTGGGACCCGAAGAATCAGCGTCCGGAGCTGTGGAACGTCTACAACGGCAAGGTCAACAAGGGCGAATCCATTCGTGTGTTCCCGTTGTCGAACTGGACCGAACTGGACATCTGGCAGTACATCTACCTCGAAGGCATCCCGATCGTGCCGCTGTACTTCGCCGCCGAACGCGAAGTGATCGAGAAGAACGGCACCCTGATCATGATCGACGACGAGCGCATCCTTGAGCATCTGTCCGACGAGGACAAGGCGCGTATCGTCAAAAAGAAAGTGCGTTTCCGTACCCTTGGCTGCTACCCGTTGACGGGCGCGGTGGAGTCCGAGGCCGAAAGCCTCACGGACATCATTCAGGAAATGCTCCTGACGCGAACTTCCGAGCGCCAGGGCCGGGTCATCGACCACGATGGCGCCGGCTCGATGGAAGATAAAAAACGTCAAGGCTATTTCTAAGGGGTTGTCATGTCGCACGCATCTGATTTGATCAGCGAGGACATCCTCGCCTACCTGGGCCAGCACGAACGTAAAGAGCTGCTGCGCTTTTTGACCTGCGGTAACGTCGACGACGGCAAAAGTACCCTGATCGGGCGCCTGCTGCACGACTCCAAGATGATCTACGAAGATCATCTGGAAGCCATTACCCGCGATTCGAAGAAAGTCGGCACCACCGGTGACGACATCGACCTGGCATTGCTGGTCGACGGCCTGCAGGCCGAGCGTGAGCAGGGCATCACCATTGATGTCGCCTACCGCTATTTCTCCACCGCCAAGCGCAAGTTCATCATCGCCGACACCCCCGGCCATGAGCAGTACACCCGCAACATGGCCACCGGTGCATCCACCTGTGACCTGGCGATCATTCTGGTCGATGCCCGTTACGGCGTGCAGACCCAGACCCGTCGCCACAGCTTCATCGCCTCGTTGCTCGGCATCAAGCACATCGTCGTCGCCATCAACAAGATGGACCTGAAAGACTTCGATGAAGGCGTGTTCGAGTCGATCAAGGCCGACTACCTGAAGTTCGCCGAAGGCTTGAAGATGAAGCCGACCAGCATGCACTTCGTGCCGATGTCTGCTCTCAAGGGCGACAACGTGGTGAACAAGTCCGAGCGCTCGCCGTGGTACACGGGCCAGTCGCTGATGGAAATTCTCGAGACCGTGGAGGTGTCGGGCGATCGCAACTTCACCGATCTGCGCTTCCCGGTGCAATACGTCAACCGTCCGAACCTGAACTTCCGCGGCTTCGCCGGCACCCTCGCCAGCGGCATCGTGCACAAGGGCGACGAAGTGGTGGTGCTGCCGTCGGGCAAGAGCAGCCGTGTCAAATCCATCGTTACCTTCGAAGGTGAGCTGGAGCAGGCCGGTCCTGGTCAAGCGGTGACGCTGACCATGGAAGACGAAATCGACATCTCCCGTGGCGACTTGCTGGTGCATGCCGACAACGTGCCGCCGGTCACCGACAGCTTCGAAGCGATGCTGGTGTGGATGGCTGAAGAGCCGATGTTGCCGGGCAAGAAATACGACATCAAGCGCGCCACCAGTTACGTGCCCGGCTCGATTGCCAGCATCGTCAACAAGGTCGACGTCAACACCCTTGAAGAAGGTCCGGCGAGCGCGTTGCAGCTCAACGAAATCGGCAAGGTGAAGGTCGCGCTCGACGCGCCGATCGCCCTCGACGGTTACGACAGCAACCGCACCACCGGCGCGTTCATCGTTATTGATCGTCTGACCAACGGCACCGTTGGCGCCGGCATGATCGTCGCTCAGCCACTGAGCCACGGCACGGCCACCCACCACGGCAAACTGGCCCACGTTGCTACCGAAGAACGTGCCCAGCGCTTTGGCCAGCAACCGGCTACCGTGCTGTTCAGCGGTCTGTCGGGCGCGGGCAAGAGCACGCTGGCCTATGCGGTCGAGCGCAAGTTGTTCGACATGGGCCGTGCGGTGTTTGTGCTGGATGGTCAGAATCTGCGTCACGACCTGAACAAAGGTCTGCCGCAGGATCGTGCCGGTCGTACCGAGAACTGGCGTCGTGCCGCACATGTGGCGCGTCAGTTCAACGAAGCCGGTCTGTTGACCCTGGCGGCGTTTGTTGCGCCGAGTGCTGAAGGTCGCGAGCAGGCCAGGGAGCTGATCGGCAAGGAGCGTCTGCTGACGGTTTATGTGCAGGCTTCGCCGGCGGTGTGTGCCGAGCGTGATCCGCAAGGCTTGTATGCTGCGGGTGGCGATAATATTCCGGGTGAGTCGTTCCCGTATGACGTGCCGCTGAATGCCGATCTGGTGATCGACACGCAGTCGCTGTCGCTGGAAGAGAGCGTCAAGCAGGTGTTGGATCTGCTGCGCAAGCGTGGCGCGATTTAAGCGTTAGCCGGAAATGAAAGGCCCGCGGATGAGTGATCATCGGCGGGCTTTTTTATTGGGGGCGATTTGGTTTTCGGCGATGGCGGCTTTTGGGCCGACCATGCTCTTGTTGATTGAGTACATATCCGTTGCTGCGGTAACGGCTGCTTAGGGTTTCGCCCTTACGGCGAGTCACCTTTTCCAAACGCCGAAAAGGTAACCCAAAAGGCTTGCTCCTGCGTTCGGCCCGCTCGCTGGGGCTCGGGGTCCCTTCGCTGCGGGATTGATCCGGGGGCAGCGCCTACGGTTTGCTTCGCTGCACCTCCTCTCGCTGTGTTTGGCTGCGCCAAACGGTCGCTGCGCTCCCACCCCCGGATCAATCCCTTCGCTCAGCCTTCCGACGTCGCCCGTGGATCAAGATCAAGAGCTGCAGCCGAGCTTGCGCTCATCCTGGAGTGGGGCGGCATGCGCCGCGTGCGGGTTGTATTATCTTCCCTGTAGGAGCTGCCGCAGGCTGCGATCTTTTGATCTTGTTTTTGTGGGAGCTGGCCTGCCAGCGATGGCGCTATGTCATTCACCAGTGATGCTTGCTGATCTCGGCCATCGCCAGCAGGCCAGCTCCCACAAGGTTAGTGCCGGTTCGGGAATTCGCGGTGCATCTGCTCCAGCAGCGCATCCTTGTCCTGCCACAGCTGGTTGATCCAGCCCTGAAACTGCAGACGGTATTCGCCGTCCTGGTCGTAGTTCTTGCCGATGAAGGCCGGCGGGATTTTCAGTTCTTCAAAGTGCACCACCACGTCGCGCACGTTGCCGCACAACAGATCCCAGAACCCTGGACGCCCGCCCGGGTAGTGGATGGTCACGTTGACGATCGACTCCAGTTGCTCACCCATCGCGTCCAGCACAAAGGCGATGCCGCCAGCCTTGGGCTTGAGCAGGTATTTAAACGGTGATTGCTGCTGCGCGTGCTTGCCTTCGGTGAAGCGTGTGCCTTCGACAAAGTTGAAAATCCCCACCGGGTTGTCGCGAAACTTCGCGCAGGTCTTGCGCGTGGTTTCCAGGTCTTTGCCTTTCTTCTCCGGGTGTTTTTCCAGATAGGCCTTGGAGTAGCGTTTCATGAACGGAAAGCCCAGCGCCCACCACGCAAGGCCAATCACCGGGACCCAGATCAGCTCCTGCTTGAGGAAGAATTTCAGTGGCTGGATGCGCCGGTTGAGCACGTATTGCAGCACCAGAATGTCGACCCAGCTCTGGTGGTTGCTGGTGATCAAATACGAGTGTTTGTAATCCAGGCCTTGCAAGCCGCTGATGTGCCAGCGGGTGCGGCGTACCAGGTTCATCCAGCCCTTGTTGTTACTGATCCAGGCTTCGTGGGTGTGGCTCATCAGCCACAGCGAGGCGCGGCGGGCGAGGTCGAAGGGCAGCACTTTGATCAGCGCCACACAGAACAGAAACGAGCACAGCAGAATCGTATTGAGCGCCAACAGCAGTGCGGCGATCACGCCGCGAATCGGGGCGGGCAGGAAGTCCAGCATTTACACATCCATAGGTCGGTTGGCGGCTTGAATCGCGGTCAGGGCGATGGTGTAGACGATGTCGTCGACCTGCGCGCCGCGCGGCAGGTCGTTCACCGGTTTGCGCAGACCTTGCAGCATCGGGCCGAGGCTGACGCAGTCGGCGCTGCGCTGCACGGCTTTGTGGGTGGTGTTGCCGGTGTTCAGGTCGGGGAACACGAACACCGTGGCGCGGCCGGCCACCTGGCTGTTGGGCGCCAGTTGCCGGGCCACATCGGCGTTGGCAGCGGCGTCGTATTGCAGCGGCCCGTCGATCAGCAGCGAGTGCTGTTGCTCGTGGGCGAGCAGGGTGGCTTCGCGGACTTTCTCGACTTCTTCGCCGCTGGCCGACTCGCCGCTGGAGTAACTGATCATCGCCACGCGCGGGGTGATGCCGAAGGCCGCTGCCGAGTCGGCGCTTTGCAGGGCGATCTCGGCCAGCTCAGTTGCGCTTGGGTGCGGATTCATCACGCAGTCACCGTAGACCAGCACTTCTTCGGGGAACAGCATGAAGAACACCGAAGACACCAGCGTGCAGCCTGGCGCGGTCTTGATCAGTTGCAGCGCCGGGCGGATGGTGTTGGCGGTGGTGTTGATCACGCCCGACACCAGACCATCGACTTCATCCAGCGCAAGCATCATGGTGCCAATGACCACGGTGTCTTCCAGTTGCTGTTCGGCCATCGGCGCGTTGAGGCTTTTGCTTTTGCGCAGGGCGACCATTGGCTCGATATAGCGCTCGCGGATCAGGTCCGGATCGAGAATCTCCAGCCCCGGCGGCAGCTCGATGCCTTGCGCGCGGGCCACGGCTTCAACGTCCGCCGGTTTGGCCAGCAACACGCAACGGGCGATGCCGCGCTCCTGACAGATCGCCGCCGCCTGCACGGTGAGCGGCTCGCTGCCTTCGGGCAGGACGATGCGCTTGTTTGCCGACTGCGCCCGTTGAATCAGTTGATAGCGGAATACCGCTGGCGACAGGCGCATTTCCCGCGGGGTGCCGCAGCGCTGGTGCAACCACTTGGCGTCGAGATGGCTGGCGACGAAGTCGGTGATGATCTCCGCGCGCTCGCGGTCATCAATGGGGATTTCCTTGTTCAGGCCATTGAGCAGGTTGGCGGTGTCGTAGGAGCCGGTGCTCACCGACAATACCGGCAGACCGGCCTGCAACGCGCCACGGCACAAGTCCATGATGCGTGGATCGGGCAGGGTGTCACTGGTCAGCAACAGCCCGGCCAATGGCACGCCGTTGAGCGCCGCAAGGCTGACCGCAAGAATGATGTCGTCGCGGTCGCCCGGGGTTACCACCAGCACGCCGGGTTTGAGCAGCTCCACGGTGTTGCGCATGGTGCGCGCGCAGATGATGATTTTGGTCATGCGCCGGGTTTCATAGTCGCCGGCGTTGAGCACCTGTGCGCCCATCAGGTCGGCAACGTCGCGGGTACGTGGGGCGTTGAGTTCGGGCTGGAACGGAATGCAGCCGAGCAGGCGGAAGTCACCGCTGCGCAGCAACGGCGAATGCTCCTTCAGCCGCGTGGCGAAGGCCTCCATGCTCTCCTCGGTTTTGACCTTGTTGAGGATCACGCCGAGGACTTTCGGATCCTTCGGACCGCCGAACAGTTGCGCCTGCAATTCCACGCGGCCGGAGAGTTCGGCGAGCACTTCGTTTTCCGGAGCCGAGACCAGAATCACCTCGGCATCCAGGCTTTTGGCCAGGTGCAAATTGACCCGCGCGGCGTAGCTGGCGCTGCGGGTCGGCACCATGCCTTCGACCACCAGCACGTCCTTGCCGACAGCCGCTTGCTGATACAGGGCGATGATTTCTTCGAGCAGTTCATCGAGCTGACCGTCGCCGAGCATCCGCTCGACGTGGGCCAGGCCCAATGGTTGCGGCGGTTTCAGGCCGTGGGTGCGCGCCACCAGTTCGGTGGAACGCTCGGGGCCGGTGTCGCCGGGATGCGGCTGGGCAATCGGTTTGAAGAAGCCGACTTTCAGTCCGGCCCGCTCCAGGGTACGCACCAGCCCCAGGCTGATGGAGGTCAGACCCACGCCAAAATCGGTGGGTGCGATAAAAAAAGTTTGCATGCGGATTCTCTGAGGGTGCATGGCAAGGGTGGCGATCTATATGTGACCGCCTACCGAAATTCAGTCGCCAAGGTTATCGCTAACCGAGCCTTGTGCGCACCAACCGCAGGTAAAGGGTTGGCCTATTTTTTCCACACGTTGTGCCGGGTCAAGGATCCACGCGCGCGATTGCCAGGGCGGCTGATGACGCACGTGCTGGGTGTGGCCACAGGATAGCTCGGCCACCCAGTGACCCTCCTCGTCCTGATGGAAGCCGGTGATCGTTGATTCCCGTTTGTCCGGGTTGTGTTCGCTTTCGCGCGATTGCTTCGCTAAACTGGGTCTTTCTATATTCTTATACAAAAGGTTTCGCCCCATGCTGATCGCCGCCAACAAGGCTGTCTCTATCGACTATACCCTGACCAACGACGCTGGTGAGGTCATCGACAGCTCCGCCGGCGGCGCTCCGCTGGTCTACCTGCAAGGCGCAGGCAACATCATCCCGGGCCTGGAAAAAGCGCTGGAAGGCAAGGCTGTTGGTGACGAGCTGGAAGTGTCCGTTGAGCCGGAAGACGCTTACGGCGAATACGCTGCCGAACTGGTCAGCACCCTGAGCCGCAGCATGTTCGAAGGCGTTGACGAGCTGGAAGTCGGCATGCAGTTCCACGCTTCGGCGCCGGACGGCCAGATGCAGATCGTGACCATCCGTGACCTGGACGGCGACGATGTCACCGTTGACGGTAACCACCCACTGGCCGGTCAGCGCCTGAACTTCAAAGTGAAGGTCGTTGCTGTCCGTGACGCCAGCCAGGAAGAAGTCGCGCATGGTCACGTCCATGGCGAAGGTGGCCATCACCACTGATTTTCTGCGCTAAGCTTCGAGTACTGGAGAGGCGCCTGCGGGCGCCTTTTTAGTCCGCGGCTGTCCTTGGTGGCCTCGCCAAGTGGCTGTTTCGAGTAGAACACGGGAATCCTGGAGTACGTCATGAGTGCTTTTCACGACCTTAAGTTGACAGCCCTGGATGGTCAGGAGCTACCGCTGGCGCCGTTCAAGGGCCAAGTCGTGCTGGTGGTCAACGTCGCCTCCAAATGCGGCTTGACTCCACAGTACGCGGCACTGGAAAACCTCTATCAGCAATTCAAAGACAAAGGCTTCAGTGTGCTGGGCCTACCGTGCAACCAGTTTGCCGGCCAGGAACCAGGCACGGAGCAGGAAATCCAGGAATTCTGCAGCCTGAACTACGGCGTGACGTTCCCGTTGTCGAGCAAGCTTGAAGTCAACGGTCACGAGCGGCACCAGCTGTACCGCTTGCTGGCGGGCGAGGGCGCGGAGTTTCCCGGGGATATCACCTGGAACTTCGAGAAGTTTCTGCTTGGCAAGGACGGCCGGGTGCTGGCGCGGTTTTCGCCGCGTACGGCGCCGGATGATCCGACCATCGTTCACGCGATTGAAAAAGCGTTGGGCTGAAATAGTCAGAGCGAAAGATCGCAGCCTGCGGCAGCTCCTACAAGGACTGTCGAAGCTGCGATTTTTTCGTTTCTGCACTGACCGTTGCAGGCGCTGCCGCAGACTGCGATCTTTGCTTTGTGTCTTTTGATCCTTGATCACTCAAATCAATAATGCTGTTCAAGGCTTGCGACTCTCCATATTATCGCCGTCATAAAGTCATTCCCTGTGGAGCCTTCCAATGCCGGTGCAAGCCCTGTTCAAACCGTTCCACCTCGGTGCCCTCGAACTGCCGACCCGCGTGGTCATGGCGCCAATGACCCGCTCGTTTTCCCCGGGTGGCGTGCCCAACTCCAAAGTGATCGAGTACTACCGTCGCCGCGCTGCGGCCGGTGTCGGTCTGATCATCACCGAAGGCACCACGGTCGGTCACAAGGCCTCCAACGGTTACCCGAACGTGCCGCAGTTCTTCGGTGAAGCGCCACTGGCCGGCTGGAAAAAAGTGGTCGACGCGGTGCATGCCGAGGGCGGCAAGATTGTTCCGCAACTGTGGCATGTCGGCAGCGTGCGCCGTATCGGCACCGAGCCGGACGCCAGCGTGCCGGGTTACGGCCCGACGGAAAAACTCAAGGACGGTCAGGTCGTGGTGCACGGCATGACCAAGCAGGACATTCAAGACGTGATCGCCGCATTCGCCCAAGCTGCCAAAGACGCCAAAAGCATCGGCATGGACGGCGTGGAAATCCATGGTGCCCACGGTTACCTGATCGACCAGTTCTTCTGGGAAGGCAGCAATCAGCGCAGCGACGAATACGGCGGCAGCCTGGCCAACCGCTCGCGTTTCGCCATCGAATTGATTCAAGCGGTGCGCGCCGCCGTCGGCGAAGGCTTCCCGATCATCTTCCGTTTCTCGCAGTGGAAGCAGCAGGATTACACCGCGCGTCTGGTACAAACGCCCGAGGCGCTGGGCGAATTCCTCAAGCCGCTGGCCGACGCCGGTGTGGATATTTTCCACTGCTCGACGCGGCGTTTCTGGGAGCCCGAGTTCGACGGTTCCGAGCTGAACTTGGCCGGCTGGACACGCAAGCTGACCGGCAAGCCGACCATTACCGTTGGCAGCGTCGGCCTGGACGGCGAGTTCCTGCAGTTCATGGTCAACACCGACAAGGTCGCACAACCGGCGAGCCTGGAGAAACTGCTGGAGCGTCTGAACAACGACGAGTTCGATCTGGTGGCGGTGGGCCGTGCGCTGCTGGTGGATCCGGACTGGGCGCTGAAAGTCCGTGAAGGGCGTGAGCAGGACATTCTGCCGTTCAGCCGTGAGGCGTTGATGACGCTGGTTTAAGCGGCGCTCAAACTGATGCTATCGCTGGCAAGCCAGCTCCCACAGGTATTGCGGGTGTTCACAAAAATTGTGTTCACCGCAGGCCCTTGTGGGAGCTGGCTTGCCAGCGATGGCGGCTTCAAAATCAGCAAAGATCTAAGGCAATGTCTGCGCATTCGGCAACACCTGCTCCCGCAGACACGCCCCACGCAAATGCTTTTCAAATTGCTCGATGATCGCCGCCCACCCCTGGCGACTGGCATGCTGACGCGCATTCAGGCGCACGCAGCGCAACCGCTCATCTTCTTCCAGCAGCCAAGCCGCCGCATCGCAAAACGCCTCTTCATCACCCGGCATCGCCAGCACACCGTTGTAGCCGTGGCGAATATGCTGCGCCGCCGCTGCCTGATCGTACGCCACCACCCCCAGACCTGAAGCCAGTGCTTCAAGCACCACATTGCCGAAGGTTTCGGTCATGCTCGGGAACAGAAAAATATCCCCCGAGGCATAGTGCGCCGCCAGCGCTTCGCCGCGCTGTGAACCACAGAAAATCGCCTCAGGCAGTTCCCTTTCCAGCGCAAGCCGTTGCGGTCCATCGCCGACCACAATCAGCTTCAGGTTTCGCTGTGGATAAGTGCTGCGGAGTTTATCGAAGCAGCGCTTGAGCAGGCCCAGGTTCTTCTCCGTGGCCAGACGCCCTACGTGAATCACCGCGATGTCCTGCTCGCTCAGGCCCCATTGCTCACGCAACCCGTTCAGGCGCCTGGCCGGGTGAAACAACTGGCTGTCCACGCCTCTGGAGAGCAGGGCGAGGCGGTCGAAGTGCCGACGCTCCAGTTCCAGGCGCTGACTGACGCTCGGCACCAGGGTCATTGCCGAGCGATTGTGAAACCAGCGCAGATAATGCGTCAGCAAGCGCGTCAGCAAACCCAGCCCGTACTGATGGGTGTACTGCTGGAAATTGGTATGAAAACCACTGACCACCGAGATCCCCAGGCGTCGCGCGGCCCGCAACGCCGACAGGCCGAGCGGACCTTCTGTGGCGATGTACAGCACGTCCGGGCGATGACGCTGCCAGCGCCGCAGCAGCTTGTGCATCGACGACTGACCCCACTGCAACCCCGGATAACCTGGCAACGGCCAGCCTCGGCACAACAGCAAGGCATCGTCATCGACGCGCTGCGGATCTCCCGCCTGGCGCGGTCGCACCAGTTCCACCTGATGGCCACGCGCGCGCAGGCCATCGCACAAGCGGCCAAGGGTATTGGCCACCCCGTTGATTTCCGGTGGGAAGGTTTCGCTGATCAGAGTGATATGCAGAGCTGTCGTCATGACCTCAGTGTCGGCTGAGGCCATGTCGTGCTTGTGACGTTCGGATGATGGATTTGTGACTGGCGGTCTGTGAGCGGCTCAGCGCTGTGCGACAAGGTTCTCCGCGCCGCGCTCACGTACCCAGAACAAGGTCGCGCCCGCAACAGCGGCCGGCATCATCAGAATATTCACCACCGGAATCAGCAGCACCAGATAGACGATCCCGCCAAAACTCATGCTCTGCCAGCGCTTCTGGCGCAGCCAGGCGAGCATCTCGTTCCAGCCCAGTTTGTGGTTGTCCGCCGGGTAGTCGATGTACTGGATCGCCATCATCCACACGCCGAACAGCAGCCACAGCGGCGCGGCGACGATATTGACCACCGGGATGAACGAGAGGATGAACAGGCCGATCGCCCGGGGCAGGAAGTAGCCGAGCTTGCGCATTTCCCGGGCCAGGGTGCGCGGAATCATCGCGATCAGTTCGCCCCAGCTGAAGGCCGGGAAATCATCGGTGCCGCGTACCACCACTTCGACCTTCTCCGCGAGGAAGCCGTTGAACGGCGCCGCGATCACGTTGGCGAGCATGGTGAAGGTGAAAAACACCATCAATGCCACCAGCACCACGAACAGCGGCCACAGGATGTAACTGAGAAAACTCAGCCAGTCGGGCAGCGACGGCATCAAGTTGTCGACCCACAGGCTGAACTGATGGCCGGCCAGATAGATCAATCCGACGAACAGCACCAGATTGATCGCCAGCGGCAGCAGCACGAACAGGCGCAGGCCCGGGCTGAGAACCAGTTTGAGGCCTTCGCGCAGGTATTGCGGGCCGGACAGAGCGGGGGCGGGCATAAGGGGCTCCGAGCAAGGGAAAACGCGCCGACCTTACCGACTTTGCAACCGGTGCGAAAGCGCGGCAGAGCGATCGACATTCACTGTAACAAAGACGTCGATCCGGTCGGAGTCTGCGCATAGAGACCACCTATGAGCTGGATTGTTAAACCGTATTTCCTTAATCTTGCCCCCCTCGATACGCTGCACCCAACTTTTTACAGGACTGTCGAGCTCATGCCTTCCCCAAGGTTATCCACAGTCCTTTTTTATTCCCGCCGGCAGTCCGGCGTTCCGCGCCAGTGTTTCGGCCCGGTCAACAGGAGCAGGTCATGTCTGAAGTCCGTCATTCGCGAGTGATTATTCTCGGTTCCGGCCCTGCCGGTTACAGCGCTGCGGTCTACGCCGCCCGTGCCAACCTCAAGCCACTGCTGATCACCGGCATGCAGGCTGGCGGTCAGCTGACCACCACCACTGAAGTCGACAACTGGCCGGGCGACGTGCACGGCTTGACCGGTCCGGCGCTGATGGAGCGCATGCGCGAGCACGCCGAGCGGTTTGAAACCGAGATCGTTTTCGATCACATCAACGCCGTGGACTTCGCCGTCAAGCCGTACACCCTGACTGGCGACAGCGCGACCTACACCTGCGACGCCCTGATTATCGCCACGGGTGCCAGCGCTCGTTACCTGGGCTTGCCGTCGGAAGAGGCGTTCATGGGCAAAGGTGTTTCCGCCTGCGCGACCTGCGACGGTTTCTTCTACCGCAACAAGCCAGTGGCTGTGGTCGGCGGCGGCAACACCGCAGTAGAGGAAGCACTGTACCTGGCCAACATCGCCAGCACCGTGACCCTGATCCACCGTCGCGAAACCTTCCGCGCCGAGAAGATCCTGATCGACAAGCTCAACGCCCGTGTGGCCGAAGGCAAGATCATCCTCAAGCTGAACGCCAACCTCGACGAAGTGCTGGGCGACAACATGGGTGTGACCGGTGCGCGCCTGAAAAACAACGATGGCAGCTTCGACGAAATCAAGGTCGACGGCGTGTTTATCGCCATCGGTCACACTCCGAACACTTCGCTGTTCGAAGGCCAGTTGACTCTCAAAGACGGATACCTGGTGGTGCAGGGCGGCCGTGACGGCAACGCCACTGCCACCAGCGTCGAAGGCATCTTCGCTGCCGGCGACGTCGCTGACCACGTTTACCGTCAGGCCATCACTTCGGCCGGTGCCGGCTGCATGGCGGCACTGGACACCGAGCGTTACCTGGACGGTCTGCAGAACGCTTCGTTCTAAGACCGCAGGCACAAAAAAACCGGCTTCGGCCGGTTTTTTTATGAGAGTCAAAAGATCGCAGCCTGCGGCAGCTCCTACAGGGATCAGTGTAGGAGCTGCCGCAGGCTGCGATCTTTTGATCTTGAATCAGCGGCGGGTCAGCGGCTGTGCTTCGAACTTCACACCGGCCAGACCGAGCTTGATCAGCGCACGGATATTGCCGTGGTCACTGCCTTCAGGCGTCGCCAGCACCGAGCGGTAATGCTCGCCGAATGCCAGCAGCGCTTCTTCATCGCTCAAGCCTTCCAGCAGTGCCAGACCCAGGGTCTTGCACGAACCTTCGTTCTGCCCGGCAGCGTTTTCCACGCCACCATTGTTGAACGCTTGCGGCTGGTAGTCATAACCGGCAGCGATGAAGGCCAGGGTATCGGCGAAAGCGTGTTCGCCGCTGTTGAGGCTGGCGCGCAGGGTGTTCAGATCACTCATTGGGTTTTCCTTTGGCGAACGCCGCCTGTTGTTCGGCGCTGGCTTCTTGCTGGTATTGGGCTTTCCATTCGGCGTACGGCATGCCGTAAACCACTTCGCGGGCGTCATCGAGGCTGACCTCGATCTGACGGTCATCGGCGGCGGCCTTGTACCACTTGGACAGGCAGTTGCGGCAGAACCCGGCAAGGTTCATCAGGTCGATGTTCTGCACGTCCTTGCGGCTGTCCAGATGGGCGACCAGCCGGCGGAAGGCGGCGGCTTCGAGTTCGAGGCGTTGTTGCTCGGTCATGATGGGCTCTGTGCAGTCTATTCGTGGCGCGGATGATAAAAGTCTGGCGAGCAATGCGCCAGACGCGCTCAGCGGCTGGCCGCGAGGGTGATCGACACCGATTCGGCAAATCGCAGGGCATGCGGCTTGTCGACTTCGACTTCGGCGTAAAGCACGGCGGTATTGCTCATCACCAGATCCAGCAGCTCCTGGGTCAGGCGTTCGAGAAGTGCAAAGCGATTGCCCTCGACGTGGGCGATGATCGCCTTGGTGATGGTGCGGTAGTTCAGCGCGTGATCGATGTCGTTGTCGCGCACCGCTTCCTGCGCGGCGTACTGGATGGTCAGGTTGATCAGCACATCCTGTTTGTTGAGGATCTCGTCCTCGTTGATCCCGATAAAGGTGCGCAGGCGCAGATCCTTGACCCGGATGCGCGCCATTCCCGGTTGAAGTTGTGACATTTACTTGCTCCGTCCAATCAATTGCAGGAACTCCTGGCGGGTGTTGCTCGAGTCGCGAAAGGCGCCGAGCATGACCGAGGTGTTCATGGTCGAATTCTGTTTCTCGACACCGCGCATCATCATGCACATGTGCCGGGCCTCGATGACCACCGCGACGCCAGCGGCATCGGTGACCTGTTGCACTGCGTCGGCAATCTGCCGGGTAAGGTTTTCCTGAATCTGCAGGCGCCGGGCGAACATGTCCACCAGCCGCGCAATCTTCGACAGTCCCAACACCTTGCCGGTCGGAATATATGCCACATGGGCCTTGCCGATGAAGGGCAGCAGGTGATGTTCGCACAACGAGTAGAGCTCGATGTCGGCGACGATGATCATCTCGTCGCTGTCAGAGGCAAACAGCGCGCCGTTGACGATCTCCTCCACACGCTGTTCGTAGCCGTGACACAGGTATTGCATGGCCTTGGCCGCGCGCAGCGGGGTGTCGAGCAGGCCTTCGCGGTCGGGGTCTTCACCGAGGCCGATGAGGATCTCGCGGTAATTCTCGGGCAGGGAACGGGTCATGAGAGAGCCTCGCGCAGCAGCTTATTTGACGTGCCGTCCGCCGTTAACGGTCAGGGTCGTGCCGGTGACATAGGGGTTGTCGAGCAGATAGCGCAGGCTCTGGTAGATCACTTCGCTGCCGGGTTCGATGCCCAGCGCGGATTTGGCCAGCGCCTTGGCACGGTACGCCGCGTCGTCGTCGGGATTGAACAATAGCAGGGCCGGCGCGATGCCGTTGACCTTGATTGCCGGCGCATAGCGCGCGGCGAAGGACAGGGTCAGGCTGTCGAGCCCGGCCTTGCTGGCGCAATAGCCGATGTGTTTGCTGCTGCCCTTGCGCGTGACGTCGTCACTGATGTGGATGATGTCGGCCGGTGTCGAGCGCTTGAGCAGGTCGGTGCAGTGCAGGTTGATCAGGTACGGCGCGAGCAGGTGCACGTTGAGCATGCGTACGAAGGCTTCGGCTTCGTTGCCCGGGGTTTCCGCCAGCCATTCGGAGGCGTTGTGGACGATGGCGCGCAAGCGGTCGGTATGGGTTTTCAGTTCATCGATGAAGGCGAGAATGGCCGCTTCGCTGGAGAAGTCGGCGAACACTCCGATCGCGCCCAGATCCCGCAGCGCTTTCACGCCTGGACGTTCGCTGCGGTAGGTGAAAATGACCTGATGGCCGTCTTCAAGCAAACGCTGCGCGCAGTGCAGACCGACACGCTGGCCGGCACCGGTGATGAGAATCGGGGCGGAGGAATTGGTCATGAATGGTTCGCGTCGCGGTTGGAGCAAAAACTATAACAGCGACATGAGCCATGCACCTATTGTCGGCCTTACCAATACCTGTGGGAGCGAGCCTGCTCGCGAATGCGGTGTCTCAGTCGACATCAATGTTGAATGGCAGTCCGTATTCGCGAGCAGGCTCGCTCCCACACAGAAATCATCGATTCTGCGTAGAGGGTGTTGCAGGCAAAGGTCGCGCCGGCACAGCGTTCAACCAGTTGGCCAGCAGCCGCGTCGACAGCGGAATAAAGAAATACACCATCAATGGCGTCAGGCACGCCGTGCTGATCAACACCCGCGGCAGCAGGCTCATGTCGCCGAGCAACGGCCCGAGAACAAAGTTGAACAGCAGCGACACCGGAAAGAACGCCAGCCAGATGGCCACGGCCTGTTTCCAGCGCGGTGGCCGCTGACCGGCCGCGCCGAACCAGCCTTCGATGCCGCTGACCCGATGTTCTTTGGGATGCGCGAACAGATCGCTGCCCCGCGCGAGCCACGCGGTACGCGAGACCGAGTGCTCCCAGGCATGCAGGGTCTGTTCGTCGACAAAGCGGAAAATGATCTGGAATTCGTTGTCACCGGGTGGCGGAGCGAGCACGCCGGAGCCCAGGTAACCGGGAAAGTCAGTGGCCAGTTGTTCGCCTTCGCGCAGCCAGGCAATCAGGTCCTGATAGCGGCCATCGGCGACGCGACGCGCAACCATCAGCGTGACGGGGGAAGTAGACATTGTGTATCTCCGTATTCCGAGTGCGTCGCTCCGGGTAGGAGTTTCGCAATACGCAGGCGGGGGTAGGAGCCTGCGCTTTTTGACAAGCAAGGATTATTCCTGATTTTAATGACAGTTTCAGAGACTTTCGTCTCTGTTCATGGGGTTGAACCGATAGAGGGCATCGGAGGTAGAATGGGATCCAAATTTACCGAGTGGATGCACCTGCACAATGGCTGTTATCACGGACGCTGACCCTGCTTTGCAGGCCTCTGTCGCACTTGAGCGCGAAGAGTTGTTCCCTATTCGTGAGGTGTCGCGCCTGACCGGCGTCAACCCGGTAACGCTGCGTGCATGGGAGCGTCGCTACGGTTTGATTCAGCCGACGCGCACCGAAAGCGGGCACCGGCTGTATTCGATGACCGAAATCGAGCGCGTGCGCAGCATCGTCGACTGGATCGACCGCGGCGTGGCGGTGAGCAAGGTCGGCAAGATCCTCGCCAAGACCGAGCCGCTGAAAGTGCTGGCGCATATCATTCCTGATGATCTGGTGCAGGCGGGTTACGCGCAGTGGCAACAGCAGGTGCAGGTTGCAGTCAGCGCGTTCGATGACCGCGCGCTGGATCAGGTCTACAACCAGATTTTCTCTTCATATTCGCTGTCAGTGGTGTTCCAGGACATTCTCATGCCGTTGTGGCTGCAGATGCTGCAGCGCCAGGACGCCTTCGGCCAGACCAGCGAATGGTTGTTTTTCGACGGGTTCCTGCGGGCGCGAGTCCTGCAGCGGATTGTCGCGCTGCGCGGCGCGCAACCGCGCAAAGTGATTGTCAGTGCGCTCGCCGGTCAGTGTCGTGAACTCGAATTACTGGTTGCCGCGTTGTTTCTGAGTGGCAATGACGCCGGGGTGCGGGTGCTCACCACCGGTCAGCCATTCGATGAGTTGGCGCTGGTGTGCGAGCGGATCAAGCCGCAGGCGCTGGTGCTGTTTTCCAATCACGCCCCGACAGCCGATTTGCCGCGACGGTTGAACCGTCTGGCGTTAAGTCTGGATTGTCAGGTGATGCTGGCCGGCGATACCGCCGATCTGGCGCAGGACAGTCTGGCGGGATCGTCGATCGGCTGTCTGGGCAATGAAGGGGTGACGATGCGTCAGCGCATGACGCAGTTTCTCGCGGGGACGCTGGATACCTGAATATCAGGTGTGCAGGGCGGGGTGGGTCAGACGGTGTTGTTGCAGGATGAACTGACGCAGGCGTTCGGTTTCATCGGCATCGGTCTGGCTCAGCTCGTAAGCGTAGAAGCCATGCTCGGTTTCGCGCTCGAAATTGCCGCGCAGGGAGATCCGCTCATAACCTGAAGGGCTGAACCACAGGGCGAAATGCTTGGGCGGTTTGGTCTTGTTGCGCATTTCCAGCAGCACGCCTTTGTGCGACACCTCGTGCACCCACATCATCCCCGGTTGGCCCTTGGCATTTTCCAGCGCGACCGGCTCTTCGAGGGTCAGACGCCATGGGCGAACCATCGGCCCGTCTTCGTAAATGCTGGGTACGCCCAGACGCAGGTGCAACGCGTGAAATTCGTCTTCCACCAGGTGCAACGGGAAGGTCATCTGCTGATTTTCGAAGTTGGCCTGGATGGTCACTTGCTCATGAGCCGCCAGGCGCGTGAGCAGGTCACGGATCTGCGAGCCACCATTGACCAACAGGCTCGACGTCGCATCCCGCACATTGAGTTGCGGGTTGTGCTGCATGGTCTGGATGAAATCCAGCTCATCCTGGGTCAGGAGGGCGTCGCGTTGCATGGCCTGGCTCGAAAGAATTAGTTACAAAGTCATTGGTGATTGTAGTTACTGACACTTAGTTCGCCGTTTTGTTTGCGCCGTTCGTCGCTTTCAGGGCAGAGAGTTCGGCTTGCAAGGCGGCAACCTGTGCTTCCAGTTGCGCGACGCGTTGCTGCGCCTTGACCTGAACCGTGACGTCCTTCTGCACGCCGACGAAATAAGTCTGGCCATCATCGGCGTTTTGTACCGTCGATAGCGACAGTTCATTCCAGAAAGGCGTGCCGTCCTTGCGATAATTGCGCAATGTTTCGCGACACGCGCCACCAGCGCGCAGCACTTCGCGAATCCTTTCCAGACTTGGCTGATCGCGGTCGCCGGACTGCAGAAAACGGCAATCCTGGTAGAGAATTTCTTCGCTGCTATAACCGGTCAGGCGCTCGAAGGCCGGGTTTACGTAAATCAGGATGTTGTCCTGTTCGCCTTCCTTTTCTGCAACCACGATCCCGTCGTTCGAAGCGTTGATCACCATTTGCAGCAGACTGGCATTGATCATCAATGAATCCTTTCAGTGTCGATATTGGCTGGCATTCTAGAAGTTCCAGCCAGTCTGTCTACTGGCCATCACGGCTATTCGGGCCTGGATCGCGGCTTTTACGTCGGACTGCTACTATCGCCGCTCTTTTTTCCAGCTTCAGGATCAGATTGATGAAAGTCGCCATCCTCTCCGGCTCGGTTTACGGCGCGGCCGAAGAAGTCGCCCGTCACGCGCAGAACCTGCTGAAAGACGCCGGTTTTGAAACCTTCTACAACTCGCGCGCCAGCCTGGCGGATATACAGGCGTTCGGCCCTGAAGCGATTCTCGCGGTGACCTCGACCACCGGCATGGGCGAGTTGCCGGATAACCTGCAGCCGCTGTATTTCAGCCTTCGCGATCAATTGCCGATGGCCTGGCGCGGTTTGCCTGGCGCGGTGATCGGTTTGGGCGATGCCAGTTACGGCGATACGTTCTGCGGTGGCGGCGAGCTGATGCGTGAGTTGTTCGCCGAGCTGGGCCTGCGCGAAGTACAGGAGATGCTGCGTCTGGACGCCAGCGAAAGCGTGACCCCGGAAACCGATGCCGAGCCTTGGCTGGCGCAGTTGATCGCCACGCTCAAGGGCTGATCGCGCGCTCGCGCAGCAGGGCCAGCCAGGCCTGCGCGGCTTTCGACAGATAGGCGCCGCGACGCCAGATGAACGCGATATCCCAACGCAGATAATCTGGCGCGCGCAAGGTCAGGCGCACCACGCCCGGACGCTCCAGTGCCCGGGCGACCACGCTCGGCAACAGCACCACGCCTTGCCCGGCCGCCACCAGCGCCACGAGAAAATCCGCTTGGCCACTGCGCCCGCCTTCTTTCGGGGTAAAGCCCAATTGCTGGCACGCCTGCAATAGACGGTCATTGAGCACGAAGCTGCGCTGATACAGCAGGAACGGTGTTTCGGCCAACTCCTCCAGAGCAATTTCATCGCGCGCCGCCAGTGGATGATCCACCGGCAGCAACGCGTCGAGCTTCTCATCGCAGAACGGCTGAAAATCGAACTGCGGATCCTTGGGCTGCAAGCTGCCACCCAACTCCAGTTCTCCGCTGAGCACCGCCTGTTCCACGTTACGACTGCCGCCCTCAAGCAATTGAATGTTGATGTTCGGATAACGCCGCCGATATTCGGCGAACAAACCGGCGAACAACGCATCGCTGCCCAGCAGCGGCAGACCGAGGCGCAATTCGCCGCGCGCCAGTTGGCTCAGATCGTCCAGTTCGCTGAGCAACTCCTGACGCAAGCGCAGCATGCCCTCGGCGTGTTGCAGCACCACGCTGCCCGCAGCGGTCAGGTGCAACTGGGAGCCGAGCCGTTCGAGCAACGGCGTGCCGAGACTCTGCTCCAGTTGCGCGACTTGTTTGCTCACCGCCGACTGACTGACGTGCAGGGTTTTCGCCGCCTGGGTAAAGCCGCCTTGACGCATGACTTCGACAAAACTGCGCAGCTGTTTAAATTCCATGGTCCGATTCCGTTTTGGAATAGCCATGAGTCTAACAATTCGCTTCTGGGATGACAGGCCGCTTCGTAAAATAAGCCCCTGTAAGGAGCCCATCATGAACGCTGCATTCCTCACGTATGTTTCCCGTCTGATAGCAGAACTGGCCGTGTTGCTCGGTCTCTATTTGCTCGGCTGCCAGATTGCCGCGTGGCTGGCCTGGCCAATCCCCGGTGGCGTTATCGGCATGGCCCTGTTGCTGCTGGCGTTCGCGTTTGGCTGGGTCAAACCGGCGGCGCTGCAACTGGGTGCCGGCTTGCTGATGGCCGAGATGCTGCTGTTCTTTATTCCGGCACTGATGAGTCTGCTCGACTACGGCGCACTGCTGCGTGATGACGGTTGGCGGATTCTGCTGGTGATTGGCGCCAGCACCCTGATGGTGATGCTGGTGACGGCCTTCACCGTGGAGCTGGCCGTGCGCCTGAGGCGGTCCCATGAAGCTTGAATGGATGCCGATGTTCTGGCTCGCTTTCACTCTGTTGGCGTATCTGTTCAGTCGCTGGATTTATCGGCGTACCGGGCGTTATCTGTTGTCGCCGCTGATTCTGGTGCCGGCGCTGCTGCTGGCGCTCGCCATACCGTTGCACACGGCCTATGCCGAATACGCCAGCAACACCCATTGGTTGATGCTGGTGCTCGGGCCGGTGACCGTCGCTTTCGCGGTGCCGATCTGGCAGCAGCGACGTCTGCTGGTGCGGCACTGGTCAGCGCTGTTGCTGGGCATGCTCGCCGGCAGCGCGGCATCGATCGCTACTTCGTTTGGCCTGGCCAGGGCGCTGGCGCTGGATACCTCAGTCACGATGTCGCTGGTGCCGCGTTCGATCACCACGCCGTTCGCCATGCCGCTGGCGCAGGATCTGGGTGGCGTGCCGGAACTGACGGCCGTGTTCGTGATGTTCACCGGCGTGTTCGGTGCGATGCTCGGCGGCGTGCTGCTCAAGTGGCTGCCGCTGCGCAGTGCCTTGGCGCGCGGTGCATTGTTTGGGGTTGGCGCGCACGGTGCCGGCGTCAGTCGGGCGCATGAAGTGGGCGGTGAAGAAGGCTCGGTGGCCGGGCTGGTGATGGTGCTGACGGGACTGCTCAATCTGTTCGCCGCGCCTTTGTTGGCGTCGTTGCTTTGACATGGATCCAAGCTGTTTGCATGGCTGACCCGCTCAGTCATCAAGCTGGCTGGCAATGCAACTACGTGAGCCCCGGGAGCTGACTAGACTGCTGACACGTGCCAAACAATAAGAACGCAGAGGTGCATACAGTGAGCGTAGCCCCCGTCCAGTCGCCCGTTAATGTCAAAGACCAGGTCAGTGCTGCGGAGTGGCAGACCCGGGTCGATCTCGCCGCCTGTTATCGACTGGTCGCCCTGCATGGCTGGGACGACCTGATCTTCACCCACATTTCCGCCAAGGTCCCGGGCACCGAAGACTTCCTGATCAACCCGTTCGGCTTGATGTTCCATGAGATCACCGCCTCAAGCCTGGTCAAAGTCGATCAGGCCGGCAACAAGCTCATGGACAGTCCCTACGAAATCAATCCCGCCGGTTACACCATCCACAGCGCCGTGCACGAAGTGCGGCACGATGTGGTGTGTGTACTGCACACGCACACCGCGTCCGGCGTGGCCGTTTCAGCGCAGAAGCAGGGCGTGTTGCCGATCAGCCAGCAGTCGCTGTTCGTGTTGTCGAGCCTGGCCTATCACGCCTACGAAGGCGTGGCGCTGAATCACGAAGAGAAAGCGCGCTTGCAGGCCGACCTGGGCGAGAACAATTTCCTGATGCTGCACAACCACGGTCTGCTGACCTGTGGCGGCACCATCGCCGACACCTTTCTGATGATGTTCACCTTCCAGCGCGCCTGCGACATTCAGGTCATGGCGCAGACCGGCGGTGCTGAACTGATCGCCATCGAACCGCAGATCCTGGCGGGCGCCAAAGCGATGATCGCCGGCGTCACCAAAAGTGCTCAAGGCATGGGCGGCGCGCTGGCCTGGCCGGCGTTGCTGCGTAAACTCGATAAACAAGACCCCGGATATAAACTCTGATGCCTCTTGCCGAGATTCCTCTGTGTGTCTGGCGCAAACGCAGCCGGACATTTGTCTTTCGCGGCCAGTCGATCCGTTACTGGACGGCGGGGCAGGGTGAGCCGCTGTTGCTGATCCATGGCTTTCCGACGGCCAGTTGGGACTGGCATTACCTGTGGCAGCCGTTGGCCCAGCGCTATCGGGTGATCGCCTGTGACATGCTCGGTTTCGGTGATTCGGCCAAACCGTTGCATCACAGCTACAGCCTGCTGGAACAGGCCGATTTGCAACAGGCGCTGCTGGCCCATCTGCAGGTCGAGCAACCTCTGCATATTCTGGCTCACGATTACGGCGACAGCGTCGCCCAGGAACTGCTCGCGCGGCATTACGAAAACCGGCTCGCCGTCGCCAGTTGCGTGTTCCTCAACGGCGGGCTGTTCCCGGAAACCCATCGCCCGGTGCTGATGCAAAAGTTGCTGCTCAGCCCTTTGGGCTGGATGATTGGCCGGGCCTTCAGCCGTGATGCATTGGTAAAAAGCTTTCGGCAGATTTTCGGCCCGCAAACCGGCCCCAGCGAAAGCGAACTGGATGATTTCTGGAGCCTGATCGAGACCCACCGCGGCCCGCGCATCCTGCACAAACTGATTGGCTACATCCCCGAGCGCCGGGCGCAACGCGACCGCTGGGTAGCGGCCATGCAGCGTGATGACATCCCGTTGCGAGTGATCGATGGCGAAGTCGATCCGGTCTCGGGTGCGCACATGGTCGAGCGTTACCGCCAGTTGATCGCCGGCGCCGACACGGTGTTGTTGCCGGGCATCGGCCACTATCCACAGATCGAGGCGCCGGTGCAGGTGCTCAAACATTATCTGGCGTTTCGTGATCGCCTGGAGTTGCCGCCGCGCAAGGTGGCGTGCTCCTGAGAGATCAAAAGATCGCAGCCTGCGGCAACTCCTGCACAAATTAATGCAGGAGCTGCCGCAGGCTGCGATCTTTTGATCTTTTGATCTTTTGACGCCCTCATCATCCCCCACCGTTATCGCGCACCATTCAGCCTCAGCCGTATTTGTTGTGACCCAAAGCCCTGTGCCTGACACTCGGACTCAATACTGGCCTGCTGGAGTTCCTGCGATGAATGAGTCCGTACGTTTCGAAGATAAAGTCGTGATCGTCACCGGCGCCGGTGGTGGCCTGGGCCGGGCGCATGCTTTGCTGTTCGCCCGGCATGGCGCCAGAGTGCTGGTCAACGACCTCGGCGGCTCGACCCAGGGCGAGGGCGCCAACGCCTCCGCCGCCGACCGTGTGGTGGCGGAAATTCGTGAAGCCGGTGGCATTGCCGAGGCCAACCACGACTCGGTCACCGACGGCGACAAACTGGTGCAGAACGCCCTCGACGCCTTTGGCCGTGTCGACGTGGTGGTGAACAACGCCGGGATCCTGCGCGACAAGACCTTTCACAAAATGGACGATGCCGACTGGGATCTGGTCTATCGCGTTCACGTCGAAGGCGCCTATAAAGTCACCCGCGCCGCCTGGCCGCACCTGCGCGAGCAAAACTACGGCCGGGTGATCTTCACGGCATCCACTTCGGGCATCTACGGCAACTTCGGTCAGTCCAATTACGGCATGGCCAAACTCGGCCTCTACGGATTGACCCGTACCCTGGCCATCGAAGGGCGCAAGAACAACATTCTGGTCAACGCCATCGCGCCCACTGGCGGTACGCGCATGACCGAGGGCCTGATCCCGCCGCAAGTGTTCGAACAACTGAAACCGGAACTGGTCAGCCCGCTGGTGGTGTACCTGGCCAGTGAGCAGTGCCAGGAAACGTCCGGTCTGTTTGAAGTCGGTGGTGGCTGGATGGGCAAAGTGCGCTGGGAGCGCAGCCTCGGCGCCGGGTTCGATCCACGCAGCGGTTTCTCCCCGGAAGACGTTGCGGCACATTGGCAGCAGATCTGCGATTTCGAAGGGGCGGCGCATCCCAAGGACAACATTGAAGCGCTGAAGGAAATGATGGCGAATCTGCAGAAGTATTCGCTTTGACATCTGCCATGACCGTCAAGCGACCTGTCCCACCGGCATAAATCTCGCCCATAAAAAAGGCCGCTGCAAACGCAGCGGCCAAGGTAAGACGTTGGATCAAGGAGCTACAAATCAACGTCAGTGAACACCAGGGCGATCAATCGAAGCATCGATTCATCTGAAATCGGTCAGCGCTGGCGCGAGTTGTTCGGCAGCCAAGGCTGGTTGCTTTGCGGCGTGTGCCGTGAAAGCCCGCTCAGAATAAGCACTTGAGATCGAAGGAAACAGAGCGATTCCGGACATGCACTGTTACGGGGCATGCAACAGTCGTGTCCGGCTACACTATTGGGTCACTGAAGGGATTGTGGCTGTTGTTTCAAGGGCGCAGGTCGTCGGCCTGATAGCCCATGCGCCAACTGACGGCGCGTGCCGCCGCCAGCAATCGCCGGGCGGCCGGGCCGTTTTCATCCGCGTGGAACAATGAAGTCGGGCCGACAATCGTCAGTACCGCTGCGATCTGCCCGACGGCGTTGAACACTGGCGCCGACAATGCATCTACGCCCGGCATCAACAAACCGTGCACATGATGCAGGCCGCGTTCGCGGATCTGTTCACACAGGCTGACGTAGTTTTTTTCATCGGCCAGCGGATGGTCGGCGATGGCGGTTTCCAGTACGCGCAGTTCATCGGTTTCGCGATGCGGCAGATAGGCACTGAACACCAGGCCAGTGGATGAACTGAGCAGCGGTAATACCGAACCCAATTGCGTGACCACCGTCACCGCGCGCACCGCCGGCTCGATGTGCACCACGGTCGCGCCCTGATTGCCCCACACCGCCAGAAAGCAGGTTTCATTCAGTTCATCGCGCAACTCCGACAGCGGCAGGGCGGCGACTTTCAGCACGTCCATACTGTTCAGGGCTGCCAGGCCCACGCGCAACGCTTCACGGCCGAGTCCGTAATGGTTGGTGGCGGCGTTCTGCTCGGCGAAACCACTGGCGATCAGGGCCTGAAGATAACGGTGCACCTTGCTCGCCGGCATCTGCACATGTTCGGCCAGCCGCGACAACGAGGTGGAGGGCGACAACTCGGCCAACGCCTTGAGGATGTCGGTGCCGACCTCGGCGGAGCGGACTTTCTGTTTGCCGTTGCTGTCGCTGGTTTTTTCCATGGTGCGGCCGGGATCCGAAAACGAATGGGCGTCTTTATAGCTTGACGCTGGTTAGCGAGCAAATTACGTTATGCGTAATCGAATTACGATAATAACAACCCCGGCGTGCGCAAAGCTCTGAGCCAGAGCGATGGGCCACTGCCGACTCCCTGTTCAGGAGGCTCCATGAACCTCGATTCAAACGCGTCGGCGCTGGTGTACCAGTCCGGTTTCGGCAACGAATTCAGCAGTGAAGCGTTGCCCGGCGCCTTGCCCATCGGCCAGAACTCCCCGCAAAAAGCGCCCTACGGCCTCTACACCGAATTGCTCTCCGGCACGGCGTTCACCATGACCCGCAGTGAAGCGCGGCGTACGTGGCTGTACCGGATTCAACCGTCGGCCAATCACCCGGCGTTCGTCAAACTGGAGCGGCAACTGGCCGGCGGCCCGCTGGGTGATATAACCCCGAATCGTCTGCGCTGGAATCCACTGCAGATGCCCGCGGAGCCGACCGACTTCATCGACGGCCTGGTCGGCATGGTCGCCAACTCGGCAGCGGAAAAACCGGCCGGCATCAGCATCTATAACTACGCCGCCAACCGCTCGATGGAGCGGGTGTTCTACAACGCCGACGGCGAACTGCTGCTGGTGCCGCAACTCGGGCGACTGCGCATTGCCACCGAACTCGGTGTGCTTGAAGTCGCGCCGCTGGAAATTGCTGTGCTGCCGCGCGGTCTGAAATTCCGCGTTGAACTGCTTGATCCGCAGGCGCGCGGCTACGTTGCCGAGAACCACGGCGCGCCGCTGCGCCTGCCGGACCTGGGGCCGATCGGCAGCAACGGTCTGGCCAATCCACGGGACTTCCTCGCGCCGGTCGCTGCCTACGAAAACCTGCAGCAGCCGACGACGCTGGTGCAGAAATTCCTTGGCCAGTTGTGGGGCACCCAACTCGATCATTCGCCGCTGAACGTGGTCGCCTGGCACGGCAACAACGTGCCGTACAAATACGATCTGCGCCGTTTCAACACCATTGGCACCGTGAGTTTCGATCATCCTGACCCATCGATTTTCACCGTGCTGACCTCGCCGACCAGCGTGCATGGCATGGCCAACCTCGACTTCGTGATCTTCCCGCCACGCTGGATGGTCGCCGAGAACACCTTCCGTCCACCGTGGTTCCATCGCAACCTGATGAACGAGTTCATGGGCCTGATCCACGGCGAATACGACGCCAAGGCTGAAGGCTTCGTGCCCGGCGGTGCATCCCTGCACAGCTGCATGAGTGCCCACGGCCCGGACGGCGAAACCTGCACCAAAGCGATCAACGCCGAACTCAAACCAGCGAAGATCGACAACACCATGGCCTTCATGTTCGAGACCAGTCAGGTGCTGCGCCCAAGCCGTTTCGCCCTCGACTGCCCGCAACTGCAATCCAATTACGACGCCTGCTGGGCCACGCTGCCCGCCACGTTCGACCCGACCCGGAGATAACCCATGACGCAGAATTCCATCACCCGCAGCTGGGTCGCTTCGGCCAACGGCCACGCGGATTTCCCGTTGCAGAACCTGCCGCTGGGCGTATTCAGCATCAACGGCTCGGCGCCGCGCGCGGGCGTGGCGATTGGCGAACACATTTTCGATCTGCAAGTGGCGCTTGAAGCCGGTCTGTTTGACGGTGCCGCGCGCAGTGCGGTCGAGGCCATGCACGGCGGCCTGTTGAACGCCTTCTTCGACCTCGGTCGCGAAGCCCGTGTCGCCTTGCGTACGCGCTTGCTGGAACTGTTCAGCGAGGGCAGCAGCCATCGCGGCGCCATCGAAGCCCAAGGCGCAAAACTGCTGCCCTTGGCTGCCGATTGCCAGATGCACCTGCCGGCCCGCATCAGCGATTACACCGACTTCTACGTCGGCATCGAACACGCGCAGAACGTCGGCAAACTGTTCCGCCCGGACAACCCGTTGTTGCCGAACTACAAGCACGTGCCGATCGGTTATCACGGTCGCGCCTCCACCGTGCGCGCCTCCGGTACCGACGTGCGCCGCCCCAAAGGCCAGACCCTGCCAGCCGGTGCCAGCGAGCCGACCTTCGGCCCGTGCGCACGATTGGACTACGAGCTGGAACTGGGCATCTGGATAGGTCAGGGCAACGACATGGGCGAGCCGATTGCGATTGGTGACGCCGCCGAGCACATCGCCGGTTTCTGCCTGCTCAACGACTGGTCGGCCCGCGATATCCAGGCCTGGGAATACCAGCCGCTGGGCCCGTTCCTGTCCAAGAGTTTTATCACCAGCGTCTCACCGTGGGTGGTGACGGCCGAAGCGCTGGAGCCTTTCCGCACGGCACAACCGGCGCGCCCTGAAGGTGATCCGCAGCCGCTGCCTTACCTGTTCGACAAGCGCGATCAGGAGGGCGGTGCCTTTGACATCGAACTGGAAGTGCTGCTGCTCACCGAAGCCATGCGCGAGCAGAATCTGCCGGCTCATCGCCTGACCCTGAGCAACACGCGCTACATGTACTGGACCGTCGCACAAATGGTCGCGCACCACAGCGTCAACGGCTGCCAGTTGCAGGCCGGCGACCTGTTCGGTTCGGGCACTTTGTCCGGTCCGGAAAACGGTCAGTTCGGCAGCCTGCTGGAAATCACCGAGGGCGGCAAAAAGCCGATCGAACTGGCCTCCGGCGAAGTGCGCAAATTCCTCGAAGACGGTGACGAAATCATCCTGCGCGCCCGTTGCGCCCGAGACGGTTTTGCCTCGATCGGCTTCGGCGAATGCCGCGGTACAGTGCTGGCGGCGCGCTGACAGGAGCGGCTCATGGATCTCTACACCTATTACCGCTCCACCTCGTCGTACCGGGTGCGTATCGCTCTGGCGCTGAAGGGGCTCGACTACAACGCGCTACCGGTCAATCTGATTGCGCCGTCCGGGGGCGAGCATCGGCAGGCGGCGTATCTGGCGATCAATCCGCAGGGCCGCGTGCCGGCTCTGCGTACGGATGAGGGCGAGTTGCTGATTCAGTCGCCGGCGATCATCGAGTATCTGGAAGAGCGTTATCCACAGCAGCCGCTGCTACCGGAAGACCTCGCCGCCCGCGCTCATGTGCGCGGTGTGGCGGCGGTGATCGGTTGCGACGTGCATCCGCTGCACAACGTCAGCGTGCTCAATCGCCTGCGCCAGCTGGGCCACGAAGAGCCGCAGGTGGTGGAGTGGATTGCGCACTGGATCAGTCAGGGGCTGGCGACCGTCGAGCAGTTGATCGGCGACAGCGGTTTCTGTTTCGGCGAGTGGCCGTGTGTGGCGGACGTGTACCTGATTCCACAGTTGTACGCGGCGCAGCGCTTCGGTGTTTCGCTGGAGGCTTATCCACGGATTTGTCGCGTAGCCGCGTTGGCGGCCGAGCATCCGGCGTTCATCAAGGCGCATCCGGCCAACCAGCCCGATACACCGTAAGACCCTGTGGGCGCGAGCCTGCTGGCGAAGAGGTCGTATCAGCAGACATTCTTTTGGCTGGCACACCGCTTTCGCGAGCAGGCTCGCTCCCACCTCGGGTCCGTGTTGTCCCTAAAAAATCATAAAAACAAAACAGGTACCTTGCGATGCACAACCAGATTGCCAGCTTCCGGGCGGCACTCGACGCCCGTCCTGTGTCCCGCTATCAGTGGTTGCTCTTGATCCTGCTCGCCTTGTTGCTGGTCACCGACGGCTATGATGCCCAGGTGCTCGGCTACGTGGTGCCGGCCCTGGCGCAGGACTGGGGCCTGGAGAAAGCCGCCTTCGGGCCGGTTTTCAGTGCCAACCTGTTGGGCCTGACCCTGGGTTCGCTCGCGGTGACGCCGCTGGCCGACCGCTTCGGCGTGCGGCGGATTCTGCTGGCGTGCGTGCTGATCTACGCCACCCTCACGGTGCTGATGGTGTTCGCCGATTCCCTGAATACCCTGATGATCGCGCGTTTCATTTGCGGCATCGGCATGGGTGGCGCGATGCCCAGTGCCATGGCCCTGATGTCGGAGTATTCGCCGCCGCGCCTGCGCACCTTGATGGTCACGCTGGCCGCTTGCGGCTTTTCCTTTGGCGGTGCGGCGGGTGGTTTTGTTGCGGCAGGGTTCATTGATCGCTTTGGCTGGCAAGCGGTGTTCCTTGCCGGTGGTGTCACGCCGCTGCTGCTGTTCCCGTTCCTGTGGTGGATGCTCCCGGAATCGCTGCCGCGACTGCTGCGCGATGCACCGCCCTATGCGCGCCTGCGCAAAGTCACCGCGCGAATGCTGCCGGACTGGCAGCCACCGGCCGCCTCGGTCGAGCAGAACGAGCGCGAGCAGGGCAGCAAACTGACCGTGGTCGAGCTGTTCCGCAACGGTTATGCACGACCGACCCTGCTGATCTGGGCGACGTTTTTTGTCAGCCTGATTCTGTTGTATTTCATGATCAGCTGGCTGCCGACGCTGTTGCTCGAAAGCGGTCTGCAACTCAATGAAGCCAATCTGGTGACCTCGATGTTCCTGTTCGCCGGCACCTTGGGTGCGGTGTGCATGGCGTGGTTCGCTGACCGGCTCAAGCGCAAGGTGCGCCTGCTCTGCGCAGTGTTGGCCGGGGCGGCTGTGTGCACGATTCTGCTGGGGCTGAATCACGACAATCCGCGCTATCTGGTGGCCTGCGTGTTTGCCGCCGGGTTCTGCATCATCGGTGGGCAACTGACGCTGAACGCTTTCGCCAGTAACTTCTATCCGGCGCAGGTGCGCGCCACGGGCACTGGCTGGGCGCTGGGGGTAGGGCGCTTCGGTTCGATCCTCGGGCCGCTGTTTGGCAGCCTGCTGCTGGCGATGCACATTCCGGTGGCGCAGATTTTCTTCTTCTGCGCGATTCCGGCGGTTATTGCGGCACTGCTGATCATCCAGGTGCGTTCGCCCTCAGATATCCCGCAATCCAATGTTGGGGCGAGCTTGCTCGCGAAGAACGATAACGCGGTTTAAAGGATAAACCGAGGCGCCTGCTTCGCGAGCAGGCGCGCTCCCACACAGGGATTAGTGGACCACGGAATTCGGAGGCAGGTGCCCGAGCCGTTCGGTCAGGCGCAGGCGCTGGATCGGATCGTCACTGAGCAGCAACGCATGCTCCAGATCGAAACGCTCGGCGTTCGGGCAGTCGAGGCGCTGATACAGGCTGGCGCGAGCCAGGTAATCGGCAGCGCTGGCACCGCCCAGTTCCAGCACGCGTTCGGCATCGATCAACGCAGCGATGTAATCCTCGTGCGCCAGATGCAACTGGCGCAGGTTGCGTGACAGGCGCTGCAGCATTTGGACCGGAGTGGCGACCAATAGATGCTCGGCGTTGAGTTTCATGTGTGCGCCGTACTGACGCTGCAACAACTCGCGACAATCATTCGGATAAAGCCGCCGACCGCCGCAGGGATCCAGCAAGTGATCAGCGCCGGGCACCCGCAGCAGGAAATGCCCTGGAAAGTTCACGCCGACCAGCGGAATTTCCAGACTGCGCGCCAGTTCCAGGGCTATCAGGGACAGGCTCAGTGGCTGGCCGCGACGGGTCTGCAACACCTTGTGCAACAACGCGACCTGTGGGCGCAACGGCAAAAAATCATCCTGGGCGAACCCCAGATCATTCATCCGCCGCAGCAACGGTTGCGCCAGTTCGCTGACTGGCAGCATCGGCAAACCGTGGCTGACGCGCTGTTGCAGCTCCTTGAAGTCCTGTTGCAGTGCTTCGACATCCAGGCCTTTTTCGTGCTCGGCAGCCATCCACAGCGCCGCTTCGAACAGTGCGGGCGGTGAACGGTGCAGACACTCGAAAAAACGTTGGCGCGGACTCATCGAAATCTCCGGGGCATGCCTCGTTTTAGCCCCGTCCGTGCCATTCGTCCAGTACCGGCCGGGTTATGCCGCAAAGTCGCCGTTGGCGCCGACGCTTATTCCGGTGCGCTTCAGCAATTTTTGGGCGCAAGCCTATACTGGCGACTACCAGAAGTGATTCGGGAGCCTGCCGATGTTCGCTCTCATGCAAAGCACTCGCCTGGAATCGCTGCACCTCAGCGTTGACCCGGTCACCGGGTTGAAGGCGGTCATTGCCATTCATAACAGTCGCCTCGGGCCTGCCCTGGGCGGTTGCCGTTATCTTGCCTATCCCAACGACGAATCCGCAGTCGAGGACGCCATTCGCCTCGCGCAGGGCATGAGCTACAAAGCGGCGCTGGCCGGACTGGCCCAGGGCGGCGGGGTGGCAGTGATCGTACGCCCGGCGCATGTGGAAAACCGCGGTGCGCTGTTCGAGGCTTTCGGGCGCTGTATCGAGCAGCTCGACGGGCGCTACATCACCGCCATCGACAGCGGCACGTCGGTGGCGGACATGGATTGCATCGCCCAGCAGACCCGGCATGTCACCAGCACCACCTCGGCCGGTGACCCGGCACCGCACGCGGCGATGGGGGTGTTCACCGGCATTCGCGCCACCGCCATGGCGCGGCTGGGCAGCGACAATCTTGAAGGCTTGCGCGTGGCGATTCAGGGCTTGGGCAACGTCGGTTATGCACTGGCCGAGCAGCTACACGCGGCAGGCGCCGAATTGCTGGTCAGCGACATCGACCACGGCAAGGTGCAACTGGCGATGGAACAGCTCAACGCGCATCCGATCGCCAACGACGCCTTGCTCAGCACACCCTGCGACATCCTTGCGCCTTGCGGCCTCGGCGGGGTGCTCAACAGTCACACGGTGACGCAATTGCGCTGCTCGGCGGTGGCCGGTTCGGCGAACAATCAACTGACGCATCTGGATGTGGCTGATCAACTCGAGCGTCGGGGGATTCTGTATGCGCCGGATTATGTGATCAACGCGGGCGGGTTGATTTATGTCTCGCTCAAGCATCGCGGTGAGGAGCTGGGGACGATCACTGCGCATCTGTCGAAGATTTCCTCGCGACTGACCGAAGTGTTTGCCCATGCGCAGGCCGAGAAACGCTCGCCGGCGCGGGTGGCGGATGAGTTGGCGGAGAAAGTCCTGTATCGCTGAAAAGCAAAAGATCGCAGCCTGCGGCAGCTCCTACATATGGAATGCGTATTCCCTGTAGGAGCTGCCGCAGGCTGCGATCTTTTCGATTCAAACGTTGTTACTTGGCAGCTTTCGCCGCTTTTGCCGGTTTGACCGGCGCTTCATCGGATTTTGCCGGCCCAGTCTCTTCAGCCACTGGCTCGGCCGGTGCATTGATCAGCTCCGACAGCGCATCAGGCTGGCTCTTGAACGCCTTGGCGAACACATCGCGGTTCTTCGCCATGTAGATCCCGACTTCTTCAACCTGTTGCTCGTTCAGCGACGGCACGGCTTTTTGCAACACTTCGGACAGCATCTCGGCCAGTTCGAGCATTTTGTCATGACGGTCAGCTTCGGCTTTATCCATGAACAAGCGCTCCAGATCTCGGCTGCTGCGGTATACCACTTCGACGGCCATTCACCACCTCACATGCCTTCACATTTAGTTGTCTTAGCGACTACTGTATTTATATACAGCGAAAGGATAAGCGAATCCCTGCGCTTTGGGTAGTGGCTTTTCAATGTAGACCGGATTCGGCGATTTTCCTGATTCACGCCCCTCAAACAAAACGACCCGCACGCGGCGGGTCGTTGGTTTGTTTGATTTCAGAACTTGCCGCTGGCGTAACCCCCATCGATGGGCATGATCACACCCGTGACGTAAGCGGATTGATCGCTGAGCAGCCAGAGCACCGCGTTGGCCACTTCGTCCGCCGTGCCGAAGCGCTTCATCGACGTCACGTTGATTTTGCGCTGGGTGTTTTCCGGTGCGGCTTTCAGGCGTGCCTCGCTGTTCATGCCGCCGAGGATCGGTCCCGGGGCGACCGCATTGACGCGAATGCAGCCACCGTCTTCCAGCCGCGCATTTTCGATCGACGCCACTTGGGTCATGCCGTTGATCGCCTGCTTGCTGGCGACATAGGCCACCTGGCCGCCAATCGGCACCACGCCGGCGCAGGACGAGGTATTGACGATGGCCCCGGTGCCGCGGGTGAGCATCAGTTGCAGTTCATGGCGCATGCAGTGGTAGGTGCCGTTGACGTTGATGTTCATCACCTTCATCCAGTCATCCGGGCACGATTGCGCGAGCGCTCCGTACTTGGCGGTCACGCCGGCATTGTTGAACGCGCAATCGAGGCGGCCGTAGGCCGAACGAATGGTCGCGAACGCCTGCTCGACCTGCGCCGGATCCCCGACATCGCAGGCGATGAAGCGGCAGTGTTCACCCAGCCGATCGGCCAGCGCCGCGCCTTTTTCCTCGTCCCGGCCGAACACGATCACCTCGGCGCCGGCCTTGATCAGGCGTTCGCTGACGGTCTCGCCGATGCCGCTGGTGCCGCCGGTGACCAGGCATACTTTTCCCAGAAAATCGTACATATGTCGCATCTCCTTATGCCAACGCGGGGCGTAAATATTTCGGGTTCACGCAGCAATACACCCGATCCAGTTGCGGATTGCTCTTGTCGCTGAAGCACTGGCTGTCCCACCGGCATTTGTGGATATCGGCGGAGCGGCCCTGCAGGGTTTTGTTGATCAGGTCGTTGTCGGCAAACAGCGCCCGCGACATGCCCACCCAATCGCATACGCCGTCGGCCAGCAACTGCTCGGCCTTGTCCAGACCGTCGATGAAACCGGCGTACCCCACCGGTACTGTCGCCACGGACTTGATCGCCCGCACGCCGGCTTGCAGGTAGGCGTCCATGGTCTCGGAATGCACAATCAACTGGCCGAAGGTCGCGCCCATGCACATCGAACATTCCAGCGCGGCAACGCCGGCCTGACAGAGCGCCTGCACGGTTTCCTTGATGTCCGGATATTGCAGCCCTTCCGCGCCCAGACGGTCGTCGATGCCCAGACGAATGGTGACGATCAATTGGCCCTGGGTGCGCTCGCGAATGGCCCTGACCACGTCAAGCAACAGCCGCGCGCGGTTCTCTTCGCTGCCGCCATAGCGGTCGGTGCGCTTGTTGGTGTGCGGCGAGAGAAAACTGCTCAGCAGGTAGCCGTTGGACGCCTGCAACTGCACCAGGCGTGCGCCGTTGGTCCAGGCCAGCCAGGCGGAATGGGCGAACTGCTCGATCACCAGGGCGATGTCGGTTTCGTCCATGATCCGCACGCGATAATCCGGATCAAGTTTCGACACGCGCGGGCAGGGCACGCCGCTCGGGGTCAACACGGCAACCCCGGTGTGGGTGGTGGTGCCCTGGCCGCCGTAATGCTGCAGTTGCACACCCACTGGCGTGTTGACCTGCTCGGCCATGGCGAACATCGCCCTGAGCGATTCGCCCTGATGTGCTTCGAACAGGCCGAGCCCGGTGCTCTGCAAGCGTGACTGCGGCGAGACCGTGGCGTTGCACAGAAACGCCATGGAGCAGCCGCCCTCCATGATGCCCTGATAAAACTCGATCATGGCGGGCGTCACGCACCCGCTGTGATCGGCCAGGTCCACGCCCATCGACGCGAAGAACAGCCGATTGCGCAACTCCAGCCCGCCGGCCAGCCGCAGCGGCTCCAGCACGTGGGGATAGCGCGTCATCATGCTTCCTTCCTGTGTTCGGGCATTGCGCTGGTCTGATCGAAGGTCATCCACACCGGTTGTCCGAGAGCGGGCGCCGGGGCCGGAGCGGTTTCTTCGTGGGAGAAGTAAGCGAATTGTTTGAGCACCTCGCGCCACTTGAAGCGCAACGGCGAATCCAGCTCTGCCAGATGCAGTTTGAGCGTGCCGGCCTTTGTCGCGTCGCTGGCGTGCAGCGATTGCAGCGGCAGACTGAGCATCCCTTCGCTTTCCAGATACAGGTAAACGTGGCCGCGCTCGGAGGCGTCGAGCGGGCTGTCGCATTGTACTTGCAGGCCGGCCATCGACAGCAGCTCCAGACGGGCGGAGAGGTGACGCCCGGAATCCAGGCGCACCAGCACTTCATGGCGTATGCCCTTGAGCGGGCGGAACCAGCAGGCCGGGTCGATGTTGATATTCCGCATGCGCTTGAACACCGGCATCTTGATCACTTCGCCATGCAGGCGAATGTCGGCCACCAGTTCGCCGCGCTGAAAGAAGCGTGCACGCTTGTCGACCTTGCGCGCCCGTGGCTGCGCCATGCCTTCGTAGTCGCCGACCAGCACATCCACCTGAAACGAAGACTCGGTGTAACGGGGAAAACTCGACAGCAGATCAACGATGGAAATCGACACCTCGCCGCGGGCGTAACCGCTGTGCTCGTAGAACTGTGCATACATCGCTTGGCGTGCCGCTTCGATCAGCATCAGGCCCGGGACATGCTCGTGGTGCTTGCGGTAGAAAAAGTAATTGGCGGTGTCGTTGAACAGGGTGAAATACAGCAGACCCTGCTGCGGGCAGCCGTCCAGGTTTTTCAGGACATCATGCACCTGCCGGCGCTGATCGAGGCTCAGGCCGTTGTCGCAACCGGGCAGTCGAGCCAGTTTGGCTTCGGTGCTTTCCAGCACCCAGACGCCGCTGAGGATCAGGTGGTCGGTGGTCTTTTCGTAATTCGTCAGCAGCTCCGGCAGACAGTCGGACAGGCCCGCCTGTTCGAGCGCCTGCAGGTCGATGATGGTTGGCAGTGAGCGCAGCACCAGGCGCTCGCTGTCCAGCCGATAGGCCTGATTGATAACCTGCAGATCCATCGGATCAAGGTTGGCCCGTTGCACGATGGCCGCAGGCAACCAGGCCGGCAGCAAGTGGTGAGCGTCGTAAATCAGCACATCGTCGTCGTGGCCCTTGTGGACGATGTCTTTGGCAACTTTCCTGTGCATGTCGATCATGATCATCCCTCTGTGTTGAACGTTGGTTTAAGGCAGTTGCTATCCATGGCGTGAAATCGACCCACACCGAAAGGTGCTGCTCGACGCGTGTCGGCAGCTTCAGTTGATGTGTTTTTTGTTATCGCGTGTCGAGCAGTTTTACTGCACCGTGATGTAGCAGGCGCCGAGGGTTCGGTTGTCCAGGACCTGTGGCGGCGCCAGCCATTTGTAGTCAATGCCGCCGCGTTTGAGCAGGCGGCCGATGGCAACCGGGGACACCGACACCAGATGTGAAACGCCGCAGGTTCGGGCGTACTCGAGCGTGGCCATGAACAGGCCGACGGTATTTTCGTCGGACATCACTTGTTCGTTTTTGCCGCCCTCGGCATCGAGGTCCAGTGAGGTGAAGCGCGACAGCTCCCAGATGTCATCACCGCACGGTGCAGGCTGGTCACCGAGCAACGCGGTGAACACCTCACTCAGCAAATACGGCTGGGTGGTTGGTAACAAGCGTGCGCAACCTTTGATGTTGCCGTCTTGTTCTTGCGCAACGATGTAATGGGTGCCGCTGTGGTCGAACTGATCAAACTCGAAATCGTCCGGTGTTGATAATTGCCAGCCGAGGCGTTCGACAAAGACCTGATAGCGATATTGAGCCAAGCGTTGACGCTTTACTGTCGTCAACTGGTCATAACGTCCTGACAAGTAATCCATCACAGATTCCGTTTAGTGATTGGTTGGGTGGCGATTAAAGTGCACACTGCGCTCGCAGACTACCTGTCACCCTTGACAGCTAGCGGAAACATTTGGAAATATGCTAGGCATGTTGGCAAGAGGCCGACAGCAATAACTGTGGGAAAGGAATCTCTATGTCATATTGGCAGGCTGAACTGTTGGAAAACGCCATGTCTGCAACGGATGTCGAGTTGTTGTTCGACAATATCAAGACCGTTGCCAGGCAGTTGGAGTTTGATTATGTGGCCTATGGTTCACGCAGGCTTTTCCCCATCACCAAACCTTGCCTTTTTCTCGCCAATAACTATTCGCCGGCCTGGCAAGCTGCCTATTCCGCCAATCGTTACCTGGAAATCGACCCTTACGTGATGCGCGCAATGCGCAGCGTGAGACCGGTGTTGTGGGATGCTGAACTCAAGGCTCAAGCGCCCGACTTCTGGCAGGAAGCGCATGCTCATGGAATCTGCGAAGGTTGGGGGCAGACGCTGCTGAACAGCGAAACTCAAGGGCTGGTGACGTTTGCCCGGGGCAGCGAAGCGATCACCGCACTGGAACTCGAAACCAAGCAGGCAGAGCTTTCATGGCTGGCTCAGATCACCCATCTGGGCCTGACGCGCCTGCAAATGCGCGGCGCCGATTCGGTAATCCCGGTACCGATAGAACTGTCGCAAAGGGAAAAGGAAATTCTGCAATGGACCGCTGACGGAAAGTCATCGGACGATGTTTCGGTGATCCTCGGCATCAGCAAAAGGACCGTAAACTTCCATATAAACCATTGCCTGAAGAAACTCGGTTGCCAAAACAAAATCGCCGCGGCCGTTAAAGCTTCGCTGATGGGCCTGCTCTGGAAATAATTACACGAGTAATTTATTCGATAACTAACTGGTGAATTACCGGGGGAGTGTGCGCGAGTTCACAGAATGACCCGGTTAATAATATTTCATTTATAAGCTAATGCCTTTTCAACGTAACGAACTTATCAAGAAACTTTAGTTGGATCGTCACAATCATTCCTGTTGACGGTGTCTGTTCAACGGTGCGACCAAACGCCACGGCGCAGGTTTCATGCCGGCTCGCCATGATGCGTGGCCTCGTTTCTGCATGGCGCACAGCGCATACGGAAAACCGTCACGTCCAACAGGCATCATCCGCTCGCATCGGGCTAAGGAACATCATCGTGAAAATCAACTGGGCCGAGAAATTGCGGCAAAACGTGCATCAACTGGCCGAGTCCCTGGGCAACCTGTTCGTCGAGACCTTCCACTACCTGGCGCTGTTCGCCATCGGTGCGGTGACCGCGTGGGCGGCGGTGATGGAATTTCTCGGCATGCTCGAGGAAGGCCACATCAAGATCGATGACATTCTGTTGCTGTTCATCTATCTGGAACTGGGCGCAATGGTCGGGATTTATTTCAAGACCAACCACATGCCGGTGCGCTTCCTGATCTACGTGGCAATCACCGCGTTGACCCGCCTGCTGATCTCCAACGTCTCGCACCACAACCCGCCGGACATGGGCATCATCTACCTGTGCGGCGGCATTCTGCTGCTGGCGTTCTCGATTCTGGTGGTGCGCTACGCCTCGTCGCAATTCCCGTCGGTGAAGATCGAAAAACCGCAACGCAAACTCGGCGCCGGTTCCGGTGAACACCCCGAGATCGAGAAGGGCGAGCTTTAAAGGCCCATCGACGGCCGAGGCTGGCCGTTGTTCTGCTGCGGTGGCGGGGACAGCCCGCCGCCGCTGGTCATTGCTTCGAGGATCGCCATGGCACTGTGGCCCTGTTCGATGGCGATGCCGAACTGAATGCTTTGCACCAGCCGCTTGAGCCGTACCGGATCGTTGCGCTGTTCGGCGCTGATCATCCGTTTGGCCACGATCCGGCCGCTGTTGGACAGGGTCAGCATGATGCTGCCGTCCAGCCCCTGAATGCTCAGGTTGATCTGATAGTCCGGCGCGAAGGCATCGGTAATGATCTGAAAAGGGTTGTCCATGATGCGTCACCGCCTGATTGAACGTGCAGTTGTTGACCGGCCGTGATCGGGTTGGTTCGCCATACCGGACCATCGGCCATTCCGTGGCCTGTGTTGTTGCTTCGTGTAGGAGCTGCCGCAGGCTGCGATCTTTTGATCTTCAGTGTTTTGATTTCGGTCACAAAGATCAAAAGATCGCAGCCTGCGGCAGCTCCTGCACAGGTCATAGCAAGGGCTGTGCCGGGAAAATTGTTGGACAATGGATACGGCGTAAAAAAGGCGAGCCCCTGGCTCGCCTTCGTCATTTATGGCCCGTTTCAGGGCAGAACCGAGTAGATGATCGCCGACAGTGCAATCAGGCCGATCAGCACCACGAACACGTTGGAGGCCTGTCCCGAGTACTGGCGCAAGGCTGGCACCCGGCGGATGGCGTACATCGGCATCAGGAACAACAGGCAGGCAATCACCGGCCCGCCGAGGGTTTCGATCATGCCCAGAATGCTCGGGTTGAAGGTGGCGACGGCCCAGCAACTGAGGATCATGAACAGCGCGGTCGCACGGTTCAGCCAGCTCGCCGACATCACTTTGCCACGGCCCCGCAAACTCTTGACGATCATGCCCTGAAAGCCTTCGCTGGCGCCGATGTAGTGGCCGAGGAAGGATTTGGTGATCGCCACCAGCGCAATCAGCGGTGCGGCGTAAGCGATGACCGGGGTCTGAAAGTGGTTGGCCAGGTACGACAGGATCGATATGTTCTGCGCCTTCGCTGCTGCAAGATCGGCCGGCGATAGCGCCAGTACGCAACTGAAGCAGAAGAACATCACCGTCACCACCATCATGCCGTGGGCCATGGCGAGGATGCCGCTGCTCTTGCGTTCGGCCTCCGCGCCGTAACGCTGTTTCTGATCGACCGCGAAGGCGGAGATGATCGGCGAGTGGTTGAACGAGAACACCATCACCGGGATCGCCAGCCACAGGGTCTTGAGGAACGTCGACAGCGGCATTGCCTCTTGAGCGCTGGCGAAGAACGCGCCGTTCCAGTTCGGAATCAGACTGAGGCCGAGTAACAGCAGCGCGGCCACGAATGGGTAAACCAGCACGCTCATGGCTTTGACGATCACGTTCTGGCCGCAGCGCACGATCGCCATCAGGCCGAGGATCAGCACCAGCGACAGGATTGCCCGAGGTGGCGGCGCGATGTGCAATTGATGTTCGAGAAAACTGCTCAGGGTGTTGGTCAGTGCAACGCTGTACACCAGCAGGATCGGAAAAATCGCAAAGAAATACAGCAGGGTAATCAGCTTGCCGGCGCCGATACCGAAGTGTTCTTCGACGACTTCGGTGATGTCGCCGGAACGCCCGGACAGCACGAAGCGGGTCAGGCCTCGGTGGGCGAAGAAGGTCATCGGGAAGGCCAGCAGCGCCAGAATCAGCAACGGCCAGAAACCGCCGACGCCGGCATTGATCGGCAGGAACAATGTGCCGGCACCAATCGCGGTGCCGTACAGACCGAGCATCCAGGTGGTGTCGGATTTGCTCCAGCCCTTGTGGGCAACGTCGGTGTTGCGTGTGCGATCTACAGCGGGATTTTCGGCAGCAGGTGTACGTACATCGGTCATCGTTTTTGCCTCGTTATTATTTTTGCTCGGGCTCACGGTTGGCAGGCCGCAAGTTGCGGCCTGCCGGGGCGGTCAGGGAATGCGCGTCAGCACTCCACCCAGCTCACGGCCAGGCCTCCCCGTGAAGTCTCTTTGTATTTGTCGTGCATGTCGGCGCCGGTGTCGCGCATGGTGCGGATCACCCGGTCGAGAGAAATGAAGTGTTTGCCGTCGCCGCGCAGGGCCATTTGTGTGGCATTGATCGCCTTCACCGCGGCGATGGCATTGCGCTCGATGCACGGCACCTGCACCAGGCCGCCGACCGGGTCGCAGGTCAGGCCGAGGTTGTGTTCCAGGCCGATTTCGGCGGCGTTTTCCAGTTGTTCCGGAGTCGCACCCAGCACTTCAGCGAGGCCCGCCGCGGCCATCGCACAGGCCGAACCGACCTCGCCCTGGCAGCCGACTTCAGCGCCGGAGATCGAGGCATTTTTCTTACACAGAATGCCGACAGCGGCGGCGCCCATGAAGAACGCGACCACGTCATCGTCAGACGCGTCCGGATTGAATTTCATGTAGTAGTGCAGAACGGCCGGAATGATCCCGGCCGCGCCATTGGTCGGCGCGGTCACCATGCGCCCGCCGGCAGCGTTCTCTTCGTTAACGGCGAGGGCGAAAAGATTGACCCACTCCATCGCCGACAGCGTCGAACTGATCACGTTCGGCTTGCCGATTTCCAGCAGGCTGCGGTGCAATTTCGCCGCGCGGCGCGGCACGTTCAGCCCACCGGGCAGGATGCCTTCGTGGCGCAGGCCCTGTTCGACACACTCGCGCATCACCGACCAGATGTGCAGCAGGCCGTTACGGATTTCAGCGTCGCTGCGCCAGGCCCGTTCGTTGGCCATCATCAGCTCCGACACGCGCAAGTTGTGCTGCTTGCACAGGCTCAGCAGTTCGGCGGCGCTGGAAAAATCGTACGGCAACACCACGTCGCCGGCCGGCGCCACACCGGACTCGGCTTCCGCCGCTTCGATGATGAAACCGCCGCCAATCGAGTAGTACGTTTGCGTAAAAAGCTCGGCGCTTTCGCCAAAGGCTGTCAGCGACATGGCGTTGGGGTGGTAGGGCAGGCTTTCGTCCAGCAGCAGGAGATCGTGCTGCCAGTTGAAGGAAATTTCTCTCTGACCGGCCAGAAGCAACAGGCCGCTTTCGCGCAGTTGCTGGATGCGTAGGTCGATGGTCGAGGGATCAATGCTGTCCGGCCATTCGCCCATCAGGCCCATGACCGTGGCGCGGTCGGTGGCGTGGCCGACACCGGTGGCCGACAACGAGCCGTATAAACGGATTTCCACCCGACGCACATCGTTGAGCAGGCGGTGCTCGATCAGCGCCTGGGCGAAGGTCGCAGCAGCGCGCATCGGGCCGACGGTGTGGGAGCTGGACGGACCGATGCCGACTTTGAATAGATCAAAAACACTGATAGCCATGCTAAACCCTTACAAGCAATGGAGTAGGAATCGCTGCCATTTTTTGTAGGACAAGCGCAATGTCGGCGATACTGCCTACCTCGGTCCTACGTGACCAACGAAACTTCCTAAGAAAGCCTTTAGCAGGACTAAACGATGAGTCGTCAATTGCACGCCCAGACCTACGTCTGGCTGCAGGTGTTTTCCTGTGCCGCGCGGCACCTGTCGTTCACCCGTTGCGCGGAAGAGCTGCACATCACCCCGGGGGCGGTCAGTCAGCAGATTCGCCAGCTGGAAGAGCGTCTGGGCTTTCGCCTGTTTCATCGCCGGGCGCGGGGTGTCGAGTTGAGTGCGGAAGGCCAGCGGCTGGCCATCACCGTCAATGAGGCCTACGGCAACATCGATGCTGAATTGCGTCGTCTGGATGCCGGGATGATCAGCGGGATTTTGCGGGTGCGTTCGATTCCGTCGTTCCTGAGCAAATGGCTGACCCCACGTCTGCCGCGCCTGCAACAGCGCTATCCGGACATCCAGTTACGGCTGGTGGCCGAGGACAGCAGCGTGCCGTTGCACGAGGGTGACTTCGATTTGGCGATCGATCTGAACGACGGCAGCTATCCGGGGCTGTTATCCACAGCCTTGCTCGATGAGCAGATTTTTCCGGTGTGTGCGCCGAGCCTGTTGCGCGGTCGCCCGCCGCTGCATGGGCCGGCGGATCTGGTGCATTTCCCGTTGTTGCACGACATCACCGCCTGGCGCGGCAGTTATGAGTACGCGGAGTGGGAGTTCTATCTGAATGCGATTGGCTTTGAAGGCGCCGACGTACGGCGGGGGCACACGTTCAATCGCAATCACCTGACCATCGAAGCGGCTATCGCCGGTATGGGCGTGGCGATTGCCCGGCGCACGTTGCTCAACGATGAGCTGGAGCGCGGGACGTTGATCGTGCCGTTCGGCCTGTCGGTGCCGAACCACAAGCGCTATGTATTGCTCTATGCGCCGGGGGCATTGAGCCATCCGGGCGTGCGTGCGGTGCATGACTGGCTGGTGGAGGAAGCGGGGATTTTCCGCAGTTTACATCCGTTGAACGACGGGCAATTGTGAGCAGATTTTGCAGGGTTGCGAGGCAACCCAACTCCCGACCTTACCAGTGACTTGCTCGGTTGTCCGGCTTTTTTTGCGAATGAATATTTATCTTTTTTCAGGGGTTGAAATGTTCGTCAGTCGGGCCGATTGTTGTAACCAAGGGGTCAGGAAATTCAATTCAAGGCCTCTCGCGAGCTAGCTGAAATAAGGGATGAACTATGCAAATCCAAGTCAACAGCGATAACCATATTCAAAGCAGTAAACGACTGGAGGAGTGGGTACGTACAACCATTGAGAGCACGCTCGACCGTTATGAAGAAGACCTGACCCGTGTCGAAGTCCACCTGAGCGACGAGAACGGCGACAAACCAGGTCCCCATGACTTGCGCTGCCAACTGGAAGCGCGGCCAAAAGGCCATCAACCGATTTCCGTCACCCATAAAGCCGATTCGCTGGAACAGGCGATCGACGGTGCAGCCGAAAAACTGGAACATGCGCTGGAGCACCTGTTTGGCAAACTGCGGGGCAAACCCCGCGCCGCCATCGTGCCATTCAGCAAGGCGAATGACGCACTGCTGGAAGAAGAGTTTCTGGAGAACGAACAGGCAGCGATCAACAGTTGATGCGCTGATTTTTCAAGCCACCCCATGAGAACGGGCCTGCGCAAGCAGGCCCGTTTTTGTTTGTGTTGCTGTGCAGTGTGGCGAGGGAGCAAGCTCCCTCGCCACAGTTCTTTTAGAAAGCTACAGACGTTTGTACATACACCGTGCGCGGTTCACCGACGTACTTGCCCTTGTTGTTGTCGTCAAACGAGCGGGTGAAGTACTGCGTGTTGAAGATGTTCTTCACCCCCACTGCCACGTTCAGATCCGACAGTTGCGGGCCGAAGTCGTAACCGGCGCGGCTGCTGAACAGCATGTAGCCGGGGATTTTGCCGGTGCTGCCGTCGGCACTTTCCTTGGAGGTGTTGGCGTTGTCGGCGAACTGGTCGCTCTGGAAGCTGCTGTCAAAGTTGAGCTTCCACGGCCCTTCGGTGTAACCGACGCCAATTGTGCCTTTGTGTTTCGAGGAGAACGGTACGCGGTTGCCCTTGTTCGGCCCGTCTTCGCGGATGGTCGCGTCGACATAGGCATAAGTGGCGTACACATCGAAACCGGCCAGTGCCGGGCTCAAGTCATCCAGTGCGTAATTAACGCTGGTCTCGATTCCCTGATGGCGGGTCTGGCCACGGGCGATCACCGAATCATTGGTCTGATTGCTTTCGTACTGGTTGTCGAAGTTGATCAGGAACGCACCAATTTCTGCGCGCAGTGCGCCGTTGTCGTAACGGGTGCCGAGTTCCCAGGTGCGGGCCTTCTCCGGTTTCACTTCGCCGCTGCTCACGCGGTTAGGCATCTGGCTGTACTGCACGCTGCCGAACGAGCCTTCGGTGTTGGCGTACAGATTCCAGCTGTCAGTCAGGTGATACAGCACGTTCAGTGCCGGCAGCGCGGTGTTGTAGTCGCCTTGGTATTTGACGTTGGTCAGGTTGTTGGTCTGCTGCGACTCGATCATCTCGTAGCGTACGCCCGGGGTGATGGTCCATTTGCCGATGTCGATGCGATCGTCGACGAACAATGCGTTGGCTTCAGTACCACCGCGGGTGTCGCGGTCGTTGCGGCTGTTAGTGGTCGGGTATTGGTTGCTGCTGATCGGCGTGCGATAGCGCAACTCGTGCCCGGCCTCATTGATATAGCGATAACCGACGCCGACTTCATGGCTGGTCGGGCCGAGATCAAAACCTTGGGCGAAGCGCGTTTCGAAACCGCGTACCCAATACTCGCGCGGCGACAGCGAGAGAAAGCTGCCCTGATCCAGATAACCGCTACGCAGGGTTTTGGTGAAGAAGGTATTGGCGGTGAATTCGCGGCGATCTTCCTGATAGCGATAGCCAAAGTTGAACATCGTCCGGCGACCCCAGAACTGGTCTTTCAATCGCGTCGACTGGTACGGATTGGCATCGTAATCGGCGACGCTCAGGCCACCGGGCATGTCGGCCTTGCCTTCGTAATACTGGGCCATGGCGTTGAAGCTGTTGGCCTCGTCGAGCTGGTATTTACCCTTGAGAATCAGGTCGTCGATCTCGCTGTCGCTGTGTTCACGCCAGTCGCCACCGCGAGTCCCGGAATACAGCAACGCGCCGCCCAGACCGTTGGCATTGGTGCCGCCGGCCAGCAGATTGGCGCTGGTCTTGAAGCCATCATGGCTCGACGACGGACTGGTTTCTGTCTGGAGCCCACCCTTGACCGTCGGCTCATCGGGGATGGCGCGGGTCACGAAGTTGACCACACCGCCGACGTTTTGCGGGCCGTAACGCACCGCGCCGCCGCCACGCACCACATCCACCGCGTCCATGTTGCCCATGCTGATCGGCGCAAACGACAACTGTGGCTGGCCGTAAGGGGCGAACGGCACGGGAATGCCGTCCATCAGTACCGTCGAACGTGCAGCCAGGCGCGGGTTAAGACCGCGAATGCCAAAGTTCAGCGCCATGTCGTGGCTGCCGGTGCCGTTGTTTTCCGGCGCGTTGACCCCGGGGATGCGGTTGAGTACATCGCGCGCCTGAGTTGCGCCTTGACGCTCAAAGTCTTCACGGCGGATCACGTCGCGGGCACCCGGATGCTCGAACACGTTGACCTGCGCCGCATCACCGAGCCAGTCACCGACGACTTTCGAGGCGTCTAGCTCCAGCGCGGTGTCGCCGACCGGTTGCAGGCTGAACGCATTGTTACCCTCGGCGCGGGCTTGCAGGCCGGTGCCTTCGAGCAGTGCATCGAGACCTTGGGCGGCGGTGTAGCTGCCTTCCAGGCCACGGCTTTGCACGCCGCGGGTGATCTGCGAACCGAAGGAGATCAGCACGCCGGCTTCACGACCAAACTGGTTGAGGGCGTTTTCCAGCGACGCCGGGGCGATGTGGTAAACCTTGGTTTCGGCGGCCATGGCTGGCAGAGCGCTGAAGCTCAGGCTGGCGCCCAGTACGAGGTTGCGCAGGTGGCGGGCCAGTGGCGTGAGGCGGGTGGGGTGCATGAAGGGTGATCCTGAGAAGGTTGAATCAAGGGGGCTTTCCTTCTCTGTCACGCCAGATCTGAAAAACGGCTCATTTATTTTCGAGAGCAAAAGATCGCAGCCTTCGGCAGCTCCTACATTGGCTTGATGTACATCCTGTAGGAGCTGCCGCAGGCTGCGATCTTTGGATTTTGCCTCTAAGCCCGCGCTTCGACGCTGACCCAATAGCGGGTAAACCGCCGCACGTTCACCGGCAGACTGACTTGCAGCAGATCCAGAATCCGCTCGCTGTCGTCCAGTGGATAAGTCCCGGAGATCAGCAGATCGGCCACTTTTGCATCGCAATGCAACTGGCCGCGCCGGTAGCGCCCGAGCTCTTCAAGGAAGTCGCCCAGGCGCATGTGCGCGGCGATCAACATGCCGTCGGCCCAGGCGCCGCTGTTGGCGTCCAGTGGTCTGGCTTCGCTGATCGAGGTGGCGCTGAAACTCAGTTGACGGGCGATGGGCAGCCACACCGGCTCGTGCCCGGGGCGGGTCAATTCAACCTGGCCTTCGAATAGCGCCACCTGCGTGCGATCGGCAAATTGCCGGACGTTGAGCCGGGCAGCAGCGGTTTTCAACAGCCCTTGTACCGTGCGCACTTCGAACGCTTGGGCGGTGCTCAGGAGGATCTCGCCTTCCAGCAGACGGATCAGTCGTTGCGTGCTGTCCACGTCCGCTGCACTGGCGGTGTTGAGCTGCAACTGGCTGCCCGCACCCAGCGTCACCTTGCGGCGCTGACCCAGCGGGCTGCGGTAATCGGCGAGCAGTGTCGGCAGCGGATTGTGCTCGCGCATGCCCCAGGTGACGGCGGAACCGGCACCGAGAAGCAGCAGCAATTTGAGCGCCTGACGGCGGCTGGAGGACTTCGGCCCGTTCAACGCGGCATGGGCCAATGGCGAAGAAACACCGCGCAAGCGCTGGTTGACCCGCTGCATGTGCTCCCACGCCCGACGGTGTTCGCTGTGGGCGTCCAGCCATTGCTGCCAGGCGTGTTGCTGGCGCGGGGAGAGCGACCCTTGCTGCATTTCCATCAACCAGTGCACGGCCTGCTCGGCCACTTGCGCAGAGAAATCCGGGTTGCGGTTCATAGGGCGAAATAGCAGCGCAGGGCGGCTTTGTGCAGATGACGTTTGACTGTGGCTACGGAGATGCCCAGTTCGGCGGCGATTTGCGGATAGGTCAGGCCATCAACCTGCGCCAGCAGAAAGGCGCGTTTGACCAGGCGCGGCAAGCCGTCGAGCAACTGATCCAGTTCGATCAGGGTTTGCAGGATGATCGCTTTGTCTTCTTCCGATGGCGCAAGCATTTCCGGCATCTGCGCCAGGGTCTCGAGATAGGCGCGTTCCAGGTCCTGGCGACGGTAATGATTGAACAGCACGCGTTTGGCGAGGGTGGTCAGGAAGGCGCGCGGCTCGATGATCACCGGTTGTTCACGAGCGCTGAGCACGCGGATGAAGGTGTCCTGGGCCAGATCCGCCGCACTGTCCGGGCAGCCGAGTCTGCGCCGCAACCAGCCGGTGAGCCAGCTGTGGTGGTCAAGGTAGAGCGATTCGACGGGATGGGCGGACGACAAGGGTATCACTCCGGGCGCATGATCGATGCGTTAGAGAACAAGAACTGTTCGCATTGTAGGGGTGTGTAGCGCTGCCCGGCAATCAGATGCTTTTGCGTATGAGAATATTTATCATTAATATTGCTCGCCTGTTGGTTCGGCTTTATCGGCTGGACGTTTTTTCGTTTCAGGGTCGAAACATGAAAGGCAAACTCGCCTCACTTCCCATGTCCTATCGTCTGGCCATCACCTCGCGGGTGCTGGCGGCGGTGTTCGGCGGCTATCTGGTTGCGGCGCTGGCCAGTGTCGCCCTGACGCTGTGGCTACCGTTGAGTCGTGCCGAAGCGGTGGTGACCGGCATGACCATTTCCTTTCTGGTTTATCTGGTCGCGGTGCTCTGGTGCTTCGCCTGTCGCACGGCGTGGTCGGCGTGGGTCGGTCTGCTGGTGCCCAGCGTGATTCTGGCGACGGTATCCGGCGCCGCGCGGGGCTTGGGCTACGCATGAAAGAGGGCTTTCGTCAGTCGATGGCCTGGCTGCATACCTGGACGGGACTGGTGTTTGGCTGGCTGCTGTTTGCGATTTTCCTGACCGGAACGCTGGCCTATTTCAAGGCTGAAATCAGCCACTGGATGCAGCCGGAAATTCCCGTGCACGCCATCGATTCAGCGAACAGCCTGAGCCTGGCGCAAGGCTATCTGCAGCAGCACGCGCCGGCTGCTTCGCGTTGGTTGATTGATTTGCCGAATGCCCGTGATCCTGCGTTGACTGTGCGTTGGCAAAACACACCGGTCGAAGCCGGCAAGCGCGGAGGTTTCACGCAAAAAACGCTCGATGCGCAGACCGGTGCAGAAATAAAGGCCCGGGACAGCCGGGGCGGCGAGTTCTTCTACCGCTTCCATTTCCAGCTGCAAATGCCGTATCCGTGGGGCCGCTGGCTGGCGACGACGGCCGCGATGGTAATGTTCATTGCGCTGATCACCGGCATCATCACCCACAAGAAAATCTTCAAAGACTTCTTCACCTTTCGCCCGCGCAAAGGCCAGCGTTCATGGCTCGACGGGCATAATGCGGTCGGCGTGCTGGTGCTGCCGTTTCATCTGATGATCACTTACAGCAGCCTGGTGATTTTCATGGCGATGGTCATGCCGGCCAGCATTCTGGCGTCCTACGGCACTGATCGCAAAGCGTTTTACCAAGAGATGTTTCCCGAAACGCCAACTCCGCAACGCGCCGCTCAAGCGAGTTCGCTGCTACCGCTGGCACCCTTATTGGTACGGGCGAGCGAGCAGTGGGCGGGGGGGCATACGGCGCGGGTCAGCGTCATCAACCCCGGCGACGCCAATGCCACGGTGCAACTGTCGCGCGCGAGTTCCGACCGGATCGCCTATGAGTACGGCAGCAACCTGACCTTCAACGGCGTCACCGGGCAGATGCTCGGCGCCACGCCCGACAAGCCGCTGCCGATGACGATCGCCAGTGGTTTCTACGGTTTACACATCGGTCATTTCGCCGGCCCGATCCTGCGTTGGCTGTACTTCATCTGCGGTCTGGCGAGTACCGCGATGATCGGCACCGGGCTGGTGATCTGGCTCGGCAAGCGCCAGCTCAAACATGCCAAAAGCGGTGTGCTCCCATTCGAATTGCGCGTGGTGGAGGTGCTGAACATCGCCAGCATGGCCGGGCTGGTGGTGGCGGTGGCGGTGTTCTTTATGGCCAATCGCCTGTTGCCGGCGGACCTGGCCGGGCGCGCCGATCAAGAAGTGAATGCGTTTTTTATCGCCTGGGCCTTGAGCGTGGTGCATGCGCTGCTGCGCAAGGGGCGAACGGCCTGGGTCGAACAGCTGGGGCTGGCTGCCGTGCTGTTTATCGCGGTGCCATTGATCAATCTGGCCACGCCATGGAGTCTCGGCGTAACGCTGGCGCAAGGCGACTGGACGCTGGCGGGTTTCGATCTGACGTGCCTGGGCGCAGGCCTGTTCCTTGGTTGGGCCGCCTGGAAAATGCAGCGTGCCGGCAGCGCCGTCAGCGTGAAAAAAACTCCCCGCGAAAAGCCGCGGCCGATCACGCTTGAGCAGGAGGTGAGCTGATGTTGCTGGCGTTGTTGCTGTGCTATGCCGGGTTCAGCGCATTGTGTCTGTCGATGCCTCGGCATCACGATGAGCTGCTCGGCAACAAACCCTCGGCCCGACGTGCACGGGTTCTGAAACTCGCCGGGTGGCTGTTGCTCGGGTTATCGCTCTGGTCAGCTGTCGGGGCAAACGGCTGGGGTTTCGGTCTGGTCGACTGGTTCGCGGTGCTCATGCTCAGCGCCTTGGCGTTGGTGTTGTTGCTGCCCTATCGGCCACGTCTGGCACTCGCACTGGCCGGGTTGAGCCTGCTCGCCAGTCCGGTCGCCGCCTGGGCGCGGTGCTGAAATGCTGATCGGTCATCCGCCGGAATCCCGCGACGACGAGCCCCATGGCGCGCGTGCGCATTTTCTTCAGGTGTTCCTCTCGCAGCGCTCGCAAATGGAAGCGCTGGTCAACCGGCGCGTCGGTTGCCGGGCCACGGCAGCGGATCTGGTGCAGGACCTGTTCCTGCGGTTCTGGCGCAGGCCGCTGGTGCAGGTCGAAGAGCTCAGCACCTACCTGTTGCGTTGCGCCGGCAACATCGCCATCGATCATTTGCGCAGCGAAGGCACGCGGGTGCGGGTCAACGAGGGCTGGCAACCGGATGCGCCGGACAGCCACGGCAGCGAACCGCAAGCCGCGCTCGAAGCGGGCAATGACCTGCGCCATGTCGAAGCGGCGTTGCGCGCCTTGCCCGAGCGCACCCGGCAGATTTTTTTGCTCAATCGCATTCACGGTCGCAAGTACGCAGACATCGCCAAGGCGATGGGCCTGTCTCAAAGTGCCGTGGAAAAACATATGATGCGCGCCCTCGAGGCCTGCAAGGCCAGCCTGCGCGAACCCGCACCACGCCTGCCAGGGAAAGCACCGTGAAAGCCACCGACCGCATCATCCCTACACCCGCTCAGGAACAGGCCGCACTCGCCTGGCTGAGCCTGTTGCACGACCGCCCGAGCACTGGCGATCAACTGACCTTCAGCCAGTGGCTGCGCGCCGACCCGGCCCACGCCGAGGCCTACGCCCAGGCGCAAGTCGTGTGGGAGTTGAGCGAAAGTCCGGCGCGCGCCCTGGCCGATGAGGACGCGTTTGCGTTGCAGGGCTACCTCAACGCAATGGAGCGTCCGCGTCGCTCGCCGCTGTTGCGCTGGTCGGGCGCGCTGGCAATGGCCGCGTGTCTGTTGCTGATGCTCAGCCTCGGCACGGGCTGGCAGCCGCAGCGCTGGATCGACGATCTGGGCGCCGATTACGTTTCGGCGCCGGGGGAAATCCGCACGGTGACCCTGGCCGACCAATCGCAAGTCACGTTGGACGCCGACAGCGCTATTGCCGTGGATTTCAGTCGAGGTGAGCGGCATGTGCAGTTGCGGCGTGGCGCTGGTTTTTTCAATGTGACGCACACCGGTGATCCCTTTGTGGTCGAGGCCGAGAATGGCCAGGCGCGGGTCCTCGGTACGCAGTTCGAAGTGCGTCTGCAACCGCAGGGCGCGCAGGTCACGGTGTTGTCCGGGCGCGTTGGCGTGACGGCGGATCGCAATGCGCAACAGCAGATTCTGACCGCCGGCCAGCAAGTGGCTTACGGACAAGGCCGCGCAGAAAAACTGCACGCCGTGGACAGCGAAGCACAACTGGCCTGGCGGCAGGGCTGGCTGACGTACTACAAGGCGTCGCTGGCCGATGTGGTGCAGGATTTGCGGCGCTATTACCCAGGGCGGATTGTTGTGCTCAACGATGAGTTGGCTGCGCGCAAGGTCAGCGGCAGTTTTCCGAGCAAGGATCCGCAGGCTGTATTGAGTTCGCTGCAAGGGGTGATGGGGTTTGAGCAGCATCAGGTGTTGGGGCATCTGATTATTCTGCGTTGAATCAACGTCAAAAGATCGCAGCCTGCGGCAGCTCCTACAGGGGATCGCGTAACCTGTAGGAGCTGCCGCAGGCTGCGATCTTTTGATCTCCAAAAAAATTTTCAAAATTGTGGTGAGGTAAACCACAGCCCCATCCGTGTAGTGACTGAAACTGCGAGTCATTCGCATCCGTTGCGGTTCTACACAGGTCATTGAGCAATGAAGTCCAGGGCAAAATCGGGTTCGGTCAAACAGTGGTTAGGCGTTTCGGCATTGAGTTTTTCCGCATTGGCGCTGTTGCCGATGAGCGTTGCACTCGCCGCTGAAGCCGTCAGCAGCCCCGCACAGAAGCAGTTCAATTTTTCCCTGAGCGCCAAACCGCTGCCCCAGGCCCTGAGCGATTTCAGCCGCGTCACCGGGCAGAGCGTGGTCTACACCGATGAGGCACCGTACGGCATCAACGCCCCGGCCGTCAGCGGCCAGATGAGCGCCGAACAAGCGCTGCAACGCCTGCTCAGCGGTTCGGGCATGACCTTCCGCCGCACCGACAGCCACACCCTGGCGCTGGAACCGCAGCCCACCGCCGGTGCGCTTAACCTCGGCGCCACCACCATCACCTCGACCCGCGACGAGTCGATGAGCTACCAGCCGCCGCAGACCAGTTCGGTGATGCGCTCCTCGGCTTCGCTGCAGGAGATTCCGCAGACCGTCAACGTGATTCCGGCCCAGGTCATCCGCGATCAGACCCCGCGCAATCTCGACGATGCGCTGGCCAACGTCAGCGGCATCACCCAGGGCAACACCTTGGGCAGCACTCAGGACTCGGTGATGACCCGCGGCTTTGGCGACAACCGCAACGGCTCGATCATGCGCGACGGCATGCCGATCGTGCAGGGCCGCGGAATGAACGCGACGGTCGATCGGGTCGAAGTGCTCAAGGGCCCGGCCTCGTTGCTCTACGGCATTCAGGACCCGGGCGGGGTGGTCAACCTGGTCAGCAAAAAGCCGGAATTGACCCAATACAACGCGCTGACCCTGCGCGGTTCGAGCTACGGCGACGGCAAGAATGGCAGCGGCGGCACCTTCGACAGCACCGGGGCACTGGGTGAATCCGGGCTGGCCTACCGGTTGGTGCTGGACCATGAAGACGAAGATTACTGGCGCAACTACGGCACCCACCGCGAGACGCTGATCGCGCCGTCGCTGGCCTGGTTCGGCGAGCGTACCCAGCTGTCGTTCGGCTATGAACACCGCGAGTTTCTCACCCCGTTCGACCGGGGCACGGTCATCGATCCGCGCACCAACCATCCGCTGGACATCTCGCGCAACGAGCGTCTGGACGAGCCGTTCAACGACATGGAAGGCCGCTCGGATCTGTACCATTTCGAGGCCGATCACGAACTCAACGACGACTGGAAAGCCCACTTCGGCTACAGCTGGAACCGCGAAACCTACGACGCCAGCCAGGTGCGCGTGACCGCCATCGATACCAAAAAAGGCACGCTGACCCGCAGCATGGACGGCACGCAAGGCGCGATCAGCACCGACCGCTTCACCACCGCCAGCCTTGAGGGCAAGGTCAACCTGCTGGGCATGCAACATGACCTGGTGTTCGGCGTCGACGACGAGTACCGCAAAATCTATCGCGCCGACCTGATCCGCCAGAAAAGCCTGAGCACCTTCAGCTACGTCAATCCGGTGTATGGCCGTGAAGTCGAAGGCACCACGGTCAGCCCGGCGGACAGCGCGCAGACCGATCTGCTGCGCAGCGATTCGGTGTTCCTGCAGGACTCGATACATCTCAATGATCAGTGGATTCTGGTCGCCGGCGGGCGCTTCCAGGAGTACGACCAGTACGCCGGCAAGGGGGTGCCGTTCAAGGCCAACACCGACAGCAACGGGCAGAAGTTCGTGCCGCGCGCCGGTCTGGTGTATCGCTACACCGACGAGTTGTCGTTCTACGGCAGCTACACCGAATCGTTCAAACCCAACTCGACCATCGCCCCGCTCAGCGGCAGCAGCACTGTGCTCGACGGCAGTATTGCGCCGGAAGAAGCCAAGTCGTGGGAATTGGGGGCGCGTCTGGATATGCCGGGGCGCATCACCGGCAACATTGCACTGTTCGACATCAAGAAACGTAACGTGCTGGTGGCCAACGCCGAAGGCCCGACCACGATCTACAGCGCCGCGGGCGAGGTGCGTTCCCGTGGTCTGGAACTGGACCTGACCGGCCAGTTGAGCGATCGCTGGAGCCTGATCGGCGCCTATGCCTACACCGATGCCGAGGTCACCGAAGACCCGGACTACAAAGGCAATCGCCTGCAGAACGTGGCGAAAAACAGCGGCTCATTGTCAGCGGTGTATGACTTCGGCAGCGTGATCGGTGGCGACCAACTGCGGGTCGGTGCCGGGGCGCGGTATGTCGGCGAGCGCGCGGGCAACGCGGTGAATGATTTCGACCTGCCGAGCTACACCGTGGCCGATGCATTCGCCACTTACGACACCCGACTCGAAGGGCAGAAGGTCAAGTTCCAGCTCAATGTGAAGAACCTGTTCGACCGCACGTACTACACCTCGGCGGCGAGCCGGTTCTTTGTGTCGATGGGTGATTCGCGGCAGATTTCGCTCTCCAGCACGCTGGAGTTCTGATCCGAAAACAGTAAAAGATCGCAGCCTGCGGCAGCTCCTACAGGGGAAACGCATTCCTACTGTAGGAGCTGCCGGAGGCTGCGATCTTTTGATCTGGCTCTAACGCAAAAACGCCTGCCGATATTCCCCCGGTGTCCCACCCAACACTTGGCGAAACCGGTTGGTGAAATGACTGGCGCTGGCAAACCCGCACGCCAGCGCAATCTCTCCCAGCGGCAACGCGGTGCAGCGTAACAACTCCCGCGCCCGGCTCATGCGTCGCGCCAGCACGTACTGATGCGGCGGCAAGCCGAAGCTCACGCGAAACATCCGCGCAAAGTGGTATTCCGACAACGCACACAGACCGGCCAGTTGCCCGAGGCTGATCGGTTCGGCCAATTGACTGTCGATGAACTCCACCAGCTGCCGGCGCTGGTGGGGCGCCAATCCGCCCTTGAGGCGCACACCCTGACGGGCGCCGACCTGGCTGAGCAGGGTATGGCTGATCAATTCGTGAGCGAGGCTGCTGGTCAGCAAACGTTCGGCCGGCTCGTCCCAGTTCAGCGTGAGCAATTGCCGAAAGCGCTGTGCCTGTTGCGGATCTTCGAGAAAAGTCTGCTCGCGCAACTGCATTTCTCGCGGCTCGCGATCGAGCAAGGTGACGCAGCCCAACGCAAATTGCTCGGCACTGAAATACAGGTGAGCGAGGCGAATGTCACCGTTGATCACCCAGCCGGATTGGTGATCGGCGGGCAGGATGCACAACTTGTCCGGCCCGCCCTTGTGCCCCGGTTGCCCGCGCCGAAAGGTGCCGGTGCCACCGGCGATGTAGCAGGACAGCGTGTGGTGGCTCGGCGCTTCGTATTCCTGGGCATCATGATGGTTGGTCCACAAAGCCGCAGACAAGCCGTCACCGAGCTCGGCGCTGTGCACAAGGCGTGCGTTCGGCGAGCGGTTGAGGGCTTGAAAGACTTGCAGGGTATCGATAGCGGCCATGTGCGGTTCTCTCCAACGCCTTGCATCCTACTCCGTAGCCTTGGCGCTGCCAGCCTGTCGGGCGACAAAAGCGCAAGAATCTGCAAGCGCCCCGATCGTTGCTGCCGCACCCTGAATCTCCATACAACACAACCCTGTGGCGAGGCAGCTTGTTCCCGCCGAGTGCGCAGCACTCATGAACGGGGCTGCTGCGCAGCCCGGCGCGAGCAAGCTCGCTCGCCACAGAGTGTCCGGTGTCCTCAGGAGTCTCGCCATGAACCTTTCGCTGTATCTGCTGACTGTGCTGATCTGGGGCACCACCTGGATTGCCCTGAAATGGCAATTGGGGGTGGTGGCGATTCCGGTGTCGATCGTCTATCGCTTCGGCCTCGCCGCGCTGGTGCTGTTCGTGCTGTTGCTGCTCAGTCGGCGCCTGCAACCGATGAATCGCCGTGGTCATTTGATCTGCGTGGCGCAGGGGTTGTGCCTGTTCTGTGTCAACTTCATGTGCTTTCTGACGGCCAGCCAGTGGATTCCCAGCGGTCTGGTGGCGGTGGTGTTTTCCACCGCCACCTTGTGGAACGCGCTCAATGCGCGGGTGTTCTTCGGTCAGCGCATTGCGCGCAATGTGCTGATGGGAGGCGCGCTCGGTTTGTTCGGTCTGGGGATGTTGTTCTGGCCGGAACTGTCCGGCCATCAAGCCAGTCCGCAGACCTTGCTCGGTCTGGCGTTGGCCCTGTGCGGTACGTTGTGTTTCTCGGCGGGCAACATGCTGTCGAGTCTGCAGCAGAAGGCCGGTCTGAAACCGCTGACCACCAATGCCTGGGGCATGGCCTACGGGGCGGCGATGTTGTCAGTGTGGTGCCTGGTCAAAGGTATTGCGTTCGACATGGACTGGTCGCCACGTTACGTCGGCGCGCTGTTGTATCTGGTGATCCCGGGTTCAGTGATCGGTTTCACCGCCTACCTGACGCTGGTCGGGCGCATGGGCCCGGAGCGCGCGGCCTATTGCACAGTGTTGTTCCCGGTGGTGGCGCTGAACGTTTCGGCGTTTGCCGAAGGCTACCAGTGGACGGCTCCGGCGCTGCTCGGCCTGGTGTTGGTCATGCTTGGCAACGTCTTGGTGTTTCGCAAACCTCGTGCCCTGGCTTTGCCCCGTCAGGGCAAGTTGGCTTGAGCCTGTCACTGTGCGAGCGCTGATGTTCAGCGCTCGACTTTTATCACGATGTAAATCAGCAGCGGCAAGATAAAGTCGACAATATGCCGGGCCCAATCCTTGGCGTTCCAGATGTTTGAAGTGTCCATGTCGAACCATTCGACGCCGACAACTTGAAAACATACGTAGTAGATGAAAACAGCTATTAAAAGGCCAATGATCGAAAACTTCTTGGCTTCATGAAATTCCTCGCTGGAGCCGTTGATGTTCTTGAGTAATTGATAGACACCCAACATGCAAAATGCGCTGAAAGTGACTTCCAGGGTAATGATCAGCCAGTAGATACGGTGGTGCAGCGTTGGCGAGGTGATGGCGCGGTAGCGCAGGTTGGGGTTGTGTTCGGTCGTGTCCATGCTCAGGACGTGCGCGACATATTCGTAGTTTGAACCGTAGTCGGTGAAATTGCTGAACATCATCAGCAAGCCAAAAAAACTGAAGTAACTCATCAGTATGACTTTGCTGTAGCGGATAATTTTATCCATGGTCAGAGCGTTCAAGTGTGTTCTCCATAACATTTGTCGAGGGTTCGATATGTCGGGAGAGTTTATAGCGGGGTCTATTGTTTTGGTGTCGGGTTGAATTGCAAAGTATGTGGGCGTGCATAACGTGTCGGGCAAGTGTCTTTTGGCACTTGCCCGATTTTGTTTAACCGCGCCAGACCTGCGGGTTTACCAGATCCTGTGGACGCTCGCCCATCAAGGCGCTGCGCAGGTTGGCCAGCGCGCGATTGGCCATGGCTTCGCGGGTTTCTCCGGTGGCCGAGCCGATGTGCGGCAATGTCACAGCATTTTTCAACTGGAACAGCGGGGACTCGGCCAGCGGTTCTTTTTCGTAGACGTCCAGACCGGCGCCACGGATGCGATTGTTCTGCAGCGCCTCGATCAGCGCCGGCTCGTCGACCACCGGACCACGGGAGATGTTGACCAGGATCGCGCCCGGCTTCATCAGGCCCAGTTCGCGATGGCTGATCAGGTGGCGGGTCTTGTCGCTGAGCGGCACCACCAGGCAGACGAAATCGGCTTCGGCGAGCAACTGGTCGAGGCTGCGAAAGTGTGCGCCGAGTTGTTGTTCCAGTTCGGGCTTGCGGCTGTTGCCGCTGTAGATAATCGGCATGTTGAAGCCGAAGTGGCCACGGCGGGCGATGGCAGCGCCGATGTTGCCCATGCCGACGATGCCCAGGGTCTTGCCGTGGACGTCGCAGCCGAACAATGGCGCGCCGACGCTGGCTTGCCACTGCCCGGCCTTGGTCCAGGCATCGAGTTCGGCGACGCGGCGGGCGCTGCTCATGATCAGGGCGAAGGCGAGGTCGGCGGTGCTTTCGGTGAGCACGTCCGGGGTGTTGGTGAGCATGATCCCGCGTTCATTGAAGTAGTCGAGGTCGTAGTTGTCGTAGCCGACGGAGACGCTGGAGACCACTTCGAGTTTTGTGGCGGTTTCGAGTTGGGCTTTGCCGAGTTTGCGGCCGACGCCGATCAGGCCGTGGGCGTGGGGCAGGGCTTCGTTGAATTGGGCGTTGATGTCACCGTTCTTCGGGTTGGGAACGATGACGTCGAATTCCTGTTGCAGGCGTTCGATCATGGGTGGGGTGATGCGGCTGAAGGCCAGGACTGTTTTTTTCATTGGGCTTGGGCTCGGCTGTCTTTATTACCAAGCACGCTAACATTTCTTTGTGGGGTTTGGCTTGTCTTGGCGGCCTCCGGGCCGACCATGCTCCTGGGGTTTTGGGTGTTTATCCGTTGCTTCGGGTGTTGCGGCTGGCGGTTTCGCCCTTACGGCGAGTCACTTTTGCAGACGCCCAAAAGTAACCAAAACGCTGGGCCCCGGCGTACGGCCCTCGCTTAGGCTCGGGTTCCTTCGTTGCGGGGTTTATCCGGGGGCATCGCCTCCGGTTTGCTTCGCTGCACCTCCTCTCGATGCCTTTGGCTGCGCCAAACGGTCGCTGCGCTCCCACCCCCGGATCAACCCCTCCACTCAGCCTGCCGAAGGGGCCGGCACGGCAAGATCAAGAGCTGCAGCCGAGCTAACGCTCATCCTGTTGAGTGGTGAAAAGCATGCGGTCTGCCTGAACTGCTTTGCTTTTCTGTAGGAGTGAGCTTGCTCGCGATGGCGGCCTGACAGCCGACCTGGATCTAACTGAATCCACTCAGTCCTTGTGGGAGCTGGCTTGCCAGCGATGGCGGCCTGACAGCCGACCAGCCTCTAACTGACTCGCCCGCTCCCACAATGGCTCAGCTGTGTGCTGCAGATTGGCTGATTTCCACGTTATCCAGCACCCGGTTCACCGCCAGTTCGGCGAGCATGATGATTTGCTGGATCGCCAGTATCGTTTGTCGCTGCGGGCTGTCGACGTAGGCCGCAATGTCGCTGGTCATGATGCTCGCCGAGGCCAGTGATTCGCAGGCGTGAACCAGCAGGCTTTCGTTGTCCATGTCGGGGGCGACCTGGAACATGCTGCTGGGTTTGTGGAATCTTACAGCGGCGGCGGAAGGTTTCAGGTAGTGGTCGAGGGCGCGTTCGGCGGCATCGTGGAGCTTTTTTGAATCGAGGGATTCGTAGGGGGAGGTGCTTTCCGCTGGGGGCGGGTTGGGTGTGGGTTTGATCATGCTGGAACTCCATTCGGGATGTGGAGTTCGCCACGTACTGCGACCAAGCAATAGGGTGGCGAACCGTACGCAGGTTGGTCGACCAGGGAATGGAAACCCGGCAGGGCCAAGGCCCTCCCACGCACAGCTCGCCATTAAGCAAGCTTAAAAAGTGCGCCATTCTAAACCCGGACGACCAAGTCCGGTCGTTGATTCGTCAACGACCCCCTGAGCCTATCCACCCCACTTCCGAGCCACAACCGTCAAAACCTGTCGGAAAACTCCCGTCAAATCACCGCTTCTGTAGGAGCTGCCGTAGGCTGCGATCTTTTGATTGTTAAACATCAAAGGCAAAGATCGCAGCCTGCGGCAGCTCCTACAGGTTTGGCGGTTTGTTTAAGTCAGTTGGCGACACGGGCTCCGGCGAGGCTGCCACTCAACTCATAAGCCGCCAGTTCCGCTTGGTGCGCCGCCAATATCTCCGGCAGTGACCCGCGCAAATACTCGACCCAGGTCTTGATCTTCGCATCCAGGTATTGCCGCGACGGGTAGATCGCGTACAGGTTGAGTTCCTGCGAGCGGTAGTTGGGCATCATCCGCACCAGCGTGCCGTTGCGCAGGCCTTCGATGGCGGCGTAGACCGGCAGGACGCCGACGCCCATGCCGCTGATGATCGCGGCTTTCATGGCGTCGGCGGAGTTCACCAGGAACGGCGAGCTGTTGATGGTGACCATTTCCTGGCCGTCGGGGCCGTTGAAGGCCCATTTTTCCAGGGGGATCACCGGGCTGACGAGGCGCAGGCAGGCGTGGTTCAGCAGGTCGCTGGGTTTTTGCGCGCAGCCGTTGGCTTTCACGTAGGCCGGGGAGGCGCAGACGATGCTGTAGGTGATGCCCAGGCGTTGCGAGACGAAGCCCGAGTCCGGCAGTTCGCTGGCCAGCACGATGGACACGTCATAGCCCTCGTCGAGCAGGTCCGGCACGCGGTTGGCCATGGTCAGGTCGAAGGTCACGTCCGGGTGGGTCTTGCGGTAGCGGGCGATGGCGTCGATCACGAAGTGCTGACCGATGCCGGTCATGGTGTGCACTTTCAGTTGCCCGGCGGGGCGCGCGTGGGCTTCGCTGGCCTCGGCTTCGGCTTCTTCGACATAGGCCAGGATCTGTTCGCAACGCAGCAGGTAGCGCTTGCCGGCCTCGGTCAGGGCGATGCGCCGGGTCGTGCGATTGAGCAGGCGGGTTTGCAGGTGGGCTTCCAGGTTGGAGACCGCGCGCGAGACGTTGGCCGTGGTGGTGTCGAGTTGCACGGCGGCGGCGGTGAAGCTGCCAGCTTCGGCCACACAACTGAAGGCGCGCATGTTTTGCAATGTGTCCATGGGGTGCTCTCAAGGGAGATGGCAAATTGTGACACGAAGTTTCAGGGGCTGAGACCCCCGACCAAGGGATTATCTCGTTAACGGTAACAAAGATTCACAGGAATCCCAGCTTATCGCCGAACAGGGCGTTCCCTAGAATTGCGCCGTTCCCTGTAGGAGCTGCCGAAGGCTGCGATCTTTTGATTCTGTTTTAAGGGAATCAGGATCAAAGATCGCAGCCTTCGGCAGCTCCTACAGAAGGGAACACGTCCCGCCTTATCCTCTTTCAGGAATTCGCAGCTGTGCCGCGTCGCATCAACAGAGCGCTTTTGCCGCTCAGTGTTCTGGCTTTTACTTTGGGTCTTGGCGGCTGCATCGGTACCGGAGGAATTGCCCCGCAGGGCAAGGCACTGGAGGCCAATACCCTGGCCACCGACGACGCGATTGCCCACGCCGCCAAAGACGCCAATTGGCCCACCGCACAATGGTGGCAAGCCTACGGCGACCCGCAACTCAATCGCTGGATCGACCTCGCCGTGCAGGGCAGTCCGAGCATGGCCATGGCCGCGGCGCGGGTGCGTCAGGCCAAGGCCATGGCCGGTGTCGCCGAAGCGGCCGAGTCGTTACAGATCAATGGCGAGTCGACGCTCAAGCGCCACAACTGGCCGACCGACCAGTTCTACGGCCCGGGCGAGCTGGCCAACACCACCACCTGGGACAACAACGCCGCGCTGGGCTTCAGCTACGCCCTCGACCTCTGGGGCCGCGAAAGCAATGCCAGCGAACGCGCGGTGGATCTGGCGCACATGAGCGCCGCCGAAGCGCGGCTGGCGCAGCTGGAATTGCAGAACAATATCGTGCGCGCCTACATCGAGCTGTCGCTGCACTATGCCCAGCGCGATATCGTCGCCGCGACCCTCAAGCAGCAACAGCAGATTCTGGATCTGGCGCAGAAGCGTCTGGATGGCGGGATCGGTACGCACTTCGAAGTCAGTCAGGCCGAAACACCGTTGCCGGAAACCCATCGGCAACTGGATGCGCTCGACGAAGCTATCGCCCTGAGCCGCAACCAGATCGCCGCGCTGGCCGGTAAGGGCCCGGGCGACGGCGCGCAACTGCAGCGACCGACTTTGGCCCTAGGTGCTGCGTTGAAACTGCCGTCGGCATTGCCCGCCGAGTTGCTCGGTCAACGCCCGGACGTGGTTGCCAGTCGCTGGCAAGTGGCAGCGCAGGCACGCGGCATCGACGTGGCACACGCCGGGTTTTATCCCAACGTCGATCTGGTCGGCAGCCTCGGCTACATGGCCACCGGCGGCGGAGCGCTGGAGTTTTTGACCGGCAAGAAGCTCAACTACAACGTCGGCCCGGCAATCTCCTTGCCGATCTTCGACGGTGGGCGTTTGCGCAGTGAGCTGGGCGAAGCGTCTGCCGGGTATGACATCGCTGTGGCGCATTACAACCAGACGCTGGTCAATGCGCTGAAGAACATCTCCGACCAGTTGATCCGCCGCGAGTCGATGGACAAGCAGCAAGCCTTCGCTGCCGAGTCGGTGGCCACCGCGCAGAAGACCTACGACATCGCGATGATTGCCTATCAGCGCGGCCTCACCGATTACCTCAACGTGCTCAATGCGCAGACCTTGCTGTTCAAGCAACAGCAGGTGCAGCAGCAAGTGCAGGCGGCGCGCTTGAGTGCGCATGCCGAGCTGGTGACGGCGTTGGGTGGCGGCCTCGGGGCGGGTAATGACGTGCCGACTGCCGAGCAAACAGCAGCCCCGAAAACCCCGACTCTGCTGCGGTGAACACACAACTCACTACACAAAACCTTTGTGGCGAGGGGATTCATCCCCGATGGGCTGCGGAGCAGCCCCAAAACCTGCAAACCGGTTCTGCTTGGCACACCGCATTGGCTTTTCTTGGGGCTGCTGCGCAACCCATCGGGGATAAATCCCCTCACCACAGAGTTTGTGTTCACCACAAAAATTGATGTTTGCCACAGATAACTCTTCAGTCCTCAATCATTGAGCAGATTTAATGACTCCCTTGCCCGCACCTCTACGCTGGCTCTCCTCCCTGGAATGGCGCCGTGGCTTCTTTGACTGGGCGCGCAGTGATGGCGTGACCTGGGTGTATATCTTCAAGGTATTGCTCGCCGCGTTCCTGACGCTGTGGCTGGCGATGCGCCTGGAGTTGCCGCAACCGCGTACGGCGATGATCACCGTGTTCATCGTCATGCAGCCGCAGAGCGGGCAGGTGTTCGCCAAGAGTTTCTATCGCTTCCTCGGCACTCTGGCCGGGTCGGCGATGATGGTCACGCTGATCGCGCTGTTCGCGCAGAACACCGAATTGTTCCTGGGCTCGCTGGCAATCTGGGTCGGCATTTGTTCGGCGGGTGCGGCGCGCTGCCGTAATTTTCGTGCCTACGGTTTTGTCCTCGCTGGCTACACCGCGGCGATGGTCGGACTGCCGGCGCTGGCGCATCCGGACGGTGCGTTCATGGCCGCCGTGTGGCGGGTGCTGGAAATCTCGTTGGGGATTCTCTGCTCGACCGTGATCAGCGCCGCGATCCTGCCGCAAACCGCCAGCGCAGCCATGCGCAACGCCCTGTATCAGCGCTTCGGTGTGTTCGCGCTGTTCGTCACCGATGGCCTGCGCGGGCGCAGCAAGGCCGAGTCGTTCGAAGCGAGCAACGTGCGCTTCATCGCCGAAGCCGTAGGCCTGGAAGGGCTGCGCAGCGTGACCGTGTTCGAAGACCCGCACATGCGTCGGCGCAACGGTCGCCTCAGTCGTTTGAACAGCGAGTTCATGGGCATCACCACACGCTTCAACGCCCTGCATCAGTTGCTCGAGCGCCTGCGCGGCAATGGCGAAGAACATGTGGTGGCCGCGATCAAGCCGGGCCTGCAGGACCTGGCCGAAGTGCTCGACGGCTTCAGTGGCCGTGCCTTGACCAGCCCGGACGCGGCACGCCTGGCGACGGCGTTGGCGACTTACAAGGAAGGCCTGCCGACACGCGTGCGAACCTTGCGCGGCATTTTCCAGGAAACCGCTCCGAGTGAAGCCGAGCAACTGGACTTCCACACCGCCTACGAATTGCTCTATCGCTTCGTCGACGACCTGCACAGTTATGCACAGACCCACGCCTCGCTGGCCGATCACCGCCACGAGCGTGAGCGCTGGGACGAGCCGTTCACCCCGCAAACCAACTGGTGGGCCGCGGCGGCTTCGGGGATCCGCGCGTCGTTCATCCTGATTGTGCTGGGCAGCTATTGGGTGGCCACCGCGTGGCCGAGTGGCGCGACCATGACCTTGATTGCCGCCGCCACCGTGGGTTTGTCCGCCGCCACACCGAACCCGAAACGCATGGCGTTCCAGATGGCCTGCGGGACGTTCCTCGGGGCGCTGATCGGCTTCGTCGAGATGTTTTTCATCTTCCCGTGGATCGACGGTTTTCCGCTGTTGTGCGTGATGCTCGCGCCGGTGATCGTGCTCGGTTCGTTCCTCACGTCGCGGCCGCAATATGCCGGGGTCGGCCTGGGGTTGCTGATCTTCTTCAGCACAGGTTCCGTGCCGGACAACCTGACCGTCTACAACCCTTACACCTTCATCAACGACTACATCGCCATGGTCATGGGCATGCTGGTGTGCGCGGCGGCGGGGGCAATCATTCTGCCGCCGAACAGCCGCTGGTTATGGAAGCGGCTGGAGCAGGACCTGCGCGGTCAGGTGGTCTACGCCATCAGCGGCAAACTCAAGGGGTTGGCGTCGAGTTTCGAGAGTCGCACCCGCGATCTGTTGCATCAGGCATACGGCCTCGCTGCCGGCCAGCCGAAGGTACAAAAAAACCTGCTGCGCTGGATGTTCGTGGTGCTCGAAGTCGGCCACGCGATCATCGAGTTGCGCAAGGAACAGGCAATTCTACCGGTGCACCCGGCGTATACCGAATCGCAGCCGTGGCGCCAGGCCATTCGGGTGATGGGCCGGGCGCTGGTGCGGCTGTTTCTGCAACCGAACCCGAGCAATCTGGAGCGTGCACTGGTCGCGGTCGATCACGCGATCAGCCGGGTCGCCGCGACCGACGAGCCGTTCGCGCCGCACTTCGACACTTCCGCGCTGCGTCGGGTAAAGAGCTACCTGCACTTCATCCGCACCTCGTTGCTCGACCCGCAATCACCGCTCGCCGCCTATGCCGTCGCCAAGCCCGAAGGACTTGCCCATGCCTCGTGAAATCGCTTTCCACGGCGTGTACATGCCGACCATGACCCTGATGTTCTTTGTCGCTGCGGCGCTGGCCTGGGCGCTCGACCGGTTCCTCTCGGGGTTCGACCTGTACCGCTTTTTCTGGCACCCGGCGCTGCTGCGCCTGAGTCTGTTTACCTGTCTGTTCGGCGCCATGGCGCTGACCGTCTACCGTTGAGAACGCTCTGATGAAAAAGTTTTTCAGCCTGCTCGCCACCTTGCTGGTGCTGGCCCTGGCGCTGTGGATCGGCCGCACGTTGTGGGTGCATTACATGAACACGCCGTGGACCCGTGACGGCCGGGTTCGTGCCGACATCATCAATGTCGCGGCCGACGTCACCGGTGAAGTCATCGATGTGCCGGTGCGCGACAACCAGTTGGTGAAGAAGGGCGATCTGCTGATGCAGATCGATCCGGAGCACTACCGCATCGCGGTCAAGCAGGCGCAGTCGCTGGTGGCTTCGCGCAAGTCGACGTGGGAGATGCGCAAAGTCAACGCACATCGCCGCGCTGACCTGGACAACCTGGTGATCTCCAAGGAAAACCGCGACGACGCCAGCAACATCGCCGACGCCGCGCTGGCCGATTACCAACACGCACAAGCGCAACTGGAAGCCGCCGAACTGAACCTCAAACGCACTGAAGTGCGCGCGGCAGTGGACGGTTACGTAACCAACCTCAACGTGCATCGCGGCGACTACGCGCGCATTGGCGAAGCGAAAATGGCCGTGGTCGACATGAACTCGTTCTGGGTCTACGGCTTCTTCGAAGAGACCAAACTGCCGCATGTGCGCGTGGGTGACAAAGCCGACATGCAACTGATGAGCGGCGAAGTGTTGAAGGGCCACGTGGAAAGCATTTCCCGCGGCATCTACGACCGCGACAACCCGGAAAGCCGCGAGCTGATCGCCGACGTGAACCCGACGTTCAACTGGGTGCGCCTGGCACAGCGGGTACCGGTGCGCATTCACATCGATGACGTGCCGGAGGGGGTGTTGTTGGCGGCGGGGATTACTTGCACGGTGGTGGTGAAGCAGGAGCCTGTGGATAACTGACAGACCGCGTGGCTGCCATTCGCGAGCAGGCTCGCTCCCCCCGGGGAACTTCGATGTGTCACAGATCCAGTGTGGGAGCGAGCCTGCTCGCGAAGCGAACAACCCGGTCTTTCAGACCAATACCGAGTAATCATTCAGCGCAAAATGTCTCCTGCAAATGCCGCCACAACACCCGCCCGTCCTCGCTCTTTTCAAACACCACTGTCGACCGGCGATCAGTGTGCAACCCGCTCGCATCGCTCTGCTGCTCGCGATAACTCAGCGTTGCGCCATGCGCATGCAGGGCAATCCCGCGCAGCTCACTGAGCTCGATCCGGAACCCGGGCTTCTTCCCGCCTGCTGACTGAAACAGCCCGCGCAAGGCTTCGATATCCAGCGCCCGACCCAGCGGCGTGACCATGGAAAAATCCGTGGAGAACCGGCTCAGCAAACGCGCCAGTTCCGCCGAATCCTGCTCCACGGCAAACCAGCGTTCGATGACCAGGTGGGCCTGGATCACTTCATCAAAATATTCGTTGTAGTCAATCATGTGGGTTTTTCCTGAAGGGAAGGTGGGCTCAGTAGGGCGAGCACTGTGGAGGCGTCGAAACGCAGCGCGGCGACCATCGGCAACAGCTTCAGCAGAGCGGCGGCGAGAAAGCAGTAAGCGGAAATCATTGCCGCCCAATGCGCCCAACAGCGAACTGAGCAGCAGTGGCTGATTCAGGACGATCTGGAAGCGGGGCGATTGGTGCGGTTGCTGGTCGATCACCGCTTCGCCCGGTAGGGGGTGTATGCGCTGTACCCGGATACCCGGCATTTGCCGTTGAAGGTGCGGGCGTTCATTGATTTCATGAAGGGCTGGGGCTGAGTGTTGGCTGATCTGGCCCCTTCGCGAGCAGGCTCGCTCCCACAGGGGATCTTCGATGTGTCACAGATCCAGTGTGGGAGCGAGCTTGCTCGCGAAAGCGTCAATCCGGTCTCAGAGCTTCCCACGCAACCCGAACCGCCGCATCAACGTCGACTCCAGCAACCCCTTGGGNTTGCTCGCGAAAGCGTCAATCCGGTCTCAGAGCTTCCCACGCAACCCGAACCGCCGCATCAACGTCGACTCCAGCAACCCCTTGGGCAACAACGTCGCCAGCAACGGCAACGCGCGGCTGCCATTACCGATACGAATCAAGCGTGGCGGCTTGTCCCGCTGCACAGCCTTGAGCAACTCAGCCGCAAACTCACTGGCTGGCGTCGGCTTGTCCTGCGAGGCCTTGGCCCGTGCGCGGATTCCCTCACGCAAGGGAAACCACGGCGACTGCTCGTTGATCAGTTGCTCGGCTTCGTGCCCGGCATTCTTGGCGAAGCTCGACTGAATCGCCCCGGGCTGGACCTCCATCACGCGAATGCCGAACGGCGCCAGTTCCATACGCAGTGCTTCGCTCAACGCATGCACCGCCGCTTTCGAGGCGCAATACGCGCCAGCGAACGGCGTCACCAGCACGCCTGAGACACTGCCGATGTTCACCACCAGCCCCTTGGCACGGCGCAGCACCGGAAACAGGGCACGAGTCACGCCGACAATCGAGAACACATTGGTTTCGAACTGGCGCTGCATGGCCGGCACGCCGCCGTCGAGCAGCGGCCCCATCGCGCCATAACCGGCGTTGTTGATCAGCACATCGAGGCCGCCGTGTTGCTGGTTGAGGCGTTCGGCGAGCTGTTCCAGCGCCAGGCTGTCATTGACGTCCAGCGCGATGGCGGTGAATCCGGCAGCGGCGAGGGCCGCGACATCTTCGGTTTTGCGCGCAGTGGCCCAGACTTCGTAGCCGGCGGCTTTGAATGCATCGGCGAGGGCGCGGCCAATGCCGCTGGAGCAACCGGTAATCAACGCAACGGGCATGGCGCATTCCTTGTGCAAAAAGGTGGGGAGGGGGATCAGTCGGAGAAACTGCCCTGCAAACGCTCTGCGCGAAACTCCAGGGTTTGCGGACGGTAACCGGGGCGCAGCGGTGGCATCGGCAGGCAGTCCACCCATTCGCCGCCGGCCTGCAGTTCGCCGGGGCCGCGATAGCGTGGGGCGGAGTATTGGTTGTCGGCCAGATTGACCGTGTCCCCGGGCGCGTAGGCTGCGATGCGCCAGCGCAGTTCGGTCAGCGGCACGTCGTTGCCGTTGTTCATTTTCAGTTGCAGCGGGCGATCCGCCGGGCATTGTTCGGGCGCATAGACAATGCGCATCTCAAGGCGTGCCAGTTGCTTGAGCTCGCGGTTGTCCAGCCACACCACCCAGACCGCGACCAGTCCCAGACCTACGGCGGCCGCGACCGACACCGGCACGGCCTTGGCCGGATAGCGTAGCAAGAGGATCAGCCAGGTAATGACCAGCAAGACGCCGATGAACATGTCGCACAACCTCGCAGGGATAGAGGGGCATCCTACCTAAGCGTAGGTGAGGTTGGCGATGGGCAGGGTAAAGTCAAAAGATCGCAACCTGCGGCTGTAGTGGTTCAGTTTTTTTAAACCACTCCTTAGGAGCATTAGACCGCTTGTTGCTCAAACAGCGCAGGCGGCAAGTGGTTCGAGGCAGAGTGGCAACGACGATGGTTGTAGTGATGAACAAAATCCATCACATCCTTCTCCGCTTCGAAATGGTTTCGGTAGCCGTTTTCCGGCATCCAATCGTG
>NZ_CP058974.1:1992020-2187328 GCF_022368695.1 Pseudomonas sp. Y5-11
TAGGGATGGAGTAATTCATCTCCACGACCAAGCGAATGGCTTCTGCTTTTTCCTCTGACGTAACAACCCGATATCCCATGATGCTTCCTTAAATCGACGCTCCTACATCATGGTCTAAAAAAATTCGACCACAACACGGCAGCTCCTACAGTTTGAACGCGTTTTCCCTGTAGGAGCTGCCGCAGGCTGCGATCTTTTGCTTCTAAAAAAAGCCCCCGCCCAACCCACTGCGGATAGGGGACGCAGCGGGCTGGACGGGGGCTTCCTATTGCCGGGAGATCACTGCGCGATGGTTTTCACCGACACGCCGCGTTCGATCGGGGTGGAGCGACCGTAGATGTCTTCGAAGCGCTCGATATCGTCTTCACCCAGGTACGAACCCGACTGCACTTCGATGATTTCCAGCGGGATCTTGCCCGGGTTGCGCAGGCGGTGCACCGAGGCGATCGGGATGTAGGTCGACTGGTTCTCGCAGAGCAGGAACACGTTGTCATCGCAGGTCACTTCGGCGGTGCCGCTGACCACGATCCAGTGTTCGGCGCGGTGGTGGTGCATCTGCAGCGACAGGCACGCGCCCGGCTTGACCGAGATGTGCTTGACCTGGAAACGGCCGCCCATGTCCACCGAGTCATACGAGCCCCACGGACGGTAGACCTCGCAGTGGTTCTGGGTTTCGCTGCGACCCTGCTCGTTGAGCGTGTTGACCATCTGCTTGACGCCCTGGACCTTGTCCTTGTGGGCGATCATCATCGCGTCCTTGGTTTCGACCACGACGATGTTTTCCAGGCCGATCACCGACACCAGTTTGCCGTTGCCGTGGATCATGCAGTTCTTGCTGTCCTGGATCACCACATCGCCCTTGCTGACGTTGCCGTTGGCATCCTTCTCGTTGACTTCCCACAGCGACGACCAGCAACCGACATCGCTCCAGCCGGCGGTCAGCGGCACCACGCAGGCGCGCTGGGTTTTTTCCATCACCGAGTAGTCGATGGAGTTGTCCGGGCAGCAAGCGAAGGTGGCTTCGTCGAAGGTGATGGTGTCGGCGTCCTGCTGGCTGCGCTCAAGGGTCAGCAGGCAGGTGTCGTAGATGTCCGGATCGTGCTTTTTCAGCTCTTCGAGGAAGCGGCTGGCGCGGAACAGGAACATGCCGCTGTTCCAGTAGTAGCCGCCTGATTCAACGTACTCAGTGGCGCGTTTGACGTCAGGTTTTTCAACGAAATGCGAAACGCGGCTGACGCCTTCTGGCAGCAGCGAGTCGCCGGTGGATTTGATGTAGCCGTAGCCGGTTTCCGGTTTGGTCGCCGGCACGCCGAACAGCACCATCTCGCCGTTTTCGGCGGCGACGGTGGCCAGGGCGAGGGCGCGTTGCAGGGCTTTCTGGTCTTCCAGCACGTGGTCGGCCGGCAGCACCAGCATCAGTTCGTCACGCCCTTCATTGACCAGCATCATCGCAGTCAGCGCTACCGCTGGTGCGGTGTTGCGGCCGAACGGCTCCATGAGGATGCGCTGGCATTCGAGGTTACGGTTGGCCAACTGTTCGTTGACGATGAAACGGTGATCCTTGTTGCAGACCACGATCGGCGTGTCCATGCCTTCGAACACCAGGCGCTCCAGCGTTTGCTGGAACAGCGTGTGTTCACCGGTCAGGGCCAGGAATTGTTTAGGGAATTGCTTACGCGAAAGCGGCCAAAGACGTGAACCGCTACCACCTGACAAGATCACCGGAATCATGTTGTTTACTCCATAAAAATCGATTGGTTAGAGGCACGAACGTTGTGTCGTTTCACTCTTGTTGTTGTCTCGTACCGAGAGGCCGCGGCATTCCCCTGTAGGAGCTGCCGAAGGCTGCGATCTGTTGTTCTTGATCTTTAAAAACAACGTCAAAAGATCGCAGCGTGCCGCAGCTCCTACAGGGATCAGCGTCTCATCGGGAAATTGTTAGCGAGTCGACACCGGGCGTTTCACCCAGACTGGCGACAGGCTGCTGCCGGAGCCGGTGACGTACAGCACCGCGGCCTCACCGCGCTCCAGCGCGACCGGTTTCACGTCGCCGACTTTCTTGTCACCTTCGTACAGCGCCAGGCTGACTTTCACCGGGTTGATTTCACGCTCGCCACGGCCCTTGGCGGCCACGTTCGGCACCACTTCGGTCTTGCCGTCGGCGGTCTTCAGGGTCAGCGGCTTGTCGCTGAGGTTCTGCACGCGCACCAGGGATTTCTGCTTGTTCTTGAACGGCGGTTCCTCGATCAGTTGCGGCGCGCCGGACGCGTTGTTGACCAGGGTGTAGTAGTGGTCACCGGCCAGTTTGACCGGCAGGGTCTGGCTGCCGACTTTGGCGCTGTAGTCACCGCCCGGCATGAAGCTGAAGTCGCTGCTGGCCAGTGGCGCTACGTCACTCAGATTGGTGCTGCCGACGGTGGCGCTGACTTCGGCGTTGCTGGCGTTGTAGACCCGCACGAAGGTCGAGCCTTTCGGCGCGGTCGGGCCGTACAGCGCGGCGTCGCCACCGGCAAAGGCCTGGACCGACAGCACGCTCAGACCCGCAACCAGTGCGAAGCGTTTGGCGAGACGACGAGGAGTAGTAGTGAAAGTCATGGTGTTACCTCTCTTTCAGTTTTGCGCCCGATCGGGCGTCTCGGATTTAGTGTTGATGGCTACGTTTTGTTGGCGAGCACCGGCTTGTTTGAGCTCTGCGACCCACTGCGGGTCGGCGTCGCCGATTTCGTTGTTCACAGGCAGATATCGTTCAGGAAACTCCCAGATCAGCACCTGTGGCGGGCTGTTCTTGAAGTCATCGCTTTTCAGGTAGCTGAGCATCGGCAGGATCGGGCCGTGGCCGTCCTCGGCGTAATTGACCACGTCGCTGTGCAGCGCTTGTTTCAGCGCACCGACGAAGTTCCAGTTGGGGTTGGCGCTGTAGCTGGTGCCGATCAGTGCGACCGGTACTTCGCTGCTGGCGAACAGCGCGTCGTCACCAGCCGGTTGCTCGGCGGCCACGGTGTTGCGCTTTTGCAGCGGTTCTTGCGCCGGCATCAGGTTTTCGAACAGCGGATCCAGCGGCAGGAACAGACGCAGGTCGCCCTTGTGCGTGACCTTCTCCGCTGGCGTGGTGACGAAGCGCTGCGGCTCGCCGCTGAGCGGGAACTTGTCGGCGATGGTCTTGGCCAGGGTGTTGGCGGCGATTTCGGCGCCTTCCGGGGTCCAGTGGGTGTCGGTGCGCAGGAACACTTGCTGACCGTTTTGCTTGGCTTGTTGCAGCGGGCCGAGCAGGTCCGGGGCGAGGATCTTGTCTGCCGCGACACGGGCGTGGAAGTCCTGATAAAGGTTGGCGTGAATGCTTGCCGGTTTCACTTCACCCAGGTGTTCCGGGTACAGGCGCACCTTGGCCGGCACGATCGCCATCACCAGTTTCACGCCTTTCTCTTTCAGGGTCTGGCGCACGCCTTCGACCAGCGCGTAGTTGCCTTGCAGGTTCAGCTCTTCGTTGACGATCGGGTTGAATTCTTCGTCGCTGTACAGCCACTGATCGCGACCGAGCACCACGCCCGGACGCCCTTCGTTGAACAGTTTGAAATCCAGCGCCGCCCAGAGGTTGGTGCCCAGTCGCTTGATCGGAAACTGATCGTCGTAGTGGGTTTCCACGGCTTTGGTCCAGCGGCCGTTGAGTACCGTCGCGTCGGCATTGGTGTTGAAGCCGAAGAAGCTGCGCACCGACCACAGACCGAGCACCAGCAGGGTCAGCAGAAACAGCGCGATGTAGAAGATGCGTAATGAGCGGGTCATGTCAGATCCCTCAGAACTGGAAGTAAAGGAACGGCGAGAAGCTTTGCGCCGAGAGTTTGAGAATCGAGGCGATGAACAGCAGCAGGATCAGCCCGCGCATCACGTAACGCGACCAGTCCGCCGTCCAGTACGCCGGTTGCACCTGGGCTTCGACGCCGACGGTGTAGCCAGGCTCGTGGATGCTCGCCGGGTTTTCGCCGGGTGCGGCTTTGATCGTTCCCGGAGTCGCAGCGGCAGGGCCGTCGGTTTCGACGTTGACCACTGGCTTGGTTTTGACCGGAGGCTGGTTGGTGTACAGATCACGCAGGCCGAAGAACGCCAGCGTTGCGTACGCCACCACCAGGGTTGCCACTTGCAGACCGGTGAGGCTGGCGCGGTTGAGTTCCGACAGCGACCAGTCGCTGAAGCTGAACATCGCGCCGTACATGCGCCCGGCGACGTGCAGGTTCTCGGCACGGAAGATCACCCAGCCCATCACCACCAGCAGGAAGGTCAGCGCCCAGCGGATCGGGTTGAGGCTGCGCGGCGAGGTGTTGATGCCGAGCATTTTTTCGATCGCCAGCCACATGCCGTGCCAGGCGCCCCAGACGATGTAAGTGATGTTCGCGCCGTGCCACAGACCACCCAGCAGCATGGTCAGGAACAGGTTGCGATAGGTCATCAGCGTGCCTTTGCGGTTACCGCCGAGGGTGATGTACAGGTAGTCACGCAGCCAGGTCGACAGGCTGATGTGCCAGCGACGCCAGAACTCGGTGATCGACTGGCTGATGTACGGCTGCTTGAAGTTTTCCATGAAGCGGAAACCCATCATCAGGCCCAGACCGATGGCCATGTCGCTGTAACCGGAGAAGTCGAAATACAGCTGCGCGGTGTACGCCAGCGCGCCCAGCCAGGCATCACCCGTAGTCGGGTTTTGCAGGGCGAAGCAGTGGTCGGCCACTACCGCGAGGGTGTCGGCGATGAACACCTTCTTGATGAAACCCTGCATGAACCGCGTGCAGCCCTCGGAGAACTTGTCGAGGGTGTGGGTGCGGTTGTTGAATTGATCGGCGAGGTCGCGGAAGCGCAGAACCGGGCCGGCAATCAGGTGCGGGAAGATCGCCACGAACGCTGCGAAGTCGATCAGGTTGCGCGTGGCCGGGGTGTCGCCGCGGTACACGTCGATGATGTAGCTGATCGATTCGAAGATGTAGAACGAGATACCGATCGGCAGCAGCACGTGGGTCAGGATGAACGGTTCCAGACCGAACGAGGTCATGATCGCGTTGATGCTGTCCACGCCGAAATTGGCGTATTTGAAGTAGCCGAGGATGCACAGGTCGACCGCGACGCCGAGCAGCAGCCAGCGCTGCGCCGGTTTGGTACGCACGCCGGCGGCACCGACTTTCAGGCCGATCCAGTAGTTCCACAGGGTGACCCCGGCGAACAGCGCCAGGAAGTCCACCCGCCACCACGCGTAGAACACGTAGCTGGCGATCAGCAGCAACAGGTTGCGATAGCGTTGCCCGCTCAAGTAGTACAAGCCGAGAAAGATCGGCAAGAACAGAAACAGGAACACGTTGGATGAAAATACCATCCCGATCTCTCCATGTTTGAACCAACAGTCAAGGGCCAAAGCCCCCCCAAACCCCCCACGTAAAACCGGAGGGCTAACTCAAATCTCGCTGCCGCCCTGTAGGAGCTGCCGAAGGCTGCGATCTTTTGATCTGGTCTTTTGAAAATCAAAGTCAAAAGATCGCAGCGTGCCGCAGCTCCTACAGGGTTTTGGCCTTATGAACCTTTGTTGCCCTTCTCGTGCGACGGGTCGTAGACCTTGGTCAGGTCGCCGCCGAGGCGGAAGGTCTTGAACGGTTGCATGCCGTGCTTCTTCTCGATCACATCTGCCGGGCAGGTGTAGAGGGTGCAGAACGGTTCAAGCCAGGCGAATTTCATGTCTTCTTTCAGGTCGGTCATGTCCTGTTTCTTGCCGTTCTTTTCCTCGAACTGATCCGGGTCTTTCACCCCGGCCAGCACCCGATCACCCAGACGCTTGAGCGCGCTGTTGTTTTCCTGACGCAGATCCACCCCGTTGACCTGGGCGAAGCTGGCAATCATCGCCAGTGGCGGCAGGGCGTAGTTGTGATAGGCGAGGGCGCGTTGCTGGCGCTTGAGTTCGTTGGGCAGGAAGCCGTCGGCGTCGACTTGATTGACCCCGACCTTGTATTCCTTCACCGCCCAGTCGAACAGGTCGCGACGGTTGGTGGCGACAGCGGTGGCCATCACCGACCAGGCGGCCCAGTACGAGTGGTTGTTGGTTTTTTCCAGCGGCAGGTTGTCCCAGTCGCTGACCACCTGATCGGCCATCTTGCTGAACCACGCCTCGATCTGCTGCGCTTCTTGCTGATGCGTGGCCAGCGGATGCGAATCGGAGAACTTCAGGCGGATGTACGAAGAGGCCATGCTGCCCAGTGCCCATTTGCGCATCGACTTGCCGGTGTGGTTGAAGTCTTTCGACATCAATGCATCGGCCTTGGCCCACGCGGTCAGCCAGTTCAGCGTGCAGTCGAGCTGCTCCGGCCGGCCGTCGCGCATGAACTGCATCACTCGTTTGGCGGTGCCGCGCTCCAGGGTGGTGATGTCCTTGGTGGTGTCGCGGAAAGCTTTTTCCGACTGCACGTTCAGGGTCGCGCGGGCCTTGTCCGAGCCTTCGTATTTGCTGCGAAATTGCAGCGGTCCGGTGTACGGCGTCGGCATCGCGTCGCAGCCTTCGCTGTTGTCGCCGCTCTTGAATTTATCCACCGGGGCGAAATAGCCCTGCGGCGGGCGCAATGGCGCGGCGGCCTGAGTGGCCCCGGCGAACATCGCCAGGGTCAACAGGGATGGCGCAAGCAGGTGTTTGATCGTTCGATTTCGCATAGCAGACCTCATTGCCCGAGCTGAGCGGTTTGTGGCCCAGCGCCCGGGAATACGTTGCGTTTGCAGATTTTCGCTTCGACTTTTTGCGGCGCGGTACCCGCTTCCGGGCCCTGGACTTCGACGGCCAGCAGATTTTGCGAGGCCCAGTCTTCGTCCGTGCGCAGCTCAAAGGCGAAACGACCGTCGGTGTCGGAGGTTTCCGGTTTCTCGATCTTGATGTCCTCGTGGCGACCGTTCATGTACCAGAGGGTGGCTTGCAGGGTTTTCACCGAGGTGTCGGCGAAGCGGATGTCGACCTGATGGCTGCTGTTCTGCAGGTTCAGGTTCTTGCTGTTGACCAGCAGTTCCTGTTTGCCGCCAGGCTTAAGCGTGGTGCTGGCGGACATTTGGGTTTCCTTGCCTTCGCAACCGTTATCCAGCAGCGCCATCATCTGGCGATAGATGGTTTCCTGGTCGAGGCGGTACAGCGGCGAGAATTCCCAGATCAGAATCTTCGGCGGGGTCTTTTGGAATTCATCGCTACCGAGGTACTGCAGCATCGAACCTTCGAGACCACCGCCGGGGAAGGCGACATTGAGGATGTCGGCGCCAATCGCTTCTTCGAGGAAGCCGGCAAAGTTGTAGTTCTTGCCGCTGTGCGAGGTACCGACGAGGGTGATTTGCGGGTTGCCGGAATCACCGAACAGGTCGCCGTCACCGGCCTCGCCTTTCGGCTCGGTGGTGAACTGGTCCATGTACTGGATCGCGTAACTGGTGCCGCACAGTTGCCCGGCCATATTGTGCAGGGTGCCGGTCTTGCCCATGCGCCCGGTGCGCTTGGTCTCGAATTCACGCTTGGGAATGTCGGCGAAGGCCGGGATCTGCTTGACCTTCTCGGCGACGATTTTCGCTGTGCGCTGAGCACCGTATGGGGTCCAGTGCTGGTCGCCGCGGAAGTAGAAATCGTGGGCGGGCAGGGTGTCCGGCAGCGATTCGTTGGTCAGCGGCGACAGGTCCGGTACCACGTAACCCATCTTGGCGAAACGGCCGAGCATGGTCTTGTAGTTGCCCAGCGCTTTCTCGTAATCGAACGCGGCTTTTTCCTGCGGGTTGAGCTTGTTGCGGTTCACCAGACCACGGGTCGGCTGGTAAACGATCACCAGTTCGACGCCTTTGGCCTTGAACGCATCGTGCAGTTGTTGCAGGCGTTTGTAGCCGGCCGGGGTAGTGTTGAACTCGGTGCGCAAATCTTCCTGGGTACGGAACAGCCAGTCGCCCTGCGCCTGCACCAGGGTGGTGAAGTTCTGCTGATAGCGCGTGGTGTAGTTCTTCGCGTCGTGCGCAGCCGGGCACAGGTTGCAGCACGGTTCGGCGCTGAATTTTGGCGCGGTGGCGCCCGCCGCTTCATCGGCGCGGGCAGCATTGCTGGCTGCCAGAATGCCCACGGTCAGGGCCGACAGGCTGAGTAATTTGATCAAATGTGGGTGCATAAAATTATCCTCAGTCCCGCAGTTCGGTCTGGCGTTCGACAGGGTCGATCAGTACGGCTTTCTGCTGGCGCACCAGCAGGTCGAGAATTTCATCCTGGCGCTCGCCGAGGATGCCGTTGAAGCTGATGCCGCTGGACTTGGTCGGCGCCAGCATCGATACGCGATACAGCTCGACGCTCAACGGCGAGTCGATGGCCATCGGCCCGCTGCCGTTGGCCGCCAGTTCACCGCCGACCACGATCAGCGAGACTTGCGCGTCGAACGGGTCGAGCTTGATGTCGCGGTCGGTGTCGGTCAGGTCCTTGATGTGGCCGTAGACGCCGGTCAGCCCGTTGGCCATGGCGACGTTTTCGTAGAGGCGGATGTTCACGCTGTTACGAATGCGGATGCCGTGGCGCTTGTTGCTGATGACCTTGTTGCCCCACAGCAGGTTGTCGGCGGACTCGTAGAGGGTGATGCCGTCCGTGTGGTTCTTGTAGATCTCGTTGTAGGCAATGATGTTGTTGACGCTGTTACGGTCGATCACCAGGCCCGAGAGGTGGTTGTCGTAGCTCTTGTTGTTGAAGATGAAGCTGTCGTTCACTTCTCGGGAAATGATGATGCCGTGCTTCTTCTTCGTACCGTGGACGGTGTTCTCGGCAATGATCAGACCGTGGGAACGGTCGTGCGGGTCGATGCCGTAGACGATGTTGTCCTTGTAGGTGTTGCCCTTGACCACGAAGTCGCGGGTCTCGTAGCAGTAGAAGCCGTACCACATGTCGGAGAACTCGGAGCCGACGATCCAGCCGGTCGGCTCGGGACGCTTGAGGACCTTGGCCATGTTCGGCGTGTACTGGGAAATACTCACCCCGTACGACTTACTGTTGGCGTAACCGAAACTGGCCATCTTGCTGTTGACGATGTAGGTCTCGGTGCCGCCCCAGGCCAGCAGGAACGGACGGAATTCCTTCGGCGAACGGAAGGTGGCCGGGCCATTGTCCTTCTCGCGCCAGCCAGTGACTTTGGTGTCACGCACAAACAACTGACCGTCGTTGACCAGGAACGAACCGGCCTCTTGCGACAGGCGCAACTCCTGGGTCTGACCATCGATTTCGAGGATGCCTTTGCGGCCGACCACAATCGGCAGCTTCGCCAGGTACACGCCCGGCGAGGTCTCGCTGAAGTACTGCTTGGGCAGCTTCTGCGCCAGATCCTTGAGGTTCAGGTAACCGTCGTCGACGAAGATCGCCTGCGGGATACCGTGCTGACGCACCACCCATTCAGCCATCTTGTTGTCGCCGCCGATGAAGTCCTTCAGGGCGTCTTCCTGCATCATCCGGCGCACGCTGATCTTGCCTGCTTTGCTGCGATTGATCTTCGCAGCGGCAGCCTCGGCGGTGAAGCCGGACAGGTCGGGCAGTTTCGGCTTGGCCAGCTCCAGCGCCTCGGTCGGCGCGCTGCTGACGGTGTAGGTCTTGGCTTGTTGCAGCTCTTTGGCGGTGGTCACCGGCTTGGCCGGTTCCACCGTGGCGAACGCGCCAGCGGAGGCCAGCAGCATGGCGCCGGCCAACAGGCTGAGCGAGCCTTTCCTTGCATGGTGCATGTCGGGCACTCCCTTGGCGGTTTGCATCAGAAGCGCCAGATCACGTCGATGAACGCGCGGTGCATGTACGAATCGACCTGGCTGCCATAGGCATCACCCGGCTTGAACACACCGCCACGGAAACGCACCAGCGCCGACGGCTCGTCGATCGACTGGCTCAACGCCGCCGGCAGCAAGCCTTGCTTGAAGTACTTGGTCACCACCAGGTCCATTTCCTGACCCAGGTCCTTGTTGCCATCCTGCAGTGGCAGCGAGGTGCTGGAGAGGATTGCGCCGGTGACGTCGTCGGTGTTGTTTTCCACGGCGTTGATGCCGTTGCTGCCCACCGGCTTGTTGCCGTCCACGCGCCAGAACTTGTGGTAGATCAGGCTGGCGTCGTACTGGTCGTTGAGCATCCACGAACCGAACAGGGTCGCGGTCTGCATGTTGTTCATTTCGCCACGGAATGCTTCGCCGAAACGGTGCACGCGCGAGCGGGTACCGGTGTAGTTGGAGCGGTTGCTTTCCAGACCGTTCTGCTGGTAATCGGCGCTGGCGCGGGCGTAGGCTGCACCGACCTGCCACTGCGGATCGAGGCGCAGGCGCACGCCCAGGTCGGTGGCCCAGCCGTTGATGTCATCACTGCGCTTGGCTTGGGCCGGACGGCTGCCATCGGCGGTCAGCGGGTTGACCGAATCAAGGTCGCCGCTCATGCCGGTGATGCTGCCCCAGTAGTTGACGGTGTTGGTGTTGCGCCAGTTGTAGGCGTCACTGTCGACGGTCAGACCGAGCCAGCTGATGTCGCCGTTCTGGGTTTTGTCGAGGGTGTCGCGGGGCACGCCCGGTTCGGCGTAGTCGAGCTTGCCGTTATCGTGGGTGTGGTGACCGCGAATGCCGACCCAGTTACCCGGCGTCCACTGGTAGGCGGCATCGGCGTAGGCGTGCAGGCGATCCTTGTCTTTCGGCGCCAGCTCTTTGAGGTCGGTGCGGTATTCGCTGAAGCGTTCGGCGACACCGACGTTGGCGCGCAGCAGGGTGGTGTCGAAGGTCCAGTTCAGCGCTTCGATGTTGGTGTCACGCCATTGGCCGTCGTCATTGCGCAGACGCTGGCGACCGAACTTGAGCATCTCGCCGGGGTACGGCGTCAGGCCGCTGTAGCCGACCCAGAATTCGCGCATCGCCAGGTAGTTTTTCTTGGTTTTGCGGTCGCTGTTGTCGGTGGTTTGTTCACCGTCGGACTGCTGCAGGGTGTCGGTTTCGATAATGTCGGTCGAGGTCACGGCCTGGCCCATGGCGTAGGCGCTCCACGCACCGCTTTCGCCGTAGACCCACGGACGCAGGTCCAGGCCCACACCGTTGACGTCGCCGCCGCTGGCGGTGCCGAGGTCGCGGTCGTCTTCGGACTGGCCGGTGATTTTCACTTCCAGACCGAAGTTCTTGGTTTCAGTGATCGCGGCCAGTGTCGGGCAAGACCAGATCAGCGCGAACGTGAGGCCAATGCCAGCCTTCACAAAGGGATTCAACTTCATAGGGATTCCTCGCCGTCTTCTTCTTGCAGGGCGTGCAGTTGCAGCGTGTTCTGGTTCAGGGCGCCACGGCTGGCCTGTTCCTGTTGCAGCAGGCGCTGGGCTTCGGCCAGACGCTCGGGCGGCAATTGCGCTGCGAGGGTGGTCGCCAGTTCATCGGCTTGCGGGGTGTTCTGCGCCTTGGCCAATTGGCTGAATACATAGGCGTTGAGCGGGTCGGGCTTGGTGCCCTTGCCTTGGGAAAACAGTTGGGCGATGGCGAAATCAGCGCTGTTCTGGCCGTTGCGCGCAGCGGTCAGCAGGTGGTCGAGAGCCTTCTGCGGATAGACCTTGCCCAGGTAACCACGGCGATAGATCTGGCCGAGGTAGTAGTCAGCGGCGACTTCGCGGCCGACGGCTTTCTGGAAATGTTCTTCGGCGACTTTTGCGTCGGCCGGCACCAGTTTGCCTTCGTAGTAGAGCTTGCCCAGCAACAGTTCGGCGCGCGGCTGGTCGGCGGCGCGGCCGTTGTCCAGGTACTTCATCATCTGATCGACGTCGCCCAGTTCCGGGAAGTCGTAAAGCAGCTGCGCGAGGGTCACCCACGATGCCGGGTAGCCCGGGGCGATCGGTTCGAGCAGCGACTGCGCGGTCTTCTCGTCGGTTTTGCCGAGGGTCGAATCGGCCAGCACGCGGGCCACCGAATCGACGCGCTGCGCGCTGACCGTGCCGCGGCTGTAACCGGCCTGCATCTGCTTGAGCAGCTCGGCCTGTTGCTCAGGCTGGGCACGTTTCTGATACACCGTGGCCAGTTCGACGTAGCAGATGTCGGTGGTGTTGAGCGCGGCCTTGCAGATCTTTTCCACGTCATCCAGATGCTGGTCGTAAGTGCCTTGGGTGCGATACAGCAGCACCTGCGCCAGACCCGCTTCCGGGTAACCGGATTTGCGCCACTGATCGATCTGCTGCTGCGCGTTGATATTCGGGAAGCTGTGCGGGAATTGCAGGTACAGCATCGCCAGCGGGATCAACGTGTTGCCTTCGCCGTTGGCGGCGGCTTTTTTCAGCAGGCTTTCAGCTTCGTGGTGCTCGGCTTCGGTGGAACCGGGCTTGGCCACCAGCAGGCGACCGAGACGGGCCTGGGCCCGTGGCGACACGTCGGCGGCGGCGCGGTAGGTCGCTTCGGCCTGTTTGATCTGCTCGGGGTCGCGGCTGTCGACCTGGATATCGGCGAGACCGACTTGCGCCTCGCTGTAACCCAGATCGGCCAGTGCGCGGTAGTTCTGCGCGGCAGTGGCAGTGTCGCCACGCTTGAGCGCTTCGTTGGCCAGGCGCTGGTCGGGCAGGCCGGCGCAACCGGCGAGGCTGACGGCCAGTGCCAGCGAGCACACCATATGACCTTTGTGGGAGCTGGCTTGCCAGCGATTCAGGCGGCTCGGTGTGTCAGACAGACCGCGTTGATCCAATCGCTGGCAAGCCAGCTCCCACAGGGATCGCGGTGTTCTCAGGAGACGGATGATAGTCACAGGCATGTCCTCGACTTAAAGACCGGCAGCCATGGCTTTGTCGATCAGCCAGTTCAGGTTCGGACCACGGTCGCTATTCACTTCCACCGGACGGCCGGCGAAGCTGCTGTCCAGCGGTTCGTCCGGCTGGATCTGCACGCGGATGTCGGAGGACAGGTCGGCGCTTTTCAGGCTGGTGCTGCTGACGATCTTGCCGGTGCGGGTCTGGTCTTCGCCGGCGATCTGGAAGCTCACTGGCGTCCCCGGACGCACGTCGCCGAACTGGCGATAGGAGAAGCGCGCATCGACGGTGGCCTGGGTGTTGCGCGGTACCAGGGTGAAGATCACGTCGCCTTTGCTTGCGTACTGACCGTCAGCCACCAGTTGCTGGGCCACGGTGCAATCGCACGGCGAGGTCAGGGTGCCGGTCATCTGCTTGCCGAACAGTTCTTCCACCTTGGCCGGTTGCAACTGGTCTTCGTCGAGATGGCCCTTGAGCACGTCGAGCATGCTGGTGCTGAAGGTCGCCAGCGGGGCGCCTTTGGCGGCGACGCCGTCGGACTTGACCAGGCTCTGCACGGTGCCGTCACGCGGCATGGTGATGTTCATTCCCGGTACGCTGACCAGACCGGCCTGCGCATGGCTGACGAAGTACATGCCGTACACCGACTTGAAGACGAAACCGAACGCCACCAGGCCGATGGCGAATACCCCGGCGCTGAAGGTCACCGCTTTCAGACGCCCGAACGGGGTCATGCCGCTGCCGCCGTCCTTGACCTTGCGCGCCTTGGTGAAGTTGTCGCGCTGCAGCGTCGCCAGCACTTCACCCATGCTGACGATGTCGCCGGCCAGGTGCGACGTGATCAGGTGACGCAGGGTCGAGATGTCTTGCGGTTCGAGGTTCTGGAACTGGCAACCGACGCGGCCGCTCTGGCGGTCGTAGGAGCGCACTTGCAGTTCGACGTCCATGGCCAGGCCGAGGTTGTCGATCACGAATTGCAGGCGTGCCTTGTACACGTCGCCGGTCTTGAGCGGCAGTTGTCCGGCGTTGAACGCCAGACCACCGGCGGACAGGTCCAGGACCCGCGCCTCGACCGGCGTCCGGTCCGGGCCGAAGAAGCGCAGTTTGGCCGGGATTTTCACTCGGGCGTGCTGACGCTGGGCTTCGGATTCATGCACTACGTTGGCGTTGACGGCGGTATTCATGGGGGCGATTTCCTTGTTAATTCAATAGGGGCAGGTCAGACCATCATCAGCAGCACGGCGACGAAAATGCTGCCGGCGGAGAAGGTCATGGTCCGAGACGACCAGGTGTTGAACCAACGTTGAAAGCTGGCGAGATCACGGGTCAGGGAAGTGGGTTGGCGCGTCCAGGATTGCTGGTCGAGGCGGAAGAACACGTAGATCTTCACCAGCGCACCGACGATCTGGTTGTAATACAGAATCACGGGATAGGCCGGGCCGATCCGGTGACCGGAGCACGACAGCAGCAAGGTCAGAATCAGGCGCGTGATGCCGATCCACAGCAGGTAGGCGAGGATGAACGCACCGCCGTACTTGAAGCTGGCGATGATCGCCACGGTCAGGCCCAGCAGCGAGGTCCACATCGACACACGCTGGTCGAACAGCACCACCGAGGTGAAGGCGCCGAGGCGTTTCACACCCAGGCCCAGCGCTCGCGAGTTCTGACGCAGGTTGTTGCCGTACCAGCGGAACATCAGCTTGCGGCTGGCCTTGATGAAGCTCTTTTCCGGCGGATGTTCAACGGTGTTGATCGCGGCGTCCGGCACGTAAAAGGTGTCGTAACCCAGACGCATCAGGCTGAACCAGCTCGATTTGTCGTCACCGGTGAGGAACTTGAAACGACCCAGGCGCCAGTGTTGCAGCGAGTCGCTTTCGACGTCGGCGATGAATTCCGGATCGGTCACCACGGTGGCGCGGAACACCGACATACGCCCGGTCATGGTCAGTACGCGCTTGGACAGGGCCATCGAGCACATGTTGATGTGACGCTGGGCGAAACGCAGCTTGTGCCATTCGCTCATGATGTAGCCGCCGCGCACTTCGCAGAATTCGTTGGTGGTCAGGCCGCCGACATTGCCGAACAGCTGGAACCACGGCACGGTCTTGCGCACGGTGCCTTCGCCGAGCACGGTGTCGCCGTCGATCACGGCCACCACGGCGCGGTCGTCCGGCAGGTGACGGGAGATCGCGCGGAAACCGTAGGCCAGGCCATCACGCTTGCCGGTGCCGGGAATGCGCACGAAGTCGAGCTTCACCCGGTCTGGCGGATTCATCCGCGCCCACAGCGCTTTCACCAGCAGCTCATCGGACATTTCGACGATCGAGCAGACCACGGTGGTCGGCAGGTCGCAGTCGATGGCTTCGCGGATCACCGAGCTGTAGACCTGCGCGGTGGTCAGCGCGTCGATACGGAAACTGGTGACCATCAGAAACACATGCGACGGGTCCGCCGCTTTACCCAGCTTGCGCACTTTGCGGCGCAGGTGCGGGTAAACGATGTAGAGAAAAATCATGCCGCGCACAAAGTGCGTTGCACCCATCGAGTAGCGCCAGATACCCACGGCGCCAATCAGGAAAATGAAGTCCTTCGACTCGGAGTCGAATGTGGACGTGGGCAGCATCAAGGCCAGACCCATCAACAAACTGAGGTAAAACAGCCAACCGGCGGCCTGAAGTAGGCCGTGCTTTAGCCTGTGCATAATCTGCATCCGTCTCTATCTCGGGCGAGCCTGTCGGGTGGCCCGATGGGGTTAAGGCAGGCGAAGAACCGGCCGGGGGTTCAAATCCCCCGGCCGGAAGGCTGACTTACCAGCAGATACCTTCAGTGCGAGTACCTGGGTTGGTGGCTTTGGCCATGAAGCCGACCAGGTCGATGACCTGTTTGCCTTGCGGTGCTTCCTGGGCCAGCGCGCGGAATTTCTCGTCGCGGTTGCCGAGGATGATCACGTCGGAGTTGTCGATCACCGAATCGAAGTCCGCGTTGAGCAGGGACGACACGTGCGGGATCTTCGACTCGATGTAGTCTTTGTTCGCGCCGTGAACACGGGCGTACTCGACGTTGCTGTCGTAGATGCTCAGGTCGTAGCCCTTGCCGATCAGCATTTCGGCCAGTTCCACCAGCGGGCTTTCGCGCAGGTCGTCGGTGCCGGCCTTGAAGCTCAGGCCGAGCAGGGCGACTTTGCGTTTGTCGTGGCTTTCAACGATGTCGAAGGCGTTCTGCACTTGCGATTCGTTGCTGCGCATCAGCGAGTTGAGCAGCGGTGCTTCGACGTCCAGCGAACCGGCGCGGTAGGTCAGGGCGCGCACGTCTTTGGGCAGGCACGAACCGCCGAAGGCGAAGCCCGGGCGCATGTAGTACTGGGACAGGTTGAGGGTCTTGTCCTGGCAGACCACGTCCATCACTTCACGGCCATCGACACCGACCGCTTTGGCGATGTTGCCGATCTCGTTGGCGAAGGTGACCTTGGTTGCGTGCCAGACGTTGCAGGTGTACTTGATCATCTCGGCGACAGCGATGTCCTTGCGGATGATCGGTGCGTCGAGTTCTTCGTACAGCGATTGCAGAACGTCGCCCGAGGCCTTGTCGAACTCGCCGATGACGGTCATCGGTGGCAGGTCGTAGTCCTTGATCGCGGTGGATTCACGCAGGAATTCCGGGTTGACCGCGACGCCGAAATCGACACCGGCCTTCTTGCCCGAGCAGTCTTCGAGGATCGGGATGACCACGTTGGCGACGGTACCCGGCAGCACGGTGCTGCGCACCACGATGGTGTGGCGGGTGGATTTTTCACGCAGCACGAAACCGATCTCGCGGCACACCGCCTCGATGTAGTTCAGTTCCAGGTCGCCGTTCTTCTTGCTCGGTGTACCGACGCAGATCATCGACAGGTCGGTGTCACGAATTGCCTCGGCGAAGTTGGTTGTACCGCGCAGACGACCGGTCTCGATACCCTGGGCCAGAAGTTCGCCCAGACCCGGTTCAACAATCGGCGACTTGCCGGCGTTGATCATGTCGATCTTGTCTTTGGCAACATCGACGCCAACCACGTCATGGCCCCGTGCAGACAGGCAACCGGCACATACTGCGCCAACGTAACCCAAACCAAATATGCTGATGCGCATCGCAAATACCTCTGTGTTTTATCAAGCCATTAGATGGCCGGAGTTAATGGTGTTCAGCGGTCATAGTGCACTCGAAAGTGCGGCAAACAGGCGCCACAATGCCGTGTGCAGGCATACTAAGTTCCGAGTGTCTAAATAAGTGCACTCAAGATGTGCGCAACTAGGCCTGGTTGTTATGACTTGCCCTGTTATGCAGCGGATCCTCTTGCTGGAAGACTCTTGTGCATGTTTTCAGTCCACCTGATGTCGGACGAAAAGCCCGTAGATCAAGCGGTTGGGTGCTCAGGCGAGCACGTTTACAGGGGCGCAGCCTTGGCCTTGTAGAGGATGTTTATGGTGCGTATCACCTATCCATCGTTAGTTGATCAGATGAGTGAACCATCTAGGCAAGTTGCTGTGACAACTTGGTTACATGGTTCTCCGCTCTGCGTAAGTTATCTCGTACAAACTCGGCGAGAATCGTTACCGGTGGTATGAGCTATGCATTTGGACATAGTTCCTACCCGCTCATCGCGAAATCTGAAATTTTTTGAAATATTGACAAAGATGGCACTGGTCTCAAATTGATAGCACTTTCGATTTGGGCCTTTATTAATCGGTGCGCAATCGAGCTCGATAGTTTTGTGCCACTACCGTAAAAAAATTTACGTGCCACTACTGAAAAAAAGTGCGGGTGTCGAGTGAAACTAAAATTAAAATCGGACGGGACGATTTTATGGCGCCAATAAAACGGCGAAATGAGGCGGGGGATTTTTGACGTCGTGCGAGCTGCACGACTCCTTATAGAAAGAGTCGTGCATTGGGCATGCTTTATTCCGGGGCGTGGTCGCGCAGAAACACCAGATTGTCCGGTTTCGACTGCTCGGCGCTGTACTGATAACCCTGCACGTCGAACTGTTTGAGCAGGGCGGGATCATTGATTTTTTCCTGAATCACGAAACGGCTCATCAGTCCTCGGGCCTTCTTTGCGTAGAAGCTGATGATCTTGTACTGACCGTTCTTCAGGTCCTTGAACTCGGTGTTGATGATCCGCGCGTTCAGGGCGCTGCGCTTGACCGCCGAGAAGTACTCGTTGGACGCCAGGTTCAGCAGCACGTCGTCACCTTGCTCGGCCAGGGCTTCGTTGAGCCATTCGCTGATGCGGGTGCCCCAGAACGCGTAGAGGTCCTTGCCACGGGCGTTGGTCAGCTTGGTGCCCATTTCCAGACGATACGGCTGCATCAGATCCAGCGGACGCAGCAGACCATAGAGCCCGGAGAGCATGCGCAGGTGCTTTTGCGCGTAGTCGAACTGGGCTTCGCTGAAGGACTGGGCGTCGAGGCCGGTGTACACATCACCTTTAAAGGCGAGCAGCGCCTGCTTGGCGTTTTCCGGGGTGAAGGCGGGCGTCCAGCTGCCGAAACGCGCGGCGTTGAGGCCGCCAATCTTGTCGGACACGTGCATCAGTTCGCTGATTTGTGCCGGGCTCAGTTCGCGCAGTTGCTGGATCAGCTCCTGGGAATGGTCGAGGTATTGCGGCTGGGTAAAGCGCTGGGTCGCCGGCGGTGTTTCGTAATCGAGGGTCTTGGCGGGGGAAATCACCATCAGCATGAAGTCGTCTCCTTTAATCGTGGGGGCGATTCTAGGGGGTTGGCCGGGTTGACTCCAGCTATCAAGCCCATAGGTGATCGATGGTGTGCTGGAAAAGATCGCAGCCTTCGGCAGCTCCTACAGGTTACGGTCGACTGTTGGCTGCCTTTGTAGGAGCTGCCGGAGGCTGCGATCTTTTGATCTTTCTTTTGATTGTCCTGCGGCCACCCGCGATATAGTGCCGCGCGGGTTTGGTTATGGAGACACCCCTTTGCGCATTGTTCTTTTATTCACGGCGTGGCTGATGAGCTGCGGGGCCATGGCGGCACCGGGCGATGTCGCGACGCTGGATCGCAGCACCTGGCCGGAGCAGCTCAGCAATCCGACGCTGTTCGACGTCGCCTCGCGCGCGGAAATCCTCATGTTCGCCCGGGGCCTGCTCGGCACCGAAGCGCTGGACGAGGCTGCGCTGGCCCAGCGTCTTGGCCTGCGCACGGTCAATGTCGACGCGATCAGCCGCCTGCGGCAGCGGCTCTGGGAACATCTGTTGGCCAACTACAACTTCGCCCAGCAGAGCTGCGATCAGGATGCCTCGTTCTGCTTCCTCGTCGAAGACCTGCCGACCCTGCGCGAGCAGGCCGCCAAGTTCGTGGTCAGCGACGACAGTTATTACACCAAATGGGCCGAACCGAGCCGGTTGTTTCATCTGCAGTACCTGGACGAGCTGATGCGCAAGGCCGCGCTGTCGCCGCAGACCAGCAGTGAAATCGATCGTTTCGGCGACTATGAACGCAGCGGCGACGAGATGCATGACCGGCTGTTTCTGCTGAGTTTCGACAGTGCTGCCAATCTGCAGCCGGACAACACCGACTGGATCGCCGACTACCTGCGCAAAGCCAATCTCAGCGGCACGTTCTTCCTGTTGGGCAAGGACGTGCAGGCGCGACTGGCGGATCGCTCGGTGAGCAACCTGCAATCGGAGTTCTCGAAGCATTGTGTCGGCGTGCAGGGGTGGGAGTTCCGTTCCCACAGCTATTGGCAGGACTGGCAGGACTCGGTGCGCCGCAGCAGTGACCTGGTGAAGAACAAGTTGCCGGAAAACTACGTGCCGCTGTTCCGTCCGCCGGAGGGGCAGCGTCGCTCTGATGCTGGCAGCTTCTTGCGCAATCAGGGCCTGCAAGTGGCGCTGTGGGACATCCATGCCCAGGATGGTGCCGGCAAGCTCAACGGTGCGCAGAGCGCGCAGCGAGTGCTGACCCTGATGCTGTTATGGCGCCACGGGGTGATCAATTTCAACATGAAACAGGATGCGGTGAGGACCGCGTTGCCGTGGCTGATCACGCAGACTGCGCAAAGCGGCATCGGCTTTGAAGACTGTCAGGACGGGTTTCGCTAGTAAACGGAAAAAGCCCGGAAACATTGGGCCTTTGGCGATTTTTTCAGAGAATTCGATGCAGGCGGACTTCCGACTTTAGCGGGGTCTGCACGGTCCGCCAAGGGCTTTTCGTCACTCTGCAAAATAAACTTAAAAAAACCGTCAAAGTGCTTTTTTATGTCATGGGTTTTGGAGTATTACGAAGACAGACCGCCGAAACCTGCAACACAGGTGGCGTCTTCCAAGACTCCTTTTGTGTGCAGTTCATCCAGGCCCTCGTGGATGAATTCGGCAGTCACTTCGAGGCGCAGCACCGCCCAGGTATTGCGTCGAATGGCTCCCACAAAGGTGACCGAGTATGGATGATCACGGACGTAGCCCTTCTTCCAACCAGCCAATCCTTTATGTACTCGATACCAACGTATTGATTCACGATCCAAATGCCCTGCTGAATTTCGAAGAACACCACGTCGCGATCCCGATGACCGTGCTTGAGGAGCTGGACAAGCTCAAGAGCGGCCATCACAGCGTTGCTGCCGAATGCCGCCAGGCGATCCGCCTGATCGACAAGACCCTGGGCGATGCCTCCCCCGAGGACGTCGAGCTGGGCGTGCCGATCCAGCGCGGCAAGGGCGGGCCGAAAGGCTTGCTGTCAATTCTGATGAGCAAACAGGCCGAGTCGAACCTGATTCTGCCCGAGCATCTGAACGACAACAAAATCATCAACCAGTTGATCGACCTGCACACCCGTGATCCGCAGAAGGCGGTGGTGCTGGTCACCAAAGACATCAACATGCGCCTCAAGGCGCGCGCCTGCGGCATCGATGCCGAGGACTACAGCACCGACCAGCTGGTCGATGACGTGTCCCTGCTGCCCAACGGCTACCACAACATGACCGGCTCCTTCTGGGACCGCGTGAGCAAGGTCGATACCCGTCAGGATCACGGCCGCACGTGGCATCAGGTGCAGCTGATCGACAACCTGCCCGCGGTGCACATCAACGAGTTCATCATTGACGAACAAGGCTTTGTCGGCTGGATCAAGGAAATCCAGGAAGACAAGCTGCTGATCCTCGACCTGCACCAGGAACCGCTGCTGCACCAGGAAGCCTGGGGCCTCAAACCACGGGACATCTATCAGAGTCTGGCGCTCTACGCGCTGCTGGATCCGGACATTCATCTGGTCAACCTGTCGGGTGCTGCCGGTTCCGGTAAAACCATTCTGGCGCTGGCCGCGGCGATCGAGCAGACCATGGTCAGCAAGCGCTATCGCCGCATCATCGCGACCCGCAGCGTGCAGGGCCTGGACCAGGAAATCGGCTTCCTGCCCGGCACCGAAGCGGAAAAAATGGAGCCCTGGCTGGGGGCCATCACCGACAACCTCGAAGCTTTGCACATGGATGATGAAAACACCCATGGCAGCGTCGATTACATCCTCAGCAAAGTGCCGTTGCAGTTCAAATCGCTCAACTACATTCGCGGTCGCAGCTTCCAGCAGAGCCTGATCCTGATCGACGAATGCCAGAACCTTACGCCGCACCAGATGAAAACCATCATCACCCGGGCCGGCGCCGGTTCCAAAGTGGTGTGCCTGGGCAACCTGGCACAGATCGACACCCCTTACCTGTCCGCGACCAGTTCCGGGCTGACCTACCTGACCGAACGCTTCAAGGATTTCCCCAACGGGGTGCACATCACCCTGCAGGGCGTGCCACGCTCGATCCTGGCCGAATACGCCGAATCGCATCTGTAACCCTTCCAATAAAACCGGGCGGCCGCAAAGTCGCCCGGTTTTTTATGCCTGAACCACAAATCCCTTGATTGATGCGCCACTGATCCGATGTAGGAGCTGCCGAAGGCTGCGATCTTTTGATCTTGTTTCTAAAAATCAAAGTCAAAAGATCGCAGCCTGCGACAGCTCCTACACGAAGAATTCGTGGGTGCGGAAATTTGACCCACAGGTTTACAATCCACGCTCCTGATCAGGAGTAATCCCGTGCTGACTCATCTCGATTCCCAAGGTCGCGCCAACATGGTCGACGTCACCGAAAAAGCCGTGACATTCCGTGAGGCGACCGCCCAGGCGCTGGTGCGCATGCTGCCCGAAACCCTGCAGATGATCGTCAGCGGCGGCCACCCCAAGGGTGACGTGTTTGCCGTCGCTCGCATTGCCGGCATTCAGGCCGCGAAGAAAACCAGTGATCTGATCCCGTTGTGCCATCCGCTGATGCTCACCGGAGTCAAGGTCGAACTCAGTGCAGAAGGCGACGACAGCGTACGCATCGTCGCCCGCTGCAAGCTCTCCGGGCAGACCGGCGTGGAGATGGAGGCACTGACCGCTGCCAGCGTTGCCGCGCTGACCATTTACGACATGTGCAAAGCGGTGGACCGGGGCATGACCATCGAAAGCGTGCGTTTGCTGGAAAAGGTCGGCGGCAAGAGCGGGCATTTTCAGGCGGAGCAACCATGAAACTGACGGTTAAATTCTTTGCCCGTTACCGTGAAGCGCTGGGCGTGGACTCGGTCAAGGTCGAAGGCGATTTCGCCACGGTCGACGATGTCCGTGCGCTGCTCGCGCAACGCGATGGCGCCGAGGTCTTGAGCGAGCAGAACCTGATGTGCGCGCGCAACGAAGACCTGTGCCAGCTCGACGAACCGGTGAGCGACGGCGACGAGGTGGCGTTCTTTCCCACCGTGACCGGAGGCTGAGGCATGGCGATTCGTGTGCAGTCCACGGCGTTCGATCCCGGCGCTGAAGTCAACGCGATGCACGCGGCGAATGTCGGCGTTGGCGCGGTGGTGAGTTTTGTCGGCTACGTGCGCGACTTTAATGACGGGCTGGATGTGGCCGGCATGTTCCTCGAACACTATCCGGGCATGACCGAAAAAGCCCTTGGCAAGATCGCCGTCGAGGCCGAGCAGCGCTGGCCGCTGTTGAAGCTGGAAGTGCTGCACCGCATCGGCGCGCTGGAGCCGGGCGAGCCGATTGTGTTCGTCGGCGCGGCCAGCGCCCATCGCCAGGCGGCATTCGACGCCTGCGCCTTTGTCATGGACTACCTGAAAACCCGCGCGCCGTTCTGGAAAAAAGAGAACACCAGCGATGGCCCGCGTTGGGTGGAAGGGCGTGACAGTGATCATGCTGCGGCGGATCGCTGGAAGAAGTAATTACTGCATCGCCCTCTAGTCAGTCATCGCTGGCAAGCCAGCTCCCACAGTGTTTTGTGTCATGCACATATTCATGTACACCTCTGAACCCTGTGGGAGCTGGCTTGCCGGCGATTAGGCCATCCGCAACACCAAATACCTTTCTTCAGCTAATTGACGATTTGTACGTGCGAGTCCAATATGGATTTATAAGTACAAAAAAGGCATTCCCCTTTCCAGCTCTTTTCTTCTGTCTTGCCAAACCAACAACAACCCGCGAGAGAACGAACATGAAGAAACTCCCCCTCATCACCGGTCTGGCCCTGAGCCTGTTGGCGTGCACCCATTCCTTTGCCGCTGAGAAAGCCCTGCGCATCGGCATTGAGGCCGCTTATCCGCCGTTCGCCTCGAAAACCGACAAGGGCGAGATCGTCGGTTTCGACTACGACATCGGCAACGCCCTGTGTGCGCAGATGAAGGTCAAGTGCGTGTGGGTCGAGGGTGAGTTCGATGGCCTGATCCCTTCGCTGAAAGTGAAGAAAATCGACATGGCGCTGTCGTCGATGACCATCAACGAAGACCGCAAGAAGTCGGTGGATTTCACCCACAAGTACTACTTCACTTCGTCGCGGCTGGTGATGAAGGAAGGCGCCACGGTCGATGACCAGTACGCCAGCCTCAAGGGCAAGACCGTCGGTGTGCAGCGTGCGACCACCACCGACCGGTATGCCACCGAGGTCTTCGAACCCAAGGGCATCATCGTCAAGCGCTATGGCAATAACGAAGAAATCTACATGGACCTGGCAGCAGGGCGGCTCGATGCGATTTTTGCCGACACCATTCCGCTGACCGACTTCCTGTCGATGCCACGCGGCAAGGGTTACGCGTTTGTCGGGCCGGAACTGAAGGATACGAAGTACGTGGGCGAAGGCGCGGGGATTGCGGTGCGCAAGGGCAATACCGAACTGGTCAGCCAGTTGAATACGGCCATCGACGGGATTCGTGCCAGCGGCGAATATCAGAAGATTTCCGAGAAGTATTTCAAGTCCGACATCTACGGCGACTGACAGTCCGCTATCGCTGGCAAGCCAGCTCCCACAGCGACCGAGTCGTGCACAGATTTTGTGTACACCCAAAAAACTGTGGGAGCTGGCTTGCCGGCGATGGGGCCGGAAATGCCAATGCAGATCTTCAGCCCTTCAATTCCTTCAAATGCTTGTACACCGTCGCCCGCCCCATGTTCAGCACGTTGGCCACATAGTTCGAGGCGCTCTTGCCCTTGAACGCGCCTTCGGCGTGCAGCGCCAGCACCAGTTCGCGCTTGTGGTCGCGAGTCAGCAGATTCAGGCTCAGCTGGCGCTCGCGCAGCCAGGCGTGGAGGAAGGTGTTGATGCGCTCCTGCCAGTCATCGCGAAACAGTGAATCCGGCTGCGGGATCAGTTTGCTCGGTGACAGGAACAGGTCCAGCGCAGCCTTGGCATTCTCGAACAACGAAATATTCAGGTTAATGCACAGCACCGCCAGTGGCCGCTCTTCGCTGTCGCGCAGCACCGTGCTCAGGCTGCGTATCTTCTGGCCGTCCCAATTGAGCTTTTCGTACGGACCGATGTTGCGCTCACTGACCTCCTCGCTGAGCATGTCTTCAAGCGATGAATCGTCGCCGATCTCGCGTTTGGACAAGTTGTTGGCGATGTAGTCGACCTTCTGCGTGCGCAAGTCGTGCAGCACCACTTCGGCGTGGGGAAAAAACAGCGTGGCGATGGCGTCGGCGATGGCGCGGAAATTATCCAGTGCCGGATCGAATTCGGGGGCGGTCATGTTTGTGGAGCTCCAGGCGGCGTCAACGCCCCCGTGCACGGGGGCGCTGCGAGTGTGCCGCAATCCGTTGGGCGCGTCATCCGCCAAGGGTCTTAGCCGAGCCTTGCGAGGGAGAGCATGGCGCTGCTCAGGCCGAACTGCTGCAGATGTTCAGGCAAGGCTTCACCGCGTACCAATGCCGCACTGGCCTGGCCCATGGCCGGTGAGGTCTGAATACCGTAACCGCCTTGAGCCGCGACCCAGAACAGCCCGGACACCTGCGGATCGAAACCGCTGAGCAGATCACCGTCGGCGACAAAACTGCGCAAACCGGCCCAGGTGCGGGGCGGGCGGCGGATGGTCAGGGTCGTGGCCTCTTCGATCTGGTAGATGCCCATGGCGATGTCCAGCTCTTCCGGCTGCACATCGTGGGGTTCGACCGGGTCGGCGTTGGCCGGCGAGCCGAGGAACATCCCGGCGTCGGGCTTCATATAGAACGACTCATCGAGGCTGACCAGCATCGGCCAGTGATGAATGTCCACGCCCTCGGGACCGGCGAAAATGAACGCCGCGCGGCGCTTGGGTTGCAGGCCCAGCGCTTGGGCACCGGCGAGTGCGCCGATCTTGTCGGCCCAGGCGCCGGCGGCGTTGATGATGACCGGCGCGCTGAAGGTCTGACCGTTGGTCTGCACTTGCCACTGGCCGTCAGTGTCACGACGCAGGCCCAGCACTTCGCAATCGGTGTGCACTTGGCCGTTGTTGCGGCGGATACCGCGCAGGTAGCCCTGATGCAGGGCGTCGGTGTCGATGTCGCTGGCGGTCGGGTCGTAGATCGCGCCGTGGACTTTTTCCCGACGCAGGATTGGCAGACGGGCACAGGCTTCATCGGCGCTGAGCAGTTGCATCTCCGGCACCGTGGCTTTGGCGCTGAGGTACTGGTTGTTCAGCTCGGCGGCATCACCGGTGAAATCCACGGTCATTTCGCCGCGCGGTGTCAGCAATGGGTGCTCGCAAAAGCCGCTCGGCGGATGGTCGAAGAACGCACGGCTGGCCAGCGTCAACGCCCGCACCTGCGGCGTGCCGTAGGCGGCGGTATAGAGCGCCGCGGAGCGTCCGGTGGAGTGATAGGCCGGGTGTGATTCGCGTTCGAGCACGATCACTTTGGCGTGGCGCGACAGCCAGAAACCGGTGGAAGCACCGGCAATCCCGCCGCCGATGATGATGAAATCTGCCTGGCTCATGAAATCTCCCAATTTATCTGGAATNGGAGCGTCCGGTGGAGTGATAGGCCGGGTGTGATTCGCGTTCGAGCACGATCACTTTGGCGTGGCGCGACAGCCAGAAACCGGTGGAAGCACCGGCAATCCCGCCGCCGATGATGATGAAATCTGCCTGGCTCATGAAATCTCCCAATTTATCTGGAATCCTGTAGGAGCTGACGAGTGAAACGAGGCTGCGATCTTTTGATCTTGTCTTTTGAAAATCAAAAGATCGCAGCCTCGTTTCACTCGTCAGCTCCTACAAGGGATCGAGGTGTCAGTGCTTGAGGTGATAAATAGCATTGGCCAGCGCAATGTCTTCCAGGCCCAGGCCAATTGAACGGAAAAATACGTGACGGTCGTAATCGGGGCGCTGCACCCTCTCGCTGAGCAGATCGGCCAGGTCGCCGATGATCAAATCCTTGTTCCAGCCATGCTGCTCGGCGGCGATCAGCATTTCACCCGCCGAGCCCGGCGTGGTCAGCCGATAGTCACAGAACACCTGCATGTCGCCCAGAGTCTTTGGCGGTACTTCATGGGCGCGGGGGGCGTTGGTGCTGATCGAGGTGATCAGTGCCGGTTTGCTCAAGCTGGCCGGGTCGATGACCGGACCGGCAGATGACGTGCAGAGCATGATCACGTCGGCCTCGGCGAGGGCGGCTGCGCGGCTGTCGGCAATGTTCAACCCGGGGTAGATCTCTTTCAGCAGCGCCCGGGTTTCAGCGTCTTCAGACAGGCTCGGTGAGTACACGCTGATGCGCTGCCAGTCGCGCAGCCCTTTCACGTAATGCAGATGCGCCTGGGCAACCTTGCCGCTGCCGATGATCGCCAGTCGTGTGGCATTCAGCGGGGCGAGGGCATCGACAGCAACGGCGGTGGTCGCAGCGGTGCGTGCGGTGGTCAGTTCGCCGGCGTCGCACAGCAGCAGTGGCTGGCCGGTTTGCATCGACATCAACAGTGTCCACGCCGTCACCAGCGGCCCTTGTTCGCGGACGATGTACGGCGAGGTCTTGACCCCGTACACACCGTCCTCGGCCAGCACGCCCAGGTAGTTGATAAAGTCGCCGGCGCCCTGCGGGAACTCCACCAGTTGCTGCGCGGGTTGTACGGCGTGGCCGGCGGCAAGGTCGCGAAACAGTTTGCGCAGGATCTGCGGCACGTCAATGCGCGCCAGCAGCTCGCGGGCCTGGGTGTGGTCGATCACGTAGGGTGTACTGGACATGTCAGGCTCCGCGGTCTGGATATAAACTTATTTGTCCATTATGGACTTTTAGTTATCTATCGCAAGCGCCTGGTGAAAACGTCGGGCAAAAAAAAGCGCAGTCCGTTGCCGGCTGCGCTTTTTGCTTTCGGGTCGTTTACTGCGGCTGCGGACGCTTGCGTTCGACTGCGCGCAGCAGGTGCGTCGGCGGTGTTTCGCAGCTGATCTTGCGGCCGAGCTTCTCTTCGATGGACGGCAACTGGTACGAGTCGTCCTCACCGGCGAAGCTGATCGACACGCCATCGGCGCCCGCGCGACCGGTACGGCCGATGCGGTGCACGTAATCGTCCGGGACTTCCGGGAGGGTGAAGTTGATCACGTGGCTGATGCCGTCGATGTGGATGCCACGACCGGCGACATCGGTGGCCACCAGCACGCGAATCTTGCCTTCGCGGAAGCCTTCCAGGGTCTTGATGCGCTTGTGCTGCGGCACGTCGCCGGACAGTTGCGCAGCGTTGATGCCGTCACGTACCAGACGCTCTTCGATGCGGCGCACTTCGTCCTTGCGGTTGGCGAAGACGATCACGCGCTCCCAGCCGTTGTCGTTGACCAGGTTGAACAGCAATTTGTACTTGTCCGCACCGGCTACCGCGTAGATGTGCTGCTCGACGTTTTCGTTGGCCACGTTGGTGACTTCGATTTCGACGATTGCCGGATCGGTGGTCCATTGCTTGGCCAGGTTCATCACGTCTTCGGTGAAGGTCGCGGAGAACAGCAGGGTCTGACGCTCGGACTTCGGCGGAGTCTGGCGAATGATCTGCCGCACTTGCGGGATAAAGCCCATGTCGAGCATGCGGTCGGCTTCGTCCAGCACCATCACTTCGACCATGTCCAGGTGCACGTCGCCGCGCTGGTTGAAGTCGAGCAGACGGCCCGGTGTGGCGACGAGGATGTCGCAGTGGCGTGCTTCGAGGTGCTTGAGCTGCTTGTCGAAGTCCATGCCGCCAACGAACGTCATCACGTTGAGGCCGGTGTACTTGGTCAGGTCGGCCGCATCCTTGGCGATCTGCACCACCAGCTCACGGGTCGGCGCGATGATCAGCGCACGGGGTTCGCCCATGTAGCGTTCTTTCGGCGGCGGGGTCTGCAACAGCTGGGTGATGATCGAGATCAGGAACGCGGCGGTCTTGCCGGTGCCGGTCTGCGCGCGACCGATGGCGTCTTTGCCGGCGAGGGTGAAACCCAGTACCTGCGCCTGGATCGGCGTGCAGTACGGAAAGCCCAGGTCCTGGATGGCGTGCATCAGTTCCGGAGCGAGTTTGAAATCGTGGAAGCGGGTTTTGCCTTCCTGGGGTTCGACGACGAAATCTTCGAGTTTCCAGGGAATGACCGGTGCCTTGGGCTTCGGTTCGCGGCGCGGACGGGCCGGTTTCGGCGCTTCGGCGCGAGCAGGTTCGGCGGCGCTGGCGGGTTTCGGCTCGGGCTTGGGTGTCGCTACCGGAGCCGGACGTTCAACCTTGGGCGCTTCACTGCGAGGGCCGGGGGCGTGCGACGGCGCACTGGGGACTGGCGCGAGCTGCTCAGCCTCGCTTTTACCGAACATTTTCTTGAGTGCTTTGAGCACGGTCATCTCATCAATTGGTTAAGGAATGTACGCCGGCCAGTGTAATGCAAGAAGCGGGCTCGGCGTAGTGGGATGATCAAAGGGACGTTCGAACTGAAACGATCAACGCAGGTGTTCACCCAGCCAGACCCCGATGTCGCGAATTTCTTCGGGTAACACTTCGTGCTCCATTGGGTATTCCTGCCATGTCACGGTGACACCATGCTTCACCAAATGCTCATAGGCGCTGCGCCCCATCGAGTTCTGCACCACGCCGTCGAATTGACCGTGCAGGCACAGCGCTGGAATGCGCTGCTGACTGGCTGAAAGCTCCATCTCGTCAGTGAAGGTCGGGGCATAGGTGGACAGGGCGAGTACACCACCCAACGGGCCTTGCCACTTTATATAAGCGGTGTGCAGCACAACGGCGCCACCCTGGGAAAACCCGGCGAGAAAAATCCGCGAGGCGTCTATTCCGCTGGCGCGCTCCTTTTCGATCAATTCGATGATGCGATCCGCCGACGCTTCCAACTGCTCACGGTCAATAGACCGCGCCGGACTCATTGCTTTTATGTCGTACCAGCTCGGCATCGCGTAACCGCCGTTGATGGTGACGGGCAGGGTTGGCGCTTGCGGTAATACGAAGCGCGTACTCAGCAGGCTTTCCTGCAGCGCTTCAGCCACTGGCAGGAAGTCATAGCGATCCGCGCCGAGACCGTGCAGCCAGATCACACAGGCGTCTGCGGGCTTTTGGGGTTGAAGAATCAGGGGCTCGTGCATGGCTGCTCCAAAAATGTGCGGGCGCTCTCAATAAGTGCGTGATTTGCGTGCGCGCCCGGTCGATCCGTTAACAAGATGTCGCAAGGCTACAAGTTTTGCTATTGACCTGTCGCGCAACCGCTTCAGCAAGCGGTGTGGTACGGGCTTTGCTATGGAGGATTCTGTATGAAGCGTCCTACGCCTTGCGGTAACACTATCAGTGTACGTCGTGCGAAGGGATTGCAAAGAATCCGGTGATGGATGTTCGCCAATGGCCGCTACGGGCAACGCGAACGTGAAAGGGCTACAGCCCGTTCGGCCGACTGGTGAGAAGTGAGTTGTCCATGATGTGGATTTTCTCCTACTAGACTCATAGCGAAGGTCTTACGTCGGTTGACCCCAAAAAAAGCCAACACGGGTCAACAACGCCTCAAAAGGGTGCGACTGGACTCAAGCTCCGACACAACAAGAGCAAAACTGGAGGTTTGAATGAAGATGTTGAAATCCACTCTGGCGGTCGTGACTGCTGCAGCAGTACTCGGCGTCAGCGGGTTCGCTCAGGCGGGTGCAACCCTGGATGCCGTGCAGAAGAAAGGTTTCGTGCAATGCGGCGTGAGCGACGGTCTGCCGGGTTTCTCGGTGCCGGACGCTTCGGGCAAGATTCTCGGGATCGACGCTGACGTTTGCCGCGCTGTGGCCGCTGCCGTATTCGGCGACGCCAACAAGGTCAAGTTCAGCCAGTTGAACGCCAAGGAGCGCTTCACCGCGCTGCAGTCCGGCGAAATCGACCTGCTCTCGCGCAACACCACCATGACCAGCTCGCGTGACGCCGGCATGGGCCTGAAATTCCCGGGCTTCATCACTTACTACGACGGCGTGGGCTTCCTGGCCAACAACAAGCTGGGCGTGAAAAGTGCCAAGGAACTGGACGGTGCAACCATCTGCATCCAGGCCGGTACCACCACCGAACTGAACGTCTCCGACTACTTCCGCGCCAACGGCCTGAAGTACACCCCGATCACCTTCGACACCTCCGATGAAAGCGCCAAGTCGCTGGAATCCGGTCGTTGCGACGTGCTGACCTCCGACAAGTCGCAGCTGTACGCACAGCGCAGCAAGCTGGCCTCGCCAAAAGACTACGTGGTACTGCCGGAAACCATCTCCAAAGAACCACTGGGCCCGGTCGTGCGTAATGGCGACGACGAGTGGCTGGCGATCGTTCGCTGGGTTGGCTACGCGCTGCTGAACGCCGAAGAAGCCGGCGTGACCTCGAAAAACGTGCTGGAAGAAGCCAAATCCACCAAGAACCCGGACGTTGCTCGTCTGCTGGGGGCTGACGGTGAATACGGCAAGGACCTGAAACTGCCGAAGGACTGGGTTGTGAAAATCGTTTCGCAGGTCGGTAACTACGGTGAAATCTTCGAGAAAAACCTCGGCAAGAGCACTCCGCTGGAAATCGACCGTGGCCTGAACGCGCTGTGGACCAACGGCGGCATTCAGTACGCACCACCAGTGCGCTAATGGTTCTATCACCCGGCGGGCCAACCGCCGGGTGATGTTCTGTTCCATTTTTTCCGGGGCACTTCATGCAAAATTCAATCGGCGCACCAAAGCAGAGGTTCAGCCTCAGCGATCCGCGAGTGCGTGCGTGGCTGTTTCAGATCATCACCGTCGTGGCGGTGGTCGCCATGGGCTGGTATCTGTTTGATAACACCCAGACCAACCTTCAACACCGGGGCATCACGTCCGGTTTCGACTTTCTCGAGCGCAGTGCCGGGTTCGGCATCGCTCAACACCTGATCTCCTACACCGAAGCGGACAGTTACGCGCGGGTGTTCGTGATCGGCCTGCTCAATACGCTGCTGGTGACCTTCATCGGCGTGATCCTGGCGACCCTGCTGGGCTTCATCATCGGTGTGGCGCGGCTGTCGCCGAACTGGATCATCAGCAAACTGGCGACCGTGTATGTGGAAGTGTTCCGCAACATTCCGCCGCTGCTGCAGATCCTGTTCTGGTACTTCGCGGTGTTCCTGACCATGCCGGGTCCGCGTAACAGCCACAACTTCGGTGACACCTTCTTTGTCAGCAGCCGGGGCCTGAACATGCCGGCCGCGCAAATGGCTGACGGCTTCTGGGCATTCTTCATCAGCGTGGTGCTGGCCATCGTCGCCATCGTGCTGATGTGCCGCTGGGCCAACAAGCGATTCGAAGACACGGGCGAACCATTCCACAAGTTCTGGACCGGCCTGGCGATCCTGCTGGTGATCCCGACCTTGTGCACGCTGATCTTCGGTGCACCCCTGCACTGGGAAATGCCGCAACTCAAGGGCTTCAACTTCGTCGGCGGCTGGGTGCTGATCCCGGAACTGCTCGCCTTGACCCTGGCGTTGACTGTGTACACCGCAGCATTCATCGCGGAAATCGTCCGTTCCGGGATCAAGTCGGTCAGCCATGGCCAGACCGAAGCGGCGCGTTCGCTCGGCTTGCGTAACGGCCCGACCCTGCGCAAGGTGATCATTCCGCAAGCCCTGCGGGTGATCATTCCGCCGCTGACCAGCCAATACCTGAACCTGGCGAAGAACTCGTCGCTGGCCGCCGGTATCGGTTATCCGGAAATGGTTTCGCTGTTCGCCGGTACCGTGCTCAACCAGACCGGTCAGGCGATCGAAGTCATTGCCATCACCATGAGCGTGTACCTGGCGATCAGTATCAGCATTTCCCTGCTGATGAACTGGTACAACAAGCGCATTGCGCTGATCGAGCGGTGAGGAAACGCGCATGACAACCCATACTTTCAAACCCGACATGCCACCGCCGGCCAAGGTTTTCGGCCCGATGGCATGGATACGCGCCAACATGTTCTCCAGCTGGCTCAACACCCTGCTGACCCTGTTTGCGTTTTACCTGATCTATCTCGTCGTGCCGCCAATCCTCAGCTGGGCGATCCTCGATGCCAACTGGGTCGGCACCACCCGCGCCGACTGCACCAAGGACGGCGCCTGCTGGGTGTTCATTCAACAGCGTTTCGGCCAGTTCATGTACGGCTACTACCCGGTGGAACTGCGCTGGCGTGTAGACCTCACTGTCTGGCTGGCAGTGCTCGGCGTGGCGCCGCTGTTCATCTCGCGCTTCCCGCGCAAAGCGGTGTACGGCCTGAGCTTCCTGGTGATCTACCCGATCGTTGCCTGGTGCCTGCTGCACGGTGGCGTGTTCGGCCTCGACACTGTGGCGACCAGTCAGTGGGGCGGTCTGATGCTGACCCTGGTGATCGCCACTGTCGGTATCGCCGGCGCCTTGCCGCTGGGGATCATTCTGGCATTGGGCCGTCGCTCGAACATGCCGGCGATTCGCGTGGTCTGCGTGACGTTCATCGAGTTCTGGCGTGGCGTGCCGTTGATCACGGTGCTGTTCATGTCCTCGGTGATGCTGCCGCTGTTCCTGCCCGAGGGTATGAACTTCGACAAGCTGCTGCGGGCGCTGATCGGGGTGATTCTGTTCCAGTCGGCCTACGTCGCCGAGGTGGTGCGCGGCGGTCTGCAAGCGATCCCCAAAGGGCAGTACGAAGCGGCTGCGGCGATGGGCCTCGGTTACTGGCGAGCCATGGGCCTGGTGATTCTGCCGCAAGCCCTGAAGCTGGTGATTCCCGGCATCGTCAATACCTTCATTGCGCTGTTCAAGGACACTAGCCTTGTGATCATCATCGGCCTGTTCGACCTGCTCAACAGCGTCAAGCAAGCCGCTGCCGATCCGAAATGGCTGGGCATGGCCACCGAAGGCTACGTGTTCGCCGCCCTGGTGTTCTGGATTTTCTGTTTTGGTATGTCGCGCTATTCCATGCATCTGGAACGCAAGCTCGACACTGGCCACAAGCGTTAGGAGTTCTTTGTAAATGAGCGAAGCAATCAAAAAGCCTGTGGGCCCTGAAGGCATTATCCAGATGCAGGGCGTGAACAAGTGGTACGGCCAGTTCCACGTGCTGAAAGACATCAACCTCAACGTCAAACAGGGCGAGCGTATTGTTCTGTGCGGCCCGTCGGGTTCCGGCAAGTCGACCACCATCCGCTGCCTCAATCGCCTGGAAGAACACCAGCAGGGCCGCATCGTGGTTGATGGCGTGGAGCTGACCAACGACCTCAAGCAGATCGAAGCGATCCGCCGCGAAGTCGGCATGGTGTTCCAGCACTTCAACCTGTTTCCGCACCTGACCATCCTGCAGAACTGCACGCTGGCGCCGATGTGGGTGCGCAAGATGCCCAAGCGCAAGGCCGAGGAAATCGCCATGCATTACCTGGAGCGTGTACGCATCCCGGAGCAGGCGCATAAATTCCCGGGGCAGTTGTCCGGCGGTCAGCAACAGCGTGTGGCGATTGCCCGCGCGCTGTGCATGAAACCGAAAATCATGCTGTTCGACGAACCGACTTCGGCACTCGACCCGGAGATGGTGAAAGAGGTGCTCGACACCATGATCGGCCTCGCCGAAGACGGCATGACCATGCTCTGCGTGACTCACGAAATGGGCTTCGCCCGCACCGTGGCCAACCGGGTGATTTTCATGGACAAAGGCGAAATCGTCGAACAGGCAGCGCCTAACGACTTCTTCGACAACCCGCAAAATGACCGCACCAAACTGTTCCTGAGCCAGATCCTGCATTGATTCAAGTTGATGCACAGACAAACCCGGCCCTGTGCCGGGTTTTCTTTTGCCTGCGATTTTCATTTTTCCCCTGTAGGAGCTGCCGCAGGCTGCGATCTTTTGACGTTGATCGTTAAGCACAAGATCAAAAGATCGCAGCCTGCGGCAGCTCCTACACGGGGTTGTATGAACCCGGCCAGCTGACTAAGATGTCAGAAAATTCATCCTATGATTGGATGAAAGGGCGAATTTCATGACAGACACCTCACCTTTGATCAAGCGATCCCTGGTCGATCAGGCCCTGGATCAGTTGCGCCAACGCATCACCGATGGTGTGTGGCAGGTCGGCGAACGGCTGCCCACCGAGCCTGAGCTGTGCGCCGAGCTGGGCATCAGCCGCAACACCGTGCGTGAAGCCATGCGCGTGCTGGCGTTTTCAGGGTTGATTGAAATCCGGCAGGGCGACGGCAGTTATTTGCGCGCGGTGGTCGATCCGATGGACACGCTCAAGGCGTTGTCCCGTTGCTCGCTGGAGCAGGCGCGGGAAACCCGCCACATCCTCGAAGTCGAGGCGATTGGTCTGGCCGCGCTGCGTCGTACCGATGAGGATCTGGTCGCACTGCGCGAGGCACTTGGCACCAGTGGCAGTCATTATCACGGTGATCTCGACACCTATATTTCCTGCGATCTGGTGTTCCACCGCCGTCTGGTGGACGCCGCGCACAACCCGACCCTCAGCGAGCTGTATCGCTATTTCTCCAGCATCGTCGGCGCGCAATTGCGCCAGACGCTCAATATCGTCCCGCGCCGTCAGGAAGTGTTCGACCTGCACATCGAGTTGCTCGATGCCGTCGAACAACGCGACCCGGAACGGGCCAAAGCCATATCGAGGCAGTTGATCAATGAACCTTGAAAGCGAGAAAAACCTTTCAACCCCCAAGCGCACGGCGGAGCTCGAAGAGCTGCTGATCGACGCCGAGGCTGACGACGAACAAGTACAGCAAAGCCATCCGCTGGTGCGTCGGCCGTGGCTGTTGCTGCTGGGGCTGATTCTGGTGGCGCTCAACTTGCGCCCGGCACTGTCGAGCATGGCGCCGTTGCTCAGCGAAGTGTCGAAAAGCCTTGGCCTGTCTGCGGCGCAGGCCGGTCTGTTGACCACGCTGCCGGTGTTGTGCCTCGGTTTGTTCGCACCGCTGGCGCCGATTCTGGCGCGGCGTTTCGGCGCTGAACGGGTGGTGTTGGGGATACTGCTGACCCTGGCCGGCGGGATCATCCTGCGCAGCAATTTCGGTGAGATCGGCCTGTTCGCCGGCAGCGTCCTCGGTGGCGCAAGCATCGGCATTATCGGCGTGCTGCTGCCGGGCATCGTCAAACGCGACTTCGCCAGACACGCCGGAACCATGACCGGCGTCTACACCATGGCGCTGTGCCTGGGTGCGGCGATGGCCGCGGGTTCCACCGTGCCGTTGAGCGAGCACTTTGATAACAGCTGGGCACTGGGCCAGGGCTTCTGGGTGATTCCGGCACTGGTGGCGGCGCTGTTCTGGCTGCCGCAAGTCGGGCAGAAACACGGCGCGCACCACGTTGCCTATCGGGTGCGTGGGCTGCTGCGCGATCCGCTGGCCTGGCAAGTGACGTTGTACATGGGCCTGCAATCGTCGCTGGCGTACATCGTGTTCGGCTGGTTGCCGTCGATCCTGATCGGCCGCGGCTTGACTCCGACCCAGGCCGGCCTGGTGCTGTCCGGCTCGGTGATCATCCAGCTCGCCAGCTCCCTCGCGGCGCCGTGGCTGGCGACCCGGGGCAAGGATCAGCGCCTGGCGATCGTGGTGGTGATGGCGCTGACCCTAGGCGGTCTGTTCGGTTGCCTGTATGCGCCGATCGAAGGGCTGTGGGGCTGGGCGATTCTGTTGGGGCTGGGGCAGGGCGGTACGTTCAGTCTGGCGCTGACCCTGATCGTGCTGCGCTCGCGGGATTCGCACGTGGCGGCGAACCTGTCGAGCATGTCCCAGGGCTTCGGCTACACCTTGGCGTCGATGGGGCCGTTCGCCGTCGGCGTGGTGCATGACTGGACTGGCGGCTGGAATGCCGTGGGCTGGATTTTCGGCATCATCGGCACCGGTGCGATCATTGCCGGCCTTGGTGCCGGCCGGGCGCTGTACGTGCAAGTGCAAAGCGAAAAAGTCTAAAGGCACTGATTTCAAATGTGGGAGCGGGCTTGCTCGCGAAAGCGGAGGGTCAGTCAATATTGATGGCGACTGATTCACCGCTTTCGCGAGCAAGCTCGCTCCCACAGTTTTTGCGGTGCTTTAAATCTTGCGTGGTATTCGCTTTGCGAATGCCGATAGTGTTTCTGCGATTTGCAGCTTATCGTGCTGGCAATCTGTCCATTTCCCGGAGTTTGCCCATGAGCGAAGCCCACGCCGCCCTGATCACCCGCTTCTACCAGGCCTTCCAGCGCCTCGACGCCGAGGCCATGGCCGAGTGCTACACCGATGACGTGGTGTTCAGCGATCCGGCCTTCGGCGAGTTGCGCGGGCGCGATGCCGGCGACATGTGGCGCATGCTCACCACTCGCGCCAAGGACTTCTCCCTGACCTTCGACAATGTCCGCGCCGACGAGCGCAGCGGTGGCGCGCACTGGGTGGCGACGTATCTGTTCAGCCAGACCGGCAACGTGGTGATCAACGATATCCAGGCGCGTTTCGTCTTTCGTGACGGCATGATCTGCGAGCATCACGATCACTTCGACCTGTGGCGCTGGTCGCGTCAGGCGTTGGGTTTCAAGGGCTTGCTGCTGGGCTGGACACCGCTGGTACGCAATGCCGTCCGCGCACAGGCGCTGAAAGGGCTGAAGGCATTTCAGGCCGGTCGCTGATAAGATCGCGGCCTGTTTCCTGCACGTCCAGATCCCGAAGTGACCAGTCTCAGCGAAAATCCGGTTGATGTTGTCGAACCCGTGAGCAAATCCTGGTTCGTCTATCTCGTGCGCGCGGCCAACGGCTCGCTGTATTGCGGGATCAGCGACGATCCGGTGCGGCGCTTTGCCAAGCATCAGAGCGGCAAGGGCGCGCGGTTCTTCCTGTCCAGCCCGGCGATGGCGCTGGTCTACACCGAACGTTGCCGCGACAAGAGCGATGCGTTGCGCCAGGAACGCTTGATCAAGAAGCTGCGCAAAAGCGCCAAGGAATGCCTGGTCGCGTCTTATCAATCTGACTGATCGGTTCCCATCAGCCAGATCTGTAGGCTGCTAATCAAATGCACGCTAAGCTGCCGATTCACTTTCTGTGCGGCGGAGCCGAGCATGTCCGAGTTGATTCTGCATCATTACCCGACCTCTCCATTTGCCGAAAAGGCTCGCCTGCTGTTGGGCTTCAAAGGCTTGTCCTGGCGCTCGGTGCACATCTCGCCGGTGATGCCCAAGCCGGATCTGACCGCGCTGACTGGCGGCTACCGCAAGACTCCGGTGTTGCAGGTCGGCGCGGACATCTATTGCGACACCTCGTTGATCGCCCGTCGCCTGGAGCAGGAAAAAGCCCTGCCGGCGTTTTTTCCGGAGGGTCAGGAAATGATCAGTGCCAGCTTCGCGGCATGGGCCGATTCGGTGGTGTTCCAGCATGCGGTCAGCCTGGTGTTCCAGCCGGAATCGGTGGCGGTGCGTTTCGGCAAGTTGCCGCCGGAGGCGATCAAGGCGTTTATCGCTGACCGTGCCGGTCTGTTCAGTGGTGGCAGCGCCACGCGGTTGCCGGCCGAACAGGCCAAACACCAATGGCCAACGATCATGTCGCGCCTGGAGCAGCAGTTGCAGCGCGAGCAGGGCGACTTTCTGTTCGGTGAGCCGTCGATTGCCGACTTCGCCCTGGCGCATCCGCTGTGGTTCCTCAAGGCGACGCACGTCACTGCGCCGTTGGTCGATGAATATCCGGCCGTGACGGCCTGGCTTGGGCGTGTGCTGGGCTTTGGCCATGGCGCCGCGAGCGAAATGAGCGCCGAGGAAGCGCTGCAAGTGGCGCGCACCTCGACGCCGGCGGCGCTGCCGGATGAGCAGTTTGTCGATCCGAACGGGTTCAAGGCCGGGCAGCAGGTGGCGATTGCCGCCATTGACTACGGAGTGGATCCGGTGGAAGGCGAGTTGCTGTTTGCTGGCCGCGAAGAGCTGATCTTGCGCCGCGAAGACCCGCGTGGCGGCGTGGTGCATGTGCACTTCCCGCGCTTTGGTTTCCGCATCGAAGCCCGCTGATCAGCAAGCGGCCTTTGCTTGGGGGGGCAATTGTGGTGAGGGGATTTATCCCCGATGGGGCGCGAAGCGCCCCCAAAAAACTGCACGCCCTACCAGGCAGATTTTGCGACGGCTTCGCCGCCGATCGGGGATAAATCCCCTCACCACAGAGGAGTTGTGTTATTTCAGGGCAGCGAGAATCTCGTCCGGGTCGAATCCGCGAATCAGCGTGCCATTCACGTCGATCAACGGAATCCCGCGCCCGCCCAGCGCCTCGTACGCTTTGCGCGCCTCGGCGTCCTTCTCGATATCGAATTCCCGGAAAGGAATCCCCTTGCTGTCGAGAAAGCGCTTGGTCTGTTTGCAGTAGCCGCACCAGTCGGTGGCATACAGCACGACACGGGCCTGCGCCCGCGTCTGCTCAGAGACCATCTGCGACGGGTTGAACACCCGCTCGATCTTGCCCCAGTTCTGATAGATCACCACCACCAGCAGAACCAGCGCAACCTTCTTCAGCACATTGCCCAGCATCAGTTGCGGCGCTTGAGCTGATCGGTGAGCGAGGTCGGCAGGCCCTTGATGATCAGGGTGCCGGCCTCCTCGTCGTATTCGATCTTCGAACCCAGCAGGTGCGCTTCAAAGCTGATTGACAGGCCTTCGGCGCGCCCGGTGAAGCGGCGGAACTGGTTGAGGGTGCGTTTGTCCGCCGGAATTTCCGGCGACAGACCGTAGTCCTTGTTGCGGATGTGATCGTAGAAGGCCTTCGGGCGCTCCTCGTCGATCAGCTCCGACAGCTCTTCCAGGCCCATTGGCTCGCCGAGCTTGGCCTGACTGCTGGCGTAATCGACCAGAGTCTTGGTTTTCTCGCGGGCGGAATCTTCCGGCAGGTCTTCGCTCTCGACGAAGTCGCTGAAGGCCTTGAGCAGGGTGCGGGTCTCGCCCGGGCCGTCGACGCCTTCCTGGCAGCCGATGAAGTCGCGGAAGTACTCCGAAACCTTCTTGCCGTTCTTGCCCTTGATGAACGAGATGTACTGCTTGGACTGCTTGTTGTTCTGCCACTCGGAGACGTTGATCCGCGCCGCCAGGTGCAGTTGGCCGAGGTCGAGGTGACGCGACGGGGTGACGTCCAGCTCGTCGGTCACCGCCACGCCTTCGCTGTGGTGCAGCAGGGCGATCGCCAGGTAGTCGGTCATGCCTTGCTGATAGTGGGCGAACAGCACGTGGCCGCCGACCGACAGGTTCGATTCCTCCATCAGTTTCTGCAGATGCTCGACCGCGACTTTGCTGAACGCAGTGAAATCCTGGCCGCCTTCCATGTATTCCTTCAGCCAGCCGCTGAACGGAAACGCGCCGGATTCCGGATGGAACAGGCCCCAGGCTTTGCCTTGCTTGGCGTTGTAGCTCTCGTTGAGGTCGGCAAGCATGTTCTCGATGGCCGCGGACTCAGCCAGTTCGGAGTCGCGGGCGTGCAGAACTGCGGGCGTGCCGTCGGGTTTTTTGTCGATCAGGTGGACGATGCAATGACGGATCGGCATGGGCTTCTCGGCTGGTGGAAGGGAGGAGGGCGGGCTCCCCCGAAAAAGCGCCCAGTGTACCGCAAACTCCATCCGAGGCTCCCTGTAGGAGCTGCCGAAGGCTGCGATCTTTTGATCTTGTTTTTGAAAAATCAAAGTCAAAAGATCGCAGCCTTCGGCAGCTCCTACATGAATGGGGGATGACTTGAAAATTGTGGCCCGTGGTCGCGTAATCACGGGGTTGAAGGCTAAATCCGGGGCAAGCGCCTGTGCTTATGCAGTTTTTTACCGATTTAGAGCAATAAACCTGACCAAATGGGTAGCTAGAGGCGGATATTTCCCCGTCTCTGTGCTAGTTTTGCCCGGTCTTACGCGAAGTCACTGCGTTAAGCGTGCAATCAGCATTTGTCAGGTCGAACCAAACCCTGATTTCGGTATCTATAACCCGACTCGTCGTGGTTATCGCCGAGGGTGCCAGATCCAGAAGATCGGGCTCGATGGCTGACACTGCACTCTGCAATCCATATGAATTTGATAGGGAAGGAACACTACATGGCTCTTACTAAAGACCAACTGATCGCCGACATCGCTGAAGCTATCGACGCGCCGAAAACCACCGCGCGTAACGCTCTGGACCAACTGGGCCAAATCGTTGCCGATCAGCTGGAAAACGGCGGCGAAATCACCTTGCCAGGTATCGGCAAGCTGAAAGTGACCGAGCGTCCTGCCCGCACTGGCCGTAACCCTTCGACTGGCGCTGCCATCGAAATCCCTGCCAAGAAAGTGATCAAGCTGGTTGTGGCCAAAGGCCTGACCGACGCTGTGAACAAGTAAGACGCAGCGATAAAAAACCGTGCACCGGAGTGATCCGGGCACGGTTTTTTTGTGCCTGCGATTTGGCAAGGCGTTACGCCGCCCTGTAGGAGCTGTCGAGTGAAACGAGGCTGCGATCTTTTGATCTTGTTTTCAAGCAGGATCAAAAGATCGCAGCGTGCCGCAGCTCCTACAGAATCAGCGAACCCAGCGCTCGCGACGCCAGATCTGCTGCTCGGACTTGGTCTGAAAGGTCCACGCCACGAAGCGGCTCTGTTTCTGCCCTTGCGACATCTCCACCACCTGGCTTTCCAGCACGCCGGCCTTTTTCAGGGCGGTTTCGATGGCCGGCAGGTTCGAGGCTTTCGAGACCAGGGTGCTGAACCACAGCACCTTGTGCTGGAAGTTCGCGCTCTCGGCGATCAGTTGCGTCACGAAACGCGCTTCACCGCCTTCACACCACAGCTCGGCAGACTGACCACCGAAGTTCAGCACCGGCAGTTTGCGTTTCGGATCAGCCTTGCCCAGTGCGCGCCATTTGCGCTCGCTGCCCTTGGTCGCCTCTTCCATCGATGCGTGGAACGGCGGGTTGCACATGGTCAGGTCAAAGCGCTCGCCCGGCTCCAGCAAGCCAATCAGGATGTGCTTGCGGTTCTCCTGCTGGCGCAGCTGGATCACCTTGTTCAGCCCGTTGGACTGGACGATGGCTCGGGCGGCAGCCACGGCGGTCGGGTCGATTTCCGAACCGAGGAAGTGCCAGCGGTATTCGCTGTTGCCGATCAGCGGATAAACGCAGTTGGCGCCCATGCCGATGTCCAGCACGTTGACGATTGCACCGCGCGGCACCTTGCCGTCGTTCATGCTGGCCAGCAGGTCCGCGAGAAAGTGCACGTAATCGGCACGGCCCGGTACCGGTGGGCAGAGGTAATCGGCCGGGATGTCCCAATGCTCGATCCCATAAAACGCCTTGAGCAGCGCCCGGTTGAACACGCGCACTGCGTCGGGGCTGGCGAAATCGATGCTTTCCTTGCCATACGGGTTGGTGATCACGAATTTCGCCAGTTCCGGCGTGGTCTTGATCAGCGCCGGGAAGTTGTAGCGGCCCTGATGGCGATTGCGCGGGTGCAGGCTGGCCTTTTCACGCGGCTCGACGGCTTTGGCCGGGGTCGCGGCATCAGGCTTGTTGCGCGCAGGTTTGGGTGTGCGGGGGGCGTTCATGGGTGTGATCGATTCGGGTATGGCTGAAAGTGGCGGGTATTGTCCCACATTGATGAGTCATGCGCCGAACGCATGTGGGAGCTGCCGAAGGCTGCGATCTTTTGATCTTGTTTTAAAAAAATCAAAGTCAAAAGATCGCAGCCTTCGGCAGCTCCTACAGGGGATTGGTGTTCTGGAATAAAAAAGGGAGGCCATTTGGCCTCCCTTTGTCATTGCGGCTTGCCCTTACAGGCTGGAAATCCGCGCGTGTTGCTCGGCCAGTTTGCCCAAGGCCTGTTCCGCCTCGGCCAGTTTGGCGCGTTCCTTCTCGATGACTTCGGCCGGGGCCTTGTCAACGAAACCGGCGTTCGACAGCTTGCCGCCAACTCGCTGGACTTCACCCTGCAGACGCAGGATTTCCTTGTCCAGACGCGCCAGCTCGGCGCCCTTGTCGATCAGGCCGGCCATCGGCACCAGCACTTCCATCTCGCCAACCAGCGCGGTGGCCGACAGTGGCGCTTCTTCGCCAGCGGCCAGCACGGTGATCGATTCCAGACGCGCCAGCTTCTTCAGCAGCGCTTCGTTCTCGGTCAGACGACGCTGGTCTTCAGCGCTGACGTTCTTCAGGTAGATCGGCAGCGGTTTGCCCGGGCCGATGTTCATCTCGCCACGAATGTTGCGCGTGCCGAGCATCAGGCCTTTGAGCCATTCGATGTCGTCCTCGGCGGCCGGATCGATGCGCTCTTCGTTGGCCACCGGCCACGGTTGCAGCATGATCGTCTTGCCCTGAATACCGGCCAGCGGCGCGATGCGCTGCCAGATTTCTTCAGTGATGAACGGCATGAACGGATGCGCCAGACGCAGCGCCACTTCCAGCACGCGCACCAGCGTGCGACGGGTGCCGCGCTGGCGCTCGACCGGCGCGTTTTCGTCCCACAGCACTGGCTTGGACAGTTCCAGGTACCAGTCGCAGTACTGGTTCCAGATGAACTCGTACAGTGCTTGCGCGGCGAGGTCGAAACGGAACTGATCCAGTTGACGGGTTACTTCGGCTTCGGTGCGTTGCAGTTGCGAGATGATCCAGCGATCCGCCAGCGACAGCTCGTAGGCTTCGCCGTTCTGGCCGCAGTCTTCACCTTTGTCCAGAACATAACGCGCGGCGTTCCAGATCTTGTTGCAGAAGTTGCGATAGCCTTCGACGCGGCCCATGTCGAACTTGATGTCGCGACCGGTCGAGGCCAGCGAGCAGAAGGTGAAGCGCAGGGCGTCGGTGCCGTAGCTGGCAATGCCGTCGGCGAACTCGTCGCGGGTCTGCTTCTCGATCTTCTTCGCCAGTTTCGGCTGCATCATGCCGGAGGTACGTTTCTGCACCAGCGCTTCCAGCTCGATACCGTCGATGATGTCCAGCGGGTCCAGGACGTTGCCTTTGGACTTGGACATCTTCTGGCCCTGGCCATCACGCACCAGGCCGTGCACGTAAACGGTCTTGAACGGTACCTGCGGGGTGCCGTCCTCGTTCTTGATCAGGTGCATCGTCAGCATGATCATCCGGGCGACCCAGAAGAAAATGATGTCGAAACCGGTGACCAGCACGTCGGTGGAGTGGAATTTCTTCAGGAACTCGGTCTTTTCCGGCCAACCCAGAGTGGAGAACGTCCACAGGCCCGAGCTGAACCAGGTGTCGAGCACGTCGTTGTCCTGTTGCAGCGCAACGTCCGGGCCGAGGTTGTGCTTGGCACGTACTTCGGCTTCGTCGCGACCGACGTAGACCTTGCCCGACTCGTCGTACCACGCCGGAATCCGGTGGCCCCACCACAGTTGACGGCTGATGCACCAGTCCTGGATGTCGCGCATCCACGAGAAGTACATGTTTTCGTACTGCTTGGGCACGAACTGGATGCGGCCGTCTTCAACGGCGGCAATCGCCGGCTCGGCCAGAGGCTTGGTCGACACGTACCACTGGTCGGTCAGCCACGGCTCGATGACGGTGCCAGAACGGTCGCCTTTCGGCACTTTCAGGTTGTGATCGTCGACGCTGACCAGCAGGCCGGCGGCGTCGAACGCAGCGACGATCTGCTTGCGCGCTTCGAAACGCTCGAGACCGGCGTACTCGGCCGGGATCTTGCCGTCGATGCTGTCGTTCAACGTGCCGTCAAGGTTGAACACCTGGGCTGCGGGCAGCACGTTGGCGTTCTTGTCGAAGATGTTCAGCAGCGGCAGGTTGTGGCGCTTGCCGACTTCGTAGTCGTTGAAATCGTGGGCCGGGGTGATCTTCACGCAGCCGGTGCCGAATTCAGGGTCGCAGTAATCGTCGGCGATGATCGGGATACGGCGGCCGACCAGTGGCAGCTCGACGAATTTGCCGATCAGGGCTTTGTAGCGTTCGTCGTTCGGGTTAACCGCGACGGCGGAGTCGCCGAGCATGGTTTCCGGACGGGTGGTCGCGACGATCAGGAAATCGTTGCCTTCAGCGGTTTTCGCGCCGTCGGCCAGCGGGTACTTGAGGTTCCACAGGAAACCTTTTTCGTCGTGGTTTTCCACTTCGAGGTCGGAAATCGCCGTGTGCAGCTTGGTGTCCCAGTTGACCAGACGCTTGCCGCGGTAGATCAGACCGTCTTCGTGCAGGCGTACGAAGGCTTCCTTGACCGCTTCCGAGAGGCCGTCGTCCATGGTGAAGCGCTCGCGGCTCCAGTCCACGGACGAGCCGAGGCGGCGGATCTGACGGCTGATGTTGCCGCCGGACTGATCCTTCCACTCCCAGACTTTCTCGAGGAATTTCTCGCGGCCCAGGTCGTGGCGGTTCTGGCCGGTGGCTTCCAGTTGGCGCTCCACCAGCATCTGCGTGGCGATACCGGCGTGGTCGGTGCCCGGCTGCCACAGGGTGTTGCGACCCTGCATGCGGCGGAAACGGATCAGGGCGTCCATGATCGCGTTGTTGAAACCGTGACCCATGTGCAGGCTGCCGGTGACGTTCGGCGGCGGGATCATGATGGTGTAGGAATCGCCCGCGCCTTGCGGTGCGAAATAGTTCTCGGACTCCCAGGTGTTGTACCAGGAAGTTTCAATGGCGTGCGGCTGGTAGGTCTTATCCATGCGCGGCGGGACCCTATTGGCATTTATTCAGGAAAAGCCGGGAAGTATAGCGGGGCATGGGGCCGAGGGCGAGCGGGGGGAGGCTGGGCGGACACTAATGTTGGGGGGAACCCTTGTAGTGAGGGGATTTATCCCCGATGGGCCGCGCAGCAGCCCCAAATAACTCAATCACGCTGCGTATTCGCAGGGTTCACGACTGCTGCGCAGCCGATCGGGGATAAATCCCCTCGCCACAAGGGGATCCATCCGGGTTATTCGTACTGGCTGAGCAACCGTTCCATCCGCGCCTCGAGGCGGCGTTTGATTTCGGTTTCAATGTGCGGTGCGAAGTCGTCGATCACGTCCTGCATGATCAATTGCGCGGCGGCGCGCAGTTCGCTGTCCAGGTGCAGCAGGGCGTCCGGGCCTTTATCCACAGGTGCGGCAGCGGGTGCCGGAGCCGGAGCAGGTGTCGGTTCGATGGTCGGCGGCGTGGCGTCGACGGCCTCGAACAGCATCGGAATCTGTTCCTGTTCACCGTCATCGACCGTGTCGGTCAGCAGCGGCGGTTGCAGGTTGTCATCGCCGAGCAACTGGCGGATCGATTCGAGATCGTCCAGCAGGTGCGCAGGCTTTTGCAGCGGTTTTGGAGTGTCCATCGGCGTACTCAGAGTCGCTGTAAACGGTGATCTTGCAGAGGATAGCCCTGTTCGCGGTAGAAACGGAAACTCTCCCGTGCCGCCGCGCGAATCGTCGGATCTTCTACCACCACTTCCGCCACGCGGGCGAATTGGCTGGCAAAGGCCGGGACTTTCAGGTCGAGATTGACCAGCAGATCCTGGTGCGCGCCGCAGTCCGCGCCCACTCCCAGCACAATCAAACCGTCCGGTTCGCTCTCGGCAGGGCCATGAGGGACGAAGGTTTCGCCCTTGAATGCCCACAGGCGCGCATCGAGATCATCACGCTGAGCAGCATCGCTGCAATGCAGGTAGATGCGGTGGCCCATGCGCCAGGCTTTTTCGGTGAGCTTGCAGGCAAAGTCCAGGCGAGCCGAAGGATCGGCGCTGGGCAGGATATAGAAGTCGACTTTGGTCATTGCGGTTCCTGAGCCTTGAGCGGCGTCGCCGTAGAGTGACGCCGCCCAGGTTCATCGGTTTCAGGCTTTGGCGCGGTCCAGCAGGTATTGGGTCAGCAGCGGAACCGGACGGCCAGTGGCGCCTTTGTCCTTGCCGCCGCTGGTCCATGCGGTGCCGGCGATGTCCAGGTGCGCCCAGTTAAGGTTCTTGGTGAAGCGCGACAGGAAGCATGCGGCGGTGATGGTGCCGGCCTTCGGCCCGCCAATGTTGGCGATGTCGGCGAACGGGCTGTCCAGCTGCTCCTGGTATTCGTCGAACAGCGGCAGTTGCCAGGCGCGGTCGTCAGCGGCCTTGCCGGCACTGAGCAGTTGCTCGATCAGCTCGTCGTTGTTGCCCAGCAGGCCAGACGTGTGTGCACCGAGTGCAACCACACAGGCACCGGTCAGGGTGGCGATATCGATCACCGCTTGCGGCTTGAAGCGCTCGGAGTAGGTCAGCGCGTCGCACAGCACCAGACGGCCTTCGGCGTCGGTGTTGAGGATTTCCACGGTCTGGCCGCTCATGGTGGTGACGATGTCGCCCGGACGCGACGCAGTGCCGCTCGGCATGTTTTCCGCGCAGGCGAGGATGCACACCAGATTGATCGGCAGCTTCAGCTCAAGGACGGCACGCAGGGTACCGAACACGGAGGCCGCGCCGCCCATGTCGTACTTCATTTCGTCCATGCCGGCGCCAGGCTTGAGGCTGATACCGCCGGTGTCGAAGGTGATGCCTTTGCCGACCAGCGCGTAAGGCTTCTCGGACTTCTTGCCACCGTTGTATTGCATGACGATCAGGCGCGGTGGCTGGGCGCTGCCCTGACCGACGGCGTAGAACGAACCCATGCCCAGGGACTTGATTTTCTTCTCGTCGAGGACTTCGACTTTCAGATCCTTGAACTCTTTGCCCAGGTTCTTGGCTTGTTCGCCTAGGAAGGTCGGGTGGCAGATGTTGGGTGGCAGGTTGCCCAGATTGCGGGTGAACGCCATGCCGTTGGCGATGGCGGTCGCGTGGTTCACCGCGCGCTGCACTTCGGCCTGGGCGGCTTTGATGGTCAGCAGGGTGATTTTCTTCAGGGCGCGCGGTTCGGCTTTCTGGCTCTTGAACTGGTCGAACGTGTATTCGCCATCCACCAGGGTTTCGGCCAGCAGGCGGGTCTTGCCGTAGCTGTCGCGATTCTTGACGATGATCTCGTCCAGGGCCAGCACGGCGTCGCTGCCGCCCAGACCTTTCAGGGTGTTGAGGATGCCGGCAACGATTTTGCGGAACGGACGGTCACCCAGTTCTTCATCCTTGCCCACGCCGACCAGCAGCACGCGCTCGGCCTTGAGGTTCGGCAGGCTGTGCAGCAGCAGGCTTTGACCGACCTTGCCGGCCAGGTCGCCACGCTTGAGCACGGCGCTGATCGCGCCACCGCTCAGCTCGTCGACCTGTCGGGCGGCAACGCCGAGTTTGCGGCCTTCGCCGACGGCAACCACCAGGGTGGCGGTTTTCAACGTTTCTGGGCTAACGCTTTTTACAACCAGTTCCATGTCCGGATCCCTGAATGAATGGTCAACACGCAGGCGTTCGACGGTGTCCGCAGTCGCCTGCTTATAGATAGAAGAGGCGCAGGTCTGTGCCTGCGACGAAGGCGGCAGTTTGAACCTCGCTCACCGCGCCTGACAACCCTCGGTTGTGCGATCTTCAACGGAATCTACGCTTGGGTGAGTGTGCGCAGTGACAGGCGCCCTCAATCACAGGATAATGCCGCATCTTTTTTCGACGGCTCTGCCTTGCGGGTCGCTCGAAACGTTTGCTTGTTTGGCCGCCTTAGCCTGACAACCCTGGAGTGTCTGGTTTGATCGTCTTCCGTTATCTGTCCCGTGAAGTGATGTTGACCCTGAGCGCCGTCAGCGCCGTGCTGCTGGTCATCATCATGAGCGGTCGCTTCATCAAATACCTTGCCCAGGCCGCTGCGGGCCAACTCGATCCGGGATCGCTGTTCCTGATCATGGGTTACCGTCTGCCGGGTTTCATGCAGCTGATCCTGCCGTTGGGCCTGTTTCTCGGGATCCTGCTGGCTTACGGCCGGTTGTACCTCGAAAGCGAAATGACCGTGCTCTCGGCCACCGGCATGAGTCAGCAGCGTCTGCTGCGCATGACCCTGTTCCCGGCAACGCTGGTGGCACTGGCCGTCGCGTGGCTGAGCCTGAGCCTGGCCCCGCAGGGCGCCAATCAGTTTCAACTGCTGCTGAACAAGCAGGACGCGCTGACCGAGTTCGATACCCTCGAACCCGGCCGTTTCCAGGCGTTGCGTGACGGTACCCGGGTGACCTACACCGAAAGCCTGACCGACGATCGCGTCAACCTCGGCGGCGTGTTCATCTCGCAGAAGAACCTCGGCTCGGATCAGAAAGACCGCGGGATTTCCGTACTGGTGGCCGAGAAGGGGCGGCAGGAAGTCCACTCGGACGGCAACCGCTACCTGATCCTGCACAACGGCTATCGCTATGACGGCAGCCCGGGTCAGGCCGATTACCGCGCGATCAAATACGACACCTACGGCGTATTGCTGCCCAAGCCCGATGCCAGCGACGAAGTTACCGACCGTGATGCGATCCCGACTTCGACCCTGCTGAGCGCCGACGACGAGCGATCCAGGGCCGAACTGCAATGGCGGATTTCGCTGCCGTTGCTGGTATTCATCGTGACCCTGATGGCGGTGCCGCTGTCGCGGGTCAATCCGCGTCAGGGCCGTTTCCTGAAGCTGCTGCCGGCGATTCTTCTTTATATGGCTTACCTGACCATCCTGATTGCCGCCCGCGGCGCCCTCGAAAAAGGCAAGATTCCACCGGCCCTTGGCCTGTGGTGGGTGCACGGGATCTTCCTGTTCATCGGTCTCGGCCTGTTGTACTGGGAACCGTTGCGCCTGAAGCTGGCCAGTCGTCGCAGCGCTGCGCTGGAGGTGGCCCGTGGTTAAACTCGACCGCTACATCGGCAGCAGCGTATTCGTGGCGATCATCGCGGTGCTGGCGATCATTCTGGGTCTGGCGACCCTGTTTGCCTTCATCGACGAGATGAGCGACGTCAGCGATACCTACACCCTGACCGATGTGCTGAGCTTCGTCCTGCTCACCGCGCCGCGCCGTCTGTATGAAATGCTGCCGATGGCCGCGCTGATCGGCTGTCTGATCGGCCTCGGCAGTCTGGCCAGCAGCAGCGAGCTGACGGTCATGCGCGCTGCGGGTGTGTCCATCGGGCGCATTGTCTGGGCGGTCATGAAGCCCATGCTGGTGTTGATGCTGGCCGGTGTGCTGATCGGTGAATACGTGGCCCCGGCCACCGAAAGCATGGCGCAGGCCAATCGCTCGCTGGCGCAAGGCAGCGGCGATGCGCAGAGCGCCAAACACGGTATGTGGCACCGTCAGGGCGAGGAGTTCATCCATATCAACGCCGTGCAACCTGACGGCCTGCTGTATGGCGTGACCCGCTATCACTTCGACAAAGAGCGCCACCTGCTCAGCTCCAGCTTCGCCAAGCGTGCGGAGTTCGACGGCAAGCGCTGGCTGCTCACTGACGTGACCACCACGGTGTTCCACGAGCGCAGCACCGAAGTGGTGAATGCGCCGAGCGAGGAGTGGGACGTGTCGCTGAGCCCGCAATTGCTCAACACGGTGGTGATGGCGCCTGAGTCGCTGTCGATTTCCGGTCTGTGGGGCTATATCCACTATCTGGCGGATCAAGGCCTGAGCAACGGTCGTTACTGGCTGGCATTTTGGGTCAAGGTGTTGCAGCCGCTGGTCACCGCTGCGCTGGTGCTGATGGCGATTTCCTTCATCTTCGGCCCGTTGCGCTCGGTGACCCTCGGTCAGCGGGTGTTCACTGGTGTGCTGGTAGGCTTCACCTTCCGCATCGTCCAGGATCTGCTCGGCCCGTCGAGCCTGGTGTTTGGCTTCTCGCCGCTGTTCGCGGTGCTGGTACCGGCCACGGTCTGTGCGCTGGCGGGTGTCTGGCTGCTGCGACGCGCCGGTTGATGACCGCGTTGTTGCCAATGCTTTAACCGCGAAAACGCCTCGATCGACAGATCGGGGCGTTTTCGTATGCAATCCGGGTGACAGGCGAACGTGACGCTTGCGCCGTGTATCAGGTACAATTCCCGGCTATTTTTCGGCGGGCCAAGCCTGCAGCCTTTTTGAGTGTTGATCCGTGAGTGATTTGAGTCATATCCGCAATTTCTCCATCATCGCCCACATTGACCATGGCAAGTCGACGCTGGCTGACCGTTTCATCCAGATGTGCGGTGGCCTGGCCGAGCGTGAAATGGAAGCCCAGGTACTGGATTCCATGGATCTGGAGCGCGAACGCGGGATCACCATCAAGGCCCACAGCGTTACCCTCTATTACAAAGCCAAAGACGGCGTCACCTACCAGCTGAACTTCATTGACACCCCGGGTCACGTCGACTTCACCTACGAAGTCAGCCGTTCTCTGGCTGCGTGTGAAGGTGCGTTGCTGGTGGTCGATGCCGGTCAGGGTGTTGAAGCCCAGTCCGTGGCCAACTGCTACACCGCCATCGAGCAAGGCCTCGAGGTCATGCCGGTGCTGAACAAGATCGACCTGCCACAGGCCGAGCCGGACCGCGTCAAGGACGAGATCGAGAAGATCATCGGCATCGACGCCACCGACGCCGTTACCTGCAGTGCCAAGACCGGCCTGGGTGTCGACGAAGTGCTCGAGCGTCTGGTCGCGACCATTCCTGCGCCGACCGGCAACATCGAAGATCCGCTGCAAGCGTTGATCATCGACTCCTGGTTCGACAACTACCTGGGCGTAGTCTCCCTGGTGCGCGTGCGTCATGGCCGCGTGAAGAAAGGCGACAAGATCCTGGTGAAATCCACCGGCAAGATCCATCTGGTGGACAGCGTCGGTGTGTTCAACCCGAAACACACTGCCACTGCCGACCTCAAGGCCGGCGAAGTGGGCTTCATCATCGCCAGCATCAAGGACATTCACGGTGCACCGGTCGGTGACACCCTGACCCTGAGTTCGACCCCGGACGTTGAAGTGCTGCCCGGCTTCAAACGCATCCAGCCACAGGTTTACGCCGGTCTGTTCCCGGTCAGTTCCGACGACTTCGAGGACTTCCGCGAAGCGCTGCAGAAACTGACCCTGAACGACTCCTCGCTGCAGTACACCCCGGAAAGCTCCGACGCCCTGGGCTTCGGCTTCCGTTGCGGGTTCCTCGGCATGCTGCACATGGAGATCATCCAGGAGCGCCTGGAGCGCGAATACGACCTGGACCTGATCACCACCGCGCCAACGGTAATTTTCGAGCTGGTGTTGAAAACCGGTGAAACGATTTACGTCGACAACCCGTCCAAGCTTCCGGATGTCTCGGCCATCGAAGACATGCGCGAACCAATCGTGCGCGCCAACATCCTGGTTCCGCAGGAACACCTGGGCAACGTCATCACCCTGTGCATCGAGAAACGCGGCGTACAGGTCGACATGCTGTTCCTCGGCAATCAGGTCCAAGTGACCTACGACCTGCCGATGAACGAAGTGGTCCTGGACTTCTTCGACCGTCTCAAATCCACCAGCCGCGGCTATGCTTCGCTGGATTACCATTTCGATCGTTACCAATCGGCTAATCTGGTGAAACTGGACGTGCTGATCAACGGTGACAAGGTCGACGCCCTCGCGTTGATCGTGCACCGTGACAATTCGCACTTCAAAGGTCGCCAGTTGACCGAGAAGATGAAAGAACTGATTCCTCGTCAGATGTTCGACGTGGCGATTCAGGCTGCCATTGGCGGTCAGATCGTCGCCCGGACCACCGTCAAGGCACTCAGAAAGAACGTATTGGCCAAATGCTACGGCGGTGACGTAAGCCGTAAGAAAAAGCTGCTTGAAAAGCAAAAGGCCGGTAAAAAACGCATGAAGCAGGTCGGCAACGTGGAAATTCCACAAGAAGCCTTCCTCGCCGTGCTCAGGTTGGAATAGTCAGGTCCTATGTCACTAAATTTCCCGCTGTTGCTGGTCATCGCCGTGTTCGTCTGCGGCCTGTTGGCGTTGCTCGATCTGCTGTTCCTGGCGCCGCGTCGGCGTGCTGCGATTGCCTCTTATCAAGGCAGTGTCAGCCAGCCGGAGCCCGTGGTGGTCGAGAAGCTGAACAAAGAGCCGTTGCTGGTTGAATACGGCAAGTCGTTCTTTCCGGTGCTGTTCATCGTGCTGGTGCTGCGTTCGTTCCTGGTGGAACCGTTCCAGATTCCGTCCGGCTCGATGAAACCGACGCTGGACGTCGGCGACTTCATTCTGGTGAACAAGTTTTCTTACGGGATCCGCCTGCCGGTGATCGACAAGAAAATCATCGAAGTCGGTGATCCACAGCGCGGCGATGTGATGGTATTCCGCTACCCGAGCGATCCGAACGTCAACTACATCAAGCGTGTAGTCGGCGTACCGGGCGACACGGTGCGTTACACCGCCGACAAGCGTCTGTTCGTCAACGGCGAATCGATTGCCGAGCAACTGGTCGGCTCCGAGCCGGGCACGCTGGGCAGCGCGGAACTCTACAAGGAAAAACTCGGCGCCGCCGAGCACCTGATCCGCAAGGAAATGAGCCGCTACCGCGCGACGCCGGACCATACCTGGACCGTGCCGGCCGGGCACTACTTCATGATGGGCGACAACCGCGACAACTCCAACGACAGTCGCTACTGGGATGACCCGAACATTCCCAAGGATCTGCTGGGCATGGTTCCCGACCAGAATATCGTCGGCAAAGCCTTCGCTGTCTGGATGAGCTGGCCGGAACCGAAACTCAGCCACCTGCCGAATTTCTCGCGGGTTGGCCTGATCAAGTAATCAATCACGGCGCTGTTGACCACAGCGCCGAATGCATTTCTGGCGTCGACACAAATTGGCGCCAGGGCATGAAGCCACGATATTCAGGACGTCATTTTTGAACACAGCGTTAATTGTCCCAGGCCTGCGCCGTACCCCGGCGATGGCAGTGGAATCCAGCCACGAACTCAGCGTGGGTAAACCGTGAGCGTTTCTCTAAGCCGTCTCGAGCGCCAGCTCGGTTACACCTTCAAGGATCAGGAGCTGATGCTGCTGGCCCTCACGCACCGCAGCTTTGCCGGGCGTAACAACGAACGCCTGGAATTCCTTGGCGATGCCATCCTCAACTTCGTCGCCGGCGAGGCGCTGTTCGATCGCTTCCCGCTGGCTCGCGAAGGCCAGTTGTCGCGTTTGCGCGCACGCCTGGTGAAGGGTGAGACACTGGCCGTGCTGGCCCGTGGTTTCGATCTGGGTGACTACCTGCGTCTGGGTTCGGGCGAACTGAAAAGCGGTGGTTTCCGTCGCGAATCAATTCTGGCCGACGCCCTCGAAGCGCTGATCGGCGCGATCTACCTGGATGCTGGCATGGACGTCGCTCGTGAGCGCGTGCTGGCCTGGCTGGCCGGTGAGTTCGAAGGCCTGACGCTGGTCGACACCAACAAGGATCCGAAGACCCGTCTGCAGGAACACCTGCAATCGCGCGGTTGTGAACTGCCGCGCTATGAAGTGGTGGACATCCAGGGTGAGCCGCACTGCCGTACCTTCTTCGTCGAGTGCGAAGTGGTCTTATTGAATGAAAAAAGCCGAGGTCAGGGTGTGAGCCGTCGTATTGCCGAACAGGTAGCGGCCGCCGCAGCACTGATTGCCCTGGGCGTGGAGAATGGCAATGACTGATACAAACGCAACTCGCTGTGGCTACGTTGCCATCGTCGGCCGTCCCAACGTCGGCAAGTCGACGTTGCTCAACCACATCCTCGGCCAGAAGCTCGCGATCACCTCGCGCAAGCCGCAGACCACCCGTCACAACATGCTCGGGATCAAGACCGAAGGTGACGTCCAGGCGATCTACGTCGACACCCCCGGCATGCACAAGGGTGGCGAAAAGGCCCTGAACCGCTACATGAACAAAACCGCCTCGGCGGCGTTGAAAGACGTCGACGTGGTGATCTTCGTGGTCGATCGCACCAAGTGGACCGAAGAAGACCAGATGGTGCTGGAGCGCGTACAGTACGTGACCGGTCCGCTGATCGTCGCGCTGAACAAGACCGACCGCATCGAAGACAAGGCCGAGCTGATGCCACACCTGTCGTGGTTGCAGGAACAGCTGCCGAACGCACAGATCATCCCGATTTCCGCGCAGCAAGGGCACAACCTCGACGCGCTGGAAAAGGTCATCGCCGATCACTTGCCGGAGAACGATCATTTCTTCCCGGAAGACCAGATCACCGATCGCAGCAGCCGCTTCCTCGCTGCCGAACTGGTGCGCGAGAAGATCATGCGTCAGATGGGCGCCGAACTGCCTTACCAGATCACCGTCGAGATCGAAGAATTCAAGCAGCAAGGCAAGACCCTGCACATCCATGCGCTGATCCTCGTTGAGCGTGACGGCCAGAAGAAGATCATCATTGGTGACAAGGGCGAGCGCATCAAACGTATCGGCACCGAAGCGCGCAAGGACATGGAGTTGCTGTTCGACGCCAAGATCATGCTCAACCTGTGGGTGAAGGTGAAGGGCGGCTGGTCCGACGACGAGCGTGCTCTGCGTTCGCTGGGTTACGGCGACCTGTAAGTACGCGGTTGTCGCAACACCGAAAAAACCTGTGGGAGCGAGCTTGCTCGCGAAGGCGTAGTGCCAGACGACATATTTGTTGACTGACACCCTGCATTCGCGAGCAAGCTCGCTCCCACAGTGGTTTTTGGGTGAATATAAAACCGCGTTTTATCCATGAGAGTTCCATGTCTTCAAACCCACCTCCCGCCCAACCCGCCTACGTCCTGCATTCGCGCGCCTACCGCGAAACCAGCGCGCTGGTCGACTTCCTTACGCCGCAAGGTCGGCTGCGGGCGGTGTTGCGCAGTGCGCGGGGCAAGGCCGGGACATTGGCGCGACCGTTCGTGCCGCTGGAAGTCGAGTTTCGTGGCAAGGGTGAGTTGAAGAATGTCGGGCGCATGGAAAGTGCCGGCAACGCGACCTGGATGGTCGGTGATGCGCTGTTCAGCGGCCTCTATCTCAATGAGCTGCTGATCCGCCTGCTGCCCGCCGAAGATCCGCACCCGGCGGTGTTCGATCACTACGCTGCAACCCTGCTGGCCCTGGCCGAAGGCCGCCCGCTGGAGCCGTTGTTGCGCTCGTTCGAATGGCGCCTGCTGGACGATCTCGGTTACGGCTTCTCGATGAGCACTGACATCCACGGCGAGCCAGTGGCTGCGGACGGCCTCTATCGCCTGCAAGTGGATGCCGGGCTAGAGCGCGTCTTCCTGTTGCAGCCGGGTCTGTTCAACGGCGTCGAGTTACTGGCCATGGCTGAAGCCGACTGGACCGCGCCCGGTGCACTGTCGGCGGCCAAGCGTCTGATGCGTCAGGCACTGGCCGTTCATTTGGGCGGTCGGCCCCTCGTCAGCCGCGAGCTATTTCGCAAGCCCTGATATGCTGTGCGCCGAATCTTTCCCTTCAGGAGCGCATCCGTGACCACCAGCAATCGCATTCTTCTTGGCGTGAACATCGACCACGTCGCCACCCTGCGTCAGGCCCGTGGCACACGCTACCCGGATCCGGTCAAGGCAGCGCTGGACGCGGAAGAGGCGGGCGCCGACGGCATCACCGTGCACTTGCGTGAAGACCGCCGGCACATTCAGGAGCGCGACGTGTTGCTGCTCAAGGATGTGCTGCAGACCCGCATGAACTTCGAAATGGGCGTCACCGAAGAAATGATGGCGTTCGCCGAGCGCATCCGTCCGGCGCACATCTGCCTGGTCCCGGAGACCCGTCAGGAACTGACCACTGAAGGCGGTCTGGATGTAGCGGGGCAGGAAGAGCGGATCAAGGCAGCGGTCGAGCGTCTATCGAAGATCGGCAGCGAAGTGTCGCTGTTTATCGATGCCGACGAGCGCCAGATCGCTGCGTCGAAGCGCGTTGGTGCACCGGCCATCGAGCTGCACACCGGGCGTTACGCCGATGCCGAAACCCCGACCGAAGTTGCTGAAGAGCTGAAGCGTGTGGCCGACGGCGTAGCGTTTGGTCTGGCGCAGGGCCTGATCGTCAATGCCGGACATGGCCTGCATTATCACAACGTCGAAGCAGTGGCAGCGATCAAGGGCATTAACGAACTGAACATCGGTCATGCGCTGGTGGCGCATGCGTTGTTCGTCGGGTTCAAGTCGGCAGTGTCCGAGATGAAGGCGCTGATTCTGGCAGCTGCGCTCAAAGGCTGAAGATCAAAAGATCGCAGCCTTCGGCAGCTCCTACAGATGTACGCAAAACCCTGTAGGAGCTGCCGAAGGCTGCGATCTTTTGCTTTTAGAGCGGGGCAGGCTCTTGAGCCGGTTTTGACTTGTCGATCCCCGGCACATGCAGATTGCCTTCGGCCACCTGATCGCCCTCAAGCTGCGGCTGGGTCACCCAGGTCAGGATGTCGTAGTAGCGACGGATGTTCGCCACGAAATGCACCGGCTCGCCGCCCCGGGCATAGCCGTAGCGGGTCTTGCTGTACCACTGCTTCTGCGACAGGCGCGGCAGCATCTTCTTCACGTCCAGCCACTTGTCCGGGTTCAGGCCTTCGCGGGATGCCAGTTTGCGCGCGTCATCGAGGTGGCCGCTGCCGACGTTGTACGCCGCCAGCGCAAACCAGGTACGGTCCGGTTCCTGAATCGACTCGTCGAGCTGATCCTTCATGTAGGCCAGGTACTTGGCGCCGCCCATGATGCTTTGCTTGGGATCGAGCCGGTTCGACACGCCCATCGCCTGAGCGGTGTTCTGGGTCAGCATCATCAAACCGCGCACGCCGGTTTTCGAAGTGACCGCCGGTTGCCACAGCGATTCCTGATAACCGATGGCCGCGAGCAGGCGCCAGTCGATTTTCTCTTTCTTGGCGTAGGCCTTGAAGTGCTGTTCGTATTTGGGCAGGCGCTGCTGCAGGTGCTGGGCGAAGGTGGTGGCGCCCATGTAGCCGAGGACATCGACGTGGCCGTAGTAACGGTCTTTCAGGCGCTGCAGGGTGCCATTCTTCTGCACCTTGTCGAGGTAGGCGTTGATCTCGTTGAGCAGGCTGTTGTCTTCGCCGGCGGCCACCGCCCAGCTCTGGCTGCGCGCATCCCCGAGGTCGAAGGCCACACGGATGTTGGTGAAGTACACCTGGTTCATTGCCACTTCGTTGGAATCAACCAGCGTCAGGTCGATCTGGCCTTCATCGACCATGCGCAACAGGTCGACCACTTCCACGGCGTCGGATTCTTCGTATTCGATGCCGGGGAATTTCTTTTTCAGCTCCGCCAGCTGTTCGGCGTGGGTGCTGCCCTTGAGCACCATGATCTTCTTGCCGACCAGATCGCCCGGGTCGGTAGGCCGCGACTGGCCGTTGCGATAGATGATCTGCGGGGTGACTTCGAGGTAGGAGTGGGAGAACCGCACCTGCTTCTTGCGCTCCTCGCTGCTGACCAGGCCCGCCGCCGCCAGTACCGGGCCGTTCGGCTTGCCGATCTGGTTGAACAGGTCGTCGAGGTTGTCGGCGGTCTCGATCTTCAGTTCGACCCCCAAATCGTCGGCGAAGCGCTTCACCAGCTCGTATTCGAAGCCGGTTTCACCGCTGCGATCCTGAAAGTAGGTGGCGGGGCTGTTACGGGTAATCACCCGCAGCACACCATCCTCCTTTACGCGCTCGAGTGTGTTGGGTTTATCAACACAGCCGCCGAGCATCAGGAAGAGTCCGGTTGCGATCAGCCATTTGGCGTACCGCGGACGCAAAGCCGTTGGGAAAAACATGTGCGCAGTATACGCAAACGGCTGCGGGCGCCATATCTCGACAGTGAGGGGCTTGTCTGCTAGAGATCACAAAACCGCACGAAACCCCGCAGGAATGGGGCTGAACGGCATTTTGTGACAGAAAAAATAAGCGTGGCCCGCACACGCTCGAAATTTGACTTCAAAGGCAGAAACACAGATTGATATCCGAGTGCAACCGTGCGTAGCGTTTCGGGTGATGTTGAGGGCGGTTTAGGCTAGAATGCACGGCCTCAAAGCACACCCCTTCCCGAGGCTGTCCCGAAGATGTTGATCCTGCGCGGCGCTCCTGCCCTTTCTGCCTTTCGCCACAGCAAACTCCTTGAGCAACTGAGCCAGAAGGTTCCAGCTGTCAATGGCCTGTATGCTGAATTCGCTCACTTCGCCGAAGTCACCGGCGTCCTGACCGGCGACGAACAGCAGGTGCTTGCGCGCCTTCTGAAGTACGGCCCAAGCGTTCCGGTACAAGAGCCGACCGGCCGTCTGTTCCTGGTGTTGCCGCGTTTCGGCACCATCTCGCCATGGTCGAGCAAGGCCAGCGACATCGCCCGCAACTGCGGCCTGAGCAAGATCCAGCGTCTGGAGCGCGGCATCGCGTTCTACGTGGCCGGCCAGTTCAGCGACACCGAAGCCCAGCAAATCGCCGACGTGCTGCATGACCGCATGACCCAGATCGTCCTGGGCAATCTGGAACAGGCCGCCGGTCTGTTCAGCCACGCCGAACCGAAGCCGCTGACCGCCATCGACATCCTTGGTGGCGGCCGCGCCGCGCTGGAAAAAGCCAACACCGAGCTGGGCCTGGCCCTGGCCGAAGACGAAATCGACTATCTGGTCAACGCCTTCAACGGTCTCAAGCGCAACCCGCACGACATCGAACTGATGATGTTCGCCCAGGCCAACTCCGAGCACTGCCGCCACAAGATCTTCAACGCCAGTTGGGATATTGACGGCGAGAGCCAGGAAAAAAGCCTGTTCGGCATGATCAAGAATACCTATCAGATGCACAACGAAGGCGTGCTGTCCGCTTATAAGGACAACGCTTCGGTGATCGTCGGTAACGTCGCCGGCCGCTTCTTCCCGGATCCGGAAACCCGCCAGTACGGCGCGGTGCAGGAGCCGGTGCACATCCTGATGAAGGTCGAGACCCACAACCACCCGACCGCGATCGCCCCGTTCCCGGGCGCGTCCACCGGTTCCGGTGGCGAGATCCGCGACGAAGGCGCAACCGGTCGTGGCGCCAAGCCAAAGGCCGGCCTGACCGGTTTCACCGTGTCCAACCTGCAGATCCCGGGCTTCGAACAGCCGTGGGAAGTGCCGTACGGCAAGCCTGAGCGTATCGTCAATGCGCTGGACATCATGATCGAAGGCCCGCTGGGCGGCGCCGCGTTCAACAACGAATTCGGCCGTCCGGCCCTGACCGGCTACTTCCGTACCTTCGAACAGTCGATCAGCACCCCGCACGGTGACGAAGTTCGCGGTTACCACAAGCCGATCATGTTGGCTGGCGGCATGGGCAACATCCGTGAAGAGCACGTCAAGAAAGGCGAGATCGTCGTCGGCTCCAAGCTGATCGTGCTCGGCGGCCCGGCGATGCTGATCGGTCTGGGCGGCGGCGCCGCGTCCTCGATGGCCACCGGCACCAGCTCGGCGGATCTGGACTTCGCTTCGGTTCAGCGTGAAAACCCTGAAATGGAACGTCGCTGCCAGGAAGTCATCGACCGTTGCTGGCAGCTGGGCGACAAGAACCCGATCAGCTTCATCCACGACGTGGGCGCGGGCGGTCTGTCCAACGCCTTCCCGGAACTGGTCAACGACGGCGACCGCGGTGGCCGTTTCGAACTGCGCAACATTCCAAACGACGAGCCGGGCATGGCCCCGCACGAAATCTGGTCCAACGAATCCCAGGAACGTTACGTTCTGGCGGTCGGCCCGGCTGACTTCGAGCGCTTCAAGGCGATCTGCGAACGCGAGCGTTGCCCGTTTGCGGTGGTCGGTGAAGCCACTGCCGAGCCGCAACTGACTGTGACCGACAGCCACTTCGGCAACAACCCGGTGGACATGCCGCTGGAAGTGTTGCTGGGCAAGGCGCCGCGCATGCACCGTTCGGTGGTTCGCGAAGCCGAGTTGGGCGATGATTTCGATCCGTCGAACCTCGACATCGCCGATTCCATCGAGCGCGTCCTGCACCATCCGGCCGTGGCGAGCAAAAGCTTCCTGATCACCATCGGCGACCGCACCATCACCGGCCTCGTGGCCCGTGACCAGATGGTCGGCCCATGGCAGGTTCCGGTGGCCGACGTCGCCGTCACCGCCACCAGTTTCGACGTCTATACCGGTGAAGCGATGGCCATGGGCGAGCGTACTCCGCTGGCGCTGCTGGACGCTCCGGCGTCGGGCCGCATGGCCATCGGCGAAACCCTGACCAACATTGCCGCCTCGCGCATCAACAAGCTCTCCGACATCAAACTGTCGGCGAACTGGATGTCCGCTGCCGGCCACCCGGGCGAAGACGCGCGTCTGTACGACACCGTGAAAGCGGTCGGTATGGAACTGTGCCCTGAGCTGGGCATCACCATTCCGGTCGGCAAGGACTCGATGTCCATGGCCACCCGCTGGAACGACAACGATGAAGAAAAAACCGTGACCTCGCCGATGTCGCTGATCGTGACCGGTTTCGCCCCAGTGGCTGACATCCGTCAGACCCTGACCCCGGAACTGCGCATGGACAAGGGCACCACCGATCTGATCCTGATCGACCTCGGTCGCGGCCAGAACCGCATGGGCGCCTCGATCCTCGCTCAGGTTCACGGCAAGCTCGGCAAGCAGGCTCCGGACGTCGATGACGCCGAAGACCTGAAAGCCTTCTTCGCGGTGATCCAGGGCCTCAACGCCGACGGTCACCTGCTGGCGTACCACGACCGTTCCGACGGTGGTCTGCTGACCTCCGTGGTGGAAATGGCCTTCGCCGGCCACTGCGGTCTGAGCCTGAACCTCGACAGCGTTGCTGAATCCTCGGCAGAAATCGCCGCGATCCTGTTCAACGAAGAACTGGGTGCCGTGATCCAGGTTCGCCAGGACGCGACCCCGGACATCCTCGCCCAATTCAGCGCTGCCGGTCTGGGTGACTGCGTTTCCGTGATCGGTCAGCCGATCAACAATGGCCAGATCAACATCACCTTCAACGGTGACACCGTGTTCGAAGGCCAGCGTCGTCTGCTGCAACGTACCTGGGCTGAAACCAGCTACCAGATCCAGCGCCTGCGCGACAACGCCGACTGCGCCGAGCAAGAGTTCGATGCGCTGCTGGAAGAGGACAACCCGGGCCTGAGCGTCAAGCTGAGCTACGACGTCAACCAGGACATTGCCGCGCCTTACATCAAGAAAGGCATCCGTCCACAGGTTGCCGTGCTGCGTGAGCAGGGCGTCAACGGTCAGGTGGAAATGGCCGCCGCATTCGACCGCGCCGGTTTCAACGCGATCGACGTGCACATGAGCGATATTCTCGCCGGCCGTGTTGACCTGAACGAGTTCAAAGGCCTGGTGGCCTGCGGTGGTTTCTCCTACGGCGACGTCCTCGGCGCCGGTGAAGGCTGGGCCAAGTCGGCACTGTTCAACAGCCGTGCCCGCGATGCATTCCAGGGCTTCTTCGAGCGTAACGACAGCTTCACCCTCGGCGTGTGCAACGGCTGCCAGATGATGTCCAACCTGCACGAGCTGATCCCGGGCAGCGAGTTCTGGCCGCACTTCGTGCGCAACCGCTCCGAGCAGTTCGAAGCGCGCGTGGCGATGGTGCAGATCCAGGAATCGAACTCGATCTTCCTGCAGGGCATGGCCGGTTCGCGCATGCCGATCGCCATCGCGCACGGTGAAGGGCATGCCGAGTTCTCCAGCGAAGAAGCCTTGCTGGAAGCCGATCTGTCCGGTTGCGTGGCGATGCGTTTCGTCGACAACCACGGCAAGGTCACCGAAGCCTACCCGGCCAACCCGAACGGTTCGCCGCGCGGGATCACCGGCCTTACCAGCCGTGACGGTCGTGTGACGATCATGATGCCGCACCCGGAGCGGGTATTCCGCGCGGTGCAGAACTCGTGGCGTTCGGAAGACTGGACCGAGGATGCTCCCTGGATGCGCATGTTCCGTAACGCGCGCGTCTGGGTGAACTGAGGCCTGTGTACAAGCTCGCGTTTTTTGTTCCCGACAGTCATGTCGAGGTGGTCAAGGACGCTGTATTCGCTGCCGGTGGTGGGCGGATCGGGGACTATGACCACTGTGCTTGGCAGGTGCCTGGGTCTGGTCAGTTTCGGCCTTTGCACGGCAGTCAGCCGTTCATTGGCGAGGCGGGGCGGGTTGAGCGGGTCGAGGAATGGAAGGTTGAGCTTGTGGTTTGTGATGCGTTGATTCGTGAGGTGGTGGCTGCTCTTAAGCTGAGCCACCCTTACGAGACGCCGGCTTATGAGGTGTGGCGGCTGGAGGATTTCTGATCTTTCTGCCGCTGGAACGGGAAACCCGCAGATGAGTGATTGTCTGCGGGTTTTTTGTTGCCTGCGATTTTCCTGGCAATGGGGTTCCAATGTGGGAGCGAGCCTGCTCGCGAAGGCGTCGGATCAGGCGATGATGTTCTGACTGATCGGGGACATATCCATTGTTGCGGTAACGGCTTCTTAGGGTTCCGCCCTTACGGCGGGTCACTTTTGACAAACGCCTCAAAAGTAACCAAAAAGGCTTGCTCCTGCGTTCGGCCCGCTCGCTGGGGCTCGGGGTCCCTTCGCTGCGGGCTCGATCCGGGCGCAGCGCCTACGGTTTGCTTCGCTGCACCTCCTCTAGCTGTGTTTGGCTTCGCCAAACGGTCGCTGCGCTCCCACGCCCGGATCAATCCCTCCGCTCAGCCTTCCGATGTCGCCCGTGGATCAAGATCAAAAGCCACAGCCGAGCTTGCGCTCATCCTGGAGTGGGGCGGCTTCGCCGCATGGCGGTGTTCACAAGTTAAAAATATGGGAGCTGGCGTGCCAGCAATGGCGGCCTGACAGCCGACCAATCTCCCACTGGAGTCACTCAATTTCCCTGTGGGAGCGAGCCTGCTCGCGAAGGCGCCCTGCCAGCCAACCGTTCTCCAAATGAATACCCTAATCCATTGTGGGAGCTGGCTTGCCAGCGATGGCGGCCTGACAGCCGACCATTTTCTATCTGGTGCATCTCCCCTCTGTAGGAGCTGCCGAAGGCTGCGATCTTTTGACTTTGGTTTTTTACAGTCAAAGGGCAGATCAAAAGATCGCAGCCTTCGGCAGCTCCTACAGGGGGATGTTTTGTGTTAAAGAGTGTGTGGAATTACCAGAACCTTCCCACAAGGTTTTCAGGTTGTCCCTCGGACGCCAGGTCTCTAGGCTTCGTCTGTCGCTGCCAATTCAGCGACCGGGCGTGAGATCCCCGGAATGCTTGCAACTAGCGCCAACACCACGATAATTGGCGCCAGCTCAATCTGCTGCCTGCTTTATGGCGGCTGTGTGCGGGCAGACTTCGGTCTGGCCGGTTGCCTGCTCCGGTGGATCTCACCCTGCACATAGCTGCCACCTCTTTGCCGCGTGAGATCCGGCGAACGATGGCATCCTCACACGCCCTAGCAGGAGTTGAATTTTGGACAAGCTAATCCCCGATCCACCCCACGAAACTACAGCGCCACCCGCCGACGCCATCCGCGTCGAAGACCTGACAAAAGACCGTGAAGCCATCAAGCGCGCTGTCGATTTCTACTTCACCCCGCAATCCGCTGAGGCGCATCAGCCCAGCACGATGTTCTTGGTCAACCCCAACGTCGACTCCGAAACCCTGCTAGCCCACGCCTACGAATCGTTGGCCTGCGCCAGTGCCATGGCCAGCAACTTCGCCAACGAACTCAGCGGTCTGCAACGCAGCACCGCTCTTGCCATCCAGCAGATCGTCATGCTCGCCGAACTCGCGGTAAATCGAGCGCTGGATCGAGTCGATCCACAGACCTGATCTCTCAGGTTCACCGCGTTATCGTTCTTCGCGAGCAAGCCCGCTCCCACATTTGACCGGCGTACACAGGTCAATGTGGGAGCGAGCTTGCTCGCGAAGAGGCCCGCCCAGACGCCGGCGAGTCAAACCTTGGCGCTGACCTCACTCCGATTAACCAACGCCTCAATCGCCCCACTCAAACTCGCGGCTTTCTCGCCAATCAACAGATGCCAGACCCCACCTTCCAACGGGCTGACACCTTGGCAACCCAGCTCTTTCAGCTGAGCCTCGGACAACGCTTTACCATCGGCCAGTTGCACACGAATACGCGTCAGTGCGATGCAGTCCAGCTGCAGCACATTCTCGCTACCGCCCAACGCCGTCAGCCATTGTTGGGCTTCCGGTGCAGCGACCATTGCAGCTTTCGATTCCTCGACTACCACCGCAGGCGCAGCCACCAACGCACGCCCCAGCGTCGGCATGGCGAGGCGGATTTCGTCGGCGATGCTGTCGGCCAATGGCCCGACCACCACCTGCAAGCTGCCGCCCTTGCCCGGGCGTACCACGGCCATCGCACCCAGAGCTTTCAAATCAGCGTCGGAAGCCTTGTTGCGATCAACCATTTCCAGGCGCAGACGAGTCGTGCAGGCGCCAACTGTGACCAGATTCTCGGCACCGCCCAAGGCTTTGATGTACGCAGCCGCACGTTCGTTTTCTGTCAGCACCGACTTTTCGGCCGACGCCACATCCTCACGCCCCGGCGTCTTCAAATTGAAGCGACGAATACAGAAATCAAACACCGCGTAATACACCACGGCATACGCCAGTCCCACCGGAATCACCAGCCAGCCATTGGTCGAGCGCCCCCAACCGAGCACCATGTCGATGAAGCCGCCGGAGAAGGTGAAACCGAGGTGGATGTTCAGCGCATTGGTGATCGCCATCGACAGGCCGGTCAGCAGCGCATGCAGCAGATACAGCAGCGGGGCGAGAAACATGAAGGCGAATTCAATCGGTTCAGTCACCCCGGTCAAAAACGACGTCAGCGCCATCGACAGGAAGATCCCGCCCATGACCTTACGCCGCTCCGGCAGCGCGTTGCGGTACATCGCCAGGCACGCAGCAGGCAGGCCGAAGATCATCATCGGGAACATGCCGGTCATGAACTGGCCGCCCTTTGGATCGCCGGCGAAGTAGCGTGACAGGTCGCCGGTGACCAGTGCGCCAGTGGTCGGGTCGGTGAAGTTGCCGAATACGAACCACGCCATGTTGTTGAGGATGTGGTGCAGGCCGGTGACGATCAGCAGGCGGTTGAACACGCCAAAGACGAACGCACCAATGCTGCCGCTTTCCATCATCAGCGCGCCGAAGGCATTGATGCCGTGCTGGATCGGCGGCCAGATGTAGCCGAACACTACGCCCAGCCCGACGGCGGCGAACCCGGTGACGATCGGCACGAAGCGCCGGCCGCCGAAGAACGCCAGGTACTCCGGCAGCTTGATGTCTTTGAAGCGGTTGTACAGCGCCCCGGCCATCAGGCCGCTGACGATCCCGGCGAGCATGCCCATGTTGATGCTCGGGTCGAGCACCTTGAGCGTGGAGATCATCACCAGGTAACCGATCACTCCGGCCAGACCCGCGGTGCCGTTGTTGTCCTTGGCAAACCCGACGGCGATGCCGATGGCGAAGATCATTGCCAGGTTGGCAAAAATGACTTGGCCGGCATCGTGAATGATCGCGATGTTCAAAAGGTCGGTGTCACCCAGACGCAGCAGCAAGCCGGCAATCGGCAGGATCGCGATCGGCAGCATCAGCGCGCGGCCGAGGCGTTGCAGGCCTTCGATGAAGAGTTGGTACATGGTGGTTCTCCCTGCTCTTTTTAGAGAGCTTGTTGTTAGTGCAGAGGCCAATGCTGGTGGCAGGCGTGACGAACCGCAGCGGCGCTGTTGAGTTTCAACAGGTCGAGGCTGAGGCGTTGGCATTCGGCCTCGTGCAGCTGGCGCACGCGATCCTTGATTTCACCGATTTGCACCGGGCTCACCGACAACTCGGTTACGCCGAGGCCGATCAGTACCGGCGTCGCCAGTGGATCGGAGGCGAGGGCGCCGCAGACGCCGACCCAGCGTTTGTGCACCGCCGCACCTGCGCAAGTCATGGCGATCAGTCGCAGCAGCGCCGGGTGCAGGGCATCGACCCGGGCGGCCAAACCTGCGTGATCGCGGTCCATGGCCAGGGTATATTGCGACAGGTCGTTGGTGCCGATGGACAGGAAGTCGGCATGTTCGGCCAGTTGCTCGGCTTGCAGCGCGGCGGCGGGGACTTCGATCATCACGCCGATTTCCGGACGTTGATGGATGCCCAGCTCCAGGCACAGCGCATCGACCTGCTGGCGGATGTGCAGCAGTTCATCGACTTCGGTAACCATCGGCAGCAGGATCCGGCAGCGCTGCAACGGGCTGACCTGCAGCAGTGCGCGCAGTTGCTGATCGAGGATTTCCGGACGGGCCTGAGCCAGGCGAATGCCGCGCAAGCCGAGTACCGGGTTGGCTTCGGCGGGCAGCGGCAGGTAGTCGAGTTGCTTGTCGCCGCCGACGTCGATGGTGCGGATGATCACCGAGTGCTCGCCCATGGCATCGAGTACGGCTTGATAGGCGGCGCGCTGCTCTTCGACGTCCGGCGCGGTCTGCCGGTCGACGAACAGAAACTCGGTGCGCAGCAGGCCGACGCCATCGGCACCGTTGGCAAAGGCGTCTGCCGCTTCATGGCTGGAGGCAACATTGGCGACCACTTCGATGGCCACGCCATTGCGGGTTTCAGCGGGCAGATGCGCCTTGGCCTGTTGCGCATCGCGGCGTTGCTGACGGTCGATTTGCGCCTGCTGCACTTCGGTCAGGCGTTCGGTGCTCGGCGCCAGTTCGAGGCGGCCACCATCGGCATCCAGCACCACCGACTGACCTTGCGGCTGATCGAGCAGAGCGGCGCCCAACGCCACCAGGCACGGCAGGCCTTTGCCGCGCGCCAGAATCGCTACATGCGAAGTAGCGCCGCCTTCGGCCATGCACAACCCGGCGACACCCTGCGCGCTGAGTTGCAGCAGATCCGACGGCGTCAGTTCATGCGCAGCAACGATGGCGCCGGCCGGCACGTCGTAATGCCAGGCTTCGCCGAGCACGGCGCGCAGCACCCGTTGCTTGAGGTCGCGCAGGTCGTTGGCACGTTCGGCCAGCAGCGCGCTGCCGGTGTGTTGCAGCACTTCGCACTGCACATCGATCGACTGGCTCCACGCGTGGGTCGCCGCTGTGCCTTGGTCGATAGCATGCTGCGCGGCGTCGAGCAGGGCCGGATCTTCGAGCAGTGCCAGATGCGCGGCGAAGATCGCTTCTTCATCGATGTTCTTGTGCTTTTTTGCTTGGGCGAGCGTGGCGTTGATTTCGCCGCGCACCTGATTCAGCGCCGACTCCAGCACCTGCTGTTGCACCAGCGGATCATGACTGCCCGTATCTGCCGGCAGGCTGATCGCATTCAGGCGAAACAGCGGCCCGCCGACCAGACCCGGTGCGGCGCACACACCCTGCAATACGCCAGCCTCGGCGGGGCGTTTGCGCGGTGCGGCGCTGACCGGCGCAGCGGCGTGATGATCGTCGGGCAGGGCGGTCGCCAGCGTATTGAGCAAAGCCTGCAGCGCAGCTTCGGCGTCCGGCCCCTGACAGCTGACCTGCACTTCATCCCGTTCACCGATGCCCAGGCCCATTAGCCCGATCAGGCTGTTGCACGGCGCCGATTGGCCGGCGAAGTGCAGTTGCGACTGGCTCTTGAAACCTTGTGCGGTCTGGCGAATCAGTGCCGCAGGACGTGCATGCAGACCGCCACGATGGGCCACCAACACCTGACCCTGAACCGCTGGCCCACCCAGCACTTCAGCATTCGCCGCCGTACTGGTGCGGGCAATGATGTGCAGCAGCGGCTCGCCGACTTTCACCGCTTTGAGCGTGATCGGGCGTACCTGGAAGTCCTGGCTGTTGGTCAGGATCAGCAGGCTGACCAGGCTTTTGCACTGCTGGCCGACCTTGTCCAGGTCGTAGCGCAACAACGGTTGGCCCTTGTCGACCCGCGTGCCTTGCTTGACCAGCATCGAGAAGCCTTCGCCGTTCAGTTCGACAGTGTCGAGGCCCAGGTGCAGGAGGATTTCCGCGCCGTTGTCGGCGCGCACGGTCAGCGCGTGGCCGGTGCGGGCGACGTGGATGATCTCCCCGGCGCAGGGCGAGTACAGGGTGTCATTCAACGGGTCGATGGCGATGCCGTCGCCCATCGCGCCACTGGCGAACACCGCGTCCGGGACTTTGGCGAGCGTGAGCACCGGGCCGCTGAGCGGGGCGCTGAGGGTCAGCTCTTTATTGTTGTTGTGCATGGCTCGGTCTCATCAGTAATTTCGCTTTCCCCTGTAGGAGCTGCCGCAGGCTGCGATCTTTTGATCTTGTTTTTTTGAACGTCAAAATCAAAAGATCGCAGCCTTCGGCAGCTCCTACACGGGTTACATGCCTAAACAGTGGTCAGTGCGTACGGGTCACTTTGCTCAGGTGGCGCGGCTGATCCGGGTTCATGCCGCGGGCCACGGCCAGGCCAGCGGCCATCACGTAGAAGCTCTGGATCGCCAGAATCGGGTCGAGGGCCGGGTGTTCGGCGCGGCTCAGGGTCAGGTCGCGTTCGAGAATGTCGTCCGGCGCGGCCAGCAGCACACGGGCGCCGCGTTGACGCATCTCTGCCGCAAGGCTGATCAGGCCGGCCTGTTCGGCACCGCGCGGGGCGAACACCAACAGCGGGTAATGCGCGTCGATCAGCGCCATCGGGCCGTGACGGACTTCGGCGCTGCTGAACGCTTCGGCCTGAATCGCCGAGGTTTCCTTGAACTTCAGCGCGGCCTCTTGGGCGATGGCAAAACCGGCGCCACGGCCGATGACCATCAGCCGTTCACAGTCGCGCAAGGCGTCGATCGCGCTGCTCCAGTCCTGTTGCGCCGCGTCGCGCAGTCCTTCGGCCAGGGCGTTGTGCGCTTCCAGCAGTTCGTTGTCTTCTTTCCAGTGCGCGATCAGGCGGGCGCTGGCGCTGAGGGTGGCGATGAAACTCTTGGTCGCGGCGACGCTGCTTTCGGTGCCGGCGAGCAGCGGCAGGCTGAATTCACATGCGGCTTCCAAAGGCGAATCGGCAGCGTTGACCATCGACACGCTCAGCGCGCCACGCTTGCGCAGCAGACGCAGGCTGTTGACCAGATCCGGGCTTTGCCCCGATTGCGAGAACGCGAACGCGACCTGACCGCTGACCTTCAACGGTGCCTGCTGCATGGTCACCACCGACATCGGCAACGACGCCACCGGCACACCCAGCTGCTGCATGGTCAGGTAGGCGAAGTAGCTCGCCGCGTGGTCGGAACTGCCGCGCGCGACGGTCATTGCCACTTGCGGCGGCTGACGGCGCAGGCGTCCGGCGATCTCGATCATCTGCGGGTCGAGCTGTTGCAGTTGGGCTTGCACGGCCTCGAACGAGGACAGCGCCTCTTCAAGCATTTTTGAAGTCAATGTCTTCTCCTTCGACCATGACGGCGGTCAGTGTGAGTGAGCGATCCAGCCGCACGCAGTCGGCCCAGGCGCCCGGTTGCAGGCGCCCGCGTTCGTTGATGCCGAGGTAGTCGGCGGGGAATTGCGAAAGACGTTGCGAGGCCTCGGCGATCGGCAAACCGATCTTCACCAGGTTGCGCAGGGCCTGATCCATGGTCAGGGTGCTGCCGGCCAGCGTGCCGTCGGGCAGGCGCACGCCGCCCAGGCATTTGGTCACGGTGTGGCTGCCGAGCTTGTATTCACCGTCGGGCATGCCGGCGGCGGCGGTTGAATCGGTGACGCAGTACAGACAAGGGATCGAACGCAGGGCCACGCGGATCGCGCCGGGGTGCACGTGCAGCAAGTCCGGGATCAGTTCGGCGAATTTGGCGTGGGCCAGCGCGGCGCCGACGATGCCCGGCTCGCGGTGATGCAGCGGGCTCATGGCGTTGTACAAATGGGTGAAGCTGGTCGCGCCGGCATCGAGGGCGGCAACGCCTTCCTCGTAGCTGCCGAGGGTGTGGCCAATCTGCATGCGGATGCCGCGGCTGCTGAGTTCGCGGATCAACCCGTCGTGACCGGCGATTTCCGGGGCGATGGTGATCACCCGGATCGGCGCCAGCGCCAGGTACTCCTCGACTTCGGCCATCAACGCGGTGTGGGCGAAATTCGGTTGCGCGCCGAGTTTGCCGGGGTTGATGTACGGGCCTTCGAGGTGTACGCCGAGGACGCGGGCGGCACCGTGCGGACGCTGTTCGCAGAACTCGCCGACCTCTTTCAGCACGCTGGAGATCTCGGCACTCGGCGCGGTCATGGTGGTGGCCAGCAGCGAGGTGGTGCCGAAGCGCACGTGGGTTTTGGTGATGGTTTCGAAGGCGCTGGCGCCTTCCATGATGTCTTTGCCACCACCGCCGTGGACGTGCAGGTCGATGAAACCCGGCAGCAGGTACGGCAGGTCATTGTCGGCCGGATCGCAGGGCACGCCTTCGATCGACACGACTTTGCCGTGTTCGTGGATCAGCCGGCCGCGAACCCAGCCGCTGGCGGTGAGGATGTTGTCTTCGGACATTTTGCTTCTCTCGTTTGGCCTGGCTGCCGGTCAGCGGCGAAGCTCTGCAACAAAGTCGTAGTAGTCGTTGCGGCAATAGGTGTCGGTGACTTCGATCGGCGTGTTGTCTTCCAGATAGCCGACCCGGGTCATCAGCAGCATGGCGGTGCCGGGGGCGATGCCGACCAGTGCGGCGAACTCCTCCGAGGCGTTGATCGCCTGGATGTGCTGCAGGGCGCGGACGATCGGTTTACCGATGCCGTCGAGGTACTCGTAGAGCGAATCGCCGACCAGGTGCGGCTTGGGCATGATCGAGGCGGGCAGGGTGCTCATCTCGATGGCCATCACCGTGTCGTCGGCCTTGCGCAGGCGTTTCATGCGCGCCACCTTGTCGTTCGGCGACAGGCTCAGGCGGATCAGTTCTTCGTGAGTCGGTAGGGTGATTTCGCGCTCCAGCCACTGCGAGCTGGGGACGAAACCCTTGAGGCGGAGCATTTCGCTGAAGCCCGAGAGGCGTGACAGCGGTTGTTCCAGGCGTGGGGTGATGAAGGTGCCGGAACCTTGCAAGCGGCGGATCAGACCTTGATCGAGCAACACCTCCAGCGCCTTGCGCGCGGTGACCCGGGAGATCCCGAGTTGCTCGCTGAGGTTGCGCTCGGAGGGCATGGCCTGCTCGGCCTTCCACTGCCCGGAATGGATCGCCGATTCCAGATTGCGCGCTAGCTGCAGGTACAGCGGCGTCGGCTGGGAGTCATCTGGGCGTAGGGCCTGGAGGTCGTTCATGTAGGTCATTTCCGACGCGAGTATAGGATTGTTGTGGCTCGCTTGTGGGGCGGAAATTAATACCACTTGAATACCATGTCAACGCAGTGAATTGGCGTGTAGCCCAATGAAATGGCGGGTTTCGGGGTTTGTGGTTTGAAGTGGTATTAGGGGTGGGCTGTAAAAAACAAAAGATCGCAGCCTGCGGCAGCTCCTACAGTGGGAAGTGGTATCAACCCCGTAGGAGCTGCCGCAGGCTGCGATCTTTTGATTTATTTTTTTCAGGTGACCAGTGGTCGCTGGTTAAGGACGAATCTCGATCATCGTGCCGTCCGGCACCAGACCCCAGACTTCGCGCATGTCCATGTTGCGCATGGCGATGCAGCCGTCGGTCCAGTCCAGGGTGTGGAACAGGTCTTCGGGGGTTTCTTCCGAATCCGGCGTGCCGTGAATCATGATCATCCCGCCAGGCTCGACGCCTTCGCGGCGGGCGCGGGCCGAATCGCTGATGTTCGGGTAGGAGATGTGCATCGCCAGGTTGAATTTCTCGCTGACCTTGCGCCAGTCGATCCAATAGAAACCTTCCGGCGTGCGCTTGTCGCCTTCAATCAGTTTCGGCCCCTTTTTCGCGCCCTTGCCCAGGGAAATCCGATAGGTCTTGATCGGCTTGCCGTCGGCAATCAACTGCAATTGATGCGCCGATTTGAGCACCAGGATTTTTTCGATCAGCGGGGTGTTCGACGGCGTCACGGTGGTCACGAAGGACGCTTGGGAGACTGAGACGAATGACAGGCAAAACAGAGCAAACAACCAGCGCATTGAAACAATTCCCCAAAGAGTGACGCAACGTTAAGTGTAGGAGCTGCCGAAGGCTGCGATCTTTTGATCTTTTGATCTTTGGATTTTTTGAGTCAGCTAATGGCAGGCTGAGCCAGCGGCGGAATCGATTCGGAGCGAACCGGGTAGGTTTCGGCGCGGCGGTCAGCGAAGAAGCATTCTAAGGTACGCCCCACGGTGCGGAAAGCCAGCTCGTCCCAGGGAATGTCGGCTTCGTCGAATAGTTGCACTTCGAGGCTTTCGGGGCCAGCCGCGAAGTCCAGGTCGGCCAGTTCGGCGCGAAAGAACACATGCACCTGGCTGATGTGCGGCACATCGATCAGGGTATAGATGCTCAGATTGCGCACTCGGGCGCAGGCTTCCTCGGCGGTTTCGCGGATCGCGGCCTGTTCGATGGTCTCGCCGTTTTCCATGAAGCCGGCGGGCAGCGTCCAGTAACCCAGGCGTGGTTCGATAGCACGGCGGCAGAGCAGCACCTGGCGACCCCAGGTCGCAACACAACCGGCGACGATATTGGGGTTTTGATAGTGAATGGTCTGACAGCTGTCACAGACAAATCGCAGTCGCGAGTCGCCTTCGGGAATGCGCTGGGTCACCGGGTTGCCGCACTGGCTGCAAAATTTCATGCTGGGGTTCCTGAATGCTGCGCCTATCTTGGCGTGCAGCGGTGCCGGTCGGCAAGTTGTCGTTTCGCGACATGGCCCGGCGAAGGGCTTGGGCGGCTGCAATGATTGGTGCATGATGCAGGGTAAGGCACAGATCGAGAACACTCATGCTGGACGAGCTACTGCATAGGGTAAGCAACCACACACCGCGCACGCTGGAGACCGATAAACGTTTCCCCGAGGCCGCTGTTCTGGTGCCGATCACCCGCAGTGACGAGCCCGAGCTGGTGCTGACCCTGCGGGCCAGCGGCCTCTCGACCCATGGCGGCGAAGTGGCCTTTCCCGGCGGTCGCCGCGACCCGGAAGACCCTGACCTGATTTTTACCGCACTGCGCGAAGCCGAAGAAGAAATCGGCCTGCCACCGGGGCTGGTCGAAGTCATCGGCCCGCTCAGCCCGCTGATCTCCCTGCATGGCATCAAGGTCACGCCGTATGTCGGGGTGATTCCCGACTTCGTCGAATACCAGGCCAACGATGCCGAGATCGCAGCGGTATTCAACGTGCCGCTGGAGTTCTTCCGCAAAGACCCGCGCGAACACACGCATCGTATCGATTACCAGGGCCGCAGCTGGTACGTGCCGAGTTATCACTACGGCGAATTCAAGATCTGGGGTTTGACCGCTATCATGATCGTCGAACTGATCAATCTGCTCTATGACGAACAGATCAGCCTGCATCACCCGCCCAAAAGCTATATCAACACCTGAAGCCATCGCTTGAATGGCCCGTCATCGTGAGCCCTGAGGAAAACAAGATGAAATACCGCCTGGGCGACGCCCGCGTCGACACCCATCCGCAGAGCTGGGTTGCACCCAATGCCGTGCTGGTGGGCAAGATCAAGCTCGAAGAGGGCGCCAACGTCTGGTTCAACGCCGTGCTGCGCGGCGACAACGAGCTGATCCTGATCGGCAAAAACAGCAACGTCCAGGATGGCACGGTGATGCACACCGACATGGGCTACCCGCTGACCATCGGCACCGGCGTGACCATCGGCCACAACGCCATGCTGCATGGCTGCACCGTTGGCGACTACAGCCTGATTGGCATCAACGCGGTGATTCTCAACGGCGCGAAAATCGGCAAGAACTGCATCATCGGCGCCAACTCGCTGATCGGTGAAGGCAAGGAAATCCCCGATGGTTCTCTGGTGATGGGGTCGCCGGGCAAAGTCGTGCGTGAACTGACCGAGCCGCAGAAGAAAATGCTTGAAGCCAGCGCCGCGCACTATGTGCACAACTCCCAGCGCTATGCGCGTGATCTGGTAGAGCAGGAAGAATGAGCACGCCCGAAAGACCGGTTGCCTCGCCGTGCGTGAATATCTGTGCGCTGGATGAGGACGATATCTGCACCGGTTGCCAGCGCACGGTCGCGGAGATCACCCGCTGGGGCCGCATGACCAACGACGAGCGGCGGGTGGTGCTCGAGTTGTGTCATGAGCGGGCGAAGGCGAGTGGGTTGGTGTGGATGATCCCGGCGCCCCCCAACAAGTAGCGAAGATCAAAAGGTCGCAGCCTGCGGCAGCTCCTACATGGGAATGCGATCTTCCTGTAGGAGCTGCCGCAGGCTGCGATCTTTTGCTTCTGCTTTGCCTGAAGTAACCTGTGCGCCAATTTCCCAGGTCACCGCCATGATTTTCCTCATCGCCTACATCAGCAGCGTCGTGCTGATCAACTTCGCCTTCTCCACCGCGCCACACCTGGACATCATCTGGTCGGCCTGGGGCGGGTTGGTGTTCGTGTTGCGCGACATGGTGCAAACCCGTTTCGGTCACGGTGCACTGGTGGCGATGCTGGCGGCGCTGGTGCTGTCTTACGTCACTTCCGATCCGTCCATCGCCCTGGCCAGCGCCACGGCGTTCGCGGTGTCGGAAATCATCGACTGGCTGGTCTTCAGCATCACCAAACGGCCGCTGCGGGATCGCCTGTGGATCAGTTCGGCGCTGAGCATTCCCCTCGATACCTTCATCTTTTTCGGCATGATCGACCTGATGACGCCACCGGTGATCATCACGGCATTGGCCTCGAAGTTCGCCGGCGTCACTGCCGTCTGGCTGATCATGGCCTGGCGCGAGCGCAAACAGGCTGTCGCCAACTGAGCCAAACCCTGCGGTTCATGTAAAATGCCGCGCTTTCTCCCCATGGAAAGCGCGTCTGGCGTTGCTTTCCTCGATGATCCGCTTCTTTGAGGACCTGAGATGACCCGTATCGGAACTCCATTGTCGCCGACCGCGACCCGCGTATTGCTGTGTGGCTGTGGTGAGTTGGGCAAGGAAGTGGTGATCGAGCTGCAGCGCCTGGGCGTTGAAGTGATTGCTGTCGACCGTTACGCCAACGCGCCGGCCATGCAGGTGGCGCACCGCAGCCACGTGATCAACATGCTCGACGGCGCCGCGCTGCGTGCAGTGATCGAAGCCGAGAAGCCACACTTCATCGTGCCGGAAATCGAAGCCATCGCCACCGCCACCCTGGTCGAACTGGAAGCCGAAGGCTTCACCGTGATCCCGACCGCCCGCGCTGCACAACTGACCATGAACCGCGAAGGCATCCGTCGCCTGGCCGCTGAAGAGCTGGACCTGCCAACCTCGCCGTACCACTTTGCCGACACCTTCGAGGACTACAGCAAAGCCGTTCAGGACCTGGGCTTCCCGTGCGTGGTCAAGCCAGTCATGAGCTCGTCGGGCAAAGGCCAGAGCCTGCTGCGCAGCGCCGATGACGTGCAGAAAGCCTGGGATTACGCGCAAGAGGGCGGTCGCGCCGGCAAAGGTCGGGTTATCATCGAAGGCTTCATCGATTTCGACTACGAAATCACCCTGCTGACCGTGCGCCACATCGGCGGCACCACGTTCTGCGCACCGGTCGGTCACCGTCAGGAAAAGGGCGACTATCAGGAATCCTGGCAGCCGCAGGCCATGAGCCCGATTGCTCTGGCTGAGTCCGAGCGGGTGGCCAAAGCCGTGACCGAGGCGCTGGGTGGTCGCGGGTTGTTCGGCGTCGAGTTGTTCATCAAGGGTGATCAGGTGTGGTTCAGCGAAGTCTCGCCGCGCCCGCATGACACCGGTCTGGTGACCCTGATTTCTCAGGACCTGTCGCAGTTCGCCCTGCACGCCCGCGCCATTCTCGGTCTGCCGGTGCCGCTGATCCGTCAGTTCGGCCCATCCGCTTCGGCGGTGATTCTGGTGGAAGGGCAGTCGACCCAGACCGCGTTCGCCAACCTTGGCGCAGCGCTGAGCGAGCCGGATACCGCACTGCGGCTGTTCGGCAAGCCTGAAGTCAACGGTCAGCGCCGGATGGGCGTGGCGTTGGCGCGGGATGAGTCGATTGAGGCGGCTCGTGCCAAGGCGACCCGTGCGGCTCAGGCTGTTGTTGTAGAGCTGTAAACCGAGGCGCGCCATTCGCGAGCAAGCTCGCTCCCACAGGTTCGGCGGTGTTCACAAATTTTGTGTACTGCGCGGACACTGTGGGAGCGAGCCTGCTCGCGAAGCTTTTGATCTTCCGTCAGGCAACCTGATTCAGATCGTTATTGCGCGTTTCCTTCAGGCACAGCACAGCAATCAAGCTGAGCACCGCTGCCGCCGACACATACCCGCCGACATAACTCAAACCGCCCATCGCCACCAGTTTCTGCGCGAAGAATGGAGCCGCCGAGGCGCCGACGATGCCGCCCAGATTGTAGGCCGCCGATGCGCCGGTGTAGCGCACGTGGGTCGGAAACAGTTCCGGCAGCAGCGCGCCCATCGGGGCAAATGTCACGCCCATCAGGAACAGCTCAATGCACAGGAACAGTGCCACGCCCCAGGTCGAGCCCTGTGTCAGCAACGGCTCCATCAGGAACCCGGACAGGATCGCCAGCACACCGCCGACGATCAGCACCGGTTTGCGTCCGTAACGGTCGCTGGCCCAGGCGGACAACGGTGTAGCCGCGGCCATGAACAGTACGGCAAAACACAGCAGCCCAAGGAACGTCTCACGGCTGTAGCCGAGGGTGGACACGCCGTAGCTCAGGGAAAACACCGTCGAGATGTAAAACAGCGCGTAGCACACCACCATCGCCGCCGCGCCGAGCAGGGTGGGCGCCCAGTACTGGCTGAACAGCTCGACCAGCGGCACTTTCACTCGCTCCTGACGGGCAATCGCGTTGGCGAACACCGGCGTTTCGTGAAGCTTGAGGCGTACATACAGACCGACCATCACCAGCACTGCGCTGAGCAGGAACGGAATCCGCCAGCCCCAGCTGCGGAACTGCTCGTCATTGAGGGTCATGGCCAGGGTCAGGAACAACCCATTGGCCGCGAGAAAACCGATTGAAGGCCCCAGTTGCGGGAACATGCCGAACCACGCCCGCTTGCCCTTCGGCGCATTCTCGGTGGCCAGCAACGCCGCGCCACCCCATTCTCCGCCTAGCCCCAACCCCTGACCGAAACGCAGCACGCACAGCAGAATCGGGGCCCAGGCGCCAATGCTGTCGTAACCCGGCAGCACCCCGATCAGGGTGGTGCACACGCCCATCAGCAAGAGTGAAGCGACCAGCGTCGATTTGCGCCCGATGCGGTCACCGAAGTGGCCGAACAATGCTGAACCCAGGGGGCGGGCGAGGAAGGCGATGCCGAAAGTGAGAAACGCCGAGAGCATCTGCGCCGTGCCGGAGGTCTGCGGAAAGAACACCGGTCCGATCACCAGTGCGGCGGCGGTGGCGTAGACATAGAAGTCGTAAAATTCGATGGCGGTGCCGATGAAACTCGCCGTCGCCACGCGGGTGGCGGAGTTGGTCAGCTGGGCAGGCGCGGTGGCGCTGTAAGCGGTACTGGTCGTCATGCGGTGATCCCTGACAGTCATGGCTCCGTTGGAGCGAATTATTATGGTTGAACACCCAGGGATGTGGGATGAGACGCGAGCGCTGTTTCGAGTAGGAACAGTCGTCGGGGTAGTGCGGAAAATGGCCGAAACCGCTTTAGTGCGGGGTAAGCACAGGGCTCGGCAGCGCTTGGGTAAGCAGCTCGATTATAGGAAGGAGGCTAACGATCAAACAAGAGCAAAAGATCGCAGCCTTCGGCAGCTCCTACAGAGGAACGCATTCCAAAATGTAGGAGCTGCCGAAGGCTGCGATCTTTTGATCTTTTATCTGGCCGGTACCAGAGCAGACACCGAGCTCGTATGCCAGATCAGCACCTTGCTCACCCGGTTGTCCTCGGTTTCGAGAATCTCCAGCCGATAACGCCCGATCTTCAGGCACACCGCGCTGTCCGGAATGGTTTCCAGCGCCTCGGTCACCAGACCGTTGAGGGTTTTCGGCCCGTCGCTCGGCAAGTGCCAGCCCAGGCATTTGTTCAACTCGCGGATCGACGCGGTGCCGTCGATCACCATGCGCCCGTCGGGCTGCGGATGGATGTGCGGGTTGTCGAGGCTGTGCTCGCTTTCGAATTCGCCGACGATCTCTTCGAGAATGTCTTCCAGGGTAACGATGCCCAGCACTTCGCCGTACTCGTCCACCACCATGCCCAGCCGGCGTTGTTGTTTGTGGAAATTGAGCAGTTGCAGTTGCAGCGGCGTGCTTTCCGGAACGAAGTACGGTTCGTAGCTGGCGGCCAGCAGTGCTTCGCGGGTCAGCTCGCCATCGTTGAGCAGATGGCGGATTTGCCGGGTGTTGAGCACCGCTTCGACCTGGTTGATGTCGCTGTGGAACACCGGCAGGCGCGTGCGTTTGTTGTGGCGCAGTTGTTCGATGATCTCCTCGATCGAGTCGTCGAGGTTGATGCCGTCGACATCGCTGCGCGGCACCAGAATGTCGTTGACCGTGATGTTGTCCAGCGCGTGGATCCCGGAAACCGGGTGGACGCGAGACGGGTGTTCCGGGTCGTCGTTCGGGTCGGCAGGTTCTTCGTCTTCGCTTTGCTGCACCACTTGGGTTTTGCGCGCGAAGGGACGCAGCAGCAAACCGCTGATGCGGCTCAGCAGCCAGGCCAGCGGATAAAGAATCTTCAGCGGAACGGCCAGCAGGGTATTGCCGAAGGACAGCACGGCCTCCGGATAGCGCTGGGCCACCGTGCGCGGGAAGTAATCGGCAAACACCAGCAACACGGCAGCGGCGCCGAGGCAGGCTGCCCACGGGCCGTTTTCTTCGCAAAGGAAGATTGCCAGCAGCGTGGCAATGACCACCGCAAGGGCGCGGCACAGGGTGTTGCACAGGATCAGACTGTCGAGCGGGAAGCTCAGCTTCGCCAGCGGTTTATCGCTGGCGCGCGAGGCGGTGCGTTGCGCGAGCAAGTGCTGCTGCGCGATTTCGACGGCGGTAAAGAGTCCCGACCATAAAATCAGTAGGACAAATACAGCGAGCATCGGCCCTATGGGCAAACCGTCCATTTATGCCGCCCGTCAGATGTGCAGGATGTATTCACGAACCAGTTTGCTGCCGAAATACGCCAACATCAGCAGGCAGAAACCGGCGAGGGTCCAGCGGATCGCCTTGTGGCCGCGCCAGCCGAGGCGATTGCGTCCCCACAGCAGCACGCTGAATACCACCCAGGCCAGGCACGCCAGCAGGGTCTTGTGCACCAGATGCTGGGCGAACAGGTTCTCGACGAACAGCCAGCCGGAGATCAGCGACAGCGACAGCAGCGTCCAGCCGGCCCAGAGAAAGCCGAACAACAGGCTTTCCATGGTTTGCAGCGGCGGGAAGTTCTTGATCAGGCCCGACGGGTGCTTGTGCTTGAGCTGGTGATCCTGCACCAGCAGCAGCAAGGCCTGGAATACTGCGATGGTGAACATGCCGTAGGCGAGGATCGACAGCAGGATGTGGGCGAGGATGCCCGGCTCTTCGTCGATGATCTGCACCGTACCGGCCGGCGCGAACTGCGCCAGCAACACCGTCGCCGCGCCGAGCGGGAACAGCAGCACCAGGAGGTTTTCCACCGGGATCCGCGAGCAGGCCAGCAGCGTCAGGGCGATGACGGCCGCGGCGATCAGGCTGGCGGCGCTGAAGAAGTCCAGGCCCAGGCCGATCGGGGTCAGCAGGTGAGTGAGCAGGCTGGCGCTGTGGGCGAGCACGGCGAGGATGCCGAGCGTAACCAGCAGGCGCTTGTTCGCCTTGGCGCCGGAGGCCAGGCGGGTGCCCTGATAAAGGGTCGCAGCGGCATAAAGAAGCGCGGCGGCGATGGTAGTCAGCAAACTGGGTGACAAGGGGAGCATAAATCCTGTTAGGCAGGCCCGAAAGGCGCTGAGTTTGGCATAGAACCGCCACACCACGAAAGTGCGAGGTGTCCGCCCGACGCAGTCTTCGCTATAATCCGCGACCTGCCCACGCCGCAGGCTCGCCGAGCACATGTTGAATCCGGTCTGGGCCGCCATTATCCCGGTCTACACAGGGCCTGAAAGGATCGCGCAATGTTTGAAAACTTAACCGACCGTCTCTCGCAGACGCTGCGCCATGTCACCGGCAAGGCGAAGCTGACTGAAGACAATATCAAAGACACCTTGCGCGAAGTGCGCATGGCGTTGCTCGAAGCCGACGTCGCCCTGCCGGTGGTCAAGGACTTCGTCAATTCGGTCAAGGAGCGCGCTGTCGGCACCGAGGTGTCGCGCAGCCTGACGCCGGGCCAGGCATTCGTGAAGATCGTCCAGGCCGAACTCGAAAGCCTGATGGGCGCGGCCAACGAAGACTTGAACCTGAGCGCCGTGCCGCCCGCCGTCATTCTGATGGCCGGTCTGCAGGGTGCCGGTAAAACCACCACCGCCGGCAAACTCGCGCGCTTCCTTAAAGAGCGCAAGAAGAAGTCGGTGATGGTCGTGTCGGCGGACATCTACCGCCCGGCGGCTATCAAGCAGCTGGAAACCCTGGCCAACGACATCGGCGTGACGTTCTTCCCGTCCGATCTGAGCCAGAAGCCGGTCGACATCGCCAACGCGGCTATTAAAGAAGCAAAACTCAAATTCATCGACGTGGTCATTGTCGACACCGCCGGTCGTCTGCACATCGACGAAGAGATGATGGGCGAGATCAAGGCGCTGCACGCCGCGATCAAACCGGTCGAAACCCTGTTCGTGGTCGACGCCATGACCGGTCAGGACGCCGCCAACACGGCCAAGGCCTTCGGTGATGCGCTGCCGCTGACCGGTGTGATCCTGACCAAGGTCGACGGCGATGCCCGGGGCGGTGCGGCACTGTCGGTACGCGCGATCACCGGCAAGCCGATCAAGTTCATCGGTATGGGCGAGAAGAGCGAAGCGCTCGATCCGTTCCACCCTGAGCGTATCGCTTCGCGGATCCTCGGCATGGGTGACGTGCTTAGCCTGATCGAACAGGCTGAAGCGACCCTCGACAAGGACAAGGCCGACAAGCTGGCCAAGAAGCTGAAGAAGGGCAAGGGCTTCGACCTCGAAGACTTCCGCGATCAGCTGCAACAAATGAAGAACATGGGCGGCCTCGGCGGGCTCATGGACAAGCTGCCGAGCATTGGCGGCGTCAACCTGTCGCAAATGGGCAATGCCCAGAACGCGGCAGAGAAACAGTTCAAGCAGATGGAAGCCATCATCAACTCCATGACCCCGGCCGAGCGTCGCGACCCTGAGCTGATCAGCGGCTCGCGCAAACGCCGGATCGCCATGGGTTCCGGCACCCAGGTGCAGGACATCGGTCGCTTGATCAAGCAGCACAAGCAGATGCAGAAGATGATGAAGAAATTCACCGCCAAAGGCGGTATGGCGAAAATGATGCGCGGCATGGGCGGTATGTTGCCCGGCGGCGGCATGCCGAAAATGTGATACAGGACACTCAGACTTCGCCGGTCGTCGCACCGGCGCAGACCCTGCAAGGATGCAGGATCAACAGCAAACCCGCACTTGGCGGGAGCTGACCGGCCGTTTTCATCGACGGCTCTACATGCAAATCCGCACGGCATGCCATAGGCGCCGGAAAAAGTCATTTGCAAAAGTCCGGATATTCCTTAGAATATGCGGCCTTTCGGGCACCCATGCCCGCTGTGCATTTAGATTTGCAGCACCGACTACAGGAACGATGTTCACATGCTAACAATCCGTCTTGCCCTTGGCGGCTCCAAAAAGCGCCCGTTTTACCACCTGACCGTAACCGACTCGCGTAACCCGCGTGACGGCTCCCACAAAGAACAGGTTGGTTTCTTCAACCCTGTTGCCCGTGGTCAGGAAATCCGTCTGTCCGTTAACCAAGAGCGCGTAGCCTACTGGCTGAGCGTTGGTGCACAGCCTTCTGAGCGTGTTGCTCAGTTGCTGAAGGAATCTGCCAAGGCTGCAGCCTGAGCAGTATGAGCGCGACGCCAGAAAAAGCTGATGACCTGATCGTTGTCGGCAAGATTTTTTCGGTTCACGGCGTTCGCGGCGAGGTGAAGGTCTTTTCCTTTACCGATCCGATTGAAAACCTGTTGGACTACCGCAACTGGACGCTTCGGCGTGAAGGCGTGGTGAAACAGGTCGAGCTGGTCAGCGGCCGATCCACTCAAAAGGATCTGGTTGCCAAGCTCAAAGGCCTCGACGATCGCGATGAAGCCCGTCTTCTGAGCGGTTATGAGATTTGCATCTCGCGAAGCCTTTTGCCCAACCTGACAGGCGACGAGTACTACTGGTACCAGTTGCAAGGTCTGAGCGTCATCAACCAGGACGAGCAATTGTTCGGCAAGGTTGATCACCTGTTGGAGACCGGCGCGAACGATGTATTGGTGGTCAAGCCCTGCGCGGGCAGCCTGGATGATCGTGAGCGGTTGTTGCCCTACACGGAGCAATGCGTGCTGACAATCGATCTGGATGCAGGCGTGATGAGGGTGGAATGGGACGCGGACTTCTAAGCAATGGCCAGCCTGCGCGTAGACGTCATAACGTTGTTCCCCGAGATGTTCTCGGCCATCAGTGAGTACGGCATTACCAGTCGTGCGGTCAAACAGGGGCTGTTGCAGCTGACCTGTTGGAATCCGCGGGATTACACGACGGATCGGCATCACACTGTGGACGATCGCCCGTTTGGTGGTGGTCCGGGCATGGTGATGAAGATCAAGCCCCTGGAAGATGCTCTGGTTCAGGCCAAGGCAGCAGCCGGGGAGGCGGCGAAGGTGATTTACCTGTCCCCCCAAGGCCGTCAACTGACTCAGTCGGCGGTACGCGAACTGGCAAAATCGGATGCATTGATCCTGATTGCCGGTCGCTATGAAGGCATTGACGAGCGCTTTATTGAGGCTCATGTCGATGAAGAGTGGTCGATTGGTGACTATGTATTGTCTGGCGGCGAGCTGCCGGCCATGGTCATGATCGATGCGGTTACACGACTGCTGCCCGGAGCTTTAGGGCATGCGGATTCCGCTGAGGAAGATTCCTTTACGGATGGTCTGCTGGATTGCCCGCACTACACCCGACCTGAGGTGTATGCGGATCAGCGTGTTCCCGACGTGTTGCTAAGTGGCAATCACGCGCATATCCGGCGTTGGCGTTTACAGCAGTCCCTTGGTCGGACCTATGAACGACGCGCCGATCTTCTGGAAAGCCGCTCGCTTTCTGGAGAAGAGAAGAAGCTGCTCGAGGAATACATCCGCGAGCGGGACGATAGTTAACAACGTATCGATGGTAGATCAGTTGATTTACCTTAGGAGCACAGCATGACCAACAAAATCATCCTTGCACTCGAAGCAGAGCAGATGACCAAAGAAATCCCTACCTTTGCCCCAGGCGACACCATTGTCGTTCAGGTGAAAGTGAAGGAAGGCGATCGTTCCCGTCTGCAAGCGTTCGAAGGCGTTGTCATCGCCAAGCGTAACCGCGGCGTGAACAGTGCGTTCACCGTTCGTAAAATCTCCAACGGTGTTGGCGTAGAACGTACTTTCCAGACCTACTCCCCGCAGATCGACAGCATGGCTGTCAAACGTCGCGGTGACGTACGTAAAGCCAAGCTGTACTACCTGCGCGACCTGTCGGGTAAAGCAGCTCGCATCAAGGAAAAACTGGCTTAAGTCCAGCTTCCGATGCAGAAAAAAGCAGCCTACGGGCTGCTTTTTTGTTGCCCGCAATTCAACCCGCCTCCCCTGTAGGAGCTGCCGAAGGCTGCGATCTTTTGATCTTGCTTTCAATTCGGAAGCCCGCGATTTACGAGCAATAACCCATGACCACCCGCGACCAGGAAATCCAGCGCCGTACCGAACTCTCGGTAACCCGCGTGACCAAAGCCGTCTTCCCGCCGACCACCAACCATCACAACACCCTGTTCGGCGGCACCGCGCTGGCGTGGATGGACGAAGTGTCGTTCATCACCGCCACACGCTTCTGCCGTCTGCCATTGGTGACTGTGTCCACCGACCGGATTGACTTCAATCATGCGATCCCGGCTGGTTCGATCGTCGAGCTGGTAGGGCGGGTGATCAAAGTCGGCAACACCAGCCTCAAGGTCGAGGTTGAGGTGTTCGTCGAGAGCATGAGTTGTGACGGCCGCGAGAAAGCGATCCACGGGCAGTTCAGCTTTGTGGCAATTGATGATGACAAGCGGCCGGTGCCGGTGCTACCCGGATTTCCTGCCTGATCCGGAACCGAGTCGCGCCATTCGCGAGCAGGATCGCTCCCACAGGTTTTGTTTCGGACACAATTTCCGATCACAGTGGGAGCGAGCCTGCTCGCGAAGGTGTCAGCTCAGACGCCGCTGGCCTCCGGCTGAATCAATGCCAACAAGGTCCATCCTGATCCTGGTTTCACAGCAGTCTCCGGCGTCACCACATGCACCCAGCCGCTGTCATCACGCATGAACAGCAGGGCCGCCCGATTGCCATGCAATGCCTGGTAATCCTCCCAGCCAAAACCGTCGGTCAGCGTCGTGCTGTACAGTTCGGCGCCGTTGCTGATCAGGCTGGCCAGCTTGGCATAGGTCAGCGCCTCGCTGCCCAGCTGATTACCGCGATGCTCCAGACTCGCGCGATGCTTGTCAGTGCGACGAGTTTCCTGACCGCTGGCCAGACCGAACAAACGCTGGTGACCAAAGTCGTGGCGAAAGCGCATTGCCGCCAAAGTATTCAGTTCGCCCGAGGGCGATAGCGCCAATAGATGCCCCAGCCCCACCAGATCCAGATGCGCATCGGCATGCTGCGACGCCGGGTTACCGAAGTACGTCGGCAAACCCTCCATGCGTGCTGCACGAATATTTTCCCAACTCGAATCGGTCAACAGCACGCGGCTGCCCAGTTGCTGCAACGATTTGCCCAGCAGACGCGCCGGGCCGTTGGCGCCGACGATCAGGAAGCCGCTCGGCGCCGGTTCGGCAACGTTCAGCAAACGTGCCAAGGGTCGTGCTGTTGCGCTTTGCAGCACCACAGTGCCGATGATTACCGCGAAAGTCAGTGGTACCAGCAGCAACGCGCCTTCGTGTCCGGCTTGATCCAGGCGAATCGCGAAAATCGCCGACACCGCCGCCGCCACGATCCCGCGCGGGGCGATCCAGCACAGCAAGGCGCGTTCACGCCAGCTCAGGCTGGAGCCGGCAGTGCTCAGCAGCACGTTCAGCGGGCGCGCGATCAGTTGAATCACCAGCAGCAGAATCAGCACCAACGGCCCGAGGCTGATCAGTGCATGCAGATCCAGCCGCGCTGCGAGCAGAATGAACAGTCCGGAAATCAGCAGCACGCTGAGGTTTTCCTTGAAGTGCAGGATGTGCCGCACATCCACGCCCTTCATGTTCGCCAGCCACATGCCCATCAGCGTCACCGCCAACAGACCGGACTCATGCATCACCTGATTGGCGGCAATGAAAATCCCCAGCACCGCCGCCAGTGAGGCGAGGTTGTGCAGGTATTCCGGCAGCCATTGGCGACGGATGATGGTGCCGAGCACCCAGCCGCCGACCACCCCGAATACGCTGCCGCAGGCAATCACGCCGCCGAAGGTCAACAGGCTCTGTTCGAGGCCGTTACCCTCGGAGCGGGCGATGATGAAGCTGTAGACCACCACCGCAAGCAGGGCGCCGATCGGGTCGATGACGATGCCTTCCCAGCGCAGAATGTTGGCGATCGAGGCTTTCGGTCGCACCACCCGCAGCATCGGCACGATCACTGTCGGCCCGGTCACCAGCGTCAGGCTGCCGAACAGAATTGCCAGCAACCAGTCGAAGCCGAGCAAGTAGTGAGTCGCGACGGCAATCACCACCCAGGTCGTGAGCGCGCCGATAGTCACCAGGCGATGCACGACGCTGCCGATCTCGCGCCATTCCGACAGATGCAGGGTCAGACTGCCCTCAAACAGGATCAACGCGACCGCCAGCGACACCAGCGGCATCAGCAACGGGCCGAACATTTCCTGCGGGTCGAGCCAGCCGAGCACAGGGCCTGCGAGAATCCCGGTCAGCAACAAAAACAGAATGGCCGGCAGCTTCAGGCGCCACGCCAGCCACTGGCAACCCAGCGCAGCGGCGCCGATCCCGCCAAATGCCAAGAGAATTTGTTGTTCGTTCATTGAAGCTCCTTGTTCCTTGAAATGGCGGGCTATGAAAGACTAGCGGCCATTCCTACAGTTCACTCGACATTTGCGCGCAGCCCCGGAGGTTGTGTGTCTTGAGCGCCCATGCCTGCCATCGACCACCCGCTGATTGACCAATTCCTCGACGCCCTGTGGCTGGAAAAGGGCCTGTCCGACAATACCCGCGGCGCCTACCGCAGCGATCTGGCGCTGTTCAATGGCTGGCTGCAGGAGAAAAACCTCGAGCTGATCAATGCTGGTCGCGAGTTGATCCTCGATCACCTGTCCTGGCGTCTGGAGCAGAATTACAAACCGCGCTCCACCGCCCGGTTTCTCTCCGGTGTGCGTGGCTTTTATCGCTATCTGCTGAGGGAGAAGCTGATTACGGTCGATCCGACCTTGCGCGTCGACATGCCGCAACTGGGCAGACCACTGCCCAAATCATTGTCGGAAGCGGACGTCGAAGCGCTGCTCAAGGCGCCGGACCTGAGCGAAGCCATCGGTCAGCGTGATCGCGCGATGCTTGAAGTGCTGTACGCCTGCGGGCTGCGCGTGACCGAACTGGTGAGCCTGACGCTGGAGCAGGTCAACTTGCGTCAGGGCGTGCTGCGGGTGATGGGCAAGGGCAGCAAGGAACGCCTGGTGCCGATGGGCGAGGAGGCGATTGTCTGGGTCGAGCGCTACCTGCGTGATGGCCGCAGCGAGCTGCTGGGCGGACGCCCCAGCGATGTGCTGTTCCCCAGCCAGCGCGGCGAACAGATGACGCGCCAGACCTTCTGGCACCGGATCAAGCATTGGGCCAAGGTCGCCGGGATCGGCAAATCACTGTCGCCGCACACCTTGCGCCACGCCTTCGCCACGCACCTGCTCAACCACGGCGCCGACCTGCGGGTGGTGCAGATGCTGCTGGGGCACAGTGATCTGTCGACCACGCAGATTTACACCCATGTCGCCCGGGCTCGTCTGCGAGACCTGCATGCCAAGCACCACCCAAGAGGCTGATTGCCCCCCCCTGTAGGAGCTGCCGAAGGCTGCGATCTTTTGATCTTGCTTGTGATTCCAAAAGCAAAGTCAAAAGATCGCAGCCTTCGGCAGCTCCTACATGTCTTGTGTCAGGCGCATTCGGCCACCGTGGCCTTATGTGTTAGGCTTTGCCGGTTTGCACGATGGACGGTTATGACCCGGTGTTCCGGCACGGGCGTTCTGACCGTTTCATTTGTCCGCCTTCAGGAGTTCTCATGCGTCTGACCCAGATTTTCGCCGCCGCAGCCATTGCGTTGGTCAGCACCTTTGCCGTCGCCGATGACGCGGCCGACAAAGCCATTCGTCAAAGCCTGGAAAAGCTCGAACTCGAGGTTCCGGTAGAAAGCATCAGTGCCAGCCCGTTGCCGGGCATGTATGAAGTCAAGCTCAAGGGCAGCCGCGTGCTATACGCCAGCGCCGACGGCCAGTACATCGTTCAGGGCTACCTGTTCCAGCTCAAGGACGGCAAACCGGTCAACCTGACCGAGAAAACCGAACGCCTGGGCATCTCCAAACTGATCAATGCCATTCCAGTGGCCGAAACCGTGGTGTATCCGGCTGTCGGCGAGACCAAATCGCACATCACCGTGTTCACCGACACCACTTGCCCGTACTGCCACAAGCTGCACGCCGAAGTGCCCGAACTGAACAAGCGCGGCATCGAAGTGCGTTACGTGGCCTTCCCGCGTCAGGGCCTCGGCTCGCCGGGTGACGAGCAACTGCAGGCCGTGTGGTGCTCGACCGACAAGAAAGCCGCCATGGACAAAATGGTCGATGGCAAGGAAATCAAAGCCGCCAAGTGCGCCAACCCGGTTTCCAAACAGTTCGCTTTGGGCCAGTCGATTGGCGTGAACGGTACACCGGCCATCGTTTTGGCCGACGGACAAGTCATTCCGGGCTACCAGCCGGCGCCACAAGTCGCCAAACTGGCGCTGGGCGCCAAGTAATTCGCATCGTCACGGTCCGCCGTTGACGATCATGGTCCGGCAGCAGCATCGCCGGGCCATTAATAGAGAGCCGCGAATGCGCGGTTGTTTTCCGGCCGACCTTGCGTCGGCCGTTTCATGGGGAGTTCACAGTGAATCCGGTCAAAGTAGGCATCTGTGGGTTAGGGACCGTCGGTGGCGGTACCTTCAACGTACTTCAGCGCAACGCCGAGGAAATTGCTCGTCGTGCCGGGCGTGGGATCGAAGTGGCACAAATTGCCATGCGCACGCCAAAGCCTCAGTTCCAGACGACCGGTATTGCGATTACCAACGATGTCTTCGAAGTGGCCACGAACCCTGAGATCGACATCGTCATAGAGCTCATGGGCGGCTACACCGTTGCCCGCGAGCTGGTACTCAAGGCCATCGAGAATGGCAAGCATGTGGTCACCGCGAACAAGGCACTGATTGCCGTTCACGGTAATGAGATTTTCGCCAAGGCACGCGAGAAAGGCGTGATCGTGGCGTTCGAAGCGGCCGTGGCCGGTGGCATTCCGGTGATCAAGGCGATCCGTGAAGGCCTGTCCGCCAACCGCATCAATTGGGTGGCCGGGATCATCAACGGTACCGGTAACTTCATCCTCACTGAAATGCGCGAGAAGGGTCGCACCTTCGAAGACGTGCTGGCCGAAGCGCAAGCGCTGGGCTACGCCGAAGCCGATCCGACCTTCGACGTCGAAGGCATCGACGCGGCGCACAAGCTGACGATTCTGGCGTCGATCGCGTTCGGCATCCCGCTGCAATTCGACAAGGCCTACACCGAAGGCATCACCCGGCTGACCACCGCTGACGTGAACTACGCCGAAGCGCTGGGCTACCGCATCAAGCACCTCGGTGTAGCGCGCAGCACCGCTGCCGGTATCGAGCTGCGCGTGCACCCGACGCTGATCCCGGCCGATCGTCTGATCGCCAACGTCAACGGCGTGATGAACGCCGTGATGGTCAACGGTGACGCTGCCGGTTCGACCCTGTTCTACGGCGCTGGCGCCGGCATGGAGCCAACCGCTTCGTCGGTGATCGCCGACCTGGTGGACGTGGTTCGCGCGATGACCTCCGATCCGGAAAACCGCGTGCCGCACCTGGCCTTCCAGCCGGACTCGCTGTCGGCCCATCCGATCCTGCCGATCGAAGCCTGCGAAAGCGCCTACTACTTGCGCATCCAGGCCAAGGACCATCCGGGCGTTCTGGCTCAGGTGGCAAGCATCCTTTCGGAGCGCGGTATCAACATCGAGTCGATCATGCAGAAGGAAGTCGAAGAGCATGACGGTCTGGTGCCGATGATCCTGCTGACCCACCGCGTGGTCGAGCAGCGCATCAACGATGCGATCGCTGCCCTCGAAGCGCTGGCGGGCGTCAACGGTCCGGTTGTGCGGATCCGCGTCGAGCACCTGAACTAAGTCGCCATCATTGACCGGGTCCGTGCGCGGGTCCGGCATTGCGAACACTCTGCATTGGAGTCAGTCATGCGTTACATCAGTACCCGCGGCCAGGCACCGGCCCTGAATTTCGAAGACGTCCTGCTGGCCGGTCTCGCGACCGACGGCGGTCTGTACGTCCCGGAAAACCTGCCACGTTTCACCCAGGAAGAAATCGCTTCCTGGGCCGGCCTGCCGTATCACGAGCTGGCTTTCCGGGTCATGCGCCCGTTTGTCACCGGCAGCATTCCTGACGCGGATTTCAAAAAGATCCTCGAAGAAACCTACGGCGTGTTCTCGCACAGCGCTGTGGCGCCGCTGCGTCAGCTCAACGGCAATGAATGGGTGCTGGAGCTGTTCCACGGTCCGACCCTGGCGTTCAAGGACTTTGCCCTGCAACTGCTTGGTCGTCTGCTCGATTACGTGCTGGAAAAGCGCGGCGAGCGCGTGGTGATCGTCGGCGCCACCTCCGGTGATACCGGTTCGGCCGCCATCGAAGGCTGCAAGCACTGCGAAAACGTCGACATCTTCATCCTGCACCCGCACAACCGCGTGTCCGAAGTGCAACGTCGGCAGATGACCACCATTGTCGGCGAGAACATCCACAACATCGCCATCGAAGGCAACTTCGATGACTGCCAGGAAATGGTCAAGAACAGCTTCGCCGACCAGAGCTTCCTCAAGGGCACGCGTCTGGTGGCGGTGAACTCGATCAACTGGGCGCGGATCATGGCCCAGATCGTTTACTACTTCCACGCCGCCCTGCAACTGGGCGGTCCGGCGCGTTCGGTGGCGTTTTCGGTGCCAACCGGCAATTTCGGCGACATCTTCGCCGGGTACCTGGCGCGCAACATGGGCCTGCCGATCAACCAGTTGATCGTCGCCACCAATCGCAACGACATCCTGCACCGCTTCATGAGCGGCAATCAGTACGTCAAGGAAACCCTGCACGCCACGCTGTCGCCGTCGATGGACATCATGGTCTCGTCGAACTTCGAACGCCTGCTGTTCGACTTGCACGGTCGCAACGGTGCGGCGATTGCCGGGTTGATGGATTCGTTCAAACAGGGCGGTGGTTTCAGCGTCGAGCAAGAGCGCTGGACCGAAGCCCGCAAGCTGTTCGACTCACTGGCCGTGGACGATGCACAAACCTGCGAAACCATCGCTGAAGTTTACGCACAGTGCGGTGAAGTGCTGGACCCGCATACCGCTATCGGCGTCAAGGCCGCCCGCGAATGCCGTCGCAGCCTGGACATCCCGATGGTGATTCTGGGCACTGCACATCCGGTGAAATTCCCGGATGCCGTGGAGAAAGCCGGTGTAGGAAAAGCTCTCGAACTGCCTGCACATCTTTCTGATTTGTTTGAGCGAAACGAGCGTTGCACCGTTCTGCCGAACGAACTGAAAGCCGTACAGGCCTTTGTCAGCCAGCATGGCAACCGCGGCAAGCCGTTGTAAGCCGAAAAAGCTGTCACATTTTGAAGCCCGTCTCCTGACGGGCTTTTTTGTTTCTGCTGCCACACTGCTCGGGTTACCGCCCATGAAGGACGGGTGAGTCGATCACGAAGGAAGTGGCAATGCTGTTTGAAAGAGGATGGAAACACACCCTGAAGCAGGTTCTTCTGTTGTGCCTGTTGTACGGCTGGCGCATGAGCGCGGCGGCGCATCTGGCGTATGAGGAAGAGAAGTTGAACATCGGCACCGTGGTGCTGGATGAGGAAGAGCAGCAATGGATTCGCGATAATCCGACAGTGATTGTGGCGGCGGAGCAGTACCCGTTGTACCTGTTTCTCGACGAGCACGGTCATTGGAGCGGCCTCAACAACGATGTGCTCAAGCGCATCAGCGCCATGACCGGCTTGCAGTTCATCTACCGGGAATCCTTTTCCACCGCGCAAATGCTTGAGCGCCTGGAAACCGGTGCTGCGGACATCAGCACAACCCTGGCGATGAATGATGAACGCCGATTGAGCCTGGATTTCAGTCATGCCTTTGGCGGTGCCGGTTGGGTATTTGTCGGCCGGGCTGGCGAGCCGCAGGTGCAGTCGCTGGAGCAGTTGGCCAAACGGGTGCTGGTACTGCCGGGTCGGCATGCACTGGAGGGGGTGATCCGGCGCGATTACCCGTCCATCGAGTTACGTTCGGTGAAAACCTATGCCGAGGCGCGGGCGCTGGTCGAAAGCGGTGAGGCCTATGCCACCATCGAAAATGAAATCGGTGCGCAACTCTATCCTTCCGGCCTGCTGAAGGTCGGCGAATTGCTGGAGGGCAAGTGGGAGGCCGATCTTCTGGCTGTGCGCAAGGGGCAGCCGCAATTACTGAGCATACTGAACAAGGCGCTTGAGGCGTTTCCGGCTTCCGAACTCCGGGCCATTCGCCTGAACTGGCTGGGCGGCATCGGGCCGAAACCTGCCGCCGCCGGTTGGCAGCACTGGCTCCGATCAAGCTGCTGGGGGGTGGTTTTGGTGGGGGGCTTTTGCGTGATGTCGCTGTTATGGAATCGGCGAATGGCGGCCGTGATCAAGCGGCATCGAGACGTGCAAAGCGAGCTCGACGATCAATTAGTCTTCCAGCGTGCATTGATTGATGCCATGCCCGATCCGGTGTTCGTCCGTGACCTGGAAGGGCGCCTGATCCTGTGCAACAAAAGTTACGAAGAGGCGTTGTCGCTCCGCTTTGAGCAGGTGCAGGGATGCCGCTTGATCGAGGTCGATGCGCTACCGCGAGCCACTGCCGCCACGCTGCATGATGAGTTCATGATTCAGTTGAGAACGCGCAGGACCCGCTTCAGCAAGCGCCGTTTGCAGTTCAACGATGGCAATCGGGAAATCTATCAGTGGACCGTGCCGTTCTACAGCGCCAAAGGGGAGTTGCGCGGCCTGCTCGGGGGCTGGACAGATATCACCCAGCGTGAGGCTGAGGCGGGATAAGGTCCGCATTGATATTGGGAAATTTCCTATGTCACGCGCCTCTTTTTCCGATGGGGGACTGAAGGAGGCTCGCCTAAAGTGGGCAGCCACTGCGGCGAGTCCGCGATTGCCGTTTCCGAGGTCGCCCATGCGCTCGCTCAAAGTCCTGATTCTCGAACCTGACCCTTATCGAATGATGGCGTTGCACCAGATGCTCAACGCGTTCGGTATCTATGACGTACTCACGGCGTCATCGCTGGCCGCGGCACGCTGCTCGCTGAAACGTCGTACCCGGGTCGACATCGCGATCTGCGATCCGCAGCTGAAAGGCGGGGAAGGCCTGGCGCTGATCCGGCATCTGGCGGCCGAGCGGGAGGCCAGTGCTGTCATTCTGTTGGGGCGAGTAGCGCCAGGCCTGCTGAGCGATCTCGAAAGCCTGCTGCAAACACAGGCGTTGACGCTGCTGGGGCGTCTGCAAACGCCGGTTTCGGCGGTGCTGATGCGCGGGCTGCTGGACCGCTACCTGCAAACGGCAGCCCAGCCGGCCGGTGCCTGAACCGACGGTTATGTTTCTGTCATCTTCACCGTGCATGCTCTGACAGACCGCTAACTGCTTCGACAGCAGCGCGGCATTCAGAACTTTCTTCTCGGGCCGGTGGTCACTTAATGTGAACACGCCCCAGGCACAATGTTTTCGGACTATTGAGTGGAGATCGAGATGGAAAGTATCAGTCTATTGCTCGGTGAGGCTCTGAGCCCGTATCAGGTGACGTTGACTCCGTGTGGCGCCCATGGCGAATGCCTGGTGACGCTGAAGAACAGCAACGGCGCCCTTGTGGTCGAGCGCGAATTCAATCAGGCGCAGTTGAGCGACAAACGTCTGCTGACCGATGTGGTCGATGGTTTGCACCGCGACGTCCTGATTGCCGAAGGGCGGTTGGAGCCCTGTGTCATCGCGGCTTTGCGCAATGCGGCGCTGGATAAGCGTGCGGCACTGTAAAGATGAAATATTTTTTGTGGGAACCTTCCTGCATCCCCGTCAGTCAGACCCCGTAACAGCAGGATCAAGCATTGTGCTCCGGTGCTTGTCGCTTGCTGCTACGGGTCTTTATGTAGACCGCGTTTAACCCCGAGTCGTCTCCCCACTTCTCGGGGTTTCTTTTTGCCCGCAGGTTTTTATTGCGCGGCCTGTTGTTCGAAAAAGATTCGTGCCTGTTGCAGGTAATCCGTGCGCATTTCGGGGTCCAGCCAGTCGGCATACGACTGGTTAAGTTGCTCATGGGGCAGGGTACGCAGCAGTTGGTTGATCTCACTGATCGCCTGACGGCCCTGAGGCGTATCGGAACACCCAACATAGCCGGACAGATATTTGCCGGTGCCACGAATCGGATAGAACACCAGTTGGTCTTCGGCGATTTGCGCCTGATGCGCCTGATAGCGGATCTCCGGCCAGTAACCCAACACCACTTGCAGACGCCCCAGGCGCTGCATCGATAGCAGGCTGCTCAGGGCGTCGTTGCCATAATGCGGCGTCAGCGCACCGTCCGGGGCCTGCTTGAGCAGCGTGTCGAGATACTCGCCGTAACTGCGTTCTGCGACGACGCCGACCTTGATTTCGCCGTTGGCCAGAAATGCCGTCAGATCAACCTCACCGTCGACCAGGTATGGCGCCAGTACCTCGCGATCTTGCTGACGCACCACCAGACCATTACTGACAGCGCGAAACGCCGGAATAGAGAAGGCGATCCATTGCGTGCGCTCCTTGCTCCAGATCAGCGACGGATCGCAAGTGAAGGTCGGCTCGTGCAGCATCTGCATGCCCCGGGCGCGATTGACCCGCATCAGTGTGTGTTCGTATTGCGGCATGCCGGCGATCAGCATCGGCATCAGTTGATCGATCACGCCCTGGCCCTTTTTCGGGCCTTCGAAAATGGTCAGGGGCGGCAGGTCGCGCAACAACCAGATCAGCGTGGGTTTCGCTTGCGCCCAGGCGGGCAGGGCCAGCAGAAACAGCAGGCCGAACAGCCGCCACGTCCACCATGGTTGGGCGCGGTTGGCGGCCGATGTCTGGCGATGTTTCAGCTTAAATGGCTCCGTCTGTGCGCAACCGGGCGATCTGCTGTTCGTCGTAGCCAAGATCGTGCAGCACTTGCGCATTGTGTTCACCGAGTTGTGGCCCGACCCATTCGGAAGTACCCGGCGTCTCGGAGAGTTTCGGCACGATGCCCGGCATCTTGAAAGGCTTGCCGTCCGGCAGTTTCGCCTGCAGGAACATTTCCCGGGCGAGGTACTGCGGGTCGCTGAACATGTCCTCGGCACTGAAGATCCGGCTGGCCGGCACTTCCGCCTGGTTGAGCAGGTCGAGCACGCTTTGCAGCGGTAGCGAATTGACCCAGCGGTCGATCACCCCATACAGCTCGTCACGGCGAGTGTCGCGCCCGTCATTGCTCGCCAGCGTCGGGTCGTTAGCCAGATCCTCGCGGCCGATGATCAGCATGAAACGTTTGAAGATCGCGTCGCCATTCGCACCGATCTGCACATGCTTGCCGTCGGCGCTGGTGTGGATCGATGACGGCGTGATGCCCGGCATGATGTTGCCGGTGCGTTCGCGGATGAAGCCGAACACGTCGAACTCCGGCACCATGCTTTCCATCATGGCGAAAATCGCCTCGTACAACGCGACATCGACGACCTGGCCGAGACCGCCGTTGACCTCGCGGTGACGCAGGGCCATCAGCGCACCGATCACGCCCCATAACGCGGCAATCGAATCACCGATGGAAATGCCGGTGCGCACCGGTGGCCGATCCTCGAAACCGGTGATGTAGCGCAAACCGCCCATGGATTCACCGACCGCGCCGAAACCCGGTTGATCCTTCATCGGCCCGCTCTGGCCGAAGCCCGAGAGACGCACCATCACCAGTTTCGGGTTCAGGGCATGCAGGGTTTCCCAGCTCAGCCCGAGTTTTTCCAGGACGCCGGGGCGAAAGTTCTCGATCAGGATGTCGGCTTCGCCCAGCAGTTTTTTCAGGATCACCAGACCCTCGGGGTGCTTGAGGTTCAGCGTCAGCGACTTTTTGTTGCGCGCCTGAACGAACCACCACAACGAAGTGCCTTCATACAATTTGCGCCATTTGCGCAGCGGATCGCCGCCGTCGGGCGATTCGACCTTGATCACTTCGGCGCCGAACTCGCCGCAAATGCGTGAGGCGAACGGCCCGGCAATCAACGTACCCAATTCAATGACTTTCACACCGCTGAGCGGTTTGTTGGCGAACGGCATACTGAATCCTGTAGGACAAGGCTGAGCAGATACAGCGTTTTAACATAGCCGGCTGTCAGACGCCGCAGCTTGATCGCCATCAATTCGATGATTGCCTACCGCATCGGTTAGACTTGCCGACTTTCCTCGTATCAAGAAGCCCGTTCATGGCCCAGCCGTCTACCACTTACAAATTCGAACTGAACCTCACTGACCTCGACCGTGGTGTCTACGAGAGCGTCAAGCAGACCATCGCCCGTCACCCTTCGGAAACTGAAGAGCGCATGACCGTGCGGCTGCTGGCCTACGCCCTCTGGTACAACGAACTGCTGTCGTTTGGCCGTGGTCTGTCGGATGTGGATGAACCTGCGCTGTGGGAAAAAAGCCTGGACGACCGCGTTCTGCACTGGATCGAAGTCGGCCAGCCGGATGCCGATCGCCTGACCTGGTGCTCGCGTCGCACTGAACGCACCAGCCTGCTGGCCTATGGCAGCCTGCGCGTATGGGAAGGCAAAGTGGTGCCGGTGGCGAAGAACCTGAAAAACGTCAACATCGCCGCCGTGCCGCAAGAGGTGCTGGAAACCCTGGCCAAGGACATGCCGCGTGTCATCAAGTGGGATGTGATGATCAGCGAAGGCACGATCTTCGTCACCGACGACCGTGGTCAGCATGAAGTCCAGCTGGAATGGCTGGCAGGCGAGCGCGGCTGATCCTGCGTCGTCCGCTGATTAATCCCACGTATTCAAGAGAAGTTTCCGTTACCCCATGCGTATTGATCCTCGACCGTTGCCTGCCACGCTACCGTTTCTCGGTGACCTGCCACCTCTGCTGACCCGTTTGTACGCGGCGCGGGGCGTTCAATCCGAGGCAGAGCTGGATAAAAGTCTGGCGCGGCTGATTCCGTTCCAGCAGCTCAAGGGCATCGAGGCGGCGGTGGATCTGCTGGTGACGGCGCTGGAGCAGCGTCAACGGATTCTGATCGTCGGTGACTTCGATGCGGACGGGGCGACGGCCAGTACGGTCGGCGTGCTCGGCTTGCGTCTGCTGGGCGCGGCACATGTCGATTATCTGGTGCCGAACCGCTTCGAATACGGCTATGGCCTGACCCCGGAAATCGTCGAAGTCGCCCTGACCCGTGAGCCGCAATTGTTGATCACTGTCGACAACGGCATCTCCAGCGTCGAAGGCGTGGCTGCTGCCAGGCGCGCGGGACTGAAGGTGTTGATCACCGACCACCACTTGCCCGGCGATGAACTGCCGCTGGCCGATGCACTGGTCAACCCGAATCAGCCAGGCTGCGAGTTTCCGAGCAAGGCGCTGGCCGGGGTCGGGGTGATTTTCTACGTGCTGATGGCCTTGCGCGCGCGCCTGCGCAGCCTCGGCTGGTATGAGAGCAAACCACAGCCGAACATCGGTGAGTTGCTCGATCTGGTGGCGCTGGGCAGCGTCGCCGACGTGGTGCCGCTGGACGCCAACAACCGGATTCTGGTGCATCAGGGCCTTGAACGGATTCGCGCCGGGCGCGCACGGCCGGGGATCAAGGCGATTCTTGAAGTGGCCAAGCGTGACGCGGCGCGGATTACCTCAACCGATCTGGGTTTCATCGTCGGCCCGCGCTTGAATGCAGCGGGGCGCCTGGATGACATGAGCCTCGGGATCGAATGCCTGCTCACCGCCGACGCCAATCTGGCGCGGGAAATGGCCGCGCAACTGGACGGCATGAACCAGGACCGCAAATCCATCGAGCAGGGCATGCAGCGCGAGGCGCTGGCCCAGCTCAAGGATTTGCCAGTGGAATCGATGCCGTTCGGCCTGTGCCTGTTCGATCCCGAATGGCATCAGGGCGTGATCGGCATTCTCGCCTCGCGGATGAAAGAGCGTTATTTCCGTCCGACCATTGCTTTCGCCGATGCTGGCGACGGGCTGCTCAAGGGCTCTGGGCGTTCGGTGCAAGGCTTCCACATTCGTGACGCGCTGAGCGTGGTGGCCGCGCAGCATCCGAACCTGATTGCCAAGTACGGTGGTCACGCGATGGCGGCGGGCCTGACCTTGCCGCAGGAGAATTTTGCGCTGTTCGCCGAGGCTTTCGATGCCGAAGTGCGTCGGCAACTCCGCGAAGAAGACCTGACCGGGCGGATGCTCTCCGACGGCACGCTCGCCGTCGAGGAATTCCACCTCGAACTGGCCCGCGCCCTGCGCCATGCCGGGCCTTGGGGCCAGCATTTCCCGGAGCCGCTGTTCCATGGTGTGTTCCAGTTGGTCGAGCAGCGCGTGGTCGGCGAGCGCCATCTGAAAGTAGTGCTGAAAAGCGAGTGCGGGTCGGTGAAGCTGGATGGCATCGCTTTCGGCATTGACCGCGATGTATGGCCGAACCCGACCATTCAGTGGGTCGAGCTGGCTTACAAGCTCGACGTCAACGAGTTTCGGGGCAACGAGACGGTGCAGTTGATGATTGCCCACATCGAACCACGCTGAAATCAAAAGATCGCAGCCTGCGGCAGCTCCTACAGGGGATCGCATTCCATTGCAGGAGCTGCCGCAGGCTGCGATCTTTTCAGGAACCCCCCGAGAACCCCCGTTGTCGACTAGGCTCTAAGCACTGCTTGATTGGCCTTGTGACGTCTTGTCGAATTTTTTGCCCGCGGGGGCGGGTGCTGCGCCTTTTTTGTCACTCGTCGACTTTTCAAACAGAACCCTGGAGCCTGCCCACTGATTTGAGAGGTGCCCCATGAGTCTGCTGCTCGAACCCTTTACCCTTCGCCAACTGACCCTACCCAACCGCATCGCCGTGTCACCGATGTGCCAGTACTCCAGCGTCGACGGTCTGGCCAACGACTGGCATCTGGTGCACCTGGGCAGCCGCGCGGTGGGCGGTGCCGGACTGATTTTCACCGAGGCCACGGCGGTCACCGCCGACGGGCGAATCACCGCCGAAGACCTCGGTTTGTGGAACGACAAACAGATCGAACCGCTGCAACGCATCACCCGTTTCATCACGGCCCAGGGCGCGGTTGCTGGCATTCAACTGGCCCACGCCGGGCGCAAGGCCAGTACCCATCGGCCATGGATCGGCAAACACGGTAGCGTCAAACCGGAGGATGGCGGCTGGACCCCGGTCGGGCCATCGCCGATAGCCTTCGATCCGCAACACACGCAACCGAAACAGCTCGATGAAGCGCAGATCGCCGACGTCATCCAGGCCTTCGTGGCCGCGGCCAAACGCGCACTGACCGCAGGTTTCAGCGTGGTCGAGGTGCATGCCGCGCACGGTTATCTGCTGCATCAGTTCCTGTCACCGTTGAGCAACCAGCGCCGCGATCAATACGGTGGTTCGTTCGAAAACCGTATTCGGCTGGTCTTGCAAGTCACCGAGGCCGTGCGCGAGGTCTGGCCGCAAGAGTTGCCGGTGTTTGTCCGGGTCTCGGCCACCGATTGGGTCGAAGATGGCTGGAACCCGGATGAAACCGTCGAACTGGCGCGTCGCCTCAAGGCACTGGGCGCGGATCTGATTGATGTCTCGTCTGGTGGTACCGCCGCCAACGCCGAGATTCCGGTAGGGCCGGGGTATCAGACACGCTTCGCCGAACGGGTGCGCAAGGAGTCAGGCATCGCCACCGGCACCGTCGGCATGATTACCGAGCCGGCGCAGGCCGAGCACATTCTGCGCACCTGTCAGGCTGACATCATCTTCCTCGCCCGCGAACTGCTGCGTGACCCTTATTGGCCGCTGCACGCCGACGATGACCTGGGCGGGCGCAAAGCGGTGTGGCCGGCGCAGTATCAGCGCGCAACCCATCGTGATCAGCCGATCCATGAGTCTGACCTGCGCGATTGATTTCAAAACCGCGTAAGGTCTATAAAACCCGCCATTGAACCGGCGGGTTTTTTCTTGCCTGCCATTTGCCAAGGAAGTCGAGCATGTTGATCGAACGAGAACTGAGCGAACACGACTTGCCGTTGCTGGCGCAGATCGACCGCAGTGAGCGGGTTGAGGCGAACTATCGTTTGGAAAACGGTGCGCTGATTCTGTACCCGGTGCATGTCGACATGCGTGGTTGGCCGGAAGGGGAGGCCGAAGAAAACGCGTGGGTGCTGGAAAAGTGTTTGCGGCGCGGAGGTTGGCTGTATGGCGTTTTCGACGGGCAGGCGCTGGTCGCGGCGGTGGTTGTGGATAACCGGGTTATCCACAATCAGGGGCTGAGCATGCGGCAATTGACGTTTCTGCACATCAGCCGCGACTACCGGGGGCAGGGACTGGGGGCGAAACTGTTTGCATTGGCCTGTGAGCAGGGGCGGCGGTTCGGTGCCGAGGCGTTGTATGTCTCAGCGACTGAATCGCGCAACACTGTGGAGTTTTATCAGCGACAGGGTTGCCGGTTGGTTGATCAACCGGATCCGGAGTTATTCGCTCTGGAACCCCGCGACATCCATTTGTATTTGCCGCTGACCTGACGGACGCCATCGCTGGCAAGCCAGCTCCCACAGTGGTCGGTGTCGATCACGAAATTTGTGTACGGCACCGAACTTGTGGGAGCTGGCTTGCCAGCGATGAGGCCCGATCAGACGCTAGACAACCTTCAAGGATATTTGCGCTTGTCCGGCGCCGGCGGGAAGTACTGGTACAACCAGGTCTCGCTCAGCGTGCGGTCATTGGTGCGGATGAACAGGCGCAGTTCCACCGGGTCGACGCTGTCGCTGGTCGGGTACCAGTCGAACAGGATCCGGTAGCCCTTGATGTCATCCAGCACCAGCACGCTGAAGTCCTGCACCTTGCCATTGGAACAGGTGACCACCGGTTCGATCCCGGTACCCTGTGGCAGGCGATCCAGGCCGCCGCCGGTGAAGTCCACGGCAAAGCGCCGTGCCCAGACCGGCGGATAATGCTCGCCCGGTGCCCAGCCTTCGACGAAGCCCCCCATACCCGAGCGAGTCGCATGCACCCGCGCCAGCGGTGTGCCAACCGGCGGCAGAGCGCTCCAGTAGAGCTTGTAGCCGTAATTCAGCGAGTCACCGGCAGCCACCGGCTTCTTCGGGGTCCAGAACGCGACGATGTTATCGAGGGTTTCGCCGGTGGTCGGAATTTCCAGCAGATCGATCGAGCCTTCGCCCCACGCGGTTGTAGGCTCGACCCACAGGCTCGGGCGCTTGCTGTACCAGTCGACAGTGTCCTGATAGTTGGCGAATTCGTGGTCGGTCTGTACCAGACCGAAGCCTTTCGGATCGGTGTCGGCAAACGCGTTGAACTGCAGGGTCGCCGGGTTGTTCAGCGGACGGCAAATCCACTCGCCATTGCCACGCCACATCGCCAGGCGATCGGAGTCATGGATCTGCGGGTGAATGGTGTCGCACATGCGGCGTTCGTGGGTGCCGCAACTGAACATGCTGGTCATCGGGGCAATGCCCAGCTGTTCGATGGCGGTTCGCGCGTTGATGTGGGCGTCGATCTCCATCACCACGCGCTCGGCCTGGCAATCGATGTCGAAGCGATAGGCGCCAGTCGCACTCGGCGAGTCGAGCAACGCATAGACCACAAAACGCGTGGCGTTCTGCTCCGGTGTCTCGAACCAGAACTTGGTGAAGTCAGGAAACTCTTCGCGCTTCTTGGCGTAGGTGTCGATGGCCAGACCCCGGGCGGAGAGGCCATATTGGCCAGTGGCGTCCACCGCGCGGAAATAGCTGGCGCCGAGGAACGACACCACGTCGTGACGATCCAGCTCCGGCGCCTTGAACAGCTTGAAGCCGGCAAAGCCCAGGTCGCCCTTGAGCTGCTGGGTATCGACCGAGGTGTTCTCGTAGTTGAACAACGTCGGGCGGAAATGCACTTCGCGCGCGGTGCGGGTCTTTGGATCGACGCTGTACATGCGCACCGGCTGGCGGAAACCCATGCCGACGTGGAAGAACTGCACGTCCAGCTGACCCTTGTTCTCTTTCCACAGCGAATGATCGCCGTCGTAGCGGATCGCGTTGAAATTCTGCGGGGTCATGGTCGCCAGGGTCGGCGGCAGCACCTGTTTAGTGTCCTGATAGGCCGAACCGGCCAGTTGCTTGGCCTGACGCTTGAGCGCTTCGAAGTCGAAGGCCTGCGCTTCGCCATCAGCGGCGCCACCATTGGCGGCCCAGGCACGGGCGGCCAGCAGGCCGGAAGCCGAGAGACCGGTGTAAGCCGCAATGGCCATCGACGCTTTGAGCAAGTTCCTGCGGTGCATAAATACAACCTGTCGTGAGCAATCCCGCGCCTTTCCTGGCACGTGCTGGATCAGAAATTACGGTTCGGACAAGCCTTCGGCCAAACGCAACGGACTATAAACAGATGCCGGCTAGCTTAAACGGTTCGCTCGCCGAGCAAAATTCGTTGATACACGATGAGAGAGTGTCAATGAAACAAGACGTGTCGGTTAAATGTCTGACGGCTCTTTCTGATTTACAGGGCATATCTGCTTTTTTCGACTAATTACTCTAAAAACCGCTTTTCAGCGCTGATTAAATTTCTATTCTATGGGCATGGCCGGTGCGACCGGCAGGGCACAGGCGCTGCTGTAAGGGACAGGGCGATGTGGTGATCAAGCAATTCTTCGACGTATCAGAGAAGGACATCGTCCATGGCAAAAATACAAGGCATCGCCGAAATGCTCGGCATCTTTCCCTGCCTGAGCAGCGGACGCAGAAGGCGTCGATTGAGTTCTGAAGAGCTGAAGCTGGTGGAGCGTTATCGCGAGTTGTCGGAGAGTGACCGGATTGCGATGCGCTATCTGGTGGATGCGATGCGCAGCGTTTCGCGGTTTTGAGTGTGTCTAGCCCTGAAACAGGCTTACACCTGTTTCAGGGCTAGACAATTGATGACGGCGCTTCGAGGAGGCCCCGGAATCAAAATTCGATTCCGGGGAACTCGTCTTAGCGACTCACCTTCCACGCATCCCCAGCCGGCGCCTTCCCATGGTCATACGGCTTGCCAATCCACATATAAATCAACCCCAGTCCAATCACGATCGCCGTGCTCAACACCATCGCATAGTTCACGTACCACGCCGCATCCGGCGTGCGTGGCCAGGCCATGTTGATGATTGCGCCGACGCCGTACACCAGCGCGCCGATGTTTACCGGCCAGCCCCACGCGCCGAGGGTGAATTTGCCGCTCGGTTTCCAGCCTTTCATCCGCGCATACAAAGCGGCCAGCACGATCATCTGGAACGCGAGGTAGATGCCGATGGCGGCGAAGCTGACGATCGTGGCCACAGCGTCCTGCAGGAAGAAGCCGAGGGCGATGATCAGGGCGGGCAGGACGCCGGAAACGAACAGCGCGGCAACCGGCACCTGAGTGGTAGGAGAAATCTTTTTCAGCAGTCGGCTGCCGATCACCATTTCATCGCGAGCGTAGGAGTACAGCAGACGACTGGCTGCTGCCTGCAGGCTGATGACGCAGGAGATGAAGGAAATCATCACCACGCCCATCACCACTTTCGAGCCGATCGGGCCGAAGGCGTTGTTGAGGATGGTGGTGACCGGGTCCTTGTCGGTGCCGTTGATCACCGCTTGCATGTCCGGCACGGCGAGGATCAGCGCCAGGCAGGCGAACATCGCCGCGATGCCGCCGATGTAGATGGTCATGCGCATGGCCACCGGAATTTTTGCGCTGGGGTTCGGGGTTTCCTCGGCGACGTCGCCGCAGGCTTCGAAACCGTAATAGAGGAACATCCCTGCCAGCGAAGCGGTGAGGAACGCCGGCAGGTACGAGCCGTCAACGCTGATGTCGAAGGTGTTGAACAGCACGCTCAGCGGCTGATGTCGTTCGAAAACCAGCAGGTAGACGCCGACGATCACCGCGCCGACCAGTTCGCAGAGGAAGCCGAACATGGCGATCCGCGCCAGCACTTGGGTGCCGCTCAGATTGACCAGCGTGGCGAACAGTGTCAGCACCAGCGCGATAACGATATTGGTGTTGTTGCTCGGCTCAAACCCGAGCATCGCCGCCAGATACGGGCCGGCACCGACAGCCACTGCCGCAATGGTCACGCACAGGGCGATGGAGTAGATCCAGCCGACCATCCATGCCCATTTCTTGCCGACCAGACGCCGCGCCCAAGGATAGACGCCGCCGGAAATCGGGAACTGCGACACCACTTCGCCGAAGATCAGGCACACCAGCAGTTGGCCGCAACCGACCAGCAAGTAAGCCCAGAACATCGGTGGTCCGCCAGCGGCGAGGCACAGGCCGAACAGGGTATAAACCCCTACGACCGGCGACAGATAAGTGAAGCCCAGCGCGAAGTTTTCCCACAGGCTCATGCTGCGGTTGAAGTTGGAGGTGTAGCCCAGTTTGCGCAGTTGTTCGGCATCGCTGTCGGCAACGGCGGCCGAGAATTCGGGTGAGGCACTCATGTGTGTTTGCTCCGTGAAATCGGCAGATTTCGGATGGCCGAGGCCGTGGCGGTGCTTTGCGGCGCCGCCCGGTTCGGTAGTTATTGTTTTGGTGTCCTGGTGGTGCGTAATGCCGGTTTCCTTCCTGAAACCGGGGTGACGCCTTCGCTGGCAAGCCAGCTCCCACAAGAGCTGCATTGAACCTTGTGGGAGCTGGCTTGCCAGCGATGCTTTTAGTGCTTGAACATCACATGCCGGACCGTGGTGTAGTCCTCCAGCCCATACATGGACATGTCCTTGCCATAACCGGACAATTTCTGACCGCCATGGGGCATTTCGCTGACGAGCATGAAGTGCGTGTTGACCCAGGTGCAGCCGTACTGCAACCGCGCGGACAAGCGATGCGCGCGTCCGACGTCCGCCGTCCACACCGAGGAGGCGAGGCCGTAGTCCGAATCGTTGGCCCACTCCAGCGCCTGCGCTTCATCGGTGAACTTGGTTACCGACACCACCGGCCCGAATACTTCACGGCGCACGATTTCGTCATCCTGCTGCGCGTCGGCCAGCACCGTCGGTTCGAAGAAGAAGCCGTTGCCTTCCACAGCCTTGCCGCCGGTGATCAAGCGAATGTGCGGCTGCGCCACGGCACGTTCGACAAAACCAGCGACGCGGTCGCGATGTTGCGCAGTGATCAACGGCCCAAGCTCAGTCGATGGATCTTCCTGCAAGCCATACTTGATGCTGCTGACCGCCGCGCCGAGCTTCTCGACGAATTTTTCGTAAATGCCCTGCTGCGCATAGATCCGGCACGCGGCGGTGCAGTCCTGCCCGGCGTTGTAGAAACCGAAGGTGCGAATACCTTCCACCGCAGCATCGATATCGGCGTCGTCGAAGATGATCACCGGCGCCTTGCCGCCCAGTTCCATGTGCAGGCGTTTGACGCTGTCGGCGGTGCTGGAAATGATGTTCGAGCCTGTGGCAATCGAGCCGGTCAGAGAAACCATGCGCACTTTCGGATGCGTGACCAACGGGCTGCCGACGGTAGGCCCACGCCCGAACACCAGATTGAGTACACCGGCCGGGAAGATGTCCGACGCCAGTTCGGCCAGACGCAACGCGGTCAGCGGGGTTTGTTCCGACGGCTTGAGCACCACGGTATTACCGGCAGCGAGGGCCGGGGCGATTTTCCAGGCGACCATCATCAGCGGGTAGTTCCACGGCGCAATCGAGGCGATCACGCCCACCGGGTCGCGGCGAATCATTGAGGTGTGGCCGGGCAGGTATTCACCACCGGCCGAACCGCTCATGCAACGGCTGGCGCCGGCGAAGAAACGGAACACGTCGGCAATCGCCGGAATCTCGTCATTCAGCGCGGCGCTGTAGGGTTTGCCGCAGTTGTCCGATTCCAGTTTGGCCAGTTCTTCGCCGTGGGCTTCGATGGCGTCGGCGAGTTTGAGCAGCAGCAGCGAACGGTCTTTCGGTGTGGTTTGCGACCACTCGGCGAATGCGTTATCGGCGGCGCGCACGGCGGCATCGACCTGGGCCTCGGAGGCTTCATTGATTTCCACCAGTACGCTGCCGAGCGCCGGGTTGAGCACCGGTTGCGCCGGGCCTTCGCCGTTGACCAGGTGGCCGTTGATCAAGAGTCTGGTTTGCATTTCATTGTCCTCGCTAACACTTTTATTGTTCTGTCCGAATCGAGATCCCTGTGGGAGCGAGCTTGCTCGCGAAAGCGGTGCGCCAGTCGACATCAATGTTGGATGTCATGGCCTCTTCGCGAGCAAGCTCGCTCCCACAGGGGGAAAGTGGTGTCTGTCATGAATTATTTGCCACCGCTACCGGCGACACTCTCGCCACCCCGGGTCAGGTAATACGCTCCTAGGATCGGCAGCATGGTCACCATCATCACCAGCATCGCGACGACATTGGTCACCGGCACGTCTCGAGGACGGCTGAGTTGATTGAGCAACCACAGCGGCAATGTGCGCTCATGCCCGGCGGTAAACGTGGTGACGATGATTTCGTCGAACGACAGCGCAAAGGCGAGCATGCCGCCGGCCAACAGCGCCGAGCCGAGGTTCGGCAGGATGATGTAGCGGAAGGTCTGCCAGCCATCGGCACCCAGATCCATCGAGGCCTCGATCAAGCTGTGCGAAGTACGCCGCAGGCGGGCGATGACGTTGTTGTAGACGATCACCACGCAGAACGTCGCGTGACCAACAATGATGGTGAACATCCCCGGCTCGATCCCCAGCGTTTTGAACGTCGCCAGCAGCGCGATCCCGGTGATGATCCCCGGCAGCGCAATCGGCAAGATCAGCATCAGCGAAATGCCCTGCTTGCCGAAGAAGTCCCGGCGATACAACGCAGCTGAAGCCAATGTGCCGAGCACCATCGCGATCAAGGTGGCGATAGCGGCAATCTGCAACGAGAGCTTGATCGCCTCCAGCACATCCGGGCGCGAAAACGCCACGCTGAACCAGTGCAGGGTGAAGCCCTTTGGCGGAAAGCTGAACGCCGCTTCCTCGGTGTTGAAGGCGTAAAGGAAGATGATCAGGATCGGGAAGTGCAGAAACACCAACCCGCCCCAGGCTGCGATGCGCAGACCGATAGAGGCTTTTTCAGAGTGCATCGAAGGCCCCCAGTCGTTTGACGATGGACAGGTAAATGGCGATCAACACAATCGGCACCAGCGTGAACGCCGCCGCCATCGGCATGTTGCCGATCGCGCCTTGCTGGGCGTAGACCATGCTGCCGACGAAGTAGCCCGGCGGGCCGACCAGTTGCGGCACGATGAAGTCGCCCAGGGTCAGCGAAAACGTGAAGATCGAGCCGGCAGCAATACCCGGCACCGACAGCGGCAGAATCACCTGCATGAAGGTCTGGCGCGGCTTGGCCCCGAGGTCGGCGGAGGCCTGCAGCAGCGACGGCGGCAGACGCTCCAGCGAGGCCTGAATCGGCAGGATCATGAACGGCAACCAGATATAGACAAAGACCATGAAGCGTCCCAGATGCGAGGTCGACAAGGTGCTGCCGCCGACCCCGGGAATGCCGAGGATGAACTGCAACACCGGCTCCAGCCCCAGATGCTGCACGAACCACTGCGCCACGCCGCCCTTGGCCAGCAGCAACGTCCACGCATAGGCCTTGACGATGTAACTGGCCCACATCGGCAGCATCACCGCGATGTAGAAAAACGCCTTGGTCTTGCCCGTGGTGTAGCGGGCCATGTAATAGGCAATCGGGAACGCGACGATGGCGCTGGCGATCGACACCACGATGGCCATGCTCAGCGTGCGCAGGATGATGTCGAAGTTCGACGGCTGGAACAGCGCGGCAAAATTGGCCAGGGTCAGGTCAGGGGTGACCGCCATGGTGAAGTCGTCGAAGGTGTAGAAACCCTGCCACAACAGCACCAGCAGCGAGCCGAGGTAGATCGCGCCAAACCACAGCAATGGTGGTACCAGCAGCAGCGACAGATACAGATTCGGCTTGCGATAGAGCAGGTTGGAAAATCGCCGCAAGGGCGGTGCTTGAGTCATTGCGAGCGTGCTCATCTCACACCCCGCTCGAGACAGTGTCGTGCAGCGCAATCATGGCTTCCCGCGCCCAGCGTGCACGCAGACGCTGGCCGGTCTGGTGCTGCGCGCTGCTGTCGATCCACTGATTGTTGGCGTGGCTGATGCTCAGGGTCTGGCCGTTTTCCAGGGTCAGTTCATAGCGCGTCGCGCTGCCCTGATACTGGATGTCATGCAGCACGCCACTGACTTCGATTTCGTGGCTGGCCAGCGGGCCGTCGGCGAAGCGCACGTGCTCGGGGCGAATCGAAAACGGCTGCGGATGACCGCTGAGCTGGCGCGCCAGGTCGCCGCGAATCACATTGGAAGTGCCGACGAATTCGGCGACGAAGGTGGTGGTCGGTTTCATGTACAAATTGCGCGGGGTGTCGACCTGTTCGATGCGGCCCTTGTTGAACACCGCCACGCGATCGGACATCGACAGCGCCTCGGTCTGGTCGTGAGTGACGAAGATGAAAGTGATGCCGAGCTGGCGTTGCAGCTTCTTCAGTTCGCTCTGCATTTGCTCGCGCAGTTTCAGGTCGAGGGCGCCGAGCGGCTCGTCGAGCAGCAGCACGCGCGGGCGATTGACCAAGGCGCGGGCGAGGGCGACACGCTGGCGCTGACCGCCGGACAACTGCACCGGTTTGCGTGCGCCGTAGCCGCCGAGGGCGACCATGGCCAACGCCTCTTCGGCGCGCTTGTGGCGCTCGGTTTTACTCACGCCTTTGACCTTCAAGCCGTAGGCGACGTTGTCCAGCACGTTCATGTGCGGGAACAGCGCGTAGTCCTGGAAGACAGTGTTTACATCACGTTGATACGGTGGCAGACCGGCCGCTTCAGCGCCGTGAATGCGGATCGAGCCGGCGCTCGGTTGTTCGAACCCGGCGATCAGGCGCAGGCAGGTGGTTTTGCCCGAGCCGGATGGGCCGAGCATGGAAAAGAACTCGCCGTCCTGGATATCGATGGAAACCCGGTCAACGGCCTTCACCTCGCCGAACTGCCGGGAAACGTTGGTGAACTGGACTGCAAGCGTCATGGTGCGGTGCTCCAAAAAGGCGCGGGCTGTCGCAGCGGCCCTACCTGGACTTCTGAAAAAGCTGAATCTTGTTTCTTTTGTGGCGAGGGAGCTTGCTCCCGCTGGAGTGCGCAGCACTCCCAAATTGGCCACATGCGATTTGACTGGCAAACCGCATTGACAGGTCTTGGGGCGGCTTCGCCACCCAGCGGGAGCAAGCTCCCTCGCCACAGGTGAGCGGCGTGTCAGCGGCCGCCCATGATCGCGATGTAGTCCTGGGTCCAGCGGCTGTACGGCACGAATTTGCCGCCTTCAGCCTGCGGGGTTTTCCAGAAGGCGATCTTGTCGAACTGGTCGAAGCCATTGGTCTTGCAACCCTCGGCGCCGAGCAGTTCGCTTTCCTTGCACGCTGCCGGCACGGCTGGCAGCGAACCAAACCACGCCGCCACGTCACCCTGGACTTTCGGCTGCAGTGACCAGTCCATCCACTTGTACGCGCAGTTCGGGTGCTTGGCCTCGGCGTGCAGCATGGTGGTGTCGGCCCAACCGGTGGCGCCTTCTTTCGGAATGGTCGAGGCAATCGGCTGTTTCTCATTGATCAGGCCGTTGACCTGATACGGCCAGGCACTCGACGCCACCACACCTTCGTTCTTGAAGTCGCTCATCTGCACCGTGGTGTCATGCCAGTAGCGGTGGATCAATGGCTGCTGCGCACGCAACAGATCGAGCACCGCTTTGTACTGTGCTTCGGTCAATTGATACGGATCCTTGATCCCCAGCTCAGGCTTGGCGGTTTTCAGGTACAGCGCCGCATCAGCGATGTAGATCGGCCCGTCATAGGCCTGCACGCGGCCCTTGTTCGGCTTGCCGTCGGGGAAGTTCTGCGCGTCGAACAGCACATTCCAGCTGGTCGGCGGCGTCTTGAACACGTTGGTGTTGTACATCAGCACGTTCGGGCCCCACTGATACGGGGTGCCGTAGGTCTGCTTGTTGACCACGTACCATGGCGCATCTTTCAGGCGTGGATCGAGGGTGTTCCAGTTCGGGATCAACGCGGTGTTGATCGGTTGCACGCGTTTGCCGACGATCAAGCGCAACGACGCATCACCGGACGCGGTGACTAGGTCGTAACCGCCCTTGGCCATCAGGCTGACCATTTCGTCGGAGGTGGCGGCAGTCTTCACATTGACCTTGCAGCCGGTTTCTTTTTCGAAACCGGTGACCCAGTCGTAAGCCTTGTCGCTCTCGCCACGTTCGATGTAGCCGGGCCAGGCCACGATATCCAGCTGACCTTCGCCGGCGCCGACGGCCTTCAGCGGCTCGGCGGCTTGCAGGCTGGCGCTGGCCAGCAGGGCCGTGGTGATTGCACTGAGCAGTGCGGTCTTGTGCACGAACATGGTTGAACCCTCTTCTTTAAATTATGGTCGGGGCAGTTGTGAACGCGGTGCAGCATGCCGTTGGCGGCTTGTTATTAGCGTAGTCAGAGATGCTGGCCGTGGCGGGCCATGATGTGCCGCACCACGCTGTAGTCCTGCAGCGAATCACTGGACAAGTCTTTGCCGTATCCGGAACGTTTCAGTCCGCCGTGGGGCATTTCGCTGACCAGCATGAAATGGCTGTTGATCCAGGTGCAGCCGTACTGCAAGCGGGCGGCGACCTGCATTGCCTTGTCCAGATTCTGTGTCCACACCGACGAGGCGAGGCCGTATTCGGAGTCGTTGGCCCACTCCACCGCTTGTGCGAGTTCGTCGAAGCGGGTCACGGTCACCACCGGGCCGAACACTTCGCGCTGGACGATTTCATCCGTTTGCTTGCAACCGGCCAGCAGCGTCGGCTGGTAAAAGAACCCGGCGCCGGAATGCACCGCCGCGCCGGTCACCCGCTCGATGTGCGGCTGGCCGAGGGCACGTTCGACGAAACTGGCGACGCGGTCGCGCTGGCGGGTACTGATCAGCGGGCCGATCTCGTTGTCGGCATCGCGCTTGCCGGCGAAGCGCAGGCTGCTGACTGCCGCACCCAGTTCGGCAACCAGTTTGTCGTGAATCCCGGCTTGCGCGTAGATGCGGCACGCGGCGGTGCAGTCCTGACCGGCGTTGTAGTAACCGTAGGTGCGCACGCCGTCGACCACCGCTTGCAGGTCGGCGTCGTTGCAGACGATCACCGGGGCTTTGCCGCCGAGTTCCAGATGCGTGCGCTTGAGGGTTTTTGCAGCGGCTTGCAGGATTTTCTGCCCGGTAACGATATCGCCGGTCAGCGAGACCATGCGCACCTTGGCATGTCCGACCAGATGGCTGCCGACGCCTTCACCGCCACCGCAGAGGATGTTGATCACCCCGCGCGGCAGGATCTCGGCCAGCGCTGGCGCCAGCGCGAGGATCGACAGCGGTGTGTGTTCCGAGGGTTTGAACACCAGCGTATTGCCAGCGGCGAGGGCCGGGGCGATTTTCCACGCGGCCATCATGATCGGGTAGTTCCACGGCGCAATCGAGGCGACGACCCCAATCGGATCGCGGCGCACCATGCTGGTGTAGCCCGGCAGGTATTCGCCGCTGAGCTGACCGGTCTGGCAGCGTACGGCACCGGCAAAGAAGCGGAACACATCGACAGTCGCAGACAGGTCGTCCTGCCGCGCCAGGTGCAGCGGCTTGCCGCAATTCAGCGCTTCGAGGCGGGCGAGGTGATCGGCGTGTTTTTCCACCGCGTTGGCGATGTCCAGCAACAGATTCGAGCGTTGTTGCGGTGTGGTGCGCGACCATTCGGCAAACGCGCGGTGGGCGGCGAGAATCGCGGTTTCGACCTGCTCGGTGCTGGCCTCGGCGATGTGGGTGAGGATTTCACCGGTGGCCGGGTTAAGGATCGGTTCGACAAAACCCTGCCCGGCGACCAGTTCGCCGTCGATCAGCAACGCGGTACACATCGGGGTCTGCACGCCAGCCATTTTCCGCGATCTCTTTTCTTGTGTGGTCATTGTGGCTCCCATGCCCGGGAGCCGACCGTCTTATAGATGCAGCAAGACTAGTGCGCGGCTCCGAGGTCGACAAATTCTAAATACTGAAGGTGGCATTCGATTAAATAGATGGCTTGCGTCCGCCGTGCGGTTGCTCGCGGGCCACGGTCAGGAATGGATCGACCAGAGCGGGGCGCGCTGTCCCACGGCGCCAGGCCAGACCGACGTCGAGGGTCTGGTTGAGGTCGGCGATCGGCCGTGCTTCGATGATGTCGCCCTCCAGTGACCACGGGCGGTACGTCATGTCCGGCTGGATCGACACGCCCAGACCGGCTGCGACAAGGCTTCGCACGGCTTCGGTGGATGCCGTGCGCAGGGTGATCTTCGGTTGCAGCCCGGCACCGCGCCACAGGCGTTGGGCATTGCGATCCATCTCGTCGACGTTCAGTTGAATCAGCGGTTCGCGGGCAACATCGGCGAGGTTGATACTGTCGTGCTCCAGCAGCGGATGCTGGGCCGGCAGCCACAGACGGTGCGGCGAGTGCGTCAGCACTTCGGTTTGCAAGGCGTGGCGGTCTTCGAGGTTGGACAGGATCAGCACGCCGACATCGATCTCGCCGCTGACCAGCAAATGTTCGATGTACGGTCGCTCGTCCTCCATCACCCGGATCTCGACATTGGGATAGGCGCGCTGAAAACGGGTGAGCAAATCGGCGAGGTAATAACCGGCCACCAGACTGGTCACGCCGACAATCAACTGCCCGGCCACTTGGTCGGTGCTTTGTTGCAGGCTGCGCTTGGCGTTATCCACCGTTGCCAGAATCAGATGCGCCTGGCGCAGGAATTGATGACCCTGATGAGTCAAGGTCATGCCCTTGGCGTGACGGTTGAACAGGCTGACGCCGATTTCCTCTTCCAGTTGCTGAATGGCGAGGGTCAGGGTCGATTGGGAAATAAACGCGGTTTGCGCGGCGGCGGAAATCGAGCCGGTCTCGGCCACCGCGATGAAGTGACGGATCTGACGCAGGGTCATCATGAGGAGGGTACCCGGTGGGCAGTTTTTATCGATTGGCCTGAGTGTATATCTATTTTCACGAAGGGCTGCTACAGGCGGAGCAACATCTGGAAGCACACTCGCAGGCCGGGCCAGGGCACTTTCGAACTAGGCTGAGGGCCTGATAGATCCGGATAACCCCTGCTTTGGAGGCGGAACATGAACACCCGTGGATTGCTCGACCAACTACTCAAATCCGGCCAGGATCTGTTGCAGAACAAGGCCGGCGGCGCGCAGAACAAACCGACGGCTGGCGGCCTGGGCGGTTTGCTGGGTGGGTCTTCAGGCTCAGGGGCGCTGGGAGGACTGCTGTCGGGAGCCGGCGGTGGTGCGCTGGCGGCCGGAGCGATGGGGCTGCTTCTCGGCAACAAGAAAGTACGCAAGGTCGGCGGCAAGGTCGCGATCTACGGCGGCCTCGCAGCACTGGGTGTGCTGGCCTACAAGGCCTACGGCAACTGGAACGCGCAAAAAGGCACCGCCCCACAAACCGAACCGCAAACCCTCGACCGCTTGCCACCGGCGCAAGCCGAGCAACACAGCCAGGCCATTCTCAAAGCACTGGTCGCCGCTGCAAAGGCTGATGGCCATATCGATGATCGCGAGCGCCAATTGATCGAAGGCGAATTCATCAAACTCGACAACGATCAGGAACTGCAACACTGGCTGCACGCCGAACTCAACAAACCCCTCGACCCAAGCGACGTCGCCCGCGCCGCGAGTACGCCGGAGATGGCGGCGGAAATGTACATCGCCAGCGTGATGCTGGTGGATGAGGAGAGCTTTATGGAAAAGGCGTATCTGGAGGAACTGGCCAAGCAACTGAAGCTAGAGCCGGGGTTGAAGGTGGAGCTGGAGAAGCAGGTGCGCCTGGCATCGCAATAGAACTGCCTGAGCACGGTATTCATGTAGGAGCTGCGGTACGCTGCGATCTTTTGATTTTTTAAGCCAACAGCAAAAGATCGCAGCGTGCCGCAGCTCCTACAAGGTTTTGGGCCAGACGCCGAAGCCTGCTCACGATTGCGTTTTCAGGCCGCGCATCCACAGCAATGGCCGATCCAGCGCCCCTTTTTGCCGTTCCGGCACTGGCACGCCAGCCCCGGATTGTCGGACAGTCCCACCCCAGAGCCTCCCGGCCATCCATGCCTGGCAGGCCCGAGGGTTAAAAAGCGTCTTATAAATGAAACACCGCCCTCGGCTATACTCCCCCGCATTTCGACTTAGGCACGAGGAATCACTGTGAAGAACTGGACGTTGCGCCAACGCATTTTGGCGAGCTTTGCGGTGATTATCGCCATCATGTTGCTGATGGTCGTTGTTTCGTATTCCCGCCTGCTGAAAATCGAAGCCAGTGAAAGCAGCGTGCGTGATGACGCCGTTCCCGGCGTCTATTACAGCTCGATGATTCGCGGTGCGTGGGTCGACAGTTACCTGCAGACCCAGGAGTTGCTGGGGCTCAAGGAGGGGCAGGGCATCAGCAGTGAAGATGCGGCGGACTACAAGGCGTTCGAGACGCGCCTGCAAGAGCAGATGGCCAACTATCGCAGCACCGTCACCACCGACGAAGACCGGGTCGAGTTCGCTGCGTTCGAGAAGGATCACGACACCTACATGCAGATTCAGGATCAGGTACTCGATCTGCACAAGCGCAATCTCGAAGCCGAGGCGGTCAAGCTGTTTACCGAGAAGCTGACCCCGGCCTGGTACACCGGCCGCATGAAACTCAACGACATCATCGGTGAGAACAAGCGGGTCGCCGATCAGGCCATGGCCAACATCGACGAGGCGGTAGCGGCGGCCAAGGTCAGCATGTTTGTCTCGCTGCTGGTGGCCGTGCTGGCGGCAGGTGCCTGTGGCCTGCTGCTGATGCGCGCAATCATGGCGCCGATGAACCGCATCGTGAAGATCCTCGAAATCATGCGCACCGGTGACTTGAGCAGCCGTCTGAATCTGGATCGCAAGGACGAGTTCGGCGCGGTGGAAACCGGCTTCAACGACATGATGACCGAGCTGACCTCGCTGGTGTCTCAGGCCCAGCGTTCGTCGGTGCAGGTGACCACCTCGGTGACCGAGATCGCCGCCACATCGAAGCAGCAACAGGCCACCGCCACCGAAACCGCCGCCACCACCACCGAAATCGGCGCGACCTCGCGGGAAATCGCCGCCACCTCGCGGGATCTGGTGCGCACCATGACCGAAGTGTCCACCGCCGCCGATCAGGCCTCGGTGCTCGCCGGGTCCGGCCAGCAAGGCCTGGCGCGCATGGAAGACACCATGCACTCGGTGATGGGCGCGGCTGACCTGGTCAACGCGAAACTGGCGATCCTCAACGAGAAGGCCGGCAACATCAATCAGGTGGTGGTGACCATCGTCAAGGTTGCCGACCAGACCAACCTGCTGTCGCTTAACGCCGCCATCGAGGCCGAGAAGGCCGGTGAGTACGGCCGTGGTTTTGCCGTGGTCGCCACCGAAGTGCGGCGTCTGGCGGATCAGACCGCCGTCGCCACGTATGACATTGAACAGATGGTCCGCGAGATCCAGTCGGCGGTGTCTGCCGGTGTGATGGGCATGGACAAGTTCTCCGAAGAAGTGCGCCGGGGCATGGCCGAAGTGCAGCAGGTCGGCGAGCAACTGTCGCAGATCATCCATCAGGTGCAGGCGCTGGCGCCGCGGGTGTTGATGGTCAACGAAGGCATGCAGGCCCAGGCCACCGGCGCCGAACAGATCAACCATGCGCTGGTGCAGTTGGGCGACGCCAGCAGCCAGACCGTCGAGTCGTTGCGTCAGGCCAGTTTCGCCATCGACGAACTGAGCCAGGTGGCCGTCGGGCTGCGCAGTGGCGTTTCGCGATTCAAAGTCTGATGAGCGAAATCACTGCCAAACGCAGCGCTGCGCCAGTGGCCAGACAGGCGCTGTTTCTGCTGTTTCGCATCGGCAACGAACGCTATGCATTGCGCGCCACTGAAGTGGCGGAGGTTCTGCCGCGCGTACCGTTGAAGCCAATTGCCCAGGCGCCGAAGTGGGTCGCCGGGGTGTTCGCCTATCGTGGTGCGGTGGTGCCGGCTATCGACCTCAGTGCGCTGACCTTCGGTCAACCGGCCGAGGCGCGCACCAGCACCCGGTTGGTGCTGGTGCATTACCGCCCGGATCAACGGCAGTCGCCACGCTGGCTCGGACTGATACTCGAACAGGCGACCGACACCCTGCGCTGCAATCCCGAGGATTTTCAGCCGTATGGTCTGGACAATCGTCAGGCGCCGTACCTCGGCCCGGTACGCGAAGATGCCCAGGGCCTGGTGCAGTGGGTGCGGGTCAACGACTTGCTGGATGACGCCGTGCGCAGCCTGCTCTTTCCCGCGCCGCATGAGACGCCGTCATGAGCAGCGATCAGCGTTTTTTCGATTTCCTCAAGGAACGCATCGGTCTGGATGTCACGTCGGTGGGACCGGCGATCATCGAGCGCGCGGTGCGCCAACGCACCACGCTCTCGCAGGCGGCGCACAGCGATGAATACTGGCAACTGCTGCAAGGTTCGCGGGATGAACAGCAAGCGTTGATCGAAGCGGTGATCGTCCCTGAAACCTGGTTTTTCCGTTACCCGGAATCCTTCGCCACGCTCGGCAAGCTGGCGCGCAAGCGTCTGGACCAATTGAACAACATGCGTGCGCTGCGCATCCTCAGCCTGCCGTGTTCGACCGGTGAAGAACCCTACTCGATTGCCATGGCCTTGCTCGATGCCGGGCTCAAGCCCCATCAGTTCAAGGTCGATGGCATGGATGTCAGCCCGCTGTCGGTGGACAAGGCGCGGCGCGGGCTGTACGGCAAGAACTCGTTTCGGGGGCAGGATCTGGACTTTCGCGAGCGCCATTTCACCGCTGAACAGGACGGCCATCGAGTCAGCGAAGCGGTGCGTGAGCAGGTGCGCCTGCAGGCCGGCAATGTGCTGGATCCGACGCTGCTGGCGGGTGAGCCGCCGTTCGATTTCGTGTTCTGCCGCAACCTGTTGATCTATTTCGACCAGCCGACCCAGAAGCAGGTGTTCGAAGTGCTCAAGCGTCTGACTCACGTGGATGGCGTGCTGTTCATCGGCCCGGCCGAGGGCAGTCTGCTCGGGCGTCTGGGCATGCGCTCGATTGGCATCCCGCAGTCGTTTGCCTTCAGTCGACACGCTGAACCCATGCCCGAACCCGTGGCATTGCCGACCCCGACCCCTTTGCCGGTGCGCCAACCGCTGCGCATTCCGCCGCCAGTATCGCCGCCGGTGCGTCCGCGGCCGTTTGCCAGCGTTGCATCGTTGCCCGTCAGCAGCAAAAGCGCCAGCCCGGACGCGGCGACCTTGCTCGCCAACATCGCTGCGCTGGCCAATGAAGGCAAAAGCGCCGAGGCCCGTGCGGCGTGCGAGCAGTACCTGCGCAGTCACGAACCGGTGGCGCAGGTGTTCTACTGGCTCGGCCTGCTCAGCGACGTGGCCGGCGCCGCGCTCGAAGCCCAGAGTCATTACCGCAAGGCCTTGTACCTTGAACCGCAACACCCCGAAGCGTTGATGCATCTGGCCGCGTTGCTGCAGGCCCAGGGTGACAGCGCCGGTGCCAGACGATTGCAGGAACGCGCCGCGCGCAGCGGCCGCACCGCCGACAGTGAGCGTAAACGATGATCCCGTCCGACACCTTGAACGTCACCCACGAAGACGCGCGGGCCATCGATGACTGCTGGAACCGCATCGGCATTCACGGCGACAAATCCTGCCCGTTGCTGGCCGAGCATATCCATTGCCGTAACTGCGCGGTGTATTCCGCTGCCGCCACGCGTCTGCTCGACCGCTATGCGTTGCAGCAGGATGAGCGCGACCCGGTCGCCGTGGCGGTCGAAAGCGATGTGAAAACCCGTTCGCTGCTGATGTTCCGCCTCGGCGAAGAGTGGCTGGGGCTGGCCACTCGCAGTCTGGTGGAGGTGGCGCCGCTGCAGGCGATCCACTCGTTGCCACACCAGCGCTCGCGAGCCCTGCTCGGCGTGGCGAACGTGCGCGGGGCGCTGGTGGCGTGCCTGTCGCTGGTCGAGTTGCTCGATCTGGATGGCAACGCCGCACCGGCCACGGGCGCACGGATCATGCCGCGCATGTTGATCATCGCCGCCCACGGCGGGCCGGTGGTGGTGCCAGTGGATGAGGTCGACGGCATCCACGCCATCGACGAACGCATTCTCGACGCCGCGTCGCGTGCCGGCGGTGAGCACAACAGCACGGCCAGCGCCAAATACACCCGTGGTGTCCTGCAATTCCGCGGGCGCAGTTTGCGTTGGCTGGATGAAGAACAGCTGCTGTCCGCCGTGACCCGGAGCCTCACATGACCCCCGAGCAAATGCGCGACGCCTCGCTGCTGGAGCTGTTCAGCCTGGAAGCCGAAGCCCAGACCCAGGTGCTCAGCAGCGGGCTGCTGGCGCTGGAGCGCAATCCAACCCAGGCCGACTATCTGGAATCGTGCATGCGTGCGGCGCACTCGCTCAAGGGCGCGGCGCGGATCGTCGGCATCGACAACGGCGTCAGCGTTGCCCACGTGATGGAAGATTGTCTGGTCAGCGCTCAGGAAAAACGGCTGTTGCTGCGCCCCGAACACATCGATGCGTTGTTGCAGGGCACCGATCTGTTGATGCGCATCGCTACGCCGGCGAATGCCCCGCAAGCGCCGGACATTGAGGCGTATGTGGCGTTGATGGGCCGCCTGCTCGACCCTTCGACACCGCCCGCCGTGGCGTCGCCGCCCATGGCCGAATTGCAGATGCAGGCACCGTCTGCGCCGATTGAAACGCCACCGCCACCGCCCCCGCCAGCGCCCAGGCCGGCGGTTGATGCACCGCTGGAAACCTCCGACCCGGCGCCGCGCAAGAGCAAACGCACCACCGAAGGTGGGGAGCGCGTGCTGCGGGTCACTGCCGAACGTCTGAACAGCCTGCTCGACCTGTCGAGTAAATCACTGGTCGAAACCCAGCGCCTCAAGCCGCATCTGGCGACCATGCAGCGCCTCAGGCGCATGCAGAACAACGGTCTGCGGGCGCTGGAAAGCCTCAACGTACACCTCAAGGAACAGGCGCTGAGCCTCGAAGCTCAGGAAGCCCTTGAAGAGGCGCGGCGCCTGTTGGCTGAGTCCCAGCAATTGCTCGCGGAAAAGAACGCCGAGCTCGACGAATTCGCCTGGCAGGCCAGCCAGCGCGCACAAGTGCTCTACGACACCGCGCTGGCCTGCCGCATGCGCCCGTTTGCCGACGTGCTCACCGGTCAGGTGCGCATGGTTCGGGATCTGGGGCGCAGTCTCGGCAAACAGGTGCGGCTGGAAATCGAAGGCGAGAAGACGCAGGTCGACCGCGACGTACTGGAAAAACTCGAAGCGCCGCTGACTCATCTGCTGCGCAACGCGGTCGACCACGGCATCGAAACCCCGGAACAACGCCTGCTCAAGGGCAAGTCCGAAGAGGGCCTGATCCGCCTGCGTGCTTCGCATCAGGCCGGTTTGCTGGTGCTCGAACTGAGTGACGACGGCAATGGCGTCGACCTGGAAAAGGTCCGCCGCAGCATCGTCGAACGCCAATTGTCACCGGCCGAAACCGCCGCACAATTGAGCGAGGAAGAGTTGCTGACGTTCCTGTTTCTGCCGGGCTTCAGCCTGCGCGACACGGTCACCGAAGTGTCGGGGCGTGGCGTCGGCCTCGACGCGGTGCAGCACATGGTCCGGCAGCTGCGCGGCGCAGTGGTGCTGGAGCAGACGGCGGGCGAGGGCAGCCGCTTTCATCTGGAAGTGCCGCTGACCCTGTCCGTGGTGCGCAGTCTGGTGGTGGAGGTCGGCGAGGAAGCCTATGCCTTTCCGCTGGCGCACATCGAGCGCATGTGCGATCTGGAGCCACAGGACATCGTGCAGATCGAAGGTCGCCAGCATTTCTGGCACGAAGGCCGACATGTCGGGTTGGTCGCCGCCAGCCAGTTGCTGAATCGTCCGGCCAGTCAGAGCAGCGGCGAAACCCTCAAGGTCGTGGTGATCCGCGAGCGCGATGCGGTCTATGGCGTGGCGGTCGAACGTTTTGTCGGCGAGCGCACTCTGGTGGTGCTGCCGCTGGATGAACGTCTGGGCAAAGTGCAGGACATCTCCGCCGGGGCGCTGCTTGACGATGGCTCGGTGGTGCTGATCGTCGATGTCGAGGACATGCTGCGCTCGGTGGACAAACTGCTCAATACCGGGCGCCTGGAGCGTATTGCGCGGCATGGCAACCAGGCCGCCGAGGTGGCGCGCAAACGGATACTGGTGGTCGACGATTCGCTCACGGTGCGCGAGTTGCAGCGCAAGCTGCTACTCAATCGCGGCTACGACGTGGCGGTCGCGGTGGATGGCATGGACGGCTGGAACGCGCTGCGTTCGGAGGACTTCGATTTGCTGATCACCGACATCGACATGCCGCGCATGGACGGCATCGAGCTGGTTACGTTGCTGCGCCGCGATACCCGTCTGCAATCGCTACCAGTGATGGTGGTCTCGTACAAGGACCGTGAAGAGGACCGCCGTCGTGGACTGGATGCGGGCGCCGACTATTATTTAGCCAAGGCCAGTTTTCATGACGACGCCCTGCTCGATGCAGTGGTTGAGCTCATTGGAGGAGCGCGGGCATGAAAATCGCAATCGTCAACGACATGCCACTGGCGGTGGAGGCTTTGCGCCGTGCGCTGGCCTTCGAACCGGCGCATCAAGTGGTCTGGGTGGCCGGCAACGGCGCCGAGGCCGTGCGTCTGTGCGCCGAAAACACCCCGGATCTGATCCTGATGGATCTGATCATGCCAGTCATGGACGGCGTCGAGGCCACGCGACGGATCATGGCTGAAACCCCGTGCGCGATCGTCATCGTTACGGTTGACCGCCAGCAGAACGTGCACCGGGTCTTCGAAGCCATGGGCCACGGTGCGCTGGATGTGGTCGATACCCCGGCTCTGGGGGCCGGTAACGCGCAGGAAGCGGCGGCGCCGTTGCTGCGCAAGATCCTCAATATCGGCTGGCTGATCGGCGAGAAAACCCCGCGCTCGCGTCCGGTGGCGACACCGCACCGCAGTTCGGCGTCGTGCAAGCGGCTGGTGGCGATCGGCTCGTCTGCCGGCGGGCCGGCAGCGCTGGAAGTATTGCTCAAGGGCCTGCCACGCGATTTTTCGGCGGCCATTGTGCTGGTGCAGCACGTCGATCAGGTGTTTGCGGCGGGCATGGCCGAATGGCTGGCCAGCGCCAGTGGCCTGGACGTCCGCCTGGCCCGCGAAGGCGAGCCGCCACAGGCCGGCGCGGTGCTGCTGGCTGGCACCAATCACCATATTCGCTTATTGAAAAACGGCACGCTGGCCTACACCGCCGAGCCGGTCAACGAGATCTACCGACCCTCGATCGACGTCTTCTTCGAAAGTGTCGCCAACTATTGGAACGGTGATGCCATCGGGGTTTTATTGACCGGAATGGGACGCGACGGGGCGCAAGGGCTTAAGCTCATGCGCCAGCAGGGATACCTGACCATCGCGCAGGATCAGCAAAGCAGTGCGGTGTACGGCATGCCCAAGGCCGCAGCGGCCATCGATGCAGCCGTCGAAATCCGTCCACTGGAAAAGATAGCGCCACGATTGCTGGAGGTTTTCCCCAAATGAACAGCGTTTTCCGCAATCCTGGCCCCCGCAGTACTCAGGTGACCGCCCATGAATGATTTACAGATCGACGACATTAAAACCGACGAAAACGCCGCCATGGTGTTGTTGGTGGACGATCAGGCGATGATCGGCGAAGCCGTGCGCCGTGGGCTGTCGAATGAAGAGAACATCGACTTCCACTTCTGTTCCGATCCGCACCAGGCCATCGCCCAGGCGGTCCGGATCAAGCCGACGGTGATTTTGCAGGACCTGGTGATGCCCGGCCTCGACGGCCTGAGCCTGGTGCGCGAATACCGCAATCACCCGGCGACCAAGGACATCCCGATCATTGTGCTGTCGACCAAGGAAGATCCGCTGATCAAGAGCGCGGCGTTCTCCGCCGGGGCCAACGATTATCTGGTGAAGCTGCCGGACACCATCGAGCTGGTGGCGCGCATTCGCTATCACTCGCGCTCCTACATGACCCTGCTGCAGCGGGATGCGGCGTACCGTGCGTTGCGCGTCAGCCAGCAGCAGTTGCTCGACACCAACCTGGTGCTGCAACGGCTGATGAACTCCGACGGCCTGACCGGGCTGTCCAACCGCCGGCACTTCGACGAGTACCTGGAGCTGGAATGGCGCCGCTCGTTGCGCGATCAGAGCCAGTTGTCGTTGTTGATGATCGACGTCGATTACTTCAAGTCCTACAACGACAGCTTTGGCCATGTCGAAGGCGATGAGGCGCTGCGCAAGGTCGCCACGGCGATCCGCGACGCCAGCGCGCGACCGTCGGATCTGCCGGCACGCTACGGCGGTGAAGAGTTCGCGCTGGTACTGCCGAACACCTCGCCGGGCGGTGCCCGGCTGGTGGCAGAGAAGCTGCGCCAGACCGTGGCGGCGCTGAAGATTCCGCACAACACCCCGAGCGAAGGGTCGAGCCTTACCATCAGCATCGGCCTGGCGACCATGGTGCCGCAGGCGGGCAGCGACTGCCGGTTGCTGATTTCGGCGGCGGATCGTGGGTTGTATCAGGCGAAAAACAATGGCCGTAACCAGGTAGGTATCGAGTAACCCATCAATTGCTGTAGGAGCTGCCGCAGGCTGCGATCTTTTGATCTTAAAATGCAAAATCAAAAGATCGCAGCCTGCGGCAGCTCCTACAGGGCAATGTGTCAAGTGATTCACCCCGACAGCCGCCAGACGGGCTGCCGTGACCGCGTGATTACGTTATACTCGCCGGCTTTCAAAAGTTCGCCAACGAGTGCTGCCCGTCATGGAAATCAACCCGATCCTGAACACCATCAAGGACCTGTCCGAGCGCTCCGAAACTATTCGGGGGTATCTTTGACTACGATCAAAAGCATGAGCGTCTGATCGAAGTCAATCGCGAGCTTGAAGATCCTGCAGTCTGGAACAAACCTGAATACGCCCAGGAACTGGGCCGCGAGCGAGCATCGCTGGCGCAGATCGTCGACACCCTGGATGAGCTGTCCAGCGGTCTGGCCGATTCCCGCGAGCTGCTCGACATGGCCGTTGAAGAAAACGACGAAGGCGCGGTAAACGACGTCGTTGAACTGCTTCAAGGGCTTGAAGAGTCACTGGCCAAGCTTGAATTCCGCCGCATGTTCAGCCACGAGATGGACCCGAACAACGCCTACCTGGACATCCAGGCCGGTTCCGGCGGCACCGAGGCCCAGGACTGGGCCAACATCCTGCTGCGCATGTACCTGCGCTGGGCGGACAAACGCGGTTTCGACGCGACCATCATGGAGCTGTCGGCCGGTGAAGTCGCCGGTATCAAAGGTGCGACCGTGCACATCAAGGGCGAATACGCCTTTGGCTGGCTGCGCACCGAGATCGGCGTGCACCGTCTGGTGCGCAAGAGCCCGTTCGACTCCGGCAACCGTCGCCACACTTCGTTTTCTGCGGTTTTCGTCTCGCCAGAGATCGACGACAAGGTCGAAATCGAAATCAACCCGGCAGACCTGCGGATTGACACCTATCGTTCATCCGGTGCCGGTGGTCAGCACGTAAACACCACCGACTCGGCCGTACGTATCACCCACGTACCGACCAACACCGTGGTCAGCTGCCAGAACGAACGTTCCCAGCACGCGAACAAGGACACCGCGATGAAAATGCTGCGGGCCAAGTTGTACGAGCAGGAAATGCAGAAGCGCAACGCCGCTTCCCAGGCGCTGGAAGACACCAAGTCGGACATCGGCTGGGGTCACCAGATCCGTTCGTACGTGCTCGACGCGTCGCGGATCAAGGACTTGCGCACCAACATCGAACGCAGCGACTGCGACAAGGTACTCGACGGCGATATCGACGAATACCTGGAAGCCAGCCTGAAATCGGGGCTGTAACAGACGCACACAGGATCGCTGATGCAACGCGATCCCTGTAGGAGCCAGCCCTGCTGGCGATTCCCGGGCCGCCAGGCCCGGGGGCAACGAACCTGATGGAATATCTGAAGACATGAGCGACCAACAACTCGACCCGCAAGCCCTGCAACAGGAAGAAAACTCCCTGATCGCCCTGCGCAAGGAAAAGCTGGCTGCCGAGCGCGCCAAGGGCAACGCCTTCCCGAACGACTTCCGCCGCGAAAACTACTGCGAAGATCTGCAGAAGAAATACGCGGACAAGACCAAGGAAGAGCTGGCCGAGGCTGCAATTCCGGTCAAGGTTGCCGGTCGCATCATGCTTAACCGTGGCTCGTTCATGGTGATCCAGGACATGACCGGGCGCATCCAGGTCTACGTCAACCGTAAAACCCTGTCCGAAGACACCCTGGCCGCCGTCAAGACCTGGGACATGGGCGACATCATTGCCGCCGAAGGCACCCTGGCGCGTTCCGGCAAGGGCGACCTGTACGTCGAAATGACCAACGTGCGCCTGCTGACCAAGTCGCTGCGCCCGCTGCCGGACAAGCACCACGGCCTGACCGACACCGAGCAGCGCTACCGTCAGCGTTACGTTGACCTGATCGTCAACGAAGAAGTACGCCAGACCTTCCGCGTGCGTTCGCAAGTGATCGCGCACATCCGCAGCTTCCTGATGAAGCGCGACTTCCTCGAAGTCGAAACGCCGATGCTGCAGACCATTCCTGGCGGCGCAGCGGCCAAGCCGTTCGAAACCCACCACAACGCGCTGGACATGGAAATGTTCCTGCGTATCGCGCCTGAGCTGTACCTCAAGCGTCTGGTGGTTGGCGGTTTCGAGAAGGTGTTCGAGATCAACCGCAACTTCCGTAACGAAGGTGTTTCGACGCGTCACAACCCTGAATTCACCATGTTGGAGTTCTACCAGGCTTACGCCGACTACGAAGACAACATGGACCTGACCGAAGAGCTGTTCCGTGAACTGGCGCAACTGGTGCTGGGCAGCACCGACGTGCCGTACGGCGACAAGGTGTTCCACTTCGGTGAGCCGTTTGCCCGTCTGTCGGTGTTCGACTCGATCCTCAAGTACAACCCTGAGCTGACTGCCGATGACCTGAACGACATCGACAAGGCGCGCGCCATCGCCAAGAAGGCCGGCGCCAAGGTGCTGGGCTTCGAAGGTCTGGGCAAATTGCAGGTGATGATTTTCGAAGAACTGGTCGAGCACAAGCTGGAGCAGCCGCACTTCATCACTCAGTACCCGTTCGAAGTGTCGCCGCTGGCTCGTCGTAACGACGAGAACCCGAACGTTACCGACCGTTTCGAGCTGTTCATCGGCGGCCGTGAAATCGCCAACGCCTACTCCGAGTTGAACGACGCGGAAGACCAGGCCGAGCGCTTCATGGCGCAGGTGGCCGACAAGGACGCCGGCGACGACGAAGCCATGCATTACGACGCCGACTTCGTGCGCGCGCTGGAGTACGGCATGCCGCCAACGGCCGGTGAAGGTATCGGCATCGACCGTCTGGTGATGTTGCTGACCAACTCGCCATCGATCCGCGATGTGATCCTGTTCCCGCACATGCGACCGCAAGCGTAAACGTTTCAGTTAAAAAGCCGCCTAAAACAGGCGGCTTTTTATTGCCTGTCTGGTACAAATGTATCAATTGGTTAATTTTGCAATAGCAGAGGAAGTCCAGTCGTGATGGTTGCAATCGCTCAAGAAGGTGCAGCGGGTATCGCCACTGCGGTCGCTGAAAGTGTTCAGTACCAGGGCCGCAAGGCCAGCCGACAGGGCAGTGAGCAGCGTCGACAGGACATTCTCGACGCGGCGATGCGCATTGTCGTGCGCGACGGCGTGCGCGCCGTGCGCCACCGGGCCGTGGCGGCCGAGGCCGGTGTGCCGCTGTCGGCCACCACCTATTACTTCAAGGACATCGATGACCTGCTCACCGATACCTTCGCCCAATACGTCGAACGCAGCGCGGCCTACATGGCCAAGCTGTGGATCAACAACGAAGGCTTGCTGCGCGAGATGGTCGTCAGTGGCGACGGCAGCCCCGAGTCGCGCTCGCAACTGGCCGACGACATCGCGCGGCTGATGGCCGACTATGTGCACCGGCAACTGGTCAACCGTCGCGAGCACCTGATGGCCGAGCAGGCGTTCCGCCAGGAAGCACTGCTCAACCCGCGCCTGGCGGATCTGGTGCGCTCGCATCAGCAGATCCTGCTGCAGGGCACCTGCCAGTTGTTCCAGGTCCTGGGCTCGCGTGAACCGCAACAGGATGCCAAAGTGTTGACGGCGATTATCGGACGGATGGAATATCAGGGCCTGCTCAACGACGCCGAGCCTTTGGCCGAACAGGACATGCTCGGGATTCTGACGCGGTACATGCATCTGGTCCTGGCCTCGGTGTAAGCCCTGTTGTCCGTCTGACACCGATCCCAATGTAGGAGCTGCCGCAGGCTGCGATCTTTTGATCTTGCTTTAAGAGATCAGGATCAAAAGATCGCAGCCTGCGGCAGCTCCTACAGGGGAGGTATTGCGAGTTCATGGGAGTATTGAATGAAAGCCTGGCGTGGCGTGCTGATCGCCTTGTCGTTCCTGCTGCTCAGCGGTTGTCTGGTGACTTTCAAGGATCCGCTGCCCGCCAGTGAGTCGGCGCCCAAGGGCCTGCTGGGCACGTGGTCGAGCACCAATGCCTGGGGCGAGCCGATGAACCTTGAGCTGACCCGCGTCGGCCATGATCGCTATCAGGCGATCACCTGGTTCAAGGCCCGGCCTCACGAGCGTGAGGCGTACGCGTTCACCGTGTCGCGCCATGGCAGTCGCTGGTACCTGTCGGCGAAAGTGCCGGCGCGTTACGGTGGCCAATACACCATCGCCGGGTTCGAACTCACCGACAAACACGAGCTGGTGGTGTACAACCTCGACCTCGAACAGATCAATCAGGCGATCAAGCAGCAAGCCCTCGACGGCAAGGCATTCCAGACTGAGGACGACGGCGACGGCGTGCAGGTCGACAGTAGCCTCGACAAGGTCTTTGCTTACCTCGACGATCCGGCCAATTCCGATGTCTTCGTCGAGGCCGCACGCTATCAGCGCCAGGCCCGCGCCAAATAATTCAGTTTTCTACAGGAGTTTCGGGTGGACGATTACCAGCAGACGATACGCACGTTGTCCGATCGCATTGTGCTGGCGCAGACGCCGATCCGCGTGCTCGATGCGGTGAAGTGGGACGAGAACATCCGCAAGGGCTTTCTCAAGGCCAAGGGCAAGGAAATGCCGGCGGTGGATCGCGACTACTACCTCAATCGGCCGCTGAGTTTCGATTCGAGCAAGGTCAAACTCGAGTTCCAGAACATCGAACGCGACATCACCCGCCAGCTCGGCCAGTTCAACCCGGTCGGGCAGATCATGCGGCGCATGTGCAAGGAATACCGCATGGTGGTGCGCATGCTCGAAGCGCGCGGCACCGAAGATTTCGGCCTGATCTCGCAAGAGCTGTACGGCGCCGCGTCCGATGCGTTCCACGCCGGCGACCCGACCCTGGCCGACCTTGGCTTGATGATGTCTGACTACCTGAACAACATCGACGGCCGCGGCGACCTGAAAGACGAACCGAAGGTCCTCACCGCCAAGGATGCCGTACACCTGTTGCAAACCCGGTTGAACAAGGTGTTCGGCGAGGCCGAGGAAACCATCCGCGTGTTCGAGTCCGACGGCATCGTCGCCGACGCGGCGGCAGGTGCCGACTACATCAAGATCCGCACCGACGCGCTGTTCAACGACCGCGACGTGCGTGCACTGGAAGTCCACGAAGGCCTGGTGCATGTCGGCACCACGCTTAACGGCCTGAACCAGCCGATCTGCACCTTCCTGTCCAAGGGCCCACCGTCGTCGACAGTGACCCAGGAAGGCCTGGCGATCCTGATGGAAATCATCACCTTTGCCTCCTACCCGAGTCGCTTGCGCAAACTGACCAACCGTACCCGTGCCATTCACATGGTCGAGGAAGGCGCGGACTTTTTGCAGGTGTTCGAGTTCTTCCGCGAACAGGGTTTCGAAATGGCCGAAAGCTACGGCAACGCCAGTCGAGTGTTCCGAGGCTCGACGCCGAACGGTCTGCCATTCACCAAAGACTTGTCCTACCTCAAGGGCTTTATCATGGTTTACAACTACATTCAGTTGGCCGTGCGTAAGGGCAAGCTTGAGCAGGTACCGCTGCTGTTCTGCGGCAAGACCACGCTGGAGGACATGCGTACCCTGCGTCAACTGGTCGATGAAGGTCTGGTGGTGCCGCCGAAATACCTGCCGGAACAGTTCCGCGACATGAACGCGCTGTCGGCTTGGATGTGCTTCTCCAACTTCCTCAATCACTTGAGCCTGGACCGGATCGAGGCGGATTACTCCAATATCCTCTGAACCACATACAAACCCTGTGGGAGCTGGCTTGCCAGCGATTGCAGTCTGACAGTCAATATTGATGTTGGCTGACCCACCGCTATCGCTGGCAAGCCAGCTCCCACAGGGTTATTTGTTGACACAATTATTGTTTTCAACCCGAATTCTGCGAGGTTTCACCGGATGAGAATCCTCGGCATCCTTTGCCTGCTCCTGACCCTCGGCGGTTGCAGTTCGCTGTTGTTTTACCCCGAACCGGGCCAGATCTTCACCCCGGAAAAAGCCAGGCTCGAATACCGCACCGTCACCCTGACCACGGCCGACGGCCTCAAGCTCAATGCCTGGTGGCTGCCGGCCAAGCCCGGTGTCGAGGTCAAAGGCACAGTCCTGCACCTGCACGGCAACGGCGGCAATCTGCCGATGCACTTGGGTGGCAGTTGGTGGTTGCCGAAAAACGGCTATCAGGTGCTGCTGGTGGATTATCGCGGGTATGGCTTGTCCGAGGGCGAGCCGAGTCTGCCGGCGATCTATCAGGACATCGACGCCGCGTTCGCCTGGCTGGATCAGGCGCCAGAGGTCAAAGGCAAGCCGCTGATCCTCCTCGGCCAGAGCCTCGGCGGCTCAATGGCCGTGCATTGGCTGGTGCAGCACCCCGAGCGGCAGAAACAGCTGAAAGCCTTCGTGCTCGACGGTGTACCCGCCAGTTACCGCAGCGTCGGTCAGTACGCCCTCAGCACGTCGTGGCTGACCTGGCCGTTTCAAGTGCCGTTGTCGTGGCTGGTGCCGGACGGCGACAGTGCGATCAACTCGATGCCGCAGCTTAACGGTGTGCCGAAACTGATCTTTCACAGCATCGACGACCCACTGGTGCCAATGTCCAACGCCATCCGCCTGTATCAGGCAGCGCCGCCACCACGGGTGTTGCAGTTGACCCGCGGCGGCCACGTACAGACCTTCGGCGACCCGGTCTGGCGCCAAGTGATGCTGCGTTATCTGGAAGATCCCGAGCACTTCAACGGCCTGCGCCGCCTCGGCGAGATCCCCAATTATCCGCAACCCCCGAATTCTGAAGATGAGAGTCCGCAATGACTGAAGAACGTAACGCCATCCCGCTGATCATCACCGGTATCTGCAGCATCCTCGGCACCGTTGGTGCCCTGTGGTATTACGGCTACCTGCACTTCGCCAAACCCGAGGATGCGCTGCTGCTCAACGAATTCACCATGCTCAAGACCGTGCCGGGCGAAGACTACAAAGTCTCGCTGGACCCGGCGCCGCAGGTGGCGCAGTGCATCGACGGCGTGCTGGTGCTGTTCGACACCGAGCAGAAAGGCCTGACCGGGGTGCTGATCAATGCGCAGAAAAAAGCCGTGCGCTGCATGGGCCAGGAAACCCCGCAGAAACTCGAGCCATAAAAGCCAAAGATCGCAGCCTTCGGCAGCTCCTGCATTGGAACACGATCCCTGTAGGAGCTGCCGAAGGCTGCGATCTTTTGATCTTGAAAAAGCCCCGCCTGATCACTCAGGCGGGGCTTTTGCGTTAGCGCGTGTTGCTTAGTTCGAGCTGACCGCCGAACGTGGCATCACTGGCTGGTTGTCGTTGGAAATGGTCACTTCCACACGACGGTTCATCGCACGACCGGAAACGCTGCCGTTGTCGGCAACCGGGTATTCCTTGCCGTAACCCTGAACCACGATGCGCGAAGGATCTACGCCCATCTTGATCAGCGCGACTTGAACCGAAGTCGCGCGACGCTCGGACAGCGACTGGTTGTACGAAGCCGAGCCGGTGCTGTCGGTGTAACCCTCGACGATCACTTTACGATCCGGATTTTCCTGGAGGAACTGCGCCAGTTTGTTGATGTTCACCAGACCGCTGGACTTCAGATCAGCCTTGTTGGTGGCGAACAGCACGTCACCGAAAGTCACCAGGGTACCGCGATCGGTCTGCTTGGCGTTCAGGCTCTGCTGCAGTTGTTTGATCTGCTGATCGCGAGCGTCCAGGCGGGCCTGGGCACGTTGCGCGGCAGCGTTCTTCAGGTTGTTTTCAGCGGTGCGCAGGGCAATGGTCTGCTTGGCCACTTCCACGCGCTGGTTGGTCAGGTAGGCCAGTTGGTCAACCTTGGCCGCGTCTTCCTTGTCCAGGTAAGCCTTGTCGGCCTTGTCCAGGTAATCGCTGGCGTCTTTGGTTTCCAGGGCCGCGACTTTGCTTGCCTGTGGGTTGGCCTGCAGGCCGGCGTAGTTGGTACGTGCCTGCTCCAGGTTCGGGTTAGGCGGGGTGGAGCAGGCAGCCAGGGCAACGCTTGCGGCCAGAAGAGCGGGGATCATCAGTTGCTTACGCATAATTTGTCGTCCTTTCTATCGATAAAAGTTTCAGCTTTGCGATTCGGGATGCGCGCTTACTGCACGGTGCGCTGACTTTCCTGACGCAGTTCCTGAACACCTTTCTGGGAATCCTTCACAGCCTGTTCGGCCTTGGCAGCCTGAGCCTTGCGTTCTGCTACGCGAGCGTCCCATTCGGCTTGCTCGGCGAGGGTGCGAGCTTGTTCATACTTCTTGTCGTGCATGGCGATTTCGGCTTGCTTGAGCTTGTCCTGCGCCTGCTTCATTTCCACAGCAGCGAACTCGGTACCACCGGCGCTGACCGCACTGTTGACCGCCGATTGGGTCACGGCGTACTGCTCGGTTGGCGGGTTACCGGCGCAACCGGCCAGTACGAAGCTGGTACCGATGGCCAGAGCAGCCAGTTTCAGACCGCGCAGGTGGGAGAACGAGGTTTGGGTCTTCATGGTCTTCAACTCCATTGTTTAACTCCTGATAAAACCGAAAATCCATCCTGGTCGAGGAGCCGCAAGCGTCGTGTAAAAGCGCGTTTTTGAAACGCTCGTTCCAGGCGTGGTTACAGCTTCCGACCGAAGGCGTTTTTCAAAAGTTCAGAAAAGATGGCCTATCGCCAAAAGTTTTTTTGACCAAGTCGACAAGGCTCTAAACCGGGAACTTTGGAGGCGTGGAGAGGTACGCGCGGGGTAAAAAGCGTGCAGAAGCGGAGAAGGATACGATCCCTGTGGGAGCTGGCTTGCCAGCCCATCAAATTCAACACTGATGTGACTGAACTGACGCCATCGCGGGCAAGTCGAAACGTCGCACCGCCGCTCCCACAGGTTTTTGTGTTGTCTGATCAGTGTTTTTGCTTGCCGGCAGCAGTCGACAAATCCTGCAAATGCCGGCGTGAAAGCGCCAGAAAACGCGGCGTCGGCCCGACGTCCTCATACAGCGGATCACCTTCTTCATCCGTCGCCACCACCGTCGAACCTTTCACATACGGCAGGCTCGCCTCGAACTCTTCGAGCGCGGCGCCGATCAGTTCGCCGAGCAGTTCTTCCGGATGACGTTTGGGGTACATCTCGGCAATCGCCGCCAGTCGCGCAGCGGCCTCGACGTCCAGATGAATCGTGTAGCCAGTGTCGGTCAGGCGACCCTTGGCGTTTTCTTCCCAATGCTGGGCGAGTTCACGGATTTTCATGATGACCTCATGTCGTACCTGCTCATGGCAGGATCGGGTGAGTGTCCGGCGCGGCCGGCAAGCCGTTGTGCGGCTTACTGTTGAGACTAGCTTCAAGCCGCAAGGTTTAAAGTCCCTTCGTCGTCTGCTTGTAAGAAGCGCCGTAGAGCGGCACTCTCTGGGCAAAGCATTCGTTTCTGCGCCGTCCCGATTACCGCTGGAGAACTGCTGATGACCGATATTGATGCACGCTTGCGCGAGGACGTTCACCTGTTGGGTGAACTGTTGGGCAATACCATCCGCGACCAGTACGGCGAGGAATTTCTCGACAAGATCGAGCAGATCCGTAAGGGCGCCAAGGCTGATCGCCGTGGCTCGATGGACGCCGAGCTCAGCGCCAGCCTCAATCAGCTGAGCGAAGACGAACTGCTGCCGGTGGCGCGGGCGTTCAACCAGTTTCTCAACCTGGCGAACATCGCCGAGCAGTATCAATTGATTCATCGCCGCGAAGAGTCGCAGCCTGCGCCGTTCGAATCCCGCGTACTGCCGGAACTGCTCGCTCGCCTGCGCAACGAAGGCCACAGCGCCGAATCCCTGGCCCGGCAACTGGCGCGCCTGGAAATCGAACTGGTGCTGACTGCGCACCCGACCGAAGTGGCGCGGCGCACGCTGATCCAGAAGTACGACGCGATCGCCGCGCAACTGGCCGCCCAGGATCACCGCGACCTGACCAGCGCCGAGCGCGAACAGATCCAGAACACCCTGCAACGGCTGATTGCTGAAGCCTGGCACACCGAGGAAATCCGCCGCACCCGGCCGACCCCGGTCGATGAAGCCAAGTGGGGTTTTGCGGTCATCGAACACTCGCTGTGGCAGGCGATCCCCAACCACATGCGCAAGGCCGACAAGGCGCTGTATGAAGCGACGGGCCTGCACTTGCCGCTGGAAGCGGCGCCGATCCGCTTTGCCTCGTGGATGGGCGGCGACCGTGACGGCAACCCGAATGTCACGGCAGCGGTGACCCGCGAAGTGCTGTTACTGGCGCGCTGGATGGCGGCCGACCTGTACCTGCGCGACGTCGATCATCTGGCCGCCGAGCTGTCGATGCAGCAGGCCAGCGATGCACTCAAGGCCAAGGCCGGTGACAGTGCCGAACCTTACCGGGCGGTGCTCAAGCAATTGCGCGAACGCCTGCGTGCCACGCGCAATTGGGCGCATGCCTCGCTCAGCGCCAGTACACCGGCGCCGGCCGACGTGTTGCACAACAACCGCGATCTGCTCGATCCGCTGGAACTGTGTTTCAACTCCCTGCACGAATGCGGCATGGGCGTGATTGCCGACGGGCCGTTGCTCGATTGCCTGCGCCGGGCGGTGACCTTCGGCCTGTTTCTGGTGCGCCTCGATGTACGTCAGGATTCGACGCGGCACAGTTCGGCAATGACCGAAATCACCGATTACCTGGGCCTCGGTCGCTACGAAGACTGGGACGAAGAACAGCGCATCAGCTTCCTTACCCGCGAATTGAGCAATCGCCGGCCACTGCTGCCGGCGCATTTCAAACCGTCCGCCGACACGGCGGAAGTGCTCGCCACTTGCAAGGAAATCGCCGCCGCACCGGCCGCGTCCTTGGGTTCCTACGTGATCTCGATGGCGGGCGCCGCCTCCGACGTGCTGGCAGTGCAGTTGCTGCTCAAAGAGTCCGGCGTGTTGCGGCCGATGCGCGTGGTGCCGCTGTTCGAAACCCTCGCCGACCTCGACAACGCCGGGCCGGTGATGGAGCGTCTGTTGCTGTTGCCGGGCTACCGCGCAAGGCTGCAAGGCCCGCAGGAAGTGATGATCGGTTACTCCGATTCGGCCAAGGATGCGGGCACCACCGCCGCCGCCTGGGCGCAATACCGCGCGCAGGAGCGGCTGGTGGAGATCTGCCGCGAGCAGCAAGTCGAACTGCTGTTGTTCCACGGTCGCGGTGGCACCGTGGGCCGCGGCGGCGGACCGGCGCACGCGGCGATTCTGTCGCAGCCGCCGGGGTCGGTGGCGGGGCGCTTCCGCACCACCGAGCAGGGCGAAATGATTCGATTCAAATTCGGCTTGCCGGACATCGCCGAGCAGAACCTCAATCTGTATCTGGCCGCGGTGCTCGAAGCGACGCTGTTGCCACCACCACCGCCGACGCCGGAATGGCGGCACCTGATGGATGAACTGGCCGCCGACGGCGTCGCCGCGTACCGCGCCGTGGTGCGGGAGAATCCGCAGTTCGTCGAGTATTTCCGCCAGTCGACACCGGAGCAGGAGCTGGGACGCTTGCCCCTCGGCAGCCGTCCGGCCAAGCGCCGTGCGGGTGGGATCGAGAGTCTGCGGGCGATCCCGTGGATCTTCGGCTGGACCCAGACCCGCCTGATGCTGCCGGCCTGGCTCGGTTGGGAAAGCGCGTTGAGCAAGGCGCTGGAGCGCGGCGAGGGCGAACTGCTCGGGCAGATGCGTGAACAGTGGCCGTTCTTCCGCACCCGTATCGACATGCTGGAAATGGTCCTGGCCAAGGCCGACGCCGACATCGCGCTGTCGTACGACCAGCGTCTGGTCGAGCCGGACTTGCTGCCGTTGGGCGCGCAGTTACGCGACCTATTGTCGCAGGCGTGCACGGTGGTGCTCGGCCTGACCGGTCAGTCGCAACTGCTGGCACATAGCCCAGACACCTTGGAATTCATCCGTCTGCGTAACACTTACCTCGACCCGCTTCATCTATTGCAGGCCGAGCTGTTGGCCCGTTCGCGGCAGCAGAATGTCGAGCAGGGCAGCCCGGTGGAGCAGGCGCTGCTGGTGTCTGTGGCGGGAATTGCCGCCGGTTTGCGCAATACCGGCTAAGGTTTTTGCGGTGGTATCAGGCGCCCGGTGCACAGGCCGGGTGCCGCTTTGTACACAGGCAGAAAGTGCGGGCAGGCGACAGTTAATGATGGGGTTGCGACTTGGGTTACCGCGTCGCAAGGTCGCGGCGGGCGCCGGTTTCTCCGACTTTTGGCGTCTTGTGTGGGCGCAGCCTGCTGTGTATCTTGATCAGCCTTTGGCCGTTTGTGCGGCCACGACCCGTTTTTTTGAGATTGGCCCAAAGAGGCGAATCCCGTTGTTTTCTATATAAAAAATTGAGGAGCACATCGATGCGCGTCATTCTGCTGGGAGCTCCCGGGGCCGGTAAAGGTACTCAGGCTAAGTTCATCACCGAGAAATTCGGCATTCCGCAAATCTCCACCGGCGACATGCTGCGTGCTGCGGTCAAGGCCGGCACTCCGCTGGGCGTTCAAGCCAAGAGCATCATGGATGCCGGCGGCCTGGTGTCGGATGACCTGATCATCGCGCTGGTGCAGGATCGCATCGCTCAACCCGACTGCGTCAATGGCTTCCTGTTCGACGGCTTCCCGCGCACCATTCCGCAAGCCGAAGCCCTGGTGACTGCCGGTGTCGAACTGGACGCCGTGGTTGAAATCGCTGTTGAAGACGAAGAAATCGTTCAGCGTATCGCCGGTCGTCGCGTTCACGAGGCCAGCGGCCGCGTTTACCACATCGTCTACAACCCACCGAAAGTGGCTGGCAAAGACGACGTTACCGGCGACGATCTGGTGCAGCGCAAGGACGACACCGAAGAAACCGTGCGTCATCGCCTGTCGGTCTACCATTCGCAGACCAAGCCGCTGGTGGATTTCTACCAGAAGCTCTCCGCTGCCAACGGCAAGCCGAAGTACAGCCACATCCCGGGCGTTGGCTCGGTTGAAGCGATCACCGCCAAGGTGCTCGAAGCGCTGAGCTGAAAAAGCCGATCCGCTGCATCATCCACGGCCCGCTTGCGGGCCGTAGTTGTTTATACTGACGCCCTTTTTCTCCCACCTGTTTTGGAAACATCGATGAGCACCTTGCTGGCCCTGGACACCGCGACCGAAGCTTGCTCCGTTGCCTTGCTGCATGACGGCAAGGTCACGAGCCATTACGAGGTGATCCCGCGTCTGCACGCGCAGAAGCTGCTGCCGATGATCCAGCAACTGCTGGCCGACGCGGGCACCACGTTGCAAGCGGTGGACGCCATTGCCTTCGGTCGTGGGCCGGGTGCGTTTACCGGTGTGCGGATCGCCATTGGTGTGGTGCAAGGTCTGGCCTTTGCGCTGGATCGCCCGGTGCTGCCGGTGTCGAACCTGGCGGTACTGGCACAGCGCGCGTATCGCGAACACGGTGTGAGCCAGGTCGCGGCGGCCATCGATGCGCGGATGGATGAAGTGTATTGGGGCTGCTACCGCGAGACCGCCGGCGAGATGCGTCTGGTCGGTGCCGAAGCGGTGCTGCCACCGGAAGCCGCGGCGCTGCCGGCCGATGCCAGCGGCGATTGGTTCGGTGCGGGCACCGGTTGGGGCTATGGCGAGCGGATCGCGGTCAGTCTGTCCGGTCAGGACGCCGGCATGCTGCCTCACGCCGAAGACCTGCTGACCCTGGCGCGATTTGCCTGGGAACGCGGTGAGTCGATTCCTGCCGACGAGGCGCAACCGGTTTACCTGCGCGATAAAGTCGCTACTCCAAAGGCTTGCTGAGTCCTGACTTCTAGCGGGGTAGCTTCTGTGGTGAGGGGATTTATCCCCGATGGGTCGCGAAGCGGCCCCAAAAATCAACGACTGCTTCGCAGCCGATCGGGGATAAATCCCCTCACCACAAAAGCCCTCCACAAACTCCGTGTCTTATTCCAAATTCTGCCAATCGTCAGTTTCCAACCCCGCGCTTTAAACCTTTTACGCTTTATGTGTTCTAGTTATCACTCGGCGGTTTGCTAAGTCGGTCAAGTGCCGCTAAATTGCCATCATCGATACCGAGCATGAAATTATGCGTATAGACGGCCTTTCCTCTCAGTCCTACCCCATCAAGCGCAAGCCTCGCAAAGGCAATGTGGCGCTGGATGAGTCCGTCGACGATATCGACGGCGAGCTGGAATTCCCGACTGAAGAGCAACTGGCCGCCCGCGCTGCCAAAGCCTCCGCACAACGCCTGGCCAATCTGCCTGCCCGTCAGCAAGACATGATTTATCACCGCGCCATGAGCAAAAGCGTAGCGATGGCCCTGGCCAGCTACCTGAGCACCGCCGGTTTTGTCGATTGGGATGCGGATGTGTTGGGCCTCGATCTGTACATCTGATGGCGCTGCCTTACTACCTCGGTTGTCCGTCCTGGAGCGAAAACGCCTGGCGCGAGTATCTGTACCCCGAAGACGCCAAGACTTCCGACTTCCTCAGTCTTTATTCTCAAGTGTTCAACGCCGTCGAAGGCAACACGACCTTCTACGCCAGCCCGTCGCCGGTCACCGTGCAGCGTTGGGCCGAGACCATGCCCGAACACTTTCGCTTCACCGCCAAGTTTCCCGGTGACATCAGCCACAGCGGTGACCTGCGCGATCAACTGACCGCCGCCGAAACCTTCGTGAATCTTCTCAGCCCGCTCGGCGAACGGGTTTCGCCGCTGTGGCTGCAACTGTCGAAAAGCTTTACCCCGCATCGATTGCCCGAGCTGACGGCGTTCATCGATGCGCTGGACCGGCCACTGGCTGTGGAAGTCCGCCACGAACAGTTCTTCGCCAAGGGCGAGAGCGAGCGTCTGCTCAATCGCCTGCTGCTTGAGCGTGGCGTGGAGCGCATCTGCCTCGATCCTCGTGCGCTGTTCAGTTGCCTGTCGACCGAGTCTTCGGTGATCCACGCGCAATCGAAAAAACCTCGGGTGCCGACCCGCCCGGCGGCCTTCACCCAGTGCCCGCAGGTACGTTTCATTGGCCATCCGGAGCTGGAAGCCAACGATCCGTTCCTGGTGCCGTGGGTGGCGAAAATCGCCGAGTGGATCGAAGAGGGCCGCACGCCGTACATCTTCCTGCACACCGCCGACAACGTGATGGCGGCGAAGCTGGCGCAACGTTTTCACGCACAATTGATGCAACGTTTGCCTGGCCTGCCGTCCCTGCCTGAGCTATACAGAGAACCCGCCGCCGAGCAACTCGGCTTGCTCTGAAGGCGGATTTTTCCCCTGCCCAGGAGCCTGCCGATGAACGCCCACGCCCTTCAAGAACAAGCCCGCAAAGCCCAGGCCTTCAAGGCCCTGCATGAAGGTGCGGGGATTTTCGTCATCCCCAACCCGTGGGATGCCGGCTCGGCGAAAATGCTCGCCAGTCTGGGCTATCAGGCGTTGGCGACCACCAGTGCCGGTTATGCGTTTTCCCAAGGCAAGGCCGATGGCGCCCTGAGTCTCGATGAGACCCTGGCCAATGTCCGGGCAATTGTCGCGGTCACCGATCTGCCGGTGGCGGTGGACCTGGAAAACGGTTTCGCCGATGACCCGGCCGAGTGTGCGAAAAGCTTGCTGCGTGCCGCCGAGGCGGGCGCGGTGGGCGGTTCGATCGAGGACGCCACGGGCCGTGCCGACGCGCCGATCTACTGCTTCGAACACGCTGTGGCGCGCATCGAAGCCGCCGTCGCCGCAGTGCGCACGCTGCCATTTCCCTTCACCCTGACCGCCCGTGCGGAAAACTACTTGCACGGCAATCCCGATCTCGACGATACCATCCGCCGCCTGCAGGCCTTTGCCGCAGCGGGCGCCGACGTGCTGTACGCGCCGGGTTTGCGCAGCGCCGAAGAAGTGCTGGCGGTGGTGCGCGCGGTGGCACCAAAACCGGTCAACGTGCTGATGTCCGGCGGTTTGAAACTGACCGTGCAGGCGCTGGAAGAAATGGGTGTGCGCAGGATCAGCACCGGTTCGGCGCTGGCTTTGGCAGCGTTCGGCGAGTTTTTCCGCGCGGCTGAAGAGATCCAGCAGCACGGCACCTTCGGCTTCACTGCGCAATCGATGCCGTACGCTCAGGCCAATCAGTTCTTCAAAGGCTGAGCATGGGCCGCTGGATCGCGCTGTCGGTACTGTTGATGATTGCTGGCGCCGTGGTCAGCGTCTGGCGCGGCTGGGTCGACGTGCCGGCCGAGTGGAACCCGTGGGCGCCGCTGGACGTGAAGGCCGCGCCGAACTGGCTGACCGGTTTCAAGCTGATGCGCCTGCGCAATAACCCCGAGTTATGCGCACACGTTCTGAGCCACTCGGGTCTGCGCGTCACCGCGCAAGCCGACAGTCCCGACGCCAAGTGCCCGCTGATTGGCGCCGTGCGCGTGCAGGGCGGCGAGGTGGCGCTGAGCAGCAGCTTCCTCGCCAGTTGTCCGTTGGCGGTGGCTTACGCGATGTTTGAACGACATACCCTGCAACCTGCCGCGCAAGCGCTTTACGGCCAGTCTGTGGCGCGTATCGATCACCTCGGCAGCTTTGCCTGCCGCAATGTCTACAACCGCGAGAGCGGGGCGCTCAGTCGCCACGCCAGTGCCGATGCGCTGGACATCAGCGGTTTTCGGCTGGCGGATGGGCGCAGCGTCAGTGTGCTCAAAGACTGGCCGAAGCAAAATCAGGACGCGCAGTTTCTGCGTCAGGTGCGCGATGGCGCCTGTGAGGCGTTCAGTGTGGTGTTGAGTCCGGATTACAACGCCGCCCATCGCAATCACTTTCATGTCGATGTCGGGCGTTGGAGCGTGTGTCGCTGAGGGATCAGGCGGCGAGGCGCAGGTTCTGCAGGATGATCGGGCGCGCCCAGCCGTTATCGAAGTCGAGCGCTTTCTGCTGCTCGACGATTTCTTCCGGCGGGAACGGCGGATAAGGTTTTTGCAGCAGGTCGAGATCGAACTCGGCAATCGGCAGGTACAGCGGCTTCTTCTGCGGCGCCGGACCCGGCTCTGGCACAGGCTGACCGTTGTTGATCACGATCGGGCGAACCCAGCTGCTGTCGAAGTCTTGCTGCTCCTGCTGAGCCTTGAGTTCTTCTGGCGGGAACGGTGGGAACGGCTTGTCCAGCAGATCGGTTTCGAACTCGGCGATCGGCAGGAACAGCGGCTCCGGCGGACGCACTTCGGTCTCGACCACATCGCACTGACGCTGCTCGACGATGTGCGCGTGCAGCTCACTGCCCAGGGTCGGTTCTTCCGGGCTGTTCAGGTCAACCGGTGGGAACGTGCCGCAGGCTGGCACCACATCACTCGTCTGTTCGGCCAGGGCCTGGGCAAAGAAATCCTGCCACAGGTGACTGACGCCGCCCAATGCTTGAGTGTTATGACGGCTGAAGTCGCCCTTGGGCGAAATGTAGCCAATCGATGTGGGAAGAATGCCTGACATTTTTTTCGGTTGACGCTCAGCTCTGGCAAAATGCGCGTTGATTGGTTTATCGGCCACTTTTTGCCGATCCTTAACTTTTTTGAGCGTGTTTTCATGATTGAGCAACCCGCGGCCTGCCGCATCCATGTCCAGGCCCTCGGCCCGACGTTTGAAGCGCAAGCCGAGCAATGGGCCGAGCGCCTGGGCCTGCCGCTGCAGGTGGCCGACGGCGAGTTCGCCTTGCAGGTGGGCGAGCAGGGTTTGCAGCTGCAGCAGCTCGGCCCGGATGCGCCGGGACCGGTGCGGGTGGACTTTGTCGAGGGGGGCGCGGCGCACCGGCGTCTGTACGGCGGCGGCAGCGGGCAGATGATCGCCAAGGCGGTTGGCATCGCCCAAGGCGTGCGCCCTCGGGTGCTGGACGCCACGGCGGGGTTGGGCAAGGACGCTTTCGTGCTGGCCAGTCTGGGTTGCGAGATGAGCCTGATCGAGCGCCAGCCGCTGATCGGGGCGTTGCTGGAGGATGGTCTGGCACGGGCGGCGGAAGATTTCGACGTGGCGCCGATTGTCGCGCGGATGAAGCTGCTCAAGGGCAACTCGATCGAGGTCATGCGCAACTGGGAGGGCGAGCCACCGCAGGTGATCTACCTCGACCCGATGTTCCCGCACCGCGAGAAGACGGCGTTGGTGAAGAAAGAGATGCGTCTGTTCCGGCCGCTGGTCGGGGATGATCCGGATGCGCCGGCGTTGCTCGAAGCGGCGCTGGCCCTGGCGACACACCGGGTGGTGGTCAAGCGCCCGCGCAAGGCGCCGTGTATTGAGGGGCCGAAGCCGAGCCATGCGCTGGATGGCAAATCCAGTCGGTATGACATCTACCCGAAGAAAGCGTTAAAACCCTGAGACCGAGTTGCGCCCATTCGCGAGCAAGCTCGCTCCCACATTTGGAATGCATTTCAAATGTGGGAGCGAGCTTGCTCGCGAAGGCGTCCGCAAAAACTCCGCAAAATCAGGGCCGATACGCCCGCATGAACAACCCCACCACTTCTTGCACATGACTCTCTGCCGCTTCTTCGCTCAGCGGTTCACCGCAGCAATACAGTAAACGAAAATTCCCCGCACCCTTGAGCAGGCAGAAGAAATGCTCGGCGGCATTGCGCGGCAGGTCGATGCTCAGCACGCCGGTCTCGTCGATGCGTTTGAGCAGCCGCTCCATGCCTTGCACCATGCGTTCGGGGCCAGCGTCGAAGAAGATCTGCGACAGCTTCGGATCCTGGGTGCCCAGCGCCATCATCAAGCGATGCAAATTCACCGACTCGTCGCTGTTGATCAGCTGATGAAAGCCCCGGGCAATGTTCAGCAACACATTTTCCACGGGGATGCCGGCGGGCAATTCGAAGAACAGCGGCGGTAACTGCTCCTCGCATTTGGCCATTACCGCGGAGGAGAACAGCGTCTCCTTGTCGTTGAAGTGGCTGTAAACCGTCAGTTTCGACACGCCCGCCTCGGCGGCGACCGCGTCCATGCTGGTGTTGGCATAGCCGTGACTCAGGAACAGGGTTTTCGCCGCATCGAGGATTGCCCGGCGCTTGGCTGGATCCTTCGGACGGCCCGGGCCGTTTGGAGCTGAAAGATTGTTCGACATTCTTCGCTTTTAATACTGGACTGGTGAGTTTGCTATTAATACCATACCGGTCAGTATAAATATTCCAAGCACCATAAGCGAAAGGTCCGTCACCATGTTCCGCTATGCGTTGTCCTTTGCCGTGCCAGTCAGTCTGGCTGTTTTATTGTCCGCATGCGGTCAGGAAGAGGCGACATCAGTCAGCGTTCGACCGGCCATGGTGGTGCAGCCAGAGCCTTCGGCGCAGGCGATGGAAAGTTATCCGGGTGAGGTTCGCGCCCGCTACGAACCCGATCTGGCGTTCCGCATTGGCGGCAAAGTCAGCCGACGACTGGTCGAGGAAGGCCAGCGCGTGAAGGCTGATCAACCATTGGCCGAGCTCGATCCGCAGGACGTACGCCTGCAACTGGAAGCCACTCGCGCCCAGGTCGCCGCCGCTGAAGCCAATCTGAACCTGGTGCGCGCCGAGCGTGACCGCTACAAAACCTTGATGGAGCGGCAGATGGTCAGCCGTTCGGCCTACGACAACGCGGAAAACCTCTACCGCTCCGGCGAAGCCCGCCTCAAGCAAATCAAAGCCGAATTCAACGTCTCGACCAACCAGGCCAGTTACGCCGTGCTGCGCGCGCCGCAGGACGGCGTGGTAGCCAAGCGTTCGGTGGAAGTCGGGCAGGTGGTCGCCGCCGGGCAAACCGTGTTTACCCTCGCCACCGACGGCGAGCGGGAAGTGTCGATCAGCCTCCCGGAACAGAGCTTCGGGCGGTTCAAGGTCGGCCAGCCAGTGACCGTTGAACTGTGGACCCAGCAGAACCAGCGCTTCGCCGGGCAGATTCGTGAGCTGTCGCCGGCGGCCGATCCTAAATCCCGTACCTTCGCCGCGCGCATCTCGTTCACCAGCGGCAAAGTCCCGGCTGAACTCGGGCAGAGCGCCCGGGTGTTCGTGCAATCGGCAGACAGTGTGCCGCTGTCAGTACCGCTTTCGGCCCTGACTGCCGAGAACGGTGCGACCTATGTCTGGGTCGTCAGCGCCAACAACACCCTGAAGAAGACGCCAGTGCGCATCGGCCCGTTCGGCGAGAAAAGTGTGCCGGTGCTCGAAGGCTTGAATGCCAGCGACTGGGTAGTCGCCGCCGGGGTTCACGTATTGCTCGACGGTCAGCAGGTGCGGCCTGTGGATCGCTCCAACCGTGTGGTCAATCTGGCGGACAAGGAGTAAGTCCCGATGCGCTTCAACCTTTCCGAATGGGCGTTGCGTAATCGCCAGATCGTCCTGTTCCTGATGCTTTTGCTGGCCATCGTCGGGGCCTTGTCCTACACCAAACTCGGCCAGAGCGAAGACCCACCGTTCACCTTCAAGGCCATGGTCATCCAGACCCGCTGGCCGGGGGCGACCGCGCAGGAAGTCTCGCGGCAGGTCACCGAACGCATCGAAAAGAAACTGATGGAAACCGGCGAGTACGAACGCATCGTGTCGTTCTCCCGCCCGGGCGAGTCGCAGGTCACCTTCATTGCCCGCGACTCGATGCACTCCAAGGAAATCCCTGACCTCTGGTACCAGGTGCGCAAGAAGGTCAGCGACATTCGCCAGACCTTGCCGCCGGAGATTCAGGGGCCGTTTTTCAACGATGAATTTGGCACCACGTTCGGCAATATTTACGCGCTGACCGGCGACGGTTTCGACTACGCGGTGCTCAAGGATTACGCCGACCGCATCCAGATCCAGCTGCAGCGGGTCAAAGATGTCGGCAAAGTCGATCTGCTCGGTTTGCAGGACGAGAAAATCTGGGTCGAGCTGTCCAACGTCAAACTCGCCACCCTCGGTTTGCCACTGGCGGCGGTACAGCAAGCGCTGCAAGAGCAGAACGCGGTGTCCACTGCGGGGTTCTTTGAAACCGGCAGCGAACGTGTGCAGCTGCGGGTTTCGGGGAATTTTCAAACGGTCGAGGAGATCAAGAACTTCCCGATCCGCGTCGGTGACCGGACGTTCCGTATCTCTGATGTCGCCGATGTGCATCGCGGTTTCAACGACCCTCCGGCGCCACGCATGCGCTTCATGGGCGAGGACGCCATTGGCCTCGCTGTCGCGATGAAGGACGGCGGCGACATTCTGGTGCTGGGCAAAGCGCTGGAAGGCGAGTTCTCGCGCCTGCAGAAAAACCTCCCGGCCGGCATGCAACTGCGCAAAGTCTCTGACCAACCGGCGGCGGTGAAGACCGGTGTCGGCGAGTTCGTCCAGGTGCTGGTCGAAGCGCTGGCAATTGTGTTGCTGGTGAGCTTCTTCTCCCTCGGCGTGCGCACCGGCATGGTGGTCGCGCTGACCATTCCGCTGGTGCTGGCGATGACCTTCGCCTGCATGTGTTACCTCGGCATCGGCCTGCACAAAATCTCGCTTGGCGCGCTGGTGCTGGCGCTGGGCTTGCTGGTGGACGACGCGATCATCGCCGTGGAAATGATGGCGATCAAAATGGAGCAGGGCTTCGACCGGATCAAGGCCGCGAGCTACGCCTGGACCAGCACCGCGTTCCCGATGCTCACCGGTACGCTGATCACCGCCGCCGGGTTTCTGCCGATTGCCACCGCGCAGTCCGGCACCGGTGAATACACCCGTTCGATCTTCCAGGTGGTGACCATCGCGTTGCTCGCGTCATGGGTGGCGGCGGTGATGTTTGTGCCGTATCTGGGGGAAAAACTCCTGCCGGATCTGGCGAAGATTCATGCGGCCAAACATGGCACAACTGACGGGCAAGCCGATCCGTATGGCACGCCGTTCTATCAACGGGTGCGGCGTCTGGTGGAGTGGTGCGTGGCGCATCGCAAAACCGTGATCGTGCTGACGGTGGGGCTGTTCATCGCGTCGGTGATGCTGTTCCGTTTCGTCCCGCAGCAGTTCTTCCCGGCCTCCAATCGACTGGAGTTGATGGTCGATCTGAAGCTGGCCGAAGGGGCGTCGCTGGCCAACACCACGGCCGAGGTCAAACGCCTGGAAGCGCTGCTCAAGGATCACGCCGGCATCGATAACTATGTGGCGTATGTCGGCACCGGTTCGCCGCGTTTCTACCTGCCGCTGGATCAGCAACTGCCGGCGGCGAGCTTCGCCCAGTTCGTGGTATTGGCGAAAAACATCGAGGAGCGCGAGACCCTGCGCACCTGGTTGATCGAAACCCTCAACGAGCAATTCCCGGCCCTGCGCTCGCGGGTCACGCGTCTGGAAAACGGTCCGCCGGTGGGCTATCCGGTGCAGTTCCGCGTCACCGGTGAGCACATCGAGGAAGTCCGTGCGCTGGCGCGCAAAGTGGCGGCCAAGGTGCGCGAGAACCCGCATGTGGTCAACGTGCACCTGGACTGGGAAGAACCGAGCAAAGTGGTGTACCTGAACATCGATCAGGACCGTGCCCGGGCGCTGGGTGTGAGCACGGCCAACCTGGCGAAATTCCTCCAGAGTTCGCTGACCGGTTCGAGTGTCAGTCAGTACCGCGAGGACAACGAACTGATCGAGATCCTGTTGCGCGGCACGGTGCATGAGCGCACCGAGTTGTCGTTGCTGCCGAGTCTGGCGGTACCGACCGATAACGGTCGCAGTGTGGCGTTGTCGCAGATTGCCACGCTGGAATACGGGTTTGAGGAAGGGATCATCTGGCACCGTAATCGTCTGCCCACCGTGACGGTGCGGGCGGACATTTACGGTAAGGAGCAGCCGGCGACGCTGGTGAAGCAGATCGCTCCGACGCTGGATCCGATCCGTGCCGAATTGCCTGACGGGTATCTGTTGGATGTCGGCGGGACGGTGGAGGATTCGGAGCGTGGGCAGAAGTCGGTGAATGCCGGGGTGCCGATGTTTATCGTGGTGGTGCTGACGTTGCTGATGGTGCAATTGCGTAGCTTCTCGCGCACGGCGATGGTGTTTCTGACGGCGCCGTTGGGGTTGATCGGGGTGGTGTTGTTTCTGATGGTGTTCCGTCAGCCGTTCGGGTTTGTGGCGATGCTGGGGACGATCGCGCTGTCGGGGATGATCATGCGCAACTCGGTGATTCTGGTGGATCAGATCGAGCAGGATATTGCCTCTGGTCTCAAGCCTTGGCAGGCGATTATCGAGGCGACGGTGCGGCGGTTTCGGCCGATTGTCTTGACGGCTTTGGCGGCGGTGCTGGCGATGATTCCGTTGTCGCGCAGTGTGTTTTTCGGGCCGATGGCGGTGGCGATCATGGGGGGGTTGATTGTGGCTACGGCTTTGACGCTTTTGTTTTTGCCTGCTTTGTATGCGGCCTGGTTCCGAGTGCGTCGGGAGGGGTGAGGCTTTTGGACTTGGCGGCCTCTGGGCCGACCATGCTCCTGGGGTTTTGGGTGTTTATCCGTTGCTTCGGGTGTTGCGGCTGGCGGTTTCGCCCTTACGGCGAGTCACTTTTGCAGACGCCCAAAAGTAACCAAAACGCTGGGCCCCGGCGTACGGCCCTCGCTTAGGCTCGGGTTCCTTCGTTGCGGGTTTCATCCGGGGGCATCGCCTCCGGTTTGCTTCGCTGCACCTCCTCTCGATGTGTTTGGCTGCGCCAAACGGTCGCTGCGCTCCCACCCCCGGATAAACCCCTCCACTCAGCCTGCCGATGGGGCCGGCACGGCAAGATCAAGAGCTGCAGCCGAGCTAACGCTCATCCTGTTGAGTGGTGAGAAGCGGATGCGGTCTGCTGTTGATTTTTGTGGGAGCTGGCTTGCCAGCGATGGCGGCCTGACAGCCGACCAATCTTCAACAGACCACACCCAATCTCCTGTAGGAGCTGCCGGAGGCTACGATCTTTTGATCTTGATCTTGTGGGAGCTGGCTTGCCAGCGAAGGCGGCCTGACAGCCGACCACTCTCCAACTGCCCGCAACCAATCTCCTGTAGGAGCTGCCAAAGGCTGCGATCTTTTGATCTTGATCTTGTGGAAGCTGGCCTGCCAGCGATGGCGGCCTACGGGCCGACCGGTTTCCAACTGACCACCTCCAACCCCACTGTGGGAGCTGGCTTGCCAGCGAAGGCGGCCTGACAGCCGACCACTCTCCAACTGCCCGCACCCAATCTCCTGTAGGAGCTGCCGAAGGCTGCGATCTTTTGATCCTGGCTTTTCAAAATCAAAAGCAAGATCAAAAAATCGCAGCCTTCGGCAGCTCCTACATTGAGTCAGGTTGTATTTAATGCTGGCCCATGCCTGTGAAACGCTGGCCTCGGCCAATGTCATGGCCAGTGAGTTGGCGTTTACCCTGAGCGGCTCGACGTGCAGTCAGCTTCTGGGCATTCAGCAGATGATTTCGCTCGCTGAGCTGTCGGTGAACCGCGTTCTCGATCAAGTCGATCCGCAAGGCTGACAAGCAATTAAAAGCCCGCTGACCTTCACAGGTTCAGCGGGCTTTTGCGTGCAGCGGCAAAAATTACAATGTGCCGAACACTTTCTTGGCAAGGCCAGTCGCCGCAGCGGCCGGGTTCTTGCGAAGGGTTTCTTCCTGTTTGCCGATCATTTCGAACAGGCCGTTCAGTGCCTGCTCGGTGACGTAGCTTTCGACGTTGGCGCTTTTCGCATCCACCACGCCCAAGGTCGCGGCCTGGCCGGCGAAGGCGTTGTATTTTTGCGCTACGCCGACTTTGTCGGTGGCTTGTTTGACGATGGGCAGGAACCTGGCGCGGATCTGTTCGCGGCTGGTTTTGTCCAGGTATTGGGTGGCCGAGTCGGTGCCGCCGCTGAGGATGCCTTTGGCGTCGGCCACGGTCATTTTCTTCACGGCGTCGACGAGGATCGGCTGGGCCTGGGTCACGGCGCTTTCGGCGGCCTTGTTCATGGCGGTTTCGAGTTCGTCGACCTGGGCGCCCATGCCGAAGGCTTTCATCTTGCCGGCGACTTTGCCGAGTTTGCCCGGCAGTTCGATTTTCACCTCCGGGTTGTTGCTGAAGCCGCCCGGGGTGCCGAGTTGTTTGACGGCGATTTGCGCGCCTTGGGTCAGGGCGTCCTTGAGGCCGCCGGTGGCGTCTTGTTGCGAGAGGTCGCTGAGCGACAGCGCCAGGGCGCTGGCAGAGATCATCAGGCCCGCGCACAGGCTGGCGAAGCGAAGGGTAGGGCGGAGCATGGCAGCTTCCTTGAAAGACAGTTAGCGAATGGCGTCGACGCGGATTTTCAGCGGCTGCGGATCATTACCGTCCAGTTGCACGGCGTGGTTCTCGGTGGTGATGAACATCAGCTCACCGTTGACCTCGATGCGCGCGCTGACCGAGTAGCGGTGGCCGGGTTTGACCTGGGCCGGATCGTAACTCAAGTGGAACGGCAGCGGCACCTGGCCTTTGACCGGGCCTTTCTGCTCGTCGAGGACCACCGCCGGAGCGTCGGCCAGCGATACGTCCTGCAAGCTCACGCTCAGTGTCGCGCTCGGTGGCAGGGCGATGCGTTGCAGGTAGAACACTTCACCGTCGAGACCGACCTTGCCGGCGGGTGTGGTTGATTGGCAGGCGCTGAGAAGGGTGGCGGCGGCGAGGGTCAACAGTTTTTTCATGGGTAGAGCTCCTTTCAATGTGGGAGCGAGCCTGCTCGCGAATGCGGTGATTCAGTCAATATTTCCAGTGACTGTCAGCCGTCTTCGCGAGCAGGCTCGCTCCCACCGGGGTAATGCATCAAGCCTCAGGCAGTGGCGTGATCTGATCCGCCGCATCTTCACTGCGATGCAGCGCCACCTGACGAATCGACAGGCGAATCTCCGCCGGCAATACGCGTTTGGCCGCGCCCTCCGCCAGTTCGCCGAGCAGTTCGTGGTAGCTCAACTTGCCGGCTTCGTCGCGGCGCAGGACGTCGAGGTCGAGCATCGTCTGGATGAAATGACGGAACAGACTCTTGTCGAAGAACTCCGGGGCATTCAGGCCGTGCAGGATTGACAGGCGCTGGGCCATGACCGTGCACAGGTCTTCGAGCTCTTCGGCGCTGATGCTGTTCTGCCCGGCGTTGAGCAGCAACGAGACGGTCATGTAGAAGCGCTGCAGGGTCTGCGCGATGCTTTTCGACAGCAGGGTCAGCAGCACAAAGTGCCGCGAACTTGGAGCGGGGCGCAGGTACACGTCCTTTTCGAAACGCAGCAGGCCTTGCTCGACGAACGCTTCCAGCCATTGATCGATTACTGCGTCCAGCTCCTCCAGGCTCCAGCGGATGAACAGCTCCGACTGCAAGTACGGATACAGCGCGCGGGTGTAGCGCAGGATCTGCTCGCGGCTCATGCGCGAGGTGCTCTGGAAGAAGCTCGCCAGCAGCGCCGGCAAGGCGAAGATGTGCAGCACGTTGTTGCGGTAGTAGGTCATCAGGACGGCGTTCTGCTCGTCCAGATAGAGAATCTTGCCCAGCGCATCGTTTTGCTCGGACAGCAAATCCATGTCCTTCACATGCTCGATCAGCGCGCGGCCGTCGCCTTCCGGCAGGGTCGTGTGCGGTGAGTACGGGACTTTGCGCAGCAGCGCCAGATACAGATCCAGCACCCGCGCCATGGCCCGATCGTCCAGTGCCAGGCGGGTGGTGGACAGCAGCGCCAGTGCGACCAGATTGACCGGGTTGATTGCCGCCGCTTCGTTCAGGTGCTGCGCGACTTTCTCGCCGAGGCGGTTGGTGGTTTCGTTAAGCCAGGCCGGTTTGTACTGCGGGCCGAGTGCCTGCTGGCGCCAGTCCGGTTGCTCAGCGTCGAGGAATTCCGCGAGTTTGATCGGTTCGCCGAAGTTCACCGCGACCTGACCGAAGCGCTGCTTGAGCGCGCCGATGACTTTGAAGATGTCGAAGATCGACTCTTTCTTCTTGCTCGCGCCACGCAATTCGCCAAGGTAGGTGCGACCTTCCAGCACGCGCTCGTAACCGATGTACACCGGTACGAAGACGATCGGCATCCGCGACGAACGCAGGAAGCTGCGCATCGTGATCGCGAGCATGCCGGTTTTCGGTTGCAGCATGCGCCCGGTGCGCGAGCGGCCGCCCTCGACGAAGTACTCGACCGGGAAACCTTTGGTGAACAGGGTGTGCAGGTATTCGTTGAACACCGAGGTGTACAGCGGATTGCCCTTGAACGTGCGGCGCATGAAGAACGCGCCGCCACGGCGCAGCAGGCTGCCGATCACCGGCATGTTCAGGTTGATCCCGGCGGCAATGTGCGGCGGGGTCAGGCCGTTGCGAAACAGCAGGTACGACAGCAGCAAGTAGTCGATGTGGCTGCGGTGGCACGGCACGTAGATCACTTCGTGACCCTGAGCGACCTTCTGCACGCCTTCGATGTGGTTGACCTTGATCCCGTCGTAGATCTTGTTCCAGAACCAGCTCAGTACCACTTCGAGGAAACGGATCGCGGTGTAGGTGTAGTCCGAAGCGATCTCGTTGCCGTAGCGCAGGGCCTGGGCCTTGGCTTTTTCCAGGGAAATGTTCTCGCGTTCGGCTTCTTCGACGATTGCTTGCTTGACCAGTGGTTGATTGAGCAGACCCTTGACCAGATTGCGCCGGTGCGAGATGTCCGGGCCGATCACTGCCGCCTTCAGGTTGCGGAAGTGCACGCGCAGGATGCGCTGGGCCATGCGCACGGTGCGTTCGTGGCCCTTGTTGTGCTCGATCAATTCGCGCAGGTGGATTGGCGCCGAGAATTGCACACGGGTCTTGCGCCCCAGAACGATGATGCTCAGCAGTCGGCGCAGGCGCCCGGTGACGGCCCAGCTGTCGGCGAACAGCAACTTCCACGGACTGTTTTCGCTGTCCGGCGACTGGCCCCAGAACACGCTGACCGGAATGATCTGCGCGTCTTCGGCGGCGTTCTGGGTCAGGGCGCTGACCAGACGGGTCAGGGTCGGCGGTGCACCGCGCTTGTCCTGACGGCCAAGCCAGTCCGGGTCCGGCGTCAGGTAGAAAAACGCCGCCGGTTCGATCAACGGCCCCACCGACACTGGCAACACCGGACGCGGCAGACCGGCCTTGGTGCATTCGGTGTCGACCACCGCCAGATCAGTGAGCGAGGGGTTTTGCAGGACGTAGAACACCGGGCGACTGCGGTCGAGGTTGAGGGTGAGCGACGACTGGTTGATCGTCTCCGAGCGAACCCAGAGGTACAACAGTCGGCGCAAGGTGCCAAACACTAGACGGCGGAACGGGGAACGGGTCATACGGCTTCTGCGTGAGTTGATAAAACCGAGCAGATGCTCGGGCGGTCGACAGTTTGCCGTATTCACCGAAAATCGGCAAAAAAGCGGCGAAGTAATCTCCTGTTGAGACTTTTTACGCCTGTCATATACTCGGCAATCTGTCGCCGGGGCCCTTTATGGACGTCGGGCGCAGGCTGACGTTCCGCAAAGGCTTTCCTGCGAAAAGCCTGTTCAATAATAAAAAAGGAGTATGAACAGATGGCAACACGTGAAACCGGCAATGTGAAGTGGTTCAACGACGCCAAGGGCTACGGCTTCATTCAGCGCAACGACGGGGTGGACGTGTTCGTGCACTACCGCGCGATCCGCGGCGAAGGACACCGTTCGCTGACCGAGGGTCAGCAGGTTGAATACGCGGTGGTGGAAGGGCAGAAGGGTTTGCAGGCTGAGGATGTTGTAGGCCTGTAACTTTCAAGATCAAAAGATCGCAGCCTGCGGCAGCTCCTACAGTTTGGAATGCATTCCCCTGTAGGAGCTGCCGCAGGCTGCGATCTTTTGCTTTCAGGCAGTCTTCCAGGTGATTTCTTCTTCCCCGTCGGCGCTGATGCGAATCCAGCGATCCGCCGTTTCCTCACCTTCTTCCTCGACCCAGGTGCCCGGTGCGCAACGCACTTCCACGTTCAGCGCGGCGAAAGCTGCACGGGCGCAGGCGATGTCGTCGTCCCAAGGCGTCGCGTCGCTTTCCAGGTACAGGCTGTTCCATTTGCCCACGGCCTTCGGCAGCCACGTCACCGGGATGTTGCCGGCCTTGCACTTGTAGGTCTGGCCTTTCTGTACCCAATCGCTGCACGGGCCCAGAGCCTCACCGAGCCAGGCGGAAATCGCCTTGTGGTCGACGTCGGCGTCTTTCAGGTAAATCTCGATATCCGGTTGGCGCATGGATGTCCTCACTGCGGGTCTGAAAAATCCATTCGCGGATTTAGCCGGCCCCGGGCACTCGCCCGAGACCAAAAGTTATTGAAGAACGAAATAATCGTAGCGCATCGACACAGTGGTCACGAACGGCTCGGCCTGCTCGATCACTGCGGCGCGGCGTTCGGCACTGGCGCGCCAGCCGTGGGGTGTCATCGCCAACAGGTTGGCGCGATCCTCGGGCTTGTCCAGCGTCAGTTTGAATTCCAGGGTTTCGCTGTGCGCCAGCGCCATGCCTTCGGGCACTAATGCCAGATGCTTGTCGTCGGTGTATTCGCGCACTTCGTCGTACAGGCGTTCGCGCAGTTCCATCAGATGGCCGCTGGTCGGGCCGACCTTCATCAGGCCGCCGCCGACGCTGAGCAGACGCTTGGCTTCTGCCCAGTCCAGCGGACTGAAAACGCTGGCGAGAAACTGGCAACTGCCCGACGCCAACGGCACGCGGGCCATGCTGGCGATCAACCAGGTGATTGCCGGATTACGCTTGCAGGCGCGTTTCACCGCCTCGCGGGAGATGTCCAGCGCGTAGCCATCCGCGCCTGGCAAGGCCTCGGCGATCTGTGCGGTGTAGTAACCCTCGCCGCAACCGATATCGACCCAGCGTGCCGGCGCATAACCCGCCGCCAGCTCGGCCAGACGTTTGGCCACTGGCGCGTAATGCCCGGCATTCAGGAAGTCGCGACGCGCCTCGACCATCGCCTGGTTGTCGCCAGGATCACGGCTGTTCTTGTGCTGCACCGGCAACAGGTTCAGGTAGCCCTGACGCGCGCGGTCGAAGCGGTGGCCGGCGGGGCAGACCACACCGTTATCGACGCTGTTCAGCGGTTCACTGCAGATCGGGCACGCGAGCATCAGGCGAGCAACTTGATCAGGGTCTGGTAGTAGATCTCGGTCAGCACGTCGAGATCGGCCGCCAGCACACGCTCGTTGACCTGGTGAATGGTCGCGTTGACCGGCCCCAGCTCAACCACTTGCGTACCCATGGTCGCGATGAAACGACCGTCGGAAGTCCCGCCGCTGGTCGACGCGTGGGTTTCGCGGCCGGTGATGTCCTTGATGCTCGACGATACCGCGTCGAGCAGCGCGCCCGGCTCGGTGAGGAACGGCAGACCGGACAGCGCCCAGTCGATGTGCCAGTCCAGGTTGTGTTTGTCGAGGATGTCGGCCACGCGTTTTTGCAGGCCTTCGACGGTGGATTCGGTGGAGAAGCGGAAGTTGAACACCGCCACCAGATCACCCGGAATCACGTTGGTCGCGCCGGTGCCGGAGTTGAGGTTGGAAATCTGGAAACTGGTCGGCGGGAAGAAATCGTTGCCGTGATCCCAATGCTCGGCGGCCAGCTCGGCCAGCGCCGGGGCCGCGAGGTGGATCGGATTCTTCGCCAGATGCGGGTAGGCCACGTGACCCTGCACACCGCGCACGGTCAGCTTGGCGCCCAGCGAGCCGCGACGCCCGTTTTTCACCACGTCACCGACCAGCGTGGTGCTCGACGGTTCGCCGACGATGCACCAGTCCAGACGTTCCTTGCGCGCCACCAGACGTTCAACCACCGCTTTGGTGCCGTGGTGCGCCGGGCCTTCTTCGTCGCTGGTGATGAGGAACGCGACCTTGCCCTTGTGATTCGGGTAGTCGGCAACGAAACGCTCGGCGGCGACGGTCATCGACGCCAGGCTGCCTTTCATGTCCGCTGCGCCACGGCCACAGAGCATGCCGTGTTCATCGATCACCGCGTTGAACGGGTCGATCTGCCAAGCGGTCACCGGACCGGTCGGCACCACGTCGGTGTGGCCGGCGAAGCACAGCACCGGGCCGTCGTCGTTGCCGTGGGTGGCCCAGAAGTTATCCACATCTTCGATGCGCATCGGTTCGAGGGTGAAACCGGCATCGCCCAGGCGCTGCATCATCTGCTTCTGGCAATCGGCGTCGACCGGCGTCACGGACGGACGGCGGATCAGGTCGATGGCGAGTTGGAGGGTCGGCGAAAGGTCGGCGTGGGCCGTCATGTAATAACTCCGGGGTGCGCACGGTAAACCTGTAGGAGCTGCCGCAGGCTGCGATCTTTTGATTTTGTTTTTTCAAATCTACAGCAAGATCAAAGGATCGCAGCCTGCGGCAGCTCCTACAGGATGTGTTGGCATTGAAAAAGGCGACCATTCTAATGCAAAACGGCGGCCCGAAGGCCGCCGTTTGACGTTCAACAATAACTGATCAAGCGGCGGCCGGTTCAGGCTCCGCCGCCGGTTTTGGCAGCGACGAGAGGAACGCCATGATCAGCGCCGCGACGTACGGCAGCGACTGCACCAGCAGCATCGCCACCCAGAAGCGCATGTCGTTGCTCGGAATGCCTTGCACCAGGTAAATCCCCAGCGCCGCGCCCCACAACAGCAGCATGATGAACAGCTCTTCCCGCGCTTCGGAAATCGCCACCCAGAAGCCGTGGTTGTCGGCATTTTTCGGCGTGCGGAAGAACGGAATGCTGCTGGTGAAGAAACCGTACAGCACCGCTTTGGCGATGGTGTGCGACAACGCCAGCCCGGCCAATGCCGCGCAGAACGCGTCCTTGAGGTTCACGCCGACGGCGCGACGGTAGAGGAAGATGATCTTGCCGACCTTGAACACGAACAGCGCCAATGGCGGGATGGCGAAAATCAGCAGCGGCGGATCGACCCGTTGCGGCACGATGATCATCGCCGCTGACCACAACAACGCGCCGACGGTGAAGAAGATGTTCATGCCGTCCGCCACCCACGGCAACCAGCCCGCGAGGAAGTGGTAACGCTGGCCACGGGTCAGCTCGGTGTCCTTGCCGCGCAGCAGGCTGCGGGTGTGGCGCTTGATGATCTGGATCGCGCCGTAGGCCCAGCGGAAACGCTGCTTCTTGAAGTCGATGAAGGTGTCTGGCATCAGACCCTTGCCGTAGCTGTCGTGGTAATACGCCGCCGACAGGCCTTTCTCGAACACGCGCAGGCCGAGTTCGGCGTCTTCACAGATGCACCAGTCGGCCCAGCCCAGCTCTTCCAGAACCGAACGGCGGGTCATGGTCATGGTGCCGTGCTGGATGATCGCGTCGCGGTCGTTACGGGTGACCATGCCGATGTGGAAGAAGCCTTTGTATTCGGCGTAGCAGAGCTTCTTGAAGGTGCTTTCGTTCTGGTCGCGGTAATCCTGCGGCGACTGCACCACGGCGATTTTCGGGTCGGCGAAGTGCGGCACCATGTGCTTGAGCCAGTTCGGGTGTACGCAGTAATCGGAGTCGATCACCGCGATCACTTCGGCGTCCTTGGCGGTGTGCGGAATCAGGTAGTTCAGCGCGCCGCCCTTGAACCCGGCCAGGGGCGAGACGTGGAAGAACTTGAAGCGCGGGCCGAGGGTCGCGCAGTAGTCGCGCACCGGTTCCCAGACTGCCGGGTCCTTGGTGTTGTTGTCGATGATCAGGACTTCATAGTCCGGGTAATCGAGGGCCGCGAGGGCGTCGAGGGTCTGTTTGACCATGTCCGGCGGCTCGTTGTAGCAAGGCACGTGGATCGAGACTTTCGGCCGGTAGTCCGAATCACCGATCACCGGCAGGAATTCCCGCCGACGCTTGTGAATCCACACGGCTTCGGCCAGTTCATGCGCCTCGGTCAGCAACACGATGAACACCCCGAGCGCACCCAACGCCAGGAGGAAACCCACCGTCAGGCTGAACCACGTGCTGTATTGCTGGCTGTAGTCGTAGCCGATCCACACCAGCACCGAACCGCAAAGGAACGCGATAAAGGTCAGGAAGGTCCGGCCACGCTGACGCAGGGCCGAGCCGTCGATCATCAGCAGGGTCAGCGACAATAGCGCCAGCACCACTGAACCGATGGCCAGCACGCGCCATTGCGGGATCGCCACCACCGGGCCTTCGAAGTTGAATTTCTGCTGGCGCGCGGCGTTGAACACGCCCCAGTAGGCGCCGACCGAACCTTCGTCACTGGCCTTCCACGGCTGGTCGAAGGCTTCAATCACGAAGTAGTTGAAGCCCTGACGGTTGAGTTTGTTGACCAGCGTGCGCAGGTAGATCGCCTGATCCGCCGGCGACGCATCGGCGCCACCGCGCATGCGCCCGTTGCTCGGCCAGCCGACTTCGGACAGCAGCAACGGTTTTTTCGGGAACAGCTTTTTCAGGTCGCGGGCGCGGTCGAAGACGAACTGCCCGGCCTTGTCCACCGGAATGAATTCCCAGTAAGGCAGCACGTGCGCAGCGATCAGGTCGACGTGTTTGGCCAGTTCCGGGTGTTCTTCCCAGACGTGCCATTGCTCGGAGGTGGTCACCGGCACTTTCACCGCTGCGCGCACGCGATCCAGCAGCACGCTGAGTTGTTCGGCGGTGATTTCCTTGCGGAAAATCGCCTCGTTACCGACCACCACCCGCACCACGCTGCGCGAGGTATTGGCCAGTTCGATGGCGCGCTGGATCTCGCGCTCGTTGCGTTCCTGATCGGGGCTGATCCAGATCCCGAGGGTCACGCGCAGACCAAACTCTTCCGCCAGTTTCGGGATGTCCTGCAGCGAACCGTCAACCGAATAGATGCGGATGTTGTCCGTCAGCTTGCTCATGATCTCCAGGTCGCGGCGCATTTCATCGTCAGTCGGATATTGATCCTTCTGCGGGAATTGGCCCTGCTGGAATGGCGAATAAGAGAAACCGGAGATCTGCTCCGGCCAGTTGGGCGCGGAGACCGGGCGGTTGATCAGCGCCCAGAAACCGGTGAACAGGGCGGCGATTGCCAGAACCACCACCAGGTTGAGACCAAATTTACGCGATGACATAGCTATTTCGGGTTCCAAAGGCTGTGGAACGGAGGAACGGTTGGCAAGCGCCAAAAGGGCGCGAATCCTACACCGGCAGTTCACTGCTCGTACACCGGACAGGGAAATGCCCGACATTGGGCAGTCCAACCTGATTTAAGTTCTTTAGTAACAGCTTGTAAGAGAAAACTTTGTTATTCAGTTATAGCAATTCCCGGTGGCGAGGGAGCTTGCTCCCGCTGGACTGCGAAGCAGGCCGCTTTTGGAGGGCCGCTTCGCGACCCGGCGGGAGCAAGCTCCCTCACCACAAAGGTTGTGTGAAAACGCCTGCGTTCACCGTTCATAGCGTCAAAGATGCTCTTGGCCGTCGACGGCCCTATAATGCGCGCCGGTTTTTGGGGTAATGGTCATGAGTACAGAAGATCCGCGGTTTGCAGGCATCGCCCGTTTGTATGGCATCGAGGGCCTCGAGCGCCTGCGTGCGGCCCATGTGGCGATTGTCGGCGTCGGTGGCGTTGGTTCCTGGGCGGCGGAAGCCATGGCCCGCTGTGGCGTGGGTGAGATTTCGCTGTTCGACCTCGACGACGTCTGCGTCAGCAACGCCAACCGCCAGTTGCACGCACTGGACAGCACCGTCGGCAAACCCAAGGTCGAGGTGATGGCCGAGCGTCTGCGCGGGATCAACCCGGACTGCACCGTGCACGCGGTGGCGGATTTCGTCACCCGCGACACCATGGCCGAGTACATCACACCGAACATCGACTGCGTGATCGACTGCATCGACGCCGTCAACGCCAAGGCTGCGCTGATCGCCTGGTGCAAGCGGCGCAAGATCCAGATCATCACCACCGGCGGTGCCGGCGGACAGATCGATCCGACGCTGATTCAGGTCTGCGACCTCAACCGCACATTCAACGATCCACTGGCCTCGAAAGTGCGCTCGACGTTGCGACGCGACTACGGCTTCTCGCGCACGGTGACCCGTCATTACAGCGTGCCGTGCGTGTTTTCCACCGAGCAACTGCGCTATCCGAAACCGGATGGCAGCATCTGCTTGCAGAAGAGTTTTGTCGGCGACGGGGTGAAGCTCGACTGCGCCGGCGGGTTTGGCGCGGTGATGATGGTCACGGCGACGTTCGGCATGGTCGCGGCGACCAAGGCGGTGGACAAGATTGTGGCGGGTGTGCGACGGCCGGCTGACCGAGTAAAACCTCAGGTTTGATCTGTGAGGCTGATGACCTCATCGCTGGCAAGCCAGCTCCCACAGTTATTGGGTAATTTCACCGCATCTATGAACACCATCGAACCCTGTGGGAGCTGGCTTGCCAGCGATGGCGATTAACCGGCCAACTCATTCATCCGCTGGAGCACGGCATTCAAGCCATTACTGCGCGACGGCGACAACTGCCGCGACAGTCCCAGCTGATTGAACCAGTCCGACAGGTCCACTTGCTGCAACTCGACAGCGCTCAAACCGTTGACCCGCAACAGCAACAACGCCACCAGCCCGCGAATCATCCGCGCATCGCTGGCAGCGCTGAACTGCCAGTGGCCGTCCTGCAGCTCACCCACCAGCCACACTTGACTCTCACAGCCATGCACCCGGTTGGCTTCGCATTTGTCCGCGTCATTCAGCGGCGGCAGACGATCGCCAAACTGCATCAGCAACCGTGCGCGTTGTTCCCAACCAGCGGCATTCTGAAAGGTCTGCAGCGCTTCGGCGGCGGCGAGCGGCAGGTTCATCGCAGCAACTCCAAGGCCTGATCCAGCGCGTCGAAGAAACGCTCCAGATCCTCGGAGTCGTTGTACAGTGCCAGCGACACGCGGATCGCCCCGGCCAGTTCGAAGCTTTTCAGCAACGGCATGGCGCAGTGATGCCCGGCGCGCACGGCAATGCCTTGCTCGGTGAGCAGGTGTGCCAGATCGGCGTTGTGCACACCCTCGACGATAAAACTGGCCAGCGCCAGTTGCGGCTTGCCCAGCAGACGAATGCCGTTACGCGCGGCCAGACCTTGCAGCAGGTAGGCGTGCAGCGCCGCTTCATGGGCCGATACCGCGTCCTGATCCAGCCCGGCCAGATAATCGAGCGTGGCACCGAGGCCAATCACACTGGCGATCGGCGGCGTGCCGGCTTCGAAACCCAGCGGGGCAGGGCGGAAGCGTGCATCGTGATAATTGGCTTCCAGCACCATTTCGCCGCCGAACTGCCACGGCTGCAGTTGCTCAAGCGCCTTGTTGCGCCCGAACAGCACGCCGAGGCCATCAGGGCCGTACAGCTTGTGGCTGGAAAACACATAGAAGTCGCAACCGAGCGCCTGCACGTCGTGCCGACCGTGCACCACACCCTGGGCGCCATCGACCACGGTCAGCGCGTTGTGCGCCTTGGCCATCGCCAGCAACGCCGGCAAGGGTTGCCAGGCACCAAGCACGTTGGACAGCTGACTGACCGCCAGCAAGCGGGTACGCGGATTGATCAGGCGCACAGCGGCGCCGAGGTCGATCACGCCGTCAGCGTCCAGCGGCAGGATCACCAGTTTCAGTTCGCGACGCTGCGCCAGTTGCTGCCACGGCAGCAGGTTGGCGTGATGCTCCAGGGCGCTGATGACAATTTCATCGCCCGGTTGGAAAAGAGGTTCCAGGCCATAGGCCAGGAGATTCAGCGCGCTGGTGGCACCGTGGGTGAAGATGATCTGCCCGCTGTCACCGGCATTCAGCCACTGGGCCACCTTGAGCCGACTGTCTTCGAACGCCTGCGTGGCGTGAGCGCCGGGCAGGTGTTGCGCGCGATGCACATTGGCCGCGCCATTGGCGTAGTAATGCGTCAGTGCGTCAAGCAAGGCCTGGGGTTTTTGCGTGGTGGCGGCGTTGTCCAGATAGGTCTGGTCTTGCCGTTGCAGGGCGGCGATGGCCGGAAAGTCGGCGCGCCAGGGGGAGGGAATCATCATAGGTTCAGCCCTGTGAACTTGGGCGGGGGTACATCGAACCTTGTGGGAGCGAGCTTGCTCGCGAAAGCGTCGTGTCATTCAGCTCTGTTGTTGACTGACCGGACGCCTTCGCGAGCAAGCTCGCTCCCACAGGGGGATCGTACGGCTGCTTAGTTGTGCGCGTGCAGCGCTTCGTTCAGCTCGATCGCCGATTTGTGGGTTTTGCACTCCACGGCACCGGTTTCCGAATTGCGACGGAACAGCAGGTCGGTCTGGCCGGCCAGCTCACGGGCTTTTACAACCTTGACCAGGTTGTTGTGCTCGTCCAGCAGCGCGACTTTGGTGCCGGCGGTCACGTACAGGCCCGACTCGACAGTGTTGCGGTCGCCCAACGGAATACCGATACCGGCGTTGGCGCCGATCAGGCAGCCTTCGCCAACCTTGATTACGATGTTGCCGCCGCCTGACAGAGTGCCCATGGTCGAGCAACCGCCGCCCAGGTCCGAGCCCTTGCCAACGAATACGCCAGCGGAAACGCGGCCTTCGATCATGCCCGGGCCTTCGGTGCCGGCGTTGAAGTTGATGAAGCCTTCGTGCATCACGGTGGTGCCTTCGCCCACGTACGCACCCAGACGCAGACGAGCGGCGTCAGCGATACGCACGCCGGCCGGCACCACGTAGTCGGTCATTTTCGGGAACTTGTCCACCGAGAACACTTCCAGCAGCTCGCCGCGCAGGCGGGCTTCGAGTTGCAGCTCGGCCAGTTCGCTCAGGTCGATTGCACCCTGGCTGGTCCAGGCCACGTTCGGCAGCAGCGGGAAGATCCCGGCCAGGCTCACGCCGTGCGGCTTGACCAGACGATGGGACAGCAGGTGCAGCTTCAGGTACGCCTCTGGCGTCGAGGTCAGCTGTGCGTCTTCGGCCAGAAGAGTGGCGACCAGCGGCTTGTGGCTTTCGGCCAGACGGGTCAGCAGCTTGCCTTGAACGGCGTCGATGCCTTTGACCGCTTCAGCCAGTTGCGCCGCCTGCGCGGTGGTGAAGGTGATGGCCTGGTTGCCTTCGGTGTAGCCGAGGATCGGCGCAACGGCAGCGACCAGTTCTGCCGACGGGTTGAGCAGTGGCTGGGCGTAGAACACTTCCAGCCAGGCACCTTGACGGTTTTGCGTGCCGACACCAAAGGCGATGCTGAACAGAGAGTTGGACATGTGAATACCTCTAGCAATAAGTGACGGGCTGCTTACTTGAGTGCGGCCGCGTAGATGTCTGGCTTGAAGCCAATCAGGGTTCGGTCACCGAGATCGAGCACCGGGCGCTTGATCATCGAGGGTTGAGCGAGCATCAGTTCGATGGCTTTCGACTGGTCGAGATCGGCTTTACGTTCGTCGTCGAGTTTGCGAAAGGTCGTGCCGGCACGGTTCAACACCGTTTGCCAGCCGTGCTCGTTGCACCATTGGGTCAGGTGCTCACGGTTGATACCGGCGGTTTTGTAATCGTGAAAGTCGTAGCTGACAGCGTGTTCATCGAGCCAGGTGCGCGCCTTCTTCATGGTGTCGCAGGCTTTGATGCCGAAAAGGTGCAACGTTTTACTTGAAACGGTCAAGGAATCGCCCCCTTTACAGGTGCTGGAAAAAAATGGTGTCGGATTATGCCATGACCAACGCGTTTCGGGCGGCCACGGTTGTCGTAACGCTGCAAAACCTGTGGGAGCGAGCCTGCTCGCGAAGGGGCCGTGTCAGGCAATATCTCTGTTGAATGAGACTCCACGTTCGCGAGCAGGCTCGCTCCCACAAAGGGACTGCGTTCCAGCAGTGCGACATAGGTGCAACGGTCACACGTATCCTGAGCGGCTAATATGACCGTTCAACGCTGTCGATTGTCTGAGATTTCCGCTTTATGCAAACCGCTTACACCGTCCTTATCCTGCTGATGCTGGTCAGCGTCTCGCGGCTGGTCGGACGGGTCATCCCGCTGCCGCTGCCCCTGGTGCAAATCGCCGCCGGTGCCTTGCTGGCCTGGCCGACATTGGGCCTGCACGTGGCGCTGGATCCGGAGCTGTTCCTGTTTCTGTTCCTGCCGCCGCTGCTGTTCTCCGATGGCTGGCGGATGCCCAAACGCGAGTTCTGGCATTTGCGTGGGCCGATCCTGACGCTGGCGGTCGGCCTCGTGCTGTTCACCGTGGTCGGTGCCGGGTACTTCATTCACTGGCTGTTGCCGACAATTCCACTGCCGGTAGCCTTCGCGCTGGCCGCGGTGCTGTCGCCGACCGACGCCGTGGCGGTGTCGGCGATCTCGCAGAACCGTTTGCCGACACCGCTGATGCACATACTGCAGGGCGAAGCCTTGATGAACGATGCTTCGGGTCTGGTGACGTTCAAGTTTGCCCTGGTTGCGGCGGTCACCGGAGTGTTCTCACTGGCCAATGCCAGCCTGACCTTCGTGCTGGTGGCGGTGGGAGGCTTGGCCGTCGGCGTGGTGCTGAGCTGGCTGGTCGGGCGTTTGCGCGCGTGGATGATCGCCCGGGGCTGGGACGATCCGGCCACCCACGTGGTGTTCATGTTGCTGCTGCCGTTCGCGGCTTATGTGTTGGCCGAGCGGTTGGGCGCTTCGGGCATCCTGTCGGCGGTGGCGGCGGGGATGATGCAGAGCTGGCTCGATCTGTTGCCACGACAGACCAGCACTCGCTTGCTCAACCGTAGCGTCTGGTCGCTGCTCGAATTTGCCTTCAACGGTCTGATCTTCCTGCTGCTGGGTCTGCAATTGCCGGACATCATCAAAGCGGTGGTCAGCCACGAGCCGACGTTGTGGCCGACGCTGCTGTACCGAGGTCTCGACGTGGTGGCGATTTTCCTCGCGCTGGTGCTGTTGCGCTTTATCTGGGTGCAGAGCATCTGGCGCCTGTCGGTGCTGCTGCGCCGTTTGCGCGGCAAGGGCGACCTGACGCAAGTGCCGACCGCGCGATCCTGCTGGCTGCTGACCGTCGGCGGTGTGCGCGGTGCGGTGACGCTGGCCGGTGTGATGTCGGTGCCGATGCTGATGGGGGCCGAGGCGTTCCCCGAGCGCGATCTGCTGATCTTCATCGCCGCCGGGGTGATTCTGTTGTCGCTGATTTGCGCCTGTATCGCTTTGCCATTGCTACTGCGCGGCATCGAGAAAAGTCCGGACGACAAGCGCCGTCAGGAAGTGCGCGACGCCTGGCGCAAGACCGCCGAGGCGGCGATCCATGCGCTGGAAACCGAAGAGGTCGCGCCGCAGGACGCTGCGCAGGCAGCACTCTCGGCCGAACTCAAGGCGCGGATCATGTCCGAGTACCGGCATCAGCTTGAGGTGTTCAACGATTCGGCGGAAGCCCAGGCGCTGGCGTTCCAGATGGATCTGCTGGAGCGCCGTTTGCGACTCAAGGCGTTGCGGGCGCAACGCCTTGAGTTGTATAGCCTGAGCCGTCATCACCAGATTGGTGATGACGTGCTCAGAGAAGTATTGAGCGAGCTTGATTTGAGCGAGGCAAATCTGGGGCAGGTCAAATAGTCCGATACGGACCTGGCGCGCTCACTGACTCGCGGGGTAGGGGTAAGCGTTCGACATGAAGGTTTTATCCTGTTCGCTGAGGTCCAGATTAATGAAGATCTGGAAGTCACCGAGTGTCCACGACTGGCTGACGGGATAGTGCATGATCGACTTCTGGTCGTACTCTGAATAAATGCTTTCGTCGGGATTGCCGAGGTCAAAATACCAGTCGTGCAGTCGTTTGCGCGTCACGCTGGCCTGGTAGTTGTCCTCTTCCGGGTCGGCGGTTATTCCGTGTTGTTTATAAATGGCTGGTTTATCCCAGGGAATGTTTGCCGTGGGGTTGGTCTGTTCATGTTCTGCGCCGAGCATGTGACCGAACTCATGCATGACATTGGCTGCGAAATAACGTGCCTGGCTCGGTGGGTGTGGCCAGAGTCGCATGGTCGGCTCACCGGGATGTAACAGAGCATCGGTACCGATCAGAGAGGAAAACGTTCCCGGTTGACTGAGTATGCGGATATCGCCTTCTTCACCTTCGACGAAATCGAACTTCAAGTTGATGTGCGGCAACCAGTTGCTGGCGGCGGCGATCGTTTCGTCCTTGAATGCCTGCGTACCGTTGAGGAACGCGATGCGAAGTGTGCTGCCGGGAGTCCAGAATTTCGCCGGATTATTTTTAGCCCACATGTTTTTGAATCTCCCAAGTACATTTAATGTTGCGGGAGATGCGTGTGTGTTCGAATTGTTTGTTTGGCTGAAGCCAGGTTGATTGCATTACGGAACATCCATGTTTTCATTCTTCAGGTTTAACTTCTCGGGTTGCTTGTTGTTCCCGACAAGTTGCTTTGAATGACGGATGCTAGGGGCTGAGGTTGAATCGGTAAATTGAATATATGTACGGTTTTATGACCGGTTACCGTGCCAGCAAAACTGGCACGGTAAAGACACTTACGACTGGCGAGAGACAAACGCGCGAATCCGCTCTGCGGCCTCGACGCATTCAGCCAGTGGCGCAACCAGGGCCATGCGCACTCGACCGGCGCCCGGATTCACACCGTCTACCTCGCGGGACAGATACGAGCCTGGCACCACGGTCACGTGTTCCTGCTCGAACAGGTCGCGACAGAACGCCGCGTCGTCACCTTGTACGTTCGGCCACAGATAGAAACTGCCGTCCGGACGCTGCACGTCCATCACCGGGCTGAGGATCGCCAAGACAGCGTCGAATTTCTCCCGGTACAGCGCACGGTTGGCGCGCACGTGCACTTCGTCATTCCACGCTGCAACGCTGGCCAGTTGGGTTTGCACCGGCATCGCGCAGCCGTGGTAGGTGCGGTAGAGCAGGAAGCCTTTGAGGACATCGGCGTCGCCCGCGACGAAACCGGAACGCAGCCCCGGCAGGTTGGAGCGCTTCGACAGGCTGTGGAACACCACGCAACGCTTGAAGTCCTTGCGACCCAGTTCGACACACGCGCTGAGCAGGCCCGGCGGTGGGGTCTGTTCGTCGAAATACAGTTCGCTGTAGCACTCGTCGGCGGCGATCACGAAATCGTATTCGTCCGCCAGGGCGATGAGTTTTTTCAGCACTTCGACCGGGATCAGCGCGCCGGTCGGATTGCCCGGCGAACACAGGAACAGGATCTGGCAGCGTTTCCAGATGTCGGGCGAGACCGCGTCGAAATCCGGGTTGAAGCCGTTTTCGTCCAGGCACGGCAGGTAGTGCGGCTTGGCGCCGGCGAGGAACGCTGCCCCTTCGTAGATCTGATAGAACGGGTTCGGGCTGACCACCAGTGCATCGTCACCGCGATTGACCACGGTCTGGGTGAAGGCGAACAGCGCTTCACGGGTGCCGTTGACCGGCAATACGTTGCGCGCCGGATCAATCCAGCCGCTTGGTACGCCGAAGCGACGTTCGCACCAGCCGGCGATGGCTTCGCGCAGGGCCGGGATGCCGAGGGTGGTCGGGTACACCGCCATCTGATCCAGATTGTTCGCCAGCGCTTCGGCGACAAAGCTTGGCGAACGGTGTTTCGGCTCGCCGATCGACAGGGCGATCGGGCGTTTGTCCGGGTTCGGCGTCACGCTGCCGAGCAAGGCGCGGAGCTTTTCGAACGGGTAGGGCTGGAGCTGGTTCAGAGCGTTGTTCATGGGGGCCTCGTTCAATGTGGAGAGAACTCTGTGGCGAGGGGATTTATCCCCGATCGGCTGCGCAGCTGCCGCAAAACCATCGCTTGCGGTGTAACGGATACTCCGCGATTGCCGGTTCGGGGCTGCTTCGCAACCCATCGGGGATGAATCCCCTCACCACAAAAGCCCCGGCAGCTATTATCTGCCTCCACAGGGGTAGTTTGCTGATTCAAATACTGATGCGCGAAAGCTTGATATCCGGTTCCTGATTGACGCTCAGTTGCTCGACGATTGCGTCCTGCAAGCGGCTGCACAGCAGCGGGTCGGAAAGCGGCTGGTTGTGGGCGTCGGTGATGAAGAACACGTCTTCCACGCGTTCGCCCAGGGTCGCAATCTTGGCGTTCTGCAGCGACAGGTCGAACTCGAGGAAGATCCCGCCGACACGCGCCAGCAGGCCCGGGCGATCAGGGGCGGTGAGTTCCAGCACCGTCACCGGACGCTGAGCGTCGTTGTGGATCGTTACCTGCGGCGCGAAGGCGAAGTGCTTGAGCTGGCGCGGCACCCGGCGCTGGATGATCGTCGGGTAGTCGTCCGGGTTGCGCAGCGCTTCGGTCAAACCGTCGCGAATCTGTTTGATCCGTGTCGGGTTGTCGCCGATGGATTCACCGTCGTTGTCGAGCACGATATAGGTGTCGAGGGTGAACTGGCTGCTTGAGGTGATGACCCTGGCGTCATGAATGTTCAGGTTGAGCTGATCCATCGCGGCCACGGTCACGGCGAAGAAATCGTGTTGATCCGGCGCATAGATGAAGATCTGCGTGCCGCCCTCGAACTCGCGCTGTGTGGTTTCCTTGATCAGCACCAGCGGGCCGCCATCGGCCGGTTGCTGCAGGATCGCGTCACTGTGCCAGGCCACGTCGCCAGCGGTGTGACGCAGGAAATAGTCATCGCCCAGTTGCGCCCACAACTGTTCGACGTCGTCCGGATCGGTGCCGCCACGCACGAGGATGTCCAGTGCGGCGCTCTGGGTCTGGCGGATCTGCTCTTCGCGATCCACCGGGTTTTCCAGGCCACGACGCAGAGCGCGTTTGGTCTCGGTATAGAGCTGGCGCAACAGGCTGGCGCGCCAGGAGTTCCATAGCGTCGGGTTGGTCGCGTTGATATCGGCAACCGTCAGCACGTACAGGTAATCCAGACGGGTTTCGTCGCCGACGATCTGCGCGAAATCATGGATCACCTGCGGATCGGACAGATCCTTGCGCTGCGCGGTGGTCGACATCACCAGGTGATTCTGCACCAGCCAGACGATCAGGCGGCTGTCCCACAGCGGCAACTGATGGCGCTGGCAGAACGCTTCGGCATCGACCGCGCCGATGTCCGAGTGATCGCCATGCCGGCCCTTGCCGATGTCGTGGTACAGGCCGGCCATGTAAATGAGCTCAGGCTTGGGCAGTTTGGCCATGAGCTTGGCGGCCAGCGGGAATTTTTCCGACACCTGGGTGTACTGCAATTTACGCAGGTGTTTGATCAGATTCAGCGTGTGCGCATCGACCGTATAGATGTGGAACAGGTCGTGCTGCATTTGCCCGACGATAAAGCCGAACTCCGGCAGATAACGCCCGAGGATGCCGTAGCGGTTCATCCGGCGCAGGTTGCGGTGCACGCCGATCTTGCACTTGAACAGCTCGATGAACAGGCTGGTATTGCGGATATCGTTGCGGAAATTGTCGTCGATCAGGTGCCGGTTCTCGCGCAGCAGACGAATGGTGTCGGCGCGCACACCTTTGATTTCCGGCTGCTGGGCCATCAACACGAAAATCTCGAGCATGGCGAACGGCGTGCGACGGAACACGTTGTCGTTGCGCGCTTCGATGTAGCCGTCGTGCAACTGGAAGCGCGAGTTGATCGGCTGCGGCGGTGCTTCGTCTTCCGGGGCGAGGATGACTTCCTCGAAATGCTGGATGATCAGGTCGCTGAGCTGGGCGATGCTCATCACCACGCGGAAATACTGCTGCATGAAGTTTTCGACCGCCTGTTTGGCGTCGTCGCCTTCAAAGCCGAGCAGGCCGGCAATGGTCCGTTGATGATCGAACAGCAGACGATCTTCGGAGCGACCGGCGAGCATGTGCAGGGCATAGCGCACTTTCCACAGAAATTCCTGGGACGACGCCAGCAGAGCGTTTTCGCTCTCGACCAGAAAACCTTCGCCGGCGAGGGCGCGCAGGTTCAGGGTGCCGTACTGACGCCGGGCCACCCACAGAATCGTCTGGATATCCCGCAGGCCGCCGGGCGAGCCTTTGACGTTGGGTTCCAGGTTGTATTCGGTGTCGTTGTACTTGTGGTGACGGGCCTTCTGTTCGGCGCGCTTGGCCAGGAAAAACTCCTTGGCCGGCCACATGTGGGCTGTGCTGGTGACATCAAGCATGCGCTGACGCAGGCGCTCGGGGCCGCAGATGGTGCGGCTTTCCATCAGGTTGGTGACCACGGTCAGGTCGGCACGGGCTTCCTCGGCGCATTCATCGACCGAGCGTACGCTCTGGCCGACTTCCAGGCCGATGTCCCACAGCAGCGTCAGAAAACGCTCGATGGAGTCGCGGAAAACTTCGTGATCGGCGCTGTCCAGCAGGATCAGCAAGTCGATGTCGGAATAGGGATGCAGCTCGCCCCGGCCGTAGCCACCGACCGCGACCAGCGCGATGTCGGCGTCTTCGCTCCAGTTGAACTGCTCCCAGGCCTTTTGCAGGATGTTGTCGACGAACCATGCGCGGTCTTCGATCAGGCGGCGGATGTCGCGGCCATTGCGAAAACGCGTGTCGAGGACCTCGCGCGCCTGGCGGATCGCCTTTTTGAACGCCGCGATAGGACTCGCTTTCAGGGCCAGTTCAGCCTGGAACTGGCCGCGGTCGAAGAGTTCGGGATCCACCTGCGGCATCGATTGGCTTTCCTTCTATAAAGGTGGGAGCGTTCCAGGGGTCAGGCCGAGACGCGCGGGATGGTGTCGTCGGCGCGCAGGGTGAAGATCTCGTAGCCGGTGTCGGTCACCAGCAGGGTGTGTTCCCACTGCGCCGAGAGTTTGCGGTCTTTGGTGATCGCGGTCCAGCCGTCGCCCAGCACCTTGGTGTCGGCCTTGCCCTGGTTGATCATCGGCTCGATGGTGAAGGTCATGCCGGCCTTCAGTTCCATGCCGGTGCCGGCGCGGCCGTAGTGCAGGATCTGCGGTTCTTCGTGGAACACCTTGCCGATGCCGTGGCCGCAGAACTCGCGAACCACCGAGAAGCCGTTCTTTTCCGCGTGCTTCTGGATGACTTCACCGATGTCGCCGAGGCGGCAGCCAGGTTTGACGATCTCGATTGCCTTGTACATGCATTCCTGAGTGACCTGCGACAGGCGCTCGGCCCAGACGGGCACTTCGCCAACGTGGAACATGCGGCTGGTGTCGCCGTGGTAGCCGTCCTTGATCACGGTGACGTCGATATTCAGGGTGTCACCGTTTTTCAGCGGCTTGTCGTTCGGGATGCCGTGGCAGACCACATGGTTGATCGAGGTGCAGATCGACTTCGGAAAACCCTTGTAGTTGAGCGGGGCCGGAATGGCCTGCTGCACATTGACGATGTAGTCGTGGCAGATCTGGTTCAGTTGATCGGTGGTCACGCCCGGTTTGACGTGTTCGGCAATCATTTCCAGCACATCGGCGGCCAGTTTGCCGGCGACACGCATGCCAGCGATGTCCTCGGGGGTTTTGAGGTTGACGGTCATACAGGCTCTCTCTGCGCTCGGCGGCGCTTGCTGATACGGATAGGGTGGCAGGTGTACGTTTTGCGACCCTGAAAAACCCGATTCTAACAGACGAAAGGCGCAAATCCGCGCCTGCGTACATCGTCTCTCTCTATACAATGGTGTGCCTGACGGCGATTCCAAGGGGGCTGCGCCCATGTCCCTGGTGCGAATACAGATTCCGGGTTCCGTTTCTGCGCGCCCTGTGGTATAAAATGCGCCGCTTTCCGGGGATGCCCCGAGAAGCTTAAATCCACACACGTGTCGACACGATGACCTGGGTGCCTTTGGCTTTATGCCACTGGTTGGTCATTGGGATACGTGGAGGCCAAACCCGACTTATTAAGGAACTATCATGTCCCAAGTCAACATGCGCGATATGCTGAAGGCCGGTGTGCACTTCGGTCACCAAACCCGTTACTGGAATCCGAAAATGGGTAAGTACATTTTCGGCGCGCGTAACAAGATTCACATCATCAACCTTGAAAAAACCCTGCCAATGTTCAACGAAGCTCTGACTTTCGTAGAGCGTCTGGCCCAGGGCAAAAACAAGATTCTGTTCGTCGGCACCAAGCGTTCCGCTGGCAAGATCGTTGCTGAAGAAGCAGCACGTTGCGGTTCGCCGTACGTCGACCACCGCTGGTTGGGCGGCATGCTGACCAACTTCAAAACCATTCGTGCTTCCATCAAGCGTCTGCGTGACCTTGAAGTTCAAGCCGAAGACGGTACTTTCGCCAAGCTGACCAAGAAAGAAGCGCTGATGCGCTCCCGTGACCTGGAAAAGCTGGATCGCTCCCTGGGCGGCATCAAGGACATGGGCGGTCTGCCAGACGCACTGTTCGTGATCGACGTTGACCACGAGCGCATCGCGATCACCGAAGCCAACAAGCTGGGCATCCCGGTCATCGGCGTTGTCGATACCAACAGCAGCCCGGAAGGCGTTGACTACATCATCCCAGGCAACGATGACGCAATCCGCGCTATCCAGCTGTACATGGGTTCGATGGCTGACGCAGTGATCCGTGGTCGCAACAATGTTGCTGGCGGCACTGTTGAATTCGCAGCTGAAGAAACTCAGGCTGCAGCTGAGTAATCGACGCCCTGGCGTTGACTCAGTAAGCAAAAAGGGGGCTTGGCCCCCTTTTTGCCACCTCGAAAACCGTTTGTTGGCGCCCACGTGTGGCAGCGCACCTCCTGCATTTGTAACGTGCAGCAGCTACAAGGTGTTTCGGGAAGAATTGAACGCCCGTTCGATCGGGTGGAATGGTTGAAAACCTATCCAAGAGGAATTTGAAAATGGCAGCAATTACTGCAGCGTTGGTTAAAGAACTGCGCGAGCGTACCGGCGAAGGCATGATGGACTGCAAGAAAGCCCTGGAAAAGGCTGACGGCGACATCGAAAAAGCCATTGATGACATGCGTGCTTCGGGCGCGATCAAGGCTGCGAAAAAGGCTGGCAACGTTGCCGCTGAAGGCGCAATCGCAATCAAGGACGACGGTAAAGCTGCCGTTATCCTGGAAGTGAACTCGCAGACCGACTTCCTGGCTCTGCAAGACGACTTCAAAAACTTTGTTGCTGCCAGCGTAGAAAAAGCCTTCGCTGACAAGCTGACCGACGCTGCTCCGCTGATCGCTGCTCAAGAAGCCGCTCGCGAAGCACTGGTTGCCAAAGTAGGCGAAAACGTCAACATCCGTCGTCTGACCCGTATCGAGGGTGACGTTGTAGGTTCCTACCTGCACGGCAACAAGATCGGTGTTGTTGTGGCTCTGAAAGGCGGCGACGTCGAGCTGGCCAAAGACATCGCGATGCACGTAGCTGCAAGCAACCCTGAGTTCCTGCTGCCTTCGCAGGTTTCGGCTGAAGCGATCGAGCGTGAAAAGGCTGTGTTCCTGCAGCTGAACGAAGAGAAGATCAAAGGCAAGCCAGAAAACATTGTTGAGAACATGGTCAAAGGCCGTATCAGCAAGTTCCTGGCAGAAGCGAGCCTGGTTGAGCAGGCGTTCGTCAAGAACCCTGAAATCAAGGTTGGCGAGCTGGCCAAGAAAGGCGGCGCAGAAATCGTTTCCTTCACCTACTTCAAAGTAGGCGAAGGTATCGAGAAGCCGGTCGACAACTTCGCTGAAGAAGTTGCTGCCCAGCTGGCTGCCGCCAAGCAATAAGACGGTTTTTCAACTGTCGCCCGAAAGAGGCTGCCCGCTCACGCGCGCAGCCTCTTTTCAGATGGGGTTACCAGTTTTTAATTGGTTTCCACTGGGAACTGACTTACAAAGCCAGGTTCCGATGGCGCTGAAGCAGCGCCAAGCTAGAGTGAACGGCAGCTGTAAAACAGCTTGCACAGAATTTTTTAAATACGCCGCAGGAGAGATTCGCAATGGCTCAGCAGGGCAGTGGTTATCAGGCTCGCTATAAACGCATTCTACTCAAGCTTAGCGGCGAGGCCCTGATGGGCTCGGAAGAGTTCGGGATCGATCCAAAAGTGCTGGATCGGATGGCGCTGGAAGTCGGCCAGTTGGTCGGCATCGGCGTACAGGTCGGTCTGGTGATCGGCGGCGGCAACCTGTTCCGTGGCGAGGCCTTGAGCAAGGCCGGCATGGATCGGGTGACAGGCGACCACATGGGCATGCTGGCCACTGTGATGAACGCCCTGGCCATGCGCGACGCGCTGGAACGTGCCAATATCTCGGCCATCGTGATGTCGGCCATTTCCATGGTTGGCGTGACCGATCACTATGATCGCCGCAAAGCCATGCGCCACCTGAACTCCAAGGACGTGGTGATTTTCGCCGCCGGTACCGGCAATCCGTTCTTTACCACGGATTCGGCAGCCTGTCTGCGTGCCATCGAAATCGATGCCGACGTCGTGCTGAAAGCGACCAAGGTTGATGGCGTCTACACCGCAGACCCGTTCAAAGACCCGCATGCCGAGAAGTTCGATCATCTGACTTATGATGAAGTGCTGGATCGCAAGCTGGGCGTGATGGATCTGACTGCTATCTGCCTGTGCCGCGATCACAAGATGCCGCTGCGCGTATTCAACATGAACAAGCCCGGCGCCCTGCTGAACATCGTGCATGGCGGCGCTGAAGGCACTCTGATCGAGGAAGGTCAACAATGATCAACGAAATCAAGAAAGACGCCCAAGCGCGTATGCAGAAATCCCTGGAATCTCTGAACCACGCGTTCGGCCAGATTCGTACCGGCAAGGCTCACCCGAGCATTCTCGGTAGTGTCATGGTGCCTTACTACGGCACTGACACCCCGCTGAGCAGCGTCGCCAACGTCACCGTGAAAGATTCGCGTACCCTGCAAGTCGTGGCTTTCGAGCGCAACATGCTCGCTGCCGTCGACAAGGCGATCCAGAGCGCCGGTCTGAACCTCAATCCGACCAACCTGGGTGAGTTGCTTTTGATCCCGATGCCTGCCCTCACCGAGGAAACGCGCAAGGGCTTCACCAAGCAGGCTCGTAGCGCAGCGGAAGACGCGCGCGTTGCCGTGCGCAACATTCGTCGTGACGCATTGGGTGAGCTTAAAAAACTGGTCAAGGACAAGGAAATCAGTGAAGACGAAGAACGTCGTGCCATCGCTGATATCGATAAGCTGACCAAAGAATCCGAGGCCCAGATCACCAAGGCCACGGACGAGAAAGAAAAAGACCTGATGGCCGTATAAGGGTCGCGCTTCAATGGAAAAGACCAAGCAGTCTGCGCCGTCCGCGGTGCCGCGCCATGTCGCGATCATCATGGATGGCAATAATCGCTGGGCGAAAAAACGCTTTATGCCGGGTGTCGCCGGGCATAAAGCCGGCGTGGATGCTGTGCGGGCGGTAATCGAGGTGTGCGCCGAGGCCAAGGTCGAAGTGCTCACCCTGTTCGCCTTTTCCAGTGAAAACTGGCAGCGCCCGGCCGATGAGGTCAGTGCCTTGATGGACCTGTTCTTCAAGGCCCTGCGTCGTGAGGCCAAGCGCCTCAACGACAACAACATCAGCTTGCGCATCATCGGTGATCGCTCGCGCTTCCACCCTGAGCTTCAGGCGGCGATGCGCGAAGCCGAAGCCATGACCGCCGGTGCCAACCGCTTTATTCTGCAGATCGCCGCCAACTACGGCGGTCAGTGGGATATTGCCCAGGCGGCGCAACGTCTGGCGCGTGAGGTTCAGGCCGGGCATCTGCGTCCGGAAGACATCACTCCGGAGCTGTTGCAAACCTGTCTGGCGACCGGCGACCTGCCGCTGCCAGACTTGTGCATCCGCACTGGTGGCGAGCACCGCATCAGCAATTTCCTGCTGTGGCAACTGGCGTATGCCGAGTTGTACTTCTCCGACCTGTTCTGGCCGGACTTCAAACACGAAGCCATGCGCACTGCGCTGGCCGATTTCGCTTCGCGCCAGCGTCGCTTCGGTAAAACGAGCGAACAGGTCGAAGCTGGAGCCCGGGTTTAATGCTTAAACAACGAATCATCACTGCGCTGATCCTGCTGCCGATCGCTCTGTGCGGTTTCTTCCTGCTCGAGGGATCCGGTTTTGCGCTGTTCATCGGTCTGGTCGTGAGCCTGGGTGCCTGGGAATGGGCGCGTCTGGCTGGCTTTACCGCGCAGTCGTTCCGTGTCGGCTTTGCCGCCGTCGTCGCGCTGATGCTGTTCGTCATGTACGTCCTGCCGGGCCTGGCCCCTTGGGTGTTGGGCGCTTCGGTGTTGTGGTGGGCGGTGGCGACTTACCTGGTGCTGACGTATCCACGCTCAAGCGAGCATTGGTCCACAGCAGCCACCAAACTGGTGATCGGCTTGCTGATCCTGCTGCCGGCCTGGCAGGGACTGGTGCAGATCAAGCAATACCCGCTGGGTAACTGGCTGATCATGGCGGTGATGGTGTTGGTCTGGGGTGCCGACATCGGTGCTTACTTCTCCGGTCGTGCTTTCGGCAAGCGCAAACTGGCGCCGCAAGTCAGTCCGGGCAAAAGCTGGGAAGGCGTTTACGGTGGCCTGGCGCTGAGTCTGGTGATCACCGCGATCGTCGGCCTGGTTCGCGACTGGACGGTGGCTGAACTGCTCAAGGGGCTCATCGGTGCTGCGCTGATCGTCTTCATTTCGGTGGTGGGCGACCTCACCGAAAGCATGTTCAAGCGCCAGTCCGGCATCAAGGACAGCAGCAACCTGCTGCCCGGTCATGGCGGTGTGCTTGATCGCATCGACAGCCTGACCGCGGCGATCCCGATTTTCGCTGTATTGTTGTGGATGGCTGCACCGTGAGCCGTCCTCAACAGATCACTGTTCTGGGGGCTACCGGTTCGATTGGTCTGAGCACCCTCGACGTCATCGCGCGTCATCCCGAGCGCTATCAGGTGTTCGCCCTGAGCGGTTTCACGCGTCTGAGCGAGTTGCTGGCCTTGTGCGTGCGTCATGTGCCGCAATTCGCAGTCGTGCCGGAAGTGGCGGCGGCGCGTGGTTTGCAGGACGACCTGCGGGCTGCCGGTCTGTCCACTCGCGTATTGGTGGGGGAGGAGGGCCTGTGTCAGGTTGCCTCTGCACCTGAAGTCGATGCCGTGATGGCCGCCATCGTCGGTGCCGCAGGCCTGCGACCGACCCTGGCGGCGGTGGAGGCTGGCAAGAAGATCCTGCTGGCCAATAAAGAGGCGCTGGTGATGTCCGGCGCGCTGTTCATGCAGGCCGTGCACAAGAGCGGCTCGGTGCTGCTGCCGATCGACAGCGAGCACAACGCGATCTTCCAGTGCATGCCGCAGGATTTTTCCCGTGGGCTGAGTACAGTCGGTGTGCGACGGATTTTGCTCACGGCTTCGGGCGGGCCTTTCCGCCAGACGCCGTTGAGCGAGCTGGCGCACGTTTCGCCTGATCAGGCGTGTGCGCACCCGAACTGGTCCATGGGGCGCAAGATTTCCGTGGACTCGGCCAGCATGATGAACAAGGGTCTGGAATTGATCGAGGCCTGCTGGCTGTTCGACGCCAAGCCGTCGCAGGTCGAGGTGGTGATCCATCCGCAGAGTGTGATTCACTCGCTGGTCGATTATGTCGATGGCTCGGTGCTGGCGCAGTTGGGCAATCCCGACATGCGCACGCCGATTGCCAATGCACTGGCCTGGCCTGAGCGTATCGACTCCGGTGTAGCGCCCTTGGATCTGTTTGCCATCGCGCGCCTGGATTTCGAGGCGCCGGACGAAGAGCGTTTTCCTTGCCTGCGCCTGGCGCGACAGGCGGCCGAGGCGGGTAACAGTGCGCCGGCGATGCTCAATGCGGCCAACGAAGTGGCGGTCGCCGCGTTTCTCGACGGACGTGTGGGTTATCTGGAAATCGCGAGTATCATCGAGGACGTGCTGAGCCTCGAGCCAGTGGTTGCGCTGGAGGATCTGGACGCGGTGTTTACCGCAGACGCGAAAGCGCGGACTCTGGCCGGGCAGTGGCTGAATCGTCACGGGCGATAGCCGTTGCAGTACCATGGCGTCACGCGGCACTGAACAGGATTGCGGAGAAAGTAGATGAGCGCGCTCTATATGATTGCCGGCACCCTGATCGCTTTGGGTGTGCTGGTCACCTTTCACGAATTCGGCCACTTCTGGGTCGCGCGTCGCTGTGGCGTCAAGGTTCTGCGTTTTTCCGTCGGCTTCGGCATGCCCCTGTTGCGCTGGCACGACAAGCAGGGCACTGAATTTGTCGTCGCCGCGATTCCGCTGGGCGGCTACGTCAAGATGCTCGATGAGCGTGAAGGCGAAGTCCCGGCCGATCAGCTTCATCAATCCTTCAATCGTAAATCGGTGCGCCAGCGCATCGCCATTGTCGCGGCGGGGCCGATTGCCAACTTCCTGCTGGCCCTGGTGTTTTTCTGGGTGCTGGCCATGCTCGGCAGCGAGCAGATCCGTCCGGTGATCGGTGCCGTCGAGTCCGGCAGCATTGCGGCCAGGGCCGGTTTGAGCGCGGGCCAGGAGATCGTCGCCATCGATGGTGAGCCTACCTCCGGTTGGGCTGCCGTCAATTTGCAACTGGTGCGTCGTCTGGGGGAAAGTGGTTCCCTGCAATTGCTCGTGCGCGAGCAGGGTTCGACCGTCGACGCGCCGCGTGAGCTGGCGCTGGACCATTGGCTCAAAGGCGCTGACGAGCCCGATCCCATTCGCTCGCTGGGTATTCGCCCATGGCGCCCGGCTTTGCCGCCAGTACTGGCTGAACTCGATCCAAAAGGCCCGGCACAAGCCGCCGGTCTGAAAACCGGTGATCGCCTGCTGGCGCTCGACGGCCTGGCGCTGAATGACTGGCAGCAAGTGGTCGACAGCGTTCGTACGCGTCCTGATACCAAAATCATGCTGAAAGTCGAGCGTGATGGTGCTCAAATCGACGTCCCGGTGACCCTGGCGGCGCGCGGCGAAAGCAAGTCGCCAAGCGGTTATCTCGGGGCGGGCGTAAAAGCCGTGGACTGGCCGCCGGAAATGATTCGCGAGGTCAGTTATGGTCCGTTGGCCGCGATTGGCGAGGGTGCCCGTCGTACCTGGACCATGAGCGTGCTGACGCTGGACTCGTTGAAGAAAATGCTGTTTGGCGAGCTCTCGGTAAAAAACTTGAGTGGGCCGATAACCATTGCTAAAGTGGCGGGCGCTTCTGCCCAGTCGGGCGTTGCTGATTTCCTGAATTTCCTTGCTTATCTGAGTATTAGCCTGGGGGTTCTGAATTTGCTGCCCATTCCTGTACTGGATGGGGGGCATTTGTTGTTTTATCTGATTGAGTGGGTGCGTGGTCGCCCCTTGTCGGATCGGGTGCAAGGTTGGGGGGTGCAGATCGGTATCAGTTTGGTGGTCGGAGTGATGTTGCTTGCTCTGGTCAATGATCTGGGTCGACTGTAAAGCTTCGCTGAATTGCGAATCTGCCGCATTTTGCGGCAGTTTGTTTATTGCCAGTTGGAATAAGAAAGGACTTCATGAAACGTCTGCTGCTAACTGCGGTTCTCACCGTATTGATGATCGCCGAAGTTCACGCCGAGTCCTTCACTATCTCTGATATTCGCGTCAACGGCCTCCAGCGGGTCTCCGCGGGTAGCGTCTTTGGTGCCTTGCCGTTGAACGTCGGCGAGCAGGCGGATGATCGTCGCCTGGTGGAATCCACTCGTGCGTTGTTCAAAACCGGTTTCTTTCAAGATATCCAGCTGGGCCGCGAAGGCAACGTTCTGGTGATCACGGTCGTCGAACGTCCGTCGGTCGCCAGTATCGAGATCGAAGGTAACAAGGCGATCTCTACCGAAGACCTGATGAAAGGCCTGAAGCAGTCCGGTCTGTCCGAAGGTGAAATCTTCCAGCGCGCCACCCTCGAAGGTGTCCGTAACGAGCTGCAGCGTCAGTACGTTGCCCAGGGCCGTTACTCGGCGACCGTCGATACCGAGGTGGTCTCGCAGCCGCGTAACCGCGTGGCGCTGAAAGTGAAGATCAACGAAGGCACCGTGGCCGCGATCCAGCACATCAACGTGGTGGGTAACACGGTCTTCCCTGATGACGACCTGATCGACCTGTTCGAGCTGAAAACCACCAACTGGCTGTCGTTCTTCAAGAACGATGACAAGTACGCCCGTGAAAAGCTGTCCGGTGACCTGGAGCGTCTGCGTTCCTACTACCTGGACCGTGGTTACATCAACATGGATATCGCTTCGACCCAGGTGTCCATCACCCCGGACAAGAAACACGTCTACATCACCGTCAACATCACCGAGGGCGAGAAGTACACCGTACGTGACGTCAAGCTCAGCGGTGACCTGAAAGTCCCTGAAGACCAGGTCAAGTCGCTGTTGCTGGTGCAGAAAGGCCAGGTGTTCTCGCGCAAGCTGATGACCACCACTTCCGAACTGGTCACTCGTCGCCTGGGTAACGAGGGTTACACCTTCGCCAACGTGAACGGCGTTCCTCAGCCGCATGACGACGATCACACCGTGGACATCCTGTTCGCCGTCGACCCGGGCAAGCGTGCCTACGTCAACCGTATCAATTTCCGTGGCAACACCAAGTCCGAAGACGAAGTGCTGCGTCGCGAAATGCGTCAGATGGAAGGCGGCTGGGCTTCGACCTACCTGATCGACCAGTCCAAGACCCGTCTTGAACGTCTGGGCTTCTTCAAGGAAGTGAACGTTGAGACTCCGGCTGTTCCGGGTGTCGACGACCAGGTTGACGTGAACTATGCCGTTGAAGAACAAGCTTCCGGTTCGATCACCGCCAGCGTCGGTTTCGCCCAGAGCGCCGGTCTGATCCTCGGTGGCTCGATCACTCAGAACAACTTCCTGGGTACCGGTAACCGTGTGAGCGTGGGCCTGACCCGCAGTGAATATCAGAGCCGTTACAACTTCGGCTACGTTGACCCCTACTGGACCGCCGATGGCGTGAGCCTGGGTTACAACGCGTTCTATCGCACCACTGACTACAAAGACCTCGACGTCGACGTAGCGAGCTATGCGGTAGATAGCCTGGGTGCCGGCGTCAACGTTGGCTACCCGATCAGCGAGACGTCGCGTCTGACCTTCGGTCTGTCCGCTCAGCAGGACAAGATCAAGACCGGTCAGTACACCGTTGACGAAATCTTCGACTTCGTTAACAAGGAAGGCGACAACTATCTGAACTTCAAGGCTTCGGCCGGCTGGTCCGAGTCGACCCTGAACAAGGGCGTACTGCCGACCCGTGGTCGTTCCCAGAGCCTGACCCTGGAAACCACGATTCCGGGCAGCGACCTGTCGTTCTACAAACTCGACTACCGTGGTCAGTTGTTCCAGCCGATCACCGAAAACTACACCCTGCGTCTGCACACCGAACTGGGTTATGGCGACGGTTATGGTTCGACCGACGGCTTGCCGTTCTATGAAAACTACTATGCTGGTGGTTTCAACTCGGTACGTGGCTTCAAGGACAGTACGCTGGGTCCTCGCAGTACCCCGAGTCGTGGTCAGGCGGTCACCGGTAACGCCGGTACCATTGCCGACCCGGATCAGGATCCGCTGCCGTTCGGTGGCAACGTATTGATCCAGGGTGGTGTAGAGGTTCTGTTCCCGCTGCCGTTCGTGAAAGATCAGCGATCCCTGCGTACCTCGGTATTCTGGGACGTCGGTAACGTGTTCGACTCGACTTGCAAGTCGACCACCAATGCTGACGGTACAAAAGCCAACACACAGTGCAACGACATCAGTCTGAGCAACATGGCCAGTTCCGTCGGTGTTGGCGTGACCTGGGTAACCGCACTGGGACCTTTGAGCTTCGCGTTGGCTACACCGATCAAGAAACCGGATAACGCTGAAACTCAAGTGTTCCAATTCTCCCTCGGCCAGACGTTCTAAGCGTCTGACCCAAGATAACGACAATGGATTTTGTAGGAGTGCATCGTGCGTAAGTTGACTCAATTGGTTCTCCTGGCCTCCGTACTGGTGGCAGGCCCGGCGTTCGCCGACATGAAAATCGCCGTTCTGAACTATCAGATGGCATTGCTGGAATCCGATGCGGCCAAGAAATACGCGGTGGATGCCGAGAAGAAGTTCGGTCCGCAACTGACCAAGCTCAAGACGCTGGAAAGCAGCGCCAAGGGTATTCAGGACCGTCTGATGGCCGGTGGCGACAAGATGCAGCAGGGCGAGCGTGAGCGTCTGGAGCTTGAGTTCAAGCAAAAGGCCCGTGACTTCCAGTTCCAGTCCAAGGAACTGAACGAAGCCAAGGCAGTTGCCGACCGCGAAATGCTCAAGCAACTGAAGCCGAAACTGGATAGCGCAGTGGAAGAAGTCATCAAGAAAGGTGGTTTTGACCTGGTGTTCGAGCGTGGCGCAGTGATCGATGTCAAACCTCAGTACGACATCACGCGCCAGGTTATCGAGCGCATGAATCAGCTGAAGTAACCCATGACCGTGACTATCAAGCTCGGCCAGTTGGCCGAGTTCCTCGGCGCCACCCTGCGTGGCGACCCCGAGACGCAAATTACTGGGCTAGCCACCTTGCAGGAGGCTGGCCCAGCTCAGTTGAGCTTTCTGGCAAATCCTCAATATCGCAAATACCTGGCAAGTTCCCAGGCGGCTGCGCTATTGCTCAAGGAGGCCGATGCCGACGGTTTTACCGGCAACGCGCTGGTGGTGCCGGATCCTTACCTGGCTTATGCACGCATCTCGCATCTGTTCGATCCGAAGCCGAAAGCCGCTGCGGGTGTTCATCCCACAGCGGTGATTGCGCCGGATGCGGTGGTTGATCCAAGCGCCAGCATTGGCCCGTTCGTGGTGATCGAGGCGGGTGCCCGCATCGGTGCGCAGGTCACGTTGGGTGCCCATTGCGTCATCGGTGCCCGCAGTGAAATCGGTGAGGGCGGCTGGCTCGCTCCGCGGGTGACGCTGTACCACGACGTGCGCATCGGCAAGCGCGTAGTGATCCAGTCCGGTGCCGTGCTTGGTGGCGAAGGTTTCGGTTTTGCCAACGAGAAAGGTATCTGGCAGAAGATCGCCCAGATCGGTGGCGTGACCATCGGCGACGATGTCGAGATCGGCGTGAACACCGCCATCGACCGTGGCGCGTTGGCGGACACCGTGATCGGCAACGGCGTGAAGCTCGACAACCAGATCCAGATCGCGCACAACGTCCAGGTCGGTGATCACACCGCCATGGCGGCGTGTGTCGGTATCTCCGGCAGCACCAAAATCGGCAAGCATTGCATGCTCGCCGGTGGTGTCGGCCTGGTTGGGCACATCGATATTTGCGACAACGTTTTCCTGACCGGGATGACCATGGTGACCCACTCGATTACCGAGCCGGGTGCCTATTCGTCCGGCACAGCCATGCAACCGGCGGCCGAATGGCGCAAAAGCGCGGCCCGCATCCGTCAGCTCGATGACCTCGCGCGACGTTTGAAGCAGCTGGAAAAGCGCGTCGGGGAAGTGACCCCCGGCAGCAATGCTTCATCTGATGGCTGATACCATTTCCATATCAAGTGTGCACAGCCTCTAGACTGCCTCCTTGATTTGCTAGAGGAGTGCGCGTCAGTCGCGCTCCCAATCTTTACATAGGCTTCCCCCCGAAATGATGGACATCAACGAGATTCGCGAATACCTGCCTCACCGTTACCCGTTCCTGCTGGTGGACCGGGTGGTGGAACTGGACACTGAAGGCAAGCGCATTCGCGCCTACAAGAATGTCAGCATCAATGAGCCATTCTTCAACGGCCACTTCCCGGCGCACCCGATCATGCCGGGCGTACTGATCATCGAAGCGATGGCCCAGGCTGCCGGGATCCTCGGTTTCAAAATGCTTGACGTAAAGCCGGCCGACGGCACCCTGTACTACTTCGTCGGTTCCGACAAACTGCGTTTCCGCCAGCCAGTGCTGCCGGGCGACCAGTTGATCCTTGAAGCCAAGTTCATCAGCTGCAAGCGTCAGATCTGGAAATTCGAATGCCAGGCCTCGGTCGACGGCAAGCCGGTCTGCTCGGCGGAAATCATCTGTGCGGAACGCAAGCTATGAGTTTGATTGACCCTCGTGCAATCATCGATCCGTCGGCCGTTCTGGCTGACGGCGTCGAGGTCGGCCCGTGGTCGATCATCGGCGCAGGTGTGGAAATCGGCGAGGGTACTGTGATCGGGCCGCACGTGGTCCTCAAAGGCCCGACCCGCATCGGCAAGCACAACCGCATCTACCAGTTTTCCTCGGTAGGCGAAGACACGCCCGATCTGAAGTACAAAGGTGAAGAAACCCGTCTGGTGATCGGTGACCACAACGTCATCCGCGAAGGCGTGACCATTCACCGTGGCACCGTGCAGGACCGTTCGGAAACCACGCTGGGCGATCACAACCTGATCATGGCCTACGCCCACATCGGGCATGACAGCGTCATCGGCAACCACTGCATTCTGGTCAACAACACCGCGTTGGCCGGGCATGTGCACGTTGACGACTGGGCGATCCTGTCCGGGTTCACCCTGGTTCATCAGTATTGCCATATTGGCGCGCACAGCTTTTCCGGCATGGGCACCGCCATCGGCAAGGACGTTCCGGCGTTCGTCACCGTATTCGGCAACCCCGCCGAAGCGCGCAGCATGAATTTCGAAGGCATGCGCCGCCGCGGTTTCAGTGAAGACGCGATTCATGCGCTGCGCCGCGCCTATAAAACGGTGTATCGCCAGGGGCTGACCGTGGAGCAAGCGCTGGCCGAACTGGTCGAACCTGCTGCGCAATTCCCGGAAGTCGCGCTGTTCCGTGATTCGATCCAGTCCTCGACTCGCGGCATCACCCGCTGATCATGGCCAATCTGCGTATTGCGCTGGTGGCGGGCGAAGCTTCCGGGGATATTTTGGGCGCCGGTCTGATGCGCGCCCTCAAGGCGCAGCATTCGGCAGTCGAGTTCATCGGTGTCGGCGGTCCGTTGATGCAGGCCGAAGGCCTGACGTCGTATTTCCCCATGGAGCGCCTGTCGGTCATGGGGCTCGTGGAGGTGCTCGGGCGGCTGCGCGAGTTGCTCAAGCGGCGCAAGGACCTGATCGCTACGCTGATCGCCGAGAAACCGGACGTGTTCATCGGCATCGATGCCCCGGATTTCAACCTCAATATCGAACTCAAGCTGCGTCAGGCCGGGATCAAGACCGTGCACTACGTCAGCCCGTCGGTGTGGGCATGGCGTCAGAAGCGTGTGCTGAAGATTCGCGAAGGCTGCGATCTGATGCTCACCCTGTTGCCATTTGAAGCAAAATTCTACGAAGAGAAAGGCGTGCCGGTGCGTTTCGTCGGTCATACGCTGGCCGATACCATTCCGCTGCAGGCCGACCGCGCCGCAGCGCGTGCCGAACTCGGTTTGCCCGACGGTCCGCTGGTGGCGTTGATGCCCGGCAGTCGCGGTGGTGAAGTCGGCCGTCTCGGGGCGCTGTTCCTTGATACGGCCGAGCGTCTGCGGGCCATGCGCCCGGGGCTGCGCTTCGTCATCCCGTGCGCCAATGCCGAGCGTCGCGCGCAACTCGAAGCGTTGCTGGTGGGCCGAGACTTGCCGGTGACCCTGCTCGATGGCAAATCCCATCTGGCGCTCGCGGCGTGCAACGCGGTGCTGATCGCCTCCGGCACGGCGACGCTTGAAGCGTTGCTGTACAAGCGGCCGATGGTCGTTGCGTATCGCCTGGCACCGCTGACGTTCTGGATCCTCAAACGCATGGTCAAGAGCCCGTACGTGTCCTTGCCCAACCTGTTGGCCCAGCGTCTGTTGGTGCCAGAGTTGTTGCAGGATGATGCGACGGTCGAGGCGTTGGCGCAGACCCTGTCGCCGTTGATCGACGGCGGCGAAGAGCAGACCCGTGGCTTCGACGAGATTCACCGCACGTTGCGGCGGGACGCTTCCAATCAGGCGGCGGATGCCGTCCTCAACCTGATCGGTCAGAAACAATGAGCAAGACGATGCAAATGGGCCTGGATTTCACATTGGTCGCCGAAGTCGAAGAACTGGTGGCCGGTGTCGACGAAGTCGGTCGTGGCCCGTTGTGCGGCGCGGTGGTGACGGCGGCGGTGATCCTCGATCCGAACCGGCCGATCCTTGGTCTCAACGACTCGAAGAAGCTCACCGAAGCCCGGCGCGAGAAGCTTTACGACGAGATCATCGAAAAATCCCTGAGCTGGTGCATCGCCCGCGCCGAAGTCGAGGAAATCGACGAGCTGAACATCCTGCACGCTACCATGCTCGCCATGCAGCGCGCGGTGGCCGGGCTGCATGTGCAGCCGAAACTGGCGATGATCGATGGTAACCGCTGCCCGAAACTGCCGATGCGCGCCGAAGCGGTGGTGCAGGGCGATGGCAAGGTGCCAGCCATCGCTGCCGCGTCGATTCTGGCCAAGGTCAGCCGCGACCGGGAAATGGCGGCATTCGAATTGATCTACCCGGGGTACGGCATCGGCGGCCATAAAGGCTATCCGACGCCCGTTCATCTGGAAGCGTTGGCACGGCTGGGCCCGACACCGATTCACCGGCGCTCGTTCGCCCCGGTGCGACAGGCTTACGAGGCGCGCGAAGGCCTGACACAGGTTTAGTCGCAAGGCTGATGTTTTGTTCGAGGCCCGGTACAATCCGGGCCTTGTTGTCTCTATGTAACTGGACAGGATCACTATGCCGGCTTCATTCGTTCATCTACGCCTGCACACTGAATACTCCCTGGTCGACGGGCTGGTGCGGATCAAGCCACTGGTCAAGGCGCTGACCGGCATGAACATGCCGGCCGTGGCGGTCACCGATCAGAACAACATGTGTTCCCTGGTCAAATTCTATAAAAACGCCATGGGCGCCGGCATCAAGCCGATCTGCGGCGCCGACCTGTGGCTGTCGAACAAGGATCCGGACGGGCCATTGAGCCGGATCAGCCTGTTGGTAATGAACGCCAAGGGCTATCGCAATCTCACCGAGCTGATCTCGCGCGGCTTCATCGAAGGCCAGCGCAACGGCATGATCATCATCGAGCGCGAATGGGTCGCCGAGGCCAACGAAGGTCTGATCATGCTGTCCGCCGCGAAGGAAGGCGAAATCGGCATGGCCATGATTGGCGGTAACCCGGCCGAAGCCGAGACGTTGGCGCGCGAGTGGATGGCGGTGTTCCCTGATCGTTTCTATCTGGAAATCCAGCGCACCAATCGCCCCAACGACGAAGAGCAATTGCACGGTGCCGTGGCCCTGGCCGACAAGCTCGGCGCGCCGCTGGTGGCGACCAACGATGTGCGCTTCATCAAACAGGAAGACTTTGCTGCCCACGAAACCCGCGTGTGCATCGGTGAGGGCCGCGCCCTCGACGATCCGCGGCGCTCGAAGAATTACAGTGATCAGCAGTACCTGAAAAGCGCCGAGGAAATGGCCGAGCTGTTCAGTGACATTCCCGACGCGATCGAAAACACCGTCGAGATTGCCAAGCGTTGCAACATCGACGTGAAGCTGGGCAAGCACTTCCTGCCTGACTACCCGATTCCTGATGGCATGACCATCGATGAATACTTCCGCAAGGTGTCGTTCGATGGTCTGGAAGACCGCCTCAGCGTATTGCTGCCCAAGGACACCACCGAAGACTATGAGGCCAAGCGTCAGGTCTACGTCGACCGGCTGAATTTCGAGCTGGATATCATCATCCAGATGGGCTTCCCCGGTTATTTCCTGATCGTGATGGACTTTATCCAGTGGGCCAAGAACAACGGCGTGCCGGTAGGCCCGGGCCGTGGGTCGGGTGCCGGATCGCTGGTGGCCTATGTGCAGAAGATCACCGACCTCGACCCGCTGGAATACGACCTGCTGTTCGAACGTTTCCTCAACCCGGAACGGGTCTCGATGCCCGACTTCGACGTCGACTTCTGCATGGACGGTCGCGACCGGGTCATTGATTACGTGGCCGAAAAATATGGCCGCAACGCGGTAAGCCAGATCATCACCTTCGGTTCCATGGCCGCCAAGGCGGTGGTGCGCGACGTGGCGCGAGCCCAGGGCAAGTCATTCGGCCTGGCGGATCGTCTGTCGAAGATGATTCCGTTCGAAGTCGGCATGACCCTGGAAAAAGCCTACGAGCAGGAAGAGATCCTGCGCGACTTCATCAAGGTCGATGAGGAAGCGGCGGAAATCTGGGAGATGGCGCGCAAGCTCGAGGGCGTGGTGCGTAACGTCGGTAAACACGCCGGTGGTGTGGTAATCGCCCCGACCAAGCTGACCGATTTCTCGCCGATCTATTGCGACGAGGCCGGCGATGGCCTGGTGACCCAGTTCGACAAGGACGACGTCGAGGCGGCCGGTCTGGTGAAGTTCGACTTCCTCGGCTTGCGGACCCTGACAATCATCGACTGGGCGCTGAAAACCATCAACCGCGACCGCGCCAAGGTCAACGAGCCGCCGCTGGACATCGCGTTCATCCCGCTGGATGACAAACCGACCTATCAGCTGCTGCAAAAAGCTGAAACCACCGCGGTGTTCCAGCTCGAATCCCGGGGCATGAAAGAGCTGATCAAAAAGCTCAAGCCTGACTGCCTCGAAGACTTGATCGCACTGGTAGCCCTGTTCCGTCCGGGCCCACTGCAATCGGGCATGGTGGATGACTTCATCAACCGTAAGCACGGTCGCGCCGAATTGGCTTATCCGCACCCGGATTACCAGTATGAAGGCCTGCAACCGGTGCTGGCGCCGACGTACGGCATCATCCTGTATCAGGAACAGGTGATGCAGATCGCCCAGGTCATGGCCGGTTACACCCTCGGTGGTGCGGACATGCTGCGTCGGGCGATGGGTAAGAAGAAACCCGAGGAAATGGCCAAGCAGCGCGGCGGTTTCATTGAAGGTTGTGCGTCGAACAATATCGATGCGGATCTTGCCGGTAACATTTTTGACCTGGTAGAGAAATTCGCCGGTTACGGCTTCAACAAGTCCCACTCCGCCGCTTACGGCCTGGTGTCGTACCAGACCGCTTGGCTGAAAGCCCATTACCCGGCGCCGTTCATGGCGGCGGTGCTTTCGGCGGATATGCACAACACCGACAAGGTCGTGACCTTGATCGAGGAAGTGCGCACGATGAAGCTGCGCCTCGACGCGCCGGACGTGAACACGTCGGAGTTCAAGTTCACGGTGAACGACGAAGGCCGCATCGTATACGGCCTGGGCGCGATCAAAGGCGTCGGTGAAGGCCCGGTGGAAGCGATTACCGAAGCCCGTCAGGCCGGTCCGTTCAAGGATCTGTTCGACTTCTGCGCCCGGGTTGACCTCAAGCGCATCAACAAACGCACGCTGGACGGTCTGATCCGCAGCGGCGCGCTGGATCGCCTCGGCCCGTACTTCCACGATGAACAAAAGGCTTATCAGGCCAACATCGACCGCAACCGCGCCGTGCTGCTGGCGGCGATGGAAGAGGCAATCAAGTCGGCCGAGCAGACCGCGCGCACCCGCGATAGCGGTCATGCCGACCTGTTCGGCGGGCTGTTCGTCGAGGAAGATGCCGACGTCTATGCAACGCACCGCAAGGCCAAGGAGCTGACCCTCAAGGAACGCCTCAAGGGTGAGAAAGACACCCTGGGTCTGTACCTGACCGGTCACCCGATCGACGAATATGAAGGCGAGATTCGTCGCTTCGCCCGTCAGCGCATCATCGACCTGAAACCGGCTCGCGACACGCAAACCGTGGCCGGGATGATCATTGCCCTGCGCGTGATGAAGAACAAAAAGGGCGACAAGATGGGCTTCATTACCCTTGATGACCGCTCGGGACGGATCGAGGCCTCGCTGTTTGCCGATGCGTTCCATTCTGCGCAGTCGCTGTTGCAGACCGACGCGATGGTGGTGGTCGAAGGCGAAGTCAGCAACGACGACTTCTCCGGCGGCCTGCGCCTGCGGGTCAAGCGGGTGATGAGCATGGAGGATGCACGGACCAATCTGGCCGAAAGCCTGCGCCTGAAGCTGCACACTCAGGATTTGAAAGGCGATCAGCTACGCTGGTTGGGTGAACTGCTCAAGCGTCACCGCGGGGCGTGCCCGATCACCATGGAGTACACCAGTCCCGATGCGAAGACCTTGCTGCAGTTCGGCGAGACCTGGCGAATCGACCCGGCGGATGCCTTGATTCAAGCCCTGCGTGACCAGTTCGGGCGAGACAACGTCTTCCTCCAATACCGTTGACCGGTAAGTGCCATCATTGCGCTTGCCCGCAACCTGAATTTTTAATCTCGACCTCAGCGCGCCTCTCCCTTAAGGTAGGGCGCGAATAGACAACCGGCCGGCCCAAGCTCACTTGGGACACGACCCAAGACGGACGCCTATGAACCCGAATTTTCTAGATTTCGAACAGCCGATCGCCGACCTGCAAGCCAAGATCGAAGAGTTGCGCTTGGTCGGTAATGACAATTCGCTGAATATCGGCGATGAGATCTCCCGCCTGCAGGACAAGAGCCGTACGCTGACCGAAGACATCTTCGGCAAGCTGACCAGCTGGCAGATCGCTCGCCTGGCGCGCCACCCGAAACGCCCGTACACCCTCGATTACATCGAGCACATCTTTACCGAGTTCGACGAACTGCACGGTGATCGTCACTTCTCCGACGACGCCGCCATTGTGGGTGGCGTGGCCCGTCTGGAAGACCAGCCAGTGATGGTCATCGGTCACCAGAAGGGGCGCGAAGTGCGCGAGAAGGTACGCCGTAACTTTGGCATGCCGCGTCCGGAAGGTTACCGCAAGGCTTGCCGTCTGATGGAAATGGCCGAGCGTTTCAAGATGCCGATCCTGACCTTCATCGACACCCCGGGCGCCTACCCGGGTATTGACGCCGAAGAGCGCAACCAGAGCGAGGCCATCGCCTGGAACCTGCGCGTGATGGCGCGCCTGAAAACCCCGATCATCGCCACCGTGATCGGTGAAGGTGGTTCCGGCGGTGCGTTGGCGATCGGTGTCTGCGATCAGTTGAACATGCTGCAGTACTCGACCTACGCGGTGATCTCGCCGGAAGGTTGTGCTTCGATCCTGTGGAAAACCGCCGAAAAAGCGCCGGACGCTGCCGAGGCGATGGGCATCACCGCCGAGCGCCTGAAAGGTCTGGGTATCGTCGACAAGGTGATCGGCGAGCCACTGGGCGGCGCCCACCGTGATCCGGCCGCTGCTGCTGCCTCGATCCGTGCCGAACTGAGCTCGCAACTGGCGATGCTGAAGAAGTTCGACAACGAAGCGCTGCTCAAGCGCCGTTACGATCGTCTGATGAGCTACGGTCTCTAAGTCGACGGCGCAGTAACCCTGTAGGAGCTGCCGCAGGCTGCGATCTTTTGATCTTGATACAGCAAAATCAAAAGATCGCAGCCTGCGGCAGCTCCTACAGGTTTTTTAAGAAGCGACCTTCTCTATGAATCCTTCGAAGAGTGATTTGCCGTCGCGGCTCATGTCGAGCCTTGAGCCTTGGTGCAACGCCGCTCAGTGGCGCATCGCCTTCTCCGGTGGTCTGGACTCCACCGTCCTGCTGCACCTGCTTGCCGATCTGGCAAAAACCGAATCATTCCCTGCGCTCAGCGCCATCCATATCCACCACGGCCTCCAGGCTGCGGCCGATGCGTGGCCGGCGCATTGTCAGTCGGTCTGCGATGCGCTGGGGGTTCCCTTGCAGATTGTTCGGGTGACTGTGCAACCCGGCGCCAGCCTGGAGCGGGCGGCGCGGGAGGCGCGTTACGCGGCGTTCATGTCGCTGACCGAAGCGGATGACGTGCTGCTGACCGGGCAGCACCGTGATGATCAGGCCGAAACCCTGCTGTTTCGCCTGATGCGCGGTGCTGGCGTTCGCGGACTTTCGGCGATGCCGGCGCAGCGGCCGTTGGGGCAGGGCACGCTGTTGCGGCCTCTTCTCGATGTCTCGCGTGCCGAGCTTGAGGCGTACGCCCGTGCGCATCAGTTGCACTGGATCGAAGACCCGTCAAACCAGGATCGACAGTTCTCGCGCAACTATCTGCGTCATCAGGTGCTGCCGCTGCTCACCGCGCGCTGGCCGCAAACGCAGGCGAGCATGGCGCGCAGCGCGGCGCACCTGCGTGAGGCGCAAGGCCTGCTCGATGAGCTGGCGCAGCTCGATCTGGCACACGCCGCCACGCCGAGCGGATTTCCATGGCTGGCCCTGCCGTCGCTGGAGCTGGCGCCGCTGACAAAGTTGTCCGCCGCTCGTCAGCGCAACGCACTCAGCCACTGGCTCGAACCGCTGACCCGCCTGCCCGACACTGACCATTGGTCGGGTTGGGACAACCTGTGCGGCGCCACCGGCGATGCATCCCCGGTCTGGCGTCTGGCCGATGGCGAGGTCCATCGCAGCGCCGGTCGGATATGGTGGTTGAGCGGCGACTGGCTGTGTGTGCCAGCGGCCAGCGTTGACTGGCGTGACCCGTCGACGCCGCTACGCTTGGCGAATAACGGGCGTGTCATGTTCAGCGGGCAGACTCCCATCGGGCCGTTGCGGATTGGCTATCGACAGGGCGGCGAAGTCATGCACCTGGCCGATCGCGGGCACCGCGATCTCAAGCGCCTGCTCAATGAGCGCGCGCTGCCGGGCTTCGTCCGTGGCAGATTGCCGCTGCTGTTTCGCGGCGCAGAATTGCTCGCCGTGGCGAACCTGCCGGGCCTTGACGGGCAGGGGCCGGACGGCTGGAAATTGCATTGGCAGCCAACAGACGAAGATCAAGGTTTGAGATGAAAGGGGCATTCCGGTAGACTACGCTCCCTTCTTGATACAACTTCTGTGGATTCGCCTGAATTGCAGGAGTTGCCGATTACCAAGCAGTCTTTGCTGGGCGATTCCAAAAAATGTGTAGCGAGCAACGTACCGGTGTTTCATCTGCCGGTCTGTCCCAACGCGGCGGTTTTTTTGAAAGGTGCACTGTGATTAATGCAGGTGATCGGGGGCTTCGGCCTTCCTTCGCTTTCCCCGGCGGCTCGTACCGCTTTAACGCAGACTTCTAGGGTTTTTCATGACGCGCTACATATTCGTCACGGGCGGTGTTGTTTCTTCATTGGGGAAAGGCATTGCCTCGGCTTCATTGGCGGCCATCCTGGAGGCGCGGGGGCTTAAGGTCACCATGCTTAAGCTGGATCCGTACATCAACGTCGACCCGGGCACCATGAGCCCGTTCCAGCACGGTGAAGTGTTCGTCACCCACGACGGCGCCGAGACCGACCTGGACCTGGGCCATTACGAGCGGTTCATCCGCACGACCATGACCCAGAACAACAACTTCACCACCGGCCGTGTCTACGAGCACGTGCTGCGCAAAGAGCGCCGTGGTGACTACCTGGGTGCAACCATCCAGGTGATTCCGCACATCACCGACGAAATCAAGCGTCGCATCATCAAGGGTGCCGGCGATGCCGACGTGGCCCTGGTGGAAATCGGCGGTACCGTGGGCGACATCGAATCGCAACCGTTCCTCGAAGCCATCCGTCAACTGCGTGTGGAAGTCGGTTCCAAGCGCGCGATGCTGATGCACCTGACCCTGGTTCCGTACATCGCCACCGCTGGCGAAACCAAGACCAAGCCAACCCAGCACTCGGTAAAAGAGCTGCGCTCGATCGGCCTGCAGCCAGACGTGCTGATCTGCCGCTCCGACCATCCGGTGGATGTGTCGTCGCGTCGCAAGATCGCGCTGTTCACCAACGTTGAAGAACGTGCGGTGATCTCCCTGGAAGACGTCGACACCATCTACAAGATCCCGGCCGTGCTGCACGCCCAGGGTCTGGACGATTTCGTCGTCGAGCGTTTCGGCCTGCAATGCAATGGCGCCGACCTGTCCGAGTGGGAAAAGGTTGTCGATGCCAAGCTCAATCCTGAGCACGAAGTGACCATCGCGATGGTCGGCAAGTACATGGAGCTGCTGGACGCCTACAAGTCGCTGATCGAAGCGATGAGTCACGCCGGCATCACCAACCGTACCAAGGTCAACCTGCGTTACATCGATTCCGAAGACATCGAGAACCAGGGCACTGCGCTGCTCGAAGGCGTTGACGCGATCCTCGTTCCGGGCGGCTTCGGTCTGCGCGGCGTGGAAGGCAAGATCACGGCCGTTCAGTACGCTCGTGAGAACAAGGTTCCATACCTGGGCATCTGCCTGGGCATGCAAGTGGCGGTCATCGAGTTCGCCCGTAACGTGCTGGGCTGGAAAGACGCCAACTCCACCGAGTTTGATCGTGCCAGCGGCCATCCGGTCGTGGGTCTGATCACCGAGTGGGAAGATGCCACCGGCGCGGTTGAAGTGCGTACCGAAGCGTCCGATCTGGGCGGCACCATGCGCCTCGGCGCTCAGGAATGCCTGCTCGAAGCCGGCTCCAAGGTGCACGACTGCTATGGCAAGGACGTGATTGTTGAACGTCACCGTCACCGCTACGAAGTGAACAACAACCTGCTGCCACAAATCATCGAAGCCGGCCTGAAAATCTCCGGTCGCTCCGCTGACGCCGCGCTGGTTGAAGTGGTTGAAGCACCGGATCATCCATGGTTCGTCGCTTGCCAGTTCCACCCGGAGTTCACCTCGACGCCTCGTGACGGTCACCCGCTGTTCAGCGGTTTCGTAAAAGCAGCGTTGGCTCAACACCAGAAGAAGGCGTAACCCGATGGCACAGAAGATCATCCGCGTCGGCGACATCGAGATTGCCAACGACAAACCCATGGTGCTGTTCGGCGGCATGAACGTGCTGGAAAGCCGCGACATGGCCATGCAGGTTTGCGAGGAGTACGTGAAGGTCACCGAGAAACTCGGTATCCCTTACGTGTTCAAGGCCAGCTTCGACAAGGCCAACCGCTCTTCTGTGACCTCGTATCGCGGCCCTGGCCTGGAAGAAGGCATGCGCATCTTCCAGGACATCAAGCAAGCCTTCGGCGTGCCGATCATCACCGACGTCCACGAGCCTGATCAGGCCGCGGTCGTCGCTGAAGTCTGCGACATCATCCAGCTGCCGGCCTTCCTGTCGCGCCAGACCGATCTGGTCGTCGCGATGGCCAAGACCAACGCGGTGATCAACATCAAGAAAGCCCAGTTCCTCGCGCCTCAGGAAATGAAACACATCCTGAACAAGTGCGTGGAAGCGGGTAACGATCAATTGATCCTCTGCGAGCGCGGTTCGAGCTTCGGCTACAACAACCTCGTGGTCGACATGCTCGGCTTCGGCATCATGAAGCAGTTCGAATACCCGGTATTCTTCGACGTGACCCACTCGCTACAAATGCCTGGCGGTCGTTCCGACTCCGCCGGCGGTCGCCGCGCCCAGGTCACCGATCTGGCCAAGGCAGGCATGAGCCAGTCGCTGGCCGGTCTGTTCCTTGAAGCGCATCCGGATCCGGACAACGCCAAATGCGACGGCCCTTGCGCCTTGCGTCTGGACAAACTGGAGCCATTCCTGGCCCAGCTCAAAGCCCTGGACGAACTGGTGAAGAGTTTTCCGACGGTAGAAACCGCGTAAACCTCAATTCTCCGGTAAAGTACCGCACGATTTGTCGCACATGCCCTCGGGCATGTGCGTTGTCGTCTGCAAGCTGCCCGCTGCACACCACTTGCCGACGGTAAAAAGATTTCCTCTAGCTGCGTCGTTTTCGTCAACTTTGGAGTGTTTACAACAATGGCAAAAATCGTCGACATCAAAGGTCGTGAAGTTCTCGACTCCCGTGGCAATCCCACCGTGGAAGCGGACGTGCTTCTCGACAACGGCATCATCGGCAGCGCCTGCGCGCCGTCCGGTGCATCCACTGGCTCGCGTGAAGCGCTCGAGCTGCGTGATGGCGACAAGAGCCGTTACCTGGGCAAAGGTGTGCTCAAGGCGGTAGCCAACATCAACGGTCCGATCCGCGATCTGCTGCTGGGCACTGACCCAAGCGACCAGAAAGCCCTCGACCACGCGATGATCAAGCTCGACGGTACCGAAAACAAGGCAACCCTGGGCGCCAACGCCATCCTCGCCGTGTCCCTGGCTGCGGCCAAGGCGGCTGCACAGGACCAGGATCTGCCGCTGTACGCCCACATCGCCAACCTGAACGGCACCCCGGGTGTGTACTCGATGCCGGTGCCGATGATGAACATCATCAACGGTGGCGAGCATGCCGATAACAACGTCGACATCCAGGAATTCATGGTGCAGCCGGTTGGCGCCAAGACCTTCTCGGAAGGTCTGCGCATGGGCACCGAGATTTTCCATCACCTCAAAGCCGTGCTGAAGGCCCGTGGCCTGAGCACCGCCGTTGGCGACGAAGGCGGTTTCGCACCGAACCTGGCATCCAACGAAGACGCGTTGAAAGTGATCTCCGAAGCCGTGGCCAACGCCGGTTACAAGCTGGGCACCGACGTGACCCTGGCGCTGGACTGCGCTGCCAGCGAGTTCTTCGAAGACGGCAAGTACAACCTGTCCGGCGAAGGCCAGGTGTTCACCGCTGAAGGTTTCGCCGATTATCTGAAAGGCCTGACCGAACGTTATCCGATCATCTCGATCGAAGACGGTCTGGACGAGTCCGATTGGGCTGGCTGGAAGATCCTCACCGACAAGATCGGCGAGAAAACCCAACTGGTCGGCGACGACCTGTTCGTGACCAACACCAAGATCCTGAAAGAAGGCATCGATAAAAAGATCGCCAACTCGATCCTGATCAAGTTCAACCAGATCGGCACCCTGACCGAAACCCTGGAAGCCATCCAGATGGCCAAGGCCGCCGGTTACACCGCCGTGATCTCGCACCGTTCGGGCGAAACCGAAGATTCGACCATTGCCGACCTGGCCGTGGGCACCTCGGCTGGCCAGATCAAGACCGGTTCGCTGTGCCGTTCCGACCGCGTTTCCAAGTACAACCAACTGCTGCGTATCGAAGAGCAGTTGAATGGCAAAGCCAAGTACAACGGTCGCGCCGAGTTCCGCGGTTAAGCTGTAGATGGTAAAAAGACACCGGATTGTGTCGGAAAAGTCGTGACAGCGATGGATTTGCCACTAATCTGATGCCTTACATGCACAAGCCTGGATCTTCCAGGCTTCGTGCTATCAGACGTTTCAAAGTTTTCGCGTGGCTGTCTTTTTTCACTGGATACCTGATATTCGATGCGCAGTCCTTACTGGTTGTTTCTCGTTTTGCTCTTGCTGCTGGCCGGTCTGCAGTACCGCCTGTGGGTGGGCAATGGCAGTCTGGCGCAGGTCGCCGAGCTGAAGCAGCAGATTGCTGATCAGCACGCTGAGAACGAAGGCCTGCTGGAGCGCAATCGGGTGATGGATGCTGAAGTCAGCGAGTTGAAAAAAGGCATGGAGACCGTTGAAGAGCGGGCTCGCCATGAGCTGGGCATGGTCAAGGACGGTGAAACCCTTTACCAGCTCGCGCAATGATCGATTCCCTGCCGGCCTTCTGGGCCGTGATTCCTGCCGCGGGCGTCGGTGCCCGAATGGCTGCGGACCGTCCCAAGCAATACCTGCAACTGGGCGGACGGACAATTCTCGAACACAGCCTTGGCTGTTTCCTTGATCACCCACGCCTCAAAGGGCTGGTGGTCAGTCTTGCCGTTGATGATCCTTACTGGCCAAGTCTGGCCTGCGCAAGCGACCCGCGGATTCAGCGGGTCGAGGGTGGTGCGGAGCGTTCCGGGTCGGTGCTCAATGCCTTGCTGCATTTGCATGCGCAAGGTGCCGACGATGAAGACTGGGTGCTGGTGCACGATGCCGCGCGGCCGAATCTGAGCCGTGACGATCTCGACAAATTGCTAGCTGAACTGGCGGACGATGCCGTCGGTGGTCTGTTGGCCGTGCCGGCGCGCGATACGCTGAAGCGGGTCGACAAGCACGGTCGTGTGCTCGAAACAGTGGATCGCAGCGTGATCTGGCAAGCCTATACACCACAGATGTTCCGTCTCGGTGCGCTGCATCGGGCGTTGGCTGACAGTCTGGTGGCGGATGCGGTGATTACCGATGAAGCCTCGGCAATGGAATGGGCTGGTCTGGCACCGCGTTTGATCGAAGGGCGGGCGGACAACCTCAAAGTCACCCGGCCGGAAGATCTGGAGTGGTTGCGTCAGCGTTGGGCTAACCGCCGCTGAAAGATCAAAGGATCGCAGCCTGCGGCAGCTCCTACAGGGAGTTTGCGGTTTCCCTGTAGGAGCTGCCGCAGGCTGCGATCTTTTGCTTT
>NZ_CP058974.1:2187397-2322610 GCF_022368695.1 Pseudomonas sp. Y5-11
CCCTGTAGGAGCTGCCGCAGGCTGCGATCTTTTGCTTTTAAATTCGATACTCCGGCCGCTCGGCCAACCCTTCCTTCAAGAAATCCACCAGCTTGCGCACCTTCGGCGACAAATGCCGCTGCTGCGGATACAAGGCCCACACCGCCGTATTCGGCGGCTGATGCGCCTCCAGCAGCGAAATCAGTGCCCCGCTGTGCAAATGCTCAAGCACGTAATAGTCCGGCAACTGACATAAACCGACCCCTTGTAGCGCTGCATCCAGTACCGCCTGCCCACTGTTGCAGCGCCAGTTTCCCTGAACACGTTGGGAAAATTCCCGCCCGTTCTGTTCCAGTTGCCACAGATCCGAGCTGCCGATCAGGCAATTGTGCCGGCTCAGTTCCGACAAGCTGTGTGGGCGGCCATACCGTTCCACGTAGGACGGAGACGCGCACAGGTACATCCGACGCGGCGCCAGGCGAGTGGCGACCAATCGCGAATCCTGTAACCGGCCCAATCGGATCGCCAAATCCAGCCCCTCATGCACCAAGTCGAGTTGGCGGTTGGTTAACTCGACGTCGACGCGCAGTTGCGGGTATTGCCCCATGAAGCGTGTCACGAGCGGCACGATGAACCGCTCGCCATAGGCCACGGCGCAGGTCATGCGCAACATGCCTTTGGGCTCGCTGGTCAGATCGCCAACCGCGCGCAGGGCTTCTTCGCGACCGTCCTGCAGGCGTTGGCAATGCTGCAGGAAGGTTTGTCCGGCTTCGGTCAGCGTCACGCGGCGGGTACTGCGATAGAGCAGACGCGTCTGCAAGCGCTCTTCCAGTCTTACGATCTGTCGACTGATATGCGAGGAAGAAACGCCCAGACGTTCCGCAGCGGCGGTGAATTGGCTGCATTCGGCAACGGCGACGAACTCGTCAATGCCTTCCCAGCGGTTTTCCGACATTGGGATTATCCCTGTATGGCAATAATGTTTTGCTTTGGCCTGGATTATTTACCAGATCGCGCTGTACTACACTGCCGGTCTGGTTTTTTTATTCAATGGATTCACTGGAGAGTCAGCATGATCAAGTCGCGCGCCGCCGTTGCCTTCGAGGCCAAGAAGCCGCTGGAAATCGTAGAAGTCGATGTGGCCATGCCCAAGGCCGGTGAAGTATTGCTGCGCGTGGTGGCTTCCGGAGTCTGCCACACGGACGCCTACACCCTGTCTGGTGCGGATCCGGAAGGTATCTTCCCGTCGATCCTTGGCCACGAAGGTGGCGCAATCGTTGAAGCGATCGGCGAGGGCGTTACCTCGGTCGCCGTCGGTGACCACGTGATTCCGCTGTACACCCCGGAATGCGGCCAGTGCAAATTCTGTAAGTCGGGCAAGACCAACCTGTGTCAGGCGATTCGCGCTACGCAGGGCAAAGGTCTGATGCCGGACGGCACTTCGCGCTTTTCCTACAAGGGCGAGACGATTTTCCACTACATGGGCACGTCGACCTTCTCCGAGTACACCGTGCTCCCGGAAATCTCCGTGGCGAAAATCGCCAAGGATGCGCCACTGGAAAAGGTCTGCCTGCTCGGTTGCGGCGTGACCACCGGTATCGGTGCGGTGATCAACACCGCCAAGGTCAAGCCGGGTGACACCGTGGCGATTTTCGGTCTGGGCGGCATCGGTCTTTCGGCCGTCATTGGTGCGGTGAAAGCCAAGGCCGCGCGGATCATCGCCATCGACATCAACCCGGCCAAGTTCGAAATCGCCAAACAGTTGGGCGCCACCGATTGCGTCAATCCGAAAGATTTCGATCGTCCGATCCAGGAAGTGATCGTCGACATGACCGACGGCGGCGTCGACTTCTCCTTCGAGTGCATCGGCAACGTGCAACTGATGCGCGCAGCGTTGGAATGCTGCCACAAGGGCTGGGGCGAATCGGTGATCATCGGCGTGGCCGGTGCCGGTCAGGAAATTTCGACCCGTCCTTTCCAATTGGTGACCGGGCGCGTCTGGCGCGGTTCGGCGTTTGGCGGCGTGCGTGGCCGTACCGAGTTGCCAAGCTATGTCGACATGGCGCAAAGCGGCGAGATCCCGCTGGATACCTTCATTACCCACACCATGGGTCTGGAAGACATCAACAAGGCCTTCGATCTGATGCACGAAGGCAAGAGCATCCGCACCGTCATTCATTTCTGATCAATCGCGACGTCCCGGCTACAGATCTTGAAGGGTTTGTAACCGGGGCCGCGTAGGAGTCTTTACATGAGTCTGGAAAACATCTCCTGTCAGAAAAGTTTCGGCGGCTGGCACAAGCGCTATCGCCACCGTTCCGACGTGCTTGGTTGCGACATGGTGTTTGCCGTGTACCTGCCGCCGCAAGCGGAACAGGGCGGCAAGTTGCCAGTGCTTTACTGGCTGTCCGGTCTGACCTGCACCGACGAGAACTTCATGCAAAAGGCCGGCGCGATGCGCATGGCCGCCGAACTTGGCCTGATCATCGTCGCACCGGACACCAGTCCGCGCGGCCCAGATGTGCCGGGTGATCCGGATGGCGCCTGGGATTTCGGCCTCGGCGCCGGGTTCTACCTGAATGCCACGCAGGAACCGTGGTCGCGGCACTATCGGATGCATGACTATGTCGTGCAGGAATTGCCTTCATTGGTTGAAGCGCATTTCCCGGCGTCGGACAAACGCAGCATCAGCGGCCATTCAATGGGCGGCCACGGCGCTTTGGTTTGTGCGCTGCGCAATCCGGGGCGTTACCAGTCGGTCTCGGCGTTTTCGCCGATCAACAATCCGATGGATTGCCCGTGGGGACAGAAGGCGTTCTCGCGCTATCTGGGTGAAGACCGTTCGAAGTGGAAAGAATGGGATGCTTGCGCGCTGATTGCCGAGGCCGGCGAAAAACTGCCGTTACTGGTCGATCAGGGTGATCGCGACGACTTCCTCGAAAACCAGCTCAAGCCCGAAGCCCTGCAACAAGCGGCAAAACAAGCGGGTCATCCGCTGACGTTGCGCCTGCAACCGGGCTACGACCACAGCTATTTCTTCATCTCAAGCTTCATAGATGACCACTTGCAGCATCACGCACGCGCCCTGCGCGGTTAATGCAGGTAGAATCACGCCCTGACAAAAATCGGGGCGTTTTTTTTATGCGTATTGGCCACGGCTACGATGTGCACCGTTTCGCTGAAGGCGATTTCATTACTCTGGGCGGCGTGCGCATTGCACACGGCTTCGGGCTGCTCGCTCACTCCGACGGTGACGTCCTGCTGCACGCCTTGAGCGATGCCTTGCTCGGCGCGGCCGCGCTGGGTGATATCGGCAAACACTTTCCGGACACCGACCCGCAATTCAAGGGCGCCGACAGCCGCGTGCTGCTGCGTCATGTGGTCGCGCTGATCCACGCCAAGGGCTGGAAAGTCGGCAACGTCGACAACACCATCGTCGCCCAGGCACCCAAAATGGCCCCGCATATCGAAGCGATGCGTGCGTTGATCGCCGCCGATCTTCAAGTTGAACTGGATCAAGTGAACGTGAAAGCTACCACCACTGAAAAGCTCGGCTTTGTCGGTCGCGAAGAAGGCATCGCCGTGCATTCCGTTGCCTTGTTGCTGCGCGCATGAACGAACTGCAACTGCTCGGCCCGCGCGCCTATGGCGAACCCCTCGGCACTGCGGTTCTGAAAGCCATCGCCGAAGATTTTCAGGTCGATGAGGTGCTCGACATCCCGTTCAGCGGTGATGGCGAACACCTGTGGATCTGGGTGGAAAAACGCGGTTTGAACACCGAAGAGGCAGCGCGGCGGATTGCCAAGGCCGCCGGGGTGCCGTTGCGCACCGTCAGTTATGCCGGGCTCAAGGATCGTCAGGCGCTGACCCGTCAGTGGTTCAGCGTGCAACTGCCGGGCAAGGCTGATCCGGATCTGTCGGCGGCGGAAAACGACACGCTGAAGATCCTCAAGACCACGCGCCACAAACGCAAGCTGCAACGCGGCGCGCATTCGGCCAACGGCTTCACCTTGCGCCTGACCCAGTTCGCCGGCGACAAGGACGCAATCGAGCAGCGTCTGCAACTGATCGCCAGACAAGGCATTCCCAATTATTTCGGTGCCCAGCGTTTCGGCCATGACGGCGGCAACGTCGTTGATGCGCGTGCGTGGGCGGCGCGCAAGGCATTGCCCGAGCAGCGCAATGTGCGTTCGCGTCTGCTGTCGACGGCGCGCAGTTTTCTGTTCAATCAAGTGCTGGCGGCGCGGGTGGCCGATGGCACCTGGCAGCAGGCGCAAGTCGGCGATCTGCTGGCGTTCACCGACAGCCGCAGTTTTTTCCCGGCCGGTGAGGCCGAATGCAGCGATCCGCGCCTGGCGATTCTCGACCTGCACCCGACCGGCCCGCAGTGGGGCGAAGGTGACTCACCGGCCACCGGCGCTGTCCATGATCTGGAGCAGGGGATTGCTGCTCGCGAGGCGGATCTGCGCGATTGGCTGATCAATGCCGGAATGAGCCACGAACGTCGCATCCTGCGGCTGCCCATTGGCGGGTTGTCGTGGCATTATCCCCAGCCTGACATTCTGCAACTGGAATTCGTCCTCCCGGCCGGATGCTTCGCCACCGTATTGGTGCGCGAACTCGTTGATCTGGTGCCGGTGGGGCAGACGGACAGCCCATGCGTATTCTGATTTCTAACGACGATGGGGTAACCGCACCCGGTCTCGCCGCGCTTTATGCTGCGCTGGCGGATTACACCGAATGCGTGGTTATCGCCCCGGAGCAGGACAAAAGCGGCGCCAGCAGTTCGCTGACGCTCGACCGTCCGCTGCACCCGCAATACCTGGCCAATGGTTTCATCAGCCTCAACGGAACACCGACCGACTGCGTGCATCTGGGCCTCAACGGCCTGCTGGAGCGCGAACCGGACATGGTGGTTTCCGGGATCAATCTCGGTGCCAATCTGGGCGATGACGTGCTGTATTCCGGCACGGTGGCCGCCNGCCTCAACGGAACACCGACCGACTGCGTGCATCTGGGCCTCAACGGCCTGCTGGAGCGCGAACCGGACATGGTGGTTTCCGGGATCAATCTCGGTGCCAATCTGGGCGATGACGTGCTGTATTCCGGCACGGTGGCCGCCGCCCTCGAAGGGCGCTTTCTCGAGCGCCCTTCGTTTGCGTTTTCGCTGTGTTCGCGCCAGGTGGACAACCTGGCGACAGCCGCACATTTCGCGCGCAAACTGGTCGAGGCCCATGCCGGGCTGGACCTGCCACCGCGCACGGTGCTGAGCGTGAACATTCCCAATCTGCCGATCGACCATATTCGTGGCATTCAACTGACCCGTCTGGGCCATCGCGCCCGCGCCGCAGCCCCCATGAAAGTGGTCGACCCGCGTGGCAAGGCCGGTTACTGGATTGCCGCTGCCGGCGATGCCGAGGACGGCGGGCCAGGCACCGACTTTCATGCAGTGATGCAGGGCTACGTTTCCATCACCCCGTTGCAGCTCGATCGCACCTTCAATGATGCCTTCAGGCATCTCGACGGCTGGCTGGAGGGACTGCGCTAATGGCTCGTGAACACGAAGACAGAATGCGCAGCGGCATCGGCATGACGTCGCAGCGTACGCGCGAACGTCTGATCCAGCGCCTCTATGAAGAAGGCCTGTCCAACGCCAAGGTGCTGGAAGTGATCCGCCGTACGCCGCGTCATCTGTTTGTCGATGAAGCGCTGGCGCACCGTGCCTATGAAGATACCGCGCTGCCGATTGGCCACAACCAGACCATCTCGCAGCCTTATATGGTGGCGCGCATGAGCGAGCTACTGCTGGAGGCCGGGCCTTTGGACAAGGTGCTGGAAATCGGTACCGGTTCGGGCTATCAGACGGCGGTGCTGTCGCAACTGGTTGAGCGGGTGTTCTCGGTCGAGCGCATCAAGGTCCTGCAGGACCGGGCCAAGGAACGTCTGGTCGAGCTGAACTTGCGCAACGTGGTGTTCCGCTGGGGCGATGGCTGGGAAGGCTGGCCGGCGTTGGCGCCGTACAACGGCATCATCGTCACCGCCGTTGCGACCGACGTGCCGCAGGCGTTGCTCGATCAGCTGGCACCGGGCGGGCGGATGGTGATTCCGGTCGGCTCCGGAGAAGTGCAGCAACTGATGCTGATCGTGCGTGAAGAACACGGTTTTTCCCGTCACGTGCTGGGGGCGGTGCGCTTCGTGCCATTGCTCAATGGCCCGTTGGCCTGAGCATTTATTTGCGCGCGCTGAATTCCTTGCGTTGGCCTGTGTCTTACACCGGCAGCGAAGGTTTAAACGATACGAATTGCCCAAAGGCAAACGTGTGCGTGAAGCGTTTTCGCATCTTTAACGGTAAAGCCCATTCGGCCCGTTATACTTGCGACACTACTTGCCGCGATTCGGCATTCCACATATTTAAGCCACCACAAAGGGAGCGGCGGGTGAGTCTCACAGTCATTGCGCAGCGTATGGGTAACACGAGCTTTCAGCGCCTGGTGACTGGCCTTGTATTGAGCACCTTGCTGGTCGGTTGCTCCAGCACCAAATCGAGCAACGTGCGGGTGGTCGATCGCAACAGTGCGACGGCTCAACGTCCCGTGGTAACGACCGGGCAGTATGTAGTCCGTCCGGGCGATACGCTGTTTTCCATCGCTTTTCGCTACGGCTGGGACTACAAAGCCCTCGCGGCCCGGAACAATATTCCTACGCCGTATACGATCCACCCGGGTCAGACAATTCGCTTTGATGGCCGCACCGGCTCAACGCCGACGGCGGTGGTCAGCAACAGCAGCTCTTCGCCGTCTTCGTCGAGTAAAACCACGGTAATCCGGCGTCAGGCGAATGGCACGACGACCACTACCGTGACCGGTTCCGGCGCCGGTTCTGCGGGGGCTGCACCGTCCGTCGCGAGCAAACCGGCCCCGGCTCCGCTGCCTCCACCGGGGCCAGCCCCGACCGGCTGGGGATGGCCATCTAATGGCATTCTGATTGGAAAATTCTCTTCAAACGGTAGTTTGAATAAAGGAATTGATATCGCCGGAGATTTGGGACAGCCTGTTTTAGCTGCGTCTGATGGGACGGTGGTTTACGCCGGGAGTGGCTTAAGGGGCTACGGCGAATTAGTCATCATCAAACACAGCGAAACCTACGTCAGTGCCTACGGACATAACCGCAGGCTGTTGGTACGGGAGGGGCAGCAGGTCAAGGTCGGACAGACAATTGCCGAAATGGGGTCAACGGGTACAGACCGGGTGAAACTGCATTTTGAGATTCGCCGACAAGGTAAACCTGTAGATCCGCTGCAGTTCCTGCCCAGACGTTGATTTGAGGCCAGCCTGTTCCGTCGCGTAGAGGGGACAGGCTCCAGCGCTGCCAAGGATAAAGGCGTCGCTTGAGCTTGGGGTCGAACTCACCAAAGGACTATAACAATGGCTCTCAGTAAAGAAGTGCCGGAGTTTGACATCGACGATGAGGTTCTCCTTATGGAGGCCGGCATCGATTCGGAATCTTCGATGTCGAATGATGAAGGGGCTGCTCCACCTTCCGTTCGTTCCAAATCCAAACACTCCGCTTCACTTAAACAACACAAGTACATCGACTACACTCGGGCACTCGATGCCACGCAGCTGTATCTCAACGAAATCGGCTTTTCACCACTGCTCTCCCCGGAGGAAGAAGTTCATTTTGCGCGTCTGTCGCAAAGTGGCGACCCTGCCGGGCGCAAGCGCATGATTGAAAGTAACCTGCGGCTGGTCGTGAAGATTGCCCGGCGTTATGTCAATCGGGGGCTGTCGCTGCTGGATCTGATCGAAGAGGGCAACCTCGGCTTGATCCGCGCGGTGGAAAAGTTCGATCCCGAGCGCGGTTTCCGCTTCTCGACCTACGCCACCTGGTGGATTCGTCAGACCATCGAGCGTGCGATCATGAATCAGACCCGGACCATCCGGCTGCCGATCCATGTGGTCAAGGAGCTCAACGTGTACCTGCGGGCGGCACGCGAGCTGACGCAAAAGCTCGATCACGAACCTTCACCCGAAGAAATCGCCAACCTGCTGGAAAAACCGGTGGGCGAGGTCAAGCGCATGCTCGGCCTGAACGAGCGGGTTTCTTCGGTCGATGTCTCGCTGGGTCCGGATTCGGATAAAACCCTGCTGGACACCCTGACGGATGACCGTCCGACCGATCCATGCGAACTGCTGCAGGATGACGACCTGTCGCAGAGCATTGATCAATGGCTCTCGGAACTGACCGACAAGCAGCGTGAGGTGGTCGTTCGCCGCTTTGGCCTGCGCGGCCATGAGAGCAGTACGCTGGAGGATGTCGGCCTGGAAATCGGCCTGACCCGCGAACGGGTGCGGCAGATCCAGGTAGAGGGCCTCAAGCGCCTTCGTGAAATCCTTGAGAAGAATGGCCTGTCGAGCGAGTCGCTGTTTCAGTAAGCGCCTCTGGCAACCGTCCATAAAAAGCCCCGACTGGTTCGGGGCTTTTTATTGCTCGGATATCGGCTGAAGACGGTCTTTGGCGAGGGAGCTTGCTCCCGTTTGAGTGCGCAGCGCTTATGAATCTCAGGGGTTGCTGCGCAACCCGGCGGGAGCAAGCTCCCTCGCCACAACGTTCATTGCCGGACAAATGGTCAGCATTTCCATCGTTTGTAGTCTCGCGGCGTAAGCCTTGGCTTACTCTCTCGTAAGCGTTCCCTATTTTTGCAGGACGGTAGACGTCGACTACTCACGATGCGTGTATTTAACTAATTGATTTAAAAGCTTATTTAATAATGTGAAGTGCTTATGACAGCGATTTTCAGTCCATGGGGCCGATTGCTCTCGGCAGGGAACTCTCTAATATCAGCACTGTGTCGACGGACAGACACGCCCTTCAAGGAAGAGGGGAACGGACATCGCAGGACGCGATTCATCAGGACGATGAAAAGGAATACAGGGAATAGGGAAAAAATGTGGGCGGGTCAAACCGCCCCTTTTTTTGCCTGTAGAAAAGTAAAACCCGCAAAAGCAAAAAGGCCCGCAAGGGGCCTTTTCGTAACGCGCGACAGATCAGCGTTCGAGGTCTTTGATCTTGCCTTTGACGCCATCCCACTCTTCGGCATCCGGCAGCGATTCTTTCTTCTCGGTGATGTTCGGCCAGATTTCGGCCAATTCAACGTTCAGCTGAATGAACTCCTGCATATCCTCCGGAACTTCGTCCTCGGAGAAAATCGCGACGGCCGGGCATTCCGGTTCGCACAGGGCACAGTCGATGCACTCGTCCGGGTGAATCACCAGGAAGTTCGGGCCTTCGTAAAAGCAGTCCACCGGACAGACTTCTACGCAGTCGGTGTACTTGCACTTGATGCAGTTGTCGGTGACGACGAAGGTCATTTCTAATTTTCTCCTCAGGCGGCGGCAGCGTAGCCCCTTCACGGTTGGGGTCGCCAGGTTCGGGAGCGATGTCTGCCAGCCAGGCTATTAACCGGCAGCATCCCGAACCGCGCGAGATTCTAACAGCTTGAAGCCGTTTGCGTTATATCCGGTTCTTTGCTGCTTAGATCCGGTTCTTAAGTGCATATAACAATTCGAGTGCTCGACGCGGGGTCAGGTCATCGAGATCCACTTTCGCCAATTCGTCCAGCACCGGATGCGGCAGGCTGGCAAACATGTCGCTTTGCTGCGGGGTCGCCGGTTTGCCTTTGATGGCAGGCTTGGGCGCTTCGTGCGGCAATGCGGTGTCTTCCAGCCGGCTCAGATGCTCACGGGCGCGCGCGATCACTTCGCTCGGTACACCGGCCAGTTGCGCCACGGCCAGGCCGTAGCTTTGGCTGGCAGGTCCCGGCAAGACGTGGTGCAGGAACACGATGCGCTCGTTGTGCTCGGTCGCGTTGAGGTGCACGTTGGCCACCAGCGGCTCGGCTTCCGGCAACACGGTCAGTTCGAAATAGTGTGTGGCAAATAAAGTATAGGCGCGCAGATGTGCCAGGCGCTCGGCAGCGGCCCATGCCAGCGACAGACCGTCGAAGGTGCTGGTACCGCGACCGACCTCGTCCATCAGCACCAGACTGCGTTCGGTGGCGTTGTGCAGAATGTTGGCGGTTTCGCTCATCTCGACCATGAAGGTCGAGCGGCCGCCGGCCAGGTCGTCGCTGGAGCCGATCCGGGTGAAGATCCGGTCCACCAGCGACAACTCGCAACTGGCCGCCGGGACGAAGCTGCCGATATGCGCCAGCAGCACGATCAATGCGGTTTGGCGCATGTAGGTGGATTTACCGCCCATGTTCGGCCCGGTGATCACCAGCATCCGGGTGTTGTCATCCAGGCTCAGGTCGTTGGCCACAAACGGCGTGGTCAGCACCTGCTCAACCACCGGGTGACGCCCCTGGGTGATACGCATGCACGGCTCGCTGACGAAACGCGGGCAGTTCAGGTCAAGGTTCAGCGCACGCTCGGCAAGGTTGCTCAGCACGTCCAGCTCGGCCAGTGCAGCAGCGGTGTCCTGCAACGGCGGCAACTGGCTGATCAGATCTTCCAGCAGCGCCTCGTAGAGCATTTTCTCGCGGGCCAAGGCACGGCTCTTGGCCGACAGCGCCTTGTCTTCGAATGCTTTCAGTTCCGGCGTGATGAAGCGCTCGGCGCCTTTGAGAGTCTGGCGACGGATGTAATCGGCCGGCGCGGATTCTGCCTGCTTGCTCGGCAGTTCGATGAAGTAACCGTGAATGCGGTTGTAACCGACTTTCAGGTTAGCCAGGCCGGTGCGGGCCTTTTCCCGGGCTTCGAGGTCGATCAGGAACTGCCCGGCGTTTTCGCTCAGCGATTGCAATTCGTCGAGTTCGCTGTCGTAACCGGTCTTCAGCACGCCGCCATCGCGGATCACCGCGGGCGGGTTGTCGATGATGGCTTTTTCCAGCAGCGCCGCCAGTTCCGGGTAGGTGCTGGTGGTGGTGGCCAGGCGTTGCAGGTGCGGCGCTTCCAGGTCGGTCATTGCCACTTGCAGTTGCGGCAGGGCACCGAGCGCGTCGCGCAGGCGCGCGAGGTCACGAGGTCGCGCATTGCGCAGGCCGATCCGCGCCAGAATCCGCTCGATGTCGCCGATTTCCTTGAGCTGCGGCTGCAGCTTTTCGAAACGATAGCCATCGAGCAGACAAGTGATCGAGGTCTGCCGCGCCAGCAGCACGGTCAAATCGCGCAGTGGACGGTTCAGCCAACGAGTCAGCAGGCGGCTGCCCATCGCGGTCTGGCAACGATCGACCACCGATTGCAACGTGTTGTCGCGCCCGCCGGCCAGGTTGGTATCGAGTTCTAGATTGCGGCGGCTCGCGCCGTCGAGTACCACGGTGTCGTCCAGACGCTCATGACGCAGGCTGCGCAGATGGGGCAGGGCGGTGCGCTGGGTTTCCTTGGCGTAGGCCAGCAGGCAACCGGCGGCACCGATGGCCAGGGTCAGGGTTTCGCAACCGAAGCCTTTCAGGTCTTGCGTGGAGAACTGCTGGCAGAGACTTTTCAGCGCCGAATCACGCTCGAAATCCCACGGCGCGCGACGACGCACACCACGGCGTTTTTCCGCCGGCAGGTCTTTTGGCCAGTCGTCCGGAATCAGCAGTTCCACCGGGTTGACCCGCTCCAGTTCCGCCAGCAGGTTTTCCCAGCCTTTGATCTCCAGCACCGTGAAGTTGCCGCTGGTGATGTCCAGCACCGCCAGACCGAACAGACGCTCATCGCCCAGCACCGCTGCGATCAGGTTGTCGCGCCGTTCATCCAGCAACGCCTCATCGCTGACCGTGCCCGGGGTGATGATCCGCACCACCTGACGCTCCACCGGGCCCTTGCTGGTGGCGGGGTCGCCGACTTGCTCGCAGATCACTACCGACTCGCCAAGCTTGACCAGTTTCGCCAGGTAACCTTCCGCCGCGTGGTAAGGAATCCCGCACATCGGAATCGCTTGCCCTGCCGACTGACCGCGCGCGGTCAGGGTGATGTCGAGCAACTTGGCAGCCTTCTTCGCGTCTTCATAGAAGATCTCGTAGAAGTCGCCCATGCGATAGAACATCAGCTGATCCGGGTGCTGATTCTTCAGGCGCCAGTATTGCTGCATCATCGGGGTGTGGTTTGAAAGGTCGGTCATACGCGGAGTTCAGCTCTACCTGTCTATTTGAAAACTCATATCTGTCTAATGGTACAGGGAATTTTTCGGCATTGTTGCCGGCTGGCTCGGATAGCCCTGAACCAGGCTACTTCATGACACTTCAGTCACTTGGGGCGCGGTTAATGCAGGAAAGAATAATTCCGCGAACCTTGTAAAGGGCGCTCTGGTGTATGATGCCAGCCTTTAAATGTGCGTCGCTGAAGACAGATATAAGGAAAATAGCATGGGATTTTTTGATGAATTTCCTCGGTTTTATAAGACCAGCCAGACGAGCCCGTTTCCGGATCGCCTGAACTCCCGGTACCGAGCCATCATGGAACGAAACGCTGAACTGATTCGAGGGAAGCGAGTTCTGGACATTGCCAGCCATGATGGTCGTTGGTCCTTTGCTTCCCTTCAGGCTGGTGCTGCACATGTCACCGGAATCGAGCCGCGCAAGGAATTGATTTCAAATGCTGTTGAGACGTTCACCGAGTACGGGATCGATAGTTCTCGATACGAGTTCCTGCAAGGTGACGTATTTGACCAGATCAAAGGCAAGACCTTTGACGTGGTTTTCTGTCTTGGCTTTTATTACCACACTATTCGCCATGCCGAGCTGTTCGACCTGATTGAGCGCACCGGCGCAAACTTTGTTGTCATCGACACCGAAGTTACGCCAATGTCCGAGGAGTTGGCAGATCCATCCAATAACGATCCACGTGTGGTTTACGGCAACCCGTATGGCGTTCAGATGCTGCTTGATCAGGTAGATGATCAGCAGATGGCGTGGACTGACTCCCTCACTCGCAATGGTTTCACCATCGTCGGAAGGCCTTCGCGCCAGGCTGTAAAATTCATGGCCAAGCATTTTGGTTATGAAACAGAGACGTTTAATTGGGAAGAGTATTTCCAGAGCAACCCCGAGGCCAGAGTTTCCATGGTCGACTACTCGGAAGGTTGGAGAGACACGTTCTTTTGTAAGCGATAAAATCCGATTTTCAAAAGCCCGCCATTGAACGGGCTTTTTTCCGCCAGCAGGAGGAGTGGTCACAAAGCGGTGAGCCAAGTGTTGATAGGGGGTAGCTGAAAGCTGGTTCTGAATGACGCGTGAGTGGTTACATAAGCGTTTCTGCATCAAATATTTATTTATGCATTATCTATGCGATTTAGCATTTGTCTTCACAAAAAACTTCAAGCAATATGCGCGTTATGCAAAAACGCAACGTATCCTCCGTCTTAAGAGCACTGCTCGACCAGCACGGGATCTCCCCCACGGAGCTCCACCGTCGCACCGGCGTGCCTCAATCAACGCTCTCGCGGATTCTCAGCGGGAAGATCGTCGATCCTTCGGATAAACACATTTCGAAGATTGCCGAATACTTCAATGTGAGCACCGATCAATTGCGCGGCCGCGCAGATGTCGCGACCGCGACCGGCGGCGCGCGCGATGACGTGCATGCGGAACTCAAGGACATAAGCCTGTGGGACGACGATACCCCTGTCGATGACGACGAGGTGTCGGTGCCCTTTCTTCGCGAGGTTGAATTGGCTGCTGGATCAGGAAGATTCGTCATCGAAGAGAGCGAACGCTCTAGCCTGCGCTTCGGCAAGCGCAGCCTGCGCCATAACGGTGTGCAGTTCGACCAGGCCAAATGCGTGACAGTGCGCGGTAACAGCATGATGCCGGTGTTGCGGGACGGCGCCACGGTCGGAGTCAACGCCGGCAAGTGCGGCATTGGCGACATCATCGATGGCGACCTGTACGCGATCAACCACAACGGTCAATTGCGCGTGAAGCAACTCTATCGCCTGCCTACCGGCATCCGTCTGCGCAGCTTCAACCGCGATGAGCATCCGGACGAGGACTACAGCTTCCAGGACATGCAGGAAGAGCAGATTGTCATCCTCGGTCACGTCTTCTGGTGGGGCATGTACGCCCGATAGATTTCACCGTCTCGGAAAACCCGCCGCATGGCGGGTTTTTTTTCGTCTGAACAAAATCCTCGACGCCTTGATTTATGCGGTCTGCATGCGTCCGTGCATTTCTTGCGCATAAATAAATGCATTTATGCATTGACTGTATATGCATCCATGCATATTCTTGCCACCAAGCCGCTCGACAAAGCGGCTGGCAACAACAGCTCTTTAGTTCCACAAGAACAGGCAGCGATGAACCGGCCTCAACGGTTCAGAGGGTTGGCAACTGACCCGGGTGTGCAGCGTAAAGCACCAAGAGCAGTTATCCGGCGGGCAGGGACCGCGGTCGGAAAAACAATTTGAACGGACTCGTACCGCGCCAGTAGCGCCGAAAAGTCAGCTTCCTTCTCGAATACAGGATTTGAAGGAAGGCGAAGGAGCGCATTACTGAAAAGCCCGGTGCATTGGCGCCGGGCTTTTTGGAATGCCTACCTGAAGAGACATCGCTTGAACCCAACACACAATACTCATCAACTAGAACCAGGAGGCGTGACATGACAAACGAGCAACAAGCGTTGGCGGACATGCCGATCTGGCTGGTCATCCTCCTCGCCGTAGTGGGCGGGGTGTCCGGCGAAATGTGGCGCGCCGACAAGGAGGGCGCCCGCGGCTGGTCATTGCTGCGGCGTCTGGCCCTGCGCTCCGGCGCCTGCATGATCTGCGGCGTCTCGGCGATCATGCTGCTGTATGCCGCCGGATTATCCATCTGGGCCGCTGGTGCCTTCGGTTGCCTGACCGCCATGGCCGGTGCCGACGTCGCCATCGGTCTGTACGAACGCTGGGCCGCCAAGCGCATCGGCGTCGGCGAAGTTCCCCCGCCGCGCGATCCCCAGTAACTCAACACTTTCCTGCCTCGCTGCAACTGATGCGGCGGGGCTGCGCGTGGACAATTGAAAAGGAGGTCATGCATGCCCGCACCGATCCAGCAGCCTTCGCAGCTGTTCACGGCGATGGCGACAACCTTGCGCAACAGCGCCGGCCTGACTCTGCAGGTTGGCAATCACGACGACTTCACAGCACCCGGCGCTCAGGCCTGGGCATTGATTGACTTCGACCGTAATGCGCCCGGAGTGCGTGGCGCCGACGGACGTATCGCCCACGTCATGACCGTATCGCTGCAAGTCATTCCGGCACTTTCTGCGAGTGCATTTGCCGCGTGCGATCTGATCGCGGTGCTGAAAAACCTGATCACCGACAACCGTTGGAACCTGCCCGGCGATCAATGCGATTTGCCGATGAACATTGATGGTTTGCCGTCAGTGCTCATCCGCGCCGAGCAGCAATACAAGGCGTGGACCCTGACCTTCACCCAGACCCTCTACCTCGGCCCGACGCTGCTCGACGACCCGCTCGGTACGCCCAAATTCGCCCGTACCTGGGAAGTCAGCAACATCGACGACCCCGACCAATACACCGTGCTGGAGGCCTGACCGATGTTCGACGCAGTACTGCGCATACAACTGGGGCCGATCATCGAGCGGCTGGCGGAGATGGAAGCGGAGATCGACGACTTGCACCGCCGCGCCGAGAGTTTCTGTCGCATCGGCATCTGTCAGACAGTCGATGCGGCGAGCAACACTTGCCAGGTCAGCCACGGTGGACTGCTGACACCAGCCATCAAGTTCTTCAACCCGAGCGCCGGAACGCAGAGCGAATCGCGGATTCCTAGCGTGGGCGAGCAGTGTCTGTTGCTCAACTACGGCAGCGGTGAAAGCGGCGCGCAGAGCGTGGCGTTGTTCGGCCTCAACAGTGACCGATTTCCGCCGACGGCGACGGTACCGACGCTGACGCGCCGCGTTTATGTCGACGGCACTGAAAGCGGTTACGACGACGCCACACACATTCTGCACTGGCAGAACGGCCCGGCGGCTTTCACCGGTTCTCGCGAGTCGCTTGCACTGAGCATCGGCCCGGCGCAACTGACGATGACGCCGCAGCTGATCAGCCTGCAACTGGGCGGCGTCGGCCTGAGCATCGACGCCTCGGGCGTGCACTTCAGCGGCCCGTTGGTGGATCACCAGGGCCGCGTCATCAGCCCCTGAATCAAGAGCTTCCCATGATCGGAATCGATAGAGACTCCGGGGCCACGGTCGACGACTGGCTGCAGTTTGTGCAGCGCGCGACACGAGCCCTGACCACGCCGCTGGGCACCCGGCAAAAAAGGCCCCTTTATGGCTCGCTGATCCCCACGCTGCTGGGGCAGAACCTCGGTGACGACGTTTTGCTTCTGGCCCAGAGCCACGCGGCTCAAGCGTTTTACAACACGCAGAACGGGATCAGCGATTTTCAGCCGAGCGTGATCGTCGCCAGCCGCCAGGGCGCGGGTCTGCTGCTGCGCTTCGCCGGTACCTGGAAAAACCGTCAACAGACATTCGAGGTCGTGACATGAGCATGTTGATCCCCGGCCAGAATCAATTGGCCGAACCGGCGCTGATCACTGTCGACGCCTTCGAAGACTTGCTCGCCGAGTTCAAGACCTTCGTCGTCGAGTACGTCGGCGCCCGAGCGCCGGACAGCGCAGCGAAACTCAAGACCAGCCTCGACAACGAGAGCGAACTGCTGACCCTGGCGCTGGAAGCCTTCTGCGTACGCCTGCAAACCCACGAGCGCAAATACAACGCCCGCATCAAGCAGATGCTGGCGTGGTGGGCGACCGGCAGCAACCTCGACGCACGCCTGGCGGACATGGGCCTTGAAAGGCAGTTGCTCGACGCGGGCGACCCAGCAGCCTTCCCGCCAATACCACCGATTTATGAAAGCGACGACGACGCCCGGCTGCGTTATTACCTGGCGCCACATGCCCCGGCTGCGGGCTCGCGGATGCAGTATCGCCGCGAGGTATTCACCCTCGGTGAACGGCCAACGGTGAAGGTCGAATCGACGGATGGAGGTGTGGTGAATGTCACCTACACCTTCAACCCGGACGGCCTCGCCGCACAGGTCAAGGACGGCAACGGTCGCCGCACCGCACCGGGCGAAGTGCAGGTCACGGTGCTCGCTCGGGAGGGAGATGGGACACCGTCGCAAGCCCTGCTTGATGGCGTGCGTCAGCACTTCGCCCGCCCTGATGTGCGACCGGAAACCGACCTCGTCACGGTCAAGGCTGCCGACATTCAGCGCTACAAGATTCGCGTGGTGGCGAAGATCAATTCCGGCCCCGACTCGGGCCTGACCAAAGTCGCCGCACAACAGCAATTGCAAGCCTACGCCGACAGTTGCCATCGCCTCGAAGGGCGGGTCGATCCGAGCTGGATCGACTACACACTGCACAGCGCCGGCGCCGTGCAACTGCAGATTCTTGAGCCGCTGGCGCCGATCATCACCAGCGCCTTCGAGGCGCCGTACTGCACGGCGGTCGAGGTCGAGGTGCTGACGCTATGAGTGAGCCAACGCATCGCCCGACGTTGCTGCCGGCCAACAGCTCGGCACTCGAACGTGGACTGGATCTGGGCTTCGGCGCACTGCTTGATCGCATCGCGCCGCCGTTCCCCGAACTGATGAATCCGAACGAAACGCCGGTCGCCTTCCTGCCGTATCTGGCAGCGGATCGCGGTGTCGCCGAATGGAGCACCAGCGCACCGGAAACTGAGAAGCGCCTGACCGTCGAACTGGCCTGGCCCACTGCGCGCCAGGCGGGCACCCGCAAGGCGCTGGAGAACGCGGCCAAGGGTTTGCAACTGCGCCCCGAAGTCCGCGCCTGGTACGAACAGACGCCGCCCGGCGTGCCATACAGCTTCAGCGTGCGCGCCTTTAGCGACCAGCCTTACAGCGCAGAAATCGACGCCCGTCTCGACCGGCGTCTGGCCGATGCCAAGAGCGAGCGGGACATTCTTTCGGTGACGGTGGGCTTGAGCGCGTTCGGCAGTCATTCCATTGCCGCTGCGACCTTTTGCGGTGAGCTGACCACGGTTTATCCGGTGTTCATCGAAGGGCTCGAAACCTCGGGAGAGGCGTTCCTGGCTGCCGGCATGTACACCGTCGAAACATCCACTATTTATCCTCAGGGGGCCTGAATGGCTGACTATTACACCCTGCTCACCAACGCAGGGATTGCCTACGAAACGGCGTGCAAGGCTGCGGGCCTGCCGATCAAGCTGACGCAGATTTCCGTCGGCGACGGCGGCGGCGCGGTCTACAACCCGGCCGCGACGGCTACCGCGCTGAAACGCGAAGTCTGGCGCGGTCCGCTCAACGCGCTGTTCCAGGACGAGAAGAATCCGAGCTGGCTGCTCGCCGAAGTCACCATCCCCCCGGACGTCGGCGGCTGGTATGTGCGTGAAGCGGGGCTGTGGACCGACACCGGGATTCTCTACGCCATCGTCAAATACCCGGAGTCGTTCAAGCCGGTGTTGGCGACGTCGGGCTCGGGTAAAGAGTTCTACATTCGCTCGATTTTTGAGACCAGCAATGCGTCGTTGGTGACCTTGCTGATCGACGACACGGTGGTCAAGGCCACCCGTGCCTGGGTGACAGGGTATGTGACGGATGAGCTAGCGAAGCTTGATTCCAAGCAGTCTGTACGTGTTGCCACTACGAGCAATATCGTGCTGAAAGCTTCACAAACTATTGATGGTGTTGCAGTCGTTGCGGGAGACAGGGTGCTGGTTAAAAACCAGACATCAGCGAAAGACAATGGACTGTACGTTGTTGCAAATGAATTCTGGGTTCGCACAAAAGATGCCGACTCGGATTTCAAAGTAACGCCAGGTCTTACCGTATCTATTGAGCAAGGCACCACTCAAGCCGACACGATCTGGCAGCTTGTTACCGATGCCCCTGTGCTCCTCGGCACTACTGCTTTGGTGTTTCAAAACATCACTTTCGGCTTTGCACCGCTGAGTTCTCCGGTGTTCTCCGGTAGCCCGACAGCGCCCACGGCCAACGTTTTTAGTAATGATGATGTTCTGGCAACTACTAAATTTGTTCAGCGTGCGCTGGGTAGTTACGCCGGCCAGACAAACTATGAAGCCAACACCCAATTGACTGTTGCCGACGTCGGGAAACTATCGATCTTCACCGCACCTGGTTTGACGGCGACACTTCCAGCCTGGGACACCGTTCCTCCCGGGGGATTGGTTCATCTGACAAGCACTGGAGGGGTAACCGTCAAGACTCGGGCGGGGGAAACGTTTGGAGCAGTCAACACCACCAACTTGACCAGCGTTGTACTTCAACCTGGTAATTTTGCGGTTTTCCGACGCTTGTTGCTGGCTCCCGGCTGGAGTTTGGACTCGGGGGATACTGCGCTGAAATATTCGCCGATGTTTGCCACCAACGGAGCAGTAACCGGATATATGAAACATCCGGGTGGAGCAATTGAGCAATGGGGGATCGGAACGACCGATGCTGAGGGGTATGTTTACATCACCTATCCATTGGCGTTCCCTTCGGCCATGCGCTCAATCAGTTGTCTTCATATGGGTTCCATGGGATTGATGAGCTGTGTTGTTTACAACTCTATCCAGAAGACCGGATGTACTCTTCGAGTTCAAAACGGCAGTAACGGGACTCTGGCCAGTTGGGCAGTTTACTGGCGAGCAATAGGGGTTTGAGCATGACAGAGATTATTTTATTTAGCCCCAGCACATGCGGTGCTTACCTTCCTGACGTCCACGAACTCGATATTCCAGACGATGTGGTACCCGTATTCCTGCGTAATTGGGAGGCGCTGCTGAACGAGTTGGCAACAACGCCAAAAAAAATCGGAGCGGGACCTGATGGTCAGCCAATTCTGGTCGAGCCTCCGCCGTTTGACAGAGCGACTTTGCAGTCCATAGGCCTCGAATGGCGCAACGCGCAGTTGGCATCGACCGATACTCTTGTTGCAAGGCATCGAGACGAATTGGAAGGAAGCGGCCTTACTACGCTAACTGCTGTGCAGTACTCCGATTTACAAATGTATCGGCAGCAGCTACGTCAGTGGCCGCAGAGGGAGGAATTTCCTTCGATTCAATATCGCCCCCAATTGCCTGATTGGCTGATCGAAAAAACCTGATAAACGCCCCTGCACCTCGGGGCGTTTTCTTACCCGCCAAAAACATTTCAACACCCGCCAAAGCCCCTCCCCACGAGGGGCTTTCCCGTTTATGGAGAAACGAAAAATGGCAACCCGCCAAACCTACACCGTGCTCGTTCCATTCCCCACCGGCGGTGGGCACTGGTCGAGCGTCGGTCAAGACCTTGATCTGCTCGACGTCGAGGCCAGTGCCCTGCACAGCGCCGGGCGACTGGAACTGAAAACACCTACCACCCAGGCCAAAAAGGCCGCTGCCAAGAAGGCTGACTAACCATGGCTGAGGTTTTGAACTTCGAGCACAACGGCATTACCGTCAATGCCACCGAATCCCCCGAGGCCATGGGTGGCCTGGGTGACAATGTCATCGGTCTGGTCGGCACCGCGCCGAAAGCCGATCCGCTGATTCCGCGCAACGCACCGTTCCGCATCAACAGCTTCACCACTCACGCGTTGCTCGATCCGACCGGCGCTGAAGAGGGCACGCTGTATCACGCGGTTTACCAGATCCTCAAAGTGGTCAAGGTGCCGGTGTACGTGGTGATCGTCGAAGCGGGCGCGACCCCGGCCGACACCGTCAACGCAGTGATCGGCGGTGTTGATCCAACCACCGGCCGCAAGCTCGGTCTGGCCGCACTGGGCAGCGTCCCGGAAGACCTGACCATCATCGGCGCGCCAGGCTTCACCGGCACCAAAGCGGTGGCTAGCGAGTTCGCCTCGTTCGGCAAGCGCATCAAGGCCCGTGTGGTGCTGGATGGCAAGGATGCCTCGGTCGCCGATCAAGTGACTTACAGCCAGGAACTGGGTGGCGCCGACCTCGGTTTCGACCGCTGCCTGGTGGTGCACAACATGCCGGCGGTGTACTCGAAAGCGGCGAAGAAAAACGTGTTCCTCGCGCCGTCCAGCCTGGCGATTGCCGCACTGGCCAAGGTCAAGCAGTGGGAAAGCCCGGGCAACCAGGTGACCTACGCCGAAGACGTGTCCCGCGTCGTTGAATACAACATCCTCGACACCTCCACCGAAGGCGATCTGCTCAACCGTTACGGCGTCAGCTACTACGCCCGCACCGTGCTCGGCGGCTTCTCGCTGCTGGGTAACCGCTCGATCACCGGCAAGTTCATCAGCTACGTCGGCCTCGAAGATGCGATCAGCCGCAAGCTGGTCAAGGCCGGCCAGAAAGCCATGGCCAAGAACCTGACCAAGTCGTTCATGGATCAGGAGGTCAAGCGCATCAACGACTGGCTGCAAACCCTGGTCGCCGACGAAACCATTCCTGGCGGCAGCGTGTACCTGCACCCGGAACTCAACAGCGTCGAGAAGTACAAGAACGGCACCTGGTACGTGGTCATCGACTACGGCCGCTACGCGCCGAACGAACACATGGTTTATCAACTCAACGCCCGCGATGAAATCATCGAGCAGTTCCTGGAGGACGTTCTCTAATGTTTACCAACCGCGTAAGACAGGCCATCGCGGCCACCCTGCAAGGCCTGCCGTTGTCGGCGACCGTTGAGGAATTCACGCCACCGAAGATCGAATTCGACGTGGAAGAAATGCGTGGCGGCCGTTTCATCGTCGAAGAAATGGCCAAGGGTGGCAAAGCGCTCAACGCCAAGCTGACCCTGCAGGGCCTGGGTGCCGAAGTCATGCTCGCACTGGGCGTGAAGCTGGGCGACGACATCCTGCTGAACGTGCGTGAAGCCGGTCAGGATCAGGACGGCAACACTTGGTTCACCTATCACACGGTCGGCGGCAAGCTGAAATCTCTTGAAGAAACCGCCGTGAAAATGGGCGAAAAACCCAAGACCAACCTGGAGCTGTCCTGCCGCACCTACAACCGCCTGGAAAACGGCGTACCGGTGATCGACATCGACGTGCGCACCCAGAAATTCGTGCTCAACGGCGTTGACATCCTCGGTGATGCGCGTCGTGCGGTGCTGATGCCGTAACCCCGGCTTACAGGCAATCATAAAACCCTGTGGGAGCGAGCTTGCTCGCGAAGGCGCCAGGTCAGTGGCCATCAATGCTGAATGTCAGGCCGCTTTCGCGAGCAAGCTCGCTCCCACAGTGGATCTAAAAGAAACACCAAGGAATTCATACATGTCGTGGATGCCACCCCAGCATGACCTGCTGTCGCCGATCACCGGCGACGACGGCGCGCAGATCGAGCAGATCCAGCTCAAGCCACTGTTCTACGCCGCGCAAAAAGAAGCGCTGGAGCGCGCCGGTGATGATGAAGACGATCAGTTCTTCGAACTGGCGCTGCTCGCCACCGGCCTGTCGGTCAAGGAACTCGACCAGCTCAAACGCCCGGACTACGTGAGCATCGCCCAGTACGTGCACGAGATGTCGACCCGTCCGGCGTCGTACTTTCTGGAGCAGGTCGAGGACGCGGAAAAGTCCGACGATCCTGACGAAGTGCAGCTGCTGCAACCGCTCGCCGTGACCGGCCGTACCGTGACCTCGCTGTCGCTGGAAATGCCGGCACTGCGCGCGACCAAAGTGATGAAGAAACTGAAAACGGCCAAGGAACGCGCCGAGTTCATCACTGCCCACTGCACCGGTCTGATGATCCCCGATCTGGCCCACATGAGCGTCCCGGACTGGACCCAATTGCAGGTGCGCATCGACGATTTTTTAAACCAGCCGGCGGCCTACTTTCGGAACGCGACATCGAAGTAATCCTCGATATCGTCCCGCTCATTTACCCGGTAAGTGAAGCGGAGATTCTGGAATGGGACGCCGAAAAGGCGTTGCGCCGCTACGACATAGCGATCACTCGCCTTGGCGTGAAACAGGAGTAGAGCGGCATGGCAGAGAGTAAATATGCGCTCGCATACGCCGGTGAGAGCGGTAACACAAACGGCGGATTTACGTTGCCCGATAACCTCGGCAAACCGCTGCAGGATCTGAACCTGACACTGGCGTTGGCAAGCCAGGACATTCGGTTGCTGACGCAGGAGCAGATCAAGCTGCGCGAGCTGCTGGTCAGCCAGCAATCGTTGTTCAAGGTCGTCGCGGCGCCGCCAGCCGCCAACAGTGAGCCGAAGTCAAAACTCAAGGCGGAAATCGAGCAGCGTCCGCCCCCGAAAAAACTGCAGCCGGCGATGGCTAACGAGACGGCGCTGGTTGAGCTCAATCAGTTGATTGGACTCAACAAAGACCAGCTTCAAGCGCATTCGGAGCAAACGCTGGAACTCGCGACTCAGCGGTCGGTTGCAGCCAGTGGCGCGACGGGTGCGGATCTGTTGCAAATCCAGCAGGTCGGGGCGCGAGCTGGTATTGCCGACGGCGCCAAGGGTGATCAGCGAGCGACAGAGCTGAGAGCGTACTCCGGCGACGCGGCGATCAATGCCACGGCCTTCCGGCTTGACGTCAAGGCCGCGGGGGAAATGCTTGCGGTCTGGCGTTCCTCCTTGAAGCTGGATCGATACCAAGGTCAGGATCTGGCCGATGCGGTCAGTTACCTGGGCAGCAGCGGTCTGGACGCCAAACCTGCCGATATCGGCGCGGTCGTTCAACGCTCTGGCGAGAGCGCTGTTGCATCGGGAATGACACCGGAACAGGTTGCAGCATTTGCCACTGCGCTGTTGAACAGCGGGGCCGACAAGGACGCTGCCAGTACGGCGTTGAAGAGCTTTACCTCGGTCTTCGGCAAGGAAAATGCTGCGTCAGCCGAACAGCGTTCGGCGATGACCCGGTTGCACCTGGACCCCGAATCATTGCGTGAGAAGATGCGCACGGATGCGCCGGGTGCGATTGATTCGGTACTCGCAGCACTTGGCAAACAATCCGTACCCGAACGTGCAGCCACGGCGAAGACGCTGTTTGGCGAGAGCAGTACCAGCATTCTTGAGTTGCTGAAGAAGCCCGACGACGTCAAGACCGCCTTCACTCGGGTGTCCGACAAGCACCAATACGCAACGTCGGAACTGGGTTCCGGCGCCGGTGCCGCGACGAAAACGGCCGAAGCCTTTGGCGATACGTCACAAGGGCGCTGGAATGCGCTGGATGCGAGTCTTAATCGTTTGTCGACAGCGGTGGGAAATGCACTCGCGCCCATGACTGACGCGCTGGCAGTGTCGCTAACGGCTGTGGTCAATGGCTTGAGTTCAGCTGCTGAAGCACTGCCGTTCCTGGCGGCTGGCCTCACGCTGGCCGGTGTGGCCGCCATGCCGTTCGTCGGTGGTGTACTGAAGACCGGGGTCGCCTCGGTGCTGGATGCGGTCAACTCGAAACTGTTGCGTCTGGCGACGGCGCGATTGCCCGCTGATATTGCCGATGTGATCAATGGCGGTGACGACGGCGGCGAGGGGCCTAAAAGAAAGCGCCCCGGTCGACGTGCACCGTCCAGCGCGCGGTCTCGTGTTCCTTCCTCTGGCGCCGGTCGAGGCGGACGTTTGAGCACGATGACGGCCAAAATCGCCCCGATGTTTGACGATGCGATAACCCGCGTGAAAATGGTCGGCGAGATGGCCAAAAGCATGCGCCCGAGTTGGCTCAGCGGCGCGACTGCCAAGCTCATGCCGCTGGTCGATGGCGCCAAATCCAAGCTTCTACCGCCGCTGGTCAAATCATTGCCCGCCTTCAAGATGAGCGCTCCGCTGGCGATTGGTCATGCCGCTTACGCAGGTTTGAAGGGCTGGCGTGACGGCGATGATCAAGCTGTCAAAGGTGCTGCCGGCGAGTTGGCTGGAACGGCGATTGGTGCCACGATCGGCTCGTTCATTGCACCTGGTATTGGCACATTCATCGGCGGCACTCTGGGCGGAATGCTCGGCTCCTATGTGGGGGAACAATGGGGGAAACCTGCCGATGACAAACTCGCGCCCCCCGCGCAAGTGGCCAAGGATCTGACCAGCGCTCAGACGCAACTGTCCAATTACACCTACTCGCCGTTAGTGCAGATCAGCGGCGGTGATGTGCTCAATGCCGAAAAAATCGGCGATGTGGTTTCGCAGGTTATGCGCAACCATTTCGATACCGCATTCACACCCGCAGTAGGCACCAACGCTCTCGCCACCCGCCGTGACGCAGCCCTGACCGATGGAGTCGCCTGATGAAACAACAAATGGCGCTGGGTAGTTTCATCTTCGGCCTGTCGCGCGACTTCGCCTACAGCTCGCTGGCGCGCAAGTCCGATGGAGGCTGGAGCGAAATCCAGATTCTCACCAGCAAACCCAAGTCCAGCCAGACCGGGCAAAAACCGGAAACCCTGACTATCACCGGCAAGTCGATGTATGCCGTGGCCATGGATCGGCTCGACGAATTGCGCGCGTTGCAGGCCCAGCGTATCCCGCTGCCGTTGATTGACGGCATCGGTCGCAATTGGGGCCTGTGGCGAATCAACAATATTCAGGAAACCCAGAGCCAGATCATCGATGACGGCACGGCAATGGTCGTTGACTGGGTCATTGAGCTAGCGGAGTTCAACAATGCGTAAAGTCCGAAGCGTGGCCGGTGATTCGGTGAATCTGCTGCTCTACCGCGAAACCGGGCGCAGTGATGACACCGCCGAAGAGGCCCTGTGGACACTCAACCCGACCCTGGCCGAACACGGCCCGATCCTGCCGGCGGGCGTCTGGGTCACGTTGCCGGAACTCGACTCGAAACCGGCCACGATCAAACCGCTCACGGCGTGGGATTAAGGAGGTTTGCATGGCACTGGGTTTCACCCCGGCGGTAAGACTCTATGGGGCCCATTCGGCCCTGCTCAATCAACGCCTGATCAGTTGGGAACACATCGACGCTGCCGGTTTCGAGTCTGATCAACTGACGTTGACCATCGATCTTGAAGGCCTCGAAGGGCTGCCGGATCTGGGCGGGAAAATCGGCCTGGAGGTCGGTTATCTGGAGTCGGGGCTGGTCGACAAGGGCCAGTTCAAAGTGACACGTCTGACGCCGACGCTGTTCCCGTTTCGCCTGACGCTGGTGGCCACGGCGGCGCCGTTCAGCAAGGAGGATGAAACGGGCTTCAAGCAACGTCGCACGGCCAGTCATGGCCCGACCACTTTGGGTGCGCTGTTTCGCAAACTGGTGTCGAGCCATGGCTTTTCACCGCGCGTCGCGCCCGAGGTGGCGATGATCAGGATCGAGCACGTCGACCAGTCCAACGAAACCGACATGAGCTTTCTGACGCGCCTGGCAAAAAAGTACAACGCGGTGACCAAACCCTACAACGACGTGTACGTGCTGGCCCGTCCCGGCCAGACCAAGTCGTTGTCGGGCCAGGTGCTGGCGGACGTGACTTTGTCGGTGACCAGCAACAACCGTCCGGGCGATCACGCGTTCGTCAGCGCCACGCTGGAGGAGTCTGCCCGCGAGCAGACCAAGGGCTGCAAGACCTGTTTCTGGGATGGCGCCGCAGGTGTGTTGCGCTGGGTTGAAACGGGGCTTGCGCCGTTCAAGACCCTGCGCCAGAAACAACCCACTGAAGCCGATGCGATCGCCGTCGGCGAGGGCGAAGTGCGCAAGATGCTCCGGCAGAAGTACAAGGTGAAGATCACCTGTCCCGGCAATCCACTGCTGGCGGCCGAAGGTCTGGTGCTGCTCGATGACACCTGGCCAGACTTCATGCGCGGGCGCTGGTCGATTGAAAAAGTCACCGCCAGCGGCAATCGCGAGAACAGCTATCGCTGCGTGATTGATGCCAGCGGCCTTGATCCCAAGGCCGCAGCCAAGGACTGATTCCCCGCTTTGTCACTGCGATGAAGATCCCTGTGGGAGCGGGCTTGCCCGCGAAGAGGCCAGCCCATTCAAAAGAGACGCCGGCTGATCCACCGCCATCGCTGGCAAGCCAGCTCCCACAGGTTTTGCAGTGTTCTGCAGACCGCTTTTCATTCAACTCTGGAACACCACCATGAAGATCACCCCGATCCTCACGCAGCTGCGTGCGCAATGCCCTGGGCTTGCCAACCACATTGCCGTCGGTGTCGATCTGGCGTTGCTGCAAGGCAATGCCGATCTGCCAACACCCTCGGCCCACGTGCTGCCGCTGGCCGATCTGGCCAGCAACAGCACCGCACAAAACCTCACCACCCAACCGATCCGCGACCGCTTCGAAATCGTCCTCGCGCTTGACGCAACCGACGCTACAAAAGCGCTGGATCTGTTGCACGACCTGCGCGCCGAACTGTGGCGCGCACTGGTGGGATTCAAGCCCGGCAACGACTACAGCGCCATCGTTTATGACGGCGGCGAAACGGTCTCGATCAACAGCAGCCGCGCCTTTTACCGGCTGCGCTTTTTTGCCGAGTTCCAGCTCGGCCGCAATCTGCCCAGTCAGCCTGCGGAGAGTTGGCACGAACGTGAACTGGACGGTTTGTCGTCCTTTACCGGGGTCACCGTGCGGGTCGATGCGATCGACCCGGCCGACCCCAATCTGAAACACCCGGGCCCTGACGGGCGCGTGGAACTGACTTTCTCTGGAGACGTAACCCCATGAGCAATCGCATTACCGTACTGCCGGCCGCTGGCCGTGCCGTGCCTGACCCGGAAGCGGGCGATCTGCTGCCCAAGGAAGGCCGTGAAGTGCTGGACAGCGCCTGGTGGCGCCGGCGTCTGGCCGACGGCGATATCACACTCAAAACCGCAAAAGCGGCTAAACCACAGGGAGCCAAATGATGGCGATCGGATTCAGCAACATCCCCGCGGACATTCGTGTACCGCTGTTCTATGCCGAAATGGACAACTCGGCCGCCAATAGCGCGAGCTCGAGCCTGCGTCGCTTGATCGTCGCTCAGGTCAACGACAACATCGCCCCGACTGAAGTCGGCAAACTGGTGCTGGTCTCCAGCGTTGCACTGGCAAAAAGCATCGGCGGTCAGGGCTCGATGCTCGCCTCGATGTACGAGACCTTCCGCAAGGCCGACCCGATCGGCGAGATCTGGTGCCTGCCGCTGCACAACGCTGAAGGCGCCATCGCCAAAGGCGTGCTGACGCTGACCGGCACCGCGACTCAGGCTGGCGTGCTCAACCTGTACGTCGCTGGTGTGCGTGTGCAAGCCACCGTGGTCAACGGTGCCACCGCTGCTCAGGCAGCCACCGCACTGGCGCAGAAAATCAACGCCACCGCCGATCTGCCAGTCAGCGCTGCGGCTGCTGAAGGCGTGGTCACTCTGACCGCCAAATGGACCGGCGACAGCGCTAACGACATCAGCCTGCAGTTCAATCGTCTGGGCAAGAGCAACGGCGAAGAAACCCCGGCCGGCCTGACCACTGCGATCACCGCCATGACCGGTGGCGCCGGTGTACCGGACCAGGTCGCAGCCGTGGCCGCACTGGGCGACGAGCCGTTCGAGTTCATCGCTCTGCCGTGGTCGGATCTGTCGACCCTCAACACCTGGCAAGCGGTGATGGATGACAGCACCGGTCGCTGGTCCTGGGCCAAGCAACTGTTCGGTCACGTTTACAGCGCCAAGCGCGGCACCGTCGGCACCCTGGTTGCTGCTGGCCAGGCACGCAACGACCAGCACATGACCATTCAGGCGCTGGAGCCGGGCGTCCCGCAACCGTTCTGGGTACAAGCTGCCGCACTGGCTGCGCGCACCGCGGTGTTCATCTCCGCCGATGCCAGCCGTCCGACCCAAAGCGGCAGCCTGCCGGGTGTTGATCCAGCGCCGGCCAGCGAGCGTTTCACCCTGACCGAGCGCCAGTCGCTGCTCAACTACGGCATCGCCACCGCTTACTACGAAGGCGGTTACGTACGCATCCAGCGTTCGATCACCACCTACCAGAAAAACGCTTACGGCCAGGCCGACAACTCCTACCTGGACAGCGAAACCATGCACCAGTCGGCGTTCATCGTGCGTCGTCTGCAAAGCGTGATCACCAGCAAGTACGGCCGGCACAAACTGGCTTCCGACGGCACCCGTTTCGGCGCTGGCCAGCCGATCGTCACTCCGGCGACCATTCGCGGCGAGTTGATCGCGCAGTACGCCAAGCTGGAACTGGAAGGCCACGTGGAGAACGCCGAGCTGTTCGCCGAGCACCTGATCGTCGAACGCGACGTGCAGGACCCGAGCCGCGTGAACGTGCTGTTCCCGCCGGATTACATCAACGGTCTGCGCGTGTTCGCACTGCTCAACCAATTCCGTCTGCAATACGACGACGCGGCCTGATCGCCGCGCTTGGCCGTAAGCATTCAGCCCACCTCGGTGGGCTTTTTTATTTGAAGGGAGTAACACCATGGGTCAAGTGATTGCAGGCACCTGCTACGTCAAAGTCGACGGTGCACAACTGACTATCAACGGCGGCTGCGAAGCCCCGCTGATGGCCGTCAAACGCGAAACCGTCGTACCGGGTTTCTACAAGGAAACCGACGTCGCGCCGTCGTTCAAAGTGACTGCGCTGCACACCGCCGACTTTCCGCTGAAGAAGCTGATCGAAGGCACCGACATCACCGTCACCTGCGAATTCAGCAACGGCAAGGTCTACGTGCTGGCCGGTGCCTATCTGGTCGAAGAGCCGGTTTCCAAAGGCGATGACGCCACCATCGAACTGAAATTCGAAGGCATCAAGGGGACCTGGCAATGAGCGGCGCCGTGAAGCTTCAGGTTGCGATCGAAGCTCACGGCGAGCCACTGACCGAACTCGTCCTGCGCCGTCCGACGGTGCAGGAAGTGCGAGCGATCAAGGCGCTGCCGTACAAGATCGACAAGAGCGAAGAAGTCAGCCTCGACATGGACGTGGCGGCCAAATACATCGCCGTGTGCGCCGGCATCCCGCCGTCGTCGGTCAACCAGCTCGATCTGGCTGACCTCAATGCGCTGAGCTGGGCCGTTGCGAGTTTTTTCATGAGTGCGGCGTCGGCGCCATCACCGACCTGATCGCAGTCGCCTATGACCTGGCCTGGTTCTGGAAGGTTGACCCCGAACAGATGATGGCCAGGCCACTGGATGTGCTCCGCGAGTCGCTGGAGCACGCGCAACGGATCAATGCGATGCAGCAGGTGCAGTGATGGCGAATACTAATTTGAGCCTGATCCCGCAGAACTTTCCCGTCACGGTCAACATGCTTGTGGTGCTCAAGGGCGCCGAGAAGATGGAGGCCGAGATGAAGGGGCTGCGCGGCAAGGTCGCAGCATTCAAGAAAAGCATGGAAGACAGCGGCCTTGAGCCGCTGGACGTGGCCGGTTTCATTGCCGAAGGTGGTTTGCTCAAGCCGTTTCAGGACGGCATCAAAAAAGCCATCGAAGCGCAGGATGCGCTGGCGAAGAAAACCAGGGCACTCAAGGGCCTTAAAGTGCCGAAGGTGGTGCAGGGCGAAACCTCGGCCAACCTGGAAAAATTCAACAAGGCGCTGGATAACATCTCGCTGAAAATCGGTCAGGCGTTGTTACCGGCGGTTAACGGCATCGTCACGGCATTGACGCCGGTAATGACTTCGATTGGCCAGTTTGTCGCCAACAATCCGTATCTGGTCGAAGGGCTGGCGGCCGCTGCCGTAGCGTTTACGGTGGTCACGGTCGGGGCGATGGGGCTGGTCGCGGTGCTGGGGATTTTGACCTCACCCATCGGGCTGATTGCGGCGGCTATCGCGGCAGCGGTGGCCATCATCGTGATCGGCGCGCGGTTGATTACCAATAACTGGGCGTCGATTTCCGGATTCTTCGGCAGGATGTGGGACTACGTTTCGACGAAATTCAACACTGGAGTTGTGGCGACCACGCAGGCAATCGAATCGATGGGCGCATCGATCAGCAAAACGTGGGGAGAGATCAGCGCGGACTTCTTTGCCGGCGTCGACAGCGTCGTCAATATTTACAACGGCTTGGTTTCGAAAGCGCAGGCAGGCACTGACAAGCTCGCGGCGGCTTTCGACTTCTCGCCGCGTGAGCTGTGGAACAAGGCGTTGGCGAAAGCCAGCAGCGTTGTCAGTGATTTTTTCGCCAGCACGATGGCGGATGCACAAGCAGGGATCGACAAGCTCAGTGCGAAGTTCGCTTTCTCACCGCGTGAGGTGTGGAACAAGGCATTGGCGAAAGCCAGCAGTGTTGTGAGTGAATTCTTCGTCAGCACCATCGCGGATGCGCAAGCGGGTATCGACACGCTCAGGGCGAAATTCGGTTTCTCGCCGAGTGAAGTGATGAGCAAGGCTTTTGCAACTGCGAGCAATGTCGTCAGTGATTTCTTCGCCGGCGCACAGGCCAAAGCTGCTGCCGGTGTGGACGCGCTCAAGGCGAAGTTCAGTTGGTCGCCGGTGCAGACGATTACCGGCGCCTGGGGTTCGCTGAACAATGTGTTTGGCAATCTTGTTGGCGGTGTTGCAGGTAACGCCACCGCGCAGTGGGAGCAGGTCAAATCGATTTTCACGCAATCGCCGGTGGCGACGATTGAATCGGCTTGGCAACCCGTGGTTGGCGTTTTTTCGGCGCTTTGGGATGTCCTGCGGGCATCGATGGCCACGTTGCAGGAAAACCTGCGCAGCGTATTCGACGTCTTGCCGGTGGAGTCGGCAACGGCGGCCTGGAGCGGCGTGAGCGGGTATTTCTCCGGTTTGTGGGCGTCGTTGACCACGGATGCACAGGTGCTGAAGAGCGTCTTTGGCGATCTGTTCAGCCAGTCGCCGCTGGAGTCGATCCAGCAGAAATGGCAACCAGTGCTGACCTGGTTCGGTGAGATGTGGACCAAGCTGCAAGGCATCTTCGGGCAGGTCAAAGAACTGCTCGGTGGCAACTTCACCGCTATCTTCGCCACCCTCACCAGCACCAGCACGGCGGCACCTGCCGGCGGCGCGGCACTGAACAGCACGTTGCCGCAATCCTCCAGCGCCCTGATCCAGCAAAGTGCTGCCAACAACCGCACGCAACTCGAAGGCGGCCTGACCGTGCGCTTCGAAAACGCACCGGCGGGGCTGCGTACCGATCAACCACAAACCAATCAACCGGGCCTGGCGTTGTCGTCGCGCATCGGCTATCGCTCGTTGTCGGCAGGAGGTTCCAATGAACTGGCGTGACCGCTTGTTGCCGGCATCGTTTCGCGGTGTCGGGTTCTGGATCGATCAGGCGAAAACCCCGGTCGGTCGCAAAGGTCAGTTGCACGAATACCCGCAACGCGACCTGCCGTATTTCGAGGATCTCGGCCAGCAGGCCAAGACCCACGACATTACGGCGTTCATCATCGGCGCCGATTGCCTGGAGCCGCGCGACAAGCTGCTCAAGGCCTTGGAGGCGGGCAGTGGTGAACTGGTGCATCCATGGCTTGGACGTTTGCAGGTCAAGGTCGGCGAATGCGACATGACCCACACCCGCCAGGACGGCGGGCTGGTGACGTTCAGTCTGAAGTTCTATCCCGACCGGCCATTGCCGTTTCCGACTGCCACGGTCAGTACGCAAAAAGTCCTGTTGGCCAAAGCTGACACGCTGTTGGGTTCGGCGGTGGCGCGTTTCGAGCAGGCGATGACGCTGATCAAGGCGGCGCGCATCGGCATCGCCAATTTGCGCAATAGCCTGACCGGGGTCTACGAGGTGATCAAGGAGCAGCTCAAACCGCTGATCGAGCAGTATCGGCAGATCACCGAACTGGTCAAAGCGGTCAAGGAGTTGCCCAAGGAAGTCGCGGCGGAGTTCAAAGGCTTACTCGGCGATATCAAGGAACTGAAGGCATTCGCGAAGGAGGGCTACCGTGGCGTGATTGCCGACGTGTCCCAACAACTCGAAGCCATCCGCAAGGCCGATGCGCCGAAGATCACCACCGGCAAGGACACCAACGCGGCGGCACAAGCCATGGCCGATCTGGTGCAGGACACGGTGCTGGTCAAAGTCGCGCAATGGGTGGCGTCGATGCCGGTGGCGACAAGCCCGGTGAAACTGTCATCGACACCTGCGGTAGGGCAACAGGCGACGAGCCCGGTGACCCGCCAGGAAGTCCCGGTCAGTGACGACATGCAGGCATTGCGTGACGCCGTGGCGGTGGCAATCAACCCGATGCTGGACAAGGCCGACCCGGCGCACTACCAGGCCATCAGCGATGTGAAAGAGGCGCTGCTTGCGCACCTCAAGGCCGTCGCGTCGTCGGGTGTGCGGCAAGTCAGCAAGTCGTTCCAGGAAAGCTTTCCGGCACTGGTGGTGGCCTACAAGTACCTTGGCGATGCGACGCGGGTCACGGAAATCACTCAACGCAACGGGATCACCCATCCCGGTTTCTCACCCAACGAAGTGAAAGTCTCCGGGGAGTAAACCATGAGCGAGATAGACAACCGCGTCACGCTGACCGTCAACAATATGGAATACGGCGGCTGGAAAAGCGTGGAAATCACCGCCGATCTTGAGCGTCAGTTCCGCACCTTCAAACTCGACATCACCTGGCAGTGGCCGGGGCAGACGGTGGATCAGCGGATCAAACCGGGTGACCCGTGCGAAGTGAAGATCGGCCAGGATCTGGTGCTCACCGGCTACGTGTTCAAGGCGCCGATCCGCTACGACGGGCGCCAGATCAGCCTGAGCATCGAGGGCAGTTCCAAGACTCAGGATCTGGTCGATTGCGCAGCCACCAACCGGCCGAACCAATGGCAGGAGCAACCGCTGCTCAGCATCGTCCAGGCTCTGGCGGCGGAATACTCGCTGTACGTGGTCAACGAAATTCCCGAGACCGCGCGGCTCGCCAAACACACCATCGTGCCGGGCGAAACGGTGTTCCAGTCGATCGACCGTCTGCTCTCGCTGTTCCGGGTGTTTTCCACTGATGACGAGCAAGGCCGGCTGGTGCTGGCCAAGCCCGGTAGTGGTGGTCGGGCCAGTGACGCGCTGGAGTTGGGCAAGAACATTCTGTCGGCGAACGCGCCGATGGATCAGAGCCAGGTGTTTTCTGAGTACCGAGTGATCGGTCAGCAGAAAGGCTCGGACAAGAAGAGCGGGGCGGCCGTCAGCGAGGTTCAATCCAGCGCGGCTGATCTGAGCTTCAAGCGCCGCCGCACCACGATCATCAACGAAGGCACCGCACTGACGTTCGAGTTGGCCCAGCAACGCGCCCAATGGGAAAGCGCCACCCGCATGGGCCGGGCGCAGACCACCACCTATCAGGTGCAGGGCTGGCGTCAGTCCAATGGCGATCTGTGGCGCCACAACACGCTGGTGAAGGTCACGGATCCGGTGCTCGGGTTCGACAGCGACATGCTGATTTCCAAAGTCACGTATTCGCTGTCGTCTCAAGGCTCGGTGACCACGCTGCAAGTGGCGCCACCGCATACCTTCGATCCTGATCCAACGCCCCCGAAAAAAACCTGAGCCTGACTCCGAACCCCTGTGGGAGCGAGCCTGCTCGCGAAAGCGTCGCCAGCCTCAACATCACAGTGACTGACCCACCGCCTTCGCGAGCAGGCTCGCTCCCACATTGATCCCATCCGGGCCACTTTTTTGAAGGACACCCCATGAGCCTACTGACACGCCTGCTGGCGCGCGGCACTGTCGTGCTCGCCAACTCGGCTTCCAAGCTGCAATCGCTGCAAATGCGCCTCACCGCCGGTGAAGTGAACGACGACCTGGAGCATTTCGAACCGTACGGTTTCACCAGCAACCCGCTGGCCGGCGCCGAGGGCATCGTCACGTTTCTCGGCGGCGACCGTTCCCACGCCATTGCCCTGGTGGTCGCCGATCGCCGTTATCGCCTGCAGTCGCTGGCCTCGGGCGAAGTGGCGATCTACACCGACGAGGGCGACAAAATTCACTTCAAGCGCGGGCGCATCATCGATATCGAAACCGCCACCCTGAACATCCGCGCCAGTAGCGCGGTGAACTTCGACACGCCGGTGATCAACCAGACCGGCAAGATCGTTTCCACCGGTGATCAGCTCGCCGGCGGTATCAGCCAGATCAAACACGTGCATGTTGGCGTGCAGGCCGGCAGCGGCCAGACCGGTGCGCCGGCAGGAGGCCAATGATGTTCATCAGCCAGAACCTCCACGCCGCACTGACCCGCGCCGTGCTCATCAGCCTGTTCACCTGGCGCCGCGCCGCCGATGACGACGCCCTCGACGACGAGGAGCGCTTCGGCTGGTGGGGCGACAGCTTTCCCACCGTCGCCGACGATCGCATCGGTTCGCGGCTGTGGCTTTTGCGTCGGGTCAAGCTGACCCGACAGACCCAGATGGACGCCGAGTTCTATGCCCGCGAAGCCCTGCAATGGCTGATCGACGACGGCCACTGCAGCGCCATCGACATCATCAGCGAACGCCTCGACGCCCAGCGCCTGAACCTGCGCACGGTCCTGACCCTGGCCGACGGCGAACGTCTGGACATCAACCCCGATAACAGTTGGCAGGTGATCTATGCCGTTTGAAACCCCTTCGCTGCCGGTGCTGATCAAGCGCACCCAAAGCGACCTGGCCGGCGATTCGCTGCGCCAGTCCGATGCGCAAGTGCTGGCCCGCACCCTCGGTGGCGCGGCTTATGGTCTGTACGGTTATCTCGACTGGATTGCCGAGCAGATCCTGCCGGACAAGGCCGACGAATCGACCCTGGAACGCATCGCCGCGCTTCGCCTGAACCAGCCGCGCAAACCGGCGCAAGTCGCCACCGGCAGCGTCAGTTTTACCGCCACTGCCGGCGCGGTGCTCGACGTTGACACGCTGCTGCAAGCAAGCGATGGCCGTACCTACAAAGTCACCGCCGCGCGCACTACCGTCAGTGGCGGCAACACCACCACGATTGCTGCGCTCGACGCTGGCAGCCTGGGCAATGCCGACGCCGGTCTGGCGCTGAACCCGGTGCAGCCGATCGCCGGCGTGGTCGGCAACAGTTTTGTGGTGCTCGCACCCGGCCTCAGTGGTGGCGTGGCGCGCGAAAGCCTGGAGTCGTTGCGCTCGCGGGTGATCCGCTCTTATCGCGTGATCCCCCACGGCGGTTCGGCGAGCGATTACGAGACCTGGGCGCTGGAAGTGCCGGGTGTGACGCGGGCCTGGTGCCGTGGCGGCCTGCTCGGGCCAGGCACAGTGACGGTGTTCATCATGCGTGATGAAGACCCGCAACCGGTGCCCAACGATGAACAACTGGCGGAGGTTCAGGCGTACATCGAACCGCTGCGTCCGGTGACCGCGGAAGTGCATGTGCAGCGGCCGATTCAGGTACCGGTGGTGTACCGTTTCAAGAGCGTCAATCCGGACACCACCGCTGTGCGCGCCGCCGTGGAAGCGCAGCTGCGCGACTTGCACAACCGCGAGGCCGACCTCGGTGTGGCGCTGCTGATCAGCCATATCCGCGAAGCCATCAGCAGCGCCGGCGGTGAGTACGATCACACGCTGACCGCACCGGCCGCTGACGTGCCTGCCGGGCAAAGCGAGCTGCTCACCTTCGGAGGTTGCGTATGGGGGGCATAAGAACCGCCGCGCAATACCAGGCGCAACTACGCGCCTTGCTGCCGAGCGGCCCGGCATGGGATCCGGAACGCGTCCCGGAACTCGAGGACGTGCTGCAAGGCGTCGCCGTCGAGCTGGCCCGTCTCGATGCCCGTGCCGCCGACCTGCTCAACGAGATGGACCCGGCAGGCGTCAGCGAACTGGTGCCGGACTGGGAGCGAGTGATGGAGCTGCCCGACCCGTGCCTGGGCGCCACGCCGCTGTTCGACGACCGCCGCCTCGCCGTACGCCGCCGCTTGCTCGCGGTCGGCAGCCAGGCCGTCGGTTACTACCTCGACATCGCCAAAAGCCAGGGCTACCCCAACGCCAGCATCACCGAACACGAAGCCCCACGCATGGGCCGCTCGCGTTTTGGCGCAGCGCACTGGGGGACCTGGGAAGCGCAGTTCATGTGGACCCTCAACACCGGCGGCCGCCTGCTGCTGGGTCGGCGCTACGGCGCGAGTTACTGGGGCGAGCGCTTTGGCGTGAACCCGGGCTCGGCGCTTGAATGCCTGATCCACCGCAGTGCGCCGGCGCATACCAAGGTGCACATCAATTATGACTAGGGAGGAATGAGGGGATGGATTATCCGAAGAGCATGCCCGGTGTCGGTTTGGTCAACAGTCGTTTTGTCGATGAGAACCCGATCACCGGAACCCCCGGATCGTTGATTCCTGCTGAGTGGGGCAACGCCCTGACCGAAGAGGTTTTGACGGTTATCAAGGCTGCCGGGATTGAACCCACCGAGGGGCTCAACACGCAGTTACTCGAGGCGCTGCGTGGCAAGAAACTGTATGAAACGCCACCGCAGTTCGATGTCAGTCAGAAGGTTGCGACGACAGAATTTGTTCAGCGCGCGCTGGGCAGTCTGGCAGGGCAGACCAACTATGTAGGGGATGTCACGCTGACGGCTGCTGATGTTGGCAAGCTTTCAGTCTTCACTGGCCCATGTACGGTGACTCTGCCTGATTGGTCCAGTGTTTCTCCTGGTGGACTGGTCAGGATTCTGAGCAGCACCGGTAGTTTGACGGTAAAGGCTCGTAATGGTGAAAGTCTGAGCACCATCAATGGGGTATCCGCTACGTCTTTGTCATTTGCAGGGGGATGTTTCGTAACCTTCAGGCGACTGCTATTGGGTGGGGGGTGGGGGCTGGACTCCGGCGATGGCGCGCTCAAATATTCGCCGATGTTTACCGCCTCACTGGGTGACAGCGGCTACCAGCGTTTACCTAGCGGCATGATTTTGCAGTGGGGAACGGCTTCGGGGGGTGGGCTAAGTGAGACCGTCACTTATCCGATCGCATTTCCCAACAAAGTGCTTCTGCTGTCGGGAGGCGATATTTCTCCGGCATTCGCCGACCTGCGTTTCTCCTTATGGAAACTCTCGTCAAGCCAGTTTCAGCGCTTCTCCAATGGCGACCCCGGCGGGTGGAACTGGTTCGCTCTGGGCTTCTGACGATAAAGGTGAGGACGATGAAATACATTCATTTCGATGCCCAGGGCGAACTTCTTGGGCGCTACGACTCGGCTATTCACCTGCAGATTCCTGCCGGCGCGGTGGAGATCTCCGACGAACTGTTCCTGCGCACGATTGATGAGCGCGACGGCATCTGGCGATATACCGACGGCAAGGTCACCAAACATTCTTTGCCGAACGCTTCGCAAGTGGTTGATGGCGAGCGAAGAGCTGCCGCCTTGGCGCGCCGTGATGAGCTGTTGGCCGAAGCCGATCAGCAAACCGTCGGCATGGCGGACGCCTACATCGCGGGCCTGCTCGACGCAGACGATATGCAGCGATTCAAGGCATTCGCGACCTACAAACTGGCGCTGAACAAGATCGACAAGCAGCCGGGCTATCCGCAAAACGTGGTCTGGCCTGTGCTGCCCGCCTGAGAACTGTTCCGGTCGGAAGCCTGAAAACCTGTCTAAAAAATCCATCACTCTGAATAACGGGAGGTCCGTCCGTGGACTATCCAAAAAGTGTGCCCAGCGCCGGTCTGGTGAATGGCAAGTTTATTGATGAAAACCCGCTGACCGGGACGCCGGGGTCGCTGATTCCTGCTGATTGGGGCAACGGGGTCACGCAGGAAATTCTCAACGTGATCAAGGCCGGGGATCTGACTCCGGACGAGAAGAAATACGACCAGTTGTTGCAGGCGATTCAGAGCGTTTCGGCCAAGGGCTGGAATCTGGATTCGGCGTTGCCGATCGGGTCTTTGCCGACCGCGACGGTGGCGACGCCGGATGGTCGTCTGGCGATCACGCCAGCGGCGGTTTCGACGGGTGGTGGTCGGGTATCAATTCCGGCTGGAGTGCTGATCAGCCTTGGTCAGGAGGTGGTGGCCGGGCAGTTGGGGCGTGCGCGTACGTTCACCACCCAGGTGTGGAGCAGTCCCGATTTGCTGCCAAGTACCGGCTACTTTCTCCGGGCGCAGGTGATTGCGGGCGCGCTGACCTTTTACATGCAGCGCGGCACGATTTACGACGCTACGCCAGACGGTTTGAAAGGGACGGTCAATGGTGCGGCGGGCGGTGGTTTCCAGTCGACGCCGCTGGACATCTGTCTGGCCTGGGTCGTTACGGCGGGACCCGGGTCTATACCCATTGTCAGGGCGATCTACAACCGTAACCGCTTGTCGTGGACGCAGACCGTCAATGGCAATGGCGTGGTTTACCTGCCACTTGATCCGCATGCCCGAGCGGCACGGTTGGTGGTGGGTAACCCGACGCCGCATCCCACCGGGATTACCAGCGTGAACTTCGCGCCGACGGGTTGGCTCGGAGGCAATTACTGCTACCTCAACCCGACTGTCGGGACGTCCAACAACTGGGATGGCTGGGCAACAGCGGGCGGCGCCGTACTGATTTTTTCCAGCAATGTGGTCAGCGACACAACCGTTTCGACCTTGACTGCCAGCTTCGATCACAACGAATTGCGCTCGCTGTGGCAGTCGTATCAGGCCGAACACACGTTGGGCGCAAGTAATGCCGCCAGTGACGAATTATTGTTCAGCATGGGGCTCAAGAGTGTTGGCCCGGCCGATTACGCAAATGGCATTGCGGTCAATTTCGCCGCCGCCGTGAACGTGAACTTTTCCTGGGAGCTGATCCGATGATCATCATTCAAGAGCTGCATCAGTTCGAGGAAGGCTTGCGTCCAGCACAGCCCTCCAGTGCCCATGTCTGGGATGGAGAAACGTGGCAGTTGAACGCTTCCAGAGTCGCCGAGCTGGAGCTTCACGAAGCCGAGCAATGGTGTTCCAAGGTCGACGCGGCGGCTGACAGTGCTCGCACCGTTTTGGCCGGGGACCCGCTCAAAGCCATGGAGTACGCCCAGGCTGCTGCCGACGCTCAGGCTTATCAAGACGCCGGTTATCCAAAAAAAGAGGTACCGTTGTCGGTTGCTGCGTGGGTAGTCAAAGGTCGAACTGCCAAACAGGCTGCCGAACAGATTCTGAGCAAGGCCGATCAGCTTACCGATCACTTGTTGGCCCTGCGCACCTTGCGTCTGAAGGCCAAACAGCAGATCCGTGCGCACGCGGCCAAAGGCAATCCCGATCTGGCGCGAAGAGCAAGCGATGACGCGTTGGCGGCGATTCGCGAACTGGTCAGCAGCCAGAATCTCTAGTCGCAACGCCTTCGTTCTGCATCACCCAAGCCCACTTCGATGTGGGCTTTTTATTTTCAGAAAACAGACCGTTGCAGGCTCGCACTCGCGATCGCCGCGACGCGGATCATTTGTATTTCAGAGGAACGAAAAACCTATGGATTATCCAAAAAGCGTCCCCAGCGTCGGCCTGGTCGATGGTCGCTTCGTCGATGAAAACCCTGTGGCTGGCACGCCGGGTTCGTTGATTCCGGCGGTGTGGGGCAACAGCGTGACTCAGGAAATTCTGAGTGTGATTAACGGTGGCGGGTTGGTGGCTGCTGAAGCCGATACCGGTCAGCTGTACAAGGCGATTCAGTCGATTATCGGCAGAGCCAGCCCGATGCGTTCGGTCATCACCCGATTGTCCGCGTCGAAAACCCTGACCGAGGCCGAGCTCGGCCTGGTGCTGATCGACGGCAGCCCGGGGGCTGTGACCGTGCTGCTGCCACCGGCCAACGTCGCACTCGGTGTGCGCGACGTGATTGTTCGGCGGGTGGACAACAGCGGCAATCGCATGGTCATCCAGGCGTCCGGTACTGACGGGATTCGTTTTCACACCCATCTGTCGGCCAGCGGTTATCCGTTCTTCGTATTGATGGGCGGCGGTGACTGGTGGCATTTGCGCAGTGATGGGGCTGGTAGCTGGTGGCCGGTAGGTCGCTTTGACAATACCCCGCTGGGACGGCCGTTTTTCGAGACGACCCTGATGCTCAGTCCCGGCGGGTACGGTGCATTGAATGGCACCGTGATGAAACGCGCGGAATGGCCGTGGCTGTGGGATCACGCCCAGCAATCGGGAATGCTGGGGACTGAAGCCTTACGCGTAGGCTCCGAGGGAAAATGGACCACGGGTGATGGTGCGACGACCTTTCGTGGCCCCGAAGGGCGAGGCGAATTCCTGCGGGTTCTGGATGAAGGTCGTGGTGTGGATGCCGGGCGGGCGATGGGTACTTTTCAGACTGGATCGACGCATTCCTATGCGCAAGGTGCCAATGGCGCAGGCGCTGTGGGCGCGTACTGGTCAGATAGCCTGACCAGTTTTGACGCGGATACCCGAGAAGAACCGCAATACGTTACAGGGCTGGTCAATGGCGGCCCGATCTTTCCGGTCAACACCACCTACCAGAGGGATACCGCAGCAGTTTTGCTCTACGCCTTCAAATCCCGCCCGCGCAACATCGCCTATCCCGGCCGCATCAAACTCATCTGAGGCACTTTATGTTCAATTATCTATTTGATGGCTCGGGCGCTCTGTCCGGGCCTGTCGAGTTCATTGTCACGCCGGGCATTGGCATCCAGTTACCCGGTAATGCTGTTGAGCTGGCGTACGAGTTGCCTGAGCCGGAAACCGGTCGTAGCTGGGCACTGATCAACGGTGTACCGCGTGAAGTGATCGACCGCCGTGGCATGGTTTATCGCAAGGACGGCGGCGCGCAACAGATCTGGACCGAGCTGGGTGAGTTGCCGGACACCCTGACCGCGCAACCATGGCCAGGTGAATTCCACATCTGGCGCGACAACGCCTGGGTGCTGGATGAGCAGGCGCGTTTGGCCAGTGTCAGGCAGCAATGTCTTGGCCAGCGCGACGCACTGCTGCGCGACGCCGTCCTGCGCATCGCGCCGCTGCAATACGCCGAGGATATCGGCGATGCCAGCGATGACGAACAGTTGCTGCTGATCGAATGGAAGCTTTACAGCGTGGAGCTGAACCGCATCGAAAAGCAGGCCGGCTTTCCCGATGAAATCACCTGGCCGGTCGTTCCCGGCGCAGCCGTAGCCAACTGATTCAGCACAGGGAGCAGTGCAATGGATTATCCAAAAAGTATTCCCGGCGTTGGCCTGGTCAACGGCGGTTTTGTCGATGAAAACCCTATCGTCGGTTCACCGGGCTCGTTGATCCCGGCCGCGTGGGGCAACAGTGTCACGCAAGAAATTCTCAACGCGATCAAAGCTGCCGGTCTGACGCCTGATGAAGCCAGAACCGACCAGTTGGCAACGGCCATCGGCGCGCTGGTCGACTTCACCAAACTGAGAAACACCCCGACCACACTGGCCGGTTACGGCATCACCGATGCGGTGGGGCGGTTGTTGGCGGTGCGGCAGATCGAGACGGTCGGGATCACGGTTTACAAGCCCAATCCCAGGGCCAAACGGATTCGCGTGCGGTTGGTGGGGGCGGGTGGTTCGGGTGGAGGTTGTGCGCCTGTTGCCGCCGGTAATTTACGTATTGGCGGTGGAGGTGGTTCGGGTGCCTATGCCGAAAGCCTGTATGACGTGACACCTCAAATGCTTGCCGGCGTGCCTGTTTCTTTGGGTGCGGGTGGTGCAATCAGCCCCACGATGGGGTTGGGCGGCGGAGGGGCCTCCTTCGGCTCATACATGAGCGTGGGAGGCGGGGGCGGTGCACAGATCCTGAACATTGATACGTCAACCTCTGCCTCAGGGTACGTCCAAGGCGGCCTCGGAGGCCAAGACGCGGTGGGCGGCAATCTTGCCAACGCACGTGGCAACACCGGCGGCTACGCAATGTTCAACGGCAATTGGGGAGTGCTCTCCGGTGGTGGAGCCGCAAGCCCGTTCGACGGCGGCGCCCCGTACAAGGGCGTAAACAACCCTGGTGTTGCGGGTATTCGAGGCTCAGGAGGCAGTGGCTCCTGTTCGTCGCATCCTACGAATTCTTTCGCTGGTGGTGCTGGCGGCAACGCCTTCTGTGAAATCTGGGAGTACGAATAATGGCTCGTTATGCACGAGTAGAAAACGGTGTCGCGGTCGAATTGATCGACACCGGTGACTACGCGATCACCCAACTGTTTGCCCCCGCTTTCGTCGAGTCGATGGTGCCCGTACCGGAGGGCATGCAGATCGAAATCGGCGCACCTGTCGGCGAACTGCGCGAGGAGATTGCGCCGTTGCCTGTAACGATCAGTCCGGTCGTTGCCCCCGAAATCGTCCCCGATGAACAAGAGCCTCTGGCGGCAGCGCGCCTTTGGCGCCAGTCCAGCCTGTCGGCCACTGAATGGTGGGTGACGCGGCATCGTGACGAGCAGGAACTGGGTCGCGGGACGACGCTCAAGGCTGCGCAGTATCTGGAGTTGCTGGAGTACCGACAAGCGCTACGCGATTGGCCTGATTCCAGGCAATTTCCTTCCGCAGTTTCCCGACCTTCCGCCCCGACTTGGCTCGCTTGCAGAACAGGAGAGAATTAATGGATTACCCAAATAGTGTTCCCAGCGCCGGGCTGGTAAACGGCAAGTTTGTCGATGAGGACCCGCTAAACGGCTCGCCGGGTTCATTGATTCCGGCAAGTTGGGGCAACGGCGTTACCCAAGAGATTCTCGGCGTAGTGCGGGCCGGTGGACTGACGCCGAGTGAGGCGTCGAATACTCAATTGCTCGGCGCCCTGCGCAGCAATCAATTGTTCCAGACGGCTGCGCCATTCGATGTCAGTCGTTCGGCGGCAACGTCCGAGTTCGTTCAGCGCGCTCTGGGTAACTATGCCGGAGCGCGGGGCGTGTCTGCTGCAACACAGTTGACGGCGGCGGATGTGGGATGGGCGATCGGTCTTGGAGGCAATTCGGCGTACACCGTAACCCTGCCGGATATCACTACTGTTCCGAATGGTGCAACGATCGGCTTTCACTGCCGCAGCAATGCCGCGATCACCATCGCCTGCCTGAGCGGTAGCCAAATTAGCCCGCAAGGCGCCTATCTGACTTCGATTGTGATCAACAGCGGTGAAAGTGCCAACGTTGTCAAAGAGAACGGCATCTGGACGGTCCACGGGACCGCCAGTCTGAAATATGCTGCGCTGTTTTCCGGACTGGTGAATAACCCCGGATATCAGAAACACGCCAGTGGAAATATCGATCAGTGGGGCTCGGGACTGTCGAATGCCGCCGGCATCGTCAACGTGACATTCCCGGTTCCATTCCCGAGGGGCTATTTCTCTCTTGTGGCCACCCATGCGGGAGGCGATGTAGCAATGGTCGCATTGATTGCCGTCAGCCAAGTGGGTTGCACGCTGAAAATTCGCGATGCGTCCGGCGCTCTGGCCGGCAATTGCACCGTAAATTATTTTGCAAAGGGCTATTGAATGAACACTTTCAATGTTTTGTTCAGCGCCAGCACTTTGGGCGCGTATGTGCCGGGTATCAATTCAACGGACATTCCCGACGACGTTATCGAAATTCCCCAAGGCTACTGGATCTCGCTGCTGCAGCAAATGGCTGTCACCTCGAAAGTGATCGGTGTGCGAGCGGATAACGGCTATCCGATCTTGGTCGATCCACCGCCTCCTTCATCAGATGAAGCGGCTGATATCGAGCGCTCATGGCGTACGGCGCAACTGTCTGCCACCGACGGTCTGGTAGCACGTGACCGCGATGAACTCGAGGACGGCGGCGGCACTACATTAACCACCGAGCAATACACCGAACTGCAAACCTATCGCCGTGAGTTGCGAGACTGGCCGCAAGATTCGTTTTTTCCGTTCACCGAGCACCGGCCGGTAGCGCCGAGGTGGCTGGCTGCTGCGCTGTAATTCATCAGGGAAGTTGAAATGGATTATCCAAAAAGCGTTCCCAGCGTCGGGCTGGTGAACGGCAAGTTCGTCAATGAAGACGCCGTCGCTGGCCTGCCCGGATCGCTGATCCCGGCAACCTGGGGCAACAGCGTTACCGATGAACTGTTGAATGTCGTCAAATCTGCAGGTCTTGAACCCAGCGAAACCGATGCCACACAACTGTTGCAGGCGCTGAAAAAAATCAGTCAGGCCGGTGAAGACAAGCATGCGACCGATATCGGTGCGACCAATCTGTACATGGCCAACTACCTGCCCGCCATCACTACGTTGAAGGACGGTCTGGCGCTGCGCTTCACCGCTGGCAACGCCAACACCGGGGCGAGTACGTTTGCTCCGAATGGCTTGCTGCCCAAGCCGCTGGTGAGCCTGGCGCTGAGTGCGTTGCGGCCTGCCGAGATTGTCGCCGGCAGTGTGTGTTCTGTGGTGTACAGCGCGGCGCTGGACAGTTGGGTACTGGTGTATGCCAGCGGTGCTGGTGCGGCGAGTGGACGGTTATTGGGAGTGAAGACGTTTACCTCGTCTGGCACTTATGTGCCGACGGTGGGGATGAAGAATGTGTTGGTGAAAATTGTCGGCGGAGGTGGCGGGAGTGCAGGGATTGTTGGGACAGCTGCTTCCCAGTATTCGCTTGCAGGTGGAGGGGCCTCTGGTAGTTATGCGGAAGCCTGGCTTTCGGCCGCCACGGTAGGAGCCAGTCAGATCGTCACGGTGGGCGTTGGTGGCGCCGCAGGTTTGATCGCAGCCGACGCTGGAACGGGCGGAACCAGCTCCTTGGGATCGCTGGTTTCAGCGCCTGGCGGTGCTGGTTCGACCTCGTTGGGTTACACCAGCTTCCCAGGGACCGGTCTGTACGTTGGTGGGTATCCCGGCCAAGCTGCGAAAGGCGGAAACATAGTCAGCATGGCCGGTTCTGCCGGTTCGACAGGTATTTCCATCAATGCGTCGACCTTGGCCGGACATGGTGCCAACTCACCCTTGGGCAATGGAGGTGTTGCCAGCAGTGTGCAGGGAGCAATCGCGTCACCTGGCTCCGGGTTCGGTTCCGGGGCGGGAGGCATTGCCAACGCCCCCAGTCAATCTGGCAGGCCGGGTGCCTCCGGTGCCCCTGGTGCAGTGATCATCTACGAGTACGCCTGATGAAAACCTACGCACGCATCGTCAACAACACTGTGGTCGAACTGTTCTCGACTGACGGCAACATGGCCGAGATGTTTCACCCGGATCTGATCTGGGTCGATATCACCGACATTACTCCGCTACCGCAAATTGACTGGAGCGCCAACTTCGGCACCCTCGGCTGGGTGTTCACAGCCCCCGAAGTCGCGGCACCGAACAACACCCTGACAACTCTGGCAAAAAAATGGCTGGGGGGCGTTGTCCGCCATCCATGATTCAATCGGAGCATCCAGGGAGGATTACGCATCATGCAAATCACTGAAGACAACCTTAAAACCATCATGCCCAACGCCCGCTCCCAAGCGGGCGTTTTTGTTTCTGCACTGAATAAAGCAATGACTCGCCGCCATATCGACTCGCCCAAACGCATCGCCGCGTTCCTGGCACAAGTTGGTCATGAGTCGGGGCAGCTGCAATACGTGCGCGAGCTGGGCAACAACCAGTACCTGAGCAAATACGACACCGGCACGCTGGCCTTGCGTCTGGGGAACACGCCCGAGGCCGACGGCGACGGGCAGAAGTACCGCGGTCGCGGGCTGATCCAGATCACCGGGCGCAGCAACTATCGCCAGTGCAGCCTCGGCCTGTTCGGCGATGAGCGTCTGCTGTCCTTGCCTGAGTTGCTTGAGCAACCGCAATGGGCAGCGGAATCGGCGGCATGGTTCTGGGAACAGAACGGCCTGAACGATCTGGCCGACCGCGACCAGTTCAACAGCATCACCCGGCGGATCAACGGCGGGTTGAATGGGTTGCAGGATCGGCTGGATATCTGGGCGCGGGCGAGGGCGGTGCTATGTCCATCTCCTGGCGCCTGATCGGCATTTTGCTGCTGGCTGCGGTGGCCGCTGCGCTGGCTTGGCAGTTTCAGGACTGGCGCTACGGGCGGCAACTGGCCGAGCAGGCTCGGCTGCACGCCGACACCCTCAATCAACTGACTTCGGCCGCCGCCGCCGCGCAGCAGGTCGAGCAGGATAAACGTCTGGCCCTTGAGCAACGCCTGGCGGCCAGTGAACAAACCCACTATCGAGCCATGAGCGATGCCCAACGTGATCAAGATCGCCTGCGCGATCGTCTTGCCACTGCTGATCTGCGCCTGTCAGTCCTCATCGACGCCGGCGATGCTGCCCAAGGCTGCGGGGTGCCAGCCACCGCCGGCGCCGGCGGCGTGGATCATGCAGCCGTACGCGCCCGACTTGACCCGGCGCATGCTCAACGAATTATCGCCATCACCGACGCCGGCGACCGCGGACTGATTGCCCTGCAGGCCTGTCAGGCCTATGTCAGAGCGTTGGCGCCCGAACATTTTGAATGAGTCTGTGTATTGAAAGCGCAACCGGGTCGTGTACGGTGGTAGTCATTCCACCCGATCCGGAGCGCACCGTGAAAGAGATCACTCAACTGGCTGCCGAGCTTGGCCGACGTTTGCAGTTGCTCAACGCCCACGTCACCACGGCCGAGTCGTGTACCGGTGGCGGGATTGCTGAGGCGATCACGCGGATTCCCGGGAGTTCGGCGTGGTTCGAGGCAGGTTACGTGACCTACTCCAACCGGCAGAAGACCCGGCAACTGAATGTGCCCGCCGACTTGTTCGGTACGGTGGGTGCGGTCAGTCGCGAAGTCGTCGAGTCGATGGTGCGTGGTGCGCAGAAGCACAGCCTGGCGCGGTTTGCCGTCGCCGTCAGCGGCGTGGCCGGGCCCGATGGCGGTACACCGAACAAGCCGGTGGGCACGGTGTGGCTGGCGTGGGGCGTGGGCGATGCGATTTCCAGCGAGGTTCAGCACTTCCCCGGTGGCCGCGACGAAGTGCGCCGACAAACGGTGAAGGCCGCGCTAGAGGGGCTGTTGCGACTAGCGGCACGAGAAATCGAAAATCAGGGGTAGGCGATCCGCGAACGCTGTGGAATAATACTGGCTACTTATACAGGTGTTGGCCGTCAGGCCTTATTGATTACGTGAGGACTTTAATGGACGACAACAAGAAGAAAGCCTTGGCTGCGGCCCTGGGTCAGATCGAACGTCAATTCGGCAAGGGTGCCGTAATGCGTATGGGCGATCAGGACCGTCAGGCGATCCCGGCCATCTCCACCGGCTCTCTGGGTCTGGACATCGCACTCGGCATCGGCGGTCTGCCAAAAGGCCGTATTGTTGAAATCTACGGTCCTGAATCTTCCGGTAAAACCACACTGACGCTGTCCGTGATCGCCCAGGCGCAAAAAGCCGGTGCGACCTGCGCCTTCGTCGACGCCGAACACGCCCTCGACCCTGAGTACGCCGGCAAGCTGGGCGTCAACGTCGACGATCTGCTGGTTTCGCAGCCGGACACCGGCGAACAGGCCCTGGAAATCACCGACATGCTGGTGCGCTCCAACGCAGTCGACGTGATCATCGTCGACTCCGTGGCTGCGCTGGTACCGAAGGCTGAAATCGAAGGCGAAATGGGTGACATGCACGTGGGCCTGCAAGCCCGACTGATGTCCCAGGCGCTGCGTAAAATCACCGGTAACATCAAGAACGCCAACTGCCTGGTGATCTTCATCAACCAGATCCGCATGAAGATCGGCGTAATGTTCGGCAGCCCGGAAACCACCACCGGTGGTAACGCGCTGAAGTTCTACGCTTCGGTCCGTCTCGACATCCGCCGTACCGGCGCGGTGAAGGAAGGCGACGAAGTGGTCGGCAGCGAAACCCGCGTCAAGGTTGTGAAGAACAAGGTGGCTTCGCCGTTCCGTCAGGCCGAGTTCCAGATCCTTTACGGCAAGGGCATCTACCTTAACGGCGAGATGATCGACCTGGGCGTGCTGCACGGTTTCGTCGAGAAGTCCGGCGCCTGGTATGCCTATGAAGGTACCAAGATCGGTCAGGGCAAGGCCAACTCGGCCAAGTTCCTGGCAGACAACCCGGAAGTCGCTGCCAAGCTCGAGAAGCAGCTGCGTGACAAACTGCTGTCGCCAGCGGTGATCGCCGACTCCAAGGCTTCTGCGGTCAAAGAGACCGAAGACGACCTGGCTGACGCTGATATCTGATCGCAGCGATGACCACCGCTGTACTGGATACCCTCGTCGCGGTGCGGCGAACCGCCATGGACCTGCTTGCTCGACGCGAGCACGGTCGAGTTGAGCTGACGCGTAAACTGCGTCAGCGCGGCGCTGAGGCGGAAATGATCGAAACAGCCCTCGACCGGTTGACGGAAGAGGGGCTGCTTTCTGAAGCCCGTTACCTTGAAAGCTTTGTTTCCTACCGTGCCCGCTCCGGTTATGGCCCCTTGCGCATTCGCGAAGAACTGGGGCAGCGTGGTTTGCAACGCGCCGACATCGAACTCGCACTGCGTGAGAGCGGTATCGACTGGCAGGAGCAGCTTCGGGACACATGGCAGCGCAAGTTCTCCGGACACTTGCCGATTGATGCCAAGGAACGCGCCAAGCAAGGTCGCTTCCTCGCCTATCGGGGCTTTTCGATGGAGATGATCAACCGCTTGTTCAGCCGCAGAGGGATGGACGACTAAGTCGGTTTAAATAGAAACGGCCTGCTATGAAAATAGCGGGCCGTTTTTTTTTGCCTTCAAATAACCTTCGAGGGTTCTCGCGTGCGTTGTGTGGTCTGCGGTTTGCTGTGGGCCCAATTCTCCGGAAGGTTGATGTAATCCACCAGTTCCCTGAGTCGGCCGTGGTCCCGGGCGTTGAAGGCGAACGCCAGCCGCACCAGATGGCTGTACTGCGCTTCGTCGTGTTCTTCACCGCTGTAGGCGTGTTGATGGAACTGGTCGCTCAGACACAGATCGGCGAAAGCCGTCTGCATATGCGCCAATGCCTGGTCGCTGAGCTTGTGGTGCATACGAATAACGAACTGACGCTTGAGCCAGCGGCTGGAGTGGAAGTTGCTATAGAACTGGTTGATTTGCTGCACCGCCTCATCGACGTTATAGACCAGTCGCATCAGTTTCAGGTCGGTGGGCAGGATGTAGCGGTTTTCTTCAAGTTGCTGGCGAATGAAATCCAGTGCGCTTTGCCAGAAAGTACCGCCCGGCACATCCAGCAATACCACGGGCACCAACGGACTTTTACCGGTCTGGATCAGGGTCAGGACTTCCAGTGCCTCGTCCAGTGTGCCAAACCCGCCAGGACACAGCACCAGCGCATCGGCTTCCTTGACGAAGAACAGTTTGCGGGTGAAGAAGAAGTGGAACGGCAGCAGGTTGCCTGTGCCGTCCACAGTCGGGTTGGCATGCTGTTCGAAGGGCAGGGTGATATTGAACCCGAGGCTGTGGTCACGTCCGGCACCTTCGTGCGCGGCGGCCATGATTCCGCCACCAGCGCCGGTGATGACCATCATGTCTGAACGTGTCAGGGCCGCGCCGAGTTCCCGGGCCATTGCATACAGAGGATGCTCGACCGGCGTGCGTGCCGAGCCGAACACGGTGACCTTGCGTCGCCCCTTGAATTGTTCCAGCACCCGGAACGCCTGCTCCAGTTCACGCAGGGCCTGCAGGGTGATCTTGGCGTTCCAGCGGTTGTGATCTTCCTGGGCCATGCGCAGCACGGTCAGGATCATGTCGCGATAGATCGGCAGGTTCGGGCTGTTGGGAGAAACCTGGTTGAGTTGTTCTTCGACCTTGTTGATGAGGTCGGGAAGTTGTTCCTGAAAATGCCGGCTGAGCAGGTCATTCGGTTGGTAAGGCATTCAACGTCTCCTTCTGCACAGAGCTTGTGGCCCTGACGTGCGGCGTCAGTGCCGCGCTGCAAAAAAACACACACTCGGCAGCTCCTTGTCCTGCCGTGAACAGATGATCGGGAATACTTTGAATCTAGACCCTCGCGAGCCATTGCGCTGAGTTGATCATTACGCCGAGCAGTATTTTCTGGCAGGCCTTGGGTATCGATTGGCAAAGAATGTTCACCGCTCGTCCGAACGTACGCCGTAGAGCAATCGCTCTGATTTACTAACTTACAGGCACTGTACGACAGCTTGGAGTCAGCCGACGTACGCAGGGTGCGCGCTTTTCAGGGATTCGCGGGTAGCAGGCAAGGAGGCGGGATAGATGGCCAGAGTGGTTCTGGAAATCGATACGCAGCTGTATCGGATGTTGAAAGCGTCAGCCGAGGCCAATCAAGTCAGTCTCGAAGAGGAGTGCTGCCGACGTCTGGCGGGTGGTGAACGGCGTTCACGCTATTTACAGGCCCTGGTGGCCGAATTGCGCGCCGAGGATGAACAGCGGCGCGCCAATACCCGGTGATTACTTCTTCTTCGCCGGGGCCGCTTTCGGGCAATCGGAATCCTGATAGCTGGCCGAGCCGATGGCTTTGTTGGTTTTATATTCAGTGAAGTCGTAACGCATGACCGCGCCTTTGGCCATCAGCTTGCGGTACGACGGGTTATTGCACACCGAAGCACCCAGCTGGAAATACACCGCTTTTGGATCAGCGCGCATCTTTTCGGCGTGGCTGGCCTGCACGCTCAGGTGGTTGATCAGGGTGATGCCTTCAACGGTGTAGCCCTGATCGAGAATGTCTTCGTTGATCGCCCGTGGCGTACCGACGCTGCTTTGTTCGGCGATGTTGCGCAGTTCTTTGTTCAGATTCTGCTCTTTCAACGACGCTGCTTGTGCGCTGAAGGACAACGCCAGCGCGATGGCGGCGGTGGGAACGATAAGGCGCAGCATGAAACTCTCCTGATTCAGTGACTGGTGGTTCGACCAGCCCTGTGGCTGTGCGTTCAGTGGCGCAGGATTATAGGGGAGCCGGTCGGGACGGTACAGGTTTGCGCTCGCCGCTCTGGTAAACTGCCGGCCTTTTATTACTTTGCCGAGTGCTGTGCGTGTCGAGTTTTCCTGCTGTGGTGCGTTGCCTGTGATCAAACATGCCCCCAACGCTGTAGCCCGTTTGCGCGACCAGCGCGAGGACGAGGGCATCAAGCCGATTCAGGCCCGAGGTTTTCGCTCCGAACGTTGCCGCGACTGCCGGGTGATCATCAGCCATTGCCTGTGCGCCTGGCGACCAACGGTCGAGTCCCGTTCCGGCGTGTGCCTGATCATGACCGGCAAGGAAGTGTTCAAACCGAGCAACACCGGCTGGCTGATTGCCGATGTGGTGCGCGACAACCACGCGTTCATCTGGTCGCGCACCGAGCCTGACCCGCAGATGCTCGCGCTGCTCAACGACCCGCAATGGCAGCCGTACCTGGTATTTCCTGGCGAATACGTAGAACCGTCACGGGTGACCAACACCGTCGCCGTCGATTGCAGCAAGCGTCCGCTGTTCATTTTGCTGGATGCAACCTGGACCGAGGCGCGCAAGATCTTCCGCAAGAGTCCGTATTTCGATCGCTTGCCGATTCTCAGCCTGTTGCCCGACAGACTCTCGCGTTATCGCCTGCGTCGCTCCTCCCGTAGCGAACACCTGTGCACCGCCGAAGTTGCGGCGTTGTGCCTCGAATTGGCGGGGGACAGCGATGCGGCCTCGGCACTGGACGCGTATTTCGATGTGTTCAGCCAGCATTACCTGGGCGCCAAACAACAGCTGGACATGAACGAGTCGACCCCGGCCCACGCCGAGTTGTTGCCTTATATACGAAAGCCGCAGGCAGTGTTGGCGCCATAGTGGCCCATACTTCACGCAGCGGCGGCGGTGCTGCTTGACCACCCCGGCTTCGCTGGGCATGCTTGGCGCCGATTAGGGTGCGGCCAAGGTTTGAAACGCCGTGTTTGCTTGTGATTGGCGTTGAACGTGCCCCTGTGGATAGCGCTGTGCAGCGCTCTCTTGAGTTGCTTTGGCGAGGCCCGAATGCGTCGGGTCTGCCATCAAAAACAGGATCATTTGAATAATGGCCACATACGACATCCTGATTGCCGATGATCACCCTCTGTTTCGTAGCGCACTGCATCAAGCGGTGACTCTGGGCCTTGGCCCGGATGTACGACTGGTGGAGGTGGCGAGCATCGCCGAGCTGGAAGCGCGCCTGACCGAAAAGTCCGACTGGGATCTGGTCCTGCTGGATCTGAACATGCCCGGCGCTTTCGGCTTTTCCGGTCTGGTCATGCTGCGCGGTCAATATCCGCAGATTCCGGTGGTGATGGTCTCGGCGCAGGAAGAGGCCTCGGTCATGGTCAAGTCCCGCGAGTTCGGTGCCAGTGGCTTTATTCCCAAGTCCAGCGACCTGAGCATGATTCAGCAAGCCGTGCGCAAGGTGCTCGATGGCGACGTGTTCTGGCCACCGCAGGCGTTCGAAGCGGTCAGCGTCTCCGCCGAAGCCAAAGCTGCCAGCGACGGCCTTGCCAGCCTGACTCCGCAACAGTTCCGCGTATTGACCATGGTCTGCGAAGGCCTGCTGAACAAGCAGATTGCCTATGAGCTGAACGTGTCCGAAGCGACCATCAAGGCTCACGTTACGGCGATCTTTCGCAAGTTGAACGTACGCACCCGGACACAGGCGGCATTACTTCTGCAACAACTTGAGTCAATTCCGAGCCAATAAAGGCTGGCGTCTTCACGCTTTTTTGACTTTTGTTGCTCTAGCTTTCCCACTCCTTTCTGGTTGGTTTTTACCTTATGTCACCTTTCAAGGGCCAGACCGGCCTGAAACGCATCCTCAACGCTTCCGGTTATTCGCTGGACGGCCTGCGCGCAGCCTTCACCGGCGAAGCGGCATTTCGCCAACTGGTGCTGCTTAATGTGGTGCTGATTCCGCTGACGTTTTTCCTGAATGTCAGCCGCGTCGAACAGGCAGTGCTGATCGCCGTCTGCCTGCTGGCGCTGATCGTCGAGTTGTTGAACTCGGCAGTAGAAGCGGCGATTGACCGCATTTCCCTGGAACTTCACCCACTGTCCAAGAACGCCAAGGACATGGGCAGCGCCGCGCAATTCGTGGCCCTGAGCATGATTGCCCTGGTGTGGGCGGTGATTCTGCTTTAAGCGATACTTGGCAAGACGATCTCGTCGCTGCGCTGCACCCCGGCGGTGAAAGCGCGGCACAGATCAAGAAACTCGCGCATGGCCGACGTCTGATACTTCTGCTTGTGCCAGATGAAGTAGAACTGCCGCGCCAGATCCAGATCCGGGGTTTCCACCGCCACCAGGCTGCCGCGCCGAAACGCATCGCGCAGCGCCAGCCGCGAAATACAGCCAATCCCCAATCCTGATTCCACCGCGCGTTTGATCGCTTCAGTGTGCTCCAGCTCCAGACGGATATTCAGCGCACTGCGATGGTGACGCATGGCCTGATCGAACGTCAGCCGCGTACCGGAGCCTTGTTCGCGCAGAATCCACGCTTCGTGCGTCAACTCTTCCATGGTCGCGCTGCCGCGTTTGGCCAACGGATGTTGCGGCGCGCAGAACACCACCAGCTCATCTTCGACCCAGCTCTGCACTTCGATGTCCGGGTGGCTGCAGTCACCTTCGATTAGACCCAGATCAATTTCGTAGTGGGCGACTTGATGCACGATATTGGCCGTGTTCTGCACATGCAGCTTTACCTGGCTTTCGGGATGGCGCTGCATGAAGCCGCCGATCAACAGGGTCGCCAGGTAATTGCCGATGGTCAGGGTGGCACCCACCGACAGTGAGCCGAAACCGGATTTGCCGTTGAGCAGGTCTTCGATTTCCTTGGACTGATCAAGCAGGGCCACCGCTTGCGGCAGCAGCTGTTTGCCCAGAGCATTGAGGCTCAGGCGTTTGCCGGCGCGGTCGAACAGCTGGCAGCTGGACTGGCGCTCCAGTTCGGTAATAGAGGTGCTTGCCGCCGATTGCGAGAGGTTGAGCAGACCCGCAGCACGGGATACGCTTTCCTGCTGGGCGACGGCGACGAAGACTTGCAGTTGACGAAGAGTAAATCGCATATCGATATAACCGATAACCCTTATCTTAATAATCCAGTTAACAGATATTGTCGTCGCTATTAGAATGCGTTGCAATTGCGCACTGTCGGCCGCAAGGCGAGCGCAGACCCAATATCCAGGAGTCCCACGTACATGAGCAACATGAACCACGAGCGTGTCCTCAGTGTTCATCACTGGAATGACACTCTGTTCAGCTTCAAGTGCACCCGCGATCCGGGCCTGCGCTTCGAGAACGGTCAGTTCGTGATGATCGGCCTGCAACAGCCAAATGGCCGCCCGCTTATGCGCGCTTACTCGATCGCCAGCCCGAACTGGGAAGAGCATCTCGAGTTCTTCAGCATCAAAGTGCCTGATGGTCCGCTGACTTCGCAGTTGCAGCACCTGAAGGAAGGCGACGAGATCATCATCTCGAAGAAGCCTACCGGCACTCTGGTACTGGACGACCTGAACCCGGGCAAGCACCTGTATCTGCTGAGCACCGGCACGGGTCTGGCGCCGTTCATGAGCGTGATTCAGGACCCGGAAACCTACGAGCGCTTTGAAAAAGTGATCCTGGTGCACGGCGTGCGCTACGTCAATGAAGTCGCCTATCGCGAGTTCATCACCGAGCACCTGCCGCAGAACGAGTTCTTCGGTGAAGCGCTGCGTGACAAGCTGATCTACTACCCGACCGTGACCCGCGAGCCGTTCGAGAACCAGGGCCGTCTGACCGATCTGATGCGCAGCGGCAAGCTGTTCAGCGACATCGGCCTGCCACCGATCAACCCGCAGGACGACCGCGCGATGATCTGCGGCAGCCCGAGCATGCTCGACGAGACCAGCGAAGTGCTCGACAGCTTCGGCCTGAAGATCTCGGCGCGGATGCGCGAGCCGGGTGATTACTTGATCGAGCGTGCGTTCGTCGAGAAGTAAGCCCCACGAAAAGCCCCCATTGCCGGCGAAGGCAATGGGGGCTTTTTCATACCCGAGATATTTCATTCCTGCCTGCCACAATCCATGTAGGAGCTGCCGCAGGCTGCGATCTTTTGATCTTGAAAAGGCAAAATCAAAAGATCGCAGCCTGCGGCAGCTCCTACATTGAGCGAGGTCTCAGGTGTTGGCCGGGATGACTTCCAGCACGCAAATCTGCTCCGGCGTCGGGTAATGCCAGCGCACGTCCAGATCCCAGAACTGCGCACCGTACTCGCGCTCCGGTGCTGGCGTCTGATACGCCGGACGCGGATCCTGCGCCAGACACTGCTCGATCAACTCGACCAGTGGCTCGTCAAGGCGCTGAGCATGCCCGTGCGCCTGTTGCAGCGCGGCGTCCGTCCACTGCACGTCAATCAGCTGTGGCGCGGCGCTGGCGATGCTGTTGGAGGCTTCGGGGATGATGTCGGCGTAAGGCACATAGGGTTTGATGTCGAGGATCGGCGTGCCGTCGAGCAGGTCGATGCCCGAGATGAACAGCCGATGCGCCTCGACTCTGTCCAGCTTTACCACCGACTGACCGATGCCATTGGGACGGTGAGTGGCGCGGGTGGCGAATACGCCCATGGACTTGTTGCCACCCAGACGCGGTGGGCGCACTTTCAGGCGCGGTTTTTCTTCCAGCGCCTGATGAAACAGGAACAGCAGCCAGACATGGCTGATCTGCTCCAGCCCTTGCACCGCGTCACCCTGATCGAACGGCGCCACCAGCTCCAGCACACCACGAGCGGCGGGGGCCAGTTGTGGCTGGCGCGGGATGGCGAACTTCTCCTTGAAGCAGGAGCGCACAAAGCCAATGGGGGAGACGCTGTAAGTCATGTTGCGTGATCAGCCACGAACGCGCAGGGTCAGGCCCTTGAGGAAATTGCGCAGCAACTGATCGCCGCACGGGCGGTAGTTGGTGTGGCCGACCTTGCGGAACAGCGCGCTCAGCTCAGGCTTGGACACCGGGAACTCGGCAGCCTTGAGGATCGCGTGCATGTCGTCTTCCTTCAGTTCGAAAGCCACGCGCAGCTTCTTCAGAATGATGTTGTTGGTCACCGGCACTTCGATCGGCTGCGGCGGACGGCTTTCGTCCTTGCCACGTTTGAAGATCACCAGGCCATCGAGAAAGTGCGCCATGACCTCGTCCGGGCAGCGCACGAAGCCTTCTTCGTCTTCTTCTTTCTTGTCGAGGTACGCGACGACGTCTTTCAGCTCCACGTCCATGCCGCCGAGCTTGATGATCTCGACGACTTTCTTGTCGCTGATGTCGAGCATGTAGCGCACGCTACGCAATACGTCGTTATGAATCATGTGGGTCATCCTGATAATCGTTGTGGGCAACGCGCAGGCACGCTGCCGGAATGTGTGGCGGCAACAGAGGTGTCAGAACTTCTCTTTGCCGGACAGGTAGCGCCATTGGCCGACTGGTACCTTGCCGATCGACACGCCGCCGATGCGGATGCGGCGGATGCCGACGACCTTCAGGCCAACCGCTTCGCAGAACTGCGCGATGATCCCCGGCTGCGGGTTCTTCATGGCGAAGCGCAGGCGGTTTTCGTTCTGCCAGCTGGCCTTGACCGGCGGCAGCTCCTTGCCCTTGTGGGTCAGACCATGCTGCAGGCGATTGAGGCCGTGGGCAACCATGTCGCCTTCGACCTCGACCACGTATTCCTGCTCGATCTTGGCCGCATCGGCAGTCAGTTTGCGCAGCACTTTCCAGTCCTGGGTGAAAACCAGCAGGCCACTGGCCTTGGGCTGCAGGTCGGCGCTGGCGGTCAGACGCAGGAAGTGTCCGCGCAACGGCCGTTTGCCGTAGCGGTGCTCTTCGCTGAGGGTGTCGGCGCTGAGCGATTGCATGGCGGTGTCGACGGCCATACCGGCCGGCACGTTGAGCAGAATCGTGACCGGCTCCGGCGCGGTGGCCTTGGCGTCCTTGTCGAGTTCGACCTTCTGGTCGCCGACCTTGAACTGCGGTTCGTCGATCACTTCGCCGTCCACGGTGACCCAGCCGCCCTCGATGAACAGCTCGGCCTCCCGGCGGGAGCAACCGACCAGTTCGATGAGGCGTTTGGAGAGGCGAATCGGGTCAGTCATGACAGGGCCGTAACAAAAAAGGGGTGGGCATTGTACCTGCCTGGCGCCGGTTAAGCCCGGTTCCATTTGTAGGAGCTGCCGAAGGCTGCGATCTTTTGATCTTCACAAAGCAAAAGATCGCAGCCTTCGGCAGCTCCTACAGTGGGATTGTGGTGTGTCAGGCATGGCTGGAGCGCTGCTGGCTCTGGCGCAGGCGCATATGCAGCAGCGGGTACGGCTGGCCCATGCCGTCGACTTCCGAGCGGCCGATCACTTCAAAACCCTGTTTGAAGTAAAACCCCAGCGCCTGCGGGTTCTGTTCGTTGACGTCCAGTTCATCGGCATTCAGATGTTGCATGGCGTAATTCAGCAACTGCTTGCCCAGCCCCTGACCGCGATGCGCGGGATCGATGAACAGCATCTCGATCTTGCCCGCCGCGACCCCGGCGAATCCGGTGATGCGCTGCTGATGATCCTTGGTGCAGATCAGCATCACCGCATCCAGGTAACGGGTGAGCACCAGATTACGCAGCAATTCGATGTAGCTGTCCGGCAGAAAATCATGGGTCGCGCGGACCGAGGCCTCCCAGACCCGGGTCAGTTCCTGATAGTCGCTAAGTTTCGGCGTGTGAATGACCGAATGCTGACGCATGCCCGTCGCCTCTTTCCAGTGGATAAGCGGGATTCCTTCCCACAGCAAACAATAGCCGTAAAAAAGCCCCGCATCTCGTAAAAAGAGCGGGGCTTTTGATATCAGCGCAATCCCTGTAGGAGCTGTCGAGTGAAACGAGGCTGCGATCTTTTCAGATCAAAAGATCGCAGCCTTCGGCAGCGCCTACGGGTGTGCGGTGTTTAGATCTGCTCAGCCCACAGGTCGTATTCGTCAGCGTCAGTCACCTTGCACCAGACCTTGTCGCCCGGCTTGAGGTTGCTGCCGTTGTCGATGAACACGTTGCCGTCGATTTCCGGGGCATCGAAGAAGCAGCGGCCGACGGCGCCTTGCTCGTCGACTTCGTCCACCAGCACTTCGATCTCGCGGCCGATGCGCATTTGCAGGCGTGCCGAGCTGATCGCCTGCTGGTGCGCCATGAACCGCTCCCAACGATCTTGCTTGACGTCGTCCGGGACCACTTCCAGGTCCAGGTCATTGGCCGGCGCGCCATCGACTGGCGAATACTGGAAGCAACCGACGCGGTCGAGCTGGGCTTCGGTCAGCCAGTTGAGCAGGTACTGGAAATCTTCTTCGGTTTCGCCCGGGAAGCCGACGATGAAGGTCGAACGGATGATCAGGTCCGGGCAGATTTCACGCCAGTTCTTGATCCGCGCCAGGGTCTTGTCTTCGAACGCCGGGCGTTTCATCGCCTTCAGGACTTTCGGGCTGGCGTGCTGGAACGGGATGTCCAGGTACGGCAGGATCTTGCCGGCGGCCATCAGCGGGATCAGCTCGTCAACGTGCGGGTACGGGTAAACGTAGTGCAGACGCACCCACACGCCCAAGGTGCTCAGCGCTTCGCAGAGTTCGGTCATGCGGGTTTTCACCGGCGCGCCGTTCCAGAACCCGGTGCGGTATTTCACGTCGACACCGTAGGCGCTGGTGTCTTGCGAAATCACCAACAGCTCTTTGACGCCGGACTTGACCAGGCGCTGGGCTTCGTCGAGCACATCACCCACCGGACGGCTGACCAGTTTGCCGCGCATCGACGGGATGATGCAGAAGCTGCAGCTGTGGTTGCAGCCTTCGGAAATTTTCAGGTACGCGTAGTGGCGCGGGGTCAGCTTGATGCCTTGCGGCGGCACCAGGTCGATCAGCGGGTTGTGGTCCTGTTTCGGTGGCACCACTTCGTGCACCGCGTTGACCACTTGCTCGTACTGCTGCGGACCGGTCACGGCCAGCACGCTCGGGTGTACGTCGCGGATGTTGCCTTCTTCCACGCCCATGCAACCGGTGACGATGACCTTGCCGTTTTCCTTGATCGCTTCACCGATCACTTCCAGCGATTCAGCCTTGGCCGAGTCGATGAAACCGCAGGTGTTGACCACCACCACGTCGGCGTCCTGATAGGTGGACACCACGTCATAGCCTTCCATGCGCAGCTGGGTCAGGATGCGCTCGGAGTCGACCAGTGCTTTCGGGCAACCCAGAGATACAAAGCCAACCTTTGGATTGGCCGGCGCAGGAGTGGTGGACATGTCTAACCTCGGTGTTTTGTGACGTCGCTTGCCGTACGGAAAAGTCGACGGACGGGCGCTCAGGGTGCGCCTCTGATCAAAAAGTGCGCAATTCTAGCGATGAGCAACGCACTTGACCAGCTTTATGCAGGGAAATACGACGAGTGCTGCGCTATGCTTCGCGCCGTTGAGCTTTACCAATTTTTTACAGTCAACAAAACGTCTGTAACAACAGGTAAAACAGCGCATGCTGCACCATAAAGCATAGTGCTTCATTCAAAGAAGCCGGTTTGAGAATCAGGAGTGTTGGATGGGTCAGGCAAGTAGTCAGGCGGCGGGCGCCGAGCATTCGGCTGCAAAACCGCTGAGCATGCTGGTCGCGGCAGTCGGGGTGGTTTACGGCGACATCGGCACGAGCCCGTTGTACACCCTCAAAGAAGTGTTTTCCGGCGCATACGGCGTACCCGTCAATCACGATGGAGTGCTGGGCATTCTGTCGTTGATCTTCTGGTCGCTGATCTGGGTCGTTTCAATCAAATACATGATGTTCGTCCTGCGCGCCGACAACCAGGGCGAGGGCGGCATCATGGCGCTCACCGCACTGGCACGTCGTGCGGCGGGCAAGCGCAAGCGGTTGCGTTCGTTGCTGGTGGTTTGCGGGCTGATCGGCGCGGCGCTGTTTTACGGTGACAGCATGATCACCCCGGCGATTTCCGTGTTGTCGGCGATCGAAGGCCTGGGCCTCGCGTTCGACGGCATCGACCACTGGGTGGTGCCGCTGTCGCTGGTGGTGCTGGTCGGCTTGTTCCTGATCCAGAGCCACGGTACGGCGCGGATCGGCATTCTGTTCGGGCCGATCATGGTCACCTGGTTCCTGGTGCTCGGCGCCCTTGGGGCGTATGGCATCAGCCATTACCCGGAAGTGCTGCATGCGCTGAACCCGGTCTGGGCCGTGCGTTTCTTCATGGTGCACGCCGGCATGGGCGTGGCGATCCTCGGCGCGGTGGTACTGGCGCTGACCGGTGCTGAAGCGCTTTACGCCGATATGGGCCACTTCGGCCGCAAGCCAATTGCCCGTGCGTGGTTCCTGCTGGTGCTGCCGGCGCTGGTGCTGAACTACTTCGGTCAGGGCGCACTGCTGCTGGAAAACCCGGAAGCGGCACGTAACCCGTTCTACTTGCTGGCACCGAGCTGGGCACTGATTCCGCTGGTGGGGCTGTCGACCCTGGCCACGGTGATCGCTTCGCAAGCGGTGATTTCCGGTGCGTTTTCCCTGACCCGTCAGGCGATCCAGCTCGGCTACATCCCGCGCATGTACATCCAGCACACTTCCAGCGATGAACAAGGCCAGATCTACATCGGCGCGGTGAACTGGTCGCTGATGGTCGGCGTAGTGCTGCTGGTGCTCGGCTTCGAATCCTCAGGTGCACTGGCCTCGGCTTACGGCGTGGCGGTGACCGGCACGATGCTGATGACGACCATTCTGGTGTCGGCTGTCATGCTGCTGCTGTGGAAGTGGCCACCGATTCTCGCGGTGCCGGTGTTGATCGGTTTCCTGCTGGTGGACGGTTTGTACTTCGCCGCCAACGTGCCGAAAATCGTGCAGGGCGGTGCGTTCCCGGTGATCGCCGGTATTGCGCTGTTTGTGCTCATGACCACCTGGAAGCGCGGCAAGCAATTGCTGGTCGAGCGCCTGGATGAAGGCGCGCTGCCGCTGCCGATCTTTATCAGCAGCATCCGCGTGCAACCGCCGCACCGCGTGCAGGGCACTGCGGTGTTCCTCACCGCGCGTTCCGACGCCGTTCCGCACGCTTTGTTACACAACCTGCTGCACAACCAGGTGTTGCACGAGCAAGTGGTGCTGCTGACCGTGGTCTACGAAGACATCCCGCGCGTGCCGCCATCGCGACGCTTCGAAGTCGAGGCCCACGGCGAAGGCTTCTTCCGGGTGATCCTGCACTTCGGCTTCACCGACGAGCCGGACGTGCCGCAGGCGCTGAAACTGTGTCACCTGGAGGAACTGGACTTCAGCCCGATGCGCACCACCTACTTCCTCAGCCGCGAAACGGTGATCGCCTCGAAACTCGAAGGCATGGCCCGCTGGCGCGAGGCGCTGTTTGCGTTCATGTTGAAAAATGCCAACGGCAACCTGCGGTTCTTCAATCTGCCGCTCAACCGGGTGATTGAACTGGGGACGCAGGTGGAGATGTAGTTCTACATCCACTGAAAAGCCCCCGTCAGCCTTGTGGCTGGCGGGGGCTTTTTTGTGGGCGGCAACTTCTTTAAACCTCTACAGGCTTTCAGGTATCTCTGTTTCAGACTCGGTCTTCGTGCGCGCAGGTCGCGGTATCAATGCCTGGATCACATCATCAAGCAAAGCCTTGCCCATCACCGTCAGGTAATGCGCAGCCCAGGCATGGCGGTCGGTGTCTTTGATGAAGGCAGCGTCCTCGGCGAAGGATTTGGCGAGGGACAGCAGGTCGGAAGATTGGGACAGGGCATCGATGATCGGGATGCCGGCGCGGACGTTGAAGAACGCTTGATCCGAGTGGTAGAGGAAGGGGGTGCAGCCGATGGTTTTAACGTTTGCGGGTCCGTGCAGATCAGTTTCGGTCATCGTGTTACTCCTTGGTTCGAAGTGCCGTGACTTTCGTTACCACACGAAAGGGAGGCAACTGTACGCGGGGTGGTAAACCGGGAACCAAGGAAACCGGCACGCTCGAAAGCGTCCCACGCACAGCCGCCATTACTCGATGAGCGGGCTCTTGCGCTGGTTTCTCCGGGTTACCACACCCGATCGCTGAATGGGTCAGCGACGTCCGGAGAGTATCTCGTCAAAAAACCGCGCAATAGAGCCGCAAAGCGCCCGAACACGAGTTTCGGAGTTTGCCTACAAGGTCTGTGGGCGTCATCTGATATTGCGAAACTGGAAGTAAACGATACTAAACGTCTGACACGAACTGGCGTGTGCAAATGAGCGAGACGCGTATGACGGAATCATCGAAACAAGAAAAGCAGGATGATCTCGAGAACCTTCGGATTGAAGCGCAAGCTATGGAGCGATTGATCAACTTCGATCCGGCTCAAGCGATCAGCCATTACGATATGCGGGCAAGATACGCCTGCCGGGGCTAATGATTACTTGAGTCCAGCGCAATTCCCCTGTGGGAGCGAGCTTGCTCGCGAAGGCGTAGTGTCAGCCGGCGAATCTGTTGACTGACCCGCCGCATTCGCGAGCAAGCTCGCTCCCACAGGGAATTTAGCTGGAGGCTGGAATGTAAAAAGCCCCCGCAACCGTGAGGCTGCGGGGGCTTTTTTATCAGCTCAGATCACTCTGCCGGCTGATCCTTGCTCTGACGCTTTTCTATCAAGTCCACCAGACTTTTGGCCAGCGCCGGGTAGTTCTCGTCGAAGTGGTGGCCACCAGGCAGTTTCACTGCTTCGCCCACCGCAGTCTTGTCGGTGCAGCCGCTCTCGTCGGTCTCTTCGGCGCCGTAGATGCACACCACTTTGGCCGCTGGCAGCTTGGCCATTTCCGGGCCGGTGGCGGCTTCTTTGCCGGCGTTGCCGAGCCAGCCTTCGACTTCGATTTCGAAGCTGCCGGTGCGGGCGAAGGCCAGCAGGATGATGGCGTCGACGCGCTGCTGCTCGGTGTCCGGCAGGCGGTTGTAGATCGCCGGCAGGACGTCGGCACCGAACGAGTAACCGGTGAGGATGAAGCGCTTGGTGCCCCATTTCTGGCGGTAGTGCTGCATTAGCTCGGTCAGGTCCAGCGCGCTTTGCTCCGGGCTCTTGTGCTGCCAGTAGTAGCGCAGGGTATCGATGCCGACCACCGGGTAACCGATCTTGGCCATCTCGCCGGCCACGTCGCGGTCGAGGTCGCGCCAGCCGCCATCACCGGAAAGGAACAGGGTCACGGTGTCCTTGGCCTGACCGGCCGGCACTTCAACCACCGGGATCGCCAGACCACCGTTGGCCTTGTCGCCGCCGACGAGGATCTTGCGCAGTTCGTTGTTCAGCACTTGCGGCAGGTTGATGTCGTAGTCGCTGATGCTGGTTTCGGCGTTCGGTTGATCGCGCACGAAACCGGCGCTGGTGTCGTCCGGGTTGTCGTTCCACGCCACCAGCCAGTGGCCGTGGGCCGCGGATTTCGGCAGCAGGTGGGTGCAGCCAGGTTTTTCCAGGGCCAGGTCAACCGAGATGGCCTGGGCCTTGTCGTCCTTCTGCTCGGACAACCAGCGCCAGGCCAGTACCGCGCCAGGGCCGATCCCGCTGACCAGCGTGGCCGGGCCATTCAGTTCGCGCAGGCCGGTTTGCAGGGCGCGGCTCTGTTGCAGGCAGTCCTTGGGCAGAATCACCTGAACGATCTGCGCCGAGGCGCTGCGGCTCAGGGTGCTCAATTGGTTGTCGGTCAGCTTCTGGTCGTCATTGACCGCGACCAGCACCTGAGCCTTGGGCTGGGTGCCGGGAATGACGCGGGTCATGACCGTGCCGTCGGCAGCCGTCAGTGGTTGCAGTGTCGGTTGCGGTGCCGGGCGTTTGAGGTACCAGTAACCGCCGCCGGCAATCACGGCCAGCACGATCAGTGCGGCCAGGATGTACTTCAGGGAGCGTTGAATCATCAGCGTTTCACCAATCCAGTCAAGCCGCCCGCGATCAGGGCAGCAGTATCGGCCAGCGCCACCAGCGGATCGAGTCCGGCGGGCACTGCCATATAACGGGGTTCCCAGTCAGGCTGGAACTTGTCTTTGAAGCGGCGCAAGCCTTGGAAGTTGTACAGCTGCTCACCACGGCGGAAGACCATCGAGCCCAGACGCTGGGTCAGCGGTGCACCTCGCCGGGGTTGCAACCCCGACAACGGCACCATGCCCAGGCTGAAGCGCGCGTATCCGTGACTCTTATAGTGTTGAATCAGGCCGACCATGAGGAACTCCATGGTCAGCTTGGGGGCGTCCGGGTGCGAGCGCATCAGGTCGAGACTGGCCAGGTCATGGCTGTAAGTCTCGAGCAGGTTGGCGAACGCCACCGGGCGGCCTTCGAAGCGAATCACCGCAATGCGGAAATGCTTCAGGTAATCGTCGCTGAAACGGCCGAGGGAGAAGCCTTTCTCGCGCACGTTCTTGCCGGTCAGCCACGCATCGGAGATCTCTTTCAACTCATCCATTGGCGCCTGGCCCGGCTCATGGATCTCCAGCGACAGACCGTCGCGGGTGCCACGGTTCCAGGTGTAGCGCAGGTCCTTCATCTCCTTGCCCTTGGCCTCCAGGTCAAAGCGATGCAGATCGACCCGGGCTTCTTCGCCGAGCTTGATCGCGGTCAGGCCGATGTCCATGTAGTACGGCAGGTTTTCCGCACGTACCTGATAGAACACCGGACGGGTGTGATGGATGTCGCACAGGTCGCGGAACTGCCAGATCATCTCGGCACGCTGCTGGCCGGGGCCGATCGGGTCGTACAGCGCCACCAGGCTGCGGCCGCGACGGGCGTACATCAGGAACGCCTCGTCGTTGGGGTGAAACAGCAGCGCCTTGTCACCGGTCAGGGCGAGACCGCCATCGGGTTGCGACGAGGCCATCAGGATTTTCGCGGCGCGATCCAGTTCGTCCGGGGTGGGCAGATGAATCACCGGGCGTGCGGTGCGCAGCAGCCAGGTCAGGGCGATCACCAGCAACAGCACCGCCGCGCCGAGCAGCGAGCGCAGGCCGCGCGGGGCGTCAGCGTCGAGGGTGAACTGCCACCACAGTTGATGGCTGTAGGGCACGTCCTGATAGGCGAACAGCAGCAGCCAGGTCGAAGCGCCCAATACACACAGGCTGGCCACCAGATACAGCGGCGAGAACGGCAATTCGGTCAGGCGACTCGGACGATAGAACGAACGGCGGAACACCCCGAGCAGCGCCGCGGTGAGCGTCATCAGCGTGGCTTCTTCCCAGTCGAAGCCTTTGAGCAGCGAGAGCAGGGCGCCGACCAGCAACAGAATGGTGGTCAGCATCCACGCGGCCGACAGGCGACGGCGCAGGCCCTGAGCGAGCAACAGACACAACACGCCAATCAGGCTGGCGCCGAAGTGCGAGGCGTCGACCAGCCGATGCGGAATCAGAAACCCGATGTGTTCAAGGCGCGTATCGATCTCCGGGGTGGCACCGGAAAACAGCAGCACCACGCCGGACAGAAACACCAGCACCGCCAGAATCGGCGCGGCCAGACCGGACGCGGCGCGCATGGTCTGGGTCTGGAACAGGCGCTGGCCTTCGTTGATGAGCAAAAACAGGCAGGCCACCAGCAGCGGCAGCACCACGTAGATCAGGCGATACAGCAGCAGGGCGGCGGCCAGTGGCGCGGCCCCGAGGGTATCGGCGAACGCGGCGAGCAGGATCGCTTCGAAGACCCCGACACCTCCCGGTACATGGCTGAGGACGCCAGCGGCCAGGGCCAGCAGGTACACCAGCAGGAAGGCGCCGAACGGCGGGGCTTCCGGCAGCAGCAGATAGAGCACGGTGGCGGCGGCGGCGACGTCGAGGGCGGTGATGATCAGTTGCAGGAAGGTCAGGCGCCGGCCCGGCAGGCGCAATGTGCGGCGACCGACCCTGACCAGCAGGTTGTCGCGGTAAGGCTGTTCCGGCAGGCGGCGGCGATAGATGCCGACGGCCAGAATCGCGCCAAGCCCCAGCACCACCGCGGCGATCGTGCCGAGCAGGCCTTCTGACAAACCCAATGCAGTGGAGGCGGCGGGCAGGTCACTCAGGGTCGCGAGGGCGGCCAGCGGAGGCAGGGCACAACCCAGCGACAGGCTGGCGAACAGCGTCATGTGCGCGACTTCCGACGCCCCCAGACCATGTCGTGCATATAAACGGTAGCGCACCGAGCCGCCGGACAGCAGCGACAGGCCGATGGCGTTGCCAATCGCAAACGCGGTGAAGCCGCCCAGTGCCAGGGTGCGCGGCGGCAAGGCCACGCCAGCATAGCGGCTGGCCGACCATTCGTAGCCGAGCAATATGATGAAGCCGACCACCGTCGCACTCACGGCTCCCAGCAGGGCCGGTTTCGGCACGGCCAGGATCGAGTCATGCAGGGCGTAGAGATCGAGTTCGCTCAGCAGATGGCGGCAGGCAATCAGCGCAATGGCAAACAGCAGCAACGTGACCGCCAGACCGATCGGCTGGCGGTATTTGCTCAACCGATCCAGCAAGCGCAGGCGCTCGGGTTTGATCGGATGTTCTGCTGTGACGGTGTCTTGTGAATCAGACGAGTTGGCGCGCATCAATCACCTCTTGGATTGTGCGCGACAGGATGGAGGTATCCAGCCAAGTTACCAATCCCTGTAGAAAAAAATAATCACAAAATACTACGCCTCTCATCCGGGATCGGCGAGGGCGGGTCATGGATTGCAGACGTCTTGCCTGCGACTCAAGCATAGTCGCAACCGGGCGGGTCTGATGATCCTGAGCGTTTCACTGCAGCGTGACAGATCATTGTTGCGAAAGGACTTTTTCCACAGATACAAAAAAGGCCACTCTTTCGAGCAGCCTTTTTTGATGTTTGGTTGCGGGAGCCGGATTTGAACCGACGACCTTCGGGTTATGAGCCCGACGAGCTACCAGACTGCTCCATCCCGCGTCTGTGTGGCGGCATTCTACAGGCGAACGGCGAGGTGTCAACCGCTAATCCCGTAAAGGGTCAAATAAGTGTGAATTTGCGTCAAACGGTCGCAGCGCAACGGTAAGTTTCGGAAATGCAACGAATTCCTGCTCGCTCGGCTGCGCGTTTGATTGAAAAACAGACGCGCACAAAAAAGGCCACTCTTTCGAGTAGCCTTTTTTGATGTTTGGTTGCGGGAGCCGGATTTGAACCGACGACCTTCGGGTTATGAGCCCGACGAGCTACCAGACTGCTCCATCCCGCGTCTGTGTGGCGGCATTCTACAGGCGAACGGCGAGGTGTCAACCGCTAATCCCGTAAAGGGTCAAATAAGTGTGAATTTGCGTCAAACGGTCGCAGCGCAACGGTAAGTTTCGGAAATGCAACGAATTCCTGCTCGCTCGGCTGCGCGTTTGATTGAAAAACAGACGCGCACAAAAAAGGCCACTCTTTCGAGTAGCCTTTTTTGATGTTTGGTTGCGGGAGCCGGATTTGAACCGACGACCTTCGGGTTATGAGCCCGACGAGCTACCAGACTGCTCCATCCCGCGTCTGTGTGGCGGCATTCTACAGGCGAACGGCGAGGTGTCAACCGCTAATCCCGTAAAGGGTCAAATAAGTGTGAATTTGCGTCAAACGGTCGCAGCGCAACGGTAAGTTTCGGAAATGCAACGAATTCCTGCTCGCTCGGCTGCGCGTTTGATTGAAAAACAGACGCGCACAAAAAAGGCCACTCTTTCGAGTAGCCTTTTTTGATGTTTGGTTGCGGGAGCCGGATTTGAACCGACGACCTTCGGGTTATGAGCCCGACGAGCTACCAGACTGCTCCATCCCGCGTCTGTGTGGCGGCATTCTACAGAGGATCGCCGAAGTGTCAACCTTGAATCTGGATAAATCTGTTCCTGTTCAATCGCTTAGCGCTTTTTGCAGGGCGGGAGAAGGGACGCAGGGCAGGTGGGGCAAGGCTTTCAGCTCTATCGTCCAATGATTTTCGATTGAGAAAATAAATTCATTGTCGTTGTCCTACAGACTGAAAAGAACATTCGGACCACTGGTGCTATATACAGTTGTCAGTGAGATACTGCGTTTCCGGCTCACCATGTTGCTTTTTCTGTCATGACCCAGCGAAAAATCATCCACGTCGACTGTGACTGTTTCTACGCCGCCATCGAGATGCGCGACGACCCGAACCTGGCCGGCAAGCCGCTGGCGGTGGGCGGGTCGGCGGATCGGCGTGGAGTGATTGCAACCTGCAACTATGAAGCGCGGGCCTATGGTGTGCGCTCGGCAATGTCATCAGGCCATGCCTTGAAGCTGTGCCCCGACCTGACCATCGTCAAGCCACGCATGGAAGCCTATCGCGAAGCCTCGAAGGAAATTCATACGATCTTTCGCGATTACACCGACCTGATCGAACCGCTGTCGCTGGACGAAGCCTATCTTGACGTCTCCGACAGTGCGCATTTTGGCGGCAGCGCCACGCGTATCGCTCAGGATATCCGCCGGCGCGTTTCCAATCAGTTGCACATCACCGTGTCTGCGGGTGTGGCGCCGAACAAGTTTCTGGCCAAGATCGCCAGTGACTGGAAGAAGCCCAACGGGCTGTTCGTCATTACTCCGGATCAGGTGGAAGATTTCGTCAGCGGTTTGCCGGTGAGCAAGTTGCACGGCGTCGGCAAAGTCACCGCGGACAAGCTGGGCAAACTCGGCATCGCCGATTGCCTGCAATTGCGCGAGTGGGACAAGTTGGCGCTGGTGCGCGAATTCGGCAGTTTCGGTGAGCGACTCTGGAGTCTGGCCCGTGGGATTGATGACCGGCTGGTGCATAACGACAGTCGCCGTCAGTCAATCAGCGTGGAAAACACCTACGACGTCGATCTGCCGGATCTGCGAAGTTGCCTCGACAAGCTGCCGGAGCTGCTGGACACCCTGAAAACCCGCATGGAACGGATCGACAGCAGTTATCGGCCGGGCAAGCCGTTCGTCAAAGTGAAGTTTCACGATTTTACCCAGACCACACTGGAACAGGCCGGGGCAGGGCGGGATCTGGGCAGTTATCAGTTGATGCTGACGCAGGCATTCAATCGTGGCGGGAAACCGGTGCGCTTGTTGGGCGTGGGGGTCCGGCTGGAGGATTTGCGCGGTGGGTTTGAGCAGATGGAGTTGTTTGAGCGTTAAAAGTCAAAAGATCGCAGCCTGCGGCAGCTCCTACATTGGAATGCGTTCCCTGTAGGAGCTGCCGCAGGCTGCGATCTTTTAAGGCTTAATTCGGTCCCGGATCTGCCACCAGGCGCCCGGCATCCTTGGTCAGCGACTTGAGAAACTCGGCCTGCAACTCAGGATCGTTGCGCGTCAGTTCGATCAGGCTTTGCTCCAGCTCGCTGGCTTCTTCTTCCAGACCCAGCTCCGACAGGCGCTTGACCCGGTGGACCCACTGGCTCACTTCGTCGTCTTCCAGATCGTCGTAAATCAACCCGTGGGCTTCGAGCAACTTGCTGCGCAAATGACTGCTGATCGCCAGGGACGAATCGCTGTGCACGTCATCCTTGCCGTCTTCGACGCTGATTTGCAGCTTGCCGATATGATTCAGGTCATTTTCGGCGAACGGACTGTCCAGCAGGTTCAGGCGCAGCACGCCGTTGCGGTCAGTGGTCATGTCGAAGGTCTGCTTGCCAGCCTTGACCTGCACCGGGCGCTCGCTCCACGGCAGGCTCGAATATTCCGTGCGCTTGTCGCGCTGGACTTCATCGATACCGGCCAGGTTCTGTTGTGCACGACCGTGAGACTGCACGTTCATGAACGGGTTGACCCCGGCAATGCCGTAGTTCAGCCAGTCCTTGGTCACGCTGTCCGGCAGATTGCCCAAAGCGAACACATTGACCACATTGGCGCCGAGACCGGCAACCACCGCCACTGCGCCCAACGGAATCTCATAGATTTCGCGCCAGGGCTGGTAAGGCGTGTAGCGGTCGTAACGGCGTGTGACTTCGAACTCGGTGACTTCGAAGGTCTTCTGTTCGTTGATCTTCACACGTCGCTGCGGCAGCTCGAGCACCTTAGGCTCACCGACATCGATCTGCAGGCTGTGGTCGAGCAGTTTGCGCTCGACCCGCTCTTCGTGCTCGCTGCGCTGTGACATCTGATTGGCGCAGCCGCTGACCAGCAGGGCGCCGCACAAGGCGGCGCCACCGAGGCCCAAGGTGTTTCGCTTGAACATGAGGTCTCTATCTGGATTCAGCGGCGGATACGGGCCTGAAGGAAGGACAGCACATCGGCGACCGGCAGCGCTTGCGCTTCGGCCTCGGTGCGGCTCTTGTATTCCAGGTTGCCTTCGGCGAGGCCGCGGTCACTGACCACGATCCGGTGAGGAATGCCGATCAGCTCCATGTCCGCAAACTTGATGCCCGGGCTGGTTTTCTTGTCGCGATCGTCCAGCAACACTTCGAAACCGGCCGCCGTCAGTTCTGCGTACAGCTTGTCAGTGGCTTCGCGCACCTGCTCGGTTTCATAGCGCAGCGGTACCAGGGCGATCTGGAACGGCGCCAGGGTGTCGCTCCAGATGATGCCTTTGTCGTCGTTGTTCTGCTCGATGGCGGCAGCGACCACGCGGGATACGCCGATACCGTAGCAACCCATCTCCAGCGTGACCGGCTTGCCGTTCTCGCCCAGCACTTCGCACTTCATCGCCTTGCTGTACTTGTTGCCCAGCTGGAAGATGTGCCCGACTTCGATGCCGCGCTTGATTTCCAGCGTGCCTTTGCCGTCCGGGCTTGGGTCGCCGGCCACGACGTTACGCAGGTCGGCGACGGTCGGAACCGGCAGATCGCGCTCCCAGTTCACGCCGAAGTAGTGCTTGTCGTCGATGTTCGCACCGATGCCGAAGTCGCTCATCAGTTCGACCGAGCGATCGATGATGATCGGCAGTGGCAGGTTCAGCGGGCCGAGGGAACCGGCGCCGGCGCCAATGGCGTCACGCAGTTCGGCATCGGAAGCCATGACCAGCGGGCTGGCGACGCCTGGCTGGTTGGCCGCCTTGATTTCGTTGAGCTCGTGGTCGCCACGGATGATCAGGGCAATCAGCTTGCCTGGCTCTTCGGCGTGGACGATCAGGGTCTTGATGGTCTTTTCAATCGGCAGATTGAATTTTTCCACCAGCGCGGCAATGGTCTTGGTCTCCGGGGTGTCGACCAGGCGCAGCTCTTCGGCCGGTGCCGGACGCGAGGTTTCGCGTGGCACGGCTTCGGCTTTCTCGATGTTCGCCGCGTAGTCGGAACCGTTGCTGAAGACGATGTCGTCTTCGCCGGACTCGGCCAGCACGTGGAACTCGTGAGAGCCAGCGCCACCGATCGAACCATTGTCGGCCTCAACCGGACGGAACTTCAGGCCCAGGCGGGTGAACACGTTGCAGTACGCCTGATGCATGCGGTCGTAGGTGACCTGCAGCGAAGCCTGATCGGCGTGGAACGAGTAGGCGTCCTTCATGATGAATTCACGACCACGCATCAAGCCGAAGCGTGGGCGGATTTCGTCACGGAACTTGGTCTGGATCTGGTACAGGTTGATCGGCAGCTGCTTGTAGCTGCTCAATTCGTTGCGCATCAGATCGGTGATCACTTCTTCGTGAGTCGGGCCCGCGCAGAAGTCGCGACCGTGGCGGTCTTTGATGCGCAGCAGCTCAGGGCCGTATTCTTCCCAGCGCCCCGATTCCTGCCACAGCTCGGCCGGTTGGGTGCTCGGCATCAACACTTCAAGAGAACCGGCAGCGTTCATTTCTTCGCGAACGATGGCTTCAACCTTGCGCATTACCCGCAAGCCCATCGGCAGCCAGGTGTACAGGCCCGAAGCGAGTTTGCGAATCATGCCGGCGCGCAGCATCAGCTGGTGGCTGACGACGACCGCATCGGAAGGCGTTTCTTTCTGTGTGGCGAGCAAAAATTGACTGGTGCGCATGGTTGGCCGTTGTCGGTTGCTATGACTGGAAATGACGGAGCAGTGTACCGGCGAGATTTGCCGACGTACAGGATTGCGCTTGGTGGTGAGGCTCGACGGCGGGAATCCTCCCGCCGTATCTGAAATGTCCTACGACTCTTCGACGACGGAGGTCGGTGCAGGCTCGGGCGTTGGCGTCGGGCCCGCACGGCGATTTTCCTGGAACCAGTGCAGGGCGATCAGCACCAGCGTCGGCACCCCGAGCAGCGCGGTGATCATGAAGAAGTTGTGGTAGCCGAACTTCTCGACCATGACACCGGAGTAACCGCCCATCAGGCGCGGTAGCAACAGCATGATCGAACTGAGCAGGGCGTACTGGGTGGCCGAGAACTTGAGGTTGGTCAGGCTCGACAGGTAGGCGACGAACGCCGAGGTTGCGAGCCCGGAACTGAAATTGTCGAGGGAGATGGTCACCACCAGCATTTGCAGGTTCGGCCCCATGTCGGCCAGCATCACAAACAGCAGGTTGGTCGCCGCCGAAGCCGCGCCACCGATGAACAGGATCGGCAGGATGCCGAACCGCACGATCAGCAGGCCGCCCATGCCGGCACCGACGAGGGTCATGATCAGGCCAAAAATCTTGCTCACGCTGGCGATCTGATCCTTGGTGAAGCCCTGGTCGATGTAGAAAACGTTGGCCATCACGCCCATTACCGTGTCGGACATCCGATACGTGGCGATCAGTCCGAGCAGCAGCAACGCCTGCCAGCGGTAGCGCAGGATGAAGTCGTTGACCGGCGTCAGCACTGGCGCCAGGCCGCGACGGCCCATGGTCGACAGGCACAGGCCGGTGAGCAGGGTATAGAGGATTGCACGCAGGAAGGCGCGGTCTTCGAGCAGCAGGTCGAGCGGACTCATCTGACCGAACAGTACGCTGGCGAAATCGGTGTTGTAGAGCTGAGTGAACATTGCCGGAACCGACACCAGCAACACGATCAGCACGAATACCGAGGCCAGTTGATGGACGAAGCTGTAGCGACCGGCCTGCAACTGCGTGCGCAATGGCACGGGCGGTTCGCGCATCAGCAGCGAGGTCAGCAGGGCAGGTACCATCAACACCCCGAACAGGGCGTAGGTGCCGGTCCAGGCTGAATGTTGGTAGTTGAAGCCGGTGGAACCGAAGCCTTCGGCGAAGAACAGCGCGCCCGCCGTGGCCAGCAGGGCGGCGACGCGGTAGCCGGACATGTAACTGGCGGCCAGTGCGGCCTGACGGCTGTCGTCGGCGATTTCCAGGCGATAGGCGTCGACCGCGATATCCTGGGTGGCGGAGGCAAAGGCGACGATAACGGCAATGGCGATCAGCCAGGACAGGTGTTTCTGCGGATCACAGAAGCCCATGCCAATCAGACCCAGAATCACTAACGACTGCGAGAGCACCAGCCACGAACGGCGGCGGCCGAGCTTGCCCAATAAAGGCAGGCGCCATTGGTCGAGCAGCGGTGACCAGACCCATTTGAAGGCGTAGGCCAGGCCGATCAGGCTGGCGTAGCCGATGGTCTCACGGGCAACGCCGGCTTCGCGCAGCCAGACGGACAGCGTCGAAAACACCAGCATGTACGGCAGGCCGGCAGCAAAACCGAGCAACAACAGCACGAGCGTCGAAGGACTGGCATAGGCGGCTAGCGCGGCGCGCCAGGTTTTACGGGGCATGGGCTGAAGTCTGCCTCAAGATTGCGAAAACAAAGCGCGCACTCTAACCGCTGTGCTCTATCGGACGCCAGCCATGGCGCTGAATATCCACACGATTGTTCAGGATGGTGACGCCTTCAGAACGTAATCGTGCCCGTTGTTCGTCCCCCGAAGGGCTGCCCAGCGGCAGGCTGATCCGACCGCCGGCACCCAATACCCGGTGCCACGGCAGTCTGGTATCGGCGGGTAGTTGGCTGAGGGTCCGGCCAACCCAGCGGGCGGCACGCCCCAGACCCGCGAGTTCGGCCAGCTGACCATAGCTGACCACTTTGCCTTCAGGTACTTGGGCAAGGGTCGAATAAAGCGCCGTGCGTCGGATTTGCACTTCGCTTTCATCGGGAGGGTTCGGCTCTTTCACCGGTGCGGTTCCTGAACATCAGTCGTGTGGATGGGCTTAAGCGTAATCGCTCGTCGGCCAGATGAGAAATGAACTCAATGGAAATCGTCCGGTCAGTCCTTGTCAGGGTCTTATTCCTCCGGATAATGCCGACCTTTTTCGCAAACTTGAGCCCTTGAACTGCTTATGCTGTCCAGAACCCTGCTGTGCCTTGCTGTTTTCAGTGCGTCTACGCCCCTGCTTGCCGACACCGTCTGGTTGAAGAACGGTGACAAATTGAGCGGCAAGATTTCCGTTTTCGATGGCGGCAAATTGCTGATTCAGACCCAGTACGCGGGTGCGGTCACCATTGACTGGAAAGAGGTCAAGACCCTGCAGAGCGATCAGGAACTGCTGGTCAAACAGGACGCCTACAACGGTGAAAAGGCCAAGTCGCTGACCGCCGCCGATGACGGCAAGGTCACTCTGGCCAACGGCGAGGCGCCGAAAACCGTCGAGCTGGCGAGTATCCAGCAGATTCTCAAACCGAAACCGGTGGTCGAAGATCTGGTGTGGAAAGGCAATATCGGTCTGGCGATGGACTATCAGCGGGCGGAAAAGGACACCGACGATTACGACATCGACTTCAAGACCACGGCACGTCATGGTCGCTGGCGGCACACTGCCGAGGGCGAATACAACCGCGAGGTGCAGGACGACGAAGTCACCACCAATAACTGGCGCGCTGAATACGCGCTCGACCGTTTCCTCACCGACAAGTGGTTCTGGCAGGGGCGCCTGAACTACAAGCGTGATTACGTTGAAGAGCTGTCACGTCAGCGCGTGGTCGGTACCGGTCCGGGCTACCAGTTCTGGGATGACGAGCTGGGGGCGTTCTCGCTCGGCTCGCTGCTCAACCGCACCGATTACGAGTACAGCGATGGCGGCAAGGACAATTTCTATTCGGTCGCCATGAAGTGGGATTACAACCGCTACCTGATTGGCAAGAAGGTCGAGTTCTTCACCAACGGCGAACTGGGCAAGCCGCTGTCGGATGTGGCCAATTACGCGCTGGATGCCGAGATGGGGCTGCGTTACAAGGTCACTGACTGGGCGTCGCTCAATCTCAAGGCCGAGCGCGACATCATCAGTGGCACGAAGGACGCAGATTTGAACAAGACCCGCTACACCGCAGGGTTTGGCGTGGCCTGGTAAGGCACAAGCAAAAGATCGCAGCCTGCGGCAGCGCCTACAGGGGAATGGTATTTATCCCGTAGGAGCTGCCGCAGGCTGCGATCTTTTTTTGCGTCTGGAAAACAGACACCCACAAAAAAGCCCCGCTTTTGAGGGCGGGGCTCTTTTCTAAAGAAGCTACAAGTTAGATAACTTGTACTTCTTCAGCTTGCATGCCTTTCTGACCGCGGGTAGCGATGAAAGAAACCTGTTGGCCTTCTTTCAGGCTTTTGAAGCCGTCGGATTGGATAGCTTTGAAGTGAACGAACAGGTCGTCACCGGATTGTGGAGTGATGAAGCCGAAGCCTTTTTCATCGTTGAACCACTTAACGGTACCGGTTTGGCGATTAGACATGGTGTAACTCCTTGAACAAAGATAACTGCGACTCAGGAAGAACCCTGGCCGAGACTGAGTGCAAAGAGCAGGAAAAATTCTTGTAGATGGTTGGATCGAAATTCAACATATCGTGTAGAGATTCTCAGTGACACAAGCAGCACAGTGGCGCCACCTTAACCCTTTTTCCGGAACGTGCCAATGCTTCTTGCGAAGGTTTCTCTGTTTTAAGGATCGGCGGTGTGACGCTTCGTCGCCAGGACGCGTATTTCCAGCGTGTTCGCCGAGAATTGCAGCGCACACTTTGAACCCGGCGGCGCGCCCGGTAAGATGCCGGACAGATTTTTTCCACCTCGCTATTCAGGACACCCGCCATGAGCATCAAATCGGACAAGTGGATTCGCCGCATGGCGCAGGAACACGGCATGATCGAGCCTTTCGTCGAGCGCCAGGTGCGCGGCAGCGACGACAGCCGTGTGATCTCCTACGGTGTGTCGAGCTACGGCTACGATGTGCGTTGCACCAACCATTTCAAGGTGTTCACCAACATCAATTCTGCGATCGTCGACCCGAAAAACTTCGACGCCGGCAGCTTTGTCGACATCCACAGCGACGTCTGCATCATTCCGCCGAACTCCTTCGCCCTGGCCAGCACCGTCGAGTACTTCCGCATTCCGCGCAACGTATTGACCATCTGCCTGGGTAAAAGCACCTATGCGCGTTGCGGCATCATCGTCAACGTCACCCCGCTCGAGCCTGAGTGGGAAGGTCATGTGACGCTGGAGTTTTCCAACACCACCAACCTGCCGGCGAAGATTTACGCCAACGAAGGTGTGGCGCAAATGCTGTTCCTCGAATCCGACGAACAATGCGAAGTTTCCTATAAGGATCGCGGCGGCAAGTATCAAGGCCAGCGTGGCGTGACCCTGCCGCGTACCTGATCCGTCCGGCAGTTCGCGGGAATTCTTTGGCGGGCAGGCACTCTATGGGGTGTACTGCCCGTTTTTGCTTCTGGCAAAACGGGCCTTCGCCGAGGAGGTTGCATGAAGATCGATCCGCATATCACCGCCGAACTGGCAAGGCTTGAGCCCAATCAGGTTGGCGTTTTGGCCTGGTCATTGTTGGCACACCCGGCTTTCCATATGGCTGGCGGCATTCCCGGTCAGCCTGATCCCGATACTCCCAACGAACAACCGACCGAACCGGGCGAGCCGACGCTGCCGGACGAGCCGCCACCCGCGCCAGTGGCTTGAGCCGCTGCCCGATCATGGCCAGTTGGCCGAGGTGTGCCCTGTACCTCAGCTGACTGGCCATATTTCGTTGTCACCGACGACGAAAATCCTGCAGTTGCCATCTTTCTCTACCGCAAAGCCGCCGGTAAACGCGCCAAACGCTGGCAGCAGGCTCAAACCTTCGCCCAGCCGGAAGCACGCCAGACGCAAGCGCTGCCGCCCTTTGCCGTTAAGCCGATAGACGGGATGCACGTGCCCGGCCAGCACATGCCGTTCCGGGTGCGGGTCGGGTTCGTGTTGCAAGGCAAACGGCCCGAGCAGCATCGGTTCCGGAACCACGCGGATATTCAGTGCCGCTGGCGGGTCCCCGGCGCGTTTGTCGTGGTTGCCGCGAATCAGTGTCATCGGCAGATCCGCGTGACGTGCGCGCCATTCGGCCAAGGCATTGAGCGTGCCCGCCGAATGCGAGCCGGGACCGTGCAGAAAGTCACCGAGGAAAATCAGCTGCCGGCAGGGCAGCCTCGCCAGCAAACGGTCGAGCACTTCGATGTTCGCCGTCGTGGTGCCTTGTGGCACCGGCTGGCCGAGGCTGCGGTACGCCGCAGCCTTGCCGAAATGCACGTCGGCGATCAGCAGCGCTTGCTGCGCTGGCCAGTACAGAGCCTTTTCCGGCAGCAGCCAGAGTTCCTCGCCGGCCAGGCGCACGGGATACGCTGCACTCATGAGGCTTGACCCTTGTCGGCGGATTGCTCCAGATCGCCGACCATGCGCCGGATGCGATCGGCAAGTTTTTCCGAGCTCATGCTTTCGCGCATGCGCTCCACCAGCAACGGAAAGCCCAGCGGTGTAGGCCGTTTGATCAGGTGCATGTCCAGTTTCATCCGGTTGATTCGCTCCAATGTCTGTTCCAGACGACGGATATCCAGTTCTTCCCGCAAGACTTCTTCCCCGGCCTGGGCCAGCAGCAGGTTGTCGGCGTCGTATTGCTTGAATACTTCGAAGAACAATCCGCTGGAGGCCTGCACCTGACGGGTACTTTTCGGTGCGCCGGGATAGCCGGCGAACACCAGCCCGGCGATTCGCGCAATTTCGCGAAAGCGCCGCAACGCCAGCTCCCCGGCATTCAGGCTGGCGAGCACGTCGCGCAGCAGCTGCTCGGGGCTGAGCAGTGCTGCATCGAATTGCCCGGACCAATCGACCGGTGTGGCGCTGAGCAACTCCAGCCCGTAATCATTGACCGCAATCGAAAACGTCAGCGGCTGGCGCTGGCTCATGCGCCACGCCAACAGGCTGGCGAGCCCCAAATGCACCTGGCGCCCGGCAAACGGGTAGAGGAAAAGATGCCAGCCTTCGCGGGATTTCAGCACCTCCGCCAACAGACTGTCGGAAGTGGGCAGACCCGACCAGCGCGCCTGGGTTTGCAGCAACGGTTGCAGCGCGTGCATTTCCGGGCCGACAAACTCACCCCGCGCGGCTGCTGTGAAGCGACTGACCACGGCGGCGGCCAATTCGTTGGAAAGCGGCATCCGCCCGCCATTCCAGCGCGGCACGGCGGCTTTCTTTGCGGTGCTGCGTTTGACGTACGCGGTCATGTTTTCCACCCGCACCAATTCCAGCAAGCGTCCGGCGAACAGAAAGCCGTCACCCGGTTTCAGCCGCGCAATAAAACCTTCCTCGACGCTGCCCAATTGCTTGCCGCCGCCACCCTTGCTCCAGAATTTCAGATGGATGCTCGCATCGCTGACGATGGTGCCGATGCTCATGCGATGACGGCGGGCGAGCCGTGCATCGGGGACGCGCCAGACGCCGTTTTCGTCCGGTTCGACCCGGCGGTAATCCGGATAGGCTGTCAGAGACAGCCCGCCGTGACGTACGAACGCCAGCGCCCAGGCCCAGTCCGCCAGCGTCAGGTCTCGATAAGCCCAGGCACCACGGACTTCTTCGTACAGCGCCTCCGGAATAAAGCCACCGCCCAGCGCCATGCTGACCAGATGCTGCACCAGCACATCCAGCGGTTGGTGCGGCGACAGGCGCGGTTCGATGAGTCGCTGCGCCACGGCATCGCGTGCGGCGACGGCTTCGATCAGTTCCAGGCTGTGGGTCGGCACCAGCGTCACTCGCGAGGTGCGCCCCGGCGCGTGACCGGAGCGCCCGGCGCGTTGCATCAGCCGCGCCACGCCCTTGGCCGAGCCGATTTGCAACACCCGCTCGACGGGCAGAAAGTCCACGCCCAGATCCAGGCTCGAGGTGCAGACTACGGCTTTCAACTGCCCGTCCTTCAACGCTTGCTCGACCCAGTCGCGGGTCTCGCGGGCCAGCGAACTGTGGTGCAGTGCGATCAACCCGGCCCAGTCAGGCCGCGCTTCGAGCAACGCCTGATACCAGATCTCCGACTGCGCGCGGGTGTTGGTGAAGACCAGGCTGCTGGCGCAGGCGTCGAGTTCGGCGACAACCTGCGGCAGCATCTTCAGACCAATGTGCCCGGCCCACGGAAAACGTTCGATGGCGGGCGGGATCAAGGTGTCGACCTTGAGTGATTTTTCGCTCTGGCCCTGCACGCTGATCCCGCCGCCCTGTGGGATCAGCACCTGTTCGGCGTGAGCTTGATTACCGAGGGTCGCGGACACGCCCCAGACGATCAGTTCCGGTTGCCAGTGGCGCAGGCGGGCGAGGGCCAGTTGCAGCTGTACGCCGCGTTTGTTGCCGAGCAGTTCGTGCCATTCATCGACGACGATCATGCGCAGGCTCGACAGTGCGGTTTGTGCGTCGGCGCGGGCGAGCAGCAGGGTCAGGCTTTCCGGGGTGGTGATCAGCGTGGTCGGCAGGCGTCGGCCCTGGCGTGCGCGTTCAGCGCTGCTGGTGTCGCCGGTGCGCAGACCGATGCTCCATGGAATCTGCAAATCAGTGACGGGCGTTTGCAGGGCACGCGCGGTGTCGGCAGCGAGGGCGCGCATCGGCGTGATCCACAACACGGTCAGCGGTTCGGCTGGCGCTTTGCGTTTTTTGCTGTCTGCAACGCTGGGTTTGATGCGGGCGAAGCGGTTGAGCGCGGCGAACCACACCGCATAGGTTTTACCGGCGCCTGTGCTGGCGTGGAGCAACCCCGACTGACCTTGTTTGACGGCGGCCCACACCTGCTTTTGAAAGGCGAACGGCTTCCAGTTGCGTGCGTTGAACCAGGTTTTTGCGAGGTCGGTGGAGGTGGGCATACCGGCGGCGTGCGCTCTGAACGTGTTCCTTCAGTGACCGCGCCGACTGGCGAAAGGTTTAATCACGCCGCAATCCCCGTGTAGGAGCTGCCGCAGGCTGCGATCGGCAACATCAAAAGATCGCAGCCTGCGGCAGCTCCTACATTGGAGATTCGGGTTACTTGAGGTTACCGCTGAGGAACTGCTTCAGCCGTTCGCTCTTCGGGTTGCCCAGAACATCTTCCGGCGCGCCTTCTTCTTCCACCAGCCCTTGATGCAGGAACAACACCTGGCTGGAGACCTTCCGGGCGAAGCTCATTTCATGGGTCACCATGATCATCGTCCGGCCTTCCTCGGCCAGCCCCTGAATCACCCGCAACACCTCACCCACCAGCTCCGGGTCGAGTGCCGAGGTCGGTTCGTCGAACAACATCACCTCCGGCTCCATCGCCAGCGCCCGGGCAATCGCCACCCGCTGTTGCTGGCCGCCGGAGAGAAACGCCGGGTACTGATCGGCGACGCGCGCCGGCAGGCCAACCTTGTCCAGGTAACGCCGGGCGCGGTCTTCCGCTTCCTGTTTGCTGCAACCCAGCACCCGGCGCGGGGCCATGGTGATGTTTTCCAGCACGGTCATGTGGCTCCACAGGTTGAAGTGCTGGAACACCATCGCCAGTCGCGTGCGCAGGCGTTGCAGTTCATTCGGGTCGGCGACATGCATGCCGTGGCGGTCGGTGACCATGCGAATCGCCTGGCCGTCGAGGCTCATAGCGCCATCGTTGGGTTGTTCGAGGAAGTTGATGCAGCGCAAAAAGGTGCTTTTGCCCGAGCCGCTGGCGCCGATCAGGCTGATCACGTCGCCGGTCCTGGCCTTGAGCGAAACGCCTTTGAGTACCTGATGGTCGCCATAGCTTTTGTGCAGACCTTCAACCGTCAATTTGTACATGGGACAGACATCCTCAAGGCGAAAGTAGATAGCCGCTGCGATAGGCTTCGGCGCCGGCCACGTGGGCGATCACCATGCCGGCAGTGGCCATGCGCCGCAGCGAGCGGGCGTACATGACGCCGGCAGCGGTGCAATGAATGGGGGTGACCCGGTCGTGGATCGGGTCGATGATTTCGGCAATCTGTTGCCCGGCTTGCAGGTATTGCCCGGCCGTGGCGGTGTACACCAGCAAGCCGCCGACCGGCGTGGTCACCGGTTCGACGCCGGCCAGCGGCGTGGCGGGGAAGGGCAGGGGCGGCTGCGGCTTGGTCTCGCCGACGATCGCATCGAACTGGATCAGGTAATCGATCAAGGCCTGGCAGTCACGACTGGCCATCGGGTGATTGACGTCACCCTGGCCGCGCAACTCCACGGTCACCGAAAAACTGCCCAGCGGAATCTCGAAGTGCTCGCCAAAGCGTTCCTGCAGTTGCCACCATAGCAGGGTGAAGCATTCGTCGAACGACTGGCCGCCGGAATCGGTGGCCAGCAAGCTTGCCTGGGCTTCGATGTAACGCGCCAGCGGCTCGACCTGCGGCCACGCCTCGGGCGTGGTGTAGAGGTGAACCACCGATTCGAAATCGCAGTGCAGATCCAGCACCATGTCGGCATCACACGCCAGCCGTTGCAGGGTCAGGCGCTGGGATTGCAGCTGCGTGGCGGGTGTCTGGCGGGCGAGGGCGTTGCGCAGGCTGGCGCGGATCAGCTCAAGGTTGCGCTGCGGGTCGTCGCCCAGTTTACCCTCGATGTCGTTGCCGATTTCTTCGCTGAGGTCGACGAACCAGCGATTGAAATTCTGCCCGCTCTCCAGCTCGTAACGGCCCAGCGGCACGTCCATCAGCACTTGTTCGAGGCCGACCGGATTGGCCACCGGCACCAGCACGATCTGGCTGCGCAGGCGCCCGGCGGCTTCCAGCTCCGCCAGGCGCTGCTTGAGGTGCCAGGCCACGAGCATGCCGGGCATTTCGTCGGCATGCAGCGAGGACTGGATGTAGATCTTGCCTTGGGCCTGCTCCGGGCCGAAGTGGAAGCTGTGGATCTGGCGTGCGGTCCCCGGCACCGGGGCCAACAGGTCATGGATCTGGTGTCGCATTACAGGGTTTCCTAGTGGGTCGGCCCGAGGAAGGCCAGCCATCGGCGTTCGGCGAGACGGAACAGGCCGACCAGCGCAAAGGTAATGGTCAGGTAGATCAGCGCGGCGATGCCGAACGACTGGAAGGTCAGGTAGGTCGCCGAGTTGGCGTCCCGCGCCACTTTCAGGATGTCGGGGATGGTCGCGGTGAAGGCCACGGTGGTCGAGTGCAGCATCAGGATCACTTCGTTGCTGTAATACGGCAACGAACGGCGCAGCGCCGAGGGCATGATCACGTAGGCATACAGCTTCCAGCCGGTCAGGCCGTAGGCCTTGGCCGCTTCGACTTCACCGTGGTTCATGCTACGGATCGCCCCGGCGAAAATCTCCGTGGTGTAGGCGCAGGTGTTCAAGGCAAACGCGAGGATCGTGCAGTTCATCGCATCGCGAAAGAAACTGTCGAGCAACGGCTGCGCGCGCACGGCGGCCAGGCTGTAGATCCCGGTGTAGCAGATCAGCAACTGGATATAGAGCGGCGTGCCACGGAACAGGTAGGTGTAGAACTGCACCGGCCAGCGCACATAGAAGCGCGACGAGACCCGGGCAATCGACAGCGGGATCGATGCCAGGAACCCTATGAAGATCGAGGCGCTGAGCAACCACATCGTCATCGCCAGCCCGGTGATGTTGGTGCCGTCGGTATAAAGGAAGGGTTTCCAGTATTCCTGCAGGAGTTCGATCATCGTACGGCCTCCCGGGCACCGGCGGCGTAACGACGCTCAAGCCAGCGCAGGATAACGTTGGATGCACTGGTGATCAGCAGATAGATCAAGGCGGCGAGTACCAGGAAGTAGAACAGTTGATAGGTGCTTTTACCGGCGTCCTGCGCGGCTTTGACCAGATCCGCCAGACCGATGATCGACACCAGCGCAGTGGCCTTGAGCATTACCATCCAGTTGTTGCCAATGCCCGGCAAGGCAAAACGCATCATTTGCGGGAACACCACGAAGCGAAAGCGCTGGCCGCGTTTGAGGCCGTAGGCGGTGGCCGCTTCGACCTGACCGCGTGGTACGGCGAGAATCGCGCCACGGAAGGTTTCGGTGAAATACGCACCATAGATGAAGCCCAGCGTGATCACCCCGGCGGTAAAGGAGTCGATTTCGATGTAGTCCCACTCCATGACGTCGGTCAGGGCGGTCAGCCAGGTTTGCAGGCTGTAGAAAATCAGCAGCATCAGCACCAGATCCGGCACGCCGCGAATCAGCGTGGTGTAGAGCTGGGCAGGCAGGCGCAGCAGTTTGGATTTCGACAGTTTGGCACTGGCGCCCAATAGACCGAGCAACACGGCCACCAGCAGCGACAACGCCGACAATTTGATGGTCATCCAGGTGCCTTCCAACAGCAACGGGCCGAAGCCCTTGAGGCTGAAGGCGGAGAGCCCCAGATTTTGTAAGAGGTTTTCGAACATAAATCAGCAACCTGAGCGGATGGAAAAGGCGCCCATCGAGTGATGGGCGCCAGGGCATTATTTACCGCTGTACAGATTCAGATCGCCAAAGTGTTTCTTTTGAATCTCGGCGTATTTGCCGTCATCGTGTAACGCTTTGATACCTTTATCTAAAAGCGCCTTCAGCTCTTTGTTACCTTTCTTAATACCGACAGCGGTTTTGGCTGGCAGCAATTCGCTGTCGACCGGCTTGCTGACTTCGTAGTTGGCGCCATCCGGCGACTTCAAAAAGCCCAGTTCGGCTTGCAGCATGTCCTGGATCGAGGCGTCGAGGCGGCCGTTTTTCAGGTCGGCGTAGACCTGGTCCTGGTTGGCGTAAGCCTGGATTTTCACCCCGGCCTTCTCCAGTACGGCCTTGGCGTAGGCTTCCTGGATGGTGCCTTGCTCGTAACCGACGGATTTGCCCTTGAGGGAAGCGACGTCATCGCTCAGGCCGGAACCCTTCTTGAACACGTAGGAAGTCGGGCCGGAGAACAGTTCGCTGGAGAAATCGATCGCCTTTTCACGGGCCGGGGTCACCGTCATCGACGAGATCACACCGTCGAATTTGTTGGCGTTGAGGCCCGGAATCATGCCGTCGAAGTCGCTTTCAACCCATTTGCACTTGACCTTCAGCTCGGCGCAGATCGCGTTGCCCAGGTCGATGTCGAAGCCCACCAGGCTGCCGTCGGCCGCTTTCGACTCGAACGGTGCGTAGGAAGGATCAACGCCAAAACGCAGCTCTTTGTATTCCTTGGCCAGCGCGGAGCCGGCAGCCATGCACAACGCCAGTGCAGAAAGGGTCAGCAATGCATTTTTCATTATTCAATCCCTAAGAACCAATATGAGCGCTTGTGGCGCAGAATTATTGTTACTGGAACGCGTACGACCTATAGAAAGTAGCAATTTCCGAACCAGAGTCCCGAACAAGTGTTTTAAAAGGTTGGGGAGGGACGAGGGAGAGGGATTGGTGCACGGAACCGGGCGGCTGTTGAAGGCTGCACCAAGTTGGGTCGAGGCATGCATTTTTTTGTGGTTGAGAGGACCAGAGGTGAGGTGATTTTGTGGTGAGGGGATTTATCCCCGATGGGCTGCGAAGCGGCCCCCAGTGTTCTTTCAGCAAACCGCGCGTACCGGATTTGCGGCTGCTGCGCAGCCGATCGGGGATAAATCCCCTCACCACAAAATTCCCTCACCACAGGGAATTCATTCAGGATGATTGGAGGTTTGTCCCCGGAAACCGGGTCAGGCCAGCAAATCCTGCAACGTCGCCAGACTGTCGGCCTCATCCACCGTCTTGTCCTGCCGCCAGCGCAGCATGCGTGGAAAACGCACGGCAATGCCGCTCTTGTGCCGTCGCGACAGGGCGATGCCTTCGAAACCCAGTTCGAACACCAGACTCGGTTTGACGCTGCTGACCGGGCCGAATTTTTCCACGGTGGTCTTGCGCACGATGCTGTCGACCTGACGCATCTCCTCGTCGGTCAGCCCCGAATAGGCCTTGGCAAACGGCACCAGCGCCCGTTGGCTGGATTCGGGCGGTCCGTCCCACACGGCGAAGGTGTAATCGCTGTACAGACTGGCGCGCCGGCCATGGCCGCGCTGGGCGTAGATCAATACCGCATCGACGCTGAACGGGTCGACCTTCCACTTCCACCACACGCCCATGTCCTTGGTCCGGCCCACGCCATACAGGGCGTCGCGGGCCTTGAGCATCATGCCCTCGACCCCCAGTCGCCGTGAGGCTTCGCGTTGCCGGGCGAGGTCGAACCAGTCACTGCCAGTGAGCATCGGCGAGGCCAGTAACACCGGGTTGTTACCGTGGGCGATCACTTGTTCCAGTTGCGCACGCCGTTCGGCCTGCGGACGATTGCGCCAGTCTTCGCCCTGCCACTCCAGCAAGTCGTAGGCGAGCAGCACCACCGGCACTTCTTCGAGGATCTTCTTGTCGAGGGTTTTACGCCCGATCCGTTGCTGCAGCAGGGCGAAGGGTTGCACCGCCGGCGCAGCTGTCGATTGCGGGTCGAACGCGTCTTCGGTGCTGGGGTGGGTGCTTTTCCAGACCACGATTTCACCATCGATCACCGTGCCGTCGGGTAACGCGTGGATCAACGTATCGAATTCGGGAAAGCGTTCGGTCACCAGTTCTTCACCGCGCGACCAGACCCACAACCGCCCCTCACGTTTGACCACCTGCGCGCGGATTCCGTCCCACTTCCATTCCACCTGCCAGTTGCTCGCCGGGCCCAGCAAGGTTTCGAACTCTTCCACCGGTTGCGACAAGGCATGGGCGAGGAAAAACGGGTAGGGCTGGCCGCCGCGCTGAGCGTGTTCGTCGGCGGATTCCGGGGCGATCAGTTTCAGGTAGCTGGCCGCGTTCGGCCGGTTCGACAGGTCGGTGTAACCCACCAGACGCTGCGCCACACGTTTGCTGTCGAGGCCGGCCATCGATGCCAATGCGCGAGTGACCAACAGTTTCGACACGCCGACGCGAAAGCTGCCGGTGATCAATTTGATGCACAGCATCAGGCTCGGCCGGTCCAGTTGCGCCCACAGTGCGGGCAGTTGGCGGGCGAGATACTCCGGGGTTTCACCGCGCAGCGGCAGCAGCTTGTCTTCGATCCATTCGGCCAGGCCGGCCTCGGAGCTGTGCGAATTTTCCGGGAGCACCAGGGAAATGGTCTCCGCCAGATCGCCGACGGATTGATAACTTTCTTCGAACAGCCATGGCTGCAGCCCCGAAACCTCCACCGCCAGTTCGCGCAGGATGCGCACTGGCACCAGTTGTCGCGGGCGTCCGCCGGACAGAAAATATACCGCCCACGCCGCATCCTGCGGCGCCGCCTGGGCGAAGTAGGCTTGCATGGCGGCCAGCTTGGCGTTGCTGGACGTGGTGGCGTCGAGTTCGGCATACAACTCGGCGAAGGCTTTCATGCTTGCACCTCGGCGATGGCAGGTTCGGCGTCAATGTTTTCCTCTTCATCGTCGCCGTATTCGGTGTTGAAGCCTTGCGCATCCAGGCCTTGTTCACGCAGATGGCGCACCAGCACGCCGATCGAGCCGTGGGTGACCATCACCCGTTCGGCGCCGGTCTGTTCGATGGCCCAGAGCAGGCCCGGCCAGTCGGCGTGATCCGACAGCACAAAACCACGATCCACGCCGCGCCGCCGGCGGGTGCCGCGCAGGCGCATCCAGCCGCTGGCAAACGCATCGCTGAAATCACCGAACCGGCGCATCCAGGTGCTGCCACCGGCCGAGGGCGGGGCGATGACCAGCGCCTGACGCATGATCGGGTCGGATTTTTTGATGTCGCCGGCGTAGATCGTCGGCGGCAGGTACACGCCGGCCTCGCGGTAGACCCGGTTCAGCGGCTCGACGGCACCGTGACTGAGGATCGGACCGAGGCTGGCGTCGATGCCATGCAGGATCCGCTGAGCCTTGCCGAATGAATAACAGAACAGCACGCTGGCCTTGCCCGCCGCGATGTTTGCCTGCCACCACTGGTTGATCTCGCTGAACACCTGCGCCTGTGGCTGCCAGCGGTAGATCGGCAGGCCGAAGGTCGATTCGGTGATAAAGGTGTGGCAGCGCACCGGTTCGAACGGCGCGCAGGTGCCATCGGGTTCGATCTTGTAGTCGCCGGACGCGACCCAGACTTCACCGCCGTATTCCAGACGCACCTGGGCCGAACCGAGCACATGCCCGGCCGGATGGAAACTCAAGGTCACGCCGTGGTGGGTCAGCCGCTGGCCGTAGGCGAGGGTTTGCAGGTTGATGTCCTGACCCAGGCGCGCGCGCAAAATCCCTTCGCTGGCGCTGCTGGCAAGGTAGTGCTGATTGCCGTTACGGGCGTGATCGCCGTGGGCATGGGTGATCACCGAGCGCTCGACCGGGCGCCACGGATCAATATAGAAATCCCCGGCAGGGCAGTACAAACCTTCGGGGCGGGCGATAACAAGGTCCATGTCGTTACCAGAATGGAGGGCTTGTTAGCTATGAGGTGGGCGCGAGTCCGGAAGTTCTATCGGGTTTTTATGTGGGGCGAAAAGCAAGAGATCGCAGCCTTCGGCAGCTCCTGCAGGATGTTCACCATTCCCATGTAGGAGCTGCCGAAGGCTGCGATCTTTTGATCTTGCTCTAGCGTTTATTTGCCCGGGGTGAGGGTCAAACGCGTCTTGCCATACACCCGGTCAAAGTTCTGCGGCTGCATCGGCAAACCGATGTACTGACCCTTGAGCCACGCATCAATGCCATTGAGGTAATTCGGGCTGGCCGGGTTGCCGGACTGGCCGGTACCGTTCTGCCCCATCAAGGGTTCGGTCTGGCTGAAGTCGACAATGAAACGCATCGATGGCGCCCGCGTGGTGTTGAAGTCCTGACCCCAGGCAAAAGCCGAGGTGTTGAGCGTGGTGTGATCGCCACCGGCTGCCAGCGGGCCGCGAACGGTCTGGCCGTTGGCGTTTTTCCACGTATAGCTGTGCAGTTTGCCCCACTGCCAGGCCTTGTGATCGCCACCCAACTGACTGTCGCCGGCGTTGATCGCGGCCGCCAGACTGCGCGCCAGAATCTGCGCCTTGTCTTCTTTCTGCGGGGTGTGGATGTCATCCCAGAACGGGCTGTCTTCGCGACCGAGCAGGTGATCGGCCTGCGCCGCGTAGGACAAGTCGCCATTGGCAACAAAGGCTTTCCACGCCGGGCTCGACTCGGGGCCGAGCTCATCGAGGAAGATCTGCTTCATGCTCGCCTGCAGGAACAGCTCATAGATCGCCGCATCCGCCGAGGTCGGGCTGAGTTTGCCGTCGAACGCCATCAAGCGGCTGAAGGCCTCGCGCGCCTTGCTGCGATCGGCTTCCGGCAGGGCGTCGATCGCCTGTTTCAGCGGCTGCTTCATGCCCGGCGCTTCAAACATTTTCTTCAGCTTGGCGGCGAAGGTGGTGGTCTGGTCGTACTGCATGGCGATCACGCTGCGACCGTCCTGTTTGCCGCTGTTGGCCAGTTCCGCCAGACGTTCGCCGCGCTCCGGCGCCGCCCACGAGTTGGACAACTGCATGCCGTAGCCGTGAGGAATCACCCGCTGGTTGGCCGTGCCGAGCCAGCCCTGGGTCGGGTCCTGATCGTAGGGGTGAAGCATCGGGTCGGCGTAACCGTCCCAGTCGTAGCGGCCTTCCCAGCCCGGCGATGGCAGCAGGCCTTCGCCTTCGCGACGGTTGGGGAAACGCCCGGTGACTTGCCAGCCAATATTGCTGGCGTCGGCGAACACCATGTTCAGGGCGATGGCGCGGATTTCGCGACTGGCGTCCGAAGCGCGTTCAACGTTCTGCGCGCGGGTCAGGTCGAAAAAAGCGTCCAGCGATTTGTCGTCGGTGAAGTTCGGGGTTTGCAGGGCCAGGCCAAAACCGTTGCCCTGTGCCGCCGCCTGGGCACTGTTGAGCAGTGCACCGTGACGGGTTTCGTACACCGCTTCGCGAATCGGCCGCTGGCCTTTGACGAAATAGGTTTCGTTGCGCACGCCCAGCGGCTGCCATTTGCCGTTGACCTCGTAGGTCAGGCTGCTGCCCTGACGGCGGATTTTTTCCAGGAACAGGTCCTGGTTGTCGCCGAGCACGCTGGTGGCGCTCCACGCCACTTTGCCGTTGAAACCGCCGAGCACCATCGGCAAGCCGGCGACGGTGACGCCGGCAGCCTGATATTTCGGCGCGCGGATCTGCACGAAGGTCCACAGCGACGGCGCGGCCAATGGCCCATGACTGTCGCTGGCAAGAATGCTCTTGCCGCTGCGGCTGCGTTGCGGGGCGATGGCCCAGTTGTTCGAGGTGCTGGCGCCCAGCAGATTCACCGCCGCCAATTGTTGGCTGGCGTTGCTCAGTTCGCTCAGGCCAGGGATCTGTCCGTTGAGTTTGAGGCCTTGCAGCTTGTCGGCCTCGGCCAGCGGCAGGTTTTCATCCGGTGCAGACGGGGTCAGCCAGGCGAGTTTGTCGCTGGTCACGGTTTGCGCCAGCACCAGCGAGGAAATTTCCTCCGGCAGGTTGGCTGACTGGCTGAAGTTCAGCAGCGCGAACAGCAGCGCCGAGTCTTCCGGCTTCCAGTATTCCGGCTTGTAGCCGCTGGATGCGAGGTCGCCCGGCAATTTGTCGGCGTAACGGAACAGGTAGGCGTTGACGCCCCGCGCATAGACTTCGAAGAAACGCTTGAGGCGGGGCGACGAGGCCTTGTACAGCTCGTCGGCGCTTTTCTTCAGGTTGACCGCGCGCATGTAGCGGTCAGCGTCGAGCATTGAGGCGCCGGACATTTCCGCCAGACGCCCTTGGGCCAGCAGGCGCAGGGTCACCATCTGGTTGATGCGGTCGCTGGCATGCACGTAACCGAGGGTGAACAGTGCGTCGTGGAAGCTGTTGCTTTCGATCAACGGCATGCCCATCGCATTGCGACGCACCGAAACGTTCTGCGCCAGCCCCTTGAGCGCTTGTACGCCGGAGGTAGGCGGGAGGGTGTCCTGCGCGTTCCAGGTCTGGCAACCGGACAGGCTCAAGACACCGGTCACTGCTGCGGCAACGCCGAACCGGGGAAGAAAATGTGTAAGGGCTGGCGAGGCCATGGCAAAGCTCCTGCGGGGGTGTAGAGGCTGGGGGCGCAATAAAGCCGCTACGTTAGTGAGCGGGCGGTGGCCGCGCAAGCGGGCGCGGGGGTTATTTGTGTAATTCTGTCGAATGGAGAAGATCGCAGCCTGCGGCAGCTCCTGCATTGGATTGAGTACACCCTGTAGGAGCTGCCGCAGGCTGCGATCTTTTGATCTTGGAGGGTTGGTCTTATGCACTTGCCTGATACCTGGAGGTGATGTTGAAGTGCGGGAAATTCACTGATCCGCATGAGAAAAAACGCCATGGAGCTCAAGGCCAACGCGGCACTGATCATCATCGACCAGCAACAAGGCATTCTGCAGCCGCGCCTGGGCCGACGGAATAATCCGCAGGCCGAAGAACGCATGCTTGATTTGCTGAGGGCATGGCGCAGCAGCGGGCGGCCGGTGATACATGTGCAGCATCTGTCCCGTGAAGCGGATTCGGTGTTCTGGCCCGGGCAGTCCGGGGTGGAATTTCAGCAGCGATTCATGCCGCGGGACGGCGAATGGCTGATCCAGAAACAGGTGCCGGACGCCTTTTGCGCCACGGGATTGGAGGCACGGTTGCGTGAGGCGGGGATCGGGCAATTGATCATTGTCGGTGTGGCGACCCACAACTCGGTGGAATCCACAGCGCGTACGGCGGGCAATCTGGGATTTGACGCCTGGGTGGCGGAGGACGCGTGTTTTACCTTCGACAAGGCCGATTATTTCGGTACGCCGCGTTCAGCCGAAGAGGTGCACGGGATGTCGCTGGGGAATTTGCACGGGGAGTATGCGACGGTGATCAGTGCGAAGCAGATCCTGGCCGTCGCCTGAGAAACCTGTGGGAGCTGGCGTGCCAGCGATAGCGGAGTGTCAGGCTACATCAATGCTGGATGTGCCGGCCTCATCGCTGGCAAGCCAGCTCCCACAGTGATTGCATTCCAGCTGGAGGAATGCGCTCGAATGTGGGAGTGAGCCTGCTCGCGATGGCGATGGTTCAGGCGAAGAGCGACTTCGCCCAAGGCATCAAGCGCCGTGGCACTTCTTGAATTTCTTGCCGTTGCCGCAAGGGCAAGGGTCGTTGCGCCCGACGTCTTTCAGGGCGTTGCGCACCGGTTCCTGGTGAGCGTGGCCGCAGTTCGGGCCGTGGACATGGCCATGGTCGTGATCGTGATGATGGTCATGATCGTGGTTGCAGTCAGGGCCATGGACATGAGGTTGCTGAGTCATCGGTTGTGCTCCGGAATTAAATCGGCGGGGATTATCACGCCATTGCGCTCCAGGTGCACGTAGTGGGCGATGAATAAACCGGTTTCCATCTCGCCTTGCAGTCGGTAAGGCACCTGCTGGTGCGGACTTTTCAGCATTTTCACCACCTCCTTGACCCGTGGCCACAGGTTGGTGCGGATCGGTATCCGATAGAACGCGCTGCTTTTCGGCCCCACGGTGATCCAGTGTTCATGCTCGCCTTCGGCCAACAACATATCCGCCAGATGAATGCGGTATTCCATGCCGCGCACGGTCAGGTCGCTGTCGTTGGGATTGTCGATGCGAAAATGCAGGATGAATTTCTGTTCGAGCAATTTGGCCCGCACCACCTCGACTTTCACGAGGTGGACGGCGGGATCGACGCTGTCGTCGCTGAACCATGAGGCGCAACCGCCGAGGTTCAGGATCAGCAGCAGGGGAAGAATGTTGAGTGTGCGCCATAGTCCGAGCATGAGTTAACTCCCTTTGCTGGCAGTCTAGACGCTAAAAGATCGCAGCCTGCGGCAGCGCCTACATGAGTCGCGTCCTCTGTAGGAACTGCCGCAGGCTGCGATCTTTTGATCTTATGCGCCGAAATACCCTGCGCAGCACTTCTTGAACTTCTGCCCGCTGGCACATGGACACGCGTCATTGCGCCCCAGCTTCAACTGCACGGTCGGGTCGATGAAGTACCAGCGCCCGGCGTTCTGCACGAATGAAGAGCGCTCACGGTGGCTGTGTTCGCCCTGGCTGTCGTGCCAGCGCGCGGTGAAGGTGACGAAGGCGTGCTCGGGCTGGCCGCCGAACACTTCCGAGCTTTCGACCTCAAGGCCGAGCCAGGTGCTTTGCGCGCTCCAGGCACTGATCGACTGGCGATCCAGACCGGCCTGCTGGGCGGGCAGGGTAGTGGCCACCAGGTAATCGATCAGCCCCAAAACGTAGGCGCTGTAGCGCGACCGCATCAGCGCTTCGGCGCACGGCGCCGGGTGGCCTTCGTGGTAGGGACCGCAGCAGGCCAGTAGCAGGTTGCCGCTGCCGCATGGGCAAATGGCTGTACTCATTGCATTACCACCAGTATTTGCCGAAGTTTTCCGGATTGGCCCAGAACCGCGAGTTGAGCCAGTCGGGGACTTGCTTGTAGTCAAGCAGATCGTAAGTGAACAGGGTCAGTACCTGCTCGTCACGCTGAAAGCGCTCACTGGCTTGCAGCGCCAGCGAGTAGAAATCGGTTTCCTGCCAGCCGCTGGCTGGCAGATCCGCCAGCACCGCAATGCGACTGGCATTGAGGTTGCGAATCCCGCCCAGCAGGTTCAGGCCGTCACGCTTGGGCAAGTGCTCCAGGCAATCGACCACCAGCGCCAGGTCGAAGCGCCGCGCCGCGAGTTCGGCGGGCAACGCACCGGGTTCGGCGTGGGCCACGCAGCAATCCGGGTGCGCCTGTTTAAAAGCGGCGAGCGCCGGAAATTCGCTGGCGCCGATCAGCAGCAAACGCGCCGGGGCATAGCGATCCAGTAAAGCAGCCAGCGCCTGTTGCGGCGTGCGCGAAGAAATGGCGACGTTCATCGAAGCTCCTCAATCAGATCGCCAAGACTAGCGCGCCAGACGGATCCGGCCTAGACCCCGATTTGTCGCGCGTGGCAAAAGTGCCGAATCCCTGTGAACACGGTCCCAAATGCCAGTGGCCTATTGCTGGCGGAGATTAAAACTCCGGTCTTTACTCCGTGAATCGGTTCTAAGCCGATCCCTCAGGAGAAAACCAGATGAGCATAGTTCGGACAGCATTACCTTTGATTCTGCTAACCAGTGTGTTGACTGGTTGCGCAGGTTTGCAGAAAACCGATTGGCCGACCTGTGCGGCGGTCGGCGGTGTGGTCGGTGCCGGTCTCGGTGCGACGGAAAGTTCGGCGTGGGCCGGCTACGGCGCACTGTTGGTCGGCGGTACGGCAGCGGCCTATTGCTGGGTGCACGGTGATGGCGACGAAGACGGCGACGGTGTGCCGGACAGTCGCGACAAGTGTCCGCACACCCCTAAAGGCGTGCAGGTCGATGCTGACGGCTGCCCTCCACCAGCCCCGGCGCCCGTGGTAGAAGAGGCGGTTGTGGTCAAGGAAGAAACCATCGTCATCCGCGATGTGCACTTCCAGTTCGACAAAGCCACCCTGACCGGCTCCGATAAACAGGTGCTGGACAAAGTTGCCACGCGCCTGAAACAAGAGTCGTCCACGGCGCAACTGACCGTGACCGGTCACACCGACAGCGTGGGCAGCGATGCCTACAACAAGAAACTGTCGGATCGTCGTGCGCACTCGGTGGTGGAATACCTGATCCAGCAAGGTGTGCCGCGTGCCAGCTTCGTTTCGGTCTCGGGCATGGGTGAAAGCCAGCCAGTGGCGGATAACAAAACCGCTGACGGTCGCGCACAGAACCGTCGTACCGAAATCAAAATCGTCCGCTAGCCCCTCACGCATCCGCGGCTTGTGCAGTCGCGGATGCGCGTCTTTACTCCTGTGTAACCGGTATGGGCCGGTGACACAGGAGCTTTCACAATGACTGTTTTCTCAAGGTCCGTCTTGCCGGTGCTGCTGCTGGGCAGCTTGCTCACCGGTTGCGCCACTCACAGCGACGGCGACGCGCCCCTCAATCAACGTACGTGGCCGATTTGCAGCCTGATCGGCGGGCTGGTAGGTGGCGGCCTTGGCGCCATTGAAAGTGGCGGCTGGGCCGGTGGCGGTGCCGCGCTGGGGATCCTTACCGGCGGGCTGATCTGTTATGCCCAGGATGGCGATGAAGATGGCGATGGCGTGTTCGATCGCCGCGACCGTTGTCCGGACACTCCGGCCAATACCCCGGTCGATCATCGTGGTTGTCCGCTGCCGCAATACCCGGTCACGGAAAAAGCGCCCGAGCCTGCACCGCAATCGGAAGTCATCACCCTCAGCGATGCCGGCAATGTGTTGTTCGATTTCGACAAGTCGGACCTGACCCCAGCCGCGAAAGCCCAGCTCGATACGCTGATGGACAAGTTGCGCAATGCTGACGTGGTCAGCATCAAAGTCATCGGCCATACCGACAGCAAGGGTTCGGACGCCTATAACCAGGCGTTGTCGGAGCGGCGTGCCAGCAGTGTGGCGGCGTATCTGCTGAGCCAGGGCCTGGAACCGGCCAAACTGACCAGCGAAGGGCGCGGCGAGAGCGAACCGGTGGCCGATAACGCGACGGACGAAGGGCGCGCGAAAAACCGTCGGGTGGAGTTGCATATCAATCGCTAGGACTTGTCTGTAGTCCGCAGGCTAGAGCTGCCGGGCGACGATCATCGTCGAACCGGCAGCGATCCGACGACTGACAAAAGTTTTTTCTTTTGCCCCTCTGGCTTATCCCCCGCGTAAGCCGTTACTGTGCGCCCAAAGAATAATTCCGAGACGGGGGAGCGTATGAAGGTTTTCTGGGGGCTGGGGCGTTTGCTGACCCTGCTGTTCTGGTGCGTGGTGGTGGTCAATCTGCTGCTGCCGTTTGTGCATCCGCTGCATCTGCTGGTCAATCTGGCCGGCGCCTTGTTGCTGGCGCTGCATGGGCTGGAGTTGCTGTTCTCTCGCCTCAAGGGGCGTGCCAACCCGTGGCGCGATCGTCTGCGCATCCTGCTGTTCGGCGTTTTTCACCTGCAAACCATCCCGGCCCCGGCCGCTCCGGAGGCTTCTTCCCATGCGTAAATTTTGCCTGCTCGCTGCATTCATCAGTCCCCTGGCCTGCGCCCAGGTGGTCAGTGTCGAAACCAATTCCCTGATGCGTTTGCCCAACACGGCCAGCACCCTGCAGCTGGAGCGGCTGGACGTAGCGGACTACGGCACCTTGCTGATTCCTGCCAACGTGACCGAGCTGACCGTCGGCGAATTGCGTCTGGGTCACGAAGCACGCATCGCGATCGTCCCGAGCGAACAGGCGCTGGACATGAAAGTCATCCGTGCCGAACTGTCTGAAGGCAGCCTGATCACCGCGCGCGGTGCGCCGGGCACGTATGAGAAAGCCGCCCGTGCCGGGCGCAATCTGAATTTGCAGTTCAAGGCCTTGAGCGCGCCAAAACTGTTTGTGGATGCTCGCGGCGGTACCGGCGCGCCGGGTTTTGTTGGCCTCGATGGCGGCAACGGTGAGGATCCGGGCTGCACCTGGGGCGCGGCCGGTCACGGATTTGATGGCAGCAACGGTAGCGATGGCCAGCCGGGAGCGCCGGGAGCGCTGGTGCGCCTGGAAGTGCCGCGTGAGTTTCCGGCTGAGCTGATCAAGGTCAACGTCGCGGGCGGCGCTGGAGGCCCGGCGGGTGTCGGCGGCAAGGCCGGCCAGGGTGGCAAGTCCAAGGGCTGCCTGGTGTATCGCGCCGATGGTGGCAAGAACGGCAAGCCCGGGGCGGATGGTCAGCCTGGACCGACGGGTGCGGCGGGGGCGGTGACTGTGCAGCGCCTGTAAAACACAGCACTTCTTGATTGTGATGAGGGGATCTATCCCCTCATCACAAAAAGTGCAGGTCTTCAGCGGGTCAGAACATCGGCCGCGCCGCCGCAATCGCCACCAGCACCAACCCCACAATCAGATTGATCCCCACCACCCGGCGAATCCGCCCCAGCACCGCCGCACCCACCGGCCATTCCTTGGCTTCAACGGCTTTGCGCAACTCTGGCAGCATCAAACCCTGAATTCGGATAAACAGCGCCGTCATCACCACATACAGTCCGATCATCACCTGCACGTATTTCGGCGGGGTCTCGAAGCCGACCTGCTGCAAGTGCAACATGCCCACGCCGCTGATCGGCAACAGGATCACCGCGACCCAGACCCAGCGGAAAAAACCTTGAAACACTTCTACCCACAAGGTCAGGCGGGCAGGGCCTTCGAGCGCCTTCACCGCCGCGGGGCGCAGGACCATCCAGGCGAAAAACATACCGCCGACCCAGACCAGGGCGGACAGGACATGCAGTGGATAAACGAGGCTAAAAGGTGTCATTGGGGTACTCCGTTCTGCGCGGGACTGATTAGCGGGGTATGATAGCGGCCGATCCGAACTACTGAAAATTTATCCAGCGTTTTTACGCCCGACATTCAATGATCAGCACTGAACTCAAAACCACGATCCAGGGTGCCTATTCGCGTTTTCTTGAAGCCAAGAGCCTCAAACCGCGTTACGGCCAGCGCCTGATGATCGCCGAAGTCGCCAAAGTCCTCGGGGATATCGACACCGACGACGAAGGCCGGCGTAGTGGCGACCCCGCGATTGTCGCGGTGGAAGCCGGCACCGGTACCGGCAAGACCGTGGCCTACAGCCTGGCGGCAATCCCCACGGCGAAGCTGGCCGGCAAGCGTCTGGTGATCGCCACCGCGACCGTGGCCCTGCAAGAGCAGATCGTCTACAAGGACTTGCCCGACCTGATGCGCAACAGCGGGCTGAACTTCAGCTTTGCGCTGGCCAAGGGCCGTGGCCGCTACATGTGCCTGTCCAAGCTCGACATGTTGCTGCAGGAAGGCCACGCGCAAACCGCCACCGCGCAGCTGTTCGAAGAAGAAGGCTTCAAGATCGAGGTCGACGAGGCCAGTCAGAAGCTGTTCACCAGCATGATCGAGAAGCTCGCCGGCAATAAATGGGACGGCGACCGTGACAGCTGGCCCAACGCTCTCGAAGATGCCGACTGGGCACGGCTGACCACCGATCACAGCCAATGCACCAACCGCCATTGCCCGAATTTTGGCCAGTGCGCCTTTTACAAGGCGCGCGAAGGCATGGGCAAGGTCGATGTGATCGTCACCAACCACGACATGGTGCTGGCTGACCTGGCCCTCGGCGGCGGTGCGGTGCTGCCGGATCCGCGTGACACCATTTACGTGTTCGACGAAGGCCATCACCTGCCGGACAAGGCCATCGGCCACTTCGCTCATTACACGCGCCTGCGTTCCACCGCCGACTGGCTGGAAACCACGGCGAAGAACCTCACCAAACTGTTGGCCCAGCATCCGTTGCCGGGCGACCTCGGCAAGCTGATCGAGCAGGTGCCGGAGCTGGCGCGGGAGATCAAGACCCAGCAGCAGTTCATGTTCACCGCGTGCGAGCAGATTGCCGATTTCAAACCCGGCGAAGACGTCGAAGGTCGCGAGCGGCCACGCCATCGTTTCGTCGGCGGGGTGATTCCCGAGCACATGCGCGAAATGGGCATCGAGCTGAAGAAGGGCTATTCACGTCTCAACGACCTGTTCACCCGTCTGACCGACCTGCTCAAGGAAGGCATGGACGGCGAGGTCAACATCGGCATCGCCAGCAATCAGGCCGAAGAGTGGTATCCGCTGTTCGGCAGCCTGTTGTCCCGTGCCTCGGGCAACTGGGAACTGTGGACCGCGTTCACCGCCGAAGACCCGGAGGACAGCCCGCCGATGGCTCGCTGGCTGACGCTGGCCGAAAGCGGCTCGCTGTTCGACATCGAGGTCAACGCCAGCCCGATTCTCGCCGCAGAAACCCTGCGCCGCAGCCTGTGGAACGTCGCCTACGGCTGCCTCGTAACGTCGGCAACGCTCACCGCGCTGGGCACCTTTGACCGGTTCCGCATGCGCGCCGGGCTGCCGAAGAAAGCCGTCACCGCTGTGGTGCCGAGCCCGTTTCATCACGCCGACGCCGGCGTGTTGCGCGTGCCGGACCTCAAGGCTGATCCGCGTGATGCGGCGGCCCACACGGCGGCGATCATCCGCGATCTGCCGGAACTGGTGGAAGGCTCGCGCGGCAGTCTGGTGCTGTTCTCTTCGCGCAAACAGATGCAGGATGTGTTCGACGGCCTCGACCGCGACTGGCGCAAACAAGTGTTCATTCAGGGCAACCTGTCGAAACAGGAAACCCTGAACAAGCACAAGGCGCGGGTCGATGGCGGCGATTCCAGCGTGCTGTTCGGCCTTGCCAGTTTCGCCGAAGGGGTGGACTTGCCGGGCGCCTACTGCGAGCACGTGGTGATCGCCAAGATCCCGTTCTCGGTGCCGGACGATCCGGTCGAGGCGGCGCTGTCGGAGTGGATCGAGGCCCGGGGCGGCAATCCGTTCATGGAAATCTCGGTGCCCGACGCATCCTTGAAACTGGTTCAGGCCTGCGGCCGTCTGCTGCGCACCGAAGAAGACCGCGGCACCATCACTTTGCTCGATCGGCGCCTGGTCACCCAGCGCTACGGCAAGGCGATCCTCAATGCGTTACCGCCATTCCGTCGTGAAATATCCTGAGACAACGGTGGGCAGTTTTGCCCGCCGCGTTGTCTATCTCTCCGCCATCGCTTTTCCATTGGCCTTTTGGTCGTTAGGGAGAACTCCGTTCTTATGATTCGCCGTTCGTTGCCTGCCGTATTCGCCTTGATTTTCGCTGCCCCGTTACTGGCGGCGCCTGCGGGTCAGCAGACCCTGTTCAACTTCGTCCGCCCTGCCGATGTGGTGAAAGTCGTCACCGAAAACACTGATCTGCCACAAGCCAACGCCGAGCAAACCCCGGAAGGTGAAGTGCTGCGCCGGGTGACGTTCAACCCGGTAGCCCGCCCGACCCTGCGCCTGACCCCGCAAACCGGCGCCTGGGACTGGTCGCAGTCGGGCATGATGAGCCTGCGTCTGCAAAGCGCAATGAACTGGGCCGTGACGGTTTACGTGCAAATCCAGAGCAACAACGGCCAGACCCTGACCAGCCGCGTTGACCTGCCGGCCGGCCCTGCGCAAACCCTGCTGGTGCCGCTGGTGGCGACCTCGCCACTGAGCCAGGGCATGAAGGCCGGGCCGCCGATGCCGATGACCGTCGATGGCCAGCGCATTCTGCTGGCCAGCAGCAGCGGCGAACTGGATCGCAGCCAGGTGGTGTCGGTCAGCCTGTGGATGGATCAGCCGAAAGCCGCGCAAAGCCTGCTGCTCGAACGTTTCGGTGTGCAGGACGGCGATGCCGTGACCCGGGCCGTCTACGGCAATCTGGTGGACGCCTACGGGCAGTCGACCCGCAGCAAATGGCCGGAAAAAATCAGCAACGACGAACAACTGAAATCTGCCGCCGCCAAGGAACAGCAACAGCTGAAAACCTGGCTGGCCGAGCGCGAAAAATCTTCGCTGGACAAGTTCGGTGGCTGGAATAAGGGGCCGGCGTTCAAGGCCAGCGGCTTTTTCCGCACTGAAAAGCGTGACGGTCGCTGGTATCTGGTGACCCCTGAAGGGCATCCGTTCTATTCGCTGGGGGTCAACACCGTCAGCCCGCAGGTCAACCAGACCTACGTGGCCGGGCGTGAGTGGATGTTCGAATCCCTGCCCAAGGCCGACGAGCCGCTCGCCAGTCATTTCGGCGAAGGCGACAACCGTGGCGGCAACGGTGCCGATCAGGGCCGAGGCTATGGCAACGGGCGCTGGTACGATTTTTACGGCGCCAACCTGCAACGCCTGTACGGCGAACCTTGCGCAGCACAGGCGCAAGCCGAACCACCAGCCGCGCCGTGCAAGGCCACTGTCGATCAGCAGAAGTGGGCCACCCACACCCTCGACCGCCTGCAGGCCTGGGGCTTCAACACAGTCGGCAACTGGAGTGCCGACGCGCTCGCCGACGCCGAGCGTGTGCCGTACACCTTGCCGCTGTCGATCGTCGGCGACTACACCAGCATCAGCACCGGCAGCGACTGGTGGGGCGGCATGCCTGATCCGTTCGACCCGCGTTTCGCCATGGCCACCGAGCGTGCCGTGGCCATCGCCGCCCGCGATCATCGTGATGATCCGTGGCTGATCGGCTACTACGCCGACAACGAACTGGCCTGGGCCGGTCCGGGCGATGATCCGCAGTCGCGCTATGCCCTGGCCTACGGCACATTGAAAATGACCACCGACGTGCCGGCCAAGCGCGCATTCCTCAAGCAACTGCGCGACAAGTACCGCAACCAGGCGGGCCTGTCGAAAGCCTGGGGCATTGATCTTCCGGCGTGGGAGTTGATGGAAGACCCGGGTTTCGTGCCGCCGATGCCGAATCCGGAGCACCCGGAAATCGAAAACGACTTCAAATACTTCCAGAAGGTGTTCGCCGACACCTACTTCAAAACCATCTCGGATTCGCTGAAATGGCACGCGCCGAACCAGTTGCTGCTCGGCGGCCGTTTCGCCACCAGCACCCCGGAAGCCGTGGCGTCCTGCGCACAGTATTGCGACGTGTTGAGTTTCAACCTGTATACGCTGAAACCGCAGGACGGCTATGACTTCGCCGCTTTGCGTGCCCTCGACAAACCGGTGCTGATTACCGAGTTCAACTTCGGCTCCAGTGATCGCGGCCCATTCTGGGGTGGCGTGACGCAACTGGCGAAGGAAGAAGATCGCGGCCCGGCGTATGCCAATTTCCTCAAGCAAGCGTTAAGCGAGCCGTCGATTGTCGGCGTGCACTGGTTCCAGTATCTGGATCAACCGGTGACCGGGCGTCTGCTTGATGGCGAGAACGGGCACTTTGGTCTGGTGGGGATTACCGATCTGCCGTATCAGGGTTTCGTCGAAGCGGTGCGCAAGAGCAATCTGCAGGCGATCGATCAATTGGGCAAAGAGGCTGAGAAGGCCGCTGCGGTCGCCGGTCATGAAGCCGAAGGCGGGCGCAAGGCTGAAGCTGGAAAAGGCCCGGGGGCCGGGCATGCGGGTGGGCATTCGGGCAATGGTCATTGAGGTTTGATGGCTTAAAGATCGCAGCCTTCGGCAGCTCCTGCAGGGAATGGAATTTTGTAGCAGCTGCAGCAGGCTGCGATCTTTTGATTTTGCGTTGAAATGACCACCCGGCCCGCAGCTGTTCCCAAATCCCTCAAGGGCTGGAACAATGCGGGCCACTTTGTAGAGCGTTTTCGCGGGGGAGTTGCGGGTGCAGATTCAGGGCCATTACGAGCTTCAATTCGAAGCGGTGCGCGAGGCTTTCGCGGCACTGTTCGACGATCCCCAGGAACGCGGCGCAGCGCTGTGCATCAAGGTCGGCGGAGAAACCGTCCTCGACCTCTGGTCCGGTACGGCCGACAAGGACGCTACCGAAGCCTGGCACAGCGACACCATCGCCAACCTGTTCTCCTGCACCAAGACGTTCACTGCGGTCACCGCGCTGCAACTGGTGGCCGAAGGCAAACTGCAACTGGATGCACCGGTTGCCCGCTACTGGCCGGAATTTGCCGCCGCTGGCAAAGAAACCGTCACCCTGCGCCAATTGCTCTGCCATCAGGCCGGTCTGCCAGCGCTGCGCGAGTTGCTGGCGCCCGCCGCCCTCTACGAATGGCAAACCATGGTCGACGCCCTTGCGGCCGAAGCACCGTGGTGGACGCCGGGCACCGGCCACGGCTATGCCGCCATCACTTATGGCTGGCTGGTCGGCGAGTTGCTGCGTCGCGCTGACGGTCGTGGGCCGGGCGAGTCGATCGTCGCCCGCGTCGCCAGACCGTTAGGGCTGGATTTCCACGTCGGTCTGGCTGACGCAGAGTTCCACCGCGTGGCGCATATTGCTCGCGGCAAGGGCAATGTCGGCGATGCCGCGGCCCAGCGTCTGCTGCAGGTGACTATGCGCGAACCGACCGCCATGACCACTCGCGCCTTTACTAATCCGCCGTCGGTGCTGACCAGCACCAACAAACCGGAATGGCGGCGCATGCAGCAGCCGGCCGCCAATGGTCATGGCAACGCGCGCAGCCTGGCCGGTTTCTACGCTGGCTTGCTCGATGGCAGCCTGCTCGAAAGCGAAATGCTCGAAGAACTGACCCGCGAACACAGTTACGGCGAAGACAAGACCCTGCTGACCCGCACCCGTTTCGGCCTGGGCTGCATGCTCGATCAGCCGGACATGGCCAATGCCACCTATGGCCTCGGCCCGCGGGCGTTTGGTCATCCGGGGGCGGGCGGTTCGGTGGGTTTTGCTGATCCCGAGCATGATGTCGCGTTCGGTTTTGTGACAAATACCCTTGGGCCTTACGTCTTGATGGATCCGCGCGCGCAGCAACTGGCGCGGGTACTTGCCACTTGTCTGTAAAGCGTTACATGAGGTTCCAGGGTTGGAACCAGATTCGGATTTTTGATTCAAAGCGTCTGTTTATCCGGGCAAAAGAGCTCTGATCTTTCATTACTTCACTTTGTGGATTTTCAATGTCATCCAAAAAAACTCTCGCCCTGGCCCTGTGCGTTGCAATGACCGGTTGTGCACAGACTCCTAAAAACGATGCGGACGGCGGCAGCTGGTGGCCGTTCGGATCTTCCGACAAAGTGACGGCCAAAGAGCCGGCCCCGGCTCCAGCCCCGCTCAAACCTGCCGCGACCGCACCCGTGGCCAAGACTGAAAGCAGCAGCCACTGGTACTGGCCGTTCGGCAGCTCTGATGACGCGGCGGCCAAGGCCGACGTGAAACCCGAAGTCAAACCAGAAGCAAAACCGGCGGTAGTGGCCAAGGCCGATGCTGACACCGGCACAAAGTGGTGGTGGCCGTTCGGCGGCAAGGATCAGTCCACGGCGAAAGTGGTGCCGATGCCTGACCCGAAAGTCACCCAAGCCTGGCTGGATGACTACGAGCCGCGCCTGCGTGCAGCGATCAAGGACAGCAATCTGCAACTCGAGCGCCGTGACAACGTTCTGGTGGTGATCGCGCCGGTTGAAGGCTCGTTCAACCCGAAACGTCCAGCGATGCTGTTGCCGGTGACCCTCAGCCCGTTCACCAATGTCGCGAAAATCCTCGAAGCCGACCCGAAAACTGCAGTTCTGGTGCTTGGTCATAGCGACAACACTGGCGCCGCGCCGGCCAACGTCAAGCTCAGCCAGGAACGCGCTCAGTCCGTGGCGGCAATCTTCCGCCTGAGCGGCTTGCAGCGTGATCGCCTGATGCTGCGCGGCATGGGTGGCGATGCGCCGCGTGCGGCCAACGACAGCGCCGAAGGCCGTGCCCTGAACCGTCGCGTCGAACTGCTGGTGACCCCGCAGAACACCATGGTGGCCCTGCTGAGCAAATACAACATGCCGGCGCCTGCACCGACCACGATGCTTGCCGCACAGGACGTCAAACCGGCAGCCAAACCGGTAACCCCGGCGCCGGCCGCTTCGAAGGCCGCCGTACCTGCAACCAAAAAGGCTCCGGCGAAGAAAGCCGCTGCCAAGGCACCAGCGAAGAAGGCGGCGACCAAGGCTCCGGCGAAAACCCCAGCCAAGAAAACCGCTCCGGCCAAAGCCGCGACGACTGACAAGAAAGTTGCCGCCAGCGATACTTCCAAGCAGTGATCCGCTAACGAAAAGGAATGCGCCATGACCCAGGCTCTGGCAGATATGCGTCGTGATTACACCCGGGATGGTCTGACCGAGGCGCAAGCCCCGGCTGAACCCTTTGCGTTGTTCCACCAGTGGTTCGCCGATGCGGTGAAAACCGAACAGGCGCCGGTGGAGGCCAACGCCATGACCCTGGCCACGGTCGATGCAGACGGTCGCCCGCATTGTCGCATTCTGCTGCTCAAGGGCCTGGACGAGCAGGGCTTCACCTTTTTCACCAATTACGACAGCGCCAAGGGTCAGCATCTGGCGGCCAACCCGTTGGCTGCCATGACGTTCTTCTGGCCGACCCTGGAGCGCCAGGTGCGCATCGAGGGGCGTGTGGTGAAAGTCACGCCTGCTGAGTCCGATGCTTATTATCAGGTGCGTCCGCTGGGCAGTCGGCTCGGAGCCTGGGCTTCACCGCAGAGCCGGGTGATCAACGGGCGCGGCGAACTGGAAGAGTTGCTCAAGGCCACCGAGCAGCGTTTCAGCGATACGCAACCGCACTGTCCGGAACACTGGGGCGGTTATCGCCTGCTGCCTGAGCGCATCGAGTTCTGGCAGGGCCGTCCAAGTCGTCTGCACGATCGCCTGAACTACCGTCAGCAGGGTGCCGACTGGATTCTTGAACGTCTGGCGCCTTAAGCAGTCTACCGAGCGGGATAGCTTGCCGCAGCGGCCTCAAGCCACTTCGGCAGGTCCCGACGCTTGATCTTCTGCACGCGGGCATCGGCCAGTCGTTGCAGCATGAAGGCGCGTTTGTCTTCATCCTTGCCCGCCAGCGACAGGGCCAGATCACGATCCATCCAGCGTTTGATCCGCACGTACAGCCACCCATGGAAGTACAGGCCGGCGACGGTGGTGACGAAAATGATCAGGTAATCCATGAAAATCCTTGGGTTGGCAGGGCGGATTGGGCGATTTGGCGCTACTGTTGGGTGGGGCTGCAGGTGCCTGTACCGGGCCTGAATAAAATCAAGTTTATCCGGGCTGCGTCGTGACAGGCGTCAAGCAGCGGGGTTTAATGAACACCTGTTCTTTTGGAGTTGATGCTATGCGTAAGTCTGTTCTGCTGGTTGCTTCTTTTTCCACGATGGCGATGTTGCTGACCGGCTGCCAGTCGAGCCTGACCGGTGACTCCTACTCCCGTGACGAAGCGCGTCGTGTGCAGACGATTCGCATGGGCACCATCGAATCCCTGCGTCCGGTGAAAATCGAAGGCACCAAGACCCCGATCGGCGGCGCTGCAGGCGCAGTGGTCGGCGGTGTCGGTGGCAGCGCCATCGGTGGCGGCAAGGGCAGCATCGTTGCGGCGGTCATCGGCGCCGTGGCCGGCGGACTGATCGGTTCGGCCACCGAAGAAGGCCTGACCCGCACTCAAGGCGTGGAAATCACCGTGCGCGAAGACGACGGCAGCATGCGCGCCTACGTGCAACAGGTTCAGGAAAACGAAGTGTTCCGTGTCGGTGAGCGCGTACGCATCTCCACCGTCGGTGGCACCAGCCGCGTTTCGCACTAAGCGCGAACGAGCGGTAAAACAAAAACCCGATCAGGTGACTGGTCGGGTTTTTTTTGTCAAGACTAATCAGTATTACTCACTTCCATAACAGCTCAATTGAAAGTCATATTCCGGAACGTAAAATGGCCGGCCGATTAAAACTTCGAGTTGTGTTATTTGCTTGGGGTCGAGATCGTAGCCGTAGATTTCGTCTTCTGGCACGGTCCACTTCATGATTGTTCTGAGCTGGTCGATTTTCCCGTCTGGAACAGGTATTTCGAAAACAAGGAGTGACGTTTTTTTATCATAGGCATCGACAGTATGATTAAGTTTTGGGTAGCGACATGTCATTCGATGCATACCAGTTGAACTATACGATTTACACCTGATAGCTGTTTCCCGGTCCAGTCTTCCAAAATATTAATCTGTTCCTCAGACAGGTCGTACCCATCAAACTCATCTTCCGGTTGCTTCCAGTTCATGAGTACCTTCAGCGCGTCCTCATGATGTTCGGCGATATCAACGCTTAGGAGTAAAACCTCGGTTTTTTGATCAAATACCTCAACTATATGTTTCACTTTTCTACTCTCCTTTTGGGGTCAGCAGGCTTGGTCTGTTCCCCGGTTCTCGGGTCATATTCTCCAAGGTGTTTTCCTTGTTTGGTGTACAACTCAACCTTGCCGTGCTGGGAATCCCATTCATAAATTTTCCCTGATAGATCCTTCCATCGCCTGCGTTTTTTTCCTCCCCCACGAACAGACGTTTTCATTGGTGCGGATTTGGCCTCAGGAAAGGCTGTAAGGGAGTTTGGGGCCGGATGATATTTGATATCCCCAGCAATATTCAGAACGATGTATACCGGCGCTACCCCCGAATCCGCCGGAAACACCAGAATGAAATCCCGATACTCCGGCGGATAAACCGGATTCACCAGAATCCCGTCCGCCGCTTTCGTCGGCGGATACACCCAGATGTGCGGTGCTTGCGGTGCAGCCTCCAGTGCCGGGATGCCGAGAATGTCAGAACCATCCACCGCCGGCGTCCAGATCAGTTCGACGCCTTCACCAAGGTCTGCAATGAATCGGTTGCCGCGCGCGGTGAACTGCACGACATCGACCATTTCCCAATCGCGATTCCTGCCGGTGTAGAAGCCGTAGCCCCGCAGACTGCCGTCGGCCTGTTGTTCGACGCGCAGGCGCACGCGGGTGCGCGCCTGTTTGAGGCTGCGCAGTTGCTCGTCGCTATAGAGTGCGCTGTCGCCGAGGCTGGAAGGCAGGAGCAGCGCCACCAGTCCTGCCAGGGTGGCGGTGGCCGTTCCGGCGGCGATGGCGGGTAGCGCCTCGAACGCGGCGCCGGCCAGGGTGAAACTGCCGAGCCCGGCGGGAATGGCTGTGGCGCCGATTTTCTTCAGGGCAACACCGCCGGTTTCATCGCTTTCGCGTGCACCCAGCAGAATCAGCTCGCCGTAATCCTTGAGGCTGTCGGTCGGCACCATCCCCGAAGGATTCGCGTAGTCGATGATCGCGTCCGGCAACTTGCATGACTTGGCGAACACGCACCCGGCGCGCACGGGATCAGGCTTTTTCGCCGCAACCTCTCGACTGCGCTCGAAGGCCTCCTGCCGTGCCAGCATGGCGTCGTAAGCGTTTTGCCGGACTTCGCGTTCGGCCAGTTCAGTGGCCGTCATGTAGCGCCAGGTGACGTGATGACCGTCACCCGCCGGCGGGTTGGGGACCCGGGGAATGTCCTTGTTGCGAGCCACTGAGCGTCCTTTCGTTCATCCATCGACAGGCCCTCGAAAGGGCTGTGCGACGTTAACGAAGCGGACAAAGGCTGGCTGTAGGACGGATCTTTGATTAAGTGCGGATTGTTCGTTATTTGTCAGGTAGGGATTCGAGCAGGCCGCTTCAGCGCAGAGAACGGGGGGAAAGGTTCTGCGCCGTTACTGCAAAAGCCTGATACCCGTTTGCCCAGAATCTGGCAGTTGGTGGAAGAATTGAGCCTCAGCTGTATCTGTGAGGCCTGCAGGTTTTTTCCTATGCTTGAGAGCTGAGCCTGTGACGAGGCAATTCCTGCCCGAATCAACGAGAACATGACCATGAGCGACAACCGACAGTGGGCCCGTGAAGCGATCCGCATCATCGAAGCGGACTTCCAGCGCAGCGCCGACACCCATCTGATCCCCTTGCCGCTGCCGGGCTTCGCAGGTATCGAGTTGTACTTCAAAGACGAGTCGAGCCATCCCACCGGCAGCCTCAAGCATCGCCTGGCGCGCTCGCTGTTTCTGTATGCGTTGTGTAACGGCTGGCTCAAGCCCGGCGCGCCGGTGATCGAGGCGTCCAGCGGTTCGACGGCAATTTCCGAAGCGTATTTCGCACGCATGCTTGGCTTGCCGTTCATTGCGGTGATGCCGGCGACCACTTCGAAAGAGAAGATCGCGCAGATCGCCTTCTACGGTGGCCAGAGCCATCTGGTTCAGGATCCGACGCAGATTTACGCCGAGTCCGAACGTCTGGCCCGCGAGCATGGCGGCCACTTCATCGACCAGTTCACCTACGCCGAGCGGGCCACCGACTGGCGGGCGAACAACAACATCGCCGAGTCGATCTTCCAGCAGATGCGGTTCGAAAAACACCCGGAACCGAGCTGGCTGATTTCCAGCCCCGGCACCGGCGGCACCACCGCGACTCTCGGCCGTTACGTGCGTTATCGCCAGCACTGCACCCGGGTGTTGTGCGCCGATGCCGAGCGCTCGGTGTTCTTCGATTACTACCAGACGGGCGACGCGAGCCTGCGTCTGGACTGCGGTTCGCGGATCGAAGGCATCGGTCGGCCCCGGGTCGAGGCGTCGTTCCTGCCGCAGGTGATCGATGCGATGGTCAAGGTGCCGGACGCCTTGTCGCTGGCGGCCATGCATTATCTGGCGCAGCGTCTGGGACGGCATGTCGGCGGGTCGAGCGGCACCAACCTGATCGGCGCGCTGATGGCGGCGCAGCAGATGAAAGCGGCGGGGGAGTCGGGGTCGATCGTGGCGATTCTGTGCGATGGCGGCGAGCGCTATGCCGACACCTATTACGATCAGGACTGGCTAAAGGCGCAGGGCTATGAGCTGGAGGGGTTGATTGCGGCGGTGGCGGCGAGTGCCGAACGGTGTGAGCCGCTGCCTGACTCAGTCCTGCGCGCTAATATCTAAAGCCGAATACAGAGACCAATGTGGGAGCGAGCCTGCTCGCGAAGACGTCATCTCATTCAACATCATTGTTGTCTGAAATACCGCTTTCGCGAGCAGGCTCGCTCCCACAGGGTTTTATGTTGAGTCAGCTCATGCTGATCTGGCTTCCAGACCGAGAATGTCCCGCGCCACGGCCTCGGCAATCCGAATCCCGTCCACACCCGCCGACAGAATCCCGCCCGCATACCCCGCGCCTTCACCGGCCGGGAACAGACCTTTGACGTTCATGCTCTGCAGCGACTCGTTACGCGTGATGCGCAGCGGCGACGAAGTACGGGTTTCGATGCCGGTCAGTACGGCATCGTGCAGCGAGTAGCCACGAATCTGCTTCTCGAACGCCGGCAACGCTTCGCGGATCGCTTCGATGGCGAAGTCCGGCAGCGCCAGGGCCAGGTCGCCCAGGGCCACGCCCGGTTTGTACGACGGCTCGACTTCGCCCAGTTCGGTCGACGGGGTGCCGTTGATGAAGTCGCCGACCAGTTGTGCGGGGGCCTTGTAATCGCTGCCGCCGAGGATGAACGCGTGGGATTCCAGACGCTCCTGCAACTCGATACCGGCCAGCGGACCGCCCGGGTAATCGACCTCCGGGGTGATGCCGACGACGATCCCGGAGTTGGCGTTGCGCTCGTTACGCGAGTACTGGCTCATGCCGTTGGTGACCACGCGATTCGGCTCGGACGTCGCCGCCACCACGGTGCCGCCCGGGCACATGCAGAAGCTGTAGACCGAACGGCCGTTCTTGGCGTGGTGCACCAGTTTGTAATCGGCAGCGCCGAGCTTCGGGTGGCCGGCGTACTTGCCCAGCCGCGCACGGTCGATCAGCGACTGCGGGTGTTCGATGCGGAAACCCACCGAGAACGGCTTGGCTTCCATGAACACGCCACGGCTGTGGAGCATGCGGAAGGTGTCGCGGGCACTGTGGCCGAGGGCCAGGATCACGTGTTTCGAATGCAGGGTTTCACCGCTCGCCAGTTCGACGCCGACCAGTTGGCCGTCTTCGATCAGCACATCGGTGACGCGCTCCTGAAAGCGTACTTCGCCGCCCAGGGCACGGATCTCTTCACGCATGGTCTCGACCATGCCGGTCAGACGGAAGGTACCGATGTGCGGTTTGCTGACATAGAGAATTTCTTCCGGCGCGCCGGCCTTGACGAATTCGTGCAGGACTTTGCGGCCGAGGAACTTCGGATCCTTGATCTGGCTGTACAGCTTGCCGTCGGAGAACGTGCCCGCGCCGCCTTCGCCGAACTGCACGTTGGACTCGGGGTTGAGCACACTTTTACGCCACAGACCCCAGGTGTCCTTGGTGCGCTGGCGGACTTCGGTGCCGCGTTCGAGGATGATCGGCTTGAAGCCCATCTGTGCCAGCAACAGGCCGGCGAAGATCCCGCACGGGCCGAAACCTACCACGATCGGGCGCTGGTTCAGGTCGCTCGGCGCCTGACCGACGAATTTATAGCTGACATCCGGCGCCACGTTGACGTTACGGTCGTCGGCGAACTTGCCCAGCACCTTGGCCTCGTCGCGCACGGTGAGGTCGATGGTGTAGATGAAGCACAGTTCGGAGGACTTTTTGCGCGCGTCGTAGCTGCGCTTGAACAAGGTGAAATCGAGCAGGTCATCGCTGGCGATGCCCAGGCGCTGCACGATGGCGGCACGCAGGTCTTCTTCGGGATGGTCGATTGGCAGCTTGAGTTCGGTGATTCGTAACATGGCGAGGATCCGGATTCGCGGGGCGCACAACTGCGCCAGGGCGTTTGAAGGCCGCGATTATAAGCCGCAAAGGCCGGATCCGGTGAGGCTAAAACGCTCAGTCGTTGCGCGATCCGCCGAAATACCCGCAACCACGCTCGACCTTGCCGTCGATGCGCAGCTCGGCGCTCATGTGCTGCACGCTGTCGGTGCTGCTGTCGACGCAGCGTTGCGGTGCGACCCATAGCTCGATGCGCTGGTTGTTGGCTTCGCTGCTGAGGTTGAAGCGGCCGTCGCCCAGTTGTTCTTCGACATACGGCACGGCCAGCGCCGGTTGGCCTTCACGGTCGATGACCATGCCCTTGCCACTGACTTTGACGTTCCACTCGGGACCGTGGCCGGCGGCACGCAGGATCAACAGCTTGAAATTCGGGTCATCGCAGGCGGTGCCGGAACGTTCGACGCGATACAACTGACCGAGGTCGAGGCGGTCGCCGTCGATCTTCCCGCGTACATCGGCAAACAGCTTGCCCTGCTGATCGGCGAGGGTCGCGGCCTCTTGCAGCACGCTGGTGCCGCCGATGTCATTGACCACGTACTGACGTTGTTCGCCACAGGGCTGGAACACCAGTTTGCCGTCGGCCGCCGTCAATTGCCCCTGTATCCGGGATTGCCCGACATGGGATGCGCTTTCGCGCGGGCTATCGAGCAATTGGCAGGCGGCGAACAACGGCAGCAGGGCAACAACGATCAACGAACGGGCAACACGCATCTTCGGCTCTCCAGACAAGTGCTGCCACGTTACGCAGGCTGACCGTCGATCACAAGACTTGAGTGGCCGGTTCAGGCTGGCTATTGAGTTGCCCGTTACCCGCCAGCATAGTGGCGTACCTGTGCGGGCATGGATTGATGGTGCATGAAGCAAAACCCTTCGGTATTCCCTGAGCGGCTGTACGCGTTGGACGCCCTGCGCGGCATCGCTGCATTGGCGGTAGTGTTCTGGCATTGGCAGCACTTCTTTTTCCAGGGCGCACTGCCTGGCCCTTTGCAGCGTGAAGACCAACCGTTGTATAGCCTGTTTTCACTGTTCTACCGCCACGGCGGCGATGCGGTCTCGCTGTTTTTCAGTCTTTCGGGGTTTATCTTCTTCTGGCTGTTTTCCAAAGGACTGGCGCAACGGGAGATCAGCGGCAAACAGTTTTTCATGGAGCGTTTCAGCCGGATCTATCCACTGCATCTGCTGACGTTCCTGGCGGTCGCCCTGTTGCAGAAAATCTATAGTGCGCACACGGGGAATGCGTTCGTGTATCCGTTCAATGATGCCTGGCACGCGCTGCTCAATGTGTTTCTGGCACCCGCGTGGGGGTTGGAGCAAGGCTGGTCGTTCAACGGCCCGGCATGGTCGATATCGGTGGAGGTGTTGCTGTACGCAGGGTTTTTCCTGCTGTGGCGTTACTCGCCGGCGCCGCTGCTGCTCAGTGCGTTGTTGATTGCCGTGAGCCTGTGGGTGTTTCCGGCACAGTACAAAATCAGTCTCGGGGTGTTCGGGTTTTTCTGTGGCGGCCTGGGTTACATCGCTGCGGACTGGCTGTTGCGGTGCTTTGATGTGCGCTGGGTCGCTGCCGGCCTGGTACTGGCCTGCGGGGCTGGCTGGTGGTGGTGCGGCGGCGATGCGGCGCAATCACCGCTGGTCAGGTTTGCCGTGCTGTTTCCATTGACCATTGTTGCCGTCGCCGCTTGCCACCCATGGTTGCAGTCGCTGGCGCGCCGTGTGTCCTGGCTGGGGGACATCAGTTTCGCCGCCTATCTGCTGCACTTTCCCTTGCAAATTGTCGCGGCGCTGTTGGCCGATAAATTTCTGCCTGGACGCGCCGTTTTTTATCAGCCGTGGAGCCTGCTGTTGTTTTTTGCGGTGCTGATCGGTAGCAGCCTGTTGTGTCACTACGGGTTCGAGCGCCCTGTGCAACGTTGGATACGCCGACGTACAGTGGGACACAACAAGGTTGCCGCGATGGCCCGTTGACGCCCCCTGCCTACGAGGCATTCAGCCTACGTGAAAGGTCTGCCCTGTTTGCAGGCCTTCGACACTTTTCGCGTAGGCCAGCGCCACATCCGCCGCCGGAACCGGCTTGTAGCCACGGAAGTACGGGGCGTAGCTGCCCATGGCTTCCAGCAGCACCGTCGGGCTGATCGAGTTCACCCGCAGACCGCGCGGCAGTTCGATGGCGGCGGCTTTGACGAAGCTGTCCAGTGCGCCGTTGACCAATGCCGCCGAGGCGCCGGAGCGGATCGGATCGTGGCTGAGCACGCCAGTGGTGAAAGTGAACGAGGCGCCGTCGTTGGCGTATTCGCGGCCGATCAGCAGCAGATTGACCTGGCCCATCAGCTTGTCTTGCAGGCCTAGGGCGAAGCTGTCGGCGTTCATCTCGCCGAGTGGGGCGAAGGTCACGTTGCCGGCTGCGCAGATCAATGCGTCGAACTTGCCGGTTTGCTCGAACAGTTTGCGAATCGATGCGCTGTCGCTGATGTCCACCTGGAAGTCGCCGCTGCTGCGACCGATACGAATCACTTCGTGACGCTGGCTCAGCTCTTTATCCACGGCCGAACCGATGGTGCCGGCGGCACCGATCAACAGAATCTTCATGGGACTGTTCCTCAATGGGTTGAACGAGGTTTCAGTCTAGAGTGGTTTTTTCTGCGGATAAGCGCACTAATAGGCAACCTTTGGTTTTCAAATGGAAACAATCCATGAGTGAGATGGATGATCTTGCGGCGTTCGCGGTGTTGATCGAGGCCGGCAGCTTTACCCTGGCGGCGCAGCAACTGGGTTGCAGCAAGGGCCAGTTGTCCAAGCGCATCAGCCAGTTGGAAGCGCAGTTTTCCGTGGTATTGCTGCAACGCACTACGCGCCGCTTGAGCCTGACAGCGGCGGGCGCCGCATTGTTGCCGCAAGCCCAGGCGCTGGTGGTGCAAGTGGAGCGGGCACGTCAGGCGTTGGCGCGTTTGAAAGACGACATGGCCGGTCCGGTGCGGATGACGGTGCCGGTGTCGCTGGGGGAAACGTTTTTCGACGGCTTGCTGCTGGAGTTCTCGCAGAAGTATCCAGAGGTGCAGATCGAGCTGGAGCTGAACAACCACTATCGCGACCTGTCCCGGGACGGCTTCGATCTGGCGATTCGCTCTGATGTGGCCAATGACGAGCGGTTGGTGGCCAAACCCCTGCTGGCGTGGCAGGAGTTGACCTGCGCCAGCCCGATATACCTTGAACAATTCGGCGAACCGCTGACCCCGCAGGAGCTGGCCGAACACCGCTGCCTGCTCAACAGCCATTACAGTGGCCGTGAAGAATGGCTGTATCACCAACAGCACGAATTGCTGCGGGTGCGGGTGTCGGGGCCGTTCGCCAGCAACCATTACAACCTGCTGAAGAAAGCCGCCCTGGCCGGCGCCGGTATCGCACGGTTGCCGTCGTATCTGTTGCAAACAGAACTGGCTGACGGCCGGTTGCGCTGGTTGTTGCGCGATTTTCAGACGCGCCGGATGCCGATGTATCTGGTCCACCCATACCAAGGTGGGTTGCCCAAACGCACGCAGGTGCTGGCGGATTATCTGATTGGCTGGTTCAAGCGCAGCGGCGAGGCGCTGGATCGCCTGGCGCATTGACTAAGATGCCCGTGATACCTCTGTAGGAGCTGCCGAAGGCTGCGATCTTTTGACCTTGAAAATCAAAAGATCGCAGCCTTCGGCAGCTCCTACAGAGACATCAGAGACATCAGACATCAGCGTTTGTAGTACCTGGCGATCATNTCAAAAGATCGCAGCCTTCGGCAGCTCCTACAGAGACATCAGAGACATCAGACATCAGCGTTTGTAGTACCTGGCGATCATGTGATCGATCGACAATTTCCCCGGCCCGGTCGCCATCAGGTACAGCAACACCGCCGCCCAGGTGCCATGGGTCGGATAGGCATCGGGATAGACGAACACCTCGATGACCAGCGTCATGCCCAGCAGCGCCAACGCTGAAAATCTCGTGGCGAAGCCGATCAATATCAGCACCGGGAAAAAGTGTTCGGCGAACGCTGCCATGTGCGCGGCGATTTCCGGTGCCAGCAGCGGTACGTGGTATTCGCTCTGGAACAACGGAATCGTCGAGTCCGCCAAGTGTGGCCAGCCGAGTTGAACGGTGCCGTCGATCAAATCGATGGCCAGGCCCTCGACCTTGGTCTGCCCGGACTTCCAGAACACCGCGGCAATCGAGAACCGGGCGATGAAGGCGATCAGGCTGTGGGGAATCTTTTCCATTAGCCCGATGGCGCGAGTGATGAGGTTGTTCATGGCGATACCTTGTTGTTCAGGTCGGTGATGGCGTGGTGGCCGATCAGCAGGGCGAGGGTCTGCGGCAGATTGAAGGGCGGGCTGTCTTGCGCCGCTTGCAGCAGCGGTCGGTGATGGAGCAGATGGCGGATGAATACGCTGGCGCCGTGATCGAGGGCAAAGACCTCGACCTCCAGACCGTTGCGCAGCACCAGTGCGTGTTGCCCTTGATGGATATTGATACCCGCCAGTGTGGTGTCCTGCTGATGTGCGGCCCAGATCGAAACCACTGCGTAGGCGGAGTTGAGCAGGTGCAGCGAGGGATGCAGGGTGATGTTCAGTTCGGCCAGTGTTTGCGGATCGGCCAGCGCAGCGCTGATCTGTTGCGCACTGACTGTCGCCGCATCGGCGGCGTGATAAGCGCGGGTGCGCAAGCGTTCGAGCCGTGCGACGTCGGCCAGATACGGCACCTCGGCCGCCGGTTCGAATGCATCAATGAAGTCCGCCAGTCCGTCACCATAACGGCTCATCAACGGACTGTGCGGCGGCTGCTGCTGAATGAAAATGCTGGCCATGCCGCGAAAGAATTCCTCGCCGACCAATTGCTGCACCACCGGATAGCTGTCGGCCAGCGCGTTGATCAATGAGCCTTGCACGTTATTGCGATACACCGAAAACCGGCTGGCAGGATCAGCGCCGTTGGCACTGTACAGGCCAGCGGGGCAGGGCAGGTGAGTGTCGAGCAGGGCGGCGCCGAAGTCGGCTTGAGTGCTCATGGCTGACTCCTTGCGTGCCGCAGCAACGCTTCGGCCTGCTGCGCCTCGGCCAGCAGCACGTTGAACGCCGGGAGGTGATTGTCCCGTTCGATCAAGGTTGCCACCGGGCCAACACGTTCGAGTGCCTGTCGGTATAACGCCCAGACGGCATCATCAACCGGCGCGCCGTGATCATCGATCAGCAAGCGATCGCCGAGGCTGTCGGCGTCTTCGGCGAACCCGGCCAGGTGAATCTCGCCGACGGCGTGCAAAGGCAGTGCGTCGAGGTAGGTCAGTGGATCGCGTCGATGGTTTATGCACGAGACGTAGACGTTGTTGACGTCAAGCAGCAGACCGCAACCGCTGCGGCGGATCACCTCGGTGATGAACGCCGGCTCATCGATGGTCGAGCGCTCGAAGCCAAGATAGGTCGCTGGATTTTCCAGCAGCATCGGACGCTTGAGGGTGTTCTGCACCTGGTCGATATGCGCGCAGACGCGGTCAAGCGTCGGCCTGTCATACGCCAGCGGCAGCAGGTCATTGAGGAACACCGGGCCGTGGCTCGACCAGGCCAGGTGTTCGGAAAAGGCTTGCGGTTGATAACGCTCGATCAGTGTTTGCAGGCGTTGCAGGTGTTGCAGATCCAGTGGCCCCTCGGCCCCGATCGACAGCCCGACGCCGTGCAGCGACAGCGGATACTGCTCGCGGATCAACCCGAGAAAATGATGAAACGGACCGCCGTCGACCATGTAGTTTTCGGCGTGGACTTCGAAGAAACCGATGTCCGGTCGGGTGCCGAGCACTTCACGAAAGTGCCCGCTCTTGAGTCCCAGCCCCGCGCGGGGCGGGAGCCCGCAGAGGGCTGCCCGAGTGCGCGGTGGGACAGGTTCGTTGAGGGTGAACATGAGCGTCACTCGGGCAGGTCGTGGATCAGGACTTGGCTTTGAAGGCTTCCATCTGACCGAAGCCGGTCGGCGAGGTCTTGCTCTCGGTGGTGGTGCAGGTGCCTTTTGGCACGAACTTCCAGGAGTTGGCCTGGTAATCCATTTTCGCGGTGCCGGCACAGGTGGTGCCTGCGCCCGCGGCGCAATCGTTGTGACCCTTCATGGCCACACCGAAGCATTTTTCCATGTTGCTGTTGTCGGCGGCGTTGGCGCTGGAAACGGCAGTCATGCTCAGGGCGGAACCAAGAGCCAGAACCAGTGCAGCGGCGGACAGGGTGCGAGTGGTAGCAGTCATGATGTTTCTCCAGATTTGAGCTTGGGTTTTACAAGCGAAGTGCGCTTGCTTACCCCACTAGAGAACGCTCATGGCGATGCGTTACAGCGCAGCTGAAATTTTTCAGAAAAAATGCAAAACCCTGTAGGAGCTGCTGCAGGCTGCGATCTTTCGACTTTGATTTTTAAACCAGAAGCCAGATCAAAAGATCGCAGCCTGCGGCAGCTCCTACACGGAGGATGTGTGAGGTATAAAAAAACGGCCCGAAGGCCGTTTTTTTGTTCAGCGAAAAGCCTCAACCGCCGAGGTACGCCTCGCGTACTTTCGGGTCGGTGAGCAGTGCTTCACCGGTACCTTGCATGACCACGCGGCCGTTCTCCAGAACGTACGCACGGTCAGCGATTTTCAGCGCCTGGTTGGCGTTCTGCTCGACCAGGAACACCGTTACACCGTCCTTGCGCAGTTGTTCGATGATGTCGAAGATCTGCTGGATGATGATCGGTGCCAGGCCCAGCGACGGCTCGTCGAGCAGCAGCAGTTTCGGCTTGCTCATCAGCGCACGGCCGATGGCGAGCATCTGCTGTTCGCCGCCGGACATGGTGCCGCCGCGCTGGTTGAAGCGTTCTTTCAGGCGCGGGAACAGGCCGAGGACCTTGTCCATCTGCTCCTGATAGTCGCCCTTGTCGGTGAAGAAACCGCCCATCGACAGGTTCTCTTCAACGGTCAGACGGGCAAACACCCGACGACCTTCCGGCACCACGGCGATGCTCTTGCGCATGATCTGCGACGAGTCCTGGCCGACCAGTTCCTCACCCATGTAGCGGATGCTGCCGCTGTGCGCCTGCGGCGAACCGCACAGCGTCATCAGCAGCGTGGACTTGCCGGCACCGTTGGCGCCGATCAGGGTCACGATCTCGCCCTGACGGACTTCGACGTTGACGCTGTGCAGGGCCTGGATCTTGCCGTAGAAGGTGGAAACGTTTTCGAACTGCAGCATTTACGCTTCCCCCAGGTAGGCTTTGATCACTTCAGGATTGTCGCGGATCTGTTCCGGCGTGCCATTGGCCAGCGGCGTGCCCTGGTTGATCACGACGATGTGGTCGGAAATGCTCATGACCAGTTTCATGTCGTGTTCGATCAGCAGCACGGTGACGTTGTGCTCTTCACGCAGCACGCTGATCAGCGCCTTGAGGTCTTCGGTTTCCTTCGGGTTCAGGCCGGCGGCCGGTTCGTCGAGCATGAGGATCCGCGGACGGGTCATCATGCAGCGGGCGATTTCCAGACGCCGTTGCTGACCGTAGGCCAGGGTGCCGGCGGTACGGTTGGCGAACTCTTTCAGGTTGACCTTTTCCAGCCAGTATTCGGCGTATTCCATGGCCTCGCGCTCGCTCTTGCGGAACGCCGGGGTCTTGAACAGGCCGGACAGGAAGTTGGTGTTCAGGTGACGGTGCTGCGCGATCAACAGGTTCTCGACCGCCGTCATGTCCTTGAACAACCGCACGTTCTGGAAGGTGCGCACCACGCCCTTGAGGGCGATCTTGTGCCCCGGCAGGCCCTGGATCGGCTCGCCGTCGAGCAGGATGCTGCCGCCTGATGGCTGGTAGAAACCGGTCAGGCAGTTGAACACGGTGGTCTTGCCCGCGCCGTTCGGCCCGATCAGCGCCACCACTTGTTTCTCCTTGACGGTCAGGGCCACGCCATTGACCGCCAGCAAGCCGCCGAAGCGCATGCTCAGGTTTTCGACTTTCAGGATCTCGCGGCTCATTTTCGCAACTCCATGTGTGGGCGTTGCATCGGCAGCAGACCTTGTGGACGCCAGATCATCATCAACACCATCAGCGCACCGAACATCAACATCCGGTATTCGCTGAACTCACGCATCATTTCCGGCAACAGGATCATCACCACGGCCGCGAGAATCACGCCCAGCTGCGAGCCCATGCCACCCAGCACAACGATGGCGAGGATGATCGCCGACTCGATGAAGGTGAACGATTCCGGCGTCACCAGTCCCTGACGAGCGGCGAAGAAGCTGCCGGCGAAACCGGCGAAGCTCGCACCCAGGGTGAACGCCGACAGCTTGATAACGGTCGGGTTGAGGCCAAGTGCGCGGCAGGCGATTTCGTCTTCACGCAACGCTTCCCACGCACGGCCGATCGGCATGCGCAGCAGACGGTTGATGATGAACAGCGCCGCCAGTGCCAGCAACAGAGCAACCAGGTACAGGAAAATCACCTTGTTGATCGAGTTGTATTCGAGGCCGAAGTACTCGTGGAAGGTTTGCAGGCCTTCCGCCGCTTTGCGTTCGAAGGTCAGGCCGAAGAACGTCGGTTTCTCGATGTTGCTGATGCCGTTCGGACCGCCGGTGATGTCGGTCAGGTTGCGCAGGAACAGGCGGATGATTTCCCCGAAACCCAGGGTCACGATCGCCAGATAGTCACCGCGCAGACGCAACACCGGGAAGCCCAGCAGGAAGCCGAACGTCGCCGCCATCAGGCCGGCAATCGGCAGGCAGATCCAGAAGCTCAGGCCGTAGTAGTGCGACAGCAGCGCGTAGCTGTAGGCGCCGACGGCATAGAAGCCGACGTAACCCAGATCGAGCAGACCGGCCAGACCCACCACGATGTTCAGGCCGAGGCCGAGCATCACGTAGATCAGGATCAGCGTGGCAATGTCCACCGCGCCACGGGAGCCGAAGAACGGCCACACCAGCGCACCCAGAATCAGCGCAATGATGATGTAGCGCTGCGTGGTCGGCAGGGTCAGGAAGTTGCTGGCCTTGGCCGGGATCAACGGCAGGCCCGGCGAGGATTTCCACGCCTTGCTGATCTGCTGGTTGAACAGCACCCGCAGGAACATCAGCACCGAGCAGATGGCGATGGTCGCCAGAATGGCCGGGCTGGTGCCGTGCACTTCGAGGTTGATGCCGACGATGGTCAGTTTCAGACCGAGTACCGGGTAGGCCACGGCCCACACCAGCAAGGCACTGAACAGTGCCTGTTTAAGATTCCTAGTCATACTTTCTCAACCTCCGGACGGCCCAGAATGCCGGTCGGACGGAACAACAGCACCAGAACCAACAAGCCGAAAGCAACGACGTCCTTGTACTGGTCGCCGAAGATATCGGCGCCAAAGGCTTCCGCCACCCCAAGCACCAGCCCGCCGAGCATGGCGCCGGGGATGCTGCCGATGCCGCCCAGTACCGCAGCAGTGAAGGCCTTGAGGCCGACGAGGAAACCGGCGTTGGGGTTGATCACGCCGTACTGCATGCTCAGCAGCACAGCCGCAACGGCTGCCAGCGCGGCACCGATGACGAAGGTCAGGGCGATGATGTTGTTGGTGTTGATGCCCAGCAGGTTGGCCATCTTGATGTCTTCGGCGCAGGCGCGGCAGGCGCGACCCAGGCGAGAGCGGGAGATGAACAGCGTGAGGCCGAGCATGGCGACCAGGGTCACCACGAACACCACGATTTGCATGTAGGAAATCAGCACTTCATGTGCGCCACCTGGCCCGATGGAGAAGTTGCCGGGGATCAGGTTGGGGATGGATTTGTCCTTGGAGTCTTGCGCGAGCAGAACCGTGTTCTGCAGGAAGATCGACATACCGATCGCGGAAATCAGCGGGATCAGACGGTTGCTGCCGCGCAGGGGGCGGTAGGCAATCCGTTCGATGCTGTAACCGTAGGAACTGGTGACGACGATGCTCGCGATGAACGCGGCGGTCATCAACAGCGGGACGTTGTCGATTCCCATCATGGCCAGCCCGGCGATGGCGATGAACGCCACGTAGGAACCGATCATGTACACCTCGCCATGGGCGAAGTTGATCATTCCAATGATGCCGTAAACCATCGTATAGCCGATGGCGATCAGGGCATACGTGCTGCCAATGGTCAGGCCATTAACCAGCTGTTGGAAGAAGTGATAGATGTCAGGCATTACAACGCTCCTAAAAACCTGATACGCATTTCACTGGTGGAGTCATTTTCCCGCCCGGCCCCGTGGATCTTTATCCACTTCGAATCCGGGTTTTGCCAGCGAACCGCTGATGACGGTTTTGAGATTTTCAGGTGGGGAGACTGGCGGATCACGCCAGCGCGGCCCATACATTCGTAAAACAAAGCCCACGGCACGCCGTGGGCTTTATTGGCAGTCAGTCAGGGCGCGCCTTACTGAGGCGAAACTTCAGTTTTCGGTTTGCCGAAGTGCCACTCGTAAACCACAAACTTGAAGTCCTTCAGGTCGCCCTTGGCGTCGAAGCTCAGGTCGCCGGTAGGGGTCTTGAAGGTGCCGGCGTGAATGGCTTCGGCCACTTTGGCTGCGTCTTCGGACTTGGCTGCCTTGATGCCTTCGGCAATCACTTCAACCGCCGAGTAGGAAGGGAACACGAACGGGCCGCTCGGGTCTTCTTTCTTCGCCTTGAACGCATCTGCCAGGGCAACGTTGGCCGGATCCTGGTCGAAGGATTTCGGCAGGGTCACCAGCAGGCCTTCGGAGGACTCTTTGGCGATCTGCGAAATGGAGTCGTTACCCACGCCTTCCGGGCCCATGAACTTGGCTTTCAGGCCTTTTTCCTGGGATTGACGCAGGATCAGGCCCAGCTCCGGGTGGTAGCCGCCGTAGTAAACGAAGTCGACGTTGGCTTGTTTGAGCTTGGCGATCATCGAGGAGAAGTCTTTGTCGCCGGCGTTGACACCTTCGAACACGGCGACTTTCACGCCTTTCTTCTCAAGAGTCGCCTTGACGGCGGTGGCGATGCCTTCACCGTATTGCTGTTTGTCGTGCAGGACGGCAACGATTTTCGGCTTCACGTGATCGGCAATGTAGTTACCAGCGGCAGGGCCCTGGGCGCTGTCCAGACCGATGGTGCGGAAGACCATTTTGTAACCACGGGCGGTGATGTCCGGGCTGGTGGCAGCCGGGGTAATCATCACCACGCCTTCGTCTTCGTAGATGTCCGAAGCTGGCTGAGTGGAGCTGGAGCACAGGTGACCAACCACGAACTTGACGCCGTCGTTGACGACCTTGTTCGCAACCGCTACGGCTTGTTTCGGATCGCACGCGTCATCGTATTCAACGGCTTCGAGTTTCTTGCCGTCGACGCCGCCCTTGGCGTTGATCTGCTCGATGGCCATTTTCGCGCCACTGAACTGCATGTCGCCGTATTGGGCTACAGGACCGGTTTTAGGGCCGGCGATACCGATCTTGATGGTGTCAGCGGCGAACGAATGGCTGGCAACCCCGGCCAGAACCATAGCGGCAAACAGTTTGGAAATCTGCTTAGTAGCCTTAGTCATAGTGCTCCACTCTTACTGTTGTAATTTTTTTGAGTTCTGGCGCCGTAGCAGCAGAACCGGGTCAGATATCTTGGCGATACCCTCCGGAAATGCCCCCGGCAACTGTACCGGTACAGTGTAGAGCGCCGGTTGTTGGCCTGGGAAGCTGGCGCCAGGGGGCAAAACTTGTGGGTGTCGCATTTTTGAATGAAAAAGACAGAATTGCGGCGGGGCTTTCGGGGGGCTTATGCCCCAAACAGCAGCATTCCTTGGCGTTCCTGCTCTTTTCGTTCGGTGAAGCCATTTGCAACCGGGTTTTTCTGCCGGACCACCGACGTTATCATTCGCGTCGATTTCTTTTCCGGACAGTCCCATGAATCAAGAACCTAGCACCCTCTATGCCAAGCTGCTTGGTGAAACCGCATCTATTACCTGGAAAGAGCTGGAGCCGTTCTTCGCCAAGGGTGCCCTATTGTGGGTCGACCCGGCCCTGGATTTGATCGCCGCTGCCGAGGCCGTGGCCTCGGATGATGGCGAGAAAGTCGCCGCCTGGCTGGCCGAAGACAAGGTCGCCAAGCTGTCTGAAACGCGGGCGCTGGATATTTTCGAGCGTGATCCGCAGATGTGGGCGGTGGTGGTAAGGCCGTGGATTCTGGTCCAGGAAAGGGCGGCTGCCTGAGACTGCGCACCTTTGTGGTGCGCCTGACCAGCGGCGAAAAGTGTGTAGCCGAGTAGCGTGATGGCACGTTGCCGTAGAGAAACGCCACAAGCGCGGGTGGCATAACGGTGACGTAAACGTAACGGGAACAGTTTATTGAGCAGCCTGAGGGCTGCTTAATTGTTTCTGGATGTTGGCGATGAAGGTTTTGCAGTGTGTGGAATGGCCTCTTCGCGAGCAGGCTCGCTCCCACATTTGGAATGCATTCCATTGTGGGAGCGAGCCTGCTCGCGAAGGGAGCGACTCGGTCGTCAATCAGACCGAGTAAGTCTTGCCCGTATGGTTATTCAGGGAAATTACCTTGGTCTTGCCGATCCGGTGACGGTAGATCTCGCGCAGGTACTTGATCGATTTCTTCACGCAATCCCGCGACAGGCGAATGTCGTTGATCGAAACAAACTTGTCCTTGTCGTTGATCAGTTCGCGGTACTTCTTCTCGTACATCGGCTTGATCGCGTACCAGTTGGTGTCGAGGATTTTCGCCGGGTTTTCGAACTCGTTGAGCAGATCGTCGATGCGGTCTTCGTCAAAGTCTTCATTAATGATGAAGTCGAGGATCGAGTTGTCCAGCGTCTCGTCGAAACGGTACGGGGTCTTGGCGAAGCAACGCTTGATGAACGCCACGATCAGGGTCAGGAAGTCGTCCGACAGACACGGGCTCTTGGCGATCAGGGTGGTCAGCGACAGGTTGGCCGACGCACCGATCACCAGCGCATAACGCTTGAGCGTGGTGTTGGGGAACAGGCTGTTGAGGTGGGTCTTCAACCGGTTCAGATCCATGTAGGACAGCTTGTAGTCTTTCGGCAACGAAACGATCGACACCACCGACGAGCAGTTCTTGAAGAAGTGCAGGTCGTGCAGCGCGGCGGCGTCGTAGCCGGAATTCTTGTACTGCTCCAGCGACGCGCGATAGCGCTTGGATTCGATTGGCAGCAGGCTGATGCCTTCGATGGCCTGGGTCACCTTGTTGAAGTGCGGCAGGTCGATCGAGCGGAAGAACAGATCGTCGATGTTCAGGCGCTGCGGCTCTTTGTCGAATACCTTGAACTTGTCGCTGCTCGGCGGCGGGGTTTCCGGCACCACCGATTCGGCGTAGGCAATCGCCACCGGGCCGGCCAGGCTCATAAACAGGTCGTTGGCGTCGAGGCGAATGGTTTCGCCGATGTCGATGCCGGCGCGACGGAAGTAGTTCTGGTCGTAGTCGGTGGTCACCGCCTGCGCCGTCAGAATGTTGAAGATCTGCTGGGAGATGTACTGGTTGGCGTGCTTCTCCATCGCATTGACATCAATGTTCTGGATGTTGCCGTCATCGCTCTCTTCGGCGTAACGCATGATGTCGTTGGAGATCAGCATCATCGCGTTCCACGGGCGAATACGGCCCATGACGCTGGCTTCGCTGCTGTCTTCATTGGCGAAGTTGTAGGAGAAATCCCATTCTTCCGACAGGTATTTGCACAACAGGCGTCCGGCGTTGATGTGCAGCGCCTCGGACATTTCGCTGCGGTGATCGGAAATGTTCGGCAGCACACAGATGCCGCTGGTGAAGATCGGCTCGAACACGAACGAATGCCCGCTCTTGCCGTCATGCTCGTCCATCGGCTTGGTGTCGAACGTCTTGTTCATGTACGAGTGCTGCTGGGCCAGGCCGAATTCCGAAGCCATGCCCGAACCGGTTCCGCCGCCCGCACTGAAGATCGAGAAGTACAGGCGCGACTGGTTGGCCTTGATGCCGCAGCTGTCGATCAGGTACGAGTGGATCATTTTCCAGTCAGGGCTGGAGAAGCGCTGGGTGTCCTTGTTGAGGATGATCTTGGCCAGGTACTGGCCGAGGATCGGCGCGTTACCGGCGCCACCGGCATGGACTTCGGACAAATCCATGATCTTCATTTTGCTGTAGTCACGCAGAAAGCCGCTTTTCTCGCCCTTGCGCGAGAACCGGATGCGCCCGGCAATGTCCTTGTCGAGGTCGCCGAGCATCACCAGCGGTTCGACCAGGAACACCGGTTTGCTCGACTTGTTCGGGCCGATCCGCAGATTCTGCTTGATCCACTGGGCCGGGCTGTAGCCCTTGTCGGCCAGACGCCGGTCAGCGGCGCGGTCTTCGTTGTTGAATTCGTTGAGGTAGAACTTGCGCGCGTTGTACACCAGCTCCGCGACGTCGAGGGCGATGTTCGAGCCGCAGCGACCGAGGCCGATCAGGCACACCGACGGGAATTCCTGGTCGTTGTGCTGTTCGTTGTCGCCTTCCAGGTGCGGCGGGCGCGGGAACACCAGGTCACGCAGACCGTCGAGGTTGTCGAGGATGCGGTCGGTGTTGGTTTCGGTGTAATACAGATATTGCTGAGTGCCCAGCGGGCGCGAAGGAGGCAATGGCTTCATCGGAGCCGGGCTGTTCGCCGCAGGGCTCAGGGGCAGATCGGATACCGCAGTGGCCGGATTGTTTTTAGAAGTCATTGTGCGCCATATACCTGGACAGGGTTGGCTCGGCGACCGTTGTCATCGAGCCTCACGGAAAGAGGATCTCGCGTCTTTGACTGCGCGTATTTGGCCCGGGCGTCAGGGGCTTGGCCTGATCGTCGCGCGGGGGAATCCTTTCCTGATCGTTCATGAATCGGCCATTATTCAGTGATCTTTAATCGAAAAGAGGCAAAATGATGTCAACGCTACCTTCGTTGGGCTTTGCCGGAATCGGCCTGATGGGCTTGCCGATGTGCCAGCGTTTACTGGCGGCGGGCTACCCGTTGACCGTGTGGAACCGCAACCCGGCCAAGTGCGCGCCCCTGGTTGAAGCTGGCGCCCGGCAGGTGGCGACTCCAGCCGAGCTGTGCGAACACGCGGACGTGGTGATGCTGTGTCTGGCTGATACGGCGGTGGTGCGCGAGGTGGTGTTTGGCGCCGGCGGCGTTGTTGAAGGTGCGAAACAAGGCCAGTTGCTGGTGGACTTCTCCAGCCTCGAACCGACGGCTACTCGCGAGATGGCCGCCGACTTGTCAGGCAGAACCGGCATGGCCTGGCTTGATTCACCGGTGTCCGGCGGCGTGGCCGGTGCCGAGGCGGGCAGCCTGGCAATCATGGTCGGTGGTGCGGTGACGGATCTGGATCGGGTGCGCCCGGTGCTGCTCAGCCTCGGTCAGCGTGTCACGCACATGGGCGGCATCGGCGCCGGGCAAGTGACCAAGGCCTGCAACCAGATGATCGTCGCCTGCAACGCGTTGGTGATTGCCGAAGTGGTGGCGCTGGCCGAGCAGGCCGGAGTCGATGCGCGCCTGATTGCCGAGGCGCTGGCCGGTGGTTTTGCCGATTCGAAACCGCTGCAGATCCTCGCCCCGCAAATGGCCGAAAGCCGTTTTGAACCGGTGAAATGGCACGTGCGCACGCTGCTCAAGGATCTCGATACGGCGGTGAAATTCTCCCGCGAACAAGGCTCGGCCACGCCGATCAGCGGATTGGCCGCACAACTGATGCGCCTGCATGGGGCGCAGGGTTTTTTGCAGAAGGATCCAGCGACTCTGGTACACATGTACCGCGCGCCAGACTCAGTGGATTGACCGAATGTGCGTGTTTGCGCTGATTGATTTCCTCGAGCACCGGACGGAGTTCATCCAGCGGCACCGGGCGGCTGAGCAGATACCCCTGAATGAAGTCGCAGCCCGAACGTTCGAGAAACTCGTACTGTTCCAGGCTTTCCACGCCTTCGGTCACCACCTGCAAGTGCAGGGTGTGGGCCATGACGATGATCGCCTGGACGATCTCCATGTCGGCAGTCGCCGCAGGAATGTCGAGGATGAACGAGCGATCGATTTTCAGCGTATTGAGCGGCAGGCGTTTGAGGTAGGCCAATGATGAGTATCCGGTGCCGAAGTCGTCGATCGACAGCGATACGCCGAGGGCCCGGATCTGCCGCAACAGCACCAGCGTGTTGGCGATGTTGCCCATCAGCGCGTTTTCGGTGACTTCCAGCTCCAGCCGTTCCGGCGCGACGCCAGCGCTGCGCAGTGCACTTTCGATTTCGTTGGCCAGTTCTTCCCGGGCCAGGTTGAGCGGTGAGCAGTTCCAGGCGATTTTCAGTTCGTTGCAGCCGTGGCGCGTCAGTTCGCCGAGGTCGGTGCAGGCCCGGCGCAACACCCAGTTGTCCAGTTCGGCGATCAGACCGTTGGTTTCGGCAATCGCGATGAAACGGTCCGGGGCCAGCAGGCCATGCACCGGATGCTGCCAGCGAATCAACGCTTCGAGTTTGGTCACCCGGCCGGTTTTCAGTTCGAAGATGGGTTGGTAATACAGCGTCAGCCCGTGGTCTTCACGCAAAGCCTGGCGCAGTTCTTCTTCCAGTTGCAGTTCGAGGCTGGCGCGGGTCTTCATGTTCGAACTGAAAAAATGCAGGCCGTTACGCCCGGCACCCTTGGACTGATACAACGCCAGATCGGCGTGCTTGAGCAGTTCTTCGCAGGTGGTGCCGTCGTCGGGGAACAGGCTGATGCCGATGCTGGTGGTCATCACCATACGACGTCCGGCCAGTTCGATCGGCTCCTTCATTTTCTGCATGATCCGTTGCGCCATGCTGCGCGCTTCCTCGCGGTCGTGCAGGCCGATCAGGATGCAGAACTCGTCACCGCCAAAGCGTGCGACCACGTCGTCATGGCTGCGCACCGAGCCTTTGATGTGGTTGGCGATGACTTTGAGCAGGGCGTCGCCGGCGTCATGGCCGAGGCTGTCGTTGATCCGCTTGAAGTGGTCGATGTCGAGAAACATCACCGCGAGCATGCCGCCTTCGCTGGTTTTCTGGCTGAGTTTCTCGGCGAAGATCTGGTTGAAACCGCGACGGTTGATCAGGTTGGTCAGGGCGTCGTAATTGGCCACTTGTTGCAGCGACATCCGAGCCTGATCGAGCTGGCTGAGCAGGGCATTGACTCGGCGCAGATCCTGCTCCTTGCTTTGCAGTTTCTTGTCGGCCAGTGCCGCGCTGATCGCGCTGCCGAGAATCAACAGTGTGATCAGCGCGATGGTCAGGCCCAGTTGCAGGTGATTGGTTTCGGCACTCAAGGTGGGCGTGGCGCCTTCGGGCAACACCAGATGCAACGCGGCCATCCCGGTGAAATGCATGCTGATGATGCCGGCGCCGAGAATGATCGCGGCGGTGTATTTGAACAGTTGATGAAAACGCCCACCGCCTTCACGCAAGTAACCGGCGACCCACAGCGCGGCGAAACTGGCGCTGATCGCAATCACGATCGACAGGCAGAACAACAGCGGCTCGTAATAGGCGGTGGCCACCGAGTGCATCGCCGCCATGCCGACGTAATGCATGCCGGCGATGCCCAAGCCAATGACGATGGCGGTTTTCAGGTAATGCACCCGTGAGGGATGGGGCACGCTCAGGGTGTGCATCGCCAGCCACGAAGCGAGCAGGGCGATCACCAGGGAAAACAGGGTGGTGGCCAGTTCGTAATGGATTTCGATCGGTGTCTGGAACGCCAGCATGGCAATGAAGTGCATGGCCCAGATACCGCCGGCCAGGCAAGTGGCGCCGATCCAGCGCCAGACCCGTTGCGAGCCCGGGTCTTCGGCATGGCCGACCCGCTCGGCCATGTCGAGGGTGGCAAAACTCGCGGCGCAGGCCACCAGATAAGCCACCAGCACCAGCAAGGGATTATGTGTGCAATCGAGAATGACCTGCCCGCCGTCCGGCAGCTCGGTAACAAACTGCAAACCAAGCCACTCCATAGCATCCCCGTCTCTGAAATCGTCCCTTCTGCGTCAGAAACGCAGGCGAATGAGAGGAGTATAGAGGCGGTTTTTATCGTGCAAGCGATAGTGGCATATTGGCGCCAACCATTTCGGCATGAGCCTCATAGCGATTGGCGCTAAGCGTCAGGCGCTCTGGTCGTAGGGGATCTGATTCCAGTCCTTCTCGAGCGGCGGCAAGCCGAAGCGGGCGCGGGCCTTGTCGCAATCGACATTCTGTTCGCCGTTCTCCCAGGACGATTCGAACTCGCGGCAGGGGCTGGAGCGCTGCTCATAAATCGAGCACTGGACCTGACTGCCCACCTCGCCGACCAGCGCCGTACAACGCGGTGATTTGCAATCGGTGCCGTTCATCGCCACCCGGCTCGGGCTGATCTGCGTCACCAGCTCATCGGGCACTGTGCCACCGGAGGAGGCGCATTCACCCCAGAAAAAAGACACGCGAAAATGGGAACAGCAGGCACCGCAATTCAGACACGGACTGACTTCGGACATTAGGAGGGCATCAAAGGGGTTGATCGGCGAATCCGGACGGATCCGGCGGCTATTCTAGGCTTCGCCATGAACTTGGGAAGGGGGGCGCGAAAGTATTTTTTTGTAGCCGGGTTTTGCCGCAAAACCCCCGGTTTACGGGGGATTGCTGCGTTATCAAGGGCTTACGTTTCTTTACAGTGCCATGGCTCATTATCAGCTTGACGAATGATCACAGACAGCTACGCACCGCCTGTCTAGATTGCAGGTTCCGGGCTCGGATGCGTCGGCAGTGAAGCCCTCATAACAATAAAGAGACGGACCCATGCAGAACTCGACCCAAGCGGCGAATGCCTGGCGCATTCTGTTCCTGTTGTTCCTTGCCAACCTGTTCAACTTCTTCGACCGCACCATTCCAGCGATCATCATCGAGCCGATCCGCATGGAGTGGCACCTGAGTGACTTTCAACTGGGGATCGTCGGTACCGCGTTTACCCTGGTTTATGCGATTGCCGGTCTGCCGTTAGGCCGCATGGCCGACACTGGCTCGCGCAGCAAATTGATGGGCTGGGGCCTGGCGACCTGGAGCGCACTGACGGCGGTCAACGGTCTGGTTGGCAGTTTCTGGAGCTTTCTGTTGGTGCGCATGGGGATCGGCATTGGCGAAGCCAGTTACGCGCCGGCCGCCAACTCGCTGATCGGCGACCTGTTCCCGGCGCACCGCCGGGCGCGAGCCATGGGCATTTTCATGCTCGGGTTGCCCTTGGGATTGTTGCTGGCGTTCTTCACCATCGGTGCGATGGTCAAGGCGTTCGACAGCTGGCGCGCGCCGTTCTTTATCGCGGCGGTGCCGGGGCTGATCCTCGCGGTGTTCATGTTCTTCATCAAGGAACCCAAGCGCGGTGCGGCGGAAATCGTGCAGGTGTCCCAGGATAAAGTCGACAGACCGATCCGCCGTGTCCTCGCCGTGCCGACATTCCTGTGGCTGGTGATGGCAGGCTTGTGCTTCAACTTCGCCACCTATGCCTGCAACTCGTTTCTGGTGCCAATGCTGCAGCGGTATTTCCTGATGCCGTTGCAGGACGCGGCGGTGGCGACCGGGGTGATTGTGGGGATCACCGGGTTGATCGGCCTGACACTCGGCGGCTGGATCGCTGACAAGATTCATCAACGAGTCGCCAACGGCCGGCTGCTGTTTGCCGGCGTCAGCCTGATCATCTCGACCGTGTGCACGGCGTGGGCGTTGCACGCCGGACGGGTCGAGATTGGCGTGTTCGTCGCGGTGTTCAGCGTCGGCTGGCTGTTTGCCTATAACTTCTACACCTGCGTGTACACGGCGATTCAGGACGTGGTCGAGCCGCGTCTGCGTGCGACGGCGATGGCGTTGTTCTTTGCCGGGCTGTACTTGCTCGGCGGTGGATTGGGGCCGGTGGTGGTGGGGGCCTTGTCCGATCACTTCGCCAAGTCGGCGATGCTTTCGGCGGGGGCTGAGCAGATGACCGAGGCGTTCAAGGCTGTCGGCCTGCATGACGCGATGTACCTGATTCCGGTGGCGCTGTTCTTGACCATGGTGTTTCTGTTTCTGGCGGCGCGGTGTTTTGTCCGGGATGCGCAGCGGATGAAGGAGGGGTTGGTGGCAGTGGTTGAGCCTGATGTTTCTGTGGCGACTGCATGATTGCTATCGCTGGCAAGCCAGCTCCCACAGTGACCGAGTCACACGCATAATTTGTAAACACTCCAAACCCTGTGGGAGCTGGCTTGCCAGCGATGGGGCCATCAGCATCAGCTGATAAATACCAGACAAACAAAAAGGCCCGCATCACTGCGGGCCTTTTCATTTACAGCGGTGGGGCAGGGTGGTTTAACCCGCCACCAGTACCCGAATCGCTTCCAGACGCAGCGCCGCTTTATCCAGCATCGCCAGACCCTGTTCACGCTGCTGGCGCAACGCATCGAGTTCGCTGTCGCGCACGGTCGGGTTGACCGCTTGCAATGCGGTCAGGCGCGCCAGTTCTTCGTCGGTATCGGCTGCCAGACGGCGCCGGGCCTCGGCCACGCGCTCGGCGTGACGCGGGGTGATCTTGTCTTCACCCGCGTTGATCCGTGGCGTCAGCTGATCGCGCTGGGCCTGGATGAACTTGTTGGCGCTGGCGCGAGGTACGCTTTCCAGTTGATCGTTGAGGGTTGCGAACGAGACCCGTGGCGACAGGTCGTTACCGTTGGCGTCGAGCAGGCAGCGCAAGGCGGCCGGCGGCAGGTAACGGCCCAGTTGCAGCGAACGCGGGGCAACCACTTCGCTGACGTAGAGCAGTTCCAGCAGCACGGTGCCCGGTTTCAGTGCCTTGTTCTTGATCAGCGCGACGGCGGTGTTGCCCATCGAACCGGACAGCACCAGGTCCATGCCGCCCTGCACCATCGGGTGTTCCCAGGTGATGAACTGCATGTCTTCGCGCGACAGCGCCTGGTTGCGGTCGTAGGTGATGGTCACACCTTCGTCGTCGCCCAGCGGGAAGCTGGCGTCGAGCATCTTCTCGCTCGGTTTGAGGATCAGGGCGTTTTCCGAGTGGTCTTCGCTGTCGATGCCGAACGCGTCGAACAGGGTTTCCATGTAGATCGGCAGGGCGAACTGGTCGTCCTGTTCAAGGATCGCCTCGACCAGCGCATCCCCTTCGCCAGCGCCGCCGGAGTTGAGTTCCAGCAGACGGTCGCGACCGGTGTGCAGCTCTTGTTCCAGACGCTCGCGCTCGGTGCGGGCCTCGTCGATCAGTGCTTGCCACTCGCCGTCATCGGCTTCTTCGAGCAGCGGCAGCAGGCGCGGGCCGAACTGATGCTGCAAGGCGTTGCCGGTCGGGCAGGTGTTGAGGAACGCGTTCAACGCTTCGTGGTACCACTGGAACAGGCGCTCTTGCGGGCTGGTTTCCAGGTATGGCACGTGCAGTTCGATGATGTGCTTCTGGCCGATCCGGTCGAGACGACCGATGCGCTGCTCGAGCAGGTCCGGGTGCGATGGCAGATCGAACAGCACCAGGTGATGAGCGAACTGGAAGTTGCGACCCTCACTGCCGATTTCCGAGCAGATCAGTACTTGCGCGCCGAACTCTTCGTCGGCGAAGTAGGCGGCGGCGCGGTCACGCTCAAGGATGTTCATGCCTTCATGGAACACCGTGGCCGGGATGCCGGAACGCACGCGCAGGGCGTCTTCCAGGTCCATCGCGGTTTCGGCGTGGGCGCAGATCACCAGAACTTTGGTGCGCTTGAGCATTTTCAGCTGATCGATCAGCCACTCGACGCGCGGGTCGAATTTCCACCAGCGCTCTTCTTCGCTGGCGTCCGGCTGGGCCTGGAAGCTGACTTCCGGGTACAGCTCGGCGTGATCGCCCAGCGGCAGTTCGAGGTATTCGTCCGGGCATGGCAGCGGGTAAGGGTGCAGTTTACGCTCGGGGAAACCCTGCACGGCGGCGCGGGTGTTACGGAACAGTACGCGGCCGGTGCCGTGGCGGTCGAGCAGCTCACGCACCAGACGGGCGCTGGCTTCGCTGTCGCCATCGTTGACCGCGGTCAGCAGGGCCTCGCCTTCGTTGCCGAGGAAACCGTGGATGGTCTTGTGCGCTTCGGGCGACAGGCGTCCCTTGTCGAGCAGCTCCTGCACGGCTTCGGCCACCGGGCGATAGTTCTCGCTCTCGGCGCGGAAGGCGGCCAGGTCGTGGAAACGGTTCGGGTCGAGCAGGCGCAGACGGGCGAAGTGGCTGTCCTGACCGAGTTGTTCCGGGGTCGCGGTGAGCAGCAGTACGCCGGGAATCACTTCCGCCAGTTGCTCGACCAGCGCGTACTCCGGGCTGACCTTGTCTTCGTGCCACACCAGGTGATGGGCTTCGTCGACCACCATCAGGTCCCAGCCGGCGGCGAACAGGGCATCCTGCGCCTTCTCGTCTTCGACCAGCCATTCCAGCGCAACCAGTGCCAGCTGGGTGTCTTCGAACGGGTTGGTGGCATCGCTTTCAATGAAGCGTTCTTCGTCGAACAGCGCAACCTGCAGGTTGAAGCGGCGGCGCATTTCCACCAGCCACTGGTGCTGCAGGTTTTCCGGCACCAGAATCAGCACGCGATTGGCGCGGCCCGAGAGCAGTTGGCGATGGATCACCAGGCCGGCTTCGATGGTTTTCCCCAGACCCACTTCGTCTGCCAGCAGAACCCGCGGCGCGATGCGGTCGGCGACTTCACGGGCGATGTGCAACTGGTGCGCGATCGGTTGCGCACGCACGCCGCCCAGGCCCCAGAGCGAGGACTGCAATTGGCGGCTGGTGTGTTCCAGGGTGTTGTAGCGCAGGGAGAACCATGGCAGCGGGTCGATCTGTCCGGCGAACAGACGGTCGCTGGCCAGACGGAACTGAATGAAGTTCGACAGCTGGGTTTCCGGCAGGGTGACGGCTTCGTTCTGCCCGTTGAGACCGTGATAGACCATCAGCCCGTCGACATCGTCGACTTCGCGCACGGTCATCTTCCAGCCTTCGAAGTGAGTAATGGTGTCACCCGGCGAGAACCGAACGCGGGTGAGGGGCGCATTCCGTAGCGCGTACTGGCGGGTTTCGCCAGTGGCCGGGTAGAGCACGGTCAACAAGCGGCCGTCCTGTGCCAGAACGGTGCCTAAACCAAGCTCTGCTTCGCTGTCACTGATCCAGCGTTGCCCCGGTTGATACTGCTGCGCCATGCTGCCTGACTCCCACCTTGAAAAAGCGGGCTATCTTAACGGAATGCAGGCTTCAGGGCCAAAGATTACTGGGTAGGAGCTGCCGCAGGCTGCGATCTTTTGATCTACGGAAACACCTGAGTTCTACGTTGTCCCATTAAAAGATCGCAGCCTTCGGCAGCTCCTGCAGTGCCAACCCGGTCACAAGTTTGCGACCAGTGGCTAAAGGCGCCTTTGCCGCAGCCGATAGCTTGCTGACAGGAGACCCTTTATATGCTGCCACCGATGCTCCCCCTGAGCGCTGTGCCGATCACTTCCCAGCAGGATCCGATTCGCCAGCGGCCGGACATTCCTCCGGTGGTGCCGGTGCAGGAAAGCTCCAACGAAAGCACGATCGACCTGCAAAAGCGTGACCCGGAAGAGGATCGTCTGCTGGCGCGCGAAGAACAGCGCCGTCAACAGGAACGCGATCGGCGCCGTCGCGAAGCCGATGAAGACCCGGAGGAGCATCTGGCCGTGCCGGGCACCGAGCTCAATGCCGACAACACTGTGCCGGTGGTGCCGCTGATGGAAGACCAGCCGCGCCAGGGCTTGTGGGTCGATATCGAGATCTGAGCCCGCCGATTTACACGAATTGTTGTCGGGTGCCGGTGTCAGGCTGCATGATTGGCGCAGCCCTGCCGCTGATGCGGCAGTTGTGTTTTCTTCCAAGTGATGCGCTGAACGCCATGAGCCAAGATGAAAAACTGATCGACCTCGGCACTGAACGCGCCAAGCGTGTGCATGATCTCAACGAAAAGCGGCTGAACGAAGTGCGCAAGGCCTTCGAGCAGGCCATGCCGTTGGGAAAAACCCAGAAAAAGCCGAAAAAGAAACCGAAAAAGCGTTGATCTCCCCCTGCATCCTTTGATGCAGGTCAGTTATTTTCCCGCCTTTATCCTCTGTGTTGACCGGACTTGATCCTGGTCAATTTCTGCGCCTGCGCGATTGGTTAACTTAGCTCCATCGCAGCAAAGCAGGGGCCAGGAGGCCACAGTCATGTTTTTCGATAACGTGGTGTTTGCCGGGGTCCTGACCGTAGGTCTCATGGTTCTGTTTTTTGCAGGGTTTGGATTTTTTATCTGGAAGGACGCGCATAAGCGCAAGAAATAGGTCTTTCCGGGTTTGATGAGCACGCAAGGCATTTTGGGCGACTTCGGTTGCCCTTTTTTTTTGTCTTGGCGGCCTTTGGGCCGACCATGTTCTTGGGGTTCTGGGTGTAGATCCGTTTCTGCGGGCGTTGCTTATTACGGTTCCGCCCTTACGGCGGGTCACCTTTTCCAAACGCCGAAAAGGTAACCCAAAAGGCTTTACCCTGACGTTCGGCCCTCGCTTAGGCTCGGGTTCCTTCGCTGCGGGATTCATCCGGGGGGCAGCGCCTACGGTTTGCTTCGCTGCACCTCCTCTCGCTGTGTTTGGCTGCGCCAAACGGTCGCTGCGCTCCCACCCCCGGAT
>NZ_CP058974.1:2322732-2357767 GCF_022368695.1 Pseudomonas sp. Y5-11
TGTGGGAGCTGGCTTGCCAGCGATGGCGGCCTGACAGCCGACCAAACTCCAACTGAAAGCACCCAATCCCATGTAGGAGCTGCCGAAGGCTGCGATCTTTTGATCTGCTTTGGCTTTGGCTCTTGATCTGGCTTTTGATCTTCAGCCCCTTCGGCAGGCCGAGCGAAGGTGTTCATCCGGGGGTAGGCGCGCAGCGCCGTGCGGCGAAGCCGCATGCATCGAGAGGAGGTGCAGCGAAGCAAACCGTAGGCGATGCCCCCGGATGGACACCGTAGCGAGGGAACACTGAGCCTCAGCGAAGTGCCGTACGCCGGGGCAAAGCCTTTTGGGTTACCTTTTCGGCGTCTGGAAAAGGTGACTCGCTGTAAGAGCGAAACCGCCAGCAGCCGTTACCGCAGCAACGGATATGCTCACAAATCCAAACCCAAAAAAAAGGCGCGATCCTCACAAATCACGCCTTTCTCATGCACCGCTGTCTATCAGCTACCCAACGCCTTCGACGCCAGCCAGAACAATCCGGCCGACAGCGCCACCGTCGCCGGCAAGGTCAGCACCCACGCCAGCAAAATGGTACGAACAGTCCCGCCTTGCAGGCCGCTCTTGTTGGCGACCATGGTGCCGGCCACGCCCGAGGACAGCACGTGGGTGGTGGATACCGGCAGGCTGAAGATGTTGGCCATGCCGATCAGACTCGCGGTGGTGATCTGCGCCGACATGCCCTGGGAATAGGTCATGCCTTGCTTGCCGATTTTCTCGCCGATGGTCAGTACCACGCGTTTCCAGCCAACCATGGTGCCCAGGCCCAAGGCCAGTGCGACCGCCAGAATCACCCAGAACGGGGCGTATTCGGTGGTGGTGGTCAGGTCTTTGCGCAGTTTGTCCAGGTCAGCCTTTTCACGCGCTTCCAGGCCTGGCAGCTTGCCGACTTTCTTCGCAGTGTCGTCCAGGCACAGCAGGTAGCGACGCACTTCAATGCGGCTTTCCGAGGACAGCGAATGGTAGTCCGCTACACCTTTAAGCGTATCGAGCAGGGCGTTGATGGTCGGTTCGGTCTGCTGCGGGTTGCAGCGGAATTTCTCCGGCAGGTCGCCTTCAACACTTTTGCCCAGGGCCAGGAATTCGCCCAGGGAGTCGGCATTGCGCTTGTAGAACTGGCTCAGGTGCAGGGTCGCGTCGCGGGTGCGTTCGATCTGGTAAGTGGTGCTGCTCAGGTCGAGGACGAACTGCGCAGGCACGATACCGATCAACACCAGCATGATCAGGCCAATGCCTTTCTGGCCATCGTTGGAGCCGTGCACGAAGCTCACGGCCATGGCCGAGATCACCAGGACCAGGCGGTTCCAGAACGGCGGATGTTTCTTGTCGTCGATCTTGCGGCGCTGTTCCGGGGTCTTGTGCATCTTCGACAGCGGGCGCCACCACTTCAGGCCGATCAGGATCAGCGCGGCGATCAGGAAGCCAGCCATTGGCGAGAACACCAGCGAAGCGCCGATGTCGATCGCTTTCTGCCAGTTCACACCGTCGGCCAACGGGATGTTGTTGATCAGGGCGTTGGCCAGGCCGACGCCAAGGATCGAGCCGATCAGGGTGTGGGAACTGGAGGCCGGGATACCGAAGTACCAGGTGCCCAGGTTCCAGGTGATCGCCGCGGCGAGCAACGAGAACACCATCGCCAGGCCATGGCCGGTGTTCACATTGATCAGCAGTTCTACCGGCAGCAGGTGAACAATGGCATACGCCACGCCAACGCCGCCCAGCAACACGCCGAGGAAGTTGAACACACCGGAGAAGAACACCGCCAGGTGAGGCGGCATGGCTTTGGTGTAGATAACAGTGGCTACCGCGTTAGCGGTGTCATGAAATCCATTGATGAACTCGAAGGCGAGGACAAACGTCAGGGCGAGCAAGAGGCTCACAAGCACCCAAGCATCCAGTCCGCTGAATAAATCGATCATGAAGGTTTTCTGACCCGGTCATAAGGGGGCGCGATTATGCCAGAAAAGACTGGAAATCGATCCCCTACCTGCTCATCGGTAGCAATCAATGTCGAATTAAATTGTTGCAAGGTGCAAAGCCCGAGCGTGTTGCAGGGTTTTTCAAGTGTTTGATTATCTTGGAAAAACCTTCAGGCAGCAGGCGTTTCGTCGAGTGCGCGAGGGCCTCAAACGCTTGTGTGAAATATCTCTGAAACGAGCCAGACACGCTCCTTTCCCGCGCAACACGGGGGAGGTGGCCGCTGCCCGCGGGTAGCGGGCGCGCAAGGCATTGTCGGGTCACCGCGCTCGTAGCCGGTGGCGACGCAGACCCTCGAAAAACTCACAATCGCCGGTTCATGGCTCTTCGGTTTTGAGTTCTTCTTCCATCTTTTTCAGTTCTTGCTGGAAAACCTGATCCTGAACAGTGGGGCGTTTACGCCATGCTTTGCGTTCCGGTTCCGGTTGAGCGGCGTAGGTGGTGACTTCCCCGCCGTAAACTTCCTTGTAACGTTGTTCCTGGCGCTCAAGTTCCGCGCGCAGTTCGTCTTTCGTCACAGTGCTACCTGTTTGAGTTGAGATGAATGTCTGGTGAAACGCACGGCAACGAGTCGATTGAGCGCGTCCACCGAAAGGTCATGCCCGTAAAGGCATTGGAGTTATCGGCAAGGCGGTCAAGACTTCCATGTTGCAGGCGGCTGCGACACCAGATTAAAACTGACGCAGCATCAGTTGCCTGTTTCAGCGGGCGCTGTCGTTGCATGAGTCATGCGCGTCAGCGCTGGCCGGAGCTGTCGGCGATTGGCATCGCTTCGGCAGGTGGCGGCTTCGGTGAATAAAACCGGCCCCACTGAGAGGCATTATAGCGGTCGATTCGGGATTGACTATCTTTGCCAAGTTAAAAACGGTTCCAGATGTGTGATTGTTTTTGTGACTGACAATTTTTATCGCTAGTTGAAATCCGCTGAAACCTTTATGCGCTCAGTGTTGTGTTTCTGACGCCATTAAGTCGAACAACTAACGCACGATGGAAAGTTGGATTAACCCGTTCCATGGTCGACCCGGCAAACCATGAAGAGCTTGTGCCGCGGATTGCGATAATCGGTCGATGGTTCGATAATCGCCCAATCTTGGCGTCCCGGTCCTTGTGCATTTGCCGGCGAGCCGCTTGTATGGCCATTGATCCGTGCCGGAAAAAAGGACAAAAAATGAACGATCAAATGCGCAACTCCTTCACCTCCGTGGCGCCGCCGATCGTCGCGTCGCCAGCCAAGCGTATCCAGGCGCTGACGGGCGATCCGGATTTCATGACCTCGCTGGCCCGTGGCCTGGCGGTGGTGCAGGCGTTTCAGGAGCGCAAGCGGCACCTGACCATCGCCCAGATCAGCCATCGCACGGAAATTCCCCGCGCCGCCGTGCGCCGTTGTCTGCACACCTTGATCAAACTGGGTTACGCCACCACCGATGGCCGCACGTACTCGTTGTTGCCCAAAGTGCTGACCCTCGGCCACGCGTATCTGTCGTCGACGCCGCTGGCGGTCTCGGCCCAGCCGTACCTCGACCGCATGAGCGAGCAACTGCACGAAGCCTGTAACATGGCCACGCTCGAAGGTGACGACATTCTGTACATTGCCCGTTCGGCGACCACGCAACGGCTGATCTCGGTGGATCTGTCGGTGGGCGGACGTCTGCCGGCCTATTGCACCTCGATGGGCCGTATCCTGCTGGCGGCGCTGGACGACACTTCGCTGCGCGAATACCTCGACCATGCCGAACTGGTGGCCAAGACCAGCCGCACCCTGCATACCCCGGAAAGTCTGCTTGCATGCCTGCAGGAAGTGCGGCAACAGGGCTGGTGCATCGTCGATCAGGAGCTGGAGCAGGGCCTGCGCTCGATTGCGGTGCCGGTTTACGATGCATCGGGCCAAGTGGTGGCGGCGCTCAACGTCAGTACCCACGCCGGCCGCGTCAGTCGCACCGAGCTGGAGCAACGCTTCCTGCCGGGCCTGCTCAGCGCCAGCCGCGACCTCAGCGCGCAACTGTTCGCCTGATGAAGCTGTTCGATAAACGCACAGTGTTGCGTTTATCGAATTGACGCTAAAACCCTCGGATCATTAATGTCGCGGCAGCGTCATCCGGCGCCGATATGAATGAGCCTGCCGGATTGTCGACTCCCATAATAATGACAAGAGGCAACTCACCATGCGCATGCTCCCCGACTGTCTCAGCTCCGTTCCCTGTTGCCGGATTCACCGCAACGCCTGATCCCGACCTTCTATTCTTGTGACCGTGCCGCTCTCTGGCCGGCCGCCGTTCGACTGCGTTTTTTGCGTGGAATAAAAATAATGAACCAGCCTCAGTCCGCTGTAGGTAACTGCCTCGACGTGCAGACCTTCATCAATGCCCAACCGATCTCGCGCTATCAGTGGCGGGTGGTGATCCTGTGTTTCCTGATTGTGTTTCTCGATGGCCTCGACACAGCGGCGATGGGCTTTATCGCCCCGGCGTTGTCCCAGGATTGGGGCATCGACCGCGCCAGCCTCGGCCCGGTAATGAGTGCCGCGTTGATCGGCATGGTCTTTGGCGCTCTGGGTTCGGGCCCTCTGGCTGACCGTTTCGGGCGCAAAGTGGTGCTGGTCGGCGCGGTGCTGCTGTTCGGCGCTTTCAGCCTGGCCTCGGCCTACAGCACCAACGTCGAGCAATTGCTGGTGCTGCGTTTTCTGACCGGTCTCGGCCTGGGCGCCGGCATGCCCAACGCCACCACGCTGCTCTCGGAATACACCCCGGAGCGCAAAAAGTCATTGCTGGTGACCAGCATGTTTTGCGGCTTCAACCTCGGCATGGCCGGCGGCGGTTTCATTTCGGCGAAGCTGATCCCGGCGTTCGGCTGGCACAGCCTGCTGCTGATCGGCGGGATCCTGCCGCTGATCCTCGCGGTGGTGCTGCTGTTCTGGCTGCCGGAGTCGGCGCGTTATCTGGTGGTGCGCAATCGCGGCACCGAGAAAGTGCGCAAGACCCTGTCGCCAATCGATCCGGTCGCCGTGGCGCAAGCCTCGAGTTTCAGCGTTCCGGAGCAGAAAACCGTCAAGGCGCGCAACGTCTTCGCGGTGATTTTCTCCGGCACTTACAGTGTCGGCACTTTGTTGCTGTGGCTGACCTACTTCATGGGCCTGGTCATCGTCTATCTGCTGACCAGTTGGCTGCCGACCCTGATGCGTGACAGCGGCGCGAGCATGGAGCAGGCGGCGTTTATCGGCGCGTTGTTCCAGTTCGGCGGGGTGTTGAGCGCGGTCGCTGTCGGCTGGGCGATGGACCGCTTCAATCCGCACAAGGTCATTGGCACGTTCTACCTGCTGGCCGGGGTGTTTGCCTACGCGGTGGGGCAGAGCCTGGGCAATATCACATTGCTGGCGACCCTGGTGCTGGTGGCGGGGATGTGCGTCAACGGTGCGCAATCGGCGATGCCTTCGCTGGCGGCGCGGTTTTATCCGACGCAGGGACGCGCGACCGGGGTGTCGTGGATGCTCGGGATTGGCCGGTTCGGCGCGATTCTCGGGGCGTGGATGGGCGCGACGTTGCTGGGGCTGGGCTGGAACTTCGAACAGGTGCTGACGGCGCTGGTGATTCCGGCGGGGTTGGCGACGGCGGCGGTGGTGATCAAAGGTGTGGTCAGTCATGCGGATGCGACCTGATATTTCGATGTAAAGCGAAAAGATCGCAGCCTTTGGCAGCTCCTGCAGGTGAACGCGTAACCCTGTAGGAGCTGCCGCAGGCTGCGATCTTTTGGCGATCAACACGGAACGATAGGGTGATAACAATCCGTTCGATAAACGAACACTCAGTCGATTATCGGATTGTTTGGCGATTTTCTGCGGCTTAATCTGCAGTGACTCCGGCGCTGAACCTCGCGCCTTTTTCTCACTGACGATTCACTACAAAAACGGGAGCCTGCTCCATGGCTGAGATCCTTTCGCTGCACGACGCGGTGAAGCAATTCGTCAACGACGGCGACACCGTCGCGCTCGAAGGCTTCACTCACCTGATCCCTACGGCGGCGGGTCATGAAATCATTCGTCAGGGCAAGAAAGATCTGACCCTGGTGCGGATGACGCCTGACCTGATCTACGACCAACTGATCGGTGCCGGTTGTGCACGCAAGCTGATCTTTTCCTGGGGCGGCAACCCCGGCGTGGGTTCGCTGCACCGTCTGCGCGACGCGGTCGAAAAGCAATGGCCGCATGCCCTGGAAATCGAAGAACACAGCCACGCCGACCTGGCTAATGCCTACGTCGCCGGCGCTTCCGGTCTGCCATTCGCCGTGCTGCGGGCCTACGCCGGTTCCGACCTGCCGAAGGTCAATCCGCTGATCAAATCCGTGACCTGCCCGTTCACCGGTGAAGTGCTGGCCGCGGTGCCGTCGGTGCGTCCGGACGTGACCGTGATCCACGCGCAGAAAGCCGACCGCCAAGGCAACGTGCTGTTGTGGGGCATTCTCGGGGTGCAGAAAGAAGCTGCGCTGGCAGCCAAGCGCTGCATCGTCACGGTTGAAGAAATCGTCGACAACCTCAACGCGCCGATGAACGCCAGCGTGTTGCCAACCTGGGCCTTGAGCGCGGTCTGCCACGTACCCGGCGGCGCGCATCCGTCCTACGCCCACGGTTACACCGAGCGTGACAATCGTTTCTATCAAGCGTGGGATCCGATCGCCCGCGACCGTGAGACGTTTACCGCGTGGATCAACGAATACATCCATGGCTGCGCTGACTTCAGCGCGTTCCAGGCCAAGTTGGCCGCTGCTTCGGAGGCCAAGTAATGACTTACACCACCAATGAAATGATGACCGTCGCGGCGGCCCGGCGCCTGAAGAACGGCTCGGTGTGCTTCGTCGGCATCGGTCTGCCGTCGAAAGCCGCCAACCTCGCGCGTTTGACGTCGTCGCCGGACGTGGTGCTGATCTATGAATCCGGCCCGATTGGCGCCAAGCCAAGCGTGCTGCCGCTGTCGATCGGTGACGGCGAGCTGGCGGAGACTGCCGACACCGTCGTCCCGACCGGTGAGATTTTTCGCTACTGGCTGCAGGGCGGACGCATCGACGTCGGTTTTCTCGGCGCGGCGCAGGTCGACCGTTTCGGCAACATCAACACCACTGTGGTCGGCGATTACCACGCGCCGAAAGTGCGTTTGCCGGGTGCCGGTGGCGCGCCGGAAATCGCCGGTTCGGCGAAGAGCGTGTTGATCATTCTCAAGCAGTCGGCGCGTTCGTTCGTCGACAAGCTCGACTTCATTACCTCGGTCGGCCACGGCGAGGGCGGCGATTCGCGCAAGCGTCTGGGCCTGCCGGGTGCCGGCCCGGTCGGGATCATCACCGACCTGTGCATCATGGAGCCGGAAGCGGGCACCCACGAATTCGTGGTCACCGCTCTGCATCCGGGCGTGACCCGCGAGCAAGTGGTCGCCGCCACCGGTTGGGCCATTCGCTTTGCCGACAACGTGGAAACCACGGCGGCACCGACCGAGACCGAACTGACTGCACTGCGCGATCTCGAAGCGCGCACCGCCGCCGCCCACGGCCAGGCACCGGGAGAAGCATGATGCGTGACGTGTATATCTGCGACGCAATCCGTACGCCCATCGGCCGTTTCGGCGGTGGACTGGCCGCCGTCCGTGCCGACGATCTGGCCGCTGTGCCGATCAAGGCGCTGATGGAACGCAATCCGTCGGTGGACTGGAATGCAATCGATGAAGTGTTCCTCGGCTGCGCCAACCAGGCCGGCGAAGACAACCGTAACGTGGCGCGCATGGCGCTGTTGCTGGCCGGTCTGCCGGAGAGCGTGCCGGGCGTGACCCTCAACCGTCTGTGTGCTTCGGGCATGGACGCGATTGGCACTGCGTTCCGCGCCATTGCCAGCGGCGAGATGGAGCTGGCGATTGCCGGCGGCGTCGAGTCGATGTCCCGTGCGCCGTTCGTGATGGGCAAGGCGGACGCAGCGTTCTCGCGCAACATGAAACTGGAAGACACCACCATCGGCTGGCGTTTCATCAACCCGCTGATGAAGGCCCAGTACGGCGTCGATGCGATGCCGCAGACCGCCGACAACGTCGCCGACGACTATAAGGTGTCGCGCGCCGACCAGGACGCGTTCGCCCTGCGCAGTCAGCAACGCACGGCTGCTGCACAAGCGGCGGGCTACTTCGCCGAGGAAATCGTCGAAGTGCGGATCGCCCACAAGAAGGGCGAAACCGTGGTCAGCCAGGACGAACATCCGCGCGCCGACACCACGCTTGAAGCGTTGGCCAGATTGAAGCCGGTCAACGGCCCGGACAAGACGGTTACCGCTGGCAACGCGTCCGGCGTCAACGACGGTGCTGCTGCGCTGATTCTTGCGTCTGCCGAGGCGGTGAAGAAACACGGCCTGACCGCCCGCGCCAAAGTGCTCGGGATGGCCAGCGCCGGCGTTGCGCCGCGCGTCATGGGCATCGGCCCGGTGCCGGCGGTGCGCAAACTGATCGAGCGTCTTGGTGTGGCGGTCAGCGATTTCGATGTGATCGAACTCAATGAAGCCTTCGCCAGCCAAGGTCTGGCGGTGCTGCGTGAATTGGGTCTGGCGGATGATGCGCCGCAGGTCAACCCGAACGGTGGCGCGATTGCCTTGGGCCATCCGTTGGGCATGAGCGGCGCGCGACTGGTGCTGACCGCGCTGCATCAGCTGGAAAAGACCGGCGGCCAGAAAGGTCTGGCGACCATGTGCGTCGGCGTCGGGCAGGGTCTGGCCCTGGCCATCGAACGCGTCTGACGCAGCGCGTCGACTGATAAGAACAGAGGAAAGCGAAATGACTGACAAGCCTGGCTACCGTCGTCCGCAGGAAGGCACCCAGCCTGAATACCTGCACCCGACGTATCAATCCACCAACCTGCGCTCGCCGTCCAAGCCGTTGGTGTTTCTGCCGCATTCGTTGTCGGAGATCACCGGCCCGACCATCGGTGCCGAACGTGTCGCCGACAAGGACAACGACCTGACCGCCCAGCACGACGGCGAGCCGTTGGGCGAGCGCATCATCATTCACGGCCGTGTGCTCGACGAAAACGGTTTGCCGGTGCCAGGGATTCTGGTGGAAATCTGGCAGGCCAACGCCGCCGGCCGCTACAACCACCAGCGCGACCTGCACGACGCGCCGCTGGACCCGAACTTCACCGGCACCGGCCGCACCGTAACCGATGCCGACGGCTGGTATCAGTTCCAGACCATCAAGCCCGGCGCCTATCCGTGGGGTAACCACCACAATGCGTGGCGCCCGGCGCACATTCATTTCTCGCTGTTCGGGCCGAGCATCCTCACCCGTCTGGTGACGCAGATGTACTTCCCCGGCGACCCGCTGCTGGCCTACGATCCGATCTACAACTGCGTGCCGGACACCTCCGCCAAGGAGCGTCTGATCGCCGCTTTCGATCTGGAAAAAACCATTCCGTCCTACGCCCTCGGCTATCGCTGGGACATCGTCTTGCGCGGCCGCGACGCCACGCCGATGGAGAAATAAGATGACGCTGACTGCCACCACGTCCCACACCGTCGGGCCGTACTACCACATCGGCCTGACCTGGCTGAATCGCGAAAACCTCGCGGTCGAACAAACCCTCGGCGAGCGCGTGGCGATCACCGGCCAAGTGGTTGACGGCAACGGCGATGTGGTCAACGACGCGATGCTCGAAGTCTGGCAAGCCAACGCTGCCGGCAAGTACGCACACCCGGAAGACGAGCAGGACAAACCGCTGGACCCGCATTTCGAAGGTTTCGGCCGGGTGCCGGTGGACGCCGAAGGGCGCTTCCGTTTCACCACGATCAAACCGGGCACGGTCGAGGGCCTGAAGGGTACGACCCAGGCGCCGCATCTGGTGGTGCTGGTGTTTGCCCGTGGCTTGGTCAAACACTTGCTGACGCGCATCTACTTTGAAGGTGAGCCGGCGAACGTCAATGATCCGCTGCTCGAATGTGTGCCGGCCGAGCGACGCGCCACGTTGCTGGCGAAGCCGGATGCGGCAGGGGTTTATCAGTGGAATGTGATTTTGCAGGGCACTGAGGCGGAGACGGTGTTTTTCGATTATTGATCGCAGCTCATTCCGTTGGAGTGAGTTTGTGGTGAGGGGATTTATCCCCGATGGGCTGTGAAGCAGCCCCAAGACCGGATTTCACGGTGAAACTGACACACCGCGTCTGCCGGATTTGCGAGTGCTGCGCACTCGATCGGGGATGAATCCCCTCGCCACAAAAGCCCTCTTTCAGAAGAGGGGCTGTGTAATGCCTCGTGGATATATCTGTGGAACGGGATTGTTGCGAAGTGTGTCTAGACTCTCACCTGTCCCTTCAGAGTAAAAAACAATGACAACTACCACCGCTCATTACACCGGCGAGGAGCGCAGCAAGCGCATCTTTGCGATTGTCGGTGCCTCGTCCGGCAACCTGGTCGAATGGTTCGACTTCTATGTCTATGCCTTCTGCGCGATCTATTTCGCCCCAGCGTTTTTCCCTTCCGACAACCCGACAGTGCAACTGGTCAATACGGCCGGGGTGTTCGCTGCCGGGTTCTTGATGCGCCCGATTGGCGGCTGGATCTTCGGGCGGCTGGCGGACAAGAAGGGCCGCAAGACCTCGATGATGATTTCGGTGCTGATGATGTGCTTCGGCTCATTGCTCATCGCCTGCCTGCCGACTTACGCCAGCATCGGCGTCTGGGCACCGCTGCTGTTGCTGTTCGCGCGTCTGCTGCAAGGCCTGTCGGTGGGCGGCGAGTACGGCACCACCGCGACCTACATGAGTGAAGTCGCACTCAAGGGCCAGCGCGGCTTTTTCGCCTCGTTCCAGTACGTGACCCTGATTGGCGGGCAACTGCTGGCAGTGTCGCTGGTGGTGATCCTGCAACAGTTCCTCAGTGAAGATGAACTGCGTGCCTACGGCTGGCGGATTCCGTTTGTGGTCGGTGCGGTGGCGGCGGTGATTTCACTGTTCCTGCGTCGCTCCCTGAAAGAAACCACCAGCAAGGAAATGCGCGAGAACAAAGACGCCGGCAGCATCCGCGCACTGTTCCGTGATCACAAAGCCGCGTTCATCACCGTGCTGGGTTACACCGCCGGTGGCTCGTTGATTTTCTACACCTTCACCACGTACATGCAGAAGTACCTGGTGAACACGGCCGGCATGCACGCCAAGACCGCCAGCTACATCATGACCGGCGCGCTGTTCCTGTATATGTGCATGCAGCCGTTGTTCGGCATGCTCGCCGACAAGATCGGTCGACGTAATTCGATGCTCTGGTTCGGCGCGCTCGGTACGTTGTTCACCGTGCCGATCCTGCTGAGCCTGAAAAGCATCAGCAGCCCGATTCTGGCCTTCGTGCTGATCACCGTGGCGCTGGCGATCGTAAGTTTCTACACCTCGATCAGCGGCCTGGTGAAAGCCGAAATGTTCCCGCCGGAAGTCCGCGCCCTCGGCGTCGGTCTGGCCTATGCGGTGGCCAACGCGATCTTCGGCGGTTCGGCGGAATACGTGGCCCTGAGCCTGAAAGCCGGGGGCATGGAAAACGCCTTCTACTGGTACGTCACGGTGATGATGGCAGTGGCGTTCCTGTTCAGCCTGCGCCTGCCGAAACAGGCGGCGTACTTGCACCACGATCTGTAAACCGATGTGCGCGGGCCGCATAGGCCCGCGCCGGCAAGGACTGTTTATGACTCAGCGACCGGGCAATCAATTGTTCGATGCCTACTTCACGGCCCGCGACATGCGCGAGGTGTTCTGCGATCAGGGTCGGGTGCAGGCGATGCTCGATTTCGAAGCGGCGCTGGCCCGGGCCGAGGCGCGGGTCGGGGTGATTCCGGCGTCCGCCGTCGCGCCGATTGCCGCCGCTTGCCACGCCGGTCTGTATGACTTCGCGGCGCTGGGCGAGGCGATTGCCACCGCCGGCAACTCGGCGATTCCACTGGTCAAGGCGTTGGGCAAGCAGATCGCCGCGCGCAGTGCCGAGGCCGAGCGTTATGTGCATCTGGGCGCCACCAGTCAGGACGTGATGGATTGCGGGCTGGTCCTGCAATTGCGTCAGGCGCTGGTACTGATTGAAAGCGACCTGGCAGCGCTCGCCGAATCGCTCGCCACTCAGGCCCAACGGCATGCGGCCACGCCATTGGCCGGGCGCACCTGGCTGCAACACGCCACGCCGGTCACCCTCGGGATGAAAATCGCCGGATGGCTCGGCGCGGTGACCCGCAGCCGTCAGCGTCTGCGCGAACTCAAGCCACGGCTGCTGGTGCTGCAATTCGGCGGTGCTTCCGGCACCCTTGCGGCGCTCGGCGAGCAAGCGCTGCCGATCGCGCAAGCGCTGGCCGAAGAGCTGCAATTGGCCTTGCCTGAACAACCTTGGCACACCCAGCGTGATCGCATCGTCGAGTTCGGCGCGGTGCTTGGTTTGATCGCCGGCAGCCTCGGCAAGCTCGGGCGCGACGTCAGTCTGTTGATGCAGACCGAAGCGGCGGAGGTGTTCGAGCCGTCGGCGCCGGGCAAGGGCGGTTCGTCGACCATGCCGCACAAGCGCAATCCGGTCGGCGCGGCAGTGTTGATCGGTGCGGCGACGCGAGTGCCGGGGCTGGTCTCGACGCTGTTCAGCGCCATGCCCCAGGAGCACGAGCGCAGCCTCGGTCTGTGGCATGCCGAATGGGAAACCCTGCCGGAGATCTGCTGCCTGGTGTCCGGTGCGCTGCAACAGGCGCGCTTGCTGGCCGATGGGCTGGAGGTCGATGCCGAACGCATGGCGCGCAATCTCCAATTGACCCAAGGGCTGGTGCTGGCCGAAGCGGTGAGTATCGTCCTCGCCCAGCGTGTCGGCCGCGACACCGCGCACCATTTGCTCGAACAATGCTGCAAACGCGCGGTGGCCGAACAGCGCCACCTGCGTGCGGTGCTCGGCGACGAGCCGCAAGTGACCGCCGAACTGAGCAGCACCGAACTGGATCATCTGCTCGATCCCGCGCATTACCTCGGCCAGGCGCAAACCTGGGTCGAGCGCGCGGTGGCCGAACACAACGCATTGTCTGTCTGAAAGGAGAGGGCTGTGGCTTTCGTTCAACTCGCCGATGGCGAACTGCATTACGTTATTGAAGGTCCGGTCGACGCACCGGTGCTGGTGCTGTCCAACTCGCTGGGCACCGACCTGCACATGTGGGACGCGCAGATGCCGGCGTTCACCGAGCACTTCCGGGTGCTGCGTTTCGACACCCGAGGTCACGGCCAGTCGTTGGTGACACCGGGGCCATACAGCATCGAGCAATTGGGCCGCGACGTGCTGGGTCTGCTGGATGCGCTGCATATCGAACGCGCACATTTCTGCGGCTTGTCGATGGGCGGGTTGATCGGTCAGTGGCTGGGGATCAATGCCGGCCATCGTCTGCACAAACTGATCGTGTGCAACACTGCGGCGAAGATTGGTGATCCGTCGGTGTGGAATCCACGCATTGACACCGTGCTGCGTGATGGCCCGGCGGCGATGGTCGCGCTGCGCGATGCGTCGATTGCCCGTTGGTTTACCCGGGATTTTTCGGCGGCCAATCCGGCCGCGGCGAAGAAGATCACCGACATGCTCGCGGCGACTTCGCCTGAAGGTTATGCGGCCAATTGCGCGGCGGTGCGCGACGCCGATTTCCGCGAGCAACTGGCCTCGATCAATCTGCCGCTGCTGGTGATTGCCGGCACCGAAGATGCGGTGACGCCACCGTCTGGCGGGCATTTCATTCAAGAGCATGTGCGCGGCGCCGAGTACGCCGAGTTCCATGCCGCGCACCTGTCCAACGTGCAGGCCGGTGCCGCATTCAGTGATCGTGTGTTGGCGTTTCTGAACGCTCAGTGAGGAAGTTTTTGTGGACGAGAAACAACGTTATGACGAAGGCATGCAAGTACGCCGTGCGGTGCTGGGCGATGCGCATGTCGATCGCAGCCTGACCACACTGACCGAGTTCAACTCGGAATTTCAGGAAATGATCACCCGTCACGCCTGGGGCGACATCTGGACCCGCCCGGGCCTGCCGCGGCATACCCGCAGCCTGATCACCATCGCCATGCTGATCGGGATGAACCGCGAAGGCGAACTGAAACTGCATTTGCGCGCAGCGGCGAACAACGGCGTGAGCCGGGGCGAGATCAAGGAAGTGATCATGCAGAGTGCGATTTATTGCGGGATTCCGGCAGCCAATGCGACGTTCCATCTGGCGGAGTCGGTGTGGGATGAGCTTGGGATTGAGTCTCGGGAGTAAGCATCAGAATCAAAAGATCGCAGCCTGCGGCAGCTCCTACATTGGAATGCACTCCCCTGTAGGAGCTGCCGCAGGCTGCGATCTGTTGATCTTCAAACGTTGGCCACAATGAAAATCCGCTTGAACGGAAACAGCGTCTGCCCGTTTTTCTCCGGCGGATAATACGCATGCACGCGCATCAGGAAGTGGTAGATAAACCGCGCCTGCTCCTGTGACGTCAGCGCCTGCATCACTGGCCGCAACGCCGAGACCTTGATCCAGTCGTACACCGGCGACTTGCCGTCAACCACTTGCAGTTGCTCGGTTTCCCAGATGTCCAGCGACGTGGTCAGCGGCGCCAGCAAGCGATAGTAATCCTCCAATGCCAACAACGGCCGCGCGGCCATGCGCCGGCGCAGTTCTGGTGTGCCGATGGGGGTGTGTCCCGGGCCGGCATCGTCGAGGGTGTCGAGCATCAGTCGATACCACAAGGCATCGCGCCAGTCCGGCATATGTGCTGCCAGACAGCCACCGGGCTTGAGATGACCGAGCAGGCGCGGCAGCAGTTGTTGATGATCGCCAATGAAATGCAGCACCGCCGCCGCGAGCAGCAGGTCGGCGGGTTGCTCGGGGTGCCAGTCGAGCAAGTCGCACTCTTGCCAGCGGGCGTTGATCGGCAGACATCGGGCCTGATCCAGCATCTGCCGTGAGCTGTCGACGCCCAGCAACTGCGCTCGCGGCCAGCGCTCGGCCAGCACCTGCGTGGCAATGCCGGTGCCGCAGCCCAGGTCATAAATGCGTTCGGGGTCGTGCAGGTCGACACGGTCGAGCAATTCGTTGACCGGGCGTTGCCTGAGACGGGAGAACTGCTGGTACGCCTTGGCGTCCCAGTGGGTGCAGGCGTTCCCTGCCGTTTCGAGTTTGGCGCTTATGAGGAGGTCCTCTCTGGCGGATTACAGTTGTCGTCCAATGACGTTGAGGGTTTTCAGGACAACGGCCACGCCTTTGCGTGTGTCCTCTTCATTCAGCAGTTTGAGCAACGCCAGAGTGCCCGGCGCCGCTGACTGTGCCGATATCTCGGCTTTGGCCACGCGCACTGCATTACTGACTGCCCAGGTGGCGGCAGTGCTGTTCTCGAACAATTGCGCGAGCTTTTCCACCATGGCCGCGTCGAGCAGATCGGTGATATCGGACACCAGGGAAAGCAGGTCGACAATATTCTCCAGGCGTCCGCCGTCGATTAACGGCTGCAGTTTTGCCATCAGGGCCGTGAACCCGGGCGTGGCTGATATTTCCTCGGGCATGTGCATGAGCAATCACTCCTCCCTGTGCAGGGTCAAAGCATTCCCCGGGCCACCGCCCAGTAAAGACCGCGATTGAAACCGTTTCTGAGCAGGCCGCCCAATTTGGTCGGGGGTGTCGGCAATACATCGTGGGCGTAGTCGTACCAGAGTGGCATCCCGGCATTCAGGCCCATTTGTGCTACCGCTTGTACCCGACCGTCGTATACCGAGTTGGGTGCGCCAAGACGGATCTGGGCCGTGATGTTGTTGGCGATCACCGGTGCCTGGTTATGACAGGCGCCGCCGGCCTTGCTGACCGGCAGGTCGACGGTGTCGCCGATCACGTAGACATTCTCCAGACCGTAGACTTGCAACGTTTCGTGATTGGTCGGCAGCCATCCTTCATCATTGGCGGCTTGCGAGATGCCGCACTCGCGCACCACCTCGACGGCCTGGATTGGCGGAGTCGCCATCAGGATGTCGAAGGGTTGCGCATCGCCCTCGGCCGAGTAGGCGACTTTTGCATCGGGATCCACACGGCTCAGGGTGAAGCCACGCTGAAAGTGAATGTTTTTCCGGGCAAAGATGCTCGGCAGAATTTCACCCGTGGGGCGCTGCAAGAACAGACAATTGCGCAATAGCTGGGCAACTGTCGGGTAGGTGTAGATGATTTCCACTTGCTCGCGAACGCCCCGGCGACGTAACAAATCATCCAGCATCAATGTCGTTTCCACGGGCGCGATGCCGCATTGGTGCGGGACGTTCGGTGTCTGCGGGAAGGACACGGTAATGAAAATCCGGCCTTTTTCGATGGTGTTCAGGCGTTGCGCCAGTTGCCGGGCAGGAAGGTATTGATAGAAGTGGTCGCCGGCTTCCTGCAGACCCTCGATGCGTTCCGGCGCCGGCACGCAGCCGGTGGCGATCACCAGAAAATCATAGTCGAAGCGTTTGCCGGTTCGGGTGCGCAATTGCTGCCCGGAAAAGTCGAAACGGGTGACTTCTTCAACGTGGAAACTGATTTCCGGGCGCAACAGTGAGCGTTCCGGACGCTTGAGTTCCTCTTCGAAGAACTGGCTGAATGCCACGTACATGAACGCAGGTTTGTAGTAATGATCGGGGGAACTGGACAGTAATGTGATCGAGAGGTCGCCGCGTAGAACTTCCGGATACAGCTTGCCGACCAGTAGATTGGCCAGCATGGTTCCGCCTACACCGCCACCGACGATAACTATTCGCTTGCTCATACCTGACCTCCGTGGCCAAGGCAGCTTCGCGTACAGCATCCGGAGATAACGGAAGAAAACTAAGGGCTCCTACAGCGGGCTGGAGAGTTTACACACCTCTTTCACTGTATCTGTGCCTCGACAAATCGCCAGTCCGGGCTGACCAGTGGTTGAGGCCGGCGCCACTCATGCAGCGCCGGCGTGGGGATCAGAGCAAGCTGATCGGATAGCTGATGATCAGGCGGTTTTCGTCGAACTCGTTGTTGCTGAAGTCGCGGCGCATGGTCGAGTTGCGCCAGCGCACGTTGAGGTTGCGCAGGGTACCGCTTTGTACGGTGTAGCCCAGTTCCGATTCGCGGCCCCATTCCTTGCCGTCGGTGATGGTACGAGTGTGCACGTTGTCGCCGCTGATGTAGCGGTTCATCAGGGTCAGGCCGGGAATGCCCAGGGCGGCGAAGTTGTAGTCGTGGCGCACCTGCCAGGAACGTTCCTGGGCATTGTCGTAGCTGGAGTTGTAACTGTCGTTGGCCAGGGTGCCGCCGCTGGTGCCGTTGACGCGCATCCAGGCGCTGTCGCCAGTGAGTTTCTGCAGGCCGACATAGAAGGTGTTGCCGCCGTAGCGGGCCGAGAACATCCCCGACCAGGTCTTGTTGTCGAGTTCGCCGGCGCGGGCGCTGCCGTCATCCTTGCCGTAGAAGAAGCCGAGGTTGGCGCCCAGCGTCCAGTCACCGAGTGGCTGGCTGTGAGTCAGATTGACGTATTGCTGGCTGTAAATGTCTTTGAGTTCGGCGTTCCACAGACCGATCTGCGTGCGTTTTTCGTTGAACTGGTATTCACCGCCCTGGAAGTTGAAGCGATCAGAGGTGAACGCCGCTTTGCCGAACATCGACATGTCGCTCATGCTGCTGTCGTCGCGCGGGCTGTTGGCGCGGAACTGGCCGCCGTAGAGGGTCAGGCCGTTGATCTCCTTCGAGGTGATCTGGCCACCACGGAAGGTTTGCGGCAGCGAACGACCGTCGTCCGAACGCAGGATCGGCAGCACTGGCATCCATTCGCCGACCTTGATTTCGGTCTGCGACAGCTTGGCCTTGAACGCGACGTTGGTGCGGCCGAAGTTGTCCGCCGGACGCCCGTCGTGATCCAGCGGCAGCAGTTGCGTGCCGCCGGTGCCTTTACCGCCATCGAGTTTGACCGAGTACAGACCGAGCACGTCCATGCCGAAACCGACGGTGCCCTGGGTGAAACCGGATTTGGCGTCGAGGATGAAGTTCTGCGTCCATTCTTCAGCCTTGCCCTGCGCCTTGGTCGGGTTGGTGAAGTTGCGGTTGATGTAGAAATTGCGCAGGTTCAGGTTGGCGCTAGCGCCCTCGATAAAACCGGCTTCTTCAGCTGCGGCGGGCAGGGCGGCGCCGGTCAGGGCCAGGGCGATCAGGCCGGGGAGGGCGTACGGCGCAGTGGGATGAGTCATCGCAGGGTCTCTTGTTATTTTTTTGGGGACGAACGGGTTCGCTGCCGCCACTTTGGGGCGAGCACGACATTGCAGATCAGGAATGAAGCGGTGGCGATCAGCCGGGCGGGACAGGGCGCGGAAGCATGGTATCGAACCTGTTGTTATTGGTTTTGTGGAGCGAATGGTGCGGGGGGCGGTGGGCGAGATTCAATCGGTGAAAGCGGGTTTTGGGCGATTATCGAACAGCAAAAAATCGCAGCCTTCGGCAGCTCCTACATTTGGAATGCGGTCACCTGTAGGAGCTGCCGAAGGCTGCGATCTTTTGATTCTCAGGCAACAAAAAGCCCACCAATCGGTGGGCTTCCTGTTTTCACCTGATGATGATCAGAACAGCTTCATCTTCGGTGCTTCTTCTTTCAGCGGTTCGTTCTGCGCGGTCTGCGCATTCCAGCCACCCCCCAGGGCCTTGTACAGGTTGACCGCACTGGTCAGCTGCGCGAGGCGGTCGGTGATCAATGCCTGTTGCGCGCTGAACAACTGACGCTGGGCGTCGAGGAAGGTCAGGTTGCTGTCGACACCGATGCGGTAACGACGCTCGGCCAGGCGGTAGTAATCCTGGTTGGCCGCGACGAAGTCACGCTGCGCTTGCAACTGCTCGGTGTAGGTCTGGCGGGCGGCCAGGCCGTCGGCGACTTCCTGGAAGGCGGTCTGAATCGACTTCTCGTAGTTCGCCACGCCAATGTCCTTCTGGATCTTGGCGTAGTCGAGGCTGGCGCGCAGGCTGCCGGCGTTGAAGATCGGCAGGTTGATCTGCGGCTGGAACAGCCATGTGCCCGAACCACCTTTGAACAGACCGGACAGGTCCGGGCTCAGGCTGCCCGCATTGGCGGTCAGGCTGATGCTCGGGAAGAACGCTGCACGGGCGGCGCCGATGTTGGCGTTGGCCGCTTTCAGGTTGTACTCGGCCTGAAGGATGTCAGGACGACGTTGCAGCAAGTCCGAAGGCAGACCGGCCGGTACGTCGCTGAGCAGATCATCCGACAGCGGTTTGGCCGCTTGCAGATTGGCCGGGATACCGGTGCCGAGCAGCAGGGTCAGGCTGTTCTCGTCCTGAGCCACCTGACGGGTGTACTTGGCCAGTTGCGCCCGGGCGTTTTCCACCGAGGTGCGCGACTGCGCCAGGTCCAGCGCCGAGGCCACACCGACTTCGTTGCTGCGGCTGGTCAGCTTGTAGCTTTCTTCGAAGGCACCGAGGGTGTCCTGCGTCAGCTTGAGCAGTTCCTTGTCGGCCTGCCAGGTCATGTAGGCGTTGGCCACACTGGCCACCAGACTGATCTGGGTGCTACGACGCGCTTCTTCGGTGGCGAAGTATTGTTGCAGCGCTTGTTCGCTCAGGCTGCGTACCCGTCCGAACAGGTCGAGTTCGTAGGCGCTGATGCCGACGGTCGCGGTGTAGGAACTGGTGATCGTCGAATCACCGGTCTGCGACGCTCGCGCCGGAACCCGCTGACGGCTGCCGCTGGCATTGGCCGATACGGCCGGGAACAGATCCGCTCGCTGGATGCGGTATTGAGCCGCGTAAGCGTCGATATTCAGTGCCGCGACACGCAGGTCGCGGTTGTTTTCCAGTGCCACCTGGATCAGCTGCTGCAGGGCCGGGTCATGGAAAAACTGCTTCCAGCCCTGCTCGGCGGCGGCTTGCGCCGGCGCCTGGGCCGGCGAATAGGCCGGCCCTTGCGGGTACTGACCTGCGACAGGAGCCTCAGGCTGCTGATAATCGGGGATCAGCGAGCAACCGCTCAGCACGAAGGCGGCGACTGCGATGGAGAGTAGCGACTTGCTCATTGGCCAGCCTCTTTAGGAGTTTCAGTCGTCTCGTCCGGATCGGCGATTTTGCGCTGGCCCATGGACGAAACCGTGACGAAGAACAGTGGGACCCAGAAGATCGCCAGGATCGTGGCCGTGAGCATACCGCCAATCACGCCGGTACCGATCGCGTGCTGGCTACCCGAACCTGCGCCCGTGGAGATCGCCAACGGTACTACACCGAGAACGAACGCCAGCGAGGTCATGATGATCGGTCGCAGACGCATGCGGCACGCTTCGATCGCCGCATCGCGCAGACTGCGCCCTTGTTCATGCAGCTCCTTGGCGAATTCGACGATCAGAATGGCGTTTTTAGCTGCCAGACCGATGGTCGTCAACAGACCCACCTGGAAGTACACGTCGTTGGACAGCCCGCGCAGGCTGGTGGCCATCAGCGCGCCGATGATCCCCAGCGGTACCACGAGCATCACGGCGATCGGAATCGACCAGCTCTCGTACAGCGCCGCCAGACACAGGAACACCATCAGCAGCGACAGGGCATACAGCGCTGGCGCCTGCGAACCGGACAGCCGTTCCTCGTAGGACAGACCGGTCCAGGAGATACCGACACCGGCCGGCAGCTTCTTGGCAATCGCTTCGACTTCGGCCATCGCTTCACCGGTGGAGTAACCCGGCGCCGGAGAACCGAGGATCTCCATCGCTTCCACACCGTTGTAGCGCGCCAGTTTCGGCGAACCGTAGATCCACTCACCCTTGGCGAATGCGGAGAACGGCACCATGGTCCCGGCGCTGTTGCGCACGTACCACTTCTTCAGGTCTTCCGGGCTCATGCGAGCGCCAGCCTGACCTTGCACGTACACCTTTTTCACCCGACCGCGGTCGATGAAGTCGTTGACGTAGCTACTACCGAAGGAGATCGACAGGGTGCTGTTGATGTCGGAAATGCTCACGCCCAGGGCGCGGGCCTTCGCATCGTCGATTTCCAGGTGATATTGCGGCTCATCGTTCAGACCGTTCGGACGCACCTGGTAGAGCACCTTGCTCTGCGCGGCCATGCCGAGGAACTGGTTGCGCGCTTCCATCAGTTTTTCGTGACCGATACCGGCGCGGTCCTGCAGGAACACGTCGAAACCGGTGGCGTTACCCAACTCCAGTACCGCTGGCGGGGCGAAGGCAAACACCATCGCGTCGCGGAAGCTGAAGAAGTGCTGCTGGGCGCGCTGGGCCAGGGCAAACACGCTGTTGCTCGAATCACGCTCGTGCCATGGCTTGAGCATGATGAACGCCAGACCCGAGCTCTGCCCACGACCGGCGAAGTTGAAGCCGTTCACGGTGAACACCGAAGACACCGCCCCCGCTTCTTTATCCAGCAGATACGAACGCATTTCGTCGATCACGACCTGGGTTCGTTCGGCACTGGAACCCGCCGGGGTTTGCACTTGGGCGAACAGTACGCCCTGGTCTTCTTCCGGCAGGAACGCAGTCGGAATGCGGGTGAACAGCCAGATCATGCCGACCACGATCAACAGGTAGGCCAACAGATACGGCGCCTTGCGCTGCAGGATGTTGCCAACGCCGCGCTCGTAGCTGCGCACGCTGCGGTCGAAGTTGCGGTTGAACCAGCCGAAGAAGCCTTTTTTCGGCGTGCCGTGCTCGCCTTTCGGAATGGCCTTGAGCATGGTCGCGCAGAGCGCCGGGGTGAAGATCAGCGCAACCAGCACCGACAGGGCCATGGCCGAGACGATAGTGATCGAGAACTGACGGTAGATCACACCGGTGGAACCGCTAAAGAACGCCATCGGCAGCAATACCGCCGACAGCACCAGGGCGATACCGACCAGAGCGCCCTGGATCTGCCCCATGGACTTCTTGGTCGCTTCCTTCGGTGACAAGCCTTCTTCGGCCATCACCCGCTCGACGTTTTCCACCACGACGATGGCGTCGTCCACCAGCAGGCCGATGGCCAATACCATACCGAACATGGTCAGGGTGTTGATGCTGAAACCGGCAGCCGCGAGGATGCCGAACGTGCCGAGCAATACCACCGGCACGGTCATCGTGGTGATGACGGTGGCGCGGAAGTTCTGCAGGAACAGGAACATCACCAGGAACACCAGCGCGATCGCCTCGACCAGGGTTTCAACCACACCCTTGATCGATTCGGTCACCACTGGCGTGGTGTCGTACGGGAACACCACTTCCATGCCTTGCGGGAAGAACGGCTTGAGTTCGTCAATCGTCTTGCGCAGCGCCTTGGCGGTGTCGAGGGCGTTGGCGCCGTTGGCCAGTTTGACCGCCAGACCGGACGACGGCTTGCCGTTGAACTGCGCCGAGATGGTCGAGTTTTCACCACCCAGACCGACGTCGGCGACATCGCCAATGTGCACTTGCGAACCGTCCTGGTTGACCTTCAGCAGAATCGCCTTGAACTGCTCGGCAGTCTGCAGACGGGTCTTGCCGATGATCGTGGCGTTCAGTTGCTGGCCTGGCAGCGCCGGCAAACCGCCGAGCTGACCGGAAGACACCTGAACGTTCTGCGCCGAAATCGCGCTGCTGACATCAGCGGGGGTCAGGTTGTACTTGTTCAACTTGGCCGGATCGAGCCAGATGCGCATTGCGTACTGGGCACCGAAGACCTGGAAGTCACCGACACCGGCAGTCCGCGAGATCGGGTCCTGCATGTTCGACACGATGTAGTTGGACAGGTCGTCCTTGGTCATGCTGCCGTCACGCGATACCACGCCGATCACCAGCAGGAAGTTCTTCACTGCCTTGGTCACGCGGATACCCTGTTGCTGCACTTCCTGCGGCAGCAGCGGGGTCGCCAAGTTCAGCTTGTTCTGAACCTGAACCTGCGCGGTGTCGGAGTTGGTGCCTTGCTCGAAGGTCGCGGTGATGGTCATGCTGCCGTCGGAGTTACTTTCCGAAGACACATAACGCAAGTTGTCGATACCGTTGAGCTGTTGCTCGATCACCTGGACCACGGTGTCCTGCACGGTTTGTGCCGAAGCACCCGGGTAGGTCACGGAGATCGCGATGGCCGGAGGCGCAATGCTCGGGTACTGGTTGATCGGCAATTTGAGGATCGAGAGTGCCCCGACCAACATGATCACCAGGGCAATTACCCAGGCGAAAATCGGACGGTCGATAAAAAATTTCGACATGAGTTACTCCCCTTTGCCGCCAGCGGCTTTGTCAGCTGCCTGAGCGGGGGCCGGGTTCTTGGCTACGTTGGTCGCTTCGGTCGGGTTGACCTGAGCACCTGGGCGAACATATTGCAGGCCTTCGGTGATCAGACGATCGCCGGCTTTCAGGCCATCTTCGATCAGCCACTGGCTGCCGACGGTGCGGCTGGCCTTGAGCTGACGCAGCTCGACCTTGTTGTCCGGGCCGACAACCAGTGCGGTCGGGGTGCCCTTGAGGTCACGGGTCACGCCTTGTTGCGGCGCCAGAATGGCGGCGGCGTTGACGCCGGCCTGCAACTGGGCGCGGACGAACATGCCGGGCAGCAGGGTGTGATCCGGGTTCGGGAACACGGCGCGCAGGGTCACGGAACCGGTCGTTGGATCAACCGATACTTCGGAGAATTCCAGTTTGCCGTCGAGCTTGTACTGGCTGCCGTCTTCCAGGGTCAACTTGACCGCTGCCGAGTTGTCACCGGCTTTCTGCAGGCGACCGCTTTCCAGCTCGCGGCGCAGTTCCAGCAGTTCAACCGAGGACTGGGTGACGTCGACATAGATCGGGTCCAGTTGCTGGATCGTCGCCATCGCGTCGGCCTGACCATTGCTGACCAGCGCGCCTTCGGTCACCGCAGAACGGCCGATACGACCGGAGATCGGCGCGTAGACCTTGGTGTATTTCACATTGATCTGCGCGCTTTGCAGCGACGCTTCCGATTCCATGCGGTTGGCCACGGCGGTGTCGTATTCCTGGCGGCTCACGGCTTGCTCGTCGACCAGTTGCTTGTAGCGGTCGGAGATCGACTTGGTCGAACGCAGATTGGCTTCGGCGCTTTTCAGGGTCGCTTCATAGACTGCCGGATCGATCTGGTACAGCTGCTGACCGGCTTTGACATCGGCGCCTTCCTTGAACAGGCGCTTGAGAATGATGCCGTTGACCTGTGGCCGGACTTCAGCGATGCGGTACGCACTGGTGCGCCCCGGCAGTTCCGACGTGAGGGTGAACGCTTGTGGTTGCAGGGTGACGACGCCGACCTGAGGAGGCGGAGCGGCCGGGGCCGCTTCTTCCTTTTTACATCCGCTGAGCAGCGATGCCAGGGCGACGGCAGTGACCAGAGCGGTAACAGCTGGCTTGAATTGCATGAAGATCCTCGGGTCAGGCGCGCAAAATGCGCACAAGAAGTGTGGAAGGGTAAAAAAATCGGGTCGAGTGGATAAGTAGCTTGCTAAGGAATATACTTACGTTCATGGTTGTTTGTAAATAGCTTGGCGTCGTACCCACCCTGTTACAAAATGCGTCGCAAGGTTTGAAATTGTAGGCCGGGGAGCCGATTCGTGAGAAATCGGCCCCCTCTTTATTCAGCGGATATTCAGCCATCCCTGAAACATCCTGTTTGAGGTTTTACTGCCATGGTCCGTCGTACCAAAGAGGAAGCTCAGGAAACGCGCAGCCAGATTCTCGAAGCGGCCGAGAAAGCGTTTTATGAAAGGGGCGTGGCCCGCACGACCCTGGCGGATATCGCGACAATGGCCGGCGTTACGCGCGGCGCCATTTATTGGCACTTCAGTAACAAGGCCGATCTGGTGCAGGCGATGCTCGACAGCCTGCATGAACCGCTGGATGAATTGGCCAAGGCCAGCGAGAGCGAGGACGAACTCGATCCGCTGGGGTGCATGCGCAAGCTGTTGATCCATCTGTTCCATCAGGTTGCCCTGGATCCGAAGACCCGTCGCATTAACGAGATTCTGTTTCACAAGTGCGAATTCACCGATGAAATGTGCGATCTGCGCCAGCAGCGCCGCACGGCCAGTCTCGAATGCAATCTGCGCATCGGACTGACCCTGCGTAATGCGGTCAATCGCGGCCAGTTGCCGGAAGATCTCGACACTGCCCGCGCGGCCATCAGCATTCATGCGTATATCGATGGCCTCCTGTATGGATGGCTATTGGCGCCGGACAGCTTTGAGTTGCATGCCGAGGCCGAGCGTTGGGTCGATACAGGATTGGATATGCTGCGCCTGAGCCCCAGCCTGCGCAAATGAAACAAAATGCGTAATTGACGCAGGTTATGTCAATTGGCCTGCTTTTATAGACGCCCGAACCGCGAGTTTAAACGTAGCGAGCTACGGATTTTGTAGGGATTTTGTGTCGTCCCTGTGAACGAATGTTAGCTGCCCCGTACCGGATGCCCAAGAAAAAGCCCCCGGCTCTCACGAGTCGGGGGCTTTTGCGTTTCTGCTGCTTTGGACTGAATAACGTTTACAGCGTCGGGTAGTCGATGTAACCGACCGGGCCCTTGCCGTAGAACAGCTCTGGGCGCGGATCGTTCAGCGGAGCATCGGCCTTCAGGCGTGCCGGCAGGTCCGGGTTGGCAATGAACGGTACGCCGAACGCCACGGCGTCAGCCTTGCCTTCAGCCAGCCACGCATTGGCGCTGTCTTTGGTGAAGCGCTCGTTGGCGATGTACGCACCGCCGAAGGCTTCTTTGAGCTGTGGACCGAGGCTGTCGGCACCTTCTTTCTCGCGGGAGCAGATGAAGGCGATGCCACGTTTGCCCAGCTCGCGAGCGACATAAGTGAAGGTCTCGGCCAGATTGTCGTCGCCCATGTCATGGGAGTCGGCGCGGGGTGCCAGGTGCACGCCGACACGGCCGGCGCCCCAGACGTCGATCGCCGCGTCAGTCACTTCCAGCAGCAGACGCGCACGGTTCTCCAGGGAGCCGCCGTAGTTGTCGGTGCGCTGGTTGGTGCTGCTTTGCAGGAACTGGTCGAGCAGGTAGCCGTTGGCGCCGTGGATTTCCACGCCATCGAAACCGGCGGCTTTGGCGTTCTCGGCGCCGGTACGGTAGGCCTCGACAATCTCGGCGATTTCAGCGGTTTCCAGAGCACGCGGGGTCGGATAGTCGGCCAATGGACGCACCAGGCTGACGTGACCTTTAGGCTGGATGGCGCTCGGCGCGACCGGGGTTTCGCCGTTGAGGTACGACGGATGCGAGATGCGGCCGACGTGCCAAAGTTGCAGGACGATCTTGCCGCCGGCAGCGTGCACGGCTTTGGTCACGTTGGTCCAGCCGCGGACCTGGTCGTTGGACCAGATGCCCGGGGTGTCCGGGTAGCCAACGCCCATCGGGGTGACCGAGGTGGCTTCGGACAGGATCAGGCCAGCCGACGCGCGCTGTACGTAGTATTCAGCCATCAGCGCGTTCGGTACGCGGCCTTCGTCGGCGCGGCAGCGGGTCAGCGGAGCCATGATGATGCGGTTGGACAGCTCGAGGTCGCCCAGTTTGATCGGATCGAAAATAGTTGCCATGTGTACAACCCTCGTCAGTGAAGTGGTTAATCAGTGGGTAGCAGGGGCCAGGCCGGCGTCGCCGTTCTGACGGAAAGTGATCAGGGTCACCAGCAGCGCGAGTACGGCCAGCGCGGCGGCGGCCAGGGGCACGCTGGTCAGGCCGAAACCGTGGGCGATGACGCTGCCGCCGACCCAGGCGCCCAAGGCGTTGCCGATGTTGAAAGCACCGATGTTCAGGGTCGACACCAGGTTCGGGGCCGCCTTGCCGAAGGTCACCACGTTGACTTGCAGCGCCGGAACGGCGGCGAACGAAGCGGTGGCCCAGAGGAACAGGGTGATTTCCGTTGGGATCAGCGCAACGCTGGTCCAGCTCAGCACGGTGGAAACCACCGCCATCGCCACGAACACACCGATCAGAGTGGCGCCGAGACGCTTGTCCGCCAGTTTGCCGCCAATGATGTTGCCCACCGTCAGACCGAGACCGATCAGCAGCAGGGTCCAGGTCACGCCTTTGGGCGAGACACCGGTGACATCGCCGAGCAGCGGCGCGACGTAGGTGAAGAGGGTGAACATCGACGCGGCGAACAGTGCGGTCATGCTCAGCGACAGCCAGATGCCGGCGCCCTTGAGGGCGGCGAGTTCGGCGCGCATGTCGAGTTTTTCTTCGTCACGCTTGGCCGGCAGGAAGCGGATCAGACCGATCAGCGCCACGACGCCAATCACGGTTACCGCCCAGAAGGTCGAACGCCAGCCGGCTTCCTGACCCAGCGCCGTGCCCAGTGGCACGCCGAGCACGTTGGCCAGGGTCAGGCCGGTGAACATCAGTGCCACGGCGGATGCGCGCTTGTTTGGCGCGACCAGCCCGGCAGCTACCACAGAACCGATACCGAAAAACGCACCGTGGCACAGCGCGGTGACGACACGGGCAAACATCAGCACGTTGTAATCACTGGCGATGGCACACAGCAGGTTACCAACGATGAAAATCCCCATCAGCGCTATCAGTGCGGCCTTGCGCGGCAGTCTGGCGGTGGCCAGCGCCATGAACGGCGCACCGATGGCCACGCCCAGGGCGTAACCGGTCACCAGCCAGCCGGCGCCCGGGATCGACACACCGAGATCGGTCGCCACATCGGGCAGCAGGCCCATGATGACGAACTCAGTGGTGCCGATGGCGAAGGCACTCAAGGCCAGGATGAGTAGCGAGAGGGGCATTTGAATCAATTCCTTGTGGGAGCGCTGAGCTCTTTGACGATGGCGTCGAGGAACGCCTGGATCACGTCCTCGTTGCGTTTGAAAAAGTGCCACTGGCCGGCTTTCTGGCTGCTGATCAGACCTGCACGTTGCAGGGTCGCCAGGTGGGCGGAGACGGTCGACTGCGACAGGCCGCAGCGTTGATCGATCTGCCCGGCACAGATGCCGTACTCGTGGTTGTGAATCTGCTCAGGAAACTGGGCTTTGGGGTCTTTCAGCCAGATGAGGATGTCTCGCCGTACTGGGTGCGCCAGGGCTTTTATTATTTCGTCGAGGTCGAGGTTCATGGCTTTGTGCTCGTGATGTGTAGCGCTATATCGCGATGATGCGAACTTTAAATCGGTATTTCGCGATATACCAATATGAATTTGATCTGACGACCGCATAAATCGGTATATCGGGTTATAACGATACGTGTGTTGTAACGATGAAAGCGCGCAGTGCTAAGCTGCGCCCATGAACTATCTCGCACATTTACACCTCGGAGGCCAGCTCCCCGAGCAATTACTCGGCAGTCTGTATGGCGATTTCGTCAAAGGACGCCTGCAAGGGCAATTTGCGCCGCAGATTGAAGCGGCGATTCAGCTGCATCGGCGGATTGATGTGTTCACCGATCGCCACCCTGTGGTGGACATCGCCCTCGGACGTTTCACCGCGACCCGGCGGCGCTACGCGGGGATTGTCCTCGATGTGTTTTTCGACCATTGCCTGGCGCGGGACTGGACACAGTACGCCGATCAGCCGCTGGAGCACTTCACCCGCGACGTGTACCGGGTGCTGTCGAATGAACGGCAATTGCCCGAACGCCTGGCGAAGATCGCACCGCACATGGTTGCCAATGACTGGCTGGGTTCGTATCAGGCGTTTGAAGTGCTGGAGCAGGTGCTGCGCGGGATCTCCCGGCGCCTGACCCGGCCGGAGGAACTGGCGATGGCGATGCAGGAATTGCGGCGGTTGTATGAGCCGCTGAGTGAGGACTTCGCGTTGTTCTATCCGCAGCTTCAGGATTTCGCCCAAAAGCTGAGCCACTGAAGATCTGAATGTGGGAGCGAGCCTGCTCGCGAAAGCTCAGTGTCATTCAACATTCATGTTGTTGATCCACCGCTTTCGCGAGCAGGCTCGCTCCCACAGGGGGATGGGGGTTTCAGGCGGCGATCAACTCACCGGCACGCCGTGGCTCAGCCGCTTTGGCGATATCCCCAAACAACGCCTTCTGCACCGCCTGCTGCGCTTCGAACGCCAGTGCCGCACGCTCGCGGCCCTGACAGGCGATCGGCTTGAGCAGATGCACTTCAACATCGGCGCAATCATGGCTGAACAGACGCATCAGGTGCGACAGCAAATCATCGTCACCAATGAACGGCGCCAGCGCGTCGATTTCGCCATTGCGCAGATAACGAATCGCCACCGGTTGCAGCATCACCTCGGAATCGATGGCCGCCGACAGCAGGCGACCATGAAAGGTGCGCAGCGAACGGCCATCGGTGGTGGTGCCTTCCGGGAACATCAACAGCGGATGCTGCGTCTGCAAATGGCGGGTCATCTGTTTGCGGATCAATTGGCTGTCACCCGAGCCGCGACGGATGAACAGGCTGCCAGCCTTGGCCGCCAGCCAGCCAGCCACCGGCCAGGTGCGCACTTCGGCCTTGGACAGAAATGACAGCGGCGTGAGCATGCCCAGCAGTGGAATGTCAGTCCATGACACATGATTGCTGACCCACAGCATTGGCTGCTGCGGCAACTCGCCGTGCACCGTTACGCGAAAGGGCAGGGCATTGCTCAAACGTGCCATGAAGAAACGCGACCAGCGCTGCCGACGTTGCATCGAGTGCGCCAGGCCCAGACGTTCGAATACGCCGAACACGCTGGCCATGGTCAGGCCCAGCGTCACCACCAGCAGCACCCGCGCGATTCGCGCGTACACGCGCAGCCGGCTCATCACACGGCCGCCTTGAAGTGCTTGGCGTAACGCGGGCAGAGTTCGTCGCGCTTGAGCAGGATGAATACGTCGGCGACCTGGAAGTCTTCGTCCCAGCACGGCTCGCCGCAGATCTTCGCGCCCAGGCGCATGTAGGCCTTGAGCAGCGGTGGCATTTCGGCGATCACGTTCGACGGAATGTCTAGCGACGGCAACGGATTCTTCGGTTCGGCGCGCAGGTGTTCGGTGCACAGGTAGCGTTCGCGCAGACGCTGCATGATCGCGTGAGCCTGCACGCCGCCGTCCTGCATCGGAATGCTCGCGCAACCCATCAGGTAGCTGTAGCCACCCTGATTCAACACTTCGGCCAGTTCCCCCCAAAGCACAGCGATGGTACCGCCGTTGCGGTAGGCCGGGTCGACACAGGTGCGGCCGATTTCGAGGATCGGACCTTGCAGATGCGCCAGTCCGTGCAGGCTGAATTCTTCTTCGCTGTAGAACTTGCCCAGGCTGCTGGCGGCGGTGTGATCGAGTAAACGAGTGGTGGCGACCAGACGCCCGGTGTTCAGGTCACGCACGCCGATGTGGCTGCAGTGAACATCATAGTCGTCCATGTCCAGACCCAGTTCCGCGCCTTTCAGCCTGGCGTTGAATTCGCCGCTGAAGACGCTGAAGCGCAAGGCCTGGGCTTGCTGCAAGGCCTCGGCGCCGATCAGGCGTTCGGCTTGCAGGCGGCGTTCATTGCCGGTGTCGCTGATGCGGGCGATCTGAGTCATTTGAATCTCCGTACGGGCCTTGAACCCGTCGTGGGTTGCAGCCGATCGACTTTCTTTATGCAGCCATGTTGTGCAAAGTCAGGCTATGTAGCCCCGGTGTCATCGCCATGAACGTTTGGTGATGCTTGTATGACAGCCCTCAAGGAGCCTCTTATGCCCTGGCCCAGCCTGCTCGATAGCCCTGAACGCCTGCCCGCCGTGACTGATCTGGCGGAAGGTTTCGCCACTTTGTTGCAGCAAGTGGGCAACGTGACGCCGTTCGAACTGGCGGTGGCCGGAGGGCGGCGCATGGCGACGCCGGGGCTGGCGTTTCTGGTGGGGTATCAGGCGGCGTTGCGCATGCTTTGGCCGAGCGCACCGCCGAGTCTTGGCGCGTTGTGTGCGACCGAACAGCGCAGCTTGCGCCCGGCGGACATGCAGACCCGTCTCAGTGATTTACGCCTGAGCGGGCGCAAGGATTTCGTGACCGCTGGGGATGCCGCCGACTGGCTGCTCGTCGCCGCGCGCAGTGAAGAGCCCGGTGAAACGCCGCGCCTGAGCCTGGCGGTGGTCTATCCCGGCGAGCCCGGCGTGCGTGTGGAAAAACTCCCGGCGCTGCCGCTGATGCCGGACATCAGTCACGGTCGGCTGCACCTGGACGGCGCGTTGTGCGAGTTGCTCGCGGGGATGGCTGGAATGCTTATGTCAAGCCGTTCCGCACCCTTGAAGATGTCTATGTGTTGAGCGCGATGACCGCGTGGCTGTATGGCGTCGGTCAGGACAGTGGCTGGTCGCAGCCGCTGCTGTTGCGTTTGCTGGCGCTGGTGGCCGGCTGTGCGGAAGCGAGTCGCCAGCCGCCGAACAATCCGGCCGGACATGTGTTGCTGGGTGGGTTGTTTGCGCAGTTTGATGCGCTGAAGAGCGAGATCGATCAGGCGTTGGCCGAGGGCAATCCGGAGTGGGCGCAGATGTGGCAGCGTGATCAGTCGGTGATGCAATTGGCGGCGGGCGCGCGGGCCAAGCGCTTGGCCAAAGCCCTGCACATTCGCCTGTAGGAGCTGCCGCAGTGATCGGGAGATTGTCATTTTTCTGGGCCATGATCTTTGCACCCGTCCGTTGAGATTTTTCCATGATCAAAGGCCTGTCCCTGTTCCTGCTGCTGATCAGCTTCACGGTCCAGGCCGAGCAATGGCCGGATGAACAATGGCCGACGGGCGCAAAAATCAGCGGCGCAGCAGTCGAGGCATTAGACACCTACGCCTTCCCGCCCCGCGACGACGACACCCGCCAGGGCATCCGCACCGACGCCTTGCTGGTCATTCGCGACGGTCAGGTTATCTACGAACGCTATGCCGGTCCGACCCGTGCCGAAACGCCACACCTGACCTGGTCGATCAGCAAGAGTCTGATGGCCACGGTGCTTGGCGTGGCGTATGGCGAAGGCTTGTTCAAACTGGATGATCCCGTTTCAAAATTTTATCCGGCGTTGGAAAAACACCCGGCGATCACCATGGCGGACCTGCTGCACTGGGCTTCCGGTCTGGACTGGCAGGAGGATTACGAATACGCCCCGCTGAAATCCTCGGTGGTGGCGATGCTCTACACCCGTGGGCAGCGCGACATGCCCGCGTTCACCGCCGATCACGACGCTTATGCGCCGCCGGGGCAGGCGTTCCGTTATTCCAGTGGTGACAGCAATCTGCTGGCGGCGGCGCTGAAGAACATGGTCGGCCCCGAGCGTTATCCTGACTATCCGTGGACGGCGCTGTTCGAGCCGTTGGGCATCCGCCATGCCGTGTGGGAAACCGATGCCGGCGGCACGTTTGTCGCGTCCTCTTACGCGTATCTCACCGCCCGTGATCTGGCGCGGGTTGGTCTGTTGATGCTGCGCGACGGACGTTGGCGCGACCGGCAATTACTGCCCAAGGACTGGATCGCCTTCAACCGTGAGCCATTTGCCGGCTACAAGGTGCATCAGGACGAAGCGGTGCCCGGCGGCCAGTGGTGGCTCAATCGCCCGGCGGATGGCGCCGCCGCGCCATGGCCCGCCGCGCCGCCCGACACCTTCGCCGCCCTCGGTCATTGGGGGCAGGCACTGTATGTAATCCCCAGCGAGAAACTGCTGATCGTGCGTTACGCCGATGATCGCGACGGCAGCTACCGCCACAACGAACTGCTCAAGCGCGTGCTCAAGGCGGTGCAGCCATGAAGCTGTTGAAGCGGGTGTTGCTGCTGGCGCTGATCGTGCTGCTCGGCTGGATCTGGCTCGAGCGCGACAATCTGTGGGCGTTCCCCGACATCATCAGTGCGTACACGGCCAAGGAATATTGTTCGTGTCGCTATGTGATGAACAACGAGGCTGAATATTGCCGGGGTTATGTGAAACAGTGGCTGCCGACCAGCGAATTCAGCGATGACAGCGCGAGCAAAACCATCATCGTCAGCGGCATGGGCCGAAGCAATAGTGCGCAGTGGTTGAGCGAACGGCAAGGTTGTCGTTTACAGCCTTGAAAGATCGCAGCCTGCGGCAGCTCCTACAGGGAATGCAAAATCTGTAGGAGCTGCCGCAGGCTGCGATCTTTTGATCTTGATGTTTGCAATAAACCTATGGGCGGTTAAGGTTCGTGCAGGTTTATCGCCCCCACGAGTATTCAATGTTCAACCGCTCCCTCTATAAAGCCTTCGCCAGTCTGCTGCTGGCCGCCGCCGCGCTGCCGGCGCAGGCCAATTGGTATCTGGATGGCGAGTCGTCGCGGCTGTCGTTCGTCAGCACGAAAAACGCCCACATTTCCGAAGTACAGCGCTTTCTGGTGCTGCACGGCAAGGTCGATCCGGATGGTCGCGCCGAAGTCGAAGTCGAGCTGGATTCGATCAACAGCGGCATCCCGCTGCGCGACGAGCGCATGCGCAAGGAGCTGTTCCAGATCGAACAATTCCCCGAGGCGACCATCAGCACCCGGATCGACCTGCGCCCGATCAACGATCTGGCCCCCGGCGCGCAGCTGGAATTGCGCTTGCCGCTGACCGTCAACCTGCACGGCAAGCAACATGAATACCCGGCGCAGTTGCTGGCCACCCGTCTCGATGACCGGCGTTTTCAAGTGGTGACCCTGGAGCCGCTGGTGATCAACGCCGAGGATTTCGATCTGGTGCCGGGCCTGGAAACCCTGCGTAACCTCGCTGGCCTGTCGGCCATCAGTCCGTCGGTGCCGGTGGGTGCGGTGCTGATTTTCACGGCGCGCTGACATGCGCGGCGCGGTGTTCCCGTGGCGGGACGGCAACCGCTTCGAACTGTTGATTGACGGCCCGCAATTCTTCCCGCGCATGCTGGTGGAAATTGCCCGCGCCGAAGAACAGGTCGAACTCGAGTTGTATCTGGTGGAGGCGGGCGCCTGCGCCGAAGCCGTGGTGCAGGCGCTGGTGCAGGCCGCCGAGCGCGGGGTGCGGGTGCGCTGCCTGTTCGATGACTACGGCAGTCTCGCGTTTACCCTGCACCTGCGTCAGCGCCTGATCAAGGCCGGGGTCGAACTGCGTTTTTACAATCGACTGAGCTGGCGGCGTTGGGTGGGCAACTTTTATCGCGATCATCGCAAACTGTTGCTGGTCGATCAGCGTCTGGCGGTGGTCGGCGGCACGGGTGTCACCGATGAGTTCTGGACGCCGGGGCAGGACAGCAGCGAATGGCATGAAGTGATGGTGGAAATCAGCGGTCCGCTGGTGCTCGACTGGCAAGTGCTGTTCGACCGCCAATGGATCGCCAACCGCCATCGCCGGGCCTGGAAACCTTCGGCGCATGTCGGCCTGCCACGCTTGCCCAAGGTTCCGGACATGGGCGAGGGCATGGGCCGCGTGGCTTACGCCGATGCCCGCCAGCATCGCGACATTCTGCAGTCGCTGTTCCGCGCCTTGAACAGCGGACAGAAACGCATCTGGATGGCCACGCCTTACTTCCTGCCGACCTGGAAAATCCGCCGCTCGCTGCGCAAGGCCGCTGCCCGGGGGGTCGACGTCCGGCTATTGCTGACCGGGCCGCGCACCGATCACCCGTCGGTACGTTACGCCGGGCATCGCTACTACCCGCGCCTGCTCAAGGCCGGAGTGCAGATCTTCGAGTATCAGCCGTGTTTCCTGCACCTGAAAATGGTCCTGGTGGACGAGTGGGTGAGCATCGGATCGTGCAACTTCGATCACTGGAATCTGCGCTTCAATCTGGAGGCGAATCTGGAGGCACTGGATCCGTCGTTGACGGCAGCGGTGGTGCAGAGTTTCGAGAAGGATTTCGGCCTGAGTCAGCAGGTCAGTCTGGAGGAGTGGCAGCGCCGGCCGCTGTGGCGGCGGGTGAAGCAGCGGATCTGGGGCTGGGTGGATCGGCTGGTGGTCAATATTCTCGACAGACGCGGATAAGGCAAAAGCAAGATCAAAAGATCGCAGCCTGCGGCAGCTCCTACAGGGTGCACACCCTCCCAATGTAGGAGCTGCCGTGTTGTGGTCGAATTTTTTTAGACCATGATGTAGGAGCGTCGATTTAAGGAAGCATCATGGGATATCGGGTTGTTACGTCAGAGGAAAAAGCAGAAGCCATTCGCTTGGTCGTGGAGATGAATTACTCCATC
>NZ_CP058974.1:2357778-2398675 GCF_022368695.1 Pseudomonas sp. Y5-11
CACGATTGGATGCCGGAAAACGGCTACCGAAACCATTTCGAAGCGGAGAAGGATGTGATGGATTTTGTTCATCACTACAACCATCGTCGTTGCCACTCTGCCTCGAACCACTTGCCGCCTGCGCTGTTTGAGCAACAAGCGGTCTAATGCTCCTAAGGAGTGGTTTAAAAAAACTGAACCACTACACCGAAGGCTGCGATCTTTTGCTTTTAACGGTTACAGCAACTCAAAGCTCTGCTGCGTCACATCCTGCGAATCCAGACCGATCTGCACGTTGAACTTGCCAGGCTCTGCCGCGTACTTGAGCTGGGCGTTGTAGAACTTCAGGTCATCCTCGGTGATGGTGAAGTGCACGACTTTCTGTTCGCCGGCCTTGAGCATGATTTTCTGGAAGTTCTTCAGTTCTTTCACCGGGCGAATCATCGAGCCGGTGACGTCCTGAATGTACAGCTGCACCACGGTTTCGCCGTCACGTTTGCCGGTGTTTTTCAGGGTGACACTGGCGTCGAGCTTGCCGGTGGCGTTCAGCGTGGTTGACGACAGCGCCATGTCGCTCAGGGCGAATTGGGTGTAGCTCAAGCCGTAACCGAACGGGAACAGCGGGCCCGTGGTGTCATCGAAGTACTGCGAGGTGTAGTTGCCCGGTTTGCCCGGCGTGAACGGCCGGCCAATGCTCAGGTGGTTGTAGTAGGTCGGGATCTGGCCCACGGAACGCGGGAAGGTCACCGGCAGTTTGCCCGACGGGTTGTAGTCGCCAAACAGCACGTCGGCGATGGCGTTGCCGCCCTCGGTGCCGCTGAACCAGGTTTCCAGAATCGCATCAGCCGACTGGTTCTCTTCGAGAATGGTCAGCGGACGGCCGTTCATCAGCACCAGTACCAGCGGTTTGCCGGTGGCTTTCAGGGCACGGATCAACTCGCGCTGGTTTTCCGGGATGTTCAGGTCGGTGCGGCTGGAGGATTCGTGGGACATGCCACGGGATTCGCCAACGGCGGCGACGATCACGTCTGCGTCCTTGGCTGCTTTCACCGCTTCGTCGATCAGCACATTGGCCGGGCGCGGGTCATCGACCACTTCCGGGGCGTCGAAGTTGAGGAAGTTCAGGTAGTCGAGGACCTTCTTGTCGCTGGTGATGTTGGCGCCACGGGCGTAGATCAGGTTGGCCTTGTCGCCGATGACATTGCTCATGCCGTCGAACAGGGTCACCGATTGCGCCGGACGACCGGCGGCAGCCCAACTGCCCATCATGTCGATCGGCGCCTTGGCCAATGGACCGACCAGCATGACTTTCGCGTCTTTCTTCAGCGGCAGGGTGTCGTTCCGGTTCTTCAACAGTACCAGGCTGCGTCGCGCCACGTCACGGGCTTCGGCGCGGTGCAGACGGCTTTCGGCGTAGGTGTCGGCCGGATCATCCTCGGCCCTGCCGATACGCAGGTACGGGTCCTTGAACAGGCCCATGTCGTACTTGGCGGCGAGCACTTCGCGCACCGCGTTGTCGATGTCTTTCTGTTCGATCTCGCCGGACTTGAGCAGCCCCGGCAGCTCTTTGCCGTACAGGGTGTCGTTCATGCTCATGTCGATGCCGGCCTTGATCGCCAGCTTCGCCGCTTCACGACCGTCGGCGGCCACGCCGTGCTTGATCAGTTCGAAGATCGCGCCGTGGTCGCTGACGGCCAGGCCCTTGAAGCCCCAGTCCTTGCGCAGCAAGTCGTTCATCAGCCAAGTGTTGGCGGTGGCCGGGATGCCGTTGATCGAGTTCAGCGCGACCATCACGCCACCGGCGCCGGCGTCAATCGCGGCGCGGTAGGGCGGCAGGTAGTCCTGGTACATCTTCACCGGGCTCATGTCCACGGTGTTGTAGTCACGACCGCCCTCGACCGCGCCATACAGGGCGAAGTGTTTGACGCTGGCCATGATGCTGTCGGCGGCGCTCGGGGTATCGCCCTGATAGGCCTTGACCATCACTTTGGCGATGCGCGAAGTCAGATAGGTGTCTTCACCGAAACCCTCGGAGCTGCGACCCCAGCGCGGATCACGGGAGATGTCGACCATCGGTGCGAAGGTGATGTCGAGGCTGTCGGCCGCCGCTTCCCTGGCGGCAATACGCCCGGACTGGCCGATGGCGTCCATGTCCCAGCTCGAGGCCAGGGCCAGCGGAATCGGGAAAATCGTACGATGACCGTGGATCACGTCGTACGCAAAAAACATCGGAATCTTCAGGCGGCTGCGCATTGCCGCGTCCTGCATCGGACGATTTTCCGGGCGGGTGATCGAGTTGAACGTACCGCCGATATTGCCGGCGGCGATCTCTTTGCGGATCAGTTCGCGAGGCATTTCCGGGCCGATGCTGATCAGGCGCAACTGGCCGATCTTTTCATCGAGGGTCATTTGCTTCATCAGGTTGCTGATGAACGCGTCCTTGTTTTCCAGGGGTACCGGGGTCGTGGCGGCCAATACTTGATGACTGGCCAGGCTGACGAACAGGCCCAGCAAACACAGCTTCTTCATGAATATTTTTCTCGAGGGCCCAAACGGCAATGCAATGCCGGCCAGCCAAAAGTTAGGGAGCGACTATTGTTGTTCGGGTGCAGGCTCAAAATGACCGAGCCAAAAACGCCCGCCGACCGTCGGCAGCGTTTGCGCAGGGCCTCTTTTTAGCCCATCGGCCCGTTGCAATCCAGTGGCGCGGCCGATTATGCCCCAACCGCCGATGCAGAAGGTTTCACGGTCGGTTTTTTATGAAATACGCCAGGGAGCATCACTTTGATGAATGTCAGTCCAACCTACCGCTCGCGTCTGCAGGTCGCCACGTTGCTGGTGCTTGCCACCTTGTTGACCGCGTGCGGCATCAACAATATCCCGACCCTCGACGAACAGGCGAAAGCCGCCTGGGGCCAGGTCCAGAACCAGTATCAGCGCCGTGCCGACCTGATCCCCAATCTGGTGGAAACCGTCAGAGGCTACGCCAAGCATGAAGAAGCGACCCTGACGGCAGTGGTCGAGGCGCGGGCCAAGGCGACGTCGATCCAGGTCGATGCCAGCACCCTCGACAATCCGGAAAAACTCAAGCAGTTCCAGCAAGCCCAGGATCAGTTGAGCGGTGCCCTGAGTCGGCTGATGGTGGTGTCCGAGCGTTATCCGGACCTGAAAGCCAACCAGAACTTCCTCGCCTTGCAGTCGCAGCTCGAAGGTACGGAAAACCGGATTGCCGTAGCGCGGCGCGATTTCATTCTGGCGGTGCAGAAGTACAACACCGAGATCCGCACGTTTCCCGGGCGCCTCTGGCACAGCGTGATGTACAGCGATCTGCCGATTCGCGAAACCTTCGAAGCCACCACCCCCGGCGCGGAAAAGGCCCCGGAAGTGAAGTTCTGACCCGAGGTTATTCATGCGTGTGTTGAAGATAGGCCTGGTGCTGATGCTGTGGCTGTTCGCCGTCAGCGCCCGGGCCGAGTTGACGTTCCCGGCGCTGAGCGGGCGAGTGGTGGACGAGGCGCAGATGCTCGAGCCCTCGGTGCGCGCCCAGTTGAGCCAGCAGTTGCAGGCCCATGAACAGGCGACCGGCGAGCAACTGGTGGTGGTCACGGTGCCTGATCTGCAGGGCACCACCATCGAGGATTACGGCGTGCAATTGGGCCGGCACTGGGGCATCGGCCAGAAGGACAAGAACAACGGCGCGCTGCTGATCGTCGCCCGGGACGAGCGCAAGCTGCGCATCGAAGTCGGTTACGGGCTGGAAGATCGACTGACCGATGCACAGAGTTCGGTGATCATTCATCAAGTGATCACTCCCGCGTTCAAGGCCGGCAATTTCAGCAAGGGCATCAGCGACGGCGTCGCGGCGATGCTGGTGGTGCTCGGCGGCAATCCGCTGGACGAGCCGTCGACGGTGTACGAGTCGAGCGGTGATCCGCAAAACGATTTCGTCTCGCGGCATCCGTTGTTGTTCGTTTTTCTGGTGGTGTTGTTCATCCTGACGGTGTTTGTCTGCCAGATGCTCGGTATCCTTCCCGCCGGCCGTGGCGGCTCCGGTGGCGGCGGTTTCGGTGGGGGTGGATTTGGCGGCGGCGGTGGCGGCGGGGGCTTCAGCGGCGGCGGGGGCAGTTTTGGCGGCGGCGGATCGTCCGGCGGCTGGTGAACACACAACAATAATGATCAGGCACTTTTCGACATGGCATTACTGACCGAACACGAACAACGCAAAGTCGCCGAGGCGATTGCCCGGGTCGAGCGCGACACCGACGCCGAACTGGTAACGGTGCTGGCGGCGCGCGCCGATGACTACGCATACATCCCGCTGCTGTGGGCCAGCCTGCTGGCGCTGCTGGTGCCGGGCATCGTTCATTACCTGACGGGCTGGCTGACCATGCGCAGCCTGTTGCTGGTGCAATGGGGGCTGTTTATCGTCCTGTGCCTGCTGTTTCGTCTGCCGAAAGTCACCACCCGCCTGATCCCGCGCCGTGTGCGGCACTGGCGCGCGTCGAATCTGGCGCGGCGACAGTTTCTCGAACAGAACCTGCACCACACCGTCGGCAGCACGGGGATGTTGATCTTTGTCTGCGAGGCCGAACGTTACGTGGAGATTCTGGTGGACGAAGGGATTTCCCGGCGGCTGGACAACAAGAGCTGGGACGCGATTGTTGCCGCGTTCACCGAGCAGGTGCGGCAGGGGCGCACGCTTGAGGGGTTCATCACCTGCATCGAGGCCTGCGGCGAATTGCTCAAGGTGCATGTGCCGGTGACGCAGGTGAGGAATGAATTGCCCAATCGGTTGATTGTGTTGGGTTGAGTCAGTCATGTGGCGAGGGGATTTATCCCCGATCGGCTGCGCAGCAGTCGCAAAAAACTGTGCATCTGATTTGACTGGCCGGACATAAAGGGCAGCGTCGCGCCCTGTCGGGGATAAATCCCCTCGCCACAAGGTTGGGTGTCATGGATTTTGCCGTTGGGTAAATAAGAGCGTGTCCCCAACCGCCATCCCCCCTAAAATACCCGCCATTCCCGATTTCGCCCCGCCCGAGGCTGCTTGTTCATGTCCGTTAACGCCCCATCCGCGCCGTCTGCCAAACCGGCGCCCGATCATCACGCCCAGTTCATCGAGCTGCTGCGCACCAGCCTCGAACAGAACGGCTTCATCAAACTGGTGCTGGCCAAATACGTGGGCGAAGAGGCGGAGCTGCAGCGGATCATCATCAAAGCGGTGACGGTCAAGGCGCAGCCCAACCTGTCCTTCGTTTATCGCTACAAGACCCGCGACATCACCAAGAACCTGCCGCTGAGCGAAGGCGTGGCGGTGATTGCCGAGCTGTTGCCGACGGCGTTCAAGAATGCGCATTTGCTGACTGTGACCGACGAAGCCCAGCTCGAATACAGCAAAAAGGGCAAGCCTTCGCTGTTCAAGAGCAAACCTCAGCAATTGCGTGAAGCGCCGTCCGCCGAGCACAACCGTGAGAAAAACCGTTTTCTGGACTTGAGCCGACCGTTCCTCAAGGACTTGGGCGTGACCAACGCGCGGCATGAGCTGATCCCGGCGATGTCGCGCAAGTGGAAGCAGATCAACAAGTTCATCGAAGTCTTCAGCCACGCGCTGACCTCCTCACCGCTGGCGCTGGACAAACCGGTGCGGGTCGCGGATTTCGGTTCGGGCAAGGGCTACCTGACGTTCGCGATTCACGATTACTTGCGCAACACGCTCAAGGCCGAGGGTGAAGTCACCGGCGTCGAGCTGCGCGAGGAGATGGTCAACCTGTGCAACGCCGCCGCGGCGAAACTGGAACACCCGGGCCTGGTGTTCAAGTGCGGTGACGTGCGCAGCGTGGCGCCGAGCGAACTGGACGTGATGATTGCCTTGCATGCGTGCGACATCGCCACCGACTACGCGATCCACACCGGCATCCGCTCCGGCGCGTCGATCATCATGTGTTCGCCATGCTGCCACAAACAGATCCGCCTGCAGATCCAGAGCCCGGCACTGCTCAAGCCGATGCTGCAATACGGCCTGCACCTGGGCCAACAGGCGGAAATGGTCACTGACAGTCTGCGTGCGCTGTTCCTCGAAGCCTGTGGTTACGAGACCAAAGTGTTCGAGTTCATCTCGCTGGAACATACCAACAAGAACAAGATGATTCTCGCGGTGAAGCGCGCCGAGCCGGTGGACCCGGCCCAACTGCTGGTGAAGATTCAGGAACTCAAGGACTTCTACAACATCAGCGAACACTGTCTGGAAACCCTGCTGCGCGCCGACGGCTTCCTCTGATCCTGTGGGAGCGAGCTCGCTCGCGAAAGCGGACTGACAGTCAACGATGATGTCGACTGTTAGGGCCCCTTCGCGAGCAAGCTCGCTCCCACATGGGGTTTGATGGCGGTCTTGCGCCCGAGCATCACCGTCGCGATGACCCCGCAGGCAAACAGCCAGGTAATCGGTTCCACATGTTCCCCAAAGAACAACGCCGAAAACGCGATGGTGAAGAAAATCTGCAGCAACTGGATCTGACTGACCCGCGCGATCCCGCCCATCGCCAGCCCGGCGTACCAGGCGAAAAAGCCGAGAAACTGCGAGAACAGCGCCACGTACCCGAACGCCCACCAGGTCTTGGCTGACACCGCGCCATGGTGCTGCAGCGCCAGGTACAACACCGGGCCGATCAGCAGCGGCGTCGACAGCACCAGCGCCCAGCAGATAACCTGCCAGCCGCCCATTTCCTTGGCCAGCCGGCCACCCTCGGCATAGCCCAGGCCACCCACGGCAATTGCGCCGAGCATCAACAAGTCGCCGGCCTGAATGCTGCCGGCCCCGGTGTACAACGCGTAACCGAGCACCAGCGCACTGCCCAGTGCGGCGCAGGCCCAGAAGGCTTTCGACGGGCGTTCATGGGACAGCCACGCCGCATACAGCGCCACACACAGCGGTTGCAAACCGTTGACCAGCGCACCGTGGGACGCCGGCAAGGTTTGCATGGCCCACGCCGACAGCACCGGGAAGCCGAGAATCACCCCGGCGATTACCAGGCTCAGGCCTTTGACCTGCTGCCAGCTCGGCCACTTCTCGCGTCGCCAGAGCAACAGCGCCGCCGCCGGAATCGCCGCGAACAGTGCCCGGCCCAAGCCATTGAGCAGCGGATGCAGTTCCTGCACCACGATCCGGGTGAAGGGCAGGGTCAGGCTGAAAATCACAACCCCGAGCAGGCCGAGGGCCATGCCGGTGTTTTCGCGCGAGGACATAGGAACACCGAAATCGAAGGTGGCAGAGAACGACCTTCATCAAGCCATAAACCGTGGACTTCTGGCTGTTACAGCTAGGCAAAGACTTATCCGTACAGTTCGAGATTGCCATCGCTGGCAAGCCAGCTCCCACAGTGATGGCGTTGAGCGCTAAATCGGTGATCGCCTCAGAACCTGTGGGAGCTGGCTTGCCAGCGATGAAGTCAACTCGGTAGTAGCCGGTTGTTACCCGCCCGAACGGATAAGGTCTACCTTGAAGACTCCTGCAAGCCCATTCCCAGAGGAGTCCTCCCCATGGCCGCGAAAAAAATCCTGATGCTGGTCGGCGATTACGTCGAAGACTACGAGGTGATGGTGCCGTTCCAGGCCCTGCAGATGGTCGGCCACACCGTGCACGCCGTGTGCCCGGACAAGGCCGCCGGCAAGACCGTGCGCACCGCGATCCATGACTTCGAAGGCGATCAGACCTACAGCGAGAAACCCGGGCACCTGTTCGCCCTCAACTTCGACTTCGCCAAGGTCGCCGAGGCCGATTACGACGCGCTGCTGATCCCCGGCGGACGAGCGCCGGAATACCTGCGCCTGAACGATAAAGTCCTGGAACTGGTGCGTGCCTTCGACAAGGCCGGCAAGCCGATTGCCGCGGTCTGTCACGGCGCGCAATTGCTGGCAGCGGCTGGGGTTCTCGAAGGTCGCGAATGCAGCGCTTATCCGGCCTGCGCCCCGGAAGTGCGACTGGCTGGCGGCACGTTCATCGATATCCCGGTGACCGACGGCCACGTTCAAGGCAATCTGGCGACTGCGCCAGCATGGCCGGCGCATCCGAACTGGCTGGCCGGTTTCCTCGGCCTGCTCGGCACCCAAATCACCCTGTAACGAGGATTCGCCGATGTGCGAGCTCTACGTCAAGGCCGACCCGATTCTCTACGAATCCCGCTCGCGCTCGCTGCGCATCTGCGGCGTGGTGACGACGCTGCGCCTGGAAAATCAGTTCTGGGACATCCTCAGCGAAATCGCCGAAGTCGATGGCATGACCACCAACCAGTTGATCGCCAAGCTGTATGAAGAGGTGATGGATTATCGCGGCGAGGTGGTGAATTTTGCTTCGTTTCTGCGGGTGAGTTGTACGCGCTATCTGAGTCAGCGGCGGGTGACGGAGCCGCAGTTGTCGGTGGTGCGAGCAGTGGTGAAACAGTCCTGACCGAGTTGACCCCATCGCGGGCAAGCCCGCTCCCACGGGTTTCTCTGGTGCTCACAAATTTTGTGGTCGCTGACGAACTCTGTGGGAGCGGGCTTGCCCGCGATGGGGCCGGTACAGGCGACAGAAGTGTTGGGCTGGTCTTTACTCTGAAGCGCGAAACCCCTCAACCGCCAAGGAGAATCGAGCATGTCCGGATGGTACGAAGTGAGCAAAAGCAGCAACGGCCAGTTCAGGTTTGTGTTGAAGGCCGCTAACGCTGAAACCATTCTCACCAGCGAGCTCTACACCACCCGCAGCGCTGCTGAAAATGGCATTGCAGCGGTGCAGACCAACAGTCCGCTGGATGAACGCTACGAGAAAAGGACCACCAAGGATGGTCATCCTTACTTCAACCTCAAAGCTGCCAACCACCAGATCATCGGCAGCAGCGAGTCCTACTCCAACGACGCCGCGTGTGCCAAAGGCATCGCCAGCGTCAAGGCCAACGGGCCGAGCAAAGTGATCAAGGACAAGACCTTGCCGGTACTCTGAATTCCCTCTCAAATTTCACACAGCTCCTGTGGGAGCGGGCTTGCCCGCGATGAGGGCCTGTCATTCAGCATTGATGTTGACTGATACACCGCTATCGCTGGCAAGCCAGCTCCCACAGGTAATTGTGTGTGAGATCAACGCAGGGTCTTGAGGATTGCTTTTAGCTGAGCTTGCCCAGCTTCGCTCAACGGAAACACCGGCAACCGCGGATCACCGACCTCCAGCCCCGTCTCGCGCAATCCAGCCTTGATCGTCGCCGGCAAACCGCCCTTGAGGATGAAATCCAGCAGCGGCAACTGGCGATAGAACAGCTTGCGTGCGTGTTCCAGATCACCGGCCAGCGCAGCCGCATACAGATCCAGGTTCAACTGCGGGATCAGGTTCGGCGCGGCGGTGCACCAGCCTTTGGCCCCGGCGGCAAACGCCTCCAGCGCCAATGGGTTGCAGCCGTTGTAGAACGGCACCTGGCCTTCACCGAGCAATTGCAGCTTGTGCATGCGCTGAATGTCGCCAGTGCTCTCCTTGACCATGGTCACGTTTTCCACGCCATTGACGATGCGCAGAATCAGCTCAACCGACATGTCGGTGCCGCTGGTGGCCGGGTTGTTGTAGAGCATGATCGGCACGCCGATGCTGTCGCCGATGGCGCGGTAATGGGCGAGGATTTCCGCTTCGCTGAGTTTCCAGTAGGAGGCGGGCAATACCATTACCACATCGGCGCCGTGGGCTTCAGCGAAGCGTGCGCGGCGTACGGCTTTGGCGGTGGTCAGGTCGGACACGCTGACGATGGTCGGCACCCGTTTGGCCACGTGCTGGATGCTGAACTCGGCGACCTGATCCCACTCGGCGTCGCTCAGATAGGCGCCTTCGCCGGTGCTGCCCAGCGGGGCGATGGCGTGGACGCCGCTGTCGATCAGGCGATCGATGGATTGGCCGAGGGCCGGCAGATCGAGGCCTTCGCCGTTGGCGCTGAACGGGGTGATGGTGTAGCCGATGATGCCGTGAATATTGGACATGATGGTCTCCGGGAAAAGCTGAAATCAGTTCAGGCAATCGGCGTGTTGGCGCAGGTTCTGCCGGGCGTAGTAGTTGAAAGCAGCGGCGTGGCGCTTGGGTTTCGACACCCAGTCGTGGGCTTCGCGCCCCAGCGCCGGAATGATCGGTTTGATCGTACCGGCGGCCATCGCCAGCAGCTGCAGTCTGGCGGCGCGCTCGATCAGTTGGGCGATGACACAGGCCTCTTCGATCGTGCTGCCGGTCGACAGCTGGCCGTGGTGCGATAACAGAATGGCGCGCTTGTCGCCCAGCGCACCGGCGATCAGTTCGCCTTCTTCGTTACCCACCGGCACCCCCGGCCAGCCTTCGAGAAACGCGCAGTCGTCGTACAGCGGGCACAGGTCCATGTGGGAGATTTCCAACGGCACTTCGAGCATCGACAACGCGGCAATGTGCGTCGGGTGGGTGTGGATGATGCAGTTCACGTCCGGCCGGGCGCGGTAGACCCAGCTGTGGAAACGGTTGGCCGGGTTGGCCATGCCGTGACCTTCGAGCACCTCCAGGTCTTCGTTGACCAGCAGCAGATTGCTCGCGGTGATTTCATCGAAACCCAGGCCCAGTTGCTGAGTGTAATAGGTTCCCGGTTGCGGACCGCGAGCGGTGATTTGTCCGGCCAGACCGGAGTCGTGACCGCTCTCGAACAGGATCCGGCAGGTCAGCGCCAGCTTTTGCCGGTCAGTCCACGTATTATCCGCCAGGCTTTTTTGCATTTGGGTCAGCGCTTGCTTGACCAGTTGCTCTTTGGGTAGTGCTAATGTCTTGGCCATGTTTGTGTCCTTTGAGTGAGTGCAAATGACACTAAAGAGGCTATATGACACAAAGTGTCATTGGCAAGTACAAATCGTTGCTTCCTTGATGGAATAACCGCTGCGCATGTCTATCCGTTTGAAATTGTTGAGAAAAAAACTTGGGGTAACGCTTGAGGCACTGGCCGAAAAATCCGGCATGACCAAGAGTTATCTGTCGAAAGTCGAACGCGGGTTGAACACCCCGTCGATTGCGGCCGCGCTGAAACTGGCAAAAGCGCTGAACGTGAAGGTCGAGGAATTGTTCTCCGAAGACAACGTCAGCCTCGACAGTTACAGCCTGGTGCGCAGCCACGAACGCCAGTCACTGGCGGCCAACGATCAGAGCCCGGGGTACGCGGTGCTGGCGCATCAGGTGAGCGAACGCAACCTGCTGCCATTCATCATCTACCCGCCGAGCGAATTCACCGACAAGACCTTCAAGGAGCATTTGGGCGAGGAGTTTCTGTTCGTCCACGAAGGGCAGGTGGAAGTGGATTTCATGAACGAGCGGGTGCTGCTGGAACGCGGCGATGCGCTTCATTTCAACGCGCAGAAGCCGCACCGGATCAGATCGGTGGGCGACGTGCAGGCGCAGTTGCTGGTGGTGGTGCACAGCAGCGAAGAATGAGTTGGCCCCAAAAGCTTCGCGAGCAAGCTCGCTCCCACAGTAGTTCGCGTTCCAATGTGGGAGCGAGCTTGCTCGCGAAGGCGTCAGTCCGGTTACATCAAACCTCGACCGGCACTGAAAGCTTCGGATTGCCCAACGCATGCGTCTTCGCATCAAAGAACCGCAACGCAACGCTGGTCCCTTCGAACACCTTCGCGTAATGGCGCTTCTGATGCTGAATGAACGCCGCACTGCGCGGATAGATCGAGATCGCCACGCTCGCCGGTTTCGCCAAGCGCAGCGCCCGCACGATGTGCGCATCCTGCTCGCCCAAGGCATGACCGAAGATGCACAGGTTATCCGCGTGCCCCAATAACTGTTCATAACAGAACGACAGATAATCCGAACTGCGGATGGTCTTGAGCTTGTCCGCGCTCGGCCCTTCGGTGACGAACAGCGGCACGTCGTCCAGCGTCTTGATCGTGTTGTTGATCGCAAAACTGCCGAGCAGGGTGCCCTCGGTCGAGGTCAGTTTGCGCGCGGTGCCGTCCTGGTTGCGCACCAGGTGCAGACCGCCGTGCAGGTACAGCAGACGCGGTTTGGCGCTGGTGCTGTCGCTCAGATCAAAACTGGCGTCGGGGCCGTTGAACAGGTCGTCGATGACCTCGCTGCGGTGCTGGATCGCCCAGTAGTTGAGCAGATCGTAATTGGTGGTGAACACCGTGTGATAACGCGCCAGCTCTTGGTTGAGCGTGGCCAGGGTCGAGGCCTGCACCAGCCGCCACGGAATGTGTACGGCGTGCACGGTATTGATCAGTGCTTCCTTGATCGCGTAATAGCGATTGCGCGGTGCCGCCGAGCTGACGGCCAGCGCTTTGTTGACCCGACTGGTGGTTTTCAGTGCACCGAGCACCTGCTCGAAGCTGCGCGTCTGCATCGCATCGAACACGCTCAGCTCCGACGGGCTCAGTGGTTTCTCTTCCACCGTGCGCGCGTTTTCGAACAGCGAGTCGTAGCCGAAGTCGTCCCACACCGCGCGGCTGGCGCCGTTGCCCACCAGCAGACCGCTGAAGTCAGTGGTGGCACGCAGGGCGCTCCAGTCTTCGAGGGTGGCGTCGACATCCAGAAAATCGGTCATTGCGTGGGCAGTCTCAAAACAAAGGGCGGATGGACGGCGACTTTATCACGAGCGGGCGTTGAGCCAGATCAACATCAGCCGTGACCGATCAGTCGATCCTGTGCACATCCGCCGGATCGGAGCAGTCGATTCGGCCCCAGTCAGGAGACGCGCATGAGCAGCACCTTTTTCATTCCAGCCGTAAACATCATGGGCAATGGATGCCTCGACGAGGCCATGGTTGCGATCCGCAACTATGGGTTTCGCAAGGCGCTGATCGTCACCGACGCGGGGCTGGCCAAGGCTGGCGTGGCGACCATGGTCGCCGAGAAGCTGGCGATGCAGGACATCGACTCGGTGATCTTCGATGGCGCCAAACCGAACCCGAGCATCGCCAACGTCGAATCCGGGCTGGCGTTGCTCAAGGAAAGTCGTTGCGATTTCGTGGTGTCGCTGGGCGGCGGCTCGCCCCATGACTGCGCCAAGGGCATCGCCCTGTGTGCGACCAACGGCGGGCAGATCCGCGACTACGAAGGCGTCGATCAATCGAGCAAGCCGCAGTTACCGCTGATCGCCATCAACACCACCGCCGGCACCGCCAGCGAGATGACCCGTTTCTGCATCATCACCGATGAATCGCGGCATGTGAAAATGGCCATCGTCGACCGCAACGTCACGCCGTTGCTGTCAGTCAACGACCCGGCGCTGATGGTCGCCATGCCGAAAAGCCTGACTGCCGCCACCGGCATGGACGCGCTGACCCACGCCGTCGAAGCTTACGTTTCTACGGCGGCCAACCCGATCACCGATGCCTGCGCGCTGAAGGCCATGACCCTGATCAGCAACAACCTGCGCCTGGCCGTGCGTGACGGCAGCGACCTCGCGGCGCGGGAGAACATGGCTTACGCGCAGTTCCTCGCCGGCATGGCGTTCAACAACGCATCGCTCGGCTACGTGCATGCGATGGCGCACCAGTTGGGCGGTTTCTACGACTTGCCCCATGGTGTGTGCAACGCCGTGCTGCTGCCGCACGTGCAGACCTTCAACGCACTGGTCTGTGCCGAACGACTGACTGATGTCGCCCACGCCATGGGCGCGGACATTCGTGGTTTCAGCGCGGAGGAGGGCGCTCAGGCGGCGATCAATGCGATCCGTTGTTTGGCCAAGGATGTCGACATTCCTTGCGGCCTGCGCGAACTCGGTGCCAAGCTCAGCGATATTCCAGTGCTAGCCACCAACGCGCTGAAAGACGCGTGCGGCCTGACCAACCCACGGGCGGCGGATCAGCGGCAGATCGAGGAGATTTTCCGTAATGCGTTTTGAGAAGCGCCGTCCTGATATGTTCAGCAGAGCTCACTGACCCCTTCGCGAGCAGGCTCGCTCCCACAGTTGAAATGCGATCACTGTGGAGCGAGCCTGCTCGCGAAGACTGACTCGTCAACACCACAAAACCATGAGCTCTCAGATCAGCCAACCGCTGCCACATTCCGCTCAAACACCTCACCAAACTGAATCAACACCACCCCGCCAATCAGCAGCAACGCGCCCAACACCCGCGACGCCGTCAGCTGTTTCTCCACCAGCCCAAACAACCCGAAGTGATCCAGCACCATCGACGCAATTACCTGCCCGGCCAACGCCAGCGCCACAAACCCCGACGCGCCGAGCTTCGGCAGCAACATCACCGCCAGCGCCACAAAGCACACGCCGAACGCACCGCCGGCCCACATCCACAACGGCGCCTTGCTGATAAAACCCAGCGACGGCAGCGGCAGGCGCAACGCCAGAATCACCGGCAACAGCACCAACACACTCACCAGCAACGAGGCCAAGGTTGCCCATAGCGGATGGCCGAGGCCCCGCGCCAGATTGCTGTTGATCGCACTTTGAAACGGCACCACCGCCCCGGCAAACGCGGCCAGCAGCAACAGGCCGGCCCACTGCAACGTACTCATGATCACACTCCAACAGGTTTTGCTGGACTGTAGAGTATTCGTCGAGCAGATTTAAATTCCGTTTTGTCATCCAGAACATGCACAAGATGAATGATCTACGCCGTATCGATCTCAACCTGCTGGTGGTCCTCGATGCCTTGCTCAGCGAGCAACACGTCACCCGCGCTGCCGAGCGGCTGCACCTGAGTCAACCGGCGGTCAGCCATGCGCTGGCGCGGCTGCGCGACTTGCTCGGCGATCCGCTGCTGGTGCGCGCCGGTTCGACCCTGGTGCCCACGGCGCGGGCGCTGGAACTGGTTGCGCCACTGGCCGAAGCGCTGGCCCAGGTGCAATCGCTGCTGGCGCCGAACACGTTCGATCCGGCCACCGCGCGGCGGACCTTTCGCGTGGCGATGTCCGACTACGGCGCGGCCATCATCCTGCCTGGACTGATCCGTACCTTGCGCCGCGAGGCACCGGGCATCGACCTGCAGATCAGCCACGCCAGCCGCGAAGGCATGCTCGACGGTGTGCTCAACGGCGACATCGACGTGGCCGCCGGGGTGTTCCCGGAAATGCCCAACGAATTGCGCAACAGCGTGCTGTTCGAAGAACGCTACGTCTGCCTGCTGGATCGCCGCCGCTTGCCGGCCGACGGCGTACTGGATTTGCCGACCTATCTGTCGCGCCCGCACGTGTTGCTGGAAATGCGCGGCAGCGGTACCCCGGAAATCGAACGGGCACTGACGACATTGCGCGAACGCCGCCGCGTCGCCATCAGCCTGCCGCACTGGAACGTCGCGCCGCAGTTGATCAGCGGCACGGATCTGATTCTCACGGTGTCGTCGCGCAGCGTGCGCGAGATTGATCAGCAGGAGCTGATTGTGCTGCCGCCACCGTTCGAGATTGCGCCGTTCACGTTTGTGCTGGCGTGGCATAAGCGCCGGGGTGGGGATCAGGCGTTGAACTGGTTGAATCGCCGGATTGAGGAGGGGATAGTGCGCGGCTGAAAACGTTATCAAGGAGTGGGGTGTGACAGTGAAGTCTGGATGGATTGGCTGGGTGGCCCTGAGTGGGTGGTTGATGGCGGGGCAGGTGTTGGCCGAGTGCACGCCGCCAGCGGTGACAGGACAGTGGGATTTTTCGGTCTGTAAGGATTGGCCTGTCGATCCGCCCCTGACGATCAATGCGATAGCAAAGTTCAAACCGGATCCGGTGTATGCCCATGGCGACAGAATTGGCGCTTACGATCTGGATTTATCCGTGTCGTCAGCCGATAACTCGAAACCGCTCGCTACCTATCATCGACCGTCCGCATTCCAGACTGACGCCTTCGCGCTGGAGAGCCTGGAATTGGACACGGCGCGCTACAAACTCACTTCTGACATTCGTGCCTTTGGCGTCCGGGCAATTTTCAAAGGCTCCTCGCGCGTCAATCCACTGGATGAAACCGAGCTCTCGCTCTATGTGAAAGAGGGCGGCAAACTGCGTCCGGTACTGGATCGGATGCTGGTTTACCGCTTCAGCGGCGAATGGGATGGCAATTGCGCAGGCGAACGTGCGACCACTGTCAGCACGATCGAAATAGGTAAAACCAGCTCTCACGGATTTGCTGACCTGATCGTGAAATCGGTCACCACTGGCGTGAGTGGCGAGGGCGCGCCGGACAATTGCGAAATGAAGACCTCGAACAATAAACCGGTGCTGACCACTCTGCACTACGACGGAAAATCCTACGTTTTGCCCAACGGTTTCCAAGGCCTGTAACCCGTCAGCCATACACAACAGCTATCAAGGAAGAACCATGCTCAACCCCACCAGACTCCTGCTCGCCCTCGGTTTGCTGGCCATCACCACCCAGGCCCACGCCGCCTGCACCACCAAGAGTTTCGACGGCAAATCCATGTCGCGTTGCAACGTCTGGCCGGCGTTTCCGAGTCAGGCGATTTCGGTCAAATCCACCTACCTCGCCGACTCCGGTGGCGACGATGCCGGGGCGTTCGATCTGGAGCTGGCGCTCCTCAACGCGAGCAACGCCAAACCCATCGCCACTTACCATAAACCGGGCGCGTACAACTCCGATGCCGTGCGTCTGGAGGATGTACGCATCGATACGGCGCGCTACCGTTTGACCCCGGACGTCCGGGCTTTTGGGCTGCGCGCGAAATTCGCGCACAGTTCCCACGCTGTTCCCTACGAAAAAACCGATCTGGCGCTGTATGTGCGTGAGGGCGACGAGTTACGTCCGGTGCTTGAAGGCCTGGTGGTCTCCAAGAACAACGGTGAGTTCGTGAATGATTGCGAGGGCTACACCAAAAAAGTCCGTCGGACGCTCGAAATCGCTCCAACGAGCCACAATGGTTTCGCCGATCTGATCGTCACCACCAGCGGCAGCAAAATGAAAAATACCCGGTCCGGCAGTCAGTGCGTTTCGACAAACACCGAGTTGAAGAGAAAGCAGATCACCCTGACGTACGATGGCCAGCAGTACAACGTCCCTGAAGACCTCAGAGGTTACTGACCCATGCTCACCGGTTTCAACCACCTGACCCTCGCTGTCAACGATTTGCCCCGCAGCCTGACGTTCTATCGCGATGTGCTGGGCCTGCGCGTCGAAGCCACGTGGGACACCGGTGCCTATCTGTCGCTGCCGGGGTTGTGGGTGTGTCTGTCGCTGGACGCACAGCGCAGCAGCGAGCCGTCCGTCGACTACACCCATTACGCATTCAGTCTGGCCGAGGCGGATTTTTCGTCGTTCGTGCAGAAGCTAAAAGTGGCGAACGTCCAGGAATGGCGCGACAATCGCAGCGAAGGTGCGTCGTTCTACTTCCTTGATCCTGATGGCCACAAGCTCGAAGCGCACGTCGGCGATCTCGCCTCGCGACTGGCAGCCTGTCGGCGCAAACCGTACTCGGGCATGCGTTTTTACGACGCGTCGTGATCAGGTGGCACAGGCTGATATAGACTGGCCATCATTTGGACTGGCGTCAGCAGGTTTTTCATGACTCCATCGCTGCTAATGGCCGTTCTGGCCTCGGGTTTCATTTACGGCATCACGCCTGGGCCGGGCGTGCTGGCGGTGTTCGGCATTGGCGCGGCGCATGGGCGACGGGCCGGAGCCGGGTTTCTTTGTGGGCACCTGCTTGGCGATGTGGTCTGGTGCAGCACCGCGCTGATCGCCATCGTCGGCGCCCGGGAAATCGGCAGCACTGCCTTTGACGTGCTCGGCGTACTCAGCGGCTTGTACCTGTTCTGGCTTGGCTGGCGCGCAGTGCGCGCCCAGCGGCGCAGCGATGATCAGCCGCAGGGCGCTGCGCGTCAGCCGTTCTGGCACGGAATCCTGTTTGGTTTGACCAATCCCAAGGCCTACCCGGTGGCGGTGGCGACGTTTACCGCGTTGCTGTCGAGTCGTGCCGAACTGCTCAACTGGTCGATGCTGCCGGCACTGATCGCCCTGAGCTTTCTTGGCGGTTTGCTGGCCTACGCTATTCTGATCGGCGTGGTTGGCGCCCGCCGCGTACGCACGCTGTATCAGCGCCACGAGCTGATGATCACGCGTTTATGTGGCGTGATGTTCATCGGTTTTGCCATAAACGCACTGGTGCACGCACTACCGGGATTGCTGCCGAACAAGGCTTGAAATTGTGTGCAGGGATGCTTGATCAAGGGCAAGGATGGTTGAACAGTGCTGCATTGTCCGGACACCCACGCTGAACCATGGAAAGCCGAAACTCCGCGCCGTTGGCGAGCTATATGGACCTGTTGCTGGATGCCGTCTGCGCGGTGGACAGGCAGGGCCGTTTCGTTTTTGTCAGTGCCGCCTGCGAGCGCATTTTCGGTTATACGCCTGACGAGTTGATCGGCCGGCCGATGATCGAACTGGTGCATCCGGCGGACCGCCAGCGCACCTTGGCCGCCGCCCACGACATCATGAGCGGCGAACCCAAGCACAACTTTGAAAACCGTTACGTGCGCAAGGATGGCCGCATCGTCAACATCCTCTGGTCGGCGCGCTGGTCGGAGGTCGATCAACTGCGCATCGCCGTGGCCCGCGACATCACCGAGCGCAAGCAGGCGGAATCGCGTCAGGCTGCGCTGTATGCGATTTCCGAAGCGGCGCATGTCGCCGAAGATTTGCTGGCGCTGTTCAAACGCATTCACTTGATCATCGGCGAATGGCTGCCGGCGCTGAATTTTTCCGTAGCGCTGTACGACGAGCACTGTGCGCAGCTGAATTTCCCCTATCACGTTGATGATCACGAATTGCAGCCCGAGCAACCGGGCACCGTCACCGGGCGTTTGTGTGCCCAAGTCATCCGCAGCGGTCAGCCGATTCTGCTGACGCCGGACAGCCCCGACGCCTCATCCGATTTCGCGGCGCTGGTGGCGGGGCAGGATTCACCGTGCTGGCTCGGTGTGCCGCTGAATTCGAAAAACGGCACCATCGGTGCGTTGATCGTCAAAAGCCTGCCCGGCGGCGAACGTTACACCGAACAGGACAAGGAACTGCTGCAATACGTCTGCGCCCAGGTCGCCACCGCCATCGAGCGCCAGCAACTGTACGCGCGGCTCAAGCGCATGGCGCAGTACGATCAATTGACCCAGTTGCCCAATCGCGGATTACTCAAAGACCGTCTCAAGGCTGCACTGGCCGGCGCCCGGGACGCGTCGGGAAACATGGCGCTGCTGTACGTCGATCTGGATCGCTTCAAACAGGTCAACGACACCTTTGGCCACGCGGTCGGCGACATGCTGCTGCAAACGGTGGCGAGTCGACTCAAGGGCTGCGTGCGCGATACCGATACCGTGGCGCGCATTGGTGGCGACGAATTCGTGGTGCTGCTGCACAGTATCCACGCCGCTGAAGACGCCGACAGCGTGGCCGAGAAAATCCGCCAGGTGCTCGTGCAACCCATGCGTCTGGACGGTCACAACCTGCATATCGAGCCAAGCATCGGCGTGGCCCGTTATCCCGAACATGGCAGCGAGGAGCAGCAACTGTTCCGGCATGCCGACCAGGCGATGTACACCGCCAAACGCCTCAATCATCGGCTGGTTGATATCTGAACCGGTGCGCGCCGTTCGTCGTGGCGCGGGCAACTTTTCTAAACCTTTGGCAGCCTGGCAATTCTCAATCTAGGCGGGCACCTGCTCGCCAACGATCAACACCAAGAGGAAGAGAATCATGCCTAATTCAAGAAACTCCAACTCGGGAAACTTCGCCAACGATCGAACGAAGGCCTCTGAAGCCGGTCGCAAAGGTGGGAAAACCACCACCACGACAGTCGACAAAGAGCCTGCGAAAGCCGAAATGGGCCGCAAGCCAGCTCAGAAGTCGAAGTAGTCGGCGAGGTTGTTTTGATTGAGAGGCGGGGGCGCAAGCCCCCGCTTGAATTTGCAAAGATAGGAGGGCGCGACCATGAGCCGGATGGCCACCCAGATACGTCACTTAAGTGTTGCCACCCTGTTGGGTTTGTTCGCTGGCACGGCATTCGCCCAGTCGCCTGCCGACTTCATCAACGATGCGTCTGCCAAAGGCATGGCCGACATCGAAGCCAGCCGCCTGGCGCACCAGAAATCCGAATCCAAAGAGGTCAAGGATTACACCATCGTGGTGATCAATGACCGCACCACGGCCAATCAGCATCTGGCGAAGATCGCCAAGAAACTCGATTTGCCGGTCGCACCCCGTGAAGAAATAGCCGATAAGGCCAAGAGCATGATCCCGCAGGTCAAGGACGGTGAAACCTTCGACCAGGCCTACGCCGCCAGTCAGGTGAAAGCGACCGAAGAGGCCATCCAGCAGATCCAGCAGGAAGCGCAGTCGACCGACGTGCCGGAAATCAAGGCCTTTGCCGACGAGACACTGCCAAAACTGCAAAGCCATCTGCAAATGGCCCGGGCGCTGCAAGCCAGCCGCTGATACCGCCTGTAAAGCCAATGATCGCAGCCTGCGGCAGCTCCTGCATAGAACGGTGCAGGAGCTGTCGCAGGCTGCGATCTTTTGCTTTTTTAACAGTATTTAGCAGTCATTCAAATCCTGCTTCGGCTTGCTCTTCTCCCCCAGACCCTCAAGATCGAACACCTCGCTTTCCCCCAGGCTGCGGTAATGCTTGCGCAGCGCCTCGAGTTGTTTGAGATCCAGCGATTCCAACCCGAGCATTGCGTTCTGCGCCTCCTTGTTCACCCGCAATAACTCATCAAGCTTCAGATGCAGGATGTCGGTATCACGGTTCTGCGTGTTCTGGATCAGGAACACCATCAGAAAGGTGATGATCGTGGTCGAGGTGTTGATGATCAGTTGCCAGGTGTCATTGAAATCAAAAATCGGCCCGCTCAACCCCCACAGAAAAATCAGGATCAACGCGCCCATGAACGTTTTCGGGCTACCGGCCCAGAGAGCCAGGGTCTGGGAGATTTTGGCGAATTTCATTGCGGTGTTCCTTATTGTGAGAGCATGAAATTCAGACACCCGGGATGCGATGAAAATTCTACTTACAATTGAAACCTGCCAATCATTGCGAGCAACCAGACACTCTTGGCAATAGGCCTCCCTGGAACTGTCCGCAGCACTGCCTGTATGGTGACGAACCGCTGGAATGTCCCGACAGGAGAACGCAATGAGTTGGTCCGCCAGACAATACGTCGCTTTTGAAGATGAACGCACCCGCCCGGCCCGAGACCTGCTGGCGGCGATTCCCACGGATCAGGCGCGATCGGTGGTCGATATCGGTTGTGGCCCGGGTAACTCCACCGAGTTGCTGGTGCAGCGTTTTGCGCAGGCGCAGGTCCGGGGGCTGGACAGCTCAGCGGACATGATTGACGCGGCGCGCAAGCGCTTGCCTGACGTGCAGTTCGAAGTCACGGAAATCGATAGCTGGGCGGATCAAGGGCCGTTCGATGTGATCTTCGCCAATGCCGTGCTGCAATGGGTGCCGGATCACGCGACGTTGCTGCCGGCGTTGGCGGGTAAGCTGTCGGACGGAGGCAGTCTGGCGATCCAGATGCCGGACAACCTCAACGAGCCTTCCCATCGGCTGATGCGCGAAGTCGCCGCCAATGGCCCATGGGCCACCAAACTGGCTGGCGCCGCCGGGCAGCGCACCGAGATGGCGAGTGCCAGCGATTACTTCTCGATGTTGCGTCCGCACTGTTCGCGGGTAGATGTGTGGCGCACCACCTATCACCATCAACTCGCAGACGGCGCGGCGGGTGTGGTGGAGTGGTTCAAGGGCAGTGGTTTGATTCCGTTCTTGAACCCGCTGACTGAAGAGGAGCGGGCGCAATACCTGCAGCAGTATCTGGCGGCGGTGGCCAAGACTTATCCGGCGTTGCCGGATGGCTCGGTACTGTTGCCGTTTCCGCGGTTGTTTATCGTCGCGACTCGCTGAAGCCAGCCTTCAGCCGCCTGTAGTGAGGGGATTTATCCCCGATGGACTGCGCAGCAGGCCCTTTAAGCGGGTGCTGCGCACCCATCGGGGATAAATCCCCTCGCCACATATTGTTTGTTCAGATCAGATCAGCGCTGCACCGCCACCAGCATCATCATCGGCCGCTCCCGCTCTTCCGCCAGCGCCGGTTGCGCCGCCACCTGCGCATCGCTCGGCCCCCATTCGTTGACATGGCGAATGGCAAAGCCCGCCGCGATCAACGCATTCAACAGCGTGCCCATCGTGCGGTGCTGCTTGATTACCCCTTCGGCCAGCCAGTGGGTCACCCGCTCGCCTTCCATCTGATAGCTGTCCAGCGGCCAGCGCTTGTGGCCATCGCTGTCGACCAGCCAGCCTGGATTACGCGGCGCCATGAAGATCGGATGCTCGATGGAGAACACAAAATGCGAACCCGGTTTCAGCGCCGCGTACAGATGAGCGAACAGCCCTGGCAGATCCTTGATGTAGTGCAGTGCCAGCGAACTGTAGGCCAGATCGAAACGGCAGACCGGCAGGTCGAGATGCTCAAGGTCGGCGCGCTCATAGCGGATGTTCGCCGCCGCAGTGGTTTCGCGCGCGCGCTCGAGCATCTTTTCCGAGACATCCAGCCCCAGTACATGGGCGGCGCCGTGCTCACTGGCCCAACGACTGAACCAGCCATAGCCGCAGCCGAGGTCGACCACATGCAAATCGTGCATTGATGGCAACAACGCCTTGAGCGCCGGCCACTCCGGTGCGGCATCGAGGCCGCCGATGGAGCGGTTCATCTGGCTGTAACCCTGGAAAAAATCAGGATCGTCGTAAATATTTTGCGTCATGGGGAAATACTCTTTTGAGTTCGGTCATCAGCGGCACAGGGGGCCGCGCCATGGAGTCCCTCGAAAGTCAAAACGCGTATTCGTCGATGGCCGCGCAGGGAGGGTGGTGGGTGATGGGGAAATGCTAGCGGAGGGCCGGATTTGTATTCAACCTTGCTGCAAGACCTTCAACGCTGCCGAGGCCAGAAACCCCGAACGACTTTTTTCTTCCGGGTGATGAAGCACATATTCATCAATGCGGTTGAGCAGATAGCCGGGCAGTGTGATGTTGAGTTTCTGCGCCTTGCCCAGGTATTTGGTAACGTCGATATCAACCACAGCCCAGGCACAACCGGCGTACTGCGGATTCGCTACGTGCACGCCAAGCTTGCTGGCTGGCGGGATCGGCGCACCGTCCTCTGCCAGAATTTCGAAATGACCCTCAATGGCTTCGCGAGCCATCGCGACGGCATCATCCAGATCATCCCCGGCAGAAAAACAGCCGGGAATATCCGGCACTTCCACTCCCCAGGCATGTTCTTCATCACCTATTGAAATTGCGATCGGGTAAAGCATGTTCGTGGACCTCCTGGACGCTGTCGGTGGCGTGAGTCAAAGCAGCGCCTGTTTCAAAATGCTGATGGCCGTTTTTTTAAGCAGATCCTTCTTTGGATGCGGCACCGTCACCAGACCAGGTTTGATGGGATGTTTGAAGTGATGATGACTGCCCTTGACCCGCACCAGATACCAACCGTCTGCGACGAGTTGACCGATTAAAAAGCGGCTATTCACAACACCTCCTTGTGGTGTGCTTGGTGGGTACTATAACTACTGATTTTTTTTGATCAACACTATAACCACCGAGCGGTCATCGTCATTTAATTGGCTCGCTGGCAAGGTCCAGTCTAGGCTGGGGCTTCGCGTTGGAATGATGGGTGTGTTGTAGGCCTTTACGGGGCAACGCGGACAAATCCTGGACACAAAAAAACCGGCCTTGTAGGCCGGTTTTTTCTGTTCCTGCATCCCCCGTCATAACCACGACGTGAGACCTGATTGAGTGGAGCGGGTAGAGGGAATCGAACCCTCAACTAAAGCTTGGGAAGCTTTCGTTTTGCCACTAAACTATACCCGCTCAGAGCGGCTGACTTTGTACCAGAGTCGGGCGCGAATTTGAAGTTTTTCTTTTCCTCGCAGCGCGTTACAGCATTGAAAACGGTCATTCGCGGGCAAATCTGCAGGGCCATCGATACTGGTTTTTCAGCCCCACAGACCCGCTCGCGACGACACTTTTTCAAATGGCCAGTGCATGGTGATCCTGAACGAACGCATAACGCGTTCGGCTCGTCTGCTGTGACGGTTTCAGGAAGCCGAGCAGGGCGTTCTGGCTATCGCGGCACGCAGCTTTGTGTTCCATGTCGAGGAAGTGGCCGGTGGCCTGCAGCGTGGTGAAGGTGCTGTACGCCACGTGGTTGCCGAACAGTCGGGCGTCTTCGGCGGCGGTGTATTCATCCCATTCGCCGTTGAGGAACAGCACCGGCACGTTGATTTTCTTCGCTGCGTTCAGATAGCACTGACGATCACTGTGCAACACGTCGTTGATGTGAAAGTGCATCTGCCCGTATTCGTGCTCGGCCAGGCTGCTGACGTGGCGATAGTTGAAGCGCTTGAACAGTGACGGCAGGTGTTTGCCAATCGTGTTGTTGACCAGGTGCCCGACCCGATCACCATCGCGCTGGCCGAGGTAGTCGACACCGCGCTCCAGGTAATCAAGCATGTGTGCGTTGATCACTGGCGAGAACGAGCTGATCACGGCTTTTTCGATGCGCCGGGGCTGATGGGCGAGGGCGACCATGGTCGCGGCGCCGCCCCAGGAAAACGACAGCACGTGTTCGGCACCGAAATGATCGATCAGCTCCAGCAGGATCTGCCCTTCGACTTCCTTGGTCAGATGTTTCTCGTGACGGTTGTGGATTTTCGACCTGCCCGCGTAGGGCTGGTCATAGCAAACCACGTTGAATTGCGGGTGCAGATTTTTCACGGTTTGAGCAAACGACGCAGTCGTGGCCATCGAGCCGTTGACCAAAATGATGGTCTTTTCTGCGGCGTCTGCGCGATAGAACTCCGTGTAAACCCGATACTGACCCTGTATATCCAGCACAGCGATTTCTGGCCTCATGTCATAAGACTCCTGGCAAGCAAGCGGGTATGCGCGCAAATAGAGATTGCACGAGCTTTGTGACAGGTAGGCATACGCCTGGAATTTGCTTGGCCCATGTCGATCCATGACTGCGGTCGACGGGTGTTGTTATTGGCGGGCAGTCTGCCGGCTGAGGCGCAACCCGGAGGGCTGACGACCGGCAAAAAGTTTCTTGGATGTATGTTGTGACTCGTCGGTCACAATTTGGCCGACGTCCTGATTCAAGCAGTGGGATGGGGATCGCGCAAGTGCCGTTGGTAAATTGTTCGACAACTTCTGCTGAGCGGTCGCCGGCTTAGAACAAATGAATCTCTTCGGTGCGCAAAGCGCGGTACTCGCCCGGTTTTAGCGCGTGATCCAGCACCAGCGGGCCCATGGATTCGCGGTGCAGGCGCAGCACTTTGTTGTTGAAGTGACCGAACATGCGCTTCACCTGATGGTAGCGACCTTCGACGATGCTCAGCCGCGCAGCTCGTGGGCCGAGCACTTCCAGCTGCGCCGGTTGGGTGGTCAAGTCTTCGAAGGCGAAATAGACCCCCTCGGCGAACTTGATCGCATATCCCGGGCCGATTTCCTGTTCGGTCTCGACGTAATAGGCCTTTGGCAGTTTGGTCTGTGGCTGGGTCAGACGCCGTGACCAGCTGCCATCGTTGGTGATCAGCATCAGCCCGGTGGTGTTGAAGTCCAGACGCCCGGCGATATGCAGGTCGTCCTTGTCCGGTTCATGGATCAGATCGAGCACGGTCGGGTGCTGCGGATCGCGGGTCGCACTGACGCAGCCAGGCGGTTTGTGCAGCATGAAGTAGCGCGCCGGTTTACCGCTTTGCAGCACTTCGTTGTCGACTTCGACGCGACTGAATTCCAGGACTTCGCTGTGGGGATCGCTGACGACTTTTCCGTCAATGCGCACGCGCTTTTCCACCAGCAACAGGCGAACCTGCTTGCGGTTGAAGCGGGGCAGGTTACTGAGGAAACGGTCGACGCGCATGGTCAGAAATCGGCAGGTAGCGGGGCACGCATCTTACGGGATCGACGGCTTGGCCGCTTGCAGTTGCGCCTCGACCTGGGCGCAACGCGGGCACAGGCAGGACTTGTCACGCAGCTCCGGCGGCAGCGCTTCAAGGACTGCCGGATCGATGGATACGCCGTAGCACCAGCAGGCGCGGTCGGCGGTGCGCGGGTCGGCCAGGGTGCAGTCGTTGCGCGCGCCGCAGGCCGGGCAGAGGTCGGGTTTGGTGTCGGAATCAGGCATAAGTCGGATGAGGCATTTCCACGCAGGTGCGGTTACGGCCGGTTTGCTTGGCCCGTTACATCGCATGATCGGCCCGGGACGGTAGCCTGTGCAAGCTCGCAGGCCAGCTATGGGAGCAAGCCTGTTACCACAGAGGATTTTCAGTGTGACTGACGCCGCTGATCTGAAGTCTTTCCACGACCGGCACTTGCCCCGGACCTGACAGTCAAAACTGTGTCGGCTGCGCTGTCTTGCTGCGGCCGCTGGTCTTTCAGGAGGCCGTCATGGGTACTTCAAAACTGTTGCGCCGGGTGCTGCTGGGAGCGGTGCTCGGCCTGGGTCTGTCCGGTTGTTATTACTACGCCGGGCCTTACGACACTTATCCCGCCACTTACTACTACCCCGGCTATTATTCGCCGTATTACTACGGCGGATATTACGGCCCGCGTTACTACGGCGGTGCTCATTATTACTACGGCGGCTACGGCTATCGCGGTGGTTATGGACGCGGTTACCACGGCGGCGGCTATCACGGTGGGCACCACTGATCGGTGGCTGAATGAAAGCGTTTTCCAAATGAACAGGATTTCATCAATCACATGTTTCAACTTGTTACGAAAGCGCACCAGATTCGGAAAACGCTGTCAGATATTGCGTCAGTCACTGAATAAACGACTGATGCCTGCCAGCGTCGCTGGTGCGGCTACCCGCGGTCCAGGAGGCCGCCATGTATCGACGAATTCTTCTACTTGCTGCGATGATGTTTTCCGTTGCCGGTTGCGCTCCTTACTCCTACGCAGACAGTTACTACAGCTCGGAGGTCTACACGTCACCCGCTCCCGCGTACTACAACACTGGCGGCACGTATTACAGCGGTGGCAGCACGTATTACTCGGCACCGCGCTACTACCAGGCGGCCCCGCGTTACTACCAGCCAGCGCCACGTTACTACTCGGCGCCGCGCTACTACCAGCCAGCGCCACGCTACTACGAAAGCCGTCGCTGGCACGACAATGATCGTGGCCGTTGGGACGGTCACCGTGGTGGTTGGGATCGTGACCGTGGTGGACGCGATCATCACGGTAACCGCGGCGATCACGGCGGGCGAGGCGGTCGCTGGTAATCATCCGCAAACAAAAAAGCGGCGCATTGAGCGCCGCTTTTTTGTGCCTGCGATTTGCCGGGCCGTCAGTAAACCGTCAAATCCGCCAACGGATGCCGACCTTCCCACACCTTGTGAAAATGCGCCTCGACCACCGCATCCGGCACATTGTTGATATCCGGCCAATGCCAGTGCGGTTTCTGATCCTTGTCGATCAATCGCGCCCGCACCCCTTCGCTGAACTCCGGATGCCGGCAGCAATTGAGGCTCAGGGTGTATTCCATCTGAAAGACTTCAGCCAGTGACAGGTAGCGGGCGCGGAGGATCTGTTCCCAGACCAGATGTGCGGTCAGCGGCGAGCCTTCGCTCAGGGTTTTCGCGGCGCGGGCGATCAGCGGGTCGTTGCTGTCGCGTTGCAGGCTGATGGCTTTCCAGGCGCAGGTGACGTCGCTGACGTCGAGCAGTTCGTCGATCTGCTGGCGGCGCGGCAACCACTGCGCCTCGGGCATTTGCCCGACGGCTTCCTGTTGCAGGGCCTTGAAAAGACTGTTGAGTTGCATGTCGGTCTGTTCCTGCCAGTTGAGTTGCAGCAGGCCTTCGATCAGTTGCGGTTGCTGCTCTTCAAGCAGAAAGCGGTCGGCCAGATCCAGATCGATCGCATCCCGCCCGTTCATGTGCGCACCGGTCAAACCGAGGAACAGCCCGAGCTTGCCCGGCAACCGGGAGAGAAACCAACTGGCCCCGACGTCCGGATACAGTCCGATGGTGATCTCCGGCATTGCCAGGCGACTGCTCGGCGTGACGATCCGCGTGCTGGCACCTTGCAACAGGCCCATGCCGCCGCCGAGCACGTAACCGTGGCCCCAGCAGATCAGCGGTTTGGGGTAGGTATGCAGGCTGTAGTCCAGGCGATATTCGGCGGCGAAAAACTGCGCGGCCAGTGGCGGGACTTCGCCGGGATGGGCGCGGCAGGCTTCCACCAGGCTGCGCACTTCGCCGCCGGCGCAGAATGCCTTGGCGCCGTTACCGCGCAGCAGCACGCAGACGATTTGTGGATCCTTGGCCCAGGCGTTCAGCTTGTCGCTCAGGGCGTTGATCATCGGCAAGGACAGCGCGTTGAGCGACTTTTCAGCATCCAGGCTGGCGATACCGAGGCGGGCGCCGTCAGTGCCGGTGAGTTCTTCGAAGTGCAGATTCATCGTGACCTCGATCGGGAATTTGAACGATCAGTATGATCGCTGTGCGGGAAAGTGCCGGATCTGTGTCAGATCAATTGACAAGCGTGGTCGGCTTTCCTAGGGTTCGCCCCATTGTTTTTGCCGGGTATGACCATGACTGCTGACGACCGTATCAAACTCGAACCAAGCTGGAAGGAGGCACTGCGTGCTGAATTCGACCAGCCTTACATGGCAGAGTTGCGCAATTTTCTGCAGCAGGAGCGGGCGGCCGGCAAGGAAATCTATCCGCCGGGGCCGCTGATTTTCAACGCGCTGAATTCGACGCCGCTGGATAAGGTCAAAGTGGTGATCCTCGGCCAGGACCCGTACCACGGCCCGGGCCAGGCCCATGGCTTGTGCTTCTCGGTGCAGCCGGGCGTGCCGGCGCCGCCATCGCTGGTCAACATCTACAAGGAGTTGAAACGCGACCTGAACATCGACATCCCCAATCACGGTTACCTGCAGAGCTGGGCCGATCAGGGCGTGTTGATGCTCAACACCACCATGACCGTCGAGCGCGCCAATGCCAACGCGCACAAGGACAAAGGCTGGCAGTTCTTCACCGACCGGATCATTGAGGTGGTCAGCGAACGCCAGCCGCATCTGGTGTTCATGCTGTGGGGCGCGCATGCGCAGAGCAAACAGAAGCTGATTGATGCGACCAAGCACCTGGTGCTGACCTCGGTGCACCCGTCGCCGTTGTCGGCATATCGTGGCTTCCTGGGCTGCGGGCATTTCAGCCGGACCAACAAGTTTCTTGAGCAGAATGGCGAAGCGCCGATCGAGTGGCGGTTGCCGCCGGTTTGATCGGTTGACCGGGCTGGCCCTATCGCTGGCAAGCCAGCTCCCACAAGGTTTCAGGGGTGTACACACGATTTGTGGCAACCACAATCCTGTGGGAGCTGGCTCGCCAGCGATGAAGTCGACTCGGTGTTACTCGGGATTACGATTCCAATACTTGAACAACGGCTCCGCCAGAAACAGCACAAACAACAGTCGCATCACTTGCATCGCCGTCACCAGCGGCACCGACAGTTGCAGGGTTTCCGCCGTCAGACTCATTTCGGCAATGCCGCCGGGCATCATGCCCAACGTCAGCGAACGCAGATCCAGATGGGTCAGTGCACTCAAGCCCAGTGCCGCCAGGGTGGCGATCAACATGGTCAACGCCGTGCCGATCAACGTACGCCCCATGAATGACGGCGCGCGCCGGAAGAACTGTCGATTGAAGTGACAGCCCAGCCCGCTGCCGATCAGCCACTGGCCGATCTGGCTGCCTCCGTCCGGCAGGCCAATGTGCAAATCCCAGGTAATGCTCACCGTGGCACTGACCAGCAACGGGCCGAACAGCCACGGATTGGGTTGACGCAAACGCTGCCAGAGCCAGGCGAGCAGGGCGCCTGTGGGAAACAGAATCGCCAGCCAGCGCCAATCGACGCTGCCGGCGTGGGAAATCGGCGTGCCTTCGCCCAGCAGATATTTGAACGCCGCCGGAACACACAACACCACCGCCAGCACCCGCAGACTCTGCCCGGCCGCGACATGGCTGAGCAGCGCACCGTTGCGCGCGCCGAGATTGACCATCTCCCCGGAGCCGCCGGGCATGCTCGAGAAAAACGCCGTGGCGCGATCTTCGCCGGTGCGGCGCATCAGCCACACGCCGACCACCGCCGAGAGACTGGTGACCAGCGCACCGAAGAAAATCAGACCGAAGTGACTGAGCACCTGCTCCATCACCAGCGGGGTGAAGTGCAGGCCGATGCCGATGCCGACAATCCATTGCCCGCATTTGCGCCCGCCGGGGATTTCCGTAAGTTGCCACGGGGTCAGGCAGCGCACCAGGATGATCGCCAGCAACGAGCCGACCATCCACGGTAGCGGCCAGCCGATCTGGCTGGCGATAAAACCGCCAAGCAGACCGACCAGCGGGGTAGCCCACCAGCTTCTGAGGGACGAACGATCAGACATCGGCGATGGTGCGTTGCGCTGCCGCACGTTTGCGCCAGATGCGGATGATCGGCATCAGCAGCATGATCCCAGTCAGTACCCAGACGCCGAGCGTGATCGGGCTCGACCAGAGGATTTCCAGCGCACCGTTGGAGATCGACAGGGCGCGACGCAGGTTCTGCTCCATCAGTTCGCCAAGGATGAAGCCCAGCAACAGCGGCGACAGCGGGAAATCCAGCTTGCGCAGGATGTAGCCGAAGATGCCGATACCGATCATCAGGAACAGGTCGAACGTGGTGGCATGCACGGCATACACGCCAATCCCGGTAATGATGGCGATGACGGGCACCAACGCCCAGTTCGGCACGGCGAGGATACGGGTGAAGATGCGGATCATCGGGATGTTGAGGATCACCAGCATGACGTTGGCGATGAACAACGAAGCGATCAGGCCCCAGACGATGTCCGGTTGCTGTTGGAACAGCAGCGGCCCCGGAGTGATGTTGTACAGCGACAGGGCGCCGATCATCACCGCCGTGGTGCCCGAACCGGGAACGCCGAGGGTCAGCATTGGCACCAGAGCACCGCAGGCGGCACCGCCAATGGCGGTTTCCGGCGCGGCGAGGCCACGGGCATCACCCTCACCGAACTTGCCGCTGGCGCCGGCGATGCGTTTCTCGGTCATGTAGGCCACGGCACTGGCGAGGGTCGCGCCTGCACCCGGCAACACGCCCATGATGAAACCCAGCACGCCGCAGCGGACGTTGACCACGAATACCGAAGCCGCTTCCTTGAAGTTGAACATCATCCGGCCGGTGGCTTTCACCGCTTCCTGGCCGTGGTGGGTTTTTTCCAGCAGCAGGAGAATTTCGCTGATGGAAAACAGGCCCAGCACCAGCACTACGAACTGAATGCCGTCGGTCAGGTGAATGTTGTCGCCAGTGAAACGGTACACACCGCTGTTGGCGTCGATGCCCACGGTCGACAGGAACAGGCCGATCAGCGCCGCGATAAACGTCTTCAGCGGACGATCACCGGCCATGCCGCCAAGGCAGACAATCGCGAACACCATCAGTACGAAGTATTCCGCCGGGCCGAAAGCAATCGCCCATTTCGCCAGCAGCGGGGCGAACAGCACCATGCCGCAGGTGGCAATGAATGCACCGATGAACGAACTCCATGCCGACAGCGACAGCGCCACACCGGCCAGACCTTTGCGGGCCATCGGGTAACCGTCGAGGGTGGTCATCACGGTGGAGGCTTCGCCTGGAATGTTCAGCAGGATCGAGCTGATCCGCCCGCCGTATTCGCAGCCCAGATACACCGCCGCCAACAGAATCAGCGCCGACTCCGGCGGCAGGCCAAGGGCGAATGCGATCGGGATCAGCAGTGCCACACCGTTGATCGGACCCAGGCCCGGCAACAGGCCGACAACAGTGCCGATCAGTGTGCCGCACAGCGCGGTCACCAGGTTGTAGGGGCTCAGCGCAACGCCAAAACCCTGACCCAAATAGCCAAGAGTATCCATATCAGTTCTCCAGAACGCTGAGCAGGCCAAGGGGCAGCGGAACGTCCATCAAACGGTCGAACAGCAGGTAAAGACCGATGGCCATCAGGCTGATGATCGCCACGCTGGGCAACCAGCGACCGCCGTACAGGCGTGCCATCGGGATGCCGGTGATGACGCTGGCGATGATGAAACCCAGCGATTCAAATGTGCCGGCGAACACCAACAGCAGGACGACGCAGATGCCGATCTTGATCAGGGTTTCGCGATCCAGCGGCGGTTCGTCCGCGCTGTGTTTGATGGGGGCCGGGCGGAACACCATGTACAGCAGCGCCAGGCCCATCAGGCCGAGCATCAGCAGGGGAAAGGCACGCGGGCCGACCGGTTCATAAGAAAAAGCCGCTTGATACGGCCACGCCATCAGCGCCAGGCCGACGCAGGCCAGCAATAGCACCGAGGCGAAAATGCGTTGTAAGAGCATGGGAAACTCCTGTGCCGAGGCCTCGATGCGCGAGGCCACAGCCGCTAGACAGAGACGATCACTGAATCAGGCCGAACTCTTTGGCCAGCACCTTGTAGTCCGCCACCTGCTTCTTCACGTAGGTGTCCAGCTCCGGGCCGGTCATGGCGAACGGGAACAGTTCACGCTGATCGCGCAGCTTGGCGAAATCGTCCGAGGCCAGCAGTTTGTCGAAGGCGTCTTTCCACCAGGCGTAGTCTTCGTCGCTAACTTTTGGCCCGAGGTAGAAACCGCGAACCACTGGCCAGACGATGTCGTAACCCTGCTCGCGGGCGGTCGGGATGTCTTTCATTTCCGGCTCGTCGAGGCGTTTGTCGGCAAATACTGCCAACAGGCGCATGTCACCGCTCTGGATGTGCGGCATGGAGTCGGAAATGTCGGTGCTGCCGACCTGGATGTGCCCGCCAAGCAGCGCGGTGGCAATTTCGCCGCCACCTTCGAGGGCGACGTAACGCAGGTCACGCGGGTTGATCCCGGCAGCCTTGGCGATCAGGGCGGTTTGCATCCAGTCCTGGCTGCCGACGGTGCCGCCGGAACCAATGACCACCGAGCTCGGATCTTTCTTCAAGGCTTTGACGAGATCGTCGAGGGTCTTGTAGGGAGAGTCGCTTTTCACCGCGATGGCGCCGTAGCTGGTGCCGACGGCCGCGAGCCAGCGCACATTGGTTTCATCGAAACGGCCGAACTTGCCTTGCGCCAGGTTCAGCAGCGAACCGCTGGACCACGCCACCAGCGTGCCCGCATCGGCCGGGCGCTGAGCGACGACCGCGTTGTACGCCACCGCGCCGACACCGCCGGGCATGTAGGTCACACGCATCGGCTTGGTCAGCAGTTTTTCATTGACCAGCGCGCTCTGCGCCAGTTTGCAGGTCAGGTCGAAACCGCCGCCGGGGGAGGCCGGGGCGATGCATTCCGGGCGCTTCGGTTCGGCCATCAGTTGGCCGGCGAACAGCATGACGCCAGCGGCCAGAGCAACTTTACGCAGTGATAAGTTCATTGGTTTCTCCACGGTCTTCTTGTTGTAGGGCTTTTTGCAGGAGCTGCCGCAGGCTGCGATCTTTTGATCTTCCAACCCGCAGCATTTCAATCAATTACCAAAGGGCAACGCTATAGCTCACCAGCAGACGCACTTCATCGGCATCGCGAGCGGAGTAGTTGGAACGGTAGGTGGCATTACGCAGGCGTACGGCAACGTCCTTCAAGGCGCCGCTTTGTACTACATATTTGATCTCGGTGTTGCGCTCCCACTCTTTGCCTTCATCGCCATTCTTGAGCTTGATGTTGTCACCGCTCAGGTAACGGCTCATGAACGACAGGCCGGGGATGCCGAGGCGCGCAAAGTCGAAGTCGTAACGCGCCTGCCAGGAGCGTTCCTCGGCGCCGGCGAAGTCGTTGATCTGCACGAAGTTGACCAGATACGGGTCGCTGCCATCGACATACGGGAAGGCGCTGTCGCCGGACATGTGCTGATAACCGGCGGTGAACTTGTGGCCGCTCAGGGCATAGCTGACCAGGCCATTGAGCGAGCGGTTGTCGATCTCGCCACCACGGGCCGCGCCCTGATCGTCACTGACCGCAAAACGCAGGTCGGTGGCGAATGTGCCCGGGCCCATCGGCCGCGAGGCGACCAGCCCGAAGAAATGCTGGTTGTAGACTTCGTCAAGTTGGGCGAAATGATAGCTGCCGGTGATCTTGTCGGTGAACTTGTAGTCCACGCCGGCAAAGTCGAAATGCTTGCCGGCCACGGTGCCAGCGAAACGGCTGTTCTTGTTGTTGAGGGCAATGTCCTCGAAATCGGTGCTGTCGCGATCCTTGGCTTTCTCCAGACGCCCGCCGGTGAAGGTCAGGTTCTTGATCTCTTTGGAGGTCAGTAAACCGCCTTCAAAGGTCTGCGGCAGGATGCGCCCGTCGTTCGGTTTGAGGATCGGCAATTCAGGCATCAGGCTGCCGATTTTCAGTTCGGTGGCGGAGATTTTCACTTTGCCGGTCAGGCCGACCTTGGAATATTCGTCAGCGGCGCGCCCGTCATCGTGGGTCGGCAACAGGCCGGTGCCGGTGCGATCCGGGCTCGAATCAAGTTTGACCCCCAACATGCCCAGCGCATCGACACCGAACCCCACGGTGCCGTCGGTGTAACCCGATTGCAGGTTGAGCATGAAACCCTGGGCCCATTCATCCCGCTTGCTTTGCTGGGCGCTGGTGCCGTCGCGAAAGTCACGGTTGAAGTACATGTTGCGGGTTTCGAAGGTGGCGGAACTGTCTTTGATGAAGTCGGCGTAGCTCAGCGGTGAAAAACCGGCGAGGGCGGCGGCACTGGCGAGGGCGGTGTGGCTGAAACGCAAAGGGCGAGCGGGCGTGAAAGCCTTGGTCTGCAAGGACGGCATGCGCGGTGTACTCCGTTTATTGTTCTTATTGGTCGAAAACGCTTCGTGGCGTTTTTCGTAGCGCTGTGTGGCAGCAGCGACGGCAGTCGAAACTGTCCGTGACCGGACTCTAACGGCCTAACCTTTCGCTAACCTTTCAGCTGGATTTCGCGGTTTTCGGGCTTCACAGTGGCGGTTGCGGCTGTAAACTCCGCGGCAAAGAATGGCGTCGGCCATCCCTGAATGAGGTAAGGATCCATGCGTGTTCTGCTCGTCGAAGACCATTTGCAGCTGGCCGAAAGCGTCGCCCAGGCGCTCAAGAGCACCGGTCTGACCGTGGACGTGTTGCACGATGGCGTGGCCGCCGACCTGGCGCTGGGCAGCGAGGAATACGCGATGGCGATCCTCGATGTCGGCCTGCCGCGCATGGACGGGTTCGAGGTGCTGGCGCGCCTGCGCGCACGCGGCAAGAACCTGCCGGTGCTGATGCTGACGGCGCGCAGCGACGTGAAGGACCGCGTACACGGCTTGAATCTCGGCGCTGACGATTACCTCGCCAAACCGTTCGAACTGAGCGAACTCGAAGCGCGGGTCAAAGCCCTGCTGCGACGCAGTGTGCTCGGCGGCGAACGCCAGCAGCGTTGCGGCGTGCTGGCCTACGATCTCGACACCCGACGTTTCAGCCTCGGCGAAGAATTGCTGACCCTGACCTCTCGCGAACAGGCTGTGCTCGAAGCATTGATCGCCCGCCCGGGACGGGTGATGAGCAAGGAGCAACTCGCCGCGCAGGTGTTCGGGCTCGACGAAGAAGCCAGCCCCGACGCCATCGAAATCTACGTGCATCGCTTGCGCAAGAAACTCGACGGCCAGCCTGTGGCGATCGTGACTTTCCGTGGCCTCGGTTACCTGCTGGAAAGCCGCGATGCATAAGCCCAGCAGCCTGCGCTGGCGGTTGCTGTGGAACCTCGCGTTGTTGCTGGTGGTATTGATGCTCGCCAGTGGTTTGAGCGCGTACTGGAACGGACGCGAAGCTGCCGACACGGCTTACGACCGAACCCTGCTGGCCTCGGCACGAACCATCGCCGCCGGCCTCTCGCAACGCGACGGTACGCTCAGCGCCGATGTGCCCTACGTGGCCCTCGATACTTTCGCCTACGACAGTGCCGGGCGGATCTATTACCAGGTCAACGACATCCACCAGAAGCTGATTTCCGGCTACGAAAACCTGCCCGGGCCGCCACCTGGTACGCCAAGAACCGACGATTACCCGGCGCTCGCGCGCTTCTACAACGCGACCTATCGCGGGCAGAACGTGCGCGTGGTCAGCCTGCTCAAAGCGGTCACCGAACCGAACATGAACGGCATGGCGGAAATCCGCGTCGCCGAAACCGATGAGGCGCGCGTCGCCATGGCGCGCAGTCTGGCGGCCGATACGCTGTTGCGTCTGGGCATGCTCGCGATCGGCGCATTGTTGCTGGTGTGGTTCGCGGTGAGTGCTGCGCTGCGCCCGCTGGAACGTCTGCGCACGGCGGTGGAGGAGCGCCAGCCCGATGATTTGCGGCCGCTGCCGCTGGTGGAGGTGCAACATGAATTGTGGCCGCTGGTGCGCGCGCTCAATCACTTCACCGAGCGCCTGCGTGGGCAGTTCGAGCGGCAGGCGCAGTTCATCGCCGATGCCGCTCACGAACTACGCACGCCACTGGCAGCATTGAAGGCACGGCTGGAGTTGGGGCTGCGTTCCAGCGAACCGGAAACCTGGCGCACGACCCTGGAGTCATCGGCGCAAAGCACTGATCGCCTGACCCATCTGGCCAATCAACTGCTGTCGCTGGCACGGGTGGAAAACGGTGCCCGGGCGATTGCCGAGGGCGGCGCGCAATTATTGGATCTGAGTCAGTTGGCCCGCGAACTGGGCATGGCCATGGCGCCTCTGGCCCACGCGCGCGGCGTCGCACTGGCGCTGGAGGCGGATGAACCGGTATGGCTGCGCGGCGAGCCGACGTTGCTCAATGAACTGTTGAGCAATCTGGTGGACAACGCCCTGGCGCATACGCCACCGGGCGGCAACGTGATTCTGCGGGTCGCGGCACCGGCGGTGCTTGAGGTTGAAGATGACGGGCCGGGGATTCCGCTGGAGGAGCGTGATCGGGTGTTTGAACGCTTCTACCGGCGCAATCAACAGGTGGCGGGTTCAGGGTTGGGGCTGGCGATTGTCGGAGAAATCTGCCGGGCGCATCTGGCGCAGATCACCTTGCATGATGGCGAGCAGGCCGGTTTGAAGGTTCGGGTGAGTTTTATTGCCGGATAGCAGCCGAGATGGCTTTTGTGGCGAGGGAGCTTGCTCCCGCTCGGCTGCGCAGCAGTTGTGATCCCTGAGTGCAAGGTTTGCCTGGTGAAGGGAGGCCGCCTGGTTTTGGGGCTGCTTCGCAGCCCAGCGGGAGCAAGCTCCCTCGCCACAGGTCAGTAAAACATCGTCCGCGACTCTTCCAGATCTGCACACAATTGCTTGTTCTCCGGATCGATCCCAAGCTTTCTGNTCAGTAAAACATCGTCCGCGACTCTTCCAGATCTGCACACAATTGCTTGTTCTCCGGATCGATCCCAAGCTTTCTGAATGCCGGCACACTGAGTGGGTCAATCCGTGAAATCGGATGATCGCTGTCCTTGTGGCAATACAGGCTCGCCACCTGCACCAGATCGACGTAATCGATCTGTGCCGAGTCGCGCTTGAAATCCAGATACAGCCCAGGCAGCTCCACCAATTGCTCGGGAAATTCCCAGACCCGCAACAGCTTGTCGCCCAGCAGCGGGTGAATGTGGTCGATCACATGATTGAGACTGACCGGATCTGACAGCAGTTCGTAGTGATCTTCGGCGTAAGTCAGGATCGGCAGCACGCCGATCTGATGCACCAGTCCGCCCAGCGCTGCCTGATCAGGTTTGAGTTGGGTGTGGCGGCGGCACAGGGCGTAGCTGACGCCGGCGATTTCCAGGCTCTTGCGCCAGACTTCGCGCATCTTCTGTTCGACCACGTCGGAGCGGGCGTGGAAGATCTGTTCCATCACCAGCCCGATCGCCAGGTTGCTGCTGTAGTTCACCCCCAGCCGGGTGATCGCGGTGTGCAGGTCGGTGACTTCCTGGGTCGCACGCAGCAACGGGCTGTTGACCACTTTGATCAGGCGCGCCGACAGTGCCGTGTCGCGGCCAATGACTTTGCTCAGATCGCTGACGCTGATCTCCGGATCTTCGGCGGCCTTGCGAATTTGCAGGGCCACTTCCGGTAACGTTGGCAGAACCAGGTCATCGTTATCGATGGCCTCAACCAAATCCTGTTGGACCTTATCCGCCAGCTCGCTCATGTAGATTCTCTAGGGTGTTGCAACAAAAGCTGCGATCAGCGCTGGATTTCGCGGTCGCGATCCAGTTCGTAGGGCAGGTCGAGCAGATGCAGCGCTGGGCCTTCGAGGGCACCCAGGTGCAGATCACCCGCTTCGGCAGCTTCGGCCTGCAACACCGCCAGCAGTTCAATCTTTTCTGCGGCGCGGGCGGCAATCACCACTTCGCCGATGGCGCTGCTGTGGCTTGGGGCGAACAGCGGGGTACCCGGCTCAGGCAGTTCGCTCGCGTCCAGTTGCATGCGATAGAGGCGACGCTTGAGCTTGCCCAGGTACTGCATGCGCGCGACGATTTCCTGTCCGGTGTAGCAACCTTTCTTGAAACTCACGCCGCCGACGGCCTGCAGGTTGAGCATCTGCGGGATGAACAGCTCGCGGGTGGACGGCATGACCTGACCGATACCGGCGCGAATCTGCCCCAGCAGCCATTGGTTCAACTCGCCTTCCGGCAGGGCGGCGACGAGTTTGGCCTTGATGGCATTGGCTTGATCGGCCGGTGTCCAGAGCTCGGCGCGATCCGCCGAGACGCGAATCGCGATCAGGCCTGCGTTGCGCACCACGGCATCGGTCTCGCGCGGCAGTTCCAGCCCCAGGCTGGCCAATGCGGCGTCGCCGTGCTCCAGGCCGAAACGCACCCAGGCGGCGCTTTCGTCGGTCAACTTGGACTTGGAGAATACGGCGTACTTTTTCAGATCTGCCAGTTGCGGCTCCAGCAGTTCGCTGGCCATCGCCAGCAGCACACCGTCACCTTCGAGCAGAATGCGGAAGCTCGACTGCATCCGGCCTTTTTGCGTGCAGCGTGCGCCAAGGCTGGCCTGGCTGTCGCTGAGGTAATTGATGTTGCAGGTCAACTGGCCTTGCAGGAATTTGCCGGCATCCGCGCCGCGAACCGCGAGTACGCCTTCATGAGACAGGGTGCAGAAAAAAGCAGAATCGGCCATGGTTCATCGCAGGTAAAAAAGTCTGGGGCACATCATAAGGGCGCGTTGTTGAAATGGGTAGTTGATAAAGGATCGGTGGTGCCCGACCAAAGCCGACTGTGCGACCTGCGCCGGGGCTGTATACTGCGCGCCTATTTGAGGAGGGCTCCATGGTCGAACAAGTTGAACTCAATCGCCTCTTCTGGCACAGCCGCCGCGGCATGCTGGAACTTGACGTGCTGCTGGTGCCGTTCGTGCAGGAGGTCTATCCGCACCTCAACCAGGTCGATCGCGACTTGTATGTCCGACTGCTGACCTGTGAAGACCAGGACATGTTCGGCTGGTTCATGGAGCGCAGCGAATCCGAAGACCCGGAACTGCAGCGCATGGTCCGGATGATCCTGGACCGTGTTCAGCCCAAGTAACACCTTCGAATGCCGCTGGCATGCCTCACGGCAGTTGCTGGCGGCGTATCTGTTGGCCCAGGCGTTCGCTGTGGGTGTGTTGTTTCTCCTGTCGATTCCACTCTGGGCCAGTCTGCTCGGAGCTTTCGCCTGTGTGCTGCACGCCGCATGGGTATTGCCACGGCAGATACTGCTGAAGCATCCGCAGGCCTTTTGCCGATTGCGCCGCGACGCCGATGGCTGGCAGTTGTGGAATCAGGCGGGGGGCTGGCAAGCGGTGCAGTTGCGCCCGGACAGCCTGGCGTTGCCGTTGATCGTGGTGTTGCGCTTTCGTCTGCGGGGGGAGCAGCGAGTGCGCTCGATCTGCGTACCGCGAGACTCGCAGGCAGCGGATGTGCACCGACGCCTGCGAGTTCGGCTCAAATTCAGCCGGCGTAGGTGGGCGGCACCAGAATAGTGTCGAGCGCCTCGGGCAGCAGGTTCGGATAGTCGAGTGTGTAATGCAGGCCGCGACTTTCCTTGCGCTCCATGGCTGAGCAGATCATCAGCTCGGCGACTTGCGCCAGATTACGCAACTCGATCAGGTCGCGGCTGACCTTATAGTTGCTGTAGAACTCGACCCTGTGAGGCTAAACCCAATGGATACAGGGGTTTCAGCCGATGACCGTCAACCACCGCTCCCAAAGTGGGACAAACCTGTTACAAACTGCGCTCGCCAAGCCATACCACTATCGCCGGTCTGGTCGCTATTACCTTCGCCTTCGCCCGCAAGGAACCGTTAAGGGCTTCTTCACGCTGTCACTCAGGACCACCGACAAGGCCACCGCAATGACCATCTCAGACGACATCCTTTCGACCCTCAAGGCCTACCACTTGGACAACCCAGAGGCGTCATGGGATGAACTGCGCGCGCGCCTGACTGACTTCGCTGAGTACAACTTGACGATGGCACACGGTGACAGCTCACTGGTCGCTTACGAGATGATCAACGATGAGCATCACTTGGCGTTGCGTAAGGCGTCCGCAACGTTGCCTCTGAGTGTGAATCAGCAGCGGGCAGTCAGTAAGGCCCTTGAGATCCTTGAGGCCTCTCAGGAGCGTATGCGGGGCCGTTCAGGGAAGCTGGTCGAGATCGTTAAGGACCTCAACGATGAACCTTGTGGCACGCCTGAAGCCCTCTTTCTCTCCCAATCTGTAAATGCTTCTCCGGGTCTGACCTTTAAGTCTCTCTCTGCGCTCTACATGGAGGAACGCAAGGACTGAACGAGCCCCATGAAAGACAGGACACCGTTTCCCCCTTACGATAAGGGATAGGCAAACGGTTATGTTTATGACTAATAGCAACGACAAGAGTGGGGAGCTTTTGGGCCAAGAGCGGCGGCGCCGCTGGAGCCCGGAGCAAAAACTGGCCA
>NZ_CP058974.1:2398686-2989641 GCF_022368695.1 Pseudomonas sp. Y5-11
CTGCGCAACCTGGCAATTGCCTTCGAGCATTACAACGAGCAGCATCCGCACAGCGCCTTGAACTATCGCTCACCGAGGGAGTTCAGGCGCTTGGCAGCAGCATCAATTTGACGGGGAGTTGGTGTCCGGTTTTGTAGGGGCAAGTCCAAGGACAGCATTCAGGCCAGCACCATGCGGGACGTGAAGTCATCGTGTGAGGCCATCGGTGCGGTCCTTGGTGACTTGGACATGAAGAGCCACACACGGGAGGACATGAAGGGCCTCAGGGAAAAGCTCCTTGAGGCCCGTAAGCCTTCGACAGTTAAGAAGCTGCTGACCCGGCTATCAACGGTCATGGATTGGGCTGTGAACAATGGCTACCTCGATAAGAGTTTCGATAAGGGCCTGAAGCCAACTAAAGGAGCTGACAGCTCCCGTGAGGCGCTCTCTCAGGATCAGGTAAAGGCCCTGATGGCTCACGCTAAGTCGCTTCCAGTGGACGCTTGGCAGCGCTGGGCGTTGTCCCTTGGAGTGATCACTGGGACCCGTATTGAGGAACTCAGGCAGTTGACCAAGGCTGACGTTAAGCAGGTCGGGACTGTGTGGGTCATCGACATCAATAGGAACGATGGCAAGACAGCCAAGACCAAGAATGCTCTACGTGTCGTACCGCTGACTGACGGGGCCTATGGCTTCGACCTTAAGGCGTTCCTTGAGTTTGTCAGGAAGGCCGACTCTCGGCTGTTCACCTTGGGCGCTGGTCAGTTCTCGAACCTGCTTAATGGTGCGTTACGGGATGTCTTGAGCTTGAACGCTGATCGGACCCAGACTTTCCACTCATTGCGTCACTCACTGGCCGGTGCCTTGAAGGCCGCTGAGGTGCCTGTGGGAACCGCTGAGTCCATCTTGGGTCACGCTTCAGGGTCTATCAGTTATGACCTGTACGGGGCTGGGAGTGCCGTTGAGGTGGGCCGTATGGCGGACGCTCTGGTGAAAGCTTTGAAGCTGGTAAGCTAAGGCTGCATCTATGCTGGTCGCCAACGAGCGCTTAGTATGCGGACATCATGGAACATTAACTAAGTAACGGAGCTGTCAATTGAACAATGGACGTTTCTTCAGTGGCCTCGCTCTTTGTGCAGTGCTTCAAGTCTTTGCGGCTCATGCGCTGGGGCAGGAAAAACTATGGGTCACCACAGATCGTACTGATCGACACACTTGCCCATCTACAGAGTGTGGGGTCGCAGGCCGTCTTATGTTCAGGGAAGGCGTTGACATCTTAGAGCGTAAAGGTCAGTGGGTGCGTATTACTAAAACCTATTCTGCATCCTGTACTGGCGGCGTCAGCGAGTACATTAAGTCTGGAAATAAAGCCTGTACGGCCGTTAATGGCATCAAGGACGGGAAGTTTGCTGAATGGGTTCAGAGCAAAGATTTTAGCCGAGATCGCCCTAAGGACCCTTCAGAGGATGCAAGTGGAGATTACTCTCTCGTAAAAGGTTCAGACGATTATAGGATTTATAAGGACCCATTTGCTAAAGCAGCGCGGGCATTGATAGATGACGGCACTTGTACTGAGGATGACTTCAAGGAAATTGGTGGCTGGATGGCCTCAACGAATCGTGGCGAAGGTGTGTACTTCACTTATTGCGGCGGTATGAAAGTCAACAATAAGGTCTACCTTGATGTCACTTCAGGGAAGACCAGCCGTTAGGTTCGATAAGGACATGCGAGCGGTTGTGAGTCCTGACGTGTTAGCTACACGTTCGTCGAAGATTTAAAAACCCTCACCCAAAGAGGGACAGGCTAAATCAGCGTTGCTTTCCTTTCAAGATGCCGCAAGGTCACCTCAAAGGTGGCCCTCTGCGGGCAAGGCGTGTACGTCCAGTGATCAACGTTACCTCTTTCAGGTAGACCAATGTCCAAGACACCACGACCACCAAGCGCAGCCCTAACGGGATCTGCGGGGCCAGCATCAGGTCCACTGTAGCGATTCTGTCTGCGCACTTCGTGTGAATAGACCCTTGATAGGTTTGGGCCTCCTATCTCTGATCGCACAGTATAAAGGGGCCTTTTAACTTAAAGATCTCTACAAGATGACTCTAAGATTAAGTTTTATTAGTTTGGTTCTATAAATAATAAAAACTTAAAGAGAATGCTCTTAGAGTTACCTTAAGGTCGATCATTAAGATCTTGGGTCTACCTTCGATGTCGTGGTTGTAGAAGTGTGACCGTAGCGGCTCGTTGGTGCTCCAGTATGACCAGATTAAAAACCCTCACAAGAACAGGGACAGACCGCTAAGCTAATCGGTCGCTCTGAATTCCTCTACGCCCGTCGCTGGGCTTTTATCAACGTCAAGTCTTTCTGAATGCTTCTTGAGCCATAGTCGATGCCCGTAGTGGGGCCTTGACGGTCGGCCTGTGGGAGCGAACTCAGGGGGCATTCAAAAGGAGTCCACTACTATGCTGGCCAACACCAATAACCAAACTGATCTGCTGCCTATCGTGATTGAGGGGCAGACCTTCAAGCCGAACGAAGATGGAATGTGGAATCTCAACGAGATCGCCAAGACTCTGAATGTTCGGGAACCGGGTCAGTGGCGTAATGCTGTTCAAGCTGCCCTGATCAAAGATGCAAATTTGCATGTCTCCCACGGTAACGGGACCCTTGCAACAGAAGAGGGCGCAATTGCATACGCCATGTGGGTTTCAACCGACTTTTACCTGATGGTCATTCGTGCGTTCATCGCCATGCGTAACAGTGCCGTCCGTGAGCTGCGCCATAAAGATGCCCTTCTGGACGCAAACATGCCCAAGGCTACGACTCTCGACATGAAGGCTCGCGGCGCGGGTCTGACATGGACCGAGGCTTGCCGTGTGGCTGGTATTCAACAGCCTCGACTTGCTCTTGAATTTCTCGCAAAGGGGGCGATGTTCGTTCACGTCTGTGACGATTTTGGTAGCCGTACTGGTCAGATCCGACCAAAGCAGCAAGGTTTCTCATCAGGCGCCTTTGTGGCGATCTCATCGGACTTCGGCAACCGTGAAGGCTGGAGGGTCAAACCCCGTGGCCTTGACTGGTTGCGTGCAAATACTGAGACCATCAACGTCGGCGTAGCTGAAGCCAAGGCCGCTCAGGCCAAAGCTAAGAAGGCCACTCAGGCATCCCGTGTGGATCGCTGGGGCCGTGCATGCAAGGAGGCATAGCTATGAGCAGTTCCTTCCTCGACCAGCTCAATGCCCTGTGCGTCACCCCCGCGTCCCGCGTGAAGTTGCTGACCCTCCGAGGCATCTGGCGTGATCGACGTGCCCGTAACAGCTTCTATTGCGAGTCATCATGCGGGGTCCATTTGGATTCCCTACTGGCCCACCTCGAAGCCAATCACCCCGGTCTGAGCGCCTTCGTTAAGTCGATCATCGGGTCACCATCGCTCCACATCGACGCGGTACTCCGTGCACGCTTAAAGGTCCCTTTAGGGAAAGCTCAACGCATCATCCATCTACTGTAACGCCGTCCGCCATCGGCACCAAGATCACACCCCGCCAAGTTACAGACCCGTGATCGCACCAACCCAAACCCAGAAGATATTGATCATGTCCTTGAGAGGTCCGTGCGGCTACTCCTTGCCATCTGGTCACGTTGCCTCTATGCGGCAGGGCCATGAATCAATGTCTCGAATTTAGGAGACACCTACCATGCAATTGAACATTCAAAACGTAACGCCCGAAACTGTTGAAGTCCAAGGCCAGAGCGTGACCCGTACCTTCGCTGAAGGCGTGATGCTGTCTGGGCTGATCGCTGGTGCAGGTAAGAATGATTCGGCCCGTGAGGCCATCGTTAAGCAATACCTTGACGCTGGTCTGATCGCTGATGCGTTCCCCGCTGTGGTCCGAGCAGTTCGTGCTCGTGAGGCCCATTCAGCAGCCGAGCGTGAGCGCCAGTTAGCTGAGTCTCGTGCCCATGCTGAGCGCGTTGCTTCCTATGCGACCCCTACGGCCCTTGAGGTCGCCCGTCGCCGTGCCAAGCGTGAGGCCCGCGAAGCTGAATACCGTGCACGTGGTGCTGCTATCCGTGCCGCTAATGGCCGGTCCTCATGGTCCTCGTGGGAATGACTCACGGGCAACCTACTGACTCACACCGTCTTGCCTCCGGTGGCGCTGGCTCTTGTTGGCGTCCCGTTGAACCCCTTCAAGTAAACTTTCAGGAGATACTCAATCATGCCTACTCGTAAACAGAACGCTTTCAAATCCGCCGACCACCGCGAGAACACTGACCGTTACAGCGCACCGACTGCCTATGAGCAGGCCGTGTGGGGCAATGGTGGTAACCTTCAGTTCAACACCCAGGCATCCACAAGCGCCCCATGCAGTGACGGCAGCGTCGCCGCTGAAGGTATCGTTGCGGTCCTTGACGACTTCTTTAATGGTGGCGAATGGCACCAGAACGCCGTTGATGCTATCCCGTGTGAGTTTCGACCTAAGGGCACTGAGCCGACCCCTGTGCAACTGGTCAACATGGTCGACCGCAACGTCGAGTTCGACCCACGTAAGTCGATCTACGACACCTCGACCATTACAAAGGGTGAAGCTGTTGCCGGTGACGTGATCTTTACGGAGCCCACTGATACCGCCGCGTTCTTCTCGCACCGTATGACTCTGTTAGATGCTCATGTGGTGGCAGGTTTCACCAGCAACTCCATCGGCCAAATGCTGGATAAGGCCATGCAGGACTTTGAGAAAGCGTGCGGCTCTACCATCGTGGACATTCTCCTGAAGTCCCCAAGTGTCGAGGTCAAGGAAGTCACCATTGCTGGCACTGGACCACGTGATCGTGCTGAGGATTGGATTGACCAACTAACACTGAGCATCAACCACTCAGTGGGCAACTCCCTGAGTGACTTCGTGCTGCTGATGCACATGACCGAACAGGCAATCCTTGAGCGTGCTGCCCAGCGTGCAGGCGTAGATGATATTGAGGACCTGTTGGGCTGCCGTACCCAGTTCTATTCGGATGGCAACCGTGGCGTCTTCATGCTCCCTAAAGGCTTCGCCTCCCTGTCGTTCCGTGAAGGTAACGACGGTGATGTGTGGTCAATCCTCGCCAGCCGTAACGCCTCGGTACAGGGCTGGGACATCGAAATCACCGGTATCGCTGACGTAATGGCTCAGGCCAAGGTCAAGCTGAAGCTGGCAAACCCAGCGGACCCTACTGAGAAACTTCAGGTCGAGACCGTAGACTTTCCGCTGATCACCCGTGTGGTCGTCAAGCCGTAACACCCGCTGTATCCATGAGGTCCGTAATGGGCCTCATGGGCGAGCTGTTTAGTTGCTATGCTTGGGCATCGACCATGTTACGGCAAGGCCAGCCATGAGTTTTACTCTCTGTTATACCTACAAGGACAAACGGGTGGTTACGAAGATACAAGTCGATCACCTGACCCCATATGCAGCCGTTTGCTTTGCCCTGCTCCAGTCAGGGGCCACCAACGACTCAAGTGGTGGAGGCTGGCCTAAATCCTATGAGGGCATCCTTGAGATTGCCACTCAATACGGTCTCACAAACCTGACGGTTCACCGATCCCTTAACTCTTAGGACAACTTCATGGACACGTTTAGCGCGGCCTACGGGCCTGCGTTGGTGTTCATGTGGCCTTCTGGCTGTATGGGTGCCTCAAGAGCACCTCATGAGGATCTGGCACAAAAATCTGAGTGACCACCTGTAACTACTAACCTGCGCGCTTACCCCCATAGGCCCTCGCATGCTCGCTCAGGCGCACGATAAGGACCCTTGCGGGCAGGTGATAAGGACCTCAGCGTTGGGACAAATGTGCGCCAAAGCTGTTACAAACTGGGGCCCCATGGTGCTACGCTATGGCTCCTAACGTGCCTCATTTGTCGGGTGTAAGGATCGTATCCTTCGCCTCTGGCAGCAGCTCTGGATAGTCCAACGTGTAGTGCAGACCCCGAGATTCCTTACGTTTCATGGCAGACCTGATCATCAGTTCCGCTACTTGAGCAAGGTTCCTCAATTCAATCAGGTCTCTGCTTACGCGATAGTTGCTGTAGAACTCGTCGATCTCGTCCAGCAGCAGGCGCACGCGGTGCTGCGCCCGTTGCAGGCGCTTGTTGGTGCGCACGATCCCCACGTAGTCCCACATGAAGCGGCGCAGCTCATCCCAGTTGTGGGCGATGATCACGTCTTCGTCGGAATCGGTTACCTGGCTGGCGTCCCACTCGGGCAGGGCGTTTGGCGCGGTGACGGCATCCAGTTGCGCAAGAATGTCCGCTGCCGCCGAGCGGGCATAAACGAAGCATTCGAGCAGCGAGTTGCTGGCCATGCGGTTGGCGCCGTGCAAGCCGGTGAAGCTGGTTTCGCCAATCGCGTACAGCCCCGGCACATCGGTGCGACCGTGCTGGTCGACCATCACCCCACCACAGGTGTAGTGCGCCGCCGGCACAACCGGGATCGGCTGTTTGGTGATGTCGATGCCGAAGCCCAGGCAGCGCTCGTAAACGGTCGGGAAGTGGCTTTTGATGAAGGCTTCCGGCTTGTGGCTGATATCGAGATAGACGCAGTCGAAGCCCAGGCGCTTCATTTCATGGTCGATGGCCCGGGCAACGATATCGCGCGGCGCCAGTTCCGCGCGTTTGTCGAAACGTGGCATGAAGCGTTCGCCGTTAGGCAGCTTCAGATGCGCACCTTCGCCGCGCAGGGCTTCGGTGATCAGGAAGCTTTTGGCTTGCGGGTGATACAGGCAAGTGGGGTGGAACTGGTTGAATTCCAGGTTGGCCACCCGGCAGCCCGAACGCCAGGCCATGGCGATGCCATCACCGCAGGCGCCATCGGGGTTGCTGGTATAGAGGTAGACCTTGGCCGCGCCGCCAGATGCGAGGATCACGAAACGCGCGCCGTAGGTATCGACTTCGCCGGTCGCACGATTCAGCACGTAGGCACCGAGGCAGCGCTCGCCGTCCAGGCCCAGACGCCGTTCGGTGATCAGATCAACGGCAACCCGTTGTTCCAGCAGCTCTATATTGCTGCGCTCTCTGGCTTGGGCGAGCAGGGTGGTGAAAATCGCTGCGCCGGTTGCGTCGGCGGCGTGGATGATGCGCCGATGACTGTGACCGCCCTCGCGGGTCAGGTGGAATTCGAAGCCGCCGTCTTCGGTGCCGGACTGTTCGTCGCGGGTGAACGGCACACCCTGGTCGATCAACCACTGGATGGCTTCCCGACTGTGCTCGACAGTGAAACGCACCGCGTCTTCATGGCACAGACCGCCGCCGGCGTTCAGGGTGTCATCGACGTGGGATTCGACAGTGTCGGTATCGTCCAGCACGGCAGCGACGCCGCCCTGGGCCCAATAGGTCGAACCGTTGGCCAGATCACCCTTGCTCAATACGGCAATGCGCAAATGACCCGGCAGGGTCAGCGCGAGACTCAAACCGGCAGCGCCGCTGCCAATCACCAGAACATCGTGTTGAAACTGTTGGCTCATTTCAGGATTCCGCTCAAAGCGACCCGGATCGGGGTTGGCGCAAGACAGCTGGATCGGCGAGTCAAGACAGCCACACAGCCCACTAGTATATAGAGGGGTGGAGCGGCACAATAGCCGGGCTTGTATGGCATTGTGAAACTACTGTGACGACAAAAGCCTGACGTTTCGTCGGAGGTTTTTTTTCATCGTTTTGGAAAAAGGCAACTGTATCGAGGATGAAACAGGCTTTTTCAGCGCACGGTCGCTCAATGTCGCTCCAGCATGGCTATAAATAATTGGAACTTTTGCCAGAGGCCCAAGATCAATAGACAGTTGCCAGAAACACGGGACAGTGTCGGCTTCAATGCAGAACCTGCGATTGGGTTTTTGCCGGCGAACCGATGACAAGATTATTCGCGCAGCCGGTTTATCCCGCGCTGCGTTTTTCGTGCGTGCCAAATCAGAGCCCGCAGGAAACTTGCCTGGAGGGGGAGAACTTTTGCGAAAAGCCCGAGTCTATGTTTGCAAGTCTGGTCGTTTAGTTATGCAAGCCTCCTCCATGCTTATCGAGGAGTGTTCATGCTAACCCAGGAAGAGGATCAGCAACTGGTCGAGCGCGTTCAGCGTGGCGACAAGCGAGCTTTCGATCTGCTGGTGCTGAAATATCAGCACAAAATTCTCGGGTTGATCGTGCGTTTTGTGCACGACACCCATGAAGCCCAGGATGTGGCTCAGGAAGCCTTTATCAAGGCGTACCGAGCATTAGGAAACTTTCGCGGAGACAGCGCGTTCTATACGTGGCTTTACCGCATTGCCATCAACACGGCAAAAAACTATCTGGTTTCACGCGGCCGCCGGCCGCCGGATAGTGATGTAAGTTCTGAAGACGCAGAGTTCTACGATGGCGATCATGGCCTCAAGGATCTCGAATCACCGGAACGCGCGTTGCTGCGGGATGAGATCGAAGGCACCGTCCATCGAACCATTCAGCAACTGCCAGAGGATTTGCGTACGGCGTTAACTTTACGTGAATTCGATGGTCTGAGTTACGAGGACATTGCGAGTGTCATGCAGTGTCCGGTGGGTACCGTGCGCTCCCGGATTTTCCGCGCTCGGGAGGCCATCGATAAAGCCCTGCAGCCGTTGTTGCAGGAAAACTGAGACAGCGGCGACAGCCAAGAGAGGAACGCCATGAGTCGTGAAGCCCTGCAGGAATCGCTGTCCGCAGTGATGGATAACGAAGCGGACGAATTGGAATTGCGTCGAGTGATCAATGCACTGGACGATGTTGAAACCCGTGAGACCTGGGCTCGTTACCAGATCGCCCGGGCAGCCATGCACAAGGACCTGCTGCTTCCGCGTCTGGACATCGCTGCGGCAGTCTCTGCTGCGCTGGAAGACGAAACGGCTCCAGCCAAAGTATCCCGTGGTCCATGGCGTAACCTCGGTCGTCTGGCCGTTGCCGCTTCGGTGACCGTTGCCGTACTGGCGGGTGTTCGTCTGTACAACCAGGACGAAATCGCGGGTGTCGAGTTGGCTCAGCAGTCCAAACAGCCTTCGCTGGTAGCACCGCAAGCCAAAGGCCCGGCAGTGCTGGCAGGCTATAAGGAAAGCTCGGAAACCACCGGTCCGATGGCCAATGGCGTTCTGCAAGGTCAGCCAGGCTGGCATGATCAGCGTCTGCCAGGTTATCTGCGCCAGCATGCCCAGCAGGCTGCACTGAAAGGTACTGAAAGCGCCTTGCCTTATGCGCGTGCAGCAAGCATGGAAAACCGTTAAGGAGGATCATGCGCGCCATACCTTTACTTTCGCTTCTGCTCAGTGGCTGGTTCGTTGTTCCGGCCCACGCTGATGAGGCCCAGGACTGGTTGAACCGTCTGGGCCAGGCCGAACAGCAGCAAAGCTTTCAAGGCACCTTCGTTTACGAGCGTAACGGTAGTTTTTCTACCCATAACATCTGGCATCGTGTCCAGAACGGTCAGGTTCGTGAGCGCCTGGTTCAGCTGGACGGTTCGGCACAGGAAGTGGTGCGCATTGATGGGCATACTCAATGTGTCAGTGGCACTCTGATTGCGGGGTTGGGAGACTCTTCCAACTCGACCGCTCGTGCGTTTGATCCCCAAAAGCTGAAAAACTGGTATGACCTTGCTGTCATCGGCAAGTCGCGCGTGGCCGGGCGGGATGCGGTTATCGTATCGCTGACGCCGCGAGACCAGCATCGCTATGGTTTCGAGCTTCATCTGGACAAACAGACCGCTCTGCCGCTTAAGTCACTGCTGCTCAATGACAAGGGGCAGTTGCTCGAGCGTTTCCAGTTCACCAGCCTTGATACCGCTGATGTCCCGTCGGATAAAGATTTGCAGGCGGGCACCGATTGCAAGGCCATCACCTTGGACAGTGACAAAGCGTCTGCGGTGAAGACGGCTCAGGTCTGGCATTCGGACTGGCTCCCTCCGGGGTTCGTGCTGACCAGCAGTACTTCGCACAAAGATCCGGAAACCAAGACTCAGGTCAACAGCCTGATGTATGACGACGGTCTGGCGCGTTTCTCGGTGTTCCTGGAGCCACTCAACGGTGCGACAGTGACTGACACCCGCACGCAGTTGGGGCCGACTGTTGCCGTTTCTCGCCGCCTCACCACGCCCGAGGGTGAGATGATGGTCACGGTGGTCGGAGAAATTCCAATTGGCACAGCTGAACGCATTGCTTTGTCGATGCGCAATGATGGCGCTGCAACCAGCAAGCAGTGAGCTGATTTCAGTCATTTCCACCTCTTCGTCGAGACGTAGATGAAATGTTTGCTCAGCATTTTCATTTGCAAATCACCCGAAAGTTTTTTATAGGTCAGAGCCTCACGGCTCTGGCCTTGTCTGTTGTTCCCGGAACAAAAATACCGGCCCGCGGTTCCCGGTGTTCCTTGCTCCATATCGCTTAACCCTGCTCGTCGTAACGGGAGCTGTATGTCGATACTTAGCTTGAAGTCTTATCTCTCCATTTTCGCCACCGTGCTGGTGCTGGGTCAGGCTGTCCCCGCTGTCCAGGCGGCCGACTTGCCTGACTTCACCCAACTGGTTGAACAGGCCTCGCCTGCGGTGGTGAACATCAGTACCACGCAGAAACTGCCGGATCGCAAGGTGAACCAGCAGATGCCTGACCTGGAAGGCTTGCCGCCGATGTTGCGCGAGTTCTTCGAGCGTGGCATGCCGCCTCAGCAGCGTTCGCCGCGCGGCGACCGTCAGCGTGAAGCACAATCGCTGGGTTCGGGCTTCATCATTTCTTCGGATGGCTACATCCTGACCAACAACCATGTGATTGCCGATGCCGACGAAATCCTCGTGCGTCTGGCAGATCGCAGTGAAATGAAAGCCAAGCTGATCGGCACCGATCCGCGCTCCGACGTGGCCCTGCTGAAAATCGATGGCAAGGATCTGCCGGTGCTCAAACTCGGCAAGTCCCAGGACCTGAAAGCCGGTCAGTGGGTGGTGGCGATCGGGTCGCCGTTCGGCTTTGACCACACCGTGACCCAAGGCATTGTCAGCGCCGTTGGCCGTAGCCTGCCGAACGAAAACTACGTGCCATTCATCCAGACCGACGTGCCGATCAACCCGGGTAACTCCGGTGGCCCGCTGTTCAACCTGAACGGTGAAGTGGTCGGGATCAACTCGCAGATCTACACCCGTTCCGGTGGCTTCATGGGCGTGTCGTTCGCCATCCCGATCGACGTGGCGATGGACGTTTCCAATCAGCTGAAAAGCGGTGGCAAGGTCAGCCGCGGCTGGCTGGGCGTGGTTATTCAGGAAGTAAACAAGGATCTGGCTGAATCGTTCGGTCTTGATAAGCCGGCCGGAGCGCTGGTTGCGCAGATTCAGGATGACGGTCCGGCTGCCAAGGGTGGCTTGCAAGTGGGCGACGTGATCCTGAGCATGAACGGTCAGCCGATCGTCATGTCCGCCGACCTGCCACACCTGGTCGGTGCGCTGAAAGCGGGCGCCAAAGCCAACCTCGAAGTGATTCGTGACGGCAAGCGCAAGAATGTCGAGCTGACTGTCGGCGCGATTCCTGATGAGGACAAAGAGCTGGCAGCACTGCCGAAGTCTGGTGCGGAAAGCAGCAGCAATCGCCTCGGCGTTTCGGTGGTGGAACTGACCGCTGAGCAGAAGAAAACCTACGACCTCAAGGGCGGTGTGGTGATCAAGGAAGTTCAGGATGGTCCTGCGGCGCTGATCGGTCTGCAGCCGGGTGACGTGATCACGCACCTGAACAACCAGGCCATTGGCTCTACCAAAGAGTTCGGCGAGATCGCCAAGGCGCTGCCGAAGAACCGTTCAGTGTCGATGCGCGTTCTGCGCGAAGGTCGCGCGAGTTTCATCACCTTCAAACTGGCTGAATAATCAAGTTGCAGTGAAATAAGAAACCGCCTCGAAAGAGGCGGTTTTTTTATGCCTGAAACTTTTATGTCTCTGATGAAAACTTAGCCCATCATGTCCTTGATCATGCGTTCCTGCTCCATCAGTTCACGCTGGCGCGCATCGATTCGCGAGGACAGCGGGAAGTTGCTGCCCGCCTTGCGTTTGGCAAAATCGAGCTGCTGGATCGCCTGACGATAGTCCCCCACCAGCGCAAAGTATTCGGCGCGAGCCTGATGCAGGCCGATGATATTGCCGGACAGGCCACGAGTTTCAGCGACCTGATACCACACGTCTGGATCGTTCGGACGAGATTTGAGCAAGCTGTCGAGGGCTTTTTCCGCGTCGGCGGTGCGATTCTGTTTCAGCAACAGATCGACACGAACCTGATTCAGCGGGTAATTGCCCGGGTATTGCGTGAGCATCCGGTCAACCCGGGTTTGCGCGTCCGGCAGGCGGTTGTTGGTGATGTCCAGGTCGATCTGCGCGAGGTTGTAGATGATCTCGTTGGGCGACTTGGCCAGCAATTGCTTGAGGTTCTCCCGCGCTTCATTGAGCTGACCACCCTTGACCTGGGCGATTGCCAGGCCATAGCGCGCCACGTCATTCTTCGGGTTCTCGTCCAGTTGTGCGCGGAAGCGCTTGGCCCCCAGTCCCGGTGTTTCTTCGTAGATCAGCTGAACGCGGGCGCGGATCAACTGATAGCGCATGCTGTCTTCAATGCCGCCGGCTGGCGCTTGTTCTGCGCGGTTACGGGTGTCAGCGATACGCGACTCGGTTACCGGGTGAGTCAGCAGAAATTCCGGCGGCTTGGCGTCGAAGCGGTACTGGCGCATCAGGCGTTCGAACATGGTCGGCATCGAGCGCGGGTCGTATCCGGCCTTTTCCAGGTTGAGGATGCCAATACGGTCGGCTTCCTGTTCGTTCTGGCGCGAGAAGGTACGTTGCGATTGAATGGCCGCTGCTTGACTGCCGGCAATGGTCGCGATCCCGGCATCACCACCACCGGCAGCGGCAATCACGATGCCAGCCAGCAGCGCCGCCATCATCGGTACCTGCATCCGTTGCGAAGCTTCGACGCCGCGAGCAAAGTGACGTTGCGACAAGTGAGCCAGTTCGTGAGCCAGTACCGAGGCATATTCGCCTTCGGTCTGCGCATTGAGGAACAGCCCGCCGTTGACCCCGACCACGCCACCTGGCGCCGCGAAGGCGTTGAGTTGCGGGCTGTTGATCAGGATGAATTCCAGGCGGCGGTCAGTTACCTGGCTGGTTTCCACCAGCTTGTAGACGCTGGACTCGACGTAGTCCTTGAGTTGCGGATCGTTGAGTTGTGCAACCTGACTGCGCAACATCGCCAGCCAGGCGCGGCCCAGCTGATATTCCTGTTGCGGTGAGACAATGGCAGAACTGGCGTCGCCAAGTGACGGCAGATCGTCGGCAAAGCCCGGTGAGGCGAGCAGGCAAGCGAGCGTCAACAGGGTAGGGCGCAGAAATGTCATGCACAAAGCCTTAGAAGACAAAGACCTTACTGTAGCCGGACACCGGGCCCGCGACCAGATATTCTAGGCCGCTCGACCATCTGAACCGGAGTGACGCAATGACTGACGCTGTAGCCCATGATTGTGAACTGGACGCCAGTGGCCTGAATTGCCCGTTGCCGTTGCTCAAGGCCAAAATGGAGCTCAATAAGCTGCCCAGCGGCGCCATACTCAAGGTAATCGCCACGGACGCGGGCTCGCAGCGCGACTTCCGCACCTTTGCCCGTTTGGCCGGTCATACGCTGCTGCGCGAAGAAGACGAAGCAGGCGTTTATCGTTACTGGTTGAAAAAAGCCTGACCCCCCCCGCGTAAAAGACCTAGGGATTATTGATGTTCAAAGTGTTACGCGACTGGATTCAGCGCTATTTTTCCGACGAAGAAGCGGTGGTGCTGGCAGTGCTGCTGTTTCTCGCCTTCACCGCAGTGCTCACGCTCGGTGGCATGCTCGCGCCGGTACTGGCGGGGATGGTGCTGGCGTACCTGATGCAGGGGCTGGTGCTTGCTCTTGAGCGTATGCGCGTGCCTGGTGCGGCGGCGGTGGGCCTGGTGTTTGCGCTGTTCATGGGCGTGTTGCTGGTGTTTATCGTGGTGGTGTTGCCGCTGCTCTGGCATCAGTTGATCACGTTGTTCAACGAATTGCCGGGCATGCTCGCCAAATGGCAGTCGCTGCTGCTGTTGTTGCCCGAGCGCTATCCGCACCTGGTCTCCGATGAGCAGGTGCTGCAGGCCATCGAAGCCGCGCGTGGTGAAATCGGCAAATTCGGGCAGTGGGCGCTGACCTTTTCGCTGTCGAGCCTGCCGCTGCTGGTCAATATCATGATCTATCTGGTGCTGGTGCCGATCCTGGTGTTTTTCTTTCTCAAGGATCGGGCCATGATCGGCGAGTGGGTGCGCGGCTATCTGCCTCGCGAGCGGGCGCTGATCACCCGGGTCGCGCAGGAGATGAACCGGCAGATTGCCAACTACATTCGTGGCAAGGTCATCGAAATCGTGATCTGCGGCGGCGTGACCTACATCGCCTTCGTCGCCCTCGGCCTTAACTATGCGGCGCTGCTGGCGTTGCTGGTCGGGGTGTCGGTGGTCGTGCCGTACGTCGGTGCGGTGGTGGTGACCGTACCGGTGCTGCTGATCGCGCTATTCCAATGGGGCTGGAGCGATCAGTTCATTTATCTGATGGCGGTCTACGGAATCATTCAGACGCTGGATGGCAACGTGCTCGTGCCTTTGCTGTTTTCCGAGGCGGTCAACCTGCACCCCGTGGCCATCATCTGCGCGGTGCTGTTGTTTGGCGGGTTGTGGGGCTTCTGGGGCGTGTTCTTTGCGATTCCGCTGGCGACGCTGTTCAAGGCCGTGCTGGATGCATGGCCGCGCAAGGAGCCTGTGGTGGCTCCGTTACTATAAAAGCCAAAAGATCGCAGCCTGCGGCAGCTCCTACAGGGAAACACATTCCAATGTAGGAGCTGCCGCAGGCTGCGATCTTTTGATCTTTTGATCTTTTGATCTTTTGATCTTTTGATCTTTTGATTCTTCAGGCTTTATTCAGATCCTGAGCCGCAGCCAGTACCGCATCCACATGCCCCGGCACTTTCACACCGCGCCATTCCTGACGCAGCACACCGTTCTTGTCGATCAAAAACGTGCTGCGATCGACGCCCAGGTATTCCTTGCCGTACAGCTTCTTCAACTTGATCACGTCGAACAGCTGGCAGACCGCTTCGTCCTTGTCGCTGATCAGCTCGAACGGAAACTCCTGCTTGCACTTGAAGTTCTCGTGGGATTTCAGGCTGTCGCGGGAAATACCGAAGATTTCCGTGTTGGCAGCCTGAAACGCCGCGTACTGGTCACGAAAGCCCTGGCCTTCGGTGGTGCAGCCCGGGGTGCTGTCCTTCGGATAGAAGTAGATCACCACTTGCTTGCCCTTCAAGGCAGACAGGCTGATGGTCTGCCCGCTGGTGGCAGGTGCTTCGAAATCCGCAACCGGTTGGTCGATGACAACGGCCATGAAAGCTTCCTTACATTGGGTTTTGGGGGCGCCAAGGTTCGATCAGCGCGTCCAGGTTCATTGCGTCGGCGAAGTCCAGGAACTGGTCGCGCAGCCAACTGATCTGGGTGCCGGCCGGCAGCGTTACGGTGAACGTGGCGTTGAGCATGGTGCCGCCGGTCTGCGGCGCCTGATAGGTGTCGCAGGTCAGGTTTTCCAGCTCGACGTTGTGATCCATGAAGAACTGGCACAGCTCGTTGATGATGTCCGGGCGATACGCAGAGCTGACATAAGCCACGTACGGCAGGGCCTGTGGACGATTTTCCAGGGCCGCACTGCGCACCACGTTGACGGTGAAGGCGTGGCGCTTGGCCAGGGTCGGCAGGCTGCCTTCAAGGCGGGCCAGCGCGTCCCAGCTACCGGAAACTTCCAGCACCAGGGCACTGCACTCGCCGTGGCGGGTCAGGCGGGACGTGACGACGGCGCAGCGATTTTCATGGCTGGCGCGGCACAGGACGTTAGTCAGCTCCATGGGGTTGGCGCCAAGGGCACTGATGACAAGGAATTGTTCGCGAACTGTGGGGGTGGACATGCAGCATTCCTAAAGCGATGAGCGGTCGGTAGGTCGATGGGCGTTGGCCGTCGGGATGCGTCTGCGCGTGCCCGTTCAGAAAGCCTCGGAACCTGGCTCGCAATTCGCTCCAATAAAGGCGGAACGTGCAACTGCGACGCTGGAACGGGGCCTGGGAGGCCGAAAGGGGAGGCTGGTACCCGGCGTACAAGCTGATCTGTACCGATCAAAGTCTGAAGGGTAGCGAAAACCGACGCCAAGGGGAATGGCGGCGCAGTACTTCGCTTGTGCAAGCATCTTGGCGCCAGTACCATTACCGCTCTCTTTTTCCGGCAGGAGCGGTTTCATGATTGCGGGCAGTATGGTGGCACTGGTCACTCCCATGGATGCACAAGGGCGTCTTGACTGGGACAGCCTCAGCAAACTCGTGGACTTCCATCTCAAGAACGGCACCCATGCCATCGTCGCGGTCGGTACTACCGGCGAGTCGGCGACCCTTGATGTAGAAGAACACATCGCCGTCATCAAAGCCGTGGTGAAACAGGTAGCCGGGCGCATTCCGGTGATCGCCGGTACCGGCGCCAACTCGACCCGCGAAGCCGTCGAGCTGACCCGCAATGCCAAGGAAGCCGGCGCCGACGCCTGCCTGCTGGTAGTTCCGTACTACAACAAGCCGACCCAGGAAGGCCTGTACCAGCACTTCAAGCACATTGCCGAAGCCGTCGACATTCCACAGATTCTCTACAACGTTCCCGGCCGCACCTCCTGCGACATGCAGGCCGAGACGGTGATTCGCCTGTCCACCGTGCCGAACATCATCGGCATCAAGGAAGCCACCGGCGACCTGAAACGCGCCAAAGCCATCATCGACGGCGTGAGCAAGGACTTCATCGTGCTGTCCGGCGATGATCCGACCGCGGTCGAGCTGATCCTGCTGGGTGGCAAAGGCAATATCTCCGTAACAGCCAACGTCGCCCCGCGCGAAATGGCTGACCTGTGCGAGGCGGCGTTGAAAGGCGACGCCGATACCGCACGGGCAATCAATGAAAAACTGATGCCGCTGCACAAGGACCTGTTCATCGAAGCCAACCCGATTCCGGTGAAGTGGGCTTTGGTTGAAATGGGCCTGATGCACGAAGGCATCCGCCTGCCGCTGACCTGGCTGAGCGCTCCTTGTCATGAAACGCTTCGCACGGCCCTGCGCCAGTGCAGCGTCCTGGTTTAATTGAGGAAGTACAACGCATGAAGCGAATGGCCGGACTTTCCGCACTTGCCTTGATTATCTCCAGCACCAGTGGCTGCGGATGGGTCTGGGGCCCGGAAGGTTATTTCCGTGACCGTGGTAGCGATTACCTGGAAGCGCAACAGACTGCACCGATGCAATTGCCACCGAATGTCAGCACCTCCAAGCGTCTGGATCCACTGTTGCCGATCCCGCGCAACGTGGCCGATGACACTGCCAAGGGCGAATACGTGGTACCGCGTCCACAACCGCTGACGGCGATTGCCGATGCAACCGACTACTCGCTGCAGAAGAGCGGTGACTCGCGTTGGGTCGTGGCCCAGCACCCACCGGCCGAAGTCTGGCCAGTGGCGGTGCAGTTCTTCCAGGACAACGGTTTCCGTCTGGATGAACAGCGTCCGCAAACCGGTGAATTCACCACCACCTGGCAGCATTCCGACGAGCTGTCCGCCGCCATGGCCAAGCGCCTGAGCGCAGCGGGTGTCGGCGCCGACAGCGAAACCCGCGTGCGGGTGCGCATCGAGCCAGGCGTGCAGCGCAACACCAGTGAAATCTACGTGGTCAGCGCCGAGCGTCCTGCCGGCAGCACCGCTGACGTCGATTTCACCAACCGTTCGGTCAACACTGGCCTGGACGCAGCGCTGGTCGACGACATGCTGGCGAGCATGAGCCGGACATCCGAGAAGGGTGGTTCGGTGTCGATGCTGGCTTCGCGTGATTTCGATACCCCAAGCCGTGTCAGCCTCAGCGAAGACGGCAGCGGCAACCCGGTGTTGAACGTCGGTCCGGATCTGGATCGTGCCTGGTCGAGCGTCGGTCGTGCGTTGGAGCAAGGTCAATGGCGAGTTGAGGACATCAACCGCAGCCTGGGTCTGTATTACATCAACCTGGCCGAAAAAGCCGAGAAGAAGGACGAGAAGCCTGGTTTCTTCAGCAGCCTGTTCGGCAGTGCGCCGACCAAGGAAGAAGTTGAAGCCCGCGCCGAGCGTTATCAGGTGCGCCTGAGCAAGGTCGGTGAAAACGTTCAGGTAACCGTCGAGAAGAACATCAACACCGTTGCGCCGGCCGATGTGGCCCGCAAAGTGTTGAGTGTGATTCAGGACAACCTGGGCTGATCACATGCGCTTTGCCGTTCTCGGCAGCGGTAGCCAAGGGAACGGCACGCTGATCGCCAGCGCTGATACGTATGTGCTGGTGGATTGTGGTTTTTCCCTGCGGGAAACCGAAAAACGCCTGTTGCGCCTGGGTGTGAATCCGGCGCAACTGAGCGCGATACTCGTAACCCACGAACATGCCGACCACGTGCATGGCGTGGGTTTGCTGTCTCGGCGCTACAATCTGCCGGTCTACCTCAGTCGCGGCACACTGCGCGGGATGCGCAAACCGATCGAAGCCGCGGGCTTTCTCGCCGGCGGCGAGCAGTTGCAGATCGGCGCACTGAACATCGGGGTCATTGCCGTGGCCCATGATGCGCAAGAGCCGACTCAGTATGTATTCAGTGACAACGAGCAGCGGCGCTTCGGCCTGCTGACCGACCTGGGTTCCTACTGCGAACGGGTGCTGGACGGTTATCGGGATCTCGATGCATTGATGATCGAGTCCAACCATTGCCGCGACATGCTGGCACGTGGTCATTACCCGTACTTTCTCAAGCAGCGGGTGGGCGGCGAGCTGGGACATTTGAACAACCATCAGGCGGCATTCCTGGTGGCCGAGTTGGGGTGGCAGGGCTTGCAGCATCTGGTTCTCGCCCACCTGAGCAGCAAGAACAACCTGCCGCAGCTGGCCCGGCAATGTTTTGTCGACACCCTCGGGTGCGACCCGGACTGGCTGCAACTGGCCGATCAAGATTCAGGGCTCGACTGGCGCCATATCGCCTAGCCCATCTACTTAGCAAGCGGAGCCCATCATGGAAAAACGTGAAGAACTCTACCGCGGCAAAGCCAAATCGGTTTACAAGACCGATGACGCTGACCGCTTGATCCTGCTGTTTCGCAACGACACCTCGGCGTTCGACGGCAAGCGCATCGAGCAGCTCGACCGCAAAGGCATGGTGAACAACAAGTTCAACGCCTTCATCATGCAAAAACTCGAAGCGGCCGGCATCCCGACCCAATTCGACAAGCTGCTGGGCGACAACGAGTGCCTGGTGAAGAAGCTGGACATGATCCCGGTCGAGTGCGTCGTGCGTAACTACGCTGCCGGCAGCCTGGTAAAACGTCTGGGCGTCGAAGAGGGCATGAAGCTCAACCCGTACACCTTCGAACTGTTCCTGAAGGACGACGCCAAGGGCGACCCGTTCATCAACGAATCCCACGTCGTGGCATTCGGCTGGGGCACCGCCGAGCAACTGGCGCGCATGAAAGAACTGTCGCTGAAGGTCAACGAAGTCCTGAGCAAACTGTTCGACGACGCAGGCCTCTTGCTGGTGGACTTCAAGCTTGAGTTCGGCGTGTTCAGCGACGGTTCTATCGTCCTGGGCGACGAGTTCAGCCCGGACGGCTGCCGTCTGTGGGACAAGGACACCAAGAAGAAGATGGACAAAGACCGCTTCCGCCAGGGCCTCGGTGACGTCATCGAAGCTTACGAAGAAGTCGCCAATCGTCTGGGTGTACCGCTTTAATCGACGCAAGCATCTGATAGCACGGAGAAAATTTTCGAAAGAGGGTTTGCTTTCGGCAGAAGTGTTGTTATGATGCGCGCCGTTGGAGAGATGCCAGAGTGGCCGAATGGGACGGATTCGAAATCCGTTGTACCTTCACCGGTACCTAGGGTTCGAATCCCTATCTCTCCGCCATACATAGAAATCCCTTATAAAACAAGCATTTATGAGGGGCGAGAAAACGAGTTTTTGGACCAACTTTCTGGACTAGTTCTAGAGCGTTGAAAATCCAGAAGCTCGTTTTTTTTTGCTCATTTTTTTCTCAAAGTCGTGGTTTAGTCCTGCCATGAGACTACCTTAGAGACGTTCCTAGGCCCGTGCCCGTTAAGGGGCACACGCGGGCATTCAGAGGCAAAGACGGGCACTGACAGGCGCGTAGGTGCGGACAGTAGCCTATGCCGTTCTGAGAGCCTGTATCGTCCCAATCCATGCACAAGCTCTTTAACTACGGGTAGTCATGCGCTGAAAGCTCTGTGAGGCTTCCAGCGTGGTGCTTAGCGGCTGTGCGCAAACTCTTTTAACTACTTGAACCTTGAAAACGCAGACGCAAAAAAACCGCCTGCAAAGGGCGGTTTAAAAAGGGTAAATCACAAAACAATAAAAATATGCAATCGCATTGCATATAATTTAAATTACATTAATTCAAACCAAAGTCAAATCTTTTCTAAAAATAATATTGAACGCTTTTGATTCTTCACATTCATTTGAATTTACTTCTAAAGCTTTTTTCTTTTCTTTGATTAATTCGTATTCTATAAATTTAGGTATGTTGCTTACTTTATGTACGGTCCAGCCTTTCTTTATTAATCCACTTTCTTCTAGTTTCGTGAAGGCTCTGTATATCTGTTCATTTTGGTGCGTTTTTTTAGTGTATGACTCTAAGCAGAGTCTTTCTATCATTTCATTGAAATACATGCGTGTATAGCCGCTGTTAGCAAGCATTTGTATGTAAGCATTGGCTGCCACTGGGCCAAGTAAATTAAATTTTGCCATGGCAACCATTCCTATAAAGTTAAGCTCTTTGCTTTCTTTCCTTACAGAGTAAACAAATTCAAAACTAATCTTGAAATCAAATTCTTTGAATTCAAAATCATAGTTTTCTTCTGTTTGTTGGTTGTGTATCGTTAACTCATAAAATGGTTTTGTTCTGGTTATTGAACCATTCTTTGTTTTGACAAATGTCATTTCTGAAATTATGTTTAGAGTGGATATTATCTCTTTTCTCTTTTCAGACTTTCTACAAAGGCCGGGTTTTAGTCCTATCAATTTGTAAACTTCGTCTACAGAAAATGTTTGTACGTAATCGCCAAAACTATCTACATTTATTTCTTCGTTATTGTCTATTAGCTTTAGTATAGCTAAGAAGACTTTGTAGTCGAAATAAGAAAATCTAACCATTTCTATATGAAAATCTTTTAGGTCTCCTAGTTGTATTTTTTTGGTTTTTGTTTTTTCTTCGCCCCTTTTTTTTGCAAATAGCGCCAGATTCATGAAAGTCTTAACAATAGGTATTACGTTTGTAGCAGTATAAATATGCGTTAAGCCGTATTCTTTTTCTTTTGAAAATTCGTATTTGTCTGTAGTTTTCATGCTCTACCTTTTTATTGTTTGTATAAAAATCTTCTCACGAATTTAGAAAATGTCAAATTTACCGGCCTTTTATTTTTTATGTTGAAAATGTGTGACTAAAACGCGGCCTTTGATAAGACTAAAGCGCGGCCTTTTCAGGACTAAAACGCGGCCTTTCTATATATATATATAAATAAGTATTTAAATAAGTAAAAGATTAAGAAAGGTGAAATTACAATTTCACATTATTCCTAAAGGATTTACATGTTTGAGGCAAAATCAAAAGCACACACCATTCTGGTGCGCTTCGCGCTTGAAAGAGCAGACGGGCAGGGCAGAACGTCAGGTTTGACGTTCTCAGAGGCGTTTACAGCGCTTAAATTCGTTCTGACGTTAAATTGCATGAGCGACAAAAATAACAGCCTAAAAACCCTACTTACGGCTCATAAGAAAAACAACCCAAACGGCAGAATGCCGCCCAGAAAAAATACTATAATATTTTACATGGGATAAACCAGAATCGGAGGTTCAGAAACAACAAAACCTGCAACGTGCAGGTAATGGCGTTTTTAGAGCGTATTTCTAATCAGCTTGTAAAATATATGAATGAAGCGATAATTGACAAGCAAAGAGCAAAAAAGCTAAAGAAAATAAGATTATTTCTTGATTTGTTATTTTCTAACGCTTTGTTAATTGACTGTTCAGCTTTATTTGTTGCGTATAAGAATAGCTTGAGTGACAAGAACGGCACTGCAATTGCTATGAAAAATGTCGCAGCGAATGCAGCATGTATTTTGTCGATTGGTACGAAGCAATAATTTATCACAAACATAAAAGCCGCAGCGATTAACTGTGAATAATAGTAGTGCTTGAGGTGCTTGAAGTGTTTAGCGACTGCCGCATATACACCAAACATTGCCAGAATCACCAAGTTTATCGTAAGGATTAGCACAATATTCATGCTGTCAAACTTTAGGCTTGCGATAAGACTCAATGGCACAAACAAAAACAGCGTCAATGGAATAGGGAAATTTCTTAAAATCCCCATTATTGCTTGGCTGTTCGTTAACTGCTTTGGCTTTGGTGGCTCAGAGGCTTTTGAAAGGTTTTCAAATTCTGCGTCAGTCAAATCTACATTTTTATTTTCTATTTCATTTTCTTGTTTTTTCATAATTATCCTCTTTTTGCTTATGAAGTGAGTTTGATTAATTTCAAACCTATTTCTACAATATCATTGTATTTTGTAAAAGTAAATGCGCTGGAGAATATATTTCGATTTTATTTTGTATTTGTGGTGTTTTTCACATTTTTTGTGGAGTAGATAATCAAAATTAAGATTTTTAAATGCGTGTAGAAATCGTAAATTAGATTTTTGAGTTTTTTCGTTAGATAAAAAGGGTATTTTTCGCACATTGTGGAGTAGATACGCGAGTCGATACGCGAGTCGATAGGGTAGAAGCCATGATTGCCACATTTGTTCAGCGCTCATTTCTTACGCTTCGCTGAAACGAACCCTAAACAAATCCGGCCCGACGAAAACCAAGGCGAAAAAAAACCGCCATGGAAAGCGGTTTTCTACACTTACTATAATATTCATTGTGTTCTAGTCGCTGTAAGTGTTCTGCCTCTGTCGATAAAATCGAACTTATTGTTGCTTTTTGCCACGACTTTCAAGATATGAAAGCAATATCCATTGTATTCCTTCTGGATTGCGATTTTGCATGTGTCGTCAGGATTTGCTTTGGTAAGCGGCCTACTCGATTCAGTGATAAAAAGGCTAGTTGTATCCCCTGATTTCTCTAATTTGTAAATTTGAAAAGGGTAGCCCATTTGGACGCCGTATTGGTCGATATGACCTGTATAGCTTTTACCCTCAAAGTCTATTAGATATGTGCCTGAAATTTCTTTCGCGTCTAGCTCAGGATTTATAGGCACAAATTTATCGTCTTCAATTGTCTGTGCAGCATTTGAAGCAAACGAAGCTGTTAACAATGTAGCTGCAATAAATGTCTTCAAGTCTCTCATATCAAACTCTCCTTTTTTTGAATACGAATTTAGCGATTCTATCTAGAACGATATAGAACAGCGCAGTGCCTATGACCGCAAGCACAACAGCAGCCCAAAATAGGCTATCAGTCATGTGGGTGAAAATGTTCAGGTAGATAACAACCTTTCCGACTAGCATATACATAATAGAAAATATTACTATTGGGCCTAGCCCGTCTATGACTTTCTCCTTTGTGCTTTTCATTTTAATTTACCTTTATATTAGTAATATAAAATATACCACAATTAAATTGCTTTGCAAGTTTATCCGACTAATTTTCTCATGAATTTTGAAGCGTAATTTTTACCTTCGCCATAAAATCCTTCTATTTCATTATCTATTTCGTCTAATGGCCTAACGTTTAATCCTTTTAACGTGTATTTAACAGCCCATTTTGCAATAAATCCGGGCGCTATAGCTATTATCACTAAGCACACTAATAATATGCAAAGATTTGTAATGCTGTCGATTCTTAATGTTACAAGCGTCTGCATGACATTCGTAAATTCAAGATTGAGTGTGTATATAGCTAAGCTCACTACTGATATGGAACACCAGAAACAGAAAACGTAGGCAGCTACGAACAACACGGGTTCAATTACAGCATTGAACATTAATTCTTTAATTTGGTGTGCTGCATTTGTCTTTGTGTTCCAGCCGAGCGAAGCCAAATATCTTATTAGCACAACTATAAAATCGAATGAAATCAAAATAAGAAAAGCAAACAAGCTGAAAGATTTCAATGAAAGAATTAAAAACATAAGGTAAGTGGTGCATGCAACAACAGTCAGCGTTAGCTTCATTATGAAACCTAAAACCATAGTAACAATAGAAAGTATCTGGTTGTTGATTGAAAACGCTTTTTTGGTTTCGTTAAGTACGAAATATGTTTTTGAAACGCCGCTGAATAACATTGCTGCTTTCTTCTCAATATCAACAATGTTAACTTCTTTGATTCCTGAACAATTTGAAATTCCATTTTTACAATTGAAGGTAGAACTAGGTATTAAATTGTCTATGTATGAGCTTTGCTTGTAGGGATTTGAATTTGAAACGACATAAAATTCTGGTTTTTCAATCGGAACCAATAAGCTCTGTACGTTAGCACTGCTTTTCCCACTCAAGAACAATTCAGAATTAGATTTTGATTCTGCGTATCCGTTGAACGTAATTTTGTTATTTCTGAAATAATCTATATAGGTGTCAGGCTTTAAACTGAACTCAGCAGCTTTTGCGTATGCGAAGTAAAGAGAAGCTATACCACCATTTATAATTACAGGAAGCTGTTTTCTAGCTACTTCTTCGTATGTTATCGCTGTTTCCGTTTTAACTTGAGTGTTAACGTCTTGGTATCTACTTTCTATCAATGCTAGTTTTCTTGATTCAAGCTCTTCATAAGACAGTGATTCAGTAATCATTTTTGCATATATGCCTTCTCTTACGACTTCATTATTCCTATAGTCTATGCAGTCGAGATTTTTAGCTTCCTTATTGAGTGAACTCAATCTAATTACGCATGCGTACCTTCTTTCTTCTTCTTGAAGCGCTTCTATGTCATTTTCTTTATCAATCCAAAATGCAGTTTTGCTTCTGTCTTTGTAATCAACCGAGATTGAGCCAAAATTTTGGAAGTACGCATTATTTGTTAATGCTGCGTAGCACCTAGCGTTCTGCGCGCTTTTAGGTAGTCTAAGCTTGCCATTTTCATAATACGGGTCAGAATTAATAGAGTAGCAATCTAGAGTGTTCTGTACTGAATCAGCTAGTATTTTTCCGGTAATATCTGTTTCTATGTTGTAGGCTACGTCAGCGCTTTTAAGATTGAATTCAGCAGTCTTTATTTTTAGAAGATTTAATAAGTCCTCAGCTACTAGACTTTTACTAGTCTCAATTGTCTCTTTTGAATAATCATGCTCTATATCTGACGGCATAAATACAGAAGTGAAAATTGGTGTGACTAGAAAAACGCATAAATACAACACGTATATGAGCATTCCAAAAAACCAACCTAGCGCTATTGCAAATATGCTTTGCGTGCCAAATGGAATTAGAAGCACCATAATAACAAATGCCTGAGCAGTAGTTTTAAATGAACCAGTTAAGCTAGCTTTATCTGTTTTTAGGTAATCAAGAATTCCTCTAGCAATTGAAATTCCCAAAGTTAAAAGCGAGAACCAAAAAACATAGAATAGTATCTTCTCTATAAAGGTGCCGTTTTTTGGCATTTCAGGAGTATTTGAAGAAAAATTCTCAGCTAATTTGTTTTCAGTTGCCCACTCTAGAGCAACGTCAGCGCCTACCTGATTAATAAAAATAGAAACAAACAAATACTGTGGAGATTTTTTAATTGAATCCGAAATACATTGTTTAGCAGCATTGCTGCTAGGCATTTTCAGTTGGCCGCTCACAACTGCTGCATATTCATTTACATACATGCTGCAATTTTGTATCTTCGATTGCGCTTCGCTAGCGGCATTATCTGCAAAAGAGAAATTGCTAAAAATAAGCAGAGCCAAACTAAATATTATTTTATTTATCATGTTTTTCTGTATGTTATTATTATATTATAGTACAAATTAATTTCATTACAATGATAGCAAGACAATTAATCTGTCTTGCTATCAGATTTTCTTCTGTCGCGTGCGGCCATTCTTTTAGCTTGAGTTGCAGAAGCCTTAACAACTGCGTCTGTAAGCTGTGAAAGCTGCGCTGCTGTTGCTGTACCAGTAGCAACCATAGCTGTCACAGCCATAAAATTACCGTCCTTCTCGTATGCCTGTTGCTTGAATATACTCTGTAATGACAAGCTTAGTCTTTCGTACAGATAAGCAGCAGTAGCGACAATAACCGTCATTAGTAGAGATATGATTGCGTATCCTACTAGCTCAAATATTATTTGTGTCAACATATCAAATTTCGCTCTGACAGTTAATGTCACTTCAAAGAATCCACTTATCATGATTGGAGCTAGAAGATTAACGAATTGACTGATAATTTCTATGAATGAACCTAACAAAGCAAATTGGCAAATTATATTTGTGAAGAATAGTAATGCGCTTTCGTAAGCTTTGTAATCGCCTCTCATGCCAGAATATAAAGCTTGAAAGAAAAATGTTAGCGGTTGTAGGAATACTTCAATAAATAGAACTAAAAGCTTTCTTAGCATGTAGTATATAAGATAAAAGCATGTGCTGAATGCTAAGAAATTCAATAGAGATAAGCTGAAAAACGCTTTAGCTATTACTCCTATAAGCACTAGAATCGGTTCAATGAGTCTCTCAAATAGAAAGCCAAGCGTCTTTGCTATGTCGCTCAAGCCGCCACTGCCAGAAATTGCACCGATTAAATCACCAGAACCACCAAGGAATTGACTACCAGCAGCGCTAATTACTTGTAGTACAGTACCAGTTGATAAAAGCGTGATTGTTGCTTCTAGTGAGCCTACGAAGAAAAACGGCAATAGATTTTCTTTGGACCAGCAAATTTTATTTGACCAAGCGCATTCAGTCACAAAATCATAAATGTTGCAGCCACCTTGAAGGCCCCAAGCCAAGTTCATATTAGGTGTACAGAATCTAATTTTTTCTTGGAAGTATTTTAGAAAATCGTCAAGCGTAAAATTATTGTCGTCAGAAATTTTATATCCGACTACTGCCGCAGGGTTTTTTGTTATTGTGGCGATTCCTGTGTCTACATAGTCAAAGAGTCTTATATAGTCATTAGTGTTTGCGTCTTTGCTGTTTTCATTTTTCTTCTCGCCCTCAGAAATTTCGTAATCTACGTAATCTGCTTTCTTTGAAGGGTCTACTTTAATGTTATATCTTGTTTCAATGGTTTCTGAATCAGCTAGAAGGCTGGCTACTTTTCCAGTGTCCATATTTGCAAATAATTGTGGGACTTGACCAAATGCGCCCAAATTCGCAAATTTACTTGCATGAAAAGACTTTTTGAAATCCTTGTAGAACATGCCTTTTGCCATTCTTATTATTTGTTTGATTGTTAGTGTGTAGCCGATTCTTTTGATTAAGAAATCCTGTACAATCTTGAAGCTTCTGTCTCTATCTTGCTCTGTATAACTGGTTGTGACTTCTAAGCCTGAAGCTGTAAATTTTGAGCATTTTAGTGGGCTGTTCAAGAAAGAGTCAGTAATTTGTTTTACTGTTGAGTCTACATACGGAACCATGCCGTTTGAATTGACAGCGTTTACTACTCGCTCTATTGCTTCGTTAGGCATTGCACATTCTAATTTAATTAGCTCATTTGCTGCTATCCTTGCTTCTTCTCTGAATACTTCTATTTCGTTTCTACCTTCTCTATTCTTTCCGTCATAACCGCCAGCGCGTTCATTTATTATCTCTATAAAGCTGATTAAAGCAGCGTCAGGCTTATCTTTGAAGAAATCAGCTTGTGAGTTTATAATTCCTAATGCCCATGAGTAAGCGGCTTTAGATTCTTGCTCTACGAAACTGCTGTCTACACCTGCTAAATAGTCGGGAGATTTTCCGCTATTGACTTGAGCAAATCGCTTTGCTGCTGTTGCGCTTGAAGAGGAAGTAAAAGTTGTCTTAGCTATTGCTGGAGGCTGCTTTGTTGCTTCGTCCTGCAACAGCTTTACCGTGAAAATATTATTCTTATAGTTGTTGTTCAAATAAGATTTGTTGGCAGGATTAAGTATTTCGAAATCAATTCGCATTGTTGATTTTGCGTATCCATAGTTTTCTTCTTTGTATTTAAAATCTGAGTCGCATTTAGAAGAATGCTTCATAAGTATTGATTTGTTTTGCTTTGTCCAAACAACGTCTAAGTAAGAAAGCTCAGTGTTGAAATTATTTACTAAATTATATTCAGGTTCAATTCTGTCGCATGAATTGATTCTCTGTAAAAAATCGTCAAGAGATAAATCTATTGTGTTGCATAGAATGAAGCAATTGTCTGTTGTGTCTTTTTCTAGCTTTATGTACGCCTTACGATTTGTATTTCTTCTTGTCATTTCTTCACTTACAGCAGCGCTCAAATAAGCAACGCCAGAAAATACCGCGCTAACAACGTCGTCTTTCATATCTGTATTTTTTGGATTTAATAAAACCCTTTCAGCATTTGCTATTTGAGTTCTGAATAAAAGGTTCTGAGTATATATGCCAGTGTCCATTGTCACGTTTACATATTTGTACCATGCGTATGGGTGGACAATTGTTAAAGCAACGAATAAGCCTATTGAGCTTGATTTCATTTGGTTGAAATATTTTTCTCTATATTGTACTTCGCTAAGTTCTTCGTCTTTGTCGTTATAGTTAGCTAATTTGTAAATTGATTTGATAACAGGCCATAGAAAAAACATTGCAACTACAACAAACAGATACCACAAATGGCTTATGACGATAAACATAATGCCGTCTTCTTTAGGTTCTGAAGAAGTACCTATAGCCTCTTTCATTGCATTTTTAACTATGTCTTGCTTACAAGCTATTCCTGACTTTGCTGTTACTACGCTGTTGCTTCCGTCTTCGCCTGTAAACGTTTCCTGCGCACATTCAACAGTGGTCGCTGAATTATCAACACCGTCAGCGTAAGAGGCGAGGGGCGATATAGCGATTAAGGCTATGAAAAAAAACTTGAGGAAATTAAATTTCATTATTATTTCCCTCATTTCTAGCTTTACTTTTTTCCAATATTTTTAGCCTGAGAATTTCTTCTCTTTTTCTTCTGTCTTCTTTTTCGCCAATCTCTAACTCTTCTCCACCAATTTCTTTGTTTATTCTTTTGTTGATAGACTTTCTAGCGGCTATCTCATACTCGTTCGCTTGCTCGTTTTTAACCGCCTTTGAATATTCTCTTTTTTTGACTGAGGAATAAAATACAAGCGCAAATGAAGCCATACTCATTAATGTTATTTGAATTGGCGAACTAAATATAAGATAGAGAGATAGGCCGAAAGCCATAGTGGACAATGTTAGAGTAAAGTGAAACTTTTCACTCATTGCGAATCTATCAAATTTCTTACTTCGTACAGCGCTGTTTGGTTTAAAGAATCTATATTTTGTTTTCTTTGTCTTCGCCATTTTATTTTTGTTTTTATTGTTTGTTAATTATCACTATATAACAAAAAATAATTAAATCAACTTCACTACTATAATATTATTTATTTCTGAAAAAACCTATGCCAAGTATTGGCATTCCAGAAGCTCTTAAAAGTCAAAAACACTCATGACTTTCTCAAAGCTTCTACAAGCTCAACACAGCCGTTCAAAATCAAAAGGTAAGCACTGATTCAAGCGCGAAAGACAGAGCGCCCAAGCGAACGCATAGAGGCTTAGAAACAGAAGCTAAAAAGGGTGTTTCTGATTCAAATACGTTTCTTCAAATCTATCCATGACGCCGCTTTTATTTCAGACATGACGCCACGGCATGACGCCACAATTTTTTAGGGCATGACGCCGCGCAATGACGCCACCGCCTGACGCCGCGATTCTGGAAGCTAAGATACTGATTAAATATATAGCTTACTTATTACGCCAGATATGGTCTTTGCGGCGTCGCGCACAGACCAACAAAGCTCCGCTTTTATCAAGATTTTCAATTTTATTATTTTCCAGTTTTCATTAATAAATCATTCATTGTTGCTTTCATATTTGACAAATATTTTAAATGTTGTAAATTTTAAAATAACAACAATAGAGAATTTATGGATAGTCAAGAATCGTCAGTTATAGAGCTTGGTTCTGAGTTAACAAAAGCAATAAGAAAATTTTACAATATTTTTTTCTTGGATTATCTATTTCTGGTAGTTCTGATAACTGCTACTTATCCCGGTTCGGCTAAAGAAGATAATATATATGTTGCAGCTATTTTTATAATAGCATTTGCGCTTATTAAGTTAAGTGTTTCCCATGACGCAAAAGTTCTAATTTCTGAAGGTGATTTGGATTCCATAAGAAAGGAAATCATAGAGTACAACGCAGATAGAAAAGATCGATATAGAGGTATTATAATCGGCAATAGCTTTTGGTTTGCCGCGTTTACTCTCGCAAGTATCGGTTATGAATATGGCTTGCTTGTAGGTGCTATGTATGTTGTGTGCGTGATAACAATAGGGATTTATTTACAGAGGTTTTTAAATAAAAGGCTGGAAGGTTTTACAGAGGAAGAAAAGAAATATATCGAAGAGCAAAATAACGAACAAGAAAATAATAAATAAGGAGAAATATATATGAGAAACAATTATGAAGCGGCTTTAAGTTCAGTAGTAGAAAACGCAAAAGACGCAGCAAAAAGCACAAGAGATTACGTTAGATTCAGCAACGTAATAAAAGAATGCGAAGCTGCAAAAGAAGAGCATTCAAAAGCTTTACCTTCCAAAATGAAGCCGGTTCTAGAGAACACAAAGCTTACAGGCGAAGCAAAAACCAACAGAATTAATTCAATCATGAATGCTCACAGCAAGAGCGTTAAAAATCTTGATAAGAAGATTGCAGACGCACAGTCAGAGCTTGCAAATATCGTGAAAAATTCTACGTCTTCTGAGTTCGATAAACTCAAGAAGTCTTTAGGCGCGGCCCACTTCTTGGCGCTTCACTACCTCTATGAAACCAATGCTGATTTATTAGAGGGTAAGCCTGAATGAACGCAAAAAATGGCAGACTAGATTTTTGGTCAAATAGAGAAACTGCTAAAGTCTTAGATTCAATTGCAAAACTTTTAGAGCTTCCTTCCAGAAGCTCTTTAGGCAATGTGCTGTTAACTACAAATACAATTGATATTGCAGACATTAGAAGCAAGAGAAAAAGACGTTTAGCGCTAGTAGCAGAAAACGAGCAAGAACAGCCAGAAGACAAAGAGATAAACATTCATGAAATAGCTTCAAAATCTAAAAATTGGAAAGAGCAATTTAGAGACATAGTGAAGCGCGAAAAATCAGGCGCACCGTACCTATCAGAATCTCTTTCAATGCTAAATGAGCTTGATAAGCGCTTAAAAATATTCTCAGAAACACCAAGGAATAAAACAACAATCAGAGCAAAAGCAATTAGCTCGAAAGCCTTTTCAGGTTATGCACTTTTAGTCGCTGAATATGAATCTGCAATAAATAAAACCAATGATAGAACGAAGATTAAATTTATTGGTGATTATACTGCTTTTGAGCTTTTCAAAATATCTTCCAACAGTTCAACCCCAGTAAAACAAAAACTGGCATTTTTGCTCAGGGAATTAACAATTGAAAAGCATACATTTGAAGATAATCAAGAGCTATTGAGACAAATAAACGAGCTTCAACAAGCATGCAATTTCGGCGTGAAACAATACCATATAGCTAAAAAATCAAACACTGGTGTAGATAGTTCGCTAAGTGATTTATCTAACAGAATAAACGCTCTACATAGCTACATAATTACAAAAATAACAAACTAAAAGGAAGATATGATTTCGAGAGTAGAACCAGCTAAATACGGCCCCGGCGCAAGTGCAACACATGGCGGCGAATTGATACCAATGTCAGACATTCAACGTGAGCATGCAGCTTATCAAAAAGCAGTTGATAGCGTTAAATATGTATTGACCAAAAGAAACACCGAAGTTTTTAATGAAGTTGTACATTCTGAGAGAATACAGGGTTTTGCACACAATATGCCTTTCTTAGAGCCAGCACCAAAGTTTTCAGGGAAAAAATTAGATTACCCTGAATACGACAATAAAGCAGTTATCTTTTCAAACGATTTCGCCAGAGACGCTAAGGCATTTGAAAACAAATGCTTTGAAGAAAACAACATGAATCGTTTTAATCACGTTGGATTGCAGCAAGTTTTTTTCAATTACACTGACAAAGAGTTAAAAGATACTTTTGGTGCTGTCACATTTGAACAAAAGCGTTCGGCGGCTATTAAGTTGTCCCATGAGTTTATGGAAATTATGGTCGGAACCAAAGACTATTATTATGGAATTATGCCGCATGCATACAAACAAGATAAGCCCCTTACTGACGTTCACCTGTTCATTTTAAGATTTGATAAAAACGGGCAGTATTTAGAACACCTCTACAATTTCAACGATAGACACCAGTACGCTTTGGCTAAAATGCAGGAAAGGTATCCGGGGCTATATCAGCATAAAAATTTGAAAACTTCTGTCACAGATAACCAAGCAGCTTTGCAACGACTTACAAAAACTGATATAGCAAATGTAGCTAAAATAATTAACAATCAAGACTTCAAAACTATTGGAGAATTTAATCACCCGGAAGTAAGGATAGAGTATATTTACAAAAATACTAGAAAAGCTTTAGACCATGAAAATAGAAAATATGGTGTTGTAAATACTAGAATCAAAGAATGCAAAATTCATTATAAGGGACAGAGTTTCACTCACAAAATACTTGGTGATATAGACGCTGAAAGGAAAATTAGATTCATGGTTGAAAACGATAAAGCATTTGAGCGAAAAGGAATAGACTTAGTGGATATGAGAAAGCATATTCAATCAACACATGCCAATGCAAAAAGCTATGTTGAATTCGCTGAACAACTCTTAGCGTTGGGCATAGAGGTACAACCAAAATGGTCTTCAAATAAAGGCGTTTTTCAAGGGTTTGAGATTGGTCATAAAGGTGATTCTAAATACTATATTCCAGTTTCAACATTCAATATTGAAATAACAAAACATTTCAATTTGGATTTCTCAAGTCAAGCCGAATACAACAAGCTTTTGAACGTCAGTATCAAAGCAGACGCCGCATATTCTGAGTTCAGTTCCAACAAGCTAAAGCTTCAGAAAGGGGAGACTATCGAGCAATGGCTAGCACGCCTTAAGAAGCACAAGCGCGGTTATTTCTCTAACCTGTACCGTGAAGACGGTGACTCTTATTATTACGGCACAAGCGAGCATAAGGCGTTCTCAATCAATGCCAAAGAGGGCACGGTGATACTCAGAAACGCGAGAGAACGAGACATAAAGGCTCTAGCTGAAATCCTCATGTCTAGAGGCGTAAAGGAGCTAGACGTAAAGCAGTGCAAGGACAAAGCAGATTTACAGCTAATCATGAACATTTTCAGTGAATATTCAATCAAACTTAATGGCTACATGATTAAGCCTGAAAACGAAACTGCTTTAGAAGCATATAGGATTCAAAAAGCTATGAGTTCTCACAATAATAATCTTGAGACGTTCAAGAAGCAATGTGTTGATAAGAACAATAAAGTAATCAGTATCAAACCTTATTTGACGAAAGCGGACGAAGTTTTCAGTTATGAAAACGTCTATGTCATGCTTCCCTATTACGCTAAGCAAGGCGTAGAAATCGCTAATCTAGATACGAATTATTTTATCAGGCACAAAGACTATTTGTTAAATAGATTTGAGAATGACAAAGAGACAACTGCTTATCTGAAAAACATATTCAAAATCGAAAATATGTCTGTAGAAGAAAAGCAAGAATACTTGATTCGCAAGCGCGAGATAAAGACAAGAAGAAACAAGTTGTGATAATTGATTTATCTGTAAAATATACTATAATATTTATATGTGATAGAGTTTTTTTCGCATAACCAAAAACAATAAAAACAAGGAGAAATATGGCAATAATAAACGAACCGCTCTCTTATGAAACAGACGATAGACTAAAACCGGCAGTAAAGCAGTTAATCAAAAGCTATTTGAATTTAGCTAAATCCTCAGAGACTTTGAGTCTTCCCTTTTCTATCCCTAATCATGTTAATGACACAGCAATAGCCGCTGTATACATAAGCCAAAACCTAAACAAACCAGAATTCGATTTATTCAATAAACCCAAATATCAGGAGGGATTAATAAAAGCTGTAGAATCTTCTTCTAAATTAATGATTTTTGGGAAAGACAATCTCAAGCATTTCAGAGATTCTTTTAAGAGCGCCGAAGCAAGAGAGTTGTTAGAGAAAGACGTAAAGGCATTTGAAAACAATCCTAGATTCGCTAATGAGCCTATTAATCAAATCGCCGGGTTTATCATGAATAGACCTGAAAATTTACAGCTTGGCTCTATCTCAAGCACTGCGCCAATCGTTCCAGAATACACACAAGAAAATGCTATTACAGACAGTGATAAACCCAAAGCTGTAGAGAAAAAGCTAGAAATACTTGAAAGATTATCTGAGCGTGTGAGCTATATTCAGACTCAAAAATCAGCCGCTGAATACAAGTCATTAGCTAATGAGGCAAAGCAGAAGAACGAACCCTTTAAGCTTCCTGTATCCAAACAACAATACGACATTCTTTTAAAAGCTCATGAAGAATACGTGACTTTCATGAACGACAATAATTTAATCGTAGGCAACAACAGAAACAAAATGCTCAAGGCGGGGCGCGGGTTTGGTTCTTCTTCGTCAGCGCTTATAGGTGAAGAACTGAGACAGGTGGTTAAATCTGAGAATGGTCAAGAGCATGAGATTGTTATGGGGCACTACAAATCATTTTCTAACACATTCGCTATGCCTCAATCTCAAGAGAATAATCCAATTGCTTACAAAGCACAGGTTTTAGCTTTGAAGAAAAGCGGAGCGACTGAATTATTTTTTACTAGCTTACCAGCCAATGCGGAGAATTATATTCTGAATATGGCGCGTGAGGGAATAGACGCAGGGCTTAAGGTGCATTTCCCAAAAGGGTTTGAACACCTTGAAAACAAATTTAAGATAGGTGGAATATCTAGCGAAAAGCCAATAGCTGAAACAGTACAAAATCCAGTCGAACAAACTGTCGAAAATCTAAAAGAAAAAGACGCTCTTAAACTTGTCGTAGACAACACACCAAAACCAGAACCAAAAAACAGCGAACCGGTAGAAACTGTTTCAGAAGATAAGATTAGAAAATTGCCTAATGACATGTTTATCGTACCCGGCAAAGAGGGCGGTTTTGTGTTGTACGGAATCGAAGGGAAAACGAAGACAGACAGAGCTTCAATCAAAATGACATTGAACCAGATTTTCACAGACGAACCAAATTTGAAAATCAATGGCGTATTTATGGCTAAAGATTACGCTGTGAATATTGGAGAAGCGGCCAAAGGGGAGAAGAATTTCAAAGAAGCTTATGACGTTCTTCAAGAAATAAAAGCAGAAGTGAAGGCAGGTAGGGCACCAGAAGTAGCTATACCTAAGATTCCAGAAGAAGCAAAAACCGACAAGCCAAAAGAAGCGTCAGAAACTGCAAAGCAACAAATGGAAGCTCTAAAAAAGAAAACAGGCGTGAAGCCAAGGTAAAGAAAAAAGCCCTCAAGGGCTTTTTTTGTATCCGTCTAATAACTGTAGAATCTTTGAATAAGCTTCTGTTTCGAGAATTCCGAACAGCGCCATTTCTTCCCTTTCGTCGCTCATGACTACAATAGCACCAAGAAATTCGGACGTATAAACAATCGCTATAAGGTCGTCGTATTCAACCGCCTTGACTCGATTGTCTATTGTCGTCCTATATTCTTTGTTTATTTCTTTTTTCGTTATTTGAAAACCGTCTTGCTTTATTTCTTCTAGATATTTTAATTCCAAGTCTCGCCCGTAATCGGTTTCAATTACGCCTTTTATTTTTATAATGTCGCTGTAGATTTTCTCTAATAGTTCACGTTGATTCATTTCTTCCTTTTTATTGTTATGTACTTACATATTATATCGCCATTGTTTTTAGTCAAATTTCAAACAAAAAAAAAGCCACCCCATAGGAGCGGCATAAAATCACTTTGGAAAGTGTTTGTGTGCTGCGCAAGTGCGTAGCGAGCAACTATGTTAACACAACTGGCCGTCTCGACCGGGCACACAGGCTCAATGCCCTGTTAAGGGCAGGCACGGGCATTCACGGGCACACAGGCTCAATGCCCTGTTAAGGGCAGGCACGGGCATTCACGGGCACACAGGCTCAATGCCCTGTTAAGGGCAGGCACGGGCATTCACGGGCACACAGGCTCAATGCCCTGTTAAGGGCAGGCACGGGCATTCACGGGCACACAGGCTCAATGCCCTGTTAAGGGCAGGCACGGGCATTCACGGGCACACAGGCTCAATGCCCTGTTAAGGGCAGGCACGGGCATTCACGGGCACACAGGCTCAATGCCCTGTTAAGGGCAGGCACGGGCATTCACGGGCACACAGGCTCAATGCCCTGTTAAGGGCAGGCACGGGCATTCACGGGCACACAGGCTCAATGCCCTGTTAAGGGCAGGCACGGGCATTCACGGGCACACAGGCTCAATGCCCTGTTAAGGGCAGGCACGGGCATTCACGGGCACACAGGCTCAATGCCCTGTTAAGGGCAGGCACGGGCATTCACGGGCACACAGGCTCAATGCCCTGTTAAGGGCAGGCACGGGCATTCACGGGCACACAGGCTCAATGCCCTGTTAAGGGCAGGCACGGGCATTCACGGGCACACAGGCTCAATGCCCTGTTAAGGGCAGGCACGGGCATTCACGGGCACACAGGCTCAATGCCCTGTTAAGGGCAGGCACGGGCATTCACGGGCACACAGGCTCAATGCCCTGTTAAGGGCAGGCACGGGCATTCACGGGCACACAGGCTCAATGCCCTGTTAAGGGCAGGCACGGGCATTCACGGGCACACAGGCTCAATGCCCTGTTAAGGGCAGGCACGGGCATTCACGGGCACACAGGCTCAATGCCCTGTTAAGGGCAGGCACGGGCATTCACGGGCACACAGGCTCAATGCCCTGTTAAGGGCAGAACCAGACATGCCACGCAGTGACACACTAATCGTCAAGGCTATGCACAGTTGTAGAGCCTTCGACCGCATACAGCTTTAGCGCGTCAATCCTTTCACCGTCCGTAATGTCTGTGAAAAACGCAGCTTCAAAACCAGTTATCACCGATTGAAACTCTGGAGGTGATACGTCATTACCAAAGAAATTGAAATTCGCACCGATATGGTTTTTAGTTTTTAGATATGAAGTAAAACCATTAGTATTCATGTCTGTTAATTGTTTTTCTGAGACGGTTGGATTGTGAACAGTAAATAGCTCTTTGCCTTTCTTTTCGTTTATTGTAAATCCGTCTGTAACTATTTTATAATAAATCTTAATTAGTCTTTCGTCTCTTTGTGAAATGTCAAAGCTGATAATTTTTAGATTTTCGTCAATGTGCTTTGCCAAAACCTTGGCTTGATTCATTATATCTACTACGTAGATTATATGATTATAGAGTTGCGTAAGGTCTTGTTCTATATCTTCCCCAAACATTAGAACATTTCCGCTTAAATTAAACTCAACCACCATTTTTGACTTGCTGTCATTGACCAGAAAATTTGCCATTTTCTGGAGCTTGGGCAAATTAGGCAAATTCATAATTGGCTGGCCTAGCCATTTTTCGTGGTTGAAAAGGTAGTTGAATGTAACTTTTAGTGTTTTGGCGTTGTATGTCATTTTGAAGCTGATTAGTCCGCCAAGACATTCACCGTTTATAAAAAGATTATCTCCGAAGCTGTAATGCTCAGCGTCAAAAGAAGCTATTTCAAATTCTTTGTCATGCTCTAACGATTTCAGATATAAAGAAGCTGGGGTTATGTTTTTATGTGGTTCTAATGTAAATGTCCCTTCATGGCCGGTTACATTCATTAATTCGAATAAAGCAGAACCTTTGAACTCAAAGCTTTTGGTGTTTATCTCGAAATGTTCGCCTGTTTCTAGAAACCGTTCCCACCCTTGATTAGCTAATTCCGCTTCTTCCGGGTCAGTGAAGACAATATCAACCTTCCCGATTTGTCCGGGTCTTACACGCACTTCATGCCTAACGTTGCTACCAGTAGCCACCGTCTTCACTTCAAAGCGGGGGTCAAGCTGGCTCAGATAGTTTTCGTACCCGGCCACGAAGCCAGCCAAAGGAACCTTCGTGAAATCCCCAGCTCCGGTATAGAAAATCTGTGAAGCCCCGGCCACAGCCTCTACAAGCTTGTTGTGCACTTCAGCAGGGCCAAAGGAAGGTTTACCAATGAGTTTTGTTGACCTGCTTTCAGCCTCACGCTTCCATTTGTGTAGCAGCTCGACGGGGTAGCGCACTTCGTCTGTATCAATGAGCTTTGAACACGACTGACACAGCCAAATGCCGTTGGACAATGACATGCGTTCCTCTGTAGTCATGGCCGGGTCATAGCGCCTTGCACCCGGCCCACTAGCCGCTGCCGTGATATGTGCCGCTACACCAATGCTTGAGAAACTGCCTTTATCTTCTTCACTTGCCCCAAACGTGTACGCTCTGCATTCGGGGTTTGAACAAACACCACCACAATTATCTCTCAGCAACCTTTTCAAAGCTGGTTTGAAATCGTCCCTTGCCCCTTTATTTTTCTTTTCTCTAGCCATGACATTTAGATTCCGAAAGGGAAGGGCCGGTATTCGTCGGCGTCGTATGGGTGTTCAGTTCGATAGTCCTTAATGAATGAAGGCACACCCGGCGCACCGTCCGGGTAATCAACTGAACCTATGATTTCAACATACGTTTCTTTATCTTCATTCAGCGCTAATTCTTCAAGCTTGACGTGTACGAAATTAATAAATTCTGGAAAATTCGCAAGAATCATTAATGCGAAATCCCGATTCATATTTTTGCAAAAGTCAGTATTGTAAGCGTTTAGTTCGTATGCGAAAGCATACAGAACAAAGGTATGGATAATATGGTGTTTTAGGTAGTGGTCTAGTTTACTTTGGAAATATATTATTATTGCACTTTCAGCTTTTTTCTTTTCTTCTTCTTCACTAAAACTATTGAAGCTAATATTTGGTTCTTCGCCTTTCTTGTCTTCAATTTCGAGCAAGAAGCGGTATTTGTTGTTGAAGACGACAACGATAAATCTATCTTCGCTATTTAAAAAAGCTTCAATGCAGTCTGACTCAACGTACTTGAATAGATTATCTTCGCCTTTTGCACGCTTGTAATGCTTCAATGTGCTTGTGAGATTTGTAAAGGCTCTAGCGAATTGCTCACATTCTTTCTCATATTTGAGCATTAACAGAATGTTTTCTCTTTCTTCCATTTTAAAATTCTCCAAGTGATTTCACTTTAATATCATGACCGACTCATTTTTTCAATGGGTCTTTACGATTGTATTTCTTAATGGTATTGCGTTCGCAGTCAAAAAAATAGAAGCGAAAGGCGGGTTGGATAGGTTGGGCTGCTGTGCTTTTCAATTGTATATTTCTATCCATAATTAATTTGTGATTCATATATTTGAGTTTTTATTTTGCATTTATTTAAAATATTTGTTGTGCGCGCTGATAAATATCTCTAGAATTTATTTCAACGGAGCGGGTAAAAGCTCTGAAATCAGAAGCAAAAATCACTTTGGAGATACACAAATGAGCGATTCCGCTAAAGCACGAGACTTTAAAGCTGAATACGAAGACGCTATCAAAAGCGCGGGCCTGTACCACGCCGGAGCTACTAATAACGGCGAACGTGTTCTGAACCGTCTTCTGTCTGCAACCGTTCCAAGCAGCGCAGCAGCTCTTAACAAAGAGATTGCCGAAGCCGCAGCGAAGAACGAAGAAGACAAACTGGAAGAACTGTTCAAAAAGCGTAAGGCGCTTAAGGACGCTGAATCTGCAAACCTGAAATCGTTGGCTACCATTCGCCAATCGACTCCGTTTGAAAAGATTCTGATTGCCTACAAACCAGAAGTAGAAGCTTTGGCCTATGAGCTTGCCCTTGAGGTGCTGAAAGGCACTCACGTCGCGCTTAACAACGCTACCCCGGCCAAGCGTGCTAAGAGCGGCGGCGCACCTTCAGACGAAAACAAGAAGCCCGCAGCAGCAGCGAAAGAAGCACACATTGAAGGGCCAGACGGTCAGACCTTCGTTGTTCCTTTCCACAAAGGCCCGCCAACCCTGAAAGGCTTGGGCGAGCTTCTGAAAGCACTGGGCTTCAACGTAGAAGAAACTCCGAAAGGTCCGAAAACCGAAGAAACAATCAAGCCGAAGGAAGGCGGCGAAATGTTGGTCACTCGGCGCAATATCGTAGACGCGATTAAGTCGGGCCTGTACAAAGGTTTCACAGTTACAAAAGACGAGACGGACGAACAAAAACCGGCTTAATGTCTGAATGAAAAAGCCCCCGCACAGGGGGTTTTTTTGGTCTTGAAGAAAGTAATCACCGTGCCCGCGTATGCCCATGAATGCCCGTAGCTGGGCATTCCACGGCAAACCTAACCAATCCTTCGCAGAAGTGCCAGAGCAGGGCGGGTAAAGCGTCTGGTGCGCCTAGGGCGCTTGGTTGAAGCAATTGAAGGACAAAAGAAAAGCGCCTATTGGCGCTCATTTGGATTTTTGTTTTTCAAATAAATGTTTGAGGAAGTTAAGTTCTTCAATGTCGGAAGAATACGAAGGTTCTTTTGATAATCTAATTTTTACTTCTTCTGATACTTCGATATATTCTAGTTCAATATCGTCATGCATAAAATCGAGTTGATTTACGTCAAACGTAGAAGCGTATTCTTTTGATAATATTATTTTTATTTCTTCTGGTACTTCTGAATAATCCTTAACTATTCGTTTCTTTTTCTTTTTCATTTTTCTCCTTGTCTTATTAGATTTTCTATCCATTCTTTCGCTTTTTTCTGTAGTTCCTCATATTCATGAAGCTGTTTTAAGTCTCTCTCTTTTTGTTTTTCCTTTGTGTTCTCTATGATTTTTATATTGCCCTTTGGCGTAGTAATGGCTTTCACTGCGCACGCTCTACGGAGCTAATCAAGCTTAATGAACTATTTACGTTGTAAGAATATTCAATATTGCTTTTCAAATTACTTATATGGTTTAGCGTGCAATCAATAGTTTTGTACCCATTGCATTGATTCATACGTGAAAGAGCGATAGTGTTTATATTAGAAGCAGATTTTTCGTAATGGTCTACAGGGTCAAATTCTGGTTTATAGAAAAGCCCGTATAGGATTGTCGCTAAAAATATAATTGCTGCTGAAACAAGCACCATATTTGTTGTTAGTTCTTTTGTTGTTTTTTTCATTTTCCTCCTTTTTATTATTTGTTCAAGCTGACTATTGCGTTAACTCGTTCACCCGTTGCATAACTAGCAAAATCAAATTCTTGGTCAAAGTAGCAAGATATAAATGTTCCATTATCGTACACGTCTACAAGCTCAATATTTGAACAAGTCAAATTTCCTTTGGCTGTCGCTACTGTAATTGAAACTAGATTGTCTTTTAGTTCTTTGACTTTCGCAGATAAATTCATTGTAAAATAAGACGTGCCCACAGGCTTTATCATAATATCTTCAACGTCATTATTTTTTGAAATAACGCAGTCAGGTAGCCCCTGACGGTAAGGGCAATCCTTGACAGCTTTGAGTACCTTGGTTGTATTCAAGGGCACCATAAACCCGGTCACAATGCCTTGCCATGGCGTTATATCGAATTCTGGCTTTTGAGGTTCAGACGGCTCTACAGGCGGTTTCGGGTCGGTAGGTGAAGACTGAGAGGCAAAGCTAGTGCCTTCCAAATTCTTTCTGAATTGGAACTCAGCGCTGAAAGCAGACAAAGAAAAAACTGAAAGAATAACTGACGTTAATAGGGCTAAGGTTTTCATATTTTTATTATTATTTGTTAGTAATTAAATTGTACTATAATATAAAATAAAGTCAAATTAGCTGGGTCATTCTCTAATGAAAACAGTTTTAACCTTCGGCATTTCAACAAGCTGTTTAAAATCCTTATTCTTATTGTTCTTCATGAATTCCAATATGTATGAATTAAAGCTTTCGTTCAGGTTTATCGAGAATTTAAATCCAGAACATAACTCTTTTTTCGCCCTAGTGCTTGTGTAATACAGCGCCTCACTACTGTTTTCGCTTTTACTCTTTTTTATTATTTTATAGTCGTTGTGATTGTGTATGTACTTCAAAAAAAACTGCATTACATAGCTAGTATCTATTGATAGCGTCCAACAAATTTCTTTGAATTCTTTGTATGTCTCAGCATTTACACGCAAAGATATTGTTCTAGTTTTTTCATGGTTTCTCATTATTAAATCTCCTTTTGGTTTATTTTCCTTTTAAAGCTAAATTAAGTCTGTCTGCTTCTCTTGATTCAACGTCTTCGTATTTCAAGCCTGTTCCTAAGTTATCCATTCTTTCACCGATTTTTAAGAATTCTGCGAAATACTGAATGGTTATTTTCCAGCATAAAAATATGTAGATTCCATAAATGAACATAGTATCAACGAGTGTTGATAAGTCAAAAACGCCACCATTTGGCTTTTGCCCTAAGTGAGCGGCTATGTCGTCTTGTTGTATATAAATCTGAATGGCAACGAATAGAACGTTCTTGATTAGATAAATCCCTATGTACGTTGCGTAAACTATTGCAGACCAACGAGCAATAAACGAAAGCATTTTCTGTACTGCTACATTGTTGTAGTTTTGTTCCATATTCAAACTGTTTACGACGAAAACATTTATGAACGTCACATTCAAATAAATCAAAGTGAATAATTTAAGTATTGAATAAATCGCAAAGAACAGCATTAATGAAACTGCGCCTTTCATTAATATTCCTGTGACAACAATTGTTTTTTGAACAGAGCCGATAAGTGAATCAAATACTTCTGGTTTGAGAACTATTTGTGCAAGTATCAAAACCATTACTTCGTTTGAAAAGAATTTCTCTCTATCTACTTCACCGAAAGCACTGCTAGAAGGCTCTCTCATAGCCGTTTTAACAGCAGCCTGAACGCCTAACGCAGCTCCCGCACCTATTAGTAGCTGTTTACTCATTGTCTGCGCGCTACCAGCAGCTAGGCGCTTAGACGTGTACATTTGCGTGAGCTTACTAGAGCCGAGGGCAGCGGCGCTTTCTATACCAAAATCTACTAATCTATCTCCCAGATTTGAGAATGCGTCCATTAAGCTACCGCACACGTAGCCGTCTTTAGTGATTAAATATCTGTTCCAAATATTGGAGCATGCTTTGAATTCCGCAGTGCCCAAGAAACCGCTATCACCTACCAGAATCGAAAGCGCTGGATACGTTTTTGTTGCGTGCTGGTTTGACTTGTTAAACTCGTTCTCATAATTGTCTAACAGCTTCTCAAAATCGCTATTATCAAAATTCGTCGCTCTTGCTAAATTATGATTGATTCTTAACGCACTAGGAGAAGTTGAATCATTCATATCCTTTACGCCGTCAGGCAGAATATTAAATTTGAAGCTGAAATTATCAAGAGTGGTGCGATAGTTATCGCTTATTTTTAAGTCGGTTCTGAATACTACAAAAGGTGCGGCGAATATACCTACGTGTTTGTATGTTCTGAGTGAGATTGCGGCGTCTTCAAGATAAGCAGCAGCAATATATTCAGTGATTGATTTTCCTGAATTCTCGCTTATGCAATCATTCATTTTTCCATTTGACTCAGTGAAATCCTTTATTCTCATGAATGAACGCCCACCAGTTGCAGCACCACCACACACTAATTTTTGACGGGCTAGCAAACCTTCAGTTTGGTTGTAGTCGGCAAGGGATTTTGTATATGTGACACTAAGCTTTTTAGGAAGATTCATGTAATCAGAATACGCAGACGCTCTAGCAGCATTATCACCACTTAAAAATCTTTCTTGAATACTATTAAGCTCTTTGTCAGCTTCTGCAATAATTGTATTTACAGAGGTTATCACTGAGTTTCTTATTTTGGATTCAATGTCCTTAGAGGCTAAATCATGCTCTTTGACAAGCCTAACAATCTCCTTGTTATTGCCAAAACTGAAAGTAGCCAAGCAACCCTTATAAATTTTTTGACCAGAGTAAAAGAAATCGTCTTCGTCATTCAGGATTAAATCTAAATTTGTTGCACCTCTTGCTTTAGCACAATTTATAAAATCGACAAAATCCCTCATTTCTGATTCTGCAAAATTGTTTTTCGGAGATTTGATAGGCTTCACGTATATTCTTTGATTATCGCTTTGGCTGTCGTTCATGCTGTCAGCAAATTGGTACGCCGTACCAATCATGTACAGCGCAAAATACTGAACGTATGTGCTAGATTTTTGATTGTCTGCCGCATATTTCAAATCACCAGCTACAAAGAGAGATAAAACAACGGTAGATATTGCTAACGCTATTTGATATTTACTGTGCCCGTCGCCTCTCATATACGCAATTCCGAGGAAGACTAGGCTTATGATTAAGTAAGGTGCGCCAAACATAATCAAAAGAACAGAACCCATAACGATAAGAACCATAGTGAGTCCTTCTTTTGGTTTCCCGGTAAACTGAGTGTATTGATTAAATTCTTCGTCAGACATTTTCTCAATCTGACTTTGAATATCTTTAGTAGTCGCGTTTGAAATCCAAGCGCTACAGCCCGATTTACCAAAAATATTACAAGCCATATTATTGCCCCAGTTGTTGAATACTTCGTCAACTGAGTTGTATTTAATGCTTGTTATTTCAACAGAAAACAATAATTCGTTTTGCGGCAGTGAGTTACTTGCAAAAGAAGCAGGGGAGAGCAATAGGATTGCCAGCGCTAAAAGTATTCTTATTGTTTTCATGTGTTTTGAGTTATTGTTATTTTCATTATAGTATATTTTAAATTAAATACAATGCGCTAAAAGAGTTAGCGCTTAATTCTTTTTGTCTTTGTTTAAATCTTCTGTAGTCGTCTCAGATAGCTTGACGCTGTTGTCTTTGGTTTCTTTGTTTTTAACAGTCCTTACGAAATTTTGCACTACATATAAAGTCGCCGCGTAAATAATATCTGTCGTGTTATCAACACCTGCTTTTGTTTTTTCGTCAAATATTTCAATCATTTTTCTATATTTAGCTAGTATTATGGTAATTATTAGCTTGATATAGTAGTAGCCACCTAGGCTAAAGAATATCAAAACGAGAATTAAGTTTATGGCTATTCTGCAGAATTCATTTAGTGCAATAGCGCTTTGAATTACTTCGGAGGTTGATATTAGCAAGTACAGCCCAACATAAAACAAATTGCTTATCTGGTGTATTAGGAACATGAAAAACACTAACAGCACTTGCGATACAATATAGAACACAAATAATCTAGCGTATGTCATGTACACAGTTCTTATGTTTGAGGTAAGTAAAAGAACAATGCTCCACAGTGGTACGGATATTATTGTAATTACAACTGCTATATAGAATGAAATTTGAATGTTCATGAACGTGATATATGGCAATAAAGAAATAAAATATCTCAATGCCAATGAAATCATAATAATGTATCCGCCAATCGTTATGATAATGTCGCTGATAGCGCTAAGCGCGTCTTGCGGTAATGAGAATATTTTTTCAGCAATAGACGATTTTCCTGCTCTATTGGTGTTGCTTGATTTGCTTTTATCAGAAGACACAGAACCAACGTTTTCAGCTTTGCCCTTTTTACTTTTGATTCCGTCTACTATGTCTGCGCCTGTAGTCAAAGTCTGAACAGCAAATTTCGCAATCAAGCCGGTCATTAATATCTTTTGGCCTGCACTTCTGAAGCTGTCTAGAATGTTCTCATTCGTCTGAAAAAAGCCATTGCGTGGGATAGGGCAGGTTGCGCTAGCACGGCCTTCTGTACCGCAGCTAGCGAAGTCCTCAGCAGTGAAATTAGCGGTTGCAGGGATACCGGCACCACTTCTTATGTAAGCAATAGGATTTGCAAAATCGAGGAATGATAAAATTGATTTGTCTTCTGTTTCTACACGACTGTTTACAGTTCCTGCTACTAACGTAGCAGAATCTATATTCATTGATTCTGTAGGCTTGAATTCTGAGAAGACATTGCTGATAACTCTATCCGTTGCGCCCAACTCATTTGTAAGTTGTGGTTTTATATTTTCAAACTCAAAGCTACCTAAGCAATACATTTGACTATCTGTTTTTGCCACAGCGTCTATGCTTTTTCTGAATGAGTTCAAATCGTCTGAAATATTATTTCTCTCAGCCATTTTAAAAGCATTGGTCATACAAGCGGCACCACATTTAGAGAATTTCATAAATTCGCTGTAATTGGTTAGCTCTAAACGCGATTCCTCATAAATGGCTTCGATTTTCATTCGTGCAGTTTGAATCTCTTTCATATTCTGCGCGACTAGTGATTTTGCTTTATTTTCAAATGTTTCTGGACTGTTGCCTGTTTGAGTTAAAATTTCACCAAATTGACCGTCTTTGAAGAAGCCACATTGCGCAGAAATACCCCTGTCGATTTTCATTATATTTTCTTGAGCATTCAAAGCACCAGAAACACAAATAGCAGAATTCATAAGAATTGCTATATCTCTTCTTTTGTCGTTAAGCTTTTTGAATGACGTACTGTATTCTGTTCCGTCAACAGTGTTGCTATAAAAAGCGTTAGCATTGGCGTAAGCGTGAAGGTATGCCAAAAAGTATTTCATTATTTGCGCTTGTTTAGAGTCAATTTCTGCAATATTTTTTATTTCAAGGTTGTCAACGAGCTTGAATTTATAATCATTCCATATTTGTTTTAGCGGTTCTGTGTTCTCTAGTGTCACAGTTGCCGCGACTGCTTTTAATGACGAAACAAAATCTGTTTCTTTTGCAATTCGTTGAATTGCAGCGTCAGCTTGTGACAAATCAGGAACCACAGGCGCAACTTTACCGCAGCTATATGAAACGTCAGTTCCCGAATTGGCTGGAGTAAAGCCGTTGAAATCATTTGCTATGGTAAAAGTGGTGTTATCAATTGTTGTTGTAGTGTTGTTTATTTTATTGCTGGGAACGATTTTGAAAGCGTCATAAGTAATATTTTCGCTTCTGAGCTTAGCTAACTCAATCATGCTCATGTTGTATTCGTATTCGTAAGCCGCTGAATATATTTGACCTTTGTTTTTTTCTGAATTAGACGCTACTCGTTTCTCTATATCGACATTGCTTGTAATGACTGTACCAGTCTGATAAGCGCTTAATATCGCTCTCACTTCCATGTTTGACACGCCAGCACCCATTAGAACGGCGTAAATCAAAGCTACCTGTATAGCTGACAATATACCCCCAGCGAAAACAGGAGCGTTCAAACTCAACAGCGCAACGTGCGCCATTGAGGACGTGAGAAAATTTTCGGGAATAGAGTCTTCGTTTCTTGAATCAAACCCGGAGCATATCAATCTGTAGAATAGTGCTATGCAGTATAGAATAATCAAGTAATTTGAATACTTTTCTGTATTGACTATAAGGTTTGAGGTTTCGTACCACTGTTCTTTTATATTTTCGGCTTGAAAATCCATTTGTTCTGGTGTTCTATCTTCTTTCGGTATTATGTCCTTGAATTCTTTAACGCATTTTAAATTTATAATTTCTGGTATTGCAGGCAGGTTGTAGATAAGAAATTGTAAATTTCTATCTTCGTTAGTAAGTTTGAAATCCCACGGGGATATGCGGCCATTATAGCCACCGCTGCATTCGTCAGAATTAGAATCAGCTTGCGCTGTGAGAGTAAATAATGCGAGAGCGAAGCTAATTAGAAGTTTAAGCATTATATTTATTGTTATTGTATAACTTCATTGTAGTACAATTTAATTAAATTGCAATGCAGTGAAGTTATTATTAGTTACTTATTTTTTAATGTTGATTTTGATACTGGCTGATTTTGTGCGGCTTGTTTTGCTTCTCGTAGGCTTTTGTTTTGATTTGCAATGTTGTTGTCTTTACAGTATTTTTCAAAAGCAGAGTATGAGCTAATTTGATTCTTTATTTTAGATAGATTCCTGTATGTAGTGTCTGATTCTAAAAGCTCTTTGTTTATGCGTTTGATAAACTCAGCTTCTGTTTCTACACGTTTTTCTTTCTTGGCTTTATCGTCGTGCTTCTTCCTTTCTCTGAGTAGACTAAAAATCGCTCTCAGGCTTTCACAGACGTGTTCTTTGATTTCAACGTATTCTGACGCGGCTACAGTAGCTAAGAATTCCTTTTCTTCAAATTTATTTACGTTGAGCATTGTTAGTAATTTATCAATTGACGTACTCATTTACCCTCCTTTAATTGTTGTTTTTTATTTGCTTGGTTTTGAGAGGTTGCTCTAATATAATTTCTAAACCAAGTCATTTTTTCGTTGAAAACTCTTACCGCTTCTTCTTCGATTCTTTCAAGCTCAGCTATTACTGAATCATGCTGCGCAAGCTCTGAATTCAGTATTTCGATTTCCTTTTGTGATTCTGCTATTGATTTCTCAGCCTCTAACTTGTTCTTTTCAGCTATTGCGATTTTTTTAAATCTTGATAATGTGTTGGCGTAGCTGATTTCTTCGTCATGATAATCGTAAACAGAGACGTATTTTTCGAGGTCTTCTGAGTCAGTATCTATAACAGCGATATTGAATGTAGACCTTAGTTTTGTTTCCCAAAAAGTGAGTTCAGCGGGGTGTTCTCTGTCGCTGTCTTCTTCATGCAGTACAAATTGCTTAGCGTATTCAACAATGAATGCTTCAATCAAAAAAGCAAAATACTTCTTCTCAAAAGCAACCAGAGCGGAGCCGTTCAGCTCTTGATAGAATGGCTTACGGTATTGAGTCATAAAGGTTTTATGAGAGAAGTTTACGCTTGAATCCAATTTCAAAAGCGGCTCTAAGACTAAGCAAAATCTTCTGATTTCGTTTTGGCTGTATCTGTCTACAATGTCGCTTATGTTTAGCTGTACACTATCACGATAATCAGTTTTTGTTTTTATAGCGGCATATGCTAATTCGTCCGCTGTAATGTCTTTGTAATCCTTGGCGGCTTCTCTAGCTAATACGATTCTATCGTACTGAAGATTTATTATCGTTTGTATTTCGTGTTTTAGTGATTCCATGTTCCTCCTTTTGTTTTTGTTATGGTATATTTTAAATGCTATCATTAATAAAATAAAAATCAAATTAGCAATAAAAAGCAGCCTATTGGCTGCTAGTCTTTCATTTTTTTCAATCTTTCTTTTATATACGATTCTGCAATCCTTCTTAATGTTGCTCTGTTAAATTCAAACAGAGGGTCTAGCTCTTCAAGCTCTTTTACGTCTTTGTATAAATCGCTTTCTACTTCTAAAATCAATCTAATTTCTCTTGATTTGCACTTTATGTTTTTTGTGTCCTTTGATTGTGTTTCTTCCTTTTTAAATATTTCTGGTGTTGTTGGTAAAGCGCTTATGTTTCTCTTGTTGTGTTCTTCTGCTACTTCTTTTTCAAGTTCTTCTAATTGTCTAATCTGTTCTTCAATGGTTTTCATTTTGAATCACCAACAGATTTTATTAGCTCTACGGTATTTTTAAAATCTTCATAGAATGCAGCAATCTCAGCTTTGGCTTTGTTCCCCGAAATATCAGATTTAAGAACCTTTCGCTCGGTGATACATTCCCCAGTTATAGAGCACTTCTCATACACACCCCTATAGGCTAATGAAAAATCGCACGGGGTTATGATTGAGGCGTACTTAGCAAGCTCTCTGTTGCTGTCAGCTATTTGAGCAGACGCCACATGAGGTAGTGGGCTTACCTTGCTGTAAAAGCTCTTATAAACGCATGCAGAGCTTCTTACCCTAATAGCTTTAGTCATACCCTTGATTATCGAGGGAATTACTTCCGTACAAGATTTTGAAGGATTCAAAACAAAATAAATAAGGTCGCAAAAAACAAAACTTGTTAGTGCTGAATCGTCAGAGTTCGCTGCTACGTCTATAAAAATATAGTCATAGAGTTCTTTGTATCTAGGTATCGTATGCTTCAGAGCGGCAGCAGTGCAGTTGTCGAACGTTACATTGTCTAAATCTTTAAATCCGTTGCTTTTTCTTCTCCCGAATCTGTGTTCTAGGGTCTTTTGATTGTCCGCGTTCACAAACAATACGGATTTATCAGGTTCATTTATAGCTGCTGCATATCCAAGATTGAAATTTGAATCCGTCTTACCTACGCCTCCTTTGCTGTTTGTTACTGTTATGACCATGCCGTTTTTATTTTCTGTTATCATATTTCCCCTTTTTTGATTATTGGTCTATTTTGTATTGTGTCTAGATAGTCAAGTACGTTGCAGCTTTGGACTATTTTCTTTGCTTCAAGCGTGTTTAAGTCTTTCTCAATTTGTTCGTGACTTATATTTTCAGATAATCTTTCAATAGGGCTTCTTCTAGAGTCAAGATACAGTTCTGAATTTATATATTCTCTATATGATTTAAATTCAAGATTTGTTCTATATGTGCAGTCAACTATCTGGCCTTTATATTGGTTTTCGTCACTCCAAGAATTTGCAATTTGGGTTCTTTCAAGCATTTCTTTCGCTACTTCGATAGCTGTGCATGTGTTATTTGCTGATTTGCAGTCGTGTAGCTTTATGTATCGTTCTGAATACTTTTGAATATCTTCGCTTTGTGTGTAATTTCTAAAGCGTGCTTCGCGCTCGATTTTTGTTTCAGGCTTTCTATAATCATTGTTTACACAAGTTATATTTGAAACGTTGCATTGTATTATTTTTATGAAATCACTGTATGGTATCGCTGTGTACTTGTGGCTGTGAATTTCATTCATTTTCTGCGAAACTAATGATTTTGCTTTATTTACAAATATCTCTGGAGTATCGTTCGTTGATTGTAATTTGCTATATATATAGTATGCGCACCAAGAAAAAATAATAATTGCAATTACTTCAGCGAAAAAACCTATTACGCTTAATTCTTCTTCTTTCGTCTCTGTTGGCGGTATCATTTTTTCTGATAGTATCTTTTCATGGTTTATGCGACTTCTACGATTCTTCATGATTCTCCTGTGTTTGTTATTGTTTTTGTTCTGGTGCGCTATTCGCGCTGGGTGAGGCCTTTTCTTGTTTGTCTGATTCTTTCGATTCTCTATGCAAAATTATTTCTCTTTCAAGAACCCCTTCTATAAAGTCTGTTGTTGTTATTTGCTTATCTATGCAAATTTCCTCTATGCCTTTTTTTACTTCTGGCTTTGCTCTTATATTTATCTGTTCTGTTCTATGTTTTATTATTCTCATTGTATTTATCCTGTTTATAATAATAATTTACCATGAATAAAACTAATTGCAAGCAACTTGCTAGCAAATAATAATATATTTTGATTTATTTAATTTTCATGATATATATTCTATACTAACAATAAATATTAATATGACTAAATATATTAAGGGTTTTTACTTTTTTGTGATTTCAGAGGTTAAATTCACAAGAAGCGTATGTGGAATTATCAAAAAGCAAAATAAATAATTCAAATTGCTAGCAAGTTGCTTGCAATTAAATATATACATGCTATTATAATATTAGGTAAACAAATATTATAATAATGAAAATAGTAAGCATAGAGACAGTAAAAGAATTAATTGAAAATGCTAAAGACGACCAAACTGATTTGGTTGTCGGTAGGTTCAGCGCTCTTAGAAAAACCTCATATCACCTAGCTGCTAGCTCTGTTAAAGCCTTCTTAGCTTTCACAGCGGTATCTTCCCTAGCGCTAATTTCAAACGCTTTAACAGAATCAAATTCCAACATTTTTGACGCCCCCAGCGTGTTTGCAATATCCATGCTTTCTTTTGTCGCGTCTTCTTTATTTGTCCTAATGACGAATAGAAGAATAAGGCATGAAGTGAGCCTTAGAAAATCATTCATATGTGATTCTGTTCAAGAAGAAATTGAGCTTTTAGAGACTGAGTACGTGCTTACAAATACTGGCGGTACTCAGTTAGACATGTTCAATTTCCATTCCATAAATCCAAACGCTTTTCTAAAAACAGAAGAATGGATTCAGTATGTTTAAGCTGTTAGCAATGTTTGTGCTTGCAGCTTGTACAAGCGCCATAGCAGCACCAGAGGGAGACTTACACGTTAGGAGCAACACCAGTAGCACGGACGCAGCAGCAGCGAAGGGGAGGGCACAGGCAGAGGCGTTAAGCCCAATAGTCCAAGCCCTATTAACACCAAAACCAGAGAAAAAGGAAATCAAAAAAGACAATAAATAAAAAGGTGAAATTATGAAAGATATAAGAAATTTAAAAGGATATGACGTTGTGAGTGTGTTTTCAGAGTTCGTTGCATACTACGTTAGACAAGACAGCTTGAAAGAGTTTCTAAGCCTCTCAGTAAAAAACATGTTGTTGATTTTGGGTCTAGTAGCGACAGTCGAACAAGAGACATTGATTAGTAGCTACGTTGAGATTATTTCTAAAGCCTAATGAAGCGTGAAAAAGAAGAAACAGCCTAGTGGCTGTTTTTTTGTTCTGGTGCGCTATGCGCTTGGGAAAGGCTTTTGAAAGGCGAAAAAACAGCCTTATGGCTGTTCTTAGTATAGTCCGTATATATATCTATTTAAGTCAAATTCTGCTTTGTTGTTATGACAGTTTATTAGTATCATTGCTTTATAGGTAAGTCTTTGCATGACTATTTCGCCAAAGCCTTTGTCTATTATTTTTGTAAAGTTGCATATCAAGCCGGTATTCATTAAGAAGCATACTCTTTTAGTGTTCAATTTTCTTGTGCTTGATTGCTTGGCGCATTTCCAATCTGGTTCGCTTATCAATACATATTCGTTTATTTCTGATTTGTCTATTATTTTGTTTATGAAATCTGATTCTTTTATTTTTTTAAATGCTTTTTCCTTTTCGGTTTCTAGTGTTTCATGTGTTCTTATAAATGCTTTCTTGTCTGACTCGTCTAATACTATGGTTGTATAATATACGTTGCTATCGCTTTCGTATGGTCTGTATATAATGCTAAAAGTTTGTTCTTCTATTTTCTTTCTTGAGGTTAGATATAGCAAGTCTGATTCAACGTATCTGTTTGAGAACTTCAATTTTACTTTTACTGAATTTGAACTTACCGCTTCAACGCTTATAATGTCTCTCTCTTTTATGTCTTTAGTTTGCTCTATTCCTATAGTGAAGGTGTAATCTGTTTCTGAGTTTATGAATTCATTTGTTGAGAAGTCGTTAGAGCTTGGGTGGTTATCTACTTTCTTAAGTGCTTTTCTAATTATTCTTAATGTTTCTTCTGGTGTAATGTCGAACATTAGTTCTGAATATTCTGAGTTTATTATTTTCATGGCTTCACCTTTTTTATTATCTTGTGGAGATAATTCTATCTCTATATTAATAATATAGCATTAATAAATATTAATTCAAGAGCGCTAATCAATTATTTTAAAATAAATGTTGATTTAATTGAAATATTTTAACTTATTGTGGAGTAGATAAAATGCGAGAAATAAAAAGCAACCTTATGGCTGCTACTTACTAAATCATTTGTTTGTTGTATATGCTGAAATCGAGTTCTATATAGCTTTCTTCGCTACCTACTAATTCCATTGCTTTGTTTGTAAGGTTGTAAACGATTTTGCTTTTATTTATGGAGCGGCTTAATAGTCCTGTGCTTGAAAGAAAGCGTAGTTTTTTTCCGGTTTTTTTAATCGTGTTTAGTCTTGCATTTTTTTCTAGGTCCGAATCATGCACTAAGATAGGTTCGCCTTTTTTGGATTTTCCTATGATTATATTTATAAAGTCTATTTCACTTATATTCTTGAATTGTTCCTTTTTAGCGGCTTCTAGTATTGCGTGAGTATTTTTAAGGTTTTTTAAGTCTAGGTCGTCTAGTATTATTTTTGATTCATGCCGACTGCCAATTATATTTATTTTCTTAAATACAATGCTTATCGTTTGTTCTGCTATCTTTTTTCTTGATACTAAATAAAGTAGTTGTGAATGTACATATTTGTTAGAGAAGTTGATTTTTACTTTTATTTCTTCATTGCTCAATGCTTCTACACTTAAAATGTCGTTAGCTTTAATGTTTTTAATTACCACCGGAAAAATTGAAAATGAATAATTTGGCTGTAAGTCTAGGTAATCAGAAGTGTTAAATCTGTTTTCTTCTGGATAGCCCCCGCAAGAAATTGCTTCTAATGTTTTTTCTATTAGTTCTTCTGGTGTAATGTCGAACATTAGTTCTGCAATGTCGGCGTTTATTATTTTCATGACTTATCCTTTTATGATTCTATAGCTTAAATTTACCACATAATTTTATTATTTCAATAGCGCTGCTTGATATTTATTTAGTTTGTATTATATTGTCAATATAAACTAATAGATTTGTGGAGTAGATATGAAGGATTGTAGGCAAGAAGGAAAAGAAGCAAAGCTAAAAGAGTTGTTTCAGTCAATCGAATATACAAATAAAATATTAACAAGCAGGGGTGTTCTAGTCGTCTGTAATCATATTTCTGAGTTGCCTGACGCTGTGCTAGAAAATAATCCAGAAATTCTTTATTTTGAAAACGTCGAGAAAATCGTTCTTAGGGCTGCGATAAAAAGAGACTCAATTGATTTTAAAGAAGTCGCACAGAAATACAGCGAGTACCTTGCCAAGAACAACAGCAAGAAAAACAAAAATCATACTCAGTTTCTGGCCCATATGAATAAGTATTGGAGCAACCTAAAGTTTTATTCAGATAAACAGACTTGGAGCAGGTACGTTCTAAGTATCTCAACCGCTAATGCCCCGAGGGCGGTAAGAAAAGGCGTTGGCTATTTTTTAGTGATTGTTGCGCCGGGTTTTGATTTTGAGAAAAGCTTCAAACACAAAGACAGAACAACTGTGAGTACGAAGAAATACTATGATTCTATCTTCAAAGAAATTTACTACGAGATTCCAATATCCACAAAAAAAGCAGCTTGAGGGCTGCTTTCTATTTTTATGGGAAATTGTAGCTCAGCTTTTCTATCGCTTCTTGCTTTTGAGCAGCGCTAGCGCCTTCAGAATAAACGTCATAAGTGACTAATCCGGTTTCATGACCAACGACTGACTGAATCACGACTGTAGGGACGTTTGCACGCTGTAGAGAGGTAATCACAGTTGCGCGCACACTATGGAACACAAAGCGAGAATCAAAGCCTAATGCAGTCTTGAGACGCCCGAAAGCCTTACTCAGATAGTCGCTACGAATCCCATACTTATTGCCCGCAGGCGAGGGGAGAAGGAACCCGTCTTTACTTTCTTTTTTCAATCTATCGACCAGAGGCAAGAGCTTTGAATGAATCGGAATCACACGGACAGAGCTTTCATTTTTCCCGTCATTCAAGGAGAAGCTATAAACGCCGTCTTCTTCAATCAAATCGCGTGCAATCTCGATTTTGCAAATTTCTTCAATCCGCATTCCGGTATACGCGCCGAGCATAATTAAATCAGTCAAAGCCCTTTTGTTTTTGCCCTTGAGCGTCAGCGAATTTTCGTAAATGTCTTCTACGTTCTTAACAGTGAACGACTTCCTTTTACCTTCTTTCTGCGCCTTACCCGTCCTTGCGATAGGGAATTCGTGGTCTTGAAAAGGTGGCTTAGCGTTGGCGAATTTCGCTTGAAATTCTTCGTCGTGTCGTATCGCATATTTGTAGAACGTGTTCCCAGCGAGAACATATTGCTTCTTCGTTTTCGCACTCAAATCAGTAAGGCTATCTAAAAACTCATAAACGCTTTTGTAGCTCAAATCTTTCTGTTCTTGCTTCAAATAGTCTTTGAGCTTTTTAAGTCTCGACACTTGCATGTCTACAGTTTTATCAATAACTTTTCGAGTGTTCTTCTGATATTCTGAAAAAGCAGTAAGCCGCTTTTCAGTAAATACGGTTTTATTAGAGAAGGTTTTCGGATTGACTAGGATTTCTTTCACACGCTCAGATTCAGCAGCTTTCAATGAACCATTATGCGTGATTTCTTTTTCTGCAAGCTGATTAAAAATAGAAGTGAATTCTTTGTACGCAGTAATTTTTTCAGCCATTTCGAGGTTGGTTTTCGTACCATTTTCGTCTGTGCTGAAATTTTCAGGCTTGAACCATTTCGCTTTCCATTCTTTGAAAAATTCTTTCAGAAATTCAAATTGGCTTTTGCTCATTTGCTTCTGTTCAAAGCTTGACTGAAAGAAAAACATTTGAGTGTTTAGCATGCCTTCAATCGTATGCGAATAATCTAACCACACAGACTCTTTCGTAATTTTGATTATCGACTCAGTGTCTAGGGCTTCAATCTCTTTCGTATACTCGAAAGCTTTTTCTTCAAAATCAAAAGGCTGGCTTTGCTCGTTGCGCATTTTTTCAAAGAGCTTTCGCCATTCGGCTAACACCTCAAGCTTCCGAATGTTGGCTTGGCTCTTGCTGCCCGTTTTCAACGACTTCGTAAGCTCATACTTGCCCAGCAATTTACGAAGCTCTGGAGGCACAGCAACGCGAGCATGGTACGTCCCGACTTTCAATCTAAGGTTGTCTGTCATGTCTCACGCCCCTGTTTGGTATAATCCAGAGATTAGCATGGTTTCTTGCGTTTCTGGACCAATTATCTGGACCAAAAATAGCTTGAAACCATTAAAGGGGGCCGTTTTGGGGTGTTTTAGGGCGTTTGTCACCAAGTCCCTATCTCTCCGCCATTACACAGAAAAAGCCCCGTAGCTGAAGAGCTACGGGGCTTTTTTGTTTCTGCAGGTTTTAGAGACCCCGCCTCAGCTCCTCACGGCTGCGGATGCCCCAGCTTCTGCTTGATCAAGTCATACACTTCCTTGTGTGTCGAGTTACGCAGGGTGTTGTCCTTGCAAGCCGAGGCCAGGAAGGTCTTCACTTCGTCCTTGGCGTGCGGATAGAGGCTGGCGACGTAGTCGGCTTCGTGTGTTTGGGTGCAATTGAAGTGCTTGTCGTCTTTCGCTTTGTCTCTAGCCATGGTGCGGCTCCTTTTTTGAGTTGAACGTCAAATGGCGGAACAGGGCTGGATCGCCCCCCACGCTGGAGAGCGTAGGGGCGCGGAAGTGCTTCGCCAGCGCTTCAGGCAAAAAAGGAAGAGGCTGTAGGACGTGGCGCTCTGCCAATCGCGGAGTCAGATCTCCTTCACCGGCGTATCGCTCTGCACACCCTTGATCAACTCGATCACGTGTAAACAGTCAGCCTTGTTCACGTAGGACTCGCCACTGGCAACCGTCTCGTGGTTTCCCGCCCGCAGCCGCCAGCGCCATTGGCCTTTGCCGGTGCTCGGGGTGCCTCGGGATTGCCTGTAGATCTCGAAATACATTCAGTTCGCTCCTTGCGATGGTGTTTGCGACAACCTGTGTGTCGCATCGACGCAAGCCTAGCGGAGCGAGTTTTTTTCGCTATCGGGCATTTGTTTCCAATCGTTGGCAGATGTTTCTGAGGAGTGCGGACTAGAGCGTGCGCAATGGCGTCTGGATTGGCCGGAATGTCGCCAATTGCGCCTTGCAAGGCTAACGGCGCTACTGCTTAATACGGGACGGCTCATGGCGTTGAAAATGTTTCGACGACCGACAAACACTATAAAAAGAGCATTCCTTTGACTGAGCATGGAACAGCACAGGCCACACGGGTCACGTTATCGCTGGTTGTCCCGGTTTTTAACGAGGAGGACAGTCTCGACGCGTTCATTCGGCGCATTGATGAAGTCTTCCGGCACCAGACCTCGATTGCTCTGGAACTGGTGTTCGTCAATGACGGCAGTACCGATGCCACGCTTGAGGGGCTGCTGGAACGTCAGCGGCACGATTCGCGGCTGCGTATCGTCGATCTGAGCCGTAACTTCGGCAAAGAGGCCGCCTTGTCCGCTGGCCTGCAGATCGCCACCGGGCAAATCATTGTCCCCATCGATGCCGACCTGCAGGACCCGCCCGAAATCATTCTGCAAATGATCGAGCGCTGGCGCGAAGGCTATGAAGTGGTGCTCGGTCACCGCATCAGCCGCCGCAGCGACACTTGGGCCAAGCAGACTTCGGCGCACTGGTTCTATCGCCTGCACAACAAAATCGCCGAGCAACCGCTGCCGGAAAACGTCGGTGATTTCCGTCTGATGGACCGTTGCGTGGTCGACGCCTTGCTGACCTTGCCCGAGTCCCGGCGCTTCATGAAGGGCCTGTTTGCCTGGGTGGGGTTTCGCACCACCCATGTGGATTACGAGCGGCCCGAGCGCGTGGCAGGGCAGAGCAAGTTCAACGGCTGGCGACTGTGGAATTTCGCCCTGGAGGGCATCACCAGTTTCAGTACCGAACCGCTGCGAATCTGGACTTACATCGGCGCGGTGGTCTCGCTGGTATCGTTTGCCTTCGCCATTTTTATTGTGGTGCGCACACTGATCCACGGCGTCGACATGCCCGGTTATGCCTCGCTGATGGTAGCCGTGACGTTCCTCGGTGGCCTGCAGTTGATCGGCATCGGCGTACTCGGCGAGTACCTGGGGCGCACTTACATCGAATCCAAACGCCGGCCGGTTTTTCTGGTGCGTCGCGTCTATGACCCCAAGGACTGATACATGGATCTCAAGGAAACCGACATCCTCGGCGACAGCATCGGCGAGCATTGGTATTACTGCTCTAAAGCGGCGGCAACGCGTCGTCTGCTCGGTGAGGCACCGATCACGCGGATTCTCGACGTGGGCGCCGGATCGGGTTTTTTTTCGCATCATCTGTTGACCCAAACCTCGGCGCAGGAGGCGTGGTGCGTCGATATCAGCTACCCCGCCGATTCTGATGCAAGCACTGCCGGCAAACCGGTGCATTATCGTCGCGATATCGAAGCCGTCGACGCGGACCTGGTGCTGCTGATGGACGTGCTGGAGCATGTCGACGACGACCTCGGCCTGCTCAAGGCTTACGTCGATAAAGTGCCGTCCGGCAGCCGTTTCCTGATGACCGTGCCGGCGTTCCAGTTTCTGTGGAGCGGGCATGACGACTTCCTCGAACACAAACGCCGCTACACCCTGGCGCAGTTTGAAGCCCTGGCCCGTGACGCCGGCTTGACTGTGCAGCGCGGTGCCTACTATTTCGGCGCGGTGTTTCCGATCGCGGCGGTCTTGCGTTTGCTGCCCCAAGGCCCGCAGGCCGCCGCGCCGCAGTCTCAACTCAAGCGTCATCATCCGTTGGTCAACGGCGTGCTCAAGACCCTCTGCCGCCTTGAACTGCCGCTGATGCGGATGAACCGTCTGGCTGGTCTGAGCGTGTTTGTGCTGGCGTGCAAACCGTGACTTCAGCCGACCGATCGGCGTTGATCCAGCGCGGTTTGCGCTTTGCCGTGACCGGGCTGTTCGTCACCGCGCTGCATGCGCTGGTGGCGGTGCTGTTCATCAACTTCGTGGCCCCGCAACCGCCGTTGGCCAACGGTGTGGCATTCGCTGTGGCGACGGTGGTGTCCTACGTGATCAACACCACCTGGAGTTTCTCCGCGCGGCTGCATGGCAGAACATTGGTGCGGTTCATGCTGGTGTCCTTCGGCGGGTTCTTGCTGGCGATGTTCGTTGCGTGGGCAGCGCAATTGGCTGGACTGCACTATTTGCTGGGCATCGGTGCCGTGGCACTGATCATTCCGGCGTTCACCTTTGTGCTGCACAATTTCTGGACGTATCGATGAAAGGCTTGAACAAGCATCCGGCCTTGGCGCTGTTGCCGCTCCTGCTGGGAGCGCTGGCGTTTTTTCTGGTAATCGGCCCGCGTGCCCTTGATCCGCAAAACATTGCCTGGCTCAAGGACGGCGACCCGGCGACGCATTACCTGGGCTGGGTGTTCTTCCGCCATTCTCCATGGTCCTTTCCGCTCGGGCTGAATCCGTCCTATGGAATGGAGTTGGGCAGTGCGATCATTTTTTCCGATTCCAATCCGCTGCTGGCGTTGCTGTTCAAGCCGTTCGGTGCGTGGCTGCCGGAAACATTCCAGTACTTCGGCATGTGGTTGTTGCTGTGTTTCGTTCTGCAGGCCTGGTTTGCCTGGAAGCTGCTCGGCTTGATCACCGACAACCCCGTGTTGCGCCTGCTCGGCACAGGGCTCCTGGTGTTTTCGCCGCCGATGTTTCTGCGTACCGGTGGACATCTTTCGCTGGTCGGGCATTTCCTGATTCTCGCGGCGTTGTATCTGGCACTCCACCCGGCACTCGAGCGCCGACGTTTGGCGTGGGCAGCATTGCTCGCCGTGACGGCATTGGTTCACGCTTACCTGTTGGGCATGGTGGCGCTGATCTGGGTCGCGGATCTGTTTGGCAAGTTGTGGGCTGGCAAGCTGACGCGCCGTCAGGTCTTTATCGAGCTGGGCGGCTTGTTCGCGCTGGTGAGCGTGTGCTGCTGGCAGGCGGGTTATTTCAGTATTACCGATGGCGCGGCGGGCGGCGGTTTCGGCTTTTATCGAATGAACTTGTTGTCGCTGGTGGATCCAGACGGTTGGTCATTTGTCTTGCCGGGCATTCCCAAGGGCGCAGGCGATTACGAAGGTTTCAACTACCTGGGGCTGGGTGTCCTGTTGCTGCTGCCGCTGGCCGCTATCGGCTGGTACAAAAGTGGTATCTCGTTGAAGGCTTTGTTGTGCAGTCGCCCGTTCTTGTTGTTGGCGTTGATCGGATTAACGCTGTTCGCGCTGTCGAACCAGATCGGATTCGGCCTGCAGACGTTCAGCTATCCGCTGCCAGAATTCGTGCTGCGTGCAGCGAGTATTTTTCGTGCCTCGGGTCGGATGTTCTGGCCGGTGTTTTACGCCATCGTGATATTGCTGACTTATCTGGTGGTGCGCGGCTATCGAACGCGAGTCGCCATGGGGCTGCTGGCGCTGGCGTTAATGGTGCAAGTCACCGACACCCGGATTGCCTGGGCAGGTTTGAGAGCAGCGAAAATGCTGCCCGAAGCGTCGGCCTGGGCCAGCCCGATGCATGATCCGTTCTGGGCCAGTGCGGCGGCGCACTACAAGAGCATCCGTGCCGTGATGCCGAAAAATCAACCGGACCAGTGGCAGGCGATTGCCGATTTCGCCGCCACCCATGGGCTGGAAACCGATGCCGCCTACCTGGGGCGTACCAGCCCCAAAGCCCTGGAAAAGCTGCAGCTCACGACGCAAAGCCAACTTGCCAGTGGCCAGTACGACCCCGACTCGCTGTACATCCTCGATGACGACGCGCTGGAGTTGGCGGTCAAGACCATCCACAGCGAAACCGATCTGTTGACCCGCGTCGACGACTTTGTCGTGCTGGCCCCGGGCTGGAAACACTGTAATGACTGTCTGGCGATGGTCGATCAGGGGCGGGCGCTGTCGGCGATACCCTTGAGCCAGCCGGGGCTGGTGCAGACGTTCAACCGCAGCACTCGGCAACTGGTCAAAGGCTGGTCCACACCGGAAGCCTGGGGCACCTGGAGTGACGGACAGGATGCGCAACTGCTGCTGCGCGTGGCCCCCGGGTCGCATGCGCTGGTGATTGAGGCGCTGGCGTTTGCCATGCCGCCGAACCTCAGTCAGCGGGTGATCGTCAGCATCAATGGCGTCGAGGCGCTGTCGACGCGTCTGACCCAGGTGCAGGGCAATCGGCTGGAAATTCCGCTCAGCGCGGCGCAGGTCGCCGAGGAGTATCTGAATGTCCAGCTGCATCTGCCAGATGCGGTCAGCCCGAAAAAACTCGGTTTCAATGACGATGCGCGAGTCATGGGGCTGGGATTGCAAACCCTGACGGTGCAGTGAAATTGTCGAACAAACCGCCAATCGTCTGATAGACGCCGATCCCAAGGACTTCATACACTGCCAGCAGTCTGGGGATCGGGGGCAATGGATGAATCGAAATGAATTACGCAAGGCCGACATCAACCTGATGGTGGTGTTCGAGACCTTGATGCTCGAACGCAACGTCACCCGGGCGGCAGAGAAGCTGTTTCTCGGCCAGCCGACCATCAGCTCGGCCCTCAATCGCTTGCGCGCGATGTTCAATGACCCGCTGTTCATCCGCGTCGGCCATCGCATGGAACCGACCGCCCGCGCCGAAGAGTTGTTCAGGTATCTGTCGCCGGCGCTCGACTCGCTGTCGGTGGCGCTGAGCCTGACCCACGACTTCGACCCCGCGGTGAGCAACATGACGTTCCGGATCGGCCTGTCCGATGATGTCGAGTTCGGCCTGTTGCCGCCGCTGTTGCGGGCATTGCGCCAGGAGGCACCGAGCGTGGTGTTCGTGGTGCAACACGTCGACTACTGGCGCATTCCCGATCTGCTGGCGGCCGGCGACATTACCGTCGGCATCAGCCAGACCCGTGGCTTGCCGGCCAATGCCAAACGCAAGCTGCTGCGGCATATCCAGCCGAGCATCCTGCGTGCCGACGCCTCGGATTCGCCGCTGACCCTCGACGAATACTGTTCACGCCCACACGTACTGGTGTCGCACACGGCCAACATCAGCGGCTATGCCGATGAGTGGCTGGCGGAAATCGGTCGCACCCGGCATGTGGTGCTGTCGGTGCCGCAATACAGTGCGCTGCCGGCGTTGCTCGCCGGTACCGACCTGATCGCCAGCCTGCCGGACTATACCGCCGAAGCCATGGCGGCTTCTGGTCGACTGTTCAAAGAACCGTTCCCGTTCAAGACCCCGATGCTGGATCTGTCGATGGTCTGGCTCAGCCATGTCGACAGCGATCCGGCCGAACGCTGGCTGCGTTCGCGGCTTGAGGCATTCATGAGCGAACGGCCACTGACCGCGCCCTGAATTCCACCACAAATCTCCCTTGTGGGAGCGAGCCTGCTCGCGAAAGCGCAGTATCAGACAATATTGATTTGACTGAGATGTCCTCATCGCGAGCAGGCAAAAACCCGCACGGGAGCAGGGCAATGCTGTGGTATATGTACGACCTTTCTGCCGACTGACTGGAGCACCCCATGCCACATCTGCACATGGAATACACCGCCAACCTGCCGCAATTGAACGCGGATGTGGCGTTGATCCGGCTCAACAACACGCTGGTGGGTTCCGGTCAGTTCGCGGCGGAGTTCGATATCAAGAGCCGGGCGGTGAAGGTCGAGACTTTCAAGGTGGGCACCGGCATGGGCGAACGCGCCTTTGTCCACGTGAAGCTGGCGCTGCTCAGCGGTCGTTCGCCGCAAATCAAGAAGCAGCTCTCGGAAAGTCTGTTGGCGGTGTTGCAGGATCTGTGCGAGTGGCCGGCCGGGGTTGAAGTGCAGCTCTGTGTGGAGTTGCTCGATATCGACCGCGATTCCTACACCAAGACCGCCATCGGCGTGTAGGACTCAGGCCGCTTCCAGCTCATTGCAGACCTTGATGACCTGCTCGCGCAGCCAGACGTTGGCGCTGTCCTGATCGGCGTTCTGGCTCCATTGCATGTCGAGGGTGAACCCCGGCAGGCCGTTCGGCGCTTCGCAGTGATTGAACACCGCGTCGTTGGTCAGCAGACGCTGGATGCGCCGGGGCAGGGTGAGGATGAAGTCGGTGCCGGTGATCATTTTCAGGGCCGCGCTGTAGCTGTTGGAACGGGCGACGATCTGCCGTTTCTGCGCCTGACGGGCCAGCCAGCCATCGACCATGTTGGTGCTGGACGTCCACGGTGTCGGGAACACATGGCGCCGCTCGGTGAAGGCCTGCAGGCTCAGGCGCGGTTCCAGCGGCGTGGCGCGTTTGTCGAAGACGCAGACCAGATCGTCTTCCAGCAGCATTCGCGACTTGAGGTCGGTGTGGCTGCGGTGGAAGTTGGGGCCGAAACAGATGACCAGATCGAGGCTGCCTTCGCGCAGTTCGTCGGCGGGTACGTCGGTCTCGAACTTGTGCATGTTGACCACCACCGGTAAATCGTCGAAGTCGAAACGCTTCAACAGGCGTGGCAACACCAGTTGCTCGAAGTATTCCGGCGCGCAGATGTTGAAGGTTTTCGCTTGGTGGGTCGGGTCGAAGGCCGGGGCACCGGCATGGCACAGGTTGATGCTTTCGAGAATTTTCTGCACATGGCCGTACATGGTGCCGGCCTTGTAGGTGGGGCGCATGCCTGTGCGGGTGTTGATGAACAGATCGTCTTCGAAACTGGTGCGCAATTTTTTCAGGCAGTAGCTGACAGTGGACTGGCTGACGCACAGCGTCTCCGAGACATCCGTGACGCTGCTTTGCTCATACACGGCGATGAACACCATGAGGTCCTGCATGTCGAGCTTTCGAAGCAAGTTACTGTTCAGCATCCGTTCCGTCTCGCTGTGCTCCTTGCGCTGAATCCGCGCAAACGTGTGCGCATGATCGTAACGGAACGATGGTGCCAGGACAAAGCCTTGTAGGACGATTCAATGTCAGTTGTGGGACAGAAAGTTTTAGCAACACGACGTCGCCAGATAAACCGCAAAAAGATGGCAAGAAGCCTCTACCCCGGCGATGGTATCTGGCTTCAGCGGATGTGTCGGGCGTATTGCCGAGGGTCGAAACGCAGCACGATCAGCAACATCACCACCATTACCGCAGTCAGCGACCACCAGGCCCATTCGAAGCTGCCGAGCCGGTCGCGGATCATTCCGGCCAGCAGCGGCGAAAGCCCGGCGATCAAGTAGCCGATACCTTGCACGAATGCGGTCAGGCCGCCGGCGCGCTGCGGGTTGTCGAGGTGATCGAGCGAGACGATCAGGCTCATCGGAAACAAGCCGCCAATGCCCAGCCCCAACAGGCACGGCCACAGCAGGCTGAGGTGTTGCGGGCTGAGGATCAACCCGCAGAAGCCTGCGATGATCAGCAGCAGTAAAGCTGCGAGGACCGCGCGACGATCGCGGCTGCGGTTGGCGATAGCTGGCGTCAGCAGTCCGGAGATCACCTCCATGGCGGTCAGAAAACCCAACAGTAGCCCGGCATCCTGTTCGCTCCAGCCTTGTTCCACGTAGTACGGCGCCAGCCAGGCGAGTACGCAGGTGTAGGACGCCGTGCCGAGGCCGAAAAAGATGGCAAGCAGCCAGGCACGGGTATTACGCGCGAAGGATTCTTTTCCTGCAGCTGTGTTCTGGATGGATGACGAGGGCGACTGCGTCCACCAGACCAGCAGCGCGAGCAAAGAAAGTGCCGCCCAGATCGCCAGCCCGGTACGCCAACTGCCGGACTGCACCAGCACCAGCGGCGACAACGAGGCGGCCAGGGCGGCGCCGCCCATGATCGACGTGACATACAGGCCCATGCACAGCGCTACATGATCGGGGAAGCGTGACTTGATCAGCGCCGGCATTAACGCCTGAATCAAAGCAATGCCAATCCCCGCCAGCACCGCGCTGCCAATCAACGGCGGCGCCGAATCGAGCCACAGCCGCGACAGCGTCGCCAGTCCGATAATCAGCAGCGACAGGATCACCGCGCGTTGCTCGCCCAAACGTCGACTGATGCCAATACCAAAAAACATCGCCAGTCCCATCGCCATCACCGGCAGCATGGTCAGCAGCGAAGCCAGGCTGAAACTCAGTGCAATGTCGCCGCGTATGGCCGACAGCAAGGGACCGACGGCGGCCATGGACGGGCGCAGATTCAGCGCGACGAGGATGATCCCGAACATCAGCCAGACAGCGGGGCGGGTGGTGGTGCGGACGTTTTCCATCGGCAGACTCTGGATTGCGGAGGCTGCTGATTAGGCGGTGCGGCGCACTTACCGGCAAATCAGATTTCCTCGGTACTATTTAAAAACTAAATATCACTCTCCCCGTGTAGGCGCTGCCGCAGGCTGCGATCTTTTGATCTTGATCTTGAAAAACAAAATCAAAAGATCGCAGCCGGCGGCAGCTCCTACAGGGTGAGGTTCGGATTCATCTTGTTGATCTCGCTGTCAGACTATTCTTTATCTCTGGCGGGATATTTCGTTACAGCTCTGGTCCTGCGCAGGCGCGTAAAACGCCGGCGGCGATATATACTGCGCGCCATTCTTCAAGGGAGAGCCGTGTGGCCATCGATATTCACTGGATTCGCGACAACGAAAGCCTCGCGCAGCTTTGCGCCGAGTGGCAGCAACTGCCGTTCGTTGCCCTCGACACCGAATTCATGCGGGTCGACACCTTCTACCCGATTGCCGGTTTGCTGCAGGTCGGTGACGGCAAACGCGCCTGCCTGATCGATCCGCTGACCATCGACGCCTGGCAACCACTGGCGGCGCTGCTGGAAAACCCGGCGGTGCTCAAAGTCTTGCACGCCTGCAGCGAAGACCTCGAAGTGCTGTTGCGTCTGACCGGCAGCTTGCCGGCGCCGCTGTTCGACACTCAATTGGCCGCGGCCTATCTGAACCTCGGGTTCTCGATGGGCTATTCGCGGCTGGTGCAGGAGGTACTCGGTATCGAGCTGCCGAAGGGCGAGACCCGTTCCGACTGGTTGCAGCGCCCGCTGTCCGACACGCAGATCAGCTACGCCGCCGAAGACGCGGTGCATCTGGCGGAAGTTTTCGTACAACTGCGGCCGAAACTGTCTGACGATAAGTTCGCCTGGGTGCTGGAGGACGGCGCCGAATTGGTGGCCAACCTGCGCCGTGAGATCGACCCGTACGAGGTCTATCGCGAAGCCAAGCTGGCGTGGAAACTGTCTCGTGCGCAATTGGCGGTGCTGCGTGAGTTGTGCGCCTGGCGTGAAAAAGAAGCCCGCGCCCGTGATCTGCCGCGCAACCGCATCGTCCGTGAGCACTCGCTGTGGCCGCTGGCCCGCACGCAACCGGACAACCTTGCGGCGTTGGGCAAGATCGAAGACATGCACCCGCGTACCGTGCGTCAGGACGGCCAGTTTCTGCTTGATCTGATCAAGCGCTCTGGCAGTGTGGGGCCTGATCAATGGCCGCCGGCGGTGCCGGAGCCATTGCCGGTCGAAGCGGCGGCGCTGATCAAGCAACTGCGCGCCCTCGGTCAGGTCGAGGCCGAGCGTCTGGGCATCGCGCCGGAACTGATGCTGCGCAAGAAAACCCTCGAAGCGCTGGTCAAAAGCGGCTTCCCCGAGGGCCCTTATCAATTGCCTGAGTCGCTGCGTGGCTGGCGCCGCGAACTCATGGGCCAGAAGCTGCTCGACAGCCTGGCCACCGCCGGAGAACAGCCTTGAAACGTATTTGCTCCATTTACCAAAGTTCGAAGAAACCCGGGATGTATCTTTATGTGCTCAAGAGCGATGCGCTTGAGCGCGTGCCCGAGGCGCTGATGGCGGCCTTCGGCAAGGCGAAGCATTCCTTTGACCTGGTACTGACCCCCGAGCGCACACTGGCGCGCGAGGACATCACCGTGGTCCTGGAAAACCTCGACAAGCAGGGCTATCACCTGCAGATGCCACCGGCCGAGGACGAGTACATCGAACACCTGCCCGAAGAGTTGCTGCGACGCAACGACCCGGTCTGATCTGCGAGGCCCTGTTCTGGGCCTCTTGCCACCCTGGAACTGATTTTACGGCGACGACCGCCACGAAGGAGCACGGCTCTTTCGGCGGTTGCCTGCACGGTTTGCGAAAGGTTTGAAGATGCGCGTTCTGATTGCTGAACACGACCACGCGGTGTACGCCCGGCTGCTGCGCCAGATGGCCCCCGAACTTGAAGTCCTGACCAGTGGCGACTCTGCCGAACTGGCGCGTCAGGCTGCCGATTGCCCGGTGTGGCTGGGGCAGCCGGACCTGTTGGCGACCCTGCTGCGTCAGGGCCACCAGCCGCAATGGCTGCAATCGACCTGGGCCGGCATCACGCCGCTGCTCGCTGATGGTCTGCGCCGCGATTACCGCCTGACCCGCGCAGTGGGAATCTTCGGTCAGGTCATGGCCGAATACGTACTGACCTACATGCTCGGTCACGAACGGGAAGTGCTCGCGCGCCTCGTGAGCCAGGTCGAGCGCAAGTGGGATAACCGCACCGGCCAGAGTCTGGTCGGGCGCAAGGTGCTGATCGTCGGGACCGGCGATATCGGTCAGAGCGTGGCGCAGTTCCTGCTGCCGTTTGGCGTCGAGTTGTACGGCATTGCCAGCAGTGCGCGTGAGCAGGCGCCGTTCATCGAAGTCGGTTCGATGGCCGATCTGCCACGGCTGGTGGGCGCGGTCGATTACGTGGTCAACCTGCTGCCGAACACTGCGCACACCCACGATATCTACGATGCGGCGCTGTTCAAGCAGTTCAAGCCGACCGGGTTGTTCATCAACGTCGGACGCGGCGTGGCGGTGGTGGATGCCGATCTGGTCGAAGCCTTGAAGGAAGGGCATCTGGCCGGTGCGGTGATCGACGTTTGCCGTCAGGAGCCGTTGCCGCAGCGCCATCCGTTCTGGACTGCCTGGGGCCTGCTGCTGACTGGACACAGCTCGGCGCCGACGTCGCCGGCGTTGATGGTGCAGTTGTTCGTCGAGAACCTGAAGGCGTATCAGGCGGGAGAAGCGTTGCGCGGGGAAGTGGATTTCAACCGCGGTTACTGAGGTGTAATCAAAAGATCGCAGCCTTCGGCAGCTCCTACATTGATCCCTGTAGGAGCTGCCGAAGGCTGCGATCTTTTGCGTTTAAAGGGTGAAGTTGCCTTCCGCCGCCAGCTCGCTCAGCGGGCGACGCGGGCTCGGCTCTTCGCGGGCCTGCAGGTACTCGGCCAGGGTCGCCTTGTCACCCAGCTTGCCGACAGCGACCGCCGCATGCAGCGCATAACCTTGCGGAATATTCAGCTCCTTGCGGGTCAGCTCCTGATCGAAACCGGCCATGCCGTGGGTGTGCCAGCCGCTGATGCTCGCCTGCAGCGCCAGGTGGCCCCAAGCGGAGCCGGTATCGAAGGTGTGCCACAGCGCCGGGGTCTCTTCGCTGGCACCGGGTGCGGTGAAGGTGGTTTTCGAAATCACGATCACCAGCGCCGACGCGTGTTGCGCCCAGCTGCGGTTGAATTCATTCAGCAGCCCCAGGAAGCGCTCCCAGTTCGGCGTATCACGACGCGCATACAGAAAACGCCACGGCTGCGAGTTGTACGCCGAAGGCGCCCAGCGTGCGGCTTCGAAAAAACTCAGCAGGGTTTCTTCCGGGATCGCTTCGCCGGTGAAGGCACGAGGCGACCAGCGATCGGTGAACTGCGGGTGAATGGCGTAATCGGCAACGCGAGGGTTGGCACTCATCAAAAGATTCCTTGCTGTGTTTGCGTCATGAATTCGTGGCAAAACCCTACTGGGCGGCGATTCGGCTGACAAGCGCGATTTACCGACAGTCGCCAGCGCTTGGCCCGCAAGGCCTTGGGCACTAGACTGGCGGCCTTTTCACCACCTGATGTTGATGCTTGAGCCATGGCCGCCAAAGTCGAACCGTTCTGGAAACGCAAAACCCTCGAGCAACTGGATCACGAGGAATGGGAATCGCTGTGCGACGGCTGCGGTCTGTGCTGCCTGCAGAAACTCGAAGATGAAGAAGACAACAGCGTCTACTACACGCGCATCGCCTGCAAACTGCTGGACCTGAAAACCTGCCAGTGCAGCGACTACCCGAACCGCATCAAGTTTGTCCCGGACTGCATTCAGCTCACTCCGGGCCAGGCCGAATCATTCAAATGGCTGCCGCCGACCTGCGGTTATCGGCTGGTCAGCGAAGGCAAGGATCTGCCGCTGTGGCACCACCTGGTGTGTGGCGATCGTGACGCCGTGCACCACGAACGGATTTCCCAGTCCGGACGCATGCTCGCCGAAGGCAGCGTGCCGGAGGATGACTGGGAAGATCATCTGATTTTCCGCGCCGGATAAGTACCCAGGGTTTCCAGGATTGAACAAGGAGTGTGTATGGCTGGGGGATTGCTGCGGACATTGCTGATCGCCCCGCTGGCGCTAAGCGCACCGGTGTGGGCGGCAAAGAAAGTCGATCTGGATTACCACGTGCGCCTGCTGCCGCAAAGCGATCAGGCCGAAGTGCGCCTGACCGTGGCCAAGGGTGAAGCGGTACGCAGCCTCGATTTTGACCTCGGCGATGGCAGCCACTACAGCGACTTCAAGGCTGATGGTCAGTGGCAATTGTCTCCGGGCAAGCATGCTCGGGGCCTCTGGCGTCCGAGCGGCGACAAGCCCAGCCTGACTTACCGCGTCAGCATCAGCCACGGCCGCAAGAGCGGCAGCTTCGACACGCGCATGACCCCGACCTGGGCGCTACTGCGCGGTGATGATCTGGTGCCGCCGGCCCGGCTCGATCAGCAGGATGGCATCGAGCTGGTGTCACGTCTGCAATTCGAACTGCCCAATGGCTGGCAAAGCGTTGAAACCGCCTGGCCGCGCATCGGCAAAAACACATTTCGCATCGACAACCCATCACGCCTGTTCGACCGTCCGACCGGCTGGATGCTCGCCGGTCACCTCGGCAGCCGCCGCACGCGCCTGGGCGAAACCGAAGTCAGCGTGGCTTCGCCGCAAGGGCAGGGCATGCGCCGCATGGATGTGCTGACCTTGCTGACGTTTGTCTGGCCGCAGGTGCAAGCGGTCTATCCCCGGCATCCGAAAAAACTGCTGATCGTCGGCGCCAACGACCCGATGTGGCGCGGCAGTCTCGGCGCGCATGAATCGATCTATCTGAATACGCGCTTGCCGCTGGTCAGCGAGAGCGGCAGCAGTGCGCTGGTGCGTGAACTGGCGCAGGTGTTCGGGCGCATCAACGATGAACATCGCAGCGACTGGATCAGTGAAGGCTTTGCCGAGTATTACGCGATCGAACTGGTGCGCCGTGCCGGTGGCATGAGCGATGAGCGTTATCAGGCGCTGCAGGCGAAATTGACCAGAGACAGTCAGAAGGTGACGACGTTACGCGGCGAACAGATCAGCCCGGCGCAGCTTGCAAAGGCGGTGATGGTGTTGCAGGAACTGGATCGCGAAATTCGTCTGAAGACGCGCAACAAGCGCTCGCTGGATGATGTGTTGCGCGGGGCGATGCATCTGGGGACGGTGAGTACCAAGGAGTTTGTGCAACTGGCCGAGAGTGTTCTGGGCGAGTCTTCCAAAGTCCTCGATACCGTGTTACTGCAGTAATGATCAAAAGATCGCAGCCTGTGGCAGCTCCTGCAGGGGAAACGCATTCCACATGTAGGGGCTGCCGCAGGCTGCGATCTTTTGCTTTTAAACCCCGGCCTTCGGCGATTTCACCGAATCATTGCCAGTCACCGTCGCGGTGCTGGTCGCCGCCTCGGCATTGGCCTTGAGCTGGCTCAGCTCTTCACCCGCGCGCTCGATTTTGGCCCGCACGTTGTTCATGTCCTGACGGCTTTTCTCCAGCAGGCTCTTCACCGAGCTGTGCCCGGTGATGCCACGGGCCATCGCCACACCGCCAATCGCCACTTGAATCAGACCGAACACGCCGCCACGGCGCAGGCCCTTGCCGACCATGATCACGCCACCGGCCAGCGAGCCGATGCGCTCCCAGCCTTGGACGTTCTGCTCGGTCGGGCTCTGGAACGGGGTGGAATCGATACGTTGGACACGTTTGAGTTCGGTCATGATCTGTCTCCCAGGCAATGTGCAATAGATAGATAAGCTGACTGCCACAGCGCCCGGCTCGTTCCATCGGATGTGCGACGTTTCAGCGGAATTTCGGCCCGGAGCGGGTATTCAGGCCTTTGGCCATGCGGTCGTAGAGCACCACGTTGACCGTCGCTGCCAGATTCATGCAGCCGGTGGTCGGGATGTACACGACGTCTTCGCACCAGTCGCGGATCTCTTTATCCAGTGAGCCGTCTTCCGGGCCAAAGATGTATAGCGCGCGATCCGGGTGGGTGTATTCCGGCAGCGGGCGGGCGCCCTCGACCAGTTCCACGGCGACCGGGACGCAGTTGAGCGGGAGGATCTTTTTCAGGTCGTCGATGCCGATCAGCGGAATGTCGTAGTGCACACGCTTGGTGTCGGTGACGAAGTCGGCGGCGCGTTCATAACGCTTGCCGGTGTAGAACACCGACGCCACGCCGTAACAGCCTGCGGCGCGCATCACCGAACCGACGTTCTCCGGTGACTTGGGGTTGTACAAACCAATGCAGCTGTAACGTTTGTCTGCCACGAGCGGGGTGCCTTCGGGAAAAAGAGGGCGATTATACGGGGATTGGGCGGTTGTGGTCAGACCTCGGATTATCGGTGCCCGAACGGCCGCCTTCGCGAGCAAGCTCGCTCCCACAGTAGTTTTGTGTATGACACCGATCCAGTGTGGGAGCGAGCTTGCTCGCGAAGGGGCCAGTCGGGCCAATGAAGAACTTTAATCTTCTTTTTTCATCAACCCGGCGAGGGCGGCAAACGGGTTATGCGTCGCCTTGGCGATTTTCGGTGTGCTCAGCGAGCCGTCGCCGAAATACTGCTGGTCGGTGTAGCGCGAGTGCTCATTGTCATGGCAATACAGGCACAACAGTTCCCAGTTCGAGCCGTCCTGCGGGTTGTTGTCGTGGTTGTGATCGCGGTGGTGCACGGTCAGTTCGCTCAGGCGCTTGCCGGAAAACTCGCGGGCGCAGCGGCCGCAGACGTGCGGGTACATCTTCAGGGCTTTGTCGCGGTAGCCCATTTCCTTGTCGCGCTGGTTGTCGGCCAGGATGCGATCGAGTTTCGACGTGTTGGTCGGGGTGGACGAACTCATGGGTTCACCTTTGTAAAAGACTGATGACGGTTATGTGCAGAGTTTAGCTCAGCCCTTGAGCTTCTCGGCAATCCAGATCGTGTGGCGGGTGCCTTTGTTGCCGTGGGCGAAGACCTGGACTTCTTCGGCCTTGAAACCGGCCTTCTTCAATTTGTCGGAAAACTGCCGGTCAGCGCTGGCCGACCACACCGCCAGCACGCCTTTGGGCCGCAGGGCCTTGGCGCAGGCGTTCAGACCGGCGGCGGAATACAGCCAGCTGTTGGCCTTCTGGGTCAGGCCTTCGGGACCGTTGTCGACGTCGAGCATGATCGCGTCGAAGCCGTTCGGCTCGCTTTGCAGGACCTTGGCCACGTCGTCCTGGCGGATCACCGTGCGCGAATCGAGCAACGGTCGCCCGGACTTTGCACCAAGCGGCCCACGGTTCCACTCGACCACCCCTGGCACCAGTTCGGCGACCACCACTTCGGCGCTCTTGCCCAGATGCTTGAGCGCCGAGGCGAGGGTGAAGCCCATGCCCAGACCGCCAATCAGCACCCGTGAATTCGGCCGTCCGGCCACCTTGCGGCAAGGAATCTCGGCCAGCGCATCTTCGGAACCGTGCATGCGCGTGTTCATCAATTGCCCGCCGTCGCCGCCCTGGATCTTGATGACGAAATCCTCGCCATACTCGAACAGGCACAGGGCGCCGCCGCTGTCAGGGATCGGCGTGGTGTCGAGCAGAACGAAACGTTTCATGGAAATCTCTACAAGGGGGGAAGGCAAGCAGGCCCGTTGGGAGTAGCCTGAACGCAGACTAGAGGCCAAACGGAGCCCTTGATGAAGCGCATCATTCTAACGGCCATTGCCCTGGCCGCGCTCGCGATTACTGCAGTGCAGGCGCAGCAGACCATTCCGGTCAGCCCGACGCCGCAACCCGGATCACCGGGTACCGCCACGCCAACGCCGTATCCGCAAATCACCCCGATCAGCGCACCGAAGGCCGGTGCCGGCAGTGGTAGCCCGCCGCTGGTGCCGATCGAAATGCCCAGCCCGCCGAGCAAGGATCAACCGGTGCCGGGCATCGAGCCGAGCAGCACCAAGGCCAAATCCCCTGCCGGTTAAACCTGTTGCGCCGCCAGTTGGCCGTCGGCCATGCGCAGGCGTTTGGAAAGGGACACGGCGAGGGCGCGAATGATCTTGGCGGCGATCTTCGGCGCGTCGTTGAGCATCTTTTCCAGTGAGTCCTTGCCCAGGTTGAGCAGTTGGCAGTTGCTCGCCGCGACGCAGGTCGCCGAACGGCGCTCACCATCGAGCACGGCCATTTCCCCGAACGCCCGGCCGCTGCGCAGGGTGGCCATGGTGATGACCTGGCCGTCAGGGCCAGTCTTCTGCACCGCGACCTGACCGGTATGGAGGATGCACATGAAACTGCCGGCATCGCCCTCACGGAAAATCGCTTCACCTTCAGCCACGGTGCTGATGCTGAAGTAGCCCGAGGCCGCGGCGAAGTCCGCCAGTTGCAATTGATCGAACAGGCCACAGTCCATCAGCCAGTCGCGGATTTCGTTGTTCAGTAAGGTCGGTTCTGACATGTCGTTGCGGTCTTTATTGTTTTCACGGTTTTCAGGCACTACACGGACCCTTGTAGGAGTGAGCCTGTGGTGAGGGGATTTATCCCCGATCGGCTGCGCAGCAGTCGCAAATCCGCCAATGCGATCGGCCTGAAAGAATCGCATTGCAGATCTGGGGCGGCTTTGCCACCCATCGGGGATAAATCCCCTCACCACACAGGCTCGTTCCTACAGGGATCTGTGGTGTATCGGCCTCCTGGGTCTGGAGTTAAGACCCAAGTGACCGATGGAGTTCCTCAGGCCAGGCCCAAAACCTTGAACACAAATGCATATTCGAGTGCTACGTCACGTAATCCCTGATAACGCCCGCTCATTCCGCCATGCCCGGCGCCGAGTTCGGTCTTGAGCAGCAGCAGGTTGTCGTCGGTCTTGGTCGCGCGCAGTTTCGCCACCCACTTGGCGGCTTCCCAGTACTGCACGCGGCTGTCGTTGTAGCCGGCGATCACCAGCATTGCCGGGTAAGCCTGCGCGGTGACGTTTTCGTACGGCGCGTACGCTTTGATCCGCTCGTAGACGTCCGGCTCTGCGGGGTTGCCCCACTCGTCATATTCGGTGACGGTCAGCGGCAAATCGGGGTCGAGCATGGTGTTGAGCACGTCGACGAACGGCACTTCGGCAATCGCCACGCCGAACAGGTCCGGACGCTGGTTCAGCACTGCGCCAATCAACAAGCCGCCAGCGCTGCCGCCGCTGATCGCCAGTTTTTCAGCGGTGGTGATGCCGTTGAGGATCAGAAATTCGGCGCAGGCAATGAAGTCGCTGAAGGTGTTGTGCTTGTGCTCCTGTTTGCCAGCGCGATACCACGCTTCGCCCAGCTCACCGCCGCCACGCACGTGGGCGATGGCGAACGCCATGCCGCGGTCCAGCAGGCTCAGGCGCGCGTGGGAGAACCACGGGTCGAGGCTGGAGCCGTAGGCGCCATAACCGTACAGGTACAGCGGCACCGGTTTGCCGACCATCTCGCGTTTCATCACCAGGCTGATCGGCACCTGCGTGCCGTCCGGCGCGGTGGCCCACAGGCGTTGGCTGACGTAGGCGTCGGCGTCGAACGGACCGAGCACCGGAGTTTCTTTCAGGACGGTTTGCTCGCCGCTGTCCAGCAGCAACTGCCGCACCTGCGCCGGACGGTTCAACGCCTCGTAACGCAGACGGATGCGGTCGCTCTCGAACTCCAGGCTGTTCTGCACATAGAGGCTGTAGGCCGCGTCCGGCAATTGCACGCGATACGGCGTCTGGCCCTGTGGGTGAACTTCGATGATCGGCAGACCGGCTTCGCGCAGGCTCAGGGTCATGGCCGCCGTGTTCAGCGTTACGCCGTCGAGCATCACCGTGTCGCTGTGCGGAATCAGGTTCTGCCAGTCGGCCTCGCTCGGCACGACACCGGTGTCCGGTGCCTGATACAGGGCGAAGTTGATGCCGTCACGGTTGGTGCGGATGAACCAGGTCCACGCGCCATCCAGCGCGCCGTGGTCGACATCGTATTCGTGATCCTCGACCCGGGGCGCCAGGCAGGTGAAGGGCAGGTGCGGCTGATGCGCGTCCAGGGCCCAGACTTCGCTGGTGGTCTTGCTGCCCAGGGTCAGCAGCAATTGCTGCTCGGAACTGGAGCGGTAGCAATGCAGGAAGAAACGTCCGTCCGGCTCATGGAACACCTCTTCGGCAGCGGTGCCGTCGAGGCGATAGCGAAACAGCTTGTGCGGGCGATGGGTGTCGTCGAGCACGCCGAAGAACAAGGTCAGGCTGTCGTTAGCCCAGGTCATGCTGCCATCGCAGTCCTGGAATTCCAGCTCGCTGACCTTTTCGCTGGCCAGTTCCTTGACGAACAGCGTGTAGATCTCGTCGCCCGAAGCATCGACGCTGTAGGCCAGGCGCTGGTGATCCGGGCTGATGCTGAACGCGCCGAGCGAGAAGAAGCCGCCGTTGGCCAGCTCGTTGGGGTCGAGCAGCAGTTGCTCGCGGCTCTCGTCGAGGGTCAGGCTGTCGTCGGCCGGACGCGGGCAGCGGTAATGCCGGGCGTATTCGTCACCCGCCGTGGTGCGCGTGTAATACAGATACGGCCCCCACGGCGAGGGCAGGGACAGGTCGGTTTCGAGGATCCGGCCCTTGATCTCCTCGAACAGGCTTTCGCGCAGGGCGGCCTGATCGGCGGTCTGTGCTTCCTGATAGGCGTTTTCAGCCTTGAGGTAGTCGAGCACCGCGTCGGTGTCGCGTTCCTGCAGCCAGGCATACGGGTCGGCACCGGCAGCCTTGTGGGCGATCGGGGCGCGGATGACGTGGGCGGATTCGGGCATGGAAGGCTCTCGGACAGTATTCGTAATAATGGTTTTCGCAGCTCTTGAAACCATCGCACTCTCCTGTGGGAGCGAGCTTGCTCGCGAAGGCGTCCTGTCAGATGACATTTGTTTCACTGACCCGACGCTTTCGCGAGCAAGCTCGCTCCCACAGGGTTTGCTGTTGGCCGTCTGGCATTGGGACAAGCCTGACGGGCGAAAAGTCGTTACTATAAGCGCCTCTTTGCCTGCCTTGCCATGGACACCATGACCGAGAACGACTATCTGATCGCCTGGGGCCTCTACGCCTTCGCCGCTGTGGGCTGCCTGTTGGTATGGATGCGCCTGACCCGCTGGATGTGGCGCTGGCTGCGCGAGCCGCTGCGGGTGCTGATGGCGGTGTTGCTGTTCAGCCCGACCATCATTGATCCGGTGAAAGCCAAGGTTGCACCGTCGATCGCCATCACTGCGCTGGATCTGGCCTTCAAGGTCGGCAACAACGCCTGGCGGGCGATTTCCGACCTGTTCATGTACGGCATGATTGCCTTCGGCATCTACCTGGTTTTCGTGCTGATCCGCTTCCCGATCGAACGCGCCTCGCGCGCCCGTCGCGAGCAGGCCGAAGCCGCCAAGGCTGCGGCGCGTGCCGATGATCGCGACGACGATCAGCCGTTTGGCGGTGCCGGTGATGACCGTTACGGTCGCCCGCCATTGCCGAACAACCCGCAGCGCATGCGCGTCGAGCCGCGTCTGTAACCACGAGAGTCAGCACATGTGTGAATTACTGGGCATGAGTGCCAACGTGCCGACCGATATCGTGTTCAGCTTCACCGGCCTGATGCAGCGCGGCGGGCGTACCGGCCCGCACCGCGACGGCTGGGGCATCGCCTTCTATGAAGGGCGCGGTCTGCGCCTGTTTCAGGACCCGGCCGCCAGCAGCGAGTCGGAAGTCGCCAATCTGGTGCAGCGCTATCCGATCAAAAGCGAGGTGGTCATCGGCCACATCCGCCAGGCCAACGTCGGCAAGGTCTGCCTGTCCAACACCCACCCGTTCGTCCGCGAACTGTGGGGCCGTAACTGGTGTTTCGCGCACAACGGCCAGCTCGCCGATTTCACCCCGATCAAGAGCTTCTACCGCCCGGTGGGCGACACCGACAGCGAAGCGGCGTTCTGCGATTTGCTCAACCGCGTGCGTGCAGCCTTCCCGGAACCGGTCGATATAGAAGTGCTGCTGCCGGATCTGGTCGCCGCGTGTGCTGAATATCGCAGCAAAGGCGTGTTCAACTGCCTGCTCAGTGACGGCGACTGGCTGTTCTGCTATTGCTCGACCAAACTGGCACAGATCACCCGGCGCGCACCGTTCGGCCCGGCGCGGCTCAAGGATGTCGATGTGATCGTCGATTTCCAGGCGGAAACCACGCCTAACGACGTGGTCACGGTGATCGCTACCGAGCCTTTGACCGAAAACGAAACCTGGACCCGTTACCAACCGGGCCAATGGAGCCTGTGGCGACGCGGCGAATGCGTCAGCCAGGGCACGACCGAATAAAGGATCTCTCCTCGATGTTGCTCAGTTATCTACGGCTGGTGTTGTTTGCGGCGGGCCTGTTGATCGGTGTCCAGGTGCCGGGGTTCATCAACGATTACGCCAAACGCGTCGAAGCCCATCTGATCGAAGCGCAGACCGGTCTGCGCGGTTTTCAGGGCACCGCCGAGCAGTTCTTCAAGGGCGACTTGCAGGCGCTGGTCGCGCATTACCGCGCCAGTGACGACCCGGTATTTCGCAGCGATGCCGACAGCCTGAGCACCTTGCTCAACCGCCAGACGGCGCTGGATAAACAGTTTCAGGCGATGCAGGGCCCGTGGTACATCCGCTTCCTGCAAGTGGTGCTGGCCGCCGATCCGGACATTCGCAAGGAAACCTGGAACGGCTACAGCTACCAGATCCTGCTGACCCCGGAAGCGATGATCTGGGGCATGAGCGGCGCGTTGCTGCTGTCGTTCGGCATCGAGTGCCTGATTCGTCTGATTGACTGGGTGGTGCTGGGTGGCCGGCGTTTGCGCCAGAGCCGCCCGATTGAAGACCGCGACGTGCGCGGCCTCTAAAGCTTGCAAAGCTCTCTGTGGCGAGGGGATTTATCCCCGATGGGGCGCGAAGCGGCCCTCAACAGTGTGTCAGATAAACCTGATTGCTCAGGTTTCAGGACTGCTGCGCAGTCCATCGGGGATAAATCCCCTCACCACAGGTGTGATTACTGAGTGAGGGTGATGTACTTTTCACCCACCTTGCGCGCATACCCCGCCAGCACCTGCTGACACAACGTCACCATCTCCTCGACCCACTCCACGCCAACTCGCCACGACACCACCACCTGCAGATTCGGCGGGCGCTGGTCGATGTCGAGCAAAGTCAGTTCACCCCGCGCCAGTTCCTCGGCCACCAGCACCGGCGGCAATACGCCAATGCCGAATCCATCACCTAACAACCGGGTAATCGCCGACACTGAATTCACGCAGTTCAGGCGTGGCGCGAGCACGCCGTTGGCCTGCATCAACGCCAGCAGGTCCTGGTGCGGTCGGGAGTTTTTCGAATAAGTGATGATCCGTTCCCGCGCCAGCTCACCAAGGTCGGCGTACTCGCGGTTGTAGATCGAGTTGCTGGCGACGATCCAGCCCAGCGGATGGCTGGCCAGCTCGAGGCTGCGCACGCTTTCGTGGCGCACCAGATCGGTTTGCAGAACGATGTCGAGAAAGCCTTTTTGCAGCTGATCGCAGAGATTCAGCGAGGTATCCGCCACCAGCTCGATTTCCACCCTCGGGTACCGTTCGGTCATCTGCGCCACCAACGGGCTGAGCCAGGTGTGGATCACCGTGTCCATCACGCCGATGCGCACCCGGCCGACCTTGCTCGAGCGGGTCTCGATTGATTGCTTGAGCGCCGACATCGTATCGAGCATCTGCTCGGCATAATCCAGCACTTTCAGGCCTTCGGGCGTCAGGCTGACGCCGCGTGAATCGCGCAGAAACAGCTTCACCCCCAGCTCGCCTTCGAGCACCGCGATGCGGCTGGAAATCGACGCCTGGGTGGTGAACAGCTTGTCGGCGGTCAGGCGAAAACTCTTCAGCCGGGCGACCCAGACAAAGGTCTCGAGAAACTTCAGGTTCATGGCAACGGCTCGGGTGACAAATTTTTCTTATGCCTAAGGCGGGTTTTTATTCGTTGGACGCAGCAGGGCCGGGCGACGAAAAATCGGCGCATCCGGTTCCCACGATAGGCGTCGTCGGAACTTCGAACAAGACCAATAAAAGCCTGCGGAGACTTGCCATGCGTGCGCCCGACACCCTCGACCTCCCCAAGAGCACGGCCCGCCCCGGACCGTTCGACTGGTATCGCAACATCAATCAGCAAGAGCGTCGCACCTTCTGGAGCTGCAAGATCGGCTATGGCCTGGACGGTATGGACACGCAGATGCTCAGCTTCGTGGTGCCGACCCTGATCGCCATGTGGGGCATCACCACCGGGCAGGCCGGGCTGATTCACACCAGCACGCTGATCGCCTCGGCCATTGGCGGCTGGGTGGCGGGGATTCTTTCCGACCGCATCGGCCGCGTGCGCACCTTGCAACTGACGGTGCTGTGGTTCGCCTTCTTCACCTTCCTCTGCGGTTTCGCGCAGAACTACGAACAGTTGCTGATCGCCCGCACCCTGATGGGCTTCGGTTTTGGCGGCGAATGGACCGCCGGCGCGGTGCTGATCGGTGAAGTGATTCGCGCCAAGGATCGCGGCAAAGCGGTGGGCATGGTGCAGAGCGGTTGGGCCTTGGGCTGGGGGCTGACGGCGATTCTGTACGCGCTGCTGTTCTCGCTGCTGCCGCCGGAAGAGGCCTGGCGGGCGCTGTTCATCCTTGGCATCGTGCCAGCGGTGTTCGTGATTTTCGTGCGTCGGCTGGTGAAAGACCCGGAGATCTACCGCGAAGCCAAGGCGGCGCAAACCCCGGAAAATCCGGCGAAGTTCTATGAGATCTTCGCCCCGGGCATGCTGTTCACCACGTTCCGTGCCTCCTTGCTGACTACCGGTGCGCTCGGCGGTTACTACGCGATCACCTCGTGGCTGCCGACTTTTCTCAAGAACGAACGCGGCCTGAGTGTGCTCGGCACTGGCGGCTATCTGGCGATGGTGATCGTCGGTTCCTACGTCGGCTATGTGATCAGCGCTTATCTGACTGATCTGCTTGGTCGGAAAAAGAACTTCATCCTGTTCGCGGTCGGCTCGTTCACCATCGTCTTGCTATACACGCAGATGCCGGTCAGCAATGGCGTGATGCTGTGGTTGGGCTTTCCCCTGGGCTTCTTCGCCTCGGGGATTTTCAGCGGCATGGGCGCGTTTCTCACCGAGTTGTTTCCGACGCGGATTCGTGGCTCGGGGCAAGGCTTCTGCTACAACATCGGCCGGGCGCTGGCGGCTCTGTTCCCGCTGCTGATTGGCCTGCTCAGCCAGAAGGTACCGCTGAGCGTGGGGATCGGTGCGTTTGCGGCGGTGTCCTACGGCGTGGTGATTCTGGCCGCCTTGAGCCTGCCGGAAACCCGTGGCAAGCAACTGGATGCGCAGTAACTGATAACCTGCCTTGCAAGTGTCCTACAGATAAAAAGACCAGAAGCTACAGGAGTGTTCACCGTGAGCCGCCTGCTATTGAACTGTGACATCGGCGAGAGTTTCGGCAGCTGGACCATGGGTCTGGACGCCGAAGTCATGCCCTTCATCGACTGCGCCAACGTGGCCTGCGGCTTCCATGCCGGTGACCCGGGCATCATGCGCAAGACCGTCAGTCTGGCCCTGAGCCACGGCGTGCAGATCGGCGCGCACCCGGCCTATCAGGATCTGGTCGGTTTCGGCCGGCGTTCCATGGCCTATTCCGCGCAAGAGCTGCAAGACATCCTGCATTACCAGATCGGCGCGCTCGACGGCATTTGCCGCGCGCAGGGTGGGCGAGTCAGTTACGTCAAACCCCACGGCGCGATGTACAACGACATGATGGCCAACCCGGCACAGTTGCGGGCGGTGATTCAGGCCGTCGCCGCTTACGATCGCTCGTTGCCGCTGATGCTGATGGCCACTCGCGACAACGCGGCGGCGCAACAGCTCGGTGATGAATACGGCGTGACCCTGTGGTTCGAAGCCTTCGCCGACCGTGCCTACGACAGTGCGGGTCGACTGGTGTCGCGGCAACTGGCAGGCGCGGTGCATCACGAACCAGAAACAATCATCGAACAGGCCCTGACTATCGCCCGTGGCGGCGACCTCGTGGCCAGCGACGGCAGTGCGCTGCATCTGCAGGCCAACACCTTGTGCGTGCATGGCGACAACGCCAGTTCGGTGGCCGCCGTGCGGCGCATTCGCGAGGCCCTGAATCAGCAGAGTGCGCCATGAATCCAAGGATTGAAGTGGTGGCGGTGGATTGCCTGATGCTGCGCCTGTTCGATGAAATCGCCGAAGCCAACATGCCGTGGATGCTCGCCGCCAGTGAGCGACTGCGTGCGGTGTTTGGCGCGCAGTTGATCGATCTGGTGCCGTCCTACACCACGTTGATGGTGCATTACGACCTGACCGCGCTGAGCCCGAGTCAGGCCCGTGAATTGATCGCTGAAGCCTTGATCGACCTGTCGCCAAATGCACGAACCCGTGGCCAGTGCCATGTGTTGCCGGTCTGGTACGACCTGAGTGTCGGCCCCGAACTGAGTCTGCTGGCGCAGCGCAGCGGGTTGGCGGTGGAGGAGGTGATCCGCCGTCACAGCGCTCGCGAATATCAGGTGTTCGCCCTCGGCTTCGCACCGGGATTCGCCTTCATGGGACTGGTGGAAGAAATCCTCGCGGCGCCACGTCTGGACACCCCGCGCAAGAAAGTCGCGGCCGGCAGTGTCGGCATCGCCGAACGGCAGACCGCGGCTTATCCGGTGGTGTCCCCCGGCGGCTGGAACCTGATCGGCCGTACCCCGGCGAAACTGTTCGACCGTCATCGCGACGGCTACAGCCTGATGCAACCCGGCGACACCGTGCGTTTCGAAGCGGTGAGCCACGCCGAGTTCATCAACCTGGGCGGTGATGACACACCGCTGGAGGCGCTGGCATGAGCCGACTGACGATTGAAGCCAGCACGCCGCTGAGTTTGTTGCAGGACGCCGGGCGTTTTGGCGTGCGCCATTTGGGCGTGACGCAGGGCGGCGCAGCAGATTGGTGTTCGATGAACTGGGCCAACTGGCTGCTGGGTAACCGGCTGGATCTGCCTGCAATCGAAATCACCCTTGGCGGATTTGCCGTAGTGGCGCAGGACGATTGCTTGCTGGCGCTGGCCGGCGCTGATCTCGGTGCGCAGATCGATGGTCAGGCGCTGGCGCCGTGGCGCAGTTTCAAGCTGGGCCAAGGCCAGACATTGAGGTTCACCCAACCGCTGCTCGGCGCCCGGGCTTATCTGGCCGCGCCCGGTGGTTTCGACGCGCCGCAGGTGCTGGGCAGCAGCGCCACGGTGGTGCGCGAAGAGCTGGGTGGACTGGATGGCATGGGGTTGCCGCTGACCAAGGGCGCGACATTGAGTTATCGCGGGGAGGTTCTGCAGGTGCGTGAAGTGCCGCTGGCGCATCGACCTGATTTGCGCCTCAATGCACCGCTGGATCTGGTGCTCGGCGCACAGATCGGCCAGTTCAGCGGGCAAAGTCTGTTTGATGTGTTCAACAGTCCATGGGCACTGGACAGTCGTGCCGACCGCATGGGCATTCGACTGTTGGGCAAGGCGTTGCAGTACCAGGGCGGGCCGATGATTTCCGAGGGCATTCCGCTGGGCGCGGTGCAGGTGCCGCCGGACGGGCAGCCGATTGTCTTGCTCAATGATCGGCAGACGATTGGTGGCTACCCACGGTTGGGAGCGTTGACGCCGTTGGCGCTGGCGCGACTGGCGCAGTGTCTGCCGGGGGCGCAGGTGCGGTTAAGGCCGGTGGTGCAGGAAGTGGCGCACCGGGAGCATGTCGAGTATTTGCAGCGCTTTGGTTGAAGATCAAAAGATCGCAGCCTGCGGCAGCTCCTACAGGGAAACGCGAACTTCGCTGTAGGAGCTGCCGCAGGCTGCGATCTTTTGCTTTTATTTGGACAGGAAGCGCATCCCTTCTTCCAACCCGCGCAACGTCAACGGATACATCTGGTCCTCGATCAAATCGCGCACGATATTGGTCGACGAGGTATAGCCCCAAGTGTCCTTCGGATACGGATTGATCCAGATGAGCTTCTTGTACTTTTCCATGAAGCGCTGCATCCACACGTAACCCGGCTCTTCGTTCCAGTGCTCGACACTGCCGCCGGCCTGGGTGATTTCGTAGGGCGCCATGGCGGCGTCGCCGATGAAGATCACTTTGTAGTCGGCGCCGTACTTGTGCAGCAAGTCCTGCGTCGAGAAGCGCTCGGAAGTGCGGCGCATGTTGTTCTTCCACACCGATTCATAAATGAAGTTGTGGAAGTAGAAGTACTCCAGATGCTTGAACTCGGTCTTGCACGCCGAGAACAACTCCTCGCAGATCTTCACGTGGGCGTCCATCGAGCCGCCGATGTCGAACAGCAGCAACAGCTTCACCGTGTTGCGCCGCTCCGGGCGCATCTGGATGTTCAGCAGGCCGGCATCCTTGGCGGTGTGGTCGATGGTGCCGTCGATGTCGAGTTCTTCCGCTGCCCCCTGACGGGCGAATTTACGCAGGCGACGCAAAGCGACCTTGATGTTGCGGGTGCCCAGTTCCACCGAATCGTCGAGGTTCTTGTACTCGCGCTGATCCCAGACTTTCACCGCTTTGCCCTGGCGCTTGCCGGCATCGCCGACCCGAATGCCTTCCGGGTTGAAGCCGCCGGAGCCAAACGGGCTGGTGCCGCCGGTGCCGATCCATTTGTTGCCGCCGGCGTGGCGTTCCTTCTGTTCTTCCAGACGTTTCTTGAACTCTTCGATCAGCTTGTCCAGGCCGCCGAGGGACTGGATCTGCGCGCGTTCCTCATCGCTCAGCGAGCGCTCGAATTCCTTGCGCAGCCAGTCTTCGGGAATCAATGCCTGCAGGTGATCGTCGAGTTTTTCCAGGCCATTGAAGTAGGCGCCGAACGCACGGTCGAACTTGTCGAAATGCCGTTCGTCCTTGACCAGAATCGCCCGCGACAAGTAATAGAACTCGTCCATGTCGGCGAAGGTCACGCGCTGTTTCAGCGCGTTGATCAGGTCGAGCAGCTCGCGCACCGACACCGGCACCTTGGCGGCACGCATTTCGTTGAACAGGTTGAGCAACATGGCATCAGCCTCTTAGCGAGAACCGCGACGGCTCATGAACGCCAGGCGCTCAAGCAACTGCACGTCCTGCTCGTTCTTCACCAGCGCACCGGCCAGTGGCGGAATGGCTTTGGTCGGATCGCGCTCGCGCAGCACCGCTTCGCCGATGTTGTCAGCCATCAGCAGCTTCAGCCAATCGACCAGTTCCGAGGTCGACGGCTTCTTCTTCAGGCCCGGCACCTTGCGCACGTCGAAGAACACGTCCAGCGCTTCGCTGACCAGATCCTTCTTGATGTCCGGGTAGTGCACGTCGACGATTTTCTGCAGGGTGCTGCGGTCGGGGAAGGTGATGTAGTGGAAGAAGCAGCGGCGCAGGAAGGCGTCCGGCAGCTCTTTCTCGTTGTTCGAGGTAATGATGATGATCGGGCGTTTTTTTGCCTTGATGGTCTCGTCGATCTCGTAAACGTAGAACTCCATCTTGTCGAGTTCTTGCAGCAGGTCGTTGGGGAACTCGATGTCAGCCTTGTCGATTTCGTCGATCAGCAGAATGACGCGTTCTTCGGACTCGAACGCCTCCCACAACTTGCCCTTCTTCAGGTAGTTGCGCACGTCGTGGACTTTTTCGTTGCCCAGTTGCGAGTCGCGCAGACGGCTGACCGCATCGTACTCGTACAGCCCCTGATGGGCCTTGGTGGTGGACTTGATGTGCCAGGTGATCAGCTTGGCGCCGAACGATTCGGCCAGTTGCTCGGCGAGCATGGTCTTGCCGGTGCCCGGTTCACCCTTGACCAGCAGCGGCCGCTCCAGGGTGATGGCGGCGTTGACCGCCAGCTTCAGGTCATCGGTGGCGACGTAGGCCTGGGTGCCTTCGAACTTCATCTGCTAATCCTCGAACGGTAACGCCGACCTGCACGGGCAGGGCGGGGGCGAAAAAATCGGATGCCCCGACTATAACGCGCAGCCCGGTCGACTGTGAACGCAGACGGCTTATTCAGTCTCTGAATGGGGCGTCACATGTTGACTCGGTTTCGGCCAGAGGCCAGTATTCAGGTATCGCCGATTTGGCGATAGCCTGTCGGGCATGACGACTAAATACCGATTTCGCGACAAATACCGCATTCAGTTACGTGAGAAGAATCACCCGCCACCCCATGTCCACTTGATCGGTGGCGGTGTGGACGTGATGCTGAGCCTTGAAACCGTCGAAGTCATGACGGGCAAGGCACCGCCGCTGATTATCAAGGAAGCGCTGGCTTGGGTTGCGGCTCATCAAGTGCAACTGCTGGAGGACTGGAAACGATGTTACCCATGAAAAGGCCTCGTCTGACGGCTATGCAGGCACTGTCAGGTTTTCGATTGAAACTGACCTTCATTGATGGTCAGGATCTGACCCTTGACCTGAGCCGAGATATCCACGCTTATCCAGGTCTGCAACCATTGCTTGATCCCGAAGTGTTTGCGGCTGCGACCCTTGACGACAATGGCTGGACGGTCGAATGGCTTGAGCCCGATATACAGATTGGCGCAGGCACGCTTTATATGGATGCGCTGGCCCAAAACACTGTCGATGAAAACACTCGGATTTTCATCGATTGGCGTGCACGTACCGGACTCTCACTGAATCAGGCAGCCGAGGCGCTGGGTGTCAGTGCCCGCAGCATCAGCCGATACAGTAATGGGCGGGAGGCGGTGCCAAGGTCATTAGCCTTGGCTTGTCTTGGTTGGGACTCATTGCAGCAAAAGTCCACGCTGGCGGCTGAAGAGTCTGGTCGATATGTCGTTAATCGTAAGAATTAGCCCGCATCCGGCTTCGGCCGCTCATACCGCGCATTGAAAGCCTGAATGAAGCCATTACGCAAAATCTGCAAGAACGCTTCGAACGCGCTGATATTTTGCTGATGCACGTTGCCACTGAGTTCGACCTTGGTGGCGAACTGGTTTTTGGCCTGGTTCTTCAGCACGGTTTCCGTGCCGCCGACGATGGCCTCCCAGACGGAGCGGAAGATGCTCTTGTCCTTGTTTTCCACATCCTGCTGCCAGTTGAACACTTCGACGTCGCGCAGCAACGGTTTGATGTAGCCAGTGACCTGGGCTTTTTTCGCCTGGGCCTCGATGACCACGTCGCCGTGGCCGGCGTTGAAGTCGAACTTGCCGTAGGCCGAGGCGAAGTCGTTCATGCTCTTGAGTTCGATGTCGCGGGCGCGCAGGCGGAACTGGAAGTCTTCGAAGTTGCTCAGCGGATCGAAGGTGGCGCTGGTCTCCAGCGGTGCGTGGCCGAGCAGCTTGGCCTTGCCTTCGAAGCGGGCATCGCGCTTGCCCTGTTTGTCGACCACGTTGGTCAGGTTGTAGATGCTCGCCTCGACGTTGCTGGCGTTCATGTTGACCGGCGGTTTGGAGTTGAAATTGCGGAAAGTGATCTTGCCGTCGTGGATCTGCACCTCGTCGAGAGTGATCGGCAGCAACTTGCCCAGTTGCGCCCGCCAGTCGGTGCCTTTACCAGTCTGCGAGTTCTGCTTGTTGGGGCCGCCATCGACGAAGTTGATCTCGGGATTGAAGAATTGCACCTGCGCCACCACGGCATGGTCGTACCACAGCGAGTGCCAACTGACCGCCAGATCAATCACCGGCGCGTTGACGAACGGCACCGGTACTTTGCCGTCGACCTTGACGATTTTCAGGCCGTTGATCTTATAAGCGCCGCGCCAAAGGGCCAGATCGACATCGGTGATCTGACCGCGGTAATCGCCCATGTCGGCGAGCTTGCCGTTCAAGTAATCGCGTACCACGTAGGGCAGGGCGATGTGCAGGGCGATCAGCAGCACGACGATGATGGCGAAAATTCCGATGGGCCAGCTGTAGCGACGCTTCATGGCGGTAGTTCCCGAACAATGTAAGCGATTGACTGTTGCGCGTCGCAGACGTTCGACCCGACTGGACTGCATCAGGCAACAGGCATACCTTGAAAGGCTGAATTCAACGCTGCATAAGGACCCAGCCATGAGCCGTATTTTCGCTGACAACGCCCATTCCATCGGCAATACGCCGCTGGTGCAGATCAACCGCATCGCGCCGCGTGGCGTGACCATTCTGGCCAAGATCGAGGGACGCAACCCCGGTTATTCGGTCAAATGCCGAATCGGCGCGAACATGATCTGGGACGCCGAGAGCAGCGGCAAACTCAAGCCGGGCATGACCATCGTCGAACCGACGTCGGGCAATACCGGCATCGGTCTGGCCTTCGTTGCCGCCGCCCGTGGTTACAAATTGATGCTGACCATGCCGGCCTCGATGAGCATCGAGCGGCGCAAGGTGCTCAAGGCCCTCGGCGCAGAACTGGTCCTGACCGAGCCGGCCAAAGGCATGAAAGGCGCCATCGAGAAGGCTGCCGAAATTGTTGCCAGCGACACTGGCTCATTCTTCATGCCGTCGCAGTTCGATAATCCGGCCAACCCGGCGATTCACGAAAAAACCACCGGTCCGGAAATCTGGAACGACACTGACGGTGCTGTCGATGTACTGGTCGCAGGTGTCGGGACCGGCGGAACCATCACCGGCGTTTCGCGGTATATCAAGAATACCCAGGGCAAACCGATTCTGTCGGTCGCGGTAGAACCCGTCTCTTCGCCGGTGATCAGCCAGGCCCTGGCGGGGGAAGAGATCAAGCCGAGCCCACACAAGATTCAGGGGATTGGTGCCGGTTTCGTACCAAAGAACCTCGATTTGTCGATGGTCGACCGGGTGGAACAGGTCACCGACGACGAATCCAAAGCCATGGCGCTGCGTCTGATGCAGGAAGAAGGCATCCTGTGCGGTATTTCCTGCGGCGCGGCCATGGCCGTGGCCGTGCGTCTGGCCGAGAAGCCGGAAATGCAGGGCAAGACCATCGTGGTGATTTTGCCGGACTCCGGTGAGCGGTATCTGTCGAGCATGTTGTTCAGCGATCTGTTCACCGAGCAGGAGAATCAGCAATAGTCGAATTGACTCAGATCAGCCGGGGTTCAGGATCGTTATGCTAATAAATGCTTTGTTGCGCAATTCTTAACACTGAATCTTGGCTTCAGCGGGTTTTTCCCGAGGCCGGTAGTGTTTATCATGGCCGGCTGCCATGCCGGGTAAAAGGCGTTGCGCAGCGTTGTCTTTATTCAAGGAGTCGTTGATGACCTTTTCGTTAGCCGCCAAGGTGTTGGTGTTGCTGCTGTTTGTGGGCAGCATCCTCTATGTGCATTTGCGCGGCAAGGCGCGTCTGCCGGTCCTGCGTCAGTTCGTCAACCACTCGGCGCTGTTCGCTCCGTACAATGCGCTGATGTACCTGTTCTCCGGCGTTCCGTCCAAACCGTATCTGGATCGCAGCAAGTTTCCGGAACTGGATGTGCTGCGCGATAACTGGGAAACCATTCGCGACGAAGCCATGCACCTGTTCGACGAGGGCTATATCCGCGCCGCGGAGAAGAACAACGACGCTGGTTTTGGCTCGTTCTTCAAGAAGGGCTGGAAGCGTTTCTACCTCAAGTGGTACGACAAACCGCTGCCGTCGGCCGAAACCCTGTGCCCGAAAACCGTGGCCTTGGTCAGTGCGATCCCTAATGTCAAAGGTGCGATGTTCGCGCTGTTGCCCGGTGGCAGTCACCTGAACCCGCACCGTGACCCGTTTGCCGGCTCGCTGCGTTATCACCTGGGCCTGTCGACGCCGAACTCCGACGATTGCCGGATCTTCGTCGACGGTCAGGTGTACGCCTGGCGCGACGGGGAAGACGTGATGTTCGACGAGACTTACGTGCACTGGGTCAAAAACGAAACCGAGCAGACTCGCGTCATCCTGTTCTGCGACGTCGAACGCCCATTAAGCAACCGTCTGATGACCCGCATCAACCGCGCCATCAGCGCCTGGCTGGGACGCGCCACCGCCCCGCAGAACCTTGATGACGAACGTGTCGGCGGCATTAACCAGGCTTATGCCTGGAGCAAGAGCTTCAGCGACAAGTTCAGTGGCGTGGTCAAACAGTGGAAACGCCGCAACCCCAAGGCTTACCGCATCCTGCGTCCGGTTCTGGCGGTGTTGGTGCTGACGTTGCTGGGGTATTGGCTGTTTGGTTGAGGCTGGATGTTGAAATAAAAAAACCGCTCCTGGTGAGCGGTTTTTTCATGAAGGGAAGGTGAAAGAGGCGCCGGCAAGAACACCCCCAGGCTCCTCAACGGCCGGGTTTGCCAACGCCTCCCTGATACGTTGCAACTCTCTCTCAGAAAGCTCTGAGCACGAGCGCTTTCTATTGACCTTTATTGACTTGGCGACCGACGCCTTGTTTTCAACGACAGCTTTCATGGTATCTCCGACGTTGATCATTAAATGAGCAGATGGCCCGATACTAGACTTAGTCAATAAGCTTCACAAGTCGCCCCTCTGTGTCGAACTCAAAACCCAGTTGCCTGTAAAGAGGAACTACTGCTGGAAGAGGTTCCTGAATTTCTATTTGTTCGCTGCCTATGATTCGTGCGAAGTGCGTAACGGCGGTCAAGGCAAACGTGGCGATGCGGCTCTTGAGAGGGTGATCCGTTCCCGGTTGGCCTTCAAGGCGCACGATTTTCACGCGCAACCTGCTCTGGTTAGGATTCGCGAAGCAAAGTCCGCAAAGCTCTTGATCAAACCAGATTGCCAAATCGAACGCCATCGGTTCTCTGGCCTTCCACCTGACAACTTCCTGCCAGGAAAAATGAGGATCAAGCCATTGTTCATAGGCATTCAGGGCCAGAGCATTGATGGCCTCAAAACGAACTCTGGAGTGGTCCAGATCCACGATCCCGTTCTGTTGCAGATCTTTCTGCAGTTTGGCAAAAGTAATACCGGCCTGCTTCCGCGCCTCTGACCGATAGACCTGATACCGCAAATATGTCCGTTCCCTTGGCATGTGATCCCGAGCATTCCCTGTCTCCCCATCAATGGGCCTATCCCTTGCTCATCAGCCTATTCTCCTCGCCGCCAACTGTCCCTGCTGGCCCTTTGGCCAAATCATTGCAATCCATGTCCCGCGCTGGTTATAGTCGGCGCTCGTGAATCAGCTGATTCATATTTCAAATCCTTCAAAAAAGATCAGTCCCAATGCCTGCATCCCTCATCAACGCGGTAGTCGATTCAGCGGTCAATGCTGGCGTCGTGCCGTGCGGGAATCAGCAGCCCGGGCAGATCAGTCATTACCCTCCACCTGTCAGTAGCACGCCGGTGTGCGCCGTCGTATCACCGCCGGGCGTTGGCGTTTCGGGCTGATCGGCATTCTTTGCTGACCCCTGCGCCCCCCAGAAACACCTACTGAATTTCAGCCTCGGCTGAGTTGGCTATTTGCCTGACTACAGGTGGTATTCATGTTTGTCCTTTCGAAACAATCCGCGTTTGCGGCGATGTCCACGAGCCTGTTCGTTCTGCTGTGGAGCAGTGGTGCGATCTTCTCCAAATGGGGCCTGGCCCATGCCTCGCCCTTTGCTTTTCTATTGATTCGCTTTGTGATCGCCCTGTGCGGGCTGCTGCTGTTGACGCCGCTGCTCAAGTTGAAGCTGCCCAAGGGTGGCAAACCGATGCTGTTCGCGATTGCAACGGGCCTGGTGTTGTTGGGCGCGTATCAGATTTTTTATCTGTTGGCGCTCAACACCAAAGTCACGCCGGGGGTGATGGCGACCATCATGGGCGTACAGCCGATCCTCACTGTGGTGTTGATGGAGCGGCAGCGCTCGGCGAGCCGGATGTTCGGTCTGGCGCTGGGCCTGGCCGGGCTGATCATGGTGGTTTACCAGGGGATCGGTCTGGCGGGGATGTCCTGGGCCGGGATGCTGTTCGGCCTGCTTGCACTGGCGAGCATGACTCTGGGTTCGATCATGCAGAAACGCATCACCGACAATCCCCTCGGCACGCTGCCAGTGCAATACCTGGCCGGACTGTTGTTGTGCGGGATATTTGTGCCGTTTCAACCGTTCCACTTTGAGCACAGCGCCGGTTTCATCGTGCCGGTGTTGTGGATGGGACTGGTGGTGTCGGTGCTGGCGACGCTTTTGCTGTACCGCCTGATCGCTCGGGGCAATCTGGTGAACGTCACCAGTCTGTTCTATCTGGTGCCAGCGGTGACGGCGCTGATGGACTATCTGATTTTCGGCAATCGTCTGGCGGCGCTGAGTGTGCTGGGGATGCTGTTGATCATTGTCGGTCTGGCGTTTGTGTTCCGTAAAACCGGCTGATCCGTAAACTGATCGCGGCTGTTCGGCCGCCTTCGCGAGCAGGCTCGCTCCCACAGGGGAATGCATTCCAAATGTGGGCTTGCTCGCGAAGACTGACTTATCGACGCCGCCAATCAGCGGGCGGTTGCTACCGCCGGCTTCAACACCAACCACAACGCCAGCGCAATCAACACCCCGCCGTACAAGTGAGCCATCGACAGCGGCTCATCCAGCAGTAACGCACCCCACAACACGCCGAACGCCGGGATCATGAAGGTGACGGTCATCGATTTGACCGGGCCGATGGAACTGAGCAAGCGGAAATAGATGATGTAGGCGAACGCGGTGCAACCCAGACCCAGGCCCAGCAGCGATAGCCATACACTCCAGCCGCCCCAGCTTGCCGGTGGTGCGGTGATCACGCTGTAGCCGAACAGCGGCAAGAGAAACAGCGAAGCGCCGAGCATGCTGCCCACGGCTGAGAGACGACTGTCGAGCCCACCGCTGTGATCCAGCCAGCGTCGCGTGAGAAATCCGGCGAAACCGTAGCAGGTGGTGGCAAGCAGGCAGGCGAGGGCGCCCATGAGCAATTGCAGATCGAAAGCCACCGGCCCTGCACGCGTCAGCACACCGACACCGAACAAGCCGAGAAACACCCCGGTCAGCTTCGCGGCAGTGAGTTTTTCACTGAAAAACAGCCCGCCAATCAATACGCCCATCAGCGGCGTGGTGGCGTTGAAGATTGCCGAGTAGCCGGCCGGCAACACTTGCGCCGCGACCGAATACAGTGTCGCCGGAATCCCCGAGTTGATCACGCCCAGCAACATCACGGTTTTAAGCTTGCCTTTGAAGTCCCAGCTGATGCGCATCAACCCGAGAATCACCAGCAGCCCGACGGCCGCTATCGACACCCGAAAGAACGCGGTCGGAATGGTGCCGATCACCGGCGCAATAATGCGCATGAACAGGAAACTCGCGCCCCAGATGGCTGCCAGCGACAGCATGCGGAAAATATCGACAGCGCTCACGATGGCACTCCTTCCTTGATCGGGACGAGAGTGTTGCCGAGCGCCCCGGCGATGGCAACCGCTAATCGGGCATTTAATTCGCTGCAGCGGGTTGCCTGGTGAAAAATGCCAGCGATGTGCGCTGGCGTTCCGGTTTTGGCAGAAATTGCACTTCACCTGCACCCGGTTCCGTGGCTAAGCTCAGGCACAGATTTCCACTTGTACGCCGAGGTCTCTTCTATGCCGCAGCAATGGCCAGCCACCGACATCGCCCGCATGATCCTCGATGGCTTTGACGATTACCGCGAGCATTTCCGGCGGATCACCGACGGTGCGCGGGAACGCTTCGAGCAGGCGCGCTGGCAGGAGACGCAGACCGCGTCGGCGGCGCGGATCAATCTCTACGAAGAAAAGGTCGGCGAAACCATCGCCCGCCTGCGCGAGCATTTCGACGACGAGACGTTGATGAATGTCGGCAGCTGGCCGTTGGTGAAAAGTGCCTACATCAGCGTGATCGACCTGCGCTTCGACGATGAGCTGTCCGAGACCTGGTACAACTCGATCTTCTGCGGGCTGTTCAGCCACGACCTGATCAGCGACGGCTGCATGTTCATCCATACCACGCGCCCGAGCCTGCGCCGCGCCCGGGCTGCGCAAACCCGCACCTACAAGCCGCAAGGTCAGCTGTCGTCGATGCTTGCGAGCATCTTTGCCGACTACCGTTTCAGCGAGGATTACGCCGATCTGCCCGGCGATCTGCAGCGCCTCGAAGCGCAACTGCGCGAGAATTTGCCGGACTGGGTGTGCAAGGATCCGGAGCTGAGCGTCGAGCTGTTTTCCTCGGTGCTGTACCGCAACAAAGGCGCGTATCTGGTGGGGCGCATCTACACCCCCAACGAGCAGTGGCCGCTGGTGATTCCGCTGCTGCACCGCGAAGGCCGCGGGATTCAGATCGACGCGCTGATCACCGACGAAGCCGATGTGTCGATCATCTTCTCTTTCACCCGTTCGTATTTCATGGTCGATGTGCCGGTGCCGGCGGAGTTCATCGGTTTCCTGCGGCGCATTCTGCCGGGCAAGCACATCGCCGAGCTGTACACCTCGATCGGCTTCTACAAACACGGCAAGTCCGAGTTCTACCGCGCGCTGATCAATCACCTGGCCAACACCGACGATCAATTCATCATGGCGCCGGGCGTGCGCGGCATGGTCATGAGCGTGTTCACCCTGCCGGGCTTCAACACCGTGTTCAAGATCATCAAGGACCGTTTCTCGCCGTCGAAAAACGTCGACCGGGCGACGGTGATCGAAAAATACCGATTGGTGAAAAGTGTCGACCGCGTCGGGCGCATGGCCGATACCCAGGAATTCGCCGACTTCCGTTTTCCACTGAGCAAGTTCGATCCGGCGTGCCTGGAAGAGCTGCTTGACGTCGCGCCGTCGACGGTCTCGGTCGAAGGCGACACGGTGTTGATCCGCCACTGCTGGACCGAGCGCCGCATGACCCCGCTCAACCTCTATCTGGACAACGCCAACGAAGCGCAGGTGCGCGAGGCACTGGAGGATTACGGCCTGGCGATCAAGCAACTGGCGGCGGCCAATATCTTCCCCGGCGACATGTTGCTGAAGAACTTCGGCGTTACCCGGCATGGGCGGGTGGTGTTCTACGACTATGACGAAATCTGCTTCCTGACCGAAGCCAACTTCCGCCACATCCCCGCGCCGCGCACCCCCGAGGACGAAATGGCTTCCGAGCCCTGGTACTCGATCGGGCCGCTGGACGTTTTTCCCGAGGAGTTTCCGCCGTTCCTGTTCGCCGATGCCGGGCAGCGCAAACTGTTCGATCAACTGCACGGCGAGTTGTACAACGCCGATTACTGGAAGGGGCTGCAGGAGGCGATTCGCGCCGGCAAAGTCATCGACGTGTTCCCCTACCGCCGCAAAGGACTGGATAATGAATGACGCCCGGGTAAACACATTGTGGCGAGGGGATTTATCCCCGATGGGGTGCGTAGCACCCCCAAAAACCTTCAACTCAGACGCTTCAGTCCGACTTTCATATCCAGTCGGCGACTGCTGCGCAGCCGATCGGGGATAAATCCCCTCGCCACAAAAGCACCTCGCAGTCGTGTTCAGTGACGCAAATCTGCGACAATCCGCCCCCTGCACATATAGACGACCGAATTGCGTACCCGATGACCGACGAATCGCCCTCCATCGACAAACTGCTGAAAAACCTTGATCACGCCATGCTCGCCGACCGTCACTGGCTGCGGCGGCAGTTGCTCGAGCTGCGCAAGAAACCCGACGAGGCCAAGCTGGCCCAGTGGGTGACGCGCCTGCAGGCGTCCTGTGATCAAGTGCTGGCGCGCCGTGCCAGCCTGCCGGTGATTCGTTACGACGACAGCCTGCCGATTGCCGCCAAGCGCGATGAGATCAAGGCTGCGCTGGAGAAGCATCAGGTCCTGATCATCGCCGGCGAAACCGGTTCGGGTAAAACCACGCAGTTGCCGAAAATCTGCCTGGAAATCGGTCGCGGTCAGCATGGCTTGATCGGCCACACCCAGCCGCGCCGAATCGCGGCGCGCAGTGTGGCCAGTCGGGTCGCCGAAGAACTCGGTACGCCACTGGGCGCGCTGGTCGGTTATCAGGTGCGTTTCGAAGATCAGAGCGATGCCAACACCCTGATCAAACTGATGACCGACGGCATCCTGCTGGCGGAAACCCAGAATGACCGTTATCTGGAACGCTACGACACGATCATCGTCGACGAAGCTCACGAACGCAGCCTGAACATCGACTTCCTGCTCGGTTACCTGAAAACCCTGCTGCCGCGTCGTCCGGACCTGAAAGTCATCATCACCTCGGCGACCATCGATCTGGAGCGCTTCTCCAAGCATTTCGATGACGCGCCGATTGTCGAAGTGTCCGGCCGCACCTTCCCGGTTGAAACCTGGTATCGCCCGCTGACGCTTGAGCAGGACGAAGAGGGCAACCGCGTCGAAGACGACCTGACCGTCGATCAGGCGATCCTCGCCACCCTCGACGAGATCGCCGCCTACGAGCGTAGTGAACGCCGCAGTCCCGGCGATGTGCTGGTGTTCCTGCCCGGCGAGCGCGAGATTCGCGACGCCGCCGACATGCTGCGCAAGGCTCAGCTCAAACACACCGAAATCCTGCCGCTGTACGCGCGCCTGTCGCCGGCTGAACAGCAGCGGATTTTCCAGTCGCATCCGGGACGCCGCGTGGTGCTGGCGACCAACGTCGCCGAGACCTCGTTGACCGTGCCGGGCATCCGGTACGTGATCGACAGCGGCACCGCGCGCATCAGTCGCTACAGCTATCGCGCCAAGGTCCAACGCCTGCCGATCGAAGCGATTTCCCAGGCCAGTGCCAATCAGCGTAAAGGTCGTTGCGGCCGGGTCGAACCGGGGATTTGCGTGCGGCTGTACAGCGAGGAAGATTTCCTCGGTCGCCCGGAATTCACTGACCCGGAAATTCTGCGCACCAACCTTGCCGCCGTGATCTTGCAGATGCTGCACCTGCGCCTCGGTGAGATCACCGCGTTCCCGTTCATCGAGCCGCCGGACGGCAAGGCGATCAGCGACGGTTTCAACCTGCTGCAAGAACTCTCGGCGGTGGACCGCAACAGTCAGCTGACCCCGCTCGGGCGCCAGTTGGCGCGCCTGCCGGTGGACCCGCGCATGGGCCGCATGCTGCTCGAAGCGGCCAGGCTCGGCAGCTTGCAGGAAGTGCTGATCGTCGCCAGTGCGATGTCGATTCAAGACCCGCGCGAGCGTCCGCCGGAGCGTCAGCAAGCGGCGGATCAGGCCCACGCGCAGTGGAAGGACAGCGATTCGGACTTCGCCGGTCTGGTCAATCTGTGGCGTGGTTTTGAAGAACAGCGCCAAGCGCTGACCGCCAGCCCACTGCGTAACTGGTGCCGGAAGAATTTCCTCAATTATCTGCGTCTGCGCGAGTGGCGTGATTCCCATCGCCAGCTGAGTCTGATCTGCCGCGACATGCAGTTGAGCCTCAACAAGGAACCGGCGGATTACCCGAAACTGCACAAAGCGGTGCTGGTCGGATTGCTCAGCCAGATCGGTCAGAAAACCGAAGACGGCGATTACCTTGGCGCCCGTCAGCGGCGCTTCTGGATTCATCCGTCGTCGGGCATCGGCAAGAAACGCCCGCAGTGGCTGATGACCGCCGAACTGGTGGAAACCACCAAGCTTTACGCGCGCATGGTCGCCAAGATCGACGCCGACTGGATCGAACCGCTGGCCGGGCACCTGATCAAGAAAAACCACTTCGAACCGCACTGGGAGAAGAAGCGCGGCCAGGTTGTGGCCTACGAGCAGATTACCCTGTTCGGGCTGATCGTGGTCGGTCGCCGCCCGGTGCATTACGGCCCGGTGGATCCGGTGGTGTCGCGTGAGCTGTTTATCCGCGAGGGCCTGGTGCGTGGCGAGATTCAGTCGAAAGCCAAATGCTTGAGCGCCAACAAACAATTGCTCGAACAGCTCGACGAACTGGAAGCCAAGGCCCGGCGCCGCGACATCCTCGCTGACGAAGAAACCCTGTACGCGTTCTACGATGCGCGGTTGCCGGCGGAGATTCACCAGACCGCGACCTTCGACAGTTGGTATCGGGTCAACAGCCAGAAGAACCCGCAGCTGCTGATCATGCGCGAAGAGGACGTGCTGGCCCGCGAGGCCAGCGAAGTCACCGCGCGCGACTACCCGGACACGTTGCACATCGGCGATCTGGAGTTGGCGCTCAGCTACCACTTCGAACCCAATCACCCGCGCGACGGCGTGACCCTGCGCGTGCCGGCACCGCTGCTGCCGATGCTGCCGCCGGAGCGTCTGGAATGGCTGGTGCCGGGGCTGATCGAGGCCAAGTGCATTGCGCTGGTGCGCAATCTGCCGAAAGCCCTGCGCAAAAACTTCGTGCCGGTGCCGGATTTCATCAAGGCGGCGTTGCAGCGCATGACCTTCGCTGAGGGCTCGTTGCCGCAATCGCTGGGTCGCGAACTGCTGCGCATGACCGGCGCCCGAGTCAGCGATGAGGCGTGGGCGGAAGCGGCGCAGCAGGTCGAAAGCCATCTGCGGATGAACCTGGAAATCGTCGACGGCCAAGGCAAGTTTCTTGGTGAGGGACGCGATCTGGCCGAGCTCACCGCGCGCTTCGCCGAAGCCAGTCAAGCGGCTTTGGCCGTGCCGCAAAGTGCGAAAAGTCAGCAACCGGTGGAGGCCAAGGTCTTCGCTCCGGTGGCGGAAAAGACTCAGCAGAAGATTGCCGGCCTGTCGATGACGGTCTATCCGGCACTGGTGGAAGAAGGCGGCACGGTCAAGGAAGGGCGGTTTTCGACCCCGGCCGAAGCCGAATTCCAGCATCGCCGCGCCTTGCAGCGGCTGCTGCTGCAGCAACTGGCGGAGCCGGCGAAGTTCCTGCGCAGCAAACTGCCGGGTATCACCGAGCTGGGCCTGCTGTATCGTGAGTTGGGCCGAGTGGACGCGCTGGTGGAAGACATTCTGCTGGCCAGTCTCGACAGCTGCATTCTGGAAGGCGAAGACCCGTTGCCGCGTGACGGTGCCGGGCTGGCGGCATTGGCCGAACGCAAACGCGGCAGCTGGACCGAACACGCCGAGCGCGTGGCGCGGCTGACCCTGGAGATTCTCAAGCTGTGGCACGGCCTGCAAAAGCGCTTCAAGGGCAAGATCGATCTGGCTCAGGCGGTGGCGCTGAATGACATCAAGCAGCAAATCAGCCATCTGGTGTATCCGGGGTTCGTCCGGGAAACACCGATGCAATGGCTCAAGGAGCTGCCGCGCTATCTGAAGGCGGTCGAGCAGCGTTTCGAGAAGCTCGGTGCGCAAGTACAGAAGGATCGCGTCTGGAGCGGTGAACTGGCCGGCCTCTGGGCGCAATACCAGGTCCGCGCGGCGAAACATGCCCAGGAAGGTAAACGCGATCCGCAGCTGGAGTTGTACCGCTGGTGGCTGGAGGAATACCGGGTGTCGCTGTTCGCCCAGCAGTTGGGAACGAAAGTGCCGATCTCGGACAAGCGGCTGAGCAAGCAATGGAGTCAGGTCGAGGCTTGATCCCCAACCCTGCATCGCCTCTGTAGGAGCTGCCGCAGGCTGCGATCTTTTGATTTTGCTTTTTACCGGAACAGAATCAAAAGATCGCAGCCTTCGGCAGCTCCTACAGTGATTGGGTTTGGCATGAGAAAGGCGCCAAAAGCCAAGGTTTATGGCAAACTTCGCGACCATAAACGCCGGTTTCGTGACCCAGAGCCTTCGGTCGGGTCACGTGGCGGAATAAAGCGATGCCAGGTCAGCGTCCTGCGGACAGGAACAGACCCTTTGTGTGTTGGTACGTCGGTGCCAGCGCTTTCTGCCTGAACAGATTAGAGAAACGACCATGCATAACGTCGTCATCAGCGGCACCGGCCTGTACACCCCGGCCAACAGCATTTCCAACGAAGAGCTGGTGCAGTCTTTCAATACCTATGTCGCGCAATTCAACGCCGACAACGCCGATGCCATCGCCCGTGGTGAAGTCCAGGCGCTAACCGAATCCAGCGCCGCGTTCATCGAAAAGGCCTCCGGCATCAAGAGCCGCTTTGTCATGGACAAGGACGGTATTCTCGATCCGCAACGCATGGCCCCGCGTCTGCCGGAGCGTTCCAACGACGAATGGTCGGTCCTCTGCCAGATGGCCATCGGCGCCGCCGAACAGGCGCTGCAACGTGCCGGCAAGACCGCCGCCGACATCGACGGCGTGATCGTCGCCTGCTCCAACCTGCAGCGCGCCTACCCGGCCATCGCCATCGAAGTCCAGGAAGCACTGGGCATTCAGGGCTTCGGTTTCGACATGAACGTCGCCTGCTCCTCGGCGACTTTCGGCATTCAGGCGGCGGCCAACAGTGTGCAACTGGGTCAGGCCCGGGCGATCCTGATGGTCAACCCTGAAGTCTGCACCGGTCACCTGAACTTCCGCGACCGTGACAGCCACTTCATCTTCGGCGACGCGGCGACGGCAGTCATCATTGAGCGCGCCGACCTGGCGACCTCCAAGTACCAGTTCGATGTGGTCAGCACCAAACTGCTGACCAAGTTCTCCAACAATATTCGCAACAACTTCGGCTTCCTCAACCGTGCGGCGGAGGAGGGCATCGGGGCCCGCGACAAACTGTTCGTGCAGGAAGGCCGCAAGGTGTTCAAGGACGTCTGCCCGATGGTCGCCGAGCTGATAGGTGAGCATCTGGAAGAGAACAAACTCAACGTCGGCGACGTCAAGCGCTTCTGGCTGCACCAGGCCAACCTGAGCATGAACCACCTGATCGTGCGCAAGCTGCTGGGCCGTGAAGCCACTGAAGAAGAAGCCCCGGTGATTCTCGACACCTACGCCAACACCAGCTCTGCCGGCTCGGTGATTGCCTTCCACAAGTATCAGGACGATCTGGCCAGCGGTTCGCTGGCCGTGCTGAGCTCGTTCGGCGCCGGTTACTCGATCGGCAGCGTGATTCTGCGCAAGCGCTGAGTGCGCCTGAAAAGATCGCAGCCTGCGGCAGCTCCTACACTGATCTCTGTAGGAGCTGCCGCAGGCTGCGATCTTTTGCTTTCGACCATCTGAAAACGAGGCGCGCATGGCCGCAACGGATGACACCCAACTGCTCGAACGCCTGTTGGCCGGTGAGCAAAAAGCTTTCAAGGAACTGGTCAGCACCTACCAGAGCGCCATGCGTGCTGTGGCTTACGCGATTGTCGGCCAGCGCCATGTCGAGGAAGTGGTGCAGGACGCCTGGCTTTCGGTGGTGCGCCACATCGGTAGCTTCGAGGGCCGTTCCAGTCTCAAGACCTGGCTGCTGACCATCACTGCCAACTCGGCCAAGAGTCGTTACAAACAAAATCGTCGCGAAGTCTTGATGGATGACCTGCCGTCACCCCACGGCACCATCGACGATGATCGCTTTTCTTCCGGTGACGGTCATTGGCTGGTGGCGCCGTTCGCCTGGCATCAGGACACGCCGGAAGCCTTGCTGACTGAAAGCGAATTGCGCGACTGCCTGGAGCACACCTTGCTCAGCCTGTCGGAACTGCAAAGCAGTGTTTTGCTGCTGCGCGAGCGTCAGGGCCTGGAGCTGGAAGAGATCTGTAATCTTCTGGAGATCTCGCTCTCCAATGTCCGTGTGCTGCTGCATCGTGCGCGGCTGAAAGTCTTCGCCACGGTGGAGCATTTTGAGGAGACTGGCGAATGCTGACCTGCAAGGAACAAGTAGCGCGCTCCAGCGATTATCTCGATGGCCAGTTGAGCTTTCGCGAGAGACTGTTGGTGCGCCACCACCTGATGTTCTGCCCCAACTGTCGGCGTTTCATTCGCCAGATGCGTTTGATGCAGGCCACATTGAAGGCGATGCCGGAGAAAACCGAGGCGGGTATTGACGCTTTGGCCGAACGCCTGGCCGAGCAACGCCGCAAAGAAAAATAGAGCCCCCTGTAGGAGCTGCCGGAGGCTGCGATCTTTTGATCCTCAAAAACAAGATCAAAAGATCGCAGCCTCCGGCAGCTCCTACAGTGTTCTTGCATCTTGCAGAAATAGCCCGACGCGGATGAAACGAACGGATGATGGGGATCGTCCCGCCCGCGTCAGGCTACAGGTGACGCTTTTTAGAACTTCGCTTCCGCATCCAGCTGCAGGGTGTTGGTGTCTGCGTCACGCTGGGTACGGCTGGAGAAGTCGGCCTTGGTCAGGAAGTAGGTGGCGCCGATGGCGAAGTTCTTGTCGATGTCGTAACCGACCTTGAACTTGTGGCCACGGGAACCGGTGGTGCCGTTGGCGAAGTCGGAGTCGGTGAATGCGCCGACCACGGCGTCACGCTGTACGTCACGATAGTTGTAGTCCAGGTTCAGGCCGAAGACTTTCGACTTGGCGCCGACCAGCCACGCAGTGTCGGCATCGGTCACGGCATCGTTGTTCTTCACGTACTGGCCGTAGAACGACAGCGGCATTGGCAAACCACCGATATCGATCTGGCTGAAGCCCTCGTACAGACGGAATTCGTTGTTGGCCGAGTTGCCGTTGACCGACAGTGCGCACGGTGTGGACGTCCCGGTGCAACGGCTGTCCTCGTCGTTCTGGTAGGCGTAGACGCTGCCGCCCAGGGTCAGTTTCAGGTTGTCGGTGATCGCGAAGCGGCTGCCCAACTGGCCTGCGGTCAGGCGCAGGTCGTGGCGAAATTGCACGCCTTCGCCGTCGACGTTGTCCTTGAGGGTGTAGTTACCCAGGCTGCCGAACAGTTCGGCGCTGCTGCCCAGCGGGTATTTGTAGGTCACGGCCAGACCTTCCGGGTTGATGTCGCTGTCCCAGATCACATCGCCCATGCTGACCCAGGGTTGCAGCATCTTGCCGCCGATCACGTGCAGGTTCTTGATGGCATCGGGGTGGTAGTCGATGTAACCCAGGTCGAGCCAGATCTGCTTCTTGTCGAAGTAGTTGTCCATGTCCTGGTTGGTCGAACGGGCATCGTCGCCGCCGCCGGTGGCAATACGGATACCGGTGTCGACCTGCGGGTTGATCTCGGTGTAGGCACCCAGGCGGGCGCGGATACGCTGGCGATCCTTGTCGCGACCACCGTTGTTGGATTCACCGTCGATCTTGACGGTCTCCTGACGGATACGCACGTCACCCTTGAACTGGGTCTTGGCGGCCCAGGCAAGTTTCTGGTCGAAGGAGCTCAGCTCATTGGTTTTCTTCGCGGTTGCCGCGATTTGCTCGTTGGTCTCTTGCTGCGCCTGCTGCGCGATTTGCTGAGCCTTCTGATCCTTGGCCAGTTCAGTTTGCAGTTCAATGTACTGCGCCTGGGAAATGGAACCGTTAGCCTTGAGCATGTCGAGCAGTTTGGCGTCGACTGCAGCACTGGCCGGAACGCTCATGGCCAGCAACAGGCCACCGCACAGGGCCGCCGCAGTTTTCGTGGAAGCAAGACGCATAGCAATCTCCGAAGATGAGAGGGATGGCTGAACCATCCTGGGCACACCGACGCGCACGTCGGAAAACAGTGTCCGGGTAGAACCCGGCGCTCTAAAAACAGGAGCGAGTATCGCGATGGTTTATGACAGAGCAGTGGCTAAGTGATGTCATGTCGATGACGATGCAACGTCCTCGTGAACTATCGAGCCAGAGCACTGTCGCCCGAATGAGCGTGTGCAATGGAAGCTGATCAGCGATACTCGCGGGGCTTTGACGCCAAGATGTGGAGAGCCAGTTGATGCCGTTGCAACGTCTGCAAAACCTGTCAGAAATCGCCCCCGCGACCTGGGATGCGCTGGTGCCCGAGAACCAGCCGTTTCTGCGCCATGCGTTCCTCGGCGCACTGGAAGACAGTGGCAGCGTCGGCCCGCACACCGGCTGGCAACCCGAGCATCTGCTGCATGTTGAAGGCGATCGGTTGATCGCCGCGCTGCCCGGTTATCGCAAATGGCATTCCTACGGCGAGTATGTCTTTGATCACGGTTGGGCTGATGCCTGCGCTCGCGCCGGGATCGATTACTACCCCAAGCTGCTGACCGCGGTGCCGTTCAGTCCAGTCAGTGGCCCGCGCCTGCTGGCGGCGAATGTCGAGGACGGCTTCGAACTGCTCAAAAGCCTGCCGGGTTATCTGGAAATCGAAGAACTTTCCAGCGCGCACATCAATTTCACCGACCCGTTCACCGATGCCGCCATGGCCGAGCAGCCGGGCTGGCTGCAACGTATCGGCTGTCAGTACCACTGGCAGAATCGCGGTTACCGGGACTTTCAGGATTTTCTCGACGTGCTCAGCTCGGGCAAGCGCAAGCAGATGCGCAAGGAACGCGAGCAAGTGGCGGGGCAGGGCTTCGAGTTCGAATGGCTGGAAGGGCGCGAGCTGGACGAGGCGCAATGGGATTTTGTCTACGCCTGCTATGCCAACACCTATGCCGTGCGCCGACAGGCGCCGTACCTGACGCGCGAGTTCTTCAGTCTGTTGGCTGCGCGGATGCCGGAGGCGATTCGGGTGGTCTTCGCCAGACAGGGTTCACGGCCGGTGGCGATGGCCTTCAGTCTGGTCGGGGGTGACAGCTTCTATGGACGTTATTGGGGATGTCTGGCCGAGTTTGACCGGCTGCATTTCGAGACGTGTTTCTATCAGGGCATGGATTACGCGATCGCCCAGGGGTATCAGCGCTTCGATGCGGGGGCCCAGGGGGAACATAAACTGATTCGCGGCTTTGAACCGGTGATCACGCATTCGTGGCACTACCTGCGCCATCCCGGGTTGAAAGCGGCGGTGAAGGATTTTCTGAAACAGGAACGCGCCGGCATCCTTGCCTATGCCGAAGAAGCAAAAACTGCCTTGCCCTACCGCCAAACCTAGCTCCCTGTAGGAGCTGCCGGAGGCTGCGATTTTTTGCTCTTTAAAAGTCAAAAGATCGCAGCCTTCGGCAGCTCCTACAAAGGGAGTTCAGGCATCCTTCAGGTTTCTTCTTTACCCAGCCAGCGATAGATTCCGCCGCCCACCACCGCGCCCAGCAGCGGCGCGACCCAGAACATCCACAACTGCGCGATCGCCCAGCCGCCGACCATCAACGCCGGACCGGTGCTGCGCGCCGGGTTGACCGAGGTGTTGGTGACCGGGATCGAGATCAGGTGAATCAACGTCAGACCCAGGCCGATGGCGATCGGTGCAAGGCCCGCCGGAGCGCGTTTGTCGGTAGCACCGAGGATGATGATCACGAACATGGCGGTCATCACCAACTCGGTGACAAAGCCTGCGGCCATCGAGTATTTGCCCGGAGAGTGCTCGCCATACCCGTTGGAGGCCAGACCTGCGGCAATATCGAAACCCTCCTTGCCGCTGGCAATGTGCGCAATCAGCGCCGCGGCGAGAATCGCGCCGAGCACCTGCGCGATGATATAGGCGGGCAACTCTTTGGCCGGAAACCGGCCGCCAACGAACAGACCGACCGAGACGGCCGGGTTGAGATGACATCCGCTGATGTGGCCAATGGCGAACGCCATGGTCAGCACCGTCAGACCAAACGCCAGGGCCACCCCCAGCACTCCAATGCCCAAGGGCGAAGACGCAGCGAGTACTGCGCTGCCGCATCCACCCAGAACCAGCCAGAACGTACCCAACAACTCAGTAACTGAACGTTTGAACAGAGACATGAGAGAGTCCTTGATAGGCGTGCTATCGAGACTGTATCGAGTTGTGCTTCCTTGCAGATTTACGACAGGTTCCGTGCTGGAACCTTGGCTGAGTACAGCAGGCTTTGGATGGATTGCCAGCAGACATGAAAAAACCGCCAGAGCCCATGGTTGGCGGGCTGGGGCGGTTTTTTGGCGGACAAACATTGCGTGGCGAGGGAGCTTGCTCCCGCTGGACAGCGAAGCTGTCCCAAAACTATCTGCACCGGTAGTGTCAGACTCGCACAGTTGGCGGGCTTTGCGCCTGCTGCGCAGTCGAGCGGGAGCAAGCTCCCTCGCCAAAAAAGTTCACAAAGTCAGATTTTTTGTGATCAATCGATGCCGACAAATCCTCCGGTCTGGTGCGCCCACAACCGCGCATACAACCCGCGATGGGCGAGCAATTCGGCGTGGGTGCCGCTCTCGGCGATCTTGCCGTTTTCCAGCACCACCAGCCGATCCATGCGGGCGATGGTCGAGAGGCGGTGAGCGATGGCGATCACGGTTTTACCTTGCATCAGGGTTTCGAGGCTTTCCTGGATCGCTGCTTCGACTTCCGAATCCAGTGCCGAGGTTGCTTCGTCCATGATCAGGATCGGCGCGTCCTTGAGCAGCACCCGGGCAATCGCGATGCGCTGGCGCTGGCCGCCGGACAGTTTCACCCCGCGCTCGCCGACGTGTGCATCGAAACCGGTGCGGCCCTCGGCGTCCGACAGCAACGGAATGAACTCGTCGGCGCGAGCCTTGTGCACCGCATCCCAGAGTTCGGCGTCGGTGGCGTCAGGCTTGCCGTACAGCAAGTTGTCGCGGATCGAGCGGTGCAGCAGGGAGGTGTCCTGCGTGATCATGCCGATCCGTGCGCGCAGGCTTTCCTGGCCGACTTCGGCGATGTTCTGCCCATCGATCAGGATCCGTCCACCCTCGACGTCGTACAGGCGCAGCAGCAGGTTGACCAACGTCGATTTGCCGGCGCCGGACGGCCCGATCAAACCGATTTTCTCGCCGGGTTTGATGGTCAGGTTGAGGTCGCCGATGATGCCCTTCTTCTTCCCGTAGTGAAAATCCACATGCTCGAAACGCACTTCGCCACGGGCCACCGCCAGTGGTTTGGCCTGTTCGCGATCAGTAACGCTGACCGGTTGCGAAATGGTCTGCAGACCGTCCTGCACCATGCCGATGTTTTCGAAGATGCCGGTGACCACCCACATGATCCAGCCGGACATGTTGACGATGCGAATCACCAGACCCGTAGCCAGCGCGATAGCGCCGACCGTGATCAACGACTGCGTCCACAGCCACAGCGCCAGCGCGGTGGTGCCGACGATCAGCAGACCGTTCATGGCGGTGATTGCCACGTCCATGCTGGTCACCACGCGGCCGGCCATCTGCGCCTTGACCGTCTGTTCCTCGATGGCTTCCCTGGCGTAATGCTGTTCGAAATTGGTGTGGGCAAACAGCTTCAGCGTGGCGATGTTGGTGTAGCCGTCGACGATCCGCCCCATCAGTTTCGAGCGCGCATCGGAGGCCTCCACCGATCGATCCTTGACCCGTGGCACGAAGTAATACAGGGCGCCGATGTAGGCGGCGATCCAGGTCAGCAACGGGATCATCAGGCGCCAGTCGGCTTCGGCGAACAGCACCAGCGAACTGATCGCGTAGATCACCACATGCCACAGCGCGTCGACCGCTTGCACGGCGGAGTCACGCAGCGAGTTGCCGGTCTGCATGATGCGTTGGGCGATGCGCCCGGCGAAGTCGTTCTGGAAGAAATTCAGGCTTTGTTTGAGCACATAGCTGTGATTCTGCCAGCGGATCATGCTGGTCATCCCCGGGCTCAGGGTCTGGTGCACCAGCAGGTCGTGCAGGCCGAAAAAGATCGGCCGCAGTACCAGCGCCACCACCACCATCCACGTCAGTTCGAGGGCGTGGTCGCTGAAGAAATTCGGGTTGGGCGTGCCTTGGGCCAGGTCGATGATGCGGCTCAGGTAACTGAACAGCGCCACTTCGATCAACGCAGCAAACAGGCCGACCACCAACAGAGCGGCAAAGCTCGGCCAGACCTGTTTCAGGTAATAGGTATAGAAGGGCAGCACGCGATTGGGCGGAGCCGCCGTCGGAGCATCGCGGAATATGTCGATCAGTTGTTCGAAACGGCGATAGAGCATCAGATAACCGCCCGGAGGCCGGGCTCTCCTTTTATCGGTGTGAGCGGCGTGGCGTCAGGCCTGCGCCGCTCGAAACGCCCTGTACAGCTTAGTCGATGACTTTGGCCGACTTGATGATCACAGGGTCGGAAGGCACGTTCTGCATGCCCTGTTTGGTGGTGGTTTGCGAGTTGACGATGATGTCGACCACGTCCATGCCTTTGACCACTTTGGCGAATACCGCGTAACCGGCGTCACGGCCCGGATCGAGGAAGGCGTTGTCGGCCACGTTGATGAAGAACTGGCTGGTGGCCGAATCAGGGTTGGAGGTGCGTGCCATCGACAGCGTGCCGCGAACGTTATGCAGACCGTTGCTGGCTTCGTTCTTGATCGGCGCCTTGGTTTCTTTCTGCTGCATCTGTGGCGTGAAACCGCCGCCCTGGGCCATGAAGCCCGGGATCACGCGGTGGAAAATGGTGTTGGTGTAAAAGCCGCTGTTGACGTAATCCAGAAAGTTTTTGGTACTGATCGGCGCCTTGACCGGGTCCAGTTCGATTTCGATCTGGCCGTTGGTGGTGTCCAGCAGCACGTGCGGCGCTTTTGCCGGCGTGGCAGCCATCAGGTTGGCAGCGAACAGCACAGTGCCGGCGGCGAGGGCGAGTTTTTTCAGCATGGGTCAGTGATCCTGAGATTGAATGTCGGCTGCGGCGAGAAACTCCAGCAGCGTTTGATTGAAACGTTCGGGTTGATCGAGCGGGGTGGCGTGGCGCGAATCGGCGATGACCACCAGCCGCGCATCGGGCAGCAGTTTTACATAGGTTTCTTTCAGCGCCACCGGTGTGTAGTCACGGTCGGCAGTGACGATGAGGGTTGGACAGGTCACCCGGGAAAGTCGTTCCTGAACGCCCCAGCCAACAATCGCATCGAAGCTGGCGAGATAAGCACGTTTGTGGTTTTTTGCCCAGCGCTCGGCCATTTTCTGCCGCAAATCAGCCTGTTCCGGTTTCGGAAAAAGTTTGCCGCCCAGCGCCTTGCCGATGGTTGCCAGGCTCAGCACACGCATCAGGCTCCAGCGTTTGAACCACTGCCAGTAATCGTCGCGGCTGCGGAGTTTGACTTCGGGGGCGCTGTTGACGATGGTCAGGCTTTTGAGCAGGTGAGGGTGATCGACACCGAACTGGAAACCGATCATCCCGCCCATCGACAGCCCGACGTAATGCACCGGACCGAGGTTCAGGTGCTCGATCAACGCCAGCAGGTCAGCGCTGAAACCGGCGATGCTGTAGCGCTCGCGGGGTTTGTCCGAGCGACCGTGACCGCGTATGTCCGGGACGATCACCCGGTAATGCGCCGACAGCGCCGGAATCTGCATTTCCCAGTCCAGGGTGCTCGAGCCGAGCCCGTGAACCAGCAGCAACGGCGTACCGTGGCCATATTCCTCGTAGTGCAGGTTGCAACCTTCGTGCTCGAAATACGCCATCGGTGAACTCCGTGTCAGGCTTGTTCGGGGGCGGCGAACGGTGCGTCCAGCGGCAAGGTGTCGAAGGTGCGCAGCAGTTCGATGAGGATTTGTGTCGCCGGGCCCAGCGGTTTGTCCTTGTTCGAGTAGAGATAGAAACTCGGGTTGCGGCTGCCGCCCTGAACCAACGGTAGCAGCTTGAGCGTGCCTTCCTTCAATTCACGTTCGATCATGTGTCGGGGCAACCAGGCGAAACCCAGGCCGCTGCTGACGAACGTTGCGGCAGTGGCAAGGCTTCCGACCGTCCAGCGCTGTTCGGCACCCAGCCAGCCGACGTCGCGTGGCTGCTGGCGCCCGGAGTCGCGAATCACCACTTGCATCTGGGTTTCCAGATCCTGGAAGCTCAGTTCGCGATTGAGCCGATGCAAGGCGTGGTCCGGGTGGGCGACGGCAACAAACTCGACATCGCTCAATTCCGCACCGAGATAGCCGGGAATGCTCAGACCGGTGATCGCCAGATCGGCCACGCCTTCCAGCAGCACTTCTTCGACCCCCGACAACACCTCCTCGCGCAGCCGCACGCGGCAGCCACGACTTTGCGGCATGAACGCGGTCAGCGCCCGGACGATGCGTGCGCTCGGGTAGGCCGCATCAACCACCAGCCGCACCTCGGCCTCCCAACCTTGCTCCATGTGGTGGGCGAGGTCTTCCAGTTGGCTGGCCTGTTTCACCAGTTGCCGCGAGCGGCGCAACAATACGCCACCGGCTTCGGTGAGTACCGCCTTACGCCCGTCAATGCGCAGCAAGGGCACGCCGAGCTGGTCCTGCATGCGGGCGACGGTGTAACTCACCGACGATTGCGAACGGTGCAGTGCCTCGGCGGCTTGGGCGAAGCCGCCGTGATCGACCACGGCCTGCAATGTTCGCCATTGATCAAGGGTCACGCGGGGCGCTTTCATCAATAGCTCCTCTTGTCCTAAGCTGGCCATCCCTCATGGAGACTGGCGAATGAAAAAATTCTGTTGTGTGTTGCTGGCGCTGCTGCCGCTGACAGCGTTTGCTTACCCGATCGATGTGCAGAAAAATCTCAATGGCTTGAAGATCGACTACGAAACCTATGACACCGACAAGGACATCGGCTCCATAAAAGTGGTCAACTTCGGTGATGTCGATGCCGTCTGCAAAGCCGTTTTCAACAATGGCCCGGAAGCGCCACGTACGCGCAACATCGAAGTCCCGGCCCGCAAGCATACGAACGCCACGGCCAAGTTCTCTCGCGAGATCATCAGGCTGCGCATTGAACTGAGTTGCAGCCCGAAATAACACCGTCAATCCCTTGTGGGAGCGAGCTTGCTCGCGAATTGGCCGTTTCAGTCGACATCATTGTTGAATGACACACCGCTTTCGCGAGCAAGCTCGCTCCCACAGGGGCTAAGTGCATCTAAACGAATTATTCGATGCTTTGCAGCAATTATTTGCGCTTTTTCATCGATACAAGCCTGTTTAACCTTCACTCCATCGACCTACAACATTCTCGGATGGAGACTACACACCATGTCCCGCGTTCTGATCATCGAAAGCAGCGCCCGCCAGCAAGACTCGGTTTCCCGTCAACTGACCCAGACCTTCATCAGCCAGTGGAAGTCTGCGCACCCTAACGATCAGATCACCGTGCGTGACCTCGCCGTGAACCCGGTACCCCACCTGGACGCCAACCTGCTGGGTGGCTGGATGAAGTCTGCCGAACAGCGCAACGCCGACGAACAATCGTCGCTGGACCGATCCAACGAATTGACCGAGGAGTTGCTGGCCGCCGACGTATTGGTGATGGCGGCGCCGATGTACAACTTCGCGATCCCGAGCACTCTGAAAGCCTGGCTCGACCACGTGCTGCGTGCCGGTGTGACCTTCAAGTACACCGAAACCGGCCCGCAAGGCCTGCTCAGCGGCAAACGTGCCTACGTACTTACCGCTCGCGGCGGGATCTACGCCGGCGGCCCGGCCGACCACCAGGAACCGTACCTGCGTCAGGTCATGGGTTTCATCGGCATCCACGACGTGACCTTCATTCACGCCGAAGGCATGAATCTGGGCGGCGACTTCCAGGAGAAGGGCTTGAATCAGGCCAACGCCAAACTGTCCCAGGTCGCTTGATGGGTTAATCGCCAGATAATCGCCGCTTGTTTAAGTGACCTGGCGCAACCCCTTCAAGGCTCTACGCGCATCGAACCTCCCTTTGCACTTGTTGCTCCTGAGTGCTGTAGCCCGATTGAACGCTTTAGCGAGATCGGGCTTTTTTTTGTCTGGGATTTCTCTGATTCACTGCTCTCCCTGTAGGAGCTGCCGCAGGCTGCGATCTTTTGATGTTGTTTTTTACAATCAAAAGATCGCAGCCTGCGGCAGCTCCTACAGGGGATTTTGTGTTGGTTGCGGAATGTAAAACCGGCTATCGTCGCCGCCATTCGAAACAGAGGCGACCATGGGCTATCTACTTTTTGTCACGCTGATCCAGGCGTTTTCCTTCAGTCTGATCGGCGAGTACCTCGCCGGGCATGTCGACAGCTACTTCGCGGTGCTGGTGCGCGTGGTGCTGGCCGGGCTGGTGTTCATTCCGTTGACACGCTGGCGTTCGGTGGAACCGGCGTTCATGCGCGGCATGCTGCTGATCGGCGCGTTGCAGTTCGGCATCACCTATGTCTGCCTGTACCTGAGCTTCCGCGTGCTGACGGTGCCGGAGGTGCTGCTGTTCACCATCCTCACACCGTTGCATGTGACGTTGATCGAAGATGCGTTGAACCGACGCTTCAATCCATGGGCGCTGGTCGCTGCATTGGTAGCGGTGGGCGGTGCGGCAGTGATTCGTTTTGATCGGATCAACCCGGATTTCTTCATGGGTTTCCTGTTGCTGCAACTGGCCAACTTCACCTACGCCGCCGGCCAGGTGCTGTACAAGCATCTGGTGGCGAAACACCCGAGCGACCTGCCGCATTACCGGCGTTTCGGCTTCTTCTACCTCGGGGCTCTGGCGGTGGTGTTACCGGCGTTTCTGCTGTTCGGTAAAGCCAACTTCCTGCCCGAAGCGCCGCTGCAGTGGGGCGTGTTGCTGTTTCTCGGCCTGGTCTCCACCGCGCTGGGCATGTATTGGTGGAACAAGGGCGCGTGCATGGTCAACGGTGGCACGCTGGCGGTGATGAACAACCTGCATGTGCCGGTGGGACTGCTGCTGAATCTGCTGATCTGGAATCAGCATGAGGAACTGGGAAGGCTTTTGCTTGGCGGGAGTGTCATTCTGGCGGCCGTATGGATCAGCCGGTTGGGTATCCGCCGCACCGCATGACCCGGTGTAGGAGCTGCCGAAGGCTGCGATCTTTTAATCTTTAAAATCAAAAGATCGCAGCCTGCGGCAGCTCCTACACGGTAATTGTGGGTTACATGAGGTGTTTTTGTGGTTCCGCAATGTGCGCCGAACCCAGCACCGCCGGCAACAACCCCGAACGCAAATCCCCGCCGCTCGGCTGCTGATACAGACTCAAGCCAAACTCTGGCAGCACCGCCAGCAGATAATCGAAAATATCCCCCTGAATCCGCTCGTAATCGGCCCACACCGTGGTAGTCGTGAAGCAGTAGATTTCCAGCGGAATGCCCTGCGCCGTGGTCTGCATCTGGCGCACCATGCAGGTCATGTTCGGCTGGATCTCGGGATGGCTTTTCAGATACGCCAGCGCATAAGCGCGGAAGGTGCCGATGTTGGTCATGCGCCGACGATTGGCCGCCATTGCCGCTACATTACCCTGCGCCTCGTTCCACGCTTTGAGTTCGGCTTTCTTGCGGCCCATGTAGGCGGTCAGCAGGTGCACCTGAGAGAGCTTTTCTTCTTCATCGTCGCGGATGAAGCGCACGCCGCTGGCGTCGATGAACAGGCTGCGCTTGATCCGTCGTCCACCGGACTGTTGCATGCCGCGCCAGTTGCGGAACGATTCGGACATCAGGCGCCAGGTCGGGATCGAGACGATGGTCTTGTCGAAATTCTGCACCTTGACCGTGTGCAAGGTGATATCGACCACGTCGCCATCGGCGCCGACTTGCGGCATCTCGATCCAGTCGCCGACCCGCAGCATGTCGTTGCTGGTCAGCTGTACGCTGGCGACGAACGACAGCAGGGTGTCCTTGTAGACCAACAGAATCACCGCCGACATCGCACCCAGACCGGACAGCAGCAACAATGGCGAACGGTCGATCAGGGTGGCGACGATGATGATCGCGCCAAACACGTACAAGACCATTTTCGCCAGTTGCACATAGCCCTTGATCGAGCGGGTGCGCGCGTGTTCGGTGCGCGCATAGATGTCCAGCAACGCATTGAGCAGGGCACTGACCGACAGCAGCAGGAACAGGATGGTGAAGGACAGCGCCACGTTGCCGAGGAAGGTCATCGCGGTTTTGCTCAGTTCCGGCACCAGGTGCAGACCGAACTGGATCACCAGCGACGGCGTCATCTGCGCCAGACGTTGAAACACCTTGTTGTGGCGAAAGTCGTTGATCCAGTGCAGCGCCGGCTGGCGCCCGAGCATGCGGCTGGCGTGCAGGATCAGATAGCGTGCCACTCGTCCGAGGATCAGCGCGATCACCAATAGCAGCATCAGCGCCAGGCCGGATTGCAGGAACGGGTGCTTTTCGAGGGCACCCCAGAGGTCTTGGGCGTTGAGCCAGAGCTGTTTGAAATCCATGTGAGCAACGATTCTTCTGTAAGGCGCGATGGGCGATTAGAGCATTTAAGACGCTGTGTATTACCGTTGGAGACAAATCGAGCAACAAAAAAGCCACTGATTACGCCCGTTTGTATAAAGAAACTCGGCCTGAGCGCTCGAAACCGGTAACCTATGCAGCTGTTTTTTTGCATATCTTCGAGGTAGCACCCGTGTTTTCCCAATTCGCCCTGCACGAACGCCTGCTCAAAGCCGTGGCCGAGCTGAAATTTGTCGAGCCAACGCCTGTGCAAGCAGCGGCCATTCCGCTGGCGCTCCAGGGGCGTGACCTGCGGGTGACGGCGCAAACCGGTAGTGGCAAGACCGCCGCTTTTGTCCTGCCGATCCTCAACCGCCTGATCGGCCCGGCGAAGATTCGCGTCAGCATCAAGACCCTGATCCTGCTGCCGACCCGCGAGCTGGCCCAGCAGACTCTGAAAGAAGTTGAACGCTTCTCGCAGTTCACTTTCATCAAGTCCGGCCTGATCACCGGCGGCGAAGACTTCAAGGTGCAGGCGGCGATGCTGCGCAAGGTGCCGGACATCCTGATCGGTACGCCGGGCCGGATGATCGAGCAACTCAACGCCGGCAACCTGGATTTGAAAGAAGTCGAAGTGCTGGTGCTCGACGAAGCCGACCGCATGCTCGACATGGGTTTCGCCGAGGACGTGCAACGTCTGGTCGACGAATGCCCGAACCGACAGCAGACCATGCTGTTCTCCGCCACCACCGGCGGTTCCGGCCTGCGCGAGATGATTGCCAAGGTGCTGAACAACCCTGAGCACCTGCAGCTCAACGCGGTCAGCCAGCTGAACTCGACGACCCGTCAGCAGATCATCACTGCCGACCACAACCAGCACAAAGAGCAGATCGTCAACTGGCTGCTGGCCAACGAGACCTATCAGAAGGCCATCGTCTTCACCAACACCCGCGCCATGGCCGACCGTATTTACGGCCGCCTCGTGGCTCAGGAATACAAGGCGTTCGTGCTGCACGGCGAGAAAGACCAGAAGGATCGCAAACTGGCGATCGATCGTCTGAAGCAAGGTGGCGTGAAGATTCTGGTTGCCACCGACGTCGCAGCCCGTGGTCTGGACGTGGATGGCCTGGATCTGGTGATCAACTTCGACATGCCACGCAGCGGCGACGAATACGTGCACCGCATCGGTCGTACCGGCCGTGCCGGCAACGACGGTCTGGCGATCTCGCTGATCTGCCATGGCGACTGGAACCTGATGTCGAGCATCGAGCGCTACCTGAAGCAGAGCTTCGAGCGCCGCACCATCAAGGAAGTCAAAGGCACCTACGGCGGGCCGAAAAAGGTCAAGGCCTCGGGCAAAGCTGTCGGCGTGAAGAAGAAAAAGACCGACGCCAAGGGCGACAAGAAGAAAACCGCCGCCAAGACCCCGACCAAGCGCAAGAGCGCCAACCGTCCGAAGCCGGATTCGCTGGTGAGCAGCGACGGCATGGCCCCGCTCAAGCGCCGCAAGCCGGCCGAGCCTGCGGCTGAATAAGTCGCCACAAATGGCCAATAAAAAACCCGGACAGTGTCCGGGTTTTTTTATGCGCGGGGTTTGTCAGTTCCCCAACTGTCCGCTGCTGTCCGCGTCAAAGCGCTGTTTGGCGCGATCTGCCGCCGGTTTGAGCAGCGCGAGCAGCGCGGCTTCGCTGTACAGCCGCGAGTCGCCCAGCTCTTTTGGCGTCGGCTCAATCGGGATCAGCACATCCTCACCGTCCGCATGCAGCCAGATCGCCACGACGTGCAGCGCCGAGACAAACAGCACGCGCAGTTCAACGCTTTTGCCCTGCAATTGCAGCGCCTGTTCCGCCAGTTTCAACGCGCCCACGGTGTCGGCGGCCCGGGTGCCGTGGTTCAGCGAAGCGAACTCGACATGGCCACGCACCTCGGCCAGTTGCGCATCGGCAATGCTGACGCCGTCGGCAAACACCAGGTAATGCCAGTCGCCGATACGTGCGTCTTTCAGACCCTTGCCTTGGCTCAAGTCGTCGAGTGTCAGCGAGTAGCCGCGATAGGCTTCGCTGAGGCTGACTTTGGCCGGTGTCGCGGCGGCGAACTGGCGATTAATGCCGAAACCCTGTGTTTGCAGCGCGGCTTGCAGCACCGGACGCAAAGTCTGTACGCCGTTGGAAGGCGCCTTTGGATAAGTCAGTTGCATGATGTCGCCCTCCTAGTTTTTCGCGGTGAAGTAAGTGTGAGTCCAGTTGCCGCCGCCGTTGTACGAACCCGGGAATGAGTTCAGCGCGCGGGTCGAATAACCGTAGATCGAGTCGGCGACCAGCACGTAGTTGCCGTTGGTGCCGTAGATCGCCAGGAAGTGCGCACCGCCACCGTACCAGGCACAGCGCAGGCCGACCGGGCGGCCCATGTTGATCTGGTTCTGAATGGCCGACATCTGCAGCGAACCCTGATTCATCCCGTTATAGCTGCGGGTGGTTTGCAGGGCTGAATCCAGATAGCCGTAGACGTTGCACGGTCCTGGCTGGCTGCAGCAATTGCGATCCAGTTGGGTGCTGGCGACGCCGCACTGGGTCCAGTTTCCAGTGCCGTAATAGTTGCCGACCGAAGCGGAAACAGCGGCCCAGCACCAGTTGGTCTGAGTCTGTTTCTGCATGCTGAAGTTGAGGCTGGCAGCGGCCAGTGCAGCGGTTTGCGCAGTGGCTTGAACCTCGACCAGTTGCGGGTCGAGCAGGTGGCCGACAAGGCACCTTGGCAGGCTCTCGCCGGTGAATGATGTGGCTTGAGTGGTTAACATTTTTTCAGTCCTCCATGAATGAAAACAAGCGTCCAGCTTGTGGTGGTGTTGCGGTATTGCCGAGCGATCGGTGGTTAACGGTTTTCATCTGCGATGAACGGTGCCGATCTCCTTGCTCGAGGTAACCTTAGCCTGCCTATGCATTTGTGCAAGTATATAAATGCATTAATGCATTTTCAGGGTCAAAAGATCGCAGCCTTCGGCAGCTCCTACAGGGTTCGGTGTAGGAGCTGCCGAAGGCTGCGATCTTTTGATCTTGCGTTTAGTTGTCGGCTTTTTTCTCGGCCGTGCCTAATTCCTTCAACCGCTGATCAATCAACTGGCACTTGTCCGGCAAATCTGCACTGGCCGTGCCCAAGTCCATCTTTTGCAACTCGGCATTGATTTCCTTGGCCTTGGCCGGATTCTGTTCGGTGAGCTTGGTCACTTCCTTGGCCAGTTGTTCGCGTTTGGCGGTGGCCTCTTCTGGTGTACAGGCCCAGACCGGCAGGGCGCAGGCGAGGGTGACGGCGAGGGTGAGCTTGAGCAGGGGTTTCATGGGGGCAGGCCTCCGTTCCGGTTAAGGCGGGTTATTGGGTGGAGGCCTGGATGCGACGAAAAGTTCAGAGTTGTGGCAAACAGCATGTCGGTCGCCGCGGAAAATGCGGGTGAACGGCTGCGATGCGTCCGGGTCACAACCTATGACAGCGCCCCCAATCACGCGCACCGGAGGTTGAATCAGGATGACGACTTATAACTGGGATTTGATTGAACGCCTGCTGCATGAAGTGCAGAACAGTGCAGGCGAAAGTTTCGCGCCGCGTAAATACGCAGAGGATTATGCGGCGCAGAAAGCCAGTGCAGGCGAGCCGATAGAGAATCTGGATCACCTGAAAACGGTGGCCTGCGATTACGAAGGCTTGTTGCTTGATCGTGGATTTATTGAACCGCGTCCGGATCACGCAGGCAGTACCGGCAACAATTTCATTCTGACGCCACGCGGATCAAGCCTGCTGAGCCTGATCGACAGCAGCATTCCCGGCAATGATCATCCTCGGCAAGTACTGGATGAGCAGGAGGATGCGCTGGATGAGGCGACGTTTGATGAGGTGGCTTCTAAAGCGCAAATTGCCTGAAAACAAAAGATCGCAGCCTCCGGCAGCTCCTACACATAACCCTGTAGGAGCTGCCGGAGGCTGCGATCTTTTGATCTTCTATTCCTGCTTTACTGCCTTCAGACACTTCAAATCATTGAAGTCCTTACGCACACCCTCGATTTTCTTGAGCAACCGCTGACGCTGCTGCGGCGTACTCTCGGCCATCAGATCCACCGCCAGCGAACGCGCCTGCGCTTCGGTGTTGGCGTAGGCTTTTTGGTAATCCGCTGTCCATAAACGCTCGCGGTTGACCAGAAGTGTCTCGATTCGCTGTGGGAATTCCGGACTTTCGCGTTGGGCAACGGCGTTACTGAACTGTTGCTGCCAGTGGGCGCGGTTGGCGATCCATTGAGTGTTCTGATCGCCCAGGGCAGTCGACCAGGCCATTACCCGTTGTTCCTGAGTGACGCTCAATGGACCCAGCCAATCAGTCAGGCGTTTGTCCATGCGTGCGCCGCGTTCGGCAATCTGTTGCGCCAGCGGCGGTTTGACGTATTCCTTCTCACGTTTGCGCAGATCCTTGGCAAACGCATCGTTCATCTCGGCGACTTGCTTGTCGTCCAGCCCTTGCAGCAATTCGATGGCCGACGGTGTGATCTGGCGTGCGGTTTCGGCGATGGCCTGTTTGGCCTCTGCGGTTCGCGCCTGCAGTGCCGCGTCGGTCACCTGATTGGTTTCAACCATGTTCTGCAAACGGTCCAGCCAATCGAGGTAGCCCGGCAATTGCGTGGTGCAGTGCCAGTTCAGGTGTTCCTTGAGCCGTTCGTTGAACCAGTCCTTCTGCTCGCCGTTCATGTCCAGGTAGTCGCCAAGCGTCCATGGAATGATCACGTCGAGATTGCGGTAGGCCAGGCCGACGCGGCTGCAGGCGCCGAGGGCGAGGGTGAAGATCAGCAGGGTGGCGAGGTGTTTGAACCAGCGAGACATGGGCGAATCCTTGCGAGGCCTGACGTCTGATTCTCATGTGAACGCAGGATGCTCCCGGCAGTTCAGCCGATCAGTAGAATGCGCGCTCTGCCTTGAGCGTCACCAGCCCGTCGCACTGACTGTTGTGCCCGGAATACGCCGAGCAATCGCTGCCACTGAGGTTGGAATTGCTGTAGATCAGATCGAGATCGACACCCATGAACGGCCGGGAAAATTTCACTGACCAATCGGTAAAACTGCTGACATAACCACCGTCCACTGACACCGGCGTGTTCAATTGATGGGTGGTGTATTTCATGCTGATCCCGATGCCGAACGGCTGATTGCCACCCAGATCGGCGAACAGCGTGTTGTTCTGTTTGTCCGGGTCGTTGCTGACGGCTATACCGAAACGGCTGCCGAGCAGGGTCAGGCCGCCGAACAGTTCCTGACTGTCGAGGGTCTCGACCTTGGGATAGCTGTAGCGGATCATCCCGACTTCGTAGCCGAGGGTCTGATCGAAAGGTTGTTTAAAGCCGATGTAGGAGTCGATTTCCAGGTTCTTGCCCGGGGTCAGGCCCATGCTCGGCGCGTATTGGCCGACATACAGGCCGCTGTCGTGGCTGAGATCGAGGCCGCCGTGGAAAGAGCCGACGGCTGCCGGCTTGACCAGACCTTGGGCCATGCTGCGGCTGGGCGTGGTGCCGAGTTTGAGGTCGAAGTCGCCGAGCTCGCGCTGGAAAATCTGCGCGTGCACCGACGAGCAGGCCAGTAGGCCCACAAGCAATAAACAGGAATTTGATTTGAGCATGCGTCACTCCATGAACAGCGAGGGCAGGGCTGAGCCTGCTGAAACGCTTGATCCAGACGCGTGCAAGGATACCGGCGAATGCTCGGCAATGATGGCCGTTCGTCGATTTTCAAAAGATTGATTAAACAGAAGTGAGGGTGTTGAGCGGGTGCCTGTCCAGACGCTTCGAAGCTCAAAGCGTCTCAGGACGGGTGTATTACCGGGTGTTACTTCTTGCCCAGGCTGATCTGCTTGGACGGGCCGAACGTCTGGCCGCTGACGCCTTTGGCAATTTGCTGGATTTCACCGCCGGACTTGAGGAACGCTGCGATTTGATCGTTGATCGATTCGCTGGTTTCAACGGCTGGAGCTGGCTTTGCTTTGCTGGTGGATGCTTTTACACGCATGGCGGCCATTAACCTGTAGAAAAGTAACTCGGCCAGGCATCGTACAGGAATAACTTGACAATTGCTTGATAAATATCCCCGGGAATAACTGAGTGTGCGGGTGGATTATTCTCGCTTAATTATTCGAAATATCCGCCTAAGCCACTGTTTTAAATAACAACATTCATTGCTCATTACGCAAAAGGTAAGCCGTGAAACGCTGCGTGAGGTGCCGCACTGGCCTGACGAATGGCGAGTCGCTTGCGCCAAACCCAGGAAAATCAAGGTGCCCCGCGGATTTTCTTCGCCAGGCTGCTCGCTCGGCGAACGAGACCGGCAAAACCGGGTAGAATGCCGCCACGCAATGAGGGTTTTGGAAAATGGCTTTAGTCGGGCGTTACAACAGTTTGCAAGTGGTTAAACACACTAACTTCGGTTTATATCTGGACGGCGGTGCCGACGGCGAAATTCTTTTGCCCAACCGTTATATCCCTAAAGATATTCCCAGCGAAGATGAAGACTGGCTCAACGTATTTATTTATCTGGACAGCGAAGACAAACTTCTCGCTACCACTGAAAAACCAAAAGTTCAGGTCGGTGAATTTGCCAGCCTGAAAGTAGTTGAAGTCAACAGCATCGGTGTCTTCCTCGATTGGGGCTTGCCGAAGGATCTGTTGCTGCCGTATTCCGAAGAAAAGCGGCAGATGACCGCTGGCGAGTACTGCGTGGTACACGTTTACCTCGATAAACACACGCGCCGCATCACCGCGACCGCACGGCTGGATCGCTACCTCGACAAGACACCGGCCAACTACAGCGCCGGTCAGGAAGTTGATCTGCTGGTGGCTGAAGCGACCGACATGGGCTTCAAGGCGATCATCAACAACAAGCATTGGGGCTTGATCCACAAGAATGAAATCTTCAAGTTCATGCGCTCCGGCATGCGCGAGAAAGGTTTCATCAAGGAAGTGCGCGCCGACGGCAAGATCAGCCTGAGCCTGCAACCGGTAGGTCAGGAAGCGGCCAGCAGCCTGAGTTCGAAGATCCTCGCCAAGTTGCGCGAAAACAATGGCACGCTGGCCGTCAGCGACAAGAGCGATCCGGCGTTGATCAGCAGTCTGTTTGGTGTCAGCAAGGGCAACTTCAAGAAGGCCATCGGTTCGCTGTACAAGGAAGGCAAGATCGTCATTCATGCCGATCGCATTGAACTAACCTGAGTGACCGCCGGCCCCATGTAGGAGCTGCCGCGGGCTGCGATCTTTCGATCTTCAAAGGCAAAAGATCGCAGCCTGCGGCAGCTCCTACATGAGGGTTTGCAGATGAAGAAAGCGCTGATTGCTTACCTCGCCACACTGGTGGCGTTTCTGTTGCTCGACGGTATCTGGCTCGGCGTGCTGATGGCGCCAACCTACCGCGAGCTGCTCGGTTCGCTGATGCTCGAAAAACCGCTGCTGGTTCCGGCAGCGGTTTTTTATTGCCTGTACGTTGTTGGTTGCGTGCAATTTGTGGTGTTGCCGGCGCTGAGCTGGCAACGGGCGGCAAAGCTGGGCGCGCTGCTGGGGCTGGTGGCGTACGGCACGTATGACCTGACTAACTGGGCGACATTGCGCGGGTGGTCGGTGCCGGTGAGTTTGATGGATTGGGCGTGGGGGACGTTTGCCACGGCTGTTGCCTGCTCGGTCGGATTTTTGGTGATGAAACGACTACTGAGTTCAGCTCCCTGATCTGCGTTGATCAAACTGACGTCATCGCTGGCAAGCCAGACTCCCACAGCGTTTTGTGGCGAACAAAGAATCAGTGAGCAACCCGGTCATTGTGGGAGCTGGCTTGCCAGCGAATGGCGGCGCAGCCGACGGCCATTCACCGCTGACGTTACTGACTCAGACAAAGTCTTTTTCAGACGGCTTTTTCTGCCCGAGTGATTGATAATCCCCGGCACAGATTTTCGACCAGTGGACGGCTGCCATGTTGTGTGTGTTTGAGGTGTTGCGGTGAGTGTCGAGCGGCGCAATGCCGATGGGTTTGCCTTGCAGGTGATGATCGGCCTCTGCCTGATCTGGGGCGTGCAGCAAGTGATGATCAAGTGGGCCGCGCCCGACATCGCGCCAGTGATGCAGGCGGCCGGGCGCTCGGGGATTTCTGCGCTGCTGGTGGGCCTGCTGCTGTGCTGGAAGGGCGGCTGGGATCAGGTGAGCAACACCTGGCGCGGCGGACTGTTGGCCGGTGCGTTGTTCGGTCTGGAGTTCTTCTTCATCGCCGAAGGTCTGCAGCTGACCACCGCCGCGCATATGTCGGTGTTCCTCTACACCGCGCCGATTTTCACTGCGCTGGGCGTGCATTTCCTGCTGGCCAGCGAGCGCCTGCGGCCGCTGCAATGGCTGGGAATTCTGCTCGCGTTCATCGGTATCGCGATTGCTTTCGCGGGTGGCGTGTCGTGGGATAACCTCGACCGGCGCATGCTGTTGGGCGATGCGTTCGGGGTCATTGCCGGCGCCTGCTGGGGCGCGACCACTGTGGTGGTGCGTGCGTCACGGCTGTCGGAAGCACCGGTGACGTTGACTCTGTTCTATCAACTGATCGTCGGCTTCGTCGGCCTGCTGTTGATCGCACTGTTCAGCGGCCAGATCAGCCACGTCAGCCTGACCCCCGTGGCGCTGGCCAGCGTGCTGTTCCAGGGCCTGGTGGTGTCGTTCTTCAGTTACCTGACCTGGTTCTGGCTGCTGCGGCGCTATCTGGCGGCCAATCTGGCGGTGTTTTCGTTCATGACGCCGCTGTTCGGCGTCACCTTCGGCGTGCTGCTGCTCGGTGAAGAATTGAGCGTGAACTTCGTCATCGGCGCGGTGCTGGTGTTGCTTGGCATCACCTTTGTCAGCGCTGAGCAGTGGGTGCGTCGGCGTTTGCGCCAAGCCCTCGGTCAGCGCTGACTGACTGCAAGGCCAGCCCGCCGGCAATCAGCAAACCGCTGCCGGCGATCACCAGCGCCGGTTGCAGACCACCGCTGAAATGGCTGCTAAGCGCCGCCAGCAGCGGGCCGCTGAGCTGGCCGACGGCAAAGCATGCGGTCAGCAGCCCGGCGTTGCGCTGGGTGCTGTGCGGCGCCAGTTCCCGCGAGCGTTGCATCACCAGTTGCATGCAAGCGAGGAACGGCATGCCACACAACACCACCCCCAGCGCCAGGCCATAAGCGCTGCCCAATAGACAGGCGAAGACCCCGAGCGCTTGCAACCACAGGGTTGCGGTCAGCCAGTGCCGCGTGGTGTTCGGATCGTGGCGACGCAGGCTCACCAGCAACACGCCAATCGCCGCGCCAAGGCCGAAGCACGGCCAGAACAGATCGGCCTGCCATTGCCCGTGAAACTGCGCGTTGGCCATTTGCGAAAGGAATGTGGCCGGGATGATGTAACCCACGCCATATAACGCATACACCGCCGCCAGTCGCGGGATACCGCGATTCGAATGGTTGACGTTGAGGGTGGCGACCGGCGTGTGCACGCCCGGTTGCGGCAGGATCCGCACGATCCCCAGCAACATCACCAGCGCCACGGCGGCATAGATCAGCCACAAGGTGGCAGATGTCTGGTTCAGCAGATGTGAGAACAGTGCCAGCAACCCGGTCAGAAAAATTCCCAGTCCGGGGCCGGCAAATACCAGCGCCCCCAGCCGTGGCCGACCTGCCGCCGCTGCCAAGGGCTGACCCAGCGCCGTGATCATCACCAGCACCCAGGCACTCGCCACTCCGGTGCCGAAGCGCAGCAGCAAATGCGCCCAGAAGCCGTTGGCCCAGAACGATGCCAGGGTCAGCAGCACACACAGCCACAAACCGCCATGTAACCGGCGCTGCACTTGCTGCGAACGGTGGGCGAACATCGCGTCCACCGCGCCCAGCAGGTAACCGAGGTAGTTGGCCGCAGCAATCAGACCGGCGGCCGTCAGGTCGACCTGACCTTCGCTGAGCAGGTGCGGCAGTTGCGGGGTGAGGGCGAAACGCCCGATGCCCATGGCCATCATCAGGGCGACGAAACAGGCGGATAAGCGAATCAGTGGCGACATGGTCGGGATTCCTTCAGAGGAGCAATGACCGTCAGGCTAGAACCGATTGACTTTCTTTAAAATTGAATAATAGTGAGCAACTTGTTCTGTTGTGGAGAATGAGCGTGGAATTCAGCCAATTGCGGATCTTTCAGGCGGTGGCCGAGGAGGGTTCGATCACCCGCGCCGCCGAGCGTCTGCACCGAGTGCCGTCCAATCTGTCGACCCGGCTCAAACAGCTGGAAGAGCAATTGGGTGTCGAACTGTTCGTCCGTGAGCGTCAGCGTTTGCAGTTGTCGCCTGCGGGAAAAGTCCTGCTGGACTACACCGGCAAGCTGTTCGCCCTGCGCGATCAGGCCAGTGCAGCGGTGATGGGCGGGCAGCCGGCCGGGGATTTCGTTCTCGGCACGCTGTACAGCACCGCGGCGATCCATTTGCCGGCGTTGCTGGCGCGCTATCACAAGCAATACCCGGCGGTGAATCTGCAAGTGCAGTCCGGGCCTAGCGGCGAGTTGCTCGAGGGCCTGGTCTCCGGGCGTCTTGATGCGGCGCTGGTGGACGGTCCGCCGCAATTGGCCGGGATCGACGGCGTGCCGCTGTGCGACGAGCGTCTGGTGCTGATCAGCGAAGCCGATCATCCGCCGATCCATAGCGCCAAGGACGTCGAGGGCAGGGCGGTATTCACCTTCCGTCATGGCTGCGCCTATCGCGCGCGGCTGGAGGCGTGGTTTGTTCACTATCAGGCGGCGATGGGCCGGGCGATGGAGATCGAGTCCTATCAGGGCATGCTTGCTTGTGTGATTGCCGGCAGCGGTGTGGCGCTGATGTCGGAGTCGATGCTGGCCAGTCTGCCGGGGCGTGAAAGCATCGCGGTGCACCCGTTGGTCGAGCCGTTTGCCAGTGCGACAACATGGCTCATGTGGCGTAAAGGCATGGTCGGGGCCAACCTCAATGCCTGGATTGAACAGCAGCAAGCGCTCTATCCCGTGGCTGCGAATGAAACCCGGCAGACGGCGTGAACCAACTGATCCTAATTCTGTTCAATTCAGTAACAGATCATTGCGGATTTGGCCGAGCATTGCGTAGGACTTCGGACTATTATCAGTGCGAAGCGGCCTCAGAATTCCGGCCGCTCAGCACTACCCTGAAGGGGGCATGACGATGAAAGAGAAAATTCAGAACTGGCTGCACGATTTGGGTGTTGCCCTCGGCTTGATCGAACCGCCTCTGCAACCCGTACCGATCCGCACCGATGACGAACAGCGCCGGCGTCAGCCTCGCCGGCGGTAGTGCTCAAATAAAAGATCAAAAGATCGCAGCCTTCGGCAGCTCCTACACGGGAATGTATTTCCTGTAGGAGCTGCCGAAGGCTGCGATCTTTTGCTTTTGTGGTGGAACTCAAGCGTGCCCGCGCAGCCATGCGTCAATCATCGAACGCAAATGCCCACCGGAAAAACTGCCGAAATGCCCGCCATGCACGGTGCGGATCGGCAGCGCCTGCAAGCGTCGCAGGCTGGCGGCGTAATCCTGCAGATTGGAGTGGTAGGCGTCTTCGATCAGCGGCCCGTCGTAGATGATGTCGCCGCTGAACAAGGTTTCGGTCGCCGCTTCATACAGGCTGATGCCGCCCGGCGAATGCCCCGGCGTGTGCAGCACCTGCAGCGTACGATTGCCCAGATCCAGCACATCGCCATCCTCTACAAACCCGGTGGCCGGCGCGGCCTTCACCCGGTATTCGGCGTAGCATAGCGGACAGTCCGGGTGCGCCTCGAACATGTCGTCGCCGACGAAGGCCCGGCTCAGGTCATTCTCGCCGTCCGGCGCGGCGAGTATGTCGGCCTCGGCAGGATGCACCAGGCGTTCGGCGAATTCGTGATGCCCGGCGATGTGGTCGAAGTGGCAGTGGCTGGCGACGGCCACCAGCGGTCGCTCGGTAATCCACGGCAACTGCTCGCGCAGGCTGACCAGCCCCGAGCCACTGTCGAGCAACAAGTCTTTGTCGCGCCCCTGCACGTGCCACAAATTGCAGCGGTAGAACGGGCGGATATACGGCTCATGGATCAGCCGAATGCCATCGCTCAAGTGCTGAACTTCGAACCACTGATCGCGCGAAACGATCTTCATATTCTCTTTTCTCCAGACGAAAAAAACGGGTGTGGCAACCGACGCCACACCCGTCGAAGAAAGCATCAAGTCGTTACGTAAAGCTTAGATCGCGCTCGCCACCGTCGCCGGGCGAGGGGAGACCAGGCTGACCACCACAAAACTCACCAGGCCCACAGCCAGGCTGTAGTAGATCGGCGTGTTCGCATCCAGACCGTCCTTGAACATGAACAGCAGCGCGGTGGCGAAACCCAGGCCCATGCTGGCGATGGCGCCGGCGGTGGTCGCGCGTTTCCAGAAGATCGCGCCGATCAGCGGAATCAGCATGCCGCCGACCAGCAGGTTGTAGGCCAGGGTCAGGGCGCTGATCACGTCATTCACCACCAGCGCAATACCCAGCACCACGACACCGGTCAGCAGCGTGAACAGGCGGTTGACGCCTAAGCTCGACTGTTTGCCGCCGCGCAGTTTCGGCAGCAGGTCTTCGGTCAGGGTGGTGGCCGCGGCGAGCAGGCCGGCGCTGGCGGTGGACATCATCGCCGCCAGAGCAGCAGCGATCACCAGACCACGGATGCCGTCCGGCAGCGACAGTTTGACGATGGCGGCGAAGGCGTTGTTGACGTTGTCCAGATCCGGGATCAGCACGTGCGCAGCCATGCCGATCAGCGCGCAGGCCAGCCCGTAGAGGATGCAATAGATACCGGCGATGCTGCCGGCGTACTGCGCGACTTTGGCGGTCTTGACGGTGAACACCCGTTGCCAGATGTCCTGACCGATCAGGATGCCGAAGAAGTAGATCATGAAGTAGGTGATGATCGTGTCCCAGCCGATGGTGGTGAAGTTGAATGCCGCTGCCGGCAGCTTCAGCACCAGTTCGTCCCAGCCGCCGACGCGGTACAGGCAGATCGGCAACAGGATGAACATCAGGCCCACGGTCTTGATGATGAACTGGACGATGTCGGTCAGGGTCAGCGACCACATGCCGCCGATGGCCGAGTAGATCACCACCACGCCACCGCCGAGCAATACCGAGATCCAGAACGGCAGACCGAACAGCACTTGCAGCACGGTGCCGATCGCCAGGATCGAGGTCACGCCGATCATCAGTGCGTAGGCCAGCATGATCGCCGCGCTCGCCGAGCGGGCCATCGGGTTGTAGCGTTTTTCCAGAACCTGGGTAACGGTGTAGATCTTCAGTTTCAGCAACGGTTTGGCGAGGAACAGGTTCAGCGCGACGATGCCGCAACCCAGCGCGGCGCACAGCCAGAAGCCGGAAATGCCGTGCACATAGCCCAGACGCACGGTGCCGACGGTGGACGCACCACCGAGCACGGTCGCGGCCATGGTGCCCATGTACAGGCTCGGGCCCAGGTTACGCCCGGCAACCAGAAAATCCTCGTTGGTTTTGGCCTTGCGCATACCGTAGTAGCCGAGCAACAGCATGCCGGCGGCGTAGATGAGGACGACGAATAAATCCAAAGCCATGATGGCGTGTCTCCGATTGTCTTTTTTATGGTGAAACAAATTTGGTTCGGGTTGCTGCTCACTGTGGGAGCGAGCCTGCTCGCGAAGGCGTCGGCACATTCAATAAAGAAGTGACTGACAGATTGCTTTCGCGAGCAGGCTCGCTCCCACAGGGGATTTGCGTCAGGCGGCCTGACGCAGTTGAGGTTTCGCTACCACTTGGCTGCGCGCATCCTTCGGTCCAAACACCTCGCGCGGTTCCGGGAACAGGCTCAGCAACGTCAGGTACACCACCGACGCCAGACCCAGCGTTACCGGCAGGCTGATGTCGATACCACCGGCCAGCTCGCCCAGCGGGCCGACGAACTGCCCCGGCAGATTGACGAAGCACAGGCCGACCGCCGCGCTCGGGATCCATGCACCCAGACCACGCCAGTTCCAGCCGTGGTTGAACCAGTAGCGTCCGCCTTGCTCGCCACGGGTGAACACCTGCAGGTCATCCGGGCAGTAGAAGCCGCGACGCACCAGCAGGCCGATGATCATGATCACCATCCACGGGGTGGTGCAGGTGATGATCAGCACGGCGAAGGTCGACACGCTCTGCACCAGGTTCGCCGCAAAGCGCCCGATGAAGATGAAAGCAATCGACAGCACGCCGATCAGCAGCGTCGCCTTGACCCGCGACAGCACCCGTGGAAATACGCTGGACATGTCCAGCCCGGTGCCATACAGCGAGGTGGTGCCGGTGGACATGCCACCGATCACCGCAATCAGGCACACCGGCAGGAAGAACCAGCTTGGCGATACCGCCAGCAGACCACCCACATAATTGTTCGCCGCGATGTAGTCCGGCGCCTTGATCGCGACGATGGTCGCGGTGCTCAGGCCGAACAGGAACGGGATGAACGTGGCGATCTGCGACAGCACCACGGCGGCCATGATCCGCTGCTTGGAGGTGTCACGCGGGATGTAGCGCGACCAGTCGCCGAGGAACGCACCGAACGAGATCGGGTTGCTCATCGCCACCAGCGCCGCGCCGATGAACGCCGCCCAGAAGCCCGGTTGACCGAGGTTCACCGTGCCGGCGTAGTTGACGTCGAAAGGACCGGCGAAGGCGAAGATGCCCAGCAGGAACAACAGGCTGGCGCTCCACACCGCGATCTTGTTCACCCACAGCAGAAAGCGGAAGCCGTAGATGCACACGGTCAGCACCAGAATCGCGAACAGACCGTAGGCCAGGCCCAGGGTCAGGTCGGTTTCCGGCAGACCGATCAGGCGTTTCGCTCCACCGATCAACGCATCCCCCGAACTCCACACCGAGAGCGAGAAAAACGCGATGGCGGTCAACAGCGACAGGAACGAGCCGACGATCCGCCCGTGCACGCCGAAGTGCGCGCCGGAGGACACGGCATTGTTGGTGCCGTTGAGCGGGCCGAACAGGCCCATCGGTGCGAGGATCAGCGAGCCGAGCAGCACGCCCAGCACGATTGCCCAGACGCCGGCCTGAAACGACAGGCCGAACAGCACCGGGAAACTGCCGAGCACGGCGGTGGCAAAGGTGTTTGAACCACCGAAGATCATCCGGAACAAGTCCGTCGGGCCTGCGGTGCGTTCGTGGTCCGGGATCTGTTCGACCCCGTGGGTTTCAATTTGCGTAAGGCTTTGGTCGTTGTTGTTGTTATTCATGATCTGCTCCGATCATAAAGGCGCGCTCATCGTGCGTGAGCGTCACCTGTCTTGGCTAAGGGGATGGCAGCCCTTCCGGCATTGCGGACAAATGTTCGTGGCAGGCCAGCCAATGGCCTTGTTGTTCTAGGCTCGACGCTTGTTTCCTGAAAACAATCGTCTCGCGCTCCTGGCTGAAGTGTTGCTCCCCTTGCATGCGCAGCTCGGTGGCCACGTCATGGATAAACACCGCCACGTCACCTTGCAGGCTGACGAAAGCGTTGCTTGAAGTGCACGACAGCACTTCAAAGCCATCCTCGGCGCGCCAGCTGTCCCACAAGGCCTGATAGGCATCGCGCGACAGCAGCGGCTGTTCGAGGGTGTAAAACACGAAACTCGCATCGGCGCTGAACGCGCCGAAATAAGCTTCGCGATCGTTGCGAGCGAAGGCGGACACCAGATCGGCAGCCGCTCTCAGAACCTGATCACGTTCGTGCATGGCCGAACCCTCAGCGGTGGACCACGCCCGGCAGTACGCAGAGCATTTCGTACAGCAGGTTGGCGGCCAGCAGCGAGGTGTTGCCGGTGGTGTCGTAAGCCGGCGAGACTTCTACCAGATCGCAGCCGATCAGGTCGAGGCCCTGACAGCCGCGCACGATTTCAATCGCCTGAATGGTCGTCAGACCACCGATTTCCGGGGTGCCGGTGCCTGGTGCCCAGGCCGGGTCGATACCGTCGATGTCGAAGCTCAGGTAAACCGGACCGCCACCGACTTTCTCGCGCACTTCGGCCATCAGCGGTGCCAGCGACTTGTGCCAGCACTCTTCGGCCTGCACCACGCGGAAACCCTGATCGCGGCTCCAGTTGAAGTCGTCAGCGGTGTAACCCTGTGCGCGCAAACCAATCTGCACCACGCGGTCGCAGTCCAGCAGACCTTCTTCGACGGCGCGACGGAAGGTCGTGCCGTGGGCGATCTTCTCGCCGAACATGTGATCGTTGACGTCAGCGTGGGCATCGATGTGCACCAGACCGACCTTGCCGTGCTTCTTGTGAATCGCCCGCAGGATCGGCAGGGTGATGGTGTGGTCACCACCCAGGGTCATCGGGATCACGTTGTGCTCGAGGATGTTGTCGTAGGCTTCTTCGATGATGCGCACGGCGTCGAGCAGGTTGAAGGTGTTGATCGCCACGTCACCGATGTCGGCAACCGACAGCGAGTCGAACGGCGCGGCGCCGGTGGCCATGTTGTACGGGCGAATCATCACCGATTCGGTGCGGATGTCGCGCGGCCCGAAGCGGGTGCCGGGGCGCAGCGAAGTACCGATGTCCAGTGGCACGCCAACGAAGGCAGCGTCCAGGCCGGCAGCGGTCGGTACATGGGGGAGTCGGAGCATGGTGGCGATGCCGCCGAAGCGCGGCATTTCGTTGCCGCCCAGTGGTTGGTGAAGAATCTTGTCCACGGGTAGGGCCTCATCGTCTTTGTTTTATTTATGTCGGCGCACCGTCGAGCACAGGTTCGGGCGCCGCTGTGGGGCCGATTCTGCGAAATGTAGTGCGGCGGAAGAATCGCTACGGGCAAAAACTTAGTTCAGATTTTTCTAAACTAATGGTCAGGCTCGGGATAGACTTCCCGAACCCGTACCGATTTCCCTGTGGCGAGGGGATTTATCCCCGATCGGCTGCGCAGCAGTCGTAAATTCGTTGCGCGCGACTTCCCGGATAGATCGGTTTGCAGGCTTGGGGCGGCTTCGCCACCCATCGGGGATAAATCCCCTCACCACAAAGTCATCAGCGTTCGACAGATGTTTGGAGAGCCGCATGGCCAACGCTTTACCCGACCTGAAACTATTGCGCATCTTCGTCAGCGTGGTCCGGCATCAAGGTTTTGCCAACGCGCAGCAGGAACTCAACCTGTCGACCTCGGCGATCAGCACCTACATGAGCCAGCTCGAAGCCGCGCTCGGCCTGGTGCTGTGCCATCGCGGGCGGGGCGGGTTCAGCCTGACCAGCAAGGGTGAGCTGTTCCATCAGGAAACCCTGCGCCTGCTGGCCGAACTTGAAGGTTTCGAGCAATACGCTGCTGCGCTCAAGGGCGAACTGCGCGGTACGCTCAATCTCGGGGTGATCGACTCCACCGTCAGCGACAAGGCCTTGCCGTTCGCCGAAGCCATCGGCGCTTATAGCCAGGAGCACCCGGCGGTGCATTTGCACTTGTCGGTGATGAGCCCCTACGAACTGCAACTCGGTGTGCAGGACAACCGCCTCGATCTGGCCATCGGCGCGTTTTCCACACGCATGAGCGGCCTGGTATACATGCCGCTGTACCGCGAGCAGCACTGGCTGTATTGCAGCAGCCGCCATCCGTTGTTCAACGAACGGCGGATTCCCGAGCAGGTCATCACTCAGCAACGCATGGTCGGCCGTGGTTATTGGAGTCAGGCGGAACTGGCGCGCCACGGTTTCAAACACAGCGCGGCGACCGTGGAAAGTATGGAGGCGCAGCTGATTCTGGTGCTGTCCGGCGCCTACATCGGCTACCTGCCGGAGCACTATGCCCAGGCCTGGGCCGACAAAGGAGACTTGCGCGTGTTGCTGCCGGCGACCTTCGGTTATCAGGCGCCGTTTTCGATGATCATGCGCCGGGGCCGCAGCCGCGAACCGCTGATCCAGACCTTCCGTGATTTGCTCAAAGCACAGCTCAATCAGGCCTGAAGAATATGTCCAGATCCCAATGCCCGCGCTGCCTGCGCCCACAAACTCACTGCCTGTGCTCGCTGATCCCACGCCTCGACAGCCGCACCCGCGTTCTGCTGTTGCAGCATCCGAGCGAGGTCAATCACGCGCTCAACACCGCGCGACTGGCGGCGCTGGGTTTGTCCAACGCCGAGCTGATTGTCGGCGAGGTCTTCGAGGATCTGCCGGCGCTGCTCAATCGGCCGGGGTATCAGGCCCGGTTGCTGTTTCCCGCCGATGATGCACAGCCGCTGCAGGCTTACCGTGAGTCCGAAGAACCGTTGTTGCTGGTGGTGCCGGACGGCACCTGGCGCAAGGCGCGCAAGATGCTTCATCTCAATCCGTTGCTGGCGGCGTTGCCGCGGGTGACGCTGGCGGCGGGCGGGGTATCGCGCTACCGGTTGCGCAAAGCGCCGGGGCCGGGGGCGTTGTCGACGATTGAGGCGATCGTGCAGGCGCTGGAAACCCTCGAAGCGCCGACGACGTTTGCGCCGTTGCTCAAGCCGTTCGAGGCATTGATCGAGGGGCAGATTGCGGCGATGGGGGAGGAGGTTTTTCAGCGCAATCATGGCGACAGATAGTTGATGTCTGGGCTGGCCCCATCGCTGGCAAGCCAGCTCCCACAGTGTCCGTGTCGAACACAAAGTCTGTGAGCATCTCAGAACCTGTGGGAGCTGGCTTGCCAGCGATGAGGCCAGTCAATTCACCACCAGATCCAGAAACTTCTACCGCTCGCGCATCGCCTCAGTCCTGGCTTTGAGCACCGGTTTGAGCAGGTAATCCAGCACACTTTTCTCCCCGGTAATAATGTCTACCGTCGCCACCATCCCCGGGATGATCAGCAGCGGTTTCACATCGCCGCCCAAATGGTTTTTATCGGTGCGCACCTGAATCAGGTAGAAGCTGTTGCCCTTGTCATCGGTAATCGTGTCGGCGCCAATCAGCTCCAGTTTTGCGCTCAGCCCGCCGTAGATCGTGTAGTCATAGGCACTGAACTTGACCATGGCTTTCTGGCCCGGATGCAGAAACGCGACGTCTTGCGGACGCACCTTGGCTTCGATCAGCAGGTTGTCCTCCAGCGGCACGATTTCGACCATGTCGCTGCCTGGCTGCACCACGCCACCGATGGTGTTGACCTTGAGCTGCTTGATCACCCCGTGCACCGGCGAGGTCACGGTGGTGCGGCTGACGCGGTCGTCGATGGCGATGCTCGAGGCGGTGATTTTCGACAGGTCGGTGCGTTTCTGATTGAGGTCTTTGGCCGCGTCGGAGCGGAAGGTCTGTTCCGATTCGTCGATCTTGCTCTTGATCTCGTTGATTGCCGATTCCGCCCGTGGGATCGCCAATGTTGTCGCGTTCAACGAGCCGCGAATCTCCACCGCGCTGCGTTTGAGTCGCAGGATTTCCACTGGCGATACGGCGCCGGTGCCGACCAGGGGCGACGACATGTTCATCTCTTGTTGCAACAGCGCCAGGCTGGAACTGTACTGACCTTGCTTGGAACGAAACTCCGCCAGTTCCTGGGTTTTCTGCCGCAGCTGTTCAGTGAGGGTGCGTTGTTCGCTGGCCAGTCGACGCTGGCGCTGGTCGTACAACGCGCGTTCGTCTTCGGCCACTTGCGGCGCCTTGCTGACGACTTCGTCCGAGAGTTTCATCGGCCGCCCTTCAGCTTCAGCCGACAAACGTTCGACCTGCGCCATCAATGCATAACGGTCGGCCTCGCTCTCGCCCTTGTTCGACAGAAACCGCGTGTCATCCAGGCGCAACAGTTTGTCGCCCTTGTTCACCATTTGCCCTTCACGCACGAAAATCTCGGTGACGATCCCGCCCTCGAGGTTCTGGATCACCTGGACCTTGCTCGACGGAATCGCCTTGCCTTCGCCCATGGTCACTTCTTCAAGCACGGCGAACTTGGCCCAGACCAGCGCACTGATCAACAGCGCCGCCGCCAGCCACACGGTGATCCGCGACCAGCGCGGCGAATCCTGCAGTGCAGCGCCAGCGGTTTCCGGCATGAACTCGGCTTCGGCGCTTTTGCCGAAACTGTCGAAGTAGCCGCGTGATTTGCTATCTGAAGATGCAGACATGGGGCGATACTCCTCAGTTAATAAAACATCAAACCGCACTACCCATGCGTCGCCCATAACACTTACTTGTGGTGAGGGGATTCATCCCCGATAGGGTGCGAAGCGCCCTCAGAGCCTTTGGGGCCGCTGCGCAGCCCATCGGGGATAAATCCCCTCGCCACAGGTTTTGTGAGAGCCATAAAATTATGTGCGCGCATCTAGACCGCCGCCGAACCGACGCGGCCCTTGCGCAGTGCATCGATGACCGCCTCTTTCGGGCCGTCGGCGACGACCCGGCCGTTGTCCAGGACCAGCAACCGGTCCACCAGGCTCAGCATCGAGGTGCGGTGGGTGACCAGCAGCAGCGTTTTGCCTTGCACCCAGCCGTGCAACTTCTGGCGCAGCAGGTCTTCGCTGCTGTTGTCCATGGCGCTGGTGGGTTCGTCGAGCAGCATGATCGGTGGGTCGAGCAGCAACGCCCGGGCCAGCAACACTGCCTGGCGCTGGCCGCCGGAAAGGAGCTGGCCGCGCTCGCCCACCGGCCGGTCGAAACCTTGCGGATGCTGCCGCGCCAGTTCGGTAACGCCGGTCAGTTCAGCGACTTCGAGCATGCGTGAATCGCTGATGTAGCGGGCGCCGAGGGTCAGGTTGTCGCGCAGGCTGCCAGCCAGCAGCGGCAGATCGTGGGCGACGTAACCGATCTGCTGGCGCAGGTCGGCGACATCCAGTTGCCGCAGGTCGAGGCCGTCGAGCAGCAACTGGCCTTCCTCGGGTTCATAGAAGCCCATCAACAGCCGCGCCAGGGTGCTTTTGCCCGAGCCGCTGCGACCGATGATGCCGATCCGCTCGCCGGGTTTCATACTGAAGCTGACGTTGCCCAGCGCCGGTGCATTCTGACCGTTGTAGTGAAAGGTCACGCCACTGACATCCAGCGCACCTTGCAGCTGTGTGCGTTCCAGTGGCCGCTGCTTGCCGTCACGCTCCTGCGGCAGGCCCATCAGCGCGTCGGTGCTTTTCATGGTCAGTTGCGCTTGCTGATAGCGGGTGATCAGCCCGGCGATCTGTCCCAGCGGCGCGAGCACACGGCTGCCGAGCATGTAGCTGGCGACCAGCGCACCGACGCTGAGGTTGCCGGCGATGATGCTGTAGACCCCGGCAACAATCGTCGCCATCCCCGAGAACTGTTGGATGAACAGTGTGCCGTTGGTCGCCAGCGCCGAGAGGTTGCGCGCATGGCTGTCGAGGCGGGTGAGGGCGCCGTGAGTGCTTTCCCATTTGTGCTGGCGCTCGCTTTCGGCGCTGCAGGCCTTGAGGGTTTCCAGGCCGCCGAGGGTTTCGATCAGCAGTGCCTGCCGCTCGGCGCCGAGGCTCAGGCTTTTCTGCACGGTGTCGCGCAGGCGCACCTGAATCGCCAGGGCAAAAATGATCGTGATCGGAAACGCCAGCAGCGGAATCACCACCAGCCAGCCGCCGAGCAGGCCGATCACCACCAGCATCAACACCACAAAGGGCAGATCAATCAGGCTGGTCAGGGTCACGGCGGTGAGGAATTCGCGCAGGCCCTGAAAGTCATGAATGCTCTGGGCGAAACCGCCGATGGTCGCCGGCCGCGCTTTCATCGACATGCCGGTGATGCGCTCGAATAACGTCGCGGAAAGGATCACATCGGTTTTCTTGCCGGCGGTATCGAGCAGATGCGCGCGCACCACCCGCAGCACCAGTTCGAAACCGGTGCCGATCAGCAGGCCGATCGCCAACACCCACAAGGTCGAGGTGGCCTGATTCGGCACCACGCGGTCGTAGGTCTGCATGACGAACAGCGGCACCATCAGGCCCAGCAAATTGATCAGGAAACTGGCGAGAATTGCATCGCTGTACAGCCATTTCGACAGTTTCAGCGTGTCGCGAAACCAGGCATGCACCCGTGGCACCAGCGGTGCACGCAAGTCTTCGAGTTCGTGGCGCGGACGGGCGAACAAGGCCTGGCCGCTGTAGTGCTCGGCGAGTTCTTCGCGCTCGACCCATTGCTCGCCGCCATCGGCTTCGCTGGGCAGGATCAGCGCCTTGCCGTCGTCGGCGAAACGCCGCAGGACGGCGGTGCGCCCATCCTTGAGCAGCAACAGAATCGGCAGATTCAGTGCAGAAATATCCTTCAGTTCACGCCGCAACAGGCGCGCCTGCAAACCGGCCCGGGCGGCTGCACGGGGCAGCAGGTCCAGGCTCAGGCGTTGCTTGTTCAGGGGCAGCCCGGCACTCAGGCTGGCGCGACTGACCGTCGCGCCGTGGAGCTTGCAGAGGATCAACAGACCGTCGAGTAACGGGTCATCGAAGCTCAGCCGCGGATCGATCCCGGTGTGTCCGCCTTCGGCCATGCTGGTCATATTGATCGCCCCTGTAATGACTGGTCCAAACTTGTGGCGAGGGGATTTATCCCCGATGGCTGCGCAGCAGCCCCATGGATCTCATTGCTGCTCAAATCTTTGGGGTCGCTGCGCAACCCAGCGGGAGCAAGCTCCCTCGCCACAAGGGATCGTGGGACTTACTTCAGCTCAGGCAGGCGCGCCTCGTTTTTGACTTCGGTCGCCGCAATCGCATCCGCCGGCAGCACCACCCGTTGCTTGCTCAGCAACTGGCCCATGTTCGCCAGCACGCGGTACATCGAATATTCCTCGGTGTAGCGGATTTCGGTGTAGCGGCGGTTGGCGTTGTAGAGCTCGTTTTCGCTGTCGAGCAAGTCGAGCAGGGTGCGTTGGCCGAGGCCGAACTGATCCTGATACGCCGCGCGCACGCGTTTGGTGGTCTCGGCGTATTCACGGGCGGTCGGGGTCTGTTTGTTCGCGTTGACCATGGCGTTCCAGGCCAGGTGAATGTTCTCGTTCAACTGGCGCAGGGCGTTGTTGCGGATGTCCATCGCCTGGTTGATCTGGTGCGCATCGGACGCCAGACGGGCCTTGTCGCTGCCGCCACGGAACAGGTTGTAGTTCATGATCACGCCCACGCGCCATTCGTTGTCGTGGCCCTCATCGCCTTGCACGTTGTTGTTCGCACCCACCGCCGCTTCGGCATCGAATCGAGGATAGAACGGCGACTTGGCAACTTCGTACTGGCTCTCGGCTGACTGCACGTCCGCCTGCGCGGATTTCAGGTACGGGTTGTTCTCGACCATGCTCTGCTGGGCTTCCGGCAGGCTGGTGGGGATTTCGCCGCGGGTCGACGGTGGCGCTTCGAGTTCATCGGGCATGCGCCCGACCACGGCGTAGAAGTTCGATTCGGCGTCGGCCAGATCGACTTCGGCGGTGTCGAGGTTGTTTTGCGCCAGCGCCTTACGGGCGACCGATTGATCGGAGTCGGCGGTACTGCCGATGCCGCGTTGGGTGCGCAGGCCGATCTGATCATTCACGCGCAGGTGCGCTTGCAGGTTGTTCTTGGCCAGGGTCACCAATTCACGCCGCTTGAGCACTTCGAGGTAGACCTCGATGGTACGCAGCGCCAGATCCTGGGCGGTGCCTTGCGCGTAGTAGGCGCGCGAGTTAGACACGCCCTTGGTGCGCTCGACTTCGTTGGCCGTGTTGAAGCCGTCGAAGATCATTTGCCGCAGGCGCAGTTCCGACTGGGTGTAATTGAGAATTTCGGTGTGGTGATTACCGAAGGCCCGGGTGTTGGTGTTGTCGCTGTAACCACGGCCATACGCGGCATTCAAGTCGACGGACGGATAGAAGCCACCCTTGGCCACTTTCACTTGTTCATCAGCTGACAGTTTGGCATCCACACGCGAGGCGAGATCCGGGTGGGTGGCAATGGTGCTCTGGATTGCTTCGGTCAGGTTCATGGCCTGGGCTTGAGAAGTGCAAGCCATGGCCAGCAAAACCGCGCTGCAAAGGGGGGTTAAAACGCGCATGGGGTGCATCTCCCTGGTCCTGATGGTGTGTTACTGTCGCCAAATATTTGACGATAATTTAAGGTGTAAGCGTTTCACTCTTGTAACAACAGAGCTAAGAACATCCTGAAGCGTAGCTAAGAAAAAATTTTCATAAGGCTTATGCCGAAAAAAACTTATGCGCTTAGCCAAAATCGGCACATTGTTCAGGACGAAAGCCTTTGTTTATGCGCTTCATGGAGCACGGAGAGGCTTGAGGAAAGTTCCATTCACTTTGCGACATACGGCGAAGTAATGCTGAAGGGGAGGGACGCGTAGCGGCAGATTGGTGACGGTTTTTTGTCACTCGGGTGATTCACCACCGTTACGTAGCGCTAGCGGGTTTGCGGCATCGATCAGGATTGCGCAGTGCTTGAAAGCACCGACCTTTCCTTGTTTGCGCTACCTGCGAAACGAACTGTCGAGGTGCGAGCGTCACCCCGGCAACCCGCTTGAGCCATGGGCGTGCTTCGCGAACCAGTGCCGACGGTGTTCGGCAGCGGAGGAGTTTCACATGGCAACGCTCATCGGGATCGTCACTAAAGTCATTGGTCAGGTGTTTGCTCAAGGCACCGACGGCACTCGCCGCGCTTTGGTCGAGGGCGACCGCTTGTTTGCCGGCGATCAAGTGATCACCGGCGCAGAAGGCGCTGTCGCCATTCATTTGCAAAATGGCCACGAACTGACCCTGGGTCGCGACAGCAGCATGACCCTGTCCGGGCAACTGCTGGCCAATCAGGCGGTGCACATTGATTCCCCTGAAGCGCTGATGCCGAGCGAAGCGCAACTGACCGATGTCGAGCAGATTCAGAAAGCCATCGCTGCCGGCGAAGACCCGACCAAAGCCGCTGAAGCCACCGCTGCGGGCCCGAATGCGCCGACTGGCGTGCCGGGCGAGGCGGGCGGTGGTCACAGCTTTGTGTTGCTGACTGAAGTCGGTGGACGAGTGGATCCGGTCATCGGCTTCCCGACCGCCGGTTTCAATGGCATTCCCGAGTTTCCCGAAGAGCGGCATAACGCAGTCATCGACCGTGGCGACAACACGCCGATCGTGCCGCCGCCGGTCAACAATCCGGTGACGCTCAGCGGCCTCGCGGTGCCGGGGGGCGAGCTGACCCTCAACGAAGCCAACCTGCCCGATGGCTCCTCGGCCAACCCCGGCGCGCTGACTCAGAGCGGCAGCTTCACGGTGTCGGCGCCGGACGGCTTGAGCAGTCTGAACATTGGCGGGATCAGCGTGATCAGTGGCGGCGTGGCGGCGGGTTTCCCGCAGTCGATCACCACGCAACTGGGCAACACCCTGACCATCACCGGTTACAACGCTGCGACCGGGGTCGTCAGTTACAGCTACACCCTCAACGGCAATGACGCCCATCCGGCCGGTGACGGCGCCAACAGCCTCAGCGAACATTTCACCGTGACCGCCGGTGACAGCAATGGCGACAGCGCTACCGGCTCGCTCGACGTCAACATCATCGACGACGTGCCCAGAGCGGTGAGCGACAGCAACGCCAATACCGCCTCGGAAACCCTGCTGACCCTCACCGGCAACGTGCTGAGCAACGACGTGCAAGGTGCCGATCGCGTGCCCACCGGGCCTGTGACTGCCGGCACCTTCACCGGCACTTTCGGTACGCTGGTGTTGAATGCCAATGGCACGTACACCTACACCCTGAACACCAGCGACGCTGATTTCAAAGCGCTGCACGGTGGCGGCAACGGCACAGAGACGTTTACCTACACCATCACCGACTCGGACGGCGATACCAGCACTGCGAATCTGGTTTTGCAGATTCACAACAACGACGATCCGGTGCTGATCAATGGCCTGAACGCCGAGGGCGGCGAGCTGACGGTTTACGAGAAAAACCTCAGCACCGGCAGCGCGCCGGACGCTAACGCACTGACTCAAAGCGGCACGTTCACGATTACCGCGTTGGACGGCGTCACCACACTGACCGTGGGTGGTATTGCTGTGGTGACTAATGGTGTGGCTGCTGGCTTCCCGCAATCGGTGACGACACCGCTCGGCAGCACGTTGACCATCACTGGTTTCAACGCAGCTACCGGTGTGGTCAGCTACAGCTACACCCTCGATCACAACGACGCCCACCCAATCGCCAACGGCGCCAACAACCTGCCTGAGCAATTCGCCGTCACCGTCGTGGACGACAACGGCACCACTGCCAATGCAACCCTCGATGTGAACGTGATCGATGACCTGCCCAAAGCGGTCGATGACAGCAACACGGGCACGGCCTCGGAAACCACGCTCACGCTGACCGGCAACGTGCTGACCAACGACGTGCAAGGTGCCGATCGGGTGCCCACCGGCCCCGTCACTGCCGGTACCTTCACTGGCACTTATGGCACCCTCGAACTGCACACCGACGGCACTTACACCTACACGCTCAACCCGACCGATACCGACTTCAAAAACCTGCACGGCGGCGGTAACGGCACCGAAACCTTCACCTACACCATCACCGACTCGGACGGTGACACCAGCACGGCGAATCTGGTGCTGCAGATCCACAACAACGACGATCCGGTGGTCATCAGCGGCCTGGATGTAAACGGTGGCGAGCTGACGGTTTACGAGAAAAACCTCAGCACCGGCAGCGCGCCGGACGCTAATGCACTGACCCAAAGCGGCACCTTCACCATCACTGCGCAGGACGGTGTAACGAGCCTGACTGTCGGTGGTATCGCCGTGGTCACCAACGGTGTGGCCGCCGGCTTCCCGCAATCGGTCACTACTCCGTTAGGCAGCACGCTGACCATCACCGGTTTCAACGCGACTACGGGGGTGGTGAGTTACAGCTACACCCTCGACCACAACGACGCCCACCCAATCGCCAACGGCGCCAACAATCTGCCCGAGCAATTCGCCGTCACCGTGGTCGATGACAACGGCACCACTGCGAATGCAACCCTCGATGTGAACGTGATCGACGACCTGCCCAAAGCGGTGAACGATTCCAACGCCAACACCGCATCAGAAACCAATCTGACCCTGACTGGCAACGTCCTGACCAACGATGTACAAGGCGCCGACCGCGTACCCACCGGCCCCGTCACCGCCGGTACCTTCACCGGCACCTATGGCACCCTGGAACTGCACACCGACGGCACTTACACCTACACGCTCAATCCGACCGATGCCGACTTCAAAAACCTGCACGGCGGCGGCAACGGCACCGAGACGTTCACCTACACCATCACCGATTCTGACGGCGATACCAGCACGGCGAATCTGGTGCTGCAGATCCACAACAACGACGATCCAGTGCTGATCAATGGCTTGAACGCCGAGGGCGGCGAACTGACGGTCTACGAGAAAAACCTCAGCACCGGCAGCGCGCCGGACGCCAATGCACTGACTCAAAGCGGCACCTTCACGATTACCGCTCTGGACGGCGTCACCACGCTGACCGTCGGCGGCATCGCCGTCGTCACCAATGGTGTGGCCGCAGGCTTCCCGCAATCGGTCACTACTCCGTTGGGCAGCACGCTGACCGTCACTGGTTTCAACGCAACGACCGGAGTTGTCAGCTACAGCTACACCCTGGTCGATAACGAAGCCCACCCAACCGCCAACGGCGCCAACAACCTGCCCGAGCAATTCGCCGTCACCGTGGTGGACGACAACGGTACGACTGCCAATGCAACCCTCGATGTGAACGTGATCGATGACCTGCCCAAAGCGGTGAACGATTCCAACGCCAACACCGCGTCAGAAACCAATCTGACTCTCACCGGCAACGTCCTCACCAACGACGTTCAAGGCGCTGACCGCGTACCGACCGGCCCCGTCACCGCCGGTACCTTCACCGGCACCTACGGCACTCTGGAGCTGCACACCGACGGTACCTACACCTACACGCTCAACCCGACCGATGCCGACTTCAAAAACCTGCACGGTGGCGGCAATGGCACCGAAACGTTCACCTACACCATCACCGATTCTGACGGCGATACCAGTACGGCGAATCTGGTGCTGCAGATCCACAACAACGACGATCCGGTGGTCATCAGCGGCCTGGACGTAAACGGTGGCGAACTCACGGTCTACGAGAAAAACCTCAGCGACGGCAGCGCGCCGGATTCCTCGGCACTGACCCAAAGCGGCACGTTCACCATCACCGCTCTGGATGGCGTCACCACGCTGACCGTCGGCGGCATTGCTGTGGTGACTAATGGTGTGGCTGCTGGCTTCCCGCAATCGGTGACTACACCGTTGGGCAGCACGTTGACCATCACCGGTTTCAACGCAGCAACCGGTGTCGTCAGCTACAGCTACACCCTCGATCACAACGATGCGCATCCAACCGGCAACGGTGCCAATACCTTGCCTGAGCAATTTGCCGTAACGGTGGTGGATGACAACGGCACCACCGCCAACGCGACCCTCGACGTCAATGTGGTCGACGATCTGCCTAAAGCCGTGGATGACAGCAACACCAGCACCGCCTCGGAAAGCCAGTTGATCCTGACCGGCAATGTCCTGACCAACGACGTCCAGGGCGCCGACCGCGTGCCGACCGGCCCAGTGACTGCCGGGACTTTTACCGGTACCTACGGCACGCTGGAACTGCACACTGACGGCACTTACACCTACACACTGAACACCAACGACGCCGACTTCAAAAACCTGCACGGTGGCGGCAACGGCACCGAAAATTTCACCTACACCCTCACTGATTCCGACGGCGATACCAGCACCGCCAACCTCGTCCTGCAGATCCACAACAACGACGATCCGGTGATCCTCAACGGTCTCGACGTGAATGGTGGCGAACTCACGGTCTATGAGAAAAACCTCAGCGACGGCACCAGTCCCGATGCATCGGCGCTGACTCAGAGCGGTACCTTCACCGTGACCGCGCTCGACGGTCTGCAAACCCTGACCGTGGGCGGCATCAACGTCGTCACCGGTGGTGTGGCCGCAGGTTTCCCGCAATCAACCGTCACGCCGTTGGGCAGCACGCTGACCATCACCGGCTACAACCCGGCGACCGGCGTGGTCAGCTACAGCTACACCCTGGTCGATAACGAAACCCATCCGAACGGCAATGGCGCCAACAGCATCACCGAGAACTTCAACGTGGCGGCGACTGACACTGACGGCAGCACCGCCAGCGGCCAGATCAACGTCAACATCATTGATGATCTGCCGAGCGCGCACGCCGATTCCGCCTCGGTGGCGGAGGGCGGCACCGTCAGCGGCAACGTGCTCGACAATGACATCGGCGGCGCCGACGGCCCGGCGGTGACCGGCGCGGTGGTCGGTGTGCGCGCCGGCTCCGACACCTCGACCTCGGCCATTGGCGGCCTCAACAGCAACATCAATGGCACCTACGGTTACCTGACGCTGGACGCCAACGGCAACGCGGTCTATCACAGCAACCCCAATGCCGTGAACGGCCCCGGTGCGGTGGATGTGTTCACCTACACCGTGCGCGATTCCGATGGCGATGAAAGCACCACCACCATCACCATCGATGTCGCCAACAGCAAGCTGTATGCGACCAGCGACACCGATGTCACCGTCTACGAAAAAGCCCTCGACCTGACCAAGGACGGCGCCGATCTGGCCCCGGGTACGGTCACCGGCAGCGACCCGACCAATACGGGCGAAACCGCCTCCGGCACACTGGTCGGTTCGGTCACCGGTGCGGTCGGCGCCATCAGCTATGCGCTGGTCGGCAGTGCCACCGGCAACTACGGGCAGATCGTGCTCAACCCCAACGGCACTTACACCTACACCCTGACCTCGCCCGCGACCACCACACCGCATGCCGACGACGGGGCCAATACCCTGACTGAAACTTTCACCTATCAGGCCACCGATTCGCTGGGCAATGTGGTCACCAGCACCATCGTCGTCAGCATCGTCGATGACGTGCCCAAAGCCCTCAACGACAGCAACGCCACCAGTGCCTCGGAAACCCAGCTGACCCTGACCGGCAACGTGCTGACTAACGACGTGCAAGGCGCGGACGTGGTCGCCATCGGACCGAATGCCGGGCCGATCACTGCCGGTACGTTCACCGGGACTTACGGCACGCTGGTGCTCAATGCCAACGGCACTTACACCTACACGCTTAACCCGGCTGACGCCGCTTTCAAGGCGCTGCACGGCGGTGGAAACGGCACCGAGACATTCACCTACACGCTCACCGATGCCGACGGCGATACCAGCACCGCCAACCTGGTGCTGAACATCCACAACAACGACGATCCGGTGGTGCTCAACGGCCTCGACGTCAATGGAGGCGAACTCACCGTCTACGAGAAAAACCTCAGTGACGGCACCAGCCCTGACACCCCGGCGCTGACACAGAGCGGTACGTTCACCGTCACGGCCCTGGATGGCCTGCAAACCCTCACTGTCGGTGGCATTGCCGTCGTGACCAACGGGGTCGCCGCAGGCTTCCCGCAATCGGTGGTGTCGCCGCTGGGCAGTACGTTCACCGTCACCGGTTACAACCCGGCGACCGGCGTGGTCAGTTACAGCTACACCCTGGTGGATAACGAAAATCACCCGACCGGCAACGGCGCCAACAGCCTCACCGAAAACTTCAACGTGGTCGCGACTGACATCGACGGCAGCACCGCCAGCGGCCAGATCAACGTCAACATCATCGATGACCTGCCGACCGCCAAGGCCGACACCGGCTCGGTGGTGGAGGGCGGTACGGTGAATGTCAGCGTGTTGGGCAATGATGTCACCGGTGCGGACGGCGCAGCGGCGGGTGGTGCTGTGGTCGGTGTGCGCGCCGGCGGCGACACCTCAAGCTCGGTGATCGGCGGCCTCAACAGCAACATCAACGGCACTTACGGCTACCTGACGCTGGACGCGGCGGGTAACGCCGTTTACCACAGCAACCCCAACTCGGTGAGCCCACCGGGCGCCACCGACACGTTCACCTACACCATCCGCGACGGTGATGGCGATGAAAGCACCACCACCCTCACCATCAACGTCGCCGACAGCAAACTGATTGCATCGGTCGATCAGGACGTGACGGTCTTCGAAAAGGCCCTTGACCTGACCAAGGACGGCCAGGACCTGGCGCCCGGCACGGTCACCGGCAGCGACCCGAGCAACACTGGCGAAACCGCCACCGGTACGCTGGTCGGTGCGGTCAGCGGCGGCAGCGGGGCGCTCACCTACACCCTGGTCGGCAGCGCCACCGGCACTTACGGGCAGATCCAGCTCAACGCCGACGGTAGTTACACCTACACCCTGACCTCGGCGCCGAAAACCACGCCGAACGCCAACGACGGCGCCAACACCCTGAGCGAAAGTTTCACCTACAAAGCCACCGATGCGCTGGGCAACAGCACCACCAGCACCCTCGTGGTCAACATCGTCGATGACGTGCCCAAAGCCGTGGCGTCGGATCGCTCGGTGGCGGCGGTGGAGATCGATTCCAATCTGCTGATCGTCCTCGATATTTCCGGCAGCATGGTCGACCCGTCCGGCGTGCCGGGCCTGTCGCGGCTGGATCTGGCGAAACAGGCGATCAGTGCCTTGCTCGACAAATATGACGACCTCGGCGACGTCAAGGTGCAGCTCGTCACCTTCAGCAGCAGCGCCACCGACAGGACCTCGGTGTGGGTTGACGTAGCGACCGCCAAATCGATTCTCGCCGGCCTCACGGCGGGCGGCGGCACCAACTACGATGCGGCGGTTGCGATGATGCAAACCGCCTTCAATACTTCGGGCAAACTCACCGGGGCGCAGAACGTCGGTTACTTCTTCTCCGACGGCAAACCGACCACCGGCCAGGAAATCGGCACCGCCGACGAGACCGCGCTGAAAAACTTCCTCGATGCCAACAACATCAAGAACTATGCGATCGGCCTGGGCAGCGGCGTGAGCAACGCCAACCTCGATCCGCTGGCCTATGACGGCATCAGCCACACCAACACCAACGCGGTGGTGGTCACCGATCTCAATCAGCTCAACTCGGTGCTGTCGGGCACTGTCGAAGGCGCGCCGGTCACTGGCTCGCTGCTAGGCGAGGGCGGTACGTTCGGCGCCGATGGCGGCTTCATCAAATCCATCGTGGTCGACGGCACCACCTACACCTATGACCCGCGCGCCAACAGCGGTCAGGGTTCGCTGACCGCAAGCGGCGGCACCAACCACGGCACGTTCAACACCGTGAACAACACGATCAGCATTGCTACCAACAACAGCGGCACGCTGGTGATCAACCTCGATACCGGCGACTACAGCTACACCTCGCAGAAAACCACGACCACGGTGATCACCGAGAACATCGGTTTCACCCTCAGCGACAATGACGGCGACCTCGCCAGCTCGACGCTGACCGTGAAAGTGATCCCCAATTCGCCACCGGTGGCGGTGGACGACCACGTCATCACCAACGTGCTGTCGAGCAGCGTCACGGTGCCGGGCGAACTGTTGCTGGCCAACGACACCGACCCGGATGGCGACACGCTCAACGCCTCGCCAACCAGCTTCAACACCGGGTGGGTGGCCAAGGGCGCGGACTTCACCGGTACCGGCGCGATCACGTTCAACGGCACCAGCAACACAGCGGCCAACCAGAACCTCGCCGACGTGCGTAACGCGTTCGCGGCGAACACCGCCGCGATGACCGCGGTGCTGGTGGTCAGTGGTTACCTCGGTGCGGTGACCAACGCCAATGCCAACGATGAAGACCTGATCACCGTCAAACTGAAGCAGGGCGAAACCCTCAACCTGGATCACAACCTCGCGGCTGGCCACGTCACCATGGAGTACTCGGTCAACGGCGGCGCGTTCGTCAGCATCGCCGACGGCGACACCATCACCGCCAACGCCGATGGTACCTACCAGATCCACGTGACCAACATCAGCAACACCAGCGGCGGCAACCCGAATGCAGCGGAAAACTATCAACTGACCATGACAGTCAATTACGCCGGCGCCCACGACGTGACGCCGGACTTCAACGGCACCTACACCGCCAACGACAACCATGGCGGCAGCGACACGGCCAGCGTCAGCATCACTTATCAGGATGGCCACACCCTCACCGGCACTGCCGGGGATGACATTCTGGTGGCGGGCAGCGGCAACAACCTCCTCAATGGCGGTGACGGCAACGACGTACTGACCGCCGGGTCCGGCAACAACGAGATGCACGGCGGTGCGGGCAACGACTTGCTCTACAGCGGCCCGGGCAACGACATTCTCGACGGCGGCACCGGCATCGACACGGTCAGCTATGCCCACGCCACCGCCGGGGTTACGGTCAACCTCGGCCTGCTCGGTGCGCAAAACACCATCGGCGCCGGCACTGACACGATCAGCAACATCGAAAACCTGGTCGGCTCGAACTTCAACGACACCCTGACCGGCGACAACAATAACAACGTGATCAACGGCGGGCTGGGCAACGACATCCTCAACGGTGGTGGTGGCGATGACCTGCTGATCGGCGGCATGGGCAACAACACCCTGACCGGTGGAGCGGGAGCGGACACCTTCCAGTATCTCAAGGGCAACACTGGCCACGACACCATCACCGACTTCACCCCCGGCACCGACAAGCTCGACCTGTCACAACTGCTGCAAGGTGAAAATGGCACCACCGCGTCGCTGGACGACTACCTGCACTTCACCGTCACCGGCAGCGGCGCGTCGGTGCTTACCAGCATCGACGTCAGCGCCCTGGCCGGCGCCACGCCGAACCAGACCATCGACCTGGCCGGCGTCAACCTTGCCAGCCACTACGGCGTGACACCGGGGGCGGGCGGCGTGGTGGCCGGCGGGCATGACACGGCGACGATCATCAGCGGCATGCTCAATGATCATTCGTTGAAGGTGGATACAGTTTGACTGAGGTCTGAAACGACAAAACCCGCCGTTCCGGTTGGGGAGCGGCGGGTTTTTACACTTGTCGAATGAAGCCTCCGTTTGCCGCGCCTCGCTCAGGGCAATACAACTTTCGGCAACAGACCTGTGTAGGGCGGCAGTGTGTTGAGCGATTCCATCACCCCGCTCAAGCTTGCCCCCTGTTTCTTCAGGCCGATACCGCGTATGCCGAAATCGTTGCCGATGCCGTAGTCCTGATGATTGACGATATAAAGCCTGATGAGCTGGCGAACGGGGACGGTGAATGGCATCGAGAAGTCATACCAGACCCCGTTCTTCGGTAACTCATAGGCGACTTGCGGGCCATTGGGCAAACTGGTGGAGATCGACAGGAGTGGATTGACCAGATTGGGCGCAGGAGAATCGGGAACGTGAGTCGCCTTCATGCTCAGTATGTAAGTGCCGGGGGACAGTATGAAGTCCTGGTAGAACACGGCTCCCGCGTAGCCTGTAGCAGGGTTTATGTCCGTGAAGTTGAAGAACGCCTTGACGCCCGAATGTACGCGGATGAATCCGGAGCGGGCACCTGTGAAAGGGACCCAGCCATTGTAAGAGTCGTCCTGAAAGTCGGTCGCGTGCACCCGTGAAAGTGTTCTCGCCTGGGAGGCCGGGAACGAAGCATCAGCCGGCTCGACTGTAAAAGCATGGTCGCCAAGTTCCTGCCCGGAGAGCGTATGGCTCCAGTCACCCGTGGCGCCTACGTTGATGCTGGCTGTCACGGCACCATTGTCGCGCAGTACGATCGTCTGACTGGCCGTTCCCTTGCCCGTTAGCACGAACGTCGTGGCAGTGGTGGAAGCACCATCGGGCACTTCCGGGCCGGTGGCGGAATCGGCTTTCACCGAGGTAATGGTGGGTGCCACCGGCGCAATCGCCCGGACGGTGTAAACCTGGTCCGGGAACTTCGTCGCCGTCGCGAAGTTTCCGCTCTTGTCCTCCGACACCCAGAACTCCATCAGCAAACCGGAGCCGTCCGCCAATTGGGACAGAAAGCTGGCTGGCAAGGGCTTGGGCCAGAAACCCTGGCTGACCCAGGTCGCATTCACCCGGCTGGCACCGCCATTCCAGATCTGCAAGGTGACGGCTACCCCGGCACGATTGCGGCCTGTCAGTTTGAGCCACACCTGCTGCCCCGACGCGATGGCCGTCCATGACTGGCCGTGAATCGTGGCGTCTTTGCCCTTCAGCGCCACCACGTCAAGCGTCTTGCCCGGTTCGGCTTCCACGATGATCGGCGGGTTCAGGACGCGCTGATTGGCGTTGATCACAATGGACGTCGTCGGTGACACATTGCTGTTGCTCAACTGATCGACCACCGTAGCGCTTACCGGATGGGTGCCGTCACCGATCTGCTGCAGATCGGCACTGCTCAGGGTGTAGCTGATCGGGTTGGCAGGGTGGGCGTAGGGAATGGTTTTGCTCCACCTCCCCACGGTCAGCGTCACCACGTCATATTCGCGTGGGTAGTTGCGAGTTAACGTGAACGTGGCAGGCTGCCCCGGGGCTACACTGGCCGGATGGCTGGCCGTGATGCCGGAGGCCGGGTTGTTGAACAGCACGTTGAGTACCGGGGTGGAATCGTCGAAGTTGCCGCTGGGTCGGGTTACCCGATAAAACAGGGTGTTGCCGCCATCCACCAGCCCGCCCCACGGCAGTTCCATGTCGATGGGGTCGTTCTCCTCGCCCGGTTTTATGATCTTGATCACAGAGGTCGCCAGGCCGTTGACCCACAACCTAACGGAGTCATTTGCTTGCAGCGTGGTGGCCAGTGTCGTGACTGGGTCGATCACCATGAACAGCGCGGTGGTCGGTGAATGAAGGCTCAGGGGAATACCGAGATGGTAGACCCCTGGCGGAAATACCTTTTGCTCTGCTCCCGGAATGGCCATGGGGAACAACCTAAGCAAGGCGTTAGTCTCTGCCGAGTTGACATTTATGCTCATGCTGCTCTCCTGACGTGCGTTGAGAACCCTCTACGGGAGGACTTCATTACACCGTGAGCGGAGAGGGTCGTCACCTGTCAGATCTGACAGGTGAACGGGTTTCAGGACGAGTGGTTGGCTGGTGAGAGCGGCTTCTTCCGGGGCGGCGGCCCGACAATGCCAGCCCGTCTGGCACATTGACAGGACTAAAACCCGTCCCCAAGGAACACAAGTCGGCGGATTCGGGCGAATGCGCAGTTAAAGGCGCAAGGTTGTGTGGTTTTGCGGATATGTCCTTGAACACGTTTAGCTAATTTCGAAGGCGTTGAAATGACAAAACCCGCACTCCCGGTATTAAGGAAAGCACGGGCTTTGGGTTGGGATGAAAAATAAATGCGTCCCCTTTTGCGGTGCGGACACCTTCCAGTACCTCAAGGGCAACAGCGGCCACGACACCATCACCGACTTCACCCCCCGGCACCGATAAGCTCGACCTGTCGCAACTGCTGCAAGGTGAAAACGGCACCACCGCGTCGCTCGACGACTACCTGCACTTCATCGACCTGGCCGGCGTCAACCTCGCCAGCCACTACGGCGTGACCCCGGGGGCGGGCGGGGTGGTTGCGGGTGGGCACGACACGGCGACGATCATCAGCGGCATGCTCAATGATCATTCGTTGAAGGTGGACACGGTGTGATCAGGGTCTGAAACGACAAAACCCGCCGCCCCGGTTGATCGGGACGGCGGGTTTTTTCTGTTTGAAACATCACAGCCTGGATATCGGGCAATTGCACCGCCAGATTGTCCACCCGTGAACATTCTGGACGAGTGGCAGGGAGCGGTAGTCGTCTTGCTCCCGTGGTTGCACTCCATCTTTACCGTCGCTGCATGGTGAAAAAGTCAAAGGCGATCAGGTCCATTCTTTTTGTGACGATCCGCATGCTCCAGATGTTGTTTTCACTGGACGTGCATGACACCAATTGCGGCTCGGCCTGGTTCAAAAGATATTCATGCTGTATTTGCTGATTTGTCTGGTTGTAAAAATAGACTGAAATGTCGCTGAACTGGGCGAACCTGCAATAGCAACTGACAGCGGAATAACCCCAGTTGAAGTTTATGCGCATGTCTTGCGAGGTACCCGAAGCGTCCACGTGCATTTCAAGAATCTGCCCCGAACTTCTGTTGGCTATGGCGCTGAATGGTCCTCCGTGAGTTGGCTTGATACTCGAAAGAGCGGTGATCCCGAGGCTTCCACTTCCTCCGGAAAATGCAATTGTCATGCTGGGCAAAGTTATCTGTCCGCCAACCGTTATGGTTCGGGATGGATAACTATCGAAGTTCTCCGAAAGCACGACTTGCACCGTCAGTTTCCTCTGCGCCGAAACGGCGCCCGAGCCGTACACGGCTTTTACGGTGAAACTGTGCAGGCCGGCGATGAGTTCGGAAACTGTCTGCGTCCACACTCCCGAAGCGTTCACCTTGATCTGTCCCTTGCGGACACTGCCGTCGTAAATCTCGACCAACGCATTGGGGCTCGCTGCACCGGTCAAGACGATTTTTTTCTCATAGGTAGACGCACCGTTGGCAATCTCGCTGGTATTGATCGTGCCTTTTACCGAAGTAATCGTCGGCGCCACCTCCTGCGCTACGATCACCGTCCACACTGGCGAAACAGTACTCGACCCGTACAGCGCTTTTGCCGTGAATCCGTGACTGGCTCGGGTCAGACCCGTGAGTGTGAATCTCCATTTACCACTGCCGTCTGCCTTGACCTTGCCTTTGGACGTGGTGCCATCGAAGATTTCGACTTCAAGAAATGCATTGGCCGTGCCCGACAGTGTGACGCTGGTATCGGAGGTCGTGCCGCCATTGGCAATCACAACGCCGCTGGCGTCATGCGCGGCGGTAATGGCCGGTCTTTGGCCGTACACGACGGTGAGTTTTCTCACGTTCGATGACGGATTGGTTGCATATTGGCCGACGGCGTTGATGCTGAGCGGCACGTCCTGCGTGAGGCCGGTGAGCCGGAGGCTCCATGCGCCGTTCGTTGCGGCCTTGGCCTTGCCTTTGGCAAGGCTGCCGACGAAAACCTCCACCTCCTGACCGGCGGGCGCCGTGCCGCTGACGGTCACTTCCTTATGCACGGTGTAGCCGTTGTCGGGAATTTCCCAGCCGCTCAAGTCCTTCACCGAAGTGATCGTCGGTGCCACCAGGGCGACCGATCGGATGGTGTAGGTGCGAAGTGGAAACACCACCGCGTTGTCTTTGATGTTGCTCTTATCCAGCGCTACCAGGAAGTGGAGGGTCAGGGGGGTATTGTGGCCAAGTTGCTTGAGGAAGCTGTTGGCGAATGTCCGTGGCCAGAACCCTTGGTTCAGCCACGTCGCGTTGACGTAATTGCCGCCGCCATTCCAGACCGTCAGGTTGTGCGCGCTGCCGTCGGCTTTCTTGCCTTCCAGCCGCAGCCATACGTGCTGACCGACGTCGATCAGCGTCCAGAGCAAGCCGTGGATGGTCGCGTCTTTAGTGCCGAGTGCATTGACGTCGAGCACGTTGTTTGCGTCGGCGTCGATGATTTTTGGAGGAATCAGGGCCGATGCGGGTAGCGGAAGAATGTTCAGTTTCAACGGCGGTGATGTGGTGGATACGCCGTTGCGGATAACGGTGTAGTCCACGGTGATGGGGCTGTTCAGGGAGAAGGCCAGCACTGAGCGCGGCACCGCGATTTCCAGGCCGGCACTGACCAGTCGTTGCGGGCTGGTGTAGGAGCCGTCTGCGGCGGCTGTCGAACCGGTCCAATTCACGAAAACCAAGTCGCTGGGCAACAAGCCTGTGGGGATCATCACGCGGATTTGCGGCTGGGTCGGGCTGAAGTTGTTGCCGGACTGACCGATGACGGTCGGGGCGCGCAGATCAAGGCGGCTGAGGTGTATGTCTATGATTTGTTCAGAAGATCGTGCGCGATTGCCCAACTGATCGATGACGTAGAACTCGGCGACCGCATCGGGGCCGTCGCCTGCCTTTTCGAAGTCTGCCGTGAACAGCGTCAGGGTGATCGGAGCCGGGGCATCCGGGACGTTGAATCTGAAAATGGTATCGCCCAACTTAAACTCGATACGATCAAATGACCGGCGGTTAGTGTAAGTGAACGTGAACACAACGCCCTGCGCAGCCCGATCGGCACTCACGCCATGGGTGACGACGTCGGGTGGAATCGTCAATACCAGACTCGTCGAAGGACGCAGGTTGTACAGCACCGTTAATTTTCTTGATTCTTCAACATTCCCACCCACGCGCGTGACGACGTAGTTAACCGTATTGACCCCTTGGTTGAAAAAATCGGATGGTATGTACAGCGAGAGGCGTTGATTTTCTTCACCTGGAGCAATGGTCTTGCCCGCGGGGGTTTTTTCGCCGTCAACGTAGACGTCGACTCGATCATGGGCGGCCTTGGTCGAGGCAAGCATTTGCAGTTCGACCCAAGGGTCAATCAATACTTCAAGCCCCCTTGGATCGGCGGTTACAAGCGCTCTGGACACTCCCACGTCAGCGATGCCATCGGGTTTGACCGGTGTTATCGAGCCTTGGATGATCAACGGGTACAACACGAATAACTGATTCAGAGTTGATGACTGGATATCCATGGCGCGTACCTTGAGTGAAAGAAGTCTGTCCAGACGGAACTGACTCATCTCACATCAGGTGGAGGCGGCTGCCTACTGTCAGATCTGACAGGTGCGGGCAGGTTTAAGACGAGCGGTCACAGAGCTTCGGGCTAAACAACAAAATCCTGCGCGAACGCCGTCCCTCTGAAGAAGCTGCCGAAGGCTGCGATCTTTGATTTTTAAACAACAAGATCAAAAGATCGCAGCCTTCGGCAGCTCCTACAGTGGGAATCAAGGTTTGTGCAGGGTTTTCTGCCGCAGGATATAGACCGTCACCAGCACCGCACTGGTCAGCATGAACCCCCGCGCCCATGGCAGTGGCACCAGATAGCACGAGAACAGAATGCTCGCCCACATCAGGCCGATCGCGTAGACCTTGCCCTTGAGCGGAATGCCATTGCCATCGAGGTAGTCGCGGATCCATGGCCCAAGCTTTGGATGCTCGACCAGCCATTGATAGAAACGTGGAGAGCTGCGCGCGAAGCAGGCCGCTGCGAGCAGAAGGAAGGGAGTGGTGGGCAGCACGGGCAGGAAAATCCCGATCACCCCCAATACCACGCTGATCCAGCCGATGGCCAGCAGCAAGTAGCGCAACATCAGGGGGCGGTTGCCTATGGGGTTGTCCATAGGCCGGATCTTAGTGATGGCGTGGCTTGAGGATCGCCGGTTTTTCGTCCGGGGCCTGGCACAGCAAATACAGCGCGGTCAGGGCTTCCGGGATCTGCACGATCATGTCGTCCATCAGGTTGGCGTCCTTGGCGATGTCTTCGAACTCTGGCTGCTCGTCGAACAGACCCGAACCGACCATGATCGGCAGGAGCATTTCGCTGACTTCTTCTTCAGCGGTTTCGAACCAGGCCGCTTCGCGCAGGAACACACCTTCCATGAAACCGATGCACCAGCCGCGCAGTTCGGAGTCGTCCGGCTCGTCGCCCAGATCCAGATCGCACGGCAGCTCGAATTCTTCGTCGGATGCCAGTTGGCGGGCGATGTGTGCCTTGAGGCCGATCAGCGTGGCTTCGATCTCTTCGCGCTGCGCGTCGCTGCTGTAATGCGGCTCTTCGGCGAACAGGGCGTCGATCCACTCACGCTCCGGTACATCTTCTGCACAGATCGACAGGGCGGTCAGGTAACCGTGGGCGGCCACGTAATCCAGCGCCTCTTCGTGCAGCTCGTCGGCGTCGAGGAAGACTTGCAGGCGGGTCAGTTGCTCAGCGAAGGACATTACGGGGCTACCTTGGGGAATAAACAATGCGGGAATTCTAGGCCTTCTTGCGCGCTCAAGCCAGCCGCATGGCAGATTTGCCCGCCACGGCCCGCAGATCCACCGAGGATCCCTGTAGGAGCTGCCGAAGGCTGCGATCCTTTGATTTTGTTTTTCAAGATCAAGATCAAAAGATCGCAGCCTTCGGCAGCTCCTGCAGAGGGGTGCAGGAATGACTCTACTCAGCGGCACCCCTCGTCGGGAAGGGCTCGGGTATACTGCCGCGTTTTGCGCTCCCTGCTTGTCGCGCGGCTGTCATTGCAATGCGCTCTTACGTTTTGTTTAAGCAGCCCTGGCTGTCCTGAACCAGCCTGTGCAGGGATGTTTCGGTAGATTTTTGGAGTTTTTATGCTCGAACAGGCTCAACGCGTCCTCAAGGACATCTTCGGCTACGACAGTTTCCGTGGCCGCCAGGGTGCGATCATTGAGCGCGTGGCCAGCGGCGGTGATGCGCTGGTGCTGATGCCTACCGGTGGCGGCAAATCCCTGTGCTTCCAGGTACCGGCGCTACTGCGCGAAGGCCTGGCGGTGGTGGTGTCGCCGTTGATCGCCCTGATGGACGATCAGGTCGCCACCCTCGAAGAGCTGGGCGTGGCCGCTGCTGCACTGAACTCCACGCTGAGCGCCGAACAGCAGCGCGATCTGGCGGCGCGAATCAAGCGTGGCGAAGTGAAGATGCTCTATCTGGCGCCGGAACGTCTGGTACAGCCGCGCATGCTGTCGTTCCTGCAAGGGCTGAACATTGCGCTGTTTGCCATCGACGAGGCGCATTGCGTATCGCAGTGGGGTCATGACTTCCGCCCGGAATACCTGCAACTGGGCCAGTTGGCGGAAATGTTCCCCGATGTGCCGCGCATCGCCCTGACCGCCACGGCCGACAAGCGCACCCGCGAAGAAATCGTCACCCGCCTGCACCTGCAGAACGCCGAGCGCTTTCTGTCGAGTTTCGACCGGCCGAACATCTTCTACCGCATCGTGCCCAAGGAGCAGCCGCGCAAGCAGTTGCTGGCGTTCCTTGCCGAGCGCCGCAGCGATGCCGGCATCGTCTACTGCCTGTCGCGCAAAAAGGTCGAGGAAGTCGCCGCGTTCCTCACCGAGCAGGGCTTCCCGGCGCTGCCGTATCACGCCGGTCTGCCCAACGATTTGCGCGCCTACCACCAGAAACGCTTCCTCAACGAGGAGGGCCTGATCATGGTCGCCACCGTGGCGTTCGGCATGGGCATCGACAAGCCCAACGTGCGCTTCGTCGCGCACCTCGACCTGCCCAAATCCCTTGAGGCCTACTATCAAGAAACCGGGCGCGGCGGTCGTGATGGCCTGCCGGCGGATGCGTGGATGGCCTACGGTCTGCAAGACGTGGTGATGCTCAAGCAGATGCTGCAGAACTCCGAAGGCGACGAGCGCCACAAGCGCCTGGAGCAGCACAAGCTCGACGCCATGCTTTCGCTCTGCGAAGAAACCCGCTGCCGCCGGCAGACGCTGCTGGCCTATTTCGACGAAGACATGCCCGAGCCGTGCGGCCACTGCGACAACTGCGTCGACGGCGTGCAGACCTGGGACGCCACCGAGCCGGCGCGTCAGGCGCTGTCGGCGATCTATCGCACCGGCCAGCGCTATGGCGTCGGCCATCTGGTGGACGTGTTGCTGGGCAAGGATAACGAAAAGGTCCGCAGCTTCGGTCATCAGCATCTGTCGGTGTATGGCGTCGGCAAGGCGCTGAGCGAAAGCGAATGGCGCTCGCTGTTTCGTCAGTTGGTGGCGCGTGGTCTGGCCGACGTCGATCACGAGGGCTATGGCGGTTTGCGCCTGAGCGACACCTGTCGGCCATTGCTCAAGGGCGAGGTGACGCTGGAACTGCGCCGCGACCTCAAGCCGCAGGTCACCGCCAAGACCGCCAGCAAGAGCCCGGCCAGCCAACTGGTGCGCGGCGAAGAGCGCGAACAGTGGGAAGCCCTGCGCGCGCTGCGGCGCAAACTCGCCGAAGAGCATGGTGTGCCACCGTACGTCATCTTCCCCGACTCGACGCTGCTGGAAATGCTCCGCAGCCAGCCAACCTCGCTGGCCGACATGGCGCGGGTCAGCGGCGTGGGTGCGCGCAAGCTGGAGCGTTACGGCGAGGCCTTCCTCGAAGTGCTTGGCGGCGAAGCCGAAGCGCCGAAAGCGGTGGCCGACGTGCGCCACGAACTGATCACGCTGGCCCGCGCCGGCATGACCCCGATGCAGATCGCCGGGCAGTTGCAGTGCTCGGAAAAGAACGTCTACACCATGCTCGCCGAGGCCATTGGCAAGCAGCAATTGTCGCTGGAGCAGGCGCTCGACCTGCCTGAAGAACTGATGGGCGAGGTGCAGGATGCGTTCCTCGACGGCGAAGGCGAGTTGCCGTCGGTCGCCGAAGTGGCCGAGCTGTTCGCCGGTCGGGTTCCGGAAGGCGTTCTTTACTGCGTCAGGGCTGCGTTGCAATCTGAGTTTGAAATGTAAGAGGGCGTTTGCGCCAACCGTCAGGCAGTTGTAACGATTCAGTACAGGTCGGCTCTTGCCTATAGCCAAATGTCATGCTTAGCTGACTAATAATTAGTTTTTCTCTATTTGTCAGTCTACTCATGAGTGTTTTATGCCGTTAACCGATCAACACCGCTTTGGCATGCAATTGGCCCAGATGTCCCGTGGCTGGCGCGCCGAACTGGATCGCCGACTGGCGGGGCTGGGATTGTCCCAGGCGCGCTGGCTGGTGCTGCTGCATCTGGCGCGTTTCGAAGAGGCGCCGACCCAACGCGAGCTGGCGCAAAGTGTCGGCGTCGAGGGGCCGACCCTCGCGCGTTTGCTCGACAGTCTGGAAAGCCAGGGCCTGGTGCAACGCCAGTCGGTGATGGAAGACCGCCGGGCGAAAAAAATCGTGCTCTGCGCACCTGCGCTGCCGCTGATCGAACAAATCGAAACCATTGCCACGCAACTGCGCCATGAATTGTTCGAAGGCGTCGACGAGGCGGATTTGAAGGTGTGCATGCGGGTTCACGGGCACATTCTGGGCAACCTGGAAAAATCTTGAGGCATAACCGCGTGCCGGTTTTTTGAGAGATCGCGCTGAGCAGACTATAAGAACTACTGGGCAATATCGTGTTCGTACCGGATGTGCGAATGCATAGAAACCGGTTTTGCTTATCTAAGGGATGCTCATGCACGCAAGTCGGCACGTGGTACTGCGCAGTGGCGCCAAATGGCTGCTGGTCGCTGGCGTTTTCAGCTATTCGACCTGGTCGATGGCACTGGGCCTGGGAGACATCACGGTACACTCGGGTCTCAATCAGCCATTCAAGGCCGACATTGCGCTGGTGGATGCCGCTGGCTTGAGTGCCAGCGATCTCTCGGCCAGCCTGGCCTCGGCAGATGAATTCGGCCGGGCCGGGGTGGAACGGGTGTTCTTCCTCAATGACCTCAAGTTCACCCCGATCCTGCATGGCAATCGTCAGATGATCCGGGTGACCTCGCGCAAGCCGGTCAAGGAACCCTTTCTGAATTTTCTGCTGCAGCTCGATCAGCCCAATGGCCGCCTGCTGCGCGAGTACACGGTGCTGATCGATCCGCCTGGATCGCCCAGTATCGTACCGGCCACGGATGAACCCGATCCCCATCCGCAATCCTCTGAATTTCCCGCCGTCGAGCCTGCCACTGCGGCGCCGCAGGCAGCCCAGGGCAAACGCGATGCACCGTCCTCGGCGCCGACATCTCCAGCGGCGGCTTCGCCCGCCAGCGATGCCCTCGCGGAGCAATTGGCGACCAGCGTATTGCTCAATCAGCAACTGCAAAAGACGGTGGACGAACTCAACGTCAAACTGCAGGCGCAGGATGTGCAGATTGCCGACGGTAAAAAACAGGTCAGTGATCTGCAAACGCGTTTGACCGAATTGCAAAAGCCTCCGGCACCGGTGATTACGCCGCCAACCCCAGCGCCAGCACCCGCCGCGCTGCCAGTCGAGGACAATGATCTCAACTGGCCGCTGTTCGGCGGCTTGCTGCTGTTGTTGGGCCTGCTGGCGGGCGGGCTGTTCGTGCGCCGTCGCCGGCAACTGGCCGAAAATGCAGCGCCGCTGGCGCTTGCCCCGACCGGTCACGAGCCGGATCTGGACGACAGATCCACTGCGCCCTCGATAGGCCTCGGTGCAACACCCGAGCATCGTGAAGAGCCGGCGGCGGGAGATGTGCTGGAGGCGGTGGGAATTTACCTGGCCTACGGACGCCTGAACGAGGCCGTCGGGCTGTTGCGCGATGCCTTGGACAAAGAGCCGGAACGCATCGATCTGGGCGTGCAATTGCTTGAAGTGTTGGGACGTCAGGGCGACAGTGCCGCTTTCGAGCAACAGGAAAACCAATTGCGCCGGGCAGGAGTCGATCCTCTGCAACTGGAGGCGATCCGGGCGCGTCATCCAAAGCTCACCCGTGTTGCAGCGATCACACCGGTGTTGCCTGTCATCGCTGCAGCACCGATTGCGCCAGCACCACCGGCGCCTGAGGACGATTTCGAATTGAACCTGGGGGAGCTGTCGATGGCTTCAAGTTGGGATCTTGAAGACAGTCGGACGGCCGCAGATCAGCCATCCGCGGGCGCCCCCGCGTCGGACTCAAGCCTTGAAGTGCTGCCGGTGGACTTCGAGTTGCCCGAGGTCGCCGCGAGTGACGAGGCGGAGCTGGAGTGGATTCCCGAACCCGACGCGCAGCCACTGGATGATGACTTTCTCAATGAATTTGGTGACCCGCCGCCATCACTGGCGCTGGAGCCACTGACACCGCAGGAGCCGGAACCTGCTGTCGCTTCGGTGAAGCTTGAACAGGCGCAAACCTGTATTGATGACGGGGATATCGACAGCGCCATTGCGCTGCTCAATGAGTTGCTCAAGGAAGGGGACGAGCCTCTCAAGCAAACGGCGCGGACGTTACTCGCGGGTATTCGCTGATGTTGAGTCACCGCAATTGTGCAGTGACTGGACTTTCACCTTCGCGAGCAAGCTCGCTACCACAGTTGGAATGCGCTCCATTGTGGGAGCGAGCTTGCTCGCGAAGGCCTCAGGGCTGGCAACATCAATCCACCTGAATGATCAGAACGTCTGCCCCAGATTCAGATAAACCGCCTGTTCATTCGCATCATTCAAGCCATAGGTGAAATTCAACGGTCCCAACGGCGTATCGAAACCGATGAACACACTGGCGGCGTTGATGTAGCCACTGTCGAATTCGTTGTCGTTGTTCCACGCCCGGCCGCGTTCCAGCGAGGCGCCGGCATACAACGGGAAGTCCAGTGGCAGGTACGAACGCGGGGTCAACCGGCGGTAATACACCGCGCGCATCAGGCTGACGTTTTGCCCGGAGATCGAGTCCTCGCGAAAACCCGACAACTGCCGTGCGCCGCCGAGCAGGAAGCTTGAGGTCACCACGTTGGTGTCATCCAGCGTACGTCCATAGCGTCCACCGAGAATCAGCGTATCCGGACCGCGACTCATGGCCTTGTCCAGCTTGAACTCCCACTGGCGGTAACGGGTGTCCGAACCCAGGCTTGGTTCGAATTGCAGCAAGGTCAGGCTGATGTCTTTGCCGTCGTGGGGGTAGTAAACGTTGTCCAGCGAGTCGAACGAATATTTCAGCGAATAGAAGCCTTCGTTGAAGTGTTCGCTCGGCAGGTCCTGATCTCCAATGCGCACGTCGGCCTTGCCCCAGGCTTCGCCGACGCCGAAACGCACTTCGCCGTTGTTGCCGATCTGCCGTCCGACATTCAGGGCCATACCGTAGCGTTCGACCCGGTATTGGGCGATCGGATCGTTGTCGAGCACCGCGTCGACGTTCTGCGCCTGGAACACCAGAGAGGGCGCGATGAAGTAGCGCGAGCCGACATCCAGCGGTTGATAGAACTCGGTGTACAACTCCTGTTTGTCGCCGATCTGCGCCCGGGTCAGCCATTCCGCGCCGAGACGGTTGATGCCGTTGATCCGATAGCTGGCGCCGAGGTTGAAAGCGCTGGCGCCGCGCATGTCGTCCGACAGGTTAAGGCCGACCCGCAGGTAATCGGTACCGCTGCGTTTGCCTCGGGCGCTGATCACCAGCGTGTGATCCTGGCCCTTGTGCACCACGCGGTACTGCACCTGTTCGAAGTAATCGAGGCCGTACAGCGTGCCCATGTCCGAATGCAGTCGACCGAGATCCAATGGTTCACCGATGGGCTGGCGAATGTAGTAGCGGATCACGTCGTCACCGACTTTCGAATTGTTCTCGACCTTGATCGCGGTAATGATCGGCGTGCGCTGGCCCGGGGCGCGGGCCGCATTGAGTTCGGCGTCTTGAGATTCGTGGGGTTTGAGCTGAGCGAGGCGGGCGTCGAGAATCCGCGTGGCGCGGTAACCGGCGTCGATCATCTCCTGGGCCTTGCCGAAGTCGGTGACGCCAAACGCCGCCAGCGCTGGCTGGATCAGCACATCGCCGGGTTTGAGGGCGGCCAGTTGTTCTTCGGAATTGCGCCGGGTCATCAGGGTGATCGACTGGTTCAGCACATCAACCACGGTGGCGAGTTGCTTGCGGTTGCGCAGTGGCGTGCCGATGTCGACCACGATTGCCACGTCGACGCCCATTTCCCGCGCGACGTCGAGCGGGATGTTATCGGTCATGCCGCCGTCCACCAGCAGCCGGCCGTCCAGTTCGACCGGGGCGAACACCGCCGGGATCGACATGCTGGCGCGGATCACCTGCGGCAAGTGACCTTTGCGAAACACCACTTTTTCGCCGTTGGCGATGTCGGTGGCGACCGCGCGGAACGGGATTGGCAGCTTGTCGAAGTCGCGGGTGTCGCTGGTATGCGCCAGCAGGCTTTCCAGCATCAGCGCCAGGTTCTGGCCCTGAATCACCCCCAGCGGCAGGCCGAGGCTGCCGTCATCGCGGAAACTCAGTTGCTGTTTCACCAGAAAGTCGCGGTCGTCCTGTTTGCGGCGAAACGGCACGTCTTCCCGGGGCGGGGCGTCGGACAGCGCCTGTTGCCAGTCGATGTTCAACGCGAGTTTTTCCAGCTCATCGATCTTGTAGCCCGAGGCATACAGGCCACCGACCACCGCGCCCATGCTGGTGCCGGCAATTGCATCGATCTTGATACCTTGCTCCTCAAGGGCCTTGAGCACGCCAATATGCGCCAGACCACGGGCAGCACCACCGGACAGCACCAGGCCGACTTTCGGGCGGGGGGCTTCGGTGGCATGCACGCTGACATCAATAAAGAACGGCAGAAAGCCAAGCAACAGGCAGAACAGCAAACGGCGCATGGTGAGTCTCGGGGCAAGCGATAAAGCCGGCTATTATAGCGGCGCCCCCTGTCTCAGGAGTTTCAGCGAACATGTCTGCTGCAAAACCGGAAATCGTCATCACATATTGCACCCAATGCCAGTGGCTGCTGCGCGCCGCGTGGCTGGCGCAGGAACTGCTCAGCACTTTCGGCGACGACCTCGGCAAGGTGTCTCTGGTGCCCGGCACTGGCGGGGTATTTCACATCAGCTGCGACGATGTGCTGATCTGGGAGCGCAAGGCCGACGGCGGCTTTCCCGAGGCCAAGGTGCTCAAGCAGCGGGTCCGCGATCAGATCGACCCTGAGCGCGACCTCGGCCACAACGACCGCACTCAGTGAGACGCCGCTTCGGCCGCGACGGTTTTCTTTTCGGCGCTGCCTGACATCCGCGCCGAGACCACGATGGCGACGATGATCAGCGCGCCGCCAATCAGCATGCGCACGCTCGGGTTTTCATCGAACAGCAGCCAGGCGACGGTGATGCCGTAGACCGGCTCCATGGCGAACACCACGGCGGCGGTGCGCGCCTTGATTACCGCGAGGCTGGCGACAAACAGGCTGTGCGCAACGCCGGTGCAGAACACCCCGAGCAGGCTGATCCACAGCCAGTCCATCGCGCGTACTTCGCTCAGTTGCGGGGCCGCGACCGGCAGCAGACACAGCGCCACCACCACGTTTTGACACAGCGCCGCCTGCACCGCCGGGATACGCCCGGAGCTGGCGCGGTTGGTCAGCGACAGCAAGGCGAACAGCAGGCCCGACAGCACCGCCCAGAGCAGGCCGGTGGTGGCGCCGCTGGCCAGATCGAACGCCGGGGTGACCAGCACCAGACCGACGCTGACCAGCACCACCAGCACGACTTCATTGGCGCGGATGCGCTCGCGGAAAATCAGCCCTTCAAGAATCACCGTGAACGCCGGGAAACTCGCGAAGCCCAAGGTCGCAATTGCCACCCCGGCGACTTTCACCGAGATGAAAAAACTCACCCAGTGCCCGGCCAGCAACACGCCGCTGAGTGCCAGGCGGCGCCAGTCGATCGCCTGCAGTTTCTGCCAGCCATGCTGGCTGGCGAAGCGGGCGAAAAAGGCCAGGGCGAGCACGGCAAACGCCGCACGTCCGAAGACGATAACCGCCGGTGAGGCGGCCGCGAGTTTGCCGAACACACCGGTCAGGCCGAACATCAGAGCGCCGATATGCAGGGCGCCGAGGGCGGTACGCGGAGTCATTGCAATCCTTAATCTGAACACGGTTTCAAATGCAGGAGCTGCCGCAGGCTGCGATCTTTTGATCTTGCTTAAGATCTTGCAAAGTCAAATTCAAAAGATCGCAGCCTTCGGCAGCTCCAACAGGGAGCATGGGCAGACATTGAAACGTGTTGCGACTCGGAAGTCTGTCGGCGAACTAGCGTTTTTTGTCGCAGGAATTGCGGCGCAACTGGCCCGGTGACGCGCCAAACTCCCGCAGTACCGCCGCCGCGAACGCACTTTGCGAACTGTAGCCGACCCGGCAGGCGATTTCGCCGATGGGCAGCGCCGTCTCGCGCAGCAGGCAAACCGCCTTGTGCAGCCGCCGGCGGCGAATGTAGTCCATCGGCGTCTGCCCGCATTCCGCCATGAACCGCGCGTGCAGTCGGGCGCTGGACAACCCGGCGATCTGCGCCAGATCGGCCACTTGCAGCGGGTAGGCGGCGTATTGTTCGATGTGCGCATCCAGCGCCGCGTAGGGCAGACGCCGCGCCGAGTGTTCGGCAGGTCTGGCGTGATTCAGGCTGGCGAGCAGCAACACCGCGCCTTGCTGGGCGATCAGCGGATCCGTGACCGGGCTGTTCGCCAGCCAATTGACCAATTGGCTTTGCCCGGCATTAAGGGACAACCGCGCAGGCTGGTCGAGCAAGCGCTGACTGGCGTCGGCGTGCTCGCCCAGCGAATCGTTCAGCCATGGCCCGTCGGGTACGTCCAGTACCAGACAACGGCTGCCATCGGGACTGCCGCAGGCATGATGCGCGCCGCCGGGGACGACCACGAAACTCTGCTGACGCACCTGGCTGCCCTGACCCTCGACTTCGAAATCCAGCGCGCCGGACAGACCGAACACCAGTTGCGCGTGGTCGTGGCTGTGGACGATCAGGTCGTGGGTGTATTGGCGCAGAGTCAGGATCGGGCGCATGGCAGAGGTCTCCGAAGTGAGCGCCAGTCTACACCGGGGCAACGGGCTTGCGCGCTGTCACACGACTGACGCCTGTCTGTCATGGTCGATTCACTAGGCGCGTGCACAGTGGCGAAAACATCGCAGAGGGTTGCCCATGACCAGCGCCGAGCTCGCCAGACCCAGCCGTAAACAACGGGTGCGCACCTTGTGGATTTCCGATGTGCATCTGGGCACACGGGACTGCCAGGCCGAGCACTTGTCGCAATTTCTCAAGGGCTACCACGCCGACAAGATCTACCTGGTCGGAGACATCATCGACGGCTGGAAGCTGCGCGGTGGCATGTACTGGCCACAGGCGCACACCAACGTGATCCGCCGCCTGCTGACCATGAGCAAGCGCGGCACCGAGGTGATCTACGTCACCGGCAACCACGACGAATTCCTGCGCCGTTATTCGAAGCTGATCCTCGGCAACATCCAGTTGGTCGACGAGGCGGTGCACGTCACGGCGGATGGCCGGCACTTGCTGGTGATCCATGGCGATCAATTTGACGTGATCACCCGCTATCACCGCTGGCTGGCCTTTCTCGGCGACTCGGCCTACGAATTCACCCTGACCCTCAACCGCTGGCTCAATCACTGGCGTGCCCGTTATGGCTACGGCTACTGGTCGTTGTCGGCGTACCTGAAACACAAGGTGAAGACGGCGGTGAGCTTCATCAGCGACTTCGAAGAAGCGATCGCCCACGAATGTGTGAAACGCGAATTGCACGGCGTGGTCTGCGGGCATATTCACCACGCCGAGATCCGCAAGGTCGGCGAGGTGGACTACCTCAATTGCGGCGACTGGGTGGAGTCGTGCACGGCGTTGATCGAGCATTGGGATGGCACGATCGAGTTGTATCGCCTGGCAGATGCCCAGGCGCGGGAGGCACAGCTCAAGGCGGCCAAGGTCGCCGAACTCGCCTGAACGACACAGATCCCGTGTGGGAGCGAGCCTGCTCGCGAAAGCGTTACATCAGGCAAAGCAGTGTTGCCTGACACTGCGCATTCGCGAGCAGGCTCGCTCCCACATTTTGAATTGTGGTGTTCTCAGGCCGGGCTGTGTTCTTCCATCGCGGCCTTGTAGATCGAGTGCTTCGGTTGCGCAAACAACCTTTCCATCATTGGCTCAAAGAAGCTTAACGGCAGCGTGTCATAGTCAGGGTCGAACGCCGCCGCATCGTATCTGGCGCAGAATTCCGCCGTCGCCTGGTACTGCGGATGCGCGGCGAATTGCTCGCGCAGGTGCCGATCCATGCCTAGGTGATGGAAGAAGTAGTAACCCTGAAAGATCCCGTGCTTCTCGACCATCCACAGATTTTCGGCGCTGACGAACGGTTTGAGAATCGCCGCCGCGATGTCCGGGTGATTGTAGGAGCCGAGGGTGTCGCCGATGTCATGCAGCAGCGCACAGACCACGTACTCCTCGTCACGGCCATCGCGATAGGCGCGGGTCGCGGTTTGCAGCGAGTGGGTCAGGCGATCCACCGGGAAGCCGCCGAAATCACCTTCCAGCAACTTCAGGTGCGCGACGATCCGCGACGGCAATTGCCGGGCGTAGGCGCTGAAGTCTGCGGCGATGATCGCCCAGTCTTCCGGCGTACCATCCTGCATGTGGGTGAAGCGGGCATTGGCGTTCATCGGCAAGCCTCCAGGTGTGTCGGGTTTCAGAACGCCACGCGGCCGAGGATCATGTCGCGGTACATGACGAAATCGCCGAGCAGGCTGTACAGCGGATGCTGGAAAGTCGCCGGACGGTTCTTCTCAAAGAAGAAGTGCCCGACCCAGGCAAAGCTGTAACCGGCCAGCGGCAGGGCCAGTAACAGTAGCCAGGCGCCCTTGGCGAGGGTCATGGCCAGAATGAAAATCACCAGCGTGGTGCCGATAAAATGCAATCGGCGGCAGGTACTGTTGGCGTGTTCGCTGAGGTAATACGGATAGAACTCGGCGAAGCTATTGAATGGCTTGATGTTTTCCACGACTGCGATCTCTGTGGTTATTGTTCTGACGGCAAGTTGTTCGGCGGGTAGCCTATTTGAGTCTAGAGTGAACACTGGTATCAGCCAGTGACAATGGGCGCCACTTTAGTATCCTTCGCAAATCGGGTCGCAACATGTGATCCATCATGTAAAAGAATGACGCCATGAGCGAACGAACGACTTCTGCAAGCTGGGCGATGGGGATTGTCAAAGCATTGGAGATGGACGGCCTGGATTGCCGGGTGCTGTTCAAGCAACTGGGGCTCGATTACGCGGCCCTGGATGATCCGGATGCGCGTTTCCCGCAGGATTCCATGACCCGGCTCTGGCAACGGGCGGTCGAGCTGTCCGGCAACCCGGCGATCGGCTTGAACATGGGCAAAGTGGTGCGTCCGGCCTCGTTCCATGTCGCCGGCTATGCCTTGATGTCGAGCAACACCTTGGCCGAAGGCTTCCAACGGTTGGTGCGTTATCAGCGGATCATCGCCGAAAGTGCCGACCTGAGTTTTCGCCTGCTCGAAGAAGGCTATGCGCTGATTCTGACGGTGCATGGCGATCACCTGCCACCGACCCGACAGAGTGCCGAAGCCTCGCTGGCCTGTGCGTTGGGCCTGTGCAGCTGGTTGACCGGGCGCACGCTGCATCCGGTCAAAGTGCTGTTTCAGGGCGACGAGCCCGCAGACCTGCAACCTTACAGGCAAGCCTTCCATGCGCCGCTGATGTTCAACGCGCCGTACGATGCGTTGATTTTCGAACGGGCCGACATGGAGGCGCCACTGCCCACCGCCAACGAAGCCATGGCGCTGTTGCACGACCGGTTTGCCGGGGAGTACCTGGCGCGATTCTCTGAAAGCCGCGTGACCCACAAGGCTCGGCAGGTGCTATGTCGCTTGTTGCCGCAGGGCGAACCCAAGCGCGATACGGTGGCGCAGACCCTGCATCTGTCGCAGCGCACCTTGCAGCGGCGGTTGCAGGAGGAGGGCACGAGTTTTCAGCAGTTGCTCGACGACACCCGCCGCGAACTCGCCGAGCAATACCTGGCCCAGCCGAGCATGACCCTGCTGGAGATTGCGTATCTGCTGGGTTTTGCCGATCCGAGCAACTTCTTCCGCGCGTTCCGTCGCTGGTTCGATACCACGCCCGGCGATTACCGGGCGCGGCTGTTGCAGGCGCCGGTCAGTGACGCCAAAAGGCCGGAATACACAGCACAAACACCGTAATGATCTCCAGTCGGCCGAGCAGCATGCCGAACGACAGGATCCACTTCGCGGCATCCGGCAGGGTGGCGAAGTTGCCCGCCGGGCCGATGGTCTCACCCAGGCCCGGGCCGACGCCGGACACGGTGCTGGCAGCGCCGGTCAGCGCAGTCATCCAGTCCACGCCGAGCAGCGACAGCAGCAGGGCGATCACGCAAATGGTGATGGCGAAGAAGAACGAAAAAGTCAGAATCGAACGCACGATTTCTTCGTCGAGACGGTGACCGTTGTACTTCTGCTTGATCACCGCGCGCGGGTGAATCAACTGGTTAAGGTTGGCCTTGAGCAGGATGTAGGCGACCTGGAAACGGAAGATCTTGATCCCGCCCGCGGTCGAACCGGAGCAGCCGCCGACAAAGCCCAGATAGAAAAACAGCATCAGCGAGAAGTTGCCCCACAGGCTGTAGTCGCCGAGGGCGAAACCGGTGGTGGTGACCACCGAGGTCACGTTCAGCGCCACGTGCCGCAGCGCCTCCAGCCAATGCAGCTTGGTGGTCCACCAATACCAGGTGCCAAGCACCAGCCAGGTCACCAGCAACATGCCGATCAGGCCCTGCACCTGCTGATCCTTGATCAACGCCTTGCGATTGCCGCGCATGGTCGCGACATAGAGGGTGAATGGCAGGCTGCCGAGAATCATGATCACCACCGCGACCCAGTGCACCGCCGGTTGTGTCCACTTCGCCAATGACTGGTCGGAGGTCGAGAAACCGCCGGTGGAGATCGCCGACATCGCGTGGTTGATCGCATCGAACGGGCTCATCCCGGCCCACCAGAACGCCAGGCTGCCGAGGATGGTGATGCCGACGTACGCCGCGACAATCAGGCGTGCCACCATGTGCGAGCGCGGCATGACCTTTTCTGAACGGTCGGACGATTCGGTCTGGAACAGGCGCATGCCACCGATGCGCAGCAGCGGCAGAATCGCCACCGCCATGCCGATGAAGCCGATACCGCCGAGCCAGTGCAGCAGCGAGCGCCACATCAGGATTCCCGGCGACATGCTGTCCAGCCCGCTGAGCACGGTCGAGCCGGTGGCGGTGATGCCGGACATGCTTTCAAAGAACGAGTCGGTGTAGCTGATGTGCTGAGTCAGCAGGAATGGCAGCGCGGCGAAAATGCACACCACCAGCCAGCTGCTGACCGTCAACAGGTACATGTCACGCGGGCGCAGATGGATGTGTTCCGGGCGTCCGGGAATCACCAGCGCAAGGCCGGCGAGGAAGGTGATCATGCTCGCCCAGAGGAACGACGGCAGGTCACTGGTGCGCTCGAAAATCACCAGGGTGGCCATGGGCACGACCATGGCGACGGCCAGGGTGATCAGGAAGATGCCGATGATGAAACCAATGATCCGTAAGGTCGGCAACGCCATGAAGTCCGCTCGGGCTGAAGTGGGAAGGGCGCCATTCTACCCGTGAGGCAGGGCATGTAAACCGGCATCCCGTTGGCAGATGAAGCTAGAATAGCCGCACATTTTTCTCAGGAGGTGGCCGATGCAGGCTCTCGACGCGTTGCTCAACCGTGTTTCCGTTCCACGCCTGGTCGAACCGGCCCCCACTGCCGAGCAGCGCGAAGCCCTGTTTGGCGCAGCCCTGCGCGCACCGGATCACGGCCACTTGCAGCCGTATCGTTTTCTTACAGTCGAAGGCGCGGCGCGCGAGCAAATGGGCGAGTTGCTGGCCGAAGCGGCGCAGATGCAGGAAGGTGAAGTCACTGAAGCGATGATCGACAAGGCGCGCAACGGCCCGCTGCGGGCGCCGCTGGTGGTCGTGGTGATCGCGAAACTGCAGGAACACGTCAAGTATCCGAAGGCCGAGCAGTTGCTGGCGGCGGGGTGTGCGGCGCACGGGATTCTGCTGGCGGCCTATGCGCAGGGGATTGGTGCGGTGTGGCGTACCGGTGATCTGGCCTATTCGGCGCATGTGGCCAAGGGGCTGGGCCTGGTTGAAGGCGAGCAGGTGATTGCCTTCCTGTACCTCGGCACGCCGCAGAAAGAGCCGCGCGTTGCCGAGAAAGTCGATCTGGCCGAGTTCGTCAGCGCCTGGCCGGGCAAGGTTTAAAGTCAAAAGATCGCAGCCTGCGGCAGCTCCTACAGGTGTTTCGGCTCTGTAGGAGCTGCCGCAGGCTCGGGCCGCGATCGGACGATCTTTTTTTCATCGAAAGTCTAAGGTTGGACGATAGCCCCTGGCACCAGCGGCAATTCCAGACTGGCAATAAACCCGCCCTCGGGATGATTGGCCAAGGTCAGACTCCCGCCATGCCGCTCTGCCGCCCGCCTGGCAATTGCCAGGCCCAGGCCATGTCCCGCCGCCGTTTGCCCCGGCGCCCGGTAAAACGGTTCGCCCAACTGGCTCAGGTGTTCGGCCTGCACGCCCGGCCCGTGGTCGCGCACGCTCACGACAATCCGCTCGCCCTGACGCGTAGCCTGCATCTCGATCGCCTGGCCCACCGGGTTGAAGCGCTGGGCGTTGCGCAACAGGTTGTCGACGGCGCGCTCGATCATGGTCGGCCATCCGGTCAGACTCAGCTGTGGCTCGGCGTTCAGGCGCACGCTCTGCTCGGGTGAGCCGAGCTGGGCATCTTTCTGCAAGGTGCCGAGCAGGGCGTTCAGGTCCACCGCTTCGGCACTGGCGTTGTCGGCATCTACCCGTGCCAGCACCAGAATTTCGCTGATCAACGCTTCCAGCCGATCGCACTCGCGGGTCAGGCGTGGCCAGAGTTTTTCCCTTTCTTCAGGATTGGCCCGTTCCGCCAGCGCCAGCGCGATGCGCAGTCGCGCCAGAGGTGAACGCAGTTCGTGGGACACGTCGCGCAGCAACTGGCGCTGACTGCCGATCAGGCTTTGCAGGCGCGCCCCCATGCGGTTGAAGTCGTTGGCCAGCACGCCGAATTCGTCGCGACGGTTGGCCAGTTTCGCCAGGCTGTTCTGTTGATAGGTGGTCTGCCCCAGATCATGCACCGCACCGCGCAAACGGCTGAGCGGGCGGGTAATGGAGAAGGTCACCAGCAGGCTGAACAGGGTCAGTACCACCAGCGCGATACCCAGCGCACTCAGCGGCCAGAGCAGGCTTTCACGGTGCCACGCATCGAGTTCCGGGTGCGGGATGCGGAAGATGAACAGGTAAGTGTCGCCGGTTTTTTCGCTGGTGAATTCGTCGGTCAGGCGGCGCCAGGGCAGACGTCGGTCATCGTTGTTCTGTCTGGCTTCGAAGGCGGCGGCGCGACGCGGGAAGGTGCCACGCACCACCGGGTCGCCGCTTTCGTTCAGCACCTGGACGTCAATGTGGTACTGGCGTTTGCGCTGTTGAAGGATTTCCTGCGCGGCGTCTTCGCCCTGGGCTTCGTAAGTTTGCGTCCATTCGGCGGCCAGCGTGTTGAGGCCCGGATGGCGGCTGAGGATCCACGCGTCCTGATTGAGCATGTGCCCGAGCAGGATCGACAGCCCTGCCACCAGGGCGATGGCCAGCCAGAAGCTCGCGAGAATACGCCAGAACAATGAACGCACAGAAAATCCTCAATCAAACGCGTAAGCCCTGTAGGAGCTGCCGAAGGCTGCGATCTTTTGATTTTGTTTTTCAAGATCAAGGTCAAAAGATCGCAGCCTTCGGCAGCTCCTACCGTTTCGAATGTAAACAGGCCCGACGGTATCAGCCGTCGGGCCTGTTATCAGAACATTATTGCGCCTTTTGCGGCTGTTGCGCTTTCCACGCCTTGAACTCGGCCCATTCGGCGCGGCGTTCAGCCTGTTTCTTCTGGATCTCGTCGAATTTCTTCTGTTGATCCGGTTTGAGCAGGTTGCGTACGTCAGCTTCGGCTTTCTTGTGGTTGGCCGCCATCTCGTCTTTCATGGCTTTCTGGTCAGCCGGCGAGAGTTTTTCCAGGTACTTCTCGACCACCTGGCGACGTTCGTGCATCTGCTCGCCCATGATCTTGCGGATCTGATCGCGCTGTTCGCGGGTCAGGTCGAGTTGGCTGTACGGGCCTTTGCCGTGTTCGCCGTGCATCTGACCGCCGTGGCGTGGGCCGTCGAGCGGGCCACCCATCGGGCCACCATCCTGTGGCATGGCCATGGCGACGGTTGGCAGAGCAGCAGCGAACATCAGAGCGATAAGAGTCTTGCGCATGGTGTATCTCCTTGTCTCGTTCCCGGTACGTTCCGGATGAGTTCAGATTACGGAGATCAAGGTCAGCGGCGGTCAGCGCTGCGTAAAGCTTGGGTAAAGACGCTTCGTTTCCAGCCTTACACATATCCTGTAGGAGCTGCGGCACGCTGCGATCTTTTGATCTTCAAAAGCAAAGATCGCAGCCTTCGGCAGCTCCTACAGGGAGCGAGGTGTTTTCAGAGGCTGTAGTAGTAACCACGGCTGCGCAGGGCGACGATCCGTGGGCGGCCGTCGGGGTGCGGGCCGATCTTCTTGCGCAGGTTGCTCACGTGCATGTCGAGGCTGCGGTCGTACAGGGTCAGCTTGCGACCGAGGGCCAGTTGCGCCAGTTCCTGTTTGTCCAGCGGTTCGCCGGGCTGCTTGAGCAGGGCTTCGAGCAGGCGGCTTTCGGAAACGGTAAGTGTCAGTTCTTTTTCGTCGATGCTGACCACGCCGCGCACCGGGCTGAAGCTCAGGTCGCCGAGTTCGAGTTGGGTGGATACGGCGGCCGGGTGGCTGCGGCGCAGCACGGCGCGCAGGCGCGCGGTGAGTTCACGCGGATCGCAGGGCTTGGCCAGGTAATCGTCGGCCCCCAGCTCCAGACCGAGAATACGGTCCAGCGGTTCGCCCCGGGCCGAGAGCATCAGCACCGGCAGCTCTGCGTGCTCGCTGCGCAATTGCTTGAGCAGTTCCAGACCGCTGCCATCGGGCAGCATCACGTCCAGCACCACCGCCGCCGGGGCCGATTCGGCCAACGCCTTGCGCGCGCTCTGGCCATCGTGGCAGGCACGCACCAGAAAGCCTTCCTGGCTCAGCCAGCTACTCAGGAGTTCACACAACTCCTGGTCATCATCAATCAGTAACAGCTCGCTCATGACTCACTCAATTTAGCCATTGCCGACGTTTTCGGCTTGCTCCACTGGCAAAGATACCGCACAGCAGCGCCAATAGCGCTACCCCGGCGCCCGTAACGAACCATTGCTGCTGTTCGGTCAGCAAACGCGGCAAGGGACTGGCCTGGGCTTCCTTGAGTTGCAGCTTCAGGCGCTGATTCTCTTGGCGCAACCTGGCGAGCACGGCGCTTTCGCGGGTGTTGTCGGCATTTTGCAGTTGTTTGCTCAATTCTTCCCGCTGCTGCTCGCTGGCCTTCAGGCGCTGCTGCAACTCGGTAATCTGGCTGCCGGCACTTAATGACAATGGCGTGGAGCTGCCGCTTTCGGTGGTTTCTTCACCATGGGCGGGCGCCATGATCGTCAACGTGACCCACATCAGACACAACGGACCTTTGCGCATTGCGATTCCTGCTAGCAAATGGATATTGGGCAGGTTGTCGGCAGGCAAACGAGAATAATGAGCGATTGAGAGCGGTGAGAAGCGGGAAGGTTCAGTGCCGGGTAGAGGAGATATTGCGGTTGATGATTTTTGTGGTGAGGGGATTTATCCCCGATGGGCTGCGAAGCAGACCTGAAATGGGAGCATGCGGTGTGTCAGGCACACCGCATTGGATGGCTTTGGGGTTGCTGCGCAACCCATCGGGGATGAATCCCCTCGCCACAGAGCCCCTCCACATTCCTTGGTTACGGCAGGACTTGCTTGAACGGCTTGACGATCACATTGGCGTACACGCCAGCAGCGATGTACGGATCGGCGTCGGCCCAGGCCTGGGCGGCGCTCAGGGAGTCGAATTCGGCGACGATCAGGCTGCCGGTGAAACCCGCCGCGCCCGGATCATTGCTGTCGATCGCCGGGTGCGGGCCGGCCAGCACGATGCGGCCTTCGCCCTTGAGCACTTGCAGGCGTTCGAGGTGGGCCGGGCGCGCGGCGAGGCGGGCTTCGAGCGAGTTGGCGACGTCGGTGGCAATGATTGCGTAGAGCATGTCAGTCCTCGGTTTTTGGCGTTGTGGTATCGGCGTCGTGCAGATGGCGGGACAGGTAGATGCCCTGACCGACCAGGAACAGCACGGTCATGCCCAGGCTGCCGAACACCTTGAAGTCGACCCAGATGCTCTGGAAGGTGAATGCCACGAACAGGTTGGCAGCGCCGCAGAACAGGAAAAAGGCGATCCAGGCGATGTTCAGGCGGGTCCAGACCGGATCCGGCAGGGTCAGCGCGTGGCCCATGATGCGTTTGATCAGCAGGCGGTCACCGATGAAGTGGCTGCCGATGAAGGCCAGGGCAAACAGCCAGTTGACCACCGGGGCTTTCCACTTGAGGAAAGTCTCGCTGTGGAAGGCCAGGGTCAGGCTGCCGAACACCAGGCAGGCGATCAGGGTCAGCCATTGGCTCTTTTCCAGCTTGCGCTGCTTGATGAACAGCGCGCCGTAGACTACGAGGGAGCTGATGATCAGCATCGCCGTGGCGCTGTAAATACCGCCTACAGTCACCTCATGGCCGGCGATGTCGACGACCCGTGGATCCAGTTTGTAAACGATGAAAAACAGCAGAAGCGGGATGAAATCGATGAATTGTTTCACAGTGAGAGCCAGAAGCTGGATGTGGCGGCATAATAACAAACATATGGGCGCGCGATAGCGCCAGCTGATTTGAGGTTACAACTCCCCGTGAATGTTGATTTGCACTGCCACAGCACGGCCTCCGATGGCGCCTTGGCGCCGGCGGTTCTGGTTGCGCGTGCGTTTGAAAACGGCGTGCGAGTCCTGGCGTTGACCGATCATGACACCCTCGAAGGGCTCGCCGAAGCGCGCAGCGCTGCCGAAGAACTGGGCATGCAACTGGTCAATGGCGTCGAACTGTCCTGCACCTGGGGCGGCGCGACCATCCACGTGCTGGGCTACGGTTTCGACGTCAACGCCGCGCCCTTGGTCGAGGCCATCGCCAGATTGCACGATGGCCGCTGGCTGCGGTCGGAAGAAATAAGCCGCAAGCTTGGCCTCAAAGGTATGCCCGGTGCCCTCGAAGGCGCCCGGCAGATCCAGCAGGAACTGGGCGACAGCGGCAACGCGCCGGCCCGCCCGCATTTTGCCGACTGGATGGTGCGTGAAGGTTTCGTAAAGGATCGCGCCGAGGCATTCCGCAAATGGCTCGGCGCCGGCAAGCTGGGTGACGTCAAGCAGCACTGGCCGACGCTGGAAGACACCGTCGGCACCCTGCGCGCCGCCGGGGCGTGGGTCAGTCTGGCGCATCCGTGGCACTACGATTTCACCCGCAGCAAGCGCCGAAAGCTGATTGCCGACTATATTCAAGCGGGCGGGCATGCAATCGAAGTGGTCAATGGCCATCAGCCCGCAGAACAGGTCGGCAGCCTGGCGATCCTTGCCCGTGAGTTCGGTCTGCTGGTCAGTGCCGGCAGTGATTTTCATGGCCCTGGTGGCTGGTCCGAGATTGGCCAGTACCGGCCGGTTCCCGAGGACCTTCCACCCCTGTGGGGTCGGTTCAAACATGACACAGTTATCGCCGCCGTCTGAACAGGTAGAGAATGTGAGTCAATTTTTCCAGATCCATCCGGAAAACCCGCAAGCGCGCCTGATCAAACAGGCGGTCGAGATCATCCGCAAGGGCGGGGTGGTGATTTATCCCACGGACTCTTCCTACGCCATCGGTTGCCAGATCGGCGACAAGACCGCAATCGAGCGCGTACGCCGTCTGCGTCAGCTCGACGAAAAGCACAACTTTGCGCTGATCTGCAGCGATCTGTCGCAACTGGGCAACTATGCCAAGATCGACACCGGCACCTTCCGCATTCTCAAGGCGCATCTGCCGGGGCCTTACACCTTTATCCTCAATGCCACCCGCGAAGTGCCGCGTTTGCTGCTGCATCCGAAGAAACGCACCATCGGCCTGCGGGTGCCGAGCCATCCGATTGCCTTGGCGTTGCTGGCCGAACTCGGCGAGCCGCTGATGAGTGTGACCCTGATCATGCCCGGCGATGAAGATCCGCTGAGCGATCCGTACGAAATGCGTCAATTGCTGGAACACCAGGTGGATCTGATCATCGACGGCGGTTTCGGCGGGATCAAGGCGTCCACCGTGATCGACCTGACCGGCGACGACCCGGAAGTGATCCGCGTCGGTTGCGGCGACCCCGCGCCGTTCATGGTCGAGGCCTGAATGTCCGCAGTGGAAACCGTTGTCGATCCCCAGGCCGGCGCCCAGCAGGAACTGCCGTTTGCCATGGTCTATGGCCAGGCGGTCACGGAAATGCCGCTGGACCTGTACATCCCGCCGGATGCGCTGGAAGTGTTTCTCGAAGCCTTCGAAGGCCCGCTCGACCTGCTGCTGTACCTGATCCGCAAACAGAACATCAACATTCTCGACATCCCGGTGGCGGAAATCACCCGTCAGTACATGGGCTATGTCGAGTTGATGCAGTCGGTGCGCCTGGAACTGGCCGCCGAGTACCTGGTGATGGCCGCGATGCTGGCCGAAATCAAATCGCGGATGCTCCTGCCGCGGGCCGAAACCGTCGAAGACGAAGAGGACGACCCGCGCGCCGAACTGATCCGCCGCCTGCAGGAATACGAGCGCTTCAAGGCCGCCGCCGAAGGCATCGACGGCCTGAGCCGGGTCGGACGCGATGTTGTGGTGCCCAAGCTCGACGCCCCGGAAGCCCGGGCGCGCAAGCTGTTGCCTGATGTCGCGCTGGAAGAGATTCTGATGTCCATGGCCGAAGTGCTGCGCCGGGGCGACATGTTCGAGAGCCATCAGGTCAGCCGCGAGGCACTGTCGACCCGCGAGCGCATGAGCGATGTGCTGGAACGGCTCAAGGGCGGCGGTTTTGTGCCGTTTGTCGAGCTGTTCACCGCCGAGGAAGGTCGCCTCGGTGTGGTCGTGACCTTTATGGCGATCCTTGAACTGGTCAAGGAATCCTTGGTCGAGCTGGTGCAGAATGAGCCGTTCGCCGCGATCCACGTGCGAGCCCGAGCCGAATAACGAGTCGAAACATGAACCTGACTGAACCCCGCGAGCTGGCGCCCCTGCTTGAAGCCTTTCTGTTGGCCTCGGGAAAACCGCAATCGCTTGAACGCCTCTACGAACTGTTCGAAGAAGGTGAGCGCCCTGAACCGCCGGTCTTCAAGAAAGCCCTGAGCCTGCTGACCAAGTCCTGCGAGGGCCGCGCGTTCGAGCTCAAGGAAGTCGCCTCCGGCTACCGCTTGCAGATCCGCGAGAAGTTTTCGCCGTGGGTCGGGCGTTTGTGGGAAGAACGGCCACAGCGCTATTCCCGTGCGCTGCTGGAAACCATGGCGCTGATCGCCTATCGCCAGCCGATTACCCGGGGCGAGATCGAAGACGTGCGGGGTGTGGCGGTCAACACCAACATCGTCAAAACGCTGATCGAGCGCGAGTGGATTCGCATCGTCGGGTACCGCGACGTGCCGGGCAAGCCGGCGATGTTCGCCACCACCAAGGCGTTTCTCGATCACTTCAATCTGAAAAACCTTGAAGACCTGCCACCGCTGGCCGAACTGCGCGAGATGGAAACCGAGCCGGTCCTCGATTTCGACGACGCACCGGTACCGCAGGGCTTGCAGGAACAGGCCGACGCCAGCGCCGAGCCGGAAGAGCCGAAGGAGGAAACCAGCTTCCACAGCTTGCTGCTGGAACTGGACAGCATGGAGGAGGGGATCAAGACCGACTTCGATGATTTGTTGCGCGATGCGGCGGACGGGGAGGCGTCGGCGACTGAGCCGGAAGTCGAGACCGTCGAGCCGGCGATTGAAGTTGAACTTGAGGCCGAGCCTGAAGCCGAACCGGAGGAAGACATTCTTGGCGTTGCCGAGGCCCGGGAAAAACTTCTCGCTGCCGTCGCTGCCCTCGAACCACCTGCAGCAGAGCCCGAACTGAGTGAAGAAGAAGCCGAGGCGCGCGCCCTGGCCGAAGCCATCGAAGCCGAACGCCGCGAGTTCGAGGACTGAGGCGCGCCGAAAAGATCGCAGCCTGCGGCAGCTCCTACAGGGACCGTATTCCAATGTAGGAGCTGCCGCAGGCTGCGATCTTTTGATCTTCAAGGGAGACCCCATGAGCTCGACCAAAGACCCGTGCATCAGCCTCTGCAAGTTCAGCGATGACATCTGCCTCGGCTGTGGCCGCAGCAAGCGCGAAATCCGCGCCTGGAAGAAACTCGACAAGGACGACAAGCGCACAGTGCTGGCGGAAGCCGCGCTGCGCCTGATCAAACTCGGTGGCGCCGGTCGGCGGAAAAAGAAATAACTGTCGATCGATCAGCTAGTCTCTGATGCGCGATGGCGCACATCCGCGTATGATTCGCGACCCTTCGGCGATCCCTTCGCCCGAAAACCAGATTTCAATGTTTCAGGCGCCGCCTGAACAGACCACACCGGGAGGTGCCCAGATGAGTGACATCAATCAGAAAGACGACCAGGAAATCGGCCCGGCAGGCGAAAAACTGCAGAAAGTCCTCGCCCGTATCGGCGTCGGCTCACGCCGTGACGTCGAAGCCTGGATCAGCCAGGGCCGGATCAAGGTCAATGGCAAAGACGCCACCCTCGGCCTGCGCGTCGACATGCACGATGCCATCACCATTGATGGCAAGGTGATCAAGCGCGAAGAGGCGGCCGAGTCGGTGCGCCGCGTGATCATGTACAACAAGCCCGATGGCGAAATCTGCACCCGTGACGACCCGGAAGGCCGTCCGACCGTGTTCGACAAGCTGCCGCGCCCGAAAGAAGGCCGCTGGATCAACATCGGTCGTCTCGACATCAACACCACCGGTCTGCTGATGTTCACCACCGACGGTGAGTTGGCCAACCGTCTGATGCACCCGTCCTACGAGATGGACCGTGAGTACGCCGTGCGTGTCCGCGGTGAAGTCGACGACGAGATGATCGAGCGCCTGAAGGCCGGCGTGGTGCTGGAAGACGGCCCGGCGCGTTTCACCGACATTCAACAGGCGCCGGGCGGCGAAGGCTTCAACCACTGGTATCACTGCGTGGTGATGGAAGGCCGTAACCGTGAGGTTCGTCGCCTGTGGGAATCCCAAGGGCTGGTGGTCAGCCGTCTGAAGCGCGTGCGCTTCGGTCCGGTATTCCTCAACTCCGACCTGCCGATGGGCCGCTGGCGCGAAATGAGCCAGTACGAAGTCGACGTGCTCAGCGCCGAAGTCGGCCTGACGCCGGTGGCGATGCCGCAACTCAACGCCAAGAGCAAGGACAAGCTGGAGCGTATGCAGCGTAAATCGTCGCGGCCAATGGCCAAGACCGAGCGCGTGCGGACCCTGCGTCCCGCCGCTGGCGCGCCGACCGGTCCGCGTCCGAGCCGTGAGCCGAAGATCGAAGGCGAGCGTCCGGGTCGCAAGCCAGTGGCCCGTGACGGCGAGCGCGCACCGCGTCCGGCCAACGGTCGCACCGAGCGTGGCGAAGGTCGTGCGCCGGCCGGTCGTGGAACGCCAGTGGCGGATCGTCCTGCGGACACCACCAACAAGCGTCCGGCCAAGCCTGCACCGAAGCGTCCGGGGATCAAACTGGTCGACGGCGACAAGCCATCAGGCAAGCGCCGTGGCGCACCGGCCGGTTCCGGTCAGCGTCCAGGCTTCGGTCGCAAGAAGCCGGAATAAGGCAGCTGTGAGCTTTGAGCGGCAAGCTTCGAGCTAAAACAAAAACGCCAACCGTAGGGTTGGCGTTTTTTTTGTCTGGCAGAAGTTATGCAGCGACTGATTCGGCCTCTTCGCGAGCAGCCTCGCTCCCACATTGGAGATGCGACAAACACAAATCCCCTGTGGGAGCGAGCCTGCTCGCGAAGGCGTCAGTCGCCTGAAACACAATGCATCCGTCTGGATTATTGGCTGGGTTGCGCGCTATTCCTGTAGGAGCTGCGGCACGCTGCGATCTTTTGATCTTGATCTGCAAAAACAAGATCAAAAGATCGCAGCCTCGTTTCACTCGACAGCTCCTACAGGGGGGGGGGCAGTGGCTTCAGAATGGAAATGTCTGCTTAGAAGACAAAACGTCCGTCAAACACCGGCTTGTCATCCAGCGCCAACACCCCGCCGGAGAAAATCAGGTCCAGATGATGACTGCCCTTGGCCCCGCCGCCGAGGCCCAGGTGCAGGCCGCAATGGCGCTCCTCGAAACCGGCGTTGCGCGCATACAGATCCTTCACGCCTTCGTTGGTACCAATCCCCAATTCCTCAATGCGCCGGTTTGACGGATTGGCGTCCAGGTACTTGTTGAAATCATGCTCCAGCCCCGGCACATCAGTGGCGATGCGGCTGATGGTCGAGTTTTCGATCCACAACTCCAGTGGCGACTCCAGCACGCCGTACTTGCGCGCAAACGGGATAGTGCTGAGGAACGTGCCCTTGAATTTCACATGGCCGTTGATGGCTTCGCTGTGGGTGGCGATCTCGCCGGGGGCCAGGTCGAAGTTGCCGACGCCGTTGATGTCGGTCCACTTCTTGATGCTGCTCAGCGGCGTTTCAAACCATGAGCCGTGGTCGTCCTTGAAACTCAGCGTGGTCGCTTGGGACATGCGCTGGATCAAGTGACTGTTGAGCCCGGCGATACGCTGCGGCGTCACGCTGAAGGTGTCGTAAAAATAGTCGCCGTAATCCTTGAACAACAGCGACTTCTTCCAGTTTTCCGCCATCACGCTTTGCAGGGCGCGCACGAACTCCGGGCCGTCGGGGCGCGGATTGGGCAGCGTGGAAGAGTCGTAGAAGAAAATGTACAGATCGCTGTCGGCAATCGCCGCGGTCAGCGTTGCGGTGCTTTCCAGGTCCAGGCGTCTGGCGCTGAAGGTGAAGCGGGGATGATCGCCGGCCTGTTCGGCGATGGCGCCGGTCAGGGCTTCGTAATCGGCGGTGTGGCCGAGCAGTACCTTCGCCGAGTCGAGACCGGCAAGGGCAGGGTGATGTTCGAGGTAGTAAAGGAAATGCGAGATCGCGCGGGGCTTATCCATGAGTCCTCCCTGACTGACCGTGAGAAAGCGGCAGGCACGACCGGCCGGATCGTGCCTGCCCGGGGATGTCTTACAGAGGCCACATCGCCGTGCCGAACGGAACCACCGCGTCGGCTTGCATCATTTCCACGGCGGCCTCATGGGTTGGCGCTTCAAACCATTCGTCCAGTTGCAGTTCGGTGTCCAGGTCTTTTTCCAGTGCTTGCATGGTCGATCTCCTAGATGACATTCACGGTTATGACTGGCCGGTCGAGGTGGCCGGCAAGACGTGAAGAACCTAGTTCAGGGTGTTTTGTAATGCAAAAAATTATTTATTTAAAATTTAAATAAACTTTTTATTCTGTTTTTAAGCGGCGATTTTCTTATTTGAAAACAAAAAACTAAGCCGCCACTTTCATTAGCAAGCTTGCTACCGTCAATTTGCAGACGTCCTACAGAATTTTCCGAAATGGAAAATCTGCGTTACGCCTTGTAAAGAAAAATTTACGAAAACGCCGATGAAGTCCAGTGGATTCACCCCGTTGCCGACGCTGTAAGAAAAACCTGCCGACGCCCGCCTGCAAAGGCCTTGCGCAGGGCTCTGGCGTGCTTGTTTCAGCCTCGTTTGCAGGGTGAGATGCGCCTCATGCCTGTCGTGCAGGTGCATAACAAGAAGGAGGCGCAATGAACGCCGAGATTGATTTTCACTTCTCTCCGTGGGGCGGTTTTTCGCTCGTCCCCGTCGATGGCCTGCAAAGGCCTGACTCAATTTTTGCAGTCGCCCGAGTGTCTCGAGGCGGCCCCATGCAATCCCGGCAGGCGCCACGCTGATCCAGCGGGGTCTGGCAGCAGGGGGTTAGCGGTGTACAATGCGCCGCGTTTTAACTGTGACCCTCTGCGTAATCGCGCAAACCTCAAGGCTATCCGCCTTGTTCACTCCGCCACGTCACAAGCGTGTCGGGTTCGATTTCGTCACAGATAAAAACAAACAGGTGACGCATGACCGTTGTAAAAACGCTGAATTCCTGGTGCTTGCGCTGGGGTTTGATCGGGGTTGTCTGAAATCGCAACCTTGCAGCAACGTCTACTGAACATCATCAAACCTTGCGTGGGACCTTTTTCATGAGTGGACAAAACTCGCAATCAGGCGAGCTGAAACGCGGCCTGAAAAATCGCCATATTCAACTGATCGCCCTCGGTGGCGCGATCGGTACCGGATTGTTCCTTGGCTCGGCCGGGGTCCTGAAATCCGCCGGCCCGTCGATGATCCTCGGCTACGCCATCTGCGGCTTCATCGCCTTCATGATCATGCGCCAGCTCGGCGAGATGATCGTCGAAGAGCCGGTGGCCGGTTCCTTCAGCCATTTCGCGCACAAGTACTGGGGCGGTTTTGCCGGTTTCCTGTCGGGCTGGAACTGCTGGATTCTGTACATTCTGGTGGGCATGTCGGAGCTGACAGCGGTCGGCAAGTACATCCACTACTGGGCGCCGGACATCCCGACCTGGGTCACCGCCGCTGCATTCTTCGTGCTGATCAACGCGATCAACCTGGCCAACGTCAAAGTCTTCGGGGAGGCCGAATTCTGGTTCGCGATCATCAAGGTCGTGGCGATCGTCGGCATGATCGCGCTGGGCAGCTACCTGCTGGTCAGCGGCCACGGCGGTCCGCAGGCCTCGGTCAGCAACCTGTGGTCGCACGGCGGGTTCTTCCCCAACGGCGTCAGCGGTCTGGTGATGGCGATGGCGATCATCATGTTCTCCTTCGGCGGTCTGGAAATGCTCGGTTTCACTGCAGCCGAGGCCGACAAGCCGAAAACCGTGATTCCGAAAGCGATCAACCAGGTGATCTACCGGATCCTGATTTTCTACATCGGCGCGCTGGTGATCCTGCTGTCGCTGACCCCATGGGACAGCTTGCTGGAAACGCTCAATGCGTCCGGCGATTCGTACAGCGGCAGCCCGTTCGTGCAGGTGTTCTCGATGCTCGGCAGCAACACCGCCGCGCACATCCTCAACTTTGTGGTACTGACCGCGGCGCTGTCGGTGTACAACAGCGGTACCTACTGCAACAGCCGCATGCTGCTGGGTATGGCCGAGCAGGGGGATGCGCCGAAAGGTCTGGCGAAAATCGACAAACGCGGCGTGCCGGTGCGTTCGATCCTCGCGTCCGCGGCGGTCACGCTGGTGGCGGTGTTGCTTAACTACCTGATGCCGCAACAGGCGCTGGAACTGCTGATGTCGCTGGTGGTGGCCACCCTGGTGATCAACTGGGCGATGATCAGCTTCTCGCACTTCAAGTTCCGTCAGCACATGAACAAGACACAGCAGACGCCGCTGTTCAAGGCGCTGTGGTACCCGTACGGTAACTACGTCTGCCTGGCGTTCGTCGCGTTCATCCTCGGCGTGATGTTGCTGATCCCGGGCATCCAGATATCGGTGTACGCGATTCCGGTGTGGGTCGTGTTCATGTGGGTCTGCTACGTGATCAAGAACAAACGCGGTGCGCAGCAGGCGCTGCACGCGGCCAGTGCTTCCAAGTAAGCGCTGAGGCAAAAACGACAAACCCGGCCAATGCGCCGGGTTTTTTATTGCCCCTTCGGCAGCTCCTACAGGGTTGATGGCGTATCCTGCTGCTTCTGAATACGGACGCTTTTCCATGCTGGTGATTTCCAACAACGTGCATCTGCCGGATGCCGAGATCGAACTGACGGCCATTCGCGCGCAAGGCGCCGGTGGGCAGAATGTCAACAAGGTCTCCAGCGCTGTGCACCTGCGCTTCGACATTCCGGCCTCGTCCTTGCCCGAGTTCTACAAGGAGCGGCTGCTGGCACTGCGTGACAGCCGCATCACCAGCGATGGCGTGCTGATTATCAAGGCTCAGCAATACCGCACGCAGGAAGCCAACCGCGCCGATGCGCTGCAGCGTCTGGTCGAGCTGATTCTCAGCGCCACCAAGGTCGAAAAGAAACGCCGCCCGACCAAACCGACCCTCGGCTCGAAGAAGCGCCGGCTCGAATCCAAGACCAAGCGTGGCAGCATCAAGGCCGGGCGGGGCAAGGTGGATTTTTAATCTTCGAGGTACTTCGCCGTGTGCTTGTAAAGGTACACGCTCAACGCCAGGCCGCTCAGCGCAGCGAGGGCGGCGAACAGGAAGATCGAAGCGAAACCGAAACCCGACGCAATGGCCCCGGCCAACGGCCCGGTAATCCCCAAAGACAAGTCGATGAACAGCGAATAAGCGCCAACGGCCGCGCCTCGGCTGGAGGCCGGCACCAGGTTCACCGCTTCCACGCCCAGCGCCGGGAACACCAGCGAGAAGCCGAAACCGCTCAGCGCCGCACCGGCCAGTGCCCAATGTGCGTCTGGCGCTAGCCACAGCAGTAACAGGCCGAGGGTTTCCACCGACAGACAGGCAATCGCCACGCGAAAGCCGCCGAGGCGGTTGATCAGGTTGCCGAACAGCAGCCGTGCGCCGATGAAGCTGGCGCCGAACAGGCTCAGGCACAACACCGCGTTATCCCAGTGCCGAGTGGCGTAATACAGGGTGATGAAGGTGGCGATGGTGCCGAAACCGATCGAGCCCAGTGCCAGACCGCAGCCGTGCGGGAACACGCGACCGAGCACATGCATGAACGGCAGACGCTCGCCGGCGACAATCGGCGCTGCGGTTTTCGGCCACGCCAGCAGTAAGCCCAGCGCCGCCAGCAGAATGATGCTGACGCCCATGCTCCACAGCCCCAACTGGCCGACCAGCCACACGCCGAACGGCGCACCCACCGCCAGCGCGCCGTAACTGGCGATGCCGTTCCACGAGATGACTTTGGCGGTATTCGCCGCGCCAACGCGGCCGATGCCCCAGCCGATTGAACCGGAGCCGACCAGGCTTTCCGCGCTGCCCAGCACCAGACGGCCGATCAACAGGCTGATCAGGCTGAGCATCGGCAGGTTCGGTGTCCACGCCGAAATCAGCATGAACACGCCACTCAAGCCGCAACCGGCCAGACCAATCATCACCGCGCGCTTGCTGCCCTGGTTGTCGATGATCTTGCCGGCGTACGGACGGCTGAGCAGGGTGGCGAGGTATTGCACGCTGATCACCAGCCCGGCGATCACCGCGCCAAAGCCCAGATCACTGTGGACGTACCCGGGCAACACCGCGAGCGGAATGCCGATGTTCAGGTAGCCGATGAAAGTGAAGAGGACGATGGAAACGACTTGCAGCGTGACCGCCAGGGGGCGCTGGGGTTGTGGCATAGAGGACGACATGGGGAACGATCCACGGCAAAGCAGGATTAGATAGGCTGCTTATGATACCGGCGCGAACGCATCTGGGGCGGGGAAAAGTAAAACTATTTGCCGGATAGGGGGGATCAGGGTTTGGCCGGGGCGACCAGTTGCGTGGTGACGAGGGCGGCGAGGGCGTTTTCTTCGCTGCCGAAACGGGCGAGCAAGGCAGCCTGTTTTTCCGGAGAAAGGCGCTGCCAGATCTCGATCATTTTCTCGGTAGCGCCGATCAGGACGGCGGCTTGGCTTTCGGAGAATTCGTCGGTCATGGCGGGCTCGGTTTCAGGCAGTGTGGAAAGCGCATCTTAGCGCTTTCCACACGGTCTGTACGGCGGGGTTTTACTCTTCGTTGTCAGCCTGGCGGCGTTCAGCGGCTTCTTTCGGCTCGGGCTGTTGGGCACCGGCTTGTTGCGTGGTCGTCTGCTCAGGTACGTGCAGGCTTGGGAAGGGGAGATTAGGAATCTCGTGCATGGTTGCGCTCCTCGCTAAGTCTGTTGATAGATCTGGTAGATCCGCGCTTCTTGAAAGCCTGCGCAGGATACAGCAGGAAAAATGACAATCAGACTTTTAATTCAAATTAATGCGACAGATGGCCGCAGGGGAGCGCCGCGAACCAATGTAGGAGCTGCCGAAGGCTGCGATCTTTTGTTCTTTGTTTTTAAAATCAAAAGATCGCAGCCTTCGGCAGCTCCTACAGGGTATTGCGTGTAGATCGGGAGCGATCAATTGCTGTTGCAGCGTTATTTGCAGACGTTGGCGATGGCGTCGGCCAGCAGTGCCAGGCGCGTGGCATCTATGCCGGCAACGTTGGCCCGTCCCGAGCTGACCATGTACACGCTGTGCTGCTCACGCAGTTGTTTGACCTGCTCCGGCGACAGCCCGGTGTAGGAGAACATGCCGCGTTGCACGCCAATGTGCGCAAAGCGCTCGCGCAGACCGTGCGGTTCCAGTGCTTCGACCAGACCGCTGCGCAACTGCGCGATGCGTAGGCGCATGGCTTCCACTTCGTCGGTCCAGCGTGCTTTCAGCTCCGGATCGGCGAGGATGGTCGCGACCACGGCCGCACCGTGATCCGGTGGCGTTGACCACAGGTTGCGGGCGATGTGGGCCAGTTGGCTGCGGAGGTCGATCAGCTTGTCGGCGGTTTTCGCGCAAACAATCAGCGCCCCGGTGCGGTCGCGGTACAAGCCGAAGTTTTTCGAGCAGGAGCTGGTGATCAGCAACTCGGGCACTTCGGCAGCGAACAGCCGGGTCGACCATGCGTCCTGCTCCAACCCATCGCCAAAGCCCTGGTAGGCAAAGTCGATCAGCGGCAGCAGGTCACGCCGGCGCACCACGTCGAGCACACGCTGCCAGTCGTCATGGTTCAGGTCGAAACCGGTCGGGTTGTGGCAGCAGGCATGCAGCAGCACCACGTCGCCTTGCGGCACTTCGTTGAGCACGGCAAGCATCGCGTCGACGTCGAGGCGGTTGTCGCTGCCCACGTAGGGGTAGTGACTGACCTTGACTCCGGCGGCGGCGAAAATCGTCTCGTGGATCGGCCAGGTCGGGTTGCTCAGCCACACGCCCTTGCCCGGCAGGCACTGGGCGATGAAGTCGGCCGCCAGGCGCAGGGCACCGGTGCCACCCGGCGTCTGGGTGGCGCCGGCGCGCTGCTCGGCGATCAGCTTCGAGTCGGCGCCGAGCACCAGCTCATTGATGAACTTGCCGAACAATGGATTGCCGTGACCGCCGATGTAGGTCTTGGTGTCCTGGCTTTCGACCAGTCGTGCCTCGGCGATTTTTACCGCTTCGGGGATTGGCGTCAGGCCCTGGGCATCCTTGTAGACGCCAACGCCGAGGTCGAACTTGCGCGGGTTACTGTCCTGCGCATAGGCCTCCATCAAACCGAGGATCGGGTCGCCGGGTACCCGGCCGATGGCGTCAAAGTGCATTACTTGCGTCCTTCTGCGGTCTTGGCCACTTCATCAGTGCGCGCGGCCATGATGAAGTCGTTGCGGTGCAGGCCTTTGATCGAGTGGCTCCACCAGGTCACGGTGACTTTGCCCCACTCGGTCAGCAGACCCGGGTGGTGACCTTCGGCCTCGGAGATCTCGCCGACGGCGTTGGTGAAGGCCAGTGCGTGTTTGAAGTTTTTGAACAGGAAGACTTTCTCCAGCTGCATGATGCTGTCGCGCACTTCGATGTTCCAGTCAGGGATCTGCTTGATCAGGATCGGCAGTTCTTCGTCGCTGACTTGTGGCGCATCGGCACGGCAGGCTTCGCAGTGGGCTTGGTTCAAAGTGGACATGGTGTGATTCCTGAAATCGAGTGTGTTTTTTTTATAGAAACTATCGGCCCGTCAATGCCGTCACGCTAAACCAAAGTGGCGGCGACTGACAGACTCAATTGTCAGCAAAAGTCGCGGATCACGCGGCTTTCGGTTTTGGCGGAAACTTCGGTGCGTGCAACCCCAACTGCATGCCTTGCTTGACCATGCCCATGATGTCTTCGTGGGCCAGGTCGAACAGACGCTTGAGGTTGGGCAGGACAAAATAAAGCGGCTGCAGGATGTCGATGCGATACGGTGTGCGCATGGCTTCCAGCGGATCGAAGGCCTGATGTTCGGGCTCGTCCGACAGCGAATAAACGGTTTCCTTCGGCGAGGACAGGATGCCGCCGCCATAGATGCGTTGGCCTTGCGGGGTGTCGACCAGACCGAACTCGATGGTCATCCAGTACAGGCGCGCCAGGTACACGCGCTCTTCCTTGGTGGCCTGCAGGCCGAGCTTGCCGTAGGTGTGGGTGAATTCGGCGAACCACGGGTTGGTCAGCAGCGGGCAGTGGCCGAAAATCTCGTGGAAAATGTCCGGCTCTTGCAGGTAGTCCAGTTCTTCGCGGGTACGAATGAACGTGGCCACCGGAAACTGTTTGTTGGCGAGCAATTCGAAGAAGGTCTGGAAGGGGATCAGTGCCGGGACGCGGGCAACCTGCCAACCGGTGGTCTCACCGAGCACCTTGTTGATCTCGCCCAGTTGCGGAATGCGGTCATGGGGCAGGCCGAGTTTTTCGATACCGTCCAGGTATTCCTGGCACGCCCGACCCTCGATCACTTTCAGCTGGCGGGTGATCAGCGTGTTCCACACCGCATGTTCTTCGGCGGGGTAGTCGATAAAACCTTGCGCATCGGGCTCGCGGGCCACGTATTGCGTCTGCTTCATACTGCTCTCCTGCTAGGGGAATTCGTTCTTGTTATGTCCAGCGATGGGGTCAGGATTACCCGAGAGTGGGGCGGTATGCAGCAGGTTGAACGCGGTCGTTGTAGGAACAATCAGCGTATTTTGTAAATAAATCGTTACGCTTTGGCGGATATCTCGCGTTTGTGCTGATTTCAAGGTTTGAAAAGGGCTGTGGCTGTCACATAATCTTGACAACTATCTGCGCGCCTCGACAGAAAAGTCAGGCGTTACCCCCTGTGGGAGCGAGCCTGCTCGCGAATGCGGTCTGTCTGACACATCTATGCTGAGTGTGCAGCCGCCTTCGCGAGCAGGCTCGCTCCCACAGGTCTGTGTTCAACCTTATTGCTGGTTTTGTCGAGTCATTCATATGCGTATCAAAGTCCACTGCCAGAACCGCATCGGCATCCTGCGCGACATCCTCAACCTGTTGGTGGAGTACGGGATCAACGTGGCGCGCGGTGAGGTCGGCGGCGAGCACGGCAATGCGATCTACCTGCACTGCCCGAACCTGATCAACATTCAGTTCCAGGCGCTGCGGCCGAAGTTCGAAGCGATTGCCGGGGTATTTGGGGTCAAGCGCGTCGGGTTGATGCCCAGTGAGCGTCGGCACATGGAGTTGAACGCGTTGCTTGGCGCGCTGGAATTTCCGGTGCTGTCGATCGACATGGGCGGCTCGATCGTTGCCGCCAACCGCGCGGCCGCGCAGTTGCTCGGGGTGCGCGTGGACGAGGTGCCGGGGATTCCGCTGTCGCGCTATGCCGAGGATTTCGACCTGCCGGAACTGGTGCGCGCCAACAAGTCGCGAATCAACGGCATGCGCGTCAAGGTCAAGGGCGACATCTTTCTCGCCGACATCGCGCCGCTGCAATCGGAGCACGACGACAGCGAAGCCATGGCCGGTGCGGTGCTGACCCTGCACCGCGCCGACCGCGTCGGCGAGCGCATCTATAACGTGCGCAAACAGGAGCTGCGTGGCTTCGACAGTATCTTCCAGAGTTCGAAGGTGATGGCGGCGGTGGTGCGTGAGGCCCGGCGCATGGCGCCACTGGATGCGCCGCTATTGATCGAAGGCGAAACCGGCACCGGCAAAGAATTGCTGGCGCGCGCCTGTCACCTCGCCAGTCCGCGTGGGCAGTCGCCATTGATGGCACTCAACTGCGCGGGGCTGCCGGAGTCGATGGCCGAGACCGAACTGTTCGGCTACGGCCCCGGCGCGTTCGAAGGCGCGCGCGCCGAAGGCAAACTCGGCCTGCTGGAGCTGACGGCGGGCGGTACGCTGTTTCTTGATGGCGTCGGTGAAATGAGCCCGCGCTTGCAGGTGAAGTTGCTGCGCTTTCTGCAGGACGGCTGTTTCCGCCGGGTCGGCAGTGATGAAGAGGTGTATCTGGATGTGCGGGTGATCTGCGCCACTCAGGTCGACTTGTCCGAGCTGTGCGCGCGCGGCGAGTTTCGTCAGGATCTGTATCACCGCTTGAATGTGCTGTCGCTGCACATCCCGCCGCTGCGCGAATGCCTCGACGGTTTGACCCCGCTGGTCGAGCACTTCCTCGATCAGGCCAGTCGGCAGATCGGTTGCTCGCTGCCGAAACTGGCGCCGGCGGCGATGGAGCGCCTCAGTCACTATCACTGGCCGGGCAACGTGCGGCAGCTGGAGAACGTGCTGTTTCAGGCGGTTTCGCTGTGTGATGGCGGCACGGTCAAGGCCGAGCATATTCGCTTGCCGGACTACGGCGTGCGTCAGCCGCTTGGCGATTTCTCGCTGGAGGGTGGTTTGGACGAGATCGTCGGACGCTTCGAGAAAGCCGTACTGGAGCGGCTGTACTCCGAGCACCCGAGCAGTCGGCAGTTGGGCAAGCGGCTGGGGGTTTCGCACACCACCATTGCCAATAAGCTGCGCGAATATGAAGTTGGTAAAGACCCCGAGAGTTAACAGCAACACTGTGGTGAAAAGAGCTTTTGTGGTGAGGGGATTTATCCCCGATGGGTGGCGAAGCCGCCCCAAACCCGGCAAATGCGGTCCATCCGATACACCATCAATGGATGGATTGGGGCTGCTGCGCAGCCCATCGGGGATAAATCCCCTCACCACAGGTTCTTTTTCCATCTGCAAAAATCGGGATTGCCGCCAAGCGGCATAACACCGCCGGTTTTTCGACTTCGATACATTTCAAATTTCCCCGCAAACCCCCTCAAGTCCCTTGTTTACCGGGCTGCAAGCCGCCAGAAAAAAGTTGGTCTGCAAATTGCTTATGGCTCAGCAGTACAGCGGTGGGCGGCAAACGTCCGGCATGCAGAGGAAAGAGTGTGGACAAGTACCTTTATGTGGCAATGACCGGCGCCAGTCAGAACGCACTGGCGCAAAAGGCCCATGCCAACAACCTGGCGAACATCTCCACCAATGGTTTTCAGCGCGACCTGGAGCAGGCGCGTTCGATGCCGGTGTTCGGTGACAGCTTTCCGGCGCGTGCGTTTGCCATGAGCGAACGGCCCGCCACTGATTTCACAGCCGGTTCGCTGGTGCAGACCGGTCGCGACCTCGACGTCGCCGTGACCGGCAACGGTTTTATCGCCGTGCAGAACCCCAACGGCGGCGAAAGCTACGTGCGCACCGGCAGCCTCAACATCGACGCCCTCGGCGTATTGCGTGCCGGCAATGGCATGCCGGTACTCGGCAACGGCGGTCCGATCGCCGTGCCGCCGGAGCAGCAGGTCGAAGTCGGCGAAGACGGCACCATCAGTATTCGTGCGATGGGCGAAGGCCCGCGCGTCATGGCGGAAGTCGACCGGATCAAACTGGTCAACCCGGACATCAAGAACCTCAACAAAGGCCTCGACGGCTCGATCTACACCAAGGACGGCCAGCCGGCGCCGGCCGACGCCAACGTCAAACTGGTGTCGGGTTTCCTCGAGTCGAGCAACGTCAATGCCGTGGAAGAAATGACCTCGGTGCTGGCCCTGGCCAAGCAGTTCGAGTTGCACGTCAAGATGATGAACACCGCCAAAGACGACGACCAGGCCATGGCTCGGGTCTTGCAGATCAGCTAATTATCAGAACGTCGCGCCGTAAAACAGGCGCACGAGGAGAATCGAATGCTTCCGGCTCTATGGGTTGCCAAAACCGGTCTGTCCGCCCAGGACACCAACCTGACCACCATTTCCAACAACCTGGCGAACGTCTCGACCACGGGTTTCAAGCGTGACCGTGCCGAGTTCCAGGACCTGCTGTATCAGATCAAGCGTCAGCCAGGCGCCCAGTCGACCCAGGACAGCGAACTGCCGTCGGGTCTGCAACTGGGTACCGGTGTGCGCATCGTCGGCACCCAGAAAAACTTCACCGCCGGCAGCCTGCAAACCACCGAGCAGCCGCTGGACATGGCCATCGACGGTCGCGGTTTCTTCCAGATCCTGCAGCCGGACGGCACCACGTCCTACACCCGTGACGGTACTTTCCACCTCGACTCCAACGGCCAGATCGTCAACGCCAGCGGTTTCGCCCTGGAGCCGGCCATCGTTATCCCGAACAACGCTCAGAGCTTCACCGTTGGCACTGACGGCACTGTCTCGATCACTGTGCCAGGCAACCCGGCCGCTCAGGTGATCGGCAACCTGCAAACCGCCGACTTCATCAACCCGGCCGGTCTGCAGGCGGTGGGCAACAACCTGTTCCTGGAAACCGCTGCTTCCGGCGCGCCGCAAATCGGCACCCCGGGCCTGAACGGTTTCGGTACCACGCTGCAGAACACCCTGGAAGGTTCCAACGTCAGCACCGTTGAAGAGATGGTCAACATGATCACCACTCAGCGCGCCTACGAGATGAACTCCAAGGTGATCTCCACCGCCGACCAGATGCTCTCGTTCGTAACGCAGAATCTGTAATCAAGTCTATGGGGCGGCCTGAGGCCGCCAGCAACACCGTGAGGTAGGGTCATGAAACGCTTCGTATCTGTTCTGGCATTGGGTGGGGTCGTCTCGCTCGCGGGCTGCGTCGCACCGACGCCCAAGCCCAATGACCCTTACTACGCTCCGGTGTTGCCGCGCACGCCACTGCCGGCGGCGGCCAACAACGGCTCGATCTATCAGGCCGGCTTCGAGCAAAACCTGTACAGCGACCGCAAGGCGTTCCGCGTTGGTGACATCATCACCATCACCCTGAACGAGAAGACTCAGGCGAGCAAGAACGCCAACTCCCAGGTGGCCAAGAACAGCAAGACCGGCATCGGCCTGACCTCGCTGTTTGGCGGCAGTGGCACCACCAACAACCCGTTGGGTGGCAATGACCTGAGCCTCGACGTCGGCTACAGCGGCGACCGTGCGACCAAGGGCGACAGCAAGGCCGCGCAGGGCAACACCCTGACCGGCTCGATCACCGTGACCGTGGCCGATGTGCTGCCCAACGGCATCATCGCCGTGCGCGGCGAGAAGTGGATGACCCTCAACACCGGCGACGAGCTGGTGCGGATCGCAGGTCTGGTGCGTGCCGATGACATCGCCACCGACAACACCGTGTCGTCGACCCGTGTCGCCGATGCGCGCATCACCTACTCGGGCACCGGTTCGTTTGCCGATGCGAGTCAGCCAGGCTGGTTCGACCGTTTCTTCCTCAGCCCGCTGTTCCCTTTCTAGGTGGCGACTTTGAAATTCAAGAGCCTCATGCTGGCGGCGGCCCTGTTGTCCGCAGCCTTTGGTGCCCACGCCGAGCGGCTGAAAGATATCGCCAGCATCTCCGGCGTGCGTTCCAACCAGTTGATCGGTTATGGCCTGGTGGTCGGGCTTAACGGCACTGGCGACCAGACGACGCAAACCCCGTTCACCCTGCAGACCTTCAACAACATGCTCTCGCAGTTCGGCATCAAGGTGCCGCCTGGGTCGGGCAACGTGCAGTTGAAAAACGTCGCGGCGGTGTCGGTGAGTGCCGATCTGCCGGCGTTCGCCAAACCGGGTCAGCAGGTCGACATCACCGTGTCTTCGATCGGTAACTCCAAGAGCCTGCGCGGCGGCACCCTGTTGCTGACCCCGCTCAAAGGTATCGACGGCAACGTCTACGCCATTGCTCAGGGCAACCTGGTGGTCGGCGGTTTCGATGCCGAAGGGCGTGACGGTTCGAAGATCACCGTCAACGTTCCGTCGGCCGGTCGTATTCCGGGCGGTGCTTCGGTAGAACGTTCGGTACCGAGCGGTTTCAACCAGGGCAACAGCCTGACGCTGAACCTCAACCGCTCCGACTTCACCACCGCCAAGCGCATCGTCGACAAGATCAACGACATGCTCGGCCCTGGCGTGGCGCAAGCCATCGACGGTGGCTCGATTCGTGTGACGGCGCCGCTCGACCCGAGCCAGCGTGTCGACTATCTGTCGATCCTGGAAAACCTCGAAGTCGACCCGGGTCAGGCGGTGGCGAAAGTCATCATCAACTCGCGCACCGGCACCATCGTCATCGGTCAGAACGTGAAAGTTTCGCCGGCCGCCGTGACCCACGGCAGCCTGACCGTGACCATTACCGAAGACCCGATCGTCAGTCAGCCGGGCCCGTTGTCCAATGGGCAGACGGCCGTGGTGCCACGCTCGCGGGTCAATGCCCAGCAGGAAGCCAAACCGATGTTCAAATTCGGCCCGGGCACCACCCTCGACGAAATCGTGCGGGCGGTGAACCAGGTGGGCGCGGCACCGGGTGACCTGATGGCCATTCTCGAAGCTCTGAAGCAGGCCGGCGCGTTGCAAGCCGACCTGATCGTGATCTGAGGACGGCGACCATGGATATGCGCAAAGGCAGTCTGGTGGGCACTGGCGATTCGGGTTCGTACTCCGACCTCAATCGTCTGAACCAGCTCAAGGTCGGCGACAAGAACAGCGATGCGAACATGCGCAAGGTGGCGCAGGAATTCGAATCGCTGTTCCTTGGCGAAATGCTCAAGTCGATGCGTTCGGCCACCGAGGCGTTGGGTAAAGACAACCCGATGAACACCCCGGCGGCCAAGCAATATCAGGAAATGTACGACCAGCAACTGGCGGTCTCGCTGTCCCGTGAGGGCGGGGGTATCGGTCTGGCCGACGTGCTGATGAAGCAGATGTCGAGGAACAAACCACTGGCGCCAGGCGAGGCGGCGGCCGCGTCCGCCGCCAAGCAAGAGGCGGCGAAAGCGGCTGCGGTGCAGACGCCGATTGCCGCCGGCACGACCGCCACCCACGGGCCGTTATCGCGGCTCAATGGCGAGCGTCCGTTGTGGGCGTCGCGTTCCGGGCGTGTCGCCACGACCGAAGCCTCGCACAGCAATGACATGGCCATGATCAACAAACGTCGTCTGGCCTTGCCGCCGAAACTGGCCGATCGTTTGCTCGCCGGTCTGGTGCCTTCCGCTACGCCGACCGCCGCCAATGCCTTGCCGCAACGTGCCGCAACGACGGCCACCACCGGCGCCGGTCCGCTGTACAACGGCGACTGGCTGACCCGTGCCGAAGACGCCAAGGCGTCCGGCGGGCAGATGCAGATTTACGGCCGGGCGATGGCGCAGATTCCGCTGGCACCGGCCAAGCGCGCTTTCAGCTCCGCCGACGAATTCGTCAACACCATGTTGCCGATGGCCAAGGAAGCCGCCGCGCGTATTGGCGTCGATCCGCGTTATCTGGTGGCGCAAGCCGCACTGGAAACCGGCTGGGGTAAATCGGTCATGCGTGCCCAGGATGGCAGCAGCAGTCACAACCTGTTCGGCATCAAGGCCAGCAGCAACTGGACCGGCGATTCGGCCCGGGCGATCACCAGCGAGTTCCGCAACGGGCAGATGGTCAAGGAGACGGCGCAGTTCCGTTCCTATGCCTCGTACAAGGACAGTTTCCACGATCTGGTGACTTTGCTGCAGACCAACAATCGCTATCAAGATGTGGTGAAGTCGGCCGATAACCCAGAACAGTTTGTACGCGAGTTGCAAAAGGCCGGTTACGCGACCGACCCGAACTACGCGACGAAGATTTCGCAGATAGCCAAGCAGATGAACAGTTTCGAAAACTACGCTGCGGCCGGCGTTTCAACGACGCCTCTATAAACACACGGTAAGGTTTGAATCATGAGTTTGCTCAATATCGGGATGTCGGGGTTGTCCGCGAGTTCTTCCTCTCTCGCGACCACAGGTAACAACATTGCCAACGTCGACACCGCCGGTTATTCACGCCAGCAAACCGTGCAGAGCACCAAGTCCTCGCAGCAGTTCGGCAACGTCTTCATCGGGACGGGGACGACCCTGGCCGATGTGCGCCGGGTCTACAACTCTTACCTCGAAAACCAGCTGCATACCGCCACCTCGCTCAATAGCGAAGCGGCTGCGTACGGTGCCCAGGCCACTGCGCTGGATGCCTCGATGTCCGACACCAACACCGGCCTGACCGGTGTGCTGCAGAAATTCTTCACCTCGATGCAGGGCGTGGCGACCTCGGCCACGGACGACACCTCCCGTCAGTCGGTGCTGACCGGTGCGCAGGCGCTGACCAGCCGTTTCAATGCCCTGGCCAAACAGCTGAACGATCAGAACACCACGATCAACGGCAACCTTGCGGACATGACATCGCAAGTGAACAAACTGGCCACCTCGATTGCCAATCTCAACCAGAAGATCGGCGAGATTTCCACCAGCGGTGGTCAGCCGAACGATCTGCTCGACAGCCGTAACGAAGCCGTGCGCCAGCTCTCCGAGCTGACCGGTGCGCAGGTCGTTGAACGGGGTACCAGTTTTGATGTGTACATCGGCACCGGCCAACCGCTGGTGATCGGCAACACCACCAACACCCTGAGCACCGTGCCGAGCAAGGACGATCCGACGCGCATGGCCATTCAAATGGACCGTGGCTCAAGCGTCATCGACATCACCTCGGCCATGAGCGGTGGCGAAATCGGTGGTCTGCTGACCTATCGCAAGGAAGTGCTCGATCCATCGCTCAACGAGCTGGGTCGTGTCGCGCTGGTGGTGGCCGATCAGGTCAACAGCCAGCAAGCCCAGGGCATCGACAAGAACGGTGACTTCGGTGCAGCGATTTTCAACAACATCAACAGTGCCGCGCTGATCAGCCAGCGCAGCATCGCGCAGTCTGGCAACAGCGCCGGCTCGGGCAACCTCGATGTCACCATCAAGGACACCGGCAAGCTGACCACCAGCGATTATCAGGTGACCTTCACCAGCGCCACCAATTATTCGGTCAAGCGCTCCGATGGCACTGACATGGGCTCGTTCAGCACCACGACCACGCCACCGCCAGTGATCGACGGCTTCACCCTGGCCCTCAACGGCGGCGCCCTGAGCGCGGGCGACACCTTCAAGGTGACGCCGACCCGTAACGCGGCCAGTTCCATCCAGACCGTATTGACCGATCCGAAGAAAATCGCCGCGGCAGCACCCTTGACCGGCGTGGCCAGTGCCAACAATTCCGGTACCTACACCCAGCCGACGCTGACCGACACCGTCGACATCTACAACCCGGCGGCGCAGACCGAGTTGCAAAATGCGCTCAAATATTCAACGCCGGTCAAGCTGGTGTTCGGTGCGGTCGCCAGTGGCAGCCAGTCGTACAACATGGTCGACGCCAAGGGCAACACCATCGGCTCGGGCACCATCGTGCCGGGGCAGGCCAACACCTTGAACCTCAAGGTCGGCATGGTCGACTCCACCGGTGCTCCGGTGATGGACACCACGGTCACGCCGAACGTGCAGAAGACTTTCACTGTGCAGACCACCGTGGGGGCGACGCCAAAATCCGGCGAAACCTTCACCATCAACCTGACCGGCGCGGCCTCTTCGGACAACCGCAACGCCCAGGCACTGGTTGGCCTGCAGACCAAACAGACCGTGGACACCGGCAGCGGCAGCAAAGGCATCAGCCTGACCGACGCCTACAACAAACTGGTGACCAACGTCGGTACCAAGGCTGCGCAGAGCAAGTCCGACAACGACGCCACCTCGGTGATCCTCGATCAGGCCAAGGGCGCGCGTGATTCGCTGTCTCAGGTCAACCTCGATGAAGAGACCGGTAACCTGGTCAAGTATCAGCAGTACTACACAGCGTCTTCGCAGATCATCAAAGCTGCGCAGGAAACTTTCGCCACGCTGATCAACAGTCTTTAAGGAGTCGTAATTCATGCGCATTTCTACCGCCCAGTATTACGCGACGCAAGCTGCTCAATATCAGCGCAACTACAGCAAGACGGTCGCGACCGCTAACGAAGCGAGCAGCCTGCAGCGCATCAACACCGCTGCCGACGATCCGATCGGCGCCGGTCGTCTGCTCAAGCTGGGTCAGCAAAGTGCGATGCTCGATCAGTATCAGGGCAACATCGACACCACCAAGAGTGCGCTGACCGTGCAGGAGTCCACTCTGAACTCCATTACCACGGCTTTGCAGCGCGCCAAGGAAATCGGCCTGGCGGCCAACAACGGCATCGCCACCGACGACAACCGCAAGGCCTATGCGGCAGAACTGAGCCAGATCCAGCAACAAGTGCTGGGCCTGATGAACTCCAAGGATGCCAACGGCAACTATCTGTTCTCCGGTTCCAAGACCGATACCGCGCCGTACTCGCAAAACGTCGACGGCACCTACACCTACAACGGTGACCAGACCCAGATCAACCTGGGCATTGGCGACGGCATGTCGGTCGCGACCAACACCACCGGTTGGGATGCGTTCCAGCAGACCATCAACACCAGCCGTACGCAGACCAACATGACCGCTCCGGCGGTGGATGACGGTCGTGTGGTGCTGTCCAACGGTACGGTTGGCACCGCGGCGACCTACAACGCCAAGTTCACGGCGGGCCAGCCATACACCGTGGATTTCATCAGCAGCACGCAGTTGAAAATCACCGATGCCCTGGGCAACGACGTGACGTCCGAGGCCAGCCAGAACGGCCTGATCAGCAACAGCAATGGTGCCAACCAGACGGTCAGCTTCCGTGGCGTCGACATGAAGTTGAACATCAACCTCAAGGCCGGTGACACCAACCCGGACGCGGTAATCGCCGGTCACAGCTTCCAACTGTCGGCCACGCCTGACTCGTTCACCACCGCGCGCAGCCCGGGCAACCCGTCGACTGCCGTCATCACCGGCTCCAGCGTCACCAACCAGGCAGCCTACAGCGCAGCCTTCCCGTCGGGCGGCGGGGCAGTGCTGAAGTTCACCAGCGCCACCGATTTCGACCTGTACGCGGCACCTGTTACCGCCGACAGCAAGCCGGTGTCGTCGGGCACCATGGTCGGCGGTAACGCCACGGCCGCCGGTGTGACCTTCGCCATTGGCGGTACGCCGGGCGCGGGCGATCAGTTCTCGATCCAGTCCAACAACCACCAGACCCAGAACGTGCTCGACACCCTGGGCCAGATGGTCACGGCGCTGAACCTGCCGGTCGACGGTGATCCGGTGGTCAAACAGCAATTCCAGGGGGCCATGGAGTCGGCGTTGAGCAACATCGACAGCGCCTCCAACCAGATTGGCGCCGCCGTGACCTCGATCGGTGCGCGCGGTCAGTCGCTGGATGACCAGGACACCACCAACCAGAGCCTGATCCAGGCCAACACCACGACTCAGGGTTCGATCCGTGATTCGGATCCGGCCGAGGTGATGACCCGCCTGACGTTGCAACAGACCATGCTGCAAGCCTCGCAACTGGCGTTCAGCAAGATCAGTCAGTTGGGTCTGTTCAACAAGATCTGACGTTGGACGGGCGCCTCGGTGCCCGTTTGTCTCGTCCCTCAGTTAATGTTTTTTTGCGGTTTCATGGGCTCGCTTTACCGAGCGGGCTCGTACCGCCTGTGAGCCCGCCGTGAATTCACTTCCTCTCGTCAGTCTGGTCATTCCCGCCTTCAATCCGCGCTTCTTCGAGCGGACGTTGAACAGTGCGGTGAGCCAGACTTATGGCCAACTCGAAATCATCGTTTGCGACGACAGCCGCGGCAGCGAGATTGAAGCCATCGTTGCGGCGGTAGTCGAGCAGTCCGGCGTCGCCGTGCGTTACGTACGCAATCCGCGCACCCTGGGCATGGTCGGCAATCTCAAGGCCTGCCTGGAACAGGCGCAGGGCCAATTGGTCAAATTTCTGTGCGACGACGACCATCTCTACGCCGCCTGTGTTGAACAGCAAGCGCAGGAAATGGTGCGTGAGGAAGTCCGACTGGTGCTGGCTCAGCGTCTGTTCTGGGACGCTGACGACATCATTCTTCCGGCGCGTCTGGAAAACACTTCGCTGTCTCCGCTCAGTGGCTTGTTCAAGGGTGACGACCTGCTGGGTATCTTTGAAAAATTTCCGGTCAATGTGCTGGGTGGGTTCACCAATGCGCTGTTCCGCCGGGAAGATCTTGTCGAGTTGCTGCCGGCGTTGACTCAGGAAGGCCACTGTTTTGTGGCAACCCTGGATTTCGCGCTGTTCGTCTGTCTGATGCGGCGCGGCAATGTGGCGGTGTCCAACAATGTGCTCAGTGCCGAGCGTCTGTACCCGGAGCGCCTGAGCGCCCAGCAGTCGATGAAAGATGCGGTTGAAGTCGAGCGCGAGTGGATTCTGCAAATGCTCAAGGCGCGCAGCGGCGAATCTGCGCCTGCCCCGGGCTGGGTTCGCTACATCCCACTGACCAAGGTTGATGAGGCGCCACGGGTCTGGGAGGAGTTGCCCCTGAGCCGCACCCTGGGTACCAAGCAGAGTCGGCAGGAGTGGTGTGTCGGCATCGACAGCTGGAGTTTTGCCGAGCTTTACGCGCAATGGCTGGAGTGCCGGGTGCTCACCGAGGGGCAGCGCAAGTTGCTGCCGGAGACCCTGGCTGGCTGGTCGCATCAGCCGCGCATCGTACCGATCGTCATCGATCGCGACGGCAGTCGCGACGGCGTCGAGCGCACGCTGGAGGCGCTTGCCGCACAGGATTATCTGCCGGAACTGATTCTGGTGCTGTCCACTGCCTGTTCCGAGGCCGAGCTCGATGGTCGAGTGTTCCGCATGCCGTTGCAGGACGACGGACTGGAGCAGATCAATGCGTTGTTGCCGCAACTGGAAGGGGCCGACTGGTTCTACCTGTTGCAGGCCGGCGATCGTCCGGTGGTGCCGGCGTTGTTGATCATGGCCGAGCGCATCGCCCATTCTGCGGCGCTGACGTGTCTGTACAGCGATGAAGGCAGCCTGCGCAACGGCGAATCGGCGGAGCCTGCGTTCAAGCCGGATTTCAACCTCGACCTGCTGCGCAGTTACCCGTACGTCGGTCGCGCGCTGGCGTTCAAGCGCGAACGCTTTCTGGCGCTGGGCGGGTTCGCGGCGACGTTTGCCGAGTTGGCCCCCCACGACGTGCTGTGGCGCATGGTCGAAAGTGACGGTACGCAGGTGGTCGGACATGTCGCCGAAGTTCTGCTGCAATCGCCATTCGATCTGTCCGCCTGGCTCGCCGCTCCGGCGGTCATCGAGCAGAATTCGCGTGTACTCGAGGCCCATCTGCAGCGCTTGGGGATTGCCCATGAGATCCGCCGTGGCAGTTCCGAGCTGCTCAATCGTGTCGACTATCACCATGTCCGGCGTCCGCTGGTGTCGATCATTATTGTGACCAAGGACCAGACGGCTGCCTTGCAGCGCTGCGTCGAGACGCTGTTGGAGAAGACCGCTTACTCCGAGTACGAGTTGTTGCTGGTCGACAACGGCAGTGAAAGCCACGAGGCGCGGGCCTGGCTGGACGGCATGGCGCAGCTGGGCGGCGAGCGGATTCGTGTCCTGAACTACCCGCAGCAGGGCAACGCGGCGGCGCTGCATAATTTTGCGGTAGGGCAGGCGCGTGGTGAATACGTGCTGCTGCTCAATTCGTTTGCGGTAATTACCCAGGCCGACTGGCTCGACGAACTGCTCAATCATGCGCAGCGCCCGGAAGTCGGCGTGGTCGGCGCCAAGCTGTTCAATCCTGATGGGTGCGTGCTGCACGCGGGTCTGATACTTGGTCTGCAAGGTGCAGTGGGTTTGCCGTTCTATGGTCAGTCGTTGCATTCGGATGGTTACATGTTCCGGCTGCAAGCGGTCCATGACCTGAGTGCCGTCGGTGGCGATTGCCTGATGGTGCGCAAGGCGGTTTACGAGTCTGTCGCCGGTCTTGATGAGCAAGCGCTGAAACAGGCGCTGAATGTCGTGGATCTGTGCCTGCGGATTGGTCAGGAAGGATATCTGGTGGTGTGGACTCCTTATGCCTTGCTGGCGCTGGGCGCACGCCCCAGTGTCCAGGCGACGGCAGAAGAGGAGCAACTGCAGCTTCAGGAGCAGGAAACCTTCTATCAGCGCTGGTTGCCGCGCATTGCCCGTGATCCGGCCTTCAACGTCAATTTGTCGTTGCAGGGTGTCGGTGCGACGAGCTTCAGTCTGGAGCCGGGCCTGCGTACGGGCTGGAGTGCATTTTCCCGGGCGCAGTTGCCGAACGTGCTTGCCGTGCCGATCAACGCCTCGGCCATCGGTCACTACCGCATGAGCCAGCCGCTGATTGAACTGGAAGCGGCCAACCGCGCTGAAGGGCGGATTTGCTATGGCCTGCCGTCGATCATTGATATCGAGCGTCAGTCCCCGGACGTGATTGTTCTGCAAGGGCGTTATTCGCAAAGTGCCATCGATGAAATTCCGCCGCTGAAGAAGTTCTGCCACGCCCGGCGCATTTTTGAACTCGATGATTATGTGATCGACGTTCCCCATCGCAATGCGCATATTCGCAACATGCCCAATAAACAGGAAATGGCGCGGATGGTGCGCAGTGCGATCAACCTGTGTGATCGCGTGGTGGTATCGACCCAGCCACTGGCCAATGCGTTGTCGGACATGCACCACGATATTCGCGTCGTCCCCAATATGCTCGCGCGCAACTTGTGGACTGACTTGCGCAGCCAGCGCCGCACGTCGAAAAAACCACGGGTCGGCTGGGGCGGTGGCACCAGTCACCACGGCGACCTGGCGGTGATTGCCGATGTCGTGCGTGAGCTGGCCAGCGAAGTCGACTGGGTGTTCTTCGGCATGTGCCCGGATGATCTGCGTCCGTACATGCATGAATTCCACGGGGTAATCCCGTTGGAAGTGTACCCGGCCAAACTGGCAAGCCTGAATCTCGATCTGGCGCTGGCACCACTGGAATTCCACATCTTCAACGACTGCAAGAGCAACCTGCGTCTGCTGGAGTACGGCGCCTGCGGTTACCCGGTGATCTGCACCGATACTGAGGCCTATCGCGGCTACCTGCCATGCACCCGGGTCAAGACCAACAGCACCGATGAATGGCTGCAGGCGATCCGCATGCACCTGGCCGATCCCGATGCGAGCTATCGCATGGGCGATGAACTGCGAGAAATCGTATTGCGCGACTACGTACTGCGGGGCGACAACCTGCGCTATTGGGAAAACGGCTGGCTGGCGGATTGACCGGCACTGCTGAAAAAGGCGACTTTCGAGTCGCCTTTTTTGCGTCTTCAATATCCTGTTTGTATCAGTATCGACACTTTTTTACCGCAGAGCCTCAAGCATAGCGCTTTTCCTGTCGATACTTCTCTATTCGCTGACCTCGGACGGTTGCTGCTGGCGTGATCGGCTTGTTACCGGGAGGCAGGTTTCCGGATTCAACAACAATGCAAGGAAGAAGCAAATGGCAGTGATTTATGGGACGAGTGAAGCCGATGTCATGAGCGGCAGTGAAGGCAACGACGAGCTCTTCGGACTGGAATCGGATGATCAGATATGGGGGACTGCCGGAGCCGATCTGTTGGATGGTGGCGAGGGTTTTGATTCTGTGGATTATCGAATCATGTCTTCGGGCGTCAGCGTCGATATCCGCCAAGGGCTTGCCAGCGTCACGAAGGCAGATGGTTCCATTGACACGCTGGTTGCCATCGAAAAAGTGGTCGGCAGCTTCCTCGATGACACCCTTGCCAGTTCGGTTACCGGCGTCACGCTGGAAGGCAGTGGCGGGGATGACGTTTACATCATCGGCAGTGAGGGTGTGACGATCATCGAAGACGAGCGCGGCGGCTACGACGAGTTGCGCACCAGCGTTAACATCCAGAAGATGGACCCGTTCCTCGACAAAATGACCTTCACCGGAACCGGCGACTTCAAGGGCTACGGCAATGCCGAGCACAACGTGATCATTGCCGGCGCCGGTAATGACTGGCTGTGGGGTGGCGACGGCGGCGATCAGTTCATTGGCGGCGAGAGCTTCGACACCGTCAGCTACACCGACAGCCTTGAAGGCGTCAGTATCGAGCTCTCGAGCATTTGGGGCGCCACTGGTATTGCATTCGGCGATACCTACTCGAGCATCGAGGCCGTGCAGGGTTCGAATTTCAACGATGTGATCTTTGCCGGCGCAAGCGCAATGGTCATGGACGGTGCCGATGGCTTTGACGCCGTCGATTACAGCCGTTCCAACGATGCGGTCAGCATCGAGTTTCGTGATGGCAAGGGCTTCGGTTCCGGCGGTTACGCCGAGGGCGACACCTTGATCAATGTGGAAAAGGTTGTCGGGACTAACCTGGACGATCACTTCACTGCCAACTCGGGCGGCGTGACCTTCGAAGGTGGCTGGGGCAGCGACGTCTACACGATCAACAGCGAGGGTGTGACCATCGTCGAGACAGAATCGGGCATGGGGTTTGACGAGCTGTACACCAGCCTGTCGGTCATGAAGATGGACCCGTTCATCGAGAAAATGACCTACACCGGTACAGCCGATTTCACCGGTTATGGCAATGATTCCGACAACTACATCTTCGGCGGCAGCGGCGATGACCTGTTCTACGGTGGCGCTGGACGGGATGTCTTCGTGGGCGGCGCGGGAACGGACATCGTCAGCTATGAGGACAGCGACACGGGTGTGGTGGCCACGCTGTGGAGAATCGGCCAGAACGGCACGGCTGACGGTGACACGCATTACGATGTCGAAGGCTTGCGTGGCAGTCATTTTAACGATGAGCTGGGTGCCAACAGGGAAGATACGATTCTGGAAGGCAGCAGTGGTGACGATACCCTGAACGGCAACGATGGCAACGATCATCTCTATGGCGGGCTGAAGTCCGGTCTCGACGGCGACGCGGCGCAGGCTGACAAATTGTTCGGCGGCAACGGCGATGACGTCATCGTTAGTGCTGCGAATGACCTGGGCACTGTGGCGGACGGTGGACAAGGCAGTGACACCATCACGGTCCACAACGGCAGTGCCTTTGGTGATGACGGTTTTGACGTGCTCACCGGCACCGGCAACAGTTATCTGTTGTCAGGTGGCAGTGGCAACGACGTGCTGAACCTCAATCTTCAGGGGCAGTCCGGTACTGGCGGCACCGCACTGGGCGGTATGGGTGACGATACCTACATTGTGAACAGCACCGGGCTGGTATCGATTCAGGACGAGGGCTGGGATCTCAACGACACCCTGATCCTGAACACCATCGCCAATATCAGCCAGTTGAACGTCACCCGCATCGGTGACGACGCCTATCTGCATGGTGCCAACGACGGCAGCGCCGGTGTGCCGGACAACGGCGTGAAACTGGCGGGATGGTACGCCGGGTTCAACAACATCGAGCACCTGCAGACTGCCGACGGCCAGGTCTACGACCTGCCGGCGACGGTTGATGGGTTCGCCATGTTCGGCTGATCACTCGATCTGTTGATGCAACGCAATGAAAGGGATGAATCCGCTGCTGGATTCATCCCTTTTTTCATGCCTTACGGCGCACCCGACGCAGCGCTCGCGGAGCTGGCGCGTTTCCTGCAAGTCCCCCTCAAATCGCCATAAAACGAGCGCTCGCGGTCATCGCAGCGGCGCCGCAGGCGGCAAAAGGGTTAGCCAGACGGCCCGCATCGCTCAACCAAGCCATGCGCAGCCCGGTGACGAACGAGAGGGGAGACGATGAAGGCAGTTATTTTGGCGGGTGGCCTCGGCACGCGCATCAGTGAAGAGTCGCACCTCAAGCCCAAGCCCATGATCGAGATCGGCGGCAAGCCAATTCTCTGGCACATCATGAAGCAGTATTCCGCTCACGGAATTCACGACTTCGTGATCTGCCTGGGCTACAAGGGCTATGCGATCAAAGACTTCTTCGCCAACTACTTCCTGCACACCTCCGACGTCACGTTCGACATGCGCAACAACCGCATGGACGTGCACCAGAACTACAGCGAGCCGTGGAGCGTCACCCTGATCGACACCGGCGAGGAAACCATGACCGGTGGCCGTCTGCTGCGTGCCGGGCGTTACCTCAAGGATGAAGAGGCGTTCTGCTTCACCTACGGCGACGGTGTTTCCGACATCAACATTGCTCAACTCGTCGATTACCACAAAGCCCACGGTCGCCTGGCCACCGTCACTGCGGTGCAGCCGCCGGGACGTTACGGCGCCCTCGAGCGGCAAGGCGATCAGGTTCTGGGTTTCACCGAGAAACCGCGCGGCGACGGTGGCTGGATCAACGGCGGCTTCTTCGTGCTGTCACCCAAAGTCCTGTCCTACATCGCTGGCGATGAAACCACCTGGGAGGCCGAGCCGCTGGCGCGTCTGGCAGAGGATGAACAGCTGAACGCCTTCGAGCACGAAGGCTTCTGGCATCCGATGGATACCCTGCGCGACAAGAACCACCTCGAAGCGCTGTGGCAGAGCGGGGAGGCCCCATGGAAACAATGGGCCTGAGCGCGGATTTCTGGCGCGGCAAGCGCGTACTGATTACCGGCCACACCGGTTTCAAAGGCAGTTGGCTGACCCTGTGGCTACAAAGTCTTGGTGCGCAAGTCAGCGGTTTTTCGCTGGATCCGTCGACCGAACCGAGCCTGTATGAACTGGCGCGGGTTCACGAAGGGATCAACGATCAGCGTGGCGATCTGCGCGATCTCGGCGCGCTGCTGGAGATCATCGCCGACACCGAGCCGGAAATCGTCCTGCACCTGGCCGCGCAGCCGCTGGTGCGTGAAGGCTATCGCGACCCGCTGGGTACTTACTCCAGCAACGTCATGGGCACGCTGAACCTGCTCGAAGCGATCCGTCAGGTCGGTTGCGTGCGCGCCTGCGTGCTGGTGACCACCGACAAGGTTTACGCCAACAAGGAATGGCTGTGGCCGTACCGCGAAGACGAAGCCCTCGGCGGGCACGATCCCTACAGCAGCAGCAAGGCTTGCTGCGAACTGTTGGCGCAGTCTTATGCCGCGTCGTTTTTCCCGGCCGACAAGTACGCCGAACACGGTCTCGCCTTGGCCACCGCGCGCGCTGGCAACGTCCTGGGTGGCGGCGATTTTGCCCCTGAACGGCTGATTCCCGATGTGCTGAAAGCCTGGACCGCAGACGAGCCGGTGACCCTGCGTTACCCGCAAGCCGTGCGCCCGTGGCAGCACGCGCTGGAACCGCTGGCCGGTTACCTGCAACTGGCTGCCGGCCTCTACGAGCAAGGCCCGGAATACGCCGGGGCGTGGAACTTCGGCCCGGGCGAGGCGGACATGTGCAGCGTCGGCGAAGTGGTCGAACTGCTCGCCAACCGCTGGCCACAGGCACGCGGTTTGCGCATCGAGAAAAGCGAACTGCACGAGGCTGGCCTGTTGCGTCTGGACAGCAGTCGCGCCCGTCAGGTGTTGGGCTGGCAGCCACGCTGGACCTTGCAGCAATGCCTGACCCAGACCCTCGACTGGCACCTGGCGTGGCAGAACGGCGATGACATGCGCGCCGTGACCCTCGGCCAACTGAACCTGTACCGAGGCGCGCTGTGAGCGAGTTTTCCTTGAAACAGCTGCCGCTGGCCGGGTTGTTCAGCGTCCAGCACAGACGCTTCGAAGATCAGCGCGGGCATTTCGCCCGGCTGTTCTGCGAAGGCAGCCTGAGTGCGTTCGGCCGCGAATTTCATATCCGCCAGATCAACCATTCCTGCACCCGTGAGAAGGGCAGTGTGCGTGGTCTGCATTATCAGAATGCCAATGCCCCGGAAGCCAAGCTGATCACCTGCCTGCGTGGTGAAGTGTGGGATGTGGCGGTGGATCTGCGTCCGGATTCCGAGACCTTTTTGCACTGGCACGCCGAGCATCTCAAGGCTGGCGACGGTCGCAGCCTGTTGATTCCGGCGGGCTTCGCCCACGGTTTCCAGACCCTGACCGATGACGCCGAACTGCTTTACCTGCACAGCGCCGATTACGCGCCGGAGCATGAGGGCGGCTTGTCGGTGAACGATCCACGGCTGGCGATTGCTTGGCCGTTGCCTGTCAATAATTTGTCAGCGCGGGATTCCAGCCATCCCGCGCTTGATCAACACTTTGCCGGAGTGCGTCTATGAACTGCCGTGGGTGCGCCGCACCGCTGAGCCTGCCGCTGATCGACCTCGGCACCTCGCCACCGTCCAACGCCTACGTGCACGCCGAGCGCCTGGAACAGGCCGAGCAATGGGTGCCGCTGAAGGTCGCCGTGTGCCAGCAATGCTGGCTGGTGCAGACCGAGGATTACACCCGCGCCGACAGCCTCTTCGACGCCGAGTACGCCTACTTCAGTTCGTTCTCCAGCACCTGGCTGGCCCATGCCGAATGCTATGTCGCCGAGATGGTCGAGCGCTTTGGCCTGAACGCCGAAAGCCGCGTAGTGGAAGTCGCCGCCAACGATGGTTATCTGCTGCAGTACGTCGCTGCTCGCGGCATCCCGTGCCTGGGTGTCGAGCCGACCCGCAGCACCGCGCAAGCGGCGCGGGAAAAGGGCCTGCAGATTCGTGAAGTGTTCTTCGGTCGCGACAGCGCTGCGCAACTGCACAGCGAAGGCTGGGGCGCCGACCTGATGGCCGCCAACAACGTGCTCGCGCATGTGCCGGACATCAATGATTTCCTCGGTGGTTTTGCCACGCTGCTCAAGCCGACCGGCGTCGCTACCTTCGAATTTCCGCAACTGCTGACGCTGATGGCCGGCGCGCAGTTCGACACGCTGTACCACGAACACTATTCCTACCTGTCGCTGACCGCGGTGCAGACTTTGTGCGAGCGCAATGGTCTGGAAGTGTTCGACGTCAGTCAGTTGAGCACCCACGGCGGTTCGCTGCGGGTGTTCGTGCAGCGCCAGGGCGGTGAGCGTCGTGCGGTGCAGCCGGCGGTACAGCAACAGCTGCAGGCCGAACTGGATGCCGGGGTGAAAACCCCTGAGTACTACGCGACCCTCGCGCCGGCTGCCGAACGCATCAAACATGAACTGCTGCGCTTCCTGTTGCAGGCCAAGGCCGACGGCAAGCGTGTGGTCGGTTACGGCGCGGCGGCCAAGGGCAACACCTTGCTCAACTACGCCGGGGTCAAACCGGATCTGCTGGCGTGGGTGGCCGATGCCAACCCGCACAAGCAGGGCAAGTTTCTGCCGGGCAGTCGTATTCCGATTGTCGCGCCGGCGCAGATCGACAGCGAAAAACCGGACTACGTGTTGGTGTTGCCGTGGAACCTGCTGCACGAAGTCAGTCAGCAACTGGCACAGGTGCGCCAGTGGGACGGGCGCTTCGTGATCGCCGTGCCTGAGATGAAAGTCCTGTGAAAGTCCTGGTCACCGGGGCCACGGGCTTCGTCGGTCGGCATCTGGTCGCGGCGTTGCTGGCGCGTGGCTGCGCCGTGCGCGCGGTGGCGCGCAATACAGATACGGCTGCGAGCATGCCGTGGATCAGCGACGTCGAATTCGTCGCGGCGGATATTCACGCGTCGGATCTCGACATGGCGGCGCTCACCGACGGTATTGACGTCCTCGCGCACCTGGCCTGGCCGGGGTTGCCGAACTATCGGGCGCTGTTCCATTTCGAGCACAACCTGATGGCCGACTACCGCTTTATCAAAGGCGCGGTCGAAGCGGGTGTGAAGCAAGTGCTGGTGACCGGCACCTGCTTCGAGTACGGCATGCAAAGCGGCCCGCTCAGCGAAAGCGTCGAGCCGCAGCCGAGCAATCCTTACGGGTTGGCCAAGCACACCTTGCACCTGTTTTTGCAGAACCTTGCGCAAGAACATCCGTTCACTTTGCAGTGGGCGCGCCTGTTCTATTTGCATGGCGAAGGGCAGAACCCCAACAGTCTGCTGGCAGCGCTGGATCGGGCGATCGATAGCGGCGACGCGTCATTCAACATGTCTGGCGGCGAGCAGCTGCGGGACTTTTTGCCGATCGCCAGCGCTGCTGATTACCTCGCCGCGATCCTGCACCAACGTGATTTCAATGGCGTGATCAATTGCGCCAGCGGCCAGCCGGTATCGGTGCGCGCACTGGTTGAACAACGTCTGCGCGAGCGCGGTGCGGCACTGAATCTGAACCTCGGCCATTACCCCTATCCGAGCCATGAACCGATGGCGTTCTGGGCCGTGACCGAGCGTTTGCAACAGCTACTGGGAGAGCCGCAATGAGGCACGAGTTGTATCGGGTCACCGACCTGCCGGTGTTGCAGAACCGCACCTTTGCCGACCCTGAATCGGCAAAGGCGTCGGCCAGCGCCGACATGTTGCTGGTGCAGGATGAGCGCAGCGGCCTGATCTTCAACGCCGCGTTCGATGCCGACAAGCTCAGCTATGACGCCGACTATCAGAACGAACAGGCCCATTCGGGCCAGTTCCAGAAGCACCTGAGCGACGTCGAAGGCATCATCGCCAAACACTTCAAGGGCCGGGAGCTGATCGAAGTCGGCTGCGGCAAGGGCTACTTTCTTGAGCTGCTCAAGGGCCTCGGTTATTCGATCACCGGGATTGATCCGGCCTACGAAGGCGAAAACGCCGACGTAATCAAGGCGCCGTTCACCCGAGGTCTCGGCCTGGCCGCGGACGCCATCGTGCTGCGTCATGTGCTGGAACACATCGAAGACCCGGTCAGCTTCCTGTCGGTGATCGCCGAAGCCAACCAAGGCGGGCAGATCTACATCGAAGTGCCGTGCTTCGACTGGATCCTCGAGCACAAAGCGTGGTTCGACCTGTTCTACGAGCACGTCAATTATTTCCGCCTCGATGACCTGCGCCGGATGTTCGGCACCGTGCACGAGGCCGGCCACCTGTTTGGCGGCCAGTACCTGTACATCGTCGCCGACCTTTCGACGTTGCGCCTGACCCCGGAACAACCGGTGCCACGCCTGACGCTGCCGGACGGTTTCACGGCGAGCCTTGAGCGTGCAGTGCAGATCATCCAGTCCGCACCTGAACAGGGTTCGGCGATCTGGGGCGCGTCGTCCAAAGGCGTGATCTATTCGCTGTTCCTGCAGCGCGCGGGTGTCGCGGTGGATCGCGTGGTGGATATCAACCCCGCCAAGCAGGGACGTTATCTGCCACTGAGCGGCGCGCGGGTGTCCTCGCCGCAAGAGGCCATGGACGCCTTGCCCGAAGGCGCCAACCTGTTTGTGATGAACTCCAATTACCTCGAAGAAATCAAGCGGATGACCGGTGGACGTTACGTCTATCACGCCGTTGACAGCGCTTCGTTCCAGTGACCCTTGAGATTTTGAAAATGACCGACAACAGTATCAACAAAGCCTTCGAAGCCGAGTGCCGGGAACAGATCGCCCAGCAGGGTGACGACCAGAAACTGACTGGCCTGGCCCGTGATTTCTTCAACGAATCGGCCAAACACAAGTACAGCTATCACTTCTCGTGGATGGGCCGCCCGATCATCCAGCTGCCGCAGGACATGATGGCAATGCAGGAGATCATCTGGCAGGTCAAGCCGGATCTGGTCATCGAGTGCGGCATCGCCCACGGCGGTTCGATCATCTATTACGCCTCTCTGCTGGAGCTGCAAGGTCACGGCGAAGTGCTGGGCATCGACCTCGACATCCGCCCGCACAACCGTGAAGCGATCGAAAGCCACCCGATGGCCAAGCGCATCAAGATGATCGAAGGCTCGAGCATCGACCCGGCCATCGCTGCTCAGGTGCAGGCTGCGGCCAAGGGCAAGAAGGTCATTCTGGTGCTCGACTCCAACCACACCCACGACCACGTGCTCGAAGAGCTGCGCCTGTATGCGCCGCTGGTCTCGGTCGACAGCTACTGCGTGGTGATGGACACCGTGGTTGAAGACATGCCGGCCGATTTCTTCCCGGATCGCCCATGGGGCCCGGGCGACAACCCGAAAACCGCGGTGTGGAAATACCTGGAAGAAAACCAGGACTTCGAAATCGACCAGCAACTGCAAAACAAGCTGCTGATCACCGTGGCGCCGGACGGCTATCTGCGTCGCGTTCGTTAATTCGCAACATCACCAAAGCGTTATCTCGGCGAGTCGCCGGTTGTGGAGAGAAGTTATGCAAGGCAAGTACAGTTCTGAACTGGCGCTACCGCTCAACGAGCTGTTGACCGTGGTGCTGATTACTCACAATCGGCCGGCGTTCCTGCGTCGGGCGGTGAAGTATTACAGCAGCTTGCCCTGCCGGATCATGGTGCTCGACTCCACACCCGAGCGGCCGGAAGGGGACTTTTCCGCCGTCGATTACCATCACGTGCCGCAGTTCGCCTACTGGGGCATGCAGGCCAAACTGGCGTACGGTGTAGAGCGACTGACCACGCCGTACATGGTGCTGGCGGCTGACGACGATTTCATCCTGCATGATTCGCTGGCCGAGTCCGTCGGTTTCCTTAAGGCGAATCCGGACTATGGCATGTGCCACGGCTATTGCCTGATGTACCTGACGCTGTCGGGTGGAGTGAGCTATTACCGCCGCGACAAGAAAGTCCAGGAAGACTATGCGTCCGAGCGGGCTCAGGATCGGGTTATCGACTACATGAGTCAGTACATCCCGCCGTTCTATGCGGTGACCCGTACTGATCTGATGAAAACCTGGCACTCGGCATTGCCGGCGGGGACCAATTTCCAGTGGCAGGAAATCGGCCACGTGTACTTCCTGCTGGCGAGTGCCAAGGCGCGGATTCTGCCGATGCCCTATGTGGTGCGCGAGATCAACTATGGCAATTCCGAGCACAGCACCGAGGTGTATCACTCGCTGACCTATGTTGATGCCAAATCGGTCGCCGAGCGTGAAGCCTTTGCCGAGTTCCTTGCCTCACTGCCCACCGGCATCAAGGATCTTGATGCGCAACAGGGCAAGGCGTTTGCCCTGCAGAGCTTCGAGGCGATGGTCGACAGTCTGCAAAGCGGCAGGGCACTCACGGCGGAGCTGATTATCCAGTCCACCTGGAATCAGTCGCTCAAGAGGCCTGATCGGCGGTTCGGGCCTTTGCAGTACGTCGAGATGCCGTTCTACAACCAGCCATTTTTTGATCGTCTCGAACAGTTCGAATTCATGCTGCACGCCATGCCCGCCGGGCGCATTCAACTGCGGGACCTGGAGGGTGTGTGGACCCGTCAGGCGCACTTGCTGCAGGCGCGCAACAACGATACCCCGGAAAGTGTTCTGGATCGTTTGTGGCAGGCGCACGACCTGAATGCGTTCAACCGCACCGTGGTCAAGCGTCTGGCGCAACAGCTGGAACTGGCCGGCGAGGACGAAGAAGCGCAGAACATGCGCGACTGGAATGCTCGTCTCGATGCGTTGACGGTGGAAGACCATCATCAGGTATTCGACCAGACGCAGTCGGGTCGACTGCTCAAGTGGCTGGATTCGCGTCAGGCCGATGGCGCTCAGTTGGCATCGATTGCCGAGCACCTGTCGGTCAACGGCGGTGGCCCGCAGTTCGGCATTTTCCTGCTGGATCTGGACAACGACATCGACAAGTTGCAGGTCAGCCTCGACAGCTTGCTTGAAGGTCAATGCAAGGCTTTCAGAATTGTCGTGTTCACCACCGGCGAAGCACCGGCGGCTACCACGGCGCAGAACACTTTGCACTTTGTCCGGGTTACGCCGGCCAACCTGGTCGACAAACTCAATCAGAGTGCCAGTCAGTCGCCGTGCGACTGGGTGCTGCTGGCTGAGGCGGGCGATGAGTTCACCGCCAGTGGTTTGTTGCGCGCCAGTCTGGAGTTGATGTCCGCGGGCGATTGCCGTGCCGTTTCCACCGACGAGATCCAGCGCGGGGAGAAGGGCGCGCTGGTGGATGTGTTCCGTCCCGGCTTCAACCTCGATCTGCTCTTGAGCCTGCCGGGGCTGATGGCACGGCACTGGCTGGTGCGCCGTGACACGTTGGTCGAGGTGGGTGGCTACCGCGCCGATTTCAACAAGGCACTGGAATTTGACGTGCTGCTGCGCATCATCGAAGAGCACGGTTTGAACAGCCTGGCCCACCTCGACGAACCGCTGCTGATCACCGAAGCCGCGTCGCTGGAAGAAAACGCGCATGAGCGTCTGGCGCTGTTGCGCCACCTGGGCAATCGCGGCTACAAGGCCAAGGTCACCTCGGCGGTGCCGGGCATTTATCAGATCGATTACCACCACAGTGATCGTCCGCTGGTATCGATCGTGATTCCGGCCGGCGATGACCTGCCAGCCTTGCAACGCTGTCTCGAAGGGGTGCAGCTGCGCACCCGTTATCAGCATTACGAGATCCTGATCGCCACCACGGCCACGCAGTCGGCCCAGGTCAATGACTGGCTGGGTACTTACCAGCATCCGAAAGTCCAGGTGCTGCGTGCCGAGCAATCGCTGAGCGTACCGGCATTGCTCAACGCTGCCAGCCGCCAGGCGCAGGGCGAGTATCTGGTATTGCTCGCGGCCGACGCGGAAGTGGTCAACCCGAACTGGCTGGACTCGCTGCTCAACCATGCCCTGCGTCCGGAAATCGGCGTGGTCGGGCCGAAGCTGGTTGATCGCGATGGCAAAGTCAGCCAGGCCGGGCTGATCCTCGGTATGCATGGCGGGGTGGGGTCGGCGTTCGTCGGTGAAAAACATGATGCCGACGGCTATCTGTACCGGTTGTCGGTGGAGCAGAACTGCTCAGCGGTATCGAACGTGTGCCTGATGGTGCGCAAAGAACTGTTTGAAGCGCTGGGTGGTCTGGACGACAGCACATTCGGCGACGCTTTCAACGATGTCGATCTGTGTCTGAAAGCAGCTCAGGCCGGTTACCTCACGGTATGGACGCCATCGGTGCAGGTCCTGCATCAAGGCGCGATTGCCCAGGCACCCCGGGCACTGGCCGCGCTACAGGAAAAATGGGCCGCCGCGTTCGCTCAGGATCAGGCGTACAACGCCAACCTGAGCTTGAGCGGCAAAGGGTATGGTCTGAACGACAGTACGTCGCTGGACTGGTCGCAGTTACTCGCCTGAGCCGCGCCCAAGGAACGGAATACAAAATATGTTCAACGGTAAATCGATCTTCATCTCCGGCGGCACCGGCTCGTTCGGGCGCAAGTTCATCGCCCGTCTGCTTGAGCAATACCAGCCCAAGCGCGTGGTGGTGTTCTCCCGCGATGAGCTCAAGCAGTACGAAATGCAGCAGACGTTCAACGCGCCGTGCATGCGTTACTTCCTTGGTGACGTGCGCGACGCCGACCGTCTGCGGCAGGCCATGCGCGGCATCGACTACGTGGTGCACGCGGCGGCGCTCAAGCAGGTGCCGGCGGCGGAGTACAACCCCACCGAGTGCATCCGCACCAACGTCAATGGCGCGGAGAACATCATCGCCGCCGCCATCGACAACGGCGTGAAAAAGGTTGTGGCGCTGTCCACCGACAAGGCGGCCAGCCCGATCAACCTGTACGGCGCAACCAAGCTGCTGTCGGACAAGCTGTTCGTCGCCGCCAACAACATTGCCGGTGAACAACAAACGCGTTTTGCCGTGGTGCGCTACGGCAACGTGGCGGGCTCGCGGGGTTCGGTGGTGCCGTTCTTCAGCAAGCTGATTGCCGATGGTGCGCAGGAGCTGCCGATCACCGACGAGCGCATGACCCGCTTCTGGATCACCCTCGATCACGGCGTGCAGTTTGTCCTCGACAGCTTTGCGCGGATGCACGGCGGCGAAGTGTTCGTGCCGAAGATCCCGTCGATTCGCATCGTCGATCTGGCGCGGGGCATGGCCGAACATCTGCCGCACAAGAACGTCGGTATTCGTCCCGGGGAAAAACTGCATGAACTGATGGTGCCGCTGGACGATGCGCGGATGACCCTGGAATTCGAGGATCACTACACCATCCAGCCTTCCATCCGCTTTACCAGCGTCGATGTCGATTTCTCCATCGACAAGCTCGGCGAACATGGCCGGCCGGTGAGTGAGGATTTCGAATACCGCTCCGACACCAATCCGCACTACCTCTCGGTCGGGCAGATCGCCGAGCTGCACGCGAAGTTGTCGGCATGATTCCCTACGGTCGGCAGAGCGTTGATCAGGCGGACATCGATGCCGTGGTCGAGGTGCTGCAATCGGACTGGCTGACCCAGGGCCCGACCATCGAGCGTTTCGAGCAGGCAATGGCCGAACGTTGCCAGGCCGACTTCGCCGTGGCGGTGTGCAACGCCACGGCGGCGCTGCACATCGCTTGCCTCGCTGCCGGCCTTGGCCCGGGTGATCGCTTGTGGACCACGCCGAACACCTTTCTGGCTTCGGCCAATTGTGGGCGCTATTGCGGCGCCGAGGTGGATTTCGTTGACATCGATCCGCTGACCTGGAACCTCGATGCCTTCGCCCTCGCCGCGAAACTTGATCAGGCCGAGCAGGACGGCACACTGCCGAAAGTGTTGGTGGCGGTGGCGTTCTCCGGGCAGAGTTGCGATCTGCGCAAGATTGCCGAACTGGCCGAGCGCTACAACTTCACCGTGATCGAAGACGCCTCGCACGCGGTGGGCGCCAGCTACGCCGGGCGCCCGGTGGGATGCGGGGAATTTGCGGCGATGACTGTGTTCAGTTTCCACCCGGTGAAGATCATCACCAGCGCCGAAGGTGGCATGGTCCTGACCAATCGCCCGCAACTGGCGGAGCGTCTGCAACGCCTGCGCAGCCACGGCATGACCCGCGATCCGCAGCAGATGAGCGAACCCAGCCACGGCCCGTGGTATTACCAGCAGATCGAGCTGGGCTTCAATTACCGGATCACCGATTTGCAAGCGGCGCTGGGTCTGTCGCAACTGGCCAAACTGGACGGGTTTATCGCCCGTCGCCGCGAACTGGCGGCACGTTACGACCGGTTGCTGGGCTACCTGCCACTGACCTTGCCTAGCGCGCAGCCGGAGGCGGAATCGGCGTGGCACCTGTACGTGGTGCGCTTGCAGACCGAACGCATCGGCCTGACCCATCGTCAGGTGTTCGAAGGCTTGCGTGCCGCCGGCATCGGCGTGAACCTGCACTATATTCCTGTGCATTTGCAGCCGTACTATCGCGACCTGGGGTTTGCCGAAGGCGACTTCCCCGAAGCCGAGCGTTATTACGCCGAGGCGATCAGCCTGCCGCTGTATCCGTTGCTCACTGACGAGCAGCAGGATCATGTGGTCGAGCAATTGCGCCGGCTGACCGAATAAACCCCGCTGCGGCGGCGAATGAGACTGTGCAATGCGTGATCTGAGTGAGCAGGAAAAATTCTGGCAGGGCGATTTCGGCAACCAGTACGTCGATCGCAACGTCGGTCAGCCGCTGGTCGCGGCCAACCTGGCGTTGTTCGCCAAGGCCCTGAGCCGCGCCGGGCGCATCGACAGTGTGGTTGAGCTGGGCACCAATGCCGGCAACAACCTGCAGGCGCTGCGTCAACTGCTGCCGCACAGTGAACTGTTCGGCGTCGAGATCAATGAAAGCGCCTGTGCTCAAGCGCGGGCACTGGGCATCGCGCAGATCTGGCACGGCTCGCTGTTCGACTTTCCGCGCGAGCGCAGCTACGACCTGACCCTGAGCAAAGGCGTGCTGATCCATCTGGCGCCGGAGCTGCTGCCGACCGCCTATGCGCAATTGTATGCGTTGAGCCAGCGCTACATCCTGATCGCCGAGTACTACAACCCGGTGCCGGTGGAAGTGTCCTATCGCGGCAACAGCGGCAAGCTGTTCAAGCGCGATTTCGCCGGGGAAATGCTTGATCGTTATGCCGACCTGCAATTGCTCGATTACGGCTTTGGTTATCACCGTGACCCACAATTCCCGGTGGATGACATCACCTGGTTTCTGCTGGAAAAACGTCCTTGAACAGCGTCGCAATCATCCCGGCCCGTGGCGGCAGCAAGCGCATCCCGCGCAAGAATCTGTTGCCGTTCGACGGCGTGCCGATGATTGTCCGCTCGATCCGAACGGCGCTCGACAGTGGCCTGTTCGAACAGGTCGTGGTCAGTACCGATGACGCGGAAATTGCCGAGCTGGCGCTGGCTCACGGTGCGCAAGTGCCGTTCCTGCGCCCGGCTGAACTGGCGGATGATTTTACCGGCACCGCTGCGGTGATCGTGCATGCCTTGCAGCAACTGCCCGCGTTCGATTACGCCTGCTGCGTGTACGCCACGGCGCCGTTGTTGCAGGCGCGATTTCTGCGCGAGGGATTCGAGTTGTTGCAGCAGCATCCGCAGAGGTCGTTTGCTTTTTCGGTGTGCAGCTTTGGTTTCCCCGTACAGCGGGCACTGACGCTGGACGGGCAGGGCGCATTGACCGCGTTGTACCCGGAATTTCGCCAAACCCGCTCGCAGGATCTGCCCGAAGCCTTTCAGGACGCCGGCCAGTTCTACTGGGGCCGCAGTGAGGCATGGTTGCGCGGTGACGTGTTGTATTCGTCCGCGAGTCTGCCGGTCATTCTGCCGCGGCATCTGGTGCAGGACATCGACACCCTGCAAGACTGGAAACGCGCCGAATACCTCTACGCCGCGCTCAAGGCCGGCGGAGAACTGCAATGAAAGTGCTGATCCGCGCTGACGCTTCGCCGACCATCGGCAGTGGCCACATCGCCCGCTGCCTGACGCTGGCGCGGGTGCTGCGCCAGCAGGGCAGTCATGTCGCGTTTGCCTGCCGCCGGTTACCGGGGCATCGGCTCGATGCCCTGGCTGCCGAAGGTTTCGAGACCTTCGCCTTGCCGGACTTCTACCCCGACGAAGACCCGCAGCAAGCCATCGAATCGATGCTGCCGTGGCAGGCGGACATCGACGCGCTGGACGCCCTGCTGGCAGGTCACACCGCATTCGACTGGATTATCGCCGATCACTACGGCCTCGATCATCACTGGCAAACCGCAGCGCGCCGTTGGGCACCTCGGATCGCGGCAGTAGACGATCTCGCCACTCGCCGTTACAGCGTCGATCTGCTGCTTAATCAGAACCTGTCCGGTCTCAGCGCAAACTATGCGCCGCTGCTGCCCGAAGGCTGCCGCACCTTGCTCGGGCCGCGCTACGCCATGTTGCGCGAAGAGTTCGTCTGCCCGGCCATCGCGATCCAACCCAAGGCGCGGCGGGTGCTGGTGAATTTCGGTGGTTTCGATGCGGCGATGCAGACCCACCACGCGATGTTGGCACTGAAGGATTTCGCAGAGCTGGAAGTGGATTTCGTCGCCGGTGCAGACAATCCCGCGTGGGCACAAATGCAGGCACTGGCCGCCACACGGCCGCACTGGCGCCTGCACAGTTTCGTCAGCGATTTCCAGCAACGCATGACCGCGGCCGATGTGTTTATCGGCGCTGGCGGCGGCACCAGTTGGGAGCGTGCAGCCCTCGGCCTGCCGACAATCTGCATCGCGGTATCGAACAACCAGCAAGCCAACGGCGAAGTCATGGCGGCGGCGGGGGCGCATGTGTTCATGGGGGCTCGCGAGCAGGTCAGCGTCGAACAACTGCGCGATGCCATCGGTTTTGTCGTCGACAATGCCTATCTGCGCCAGAGTCTGGCCGAGCGTTCACGGCAACTGGTCGATGGGCGCGGTGCGTTGCGCGTGGCGGCAGCGCTGGCCGGTGCCGTGCTCAGGCTGCGCCCGGCGACCCTCGATGATGCGCAATTGCTGTTCGACGGGCGCAATGCCGAGGCTGTACGCCGTTGGTCACTGGACACGGCTGCAATCGAATGGCCGCAGCACCTGAACTGGCTGAATGCGAGCCTGCGCAACCCGCAGCGTCTGCTGTTGATTGCCGAGGCCGATGACGGTGCGGTCGGCGTCCTGCGTTATGACTTGCGTGGATTCGAGGCTGAAGTGTCGCTGTATCTGCTGCACGGGCGTTTTGGTCTGGGTTGGGGCAGGGCGCTGCTGGCGCGAGGCGAGGCGTTCGTCCGCGGGCACTGGCCGCAGATGACCGTTATCACCGCTCAGGTGCTGCCGGGCAATCGTCCGTCTTTGAATGTGTTTCGTGACGCCGGATTCACCCAGAGTGCCTGCGCGTTCACCAAGGTTTTGAAGGATCACCGCGATGAGTAGTTTCAAGATTGGCGAGCGTCTGATCGGTGCCGATGCGCCGCCGTTCATCATTGCCGAGATGAGCGGCAACCATAATCAGTCGCTGGAGCTGGCGCTGCAGATTGTCGAAGCTGCCGCCAAAGCTGGGGCGCACGCCTTGAAGTTGCAGACTTACACCGCGCAGACCATGACCCTGGATCTGGCCGAGGGCGAGTTTTTCATCAAGGACCCGAATAGCCTGTGGGCGGGTACTTCGCTGTACGACCTGTATGAGAAGGCCCACACCCCATGGGAGTGGCACGCGCCGATTTTCGCTCGGGCCAAAGAACTGGGCATGCTCGCGTTCTCGACGCCGTTCGATGACACGGCGGTGGACTTTCTCGAAAGCCTCGACGTGCCGGCGTACAAGATCGCCAGTTTCGAAAACACCGACCTGCCGTTGATCCGCCGTGTGGCGGCGACCGGCAAACCGCTGATCATCTCCACCGGCATGGCCAGCATCGCCGAACTCGACGAAACCGTGCGCGCCGCCCGCGAGGCGGGGTGCAAGGATCTGGTGCTGCTCAAATGCACCAGCACTTACCCGGCAACGCCGCTCAACAGCAACGTGCGCACGATCCCGCATCTGCGCGAACTGTTCGGTTGTGAAGTCGGGCTGTCCGATCACTCCATGGGCGTGGGTGTGTCCGTGGCCGCCGTGGCACTCGGCGCAACGGTGGTGGAAAAGCACTTTACCCTCGACCGTTCGGCAGGTGGCGTCGACGCCAGTTTCTCGCTGGAACCTGCGGAGCTGGCCAGTCTGGTGGTCGAAACCGAACGCGCCTGGCAAGCCATGGGCCAGGTGCATTACGGCGTCACCGAGGCCGAGCGCAAGTCGCTGGTCTATCGCCGCTCGCTGTACGTCACTGCCGATATGGCGGCCGGTGAGCCCTTTTCCGGGGACAATCTGCGCGCCATTCGCCCTGGTCTCGGTCTGCCGCCCAAGCACACCGATGCCGTCCTCGGTCGCCGCGCTCGTCAGGCGATCAAACGTGGCACGCCGCTGGACTGGTCGTTGGTCGAATAACCCGATCTGCCACCGATTCGGCAAAATAGCGTGACCTGCGAGTCATAACGCGCATCTTCACTGTATTGTATTGACCGGGGAGATGGCGCCTGGCCGTGTATTCGGTTCCAGTGATAGCCCTTTGCGCTCCCCGTGGCTGCCCTTTGTGGTGGCCGTTTTCTGTTTGTCGGCGCCCCTCGAATCCTTGCGAGCGGTGGTTTTGGGCTGTTTTTTATTGGGAAGCCGTAATGATTGGCATAAAAAGCATTGCGAGCTACGTTCCTGTAGCCGGCGTGGACAATTACGCACAAGGTGCAAAATTCGAGAAGGATGAAGAATTCATCCTCGGTAAAATCGGTTCGGCCTTCCTGCCGCGCAAAGACGCTGAACAGGAAACCTCCGATCTGTGCGTGGAAGCGGCCAATGCGCTGTTTGCCAACAACCCTGAACTGAAGCGTGAGTCGATCGACGCGCTGATCGTCGTTACCCAGAACGGTGACGAAGAAGGTCTGCCGCACACCGCTGCGATCGTCCAGGACAAGCTCGGTCTGCCGACTAATGTCGCGGCGTTCGATATTTCCCTGGGCTGCTCCGGATACGTCTACGGCATCTACGCGATCAAGGGCTTCATGGAAGCCGCCGGCTTGAAGAACGGCCTGCTGATCACCGCTGACCCGTATTCGAAAATCGTCGACCCGGAAGACCGCAACACCACCATGCTCTTCGGCGATGCCGCCACGGCGACCTGGATGGGCGAAGACCCGGCCTGGGCGCTGGGCAAGGCCAAGTTCGGCACCGACGGTTCCGGCGCGCCACACCTGAAAGTCACCGATGGCGTGTTCTTCATGAATGGGCGTCAGGTGTTCAACTTCGCGCTGCTCAAAGTCCCGGCGCACTTGCACGAATTGCTCGACGACTCTGGCCTCAAGGCTGACGACATCGACGCCTTCTGCATTCACCAGGGCAGTGCGGCGATTGTCGATGCGGTGGCGCGGCGTTTCGAAGGCGAGCCGGAGAAGTTCATCAAGGACATGGTCGAAACCGGTAACACCGTGTCGTCGAGCATTCCGCTGCTGCTGGAAAAACACGTGCTCGACTCCGACTGGCAGCGCATTGCCCTGAGCGGTTTCGGTGTCGGTCTGTCGTGGGGCTCGGCGATCATCTATCGTCCTTGATCCGGTCAAAAACGGCGAATACAAAAATAGCGTTCAAGGTTACCCTTGAACGCTATTTTTTTGCCTGAATGGAGCGCTAGGCGGCATGAGCGAGTTTTTCCAACCCAATGCCCAGGTCATCCAGCAACGCTGGCCGGCGTTGTTTGAGCGCTTGCAGGCTGAAGACACCTCAGTCGTTCAAGCCGAGCTGGTGCAGGGCTTGGGCTCGACGCTCAGCGTTAATGGCATTCAACTGACCAGTCGCCACGACCGCGTCCACGAAGCCCGCATCCAGGCGGCCAGCCTGGCGGAAAAGCCGCAGTTGCACGTCTATGGCACCGGCCTCGGCGACCTGCCATCGGTTCTGCTGGAGCGCGCCGGCCTTGAGCGGTTGTACGTTCATATCCTCAATGGCTCGTTGTTCGCCCTGGTGCTGCAACTGCTCGATCAACGCCAATGGCTGGAAGATCCGCGTGTGCAGCTGTTCTATGCCGGTGATCTGTCAGACATCTGCACACCGTTTTTCGCGTTGCCGGCGGAGATGCTGCTGGCTGATGACTTCAACGCGAAGATCCGTGATCGGCTGGTCAGCGAAGTGCACTTGAGCTTCAACAATCGTGAATTCGATCCACATTTGCCGTTCATTCAGCAGCGTCTGCAGGAGTGTTTGCCGGTGTTGCTGGGCGATGATGATGTGGCGCAGTTGTTCGGCACGGCCAGTGGCCGGGAAATCTATGTGATTGGCACCGGGCCGACGCTCGAAGGACATTTCCAGCGTCTGGCGGCGGTGCGCGCGCAGGCTGAACGTCCGTTGTTGATGTGTGTGGATACCGCTTACCGGCCATTGCGTGAGCACGGGATCGTCCCGGATCTGGTGGTCACCATTGATCAGCGCATCAGCTTCCGGCATCTGCCGTTCGAGGACTCCGCTGGCATCCCGCTGGTGTATCTGCCCATGAGCGATCCTGCGGTGTTGACCGCGTGGAAGGGCAAACGCTACGGCGGTTACTCGGCCAGTCCGGTGTACGCCGCGTTGCGCGAGCAATATCCGCGCGGGCAACTGCATGTCGGTGGCAGCGTGATTCATCCGGCGGTGGATCTGGCAGTAAAGATGGGTGCATCGCGCATTACCCTGTTCGGCGCCGACTTCGCCTTCCCGATGAACAAGACCCATGCCGGCTGGAATGACGGTGATCTGGGGCCGGGGGTCGATCAGGCGCGGCATTGGGTGCAGGACGGCCATGGCCGGCGGGTCAGCACCCAGCTGAACTTTCGCGGCTATCTGTGCGTACTCGAGCGTTATATCGCCGCGCATCCGCAGGTGCAGTTCTTCAACAGCAGTCGGGCAGGTGCACTGATCGCCGGGACACAGTTCAATCAGGAGTTTGTGCAATGACGACGATTGAGCAGTGCGTCGACGAGTGCCGTCAGTGCGCCGGGCTGTTTCGTCTGGGGCGTGACGTTGAGGCGGCGCTGGATATGGTCGAGGTGTTCGAGGGGGCGCAGCAGTTGCTGATGTCCGCACCGGCGACGGTACAGCAGGACTGGGCCTTGATACTCACGCAGATGCTCGACTGTCAGGAGCGTCAGGATTGGTTGGGCCTGGCTGACTGGATGGAGTTCGAGTTGATCGAAGTGTTGCAAAAAGCACGATCGGCAAACTGACCGACCGCGCTGGCCCGCGGCTTTGCGCGCGGGTCGGTTTTATGGCGTCATTTTTTCGCAGGTGGGGGGCGCTAAGCCCTTGTTTTCTCGGGGGTGGCAGGGTGATGGCAAATTTTTTTCAAAAAGCCCTCAAGCAACCTGCCAACCCGACGATAACTATTACGAAGGTTCTCTAGGCCATTCCAGGCGGTTGCCAGGGCCGGAAGCCGCAGTACCCAACCAACGAGGAATTCGTCATGGCTTTAACAGTAAACACCAACACCACGTCGCTGAACGTTCAAAAGAACCTGAACCGCGCTTCCGACGCTCTGTCGACTTCGATGCAGCGCCTGTCTTCCGGCCTGAAAATCAACAGCGCTAAAGACGACGCTGCTGGCCTGCAGATCTCGAACCGTATGTCTTCGCAGATCCGTGGTAACACCCAAGCCATCCAGAACGCCAACGACGGTATCTCCGTTGCTCAGACCGCTGAAGGCGCTCTGCAAGCTTCGACCGACATCCTGCAGCGTATGCGTGAACTGGCTGTTAAAGCACGTAACGGCACCAACGGCACTGCTGACCAGACCGCAACCAACGCTGAATTCGCTCAGATGTCTGACGAAATCACCCGTATCTCGGCTGCTACCAACCTGAACGGCAAAAACCTGCTGGACGGTTCGGCTGGTACTGTGACCCTGCAAGTTGGCGCAAACACCGGTTCGGCTAACCACATCGACCTGGTACTGAGCTCCAAGTTCGACGCCGTCAGCCTGTCCGTAGGTAGCGGTACTGTAGTTCTGACCGGTACCACCGGTACTGGCGCTGGTTCTGCTTCGCAGAACATCGACAACGCGATCACTGCAATCGACGCCGCTATCGCTGCAATCGGTGCAACTCGTGCCAGCCTGGGTGCTTCGCAAAACCGTCTGACCAGCACCATCCAGAACTTGCAGAACATCACCGAGAACACCACTGCTGCACAAGGTCGCGTACAAGATACCGACTTCGCCGCAGAGACTGCTAACCTGACCAAGCAGCAAACCCTGCAACAGGCTTCGACCTCTGTTCTGGCTCAAGCCAACCAACTGCCTTCCGCTGTACTGAAGCTGCTTCAGTAATTCGGAATGAGTTTGGGCGGGAGGGTGCGCTGGTCGCGCTCTCTCGCTTTTTTACGTTAGGAGGTGATGAGCATGGACATGAGCGTAAAGCTTAACGTGTCTTATCCGGCTCCCAAGCCAGCGACGCCTGTTGCTGACAAGCCGTCGGAGACGCCAAAAGTTGCATCGGCCGACGCTCCGGTCGCTGACAGGAAAAGTCAGCAAACGGATGACGCCAAGTTGAAACTGGCCGTGCAAGAGATCGAGAAGTTCGTTCAATCGATCAAGCGTAACCTGGAGTTCTCGATCGACGAGCACTCTGGCAAGGTCATCGTCAAGGTGATCGCAAGCGAGACGGGTGAGGTCGTACGCCAGATCCCCTCCGCAGAAGCACTCAAGCTCGCAGACAGCCTCGCCAACGCAAGCCATGTGTTGTTCGACGCCAAAGTCTGATAGCTGGCATGAATAGTGTTTGTCTTTCTTGAATGACGCCTGGATGGGTCAAAAGTCTGGCAACAATCTGAAGGGAGATGCACATGGCAAGTCCAATTCTACCGGGTTCCGGACTGGGTTCCGGCCTGGACATCGGCGCGATCGTGACCGCGCTGGTCAACGCCGACAAGTCGCCGAAACAGACGCAGATCGATTCCGCGACCAAGACCAATACCCTGAAGATTTCCGGTGTCGGCACGTTGAAGAGTGCGCTGACCGCGTACCAGACGGCGATGACCAACCTGGGCAGCAAGACCAACCCGGCATTTGCCGGCTTCACGGCGACCTCGAGCAACACAGCGATTCTCGGCGCCACCTCCGATAACACTGCGGTGTCGGGGACTTACAACGTTGTTGTCAACCAATTGGCCACTGGCTCGAAAGTTGCCAGCGCTTCTTTCGCCGGCGGTGCTGCCAGTGCCATTCCGAGTGGTACCCTGAAAATCAGTCAGAATGGCACTGATTACAATGTCACGATCCCGGCCAATGCGACCTTGCAGAGCACGCGTGATGCGATCAACACGGCTCAGGGCGCCAATGGCATTTCTGCCAACATCGTGACTGACAGCAGTGGTGCTTCGCGCCTGGTGATCAGCTCCAACAAGACTGGCGCGGGTACCGATCTCTCTGTCAGCGGGATCGCCGGTCTGGAGATCGACGGTACTCAGTCGATGGGTACTAATCCGGCGGCAGGCGCCTCGGGCAACGTCAATGGCCTTGCACAAGATGCCAAGGTGACCATCGACGGCCTGCAGGTTTCCAGCAAAAGTAACACGGTCAGTGGTGCAATCAGCGGCCTGACCCTGAATCTGACCACTGTCAGCCCTGTCGTTGGTGGCGTTGCCACGCCGACCGTTGTCAGCGTCGATACCAACACCAAAGGGCTGCAGGCTTCGGTTCAGGCGTTTGTTGACGCCTACAACACCCTGAAGACCACCATCGACACCCTGTCCAAGGCGACACCGGACGCCGATGGCAAGCTAACGGTGCAGGCCGCTTTTACCGGTGACTCGTTGCCGCGCTCGCTGATCTCCGACATCCGTGGCCAGTTGACTGCTCCTGGTGCTGGTGCAGAGGGTTCTTTGTCCTATCTGTCGGAGATCGGTGTGATGACCGATCGCAACACCGGCAACCTGACGTTTGATACTGCTGCGTTCACCAAAACCATGGCTCAGCCCGGGAAGGCTGGCCAGGTGCAGCAGATGTTCACCGGGACTAACGATACCAACGGTCTGCTGGCGCGCATGAACAAGGCGGTGGACCCGTATCTGAAGGCACCTGCCGGTAGCGCACCTACTGCCGTAGGCCTGCTTGATCAGCGCATGTCCATCCTGAACAACAACACCAAGAGCCTGACCAGTCAGCAATTGGCGCTGGATTTGCGTGTGGCCAACCTGACCAAGACGTTGACGGCCAAGTACAACGCCATGGACTTGCTGGTAGGGCAGATGAAAGCGACGGCCAGTAACATCACGTCGTTCTTCAGCTCGCTGAACGCTCAGCAATCCGCGAAGTAACCTGCAAGAACGACAAAAACCCGGCTACGCTTTATCGGCGTGCGCCGGGTTTTTGTCTTTTGATCTAAAGTTCTGTGATTCGTTGGCGATACACTGGTTATACGAGTCATTGTGGCAATGAGGTAGAACATGAACCCAATGTTAGCCCTTCGGCAATATCAGAAAGTCGGCGCGCACGCCCAGACCTCCGAGGCGAGTCCGCACCGTCTGGTACAAATGTTGATGGAAGGCGGGCTGGCCCGCATCGCTCAGGCCAAGGGTGCCATCGAGCGCAAGGACATTCCTGGCAAGTGCACCTCGATCAGCAAGGCCATTGGCATTGTCAGCGGGCTGCGTGAAGGTCTGGACCTGGAAAAGTGTGCCGATGAACTGGCCGATCTGGACGGGCTGTACATCTACATGATGAAGCGCCTCGCCGAGGCCAACATCAACAGCGATCCGCGCATTCTCGATGAGGTTGCCGGCTTGCTGAGCACGGTCAAAGAAGGCTGGGATGCCATCGCCCCCGAGCCTGCTCCGCAGTTTTGAAGGAGAGCACCATGAGTCTTGTATTGCAGCGAATCGCCGACACCCGTGAAGCGCTGGTCAGTGCGCTGGCCGAACGCAACTGGGAAGCCATTGGCGAGCTGGATCTGGCTTGCCGATCCTGCATGGAAGACGTCATGGCCGAGGCCTCGCTGGATGAGGAGGCCCTGCGCAATAACCTTGAGGAGCTGCTCCACGTCTACAAGGAGCTTCTGGAGGCGGCGATGGGTGAGCGGCAGGCGATAGCCAACGAGATGTCGCAGATCACCCAAGCGCAAAAGGCGGCAAAGGTTTACCATCTGTTTGGTTAATTAACCCCCAGTTAATCCAGACATGTGCGCCATAAATTTGACTGTGCACGGTTTTTTGACTTAACTAGTGGCTGTTTTCAGATTTCAGGCGTCTACAGGCACAAGGTGTCCTGCAAGCGTCTCGCTTGCCCCATTTTTCGGGCATTGAGTTGACTAGGGAAGTTGCTATTGCATGTGGCGTGAAACCAAAATTCTGCTGATCGATGACGATAGCGTCCGCCGCCGCGACCTGGCGGTGATTTTAAATTTTCTCGGCGAAGAAAATTTACCCTGCGGCAGCCATGACTGGCAGCAGGCTGTCGGCTCTTTGTCATCAAGTCGTGAAGTCATCTGTGTACTGATCGGGACGGTAAATGCTCCGGGTGCACTGTTGGGCTTGTTAAAGACACTCTCGACATGGGATGAGTTCCTTCCGGTTTTGCTGATGGGCGATAATTCTTCCGTCGACCTGCCGGAAGACCAGCGCCGCCGGGTGCTTTCAACGCTGGAAATGCCACCCAGCTACAGCAAGCTGCTCGACTCCCTGCACCGTGCCCAGGTCTATCGCGAGATGTACGACCAGGCCCGCGAGCGCGGCCGTCATCGCGAACCCAATCTGTTCCGTAGCCTCGTCGGCACCAGCCGGGCGATCCAGCATGTCCGTCAGATGATGCAGCAAGTGGCCGATACCGACGCCAGTGTGCTGATCCTCGGCGAGTCCGGCACCGGCAAGGAAGTGGTTGCGCGCAACCTGCATTACCACTCCAAACGTCGCGACGCGCCATTCGTGCCAGTCAACTGCGGGGCGATCCCGGCCGAGCTGCTGGAAAGCGAACTGTTCGGCCACGAGAAGGGCGCCTTCACCGGCGCGATCACCAGCCGCGCCGGACGTTTCGAGCTGGCCAACGGCGGTACGCTGTTCCTCGATGAAATCGGCGACATGCCGCTGCCGATGCAGGTCAAACTGTTGCGCGTGCTGCAGGAGCGTACCTTCGAGCGTGTGGGCAGCAACAAGACCCAGAGCGTCGATGTACGCATCATTGCCGCGACCCACAAGAACCTCGAAAGCATGATCGAGGTCGGCACCTTCCGCGAAGACCTCTACTATCGCTTGAATGTGTTCCCGATCGAGATGGCGCCGTTGCGTGAGCGCGTTGAAGACATCCCGCTGCTGATGAACGAACTGATCTCGCGCATGGAGCACGAAAAGCGCGGTTCGATCCGTTTCAACTCGGCAGCGATCATGTCGCTGTGCCGTCACGGCTGGCCGGGCAACGTCCGCGAGCTGGCCAACCTGGTGGAGCGCATGGCGATCATGCACCCGTACGGGGTCATCGGTGTGGTCGAGTTGCCGAAGAAGTTCCGCTACGTCGATGATGAAGACGAGCAGATGGTCGACAGTCTGCGCAGCGATCTCGAAGAGCGCGTGGCGATCAACGGTCATACCCCGGACTTCACCGCCAACGCTCTGCTGCCGCCGGAAGGTCTGGACCTCAAAGACTACCTCGGTGGTCTGGAGCAGGGTCTGATCCAGCAGGCGCTGGACGATGCCAATGGCATTGTGGCGCGTGCCGCCGAACGCCTGCGCATCCGTCGAACCACGCTGGTGGAGAAGATGCGCAAGTACGGCATGAGCCGGCGTGAAGGTGATGAACAGGCGGATGATTGACGCCTGTTTTTCAACGTCTTCATTTATAAGCAGTTTTTTTTAGGCACGGGTATTGCTACGTCCCTCGCAACGTTCCGTTTAACTGACGGTCAGCCAAGCGAGAGAACACAATGCCCCACGCCCAGATGTCATCTGCTTCCAATGCCGAGGGGCAATCGTCGTCCGTAGAGCAGGCGAGCCGTCAGGGTCTTGAGCAGGCGTTCGCGCTGTTCAATCAGATGTCCAGCCAGTTGACCGACTCCTACAGCATGCTTGAAGCCCGGGTCACCGAGCTCAAAGGCGAGTTGGCGGTGGTCAGTGCCCAGCGCATGCAGGAGCTGGCCGAAAAAGAACGTTTGGCCAACCGCCTGCAAAACCTCCTTGATCTGTTGCCCGGTGGCGTCATCGTCATTGACGGCCATGGCATGGTTCGCGAGGCCAATCCGGCGGCCATTGAGTTGTTGGGGCTGCCGCTGGAAGGCGAGTTGTGGCGCCACGTGATCGCCCGATGCTTCGCCCCGCGCGAGGACGACGGCCATGAAATCTCTCTGAAAAACGGTCGGCGACTGTCGATTGCCACCCGCTCGCTGGATGCCGAACCGGGGCAGTTGGTGCTGCTCAACGACCTGACGGAAACCCGCCACCTTCAAGATCAACTGGCGCGCCATGAGCGTCTGTCATCGCTGGGGCGCATGGTCGCCTCGCTGGCTCATCAGATCCGCACACCGTTGTCTGCCGCTTTGCTCTACGCCAGTCATTTGACTGAGCAGGAATTGCCGGTCGCCACCCAGCAGCGTTTCGCTGGCCGCCTCAAAGAGCGTTTGCACGAGCTGGAGCATCAGGTGCGCGACATGCTGGTGTTCGCCCGGGGCGAGTTGCCGCTGACCGATCGCATCACCCCCAATGCCTTGATGCAATCGCTGCAGGCGGCGGCGCTGACTCATGTGCAGGATTTGCCCATTCGCTGGCAGTGCGACAGTCATGCCGGCGAATTGCTGTGCAACCGCGACACGCTGGTCGGGGCCCTTCTCAATCTGATCGAAAACGCGATTCAGGCCAGTGACGGCAACGTGCGCCTGAAAGTGCATTGCTACACCCGCGACAACAGCCTGCGCCTGTGCGTCAGCGACAGCGGCAGCGGTATAGATCCGGTGGTGCTCGAACGTCTCGGCGAGCCATTTTTTACCACCAAAGTCACCGGCACCGGGCTTGGTCTGACCGTGGTCAAGGCCGTGGCCCGGGCACATCAGGGAGAATTGCGGCTGCGTTCGCGTGTCGGGCGCGGCACGTGCGCGCAGGTGATCCTGCCGCTGTTTTCCGCTGTACAGGGAGCTGAGTAAACGTCATGGGCATCAAGGTTTTGCTGGTCGAGGATGACCGCTCGTTGCGCGAAGCGCTGGCCGACACGCTGTTGCTGGCAGGCCACGACTACCACGCGGTCGGCAGCGCCGAAGAGGCGTTGCAGGCGGTTGAGCGCGAAGCGTTCAGTCTGGTGGTCAGTGACGTCAACATGCCCGGCATGGACGGCCATCAACTGCTTGGACTGTTGCGCGCCCGACAGCCGCAACTACCGGTACTGCTGATGACCGCACATGGCGCGGTGGAGCGAGCGGTCGATGCGATGCGCCAGGGAGCGGCGGATTATCTGGTCAAGCCGTTCGAGCCCAAGGCTCTGCTGGACCTGGTTTCGCGGCATGCGCTGGGCTGTGTCAGTGTGGCTGATAGCGACGGGCCGGTGGCGGTCGAGCCGGCCAGTGCGCAGTTGCTCGAACTGGCGGCGCGGGTGGCACGCAGCGATTCCACAGTGTTGATCTCCGGCGAGTCCGGTACCGGCAAGGAAGTGCTGGCGCGCTACATCCATCAGCAATCCCATCGTGCGAGCCTGCCGTTCATCGCGATCAACTGCGCGGCGATTCCTGACAACATGCTTGAAGCCACGCTGTTCGGTCACGAGAAAGGCTCATTCACCGGCGCCATCGCGGCGCAGCCCGGCAAGTTTGAACAAGCCGATGGCGGCACCCTTCTGCTCGACGAGATTTCCGAAATGCCCCTGGGCCTGCAAGCCAAGTTGCTGCGGGTGCTGCAGGAGCGTGAAGTCGAGCGTGTCGGTGCGCGCAAGCCGATCGCGCTGGATATTCGCGTGGTCGCGACCACCAACCGCGATCTGGCTGGCGAAGTGGCGGCGGGGCGCTTCCGTGAAGACCTCTTTTACCGTCTGTCGGTTTTTCCTCTGGCGTGGCGTCCACTTCGCGAGCGCACTGCCGATATCCTGCCGCTGGCCGAGCGGTTGCTGAACAAACACGTCAATAAAATGAAGCACGCGCCGGCGAAGCTGTCGCCAGAAGCCCAGGTTTGCCTCACTGGTTATCCGTGGCCGGGCAATGTGCGTGAGCTGGATAACGCCATTCAACGGGCGCTGATTCTGCAGCAGGGCGGTTTGATCCAGCCGCAGGATTTCTGCCTGACGGGCGCGGTGACGTTTGGTACTGCGCCGTCCGTCGTGCCGGTGCAGCCGCTGGTGCGCGAGATCGAAGTCGAGGCTGAATCCGCCGGTGCGTTGGGCGATGACCTGCGGCGTAGGGAGTTTCAGATGATCATCGATACCCTGCGCACCGAACGCGGCCGGCGCAAGGAGGCGGCGGAAAAACTCGGTATCAGCCCGCGAACCCTGCGCTACAAGCTGGCGCAAATGCGCGATGCCGGGATGGACGTCGAAGGCTATCTGTTCGCCACGTGAGCGGTGGAGCGAATGTTTGAAAGTGCTTTTCTGAAAGGCTGCCCGATAGCTGGCACCCTTGTTGCTAATACCTGTGTACCCGCCGAGTGAGTGTCAAAAAATTGCGGGCCGCCCAAGAGAGTAGACCATGAGCCAAGGTATTGAATTTAATCGGTTGATGATGGACATGAAGGCCATGAAAATGGACGCCATGGCCACGCCGAAATCGACTGCCGCCGTCCCTGAACTGGCAGGCAGCAGCTTTTCCGACATGCTCGGTCAGGCCATCAACAAAGTCAGCGATACCCAGCAGGCATCGACTCAGTTGGCCAACGCATTTGAAATCGGCAAGAGCGGCGTCGATCTGACCGACGTGATGATCGCCTCGCAGAAAGCCAGCGTGTCGTTCCAGGCTCTGACCCAGGTGCGCAACAAACTGGTTCAGGCTTATCAAGACATCATGCAGATGCCGGTTTAAGGACGAGATTGAGTCATGGCAGAAGCAGTCGCCGATAACGTTCCGGCCAAGGCCACCCCGATAGACGGCAAACCGCCGCTGTTCGGCCTGTCCTTCCTGGAAAACCTCTCCGAGATGACCATGCTGCGTCAGGTGGGCCTGTTGGTCGGCCTGGCTGCGAGCGTGGCGATTGGCTTTGCCGTGGTGCTGTGGTCGCAGCAGCCGGATTACCGTCCGTTGTACGGCAGCCTTGCCGGCATGGACGCCAAGCAGGTCATGGACACCCTGGCCTCCGCCGACATCCCTTACACCGTCGAGCCGAACTCCGGCGCCTTGCTGGTCAAGGCTGACGATCTGTCCCGTGCGCGGATGAAACTCGCGGCCGCTGGTGTCACTCCCAGCGACGGCAACATCGGTTTCGAAATCCTCGACAAGGAACAGGGGCTGGGCACCAGCCAGTTCATGGAAGCGACCCGTTACCGTCGCGGCCTCGAAGGCGAACTGGCACGCACCATCTCCAGCCTGAACAACGTCAAGGGCGCCCGCGTGCACCTGGCGATTCCGAAGAGCTCGGTGTTCGTGCGCGATGAGCGCAAGCCAAGCGCTTCGGTTCTGGTCGAGTTGTACTCCGGACGTTCGCTGGAGCCGGGTCAGGTGGTGGCGATCATCAACCTGGTGGCGACTTCCGTGCCTGAACTGAGCAAATCGCAGATCACCGTCGTCGATCAGAAGGGCAATCTGCTCTCCGATCAGGCGGAGAACTCCGAAATGACCATGGCCGGCAAGCAGTTCGATTACAGCCGCCGCATGGAAAGCATGCTCACTCAGCGCGTGCACAACATTCTGCAGCCGGTGCTGGGTAACGATCGCTACAAGGCTGAAGTCTCGGCCGACATCGATTTCAGTGCCGTCGAATCGACCGCCGAGCAGTTCAACCCGGACCAGCCGGCGTTGCGCAGCGAGCAGTCGGTCAATGAGCAACGCACCGCCAGCAATGGTCCGCAAGGTGTCCCGGGGGCGCTGAGCAACCAGCCGCCGGCGCCGGCCTCGGCACCGCAAACCACCGGTGGCGCGCAAGGCTCTACCGGCATGGTTCAACCCGGTCAGCCACTGGTGGATGCCAACGGTCAGCAGATCATGGACCCGGCCACCGGCCAGCCAATGCTCGCACCGTACCCGGCGGACAAGCGTCAACAATCCACCAAGAACTTCGAACTGGACCGTTCCATCAGCCACACCAAGCAGCAGCAGGGTCGCCTGAATCGTCTGTCGGTGTCGGTGGTGGTCGATGATCAGGTCAAGGTCAATGCGGCCAACGGGGAAACCACCCGCGCGCCATGGAGCGCCGATGAACTGGCGCGCTTCACCCGTCTGGTGCAGGACGCCGTTGGCTTCGATGCCAGCCGTGGTGACAGCGTCAGCGTGATCAACATGCCGTTCTCCGCCGAACGCGGTGAAGTGGTTGCCGATATTCCGTTCTACTCCCAGCCATGGTTCTGGGACATCGTCAAACAAGTACTGGGTGTGTTGTTCATTCTGGTGCTGGTGTTTGGTGTGCTGCGTCCGGTGTTGAACAACATCACCGGTGGCGGCAAAGGCAAGGAGCTGGCCGGTCTGGGCAGCGACGTGGAACTCGGTGGCATGGGCGGCCTGGACGGCGACCTGGCCAACGACCGCGTGAGCCTCGGTGGTCCGCAGAGCATTCTGTTGCCGAGCCCGAGTGAGGGTTATGACGCACAACTGAATGCAATCAAGAGCTTGGTGGCCGAGGATCCGGGTCGCGTGGCTCAGGTCGTGAAAGAGTGGATTAACGCAGATGAGTGATAACCGAGCCGCAACCGTCAAACTGAACAAGGTCGACAAAGCCGCGATTCTGCTGCTGTCCCTGGGTTCGACCGATGCCGCGCAAGTGCTGCGCCACATGGGCCCGAAAGAGGTTCAGCGGGTGGGTGTGGCCATGGCTCAGATGGGCAACGTCCATCGCGAGCAGGTCGAGCAGGTCATGAGCGAGTTCGTCGACATCGTCGGCGACCAGACCAGCCTCGGCGTCGGCTCCGACGACTACGTGCGCAAAATGCTCACCCAGGCGCTGGGCGAAGACAAGGCCAACGGCCTGATCGACCGCATCCTGCTCGGTGGCAACACCAGCGGCCTCGACAGCCTGAAATGGATGGAGCCGCGCGCCGTTGCCGATGTGATCCGTTACGAACACCCGCAGATCCAGGCCATCGTCGTCGCCTACCTCGACCCGGATCAGGCCGGTGAAGTGCTCGGCAACTTCGACCACAAGGTGCGCCTGGACATCATCCTGCGCGTTTCGTCGCTGAACACCGTGCAACCGGCTGCGCTGAAAGAGCTGAACCAGATTCTCGAGAAGCAGTTCTCCGGCAACTCGAATGCCTCGCGCACCACCCTGGGTGGCATCAAGCGTGCGGCGGACATCATGAACTTCCTCGACAGCTCGATCGAAGGCCAGCTCATGGACTCGATCCGCGAAGTCGACGAAGACCTGTCCGGTCAGATCGAAGACCTCATGTTCGTGTTCAACAACCTGGCCGACGTCGACGACCGCGGCATCCAGGCACTGTTGCGCGAAGTGTCCTCGGACGTGCTGGTACTGGCCCTCAAGGGCTCGGACGAAGGCGTCAAAGAGAAGATCTTCAAGAACATGTCCAAACGTGCGGCCGAACTGTTGCGCGACGACCTCGAAGCCAAAGGCCCGGTGCGCGTCAGCGACGTGGAAACCGCGCAGAAAGAAATCCTCACTATTGCCCGTCGTATGGCCGAAGCCGGCGAGATCGTGCTCGGTGGCAAGGGCGGCGAGGAAATGATCTAACCCCATGGACAAGCATGACGAGTCAGTGACGGATTTGATCCGCGCCCGCGATGTCCGTGGTTTCGAATCCTGGGCGCTGCCCAGCTTCGATCCGCCGAAACCGGAACCCGAGCCGGAACCGGAGCCCGAACCGCCGGAAATGGAAGAAGTGCCGCTGGAAGAAGTCCAGCCACTGACCCTGGAAGAACTCGAAAGCATCCGTCAGGAGGCCTACAACGAGGGCTTTGGCATCGGTGAGAAGGAAGGTTTTCACAGCGCCACGCTCAAGGTGCGTCAGGAAGCCGAAGTGGCGCTGGCGGCAAAACTGGCCAGCCTCGAGCAGTTGATGACCCACCTGTTCGAGCCGATTGCCGAGCAAGACACCCAGATCGAAAAGTCGCTGGTCGACCTCGTGCAACACATCACCAGACAGGTGATCAAGCGCGAACTGGCGATCGATTCCAGCCAGATCGAACACGTCATGCGCGACGCGCTCAAGCTGCTGCCGTTGGGCGTGGACAACGTGCGTCTGTACGTCAATCCGCAGGACTTCGAGCAGGCCAAGGCCTTGCGCGAACGCCATGAAGAAACCTGGCGCATCGTCGAGGACGAGTCGCTGATGCCCGGTGGTTGCCGGGTTGAAACCGCGCACAGCCGCATCGACGCGAGCATTGAAACCCGCATCACCCAGGTCATGGGCAAGCTGTTTGACCAGTTGCACGAACAGTCTCTGCACCCGGCTGCGCCGGATCTGAGTCTGGACATTCCTGAAGAAATCCCATCGGCGGCTGCGCCGCAAGCGCCGCTCGCGGACACCCCCGATGCGCCTTGAACGCACCAGTTTCGCCAAGCGCCTCAGCACCTATGCCGACGCCACTGACATCGCTGGCGCGCCGATTCTTGAAGGCCGTCTGCTACGCATGGTCGGCCTCACCCTCGAAGCCGAAGGCCTGCGCGCCGCCATGGGCACACGTTGCCTGGTGATCAATGACGACAGCTATCACCCGTCCCAGGTGGAAGCGGAAGTCATGGGGTTTTCCGGCAGCAAAGTCTTCCTGATGCCGGTCGGCAGCGTCGCCGGCATTGCCCCGGGCGCCCGTGTGGTACCGCTGGCTGAAACCGGTCGTCTGCCGATGGGCATGAGCATGCTCGGTCGCGTACTCGACGGCGCCGGACGCGCGCTGGACGGCAAGGGCGGGATGAAGGCTGAAGACTGGGTGCCGATGGACGGCCCGACAATCAACCCGCTCAACCGCGACCCGATCCACGAACCGCTGGACGTCGGCATCCGTTGCATCAACGGTTTGCTGACGGTCGGGCGTGGTCAGCGTCTGGGCCTGTTCGCCGGTACCGGTGTCGGTAAATCGGTGCTGCTGGGCATGATGACCCGCTTCACCGAGGCCGACATTATCGTCGTCGGCCTGATCGGTGAACGGGGTCGCGAAGTGAAAGAGTTCATCGAGCACATCCTCGGTGAAGAAGGCCTCAAGCGTTCGGTGGTCGTCGCCTCGCCGGCGGACGATGCGCCACTGATGCGTCTGCGCGCGGCCATGTACTGCACGCGCATCGCCGAGTATTTCCGCGACAAGGGCAAGAACGTCCTGTTGCTGATGGATTCGCTGACCCGTTTCGCCCAGGCCCAGCGGGAAATCGCCCTGGCCATCGGCGAGCCGCCAGCGACCAAGGGTTATCCGCCCTCGGTGTTCGCCAAACTGCCGAAACTGGTGGAGCGCGCCGGTAACGCGGAAAAGGGCGGGGGATCGATCACCGCGTTCTACACCGTGTTGTCCGAAGGCGATGACCAGCAGGACCCGATTGCCGACTCGGCGCGGGGCGTGCTCGACGGCCACATCGTGTTGTCCCGGCGTCTGGCCGAGGAAGGTCATTATCCGGCCATCGACATCGAAGCCTCGATCAGCCGGGTGATGCCGGCTGTGGTCTCGGCGGAACACATGCAGCGTGCGCAGTACTTCAAGCAGCTGTGGTCGCGCTATCAGCAGAGCCGCGATCTGATCAGCGTCGGCGCTTACGTCGCCGGTGGCGATCGCGAGACCGATCTGGCGATCAATCTGCAGCCGCAACTGACCCGCTACCAGCGGCAGGGGCTGAACGACAAGATCAACATGGGCGAAAGCCAGGCCTATCTGGAAACCCTGTTCGCACCTGCGGCGGGCGGGTAACCGGCCATGGCCGTGAGTCGCGCCGCACGTCTGGCACCGGTGGTGGAAATGGCCGAACAGGCCGAAAAAACTGCCGTCCAGCGTCTGGGATACTTTCAGGGCCAGGTCAAGGTGGCCGAAAGCAAACTCGCCGACCTCGACGCCTTTCGTCTGGATTATCAGGAGCAGTGGATCGTGCGTGGCAGCGACGGGGTTTCCGGACAATGGCTGCTGGGGTATCACGGCTTTCTCGCGCAACTGGACACTGCGATCGACCAGCAGCGGCAAAGCCTGGTCTGGCACCAGAACAATCTGATCAAGGCGCGAGACGCCTGGCAGCAGGCGTTCGCCAAGGTCGAGGGCCTGCGCAAACTGGTGCAGCGCTACCGCGAAGAGGCGCAACGCCTCGAAGACAAGCGCGAGCAGAGATTACTGGACGAGTTGTCGCAGCGTTTGCCGCGGCACGATCCTCTTGAATAATGTCAAAAGTTCACAGCCTTCGGCAGCTCCTGCAGGTGATTGATGTAGGAGCTGCCGAAGGCTGCGATCTTTTGATCTGGCTTCCAGCCTTGCCCCAACCCTGTCCAAGTGCTAAACCTTGTACACGTTCGTCAATGACAAGGAAGCCAGTCAATGTCAGTCGTTACAGAAGTCTCTCCGGATGGCCAAAAACTGACGATTTCGGTCAGGGGGCGGTTCGATTTCGGGCGCCATCAGGAATTTCGCGAGGCCTATGAGCGGCTTAACCACAAGCCTGACTCCATCGTGGTCGATCTGAAGGATGCCACCTACCTAGACAGCTCCGCGCTGGGCATGCTGCTTCTGCTGCGCGATCACGCCGGCGGCGACGACTCGGACGTGCGGGTGGTCAACAGCAACTCCGACGTGCGCAAGATTCTCGCCATCTCCAACTTCGACAAACTGTTCGACATCAGTTGACGGTCATGCAGGCACAAGAGCCGCTGACGATCCTGATCGCCGAAGACAGCGCCGCCGACCGGTTACTGTTGTCGACCATCGTCCGGCGTCAGGGGCATGAAGTGCTGACCGCCGCCAATGGCGCCGAAGCGCTGGAAGTGTTTCGGCGCCAGCCGCCGCACCTGGTGCTGATGGACGCAATGATGCCGGTGATGGATGGCTTCGAAGCGGCGCGACAGATCAAGGCGCTGGCGGGGGAAACCCTGGTGCCGATCATCTTCCTGACCTCGCTGACCGAAAGCGAAGCGCTGGCGCGCTGTCTGGAGGCGGGCGGCGACGACTTTCTGGCGAAGCCGTACAACCAGGTAATCCTTGCCGCCAAAATCAAGGCGATGGATCGCTTGCGTCGTTTGCAGGCCACGGTGCTGCAGCAGCGCGACCTGATTGCCAAACATCACGATTACCTGCTCAACGAACAGCGCGTGGCCAAAGCGGTGTTCGACAAGGTCGCGCATTCGGGTTGCCTGAGCGCGCCGAATATTCGCTACCTGCAATCGCCCTATGCATTGTTCAACGGCGACCTGCTGCTGGCGGCCTACACGCCGGCCGGCGACATGCATGTGCTGCTCGGTGATTTCACCGGCCACGGTCTGCCGGCGGCGGTGGGGGCGATGCCGTTGGCCGAAGTGTTTTACGGCATGACGGCCAAAGGTTACGGCCTGGCCGAAACCCTGCGCGAGATGAACGCCAAGCTCAAGCGCATCCTGCCGGTGGACATGTTCTGCTGCGCGACCATGCTTTGCCTGAGCTTTCAGCGCCGTACTGTGGAGGTGTGGAACGGGGGCATGCCCGATGGCTATCTGCACCGGATCGCCACGGGCGAACGGCTGCCGCTGCCGGCGCGGCATTTACCGCTGGGGGTGCTCAGCCCGCAGGCATTCGACGATCGCACCGAAGTGCAGGCCATGGCGGCAGGGGACCGAGTGTTCCTGCTGTCAGACGGCGTGATCGATACCACTGATGCCGATGACCGGTTGTTTGGTGTCGAGCGTTTGCAGCAACTGTTTGCCGCCAATCGTGAACCGGACAATCTGTTCGCCGAGATCGAACAGGCCTTGCACGCATTTCGTGGCGAGCCCCGCGACGATGTGAGCATGGTCGAGATCAGTCTGCTGGAAGCGGCGCAGGTGGTGCCGTCGGCGCCGGTGTATTCCGACAGTGGCCAATCCTGTCCGCTGGACTGGTCGGTAAGCTTCGAGTTTCGCGGTGCGACGCTCAAACGCTTCAATCCGTTGCCATATTTGCTGCAATTGTTACTGGAAGTACATGGCTTGCGCACCCAAAGTGGCGCAATCTACAGCGTGCTTGCCGAGCTGTATTCCAACGCACTGGAGCATGGCGTGCTGGGACTCGATTCCAGCCTCAAGCGTGATGCGGCCGGATTCGCTCGCTACTACGAGCAGCGCAATGCACGACTCGAGGCGTTGCAGGACGGTTATGTGCGCGTGCATTTGCAAGTCAGGCCGCAAGGTGCCGGTGGTTGCCTGGTCATCCGCGTCGAGGACAGCGGCAAGGGGTTTGACGTGGCGCGCGTGATGGAGCGACCGCTGGACGGCGTCCGTCTGTCGGGGCGCGGCGTCAGCTTGATCCGGCAATTGGGGCATAACGCCAGTTGGTCGGACGAAGGTCGCAGTGCTTGCGTAGAGTTTTTCTGGGAGGTTAGGGCATAATTCGCCGATTCTTGATCAAGGAGTGAACAAGTGACTGACCAACATGTGGATCGCGAAGTACTCGATGCGTTGCGCGAAGTGATGGAAGACAGCTATCCGGATTTGCTGGATACCTTCCTGACCGATTCTGAAAGTCGCTTGCATCAATTGCAAAAGACCGCCGACGCCAAGGTGTTGGCCGAGGTCGCCCATAGTTTCAAGGGCAGCGCCAGCAACATGGGTGCTGTGCGACTGGCGACGCTCTGTCAGGCGCTCGAGGCGGACGCCAGAAACAAAAGTCCCGCCGAAATCGTCGATCTGGTGGCGGACATCAGCAGCGAATTTGCCGATGTGCGACCTGTATACGAAGACGAACGCCAGCACGCCATCACGCATTGAATCCTGCCGTCCGGCGCTTTTCGCCAGCGCCGGACAAAACTGGCCCGACACTTGCAATAATCCCCGTCAACTGTACCTACGATCCCAGTGCAGCGGAGACCGTGTCATGCCTGCGACCCCCAATGTTCTTCTTCAATCTGCCGCCCAGGCCAAGGCGCAAGCCGCTGCCGCAAAAGCGCCGGTCATGGCCGCAGACACCGGGGACAAGGCCTCAAGCTTCGCTCAGGTGTTCGCCGATCAAGGCCCGAAAAAATCGCTGGCGAGCGCTGACAGTTCGCTGAAACCTTCGCGCGACAAGGTTGCCGACAACAGCGACAAGAAAGATTTCGGCAAGGACAAGTCTGCCGCCACACAACCGGCCGTTGCCGATAGCGGCAATGCCTTGCCTGCCGACAAGACCGCTTCGACTGCATCCGATGAACAGGCGGCCGCTGACAAGGCCGCCACCGATGCGGCCGCTGATAGCGCGCAGACGCCAGTGGCAGACACCACCCCGGTAGATCCGGCGCTGGTGCAAACCCTGCAACCGCTGGTGACTGCACCGGCGGTGCCCGCGCCAGTCGCTGCAACACCGGAGCCGGTCAAGGCCGAGACGCCGGTCGTGGCTGCAACCGTTGCGCCAGCCGTGGTCAAAGACCCGGCGGCATCGACCGATAGCGCTTTCGACCCGGCGGCCGATCCACTCGATTCGCTGCCGGCGGTGCGCATGGCGATGGAGCAGGGCGGCCACATTTCCGCCAGCAGCCAGGCACAACCCAAAGCTACGCCGGCACAGACCCAGGCCGACGGTGAATTGACTTCAGCGCAGAATTTCGCCGCTGGCATGGCCAGCATGCTCGATGTGCAGGCCGACAAGGACAGCACCAGTCAGAACGGCGAGAAAGCCTTCAGCGGTCTGATCGACGATGGCCTGAAGGATCTGAAGGCTGCCACCAGCGACACCCGTGTCGATGATTTCGCCAACCGTCTGGCGGCGCTGACTCAGGCGGCTACGCCGAAAACCGCGAACGCGGTGCCGGTGAATCAACCGATCGCCATGCACCAGAGCGGCTGGACCGAAGAAATCGTCAACCGCGTCATGTACCTGTCCAGCGCCAATCTGAAGGCGGCGGATATTCAATTGCAGCCGGCAGAGTTGGGACGCCTGGACATCCGCGTGAACATGGTGCCCGACCAACAGACTCAAGTGACCTTCATGAGCGCACATCCAAGTGTGCGTGAAGCGCTGGACGGCCAGATGCATCGCCTGCGTGACATGTTTACCCAGCAGGGCATGGGCCAGGTTGACGTCAACGTCTCTGACCAGAGTCGTGGCTGGCAGGGTCAGCAGGGTCAGGAACAGGCGCAGCACGGTCAGAGCGGCCGTACCAGCGCTGCAGGTGGGCGTCTGGATTCGGCGGAAGAAGAATTGGCGCCTGTGAGCGTGGCCGAAGCCGCTGCACAAACCACCAGCGTGATCGGCAGCAGCGCCGTCGACTATTACGCCTGATTCAAGGTGTTCACAAAAACCTGTGGGAGCTGGCTTGCCAGCGATGGCGGCGGCACATTCAGAACCAATGTGTCAGACCAATCGCTATCGCTGGCAAGCCAGCTCCCACAGGGCTTGTATCGATTCATGCATCCCGCTCCTCCAACGCTCCGACACTTCTGGCATAACACTTGCTCTTGCCTTGCCGTGCGACTGTGAAAACCCGATTAGTGACGGATTATTGGCATGGCGAAGAGCGAAGCAGCAGCTGTAAAAGACCCCGCGACCAAAGGCAAACTCAAGATGATCATCCTGATCGTGGTGGCTCTGCTGCTGGCGATCGGTGTGTCCGTGGGCGCGACCTGGTACTTCATGCACAGTGCTCAGAGCAAGCCTGCCGCCGCGGCCGAGACCGCGCCGGTCGGCAAGCAGCCGGCGATTTTCGAGCCGATGGCGCCGGCGTTTGTCGCCAACTACAACCAGAACGGCCGTCAGCGCTACATGCAGGTGAGCATCACCATGCTGGCGCGTAACCAGGCCGATCTGGACGCGCTCAAAGTGCACATGCCGGTGATCCGCAACAACCTGGTGATGCTCTTCTCCGGTCAGGATTTCGCCACACTGGCGACCCCGGTCGGCCAGGAGATGTTGCGCCAGAAGGCCACAGCCAGCGTCCAGGAAGTGGCGCAGAAAGAGCTGGGCAAAGTGGTGATCGAACAGTTGCTTTTCACTAATTTCGTACTGCAGTAGGAACACGACATGGCCGTGCAGGATCTGCTGTCCCAGGATGAAATCGACGCGCTGTTGCATGGCGTCGACGATGGTCTGGTACAGACCGATAACGCTGCCGAACCCGGCAGTGTCAAAAGCTACGACCTGACCAGCCAGGATCGCATCGTCCGTGGACGCATGCCGACCCTGGAAATGATCAACGAGCGTTTTGCCCGTTACACCCGCATCAGCATGTTCAACATGCTGCGCCGCTCGGCGGACGTTGCCGTCGGTGGCGTGCAGGTGATGAAGTTCGGCGAATACGTGCACTCGCTGTACGTGCCGACCAGCCTCAACCTGGTCAAGATCAAACCGTTGCGTGGTACCGCGCTGTTCATCCTCGACGCCAAACTGGTGTTCAAGCTGGTGGACAACTTCTTCGGCGGCGACGGTCGTCACGCCAAGATCGAAGGGCGTGAATTCACCCCGACCGAACTGCGCGTGGTGCGCATGGTGCTGGAGCAGGCGTTCGTCGATCTGAAGGAAGCCTGGCAGGCGATCATGGAAGTCAATTTCGAGTACATCAACTCGGAAGTGAACCCGGCCATGGCCAACATCGTCGGCCCGAGCGAAGCGATCGTGGTCTCCACCTTCCACATCGAACTCGATGGCGGTGGCGGCGATCTGCACGTGACCATGCCGTACTCGATGATCGAGCCGGTGCGCGAAATGCTCGATGCCGGTTTCCAGTCGGACCTCGACGATCAGGACGAGCGCTGGGTCAACGCCTTGCGTCAGGACGTGCTCGATGTCGACGTGCCGATCGGCGCCACTGTGGCCCGCCGCCAGTTGAAACTGCGCGACATCCTGCACATGCAGCCGGGGGATGTGATCCCGGTCGAAATGCCGGAAGACATGATCATGCGCGCCAACGGCGTACCGGCCTTCAAGGTCAAGATGGGCTCGCACAAAGGCAACCTTGCGTTGCAGGTGATCGAGCCGATCGAGCGGCGCTGAAGCGCCGCTCTCACCCCCACGCATTTAACTGAATTGTTGCCCGCCGAGGACAAATGATGAACGACGAAATGAACGCCCAGGACGATCAGGCACTGGCCGACGAATGGGCTGCAGCCCTGGAAGAGACCGGTGATGGCAGCCAGGCTGACATCGACGCGCTGCTGGCCGCCGACGCTGGCGCGGCAAGCTCCAACCGTCTGCCGATGGAAGAGTTCGGCAGCGTGCCGAAGAACAACGATCCAGTGACGCTGGATGGCCCGAACCTCGACGTGATCCTCGACATCCCGGTGTCGATCTCAATGGAAGTGGGCAGCACCGATATCAACATCCGCAACCTGCTGCAACTGAACCAGGGTTCGGTGATCGAGCTCGATCGTCTGGCCGGCGAGCCGCTGGACGTGCTGGTCAACGGCACCCTGATCGCGCACGGCGAAGTGGTGGTGGTCAACGAGAAGTTCGGCATCCGCCTGACCGACGTGATCAGCCCAAGCGAACGCATCAAGAAGCTGCGCTGAGTGAAACGGTTTCTCTGGGCATTGCTGGCATTGCCATTGAGCGTGCTGGCCGCCGAGCCGTCGACGGCGACCACCGTGCCTGCTGCCACCGCGCCGATGGTCAGCAGCGGCGTGGCCGGGCAACTGACGCAACTGGTGTTCGGGCTGTTGCTGGTGCTGGGGTTGATCTTCTTCCTCGCCTGGCTGCTGCGCCGGGTGCAGCAGGCCGGGCCGGCGGGCAAGGGCCAGGTGATCGAACTGATCGGCTCCCGCGCGCTCGGTCCGCGTGACCGCTTGATGCTGGTGCAGGTCGGCAACGAGCAGATTCTGTTGGGCCTCAGTCCTGGCACCATCACCGCGCTGCATGTGCTCAAGGAGCCGGTGCAAGTACCGAGCAGCGGCGAAAAAGCGACCCCGGAATTTGCCCAGCATCTGCTGAAGATTCTCGGCAAGGATCAGAAGGATAAGAAGTAATGGCTGCGCTACGCATCGTCTTGACGCTGGCCCTGATGCTGGCCGCGCCGTTGGCGTTCGCCGCCGATCCGTTGTCGATTCCGGCGATCACGCTGGGCACCAACGCCAACGGCGCGCAGGAGTATTCGGTCAGCCTGCAGATCCTGCTGATCATGACTGCCCTGAGCTTCATTCCGGCGGCCGTGATTCTGATGACCAGTTTCACCCGGATCATCATCGTCTTCTCGATCCTGCGTCAGGCCCTCGGCTTGCAGCAGACGCCGTCGAACCAGATCCTCACTGGCATGGCGCTGTTCCTCACGCTGTTCATCATGGCTCCGGTGTTCGACCGGGTGAACAACGATGCGCTGCAGCCGTACCTGGCGGAAAAACTCACCGCGCAGCAAGCGGTGGAAAAGGCCCAGGTACCGATCAAGGACTTCATGCTCGCCCAGACTCGCACCAGCGATCTGGAGCTGTTCATGCGTCTGTCCAAGCGCACCGACATCGCCACCCCGGATCAGGCGCCGCTGACCATTCTGGTGCCGGCGTTCGTTACCTCCGAACTGAAAACCGCGTTCCAGATCGGTTTCATGATCTTCATCCCGTTCCTGATCATCGACCTGGTGGTGGCGAGCGTACTGATGGCGATGGGTATGATGATGCTCTCGCCGCTGATCATTTCGCTGCCGTTCAAGATCATGCTGTTTGTACTGGTGGATGGCTGGGCGCTGATCATCGGCACCCTGGCCAGTAGCTTCGGAGGTGTTTCGCCATGACGCCGGAAGTGGCGGTCGATATCTTTCGTGAAGCGCTGTGGCTGACCACCTTGATGGTCGCGATTCTGGTGGTGCCGAGTCTGTTGGTCGGCTTGTTGGTGGCGATGTTTCAGGCCGCGACGCAGATCAACGAACAGACCCTGAGCTTCCTGCCGCGTCTGTTGGTGATGCTGGTGACGTTGATTGTGGGCGGTCCGTGGATCGTGCAGACGTTCATGGAATACATCATCCAGCTCTACAAAAACATTCCGATGGTCATCGGCTAAGCCATGCAATCGCTGCTTCAGCTGACCGACACCCAGATCAGTACCTGGGTGGCGTCGTTCATGTTGCCCCTGTTTCGTGTCGCCTCGATGCTGATGGTCATGCCGGTGTTCGGCACCACCCTGGTGTCACGCCGCGTGCGGTTGTATTTCGCCGTGGCCATTACCGTGTGCATTGCCCCGGGGCTGCCGCCGATGCCGGCGGTCAATCCGCTGGCGCTCAGTGGCTGGTTACTGATTGGCGAGCAGATTCTGGTCGGCGCGGTGCTGGGGTTTTCCCTGCAACTGTTTTTCCAGGCGTTTGCCGTGGCCGGACAGATTGTCGCGATCCAGATGGGCATGGGCTTCGCCTCGATGGTCGACCCGGCCAACGGCGTCTCGGTGGCGGTCATCGGCCAGTTCTTCACCATGCTGGTGACGTTGTTGTTCCTGTCAATGAACGGCCATCTGGTGGTCTTCGAAGTGCTCACCGAGAGCTTCACCACGCTGCCGGTCGGCGGCGGCTTGATGACGGCGCAGTACTGGGAACTGGCCGGCAAGCTCGGTTGGGTGCTCGGGGCGGCGTTGTTGCTGGTGTTGCCGGCGGTCACCGCGCTGCTGGTGGTCAACATCGCGTTCGGCGTGATGACCCGCGCCGCGCCGCAACTGAACATTTTCTCCATCGGTTTTCCGCTGACCCTGGTACTGGGCCTGTTCATCGTCTGGGTCGGTCTGGCGGACATCCTCAATCAGTATCAACCGCTGGCCTCCGAGGCCCTGCAGTTGCTACGCGAACTGGCACGGGCGCGCTGAGGCATGGCTGAGAGCGAAAGCGGTCAGGACAAAACAGAAGACCCCACGGAGAAACGCAAAAAGGACTCCCGTGAGAAGGGTGAGATTGCCCGCTCAAAAGAGCTCAACACCCTGGCGGTGATGCTTGCTGGCGCTGGTGGCCTGCTGATCTTTGGCGGCATGCTGGCGCAGGAGTTGATGGACCTGATGCGCCTCAATTTCAACCTTTCGCGGGAAGTGATCATGGACGAGAAATCCATGGGCACCTTCCTGCTGGTTTCGGGCAAGATTGCCCTGTTAGCGATCCAGCCGGTCATGATTACACTGTTGCTGGCCGCATTGATCGGGCCGATCTCCCTCGGTGGCTGGCTGTTCGCTGCCGGCTCCATGGCGCCGAAATTCAGCCGGATGAACCCCGCTGCGGGCCTTAAACGCATGTTCTCGATGAAGGCCGTGATCGAACTGGTCAAGGCGCTGGCCAAGTTCATCATCACGCTGTTCGTGGCCTTGATGGTGTTGTCGGCCGACATCGATGACTTCCTGCGGATCGCCCATGAACCGCTTGAGCAGGCGATCATTCACAGCGTGACGCTGGTGGGCTGGAGTTCGCTGTGGCTGGCCTGCGGGCTGATCATCATCGCTGCGGTGGACGTGCCTGTGCAGCTGTGGGAAAGCCACAAGAAACTGCTGATGACCAAGCAGGAAGTGCGCGACGAGCACAAGGATCAGGAAGGCCGGCCGGAGGTCAAACAGCGCATCCGCCAGACCCAGCGCGAGATGTCGCAGCGGCGGATGATGGCGGCGATTCCCGACGCCGACGTGGTCATCACCAACCCGACCCACTACGCCGTGGCGCTCAAGTACGACTCGGAGAAGGGCGGCGCGCCGGTCCTGCTGGCCAAGGGCAGCGATTTCCTCGCGCTGAAGATCCGCGAAATCGCCGTGGCCAACAACGTCATGCTCCTCGAATCGCCCGGGCTGGCACGCTCGATTTACTACTCCACCGAGCTGGAACAGGAAATCCCCGGTGGGCTGTACCTGGCGGTCGCTCAGGTATTGGCCTACGTCTACCAGATCCGCCAGTACCGCGCCGGCAAGGGCAAGCGCCCGGATCCGCTCAAGGACGATTTGCCGATTCCGCCGGATCTGCGGCGCGATTCCTGACGTCACTGTGATGAAAAAACCGCCGCCCCGATTTGACGAGGCGGCGGTTTTTTTATGCCTGACCCAATGATATTTTGGTTCCTGTCGCCGTCATTGTGGTGAGGGGATTCATCCCCGACGGGCTGCGCAGCAGCCCCAAAACCTACCGCCACGATCCCCGAAATATCAAGGATTCAGGATTTGCGGCTGCTGCGCAGCCGATCGGGGATGAATCCCCTCGCCACAGGTTCTTGTCTGCCTTCTTAGCCCGCCAACTCCAGATTATTCAACGCCCGATTCACCGCCAGCTCCCCAAGCATGATCAATTGCGCGATGCCCAGCAGCGTTCGTCGCTGCGAGGCGGGTATGAGGTGGGCGAAGTCGTGGGCGATGGTTCTGGCTGACGCGAGGGTTTCGCAGGCATCGGCCAGCAGCTCCTCGTTTTTGAAGTCTGCGGTCACGGCTTACATCGAGCGGGTTTTGCGTTGAATGGGGGCGCCGCCGGGCGGGCAGAGGTAGTGGTCGAGTGCGCGGTCGGCCGCTTCGTGGAGTTTTTTTGAGTCGAGGGATTCGTAGGGGGAGGTGGCGTCGGTTTCGGGTGGGTTGGGTGTTGGTTTGATCATGATGAAGCCTCTAGAGTGGTGAGGCCGACACCGTTCGCTGCTAACGAAGGAGGTGGCGGCTGTACGCGGGTTAGCAGACCAGGACTCTAGAACCCGGCGCACCGAAGTGCCCCACGCAAAGCCGCCATAACGGCAACGGACTTTGTGCGTCTAGAGAAAAATCCGGGCTGCTAAACCCGATCACTGAACAATCAGCGACCGACCCACAATAGAACCCGACCTCAAGGCGCACAAGCCGGCAGATTCTGGCTTAGCTGTAGGCAATGGCGCAAGGATGTGTAGCCCAAAAGGCGTGTCTTCAAGTGTCTTAAACACCAGAGTTTAAAAGAGCAATTTGCGCTGACTGCACTGACCCCTTCGCGAGCAGGCTCGCTCCCACATTCGGAATGTATTTCACTCCCGGATTTGGAATGCATTTCCACTGTGGGAGCGAGCCTGCTCGCGAAAGCGTCAGTCCAGGCGCCGCAATTTCCCCGATGAATCACCGCTCGGCTACAAAATCAAAAGATCGCAGCCTTGGGCAGCTCCTACAAAGATCGGTGTAGGAGCTGCCCAAGGCTGCGATCTTTTGATCTGGCTTTTGAAAAGCGAAAGATCGTCCGGTCGCGGCCCGAGCCTTCGGCAGTTTTTACAGAGGTCAGAGAAGCGTTCTACTGCGGCAACTGCAGATTATCCAGCGCCCGATTCACCGCCAGCTCCCCAAGCATTATCAATTGCGCGATCCCCGGTTGCGTCCTGCGCTGCGACGCCGGTATGAGGTGGGCGCGGTGTCAGTGCCGTTTGTCTGAAATCTGCACGTACCTGTTAGTTCTGACAGTGGTCGAACGTTGTCGTGAAGTTTTCAATGCCCTCTCCAGATCCTTGGCAAGCCGCCACAGATTTTTTCAGGAGCAGGGCAATGATTGGTTTGATGGTGATGCCGATTTCGGATGAAATTGACGATACGCAACATGACATTGTCCCTTTTGACTCCAGCGGAGGTCTGGGGCTCTTTTCGCTGTACCCGCCCAATATCCCCGGGCAGTTCACAGGTATCGATTTTCCCCCGGCGCAAGTGGGGGTCAACCGCCCCTTGCTTTATACGAGTGCCAAGGGACTTCGGGTACTGGTTCAGGCTTATCTGAATATGGCGCAAGAGGACACCATTCGACTGTACGTCGATAAGAATCTGGTTGCCACCTCGGTGTTGCCTGCTGATCACGGTAATCTCGACGTGGTGATGCACATCGCTGCGAATCAGGTTCCGGCCGGCGTGCATACCTTGCGCTACGAGATTCTGCGCAAAAGCGGTCAGCCCCCCGAGGGGGCGCAGATCGAGGTCTGGTTCAAGATCGATCCGCCGGGCGGCAACGATCCCGAGCCGGACTTGCCCGGCCATCAACGACTCAAACCGGCTCGACTTCAGTTGAAGCCCGGGCAGGTCATTGACGAGGAAGTGGCTGCCGAGGGGGTCACGGCGATCATTCCTCCCTGGCCCTTCATGACCAAAGGGGACCAGTTGAAACTCCGTTTCCACGGTATTGCTGTCACGCCCTACACGGTGCTGGAGGGCGAGGTCGGAAAAGAGATCAGTGTTTTCATTTCGCCAGAGAATATCCGGGTTGCGGGCCCCGCGAATCCGGCGGTGGTGGTCTATCAGATCGAAGATCAGGTAGAGAACGTCAGCGACTTTTCGGAGCGTACGACCGTCGTCAGCGATCCAGACAACAACTGGCTCGATCCGGTATTCGTTCCTCTCGCCTATGAAGATCTGGTCAGTCTTGATGAGGTTGGATTCGACGACCTGGAGGTTCAGATCATTACGCGCCCCGGCTTTGCGCTGAAAGAGAAACTACTGCTTCGATGGGCAGCTACAACGCAAAGCGGTGAAGTGGTCGAGCACAGTGAAGAGCAATCGATTAGTCGTCTCGGCATTCAGTCTTTTAAAGTTCCCAATTCCGTTGTGCTTGCCAGCGCTTCCGGCCAGGTGCAAGTGGATTACCTGCGGACCAAAGCTGACGGTGAGCAAAATCGTTCAGAGATCTATGTCTTTACGTTGCAAGGAAAGACCTTGCGACTGCCGGCGCCGCTGATAACGGATCTGGTGGGTGGCACTCTGGATCCTGCGCTAAGCCGGACTGTGGTGTTGTGCGGTCCCGATGACCGGATAAAAAAGGGCTTCAGAGTCACATTGACGTGGCTGGGAACCAGTGCTTCCGGGCGTCCGCACCTGTATCAGACGTATCGCGACGTCAGTGATCGATTGGTCGGCCAGGCTATTGCCTTTAACGTAACCGGCAAGGACATCGCCCCATTGAATCGAGGGTCGGTCGTTGTCTCTTTTGAAGTCAGTCACGCCACGTTGAATCCTGCGCTGGTTTCCGAGGCGACGAATGCGCGCATCGGTGAACTCAAACCCGTCTTGCCAGCGCCGCAGGTTGGGGGGGCCGTGGACGGTGTGCTCAATCCTGCGCAGGTGCCGTACGGCACGGATATTCAAGTTGCGGCGGCTGCCTATACCCGCTTGGGCGATGTGGTGCACGTGGAAGGTCGTGGGGATGCGGGCGGCGTGGTTTTTCGGGACAAGTTGCCGATAGATCAAACCCAGGCAGGCAAGGACCTTGAGTTCTGGCTGGACGGCGAGGCTATCGAATTCTATCGGGAGCAGTTCTTCAATCTGCTTTGGTGGATCGAGCGGCCAGACGAACTGCCGCAATCATCCGCGTTGCTCGAGTTGTATATCGGCGACCCGGCGCAGTCGTTGCAGCCACCAACTGTTCGGCGCGCGCCTGATGGCGTACTTGACCCGCTGGAAAATAATGGTGGTGCCCGCGCGCGTGTCCATGTGGCCAGCCCGCGCCCGGGTGATCAAGTGCGATTGCTGGTCAAAGGCGCGCCGGGAGATGGCTCGCCGACGTTTGCTCCTCAGCAGTTGAATACTGACAACGTTGCATTCTTTGTGCTGCGGCCTTCATTCATTGTGGAAAATCTGGGAAAACGGGTTGAAGTTCTTTACGAGCTGCTCAGAAATGGCAAGACGATCCAGTCCAGGCCGTTGAATTTGACGGTCAAGACAATCAGTGACGGTGATCCCGTCCTGACTCGGCCGCATATCGTCGAAGCCGGTGCTGTACCGCTGATCGATCTGAGAATCATCCAGACTGACCTCACATGCGTGGTCAAGCCGCCGCTGCCGATTGCCGAGGTCGGGCAGCGCGTCTGGATCATGGTCAGCGGCGAGGGCGTTGAGCCGTTGGTATTGCGCCCCGGTACCGCGTTGACTGCCGAAGAAGTGACTCAAGGCATCAGCGTCAAGGCGGCGCGAAGCTGGTTCTTTGAACTGAAGGATCTCTCTGGCTGTGAGGTGACCTGCAAAATAGCGCTGGGCAGCTCTGATGGTGAGGACACGGCACTGGTGCTACCGGTGGCGCGGTATACCGTCAAAGTCACACAGAAATTGGCGATTGATACTCAGCCGATGCTTTTGAATGGCTGGAAACTGTTGGGCGGCGCAGCGTATGGATTACGCGAGCTGGAGGTCGTCAACAACGTGCAAGTGCGCGTGCCAACGGGTGGACGGCCGCCTTACACCTATCGTTCAGCCAATGCCGGCATAGCATCGGTCGATGCCAACGGCAAAGTGTCGGGGCTGAGTAATCAATCAACCACCATCACGGTGACGGATGCCGATGGAAACCAGGTGGCCTATCCGGTGCGGGTGATGAATGTCCACCGGCTGATATTGAACGATACCTTCATGACCGCAGCCCAGGCCGGCGCCTGGTTCAGGCAATTCGGTGCCGTCAGCATGGACAACAGTGGACAACCCATGGGATGGGGGATTTTGCAAACCAACTTTGTTGACGTGACGCCTATTTATGGTGGGCGGGGCTTGTATTACGGGCGATTTGTGTCGGTCAATCTTTCATACCCGCACTTGTATGCGATCGAACATTCGTTGCTCGAGAGCGACGGGAGAATGGGCAGTCGCAACGTGCTTTTATCCGATGGGGCGACTCGCTCTCGGGTAATGGGGTATTTCCCGACGTAGTCGGTCAGGCATGTGTCATTTTCATGAGTCTGAGGAAATCGTGACATTTGGCTGTCCTGAGCAAGAGTATGTCGAGGAAGGAGGTAGGCCGTCCGTAAGGGGACGGGCTATCTGGTGGGCCGCGACTTGCTTCTTGGTGAAATTAAGCCAGAGCAAATTTTGATTGCCTGATAAATTCGTCAGTGCGCGGTTTTTCTGATTTTTGTTCACCTGCGCTAATGGTGATAGCCGTCCCGCGTCTGTTTTGCGGTCGGCTCCAGGGCGCCCGGCTTCAGGCAAGACAATTCCCCGAAACAAACTTCAATTTCAATCCCCGGCAAAAGTTGGAAGGCTTCTTGCAATAGCCGCCGTGCGCCTGCTTCGGGCGTCAAAAGTTTGCTTTAAAGGAACGGGGAAAACCGGTGGATCGCTCTCAGTTATTCAACACTGCTCGCTCGAATGTTGCCGACCTCAGTCGAGGCAATCTGGGCGTGCCGTTGTTGCTGCTGGTCATGCTGGCCATGATGATGCTGCCGGTGCCGCCGTTCCTGCTGGACGTGTTCTTCACCTTCAACATTGCCCTGTCGATTGTCGTCCTGCTGGTCTGCGTGTACGCGCTGCGGCCGCTGGATTTCGCGGTGTTCCCGACGATTCTGCTGGTGGCGACGCTGTTGCGGCTGGCGTTGAACGTGGCCTCGACGCGGGTGGTGATGCTCCACGGGCAGGACGGCCACGCCGCCGCCGGTAAGGTGATCCAGGCCTTCGGTGAAGTGGTGATCGGTGGTAACTACGTGGTCGGTATCGTGGTGTTCGCGATCCTGATGATCATCAACTTCGTCGTGGTGACCAAGGGTGCCGGGCGGATTTCCGAGGTGAGTGCGCGTTTCACCCTCGATGCGATGCCCGGCAAACAAATGGCGATCGACGCCGACCTCAACGCCGGTTTGATCGATCAGAACCAGGCCAAGGCGCGCCGTCAGGAAGTCGCGCAAGAGGCGGAGTTCTACGGTTCGATGGACGGTGCCAGCAAGTTCGTGCGGGGTGACGCCATTGCCGGCTTGCTGATCCTGTTCATCAACCTCATCGGTGGCATGGCGGTCGGTATCTTCCAGCACAACATGAACTTCGCTGACGCCGGCAAGGTGTACGCCTTGCTGACCATCGGTGACGGTTTGGTGGCGCAATTGCCATCACTGTTGTTATCGACAGCGGCAGCGATCATGGTGACCCGTGCTTCCGGTTCGGAAGACATGGGCAAGCAGATCAACCGGCAGATGTTCGCCTCGCCCAAAGCCCTGGCGGTGGCGGCAGGTCTGATGGCGGTCATGGGCCTGGTCCCGGGCATGCCGCATTTCTCGTTTCTGAGCATGGCTGCGCTGGCCGCCGGTGGCGCGTACCTGTTCTGGAAAAAGCAGAACGTCGCCAAAGTGCAGGCGCTGCAGGAAGTTCAGCGTCAGCAGGAACTGCTGCCGTCGCCGGCCCGCGCCATGGAAACCAAGGAACTGGGCTGGGATGACGTGACGCCGATCGATATGATCGGCCTGGAAGTCGGCTATCGCCTGATCCCGCTGGTGGATCGCAATCAGGGCGGGCAGTTGCTGGCGCGGATCAAGGGCGTGCGCAAGAAGCTCTCGCAGGACCTGGGCTTCCTGATGCCGACCGTGCACATCCGTGACAACCTCGATCTGGCGCCGAGTGCCTATCGCCTGACCCTGATGGGCGTGATCCTGGCCGAAGCCGAGATCTACCCGGATCGAGAACTGGCGATCAACCCGGGGCAGGTCTACGGCACGCTCAACGGCATTACCGCCAAAGATCCGGCTTTCGGCCTGGAGGCGGTGTGGATCGAAGTCAGCCAGCGCGCGCAGGCGCAATCGCTCGGTTACACCGTGGTCGACGCCAGTACCGTGGTCGCAACCCACTTGAACCAGATTCTGTACAAACACTCCAGTGAGCTGATCGGCCACGAAGAAGTGCAGCAACTCATGCAATTGCTGGCCAAAAGCTCGCCGAAACTGGCTGAAGAGCTGGTGCCGGGTGTGGTGTCGCTGTCGCAATTGCTCAAAGTGCTGCAGGCATTGCTGGCCGAACACGTGCCGGTACGCGACATCCGCAGCATTGCCGAAGCCATCGCCAACAACGCCGCCAAGAGTCAAGATACCGCCGCTTTGGTGGCCGCCGTACGCGTCGGCGTATCCCGCGCCATCGTCCAAAGCATTGTAGGCACTGACTCCGAGCTGCCTGTGATCACCTTGGAACCAAGGTTGGAACAAATATTGCTCAATAGTCTGCAGAAGGCAGGACAAGGCTCGGAAGAGGGCGTTCTGCTGGAGCCAAGCATGGCCGAGAAGCTGCAGCGTTCGCTCATCGAAGCGGCGCAGCGCCAGGAAATGCAAGGTCAACCGGTGATCCTGTTGGTAGCAGGCCCGATCCGCGCGATGCTCTCGCGTTTCGGTCGCCTCGCCGTCCCGGGGCTGCACGTGCTGGCCTACCAGGAAATTCCGGACAACAAGCAAGTGACCATCGTTGCGACAGTAGGGCCCAACGGCTGAGGTAGTGGTTTATGCAAGTTAAGCGTTTTTTCGCCGCCGATATGCGTCAGGCCATGAAGCTGGTTCGTGATGAGCTGGGCGCTGATGCCGCCATCATTGGCAACCGCCGCATTGCCGGCGGTGTCGAGCTGACGGCGGCGCTGGATTACAAATTGTCGGCGCTGGCGCCGCGGGTTCCGAACATGGAACTCGAGGACGAACTGCGCAAGACCCAGTCGCGCATCGTCACCGCTCAGGCCGAACTGAGCCTGCGTGGCGAAGCCGATGGCAATAGCAATCGCCAGATCTTTGCCGGGCTGCCGTTGACGGCCGGCCTGCCACTGACCGCTGCCGAGCCGTTGAGCGAACCGACCTACGCCGCCCCGGCGCGTCCGGCGCCGGCACCTGCACCGGCATCGGCGGGTGTCGATCCGCGTGCGCTGGATTCGATGCGTTTCGAATTGAACAGTCTGCGTGAGCTGATGGAAGTACAGCTCGGCACCCTGGCCTGGAACCAGCTGCAAGGCAGCCGTCCGGCACAGGCCAATCTGTATCGCCGCCTGCAGCGCATCGGTCTGTCCGGGCCGTTGTCGCGCGATTTGCTGGCGATGATCACTGACATCGAAGAACCGCGTCAGGCCTGGCGCATGTTGCTCGCGCACCTGGCGCGGATGATTGCCGTACCGGAAGTCGAGCCGCTGGAAGAGGGTGGAGTGATTGCCATGGTCGGCCCGGCCGGCATGGGCAAGACCACCACCCTGGCCAAACTGGCTGCGCGCTACGTGCTCAAGTACGGCGCGCAGAATGTCGCGCTGGTCAGCATGGACAGCTTCCGCATCGGTGCGCAGGAACAACTCAAGACCCTGGGGCGGATTCTCAACGTGCCGGTGACCCACGTCGACCCGGGCCAGTCGCTGGTGCAGGCGCTGGATCCATTGCTGCGCAAGCGCGTGGTGCTGATCGATACCGCCGGCCTGCAGGCCAGCGATCCGGCGCTGCGCATGCAGCTGGAAAGTCTGGCCGGGCGTGGCATCCGTTCAAAAAATTATCTGGTGCTGGCAACCACCAGCCAGAAACAGGTTCTAACCGCCGCTTATCACAGTTACAAGCGTTGCGGGCTTGCCGGCTGCATCCTGACTAAACTGGATGAGACGGCCAGCCTTGGCGAAGTGTTGAGCCTGGCGATCAGTCATGAACTGCCGGTCGCGTACCTGACCGATGGCCCACGGATTCCGGATGATCTGCATCTGCCGCGCCGTCATCAGCTGGTCAGCCGCGCTGTCAGCGTGCAAATGCAGGAAGAACCCAGCGAAGAAGCCATGGCTGACATGTTCGCTGATATCTACCACAGCCCGACCAAGCAGGTTGGCTGAGGTAATGAACAGTTTTTGTACCTACATCGATGGTCTGCCATGCATTGTTCCGGTTGTGAACGCGCAGCCAGTAATGTGGCCTCCGTCTATGCAAGACAAGGTAAAGAAATAACATGGGCAGCATGCATCCCGTACAGGTGATCGCGGTGACCGGCGGCAAAGGTGGCGTCGGCAAGACTAACGTGTCAGTGAACTTGTCTCTGGCGCTGGCAGAGCTTGGCCGTCGGGTCATGCTGCTGGACGCCGACCTGGGGCTGGCGAACGTCGACGTTCTGCTGGGACTGACCCCCAAACGCACGCTGGCTGATGTGATCGAAGGCCGCTGCGAGCTGCGCGACGTGCTGTTGCAGGGCCCCGGCGGGATCCGCATCGTGCCGGCCGCTTCCGGCACCCAAAGCATGGTGCACCTGAGCCCGGCGCAACATGCCGGTCTGATTCAGGCGTTCAGCGACATCGGCGACAATCTCGATGTACTGGTGATCGACACCGCTGCGGGCATTGGTGACTCGGTAGTCAGTTTCGTGCGCGCGGCGCAGGAAGTGTTGCTGGTGGTCTGCGACGAGCCGACCTCGATCACCGACGCCTACGCGCTGATCAAACTGCTCAATCGCGACTACGGCATGAACCGCTTCCGCGTCCTCGCCAACATGGCGCAGAGCCCGCAGGAAGGGCGCAACCTGTTCGCCAAGTTGACCAAGGTCACGGATCGCTTTCTCGACGTCGCCTTACAATACGTCGGCGCGGTGCCGTACGACGAAAGCGTGCGCAAGGCCGTGCAGAAGCAGCGAGCAGTCTATGAAGCCTTTCCGCGTTCCAAGTGCGCGCTGGCGTTCAAGGCGATCGCGCAGAAGGTCGATACCTGGCCGCTGCCTGCCAACCCGCGTGGGCACCTTGAGTTTTTCGTCGAGCGCCTCGTGCAGCAAACGGCAGGGCCTGTGTTATGACCGCCAGCGGTATGAACTACTACAAGAAATCGGCACGTGACGCGCAGTACGAGTTGATCGAGCGTTACGCGCCACTGGTCAAGCGCATTGCCTATCACTTGCTGGCGCGCTTGCCGGCGAGTGTGCAGGTCGAAGACCTGATTCAGGCCGGGATGATCGGCCTGCTCGAAGTCTCGACCAAATATGACGCCAGCAAAGGCGCCAGTTTCGAAACGTACGCGGGCATCCGGATCCGCGGCGCGATGCTCGATGAAGTGCGCAAAGGGGATTGGGCACCACGCTCGGTTCACCGCAACACCCGTATGGTCAGCGACGCAATTCGCTCAATTGAAGCTAAAACCGGCCGTGATGCTAAAGATCACGAGGTTGCGGCCGAACTCCAATTGAGTCTCGATGATTACTACGGGATTTTGAATGACACGCTGGGCAGCCGGCTGTTCAGTTTCGACGACCTGCTGCAGGACGGCGAACACGAAGGGCTGCACGAGGATGGCGCCAGTGCTCATCTTGAGCCGTCACGCGATCTGGAAGATGAACGCTTCCAGGCTGCGCTGGCGGACGCGATTGCCAATTTGCCGGAGCGTGAGCGACTGGTGTTGGCGCTGTACTACGACGAAGAACTGAACCTCAAGGAAATCGGTGAAGTCCTTGGCGTCAGTGAATCGCGGGTCAGCCAGTTACACAGCCAGTGCGCGGCCCGTTTGCGGGGGCGTTTGGGGGAGTGGCGAGCGCGCTGAAGGCAGTGTGGGGACACTGCGAACGAGGCTGGTGCGGTGATGAACGGCACCGGTCTTGCTCTGTTGTGCTCCAGACAGTCATCGAGTGCTTTGCCGGATTGATTGAAATGGCGCGTCCAGGTGCTGGGCGCGTTTAAGACTGCTTGGAGGTCGAATTGGACAAGAACATGAAAATCCTCATCGTTGATGACTTCTCAACGATGCGGCGGATCATCAAGAACCTGCTGCGTGATCTGGGGTTCACCAACACCGTCGAGGCCGACGATGGCACCACTGCCATTCCGGTGCTCAACAGCGGAAGCATCGACTTTCTGGTAACGGACTGGAACATGCCGGGCATGACCGGTATCGACCTGCTGCGCCACGTGCGTGCCGATGAAAAACTCAAGCACCTGCCCGTGCTGATGGTGACTGCCGAAGCCAAGCGCGAGCAGATCATCGAAGCGGCCCAGGCCGGCGTCAACGGCTACGTGGTCAAACCTTTCACGGCTCAGGCGCTGAAAGAAAAAATCGAGAAGATTTTCGAACGCATCGGCTGATGAACGCGCGGGGGAGCTATGGAGCATAACGAATCTTCACAGGGCGATTTCGAATCGACCCTGAAAAAACACGCGGTCGAACTGGTCGAGAGCCTTGAAAAAGGCAGGTTCGGCGACGCTGTGCAACTGATCCATGAGCTCAATCAGACCCGTGACCGTGGCCTGTATCAGGAAGTGGGCAAGCTCACACGCGAACTGCACAGTGCGATCGTCAACTTCCAGATCGATCCGCACATGCCGCAGGCCGAGGAAGTGTCGCAAATCACCGACGCCACCGAACGCCTGGGCTATGTGGTCAAGCTGACCGAAGCCGCGGCCAACCGCACCATGGATCTGGTGGAAAGCGCGACCCCGGTGGTCAATGGCCTGGCTGAAGAAGCCCAGGCGCTGAGCACCGATTGGGGCCGCTTCATGCGTCGTGAAGTCGGGGCTGAAGAGTTCCGCGAACTGGCGCGCCGGGTCGACGGTTTTCTGTCACGCAGCAGCACGGACAACCGTGCGGTGTCGAGCAACCTGAACGACATCCTGCTGGCTCAGGATTACCAGGACCTCACCGGTCAGGTGATCAAGCGTGTGACCCAACTGGTCACCGAAGTCGAAAGCAATTTGCTCAAACTCGTCCTCATGGCCAGTCAGGTTGACCGCTTTGCGGGCATCGAACACGACCGTGCCGCGATGCTTGCAGAAAAAGATCCACAAAAACATCTCTCGCAGGGTGAAGGTCCGCAGATTCATGCCGATAAACGAGAAGACGTTGTGTCCGGTCAGGACGATGTGGACGATTTGTTATCCAGCCTCGGATTCTAGAGTTTTGGAATTTTAGGTTTTTTGGGTTTTTAGACCTGTAGGAGCACCCCATTAATGAGCTTCGGCGCCGATGAAGAGATCCTTCAGGATTTCCTGGTTGAGGCCGGCGAGATTCTTGAGCAACTGTCCGAGCAACTGGTCGAGCTGGAAAGCCGCCCGGATGACGCAGATCTGCTCAACGCAATTTTTCGCGGTTTCCACACTGTAAAAGGGGGCGCCGGCTTCCTTCAGCTCAACGAGCTGGTGGAGTGCTGTCACATCGCCGAAAACGTGTTCGACATCCTGCGCAAGGGTGAGCGTCGCGTTGATGCAGAACTGATGGACGTGGTGCTTGAAGCACTGGACGCGGTGAACAGCATGTTCAGCGAAGTCCGTGAACGTGCACCGATCACGGCGGCCACTCCGGAACTGCTGGCCGCGCTGGCGCGTCTGGCCGAACCGCAATCGGCCGACGAAGCCCCGGCTTCGCCGGTGGCCGAGATGATCGAAGAGCTGGTCGTCGAAGGCGATTCGAACGATTCGGGCGACATCACCGATAACGAATTTGAACAGCTGCTGGATTCGCTGAACGCCGTCAAGGCCGAAGCCGAAGCCCCGGCCGCTGCTGCGCCTGCGCCGGCTGCCGATGCGGCCGCCAGCGATGAAATCACCGACGCCGAATTCGAGTCGTTGCTCGATCAACTGCACGGCAAAGGCCAGTTCGCGCCAGACGCCGTCGCACCGACTGCGGCTGCTCCAGCGGCACCGGCGGCGGGTGACAGCTCGGACATCACCGACGACGAATTTGAAGCACTGCTCGATCAGTTGCACGGTAAGGGCAACTTCGCCGTCGAAGCACTGGAATCGGCTATTGCTTCGGCACCGGCGGCGCCTGCCGCACCGGCGGCCGCCGCTGCCGGCAGCGATCTGATCAGCGATCACGAATTCGAATCGCTGCTCGACGAATTGCACGGCAAAGGCAAGTTCACCGACGTTGGCGCCGCTGCTGCGGGCACCGCGTCGACCGTGGCTGCGCCTGCCGCCAAGGCTGCCGCTCCAGCTGCTGCGCCGAAAGCGGCGCCCAAGCCTGAACCGAAAGCCGAAACGCCGAAACCGGCTGCCGCTGCTGCACCGGCTCCGGCCCGTGCGCCCGCTGCGCCGCCGCCGGAAAAACCGGCGAGCGAAGCCGAGACCACCGTGCGGGTCGATACCGCGCGTCTCGACGAAATCATGAACATGGTCGGCGAACTGGTGCTGGTGCGTAACCGCCTGGTGCGCCTGGGTCTCAACAGCGGCGACGAAGCCATGTCCAAGGCCGTGTCGAACCTCGACGTGGTCACGGCTGACTTGCAGACCGCGGTGATGAAGACCCGGATGCAGCCGATCAAGAAGGTCTTCGGGCGCTTCCCGCGTCTGGTTCGTGACCTCGCGCGTCAGTTGAAGAAAGAGATCAACCTGGAACTGGTGGGTGAAGAAACCGACCTCGACAAAAACCTGGTCGAGGCCCTGGCTGACCCGCTGGTCCACTTGGTGCGCAACGCGGTCGACCATGGCATCGAGTCGCCGGAAGAGCGCGAAGCTTCGGGCAAGGCCCGTGGCGGTCGCGTGGTACTGGCGGCCGAGCAGGAAGGCGACCACATCCTGTTGTCGATCTCCGACGACGGCAAGGGCATGGACCCGAACGTCCTGCGTTCGATCGCGGTAAAGCGCGGTGTGATGGACAAGGACGCGGCCGATCGCCTGAGCGATACCGAGTGCTACAACCTGATCTTCGCCCCGGGTTTCTCGACCAAGACCGAGATCTCCGACGTGTCCGGCCGTGGTGTCGGCATGGACGTGGTGAAGACCAAGATTTCCCAGCTCAACGGTTCGATCAACATCTACTCGACCAAGGGCCAGGGCTCGAAGATCGTCATCAAGGTGCCGCTGACCCTGGCGATCATGCCGACCCTGATGGTCATGCTCGGTAATCAGGCGTTTGCGTTCCCGCTGGTCAACGTCAACGAAATTTTCCACCTCGACCTGTCGACCACCAACGTGGTGGATGGCCAGGAAGTGGTGATCGTGCGGGACAAGGCGTTGCCACTGTTCTACCTCAAGCGCTGGCTGGTCAGCTCCGCCGCTCACGAAGAGCAGCGTGAAGGCCATGTGGTGATCCTGTCGGTGGGCACCCAGCGGATCGGCTTCGTCGTCGATCAACTGGTCGGCCAGGAAGAAGTGGTCATCAAGCCATTGGGCAAAATGCTGCAGGGCACTCCGGGCATGTCCGGCGCCACCATCACCGGTGACGGCCGCATCGCGCTGATCCTCGATGTTCCAAGCATGCTCAAGCGTTACGCGACGAAGCGTATTTGAATCCGGGGCGGCGGGACGACAACGTCCCGCTGCACCTAATGGAGTGTTTATGGCAGTCAAAGTCCTGGTGGTGGACGATTCGGGTTTTTTCCGCCGCCGCGTCTCGGAAATTCTTTCAGCGGATCCGAGCATCCAGGTGGTCGGCACGGCCACCAACGGTAAAGAGGCGATCGATCAGGCCCTGGCCCTCAAGCCGGACGTGATCACCATGGACTACGAGATGCCGATGATGGATGGCATCACGGCCGTGCGGCACATCATGCAACGCTGCCCGACCCCGGTGTTGATGTTCTCCTCGCTGACCCACGAAGGCGCCCGGGTGACCCTGGATGCGCTGGACGCTGGCGCGGTGGATTTCCTGCCGAAGAATTTCGAAGACATCTCGCGTAACCCGGAGAAGGTCAAACAACTGCTGTGCGAGAAGGTCCATAGCATCTCGCGCACCAATCGTCGTTTCAGTGCCTACAGTGCGCCGGCTCCGGCCGCTGCACCGACGCCTGCGCCAGCCCCGGCGGCTTCGAGTTTCAGCAGCCACAGCACTGCTGCTCCGACGCGTCCGGCGCCGGCTCCAGCACCTGCTCGCGCGCCAGCCGCCAGCGCGTCGTCGCCGGCTCCGAAACGCAAAGCCTACAAACTGGTTGCCATCGGTACCTCCACGGGCGGTCCGGTTGCGCTGCAACGGGTGCTGACTCAGTTGCCGGCAAACTTCCCGGCACCGATCGTGCTGATCCAGCACATGCCGGCGGCGTTCACCAAAGCCTTTGCCGAGCGTCTGGACAAGCTGTGCCGCATCAGCGTCAAGGAAGCCGAGGATGGCGACATCCTGCGTCCGGGCCTGGCGCTGCTGGCCCCGGGTGGCAAGCAGATGATGATTGACGGCCGTGGCGCGGTGAAAATCCTGCCGGGCGACGAGCGTCTGAACTACAAGCCGTGCGTGGACATTACCTTCGGTTCGGCGGCCAAGTCCTACGGCGACAAAGTTCTGGCGGTGGTCCTCACCGGCATGGGCGCCGACGGCCGTGAAGGCGCGCGTCTGCTCAAGCAGGGCGGCAGCTCGGTATGGGCCCAAGACGAAGCAAGCTGCGTGATCTACGGCATGCCGATGGCTATCGTCAAAGCCGATCTGGCTGACGCGGTTTACGGCCTGGACGACATCGGCAAGCACATCGTCGAGGCGTGTATCTGATGGATGTTCTAAGCCTTATCGGGATTATCCTGGCGTTCGTCGCCATCATCGGCGGCAACTTCCTTGAAGGCGGTCACCTCGGCGCGCTGGCCAACGGCCCGGCGGCGCTGATCGTTCTCGGGGGCACCATCGGTGCAGCGCTGCTGCAATCGCCGATGAGCGCCTTCAAGCGCGCCATGCAGATTCTCGCCTGGATCCTGTTTCCGCCACGGGTGGATCTGGCTGGCGGCATCGACCGCGTGGTCAACTGGAGCCTCACCGCGCGCAAGGAAGGCCTGCTCGGCCTGGAAGGCGTCGCCGATGCCGAACCGGACAACTACTCGCGCAAGGGCCTGCAACTGCTGGTCGATGGCGCCGAGCCGGAAGCGATCCGCAGCATTCTCGAAGTGGATTTCTACACCCAGGAAGCCCGCGACATCGAAGCGGCCAAAGTCTTCGAAAGCATGGGCGGCTACGCGCCGACCATCGGCATCATCGGTGCGGTGATGGGCCTGATCCATGTGATGGGCAACCTCGCTGATCCGACGCAATTGGGCAGCGGTATTGCCGTGGCATTCGTCGCGACCATCTACGGCGTGGCCAGTGCCAACCTGGTGTTGCTGCCGGTGGCGGCCAAGCTCAAGTCAATCGCGTTGCGGCAGTCGCGTTATCGCGAAATGTTGTTGGAAGGTATTTTGTCGATCGCCGAAGGTGAAAACCCTCGCTCTATCGAGCTGAAGCTTCAGGGCTTCATGGATTGATGGGGGTAATGGACTATGGCTCGCCGCAGGCATCAGGAAGAACACGTTAATCACGAGCGCTGGCTCGTGTCCTACGCGGATTTCATCACGCTGTTGTTCGCGTTCTTTGTGGTGATGTATTCCATCTCGTCGATCAACGAAGGCAAGTACAAAGTCATTTCTGAAGCGCTGATCGGGGTTTTCACCGACTCCGATCGCTCGCTCAAGCCGATTCCGATTGGTGAGGAACGACCGAAAACCGTGACCCCGGCCAAGCCGCTGGTCAAGGACAGCGAGCAGGTCGATGCCGGTATCGCCGGGGCCAGCGATCCGTTGAAAAGCATTGCCGATGACATCAGTGCCGCGTTCGGCGACCTGATTGCTTCCAACCAGATGACTGTGCGCGGCAACGAGTTGTGGGTCGAGATCGAACTCAACTCCAGCCTGTTGTTCGGCAGTGGCGACGCGATGCCGAGCGACATCGCCTTCAACATCATCGACAAGGTCGCGGCGATCCTCAAACCGTTCGACAACCCGATCCACGTCGAAGGTTTCACCGACGATCAGCCGATCCGCACCGCGCAATACCCGACCAACTGGGAGTTGTCCTCGGCGCGTTCGGCGAGCATCGTGCGCATGCTGGCGATGCAGGGCGTGAACCCTGGGCGTCTGGCCTCGGTGGGCTACGGGGAGTTTCAGCCGGTGGCCAACAACGCCACCGCCGAAGGCCGGGCGAAAAACCGTCGCGTGGTGCTGGTGGTGTCGCGCAACCTCGATGTGCGCCGCAGTCTGACGGGGACCGGAACCGCCAATGCGCAACCGGACGCGGCATTGAAGCGTGCTGGCACACAAACTGCACCGACCCCGGTCAAGACGCCGGGACGCGAGAGTGCCGTCAATTCTCCGTCGCCCGCATTAATACGCTGAGCTATGTCTCGGTCGAGGATCTCGGCCGGGAGGAACGAACCGAATGAGAGTCTGGGCAGTCGCCAATCAAAAGGGTGGTGTCGGTAAAACCACATCTTCCATCGCTTTAGCCGGGTTGCTGGCGGAGGCGGGCAAGCGCGTGGTTGTGGTCGATCTCGACCCGCACGGCTCGATGACTAGCTATTTCGGCTACGACCCCGACAGCCTGGAACACAGCAACTACGACCTGTTTCTGCACAAGGGCAGCGTGCCGCAGGGTTTGCCCGGGCAGTTGCTGTTGTCGACCAGCGACGAACGCATTTCCCTGTTGCCGTCGAGTACCGCACTGGCCACCCTCGAGCGCCAGTCGCCGGGGCAGAGTGGTCTGGGCCTGGTGATCGCCAAGAGTCTGGCGCAGCTGTGGCAGGACTTCGATTACGCGATCATCGACAGCCCGCCGTTGCTCGGCGTGCTGATGGTCAACGCCCTGGCCGCGAGCCAGCAACTGGTGATCCCGGTGCAGACCGAGCACCTGGCCGTCAAAGGCCTGGAGCGCATGGTCAACACCCTGGCGATGATCAACCGCTCGCGCAAACAGGCGCTGCCGTTCAGCATCGTGCCAACCCTGTTCGACCGCCGCACCCAGGCGTCGCTGGGCACCTTGCGCGTGCTGCGCGACAAATTCCCCGAAGAGATCTGGCAGGGGTACATCCCGGTCGATACCCGTTTGCGCGACGCCAGCCGGGCCGGGGTCACGCCTTCGCAATTCGACGGCAAGAGTCGTGGGGTGCTGGCGTACCGCGCGTTGCTCAAGCACCTGCTGGCGCAACAACTTGTTCCGCAGGTGGCCTGAGCATGATCTCTCTTCGTGTAGGAGCTGCCGCAGGCTGCGATCTTTTGATCTTGCTTTGTGGTGCTTCTGAAAAGATCAAAAGATCGCAGCGTTCCGCAGCTCCTACAGGGGGGGGCGTATGAATCGGCCGCTGAAGTTGACGTCGAAGCCGCAACTGGCGCTGCAGTCCTATCTGGACAGCTTGCTGCAGGAGATTCCTGACGAGTTGCCGCCAGTGGAAATGCCGGTCGAGGCGCCGGTCGAGGTGGCCGAAAGTGCTGCGGCGCTGGATGAGTTTCAGGCTGCGGTACTGGAAGAGCAGGCGCGTGATGCGCAGAAAGCCGCCAAACCTGCCGCCCCGGTTGTCGCGCCTGTCGCCGCACCGATCGCCAAGGCGCCGGTGGCGCTGATCGAACAAGCCGAGCCGCCGCGCGCGCCGGTTTCGACACTCGCCCCGCTGCTGCAGACCCAATTGCTGAAAACCGCGCCGGAACCGGTTGTGACCGAACCTGCGCCGGTTGCGCCGGCACCCGTCGAACAGACGCGGGTGCCTCCGGTGGTGGAAGTTCACCTGCCACCGAGCAACACGCCGCCCCCGGTGGACACCGATGGCCGTCCGGCCTGGGCTGCCGAAGCGTTCGAGTGCCTGTTGTTCGATGTCGCCGGGCTGACGCTGGCGGTGCCGCTGGTGTGCCTGGGCTCGATCTATTCGCTGGCCGGCCACGAGTTGACGCCGCTGTTCGGGCAGCCGGAATGGTTCCTCGGGATTCTGCCGAGCCAGGCCGGCAATCTGAAAGTCTTGGACACCGCGCGTTGGGTCATGCCGGATCGCTATCGCGATGACTTCCGTCAGGGCCTGCAGTACGTGATTTCGGTACAAGGTTACGAATGGGGCCTGGCGGTGCATCAGGTCAGCCGTTCGTTGCGTCTGGATCCGAATGAAATCAAATGGAGAAGTCACCGGGGTCAGCGGCCATGGCTCGCCGGCACGGTGATTGAGCACATGTGTGCATTACTTGATGTAGCCGCGCTGGCCGAGTTGATCGCCAGCGGCGGGGCAAAGCACATGGGCGGCCACAAGCCGCTACATAAATCGACATAGCAGCCGACATAACAGTCAGGCGAAGGCATTTTTCAATGCCTCCACACAGAACACACACCGCCCAGTGCGGTTTTTTCGAGGGGTCAGGGTATGAGTAGTCAGGCGACGAATGCAAAAGGTTCTGAAGATCCGATCCTGCAATGGGTGACCTTCAAGCTGGACAACGAAACCTACGGCATCAACGTGATGCGCGTGCAGGAAGTCCTGCGGTACACCGAAATCGCTCCGGTACCGGGTGCGCCAAGCTACGTGCTGGGCATCATCAACCTGCGCGGTAACGTGGTCACCGTGATCGACACCCGTCAGCGCTTCGGCCTGAACAGTGGCGAGATCAGCGACAACACCCGTATCGTCATCATCGAAGCCGACAAGCAAGTGGTCGGGATCATGGTCGACAGCGTGGCCGAAGTGGTTTACCTGCGTCAGTCGGAAATCGAGACCGCGCCGAACGTCGGTAACGAAGAGTCGGCCAAGTTCATTCAGGGCGTGTGCAACAAGAACAACGAGTTGCTGATCCTGGTCGAGCTGGACAAGATGATGAGCGAAGAAGAATGGTCGGAACTGGAGAGCATCTGATTGATTCTCGAAGTTGCGGTCATTGTCCTGTTTCTGTTCTGGGCAGGCACGCTGGCAATGTTTCTGGCGTACATCAAGGCGCAGCGCGTAATCGCTGCGCAACAGGCTCAGGGCGATGCGCTGCGTGACCAGCGCATCAAGGACCTGGCCAAGCGCGTTGACGACTACCAGAACGGCAACGTGCGCATGGGCGAAGCCCTGCACGAGCTGCGCTCGGTAGTCGGTCCGTTGCCGGACAAGATTGTGGCGCTGGAACAGCGCGACCCGTCGAGCCTGTCGTTCGCCCAGGCGGCGAAACTGGTGGGCATGGGCGCGAGTGTCGATGAGCTGACTCAGTCCTGTGGCTTGACCCAGGCTGAGGCGGAGTTGATGCGCAAGCTGCACAGAAGCTGAAGCTGAAGATCAAAAGATCGCAGCCTGCGGCAGCTCCTGCATTGGAACGCGTTTCCCTGTAGGAGCTGCCGCAGGCTGCGATCTTTTGCTTTCAAGGCTCAATAATCATCCCCGCGTGCGGTGATGTCCTTCTCGACCATCGGCGCATCCGGATCCTGTCCCTCGGGGAATTTCCCCTTCAGATTCCATGCAAACGCGATGATCTCGGCAATCGTGCGGTACAGCTCTTCGGGGATGCTGTCGCCCAGCTGCATTCGCGCCAACAGGCGCACCAGCTCGGCGTTTTCATAGATCGGCACTTCACAGTCGCGGGCAATGCGCAGGATTTCTTCGGCCAGTTCTTCGTCGCCCTTGGCGGTGAGGGTCGGGGCGTGGTTGCCGTCGTATTTGAGGGCGATGGCCTGACGTGGAGCAGTGGAATCGTTCATGCGGTTTCGTCGACCCAGCGGTGTTCGAGACGGGTTTGATTGCCTTGCGGCGGGGTGCCGAGGTGGCAGTCGAGATCACCGACGTTCAGCCCGCGATCAAGCAGACGCTGGCGCAGCGCGAACAGGTTGGTTTCGATCAGGTCGGCGGTGTATGGGCGTTCGGCCCAGAGCTGACTCGACAGGCTGCCGGCAATCAGCTGCGCCTGAATCTGCATCGGCCCCAACGGCTCCATGTCGAACGCCAGATCGACGCGCCACAGTTGTTGTCTGGGTTCGCGCTCGTCGCGGCGTTCGTTGGGTTGCGGTTCTCTTTCCGGCGCTTCTTCGCGCTGGAACTTGACCTGCAACGGCACGATGTCCTGCAGGTTGCGCATGGGGATTTCCAGCTGCCAGGTGCTGAGCAGGCGGCCGTCATCGGTGACCCCGGTCTGTTCCAGACTCGACAACTGATGGCTTTGCAGGCGCGACACGGCGGCGGCGGCGAGGCGCAGCAGATGTTCCAGATCGCCTTCGCCGTCCAGGCTTTGCAGCAGGCGGTCGGGCAGCGGGAAACTGCTCGGCACGGGTTTGGCGCTGACCTGACCCAGGGTGCCGAGGGCGTTGCGCACGAAACTCGGTAGCGCTTGCGCCAAGGTGTTGGCGGCGATGATCGCGTTGAAACTGGCATTGCCTGGCACACCCGGCGACAGTTGCGCGATCAGCTTGAGCAGATCGGCTTTCATGTCCGGGGCCAGCGCCGGATTCTGTCCGCTGAGCAATTTGGCTTCGAGGAAGGCGCCACTGTTGGCCAGGGCCAGGGCCACGCCTTTGGCGCTGCTCATCTGCTGTACATCGGGCAGATTGGCAAGCAGACGCACGACGGCAGCGCGCAGATCCTGCGAGGTCTGATCGTCGTCGGCCGGCAAGTTCTGCAAGGCGTTGAGCAAACCGTCCAGCGAGCCTTGGCGACTCTGCTGGCCGAGCAGTTGCTGGCTCACCGCCAATTGCTCCTGACGGCTGCTCAGCGGCACGAACTTGAGGGTTTGCGAATCCTCGACCAGTGCCGAGAGCAGGGTGCCGATGCGCAGCGGCGTCGGGCTGTCGATGTCCAGCGTGGCGCCACGTTGCGCGGTGTTGAGCAGACTGACCAGCGAGCGGTACACCGTCGGCTGCCCCGGCACTTGCGGCAGTGTCTGCGAGGTCAGCACCTTGCCTTGCAGCAGTGTGCCGACCGGCAACTGCGCGGTATCGATGCGGGTGAGGGCGGCGACGCTGCTGGCAATCGCCTGTTGCACGGTGATCGCCAGATTGCCCGCCGATGGCTGAGTAACCGCCAGGTTGGTGCCGGTCGGCAACGGCAGGTTGCTGCTGGCTTGCACGGTGGTCTGGCGGCCGCCGTCGACGGTCACCTTGAGCAGCAGTTGGAAAGTCTGATCCGCCTGCTTGAGTGACAACACCTCGGCCTGAGCGCTTTGCCCGGCACCGATCAAGCCTTCGACCGGGGTCAGCAGCTTGAGCAACTCACCGCTCATCACCAGCGGGCGCGTGTTCGCCGGGGTGGTGGGCGGAAGCGGGAGGATGTTCATTTCGCCTGTCATACGCGGACACAACCTGAGGAAATTGCGCTCTTGGGAGTAAGGCACGCCATGTATAATGCCGCGCGTCTTGCGCTTCGTTCAGAAAACATAGCAATTGTTTGATCCAGCTCTCTGGTTCGCACCGTCATTGCATTTATCCTGCATCTCTTTAACGGCCGCGCCAGAGCCGACTTGAACCGTATAAGGCCCGTGATCCCTTGACCAGTCCTGTCCTGCAAACCGTTGCCCTTGCCTGCGAGCGAGACCTGCGGCTGCTCTTCGAAAATCTCGAATTAAGACTGGCCAGTGGCGATATGGTGCAGATCAGCGGCCCCAACGGCAGCGGCAAGACCAGCCTGCTGCGCCTGTTGTCCGGGCTGATGCAGCCGACCAGCGGTCAGGTGCTGCTCAACGGTCAGCCTTTGACCGCACAACCGAGCGAACTGGCGCGCAACCTGTTGTGGATCGGTCACGCCGCCGGGATCAAGGACCTGCTGACCCCGGAAGAGAACCTGTCCTGGCTCTGCGCCCTGCATCGACCCGCCGCGCGCGAGGCGATCTGGCAAGCATTGGCTGCCGTAGGATTGCGCGGTTTCGAAGATGTTCCCTGCCACACCCTGTCCGCCGGTCAGCAACGCCGCGTGGCACTGGCGCGGCTGTATCTGGACAGCCCGCCGCTGTGGATTCTCGACGAGCCGTTCACTGCGCTCGACAAACAGGGCGTGGCGCAACTTGAAGAGCACCTGGCCGGGCACTGTGAACGCGGCGGTCTGGTGGTGCTGACCACGCACCACACGCTGAGCCGGATGCCGGCCGGTTATCTCGATATCGATCTGGGGAACTGGGCAGTATGAGTGTGTTCGGCCTGCTGGTTGCCCGTGAGTCCCGCCTGCTGTTTCGCCGCCCGGCAGAACTGGCCAATCCGCTGATTTTCTTCGCCATCGTCATCGCATTGTTCCCGCTGGCCGTCGGCCCGGAAACTCAAGTCTTGCAAAACCTGTCCCCGGGGTTAGTCTGGGTGGCCGCGCTGTTGTCGGTCCTGCTGTCGCTGGACGGATTGTTTCGCAGTGATTTCGAAGATGGCTCCCTGGAACAGTGGGTCCTTTCGCCGCACCCGCTGCCCCTACTGGTGCTGGCCAAGGTGCTGGCACACTGGCTGTTCTCGGGACTGGCACTGGTTCTGCTCTCGCCGTTGCTGGCGTTGATGCTCGGTTTGCCGGTCGCCTGCCTGCCGGTGTTGCTGTTGTCGTTACTGCTGGGTACCCCGGTGCTGAGCTTGCTCGGTGCGGTGGGTGCGGCGCTGACGGTCGGTCTGAAACGCGGCGGCCTGTTGCTGGCGTTGCTGATTCTGCCGTTGTACATCCCGGTGTTGATCCTTGGCAGTGGCGCCTTGCAGGCCGCGTTGCAAGGCATGCCGGCGACCGGGTATCTGCTGTGGCTGGGTAGCCTGACTGCCCTGGCGATCACCCTGACACCTTTTGCAATAGCGGCTGGCCTGAAGATCAGCGTCGGCGAATAATGAGGTCTGGTTAAAAATTAACCAGCAAAGACCCTGAGACCGCTCACATCGATGAGCGGCACCGTGATGGAAACAGTATGAACTGGACCTGGTTTCACAAGCTCGGCTCGCCCAAGTGGTTCTACGGCATCAGCAGCAAGTTCCTGCCGTGGTTGAGCATCGCAGCGTTGCTGCTGATCAGCATTGGCGTGGTCTGGGGCCTGGCCTTCGCGCCGCCGGACTATCAGCAGGGCAACAGCTTTCGCATCATCTATATTCACGTGCCGGCGGCGATGCTCGCGCAGTCGATCTACGTGATGCTGGCGGTGTGCGGCGTGGTCGGCCTGGTGTGGAAGATGAAACTGGCCGACGTCGCCCTGCAATGCGCCGCGCCGATCGGCGCGTGGATGACCGCCGTGGCGCTGGTCACCGGGGCGATCTGGGGCAAGCCGACCTGGGGCTCGTGGTGGGTCTGGGATGCGCGGCTGACGTCGATGCTGATTCTGCTGTTCCTGTATTTCGGGGTGATTGCGCTGGGCAACGCGATCAGCAATCGCGACAGCGCCGCCAAGGCCTGCGCGGTGCTGGCGATTGTCGGAGTGATCAACATTCCGATCATCAAGTACTCGGTGGAGTGGTGGAACACCCTGCACCAGGGCGCGACCTTCACCCTTACGGAAAAACCGGCGATGCCCGCTGAAATGTGGCTGCCGCTGTTGCTGACGGTGCTGGGGTTCTACTGCTTCTTCGGTGCCGTGCTGTTGCTGCGCATGCGCCTTGAAGTGCTCAAGCGCGAAGCGCGCGCCAGTTGGGTCAAAGAAGAAGTGCAGAACAGCCTGGAGGCCGTGCGATGAGTTTCGCTTCATTTGGCGACTTCCTCGCCATGGGCCACCACGGCCTGTATGTCTGGTCGGCCTACGGCATCTGTCTGGCAGTACTGATCCTCAACGTGGTCGCACCGATTGCGGCCCGCAAGCGCTATCTGCAACAAGAGGCGCGTCGTCTGCGCCGGGAGAACGGCAAGTGAATCCGCTGCGCAAAAAACGTCTGACCCTCATTCTGGCGATTCTGGTCGGGGTCGGCGCTGCCGTCGGCCTGGCCCTCAGCGCCCTGCAGGAAAACATCAACCTGTTTTACACGCCGACCCAGATTGCCAACGGCGAAGCGCCGCACGACACGCGCATCCGCGCTGGCGGCATGGTCGAGAAGGGCTCGCTGCAACGTTCGCCGGACTCGCTGGACGTCAAATTCGTCGTCACCGACTTCAACAAAGCCGTGACCATCACCTACCGCGGGATCCTCCCGGATCTGTTCCGCGAAGGGCAGGGCATCGTCGCCCTGGGCAAACTCAACGCCGACGGCGTGGTGGTGGCCGATGAAGTGCTGGCCAAGCACGACGAGAAGTACATGCCGCCGGAAGTGACTAAAGCGCTGAAAGACAGTGGTCAATCGGCACCGACCCCAGCGAAGGAGGGTTGATTGATGACGTCTGCACTGTTTATTCCCGAGCTCGGCCATCTGGCGATGATTCTGGCGCTGTGTTTCGCGCTGGTGCAGGCCGTGGTGCCGCTGCTCGGTGCGTGGCGCGGCGACCGTCTGTGGATGGGCCTGGCCCAGCCGGCGGCGTGGGGGCAGTTCGCGTTCCTGCTGTTTGCCTTCGGTTGCCTGACCTACGCATTCATGACCGACGATTTTTCGGTCGGCTACGTGGCCATGAACTCCAACAGCGCCTTGCCGTGGTACTACAAGTTCAGCGCGGTGTGGGGCGCCCACGAAGGGTCGCTGCTGCTGTGGGCGTTGATCCTCGGTGGCTGGACCTTCGCCGTATCGGTGTTTTCCCGGCAGTTGCCGCAAGTCATGCTCGCTCGCGTGCTGGCGGTAATGGGCATGATCAGCACTGGTTTCCTGTTGTTTCTGATCCTCACCTCCAACCCGTTTTCGCGGATCCTGCCGCAGATTCCGGCCGACGGTCGTGACCTCAATCCGCTGCTGCAGGACATCGGCCTGATCGTGCATCCACCGATGCTCTATATGGGGTATGTGGGGTTCTCGGTGGCGTTCGCCTTCGCCATCGCCGCACTGCTCGGTGGTCGTCTTGATGCTGCTTGGGCGCGCTGGTCGCGGCCGTGGACGATTGTCGCCTGGGCGTTCCTCGGCATCGGCATCACCCTCGGTTCGTGGTGGGCCTACTACGAACTCGGCTGGGGCGGCTGGTGGTTCTGGGACCCGGTGGAAAACGCCTCGTTCATGCCCTGGCTGGTCGGCACCGCGTTGATCCACTCGCTGGCCGTCACGGAAAAACGTGGGGTGTTCAAGAGCTGGACGGTGTTGCTGGCGATTGCCGCATTTTCGTTGAGCCTGCTCGGTACCTTCCTCGTGCGTTCCGGCGTGCTGACCTCGGTGCACGCGTTTGCTTCCGACCCTGAGCGCGGCGTGTTCATCCTGATCTTCCTGCTGTTCGTGGTCGGTGGTTCGCTGACGCTGTTTGCGTTGCGCGCGCCAGTGGTCAAGAGCCAGGTCGGCTTCAACCTGTGGTCGCGGGAAACCCTGCTGCTGGGCAACAATCTGGTGCTGGTGGTGGCGGCGTCGATGATCCTGCTCGGCACCCTGTATCCGCTGATTCTCGATGCCTTGAGCGGCGCCAAGCTGTCGGTCGGCCCGCCGTACTTCAACGCGCTGTTCATCCCGCTGATGGCGTTGTTGATGCTGGTGATGGCGGTCGGCGTGATCGTGCGCTGGAAAGACACGCCGGTGAAGTGGCTGGCGAACATGCTGACCCCGGTGCTGCTGGGCAGCGTCGCGTTGGCGGTGGTGGCCGGTGTCGCTTACGGCGATTTCAACTGGGCGGTGATCGCGACGTTCCTGCTTGCTGCGTGGGTGCTGCTCGCCGGTGTGCGCGACATCTTCGACAAGACTCGCCACAAGGGCCTGATCAAAGGCCTGCCAACCTTGACCCGCAGCTACTGGGGCATGCAGATCGCGCACCTGGGCATCGCCGTGTGCGCCCTAGGTGTAGTGCTGTCGAGCCAGAACAGTGCCGAACGCGACCTGCGTCTGGCGCCGGGCGAGTCGATGGACCTGGCCGGCTATCACTTTATCTTCGAAGGCGCCAAGCACTTCGAGGGGCCGAACTTCACCTCCGACAAGGGCACCATCCGGGTGATCCGCGACGGCAAGGAAGTCAGCGTGTTGCACCCGGAAAAACGCCTGTACACCGTGCAGAGTTCGATGATGACCGAGGCCGGGATCGACGCCGGTTTCACTCGCGATCTCTATGTCGCCCTAGGCGAGCCGCTGGAAAACGGCGCGTGGGCGGTGCGGGTTCACGTCAAACCGTTCGTGCGCTGGATCTGGTTTGGTGGTCTGCTGACCGGTCTGGGCGGATTGCTGGCGGCGCTGGATCGGCGTTATCGAGTCAAGGTCAAAGCCCGGGTGCGTGAAGCCCTCGGCCTGCAAGGAGCGGCTGCATGAGACGTTGGTTGATGCTGGTACCCCTGGCGATTTTCCTGCTGGTGGCGGTGTTTCTTTATCGCGGTCTGTACCTCGATCCGGCGGAACTGCCGTCGGCGATGATCAACAAGCCCTTCCCGGAATTCAGCCTGCCGAATGTGCAGGGCGACAAGACCCTGACCAAGGCCGACATCCTCGGCAAACCGGCACTGGTCAACGTCTGGGGCACCTGGTGCATTTCCTGCCGGGTCGAGCACCCGGTGCTGAATAAACTGGCCGAGCGCGGCGTGGTGATCTACGGCATCAACTACAAGGACACCAACGCCGATGCGTTGAAGTGGCTGGCCGAATTCCACAACCCGTACCTGCTGGACATCCGTGACGATGAAGGTTCGCTGGGCCTCAACCTCGGCGTGTACGGCGCGCCGGAAACCTTCTTTATCGACGCCAAGGGCATCATCCGCGACAAGTACGTCGGGGTGATCGACGAACAGGTCTGGCGCGAAAAACTCGCAGCCAAGTATCAGGCGCTGGTCGATGAGGCCAAGCCATGAAGCGCTTTATCGCTGCCGTGGTCTTGGGCCTGAGTCTGGCCGGTATGGCGCATGCCGCGATCGACACCTACGAGTTCGCCAAGGAAGGCGATCGCGAGCGTTTCCGCGAGTTGACCAAGGAACTGCGCTGTCCCAAGTGCCAGAACCAGGACATCGCCGACTCCAACGCACCGATTGCCGCTGACCTGCGTAAAGAGATTTTCCGCATGCTCGGCGAGGGCAAGGACAATCAGCAGATCATCGATTTCATGGTTGATCGCTACGGTGATTTCGTCCGCTACAAACCGGCGCTCAACGCCAAGACTGCGCTGCTGTGGTTCGGCCCGGCCGGGCTGCTGCTTGGCGGTCTGGTAGTGATTGTGCTGATCGTGCGCCGTCGTCGCGGTCAGCGCGCCGAAACCCCGTCATCGCTGTCCACCGAAGAACGTCAGCGCCTCGACCAACTGTTGGATAAAAACCAAGAATGATTGATTTCTGGCTTGCCGCAGGGCTGTTGCTTCTGGTCGCCCTGAGTTTTCTGCTGATTCCGGTTTTGCGTGGCCGTCGCGCCCAGCGTGAAGAGGATCGGACTGCTCTGAACGTCGCGCTGTATCAGGAACGCGTCGCCGAACTGCAAGCGCAGCAGGCCGAAGGCGTGCTCGATGCGGCGCAAATGGACAGCGGTCGTGCGGAAGCGGCGCGTGAACTGCTCGCCGATACCGAGGGCGTTGCCGCACCGCGTGTGTCGAAACTGGGCAAGCCGTTGCCGTTGTTGGCAGCGGTGCTGGTGCCGGTGTTGGGCCTGGGGCTGTACCTGCATTTCGGTGCTGCGGACAAGGTCGAGCTGACCCGCGAGTTCGCCCAGGCGCCGCAGTCGATGGAAGAGATGACCCGGCGTCTGGAACGAGCCGTCGCCGCGCAACCGGATTCGGCGGAAGGTCTGTACTTCCTCGGTCGCACCTACATGGCCCAGGATCGCCCGGCGGACGCGGCGAAGATGTTCGAACGCGCGGCCAACCTTGCCGGTCGCCAGCCGGAGCTGCTCGGGCAGTGGGCACAGGCGCAGTATTTTGCCGACGGTAAAAAATGGTCGGACAAGCTCCAGGCCCTGACCGACGAAGCGCTGAAAGCCGACCCGAAAGAAGTCACCAGCCTCGGCCTGCTCGGCATCGCCGCGTTTGAAGGCGAGCGTTATCAGCAGGCCATCGACTATTGGAATCGCCTGCTGGCGCAATTGCCAGAGGACGACAAGTCCCGCGAAGCCCTGCAGGGCGGCATCAACCGCGCCACTGAACGGCTTGAAGCCAGCGGCGGCAAGGTCGCCGCCGCACCGGCCGCCAAGGTTGCCGCGCTGCTCAAGGTGCGCGTCGATCTGGCCAGCGAACTCAAAGGCAAGGTGCAACCGGGCGACAGCGTGTTCATCTTCGCCCGTGCCGTTTCCGGCCCGCCGGCACCGTTGGCGGCCAAGCGCCTGACCGTGGCGGACCTGCCGGTGACCGTCGAACTGGGCGATGCCGACGCGATGATGCCGCAGTTGAAACTGTCGAACTTTCCTGAAGTCCAACTGGTTGCGCGCATCTCCCGCGCCGGTCAACCGACCGCCGGGGAGTGGGTGGGTCGCAGCGGCCCGCTGGCCAGCAGCACCACCGCGCCGCAAACACTGACCATTGACAGCCCGGACCAATAACCCCGGAACCCACAGGAAAGCACCGCCATGCACAGCCTCGCCCGCATCACCGTCATTACATTGGCCTTGAGCATGAGCGCATGTGCGGTGCACCGACCGGAACCGACCACCAACCTGCCACCCATCCCGCCGTCACAACCGAGCCCGACCCCGTCGACCTCGCCGACACCAGGCAAGAGCATCCCGGCTAAACCGTCCAAGCCAGTCCCGCGCACCTCAGCCAGTTTCGCCCCGCCACCGGGCGGCAACAGCCACTGGGACCAGAAACTCGGCGTCTACGTCCTCGACAACCAGCCCAACACCTTCTACCGCCAGCGCACCTACTTCCGCTGGAACAACGGCTGGACCCGCTCGATCAGCCCCAACGGCCCGTGGGAAGACACCGACATCCACGGCGTGCCGCCGGGGTTGGGCAAACAGTTCGGGCAGTGATGAGCACGCGGCGATCTTTGGATCGCCGTTTGTTTGTCTGGTGTTCCAAAACGAGTATTCAGAGCATCGCACGGTAGGCGCTAAGCGCCCGAACTGACTCAACCAATCCCTGGCGCCGCAAAAGGTCAAGGAACGGCTCGATCTCCATTGGCGGAAATTTCAGTTGTTGGCGCTGTCGTTGCGCCGCAGCGATAACAGCTGCCGGATTAAGGTGAAACAGGTTCTCGACAAACTCATCTGGGTGTTGGGCCTCGACGCCATAGGGGGCGAGGCAGGTATCGGGAAAATCTTTCAGGTTGAATGTCACGATCACCCCAGCGCCGCAGCGTATGGCTGCAGCCAATACATGGCGGTCGTTGGGATCGGGCAGGGAAAGCCCGGTGATCAGCGCTTCATAGTCACAGACACAGGCATCGGGTATCGCACGATCCATAAGCTCGGACGTGCGATCCAGTTGCTCCATCGTCAGATCGGTTCGCTTCTTCAATAAATTGCGTTTCCATTCGCCGTGAATCTCCTGGGTCCATCGGGCTCGAAATCGCCCCGAAAGCGCGAGCCACATCAGCAAGTCTCTAAGCGGGGCGGGGTACAAAACACATGCATCGTATACAGCGGTGAAAGGGGAATGCCTCACTCGTATCCTGTCCTTAAAGCCTGTGCCTGCTCCGCGAGAAGCGCCATTGCCTGCTCGCTGGCGGTATCGCGCCGGGTTTTATAGTCCATCAAATCGGCGAAACGCACACGTCGGTGCTTGCCGGTTTTGTGGTAGGACAACTCGCCGCTTTCCAGCAGTTTTATCAGGTGCGGGCGTGAGACATTGAGCAGGTCGGCGGCCTCCTGAGTGGTCAGTTCGGCATGCACCGGTACGACTTTGACGGCGTTTCCTTCAGCCAGCTCCGCCAGAATATCCATCAGTAGCCGCAGTGCCGACGTCGGAAGCTCGACCTGATGCGCCTGGTTCTGTTCGTCGAAAATCTGGATGTGCTGTGTTTCGAATTGGGTCGCCAGATAGGCGGCGAGCGCGCGTTTGCCTTCGATGGCGGCTTGGACTTCGCGCTCCACCGGGAGGTTGAGAGAGGGGTGGAGGACAATCGACATAATGGATTCCAGCATTCTGAATAAGATGCCGGAACGTTATTCGAATTAAACGAAAACCGCAATAAACGAAACAGGCGCTGGTTCAGTTCAGGTGTGTCAGCAAGTTTTCCATGTACTCCACAAATGCCCGCGCCTTCGCACTGACCATCCGTCCCGTGGGGAACACCGCCCACAAATCCTGATCCGGCAATGCCCAATCACTCATCACCGCCCTGACCGCGCCGCTTGCCAGCTCCGGGGCGAACATCCATTGCGAGGCAATCGCCAGGCCCTGATCGGCCAGCACGGCTGCGCGCAAACCTTCGGCGGCGCTGACGCGCAGGCGGCCGGTCAAGGTGTGTGTCTGCTGTTCGCTGCCTTTGGTGAAGGTCCAGGTGGCGCCGCCGCTGAGGTTGTAGACAATGCCTTGATGCTGATCCAGATCGGTCGGGCAGCACGGCTCACCGTGGCGGGCGAAGTAGGCCGGGCTGCCGAGCACCACGCGGCGGCAGTCGGCGATTTTGCGCGCGGTGAGGCTGGAGTCACTGAGCGGGCCCATGCGCAGGGCGACGTCGATGCCTTCTTCGACCAGATTGATGTTGCGGTCATCGAGCATCAGGTCGATGTTCAGGTGCGGATGCTGAGCGAGAAACGCCCCCAGTTGCGGCACGACGTGCAGGCGACCGAACGTCACCGCCGCGCTGATCCGCAGGTTGCCGCGCAAACCGCCGGCGCTGCCACGGGCGGCGTTATCGGCTTCGTTGGCTTCGTCGATGGCGCGTCTGGCTCGCTCAAAAAACGCCAGGCCGGCTTCGGTTGGCGTCAGGCCACGGGTCGAGCGCAGCAACAGGCTGACCGCCAGGCGCTTTTCCAGCTGAGCGATGGTTTTCGACACGGCGGGCTGGCCGATATTCAAGAGTCGCGCGGCGGCGGAAAACGAGCCGGTTTCGACGACGCAGACGAAGGTTTCCATGGCGGCGAGGCGGTCCATCTCAGGTCCTTGTGCAATCTTCAAGCATTCAGAGGAGCCCTGTGGGAGCGAGCTTGCTCGCGAAGGCGTCGGATCAGCCAGCACATTTGTTGAATATCAGACCGCTTTCGCGAGCAGGCTCGCTCCCACAGGGGAACAGTGTGTTGGCCAGGATATAGCTTTGCGAGTCGCTGAGTTTAATCCGTGGACAAGACTGTGCCATCGATCACATGCGGTAAAACAACCGAACGTCGTTCTGCAGATTCATGTGCTTGAGTAAAGATAACTCTAGAGTTACTTTTATTCGGCCGGAGCAAGAAGGCGGTAGGTGCAAAGCAGGCTATTGATCAAGGAGCTGGAGGAGGCAGGCTGGACGCTGGATCGAGTCACCGGCAGTCATCACATCTTCAGGCATCGTTACAACCCGTACACCATTCCCGTTCCCCACCCGAAAAAGGATTTGCCGCTGGGGACGGTCAAAAGCATCAGGAGGCGTGCCGGGTTGTACCACCCGCCAGCCAGCTGCAAGGGAGATCCATAATGCAATATCCGATCTGCATCGAATGGGGTGACGACAACACCGCCATCGGTATTCAGATACCTGACATTCCCGGCGCCGTCACGGCCGGGGACACTTTCGAGGACGCTTACAACGCAGCCGTTGAAGTTGCCCATCTCATGCTGCAGGAGATGGCGGCGGACGGCGAATCGATTCCGATGCCGACGTTGGCAGCAACCCATCGCAATAACCCGGAGTTTGCCGACATGGGCTGGGGCATGCTCGAGCTGGATATCTCGCCGTACATGGGCAAGACCGAGAAGGTCAACGTGACGTTGCCAGGCTATGTGATCCAGCGCATCGATCGCTATGTGCGTGAACACAATGTCAAAAGCCGTTCTTCGTTTCTGGCGGATGCGGCGATGGAGAAACTGGTTCGGTATTGAGCGTCATCGCTCCCATGGGCCCGGTGAACAACCTGTGGGAGCGAACCTGCTTGCGATGCTTTTGACGTCTTAAGCGGTTGCCAATGAACCACGTTGCGAAGCACTCAAAAACCGCACCAGCGCCAGCAGCGGGAACGCGCTGCCGATAATCACGATCCACAACCAGCCGCCGTGCTCATATACCGCACTGGCAACCGACGAGCCGAAGGCGCCGCCGATGAAGATGCTGGTCATGTACAGCGCATTCAGGCGACCACGGCTTTTGGCGTCCAGCGAGTAGACCGCGCGCTGGCCGAGAACCATGTTCATCTGCACGCAGAAATCCAGTACCACGCCGGTCACGGCCAGGCCGATGACGCTGTAGGCCGGGTGGATGAAGGCGGGCAGGAAGCTCAGGCTGGCGAACAGCATGGCCAGCAGCGAGGCGATGCGGGTGTGGCCGGCGTCCGCTAGGCGTCCGCTGATCGGCGCGGCGATGGCACCGATGGCGCCGACCAGGGCGAAGATCGCGATCTCGCTCTGCGACAGGCCATGGTTACGCGCCAGCTCCAACGGCACGGCGGTCCAGAACAGGCTGAAGGTGGCGAACATGCAACCCTGATAAAACGCGCGCTGACGCAGCACCGGTTGCTGGCGCAGCAATGTCCACAATGAGCCGATCAGTTGGCCGTATGTGGCGCTGTGATCCGGTTGACGCTTGGGCACGGTCAGCGCCAGCACCACGCTGATCGCTGCCATCAACGCCGCAGCAATCATGAACATCGCGCGCCAGCCGAAATGGTCAGCGACGACGCTCGATACCGGTCTTGCCAGCAGGATGCCCAACAGCAAGCCACCCATGATCCCGCCGACCACCCGGCCACGGGATTCTTCCGGCGCCAGATGTGCAGCCAGCGGAATCAGGATCTGCACCGACACCGAACTGAAGCCCACCAGCAAAGAGATCAGCAGGAACACGTTCGGCTGACTGGTGAACGCCGCGCCGAGCAGGCTGGCAATGGCCACCACGGTGGTGATGATCATCAGTCGGTGGTTTTCCAGCAGGTCGCCCAGCGGCACCAGGAAAAACAGACCCAGCGCATAACCGATCTGTGTCAGCGAGACGATGAAGCTGGCCATGGTGTCGGAGAGGCCGATGTCCGGTGCGATCAGACCAATGATCGGTTGCGCGTAGTAGATGTTGGCGACGATGGCACCGCAGCAAAAGGCGAACAGCAGCACCATGCCTCGGGTCATTGCGTGAGTTGTAGCGTTCATAAGGTTTCTCGATCCAGCGAAAGGGAATGCGGTGAGGCTAAGGGACGCACCGACGTGGCGGTAGAAGCCTTGTATCGATAGCAGTTATTCCGTTGCGGAATGATTGGCTTCAAGCGCGGTGTCGTCCATCGGCGAACCTTGCGTCCGGCCGGAGAGCGTCGATGATACATTCACTTACATCTTCTTCGATAGCGTGCTTATGTTTACCGCTGCTGTTCAACTGTTTACCAACGGAGGATTGCCATGTTGCGTCGGCTGCTGCGTCACACCACCACGATTGTCCTGATCGGTCTGCTTGGCGCCAGCGCAGTACAGGCTGCGGATGCCCCGGGGATGCGGATCGGCGTACGCGGCGAGATCACCGGAGTCAGCGCTGACTCGTTGAAAGTCCACGTCAACAGCGGCGAGAACGTGGTGATTCAATTGACCGCTGACACCAAAGTGCGCGCCGTCACCCTGGCCAATATCGAGGACATCAAACCCGGCAGTTACATCGGCTCGGCGGCCATGCCGCAAGAGGACGGTACGCTCAAGGCGCTGGAAGTGCATGTATTCCCACCAGAACTGGCCGGCAGCGGCGACGGCCATCGGCCGTTCGACCTGGCCAAGGGCAGCAGCATGACCAATGGCAGCGTCGGTGATCTGGTGGTGAGCAATGGCCGGGTGCTGACCGTCAACTACAAGGGCGGGCAGCAGAAGATTCTGGTGCCGGAGGACGTGCCGATCGTCAACCTGATGCCAGGGGATCGGAGTTTGCTCAAGGTCGGGGTGAAGATCGTGACGTTCGTCACGCAAGGCGCGGACGGCACGCTGACCGCGCAATCGATTTCCGCTGGCAAGGATGGCGTCACGCCGCCGATGTAACTGTAGGAGCTGCCGCAGGCTGCGATCTTTTGATCTTGGTTTTTAAAATCCAAGTCAAAAGATCGCAGCCTGCGGCAGCTCCTACAGGGGTTCGCCACAAAAAAGGCGACCTGTTGAGGTCGCCTTTTTCATTTCAGTTCACGCCTTACTGACCGGTATAAATCTGATCAAAGATCCCGCCATCATTGAAGTGGGTCTTCTGCACCGAACGCCAGTCGCCAAAGGTCTTCTCAACCGAGAGGAAGTCGACTTTCGGGAAACGATCGGTGTACTTCGCCAGCACTGCCGGGTCCCGTGGACGCAGGTAGTTGGCGGCGGCGATTTCCTGGCCTTGCGGCGACCACAGGTACTTCAGGTATTCATCGGCGGCAGCGCGGGTGCCTTTCTTGTCGACCACTTTGTCGACCACCGACACTGGTGGCTCGGCTTCGGCGGAGACGCTCGGGTAGATCACTTCAAACTGATCGCGACCGAATTCGCGAGCGATCATCTCGGCTTCGTTCTCGAAAGTCACCAGCACGTCGCCGATCTGGTTGGTCAAGAACGTGGTGGTCGCGGCGCGGCCACCGGTGTCGAGTACTGGTGATTGCTTGAACAGTTTGCCGACGAAGTCCTTGGCCTTGTTTTCGTCACCGCCATTTTTCAGCACGTAGCCCCAGGCCGAGAGGTAGGTGTAGCGGCCGTTGCCCGAGGTTTTCGGGTTCGGCACGATCACCTGCACGCCGTCCTTTAACAGGTCCGGCCAGTCTTTCAGGGCTTTCGGGTTGCCTTTACGGACGATGAAGACGGTGGCCGAGGTGAACGGCGCGCTGTTGTTCGGCAGGCGGGTGACCCAGTTTTCCGGCACCAGTTTGCCGTTGTCGGCGAGGGCGTTGATGTCGGTCGCCATGTTCATGGTGATGACGTCAGCAGGCAGGCCATCGATCACCGAGCGCGCCTGCTTGCTCGAACCGCCGAAGGACATCTGCACGGTGATGTTTTCGTTGTGCTCGGCCTGCCAGTGTTTCTGGAACGCCGTGTTGTAGTCCTTGTAGAAATCGCGCATCACGTCATAGGAGACGTTGAGCAGGGTCGGTGCGGCTTGAGCCACGCTGCCAAAGGCAAGACCGGCGGCGAGAAGTGAGGCGCCAAAGAGTTTTTTCACTGCGCATTCCTTGTTTTGTTTTGTGTAGGAGCTGCCGCAGGCTGCGATCTTTTGATTTTGGTCTAAAAACAAGATCAAAAGATCGCAGCCTTCGGCAGCTCCTACAGGGATTGTGGGTGATGCCAATTTGCTAGTGACTATAACGGGGCACGCATAGTCGTTTAAAGATTAAAAAGCTCTGTGCTTATTCCATTTTCTTGAACAGCTGACTGCCACACCGAGAGCAAAACGCTGCGTTCTGTTCATGGCTGTTTTTCTTGCACACCGGGCAGTCGTGTTGCAGCTGTTCGCCCCGCATGGCGTTGGCCAGTTCTGCGGTGAAGATCCCGGTGGGCACGGCGATGATCGAGTAACCGGTGATCATCACCAGCGAGGAAATTACCTGGCCCAGCGGGGTTTTCGGCACGATGTCGCCGAAGCCGACGGTGGTCAGGGTCACGATAGCCCAATAGATGCCTTTGGGGATGCTGGTGAAGCCGTGTTCCGGGCCTTCGATCACGTACATCAGGGTGCCGAACACCGTCACCAGGGTGCAGACGCTGACCAGGAATACCACGATCTTCTGCTTGCTGCCGCGCAGCGCCGACATCAAATAGTTGGCTTGCTTGAGGTATGGGCTGAGCTTGAGTACGCGGAAGATCCGCAGCATCCGGATGATCCGGATGATCAGCAGGTACTGCGCATCGCTGTAATACAGCGCGAGGATCCCCGGCACGATCGCCAGCAGATCCACCAGTCCGTAGAAACTGAAGGCGTAGCGCAACGGCTTCGGTGAGCAGTACAGGCGCAGGATGTACTCGCCGAGAAAAATGACGGTGAAGCCCCATTCGATGTAGGCCAGCACATCGGCGTAGTTCTGGTGAATGCTGTCGATGCTGTCGAGCATCACCACCACCAGGCTGGCAAGGATGATCAACAGCAAGGTGCCGTCGAAGCGCCGCCCGGCGAGGGTGTCGCTCTGGAAAATCATCACGTAAAGCCGTTCACGCCAACTGTTGCTGCTGTCCATGGATAACGCCTGAATTGAAGATCAGCGCAGCCTAGGTTGATTGTCCCCCTGTGCGCAAGGCGTGGCGTCGACGGCCGCTTTGCCGAGCATCTGGATCCCGGCGCGGATCAGCCAGCCGGCGAGGATGAACGGCGCGGTCAGCGTCGCCAGACCAAGGGCGGCGAACAGCGGGGTGACCAGCAGCGCCAGGACGATGCCCAGCAGCGGTAGCCACGGTTGTTGACGCTGTGAACTGAAGGCGAGGGCGGCGAGCACCGCGTTGTAACTGCCCAGTCCCAGCAACGCTGCAGCGGTTTCGTGGTGCAGCAGGCTGGATGCCAGGCCGATGCCGGAAGCCAGCAGCGCCCAGCAGAACGCGCGGCGATCGGCGATCAAAAGACCGATGCCGATCAACGCGCCGGCCAGCGGATGACCGAGGAACATCACCTGACCCAGTCCACGCAGTTCAGCGGCGAGCAGGTTCAGCGTGGTCATCTCGATGTGAGTCATCGGCGCAGACGGTTCGGCGAACAACAGTAACACCCAGCTCATTGCTACAAACGGTGAGGTGTAGGCCGGTATCGATCGGCTGCGGTACACGTGTTTAAGCCATTGCTGAGTGACCATCGCACTGAGGCCACCGGCCGCCAGAATCAGCGGCGGCAGCATCGGCGACCACGGGAAATACAGGCTCAGCACCAAGCCAAGCAGCACGCCGTTGTAACTGAACAACCCGGCCTGACGATCCGCCTTGACATAGTTGCGTCGTTGCGCGGTGAGCAGTCCGGCGACTGCACCGAGCAGCGCGCCGGCAAACAGCACCGGCGCAGTGAGCAGGATCGCCAGCAGGCACAACAGGCCGCACAGCGGATGGCGCTGGAGGAAAATCTGACTGAAACCGTTGAGCAAAGCCTCGGCCCAGTCGGGGCAGTGGGTGTTGAAATGATTGGCAGGCATGTTGAAAAAATCTGGGCAGTGGGACAATCAAAAGGTCTTGCTTACCTGTGGTGAGGGGATTTATCCCCGATGGCTGCGAAGCAGCCCCAAATCGGTGAATGCGGTTTTTCTGTGAAAACCGTCACTCTCTTGAAGCGGTGACTGCTGCGCAGTCAATCGGGGATGAATCCCCTCACCACAGGTTTTGTATTCACATCAAAATATGGGTCAGATCAGCGTTTCGATCCGCAGTGAGTTGGTCGATCCCGGCTGCCCGAACGGCACACCGGCGGTGATCAGCAAGGTATCGCCACGCTCGGCCATGCCTTGCGCCTGGGCGATTTCCAGCGCCGTCGAACACACTTCATCGACCTGACGCAGGCGATCGTTGACCACCGAATGAATGCCCCATGCCACGCTCAAGCGCCGCGCGGTCTGCAGGTTCGGCGTCAGGTTGAGGATCGGCGCTTTCGGTCGTTCCCGTGCCGCGCGCAAAGTCGAAGCGCCCGATTCGCTGTAGTTGACCAGCACCGCCACCGGCAGCACGTTGCTGATGCGGCGGATCGCGCAACTGATCGCATCGGACACCGTTGCCTCGGCTTTCGGTCGGCTGACGTCGAGTTGGGTCTGGTAGTCCGGACCGTTTTCCACCTGGCGAATGATTTTGCTCATCATCTGCACGGCTTCCAGCGGGTATTCGCCGGACGCGGTTTCGGCCGACAGCATCACCGCATCTGCGCCTTCAGCCACGGCGTTGGCCACATCGGTGACTTCGGCGCGGGTCGGGGCCGGGGAGAAACGCATCGATTCGAGCATCTGCGTCGCCACCACCACCGGTTTACCCAGTTCGCGGCAGGTGCTGATGATGTTCTTCTGGATTTGCGGCACGCTTTCCGCCGGCACTTCCACGCCGAGGTCGCCGCGAGCGACCATGATCGCGTCGCTCAGTTGGGCGATTTCGCGCAATTGCTCAACCGCCGACGGCTTCTCGATTTTCGCCATCAGGAAGGCCTTGTCGCCGATCAGCTCGCGGGCTTCGAGAATGTCCTGCGGGCGTTGCACGAACGACAGCGCCACCCAGTCCACCCCCAGTTCCAGACCGAAACTCAGGTCGCGGCGATCCTTGGCGGTCAGTGGGCTGAGGTCGAGCACCGCTTGCGGCACGTTCACGCCTTTGCGGTCCGACAGTTCGCCGCCGGCGAGCACGGTGGTGTCGATCGCGTCGGAGTATTTGCTGACCACGCGCAGGCGCAGTTTGCCGTCATCCAGCAGCAGATCCATGCCGGCTTCGAGCGCGGCGATGATCTCCGGGTGCGGCAGGTTCACCCGGCGTTCATCGCCCGGGGTCGGGTCCAGATCGAGGCGGAACGCCTGACCGCGATGCAGCTGCACCTTGCCGTCGGCGAACTTGCCGACGCGCAGTTTCGGCCCCTGCAAATCCATCAGAATGCCCAGCGGATAGTTGAGCTGGCGCTCGACTTCGCGGATCCACTGATAGCGCTTGGCGTGGTCGGCGTGATCGCCGTGGCTGAAGTTCAGGCGGAAGATGTTGACCCCGGCCTCGACCAGTTCACGGATGTCTTCGATGCCGTCGACGGCAGGCCCGAGGGTGGCGAGGATTTTGACCTTTTTATCAGGCGTCATGATTTGCAGTTCTCAAGGATCAGGATGGCGCGGAAGTCGTTGACGTTGGTGCGGGTCGGTTCGGTGACGATCAGCGCGTCGAGCGCCTCGAAGTAGCCGTAACCGTTGTTGTTATCCAGCTCGTCGCTGGCGCTCAAACCGAGGGCGGCGGCGCGGGCGTAGCTGTCCGGGGTCATGATCGCGCCGGCGTTGTCTTCCGAACCGTCGATGCCGTCGGTGTCACCGGCCAGCGCGTAGACGCCGGGCTGGCCTTTGAGGCTGTCGGTGAGGCTGAGGAGGAATTCGGCGTTGCGCCCGCCACGGCCATTGCCGCGTACGGTCACGGTGGTTTCGCCGCCGGAGAGAATCACGCACGGCGCTGCCAGTGGCTGCCCGTGATTGATGATCTGCCGGGCGATGCCGGCGTGGACCTTCGCCACTTCGCGGGATTCACCTTCCAGGTCGCCAAGGATCAGCGTGCTGAAACCGGCCTGGCGGCATTTCACCGCCGCGGCATCCAGCGATTGCTGCGGGCGGGCGATCAACTGGAAATGGCTGCGGGTCAGGCTCGGGTCGCCGGGTTTGACGGTTTCCGATTCCGGGCTTTGCAGCCAAGTACGCACGGACGCCGGGACTTCGATGCCGTAGCGCTTAAGGATCGCCAGCGCTTCGGCGGAAGTGCTCGGGTCGGCCACGGTCGGGCCGGAAGCGACGACCGTGGCGAGGTCGCCCGGCACATCGGAAATCGCATAGGTATAGACAGTGGCAGGCCAGCAAGCCTTGCCGAGGCGCCCGCCCTTGATCGCCGAGAGGTGCTTGCGTACGCAGTTCATTTCGCCGATGGTCGCGCCGGATTTGAGCAGGGCTTTGTTGATCGACTGCTTGTCCGCCAGGGTGATACCTTCGGCCGGCAGGGCGAGCAGGGCAGAGCCGCCACCGGACAGCAGGAAGATCACGCGGTCGTCTTCAGTCAGATTGCTGACCAGTTCCAGCACGCGTTTGGCCACGGCCAGGCCGGCAGCGTCCGGTACCGGGTGCGCGGCTTCGACCACTTCGATTTTTTCGCACGGGGCGCCGTGACCGTAACGGGTCACTACCAGGCCCGAGACTTCGCCCTGCCAGCTGCGCTCGACCACTTGTGCCATGGCAGCGGCGGCTTTGCCGGCGCCGATGACGATCACCCGACCCGTGCGATCGGCAGGCAGATGGGCTTCGAGGACCTGGTTCGGATGGGCCGCGTCGATGGCTGTGGCAAACAGCTCACGCAGCAGTTGTTGCGGATCGACCGACATGGCGGGCTCCCGGAATTCTTGTTATTGGGATGGAACGACAACGGTGCAGCGACGCGATCCTTGTGGGAGCTGGCTTGCCAGCGATTCAGGCGCCGCGGTCATTCAGGCGGACCGAGTCGATGCCATCGCGGGCAAGCCCGCTCCCACAGGGAGCGAGCCAGAAGCGCAGATTACTTCTTGTCGCGAATCGAGAAGTTGGCCATGTGTTCCAGGCCCTTGATCAGCGCCGAGTGGTCCCAGTTGCTGCCACCGATCGCCGCGCAGGTGCTGAACACTTGCTGGACGTTGGCGGTGTTCGGCAGGTTGATGTTCAGTTCCTTGGCGCCTTGCAGGGCCAGGTTCAGGTCCTTCTGGTGCAGGCTGATGCGGAAGCCCGGGTCGAAGGTGCCTTTGATCATGCGCTCGCCGTGCACTTCGAGGATCTTCGACGAAGCGAAACCGCCCATCAGCGCTTCACGCACCTTGGCTGGATCGGCACCGTTTTTCGAAGCGAACAGCAGGGCTTCGGCCACGGCCTGAATGTTCAGCGCGACGATGATCTGGTTCGCCACCTTGGCGGTCTGACCGTCGCCATTGCCACCGACCAGGGTGATGTTCTTGCCCATGGCCTGAAACAGCGGCAGGGCGCGTTCGAAGGCATCGGCATCGCCACCGACCATGATGCTCAGGGTCGCGGCCTTGGCGCCGACTTCACCGCCGGATACCGGGGCGTCGAGGTACTGCGCGCCTTTTTCGTTGATCTTCGCGGCGAAGGCCTTGGTGGCGGTCGGCGAGATCGAGCTCATGTCGATCACCACTTTGCCTTTGCCGATGCCAGCCGCGACGCCATCGGCGCGGAACAGCACGTCATCGACCTGCGGGGTGTCCGGGACCATGACGATGATGAATTCGGCTTCCTGCGCCACTTCGCGCGGGTTGGCCAGGGCGACGGCGCCAGCAGCTACCAGGTCGGCCGGAGCGGCGTCGTGGTGCGCCGACAGGAACAGGCTGTGACCGGCTTTCTGCAGGTTCGAAGCCATTGGGTGGCCCATGATGCCGGTGCCGATAAATCCGATTTTAGCCATGAGAAAATCCTCTTGTTTTTGTGTGGCTCTCTGTAGGAGTTGGCGAAGCCTGCGATCTTTTGATCTTGATCTTGAAAAGCAAAGTCAAAAGATCGCAGCCTTCGGCAGCTCCTACAGGAATGACCGTGTTCGATCAGATTGCGTTATGCGTTTTGAGCCAGCCCAGACCGGCTTCAGTGGTGGTCAGCGGCTTGTATTCACAGCCGACCCAACCCTGATAACCAATCCGATCCAGGTGTTCGAACAGGAAGCGGTAGTTGATCTCGCCAGTGCCCGGCTCATTGCGCCCCGGGTTGTCCGCGAGCTGCACATGGTTGATCTCGGCCAGGTGCGATTGCAGGGTGCGGGCCAGATCGCCTTCCATGATTTGCATGTGGTAGATGTCGTATTGCAGGAAGAGGTTGGCGCTGCCGACCTGCTCGCGAATCGACAGGGCTTGCGCCGTGTTGTTCAGGTAGAAGCCCGGGATGTCGCGGGTGTTGATCGCTTCCATCACCAGTTTGATGCCCGCCGCCTGCAGCTTGTCGGCCGCGTACTTGAGGTTGGCGACGAAGGTCTTTTCCACGGTGGCATCGTCGACGCCTTGCGGGCGGATACCGGCCAGGCAGTTGACCTGGGTGTTGCCCAGCACCTGCGCGTAGGCAATCGCCAGATCGACCCCGGCGCGGAACTCTTCAACGCGATCCGGCAGGCAGGCGATACCGCGCTCACCCTTGGCCCAGTCACCGGCCGGCAGATTGAACAGCACTTGGGTCAGCCCGTTGGCATCGAGCTTTGCCTTGATTTCGGCAGAGCTGAAGTCGTACGGGAACAGGTATTCCACACCACTGAAACCGGCCTTGGCGGCGGCGTCGAAACGGGCAAGGAAATCCTGTTCGGTGAACAGCATGGACAGGTTGGCTGCGAAACGCGGCATGGTGGTCTCCTGTTGCGAATTAATGATGATGGCTTTGTGTAGGAGCTGCCGCAGGCTGCGATCTTTTGATCTTGATCCTGAAAAACAAGATCAAAAGATCGCAGCCTGCGGCAGCTCCTACAGGGGAGTAACCGCGGCCATCAAATCCCGGCAGATCAGTCGAGCAGCGAAATCGCCGTTGGCGCGTCGTTGCCGACCAGCGCCAGGTCTTCGAATTCGTTGACGGCGTTGATCTCGGTCCCCATGGAGATGTTGGTCACACGCTCCAGGATGATTTCGACGATCACCGGCACCTTGAACTCTTCGATCAGCTCTTCGGCCTTGCGCAGGGCAGGGGCGATGTCCGCCGGTTCGAACACACGCAGCGCTTTACAGCCCAGGCCTTCGGCGACGGCGACGTGGTCGACACCGTAACCGTTGAGTTCCGGCGCGTTCAGGTTATCGAAGGACAGCTGCACGCAGTAGTCCATTTCGAACCCGCGCTGGGCCTGACGGATCAGGCCCAGGTACGAGTTGTTCACCACGACGTGGATGTAAGGCAGTTTGAACTGAGCGCCGACCGCCAGCTCCTCGATCATGAACTGGAAGTCATAGTCCCCCGACAGGGCCACGACTTTACGGTTCGGATCGGCCTTGACCACGCCCAGCGCTGCCGGAATGGTCCAGCCCAAGGGGCCGGCCTGACCGCAGTTGATCCAGTGACGCGGCTTGTAGACGTGCAGGAACTGCGCGCCGGCAATCTGCGACAGACCAATGGTGCTGACGTAGCAGGTGTCTTTGCCGAACACCTGATTCATTTCTTCGTAAACGCGCTGTGGCTTGACCGGCACGTTGTCGAAGTGGGTCTTGCGCTGCAGGCTGGCCTTGCGCTGCTGGCAATCCTGCAGCCAGGCACTGCGGTTTTTCAGCTTGCCGGCGGCTTGCCATTCGCGGGCGACTTCGATGAACACGGTCAGCGCGGCAGCAGCGTCGGAGACGATGCCCAGGTCCGGGGTGAACACACGGCCGATCTGCGTGCCTTCGATGTCGACGTGAATGAACTTGCGACCTTCGGTGTAGACGTCGACCGAACCGGTGTGACGGTTGGCCCAACGGTTACCGATGCCCAGCACCACATCGGATTTGAGCATCGTCGCATTGCCGTAACGGTGCGACGTCTGCAGACCGACCATGCCGACCATCAGCGGGTGATCGTCAGGAATGGTGCCCCAGCCCATCAGGGTCGGGATCACCGGAATACCGGTCAGCTCGGCGAACTCCACCAGCAGATCGCTGGCATCGGCGTTGATGATGCCGCCACCGGCTACCAGCAATGGACGCTCGGCCTGATCCAGCAGCGCCAGCGCCTTTTCGACCTGAACGCGGCTCGCGGTCGGTTTGGCCAGCGGCAGTGGCTGGTAAGCGTCAATGTCGAATTCGATTTCAGCCATCTGCACGTCGAACGGCAGGTCGATCAGCACCGGGCCTGGACGGCCGGAGCGCATTTCGTAGAAGGCTTTCTGGAACGCGTAAGGCACCTGGCCTGGCTCCAGAACGGTGGTCGCCCACTTGGTGACGGGCTTGACGATGCTGGTGATGTCGACCGCCTGGAAGTCTTCCTTGTGCATACGGGCGCGAGGTGCCTGGCCGGTGATGCAAAGGATCGGGATCGAGTCGGCCGAGGCGCTGTAGAGCCCGGTGACCATATCGGTACCGGCCGGGCCGGACGTACCGATGCACACGCCGATGTTGCCGGCCTTGGTGCGGGTGTACCCCTCGGCCATGTGCGACGCGCCTTCGACGTGGCGAGCGAGGACGTGATCGATGCCACCGACTTTTTTCAGTGCGGAGTACAGCGGGTTGATCGCTGCACCCGGAATGCCAAAAGCGGTATCAACCCCTTCACGGCGCATCACCAGAACGGCGGCTTCGATTGCTCTCATTTTGCTCATGGTTTTGTGCCTCTTTACGTTTTGTAATTGTATACAAGTGGCTTTGCGCAGAGTGTATTCACGGCGGACGGCGCAGGTCAATCCATTTTCTCAAGCGTCTGTTTCATTCGTCGGAAGCCATTTTTACTGTGGCTTTTCGTCGCATGCGGCGCTTTTCGAGAATTATTGTATACAAAAAAATAATTTATTGTGTTCTATTTGTGGCATCGGGCTGCGGCACAAACGCGCAGTTCCACGACTTTCCCAATAACAAAATGAGGACGGCACCATGAGCGCTTTAACCTTGAAAGTCGCAGTCAACCTGGTCGAACAGGCCATCACTACCGGGCGCGGGATCAACGCCGCGCCGCTGACCATCGCGGTACTCGACACCGGCGGCCACCTGATCACCCTGCAACGCGAAGACGGCGCCAGCCTGCTGCGCCCGAACATCGCCATCGGCAAAGCCTGGGGCGCCATCGCCCTGGGCAAGGGCTCACGCCTGCTGGCACTGGATGCGCAACAACGCCCGGCGTTCATCGCCGCACTCAACAGCATGGGCCAGGGCAGCGTCGTGCCTGCGCCGGGCGGGGTGTTGATTCGTGATCAGGCGGGAAATGTGCTGGGCGCGATCGGGATCAGCGGTGATCTGTCGGATATTGACGAGCAGGTCGCGATCAAAGCGGTGGAGGCGTTGGAGTTGAGGGCGGATGCGGGGGTGGCGGCTTGATTTTGTAGCGTCTGAACTGAAGTTTTCGCGAGCAAGCTCGCTCCCACAGGTTTGTGTTCTGACACATAAAGTGTGAACACCTCAAATCTCCTGTGGGAGCGAGCTTGCTCGCGAAGGCGATTCAACGGACACATCTGGCTAACAGTCTTGACGCTTCCTCCCCGTGTGCAGATCTAACCTTTCAGGTCATCTCTTGAAAGGGGCAAAGGAATGCCGAAAATTTCCGCTTCACATCGCTTGCGCTTTGGTCGTTACGACGAGCTCAACCGAATTTATCTGCTGACTGCCAATACGCTAAATCGCGAACCCGTTTTCCGCGATTTTGCGTTAGGCAGGTTGGTCGTTGCCCAATTTCGAAGCGCCCAAGAGCAGGGCTTTGCCAACTCTTTGGCGTGGGTGGTTATGCCTGACCACTTCCATTGGTTGATCGATTTGAAGCGAGGTTCCTTGAGTGACCTGATGCAACGGACAAAATCCTTAAGCGCGCGGGCAGTGAATCTGGCTGCGAATAGAGAAGGCAGCCTATGGCAGCAGGGATTTCACGATAGGGCACTACGGCGAGAGGAGGATCTGGTGAAAATAGCGCGATATGTCGTGGCCAACCCATTGCGGGCAGGTTTAGTGCAGAAGCTTGGCGACTATCCGCTGTGGGATGCCATTTGGGTCTGACAGTCAAACCTGGTCGCTCCATTCGCGAGCAAGCTCGCTCCCACATTGGATCTGCGGCGTTCACAAATCCCTGTGGGAGCGAGCTTGCTCGCGAAGCAGTCACCGCGGTCTATCAGTCCGGCTCGCACCCCTTCAACACCAACCGGATAATTGTCTGCGCCGCCGCTTCGTAATCCGCCTCGTCCAGCTTGTCCTTTCCCGTCACCGCAGAAATCTGCCAGTCGAAGTCGGCGTAGGTCTGGGTCGCGGCCCAGATGCTGAACATCAGGTGGTTGGGGTCGAGCGGGGCGATCTGGCCGCGGTCGATCCAGCTCTGGATGCAGTCGATGTTGTGCTTGGCCTGGCTGTTGAGCTGCTCGACCAGGTCGGCGCTCAGGTGCGGGGCGCCGTGCATGATTTCGCTGGCGAACACTTTGGAGGCGAAGGGCAGGTCGCGGGAGATGCGGATCTTCGAGCGGATGTAGCCGCTGAGCACTTCGCTCGGCACGCCGTCCGGGTTGAACGGGGTCGAGGCCTGCAGGATCGGCACGATGATGCTTTCCAGCACCTCGCGGTAGAGGTTTTCCTTGGACTTGAAGTAGTAGTAGACGTTGGGCTTGGGCAATCCTGCCTTGGCGGCGATGTCGCTGGTTTTGGTCGCAGCGAAGCCCTTGTCGGCGAATTCCTCACTGGCGGCACGCAGGATCAGTTCTTTGTTGCGCTCGCGGATTGTGCTCATAAACCCGGTGGTTCCTTGCCTGTTCTGGCGGTTGCGCATGGTAGCACCGGCCTCGCGCATGGCTCAAGAATGCCCCGTGTGGCCCGCAGTCGCGGTATGCTGCGCGGCATTATTCACATAAGGAAACACGATTCATGGCAGGAAGCAGTTTGCTGGTGCTGATCGACGATATTGCCACCGTTCTGGATGACGTGGCGTTGATGAGCAAAATGGCCGCGAAGAAGACCGCCGGGGTACTCGGCGATGATCTGGCGCTCAATGCCCAGCAAGTCTCCGGGGTTCGCGCCGAGCGGGAAATTCCCGTGGTCTGGGCGGTGGCCAAGGGCTCGTTCGTCAACAAACTGATTTTGGTGCCGTCGGCGCTGGCGATCAGCGCATTTGTGCCGTGGCTGGTGACGCCGCTGCTGATGGTCGGCGGCGCGTACCTGTGTTTCGAAGGCTTCGAGAAACTCGCGCACAAGTTCCTGCACAGCAAGGCCGAAGATGATGCCGACCACGCGCAACTGAGCGCTGCGGTGGCCGAGCCGACCACCGATCTGGTGGCCTACGAGAAGGACAAGATCAAAGGCGCAATCCGCACCGACTTTATCCTCTCCGCAGAAATCATCGCCATTACCCTCGGCACCGTGGCCGACGCTTCGCTGACCCAGCAAGTGATCGTGATGTCGGGCATCGCCATCGTCATGACCGTGGGCGTTTATGGTCTGGTGGCCGGCATCGTCAAACTCGACGACCTCGGTCTGTGGCTGACGCAGAAATCCGGCTCGGCAGCAAAAAGCATCGGCAATGCGATCCTGCGCGCCGCGCCGTACATGATGAAAGGCCTGTCGGTGATCGGTACAGCGGCGATGTTCCTCGTCGGTGGCGGCATCCTGACCCACGGCATCCCGGTGGTTCATCACTGGATTGAAAGTGTCGGCGCAGCGGCTGGCAGTGCCGGGTTTGCCGTGCCTGTGTTGCTCAATGGCGTAGCGGGGATTATCGCAGGCGCGGCGGTGCTGGCGGTGGTGTCGGTCGTGGGCAAAATCTGGCGTGCGATCAAGGGATAAACCCATCACCCCTGCTCGCGAAGGCGTCGAGTCAGTCACCCCTTTCGGGTCTGATGCACCGCATTCGCGAGCAGGCTCGCTCCCACACTGGATTTCAGTGATCCATGAAAAAGGGCCATTCGACTCGCATCGAATGGCCCTTTTTTGTTGCCGCTGAAGTTACTCGGCAATCTGCAGCTTGCGCGACTCGGTGTAGACGTAGCGCACTTTCTCGTACTCGAACGGCGAGTTCATCTGGCCGTAGCGGAAGTTGGTCTGGTAGCGCTTGTCGACTGCACGCAGGGCCCAGATTTCCGGGTGGTTTTCGCTGACTTTCGACACGTTCAGGTAGTTGATCGCCGATTCGGCGGTGTAGTCCACGGCCAGGCCGGCGGTATCGCGGATGTTCGACGGGCCGAGAATCGGCAAGACGAAGTAGGCGCCGCCCGGTACGCCGTAGAAACCCAGGGTCTGACCGAAGTCTTCGCTCTGGCGCGGCAGGCCCATGGCGGTCGCCGGGTCCCACAGGCCGGCAATGCCGATGGTGGTGTTGAGCAACAGGCGCGCGGTGGTTTCCATCGAACGCTTGCCCTTGAACTGCAGCAGGCTGTTGACCAGGTTTGGCACATCGCCGAGGTTGTTGAAGAAGTTGCTCACCCCGGTGCGCAGGAAGCTCGGCGTCACATAGCGATAACCGTCGACCACCGGCAGGAACACCCATTGGTCGAAGCGGTAATTGAAGTGGTAGACGCGGCGGTTCCACGACTCCAGCGGGTCATAGACGTTGAGCGCGTTGAGTGTCGAACGTTCGAACTCGCGTTGGTCCAGCCCCGGGTTGAACTTGAGTTTGGACAGCGGCTCCTTGAAGCCGTCGCTGTCGACCACCACTGGCGCGTTGGCTTTGCTGTTGTCGGCCTGGGCCACGCCTGCACTGAGGAGCGCTGCAATCAGCAGGAGATATTTAGCCACGGAAGAACTCCAGCATGGCGTCGCTGTTGACGCGGTAGTTAAGGTTGCCGCAATGGCCGCCCAGTGGGTAAACAGTCAGGCGATCACCGAAGGTCTTGCGCAGGAAACCCAGGTCGCCAGGGCCGAGGATCACGTCGTCAGCGTTGTGCATGACCGCGATTTTCGGGCTGTCATGCAGGTAATCCTTGAGTGCGTACAGGCTGACCTGGTCGATCAGTTGCAGCAGGCTGCCGCCGTCGGTACGGGCGCGCCACATCGGGATCACCTGTTCGGTCAGGTAGCAGTCGAAGTCGCATTGCAGCGCACGCTTGAGAAACGGCGTGAGGCTGGTGCCTTCGGTGATCGGGAATTTCGGCGGAGTGATCAGGCCCCGACGGTTGATCAGATCGGAGGTGAAGGCAATGTCGGCGGCCGAGAAGCGGAACGAGGTGCCGATCAGCATCGCCATCTGCTCGTTGGTCAGGTGCTGTTTGGACTGCTGGAAGTCGTAGAGCAGGGCGTCGTTGAGGTCGATGTAGCCTTTCTGCTGGAAGTAGCGGGTCAGCTTGTTCAGCACCAGTTCATAGAAAGTGGTGCTGTTGTTGATGCCCTTCACCTCGGTCTGTACCAGCTTGTCGAGGTTGCTGATGGACGTGTAGAGGTTGACCGGCGGGTTGAGCAGCAAGACTTTCTTGAAGTTGAAACTGCGTCGGGTCTCGTCCAGGTGCGCGACGAACGCGGCATCCAGCGCGCCAAGGCTGTAGCCGCTGAGGTAGTACTCGGTGACCGGCAGTTTCGGATGTTGCGCGCGCACGGCCTGCATCACCCGGTACATGTCTTCGGCGTCTTCCTTGGTGATGCCCGGGGTGGCGAAGCGTGAAGCGGCGCTGATGAAGTCGAAGCTGGTTGGCGACGACAACTGCACGACGTTGTAGCCGGCCTTGTAATAAAGCTTCTTCAGGTACTCATTGAGCGAACTGTCATAACGCGCACCGGTGCCGGCGATCAGGAAGATCAGCGGCGCCGGTTTGTCCTGCTCGGCGATACGGTAGGTGAGTTTTTTCACCGGCCAGAAGTTGTCCGGGAGGATGAAGGCCCGTTCCGGGCGCAGGGTGATGCTGTGGTCGGACTGATTGATCTCGTCGTTCGACGGCAATTCCGGACGCAGGTCCGGTGGCGTGGTGGCGATGGTCGCCTCGAACGGGTTGGTCAGGGGATAGCCATAACTGGCGGCATCGATATCCACCGCCAGTGCGGACGCACTCAGAATAAGGCCGCTGAACAGCGCGGCGAAGCGCAAGGAACGGAGCATGACTGGATCCCTTAAAGGAAGGTGCCGAATGAAGTTCGCAGGCTATGACCACCGGGCTTGCGCCAAAGTGCCATGCCTCGGCACCAAACAGGCAGAATTCGGAGTAATAGTAGCTGGACGATACACTCTGCAAGGCGCGGATGACCAGTTAACAGTTGTTAGTGCTTGCCAATGCGTGCGGGCAGATTAAGCTGGCCGCCGATTTCGTTGATTGGAGAGATTCATGTCCCGCCGCTTGCCCGTGATTCTGTTGCTCGTGCTGTTGCCGCTGTGGCTGGCCGCCAGTTATGGCGCGCGTTATGGCTTCATGGAGGATGGGCAGTGGGTCGGCATCTGCGTCGATGAGGCGAGCCGCTGGGAATGCGCGGTGCGCTCGAACCTGGGACTGATGATTCACTTCAAGGTATTGGGCTGGACCGCGCTGGGTGCGGCGCTGCTGGGTTTTGTGCTGCCGGGGCGGGCAGGGTGGTGGCTGGCGGTGCTGGCGCTGGTGTTCGGGTTGCCGGCGCTGGCGTTGTACAACACGACGCTGGCGGTGTTTGCGGTGGTGATTGCCGGATTGCGGCTGGTCCGGGCATCCCGCAGCGCCTGACAGAAAAAGATCGCAGCCTTCGGCAGCTCCTGCAAGGGGCAGTGAACCCTGTAGGAGCTGCCGAAGGCTGCGATCTTTTGATCTTGCTGCTAATCAGCGACTGCGAACCCGCAGACAGCGCCACAACGCAGCGACCATCAACCCGCTGACCAGCGCCCAGCCCCACGCCTGCTGATTCAACAAGCCTTCTTCATACAGCTGCGGCGCAATGCCGGCGCCGATGATAAAGGTCAGCAGGGCGATTTCCCGGCGCGGCACGCTGACCGGGCGGCACACATACACCAGCGCCGGCAGAATGAACGCCATGCTGGCAAAGCTGCGATAGCGTGCGTCAAAAACCATCTCCAGCATCATCACCGCTGCCGCAAAACCGGCCACGGCAACCAGCCATCCGGCGCGGCGTTCCAGCAGACTGAACGCGCGTTCACGCCAACCCTGGCGGGCGCTCAGGCTCAGCGCGGCATGTGCCAGCACCAACAGATTCAATACGGTCAGCAAGCCGACCCACAGCCATTCGCTGGCAAACCGCGTGGTCACTCGCGCCAGATCGCCCCAGGCGCCGATCGAACAGGCGGCCAGCGCACCGAGCAGCGGCAGGATCAATGCCGATCGGGTGGTGCGCACTCGGCCGCCGAGCAGCAGGGTGCCGAGGAAAATCAGTCCGCCGACGCCCAGCCATGCTTTCCAGTACGGCACATTGCTCACCGGCCCGGCGAGCACGCCCTTGTCCTGGCGATCGGCATCGAACAGGCCCCAGTAACCGCCGACTGCACCTTCGCTGCCACGCTTCCATGGCTGGTCGAACGCTTCGATCAAGTTGTAGTGCCAGCCTTCCTTTTCGGCCATCGCGACAAAACCACGAATGAACTTGGCCTCGTTGACCCGGCTCGGCAGGGCGGTTTCGCGCTGGCGACCTTCGCTGGGCCAGCCGGTCTCGCCGATCATCACGTCTTTGGGCGCGAATTTGTTGCCGAACACCTGGCGTACATCCGCCACATGTTGCAGGGCGACGTCGATGTTCGACGGATCATCTTCCCAGTACGGCAGCAAGTGAATGGTCAGGAAATCCACCGCCGGCGCGACTTCCGGGTGCTTGAGCCAGAACTCCCAGACATCGGCATAGGTAACCGGTTGCTTGACCTGGCTTTTGACCTTGTTGATCAGCTTCGCCAGTTGCGCGCCGGTGACTTCCTTGCGCAGCAGCGCTTCGTTGCCGACGATCACCGCGCTGACCACATCCGGGTTGGCGTTGGCCGAGGCAATCAGCAGGTCGACTTCCTTTTCGGTGTCCACCGGGTTGCTGTTGACCCAAGCACCGATCATCAGCTTCAAACCGTGCTTGCGCGCCAGTTCCGGCAGCGCTTCGAGGCCGGTCATCGAATAGGTGCGGATACATTCGAAACGCGTCGCCAGCAGGGCGAGGTCGGCATCCATGCGCTCCGGGCGCAGTTTGAACGGCACGTCGAACGGCGACTGATCCTTGTCGAACGGCGTGTAGGAGGCGCATTGCAACTTGTGCGTCGGGGTCGCGGCGTCCGGCAGGATCACCGGTTTGCCGAGGCCGTACCAGAAGCCGCCAAGGGCAAACAGGCCGAGCAGGCAGGCGAAGAGATAAGGAACAAGCGGGAAGCGGGAGGTTGCGGACATGGTCAGGCCGAGTGGCTGCAAAGCGACGCATGTTACCTGCATTTATCCGCGGGTTGGTGGCCTGCATGATTTGCACATGCAAAGTTCGGGCGGATTGTCTGGCGCCAATTATTCAGAGGTGATTAATGGCCTTCTGATGTCGTTTCTCGGTGTATTGAGGTCGCTGACAGAGCAGGTCGCGTTTGGCGTCAGGCCGATGATCGAAAGCGTCAGTACTCCACTGATGGTCGGTCGAGTTTGCAGTCAGGCGTGATGGGGGCGCTGTGCACCATAACAATACGTTGACGATGCCCGGCATCCGTCGGGCGCAGCATTTCGGGGAAGTAAACGATGAACATGCGACGACTTTTAGGCGCAGGTGCCGCTCTGGTGCTTGCGATGAGTTCCACATTCGCCAGCGCTGAAAAACAGACCCTGAACATCGGTTACGTTGACGGCTGGTCCGACAGCGTCGCGACCACCCACGTGGCGGCCGAGGTGATCAAGCAGAAACTCGGCTATGACGTGAAGCTGCAAGCCGTCGCCACCGGGATCATGTGGCAGGGCGTGGCCACCGGCAAACTCGATGCGATGCTCTCGGCCTGGTTGCCGGTGACCCATGGCGAATACTGGGCGAAGAACAAGGATCTGGTCGTCGATTACGGCCCGAACTTCAAGGATGCGAAAATCGGCCTGATCGTGCCGGAGTACGTCAAGGCGAAATCGATCGAAGACCTCAAGACCGATGACAGCTTCAAGAACCGCATCGTCGGCATCGACGCCGGCTCGGGCGTGATGCTCAAGACCGATCAGGCGATCAAGGATTACGGTCTGGACAAATACACCCTCAAGGCCAGTTCCGGCGCCGGCATGATTGCCGAGCTGACCCGCGCCGAGAAGAAGAACGAATCGATTGCCGTCACCGGTTGGGTGCCGCACTGGATGTTCGCCAAGTGGAAACTGCGCTTCCTTGACGACCCGAAAGGCGTGTATGGCGCGGCTGAAACCGTAAACAGCATCGGTAGCAAAGAATTGGCTACCAAGGCGCCGGAAGTGGCCAAGTTCCTGAAAAACTTCCAGTGGGCGTCGAAAGACGAGATCGGCGAAGTCATGCTGGCCATCCAGGATGGCGCCAAGCCTGACGCGGCGGCCAAGGATTGGGTCGCCAAGCACCCGGACCGCGTGGCTGACTGGACCAAATAAAAGTACCAACAACGCCTGACCCCTGTGGGAGCGAGCTTGCTCGCGAAAGCGGTGTAACAGTTGACAGAAATGTTGGCTGATACGACGCCTTCGCGAGCAAGCTCGCTCCCACATTTATTTCCAGCGACAAGTCCCGTCTTGCAGGGTTTACGGCTGTTTCAAAGCCGCTTTCCAATTCTTTCGGCTAATTAGCGTCCGAAAATTGGCGAAAACGTCATGTCGTTCTAATACTAAGGTCGTCTGGAAGCCGTTCCGCAGCCGCATACAGTGGATACGTTCCAACAATAATCTGTGCTGCGAGGATAAAAACAATGAACGACAGCATTTACCTCTCGATTCAAAACAGCCCGCGTTTCAAGGAGCTGGTGAGAAAAAGAGAAAAATTCGCCTGGATACTCTCGGCGATCATGCTCGGGCTGTATTCCGGATTCATCCTGTTGATTGCTTACGGGCCGCAAGTGCTCGGCGCGAAACTCAGCCCCGGGTCTTCGATTACCTGGGGCATTCCGATCGGTGTCGGGCTGATTGTCTCGGCCTTCGTCCTGACCGGTATCTACGTGCGACGCGCCAATGGCGAGTTTGACGACCTGAACAATGCGATTCTCAAGGAGGCTCAGCAATGATCCGGCGTCTACTGGCTCTTTTGAGCATCGCAGCATTCGCTCCGGCTGTCTGGGCTGCTGACGCCTTGACCGGCGAAGTCCACAAACAACCGCTCAACGTTTCCGCCATCGCCATGTTCGTGGTGTTCGTCGGTGCGACCCTGTGCATCACCTACTGGGCGTCCAAGCGCAACAAGTCGGCTGCCGACTACTACGCCGCGGGCGGCAAGATCACCGGCTTTCAGAATGGTCTGGCGATTGCCGGCGACTACATGTCGGCGGCGTCCTTCCTGGGGATTTCCGCGCTGGTGTTCACCTCTGGCTACGATGGCCTGATCTACTCGATCGGCTTCCTGGTGGGCTGGCCGATCATTCTGTTCCTGATCGCCGAGCGTCTGCGTAACCTGGGTAAATACACCTTTGCCGACGTGGCGTCCTACCGCCTCGGGCAAACCCAGATCCGCACGCTGTCTGCCTGTGGTTCGCTGGTGGTGGTGGCGTTCTACTTGATCGCGCAAATGGTCGGTGCCGGCAAGCTGATCCAGCTGCTGTTCGGCCTCGACTACTACGTGGCGGTGATTCTGGTCGGTATCCTGATGTGCCTCTACGTGCTGTTCGGTGGCATGCTGGCGACCACCTGGGTGCAGATCATCAAGGCGGTGCTGTTGCTGTCCGGTGCTTCGTTCATGGCGCTGATGGTGATGAAGCACGTCAACTTCGACTTCAACATGCTGTTCTCCGAGGCGATCAAGGTTCACCCCAAAGGTGAGGCGATCATGAGCCCGGGCGGTCTGGTGAAAGACCCGATTTCGGCGTTCTCCCTGGGCCTGGCACTGATGTTCGGTACTGCTGGCCTGCCACACATCCTGATGCGCTTCTTCACCGTGAGTGACGCGAAAGAAGCGCGCAAGAGCGTGCTGTATGCCACCGGCTTCATTGGCTACTTCTACATCCTGACCTTCATCATCGGCTTCGGCGCCATCCTGCTGGTCAGCACCAACCCGGCCTTCAAAGATGCAGCGGGCGCTCTGCTCGGCGGCAACAACATGGCGGCGGTGCACCTGGCTGACGCAGTGGGTGGCAGTATTTTCCTCGGCTTCATCTCGGCGGTGGCGTTCGCGACCATTCTGGCGGTGGTGGCCGGTCTGACCCTGGCCGGTGCTTCGGCGGTGTCTCACGACCTGTATGCCAGTGTGATCAAGAAGGGCAAGGCCAACGACAAGGATGAGATTCGCGTGTCGAAGATCACCACCATCGCCCTGGGTGTGCTGGCGATTGGTCTGGGCATCCTGTTCGAAAGCCAGAACATCGCGTTCATGGTCGGCCTGGCGTTCTCGATTGCGGCGAGCTGCAACTTCCCGGTGCTGTTGCTTTCGATGTACTGGAAGAAGCTGACGACCCGCGGCGCGATGGTCGGTGGCTGGTTGGGGCTGGTGAGTGCGGTGGGTCTGATGATCCTCGGCCCGACCATCTGGGTGCAGATTCTGCATCACGAGAAGGCGATCTTCCCTTACGAGTACCCGGCGTTGTTTTCGATGATCATTGCGTTCATCGGTATCTGGTTCTTCTCGATCACCGACAAGTCGGCGGCGGCCGAGAACGAGCGGGCGCTGTTCTTCCCGCAGTTTGTGCGTTCGCAGACGGGGTTGGGGGCGAGTGGGGCGGTTTCGCACTAAGCGTTGGTTGCATGGTTGAGAGAAATGCCCTGGTTGAGAGATCGGGGCATTTTTTTGTGGGCGGTTATCGGACTTGGGCCTTCGTGGTTGGCGGTTATGAGTACATATCCGTTGCTGCGGTAACGGCGGCTTAGGGTTCCGCCCTGACGGCGGGTCACTTTGGCAAAAGCCCCAAAGTAACCAAAGGGCTTTACCCTGACGTTCGGCCCTCGCTTGGGCTCGGGTTCCTTCGCTGCGGGATTCATCCGGGGGGCAGCGCCTACGGTTTGCTTCGCTGCACCTCCTCTCGCTGTGTTTGGCTGCGCCAAACGGTCGCTGCGCTCCCACCCCCGGATAAATCCCTCCACTCAGCCTGCCGACGGGCCCTCAGATCAAGAGCGGTACTCGAGCTAACGCTCATCGTGTGGAGTGGGGCGGCTTCGCCGCATGGGGCGTGCACGAATAAAGTTGTGGGAGCTGGCTTGCCAGCGATGGCGGCCTGACAGCCGACCAATTTCTAACTGAAAACACCGATCCCATGTAGGAGCTGCCGAAGGCTGCGATCTTTTGATCTGCTTTGGCTTTGGCTTTGGCTTTGGCTTTGGCTTTGGCTTTGGCTCTTGATCTGGCTTTTGATTTTTGCCCCATCGGCAGGCCGAGCGAAGGTGTCCATCAGGGGGAAGGCGCGCAGCGCCATGCGGCGAAGCCGCATACATCGAGAGGAGGTGCAGCGAAGCAAACCGTAGGCGATGCCCCCGGATGGACACCGTAGCGAGGGAACACTGAGCCTCAGCGAAGTGCCGTACGCCGGGGCAAAGCCTTTTGGGTTACCTTTTCGGCGTCTGGAAAAGGTGACTCGCTGTAAGAGCGAAACCGCCAGCGGCAGCACCCGCAGCAACGGATATGCCCACAAACACCCAAAAGCCAGTCGGCCCACAGGCCGCTGCGACCACACAAACAAAAACGGCCTCTATATAAATAGAGGCCGTTCCCGATACAACTTCAAGACATTATCGCAAGACAAGCCTTATTTGCGGTCTTCCAGCTTGGTGATATCACGCGACTCATAGCCAGTGTACAACTGGCGCGGACGGCCAATCTTGTACGGGCTGGAGAGCATTTCTTTCCAGTGCGAAATCCAGCCGACAGTACGTGCCAGGGCGAAGATCACGGTGAACATGCTGGTCGGAATACCGATCGCCTTGAGGATGATCCCCGAGTAGAAGTCGACGTTCGGGTACAGCGAGCGTTCGATGAAGTACGGGTCGGTCAGCGCGATCTCTTCCAGGCGCATGGCCAGTTCGAGTTGCGGATCGTTGTTGATACCCAGCTCCTTCAGTACTTCGTCGCAGGTCTGCTTCATGACCGTCGCGCGAGGATCGCGGTTCTTGTAAACGCGGTGACCGAAGCCCATCAGCTTGAACGGGTCGTTCTTGTCCTTGGCCTTGGCGATGAACTTGTCGATGTTGGAAACATCGCCAATCTCGTCAAGCATGGTCAGAACGGCTTCGTTCGCACCGCCGTGGGCAGGGCCCCACAGTGCGGCGATGCCGGCGGCGATACAGGCGAACGGGTTGGCACCCGAAGAACCTGCCAGGCGCACGGTGGAGGTCGATGCGTTCTGCTCGTGGTCGGCGTGAAGGATGAAGATCCGGTCCATGGCCTTGGCGAGTACCGGGCTGATCGGTTTGATCTCGCACGGGGTGTTGAACATCATGTGCAGGAAGTTTTCCGCGTACGTCAGGTCGTTGCGCGGGTACATCATGGGTTGGCCCATGGAGTACTTGTAAACCATCGCTGCCAGGGTTGGCATCTTGGCAACCAGACGGATCGCGGAGATTTCGCGATGCTGCGGGTTATTGATGTCCAGGGAGTCGTGGTAGAAGGCCGAGAGGGCGCCGACTACGCCGCACATGACGGCCATCGGGTGGGCGTCGCGACGGAAGCCGTTGAAGAAGGTTTTCAGCTGCTCGTGAACCATGGTGTGGTTTTTCACGGTGCTGACGAACTGGGCCTTCTGTTCTGCAGTCGGCAATTCGCCGTTGAGCAGCAGGTAGCAGGTTTCCAGGTAGTCCGACTTTTCAGCCAGCTGTTCGATCGGGTAGCCGCGGTGCAACAGAATGCCGTTGTCGCCGTCGATATAGGTGATCTTCGATTCGCACGAGGCGGTCGACATGAAACCCGGGTCGAAAGTGAAGCGGCCCGTGGCCGTCAGGCCCCGAACATCGATTACATCGGGACCAACGGTGCCGGTTAAAATGGGCAGCTCGACGGGGGCTGCGCCCTCGATGATCAACTGCGCTTTTTTGTCAGCCATGTGGCCTCCTATTTATGCTTGAACCATCAGACAGACCCCCCACGCAGGGCCCGCACCACTATAGTGAGATAAATTCGAATGTCAATTTGCCTAAAGTCTTGCTCCAGAAGGCTTTAAGCGCACTTTTTCCTCGAAATTGCCTGCCATTTACGCCTTTTATACGACTTGTGCAATCAGCTATTTGGGGTAGGTGATTGCGTTGTCATTAGTAGCCTAACTGTCTATACTCGGCCACCGACCGCCAAGGGCTTTTGGGCCTGCTTTATTGGGGGTCGCATCCCTGGGTGGTGGTTACCTGACCAGTGCACTCCCCAACAACTTTGCCCTGATTGTTAGGGGCTCTTCAGTGTGAAAAAAAAGCCGTGAAAAGCCAACGACCTGTAAACCTAGACCTAAGGACCATCAAACTCCCCATCACCGGCGTTACGTCGTTTCTTCACCGTGTTTCCGGCATCATCCTCTTCCTGGGTATCGGCTTCATGCTTTATGCATTGGGCAAGTCTCTGGGTTCCGAGGAAGGTTTTGCCGACGTGAAGGCATGCTTGACCAGCCCGCTGGCCAAGTTCGTAGCATGGGGCCTCCTGTCCGCTCTGCTGTATCACCTGGTAGCCGGTGTGCGCCACTTGATCATGGATATGGGCATCGGTGAGACGCTGGAAGGCGGCCGCCTGGGCTCGAAAATTATCATCGCGGTTTCCGTGGTGCTGATCGTTCTGGCAGGAGTTTGGATATGGTAACCAGCGTTACGAACCTTTCGCGTTCGGGCCTCTATGACTGGATGGCGCAACGTGTGTCTGCGGTTGTTCTCGCGGCTTATTTCATCTTTCTGATCGGATACCTTGCAGTGAATCCGGGCATTGGCTACGACCAGTGGCACGGCCTGTTCGCTCACAACGGGATGCGTATCTTCAGTCTGCTGGCCCTCGTTGCCCTTGGCGCTCACGCCTGGGTCGGCATGTGGACCATCGCGACCGACTACCTGACGCCAATGGCGCTGGGCAAGTCCGCGACCGCAGTACGTTTCCTTTTCCAGGCAGTATGCGGCGTTGCGATGTTCGCTTACTTCGTCTGGGGTGTGCAGATTCTCTGGGGTATCTGAGTCATGGCTAACATTCCAACGATTTCTTTCGACGCCATCATTATTGGTGGTGGCGGTGCCGGCATGCGCGCTGCGCTGCAACTGGCACAAGGCGGTCACAAGACTGCGGTGATCACCAAGGTTTTCCCGACCCGTTCGCACACTGTATCCGCCCAGGGCGGCATCACTTGCGCGATCGCGTCCGCTGACCCGAACGATGACTGGCGCTGGCACATGTACGATACCGTCAAGGGTTCCGACTACATCGGTGACCAGGACGCTATCGAATACATGTGTCAGGAAGGCCCGGCTGCCGTTTTCGAACTGGACCACATGGGTCTGCCGTTCTCGCGTACCGAGCAAGGCCGTATCTACCAGCGTCCATTCGGTGGTCAGTCCAAGGACTACGGTAAAGGCGGCCAGGCTGCTCGCACCTGCGCAGCATCCGACCGTACCGGTCACGCGCTGCTGCACACCCTTTATCAGGGCAACCTGAAAGCCGGTACCACGTTCCTGAACGAGTACTACGCTGTCGACCTGGTGAAAAACCAGGAAGGCGAGTTCGTCGGTGTGATCGCGATCTGCATCGAAACCGGCGAAACTTCGTACATCCGCGCCAAGGCCACCGTATTGGCCACTGGCGGTGCCGGTCGTATCTACGCCTCCACCACCAACGCCCTGATCAACACCGGTGACGGCGTTGGCATGGCGCTGCGTGCTGGCGTACCGGTACAAGACATCGAAATGTGGCAGTTCCACCCGACCGGCATCGCCGGCGCCGGTGTACTGGTTACCGAAGGCTGCCGTGGTGAAGGTGGTTACCTGATCAACAAGCACGGCGAGCGTTTCATGGAGCGTTATGCTCCGAACGCGAAAGACCTGGCTGGTCGTGACGTGGTTGCTCGCTCGATGGTTAAAGAAATCATCGCCGGCAACGGTTGCGGTCCGAATGGCGACCACGTAATGCTCAAACTCGACCACTTGGGCGAGGAAGTGCTGCACAGCCGTCTGCCAGGTATCTGCGAACTGTCGAAGACTTTCGCTCACGTTGACCCGGTGGTTGCTCCGGTTCCGGTGGTTCCGACCTGCCACTATATGATGGGCGGCGTTGCCACCAACATTCATGGTCAGGCAATCACCCAGAACGCCGAAGGCGTGGATCAGATCATTCCTGGTCTGTTCGCCGTAGGTGAAGTGGCTTGCGTATCGGTACACGGTGCCAACCGTCTGGGCGGCAACTCGCTGCTCGACCTGGTGGTATTCGGCCGCGCTGCCGGCCTGCACCTGGAAAAGGCGCTGACCGACGGCATCGAATACGACGACGCTACCGAAGCCGACATCGAAGCAGCCCTGTCGCGTCTGAACGCGCTGAACGGCCGTACCGATGGCGAAGACGTGGCAACCCTGCGTCGCGAGCTGCAAAGCTGCATGCAGAACTACTTCGGTGTATTCCGTACTGGCGAATACATGCAGAAGGGCATCGCTCAGCTGGCCGATCTGCGCAAGCGTATCGCCAACGTGAAGATCAACGATAAGTCGCAAGCGTTCAACACTGCGCGTATCGAAGCTCTGGAACTGCAAAACCTGCTGGAAGTGGCTGAAGCTACCGCCATCGCGGCCGAAGTACGTAAAGAGTCCCGCGGCGCTCACGCCCGTGAAGACTTCGAAGACCGTGACGACGAAAACTGGCTGTGCCACACCCTGTACTTCCCGGGTGAGAAACGCGTCGCCAAGCGTGCCGTAAACTTCTCGCCGAAGACTGTTCCGACTTTCGAACCTAAAGTCCGGACTTATTAAGGGTGATCGCCATGTTGCAAGTCAGTGTTTATCGCTACAACCCTGATCAGGACGCTGCGCCGTTCATGCAGGAATTCCAGGTCGATACCGGTGGTAAAGACCTGATGGTGCTGGACGTGCTGGCCCTGATCAAAGAGCAGGACGAGGGTTTCTCCTATCGTCGCTCTTGCCGTGAAGGCGTCTGCGGCTCCGACGGCATGAACATCAACGGCAAGAACGGTCTGGCGTGCATCACGCCGCTGTCCGCTGTCGTAAAAGGCAACAAGTTGATCGTTCGTCCGCTGCCAGGTTTGCCGGTTATCCGTGACCTGGTTGTCGATATGAGCATCTTCTACAAGCAATACGAGAAGGTTAAGCCTTACCTGCAGAACGACACGCCGGCTCCGGCCATCGAGCGTCTGCAGTCCCCTGAAGAGCGTGAAAAGCTCGACGGTCTGTACGAGTGCATCCTGTGCGCCTGCTGCTCGACCTCGTGCCCGTCCTTCTGGTGGAACCCGGACAAATTCCTGGGTCCAGCTGCCCTGCTGCAAGCGTACCGCTTCCTGGCAGACAGCCGTGACACCAAGACGTCCGAGCGTCTGGCTTCGCTCGATGACCCGTTCAGCGTCTTCCGCTGCCGGGGCATCATGAACTGCGTCAACGTATGTCCGAAAGGCCTGAACCCGACTAAGGCCATCGGTCACATCCGTAACATGCTGCTTTCGAGCGGCGTGTGATTCAGCTGCTGTAACCGTAGAACCGCTGTAACGAAGAGGCTGTGGCGCGGGCTTCAACCCGCGTCATGGCTATAACCAGAGCAGTAGCCACAAGCTGCAGCTCTTATTTTGAAGAAATGAGACAAGCAGGGGCATCCGGGCTGGTACCCGGACTATCAGCGTGATCCTAAGTGGCTTGTTTTGGTCGCTGCATTCGGACTTCTGCAAGTTTGCTCGGTATTGACGCCGATGGTGTTCCCCTAACCGAGGGTGACCAAGCATGCAAGAAAGCGTGATGCAGCGCATGTGGAACAGCGCCTACCTTTCAGGTGGAAACGCTGCCTATGTGGAAGAGCTTTATGAGCTCTACCTGCACGACCCTAACGCTGTGCCAGAAGAGTGGCGCACCTACTTTCAGAAGCTGCCTGCCGACGGCAGCTCTGCCACTGATGTTTCGCACTCCACAATTCGCGATCATTTCGTGCTGCTGGCAAAGAACCAGCGCCGCGCTCAACCGGTTTCCGCCGGGAGCGTGAGCAGTGAGCACGAGAAGAAGCAAGTTGAAGTGCTGCGATTGATCCAGGCCTACCGTATGCGTGGCCACCAGGCAGCCCAGCTTGACCCGCTGGGGCTGTGGCAGCGTCCTGCACCTGCAGACCTGTCGATCAATCATTACGGCTTGACCAATGCCGATCTTGATACGACCTTCCGTGCCGGCGACCTGTTCATCGGCAAAGAGGAAGCGAGCCTACGCGAAATTCACGAAGCGTTGCAGCAGACATATTGCCGCACCATCGGCGCTGAATTTACGCACATCACCGATTCCGAGCAGCGCCAGTGGTTCCAGCAGCGTCTGGAAAGCGTGCGCGGTCGTCCGACGTACTCCGCCGATATCAAGAGCCACCTGCTTGAGCGCGTGACTGCCGGTGAAGGCCTGGAAAAATACCTGGGCACCAAATACCCGGGCACCAAGCGTTTCGGTCTGGAAGGCGGCGAAAGCCTGATTCCGATGCTCGACGAACTGATCCAGCGTTCCGGTTCCTACGGCACCAAGGAAGTCGTCATCGGCATGGCCCACCGTGGCCGTCTGAACGTGCTGGTCAATACCTTCGGCAAGAACCCGCGCGAGCTGTTCGACGAGTTCGAAGGCAAGAAGAAGGTCGAGCTGGGTTCCGGTGACGTTAAATACCACCAGGGCTTCTCGTCCAACGTGATGACCGCCGGCGGTGAAGTTCACCTGGCCATGGCGTTCAACCCGTCCCACCTGGAAATCGTTTCCCCGGTGGTAGAAGGTTCGGTTCGCGCCCGTCAGGATCGTCGTAACGACCCGACCGGTGAGAAGGTTCTGCCGATCTCCATCCACGGTGACGCTGCATTCGCAGGTCAGGGCGTGGTCATGGAAACCTTCCAGATGTCGCAGACCCGCGGTTTCAAGACCGGCGGTACCGTGCACATCGTGATCAACAACCAGGTCGGTTTCACCATCAGCAACCCGCTGGACTCGCGTTCCACCGAGTACGCCACCGACGTTGCGAAGATGATCCAGGCACCGATCCTCCATGTGAATGGTGATGATCCGGAAGCTGTGCTGTTCGTGACCCAGCTGGCCATCGACTATCGCATGCAGTTCAAGCGTGACGTGGTGATCGACCTGGTCTGCTACCGTCGTCGCGGCCACAACGAGGCCGACGAGCCAAGCGGCACCCAGCCGCTGATGTATCAGCAGATCACCAAGCAGCGCACCACCCGTGAGCTGTACGCTGATCGTCTGACTCAGGCCGGTGTGCTCGACGCAGAGCGTGTACAGGCGAAAGTCGACGAGTACCGCAACGCGCTGGACAACGGTCTGCACGTGGTGAAATCGCTGGTCAAAGAGCCGAACAAAGAGCTGTTCGTGGATTGGCGTCCGTATCTGGGCCACGCCTGGACTGCGCGTCACGACACACGCTTCGATCTCAAGACCCTGCAGGAACTGTCTGCCAAGCTGCTGGAAATTCCGGAAGGCTTCGTGGTTCAGCGTCAGGTTGCGAAGATCTACGAAGACCGTCAGAAGATGCAAGCCGGCGGCCTGCCGATCAACTGGGGTTACGCCGAAACCATGGCGTACGCGACCCTGGCGTTCGAAGGTCACCCGATCCGCATGACCGGTCAGGACATCGGCCGCGGTACGTTCTCGCACCGTCACGCTGTGCTGCACAACCAGAAAGATGCCGGCACCTACATTCCGCTGAAACACCTGTACGAAGGTCAGCCACGTTTTGACCTGTATGACTCGTTCCTGTCGGAAGAAGCGGTACTGGCCTTCGAATACGGCTACTCGACCACCACGCCAAACGCGCTGGTGATCTGGGAAGCCCAGTTCGGCGACTTCGCCAACGGTGCACAGGTTGTTATCGACCAGTTCATCACCAGCGGCGAGCACAAGTGGGGCCGTCTCTGCGGTCTGACCATGCTGTTGCCGCACGGCTACGAAGGTCAGGGTCCTGAGCACAGCTCGGCACGTCTTGAGCGTTACCTGCAACTGTGCGCCGAGCACAACATTCAGGTGTGCATGCCGACCACGCCGGCGCAGATCTACCACTTGCTGCGCCGTCAGGTGATTCGCCCGCTGCGCAAGCCATTGGTCGTTCTGACTCCAAAGTCGTTGCTGCGCCACAAGCTGGCCGTCTCGACTCTGGAAGATCTGGCCGAAGGTTCGTTCCAGACCGTGATCCCGGAAATCGACGCCCTGGACCCGAAAAAGGTCGAGCGTGTTGTTCTGTGTAGCGGCAAGGTCTACTACGACCTGCTGGAAAAACGTCGTGCCGAAGGCCGTGACGATATCGCCATCGTGCGTATCGAGCAGATGTATCCATTCCCTGAGGACGACTTGAAAGAAGTCCTGGCGCCTTACACCAACGCCAAAGCGGCCGTCTGGTGTCAGGAAGAGCCAATGAACCAGGGCGCCTGGTACTGCAGCCAGCACCACCTGCGTCGCAGCATCGGTAACCTCAACAAATCTCTCGTACTCGAGTACGCGGGCCGTGAGGCTTCTGCTGCACCTGCATGTGGTTACGCATCGATGCACGCCGAGCAGCAGGAAAAACTGCTGCAAGACGCGTTTACCGTTTAACGCCTTCGCGCACCTGAAACCGAATTTAAGGAACCACAGATAATGGCTATCGAGATCAAAGCCCCCACTTTCCCGGAATCGGTTGCCGATGGCACCGTTGCCACCTGGCACAAACAACCGGGCGACGCCGTCAAGCGTGACGAACTGATCGTCGACATCGAAACCGACAAAGTCGTACTGGAAGTGCTGGCTACCGCCGACGGCGTGCTGGGCGCAATCGTCAAGAACGAAGGCGACACCGTTCTGTCCGACGAAGTCCTGGGCTCCATCACTGAAGGTGGCGCTGCTGCCGCTGCTCCAGCCGCCGCTGCTGCTCCGGCCGCTGCTGCCGCTGCCCCGGCTGCTGCCGAAGGCGAAGACGATCCTGTTGCTGCTCCGGCTGCGCGCAAGCTGGCTGAAGAGAACGGCATCAACATCGCCTCCGTTGCCGGCACCGGCAAAGGCGGTCGTGTGACCAAGGAAGACGTGGTGGCTGCTGTTGCCGCGAAGAAAGCCGCTCCGGCTGCCGCTCCTGCGAAAGCTGCTGCTCCGGCCGCTGCTGCCCCGGTATTCGCTGCCGGTGACCGCGTTGAAAAACGCGTGCCAATGACCCGTCTGCGTGCCAAGGTTGCCGAGCGTCTGGTTGAAGCCCAGTCGAACATGGCCATGCTGACCACGTTCAACGAAGTCGACATGACCGAAGTCATGGCCCTGCGTTCGAAGTACAAGGACCTGTTCGAGAAGTCCCACAACGGCGTACGCCTGGGCTTCATGTCGTTCTTCGTCAAGGCGGCCACCGAAGCGCTGAAACGCTTCCCGGCGGTCAACGCTTCGATCGACGGCGCAGACATCGTTTACCACGGCTACGCCGACATTGGTGTTGCCGTTTCCAGCGACCGTGGTCTGGTTGTTCCGGTTCTGCGTAACGCCGAGCTGATGAGCCTGGCTGAAATCGAAGGCGGCATCGCCACGTTCGGCAAAAAAGCCCGTGACGGCAAACTGTCGATGGAAGAGATGACCGGTGGTACCTTCACCATCACCAACGGTGGTACCTTCGGCTCGATGATGTCGACCCCGATCGTCAACCCGCCGCAGGCAGCGATTCTGGGCATGCACAACATCATCCAGCGTCCTATGGCCATCAACGGTCAGGTCGTGATCCGTCCGATGATGTACCTGGCACTGTCCTACGATCACCGTCTGATCGATGGCAAAGAAGCTGTAACCTTCCTGGTGACCATCAAGAACCTGCTGGAAGATCCGGCTCGTCTGTTGCTGGATATCTGATAGAAGCAGCCATGCGCTGCGGGTGGCGTACCGTCGGCAACGGCGGTACGGCCCGCAGCGCGCGGCTTGAAGCTTTTCGCTAAAGAGGATTTTTTGAATGTCGCAGAAATTTGACGTAGTAGTGATCGGTGCCGGCCCTGGCGGCTATGTTGCTGCCATCAAGGCCGCGCAGCTGGGTCTCACCACTGCCTGCATCGAGAAGTACACCGACGCTGAAGGCAAACAGGCCCTCGGTGGTACTTGCCTGAACGTCGGCTGCATTCCGTCCAAGGCGCTGCTGGACAGCTCCTGGAAGTACAAGGAAGCCAAAGAGAGCTTCAACGTTCACGGTATCTCGACCGGCGAAGTCAAAATGGACGTCGCTGCGATGGTTGGCCGCAAGGCTGGCATTGTCAAGAACCTGACTGGCGGCGTTGCCACCCTGTTCAAGGCCAACGGCGTGACCTCGATCCAGGGCCACGGCAAGCTGCTGGCTGGCAAGAAAGTCGAAGTCACCAAGCCGGACGGTTCGGTTGAAGTCATCGAAGCCGAAAACGTCATCCTGGCCCCAGGTTCGCGTCCGATCGACATTCCACCGGCTCCGGTCGATCAGAAAGTCATCGTCGATTCGACGGGTGCTCTGGAATTCCAGGCCGTCCCTAAACGTCTGGGCGTGATCGGCGCTGGCGTGATCGGTCTGGAACTGGGTTCGGTGTGGTCGCGTCTGGGTGCAGAAGTGACTGTCCTGGAAGCTCTGGACACTTTCCTGATGGCAGCCGACACCGCTGTTTCCAAGGAAGCACTGAAAACCCTGACCAAACAGGGCCTGGACATCAAGCTGGGCGCTCGCGTGACCGGTTCGAAAGTGAACGGCGACGAAGTCGTTGTTAACTACACCGATGCCAACGGCGAACAGACCATCACTTTCGACAAGCTGATCGTAGCCGTTGGTCGCCGTCCGGTGACCACTGATCTGCTGGCTGCCGACAGCGGCGTGACCCTGGACGAGCGCGGTTTCGTGCACGTTGACGATCACTGCGCCACCACCGTACCGGGCGTTTACGCCATCGGTGACGTGGTGCGCGGCATGATGCTGGCGCACAAGGCCTCGGAAGAGGGCATCATGGTTGTCGAGCGCATCAAGGGTCACAAAGCCCAGATGAACTATGACCTGATCCCTTCGGTTATTTATACTCACCCGGAAATCGCGTGGGTTGGCAAAACCGAGCAGGCCTTGAAAGCCGAAGGCGTTGAAGTTAACGTCGGCACCTTCCCGTTCGCCGCTTCCGGCCGTGCCATGGCCGCCAACGATACCGGTGGTTTCGTCAAGGTCATCGCTGATGCCAAGACCGACCGCGTATTGGGCGTGCACGTGATTGGCCCGAGCGCTGCAGAACTGGTTCAGCAGGGCGCGATCGGTATGGAATTCGGCACCAGCGCTGAAGACCTGGGCATGATGGTTTTCTCCCATCCGACCCTGTCTGAAGCCTTGCACGAAGCTGCTCTGGCGGTGAATGGCGGCGCCATCCACATTGCCAACCGCAAGAAGCGTTAAGACACACAATAAGAAACCACGGCGGTAACGGCCCGTCGTGAGCCTTGCGAGCAAGTCTCACCGCGGAATGTCCGCTGGACGCAGTCTTGCGTAGCTGAACCGGGTAACCGGATGGCTACGCAAGCAGCAGTCACAGGTGGCGCGGCACTCATCAAGAGCGCAGCGCCGAATGCGCAGTACCTAACGAAGACGGTAAAAAGCATGAATCTTCACGAGTATCAGGGTAAGCAGCTGTTCGCTGAATACGGCCTGCCAGTTTCCACTGGTTACGCAGTAGACACCCCGGAAGCAGCAGCAGAAGCTTGCGACAAAATCGGCGGCAGCGAGTGGGTTGTCAAAGCCCAGGTCCACGCCGGTGGTCGCGGTAAAGCGGGCGGCGTCAAGCTGGTTCGCAACAAAGAAGACGCCAAGGCCTTCGCACAGCAGTGGCTGGGCAAGCGTCTGGTGACTTACCAGACTGACGCCAATGGTCAGCCAGTCACCAAGATCCTGGTTGAATCGTGCACTGATATCGCTAAAGAGCTGTACCTGGGCGCTGTCGTTGACCGTTCGAGCCGTCGCATCGTGTTCATGGCCTCCACCGAAGGTGGCGTGGACATCGAGAAAATCGCTCACGACACGCCAGAAAAAATTCTGAAAGCCACTATCGATCCACTGGTTGGCGCTCAGCCGTTCCAGGGTCGCGAGCTGGCGTTCCAACTGGGTCTGGAAGGCAAGCAAGTTGCCCAGTTCGCCAAGATCTTCGTCGGTCTGGCCAAACTGTTCCAGGATCACGATCTGGCCCTGCTGGAAGTGAACCCGCTGGTGATCAAGGCTGACGGCGATCTGCACTGCCTGGACGCCAAGATCAACATCGACGCCAACGCCATGTACCGTCAGCCTAAGCTGAAGACTTTCCACGATCCGTCGCAAGACGATCCGCGCGAAGCGCACGCTGCCAAGTTCGAACTGAACTACGTAGCCCTGGAAGGCAACATCGGCTGCATGGTCAACGGTGCCGGCCTGGCCATGGGTACCATGGACATCGTCAACCTGCACGGCGGCAAGCCAGCCAACTTCCTCGACGTAGGTGGTGGTGCTACCAAAGAGCGCGTGACCGAAGCCTTCAAGATCATCCTGTCCGACACCAATGTCGCTGCAGTACTGGTCAACATCTTCGGCGGCATCGTTCGCTGCGACATGATTGCCGAAGGCATCATCGGCGCCGTGAAAGAAGTCGGCGTGAAAATCCCGGTTGTTGTTCGCCTTGAAGGCAACAACGCTGAGCTGGGCGCTAAAGTACTGGCAGAAAGCGGTTTGAACATCATCGCTGCTACCAGCCTGACCGACGCTGCTCAACAAGTTGTCAAAGCTGCGGAGGGCAAATAATGAGCGTCCTGATCAATAAAGACACCAAAGTTATCTGCCAGGGTATTACCGGTTCGCAAGGTAGTTTCCACACCCAGCAAGCCATCGAATACGGCACCAAGATGGTTGGCGGCGTAACCCCGGGCAAAGGCGGCACCGAGCACCTGGGTCTGCCAGTGTTCAACACCGTTAAAGACGCAGTCGCAGCCACTGGCGCTACCGCCAGCGTGATCTACGTTCCGGCTCCTTTCTGCAAGGACTCGATCCTGGAAGCAGCGTTCGGCGGCATCAAGCTGATCGTCTGCATCACCGAAGGCATTCCTACCCTGGACATGCTGGACGCTAAAGTTAAGTGCGACGAGCTGGGTGTTACCCTGATCGGCCCTAACTGCCCAGGCGTGATCACTCCAGGCGAATGCAAGATCGGCATCATGCCAGGTCACATTCACTTGCCAGGCAAGGTCGGTATCGTTTCGCGTTCCGGCACCCTGACCTACGAAGCTGTGAAGCAGACCACTGACGCCGGTTTCGGTCAGTCGACTTGCGTCGGCATCGGTGGTGACCCGATCCCGGGTTCGAACTTCATCGACATCCTGAAGCTGTTCCAGGAAGACCCGAAGACCGAAGCGATCGTGATGATCGGCGAGATCGGCGGTTCGGCTGAAGAAGAAGCGGCTGCCTACATCAAGGCACACGTGACCAAGCCGGTTGTTTCCTACATCGCGGGTGTGACTGCTCCTCCGGGCAAGCGCATGGGCCATGCTGGCGCAATCATCTCTGGCGGCAAAGGCACTGCAGACGAGAAATTCGCTGCGCTGCAAGACGCAGGCGTAAAAACCGTGCGTTCGCTGGCAGACATCGGCAAGGCCCTGGCCGAGCTGACCGGTTGGGCTGTCAAGTAAGCCTCGTGCTTGACTGACGCTTCACCAGACAAAGGCCACCTTCGGGTGGCCTTTGTTGTTTCTGCAATCTGGAAAATATATGGGTTTTTGTGGCGAGGGGATTTATCCCCGATGGGCTGCGAAGCGGCCCCCTGATCCCGTGAGTGCGCTCAGTCTGAAAAAACCATACGGTCTCAATCGGGGCCGCTGCGCGCCCCATCGGGGATAAATCCCCTCGCTACATGTCCTGGTTCTTCCTGCAGAGTGCTCCGCAGGAAAAATAGATGCGTAAACGCGACACCGACACGTCGTGTATCGGATAGTTCGCCCTCAAACAGTGCGTTTGTCAGACAAATTCGTTAGGCTAGCAGCCATTTTTGCGTCTGCCGCCCACAAGGCATGCAACGCGCTAAACGGGTCAGCCCCATACGGACTGACAGCATTTCCCTAACCCCACAGGGAAATCCCCCTCTAAATTCCGATTCAGTAGTGTGGTATTTCCTTAATGAAAGTTTTGAAAGGTCAGGACATCCTGGCACTGGGCTTTATGACATTTGCCCTGTTCGTCGGGGCCGGCAACATCATTTTCCCGCCTATCGTCGGCCTGCAGTCCGGACCTAACGTCTGGATGGCGGCGCTGGGCTTTTTGATCACGGCAGTCGGTCTGCCGGTGGTCACCGTTGTCGCTCTGGCCAAGGTCGGTGGTGCGATGGATGCGCTGAGCAGCCCGATCGGCAAGATCGCCGGTGGTGTGCTCGCCGCGGCGTGCTACCTGGCGGTTGGCCCGTTGTTCGCCACCCCGCGGACCGCGACCGTGTCGTTCGAAGTGGGTCTGGCGCCACTGACCGGCGAAAGCCCGCTGGCGCTGTTCCTCTACAGCTCGGTGTACTTCCTGCTGGTGTTCTTTATCTCGCTGTATCCGGGCCGTCTGCTCGATACCGTGGGGCGTTTCCTCGCGCCGCTGAAAATCATCGCCCTGGCGGTACTCGGCATCGCCGCGTTCGCCTTGCCGGCCGGTGATATTGGCCAGGCCACGCCTGAATACGTCGCGGCACCGTTCTCTCAGGGCTTCATCAATGGTTACCTGACCATGGATACCCTCGGCGCGCTGGTGTTCGGCATCGTCATCGTCAACGCAATCCGCTCCCGTGGCGTCGAGTCGCCTGCGCTGATCACCCGTTACGCGATCATTGCCGGCCTCATCGCCGGTGTCGGTCTGGCACTGGTGTACATCAGCCTGTTCCGCCTCGGTTCCGGCAGCCATGAAGTCGCGGTCGGTGCCACCAACGGCGCGGCGGTGTTGCATGCTTACGTGCAGCACACCTTCGGTTCGCTGGGCAGCGGTTTCCTCGCGGTGCTGATCTCGCTGGCGTGCCTGGTGACCGCGGTCGGTCTGACCTGCGCCTGCGCTGAATACTTCAGCCGCGTGCTGCCGCTGTCCTACAAGACCCTGGTGATCATCCTCGCCGCGTTCTCGCTGCTGGTGTCCAACCTGGGCCTGACCAAGCTGATCGCGTTCTCCATCCCGGTACTGACCGCAATCTACCCGCCGTGCATCGTTCTGGTGGCTCTGAGTTTCTGCAAGGACTTCTGGCATGAACACGGGCGGATCCTCGGCCCGGTCATGCTGGTGTCGTTCCTGTTCGGCACCATCGACGCGCTCAAGGGCGCCGGTCTGGCTGACTGGATGCCGTCGCAGCTGGCGCACCTGCCGCTGAGCGAGCAGGGGTTGGCCTGGCTGGTGCCATGCGTGATGACCCTGGTGGTCGCCGTGGTCTGCGATCGCCTGCTGGGCAAGCGCAGCGAAGCGGTTGCCTGACGTTGTCTGACCCGCCACAAGCGGGTCTTCAGCGCTTAAACGGAAATGCCCCGTATCAATCGATACGGGGCATTTTTTATGGGCGTCTGGCAGTGTCTTTTTTCGCGAGCTAACGTCGAAAGGTTGCCGAAGTCTTAATGTGGGAGCGAGCCTGCTCGCGAAAGCGTTGTGTCAGCCGCCATCAATGTTGTGTGATACGCCGCTTTCGCGAGCAGGCTCGCTCCCACAGGTAGCATCCATACTCCACAGGGAATTGCATGTCGTTCATCCAAGCCAACCTGATCCATCTGCTGGCCGCGCTCTGGTTTGTCATCTGCTGGGGCGGTTACACCCGTTATGCGTCGTGGAAGGCCCGCGATACCGCGTGCCTGGCCAGTGTGTTGCACCTGTACCGCGAAGACTGGATGCGCCGCATGCTCCTGCGTGACAACCGCATCGCCGACGCCAGCGTGATTGGCAATCTGGAACGCAACGCCTCGTTCTTCGCCTCCAGCACGCTGATTATTCTTGCCGGTATTCTGACCGTGCTCGGTGCATCCGAACGCGCCGTGTCGTTGCTGGCGGATATCCCGATGGTGCAACAGGCATCGCAGGGCATGTCGGAGATCAAGTTGCTGTGCCTGGCGCTGGTGTTCGTCTATGCGTTCTTCACGTTCAGCTGGTGCATGCGTCAGTACAACTTTGCCGCGGTACTGGTCGGCTCAGCGCCAATGATCGGCGAACGCCAGGTGTCCGAGCAGGAGCGCAAGGCGTTCGCACTGCGGGCGGCACGGGTGATTTCGATGGCGGCCAACCAGTTCAACTTCGGTCTGCGTTCCTACTACTTCGGCATGAGCATGCTGGCGTGGTTTGTCAGCCCATGGTTGTTCATGTTGATGAGTGCCGGTGTGGTTCTAGTGTTGTACCGCCGCGAGTTTCATTCCGACGTGCTCGATGTGATGGTCTATACCCCTACAGAGGCGCCATTGCCCGAAACCAATAAAGAGGCTGTTTGATGAGTATTCCGTTCTGGTGTGTGTTTATCAGTGCATTGTTGATCTACATCGCGCGTATGCCGGTGGGTAAAGCCATGAAAGAGCAGGGCGGTTACAACAACCACCTGCCGCGCCAACAACAGGCGCAACTCACTGGTTACGGCGCGCGGGCGCTGGCGGCGCATCAGAACTGCATCGAAGCGTTCATCCTGTTCGCCGTGGGTGTGCTGATGGCGCACACCACGCAAACCCAAGGCTGGTTGATTGATGCTCTGGCAATCATTTTTGTGATCGCGCGGGTTCTTTACGTGTGGTTGTACCTGGCGGATAAACCATCCCTGCGCAGCCTGGTGTGGCTGGTCGGCCTGCTCTGCAGTTTGTTGCTGATGATTAGTCCGACTTTTAGAACCGTATTGCTCTAAGAAAGCCTCTAAGCCAAGACTGACCAAAAATCACAGGCAAAAGAAAACCCGCACTTGGCGGGTTTTCTTTTTCTGCATCAAGTCGCAATTATTGCTTCTTGGCAGCTTCTTCCTGAGCAGCTTGATTCGATTCAGCCTGAGCTTTGGCAGCTTCGGCGTTTTCTTTTGCTGCGTCGTTCACTTTATCCTGAGCTTTGTTCATGTCTTGCTGAGCTTGCTCAGCATGTTGGTTGGCATCTTGAGCTTTGTCCTCGGATTTTTTATCGCAGGCAGCGAGACCGAGGGAAGCGGTCAACATCAAGGCAATAGCTAAAGTCTTACGCATGGGGTGTTTCTCCTTATGGAAAATAACTACTGGCCTTAAGAGCGCAGCGCCAAAGGTTAAGTTCCTCATTTTGTTCAGATATATAAGTTTGTTTTTCAGTGGAACTTTTGCCGTATTGCTTACTACTGGCAAAAGGCTCTAACGAGAGTAATTATCAAATGGCTGAAAACCCCGTTTTTGAGCGCGCGACACGCTTTCTCTCCGCCCTGCGCCATTGTCAGGTGCTCGGTTTGACGGTGCACAGCGCCAGCAGCGAAGGGCTGACAGTGAAGCTGCCGTACAGCGCGAAAATCGTTGGCAATCCGCAAACCGGGGTCATCCACGGCGGTGCGATTACTTCGCTGATGGACACCGCATGCGGCATGTCCACGTTGTGCGTTTTGCCGGAATTCGAAGTCTGCCCGACCCTGGACCTGCGCATCGACTACATGCACGCCGCAGAGCCGAACAAGGACGTCTACGGTTTCGCCGAGTGTTATCGGGTCACCACCGATGTGATCTTCGCCCGCGGTTTTGCCTATCAGGACGACCCGCAGCAACCCATAGCCCATGTGGTTGGCACCTTCATGCGCATGGGCAAGGGGCTGAAAGGCACCCAGGGATTTGGCGGCAGGATCAAAGGAGAACTTCGATGAGCGATGACTGGAAGCAACAACTGCTGCTGGCTCACGCCCAAGGCGATTACGCGCCTTTGCTGCAGATGATTCCCTACGCCGGGCTGATCGGCGTCGAATGCTCGCGAGTCGGTGATGACCTGCTGTTCAAGCTGCCGGCGAACAAGGACAACATTGGTAACCCTTTATTGCCTGCGATCCATGGCGGGGTGATCGCCGGATTCATGGAGCTGGCAGCCGCGTTGCATTTGCTGATCTTCACCGGAGCGCCCGGGGTGCCGAAGATCATCGATTTTTCCCTGGATTACCTGCGCGCCGGGCAGTTTCGCGACACTTGGGCCAAATGTCAGGTCTGCCGTCAGGGCCGGCGTGTGGCCAACGTCGCCATCACGGCCTGGCAAAGTACCGAGAGCGAGCCGATTGCCACCGCCCGTGCACACTTCAAAATCGATGAGCCCTTGAAATCCTGAACGCTGCCCCCAACTCAGTGAACAACCCGCCGCCGACCCTCCGGGTCGCGGCCACTGCCATCTGATTGGAGTTTGATGACCATGAGTGTGGAAACTCAAAAGGAAACCCTGGGCTTCCAGACCGAGGTAAAGCAACTGCTGCACCTCATGATCCATTCGCTGTATTCCAACAAGGAAATCTTCCTTCGCGAATTGATCTCGAACGCCTCTGACGCTGTCGACAAGCTGCGCTTCGAAGCTCTGGCCAAGCCGGAATTGCTCGAAGGTGGCGCTGAACTGAAAATCCGTGTGAGCTTCGACAAGGACGCCAAGACCGTCACCCTCGAAGACAACGGTATCGGCATGAACCGTGACGATGTGATCACCCACCTGGGGACCATCGCCAAATCCGGTACCGCCGATTTCATGAAGAATCTCTCGGGCGATCAGAAGAAAGATTCGCACCTGATCGGCCAGTTTGGTGTCGGCTTCTACTCCGCCTTCATCGTTGCCGACAAAGTCGATGTGTACAGCCGTCGCGCCGGCACTCCTGCCAGCGAAGGCGTGCACTGGTCGTCGAAAGGCGAGGGCGAGTTCGAAGTTGCCACTATCGACAAGCCAGAGCGCGGTACCCGCATCGTCCTGCACCTGAAGTCTGGTGAAGACGAGTTCGCCGATGGCTGGCGTCTGCGCAACATCATCAAGAAATACTCCGACCACATCGCGCTGCCGATCGAGCTGCCGAAAGAAGTGGCTGCTGCCGAGGGCGAAGAGAAACCAGCCGTTGAATGGGAAACCGTCAACCGCGCCAGCGCCCTGTGGACCCGTCCGCGCACTGAAGTGAAGGACGAGGAATACCAGGAGTTCTACAAACACATCGCCCACGACTTTGAAAACCCGCTGGCCTGGAGCCACAACAAAGTCGAAGGCAAGCTCGAGTACAGCTCGTTGCTGTACGTGCCGGCCCGCGCGCCGTTCGACCTGTACCAGCGTGAAGCGCCGAAAGGCCTGAAGCTCTACGTGCAGCGCGTGTTCGTGATGGATCAGGCCGAGTCGTTCCTGCCCCTGTACCTGCGCTTCATCAAAGGCGTGGTCGATTCCAACGATCTGTCGCTGAACGTGTCGCGGGAAATCCTGCAGAAAGACCCGATCATCGACTCGATGAAGTCGGCGCTGACCAAGCGCGTGCTGGACATGCTGGAAAAACTGGCGAAGAACGAGCCTGAGCAATACAAGGGCTTCTGGAAAAACTTCGGTCAGGTCATGAAAGAAGGCCCGGCAGAAGATTTCGCCAACAAGGAAAAAATTGCCGGTCTGCTGCGCTTCGCATCGACCACCGAAGGTGACGGCGAGCAGATCGTCGGTCTGGCGGACTACCTGGCGCGCGCCAAGGAAGGTCAGGACAAGATCTACTACCTCACCGGTGAAACCTATGCGCAGGTCAAGAACAGCCCGCACCTGGAAGTCTTCCGCAAGAAAGGCATCGAAGTGCTGCTGCTGACCGATCGTATCGACGAGTGGCTGATGAGCTACCTCAGCGAGTTCGACGGCAAGACCTTTGTCGACGTAGCACGCGGTGACCTCGATCTGGGCAACCTGGACTCGGAAGAGGACAAGAAAGCTGCAGAAGAAGTCGCCAAGTCCAAAGAAGGTCTGGTCGAGCGCCTGAAAACCGCGCTGGGCGATTCCGTTGCCGAGGTTCGCGTCTCTCACCGCCTGACCGACTCGCCAGCCATTCTGGCCATCGGCGAACAGGACCTGGGCCTGCAAATGCGCCAGATCCTCGAAGCCAGCGGGCAAAAAGTGCCGGAGTCGAAGCCGATCTTCGAATTCAACCCGAGCCACCCGCTGATCGAGAAACTCGATGGCGAGCAGAACGAAGCGCGTTTTGGCGACCTGTCGCACATCCTCTTCGATCAGGCCGCTCTGGCGGCTGGCGAAAGCTTGAAAGACCCGGCCGCTTATGTGACCCGTCTGAACAAGCTGCTGGTTGAGCTGTCAGCCTAATCACGATGTAGAAAAACCCGCTTCGGCGGGTTTTTTCATTCTGGTGTTTAACTAATCAGGAGTCAGAAATGAGCCAAGTTACTGTTCGTTCCGTGGTCTATCAGTTGGATGGTCAGCCCTATGAAGGTCGTCTGGCGTTCGATGCCGAGCACAAGGGCGCGCGCCCGGGTCTGTTGATGGCGCCGAACTGGATGGGCGTCAGCGCCGGTGCCGAGGAGATCGCCAAGTCGGTCGCGGCCAAGGGTTACGTGGTGTTCATTGCTGACGTGTACGGGCAAACAGTACGTCCGCAGAATGCTGACGAGGCCGGCGCGGCGATGATGCCGCTGAAGAACGACCGTGCACTGCTGCGCAAGCGCATGCAGGCGGCGTTCGAACAACTGCAGAAGCAGGCTGAGGCGGCGGTTGATACCTCAAAACTGGCGGTGTTCGGGTTCTGCTTCGGTGGTTGCTGTGCGTTGGATCTGGCGCGGACCGGTGCGCCGGTGAAGGCGGCGGTGTCGTTCCACGGCACGCTGGACTCGCCGAATCCGGCGGATGCCAAGAACATCAAGGGCTCGGTGCTGGTGCTGCACGGCGCTTCCGACCCGTTGGTGCCGAAAGAGCAATTGCCGGCGTTCGAAGATGAAATGAACGCGGCGAAGGTCGATTGGCAGTTGCTGAGTTACGGCGGTGCGGTGCACTCATTCACCGATCCGCACGCCAATGTGCCAGGCAAGATGATGTACGACGCGAAGACCGCCAAGCGTGCGTTCAAGTCGATGCATGATTTGCTGGAAGAAGTGTTCAAAGGCTGATTGTTTCAAAATCAAAAGATCGCAGCCTGCGGCAGCTCCTACATGCGATCGATGTAGGAGCTGCCGCAGGCTGCGATCTTTTGCTTTACCGGCCCGCCGGCAATTCAATCCGCTCAACTTCCCCCGGTACCGTCGGCCAATCCCCGGCCGCCCACTTGCGCCGCGCCTCATCGATCGCCGCCGGATCGCTCGCGACAAAATTCCAGTTGATCCGCCGTGGCCCGTCCAGTGCGGCGCCGCCAAACACCACCGCGTGCACATCACTCTCGGCAAACAGACTCATCGCTTCCCCGCCCGGCAACACCGCCAGCGCGTGGGGTTCAAGGGGCTCGCCATTTAATTGCGCATCGCCACTCAGCACATACACCGCGCGTTCTGCGTGCTCGGTCGGGATCAGCAGTGTGGTCGCGGTCTGCATTTTTATTTCGGCATACAGCGTAGGAGAAAGCACCGGTACCGGTGATTCCAAGCAAAAGCCTGACCCGGCAATCATCCGAATCTGCACGCCAAGGTTATTGCTGACCGGCAAGGTTGCGGCCGGGTGATGGCTGTAATGCCCAGGGCCTTGCTCATGATCCTTGGGCGAAGCCAGCCAGATCTGCAAGCCGTGCATCGTGAAGCTTTGCGCCCACAGCGGCTCGGGCGTGCGCTCGACATGGGCAATCGCACTGCCGGCGGTCATCCAGCTGACATCGCCGGCGCTGACCACCTGATTGGAGCCAAGGCTGTCCTTGTGCTGGATCTGCCCTTCGAAGAGGTAGGTCAGGGTCGACAGGCCAATGTGCGGATGCTGTCGGATGTTCATGCCTTTGCCCGTCGGATAAACCGTCTCGAGCATGTGGTCGAAAAATACAAATGGCCCGACGCTGCGGCATTTGGCTGACGGCAGCGGGCGCAGGATCGGCTGGCCTTCGACGTCTTCGGCGCGCGGGCGGATGATCAGTGGTTGCGTGTCCATGGTGCATTCCAGGCTGAGCGGGTGATGCCAGAAGCATAACCCGCCGCTGGCAAGAGGGTGATTACTGGCTGTCGAAGCCTTGTGGAGCGTGGGTTTCGATGCTGACGTCGCTGGTGGTCATCAGTTTGTGAATCGGGCAGCGATCGGCGACGCGCAGCAGTTCTTCACGCTGGGCATCGGTAAGGACGCCCTTGAGGGTAAGCGTCACATGCAGGGCATATTTGCCTTTCTGCTCTTCGCTGTTGTCGCGCTTGACCTCAACGCCGACGCCGGTCAGCGGGATGTCTTTCTTCTTCGCGTACATTTTCAGGGTCAGGGCTTTGCAGGCACCGAGCGCGGCGTCGAAGTAGTCGTGTGGCTCGGGTGCCGAGCCTTCGCCGCCGGCAGACTTCGGCACGTCGGCAAACAATTCGTGGTCATCGATCTGTACGGTGTGACGAAAACCTTCGGCGGAGACGGTATTGACGGTAACAGTCATGGCAACCTCACTGGCAGTAGGAAAAAGTCGTGCGATCAAAAAAGACCTTGCAGTTATAGAGCATTCCTACGGAGGCGCGTTCCACTTTCCTGCAGGATGAACCCTTGTTCTCGGCTCAGGGTCTAGGCTATGCCTACCTGTCGGAGATTACTTGTGTCCTTGTTTCGTTTGAGTCTTGCCTGCCTGCTGGCATGTGCCGGTAGCGCCAGCGCCCGTGATTACACTTACAGCGATGCGCACCTGCACTACGTGGATTTTTTCCAGGAAACCGCCGGCATGGCGAAATTGCTCACGGCCATGCAGGACAATTCCATCGACCATGTGATGATTTCCGGCATTCCCGTGGCGAAGAAATGGCATGAAGACGAACCCAAACGTCCGCGCTATTACGCCGGTGATGACGCCGACGCCTACTGGTACAGCGCCACCGACATGATCGTTGCCGATGCCGTGCAGAAACTGACGCCGGAGCAGCGTCTACACTTTCACCCATTCCTCTCGGGCTTCAACCCTAACGACAAGAACTCCGCCGCACACATCCAGCGCCTGCTCGATCTGTATCCGGGGCTGTGGCAGGGCATCGGCGAAGTGTTCACCCGCCATGATGACCTGACGGCACTGACCGCTGGCGATACCCCTCGGGCCAATAATGAAGCGATGAAGCGGATATATCACCTGGCCGCCGAAAACGATCTGCCGGTGATGCTGCATTCCAACATCACCTCCAAGCGTGAGAAAAATCCGCTGTACCTGAAAGAAGTCGAAGAACCGCTGCGAAATCACCCGCACACCCGGTTCATCTGGGCGCACGCCGGCACCAGTGCGGAGATCCATCGGCACCAGACGCAGCTGGAATTCCTTCTGCCCACCGTCAGCCGAATGTTGGAGGCTTACCCGAATCTGTTCATCGATCTGTCGTGGAGCATGCTCACGCCGTATCTGCTGGATGAGCAGGGCAAGCCGCGTGCGCAATGGCTGGCATTGGTGGAGAAATACCCTGAGCGCTTTATGCTGGGTTCGGATGTTGTAGGCCGATTCAACAAGCTCGGTGAGGAAATGCGCAGTTTCACGCCGTTCCTTGATGCCTTGCCCGAAGACGTGGCGCGTAAAGTCGCCCGGGATAACTTCCTGGCGATATTGCCGCGAACAGCAGCAAAGTCCGGTCAACCGCGCTGAATCGTTAATGCCGAGGGTTCGAAGTATCAAGGCCTTTTGATATCACCTTTTGGTCTTACGCAAATTTGCGCGGGGCCGATACCTTCTAGAGCAACCAGCTGCAGGGTTGATGCAGCGATTTTGGAAGGAACCAGAGTAATGAGCATCCGTAGTCTCAATATCGCGCCGCGTGCCGGCCTGGGTTTTGGTGTGTTGGCCTTGATGGTGTTTGCCTTGGGGGCGTTCGCCTTGCTGCAAATGTCGAACATGCGCGCCCAGTCGGATGAGGTCGACAACAACTGGCTGCCGAGTGTGATGGCGGTTGGCGAGATGAGTCAGGACATGCTGCGCCTGCGTGCGCTGACCATGCGTCTGTTGCTCAATCGGGATCCGCAGGCGCTGGCGCAGAATGTCGCCAAGCTCAATGACCTGCGCGGCGTGTTGAGCGAAGCCCAGCAACGCTATGACGTGTTGATCGTGCTGCCCGAAGAGCGCAAGTTGTTCGACCGCTTCAAGGTCGCCGAGCACCAGTATCTGGAGTTTCAGGCGCAAGTCATGCAGTTGTCCGCGAAGAATCGGGTGGAGGAGGCGGCGGCGATTCTCAACGGTGAGATGAGCCCGTTGGCCGATGACATGGCGGTCACTCTGAAAGAGTTGGTCGAGCTGAACAAGCACAACGCCAACCTTGCCACCGAAGCGGCGCGCCTGGTCTTCATCAATTCGCGGGTCTGGGTCGGCGTGATGATCGGCATCACTGCACTGATCACCATCGGTCTGGCGTTGTTGCTGACCCGCAGCATCGTCTTGCCTCTGACGCAGTCGCTGGGCGTGGCGGAAGTGGTGGCCGGTGGCGATCTGACGGGCGATATCAATATCTCCGGCAAGGACGAACCGGCGCGGCTGCTGCAGGCGCTGAAAAGCATGCAGCACAACCTGCGCGACACCATCCGGCAGATTTCCGAGTCGTCCAGTCAGTTGGCTTCGGCTTCGGAGGAGCTGAGTTGCGTCACCGAAGACGCCACACGTGGGCTGCACCAGCAGAGCCTGGAGATTGAACAGGCCGCCACGGCGGTCAATCAGATGACGGCTGCCGTTGAGGAAGTGGCGAGCAATGCGGTGGCGACGTCCGAGGCGTCACGCGAGTCTGATCGCATCGCCCAGCGTGGTCGCGAGCAGGTGCGGCAGACCGTGACGTCAATCGAATCCCTGGCAGATGACGTCACGTCGAATGCCACGCAGGTGGAGGATCTGGCGCAGAAGGTTCACGGCATCAGCAAGGTGCTGGATGTGATCCGTTCGATTGCCGAGCAGACCAACCTGCTCGCGCTAAACGCTGCGATCGAGGCAGCGCGGGCCGGCGATGCCGGTCGCGGCTTCGCGGTGGTGGCCGATGAAGTGCGCGCGTTGGCGCACCGCACCCAACAATCGACCCAGGAAATCGAGCAGATGATCGGCGGTATCCAGCAGGGTACCGATTCGGCGGTCAATTCGATGCAGCAGAGCAGCCTTCGCGCCAATTCAACGCTGGAACTGGCGAAGGCGGCGGGTGAGGCACTGGAGGAAATCGCCTCGGCGTTCACCTTGATCAACGAGCGCAACCTGGTGATCGCCAGTGCCTCGGAGGAGCAGGCGGCAGTGGCGCGGGAGGTGGACCGCAATCTGATGAATATTCGCGATCTGGCGACGCAGACTTCTGCCGGGGCTAATCAGACCAGTGCGGCGAGCCAGGAGTTGTCGCGGCTGGCAGTGGATTTGAACAATATGGTGGCCAGATTTTCGGTCTGATCTGACCGCTGAAGATCGAGCTGAACCCTGTGGGAGCGAGCCTGCTCGCGAAAGCGGTGTATCAACCACAAACATGTCGGCTGAACTGACGCCTTCGCGAGCAGGCTCGCTCCCACAGGGGGATATGTGTCGTCGCGAAAACTGCAGGCACAAAAAAGCCCCGCATCTGCGGGGCTTTTTGTTGTAGCGGCGGATCAGCTGCCCTTAACGGTTTTGCCGTTGACCGTGCCGTCCTGGAGCATGATGTTGTACTCCTTGCCGTCGGTTTCAACCTGTTGCAGGCGGACCAGCAGGTAATCCCAATCCTTGGCGAACCACAGCACGGTGGTGCGCTTGCTTTGTGTCGGATCGCGCACGCGCTCGACCTTGATTGCATCGATCTTGCCGGCCTTGGTGTCGACTTTCTCGGCACCCAGTACACGGAAGTCATAGGTATCGACTTCACCGTCATCGACCACCTGGTAGCTCATGGTCTTCTTGCCGGAGGCGACGTCGTGCTGCAGCGCCAGTTGATAGGTCGACTTGTCGACCATGCCACGGTTCAGCGGGATCTTCACTGCGTCGCCACGGTCGGTGCCGGTGACCATCTTGCTGTTCCAGTCGAAGTCCAGATCAGCCTTTTTCGCTTTGCCCAGACCACCACGTTCAAAGTGGTAGGACTGCGGCAGCAGAGTGTCCTTGTCCAGGGTCAGGGTGCTTTCTTCAGTCAGGCTGGCGATCATCATCGACGCCTTGAAGCTGAGTTTCCAGACGCCGTTGGCTTCCTTGGTCAGGCTGCGTTCGGCGGTGCCACTCATGGGCAACTGTTTCCAGTCGGCGGTGTAGCTCGCGGAGAACGGTTGAAGGTCTGCCGCCTGCGCGAAGGGCAGGGCGAGCAGAGCACAAGCGAAGAGCAGGGCGCGACGCATAAAATCTCCTAGTGTCGAATCAAGTGGCCGCTGGCCGCGAGTAACTGGCCATCCAGTAAAGCACCTTGCTCACCGAGTGCCAGTCGGCCTTCGGCAAACCAGCGTACAGCCATCGGGTAGATCAGGTGTTCCTGGACATGCACTCGCTGCGCAAGTGTCTGCGGCGTGTCGTGCAACTCTACCGGTATTACTGCCTGTACGACCAGTGGTCCACCATCGAGTTCCTCGGTGACGAAGTGCACGGAGCAGCCGTGTTCCGCGTCGCCGGCCTCGAGCGCCCGCTGATGAGTGTGTAACCCTTTGTATTTGGGCAGCAGCGACGGGTGGATATTGAGCAGGCGACCCTGGTAGTGACGCACGAAATCAGCGCTGAGAATGCGCATGAAGCCGGCCAGCACCACGAGTTTCGGGTTGAATTCGTCGATCAGTTCGATCAGGGCCGCATCGAAGGCCTCGCGACCTTCGAAGGCCTTGTGATCCAGCGAGCGGGTGGCGATACCCGCGTCACTGGCGCGTTGCAGGCCGTAGGCGTCGGCGCGGTTGGAAATCACCGCGGCGATGCGGACCGGGCTGTCGCCGGTCCGCGTGCTGTCGATCAGAGCCTGCAAGTTACTGCCGGTGCCGGACAACAGCACCACGACATCACAGGTCTGGGACATCAGTGAGCCTTGAGGTTTTTCAGCTCGACTTGAGCAGCGCCTTCGGCAGCGGCAGCGATCTGGCCGATGACCCAAGGCTGCTCACCAGCGTCACGCAAGGTGTTGAGGGCGACTTCAACGTGTTCCTGAGCCACGCAGATGACCATGCCAACGCCGCAGTTCAATACGCGGTGCATCTCGGTCTCGTCAACGTTGCCTTTCTCCTGCAGCCAGTCGAAGACCGCCGGGCGAGTCCAGCTGGCCACGTCAACCACGGCCTGAGCGCCTTTTGGCAGAACACGCGGGATGTTGTCCAGCAGGCCGCCACCGGTGATGTGGGCCATGGCCTTGACTGCGCCGGTGTCCTTGATCAGCTTGAGCAGCGGCTTCACGTAGATGCGGGTCGGGGCCATCAGCAGTTCGGTCAGCGGCTTGCCGTCGAGCTGAACGGTTTCGATGTCGGCGCCGGACACTTCGATGATCTTGCGGATCAGCGAGTAGCCGTTGGAGTGCGGGCCGGACGATGGCAGGGCGATCAGCGCGTCGCCGGTGGCGACTTTCGAGCCGTCGATGATGTCGGCTTTTTCCACGACGCCGACGCAGAAGCCGGCCAGGTCGTAGTCTTCGCCTTCATACATGCCAGGCATTTCAGCGGTTTCGCCGCCAACCAGAGAGCAGCCAGCCAGTTCGCAGCCTGCACCGATACCAGTGACGACGGTGGCGGCCACGTCAACGTTCAGCCTGCCGGTGGCGTAGTAGTCGAGAAAGAACAGCGGTTCAGCGCCGCACACCACCAGATCGTTGACGCACATGGCGACCAGGTCCTGGCCGATGCTGTCGTGCTTGTTCAGGTTCAGCGCCAGGCGCAGCTTGGTGCCAACGCCATCGGTGCCGGAAACCAGCACAGGCTGCTTGTAGCCGGCCGGGATTTCGCAGAGGGCGCCGAAACCGCCCAGGCCGCCCATGACTTCCGGGCGCGCAGTGCGCTTGGCGACGCTCTTGATGCGTTCGACCAATGCTTCACCGGCGTCGATGTCTACACCGGCGTCCTTGTAGCTCAGGGAGGGTTGCTTGCTCATGATCCAGGCCTTTAGGGGAGGGGATTCAGGGGTAACGACCGAGTTCAGCGGGAACATCGAAATCGAGAGGGCGATGGCCTCACGCGAATTTCGGGGTGCCCGGCTGTTGCCGGTCTGCGAAGGCGCGCGATTTTATCAGGCTTGAGGGGCAGCGGCCATCCTCGCGCCGACGGGCAGGGGCATAATCAGCGGAAATTTTTTGCAATTGTGCCGGGTGGCTGCCTGTATAAGGTGTACCGATTAACCGTCTATCGTTATCCCTGTGCAAAAACTTACCGCCGCCGTGTGAATGTTTTGCGATGGCAGATTGTCACAGCCTTGCTTAACCGGTTCACGCGGCCTGTTCCAGCCGCTCCTGTCGACGGGAATTTTCCATGCGTTTTTGTAAATTGTTGGTTGTGGGTTGTTTGTCCGTGGTCAGCCTGGCGAGTCATGCCGAAAACCTCAAAGGTCTCTATCAAGTGCGTCAGCCGGTCAGCAGCCAGGCGCCGGAAGAGCGTGATCGCGCCACGCAGGCGGCGCTGGATACGTTGGTATTGCGCCTGACCGGCGACCCGAAGGCGGTGCAAAATCCAGGGTTGGCAACGATTCGCAAAGACCCGCAGCAGATCATCAGCCAGTTCGGTTTTGATGCCGGGCCACCGGAAGTGCTGAAAGTCGATTTCGACCCGGCCACCACTGAGCAGGCGCTGCGTCGTGCGGGATTGTCGCTGTGGGGCGCGAGCCGGCCGTCGATCCTGAGTTGGTGGCTGAACGATTCGACTGAAGGTTCGAGCCTGGTCGGCGACGGTCAGGCAGCGGCGGCACCACTGCGTGCGGCGGCTCAGCATCGTGGTTTGCCCTTGCGTTTGCCGCTGGCGGATCTGAGTGAGCAACTGGTGGCCACCGCGCCGGTGCTCGACGGCACCGATCCCGCGCCGTTGCGCGGCGCTTCGGAGCGTTACGGCGCAGATGCCTTGCTGGCGGTGCATGCGCACGAAGAGGGCGGGCAGTGGCAGGCCAAGTGGCATCTGTGGCTGGGCGATCAGAAAGAGGCCGGCAGTGTGCAGGGCGCCGATCAGGCTGCCGTGGCCGATGCGGTGATGCTGGCGGTAGCGGAGCGTCTGGCGCCGCGCTTTGTCGCCAGGCCTGGCGCTTCGGGTCAACAGACTCTGGAAGTGCAGGGTATGAATCTTGAGCATTACGCCACGCTGCTGCGGTTACTCGAACCGTTCGGTGTGCGTCTGCAAAGTGTCGATGGTGATCGCATCGTGTATCGGGTCAACGGCAGTGCCGATCAGTTGCGCGCGCAATTGTCGCTGGCGAAGTTGCAGGAGTTGCCGGCCGAAGCTCCAACGCCAGCGCCAGCGCCAGTGCCAGCGCCAGCGCCGCAGCCAGCCGTCGCAGGTGCGGCGCCTGTTGCGGCTCCGGCGCCTGCACCGATAGCGCCTTCGTTGCGGTTTCGCTGGTAAGTCTTTCCTTATATAGAAAAGCAGGAGTGATACATGGCCGATACGCGGCGTTGGTTCTGGCTCGGTGGGGTAGTCCTGCTTTGCGCGTTTGTCTGGTTGCTGCACCCGATCCTCACGCCGTTTCTGGTGGCGTTGCTGCTGGCGTACCTGTTCGATCCGCTGGTGGATCGTCTGGAACGGCTGGGCCTGTCGCGAACCTGGGGCGTGATCGCGGTGTTTGCCTTGTTCACCCTGATTGTCACCACGTTGTTGCTGGTGTTGGTACCGATGCTCGCCAAGCAGTTGCTGCGCTTGTACGAACTGGCGCCGCAGATGCTCGATTGGCTGCAGCATACGGCGCTGCCCTGGGCGCAGTCGAAACTGGGGCTGTCGGATGGCTTCTGGAAGTTCGACAAGGTCAAGGCCGCGATCAGCGAGCACATGGGGCAGACCACCGACATCGTCGGTGTGGTGCTGAGTCAGGCCACGGCCTCGAGCCTGGCGCTGATCGGTTGGCTGGCGAATCTGGTGTTGATCCCGGTGGTGAGTTTTTATCTGCTGCGCGACTGGGACGTGATGATGGCCAAGATCCGCAGCCTGTTGCCGCGTGATCGTGAAGAAACCATCGTCTCGCTTGCGGGGGAGTGCCACGAGGTGCTCGGCGCGTTCGTGCGCGGGCAGTTGCTGGTGATGCTGGCGCTGGGCGTAATCTACGCAGCAGGTCTGATGATCGTTGGGCTGGAACTGGGGCTGTTGATCGGCCTGATCGCCGGTCTGGCGGCCATCGTGCCGTACATGGGCTTCGTGATCGGGATTGGCGCGGCGCTGATTGCCGGCTTGTTCCAGTTCGGTGGTGATCTGTATCCGATGATCGGGATTGTGGCGGTGTTCATGGTCGGGCAAGCGCTGGAAGGCATGGTGCTGACGCCTTTGCTGGTGGGTGACCGGATCGGTCTGCATCCGGTGGCGGTGATTTTCGCGATTCTGGCCGGCGGCGAGCTGTTCGGCTTTACCGGTGTGCTGCTGGCACTACCGGTGGCGGCGGTGATCATGGTGCTGGTGCGTCACGTGCATGATTTGTACAAGGACTCGGATATTTACAGCGGGACCGATGAGCCCGAGTTGTAATCCGATCACGGGTGGCCCGACATTGCGCCGGGTTGGCCCGTGTTTTGCGGTGAGTTCGTTCGGCGCCGCGTCAGAGAAACTGTCATAAAACCAGCGTGTTAACGCAAACCTTTGATTTTGCTTGAGGTCTGTCGCATTGTGCGCTCAGCTTCACGGGTATAAACTTCGCAAACTTTACACAGAGGCCACTAACGGTTCCTTGAGAACTGTTCAGTCAGCATGAAACCGATTCAGCTGCCCCTAGGTGTGCGTCTGCGTGACGACGCCACCTTCATCAACTACTACCCAGGCGCCAATGCCGCTGCACTCGGCTATGTCGAGCGCCTATGCGAAGCCGACGCCGGCTGGACCGAAAGCCTGATCTACCTGTGGGGCAAGCATGGGGTAGGGCGTACGCATCTGTTGCAGGCGGCTTGCCTGCGTTTTGAGCAGATGGGTGAGCCGGCGGTGTACCTGCCGCTGGCCGAATTGATGGATCGCGGCATCGAAATTCTCGACAACCTTGAACAGTATGAACTGGTCTGTCTCGATGACTTGCAGGTGATTGCCGGCAAGCCGGACTGGGAAGAGGCGATGTTTCATCTGTTTAACCGTCTGCGCGACAGTGGTCGACGCTTGCTGATTGCCGCTTCAACCTCGCCTCGCGAGCTGCCGGTGAAACTGGCAGACCTCAAATCGCGTCTGACGCTGGCGCTGATCTTCCAGATGCGCCCGCTTTCCGATGAAGACAAATTGCGTGCCCTGCAATTGCGTGCTTCGCGACGCGGCCTGCACCTGACCGATGAAGTCGGACACTTTATTCTGACCCGTGGCACCCGCAGCATGAGTGCATTGTTCGACCTGCTCGAACAGCTGGATCAGGCTTCGTTGCAGGCGCAACGCAAGCTGACCATTCCGTTCCTGAAGGAAACCCTCGGCTGGTAGTGCAGCCCTTGAAATCCGCAGGTTTCAGGCGGTTTCGACATATTTCAGGCGCCAGAAAATCCGCTTTTCCGCACGGGGTGCAGACTGCGTATCGAGTCAAATGGGCTTAAGCGCTTAGATGTAAACGAGAAACCGGGAAGTCACAAAAAGATCGATTGAATTTGCAAATGAGGCCGATAGCGGGCATAGTCTCGGCTTCTTTACAACTTCAGCCACGGTCGTGCCCATGCTAAATCGCTTCGCACCCCTCGTGCCTCTCGCACTCGTCACCCTGTTGTTCGGTTGCGCTGCTCATTCTCCAGTTCAAGAGCAGCCTCAACAGGTTAAAAATTCTGCCACTGCCCAGTCTTCCGTTATTTACCAGGAAGAGCTGGCCACCGAAAAAGAACTCGCCGATTTCAACGGCAAGAAGCCCTACGAGCTTCCGGTTCTGGCCGACAGCATCCTCGAACGCGGCATGTCCCTGATCGGTACCCGTTACCGTTTCGGCGGTACCTCTGAAGCCGGTTTTGACTGCAGCGGTTTCATCGGTTATCTGTTCCGCGAAGAAGCCGGCATGAATCTGCCGCGCTCCACCCGCGAAATGATCAACGTGGATGCGCCTCTGGTCTCGCGCGGTAATCTTGAGCCGGGCGATCTGCTGTTCTTCGCCACCAATGGTCGTCGCGGTCGTGTAAGCCACGCCGGGATCTACCTGGGTGACAATCAGTTCATTCACTCCAGCAGCCGTCGCAGCGGCGGTGTCCGCATCGACAGCCTGGGTGACAGCTACTGGAGCAAGACCTTCATCGAAGCCAAGCGCGCCCTCGCGATGGCACCGACCGTGGTCACCGCTCGCAAGTAATTCCCCGTTGTCGCCACGTCCGTGGCGACAAAAACGGATCCCGGCAAGGGAGTAGACCTAGACTTTACAAGGTGAAGTTAAAGTCTTACTTGAAGTTTGCCGTGTAGCCGCTAGAATCCTGTATCTATATTGATGGCAAACCGCCTGCGTGCTCCGCAGGCGGTTTTGTTTCTGTCCATTCGGCAGAGAAAGCCGCAGCCAGATCAGGATGTTCTGCTTATGACGATGTCGGCCCGCCTCACATTGATTTTCTTCGCAGCGCTGCTCAGCGCCTGCGCCAGCCGCACCCCGCCGCCTGCGCCCGTGGTACGCGCTCCGGTGGTGTTCGGGCCCTCCCAAGCTTTTTCGCCCGCTGCTGAGGATGTGCTGTTTCGCGCGCTGGGCCTGGTTGGCACGCCCTATCGCTGGGGCGGCAACACGCCAGACTCCGGGTTTGATTGCAGCGGTCTGATCGGTTTCGTCTACCGCGATGCCGCCGGCATCTCCCTGCCGCGCTCCACCCGCGAGATGATCGTGATGCAGGCGCCGAATGTGGGCAAGGAAGGGTTGCAGACCGGCGACCTGATCTTCTTCGCCACCAACGGCGGCTCTCAGGTCAGCCATGCGGGGATCTACGTGGGGGAAGGTCGCTTCGTGCATGCGCCAGCCACCGGCGGCACAGTGAAGCTGGACAGCCTGTCGAAGGCGTATTGGCAGAAGGCGTATTTGAGTGCCAAGCGGGTGTTGCAGCCGGAGCATCTGGCGCATAACCCCTAGTAAAAAATCGCAGCAATCCTAATGTGGGAGCGAGCCTGCTCGCGAAAGCGGTGTATCAGTCAACTCAATGTAGGCTGACACTCCGCATTCGCGAGCAGGCTCGCTCCCACAGTTGTTTTGTGGCGGGCCCACGTTACTTGGCGGACGACACTCGCCACACCTTGTTCCCCACATCATCGGCCACCAGCAAACCACCTTGCTGGTCAATCACTACGCCAACCGGGCGGCCCAATGCGTTCTCGTCCTTGTCGAGGAAGCCGGTCAGCACATCCACCGGTGCTCCGTTCGGCTTGCCGGCGGTGAATGGTACAAAAATCACCTTATAGCCACTGTGCGGTTTGCGGTTCCATGAGCCGTGCTGGCCGATAAACGCGCCTTCCTTGAACTGCGCGGGCAAGTTGTTGCCCTCGGCGAAGGTCAGGCCCAACGAGGCGGTGTGCGGGCCGACGGCATAATCCGGAGCGATGGCCTTGGCCACCAGATCCAGATTCTGCGGCTTCACCCGAACATCCACGTGCTGACCGTAATAGCTGAAAGGCCAGCCATAGAAGCCACCGTCCTTGACCGAGGTGATGTAGTCCGGCACCAGGTCGCTGCCGATTTCGTCACGTTCGTTGACCGCTGTCCACAGCGCGCCTGTGGTGGGCTCCCACGCCAGGCCGTTGGGGTTACGAATGCCCGAGGCGAAGATCCGGTGATTGCCCGTGGCGCGATCCACTTCCCAGATCGCGGCGCGACCTTCCTCTTTATCCAGACCATTCTCGCCGACATTGCTGTTCGAGCCGACGGTGACATACAGCTTGCTACCGTCCTTGCTGGCGATGACGTTCTTGGTCCAGTGATGGTTCAGCGTACCGCCCGGCAGGTCGGTAACCTTGATCGGCTGTGTGTTGATCTCCGTCGCACCGGGTTCGTAGTGGAAGCGCAGCAGGCGATCAGTGTCAGCGACGTACAAATCGTTGCCGACCAGGGTCATGCCGAACGGCGAGTTGAGGTTCTGCAGAAACACCGTGCGGGTCTCGGCCATGCCGTCGTGATCGGCGTCGCGCAGCAGGGTGATACGGTTCGGGCTTGGCACGCCGGCACCGGCTTTGCCCATGACTTTCTTCATCACCCAGCCGCGAATACCGCTGCTGTCATCCGGTTTGGGCGGCGCGTTGGTTTCCGCCACCAATACGTCACCGTTGGGCAGCACGTAGAGCCAGCGTGGGTGATCGAGGCCTTCGGCAAATGCAGCCACTTGCGTACCGGCTGCGGCGGTCGGTTTGCCACCTGCAGGCCAGCCGACCGCTGGGGCGATGTTCACCGTCGGGATCAGGGTTTTGTTCGGTTCAGGCAGTTTCGGTGACGGACCGGTGCCGTCGGAAACTTGCAGGCTGGAGGATTCACCGCAGGCGGCGAGCCCTCCGGCGAGAGCGATGACGAGAGCGAGTCGGGTTTTGCGCATTGCTGATCTTCCCTATGAATGCATGCTTAATCATAGAGAACCCTGCGCACCCGATGGTTCAACCGCTATCCGCGAGCCTCTTTGAACAGCACGGCGATGCCCGGGTGATAATTGCCCGCTTCGCTGCGCAACTTGCGGTAGGCGTAGGGGAAATACCAGGCCACGGCGCAGCAATGCTCCTTTTGCAGGTCGTCGACCATGTCCTGCAGTTCTTCGGGGCTGGCACTGTGCTGGGCCTTCTGCGGGGCGACGAACAGACAGCCGAGCTTGAGGTCGCTGGCGAAGCTGATGCGTTTGGCATCGCTGGTGATGTCCAGCAGGGCCTGAGTCAGGTTGAGGTTGTTGACCCGCGGCCAGCGCTGGGTGGCCTGAAGGTAGGCGCGGTCTTCGGCGCCGGCGATGAACAGATCGGCGCGGGCATTGCGCTCGCCATCCTCGTTCTGTTTGCGAGTGGTGGTATCGCAGAGGGTAACCAACTCGGCCATCCAGGCCGCAGCGGAGAGCAAGCCGAGATTGGCGTTCTCGTCATGCCAGTAGGGCGTGTCGTTGTCACCGCGTACCGCGTTGTAACGGTCAATACAGTCAAACCAGCGTTCAAGCACCGGGCGCAGGAATTCCAGGCGCGGGTTGCTGATGATCATGCCTTGCATCGTCATCATCCTTATTGTTGTGGTGTGCTTTTTCAATCAAAAGCATGGCTCTTTGATATCACTTGTCTCAGTGTGGCACAAGATTGGCGTCAGATAATTGATCGGCGGCAGTTATTCGCCCGACGGCCCCCTCTTTAATTGACGCTCCACCCCCAACCCTCTAACCTTCGCGGCTTGTTTCAGGTGCTCTGTGACGCGTGTCGACAGAGTGAAACAGGGAAGCCGGTGAGGGTTGTCTTCAGGTGAAGCACGATCACGATCCCGGCGCTGCCCCCGCAACGGTAAATGAGTGAAAACTGCGCATTGAGCCACTGTGTCGACCGACGCGGGAAGGCGCGCAGTCAGGCGATTCGCCGCTCATGAGCCCGGAGACCGGCCTGATCCATCCAGCGGCATCACGGTGGGCGATGCCAGGCTTTTTGCCGTCTGTTCTTGTGCCTGCCCGCCGTTATCCAGCCTCAACGGAGAGCTCCCCCATGACCGATTCCCCCGAGCGCGACGAACGCCATCTGGCGCGTATGCAGCGCAAAAAAGCCGTGATCGACGAACGCATCGCCAATTCCCCTGACGAGTGCGGCCTGGTGCTGGTGTTGACCGGCAATGGCAAAGGCAAAAGCAGCTCGGCGTTCGGCATGCTTGCCCGTGCCATGGGCCACGGCATGCAGTGTGGCGTGGTGCAATTCATCAAGGGCCGCAACAGCACCGGTGAAGAGTTGTTCTTCCGCCGCTTCCCCGAGCAAGTGCGTTTTCACGTGATGGGCGAGGGTTTCACCTGGGAAACCCAGGATCGCCAGCGTGACATCGCCGCCGCTGAAGCTGCGTGGGCAGTGTCCCGCGAGCTGCTGCGTGATCCGTCGATCGGCCTGGTGGTGCTGGATGAACTGAACATCGCCCTGAAACACGGCTATCTCGATCTGGATCGAGTGCTCAGCGACCTGCAGGCGCGTCCGCCGATGCAGCACGTGATCGTCACCGGTCGCGCGGCCAAGCCGGAAATGATCGAAATGGGCGATACCGTCACCGAAATGGGCATGCTCAAGCACGCCTTCCAGGCCGGCATCAAAGCGCAGAAAGGCGTCGAACTTTGAATCAACCACGTCACTGCCCGGCGGTACTCATCGCCGCGCCGGCCTCCGGTCAGGGCAAGACCACCGTCACTGCCGCGCTCGCTCGCTTGCATCGCAATCAGGGGCGCAAGGTGCGCGTGTTCAAGTGCGGCCCGGACTTCCTCGACCCGATGATTCTCGAACGCGCCAGCGGTGCGCCGGTGTATCAACTGGACATGTGGATGGTCGGCGAGCAGGAAAGCCGCCGTCTGCTGTGGGAAGCTGCTGCAGAAGCCGATCTGATCCTGATCGAAGGCGTGATGGGCCTGTTTGACGGTACGCCATCGAGCGCCGATCTGGCACGGCATTTCGGCGTGCCGGTGCTCGGCGTCATCGACGGCACGGCCATGGCCCAGACGTTCGGCGCATTGGCCCTGGGCCTGGCGCGCTATCAGCCGGACTTGCCGTTTGCCGGCGTGCTGGCCAACCGCGTCGGCACGGTGCGCCATGCGCAGTTGCTGGAAGGCAGCCTCACCGAAGGCCTGCGCTGGTACGGCGCACTGTCGCGGGAAACCGGAATCGAGTTGCCGAGCCGCCATCTCGGTCTGGTGCAGGCCAGCGAATTGAATGATCTGGACCTGCGTCTCGACGCGGCCGCCCAAGCGTTGGCCAGCAGTTGCGAGGTAGCGCTGCCACCGGCCGTGGAGTTCGCCGCGCCTGAAGTGATCCCTGCCGAACCGCTGCTCGACGGCGTGCGCATTGCCGTCGCTCGTGACGAAGCCTTTGCCTTCACCTACGGCGCCAGCCTCGATCTGCTGCGGGCGATGGGCGCCGAGTTGAGTTTCTTCTCGCCGATCCGCGATACGCAGTTGCCCGACGCCGACAGTCTGTATTTACCCGGCGGTTACCCGGAGTTGCACCATGTGGCGCTGGGGCAAAACACCGCGATGCTGGATGCGATTCGCGCGCACCACGCAGCCGGCAAACCGCTGCTTGCCGAGTGCGGCGGCATGCTCTATCTGCTCGACGCGTTGACCGATGTCGACGGCACCCGCGCCGAACTGGTCGGGCTGCTGCGCGGTGAGGCAGTGATGCAAAAACGTCTGGCGGCACTGGCACTGCAAGCGGTGGATTTGCCAGAAGGTTCGTTGCGCGGCCACACCTATCACCATTCCCTGACCAGCACCGAACTGACGCCGATTGCCCGGGGAGTCAGCCCGAATGGCGGGCGCGGGGCGGAGGCGGTTTATCGGGAGGGGCGGATGACGGCGTCGTACGTGCATTTTTACTTTCCGTCGAATCCGGCGGCGATTGCCGCATTGTTTGCGCCAGATCTCAAGGCCGCCATCGCTGGCAAGCCAGCTCCCACAGTGGCCGGTGTCATGCCTGAAGAAACGCGATTCCCTGTGGGAGCTGGCTTGCCAGCGATGGGGCCATGACCGACAACGCCTATTCCGAGGCCGAACGCGCAGCCGTCTACCGAGCCATCGCCGAGCGCCGCGACATGCGCCACTTCACCGGCGGCACGGTCGAGCCGGAGCTGCTGCGCCGTCTGCTGGAAGCCGCGCATCAGGCGCCCAGCGTCGGCCTGATGCAGCCATGGCGCTTTATCCGCATCAGCGATCGCGCCTTGCGTGGGCAGATCCAGAACCTCGTCGAAGAAGAACGCGTGCGCACCGCCGAAGCCCTCGGCGAGCGCAGTGACGAGTTCATGAAGCTCAAGGTCGAAGGCATCAACGACTGCGCCGAAGTGCTGGTCGCGGCGCTGATGGACGATCGTGAAAAACACATTTTCGGCCGTCGTACGCTGCCGGAAATGGACCTGGCCTCGCTGTCCTGCGCGATTCAGAATCTGTGGCTGGCGTCCCGTGCCGAGGGGCTGGGCATGGGCTGGGTGTCGCTGTTCGAACCGCAGGCGCTGGCCGATCTGCTGCAGTTGCCGGCCGGGGCCAAGCCATTGGCAGTGTTGTGCCTGGGGCCGGTCAAGGCATTCTATCCGGCGCCGATGCTGGTACTCGAAGGGTGGGCGCAGGCGCGGCCGCTCAATGAGTTGCTGTACGAAAATTATTGGGGAGTGAGTCAATGAGTGTGGCGTTGTTGAGTGTCGCCGCAGTCGCGCTGGATGCGCTGCTGGGTGAACCGAAACGCTGGCATCCGCTGGTGGCGTTCGGCAATTTTGCCGGGCGCATCGAGCGCCGTTTCAATGCGGGCGGACGTGGCTGGCGCAGTCACGGGGTCACCGCGTGGGTGATCGCGGTGCTGCCGCTGACCTTGCTCGCCACCGCGTTTTCCTGGGCGCCGTACGTGGGCTGGATCGTCGAGATTCTGGCGCTGTATTGCGCCCTTGGCATGCGCAGTCTTGGCGAACACGTCGAGCCCGTGGCCAAAGCCCTGCGCAGCGATGATCTGGAAGAAGCACGCAAACGCGTGGGTTATCTGGTCAGCCGTCAGACCAGCGAACTGGACAGCACCGCCGTCGCCCGCGCCGCCACCGAATCGGTGCTGGAAAACGGCAGTGACGCGGTGTTCGCCGCGCTGTTCTGGTTTGTCGTGGCCGGTGCGCCGGGCGTGGTGCTCTATCGCCTGAGCAATACGCTCGACGCAATGTGGGGCTATCGCAACGAACGCTTCGAGCGCTTCGGCTGGTGCGCGGCAAAAATCGACGACGTGCTCAACTACATTCCGGCCCGACTGGTGGCGCTGACCTACGCGCTGCTGGGCAACACCCGGCTCGCCTGGAAATGCTGGCGCAGCCAGGGCCCGCAATGGGACAGCCCCAACGCCGGTCCGGTAATGGCGGCTGGCGCCGGTGCGTTAGGCGTCGAACTGGGCGGACCGGCGATTTATCACGGTGAGCTGCATGAGCGTCCGCAACTGGGCGAAGGTGCGCCGGCGGATGCCGATTCGATTGATCGCGGCTGGCAATTGGTCCAGCGCGGGGTATGGTTATGGCTGCTGATTCTCTGCGTGGGGGCTGAATTCTATGCTTGAGCACGGTGGCCGGCTGCGCAAGGCTGCACTCGATTACGGGATTGCCGAGGCCAACTGGCTCGACCTGTCCAGCGGGCTTGCGCCGTGGCCGTTTGCGGTGCCGCAGATTCCGTTGCGCGCCTGGGCACGCTTGCCGGAAACCGACGACGGGCTGGAGCAGGCCGCGTGTGATTACTACGGTGCTTCGCAGGTGCTGCCGGTGGCCGGTTCGCAAATGGCGATCCAGCTGCTGCCGCGTTTGCGCCGTGCCGGCAAGGTCGGTGTGTTGTCGCCGTGTTATGCCGAGCACGCCGAAGCCTGGCGTTGCAGTGGTTATATCGTGCGCGAAGTGCTGGAGCAGGAAGTGGAATTCTTTCTCGACAGCCTCGACGTGCTGGTGGTGGTCAATCCGAACAATCCCACTGGCCTGAGCCTGACCCCGGCGCGGCTGCTCGATTGGCATGCGCGGCTGGCCCAGCGCGGCGGCTGGCTGGTGGTCGATGAAGCGTTCATGGATAACACGCCGCAGCTGAGCCTGGCCTCGCACACCCATCAAGTTGGCCTGATCGTGTTGCGCTCGTTCGGCAAGTTTTTCGGTCTGGCGGGGGTGCGTCTGGGGTTTGTACTGGCCGAGCGCAAGTTGCTCAGGTTGCTCGCCGAACAGGTCGGACCGTGGGCGGTGAGCGGGCCGACACGGGTGCTCGGTCAGGCCTGTCTGCAGGACACTGAAGCGCACACTCGGCAACGTATTCGCAGCGATGAGGCCAGTGAACGTCTGGCGCTGCTGCTGGAGCGTTATGGCTTCAAACCCCATGGGGGTTGTGCGTTGTTTCAGTGGCTGATCACCGAGCACGCGCCTGCGTTGCACGAGTTCATGGCGCGACGCGGCATCCTTCTGCGCCTCTTCACCCACAACAGCAGTCTGCGTTTTGGCCTGCCCGCCAACGCCGCTGAAGAAGCGCGCCTCGAACAGGCGCTGCAAGCCTTTGCCAAGGAATCGAAATGACCACCCTGATGGTGCAAGGCACCACCTCCGACGCCGGTAAAAGCACGCTGGTGACGGCGCTGTGCCGCTGGGCCACCCGTCAGGGCGTGGCGGTGGTGCCGTTCAAACCGCAGAACATGGCGCTCAACAGTGCGGTGACCGCCGACTGCGGCGAGATTGGCCGGGCGCAAGCGGTGCAGGCGCAAGCCGCGCATCTCGAACCGCACACCGACATGAACCCGGTGCTGCTCAAGCCCAACAGCGACACGGGCGCGCAGGTGATCATCCATGGCCGCGCGATCACCAGCATGAACGCAGTGGCGTATCACGACTACAAAGCCATCGCCATGCAAGCGGTGCTCGCGTCGCACGAGCGGCTGAGCGCGGCCTATCCGCTGGTGATGGTTGAAGGCGCCGGCTCGCCGGCCGAGATCAATCTGCGTGCCGGTGACATCGCCAACATGGGCTTCGCCGAAGCGGTGGATTGCCCGGTGCTGCTGATCGCCGACATCAATCGCGGCGGGGTGTTTGCGCATCTGGTCGGCACGCTGGAGTTGCTGTCGCCGAGCGAGCAGGCGCGGGTCAAGGGCTTCATCATCAACCGCTTTCGCGGTGACATCGCCTTGCTGCAACCGGGCCTCGACTGGCTGGAACAGCGTACCGGCAAACCGGTGGTCGGCGTGCTGCCGTATGTGATGGATCTGCATCTGGAGGCTGAGGACGGTATCGACCAGCGCCAGACCGACAAGGCTGAGCAAGTGCTGAAAGTGGTGGTGCCGGTGCTGCCGCGTATCAGCAATCACACGGACTTCGATCCGCTGCGTTTGCATCCGCAGGTTGATCTGCAATTCATCGGCCCGGGGCAGGCGATCCCTGCCGCCGACCTGATCATCCTGCCCGGCTCGAAAAGCGTGCGCAGCGACCTCGCGTATCTGCGTGCCAATGGCTGGGACGCGGCGATCAATCGGCACTTGCGCTATGGCGGCAAGTTGCTGGGGATCTGCGGCGGTCTGCAAATGCTCGGCGAGCAGGTGCACGATCCGCTGGGCCTGGAAGGCGCGCCGGGCTCCAGTGCCGGCCTCGGTTTGCTGGCGTTCGAAACCACGCTGGAAGCCGAGAAGCAGTTGCGCAATGTCCGTGGGCATCTGGCGCTGGAAAACGCCGAGGTCAGTGGCTATGAAATCCATGCGGGCGTGACGGTGGGGCCGGCGCTGGAGAATGCGGCGGTGCATCTGGATGACGGTCGTTGCGACGGCGCGCAGAGTCTGGACGGGCAGGTGTTCGGCACCTACCTGCATGGCTTGTTCGAATCACCGCAAGCCAGTGTCGCGTTACTGCGCTGGGCCGGGTTGAGTGATGTGCAGACGGTGGATTACCACCGCTTGCGCGAGCGCGATATCGGGCGGTTGGCGGATCTGGTGGAGCGGCATCTGGATACCGGGCTGCTGCGTCAGCTCTGCGGGATTTGAATGGCCTGCCCAGGCCCCATCGCTGGCAAGCCAGCTCCCACAAGGGAGTGAGGTGTTTCAGCCACTGCGATCACTGTGGGAGCGGGCTTGCCCGCGAAGGGGCCGGTTGCCTCAACACTTAATTTTCAGGATGTCCCCATGCACCAACTGATCCTCGGCGGCGCCCGCTCCGGCAAAAGTCGCCTGGCGGAAAAACTCGCCAGCGACAGCCAGCTGGCGGTCACTTACATCGCCACCAGCCAGCCGCTGGACGGTGAAATGAACGAGCGGGTCGCTCATCACCGCGCCCGGCGTCCGGCCGAATGGGCACTGATCGAAGAACCCGTAGAACTGGCCCGCGCCCTGCGTGAAAACGCCGGCGCCGAGCGTTGCCTGTTGGTGGACTGCCTGACCCTGTGGCTGACCAATCTGCTGATGCTCGATGACGTCGCGCGGCTCGCCGCCGAGCGTGAAGCCCTGCTGGACGGCCTGGCGTCATTGCCGGGAGAAATCATTTTTGTCAGCAACGAGACCGGAATGGGTGTCGTGCCGCTGGGCGAATTGACTCGCCGCTACGTCGATGAAGCCGGTTGGCTGCATCAAGCTCTGGCCGAGCGTTGTCAGCGAGTCGTCCTGACCGTCGCCGGCCTGCCCCTGACCCTGAAAGGACCTGCGTTATGACTCAAGCGTGGTGGTTGAACCCGTGCCAATCCGTGAATGCCGAGATCGTTGAACAAGCGGCGGCGCGCCAGCAGCAACTGACCAAACCGGCCGGCTCCCTCGGTCGCCTCGAAAGCGTGGCGGTGCAATTGGCCGGATTGCAGGGGCAGATCAAACCGACCCTCAAGCAGGTCTGGATCGCGATTTTTGCCGGTGATCACGGTGTGGTCGCGGAAGGTGTTTCCGCATTTCCGCAGGAAGTCACCGGGCAGATGCTGCTCAACTTCGTCAGCGGCGGTGCGGCGATCAGCGTGCTGGCGCGCCAGCTCGATGCGCAGCTGGAAGTAGTCGATCTGGGCACCGTGACACCGACGTTGAATCTGCCGGGCGTGCGTCATCTGAACATCGGCCCGGGCACGGCGAACTTCGCCAAAGGCGCGGCGATGACCCAGGCGCAGGGCGAACTCGCCTTGCAGGCCGGTCGTGACAGTGTGCTGCGAGCCAAAGCGGCCGGCGCACAGTTGTTCATCGGCGGCGAAATGGGCATCGGCAACACCACTGCCGCCAGTGCGCTGGCGTGTGCCTTGCTCGATTGCCCGGTGGCGCACCTGACCGGTCCCGGCACCGGGTTGAACGCCGAAGGCGTCAGCCATAAAGCACAAGTGATCGAGCGCGCACTGGCGCTGCACGCGGCGCAACGTGGCGATGCGCTGCAAACCCTGTTCAACCTCGGCGGTTTTGAAATTGCCGCACTGGTCGGCGCGTACCTGGCTTGTGCGCAGGAAGGCGTCGCGGTGCTGGTCGACGGCTTTATCTGCACGGTCGCTGCGTTGGTCGCGGTGCGGCTAAATCCGGCCTGCCGCGAGTGGCTGCTGTTCGGCCATCGTGGCGCCGAGCCGGGCCATCGTCACGTGCTGGAAACCCTCAATGCCGAACCGCTGCTGGAACTCGGTTTGCGTCTGGGCGAGGGCAGCGGGGCGGCGTTGGCTGTGCCGCTGTTGCGTCTGGCCTGCGACCTGCACGGGCAGATGGCGACGTTCGCTGAAGCGGCGGTAGCGGATCGTCCGGCATGACGTTGCGTCTGGACCTGCTGCGCCACGGTGAGACTGAGCTGGGCGGTGGGCTGCGCGGCAGTCTCGATGATGCGCTCACTGAAAAAGGTTGGGCGCAGATGCGTGCGGCGGTGATCGCGGGGGGGCCGTGGGACCGACTGGTCAGTTCGCCGCTGCAGCGTTGTGCGCGGTTTGCCGCCGACCTGGGCAAGCAGTTGGGGCTGCCGGTTCATTTGGATAAAGATCTGCAAGAACTGCATTTCGGTGCCTGGGAAGGGCAGAGCGCAGTGGCACTGATGGAGACCGATGCCGAGGCGCTGGGGTTGTTCTGGGCCGATCCGTATGCGTTCACGCCGCCACAGGGTGAGCCGGTCAGTGATTTTGCGGCGCGCGTGCTGGGCGCGGTTGCGCGGTTGCATCAGGCCTATGCTGGTGAACGCGTTCTGCTGATCAGTCATGGCGGGGTGATGCGTCTGTTGCTGGCGCAGGCGCGAGGTTTGCCGCGTGAGCAGTTGCTCAATGTCGAAGTCGCGCATGCTTCGCTGTTCGCGCTCAGCGTCGAGGCCGATGGCGTGCTCAAGGAAGGTCACTGAGATGCTGCCACTGTGGATCGCCCTGCAATTTCTCAGCAGCCTGCCGATTCGTCTGCCGGGGATGCCGGAGCCGCAACAACTCGGGCGTTCGCTGCTGTTTTATCCGTTGGTGGGGCTGCTGTTCGGGGTGATCCTCTGGGCATTCAACCTGGTATTGGCCGGCGCGCCGTTGTTGTTGCATGCGGCGCTGTTGCTGGCGGTGTGGGTGCTGCTCAGCGGCGCGCTGCATCTGGATGGTCTGGCTGACAGCGCCGACGCCTGGCTTGGTGGTTTCGGTGATCGTGAGCGCACGCTGACGATCATGAAGGATCCGCGCAGCGGGCCGATTGCCGTGGTGACGCTGGTGTTGGTGTTGCTGCTGAAGTTTTGCGCGTTGCTGGCGCTGGTCGAGCAAGGGCACGCGGTGATGTTGATCATCGTGCCGCTGCTGGGGCGCGCGGCGTTGCTGGGGCTGTTTCTGACTACGCCGTATGTTCGCGCGGGTGGGTTGGGGCAGGCGTTGGCTGATCATCTGCCGCGCCGGGCCGGTTGGTGGGTGCTGGGGGCAAGTGCGCTGGCCTGCTTGCTGATTGCCGGGGTGAAAGCGATTGTTGCGCTGGTTGTCGCGTTCGTCGGGTTTGTCTGGCTGCGGCAGGTGATGATGCGGCGGTTGGGCGGGACCACGGGCGATACGGCGGGAGCATTGCTGGAATTGCTGGAGGTGGCGGTGCTGGTTGGGGTTGTGTTGGTCTGACAGGTGCCTGTTGCCTGTTCGGACCTCATCGCTGGCAAGCCAGCTCCCACAGGTATTGGGGCGTTTGCAGATTTTTTGAACACTTGCAAAAAACTGTGGGAGCTGGCTTGCCAGCGATGGGGATGTGTCAGACGCCACAATCCTTATTGATAAACTCATGTGTAACTTGATTTAACACAGTCGCGGGTATATACACGCATCATGCTTCCTTCTCAGTGTTTGTGCACCAACCTGCGTCGCGCCGCTCGTGGCGTCAGCAGGCATTACGACGGCGCTCTCGACGGCTTCGGGATCAACGTTGCCCAGTATTCTTTGCTGTGCAACCTGCAGCGTCTGGATCAACCGAGCATCTCGGAACTGGCCGAAGCCATGGGCCTGGATCGCAGCACTTTGGGGCGCAACCTGCGGGTACTCGAAGGCGAGGGCCTGGTGGCGCTGGCTGAGGGCGAGGACATGCGCAACCGCATCGTCCGGCTCACCGAAACCGGTGCACAGCGCCTTGCGGCAGCGCTGCCGGCCTGGGAAGCGGCGCAACAGCGATTGATCGATCGCCTGGGCGCCGAGAAGCGTGAAACCTTGCTGCGACTGTTGGATGAACTGGCCTGAGGGCCGGTTTTTCCGGATTTAAGCGGGTATATACCCGCGAACGGAGAATAATAATGACATCGATGTGGCGTACGTGCGGTTGGGTGTTGCTGGGAAGTGCGCTGATTCTGGCGTTGTCATTGGGCGTGCGACACGGCTTCGGTCTGTTCCTGTCGCCGATGAGTGCGCAGTTCGGCTGGGGGCGCGAAGTGTTCGCCTTCGCCATTGCCTTGCAGAATCTGATCTGGGGTCTGGCGCAGCCGTTCACTGGCGCGCTGGCTGACCGATTCGGTGCGGCCAAAGTGGTGCTGGTCGGCGGCGTACTCTACGCCCTGGGCTTGGTGTGCATGGGCCTGTCCGATTCGGCGCTGACCTTGTCGCTGAGTGCGGGTCTATTGATCGGTATCGGCCTGTCCGGCACCTCGTTTTCGGTGATCCTCGGCGTGGTCGGGCGTGCGGTGCCGCCGGAAAAACGCAGCATGGGCATGGGCATTGCCAGTGCCGCCGGCTCCTTCGGTCAATTTGCGATGTTGCCGGGCACACTGGGTTTGATCGGCTGGCTCGGCTGGTCGGCGGCGTTGCTGGTGCTGGGCCTGCTGGTGGCGCTGATCGTGCCGCTGGTGAGCATGCTCAAGGACAAGCCGCTGCCGGTGCTGGGCCATGAGCAGTCCTTGTCTGAAGCACTGCGCGAAGCCTGTTCGCACTCGGGCTTCTGGCTGTTGGCATTCGGCTTTTTCGTCTGCGGCTTCCAGGTGGTGTTCATTGGTGTGCATCTGCCGGCCTATCTGGTTGATCAACATCTGCCGGCAACCGTCGGCACCACGGTGCTGGCGCTGATCGGTCTGTTCAATATCTTCGGCACTTACACTGCCGGCTGGCTCGGCGGGCGCATGTCCAAGCCGCGTCTGTTGACGGCGTTGTACCTGTTGCGTGCAGTGGTGATCGTGCTGTTCCTGTGGCTGCCGGTGACGACGACTTCGGCGTACCTGTTCGGCATGGCCATGGGCTTCCTGTGGCTGTCGACGGTGCCGTTGACCAACGGCACGGTGGCGACCTTGTTTGGTGTGCGCAATCTGTCCATGCTCGGCGGTATCGTGTTCCTCTTTCATCAACTTGGCTCGTTCCTCGGCGGCTGGCTGGGTGGCGTGGTGTATGACCGTACCGGGAGTTATGACTTGATCTGGCAAGTGGCGATTCTCTTGAGTCTGCTGGCGGCCGCGCTGAACTGGCCGGTACGCGAGCGTCCGGTGGCGCGTCTGCAGCCGGCGGTCGGCGCCGTATGAAGCGTTCCTGGCCGCGCATCGTCTTTACCGCACTCGGCGCGCTGTTGCTGGCGCTGGTGTGGTGGGGCTGGCATCAGGGCGGCCTGGCGTTGATGCAGTTGGGCCTGGGCGCTTGCTTGTAGGCTTGGATGGCGAGTAACGTCGGGAGTCTGATGACTGCTCAAAGGATGCCCGACATGCTCATGCGCTGGTGTGCTGTACCTGCGTTGCTGATGGCGTTGACCGGACTGGCCCAGGCGGCTGATTGCCCGGAGGCGCTGCAAGGTTCGTTGCCCAAGTTGCGCGCAAAGGAATCCGTCGATCTGTGCCAGCGCTACGCCGGCAAACCACTGGTGGTGATCAATACCGCCAGTTTCTGTGGCTTCGCCCCCCAGTTCGAGGGCCTCGAAGCGCTCAATCAGCATTACAAGGCGCAAGGCCTGGAAATGCTCGGCGTGCCGTCCAATGACTTCAAGCAGGAGTCCAAGGACAGCGCCGAAACCGCCAAGGTCTGCTACGCCAACTACGGCGTGACGTTCACCATGACCGAGCCGCAGAAGGTCCGAGGCGACGATGCGACTCATCTGTTCAAGGTGCTGGCCGAACAGAGCAGTGCGCCGAAGTGGAATTTCTATAAGTACGTGATTGATCGTCAGGGCAAGGTGATCGCGAATTTCTCCAGCCTGACCAAGCCGGATGATCCGGAGTTTATCGCGGCAGTTGAAAAGGCCATTGCCTCAAAACCACTGCAACCCTGACCCTGTAGGAGCTGCGGAACGCTGCGATCTTTTGATCTTAAAAAACAAGATCAAAAGATCGCAGCCTCGTTTCACTCGACAGCTCCTACAGGTTGTAAATCTCAGGCACAAAAAAGCCCCGCTTTCTGCAAAGAGAGCGGGGCTTTTCTGTGGGCGAGGGTTTAGCCTCGCCGTGCAGCATCAGAAGCGGTAGGTAGCGCCGACGCCGAAACCGTTTGCCGAGTTTTCATACTTGGCGTCGTAGGTCTGGCCACGATTGTTCTGGTTGTGGACCTTGACCGACTCTTCTTTCAGGTACGAGTAAGCCACGTCGATGGTCAAGTCTTCGGTCGGGCTCCAGCCGGCACCGATGCTGAAGATTGTGCGGTCGCCAGTAGGGATGCGTGGCGAGCGGTCGACGTTGTTGGTCGGCGACTGGTCGAAGGTCAGACCGGTACGCAGTACCCATTCCTTGTTCAGCTGGTACGAAGTACCCACGGCGTAAGCCCAGGAGTCGTGCCAGTTCTGCTCTTCAGTGATCTCGCCGAACTGACCGGCCAGCAGCGGCTGGACGCCGGAGTTTTCAACGGTGATCTTCTTCAGCTGGCTCCAGCGGGTCCAGGTCGAACCGGCGTAGACGTTCCAGCGATCATTGATCGCCTGAGTCACCGAGAAGTCCACCGATTCAGGTGTGGTGATCTTCAGCGAAGCGTCGTACTTCTGCTGGGCGCCCAGACCGACTGCGCCCAACACGCTGTAATTGACCTTGGTGTTGCCTTCGAGCTTGTAATCGACTTTCGAGTGGTAGGTCAGACCCAGACGCGTGGTGTCGGTGGCTTGTACCAGCACGCCGATGTTGTAGCCCAGCGCGGTGTCGTCACCCTTGATCTTGACCTTGCCGTCCGGCGCGGCCTGGGTGATCGACAGGTTGGATTCCAGCGTACCGTCGATACGGTTGATGGTCGGACCGAAACCGATCGACACCACATCGTTGAACTTGTAGCTGACAGTTGGCTGGAAAGTGATGACTTGTACTTCGGACTTGCTGCCGAAGTAACGGCCGCCAAAGCCTTTTTCATAGTCGGTAATCAGGCCGAACGGCACATAAACGCCGAGGCCGAATGCCCAATGCTCGTCGATCGGTTTGACGTAGAAGCCCATAGGTACGGAGGTGAAGGGCACCATGTCGCCTTTGTTGCTGCCGCCGTTAGGGCTGGAGCTGGCGTCGCTGATATCGGTCTTGGCATCGAGGAATGCAACACCGCCGGTGACTTGTTCACGCGTGAGGCGCGACATGCCGGCAGGGTTGCCATAAACAGTGCTTGCGTCGTCGGCAGAAGAGGATCGCCCAGCGTAACCAGTACCCATCCCGCTGATGCTGTGTTCGTTGATGGCAAAGCCAGCTGCGAAGATCTGGGTGGATGCCATGGTAACGGCGAGGCTAAGGGTGGTTTTGAGCATGACTTTTTTCATTATTAGAACTCCTGGTGATCACCGGGGCGAAAATTACCAACATTTTCGTTCCAGCGCTATAGTCCCTATGCCTTGAGTTAGAGCGGTTTTGTAGGACAATCCGACCAGATTCGCGACCTGTTGAGCGATCTTTCAAAACTCGCCAGTCAACAAGCGACCTGATTCACCGGTGAAACACACGTTTGCCAAGCGTAGGTGAAGTCGCGCAGACGGCCTTGCGGCTGGAAGGTCTGACGCCAGATTCGCGCCATGCCCAGCAGATCGCCCGGGGCGGGGAGGGTGGGGTGTTGTTCTTCTACCAGCAGCCAGGCGATGGCGGTGGCGTAACGCAGATTGACGGTCAATTCCAGGTGCGGGCCGCTAAGAAAAGCATGCTGGCTGGCGAGACCGCGAACAAGGCTCGCGCGCTCCGGATCCAGAGCCAGGTAGTGATCCCAAAGGGCTTGGTGGCGATGCTCGGCTATCCGGTAGAGGCCGTGGCCACGGCGGTCATGCAGGGCGGAGCCGAGGGCGGACTGACTGGCGGCGATTCCCAGCAGCAGGGATTCGGCGGTTGCGCAATGACGTCCCAGATAAATCAATGTGGGACGGATCACGTAGCGACACAGTTCGCTGGCAGCGATACCCATAATGCCCTCGATTCTTGTAATGGGGCGGCGAAACCTGAAGGGGCTTTGGCAGCGGTGGATCGACTCAGGCTCGCCGGAAGCGGATCAAGCCGCTTGAGTTGAAGTGTAGTGTCATATTCGCGACGTAAAGGCCTGTTTTTAAAATATTTCCAACAGCGAGCGAAAAGCGTTATATCCGATGGTGCTTAGGCACCGGCGGCTAAAAGCGAAACATCGGGCAATAAAAAACCCCGCATTGTGTGCGGGGTTTTTGCTTTTGCAGCCTTTTCGGCTCTCAGGCAATCAACGCCTGACGCGTACGATCAATAATGGCCTGCAGCGGCTCGGCGCTGGAGTATTGATCGGGGTACAGACGCTCGCTGTGGCGGGCGATTCCGTGTTCATTGACCACGGTGAAGCTGAAGCAGCCTTTGCGAGCGGCCATGATCAGGCAGTTCATTGGGGCAAAAGCGTTGGTTAGGGTGCGAATGGCATCCTGAGTCTGGATTTGAGTAGACATAGTTATTAGGTGTTCCTACAAATGACACGGATAAGAACCGTGCAACGTTAAAACGTTCCAGTAATGTCGACCACCATTGGTCGAACAAAGAACCCGACTGGAACAAAGCAGCCAGTTTGAAGCGCTATTAAGTTGGCGCGCTTGGGCTGGCAGGTAGGTACTTAGGAGGACAGGCAACACATCGAGGGCAGAGGTTCTGGGCCCGGGGTGAAGATCCTGATCAATTTGCAGGTTGGTTCGGTCAGAGTAAGTGGTCTTCGCAGCACCCTTTGCATTCATTCAAAGGCTGTGCTGGCGCAAGATTTACCTGGAAACCATCGAGGGGTCGTTCCCGCTTTTTTCGGTGAAGGGCTTCTGGGAAGAAGGTTGACCGTGGGGATGTGTTCGACCGGAATTGACTTTCAGCTTGGTACTAACGCCGCGGATAGTAACGGAACGTCCTGGGCAATGCAAACCCTGCGGCAAAAAAAGATTTCGGCCGGTGGCGCGAATCATGGGTGACAGGGCTGCCCTTCGCGAGCAGGCTCGCTCCCGCAGGAGAACAGGGATCCGAATGTGGGAGCGAGCCTGCTCGCGAAGAAGCCGTCCGTCGCCACAAAAGCGTGCAGTCCTGCCCATCGCCAACCCGCTTATCCACTGCTCAGGGTGCAAAACGACCCGAAAAAGCGCATCGATATAACCGGGTAACAGGTACTTGTGCACATTAGTTGCGCAGACGGTAACCTCACTGTCATATCAATCCTGACCCCGATGGCTGCCTGCATCAAAAGTTTAAGTCAATGAAAAATATCGTCTTTTTTTGTTGGTGAAAAAATCGTCAGTTTGACTGCGAGCCCCATTCCACAAGGCTTTGCGCGAGTTCGGAAGCGGTTGTCCACTGAGTTATCCACAGCTTCTGTGGATTGTCCCTAGCGCTTGCTCTAGCACGGGCGTGCCGGGTTTTTTTCGACTTTACCTGTACGAAAAAGAGAGTAGAGTGGCGCGCCTTCCGATCTGTCCCACAGTGTTTTATGAAGTTTCGCTCAGTATCAGACTCTGTTACCTCCGAACACCCTCGTGTTACCTCTCCCAAGCGATTTTCCGTGCGTGTGGCCGAATGGCTGCTCGACAGCCCGCGGCTGGGCGATAGCCGTAATGCCAAGCATCTGGCGGGGCGCCTGCTCAAGCAACCGGCACGCGAAGGCGTAGTCGCGGCGCAAAGTCGCCTCGGCCAATTGATGTGCCGCGAGTGTGGCAATGCCCGGGATCGGCGCATCGGCCAGGATCTGCTGCGCCAGGCCGCTCGCGCCGGCGACCGTCGTGCACAACGGGAACTCGGTCTGCTCGAAGACTGAGCTGTCCAACACCCCACGCCTTGGTTAACCTTCAGGCTTTATCGGATCGGCAGGAGTGGCTATGGCTATGGACTTGACCAGCGTGTTGCTCGGTCTGGCGGGCGCGGGATTACCGCTGCTGGCGCTGGCCTGGCAACTGCAGCGGCGGGCCAGCGACCGGCAAGCCGAGGCCGCCTTGCTCGAAGAGCGCCTGGCCATGGCGCAACTGGCGCAGGACGGGCTTAACGCGCAGTTGGAAGCCAGTCGCGATGAAATCGTCGACCTCGGCCAGGCCAATGCCGCCAGGCAGGCGGAGTTGGCGGCCCTGCGTCGCGAAGTCGAGTTGCTGCAGATCGAGCGCGATGACGCCCGTGACGCGTCCCACGCCTGGAACATCGAGCGCGCCAACAAAGAGGCCGAATTGCGTCGTCTCGACGCCCAGGCCGCGTCGCTCAACGCCGAACTGCGCGAGCAACAGGAAAGCCATCAACAACGCCTCAACGACCTGCAAGGCTCACGCGATGAGTTGCGCGCGCAGTTCGCCGAGCTGGCGGGGAAGATCTTCGATGAGCGTGAACAGCGCTTTGCCGAGACCAGTCAACAGCGCCTCGGCCAGTTGCTCGATCCACTGAAAGAGCGCATCCAGTCCTTCGAAAAACGCGTGGAAGAGAGCTATCAGGCCGAAGCCCGTGAACGCTTCTCGCTGGCCAAGGAACTGGAGCGCCTGCAAGCGCTTAACCTGCGCCTGAGTGATGAAGCGACCAACCTGACCCGCGCCCTCAAAGGCCAGAAAACCCAAGGCAACTGGGGTGAGTTGATTCTTGAGCGGGTGCTGGAGCACGCCGGTCTGGAGAAGGGCCGCGAGTACCAGACCCAGGTCAACCTCAAGGGGCCGGACGGCGAGCGCTTCCAGCCGGACGTGATCATTTACCTGCCGGGCGACAAACAGGTGGTGGTCGACTCCAAGGTCAGCCTCACGGCGTATCAGCAGTATGTCGCCGCTGAAGACGACACCCTCGGCCAGGTCGCGATCAAGCAGCACGTGCTGTCGCTGCGCAGTCACGTCAAAGGCCTGGCCGGAAAGGATTACAAGCGTCTGGAAGGCCTGCACAGCCTCGATTTCGTGTTGCTGTTCGTGCCGATCGAAGCGGCATTTTCCGCCGCTTTGCAAGCCGAGCCGACGTTGTTCCAGGAGGCATTCGACCGCAACATCGTGATCGTCAGTCCGACCACGTTGCTGGCGACGTTACGGGTGATCGACAGCCTGTGGAAGCAGGAGCGGCAGAGCCAGAACGCCCGGGAAATCGCCGAGCGTGCCGGCTGGCTGTACGACAAATTCGTGCTGTTCATTCAGGATCTGGACGAGGTCGGCAATCGTCTGCAACAGCTGGACAAGGCTTACAGCTCGGCGCGCAACAAACTCACGGAAGGGCGCGGTAACCTGGTCAGCCGCAGTGAGCAGCTCAAACTGCTCGGTGCGCGGGCCAGCAAGAGTCTACCGGCGGACTTGCTGGAACGGGCGATGACCGATGTCGACGGGCTGGTCGAACTGCCAGAGTAAAGAGCAAAAGATCGCAGCCTGCGGCAGCTCCTACAGGATGAATGCAAATCCCATGTAGGAGCTGCCGAAGGCTGCGATCTTTTGCTTTTACAGCGGCACATACCGACTCAACAACGCCCGCAATGCCGCCGGTTTCACCGGTTTGGCCAGATAATCCAGCCCTGCCGCATGCACCTGCGCCACCGTCTCCGGGCGGCCATCGGCGCTGATCACCACCCCCGGCACCGGCTCGCCTAACGTGGTGCGCAGCCACGCCATCAGCTCGGTTCCGGTATCGCCGTGGTCGAGGTGATAGTCGACCAGTGCCAGTTGCGGTCGTACGCCATCGTTGAGCAACGCCGCGCATTCCTCGCGATTGCGCGCCGTCCACACCTGACAGCCCCAGCGGGTGAGCAGGCTGTTCATGCCAATCAAAATGCTGTCTTCGTTGTCGATGCACAGCACTTGCGCGCCGCTGAGCAACTTGCCGTTCAACTCCACCGCGGCGCTTTGCGGCAGCGCTTGCGCCCGGGCCAATGGCACGCTGACACTGAACACGCTGCCGCGTCCCGGCCACGAACGTACGCGTAAGGTATGGCCGAGCACGCGACACAAACCGTCGGCAATCGCCAGGCCCAGGCCGAGGCCTTTTTCGGCGCGGGTCTGATGGCTGTCGAGGCGTTTGAACTCCTCGAAAATCACCTGTTGCTTGTCTTCCGGAATCCCCGGTCCGCGATCCCACACCTCCAGACACAGTTCACTGCCGCGTCGACGCACGCCCAGCAACACCGGCCCTTTGGCGTAGCGGAACGCGTTGGTCAGGAAGTTCTGCAAGATCCGCCGCAGCAGCTTGATGTCGCTGTCGATACGCAACTGGCTGCCGCGCACCCGGAACGTCAGCCCTTGTTCCTGTGCCAGCGCCTTGAATTCGGCGCCGAGGGTGTCGAACAGCTCGTTGACCGCGAACGGCTTGCGATCGGGGTTGATCTTGCCGTTCTCCAGGCGGGAAATATCCAGCAGGTCGCTGATCAGGTCTTCTGCCGAACGCAGCGAACTGTCGAGGTGTTGCACCAGTTTCTGCGCCTCGCTGCTCAAGCCGTCGTCCTGGTGGGAGAGGGCGGCAGAGAACAGGCGCGCGGCGTTTAGCGGCTGCATCAGGTCATGGCTGACGGCGGCGAGGAAACGGGTTTTCGACTGATTCGCGGCCTCGGCATGGCCCTTGGCTTCAGTCAGTGCAACGTTGAGCTGCGACAGCTCTTGGGTGCGCTCGCTGACCCGTTGCTCCAAACCTTCGTTGGCCTCGGTCAACGCCTGCTCGGCCTCGCGGAACGCAGTGATGTCGGTGAAACTCATGACGAAGCCGCCGCCGGGCATCGGGTTGCCGATCAGCTCGATCACCCGGCCGTTGGGGAACAAGCGTTCGGAGGTATGCGCACGGCCCTGACGCATCCAGTGCAGGCGCCGGGCAACGTGGACTTCCGCCTCGCCGGGGCCGCACAAGCCGCGTTCGGCGTTGTAGCGAATGATGTCGGCAATCGGCCGGCCGACGCTGATCAAACCGTCCGGGTAGTTGAATAGCTCCAGATAGCGCCGGTTCCACGCCACCAGTTTCAGCGACTGGTCGACCACGCTGATGCCTTGAGTGATGTTTTCGATCGCGCCTTGCAGCAAGGCGCGGTTGAATTGCAGGACTTCCGAAGCTTCGTCAGCGATTCGGACGACGTCCTCCAACTGCATTTCCCGACCTTCAATCGCGGCTTTTACCACCGCCCGTGTCGAAGAAGCGCCGAGTACGCCGGCCAACAAGCGTTCGGTGTGGGCGATCCATTCGCCGTCAGCATTCTGGTTCGGGTTGAAGCCCTTGCCCTGGCGGTAAGCGAAACGAATGAAGCTCTGTCGCGCGCGTTCTTCACCGACAAAGCGTGCCGCCAGTTGCAGCAAATCATCAATCTGCACCGCGAGCATCGAACGCGCACTCGGCCGCGCGCTGATTTCCTGACCGATGAAGCGCCCGGCCTGCCAGTGCTCCGAAACCCGTGTACGCGACAGCACCGAGACCCAGGCGAACAAGGTGAAGTTGCCCGCCAGTGACAGCACCACGCCTTGGGTCAGCGGGGTGATCGGCAGGTTCAGCGGGTTACTGTGCAGCCACGAAAGGCCGGGGAACGTGCTCAGCGACCAGCCGAGGCTGTGGGCGGCAATCGGCAGGATCAGCGTGTAAAACCAGAGGAATGTACCGGCGGCCAGACCGGCGAATACCCCACGGCGGTTGGCCTGCTTCCAGTACAGCGCGCCAAGCATCGCCGGTGCCAGTTGGGTGACGGCGGCGAAGGCGATCTGGCCGATGGTCGCCAGGCTCGCGGTGGAGCCGAGCAAACGGTAGCTGACGTAGGCCAGCAACAGAATCAGCACAATGCTCACCCGGCGCACCGAAAGCATCCACTGGCGGAACACTTCGAACGGGCGCTCGGCGTTGTTACGGCGCAGCAACCACGGCAAGAGCATGTCGTTGGAAACCATGGTCGACAGCGCCACACTGGCCACAATCACCATGCCGGTGGCCGCTGACGCACCGCCGATGAACGCCAGCAACGCCAGGGCCGGATGGGCCTGGGCCAGTGGCAGGCTGATCACGAAGGAGTCGGGCAGTACGTGGCTCGGCAGCATCATCTGCCCGGCGAGGGCGATCGGCACCACGAACAGCGCGGCCAGCGCCAGATAGGCCGGGAACACCCACTTGGCCAGACGCAGGTCCTGCGGGTCGATATTCTCCACCACCGTGACGTGAAACTGTCGTGGCAGGCAGATGATCGCCATCATCGCCACACCGGTCTGCACCACCATCGACGGCCAGTTGATGGTTTCTTTCCAGTATTGCTCCAGTCGTGGCGCGAGCATGGCCTGATTGAACAGGTCGTCGAAACCGTCATACAGGCCGAAGGTGACGAAGGCGCCGACAGCAAGAAAGGCGAACAGCTTGACCAGTGATTCAAAGGCAATCGCCAGCACCATGCCGCGGTGGTGCTCGGTGGCGTCGAGGTTGCGCGTACCGAAGACAATGGTGAACAGCGCCAGCACCAGCGACACGATCAGCGCGGTGTCCTGGGCGCGGGTGCCCATGGCGTCGGCACCGGCGCCGATCAACAGGTTCACGCCGAGGACGATGCCTTTGAGTTGCAGGGCGATATAAGGGAGGACGCCGACCAGGCAGATCAGCGCGACCACCACTGCCAGCGATTGCGATTTGCCGTAGCGCGCGGCGATGAAGTCGGCAATCGAGGTGATGTTCTCCTGTTTACTGATCATCACCATTTTCTGCAGGACCCACGGCGCGCCCAGCAGCAACAGGATCGGTCCGAGGTAGATCGGCAGGAATGACCACAGCTGTTCGGCGGCTTGGCCGACCGCGCCGAAGAACGTCCAACTGGTGCAATAAACCGCCAGCGACAGGCTGTACACCCACGCGCGCATCCGCGGCGGCAACGGCGTGCTGCGACGGTCGCCGTAGAAGGCGATGGCGAACATGATGGCCATATAGGCCAGGGCGACGGCGGCGATCAGCCCGGTGGACAGCGACATGCAACACTCCCGACAAAAGACTCCCCGGCAATCCTGCCCGGGCGGACAGTCTCGCATGAGTGCGGCGGTTAGTCAGTGTCGACCAAGGTCGTGGCGTGGCGGGGTGTCGCAGGTTTGAAACCGGGTGGTTTCTCGGGTGACCGGTCAGGCCCCATCGCTGGCAAGCCAGCTCCCACAAGGAACTCCAGTGGGCACATATTTTGTGAACATCACAGACCCTGTGGGAGCTGGCTTGCCAGCGAAAGCGTCAGTCCTGTCGCAGTGCGATATCGATCAGCCGATGCAGCTCATCCACCTCCAGCGCCGCCGCCGAAAACAGAATCCGGAACACCACCGGGGCCACCACCAGATTGATCAGATGATCAACGCTCGGCGCCGGCTCGTCAGGGTGACGCTCGATGATCGTCTGCAACTGCGCGCCAATGATCGTCACGCAATACCCCGGCGTGGCGCTGGCCTGCACGTCGCGCATCATGTGGCGCCCAGGCTCCGAACTCATTTCGTCCAGATATTGCTCGGCCCAGGCGCGGATATCACCGCGCAGTTCACCGGTCACCGCCGGTTCGCTGTCGGGGCGCATGCGGGCGAGGGCGACATCGGCGAGCAATGCTGCCAGATCACCCCAGCGCCGATAGATCGTCGACGGCGTGACCCCGGCGCGCGCCGCGATTTGCGGGACGGTCACGGTGCTGCGCTCCTGTTTTTGCAGAAGTGCGCGGACTGCCGAATGAATCGACTCTTGCACCCGGGCACTGCGGCCACCGGGGCGTAAACCTTCTTTAATAGCCATGCGCCAGACCTTAACACAAAGAATTTGCTTTAAGCCAAAGTCGAGCGCACACTCCGCAAAAGCAAAAAATTAGCTTTTGCGGAGTGTGCCCATGACCAGCCTTTCTTCCAACCGTGGCAGCCTGATTTTCCTGGCGATCACCTTACTCAGTTTCCTCGCCGCTTCCACAGCGCCGACGCCGTTGTATCACCTGTATCAGGATCAACTGCACTTCTCGGCAGCTGTGCTGACCCTGATTTTCGGCGTGTATGCGCTGAGTCTGCTGGCGGCGCTGTTGACGGTCGGATCGCTGTCCGATCACCTGGGGCGCAAGCCGGTGATTTTCACTGCCGTGCTGCTCAACGCGCTGGCGATGCTGCTGTTCATCAGCGCCGACAGTGTTGCCTGGCTGATCAGCGCCCGCGTGCTGCAGGGTTTTGCCACCGGCATGGCCACCGCTGTTTTGAGCGCCACACTGCTCGACACCGACCGCCAGCAAGGGCCGTTGATCAACAGCGTCGCACCGTTGCTCGGCATGGCGCTGGGCAGTATGGGCTGTGGCCTGCTCGCCGAATTCGCCCCGGCGCCGTTGCAACTGACTTACGGGTTGTTGCTGGCGCTGTTTGTGTTGCAGGCGGTGTATGTCTGGCGTCTGCTGGAAAGCGTCACCCCGCAATCCGGGGCTTGGGCTTCACTGCGGCCGACCCTGCATGTGCCGGTTCAGGCGCGTTCGACCTTATGGCGTGTGCTACCGCTGAACACCGCAACCTGGGCCCTCGGCGGCTTTTTTGCCTCACTGGCGCCGTCGCTGGTGCGCACCGCCACGGGCTCGACGTCGAACCTGATCGGCGGCGCGACCGTCTCGGCGTTGACCGTGACCGGGGCGCTGATGATTTTCACTTTGCGCAATCGTCCCGCCGGCAAAGCCCTGCAAATCGGCGCCAGTCTGCTGCCTGTCGGCGTGCTGCTGATTTTGCTTGGCGTGCACAGTGCCAGTCTGGCGCTGTTTTTCCTCGGCACACTGGTTGCCGGTTGCGGCTTTGGCTCGGGTTTCCTCGGCGCGGTGCGCAGCCTGGTGCCGTTGGCCCTGCCGCATGAACGGGCCGGTTTGATGTCGGCGTACTACGCGCTGAGTTATCTGGCGTTCTGCCTGCCGGCCTTGTTGGCCGGGCATTTGACCCGCGCCTATGGATTGCTGGCGACCACCGACGGCTACGGCGCCGGATTGATCGTCCTGGCCGTCACCGCGCTGTTGCTCAGCCTGCGCCCGCAAGCAGTGAAGGCTTGCAGCACTCCATAAACGCGGTGGTTTCAGTTACCTTTGTCCGGCCTTCTTTTCACGGATCGACAGATGAAGATTATCCGCAGCAAGTCGTTCACCGCCGAGCGTGCCTGGGGCGCGCTGGACATCGCCAACATGAACGGCATCACCACGCGCCTGCACTGGACCGATCAGCCGTACAAATGGCACGTCAACGATGGTGAGGAAGTGTTTGTGGTGCTCGATGGTCAGGTGCAGATGCGCTATCGCGAACAGGGTGAAGAAAAGCAGGCGCTGCTTGAGGTCGGCGACATTTTCTACGCTTCGGTCGGCACCGAGCACGTGGCACATCCGCAGGGCGCGGCGCGGATTCTAGTGATCGAAAGCGAAGGCAGTGTTTGACTGCTTATCTGTAAAGTAGATAACAGATAGAGAAATTACCCGTTATATAGATATTCGATTCGGTTCTACCATGGACTCAACCTCACCTGAGGACAGGAGTTCATGATGATTTGCCCCAACACTGCCAAACCCGGTATCAAGCCGTTCAGCCAGCTTCAGCATCCGCGTGAAGCGATCCGCCAATTCACCCCGAACTGGTTCGCCGCAACCATGGGCACCGGCGTGCTAGCCCTGGCGCTGGCGCAACTGCCGGTGGCGATCCCCGGGTTGCACGCGGTGGCCGAAGGGTTGTGGCTGTTCAACATTCTGTTGTTCACCTTATTTACCTTCGCCTATGCCGCGCGCTGGGTGCTGTTTTTCGATGAGGCGCGGCGAATCTTCGGCCACTCCACCGTATCGATGTTCTTCGGCACGATTCCCATGGGCCTGGCGACCATCATCAACGGTTTTCTGGTGTTTGGTCTGCCCCGCTGGGGCGATGGGGTGATTCATCTTGCCGAAGTGCTGTGGTGGCTCGATGTGGCGATGTCGCTGGCCTGCGGTGTGTTGATTCCGTACATGATGTTTACCCGTCAGGAACACAGCATCGACCAGATGACCGCCGTCTGGTTGTTGCCGGTGGTGGCGGCGGAAGTGGCGGCGGCCAGCGGCGGTTTGCTCGCGCCGCACTTGGCCGATGCCCACGCGCAACTGGTGGTGCTGACGACAAGCTACGTGCTTTGGGCATTCTCCCTGCCGGTGGCGTTCAGCATTCTGACCATCCTGTTGCTGCGCATGGCCTTGCATAAACTGCCGCATGAAAACATGGCCGCCTCGAGCTGGCTGGCCCTCGGCCCGATCGGTACCGGTGCATTGGGCATGTTGCTGCTGGGTAGCGATGCACCGGCGATCTTCGCCGCCAACGGCCTGCCGGGCATCGGTGAAATCGCTGCGGGCCTCGGGCTGATTGCCGGGATTACCCTGTGGGGCTTCGGCTTGTGGTGGATGTTGATGGCACTGCTGATCACCGCGCGTTACCTGCGTGACGGCATCCCGTTCAACCTCGGCTGGTGGGGCTTCACCTTCCCGCTGGGTGTGTACTCGCTGGCGACCCTCAAGCTTGCCAGCACGCTGAACCTCGGATTTTTCAGTGTGGTGGGCTGCGTGCTGGTAGCGTTGCTGGCAGTGATGTGGCTGATCGTCGGTAAACGCACCGTGCAAGGCGCGTGGCGCGGTGAGTTGTTTGTCTCGCCGTGTATTGCAGGTTTGAAGAAATAACCTGAAAAGTTTAGGTAAGGTGTGGCCTGGAGCGCCGATCGAGATTCCAATAAGCAGATCCAGGCCATTCTCTACCGACCTCAGGGAAACACGGAAGATGAGTCACCCCTCACAGTTCAACCTGCTTCGCACCCGGCGCTTCCTGCCGTTTTTCATCACGCAGTCGCTGGGCGCGTTCAATGACAACGTGTTCAAGCAGTCGCTGATTCTCGCCATTCTGTATCGGCTGACCATCGAGGGTGACCGTTCGATCTGGGTCAACCTGTGTGCGCTGCTGTTTATCCTGCCGTTCTTCCTGTTCTCGGCGCTGGCCGGGCAGTTCGGGGAAAAATTCGCCAAGGACGCGCTGATCCGTCTGATCAAACTCGCGGAAATCGCGATCATGGCCGTAGGATCGGTCGGTTTCCTCTTCGATCACCTGTCGCTGATGCTGGTCGCGCTCTTCGCCATGGGCACGCATTCGGCGCTGTTCGGGCCGGTGAAGTATTCAATCCTGCCGCAGGCATTGCGTGAGGATGAACTGGTTGGCGGCAACGGGCTGGTGGAGATGGGCACGTTTCTGGCGATTCTCGCCGGGACCATCGGCGCCGGCATCATCATGTCCTCGACCCATTACGCGCCACTGGTGTCGACGGCGATTGTCGGCATTGCCGTGCTGGGTTATCTCGCCAGTCGCGGCATTCCACGCGCTGCCGCGGCATCGCCGGAAATGCGCCTGAACTGGAACATCTTCAGCCAGTCCTGGGCCACCCTCAAACTCGGTCTGGGCCAGACCCCTGCAGTGTCGCGTTCGATTGTCGGCAACTCGTGGTTCTGGTTTGTCGGGGCGATTTACCTGACGCAGATCCCGGCCTACGCCAAGGAATGGATGCACGGCGACGAAACCGTGGTGACGCTGATTCTCACGGTGTTCTCGGTAGGCATTGCATTGGGTTCGATGCTGTGCGAGAAGCTCTCCGGGCGCAAGGTCGAGATCGGTCTGGTGCCGTTCGGTTCGTTCGGCCTGACCGTGTTTGGCCTGTTGCTGTGGTGGCATTCCGGGGGAATCCCGGAAAGCGTCACCGGCCACAGCTGGATCGAAGTGCTGGGCTTTGCGCATACCTGGGCGGTGCTGGTCGATATTCTCGGTCTCGGGATTTTTGGCGGCTTCTATATTGTGCCGCTGTACGCCTTGATCCAGTCGCGCACCGCCGAGAACGAGCGGGCGCGGGTGATTGCCGCCAACAACATTCTCAACGCCCTGTTTATGGTGGTGTCAGCGATCGTTTCGATCGTGTTGCTGAGTGTGGTCAAACTGTCGATTCCGCAATTGTTCCTGGTGGTGTCGCTGCTGAACATCGGCGTCAACGCCTACATCTTCAAGATCGTCCCCGAGTTCAGCATGCGTTTCATGATCTGGCTGCTCAGCCATTCCATGTACCGTGTCGAGCACCGCAACCTCGAGGCGATCCCGGACGAGGGCGCGGCATTGCTGGTGTGCAACCACGTGTCGTTCGTCGATGCCTTGCTGATTGGCGGCGCGGTGCGTCGGCCGATTCGCTTTGTCATGTACTACAAGATCTACAACCTGCCGGTACTGAACTTTATCTTCCGCACGGCGGGGACGATTCCGATCGCCGGACGCAACGAAGACATCCAGATCTACGAAAAGGCCTTCACCCGGATCGCCCAGTATCTGAAGGACGGTGAGCTGGTGTGCATCTTCCCGGAAGGCAAGTTGACCACTGACGGCGAGATCAACGAGTTCAAGGGCGGGCTGACGCGGATTCTCGAAGAAACCCCGGTGCCGGTGATTCCGCTGGCGTTGCAGGGGTTGTGGGGCAGTTTCTTCAGTCGTGATCCGAACAAGGGACTGTTCAAGCGGTTGTGGTCGCGGGTGACGTTGGTGGCCGGTTCGGCGGTGGCGGTGGAATCTGCGGAACCGGCGAAATTGCAGGGGTTGGTGGGGGCGTTGCGCGGGGCCGTCAGGTAATCGGTGATAGTGCTGGCCCCATCGCTGGCTTGCCAGCTCCCACAGGTTTTCTGGATTTACACAAGATTTGTGTTCACCGGAGATCCCTGTGGGAGCTGGCTTGCCAGCGATGGGGCCATTGGCTTAAGCGCTTACTTTAAGACCAATCAACCCGGTAATGATCAACGCCACACTGGCCAGCCGAATCAACGCCATCGACTCGCCAAACAGCATGATCCCGGCAATCACCGTGCCCACAGCGCCGACTCCGGTCCAGATCGCATAAGCCGTACCCAGCGGCAATTCCTTCATCGCCAGGCCCAGCAGGCCAAGGCTGATGGCCATGGCCGCCACGGTCAGGACGGTGGGGAGCGGGCGGGTGAAGCCGTCGGTGTACTTCAGGCCGACGGCCCAGCCGACTTCGAACAGGCCGGCGAAAAACAGAATGATCCAGGACATGAGAGACCTCCATCGATTGACGGGGCCGTCCCCAGATTGATAACTCGATCGAGCCGCAGGGTCGTCCCCGCGTAGCGCAACAGTCTGCCGAGCATTAATCCGGGGATCAAGTTTCCCGGTCAGTCGGCCGGCTGTTGCGCCAGCGCCTCACGGTCTTGCTTCTCGCTCATGCGCCGGAACCAGGTCGAGAGCAGTGCCCCGGAAATGTTGTGCCAGACGCTGAACAGCGCGCTCGGCACCGCCGCCAGCGGCGAGAAGTGCGCACTGGCCAACGCCGCGCCCAACCCCGAGTTCTGCATGCCGACTTCCAGTGCCAGCGACTTGCGCTGCGCCAGTGGCAGCTTGAACAGGCGTCCGGTGAAGTAACCCAGCAGGTAGCCGAAGCTGTTGTGCAGCATCACCACGGCCATGATCAGCAGCCCGGATTCGGCAATCTTCGCCTGACTGGCGGCCACCACGGCGGTGACGATGATCACGATGCTGACCACCGACACCAGTGGCAACACGTCCACCGCGTGGCGCACCTTGTCGCCGAGCACGCGTTGCGCGACCACGCCGAGCACGATCGGCAGCAATACTACTTGCAGGATTGACCAGAACAACTCCATGAACGACACCGGCAACCACGCCGACGCCAGCAGCCAGATCAGCGCCGGGGTCAGCAGCGGGGCGAGCAGGGTGGTGACAGCGGCAATCGCCACTGACAGTGCCAGATCGCCGCGGGCCAGCCAGGTCATGACGTTGGAGGAGGTGCCGCTTGGGCAGCAGCCGACCAGAATCACCCCGACGGCGATTTCCGGTGGCAGATGGAAGATCTGGCAGAGCAACCACGCCACACCGGGCATGATCACAAAATGTGCGACCACGCCCAACGCCACACGCCACGGATGGCGGGCGACGGCAGCAAAGTCGTCAAGTTTGAGGGTCAGCCCCATGCCGAACATCACCAGCCCCAGCAGCGGCACGATCGCACCCTTGAGACCGAGAAACCACGCCGGTTGCAGGAACGCGATCACGGCGAAAATCAGAACCCAGTAAGCGAAAGTGTTGCCGACAAAGCGGCTCAGTGCAGCCAGTGCTCGCATGGCGTGTTCCTTATTATGTGAAAGCGTTAGGAAGCTAAGCATACGGTGCCAGCAAAAAGATCGCAGCCTTCGGCAGCTCATACAGGAAAACACATTCCAAATGTAGGAGCTGCCGAAGGCTGCGATCTTTGCTTTTTCAGGCGCCCTCAATAAAGGAGGGCGCCGGAGAGAGGTTTAGATCCCCTGCGGAGTCTCTTCCCCGCCCAACGCTTCCACCAGCGCCGGCAGGAAGTCGCCAAAAGTCAGCATCATCAGGGTGAAGCTGGCGTCCAGTTGGCCCAGGGCCTCGTCGCCACCGTCCTGTTCTGCCTGATCCTGCAGCAGGTCTTCGAACTTCAGGCGTTTGACGGTCATCTTGTCATCGAGCATGAACGACAGCTTGTCTTGCCAGGCCAGCGACAGCTGAGTGACGACTTTGCCGGTGCTCAAGTGCAACTGAATTTCTTCGCTGGTCAGGTCCTGACGCTTGCAACGCACGATGCCGCCGTCTTCGTGGGTATCGCGCAGCTCGCATTCGTCCAGCACGAAGAAGTCCGGTGCTGCTTGCTGGGTGGTGACCCACTCGGTCATCACCGCGGTCGGCGCGGTTTTCACGGTCAGCGGACGCACGGGCAGGGTGCCGAGCACTTCACGCATTGTGGAGAGCAGGTCTTCGGCGCGTTTCGGGCTGGCCGAGTTCACCAGGATCAGGCCCTGTTTCGGTGCGATGGCAGCGAAGGTCGACGAACGACGGATAAAGGCACGCGGCAGGAACGCCTGGATGATTTCATCCTTGATCTGATCGCGTTCTTTCTTATAGACCTTGCGCATTTGCTCGGCTTCGATCTCTTCGACCTTTTCCTTGACCGCGTCGCGCACGACGCTGCCCGGCAGAATACGTTCTTCCTTACGTGCAGCGATCAGCAGGAAGTCGCCGCTGACGTGCACCAGTGGCGCATCTTCGCCCTTGCCGAACGGCGCGACGAAACCGTAGGTGGTCAACTCCTGGCTTGCACATGGACGCGCCAGTTTGGTGGCCAGTGCAGTTTCCAGCGCCTCGGCATCGACAGGCAGGTCTTGGGTCAGGCGATAGATCAGCAGGTTTTTGAACCACATGGGGTGAGTCTCTCCTTTATACAAAGGGGGGCATTATTGTCTTCGCCGTGGCATAGGCCAACCCTTCTCTAAGCCTTTGGAAGGCCTGAGAAAATTAATTAAAAAAGTGCTTGCCAGAGGTTGGGTCGCTCCGTAGAATGCGCGCCACACCGAAGCGAAGGGTGATTAGCTCAGCTGGGAGAGCGTCTGCCTTACAAGCAGAATGTCGGCGGTTCGATCCCGTCATCACCCACCATTCGTTTCAAGTGTTTAGCGCAGCGGTAGTTCAGTCGGTTAGAATACCGGCCTGTCACGCCGGGGGTCGCGGGTTCGAGTCCCGTCCGCTGCGCCATATTCGGTAACCTGGACCACTGAACGCCAGGTCACCACGGAAAAACCCGCTGAAGCGGGTTTTTTTCTGTCTCACGTTTGTACCTTGTTCCATCGGGTTTGTGTCGTTTCACCGGTTTTCGGATTTATTTGAAAAAAAACTTCAATTAAATCAACACTTTACGAAAACTTGTGGCATAATGCGCCCCGTAACGAAGCGAAGGGTGATTAGCTCAGCTGGGAGAGCGTCTGCCTTACAAGCAGAATGTCGGCGGTTCGATCCCGTCATCACCCACCATTCGTTTCAAGTGTTTAGCGCAGCGGTAGTTCAGTCGGTTAGAATACCGGCCTGTCACGCCGGGGGTCGCGGGTTCGAGTCCCGTCCGCTGCGCCATATTCGGTAACCTGGACCACTGAACGCCAGGTCACCACGGAAAAACCCGCTGAAGCGGGTTTTTTTCTGTCTCACGTTTGTACCTTGTTCCATCGGGTTTGTGTCGTTTCACCGGTTTTCGGATTTATTTGAAAAAAAACTTCAATTAAATCAACACTTTACGAAAACTTGTGGCATAATGCGCCCCGTAACGAAGCGAAGGGTGATTAGCTCAGCTGGGAGAGCGTCTGCCTTACAAGCAGAATGTCGGCGGTTCGATCCCGTCATCACCCACCATTCGTTTCAAGCATTTCGCGCAGCGGTAGTTCAGTCGGTTAGAATACCGGCCTGTCACGCCGGGGGTCGCGGGTTCGAGTCCCGTCCGCTGCGCCATATTCGGTCACCTGGACCACTGAACGCCAGGTCACCACGGAAAAACCCGCTGAAGCGGGTTTTTTTCTGTCTCACGTTTGTACCTTGTTCCATCGGGTTTGTGTCGTTTCACCGGTTTTCGGATTTATTTGAAAAAAAACTTCAATTAAATCAACACTTTACGAAAACTTGTGGCATAATGCGCCCCGTAACGAAGCGAAGGGTGATTAGCTCAGCTGGGAGAGCGTCTGCCTTACAAGCAGAATGTCGGCGGTTCGATCCCGTCATCACCCACCATTCGTTTCAAGTGTTTAGCGCAGCGGTAGTTCAGTCGGTTAGAATACCGGCCTGTCACGCCGGGGGTCGCGGGTTCGAGTCCCGTCCGCTGCGCCATATTCGGTCACCTGGACCCACTGAACGCCAGGTCACCACAGAAAGCCCGCCGAGTGCGGGCTTTTTGCTGTCTGCGATTTAAGAATTTCTGCAATGCCTGTGTGGTGAGGGGATTTATCCCCGATGGCCTGCGCAGCAGGCCCATAGTCTTGAAGCTGGGGCTGCTTCGCATCCCATCGGGGATAAATCCCCTCACCACAAATCATCTCCTCGTCTTCTCACTATTCGGCATTGCGACTGTGCCGATAATCGCTCACCGCCTCATACACCGCTTTACGCAAGCGATTGATCCCGCCAATCGGCCGATGCGCCTCGATACCAAACCACGGATTGAACGACAGGTTGTCGCATGCCAGATTTAGCGCCGGCGTGTCGAAGTCCTGCGCCGGCAGGGTGATCCGTGCCACTGTCTCGAACGCTGAATCCTGCTCGCGCCACTCGATGCTGGTGTCCTCGATGGGCATGTACTTGTTCGCATCCTGGCGCTGAATCTGCAGCACGAAACACGCCGGTACCCGATCTGTCGACAGTTGTTGGTTCAAGGCGCTGCGCAGGAAATTCGGCAGGTCGTGATTTTGTGCGGGCAGGGTGTAGGTCGGGCAGTTGTCCGGATCCGGCGCAACGCGAAACTTGGCATTGGCCTCGCCAAATTTGTAAGGCGATACCGAAAAGTAGGTGGTCGCGGTCGGGCTGTCCGGCGGCGGTGACAGAGTCGCCAAGGCGATGAGCAGGTGACGGATCTGCCAGGTGCGCGGATCCCAACCGGGGAAAAACGCCATGATTTTTTTGCCGTCAGCCTGAGCAGCCACATTTTGACGGTACTCGGCGACATCGCTGACGAAGAAGTTCGGATGGCTGAACATCACGAAGTCTTGTTCGCGGCGCACCGGAAGGTCGTCGAGCAGCTGCTTGCCGGGGACATCGAGCAGCTTGATTGCCATCCCCCGGGCGTCGCGGATGCTGTCGAACTGCGGGTAGGCGTTGCCATTGGACAAGCGAATCAGCGCCTGCCAGGTTTTGCCCGGTTCGCCGAAAACACCCTGGCGCAGCGCTGGCGTCAGTTCTGGCAACACCGTGACCTCGGCTTTTACGCAACCGTGTGCCTTGGCATGCGCATCGCGCAAGTAGCGTGTGCCTTCGCGGTGTTGATCGACGATACGCACGGCGGTCTGGATCACGTCCTGGGTCATGGCCGCTTCACCGGCGGGAATCTGTTCCTGCGCCGACACCGGACCTCTGTGTTGCCAGATGAACCACGCGCTCGCGATCGCCCAGCCCAGCAGGCCGACAATCAGCAGGGCCAGCAGGGTTTTGCCCAGCAGTCGCCCCAGCCACAGCCAGAAGCGGGCGAGAAGGGAGGGTTTTTTGTACGAGTTGATCATCATGGCAGTTGCGCCTCCAATGGCCCGCCCAATACTTTCAGGTACTCCAGCAAGGCCCAGCGTTCTTCCGGTTGCAGCAGGCGGCCGATAACCCCATTGCCGCGCTCGCCAGCGCGGAACTCGTGGCCGCTGTTGTGGTTGCCGGTGATTCGCGTATCGAACAAAAAGCCGTTGGTGAAGGCTTCGGTGCGATAACCCAGATGGCGCGGGTCATACTCGAACGAACCCTTATAGAAAGTCGTCGCGCGCTCATCCTGCGGCGACAGCAACTGATAAAGGCTTGGCACCGAACCGTTGTGCAGGAACGGCGCGGTGGCCCAGACGCCGGCCAGTGGCCTGGCCTTGTAGGCAACCTTTTCACGCACACCGATCGGCAGGCCGAAGCCGTCGAGTTGTGGCTTTTCCTCAGCGGTGACGCCGGCCTCGCGATAGGCACGGTTCTCGACGAACGCGGTGACGTAGGCCAGGCCCTTGGCCACCGACAGCTGGCTCAGATCCAGTGGTTCGGTGGGCGTCGGATGCAACTTCACATCCATCTGTTCGAGTTCTTTCAGGTCCCATTGCAGCGGGGTCAGGTCGAAACGGTGGGTGGCAATATTGGTCGCGGCATTCGGGTCGGTGCCGATCACCTCGACCGGCAACATGTGCAAGTGCTGCACCCAGCGCTCGCCTTCCTGAGTCTTGCGCGGCACGTGGCAACCGGCGCAGTTCTCGGCAAACAGCGTGCGGCCCTTGGCGGCCAGCGGTTTGTCGATGGCGCCCAGGACATCTTCCGGCCAGGCTGGTGGTTGCAGGCGTTGCAGGGTTTCCTCGATTGTGTGCAGATCGCGTACGCGCACACTCGAGGCATAACGCGCATCGCCTTGCAGCGGCTGGCCGTTGCTGTCGAAGAAATTCAGCGTGGCGCCGACGCCCAACGCTTCACCGATGTTGCGCGCCATCGGTTGCTGCGCCGAGCCGTTCCACTGCACCCAGTCGAAGGTCCACATGTCCCACAGTTGCGGGTAGTCGACCGGGGCGTTCGCCACGCGGTAGTTGGCGGGGGAAATTGCGTCGCCGAAGGTGGCGTTGGCAATGCGGCCGAACGCATCGGTGCGTCCAGGGCCTTCTTCGGTCGGGTAGAGGCCGCGATGGGTATCGTTCCAGGCGACTTTGAGGAAGGTGTTCAGCGATTGCTTGACGTCTTTGCGCAGTTGCTCGCGGCGCGGCTCGTAGTCATCGCCCAGAACATTTCTGGCGAAGCGTTCGAATTTCCACGGGTTGTAGTAAGTCGAGGTCAGACTGGCGACCAATGCCTGCCCGAAACTGCCGCCGCGCAACGTAGGAACGCTGGAAGGCAAAACATGCTGCGCCGACCCGCCGTCGATCCGCACGGCCTGGCCGTTGAAGCGCAGTTCGCCGGTGTGGCAGGCAGCGCAGGTGATATCGAGGTATTGCTCGGTACCGCCGGAGTTCTGATGGCGCGCGAAACCGACCGGCAGATTGCCCGGATTGTTCGGCGTGGCTTTCTGCTGCGGATCAACCAGAAAACCGAAGCGTGCGAGGTATTCCGGGGACGCGAAACGCTGCTGCGAGAAGGGCAGCTCCAGCGCCTGGAACCATTCATAGCGCAGGCCTTTGACCTGCGTCCCTTGCGGGGTGAAATAGTAAGTCTGGCGCTCCTCCTCACTCCACTGTTGCAGGTAATGCACCTGCTGGGCCGGGGTATAGAAGGGCAGTTTCGGGTTGGCGATGTAGTACAGAATCACGGCCAGGACCAGGCCCAGCAGTACCACGATCAGAGTCAGCACACGGAATAAGAGGCGCAAGATAAACATCCTTGTCGAGTTGTTGCGCTGTTATGCCTCAGCTGCTGCAGGTGCGGCAAGTGGCCATTACGCCAACTGTCGTAGGAAGTCTCGTCAGCCCTTGTCAGGCCCAGATGACAGAAGCTTCATCGTCGCTTTGCCCGAATGCGTTTTAATCCCTGAACTTATCGGACGTTTCCTGCTCTCATGCCGGTAGCCATTGGTCGTGGCGGCCTGATAAGCTCGCGGCTTTACTCGATTGCCCTTTCGGCGCATGAACAAGGAAATAGCATGAAACAGCATCGGTTGGCGGCGGCGGTAGCCCTGGTTAGCCTGGTCCTCGCGGGTTGTGATTCGCAGACCAGCGTAGAGCTGAAAACCCCGGCGCAAAAAGCTTCCTACGGTATCGGCCTGAACATGGGCAAGAGCCTTGCTCAGGAAGGCATGGATGATCTGGACTCCAAAGCGGTAGCCCAGGGCATCGAAGATGCCGTCGGCAAGAAAGAACAGAAGCTGAAAGACGAAGAACTGGTCGAAGCTTTCGCCGCGCTGCAAAAGCGTGCCGAAGAGCGTATGGCCAAGATGAGCGAAGAGTCGGCAGCCGCCGGCAAGAAATTCCTCGAAGAAAACGGCAAGAAGCCTGGCGTTACCACCACCGCTTCCGGTCTGCAGTACGAAGTGGTCAAGAAAGCCGACGGCCCGCAGCCCAAGCCGACCGACGTAGTGACTGTTCACTACACCGGCAAGCTGACCAACGGCACCGTGTTCGACAGCTCCGTGGAACGTGGCAGCCCGATCGATCTGCCGGTCAGCGGCGTGATCCCGGGTTGGGTTGAAGGTCTGCAACTGATGCACGTTGGCGAGAAGTACAAACTGTACATCCCTAGCGATCTGGCTTACGGCGCGCAATCGCCAAGCCCGGCAATCCCGGCCAACTCGGTTCTGGTCTTCGACCTGGAACTGCTGGCCATCAAGGATCCAGCCAAAGAAGACGCCGCTGCCAAGTAACAGGCATCGGTAACGGCTTCGCCAACAACGCCTCGCTTATGCGGGGCGTTGTTGCATCTGAAGGATGGCGCAGGTAAACAGAGCGAACGGATGCCGCTGACAGCAGTCCTAGAGATTGAGGCCACCGTGGGTAGACGTCCTGAGCCGCCAAGTCAATGAAATATTGGGTTTTTTTATGTGAGTAAAAAACGCCCGATCTGAGCGAAGCCCTTATGAAACGGGGCTCTCAGCGCTGAAATGCAGCTCTGTTCACAAGGTTATCCACAATTTGTGTGGATAACATTTCAACGGGAGAAATAGATGAAAGCGCCGTGGAATTTCGCCCGGTTTCTGCCTCTGGCGGGACGCCTGCTGGCCCGTGGCCGGCTGCCGACTCTGCTGTTCGCCGTGGCGAGCAAGGGCGCTGCGCAAGGTAATCGCCTGGGCAAGCTCAAGGATGATCTGCGCTTGCTCCAGGCCTTGTGTCTGGCTTACTGGCGCGGCGAGTACCGGGCGATCAGTCCGAAGGCCATCGTTTCGGTGGTGGCAGGGTTGATGTATTTCCTCAGCCCGGTGGACGCGATCCCGGATTTCATCCCCGTCTTCGGCATGCTCGATGACATTGCTGTTCTCGCCTGGCTGATGAAAACCCTCGACGACGAACTCGCTGCCTTCCGGCTCTGGCGCAATCGACAACAGCCGGAAAAACTCGCAGTGGTCGAACGTTTGCCCGATACCCCCGAGCAACTTCAACTGCAGGGCCCGAAAAAAACCTGATTCACCTCGCCTGCAGGCAGATTGATACCCCCCCGCGACCTTGGCCGCTGTTAGGATTACACTTCTAGGGAAAAGTGCCGACTCGCTAAGTGTTGTTGTCCTACGGGGTAGTCATGGATATTCAGATAATTGCACGCGATGGCGAACCCGAATACGCGGTTCTGCCATGGGGCCAGTATCAGGCTCTACTGAAAGCAGCAGGCATCAACGACATACCGCAGCAGCAGGCGCCAGCGCCGGCCGCCGCAGCGCCAGACCCGATTCTTCCAGGTCTGGATCAACTACGCAGTTTGCGCGAAGGGAAGGGCATCGCCATCGAGGCGCTGGCCCGCACGGTAGGCATCAGCCCGTCTTATCTGGCCATGATCGAAAGCGGCGAGCGTCAACCTGACGCCGCGATTCGCCGCAGCCTGGCCTGGGAACTGACGGTGCCGGGTTGGAGGGATGAATCGTGAGCGTACGCATCAGTCGTCAACATTGGGACGGATTGCTGGGGGAGCTGGATCAGGCGCGCAGGCAGCGCCATCTGTTGACCTATCGAGCCTTGCTCGAACGTTTGCAACTGCCGACGCCGGCGATGCAGACGCTGACCGCGGCACTTGAGCATCTGGCCGCACTCGACGCCAAGGCCGAGCAGCCATTGCGCAGTTCGCTGGTGATCAGCCAAGGGGCCAGTCGTTTGCCACGAACCGGTTTTTTTGAATGCGTTGAACGTCTGGGACGTTTCTCCGGGCCATCCGATGGCGTTGCGGCTGCCTCTTGGCATGCGTCGGAAGTGGTCAGGGTCTTCGAATACGAGTACCCGGAATCGGCGGAGGCCTGAGTGTTCTTTCGACTCAAGGCGTCAGCCAGTTACTGGTTGGCCCGCAGGCTGTTTCACTGGTCGTGGTTCGTCCGCCAGCCCAGAGGCTGGCGCTGGCTCGAAGGGCAGTTTGCGCGCATGGCCAATCTGGGCGATGTCGGTGCGCAAAGCTTTTATGGGCACATTCTGACGTTTCGCGGTGTTGGCCTGGGCGCCCGCGAAGAAGGTGTGCGGCTGTTGCGTCTGGCGGCGCTCGCCGGCGATGGCAAAGCGGCTTATCAGGTCGGCGTGATCAGCCTGGCCGGTACTCCGGGCAAAGCGCCGGATCCGACAGAAGCGGCGCGCTGGTGGACGCTGGCCGCCAAGGCCGGCCACCCGTTGGCCGAGCTCAAACTCCAAGAGTTGAGCGCTCGGGCTTAAACCCAGTAAATCATTTTGTATCGTCCGATAAACGTGGCGTGAGGGAAACCTCACGCCACGTTTGCGTTTATCGCCATACGTTTTGTAGTAATCAGTCCTTTGCAGATTTGTCCTACAGCAAAAGCCTACTCGCCTGACTTCTTTCCTGATTGATCCCCCGCAAAGTCCCCGCGCCTAATTTTTGCGCGAGGGAACGTTCATGTTTGACCCGGTTTTTCATTCCACCCCGCATCGTTGCGTGCGCTGATGGAAGCCGTCAGCCGTATCGAGCAGGAACTCGACAGCTTTCCCGACACCCTCAGCCTCTATCGCCAGCAGCTTGAACACTGGTTCAGCAGAGCAGCGGATCAGGTCAGCCACGCGGCGGATCTGCCGTCGCTGATGGGCATGGAGCGGATCATCCGTTTCGGTGATCGCATCACCGCTGTCAGCACAGGAGACAGTGAGTTTGCCTCCGGCGTCGTGCAGTGCCCGAAAAGCGGGGTGCTGACGATCGAGAGCAAATTCGAGTCGGTGTACGACATTCCGCTGGGCGACATCGTGGTCGATGTGGTGGCGGTGGATGATGGCCAAATATTCCCCGTCCGACTTGATGCGCAAGGCCGGGGAACATTCACCGGGACGCCCGGCAAGTTCTATCGCGTGCAGGTGCACAGCGACGTTACCTCGGAGCAGATCGAGGCGCTGTTCAAGTCCTACGACGGTTTGACCGGCAATCTGGAGGGCTGGCTGCGCAGCGAGTGGCAGGGGTTCAAGCCGCAGTGGTCGCAGTCGGTGGCGACAGCGGCAGGCAACGGCATGCTCGCCGGGAGCTGGGCGGCGATCGAGGGGGTGTGGGACAGCCTCGGCATGCTGTCGGAAATTCTGCAGGATCCAGGCGCGTTTGCCGATCGCCTTGGAAGCGGCGCGGCCGATCTGATCCGCCTCGCAGAATCAGCTCCGGATGTCATGCAAAAGCTGCAGTTGCTGGTCAGCGATGAGGCGGCGCTGTGTTTGCTGCTGCGCAGTGCGAGTCTCTGGCTGGAGATGCTGCCGCCCAGCCAGATCGCCGGCAAAACCGCTGAAACGGCGTCGATGATGATCGTGCAGCTGCTGCTCGATGTGCTGATCGGCGTTGTGTTGACATTCGTCGGGGCTGGCGCAGGGATCGCTTATCTGACGCTACGTCTGGCGGATCGCGCCGCCCAGCTGCTCACGGTTGTGAAACGTCTGGTCAAGGCGATGTTCGGCATCGTCAACACGTTCATCCATTACATCGACCAGTACAAAACCGTCGCCGCGCGAGGCATTGCCGCCGGCGTTAAAAAGGGCCGCATGCAGTTGCGCTGGGATGCGAAGCGCAACGCCGCCCTGAAGAAAAACGAGCATCACGACGACTCGCCGGAACAAGCGAAAAACCCCAACGGCGACAGCGCCGATTGCGCGCCGCTGACCTGCACCAACGGCTGCCCGGTGTCGATGGTCACCGGCGAAGAACTGCTGACCCTGACCGATGGCAGGCTCGATGGCTTGCTGCCGTTCGAGTTCACCCGGCTGTATCGCACCAGCGCGGTGGAGATCGATGTCGGGCTGGGGTTTGGCTGGAGCCATTCGCTGGCGCATCGGCTGGAGTTCGCTGGCGAGGCGGTGGTCTGGGTCGATCACGAGAATCGCCGCACGCGGTTTCCGTTGCCCAGTGTTGAACGGCCGCAGATCCACAACAGCTTGTCGCGGGCGGCGATTTTTCTCGGTGATGAGCCGGAGGAACTGATCCTCGCGCTGGCGGGGGAGGCGGCACGGTTTTATCACTTTCGTGCCGGGCGGCTGACGGCGGTCAGTGATGCATATGGCAATCGTCTGACGGTGCATCGCGATCATTCCGAGCGTCTGCAGCGCCTGGATAACGGGGCCGGGCGCTCGCTGCTGTTGCGCTACGACCGGGCACATCTGGTGGCAGTTGATTACCAGGTGTTTGAGGCGGGTGGCTGGCGCACCGAGCAAACGCTGGTCAGTTATTGCTACGACGCCCGTCAGCGATTGTTGGCCGCGACCAACGCCGTCGGTGACAGCGAGCGTTACGACTACGACGATCAGCACGTCATCCTGCAGCGGCAACTGAGCGGCGGCGCGAGCTTTTTCTGGGAGTGGGAACGTTCCGGCAAAGCCGCGCGTTGCGTGCGCCATTGGGCCTCCTTCGCGCAGATGAATACGCGGTATGTCTGGGACGACAGCGGCCGCGTCACGGTGCATTACGTTGATGGCACCGAAGAAACCTACGTCCACGATGACAGCGCGCGGCTGGTGCGCAAGGTCGAGGCTGATGGCGGTGAGCACCTCAAGGCTTATGACGCTGCGGGCCGGGTGATCGCCGAGCAGGATCCGCTGGGTGCGGTCACCGAATACCGCTACGACGACGTCGGACGGCTGATCGCGCTGCTTCCGCCGGACAATGAGCCAACGTCCTACGAGTATCGCAACGGTTTCCTGCACAGCCGTTCTCGTGGTGACGCGGTCTGGACGTATCGGCGCAACGCCGAAGGGGATGTCACCGAGGCGGTCGATCCTGACGGCCAGGTCACCCATTACTACTACGACACGCGCGGGCAGTTGCTGTCGATCCGCTATCCGGACAGCAGCCGGCACAAGTTGTCGTGGAATGACCTCGGCCAACTGATCGAGGAAACCCTGCCTGACGGTGGTGTGCGGCGTTTTTCCTACGATGCGCTGGGACGACGGACGACCACTTGCGACGAACACGGTGCCGTCACTCGCCAGCAGTGGGATGCCATTGGCCGACTGGTTCAGACGACGTTGCCTACAGGCGCCACCCGCGCCTACAGCTACAGCGTGTACGGCCAGGTCACGGCCGAGCGCGACGAACTCGGGCGCATCACCCGTTACGAGTATGACGACGACCTGCATCTGGTCTCGCGCAGGATCAATCCCGACGGCACGCGGGTGCAGTATCGCTACGACCATGCGCAACTGCTGCTGACGGAAATCGAGAACGAATCCGGCGAAAAGTACCGACTGGACTACACGCCTACCGGATTGATCCGACAGGAAACCGGCTTCGACGGCCGGCGCACCGCATACGCCTACGACCGTAACGGGCACCTGCTGGAGAAGACCGAGTTCGGCGACGACGGCTCGACGCTGGTCACTGCCTACGCGCGTGATGCGGCCGGGCGTCTGCTGCTGAAAACCCTGCCCGACGGAGTTCAGGTCGAGTATCGCTATGACCGCCTGGGCCGGTTGATCGGCGTCGATGACGGCCAGCAACATCCACTGGCCTTTGAATACGACCTGCAGGACCGGCTGATCACCGAGCATCAGGGCTGGGGCACCCTGCGTTATGCCTATGACGCCTGCGGCCAGCTCAAACGCCAGCGTCTGCCGGACAACAGCAAGCTCGACTATCACTACGCCAAGGGCGGCGCGCTGACCGCCATTGACCTTAATGGCACGCGGCTGACCAGCCACGTCTATCAATCGGGTCGTGAACAACAACGCCAGCAAGGCCTGCTGCTCAGCGAATACGCCTACGACGACCAGGGCCGTTTGCTGGCCCACGCTGTAGGTCATCAGCACGCTTCGCTGTATCGCCGCGATTATGCCTACAGCGCCAACGGCAATCTGGAACACATTGCCGACAGCCGTCACGGTCAGCGCACCTACGGCTACGACGCCCTCGACCGCTTGATCCGCGTACGTCATTCGCGCGACGAACTGCCGGAAGCCTTCGCCCACGACCCGGCCGGCAACCTGCTGATGCAGGACCGTCCCGGCCCCACCCGGATCAAGGGCAATCGCCTGCTGATGCAGGGCGACCGGCATTACGACTATGACGCCTTCGGCAACCTGATCCGCGAGCGTCGCGGCCGCGATCAACTGCTGATCACCGAATACCGCTACGACTGCCAGCACCGCCTGATCGGCCTGACCCGCCCGGACGGCCAAACCGCGACCTACCAATATGACGCTTTTGGTCGACGCATCCGCAAGACCGTCGACGGCCACAGCACCGAGTTCTTCTGGCAAGGCGACCATCTCGTCGCCGAAAGCAGCAAGGTCCAATACCGCAGCTACGTCTACGAACCCGGCACCTTCCGCCCGCTGGCGCTGCTCGACGGTAAAGGCCCGAAACGCGCCTGCCCGTTCTACTACCAGCTCGACCACCTCGGCACCCCGCAGGAACTGACCGATTACAGCGGCGAAATCGTCTGGTCGGCGCAATACGACGCCTACGGCAAAGTCGCAGCCATCACCCTCGCCGGCGAGGACTACCTCGACCAGCCGCTGCGCTTTCAGGGGCAGTATTTCGACGCGGAGAGTGGGCTGCATTACAACCGGCATCGGTATTACGACCCGAGGTTGGGACGGTATCTGACGCCGGATCCCATCAAGTTGGCAGGTGGGTTGAATCAGTACCGGTATGTGCCGAATCCGACGGGGTGGGTGGATCCGTTGGGGTTGGCTTGCAATCCGTGTCCGGGGGCAATACAAGCTGAAGGGCCTTACAGCGAGATAGTTCCAGGTGGGGGCTTGGCTGCGCATGAGGCTCAGGGCGGACATCTAATAATCAAACATATTGGTAGAACAGATGCGCAGTTAGCCCAAAGATTAATGGCGGAGCCACATATTCCAGCAGCTTCTACATTTTCCAACCGCGCCGGAGCTGAGGCCGCTGTTTCAGAAGCTTTGAGGGTGAATGCGCAAAAGGTGCAAGATTTTTTAAATAGCACAAAGGGAAAGACAACTATCACCCACGATCTCAACCAGCCGGTGGGAGTGAGCTTGCTGAATGGCGCCACACATCCTCGGTCGGCACTAAAACTCCTGCTAGTTCTGAAAAAAGACCCTACACTCCCTTTGGGATATTTTTTGCTGACCGGATTTCCAGAACTATGAATCAAGAATTTCCCGAGCTTCACGACTTTTTTGGGGCCTACTTTCATCAAGATTGGCTAATAGAGTACGACACCCCCGATAAAGTTATTGCTGACTTCTTACAAACCTCAGATCCGGAAATAATACTTTTGGTTTGTGAAGAGTTGCAGTCTTTGCTGAGTCAAGATAAAGATGAGGTGACGATAAGAGATTACTTGTTGAGAGATCTCAGTTGCTACTACTGCTATTGGAATAAGTGGACTTCCGGTCAAGAATGGTTAAGCCACGTGCTGGCTATGCTGCAAAGTGGAAAAAATTAGAGTGAGTTGCTTTTTTAAGTTCTGGAGTTGATCTGAATAATTTTTTTCAGATTTGGAAAAGTGGTTATGTCGTCTGTGGAATCATCGTTGACCAATCAGTTGCGGCAGTTGAAGGTCGGCAGCACTGAGACTATCAATCACATGCACGCTATACCCCGGAACATTCTTCGCATGATGCTTCGCCTGCGAAGCCATTTCCGCGAGTTGGCTGGCATCCAGTTCTGCGCAGGCCTCGGGTTGCAGGTGGACGACGCCGATCGATAACGAGAGCAGCGGAAACTCCTGCCGCACACCCTGGCGATTCGGCGCGATGAAGCAGCCAGCTTCAAGGTGCTCCGGGCGATAGAAACGGCGGCATTGGCTCTGGAAGTCGTCGAGCAGTTGATTGAGGCGTTTGCGCCAGTCTTCCGGGCCGAGCACCAGCAGGAAGTCGTCGCCGCCGATGTGGCCGACGAAGTCGCGGGACGGGTCGACGCGTTCGTTCAGGCATTGCGCCAGGCACAGCAGGACTTCGTCGCCACGGCCGTAGCCGTAGATGTCGTTGAAGGGTTTGAAGCTGTCGATGTCGACGTAGCAGATGATCGATTCGCGGCCCTGTTGCAGCAGGCGGGTCAGGCATTGCTGGATCGGCACGTTGCCGGGCAGCAGGGTCAACGGGTTGGCGTAGCGCGCCTGCTGGATTTTCAGTTCGGTGATCAGTTTGAGCACGTCGATCACCCGACCGAGGCCGAGATAGCCGCCATTGAGGGTGATGATGAAATCTTCTTCGATGCGCTGCCGGGCGCGACTGGTGATCAGGCGGCTGACCTGTTGCAGCGACTGGCTCATTTCCACGGCGAGGAAGTCATCGTTCATCAGGCGGCTGATCGGTTTGCGTGCGAACAGGTCGGTGGCGAACGGTTTGAGCAGTGCGTCGGACAGCGAATGGCGATGGACGATACCGCATGGCTGGCCCTGTTCGTCGAGCACCGCCAGTGAGTTCAGATTGGCCTGACGGCGAAAGGCCTCCAGCACCGTCGCGGTTGGTGTGTCGCGATGCACCGCCGGTTGATCGTTGAGCAGGGCGCTGAGATCGCTGCCTTCATCGTTCAACGCTACGGCGCTGCTGTCGTGTTTCGGCATCAAGGCCCGGGCGTCGCGGGGCGGATGCTCCTGTGGACGACCGAGCAGGTAACCCTGTACCAGATCGACGCCCATTTCGGTCAGCACCGCCAATTCTTCCGGCAACTCGATCCCCTCGGCAATCACCTGCGCCCGCGAGGCCTTGGCGATTTGCAGGATCGAGCCGACGAACTCTCGTTTCAACGCGTCCTGATGAATGCCGTCGATAAAGTGCCGGTCGATCTTCACGTAGTCCGGGCGCAGTTCTGACCACAGACGCAGGCTCGAATAGCCGGCGCCCAAGTCATCCAGCGCAATCGAAAAGCCCATCGCCCGATAGTGATGCAGCGCGGTTTGCAGCAACTGGAAATCGTCGATCGGCGTCTGTTCGGTGAGTTCGATGACCACTTGGCTCGGCGGAATGCCGAAGTCCTGCAGCAATTGCAGGGTCCGTCCCGGTTGGTGCGCAGCCTCGAGCAGTGACTCCGGCGAGACGTTGAGGAACAGCTTGCCCGGCAATTGCTGCTCGTTGAAACGACGGCAGGCCGACTGGCGGCAGGCGATCTCCAGTTCGCTCAAGCGGCCGGCCTGACGCGCCACGGCAAACAGCGCGATTGGCGAGTGTAGCGGGCTGTTGGACGGGCCTCGGGTAAGGGCTTCGTAGCCGAGAATGCGACGCTCGGAGAGACAGATGATCGGCTGGAACAGGCTGTGCAAACCGCTTTGAGTCAGGATCGAGCTCAAGGCACTCAGCTGTTCGGTCGTGGTCATGGCAATCTCTGGCGATAAAAAAAGGACTGGGAGCGCTCTTGCTTGAAGAGGCGCTCCCAGTCCTTTATTTCACGACAGAATGATGACTGTTTGATGACGCTCCGGGGAGCGTCACCATTAAATTGCCATCATCTTACTTCTTGGCCACCTGATTGCTCAGCTTCAGGTAATCCAGCAGGACGCGACCGGTTTCGCTCAGGTAAGCGTCGTCCTCTGGTTTGACCTTGTCCGGCTCAGCCGCAGCCAGCGCGTCTTCATCTTCTTTCTTCAGCTCTTTGAGCGGCTCTTCGCCTTTGGCTTTGCGACGGATGTTTTCCATCGCCAGTTGCTTGGCATCGATGTCCGCGTGCTGGGCACGACGATCGGCTTCGTTGAGGCTGACGGTTTTTTCTTCCATCAACTTCTGCGCCAGGGCCAGCTTGTCGCGGATGAACACGAACTCGGCGTCTTTGGCGCTGCGTGCGTCGTGCTCGGACTTGAGCTGCGCGAGGAACGGTTTGAACGGATCGGAGGCCGGCTTGATCGCCGCCTTGATGGTGTCCCACGGCATGGCTTCCGGCAGGGCACTTTCGCCGATTTCCTTGGTGTCGATGATCGACGGGTAGTCGATGTCCGGCAGCACGCCCTGATGCTGGGTACTCTGCCCGGACACCCGGTAGAACTTGGCCAGGGTCAGTTTCAGTTCGCCATGGTTCAGCGGCTGAATGGTCTGTACGGTGCCTTTGCCGAAGGTCTGGCCACCGATGATCAATGCGCGATGGTAGTCCTGCATGGCGCCAGCGAAAATCTCCGAAGCCGACGCGGACAGGCGGTTGACCAGCAGTGCCATCGGGCCTTTGTAGAACGCGCCCGGGTTTTCATCTTCGAGGACATCGACGCGGCCATCGGCATTACGCACGAGGACGGTTGGGCCCTTGTCGATGAACAGGCTGGTCAGTTCGGTGGCTTCCTGCAGGGAGCCGCCGCCGTTGTTGCGCAGGTCGATGACCACGCCGTCGACTTTCTCTTTCTGCAGTTCGGTCAGCAGTTTCTTGACGTCACGGGTGGTGCTCTTGTAATCCGGATCACCGGCGCGGAACGCCTTGAAGTCAAGGTAGAAGGCCGGGATCTCAATGACGCCGAGCTTGTAGTCCTTGCCGTCCTGTTTCAGGTTCAGCACGGACTTTTTCACCGCCTGGTCTTCAAGCTTCACCGCTTCGCGAGTGATCGGCACGATCTTGCTGGTCTGGTCGTTCGGCGCATTGCTCGCCGGAATCACTTCCAGGCGCACCACGGTGCCTTTCGGGCCGCGGATCAGCTTGACCACTTCGTCCAGACGCCAGCCCACCACGTCGACCATCTCTTTGTTGCCCTGGGCAACGCCGATGATCTTGTCGGCCGGTGCGACCTGTTTGGTCTTGTCGGCCGGGCCTGCCGGCACCAGACGCACGACTTTCACTTGATCGTTATCGCTCTGCAACACGGCGCCGATGCCCTCCAGGGACAGGCTCATGTTGATGTCGAAGTTCTCCGCGTTATCCGGCGACAGATAATTGGTGTGCGGGTCGTAGGACATGGCGAAGGTGTTGATGTACGCCTGGAAGATGTCTTCCGCGCGGGTCTGATCGAGGCGCGCCAACTGATTCTTGTAGCGCTTGGTCAGGGTTTCCTGGATCTGCTTGGAATCCTTGCCGGCAATCTTCTGCCGCAGCACTTCGTCCTTGACGCGTTTGCGCCACAGGTCGTCGAGTTCAGCGGTGGATTTGAGCCAAGGGGCGTCCTTGCGATCGATCAGCAGGGTTTCCTTGGTGGTGAAGTCCATCTTGTCGACGCCCTTGTTCAGCTCCGCAATGGCGAAGTCCAGACGCGCCTTGACGCGGTCCAGATAGCGCTTGTAGATGGTGAACCCGGCGTTGAGGTCGCCGCTTTTGAGGAAGTCGTCGAACTGGGTCTTCCACTTGTCGAATTCGGCGATGTCGCTGGCCATGAAATAGCTGCGCGACGGGTCCAGCAGCTTGATGTAGCTGTCGTAGATGATCACCGAGCGCGCATCGTCGAGCGGCGGCTTGCTGTAGTGGTGACGCTTGAGCAACTCGACGACGTTGAGACTGGCGATCACTTCGTCGCGATCAGGCTGCAAGTTGTCCCAGCTGTTGGCTGCGAAGGTTTTGCCCGACATCGGCAACAAGCCGATACCGATGAAAAGAGCGAGGGCGGTGCTGGGGAGCAAATGCTTCATGCTGATTCGACGCGGGGACAATTGATAACGCATATTAGGCCGTCTTTGAAGTCGCCGGTTCTACGAGAGCCGGTCGCATAATGCAAAAAGCCCGGCGCTACAGCTTCGGGCTCAGTCCAGACTCACTATGGAGGCACTGTGAAGGCATTGCAAGGCGTTGAAGGTCAAGTGGCATGGGTTGAAGAGCCGAGTCCGGCATGTGATGTAGGACAAGTGCGCATTCGTGTGGCGGCAGCCGGCCTCAATCGCGCCGATTTATTACAGAAAGCCGGGCTTTATCCACCGCCGCCCGGTGCCAGTCAGGTGCTCGGTCTTGAGTGCTCCGGGGTGATCAGCGAAGTCGGCGCCGGCTCGTCCTGGCAGGTCGGCGACCGGGTCTGCGCGTTGCTGGCCGGGGGCGGAATGGCTGAAGAGGTGGTCGTCGACGGACGGCACGTGCTGCCGGTGCCCGAAGGTGTTTCGTTGATCGAGGCCGCGGCATTACCCGAGGTTTATGCAACGGTCTGGCTCAACGTGTTTCAACTGGCGGCGTTGAAACCGGGCGAGAAGGTTCTGCTGCATGCTGGCGCGAGTGGAATTGGTTCAGCCGCCATTCAGCTGTGCAAGGCGTTTGGCAATCCCTGTTGGGTCAGCGTTGGCTCGCCCGAGCGTCTGGCCTACTGTGAAGCGCTGGGTGCCCAGGGCGGGGTGGTGCGCAGCGATGACCTGGAGAGTCTGCGCGACTTCGGCCCGTTTGACGTGATCCTCGATCCGGTCGGCGGCAATTACGCGGCGCTGAACCTCAAGCTGACGGCGCTGGATGGACGCTGGGTGCTGATTGGTCTGATGGGCGGGCGTGAGGCGAAACTGGACCTGGCACAGGTACTGGCCAAACGTGTGCAGTTGCTCGGTTCGACGTTGCGCAGTCGCGATGATCAGTTCAAGGCCGACCTGTTCAGCGACTTGAGCCAGCATGTATGGCCGCTGTTTGCCGAAGGACGGTTGAGTCCGCAACTGGCGAAAACCTTTCCGGTGAAAGACGCCGAGGCGGCGTTTGCCGAGCTGGCGAGCAATACGGTTTCGGGGAAAGTGGTGCTGGTGATTGACGACAGTCTGAGCTGATTGGAAGGGCAAGATCAAAAGATCGCAGCCTGCGGCAGCTCCTACAGTGGGAGGGTGTACACCCTGTAGGAGCTGCCGCAGGCTGCGATCTTTGTTTTTACTTCCAGAGATGGATCGGCCAGCCGGCTTTTTCGGCATGCTCCAGCAGCACCGGATCCGGATTCACCACATGCGGGAAATCCACCTTCAGCAGCAACGGCAAGTCATTGCGTGAGTCGGAGTAGAAACTCGCGCCTTCCAGGTTCTCTTCCTCGGCGTCCAGCCACTCCAGCAGGCGGGTGATCTTGCCTTCGCGGTAGGTCAGCGTGCCGACGGTCTGGCCGCTGTAAACACCGTGTGCGACGTCCAGTTCGATGCCGAGGATTTCGTCGATGCCCAAGCGCTCGGCGATCGGTTTGACCAGGTGCGTGCCCGAGGCCGAGATCACCAGTATCCGGTCGCCGGCCTTGCGATGGGCGGCGATGGTTTTGGTCGCGTCGCTGAAGATGATCGGTTCGATAAAGTCTTCGACCCATGGGCCGACCAGGTGCTCGAGCTCTTCCGGGGTACGGCCGATCAGCGGTTCGAGGCTGAACGCCATGAATTCTTCCATGCGCAATTTGCCATGGCTGTAGGCGTCCATCAGCTCGTTGTTCTTGCGCATGAACGACTCGGGATCGACCCAGCCCAGGCGCCCCATCTGCTCGCTCCAGAGGGTGGCGCAGTCGCCGTGGATCAGGGTTTCGTCCAGATCAAAAATTGCCAGGGCCATCAGTGCAGTTCTCTCTTCAACGTCAGCAAAGTCATCAGGCTACCTCACACAGGGCCGTCGGATCGATGGAAAGCGCCAGACGCTGACCGTCGGGATGCAGATCCGCCGCCGAGCGGTTGAGCACGTCCACCACCAGTTCCACACCGCGCGCTTCGACCCGATAGCGGATCACGTTGCCGAGCAGGCTGTGGCTGCGGATCTGCGCATCGAGTTCACCATTGAGGCTCAGTTCGATGGCTTCCGGGCGTATGGCGATGCGGTGGTTGATCGGCCGTTGCAACAACTTTGAGGCACTGTCGGCGTCGAGCAGGTTGTAGTTGCCGATGAAGCCGGCGGCGAACACATCGACCGGTGCGGTGTAGAGGGTTTCGGCGTCTCCGCTTTGCACGATCTTTCCCTGGTTCATCAGGAAAATCCGGTCGGACATGGTCAGCGCTTCTTCCTGGTCGTGGGTGACGAAGATGGTGGTCAGGCCGAGTTCGCGCTGGATCTGGCGGATCTGTTCGCGCAGGTGTTTGCGGATTCGCGCATCCAGCGCCGACAGCGGTTCATCCAGCAACAATAGGCGTGGGCGGGTGACCAAGGAGCGGGCGAGGGCGACACGCTGGCATTGGCCTCCGGACAACTGATGCGGATAGCGGCTGGCGAAGTCGTGCAGTTCAACCAGTTTCAACACTTCGCTGACGCGTTTGTGACTGTCGTCAGGATTGACCTTCTGCATGCGCAGACCGAAGGCAACGTTCTGCTCGACGGTCATGTTGGGGAACAGCGCGTAGCTCTGGAACACCATGCCGATCCCGCGTTTCTGCGGGCTCAGCGGCACGATGTCGACGCCATCAAGCAGGATCTTGCCGCCATCCACCGGCGTCAGCCCGGCGATACAACGCAGCAGGGTGGACTTGCCGCAACCGGACGGGCCGAGCAGGGTGACGAATTCGCCCTTGTTGATCTCGCAGTTGATGTCGCTGAACACCGTGGTGCCCGCGTAGTTTTTCTGCAGGTGTTGGACGCTGACGTAGCTCATTCGCTTTTGTCCTTGTTCAAGATGTTGGCGATCCAGGTCAGGACCAGCACGAAAAAGAAGTACGAGATCACCAGCGCACTGGTGAAGTGGCCGCTGCTGTTGCGCATGTTGTTCAGGTATACCTGCAGGGTTTCGTAGCGCGTGCCGACGAGGATGTTGGCGAACACGAATTCCCCGAACAGGAACGAGAACGACAGCAACAACGCGACCATCAGGCCTTTGCGCAGGTTCGGCAGTACCACCAGAAACGCGGCCTGAAAGGTGCTGGCGCCGAGCAGTTGCGCGGCGTCCATCAGGTCGCGCAGGTTGATCGCCTGCAGGTTGTTGGTGATCGCCCGGTACATGAACGGCAGCGCCACGGTGAAGTAGCAACCGATCAGGATCCACGGCGTACCGACCATCGCCAGCGGCCCGGAACCGTACAGTTGCAACAGGCCTACCGACGACACCACTGGCGGCACCGCGAAGGGCAGCAGGATCAGGATGTTCATCAGCGCATCGAGCTTCGGGAAGTGGTAATGCACCACGAACAGCAACGGCAGGATCAGCACCACCGACAGCACCAGCGCGCCCACGCACACCAGCAGCGACTGGCCGAAAGCATGCAGGAAGCGTGGATCGCTCCACAGCTGGAGGTACCACTTGAAGGTGAAGCCGCTAGGCAGGATGGTCGCCGACCAGCTGCTGGCGATCGAATAGATCAGCGTACCCACCAGCGGCAGCAGCAGGATCGCGAACAGCAAATAAACCACGACGCGGTGGTAGACGCCGGCCGGGCCGGATTCAGCGCGAGACATGGTAGCTCCTCTTCAGCAGCAATTGATGCACGACAGTGACGAGGGTCATCAACGCCACCAGCACCACGGCCAGGGCGCTGGCCAGATTCGGATCGAGGGAAATATCCCCGGAAACCATTGCCGCGATGCGAATCGGCAGCACGTTGAAGTTACCGGTGGTCAAGGCGTACACCGTGGCGTAGGCGCCGAGAGCGTTGGCCAGCAGGATCACAAACGTACCGAGCAGTGCCGGGGTCAGCACCGGCAGACCAATATGCCGCCAGAACTGCCAGCCGTTGGCGCCGAGCAGCGCAGCGGATTCGCGCCAGTCTTCACGCAAGGCGTCGAAGGCCGGGTAGAGCAGCAGCACGCCGAGGGGAATCTGGAAGTAGGTATAGAGAATGATCAGGCCGGTTTTCGAGTACAGGTTGAAGTCCTGAATGATCCCGGCCTGCTTGAGCATGATCGTGATGCTGCCGTTGAAACCGAGCAGGATGATGAACGCGAAGGCCAGGGGCACGCCGGCGAAGTTGCTGGTCATGTTGGCGAAGGCATTTACGAAGTTGCGCAGTTTCGAGTCGACCCGGCGCAATGAGTACGCGCCGAGCACGGCGATGATGATGCCGAACACACTCGACCAGAAACTGATCTCCAGGCTGTACTGGATTGCCTGCAGATAGAACTTGGAACTGAAGATCTTGCTGAAGTTGGCGAGGCCCCAGCCGAATTCTTCCGATTGCAGGCTGTTGATCATCACCCAGACCAGCGGGGCGATTTCGAACACGATAAAGAACAGGGCGAACGGCACCAGGCACAGGGCTGCCAGCCATTTGCCGCGAGTCATGGCATTCACTTGAGCAGCTCCCGGCATACAGGTTTGTCGTGGGGGGCGCCGAGCAGTTCGCAGACGGTGCCGCAGATCTCGGTTTGTTTCGGCGCGGCATCAATATTGAAGCTGAAGGCGTCACCGAAAACGAACAGCGGCACCTGGCGTTCTTCCGGCAACAGGCCGTTGTGCGAGCGGTCGTTGTTCATGCCGTGGTCGGCGGTGACCAGCACCTGATAGCCCGCATCAAGCCAGCCTTGCAGGTAGTCGGCGAGGATGATGTCCGCCGAGCGTGCGCTGTTGCGGTATTGCGTGGAGTCGAGGCCGTGCTTGTGGCCGGCGTCGTCGATGTTCATCGGGTGAATCAGCAGAAAGTTCGGCGCATGGCGCAGACGCAGGTTTTCCGCATCGGCAAACAGGTGCGAATCCGGGTAGTGATCGCTCCAGTAGAAGTGGCCGTGCTGAATCGGCAATGACAGTTTTTCGGTGTGCCGGTCGCGGGCCACGACGAACGGCGAGCGGTTATACAGCTCGCTGACCCAGTGATAGGCCGCTGCGGCGGTTTTCAGACCGGCGTCGCGGGCGTAGTGATAGATGCTGCGCTGGTTGGACAGACGCGCGACGTTGTTGTGGACGATGCCACTGTCGATCGGCGGCACGCCAGTAAGGATGCATTCGTAAAGCGGTCGGGACAGGGCCGGCAACTCGCACTCCAGCTGATAGAGCGCGGCGCGTCCTGCGCCAACGTAAGCCTGCAGATGCCCCATGGCGTGCCGCGCGACCTCGTAATTGAGACCGTCGAGCACGACAAGGATGACGTTGTGCTTCATAGGGGCAAAAACTCCGAAAACAAAACTTGGATCGTTCAATGTAGGAGCTGCCGCAGGCTGCGATCTTTTGACTCTGCCTTTTAAAAGCAAGATCAAAAGATCGCAGCCTGCGGCAGCTCCTACAGATGAAGGATTACTTCATCTCGACGATGACTTCTTCGTTCCACTTCTGCGGCAGGGCCTTGGAGGTTTTTTCCCACGCGTCGGCGTCCTTGATTGGCGTGACGTTCTTGTACTGCTCGTTTGGCAGCAGCTTGGCTTTCACGTCTTCCGGCAGTTGCAGATGTTCGGCACGGATCGGACGGGCGTTGCCGCGCGCCAGGTTGGTCTGGCCGGCGTCGCTGAAGATGTATTCGCGGGTCAGCTTGGCGGCGTTCGGGTTTTTTGCGTACTTGTTGATGATGGTGGTGTAGCCGGAAATCACCGAGCCGTCGGACGGGATCAGCACCACGTAGTCATCCGGGTTGGCCATCTTGGCCTTGTAGCTCAGACCATTGAAGTCCCATACCACGCCGACTTCGATCTCGCCTTTTTCCATGGTGGCGATGGTCGGGTTGGCCATCGACAGGCGACCTTGCCTGGCGATGTCTGCAAACAGCAGCAGGGCCGGCTGGAGGTTTTTCTCGTCGCCACCGTTGGCCAGGGCCGCGGCGAGTACGCCGTTGGCGGCTTGCGCGGCGGTGCTCACGTCACCGATGGAAACCTTGTATTTGCCGCCCTTGAGGTCAGCCCATTTGGTCGGTACTTCTGAACCGTGCAGCAGCTTCTTGTTGACGATGAAGGCGATGGTGCCGGTGTAGGCCAATGCCCAGTTGCCGTCCTTGTCCTTGGCCCAGGCCGGCACCTGATCCCAGGTGCTCGGTTTGTACGGTTGCACCACGCCCTGCTTGACCGCGATCGGGCCGAAGGCGGCGCCGACGTCGCCGATGTCGGCGGTGGCGTTGTCTTTTTCAGCGGCGAACTTGGCGATTTCCTGGGCCGAGCTCATGTCGGTATCAATGTGTTTCAGGCCGTAGGTCTTGGCCAGGTCTTCCCAGGTGCCTTTCCAATTGGCCCAGTCATCGGGCATGCCGACGCTGTTGACGGCGCCTTCCGCTTTCGCAGCGGCTTCGAGGGTTTTCAGATCGGTGTCGGCCGCCATGGCGGCGGTGCACATTGCAATGGTCGAGCCTAACAGTGTTGCCAGGAAAAGCTGTTTCATTCCGAAGCTCCTTGGTCGTGTTCAACGCTGCGATTGCGGTTTGTGTTGGTCTAGGTCAGCAATACCTGAGCCAATTTAAGGGGGCTGGATGACACTTTGATGTCGGCGGTCGCCCGGCAGGCCTTTTATTGGCCCGGTTTCGGCGCTTGCCCGCTAAGCGTAGACCAAGGTCAAAGCCCCGGCTGGCAAGGGACTTGGCCGAGGTATTGCAAGTCATGAGGGCGACCGTCGGGCGGGTTTGTCATCTCTCGGTCATCTGCACTGCCTAGGCTTGCAAGACATGGAAACGGCTTGCAGGCCGTACGGTTTTTGCCCCGAAACAGTGCTGGTCTAGTCCAGATAGGTAACGTTGATGCGCGATGAGGCAACAAAAGCGGTGACAGCCATCGGCCAGGTGCTGCAGGAGCAGCTCGATCACGGCCTGTTGGCGCCGGGCAGCAAGCTGCCGGCCGAGCGCAAGCTCAGTGAGTTGTTCGGCACTACGCGCATTACTGTGCGTGAGGCGTTGTTGCAACTGGAGGCACAGGGGCAGATCTATCGCGAGGAGCGCCGAGGCTGGTTCGTTTCGCCGCCGCGTCTGGCGTACAACCTGATGCAGCGCAGTCACTTTCACGCGATGGTCAGTGCGCAGGGCCGGGTGCCGTCGACCGAGGTGATTTCCGCGCGTCTGCAGCCGGCTTCGGCGGCGGTGTGTGCGTGGTTGCAGTTGCCGGCGTTGTCCAGCGTGATCCAGATTTGCCGGTCGCGGCGGATTGACGGGCGGCTGGTGCTGTATGTGGAGCATTATCTGAATCCGCAGTATTTTCCGGGGATTCTGGGGTTCGATTTGAATCAGTCGATGACCGAGTTGTATGCGCGGCATTACGATTTGCACTATGGGCGGGTGCGGTTCGAGATTGTGCCGACGTCGTTGGCGGTGGATGCGGCGGCGGCTTTGCGCGTGTCTGTCGGGAGTCCGGGGTTACGGATTGCTCGGGTCAATTATGATCAGCATGAGCGGTTGATTGATTGTGATCTGGAGTTTTGGCGGCATGATGCGATTCATGTGGGGGTTGATGTGGTTTGATCGTTTTGGGTGAATATCCGTTGCTGCGGTAACGGCGGCTTAGGGTTCCGCCCTTACGGCGGGTCACTTTTGACAAACGCCTCAAAAGTAACCAAAAACGCTTGCTCCTGCGTTCGGCCCGCTCGCTGGGGCTCGGGGTTCCTTCGCTCCGGGATTGTTCCGGGGGCAGCGCCTACGGTTTGCTTCGCTGCACCTCCTCTCGCTGTGTTTGGCTGCGCCAAACGGTCGCTGCGCTCCCACCCCGGATCAATCCCTCCACTCAGCCTTCCGACGTCGCCCGTGGATCAAGATCAAGAGCTGCAGCCGAGCTAACGCTCATCCTGTGTAGGAGCTGCCGAAGGCTGCGATCTTTTGATCTTGATCTTCAGCACACTAAAAGATCGCAGCCTCGTTGCACTCGTCAGCTCCTACAGGTTAGTGGGTGTTGGTGTAGAGGTAGTCTGTTGCCAGTGAGGCCAGTGTGCGTACGCCCACCACCAGCGCCGACTCATCCACAAAGAACCCCGGATTGTGATTCGGCGCGGCCTTGCTCATGTCCTGATCCCGTGGTGTGACGCCGAGAAATACGAACAACCCCGGTACTTCCTTGGCGAAGAACGAGAAGTCTTCCGCGCCGCCCACCAGCGGCGCATTGACCACGTCATCCTTGGCTGCCCACTTCAACGTCGGCAGCATTTTTTCTGTCAGTGCCGGGTTGTTGATCGTGGGGTCGTATTTTTCGATGATGGTCACGTCGGCTTTCGCGCCGCCGCTTTCGGCGATGTTTTCGATGGTCTGGCGTACGTCGGCGTGGAGTTTCTGGCGGATGCCGTAGTCGTAGGAGCGGATGGTGCCGCTCATGTCCACGGACTCGGGAATGATGTTGTAGCGGGTGCCACCATTGATGGTGCCGATGCTGACCACCGACGGGTAAGACGAAATATCGGTGCGCCGACTGACCACGGTTTGCAGGCCGACGATGGTTTGCGCGCCGACGGTGATCGGGTCGATGCCGTCCCACGGGCGGCCGGCGTGGGTTTGTTTGCCGAGGATTTTGATGCGCAGGTCGTCGGAGCTGGCCAGGGTGGCGCCGGGGCGGTAGGCAATCTGTCCGGCGGGAACGCCGGCCCAGACGTGCAGACCGAATACGGCGTCGGGTTTGGGTGATTTCATCACGCCTTCCTGCACCATCATTTTTGCGCCCCAGGTGTTCTTGCCGTCGGGGATGAAGTCGCTCGGGCCTTCTTCGGCGGGCTGGAAGTAGAACACCACGGTGCCGGGCAGGGTGTCGCGCAGACCGGTGAGGATTTTCGCCGTGCTCAACAGGATCGCGGTGTGGGCGTCATGGCCGCAGGCGTGCATCACGTCGACTTCTTTGCCTAGGTAGGTGCTTTTGGCTTTCGAGGCGAAGGGCAGGTCGGCGACTTCCTTGACCGGCAATGCGTCCATGTCGGCGCGCAGGGCCACGGTCGGGCCGGGCAGGGCGCCTTTGAGGATGGCGACCACGCCGGTGCGGGCGACGTTGGTTTTGACCTCCAGGCCCATGGCCTTGAGCTGTTTGGCGACCAGTTCAGAGGTGCGTGTTTCGGTGTTGCCCAGTTCCGGATGGGCGTGGATGTCGCGGCGGGTTTCCAGCAGTTGCGGCTCAAGTGCCTTGGCTTGCGCGGCGATCTGTTCGCGGGTGCTGTCCAGGGTGGCGGCGCTGGCGGTGCCGGCCAGCAGCGTGAACAGAACGGTCTGGGCGATACGTGTCAGCTGCATCGGGTTTCTCCATGGTTATTGTTTTTCTGGCTTCCCTGCCTGTGACCCGAGTGTCTGCGCGAAGTGCTATTCCTTCGGCTGGCCACCACCGGCAGTGATGACCTGCACGCTCATGCGTGGCGTCGCCAGATCGAGCCCGGCCTCGTCCAGATGGCGTTTGAGCGACAGGTTGAAGGCGCGGGAAACTTCCCATTGCTTGATTGGCGCGGTCTTGAAGCGCGCACGCAAAATTGCGCTGCCGGACTCGAAACTTTCCACGCCCTGGATCTCCAGTGGCGACCAGATGTTGCGCCGTTGCAGCGGGTCGGTGCGCATTTTCTGGCCGACTTCGCGCATCAGTTTGATCGCGTCGTCGATTTCCATGTTGTACGGCACCGCCACGCGGAAGATCGCGTAGCCGAATTCCCGTGAGTAGTTCTTGATGCTTTTGATTTCGCTGAACGGGATGGTGTGGACGATGCCGTCGATGTCGCGCAGGCGCACGGTGCGGATGGTCAGGCCTTCGACAGTGCCCAGATGCCCGCCGACATCGACGTAGTCATCAATGGCCAGCGAGTCTTCGATGATGATGAACAGGCCGGTGATCAAATCCGCCACCAGCGACTGCGCACCGAAACCGATGGCCAGACCGATCACACCGGCACCGGCCAGCAGTGGCGTGACGTTCATACCCATGTTCGCCAGGGCGACGATCAGCGCAATGATGAAAATCGCCACGAACAGCACGTTGCGGATCAGCGGCATCATCGTCTGCGCGCGGGCATTCGCCAGGCCTTTGCGCGAGCGGGTAAGGGCGTGATGCACGGCGGTGTCGGCGAGGATCCAGACCAGCCAGGAGAAAATCAGCGTGCCGATCAGGCTGAACAGTTTGACGCTGACGTCGTGGCCTTCGCCCTCGGCAAAGCCGATCAGCGATTTGCCCCAGACGCGCAGGCCGAGCTCGATGAAGATCAGCCACACCAGCAGGTGGGCGAGGGTGTAGAAGAAGCTTTTCAGGCGTTCCGAGTACAAGGCATGGCGCTTCGGCCCGCGTTGCGGTTTGAGTGAGTGCCGGCGCACGAGACCGTTGATCACCATGCACATCACCAGCAGCACCGTGCAGATCAGTGACTGGCGCAGGGCGGTGCTGGTGTCGCCGGCGGAGACGAAGGTGGCGAACAGCGAAATCCCGACCAGCACCAGCGCCGGCACGTACCAGAAGGTGCCGAGGATATCGATGGTGTCGCTGAGGGCGCGGCGGGTCAGGCGACGGGACAATGGCTGGTTGCGGATCAGATGGGCGATTGGCCGGCGGAAACGCAGGATGAACAGCCCGGTGAACAGCGCCGCGAGGACATTGGTGACGGTCGCGGTGGTGTGCGCCAAATGCACGCCGAGGCTTTCCACCAGGCGCGGGTCGTTGAGCGCTTCACCGAACGCGGCGAAGCTGCCGATCAGCCAAAGCGGACGGAACGCCTGATGCCGCAGGATGTACAGCGCCCGGTGCCGGTGCGGGCCGTCGAGCAGCGAGAAGGCGATCACGCAGATCGCCGAGAAACAGGTGCCGACCACCAGCGCATACGCCAGCACCATCGCCAGGCTCTTGCCCAATGACGACGGCAGCGCGTAGCTCATGTAAACGGTGATGACCAACGCGATCAGCCATGGCCCGAGCTTGCGCAGGGCGAAGCGCAGCATGTCGAGGGCCTTGGGGTGCTGCGGCAGTTCTTCGGTCAGGCCGAAGCGCATGCGCACCCGGTGACCGAGCCAGATCAGCGCGGCGGCGAGCAGGCTCCAGACCATCAGGATCACCGCGAAGCCGAAGATGATCGGCAGCCACTCGCTGGCTGGCAACATCAGGTTATCGAGTTCGTCCCTGGCCAGATCGAACTCGTCGGACCAGCGGGTCAGCGGACTGTCGTCGCCGGAGAACTGCTTCTCGAAACTGGCCAGCGTGCCGCCAATCAGGCCCAGCACGCCTTCTTCCGGTGAAACCTGGGCTTTCTTGGTGGCGTCGCGCAGCTTTTTCAGATCGCTCAGCAACTGTGCGCGTTGCTTGTCGTTTTCCAGCGACTTGATGACTTCATCCAGCGACTGGCCCAACGGTTCCTGCGCCTCGGGCTGCGCCTTGGTGGAGTTGAGCAGTCCCGGCAAGCCGACCGCGTGGGCAGGGGCCAGCGGCAGCAGCGTCATCAGGCAGACAAGGAACAGGCAGGGCAGAGCAAACAGACGAGCGAACACTAGGCGGTCAACCTCGCAAAGGGGCGAATTGAGCGAGTGTACGAGGCAGTCAGAATCAATGCGAGCCGGGCGCGGATTTATTCGTTGAGTTTGGCGAGGATCTTGTAGACCACGGTCGCCAGGATCATCAGCATGCCGATCCACATGGCGAAGACGCCGGCGTTCTTGTCGCGGAAGTTGAAGCCGATGGCCAGCAGGATCATCCCGCTCAGGATCGGGACGAGCATGGCATGGAACGAAGACATCGAGATCATGGAGACTGCCTTGTCGAAGGGGATGATGTAAGTCTAGGTCGGTTTCATTGAAGCTGTATTGATCTGTGTAGGAGCTGCCGCAGGCTGCGATCTTTTGATCTTGCTTTTGAACTGCAAAAAACAAGATCAAAAGATCGCAGCCTGCGGCAGCCCCTGCAGAGATTTGTGATCACCCCGAGAGATGATCGTTTAGCGATTACGGCAATTCACGGGAGGCGTAGAACGCGCTCAGCACTTTGACCAGGTGTGCCAGGTCATGGCTGCCGCACAGTTCGCGGATCGAGTGCATGGCGAAGGTCGGCAGGCCGATATCGACGGTGCGCACGCCCAGGTGGCTGGCGGTGATCGGGCCGATGGTCGAACCGCAACCCATGTCGCTGCGTACCACGAAGCTCTGCACCGGCACTTCTTCGGCCATGCACAGGTGGCGGAAAAATCCGGCGGTTTCGCTGTTGGTGGCGTAGCGCTGGTTGCTGTTGACCTTGATCACCGGGCCGGCGTTGAGTTTCGGGCCGTGGTTGGCGTCGTGCTTCTCGGCGTAGTTGGGGTGTACGCCGTGGGCGTTGTCGGCCGAGACCAGCAGCGATTTCTGAATGGTGCGCACGAACTCGTCGCCTTCCGGCAGCAGGCGGCGCAGGGTCTGTTCGAGCATCGGGCCATCGGCGCCGCACGCCGAGCAGGAGCCGACTTCTTCGTGATCGTTGCACACCAGCACGCAGGTTTCTTCGGTGTCGGCGCTGAGCAGGGCTTGCAGGCCGGCGTAGCAGGACAGCAAGTTGTCCAGGCGCGCGCCGGCGATGAAGTCGCCATGCAGGCCGATGATCGCCGCGCTTTGGGTGTCGTAGAAACTCAGCTCGTAATCCAGCACCACGTCGGCGTTCAGGCCGTGTTCGCGAGCCAGTTGATCGGTCAGTACCGCACGGAAGTCGACGCGCTCGTCACCGGCAAACTGCGCGAGTATCGGCGGCAGCTCGGTCTGTGCGTTGATCGCCCAGCCTTGGTTGGCTTCACGGTTGAGGTGAATCGCCAGGTTGGGAATGATCGCGATCGGTGCCTTGAAGTCGATCAACTGGCTTTCGACCTTGCCGTCGCGACGGAAGGTGACGCGGCCGGCCAGCGACAGGTCGCGGTCGAACCACGGCGCCAGCAGAGCGCCGCCGTACACTTCAACGCCCAGTTGCCAGAAGCCCTGACGTTGCAGTTCCGGTTGCGGCTTGACCCGCAGGCACGGGCTGTCGGTGTGGGCGCCGACCAGGCGGATACCGTCGTGCAGCGGCGAGTTGCGGCCCATTTTGATCGCGACGATCGAGGAGTCGTTACGGGTGACGTAATAGCGGCCGTTGGCCTCGGTGGTCCATGGCTCGCGCTCGTCGAGGCGCACGTAACCGGCGGCCTCCAGACGTTGAACAAGGCTGGCGGTGGCGTGGAACGGGGTAGGGGAGGCCTTGAGGAAGTCGATCAGGCCTTGGTTCAACTCTTCGCGCATAAGAAGCTCCAGACAGCAATGGGCGCGAGTTTAACGCATCGGCCGGGGAATTGAATCCGGACCGGATCCCTGTGGGAGCGAGCCTGTTCGCGAAAGCGCTATTACATTCAACATTGATGCTGACTGATCAATTGCTTTCGCGAGCAGGCTCGCTCCCACATGGGCTCGGTGGTGCTTGTCAGAACGGTGCCGGGCATTCGAAGCGCAGACGTTCACCGGTTTGCGGGTGGGTGAAGCTGAGCATGCTGGCGTGCAGGCACAGGCGCGGCCAGGCGGCGAGGGCCTGTTCGTGGGCGTAGAGCCCGTCGCCCAGCAACGGGTGCCCGATGGACAGCATGTGCACGCGCAACTGGTGCGAGCGCCCGGTGATTGGCGTCAGTTCGACGCGGCACCAGTCGCCGCAACGGTCCAGTACGCGCCAGAAAGTCAGTGCGTGTTTGCCGAATTCGTGGTCGACCACGTGGCGCGGTTTGGTCGGTGGGTCGTAGCGCAGTGGCAAATCGATGCTGCCGCTGTCCAGTTCCGGCTGACCCCAGGCCAGCGCGGTGTAGGCCTTTTCGGTTTCGCGGTCGTGAAACTGTCGCGACAATTCGCGGTGGGTGTCGGCGTCACGGGCCAGCAGAATGATGCCGGAGGTTTCCCAGTCCAGGCGATGGACGATACGCGCCTCCGGGTAGCCGTTTTCCTGCAGGCGGGTGATCAGGCAGTCCTTGTTGTCGTCGGCGCGACCGGGCACCGAGAGCAGCAAGGTCGGCTTGTCGACCACCAGTACAGCGGCGTCCTGATGGATGATGCGGATGTTGGACAACGGCATTAAAACAGCCTCGTAACAAATGCCAACGGCGGTTCAGGGCCATTCCCGCATGGGAGTGACCCTGAACCGCCGTCGTTCCTGCCGGATCGACTCAGCGATCAGGCAGGGTGATGTTGAGTTCCAGAATCGAGCAACTGCCCTGGCTTTCCAGTGCAACATGTACGTCGTCGTTGCCGATGTTGACGTACTTGCGGATCACGTCGACCAGTTCCTTCTGCAAGGCTGGCAGGTAATCCGGTGTGCTGCGCTGGCCGCGCTCATGCGCCACGATGATCTGTAGACGCTCTTTCGCTACCGAGGCGGTACTTGGCTTTTTGTTGGCACGAAAGAAGTCAAAAAGGTTCATTACCTACCTCCAAACAGGCGCTCGAAGAATCCCTTCTTCGTAACATCGAGGAAACGATGTTCTTTTTCTTTGCCCAGCAGACGATCAACGGCATCGCTGTAGGCCTGACCGGCATCGCTCTGGTCGTCGAGAATCACCGGCACACCCGAGTTGGAAGCCTTCAGGACTGCCTGCGACTCAGGGATGACGCCCAGCAGGGTCACGGCCAGGATTTCCTTCACGTCTTCGACGCCCAGCATTTCGCCATCGCTGACGCGCTGCGGGTTGTAACGGGTCAGCAGGAGGTGTTCCTTGATCGGCTCTTCGCCGAGTTCGGCACGCCGCGATTTGCTGGCCAGCAGGCCGAGCATGCGGTCCGAGTCACGTACCGAGGACACTTCCGGGTTGGTCACGATGATCGCTTCGTCGGCGAAGTACATCGCCAGGTGCGCGCCTTTCTCGATGCCCGCCGGGGAGTCGCAGACCACGAAGTCGAAGTCTTCCTTCAACTGCATCAGGACTTTTTCCACGCCTTCCTGGGTCAGCGCGTCTTTGTCGCGGGTCTGGCTGGCGGCCAGTACGTAGAGATTTTCCAGGCGCTTGTCTTTGATCAGGGCCTGCTGCAGGTTGGCTTCGCCGTTGACCACGTTGACGAAGTCGTACACCACGCGACGCTCGCAACCCATGATCAGGTCGAGGTTACGCAGGCCCACGTCGAAGTCGACGATCACTGTTTTGTGGCCGCGCAGAGCGAGGCCGGTACCGATAGCGGCGCTGGTGGTGGTCTTACCCACACCACCCTTGCCGGATGTAACCACGAGAATCTTGGCCAAGGTGTTTCACCCCTAAGGAAGAAGGACTGTTTAGCCCCTGAAAAACATCTCTTGAAAACTACTGCAGTCGGACAGCCTTGGCTGGAATTCGGCGCAAGTCGCACTTGCCGGGGGCAAACGCTCCTTGATCCTTTTTCCTACTTCGTTTGAGCCGTTTTCGCTACGTTTTAGAGATGCTTGGAAAATGCGGCAGTATCCGTTAAAGCCGAATGATGTTCAACACGTCGGCCGACAGGCTGACCTGTACACCGGAGCCCCACAGTGGATCGCGGCGCAAATCTTCGGAAACCTTGTAATGCCCGGCGATGGAGATCAGTTCAGCGCTCAATTGCTGACAGAAAATCCGCGCCTTGGTGTCGCCTTTGACGCCGGCCAGGGCGCGACCGCGCATCGGGCCGTATACATGGATGTTGCCATCGGCCAGAAGTTCCGCCCCCGGACTGACCGACGACACCACGACCAGATCGCCACCCTGGGCGTATATCTGTTGGCCACCACGTACTGGCGTGGTGATGACGCGGGTCGGTTTGACCGTCGGCTCCGGCGGCTTTTCCGGCTTCTTTTTGACTTCCGGTTCCGGGGCTTCCAGCGGCCGCTCACGGGCACCGGACGGCGGCAGCACCGGGATGTCGATGGCGATGGCGGCGGCGATGTCTTCGATACGGCTGGCGCGGATCGCCAGGGTGCGCAGACCATGCTGGCGGCACACGCGCATCAGCCCGGGCAGATCGACCGCGCCTTCGCCGGGCGGCAGTTTGTCCAGCGCCAGGACCAGCGGCGCATTGCTGAAGAAATTCGGCGCCTGGGCGACTTTGGCGGCCAGTTGCCGATCAAGGCTGTCGAGGTCGTTGCGGGACAGTTCCAGCACCGTAATGGCCAGCATGCTGCCCTTCAACTGGAACACGGGATCTCGGTCTGGCGATTCGTTTTGGCTCATATCGGCATACAACGGCTTGTCACTAAAAGTGCCGAGACTTATAACGAGAACGCCCGCGAGCCGCAAGCCGGGTCGAACGATGTAGAATGCGCGGCCACTGAATTTACGGAAGCTTTAATGGATCGCCCGCGTTTTCGAAGAGCCTATCTTTCTCCCCGCTTCTGGCCGCTCTGGTGCGGTCTGGGGCTGTTGTGGCTGGTCGTGCAGTTGCCCTATGCGGTGTTACTGACGATCGGTCGTGTGCTGGGCGCAGTGATGTATCGCGTGGCCGGCGACCGGCGGCGCATCGCCAAACGCAATCTGGAGCTGTGCTTCCCGGAAAAATCCGCCGCCGAGCGCAAGCGTCTGCTCAAGGAAAACTTCGCCTCCACCGGCATCGCGTTTTTTGAAATGGCGATGAGCTGGTGGTGGTCCCGTGAGCGTCTGGCCAAACTGGCTCACGTCGAAGGCCTGGAGCATTTGCAAAAGGCCCAGCGCGAAGGCAAAGGCGTGATCCTCATGGCCGCGCACTTCACCACCCTGGAAATCGGCGCGGCGCTGCTCGGCCAGCAGCACACCATCGACGGCATGTACCGCGAGCACAAGAACCCGTTGTTCGACTTCGTCCAGCGTCGCGGCCGCGAGCGGCACAACCTCGATTCGCTGGCGGTGGAGCGTGACGACGTGCGCGGCATGCTCAAGCTGCTGCGTTCGGGCCGGGCGATCTGGTACGCGCCGGATCAGGACTATGGCGCCAAGCAGAGTATCTTTGTGCCGCTGTTCGGCATTCAGGCGGCGACCGTGACCGCGACCACCAAGTTTGCCCGCTTGGGTAAAGCGCTGGTGGTGCCGTTCACTCAGGAGCGTCTGGCCGACGGCAGCGGTTACAAGCTGGTGATTCATCCGCCGCTGGAAGACTTTCCGGGTGAAACCGAAGAGGCCGACTGCATCCGCATCAACCAGTGGGTGGAAAGCGCCTTGCGCGCCTGCCCTGAGCAATACTTGTGGGCGCATCGCCGCTTCAAGAGTCGTCCACCGGGCGAGCCGAAGCTTTACCCCAAACGACGCGGCTGATTCACTCACCCTTTCAAGCACCACGGAGCGTTGCGATGAGCCCAGCTGAACCGGTTACAGGTTTGATTCTTTCCGGCGGCGGGGCTCGGGCGGCGTATCAGGTGGGGGTGCTGGCGGCGATTGCCGAATTGCTGCCGCTGGGCGCGGACAATCCGTTTCCGGTGATCGTCGGCACTTCGGCCGGGGCGATCAATGCGGTCAGCCTGGCCAGCGGCGCCACCGATTTTCGCGCGGCCATCGAACGCCTTACGCTGTTCTGGCAGGGCTTTCGCAGCCATCGGGTGTTGCGCAGTGACTGGCCCGGGGTGATTCGTCAGGCCAGCCGCTTTGTCAGTCACAGCCTGCTCGGCATCGGTCGGCAACTGCCGGTGGCGCTGCTCAACAGTTCGCCGCTGCGCGACCTGCTCAATGAAAAACTGCACATGCCCGGCATCGCCGAATCCATCGCCCGCAAGCAGTTGCATGCGGTGGCGGTAACCGCGTTCGGCTACGAGTCGGGGCAGGCGGTGACCTTTTATCAGGGCGGCGGCACGATCGATGCGTGGTTGCGCCATCGACGGATCGGCGTGCCGGCGCAATTGTCGGTGGACCATTTGCTGGCCAGTTCGGCGATCCCGTTGCTGTTTGCCCCGGTGAAAATCGGTGAGGAATATTTCGGCGACGGCGCAGTCCGCCAATCGGCACCGATCAGTCCGGCGCTGCACCTGGGCGCGAGCCGGGTGCTGGTGGTGGGGGTGAGCGGCAACCCGCGCGGTTTTGATCCGCAGCAGCCGCTGGAACGCGCCTACACCGGTCAGCAACCCACCCTGGCGCAGATCGGCGGGCACATGCTCAACAGCACGTTCATTGACAGTCTGGAAAGCGACATCGAGTTGCTCCAGCGTCTGAACCAGTTCAGTCGACTGATGCCCGATGGCGTGCCGACTCGCGAACTGGGGGTAGCGCCAGTGGACGTGCTGGTGATTGCGCCGAGTCAGCCGATCGACGAGATCGCCGCGCGGCATCGGCAGGAGTTGCCGGCGGCGTTGCGTCTGTTCTTGCGCGGCCCGGGGGCGACCAAGACCAGTGGGGCAGGGGTGCTGAGTTATCTGCTGTTCGAGGCGGGGTATTGCAGCGAGCTGATCGACCTGGGACGGCGCGATGCGTTGGCCAAGCGCGAGGAATTGTGCCGGTTTCTGGGGATCACCGAGTCGGTGGTTCCGGCCTGAGATTTGCGGTGAAGCCTTCGCGAGCAGGCTCGCTCCCACATTGGAACTCGGTCGAATGTGGGAGCGAGCCTGCTCGCGAAGCTTTTAAGATCAGAAGTGGAACTTCACCAGGAAGCTGGTCACGTTCTGATTGGTGGTGAAGCCACGGGTGTCGTCGATCCCGTACTTGTCTTTCCAGTAGTCGTATTCAACACCGACGTACAGTTGCTTCTCGCCGAAATGCAGCGCCTTGCCCAGGTCGTATTTGACCTGTGGGTTGAAGTGCAGGTTGGCGTGGTATTCGCCTTTGCTGTTGACGTCGTTGTCGACCACCCAGTCCATGTAACCGTCGATCAGCACGTTCGAGCTGCCGACCGGGATGGTGTAGGACCAGACCGGGGTGATCTGCCAGACGTTATCACCCGGACGCGAGCCGTCGGTGTGGCGCTGGTAGAAATTCAGCTGGAAGTAGTCGAAACCCGGGATCGCCAGGTCGAAGCCAGGACCGATCAGGTACGACTCGACGTCGCCTTCACCGAACTCGTAAGTCATCGCCAGCAGCACGTCTTTGATCGGACCGAATTCGAGCTTCTGGTCGAGGACTTTGCCCAGCGAGATGCGCGGCTGGAATTCACCGTAATAGGTGTTGTTGCCGACGCCACCGTCTGGCTTGCCGTTGTAGAAGATCTTGTCGATGAACAGGAAGTTATCCCCGTACTTCCAGGCATCGGCGTGCTCGAAGGTGACGGTCTGCTGGATCGCCGGGTTGACCTTGAAGTCTTTGCCGTAGAGGTAGGTCAGGCTGTTGTTCTGCCATTGCAGCAGGCCGTCGGCCATGGCCTGGCCGCCGGCCAGCATCGATCCCGCGAGCATCAGGCTGGTGCACATACGTTTCATTCGGTTGCTCCCAAAGTAGGTGTTCCACGTTTATTTTTTTTAAGATCGGCGCTCTGGTGTGGCGCCTTTTTTCGTTGCTGCAAAAGTCATCCGATCGGTCAGCTTCGCTGGTGATAGCAAGAGCTGGGCCAACGCTTTCGAAAAGCAAAAAAACGCCCGTTCGGCTGCTGAAAAACAGTCGATTGCGCGTGTTTTCGGGATGCCTCGGTACTGGCCGGGGCCGGGATAAGTTGGCCCGTCGGTCAGGAATTAAATCCGGGCTTTTTTTTAGACCGAATTCAAGAGGCCGCGGAGAATACTGACTCCTCGGCCAGCTCTCAAGTGCCCCGCAACAGAGCACCGACGACAGGTATGGGGCACGGTTGCGGGCCATCTCAGAAGTGCACCTTCACCAGCAGGCTGGCGGTGTTCTGGTTGGTGTCGAGGTTGTGACTGCTTTCGACGCCATATTTGTTCTTCCAGTAGCTGTATTCGGTGCCGACGTACAGCTGCTTCTGGCTCCAGCCCAAGGCTTTGCCGAGGTCGTATTTGATCTGCGGATTGATGTGCAGGTTGGCGTGGTAAGTGCCGCGCGAGTTCTGATCGTTGTCGACCACCCAGTCCAGATAGCCGTCGATCAGCAGGTCGGAGTTGCCCAGCGGCACGCTGTACGACCAGCCCGGGGTGATCTGCCAGACGCCGTCGCCGGGGCGCGGGCCTTCGGTCTGGCGGCGGAAAATGTTCAGGGTCACGTAGTTGAAGCCGGGCACTTTCAGGTCGAAGCCGGGGCCGATCAGGTAGGCTTCGCTGTCGCCTTCGCCGTACTCGTAGGTCATCGCCAGCAGCACGTCCTTGATCGGGCCGAATTCGATTTTCCGGTCGAAGATCTTGCCGAACGAGAAGCGTGGGGTGAATTCGCCGTAGAAGGTGTGCGGGCCTTTGTTGCGGTCTTCCTGGCCGTTGTAGAAGATCTTGTCGACAAACAGGAAGTTGTCGCCGTACTTCCACTTGTCGGCGTGCTCGAGCGTCACCGTCTGCTGGATCGACGGGTTGATCGCGAAGTTCTTGCCGTACAGGTAGCTCAGGCTGTTGGTCTGCCACAGCAGTAAATCGCCGGCCATGGCCTGACTCGCGGCCAGCAGGCCGCCACTCAACAGAACGTTGGTTTGCGTGCGAATCATCGATTGCTCCCTCTTGTTTTTATTGTTGAGGCAGGGTGTTGCACGTCCCCTGTGAGAGCGAGCCTGCTCGCGAAGAGGGCGTGTCAGTCGCCATCACTGTTGAATGACACAACGCTTTCGCGAGCAGGCTCGCTCCCACAAGGTTTTGTGGTGATTTGGTTAATGCTGATGTGCGTGGCAGTCGTTGATCGCGGCGCGTTCGGCGCCGCCGAGGATGTTGAACAGCAGGTTCAGGGTCAGTGCGCTGAGCGTGGCCATCGCGATACCGCTGTGAGTGATCGGGCTCATCCACAGCGGCAGATGCGCGAAGAACTCCGGACGCACCACCGGGATCAGGCCCATGCCGATGCTCACTGCCACCAGCAACTGGTTGCGACGGTCACCGATGTCGGCTTCCTGAAGAATCTTGATCCCGGTGGCAGCGACCATGCCGAACATCGCAATCGCCGCGCCACCCAGCACTGCCGGTGGAATAGACGCGACGAGGAACGCCGCTTTCGGCAGCAGGCTCAGCACGATCAGCAGGCCACCGGCGACGATGGTCACCGAGCGGCAGCGCACGCCAGTCATCTGCACCAGGCCGATGTTCTGTGCGAACGAGGAGTGGGTAAAGGTGTTGAAGAAACCGGCGACGAACGAGGCGCCGGCATCGCACAGCAGGCCGCGACGCAGCATGCGTGGGCAGACTTCCTGACCGGTGATCTTGCCCAGCGCGAGGAACATCCCGGTGGACTCGACGAAGATGATCACCACCACCAGACACATCGACAGGATCGGCGCCAATTCGAATTTCGGCATGCCGAAGTGCAGCGGGGTGACGAACTGAACCCATGGCGCGTTGGCCATGCCGCTCAGGTCGACCATGCCGATGGCGCCGCAGAGCACGTAGCCCAGGCACATGCCGATCAGCACGGAAATATTGACCCAGAAACCGCGCATGAAGCGGTGGATCAGCAAAATGGTCGCCAGCACCAGCGCGGCGATGGCCAGATAAATCGGTGAACCGAATTGCGCCGCGGCGGCTCCGCCACCGGCCCAATTCACGGCCACGGGGAACAGCGACAGACCGATCGAAGTGATGACCGTGCCAGTCACCAGCGGCGGGAAGAAACGCACGACTTTGGACATGAACGGAGCGATCAGCATGCCGAAGAAACCGGCGGCAATGGTCGCACCGAAGATCCCTTGCAGACCGATACCGGGCATGCCGGCCATGGCGACCATGCTGCCGACCGCCGCGAAACTGGCGCCCATCATCACAGGCATGCGGATGCCCATCGGGCCGATGCCGAGCGACTGGACGATGGTGGCGATACCGGCGACCAGCAGGTCGGCGTTGATCAGGAAGGCGATTTCTTCACGACTCAGGCCAGCGGCCTGTCCGATGATCAACGGCACCGCGATGGCACCGCCGTACATCAGCAGAACATGTTGCAAACCGACCAGGATCAGTTGCAAAAGGGGCAAACGCTGAATGGCGGGTGCGTCGGGGATGCGCGCTTTGGACAGCTCGGACATGCAACACCTCGGATCTTTTTTATTCTTGTGATTAACAGCTGTCGGGTTGCTCACAGCTGTTTCTTTGCATCAGGTCTGTGGCGAGGGAGCTTGCTCCCGCTGGACTGCGTAGCAGTCCCTGCTCTTCAGGCAAAGAGAGGGGCCGCTTCGCGACCCAGCGGGAGCAAGCTCCCTCGCCACAATTTGTGTTGCTTAGTTGGTCTGGGCTCCCTGGGCGATCCATGCACCGATCAGGTCACGTTCCTGCTGGGTCATCTGCGTGATGTTGCCCAGTGGCATGATCTGCGTGGTGATGGCTTGCGCCTGGATCCGCGCCGCGTTCTGACGGATCTGCTCGGGGGTGTCGAACATCACACCGGCCGGTGCCGCGCTGAACAACGGGCTGGTCGGTTTGGCCGAGTGGCAAACCGCGCAGCGTTCCTGGATCACGTTGTGCACCTTGTCGAACGCAGGACCGGCGTTGGACGCTTGCGCCGGTGCCGCAGCCGGGGCTGCTGCTGGCGCCGCAGGTGCCGCCGCTTCAGCCGGTTTCGCGCCACCGCCCAGTGCCGTTTCCGGCAGCGGTTGGTACTCGATTTTCGCGGGTGCCTTGGCCACGTCCGGTGCGGTCGGCATCGGCGCCGGGCCGGTGACGTACGCCAGGGTGATCATGCCCACCGCTGCCACGGGCAGGGTCCAGGCAAACTTGTGGCTGTCGTGACGGGTGTTGAAGTAGTGACGTACCAACACCGCCAGCACCGCGATCCCGGCCAGGATCAACCAGTTGTACTGGCTGCCATAAGTGCTCGGGAAGTGGTTGCTGATCATGATGAACAGCACCGGCAGGGTGAAGTAGTTGTTGTGACGCGAACGCAGCAGGCCTTTGGCGGGCAGCGCCGGGTCCGGCGTGCGGTTCTCGGCAATCGCCGCCACCAGTGCACGCTGCGCCGGCATGATGATGCGGAACACGTTGCCGACCATGATGGTGCCGATGATCGCGCCGACGTGCAGGTACGCACCACGACCGCTGAACACTTTGCTGAAGCCATACGCCGCGCCGATGATCAGCACGAACAGGATGAAGCCGAGCAGGGCCGGTTTCTTGCCAAGGGCCGAATCGCAAAGAAAGTCGTAGATGAACCAGCCGGCGATCAGCGAACCGATGCCGATGGCCACGCCTTCAGGGCCGGTCAGGCCGCTGCCGGGTGCCACGAGGTAGAGCACGGGGTTGGAGTAGAACACCACGCACAGCAGCGCGATCCCCGACATCCAGGTGAAGTAGGCTTCCCATTTGAACCAGTGCAGGTTCTCCGGCATCGACGGTGGGGCCAGTTTGTATTTTTCCAGGTGATAGATACCGCCGCCGTGGATCGCCCACAGATCGCCGGCCAGACCGGTTTTCGGGTTGACGCGGTTGAGGTTGTTCTCCAGCCAGACGAAGTAGAACGACGCGCCGATCCAGGCCACGCCAGTGATCATGTGAACCCAGCGCACGCTCAGGTTCAGCCATTCCAACAGATGTGCTTCCACAGTCTTTACCTCTCGCCTGTCACTCTTGTTGTCGAGTGATCAGACCTTCTCTTATTGGTGGGGGGCGAGGATCAACCGCTCATCCTCTTTGAAAAAATGCTCATCGCAGTTATTGCCTGTGCCACTGCGATCAACCACCAGGAAGTCATCCCGCTTTTCGATCGTCAGCACCGGGTGGTGCCAGACGCCGCGATGGTAATTGATGCCCTGCCTGCCGTTGGTGACGAAGGCGCGGACCAAGCCTGATACAGGTACATCGCCAAGTGGCGCGACCACGATCAGAAAGGGGTTGCCGAGCAGCGGAATGAAAGCCTGGCTGCCCAGCGGATGGCGTTCCAGCATGCTCACGGTCAACGGCATGTCCTGCGCGTCGGCGCGGAAGATGCTGATGATCGCGTTGTCCTCAGGCGTAGCGGTTTCGACCGTCGCCAGTTTGTGGAAGCGCATGGTCGAACCGTTATTGATCATGAAGTGGTCGCTGCCGTCGGTTTCGATCACGTCACCGAAGGGGGCGAAGGCTTCTTTGGTCAGCGGTTCAATCTGTAGTGTGCGCATGCTGTTCTTATCCGAATTCTGTGTTGTTCAACTTGTCAGTGCGTCTTGCGCGATCCCTGTAGGAGCTGGCGAAGCCTGCGATCTTTTGACTTTGTTTTTTAAGATCAAGATCAAGAGATCGCAGCCTGCGGCAGCTCCTACAGGCTCAGCATTACTTCGCGACCTTGCCCAAAACGCGCAGGCGGCTCACACCACCATCCGGGAACACATTGAGGCGGATGTGGGTGATCGGGCCCAGTGCCTTGATCTGCTCGACGAAGGTGTGTTCGGCGTGCATTTCCAGTTTCTGGCTCGGCAGCAGTTCGCGCCAGAACAGCGACTGGGTTTCGATCTGGCTGTCGGTGCCGCCCTTGACGAACGCGCCCTGGATCGAGCAGGTGTCCGGGTAGTTGCCCTTGAAGTGCAGGGTGTCGACGATGATTTTTTCGATCTCGCCCGGGTGGCCCAGCGCGACGATCACCCAGTCATTGCCCGGGGTGCGACGACGTGCGGTTTCCCAGCCGTCGCCCATGTTGATGCCACGGCCCGGGTTGAGGATGTTGCTCATGCGGCCGAAGTGTTCGTCGGAGCAGGCGAGGGCGCGGCCACCGTTGAGGGCTGCTGCCAGGTCGACTTGCTCGTTGTCGCCAACTGCGGACCAGTCGCGGAACGGAATGCCGTACACGCGCAGACGGGCGACACCGCCGTCCGGGTAGATGTTGAAGCGCAGGTGGCTGAACGCTTTTTCGTTGCTGATTTCATGGTAGTGGTGGCTGTTGCCCTGCAGCTCGACGGCCGACAGCACTTCAGTCCACTGGGTGTTTTCGTCCGGCTCGCCGGAGGCCAGGAAGCACGCTTCCAGCGAGGCCGATGGCGGGAAGTTGCCGGTGAAGAATGAAGTGTCGATGTCCACGCCTTTGATCGAACCTGGTACGCCCAGGCGGATTACCGCGCTGTCGTAGCCTTCGAAGCGCTTGCGGCGCGATTCCCAGCCATCCATCCACTTGCCGTTGTCGTCGAACACACCCTCCTTCCACACGGCCGGGGTCGGCTGAAACAGACGATTGGCGTCTGCGAACCAGTCATCGGTGACCGAGATGATTTTGGTGCCCAGACGGGCATCGGCCAGGTTGACGAACTTCTCGAAAGGTACGGCGTAAGCTTTCATTCTTCTTGTCTGCCTTTAATAAGTTGGCTGGGGATGCTTGCAAGGCCCTGGGTGCTCTCCGCGTTTGACGCACTCGGGCCAGGCTTCGCTAGAGAGTCAGTAAACGGAACAGGGCGATCTTGTTGATCTCCGCCAGCGCGCATTTGAATTCGGTGTCGACCGAGTTGTGAATGCGCGTTTCGAACGCCGCGAGGATCTGATGCCGGTTGCTGCCTTTTACCGCCATGATGAAGGGAAACTTGAACTTGGCCTTGTAGGCGTCGTTCAGCTCGGTGAAGCGCTGGAACTCTTCGGCCGTGCATTGGTGAATACCGGCGCCAGCCTGTTCATTGGTGCTGGCTTCGGTCAGTTGGCCCTGGACGGCGGCTTTGCCGGCCAGGTCCGGGTGAGCGTTGATCAGCGCAAGCTGGCTGGCGTGATCGGCGCTCAACAGGATGTCGCTCATGCGCTGGTGCAGGGTTTCGATCTCGTCGATCGAAGCGTCCGCGCCCAGGTCGTAGGCCTTCTCGGCCACCCATGGCGAATGTTCGTAGATGTCGGCGAAAGCGTTGACGAAAGCGTCGCGGCTCAGGGTCGACGGTTGCAGGGTTTGAAAGCGGCTCATTTTGTGGCCCCTTGATACGGATGGGTTTCGTGCCAGTGGCGCGCAATATCGACGCGACGGCTGAACCACACCTGTTCATGACTTTTGGCATATTCGATGAAGCGCTTGAGCGACGCCAGACGCGCCGGACGGCCGATCAGGCGGCAGTGCAGACCGATCGAAAGCATCTTCGGCGCTTCGGCGCCCTCGGCGTAGAGCACGTCGAACGCGTCTTTGAGGTATTCGAAGAAATCGTCGCCCTTGTTGAAACCCTGCACCTGGGTGAAGCGCATGTCGTTGGTGTCGAGGGTGTACGGGATCACCAGGTGCGGCTTGCCGGTCGGGTTGTTCGGTTCCCAGTAGGGCAGGTCGTCGTCGTAGGTGTCGCAGTCGTAAAGGAAACCGCCTTCTTCCATCACCAGGCGCCGGGTGTTCGGGCCGGTGCGGCCGGTGTACCAGCCCAGTGGGCGTTCGCCGGTGAGTTCGGTGAGGATGCGGATCGCTTCGAGCATGTGCTCGCGCTCCTGCGCCTCATCCATGTACTGGTAGTCGATCCAGCGGTAGCCGTGGCTGCAGATCTCGTGGCCGGCTTCGACCATCGCGCGGATCACATCCGGGTGGCGCTGGGCGGCCATGGCCACGGCGAAAATGGTCAGCGGAATGTCGAATTCCTTGAACAGTTTCAGGATCCGCCAGACGCCGGCGCGGCTGCCATACTCGTAAAGCGATTCCATGCTCATGTTGCGCGCGCCTTGCAGCGGCTGGGCGGCAACCATTTCCGAGAGGAAGGCTTCGGATTCTTTGTCGCCGTGCAGAATGTTGCGCTCGCCGCCTTCTTCGTAATTGAGCACGAAGGACAGGGCGATGCGCGCGTTGCCCGGCCAGTGTGGGTGAGGAGGGTTACTGCCGTAACCGATCAGGTCGCGTGGGTAGTCAGCGCTCACTGCAGTCTTCCTTCTTATTCGTTGACAGGTTTGTGTAACGGCCTGCGCAGGCTGGCGTCACAGCGATGGGCTGATTGTATACAACTTTATTCGCAATTTGTAAGCCTGATTTTTTGCATTTTTCACCGACTGTCATCTTTTGCTGCTAATGGCGTGAGCCTGCAAGAAACCTGCCTGATCAGTCAGCTAATGGCTGTGAGGTTCAATACTCTGGCGCTTGAGGGGCAGATCAAGGTGAAACACCCGAATGGCGGGGGTGGTGCGAAAAATGTCGTTTTTATTGTGTACAATTTTTTTGAAAAGTGTCTTAATCAGTCGCTCGCCGCAGCTTTTCGTGCTCCGAATCGGTGCGGTCTCCTTTTACCTGACTTCGGGAGGCGCGAAGTCTGACTGCTCTTTGCGGCCAGGCGCGCAGAATCAATGGGACGTTTGACAACACACGTTTTGGACGCTGCACACGGTTGCCCGGGCAGCTCGATCAAGGTCGAGCTGTACCGCGTTGAAGGTTCGCATCTGGAATTGGTCGCCAGTGCCATTACCAACAGCGATGGCCGGGTCGATGCGCCGCTGCTGCAAGGCGATGACTACCGCACCGGGGTCTATCAGGTGCAGTTCCACGCCGGCGATTACTACCGCGCCCGTGGCGTGCAACTGCCGGAACCGGCGTTCCTCGACGTGGTGGTGCTGCGTTTCGGCATCTCCGCCGAGCAGGATCACTACCACGTGCCACTGCTGATCTCGCCTTACAGCTATTCCACCTACCGGGGCAGCTGACCCCCAAGCAGCTGCCCCCACCGGGAAGCGACTGCGCATATAGCTTCTTTGGTCTTTCGCCCGCTCACACTGCGGGCTTTTTTTTGTCTGCCTTAAAGTCAAAAGATCGCAGCCTGCGGCAGCTCCTACAGAGGATTGCATTCCAAACTGTAGGAGCTGCCGCAGGCTGCGATCTTTTGCTCTTTAACGGCTCAACAGCGACGCAGCGCCCGCACCACTGAACAACCCGGCACTCACCCGGTTGAACCAGCTCTGCCCCTTGCCGCTACGCAAATAGCGCGCCGCACCATGCGCACCCAGCCCGTAAGCCAGTTTGCAGCACAGGTCGAGCACCACCCAGGTCGCGATCATGATCAGTAACTGCGGCAAGAACGGTTGTTGCGCGCTGAGGAACTGCGGCAGAAACGCAGCGAAAAACAGAATGTCCTTCGGATTGCTCGCGCCCAGCACAAACGCGCGGCCGAACAGGGTGCGGAAACGTGGCAGCGGTGCGGCCTGCGGCACTTCGGCGCCCACCGCTGGCTGACGCGATTGCTGCCAGCTCTGCCAGGCGAGGTAGAACAGGTACAGCGCGCCGACGATTTTCAGGGCGCTGAACAACTGTTCTGACGCCAGCAGCAGAGCGCCAAGCCCCAGCGCCGACGCGCTGAGCAGGCAGATCGAGGCGATCACGCCGCCGAGAAACGCCGGGTAAGAGCGGCGCAAGCCGTAGTTCAGACTGTTGCTGATCATCAGCAAAGACAGCGGCCCCGGAATCAGGATCACCACCAATGCAGCGCCGCTGAACAGCAGCCAGGTTTCCAGACTCATCACTTTGCTCCTTTTTTTGTTGTACTCAAGAATGTGCAAAAGCCCCACCCGTGAGGGTGAGGCTGGTTTGACGCTTGAACCGCGTGACGCTTACAAGAAGATGAACTTGGCGATGAAGATCGCGCAGAGCACCCACAGGCTGACGGAAATTTCCTTGTACTTGCCGGTACCGGCCTTCAACGCCACGTAGGTGATGAAGCCCAGCGCAATGCCGTCGGCGACCGAGAAGGTCAGCGGCATCATGATTGCGGTGACGATCGCCGGAATCGCATCGGTGGCTTCGTCCCACTCAATGTGCGCCATGCCGCCCATCATCAGCATCGCGACGTAAATCAGTGCACCGGCGGTGGCGTAAGCCGGAATCATCCCAGCCAGTGGTGCGAAAAACATCGCGGCTATAAATAGCACACCCACGGTGACTGCGGTAAGACCAGTCCGACCACCAGCGGCTACGCCAGCGGCACTTTCCACATAGCTGGTAACAGGAGGAACACCGACCACCGCGCCGAAAACACTGGAGGCACTGTCGGCTTTCATCGCGCGGGAGAGGTTTTCGATACGCCCGTCAGCGTTGACCAGATTGGCGCGTTGGGCGACGCCCATCAGCGTGCCGGCGGTGTCGAACATGTGTACGAAGAGGAAAGCCAGGACCACGCTGATCATGCTGACGTTGAACACGCCCGCGACGTTCATTGCCATGAAGGTCGGCGCCAGGCTTGGCGGGGTTGACATGATTCCTTCGTAGTGCACGATGCCCAGGCCCCAACCGGCGAGGGTCACGGTGATAATGCTGATGAGGATCGCGCCGAATACTTTGTGGTAGCTGAGGATCGCAATCATCAGGAAGCAGATCGCCGCCAGCAGCGGGCCGGGTTCACGCAGGGAGCCGAGTTTGATCAGGGTGGCCGGGCTGTCGACGACGATACCGGCGGTTTTCAGACCGATCAGCCCGAGGAACAGACCGACACCGGCGCCCATCGCAAAGCGCAGGCTGACCGGGATGCTGTTGAGCAGCCATTCGCGAATCCGCGAGAAGGTCAGGATCATGAACAGCACGCCGGAAACGAACACTGCACCCAGCGCGGTTTCCCAGTTGTAGCCCATGGTGCCGACCACGGTGTAAGTGAAGAAGGCGTTGAGGCCCATGCCTGGTGCCAGGCCCACCGGCCAGTTGGCGTACAGGCCCATCAGCAGGCAGCCGAGTGCGGCGGCGATGCAGGTGGCGACGAAGGCTGCACCGTGATCGATCCCGGCATCGGCCATGATGTTCGGGTTGACGAAGATGATGTAAGCCATGGTGATGAAGGTTGTCAGACCGGCAATCAGCTCGGTCTTCACCGTGGTGCCATGCAAGCTGAGTTTGAAGATGCGCTCCAGCACGCCTGTGCGTAAGGGCGGCGAGAGTTCCAGCGTCGATGCTTCGGATTTGCGGCTTTCCACAGCGAGTACTCCTCAAGAGTTTTATTGTTATTTCCAGGGCTGGACCCATGAGGGGTGGCAGCAGCCCTTTGAGGCATACGCGAATTTGTTGACCATGCGGTCAGGAACTCGCACGCAGTGGATTATGCTTTTGTGTACAAATAAAGCAAATATTGTTTTTGGTTTTGTTTACGAAAGGTCAGGCGATAGGGATATATCGCCCTCAGAGGCCCCATCGCTGGCAAGCCGGCTCCCACAGGTTTTGTGTACGCTGCCGATCATTGTGGGAGCTGGCTTGCCAGCGATCAGGCCGGATCAGTCAATCAAGATGTGACTGAGTGCTCCCAAGCGCCATGTTCACCGCCAACCACCCATTCACCGCCGCTTCCCCAGCCTCGGCAAACACCCGTTCGAGCAACTTCACCTGCTCACGGCGCAACGCCTGCTCGAACTTCGCACCCTCTACGGTCAGCTCTAGCAGGCGCTTACGCTTGTCCGCCTCCGACGCCACGCTGTCCACCAAGTGCATTTCCTGCAGCTGGCGCAACGGCATGTTCAGCGCCTGCTTGCTCACGCCGAGCAATCCCAGCAACTCCTTCACGCTCAAATTCGGATAACGCGCGATGAAAAACACAATCCGCTGATGCACCCGGGACAGGCCGCGACGTTCGAGCATTTCGTCGGCCTTGGCGGTGAACGCCTGATAGCCGAAGAAAAACGCTTCCATCGCCTGCTGCTGGCTGGCGGGGTTTTTAAGGTCAAGCATGTTGACGTACTCGCTCAAGCTGTCGTAGTTTCAGTCAACCAGTTTGACTCATTTTCTCCAGCCCTCGCTACCGGTGACTCCCATGGCTTTTTCCGAACGTGTTTCGCGCCTTAAAAGTTCTCTGATCCGTGAAATCCTCGCCGCCGCCCAGCGCCCGGAGGTGATGTCGTTTGCCGGTGGCTTGCCTGCCGAAGCCATGCTGCCGAAAGTCGAATGGGCCGACATGCCGCTGTCCCTCGGCCAATACGGCATGAGCGAAGGCGAGCCGGCGCTGCGTGAAGCGCTGGCGGCGCAGGCGCAAGCGTTGGGTCTGGCGTGCACGGCGAGTCAGGTGCTGGTGGTCAGCGGCTCCCAGCAGACTCTCGATCTGGTCGCCAAGTTGTACATCGACAAAGGCACCGAAATTCTTCTGGAAGCCCCGACCTACCTGGCCGCGTTGCAGATCTTCCAGCTGTTCGGCGCCGATTGCCTGACCGTGCCGCAAGAGTCCGACGGCCCGAACCTGGCTCAACTGCGCAGTCGTCTTGAGCAACACCGCCCGGCATTCATCTATCTGATCCCGACATTTCAGAATCCATCCGCCGTGCGCTACAGCGAAGCCAAGCGCGCTGCGGTCGCCGCATTGCTGGATGAATTCGGCGTGACCCTGATCGAAGACGAGCCGTATCGTGAACTGACTTTCGATGGCGGCAGCGCCAAACCGATTGCCGGGCGTTTGAAGAAAGCCAGCTGGATCTACACCGGCACCGTGTCGAAAACCTTGCTCCCGGGTTTGCGCGTCGGCTACCTGATCGCCAGCCCGGACCTGTTTCCGCACCTGCTCAAGCTCAAGCAATCGGCGGATCTGCACACCAACCGCATCGGCCAGTGGCAGGCGCTGCAATGGATTGGCAGTGAAAAATATCAGCAGCACTTGGTTGAGTTGCGTGGCTTCTACCGGCAGCGCCGCGATGCGTTTCAAGCGACGCTGGAAACGCATTTCTCTGATCTGGCGGACTGGAACATGCCGCAGGGCGGGCTGTTTTTCTGGCTGACGCTCAAGCAACCGCTGGATACGCGAACGCTGCTCAACGAGGCGCTGGCCAATGACGTGGCGTTCATGCCGGGCGAGCCGTTCTTTCCCGAGCCGGATAAAAACCTTGGGCACCTGCGTTTGAACTTCAGCCACATCGACCCGGCGCGACTGGATGAAGGGTTGAAGCGGTTGGCGGCGGTGGTGAGGCAGGCGCAACTAGACAAAGCAGCCTGAAAAAAATAAACCGGCTCGAGGGCCGGTTTATTTTTGACTGGAATTTGTGGTGGCTGAGTAGGCCTCTTCGCGAGCAGGCTCGCTCCCACAGTGGAAGTGCATTCCAAAGGGTGGGAGCGAGCCTGCTCGCGAAGGCGTCAATCAATCCACCACATAATCATCAGACCGCCGCAAACCGCTTATCCAGATAATCAATAATCACCTTGGACTCATACATCCACGTCGTCTGCCCATTCTCTTCAATGCGCAGGCACGGCACCTTGATCTTGCCGCCCTCGTCCAGCAGGGTCTGGCGATCCTGTGCGTTGTTCTTCGCGTCCTTCAGTGCGACCGGCACATTCAGGCGACGCAGGGTGCGGCGGGTTTTCACGCAGAACGGGCAGGCGTGGAACTGATACAGGGTCAGGCCTTTGGCGGCGGCGTTGACTTGCGCCTGTACCTCGGCGGGGCGCTGTTTCTTGCCCGGGCGGGTGATGAAGTCGATGAAGATGATCAGTTGGCCAAGGCCGACACGAAGCGCTTTTACGAACACGTTGAAAGCCTCACGGTGCAAAGAGAGAAGGGCGCGCAGCTTACCCGATTTTTCACGGACGAAAAAAAACCGGCGATCAACGCCGGTTTTTTCTGCAGCCGATTACTTGATCAGGCTGAGGAACTCGCTGCGAGTCGCCGCGTTTTCGCGGAACTCACCGAGCATCACCGAAGTGATCATCGACGAATTCTGTTTCTCGACACCGCGCATCATCATGCACATGTGCTTGGCCTCGATCACTACGGCCACGCCCAGCGCACCGGTGACTTGCATCACTGCATCGGCGATCTGGCGGCTGAGGTTTTCCTGGATCTGCAGGCGGCGGGCGTACATGTCGACGATCCGCGCGACCTTCGACAGGCCCAGCACCTTGCCGCTCGGGATGTAGGCGACGTGCGCCTTGCCGATGAACGGCAGCAGGTGATGTTCGCACAACGAGTACAGCTCGATGTCCTTGACCAGCACCATTTCGCTGTTGTCGGAGCTGAACAGGGCACCGTTGGTGACCTCTTCGAGCGTCTGTTCATAACCGCGGCAGAGGTACTGCATGGCTTTGGCGGCACGCTTTGGCGTGTCGAGCAGGCCCTCGCGGGAGACGTCCTCGCCCAGTTGGCCGAGAATCGCGGTGTAATTCTGTTCCAGGGACATGAAACTACCTGTGGGGATTTTCGCAAAGGGCAAGGGTACGGTGGCGGACACAACCCTGCAAGTTCGGTGTAACGCGATTATTCGTCGCGGCCTTCCATCATGGTGCGTTTGAGCATCACATACACCGCACCGGCACCGCCGTGTTTTGCCTGACACGAGCAGAAACCGAGCACTTGCGGGTGCTGGCGCAGCCAGGTGTTGACGTGGCTTTTGATCATCGGCCGCTTGCCGTCCAGGCGCACGGCCTTGCCGTGGGTGACGCGCACGCAGCGGATTTCGAATTTGGTCGCCTCGGCGAGAAACGCCCAAAGCGTCTCGCGGGCCTTTTCCACGTTCATGCCGTGCAGGTCGAGGCTGCCTTCGAACGGGATCTGGCCGATCTTGAGCTTGCGCATCTGGCTTTCCTGCACCCCGTCGCGGGCCCACATCAACTCGTCTTCGGGGCCGACGTCGATCACGAACTGATCGGACAGACCATCCACGGTGGTGTTGTCGGTGCGCACAGTGGCGGACTGGCGCAGCTTGGCAATTTGCGCGCGGTCAGCCTTGGGTTTGCCGGTGTCGGCGCGGTCGTGCTTGATCGGCTTGACGCCTTGGATCGCACTTTTGAACAGGGAAAAATCGTCGTCTTGCATGTCAGCCTCCGCGAAGGGCGGCCAGTTTACCCAAGTCGAAACAAAACGGCCCGGCAAAAAGCCAGGCCGTGCAGTCAGTCGTGTTTTTTCATCAGGTGCGGGGACATGTTCAGTTCCCGCGATTGTCGGGCGCGACGCCGGCATCGACGCCACAGGGCCACGCCGAAGTACAGGAACAACAAGCCGACCGCGAGAATGATCGCCGAACCCATCGGCGTGGCATTCAAGTCGCCGAGCGCCGGCGGGCGTCCCAGCAGGCTGGCGGCACCGGCCATCGCCAGCAGCACACCGAACGTCGCCAGCATGGCGGCGATCGCTGCGCCGAATCGAAAACGCCAGTTGCTTTGGCCTTTGGGCCGCAAGCGGCGTGCGTCAAATCCATCGGATAACTTCATTCCGACCTTCCTCAATGGGTATCGGCCCTTCGACCGGGAGTTGACCGGGTTGTTCCTGAGGCTAAGGCAATTGAAGCAAATGCGAGGCTTTTGCGGATGAGCGGCGCGCTGAGCCGCTCATTCGTAGAGATCAGATCAGATCCTGAGTCAGGGCGAGGGTGGCGAAGTTGTCGGCCATGATCGCCATTTCCGCTTCCTGCACCACGGCGGCGCTGAGCACGCGGCCCTTGAACGGCAGGTCACGGGTGGCGCAGGCGTCTTCGACCAGGGTGCAACGGAAGCCCAGGTTCTTCGCCGCGCGTACGGTGGTGCTGACGCTGGAGTGGCTCATGAAACCGCAGACGATCAGGTCCAGCGAGCCAAGATTCTGCAAACGGTCGAGCAGTTCGGTGCCGTGGAACGCGCTCGGCAGCAGTTTGCCGATGATGGTTTCGTCACCTTGTGGCTCAAGGCCGGGGATGAATTCGCCACGTTCGCCCTGTGGGTCGAACAGGCCACCGACGGTGCCGAGGTGACGCACGTGCACGATCGGCCGACCGGCTGCACGGGCCGCAGCGACCAGTTGTTTGATGTTCGCGACGGCCGCGTCCATGCCGCTCAGGGCCAGCGGGCCACTGAGGTACTCTTTCTGGGCATCGATGATGACCACGGTGGCATGGCTCAGTGTGGCCGCTGCGTAACCGCGGCCGCTGAGTTGAAACATCGTTTTTGGAACGGACATTCTGGGGCTCCTTGGGGTGGGGCTTTTGCGGCATTGTCCTCTGGCTGAGCGCTTCTGTGAACCGCTACCATCGTAGGCGCCGTCGTTATTGGCCTGCAGCCTTGTCAAGTTACACGTTCTGTTCAATAGCTGATGCAAAAATCAGAAAGGTCCTACTGTCGCTCCGCGGATTTTCCTGCGTCGTCGGCGCGCGATTTGGCTGGTAGAATCGCCAGTCGTTTTTTCTGGAGTTCTGCCCCGTGATCACTTCCCGACTTCGTACCCTGCGCGACCACATCCGTTGGGCCGTCAGCCGCTTCCATGGGGAGGATCTGTTTTTCGGCCATGGCACCGACAACGCCTGGGATGAAGCCCGGCAGCTGGTGCTCGGTGCCTTGCACCTGCCGTGGGAGATCGCCGACAGCTACCTCGACTGTGCGCTGGAAGACGACGAACTGGTCAACCTGCAGCGCCTGCTCAAGCGTCGCATCGAAGAGCGCATCCCGACTGCCTACCTGCTGGGCGAGGCGTGGTTCTGCGGCATGTCGTTCATCGTCGATGAGCGCGTGCTGATCCCGCGTTCACCGATTGGCGAGCTGATCGAAAACCGTTTTGCCCCATGGATCGGTGACGAACCTGCGCGGATTCTCGATTTGTGCACCGGCTCCGGTTGCATCGGCATCGCCTGCGCCTACGAGTTCCAGAACGCTGAAGTGGTGCTGGCCGATCTGTCGTTCGAAGCGCTGGAAGTGGCCAATCAGAACATTGAGCGCCACGGCGTCGATGAGCGCGTGTACACCGTGCAGGGTGATGGTTTCGATGGGTTACCAGGCCAGCGTTTCGATCTGATCGTGTCGAACCCGCCGTACGTTGACGCAGAAGATTTCGCCGACATGCCGGACGAATACCAGCACGAACCGGAGCTGGGCCTGGCCTGTGGTGATGACGGCTTGAACCTGGTGCGACGGATGCTCGCCGAGGCGGCGGATCACCTGACCGAGAAGGGTTTGCTGATCGTGGAAGTGGGCAACAGCCAGGTGCACGTCGAAGCGTTGTACCCGGAAGTCGATTTCGCCTGGCTCGATTTCGAGCGCGGCGGGCATGGCGTGTTCATGCTGACCGCAGAGCAGTGCCGCGCTCATCAGGCCTTGTTCGCCTCCCGCGTTTGACCTGACTGACTTCTGTGGCGAGGGAGCTTGCTCCCGCTGGTCTGCGAAGCAGACCCAAAATATGCAATGACGGTGCACCAGACATACTGCATGTGCATGTTTTACGACTGCTTCGCAGCCGAGCGGGAGCAAGCTCCCTCGCCACAGGTCATCGCTGATTTCAGCGGTGTGTGGCAATCCAGATCAACAACCCCGCCTGAAACACCGCAAACGCCACCAGACAGGTAATGGTGAAGCGCAAGCCAGCGTCTTCACGCTTGAACTTGCTGACCTTCTCTTCCTGCTTCTTCAGCTTTACTTCCTGCTCGGCCAGGTTCTGCTCGGCCTGCTGCAGCATCTGCGCCGCTTCGAGAATTTCGACGATCTGCAGCTTCTCGCTGTTCCAGTCGCCCAGCAAGTCACCGACCTGCACCTCTTTGACGCTGCCCTTCAAATGCTGGGCGTCGGCGTAGACCACGTCAAACCCATGCACGCGCAAGAAGTGATCGCGACGCAGGCGGGTGTCTTCGTTCAGCGCGTCCTTGTTGTTCAGGTCCATGCCGTCGACGGTGTAGGCGGGCCAGCGTTTTTTCGCCCAATTGATGCCTTGCGCGGCCAGGAAGCGACCGATGCCACGGTTCAGCGGTTCGATCTGCAAGCCGCTGTCGGGGCCGAAATGCACACGCTTGCTGGTGTGATTGACCCACACATCGAGATGGTTCTGTTCTTTGCGCACGCGCTGGCCGGGCAGTTTGATTGCCATGCGCATCAGGCTGTGCTCTTTGCTGTTGCGCTCGGCATAGCCGAATTCGACAAAACGCAACGGCCGGCCACCGGTGTGACGGTCAGTCTGCAGCGGAGCCAGGCGGAGCATCTTGTGGTGCTCGACGCTGACGTCCGCCCATGGCAGCTCGACCGCTGGCGGTGCGTCTTTTTCAGCGGTGGTGTCGGGTGAAGTCTGGGTATCAGTCATAACGGCGAGATCCTGTCCAAGCCCTGCTTGTCGCCAGCCGGTACGCTGGCGACAAAGGCTTATCGGCCGTTTTTTTCAGGACTGGAGGGTAAACACCGTTTAACGGCTGCGAAGTCCGTCAATAAATTCGATGAGTTTGCCGCCCAACTCCGCCGCCAGTGGCAAATTCGGGTCCTTGTAGGAGGCCAATTGCCGCTTCACATCGGCGGCGACGATGCGCATGACGTGGTTCATGCCGTCGATCACCACCAGTTCGGCATTGGGATTGGCCGCTTTGAGCGCCTGTGCATCGCCGACGCCGACCTGCATGTCGTTGCTGCCCTGAACGATCAGCGCCGGCATCTTCAACTGTGCAAACGCCTTGGCCGGATCCTGACGGAACAGCGAAATCAGGTACGGCTGCACGCTCGGGCGAAAAATCGGTTGCAGTGGCGCCGGCACGTTGGCGTCGGTATGGCCGGCCTTGAGGCTGTCGAGCAGCTGATTGCTGCGCAGCATCAACGGTGGTGGCAGGCTGCGCGCCAGTTGTTCGCGAATCACTTGATCCACTGGCCTTGCGCTGCCGGACAGGGAAATCAGCGCAGCAGCCTCCGTGCGCGGTGCGGCGAGGGTGGCGATGAGGGCGCCTTCGCTGTGACCGAGCAGGATCAGCGGGCCGAAGCGCGGATCACTTTTCAGCTTCTGGCTCCAGGCCACAGCATCGTTGACGTAGGCCTCCACCGACAGATTGCGCTCGTCGGGCGTGGCCGCGAAGCTCGCAGCGACACCGCGCTTGTCGTAGCGCACGCTGGCAATGTTGTGTTTGGCCAGCACCCAGGCCAGCCGTTTCAGGCTGTCATTGCGCCCGCCATCGGGGTTGTTGCCGTCACGATCCGTAGGACCGGAACCGGCAAGGATCAGGACAACCGGTACCGGGGTGTCGGATTTTGGCAGCAACAGCGAGCCGAAAAGCTCACCGTTGCCGGTGTCCAGAGAGATCGGGCGCTGCAGGACAGTCGCATGGGCAAAACCGGTCAACAGGGTAAGACTCAAGATCAGAACTCGCAGCATCATCACGCCATCATTCGCCAAGGTGCCGGTTGGACTCACCAACACCACTAAGGTTCGAGGATGAACTACTCGGTTAGCCTGCGTATACTGGCGCGCATCACGAATTCGGGTTTGATTTCACGGAGCGTCCTGCATGTCCGGCAATACCTACGGCAAGTTGTTCACTGTCACCACCGCTGGCGAGAGCCATGGTCCGGCGTTGGTCGCCATTGTCGACGGCTGCCCGCCGGGCCTGGAGATCTCTCTTGAAGACCTGCAGCGCGACCTCGATCGGCGCAAGCCGGGCACCAGCCGCCACACCACCCAGCGTCAGGAAGCCGACGAAGTCGAAATCCTCTCCGGCGTGTTCGAAGGGCGCACCACCGGTTGCTCGATCGGCCTGTTGATCCGCAACACCGACCAGAAGTCCAAGGACTATTCGGCGATCAAGGATCTGTTCCGTCCGGCGCACGCCGACTACACCTACCACCACAAATACGGTGAGCGCGATTATCGCGGCGGCGGACGCAGTTCGGCGCGCGAAACGGCCATGCGCGTGGCGGCCGGGGCGATTGCGAAGAAATTCCTCGCCACCCAAGGCATTGTCATTCGTGGCTACATGAGCCAGCTCGGCCCGATCGAAATTCCGTTCAAGACCTGGGATTCGGTGGAACAGAACGCCTTCTTTAGCCCGGACCCGGACAAAGTGCCGGAGCTGGAAGCCTACATGGACCAGTTGCGCCGCGATCAGGACTCGGTCGGGGCGAAGATCACCGTGGTTGCGGAGGGCGTGATGCCGGGTCTGGGCGAGCCGATTTTCGATCGCCTCGACGCTGAACTGGCGCACGCGCTGATGAGCATCAACGCGGTGAAAGGCGTGGAAATCGGCGCCGGTTTCGCCTGCGTCGCTCAGCGCGGCACCGAGCATCGTGATGAACTGACCCCGGAAGGTTTCCTCAGCAACAACGCTGGTGGCATTCTTGGCGGGATCTCGTCCGGTCAGCCGATTGTTGCGCACCTGGCGTTGAAGCCAACGTCGAGCATCACCACCCCGGGTCGTTCGATCGACATTCATGGCAACCCGGTGGACGTGATCACCAAGGGCCGCCATGACCCGTGCGTCGGCATCCGCGCCACGCCGATTGCCGAAGCAATGATGGCCATCGTGCTGATGGACCACCTGCTGCGTCACCGTGGGCAGAACGCCGACGTGCGCGTCAGCACGCCGGTGCTGGGTCAGCTTTGATGGTTGATCGCCAAGCCGTCGCGGTCTGACCGTGGCGGCGCTCCCATACTGGCGGCTGTCCAGTTTCTATCTGTTCTATTTCGCCTTGCTCGGTTCGACAGCGCCGTTTCTGGCGCTGTATTTCAATCACCTCGGCTTCAGCCCCGCGCGCATCGGCGAACTGGTGGCGATCCCGATGCTGATGCGCTGTGTGGCGCCGAACATCTGGGGCTGGCTCGGCGACTACACCGGCAAACGCCTGGCCATCGTGCGCTTCGGCGCAGTGTGCACGCTGCTGACGTTCTCGCTGATTTTCGTCAGCAAGACCTACGCCTGGCTGGCGATGGTCATGGCGCTGCATGCGTTCTTCTGGCACGCGGTATTGCCGCAATTCGAAGTCATCACTCTCGCGCATTTGCAGGGACAAACCTCGCGCTACAGCCAGATTCGCCTGTGGGGTTCGATCGGTTTCATTATCACCGTGGTCGCGCTGGGGCGCTTGTTTGAATGGCTCAGTCTCGATATCTACCCGGCGGCGCTGGTGCTGATCATGGCCGGTATCGTCCTCAGTAGCCTGTGGGTGCCGAATGCGCAACCGCCGCAGGGTAACCGGCCAAACGGCGAAGGCTTCCTCAAGCAACTGCGCAGCCCCGGTGTGCTGGCGTTTTACATCTGCGTCGCACTGATGCAGATGAGCCACGGCCCGTATTACACCTTTCTGACCTTGCACCTTGAACGACTCGGTTACAGCCGAGGCGTGATCGGCATGTTGTGGGCCGTCGGCGTAGTGGCGGAAGTGCTGATGTTCATGGCCATGAGCCGGATTCTCGCGCGGTTTTCCTTGCGTCGGGTGCTGATGGTGAGTTTTCTGCTGGCGGCGCTGCGCTGGTTGCTGCTAGGTTCGTTCGCCGAATTCCTGTGGCTGCTGTTGTTTGCGCAGGTGCTGCACGCGGCGACTTTCGGCAGCTTTCATGCGGCTGCCATCGCTTTCGTGCAACGTAGCTTCGGTGCGCGCCAGCAAGGCCAGGGCCAGGCGCTTTACGCCGCGCTGGCCGGCACCGGTGGCGCGCTCGGTGCGTTGTATTCCGGTTACAGCTGGAATGCCCTCGGCGCGACATTGACCTTTAGTATTGCCAGTCTCGCGGCGCTCGCTGCTGCCGTTATCATTGCCACACGTATGCAAGAGGACAGGCCATGAGCCTTACGCGTGAACAGCTCGCCCAGCAAATCGTCGACGCCGGGCGTTTTCTTTATGGTCGCGGCTGGTCGCCGGCCACCAGCAGCAATTACTCGACGCGCCTGTCGCCGAGCCAAGCGCTGCTGACCGTGTCCGGTAAACACAAGGGCCAGTTGGGTCTGGACGATGTGCTCGCCACGGATCTGTCCGGCAACAGCCTGGAACCGGGCAAGAAACCGTCCGCCGAAACCCTGCTGCACACCCAGCTCTATAGCTGGCGCACGGAAATCGGTGCGGTGCTGCACACCCATTCGGTGAACGCCACGGTCCTGTCGCGGCTGACACCGCAAGACTTTATCGAGTTCGAAGACTACGAACTGCAAAAAGCCTTCAGCGGCATCTCCACCCACGAATCCCGGGTGCGCGTGCCGATCTTCGACAACGATCAGGACATTGCGCGCCTCGCCGCCAAGGTGCAGCCTTGGCTCGACGCCCATCCCGATTGCGTCGGATATCTGATTCGCGGCCACGGCCTCTACACCTGGGGTGCGCAGATGAGCGATGCGCTGCGGCAGATCGAGGCTTTTGAATTTCTGTTTGAATGCGAGTTGAAAACCCGCAGCGTCATGAACCGTCAAGGCTGACTTCACCCGAAGCCGCCCGTTTGCCTGATCAAATGCACTGCCCGACCGGTCTGCAAGAACCGGACGGCAAGGCCGTTACCGAGGAATTGCCCATGAGCAGCCTGTCCGTTTATCACGTATCCAGCCCCGAGATTCCGAACAAGGTGCTGACCCATTTCGAAGACATCGCCTCGACGCTCGCCGAGCAGGGCGTACGCTTCGACCGCTGGCAAGCCGCGACGAAGATCCAGCCCGGCGCCAGCCAGGAAGAGGTGATCAGCGCCTATCAGGAGCAGATCGACAAACTGATGACCGAGCGCGGTTACATCACCGTCGATGTGATCAGCCTCAACAGCGATCACCCGCAAAAAGCCGAGCTGCGCGCCAAGTTCCTTGAAGAACACCGCCATGGCGAGGACGAAGTGCGCTTTTTCGTCGCTGGTCGTGGCCTGTTTACTTTGCACATCGACGATTACGTCTACGCGGTGCTGTGCGAGAAGAACGACCTGATCTCGGTGCCGGCCGGCACCAAACACTGGTTCGACATGGGCGAGCACCCGCATTTCGTGGCGATTCGCCTGTTCAACAACCCGGAAGGCTGGGTCGCCAACTTCACCGGCGAAGATATCGCCGGGCGCTTCCCGCGTCTGGAGGACTGAGCCGATGTCGATCAAAGTCATCCTCACCGACATTGAAGGCACCACCAGCGCGGTGAGTTTCGTCTTCGACGTGCTGTTCCCGTATGCCGCCAGACACCTGCCGGACTTCGTGCGGCAGAACGCCGAGCGCGCCGATGTCGCCGAGCAGATCGCCGCCGTGCGCCGCGACAGCAACGAGCCGCAGGCCGATGTTGAACGGGTGGTGGAAATCCTCCTGAGCTGGATCGCCGAAGACCGCAAGGCCACGCCGCTCAAAGCGCTGCAAGGCATGGTCTGGGCGCAGGGCTATCAGGCCGGGCAGTTGAAAGGCCACGTTTACCCGGACGCTGTTGAAGCGCTCAAGCGCTGGCATCAGGCCGGTTATCAACTGTTTGTGTATTCGTCCGGTTCGATCCAGGCGCAGAAACTGATCTTTGGTTGTTCCGAAGCGGGGGATCTGACGCCGCTGTTCAGCGGGTATTTCGACACCACCTCGGGGCCCAAACGCGAAGAACAGTCCTATCGCAACATCCAACAGGCAATTGGCGTCGAGCCGGGGGAGATTCTGTTTCTGTCGGATATCGTCGAGGAACTGGATGCCGCGCAGGCTGCCGGTTTGCAGACCTGTGGCCTGGCCCGCGAGGGTGGAGAACTGGGAAGCCATATCACCGTCGACAGCTTCACCGGCATCGAACCCGAAGCCTTCTAACCACACAAGTCCCTGTAGGAGCTGCGGAACGCTGCGATCTTTTGACTTTGATTTAAAAGATCAAGATCAAAAGATCGCAGCCTTCGGCAGCTCCTACATAAGAATTGCGTACAAACAAAAGGCCGTGGAGCAGATGCTCCACGGCCTTTTTTGTTTAATGCGTTTACATTTTTACAGCGAGTGATACGTCGGCAGGGCAAAACGCTGCTGGCTTTGCAGCATTGCAATCTGCGGCAGTTCACTGGCTTCTTCTGCCAGGTCACGACGGATGGCGCTGATTGCCCACGACAGTTGGTCGGCGTTGTGCATTTGCTGGTAGGTCAAGGCGCGCTTGAACACTTTGCCTTCGCTGCTGCGCAAGGTCAGCAAAATCCCGCCATCAGGACGCGGTGCAGTGGTGACGTTGAAGTTGGAGAACAGGGAGGTAAATTTTTCTTGAATCAGGCTCATGTCTTTCAGCTCCGTATGCACTTGAAGGGCAAGCATGCACAGGAGGTTGCAGCGATTGTGCCAGCATTTGAAAAATAAAAAATCCTTTAAAATCAATGGCTTAAAAATCATGAAATTTGCACGGGTCGTGCAAACTGCATGAATGGCCATCGTGCATCCTGCATTTTGCGGGATTCTCTTCAGTTGGACGGAACCAAATGGCAAAGGCGCAATCCCCCGCTGCCAGGCATGAGCGGGCGGATACAAAACATTGCAAAAACCGCGTGTACAGCTTGAGAAGCGCTGTCGTATTTTCGATCCCGACCTTGCCCGCAACGCAGGTCATGCCACGGCCCGAACAATAAGAAACCGGCCTGCCAGGTCGAACGGGGAGCTGCCATGCGTCACGCGCCGAGCGACACGATTACCTGGAGCATGATGCTCCGCAAACTGCCGACAATCGCCAAAGCCATCCCGCGGGTGGTCAAGGGCATGAAAGTCGCCAACGTCACGGATCCGACCCAAACGTGTGGCCTCGGCTGGACCTTCGAGCAGGCAACCCTGCGTAACCCTGAAGGCCTGGCGATCCTGCAGGACAACGTCTTGCTGACCTACGCGCAGGTCAACCAGTGGGCCAATCGCATCGCCCACTATTTGAGTACGCAGGGCATCGGCAAGGGCGATGTGGTCGCGGTGTTCATTGAAAACCGGCCGGAACTGCTGGTGACCATTCTGGCCCTGGCTAAGCTCGGTGCCGTTAGCGCATTGCTCAACACCTCGCAGACCCGCGACACGCTGATTCACAGCATCAATCTGGTGGCGCCAGTGGCGATCGTGCTCGGTGAAGAACTGCAGCCGGCGTTTGCCGCGATCCGCGAGCAGGTGTCGATCCCGGCGCAGCGCACCTGGTTTATCGCTGACCGCGACACCTACAGCCACCCGGGCATTGCGCCCGAGGGCTACCTCGACCTGATCAGTGCCAGCGCCGATGCGCGCGGTGACAACCCGCCCAGCAGCGGCGAAGTGTTCTTCAACGACCCGTGTTTTTACATCTACACCTCCGGCACCACCGGCCTGCCCAAGGCCGGGGTGTTCAAGCACGGCCGCTGGATGCGCAGCTCGGCCAGCTTCGGCATGATCGCTCTGAACATGACGCCCGACGACGTCGTCTATTGCACCTTGCCGCTGTACCATGCCACCGGCCTCTGCGTGTGCTGGGGCTCGGCGATCAATGGCGCTTCCGGGTTCGCCATCCGCCGCAAGTTCAGCGCCAGCCAGTTCTGGCCGGACGTGCGTCGCTATAACGCGACCACGCTCGGGTATGTCGGCGAATTGTGCCGCTACCTGGTCGATCAGCCGCCCAGCGCCGATGACAGCCGTCACGCCGTGCGCAAGATGATCGGCAACGGCTTGCGTCCCGGCGCCTGGGCCGAGTTCAAGACCCGGTTTGCCGTCGAGCACATCTGCGAACTGTACGCGGCGAGTGATGGCAATATCGGCTTCAGCAACATTCTCAACTTCGACAACACCATTGGTTTCTCGCTGATGGCCTGGGAACTGGTGGCTTACGACCACGACAGCGGGCAGCCGCTGCGCAGCGCCAACGGCTTCATGCGCAAGGTCGGCAAGGGCGAGCAGGGCTTGCTACTGGCACGGATCGACGAAAAGGCCCCGCTGGACGGCTACACCGACCCAGAGAAAACCGCCAAAGTGGTGCTGCACGATGTGTTCAGCAAGGGCGACCGCTTCTTCAATACCGGCGACTTGCTGCGCAATATCGGTTTCGGCCATGCGCAGTTTGTCGATCGCCTCGGCGATACCTACCGCTGGAAGGGCGAAAACGTCTCGACCACGGAAGTGGAAAACCTGTTGTTGCAGCATCCGCACATTTCCGAGGCGGTGGCCTACGGTGTGGAAGTGCGCAACACCAACGGTCGCGCCGGGATGGCCGCCATTACGCCCGCCGAGTCACTGGCGACCCTGGATTTCACTGAATTGCTCGCGTTCGCCCGTCAGCGTATGCCGGCGTATGCGGTACCGCTGTTCCTGCGGGTGAAGGTGAAAATGGAAACCACCGGGACGTTCAAATACCAGAAGACCCGTTTGAAAAACGAGGGCTTCGACCCCGCCCAGACGGGGGATGACCCAATCTATGCCTGGTTGCCCGGCACTCAGACTTACGTGCAGGTGACGGATCAGGTGCTGGCCGATATTCATCAGGGCAAGTACCGCTATTGAGATTGGCTATGGCAGGACTTGAGAAAAAGGGGGTGACAGCGATGGTCGCGCTCGGGAAACTGTCGGCTTTGCGAATAACCGAAAGTGGAGTTGCCCCATGTCTGACCAAAGCCGCCAGATGACCCCTGAAGAAGCTGCCGAATTCACTGAGCAGGTGTTCAACAAGGCGCGCGAAGGTGATGCGCTGATGCTTGATCGGCTGATCAGCGCCGGTTTGCCGGTGAACCTGAAAAACAGCAAGGGCGATACGCTCTTGATGCTCGCCAGTTACTACGGCCACGTCGACGCGGTGCAGGTGCTGCTCAAGCACAAGGCTGACCCGGAAATGCGTAACGGCAACGGCCAGAGCCCGATTGCCGGCGCCGCGTTCAAGGGCGATCTGGCGGTGGTCAAGGCGCTGGTGGAAGCGGGTGCCGAGATCGAAGGTTCGTCCTTTGACGGGCGCACGGCGTTGATGATGGCGGCGATGTTCAACCGCGTTGAAATCGTTGAATACCTGATCAGCAAGGGCGCCAACCCGCAAGCCAAGGATGCCAACGGCATCACCGCGCTGGACGCGGCCCGCACCATGGGCGCAGTCGATACCACGGCGCAGCTGGAAAAGCTGCTGGCCTGATAAGGTCAAAAGATCGCAGCCTGCGGCAGCTCCTACAGGTCTCACATTCGTTCGCCAAATGGGTGCGGAACTTGTAGGAGCTGCCGCAGGCTGCGATCTTTTGCTTTGTGCGCTATCCTCCGCGCCCTCAAATTCAACCTTCCACAGGATCCGCCCTCATGAAAGCCGCACTCGTCGAACTCATCAGCAAAATCAGCTCCGGCTGCATGGGCGAGGACGAGATCCTGAACGTGGCCGACGAAGCGGCGCAGGCCTACGCCGATGCCGATGCGTTCCTCGCGGCCAACCCGGACATCAACTACGACGACACCTTCCCGATTCCGCTGGGTGAGTGGGTGGTGGTCGGCAGCCTGCCGGACACCGTGCTGTTCCAGGCCGACACCTACGTTGACCTGTTCGCACAGATCGTCGCCTCGTTTGGCCCGGGCGTCGAATTCAACCTCAAGCCCAAGCAACTGGCCAAGACCGAGGCACTGACCGCACTCAACCGCATTCAGGTGCAGATGAGCAGCCTGAACAAGGAAAACGGCGGTTACACGCTGATGAACTTCAGTCAGCTGCTCGATGACGAGCTGCAAGTGGTGCTGGTCTACGGCAACGACGTGCCACGAGTGCTGGAGCTGTGTGCCGAAGTCGGCATCGCGGCGACGCCGTCGCTGGAAGCGCTGAAAGTCGCCGTTCACGTCTGAACGCAATAAAAGGGAACCCTGCGCGCGACCGTCTATCCTAAAAGTGCATGCCACTAATCTGGAGTGACACCATGGGTTCCACGTTCAACGGGCTGATTGGCCTGATCATTCTTGCCCTCGACATCTGGGCGATTATCAACGTACTGAAAAGCGGTGCCGAGACCGGGATGAAAATCCTCTGGGTCCTGCTGATCATCCTCCTGCCGGTGCTGGGCCTGATCATCTGGGCGATTGCCGGGCCGCGGGGCAATGTGCGGGTCTGACCACAACTTTGAATGCACCCCATAACCTGTGGGAGCTGGCTTGCCAGCGATAGCATCGCAGCGGTTTCACTGACAGACCGCGTTGACTGCATCGCTGGCAAGCCAGCTCCCACAAGGTTATGCGGATTGTCGATGAACAGAGGTTCGACCTGTCATCTTCGGCAACGTAGAATGCGCGCCTTTCCCGGGCAATCGTCCCCACGATCGACGCCCGCGCATTCATCGGAGCACTTGACCATGACCGTCACCAAGACCAGCGAGTACCTGGAAACCCTCTACGAAGGCTACGGCCAGCGTTTTCGCATGGAAAAACTGCTGCACGAAGTGCGCACCGAACACCAACATCTGGTGATCTTCCAGAACCCGCGCATGGGGCGGGTGATGGCGCTGGACGGCGTGATCCAGACCACCGAAGCCGACGAATTCATTTACCACGAAATGCTCACCCACGTGCCGATCCTCGCCCACGGCACCGCCAAGCGGGTGCTGATCATCGGCGGCGGTGACGGTGGCATGCTGCGCGAAGTGACCAAACACGCCAGCGTCGAGCACATCACCATGGTCGAGATCGACGGCACCGTGGTCGACATGTGCAAGGAATTTCTGCCGAATCACTCCAAGGGCGCCTATGACGATCCACGCCTGAACCTGGTGATCGACGACGGCATGCGTTTCGTTGCCACCACCACAGAAAAATTCGACGTGATCATCTCCGACTCCACCGACCCGATCGGTCCGGGCGAAGTGCTGTTCTCGGAGAACTTCTACCAGGCCTGTCACCGTTGCCTGAACGAAGGCGGGATCCTCGTGACCCAGAACGGCACGCCGTTCATGCAGATCGATGAAGTCAAAACCACCGCCGGTCGCCTGCGCAGCCTGTTCCCGGACTGGCACTTCTATCAAGCGGCCGTGCCGACCTACATTGGCGGTTCGATGACCTTCGCCTGGGGCTCGACCAACCCGGCCTACCGCAAGCTGAGCCGTGAAACCCTGCAGCAGCGCTTCATCGGCAGCGGCATCGTCACCCGCTACTACAACCCGGAAATCCACATCGGCGCGTTCGCGCTGCCACAGTACGTGCTGCAGGCGATCAACAAGCCAAGCAACGACTAACCAGGTCGATGGATTCCTTGTGGCGAGGGAGCTTGCTCCCGCTTGAGTGCGCAGCACTCACAAAATCTGCGATTTTTAAATATTTTGGGGCCGCTTCGCAGCCCAGCGGGAGCAAGCTCCCTCGCCACAAAATTTTTCCAGTCATAAAAATGATGTTTTTTTCATGTTCGTGCGCCGCAATCCTTTTGAACGATCAATCTCGCCAAAAGTCGAGATACTAGTAAGCCCATTTGCGGGTTTGATCGAGGAGGCACCGATGCAAAAGTGGAAAGTCACTTTCGTGGACGATCATGGTGAAATTGTCGATGAGGTGTTCGAGCGCGCGGAATGCCCCAGTGATGACGAGGCTGCACGCCTGATCAAGGAACGGCTCCTGCCGGTGGCCGCCAAACTGGATCTGAACGATCTGGAAGGGCGAACCCCTGATGCGGGCGTCAAAAGCCTCGAAACCCAGAACAGCATCAAGATCCGCAGCATCACTCCAATCTGAAAATCTTCCTTTCATCCGAAACAACCAGGCCTTGGCAGCAGCTCTATCTTGGGGCTACTCTGCAAGCGAGATCAGCGAACGAATCGCTAAGGTCTGGTCTTGTCAGCTACATGCTTGTTTCCCGCCGGCAATCGGGTTGCCGATGTACTTCTGGCCTGTAAGGCCCGGGGCGGGAATACGGAAAGTCTATCCATCTATCCGAGGGGGACGTTTCATGAGCACAGCCTATCAAGAAGACATCAGCAGCAACGTACTGCGCCGCATGAAAGAAGGCGGTTTCGACTTTTCCCGGTTCCATCCCATCGAGTTCTACGCCATTTTCCCGGACGAGGAGCGGGCGCGCAGGGCGGCGGGCAAATTTCGTGGTGAATCCATCAATGCCCAGGTCAGTGCGCGCGAAGATGGCGCCTGGTCACTGGAACTGAGCAAAGTGATGCACGCGACCTATGACGACATTGGCGATTTCGAGCAGGGCTTTTCTGCCGTGGTCGAGCCGCTGGGCGGCATCATCGAAGGCTGGGGCGTCAAGCAGGAGGTGCGCAACCGCCATCGTCTGAACTGATCTCTGGTTTCAGGTATTGAGCAACGGCTGACCTTCGGGTTGGCCGTTGTCGTTTTCAAAGATCAAAAGATCGCAGCCTCCAGCAGCCCCTGCACCAATCACCTGCAGGAGCTGCTGGAGGCTGCGATCTTTTGCTTTTTACTTTCAAAACATTTCAGAAAGGCAAAAAAAAGCCACCGGAGAGGGTGGCTAAAAGGGAAGACCGATAAGGAGAGGAAACCGGTCAGGGTTACGGCCTGCGGGGACTGCGCGGGCAGTCCGGATCAGTGGAGCTGAAGCCTTCAGTGGGGAAGTTTTCAGCGGATGCGCCGATTATCCGCAGCCCGGCGCAAGCAGTGAAATCAACTCTGACTATGCTGGTGATAGGCGATGCAGTGCGTCGCAATGAAGCGGGGGCAATCCTGTTGGAGCATTTGCCGCACAGGAATGGTGCGGTGTTTGCGGCTTGATTATCCAACCGATTGAAATCAAAGCGTTTATGCCGATGGCACGGGCCTTGCGAAGGCCTGTAGGTCCGGGTGACAAGGAGTACGGCATGATCCGCACCTATTTTGATGAAATGTACGATGCCGGCGGCCAAGTCCGCCCGCATTACCGGGAGTTCGCCCGCTGGCTTGCCGACACGCCTGACGAGTTGCTGGCGCAACGGCGGCGCGAGGCCGACCTGCTGTTCCACCGGGCCGGGATCACCTTCACGCTCTATGGCGACGAGCAGGGCACCGAGCGCCTGATTCCGTTCGACACCATTCCGCGCAGTATTCCCGCCAGCGAATGGCGGATCGTCGAGCGCGGCTGCATCCAGCGGGTCAAGGCGCTGAACATGTTCCTCGCCGACCTCTATCACGAACAGCGCATCATCAAGGCCGGGATCATCCCCGCCGAACAGGTGCTGGCCAACGAGCAGTACCAGTTGGCGATGCAGGGCCTGGACCTGCACCGCGATATCTATTCGCATATCTCCGGCGTTGATCTGGTGCGCGACGGCGACGGCACCTACTACGTGCTCGAAGACAACCTGCGTACCCCAAGCGGCGTCAGCTACATGCTTGAAGACCGCAAGATGATGATGCGCCTGTTTCCGGAGCTGTTCGCTGCCCAGCGCATCGCGCCCATCGATCACTACCCGAACCTGTTGCTCGACACCCTGAAAAGCTCCAGCCCGATCGACGACCCGAGCGTGGTGGTACTGACGCCGGGGCGCTTCAACAGTGCGTTCTTCGAACACGCCTTTCTGGCACGGGAAATGGGCGTCGAGCTGGTGGAGGGCGCGGATCTGTTCGTGCGTGACGACAAGGTCTTCATGCGCACCACCGACGGGCCGAAAGCGGTGGACGTGATCTACCGGCGTCTCGACGACGCTTTCCTCGACCCGCTGGCGTTCCGTCCGGACTCAATGCTCGGCGTGCCGGGACTGTTGTCTTCCTATCGCTCGGGCAACGTGGTGCTGGCCAACGCCATTGGCACCGGCGTGGCGGACGACAAGTCGGTGTACCCGTTTGTCACCGACATGATCCGCTTTTACCTCGACGAAGAGCCGATCCTGAAGAACGTGCCGACCTGGCAGTGCCGCAACCCTTCGGAACTTTCCCACGTCCTGGCCAATCTGCCGGATCTGGTGGTCAAGGAAACCCAAGGCTCCGGCGGTTACGGAATGCTGGTGGGGCCGGCGGCGACGGCGGCGGAAATCGATGCATTCCGCGAGCGGATCAAAGCCAAACCCCACGCGTACATCGCGCAGCCGACGTTGTCACTGTCGACCTGTCCGACCTTTGTCGAAAACGGCATTGCACCACGCCATATCGACCTGCGTCCGTTTGTACTGTCTGGCCGCGAAACCCGGGTCGTGCCCGGCGGTTTGACCCGAGTCGCCCTGCGTGAAGGCTCCCTGGTGGTGAATTCCTCCCAGGGTGGCGGAACCAAGGACACCTGGGTGGTCGAGGATTGAAGGAAGCTTGCCATGTTAAGTAGAACTGCCTCGGATCTGTACTGGATGTCGCGTTACCTGGAGCGGGCGGAAAACCTCGCGCGGATGCTCGATGTCAGTTATTCGCTGTCGCTGATGCCGCAGGACGGTCGCGGCGACGGTCTGCACGAGCTGGCCATGCCGCTGCTGATTACCGGCACCCTCGACGATTACCTGGAGCGTCACGGCGAACTGCATGCCGAACGCCTGCTGCACTTTTTCGCCCTCGATGCGGCCAACCCGGCGAGCATCTACAGCTGTCTCGGCGCGGCGCGGGCCAGTGCGCACGCGGTGCGTGGACGAATCACCGCAGACATGTGGGAGAACATCAACGCCACCTGGCTGGAGATTCGCGGCATTGCCGAGCAGGGCCTCAGCCGTTACGGCATGAGCCGTTTCTGCGAGTGGATCAAGGAGCGCTCGCACCTGTTCCGGGGCGCGTCCTACGGCACGATCATGCGTAACGATGCATTCCGCTTCATTCGCCTGGGCACCTTCATCGAGCGTGCAGACAACACGCTGCGCCTGCTCGATGCGCGCTACGAAATGGCTGGCGATCAGGCCGAGGCCGTCAGTGACGGCACCGCCCACGCTTACTATCAATGGAGTGCGCTGCTGCGGGCGCTGTCGTCATTCGAGGCCTACACCGAGATCTACCGCGACGCACCCGGCGCCCGGCATGTCGCCGAGCTGCTGCTGTTGCGTGCCGATGTGCCGCGCTCGCTGCGCGCCTGCACCGAGGAAATCGACCAGATCCTCGCCCAGTTGCCAGGGGCCAACGGCCGTCCGGCGCAACGTCTTGCCGCTGAGATGGACGCGCGTCTGCGCTACACCGGCATCAACGAAATCCTTGCCGAAGGCCTGCACGCCTGGCTCACCGAATTCATCCCGCTGGTGCGCCAGTTGGGCAATGCGATTCACAGTTCATACCTGGAGGCTGCATGAGACTTTCCATTAGCCACGAGACCACCTATCACTATGAAGATCAGGTGCGGGCGAGCATCCAGTATCTGCGCCTGACCCCGCACGACAGCGAGCGTCAGCACGTATTGAGCTGGCAGCTTGACCTGCCGCGACCGGTGCGCGCCCAGCTCGATCCGTTCGGCAACATCCTGCATGTGCTGACCATGGACGAACCGCACGAAGCGATCATTATCGGCGCCCGCGGCCAAGTGGATATCGACGAATTGCGTGAGGCCGAGCATGAGAGTCAGTCGGCGCTGCCGTTCCTGCGCTTCACTCGCCTGACCGAGGCGGACGAAGCGTTGCGTACGTTTGCCGAAAAATCCTGCAAGCAGCGACGTGACCGCACAGCCCTGATCGATCTGATGCACGGCTTGAATCAGCACATGACCTACACGCCGGGCTCCACCGAAGTCGACACCAGTGCCGCCGAAGCCTTTGCCGGGCGCGCCGGGGTTTGCCAGGATCACACTCATGCCTTTCTCGCCTGTGCACGCAGCCTGGGGATCCCGTCACGCTACGTTTCCGGCTATCTGTACAGCGAGGACGCCGAGCATCTGGCCAGCCATGCCTGGGCCGAAGCATGGCTGGATGACGCCTGGTACAGCTTTGACGTGACCAACCAATTGGCCCGCCCGGAGCGGCACTTGAAACTGGCGGTGGGCCTGGATTATCTGGATGCCTGCCCGGTGCGCGGCATGCGCCGGGGCGGGGGGAGCGAGCAGATGCATGCGAAGGTGTTGGTGTCGCCGACGCCAGTCATTTCCGTGCAGCAACAGTAGATCCGGAATACCGCTATCGCTGGCTTGCCAGCGAAGAGGCTGGTGATATCACCGCAACGCTTATGGCTTGATCTTGCGCCCAGCCATGTGCTGCAAATAGCCAATCAACAACTGCAAATCCGCCTCCGGCAACACCTCCGCTGAAAACCCCGGCATCTTCGCCTGCGGCCACTGGCGCAAACTCTGTGGATCACGAATGTAGCGCTTGAGGAAATCCGCGCCGAAATACTCGGTCGGGTTGTACGGGATGTTCAGGTCCGGTCCGAACTGCGCATCTCCCGCACCGTTCAAGCGGTGGCAGGCCAGGCAGTTCTTCTGGAACAGCGCAAAACCCTGATTCACCGGGTCATTCGCTTTCAGCGCGGGATCCGGCAACAGGGCAGGGAAGCGCTCGGCCACTGGCGCCATGCGCTTGATGCTTGCCACCTGGAACGGCCATTGTTCCGGGCTGATATTACCGGCCTGCGGGTCGGTCCATACCAGATAGAACGGCCCTGCGCTGTGCTTGCCTTCGGACAGGGGCGGCCACGGCTGCGCCGGGTCTTCGATCGCCAGCCAGGCCCGTGCGCCTTTGGTATTGAGCAACGGTGCAGCGCTGAGCTCGGCGGCAAAGCCGTCCAGCGCCACCGCTTGCAGATGATCGCCCGGTTTGATGCCCGTCAGAAGTGCCGCGACCGGGACGGCGCGATAAGTCATGTCCTTCTTGTAAGACACATCATTTTTGATGGTCAGGGTTTGTACCTGAGGGTGCTTGAGCAAATCCTCGGTCTGCCAGGTGTGATGGGGTGCGCCGAGCTGCAGATCCAGCTGTGCGGCAGACAAAGGCATGCTTAGCAGCAAGGCCAAGAACATAATGAGCGTTTTCAAATGATCGCCGTCCATGTCGTAGGAGTGCGCAAAGGTTGGCACAGCCACGCTGGCCCGGGAAGCGGGCCAGTCACATTGTTGATGGCAATGAAATGCACCCGGCCGGCGAGTCAGCCGATGACCTTGGTCAGGTTCGGCAAAATCAGCAACAGCGTGGTGGCGAAAAGAATGAGCCCGGCTTGACGAACTTTCGGTTGTTTGAACATGGCTTGACCGCCTTTATTGTTATTTCCTGATGTTTGCCTGCATATCCATGACGGCAAACGCTGCACTTCCTGTAGAAGAACGTCGGCCCCGGCAAAACCCGACGACCCTGACGTACATGTACTACCTTAGAGCCCGCGTCACGCGCGGCTTAGATCCATTTCGTATGTATTTACTGCTGCTGGCAATAAAAAAGACATGAGGCGTATTGCCAGCTTCTGCGCCGACCGCTTGCTAGACAACTCGCCGACCTGAACCGGTTCACCTGAAGGTGGATGACCGTCCGTCTGAGCGTGCGCGTCAACATCATTGAGCGCTGTGGTCATTGAATCCTCGACGGCGCGGGATAACAGTGAAACCACGAAATTCACTCACCGCACAGGTTCGAGGACGTCATGACCCAAGCTTTGATTTTCGATGCGCTGCGTACGCCCCGCGGCAAAGGCAAGGCCGATGGCGCGCTGCACAGCGTCAAACCGGTGAATCTGGTCGCGGGGCTGTTGACCGCACTGCAGAGCCGTACCGCGCTGGACACCAGCCAGGTCGATGACGTGGTACTCGGTTGCGTCACGCCGATTGGCGATCAGGGTTCCGATATCGCCAAAACCTCGGTGCAGGTGGCGGACTGGGACGTCAGCGTTGCCGGTGTACAGATCAACCGCTTCTGCGCCTCCGGTCTGGAAGCGGTGAATCTTGGCGCCATGAAAGTCCGCTCCGGTTTCGAAGACCTGGTGGTGGTCGGTGGCGTCGAGTCGATGTCGCGGGTGCCGATGGGCAGCGACGGCGGCGCCTGGGCGCTGGACCCGCAGACCAACCTGCACAGCCACTTCACCCCGCAGGGCGTTGGTGCGGATCTGATCGCTACCCTTGAGGGCTTCAGCCGTGAGGATGTCGATACCTATGCGTTGCACTCGCAGCAGAAAGCTGCGCGGGCACGGGCCGACGGTTCGTTCAACAAGTCGTTGGTGCCGGTGCAGGACCAGAACGGCATTATCCTGCTCGACCACGACGAATTCATTCGCGCCGAATCGACGATGGAAGGCCTGGGCAAACTCAAGCCAAGTTTCGAAATGATCGGCCAGATGGGCTTCGATGCCACCGCGCTGCGGGTTTACAGCCACGTCGAGCGAATCAACCACGTACACACGCCGGGCAACAGCTCCGGGATCGTCGACGGTGCGGCGCTGATGTTGATCGGCTCCGAAGCCAAGGGCCGTGCGCTGGGTTTGCAGCCTCGGGCGCGTATCGTCGCCACGGCGGTGACCAGTACTGACCCGACGATCATGCTCACCGGCCCGGCGCCGGCCACCCGCAAGGCACTGGCCAAGGCCGGTTTGCGCGTGGAAGACATCGACCTGTTCGAGGTCAACGAAGCGTTTGCCTCGGTGGTGCTCAAGTTCATCAAGGACATGGCGGTCGACCCGGACAAGGTCAACGTCAACGGCGGCTCGATCGCCATGGGCCATCCGCTGGGCGCAACCGGTTGCGCGATCCTCGGCACCTTGCTCGATGAACTGGAAACCCGGGGGCTGCGTTACGGCCTGGCGACGCTGTGCGTCGGCGGCGGCATGGGCATTGCCACCATCATCGAACGCCTTTGAGCCCCGAATTCAAGGAACCTTGTTATGAGCGAAGCCATTCGTTACGAAAAAGGTCAGGACGCCATCGTCGTGCTGACCATCGACATGCCGGGCCAGAGCGCCAACACTATGAACGCCGTATACCGCCAGGCCATGGGCGCCTGCGTCGCGCGGCTGGTGGCGGAAAAAGACAGCATTGCCGGGGTCATCATCACCTCGGCGAAGAAAACCTTCTTTGCCGGCGGCGATCTCAATGAGCTGATCAAGGTCGGTAAACCCGAGGCCAAAGCGTTCTATGACATGGTGCTGGGCCTCAAGGGGCAATTGCGCACCCTGGAAACCCTCGGCAAACCGGTGGTCGCAGCGATCAACGGTGCGGCGCTCGGCGGAGGCTGGGAAATCTGCCTGGCGTGCCATCACCGGGTGGCGCTGGACGATGCGGCGGTGCAACTCGGTCTGCCGGAAGTAACCCTCGGACTGTTGCCGGGCGGCGGCGGGGTGGTGCGTATGGTGCGTATGCTGGGGATCGAAAAGGCGCTGCCGTATCTGCTCGAAGGCAAGAAGATCCGTCCACAGCAGGCGTTGCAGGCCGGTCTGATCGATGAGCTGGCGGCGGATCGTGACGAGTTGCTGGCCAAGGCGCGCGCCTGGATTGTCGCCAACCCGAGTGCGGTGCAGCGCTGGGACGTGAAGGGCTACCAGATTCCCGGCGGCACGCCGTCGAATCCGAAGGTCGCGCAGATGCTGGCGATTGCGCCGTCAATCCTGCGCAGCAAGACTCAGGGCACGCTGCCCGCGCCGGAGAAAATCCTCTGCGCGGCGGTGGAGGGCGCGCAGGTCGACTTCGACACCGCGCACCTGATCGAAACGCGTTACTTCACCGAACTGACCACCGGGCAGATTTCGAAAAACCTGATCGGCACCTTCTGGTTTCAGCTCAACGAAATCAATGCCGGCGGTTCGCGGCCGCAGGGCTTTGAGCCCTATGTCACGCGCAAGGTCGGTGTGCTCGGCGCAGGCATGATGGGCGCCGGTATCGCCTTCGTCAGTGCTTCGGCCGGTATCGACGTGGTGCTCAAGGACATCAACCTGGCGGCGGCCGAGAAGGGCAAGGCCCACTCGGCGGCATTGCTGGACAAGAAAGTCGCCCGTGGGCAGATGACGACTGAGAAACGCGAGGCGGTGCTGGCGCGGATCCAGGCCAGCGAGAGCGATGCCGATCTGGCGGGTTGCGATCTGATCATCGAGGCGGTGTTCGAAGACCGTGAACTGAAGGCCAACGTTTCCTCTGCAGCGCAAAAGATTGTCGGTCCTGACGCGGTGATTGCCTCCAACACATCAACGTTGCCGATTACCGGACTGGCGACGGCAGTACCTGATCAGAGCAAGTTCATCGGTCTGCATTTCTTCAGCCCGGTGGACAAAATGCCGCTGGTGGAAATCATCAAGGGTGCGCAGACCAGTGCTGAAACCCTGGCGCGCGGTTTCGACTTCGTCCTGCAAATCAAGAAAACCCCGATCGTGGTCAACGACAGTCGTGGTTTCTTTACCTCGCGGGTGTTCGGCACCTTCACCAACGAAGGCATCGCCATGCTCGGCGAGGGTGTGAGTGCGCCGATGATCGAGACCGAAGCGCGCAAGGCCGGGATGCCGGTCGGGCCGCTGGCGATCTCCGACGAAGTTTCCCTCAGCCTGATGAGCCATATCCGTCAGCAAACGGCCAAGGACCTGCAAGCGGAAGGGAAACCGCTGACAGAGCATCCGGCGTTCGCTGTGATTGACTTGCTGCTCAACGAATACAAGCGCCCGGGCAAAGCTGCCGGCGGGGGCTTCTACGATTACCCGGCGGGTGGTCAGAAGCATCTGTGGCCGGAGCTGAAGACGCGTTTCGAGAAGGCTGACGGGCAGATTTCGCCGAAGGATGTGCGTGATCGTCTGCTGTTCGTGCAGGCTCTGGAAACTGTGCGCTGCGTAGAGGAGGGTGTGTTGACTTCGACGGCAGATGCCAACGTCGGCTCGATCTTCGGCATTGGGTTTGCCCCATGGACCGGCGGCGCATTGCAGTTTATCAATCAGTACGGGGTGCAGGACTTCGTCGCACGCGCGCAGTATCTGGCAGAGCAGTACGGCGAGCGCTTTGCGCCACCGGCGTTGTTGCTGGAAAAAGCCGCGAACGGCGAGTTGTTTTAAGTGATCGGCTGAGCGCTGCGGGGCTTGCCTTGCCGGGCTGTTTCAAGGCAGGCTCTGGGTGTTCATTATTCCCATCACGTGTCAGGTATTTTTTATGTCGCTACGCATCTGCATTCTGGAAACCGACATCCTGCGTCCGGAACTGGTCGATCAATATCAGGGTTACGGGCAGATGTTCCAGCGCCTGTTCTCGCAGCAGCCGATTGCCGCCGAGTTCACCGTGTACAACGTGATGCAGGGCGAATACCCGAGCGACGACCTGACCTTTGACGCGTACCTGATCACCGGCAGCAAGGCCGATTCGTTCGGCACCGACCCGTGGATCCAGACCCTCAAGCAATACCTGCTGACCCGTTACGAGCGTGGCGACAAGCTGCTCGGCGTGTGCTTCGGCCATCAACTGCTGGCGCTGTTGCTGGGCGGCAAGAGTGAGCGCGCCACTCAGGGCTGGGGCGTCGGCACCCACAACTACAAACTGGCGGCCAAGGCACCGTGGATGAGCCCGGTGCGAGAAGAGTTGACGTTGCTGATCAGCCACCAGGATCAGGTCACGGCGTTGCCGGAAAACGCCACGGTCATTGCCTCCAGCGATTTCTGCCCGTTTGCCGCGTACCACATCAACGATCAGGTGCTGTGCTTCCAGGGCCACCCGGAATTCATCCACGACTATTCGCGGGCACTGCTGGATCTGCGCCAGGACGCGCTGGGGTCACAGATCTATTCCAAAGGCGTGGCCAGCCTGGAGCAGGAGCACCATGGCACCACCGTGGCGGAATGGATGATGCGGTTTGTGGCGCACAAGCCAGAAGCTGCTTTATAGCAGATCAAAAGATCGCAGCCTGCGGCAGCTCCTACAGGGTGTACACCATCCCAATGTAGGAGCTGCCGCAGGCTGCGATCTTTTGCATTTGCTTCCCTATAACCACCCCGACCTCTTGAAACTCGCCCACAAACTCACGCACCCCACCGTGATAAACCCCAGCACAGCGAAATAGCCGTAATGCCAGCTCAGCTCCGGCATGTTCTGGAAGTTCATCCCGTAAATCCCCGCCACCGCCGTCGGGAACGCCAGAATCGCCGCCCACGCGGCAAACTTGCGTTGCACCACACTTTGCCGTGACGCCTCCAGCAACACGCCGATCTCGATGGTCTGGCTGGCAATGTCCGCCAGCGTTGTCAGGTCTTCCATCTGCCGCGTGACGTGAATCTGCACGTCGCGGAAGTACGGGCGCATGTTCTTGTCGATGAACGGGAAACTCAGTTTCTGCAGCTCCTCGCCAATCTCCACCATCGGCGCTGCATAACGGCGCAGGCGCAACACATCGCGGCGCAGGCCGTGAAGTTTCTGGATGTCATGCTCGTTCAACGCACTGCACAGCACGTTGCGCTCCAGTTCATCAATCTCGGCATGAATCGCTTCGCCGACTGGCTGGTAGTTTTCGATCACGAAATCCAGCAGTGCATAGAGGACGAAATCTTCGCCGTGCTCGAGCAACAGCGGCCGCGCCTCACAGCGCTGGCGGACATGCGCGTAGGACGCCGAGTGGCCGTTGCGGGCGGTGATGATGTAGCCCTTGCCGGCGAAGATATGCGTTTCGATGAACTGCAAAATCCCATGCTCGCGGATCGGCGAGTAGGTGACGATAAACAAGGCGTCACCAAAGGTTTCCAGCTTTGGCCGGCTGTGTTTTTCCAGGGCGTCTTCGATGGCCAGTTCGTGCAGGTTGAACTGGCGTTGCAGATTGGCCAGCTCCTGAGCGTCCGGCTCTTCCAGGCCGATCCAGACAAAATGCCCGGTTTTTGCGGCCCAGGCGGCGCCTTCGTCAAGTGTGATATTGGTGACTTTCTTACCGGCGCTGTAAACCGCAGCAGCAACAACTCGACCCATGGTGGTGATTCACTTCTTCTTGGCAGATGGCAGGGAATACAAGGCTTCAGCTTAGCCGTGTCGCTGCTTGAGAGTCAGTGAAATCTGCACAGTTCACCCGGCAAAAGAAAACCCGCACGAGGCGGGTTGGTTTTTCACGCAGCTTGCAGCTGCTGATCCATCGCGGCGATGCATTCGCGCATCTGTTCGCGGCACTGGGACATGAGCATGGGCATGTCATCCATGGTCAGCCCGGCTGTAGGAATCGCCGGCAGCGAGCGTATGAGAATTTTCCCGCTGCGCCAGCGGTTCAGGCGCATGTGCTTGATGTAGCTGCTGACGCACACTGGCACGATCGGCACACCGGCGGCGATCGCCATCTGGAACGCACCTTTCTTGAATGGCAGCAGTTCTTCACCGAGGTTGCGCGTGCCTTCCGGGAACACCCAGATCGACGTATCTTCGTGCTGCAAAGTGTGGGTGGTGGTGAGCATCGACTTGCGTGCCTTGTGCGCGTTCCCACGATCGATCAACACGTTGCCCGCCAGCCAGAACAGTTGCCCGAACAGCGGCACCCATTTCAGGCTCTTCTTGCCGATGCACACGGTCCGGCGGGGTACCACGTTGCCGAACACGAACAGGTCGTAGTTGGACTGATGGTTGGCCACGATCACGCAGCTGTCGGGCTTGTTCATCAACGGGCCGACATCAGCCTTCACACGCAAACGCAAAATACACATGGCCGGTAGCGCGTAGAGGCGGGCGCACAGTCGGCTGTTGTCCGGGTTGAACGGACGGCACAGCCCGAGGATCACGCCCAGCACGCCGGCCAGAATAAAGTGCAGGCCCATCAATAACATACGAAACACAAACAGCATTTTCAGGCCCCACCGGGACAAAAGGTGGCGCAGTGTACGGATGTGCACTGTTTTCGGCAATTGCTGCTATAGAGTGCGGAGATAGGCGATGTTTAAGCGCATGTTTCCGAGTCGACCGTCAGACCCGTCCTAGAGCCGTTGATGCTTGATTAACCAAACGCGCAGGAAAAAGCCCGACACGACGGTCGGGCTTTTCTTCGGCTCGGGAAGCGTGGGTTTAACCCAGATGCTCCTGATCCTGAATGATCGCGTTGTCGAGGGCTTCGAGCAGTGCCTTGCGCACTTTGAGCTTGGTGTTCTTGTGCGCGTTCATGTTGATCTTCTTCAGCTGACGCGCTGCTGCCAGGGCTGCACCTTGCAGCTCTTCGGCAGCCACCACCTTGTCGAGGAAACCGGCATCCACCGCGCTTTTCGGATCAAACATCTCGCCGTTGATCACCGAACGGTGAAACGCCGAACGACGCAAGCGATCACGGGCCAGCTCGATGCCGGCGTGGTGCATGGTCATGCCGATCTGCACTTCGTTCAGGCCGATGCTGAACGGGCCATCGACGCCGATGCGGTAATCGGCAGACAACAGCAGGAACGCGCCTTTGGCCACAGCGTGACCAGGGCAGGCGACAATCACCGGGAACGGATGAGAGAGCAGGCGGCGGGCGAGGGTCGAGCCAGCAGTGACCAGCGCCACGGCTTCTTTAGGCCCGGCGGTCATCACCTTCAAGTCGTAGCCGCCCGACAGAATTCCCGGCTGACCGGTAATGATCACGATGGCACGATCAGTCTTCGCCTGATCCAGCGCCGCGTTGAACGCCGCAATCACGTCCGGGGAAATGGCATTGACCTTGCCGTTGTTCAAGGTCAGGGTCGCGATACCGTCTTCGAGGTGGTAGGCAATCAACTCACTCATGACGCTATTCCTTGTAAGAAAGATGGGCAGACGTTACCCACCACCGCAGGCCAGGTAAAGCGCCGTGACTGACCCGCCAGTCACCGTTTCCGGCCGCGCCCGGCGTAGCACGCCGTTCTGCTTCTATATAAGAGGGTGGCCGTCACCAGAGATTGTCCGGTTTGCCATCGCCCAAGGTGGGGCGAAACGCCTTTATGCCTTAAGCGCATGAAAATTCTGAAAAAAAGTTTGCCATCAGAAAAGCTTTCGACTACATTAGCGCGCCTCGACAGACAGAACATGTTTGAAGAGATACGGTGAAGTGTCCGAGTGGCTTAAGGAGCACGCCTGGAAAGTGTGTATACAGGAAACTGTATCGAGAGTTCGAATCTCTCCTTCACCGCCACATTCAGTAAACGCAAACCCCTGATTTTCCTAGAGAAAGTCGGGGGTTTGTGGTTTTTGGCGTCTGAAAAAAGGCCATATGGGACTGAGATGGGAATGGGCACTGTTTTGGTGCGCAAATTGAACATTCGAAAGAGTACGTGCCTTTGTCGCCGATTAGATGAACTAGGCTTCTGCAAACCGTACTTCCGGGACGAATTCCATGCCTAATGACTCAGGTTCCAACATAGCCACTGCCGATGCATTGACGCTGCTGCATAACCAGCATGCGCTGGGTGCGGCGATGGAGGAGGTCACTAAGTGGCTTTCACAGAATGGCGCAGAGACTGTTGCAGAAAATGCACTCGTGGCCATGGAGACCTTGGACACAAATGCAAAGGCGATTACTAATGCGATTATGCGGCTACGGCAGTCATAGAAAATCGTGCAGTTAGGCAGTAGTGGCCCATTTAAGGACACTCAACCCAATTGTTAGCGAAAACCGGATAGTTTAAGTCGGCTCTCAGTAGAAAAAAGGGGTAGTTTCCTACCCCTCTACCACCTAGAACTCAAACATCAACTGAGTCCAGGGGGGGCTACGATAATGCTCACACACGCTTTCCCGGTGCCCAAAGCGACTGCGGCTATAGGCGCTAACGTGGACTGTCCGGAGGTGCTGTGGTGTGCGACGCCGAACACGGCGATTTTTCGTCTCTCTCATGGTTGGTTCCTTGAAGAGGACGCCAACGCTAGACGGTCGAGAAGGAGTGCCAGCTATCCGCCAACAGCTATTACGGTATTGTAATACCATACCCAATAGCCCACACTTCCCTCACGACCTCTGCCTTTGGCATCGGTTTAGTCGTTGTAGGGTCAGTACTTGCCGGTCTTTCCCCTATAACAACGCCAGACCCTGTCCCTCGCGGGACGGGGTTTTTTGTGCCTGGCAATAAAGCCAAGCCACAAAATCTGCTCAGTTATGTTTTCGCTGAGTGTTCGCGCATAGTATCAGCAAAGGCCAGCCAGATGGCAGCCAGACCGGCACATCCAAGGAACACAACCGACAGACCGCCATGCAGAGGCGCTTTGGAGGCTGTGACGCCTGATACGTTGAATTCCGCCCTATGTTCAATCGGCCCCCACACCTGGTCATGGTGTGGGGGCCTTTTTCTGGCATCGTGGAAACCAGTCCTTCCCTGGCTGGCTTACCACTCCATGACCTTCTGGCTTCTCCGAAAGTGCTGGCCTCAGCGGATTCAGCGCAGAGCTGAAACCGGTGACAGCTTCAAGGCCATTTGCAACATCCCCACCACATCAGATCCGTCTTCATTTATCCACGTCCCGTAGTGTTGACGGATCATGTTCCCGTTAGTGTGGCCCATCTGTTCGGCGATCCAGTTGATCGACGCCCCCCCGGTGGTCAGCAACTGACTGGCGTAGGTGTGCCGGCACTGCCCGGGTCCCCGGTAGCGAACGGCGGCAGCGAGCAAATGCGCCTTGAAGAAACGATCGCGCACCGCGAAATCATTGGCGTGCGGCAGGCCGTTTTTGGTGTTCAGGAACACAAAGTGCGGCTTGTGTTCCGCACCGTCTTCGAATCTCTCCTTCACCGCCAAATTCAATACACAGAACCCCTGATTTCGAAAGAGATCAGGGGTTTTGTGGTTTCTGGCGTCTGGATTTTAAACCGCTGCGCAAGTGTTCGGCCTGATTTTCCATAGCGCATTACAATCGCCGCTTTATCAGTAGAAAAAAGGACTGTTCCCATGATCATCTCCACCACCCACGCCATCGAAGGCCGCCAGATCACCGCGTACCTGGACATTGTCAGCGCGGAGTCGGTGCAGGGCGTCAATGTGATTCGTGATGTGTTTGCCGGCATGCGCGACTTTTTCGGTGGGCGCTCGCAGACGCTGGAGCGGGCGTTGAAAGAGGCGCGGGTTCAGGCGACGGACGAGATCAAGGAGCGGGCTCGAGCGTTGCAGGCGGATGCGGTGGTCGGGCTGGATTTCGAGATCAGTATGCCGGCGGGCAAGGGCGGCATGGTTGTGGTGTTCGCGACCGGCACAGCGGTCAAGTTGCGTTGAGGTTGTGCAGGTCAGCGCCATGGCTTGGATCCCTTAAGCTTTAGGGCGCCTTCGGGTAACGGGATGTTGAAGAGGTGTAGGCCATTCGTCGGGCATCGGTCGAACTGAACCGCAAGTCCAGTAATGACCGGCTAGTCTCAAAAGCCTTGGAGGTCGATATTTTTTCGGGCAAAAGGGCTTTGCCGGTGTCGATCTATTGCAAAGGGGAGAGGCTATGACTGATCCGTATATCGAAGACGATGGAGCCGAGTTTTCATTCAATAACTGTGTCCGTTGCGGCCAGACGGAGTACCAATCGGGCTTTGGCGAGGACCCGGTGCAGACCGGCAAGATCAAGTCCACCGCGCCCAAGGGGCCGAAAGCCAAATTCCTTCCGAAGGTTTCGGCCCGGTCAAGAAAGTAAGGTGAGACCAAACAACCCCGTCTATGAACGGGGTTTTTTATGCCTGATATTTATGAAAGGAAATCTCCTACAAGTGATAGGGCAGATTCGGTTTTTTTTCACAAACTTTTCACGTCCACGGACGTAGGGTGAAGCCATCCGTTAGAAAGCAAGTCTCCAGCCCGTCTCCCCAGCGGGCTTTTTTTTGCCTGCGATAAAACCTTTTGCCAAATCGCTGTCCAATCGGCGCCAAGTGCTCGGCGGCAGCTGATTTTTCTGGACTTCAGCGCGTCGGCAGCTTTCAATCCCGGCCCCTTTTGATCTCCCTATTTTTGAGGTTTTTGTCATGCGTCTAACATTGCCCGCTCTGGTTCTAGGGCTTCTGGTTGCTCAAGGTGCGGTGGCTGGTGAAGGCACTGCGGCACTCGGCGGCGGTCTGGGTGGTGCGCTGGGTAATGTGGTCGGCCAGAAAATGGGCGGCAGCACTGGCGCGGCGATTGGTGCCGGTGTTGCAGGCGCGGCCGGCAGTGCGATGGCCGCCGGCAAAGGCAGCCGCACCAAGGCGGCTATCGGCGGTGGTGTCGGCGCGGCCGGTGGTTCGGTGATCGGCAACAGCCTGGGCGGCCGAAATGGCGCGACCATTGGCGCCGGCCTGGGTGGCGCTGCCGGTGGTGCCGTCGGCGCCAACCTGTCCAAAGGTCACAAGCGTCACTGATTGCGAACGTTTGTCAGAAAAAGCCCGGCTCGACGCCGGGCTTTTTCATGGCTGAACGTTTTTCCGAAAAATGTCTCCAATCTGACATAGGCCCTGTGGGCATTCCGTCCCGATTCGGGAACTGTGAGGTTCAAATGCGTTTGTCATTATCTGCACTGTTTTTCGGATTACTGGTCGCCCAAGGTGCGATGGCCGCCGGCGATGGTAGCGCCGCCGTCGGTGGCGGACTGGGCGGTGTGCTCGGTAACGTGGTCGGTGGCCAGCTCGGCGGCAGCACTGGTGCCGCGGTTGGCGCAGGCGTCGGTGGCGCAGCAGGCAGCGCGGTCGGAGCGAATAAACACAATCGCACCGAAGCCGCCATTGGCGGTGGCTTGGGTGCTGCCGGCGGCTCGGTGGTTGGCAATAGCCTGGGCGGCTCCACCGGCTCCGCCATCGGTGCCGGTTTGGGCGGCGCAGCGGGTGGTGCGGTGGGCAACAATCTGGGTGACGATGGCGGAAGCGGGCATTCCGGCGGTGGTCACAAGCACAACAAGTACAAACATAAAAACCGCCATCATTGATTGAATATTCGAAAGCAAACCCGGCCTGGTGCCGGGTTTTTCGTGTCTGGCGGTCGGACACTGGAACGATTGGCTGTAGGGCTTTTCGAACGTTATACAACCCACCAGACGTAGAGGTTTGCCATGACGCCCGAAACCGAAGGCAAGGAAGAAAAAGGCCCGAGCGGTTTGCCGTTTATCAATGATCCGGGCAACGAGGATCCAGGGTCGCTGATGGATGATGCGACCGTGCCGTTGAATGATGCGGATGAAGCAGACATGGAGTATGAAGAGGATGAGGATGAGCAGTAATTGCTTGTTCTTTTGATCCTGATCGGTGGTGATGCGAGTCTTTAGGGCCTGGGGTTCTGTCAGGCCCTTGGGAGGTGGGAGATGGGTGGTGAGCAGAAAGATGACGATGTCGATCAAACGCCGGAGTATCCGCTGCCTTCTCCTACGGATCCTTTAGGGCGGGATGAGTTGCCGTTGGAGGATGAGGAGGAGTAGCGCCTCTGGTGTGATTCTGAAGGTCTCGCCAGCACCTAGGTAAAAAAGTCGGGAAATCAGGCGTTATCTGTAGGGCATTTCGCTAAACATCAGCGAGTCATTCCACGGCCGGTAGACATTGCCCGTTGCTCAATGTCTGCTGGCCTCGCTATGCTGCTGAACCCATTAATCAGATCCAAGCAGCGGCGCCGGCCGCGCCGCCCGGGATGTTTTTGATAACGGATCCGATGATGAATGCACCGATGAAGACGTTTGGCCCGATCAAGGCCGTGATTTTCGACATGGACGGTTTGCTGCTGGACACCGAGGGCATCTACACCGAGGTCACCTCGCTTATTGCCGAGCGTTACGGGCGGACCTTCGACTGGAGCGTTAAACAGAACATCATCGGTCGCGGCGCCAATGATCTGGCGAACTACGTGGTGCAGGCGCTTGATCTGCCGATCAGCGCTGAAGAGTTTCTGGTGATCCGCGAGCCGCTGATGCGTGAACGCTTTCCCAATGCTCAGGCGATGCCGGGCGCGGAGGAGCTGATTCGCCACCTCAAGGCACACAACATCCCGATCGCCGTGGGCACCAGTTCGTCGCGACAGTCGTTCGGCCAGAAAACCACCTTGCACCGCGACTGGTTTGCGCTGTTCGACTTCATTGTCACGGCGGACGACCCGGAAGTCGGCGCAGCCAAGCCGGCGCCGGACATCTTCCTCACTGCGGCCCGGCGTCTGGGTGTCGCGCCTGAGGATTGCCTGGTGTTCGAGGATTCGCCGTTTGGCGTTACCGCGGCGAAAGCGGCGGGGATGACGGCCATCGCGATTCCCGACGCGGCCATGGCTGATGAAAAATACGCTCACGCCGACGGGATTCTGCGCACGCTCAAGGCATTCACCCCGAGTGCCTGCGGTTTGCCAGCGCTGGAGTGGGCTTGAGCCCCCAGTAACGCGCCCATAAAAAACGCCGCCCTCTGTAAAGAAGTGCGGCGTTTTTTGTATCCGGGATTCAGCGCAATCAGGCGCCGAAACCACCGTCGATGGTCAAACTGGCACCGGTGATGTAGCCGGCTTCCGGGCCCACCAGATAGGCGACGAAACCGGCGATTTCATCGGCAGTGCCGTAACGGCCCACCGCCATCAGCGGGATCAGGCTTTCAGCGAAATCACCGTGCGCGGGGTTCATGTCGGTGTCGACCGGGCCGGGTTGCACGTTGTTGATGGTGATGCCGCGCGGGCCGAGGTCGCGGGCCAGGCCTTTGGTCAGACCGACCAGTGCTGATTTGCTCATCGCGTACACACCGCCACCGCCGAAGGGCATGCGGTCGGCGTTGGTACTGCCGATGTTGACGATGCGCGAGCCTTCGCCCATGTGCTTGGCGGCTTCCTGAGACGCGATGAACACGCTGCGTACGTTGATCGCCAGCGTCTGGTCGAAGTCTTCGAGTTTGAAGTCTTCCAGCGGCGCGATGGCCAGGACGCCGGCGTTGTTCACCAGAATATCCAGGCGGCCAAAGGCGTCGACGGTGGCGCTGACGGCGTTGCGGATAGCGCCTTCGTCGGCGCTGTCGGCCTTGATCGCCAACGCTTTGCCGCCGTTGGCGGTGATGCTGTTTTGCAATTCTTCGGCCTTGGCGGTGGAGCTGACGTAGGTGAAGGCGACAGCGGCGCCTTCGGCGGCCAGACGTTTGACGATGGCGGCGCCGATACCACGGGAACCGCCTTGAATCAGAGCGACTTTGCCGCTGAGGTGTTGAGTGGTCATGTTCGATCTCCAGAAAATTCAAGGCGGGGTGCCTTGTTGTTGGAGCCGAGTATCGGCCTCGCATCGACAACCGTGTAGACCATGATTGCTATAGTCTGTGTAAACCAGAAGTTTATAGTGGCGATCATGGAAACTTTCAGCAGTATCGAATGCTTCGTGCGCAGCGCCGAAGTCGGCAGCTTTGCCGAGGCCGCCCGGCGCTTGAGCCTGACCCCGGCCGCCGTCGGCAAGAGTGTGGCGAAGCTCGAGGTGCGGCTCGGTGTACGGCTGTTCCAGCGTAGTACACGCAGCCTGACCCTGACCGAGGCCGGCAAGCTGTTTTTGAGTCAGGTCAGTGGCAGTCTGACGACGATTCAGAATGCGGTGGCCAATCTGTCGAGTGTGGAAGGACTGCCGGCGGGGACGTTAAAAGTCAGCATGGGCACGGTATTCGGGCGTTTGTACATCGTGCCGTTGCTGCAAGAGTTTTTACGTCGGTTTCCGGCGATCAACCCGGACTGGCATTTTGATAACCGTCAGGTCGATTTGATTGGACAGGGTTTCGACGCGGCGATTGGCGGGGGCTTTGAATTGCCCCAAGGCGTGGTCGCACGCAAGTTGGCACCCGCGCATCGTGTGTTGGTGGCGTCTGCTGACTACCTGCAAAAGCACGAGGCGATTGCCGAACCGGACGACCTGCAACGTCACGATGGCATCCTGATTCGTTCGCCGCAAACCGGTCGCGTGCGCTCCTGGCAGTTGATCAGCAGCGGCAGTCAGCTCTGTCAGCCCTTGACCCTGAAGACGCGAATGACCATGAGCGACTCCGAAGCCGCCTGCGCCACGGCAGCGCAGGGGCTGGGAATCGCGCTGGTCAGCATGCCGTTTGCCGTGGGGTATCTGGAGGCTGGCACATTGCAGCGCGTACTGCCGGACTGGTACATCGATGACGGCAACATTTCGATCTACTACGCCGAGCATAAATTGTTGCCAGGCAAGACTCGGGCGTTTGTCGATTTTGTGATTGAGCAGTTTGCAGAGCGGGGGTTGGCCCGGCGGTTCAGTGCTGTTTGAGCAGGACTTTGGGACCGAGGTGTGGCCATCGCGGGCAAGCCACGCTCCCACAGGTTCTTCGTCGTTCACATGATGGTACAACGCGAAACCTGTGGGAGCGAGCCTGCTCGCGATAAACGATAACGCGGTCTACCGGGCAAACCGCTCCGCCCAGCCAATGATCTGTTTCGGCCGCGGCGTCGCATAAGTCCGCACTTTGGACGTCGACAACCCCAGCCGCACCAGCGATTCAGCAATGGTCACCGCCGCCGTCACGCCATCCACCACCGGCACCCCGGTACGGCGGCGGATCTGTTCGTCCAGCCCGGCCATGCCGCCGCAGCCCAGACAGATCACTTCGGCCTTGTCCTGGGTCACCGCCAGTTCCGCCTGTTGCACGATGGCTTCCAGCGCCCGTTGTGGCTCGTGCTCCAGTTCCAGCACCGCCAGACCGCTGGCCCGCACCGATGCACAGCGATCCCACAAGCCGGACAGTTTCAGCCGATCCTCGATCAGCGGCACGGTGCGATCCAGCGTCGTGACCACCGAATAGGCGTGGCCGAGAAACATCGCAGTGCTGGCGGCGGCGTCGGTGATGTCCACCACCGGAACGTTCAGCAGTTCCTGCAAACCTTCGCGACCGTGTTCGCCGTAACCCGCTTGAATCACCGCGTCGAAAGGCTGGTCGTAGGACATCACCCGATCCATCACGGCGATGGCCGCCAGATAACTTTCGAAATTGCCTTCCACCGAGTCGGCGCCGAAGAACGGCGTCAGACCGACGATTTCCGTACCGGGGGCAGCGACCGCTTGCGCCGAGCGGGCGATGGCCTGGGTGATGGATTCGGTGGTGTTGACGTTGACCACAAGAATACGCATGAGAAGTCCTTATTGCGGGCAGTTCAGCGGCCCGAAGTCCGGGCCGCGAGGAAATTAATGGCTGACGTTATCGACGGCGATGGATTCGCCGCTGACGTCGGCGTAGTGCGGCTGACGCTTGGCGATGATCAGGTAGAGCAGGGCGGCGATGCCGGCACCCACCAGCCAGGAGAATGGCGAAATGCTTTGGAAACCCGGGACCAGCGCCAGGACGATGGCAATCAGCGCTGCCGGAATGAACGCCGCCACCGCGCGGAAATTCACCCCGCGGCTGTAGTAATAGGCACCGTCGGGATCTTCGCTGTACAACTGCGGGACGTGGATCCGGCCTTTGCGGATCAGCCAGTAGTCGACCATGATCACGCCGTACAACGGGCCGAGCAGGGCGCCGAGGCCTGAGAGGAAATACACGATTACCAGTGGGCTGTTGTAGAGGTTCCACGGCAGGATCAGCACGGCGATGGTCGCGCTGATGAGCCCGGCGCGGCGGAAGGTCAGGTATTTCGGCGCCAGGTTGCTGAGCACGAAGGCCGGGGCGACGAAGTTGGCCATGATGTTCACCGCCACGGTGACGATCAGGAACGCCAGGCAACCGAGCACCAGAAAGAATGTGTTGGGAATCGAAGCGATGATTTCGGTCGGGCTTTCGATGACCCGCCCGTTGATCTGAAATTGCGCGCCGCAGAGCAGGACGGTGATGGCAGCGAACACCAGAATATTTACCGGCAGGCCCCAGAAATTGCCGACCTTGATGGTTTTGCGGCATGGCGAGGAGCGGGCGAAGTCGCAGAAATTCAGGATCAGCGTGCCGTAGATCGCCAGCCACAGCGCGCCGCCGGCAAAGATGTTGCGCCACATCTCGCCACCGGTCAGCGGGTCGCGGATCGACCAGGCGATGGTCGCAATGGCCTGGGTGTACATCCACGCGGCGAGCGCGGCGACGGTCAGCAGAATCACCGGCCCGGCAAAGGCTTCGTAACGGCGGACCATTTCCATGCCATAGGCGAGGATCGCCAGTTGCACGAACCAGATCACCACGAAGCACACCCAGCCCAGCGTTGACAGGCCGAGAATCGAGTTGTGGTCGTAATCGGCGAACCCGGGGTGAATCGCTGTCAGCAACACGCGAAATACCACCGACGCCAGATACGTCTGAATGCCGAACCAGGCGATGGCGATTACCGCGCGAATCAATGCCGGAATCTGCGCGCCGTGAATGCCGAAACTGATCCGGCTGATCACCGGAAACGGCACCCCGGTTTTCTGCCCCATATAGCCGGACAGGTTCATGAAGAAGTACACCAGCGCCGCACCGATCCCCAGCGACAGCAGAATCTGCCAGCCGCCCAGGCCCAACGCATACAGGCCGATGGCGAACGAGTAGTTGGCGATGTTGTGCACATCGTTGGTCCACAGGGCGAAGATGCTGTATTTGCCCCAGCGCCGACCTTCGGCCCGGGTCGGTGCGAGGTCACTGTTGTGCAGGCGTGGGCTCAGTTGTAGCGGGGCGGCCAGAGCCGCGTCGGGCGATGGTTGGTCGAGGGCAGAGGCGGGCAGATTCAACGCGATGTTGTTGGAGAGACTTGTACGCATTCCGGCAGGCTCCTGATGGGCGGGGCCGCGATGACTGTGCATGAGCTCAGGGCTCGACAAATCTTCGTCGCGGCCAGCAGACATCACTGGTTACGGGGCATCTGCAGCCTGTACGGGATAGGGCGCTTCAGGCTTGCGGATCGAAAGTGTGGATAGATGTTTTGCAGTTTTGTATACAAAACATGTATGCACCAAAGCCAGATCTGTGCCAGTTAGCGATCTATGGAGCGCTGCGCTCATTTCGAAAAGTTATCAATGAACGCTAAGTGGTTGAAAATATTTGGTTATAAATTGACCGATTGAACAGGTATTTATTTTTTGCGGGGGATTTTGCGCAGGTGGCAAGACAGAGGTGTTTTGCCAAGGGATGTAACTTTTCAGGGCGCTAAAACAAAAAGTGCACACATAAATGGCACCGATGGTGACATTCGTGTGTACACATTTTTTCATGGCACCACAAAGCAAATGTGGGAGCGAGCTTGCTCGCGAAGGCGTCTTTCCAGTCAACAAATCCGGTGACTGTCAGAACGCTTTCGCGAGCAAGCTCGCTCCCACAGGGGGCATCATTGAGGCAGAGATTTACGCCTTGCTGATGATATTTCCCGCATGCAGCCCGCACTCTTTCTGCGTGGCTTCTTCCCACCACCAGCGGCCTTCGCGTTCGTGCTGGTTCGGCAGGACCGGGCGGGTGCAGGGTTCGCAGCCGATGCTGATGAAACCGCGCTCATGCAGGCTGTTGTAGGGCAGCTCAAGCATGCGGATGTAGCCCCAGATCTCTTCGCTGGTCATTTGCGCCAGCGGGTTGAATTTGTACAGGGTGCGTTCCGGGGTGGAGAACGCGGTGTCGATTTCCAGCACCGCCACGGCGCTGCGGGTGCCCGGGCTCTGGTCGCGACGCTGGCCAGTGGCCCAGGCTTTGACGCCAGACAGTTTGCGGCGCAGCGGCTCGATCTTGCGGATGCCGCAGCATTCGCCATGACCGTCCCTGTAGAAGCTGAACAGGCCTTTTTCCTTCACGAACGGTTCGAGTTTCGTGTAGTCCGGCGACACCAGTTCGATATCGATCTTGTAGTGCTCGCGCACCTGATCGATGAAGCGATAGGTTTCCGGATGCAGGCGGCCGGTGTCGAGGCTGAACACCTTGACGTTCTTGTTCAGCTTCCAGGCCATGTCCACCAGCACCACATCCTCGGCGCCACTGAAAGAGATCCACAGTTCATCACCGAACTCGGCGAACGCGAGTTTCAGGATGTCCTGGGCGGATTTGTTGGCATAGGTCGTGGCGAGTTCCACGACATCGAACGTTGGGCTCATCAGGGCGGCTTCCTACAGGTCGGTGGCGCTGGGCGCTCTATATGGCGCCGATGGTAACAAAAAGCGGCGGAGTAAGGGGCGCCCGCTGCGTTGCGCGGTCGCGGGGGAGTCGCTAGAGTTCGGGCTCGCTCGACTCGATAATCACTACAAACGGGAGTGTCTTGTGGAAATTGCTTGCCTGGATCTTGAAGGGGTACTGGTACCGGAAATCTGGATCGCCTTCGCCGAAAAAACCGGAATCGAATCCCTCAAGGCCACGACCCGGGACATTCCCGATTACGACGTGCTGATGAAGCAGCGTCTGCGCATCCTCGACGAGCACGGCCTGAAGCTCTCGGACATTCAGGAAGTGATCGCCACCCTCAAGCCGCTGGACGGCGCGGTGGAGTTCGTTGACTGGCTGCGCGAGCGCTTTCAGGTGGTGATTCTCTCGGACACCTTCTACGAATTCTCCCAGCCGCTGATGCGCCAACTGGGCTTCCCGACCTTGCTCTGCCACCGCCTGATCACTGACGACAGTGGGCGGGTGACCAGCTATCAACTGCGTCAGAAAGACCCCAAGCGTCAGTCGGTGCTGGCATTCAAGAGCCTGTACTACCGAGTGATTGCGGCGGGTGATTCGTATAACGACACGAGCATGCTCGGCGAGGCGGACGCGGGAATTCTGTTCCATGCGCCCGACAACGTGATTCGCGAGTTCCCGCAGTTCCCGGCGGTGCATACGTTTGCCGAGCTGAAGCAGGAATTACTCAAGGCTTCGAACCGAGACCTGTCCTTGTAACCCTCAATCCCTCTGTAGGAGCTGCCGAAGGCTGCGATCTTTTGATCTTGATCTTGATTGTTTAAAAACAGGATCAAAAGATCGCAGCCTTCGGCAGCTCCTACAGGGGTTGCGTCATTCAGAGGTTTTGCAGGGTGTCGAGGAGGATTCGGACCTTGGTAATCGACTCCTGATACTCCGCCTGCCAATCCGAATCAGCCACGATCCCGCCACCCCCCCAGCAACACACCTGCCCATCCTTGACCAACAGACTGCGAATCGCGATGGAGCTGTCCATCTCGCCGCGTACGTCCAGGTACAGCAGCGAGCCGCAATACAACCCGCGTCGCGTCGGCTCCAGTTCGTCGATGATCTGCATCGCGCGGATCTTCGGGGCGCCGGTGATCGAGCCGCCGGGGAAGCTGCCGGCGATCAGGTCGAGTGCGTCGCGGTCATCCGCCAGTTCCCCGGTCACGCTGCTGACCAGGTGATGCACGTTCGGATAGCTTTCCAGGCTGAACAGCTCCGGTACCCGCACCGAGCCGATGCGGCAGGTGCGGCCGAGGTCGTTGCGCAGCAGGTCGACGATCATCAGGTTTTCCGCGCGATCCTTGGGGCTGGCCAGCAGTTCGGCGGCGTTGGCCGCGTCTTCGGCAGGCGTCAGGCCGCGCGGGCGAGTGCCTTTGATCGGGCGGGTTTCCACTTGGCGCTGGCTGACTTTGACGAAACGCTCTGGCGACAGACTCAACACCGCGTCGCCGTCGGGCAGGCTCTGGAAACCGGAAAACGGTGTCGGGCAAGCCTCGCGCAACGCGCAGTAGGCCAGCCATGGATCGCCTTGGCAGGTTGCGCGGAAACGCTGGGCGAAGTTGACCTGATAGCAGTCGCCGGCCTGGATGTATTGATGAATGCGCTCCAGCGCCTGGCGATAGTCGTCCGGCGAAAGATCGGCAGTCATCGGCGTGTGCAGCTTGAACGGCATCAGCGGCGCTGAGGTCGGTTGGCTGAACAGCGCAATCAGTCGTTGCTGCTCGCTGTCGGCCAGTGACGGGTGAAACACCAATTGACTGGTGGCGGTCTGGTGATCGCTGATCAGCGCCCAGTCGTACAGGCCGAACCGCGCGTCGGGCAGTTGCAGATCGTCCCGGGCCAGGCTCGGCAGATTCTCGAGATGTCGGCCGAAGTCGTAGCTCAGATAGCCGATCAGGCCGCCGGCGAAGGGCAGTTCATGGCTCGCAGGCAGTTGCGCTTCGCCCAGGCGAGTCAGATTATCCCGCAGGCGTTGCAGGAATACGTCGCCGCTTTCATCGGGCAACACCGCCAGTTGTGCCAGCGGCCAGGCGCTGAGCAGGTCATAACGGCCACGGTCGGCACTTGGCCGGCCGCTGTCGAGCAGCACGGCGCCGGGTGCATGGCGGATGGCCGCGAAGTAGTCGGCGGGGTTGGCACGGTAGGGCAGCGGGTGTACGGAACAGGTCAACATGGGCGGGGCAGGTCGGCCATCGAGGCGGGGTGGGGATTGTAGTCCTCTGCGGGAATTGCTCCTAGAGGGGATGTCGGGGATTGGCAGATCCGCAGCGGCCGCCGAGCAACCTGTGGCGAGGGAGCTTGCTCCCGTTGGAGTGCGAAGCGCTCCCCAAAATCTTACGACTGCTGCGCAGCCGAGCGGGAGCGAGCTCCCTCGCCACGGGGATCAGCCCTCGACCGCCGGAATATGCCCAAACATCTCCTGAGTAAACGCCACTCGTTCCTCGACCGACTCGGTCACGCCACGCGCCTTCAGCTCCTCCAGATGCGCTTCGACTGCATGCGTACGCTGAGTCAGCCCGCAGTCGTTGGCTATCTGGATATTCAGCCCCGGCCGCGCATTCAGTTCGAGAATCAGCGGGCCTTTTTCCTGGTCCAGCACCATGTCCACACCGATGTAGCCCAGGCCGCACAGTTCATAACAGCCGGCGGCGAGTTTCATGAAACCGTCCCAGTAGGGCAGTTGCACGCCGTCCACCGCGTTGGTGGTGTCGGGGTGTTTGTTGATGATGTTGTTCAGCCAGGTGCCGCGCAGGGTCAGGCCGGTGGCGAGGTCGACACCGACGCCGATGGCGCCCTGGTGCAGGTTGGCCTTGCCGCCAGACTGACGGGTTGGCAGGCGCAGCATGGCCATCACCGGATAGCCCATCAGCACGATGATGCGGATGTCCGGCACGCCTTCGTAGCTGATGCTCTTGAAGATCTGATCCGGGGTCACCCGGTACTCGATCAGCGCGCGGTCGCGGTGGCCGCCCAGCGAATACAGGCCGGTGAGAATGCTCGAGATGTGGTGCTCGAGTTCTTCGTGGGCAAGGATCTTGCCCGACACCGTTCGGTAGCGGCCCTCAAAGCGGTCGGCGATGACGATGATGCCGTCACCGCCCGCACCTTGAGCCGGCTTGATCACGAAATCGTTGCGCCCGCCGATGATCGCGTCGAGCTTGTCGATTTCCTTCTCCGTGGAGATCACGCCATACAGCTCCGGCACATGAATGCCGGCCTCGATCGCGCGTTCTTTGGTGATGATCTTGTCATCGACGATCGGGTACAGGCTGCGCTTGTTGTACTTGAGCACGTAGTCGGCGTTACGCCGATTGATGCCCATGATGCCCCGCGCCTCCAGAGCCTTCCAGGTCTTCCAGAAACCGAACATCAGGCGTCAGCCTTCTTCAGGAAAGCCTTGAAGCGCACCAGTTCGGTCAGGCGGTAACCGCGATAGCGGCCCATCGCCAGCATGAAACCGACCAGAATCAGCAGGATCGCCGGGAAGGTAAACACGAAGTACACCAGCTCCGGCACGGTCATGATCAGGTGGGCCAGCGAGGCGGCGAACAGGGTGCCGATCGCCACTTTCATGGCATGGCTGGCGCCGCGTTCTTCCCAGGTGATCGACAGGCGTTCGATGGTCATGGTCAGAATCACCATCGGGAACAGCGCCACCGACAAGCCACGCTCCAGCCCCAGCTTGTGGCTGAACAGGCTGATAGCGGCAATCAGGACTACCACGAAGGTCAACACCACCGACAAGCGCGGCAGCATCTGCAGCTTCAGGTGTTCCAGGTACGACCGTAAGGACAGGCCCAGCGCGGTGATCACGGTAAACAGCAGGATGCCGAAGCCCAGTTGCGTTTCGCGGAAGGCCAGGGCGATCAGCACCGGGGTAAAGGTGCCGAGGGTCTGCAGGCCGATCAGGTTGCGCAGGATCAGGATCACCAGCACGCCGATCGGGATCATCACCATGATCATGAACGTCTGCTGGGTCTGCAGCGGCAGGCCGTACAACGAGTATTCGAGGAAGTTGGCATCGGTATTTTCGTCGGTCAGCTTGGCCAGACGAATCGCGTTCATCTCGCTGTTGTTCAGGCTGAAGGTCACGTTGGCTTTCTTCGCGCCGTCGACGGTGATCAGGTTTTCATCACCGGTCCACCACAGCAGACGGTCGGTCGGCAGGCCTTGCTCACCGGTTTCCGGGTTGAAGTACAGCCAGTCGTTGCCATTGAAGCTGCGCAGCCACAGCTCCGGGGTTTGCGGTTGATCGGCAACGAGGCGGATGGTGTGGACTTTTTCTACCGGTACGTGGGCGATCGACAACAGCAGTTCGACGATCTTCGCCTTGTGCGGCGTTGACGGGTCGCCGGCCAGCAGCAGTTTGACGTTGTCGTCGTTGACGTTGTTGACGCGTTTGATCGCTTCGCCGATGAAGGTCTCGACGTCGGCCGAGTGCTGGCGGATCGGTGCGAGCAGGGCTTCGGCGGCGATTTTTTCCGGGCCTTCGATGGCGATGCTGTCGCGGAAGGTCGGGCCTTTGATCTTGGATTTTTCTGCGGTATAGCGTTTGGTCAGCACCAGACGGTAATAAAGGGTCTGGTTGCCCTTGGCCCGGCGCGCGGACCAGGTGACCTTGCGGTTGCCGTCGACGCGGTTGACCGCCACGCCGTAATTATTGGAGATAAAGCTTTCGTTGAGGCTGACGTAATCGCGGCTCAGCGGCGGCACGAACATCTGGACTTTCACCGGATCCTTGGTGCTGGCGACGAACTCGACTTTGGCGTCGATGTTCCACAGGTCGTCGGTAGCGTCTTCGGTCACCGGGATGCCGAGCACAAAAATCTGATAGGCCGTAACCGAAACGCCCAGGAGCACCAGAATGGTGATCAGGATTTTCAGGTGGAAGGTTAGAGAACGCATGGAAATTACTCGGCGGTATGAGCGGCGATGGTGCAGGCGGGTTTGCCGGCAGCGTATTTAAGACTGGGGTCGACCAGCGCGTCGAAGCGTTTCAGCGCTTCGGAGCCGATCAAAAGCGGGTATTGGAACGCACTACGGTCGGTCAGGTTCACTTCGATGCTGCGCAACGCCGTGCCCATGCAGATGTCCAGCTCGATCACCGGACGCGCGGTGTACTTCTTGCCTTCTTCCGGGTCGTAGTCGCCGGCGCGGCGCTTGATCTTGCTGACCCGGGCCAGCGGCCGTTCGATCGGGTGCGAATGCGCAGCGTCGATCGCCAGGTAGAAACGCACCCACGACTCGCCATTGCGTTTGAAGCGTTTGATGTCGCGGGCACTCAGTGAGGCGGTTTTGGCGCCGGTGTCGAGTTTGGCCGCGACTTGCAGATTGATGCCGTCAAGCGATGCATATTCGTTGAGGCCGTACACGGTTTTTTCCCCCGCCGCGGCGAGGCCGGGCAGGCAAAACAGCGCAAAAAATGTGGGGAAGGGCTTGAGTCTCATAAATCCTGGTGCGCAGCGTTCCGTTTTCGGTTCAGGTTCCTGGCAAAACTTGCGCAAGCGCCTGCGTGTGCCTATCAGCTTTTTATGACAAGCCGTACAAATGGCCAGCAAATGCGGGCGGCATTCTAGCACGGTGGTTTTATGGCGCCAGCGCTCGCGCCGGTCTATAACCCTTGGGGTTGTTGGAGAGGGTTATTAGACGATTGTCGACAATGTGGATTTATACTTTGACTGGTGCGGGCTAATTGGCTAGTTTTTGCCGCATTGGATTTGAAGGTGTCGACAATCATGCTGGATCAACTCGATCCCCCGGTCATCAGCGGCGACGATTCCGAGACGCTCTCGGAAAACGTCTTCCGGCGCATCCAGGCGGCCATCGTCAAAGGTGAGATCGCCCCCGGCAGCAAGATCTCCGAGCCGGAGCTGGCGCGCACCTACGGCATCAGTCGCGGGCCGCTGCGCGAGGCCATTCATCGGCTCGAAGGCCAACGCCTGCTGGTGCGCGTACCGCATGTCGGCGCGCGAGTGGTGTCGCTCAGCCACGCCGAATTGCTTGAGCTCTACGAAATCCGCGAATCCCTTGAAGGCATGGCCTGCCGTCTGGCGGCCGAGCGCATGAGCGTCGAAGACATCGACGAACTGCGCCGGGTGCTGGAAACCCACGAGCGCGACGCGGCGTTTCAGGCCGGCGTCGGCTATTACCAGCAGGAAGGCGATTTCGACTTTCACTATCGAATCATTCAGGGCAGCGGCAATCGCACCCTGACCCAGATGCTTTGCGGCGAGTTGTATCAACTGGTGCGCATGTACCGAATCCAGTTTTCCACCACGCCCAATCGGCCACGTCAGGCGTTTGCCGAACACCACCGGATTCTCGATGCCATCGCCGACCGTGACGGCGAGCTCGCGGAATTGTTGATGCGCCGCCACATCGGCGCCTCGAAACGCAACATCGCCCGTCATTACCAGGACGGCGCCGACAATAAGACAGCCACTGAACGAGGTGAGTCATGAGTTCCAAGCAGAACACTCCAGGCCAGCGTTTCCGCGATGCGGTCGCCAGCGAGCATCCATTGCAGGTGGTCGGCGCGATCAACGCCAACCATGCGCTGCTGGCCAAGCGTGCCGGTTTCAAGGCGATCTACCTGTCCGGTGGCGGGGTGGCCGCAGGCTCGCTCGGCGTGCCGGACCTGGGCATCACCGGCCTGGATGACGTGCTGACCGACGTGCGGCGCATCACCGACGTCTGCGACCTGCCACTGCTGGTGGACGTCGACACCGGTTTCGGCGCCTCGGCGTTCAACGTGGCGCGCACCGTGAAGTCGATGATCAAGTTCGGCGCGGCGGCGATTCACATCGAAGACCAGGTCGGCGCCAAGCGCTGCGGCCACCGTCCGAACAAGGAAATCGTCACCCAGCAGGAAATGGTCGACCGCATCAAGGCAGCGGTCGATGCTCGTACCGATGACAGCTTTGTGATCATGGCCCGCACTGACGCGCTGGCGGTTGAAGGTCTGGAGTCGGCACTGGATCGCGCCGCCGCGTGCATCGAGGCCGGCGCCGACATGATCTTCCCGGAAGCCATCACCGAACTTGAGATGTACAAGCTGTTCGCCAACCGCGTGAAGGCACCGATCCTCGCCAACATCACCGAGTTCGGTTCGACGCCGCTGTACACCACCGAGCAACTGGCTGGCGCCGATGTGTCGCTGGTGCTGTATCCGCTGTCGGCGTTCCGCGCGATGAACAAGGCAGCGGAAAACGTCTACACCGCGATCCGCCGCGACGGCACCCAGCAGAATGTCATCGACACCATGCAGACACGCATGGAGCTTTACGATCGCATCGACTACCACACCTTCGAGCAAAAGCTCGATGCGTTGTTTGCACAGAAGAAAGGCTGAACAAGATCCCCTGTGGGAGCGAGCCTGCTCGCGAAAGCGGTGAGTCAGGCGATAACAAAGTGACTGACACGACGCTTTCGCGAGCAGGCTCGCTCCCACACGTTTCCCCTACAAATTCAAGAAAATTGGAGACAGCAATGGCCGAAGCAAAAGTACTCAGTGGCGCCGGGCTCCGGGGCCAGGTTGCCGGGCAAACCGCACTGTCCACCGTGGGCCAGGCCGGTGCCGGGCTGACTTATCGCGGCTACGACGTGCGTGAACTGGCAGCCGACGCGCAGTTCGAAGAAGTGGCGTACCTGCTGCTGTACGGCGAACTGCCGACCCAGGCGCAACTCGACGCCTACCAGCAAAAGCTGAGCAAGCTGCGCGATCTGCCGCCAGCACTGAAAGAAGTGCTCGAACGCATCCCTGCCGACGCTCACCCGATGGACGTCATGCGCACCGGTTGTTCGTTCCTCGGCAACCTCGAACCGGAGAAAGATTTCTCCGAGCAGCGCGATAAGACCGATCGTCTGCTCGCCGCTTTCCCGGCGATCATGTGCTACTGGTATCGCTTCAGTCACGACGGCAAACGCATCAACTGCGTCAGTGATCAGCCATCGATTGGCGGCCACTTCCTGCACCTGTTGCACGACAAGAAACCGAGCGAGCTGCACGTCAAAGTGATGAACGTGTCGCTGATCCTTTACGCCGAACACGAATTCAACGCTTCGACGTTTACCGCTCGCGTTTGCGCATCAACCCTGTCCGACCTGTATTCCTGCGTCACTGCAGCGATCGGTTCGTTGCGCGGCCCGCTGCACGGCGGCGCCAACGAAGCGGCGATGGAAATGATCGAGCGCTTCTCGTCGCCGGAAGAGGCGATCAAGGGCACCCTCGGCATGCTGGAGCGCAAGGACAAGATCATGGGCTTCGGCCACGCGATCTATAAGGACAGCGATCCGCGCAACGAGGTGATCAAGGGCTGGTCGAAAAAACTCGCTGACGAAGTCGGTGACAAGGTGTTGTTCGCGGTTTCCGAAGCCATCGACAAGACCATGTGGGAGCAGAAGAAACTGTTCCCCAATGCCGACTTCTACCATGCCTCGGCGTACCACTTCATGGGCATCCCGACCAAGCTGTTCACGCCGATTTTCGTCTGCTCGCGCCTGACCGGCTGGGCCGCGCACGTGTTCGAACAGCGCGCCAACAACCGCATCATCCGTCCGAGCGCCGAGTACGTCGGCGTTGAACAGCGCAAGTTCGTGCCAATCGAACGTCGCTGAATGGTGAGGGCCAATCATCGGCATTGAAATTACCCAGATCCTGTGGGAGCGAGCTTGCTCGCGAATGCGGTAGATCAGTCGACATTGATGTTGAATGTCAGTCCATCTTCGCGAGCAAGCTCGCTCCCACAGGGTTCAGTGTGAATTTCAGGGTTGACGTTCGGCCCCACCCTTTGAAACCACCGTGACCCGAGTCCTGACCCGATGAACACAGCATTCCGCAAAAACCTGCCCGGCAGTTCCCTGGATTATTTCGACGTCCGTGCGGCGGTCGAGGCGATTCAGCCCGGCAGCTACGACACTTTGCCGTACACCTCCCGCGTGCTGGCGGAGAACCTGGTGCGTCGCTGCGACCCGGCCACGCTCACCGACTCCCTCAAGCAACTGATCGAACGCAAGCGCGACCTCGACTTCCCGTGGTTCCCGGCGCGCGTGGTCTGCCACGACATTCTCGGCCAGACCGCACTCGTGGACCTCGCCGGCCTGCGTGACGCGATTGCCCAGCAGGGTGGAGACCCGGCGCAGGTCAATCCGGTGGTGCCGACGCAACTGATCGTCGACCACTCGCTGGCGGTGGAAGCGGGCGGTTTCGACAAGCAGGCGTTCGAGAAGAACCGCGCCATCGAAGACCGGCGCAACGAAGACCGTTTCCACTTCATCAACTGGACCAAAAAGGCCTTCAAGAACGTCGACGTGATCCCGCCGGGCAACGGCATCATGCACCAGATCAACCTGGAGAAAATGTCTCCGGTGATCCAGGTGCGCGACGGCGTGGCGTTCCCCGACACCTGCGTCGGCACCGACAGCCACACCCCGCACGTCGATGCACTGGGCGTGATCGCCATCGGCGTCGGTGGCCTCGAAGCCGAGAGCGTGATGCTCGGTCGCGCCTCGTGGATGCGCCTGCCGGAAAGCGTCGGCGTTGAACTGACCGGCAAGCTGCAACCGGGCATCACCGCCACCGACATGGTGCTGGCCCTGACCGAGTACCTGCGCAAACAGAAAGTCGTTGGCGCCTGGCTGGAGTTCTTCGGCGAAGGTGCCTCCGCGCTGACCCTTGGCGACCGTGCGACCATCTCCAACATGGCCCCGGAATACGGCGCCACGGCGGCGATGTTCTACATCGACCAGCAGACCATCGACTACCTGAAACTCACTGGCCGTGAAGACCAGCAAGTGCAGTTGGTCGAGCAGTACGCCAGACTCAACGGCTTGTGGGCCGACAGCCTGAAAGGCGCGCAATACGAGCGTGGCCTGAGTTTCGATCTGTCTTCGGTGGTACGCAACATGGCCGGCCCGAGCAACCCGCACGCCCGTGTGGCGGTAGCGGATCTGGCGGCCAAAGGCATCTCCGGGCAGTGGGACGACGTGCCGGGGCAAATGCCTGACGGCGCGGTGATCATCGCCGCGATCACCAGCTGCACCAATACCAGCAACCCGCGCAACGTGATCGCCGCCGGCCTCTTGGCGCGTAACGCCAACAAGCTGGGGCTGACGCGCAAACCGTGGGTCAAATCCTCGCTGGCGCCGGGTTCGAAAACCGTAGCGCTGTACCTCGACGAAGCGGGGCTGACCACGGAGCTGGAACAACTCGGTTTCGGCGTCGTCGCGTTTGCCTGTACCACCTGCAACGGCATGTCCGGCGCACTCGATCCGGTGATCCAGCAAGAGATCATCGACCGCGACCTGTATGCGACTGCTGTGCTCTCCGGCAACCGCAACTTCGACGGCCGCATTCACCCGTACGCCAAACAGGCGTTCCTCGCGTCGCCGCCGCTGGTGGTCGCTTACGCCATCGCCGGGACCATCCGTTTCGACATTGAAAAAGACGTGCTGGGCGTGGTCGATGGCAAGGAAATCCGCCTGAAAGACATCTGGCCGAGCGACGAAGAAATCGACGCGGTGGTGAAATCTTCGGTCAAGCCTGAGCAGTTCCGGCAGGTCTACATCCCGATGTTCGCCGTCCACGAAGACACCGGCCCGAAAGTCGCGCCGCTGTATGACTGGCGCGAAATGAGCACCTACATCCGTCGGCCGCCGTACTGGGAAGGCGCACTGGCCGGGGCGCGTCCGCTGAAGGGCATGCGCCCGCTGGCGGTGCTGCCGGACAACATCACCACCGACCACCTGTCGCCCTCCAACGCGATCATGCTCGACAGCGCCGCCGGCGAATACCTGGCGAAAATGGGCCTGCCGGAAGAGGACTTCAACTCCTACGCCACGCACCGCGGCGACCACCTGACCGCGCAGCGTGCAACCTTCGCCAACCCGAAACTGTTCAACGAAATGGTCCAGGAAAACGGCAAGGTCAAGCAGGGTTCGCTGGCGCGGGTCGAGCCGGAAGGCAAGGTGATGCGCATGTGGGAAGCTATCGAAACCTACATGGAGCGCAAGCAGCCGTTGATCATCATTGCCGGCGCCGACTACGGCCAGGGCTCCTCCCGCGACTGGGCGGCGAAAGGTGTGCGTCTGGCAGGCGTCGAAGCGATCGTCGCCGAAGGCTTCGAGCGTATCCACCGCACCAACCTGGTGGGCATGGGCGTGTTGCCGCTGGAGTTCAAACCGGGTACCGACCGTCACACGCTGGCCATCGACGGCAGCGAAACCTACGACGTGATCGGCGCCCGCACCCCGCGTGCCGACCTGACGCTGGTAATCCACCGCAAGAATGGCGAGCGCGTTGAAGTGCCGGTGACCTGCCGCCTCGACACCGCCGAAGAAGTGTCGATCTACGAGGCCGGCGGCGTGTTGCAACGCTTCGCCCAGGACTTCCTCGAAGAGTCGGCGGTTGCCGTTTAAAACAAGTTAAGCGACCAAGGGATGATGAATCCCTTGGTCCTTTGAGGAGCAACCATGGCTCACGCAGCTCATTTCGCACCGCAGATAAAAATACCCGCCACCTACATGCGCGGCGGCACCAGCAAAGGCGTGTTTTTCAGCCTCAAGGATCTTCCCGAAACCGCGCAGATTCCCGGCCCGGCCCGCGATGCCTTGCTGCTGCGGGTGATCGGCAGCCCCGACCCGTACGACAAGCAGATCGACGGCATGGGCGGCGCCACCTCGAGCACCAGCAAAACCGTGATCCTGTCCAAAAGCATCAAGGCTGATCACGACGTCGATTACCTGTTCGGTCAGGTCTCTATCGACAAACCGTTCGTGGACTGGAGCGGCAACTGCGGCAACCTCTCGGCAGCGGTCGGTTCGTTCGCCATCAGCAACGGTCTGGTGGACGCCAGCCGCATTCCGCACAACGGCGTCGCGGTGGTGCGCGTGTGGCAGGCCAACATCGGCAAGACCATCATCGCCCATGTGCCGATCACCAACGGCGAAGTGCAGGAGACCGGTGATTTTGAACTCGACGGCGTGACCTTTCCGGCCGCCGAAGTGCAGGTCGAATTCATGGACCCGGCGGCGGAAGAAGAGGGCGGCGGCGGTTCGATGTTCCCCACCGGCAACCTGATCGATCAGCTGGAGGTGCCGGGTGTCGGCACGTTCCAGGCGACCATGATCAACGCCGGGATCCCGACGATTTTCGTCAACGCCGCAGACATCGGCTACACCGGCACCGAGCTGCAAGGCGCGATCAACAGCGACCCGAAAGCGCTGCAGATGTTCGAAACCATCCGCGCCTACGGTGCGCTGCGCATGGGCCTGATTTCGAGTCTGGATGAAGCAGCGAAGCGGCAGCACACGCCGAAAGTCGCGTTCGTCGCCAAGCCTGCGGATTACGTCGCGTCCAGCGGCAAATCGATTGCTGCCGCTGATGTCGATCTGCTGGTGCGTGCATTGTCGATGGGCAAACTGCACCACGCGATGATGGGCACGGCAGCGGTGGCGATCGGCACGGCGGCGGCGATTTCCGGGACGCTGGTGAATCTTGCTGCGGGCGGTATCGAACGCAATGCCGTGCGCTTCGGCCACCCGTCCGGGACCTTGCGCGTCGGTGCCGAAGCCAGCCTGGAAAACGGTGAGTGGGTGGTGAAAAAAGCCATCATGAGTCGCAGTGCGCGCGTCCTCATGGAAGGCTACGTGCGCATCCCTGGCGACTCCTTCTGAATCCAACACCGAACAGAACTGTAGGAGCTGCCGCAGGCTGCGATCTTTTGATCTTGATCTTGAAAAGCAAAATCAAAAGATCGCAGCCTTCGGCAGCTCCTACAGAGATTGCATTTCAAAAATAAAAATCCATCGCCTGAACCGAGGTCCCATCAACGAACCACTGCCAGAGTGAATCGAACATGAGCGCCAACGTCGACCTGAACAACCGCCCCGACTACGACCGTGTCCTGCAGGACATCGCCGATTACGTCCTCACCTTCAACATCGAATCTGCCGAAGCCCTCGACACCGCCCGCAACTGCCTGATGGATACGTTGGGCTGTGGCCTGCTGGCGCTGCGGTTCCCTGAATGCACGAAACACCTCGGCCCCATTGTCGAGGGCACGGTCGTGCCGTTCGGGGCGCGGGTGCCTGGCACTCCCTATCGCCTGGATCCGGTGAAAGCCGCGTGGGACATCGGCTGCATCGTGCGCTGGCTCGATTACAACGACACCTGGCTCGCGGCCGAATGGGGGCATCCGTCGGACAACCTCGGCGGGATTCTCGCGGTGGCCGATCACCTGTCGCAGAAGCGTGTCGCCAACGGCGAAGCGCCACTGACCGTGCGCGACGTGCTCGAAGCAATGATCATGGCCCACGAGATTCAAGGCGTGATAGCCCTGGAAAATTCCTTCAACCGCGTCGGCCTCGACCATGTGTTGCTGGTGAAAGTCGCCTCCACAGCCGTCACCGCGAAACTGATGGGCGCCAATCGCGAGCAGCTGCTGTCGGCGTTGTCCCATGCCTTCGCCGATGGTCAGGCCTTGCGCACTTATCGTCATGCGCCGAACGCCGGGTCGCGCAAGTCCTGGGCGGCGGGGGATGCGACCAGCCGCGGCGTGCGCCTGGCCGACATCGCGCTACGCGGCGAGATGGGCGTTCCCGGGGTGTTGACGGCCAAGCAGTGGGGCTTCTATGACGTGTCGTTCAGCCACACCAACCACGATCTGGCGCTCAAGCCGGAGGGCAAACGCACCTTCAGTTTTTCGCGGCCCTACGGCAGTTACGTGATGGAAAACGTGCTGTTCAAGATCAGCTTCCCCGCCGAGTTCCACGCGCAGACGGCCTGCGAAGCGGCGGTGACCTTGCATCCGTTGGTGCGCAACCGCTTGCATGAAATCGACCGCATCGTCATCACCACCCATGAGTCGGCGATTCGCATCATCTCCAAGGTCGGGCCGCTGGCCAACGCCGCCGACCGCGATCACTGCCTGCAGTACATGACCGCCGTGCCGCTGGCGTTCGGCAATCTGCTGGCCGAGCAGTACGAGGACGACTTCCACGCCGCGCACCCGATCATCGATGTGCTGCGCGAGAAAATGGTCATCGTCGAAGACCCGCGTTTCACCCGCGAATACCTGGAGGCTGACAAGCGCTCGATCGCCAACGCGGTGCAGGTGTTTTTCAAGGATGGATCGAGCACCGAGAACGTGGTGGTCGAATACCCGATCGGCCACCGTCGGCGCCGGGTCGAAGGTATTCCATTGCTGGAGGACAAGTTCAAGGCGAATCTGCTGACCCGATTCACTGCGCAGCGCAGCGGCGAGATCTTCGCGTTATGCGCGGATCAGGCGCGGCTTGAAGCGACCCCCGTGAATCGTTTCATCGACCTGTTTACCCTCTGAATACTTTCCCCTGTAGGAGCTGCCGCAGGCTGCGATCTTTTGCTCTTGCTGTTAACGATCAACATCAAAAGATCGCAGCCTGCGGCAGCTCCTACAGGAGGCGAGTGGTGTTACTTGAAACGCCGTTCGACGCCTTTCTCCACCAGAATCTTCGCCGAAATCTCTTCCACCGAAAAATGCGTGGAGTTGATGTGCGGGATGTTCTCGCGGCGGAACAGGTTTTCCACTTCGCGCACTTCGAATTCGCACTGGGCATAGCTCGAATAGCGGCTGTTGGGCTTGCGTTCGTTGCGAATCGCGGTGAGGCGGTCCGGGTCGATGGTCAAGCCGAACAGCTTGTGCTGATGGGCGCGCAGGGCGGTCGGCAGGGTCAGGCGCTCCATGTCGTCTTCGGTCAACGGGTAGTTGGCCGCGCGGATGCCGAATTGCATCGCCATGTACAGGCACGTCGGCGTCTTACCACATCGCGACACGCCCACTAGTATCAGGTCGGCCTTGTCGTAATAGTGGGTGCGTGCGCCGTCATCGTTGTCGAGAGCGAAGTTCACCGCTTCGATGCGCTCCATGTAATTGGAGTTGTGGCCGATCGAATGCGACTTGCCGACGGTGTAGGAGGAATGCTCGGTCAGCTCCTGTTCGAGCGGGGCGAGGAAGGTCGAGAAAATGTCGATCATGAAACCATTGGATGTTGCGAGAATCTCACGGATGTCCTGATTGACGATGGTGTCGAAGATGATCGGGCGGAAGCCGTCGGTTTCAGCGGCTTTGTTGATTTGTTGTACCATGGCCCGCGCTTTGTCCGCGTTGTCGATATACGGCCGCGTGAGCTTGGTGAAGGTAATGTTTTCGAACTGCGCCAGAAGGCTTTGACCCAGGGTTTCGGCGGTAATGCCGGTGCCATCGGAGATAAAGAAAGCAGATCGTTTCATTTGCACCTTGGGCCTTAAGCTAATGAGCATTCTTGGATATGATAGGCGCGATTTGCCGGCCGCCATTGGCCCGCATTCTCACTTATTTTCCAGGTCCAGGCCATACAGCCGGCCAACGCTCCCCCGAGCTGCCGGTTTCTGAGCTTTTCCAACACAGTTAGTGGAGAGATCACCTTGGTAGAGTACGTAGTTTCCCTCGATAAGCTCGGCAAACACGATGTTGAGCATGTGGGGGGCAAGAACGCATCCCTGGGCGAGATGATCAGCAACCTGGCAGGTGCCGGTGTGTCGGTCCCCGGCGGCTTTGCCACCACCGCGCAGGCCTATCGCGACTTTCTCGAACTGAGCGGCCTCAACGACCAGATCCACAAGGCTCTCGACGCCCTGGACGTCGATGACGTCAACGCGCTGGCCAAGACCGGTGCACAGATCCGTCAATGGATCATGGAAGCCGAATTCCCCGAAAAACTGAATACCGAGATCCGCACCGCGTTCGCCGCGCTGTCGGCCGGTAATCCTGACGTGGCCGTGGCCGTGCGCTCTTCCGCCACCGCCGAAGACTTGCCGGACGCCTCGTTCGCCGGTCAGCAGGAAACCTTCCTGAACATCCGTGGCGTGGAAAACGTTATCCGCGCCGCCAAAGAGGTGTTCGCTTCGCTGTTCAACGACCGCGCCATCTCCTACCGCGTGCACCAGGGCTTCGACCACAAACTGGTCGCCCTGTCGGCTGGCGTGCAGCGCATGGTGCGTTCGGAAACCGGCACCGCCGGCGTGATGTTCACCCTCGATACCGAATCCGGTTTCCGTGACGTGGTGTTCATCACCGGCGCCTACGGTCTGGGCGAAACCGTCGTCCAAGGCGCGGTCAACCCGGATGAGTTCTACGTGCACAAAGGCACGCTGGAGGCGGGTCGCCCGGCGATCCTGCGTCGCAACCTGGGCAGCAAAGCCATCAAAATGATCTACGGCGACGAGGCCAAGGCCGGTCGTTCGGTGAAGACCGTCGATGTCGACAAGGCTGAGCGCGCACGTTTCTGCCTGACCGACGCTGAAGTCAGCGAGCTGGCCAAGCAGGCGATGATCATCGAGAAGCACTACGGCTGCCCGATGGACATCGAGTGGGCCAAGGACGGTGACGACGGCAAGCTGTACATCGTGCAGGCCCGCCCGGAAACCGTGAAAAGCCGCACCCAGGCCAACGTCATGGAACGTTACCTGCTGAAAGAAACCGGCACTGTGCTGGTGGAAGGTCGTGCCATTGGCCAGCGCATCGGCGCCGGTAAAGTGCGGATCATCAAGGACGTCTCGGAAATGGACAAAGTCCAGGCCGGTGACGTGCTGGTCTCCGACATGACCGACCCGGACTGGGAACCGGTGATGAAGCGCGCCAGCGCCATCGTCACCAACCGTGGCGGCCGTACCTGTCACGCGGCGATTATCGCCCGTGAACTGGGGATTCCGGCGGTGGTGGGTTGCGGCAACGCCACCCAGCTGCTGAAGGATGGCCAGGGCGTGACCGTGTCCTGCGCCGAAGGCGACACCGGTTACATCTTCGAAGGCGAACTGGGCTTCGACGTCAAGAAAAACTCCGTGGACGCCATGCCGGAGCTGCCGTTCAAAATCATGATGAACGTCGGCAACCCGGACCGCGCCTTCGACTTCGCGCAGTTGCCGAACGCCGGTGTCGGTCTGGCGCGTCTGGAGTTCATCATCAACCGCATGATCGGCGTACACCCGAAAGCGCTGTTGAATTACGACGGCCTGCCGCAGGAAATCAAGGACAGCGTCGACAAGCGCATCGCCGGTTACCACGATCCAGTCGGTTTCTACGTCGAAAAACTGGTGGAAGGCATCAGCACCCTCGCGGCCGCGTTCTGGCCGAAGAAGGTCATCGTGCGTCTGTCGGACTTCAAGTCCAACGAGTACGCCAACCTGATCGGCGGCAAGCTGTACGAGCCGGAAGAAGAAAACCCGATGCTCGGCTTCCGTGGCGCTTCGCGTTACATCAGCGAATCGTTCCGTGACTGCTTCGAACTCGAATGCCGCGCGCTGAAACGCGTGCGCAACGAGATGGGCCTGACCAACGTCGAAATCATGGTGCCGTTCGTCCGTACACTGGGCGAAGCCAGCCAGGTGGTCGATCTGCTCGCCGAAAACGGCCTGGCCCGTGGCGACAACGGCCTGCGCGTGATCATGATGTGCGAACTGCCCTCCAACGCGATTCTCGCTGAAGAATTCCTCGAATTCTTTGACGGTTTCTCCATCGGTTCCAACGACCTGACCCAGCTGACCCTGGGCCTGGACCGTGACTCCGGGATCATCGCGCACCTGTTCGACGAGCGTAATCCGGCGGTGAAGAAGCTGCTGGCCAACGCGATTGCCGCGTGCAACAAGGCCGGCAAGTACATCGGCATTTGCGGTCAGGGCCCTTCGGATCACCCGGACCTGGCCAAATGGCTGATGGAGCAGGGCATCGAAAGCGTGTCGCTGAACCCGGACTCCGTACTGGAAACCTGGTTCTTCCTCGCTGAAGGCCAAGCGCAGGCGTAAGCAGATGTGAACGGCCCGTTCCCTTGTGGGAGCGCGCCTGCTCGCGAAGACGGAGCAACATTCATCAGTGATGTTGGCTGACACTCCGCTTTCGTGAGCAGGCTCGCTCCCACAGGAGGCGGGTTTGAGATTTGAGTAGGGCGGGCTCCTGTAGATGCCGCCCTTTTTTGTGCAAGAGCATTATGCAAAGCAGCAGCAACCTGTTTCCTGTCGCCCTGATCAGCGCCGAACGTCGCGGTGATCTGAGCGAAGATGTGTATCGACTCAAACCCGGCAACAGTCCCGACTGGTCCGTGGAAATCGCCGTGACCCGCTTGGGCATGGCGGATGACACGGCGCCGCGCGGCGTGCCGGTGATTTTGCTGCATGGCAGTTTTTCCAACCGGCGCTTCTGGTTTTCCCCCAAAGGCCTGGGCCTGGGCGCTTACCTGACGCGTCTGGGCTTCGACGTGTGGATCCCGGAAATGCGTGGTCACGGCCTGTCGCAGCGCAACGAGGATTACCGGCGCAACCGTGTGGCTGACTACGCCCGTTACGATCTGCCGGCGATTGCCGCGTTCGTCCGTGAGCAGAGCGGGCAGGTCCCGCACTGGATCGGCCATTCGCTGGGTGGCATTACCCTGGCGGCGGCGCTCGGTGGCGAATACCTCGGCGAGCCGGCGGTGGCCTCGGCGGCGTTTTTCGGCACGCAGGTCAGCCGCACTTACTGGCCGTTGAAGATCCCGCCAGTGGAGTGGAGCGGGCGCTTCATTCTCAAGCGCTTCGCGCAGTTGTCGGGCTCCCGCCTCAAGCGCGGACCGGAAGACGAACCCATCGGTCTGGCGCTGGAAAGCATGCGCTGGTACGGCCTGTTCGGGCGGTTTGGCGACAAGGACAAGGATTGGTGGGCGGGACTTGCCGAGGTGCAGGTGCCGGTGCTGGCCGTGACGGCAGCGGGGGATCACCAGGATCCGGAGTGGGCCTGTCGCAAACTGTTCGAGCAGATCGGCTCCGAGCACAAACAGTTCGTCAATCTGGGGCGCGAGCAGGGCTTCAGCGACAACTTCGGGCATGTCGAGATGCTGGTGAGCAAAGCGGCGCAGGCCGAGGTTTGGCCACTGGTGGCGCGCTGGTTGAGCGATCAGCAGACGCCGTTGCTCGGCGACAAGCCGGATCTTGCCGCTGCGGTCTGAGTTCGGGGCTCTGAAAAGGGCATTTCGTTCAGGTCGGCTTGCGGCTAAGATATGACGCATTGTGCGATTCTGGTCATATTTGGTGGCTGTTTAGCTATTACGTTTCAGCGTTTGTTCAGGTTCGTTCAGCGACCATGGCATGAACTAAGGTAAACAGCGACCGCCGGGACTCGTTTCAACAGAGTGCGACATCTTTGATCGTCTTCCTTTTTACAGGAGTTTTTCGATGAACCATTACCTCACGCCTGACCTGTGCGACGCCTATCCGGATCTGGTGCAGGTGCTGGAACCGATGTTCAGCAATTTCGGCGGCCGTGATTCCTTCGGCGGCGAAATCGTGACCATCAAATGTTTCGAAGACAACTCGCTGGTCAAGGAGCAAGCCGAACTCAAGGGCAATGGCAAGGTGCTGGTGGTCGATGGCGGCGGTTCGCTGCGTCGCGCGCTGCTGGGCGACATGATCGCCGAGAAAGCCGCGAAAAACGGCTGGGAAGGGATGGTCATCTACGGTTGCATCCGTGATGTCGACGTTATTGCCCAGACCGATCTCGGCGTTCAGGCGTTGGCCAGCCATCCGATGAAGACCGAAAAACGTGGCATCGGCGATCTCAACGTAGCGGTGACTTTCGCCGGCGTGACGTTCCATCCGGGCCAATACATCTATGCGGACAACAACGGCGTGATCGTTTCGCCGAGCCCGCTGCAGATGCCTGAATAAAGTTTTCGACAAAGGGATGCGGATGTTCGAGGAAGAAAACGCGCAGTGGGGGCTGGTGCATGCCCTGGTGCTGGACGGTAAAGGCGGTGCGCGTTCGATTGCCCGGACTGAGCTCGACGATCTGCAACTGCAGGCTCATGAGAGCCTGTGGCTGCATTGGGATCGCAGTCATCCGCAAACCCAGACCTGGCTGCGCAAATCCAGCGGCCTGAATGAATTCGCCTGCGACCTGCTGCTGGAAGAGAACACTCGGCCGCGCCTCCTGCCGTTGCCGGATGCCGAGTTGCTGCTGTTTCTGCGCGGGGTCAACCTCAACCCGGGGGCCGAGCCGGAAGACATGGTCTCGGTGCGGATTTTCGCCTCCGCCCAGCGCGTCATCTCGCTGCGTCTGCGCCCGTTGCGTGCCACCGATGAACTGCTGGCGCTGTTGAGCGAAGGCAAAGGCCCGAAAACCTCTTCTGAACTCATCCTGTATCTGGCGCAATTCCTCACCCACAAGGTGCAGGATCTGGTCACCTGCCTGTCGGAGCTGGTCGATGAAGAGGAAGAAAAGCTGGATGCCGACGAACGGTATACCCCCGAACATGGCTCGATTTTGCACATCCGTCGCCGGGCGGCCGGATTGAAACGTTTTCTGGCGCCGCAGCGGGATATTTTCGGACAACTGACGCGGATAAAACTGCCATGGTTTGTCGATGATGATGCCGACTACTGGAACGAATTGAACAACAGCCTGACCCGCTATCTCGAAGAGCTGGAACTGACCCGAGAGCGCATGGGGCTTGTACTGGAGGCCGAAGACCGGCGTTTGAACGTGCGCATGAATCGCACGATGTACCGCTTCGGCATCATCACCTGCATCTTTTTGCCGATGAGTTTTCTCACCGGCCTTTTGGGTATCAACGTGGGCGGCATTCCGTTCTCGAGCAGCCCTTATGGTTTCCTGATTGCCTGTCTGACAGTGCTGGCGATGGCCTTCGGTCAATGGTGGTTATTCCGCCGTTTGCGCTGGGTGTGAATATGCAACATGTGACCCGACCAAATTTGCCCGCGTCTTTCACAGACATCACGAGAGGTGCGTATGCACGATCCGTTTGAACAGTCTTTGCGCGACATGCTCAACGCTTCGCCGTCCAGCCGCGACGACGATGCCTGCCTGGATCGCGTACTCAAAACCGCCAACCGCCAGGTGGGCGCCGGTGATCTGTTCAGCCTGCTGGGCCGCTGGTTGCCCGCGCTGATGATCGCCCTGAATAACGGATCGGCCCACGTTTCGCCGGTTTCCCGTCTTCGTAAAACTACTGCACGCACTGCTGATAAGGCTGATTGAATATGGAACTTGATCTCTGGACTCAGAGCCTCGTCACTGCAATGACTGCGTTGTGGACCAAAGTCGCCAATTTCATCCCGAACCTGTTCGGCGCACTGGTCGTGCTGCTGTTGGGCTTCGTGGTGGCCAAGTTGCTCGATACCTTGCTGTCCAAGCTGCTGGCCAAGCTGGGCCTTGATCGCCTGATGGGCGGCACCGGTCTGACCAAATTGATGTCGCGAGCCGGCCTGCAAGTGCCGATCTCGACCTTGATCGGCAAGATCGTTTACTGGTTCGTTCTGCTGATTTTTCTGGTTTCTGCAGCAGAGTCCCTTGGACTTGAGCGAGTTTCAGCTACGCTGGACATGCTGGCGTTGTATTTGCCGAAAGTTTTCGGCGCCGCGCTGGTGTTGCTGGTGGGTGTTTTGCTCGCGCAATTGGCCAATGGCCTCGTGCGCGGGGCGGCAGAAGGCGTAGGGCTGGACTACGCTTCGGGTTTGGGCCGCATTGCCCAGGGACTGGTGATCATCATCAGCATCTCGGTCGCGATCAGTCAGCTTGAGGTCAAGACCGACCTGCTGAACCATGTGATTGTCATCGTATTGATTACCGTTGGTCTGGCCGTAGCGCTGGCCATGGGGTTGGGAAGCCGGGAAATTGCCGGTCAGATTCTTGCGGGAATCTATGTGCGTGAGTTGTACCAGGTTGGGCAACAAGTGCGTGTTGGTGAGGTCGAAGGCCAGATCGAAGAGATCGGCACGGTTAAAACCACATTGCTGACCGATGAGGGTGAGCTAGTCTCACTTTCCAATCGGATCCTGCTGGAACAGCATGTGAGTAGCCGCTAACCCGGCAAACCCTGCTAATGTATGCCGCCGCAAAATGCCCTGAGAGGGGTGCGGCGGACATTGACCTGACTGTCGGCACGACTTGTTTTGAATAAAGCCCAAACGCTATCCACGCGCTACGACCCCCGTGAGCTCTCTGATGAGGAGCTGGTCGCGCGCTCGCATACCGAGCTGTTTCACGTGACGCGCGCCTATGAAGAGCTGATGCGGCGTTACCAGAGAACATTATTTAACGTTTGTGCGAGATATCTTGGGAACGATCGCGACGCAGACGATGTCTGTCAGGAAGTGATGCTTAAGGTGTTGTATGGCCTGAAGAACTTCGAGGGGAAATCGAAGTTCAAAACCTGGCTCTACAGCATCACGTATAACGAATGCATCACGCAGTATCGGAAGGAACGGCGAAAGCGTCGCTTGATGGACGCCTTGAGTCTGGACCCGCTGGAAGAAGCGTCGGAAGAAAAGGCGCCGAAACCCGAGGAGAAGGGCGGACTTGATCGCTGGCTGGTGTATGTGAACCCGATTGACCGTGAAATTCTGGTGCTACGATTTGTCGCAGAGCTGGAGTTTCAGGAGATCGCAGACATCATGCACATGGGTTTGAGTGCGACAAAAATGCGGTACAAACGTGCTCTAGACAAATTGCGTGAGAAATTTGCAGGCATTGCTGAAACTTAGTTCAGCGCAAATATCTCTTACGTGTAGGCAAGTTCTGATAGACTTGCCGCCGAGTTGTCCCCCGGTTTGCGGGACTGCTTCACAATCACCAGATGGGGATTTAACGGATGAAACTGAAAAACACCTTGGGCTTGGCCATTGGTTCTCTTATTGCCGCTACTTCGTTCGGCGCACTGGCACAAGGCCAAGGCGCAGTTGAAGGCGAGATCAACTACAAGAAGCAGTACAACGACAGCATTGATCATGTCGAAGACGGCTTCAACCCAGGCGCCAAAATCGGTTACTTCCTGACCGATGACGTCTCGATCAACTTCGGCTGGGATCGTAACAACCACACCCGTTCGAACGACGGTACCGGCAGCCAGAAACTGCGTGGTGACAACTTCGGTCTGACCGCTCAATACCACTTCAACAACGCTGGCGACGCTCTGCGTCCATACGTTGAAGGTGGCGTTAAGCACGGCAACCTGACCAACGTAGCTGCTGACGGCCACACCGGTCGCGACCAGTCGACTTTCCTGACTGCTGGCGCTGGCGTTAAGTACTACTTCGCCGAAAACTTCTTCGCCCGTGCTGGCGTAGAAGCTGACTACAAACTGGACAACGGCCGTTGGGACTACGCTCCATCGGTTGGTCTGGGTGTGAACTTCGGTGGCGGCGGCAAGCCAGCTGCTGCTCCAGTTCCAGCTCCGGCTGAAGTCTGCTCCGACAGCGACAACGACGGCGTTTGCGACAACGTTGACAAGTGCCCGGACACCCCAGCCAACGTAACTGTTGACGCTGATGGCTGCCCAGCAGTTGCTGAAGTTGTTCGTGTAGAGCTGGACGTGAAATTCGACTTCGACAAGTCGGTCGTCAAGCCAAACAGCTACGCTGACATCAAGAACCTGGCTGACTTCATGAAGCAGTACCCAGCCACTCACACCACTGTTGAAGGTCACACTGACTCCGTCGGTCCTGACGCTTACAACCAGAAACTGTCCGAGCGTCGTGCAAACGCCGTTAAGCAAGTTCTGACCCAGCAGTACGGTGTTGAGTCGTCCCGCGTTCAGTCGATCGGCTACGGCGAATCCCGCCCAGTAGCTGACAACAAAACTGAAGCTGGCCGTGCTGTTAACCGTCGCGTAGAAGCGCAGGTTGAAGCTCAAGCTAAGTAATTAGCTGCCGCTACGAGAAAAGCCCGGCTCAGGCCGGGCTTTTCTTTGCCTGCGATTTGGCGTTGAAGCGCTACAGATCGCAACCTGCGGCAGCTCCTGCACGGGGTCTGCTTCTGTAGGCGCTGCCGAAGGCTGCGCTCCTCTGATTTTCAACAACTGCGGCCACCGCGCCAATGACCAGAATGGCCGGGCTCTTCAGTCCAAACCTGCAGGCGTCGTTACCCATGCTCATCAGATCACTGCGGCACTCGCGCTGTTCTGGCAGAGAGGCATTCTCGATCATCGCCACTGGCATATCCGCCGCCATCCCGCCGGCCAGCAGTTGATCGCGGATCTCGTCCAGTTTGGCCACCCCCATGTAGATCACCAGTGTCGTCCCGCCTTGCGCCAGCGCCTGCCAGTTCAATTGGCTATCGTCCTGGGTATGCGCGGTCACCAGCGTCACCCCGCGCGCCACGCCGCGCAACGTCAGCGGAATATCGCACTGTGTCGCGCCAGCAAGGCCGGCGGTAATGCCGTTGACCAGCTCGACCTCAACCCCACGTTCGCGTAACCACTGCGCCTCCTCGCCACCACGGCCGAAAATGCACGGGTCACCGCCCTTGAGCCGCACCACGCATTGGCCCTGGCGGGCATAACGCAGCATCAGCCGGTGGATGAAGGCCTGCGGCGTCGAGCGGCAGCCACCGCGCTTGCCCACGGCAATGATTCGCGCCGTAGGGCAATGCTCCAGCACGGCGTCATTGACCAGATCGTCAATCAACACCACCTCTGCTTCGCGCAACGCGCGTACCGCTTTGAGCGTCAGTAATTCGGGATCACCGGGGCCTGCGCCCACCAGCCAGACTTTTGCATTCATGGTGTTTTCCTTCAGATGACCGATACCGGCTGCAAATCAGCGGCCAGCAAACGCTTGATTTCAGGGACACACGAGCCGCATTGCGTGCCGCACCCCAGTTGTTGTTTGAGACCTTGCAGATCCAGGCCCTGGCGAATTCCGGCACACACCGCGCTGTGGCTGACGTTTTTGCAGTTGCACAGGGTTTTGCCCGAATTGGCCTGAACGCCGGCATTGCCGGGTGGTGCACTCATCGGCGCCAGCAGCCAGCGGCGCAGTTGTTCATCGGCGCGACCCTCCAGCCACAAGCCTTGCAGCCAGTGCTGAGCCAGGGTTTCGCCCGCGAGGCGGATTGCGGTGATTCGGCCGTTTTCGATGCGTACCCGTTTGCCAATGGCGCGGCGCGGGTCGTCGTAGGCCAGCACTGGGCCGTCGAGCAGCGCCAGGCACTGGTCGATATCGCGCAGCCGTTGCGGCTCTGGCGGCGTGACGCTGGCAGCGCGTATCAGCAGCGCGGGCCGCTCACGTCCGACAAGGCTGAGGCTCACGTAGGAAAACGCCTCGCAGAGGGGTCGTAGCGTCTCGAAATGCCGTTGAACATCGCCCTCGATCAGGGCGAACAAGTGCCATGGCAGATTTACCGTTTCCAGACGCACGCCGCTGTGTTTGAGTTCGGGCTGCTTCGACAGAGGATCGAAGGCCGGCAAGGTCAGACTGTTGACCCCGCCCTTGAGAAACCGGTCGCCCCAATGCATCGGCAGAAACGCCTGGCCGGGGCGCACGCTGTCATCGCTGGCGACCGCGACGATAACGGCACCGCGCCGACTCTTCAGGTTGACCAGATCCCCCGGCTGCAAGCGCTGCCGGCGTAGCTCGTCCGGGTGCAGGCTTAACACGGCTTCGCTGACATGCCCGAACAATTGCGCCGCCGTGCCGGTGCGGCTCATGCCGTGCCATTGATCGCGCAGCCGGCCGGTGATCAGCGTCAGTGGGAACCGTGCATCGCGTTGTTCTTTGGCGGCGCGATAGGGATCGGCGACGAACTGCGCACGACCGTTAGCCGTGGGAAAAATCCCGTCGCCATACAAGCGTGCCGTGCCTTGCCGGGCGCCGGCGGGGAAGGGCCATTGCTGCGGTCCCAGTTCATCGATCAATTGATGGCTGAGGCCCGACAAGTCCAGATCCCGTCCACGGGTCAGTTGTTTGTATTCGTCGAACAACTGCGCCGGCTGTTCGAAAGCAAACAGGCTCGGATGAAGTGGGCGCAGACGTTTCTCCAGCCGCTGTGCGAAAGCCACGGTGATCGCCCAGTCCGGCCGTGCTTCGCCCGGTGGGAGAATGGCCTGTCGTACGTGGGAAATGCGCCGTTCGGAGTTGGTCACCGAACCTTCTTTCTCGCCCCAACTGGCAGCGGGTAACAACAGGTCGGCGAAGGCGGCGGTTTCGGTGGTGCGGAAGGCTTCCTGCAACACCACGAACGGGCAGGTCTGCAGCGCCTCGCGCACCGCCTGCTGGTCAGGCATGGACTGTGCGGGATTGGTGCAGGCAATCCACAGCGCCTTGATCTGGCCGCTGCGCATCCGCTCGAACAGCTCGATAGCGCTGAGGCCACTGGTTTGAGGCAGTTGATCGACACCCCAACAGGCTGCCACTTCGTCGCGATGCTCGGGATTGGCCGCTTCACGGTGACCGGGCAGCAAATTGGACAGGCTGCCGGTTTCCCGCCCGCCCATGGCATTTGGCTGACCGGTCAAAGAGAAAGGTCCTGCACCCGGGCGGCCGATTTGCCCGGTGGCCAGGTGCAGATTGATCAGCGCGCTGTTTTTTGCGCTGCCAGCGGTGGACTGATTCAGGCCCATGCACCATAGCGACAGGAAGCTTGGCGCGGTGCCCACCCATTCCGCGCACTGCTGCAATTGCTCGACACTGATCCCGCAGAGTTGCGCAACCATTTGCGGGGTGTAGTCGCGCACCAGATTTTTCAGCTCGGGCAAACCGTCGGTGTGCGCCTGGATGAAGTCGCGGTCGATCCGGTCTTCCCACAGCAGCAAATGCAAAATCCCATGGAACAGCGCGACATCGGTGCCGGGCAGAATCGCCAGATGTAGGTCCGCCAGCTCACAGGTGTCGGTGCGCCGGGGATCGATGACGATGACCTTCATCTGCGGCCGGCGCGATTTTGCCTCTTCCAGGCGTCGGAATAGGACTGGATGGGCGTAGGCCATGTTACTGCCGGCGATCATCACGCAATCGCTCAGCTCCAGATCCTCGTAACTGCACGGCGGCGCATCGGCGCCGAGGCTGCGCTTGTAACCGACCACTGCCGACGACATGCACAGCCGGGAATTGCTGTCGATGTTGTTGGTGCCGACCAGTGCTCGTGCCAATTTGTTGAAGGCGTAATAGTCCTCGGTCAGCAACTGCCCGGAAATGTAAAACGCCACGCTGTCCGGGCCGTGTTCGGCGATGGTCTCGGCAAAAACCTGGGTCGCGTGATCCAGCGCCGTGTCCCAGTCGCAACGGCTGCGCGCCAGGCCTTTGCCCAAGCGCAGCTCCGGGTACAGCGCCCGGGCAGCCAGATCGCCGGTCAAGTGCAGGGTCGAGCCTTTGCTGCACAGTTTGCCGAAGTTGGCCGGATGCGCCGGATCGCCGCTGACGCCGAGAATGCGCTCGCCGTCATGCTCGATCAGCACGCCGCAGCCGACGCCGCAGTAGCAGCAGGTCGAGGCGGTCGTCTGGCGGTTCATCAGACCGCTTCCCGCAGGGCCAATTGCACGCGGCCGTTTTCGACTCGGGCCGGATGATGGTGCGCGCAGCCGATGTCCGGAGCCTGGGCCTCGCCGGTTTGCAGGTCGATTTGCCAGTTGTGCAGCGGGCAGGCCACGCGTTTGCCGTAGATCAAACCTTGTGACAGCGGACCGCCCTTGTGCGGGCAGCGGTCGTCGAGGGCGAAAACTTCATCATCACTCGTCCGAAAAATCGCGATGTCGCCTTTCGGCCCGGCAATGATTCGCGAACCGAGGGCATTGATCTCTTCCAGGGCACAGATATCGAGCCAATTCATGCCGGCACCTCCAGGTTTTTCACGGGGATCACGTCGAATTCTTTCTTCAGTTGCGGCTGCGCGAGGCGCTCTTTCCATGGGTCTTGCTCAAACGACAGGGAGAATTGCAGGCGCTCATTCAGGGCCTTGCGGCGCTCGGGGTCTTCCAGCACGGCTTTCTTGATGTGCTCCATGCCGACCCGTTGCAGGTAGTGCACGGTGCGTTCGAGGTAGAAGGCTTCTTCGCGGTACAGCTGCAGAAACGCGCCGTTGTATTCGCGGACTTCCTCGGCGGTTTTCAGCTTGACGAAGAACTCGGCGACTTCGGTCTTGATCCCGCCGTTGCCGCCGATGTACATCTCCCAGCCGGAGTCGACGCCGATGATTCCTACGTCCTTGATCCCCGCTTCCGAGCAGTTGCGTGGGCATCCGGAGACAGCGAGTTTCACTTTGTGCGGTGACCACATGTTGAAGAGGTCGTGTTCCAGCTCGATGCCCAGCTGCGTCGAATTCTGCGTGCCGAAACGGCAGAACTCGCTGCCGACGCAGGTTTTCACGGTGCGGATGGATTTGCCGTAGGCGTGGCCGGAGGGCATGTCGAGGTCCTTCCAGACGCCGGGCAAGTCCTGTTTCTTGATCCCCAGCAGGTCGATGCGCTGACCGCCGGTGACCTTGACCATGGGTACGTTGTATTTGTCCGCCACGTCGGCAATCCGGCGCAGTTCCGAAGGGTTGGTCACGCCGCCCCACATCCGTGGCACCACCGAATAGGTGCCGTCCTTCTGAATGTTGGCGTGGGCACGTTCGTTGATCAGGCGCGATTGCGGATCGTCTTTGGCTTCGCCGGGCCAGGTGGAAATCAGGTAGTAGTTCAGCGCCGGACGGCAGGTGGCGCAGCCATTCGGGGTGCGCCAGTTGAGGTAGCTCATGGTGCCGGCGATGGTCAGCAGATGCTGTTCGCGGATCGCCTGGCGGATCTGTCCGTGGTTGAGGTCGCTGCAACCGCAGATGGCTTTTTCGCTTTTCGGTTTGACGTCCGCCGCGCCGCCGACGGTGTTGATCAGGATCTGCTCGACCAGCCCGGCACAGGAGCCGCACGAGCTTGCAGCTTTGGTGTGCTTCTTCACTTCATCGACGCTGAACAGACCGTGTTCCTGAATCGCCTTGACGATGGTGCCCTTGCACACGCCATTGCAGCCGCAGACTTCGGCGGTGTCGGCCATGGCCATGGCTTTGTCCTGGCCCTGATGTCCTACGTCGCCGATAGAATTTTCACCAAACATCAGGTGATCGCGGATCTCGCCGATGGCGTGATTCTCACGAATCTGTCGGAAATACCAACCGCCATCTGCCGTATCGCCGTACAGACAGGCGCCGACCAGCACGTCATCCTTGATCACCAGTTTTTTGTACACGCCGCCGATCGGGTCGGAGAGGGTGATGGTTTCGGTGCCTTCGCCGCCCATGAAATCGCCGGCGGAAAACAGGTCGATGCCGGTGACTTTCAATTTGGTCGAGGTGACCGAACCCTGATACCGGGCGAAACCCAGTTGCGCGAGATGGTTGGCGCACACCTTGGCCTGTTCGAACAGCGGCGCCACCAGGCCATACGCGATGCCGCGATGGCTGGCGCACTCGCCAATGGCATAGATGCGCGGATCGTAGGTTTGCAGGGTGTCGTTGACCAGAATCCCGCGATTGCACGGGATGCCGGCGCGTTCCGCCAGTTCGGTGTTGGGGCGGATGCCGGCCGCCATCACCACCAGATCGGCAGGGATGATCTCGCCGTTCTTGAACTGCACCGAGCCGACCCGGCCATTGCCCGCGTCGTGCAGGGCCTGGGTCTGCTCGCACAGACGAAAGTGCAGGCCACGGGCTTCGAGGGCGCTTTGCAGCAGTTGCCCGCTGGTCTTGTCCAGTTGCCGCTCCAGCAGCCATTCGCCGATGTGCACCACCGTGACGTGCATGCCGCGCAGCATCAGGCCGTTGGCGGCTTCGAGGCCGAGCAGGCCGCCGCCGATGACCACCGCGTGCTTGTGGGTTCTGGCGGTGTCGATCATGGCCTGGGTGTCGGCGATGTCGCGGTAGCCGATCACCCCCTGCAAGTCATTGCCCGGGATCGGCAGGATGAACGGTGTCGAGCCGGTGGCAATCAGCAGGCGATCATATTCGGCTTCAGTGCCGTCTTCGGCGATCACCCGGCGTTTGACCCGGTCGATCTGCACCACCTTGCGGTTGAGCAGCAACTTGATGTGGTTTTCCAGGTACCAGTCGAGGTCGTTGAGCACGATCTCTTCGAAGGTCTGCTCACCGGCCAGCACCGGCGACAGCAGGATGCGGTTGTAGTTGGTGTGCGGTTCGGCACCGAAGACCGTGATGTCGTACAGCTCGTTGCTCAGCTTGAGCAGTTCTTCCAGGGTGCGAACCCCGGCCATGCCATTGCCGATCATCACCAGTTTGAGTTTTTTCATCAGGTTCTCCGGGGAGCGGTGGCTGGCCTCTTGTGGGCAGTCAGGCCGTGCTCGACAAAAGTTGCGCAAACAAAAAAAGGCGTCCCGCTAGTTGCCTAGCGAGGACGCCTTTGTCCTGGTCCCGTTCTCTCGGGAAGCGCAACCTTCGTCGTTGAAGGTTGGGCTTTATGTATGGTGAAACGGGTAATGCAGTGGTTGTGCCAAGTGGGAGAATGGCGTGTTTATTAGGCGAAAGCGGTTATAGACGGGGATTTTTTGCACCGAATCGACGCGGGTTGCTCGTTCGCGGGGCATTCAGGCAGACAGAATTGCTGTGATTGGGCTGGCCTCTTCGCGAACAGGCTCGCTCCCACAGTGGATCGGTGTCGTTCACAAAACCCCTGTGGGAGCGAGCCTGCTCGCGAATGACGCGACGCGGTCTCAGCCGTGAAACAACACAACCAGCAGCACCAGATTCCCCAGCAGGGCCAACAACGCCACCGTCCGCCAGACCTTCAACGGCTCGCGCTCCAATAAAGGCCTGGGCCGCACACTCAAACTGCGTCGTTCGCCTTGCTCCAGCACCAGCAACCATTCTTCGGCCGTTTCAAAGCGCTGTTGCGGATCGGCAGCCACGCCTCGCTCCAGACTCTGCGCAAGCCATTCCGGCACGTCCGGGCGGTAGCGACCGGCACTCACCGGCACACCGAAGCGCGGCCGTTGAAAGGCTTCGATTTCGCCATAGGGAAAATGCCCCGTGAGCAGGAAATACAAGGTCACGCCCACCGCGTACAGATCCTGTTGCGCACTCGGTGGCTCGCCGCGAAACGCTTCCGGGGCGATATAACTCGGGGTTCCCGGCAGCGTTGACGGTGCGTCTTCGGACAGACCGGAGCAGTACGCTAGACCGAAATCCAGCAGGCGTAACTCGCCATCGTCACCCAGATGCAGATTCTCCGGTTTGATGTCGCGGTGCAGAATCTGCCGTCGATGCAGCAGGCCCACCGCCCGCAGCAGACGCTCGGCAATGTCCTGCCACTGTGCCAACGGTAACGGGCTGCTGTGTTGAAACAGCCGCGCCAGGGTCATCCCGGAATATTCGCGCATCACGTAGTACACATGCTGACGCTGGGTGCCGCTGTGGACTTCAGGAAAATGCCGCCCGGCGACACGCCTGAGGAACCATTCTTCCGACAACAAGGCTTGCCCGGCCTGTGGATCATCGGCCAGCCGTGGCGGCAGGGTTTTCAACAACCAGCTCCGACCTTGCCCGTCCAGCACGCGATACAGCAGCGATTGCTGGCTCTGGGCGACAACGCCCTGCACCTGCCAGACTTCGAACATTTGCGCAGTTTTCAACGCTGGCGGCAGTGGCCATTGCTGCAAATGGATCAGCGCGTCGCCAATGCTCGCCTCGCCCAGCGCATCGACCCGCACCAGCAGAGCACTGGCGTTGTCCTGGCTGCCGGCCAGATGCGCGGCGTTGACCAGCGTGTGTGCGGCGCTGTCGAGATCCGGTTGATCGCGCAGGATCGCTGCAATCGCGGTATCGCCCACAGTCGACCACACGCCGTCGCTGACCAGCACGAAGCATTCACCCTCGCGCAATTCGCCGTCGAGAAAGTCCAGCACCAGATGCTGATCCAGCCCCAGCGCACGCTTGAGCACGTGCTGCATGCCCGGCTGCTCCCAGACATGGTCCTGCGAAATCCGCTGCAAAGCGTCGGCGTGCCAGCGATAGACCCGGCAATCGCCGACGTGGGCCAGGGTGAAACGCTGGCCGCGCAGGATGAGCGCGCTGACGGTGGTGAGCAGTGGCTGTCCGCCGCCGTTGGCCTGTAACCAGCGGTTTTGTGCGAGCAGCAGGCGATCCAGTGCCTGGGCCACGCTCCAGGTTTGCGGCGTGGCGTAGTAGTCCAGCGCCAGTGCTTGCAGGGTCGAGCGTGCGGCCAGGCCGCCGTCGGCGCACTGGCTGACACCGTCGGCAATGGCGACCAGATAGCCTTTGCTCGCGGCCAGCGCCGGGGCGGGTGTCACCAGGCGCAGGGCGTCCTGGTTTTCCGCGCGCGGGCCGGTGGCGCTGGCCTGGGCAAAGCTCAGTTGCAGGGGCATTGCCGCCTCACACGCGCGCAGCAGTGGCCGCCGCCGAACCCCAGGTGGTTCTCCAGCGCCGCTTGACCCCGTGCAGGCCGAACCACGCCAGCACGCCGAGGCTGGCGAACAACCACAGCGCCAGTTGATAGCTGCCGGTGCTTTGCTTGATCGCGCCCATGCCGGCCGCCAGGGCAAAGCCGCCAATGCCACCGGCCATGCCGATCAGTCCGGTCATCACGCCGATCTCCAGACGGAAGCGTTGCGGCACCAACTGGAACACCGCGCCATTGCCGGCGCCGAGCCCGAGCATGGTGCAGACGAACAGCGCCAGTGCGGCGTAGGAGCTGGGCAGGTTGAAACCGACGGCGGCGATGCAGATCGCCGCCACGGTGTACATCGCCAGCAAGGTGCGGATGCCGCCGAAGCGATCCGCCAGCGCACCACCCAGCGGGCGCATCAGGCTGCCACCGAACACACAGGCAGCGGTGTAGTAACCAGCGGTTACCGGGCTCAGCCCGTACTGATCGTTAAAGTAGCCGGGCAGGGCGCTGGCCAGGCCGATGAAGCCGCCGAAGGTGACGCTGTAGAAAAACATGAACCACCAACTGTCGCGGTCGCCGAGGGCCTTGAAGTAGTCGGCCATGGCTTTGGCCTTGGGCCGCTGCGGGGCGTTTTTCGCCAGCCAGGCGAACAGCACCAGCGTCAGGATCAACGGAATCAGGGCGAAACCGAACACGTTGCTCCAGCCGAACGACGCGGCCAGCACCGGGGCGATCAGCGCGGCGAACACGGTGCCGGAGTTACCGGCGCCAGCGATGCCCATCGCCTTGCCTTGATGTTGTGGCGGATACCATTGCGAGGCCAGCGGCAGGGCCACAGCAAACGAGGCGCCGGCCATGCCGAGGAACAGCCCCAGCAGCAGCGCCTGTTCATAACTGTGGATACCGAGTTTCCACGCACCGAACAGCGCGCAGATCACGATCACCTGGCCGATCAGCCCGGCGGTCTTCGGTGACAGACGATCGGCCAGCATGCCCATCACAAAGCGCAGCACCGCACCGGCGAGTATCGGCGTCGCCACCACCAGCCCGCGTTGTTGGGTGCTCAGGTGCAGGTCGGCGGCGATCTGCACCGCCAATGGGCCGAGCAGGTACCAGACCATGAAGCTCAGGTCGAAATACAGGAACGCTGCGAACAGGGTCGGGGTGTGGCCGGATTTCCAGAAGCTTGAATTCATCGCGCACCTCAGCTGAAAAGAGTCTCGAAAGGAGTCACAGCAGGTGGAGCGCCGCCACGGCCGCACCACCGGCCCCGGGCTGTGGGGCCAAAACGCAAAAACGCCGCTACCTGGTTCGCCGATGGGGCGAGCGGGGTGAGCGACGTCTTTGTCGTGGGTGGGGCAACCGCCGTTGGTTACCTGTGCTGAATGCTTAGCCAGATTTGTGCCAAGGATCAAAAGATCGCAGCCTTCGGCAGCTCCTACAGGAAATTGCGTGCCTTTGTAGGAGCTGCCGAAGGCTGCGATCTTTTGCTCTTCAATCAGCCGAGCAACTCACTCATGGCAATGATCTGCTCCGCCACCTGAATCAGTTTCTGCTGACGGCTCATGGCCTGGCGGCGCATCAGGGTGTAGGCCTCTTCTTCGTTGCAGTCCTTCATTTTCATCAGCAGCCCTTTGGCCAGCTCGATGCGTTTGCGCTCGGCCAGTTGCTGGTCGCGGGCCAGCAGTTGCGCGCGCAAGGCCTGATCGCTTTCGAAGCGGGCCATGGCCACATCGAGAATCGGCTGCAGGCGCTGGGCGTGGATGCCTTCGACGATGTAGGCGCTGACCCCGGACTTGATCGCCTGACGCATCACCCCCGGGTCGTGTTCGTCGGTGAACATCACGATCGGCCGGGGCTGGTCGCGGCTGACCAGCACCACTTGCTCCATCACATCGCGGCCCGGTGACTCGGTATCGATCAGGATCACGTCCGGGCGCACCGTTTCGACGCGGGCCGGCAGGTCGATGGTCAGGCCGGACTCATCGATGACCTCGAAACCCGCCTCGGTCAGCGCGGCTTTCAGGCGCCCGACTTTTTTCGCGGTGTCGTTGATCAGCAGAATGCGCAACATGCTGGCGGCCTCCTGTCAGCGGCGGGCGAGAAGAGGAGCGGCGTCGCTCAGGGCGTGCAGCTTGAAACTGCGGGCGTATGCGGCCGGATCGCTGCCGTCCCAGACTTTGCCATCGAGCAACTGGCTGCTGCGCATCTCCTTGCCCCACGCGGCGACACCGACGGCGGTGGCGGCTTCGCGGTAGATGTCCAGTTGCTGAACCTGGCGGGCCACCGCGAGGTAGTCGGGATCCTCGCGCAACAGGCCCCAGCGACGGAATTGGGTCATGAACCACATGCCGTCGGACAGATACGGCAAATTCACCTCGCCGTTGCCGTGAAAACGCAAGGCGTGCGGGTCCTGCCAGCGATTGCCGAGGCCGTCGGCGTAATCCCCGAGAAAACGCGGTTCGATGCAGGACAGCGGGGCGTCGAGATATTCCGGGGCGCTCAGCAACTGCGCGGTGCTGCGGCGGTTTTCCGCGCTTTGTTCAATGAAACGGCTGGCCTCGAGAATCGCCATTACCAGCGCCCGGGCGCTGTTGGGGTATTGCTCGACGAACGCGCGGGTGCAGCCGAGGACTTTCTCCGGATGATCGGGCCAGATGCTCTGGCTGGTCGCCAGGGTGAACCCCAGATCCTGTTGCACGGCGGCCGCCGCCCACGGCTCACCGACGCAGAAACCATCGATGCGCCCGGCTTGCAGGTGCGCGACCATTTGCGGCGGCGGCACCACCACGCTGTCGACGTCCTGCAACGGATGAATGCCCTGACTCGCCAGCCAGTAATACAGCCACATCGCGTGGGTACCGGTGGGGAAAGTCTGGGCGAAGGTCAGTTTTGCGCGGGTTTGGTGCGCGTGCCGATCCAGCGCTTCAGGACTGGTCACGCCCAGTTGCTGTAAACCGTGGGACAGGTTGAGGCTCTGGCCGTTCTGGTTCAGCCCCATCAGCACCGCCATGTCGCTCGGCGCCACGCCACCGATACCCAGATGCACCGCGTAAATCAGCCCGTACAGGCTGTGGGCGACATCCAGTTCACCGCTGACCAGTTTGTCGCGCAAGGTCGCCCAGGACGCCTGACGCTTGAGGTTGATCGTCAGGCCGTAAGGCTGGGCGAAGCCTTGTGTGGCGGCCACGATCACCGAGGCGCAGTCGCTCAAGGCCATGAAACCGAGATTGACCACGCTTTTTTCCGGGGTATCACTGCCATTGACCCAGGCCAGTGGCCCGACGGACGAATCATTCATATAAAACCACCTTGAAAAAAAACGCCGTCCCAGGCTTTGCCCGAGCAAACCTGAGGACGACGCCATTGTCCGTGCCCGCACGCCGCCATTGGCCTGCGGGCTGATAACCGCAAAAGTGCAAGGCATATGCCAGTCAGGCTGATTTGCCTGTGCGCCTCGCGCCGGGGGGCGATGCCCGGCTATAATCGCCGCCTCTTTTCGCCGCCCGAGTCATCGCCGCCCATGTACACCCTGGCCCGTCAGCTGTTGTTCAAACTTTCCCCGGAAACCTCCCACGATCTGTCGCTGGATCTGATCGGCGCGGGTGGGCGTTTGGGCCTCAACGGCTTGCTGTGCAAGAAGCCGGCGAACCTGCCGGTGACGGTCATGGGCCTGGACTTCCCGAATCCGGTGGGTCTGGCGGCCGGTCTGGACAAGAACGGCGCGGCCATCGACGGTTTCTCGCAACTGGGTTTCGGCTTTGTCGAAATCGGCACCGTGACCCCGCGTCCGCAGCCGGGCAACCCGAAACCACGGATCTTCCGCCTGCCGGAGGCCGAGGCGATCATCAATCGCATGGGCTTCAACAACCTCGGTGTGGATAACCTGCTGGCGCGGGTCGCTGCAGCCAAATACAAGGGCGTGCTGGGGATCAACATCGGCAAGAACTTCGACACTCCGGTCGAGCGCGCCGTGGATGACTACCTGATTTGCCTGGACAAGGTGTATGCCCACGCCAGCTATGTCACGGTCAACGTCAGCTCGCCGAACACCCCGGGCCTGCGCAGTCTGCAGTTCGGTGATTCGCTCAAGCAGTTGCTGGCGGACCTGGCCACGCGCCGCGCCGAACTGGCCCTGCGCCACGGCAAACATGTACCGCTGGCGATCAAGATCGCCCCGGACATGACCGACGAAGAGACCGCGCAAGTGGCTCAGGCATTGATCGAAACCGGGATGGACGCGGTGATCGCCACCAACACCACCCTGAGTCGCGTCGGCGTCGAAGGCATGGAGCACGGTGACGAAGCGGGCGGTCTGTCCGGCGCCCCGGTGCGCGACAAGAGCACGCATACCGTGAAGGTGTTGGCGGCTGAGCTGGGGGGGCGCTTGCCGATCATTGCCGCTGGCGGCATCACCGAGGGCAAGCATGCGGCCGAGAAGATCGTGGCGGGTGCGAGCCTGGTGCAGGTTTACTCCGGGTTCATCTACAAAGGCCCGGCCTTGATTCGTGAAGCGGTAGACGCGATCGCCGCGCTGCGCAAATAACCCAGGGTGACCCGGTCAATGTAGGAGCTGCCGAAGGCTGCGATCTTTTGATGTTGTTTTTTAATATCAAAAGCAAGATCAAAAGATCGCAGCCTTCGGCAGCTCCTACATGAGATGTGTGTCATTTCAGGCAAGCATAAAAAAGGGCTCCTCGAAGGAGCCCCTGGGCCGTAGCCCGCCGTCCGGGAAGGACGTGCATGGTAAGTCGCTAGAAATCCAGATTGTCGTGTTGCAATAAGTGCCCTGTGTCAGCCGACGGCGTGAAGTTCGTTGAGTCTGTGGATTCCCGCAGTGCCGGTCATACCGTCCCAGTTGTCGCCGCGTCCTTCTCGCCAGCCGTTGATCCAGGCTTGACGTACCGACGGTAGAGTAAATGGGCAAAGCTCGCGGGATTTGCCACCAACGCCATATTGATATCCGCGCAAAAATGCTCTTTCCAACGGATCACGCTTAAGTCTTCTCATAGGGTGTTTCCCTCACTTGTTGACTGTTTTCGTCGCGTTGACCTCAATCGAGGTCTGGCAGAAAAACTCTGCCGTTGGGCGGCTCGCTGCCGGCGTGGCGAGCCAAGGTGTTGACGCCGTTGCGACGTCAACCTGTGGTCAGTTCTAACCAATGAGTCACACCGAGGGAATGATCGTTTTGTCATAAGGACGTAACGAAAGTAGTGCTACAGCCATAAGTAACGACGGGTTTCATGAAGGTTTCTCCAGCAAACCCCGGTATGATCAGCCCCGCGCTGGATGATGGGGTTAATCCTTTAGTGAGAATGACCCACGTTTGCGCTTGGGTAATATGCGACGAAGGGTCGCTTTAAGACTTTTTGTTTCATCAACTTTTTTATCTGTCCCGGCATCTAAGCTCTTTTAACCCGAGCAGCGGGGATGGAACGGCACACCTTCGTGCCACGCGGGCGTTCTTTTGGAAAAGCGCCTGATTGAAAACCGGACCGGCAATGCGTTGCCGGTTCACTAGCCAAAGGCTCTGGAAATACCATGTCCGATCGTTTCGAACTCTTCCTCACTTGCCCCAAAGGCCTTGAAGGCCTGCTCATCGAGGAAGCCGTCGGGCTTGGCCTTGAAGAGGCCCGCGAACACACCTCCGCCGTGCGTGGCATGGCGACCATGGAAACCGCTTATCGCCTGTGCCTGTGGTCGCGTCTGGCCAACCGGGTACTTTTGGTGCTCAAGCGCTTCCCGATGAAAGACGCTGAAGACCTGTACCACGGCGTGCTTGACGTCGAGTGGCAGGATCACATGCTCGCCGACGGCACTCTGGCCGTCGAATTCAGCGGCCACGGCTCGGGCATCGACAACACCCACTTCGGCGCGCTGAAAGTCAAAGACGCCATCGTCGACAAACTGCGTACCCCGCAAGGCGACCGTCCGTCAATCGACAAGCTCAACCCGGATCTGCGCCTTCACCTGCGCCTGGATCGCGGCGAAGCTATTTTGTCCCTCGACCTGTCCGGTCACAGCTTGCACCAGCGCGGTTACCGCCTGCAGCAGGGCGCGGCACCGCTGAAGGAAAACCTCGCGGCAGCGATCCTGATCCGTTCCGGCTGGCCGCGCATTGCGGCCGAAGGCGGCGCGCTGGCTGACCCGATGTGCGGTGTCGGTACGTTCCTCGTCGAAGCGGGGATGATCGCCGCCGACATGGCGCCGAACCTGCGCCGTGAGCAGTGGGGCTTCACCGCCTGGCTGGGGCACGTCCCGGCGCTGTGGAAAAAACTCCATGAAGAAGCCGTCGAGCGTGCCGCTGCCGGTCTGGCCAAGCCGCCGCTGTGGATTCGCGGTTACGAAGCCGACCCGCGTCTGATTCAACCGGGTCGCAACAACGTCGAGCGCGCCGGTCTGAGCGAGTGGATCAAGATCTATCAGGGCGAAGTCGCGACCTTCGAGCCGCGTCCGGACCAGAACCAGAAAGGTCTGGTGATCTGCAACCCGCCGTACGGCGAGCGTCTGGGCGACGAAGCCAGCCTGCTTTACCTCTATCAGAACCTTGGCGAGCGCCTGCGTCAGGCCTGCCTGAACTGGGAAGCGGCGGTGTTCACCGGCGCGCCGGATCTGGGCAAGCGCATGGGCATTCGCAGCCACAAACAGTATTCGTTCTGGAACGGAGCGTTGCCGTGCAAACTGCTGTTGATCAAAGTGCTGCCGGATCAGTTTGTCACCGGCGAGCGGCGGACCCCGGAACAGCGTCAGGCCGAGCGTGAGCAAGCCGCTTACGATCAAACCCCGAACGAGCCTCAAGAGCGCAAGTTCAACAAGAACGGCAACCCGATCAAACCGACGCCAGCCCCGGCCCCGGTGATCGAGCAGCCGCGCCTGAGCGAAGGCGGGCAGATGTTTGCCAACCGCCTGCAGAAAAACCTCAAGGCAATGAGCAAGTGGGTCAAGCGCGAAGGCATCGACTGCTACCGCGTCTACGATGCCGACATGCCGGAATACGCCATGGCCATCGACCTGTATCACGACTGGGTGCACGTGCAGGAGTACGCCGCGCCGAAGTCGATCGATCCGGAAAAGGCCTCGGCACGCATGTTCGACGCCCTGGCCGCGATCCCGCAGGCGCTGAACGTCGACAAGAGCCGCGTGGTGGTCAAACGCCGCGAGCGCCAGAGCGGCACCAAGCAGTACGAGCGTCAGGCGGCGCAGGGCAAGTTCAACGAGGTCAGCGAAGGCGGCGTCAAGCTGCTGGTGAACCTCACCGACTACCTCGACACCGGGCTGTTCCTCGATCACCGGCCGATGCGCATGCGCATTCAGAAAGAGGCCGCCGGCAAGCGCTTCCTCAATCTGTTCTGCTACACCGCGACGGCCAGTGTGCACGCGGCCAAGGGCGGTGCGCGCAGCACCACCAGCGTCGACCTGTCGAAGACTTACCTCGACTGGGCGCGGCGCAACCTGTCGCTGAACGGCTTCTCCGACAAGAACCGTCTGGAGCAGGGCGACGTGATGGCATGGCTGGAAAGCAGCCGCGACGAGTACGACCTGATCTTCATCGACCCGCCGACCTTCTCCAACTCCAAGCGCATGGAAGGCATCTTTGACGTGCAGCGTGACCAGGTGCAGTTGATCGACCTGGCCATGGCGCGCCTGGCCCCGGGCGGCGTGCTGTACTTCTCCAACAACTTCCGCAAGTTCCAGCTGGAGGAGAACCTGGCCGAGCGTTACGCGGTCGAGGAAATCAGCGCGCAGACCATTGATCCGGATTTCGCCCGCAATACCAGGATTCACCGCGCCTGGAAAATCACGGCGCGTTGACACTTGCCGTGGTTGGATCCACAGAGCCTTGATTTTTAAAGGCTCTTGGATCCGATCAGCGCTAGCCAAATTAATGGCTAATAGCTATAACTCAACGCATGGCCAATGGGGTTTTCCCCCGAAACAATGGCGTCGTGAGTTGCCCCTATGTCGTTGCACCCCGTGCGCCCAAAGATTCTGGGTTTTATCAGTGAAGACGTCTCGGCCTGGCTGGTCGCGATACTGGTATTGCTCGCCGGCGGGATTCTCACGGGGCTGCTCGCCTGGGCCTCCCTCAATCAGTTTCACCATCAACTGCGCCAACGCTTCCAATTGCTGGCCAATGAGCGTTACAGCCGCATCGAAGAACGTTTTCAGGATCAGGAACAGCGTCTCGATGGTCTGCGCCGTTTTTTCGCCAATTCCGATTCGGTTTCGCGCAGCGAATTCGACGGCTATGCCAAACCGCTTCTGTTACGCACCCAAGCCTATTCCTATGCGCCGCGGGTCAGCCGTGCCGAGCGTCCGGCGATCGAACAAGCGGTGCGTAGCGAAGGGTTCAGCACCTTCACCTTTCGCGAGCTGAATGCTGACGGCCAGTTGCAGACCGCCGGTGATCGTCCCGAATACGTTCCGGTGATCTACACCCAGAGCCAGAGCCGCTTGCCCACCCCGCTGGGCTATGACCTGTTGGCACAACCGTTGCGCCGGGCGACGCTGGAACGCGCCGACCGCAGCGGGCACATGGCGGTGTCGCAGCCGTTGCATCTGGTGGGGATTGATCCGGCCTATGCCCGGGGCGTCTTGCTGCTGGCGCCGGTCACCGAGGAGGGCGCGGCGAAAGGTTCTGCGCAAGGGTACGTGATGGCGGTGATCAGCATGCAGCAGTTGCTGGCCGACGGACTGCCGGAGGAAACCCAGGATTTCCTCACGGTGCGTATTCTCGACCTGTCCACCGACGATCAGCATGAAGTGCTCTACGAGTCCGCCAACAAGGCCGGGGCCAGCGACCTGTCCGCCACACGCTTGGTTCGCATGGCCGACCATGATTATCAAGTGGACATTCAGCCCAGCGAGGCATTTTTACAGGCCAACCATTCTTCCATCAGCAGCCTGGTGGTGCTGGGCGCGCTGCTGAGCCTGTTGCTCAGCGCGTTGCTGTATGTGCTGGTCAGTCAACGCCAGCGCGCCCTGCGCATGGTTGAACTGCGCACGCAGGAACTGCACGCCCGCGAGCAGGAGTTGCGCGGCACCCACGGTCAGTTGCGCGGCGTGCTGAATGCCGCGACCCAGGTGGCGATCATTGCCACGGATCTGCGCGGGGTGATCAACACCTTCAACCCCGGCGCGGAACAGATGCTCGGCTACAGCAGCACCGATGTCGTCGGCCACATGACCCTGGAAAACCTGCATCTGCCGCGGGAACTGGCCGCGCGTTCGGCGGAATTGAGTGCGCGTTACGGCAAGAGCATTCCGACCTGCCACGCGATGTTGGTCGAGGGCGGTGAAGTGGGCGGTCACGAGGCGCGCGAATGGACGCTGGTACGCCGCGACGGCAGTTATCTGCCGGTGAACATGCTCGCCACCCCGGTACTGGATGAGCAGGGGTTGTGGGTCGGCCATCTGGCGATCTGCATCGACATCACCGAACGCAAGCGCGTGCACGAAGCACTGGCGGCGCGCGATGTATTGCTGAAAAAACTCAGTGCTCATGTGCCCGGCGGCATCTACCAGTTCAAGATGGAGTTCGACGGGCGTTTCAGCGTGATTTATGCCAGCGACGGCATCCGCGAGATCTACGAGCTGGAGCCCGACGTGTTGCTGCTCAATGCCGAGGCGATTTTCACCCGCATTCATCCGCAGGACGTTTCGCGGGTGCGCAGCTCGATCCGCGCTTCGGCGGACAGCCTCAGCCCATGGCGCGAGGAATACCGTGTGCAGTTGCCCGAGCGCGGCCTGCGCTGGGTACGCGGCGAGGCGACGCCGGAGGAACTGCCGGGCGGCGGCGTGCTGTGGCACGGCTACATCTCGGACATTTCCGACTTGAAACGGGTGGAGGAGGAACTGCGGGCGCTGTCGGTCACCGACTCGCTGACCGGCATCCACAACCGCCGCTACTTCCAGGAACGTTTGACCACCGAAATGGCCCGGGTCGAGCGCGGCGGCGGTGAGCTGTCGGTGATCATGCTCGACATCGATCACTTCAAACGCATCAACGACCAGTATGGCCATGCCGTCGGCGATCGGGTGCTGCAGGCGGTGTGCGAGCGCATCGGCCATCGCTTGCGGCGGACCGATGTGTTCTGTCGTCTCGGTGGCGAGGAATTCATGGTGCTGTGCCCGGACATCGACGGCGAACATGCGTACATGCTGGCGGTGGAGTTGTGGCAAGGCCTGCGCAGCGCGCCGGTGGACGTGGTCGGGGTGGTGACGGCCAGTTTCGGCATCGCCAGCTGGCGTCCGGGGGAAGGCGCGGATGCGCTGTTGCTGCGGGCGGATTCGGGGGTGTATGCGGCGAAGCAGGGTGGTAGGGATCGGGTGGAGCAGATGAGCTGAGATTCAATACACCACAATCCTGTGGGAGCTGGCTTGCCAGCGATAGGGGCGTTTCAGTCAGCATCTTTGGTGGCTGACATTCCGCTATCGCTGGCAAGCCAGCTCCCACGGGGTTTGGTGGTGTTCGCAGGATCGTATTACAGCGCCGAAGCGGTCTGTGGCAAACGCGGCTGCTTGTACAGATCCAGCAGCACCTGATCCAGCACCGACGACGCGCCGAACGGGGCCTTGTCGTTGAGGATCGCCACCACCGCCCAGGTGTTGCCGTTGACGTCGCGGCTGAAGCCGGCGATGGCGCGCACGGTGTTCAGGGTGCCGGTCTTGACGTGGGCTTCGCCACGCATCGCGGTGGTTTTCAGGCGTTTGCGCATGGTGCCGTCGGTACCGGCAATCGGCAGCGAGCTGATGTACTCGGCAGCGTATGGGCTGTGCCAGGCGGCTTGCAGCATGTTGGCCATCTCGCGGGCGCTGACGCGTTCGGCGCGCGACAGCCCGGAGCCGTTTTCCATCACCAGGTGCGGCGCGGTGATGCCTTTCTTCGCCAGCCACTGGCGGACTACGCGTTGTGCGGCCTTGGCGTCGTCACCGTCGGCTTCGTTGCGGTACTTCTGACCGAGGCTCAGGAACAGCTGCTGGGCCATGGTGTTGTTACTGTATTTGTTGATATCGCGGATGATTTCCGCCAGATCCGGCGAGTAGGCGCGGGCCAGCAGTTTGGCGCTGCTCGGGGTCGCGGCGAGGCGATCCTTGCCCTGGATGCTGCCGCCCAGTTCTTTCCAGATCGCGCGCACGGCACCGGCGGTGTAGGTCGCGTGGTCGAGCAGCGACAGATAAGTCTGCGAGCTGCAGCCATCGCCCAACTGGCCGGCGACGGTCACGGTCACGCTGCCATCAGGCTGGGTCACCGGGTTGTAGCGCACGCCACCGGTGCACTGCTTGGAGTTGAGCGCCTTGACCGTGTTTTCGATGCGCACGCTGGCAATCGGCGGTTCCACCGAGATCAACACCCGGCCACCGTCATTGCGCGCGACGAAGCGCAGGGCCTTGAGGTTGACCAGCAGGGAATCCGGTTTGACCAGAAACGGCTTGTTCTCGTCGTTGCCGTCGTCGTTGAATTCCGGCAGTTGCGGCTGGATGAAGAAGCTGCGGTCGAGGATCAGGTCGCCGGTGACCTGGGTCACGCCATTGGCGCGCAGGTCGCGCATCAGCAGCCAGAGTTTTTCCATGTTCAGCTTCGGATCGCCGCCACCCTTGAGGTAGAGGTTGCCGTTGAGGATGCCGCCGCTCAGGTCGCCGTCGGTGTAGAACTCGGTTTTCCACTGATGGTTGGGGCCGAGCATTTCCAGCGAGGCGTAGGTGGTGACCAGTTTCATGGTCGAGGCCGGGTTGACCGAGACATCGGCGTTGTACACGGTCGGATTGCCCGGGCCGTCGAGCGGGATCATCACCAGCGACAGCGCGGTCGGCTGCAGCTTGCTGGCCTTGAGGGCTTTTTCGACGTTGGGGGTGAGGGCGGTGTTGATGGTGGCAGCGGCAACCGGCAGGGCCAGGGGCAGAATAAGGCCGGCAAGAAACAGAGGACGCAACGATTTGATCATATGAAATAAAACCCTGCAGAAGAGGGGAAAAATAACGAGGGCATGGATGAAAAAGCCCTCAGTGGTCATGAAAGTGTCGGCATTATGCCCCAAGGTGTAACAGCTTGTGCCTTGCCCGGGGCGGCCATTTCGTTATTTTTTTTACAGGCGGTCGGCCATAGCACCCAGAGAGTCGGGCAATTGACGGCTTAAACTGGTAAAGTGCCGGCCGTTATTACTTAAGAGGATTGTTCCAATGGCGACTAACCGTTCCCAGCGTCTGCGCAAAAAACTGTGCGTTGATGAATTTCAAGAGCTGGGTTTCGAACTGAACCTGGACTTCAAAGAAGACTTGTCCGAAGAAGCCATTGACGCTTTCCTCGAAGCATTCATCAAAGAAGCCATGGAAGCCAACGGTCTGGGTTATGTTGGCGGCGATGACTTCGGTCTGGTATGCCTGCAGAAGCGTGGCTCGGTCAACGAAGAGCAGCGCGCTGCCGTTGAAGCCTGGCTGAAAAACCGTAGCGAACTGACCGGCATGACCGTCAGCCCGCTGCTGGACGTCTGGTATCCGGAAAAGCCGATCAACGCGGCCAAGTGATACTGAAAAAAACGGCGACCTTCGGGTCGCCGTTTTTTTTGGGAAGATCAAAAGATCGCAGCCTGCGGCAGCTCCTGCACCGATCGCTGTAGGAGCTGCCGCAGGCTGCGATCTTTTGCTTTAAGCTTTACGCCAGTTGAGTATCAGCAAGGTCAGCCCCCCCGCGACAATCCCCCAGAACGCCGAACCGATGGAAAACAGCGTCAACCCCGACGCCGTGACCATGAACGTGATCAGCGCCGCCTCGCGTTCTTTCACCTCGGTCATGGCAATGCTCAAACCGTTGATGATCGAACCGAACAGCGCCAATGCGGCAATCGACAGCACCAGTTCTTTCGGCAGCGCGGCAAACAGCGCCGCCAATGTCGCGCCGAACACCCCGGCAATCCCGTAGAAAATCCCGCACCAGACCGCGGCGGTGTAGCGTTTGTTGCGGTCTTCATGGGCGTGCGGCCCGGTGCAGATGGCTGCGCTGATCGCCGCGAGGTTGATGCCGTGAGAACCGAACGGCGCCAGCAACAGCGAGGCGATGCCGGTGGTAGTGATCAGTGGCGAGGCCGGGACGTTGTAGCCATCGGCGCGCAGCACGGCGATGCCGGGCATGTTCTGCGAGGTCATCGCCACCACGAACAGCGGAATGCCGATGCTGATGGTCGCGGCCAGTGAGAAGTGCGGCGTGGTCCAGACTGGCGTCGCCACTTCCAGGTGAAAGCCGCTGAAATCCAGCAGCCCCATGAAGCCCGACAGCGCGGTGCCGATCAGCAATGCAGCGAGCACCGCGTAACGCGGCGACAGGCGCTTGACCAGCAGATAGGTGAAAAACATCCCCAGCACCAGCCCGGTACGGTGCTGTGCGGCGACGAAGATTTCGCTGCCGATCTTGAACAGAATCCCCGCCAGCAACGCCGCCGCCAGCGATGCCGGGATTTTTTTCACCAAGCGTTCGAAGCTGCCGGTCAGCCCACAAATGGTCACCAGTACTGCGCAAGTGATGTAGGCGCCGATGGCCTCACCGTAGCTGACACCGCCCAGACTGGTGATCAGCAGGGCTGCACCGGGGGTCGACCAGGCGATGGTGATCGGTGTGCGATAGCGCAGCGACAAGCCAATCGAGCACACCGCCATGCCGATTGAGATCGCCCAGATCCACGAGGAAATCTGTCCGCTGCTCAGGCCCGCCGCTTGCCCGGCCTGGAACATCAGCACCAGCGAACTGGTGTAGCCGGTCATCATCGCAATGAACCCGGCGACGATCGCCGAGGGCGAAGTGTCGGCGAGAGGGCGCAGGCGGGTGTAGGTGGCGTCGTTCATGACGGCGGTGTTCCTTATACAGATGGAGATCCCCGCATTTACGCTGAACCTGTGTAGGAGCTGCCGAAGGCTGCGATCTTTTGATTTTGATGTTTGGAAGCAAGATCAAGAGATCGCAGCCTTCGGCAGCTCCTACATAAGAGCAGGTGTGCGCAAAAGCGGATTCTGCGATCAAGCCTAAACTCAATCGTAACGGATCGTTGCAATACAGCCGTGGTCACAAACAGCCATACAGTCGTGTTGCCACCATCCATTGTGTACAATCGCGCTGTTTTTTACGCGATACTTGCCAGCGACCTACTGTGCCGTATTACAGTCACGGTCTATTCGCCGCAGTTCTCCCGACTCGAGTGCCCATGAACGAACAGTTGCAACCCCTCAAGAAACAACCGCGAGCAGGCAAAGCCGGCCGCAGCGGAACCCAGGACGATATTGTCTACGCGCACATTTTCGAGGCGATCCTCGAACAGCGTCTGGCGCCCGGTACAAAATTGAGCGAAGAAGCGCTGGGGGAAATCTTCGGGGTCAGCCGCACCATCATTCGCCGCGCGCTGTCGCGTCTGGCCCATGAAGGCGTGGTGCTGTTGCGGCCGAATCGTGGCGCTGTCGTCGCCAGCCCGAGCGTAGAAGAAGCGCGGCAGGTGTTCATGGCCCGTCGTCTGGTGGAGCGTGCAATCACCGAGCTGGCCGTGCAGCACGCCACCGCCGAGCAGATCGCCGAACTGCGCCAGATGGTCAACGACGAGCGCGACAGCTTCTCCCGCGGCGATCGTGGGGCCGGTATCCGTCTGTCGGGCGAATTCCACCTGAAACTCGCCGAAGCGGCGAAAAATGCGCCACTGATCAGCTTCCAGCGCAGCCTGGTCTCGCAGACCTCGCTGATCATCGCCCAGTACGAAAGCGGCAACCGCTCGCATTGCTCCTACGACGAGCACACCCAGTTGATCGACGCCATCGAAGCGCGCAACGGTGAGCTGGCGGTGGACCTGATGATGCACCACATGGACCACATCGACAGCAAGCTCAACCTCGATGAGGAAAGTGCGTCGGATGACCTGCATGCGGTGTTCTCGCATTTGTTGCAGACCAAGAAGCCTGGGCGCCCTGCGGCCAAGCTTTAAAAGATCGCAGCCTTCGGCAGCTCCTACAGGGGAGTGCGATCCAATGTAGGAGCTGCCGCAGGCTGCGATTTTTTGATCTTCCTACAGGCAACAAAAAATCCCCCGGGGTGAACACCACCGGGGGATTTTTTATGCCTGGAGAAAACTCAGCGCTGATGCACCAGTGCACCCGCCGCATACGTCTGCTGCACTGTGCGGTCATCCCCGAGCGTCATCAGCACAAACAACGTTTCGGCAATGTTGTTGGCCTGTTTCAGGCGATAGCTCAGTAGCGGCGTGGCGTTGTAATCCAGAACCAGGAAGTCGGCGTCGGAACCCGGTTGCAGGTTGCCGATCTTGTCTTCCAGACGCAGTGCCCGCGCACCGCCCAGCGTCGCCAGGTACAGCGACTTGAACGGACTCAACCGCGCGCCCTGCAGCTGCATGACTTTGTAGGCTTCGTTCAGGGTTTGCAGCAGCGAGAAACTGGTGCCGCCGCCGACGTCAGTGCCGAGGCCGACGTTGAGCTTGTGCTTCTCGGCCATCGGCAAGTTGAACAGGCCGCTGCCGAGGAAGAAGTTCGAGGTCGGGCAGAACGAGATCGCCGAGCCGGTTTCCGCCAGACGCGCACATTCGTCGTCGCACAAGTGCACGCCGTGGGCGAACACCGAGCGCTCGCCGAGCAGCTGGTAGTGATCGTAAACGTCCAGATAGCCCTTGCGCTCCGGGAACAATTCCTTGACCCACTCGATTTCCTTGAGGTTCTCGCTGATGTGGGTCTGCATGTACAGATCCGGGTATTCGGTCAGCAACTGGCCGGCGAGGGTCAGTTGTTCCGGGGTGCTGGTCGGGGCGAAACGCGGGGTGACCGCGTAGTGCAAACGACCCTTGCCATGCCAGCGTTCGATCAGCGCCTTGCTCTCGACGTAGCTCGATTCGGCGGTGTCGGTCAGGTAGTCCGGCGCGTTGCGGTCCATCATCACCTTGCCGGCGATCATCCGCAGGTCGAGCTTCTCGGCGGCCTCGAAAAACGAATTCACCGACTGCGGGTGCACGCTGCCGAACACCAGCGCGGTGGTGGTGCCGTTGCGCAGCAGTTCCTTGATAAAAATGTCCGCGACTTCATCAGCGTGGGTCTTGTCACCGAACTGGCTTTCGCACGGGAAGGTGTAGGTGTTGAGCCAGTCCAGCAGTTGCTCGCCGTAGGCCCCGACCATGCCGGTTTGCGGCAGGTGGATGTGGGTGTCGATGAAGCCCGGGGTGATCAGCGCATCCTGATAGTGGGTGATCTCGATGTCCGCCGGTAGGGTCGGCAGCAGTTCGCTGGCGTGGCCGAGGGCGCTGATCTTGCCGCCATCGACCACCAGCAGGCCGTCCTCGAAATATTCGTAGGAGGCTTCGATACCGACCTCGGCGGGGTCGGCGATGCTGTGCAGGATGGCGGCGCGGTAGGCTTTGCGAGTCAGAGGCATGAGGGTTCTCTAATCAGTTTGAGGCTTTGAGTGTGGCGGCCTGACTGCGCCGGGAAACCGGCAGCAGTTTGGCAATCGGTTCGGCGCTGGCGCTGTGCTGGCCGAAATTGGCGTTATAGGTGGCGATGATTTCGCCGGCGATGGAGATGGCGATTTCCACGGGCAGCTTGCCTTTGACTTCGCCGATGCCCATTGGGCAGCGCATGCGTTGCACGACGCTGCTGTCGAAACCGCGATCACGCAGGCGATGTTCGAATTTGACGCGTTTGGTCTTCGAACCGATCAGGCCGAAGTAAGCGAAGTCGTTGCGCTTGAGGAGCGCGGCCGTCAGTTCCAGGTCGAGCTGATGGTTGTGGGTCATGACGATGCAGTAGCTGCCGGCGGGCAGGTCATCAATTTCATCCAAAGGCTCTTCGGCGACGATTTTACGCACGCCGTGGGGAATCTGATCGGGGAATTCCTCTTCCCGCGAATCGATCCAGCGTACCCGGCACGGCAGGCTGGCGAGCAGCGGCACCAATGCGCGGCCGACATGTCCGGCGCCGAACACGGCAATTTGCGCCTGCACCTGGCCCATCGGTTCGAACAGCAACACGGTGGCGCCACCGCAGCACTGGCCGAGGCTGGCGCCGAGGCTGAAGCGCTCCAGATGGGTGTCCTGCTTGCCGCTGGCGAGCATCTCGCGGGCGATCTGCATGGCTTTGTATTCCAGATGCCCGCCACCGATGGTGTCGAAGGTCTGTTTCGCGCTGACGACCATTTTCGAGCCGGCATTGCGCGGGGTCGAGCCGAGTTCTTCGATGATTGTCACCAGAACACAGGGTTCGCCCTGGTTCTGCAGGTCGGCGAGGGCGTCGATCCAGTTGTACATGTTCACCTCGACATCTGTCGTTGTCTGTTCGGGCCGCATCGCTGGCAAGCCAGCTCCCACAGGTTTTGTGGTGTACCGCAAATCCTGAAATCACCACGGATCACTGTGGGAGCTGGCTTGCCAGCGATTGGCCGCGCCTCGGTCCTAGAGCGGAGCCAACTCGGCTTCAGCTTCGACCGCTTTCACCGTCTTGAGCTGACGCATCTGCTCACACCCCCACAACACCCGCTCCGGGGTCGCCGGCGCATCGATCTGCGGTTGATGCTTGTAGTCACCAAGGCTCGCTACCGCGTCCTTGATCGCGCACCACGCGGCAATCCCAAGCATGAACGGCGGCTCACCGACGGCCTTGGAATGGAACACCGTGTCTTCCGGGTTCTTGCGGTTTTCCACCAGTTTCACCCGCAGGTCCAGCGGCATGTCCGCCACGGCCGGGATCTTGTAGCTGGCCGGGCCGTTGGTCATCAGCTTGCCCTTGTTGTTCCAGACCAGCTCTTCCATGGTCAGCCAGCCCATGCCCTGGATGAAACCGCCCTCGACCTGACCGATGTCGATGGCCGGGTTCAGCGAGGCGCCGACATCGTGGAGGATGTCGGTACGCAGCATCTTGTACTCGCCGGTCAGGGTGTCGACGATCACTTCGCAACACGCCGCGCCGAAGGCGAAGTAGTAGAACGGCCGGCCCCGGGCCTGGCTGCGGTCGTAGTAGATTTTCGGGGTCTTGTAGAAACCGGTGCTCGACAGCGAGACCTGATTGAAATACGCCAGTTGGATCAGCGCCTCGAAGGTCATGATGTGGTCACGCACGCGCACATGGCCGTTGTGGAATTCCACGTCTTCTTCGCTGACCTTGTAGTGCCGTGCGGCGAACTCCACCAGACGCTGCTTGATGATCTCGGCGGCATTCTGCGCGGCCTTGCCGTTGAGGTCAGCGCCGCTGGAAGCCGCAGTCGGCGAGGTGTTTGGCACTTTGTCGGTGTTAGTCGCGGTGATCTGCACGCGATCCATTTCCACCTGGAACACTTCGGCCACCACCTGCGCGACTTTGGTGTTGAGGCCCTGGCCCATTTCCGTGCCGCCGTGGTTCAGGTGGATGCTGCCGTCGGTGTAAACGTGGATCAGCGCGCCGGCCTGGTTGAGGAAACTGGCGGTGAAGGAAATGCCGAATTTCACCGGGGTCAGCGCCAGGCCTTTTTTCAGGATCGGGCTGTTGGCGTTGTAGCGGCGGATCGCCTCGCGGCGCTCGGCGTACTGGCTGCTTTCTTCCAGCTCGGCGGTCATCTCTTCGAGCATGTTGTGCTCGACGGTCTGGTAATAGTGAGTGACGTTGCGCTCGGTCTTGCCGTAGTAGTTGGCCTTGCGCACGGCCAGTGGATCGAGGTTGAGATGGCGGGCAATCGCGTCCATCACTTCTTCGATGGCGACCATCCCTTGCGGACCGCCGAAACCACGGTAGGCGGTGTTCGACGCGGTGTTGGTCTTGCAGCGGTGACCGTTGATGGTCGCGTCACCGAGGTAATAAGAGTTGTCCGAGTGGAACATCGCCCGGTCGACAATCGAAGCGGAAAGGTCCGGCGAACAGCCGCAGTTGCCCGCCAGGTCCATGGCGATGCCGTGCAGGCGCCCGGTGCTGTCGAAGCCGACGTCGTACTCGACATAGAACGGGTGGCGCTTGCCGGTCATCAGCATGTCTTCGACCCGTGGCAGGCGCATCTTGGTCGGCTGGCCGGTGAGGTGCGCGATCACCGCGCACAGGCACGCCGGGCTGGCGGCCTGGGTTTCCTTGCCGCCGAAACCACCGCCCATGCGGCGCATGTCGACGACGATCTTGTTCATCGACATGTCGAGCACTTCGGCCACCAGTTTCTGCACTTCGGTGGGGTTCTGCGTCGAGCAGTAAACGATCATGCCGCCGTCTTCGGTGGGCATTACCGAGGAGATCTGCGTCTCCAGATAAAAGTGTTCCTGGCCGCCGATGTGCAGCGTGCCTTGAATGCGGTGTTCAGCGGTGGCCAATGCCGAAGCCGAATCGCCACGCTGATGGGTGTGGCTGTCGAGCACGAAGTGGCGTTTGCGCAGGGCCTCGACCACGTCCAGCACCGGCTCCAGATCTTCGTATTCGATGATCGCGGCCATCGCGGCTTTGCGTGCGGTTTCCAGGTCTTTCGCGGCCACGGCCAGCACTGGTTGACCGACGAACTGCACGTCATCGATCGCCAGCAGCGGATCGCCCGGCAGCAGCGGGCCGATGTCTTTCAGGCCCGGCACGTCTTCGTGGGTGATCGCAATGCGCACGCCTTCGAAGGCGTAGCAGGGCTTGGTGTCGATGCTGATGATTTTCGCGTGGGCGCGGTCCGACAGCCGTGCGTAAACGTGCAGCTGATTGGGGAATTCCAGGCGATCGTCGATGTACTGCGCTTCACCGGACACATGCTTGGCGGCGCTGTCGTGCTTGACGCTGCGGCCGACGCCGGTGGTCAGGTCCCTGGCGAACAATTCCGCCAGTTCGGCTTGAGTCTTCTCTACGGCGTGATGGTTAGACATAAGCGGTCACCCGAGTCTCGATGTGCGGTGTTTGCAGTTCGATGAAGTATTTGCGCAGCAGGTTCTGCGCGCTGAGCAGGCGATATTCCTTGCTGGCGCGGAAGTCCGAGAGCGGCGTGAAGTCTTCGCCCAGTGCGGCGCAGGCGCGTTCGATAACGGCGTTGCTGAATGGCTGGCCGAGCAGCACGGCTTCGCAATGGGCGGCGCGTTTGGGGATCGCGGCCATGCCGCCGAACGCCACGCGTGCGTCAGTGATCACGCCATTCTCGACGCGCAGATTGAAGGCGGCGCAGACGGCGGAAATGTCATCGTCCAGACGCTTGGAGACCTTGTAGGCGCGGAAACGCTGCCCGGCCGTGGCACGCGGGACGATGATCTTCTCGATGAACTCGCTTTCCTGACGGGCGGTGACCTTGTAGTCGATGAAGTAATCTTCCAGGTTCAGGGTGCGCCGGGTTTCACCCTTGCACAGCACCACCTGCGCGCCGAGGGCGATCAGCAGCGGTGGCGAATCACCGATCGGCGAGGCGTTGCCGATGTTGCCGCCGAGGGTGCCCTGGTTGCGGATCTGCAGCGAGGCAAAGCGGTGCAGCAGTTCGCCGAAGTCCGGGTATTCGGCAGTCAGCGCTTCGTAGCAGTCGGAGAGGGCGGTGGCGGCGCCGATTTCGAGGCGGTCATCGAAGCTTTCGATGCGCTTCATTTCGGCGACGTTGCCGACGTAGATCATCACCGGCAAGGTCCGGTGAAACTGGGTGACTTCCAGCGCCAGATCGGTACCGCCGGCCAGCAGCCGCGCTTGTGGGTAAGCGTCATACAGATCAGCCAGATCGGCCACGGTCAGCGGCACCAGGCAGCGCTTGTCGCCACTGTTGAGTTCACCGATATCGGTCGGGGCGATGGCTTTGAGGCGGGCGATGGTCTCGGCTTCGCGGGCATCGAACTGGTCCGGCTGTTTGCCGCAGCAGGATTGCTCGGCGGCGGCGAGAATCGGCCGGTAGCCGGTGCAGCGGCAGAGATTGCCGGCCAGCGCTTCGTGCGCCTTGGCCTGATCCGGTGCATCGCTGTTCTTTTGCAGGGCGAACAGCGACATGACGAAACCGGGGGTGCAGAAGCCGCACTGCGAGCCGTGGCACTCGACCATGGCTTGCTGCACGCTGTGCAGTTCGCCCTGGTGCTTGAGGTCTTCGACGCTGATCAGTTGTTTGCCGTGCAGCGACGACACAAAGGTCAGGCACGAGTTGAGGCTACGATAGCGAATGTGTTCGCGGCCGGCGTCATCGGTTTGCAACTCGCCGACTACTACGGTGCAGGCGCCACAGTCGCCGCTGGCGCAGCCTTCTTTGGTGCCGGATTTGCCTACATGCTCACGCAGGTAATTGAGCACGGTCAGATTCGGGTCCAGGGCGTGCTCGCTACGGAGTTCCTGGTTAAGTAAAAACTGGATCACGGAAGGCCTCGCAGACTCATTATTGTTGTTAACCGACGTGAGCCGAATTTAGCAGGTCTGACTTTTCGGTCAATGGTTTTCTGACTTAAAGGTCAGGAAAATTGGTTTTGTCGATTAACGTGTGCTCTATTGAGTATTGACCCTGAGCGGAACCCCTGCTTTTTTGCTTGAATCGTGCCAAAAAGCGCCGTGCGGGCACTCCGCCATGCACGTGCATTTGCGCTACACTGCGCCGCTTGTGCAGATCGAAGAGTTTGAAGGACAACCATGACGTTCAAGGCGCCGGACAGCCTCGCCGAGCAAATCGCTCACCACCTCGCCGAACGCATCATTCGCGGCGAAATGAAGCCGGGAGAGCGCATTCAGGAACAGAAGGTCACGCTGGCCCTCAATGTCAGCCGCGGATCGGTCCGCGAAGCCCTGCTGATCCTCGAACGCCGCCACCTGATCGCGATCCTGCCGCGACGTGGCGCCCATGTCACCGAACTTACCGCGCACAAGGTGCAGAGCCTGTGCACGCTGATGAGCGAGCTGTACATTCTGCTCGGCAATGCGGTCGCCAATGGCTGGCAGACCCAGGCCGACATGGCGCCGTTCGTGCAGATCCAGCAGCGCCTCACCGCCAGCTATGAGCGTCAGGACATCCGCACCTTCGTCGATGACAGCTTCGCCGTGATGCGCGCTGCGTACCCGTTTGCCAACAACCCGTACCTGCAAGAGACCGTCGAGAACCTGCAGCCGGCCATGAGCCGCGCCTACTTCCTCGCCCTCGAACAGCTCAAGGCCGAAATGAGCGAGTTCCTCGAACTGTTCGAACGCCTGCTGGCCGCTGTGCTCGCCCGTGATTTGCCGCAGATCCGCATCGTGCTGACGGCTTATGCCCAGCGCAGCAGCGATCTGGTGGTCTCCGCCCTGACGGTTGCCTGAGCGTGCGGCTAAAGTGCATCAAACTGGCGGGGTTCAAGTCCTTCGTCGACCCGACCACGGTGAACTTCCCCAGTAACATGGCGGCAGTCGTCGGGCCGAACGGTTGCGGCAAGTCGAACATCATCGACGCCGTTCGCTGGGTGATGGGCGAGAGTTCGGCGAAGAACCTGCGTGGCGAGTCGATGACCGACGTCATCTTCAACGGCTCGACCAGTCGTAAGCCGGTGAGTCAGGCGAGCATCGAACTGGTGTTCGACAACTCCGACGGCACGCTGGTCGGCGAATACGCGGCGTACGCCGAGATTTCCATTCGCCGCAAAGTCACCCGCGACAGCCAGAACAGCTATTTCCTCAACGGCGCCAAGTGCCGCCGTCGCGACATCACCGACATCTTCCTCGGCACCGGCCTCGGCCCGCGCAGCTACTCGATCATCGAGCAGGGGATGATCTCCAAGCTGATCGAAGCCAAGCCGGAAGACCTGCGCAACTTTATCGAAGAAGCGGCGGGCATCTCCAAGTACAAGGAGCGTCGGCGCGAAACCGAAAACCGCATCCGCCGCACCCACGAAAACCTGGCGCGTCTGACCGACCTGCGTGAAGAGCTGGAGCGCCAGCTCGAACGCCTGCACCGCCAGGCCGAGTCCGCCAAGAAGTATCAGGAATACAAGGCCGAAGAGCGCCAGCTCAAGGCGCAACTGTCGGCCCTGCGCTGGCAGGATCTGAACGATCAGGTCGGCCAGCGCGAATCGATCATCGGCAACCAGGAAGTCAGTTTCGAAGCGCTGGTCGCCGAGCAGCGCAATGCCGATGCCGCCATCGAGCGCCTGCGCGACGGGCACCATGAACTGTCCGAACGCTTCAATCTGGTGCAGGGACGCTTCTATTCGGTCGGCGGCGACATCGCCCGGGTCGAGCAGAGCATTCAGCACGGCCAGCAGCGCTTGCGTCAGTTGCAGGACGATCTGAAAGAAGCCGAGCGCGCGCGTCTGGAAACCGAATCGCACCTGGGCCACGACCGCACGTTGCTGCTGACCCTCGGCGAAGAGCTGGACATGCTCATCCCCGAGCAGGAAGTCACCAGCGCCGCCGCCGAAGAAGCCGCCGCCGCACTGGAAGATTCCGAAAGCGTCATGCACGGCTGGCAGGAGCAGTGGGACACCTTCAACCTGACCGCCGCCGAACCCCGGCGCCAGGCCGAAGTGCAGCAGTCGCGGATCCAGCAACTGGAAACCAGCATGGAACGGCTGGCCGATCGGCAAAAGCGTCTCGCCGAGGAGCGCGACTTGCTCTCCGCCGACCCGGAAGACGCGGCGATCATGGCACTCAACGAGCAGCTCGCCGAATCCGAAGCGACCCTCGAAGATTTGCAGACCAGCGAAGAGGCGCAGGTCGAAAAACTTGAACAACTGCGTCAGGAATTGCAGCAGGCACTGACCGCGCAGCAGCAGGCGCAGGGCGATCTGCAACGGCTCAACGGGCGACTGGCGTCGCTTGAGGCCTTGCAGCAAGCTGCGCTCGACCCGGGCACCGGCACCGCCGAATGGCTGAAAGAACACAACCTCGCCGAACGGCCGCGTCTGGCCGAAGGCCTGAAGGTCGAGGCTGGTTGGGAGCTGGCGGTGGAAACCGTGCTCGGCGCCGATCTGCAAGCGGTGCTGGTGGATGACTTCAGCGGCTTCGATCTGTCCGGTTTCACCCAAGGCGATTTGCGCCTGCTCAGCCCCGCCAGTGATGGCGTGCGCGTCGCGGGCAGTTTGCTGGATAAAGTCGAGGCGCAGATCGATCTGTCGCCATGGCTCGGCCAGGTCAAACCGGTCGACAGCCTCGAACAGGCGCTGGCCCTGCGCGGGCAGTTGAGTGCCGGGCAGAGCCTGATCAGTCGCGATGGTTACTGGGTTGGTCGACACTTCCTGCGCGTACGTCGCGCCAGTGAAGCCGAGAGCGGCATGCTCGCCCGGGGCCAGGAAATCGAGACGCTGCAGGCCGAGCGCGAAGAGCGCGAAGCCACGGTCGAAGCCATGGAAACCCGCTTGCAGACCTTGCGTGCGCAACAGCGTCAGCAGGAAAACGGCCGCGAACATTTGCGTCGCCTGCTGCAGGATGAGGCCCGCTCACAAGGTGAATTGAAAGCCCAACTGTCCGCCGGTAAAGCCAAGGCCGAACAACTGACGCTGCGCCGCACGCGGCTTGACGAAGAGCTGATCGAGCTCGCCGAGCAGCGCGAACTTGAGCACGAACAAGTCGGCGAAGCGCGCATGCAATTGCAGGAAGCGCTCGATGCCATGGCGCTGGACACCGAGCAGCGCGAATTGCTGCTGGCCCAGCGTGACAGCTTGCGCGAACGCCTTGATCGCGTGCGCCAGGAAGCCCGCCAGCACAAGGATCACGCCCATCAACTGGCGGTGCGTCTCGGTTCGCTGCGTGCGCAGCACGATTCCACGCGCCAGGCGCTGGAGCGTCTGGAAATGCAGGCCGAGCGCCTGAGCGAAAAACGCGAACAGTTGAGTCTGAATCTGGAGGAGGGCGAGGCGCCGCTGGAAGAGCTGCGCCTGAAACTCGAAGAACTGCTCGACAAGCGCATGACCGTCGACGAAGAACTGAAGACCGCGCAGATCGCCCTGGAAGACGCCGACCGCGAACTGCGCGAGGCGGAAAAGCGCCGGACCCAGGCCGAGCAGCAATCGCAATTGATCCGTGGTCAGCTCGAACAGCAGCGCATGGAATGGCAGGCGCTGACCGTGCGGCGCAAGGCGTTGCAGGATCAATTGCTTGAAGACGGCTACGATCTCAATGGCGTGCTCGCGACATTGACGCCTGAGGCCAGTGAACGCGCCGCCGAAGAAGAACTCGAACGGATCAATGCGCGGATTCAGCGCCTGGGCGCGATCAACCTCGCGGCCATCGACGAATACACGCAACAATCCGAGCGTAAACGTTATCTGGATGCGCAGGACGCCGATCTGGTCGAAGCATTGGAGACCCTGGAAAACGTCATTCGCAAGATCGACAAGGAAACCCGTAACCGTTTCAAAGATACCTTTGATCAGATCAATGGCGGTTTACAGGCGCTTTTCCCGAAAGTTTTCGGTGGCGGCAGCGCGTATTTGGAACTGACGGGCGAAGATCTACTCGATACAGGGGTGACGATCATGGCGCGGCCGCCAGGAAAGAAGAACAGCACCATCCATTTGCTCTCCGGCGGGGAAAAAGCCCTGACCGCGCTGGCACTGGTTTTTGCGATCTTCAAATTGAATCCGGCGCCGTTCTGCATGCTCGATGAAGTTGACGCGCCACTGGATGACGCTAACGTTGGACGCTACGCACGATTGGTTAAAGAGATGTCGCAGACCGTGCAGTTCATCTATATCACCCACAACAAGATCGCCATGGAAATGGCCGATCAACTGATGGGCGTGACGATGCACGAGCCGGGTTGTTCGCGACTGGTTGCAGTGGATGTCGAGGAGGCGATGGCGATGGTGGACGCCTGAGTCAGCGTGGTGTCGGAAGGGTATGAATAGCCTGTAGGACTTTTTTACCGACTTCGACTTGCTGGCCAATCGACATATTCGCGCAAGCCAACGTGACAGACGGTGTAAAGTTGTCTTTGGTCGTGCTAGTTTAATGTCAATTTTTCGTATACGTGGGCAAAACGCCTGTCAGAACATAGAGTTGGCGCCACGTTTTAAAGCGGTTTGCACAATGTAAACCCCTTATTTTTCAGCATTTTTTATAGAGGCACGGGATTACATGGAAATCGGTCTGCGCGAGTGGCTGATCGTCATCGGCATCATTGTGATAGCCGGTATTCTTTTCGATGGCTGGCGCCGTATGCGCGGCGGCAAGGGAAAACTGAAATTCCGTCTTGACCGAAGTCTGTCCAACCTGCCGGACGAGGACACCAGCGCTGAGCTGTTGGGCCCGGCCCGCGTGCTGGATACGCATAAAGAGCCGCAACTGGACGAACACGATCTGCCATCGGTGAGCATGCCGGCCCGCGAAGCACGCGAGCCTCGCGAATCCGGTTCGAAGCGTGGCAAGCGCGGCAGCAACGGTCCGGCCCAGGGCGACTTGAACCTCGATCTGGACCTGGACGGCGGCCCGAGCTTCAGCAGCCGTGATGACGACTTCGTCGAAGACAGCAAGCCTGCGCCGGCCGTGGCCGACAAGGATCAGCCGCAAGCCGAAGAAGTCCTGGTGATCAGCGTGATCTGCCGTGACGCCGCCGGCTTCAAAGGCCCGGCCTTGCTGCAGAACATTCTCGAAAGCGGTCTGCGTTTTGGCGAGATGGATATTTTCCACCGCCACGAAAGCATGGCCGGCAACGGTGAAGTGCTGTTCTCCATGGCCAACGCGGTCAAGCCGGGTATTTTCGATCTGGACGACATCGACCATTTCAGCACGCCGGCGGTGAGTTTCTTCCTCGGTCTGCCAGGCCCGCGTCATCCGAAGCAGGCCTTCGACGTGATGGTGGCGGCAGCGCGCAAGCTGTCCCAGGAGCTGAACGGCGAGCTGAAAGACGACCAGCGCAGCGTGCTGACCGCGCAGACTATCGAGCACTACCGTCAGCGCATCGTCGAATTCGAGCGCCGCGCCCTGACCCAGAAGCGCTAAGGCCAAGATCAAAAGATCGCAGCCTTCGGCAGCTCCTACAGAGGAACGCGATCCCTGTAGGAGCTGTCGAGTGCAACGAGGCTGCGATCTTTGAATGATGAAACTGGAGCAGCCTCGGCTGCTCTTTTGCTTTATGAGAGAACACCCATGACCGCCGCCAAAAACCGCATTCTAGAGCTGCGTGCTGAACTCGATCAGCACAACTACCGGTACCACGTCCTCGACGAGCCGAGCATTCCGGACGCCGAGTACGACCGGTTGTTCCACGAGCTCAAGGCGCTGGAGGCGGCCAATCCGGAGCTGATCACCAGCGACTCGCCGACCCAGCGTGTCGGCAGCGTGGCGTTGACTGCCTTCACCCAGGTGCGTCACGAAGTGCCGATGCTCAGTCTCGGCAACGCCTTCGAAGAAACCGACATGCGCGAATTCGACCGCCGGGTGACCGAAGGCCTGGATCTGCCGGCCGGTGATCTGTTCGGTGGCGGTGCGGCGGTGGAATACAGCTGTGAGCCGAAACTCGATGGCCTGGCGGTCAGCCTGCTGTATCAGGACGGTGTGCTGGTACGCGGCGCTACCCGTGGCGATGGCACCACCGGTGAAGACATCAGCGTCAACGTGCGCACGGTACGCAACATTCCGTTGAAGCTGCATGGCGAAGGCTGGCCGGCCACTCTGGAAGTGCGTGGTGAAGTATTTATGTCCAAGGCCGGTTTCGAGCGCCTTAACGCTTCGCAACTGGAAGTCGGCGGCAAGACCTTCGCCAACCCGCGCAATGCCGCGGCCGGCAGCCTGCGCCAGCTGGATTCGAAAATCACCGCCAACCGCCCGCTGGAATTCTGCTGCTACGGCATCGGCCAGGTCTCCCACGATATCTCCGATACCCACATCGGCAACCTCAAGCAGTTGCAGAAGTGGGGCCTGCCGATCAGCCACGAGCTCAAACTGGCCAAAGGCATCGGCGAGTGCCTGGATTATTACCGCGACATCGGCGAACGGCGTAACGCGCTGGCCTACGAAATCGACGGTGTGGTGTTCAAGGTCAACAGCATCGCCGATCAGCGCGAGCTGGGCTTCCGTGCCCGCGAACCGCGCTGGGCGATTGCGCACAAATTCCCGGCCATGGAAGAGCTCACCGAACTGCTCGACGTGGAATTTCAGGTCGGCCGCACCGGCGCCGTCACGCCGGTGGCGCGGCTGAAACCGGTCAAGGTCGCGGGCGTCACCGTGGCCAACGCCACCCTGCACAACATGGACGAAGTGGCGCGCCTGGGCCTGATGATCGGCGACACCGTGATCATCCGCCGCGCCGGAGACGTGATCCCGCAGGTGGTGCAAGTGGTCACCGAACGTCGCCCCGAGAATGCGCGTCCTGTAGCGATTCCAGAGAACTGCCCGGTCTGCGGCTCCCATGTCGAGCGCACGCAACTGGTCAAACGCAGCAAGGGCAAGGAAACCATCAGCGAAGGCGCAGTGTACCGCTGCGTAGGCCGTCTGGCCTGCGGTGCGCAACTGAAGCAGGCGATCATTCACTTCGTCTCGCGTCGGGCGATGGATATTGAAGGCCTTGGCGACAAGAGCGTCGAGCAACTGGTCGACGAAGGTCTGGTCAGTTCGCCGGCCGATCTGTATGCGCTGAAGTTCGACGACATTGTCGATCTGGAAGGCTTCGCTGAAGTCTCCAGCAACAAGCTGCTGGCGGCGATTGAAGACAGCAAGCAGCCGGGGCTGGCGCGTTTCATCTACGCCCTCGGTATTCCCGACGTCGGCGAGGAGACGGCCAAGGTGTTGGCGCGCTCGCTGGGTTCGCTGGAGCGCGTGCAACAGGCGCTGCCGCAAGTGCTGACCTACCTGCCGGACATCGGTCTGGAAGTGGCGCACGAGATTCACAGCTTCTTTGAAGATGCGCATAACCAGCAGGTGATCAGCGAGTTGCTGGGGCATGGCCTGCAGATTCAGGATCAGGGCGATCTGGGCGCCGAGTTCGCCGCCAGCACCACCCTTGGCGGTCTGCTCGACAAGTTGCACATTCCCTTTGTCGGCCCGGGCGGTGCGCAGAAACTGGCAGACAAGTTCGGTTCGCTGGACGCGGTGATGAATGCCGACTGGCTGGACATGCGCCAGGCGCTGCCGGAGAAGCAGGCCAATTCGGTGCGTGAGTTTTTTGCTGTGGCCGAGCACCGGCAGATTGCCGAATCGGCGGAGAAACAGCTGCGTGATTTCGGCATGCACTGGCTCAGCGAGAAGAAAGTCGTCGAAGGCCTGCCGTTGTCCGGCGAAACCTGGGTGCTGACCGGCAAGGTCGAGCTGATGAGCCGTGATGTGGCCAAGGAACATCTGGAAAGCCTTGGCGCCAAGGTCGCCGGTTCGGTATCGGCCAAGACCCACTGCGTAGTGGCGGGGCCCGGAGCCGGTTCGAAATTGACCAAGGCCAATGAGCTGGGGGTGAAGGTGATGGACGAAGAGGCGTTTATCGCTTTCCTGAAGGGACACGGTCTGTCCGTTTAAGAACAAAAGATCGCAGCCTTCGGCAGCTCCTACAGGGGATCAATGTGGCAAGACACTAATTCTGTAGGAGCTGCCGAAGGCTGCGATCTTTTGCTTTTCCCCACACAAAGCGTGGGAACGATCAGCGCACGAGGATGATCTAGTCTTGGCAAGCCCCAGGGAGAGATCGCCATGTACCGCTTTTTCGAGCAGCTCAGTTCTCGCATCGTCGCGCCGTTCATGGGCGAGTCTTCACGCAACAGCAAAATCTGGCCGTGCCGCTGCGGCCAGTCGCTGTTCTTTCGCAACAGCCAGTGCCTGGCTTGCAGCGCCATGCTCGGCTATCAGCCTGAAGCAAGTCGCCTGACCTCGCTGCAGCCCGGACCGCAGGACGGTAGCTGGACACTCGATGCCGATCCCGACGCCGGATTGTTCCGCCGCTGCGCCAATCTCGACACTCCCGCCGCCTGCAATTGGCTGCTGCCGGATAACGGCCGCGACAGCCTGTGCGTCGCCTGCAGCCTCAATCGCACCATCCCCGACCTCTCGGTGCCGGAAAACCCTGAGCGCTGGCGCAAAGTGGAAATTGCCAAGCGCCGGCTGGTGGCGCAACTGATCACCCTCGGGCTGCCGGTCATCCCGAAAACCGTGGATGAAGAGCGCGGCCTGGCCTTTGATTTCATCGGCGTCGACCTCGAAGGCAACGCGCCAATGACCGGCCACGCCAACGGCCTGATCACCCTCGACATCAAAGAAGCCGACGACGCCCATCGCGAGCAGGTGCGGGCGGCGATGCATGAACCTTATCGCACGCTGCTGGGGCATTTCCGGCATGAGGTCGGGCATTATTACTGGGATCGTCTGATCGCCAACGGCCCGTGGCTCGAAGCCTTCCGCAACCTGTTCGGCGACGAGCGCGCCAGTTACGCCGAAGCGCTCGACCGTCACTATCAACAAGGCGCGCCGCTGGACTGGCCGCAACACTACGTCAGCGCCTACGCGACCATGCACCCGTGGGAAGACTGGGCGGAAACCTGGGCGCACTACCTGCACATGATGGACGCGGTGGACACTGCACTGGGTTTCGGCATGAGTGCACGGGAGATGGACTTCGACTATCAGCCGTTTCCACCCAGCACACTGTATGACCCAGAGCATCCCGGCGGCGCGGCGTTCCTGTCGTTCGTCAACGCCTGGATCGAACTGGCGGGCATGCTCAACGAACTGTCGCGCAGCATGGGGCAGCCGGATTTCTACCCGTTCGTGCTGCCGGCGGCGGCGATTGCCAAACTGCACTTCATTCATCTGGTGATCCAGCAGGCGGGCGGCAAAGCGGACGAGGTGCTGACCCTGTAGGCGCTGCCGCAGGCTGCTATCTTTTCGGGCTCAGCGCATGTCCTTGAACCCGTTCATATTTTTATCTGCAACCAACGGTTGTAACTTCATCTCAGACAGGTACAATGGCGCGGCTCGCCGACAGGTGAGTGTCGTTATGGTGACCCCATCGGTCCCCCCGCAACGATTACCCGTGAACCTGGTCAGATCCGGAAGGAAGCAGCCACAGCGGGAACATTGTGTGCCGGGGTGTGGCTGGTGGGGTTACCACCTTAACGAACAAAGAACGCTTCAGCAGAACTGCATGGGTTTCGCCCACTGCGGTTTTTTTATGCCTGCGATTTGGGCTTTCACGCCAGCCCCTGTGGGAACAAGCCTGCTCGTGAAGGCAGCCACCCCGATGCCTGTTCAGCCACCAAGGTTGAACAGTGGCATACTCCACCGTCTTGCTGCGCGCGTCGTTGACAAGTTCGCGCCCTGGCTACGAGGTTGTATGCACCCGGAACATCACGATTTATCCACCGCTGTTTACTTGCCCGTGACGGACGAGACCTGCGCGAGCCTGTTGCAGCCCGATGGCGCGAAAGTCCTCGACGCGCTGACCGATGCGCAGCTCGCCGCCGTGCTGGTCATCCAGAATCTGGCTCAGGCCGCCGAGAAGGATCTCACTGCCGCTGCGGCGGAGAAGGTGCTGGCGCGGCTGATTGCGTGGGCGGTCGATGGCCGGACAGGGTTGTTGTCCGAGGCGCAACGACTGTTCGATCCGCGTCAGCTGTATTTCGGTCTGAACGCCATGAGGGGGTTGAATCTGCGTTTGCTGTTGGCTGACGAGGTGTCGGCGCAGGATTACCTGCTGCCCGATGGCAAGTGGGATGACGAGTTCAAGACGCGCCACCACGCGGCCAATAATCCGTTCAGCCAGCAGATGATCAGCCCGGCACACCGCGAGCGCTGGCTCAGCGCTGCGCAAGACAAACTGGTCAGAACCTTCCGCGCCAACCTCGATGAAGACCTGCACGTCCAAGGCTACGCCGGGATCGGCAAGAGTCACCTGATCGGCGCCTTGACCGAGTGTCTGGATCCCGCGAAAACCCTGCTGCTGGCACGCACGCCGGAAAAACTCGCGACGCTCCGCCAACGCATGGGCGTTACCGGTGACCGCAAACCCGGCATCACCTTTGAAGCGTTCGCACGCGGGCTGATTTATGGGCGCAAGCTGCCACCCGCAGGCGCCGCCGGTCGGGTCGCGAGCAAACAGAGTCTGGCGCAGGCGCTGAATATCCTGGGCTTTCGCGAGCACGACGCGCAATGCACCCTGAGCGTTTGTCTGGAAACCCTCGAGCGCTATTGCCACTCCCGGGACTACAGTCTGTCGGCGCATCATCTGCCGCATTTCAAACTGTCCTTGTCCAGCCTTGAGTCCAAGGTGTTGCTGGAGTATTCGAGCCGCGTCTGGACTTACCTCGAGGCCAACCCGGCATGGGGCCGGCAGAGCGGCTTCGAAGCCTTGTTGCTGATCAAGCGGGCAAGCCTCGCGGGCTGCGTGGTGCCGCCGCGGTATACCCATGTGCTGATCGACGAGAGCCAGGACATTCCTGCGTCGCTGCTGCAGATTATCGAGCGCGGCCGGCAGGTGCTGATCACGCTGGGCGATGAGTACCAGCACGCCGAGCGCGATCTGGTGAAAAGAAAACGTGAAGTGCGCCAGAGCGATATCACCTATTCGGTGCGTTCGGGGCGCAACGTCGAGCGTCTGGTCAATCCGCTGATTTCCCGGCACTCGGAAAAGAGCAAGATACCCTTCGAAGGCGCGCGTGAGGCGGACGTCGGCATCGAGTTTTATCCACAGGGCTTTGTCCCGCCGCAAGGTTGTGTGGTGCTGACCGCGTCACCGTGGGACACCATGAAGTGGGCGATACAGCTGCACGATGCCAATTGCCCGTTCAGCTTTGCCGACATGAAAGCGCAGCGCGACCTCGAACACTTCATGACCAGTGCCATCGAGTTGTTCAGGGTCGATTACTACAGTTCCACGCACAGCGAGAAGGGCGCGCATCGCTATTTCAGCGACGTGCCGAAGTGGCAGCAGCTGCGCGAGGCCAACCAGTACGACGAGGCGTTTTTGTGGGTCGAGGCCGAGCTGGAGAAGGGCTTCAAGGTCGCTGACCTGACCCGGCTCAACCGGATGATCGGCAGCCCCGGCAAAAGCTGCCTGTTGATGCAGGCCCAGGAGGCGGGCGGCATGGAGTTCGACCGCGTTCTGCTGACGCCCGAACTGCTGACCAACGTGCAGTTCAAGGACGCCTACGCGTTCGATCAGCGGATCTGCGCCGTGTACATCGCCATCTCCCGCGCCCGCCAGCAGCTTTTCCTGCCGTACGATGTGGTCGAGTGGATCGAGTTTCACGACTACCAGAAATTCCGTGAGTCACACGGTTACTGAATAATTCTCTGTGGGAAATATCTCCCCATAAAAAGGGGTTATGGGGTGGTTTCCGAGGATCCGGTATACAACCGGATGATGTCATCAATCTCCCCCGACATTTTCATCCGCAGCAACGTGCGCAGAATTCGCTGCACCGGCACCTGCGGATCATTCCTCACATAGCAGCCGACATGCTGTTCTTGCAGCACCGCCACCCTCTGCAGTTGCTGCGTGGGCAGCAGGCGCTGATTGAACCAGTCCAGTGTCCATTGATTGCTCACCGCATAGCGATAACGCCCGGCCAGGAGTTTTTCCAGCACTTGTTCCTGATTGCGCGCGTCGTCGCGTTGCAGGTGGTCGGCGTCGAACAGCGGTTGCAGAGTCGGGTAGGTGTAGCCGAGCACGGTGCCGATCGATTGCCGGGGCAGGCGGGCGGGATCGACGTGGAGCGGTTGATTGTCGCGGCTGATCAGCAGATCGCGCTGGAACAGCAGCGGGAGGCTCCAGATGTAGTCTCCGGACTGATTCGGCAACCATGATTGTGCGGCATAGCAGCGCACGTCGACTTCACCGTGTTCCATGGCGTTCTGCACCCGGGCGCGCGGCAGCACATGGAATTCGGCCGGCACGCCGACCTGCGTTGCCAGGCTGAGCATGATGTCGTGGAGAATGCCCTGGGTGGGGCGGCCGTGCTCGATTTGCACCATGGGCATCGCCCAGCTGTCGGCCACGACGAAGCGCAGCGGCGGTTCGGCGGCGTTCACGCTCAGACTGATCCCCAACAAAGCTCCCAAGGCCCAACGCATAAATGCTCCGATGAGTCCCGACCACGAGCGAAATTTCCTCGCCAACAGCAGCTTAGCCAGATTAGACGAGCACACCGGATGCAATTTTGCCCTTGCTCCGCTAGCATTAGCCGCTTCAGCTTCCTTCGTTGCGACGGTTTTCGATGAGTTATCAGGTTCTTGCACGTAAATGGCGTCCGCGCTCGTTCCGCGAAATGGTCGGCCAGACCCATGTGCTCAAGGCTCTGATCAATGCCTTGGACAGCCAGCGGCTGCACCACGCGTACCTGTTCACCGGTACCCGCGGGGTCGGCAAGACCACCATTGCGCGGATCATTGCCAAATGCCTGAACTGTGAGACAGGTATCACTTCCAGCCCCTGCGGCGAGTGTTCGGTGTGCCGCGAGATCGATGAAGGGCGCTTCGTCGACCTGATCGAGATCGACGCCGCGAGCCGGACCAAGGTCGAGGACACCCGCGAGCTGCTCGATAATGTGCAGTACGCGCCGAGCCGCGGGCGCTTCAAGGTCTACCTGATCGACGAAGTGCACATGCTCTCCAGCCATTCCTTCAATGCGCTGCTGAAAACCCTCGAAGAGCCGCCGCCGTACGTCAAGTTCATCCTCGCGACCACGGATCCGCAGAAACTTCCGGCAACGATTTTGTCGCGCTGCCTGCAGTTCTCCTTGAAGAACATGACGCCCGAGCGCGTGGTCGAGCATTTGACCCACGTCCTCGGCGCCGAAAACGTGCCGTTCGAAGACGACGCGCTGTGGCTGCTGGGCCGCGCCGCCGATGGCTCGATGCGTGACGCCATGAGCCTGACCGACCAGGCCATCGCCTTCGGTGAAGGCAAGGTATTGGCCGCCGATGTGCGGGCGATGCTCGGCACGCTGGATCACGGCCAGGTCTTCGACGTGCTGCATGCACTGATCGAAGGCGACGCCAAGGCGTTGCTCGAAGCCGTGCGCCACCTGGCCGAGCAGGGCCCGGACTGGAATGGTGTACTCTCGGAAATGCTCAACGTGCTGCACCGTGTCGCCATTGCCCAGGCCTTGCCTGAAGGTGTCGACAACGGTCATGGCGACCGTGACCGCGTATTGGCTTTGGCTCAGGCGCTGCCGGCCGAAGACGTGCAGTTCTATTACCAGATGGGCCTGATCGGCCGCCGCGACTTGCCGCTGGCGCCGGACCCGCGTGGCGGTTTCGAGATGGTGCTGCTGCGGATGCTGGCCTTCCGGCCCGCCGACACCGCGGACGCCCCGAGGCAACCGCTAAAGCCAGTGGGGATCAGCCAGGCCACAGTTGATTCCGCAAACTCCGTGGCTGCCGCGCCCAAGCCTGCGCCGGTAGTCGCTGCGGCCGTTGCGCCAACGCCAGCGGCGGTTGCTGCGCCGGTTCCGGAGCCAGCGCCTGTGGTGGTCGCCGTGCCGGCACCTGCGCCGGAACCAGAGCCAGTCGCCGAAGCAGTGGTCGACCTGCCGTGGAACGATCCGGTCGAACCTGAGCCGGAACCCGCGCCTGTGCAGCAGCCGGCCGTCGAGCCGGTGCTGGAAACCGCCAGCGAGCAGCCCGAATTGCCGCCGATGCCGCTGCCGACCCCGGACAGCGTGGTGCCGGACGCGCCCGAGTGGGCCGCTGCGCCGATTCCCGAACCGTCGGTCGCCGACGTTGATGCCGCCACGCCGGGCATGGACCTCGACGATGAGCCGCCGCTGGACGAAGACTACATCGAACCGGACATGGATTCGGCCTACAGCTACCTCGACGACCTGGCCAGCGAGCACACCGCCGAGCCAGCCCCGGAACCCGAGCCGGAGCCTGCCGCCGCGCCGGCCACCGGTCTGGCGTTGCAATGGCTGGAGCTGTTCCCGCAACTGCCGATCTCCGGCATGACCGGCAGCATCGCCGCCAACTGCACGCTGATCGCGGTCGATGGCGACCATTGGCTGATGCACCTGGACCCGGCGCACAGCGCACTGTTCAACGCCACGCAACAACGGCGTCTGAACGACGCGTTGAACCAGTTCCACGGTCGCACGCTGAGCCTGACCATCGAGCTGATCAAGCCCGAGCAGGAAACCCCGGCGCAAGCTGCTTCGCGGCGTCGGGCCAACCGTCAGCGCGAGGCGGAGGAATCGATCCACGGCGATCCGTTCATCCAGCAGATGGTCCAGCAGTTCGGTGCGGTGGTGCGACACGATACTATTGAACCTGTCGATGCCTTGGTCGCCCAAGGCTAATAACTGAGGGCGTTCGGCGTTAAGCGCCGGGCGCTGTTTTGATCCAAGTACTTTTGAGGTGATTCCCATGATGAAAGGTGGCATGGCCGGCCTGATGAAGCAGGCGCAGCAGATGCAGGAAAAAATGGCCAAGATGCAGGAAGAACTGGCCAACGCCGAAGTCACTGGCAAGGCCGGTGGCGATATGGTCACCGTGGTCATGACCGGTCGTCACGACGTGAAAAGCGTCAGCATCGACCCAAGCCTGGTTGAAGGCCTGAGCGAAGACGACAAGGAAATGCTCGAAGCCGTGGTCGCCGCCGCCGTCAACGACGCCGTGCGCAAGATCGAAGCCAACAGCCAGGAAAAAATGGGCAGCATGACCGCCGGCATGAACCTGCCAGCGGGGATGAAACTGCCATTCTGATTCGCCAACGCGGGTTGGATGAGCTACACAAAATGCCAGGCATCGCGCCTGGCATTTTTTTTTCCGTCTCTGGGGCGTTCGGTGTTCGTTTGTGGCGAGGGAGCTTGCTCCCGCTCGGCGACGAAGTCGTCGTAAACCCTGAAAACCCCGTATACCTGAAAGGAAGCTGGGGGAGCGCTTCGCACTCCAGCGGGAGCAAGCTCCCTCGCCACAGGCGTCTAGTAGAAACATCGAACGCTGTGATGTCACCAAGGTCTGCTCCCTATACCCCCGAATTCATCATTCACAGGAGACGCTGACATGTCCGACCCTCTGACCCTCAATCAACGCTTCGTCCTCGCCTCGCGCCCGGTCGGCGCGCCGACTCCGGAAAACTTCCGTCTGGAGCGCGAAGCGTTGCCGGATCTCGAAGATGGCCAGGTGCTGCTCAAGACCCTGTACCTGTCGCTGGACCCTTACATGCGCGGACGCATGAGTGACGCACCGTCCTACGCCGCGCCGGTACAAATCGGCGAAGTGATGACCGGTGGTGCTGTCAGCCGAGTCGAGGATTCGCGTCATCCGAAATTCCACCAAGGCGATCTGGTGGTCGGCCTCACCGGCTGGCAGAGCCACAGCATCAGCGATGGGCGCAACATCATGCCGATCCCGTCCGGCCTGCCGAGTCCGTCGATGGCGCTTGGCGTGTTGGGCATGCCGGGTATGACTGCGTACATGGGGCTGATCGACATCGGTCAGCCGAAAGAAGGTGAAACGCTTGTCGTCGCAGCTGCGTCCGGCGCCGTCGGCTCGGTGGTGGGTCAAGTGGCAAAAATCAAAGGCCTGCGCGCCGTGGGTGTGGCCGGTGGTGCCGACAAATGCCAATACGTGGTCGAGGAGCTGGGTTTCGATGCCTGCATCGATCACAAGGCGCCGGACTTTGCCGAGCAACTGGCCAAAGCCTGCCCGAACGGCATCGATATCTATTATGAAAACGTGGGCGGGCATGTGTTCGATGCGGTGGTGCCGCTGCTCAATCCCAAGGCGCGCATTCCGCTGTGCGGGCTGATTGCCGGTTACAACGCCACTGAAGCGCCGCAAGGTCCGGATCGCCTGCCGATGCTGCAGCGTACGTTGCTGACCAAGCGTGTGCGGATTCAGGGCTTCATCGTGTTTGATGACTACGGCGACCGTCAGCCGGAGTTCATCAGCCACATGGTGCCGTGGGTGCGCGACGGCAAGGTGAAATTCCGCGAAGACGTGGTGGAAGGTCTGGAGCAGGCGCCCGAGGCGTTTATCGGTCTGCTGGAGGGGCGCAACTTCGGCAAACTGGTGGTGAAGGTCGCCCAGGACTGAGCATTTGACGCTGGCCGGAGGCGCGGGTATAAACCGCGTCTCGTTGTTTTGTCGGACTTTTTACCCATGAGCTTCAGCCCTTTGATTCGCCAACTGATCGACGCCCTGCGCACCTTGCCCGGCGTGGGTCAGAAAACCGCCCAGCGCATGGCGTTGCAGTTGCTCGAACGTGACCGCAGCGGCGGCACGCGCCTGGCCCAGGCTTTGAGCCAGGCCATGGAAGGGGTGGGTCACTGCCGTCAGTGCCGCACGCTGACCGAAGACGATCTGTGCCCGCAATGCGCCGACACGCGCCGCGACGACACGCTGCTGTGCGTGGTGGAAGGGCCGATGGACGTCTATGCGGTGGAGCAGACCGGTTTCCGTGGACGCTACTTCGTGCTCAAGGGCCACCTGTCGCCGCTCGACGGTCTGGGGCCGGAAGCCATCGGTATTCCGCAGTTGATGACGCGCATCGAAGAGGCTGGCACCTTTACCGAAGTCATCCTCGCCACCAACCCGACGGTGGAGGGGGAGGCGACCGCGCATTACATCGCTCAACTGCTCAGCAACAAAGGCCTGATCGCCTCGCGGATTGCCCACGGTGTGCCGCTGGGGGGGGAGTTGGAGCTGGTGGATGGCGGGACGCTGGCGCATTCGTTTGCCGGGCGTAAGCCGATTTCCCTCTGACAGGTGTATCGCCTGATCTGGCCCCATCGCTGGCAAGCCAGCTCCCACAGTGATTTCGGTCGTTCACAAATGTTGTGCACACTAAAGAAACCTGTGGGAGCTGGCTTGCCAGCGATGGGCGCACCTCGATTTGGCTGATTCACACAATTGTGTTGAAAACCAAGCAAGCGCTCGGTTAACGTCGGCCAACCCTTCGATGGAGTTCGCCGATGCCTGCCTTCCAGGAATACTTCGACCCCAGCCACCAAATGGTTCGCGACAGCGTCAGACGTTTCGTCGAGCGCGAGATCCTGCCAGACATTGACGCGTGGGAAGAAGCCGAAGGCTTTCCCCGTGAGCTGTACCTGAAGGCCGGGGCGGCGGGGATTCTTGGCATCGGTTATCCCGAAGCGCTGGGTGGCAGCCACGAAGGTGATCTGTTCGCCAAGGTTGCCGCCAGCGAAGAACTGATGCGCTGCGGTTCCGGTGGTCTGGTCGCCGGCCTCGGTTCGCTGGATATCGGCCTGCCACCGATCGTCAAATGGGCCCGGCCCGAGGTGCGCGAGCGTGTCGTGCCGCAAGTGCTCAGCGGCGAGAAAATCAGTGCGTTGGCGATTACCGAGCCCGGCGGGGGTTCCGACGTCGCCAACCTGCAAACCCGCGCCGTGCGTGACGGCGACGTCTACCGGGTCAGCGGCAGCAAGACCTTCATTACCAGTGGCGTACGCGCCGACTTCTATACCGTCGCCGTGCGCACCGGAGCGCCGGGTTTCGGCGGCGTCAGCCTGCTGTTGATCGAGAAGGGCACCCCCGGCTTCACCGTCGGCCGCCAGTTGAAAAAAATGGGCTGGTGGGCCTCGGACACCGCTGAGCTGTTTTTCGACAATTGCCGGGTGCCTGTGGGCAATCTGATCGGCGCCGAGAACATGGGTTTTGCCTGCATCATGGGCAATTTCCAGAGCGAACGGCTGGCGCTGGCGTTGATGGCCAACATGACCTCGCAGCTCGCCCTCGAAGAAGCGCTGAAATGGGCACGCGAGCGTGAGGCATTCGGCAAGCCGATCGGCAAGTTTCAGGTGATCAAACATCGGTTGGCCGAAATGGCCACGGCGCTGGAAGTATCGCGCGAGTTCACTTATCGGCAAGCGGCGAAAATGGCGGCGGGGCAGAGCGTGATCAAGGAGATTTCCATGGCCAAGAACGTCGCCACGGACACCTCGGACCGGATCACCCGCGAAGCGGTGCAGATCCTCGGTGGCCTGGGTTACATGCGCGAGAGCCTGGTGGAGCGGCTGTATCGGGATAACCGCATTCTGTCGATCGGCGGCGGGACGCGGGAAGTGATGAACGAAATCATCAGCAAGCAGATGGGGCTTTAAAAGCAAAAGATCGCAGCCTTCGGCAGCTCCTACAGGGAAACGCACATCCCTTGTAGGAGCTGCCGAAGGCTGCGATCTTTTGATCTTTACTATTTATCGGTCAAAGCAAACTGCGTCAGACAGAAAGTCGGGATGCCCATGTCTTCCAGACGCTGCGAACCGCCAAGCTCCGGCAGATCGATAATCGCCGCCGCCTCATGCACCCGTGCGCCCATGCGGCGGATCAGGTTGGCCGCTGCGATCAGCGTGCCACCGGTGGCAATCAGGTCATCGAACATCACCACCGAATCACCTTCGCACAGGCTGTCGGCGTGGACTTCGAGGAACGCTTCGCCGTACTCGGTTGCGTAACCTTCGGCCAGCACGTCTGCGGGCAGTTTGCCCTGCTTGCGGAACAGCACCAGCGGCTTGTTCAACTGGTAGGCCAGCACCGAACCGATCAGGAAGCCGCGCGCATCCATCGCGCCGATGTGGGTGAAGTCGGCTTCCACATAGCGGTGGGCGAAGCTGTCCATCACCAGGCGCAGGGCCTTGGGCGACTGGAACAGCGGGGTGATGTCGCGAAAGATCACGCCCGGTTTCGGGAAGTCGATCACGGGGCGGATCAGGGATTTGATGTCGAAGGAGTCGAAGACCATCGTCGAGGTGTCCTGGCAGGGCTGCAAACGGCGCAGTATACCCGCGGCTGAAACGCTTCGCTCAACCGCGGATCGAGATCAGCCTTCCAGCGAGCCGCCGGCCAGGGCGCAGAGCTGGATCGGGTCGAGGATGTGGATCTCCTTGCCCTCGGCGGCGATCAGTTCGTTCTGCTGGAAGCGCGTGAACACCCGCGACACGGTTTCCACCGCCAGGCCCAGGTAATTGCCGATTTCGTTGCGCGACATGCTCAGGCGGAACTGGTTGGCCGAGAACCCGCGAGCGCGGAAGCGGGCCGACAGGTTGACCAGGAACGTGGCGATGCGCTCGTCGGCGGTTTTCTTCGACAGCAACAGCATCATTTGCTGATCGTCACGGATCTCGCGGCTCATCACCCGCATCAGTTGCCGGCGCAGCTGCGGCAGTTGCAGGGCCAGTTCGTCGAGGCGTTCGAAAGGGATTTCACAGACCGAGGTAGTTTCCAGCGCTTGGGCCGACACTGGATGTTTCTCGGTGTCCATGCCGGACAGGCCGACCAGTTCGCTCGGCAGGTGGAAACCGGTGAGCTGTTCTTCGCCGGTGTCGCTCAGGCTGAAGGTCTTCAGGGCGCCGGAGCGTACTGCATAAACGGAATCGAAGGTGTCACCCTGGCGGAACAGGAACTCACCCTTTTTCAACGGGCGACCACGTTTAACGATTTCGTCCAGCGCATCCATGTCTTCCAGATTCAGAGAAAGTGGCAGGCAGAGAGGAGCCAGGCTGCAATCCTTGCAATGGGCCTGGTTGTGAGCGCGCAGTTTGACTGGCTCGGACATTTCTTAAATCCTTGTGGGAAAACACACATAAGCCGTAAGGGTAACCCACGGGAGGACATTCAGGCCAGTCTGGGGCGAGATTGCCCTGCGGGCATAAGGCCGCAGGGCAAACAAAGACACGGGGCGTTCGCGATACATTGGGTTCATGAGCAGGGCGTTTCAGATCACCCGCGAGAAACGCTGACGGTTCTGTTGTTCCAGGTACGCGTCGAACACCATGCACACCGAGCGCACCAGCAGGCGTCCGGCCGGCAACACTTCGATGCGCTCGCGCTCCAGCTTGATCAGCCCGTCGTTGGCCATGCCCTGCAGTTGCGGCCACAGTGCGCCAAAATAGCCCTGAAAGTCGATGTTGAACGCTTGCTCGATTTCGGCGAATTCCAGGCTGAAATTGCAGATCAGTTGCTGGATCACCGCGCGGCGCAGGCGATCGTCGGCATTGCACACCAGGCCCCGGCTGGTCGCCAGTTGCGCGGCGGCGAGGGTGTTTTGGTACTGGTTCAGATCGCTGTTGTTCTGGCAGTAAAGATCGCCGATCTGGCTGATCGCCGACACCCCCAGACCAATCAGGTCGCAATGGCCGTGAGTGGTGTAGCCCTGGAAATTGCGCTGCAGGGTCTGTTCTTCCTGGGCAATCGCCAACTCATCGTCGGGCAGGGCAAAGTGATCCATGCCGATGTAGCGATAACCGGCGGCGGTCAGTTGTTCGATGGTGCGCTGGAGCATTTGCAGTTTTTGCGCAGGGCTTGGCAGCTCCTGGCTGTTGATCCGCCGCTGTGGCATGAAGCGCTCCGGCAGGTGCGCATAGTTGAATACCGAGAGCCGGTCCGGTTGCAGGCTGATGACTTCCTCGACGGTTCGCGCGAAATTTTCCGGAGTCTGCTTCGGCAGGCCGTAGATCAGGTCGATGTTGATCGAGCGAAACTGCAGGGTGCGCGCCGCGTCGATCACTGCGCGGGTTTCTTCCAGGCTCTGCAGGCGATTGACCGCCCGTTGCACCGCCGGGTCGAGGTCTTGCAGGCCGATGCTGACCCGGTTGAAGCCGAGTTCGCGCAACAGGCCCATGGTCGACCAGTCGGCCTCGCGCGGATCGATCTCGATGCCGTAGTCGCCGGAGTCATCATCCAGCAGATTGAAGTGTTTGCGCAGGTGCGCCATCAACTGCCGCAGCTCGTCATGGCTGAGGAAGGTCGGGGTGCCGCCGCCGAAGTGCAACTGCTCGACTTTCTGCGCCGGTTCCAGGTGACAGGCAATCAACTGGATTTCCTGTTCCAGGCGTTGCAGATACGGCTGTGCCCGCCCGCGATCCTTGGTGATGACCTTGTTGCAGGCGCAGTAGTAGCAAATATTTGCGCAGAACGGCACGTGCACGTACAGCGACAATGGGCGCAGCGCCTTGCGACTTTCGCGCAGGGCGTGAAACAGGTCGAAGGTGCCGACCTGACTGTTGAATTGCACGGCCGTCGGGTACGAGGTGTAGCGCGGCCCCGCCAGGTCGTAGCGGCGGATCAGATCAGTGTCCCAACGAATGGCGTCGAGCATGCGGGCATTCCCCCGGATAGGCTGGCAGTGTGGCGAGTCTATCGGGGTGCGGCGCGGGGGCTCTTGATTTGCATCAACGGCGGATTAGTGACTGCTTTGTGGTGAGGGGATTTATCCCCGATCGACTGCGAAGCAGTCGTAAACCTGTTTGCAATGTATGAATGGAAGAATGCAGGGGCGCTTCGCACCCCATCGGGATAAATCCCCTCACCACAATGGATCTTCTCAGGGCTTTGATCGGATCAGTGACCCATCAGCCAATGTTGGTGGGGGCCAGGAAGGGTCCAGATCCCGAACACAATCACCAGCAAGCCCCCGGCCACGCGCACGCTGCGTTTGCGCAGCAACGCCGTCACCCGCTCGGCAGCCAGCCCTGTCGCGAGCAGCACCGGCCACGTGCCCAGCCCGAACGCCAGCATCAACAACGCACTGTCCAGCGCATTGCCCTGGCTCGCCGACCACAGCAGCGTGCTGTAAACCAGTCCGCACGGCAGCCAGCCCCACAGTGCGCCGAGCAGCAGGGCGCGGGGCAAACTCGACACCGGCAGCAAGCGGTTGGCCACCGGCTGAATGTAACGCCACAAGCCACGGCCAAGGCTTTCGATACGGGTCAGGCCGCTCCACCAGCCGGCCAGATACAGGCCCATGGCAATCAACAGCAACCCGGCGAGAATACGCATGAACATCGCCGCCGGACTGTTCGCCACCGCCCAGCCAGCCAGCCCGATCAGCAAACCGGCCGTCGCGTAACTGAGGATCCGTCCGAGGTTGTACGCCAGCAGCAGACGAAAGCGTCGGCTGCGCTGTTCCTTGGGAATCGCCAGGGTCAGCGCGCCCATCAGGCCGCCGCACATGCCCAGGCAATGCCCGCCACCGAGCAGGCCGAGGATCAGCGCAGACACCAGGAGAGGCGCAAGCTCAAGCATGGGGTGGCGCCTTGTCCTGCGGTTTGTCGGATTTGGCTTCGTCGACGGCGGCGGTGTGGTTCGGGTCCTGATCATCGAACAGGATGCTGTGGGCCGGGCCATCAAGGTCGTCGTACTGGCCGCTGTCCACCGCCCAGAAGAAGATGTACACAGCGATGGCCACGATCAGCAGGGCGGCGGGGATCATCACGTAAAGAGCTGGCATCGGTACTCCAGGCCCGCGCGGCTCAAGCCGGCAACGGGCGGGTTTCTGAACGGGTGCCGGCAACCGGCGCGCTCGGCAGGCGAGTCAGGCGCAGGGCGTTGAGCACCACGGTCAACGAACTGATCGACATGCCGACGGCGGCCCACACCGGGGTGATCCAGCCGAGGGCGGCGAACGGCAACATGAGGCCATTGTACAGCGCCGCCCACAGCAGGTTCTCGATGATTACCCGACGGGTTCTGCGCGCTAACGTGAAGGCGTGCACCAGCGCGTCGAGGCGGTTGGACAGCAGCACCGCGTCGGCACTGGTTTTCGCCAGATCGGTGGCCGAACCCATGGCCACGCTGATGTCGGCAGCGGCCAGCACCGGCACGTCGTTGACCCCGTCACCGAGCATCAACACCTTGCGTCCTTCCTGATGAAGTTGTTGCAGCACGCGCAGTTTGTCATCCGGACGCAGACCGCCACGGGCCTCGTCGATACCCAGTTCGGCGGCGACGCTGGCGACCATCGGCGAGCTGTCGCCGGACAGCAGCAATGTGCGCCAGCCACGGGCCTTGCAGGCGGCGAGCAGGGCGGGCGCATCGTCGCGCAGGCGATCGTCGAGGACGAACCACGCCAGCGCTGCCGAGTCATCACCGAGCAGCAGCCACTGACCCGGCTCATCCGGCATCGCCGGCAGTGGCGAACCGCTGAGGGCGCAGACAAACTCCGCCTGACCAATGCGCAAGCGCTGTGTACCTACCCGTCCTTCGAGACCGAGTCCCGGCGTGCTGTGCACATCTTCAGCGGCCAGTGGCGCACGACCGAAGGCGCGGGCAATCGGGTGTTCCGAACGGTTTTCCAGGGCGGCGGCAAGGCTCAGGCACTGGTCGCTGCTGAGTGTGCCCAGCGGGCGAATCGAGCGCAGGACCAGGCGGCCTTCGGTGAGTGTGCCGGTCTTGTCGAAGATCACCGTGTCGATCTGGTTCAGGCCTTCCAGCACATGCCCGCGCGTCAGCAACAGGCCGAGTTTGTGCAGGGTGCCGGTGGCGGCGGTCAACGCCGTCGGGGTTGCCAGCGACAGCGCGCAAGGGCAGGTCGCGACCAGCATCGCCAGGACGATCCAGAACGCCCGCGACGCATCCAGTTCCCACCACAACAGGCCGATGGCCGCCGCCGCAATCAGCGACAACAGCAGGAACCACTGCGCCGCGCGGTCGGCGATTTCCGCCAGGCGCGGTTTTTCTGCCTGGGCGCGATCGAGCAGGCGGACGATGGCCGACAGGCGTGTGTCCTGACCCAGCGCCAATACCTCGACGGTGAGCGCGCCCTCGACATTCAGCGTGCCCGCGGTGACCGCATCGCCCAGCGTGCGCGGTTGCGGCAGGTATTCGCCGGTCAGCAGCGATTCGTCGATGCTTGACTGGCCATCGAGAATCCTGCCATCCGCCGGCAGGATCGAACCTGGTTGCACCAGCACCCGGTCACCCAGGCGCAGTTCGCTGAGCAGGATGCGTTCGCTTTGGCCGTCGGTGTCGAGACGCAGGCACGAGGCCGGCAGCAGGTTTACAAGCTGCGCGGTGGCAGCGGCGGTGCGCTCGCGGGCACGGCGTTCCAGATATCGCCCGGCGAGCAGGAACAGCGCAAACATCCCGACCGCATCGAAATACAGTTCGCCGACCCCGGTGATCGAGGTCCAGATCCCGGCGATGTAGGCGCTGCCGATGGCCAGCGACACCGAGACGTCCATGGTCAGGTGGCGGGTGCGCAGATCGCGCATCGCGCCCTTGAAGAACGGCGCGCAGCTATAGAACACGATCGGTGTTGTGAGAAATAGCGCGACCCAGCGCAGGATCGTGTGCAATTCGGGGCTGAGGTCGATGTTGAATTCCGGCCAGGTGGCCATGGTCGCCATCATTGCCTGAAACCACAGCAATCCGGCGACGCCGAGCTGGCGCAGGGCCAGGCGATTTTCGCTGGCCAGTTGTTCGCTGGCGCGGTCGGCCTGATACGGGTGGGCGACGTAACCGATGTGGCGCAGCTCGGCGAGGATCTGGCTCAGCGGCAATTGCGCGTCGGCCCATTGCACATGCAGGCGATGGTTGGACAGATTCAGTCGTGCCTCAGCCACTGCCGGCAGAGTGCGCAGGTGTTTCTCGATCAGCCAGCCGCAGGCGGCGCAACTGATGCCTTCCATCAACAGCGTGGTTTCGGCGAGTTCGCCCGCGTGACGGACGAAGGGTTTTTGCACGTCGGCGCGGTCGTACAGCGCCAGTTCATCGGTCAATTGCACCGGCAAGGCTTCGGGGTTGGCCGAGGCTTCGCTGCGATGCTGGTAGTAACTTTCCAGACCGCCGGCGACGATGGCTTCGGCCACGGCCTGACAGCCGGGACAGCAGAACTCGCGGGATTCCCCGAGCACGACGGCGGTGAAGCGACTGCCCGACGGAACGGGCAGGGCGCAGTGGTAGCAGGGGAGTGGGGTGGTCATCGAATATTCGCTAATACTGCTGAATCAACACCATCCTTGTAGGAGCTGCCGCAGGCTGCGATCTTTTGATTTTGTTTTTCAAAGCAAGATCAAAAGATCGCAGCCTGCGGCAGCTCCTACAGGGTTCGGTTTACTTCTTCTGGTCTTCAGCGCCCTGCAACGGTTCGTCACCGAGCAGCAGGTCCTTGTCATGGCTGACCTGTTCTTCTTCGAACATGCGCCACACGTGGTCGTCCTGAGTACCCAGCAATTCGACAAAACGCCGACCTTCGACCTTGTCGCCCAACTGGCCGATGTAACGGCCGGCTTCGGTTTCACTGCGGGTCAGGACAATCTTGCGATCCTTCTCCGGCTGGGTCGGCGAGATCAGGTTCAGTTCCAGGGTTTTCGGCTGGCTGGCACCGCTCAGGCGCAGGTCGACTTCGCCGGTGAGTTCATCCAGATGGACGTTGGCGCGCATCTTCAACTCCTGCGCCAACAGTTCGCGATCCAGCGAGCGGTTGATGCCTTTGCCGGCCTCGTAGTAGTTGTCGTTGACCAGATTGTCCGGGTTGTTCACCGCAATGGTCACCATTGACAGGGTCAACGTCACCGAGCAGGCCAGGATCCCGATGATGATCCATGGCCAGAGGTGCTTGTACCAAGGGCTTGCGGCGTTTGCAGCGGGCATGTTCAGTTCTCTCAACGGGTTTGTGGGCCGATGAATCGGCTCTTGGCTTCAACGTGGACGCTGTCGTCGTCGGCGTCCTTGAGGATGAATTTCACCTCGTTGGTGCTCGACGGCAATTGTTCCGGTGCGCTCGACAACTCCACCGGCATGCTGAAGATTTCGCCGGCCGGGACCGTGATCTCGCGTTTGCCTTGCAGGCGCAGATCCGGCAGGCCGGCGGCCTCCAGCACGTAGGTGTGGTCGCGCTGATCCTTGTTCATGATCTTCAGGCTGTAGACGTTTTCGATCCGGCCTTCGGCGTTCTCGCGGTACAGCACGCGGTCCTTGCTGACGTCGAAGCCGACCAGCGAGCGCATGAAGAATGCGGTCACCAGCAGGCTGATCATCGCCAGCAGCACCACCGCATAGCCGATCAGGCGCGGCCGCAGTTTATGGGTTTTCTGGCCCGAGAGGTTGTGTTCGGTGGTGTAGCTGATGAGGCCGCGCGGGTAGTCCATCTTGTCCATGATCGCGTCGCAAGCATCGATGCACGCAGCGCAACCGATGCACTCGATCTGCAGGCCGTCGCGGATGTCGATACCGGTCGGGCACACCTGGACGCACATGGTGCAGTCAATGCAATCGCCCAGGCCCATGGCTTTGTAATCGACACCTTTCTTGCGCGGGCCACGGCTTTCGCCGCGACGCGGGTCGTAGGACACGATCAGGGTGTCCTTGTCGAACATCACGCTCTGGAAGCGTGCATACGGGCACATGTAGATGCACACCTGTTCGCGCAGCCAGCCAGCGTTGCCGTAGGTGGCGAGGGTAAAGAAGCCGACCCAGAAATACGACCAGCCATCGGCCTGGCCAGTGAAGAAATCGAACACCAGTTCGCGGATCGGCGAGAAGTAGCCGACGAAGGTCATGCCTGTGACGAAACCGATCAGTAGCCACAGCGAATGTTTGGCGAGCTTGCGCAGAAACTTGTTGCCGCTCATTGGCGCTTTATCGAGCTTGATACGCTGGTTGCGATCGCCTTCGGTGACCTTCTCGCACCACATGAAAATCCACGTCCACACGCTTTGCGGACAGGTGTAGCCGCACCAGACGCGGCCGGCGTACACGGTGATGAAGAACAGGCCGAACGCGGCAATGATCAGCAGGCCAGACAGCAGGATGAAGTCTTGCGGCCAGAACGTGGCGCCGAAGATGAAGAACTTGCGTTCCGGCAGGTTCCACCACACCGCCTGATGCCCGCCCCAGTTCAGCCACACCGTACCGAAATACAACAGGAACAGCGCAGCGCCGCCCATCATCCGCAGATTGCGGAACAGGCCAGTGAAAGCACGGGTGTAGATTTTTTCTCGAGAGGCGTAAAGGTCGACGCTGTTGTTCGCGTTTTTGCTCGGCGGTGTGACGTCGTGTACCGGAATCTGGTTGCTCATCATTGCATCCCACGGCAGTGGACAAATGCCTCGGTCGATACGTGCCGACCGCGGTCAGAAAGGGGTGTTGCAGTGGCGCAATGATACGCCTGTCGCTCTAACTCAAGGGTGCGACCTTTGGTCGCGTTGGGAAAAAAGCATTATTGGTGTAGCGAATGCAGAAAAGCCTGATGCAGATCAATTGACTTGTTGAGTATGGACGGTTTTGCAGTGGCAGCTAATTCATTGTTCCCACGGATTGATCACGGCGACGCCGCTCGAGCGGAAATCATCGACATTACGCGTGACCACCGTGAGTCCATGCACCAGGGCCGTGGCAGCGATCAATGCATCGCTTTCATTGGCCTGGTCGGGCACATGCAGGCTGGCACAACGCAGTGCTACTGCGGCATCAACCGGCAGGATTCGAGCTTCGAATGCCGGCATGACGTGACGCGTCAGCCAACTGCGCAACAGCTTTCCTTGAGCAGGATCACGCCGTTCCATTCGCAGGACTCCGGTTTCCAGTTCTTTCAGAGTAATGGCGGAAATGTACAGACGCGGGGCGATGACGCCTTTGGCCCAACTGACCACATTGGCATCGGCTTGCGGCTTGCGGAGTTCGGAAATCACATGGGTGTCGAGTAAATACATCAGGACAGGTCCACGGGACGATGAATGATGACTGCGCGCTCGGTTTCGAAATCGATGTCGGCAGCCTCCGGCATGACCAACCAATCGACAATGCTTGTGTTTGCGCCGCTCAGTTTCTGATATTCCTCAATGCTCAAAAGAACATGAGAAGCCTTACCACGGTCTGTGATGATCACTGGACCCAGACGCGCAGCTTTTTTGGCGCTGCTGGTGTCCTGATTGAATTCACGGCTGGAGATGGTGGTGATTGCCATCATGGTTGACCTCTCGCAATACAGATGTAGCAACGTTACTACTCCGCCTTGGGGGCGGCAATCGAGGAAGACAGGACTCAGCCGTCCGTTGGTCGGTCCATGGCTGGCATTAGTCGAGCCAGCCCCGCACAAAGCGCAGGCTGGCTCAGGTTGATTCATACGTGGCTTCAAGACTCAGGGCAGCCTGCCGCCGCCCAGGCTGTCGAGACTGCCGGTATTTCGATGGCGTTTTGTGGTGCTCTTGGAATCGGGTTGTGACGGATTGTCGAATGTCACGGTAATGGTTTCTACAGTTGTTTCCAATGATTCAATTGGTTGATCAGATTCAGTAAGCGGCTGATCAACCGGAAGACAATGTTTGTCGTTACTCAACATAGCGGCTTCATCCTTGAAGTGGCTCCGGTGCGGGTCACCGGGCTGTGGCAGACCCTACAGAGCATGCTGAAACGCGTCCACCGCACATGTGTCTCAAAGTATTAATTTCAACGGCTATGCCAATAACGTAGAAATATAATTAGTTAATTGAAGGCTTTTAATTTTTTATTATTTTCGAATAGCTTGGTGGCTGTTCTGCAGCGTGCGAGTTGCATGTTCGTGTTTTGAAAGTTAACGCAATAATGGAATGTTATGAAAATCAAGGAAGTTAAAAAGCTGTTCGCTTGTCTGTACCTGTTATCGCTGACCTCTCTCGCCAGTGCCAATGAGGGTGTTCCGCAGCACATGGTGTTTGCCTCGGACCCGCAATACCCGTGGACGGAAAAATCGGACAGTGGTGAAGATGAGCCGAGCGCGGATTTTGAAAAACGCTCGAAATGGCTGGTGGAGAATCAGTTCGCGAGTATTGCGCAGTTTCGCAACGAGATGGGCGGCCAGGCCAGCGTACCGTTGATGATCAACGGCGACATCACTGCGTTCGGTCATGGCTGGCAGCGCTCCTTCATGAGGACGATGCTGAGCAAATACTTTGGCGATCACTTTCTCTATGGGTTGGGCAATCATGATTATCAAAACAACGTGAATGATTGTTTTAGTGAAAGTTGTGCGGCGGGCAGCATTGTCGATTATCGCGATCATCACGTGGATAAAGTCGATGAGTTCGATCTTGAAGTGAGCGGCAGCTTTTTGAATAAGCACTATCTCGGCAGCCTGGCGTATTCAAAGAATATCGGTGAAGTCCACCTGGTGCAGTTGAATAATGAGCCGACTTACCAGGTGAAGATTTCCCATGCGCTGAATCCGACTTCGTTCGACATCAAACCGTCGCTGGACTGGCTGGAAAATGATTTGCGAATAGCGCGAGCGCAAGGCTACGCGATCATTATCAACATGCACAAACCCTATGACTGGGCAGGCAGTTGGGAGCAACAGAAGCGCTTTCGCGACATGATTGAAAAGTATCAGGTGACGGCGATGTTTGCTGGCCATTATCACGGCGAGGGTGGCAGCCAGACCTACATGGGCAGTGTGCCGATGTTTCTCAGCGGTGCCGCCTCTCAACAGACGTACCTGACGGCGAGCTTTTCCAAAGACCGCAAACAACTGGAGGTGAGTCTGGTCGAGGGTAATCAGTGGCGCAATCGTCAGCCGGTGGCCACAGTGCCGGTGAAATCGATCTGGGCCAGTCGCCCATGAAAAAGCCCCCGCCAGAGCACTGGCGGGGGCTTTATTTTGCGTCAGGCGTTGGCCTTATTGGGCCTCGGCTTCAGCGGGTTTTTCACCGTGGGACAGGCTGTAAACATACGCCGCCAGCAAGTGCACCTTATCGTTGCCTTGCAGTTGTTCCTGCGCAGGCATCTGGCCCTGACGGCCGTAACGGATGGTCTGTTGCAGTTGGGCGAAGCTTGAACCGTAGATGAACGCGGCCGGGTGGGTCAGGTTCGGTGCGCCCATCGCCGGGGTGCCTTTGCCTTCCGGTCCGTGGCAGGCCACGCAGTTGGCGGCGAACAGTTTCTGGCCGTTGGCCGGGTCAGCCTTGGTGCCTTCCGGCAGTTTGCGGCCATCAAGTTGAGTGACCACGAAGGCTGCGACGTCGGCGACGCCTTGCTCGCCAATGACGTCGGCCCAGGCCGGCATCACCGCGTGACGACCGCCCATGATGGTGGTCTTGATGGTTTCCGGCTCGCCGCCCCAGCGCCAGTCGGCGTCGGTCAGGTTCGGGAAGCCATAGGCGCCTTTGGCGTCGGAGCCGTGGCACACCGAGCAGTTGGAAGCGAACAGACGGCCACCCATCTTCAGTGCTTGTGGATCCTTGGCGACTTCCTCGATCGGCATCGCCGCGAACTTGGCGAAGATCGGACCGAACTTGGCGTCCGAGCGGGCCATTTCCTTTTCCCACTCGTGCACGCCGGTCCAGCCGGTCTGGCCGTTGGCGAACGCGGTCTGCTTGTCGTTATCAAGGTAGTTGTAGCCCGGCAACAGGCCTTTCCAGTTGCCCAGACCCGGGTACAGCACCAGATAACCGAGGGCGAAGACGATGGTGCCCACGAACAGCATGAACCACCATTTCGGCAGTGGGTTGTCGTACTCCTCGATCCCGTCGAAGGAGTGGCCCACGGTCTCTTCCGTCTGCTCGCTGCGCTGGCCCTTGCGGGTCGACAGCAGCAGCCAGGTCAGGGAAAAGATCGTACCGAGACTGAGGACTGTGACGTACAGACTCCAGAATGTAGTCATTCTTTGTTACTCCTAGAAGCTTGCTCGACGTGCTTGATGGCTTCGGGATCATCCGCAAAAGGCAGCAAGGTTGCGTCTTCAAACTCCGACTTGCGCTTGGGGCTGAATACCCACAACGCCAAACCGATGAAGGCCACCATCACGACAACGGTGCCCAGGCCGCGAATCATCCCGATATCCATAAAGAATCACCGTTTGCTTTTGATGATGGTGCCCAGGCCTTGAAGGTAGGCCACCAGCGCGTCCATTTCGGTTTTGCCCTTCACGGCCTCTTTTGCACCGGCGATGTCTTCGTCGGTGTAAGGGACGCCGAGCGTGCGCAACACTTCCATTTTCCTGGCCGTGTCTTTGCCGTCGAGCTTGTTTTCCACGAGGAACGGGTAAGCCGGCATTTTCGACTCAGGCACTACGTTGCGCGGGTTGTACAGGTGCGCACGCTGCCAGTCATCGGAGTAACGACCGCCCACGCGAGCCAGGTCCGGACCGGTACGTTTGGAACCCCACAGGAACGGGTGGTCCCAGACGCTTTCACCGGCGACCGAGTAGTGGCCGTAGCGTTCGGTTTCGGCACGGAACGGACGGATCATCTGCGAGTGGCAGCCGACACAACCGTTGGCGATGTAGACGTCGCGGCCTTCCAGTTCCAGTGCCGAGCGCGGCTTCATGCCTTCGACCGGCTTGTTGGTGACGTCCTGGAAGAACAGCGGAACGATTTGGGTCAGGCCGCCAATGCTGACGGCGATAACCATGAAGAAGGCCAGCAGGCCAATATTCTTCTCGACAGCTTCATGCTTCATCAGTGAGCTCCAACGACAGCGATCTGGGCGGCGGCTTCGGCTTCAACCGGGTTCGAGGCGCGCACGGTGCGCCAGACGTTGTAAGCCATCAGGAACATGCCGCTGGCGAAGAATGCACCGCCCAGGGCACGGACGATGTAGCCCGGGTGGCTGGCCTGCAGCGCTTCGACGAACGAGTAGGTGAGGGTGCCGTCATCGTTGATTGCACGCCACATCAGGCCCTGAGTGATGCCGTTGACCCACATCGAGGCGATGTACAGCACGGTACCGATGGTCGCGAGCCAGAAGTGCGCGTTGATCAGGCCGACGCTGTGCATCTGCGCGCGGCCGAACAGTTTCGGGATCATGTGGTAGATCGCGCCGATCGAGATCATCGCTACCCAGCCGAGCGCGCCGGCGTGTACGTGGCCGATGGTCCAGTCGGTGTAGTGCGAGAGCGAGTTGACGGTCTTGATCGCCATCATCGGACCTTCGAAGGTCGACATGCCGTAGAACGCCAGCGACACCACAAGGAAGCGCAGGATCGGGTCGGTGCGCAGCTTATGCCAGGCACCCGACAGGGTCATCATGCCGTTGATCATGCCGCCCCAGCTTGGCGCCAGCAGAATGATCGACATCGCCATGCCCAGCGATTGTGCCCAGTCCGGCAGTGCGGTGTAGTGCAGGTGGTGTGGGCCGGCCCAGATATACAGCGTGATCAGCGCCCAGAAGTGCACGATCGACAGGCGATAGGAGTAGATCGGGCGTTCGGCCTGTTTCGGCACGAAGTAGTACATCATCCCGAGGAAGCCGGTGGTCAGGAAGAAGCCCACGGCGTTGTGGCCGTACCACCACTGGATCATCGCGTCGGTCGCGCCCGAGTAGGCGGAGTAGGACTTGAAGAAACTCACCGGCAAGGAGGCGTGGTTGACGATGTGCAGCATTGCGGTCACGACGATGAACGCGCCATAGAACCAGTTACCGACATAGATATGCTTGGTCTTGCGCTTGGTGATGGTGCCGAAGAACACCAGCCCGTAGGAGACCCAGACAATGGCCAGCAGAATGGCGAGCGGCCATTCCAGTTCGGCGTATTCCTTGGTGGTGGTGTAGCCCAGCGGCAAGGTAATGATTGCGCCGACGATAACTGCCTGCCAGCCCCAGAAGGTGAAGGCGGCGAGGCTGTCGGAGATCAGTCGCGTCTGGCAGGTTCGCTGCACGACATAGTAGGAAGTGGCAAACAGTGCACAACCACCAAAGGCGAAAATCACCAGGTTTGTGTGCAACGGGCGCAGGCGTCCAAAGCTCGTCCACGGCAGACCGAAGTTCAACTCCGGCCAGACCAGTTGCGAGGCGATGAAGACACCAAGCCCCATGCCAAGGATCCCCCAGACCACCGTCATGATGGCGAACTGGCGGACTACCTTATAGTTATAAGCAGTCGGACTGATTGCTGTGCTCATTCTAAGGTTCCACGGTTTGGGTGTTTTATTAGGATTAAAATCGGCCGCAAGTATGCAGAGAGCAGGGGGTCATTGCAACGCGCCATGACCTGGGTCAATGCTTTCCAACGCTGATTCTGCGGCCTTTCCATACGCCGCGTAAGGACAAAATCGGCCTCGGACAAAATGTCGCAGCGGACGAAAAAAGCGAGGGGTTCAGGTCAGATGTAACGAGGTGTGTTCGAACGCATTGATCGTGTGACGGACGGTCATCGACGCGACAGCCGGTATCTACCGGGCTTTGCGCCCTGTCAGTCAGGCGATTTGTCGAACACATCGCTCAAGGTCGACCTGGAACCGGCACGGGCCAGTCCGCATCGAGCAAGCGTAGACCCGAATCGGAGGATTCGAAAGGAGAGGGTGTGACGGGGTGCGACAATGCGTCGCAAAGGGGCGGGATGCTGCCGCATCGAGAACGATGCGGCAGAGGTGTGCGCAATACTTATTGCTTGTTGTCTTCGGTAATCAGTTTTTCTGTATTCAATCCGTGCGACAGACTGTACACATAAGCGGCCAGCAATTGCACTTTATCGTTGCCCAGCAATTCGTTCTGCGCTGGCATATGGCCTTGGCGACCATGGCGAATGGTCTGCTCAAGCTGCGTCAGGCTGGTGCCGTAGATAAATCCGGCCGGGTGCGTCAGGTTCGGCGCACCCATGGCTTCAGTGCCTTGGCCGGTTGCCCCATGACAGGCTACGCAGGTGGTGCTGAACGCTTGCTGTCCGGCTTGCAGGTCAGCCTTGCTGTCGGCTGGCAGCGGCAGGCCGGCCAGTTCGTGACGCACATACGCCGCGACGTTCTTTACACCCGTCTCGCCGAGCACTTCGCCCCAGGCCGGCATCGCCGCCATCCGCCCACCCATGATGGTGGTCTTGATGGTCTCGGCACTGCCGCCCCAGCGCCAGTCCTTGTCCGCCAGGTTGGGGAAACCGAACGCGCCCTTGGCGTCGGAACCGTGGCACACCGAGCAGTTGGAGGCGAACAGTCGGCCACCCATTTTCAGCGCCTGCGGATCCTTCGCCACTTCTTCCACCGGCATGGCGGCGAACTTGGCGAAGATCGGCCCGAATTTGGCGTCGGCCTTGCTCATTTCCTTTTCCCATTCGTGGACGCCGGTCCAGCCGTCCTCGTAGCCGGGCAGAATGCCTTTCCAGTTGCCCAGGCCCGGATACAGGATCAGATAGCCCACGGAAAACACCAGCGTGCCGGCGAACAGCATGAACCACCACTGCGGCAGCGGGTTGTCGTACTCCTCGATGCCGTCGAAGCTGTGGCCCATGGTCTGGTCGACGCTGCCCTTGGTCTCGCCCCGGCGGGTGCCGATCAGCAGCCAGGTCAGGCCGATCAGGCTGCCGATGGTCAGTACGCAGATCCACGTACTCCAGAAGGTGGTCATGGCCGGGTACTCCTTGTTTCAGATGCGGGGGTAGTGTCGGGTTGCGGCTCGTCGGCGAACGGCAGCAGACGTGCTTCGGCAAACTCCGGGGTGCGCTTGCGATTGAATACCCACAAGGTCAGACCGACGAAGGCGACGAACACCACGACCGTGCCGAGGCCACGTATGAGGCCTGTGCTCATTTCAATGACCATGGCTCACCTCTTGCTCTTGATCGCAGTGCCAAGCACTTGCAGGTAGGAGACGAGGGCGTCCATCTCGGTCTTGCCCTTGAGGCTGGCAACCGCGCCGCTGATGTCATCGTCGGTGTACGGCACGCCTAGGGTGCGCATGGTCTTGAGCTTGGTTTCGGTGTGGCTGCTGTCGACCGCTTGCGTCACCAGCCACGGGTAGGCCGGCATTTTCGACTCGGGTACCACGTTGCGCGGGTTGTACAAGTGCGCGCGGTGCCAGTCATCCGAGTAACGCGCGCCGACCCGGGCCAGGTCCGGACCGGTACGCTTGGAGCCCCACAGGAACGGGTGATCCCACACGCTCTCACCGGCCACCGAGTAGTGCCCGTAGCGTTCGGTTTCGGCGCGGAACGGGCGAATCATCTGCGAGTGGCAACCGACGCAGCCTTCGCGGATGTAGATGTCGCGGCCTTCCAGTTGCAGCGCGGTGTAGGGCTTCATGCCCTCCACCGGTTTGTTGGTGACGTCCTGGAAGAACAGCGGGACGATCTGGGTCAGGCCGCCGATGCTCACGGCAAACACCATCAGCAGCATCAGCAGGCCGACGTTCTTTTCAATCGTTTCGTGTTTCATGGCGGACTCCTCAGGCCATCTGCGCGGCAGCAACGACGTCAGCAGGCTGCGAGGCCCGCACGGTGCGCCAGGTGTTGTAAGCCATCAGGAACATGCCGCTGAGGAAGATCGCCCCACCCACCAGACGCACGATGAAGCCTGGGTGGCTGGCCACCAGGGTTTCGACGAAGGAGTAGGTCAGCGTGCCGTCCTCGTTGACTGCGCGCCACATCAGGCCCTGGGCGATGCCGTTGACCCACATCGAGGCGATGTAGAGCACGGTGCCGATGGTCGCGAGCCAGAAATGCGCGTTGATCAGGCCGATGCTGTGCATCTGCTCTTTGCCGAAGACTTTCGGGATCATGTGGTACAGCGCGCCGATGGAAATCATCGCCACCCAGCCGAGCGCGCCGGCGTGTACGTGGCCGATGGTCCAGTCGGTGTAGTGGGAGAGGGCGTTGACGGTCTTGATCGCCATCATCGGACCTTCGAAGGTCGACATGCCGTAGAACGCCAGCGACACCACGAGGAAGCGCAGGATCGGGTCGCTGCGCAACTTATGCCAGGCGCCCGAGAGGGTCATCATGCCGTTGATCATGCCGCCCCAGCTCGGTGCCAGCAGAATCAGCGACATCACCATGCCCAGCGACTGCGCCCAGTCTGGCAGCGCGGTGTAGTGCAGGTGGTGCGGGCCGGCCCAGATGTACAGGGTGATCAGCGCCCAGAAGTGCACGATCGACAGGCGATACGAATACACCGGACGTTCGGCCTGTTTCGGCACGAAGTAGTACATCATCCCGAGAAAACCGGCGGTGAGGAAAAAGCCTACGGCGTTGTGGCCGTACCACCATTGCACCATCGCGTCGGTCGCACCGGCGTATACCGAGTAGGACTTGGTCAGGCTCACCGGCAACTCAAGGTTGTTGACGATATGCAGAATCGCCACGGTGATGATGAACGCGCCGAAGAACCAGTTGCCGACGTAGATGTGCTTGGTTTTGCGCTGCATGATCGTGCCGAAGAACACGATGGCGTAGGCGACCCAGACGATGGTGATCAGGATGTCGATCGGCCATTCCAGCTCGGCGTATTCCTTGGAGCTGGTGTAACCCAGCGGCAGGCTGATGGCTGCCAGCAGGATCACCAGTTGCCAGCCCCAGAAGCAGAACGCGGCGATTTTCGGCGCGAACAATTGCGTCTGGCAGGTGCGCTGCACCGAATAGAACGAACTGGCGAACAGCGCACAACCACCGAAGGCGAAGATCACCGCGTTGGTGTGCAGCGGGCGCAGACGGCCGAAACTGGTCCAGGGCAAATTGAAGTTGAGTTCCGGCCAGACCAATTGGGCCGCGAGAAAAACCCCGAGCCCCATGCCGACGATGCCCCACACCACCGTCATAATGGCGAATTGGCGGACCACCTTGTAGTTGTAGGCGGTACTGATAGAAGTGTTCATGGTTCCCCATCCACGGTTCAGCCGAAGTGAGCGCGCGCAGAAAACGCCGCGAATCCTTCGCCTGGAGTTATAGGCAGACTAAAAGCGAGGCAAGCATGGACAAACAGCACAAGGCCAGTATTGACGGGGATCAATGGGCGCAGTGTGTGCGGGATCATGGGTGGCTTTGGGATGCAGCGTCGGGCGAGGCTTCGGCGACATTGATCCTGGCCCATGGGGCGGGTGCGCCGATGGACAGTGACTGGATGACGAATATGGCTGGGCGCCTTGCTGGATTGGGCGTGAACGTGTTGCGGTTTGAGTTTCCTTATATGGCGCAGCGGCGGGTTGATGGCAGTAAACGTCCACCGAATCCGGCGCCGAAACTGCTTGAGTGCTGGCGCGAAGTATTCGCTGAAGTGCGACGTCATGTCGCTGGGACTTTGGCCATCGGTGGTAAGTCCATGGGCGGGCGGATGGCCAGTCTCTTGGCCGATGAGTTGGGGGCTGATGCGCTTGTCTGTCTTGGATATCCGTTTTATGCGGTGGGGAAACCGGAGAAACCTCGGGTTGAGCATTTGGCTGCTTTGCGGACTCGGACGTTGATTGTTCAGGGGGAGCGGGATGCGCTTGGCAATCGGGAGGCTGTCGAGGCTTACGATCTATCGCCGAGTATTGAGGTGTTTTGGCTGGCCTCTGGAGATCATGATTTGAAGCCGTTGAAGGTTTCCGGGTTTACGCATTCGGATCATTTGGCTTCGGCGGTGGAGAAGGTTGCCGGGTTTCTTCGTTGAGGTTTGGTTTTGGGGTGTATATCCGTTGCTGCGGTTATGGCTGCTTAGGGTTCCGCCCTTACGGCGGGTCACTTTTGGCAAACGCCCCAAAAGTAACCAAAAGGTCTTGCTCCTACGTCCGGCCCGCTCGCTGAGGCTCGGGGTTCCTTCGCTGCGGGATCGATCCGGGGCGCAGCGCCTACGGTTTGCTTCGCTGCACCTCCTCTCGCTGTGTTTGGCTGCGCCAAACGGTCGCTGCGCTCCCACCCCCGGATCAATCCCTCCACTCAGCCTTCCGACGTCGCCCGCGGATCAAGATCAAAAGCGGTACTCGAGCTAACGCTCATCGTGTTGAGTGGTGAGGAGCAAGAGCGGTGCGTGTTCTGTTCTTGCTCTTGTGTGGTAGCCAGCCTGCTGGTGATGGCGGCCTGACAGCCGACCAATCTCTAACTGATGAGACCTGATCCCACTGTGGGAGCATGCTTGTTCGCGAAAGCGGTCTGCCAGGCACCATGAGTTTCAGGCTGGCAAAAAAAGCCTGGACGCTTTCGTCGTCCGGGCTTTAAAAGTCAAAGGTTCGCAGCCTGCGGCAGCGCCTGCACGAAGTCATTCTTTCAACGGACGTTGAGGTGGGCTCGCCCGGAGTTGCTGGGAGCCAGCTTCAGTCGGTCTCACCCGGGTCATGGTGAAAGTCCCCTTGGGCATCAGACGATAGCGATGACTTTTGAACAAGGCCTCGAATGATCCCGTCGCGATGTCTGTTTCAGGGTCATATTTGATGCTAAGGGTCGCCGAGTCGGCGTCTACCGTAGCCATTCCGATGAACCCCGGTGGCGCAGGGATCCAATGGCTGTGTACACATGTCAGCCCTTTTTTGAGGTCATAAACACCTGTGAGAGTCTCATCAGATCGGTAGGGCAGAGTCATCGAGAAAGCAAAATAGTTTTCATCGTCGAAATTCCCTGTTCCACCACTTATGGCCCAATACAACTCGCCCAAAAACTCGTCTTGATAGAAGGAGCTGAATTCCGCTGTTATCCGTTTGCCGCCCAATCTCCATTCAAATTTTTCATCGCGCACCAGTGGCCTTTTTGGAAGAAAAATAGCGTGAGTGGTCATTGTTAAACCTGCCTTTTCGAGTAAGAGGAGGTGTTACAACCGACTGCATTTACGGTTTCTCTTGATACCCGCTCGAACAGGTGGGCGTCTACTGTCAGATCTGACAGGTAGCACCGCAACAAAAAACCCGGAAGCTTTCGCTGTCCGGGTTTTCAGATGAAGCGGCGATCTTGCTTTTAGCGGTTAAACCGCTCCACCAACGAATACTGCGTGTTGGCCGTCTTGGTCAGCTCTTCACTCAGCAGCGCCGAGTTATGCGCCTGTTCCGAGGTCTGGTCCGCCAGTTCCGAAATGTTGCTGATGTTGCGGCTGATTTCTTCAGCCACGGCACTTTGCTCTTCGGTGGCCGCGGCGATCTGGGTGGTCATGTCGGTGATGTTGGCCACCGCTTCGCTGATGCCGACCAGTGCCTGGTCTGCTTCCAGAACCCGTGCCACACCTTCTTCCGCCTGGCGATGGCCGGCTTCCATGGTTTGTACGGCGCTGGAGGCGGTCTGTTGCAGCTTGGCGATCAGGGCGTGGATCTGACCGGTGGATTCGCTGGTGCGTTGTGCCAGTTGGCGGACTTCGTCGGCGACCACGGCAAAACCACGGCCCATCTCGCCGGCGCGGGCGGCTTCGATGGCAGCGTTGAGCGCGAGCAGGTTGGTCTGGTCGGCGATGCCTTTGATCACGTCGACCACGCCGCCGATTTCGTCGCTGTCCTTGGCCAGTTGGGTGACGGTCAGGCCGGTTTCCCCGACGACGACCGACAGGCGCTGGATGGCTTCGCGGGTTTCCCCGGCGATGTCGCGACCGCGACCGGTCAGGCGGTTGGCTTCTTGCGTCGCGTCAGCAGTGCGCTGTACGTGGCTGGCCACTTCCTGGGTGGTGGCGGCCATCTGGTTGACGGCGGTGGCGACCTGTTCGGTTTCCACACGCTGACGTTCCAGACCGCTGGAGCTGTTGTGCGCCAGGGCGTCGGACTGTTTGGCCTGATCGGTCAGGTGCTCGGCGGTGTCCTGCAGGCGGGTCAGGCAGGTTTTCAGGCGCGCTTCCTGGCTGAGGATCGACATTTCCAGACGCGCCTGCGCGCCACGGCTGTCGGTGTACATCTGCGCGATCAGCGGGTCGGAGGTGGTCTGCTCGGCCAGGCGCAGCAGGCGCTTGAGCCCGCGTTGCTGCCATTGCAGGCCCATCAGGCCCAGTGGTACCGACAAACCGGCCGCGAGGGCAAAGCCCCAGTGCGAGTTCAGCGTCGCGCCGATCACGAAGCTCAGCTGGCTGACCAGAATGAACGGCAGCCAGTCCTGCAACACCGGCAGCCATTTGTCGCTGGAAGGGATCGCCGACTTGCCCTGGTTGATGCGTTGGTAGAGCGCTTCGGCACGGCGGATCTGTTCGGCGGTGGGTTTGATCCGCACCGACTCGTAACCGACCACCTGATTACCGTCGAACACCGGTGTCACGTAGGCGTTCACCCAGTAATGGTCACCGGATTTGCAGCGATTCTTGACAATGCCCATCCATGGCAAGCCTTGTTTCAGTGTGCCCCACATGTGCGAAAACACCGCGGCCGGCACGTCAGGATGACGGACCAGGTTGTGCGGCGCACGGATCAGTTCTTCACGCGAAAACCCGCTGATTTCGACGAAAGCGTCGTTGCAGTAGGTGATCACGCCCTTGGCGTCGGTTGTGGAAATCAACCGCTGCTGAGCCGGGAAAGTCCGTTCGCGTTGTGTAATGGGCTGGTTGTTACGCATGGTTTTTCAATCCGCAAGGCTTTGAAAGGTTGTCGGCGCTGACAGGAAATTATTGAAGTTTTTTTTCAGATATAAGTACGGCGTCGCAAAACCGCCCTTGCTTCAACCGGCCAGCATCGGATAGGTGAACAGCGCAAAATGCAGCAGGTTCAGCCCGAAATGCGTGGCGATCGCCGCCGCCAGCCCACCAAAACGGTAGGCCAGACCATAGCCGACCCCCGCCAGACCTGCCAGCAGCACCCAGTGCCAGCCTGCGCCCACATGCGCCAGGGCAAAGATCAGCGAGGCCAGCAGCAGGGCGAGGTTTTCGCCGTAAGGCAGGTGCTTGAACAGACGGCTCAAACCGCCCTGTATATAGCCGCGAAACAGCGCTTCCTCGACCAGCGTCACCAACAGCAGATTGTTCAGCAGCCACAGCCACGCCTGATCGGGCCACTTCGGCGCCCAGGCAATCATGCCGAATAGCAGTGCGCCACCCAGGGCCAGGGTTGCGCTCAAGATCAGGCCGAGGACGCTGGCGAATACCGTCAGACGCAGCGAGCGGGCGGCGACGATCCACGGGCAGGCCAAAAGCAGCCAGAAGCCGATCAGCGGTTTGTCCAGATTCAGGTACATCGCGAACGGCACGGCGTCATCGGTGAAACGCATCTTCGCGATGGCCCGACCGTTATCGAACCCCGGCAACCAGTGCAGCGCCAGCGACAGGGCGAGGAAAACAAACACCGCGTGGCCGAGCAACCGCGCCACCGGCACCACCTGTTGGCGCACGGCGAAACCGGCCACCAGCAACAGTCCGAAGGAGATCAGCGCCAGCCAGCCGAGTTGGCCAAAGCTCAGCGCCAATCCGTAACCGAGGCTGAGAAGTGCCAGATAGGGCCATGGCAACGCCTTCATCGAAAGTCCTTGTGCAGAATGGGGGGGGGGAAGGGCTTTCTACACGGGTGAGGGCGTGGGGACAAGTAAAGGTGTGGCGGGAAACGGTGACACGCCGCAATCCGTCCTGTAGGAGCTGCCGCAGGCTGCGATCTTTTGATCTTGAAAAGCCAAAGTCAAAAGATCGCAGCCTGCGGCAGCTCCTACAGGGTTCTGAGTGTGGCTGAGGATCAACGCAAGTTGAGTTTCGCCGCCGCCCGCTCGGTGATTTCCGTACGCAGTTTTAACGACGGCGTTGCCCGCAGGCGAGCCTCATCGATGATCGCGCTCGGTGCGGTATCAGGGCTTCCGGAGCTGAACGGCGGCGCCGGCGCATATTCCAGTTGCAGCTGAATCAACTGCGCCGCCTCGGCCCCCACCAGTTCGGCGGCCAGCACCAGCGCAAAGTCGATGCCTGCGGTAATCCCGCCACCGGTAAACAGATTGCCGTCGCGCACCACCCGGTCCTGCACCGCAATCGCGCCGAGTTTCGGCAGCAGTTCGTGATAGGCCCAGTGGGTGGTCGCGCGTTTGCCTTTTAGCAGGCCCGCCGCGCCCAGCACCAGCGAGCCGGTGCACACCGACGTCACATACCTGGCCTGCGCCGCCTGACGCTTGATGAACCCCAGCGTCTGTTCATCCTCCATCAACGGCCCGACCCCGGCGCCGCCGGGTACGCAGATCACATCCAGATCCGGGCAGTCGTCGAAGGTGGTGGTCGGTTTCAACAGCAGGCCGGTGCTGGCGGTGACCGGCACCAGATCCTTCCAGACCAGATGCACCTGCACGTCCGGCAACGAGGCCAGCACATCATAGGGGCCCGTCAGGTCGAGTTGCTGCACCTGTGGAAACAACAGAAAACCGATCTGCAACGCCATGATTCTTCTCCGTGAAAAGGGCTGGACGGCTTCACTGTAGGCGCGTAGGTTTTGGCGCGTACGCCAATCAGCCCACGAATTACGCCAAATGTCGAAAACCATCCACGTTCTCGCGTTCGCCAATGTGCAATTGCTCGATGTTACGGGCCCGTTGCAAGTATTCGCCTCGGCCAACGATATCGCCCGCCAGCAGGGTTTGCCTGCGCCGTACGCGCCAACGGTCATCGCCAGCGGCGGCGGCGGCGCGGTGAACGCTTCCGCCGGGTTGGCGATGCTGGCCGAGCCGCTGCCGAAGCAGCCCAGCGATACCCTGATCATCGCCGGTGGCTGGGGTGTTTACGCGGCTGCCGAAGACGCTGAATTGGTGAGCTGGGTGCGTGAACATGCCGGTGGATGCCGGCGGGTTGCCTCGGTCTGCACCGGCGCGTTTCTGCTGGCGGCCAGCGGCTGGCTCGACGGTCGCCGGGTCGTCACCCACTGGACACGCTGCGAACAACTGGCGCGGCAGCACCCGCAATTGCAAGTCGAGCCCAATCCGATCTTCATCAACGACGGCCCGGTCTGGACCTCGGCGGGCGTCACCGCCGGCATCGACCTCGCGCTGGCCATGGTCGAAGACGACCTCGGTCGCGACATGGCCCTGGACGTCGCCCGACAATTGGTGGTGTTCCTCAAGCGCCCGGGCGGGCAGTCGCAGTTCAGCGTGACGTTATCACTGCAAAAACAAGGCAACCGTTTCGATGATTTGCACGCCTGGATCGCCGAAAACCTCACCTGCGACCTCGGCGTCCCGACCCTGGCCGAACAGGCTGGCATGAGCGAACGCAGTTTCGTCCGGCACTACCGCGCCGACACCGGCCAGACCCCGGCCCGCGCCATCGAACTGATCCGCGTAGAAACCGCGCGGCGTCTGCTCAGCGACACCGGGCTGCCGGTGAAACGCATTGCGGCCAATTGCGGGTTTGGCAGTGAAGAAACCTTGCGCCGCAGCTTTCTGCGGACCATGGGCGTGACGCCGCAGGCGTATCGGGAGCGGTTTTCGGTCAGTGCTGGAGCAGATCCAGTAATGCCTTGAGGGTTTGCTGCGGTGCTTCTTCGGGAATGTTGTGGCCGACACCGGGCAGCACGCGCCTTTCGTACAGCCCGGTGAAGTGCGCAATGTCTTCATCGACTTCCGGCGCCGGGCCGACCCCATCGTCGGCACCGCACAGTGAGATCGTCGGTACGCTGATCGGCGGTTGTTTGATCAACGCGTCTTCCATCCATTGCAGTGCCGGATCGCCTGCGGCATACATGAAGCGATGACGGTAGGAATGAATCACCACGTCCACGAAGTCCGGGTTGTCGAAGGCCGGCGCGCTCAGCGGATAACGTTCGGCGTTGCGTGTCCAGGTCGGTGACCACAAGCTCCAGAGCAATTCACATAGCGCCCGCCGGTTTTGCGTCAGGCCCGCGACGCCTCGAGGCGTGTGGAAATAGTACTGGTACCAATAACGGTGCTCGGTCTCGGGATCCAGAGGCCGGGTCGAATTGGCGATGTCCTGCACGTTATAGCCATCCCCCGTCACCAGCCCACGTACCCGCTCGGGAAACAACGCCGCAACAATGCACGCTGCCCGACCGCCCCAGTCGTAACCGCAAAGCGTGGCGTGTTCGATACCCAGTGCGTTCATCAACTCCAGCAAATCCTGGGCGAGGGCTGCTTGCTGGCCGGAGCGCAGTGTTTCGGGGTGGTTGAAGCGGGTCGGCCCGTAACCGCGCAGATAAGGGACGATCACCCGATAACCGTGGGCGGCGAGGGCGGGGGTGATTTCATCGTACGCCCTGGGCGAGTAGGGGAAGCCATGCAGCAATACGACCGCGTCGCCGTTGGACGGGCCGTGCTGTTCAAAGGCAACGGTCAAGTTCGGTGTCAGTATGCGTTGAATGTCAGACACGGCAGACTCCACAGCAATTGGGCGTCAGGCAACACTAGACCATTCCGTTGTGGCGAGGGAGCTTGCGCCCGCCGGGTTGCGAAGCGACCCCATACTTAAATGCACTGCTGCGCAGGCCTGCGGGAGCAAGCTCCCTCGCCACAGGGGAAGCGTCACTTGTCGGCGTTCCTTCTTAAGCCTCGGCTTCCGCCACCTGATTGAAATACTTCGTCCGATCCGGGGTAAACGTCACCCGCATCTTCGTCCGTGAGCAGGTCAGCGAGCGCTCTTCAGCCAGATCAATATCCAGATCCTCGCCCCGTAAGCCCTGCCACTGGGCGAGGTATTTCAGCGAGCCGTATTTCTCGTTTTTCTTCAGGCTGCGGCTGACGCCACCTTTCCAGCCGAGTACTGGCAGTTCACCGGCGAGGCATTGTTGCGCGAGGTCGGGGAAGCGGCTGGCGCGCTGGCGGCCGATTTCCCAGCACTTGATCAGGCCTTTGTCGGCGGCTTCCCAGAGTTGGGTGCGGGTCAGGCCGGTGCGCAGGGGCGTGGCGATGGGGCGGTGGACGTGCTGGGTCATTCTGGTTCCTTGAATTCGGGTTTTATTGGACAGCTCCGCTGTGCCCGTTGCGGTGGATGGTAGGGGTGGATGTAACAGCTGGCAACAGGGTATTTCAGGGTGTAAGTGCAGGTTGCGGGGGAGGGATTTGCCTGGGTGTTGTTTACAAGAAGCAGGAACAAATTACCCAAACTGTGGCGAGGGGATTTATCCCCGATCGACTGCGCAGCAGTCGCAAAGCCATGCAATGCGGTACTGCTGAACAAATAAGCAGGCAAAGAGCGGGGCCGCTGCGCAGCCCATCGGGGATAAATCCCCTCACCACAGGAGATCTGATCTGTTTATTTCTGTGTAGGGGTTAGCCCAGCGAAGCGTGCTGATGCGGCATATTTCCTACAGATACTGGCGAAATTACGGCTGCCACTCACCCTTTTCCCCACTCAAACGCCGATCAAGAAAACTCGCCGCACTGATCAACGCCAGATGCGTCAGCGCCTGCGGGGTGTTGCCCAGATGCCGGCCATGGCTGTCGAACTCTTCGGCGTATAACCCCAGCGGGTTCGCATAACGCAGCAATTGCTCGAATTCCAGATGGGCCTTTTCCACCTGACCGGCCCGGGCCAGGCATTCGACGTACCAGAACGAGCAGGCGGCAAAGGCGCCTTCGGTGCCGGTCAAACCGTCAATGTTGGCGTCATCGTTGCGGTAGCGGTAAACCATGCCGTCGCGCACCAGCGTCTTTTCGATCGCTTCAAGGGTCGACAGCCAGCGCGGGTCCTTGGCGCTGACGAAGCGCACCAGCGGCATCAGCAGCATCGAACCGTCGAGCGCGGTACCGCCCTTGTACTGGACGAAATGCCCGCGCTCCTCGTCCCAGAAGTTGTCCCAGATGTCAGCGTAGATCGCCTGGCGGGTCTGATCCCACTGGGCGAACGGCGCCGGCAGCGAACGCTTCGAAGCGAGCCGTATCGCCCGGTCCAGGGCCACCCAGCACATCAGTCGCGAGTGCAAGAAGTGATGCTGCTCACCGCGCATTTCCCAAATGCCGACATCCGTGGTCTGCCAGGTCTCACACACCTGATCAACCACTTCGCGCACGTGTTTCCAGCCTTGGTGGGAAATCGCGTCGCCGTATTTGTTGACCAGGTACACCGCGTCCATCAGCTCGCCGAAGATGTCGAGTTGAATCTGATCGTACGCGCCATTGCCGATGCGCACCGGTTGTGCGCCGCCATGGCCGCAGAGGTGCGAGAGTTCGGTTTCCGGCAGTTGCTGGCGACCGTCGATGGCATACAGGATATTGAGTTTGGTTGAATGACCATGGCAATCGCTGACCCGTCCGCGCAGCCAGCCCATGTAGGCGTTGGCCTCATCGACAAAGCCCAGGCGCATGAACGCGTAGACGGTGAACGAGGCGTCGCGGATCCAGGTGTAGCGGTAGTCCCAGTTGCGCTCGCCGCCGGGGGTTTCCGGCAAGCCGAACGTGGCGGCGGCGAGAATCGCGCCGTGCTTGCGCGAGGTCAGCAGCTTCAGCGCCAGGGCCGAACGATTGACCATCTCCCGCCAGCGCCCACGGTAGTTGGACTGGCCGATCCAGTCGCGCCAGAACTTCAGCGTTCGCTCCAGGCACATTTTCGCGCCGTCATCCTTGAAGCGCGGATCGTCGGCGCCACCGAGGACAAATTCGGCGTGCTGATCCTGCTTCAAACGAAAGGAGGCAACGGCCGATTCGCCATCAATGCGCAACGCCTGATCCGCCACCAGCCGCAACGACGGCTGACCCTCGGCGCTGAAAATCACCGATTGTTCATCCATCTGCGCCCGGGTGTTGGCGCGCGCGTAGTCATGGCGCACCGCGCAGCGCATGTGAAACGTCGCTTCACCGCTGACCACGCGCACCCGGCGCATCAGCAGCGGCAGATCATCGACACTGTCGCCGATCGGCAGCAGGTCGGTGATTTCCACCACGGCCTGTTCGCTGAGCCAGCGCGTCTGCAGCACGTTGGTGTCCGGCAGATAGATTTGCTCGCGCCGCGCATCGGGCAAGTCCGGGGCGAGCTGGAAAATCCCCGCTTCTGGGGTATCGAGCAGCGAACAGAAGATCGACGGGCTGTCGAATTCCGGCCAGCAGAAAAAATCCACGCTGCCCTTGTCGTTGACCAGCGCGGCACTGCGCAGGTCGCCGATGATGCCGTGGGCGTCAATCGGGCTTTGTCGTTCAGAATGATGCTCAGCCATTGCCGCGAAACTCCGGATAAAGACTCATGCCGCCGTCGATGAACAGGGTGGTGCCGACGATGTAGTCGGCGGCGTCGGAAGCGAGAAACACCACCGCGTTGGCGATGTCCTCGACGTCGCCGATGCGCCCGTAGGGAATCAGCTCCAGCAGTTTGTCAGCGGCGGCGCCTTCGGTGGCTTGCTGATTGATCGCCGTGCGAATCGCCCCCGGCGCGATGCCGTTGATGCGAATGCGCTGCTGGCTGACTTCCTGGGCGAGGGTCTGCATCAACTGATCGACGCCGCCCTTGGACGCCGCATAGTTGACATGCCCGGCCCACGGAATGCGCTGATGCACCGAACTCATGTGAATGATCTTGCCGGCGGCGCGGGACACGCCTTCACGCACGCCCTGACGGTTGAAAATCCGCAGCGCGGCACGGGCGCAGAGAAACTGCCCGGTGAGGTTGACGCCGATCACCGTGTTCCAGTCTTCCAGAGTCATGTCCACCGCCGCGGCATCCTTTTGCAGACCGGAATTGGCCACCAGAATGTCCAGCGCACCAAAGGCTTCGAGGGTCTCGGCGAACAGCCGTTCGACTTCATCTTCCTTGGAAATATCGGCGCAGATGGCCAGTGCCTGACCGCCGTCGGCGATGATTTGCTGCGCCAGCGCTTGAGCAGGTTCGGCCTGACGGTGGTAATTGATCACGACGGCGGCGCCGGCAACGGCCAGCGCTTTGGCGGCGGCATGGCCAATGCCGGAGCTGGCGCCGGTGACCAGTGCTACTTGGCGGGCGAGGGAAATCTGCATGCTCGAAATGCCTGGGTTAAGGGCTCAGTCAGCTGACCCATGGCGAGCTGCGAGAGTTCATCCGCATGCATGAAAAGATCGACACGTTCAGCCGTGATAGCGGCCACTGTGCCGGTGCCATTCAAGACTGCCGGAGACCCAGCTTTTTATGCCGGTCAGAAAACGCTGCAGCAGCGGCGATGCATCCGGCAGCACGGCTTGTTCCGCCGCTTCATACAGGTGCACGATTTCGTCATGAACGTGCGCACACTTGATCATCGCTTGTCGGGGCGTGCAATTGTGTTCGCGAGCCAGTAACAGCGGCAGATTGAAATCGCCGATTGCGGTCTGATTTTCCTTGTGTGCGGAATACAGATCGTTGGCGACGATCGTGGCGCTGGCGGCCAGCGTGGTCACGCGCCGCACGGCAGGGGCGCTGTAAAGGTGTGCTGGCAGTTCGTATCCGCCGATCACGTCGATCAATGACATGCAGGGTAGAAAACTGTTGGTCTGGCGTTGCGCGAGGTATTCCCAGATGGGTGGGGTCAATCCTTCCAGACGCCAGGCCGCTTCGGCAGTCATGGTGACAAACATGGCGATGATTTCGTGGCGTACCCTGGCCACTTGTACGGAAGATGCGAATGCCTGAACGCGGTCCATATAGGCGCGAAGCGCAACCAGTACCGGGTCACTGTTCAGTGCCTGATCAAGACCGCAACGAAAGCGAGAGGGCAGGTGCGCCGGCTCCAGTGCGGCCAGCGCCAGCGAAAGTCGGGGCCCTACCAGGCGCGGTTCGGAGCCGGTTCGCTCGTCATCGCAGTAGTAATCATCCACGGCAAACAGGGCGGCGATGCACTGTGCCGAAAGCAGCAGGCGATCGGGATCGTGAGTGTCGGTATGGCAAAGCATGGCGAAGCGACCGAACCCCATGGCGCGGACCTTTTCGAGTTGTCCCGCAAATATGCCGACCTCCTTGATCCATGGCATAAGCCGATCTTCGACAGCCTCGGCCAGCGCCGTATCAATCCGGAACGGCGCCGGACAATACAACGGCGGGACGGCCCAGGGTGATCTTGCGTTTTTCCCAAAAACATCAGGCATTGATCGTGCCGCTGACGCATCGCGGGCGGCCTCGAACCATTGCCTTACACCCCCTGTCCCGAACTGCTCGAACATCCGGCGAAACCAGATCGTGAACTGCTCGGGTGTCTGTTCGATCCGTTCGGTGATCTCCTCCAGCGACAGCCACTCCCAACTTTCGACTTCCTCCGGATTGGCTACCGGATCGAGCTGGCTGAGGCCGGCAAACACGTGGTCAAATTCATGCTCGATCAGTTGATTGGACATTTGCTCGTAATAGATCATCGAGGCGACTTTCTGCAGTTTGCACGTCGTGCCCATTTCCTCCTGCAGTCGACGCAGGGCTGCGGCGGCCGTGCGTTCGCCAGGGCGAGGATGCCCGCAGCACGTGTTGGTCCATAATCCGCCGGAATGATATTTGCCCAACGCGCGTTGCTGCATCAGCATCCGACCTTGTGAGTCAAAGAGCAGAATCGAAAATGCGCGATGGCGCAGTCCCTGGTGATGCACTTCCATCTTTGAGGCTACACCGGTCTGGCGATCCTTGGGCGATACCAGAATAAGCTGTTCTTCCATGGCAAGGCTCCTTGGCGCGTGCGCTACGGGATAGGCTCAAGAGCAGTTGCCCGTTCATTCAGGAGCGGTACGCCATTGAGTCAAGGCCTCATGAGAACTGCAATCGCATGCAAAGGCACCTGTAAAACCTGACAGGTGTGCGCGATTTTCGATTATTGGTTATGTGATTCCAGACGTCGGCGGCAATGCCATTGGTCTTGGGGAGAGATCCTCGGAGAGTGCCTGGAATCGCAAGGTGTCGAGTTTCGCGCCTTCACATTCCACCAACAATTCCCCGCTTCCACGCTCATCAACCTTTATGGCAACTTGGCGGCCCCTGATGAGGCTGTACCCATGGCAAACCCCTACCGCGAATTATTCACCGCCCCCGGCGCCCGTGCCTTTGTTCTGGCCGGGATGATCGCGCGCATGCCGATTTCCATGACCGGCATCGGCGTGATCACCATGCTCTCGCAACTCAAGGGCGGGTACGCACTGGCCGGTGCAGTGGCGGCGACGTTTGCCCTGGCCACGGCGTTTTGTGCACCGCAGGTGTCGCGGCTGGTGGATCGTTACGGCCAGGGCAACGTGCTGCCGCTGTCGGCGTTGATCGGTGGCGGGGCGCTGTTGATGTTGCTGTTGTGCACGCGTTTGCAGGCGCCGACCTGGACGTTGTTCATCTTCGCCGCGCTGGCCGGGTGCATGCCGAGCATGTCGGCGATGGTGCGCGCACGCTGGACCGAGATCTATCGTGGCCAGCCGCAATTGCAGACCGCCTATGCGCTGGAATCGGTACTCGATGAGGTTTGTTTCATCGTTGGCCCGCCACTGTCAGTGGGCTTGTGCGTGGTGGCGTTTCCCGAGGCCGGGCCGTTGGCCGCGCTGCTGGCGCTGGCAATCGGGGTGACCGCGTTTGTCGCCCAGCGCAGCACCGAGCCGGCGGTGCACCCGCAGGAATCACAGCAGCAAGGTTCGATCATTCGCTCGACCGACGTGCAATGGCTGCTGGCGCTGATGCTCGCCATGGGCATCATCGTTGGCGTGGTCGATGTGGTCAGCGTCGCCTTCGCCCAGCAGCAGGGCCAGCCGGCGGCGGCGAGCATCGTGTTGTCGGTGTACGCCATCGGTTCGTGTCTGGCGGGTATCGCTTTCGGCGCGATGCGTTCGACACTGCCGTTGCCGAGGCTGTTTCTGTACGGCGGCGTGGCGACGGCGGTGACCACGCTGCCGTTGTTGCTGGCGAGCAATATTGTCAGCTTGTCGCTGGCAGTGTTTGTCGCGGGATTGTTCTTTTCGCCGACGCTGATTGTGGCGATGGCGTTGATCGAGCGCATCGTGCCGCCAGCCAAACTGACTGAAGGCCTGACCTGGCTGGTGACCGGATTGAGTATCGGCGTGGCGATTGGCGCCGCCGGCTCCGGCGCGTTGGTGGACGCGTTTGGCGCGCGTAGCGGTTTCTGGCTGGCGATTGTGGCGGGGGCGGTGGTGTTGGCGTCGGCGTTTCAGAGCTATCGGCACCTGAAATAAGCCGGCATTGATGAGCTGTTGGGGTGAGGGAGCTTGCTCCCGCTCGATTGCGCAGCAATCGCAAGCCAGTCGGCCAGATTTCAGAAATCATTGAGACTCAGAGCTTGGGACCGCTTCGCAGTCCAGCGGGAGCAAACTCCCTCGCCACAGTTATCGATACCTTCAGGCGTTTGGTGGTGTCGGTCACCACCCCCGTCCCGAATTCACCCAGAAATTCACCGACAGTGACGTTGACACCGACTCCACCTGATGGAACCAGCCCTCCGGCAAAAACAGCAGATCCCCGGCTTCCAGCGTCACGCGCAGGAACGTCACATCGCGTGCTGCAGGAAAGCGCTCAAAGTCCGGTGCGTCGGGGTTGAAGTCGCAGCCGTCCAGGCCACCCTTTGGCGCGGTCGACCAGGTGCCCAGTGCTTCGCGGTGATGTGGGGCGGCGAGGGTGAACTGCTTCTGGCCCCAGACCTGCGCGAACAAATTATCGGTGTCGTCGCGGTGCAGCGGCGTCAGCGTGCCCTTGGGGCCGATCCAGATGCGTGGCGGGATGAACAGCGAGGCATCGAAGTAGGGCGGGTATTTGATCTGCTGCAGTAATTGCGCCGGCAGGATGTTGTTGCCCATGTAGGCCGGTGGTTCGCCGTCGGCGCTTTTGACTGCCGGTTGGTCGAGTGAGGCAATGAACTCGGCCATCGACGTCGAGCGGAAATCACGTTCGGTGGAAAAGGTCTTCTTCACGTAATCGCCGTGGCGGGTGATGCCCTGCAGTTCGGCGAAATGCACCAGTGATTCCTCGCGACTGAGCTTGAACAGCGGCCAGTCCTGCAGGGCATTGCTGATCACCACCGGGATGCCGTTGGGCAAATACTTGCTTTTGAACTCGCTGACCGACAATTCATCGCGCGCATGGCGCTCGACGCGGGTCTGGACCGGCAGCCCGGCGGTGAGTTGTTCGCTGAAGCGTGGCGGGGTCGGGTAGCGCTTGTTCATGTCGACCTTTTGCGCCACGGCTCCACCGTGCATCGCATGCTCGATGATCTGCGGCAGCAGCGTCGCCAGGCCCATGTTGCCGCCGATTTTCAGGCGTCCGCTGGCGAACAGTTCTTCGACATTGACCCGGCCGCCCATGATCCCGAGAAAATCGCTCTCGGCGACTTCAATGGTCACGTCGGGGCTGGGATGGCGTCCGGGCGCGGTGCGACTGCTGGCCTTGACCTCCGACCAGTAGGCCTGCTGCGGGCCAAACACGAATTGGAAAACGCCTTCGATGCCGACGGCACCGGCGTTGGCGAACAACTTGCCCAGGATGCTCTGCAGGTCCACGGTGAATCCTCGTTATTGGTTTTGGCCTGAACAGTTAACGAGCGCCTGTTGGCGCAATTTACCGGTGCGCGACTAATTTGCCGGGGGCGTAATCCGTTTATCTCTACAGACAAATTTTTCGAGGAAAGCCGGGTGAACAAGCTGACCCTGCTGTGCCTGCCGTACTCCGGCGCCAGCGCCATGGTCTATAGCCGCTGGCGGCCTAAACTGCCGCAATGGTTGCAATTGCAACCGGTGGAACTGCCGGGGCGCGGTGCGCGTTTCGACGAGCCGCTGCACACGGATATGCGTGCGCTGGCGATGCAACTGGCCAAGGAATTGCGGCCGAATCTCAAGGCGCCGTATGCGGTGTTCGGCCATAGCCTGGGCGCGCTGCTGGCCTGCGAAATCGCTCACGCGCTGCGCGCATTGGGCTGTCCGGAACCGGTGGCGCTGTTTGCCTCGGGCACGGCGGCGCCGACGATGCGCGCCGATTACGATCGCGGTTTTGCCGAGCCGAAAACCGACGCCGAGCTGATCGATCAATTGCGCACACTCAACGGCACCAGCGAAGAAGTGCTGGCCAATGCCGAACTGATGAGCCTGACCCTGCCGATCCTGCGCGCCGACTTCCTGCTCTGCGGCAAATTTGAACCGTTGCAACGGCCGTTGCTCAACTGCCCGGTGCATGTGCTGGGCGGCAAGGCGGATCGCGCGACCACCGAGCAACTGATCGGCTGGAGCAAGGAAACCCGCGGCAGCTTTTCGGTGGACATGCTCGCCGGCGGGCACTTTTTCATTCATGAGCATGAAGCCAAAGTGCTGAAGGTGATCAAGGATCAGCTGGAAGGACATCATCGCCGGCATATCATGGCCGCAATCGCCTGAACGCCGTAGAACCTGTGGGAGCGAGCTTGCTCGCGAAGACGCAATGTCAGTCAACATCTGTATTGGCAGACATGCCGCTTTCGCGAGCAAGCTCGCTCCCACAGGGTATTTCGCAGATCTGAAATTCCCCGCACTACCTCCCGCCTGACACTTGTTCTCATTCGCTAATTTTTCCGGTCTGCATTCGTTTTATAGGGACGACGTGCCTTTGTGCTTCCTGCCTACTGATCCGGATGCTGAGAAATGAATGCTGAAGACTCCTTGAAACTTGCTCGCCGGTTTATCGGGTTGCCCCTGGAAAAGCGCCAGATGTTCCTCGCGGCCCTGCACAAGGAGGGCGTGGATTTCGCGCGGTTCCCGATACCCGCCGGCATAGAAGCCGAGGATCGTCAGGCGCTGTCTTACGCGCAGCGACGCATGTGGTTCCTCTGGCAACTCGACCCGCAGAGCGGCGCCTACAACCTGCCCGGTGCGGTGCGGCTCAACGGGCGGCTGAACCTGGCGGCGCTGGAGCAAGCCTTCGCCAGCCTCGTGGAGCGTCACGAAACCCTGCGCACAGTGTTCCAGCGCCAGGCCGATGACAGCCTGCTGCAAGTGCCGGCTTCGGCGCCGCTACTGATTAACCGGGAAGACTTCAGCGCTCTGTCGGCCAGCGAGCGCGAACAGGCGGTGATCGATGCCGCCGAACAGCAGTCGCTGCTGCCATTCGATCTGGCGGTCGGCCCGTTGCTGCGCGTGACCTTGCTCAAGCTGGCCGAGCAGGAACACGTGCTGCTGCTGACCCTGCACCACATCGTGTCCGATGGCTGGTCGATGAACGTGTTGATCGACGAGTTCATCCGTTGCTACGACGCGTTCGACGCGGGTCAGATGCCGCAATTGCCGCCACTGCCGATCCAGTACAGCGACTATGCGCTGTGGCAACGCCGCTGGCTGGAGGCCGGTGAGCAGGCGCGTCAGCTCGACTATTGGCAGGCGCAACTGGGCGACGAACACCCGGTGCTGGAGTTGCCATTGGATCATTCGCGCCCGGCGATGCCGAGCTATCGCGGCACTCGTTACGAGTTTGCGGTCGACGGCCAACTCGCCGAGCAGCTGCGCAGCACGGCGCAACAGCATCAAGTCACTTTATTCATGTTCCTGCTCGGCGCCTTCAATGCGCTGCTGCACCGTTACACCGGGCAGACCGACCTGCGGGTCGGCGTGCCGATCGCCAACCGCAATCGCGGCGAGATCGAAGGCCTGATCGGCTTCTTCGTCAACACCCAGGTGCTGCGCACGCAACTCGACGGCCAGACCCGGGTCGACGAGTTGCTGCGGGCGGTCAAGGAAACCGCGCTGGGTGCGCAGGCGCATCAGGATCTGCCGTTCGAGCAACTGGTCGAAGCGCTGAAGCTGGAACGCAGCCTCAGCCACACGCCGCTGTTCCAGGTGATGTACAACCACCAGCCGCACGTCGCCGATATCGCCACCCTCCGCACCGCATCCGGCCTGCAACTCGACAGCCTCGACTGGCAGAGCCGCACCACCCAGTTCGACCTGACGCTGGACACCTGGGAGCAGGGCGGCAAGCTGCACGCCGCACTGACCTACGCCAGCGACCTGTTCGCTGCACCGACCATCGAACGCATGGCGCGGCACTGGCTGCGCCTGCTGACGGCGATGGTCGCTGATCCGTCGCAGCGCATCGGTGAGTTGCCGCTGCTGGAGGCTGACGAGCAGCGCACGTTGGTGCACGACTGGAACAACGTCCACGCGCAGTACCCGAGCGACACGCCGATTCACCGACTGATCGAAGCGCAGGTCGCGCGTACGCCGCAGGCACCGGCACTGCTGTTCGGCGAACAGACCCTGAGTTACGCCGAACTGGATGCCCGGGCCAATCGCCTGGCGCATCTGCTGCGCGAACAGGGCGTGCAAGCGGACAGTCTGGTTGGCGTGTGCGCCCTGCGTTCGGTGGAAATGGTCGTCGCGCTGCTGGCGATTCTCAAGGCCGGCGGCGCCTACGTGCCGCTCGATCCGGAGTACCCGCAGGAGCGTCTGGCCTACATGATCGAGGACAGCGGCATCACCATGCTGCTGACGCAACAGGCGCTGCTGGCAACGCTGCCGACTGACGGCGTAAATGTCATCACCCTGGATCAGCCGGAGCTGCTCGACCGTTACAGCGATAGCCGTCCCGACGTCAGTGTCGATCCGCTGAATCTGGCGTATGTGATTTACACCTCGGGTTCCACCGGCAAGCCGAAGGGCGCCGGCAACAGCCACGCGGCGCTGGTCAACCGTTTGTGCTGGATGCAGCAAGCCTATGCGCTGGACGCCCGTGATGCGGTGCTGCAGAAAACCCCGTTCAGCTTCGACGTGTCAGTGTGGGAGTTCTTCTGGCCGCTGCTGACCGGCGCGCGCCTTGTGGTGGCCGCGCCGGGCGCGCACCGTGATCCGCTGCAACTGATCGATAGCATCAACCGCCACGGCATCAGCACGCTGCACTTCGTGCCGTCGATGTTGCAGGCGTTCATCCACGAACCGGGCGTGGAAAGCTGCAGCAGTCTCAAGCGGATTGTCTGCAGCGGCGAAGCGTTGCCGCTGGATGCGCAGCTGCAAGTCTTCGCCAAGCTGCCGAGCGCCAGCCTCTACAACTTGTATGGCCCGACCGAAGCGGCCATCGACGTCACCCACTGGACCTGTGTCGATGAAGGCGCCGACAGCGTACCGATCGGCCGGCCGATCGCCAACCTGCGCACCCATGTCCTCGATGCCGAATTGCTGCCGGTGCCGAGCGGTGTCGCCGGTGAACTGTATCTGGGTGGCGCCGGGCTGGCGCGCAGTTATCACCAGCGTCCGGCGCTGACGGCCGAACGTTTTGTGCCGTGCCCGTTCCATGACGGCGCGCGCCTGTACCGCACCGGCGACCGTGTGCGGCAGCGCGCTGACGGGGTGATCGAATACCTCGGTCGTCTCGACCATCAGGTGAAGTTGCGCGGCCTGCGCATCGAGCTGGGTGAAATCGAGACCCGCCTGATGCAGCACTCGCGGGTGCGTGAGGCGGTGGTGCTGGTGCAGGGCGGCAAGCATCTGGTGGCTTACCTTGTGCTGGAACAGGCGCAAGCGGACGAACAGTGGCAGCAAGAGGTCAAGGCGTGGCTGCTCGGCAGCCTGCCGGAATTCATGGTGCCGACCTACCTGATCACCCTCGACAAATTGCCGGTCACCGCCAACGGCAAACTCGACCGCAAGGCCTTGCCGCAACCGGATGCCGCGCCGCAACAGGCGTTCGTGGCACCGCAGGACGCCATGCAAAAAGCCCTCGCGGCGATCTGGGAAGCTGTGCTCGGCCTCGACCGCGTTGGCCTCGATGACAACTTCTTCGAGCTGGGCGGCGATTCGATCATCTCGATTCAAGTGGTCAGCCGCGCGCGGCAAGCCGGGATCCGTATCAGCCCGCGTGACCTGTTCCAGTACCAGACGGTGCGCAGTCTGGCGCTGGTCGCGAGCCACGATCATCTGTCCTCGGTGGATCAGGGACCGGTGAGCGGCGATGCCGTGCTCGGGCCGATCCAGCAGGATTTCTTCAACCGCGCGATGCCGGTGCGCGAGCACTGGAACCAGTCGTTGCTGCTGACTCCGCGTGAGGCATTGAATGCGCACTGGCTCAATGTTGCGCTGACCCACCTGATCAATCACCACGACGCCTTGCGTCTGCGTTTTGTCGAAGGCAGCGAAGGCTGGCAGCAAAGCCACGGCCCGCTGCTGAGCAGCGCTGAACTGTGGCAACGCGATGCCGAATCTGCCGAACAGTTGCAGGTGTTGTGCAACGAAGCGCAGCGCAGCCTCGACCTGCAAAACGGCCCGTTGCTGCGGGCGTTGCTGGTGACCATGGCCGACGGCTCGCAACGACTGGCGCTGATCATTCATCACCTAGCGGTCGATGGCGTTTCCTGGCGGGTGCTGCTGGAAGATCTGCAGCAGGCTTACGAGCAACTGGCGGCGGGCGGCGGCATTCAGTTGCCGGCCAAGACCAGCGCGTTCCAGAGCTGGACGGCGCGTCTGGCGCAGGAAGCGTCGCGCTTCGATGAGCAATTGAGCTATTGGAAAGCCCAGCATCAGGGTGCCAAGGATCTGCCGTGCGACCGCCCGGATGGCAGCCTGCAAAATTTGCATGGCGAGAAAATCGAATGGCGCCTCGACGCCGAGCGCACCCGCCAGTTGCTGCAACAGGCGCCGGCCGCCTATCGCACCCAAGTCAACGATCTGTTGCTCACCGCACTGGCGCGCACCATCAGTCGCTGGAGCCAGCAGCCGGGCACGCTGATCGAACTGGAAGGCCATGGCCGCGAAGATCTGTTCGATGACATTGACCTGACCCGCACCGCGGGCTGGTTCACCAGTCTGTTCGCGGTCAACCTGACCGCCAGCGCTGATCTCGACGGCTCGATCAAGGCGATCAAGGAGCAACTGCGCGCGGTGCCGGACAAAGGTCTGGGTTACGGCGTGCTACGGCATCTGGCCGCGCCGTCGGTGCGCGCCGAACTGGCCGCGCTGCCGCAACCGCGCATCACCTTCAACTACCTCGGCCAGTTCGACCGCCAGTTCGACGAGGCGGCGTTGTTCGTGCCGGCTGTTGAAACCAGCGGCGTGGCGCAGGACTCGTCGGCGCCTTTGGGCAACTGGCTGACCGTCGAAGGTCAGGTGTATGGCGGCGAACTGTCGATGAGCTGGGGCTTCAGCCGCGAGATGTTCGACAGCGCCACGGTGCAGCACCTGGTCGATCAATACGCCATCGAGTTGCAGGCGCTGATCGAACACTGCTGCACGCTGCCCATTGCGCAAGCGACGCCTTCGGACTTCCCGCTGGCTCGGGTGACCCAGGCGCAACTGGATGCGCTGCCGGTGCCGGTCGGTCAGCTTGATGATGTCTATCCGCTGTCGCCGATGCAGCAGGGTTTGCTGTTCCACACTCTCTACGAGCAAGCGGCGGGGGAATACATCAACCAGTTGCGCGTGGATGTGCAAGGCCTTGACCCTGAGCGCTTCCGCGCTGCATGGCAGGCCACCGTCGATGCGCAGGACATTCTGCGCAGCGGTTTCGTCTGGCAGGGCGAACTGGCGCAACCGCTGCAGATCGTGCACAAACAGGTGCAGTTGCCGTTCAGCATTCTCGACTGGCGCCAGCGTGATGATCAGCCGGCAGCCCTCGCGGCGCTGGCCGATGGTGAACGTCAGCAAGGGTTCGATTTGAGCCATGCACCGTTGCTGCGTCTGGTGCTGGTGCAGACCGCTGCCGAGCAATGGCACCTGATCTACACCCATCACCACATTCTGATGGACGGCTGGAGCAACTCGCAGTTGCTCGGCGAAGTCTTGCAGCGCTACAGCGGTCGCACCCCGGCCCATGGCGGTGGACGGTATCGCGATTACATCGCCTGGCTGCAGCGTCAGGACGCGCAACTGAGTCAGGACTTCTGGAGCGCTCAGTTGGCCACGCTGCAAGAGCCGACCCGACTGGCCCGCGCCGCCATCGGCGGCGAAGGCGACAGCGGCCACGGCGACCATTACCTGACGCTGGACGTGACGCGCACCCAGGCGCTGGAAGCGTTTGCCCGCCAGCAGAAAGTCACCGTCAACACCCTCGTGCAAGCTGCGTGGCTGCTGTTGCTGCAGCGCTACACCGGTCACGAAGCGGTGGCGTTCGGTGCGACCGTGGCCGGGCGTCCGGCGGATTTGCCGGGCATCGAGCAACAGGTCGGCCTGTTCATCAACACTCTGCCGGTGATCGGCGCGCCGCGTCCGGACCAAAGCGTTAGCCAATGGCTGCAAGCGGTGCAGGCGCAAAACCTCAGCCTGCGCGACTTCGAACACACGCCGCTGGCGGACATCCAGCGCTGGGCCGGGCAGGGCGGGGAAGCGCTGTTCGACAACATTCTGGTGTTCGAGAACTACCCGGTCGCCCAGGCGCTGAGCCAGGCCGGGCAAGGCCTGACATTCGGTGAGGTCGGCAACCTGGAGCAAACCCATTACGCCCTGAGCGTGGCGGTCACCCTCGGTCAGCAACTGGCGTTGCACTACAGCTTCGACCGCAGCCAGTTTGCCGGTGAGGTGATCGAAGGCATCAGTGCCCACCTGCTGCAATTGCTTGAGCAATTTGCCGTGTCGGCCGAGCGCAACCTTGGCGAAATCGCTCTGGCCAGTGCGCAAGAGCATGCCCGCCAGCAAGCCGAAAACCAGCCGCAGCCTTACCCGTTGGACATCGCTGTGCATCAGCGCATTGCTGCGCTGGCGGTCGAGCGTCCGCAGCGCACCGCGGTGATCTTCAACGGTCAGCACTTCAGTTATGGCGAGATCGAGCAGCGTGCCAATCAACTGGCTCACGCGCTGATCGCCCGTGGCGTCGGCGCCGAGACCCGGGTCGGTGTGGCCCTGCCACGCAGCGAGGCGGTGATCGTCGCGCTGCTGGCGGTGCTCAAGGCTGGCGGCGCCTATGTGCCGCTGGACACCAGTTACCCGCGTGAACGCCTGGCCTATCTGATCGAGGATTCAGGGCTGGCACTGTTGCTCAGCGATTCATCGGTGTCGGCGCAATTGCCGGTCGGCGAATCGGTGCCGTTGCTGGAGCTGGATCGTCTCGACCTGCACGAGTTGCCGAGCACGGCGCCACAGGTCGCAGTCGATCCGCACAATCTCGCGTACGTGATCTACACCTCCGGTTCCACCGGCAATCCGAAAGGCGTCAGCGTTGCCCACGGCCCATTGGCGATGCATTGCCAAGCCATCGGTCAGCGCTACGAAATGCGCGACAGTGACTGCGAATTCCACTTCATGTCGTTCGCCTTCGACGGTGCCCACGAACGCTGGCTGACCAGCCTGACCCACGGGGCTTCGCTGCTGATTCGCGACGACACGCTGTGGACACCGGAGCAGACCTACAACGCGATGATCGAACACGGCGTGAGCGTGGTCGCGTTCCCGCCGGTGTACCTGCAACAACTGGCCGAACACGCCGAGCGTGTCGGCAACCCGCCGAAGGTGCGGATCTATTGCTTCGGTGGCGATGCGGTGCCGAACGCCAGTTTCGAGCGGGTAAAACGCGCGCTCGATCCGGACTACATCATCAACGGCTACGGCCCGACCGAAACCGTGGTCACCCCGTTGATCTGGAAGGCTGGCCGTGAAGAGCCATGCGGCGCTGCTTACGCACCGATCGGCAGCCGGATCGGCGACCGCAGCGCCTACGTGCTCGACGCCGATCTGAACCTGCTGCCACAAGGTATGGCCGGTGAGCTGTACCTCGGTGGTACCGGGTTGGCGCGGGGTTATCTGAACCGTCCGGGGCTGACTGCTGAGCGTTTTGTCGCCGACCCGTTCAGCGCAAATGGCGGGTTGCTCTATCGCACCGGCGACCTGGTGCGTCAGCGCGTCGACGGCACGTTCGACTATCTGGATCGCATCGACAATCAGGTGAAGATTCGCGGGTTCCGTATCGAACTGGGCGAAGTCGAAGCGGCGCTGCAAGCCCTCGACGGCGTGCGCGAAGCGGTAGTCGTGGCGCAGGAAGGCAGCGCCGGCAATGGCAAGCGTCTGGTGGCCTACGTGGTCGGTGATTCGGCCCGTGCCGAGTTCACCGACGACCTGCGCGCGCAGCTCAAGGCCAGCCTGCCGGCGCACATGGTGCCGGCGTATGTTCTGCGTCTTGAACGCATGCCGCTGACGCCGAACGGCAAGCTCGATCGCAAGAACCTGCCAAAACCGGACGTCAGCCAACTGCAACAGACCTACCTCGCACCACAGACGGCGCTGGAGCAGCAACTGGCGGCGATCTGGCAAGACGTGCTCAAGCTTGAGCAAGTGGGTGTCAGCGACAACTTCTTCGAACTGGGTGGCGACTCGATCATCTCGATTCAGGTGGTTAGCCGGGCGCGGCAGGCCGGGATTCGCTTCAGCCCCAAAGACCTGTTCCAGCACCAGACCATTCAGGCCCTGGCCACGGTCGCGCAGACCGGCGAGGCGGTGCAGCCCATCGATCAGCATGCGCAAACCGGCGAAACCGCGCTGCTGCCGATTCATCAGGCATTCTTCGCCGAAGCGATTCCCGACCGTCACCACTGGAACCAGTCGGTGATGCTCAAGCCGACGCAGGCACTGGATGCTCAGGTACTGGAGCAGGCGCTGGATGCGTTGGTGGTGCAGCACGACAGTTTGCGTCTGGACTTTGTTGAGCAGGCCGCGGGTTGGTCGGCGCATTACCGCGACGTTGCTACGCAAGCGGGGGAAACCATTCTCTGGCAAGTCGAGGTCGCTGATCTCGCCGCCCTTGAGGCACTGGGCGACAAGGCCCAGCGAAGTCTGCAACTGAGTGGTGGTTCGCTGATCCGCGCGGTGCTGGCGAACCTGGCTGATGGCAGTCAGCGCCTGCTGCTGATCGTTCATCACCTGGTGGTCGATGGCGTGTCGTGGCGGATTCTGTTCGAAGATCTGCAAAACGCCTATCGCCAGCTCCTCGTGGGCAATCCCGTGCAATTGCCGGCGAAAACCAGTGCGGTCAAAGCCTGGGCGGCGGCGTTGCAGGACTACGCTACAAGGCCTGCATTGCAGGCCGAACTGGGCTTCTGGCAGCAGCAGTTGCAGGGCGCTTCGGCGGCCTTGCCTTACGACCGTCCGCAGGGTGGTCAGCAACACGATCAGGCGCTGACCCTGCGCCGCAAACTCGATCAGACCCTGACCCGCCAGCTGTTGCAAGAAGCTCCGGCGGCCTATCGCACCCAAGTCAACGACCTGTTGCTGACCGCACTGGCGCGGGTGCTGGTGCGCTGGACCGGTGACGACAATGCGTTGGTATTGCTTGAGGGCCATGGTCGCGAAGACCTGTTCGAACACATCGATCTGACCCGCACCGTGGGCTGGTTCACCAGCGTATTCCCGGCACGCCTGGCACCGGCCGCCGAACTCGGCGCGTCGCTCAAGCAGATCAAGGAACAGCTGCGGGCGATCCCCCACAAAGGCATCGGCTTCGGCGCACTCGCGCACCTTGGTGATGAGCCGACACGTACCGCCCTGCAAGCCTTGCCGGCGCCGCGCCTGACCTTCAACTATCTTGGCCAGTTCGACGGCAGCTTCGATGCTGCCAGCGATGCTCTGTTCGTGCCGACCAGCGAGTCCGGCGGCGCCGAGGTCAACCTGCAAGGGCCGCTGGGCAATCCGCTGGCGCTCAACAGCAAGGTGTTCGGCGGCGAGCTGGACCTGAGCTGGACCTACAGCGGCGCGATGTTCGACACCGCCACCATTCAGCGTCTGGCCGACGACTATGTGCATGAACTGACCGCGCTGATCGGCCACTGCTGCGACACTGCCAACCGTGGTGTGACGCCGTCGGACTTCCCGTTGGCGCAACTGTCGCAAGCGCAACTCGACGCGCTGGTACTGGAGCCGCAAGGCATCGACGACATCTATCCGCTGTCGCCGATGCAGCAGGGCATGCTGTTCCACACCTTGCTCGAACACGGCAATGGCGACTACATCAACCAGATGCGCCTGGACGTCGACGGTGTCGACCCGCAACGCTTCCGCGCAGCGTGGCAGGCGGCGGTAGATGCCCACGACATCCTGCGCAGCGGCTTCTTCTGGCAAGGCGATCTGCCGCAACCGGTGCAAGTGGTGCAGCGTCAGGTCGAGGTGCCGTTCAGCGTACTCGACTGGCACGACAGGACTGATCTGGAGGCAGCGCTGCAAACCCTCGCCGATGAGGAGCGCGCACTGGGTCTGGACCTGAGCTGTGCACCGCTGATGCGCCTGGTGCTGGTGCGCACCGCAGCCGAGCGTTATCACCTGATCTACACCAACCATCACATCCTGATGGACGGCTGGAGCAGCGCGCAGTTGCTCGGCGAAGTGTTGCAGCACTACAGCGGCGAAGCGGTCGCCCGTGGTGCGGGTCGCTATCGCGATTACATCGCCTGGCTGCAGCGTCAGGATGGCGCGGCGGCTGAAGCTTACTGGCTGGCGACGCTGGGCAATCTGCAGGAACCGACGCGCCTGGCCAATGCCATCGCACGGCCGCAGGCCGGTTTGCCGAGCGTGGGTTACGGCGATCATTACCAGGTGCTCGACGCTGAGCTGAGCCAGCGCCTGGGCGAGTTTGCCCGGGCCGCGAAAGTCACCGTCAACACCTTGGTGCAAGCGGCGTGGCTGCTGCTGTTGCAGCGCTACACCGGCAAGGATTGCGTGGCGTTCGGCGCCACCGTCGCCGGGCGCCCGGCGGACCTGCCGGGTGCCGAAGCGCAGATCGGCCTGTTCATCAACACGCTGCCGGTGATCGCTGCGCCGTCCGCGCAGCAGAGCGTGATCGCCTGGCTGCAAGCAGTACAGGCGCAGAACCTCGCCTCGCGCGAGTTCGAACACACGCCGCTGGCGGATATTCAGCGCTGGGCCGGGCAGGGCGGCGACGCGCTGTTCGACAGCCTGATGGTGTTCGAGAACTACCCGATTGGCGAAGCACTGGAGCGCGGTGCGCCGCAAGGTCTGCGCTTCGGCGCGGTGGCCAATCAGGAACAGACCAACTATCCGCTGACCCTGCTGGTGAACATGGGCGCGCAACTGTCGGTGCATTTCAGTTATCAGCGCGACAGCTTCGCGGCGGCCAGCGTGGCGCAGTTGGGCGCGCATCTGCAGCGTCTGCTGAGCCAGATGGCGGATGCCGGTGAGCGCACGCTCAGCGAGCTGAACCTGATCGAACATAACCTGCCGGTGAACAGCGATTTCGCCACCGAGCAGTGCATCCATCAAGCCATCGCCCGTCAGGTGGCGGCGACGCCGGATGCCCTCGCGGTGACCTTCGCCCATACGCAACTGACCTACGCCGAACTGGACGCGCAGGCCAATCGTGTGGCGCACAAGCTGCTTGAGCTGGGTGTCGGCCCGGAAGTGCGCGTGGGCGTGGCAATGCCGCGTTCCGAGCAGTTGCTGGTCGCCTTGCTCGCGGTGCTCAAGGCTGGTGGCGCTTACGTGCCGCTGGACCCGGATTACCCGGCGGATCGCGTGGCTTACATGCTCGAAGACAGTCGGGCGCGGGTGTTGCTCACCGAGCAGGCGGTTGCCGCGACGCTGAGCGTACCGGGCGATACGCAAGTGCTGCTGTTGGATCAGGTTTCCTTGAGCGATTATCCGAGCTGCGCGCCTGAAACATCGGTCGCTCCAGATAACCTCGCCTACGTGATCTACACCTCCGGTTCCACCGGCAAACCGAAAGGCGTGGCGATTGCCCATCGCAACGTCATGGCGTTGATCGACTGGTCGGCCAAGGCCTACCGCCGCGAGGACATTCAAGGCGTGTTGGCTTCCACTTCGGTGTGCTTCGACCTGTCGGTGTGGGAGCTGTTTGTCACTCTGGCTAACGGTGGCTCGCTGATCATCGCCCGTAATGCCTTGGAGCTGCCGCACTTGCCGGCCCGCGATCAAGTTCGTTTGATCAACACTGTGCCGTCGGCGATTGCCGCGCTGCAACGTGCCGGGCAGATTCCGTCGAGCGTGCGCATCATCAACCTCGCTGGCGAGCCGCTGAAACAAGCGCTGGTGGAGGCGCTGTATCAGCAGCCGACGGTTGAACACATTTACGACCTGTACGGCCCGTCGGAAGACACCACTTATTCGACCTGGACCCGCCGCAAGGCTGGCGGTCAGGCGCGGATCGGTCGTGCGCTCGAGCACAGTGCCAGCCATCTGCTGGATGCCGATCTGCACGCGGTGCCGCAGGGCGTTTCGGCGGAGCTGTACCTGTCCGGCGCCGGCATCACGCGCGGTTATCTGGGGCGTGCGGCAATGACCGCCGAGCGCTTCGTGCCGAATCCTTTCGGCGGCAACGGCGAGCGCCTGTACCGCACCGGCGACCTGATTCGTGAGCGCGAGGAGGGCGAGCTGGAGTACATGGGCCGGATCGACCATCAGGTGAAAATTCGTGGATTCCGCATCGAACTGGGAGAGATCGAGGCGCGATTGCTCGCGCAACCGGCAGTCAGCGAAGCGGCGGTGCTGGCCGTCGAAAGCGACAGCGGTGCGCAACTGGTGGCGTATGTGGTTGCCCCGCAATTGAACATGCACGACGGCGACGCGCAGCGGCAACTGCGCGAGGGACTAAAGACTGGCCTCAAGTCTTCGTTACCTGACTACATGATTCCCGCGCACCTGCTGTTCCTTGAGCAGTTGCCACTGACCCCCAACGGCAAACTCGACCGCAAGGCCCTGCCGGCGGTCGATGCCAGCCAGATGCAGGCCGCGTATGTCGCGCCGCACAGTGAGCTTGAGCAGCAGGTCGCGGCGATCTGGCAGCAAGTGCTCGAAGTGCAACGCATCGGTCTGAACGATCACTTCTTCGAACTCGGCGGGCACTCGCTGCTGGCGGTCAACGTGGTGTCGCGCATGGCTCTTGAACTGGGCCTGACGCTGACCCCGCAACTGTTATTCCAGCACCCCGTCCTGAGCGATTTTGTCGCTCGACTCGATACAGGAGGCGGGGCAATCAACGAACAGAAACTGAGCAAGCTGGAAGCCCTGCTTGACGATATGGAGGAAGTCTGATGGACAAGAGTGTTGCTTTGAGGGTAGCCAAGCGCTTTATCACTCTGCCGCTGGACAAACGTAAGCTGTACCTGGAAAAGATGCTCGAAGAGGGCGTCTCTCCGGCCAACCTGCCGATCCCGGAAACACGTTCCGGGTTTGCGGCGATTCCTCTGTCGTACGCTCAGGAACGTCAACTGTTCCTCTGGCAAATGGACCCGCACAGCACCGCGTATCACATCCCCAGCGCCCTGCGCCTCAAGGGCCGGCTGGATGTGGCAGCGCTGGAGCGCAGCTTCAACGCAGTGGCGGCGCGCCATGAAAGCCTGCGCACCACTTTTGCCGAACAGGGTGAAAGCTTTTGCCAGGTGATTCATCCGCCGCTGCCGCTGAGCATCAGCCTGACGCCGTTGCCGGAGGGCCTCGACGCCGCCGGTGAAGACGCCGCGATCAAGGCCTTCGTCGAGAGCGAAACCGCACGCCCGTTCAATTTGCAGCAGGGCCCGCTGCTGCGGGTGGCGCTGCTCGAAGTGGCACCGGACGACCATGTGCTGGTGCTGATCCAGCACCACATCATCGCCGATGGCTGGTCGATCAAAGTCCTGGTCAACGAGCTGATCCAGCATTACGCCGCCGACACCGCCGGGCAGCCGCTGAGCCTGCCGGAACTGGAAATACAGTACGCCGACTACGCGATCTGGCAGCGCCACTGGCTGGAAGCGGGCGAGCGTGAGCGCCAGTTGGCCTACTGGGTCAAGACCCTGGGCGGTGAGCAGCCGGTGCTGGAACTGCCGATCGATTTCCCGCGTCCGGCCGTGCAAAGCCTGCACGGTGCGCGGCTGGAACTGAACCTGCCGGCAGACCTCGGTAATGCCCTCAAACAGCTGGCGCAGCGCGAAGGTGCGAGCCTGTTCATGCTGCTGCTGGCGTCGTTCCAGGCGTTGTTGCATCGCTATAGCGGACAGGCGCAGATTCGCGTCGGGGTGCCGACCGCCAACCGTAACCGGGTCGAGACCGAAGGCCTGATCGGCTTCTTCGTCAACACGCAAGTGCTGAATGCCGAGGTCAGCGGGCAGTTGCCGTTCAACCAGTTGCTGGCTCAGGTCAAGCAGGCGGCGATGGCTGCGCAGGCGCATCAGGATCTGCCGTTCGAGCAACTGATCGAAGCCTTGCAACCGGAGCGCAGTCTGAGCCACAGCCCGGTGTTCCAGGTGATGTTCAACCACCAGACCAGCCGAGACCAAGGCCGCAGCGCGGCGCAGTTGCCGCAACTGAGTGTCGAGGATGTGCAGTGGGAAGGGCGCACCGCGCAGTTCGATCTGACGCTGAATACCTACGAATCCAGCGACGGCTTTGCCGCCGAGCTGATCTACGCCACTGATCTGTTCAAAGCTGAAACCGTCGAGCGCCTGGCGCGTCACTGGCAGAACTTGCTGCGCGGCATCGTCGCCGCACCGAGCCAGCGCGTCGGCGAATTGCCGTTGCTGGAAAGCGCCGAACACGGCGTGCTGTTGCAGGATTGGCTGCGCATCGCTGACCGCAGCACGCAAGCCGAATGCGTGCAGCAGGATTTCTCCCGGCGTGCGCAGCAAACGCCGCAAGCCACTGCACTGATCATCGGCGAACACGTGCTGAGCTACGCCGAGCTGGATGCCCGCTCGAGTCAACTGGCGCACAAGCTGATCGAGGCCGGTGTCGGCCCGGATCAATTGGTCGGCATCGCCGTCGAGCGCAGCGTGGAAATGATCGTCGGCCTGCTGGCGATCCTCAAGGCTGGCGGTGCTTATGTGCCGCTGGATCCGGCGTATCCGCAGGATCGCCTGGCCTACATGATCGAGGACAGCGGCCTGCCATTGCTGCTGACCCAAAGCCATTTGCAGGCGCAGTTGCCGATCCCGCCGGGCGTGCAAACGCTGCTGCTGGATCAACCTCGCGAGTGGCTGGCGGCTTATCCACAGAGCGCGCCGGACGTTGCAGTCAATGGCGAGCATCTGGCCTACACGATCTACACCTCCGGTTCCACCGGCAAACCGAAAGGCGTGATGGTGCGCCACGCGGCGCTGAGCAACTTTGTCGCGAGCATGATCAAGCAGCCGGGCATCGTGGCCACGGATCGCGTGCTGTCGCTGACCACCTTCTCGTTCGATATTTTCGGCCTGGAAATCTACGCTCCATTGCTGGCCGGCGCCTGTGTGGTGCTGACCGGCAAGGACGTGCATCAAGACCCGCAAGCGGTGCTCGAACTGATCGAGCGTCACGCCGTGACGACGCTGCAAGCCACGCCTTCGACCTGGCGCATGCTGCTGGACAACCAACAGGCGCCCATCCTGGCGGGCCGCACGTTCCTCTGTGGCGGTGAAGCGCTGCCGCAGGAGCTGGCGCAACGCATGCTCGCACTGACGCCGAGGGTGTGGAACCTCTACGGGCCGACCGAAACCACCATCTGGTCGGCGCAGCATGCCTTGAGTGCGGACAACAGCCGTCCATTCCTCGGCACGCCCATCGACAACACCGCGTTGTACATCCTCGGCAGCGACCTTGAGCTCAATCCGCTCGGCGCCCCGGGTGAACTGCTGATCGGCGGCGACGGCCTCGCGCGTGGTTACTTCCAGCGCCCGAGCCTGACCGCCGAACGTTTTGTCCCGGATCCTTTTTCGAAAACCGGCGCGCGCCTGTACCGCACCGGCGATCTGACCCGTTACCGCGCCGAAGGCGTGATCGAGTACATCGGGCGGATCGACCATCAGGTGAAAATCCGTGGTTTCCGGATTGAACTCGGCGAGATCGAAGCGCGTTTGCTCGCCCTCGACAGCGTGCGCGAAACCGTCGTAGTCGCTCAGGACGGCCCGACCGGCCCGCAACTGGTCGGCTATGTGGTGCCGATCGCCGACAATATTGATGAAGGCGAACTGCGTGCTGCATTGAAAGCCAGCCTCAAGGCCGAACTGCCGGAATACATGGTGCCGGCGCACCTGTTGTTCCTCGCGCAACTGCCACTGACGCCGAACGGCAAAGTCGACCGCAAAGCCTTGCCAGCACCTGACGCCAGCCAACTGCAATCGACTTACATCGCCCCGGAAACCGCCACTCAACACAGCGTCGCCGAGATCTGGCAAGCGGTACTCAAGCTTGATCGCGTGGGCTTGAGCGACAACTTCTTCGAACTGGGCGGGCACTCGTTGCTGGTCACGCAAGTGGTCTCGCGCGTCCGTCAGGCGCTGAACGTGCAGGTGCCGCTGCGCACGTTGTTCGAACACAGCACGCTGGAAGATTTTGTCGCCGCGCTGGGTGTCGATCAGGCGCATCGGGAGCCGCCGATTGTTGCCTTGCCACGCCAGCAACCGCTGGCGCTGTCCTATGCCCAGGAACGTCAATGGTTCCTCTGGCAACTGCAACCGACCAGCACCGCTTATCACGTGCCGGCGGCGTTGCGTCTGCGCGGTGAGCTGGATCTGCCGGCGTTGCAGCGCAGCTTCGACGCTCTGATTGAACGCCACGAATCGCTGCGCACCTGCTTTGTCGAACAGCAGGGCCAGACCCTGCAAGTGATCCAGGCTCACGGCACGCTCGATATGCAGGTGCAGGACGTGGCGGCGGATCTCGACGAGGCGGCGCTGCAAGCGCTGGTCGCCGCCGAAACCCTGCACCTGTTCAATCTGCAGCAAGGCCCGTTGCTGCGGGTCAAACTGCTGCGTCTGGCCGCCGATGACCACGCACTGGTCATCACTCTGCATCACATCGTCTCCGATGGCTGGTCGATGAATGTCATGGTTGATGAACTGGTGGCGTTGTATGCCGCCTACAGCCAGGGCCAGCGCGTGCAATTGCCGGCGCTGCCGGTGCAATACGCCGACTACTCCGTGTGGCAGAAACAGTGGATGGACGCCGGTGAACGCGAGCGTCAATTGAGCTACTGGACCGCACAACTCGGCGCTGGCGATCAACCGCTGCTGGAGTTGCCGATCGACCGTTCGCGTCCAGCCGAGCAGAGCTATCGTGGCGCCCGTCGCGATATCCCGCTGAGCCGCGAACTGGCCACCGCGCTCAAGCAACTGGCGCAGCGCGAAAACGTCACGCTGTTTGCGCTGCTGCTGGCGTCGTTCCAGACCTTGCTGCATCGCTACAGCGGTCAGGCCGATATCCGCGTCGGGGTGCCGGTGGCCAACCGCAACCGGGTCGAGACCGAAGGCCTGATCGGCTTCTTCGTCAACACCCAGGTACTGAAGGCCGAGTTCGACAGTCAGCAGACGTTCCGCAGCCTGCTGCAGCAAGTGAAAAATACGGTGCTGGGTGCGCAAGCGCATCAGGATCTGCCGTTTGAACAACTGGTCGATGCGCTGCAACCGGAGCGCAGCCTCAGCCACAGCCCGCTGTTCCAGGTGATGCACAACCACCAGAGCCAGGTGCGTCAGGCGCAGGGCGCCACACGGCTGCCAAAACTGGCGATTGAAGGCTTGTCTTGGGCGTCCAGTACCGCGCAGTTCGACCTGACCCTGAACACCTTTGAATCGAGCGACAACGTCTGGGCCGAGCTGACCTATGCCACCGATCTGTTCGACGTCGAAACCATCGAACGCCTGGCGCAGCACTGGACCCGTCTGCTGCAAGGCATCGTCGCCGACTGCGCTCAGCGCATTGCCGAACTGCCGCTGCATGACGCCGCCGAACACGCGGCGACCTTGCAGCAGTGGAACCCGGCCATCCGCGATTTCCCGAGCGAGCAGTGCCTGCATCAGCGGATCGAACAACAAGCCGCCCGCGCCCCGCAAGCGATTGCCGTGAGCTGTGCCGGGCAGTCCCTGAGCTACGGCGAGCTGAACAGCCGCGCCAACCAGTTGGCCCACAAGCTGATTGCCAGCGGTGTCGGCCCGGACGTGCGCGTCGGTCTGGCGGTGGAGCGCAGCCTCGACATGCTGGTCGGCCTGCTGGCGATTCTCAAGGCCGGCGGCGCCTATGTGCCGCTGGACCCGACCTACCCGGAAGAACGCCTGAGCTACATGATCGGCGACAGCGGCATCGCCTTGCTGCTGACCCAGAGTCATCTGCTGGGACGTCTGCCAGTACCCGATTCGCTGCGCAGCCTGATGCTCGATCAGGAACGTGATGGTCTGGAAGGCTACAGCGACAGCAATCCGCAGGTGCGCATGAGCCCGGACAACCTGGCTTACGTGATCTACACCTCCGGTTCTACCGGTCAACCGAAGGGCACGTTGCTGGCCCATCGCAACGTGCTGCGGCTGTTCGAGGCCACTGATGCGTGGTTCGGTTTCGGCGCCACGGATGTCTGGAGCCTGTTCCATTCCTATGCTTTTGATTTCTCGGTGTGGGAGATTTTCGGGGCGCTGCTGTACGGCGGCAAACTGCTGGTGGTGCCTTACGAGGTCAGCCGCTCGCCGGAAGATTTCTTCGCCTTGCTCTGCCGCGAAGGCGTCACCGTGCTCAACCAGACGCCGTCGGCGTTCAAGCAATTGATGCAAGTGGCCTGCGCCCCGGAGCACGCGGCGCAAGCACTGGCGCTGCGTTACGTGGTGTTCGGCGGCGAGGCGCTGGAGGTCAAGAGCCTGCGTCCGTGGTTCGAGCGTTTCGGCGATCAGGCACCGCAACTGATCAACATGTACGGCATCACCGAAACCACCGTGCACGTGACCTACCGGCCGATTACGCTGGCCGACTTGCAGCGTGACGCCAGCAGCCCGATCGGCGAGCCGATTCCCGACCTGTCCTGGTACTTGCTCGACGGAGATCTGAACCCGGTCGCCAAAGGTTGCATCGGTGAGCTGTACGTCGGTCGTGCCGGCCTGGCTCGCGGTTACCTGAACCGCGCGGACCTGACCAGCCTGCGCTTTATTCCCGACCCGTTCGCCGCCGATGGCGGGCGTCTGTACCGTACCGGTGACCTGGCGCGCTACCGCCCCGACGGCGTGATCGAATACATCGGGCGCATCGACCATCAGGTGAAGATTCGCGGTTTCCGTATCGAGCTCGGCGAGATCGAAGCGCAACTGCTGGAACAGGCTGCCGTGCGCCAGGCCGTGGTGCTGGCGCAACCGGGCCTCAGCGGTCAGCAACTGGTGGCGTATCTGGTGCCAGACGACGCCGCGCTGCTCGACGCGAGCCCGGCCGAACAGGCGCTGTGGCGCGACAGCGTGCGCGCCGAACTCAAGGCCAATCTGCCGGACCACATGGTCCCGGCGCACCTGTTGCTGCTGGCGCAATTGCCGTTGACCGCCAACGGCAAACTCAACCGCAACGCCTTGCCGTCGCCGGACGCCAGTCAGGCGCAGCAGTCCTATCAGGCGCCGCAAAGCGCGATGGAGCAGGGGCTGGCCGCGATCTGGCAGGACGTGCTGAAGCTGCCGCAAGTCGGCATCCACGACAACTTCTTCGAACTGGGCGGTGACTCGATCATCTCGATTCAGGTGGTCAGTCGCGCCCGTCAGGCCGGCATTCGCCTCAATCCCAAAGACCTGTTCCAGCACCAGACCGTGCAGCGTCTGGCGCTGGTCGCGCAGTGGGGTGGCGACGAATCGAGCATTGATCAGCGAGCCGCGAGCGGTGCAGCGTTGCTGCTGCCGATCCAGCAGCAATTTTTCGCCGACGACATTCCGCAGCGTCATCACTGGAACCAGTCGGTGCTGCTGCAACCGCGGCAGACGCTGGACGCTGAGAAAATCGAGCAAGTGTTGCGCGCCCTGGTGGCCCATCACGATGCCTTGCGCCTGAGCTTCACCCAGCACGATGGCGTGTGGCAGGCCGAGCACCGCGCGGTCGAAGCGCTGCCACAGAACCTGCTTTGGCAGGAAGACGTCGCGGATGCCGCCGCCCTTGAAGCCTTGGGTAATCGCGCCCAGCGCAGCCTCGATCTGCAACACGGGCCGTTGCTGCGTGCGGTGCTGGCGACTCTGGCCGATGGCACGCAGCGGTTGCAGTTGGTGATTCATCACCTGGCGGTGGACGGCGTGTCGTGGCGGATTCTGCTGGAGGACCTGCAAAACGCTTATCAGCAGCTGCTCAACGATCAGCCGTTGAGCCTGCCGTCCCGGACCAGTGCCTTCAAGGACTGGGGCGAACACTTGCAGCGCTACGCCAACAGCCCGGCGTTGCAGGCCGAACTGGATTATTGGCAGGCCTGCCTGAGCGATGTGAGCACCGATCTGCCGTGCAAGCGCGTTGACGCCAGCCAGGACAATCGTCTGGCCCAGACCGTACAAACCCGCCTCGGCACCGAGCTGACCCGGCAACTGCTGCAAGAGGCCCCGGCGGCGTACCGCACCCAGGTCAACGATCTGTTGCTGACGGCATTGGCGCGGGTCATCGGCCGCTGGAGCGGGCAGGCGTCGACGCTGATCCAGCTCGAAGGCCATGGTCGCGAAGCACTGTTCGACGGCGTCGATCTGACCCGCACGGTGGGCTGGTTCACCAGCCTGTTCCCGGTGCGCCTGACGCCGGCAAACACGCTTGGCGAGTCGATCAAGCAGATCAAGGAACAACTGCGCTCGATCCCCAACAAGGGTATCGGTTTCGGTGCCTTGCGTTACCTCGGTGATGCCGGAGCGCAGCAGCGCCTGCAGGCCTTGCCGAGCCCGCGCATCACCTTCAACTACCTTGGGCAGTTCGACGGCAGTTTCGCCGGCGATGACGCTGCGCTGTTCGTGCCGTCGCCGGACAACGCCGGCCTTGATCAGAGCCCGGAGGCGCCGCTGGGCAACTGGTTGACCCTCAACGGTCAAGTGTATGGCGGCGAGCTGCGGGTGGGCTGGACGTTCAGCCGCGAGCGTTTTGACAGCGCGGTGATCGAAGCCCTGGCCGCAGATTACGCCGCAGAACTCGCAGCGTTGATCGGCCATTGCCTGACCCCGGGCGTCGAAGGCCTGACCCCGTCGGACTTCCCGCTGGCCGGCCTGACGCAGGCGCAGCTCGACCAGTTACCGCTGGCGCCACGCCAGGTCGCCGATGTGTATCCGCTGTCGGCGATGCAGCAGGGCATGTTGTTCCACAGCCTCTACGAGCAGGCGACTGGCGATTACATCAACCAGGTCCGGCTCGATGTCGAAGGCCTCGACCCGCAACGCTTTCAGCAGGCCTGGCAAGCGGCGGTGGACAATCACGACATCCTGCGCAGCAGCTTTGTCTGGCAGGGTGAACTGGCGCGTCCAGTGCAGGTGGTGCACAAGCAACTGGACATGCCGTTCCGCGTGCTCGACTGGCGTGATCGCGACGCTTGCCAAAGCGATCTGAATGCACTGGCGGCTGCCGAACAGGCGCAAGGTTTCGACCTGAGCCAGGGGCCGCTATTGCGTATGGTCGTGGTGCGTCTGGACGAGCAGCGTTGCCATTTGATCTACACCAACCACCACATCCTGATGGACGGCTGGAGCAACTCGCAGTTGCTTGGCGAAGTCCTGCAACGCTACAGCGGGGTTGCCCAGCCGCCACTGGCTGGACGTTATCGCGATTACATCGATTGGCTGCAGCGCCAGGACGTGCAGGCCAGCGAACGTTACTGGACCGCGCAACTGGCTGACCTGCAAGCGCCGACCTTGCTCGCGCAAGCGCTGCAGGCGCAGCGCGGCGATGCACCGCGTGACGGTCATGGCGAACATTTCTGCGTGCTCGACGCTGAACAGACGCGGCGTCTGGGCGAGTTCGCGCGCCAGCAGAAGGTCACCCTCAACACGCTGATTCAGGCGGCCTGGCTGCTGCTGTTGCAGCGCCTGACCGGCCAGTCGTGTGTGGCGTTCGGCGCCACGGTGGCGGGGCGTCCGGCTGAACTCAAAGGGGTCGAGCAGCAGATTGGTCTGTTCATCAACACCTTGCCGGTCATCGCCAGCCCGCAGTCCTCATCGAGCGTTGGCGAATGGTTGCAGAGCGTGCAGGCGCAGAACCTGGCCTTGCGTGAACATGAACACACCCCACTGTTCGATATTCAGCGTTGGGCCGAGCGCAACGGTGAGGCGCTGTTCGACAACATTCTGGTGTTCGAGAACTACCCGGTGTCCGAGGCGCTGGCGCAGGGCGCACCACAAGAACTGCGCTTCGGTGAAATCCACAATCATGAGCAGACCAACTACCCGCTGACACTGCTGGTGCACTTGAGCGACGAATTGTCGATGCACTTCAGCTACCAGTGCGAAAGCTTTGCCGCGCACAGCGTGGTGCAAATGGCCGGGTATCTGCAGCGTTTGCTCGGGCAGATGAGCGAGTCGGGGCAGCGTTCGCTCAGCGAGCTGAACCTTATCGAGCACAGCCCGCCGGTGAACGGCGATTTCGTTACCGAGCGGTGCATCCATCAAGCCATCGCCCATCAAGTGGCGGCGACCCCGGATGCCTTGGCGGTGACCTTCGCCCATACGCAACTAACCTATGCCGAGCTGGACGCGCAGGCCAATCGTCTGGCGCACAAACTGCTTGAGTTGGGTGTCGGCCCGGAAGTGCGCGTGGGCGTGGCAATGCCGCGTTCCGAGCAGTTGCTGGTTGCCTTGCTCGCGGTGCTCAAGGCTGGTGGCGCTTACGTGCCGCTGGACCCGGACTACCCGGCGGATCGCGTGGCTTACATGCTCGAAGACAGTCGGGCGCGGGTGTTGCTGACTGAGCGGGCCGTTGCCGCGACCCTGAGCGTGCCGGGCAATACCCAAGTGCTGCTGATGGATCAGGTTTCGCTAAGCGGCTATTCGGCTGTTGCACCACAGACTGCGGTGCAGCCGGATAACCTCGCCTACGTGATCTACACCTCCGGTTCCACAGGCAAACCGAAAGGCGTGGCGATTGCCCATCGCAACGTCATGGCGCTGATCGACTGGTCGGCCAAGGTCTACCGCCGCGAGGACATTCAAGGCGTGTTGGCCTCGACGTCGGTGTGCTTCGACCTGTCGGTGTGGGAGCTGTTTGTCACTCTGGCTAACGGTGGCTCGCTGATCATCGCCCGTAATGCCTTGGAGCTGCCGCACTTGCCGGCCCGCGATCAAGTTCGTTTGATCAACACTGTGCCGTCGGCGATTGCCGCGCTGCAGCGTGCCGGGCAGATTCCACCGAGCGTGCGCATCATCAATCTGGCGGGTGAGCCGCTGAAGCAAGCCTTGGTCGATGCGCTGTATCAGCAATCGACGGTCGAACACGTTTACGACCTGTATGGCCCGTCGGAAGACACCACTTATTCGACCTGGACCCGCCGCAGTGCTGGCGGTCAGGCGCGGATCGGGCGTGCCCTTGATCACAGCGCCAGCCATCTGCTGGATGCCGATCTGCACGCGGTGCCGCAGGGCGTTTCGGCCGAGCTGTACCTGTCCGGCGCCGGCATCACGCGCGGTTATCTGGGGCGTGCGGCGATGACCGCCGAGCGCTTCGTGCCGAATCCTTTCGGCGGCAACGGCGAGCGCCTGTACCGCACCGGCGACCTGATTCGTCAGCGCGAGGAGGGCGAGCTGGAGTACATGGGCCGGATCGACCATCAGGTGAAGATTCGCGGCTTGCGTATCGAGCTGGGCGAAATCGAAGCACGCCTGCTGGCGCATGCATCCGTGCGTGAGGCGGTGGTCGTGGCCAGCGAAGTGTCGGGCAGTCAGCAACTGATTGCTTATCTGGTGCCGAGCGATCCGGCGATCATCGACGCCGACGCCGAACAACAGGCCGAACTGCAGCAAAGCCTCGGCAAGTGGTTGAGCGCAACCCTGCCGGATTACATGGTGCCGAGCCATCGCCTGTGGCTGGCGCAGTTGCCGCTGACCCCCAACGGCAAGATCGATCGCAAGCGCCTGCCGGCACTGGAACTCAGCGCCGCGCAGTTGCATGTCGAACCGGCGAATGCCACTGAGCAGGCGCTGGTGCAGATCTGGAAAGACGTGTTGGGCCTTGAGCAGGTCGGCACTCACGACAGTTTCTTTGCCTTGGGCGGCGACTCGATCATCTCGATTCAGGTGGTCAGTCGCGCCCGTCAGCAAGGGCTGGAGCTGAGCCCGAAAGACCTGTTCCAGCAACCGACCATTCAGCAACTGGCCCTGTGCGTGCAGGCTGCCNCAAGGGCTGGAGCTGAGCCCGAAAGACCTGTTCCAGCAACCGACCATTCAGCAACTGGCCCTGTGCGTGCAGGCTGCCGAGGGGCGTGTGGCGCCGGAGCCGGCGCTGATCGACCTGCCGCTGCACGGCTTGAGCGAGGCGCAAGTCGCGCAACTGCCACTGCCGGCCGGGCAACTGGACGGGCTCTATCGCTTGTCGCCGATGCAACAGGGCATGCTGTTCCTCGGCCTGAATTCGCCGGAATCGGACCTGTATGTCAACCAGTTGAGCGTTCCGGTGCAGGGCCTTGAGCCGCTGCGTCTGCAAGCCGCGTGGGAAAGCGTCAGCCGTCGTCACGATATTTTGCGCACCGGTTTCCTTTGGCAGGACATGGCCGAGCCGCTGCAATTCGTACTCGCCGATCCGCAGTTGCCGTTCAGTCTGCTTGACTGGCGTGAGCGGGATCATTCGGCCGAAGCCTTGCAAGGTCTGGCGGATGCCGAGCGGGCCAAGGGCTTCGACCTTGACCAGCCACCGCTGCAACGCCTGACGCTGGTGCAAGTCGGCGAGCACAGCTATCAGTTGATCTGGACCTACCATCACATTCTGATCGACGGCTGGAGCAGTTCGCAGTTGATCGGTGAGGTGCTGAGCCAGTATTCCGGACGACCACTGGCCGACGCGGTGCCGTACCGCGGTTACATCAACTGGCTGCAACAGCAGGACGCGAACGCCAGCGAAGGTTTCTGGCGTCAGCACCTGAGCCTGCTCGACGAACCGACCTATCTGGCGGACGCGGTGACGCGTACCGGCAGCGGTCGCGGTCACCAGGCGCTGTACAGCCGTCTGGGCGAGGCCCGCACCGAACAGTTGAAAGCCTTTGCCCAGGCGCAGCAGGTCACCCTCAATACCTTGGTGCAAGGCGCGTGGCTGGTGCTGCTCAGCCGTTACAGCGGCCAGCGTTGCGTGGCGTTCGGCGCCACGGTGGCGGGGCGTCCGGCGAGCCTGCCGGCTTCGGAATCGATACTGGGCCTGTTCATCAACACCTTGCCAGTGATCAAGGACGTGCCGGCCGAGCAGGCCGTGGGCGCCTGGTTGCGCGAGTTGCAGGATTTCAACCTGGAGATGCGCGAGCGCGAGTACACCCCGCTGACCGACGTCCAGCGTTGGGGCGGGCGTGCCGGGCAGTCGCTGTTCGACAGCATCATTGTGTTCGAAAACCACCCGATCGATCAGGCGCTGCGCGAGTGGCGCGATGATTCGCTGACGTTTGGCGAGATCAACAACTCGGGCCTGACCAACTTCCCGATGGACCTGATGGTCACCCTCGAAGACGGGTTGGTGATCGAGTACATGTTCCTGCGCGAACATTTTGATCTGGCGACCGTGGAGGGCATCCGCAGCAACATGGAAGGTCTGCTCACCGCACTGGTTCAGGACGCCGGGCAGGCGCTGGGACGCATCGGTCTGCCGACCGGGCACGTCGCGCCTGCGCCGCACGTTGTCGCGCAAACGCAGACCACGCTGGTACATCAGCGCATTGCCGAGTGGGCTGCGCAGCGGGCCGAACAAACCGCCGTGATCTTCAATGAGCAAGCCTTCAGCTACGGTCAGATCGACGCGCGGGCCAATCGTCTGGCGCATGCGCTGATCGCCGAAGGTGTCGGTCCGGAAGTTCGGGTCGGTGTGGCCCTGCCACGCAGCGAAAACATGATCGTCGCGCTGTTGGCGGTGCTCAAGGCCGGTGGTGCCTATGTGCCGCTGGACGCGACTTATCCGCGCGAGCGCTTGAGTTATCTGATGCACGATTCAGGCATCGCCTTGCTGCTCAGCGATTCGAGTCTGCGTCAGGTGCTGCCGACCCAGGCCAACCTGCAGGTGCTGGAACTCGATCAGCTGGATCTGCGTGCTCAGCCGGATTCGGCGCCGCAGGTGGCGGTGCAGCCGGGCAACCTGGCCTACGTGATCTACACCTCCGGCTCCACCGGTCAGCCGAAAGGTGTCGGCGTGGCGCACGGGCCGCTGGCGATGCACTGCCAGGCGATCGGTCAGCGTTACGAAATGAGCGCGGCCGATTGCGAGTTGCACTTCATGTCGTTCGCCTTCGACGGCGCGCATGAGCGCTGGCTGACCACCCTTACACACGGCGCTCGTTTGCTGATTCGCGACGATAATCTGTGGACGGCCGAACAAACCTTTGACGCCCTGCATCAGCATGGCGTGAGCGTGGCCGCATTCCCGCCGGTGTACCTGCAGCAACTGGCCGAACACGCCGAACAGCACGGCAATCCGCCGCCGGTACGGATCTACTGCTTCGGCGGGGATGCGGTGCCGGTGGCGAGTTTCGAACTGGCCAAACGCGCACTGCAACCGCAGTACATCATCAACGGCTATGGCCCGACCGAAACGGTGGTCACGCCGCTGATCTGGAAGGCCGCGGTCGACGATCAATGCGGCGCGGCCTATGCGCCGATCGGCAGCGTGGTTGGCGAGCGCACGGGTTATGTGCTCGACAGCGACCTCAATCCGCTGCCGGCCGGCATTGCCGGTGAGTTGTACCTGGGGGGTGCGTTGGCGCGCGGTTATCTGGGACGCGCCGGTGGCACCGCCGAACGTTTCGTTGCCAACCCGTTCAGCGCCGACGGCAGTCGCCTGTACCGCACCGGCGACCTGGTGCGCCAGCGTGCCGACGGCACCGTCGACTACCTCGGGCGGATCGACCATCAGGTGAAGATCCGTGGTTTCCGCATCGAACTGGGTGAAATCGAAGCGCGCCTCAAGCAGCAGCCGGGCGTGCGTGACGCCGCCGTGGTGGCCCGCGAGGGTGTCAGCGGCAAACAACTGCTCGGCTATGTACTGGCCGCTACCGACACGCCGGCCGACGGTTTGGGCGAGCGTCTGCGCGAGCAACTCAAGGCCAGCTTGCCGGATTACATGGTGCCGGCACACTTGATGGTACTTGAGCGCATGCCGCTGACGCCGAACGGCAAGCTCGACCGCAAGGCCTTGCCGAATCCGGACGCCGAACAGCGTCTGGCCTACGTCGAGCCGCGCACCGAGCTGGAAAAAGCCCTGGCGAAGATCTGGCAGGAAGTGCTGAAAATCGAACGGGTCGGGCTCACCGACAATTTCTTCGAACTGGGTGGCGATTCGATCCTCAGCCTGCAAGTGGTGGCCCGCAGCCGCGCGCTCAAGGCTCAGGGCCTGAGCCTGAAACTGCGCGATCTGATGCAGAAACCGAGCATCGGCGAACTGGTAGCGAGTGTTCAGGGCACGGCGGAAAAAGCCTCCGGGTTGCTGGCGATGAACGCCGAGGTCAAGGGCGTGGCGCCGCTGTTCTGCCTCCACGCCGGATTCGGCACGGTGTTCGACTACGAGCCGCTGGCGCGCCGTTTGAGCGGTCGGCGTCAGGTGTTGGCGATTCAGTCGCGGATGCTGCTGGATCCGGCGTTCAACGACACCTCGCTGCAGGAAATGGCCAGTGAGTATCTGGCGCAGATTCGCCAGAAACAGCCGCACGGGCCGTATCACCTGCTGGGCTGGTCGCTGGGCGGTACGCTGGCGATGTTGATCGCCGCGCAACTGGAGCAGGCCGGGCAACAGGTCAAGTTTGTCGGGCTGGTCGATAGCTTCGTGCCGTCGGCAGCGGTCGACGCCGGGGCGGTCGATGACTGGCAAGCCGACCTGCGCGACTTCCTGCAGGTGACGTTGCCGGACGCCGCACCGGGCTTGTCCATCGACGGTGAAGAAACGCCGCACAACCTGCGTGCGCTGTTCCAGCGTGCCATGAGTGCCGAGCGCGGGGCGTCGACTTACGTGGCACTGGGTGCCGATGAACTGGCGCATGTGTTCAGCGTGGCGCGCCGGCTCAAGCAGCTGTCGCTCAAGCTTGAGCGCTGCGCGCCGTTGGCCGTCAACCCGACGTGCTGGTGGACCTTGGGTCGCGAAGCCGAGGCACTGGAGCTGGCGGCGCAACTGGGTCAGCCGGGCATGGGCGGCGAATGGCTGGATTGCGGGCACTTCCAGATCCCGCGTGATGAAACTTTCCTGTCCGAGGCTGAAGAAATGCTCGGCCAGATCGTTGAATCAGTAGTCATGTCCTGAAACCTGCTGTGAAACCCAAGTAAAACCGATCGGGCGCTGCTGGCGCCCGATCGCTTTGGAGATTTGAATGTCATTGAATCCTGATATCGCCGCATTTCTGCAACTGGTCGGCAACGGCCGGGCCAGTGGCAAACGCGTCGGCATGCACGAGTTGAGCCCGACCGAGGCCCGTGAACAATTCGATCAGTCGTCGTTGCTGATGGACGCCGGCGGTGAAGAACTGGCCGTGGTGGATGAGCTGCAATTGCCGGTGCGTGACGGCGCACTGTTGCACGCGCGGATCTACAGCAATCATCCGTTGCAGGCGGGCGCCGGTCGTCCGGCGCTGTTGTATTTCCATGGTGGCGGCTATGTGGTCGGCAGCCTCGACTCGCATGATTCGCTGTGCCGCGCGCTGGCCTCGCTGGCCGATTGCGTGGTGCTGTCGGTGGCGTACCGACTGGCGCCGGAACATCGTTTTCCGACAGCGGCCGATGACGCCCGCGATGCCTGGGACTGGCTGGTGGCGAGTGCTGCAGATCTGGGCATCGACACGGCGCGACTGGCGATTGCCGGTGACAGCGTCGGTGGCAGTCTGGCCACGGTGCTGGCTGCGCAACTGACGGCTGCCGCTGAGCAGCCGCGCTTGCAGGTGTTGATTTATCCGGTCACCGATGCCAGTCGCAGCACGCCGTCGATCGAGCGTTTTGCCGAAGGCTATCTGCTGGAGAAGGCTTCGCTGCAGTGGTTCTACGCGCACTATCAGCGTGATGCCAGCGATCGTTTTGATCCACGTTTTTCGCCGTTGCTCGGCGATGTTCCGGCCAATGTCGCGCCGGTGCTGATGGTGTTGGCCGAGTGTGATCCGTTGCATGATGAAGGGGTGACTTATGCGCGGCATTTGCAGGCGGCGGGGGTTGCTGTGGATTTGCAGGTGTACTCGGGCATGACCCATGACTTTATGCGGATGGGGGCGATTGTTGATGAGGCTGAAGAGGCGCTGGGGTTGATTGCTGGGCGATTGGTAGAGGTGTTTGCTTTGGCTTGACCGGGGTGGGGGGGGGCATATCCGTTGCTGCGGTAACGGCCACTTAGGGTTCCGCCCTGACGGCGGGTCACTTTTGGCAAACGCCCCAAAAGTAACCAAAAGGTCTATGCCCTGACGTTCGGCCCTCGCTTAGGCTCGGGTTCCTTCGCTGCGGGATTCATCCGGGGGGCAGCGCCTACGGTTTGCTTCGCTGCACCTCCTCTCGCTGTGTTTGGCTGCGCCAAACGGTCGCTGCGCTCCCACCCCCGGATAAATCCCTCCACTCAGCCTGCCGACGGGCCCTCAGATCAA
>NZ_CP058974.1:2990368-3193461 GCF_022368695.1 Pseudomonas sp. Y5-11
CATCCGGGGGTAGGCGCGCAGCGCCGTGCGGCGAAGCCGCATGCATCGAGAGGAGGTGCAGCGAAGCAAACCGTAGGCGATGCCCCCGGATGGGCACCGTAGCGAGGGAACACTGAGCCTCAGCGAAGTGCCGTACGCCGGGGCAAAGCCTTTTGGGTTACCTTTTCGGCGTCTGGAAAAGGTGACTCGCTGTAAGAGCGAAACCGCCAGCGGCAGCACCCGCAGAAACGGATATACACCCAAAACCCCAAGAGCCTGGTCGGCCCAAAGGCCGCCAAGCCCCAATCAGCCCCCAAAAAAAACGCCAGCAAATGCCGGCGTTTCAGTGAGCGCTAAACGTATTACCAGTTGTAGGTCACGTCAGCAGTCATGGTGCGGCCTTCACCGTAGTAGCAGTCGAGGGTACCGTTGCACGCGGCAACGTATTTCTCGTCGGTGAGGTTTTGCAGGTTGGCTTGCAGTTTCACGCCTTTGACGTGCAGCGGCGATTTTTCCAGGTCGTAGGAGACCATGGCGTCATACACGGTGTAGGACGGAATCTGGAACGAGTCCGACTCGTAATCGGAACCGTAGCTGCTGCGCACGTAGCGGGCGCCCAGGCCCATGCCGAAACCGGCGAGGGCGGTGGAGATGTCGAAGTCGTAGTTGACCCACGCGGAGGCGGTCAGCGGTGGACGCATGGCCAGGGTGCGACCTTCGCGACCGTCGTTGTCTTTCTCCCACTTGGTCTGGTTACGCGACACCGCCGCCAGCACGCGCAGGTTGCGGGTGACGTTGACCTTGCCTTCCAGCTCGATACCGCGCGAACGCACGGAGCCGCTCTGGGTGCTGAAGCCCGGGTTGTTGAGGTCGGTGGTGAGCATGTTGTCCTGGTCGATCTGGTACGCCGACAGCTGAATGAAGCCGTCGATCGACTTCGGCTCGTACTTGACGCCGACTTCGTACTGCTTGCCGGTGGTCGGTTCGAAGGCGCTGCCGCTCATGTCGGTACCGGTTTGCGGCAGGAACGATTCGGCGTAGCTGACGTACGGTGTGATGCCGTTGTCGAACTCGTAGCCGAGGCCGGCACGCCCGGTGAACTTTTCGTCCTTCTGGTTGCTGTGGCCGCCGCTCAGCGGTTGCTTGTTGTCGGTTTCGGCGAAGTCATACCGACCGCCGAGGGTCAGGAACCACTGGTTCCAGCGCAGTTGATCCTGAGCGTACAGGCCGGTCTGGGTGATGGTGTTGTCCCACTTGTACGGCTGGCGGAAATTGATCTGGCTGCCATACACCGGGTTGTACAGGTCCAGACCTGGAGCGGTGCGGTCGTACAGGCCGAGGAATTTCGAATTGTAGTGGTAGTAGTCCACGCCCAGCAGCACGGTGTGCTCGACATCGGCGGTGTTGAACTTGGCCTGGGCGATGTTATCGATGCCGTAGACCTTGTTGTGCTGCGACCAGTCCACCGCATAACGGCTCTGGTAGCTGCCGTCGTTGAGGCCGGTGACCGGGTTGGTCGGGAACGCATAACCGTGCAGCGGCGCCACGTACTGGTCGTTGATGTCGGCGTAACGCGCGTTCTGCTTCAGGGTCCAGACGTCGTTGAGTTCGTGGGCAATCTCGTAACCGACCACGAACTGCTCGCGGTGGTACTTGTTCACGTCCGGCTCGCCGAGGAACAGGCTGCGGCTGATGCGCCCGGCCTGGCTGCGATGCACGGTGCCGTTGGCCGGCAGGCCCTGGGCTTCCGGTACGTCGTGGTCTTTCTGGTACTGACCGAACACGGTGATGGTGGTCTGATCGTTAGGCAGCCAGGTCAGGCTTGGCGCCAGCAGCATGCGGTTCTGGCTGGCGTAGTCGATGGCCGAGCCGCTGTCGTTGACCACGCCGGTCAGGCGATAGAGGAATTCGCCCTGATCATCGATCGGGCCGCCGAGGTCGAAGGCACCGTACTTGCGGTCATAGCTGCCGCCACCGAGCTTCACTTCGTGCAGCGGGGTCGCGGTCGGACGCTTGCTGACCATGTTGACGATACCGCCAGGCTGGTTCTGGCCGTACAGCACCGAGGCCGGGCCCTTGAGCACTTCGACGCGCTCCAGGGTGTACGGGTCGATCTGCAGCGAACCGCCGGTGCTGCCGCCGCCGTAAGGCATGTGCAGGCCGTCGAGGTACAGCGGAGTAGGGGAGAAGCCACGGGATGTCGGTTCGTCGAAGATCTTCACCCGGTCCGAGAAACCGCCGCCGGTCATGCCCGGCGTGTATTGCAGAGCTTCGGTGACGGTCTTCGAGCCGCGCATCTTGATTTCGTCTTGAGTGACGACGTTGATGGTCTGCGGGATTTCCTTGAGCGACGAATCGGTCTTCGAACCGGTGGCGCTGCGTTTGGCGACGATCCCGTCTACCGGGCCCCAGGCCGATTCTGCCGTGGCGGAAATGCTGGTCGGGGCCAGATCGAGGCTGGCGCCACCGCTGCTGCGCGAACGCAAGGCGACGTTGTTGCCCTCGACGCTGTAGGCGATGTTGGTGCCTTGCAGCAGTTGCGCGATGGCGGCGGTCGGTTCCAGGTTGCCACTGACCGTGCTGCTGCGCAGGCCGCTGACCTCATCCGGGCTGTAAAGCACTTGGAGGTTGGTCTGGCGACCGAATTCCTGCAGCGCGCTCCCCAGCGACTGTGCAGGAATATTGATCGCCACGGCAGCGGCCTGGGCCTGGCCGGCCATCGGTACGGTCAGGGCCATGGCGCAGAACGCTGGCAGGGTGCAACGGAAGGAGCGGCGGATCAGCAGAGCCTTGGCGAGCGGGTGGAGTCCGTGCGGTGCGGGCATTGTTCTTCTACTCTTCAAAGTGTTGACTGAGAACTATTTCTATTAACTGTTAGTAAGACGTTGAGCCTTCCGAAAACCGGAAAGCTCACTGCCATTTTTTTTACAAATTTTTCACAGTCAGGCGGGTTGCAGCTCAGTGACCACTTTGCCGGCGCTCATGCGCACCAGTTGGTCGGCGACATCGAAGTAACGATCGTCGTGGGAAATGACGATGATGGTCTTGCCCAGACGCTTCAGGTCCGGCAGCAGCTCGGTGTAGAAAATCCGCCGGAAGGTCGGGTCCTGATCGGCGGCCCACTCGTCAAACACCAGTACCGGACGTTCCTCCAGCCAGGCGTTGATCAGGGCCAGACGCTTGCGCTGGCCGGTGGACAGATCGGTGGTGGTGAACGAGCCGTCACGCACACTGACCTTGTGCGCAATTTCCAGACGCTCCAGGTATTGGTTGGCGTCTTCCGGGATATGGGTATCGCCCTGAACCACGTCGTCGAACAGGTAGTAGTCGGCGAAAATCGTGGTGAACAACTGGCGGTAATCGTCGCGGTTGCTGGCGTCGACGAGCTGCTGGTTGAGGCGGATTTCGCCTTGCTGTGGCGCGTACAGACCCAGCAGCAATTTGATCAGCGTGGTCTTGCCGCAGCCGTTTTCGCCGACGATGAAAATGATGTCGCCCTGTTCGATTTTCAGGTTCACCGGCCCCAGCCGGAACGGCTTGGCGCCTTCTACCGTCGGGAAGCTGTACGAGACATCGGTCAGTTCCAGGCTGTGCACCGGGGTCTTTTGATGGCCCTGATCGCTGAGCAACAGGTGCGGTTCGGGCGAGGAAAACTGCTCGGACAGATCGGCAATGCGGCGGAACGCAATCTGCGCGCGACTGACGATCGGCAAGGTGCCGATGATGTGTTCCAGCGGCCCTTTCATGTACAGCAGCACCAGCACGAAGCCGCTCATCACCGCTTTGTCGGCGCTCGGCCACAGCGATTGCAGGCCCAGCGCCAGGCCGATCACCACGAAGAACAGCATCGAACCCAAAGTCTTGGCGACCACGAAAATGTTTACCGAACGCACCTGCGTCGCGCAGATCTTGTCGGCCGTGCCTTCGATGCCCGAGACAAACATGCGATGCCGGCGCGGGCGGTGGATGCGCAGTTCCTTGGCGCCCTCGGCGACCGCGTGGTAGTGCTTCTGCAGCTCGTCTTCGTAGTCGCGGGCCTTGAGGAAACCCTGCATGCCGCGCCCGCGCGCGATGTACTGAATGACCGTGCCGATCAGGATCGCCACCGCCATCATCAGGAACATCGGCCACGACAGCATCGCCAGGTAGCCCATGCAACCGAGGGTCACGGTCAGGGAAATCGCCAGCGGCGCAAAGGCGAAAGCGAAGTCGCTGATGGTGTCGACGTCGTGGGTCAGCACCGGAATCAGCCGATGGCTGCGATAGCGCTCGATCTGCTCGATCGGCGCCGAGAGGACTTTCTCGCCGAGCTCTTTGCGCAATGTGGCGATGATGTGCTGGCCGACGAAATTGGTGCCGATGTCGGAAAAGATCGAGCTGGTCAGCGCCAGCAGGCACAGGCCGGCGAACACCGCGACCATGGTGCTGGTCAGTGCGCCCTCGGCGTGCAGCACATTGTTGATGGTCGCCAGCAACGCGGTGACGCTCAGGCCACCGACCATGCCGAGCAGGATCGACACGCTGACGATCAGTCGAAAGGGTTTGAGCAGGGCGAACAATTCATTGATCACCCCGCGTGTTGGTTTGCTCATGGAGGTTCCCTGCTTGAAGGAGCGGCGAACACCGGCACTGCGCGTGGGGTTCGCCTGGATGACGTAGAGGGCGGCGGGCGCGCCATGGAGGATCGCGCCCACCTGTAGAACGACTGGCGGGATGGCTAATTTAGCCGGGCGATGGCGTTACAGATCGCGGGCGACCCGGAAGCCGATCCAGTCGCCACGGGTGTCGGTGTAGGTGGCGTTGCGGTTGCCCGAGCGCGAAAACACCGGGGCCTCGCCCCAGTCGTTGCCCCGGATGCGCCGCACTTCGCACTTGCCGCTGAGCCAGGCACTGCCATCGCTTGGCGCGCCGACGTAGTTGTCGTTGTAGCAATCGGCGGTCCACTCATAAATATTGCCGTGCATGTCGTAGACGCCAAAGGCGTTGGCCGGAAAGCTGCCGGCCGGCGCGGTGAAGTTGTAGCCATCGGCGGCGCCGTAAGTGTTGGCGTGTTTGGCGATGCTGTATTCCTTGCCTTCGTCGAACGGGAAGGGGAACGGGCCCGTGCTGCCGGCGCGGGCGGCGTATTCGCGCAGCGATTCGCTGACCAGTCGATAGGGCTGGCCGGTCTTCTTCGACAGCCAGGCCACGTAAGCTTCGGCCTCCGGGAAATCCATGCACACCGCCGGGTGCTTGTCGGTGTACTGCTTGCGCGGGTCGCTGCCCTGATAATCCGGGATCCCCGCCTTGCACGCGCGACCGGGGCGCGTGTCGCCGTCGGGCATCTTGTAGCCGCTGTCCTTGAGGTAGGCGTCCCACTCGCCGCGCAGAATCTGGAAACGGCTGATCGCCAGCGGTTTGGCAAACGTCACCGGGTGCATCGGCCCTTCATCCGGTTCGCGGCCAACCTCATCCTCCGGCGTGCCCATGGTAAACGTGCCGGTGGGCAGCACGACCATTTCCGGGCAGTCCTTGCAGTCCTTGAACACCTTGCCCGGCGCAGGCGGGGTGGCGGCCTGCGCGGCACCCGGCAGCAGGCCGGCGGCGAGGGCGGTGAGCATCAGCGCCGGCAGCGCCTTCAAGGAAAATCGACGCAGTTCACTGTTCATTGCGAGTCTCGCTAAAAGGGAAAAAGGGAGCGTCCGGGTCAAAGGGCCTGATCGAGCACGGCCAGCAAACGGTCGATTTGCTCTTCGTCGTTGAGCAGACCTGGCGCGGTGCGGATCACCGGGCCGACGTCGCGGTGCACGGCATCGGCCACCACCCGCTTGGCCATCAGGTGCGCGGCGATCTTGTCGCTGTCCTTGCCCTTGACCCGGAAGAAGGTGAAACCGGCGGACAGCTCAGGGCTCAGCGGCGTGACCAGTTCGATCTGCGGACGTTGCTGCAGGCGTTGTTTCAGGTAGCTGTTGAGCGCGTGAATGCGCGCCTCGACCTCGGCCTTGCCCAGCTCAAGATGCAATTTGAACGCTTCGTCCAGCGCCCAGCGGTGTTCGAACGAGTGGTAGCCGCCAGGCGTCATGGTGGTGGAAAACGCCGTGGCTTCGGAGAACGTCGGAATGATCGGGGTCACGTACCTGACTTCGGCGAAGCGGCTGCAGACGATGCCGGTGCCGCGCGGGCCGAACATCCACTTGTGGGTGCCGGCGATGAAGAAGTCGCAGTTCATTTGCGCGAAGTTCAGGTTGTCTACGCCGAAGCCATGCACCCCGTCGACCACGTAAACGATGCGCTCGGCGTCGCTGCGCCCACGGTTGTGCCGGTCGACGATGGCGCCGATTTCACCGATGGGCAGTTTCATGCCGCTGCCCGAATGCACCCAGCACATGCCCAACACCCGGGTTTCGGGACGGATGGCGCTGTCGATGGCAGCAAGGATTTCTGCTTTGCTCGCGTTGTACGGATCCTTGAACAGGCGAATCTTGCGCACCCGGGTGCCGTCGCGTTCGGTGCGCAGGGCGAGGATGGTGTGGGTCGCGTAGTGCTCGTGTTCGGTGGTGAGGATTTCCTGATCGGGGCGCACGTGCACGCCGCCGTAGATCGTCGCCAGACCTTCGGTGGTGCTGCCGGTCAGGGCGATCTGTCTGGCGTCGGCTTGCAGATAGCGACCGGCCCAGACCCGCACGTTCTCTTCGCGCTGTTCGATCACGCCGTGGTCCCAATCCATGACCAGGCCGGGATTGTTGTCGAGGGCGGCGCGGTGCCGCTCAATCGCCTCGCGCACCGGTTTCGGGTGTGAGGTGATCAGAAAGTTGGAGAAGTGCAGATACGCCGGATCCTGATCGAACAGCTGCTGCAACTGCGCCCACTTGTTGCCAGTCACGGGCGCAGCGCTCGCGGCACCGGCGACATTCGGCAGGCTCGCGCCCAGTGGCAGCGCCGCCGCGAGAATCCCCGCCTGCTTCAAGAACTGACGACGATTGCTCATGGCTTGGCAGTTCCCGGCGCAGCGGCCAGTGCCGGTTTCGCGGCTTTCTCGACCTGATCCCAGACCCGCAGGAAGTTGCCGCCCCAGAGCTTGGCGATGTCCGCTTCGGAGTAACCGCGCGAGATCAGCTCGGCGGTGACGTTGCGAATTTCGCCGACGTTCTCGAAGCCTTTGACGCCGCCACCTTCGTTGAAGTCGGAGCTGATGCCGACATGGTCGATGCCGATCTTGCGCACCGCGTAATCGATGGCATCACCCAGATCCTTGAGACTGGCTTTCGGTTCCTCTTCGAGGATCGCGTACAGGCGACTGGCGTACTGGCCGAACTTCTGCTCCGACCACGCGGCAATGATCGGGTCGCCCGGCATCAACGCCATCGCCAGGTTCGGCAGCGGCGGCAGGTCGAAGTCCTTGCGCATCGCGTTGAGCTTGTCCTGGGTTTGCTGGGTGAGCGGACGCAGGTACTGCGAAAACGCAACGATCTGCACCACGCCGCCGCTGTTTTTGATCAGCTGCATTTCCTTGTCGCTGAGGTTGCGCGGAATATCGACCATCGCACGCGGCGCCGAATGCGAGGCCACCAAAGGCGTGCGGCTCAGTTGCGCGACTTGTTCGAGGGCCTTGGTCGACATTTGCGAGACGTCGATGATCACGCCCAGATCGTTGAGACGCTTGACCGCTTGCTTGCCCAGATCCGAGAGACCGTCGAGGGCGTCCGGCGAATCATTGAGAAATGGCAACGGTCGCGACGAATCCGCCCAGTCGTTGTTACCGATGTAGCTGAAGCCGAACATGCGCATGCCGCGCGCCGTCCACAGGTCCAGCAGGTTGAGGTCGTGGCCCAGCGGATAGGCGTTGAGCATGCTGATGAAAATCGCGAATTTGCCTTCGCCGTGCAAGCGCCGGAAGTCGTCGGGGGTGTAGGCGATGGCGACCTGATTGGGGTAATCGCGAACCATGCCGGAGATGATCTTGAAGCGGATCTCCTGCTGGTTGCGTGCCTCGTCGACGAAGCCGGGGGTCGGCTTGTGCGGGGCGTTCGGGCCGTTCCACATTTCCGGCCAGCCGAAGATGGTCAGCGCGGCGCCGGTCAGGCGTCCACGGCTGGCCTTGGCCAGGTCGAACTGGCCGTCGCCGTCCTTGTCGGCCTCGTGGCCGTCGGTGCCGAAATTTTGCGTCAGGCTGACATGGCTGTCGAAAGACAGCATGCGTTCGTGCAGCTCATCGGCCTGCTTCATGACTTTGGCCGGGTAGCCGAGGTCGTCCTTGAACCAGTGGTGCCACACGGCAAAGCCTGCGCCGGCACTGATCGCCAGGGCCAACGGCAGGCCGATGAATAGAGCCTTTTTCGAACGTGGTTTTGTCATTGCCATCTCAGTCAGGTTCGCCATCGAGGTGCAGGCGCGGGGGCCTTCGCTATCTGGGAAGAACGAGTGGTTGGCCGTGGAATTTAGGTTGCCAGGTTAAAAGATCGCAGCCTTCGGCAGCTCCTACATTGGAACGCGATCACTGTAGGAGCTGCCGAAGGCTGCGATCTTTTCAAACCCACATAAATTTACCCGCGCAACAAACGTTCTAGCTTGGATAAAGCCTGCTTCATGGCTGACACAGGTAGGGCAATGAAGATTTCTCGAAGATGGTTCATGGCGGGCCTGGCGCTGACCGGCGCTGCCGTGCCTGCGGCGTATTTCGGGCATCGTGAATGGACGAAGCCGGACCCGACGATCACCCCGGGCGAAGCGTCTTTCGACGTCGCGGACAGGGCCGGGCAGCGCTTGGCAAATGCGTTGCGTGGGGTGTGGGATATCCGTTTCGAAGGTGCCGATGCCGGTCTCGAAGGCTTGCCACCCAAGGGTCTGCAAGTGTTTCTCGACATCGGCCAGAAGGGGCGCGGGGTGTGCGGTTTTCTCGACACGCCCGAGCGCCTGCGTTCCGCTGAAACCCCGCGTTACCGGATTCTTGGCGACCTCGCGAAAGCCGATGCGGCGAAGTTGAGTTGGCGCCTGATCGGTGCCGACGGCCAGATCAGCTATGAGCTGGAGATGATCCTCGATGAGGTCTGGGCCGACTTCGGCAATGCCGGCAGTGGCACCCTCAGCGGCAAGGCCTTGCGCCTGGACCGGTCGCTGGCCTTGCCGGCGCAGGACAACCGCTTTGTCGCCGTCAAGCGGCTGTTTCCCGAAGCGCGCGAGCGCACGCCGCTCAACCCGACGTTGCTGGCGTGGTTGATCTCGCCCGAGCATCGCCTGTTTCACCAGTTGTGGCATGCGACCCGGGACAAGTGGCACAAGCTGCCCGAGGACAAACGCGAAGCCTTGCGCGGCATCGGCTGGCAGCCTGGCCCGCGCGACAAGGAGCGCGATGCCCGTGGCCCGCGCAAGGATCGCAATGGCTCGGGTGTGGACTTTTTCTTCATGCACCGGCACATGCTCGGGACGGCGCGGTCGATGCAGGATCTGCCGTCGTGGGAATTCTTCCCGCTGCCGCAGCCGGAGCTGATCCGCGACCGCGTCGGCTTCGCCCGCTATTTCGACAACCACGACGGCTCAGCCTTGCCACCCACCTGGACGGCGGCGGGCGATGACGAATTCAGCCAATGGGTCAGCGACATCAAGACCGCCGAAACCTACGAAAGCAACTTCCAGGTCTGGGAGTCGCAGTACCGCGACCCGGCGTATCTGGCCCGGCTCACCCTCGGCCAGTTTGGCTCCGAAGTCGAACTGGGCCTGCACGACTGGCTGCACATGCGCTGGGCCTCCGTGCCGCGCGATCCGTCCAACGGTCAGCCGGTGCCGTTTGCCCGCGATCCGGCGGACTTCGCGGCCCGCTGGTACAACGCCGAAAACGACTTCCTTGGCGATCCGTTTTCTTCCCACGTCAACCCGACGTTCTGGCATTTCCATGGCTGGATCGATGATCGCATCGAGGACTGGTTCCGCGCCCACGAGCGTTTCCACCCGGGCGAAGTCACGCGGCTGCAAGTCAATGGCGTGCCATGGTTTGCCCCGGGGCGCTGGGTGGAAGTCGATGACCCGTGGCTCGGGCCGATCACCCATGGTTGCAGTACCACGCCGGGATTGCAGGTGGGCAAGTCGGTGGAGATGGATCCGGAAACCATGAAGCTGGCGCTGCGCATCACCTTCATCACCGACGAGGAAAAACTCGCCGGCCTGTTCCGTCGCGTGCCGCAACGGCCATGGTATGCGCGCAATCTGAAGGCTAAAACCAGCCCGGCTTGAGGGCTGCGTCATCGATCATTCGCGAGCAGGCTCGCTCCCACAGGTTCAGGTGTCAGCCCGAGAGAGCGGCAACACCGTCAATCAATGTGGGAGCTGGCTTGCCAGCGATAGCATCGGGTCAGGCAACGTTGATGCCGGGAGTGCTGGCCTCATCGCTGGCAAGCCAGCTCCCACAGGGTTGTTGTGTTGATTCGATTACAGCGTCTGCCACCCCCCGCCAAGTGCCTTGTACAGCGCAATGCTCGCCTGCACTCGTGACAGCCGTAGTTGTGCATGCTGATCCTGGGCCGCGTACAGCGTGCGCTGGGTTTCCAACACGGTCAGCAAGTCTTCGGCGCCGGCCTGGTAGCGGCTCTGGGCGATGTCGAACGCGGTCTGCGCCTGATTCAGTTCATCGTTCTGCCACAGCCGCTGCTCATCCAGGCGACGAATGCTATTGAGCGCTTTTTCCACATCGGCGAACCCGTTGATGATCGCCCCGCGGTAGGTTTCCAGCAGCTCTTGCTGGCGCGCCGTGGCCTTGTCGCGCTCAGCGCCGAGGCGACCGTTATTGAAAATCGGTGCGACCAGTCCGGCGGTCAGGTTGTAGAAAGGGCTGCGAATCAAATCGTCGAACTGATTGGCGCCTGAGCCGAGTTGGGCGGTCAGGGTCAGTGCCGGCAACATGGCCGCGCGAGCGACTTTGACGTCAGCTTCGGCGGCGGCCAGTTGGGCTTCGGCGCGTGCGATGTCCGGACGCTGGGTGAGCAACTCGCTGGGGACGCCGGCGGCGATATCTGGCCATTGCAGGTGATCGAAGGACTCTGTCGCCGACAGTTGCTGCACCGGTCGGCCAAGCAGGGCGGCGAGGCTGATCAACGCGTCCTGGGCTTGCTGTTGCACGCGCGGCAATTGCCATTGCTGGGCGGCGACCAGGCTTTTCTGCTGGGCCAGTTCCAGTGCGGTGGCGGAGCCTGAATCAAACCGCGTCTGCACCAGTTTCAGTACGCTTTGTGCGTTGGCCAGATTGAGTTCGGCGATGCGACTCTGCTCGCGCAGCGACAAGGTTTGCGCATACGTACTGGCAACGCTGCTGAACACTGTCAGCTCGACCGTCGCCCGGTCGAATTCGCTGGCCTGCAGGGCGAACTGGGCACTGTCGCGCGACGCGCGTTTGCCGCCCCAGAAATCGATTTCGTAGGTGGCGCTCAGGTTGGTATCGAAATAGTCCACCGCCTTGTTGCTGCTGTTGGCATCGAGTTGGCTGTAGCCATTGCCGCGCAGCAGTTTCTGCCGATTGGCATTCAGGCCGGCCTTGACCTCCGGCAGCTGTGAGCCGCCAGCGATGACGGTACCCGCCTGCGCCTGACGCACGCGAGCAACGGCGGCCGCGAGGTCGAAACTGCCGACGCGCGCCTGTTCGATCAGGCGATCCAGTTCCGGGCTGCCAAATTGCGTCCACCATTGCGGGTTGTTGCGCGCAAGGCTGGCCGCCGGCGCCGATTGCCAGGCGGCGGGCGGCTGCACGCCGCTGTCGGGACGCTGGACGGGACTGCCGCAGGCACTGAGCAACAGGCACACGGTCAACAGGCTGAGGCGCGGTTTCATAGGTCGATCATTCACTGGTAAGGGCCGTGACCGGGTCGAGCCGGGCAGCTTTGCGGGCAGGCATGAAGCCGAAGACAACACCGGTGACCAGGGCGCAACCGAAGGCGCCGAGCACCGCCATCAACGAAAAAGCCACGGCCACTTCGCTGAGGATCAGCACGCCGCCGACGAGCAGCGCCAGGGCGATCCCGGCAAGGCCGCCGACCACCGAGAGCATCACCGCTTCGGTGAGGAACTGCCGGAGGATGTCGCGCTGGCGGGCGCCGGTGGCCATGCGAATGCCGATCTCGCGAGTCCGCTCACGCACGGTCATCAGCATGATGTTCATCACCCCGATCCCGCCGACCAGCAGCGAGATCGCGGCAATCGAGCCGAGCATCAGTGACAGGGTGTTCTGGGTGCGCGCCTCGGCCTGAATCATCGCGGCGTTGTTGGTCAGTTCGAAGTCCTTCTTGCCGTTGTGCAGGCGCAGCATCAGTTGCTCGATGGCCTGCTCGGTGTCCTTGACCTTGCGCGCGTCGGCGGCGGCGATGGCCACGTATTCCGGATTGCGCGTGCCGAACAGCCGGACGCTGGCCGCCGAATAGGGGATGGCGATGCGATTGTCGCTGTCGGAGTCGCCGGAACTGGCGCCTTTTTCCGCGAGCACGCCGACCACCTGGAACGGCACATTCTCGATCAGGATGAATTGGCCGATCGGGTTCGGCACATCCTTGAGCAGTTTGCTGCGGACCTTGTGGCCGATCACCGCGACGGCTGCAGCGTTCTGCTCATCGGCTTCGGTGAAGTAACTGCCTTGCACCACCGGCCAGTTGAAGATCGCCGGGAAGTGGGTGTCGTTGCCGCCGACGTAACTCAAGTGGTCGGCGTTGCCATAACGCACGCCGGCCTCGGCACCGTTGACCGGCATGATCCGCTGCACTTGCGGCAGGCTGGCCAGGGCGTGCACCTCGTCGAGGGTGATGATCCCCGGCGGCGTGCGCGGGTTGGGCGCCGAGCCGCTCAGGTAAATGATGTTCGAACCGAACGCGCCCATCTGCGCCATCACCTGGCGTTTGCTGCCTTCGCCGACCGCCAGCATGACCACCACCGACGCCACGCCGATGATGATCCCGAGCAGGGTCAGCGCTGTGCGAAAGCGGTTGATCCACATCACTCGCCACGCGGCGTGCAGGGCATCGACCAGTTCGCCTTTCCAGGCGCCGGTGGCTTCCGCGCCGTCGGCCAGACGCTGGCGCAGATCCACCGCTTGCAGGGCGCCGGGGTTGGCGCTGGTCTGGGCTTCTGGGTTGTCGCGGGCGCTGTCGCTGATGATCAGGCCGTCGCGGATTTCGATGATGCGTTTGGCCCGGGCCGCGACTTCGCGGTCGTGGGTGATGAGGATCACCACGTGGCCCTGGCTCGCCAGTTCATCGAGCAGCGCCATCACCTCTTTGCCGCTGTGGCTGTCGAGGGCGCCGGTGGGTTCGTCGGCGAGGATGATGTGGCCACCGTTCATCAACGCCCGGGCAATCGACACCCGTTGCTGTTGGCCGCCGGACAACTGATGCGGGCGATTGCCGGTGCGCGAGGCCAGACCGAGGCGGTCGAGCAGGGCGGCGGCGCGGGCGTGACGCTCGGCAGCCGGGGTGCCGGCATAGATCGCCGGCATCTCGACGTTTTCCTGGGCCGAGCCGGACGGAATCAGGTGATAGCCCTGGAATACAAATCCAAAGGCTTCGCGGCGCAGCCAGGCCAGCTCGTCGCTGTCGAGGCTGGCAACGTTCTCCCCGGCGAAGCGGTACTCGCCGGAGGTCGGGCGGTCGAGGCAGCCGAGGATATTCATCAGGGTCGATTTGCCGGAGCCGGATGTGCCGACAATCGCCACGAATTCACCGGCATGGATCGACAGGTCGATGCCGCGCAGCACGTGAACCTCCGGAGCGTCACCGCCACCGTAGGATTTGCGAATGTCCTGCAGGTCGATCAGAGGCGTTTGCATTCAGCCTCCGTTGCCATCGACCGGGCCAATCAACAAGTGATCGCCTTCGTTGAGGCCGTCGACAATCTGCACCTTGAGCCGGTCGCTGATGCCGGTGCGCACCTCGCGTTGCTGGATGTCGCCGTTGGCCGCGACCACCTGCGCGGTCTGCAGGTTGGCGCTGGTGCTGCCCTGCAACGCGGCGACCGGTGCGGTAAGCACGCCTTTGGCCTGATTGGCGACGAAAAACACTTGGGTGGTCATCTCGGCCATCAAGGCGTTGTCGGCGTTATCGACGTCGAGCAAAACCGTGTACAGCACAACGCGGGCGCTGCCGCTTTTACTGTTGCTGGCCGGGCTGCCACCGCCCTGGCTGGTCTGGTCCAGCGGCTTGGGCGGCACCGGCAGGATCTGCCGCACGGTGCTGCTCCAGCGCCGCTGACCACCGCTGAGGGTGGTGAAGTAGGCGGTCATGCCCGGTTTGACGTGACCAATGTCGGCCTCGGAAACCTCGGCCCACACGGTCATCGGTGACAGTTTGGCGATGCGCAGGATCAGCGGCGTCTGCTGTTGCGCGTTGAGGGTCTGGCCTTCGCGGGCGTCGAGGGCGACCACGGTGCCGGCCATCGGCGCATAGATCCGCGTGTAGCCGAGTTCAGCCTGATCGCTGCGCAGGCTCGCTTCAGCCTGGCGGATCTGTGCCTGGAACATGTCGACGCGGGCCTGAGTGGCTTTCAGTTCGGCGCGGGCGGTCTGCACGTCTTCTTCACGGGTGGCGCCGCCGGCGGCGAGATGCTGCTGCCGCTGATACTTCTGCTGCGCCAGCTCATGCTGGGCGCGCTGCTCCTGCAATTGCGCCTTGAGGTTTTCGATGGAGAAGCGCCCGGCGTCGAGCCTGGCCTTCTGCGTGGACGGATCGATTTCCACCAGCAGTTGACCTTCCTTGACCACGTCACCGACTTCGACGTGGATTTTCTGGATCTGCCCGGAGGCCTGCGCACCGACATCGACATAGCGGCGCGGTTGCAGGGTGCCCAGCGCGGTGACGCTGCTTTCAATGTCGCCACGGCTGACTTGAACGGTGGCGAAGCGCTCGCGGCCCGGCGGCATGATTTGCCACGCGGCGTAGGCAACAACGGGAATCAGACACAGGGCTGCGAGCAGGGCGCGTCGGGCGGGGCGGGGACGTTTCATGCAGGGTTCCGGCCAGTGGAATTCGGCCCGTCGTTCGGCTGCACGCCACAGCGCGCAGCCGCTGAACGCTGTCGCAGGGCACGACAGACACGGGGAGCTGTCCTGTAAACGATGAATGCGCAGGGGAATTTAAGCGAAGACACAGGATGTTACAGGTATAGAGCGGCACTATTTGGCGGGCAATGACAAACGCCACTTTAAATCTATATGAGAATTACTATAAATTACGCACCTCAAGTTGCCACTATCTTGCTACCCGTGTTTGCGGGGCCGTCGATCAGTGTGCTCAAGGATCGAATCCGCATCGAAGCGGCCGGGAGTCATGTTGGAAAACTACTATCGCGAGCTGGTGTGTTTCCTGAACGCCAAGCTCGGCAACCGTCAGGTCGCCGAAGATGTGGTGCATGACGCTTATGTGCGCGTACTGGAACGCTCCAGCGACACGCCCATCGAGCAGCCCCGGGCGTTTCTCTATCGCACTGCGCTGAATCTGGTGATCGACGATCATCGGCGCAACGCCTTGCGTCAGGTCGAGCCGCTGGAAGTGCTCGACAGCGAAGAGCGTTATTTCACCCCGTCGCCCCACGGCACCCTCGATCACGGCCAGCGTCTGGAGATGCTCCAGCGCGCCCTGGCAGAATTGCCGCCGCTGTGCCGCGACAGTTTTCTGCTGCGCAAGATCGAAGGCCTGTCGCACCCGCAGATCGCCGAACAGCTGGGGATTTCCAAGGCACTGGTGGAAAAACACATTGTCAATGCGATGAAGCATTGCCGCCTGCGCATCAAGCAATGGGATGCCCATTGAGCCGCCGTCGCTAAATTTTATTTCCCTGTCCTCGTTCCTACTCAACAGACGACCTGCTGTCCTGCTCAAGGCCAGTCGGGTCACTTAGGCTCTCCTTTCCCCTTGTTGAGGGGTTCATCCAGAGGACACTGGAAATGACTCAGGCAATTGCATCGCCCATCGTTCACGACCTGATCGGCGTCGGTTTCGGCCCTTCGAACCTGGCGCTGGCCATCGCTCTGCAAGAGCGCGGCTCGACCCACGGCGAGCTGGATGTGCTGTTCCTCGACAAGCAGGCCGACTACAGCTGGCACGGCAACACCCTGTCGACCCAAAGCGAATTGCAGATTTCCTTCCTCAAGGATCTGGTGACCCTGCGCAACCCGACCAGTCCGTACTCGTTCGTCAATTACCTGAAGGCTCACGGCCGCCTGGTGGACTTCATCAACCTCGGCACCTTCTATCCGTGCCGCATGGAGTACAACGATTACCTGCGCTGGGTCGCCGGGCAGTTCACTGAGCAGAGCCGCTATGGCGAAGAAGTGCTGACCATCGAACCGGTGCTGCACAACCATCAGGTTGAAGCGTTGCGCGTGATCTCCCGCGACAGCGAAGGCCAGCAGTTCGTGCGCACCGCGCGTTCGGTGGTGGTCAGTGCCGGCGGCACGCCGCGTATTCCGGAGGCGTTCAAGGCGCTGAAGGGTGACAGCCGCGTATTCCACCACTCGCAGTATCTGTCGCAGATGGCCAAGCAGCCTTGCATCAACAATCAACCGATGAGCATTGCGATCATCGGCGGCGGGCAGAGCGCGGCGGAAGCCTTCATCGATCTGAACGATTCGTTTCCGTCGGTGCAAGTGGACATGATCCTGCGCGGCTCGGCGCTCAAGCCTGCGGACGACAGCCCGTTCGTCAACGAAGTGTTCTCGCCGGAGTTCACCGATCTGGTGTTCCAGCAAAACAGCGCCGAGCGTGAGCGCCTGGTCAACGAGTACCACAACACCAACTACTCGGTGGTGGACATCGACCTGATCGAACGCATCTACGGCATCTTCTATCGGCAGAAAGTCTCGGGCATCGCCCGCCATGCGTTCCGCACCCTGACCACTGTGGAAAGCGCCAGCGCCACCGAGCGCGGCATCGAACTGGCGGTGCGCAACAACGCTACCGGCGAAGTCAGCGTGCGTATCTATGATGCCGTGGTCCTGGCCACCGGTTACGAGCGGCAGATGCACCGCAAACTGTTGGCACCGCTGGAAGAATACCTCGGTGACTTCGAGGTCGATCGCAACTACAAACTGATCACCGACGAACGCTGCAAGGCCGGCATCTACATGCAGGGCTTCTGCCAGGCCAGCCATGGTCTGAGCGACACCTTGCTGTCGGTGTTGCCGGTGCGTGCCGACGAGATTGCCGGTTCGCTGTATGAGCATGGCAAGAACCGTGGGCATCGTTCGATGGCGGATCTGTTGTTGGCGACGGCCAGCTGAATCTGCTTTGCCTGATACACCGCAATCGCTGGCAAGCCAGCTCCCACAGGATCTGTGTCGGATGCAAAACTTGTATTCACTGGAGATTCTTGTGGGAGCGGGCTTGCCCGCGACAGGGCCCTGGAGGCCAGCGAAAAATCTGAATCCTGAACCCTTCCTGAACACCCGCCACATTCCCCGACACACTTCCTTTTGCGGGTTTACTCTCCAATCATCGAGGCGTAAGCTTCGCGCGTTTTCATCAATAGCGGAGACCCACAGTGGGTACTTGTTCGAGTGACAGTTGTCGGCCGGTCTCGGTAACCGGCAGATTCTCGGCAAGATAACGCGCAGCCTTTCTCTGCCGTTGTCTCGCCGTAAAGCGAGCAGCGGCATCCCGATCATGGTCAGTTGAGACCATGTCCCGACGTCCTTCTCATCGACACTGAAAGTATGTGATTTCGACCGTGTGGTCGCGATCGCAAACCTATCGACACGCCTGTCTTTTCTGACCGGCGCGCCAAGCCTTGCCGTGCCGGATTTTCCGGTGAACGAGGCATGGTCGTACCTGCTCGACGGTTTCCCGGCTGACCATAGGGGCAACAGCCATGAAACTTACGCTCAAGGAATTTTTCGCAGGCTTCCTGCGCACACGCCACATCGCCCGGCACTTCCGCCGTCTGGCGCTGCTGGAATCGATCAACGACACCACGGTCAGCCGTGAAGTCCCGCCCACGCTGGCCAACACCCTGGTCGATGCGGCCCATCGCGACAGCGGCGAACTGCTCTCGTCGCTGGGCACTCACACCGACGGCCTGACCGATTTTGAAGTCGACGCACTGCGCGCGCAGTACGGCCTCAACGAAGTCGAACACGAGCAGCCGCTGCCATGGTGGACTCACCTGTGGCACTGCTACAAAAACCCGTTCAACCTGCTGCTGACCCTGTTGGCGGTGATCTCCTGGCTGACCGAAGACCTGAAAGCCGCCACGGTGATTTTCTCCATGGTGGTGCTGTCGACGCTGCTGCGCTTCTGGCAGGAAAGCAAATCCAACCAGGCCGCCGACGCGCTCAAGGCGATGGTCAGCAACACCGCCACGGTGATGCGCCGCGACGAGCCGCGCATCGAACTGCCGATCAAGCAGCTGGTGCCGGGCGACCTGATTGTGCTGTCGGCCGGCGACATGATTCCCGCTGACTGTCGGGTGCTCAGCGCCAAGGATCTGTTCGTCAGCCAGGCGGCGATGACCGGCGAATCGATGCCGGTGGAAAAGTTTGCCCGTCAGGCCGACCGCGACACGCGCAATCCGCTGGAGCTGGAGAACATTCTGTTCATGGGCACCAACGTGGTGTCCGGCACGGCGGTGGCGGTGATTCTCACCACGGGCAACAGCACCTATTTCGGCGCGTTGGCACAGCGTGTGGGCGCAACTGACCGCGCGGTGACCTCGTTCCAGCTGGGCGTGAACAAAGTCAGCTGGCTGCTGATCCGCTTCATGTTCGTCATGGCGCCGCTGGTGCTGTTCATCAACGGTTTCACCAAGGGCGACTGGACCGAAGCGCTGCTGTTCGCGCTGTCGATTGCCGTGGGCCTGACCCCGGAAATGCTGCCGATGATCGTCACCTCGACGCTGGCCAAAGGTGCGGTGTTCCTGTCGCGCAAAAAGGTCATCGTCAAACGTCTGGACGCGATCCAGAACTTCGGCGCCATGGATGTGCTGTGCACCGACAAGACCGGCACCCTGACCCAGGACAAGATCTTCCTCGCGCGCAATGTCGACGTCTGGGGTGAAGACTCCGACGATGTGCTGGAAAAGGCCTACCTCAACAGCTACTACCAGACCGGGCTGAAAAACCTGCTCGACGTGGCGGTGCTGGAACACGTGGAAATCCATCGCGAACTGAAGGTTGGCACGGCGTTTCGCAAGGTTGATGAGATCCCGTTCGACTTCAATCGCCGGCGCATGTCGGTGGTGGTCGAAGGGCGTGGTGAACGGCATCTGCTGATCTGCAAAGGCGCGGTGGAAGAAGTGTTGGCGGTGTGCACCCGTGTGCAGCACGGCGAAGTCGAAGAAGCCTTGAGCGATGAATTGCTGACCCGGATTCGTCAGGTCACCGCAGCATTCAACGCTGAAGGCTTGCGCGTGGTGGCGGTGGCTGCCCGTTCGATGCCGGAAGGTCGCGACACTTACAGCCTGGCGGATGAACAGGAACTGACGCTGATCGGTTACGTGGCGTTCCTTGATCCACCGAAGGAAAGCACTGCGCCAGCGCTCAAGGCGCTGGCCGAGCACGGCGTCGCGGTCAAAGTGCTGACCGGCGACAACGAACTGGTGACCGCGAAGATTTGCCGCGAAGTCGGCCTCGCGCAACAGGGTTTGCTGATGGGCAACGACATCGAGCGCATGAACGATGCCGAACTGGCCGTGGCGGTAGAGAAAACCAACGTCTTCGCCAAGCTCACGCCGTCGCACAAGGAGCGCATCGTGCGCATCCTCAAAGGCAACGGCCATGTGGTCGGTTTCATGGGCGACGGCATCAACGACGCCCCGGCGCTGCGTACCGCCGACATCGGTATTTCGGTGGACAGCGCGGTGGACATCGCCAAGGAAGCCGCTGACATCATCCTCCTGGAAAAGAGCCTGATGGTGTTGGAGGAGGGCGTGCTCGAAGGGCGCCGCACCTTCGCCAACATGCTCAAGTACATCAAGATGACGGCCAGCTCCAACTTCGGCAACGTGTTCTCGGTGCTGGTGGCCAGTGCGTTCATTCCGTTCCTGCCGATGTTGCCGATGCACCTGCTGGTACAGAACCTGCTCTACGACATTTCGCAGATCGCCATTCCGTTCGACAACGTCGATGACGAGATGCTGAAAAAGCCACAGCGCTGGCAGCCGGCGGATGTCGGGCGCTTCATGCTGTTCTTCGGGCCGATCAGTTCGATCTTTGACATCACCACGTTCGCCTTGATGTGGTACGTGTTCGATGCCAACACCCCGGATCACCAGACGCTGTTCCAGTCCGGCTGGTTCGTGGTGGGGCTGCTGACCCAGACGCTGATCGTGCACATGATCCGCACGCCGAAGATTCCGTTCCTGCAAAGCCGTGCAGCCATGCCGCTGCTGGTGATGACCGGGATCATCATGACGGTCGGGATCTTCCTGCCGATGGGGCCTCTGGCGAACTACTTCAAACTGCAGGCACTGCCGTCGCTGTACTTCGTGTTCCTGCCGATGATCCTGCTGGCGTACATGGCGTTGACCCAGGCGGTGAAAGGCTTCTACATCCGCCGGTTCGGCTGGCAGTAATGCTGCCCCTGTAGGAGCTGCCGCAGGCTGCGATCTGTTGATCTTGTCTTTTAAAAACAAAATCAACAGATCGCAGCCTGCGGCAGCTCCTACAGGGAACGGGTATGTCAAGTGAATTGGCAGCAAGCCCGACAAAGGGACTGTGGACTATTCAAGGAGCTTCATCATGCAAGCCATCAACAACCTCAACCTCACCTCGCTGCTCGACACCCTCGTCAGCCTCAGCGCGGCGTTCATCCTCGGTGGCCTGATCGGTTTCGAGCGCCAGTACCGGCAACGCACCGCCGGCCTGCGCACCAACGTGCTGGTGGCGGTCGGTGCGGCGATTTTCGTCGACATGGCCAACCGTCTCGGCGGCGCAGAAGGCGCGGTGCGGGTGGTCGCGTACGTGGTTTCCGGCATTGGCTTTCTCGGCGCAGGCGTGATCATGCGCGAGGAAGGTAACGTCCGTGGCCTCAACACCGCCGCAACCTTGTGGACTTCCGCCGCCGTCGGCGCCTGCGCCGGGGCTGATCTGTTGGCCGAAGCGGTGCTCGGCACGCTGTTCATCCTCGCCGCCAACACCTTGCTGCGGCCGATTGTCAACAACATCAACCGCCAGCCACTGGACGTGGTCTCGGCCGAAGTCACCAACATCGTTTACGTGATCGCCCGGCGCTCGCAGCAGAAAGCCGTGTTCGCCCTGCTCGAAGCCGAGCTGGAACGCAGCAATTACCCGGCCAGCGACGTCGATGTACATGCCTTCGGTGCCGACGAAATCGAGATCGAAGCGACGCTGGCGACCACCTCGGTGGACGGTGACGAGCTGGACGCACTGGTGGCGCGAATCTCGACTTCAGCGCTGGTGGTGCAGGCGTTCTGGAGTCCGAGTACCACCGAATAAGGCAACCATATCGGGCTGCCATTCGGCGTGGCTCTCGGCGATTACAATCGCCGCCGCTGTCATGAACTCGGTGGACACCGCCCTGTGCGACTTGCAGATGCAGCGCAGCGCCCGGGCGCACGGTTGTGTCCTGAACGTGGCGTTCAACCTGCAAACCGTGCAACTGGCCAATGCGCAACTGACGTCGACGTTGAACAGCCTGCTGGCCGAACAGGCAAGCAGCGGTTCGGGCCTGACCTTCGAGCTGACCGAAAGCGGCCTGCCCGAAGCACCGGCCACCAGCCTGGAGACGCTGGTGCGGTTGCGGATGATGGGCTGTCGCTTGTCGATCGATGACTTCGGCGCCGGATTCTCTTCGTTGCAGCGCCTGTGTCAGTTGCCCTTCAACGAGATCAAGCTCGACGCCGATTTCATTCACAACCTTGCGCATGAACCCCGTTTTCGCGCGGCCATCAGCAGCACCCTGGCGTTGGGCGAAGCCCTGGGCATGAGCGTGGTCATCGAAGGCATCGGAACCGCCGCGCAACGTCGCGAACTGCTGGCGCCGGGCTGCACGCAAGGGCAGGGCTACTGGTACGCACGGCCGATGGCCGGGGTCGATCTGTTGAACTGGCTGCAACGGCGCAACCACGGCAAAGGAACAGACGAATGAGCGGATTTTTAGGAAAGGTCCTACAGAGCTGTTCCGGCGAGATGCGTAGTCTTGGCGCGCCACCTCCGAGCTTCGGGACATCGAGCATGATCAATAAAACCCTGCGCATCCTGATTGCCGATCCGCAGCATTTTCACCGAATGAAAATCGAGCGGCTGTTCAACCATCTCGAATACTTCCGCGTCGCTCCGGTGCAGAGTCTGCTGGAGTTGCTGACGCTGGTGGAGTACGGCTGCGACCCCTTCGATGCCGTAGTCATCAATGCCGAACTGGCGGCCGGGTCGCTGAATCTGTCGGGCTTTTTCCTGAACAACCCGCATGTCCGTCATGTGCTGATCTACAACGAACCTTCGGCTCCGGTGCAGACGCCGGCAGGTTTTGCTCAGGAGAACATGCAGATCAGCCCTGTCGCACTGCCCGACCTGGCGGCGATCAAGCACCTGATGGGTCGGGCCGATGGTCCGCCGGTGTGCGCAGCGAATGCCTGGAACCCGGCATCGGCCCCGCAGCGCCGGGCTTGAGCACGGTTTGGCGTTTGCTGCAACTGTCAGATCTGACAGGTAGATCCCGCGTGATTCCCGTGTAACAGTCTTTGCACAGCAACGGCGTCCGCAGCATCCGACGCTGTGGCGCCTTTGTCAGGTAGTTGCACGGGGAGCCGTCATGAAGTCAGCGCTGATCGTCGACGATCATCCGGTGGTGCGCGCAGCCGTGAGACTCGTACTCCAGACCGAGCGATTCAAGGAGATTCACGAGGCCGCGAGCGCCAGCGAAGCCCTGGCCCTGAATCGTGAGCACAAACCCAACCTGGTGGTGCTCGACCTCAAGTTGCCGGGGATCGGTGGCCTGGAGCTGCTGGAACGGCTGAAGGCCATCGACCCCAAATGCAAGGTGCTGATCTTCACCTCTCAGGACCCGCAGTATTATCAGGACCGCTGCTTGCGTGCCGGTGCCTTGGGCTTCGTGGCCAAAACCAACCAGTTGCTGCAATTGCACAAGGCAATTCAGGCGTTGATGTCAGGCTATGCCTATTTTGCGGCGTCGTCTGACAAGGACTATACGTCGACCCCTTTGCACCGCAGCGAAAAACAGATGATCGACGGCCTGTCCAATCGTGAGTTGAATATCCTTGTGCAATTGGCGCATGGCAAAGCCAACAAAATGATCGCCGCAGACACGCACCTGAGCCATAAAACCGTTAGCACCTACAAAACCCGTTTGATGAAAAAACTCGGGATCACCTCGACGGTGCACTTGCGTGAACTCGCCAAACGCAATCATCTGCTCTGAGTGACCTGATGAATCTGCAAGGCTGGTGCTGTGTCCTGTGGTTGAGCATCACGGCCACCTCTTGGGCCAGTGAGTCGGCGCAGCACCTGGAACTGTTGGCCCAGGCCGAACTGGACAATATCCCTGTCGCGCTCGATGAGCGTGACCGTCAGTGGTTACGCCAGCATCCGGTCTTGCGCATGGGCATTTCCGGTGCGGACTATCCGCCGTTCGAAATCACCCGCAATCAACACGAGCTGGAAGGGCTCACCGCCGATTACGCCGACCTGCTGGCGCAACTGCTCGGGGTGCGCATCGATGTGCAACGTTTCGCCAATCGCGAGCAAGTCATGGCTGCGCTCAAACAGGGCGAACTCGACCTGCTGGGCACCTCCAACAGCTTTGAACTCGCCGACCCCGACTTTGTGCTGTCGCGAACTTACGCCGACGATCAGCCGATGCTGGTGACCCGGTTAGACGAAACGTTGCCGGCGGATCTGGCCGGCAAACGCATCGCCATGGTCGAGGATTATCTGCCGCTGGCCAGTGTGCAGGCGTTCTATCCCAAGGCGCAGGTGCTGCGCTATCCCTCGGCGATGGACGCACTGGGGGCAGTGGCTTTCGGTGTCGATGATGGCTACCTGGGCGATCTGATCAGCACCAATTACCTGATCAACACCAATTATCGCAATGACCTGCAATTGGCCGGGCCGTCGGGGCTGGATGCCAACGCCTTCGGTTTCGCCCTGCGGCGCAGTGAAGTACGCCTCAAACGCATCATCGACAAGGTACTGGCGGCGATTCCCATGGAACGTCGTCAGCTTATCGAGCAACGCTGGAGCGCAGGGCGCGCGCAGATGGCCGCGCAGTCGCGGGTACGTCTGAGTGCCAGTGAGCAGGATTGGTTGGCGCAGCACCCGGTGGTGCGCGTGGGGGTGATCGAGGACTTTGCGCCGCTGAGTTTTTTTGATGCCGAGGGCCGTTTCAGTGGTCTGTCGGCACAGCTGCTCAACCTGATCAGCCAGCGCACCGGTTTGCAATTCGACGTGGTTCGGGGGCGTTCGCTGGACCGCCAGATCGAACAGCTCCAGGCCGGTGAGCTCGACGTGTTGCCGGTGGTGACGCCGAGCAGCGAGCGTGAAGCCGAGCTGCAGTTCACCCGCGCGTATCTGAACAACCCGTTTGTGCTGATCAGTGCGACAACGGCCGGCAGCCCGCGCAGCCGCGACGATTTACAGGGTAAACGACTGGCCATTTATCGCGGGCATCCGTTGCGCGAATACCTGGTGCGGCGCGTGCCACGATTAACTCTGGTGGAGGTGCGCAGTCCCGCTGAGGGCATGGAACTGATCGTCAAGGGCCAGGCCGATGCAACGGTCAGTTCCCTGCTGGTGGCGCGCTTTCTGCTTGCCCGCCAGTACCGCGAGCGTTTGCGCATCACCAACACCGTTGGCGATCAACCGGCACGCATCGCGTTGGCGACCGCACCGCAGGCCACGGCGCTGCACACATTGCTGAACAAGGCACTGCTGAGCATCGCACCTCAGCAGATGGACGAGTTGGTCGAGCGCTGGAGTCATGATGTGGTGGTGGAGGAGAGCTATTGGGTACGCCACCGCCGCGAGATTGTTCTGGGGTTTGCCGCTGCAGCGGGGTTGCTGGTGCTGGCGCTGGCCTGGATCGGTTTTCAGCGCCGGCAGTTACGTCAGCGTCAGCAATGGTTGCATCAGTTGCAGCAAGCCAAGGAGGCGGCTGACGATGCCAACCGCGCCAAGACGACTTTTCTGGCGACCATGAGCCATGAAATCCGCACGCCGATGAACGCGTTGATCGGTATGCTCGAACTGGCGCTCAAACGTGCCGAGGAGGGTGTCACTGACCGGTTGGCGATTCAGGTTGCGTCGGGCGCCGGTCAGCAACTGCTCGCGCTGATCGGCGACATTCTCGATATCGCGCGCATCGAATCCGGGCAGTTGTCCCTCGCGCCGCAGCGGGCCAACCTGCGCGAACTGGTGGCTTCGGTGTGCCGGGTATTCGAAGGGCTGGCGCGACAAAAGTGCCTGTTATGGCACATCGAACTGGGGGCGGGCAGCGACGTTGACGTGTTGATTGATCCGGTGCGCTTCAAGCAAGTGCTGTCGAACCTGTTGAGCAATGCGATCAAGTTCACCGAGCAAGGCGAGGTCAGCGTGCGGCTGTCAGTGCACGCGATGCCGCTCGCAAGCGTGGGCGTGACGGTAGTGATCGAAGACAGTGGCATCGGCATCAGTGAGCATGACCGCCAGCGCCTGTTCAGCCCGTTTGTACAGGCTGGCAACGCCGGGCAGTCCGCGCGCAGTGGCTCGGGGCTGGGCTTGGTGATCAGCCGTGAGCTCTGCGAAATGATGGGCGGAACGTTGCACCTCGACAGCCAGCCGGGGCATGGAACGCGGGTCGAGGTCAAACTGCAATTGCAAGCCCTGACCGCGCGTGCCGCCGAGGTTGCAAGCACTGCGGTGGCGGACACCCCGGCGCGCTCGCTGAGCGTGCTGGTGGTGGATGACCATCCGGTCAACCGGCTGCTGCTCTGTTGGCAGTTGAGTGAGCTCGGCCACCGCACCGTCGATATCGAAGACGGTGAACAGGGGCTGCAACGCTGGCGGGCACATGCGTTTGACGTGCTGATCACCGACTGCAACATGCCCCGGCGCAACGGCTACGAACTCGCGCGGGCCATCCGTGGCGAAGAGGCGGCGAGCGGCCGGGCACGGTGTCTGATTCTCGGCTTTACCGCCAATGCGCAGATCGAGGAAAAGGCGCGGTGTCTTGAGGCCGGTATGGATGACTGCCTGTTCAAACCGATCCGCCTGGCTGATCTGGCGCTGGCATTGCAGGGCGCCGGACACAGCGAAAATGCAGGCGAGCCAAAGCCGCCACTGCCCTTGACCGAGCTCGACCTGAGCGCGCTGGAGCAAATGGCCGGTAACGATCATGCGCTGATGCAACGATTGCGAGAGCAAGTCTTGTGCAGTCTGCTGGACGACCTGCAACGGCTGGACGTCGCATGCCGGCCCCTCAATCTGAGCGAATTGCGTACGCTGGCTCATCACATCAAGGGCGGTGCGCAGATGGTCGGTGCCGCGCGAGTGGCGGCAGCCTGTGCGGACCTTGAGCAGGTTTGCCGAGACGCCGAAGCCCAAGTGGTCGAGCGCTCGGTCGAGATGCTGCGCGAGGCCATGCTCAGTCTCGCGCAGCACCTTCAGACTTGAACGATCAGTCCCACTGCGGGGCAATGCCTTTCGGGTTGGTCAGGCGCTGGCCACGCTCCAGTGTGGCGATCAACGCCATGTCGGCGTCGCTCAGGGTCAGCGCCGTAGCACCGAGGTTACTTTGCAGATTGGCGCGACGGGTCGACGATGGAATCACCGCGTAGCCCTGTTGCATCGCCCAGGCCAGAGTGACTTGCGCCGGGGTCGCTTGCAGGCGTGTGGCGATCTGCTGGATCAGCGGGTCCTTGAGCACTTCGCCATAGGCCAGGGTCATGTACGAGGTGATCTGGATGCCTTGGCTTTGCGCGAACTCGACCACTTTGCGGTTTTGCAGGTACGGGTGCAGTTCGATCTGGTTGGTGGCGATGTTGTCTGCGCCGACCGCTGCAATCGCCTGTTGCATCAGCTCGATGGTGAAGTTGGAAACGCCGATCTGCCGGGTCAGGCCCAGACGTTTGGCTTCGAGCAGCGCGCCCATGAACTCGGCGACCGGCACTTGATCTTCCGGCGATGGCCAGTGGATCAGCGTCAGGTCGAGGTAGTCGGTCTGCAGCTTGCGCAGGCTTTCCTTGAGGCTGTCGATCAAGCGATCCCTGGCGAAGTTGGCGATCCAGATCTTGCTGGTGATGAACAGATCCTGGCGAGCAATGCCGCTGGCGGCGATGGCTTGACCGACCTCGGCTTCGTTCTCGTAGATCTGCGCGGTGTCGATGACGCGGTAACCGAGATCCAGCGCATTGCGCACCGAATCGATGACCACCTGGCCTTGCAGGCGAAACGTACCCAGACCAAAAGCGGGAACAGACATTGATGACTCCAGGGTTGCAGTGAGAATGGGCGGGAGTATCCGCGTCTGCGTCCTTGAGAAAAACCGCTGGTGGGGCAAAGCACTGTTGAGCAGAAGTCACGAATCTTGCAGGCGCTGCGGCACGCTGCGATCTTTTGATTTTAAACAACAAGATCAAAAGATCGCAGCGTGCCGCAGCACCTACAGGGGGTTGTGAATGGCTCGCGCAAGGTGCACTACTGTCCTGCAGATGGAACACTTAAGCTGATTTTTGCCGTCTAGTCCTCCGACCGTCATGGATTTAAGCTTAATCCATTGCGTCACCCACTTTTCTGGAGGCAACCATGAAAAACATCATCGGTATCTACACCAGCCCTCGCGGCCATTGGGTCGGCGATGGTTTCCCGGTGCGCACCCTGTTTTCCTACGACAACCTGGGCAAGCACATCAGCCCGTTCCTGCTGCTCGATCACGCAGGACCCGCGCAATTCACCCCGACCACCGAGCGCCGCGGTGTTGGCCAGCACCCGCACCGTGGTTTTGAAACCGTGACCATCGTCTATGACGGCGAGGTGCAGCACCGTGACTCCACCGGCAGCGGCGGCACCATCGGCCCGGGCGACGTGCAGTGGATGACGGCTGCGTCCGGGATCCTGCATGAAGAGTTTCACTCGGATGATTTCGCCAGAACCGGCGGCAATCTGGAAATGGTGCAGCTGTGGGTCAACCTGCCGGCCAAGGACAAAATGGCCGCGCCCGGCTACCAGACCATACTCGACGGCGATATTCCGAATATCGCGCTGAAGGACGACGCCGGCAGCCTGCGGCTGATCGCTGGTGAGTTCGAGGGGCATAAAGGCCCATCGCGCACGTTCACGCCGATCGACGTCTGGGACCTGCGGCTCAATGCCGGCAAGTTGCTGAGCCTGGATCTGCACGAAGGGCGCAACACTGCGCTGGTGCTGTTGAAAGGGTCGGTGCAGATCAACGGTGCGCAAACGGCGGGTGTCGGGCAATTGGTGCTGTTTGAACGTGAGGGGCGTCAGTTGACCCTTGAGGCCGGTGAAGACGCCGTGGTGCTGCTGCTCAGCGGCGAGCCGATCGACGAACCGATTGTCGGCCATGGCCCGTTCGTGATGAACACCGAGCAGGAAATTCATCAGGCATTCGCCGACTTCCAGTCCGGGCGTTTTGGCCAAATGCACGGGTAAATTTCATCCCTGTGGGAGCGGGCTTGCTCGCGAAAGCGGACTTACAGTCGATGCGTGTCTGACTGATCCACCGCCTTCGCGAGCAAGCCCGCTCCCCATTGGTTTTTGGTGTTTTTGCGCGGGTGTTCTGTCTCTGAAATCAATTACTCCTACACTTGCCCAATCTGTGCGATCTTCTCGCGACTGGGCCCTGTCGGAGTGCTTTGATGTTGTCTTTTTTGACCGAACATCCGTTGTTTTGCGCGTTGATTCTGATCCTGCTCGATCTGGGCCTGTGGCGCCTGATCAGTGCCCGTGGCAGCGAGTGGAAGCTGCTGGTGCGGGTGCTGATTTTCAGCCTGTTCAGCGCGGTGCTGTTCAACGAAGGCCTCAACCCGATGGAGCCGGCGCCGTGGGCGGACAATGTGCCGTTGCATCTGGCGGCGACCGGGTTGCAGATCGGCTGGTGGCTGTTCGGCGCGCGCACCCTGACCGTGTTGATCGGCGCGGTGATGATGCAGCGGGTCGGGCACACCGGGCGGCTGTTGCAGGATCTGCTCGGGGCGGTGATTTTCCTGATCGCCATTATCGCCGCTCTGGCCTACGTGCTCGATCTGCCGGTCAAAGGCGTGCTGGCGACGTCCGGGGCCTTGGCGATCATTGTCGGTCTGGCGTTGCAGAGCACCCTCAGTGATGTGTTTTCCGGGATCGTGCTCAACACTACCAAGCCGTATCAGATCGATGACTGGATCTCCATCGACGGCACCGAAGGCCGGGTCATCGACATCGATTGGCGCGCTACGCGTCTGCAGACCAGCCAGGGCAGCATGGCGGTGATTCCCAACTCGCTGGCGGCCAAGGCCAAGATCATCAACTTTAGCCGGCCGAGCAACATGTTCGGCCTGGCCGTCAGTGTCCAGGTCAGCCCGCATGCCCGGCCCAATACGGTGATCGATGCGCTGGAGCGGGCGATGCAGGGCTGCCGTCCGCTGCTGGACAATCCCGCGCCGAGCGTCGCACTGAAAAGCGCCAGCAGCACCGGTGTCGAATATGAAATCAGCGGCTTTGTGTCGTCGATGGACCAGAAACGTCCGGTGCGCAATCAGCTGTTCGATCTGGCTTACCGGCATCTGCAGGCGTCCGGGGTCAATCTGTTGTCGAGTGTCGAGCCAATCGTTGCCGGTAACCTTTCGCGGCCACGGGCGCTGCTCGACAGCTCACCGATTTTCTCCACCCTGCGCCAGGAAGAGAAAGACACCTTCAGCCAGAACATGACCCTGCAAACCTTCCGCGCCGGGGAAACGATCCTCGAGGCCGGGGAGGTCAGCGATCATTTGTTCATCATCGAATCCGGCGTGGTCAGCGTGACCCTGACCCGCCATGGCAGCCCGTTCGAATCCGGGCGCATGGGGCCGGGCGAAGTGATCGGCGAGGCCGGGATTCTGTCCGATTCTTCAGTACCGGCGACCTTCGCGGCGAAAACCTTCTGCGCGCTGTATCGCATCGAGAAGACCTACCTGAAGCCGTGCCTGGATGCCCGCCACGACATCAACGAGGCGATGAAAGCCTTGCTCGATTATCGCCTGCACAAGGCTCAGACTCTGACCCAGGACGTGCCGACCGTGGTGGCGAAAACCGGGTTCCTGCACTGGTTGCGCCAGCGCGTGTGACGCGGTGGTCTACTCGTCTTCCGGGAGATTGGCTATTTGTCCGGGGTTGGTGCGGGGCTACCTTAGTCACACATTCACTGGCCCCCGGAAACTCACCATGAAAGCTCGTACCGATTTCTACACTGCTTCCCCAGACGCCCTGAAAGCGATGATGGCTCTGGAAACTGCGGTCTCGAAACTGCCGCTGGAAAAGACCCTGATCGAGCTGGTCAAGCTGCGTGCATCGCAGATCAACGGCTGCGCATTCTGCATCGACATGCACACCGCTGATGCAATCAAGGGCGGTGAGACCCCGCGCCGGTTGTTCGCGGTGACCGCCTGGCGTGAAGCACCATTCTTCACTGAGCGAGAACGCGCCGCGCTGCTGTGGACCGAGTCGCTGACCCAACTGAGCCTGACTCATGCGCCGGACGAAGACTATGACATCGTCGCCGCGCAATTCACGCCCAAGGAAATGGTCGACCTGAGCGTGGCGATCAGCACCATCAACAGCTGGAACCGTCTGGCCGTGGGCTTCCGCAAAACCCCGCAGCTCTAAGCCGCAACCCATAACCCTGTAGGAGCTGTCGAGTGAAACGAGGCTGCGATCTTTTAAAGACAAGATCAAAAGATCGCAGCCTGCGGCAGCTCCTACACGGGCGAGGCATCAATGCGCATCTGCACTCGGCGCAGCCGGTGGTTGCACCTTGCGCATCAAGGGCACCATCGCCGTGGCGATGATGAAGCACAGCATGATCATCAAAAAGGTATCGCCGTAGGTCTGGGTCTGCGCCTCGCGGTAAGTCAGCAGCCACAGCTGACGCAGACCGGCGGTGATCCCGACGTCACCACTCTGACCCAGTGTTTCCAGGTTGCCACCGACCTGCGCCAGCCACTGATTCAGCGCCTCGTTGCTGCTGTTCAAATGCTCGGCCAGGCGGGTGAAGTGCAGGTTGGTGCGGTCATTGAGAATGGTCGCGCACGCGGCAATGCCGATGGCTCCGCCCAGATTGCGCATCAGGTTGAACAGCCCCGAAGCGTGCTTCAAGCGTGCCGGTGCCAAGCCTCCCAAAGTCAATGTCACTGCCGGCGGCACCGCCAGTTGCTGGGCGATCCCGCGCAGCGCTTGCGGCAACATCAACTCAGCGGAACCCCAGTCGTGGGTGATCGGACTGAACTCCCACATCGATACGGCAAACAAGCCCAGCCCAAGCATCATGATCCAGCGCAAATCCATGCGATTGGCGAGAAAGGCGTACAACGGAATCGCCATGATCTGGAACACCCCGGTGAAAAAAACCGCCAGACCAATGTCCAGCGCGCTGTAGCCACGCACCCGGCCGAGAAACAGCGGCGTCAGGTAAATCGTCGCGAACAGACCAATTCCGGTGACGAAGGAAAAGAAGCAGCCGAGGGCGAAATTGCGATCCTTGAGTGCGCGCAAATCAACGATCGGATTGGCCACGTGCAAGGTGCGCCCGATAAAGGCCAGACCCGCCAGACCGCTGATCCACGCCGTGGTCAGAATCGTTTGATCGCTGAACCAGTTCCAGCGCGGGCCTTCTTCGAGGGTGTATTCCAGGCAGCCGAGAAACAGCGCGAGAAATACCATGCTCAAGTAGTCCGCGCCCTTGAGCAGCGCCAGTTCCGGCTGGTCGATCTTTACCAGCATCGGCACGGCCACGGCGACGAAAATCCCCGGCACCAGGTTGATGTAGAACAGCCAGTGCCATGAGGAAATGTCGGTAATCCAGCCACCGATTACCGGACCCAGGGTCGGCGCCAGTGACGCCACGGCGCCGATGGTCGCGGCGGCGATCACCCGTTGTTTGCCGGTGAAGAAAAAGAACGCGGTGGTGAACACCAGCGGGATCATCGAGCCGCCGAGAAAGCCCTGCAGCGCCCGAAAGGCGATCATGCTCTGGATGTTCCACGCCACACCGCAAAGCAAACTGGCCAGGGTGAAGCCGACCGCCGAAGCACAGAACAGCCAGCGGGTGGAGAACACCCGCGACAGCCAGCCCGACAGCGGGATCACGATGATTTCGGCGATCAGGTAACTGGTCTGCACCCACGCGGTTTCGTCGGTGCCGGCCGAGAGTCCGCCGCCGATGTCGCGCAGCGAGGCCGAGACGATCTGGATGTCCAGCAGCGCAATGAACATGCCGATGCACATCGTGGCGAAGGCGAATACTTTGGTCGCGGTAGCCATGTCGGCGGCGTTGAACGGTTGCGCCGGGGCGGTGAGGGTGGTGCTCATGGTGCGACGGCCACGGCGCTGGATTCAGCGGGCGCGCGGGTGTCGACTTCAGCGGTGACCGACAAGCCCGGCCGCAGATGCCCGAGCACGCCATCGGCCGGATCGAGCAGAATTCGCACCGGTACCCGCTGGACGATTTTGGTGAAGTTGCCGGTGGCGTTCTCTGGCGGCAGCACGCTGAATTGCGAGCCGGTGGCGGGGGCGAGGCTGTCGAGGCGGCCGTGGAACTCCTGGCCGGAAAGCACGTCGGCGCGGATGCTCACCCGTTGCCCGGGTTTCATCCGCGCCAGTTGGTCCTCCTTGAAATTGGCATCCACCCACAGACCGCTGGCCGGCACCACCGACAACTGTTGCGACCCGGCCTGGGCATAGGCGCCGACCCGTGCGCGGCGATTGCCGATCACGCCATCAACCGGCGCGCGCAGTTCGGTGTAGCCGAGGTTCAACTGCGCCAGATCACGCTCGGCCCGGGCTTGTTGCAGGGCGGCACGGGCCTGTTGTTTCTGGGTGTCGATCACCGCCAGTTGGCGCTGGGCGGCGAGCAGTTCGGCCTGGGCGCGGGCACTCAGGGCCTGAGCGGTCTTGAAGCTGGCGTCGGCGCGTTGGGCGCTTTCCACCGACACGGCATTGCTGCTGACCAGGCGTTTGTAGCGCGCGTTGTCATCCCGTGAGCGCGCGGTTTCGGCACCAGCGGCATCAATGCCGGCGCGGGCCTGGCCGATTACCGCTTGCTGCAGTTGCTCAGTGGCGTCGAGGTTAGCCAGCAGCGCCTCTTCGGCAGCGACTGCGCCTTCGGCTTTGGCGAGGTTGGCGCGATAGTCGCGCGCATCAAGTCGGATCAGCACATCGCCGGCCTTGACCGACTGGTTGTCGCTGACCAGCACTTCTTCGATGTAGCCGGCAACCTTCGGCCCGATCACCGTGACGTCGCCACCGATGTAGGCATCGTCAGTCTCCTCGAGAAAACGCCCGGTGCTCCACCAATGACTGGCGTACACGCCGACCATGACCAGCGCGATCAGGCCAGAGCCGGTCAGCAGCAAGCGCTTGCGCAAAGGCGGTTTGGCGGGGGTGACCGGGGATGACAGGTCGGGCTCGAGGGTGGACATGGCGGTCATAGCGTAATACCTGCGGGAACGATTGGTTATTACAGTCGTAATATGACGCAAGTAATATTTTGTGGCAATTATGTTTTTGTGCCGATCGTCAGTTGCTTACCCGGCCTCGGGGTTTGGAGCGGTTTCGAGAAATGACAGTCCCGGTAATGCGGGGCAGGTCTTTGAGAACTCGATGAGAGCCCTCGGGGAAACCCTGATGGCCTAGCGTTGAACGCAGCAAAATCAAATGTTTAAGAAATGTAAGCGCTGTAGGAAGCGTCTTGCATTTGTGTAGGAAGGCTCTGACTATCACTCGCATTGATGAAGTGGCATTACGCCATTTCATGCTTGCAAGGATGTTGCGTGCCGTATTTGCTTTGCGCTGTTTCTCGTCGTCGCTTCACGCTTTGCCCGCTGTTGTCGGCCTTTGTGTTGAGTGTGTGTGCCTCCTCGATTCAAGCGGCTGACTCTGTTGCGCCGGGCCAGGAAGTGCTGCGCCAGCAGCAACAGCAACAGCGCGATCTGCAACAACTGCAGATGGAACAACGCAAGCGCCAACTGGAGCGCGGTGCGTTCGGTCCGGCACCGGCCACACCGGCCATCCCGCAAACCGTCACCCCCGATGAACGCTGCTGGCCACTGAGCGGCACGCGTATCGGCGGCGTTACGCTGCTCGACAGCGACAAGCTCAACACGCGGATCAAACCGCTGCTGGCGCCGTGCATGGGCGTCGGCCAGATCAATCATTTGCTGGCGACCATCACCGCGATCTATGTCGAGCAGGGCTACATCGCCAGCCGCCCGTACCTGTTGAGTGCGCCGGCGGCGGGGCAGTCGCTGGACATCATGGTGGACGAAGGCTACATCGAGTCGATCGAACTGGCCGATCAGAGCCTGCCCGTTTCGCTGGGCGGCGCGTTCCCGCACATGCTCGGTCAGCCGCTGAACCTGCGCGATCTGGAGCAGGGCCTGGATCAGTTGAACCGCTTGCGTTCGCTTGACCTGACCGCCGACATTGCCCCCGGCAGCCAGCCCGGCGCGTCGCGAATCATCCTGCGCTCGCGCACTTCCGGACAGTCGCGCTGGGCGTTGGGGCTGGGCATGGACAACCTCGGCAGCGCCAGCACCGGGCGGGATCGCAACAGCGTCAGCCTGAGCTTCGACAGTCCGTTGCAACTCAACGACCTGCTGAGCCTCAGCGCCAGCGACACGTTGAATCAGGGCGACCGCTACAGTCGCAACGCCAGCCTGTATTACGCGATTCCCTACGGCTACTGGACCTACAGCGCGTTCGCCAGCCACGCCGAGTATCGTGCGCCGTTCAAACTGCCCAGCGCGACCTTGTACAGCACCGGCATCACCGATCAACTGAGCCTGCGCGCCGACCGCGTGTTGTGGCGCGACCAGAGCCGCCAGCTCGGCGCCAACCTGCAACTGGCGCACAAGGACGTCGACAGCTACCTGGAGAATGTCCGTCTGGGCATTCAAAGCCCGACTCTGACCGTGGCCGAAGCCGGACTCAATCTGTTCTGGCTCGACCGTGCGGTGTGGAACCTCGACTTCACCTACTCGCAAGGCCTGCGCTGGCTGGGCGCCGATGACGACGCCCATCACGCGGTCAACAACCTGCCCAAAGCGCAATTTCGCAAGTACCGCGCTGGCCTCAGCCAATGGCGCAACGGCCAGTTCGGCGCGCAAGCGTGGCAGTGGCAGAGTCAGCTCAATCTGCAATACAGCCCCGACCCGTTGCCGGCCATCGAACAGTTGCTCAGCACCGACGATTCGGCAGTGCGCGGCTATCGGGTCAACAGCGCATCCGCTGCCAGCGGCGCGATCTGGCGCAACACCTTGCGTCTGCCCCTGCGCAACGACTGGCCGCTGCAGATCACCCCGCGCGTGGCGCTGGACAACGGCTGGCTCAAGGCCGACCACGGTGCCCAGAGCCAACGCCTGAGCGGCGCCAGCGTCGGGCTGAATCTTGGCTGGAAGAATCTGCAAGTGGACGTCGATTACCAGCGCGCCCTCAACACCCCCAACGGATTGCAGCACGAGCCAGAGACCTGGCTGATGCGCGTGGGGTTGCAGATATGAGCACCACCGAGACTCATCAAGCAGTGAACAAACAGCCGTCGGATCTGAGCGCGACAGCCACGGCCAACACTCAATCGCGCGCCGTGATGCCGTACTTACATGGAGACGTTTTTATGCCAGCACACACCTTTGCATTTCATCTTTCTCCTCGGGGCAAACTGCGCTGGGCGATCGCCAGCCTGTTCTTCGCCGTGCACCTGCCGACCGCTATCGCCGGCGGTGTGGTGGTCGCACCCGGCCCCGGCGGTACCGCGCAATTGCAGACCCAGGGCGGCGTGCCCATCGTCAATATCGTCGCACCCAACGGCTCGGGCCTGTCGCACAACCAGTTCCTCGACTACAACGTCGACCGTCAGGGTCTGGTGCTGAATAACGCCTTGCAGGCCGGGCAATCGCAGCTCGCCGGGCAACTGGCGGCCAACCCGCAACTGCAGGGGCAGGCGGCGAGCGTGATCCTCAACGAGGTGATCAGCCGTAACCCTTCGGCGATCAATGGCGCCCAGGAAATCTTCGGCCGCGCTGCCGATTACGTGCTGGCCAACCCCAACGGCATCTCGGTGAACGGCGGCAGTTTCATCAACACGCCGAACGCCAGTCTGCTGGTCGGTCGTCCTGAATTGAACGACGGCAAACTGCAAGCGCTGAACACCCGCGACGCCAGTGGTCAGTTGCAGATCCACAGCGGTGGCCTGCGCAACGCTGAAGGCTCGATCAACCTGATCGCCCCGCGTATCGACAGCCAGGGCCGCATTGATGCCCGCGATCAACTCAACCTCACGGCGGGGCGCAATCAGGTGGATTACGCCAGCGGTCAGGTAAAAACCGTGGACCCGGCGGGCAACACCACCGATCAACGCATCGACGCCAGCCTGTTCGGTGCGATGCAGGCCGGGCGCATCAATATCGTCAGCACCGCCGAAGGCGCGGGCGTGCGTGTGGGTGCGGTACAAGTGGCCGGGCGTGACGGCGTGCAGATCCGTTCGGCTGGCGACCTGAGTGTCAGCGGTGAAGCGATCCCCAACAGCCTCGACGTGACCCGTGCCGGCATTCGCAGCAGTCAGGGCGATGTCGGCCTGCACAGCGGCAACGATCTGACATTGGCCGCCACCGACGTCAGTGGTCGCGATGTCAGCGTCAATGCCAAGCGCAACCTGACCTTGAGTACCGTCGAAAGCCACAAGCTTCAGGAAAAGCGCGAAAACTGGAGCAACAGCACCATCGGCATCACCTGGGAAACCTACGACCGCACCCAGACCGACAGTGAAACTCGCCAGCACGGCAGCCAGATCGTCGCCAGCCGCGATGCGAAATTGTCTTCCGGCAAAGACACCGAACTCAAAGCCGCCAAGGTTGAAGCGGCGAAAAATCTCGATGTGCACAGCGTCGGTGATCTGCGCCTGACTGCGGCCACCGAACGCCATACTCAGACCGATCAGGGCAACCATCGCAAGCATTTGTGGAAGGCTGACTGGAACAGCAGCAGCGAAGAACAGCGCAGCCTTGGCAGCCAGTTGCAGGGTGACAATATCGCGCTGCAAACCGCCGCGTTGTTGCGTTCCGAAGGCGCCGAACTGAACAGCGCCGGCGATGTGAAACTGGCGGGCAAGCAAGTGGACGTCACCACCGCCACGCGCACCAGTCGCAGTAATAACAACAGCTACTCAGGCGACCTGGTTGGTGGCGGATTCTTCGGCAAGACCGGAGACGCCGACAAGGGCCAGACCCGACATCAGGGCAGCAAAATCAATGCGGCCGGCAAACTGATCGTCAAGGCTGATGATGTGCGCATCAGCGGCAGCCAGGTCCGTGGCGGCACCGAGGCCAGCGTTATCAGTGATCAGGGTTCGCTGGTGATCGACGGCGTGCAGGACACCTCGCACAGCAACAACCACGACAAGGACAGCAAGTTCTTCGGCATCACCAAGGACGAATCGCGGCAGAACGCCAGGGACAGCACCACGGTGCGCAGCGAGCTGGTTTCCGACAGCAACCTCAAGCTCAAAAGCGCCAAGGACATCGAAGTGGCCGGCTCCACGGTCAAGGCTGGCGGCGCGCTGACGGCGGACGCAGCGGGTGATGTGAACGTGCATTCCACGCAGAACAGCCACGACAGCAGCTCTACCACCGAGACCCGTGGCTTCGATGCCTACGCCAAAGAGCAAACGCCGGAGCAATACCGCGCCGGGGTGCACTACGAAGACAAGCAGCAGACCGTCACCCGCAACGACGTCAACCAGCAAGGCTCCAGCCTCAGCGGCGCCAGCGTGCAGGTAAAGGCCGGCGGCGATCTGACCATCAAGGGCGGTGAAGTCAAATCCACGGCCGGCGACACCACACTGAGCGGCAATAATGTGTCGTTGCTGGCCGAACAGGACAGCCACAAAACTTCGACCGATACCTCCAGCACCGGCGGTGGTTTCTACTACACCGGTGGCCTCGACCGCGCCGGCAGTGGTGTCGATTTTGCCCACAGCACCACGCAAGACAGCAGCAGCAAAACCACCGCGCAAACCACCAGCGTGCAGAGCAGCGGCGGCTTGACCCTCAACGCCGACAAGCTGGTGACCGAAGGCGCGCAGGTCAAGGCTGGCAACGGTCTGAACGTCACGGCCAACGAAATCGACAACCGCGCCGCCAGCAACACCGAAAGCAGCAGCCATAACCAGAGCAACTGGTCGGCGGACATCGGCGCCAATGTCGAGTACAAGGACATCGCCCGCCCGATTGCCGGTGCGGTCAAGGATGTGCTCAACGGCAAGGTGCCGGACAAGGAAGCCCTGAGCAATCTCGGCCAGCCAAACGTTGGTCTCGACGTGGCGATCGGTCACGGCAGCGCTGACAAGACCGAGCACAACAGCAACGCCGTGGTCAGCCGTTTCGACGGCGGCAGTGTCGAGGTGAAAACCGCCGGCACCCTGCACGACCAGGGCACTCAGTACAGTGCGAGCAACGGCAAGGTCAACATCAACGCCGACACACTGGTTGCCGATGCCGCGAGCAACACTCACGGCAGCACCGATAACTCAGTCGATGCCAAGGTCGACGTGCGCGTTTACACCAAGACCGGCGAAGACGTGAACGTCGCCGGCAGCGGTGCGGGCGGCAACAGCTACAGCAGCAAGGACAGCAGTACGGCGGTGGTCGGCGGGTATGCCGGCAATCAGGGCGTGAACATCAACGTTGGCGCAGATGCGCAGTTCGCTGGCAGCCGTGTTGACGGCGGGCAGGGCGGGGTGAGCATCAAGACCGGCGGCGATCTGGCGCTGAATCAGGCCAGTGACCGCCAGAGCAGCAGCGACTCCAGCCTGCGCGGCAACGGCTCGCTGACGGTCGGCACCTTGCCGGGCACCGACGGCACCAACGTCGATCTCGGCGCTGGCTTCCAGCTAGACCATACCGGCAAGCAGACCACTGACACTCAGGCTCACGTCGCGAGCATCAGCGGCATTGGCCCGGTGCAACTGAGCAGTGGCGGCAATCAGGTTCAGCAAGGCACGAAGATCGACAGTGCCGGCGGCATCGATCTGCACGCTGACGGCAAGCTTGATCTGCAAGCGGCCGTTGATACCCACACCGCGACCGGCAGCAATCTCGGCGGCGGCTTGAAAGGCGGCGGCAGCAAATCCAGCAGCGAGAAGAGTCGCGATCAGGGCGCTAATCTGAGCGGCAACTTCAACATCGGTCGGGTCAATGAACACTCGCAAACCCTGACCGGTGGTCAGCTCAACAGCCAGAGTAACGTCGTGTTGAGCGGTGATGCGGTGCACCTGCAAGGCACGCAAGTCAGCGCGCCGAACGTCAGCATCAATGCGCAGAAGGGCGGTTTGGTTCAGGAGTCGGCGCAATCTACCGAGACGCGCAACAACTGGAGCGTTGCGCTGAATGCCGGCGGCAACCTGAGCAGCAAGACCCCGACCGCTGCCGATGAAAAGGCCAGCAGCGACCACGGCTTCAACGCCGGGGCCAAGGTCGGCGTCGATTACCTGCAAGGCACCACCCAGCAGAACAGCCAGATCAAGGCTGACAGCGTGGTCCTCAACAGCGCAGGCGATGCACAACTGTCGGGGGCGCGGATCGACGCGAACACTGTCAGTGGCAAGGTCGCCGGTGATCTGACCGTCGACAGCCGTCAGGACTCGAAGACGCAAGCCAGGGTCGATGTCGATCTGGGCCTGACCGCGAAGAAGAACCCGCCGAGTGACAAGGAAAAACTCGCCGGCACCGACTACAAACCAACGCTGAAGGCGCAGGGCGAATACGCGCACAAGGACAGCGTGGCGCAGGCGTCCGGCATCAGTGGCAATCAGGGGGTGAACCTTGCGGTGGACGGCGCGACACAGCTGACCGGCGCGCAGATTTCATCGGCTGAAGGCAAGGTCGATCTGGGCGGTTCAAAGGTCGGTAGCCGTGACTTGGTCAACCGTGAATACGGCGTGAAAGCCGGACTGGACCTGCCGCAGAAAGCCGAGGAGAACGCACCGAAGGTGTCGTTCGATAACGGCCACCTGAAAGTCGGTCCGGTGACCCTGAGTGGCAACCTGGATAGCCAGACCCTGCAGGCCGGAATCGACGAAAAAGGCTGAGCATTACCGCTGTAAAAAACTGTGGGAGTGAGCCTGCTCGCGATAGCGTCAGTTCAGTCAGCGAAACTGTTGACTGAACCAGCGCCTTCGCGAGCAGGCTCGCTCCCACATTGTTATTTATTTCGATGAGATCTTGAGGTCAGTTCGACGCCTTCGCCTTACCCGCATTCATCAGCACGACCACCGCCAGCAGCGCCGACAGGATCGAACCCAGCAACACACCGACCTTCACCGAATCGACCAGATGCGGCGCGCCCGGAAAGGCCAGTGCGCCAATGAACAGGCTCATGGTGAAGCCGATCCCGCAGAGCAGGGCGACGCCGTACAGTTGCAGCCAGCTCGCGCCTTGCGGCAGTTGCGCCAGACCACTGCGAATCGCCAGGGCGCCGAGGCCGAGGATGCCGATCTGCTTGCCGAACAACAGGCCCAACGCGACGCCCAGCGGCACCGGCTCAAGCAGGTTGCTCGGGGAAATGCCGCTCAATGACACGCCCGCGTTGGCGAAGCCGAAGATCGGCACCACGGCGAACGCCACCCACGGATGCATTTTTTCTTCGAGGTAGAGCAGCGGCGAGTTGTGCTCGTCTTCCGGGTTACCCAGCGGAATGCACAGGGCCAGAATCACCCCGGCGAGAGTCGCGTGGATCCCCGATTGCAGCATGAAGAACCACAGCAGGGCGCCAGCGATCAGGTACGGCCACAGCTTTCTGACGCCGCAGCGGTTGAGGATCACCAGCAATGCGATCACCGCCAACGAGGCCAACAGCATGCTTATCGACAGGCCGCTGGTGTAGAAAATCGCGATGATCACCACTGCACCCAGATCATCAAGAATGGCCAGCGCGGAGAGGAAAATTTTCAGCGACACTGGCACCCGTTTGCCCAGCAGCGACAGTACGCCCAAAGCGAAAGCAATGTCGGTGGCCGCGGGGATCGCCCAACCGCTGAGGGTCTGCGGATTGCCCCAGTTGATCGCGACGTAGATCAGGGCGGGCACCAGCATCCCGCCCAGCGCGGCAAAGCCCGGCAGCGCGCGCTGCCCCCAGGTCGACAACTGACCGGCGAGCATTTCGCGCTTGATCTCCAGGCCCACCAGCATGAAGAAGATCGCCATCAGGCCATCATTCACCCAATGCTCGATCGACAGACCAGCGACTTTGATGTGCAGGGTCGAGAAGTAGCTGGCCGCCCAAGGCGAATTGGCGACCAGCAGCGCGGCGAGGGCGGCGGCCATCAGGATCAGGCCACCGGCGGACTCGGCGGCGAAAAATCGGGAAAGAAAGGCCAAAGCAGACGGCGACTGCTGACGGGCAGGGGCAGCCTGCGGGCGTGACGGATCGTGGCTCATAGGCACGGGAACTCCGCGCGGCGGCCCGACCTGCGCTGAATTAAACCTGCCCTGCCGCGTTGTTGCGGTGGCACCCGGGCGGCATTTTACACAATAGGTGGGGGAAGGCGCGTTTTTACTGACGATTACCCTTGAATCGAGCGTTTCCAAGGAATGAATTGCCGGGCTTAATAGGAAGCATTACTATTCACGCCTCTTTCCCCCAGCACGCTGTCATGAACCCCATGCTGCCCCGCAGACCCGGCTTTTTCGAGCATTACGAAGAGTTGATCGGCACCTGGACCCGGCGCCTGCGCAATCGCGCGCAGGCCGAGGATCTGGCGCACGACACCTTTGTGCGGGTGCTCGAATCCGATTCGGCAGCGGTGCAGCAGCCACGGGCGTATTTGCACCAGACCGCACGCAATATCGCGGTCGACGGTTATCGGCGTGAGGATCGGCGGGAAGCCATGGAGTCGCAGGCGATCGATCACAGTGTGTCGTCAACCGGCGACCCGGAGCATTACATGCAGGCGATCCAGTTGGCCGACTCCATCGAACGGGCGCTGCAGGAACTGCCGCTCAATTGCCGGAGGATTTTCGTCTGGCAGAAGATCGAAGGGCTGACTCAGGCCGAAATCGCCGAACGCCTGGGACTGTCCAGGAACATGGTCGAAAAATATATGATTCGCACCCTGCGGCACCTGCGCGACCGTCTCGATGGCATGCAGTCATGAGCGGCCGCCGCTTTTCATCCCCAGCCCGACAGGACATTCCATGATGGATACCCGTGATTGCGCGTGCGGGCAAACAACGGTGCGCGATGAGGCGGCACGCTGGTTTGTGCGTTTGCAGGAACCGCTGATCAGTGCCGACGAGCAGCAGCGCTTCGACGCCTGGCTGAACCAGCATCCGCAGCACCGTGATGAATTCCAGTTGCTGCAAGGTCTGTGGACCGCAGCCGATCTGTTACCGGCGCCACGCCTCAAGGCGCTTGTTGAAACACCGTCAACCCGCCGCGAGCGACGTCCTTTACGGCGTTATGCCGTGGCCGCCAGCGTGTTGGTGGTGGCGCTCGGGCTCGGTCTGTTCAGTGGTTTGAATCATCCGGGCGGCTATCACGCCGAGTTCGCCACGGCGCTGGGCGAACGCAAGCATGTGGCGTTGCCGGACGGTTCAGTGATTGATCTGAACAGCCGCAGCCGTCTGCAGGTGCGTTTTGAGCAGGATCGGCGCCTCATCGAATTGAGTGAAGGTGAAGCGATGTTCAGCGTTCAGCACGACACCGCGCGACCGTTCGTGGTCGAGACCGGTAGTGGCAAGGTCACGGTCACCGGGACCCGTTTCGATGTGCGCCGCGATGCCACGCAAACCCGGGTTGCGGTGGAGCAGGGCACGGTCAAGGTGCAGGGGCGCAATGCACCGGACAATGCTTTCATCAACCTGACCGCAGGCTTCGGCACCCATGTCGACGCCGAGGGCAAAGTCGCTGCGGCCTATGCGGTCAACCCCGTCGAACTGACGGCCTGGCGCAGCGGCAAACTGGTGTTCAACAACGCCAGCCTCAGCGAAGTGGTGGCGGAGGTTTCGCGTTATCGCGACAAACCGCTGAAGGTCGCCAACACGACGGTGGCCAACCTGCGCCTGACCAGCGTGTTCAAATCCGACAATACCGACGCCTTGCTCAAGGCCTTGCCAAACATCCTGCCGGTGGCCGTACGCACCTTGGCCGATGGCAGTCAGGAAATAATTTCCAAATAACATTCAGGTTTTTTTCGAGTTCATCGTCTTCCTGTTCAACTGCAACTGGTTTGCATTAACAGACGCACACTCTTGCGATCCACAGGACTACGTTCGACGTGAAAAACACCTCAGCCCACAACAAAAAATCCCCTTGGCTGCCGCTGGCTCTCGCGCTGGCGGTCAATGCCGCCGTACCGCTGGCCTTCGCCGCTGAAGCCATTCACATCCGCGCCCAGCCGCTGGGCCAGGCCCTGAGCGAACTCGGCCAGCAAACTTCGCTGCAGGTTTTCTTCAGCCCGGAGCTGGTCGCTGGCAAACAGGCACCAGCGGTCGACGGCAACCTTTCTCCCGAGCAAGCGCTGCGCCAATTGCTCCAGGGCAGCGGCCTGGACTATCAGATCAACGATGGCTCGGTGACTTTGGCTCCGGCCGCAACTGCCGCCAGCAATGGCCCGCTGGAACTGGGCGTGACCGACATCAAAGTGGTCGGCGACTGGCTCGGTGACGCTGATGCCGCAGTGGTGCAGAACCACCCGGGTGCGCGTACGGTGATCCGCCGCGAAGCCATGGTCGAGCAGGGCGCGATGAACGTCAGTGATGTGCTCAAGCGCGTGCCCGGCGTGCAGGTGCAGGACTCCAACGGCACCGGCGGCAGCGACATCGCGCTGAACGTTGGCGTGCGTGGTCTGACTTCACGACTGTCGCCACGCTCCACGGTGTTGATCGACGGCGTGCCGGCCGCGTTCGCACCGTATGGCCAGCCGCAACTGTCGATGGCACCGATCTCTTCCGGCAATCTCGACAGCATCGATGTGGTGCGTGGCGCCGGTTCCGTGCGTTATGGGCCGCAGAACGTCGGCGGCGTGATCAACTTCGTCACCCGCGCCATCCCGGAAAAAGCCACCGGGGAAATCGGCACCACCCTGGAAACCTCCCGTTACGGCGGCTGGAAACACATCGACACGGCGTTCCTCGGCGGCACCGCCGACAATGGCATGGGTGTGGCGTTGTTGTATTCCGGGGTCAACGGCAACGGTTACCGCGAGCGCAACAACGGTAACGACATCGACGATGTGCTGCTCAAGACGCACTGGGCGCCGACCGATCAGGACGATTTCAGCCTCAACTTCCATTACTACGACGCCAGCGCCGACATGCCCGGCGGTCTGACGCAGAAACAGTACGACGACAAGCCGTACGACTCGGTGCGCGATTACGACAACTTCAGCGGTCGGCGCAAGGACGTATCGTTCAAGTGGATTCGCCAGATCGACGAGCGTACCCAGGCAGAAATCCTGACCTATTACACCGACAGTTTTCGCGGCAGCACCATCGCCGCCCGCGACCAGAGAACCCTCAGCTCGTACCCGCGTTCCTACTACACCCTCGGTGTCGAGCCGCGTGTGTCGCGGGTGTTTGATGTCGGCCCGACCACTCAGGAAGTCAGCGTCGGTTATCGCTACCTGAAAGAGGCGATGCACGAGCAGTCGAGCCGTCTGGCGCTGGTCAACAATCAGCCGGTGGTCACCCCGACCTCCGATGGCCATGTGTTCCAGGACCGCACCGGTGGCACCGAAGCCAACTCGGTGTACGTCGACAACAAGATCGACGTTGGCAACTGGACCATCACCCCGGGCATTCGCTTCGAACACATCAGCACCGACTGGCATGACCGCGCCGTGCTCGACACCGCAGGCAAGCGCGTGCCGGAGAAAAACCGCAGCATCGAAAGCAACGAACCGCTGCCGGCACTGAGCGTGATGTATCACCTGTCGGATGCATGGAAACTGTTCGCCAACTACGAAACCTCGTTTGGCAGCCTGCAGTATTTCCAGCTCGGCCAGGGCGGCTCGGGTGACCAGACCGCCAACGGCCTGGAGCCGGAAAAGGCCAAGACCTACGAGATCGGCACACGCTACAACGATGATGTGTGGGGCGGGGAAGTGACGCTGTTCTACATCGACTTCGATGACGAACTGCAATACATCAGCAACGATGTCGGCTGGACCAACCTCGGCGCGACCAAGCATCAGGGCATCGAAGCGTCGGTGCATTACGACATGGCCGCGCTCGATCCACGCCTTGACGGGCTGACCGCCAACGCCGGTTTCACTTACACCCGCGCGACCTACGAGGGTGAGATTCCGGGCTTCAAGGGCCGTGATCTGCCGTTCTATTCGCGGCAGGTGGCGACCGTGGGGCTGCGTTACGACATCAACCGCTGGACCTACAACATCGACGGTTTCGCCCAGTCCAAACAGCGCGCCCCTGGCACCGGCATGAACGCCGACGGCAGCTTCAACGGCAATTACATCACCGAAGGCTCGGCAGACGGGCAGTACGGCGATATTCCCGGCTACATGACGTGGAACGTGCGCGGCGGGTATGACTTCGGGCCGCAGGTGTCGAACCTGAAGCTCGGCGCCGGGGTGAAAAACGTCTTCGACAAGCAGTATTTCACCCGCTCCAGCGACAACAACTCGGGGATGTATGTCGGTGCGCCACGGACATTCTTTGTACAGGCCAGCGTCGGTTTCTGATAACGCCTGACCCTGTGGCGAGGGAGCTTGCTGCCGCTGGACTGCGCAGCAGGCCCGATTTTTTGGGGGCGCTCCGCAACCCGGCGGGAGCAAGCTCCCTCGCCACAATGATGGGGTTCAGACCTTGAGAACCTTGCCGCCGATGGCGACGGCCACCAACAGCAGCGCCATCAACCCGAAGGCAAAACTCAGACTGCTGGCATGCGCGACAAAGCCGATCACCGCCGGTCCCGCCAGAATCCCTGCGTAGCCCAGGGTGGTAATGGCTGGCACCGCGATGCTCTCCGGCATCACCGTCTGCTTGCCCACCGCCGTGTACAGCACGGGCACGATGTTCGAACAACCCGCACCCACCAGTGCGTAACCGACCAATGCCGCTTCCCAGCTCGGCGCGAATGTCGCGAGAAACAGACCTGCAGCTGCCAACAGACCACCAAACAGAATGATCCGCGTTGCACCGACAGTCCGCACGATCCGGTCACCCATCAAACGTCCGGCCGTCATGGTCAATGCAAACGCCGCATAACCCAATCCCGCGTACGCCGTGTCGATCCCGCGCTCCTGCGCAAGAAACACCGCACTCCAGTCCAGCGCCGCGCCTTCGGTGAGGAACACGATGAAGCACATGCCGCCGATGAACAGCACAATGCCGTGGGGAATGGCGAAGGCGGGTCCCGAGCTTTCACTGCCGTACGGCAACATGTGCGGTACACACTTGAACAGCGCGCCGGCCAACACCGCTACCACTACCAGCATCGCTGCCAGCGGCGTCAGACCGAGGCCGAGCAGGGCACTGACCCCCGCTGCGCCGACAATCCCGCCAAGGCTGAACAGGCCATGAAAGCCCGACATCATGTGCTTGCCGCTGGCCCTTTCGACGATCACCGCTTGCAGGTTGACGGTCGAATCCACCGTGCCCAGACCGGCACCGAACATGAACAGCGTGGCGATCAGCGCCGGAACCGACGATACCGTTGCCAGCAACGGCAGCGCCGCGCAGATCAGCAGAGTGCCGCCGGTGGCGACTTTGCGGCAGCCGAAGCGCGTGGCGAGAATCCCCGCCAGTGGCATTGCGAGAATCGAGCCGACGCCGAGGCACAACAGCAGCAGGCCCAACGTACCTTCGTCGAGCCCGGCGCGGGCCTTGGCGTACGGCACCAATGGCGCCCACGCGGCAATGCCCACGCCGGCGATGAAGAAAGCGATGCGCGTCGACATCTGCTGCAGGCGTCCGGGGACGAAAGTGTCTTGGGGGTTGAGGCTGGTCATATCGATCCTTGGCAAAAAACGTCGCGTCCCCCGAATGACAGTCATCGCGCGGCGAGGTTCGATCGCAGGTCTCGGGGCGGGGCAGCCGACATCCTAACCTGTAGGCATGAGACTGTTCGCGATAGCGGTGGATCAGGCAATGAACAGGGCGCCTGACAGCCCGTTATCGCGAGCAGGCTCACGCCGACAGGGGATCGCGGTTTAAAGTGAGTGCTTCCACAAGACGAACAGGGGCGGTGATGACGCAGTTCTACGATGCGCGGGGCAATATATACGGGGTGATTTCGCCGCAGGCACTTCGTGAGTCGGGGATCGATTTGCCGATGGGAGCCGCGCAATGTGCGGTGTCGAGACCGTCCTGGAGTCAGGCGGCCATTGCCCTGTGTTGCGACTGGCCCGAGGGCCAGCGTCGGGTGGGGAGCAAGTCGCACCGCAGCGACGGTCTGTTGATTGGCCCGTTCCAGTCAGCGCCGCCGTTCGACGTGCTGATCGTCAACACTGACGGCACCTTGGCCGAGCGCAGTGGCAATGGCCTGACAATTTTTTCCCAGTCGTTGCTGGAGCAAGGGCTGATGCCGCCGGAAGGGTCGTCGCTGCGAGTGCATCACGATAAGGGTGTTGCCGTGGAAACCTCGGTGAAACCGGCCGTAGTCGAAGGCGTGAACGGTTTCTGGCTGGACCTTGGTCAACCGGGCTTCGGGCCTTCAGCGGTGGGTGCGCAGCAGGTTGAAAAGTGCGTGTTCAATGGTCATGAGGTGAGCCACGTAGCACCATTGGCACAACTCGATTCCGCGTGGCAGCGCAGTCAGTTCGTGCGCATCGGCAATCCGCATTGCGTAACGTTGTTGACCGACATCGCCGAATTGCCGAGCAACTCACAAATGCGCCAATCGCCATGGGCCGAAGGCCTGACCCGAATCGCCTACGCGATGCCGACGGGCGCCGGCCAGCCATGCCCGGCGGGCGTCAATCTGCAATGGGCCGCGCTTGAGTCAGCGCAGCGCATCGTCGCCCGAGTGTTCGAGCGTGGTGAAGGACCGACGGCGTCTTCCGGTACCAGCGCCAGTGCAGTGGCCTGTGCCGCATGGGCAGTGGGTTGGGTGGCGAGTGGGGAGGTGCACGTCGTCATGCCGGGCGGGACGGCGCCGGTGTTGCTTGAAGAAGAGCGGGGCGAATTGATGCGGGTCAGGTTGTTTGGCACGGCTCGCTTGATCGGTTGAAGCGGTGATTGCCTTCGTTGGCAAGCCAGCTCCCACAGGGCAATGCATAGCCATGCAGGCTCGTGAGCATTCTGTAGGAACTGCCGCAGGCTGCGATCTTTTGATCTTGTTTTTAGAATCAAAAACAAAGATCGCAGCCTGCGGCAGCTCCTACAGGAAATGGCGGTCAGTTAAGAGGGTTGTTGAACTCCACCACCGGCATCTGCCGCTTCATCAGCACCTTGCCGCCGCGAATCGAATACAGCGGCAGACCCTGGCTGCGGATCACTTCGTAATCGCTGTCCGCCGACAGAATCAACAGGTTGGCCGGACGCCCCTGTTCCAGGCCGTAACGCTCGCCCAGGTGCATGGCCTTGGCGCTGTTGTCGGTGACCAGATCCAGCGCGTTCTGCAGGTTGCGATAGCCGAGCATATGGCAAATGTGCAACCCGGCCTCAAGCACGCGCAGGATGTTGCCGTTGCCCAGCGGGTACCACGGATCAACGATTGAATCCTGGCCAAAACACACGTTCATCCCGGCCTCCAGCAGCTCGTTGACCCGGGTCACGCCCCGGCGTTTCGGGAAGTTGTCGAAACGCCCCTGCAAGTGAATGCTTTCGGTCGGGCACGAGACGAAACTGATCCCGGAATGACCGAGCAAACGGAACAATTTCGCGCAGTAAGCGTTGTCGTAAGAGCCCATCGCCGTGGTGTGGCTGGCCGTGACCCGCGCCCCCATGTCGCGGCTGCGGGCCTCTTCGGCGAGTACCTCAAGAAAGCGCGAATGGGGGTCATCGGTTTCGTCGCAATGCACATCGACCAGGCAACCGGTGCGTTCGGCCAGGTCCATCAGAAACTTCACCGAACTGACGCCCTGATCGCGGGTGTACTCGAAATGCGGAATGCCGCCAACCACATCGGCGCCCATGCGAATCGCTTCTTCCATCAGCTCGCGACCGTTGCGGTACGACTCGATGCCTTCCTGTGGGAACGCGACGATTTGCAGGTCGATCAGATGCCGGGTTTCTTCGCGCACTTCGAGCATCGCCTTGAGCGCGGTGAGCTGCGGGTCGGTGACGTCGACGTGGGTGCGCACGTGCTGAATGCCGTGAGCGGCCAAGGCTTGAATGGTCTTCCTGGCGCGGGTTTTGGTGTCTTCTTCGGTGATGGTGACCTTGCGTTCGCCCCAGCACTCGATGCCTTCAAACAGTGTGCCACTCATGTTCCAGCGCGGCTCACCGGCCGTCAGCGTGGCGTCGAGGTGGATGTGTGGCTCGACAAAGGGCGGCACCACCAGATTGCCGCCGGCGTCGAGGTCGCCGGGGTTGAGGCTCGGGGCTTCGGTCTGGCGGCCGATGCTGCGGATCAGGCCGTCTTCCAGGTGCAATTCGTGCAAACCTTCCTGGTTGCGCAGCCGGGCGTTGATGATATGCATCAGGCGAATCCTTCTTATAGGTCTGGTAGTGGCGCACTGGCGCGACGGGCGCCGAGCAGGCCGGTAACGATGACATACGTTAGCGCGGCGGCGGCAATCCCTACCAGCGGTGCGACCCACGGCGAGTGGAACGCGGCGAGCGTACCGACCGCGTAAGCCCCCAGCCCCGGCCAGTTGAACGCCGGCAGCCGTGTGTCGGCCAGACGCGGATAGCGCCCGCGCCAGCGGAAGAAAAAGTCGGCCATGATCACCCCGCCAATCGGTGGAATCACCGTGCCCAGCAGGATCAGGTACGGCACCAGCATGTCGTACATGCCCAGCAGCGCGAGCAGGGTGCCGATCACCGCGCCGGCCAGGGTCACGGTCTTGCGCCGCCCGGTGCGCAGCAGGTTGCAACCGGCGACGGCGAAGTTATAGATGGTGTTGTCCTGGGTGCTCCAGATATTCAGCAACAGCATGGCCATTGCGGCCATGGCGAAGCCTTGCAGCAGCAACACTTCAACCACGTCGGGCTGCTGATAGACGATTGCGCCGTAGGCACCGATCAGCACCATCAGGCCATTGCCGATGAAAAATCCGATCAGGCTCGCCAGCACGGCAACCCGTGCCGAGCGCGAGAAACGTGTCCAGTTGGTGGCCTGCGTCGCGCCGCTGACGAAGGTGCCGAACACCAGCGTGATCGCGGTCGACCAGTCCAGTGAACCGCTCGGCACCACCGCCAGCAAACCATCGAGGCCACCGACTTTCACGGTCGCCACCCACATCGACAGCATCAGCAGCAACATCATTGCCGGCACCGCGATGTACGACAGGATCTCCAGGCCGCGATAACCAACATACGCCGTGGCGCAGAACACCAGGCCGAACAGCACCATCAGGCCCAGCACCGTGCCTTGCTCCAGCGCGAAGTATTTGCCAATCACCACCGCGGCGGTTGCAGTGCCCCAGGCGTACCAGCCGATCTGGGTAAATCCCAGGATCAGGTCACTGAGTTTGCTGCCGACCTCACCAAAACAGAAACGCCCCATCAGCACCGAATTAAGGCCGCTTCTGAAGGCGATGTAACCCAGACCTGCCGCGTACAGCCCGAGCAGCAGGTTACCGACGATGATCACCGCCATCATCTCGCCAAAATTGAAGGCCACGCCGAGCTTGCCGCCGGCAAACATGGTTGCGGTGAAAAATGTGAATCCCAGTAACACCATGGCGGTCGAGGCCAGGCCTTTTCGCGCATGCATCGGGACTTCGCTGAGGGGGTAGTCGTTGCCGGGATCGTTCTGCGTCATGGGGCGTTCCTTGCTGAAGAGGGGGGGACGCGAAGCACGTTGCAGTGGTCGTGCCAAATCCGGTTGGCGCGGGTTATGTAGAGACGAGACACGTGGATTGGCGCGAAAGCGGTGCAACCGAATGTACCCGGGCCCAATGTGGGAGCGAGCCTGCTCGCGAAGGCGGCGCGTCAGGCGACATCTGCAATGGCTGATATTCCGTTTTCGCGAGCAGGCTCGCTCCCACAAGGGCTGGGTGTTGGGTCAGAGGAATCTGAGCAGGGCGGCGATGACCGCTTCCGGGGCGTTTTCCTGGACAAGGTGTCCTCTTGGCGGGTTTGAGCCAAAAAGCATAGGCATAAAAAAACAGCCGCGAAGGCTGTTTTCTATTTCCCTGACAAAACACCATTCCCTGTGTAGGAGCTGCCGCAGGCTGCGATCTTTTGATTTTGAATTTAAAAAACAAGATCAAAAGATCGCAGCCTGCGGCAGCTCCTACAAGGGGATTTGTGTTCAATCATTCACCGCGATAGATGCAACCGCTGGTGCAGGTCTCGTGAATGCGGATCGCGCTGAGTTCCGGCAGCAGTGGCTTCATTTCATTCCAGATGAATTTGGCCAGCACTTCGCTGGTCGGGTTCTCCAGGCCAGGAATGTCGTTCAGGTAGTTGTGATCCAGACGCTCGTACAGCGGCTTGAAGATCGCCTTGATCTCGGAGAAATCGCGGATCCAGCCCGTGTGCGGATCGAGGTCGCCGCTCAGGTGAATCGCCACCTTGAACGAGTGGCCGTGCAGGCGTCCGCACTTGTGGCCGTCCGGGACGTGCGGCAGGCGGTGGGCGGATTCGAAAGTAAATTCCTTGAAGATTTCCACAGTATTTTCGGCTCTGTTCAGGTGGCGTTCGCCGCAGCGATTCGGGCAGGCGGCGAGTTTACCAGCTTGTGTTTGGCGATGCGGGAAAACACTGACTAAAGGGTCAGCAAGCGCTCGGCGAGGCGACCGCTGGCGGTCAATTCGAGAAACTCGTCGCCCAGGCGGCGGCTTTCGTCCATCGCCGCGTGCCAGTATTTCTGCCGGCTCGGCGCATCGCCCATGAAGCGCTTGAAGTCGTTACGATCCGGCAGTTTGCCGTAGGGCAGGCGCGCCAGATAGTCCTTCGAAGGCGCCAGTAACAGCACGTCCTGCAAGCGCTCGACCGAGGCGCGGCGCCAAGGCAGGGTCTTGTCAAACCAACCCGGGATCACCCGGTCGGTGAAGTGCGGATAGAGCACGATGCCATCGCCACTGTAGGGCAGGTCGAGGTGATAATCGAGCAGACCGCCATCGCGGAAGGTGCCGGCACCGGCACCCGGCAGGTCGCGCACGCCTTCCATGACCATCGGGATCGAACCGGACGCCAGCAGCGCCTGGCGCAGGTTGCCCGCATTGAGGGCGACAAAGCGTGACGGAAAGTCATTCAACGCATTCACCGGTGGGGCGAGGCGCGGATCGTGAACGATCAGGCGTTCGAAGTGCCGCGACAGCCGTGCGCGACCGCGCAGGTTATCGGCGATCACCGAGCCCAGCGCCAGGCCGAGGCGACCGCGATGATCGTCGGCCAGGCGTCCGTGGCTTTTCACGACCATGATGTTCAGGCGGTAGTCGGCGTTGTTGAGGATGCTGGCGTCGCGGCCGTCGAGCAGGTCATTGAGCATGCGCTGCGAGCTCGCGCTGATCTCGGCCATGGTCACGCCTTTGTTGAAATTCTGCTCGGCGTACAACTGACCGAGCCGGCGGATGCCTTCAGCGGCGTCCGGCAGGCAGGCGCTGGCGAAGCGCCAGGAACCGACCGAGGCACCGATCAGCGAGCGCTCACGCGGCGCGCTCGGCAGCCATTCGCCGAACAACGCCAGGTCCAGCCCCTGAATCCCCAGCGCCTTCGGCCCTCCGGCCGCACCGGGCAGGGTGCCGACGTCGGCGGCGTTCAGGCCTTCGGCACGAATGCGCGCCATGGCCCGAGGGCCGGCCTTGAGGGTGAGGGCGGGGAACTTGATGTGAATGGCAGTCATACCGGTCTCGATCGTTAGCAAGCGAACAATTATAAGCACATGTTACCGAACTCTGTAGGAGCTGCCGCAGGCTGCGATCTTTTGATTTTTAAAGGCAAGATCAAAAGATCGCAGCCTGCGGCAGCCCCTACAGGGGCAATGATGGCAATTCAGTTTCAGTTAAGTTGATCCCGCTAAGGTGCCCACCGTAGCTGCACATAAAAATACGGAGACATCCATGAAAACCCTGACTGCCCTGTCCATTGCCGCGATCATCGGTCTGACCGCCAGCCTCGCCCATGCCCGCGATCTTGGCCCCGACGAAGCCCTGCGCCTGCGCGACGCTGGTACTATCGTCTCCTTCGAGAAGCTCAACGCCACGGCGCTGACCAGACATCCGGGGTCGACCATCACCGATACCGAGCTGGAAGAGCAGTACGGCAAGTATGTCTACCAGGTCGAAATGCGTGATCCACAAGGGCTTGAGTGGGATCTGGAATTAGACGCGGTGACTGGGCAGGTTCTCAAGGATCATCAGGATACGTAATGAAGGTTAATGTTCGCGCCACCAGCCGCACGGCGTTGGCGCTTGTGATTGTTTGCTCGGCGGCGATGGCCCGCGATCTCGATCAGGACGAGGCGCTGCGGCTGCGGCAGCAGGGGGTGATCCTGCCGCTGGAGCAGGTGCTGCAACAGGCGCTGGATCGCTACCCCGGCGCGAAACTGCTGGAAGTCGAGCTGGAGGAAAAGCACGACGTCTACGTGTATGAAGTCGAGCTGCTGACCGTCGAGGGCGTGGCGCGCGAGCTGCACCTGAAGGCCGATACTGGCGAATTAGTTAAAGACAAGGAAGATTGACCGATGCGTTTGCTTCTGGTGGAAGACCACGTGCCGCTGGCTGACGAATTGATCGCCGGCCTGCAGCGCCAAGGCTACGCGGTGGACTGGCTGGCGGACGGACGCGATGCGGTGTATCAGGGCAGCAGCGAGCCGTATGACCTGATCATTCTCGACCTTGGTCTGCCTGGCGTTCCCGGGCTGGAGGTGCTGGCGCAATGGCGCGCCGGTGGCCTGTCGACCCCGGTGTTGATCCTTACCGCCCGCGATTCCTGGGCCGAGCGCATCGAAGGCCTGAAGGCCGGCGCCGACGATTACCTGACCAAACCGTTTCACCCTGAAGAGCTGCACCTGCGCGTGCAGTCGTTGCTGCGCCGCTCCAAGGGCCAGGCCAACCAGCCGACGCTCAAGGCCGCCGGCCTGCATCTGGACGAAGGTCGCCAGTGCGTGATTCGTGACGGCAGCGAGATTCAGCTGACCGCCGCTGAATTCCGCCTGCTGCGTTATTTCATGCTGCACCCGGAACAGATCCTGTCGAAAACCCACCTCGCCGAGCACCTCTACGACGGCGAGACCGAGCGTGACTCCAACGTCCTCGAAGTCCACGTCAACCACCTGCGGCGCAAGCTCGGCAAATCGGTGATCGAAACCCGGCGGGGCCAGGGTTACCTGTTCGGCGGGCAGGCTTCGTGAGGTCGATCCAGCGCCGTTTGAGCCTGGGTTTGATCAGCGTGATGGTGATCGTCGGCCTGGTACTGGCGCAAACCAGCCTGTGGTTGTTCGAAGTCGGTTTGCAGCGTTATCTCGAAGCCGGCCTGCGCAACGACAGCGAAAGCCTGCTGGTGGCGCTGGTGCGTGGCCCGCAAGGTTTGCAACTGGATGAGCGGCACCTGTCGCCGGCCTATCAGCGACCGTTTTCCGGGCATTACTTCCGCATCGATTTTGCCGACAGCCACTGGCGCTCGCGTTCGCTGTGGGATCAGGATCTGCCACTGCTGGAGCACCCGGGTTTGCACAGCAATTTGCAACTGGGGCCGGACGGTCAGCAGTTGCTGGTGTTGCGTTCGGATTATCGGCGTTTGGGGCAGTCAATCTCCATCAGCGTCGCCCAGGATTACACCCCGGTGCGCGAGAGTTTCCAGCGTATGCGCCAGATCGGCCTCGGGCTGGGCCTGGCCGGCTTGCTGCTGATTCTGCTGCTGCAACGGTTGACGGTGCGTCGCGCGCTCAAGCCGCTGGACCGCGCGCGCGAGCAGATCGCCCAGTTGCAACAGGGCCAGCGCTCGCAACTGGACGATCAGGTGCCGGTCGAGCTCGAGCCGTTGGTGGCGCAGATCAACCATTTGCTGGCGCACACCGAAGACAGTCTCAAGCGCTCGCGCAATGCATTGGGCAACCTGGGACATGCGCTGAAGACCCCGCTGGCGGTGCTGCTGAGTCTGGCCTCGAACGAAAAACTCGACGCCCATCCAGAGCTGCGCAAGATCCTCAAGGAGCAACTGGAGCAGGTGCAACAGCGGCTCAATCGCGAACTCAATCGCGCACGTTTATCCGGTGATGCACTGCCCGGTGCGCTGTTTGATTGTGATGCGGAACTGCCGGGGCTGCTGGCGACGTTGAACATGATTCACGGCGAGCATCTGACGTTGAGCTACGTCGCGCCGCCGGGGCTGCAATTGCCCTGGGATCGCGAGGACTTGCTGGAGCTGCTCGGCAACCTGTTGGACAACGCCTGCAAATGGGCGGATGCCGAGGTGCGGCTGAGCGTGATCGAACGAACGGACGGCTTCGCCCTGAGCGTGGAAGACGATGGCCCGGGGATTCCCGAAGAACAGCGCACTCAGGTGTTCAGCCGTGGCACGCGGCTCGACGAGCAGACTGACGGGCATGGTCTGGGGCTGGGGATTGTCCGGGATATTGTCGAGACGTGGGGCGGGTTGCTGGTGCTGGGCGAGAGCGAGTGGGGCGGGTTGAAGGTGGTGATCGAGTTGCCCAAACGCTAACCCCGGTTCCCCACAAACCCCCTGTAGGAGCTGCCGAAGGCTGCGATCTTTTGATCTTGGTTTTTAAAAAATCAAAGTCAAAAGATCGCAGCCTGCGGCAGCTCCTACAGGCGAGGGTGATGCAGTCAGACCCGGAACTGATCCATCAGACTCTGCTGCTGATTCGCCAGGCTGTTCAGCGACTGGCTGACCCGCGCCGACTCATTGGCCTGTCCGGACAGCGACTCGGTGACGTCGCGAATGGTCGCCACGTTGTTGTTGATCTCCTCGGCCACCGCGCTCTGTTCTTCCGCCGCGCTGGCGATCTGCAGGTTCATGTCGCTGATCACCGTCACCGCATCGCCGATCTGGCGCAGTGCGGTCACCGCTTGACCGACCTGCTCGACACTGCCCTGCGCCTGACGATGGCTGTTGCCCATCGAACCGACCACATCCTGGGTGCCGGTCTGCAGTTGCTCGATGACCTGACGGGTTTCTTCCACCGACTCTTGCGTGCGGCGGGCGAGGTTGCGCACTTCGTCGGCGACCACGGCAAAACCGCGCCCGGCTTCACCGGCACGCGCCGCTTCGATTGCCGCGTTGAGCGCCAGCAGGTTGGTCTGTTCGGCGATGGCGCGGATGGTCTCCAACACGGTGCCGATCTTCTCGCTGTTGGCGGCCAGGCCTTCGACCTGCACCATTGCTGCGCTCATGTCGGCGGCGAGGGTGTCGATGCTCGCGGTGGTGCGGTCGATCACGGTCAGGCCCTGACGGGTGGCGTGGTCGGCGTCTTTGGCCGCTTCGGCGGCTTGCGCAGCACTGCGCGCAACATCCTGCGCGGTGGCGCTCATTTCGTGGGATGCGGTGGCGACCTGATCGACCTGACGGTATTGCTGCTCCATGCCGGCGCTGGTCTGAGTCGCGATGGCCGAGGACTGGTCGGCGGTGTTGCGCGCGTCCTGCACCGAGCGTTTCACTTCGGCGATGATCGGTTGCAACTTGTCGAGGAATTTGTTGAACCAGCCGGCCAATTGGCCGAGTTCATCTTTTTTGTCGTAGGCCAGGCGGCGGGTCAGATCGCCTTCGCCACTGGCAATGTCTTCAAGCATGTTGGCCACGCCGAGGATCGGTCTGGTCACACTGCGTGCCATCAGCCACACCAGCAACAGGCCGATCAGCGCCGCAAGCACGCCGAGGCTCAGTTCGATCAGGGTGCCGGAGTGGTTGCTCGCATCCAGTTGCTGTTTGAGTGCTTCGGCGCGGCTGACCAGCACCTTTTCCGGCACGTCGAGCAACACGCCCCACGACGGGCCGCCGGGGATCGGCTGGAACGGCGACAGCACTTTCAACTGGCCGTTGCTGTGCAGGCTGCTGACGCTGCTGCTGGCGCCGAGTTGACGCAGCAGTTCGGCGCCACTGACGGTGTCCACGGCATCCAGACGTTTGCTCAGCTTGCTGGCGTCCGGGCTGTAACCGGCGAGCAGGCCGGTGGGGCTGATGATGCTCACGGCGGTCTGGCCGTCGTAGAGTTTTTTGCTCGCGCCCTGGCTGATTGCCTGCAGGCTGTTGAGGTTGATGTCCACCGACAGCGAGGCGATGACTTTGCCGTTGACCATCAGCGGGAAGACGATGCTGGTCATCAGCACATTCTGGCCGTCGATCACATAGAAGTACGGTTCGATCACACACGGTTTGAGCGTGGTGCGCGGGCAGGTGAACCAGGCGTTGGCCGCCTGACCGCTGGGCCCGGTGCTGGTGTCGGTCATGTCGCTTTCCGGCAGGGCCATCGAGGTGACTTTGCCGGGAGTCGGTTGCGACCAGTAGAGGGCGAAGCGGCCCTTGTCGTTGCTGCCCAGCTCGGCCTGACCGGCGAACAGCTCATCCTTGCCGTCCAGCGCGTTGGCTTCGAACACCAGCGACAGGCCGAGCAGGTCCGGATTGGCCTGCAGCGCGGACTTGACCTGACGGGTCATGTCTTCGCGCAGGTCGAAGGCGTCGAGAAAGCGCTTCTCGGCCTGCTCGCGCAGGAACAGCACCTGACGCGAAAAACCGTGACCGTACTGATAGGCGTCCATGAACTGCTGGCGAATCCCGGCAGCCTGCACTTCGCCTTGCGATTCAATGCGCGCCTGGGCCGACTCGGTCAGCATCTCCATGCTCGACGCCTTCACCAGCTCGGAGCTGTGCTCCATGCGATACAGTGAAAGACCCACCAGCAGGGTCACGATGCCCGCCAGGCACAGGCCGGCGAGCAGGGTGATTTTCCATTGAATGGAAAGTTGTCTGAGCGACATGGAGACGTCCTTATTCGATAAATATCTGAGACTTTGCACTGTAACGGCCGCGTTTCGGCTTTCTTTATTGTTCAAGCGCAATATGACCGATTGCCGCATGCAACCAATCCCCTGTAGGAGCTGCCGAAGGCTGCGATCTTTTGATTTTGATTTTTAAAAACAAGATCAAAAGATCGCAGCCTTCGGCAGCTCCTACAGGGTGGTTCATCGGTTGTTGCATTCGGTTGCTTTGACACCATCGCCACTCTGCGGCACAGTGCGCGCCCTTCTAATAAGACCCTCTTTGCCAATCCGCCGGTTAACCGTTGGCGGACTCATCCTGTCTGGCGGTGGTGATGTCATCGCCGTGTTTTTGAGGTAATGAAATGAATGCAGTGATTGCTGCGGTCGGCATCATGCTGATCCTCAGCCTGTCCCGTGTGCATGTGGTGATCGCCCTGATCGTCGGTGCGCTGGTCGGTGGCCTGACCGGTGGTTTGGGCATCGATGCCACGCTCAAGGCGTTCAACAGCGGTCTGGGTGGCGGCGCAACCGTGGCCTTGTCCTACGCATTGCTGGGTGCGTTCGCCGTGGCGATTGCCAAGTCCGGCCTGGCCCATGCGCTGGCCGACAAGGCGCTGGCGATGGTCGATCGGCAACACGCGACCGGCGGCGGCAGCGTCAAATGGCTGCTGATCGGCCTGCTCTGGGTGGTAGCGATTGCCTCGCAGAACATTCTGCCGATCCACATTGCGTTCATTCCGCTGCTGGTGCCGCCACTGTTATATGTGTTGACCAAGCTGCAACTCGATCGCCGGTTGATCGCCTGCGTCATGACGTTTGGCCTGATCACTCCGTACATGTTCTTGCCGGTGGGCTTCGGCAACATCTTCCTCAATGAAATCCTGCTGGCCAACGTCGCGCGCAGCGGCGTCGACATCAGTGGCATCAACGTCACCCACGCCATGGGCATTCCGGCGCTGGGCATGCTGTTCGGCCTGGCCATGGCGTTCATCAGCTACCGCAAGAAGCGCGTCTATGATCTGCAGAAAATCGAGCAGGTCGAGCAAGTGGCCGTGCAGTACAACCCGCTGAGCCTGATGATCGCCGGTGTGGCGATTGCGGCGGCGTTCATTGTGCAACTGCTGTTGGACTCGATGATTATCGGGGCGCTGGTCGGTTTCCTGATTTTCTCGGTGTCCGGCATCGTCAAGTGGCGTGAGACCGATGACCTGTTCACCGAAGGCATGAAGATGATGGCGATGATCGGTTTCATCATGATTGCCGCGTCCGGGTTCGCCGAAGTGATGAAGGCCACCGGGCAAGTGCAGACCCTGGTCGAATCGTCGGCGTCGTGGATCAATCACAGCAAGGGCATCGGCGCGCTGTTGATGTTGCTGGTGGGGCTGCTGGTGACCATGGGCATCGGTTCGTCGTTCTCCACCGTGCCGATTCTGGCGGCGATTTTCGTGCCGCTGTGCGTGCAACTGGGTTTCAGCCCGCTGGCGATTGTCTGCATCGTCGGCACCGCCGGAGCCCTGGGTGACGCCGGTTCGCCCGCCTCGGACTCGACGCTGGGCCCGACTTCCGGCCTGAACATCGACGGTCAGCATCACCACATCTGGGACACCGTGGTCCCGACCTTCCTGCACTACAACCTGCCGTTGCTGGCGTTCGGCTGGGTGGCCGCGATGGTCCTCTGATTAAAAGCTGAAGATCAAAAGATCGCAGCCTTCGGCAGCTCCTACATCAATATCTGTAGGAGCTGCCGAAGGCTGCGATCTTTTTTTGGGTTCAACTTTTGCTCGCGCGTGCCGTTAACGCCTTTAACCACGCCAATAAAATCAAAAGAGTGAGCCCCCCAATGCGCTTGAGTCTCAAGGCCAAAGTCCTGTCCCTTGCCGTCCTGCCGGTGCTGCTCTTTGCGCTGGTCATCAGCCTGACCACGCTGTTCATCCTCCAGCAGCAGGCGCACACCGAGGTCGATCAGACCCGCGAACGCCTGCTCGCCGACGCCAAGGCCACGCTGCAAAGTTACGTCGCCGTGGCGATGACCACGATCAAACCGCTGTACGACGCGGCCGCCCCCGGGGATAACGCGGCGCGGGCGCAGGCGATCAAATTGCTGTCGGGCATCCGCTACGGCAAGGACGGCTATTTCTTCGGCTACGATTCCGAAACCGTGCGCCTGTTCAAGGCCAATGACCCGGAAGGTGTGGGCAAAAGCTTCAAGGACAACCGCGACCCCAACGGGGTTTACGTCAATCGCGGCCTGGTGAGCGTAGCGAAGGACGGCACCCACTATCTGCAATACAGCTCGCCACTGCCGGGCAATGCCAACGTGCTGGTGCCGAAACTCGGCTACACCGAATACCTGGCAAAGTGGGACATGGCGGTGGGCACGTCGGTCAACCTCGACGGCATTGAAGCGCAAGTGGCGGTGGTCGAGGCGCAGGTGCAGGAGCGTATGCAAGGCGTGATTCTCAGCATCGTCGGCGTGGCCGTTCTGGTGCTGTTGGTGATCGCCGCAGCGGGCATGCTGTTGGCCAACACCATTTTGCGGCCGCTGAACCTGATGAAAGCCAACCTCGACGACATCGCCGCAGGCGAGGGCGATCTGACCCGCCGGCTGAACATCAGCAGCCAGGATGAACTCGGCGAACTGGCCGGCTCGTTCAACCGCTTCGTCGACAAGATCCACGGCCTGGTGCGACAGATCACCGAGATGACCACGCAACTGACCGGCCTGGTGACCCAAGTGTCGGATCAGGCCCAGCGTTCCGATCAGGCGATGGAGCGTCAGCGTCACGAGACCGATCAGGTTGCCACGGCGATCAACGAAATGTCCGCCGCCGCCCAGGAAGTCGCCAAAAGCGCGCAGAACGCCGCGGTGGCCGCGCAGCAGACCGACGAGGAGGGCCAGAGCGCCAAGCGCGTGGTGGCTGGCAGCATCAAACAGATTCATGCGCTGGTGGATGACATTCGCAGCAGCGGCGTATCGCTCGACAGCCTGCAGCAAGACGTGTCGTCGATTGTAGGCGTGCTCGGAGTGATCCGCTCGATTGCCGAACAGACCAACCTGCTGGCACTGAACGCGGCAATTGAGGCGGCGCGGGCCGGGGAGGCCGGGCGTGGCTTTGCGGTGGTGGCGGACGAAGTGCGGGCACTGGCCAGCCGCACGCAGATCAGCACCCAGGAAATTCAGGGCATGATCGATCGTTTGCAGGCGGGCACGCAGTCGGCGGTCGAGGCGATGCGCCGCTCCAGCGAGGCGGGCGATGGCACCTCGGCGCAAGCCAATCAGGCTGGCGCGTCGCTGGATGCGATGGCCGAGCTGATTGCGACCATCAATTCGATGAACGCGCAGATCGCCAGTGCGGCGGAAGAGCAGACGGCGGTGGCCGAAGAGATCAACCGCAGCGTGCATCAGATCGCCGTGGCGGTGGACAGCGTGGCGGATGAGACCCAGTTGGGCGCGCAGACTTCGCGCAGTCTGGCGGAGCTGGGGCAGCGGTTGGGCAGACTGGTGGGGCAGTTCCGAATTTAACGTTTTAGCCGAACCGTGTAGGAGCTGCCGGAGGCTGCGATCTTTTGATCTTGCGTTAAAAGATCAAAGTCAAAAGTTCGCAGCCTTCGGCAGCTCCTACAGGGGCGGTGTAAGGCTCAGGGTCTGTCCCAGTAGGGGATTTCGCCGAAACATTCGATGAAGAAGTCGATCACCGTACGCACCTTCACCGACAGTCGCCGGCTACCCGGCCACAGCACCGCAATCTGCTGTGGCTCCAGACTGTTGGACACCTGATATTCGCGCAACACCGGCACCAGCGTGCCTTCACGCACCGCCTCACCAATCAGCCATGACGGAAACATCACCAGGCCCAGGCCTTGTTCGGCAGCCTGGGTGAGAGTGTCGGCGTGGTTGCCGGTGATCGGGCCTTTGACCGAGTAAGGCGTCCAGTCGCCCTGACCTTGACGAAAGAACCAGCGCTGCTGACCGGTTGCGCCTTTGTAGGCAAGACACTGGTGCTGCGCCAGATCTTCCGGGTGTTGCGGGGTGCCGTGGCGCTGCAGATAGGCCGGACTGGCGGCGACCTGAAAACTGTGCGGCGCCAGAATCCGCGCCTGCATGCTTGAATCGTGCAGCGGGCCGATGCGAAACAGCAGGTCGGCACCTTCCTGCAGCGGGTCGACGTAATGGTCGGTCTGCTGGATGTCGAGTTGCAGCTTCGGATAGCGCGCGCACAATTTCCCCAGCCACGGCGTCAAGTGACGCTGGCCGAACACCACCGGCGCATTGATGCGCACCAGCCCGGTGGGTTCGCTTTGCTGCTCCTGCAGCGCCTGTTCGGCTTCTTCCAGTTGCACCAGCACCAGCCGCGCATGGTGACCGAGCATGCGCCCGGCCTCGGTCGGCGTCACGGCACGGGTGTGGCGGTAGAGCAATTGCTGGTTCAGCGCCTGTTCCATCAACTGGATCTGCCGCGAGATCGAAGAGGGCGCCACGCCCTCGCGACGGGCGACTTCAGAGAAACTGCCGTGGTCGAGTACCGCCACAAACAGCCTCAACGTCTTGAATCCCAGTTCGTTTAGCCCGTGCATGAATCTGTCCTGTTGTGCGAGTTGCGCAAAAGTGTTGTCTGGATGCTCCCATTTATCGCACAGCGGCGCCAGCCGATAATCCGCACCATCGTTTACTTGCAGGGGAATTTGAATATGCAAACGCTGGATGAAGTAAGTGGGGTGGCACCGGCTACCCGGTCGGGGCTGCGCTTGTTGTTATTGCCGCTGGTCATTCTGGCCGGCATGGGCCTGTCGGTGGAGGCCGGATTGCTTGGGCCATTGGGTGAGCAAGTCGGGCATCTGTGGGCGACCTTGAGCATCTTCGGTGTGGGTTCGGCGATTCTGTTTTTGCTGCTGTTGTTCGCCGGCCCCCAGAAAGGCCCAGCGCTGACCGAGCTGCCGCGCTGGCAGTTGATCGGAGGATTTCTGGGACCGATGTACGTGGTGGTGTTGACCCTGGCGACGCCGCATATCGGGATTGCGATGACGATGATCGCGATTCTCTCGGGGCAGGTCGGCAAGAGTGTGCTGATCGACCATTTCGGCTGGTTCGGCGCGACGCGCAAGAAGGTCAATGCCGAGCGCTGGCTGGCGTTGGTGTTGATTGTGGTGGCATTGATTCTGATTGCGCGAGGTTGAAGAGATGAGTCTGGTTATTTTGTTGGCAGTGGTGGTGTTGGCTGGCGCGGTGTTGAGTGTGCAGGCGGCGATCAATGGACGCCTCGGTGAAAGCGTCGGGGTGTTGCGCAGTAGTTTGCTGACGTTTTTTGTCGGGGCGGTGATCACCGGGTTGTTGATTGTGTTTTTTGAACCGGCGCATGCGGTGAGTTTGCTCGATGTACCGAAGTGGCAGGTCTGCGGGGCGCTGTTTGGTGTGGTTTACATGATGGTCATGGTCGGTGCTGTGCCTGTCGTGGGCACGGCGGTGGCGACTGTTGCGGTGATCGTCGGGCAACTGGGGATGGGGATGTTGATCGATAATTTTGGCTGGCTGGGGAATCCGGCGATCGAGCTTTCGTCTTCTCGGGTGTTGGCGATGGTTTGTCTGGGGTTGGCTTTGGTTTTTATGTATCGCAGCAGTGTTCGTCGTTCTGATTGAGATTTGGGTGAATATCCGTTGCTGTGGTAACGGCCACCTAGTGTTCCGCCCTGACGGCGGGTCACTTTGGCAAACGCCCCAAAGTAACCAAAGGGCTTTACCCTGACGTTCGGCCCTCGCTCAGGCTCGGGTTCCTTCGCTCCGGGATTCATCCGGGGTACAGCGCCTACGGTTTGCTTCGCTGCACCTCCTCTCGCTGTGTTTGGCTGCGCCAAACGGTCGCTGCGCTCCCACCCCCGGATAAACCCCTCCACTCAGCCTGCCGACGGGCCCTCAGATCAAGAGCGGTACTCGAGCTAACGCTCATCGTGTTGAGTGGGGCGGCTTCGCCGCAGGGGGTGTGCACGAATAAAATTGTGGGAGCTGGCTTGCCAGCGAAGGCGGCCTGACAGCCGACCAATTACTAACTGAAAACACCCGATCCCATGTAGGAGCTGCCGAAGGCTGCGATCTTTTGATCTGCTTTGGCTTTGGCTTTGGCTTTGGCTTTGGCTTTGGCTCTGGCTCTGGCTTTGGCTTTGGCTCTTGATGTGGCTTTTGATCTTCAGCCCCTTCGGCAGGCCGAGCGGAGGTGTCCATCCGGGGGTAGGCGCGCAGCGCCGTGCGGCGAAGCCGCATACATCGAGAGGAGGTGCAGCGAAGCAAACCGTAGGCGATGCCCCCGGATGGGCACCGTAGCGAGGGAACACTGAGCCTAAGCGAAGTGCCGTACGCCGGGGCAAAGCCTTTTGGGTTACCTTTTCGGCGTTTGGAAAAGGTGACTCGCTGTAAGAGCGAAACCGCCAGCGGCAGCACCCGAAGAAACGGATATTCACCCAATATCGCCAGCACGAACGGATATACACCCAATCCCGCAAAAAACACCAGATCAAAAGATCGCAGCCTTCGGCAGCTCCTACACTGCTATTTACGGCTTATCCCACAAGCCCAGACAACCACCCAAAAAGGAGTCTGCCCCCATGCCCGATAGAAAATGCGACTGCCCCAACTGCAAATGCACCATCAAGGAAGGCGAACACGCCTACGCCGTGCACGGCAAACACTATTGCTGCGAGGCTTGCGCGCACCACCACAAGGGCGGTGAAGAGTGTTCAAGCAAAGGCTGTCATTGCGCCCACCCCAAATAACCGCGCGCAAAAAAAGTGGAGCCTAATCAGGCTCCACTTGCAGTTTCAGGCTTTCATCATCCAGCCGTTCGGTATGGCGAACCGTGCCTTGCAGACGCCGGCCGTCGACCCTGACCACCACGGTTTTCGCCTGGTCGAGGTCCTCCGGTATCGGCGCCGGTACGCGCAGGGCGAAGCGATAGGGGTCGTCTTCGACAGCCTCAAGACCCACCTGACAGTCCACGCTTCTGGTGATACGTCCAAAAAGGGTGTCCAGGCCATAATCCAGATGCGCCGGGCTGAAGATGCTGGTCATTGTGTACGCCCCCGAAGAGTCCCCATTGCCTGGCGAGAGTCTAGCTCGCCGGTCGCCATGTGACGTTTTCCACGCCGAATTTCTCCGCCATCGGTTTGCTGGTCTTTTGCACTTTTTCCCGGCCGAAACGCGGGATGCGACCCACGCCGGCATCACAGCTTGCCCAGTGCCACGCCTCGGCGTTGTCCATTTTGTCCGAGCGGATAATGAACGATTTGGGCGTGCCGTGAAGGGTGTAATCGATGACAAACAGTTTTGCGTTGTTCATAAAGCCCGTATTCCTCCCTGTGGTATTAGAAGGATCGCGGCGCGTCGGGAAAATTCACTCGGATTGTCCGACGGTATCTATCGTTGGCGACGCTGTGACCGACTGGTTACCATGCGCCTTTCGCCAACCCCAATGAATACTCGCCATGGCCCTCGCCGCACCCCCCGATCTGACGGATACCGATGTGCCGGTGCAACCGCTGGCGCGTACCTATCCGCGTGGTCTGTTTATTGAGCCGCATGAGCATGTCTGGGGGCAGTTGCTGTATGCGATGAGCGGGGTGATGTGGGTCGAGACCCCGCATGAGGCGCTGGTGGTGCCGCCGCAGCGCGCGGTGTGGTTGCCGCCCGGAGTGCCGCACGGGATTCGTGTGGTCTCGGACTTGCAGATGCGCAATATCTACCTGCGCCCGGGGCTGGCGGCGACGCTGGATGCGACGGTACAGGTGATCGAGGTCGGTGGGCTGCTGCGTGAGTTGATCGTCGGTTTGGTGGAGCAGGGTGACAGCGGCGAGCCGGCTTATTACGACGCCCTGGTCGGGCTGGCGCTGCTGGAGCTCAAGCGTGCCCGGCGCTCGGCATTGAAGATCCCGCTGCCCGACGATTCCGACCGGCGCCTGATGAACCTGTGTCAGGCGGTGATGGCGGCGCCGTCGCTGGACATTCCGTTCGAGCAGCACGCGGAAAACGCCGGGGCCAGCGTGCGCACGCTGGCGCGGTTGTTCAAGGACAGCCTTGGCATGGGCTTCGCCGAATGGCGGCGGCAGGTGCAACTGGCGACGGCGGTGGCCGAGTTGATTCAGGGCGTGCCGGTGAATGCGATCGCTCGGGAGCTGGGGTATTCGCCGAGCAGTTTCAGTGACATGTTCCGGCGTGAACTGGGTGTGGCGCCTTCGCAATTCTCCACGGCCTGAACCCGATCCCTGTAGGAGCTGCCGCAGGCTGCGATCTTTTGTTCTTGTTTTCAAAATCAAAGTCAAAAGATCGCAGCCTGCGGCAGCTCCTACAGGGGGATGTCGGTCTTTTGGCCGAAATTCAGAAGTCCTTGGCCGACGCCTCTGCCGATCCTTCCCTAGACTCTGCCCATTCCTTTCACGCGGCGGAGTTTTCCATGAACTACCTGATTTCGCTGGCCATCGGTCTGGGTGTCGGCCTGCTCTATGGCGCGCTGGATTTCCGTTCCCCGGCGCCACCGGCCATCGCGCTGGTGGGGCTGCTGGGCATGCTCGCGGGTGAGCAGCTGTGGCCAATGGGCCGGCAATTGGTCGCCGGTTGGTTGTCCTGAATGTCCTTTTTTTCCCTTTGGTGGATGTCCTCATGAAAGCACTGCAATTCGATAAAACCGGCGATCTGTCCTCCCTGCGTTTGGTCGACGTACCGACCCCGGTGCCCGGCGCTGATGACGTGCTGGTCGAGATCAAGGCCGCCGGCCTGAACCCCAGCGATGTGAAGAACGTGCTCGGGCGGTTTCCCTACACCACGTTGCCGCGGATTCCCGGGCGCGATTTCGCCGGTGTCGTGGTCGAAGGCCCGCAGGCGTTGCTCGGTCAGGAAGTCTGGGGCACCGGGCGCGAGTTGGGCTTTTTTGCCGATGGTTCGCACGCGCAATTCGTCAAATTGCCGGCCAACGGCGTGGCGCATAAACCGTCGCACTTGAGCTTCGCTCAGGCAGCCAGCCTCGGCGTGCCTTACACCACCGCTTGGGATGCACTGGAGCGCAGCCTGGTGAGCGCTGAAACCCGTTTGCTGGTGATCGGCGGTGGTGCGGTGGCGACCGCGGCGTTGGCATTGGCCAAGGTGCGCGGCGCGCAGATCCTCGCGGCTGCGCGGCGGCCGGAGCAGGTCAAGGCGTTGCAGGCACAGGGCTATGCGACGATTCAGCTGGATAAGCCCGAAGACCTCGGCGCGCAGGTCAACGCGGTGTACAGCGGCGGCGCTGACGTGGTCTTCGATACCACCGGTTTCTGGCTGCCGGCCTCGGTGGCGGCACTGGCAGCGTTCGGCCGCATCGCGATCATCGCCGCGCCGGTCGACGGCCATGTGCAATTGCCAGCGCTGGCGTTGTACCGCAAGGGCGGTTCGGTGGTCGGGATCAACTCGCTGCTGTACGGCGTGCAAGCCTGTGCGGCGATGCTCGAGCAGTTCGGGCGGTTCTTCGATGAGGGACTGTTGCCGTTGCCGCAGGCGTGGGTGGAAGTGCCTCTGGCGGAGGGGTTGGACAGCTACGCGCAGGTGAATCAGGGCAGTGGCGACAAGATCATCCTGATTCCCTGATCTTCCAGACACCGCATAATCTGTGGGAGCTGGCAAGCCAGCTCCCACAGGGATCGTTGTCGGGCTCAGGATTGTGGGACGCCGTTTTCCCACGCCGACCAGTTTTTCAGAATGTCCTGCACCAGCGGATTACCCGCGCGATAGAGGTTTTCCAGCGCCGGCACAAACCCGCCCTGATCGGCGTACTTCAGCAGGTTGTCCACTTCACTGCCGCCCGGCGCCGGGCGGTCGAAGTCGGAACCGGCGCGCACCACGGCCAGACGCTGCACATCCACCAGGCCTTCGCGACTGGCACGCAACAGGGCTTCGTAAGTGGAGTTGTCTTCCTGTTGCGTGGTGCAGTACTCACCCTTGTTGTCGGTCAGCAATTGGGTCCAGACCTCCGCGCGTTCGCTCAGGCGCGTACCGGAAAACCAGGTGTTGCCTGCCAGCGTGTCGCAGCGCGTAACCACTGGCGGCTGGTTGGCCGGGGCTGACGGGTATTTCCGGCGCCACGCCGCCGATTCCTTGCTTTCACTCAGCTCGACCTTGTGGCTCAGGGCGAAGGCCTTGGCCTGCAATTTCGGGTTGAGTTCGAAGACTTCGGTCTTGTAGTCCAGCGGTGGTTTTTCGTTCGGTCCCTTGGTGTTGATGCCCAGGTAGCCGGTCGGCCAGCTCGCCGGCGCATCGCGCGAATCCAGCTCCCATTGCGTACCGAACTCCACCAGGTAATGCGCCCACGCGGCGGTGCCGATGGTCCCGTGTTTCGGGCTGATGCCGGCGATCCCGGCGATCAGAAAGTAGCTTTTGCGCAGGTCGAATTTCGGCGACAGGGCCAGTGCCAGGGTTGAAGCAGCGGCGTTGGTCTGACCCATGCCGGTGGTCAGCAGGCACACCTGTTGTGCGTTGCAGCGCACGGTCGGGTACTCGGCGGACAGGCCCGGCACGCGGATTTCCTGTTGCAGATCGAGGCGCTCGATCCAGTGCTGCGCCTCGGGGGCGAACATGGTGATCAGCACCACTTTCGGCTGGATCGGCGCTTGCGCCGCCCACGCCGTGGAAGAGAGCAGGGCCGCAGCGGCCAAAGTCAGTCGCGTCATTGCTTGAATGAAAATCTCCTGAATTCAGAACTGGTAGCCGATGCCGGCGTAGTAACCCCAACCGTTGGAACGCGCGCGGAAATCGCCGTCGCCGAAGTTCAGCTCGCTGCCATCCTCCCAGTTGCCGCCGTTGTGGAAATAACGGCCGACCAGGGTGAAGCGCAAATGGGTGAACGAGTACAGCAAGACGTTGGTCGCCACCGTGGCGTTGGCGGTGCGCGCCGGGTTGTCCTTGTGGATGTCGGAGCCGAAGTCGAAGTTGGTGAAGCCGATGTAGGTCAGCGACGCGCCATTGCTGAATTTGTCGATGGGCACGATGTATTTGAGCTGCGCGCGGTAGCCGTCCCACGAATACTCATTGCTCGCGCCGTAGTTTTCCCACTGGTAGCGCCCGTACAGGTTGGCCGACAGGTTGACCCGCGAATGGGTGTCGATGTCGGTGCCGAAACCGCTGTACAGGGTGTTGGCGCGGTTCTCTTTACGGCTGCCGTGATCGTAGATCCAGTCGAACGCCACGTACCATTCCTTGAACGGGCCGATGGCCAGGCTGCGGCCGGCGAGGTAGTCGATGGAGATGCGCGGCTCGTGCTCCATGAACACCGGTGAGCCATGGTCCCACACGCCTTTGTCGTGGCTGTTGCCGATGTTGAAAATCTTCGGAATGTCGACGTAGCCGTACAGCTCGAACGGCCCCTTGCGCCCGAAGTACTCGTATTCCAGATAGATGTCATCGGCCGGTTGCGGGCCGAAGCTGATGTCCTTGCTGCCGATCAACGTCAGGTCCTGGTTGTACCAGTCCGACAGATACGCGCCTTTTTTCGCCGGGGCAGCTTCCGGGCTGAGGGCTTCGCCCTGGGCCGATTCGTCGGGCAGCGCCGGTTGCGCCAATGCGCTGTGGCTGAGAACTCCGGTAACGCCGGTCAGTAGCAGGGAAACAGCAAACGTGCGCGCAAACGGGGCGCGAAGAAGGGAAGCAGCGTGCATTCAAAGTCCTTTTTTTGCGGATCAAGGCCCGGGTTCTGCGGGTCTGTACGGTTTTGTTACGAAAAAGCCGATATAGGCAGGTCGCAAACGTTTGCACAACACGTACCAAGTCGCTCCGATTGCCCTTGTAGGAGCTGCGGTACGGTGCAATTTTTTGATTTTGTTTTTAAGGATCAAGATCAAAAGATCGCAGCGTGCCGCAGCTCCTACAGGGGGATGTCGTTTAGGCAACGTCCTGTGTTTTGGGGCCGAAACCCGCGGTTTAGACGGCCCTAGTATTAAAGTATTAACACCATTTAATCAGTGCCCCATCGCGGGGCGTCTACTAGCTTGTCAGCCATGACGCGGTTTTGTGATGACCGTCGCAGTCTTGATTCGCGTGTGGAATAAGCCCGACGTGCACGCCTTCAAGGAAGAATTTGGCCACGACAAGGAGTAGCCCGTGGAAGCAAGGTTTGGTGTCGCCCTCGTTTCGCGTTTTTCCCCTCTTTCCCTTGCCGTGCACCTGAGCGTTGCCGGACTTTTGTTCGGTGGGGTCAGCGAGCAGGCGCTCGCGACTTGCTCGGCGGCAGGTTCGACGATTACCTGTTCGGGCGTCCCGACGCTGCCGCTGTTTCTCAATGACTACAGCAGCGCCACCAGCGGCTTGACGGTCAACGTCAACTCCGGTGCGCAGATGAACGCGACCCTGGGTGGCAAGGTCATCAACCTGACCGGGGCCAACATCAACCTGAACAACTCCGGCACCCTCGACCCGGCCTTGCTGGGCCTGGTGTCGATCCTCAGTGGCGGTGCGTTCATCGGTACCGGCGCGACCAGCACGGTGAGCATCGTCAACAACGCCACCGGGATCATTCGCGGTACCGGCATGCTGCTCGGGCTTAACCTGACCAGCATCGACGGGCTGGGGATTGGCGTGAACAACTCGGTGTCGGGCACCACGACCATCACCAACGACGGCACCATCACTTCCACCGGGCTGTCGGTCGGCGGCATCACCCTGGCCGATACCCCGGTGGTCGGGGTGTATGGCGGTTCGCAAGTCAACATGACCAACAGCGCCAGCGGCACCATCAACGGTCGGATTGCGTTCGAGACGTCGGTTGCGGGCAACACCTTCACCAACGCCGGCAACATCACCGGCGGTGTGTCGATGGGGGCGGGCAGCACCAACACCTTCTACGCGATCACCGGTTCCAGCGTTAACGTCGGCGACGGTGTGCAAGTCTCCGTCGGCCTCGGTGGCCTGATTGGCATCAACCTGACCTTCGCCCCGACCGGGACGATCGATGGCGGCGCGGCCGGCACCAACACGCTGATCCTGCAAAACCCGATCGGGCTCGGCGGCGGCACCACCGGGACCGGCACGGCGTCCAGCGCGACCTACGTCAACTTCAACAACCTGACCCTCAACAGCGGCACCTGGACCTTGCAAGGGCCGTTGGTCAGCGGTGCGACCACGCTTAATGGCGGTGTCGCGCAGTTCAACGACAACGCGGCGTTCGGCAGCGGTGTGCTGACGTCCAACGGCGGGATCCTGCAGGCCAGCAATGCCGGTTTGACGCTGGCCAACCAGATCAACCTGGGCGCCGGCGGCCTGACCCTGCAGGGCATCAACGGCACGACCCTCAACGGTGTGATTTCCGGCACGGGCGGCCTGACCAAGATCGGCAGCGGTCAGCTCAACCTCAACGGCATCAACACTTACACCGGCAACACCGTGCTCAATGGCGGCGTGGTGCTGGTGGGCAACAACCAGTCGTTCAGTACCGGTGGCATCACGGTTGGCGGCTCTTCGAGTATCTCGGCAACGACGCCCATTTCGCTGGCGAACGCGATCACGCTCAACAGCACCCTGACCGCAACCGGCACCGGTGCGCTGACCCTGGGCGGGGTGATCAGCGGCGCCGCCAACCTCACCAAAACCGGCAGCGGCAGCCTGACCCTCAACGGCAGCAACACCTACACCGGGATCACCAGTCTCAGTGCCGGGACCTTGCGCGTCGGCAACAACAACGCACTGGGTACCGGGGTGCTCAACACCAGCAACGGCACCAGCCTCGACAGCACCGGCAACGTGACCCTGGGCAACAACGTCGGCATCACCGGTGCGCTGAACGTGCTCGGCAGCAATGCGCTGACCCTGGGCGGCATCGTCTCCGGCACTGGTGCGATTACCAAGAGCGGCACTGCCAGCCTGACTTTGACCGGCAACAACACCAACAGCGGCACCACCGCGCTCAACGGCGGCACCTTGTTCGTCGGCAGCAACACTGCCCTCGGCACAGGCGCATTGAACGCTGCGGCCGGCACAACACTGGATGCAACCACGGCGGTGACGCTGGCCAACGCTGTGGCGCTGGCGGGCGGGCTGACCATCGGTGGCACTCAGGCGCTTGGCTTGAGTGGCGTCATCAGCGGCGCCGGCAACCTGATCAAGGGCGGCACTGCGAACCTGACCCTCAGCGGCAACAACACCTTCTCCGGCGGCACGGCACTCAATGCCGGTACGCTGATCGTCGGCAGCAACACCGCGCTCGGCACCGGCGCACTGACCACGGCGGCGGGCACCACCCTCGACGCCAGCACCACCGTTGCGCTGAGCAATGCGGTCGCCCTTGGCGGTAACCTGAACATTGCCGGCAACGCCAACCTGACCCTCGGTGGTGTGGTCAGCGGCAGCGGCGGGCTGACCAAGAACGGCGCGGCCAACCTGATTCTCAACGGCGCCAATACTTTCCTCGGTGCTGTTGCGTTGAACGCAGGCACCATCACCGCGGGTGCCAACGCTGCGCTCGGCAGCGGCGATATCACCGTCGGCGGCGCTGCGACTCTCGACAGCAATACAGCGGTGACGCTGAACAACAACGTCATTCTCAACAACAATCTGGGGATCGGCGGCAGCAACGGGCTGACTCTCGGTGGCGTGATCAGTGGCGCCAGCCAGTTGATCAAAAACGGCACCGCCAACCTGACCCTCAACGGTGCCAATACCTTCACCGGTGGCACCGCGCTCAACGCCGGCAGCCTGACCGTCGGCAACGGCGCGGCACTCGGCACCGGTACGCTGACCGTGGGCGGCGCGGGCGCTACGCTCAACAGCAGCACCAACGTGACGCTGAACAACGCGATTGCCCTGAACGCCAACCTGACTGCCGGCGGCGCCAACCCGCTGACCCTCGGTGGCGTGATCAGCGGTGGCAGCAATCTGATCAAGACTGGCTCTTCGACCCTGACCCTCACCGGCAACAACACCTACACCGGCTCTACGTCGCTGAACGCCGGGACACTGGTCGTCGGCTCTAACACTGCGCTCGGCACCGGCGTACTCAACGCTGGCAACAACACCACGCTGGACGCCAGCACCGCGGCGAGCCTGACCAACAACGTCAACCTCGGCGGCAACGTGACCGTCGGCGGCAGCAACGCGCTGACCCTCGCGGGCGTGGTTTCCGGCGTCGGTGGGTTGACCAAAAGCGGCCCCGCCGACCTGATTCTCAACGGCGCCAACACCTACTTCGGCAACACCGCACTCAACGTCGGAAAGCTGATTGTCGGCAGCAACACCGCGCTGGGCAGCGGCGCATTGAACGCCGCGGCGGGCACCACGCTGGATACCAACACTGCCGTTACGCTGGGCAATCAGGTCAATCTGGCCGGTGCGATGAGCGTGGGTGGCAGCGCAGACCTGACCCTCACCGGAACTGTCGCCGGAGCCGGCAGCCTGGTGAAAAACGGCGCGGCCAATCTGAGCCTCAACGGCACCAACACCTACGTTGGTGGCACCACACTGAATGCCGGTACGGTGACCGTCGGCAATAGCTCGGCTCTCGGCACCGGTGCCTTGACCGTTGGCGGTGCGGCAACCCTCGACAGCAGCTCGCCGCTGGCCAGCCTGGCCAACGCGGTCGTGCTGAATGCGGCACTGAGCGTCGGCGGAACGCAGGACCTGACCCTCGGCGGCGTGATCAGCGGTGCCGGCCAGTTGATCAAGAACGGCGCGGCCAACCTGACCCTCAACGGCACCAACACCTACAGCGGCGGCAGCACCCTCAATGCCGGCACCCTCACCGTCGGTGCGCCCGGCGCCTTGGGCAGTGGCACCCTGACCGTCGGTGGCGCCGCGACGCTGGACAACAGCAGCGCTTTCACCCTCGGCAACAACATCACCCTCGATGCCGGGCTGACCCTGGCCGGCAACAACGGGCTGACCCTCAGCGGTGTGATCGACGGTGCGGGCAGCCTGACCAAAACCGGCCTGGATGACCTGGCTCTCAGCGGCACCAACACCTTCACCGGCGCGCTGAACATTGCCGCCGGCAGCGTCACCACCCTGAGTAGCGGAGCCCTGGGCAACACCTCCGGCGCGACTATCAGCGCCGGCGCCAGCCTCAACCTCGGCAGCGACGCCAGCCTCGACGGCTTGAGCGGCAGCGGTAGCGTGCAGATCGCCGGCGGCAACACATTGACTGTGGGCGGCGTCAGCAGCACCAGCACCTTCGACGGCGACCTCAGTGGCAACGGCGGCCTGACCAAGGTCGGCACCGGCACCCTGAACCTGACCGGGATCAACGGCATTGTTGGTAACACCGCCGTCGACGGCGGCACCCTGAACCTCAGCGGGTCGCTGGCCAGTACCCAGGTCAATGTCAATTCCGGCGCGAGCGTAACCGGCAGCGGTTCGCTGCTCGGCACTCTCAACATTAACAACGGCGGCCACCTGGCGTTGTCCTCGGGTACCACCCTGTCTGCCGCGTCACTGGTGCTGGCCGCCAACAGCAATATCGATGCGAACCTCGCCACGCCATCGACCACTTCGCTGATGAACGTCGGCGGCAACCTGACCCTCGACGGTAACCTCAACGTCACCGATGCCGGCGGCTTCGGCGTCGGTGTCTATCGCCTGTTCAACTACGTCGGCGCACTGACCGACAACGGCCTGACCGTGGCCGGTGTACCGGTGGGTTACGGCCTCGGCGACATCCTTGTGCAGACCCTTGGCAATCAGGTGAATCTGGTGGTGTCGGCGCCTAACACCAACCTGCGCTTCTGGGACGGCAGCCAGACCATCCCGAACGGTAATGTGGACGGCGGCACCGGCACATGGACTGCCGGCGGCACCAACTGGACCAATTCCAACGGTACGCTGAACCAGACCTGGGCCGGCGACTTTGCGGTGTTCCAGGGCACGGCCGGTACAGTGTCGGTCAACGGCACCCAACTGTTCACCGGGATGCAATTCCTCACCGATGGCTACAACATGATCAACGGCGCGTCGGGCCTGTTGACCGCCGTCAATGGCGGCGGTGGCACCACGGCGATGCGGGTCGACCCGGGCGTGACCGCCACGGTCGGCGTGAACATCAACGGCAGCGGCATCCTCAACAAACTCGATGCCGGCACCCTGGTACTCAACGGCGCCAACAGCTACACCGGCGGCACGCAACTGGACGGCGGCACTCTGGTGGTCGGCAGCAACACCGCTTTGGGCAGCGGCGCGTTAATTGCCAATGCCGGCACGCAACTCGACAGCAACACCGCCGTAACCCTGGCCAACGCCGCCACCCTCAACGGCAACCTCACTGTGCTCGGCAGCAATGCCCTGACCCTCAACGGTGTCATTTCCGGCACCGGCGGCTTGATCAAGAACGGTTCGGCCAGCCTGACCCTCGGTGGCAACAACGCTTTCCTCGGGCCGGTGGCGCTGAATGCGGGAGGCCTGATTCTGGCGTCGAACAGCGCGCTGGGTTCGGCGACCCTGAACGCGGCGAACGGCACCACCCTGGATGCCAGCGGCGCCTTCACGGCAGGTAACGCGATCAACCTGGCGGGCAACCTCGGCATCGTCGGCAGCAACGATCTGACGCTGAGCGGCGCGATCAACGGCGCCGGCAGCCTGACCAAGAACGGCGCGGCCAACCTGATCCTGAGCGGGGCCAACAACTTCCTCGGTGGCGTCACCCTCAACGCCGGCACCCTGACCACCGGCAGCAACGGCGCCCTCGGTCTGGGCAACCTGACCGTGGCCGGTGCCTCGGCGCTGGACAGCAACACCTCGGTGTCGCTGGGCAACAACGTGGTGCTCAACGCCAATCTGACCAACACCGGCAACAGCGACGTGGCCCTCAGCGGCGTGGTCAGCGGTACCGGCGGTCTGATCAAGAACGGCGCGTCCAACCTGACCCTCAACGGCATTAACACTTACAGCGGCGGCACCACACTGAACGCCGGCACCGTGACCCTTGGCACCTCGGCGGGCCTGGGCTCCGGCGCGGTCACCGTGGCGGGTGCGTCGACCCTCGACACCACCGCGCCGCTGGTGCTGGCGAACAACGTCAACGTCAATGCCAACCTGAGCGTGGCCGGCAACAACAACCTGACCCTCGGTGGTGTGATTGCCGGGGCGGGCACCCTGACCAAGAATGGTCTGGCCGACCTGACGCTGACCGGCAACAACACCTTCAGCGGCACCTTTGATGTGCAGTCCGGCAGCCTGACCACGCTGGGCAACTCGGCACTGGGCAGCAACGCCGGGGTCAATCTCGGCGCTGCGGCGACGCTGAATCTCGGCGGCTCCGGCAGCCTCGCCAGCCTGACCGGCAGCGGCACCGCACTGATCGGCGGCGGCAACATCTTGAGCATCGGCGGCAGCAACGCCAGCAGCCTTTTCGCCGGTGTACTCACCGGCACTGGCGAATTGAGCAAACTCGGTACCGGCACGCTGACCCTGGCCGGCCTCAACAGCCTGACCGGCAACACCACGGTCAACGCCGGCACCTTGAACGTCAGCGGCTCGCTGGACAGCGCCAGTGTGCTGATCAACAGCGGCGGCACTCTGACTGGCGGCGGCTCACTGGGCGGTGCCGTGACCGTGGCCGATGGCGGTCATCTGGCCGGCGCCACCGGCAGCACGCTGTCGGTGAATTCGCTGGTGTTCAACGCCAACTCCAACTTCGACGTCGGCCTCGGCGCACCGGTGTCCGGTGGTGGTAACGCGCTGGTCAACGTCGGCGGGAACCTGACCCTCGACGGCACCCTCAACGTCAGCGACATCGGCGGTTTTGGCAGCGGTGTATATCGGTTGATCAACTACACCGGCGGCCTCACCGACAACGGCATGTTGATCGGCACCGTGCCGGGCAGCGTCACGTCGGGCGACCTTACCCTGCAAACCGCGCTGGCCAACCAGATCAACCTGCTGGTCACTGCACCGGGCGTCACCGTGCAGTTCTGGGACGGCAACCAGCTCGTCGCCAACGGTTCGGTGGATGGCGGCAGCGGCACCTGGGGCACCGGCACCACCAACTGGACCGATGTGAACGGCACCACCAACCAGGCCTGGACCAACAGCTTCGCGGTGTTCCAGGGCACAGCCGGCACGGTCACCGTCAACGGCGCACAAACCATCACCGGCCTGCAGTTTGTCACTGATGGCTACAACCTGCAGAACGGCACGGCCGGTGCGCTGAACCTGGTCAACGGTTCGCTGGGTAACGCCACGGTGCGAGTCGATCCGAACGCCACCGCGACCCTTGGCGTCGCGCTCAACGGCAGCGGCACCCTCGGCAAATATGACAGCGGTACGCTGGTGCTCAATGCCGCCAACGGCTACACCGGTGGCACCGCGCTCAACGGCGGCAAGATTGTCGTCGGTAATAACACGGCGCTGGGCACTGGCGTCTTGACTGCCGCTGACGGCACCGCACTGGACAGCAACGCGGCCGTCACGCTGGGCAACGATGTGGTGGTGAACGGTGGCCTGAGCGTCGCTGGCAGCAACGCCTTGACCCTCGCCGGTGTGGTCAGCGGTGCAGGCAGCCTGATCAAGTCCGGCGCTTCGAGCCTGACCCTCAATGGCAGCAACACCTACAGCGGCGGCACTCAGCTCGCTGGCGGCACACTGGTGCTGGGCAACAACAGCGCGATCAGTAGCGGTGCACTGAGCGTAACCGGCAGCGGCACTCTCGACAGCAGCTCGGCGCTGCAACTGGCCAACGCGATCAATCTGGGATCGCAACTGACCCTGGCCGGCAACCAGAACACTACGCTGCTCGGCGCCATCACCGGCACCGGCAGTCTGGTGAAAAACGGCAGCGGTGATCTCCTGCTCAGCGGCGCCAACACCTACAGCGGCGGCACCACGCTGAACGCTGGCACGACCACTGGTGACACCAGCAGCCTGCAAGGCGCGATCGTCAACAACGCGGCGCTGACCTTCGCGCAAAACGCCGACGGCAACTACACCGGCAACCTCACCGGCAGCGGCACGCTGAACAAAACCGGTACCGGCCAGTTGCTCCTGACCGGCAACAATACCTTCACCGGCAACACCTCGGTGCAGGCCGGCGACCTGATCGTCAACGGCGTGCTCAACAGCGCCAACGTCAACGTCGCCAGCGGTGCGCAAATCGGCGGCAGCGGGCAACTGGGTGGCAACGTGCAACTGGCCAGCGGTGCAACGCTGAGCGGTGGCGGCTCGGCCACGCCGTTGTCGGTCGGTGCGCTGGCGCTGTCCTCGGGGACCAACCTGGACTTCAGCCTCGGCTCGGCGGCCAGTTCGACCACGGTGGTCAACGTCGCCGGCAACCTGACCCTCGACGGTACGCTGAATATCAGCAACGCCGGCGGCTTCGGCACCGGGGTCTATCAATTGTTCCGCTACGGCGGCAGCCTGACCGACAATGGTCTGGTCTACGGCAGCCTGCCGGTGTCGGCGGCCAACCTGACTCTGCAAACCGCGATCGCCAATCAGGTCAACCTGCTGGTGCAGGACACGCCGGGTGAAGTGCAGTTCTGGAACGGCGGCACCACCAACCCTGACGGCAGCATCGGTGGCGGCAGTGGCGTGTGGGGCCCGGGCACCAACTGGACCGATCCGAGCGGCACGCAGGCGCTGGCGGCCAATGGTCAGTTCGCGGTGTTTGGTGGCCAGGCCGGTACTGTCACTGTGCAGGGCAATCAGAACTTCACCGGTCTGCAGTTCCTCACCGGGGGTTACAGCCTGGTTCCAGGGGCTGGCGGCACGCTGACGCCGGTCAACGGTGCCGGCGGCAGTCTGGCGCCGGTGCGGGTCAATGCCGGGGCGAGTGCGGAAATTTCCGTACCGCTGGTGGGGACGGGGGGGATCGAGAAACTTGACTCCGGCACGCTGGTGCTCAGTGGCGCCAACACCTACAGCGGCGGCACTACCGTCAGTGGCGGTACGCTGATCGGTAACACCACGAGCCTGCAAGGCAACATCACCGACAACGCCACACTGGTGTTCCAGCAGAATGCCAATGGCCAGTTCAACGGCGTCCTCAGCGGACTCGGGGCGATGGCCAAACGCGGCGCCGGCACGTTGCTGCTGACCGGCAATCAACCGTTCAGTGGCACCGTCTCGGTTGATCAGGGCGTGCTGCAAGTCGGCAGCCGTGCGGCCCGGGCTTCGTTGGGCGCCCAAGTCACGGTCGCCAATGGCGCAGGCCTGAGCGGTAACGGCAGCGTCGGTTCGGTGGTCAACCACGGTGTGGTCGCTTCCGGTGGTGCTGACGGCACCTTGAGCGTGGCCGGCAACCTGACCAACAGCAGTGATGGTGTGCTGGCGCTGACGGTCAGCTCGCCAACCGCGACACCGTTGGCGGTGGGCGGTACGGCGGCATTGGGCGGCGGTCTGGTGGTCAACAGCCTCGCGCCATTCACCGGCAATACCACTTACTCGCTGATCACCGCCGGTGGCGGCGTGACTGGCACTTTCAGTGCAGCCGATCTGCCGCAGTACGCGTTCCTCGACAGCTCGCTGGTCTACGGCGCCGATTCGGTGACCCTGGCCGTCAGCCGCAACGGCAACTCGTTCGCCGACGTCGCCGCCACGGGCAACCAACGCGGCACCGCCACGGCGCTCTCCAATAACGGTGCGGCTGGCGCGGCGTTGCAGAACCAGATCGTCAACCTCAGCGTGGCCGGTGCGCGTAATGCGTTCGACAGCCTCTCCGGGGAAATCCACGCCAGCACCGCCAGCGCCATGCTTGAAGACTCGCGCTTCATTCGCGAGGCGGTCAACGACCGCATGCGCCAGCCATCGTGCAGCGCTGCGGATGATCCGCGTCGTACCCTGGCACCGAGCGACACGCAACTGAGCAGCAACGGTTGCCACGGGGAAATGGTCGGCTGGATCCGGGCCATCGGTGCCTGGGGCGACATGGGCGGCGACAGCAACACAGCCAAAGTCGATCGCAACCTCGGCGGTTTCATGCTCGGTACCGACAAGGCGCTGGATGACACCTGGCGTGCCGGGATGGCGGCCGGCTACACCCGCAGCAACCTCAACGCGCATGATCGCAACTCGGACGCCAAGGTCGACAGCTACCACTTGGCCGGTTATCTGAACTCGCAATTCGATGCACTGGCGGTGCGCCTCGGCGCGGCCTACAGCTGGCACAGCATCGAGACCAAACGCGACGTCAGCGTCGGCACTTACAACGATCGACTGAAGGCCGATTACGACGCGCGCAGTGCGCAGGTGTTCGGTGAAGTGGGGTACGCGATCAACGCGGCAGGCGTTGCCATCGAACCGTTCGCCGGGCTGGCCTACGTCAACTACGACAGCGACACCGGCAAGGAAAAAGGGGGAGTGGGGCGCCTGAAGGCCGACGCCGATCAGGACATCACTTACTCGACCCTCGGCGTGCGCATCGGCAAGTTGGTGACCCTGGCCAACGGCAGTCAACTGACGCCACGCGCGGCCGTCGGCTGGCGGCACGCCTACGGCGACACCAAACCTGACGCCGACCTGACCTTCATCGACGGCGGCGCCTCGTTCAGCACCCAGGGCGTACCGATTGCCAAGGACAGCGCATTGCTTGAAGCCGGCATCGACTTCCAGGTCACCCCGACCGGCAAGCTGGGCATCGGCTACTCAGGCCAGGTGTCGAGCGACAACAACGACAGCGCGTTCAACATCAGCTTCAGTCAAAGCTTCTGAATCATGGTCGAAGTACTTTAGCCGCCCGAAAGGGCGGTTTTTTTTGCACAATCGAAAGTCTTTGTGGCGAGTGATTTCTGCATTGAGGTAGGAACGAGATGGATCTGTCGAAGCATTTGTTACATCTGGAAAACCGCCTGCTGTCGCGCGCCGTGCGCGAGGATGCCGCAGAACTGGCGAGATTGATCGCGGACGACTTTGTCGAATTCGGCGCCAGCGGCGGCATCTGGAACAAATCTGATGTGCTGGAAGCGCTGCCGCAGCAAGCTTTCGCACAACGTAACGTCAGTCAGTTCACGCTCAAGCAATTGTCGGAAGATTCGGCGCTGGTGACATATCACTGCCATACCGTCGCTGGCGGCCAGCGGGTGCCGGCGGACAGTCTGCGCAGTTCGGTGTGGCGGCGGCAGGGGGAGCAATGGCAGATGGTTTTTCATCAGGGCACCTTTTGTGCCCGGCCGTGAAACCGTGGAGACCCGTCGATAGCTTTCGCGAGCAAGCTCGCTCCCACACGGATCTTCAGTGAACACAGGATTTGTGGATGACAGCGATCCCCTGTGGGAGCGAGCTTGCTCGCGAAGGGGGCCGGACATTCAGCGCAAAAATCTGCCGGCCCGCGCTCTGCTAGAATCCGCCCCATCAACTGCCAGAGACTCTCCCATGAGCGAGCCGATTCGCCTGACCCAATACAGCCACGGTGCCGGTTGTGGCTGCAAGATTTCCCCGCAGGTGCTGGAAGTGATTCTGGCCGGTAGCGGTGCGCAGAACCTTGACCCGAAACTGTGGGTCGGCAATGCCTCGCGTGATGACGCGGCGGTGTACGAGATCGATGCCGAACGCGGTGTGGTGTCGACCACTGACTTCTTCATGCCGATTGTCGACGATCCTTACGATTTCGGCCGTATTGCGGCAACCAATGCGATCAGCGACATCTATGCCATGGGCGGCGATCCGCTGATGGCGATTGCGATCCTCGGCTGGCCGGTCAATGTGCTGGCGCCGGAAGTGGCGCGGGAAGTGATTCGCGGCGGGCGTGCGGTGTGCGACGCCGCCGGCATTCCGCTGGCCGGCGGGCATTCGATCGATGCGCCCGAGCCGATCTTCGGCCTGGCGGTGACCGGTCTGGTGGAAAAGCGCCACATGAAGCGCAACGACACCGCTACCGCCGGTTGCCTGCTGTACCTGACCAAGCCGTTGGGCATCGGCATCCTTACCACCGCCGAGAAGAAGGGCAAATTGCGCCCCGGCGACATTGGTGTGGCCCGCGACTGGATGTGCACCCTGAACAAACCCGGCAGCCGTTTCGGCAAACTGGCCGGCGTCACCGCAATGACCGACGTCACCGGTTTCGGTCTGCTCGGGCACCTGGTGGAAATGGCCGATGGCAGCCACCTGACCGCGCGTATCGGCTACAACCATGTGCCGCGTCTGGACAGCGTCGAGTACTACCTCGAACAGGGCTGTGTGCCCGGTGGCACCTTGCGTAACTTCGACAGCTATTCGAGCAAGCTCGGCCGTCTGCAGGAGTTGCACAAGCGCGTGCTGTGCGACCCGCAGACCAGCGGTGGTCTGCTGATTGCGGTCACCCCTGAAGGCAATGACGAGTTCCTCGCCGTGGCCACCGAACTGGGCCTGGACCTGGCGCCGATTGGCGAACTGGTTGAGCGACAGACCCACGCAGTCGAGGTGATCTGATGTACCGCGACTGCACCGATTACCGCGATATTTTCCTCAACGACCGGCCGCTGATGGACGCCCGCGCGCCGGTCGAGTTTCACAAAGGTGCGTTTCCCGGTGTGGTCAACCTGCCGCTGATGAACGACATCGAACGGCAGAAGATCGGTACCTGTTACAAACAGCACGGTCAGCAGGCCGCCATCGAGCTGGGTCATCAGCTGGTGTCCGGCGCGATCAAGGCCGAGCGCATTCAGGCCTGGGCTGATTTCGCCCGGGCCCATCCTGATGGTTATCTCTATTGTTTTCGTGGCGGCCTGCGTTCGCAGATCACGCAGCAGTGGCTGCGTGACGAGGCCGGTATCGACTATCCGCGCGTTGGCGGCGGCTATAAGGCTATGCGCAGCTTCCTGCTTGATACGCTTGAGCAGGCGATCGGCCAGTGTGATTTCGTGTTGCTGGGTGGCATGACCGGGACCGGCAAGACCGAGGTCCTGGTGCAGTTGCGCAACGGTGTGGATCTGGAGGGGCACGCCAATCACCGTGGCTCGAGCTTTGGCAAACGTGCTACCGGTCAACCGTCGAACATTGATTTCGAGAACCGTCTGGCCATCGATATCCTCAAGAAGCGCGATGCCGGTATCGAACAGTTTGTTCTGGAAGACGAGAGTCGGGTAGTTGGCAGTTGTGCGTTGCCGCTACCGCTGTATCAGGGCATGCAGCAGTACCCGATGGTCTGGCTGGAAGACAGTTTCGAAGATCGGGTCGAGCGGATCCTGCGCGACTACGTGGTGGATCTGTCGGCCGAGTTTTGCGCAGTGCATGGCGAGGAAGGTTTTGCTTTGTTCTCCGAGCGCTTGCTGGAGAGCCTGAACAAAGTACAGAAGCGGCTGGGTGGTGAGCGTCATCGGCGGATGTTGCTGCTGATGGAAGACGCATTGGCCGAACAGGCACGCAGCGGGTCGGTGGATTTGCACCGTAGCTGGATCGAAGGGTTGCTGCGCGAATACTACGACCCGATGTATGCGTTCCAGCGGGAGAAGAAAGGCGGGCGGATCGAGTTTGCCGGCGAGCGCGGGGCGGTGCTGGAGTATTTGCGCGAGCGAGCCAGCCAGAAAGATTGAGGTTGTAGCGGCTGGCCTCTTCGCGAGCAAGCTCGCTCCCACAGGGTATTTGTATTCAACGCAGATCAAATGTGGGAGCGAGCTTGCTCGCGAAGGGGCCGGGTCAGGCCACACAACACTCAAGTCGGGCACGTCGCCTTGCCGTTATCCAGCCCCTGCTTGTAGCTGTGACTCTGCAGGCTGGCCTTGCCGTTGTGCCAGGTCAGGGTCAGCACATACAGCGAATCGAAATCGCCTGAGGCCCAGTCGTCGGTGATGGTCTGCTTTTCGCCGACCGCGTTGCCCGCGACCTTGTTGATCAGCTCCGGCAGATAACCGTGGGACCACGCCGTGTAGATCGTCGCGTTGTGGTACTTGTCTTCGGTCAGTTCCCGCGCCAGGTCGCTGGTATCGTTGGCAGAGAATTCGATGTTCACCGGCAGGCCGAGCTTGATCGCGGCGGGGCTGATGGTCATCAGCGGGCGAATGTAGCTGTAGGAGTTGTCCAGCTCGCCTTCCTCGACATTGCGTGTCGGGTCGGCAGCGAACACGTAATCGGCCTTGCCGAATTTTTCCGGCAGCAGGGTCGACAGCTCGATCGCCCGGTTCAGGCCCTGACAGTTGAGCTGGCCGAGACCGCCCTCGGGTTTTTCCGCGTGGCGCAGGAAGATCAGCGTCTGCGTACCGTCCACCGGTTGCGCGCGAATCTGGCTCGATTCGAGCGACAAGGTCAGCGCACTGACCGCCAACAGGGAGGGCAGGGCCACGCAGGCGCGATGTTTGAAGCGTTTGGCGAAACTCATGAGGTTCGTCATTGAGTACAGGATTCTTCAGCAAATTCGGTTGGGGCTGACCAACCCTTGCACCACGGGCTCCCTGCACCGGGTGTTGTCCATGTCGTGTGTCGCGCTTCCGTTACGAAGGGCATAGCTCAGAGTCCTCTGAGACCGGTTTGGTTCATGCACATTACCCGCAGGATGTTACGGTTCGTGTAGCTCCTACATTATGATCAGTGCTTTCCATGTGACTGGATGTTTCCCATGACCGATCTGTCCGCGTTCCCGATCACCCAGAAATGGCCGGCGCAGTACCCCGACTGGATTCAGCTCTATTCCCTGCCGACCCCCAACGGCGTCAAGGTCTCGATCATGCTCGAAGAGATCGGCCTGCCGTACGAGCCGCACCGTGTGGGCTTCGACACGCAGGATCAGATGTCACCGGAATTCCTCTCGCTGAACCCCAACAACAAGATCCCGGCGATCCTCGACCCTCACGGCCCCGAGGACCAACCGCTGGCGCTGTTCGAGTCCGGCGCGATCCTGATCTACCTCGCCGACAAGAGCGGCCAGTTGCTGGCCCAGGAAGGCGCGCTGCGTTACGAGACGATTCAGTGGCTGATGTTCCAGATGGGCGGTATCGGCCCGATGTTCGGCCAGCTCGGTTTCTTCAACAAATTCGCCGGCAAGGACTACGAGGACAAGCGTCCGCGTGACCGTTATGTCGAGGAGAGCAGACGCCTGCTCAACGTGCTCGACAAACGTCTGCAAGGTCGCGACTGGATCATGGGCGAACGCTACACCATCGCCGACATCGCCACGTTCCCGTGGGTGCGCAACCTGATCGGCTTCTATGAGGCGGGCGATCTGGTCGGGATCAGCAATTTCCCGAATGTGACCCGGGTGCTGGAGCGGTTTCTGGCGCGGCCGGCGGTTGTTCGCGGGCTGACCATACCTTCCTGACCTTCACCCGACCCTGTGGGAGCTGGCTTGCCAGCGATGAAGCCGGCACGGTCAATATCTATGTTGCCTGACCCACCGCTATCGCTGGCAAGCCAGCTCCCACAGGTAATCGGATTGTTCCGAGGATTATTGCACCGCCGGTAATGCTGTCTTGATTGATCCAGGTTTGTACCTGCGCCCGGCGAAGGCATAAGCTTCGCCCCCTACGACTTTCGTCTCATCTTCCGATTTCAGGAAAGCCTCATGTCCAGCCAGTTCCCCGAAGCACGTCCCCGCCGTCTGCGCCGCAATGCGAGCCTGCGCAGCCTGTTCCAGGAAACCGAGTTCAGCCTGAATGATCTGGTGTTGCCGATTTTCGTTGAAGAAGAAATCGATGACTTTGTACCGATCAAGAGCATGCCGGGGGTGATGCGCATTCCCGAGCGCAAGCTGGCCGGCGAAATCGAGCGTTACGCCCGTGCCGGGATCAAGTCGGTGATGACGTTTGGCGTGTCCCATCATCTGGACGCCAATGGCAGCGACACCTGGCGTGAAGACGGCCTGGTCTCGCGCATGTCGCGGATTGCCAAGGACGCAGTGCCGGAAATGATCGTGATGTCCGACACCTGCTTCTGTGAATACACCGATCACGGCCACTGCGGCGTGATGCACAACCACGAAGTCGACAACGACCAGACCCTGATCAACCTTGGCAAGCAAGCCGTGGCGGCGGCGCATGCCGGTGCTGACGTGATCGCGCCGTCGGCAGCGATGGACGGTCAGGTGCGGGCGATCCGCCAGGCGCTGGACGCCGCCGGGTTCACCCAGATTCCGATCATGGCCTACTCGACCAAATTCGCCTCGGCGCTGTACGGCCCGTTCCGTGAAGCCGGCGGCAGTGCGCTGAAGGGCGATCGCAAAAGCTATCAGATGAACCCGATGAACCGCCGTGAAGCCCTGCGCGAATCGCTGCTCGACGAGCAGGAAGGCGCCGATGCGCTGATGGTCAAACCGGCCGGAGCGTACCTCGACATCATCCGCGACATCCGTGAAGCCTCGAACCTGCCACTGTCGGCGTATCAGGTCAGCGGTGAGTACGCGATGATCAAGTTCGGCGCACAGGCCGGTGCAATTGACGAGGATCGCGTGGTGCGCGAGAGCCTGGGCGCAATCAAGCGCGCGGGTGCGGACCTGATCTTCACTTACTTTGCGATGGATCTGGCGCTGGCCGGGATCTGACGAATACCGCAGAACCCTTGTGGGAGCTGGCTTGCCAGCGATTGCGTCGGCACAGTCAAAATCAATGTTGGCTGATCCATCGCTATCGCTGGCAAGCCAGCTCCCACAGAAACTTAGCGTGTTCTTGGGTCAGGGGCTGTTGAAGAACGGCCTTATCCCGTGATCGCGGAAATACCGCTCGATCACCTTCGGATCCGCACTGTTGTCGGCAATCGCCACATAGGTATCCGGGCGCAGCAAATAAAACCCGTTACGCCCCAACCCCGCCGTGTCAAACGCCGGGCGCCAATCGAACACGTGCAGCGGCAAATGATGTTCGTGGCACCAGGCGATCATCTCGTCGCTGGTGTCGCCGTACACATGCACCTGCCAGCAGGGCTGGCGCAGCGGCTCGTAATTATCGCCCTCACCATCATGCGCCCACGGCAAGCGGTCGCCGCCGTGGACGTGGCCGGCGCTGCCCTGGCTCAGCGGCATGCCGCGGTAGTTGAGGGTGACTTGCGAGACGGTGCGAAAGAGGAATTCGCGGCTGGCGTCGAACGTGGCCATTTTCGGGATCAAAAAGGGTGCCAGGCGCGTGCGCAGCAGATCGGCGATGCGCCCCTCGGCGGTGACGAACGTGAATACTTTGTCGGTGGTCAACACCAATCGGCGGGCGAACGCGATACGCTCGGTTTCGTAAGTGTCGAGCAGTTGCGCCGTGGCGCTGCCGTTGAGCACGGCGGCGAGTTTCCAGGCCAGGTTGATTGCATCGCCAATCCCGGTGTTCATGCCCTGGCCGCCGGCGGGGCTGTGCACGTGCGCCGCGTCACCGAGCAGAAACGCCCGACCGCTGCGAAAGTGCTCGGCCACGCGGTGATGTACACGGTAGGTGGAGAACCAGTTGACCTCGTCGATGTGTACGTTCAGGTGTTCGATGGCGCGGCGGCTGACGTCGGCGAATTGCAGGGTTTCGGCGCGATCGGCACGTTCATCGCGCACTGTGCCGATCAATCGCGCACGGCCTTCGCCGGCCAACGGGAAGACGGCGAGAAAATCCGCTTCGTCCAGATCCAGGTGCAAATCACCGTTAAGCGCCGGGCCGCTGGCCTGGACATCCGCGACGTAAAAAATCTGCTGATAGGTGCCGCCCGGGAAACCGGTGTCGAGGGTTTTGCGCACCACCGAACGCGCGCCATCGCAGCCCGCGAGAAAGCATGCCTGACAGATTTCCTGCTGCCCGTCGGGCAAGCGCAGATGCGCGGTGAGGCCGTCGCCGAGTTCTTCAAAACTTTCGAGTTCGGTGTTGCGCTCAACCACCACGTCATAGTCTTCGAGGCGTTCGAGCAGCAGCCGTTCGTGCTGGTCCTGGGGAAAGATTTCGATGAACGAGTAGGGCGTCAGGCCTTCGCCGATGCGCTGCAGCGGCAACTGCGCAACCGGTTTGCCCTTGACCCAGAAATGCGCCGCCGCGACCTTGTGCCCGTTGCGCACCACGGTGTCGGCCAGATCCAGCTGACGATACAACTCCAGCGTGCGCGCCTGCACCGCCAGCGCCCGCGAGGTGGTGCCGGGCGCGGAGGTCTTGTCGATGATGCGCACGCGCACGCCCAGTTTGCTCAGCCACAGAGCCAGCACCAGACCGGTCGGGCCGGCGCCGATGATCAGAACGTCGCTGCGGTGCATGAGCCTGTCCTCCGTTGGCTGTGGAGCAAGTATGGATCAGATGGAAAGGCTAGCCAGTGCCGGCCTCTTCGCGAGCAGGCTCGCTCCCACAGTCGAACGCATTCCAATGTGGGAGCGAGCTTGCTCGCGAAGGGGGCTTGCCTCCCGCCACAAAAACAAAAAAAGGCCCCGCAACGGTAAAGCTGCGGGGCCTTTGTTACGACGGGATGACGCTTAGAAATCGATGGTGCCCGACAACTTCGCCACCCGTGGCTCACCCTGGGTCAGATAGCCGCCCTGAGCCGATTCCCAATACTTCTTGTTGGCCAGGTTTTCGACGCCCAGACGCAGGGTCACGTCTTTCTGCGAGACCTTGAAGGCGTAACGCGCACCGGCATCGAAGCGGTTCCAGGTTGGCAGGCTGAGGTTGTTGGCCGCATCGGCATATTGGCCGCCGGTGCGCAGCATCCGCGCATTCAGCGCCACGCCTTGCAGGCCCGGTACATCCCAGTCGGCGCCGGCGTTGAACTGGAAGCTCGGCACGCCGATGGCGCGGTTGCCGTCGTTGGCACCGTTCTGGGTGTTGCGCAGTTCGGTGTCCATCAGAGTCAGGCCGCTGATCAGGCGCAGGCCGTTGATCGGCTCGCCGAACACGTTCATCTCTACGCCTTTGTTGATCTGCTCGCCTTCACGCACGTAGGTGCAGGTGGTGGCGCTGTTGATTTCGCAGTAACCGTCGCTCGGCTGTTCGATGCGATACACGCCAAGGCTCGCGCCGTAAGTGCCCATGTCGACCTTGACCCCGGCCTCGGTCTGCTTGGAGCGCGCCGGTGCGTAGACTTCGTTGCCGTTGGTCACGCGCAAACCGCCGGTGCTGGTCGGCGAAGTCGGGCCTTGCGCCAGACCTTCGATGTGGTTGGCGTAGAACGACACGTGCTCCCACGGTTTGAAGACAATGCCGTAGACCGGCGTGGTGATCGATTCGTCGTAGCTCGACTTGCGGCTGCCGCTGCCGTAACTGGCGTAGTTGTAGCCTTGCACCACCAGTTGCTGACGACGCAGGCCGGCGGTGATCAGCAGGCGGTCATCGAAGAAACCGAGGGTGTCGGAGAGCGCGAGGCTGCGGTTGAAGGTCTTGCCGACGATGCCCGGATCGCTGAGGTCGCCGCCGGAAAAATTACCGACCGGCGACGGCGTTTCCACCGGGTGGTAGATATTGTTGGCGTACTGGGTCAGGTCGAAATCATAGGCGCTGCGCTGTTCGGCCCACAGGCCGCTCAAACCGAAATTGAGCTTGTGGCTGACCGCGCCGGTGTTGAATTTGCCGTTGAGGCCGGCCATCAGGCTGGTGTTGTCCTCGTCGTGGGGGATGAACGAGCCGGTGGTGTACGAGGCGCCGTTGTTGCCCACCAGCGTGGTTGAGTTGTAGCGGCCGACTTCGCGGGTGTGCTTGGCGCCGCCGGCGACGTACGCGGTCCAGTTGTCGTTCAGGTCGTATTCGGCGCGGAGCATGCCGAAAGTGTCTTCGATGTCGGTGTAGCCCCACTTTGGCGCGTAGTTGGTGTCGGCCGACGGCGCGTCCGGAATGTGCGTGGCGGTGCCGAGGTTGACTGAGTTGCGGCCACCGTTGACGCGTTCCTTCTGGTAGGCGAAGTCGCCGGAAATACGCAGCGCGTCACCGCGATAATCGAGGCCGATGGCGAACAGTTTCGAACGCTGGTTTTCGTGATCGATGCCGGTGTCGCCTTCGCGCTGGGACAGGTTGACCCGCGCGCCAAAGCGGTTGTCTTCGCCGAAACGCTGGCCGATATCGAGGTGCTGACCGATCCGGCCTTCACTGTTGATGTCGGTGGTGTAGCGGCGCAGCGGCTCGTCGCCGGCACGCTTGGGCTGCAGGTTGACGCCACCGCCGATGCCGGAGCCGGTCGGGGTCACGCCATTGATGAAGGCGTTCGGCCCTTTGAACACTTCCACGCGCTCCAGGGCGTCGCTGGAAATGATCTGCCGGGGCAGCACGCCGTAGAGACCGTTATAGGAAATGTCGTCACCGTTCAGCGGCAGGCCGCGAATCATGAACACCTGCGCCTGGTTGGAGAAGCCCGAAGCCTGACGCACGGAGGCATCGTTAAGCAGGACGTCGGCGACGTTTTCCGCCTGTTGGTCCTGAATCAGCTGTTCGGTGTACGACGCGGCGCTGAACGGCACGTCCATCATGTCCTGATTGCCGAGCACGCCGAGTTGACCACCACGGGCGACCTGACCGCCGGAGTAGACCGGGGGCAGGGCGTTGGGCGTCGGTGCCTGGGCGTTGACGTTGACATTGTCGAGCACCAGCGCCTTGCCGTTTTCATCGGCAGCGTGGGCGGTGACGGTCAGGGAGCACAGCAGGGCGAGAAGCGTCGGGCGGAACGGGACAGCAAGTCGAGCTGGAGCGGGCATGTCGATACCTGGAGGCGTACGGCCGGTGAGAAAATTAGAACTGCGCGGGGAACTCCTTGCGCAAATACGACTCCAGGCGCAAATGATAGGAGTTCGCAGTAACGTTTTGCAATCAGTTTGTCATCAATCCGGAAAACACATTCACCTGTAGGAGCTGCCGCAGGCTGCGATCTTTTGATCTTGTCTTTTAGAAACCAAGGCAAAAGATCGCAGCCTGCGGCAGCTCCTACACGGATTGTGTATGGTGTTCGGGCTTAATGGACTGGATGAAGCAACATGCGATTACTCATTACCCTCGCTGCGCTGCTGGCGCTCGCCGGTTGTGCCGGCCAGCGCAGTCAGGAGCCGGCGCCGCGTGCGCCCGCCGAAGTGAAGGCTGAAATCGTCCGGCTGATGCCGGCCAAAGTGCCCGACCGCGAGGGCTGGGCCACCGACATCTACGCCGCGTTCGCCGCTCAGCACATCAGCCCGACCACACAGAATCTCTGTTCAGTGCTGGCCGTGGCCGAGCAGGAATCGACCTATCAGGTCGACCCGACGGTGCCGGGGTTGGGCAAGATCGCTCGCGACGAAATCGACCGTCGTGCCGCCAAAGTGCATATCCCCGGCCTGTTGGTCAGCGGCGCACTGCAAGTGCGCTCCACCAACGGCAAGACCTACAGCGAACGCTTGAACGCGGCGCGCAGTGAAAAAGAACTCAGCGCCATTTTTGATGACTTCATCGGCAGGGTGCCGATGGGCCGCACCTTGTTCGGCGGCTTCAACCCGGTACACACCGCCGGACCGATGCAGGTCAGTATCGAATTCGCCGAGCAGCACGCCAAGGACTATCCATACCCGGTAGACGGCACGATCCGCCACGAAGTGTTCACCCGCCGTGGCGGCATGTACTTCGGCATCGCGCATTTGCTTGGCTACCCGGTGAGTTACCGCGAGCCGCTGTATCGCTTCGCCGACTTCAACGCCGGGTGGTATGCCAGCCGCAATGCCGCGTTCCAGAACGCCGTCAGCCGAGCCTCGGGCATCCCGCTGGCGCTGGATGGCGACTTGATTCGCTACGACTCGATCATGCCCGGCAGCACCGAACTGGCGGTGCGCACCCTCGGCAAGTCGCTGGGCCTGCGCAACCCGACGATTCGCGATCAACTGGAGAAGGGCAAGACCCTGGAATTCGAAGAAACCAAACTCTACCAGCGCGTGTTCGAACTGGCCGAGAAGGCTGAAGGCAAGACCTTGCCACGTGCGGTGTTGCCGGGGATCGTCCTGCAGAGCCCGAAAATCACCCGCAAACTGACCACGGCGTGGTTCGCCAAACGCGTGGATGAGCGCTACAAGCGCTGCATGGCCAAGGCCGGTTGACGCGGGTTCAAAGCACTTTGACGGCGCGACCGATCGCCTGAATCGGCCCGGTCGGTTTACCGATCGGCGAGCCATTGGCGCCTTCCAGCGTCAGCTCGAACAGCTGATTCGGTTGCAGCGGCGGCAGCTTGTCCAGCGGCACCGACAGCGCCTGGCCCGGCTTGACCAGCCCCAGCGACACCGGCCCTTGCCAGCCGTCAGCCTTGGTCCAGAACTCCAGCGCCTTGTCCGCCGGCACTTCGACCACGCCCAGCGGGATCAGCTGAATTTCCCGGGCGTTGCTGGCCTGAATCACCCAGCCCGGCGCCTTGTCCTGCGGCGCGACCAGCACCACCAGATAACTGGGTTTCGGCGTGGTCTGGGTCAGTAGAATCGAGCCCAGGATCAGCGTCGCTGCCAGTCCGAACGCACTCAGCCCACGCCACAGCGGCAGCAGATTCCACCATGAGGTGGGCGCCGGAGCCGGTGTTTTTCGTGAGCGTTGCTCGACACTGCGCTCGATACGCGGCCAAAGGTGCGGCGATGGCTGCTGCGTCCCGGCGAGATCGGTCAGGTCGAGCAAGCGCCGCTCCCAGGCGTCCACCGCCGCTTGCAGTTCGGGCTCGTGGGGCAAGCGCCGTTGCACCGCTTCACGCTCCGGCGCCGACAGGGTGCCGAGCACGTATTCACTGGCCAGTTCATCGCGTTCCTGCGCCGATTCAGTGGTCATCCCATGCACTCCCGCAAAGCGTTGAGGCTGCGTTTGATCCAGGCTTTGACCGTGCCCAGCGGCGTGCCCAACCGTTGGGAAATCTGCGCGTGGCTGTAGCCATCGACATAGGCGTGGAGGATGCAGCTTCGGCGTTGTGGGTCGAGTTGTTCCAGGCAGCGATGGATGCGCCCCGAATGCGCCTGGGCATAGAAGCCGTCATCTTCTTCGGCAGGCATTTCATGATCTTCGCTGAACGGCGTCTCCCGAGCCTGATTGCGCAGCAGATTCAGCGCCAGATGCCGGGTCACGCTGAACATCCAGCCCCGCGCCGAGCCGCGCGCCGGATCGAACTGCGCCGCACCGTTCCAGATCTTGATGAATGCCTCGTGCACGATGTCTTCGGCCAGCGCCGTGTCACGTAGCAGCCGCTTGGCCACGCCGAGCAGGCGCGGGCCTTCCTGCACATATAAATCGCGCAGGGCCGAGTGCTCGCCGCGGGCGCAGGCCGCGAGACGGGCTTCGTAATCGAACACCGGTTCAGGCAAAGACATGGGGTGCAATCTAGCTCACATTCTTCAAACATCCAGCCAACAGTCCTCTACTGTGGGAGCGAGCCTTTGTGGTGAGGGGATTCATCCCCGACCGGCTGCACAGCAGCCGTAACCGTTGGTTGCGGTGAATTCCTGATTCCGCAGTGCCGGATTTTGGGGCGCTTCGCGCCCCATCGGGGATGAATCCCCTCGCCACCAGTTCGCTCCCATAGAAGCATCAAGGAACTAGTTCGCCGCCCAGAAAATGTAATCGGCCTGATATTTCACCACTTCCTGCTTGCCCTTGTTCGCCGCCGTGCATTCGCTGCCCGGGGCCACGCCGCCCTTGAGCGCGACACGCTGGATGTAACTCACGCCACTCATCGCGCCTTTGCCTTCGGCGGGGTTGGCCTTGACCAGTTGATAGGGCAGGTTGCCCGGACTCGACGGGGCGACGGCCAATTGCGTGCCGGTGACTTTCGAACCGTCCTTGGCCTGCCAGGTGGCGGGCGGGCCGAAGTAGGTGCCGACCTGCTGGCCGCTGCGATCGTTGAGCACCGCTTTCGGGCCGACGAAGGTCCACTCGGTTTGTCCGACCGCGTTGGGCTTGTCGCGGCATTCATAGGTGATCTCGCCGACGCCGGTGGTTTCCATGGCGATCTTGTGGCCTTCCGGGACTTTGATCGCGTCGGGATAGCTGCTCTGGGCGAAGGTTGTCGAGGACAGGGCGAGCAAACCGGTGAGGCCAATCAGTTGAGTGATGTTCATCTGTGTTATCTCCGAAAGGGGTAAACCGCTGACAGCCGAAGAGGGCTGCTACTGGAACTACCCGTGACGGAGGCGTTTGGATGCAGTGCCCGAAAAATATTTTTCAATCTCTGCAAATCAAAACTGTGGGAGCGAGCTTGCTCGCGAAGGCGTAGTGTCAGTCGACTCATTTATATCTGCACCACCGCTTTCGCGAGCAAGCTCGCTCCCACAGGGGACTTTAGCGGGCTTGAGGCCGGAGGCTTTCAGCAGTTCCTGGGTATAGGGATGCTGCGGCGCAGCAAATATCTCCCGCGACGATCCTTGCTCGACCACCTGACCATCCTTGATCACCAGCAAGTCATGAGCCAGTGCCTGCACCACCGCCAGGTCATGGCTGATGAACAGATAGGTCAGCCCATGCTTGCTCTGCAATTGCCGCAACAGCTCCACCACTTGTTTCTGCACCGTGCGATCCAGCGCCGAGGTCGGTTCGTCGAGCAGGATCAGTGCCGGCTCCAGCACCAGTGCGCGGGCGATGGAGATGCGCTGGCGCTGGCCGCCGGAAAATTCGTGGGGGTAGCGATGGCGACTCTTCGGGTCGAGGCCGACTTCCTCCAGTACGCGAATCACCGCCGCCTCGCGCTCGGCCTCGGTGCCGATGCCGTGAGTCAGCAGGCCTTCGGCAATGATCTGCTGCACCGACATGCGCGGGCTCAGGCTGCCGAACGGGTCCTGGAACACCACTTGAATCTGCCGCCGCAACGGGCGCATCAAACGCTGATTGAGCAGGCTCAGTTGCTTGTTGCCGAAGCGGATCTCGCCCTCGGATTCCACCAGCCGCAGGATCGCCTGGCCCAGCGTGGACTTGCCCGAACCGGATTCGCCGACAATCCCCAACGTTTTGCCGCGTTGCAGGCGGAAGCTGACGCCGTCCACCGCTTTGATGTACGCCTGCGAACGACTGAACAGTGCCTTGGGCAGTGGAAACCAGACCTTCAGATCATCGACTTCCAGCAGATTGTGTTGATACGCACTTGGCACCGGAGCACCGCTGGGTTCGGCTTCGATCAACAAGCGACTGTAAGGATGTTGCGGGGTGCGAAACAGTGTCTCGCAGTCGGCCTGTTCGACGATTTCGCCGTGGCGCATCACGCACACCCGTTGCGCGATGCGCCGCACCAGATTCAGATCGTGACTGATCAGCAACAGTGACATGCCCAGGCGTTGTTGCAGTTCGATCAACAGCTCAAGAATCTTCTGCTGCACGGTCACGTCCAGCGCGGTGGTCGGTTCATCGGCGATCAGCAGTTCCGGCTCGTTGGCCAGCGCCATGGCGATCATCACCCGTTGCCGTTGTCCGCCCGACAGCTGATGCGGATAGGCTTTCAAGCGCTGCAAAGGCTGGCGAATACCGACCAGTTCCAGCAGCTCCAGCGTCCGCTCACGTGCCGCGCGACCCTTCAGGCCTTTATGAATCTCCAGCACTTCACTGACTTGCTTTTCCACCGTGTGCAACGGGTTCAGCGAGGTCATCGGCTCCTGGAAAATCATCGCAATCCGGTTGCCGCGTAAACCGCGCAGGTGTTGCTCGCTGGCCTGCAGCAAGTTCACTCCGCTGTAAGTAATCGAACCGCTGCTGCTGACGCTTTTACCTGGCAATAAACGCAGGATCGAATGCGCCGTGACCGACTTGCCCGAGCCGGACTCGCCGACCAGCGCCAGACATTCACCACGGCGAATGTCGAGGTTCAAACCGTGCACCACGGCCTGCTCGCCAAAGGCCACGCGCAGGTCGCGAATCTCGATTAAATGGTTTTGCATGTCAGTTCCTCGGATCAAGATCGTGGATCAAACGCGTCTCGGCAAGCCTCACCGATGAACACCAACAAAGACAGAATCAGCGCCAAGGCAAAAAATGCCGTCAGGCCCAGCCACGGCGCCTGCAGATTGCGCTTGGCCTGGCCAATCAGTTCGCCCAGTGAGGCGGTGCCCGCCGGCATGCCGAAGCCAAGAAAATCCAGCGCGGTGAGGGTGGCGATGGCGCCGGTCAGAATGAATGGCAAATAGGTCAGGGTGGAGGTCATTGCGTTGGGCAGGATGTGCCGCCACATCAGCTCACTGTCGGTCAGCCCCAGCGCCCGCGCGGCTTTGACGTATTCCAGATTGCGTCCACGGAGGAACTCGGCGCGCACCACGTCCACCAGCGCCAGCCAGGAGAACAGCGCCATGATCCCCAGCAGCCACCAGAAACTCGGCGAGACAAACCCGGACAAAATGATCAGCAGATAAAGCACCGGCAGTCCCGACCAGATCTCCAGCAGCCGTTGCCCGAGCAAATCCACCCAACCGCCGTAATAGCCCTGCAACGCTCCGGCAACGATACCGACCAACGCACTGATGCCGGTGAGGATCAGCGCAAACAGGATCGAAATTCGTGTGCCGAAAATCACCCGCGCCAACACGTCCCGCGCCTGATCGTCGGTGCCCAGCCAGTTGCTCGCCGAGGGCGGGCTTGGCGCCGGTTCGGTGAGGTCGTAGTTGACGGTGTCGTAGCTGAACGGAATCGGCGGAAACAGCATCCAGCCGCCCTGATCCTCGATCAGCGAGTGCACGTAAGCGCTGGCGTAATCCGGCTGGAACGGCAGCTCGCCGCCGAAATCGGTTTCCAGGTAATCGCTGAGGATCGGGAAGTACAAGGCGCCGTGGTAGCGGATCACCAAGGGTTTGTCGTTGGCAATCAGTTCGCCGCCAAGGCAGATCAGGCACAGGCCAATGAACAGCCACAGCGACCAGCGTCCACGACGGTTGGCCTTGAACTGCGCGACCCGGCGCTGACCCAGAGGAGAGAGTGGGAACATCAGGCAGTCCTCGCCGAGAAGTCGATGCGCGGGTCGAGCAGGGTGTAGCTGAGGTCGCCGATCAGCTTGATCAACAGGCCGAACAGGGTGAACAGGAACAACGCGCCGAACACCACCGGATAGTCCCGCGACACCGCCGCTTCGTAACTCATGCGCCCGAGGCCATCGAGGTTGAAAAGGGTTTCGATCAGCAAGGAGCCAGCGAAAAACACTTCGATCAGCGCCGACGGCACACCGGCCACCACCAGCAGCATGGCGTTGCGAAACACGTGGCCGTAAAGCACGCGGCGTTCGGTCAAGCCCTTGGCCCGTGCGGTAATCACGTACTGGCGGCTGATCTCGTTGAGGAAGCTGTTTTTGGTGAGGATGGTCAGGGTGGCGAAGCCACCGATGACCAGCGCCGTGACCGGCAACACCAGGTGCCAGAGGTAGTCGCCGACCTTGCCCAAGGTGCTGAGGCTGTCGAAGTTATCCGACACCAGCCCCTGCACCGGGAACCAGTTGACGTAGCTGCCGCCGGCGAACACCACGATCAGCAGAATCGCAAACAGAAACGCCGGCATCGCGTAGCCGATGATGATCGCGGTGCTGCTCCAGACATCGAATGCGCTGCCGTTCCTGATCGCTTTGCGAATGCCCAGCGGGATCGAAATCAGGTAGGTGATCAGCGTCGCCCACACGCCGAGCGACAACGACACCGGCAGTTTCTGCAGGATCAGATCGGTGACCTTGGCACCGCGAAAGAAACTGCTGCCCAGGTCCAGCTGCGCGTAGTTTTTCAGCATCAGCCACAGGCGTTCATGCATCGGCTTGTCGAAACCGTAGTGGTGTTTGATTTCCTCGATCAGCGCCGGGTCGAGGCCACGGCTGCTGCGCCCGGCACCGCCCGTCGCAGCGACTTCGCCACCACCGCCCATGCTGTGCCCGCCGAAACCTTGCAGACGCGCGATGGCTTGTTCCACCGGGCCGCCCGGCGCGGCCTGCACGATGAGGAAATTGACCACCAGAATGCACAGCAGCGTGGGGATGATCAGCAGCAAACGTCGACTCAGATAACGCAGCATGTCACTGGCCCCCCGCAAGCTGGGTGTGCATCTGTTGCGTGGTCAACGGCTTGGCCGAGACCTCCCACCAGGTGTTGAGGCCTTCGTCGTAAGCCGGTTGCACCGGCGGCATGCCGAAGCGGTTCTGATACACCGTCGGCGTGCCTTTGGAGTAGTAGTTGGGAATCATGTAGTAACCCCATTGCAGCACCCGGTCGAGGGCGCGGGCGTAATGCACCATGGCGTCGCGGGTGTCGGCCTTGACCAGCCCGTCGATCAGTTGGTCGACCGCCGGGTTGGCCAGCACCATTGAGTTGGAACTGCCGACCTGCGTGGCACTTTGCGAGGCGTACAGGCTGTACAGTTCGCGGCCGGGGGAGACGATCGGATCGCCACTGCGCGGGAAACTGGTGACGATCATGTCGTAGTCGCGGGCGTTGAGCCGATTGACGTATTGCGCCGAATCGATCCGCCGTAGATTGAGGGTGATGCCGATCTGCGCGAGGGTGCGTTTGAATGGCAACAGCATGCGGTCGAAGCCGCCCTGACCGTCGAGGAAGGTGAACGCCAGCGGCTCGCCAGTGGCGTTGACCAGTCGGCTGTGTTGCGGCGTCCAGCCCGCCTCGGCGAGCAGCTTCAGCGCCTGCAACTGCTTGTCGCGTATGTAGCCGCTGCCGTCGGTTTTCGGCGCCTGATAGACCTCGGTGAACACCTCGTCCGGGATCTGCCCGCGCAACGGTTCGAGGATCTTCAATTCCTCGGCGTCGGGCAGGGCGGTGGCGGCCATTTCACTCTTCGGCCAGAAGCTGTTCTGACGCACGTAGAAGCCGCGCATCATCTGCTTGTTGGTCCACTCGAAATCCCACAGCAGACTGATCGCCTGACGCACGCGGCGATCCTGAAAAATCGGGTTTTGCAGGTTGAACACGAAGCCTTGCGCCGCCGTGGGTTTTTCCGGGGCGAGAATCGCCTGTTGCAAACGCCCGTCACGCAATGCCGGGCTGTCGTAGCCGACCACGTAACCGGACGAAGAAAACTCGCGGTTGTAATCGAACGCACCGGCCTGCAGCAGTTGGCGAGCGACGTCGGTGTCGCCGTAGAAATTCACCGTGAGCGTGTCGAAGTTGTACATTCCGCGACTGACCGGCAGGTCCTTGCCCCACCAGTCCGGGTCGCGCTGGAAACTGATGCTGCGCCCGGCGTCGACCTTGCTCACGCGATACGGGCCGCTGCCCAGCGGCGGTTCGAAGCCGCCGCCGTTGGCGAAATCGCGCGTCTTCCACCAGTGTTCGGGCACCACGCGCAGCGTCGCCAGGTCCAGCGCCAGGGTGCGGTTGAGGTTGTTCTTGAAGGTGAAACGCACCTGCCGTGGACCTTCGATCAGCACGTCCTGCACGTCGGCGTACTGCTGGCGATAACTGAGGCTGCCCTTGGTCATCAGCAGGTTGAAGGTGTAGCGCACGTCTTCGGCGGTGATCGGCGTACCGTCGGCGAAGCGGGCCTTGGGGTTGAGGGTGAAGCGCACCCAGAGCCCCTCGGGATCGCGTTCCATTTGTTGCGCGACCAGTGCGTAAACGGTGTAGGGCTCGTCCAGCGAACGGAACGCCAGCGGCGCATACACCCAGTCGTTGACCTGCACCACGGAAATGCCCTGATCGGCATACGGGGTGATGTAGTTGTACTGGCCGATTTCCATCGACGCCCGGCTGAGCGAACCGCCCTTGGGCGCGTCGGGATCGACGAAATCGAAATGCTGGAAACCCGCCGGATACTTCGGCGCTTCGCCGTACACCGTCAGTGCATAGCTGCCGGCGGCCATTGCTGGCACAGCGGCGCAGAGCAAGGCGCCGCCGAGCAGCAGGCCAGCCATGTTGCGCAAAAAACTCATGAAGTCACTCCTCAAAAATCCCTGAAAGAACCCGGCCCCCTGTGGGAGCGAGCTTGCTCGCGAATGCGGTGTTTCAGTGAAGGATGTGTTGACTGATACGACGCCTTCGCGAGCAAGCTCGCTCCCACATTGGGGATGTGGTGTTTCCGGTCAGAAGTGATACGTCATGCGCGCAAACAGCGTGCGGCCCAGCGGGTCGGTGTAGCGCGGGTCATAGCCGCTCTGGAAGTTGTAGGCCTGGTTGGAGAACGGTGGGTTGCGGTCGAACATGTTCTTCATCCCGGCATCGACATCCAGCACCTTGTTGAAGGTGTAGCCGGCCGACAGGTCCCACACCGAATACGACGCCACGCGTGCGTGGGTATCGCGGTCGTAGTCGTTGTAACCGGTGGTGAAGCGGTTGGTCAGCGACGCCCTTGCGGCGCCGAAGGTCCAGCTGCCGGTGAGGTTGTGTTTCCAGCGCGCGATCACGCCGTCCCCTTCGAAGTCGCCAACCTTGTCGGTGAACGGGCCTTTGATGGTGCTCTGGAAGTCGTACTCGTCCACGTAAGTGCCTTGCAGCCCCAGACCGAACTGGCCGTAAGGGGTGTTCGGGAAGCGGTAGTCCAGCGACACATCGACGCCGTTGGTTTCGACGATGCCGAGGTTGGCATTGCCGGTGACGATGTAGTTAAGCGTGCCGTCGGCGTTGCGCACGAAGCGATCCGGGTAGCTGCCGGCCTGATCGAACACGGTGGACTCGGGGAACGGCTGGATCTGGTTGGAAATGTGAATCCACCAGAAATCCAGGCCCACGGAAAGGTTGCTGACCGGTTGATAGACGAAGCCCAGCGTCACGTTGCGCGCCTTCTCCGGAGCCAGATCTTCATTGCCGCCGATCTGATTGAGGAACTGCTGACCGCAATCGCGCCCGCCGTTGCCGCCCGGTTGCACCACGCCGCCGGTACACAGCACCGGATCGTTGTAGTAGCCCTGGGTGTAGGTGATGCTGCGTGGCGAATACAGCTCGTAGAGCGACGGCGCCCGAAAGCCTTCGCTGTACGCGCCACGCACCACCAGCTCTTTGAGCGGCTGATAACGGAACGAGTATTTCGGGTTGGTGGTGCTGCCGAAGTCGCTGTATTTGTCGTGACGCACAGCGGCGGACAGTTCGAGGCTGTCGAGCACCGGCACATTGATTTCGGCGTACGCGGCTTTCACGCTGCGGTCGCCCTCGACGCTGCCGGCCGGGTCGATACCGAGGCTCTGGATGTCACCGGCAAACGACTCGAAATCCTGATGGAACTTCTCTTTGCGGTACTCGCCACCCAGCGCCAGACCGGCCGGCCCGGCACCGAACCAGTCTCCGATCTCGCGACTGACCCGCCCGTCGAAACCGGCCACGCGGCCGACGGCGGTGGAGTAGGCGCCGTGGTACATCGCTTGATCGATGTATTGCTGACCGGCGCTGGTCTGCGGGCCGAACGGGTTGAGCAGACCACTGGCCAGACCGTTGATCATCGCCTGATCGCTGACATAGCCGCTGGTGACGCTGGAGACGATTTTGTTCTGGTTGTACGAGGCGCCGACGTTGTAATCCCAGCCGCCGACCAGACCGTCGAAGCTCAACAGAAAGCGCTGGCTGGTGTTCTGGTCTTTCGATTCCCGTGGGCCGGCGGCGGTTTCGCGCCAGTTCACATCGACCGGTTGCGTCGGGTCGAGGGCGAAGCCCGTGGGGCCAGGCGTGATGCCGTTGCCGGGGTAGTACGGCGACGAGGAATCCAGGCTCAGGCCGGTGAGCGGGGCCGGGCCAACCGCGGTGGCGTTGTTGTTGCGTGACCAGAAGTATTCGAGGTTGACGTTGTGATCGTCGCCGAGTTTGCCGGTGGTCTTGCCGAAGAACGAGGTCTTCTCGGTTTGCGGAATCAGGTCGATGTATTCGCGGGTGCTGAAGCGGCACAGGCCATCGCGCGCGACCAGGTTCGGCCCGTTGCAATTGCTGTTGGCCAACGGGTTGGTGGCGTTGCCGTTCTGGCTGTAGTTGCCGGGGAACGCGGTGCCGGAGGTCTGATCGAGGCCACGACCAGGGTCGTAGTCGCGGGCGAAGGAGCGGTCGTTGGCGTCGAGGTTCTGTTGCTTGTTGTAGTTGAACACGCCGAGCACGTTGAAGCGGTCTTCTTCCAGATCGCCATAGCCCCAACTGGCGCTCATGTCTTTGGTGGCACCGCCGCCGCTGTGGGTCGGGGTTTCGCCACCGAGGGTGAGCTGGCCGTCGGTCAGGGATTTTTTGGTGATGAAGTTGATCACGCCGCCGATGGCGTCGGTGCCGTACAGGGCTGATGCGCCGTCGCGCAGAACCTCCACGCGCTCGATGGCGGCAAACGGGATCATGTTCAGATCCACCGCGCCGCCGGCCGAGTTGGTGCCGGACAAGGCATTGTTGGCCAGGCGCCGACCGTTGAGCAGCACCAGGGTCTTGTTCGCGCCGATGCCGCGCATGTCGGCAAACGAAGCGCCACCGGTGGCGGCGCCGACCGAGCCGGCGCTGTTGTTTATCGACTGGCTGCCGGTGATCCGCTGCACCAGTTCGGCGGTGGTAGTCACGCCCTGTTTGCGCAGCTCATCGGCTTTCAGAATGGTGATCGGCACGGCCGTTTCCGCATCGACCCGGCGAATCGCCGAGCCGGTCACTTCCACCCGTTGCAATTGTGTGGTCGGTGCCACCACTGCGGCTGCAGCGGGAACGGCGACGTTGTCGTCCTCGGCGGCTTGCACGGTCCCGGCGCCCATCCCCATGGCCACCAGGTACAACGGAACAAAACGGTGACGAGAAATCGTTGCCACCAAAGGTTTGAGCGTGAAGCGTGGAGTGTTCATCAGCATGGTTGTTTCCGACTTGATCAGACGTTATCGAATTGGCCTTGTGAGCCCCTCATTGCTCCGCTTTCGGTGATACCGCATGCGGAAAGCCACTTTCTTCAAGCAAGCCGATCCCCTCCGAAGACGTCTGGCGTTTTTCGGTCGGCTGATTGCGACGGGATTCTTCAGCGGTGCCGGGCGCGTTTCTCAGCGCGCGCCCGGCACCGCACTCAGTGGGTGGTCATCACCGAAATCTTGCTGATGCCCGAGCGTTCGATGGACGCCATGGCCTTGGCCACCTGGCCGTAATTGACGTTGGCGTCGGCCTGCAGCTGCACGCGCACTTCGGCGTCCTTGGCCTTGACCTCCTTGAGGCTGGCCTCCAGAGATTCCGGTGCCAGTTCGGTTTTCGCCAGGTAGAACTTGCCGTCCTGATCGACGCTGACCACCACCGGGTCTTTCTTCTCGGCAGGGGCGACGGCGTCGGTTTTCGGCAGGTTGACCTTGATCGCGTTGGTCATCAGCGGCGCGGTGACGATGAACACCACCAGCAGCACGAGCATCACGTCCACCAGCGGCGTGACGTTCATTTCGCTGAGTACTTCATCGCTGTCTTGGGTGGAAAAGGACATCAGCTGGCCTCCCGCACGGCGGCAGTGGTTTTGCTGGCGATGGCCTGGCGGCTGATGGAGAACGCGCTGCGCGAGGCGAGGGCATCGAAGTCGTGGGCGAAATCATCCATGTCCGCCGAGGCCAGTTTCAGGCGGCGCAAAAAGAAGTTGTAAATCAGCACCGCCGGGACCGCGACGGCGATCCCGACGCCAGTGGCGATCAGCGCGTGACCGATCGGGCCGGCGACCGCTTCAAGGCTCGCCGAACCGGTTTCGCCGATGCTTTGCAGGGCTTCCATGATCCCCCACACGGTACCGAACAGGCCAATGAACGGCGCGGTGCTGCCGATACTGGCGAGGATTGCCTGGCCGTTTTCCAGCGAGCGGCGTTCCTTCTGAATCTGCTGGCGCAGGTTGCGTTCCAGGCGATCGGAACGGTTGATGGTGTGCGCCAGTTGTTGCGTGGTCCGTGGCGATTCTTCCACCAGCAAGGCTTCGAAACCGCTGCTGGCGATGCGCGCCAGCGAGCCCGGATACTGGCTGGCGTGCTCGGCCGCGGTGAGCAGATCCGGCGCGCCCCAGAAGGCTTTGCTGAACTGTTTGTTCTGGGCTTTCTGGCGCAGGTATTGCGCCGACTTGACCAGCAGGATCGCCCAGCTGACCACGGAAAACAGCACCAGGCCCCAGAGCACACCGGGGACAATCATCGAAGACAGTGAATTGTTCATCGCTACACCTCGCTTGCATTAAGTCGGTTGTGAGTTGGGTTTGCCGTTATTGCGGCAATTTGAAATCGATGGTCTGGGTGGCAAAGCCGTCAATCGGCGTGTCACCGCGTTTGGCCGGAATGAACTTCCAGTTCTTTACCGCCGCGACGGCGGCGTCATCCAGTTGCGGTTTGCCGCTGGACTTGGTCACTGTCACCGAACCAGCACGTCCGTTGGCCAACACCTGAATGCGCAGCACCACGCTGCCTTCCCAGTTGCGCCGCAGCGCCAGTGACGGGTACTCCGGCGGCGGGTTGCCAAGGCTGGCAAGGCCGGAAATCGCGGCCGATTCCTTGACCGGGCCCGGCGCGGCGGCAGGGGCCGGTGGCGCGCTCGGCGTGGTTGGCGCTGCCGGGGCGGCGGGTTGTGCCGGGGCGGGCGGGGCTTTTGGCGGCTCGACCTTCTTCACCGGTTTGGGCTTCTCGAGCGGTTTCGGTTTTTCGATCGGCTTGGGTTTCTCCACCGGTTTCGGCGGTGGCTTGACCGCGTCTTCGTCCTCCACCGGTTGTTCCGGTTCCGGAGGTGGAGGGGGCGGCGGTGGCGGAGGTGGTTCCGGTGTGGGCGGTGCCGGTGGCGTCGGGCTGGTCAGCTCGACGGTCATTTCCGGAATCTGCGGCGGCGTCGGCAGGGGCTCGGGCCGGGTCTGCTGGAAAAACCACCAGGCACCGCCGTGTATCAGTGCCGATACCGCCACCAGCAACAGCATCTGCTGCTTGTTCAACCCGCCGGGCTGCGAAGTGTTGGCCGTGAAGGCCGGTCTGCCCGGTGGTGGCGGGACTGGCGCGTCCCGTAACGGCCCCGGCAGGGTTCTGTGCTTTACCGCATCGTTCATTAAAGCTCCCTCGGGTTGATGAAGGGCAATAAGGTGCCGTCCGAACATTTCGTTGATGTTCGAGTGGGTGGGTGTAACTTTCTTTTGGGTGTACGCAAGCCGATAGTTGAACTATCTATTGAATAGGCTTGTGCAGGCTTACTGGCTTAACGCCAATGACTTCGTTTGTTCATTCGCCATTCCCTGGTGTTGTTCTGTGTCGGTATGGATTGTTTCAATGGTCGTGATTCATTTTGCAACCGCTGTGCCAAATATTGCTGAAATGTAGCGCGGTTATTTCATGGCTGTTACCCATGTCGCATTTATATAAATTTTACAGACGGTCCCCATTTTATTTAGTGCATGACTGTCCGCGGCCCCGAACGCCGGGGCTTTTTTGCAGGCGAGTCAGACCGGGCGCCGTATCGGCCGGATTAGCCAGATAGAGCCGCTGAGCTCGGGTCCTCCAGGGCGCTTGATGGTGCGCGACGGACTGATTTGGTGCGGGTCAATGTTTTAGCGGGTCACGGCGCATGTTCCTTGTTTTTGTTTAAATGAAATCAGTATTCCGGATCTGCGTTAGTTGCGTGTGCAGGAACGCTTTTGGTGCAATTAAAAAATCAATTGAAGTTATTGTTCGACAATTTGGCAGTCGCTGATTAACTCAGTGCTGGCTCAACAACTTCATGGGTCTTATTTAAAAAATAAATACCACGCTGCCGTCGGCGCATTATTCAGCGCCAGCAGAGTGGTCGGTTATCAGGTTCAGGTAATGACGTAAATGCGCGGGTGGCCGGTGCTGTTCAGGTGAACTCGACATTGCGCGGATGGGTATAGACAGGCCGTGAAACGGCAGAACGATTGAAGATTCACGCAGTGACCTCCTTGTTGCCAGTTCGGATACGCGAACTTTTGGTCCGGTATCGCACCTTACAAGAACGCGGATAGCGTTCGATGATTGCTCTTGGTGCGGGATGGGCACCGCCAGCGCAGTTTTGCGGGGTTTGAATTCGCAAGTCGCGAATGCATGGGAAAAACGTGCCAAAGCCGATACACCCGCTATAAATAGGGCTACACAGATCCGTCGAGATCGAGGAGGGGGCATGTATCAACTGTACGGACATCGCAATTCGGGTGCTGCAGCCATCGAAGCAGCGCTGGAGTTATGCCAGATCGCCTATCGCTTCATCGATATCGAAGCTTCGAGCGAGGCGGCCGAAGCCCTGGCGCGCCTCAATCCACTGAAACAGGTGCCGACCCTGCAGTTGCCCGATGGCAGTGCGATCACCGAGAGTGTGGCGATTCTGATTCACCTGGGCCTGCGCTTCCCCGGATTCGGCCTGTTGCCGGCCGAGGCCACTGATCGCGATCAGGCGATTCGCGGCATGGTCTACATCGCGAGCAATTGCTACGCGGCCATCGGCGTCATCGATTATCCCGAACGCTGGCTGGTGATGCCGGACGAAGCCTCACGACAGAATCTGATGGCCGGTGCCCGCGAGCGCTTGCACTGGAGTTGGGAAGTATTTGCCGACCAGTTTTCCGCCGAGTTGTACCTGGACGATGAGACGCCCGGCGCCCTGGACGTGCTGGCAGCGGTGGTGACGCGCTGGTCGGGGAGTCGCGAGCACCTGCGCCAGACCCGCCCCGGGTTCTACGCATGGTTGCAGCGCATTGACCGGCATTCGGTGCTGGCGCCGGTGTTTGCCCGGCATTGGCCGGGTTGACCACCACAAGATCCTGTAGTGAGGGGATTTATCCCCGATGTGGCACGAAGCACCCCCAAAAAAGCTGGGACCGCTACGCAGTCCATCGGGGATAAATCCCCTCACCACAGGGCTCACTCCTAAAGGAGGGAGGGAATTATTCCCCGCGAATGTACTGCTCCAGCTGCTTGATCAGCTCGGCCTGTTCGGCAATCGCCTCTTTCACCAGGTCGCCGATCGACAGCAGGCCGATCAGCTTGCCGTTCTCCACCACCGGCAAGTGGCGCAGGCGTTTGTCGGACATGATGCCCAGGCAGGTGTCGACGGTCTGGTGGGTGTCCACGGTGATGACGTCCTTGACCATGATGTCGCGCACCGGTGTGCCCACTGACGAGCGCCCGTGCAGCACCAGTTTGCGCGCGTAATCACGCTCACTGATGATGCCGACCACTTTGTCATCTTCCATCACCACCAAGGCCCCGACGTTTTTCTCGGCCATTTTCATCAGCGCTTCGAGCACCATGTGACCGGGATCGATATGGTGCACTTCCTGATTTTTCTGATCTTTGAGCTTGAGCAGTTGGGCGACGGTCTTCATGGTGGTTACTCAGGTGTTGTCGTTGTTCTCCAAGCATCGTAGACGCTGGCGCGCAGGGCAAGGTGGCAAAGCGGCAGATAGCACGCAAAAAACGTCATTTGCCGAAAATACCTACCCCTGAGCCTGCGCGAAGGGAAACCTTGTGGTGAGGGGATTTATCCCCGATGGGCTGCGAAGTAGCCCCAAACTCATGAAGCCGGATTTTTCTGACACATATCACTGGATGGTTTTGGGCCCGCTACGCAGGCCATCGGGGATGAATCCCCTCGCCACAGGGTATGGGGTTATCCCCTGAATGGCAGCGTAGAATGCCCCTCTGATTCAATTCCTGAGGTTGCAGTGGTGGATTTACAGCAGGGCTTCGTCCTGACCCGGCATTGGCGCGACACCCCGGCCGGCACCGAAGTCGAGTTCTGGCTGGCGACCGACGCCGGACCGCGCCGTGTGCGTCTGGCGCCGCAGACGTCAGTGGCGTTTATCCCCGCTGCACAACGCGAAGCAGCCGAACGTCTGCTGCACGATGAAAAGAATGTCGAGCTGCGCCCGCTGGCCCTGCAGGATTTCGAGCATCGCCCGGTGCTGGGCCTGTATTGCCAGCAACACGGTCAATTGATGCGCCTGGAAACCGCGCTCAACCGCGCCGGGGTCGACGTCTTTGAAGCCGACGTGCGCCCGCCGGAACGCTACCTGATGGAGCGCTTCATCACCGCGCCGGTGCTGTTCAGTGGCAGTGCCGATGACGACGGCATCTTGCTCAATGCCCAACTGAAACCCGACCCCAACTACCGACCGCAACTGCGGCTGGTATCGCTGGACATCGAAACCACCGAAACCGGCGAGCTGTATTCCATTGCCCTGGAAGGCTGCGGCCAGCGTCAGGTGTACATGCTCGGCGCACCGAACGGTGATGCGAGCATTGTCGACTTCGATCTCGAATACTGCGATTCGCGCACCGTGATCCTGAAAAAGCTCAACGACTGGTTCGCCCTCCACGACCCCGACGCGATCATCGGCTGGAACGTCGTGCAGTTCGACCTGCGCGTCCTCCACGAACACGCGCGGCGCCTCGGCGTGCCGCTGAAAATCGGCCGTGGCGGTGAAGAGATGCAATGGCGCGAACACGGCAGTCGCACGCACTACTTTGCTTCGGCGGCGGGGCGGCTGATCATCGATGGCATCGAATCGCTGCGCTCGGCGACCTGGAGTTTCCCCTCGTTCAGCCTGGAAAACGTCGCCCAGACCTTGCTTGGCGAAGGCAAGGCGATCGACAACCCATACCAGCGCATGGACGAAATCAACCGCATGTTCGCCGAGGACAAACCGGCGCTGGCCAAGTACAACCTCAAGGACTGCGAACTGGTCACGCGGATCTTCGCCAAAACCGAACTGCTGACGTTTTTGCTCGAACGCGCCAGCGTCACTGGCCTGCCGGCGGACCGCAGCGGCGGCTCGGTGGCGGCGTTTACCCATTTGTACATGCCGCTGATGCACCGTCAGGGTTTCGTAGCGCCGAACCTGGGCACCAATCCGCCACAGGCCAGCCCGGGCGGCTTCGTCATGGATTCACAGCCGGGGCTGTACGAGTCGGTGCTGGTGCTCGATTACAAGAGCCTGTATCCGTCGATCATCCGCACCTTTCTGATCGACCCGGTGGGGCTGATCGAAGGTTTGCAGCACCCGGACGATGCCGATTCGGTTCCGGGTTTTCGCGGCGCGCGTTTCTCGCGCACCCGGCATTGCCTGCCGTCGATTGTCGCGCGGGTCGCCGAAGGTCGCGAGACCGCCAAACGCGAGCACAACGCGCCACTGTCGCAGGCGCTGAAGATCATCATGAACGCGTTCTACGGCGTGCTCGGTTCCAGCGGCTGCCGGTTTTTCGATACGCGTCTGGCGTCGTCGATTACTCTGCGCGGCCACGAGATCATGCTGCGCACACGCCAGCTCATCGAAGCGCAGGGCCATGCGGTGATCTACGGCGACACTGATTCGACCTTCGTCTGGCTGCGCCGGCCGCACGGTCAGGAGGAGGCGGCGCAGATCGGTCAGGCGCTGGTCAAACACGTCAACGACTGGTGGCGCGAGCACGTGCGGGAAACATACGGCCTGCAAAGCGCCCTCGAATTGCAGTACGAAACCCACTACAAACGCTTTCTGATGCCGACCATTCGCGGCGCCGAGGAGGGCAGCAAGAAGCGCTACGCCGGACTGGTGACCCGCGCCGACGGCAGTGAAGAAATGGTCTACAAAGGCCTGGAAACCGTGCGCACCGACTGGTCGCTGCTGGCCCGGCAATTTCAGCAGGAGCTTTACGAACGGATCTTCCAGCGCAAGCCGTATCAGGATTACGTGCGCGATTACGTGCGCAAGACTCTGGCCGGCGAGTTCGATGAACGACTGGTCTACCGCAAGCGCCTGCGCCGCACCCTCGACGACTACGAACGCAACGTGCCGCCGCATGTGCGGGCGGCGCGGCTGGCCGATGATTACAACGCGCAGCAGGGTCGCCCACGGCAGTACCAGAATGGCGGCTGGATCAGTTACGTCATCACCCTCGCCGGGCCGGAACCGCTGGAAGTGCGCCGCGCCGCCATCGACTACGACCACTACATCACTCGCCAGCTGCAACCGGTGGCGGACGCGATTCTGCCGTTCGTCGACGACGATTTCTCAACCCTGATCGGGGGGCAACTGGGCCTGTTTTGAGTCCAGTAGCTGCAACGTCCATTCGTCGAGGATGCCGTGGAAGTAGCGCTCCAGTGCCTGAGCGAACGGGCAGTCGTCGGCGCTGAACTGCGCAAACAGGGTCATCGAGGAGTGGAATTTCAGGTCGTCGGGGTGGCCGAAAATCTCGGCTATCGAGCGCTGACGGATGTTCAGCACCAGTTGCGTGCAGGTGCGCAACCGTGCGCCAAGCAGGTCGTGGGCCAGATAGGCCTGCGCCTCTTCGGCGGATTGAATGGCGTAACGCCGGGACATCTCGCTGCCACCCAGCCCGGCGAACTGCGGGAACACAAACCACATCCAGTGACTGCGTTTGCGCCCTTCATCGAGTTCGCGCTGAACCCGTTCGAACACCGGGTCCTGCGCCTGGACGAAACGCTGCAGATTGAACGGATCGTACTGATCAGTGCTTCTCATGACGAAGCCCTCGCCAACGGCCAGCGACTCAGACCATCGCCAGCCGTTGCTTGCGTTGTGGCGCTTTGAATACCTGATCCAGCGCCGCCAGATCCCCGGCATCCAGTTGCAACTGCGCCGCTTGTGCATTGAGTTGCACGTGTTCCGGTCGCACAGCCTTGGGAATCGCAATCACACCATCCTGACGCAGAATCCACGCCAGTGAAACCTGTGCCGGGGTTACCTTGTGACGAGTGGCAATCGTGTTCAGCACCGGTTCAGCCAGCATCGCACCGCCCTGACCGATCGGGCAGTACGCCATCAATGGCATGCGTTGCTGCTGGCACCATGGCAGCAGATCGAATTCGACGCCGCGCTCTTCCAGGTTGTACAGCACCTGATTGGTCGCACAGGCCGGGGAAGACAATTCTTCGAGATCATCGACATCAAAATTCGACACGCCCCAACGGCCAATCTTGCCGTCCTCGCGCAGGCGTTCGAAGGCTTCGACGGTTTCTTCCAGCGGATACTGGCCGCGCCAATGCAGCAGATAGAGGTCGATGTAATCGGTGCCGAGCCGGCGCAGACTGCGTTCGCAGGCTTGCGGGATACCTTTGCGGCTGGCGTTGTGCGGATAGACCTTGCTCACCAGAAACACCTGATCGCGCAGGCCCGCGATGGCTTCGCCGACGACAGCTTCGGCACCGCCTTCGGCGTACATTTCTGCGGTGTCGATAAGGGTCATGCCCAGTTCGATGCCTTGGCGCAGCGCGGACACTTCACGCGAGTGCGCCGAGCGGTCTTCGCCCATGCGCCAGGTGCCTTGGCCGATCACTGGAACCTGCACGCCTGCCAGTTCAAGGGTACGCATTCAAACCTCCTGTGCTGATGGTCATACCTTAGTGGGCAGCAGGATAGCGCAGGGGTTCCAATGGCCTCCAGAAAGGAGTGGATCGGGGTTGTGGCGAGGGGATTTATCCCCGATGGGCGCGCAGCGCCCCCCAAGAAGCAGGGTTGCTGCGCAACCCATCGGGGATAAATCCCCTCACCACAAGGCAAGTGTTATTTCGCGGAGAACTTCAACACCACGCTATGGCTGTAAGTCTGCCCCGGATCCAGCCGCGTGCTCGGGAAGTCCGGCTGATTCGGCGCATCCGGATAGTGCTGCGTTTCCAGGGTAAACGCGCCCCAGTGCGGATAGACCTTGCCGCCCTTGCCCTTGACCGTACCGTCGAGGAAGTTGCTGGTGTAGAACTGCACGCCCGGCTCGCTGGTGAACAGCTGCAGATGCCGTCCGGATTGCGGATCACTGACCTCGGCGGCAACTTTGCTCACATCACCTTTGGTGTCCAGCACCCAGTTGAAATCAAAGCCGCCCTGTTTCGGTTCGGCGAATTTCAGCTGCGGGTGTTCAGCCTTGATGTGCGTGCCGATGGCAGTGGGCTGGGTGAAGTCCATCGGCGTGCCGGCCACGGGCGCCAGTTCGCCGGTCGGGATCAGTTTGCCGGTGACCGGGGTGTAATGGCTGGCGTGCAAGGTGGCCACCTGCTTGAGGATGTCGCCATTGCCGGCACCGGCGAGGTTGAAGTAGCTGTGGTTGGTCAGGTTGAGCACCGTCGGTTTATCGGTGCTGGCCTTGTAGTCGATGCGCAACTCGTTGTTGTCGGTCAGGCGGTAGGTCACTTCGGTGGTGAGATTGCCGGGGAAGCCCATTTCACCGTCCGCCGACAGATAGGTGAGGGTCACGCCGACTGAATCCTTGTCCTTGGTTGCCTGCGCTTTCCAGACTTTCTTGTCGAAACCCTGGGTGCCGCCATGCAAGGCGTTGGACTTGTCGTTCTGCGGCACTTGATAGCGCTTGCCGTCGAGTTCGAATGCACCCTCGGCCAGGCGATTGCCGAAACGGCCGATGGTCGCGCCGAAATACGCCGTGCCTTTCTGGTAACCCTGAACATCGTCGAAACCGAGCACCACGTCAGCGGCTTTGCCGTGTTTGTCCGGTACTAGCAGCGATTGCAAGGTGGCGCCGTAGGTGATGACGGTCGCCTGCATGCCGTGGCTGTTGCGCAGGATGTATTGCTCGACGGGCGTGCCGTCATTGGTTTTGCCAAAGGCTTTGTGTTCGGCGGTCAGGCCGGCTGCGTTGGCGGAGAGGGTGGCGATCATCAGGGACAGTCCGAGGCCGGAGAGCAGGTGACGGGATTGAAGCATGGTTGACCTTCCTTTTTGTTGTTTTGAAAACACCACAATTCCCCCTGTAGGAGCTGCCGCAGGCTCGGGTCGCGTTCGGACGATCTTTTGATCTTGATTCTAAAAACGAAGGTCAAAAGATCGCAGCCTTCGGCAGCTCCTACAGGTAACTAGTCAATCTATTTTGGTAGTGGAAGAAGGTTTATAGCTGATTGATCGTGTATTTCAACAATAAAGACTGACTAATTAGCTTGGCGCTCATTCGCCGCCAATCAACCGGGCAGATCCGCCACTGCACTTTTTTGCAATTGCCGGCTCTATCCTTGGCCAGGATGCGGCGACGCCCGCCGCGCAGGAATGTGCCCGTTCGAGAATTCATGCCGAGAGCTTTTCACCCGATCATCCGATTTGTTCGCCGCCCGTGTCTGCTGCTGGCCTGTCTGTCATCGCTGTTTGTCAGCGGTTGCACGCACCAGACCGGCAACGGTTTCATCGCTCAGATGCGTGACGGTCAACCGCAGGAATTCCTGCAGACCAGCGTCGACCGCATGGCCACATTGGCGATGCGCGACAACCTCAACAGTCTTTATCGGTTGATGGGCAAGCTGTATTTGCGCAACCCGGAAGAACTGCGCAAATCGGGGTTCCTCGACATCAACACCGCGGTGAAACAGGTGCGCCTGGCGGTCGAGCAGCAGCAACCGTTGCCGGTGCTGGGCGGGCGCAAGGATCTGGCGGCGCTCAGCTATGCGATGAGTCCGGAGTTTCTCGGGGATCGGGTCGGCGCCTTCATCTATGCCATTGGCAGCATGCTGGTCACCGCTCATGGCAACCGCGTCGAGTTCTACATGACCGACGCAATCAACCCGACCTTCGTCCACAACGCCGCGCGCAACATCGAGAAAGCCACGTGGATCCTGGCCCAGCGCCAGAACAAGGAAGGCCAGCCGCTGCTGTTCTCCAATGAAATCTCGGAGGAGGGCAGCAACCTGAGCTTCGCCACCGAATTCGGCAAGATCGTCGCGCGGCTCGACTTGCTGACGCAGATGCTCGACGAGCGTTACCGGCGTATTGGCCTGAATTACGCGCAGAGCCTGCTGTTCCTGAATTTCCTCCCGGTGCAGTGAACCCTGTAGGAGCTGCCGCAGGCTGCGATCTTTTGACCTGGATCTTAAAAAACCAAGTCAAAAGATTCCAGCCTGCGGCAGCTCCTACAGGGGTTGGTGGTGTAAGTTGTATACAGTTTCAAATAAAAATTAGCTCAAAAGGGAGCTGCACCTGTCATGACCGACTCCGCAAGCACCGACTTCAACCGCATCGACCGCGTCGCCCGTACAGAAAAACTGCCGTACGCCGCGTTACTGGCGTTCGCCATGACCGGCTTCATCGCCATCCTCACCGAGACGTTGCCGGCCGGGCTGTTACCGCAGATCGGCGCCGGGCTCGGCGTCAGTGAAGTGCTCGCCGGGCAACTGGTGACGCTGTATGCGCTGGGTTCGATAGTCGCGGCGATTCCGCTGACCGTGGCCACCCGGGGCTGGCCACGGCGCCGGGTGCTGCTGATGACGGTCGGTGGTTTCCTGCTGTTCAACACGGTGACCACGTTCTCCAGTCATTACGGCCTGACCCTCGCGTCGCGCTTTCTCGCCGGGATGGCCGCAGGACTGTCGTGGGGCATCATGGCCGGGTACGCCCGCGGGATCGTGCCGGTGCATCAGCAGGGGCGGGCGTTGGCAATCGCGATGCTGGGCACCCCGGTGGCGCTGTCCCTGGGTACTCCGGCGGGGACGTGGCTGGGTAACCTGATCGGCTGGCGTGCGTCGTTCGGGATCATGTCGGCGCTGGCATTGGTGCTGGCGGCGTGGATTGTGCTGGCGGTGCCTGATCGTCCGGGCCAGGCCAGCGCCGAGCGCCTGCCGTTGCTGCAGTCATTGCGCCTGCCGGGCGTGCGGCCGGTGCTGTTCGTGGTGCTGACCTGGATGCTCGGGCACAACATTCTCTACACCTACATTGCGCCTTTCCTGATGCAGGCCGGGCTGGCCGAGCGTGTCGATCTGGTGCTGCTGGTGTTTGGTCTGTGTTCGCTGGTCGGAATCTGGATCATCGGCGTGCTGGTGGATCGCTGGCTGCGCTGGCTGACCCTGATCAGCCTCGCGGTATTTGCCGTGACTGCACTGGTGCTGGCGCTGATGTCTGCGTCGCCGTGGCTGATCTACACCTGCATGGCCGTGTGGGGCCTGTCATTTGGCGGCTCGGCAACGTTGCTGCTGACGGCTGCGGCGGATTCGGCTGGCGAGCATGTGGACGTGGTGCAGGCGATGCTCACCACGTCCTGGAACGTGGCAATTGCCGGCGGCGGCCTGTTTGGCGGGTTGCTGCTGGATCAGGCGGGGGCGATGTCGTTTCCGTGGGCGCTGTTGATCCTGTCGCTGATTGCGCTGGCGACGGTGTGGATCAACCGGCATCACAGTTTCAAACCGGGCCGGCGCCAGCACTGAACCACACCTCCACTGTAGGAGCTGCCGGAGGCTGCGATCTTTTGATTTTGTCTTTTAATCAAGATCAAAAGATCGCAGCCTCCGGCAGCTCCTACAGTGTTAGATGTAGGAATCGGGCATAACGATAGACCGCATTGATATATGTGGTTATATGAAAAATCGCTATGCTGCGGGCCAGATTTTTCCTGTCGTTTTTCTGGACGTCTTAATGGAATTGGCAAATTTCGGCCTGGTCATCGCCGGGCTGGTGGTGGGTTTTATTGTCGGCATGACCGGTGTCGGCGGCGGTTCGTTGATGACGCCGATCCTGCTGTGGTTCGGTATCAACCCGGCAACCGCGGTGGGCACTGACCTGTTGTACGCGGCCATCACCAAATCCAGTGGCGTACTGGTTCACAAGAAGAACAACAACATCGATTGGGCGATCACCGGTTGGCTGACCCTTGGCAGCGTGCCGGCAGTCGCCCTGACCTTGTGGTTTCTCAGCAGTCTGCACACAGCGCCCGAGGCGATGAACGCGATCATCAAGCAAGCCTTGGGCTGGGTGTTGTTCGCCACCGCGCTGGCGATTCTGTTCAAGAAGCGCCTGCTCGAATTCGCCCATAATCGCGCGGGCGGCAACTACAACCCGAGCGGCGCGCGCCTGAACGTAATGACCGTGATCACCGGTCTGATCCTCGGCACCATGGTCGCCCTGACATCTATCGGCGCCGGCGCCCTCGGCACGGTCGCGTTGTTCATTCTTTATCCGCTGCTGCCAACCCGCCGTCTGGTCGGCACCGAAATTGCCCATGCCGTACCGCTGACCCTGGTTGCGGGTCTTGGCCACGCGAGCATGGGCAACATGGATTGGGGCGTGCTGGGTTTCCTGCTGATGGGTTCGCTGCCGGGCATCTGGCTGGGCAGCCACCTGACCGGGCGCATTTCCGATGAATTGCTGCGCCCGTGTCTGGCGACCATGTTGCTGTTGATCGGTTACAAGCTGGCGTTCTGATGTAGGAGCTGCCGCAGGCTGCGATCTTTTGATCTTGATTGTAAAAACGAAGATCAAAAGATCGCAGCCTGCGGCAGCTCCTACACTGGGGTATGAAGGATGTTGAATTTCATGACGGTCACCGGCAAATCCTCGTAGACCAGATCCTCGACCACCTCCCAACCCAACCGCGCATACAGTGCTTGCGCCGCATCGGTGTACAGATACAACGTCTGTACGCCCAACGCTCTGGCTTCTTCAACAATACGTTTGACCAGTTGCGAAGCAATCCCGCGCCCGCGTTCTTCGGCCTTCACATAAACCCCCGCCAGCCACGGCGTCAGTTGCGGGCGGATCTTCATGTCGCTGTCGATCAGCAGCGCGCCACCGAGCAATCGGCCGTCTTCAATGGCCACCACCACGCTGGGAACCGCACCCTTGCCGCAGGCGGCGCGCATCCGTTCGGTACGAGCCTCAAGGGTATCGCCGTCGCGGAATTCGCCCCATTCCTTGAAATTGAGTTCGGCCAGTTCCTCAATCAAATGCGGGTGATCGCACAGGTAGTCGATGTGCATGGGCTGAACTCCTTTTCATGGGCGGAACAGCCAGCCTAATGCGCTCATAAAAGGTAATCAAATCCGCGTCACGATTACGCCGATGCGGTTGCGCAATGACGCGGCTGACCTAAGCTTCTGACAAGGCGAAACATATTTGCCGGGCACAGGTCCGGAACAATCGCCGCGATGCGCAATCATTAGAGCGTGGATATCAAAAGGAGATGCGCATGCTCATCAGGTCACTGACCCTGACACTCTTGCTGGCGATTGCCGGCCCCTTGTTCGCCGCTGACAACGATTCGCCCATAGCCGGGGATATGGGACGGGCCCGACCGTTGATCGTGATCGCACAAAGCACCGTCGACCCCGTGTGGATGGGGTTGAAAAAGTCGCTGGAAGATCCGGCGAACAAGAAAGGTGTGACTGACCGCAACATCAAGGTCTACACCATCCTCAATATGGCCGGTCAGCTCGACGGCAAAGACCTCGGCCAGCAGGACACCATGGCCTTGTTGCGCTCGCTGAAGCTGGGCGCCGGGGCGTACCCGAAAGTGTTCCTGCTGGGCAAGGACGGCGAGACCAAACTCTCGGCCTCGGGCGATGAAGCGAAGTCGGTGGACCTGAAGAAAATCTTCGACACCGTTGATGCACTGCCGGCCAGCGAAAAGGAAATCAGCGCACCGACGGTCGCTGAAACCAAGGCCACCGCCGCCGAACCGGCAGCCAAGAAAGGCGAGAAGGGCGCCAAGGCGGGCAAACCGGCGAAACCGAGCAAGCCACCGGAAATGCCGGATGATTGACGGCATGGTCTGAATCAAAAAAATGGGCGACCTCTACAGGTCGCCCATTTTTATTGCCCGCCAATAAGATCGCAGCCTGCGGCAGTTCCTGCATGGGGCCGGTGCAGGAGCTGCCGCAGGCGGCGATCATTTGATTTTCAGTTGGTCAAAACGCTGAGGATCGTGTGAGCAATCTTCACCCGCTCCGGAATCGGAAAATTCTTGTTCGCCAGAATCACCACGCCGACATCCTTCGACGGCACAAACGCCACGTAACTGCCAAAGCCACCCGTAGACCCGGTTTTGTTCAGCAGCACATTATCCGCCTGCGATTGCGGCGGGTTGAGCCACTTCACCTTGTGCGGCTGCATGGCCATTTCTGTACTGTTACCGGCCAGCAAGCGGTCGAGGCTGATCGGGTAACGGTACATTTCCCAACCCAGGCCTTGGGTCATGTCGCCGACGGTGTAGTAACCGGTGTGGGTGTTGGCGATGGCTTGTTGCAGTGGGGCTTCCAGGCTTGCCGGTTTCAGGTTGGCCTGAACGTAACGCAGCAGGTCGGCGGCGCTGGTTTTCACGCCATAGGCTTGTGCATCCATCGCGCCCGGGGTGACGCGCACCGGTTGGTTGTTCTTGTCGTAGCCCTGCGCGTACAGGCTCATTTGCGCTTTCGGCACTTGCAGGTAGGTGTGTTGCAGACCGAGTTTCGGCAGCAGGGTTTCACTCATTGCCTGATCATAGGGCTGGCCAAGAGTCTTGGCGGCCAGATAGCCGAACAGGCCCAGGCTCGGGTTGGAGTAAAGACGCTGGCTACCGGCCGGGAAGCTCGGTTTCCACTGTTGGTAATAGTCGAGCATCTTGTCCGCCGAATCCCACTGGTCAGGGAATTGCAGCGGCAGGCCACCAGCGCTGTAGGTGCCCAGTTGCAGTACGCTGATGTTGTCGAAAGCGCTGCCTTTCAGTTCCGGCCAGAGCTGGCTGGCTTTGGTCGACAGGTCCAGTTTGCCGGTCGCCTGCGCGTAGCCCGCCAGGGTCGCGGCAAAGGTTTTACTCACCGAACCGATTTCGAACAGGGTGTTTTCGCTGACTTTCTGCCCGGTATCCTTGGCGGCGACGCCGTAATTAAAGTAATGCGGTTGGCCGTGGACGGTGACAGCCACGGCCAGGCCCGGAACCTGTTGTTGCTGCATCACCGGGGCGACGGCTTTTTTTACCAGGGCTTGCAATTGCTCGTCGCTGGGTGTGGCGGCCATGCACGTGGTAGCAGCGAAAATCACGCCAAATGCGCTGCAGATGATGACTTTGCTCGGATTGATGAACGACATGTGTGACCCACTCTCCATGAGTGTTGAGGGTGATATCCCGCTAGACTGCGGGCAATCGCAAGGTTGGGCAGCTGATCAGCGCCGACAATTTAGGCAGTCTGGCACTCGTCGACAAACGATGATATTTCGGATGAGCCATTAGAAAAATTTGGGAATTGGCATGATTCGACCTCAATTGCCGCTCAATGCACTGCGCGCTTTCGAAGCTTCTGCGCGTCATTTGAGCTTCACCCGCGCCGCGGTGGAGTTATGCGTGACCCAGGCGGCGGTGAGCCATCAGGTCAAAAGCCTCGAAGCGCAACTCAGCGTCACCCTGTTCAAACGCCTGCCCCGTGGGCTGATGCTGACCAGTGAAGGCGAGACCCTGTTGCCCGTTCTGACCACGTCGTTCGATCACATCGCGCAGATGCTTGAGCGGCTGGCGGGCGGTCAGTATCGGGAAATGTTGACCGTGGGTGCCGTGGGAACCTTTGCGGTCGGTTGGCTGCTGCCACGGCTGGCAGACTTCCAGGCGAAACATCCGCTCATAGATTTGCGGCTGTCGACTCACAACAACCGGGTCGATGTCGCCGCCGAAGGCCTGGATTACGCGATTCGTTTCGGTGCCGGGGCGTGGCATGGCATCGAGGCCACGCGCTTGCTCGATGCGCCACTGTCGGTGTTGTGCGTGCCGGAAATTGCCCGGCAGTTGCAATCCCCGGGTGACCTGTTGCAGCAGCGTTTGCTGCGCTCGTATCGTACCGATGAATGGCCACAATGGTTTCACGCCGCCGGTCTGGCGACCCACGCCGCGCCGCCGCAGAGCATCGTGTTCGACTCGTCGCTGGCGATGATGGAGGCCGCGCTGCAGGGCAGCGGCGTAGCGCTGGCACCGCCGCTGATGTTCGCCCGGCAATTGGCGGCGGATGTGATTCGTCAGCCGTTTGCGATTGAAATCACCACCGGCAGTTATTGGCTGACGCGTTTACAGTCGCGGCCGGAGACGGTGGCGATGAGTGCGTTCAAAAGCTGGTTGCTGCAAATCTCTGCCTGACACAAATCCTTTGTAGGAGCTGCCGCAGGTTGCGATCGTTTGACTTTGATTTTTGAAGATCAAGATCAAAAGATCGCAGCCTGCGGCAGCTCCTACAAGGGGGAAGGCATCAGCGCACCAGGCACGGCCGCTTGTTATCGAACGTCCACCCCGGAATCAAAAACTGCATCGCCACGCTGTCATCTCGCGCACCGAGGCCCATGCCTTTATACAGCTCATGAGCCTTGGCCACTTGGTCCATGTCCAGCTCCACGCCCAGCCCCGGTTTCTGCGGCACTTGCACGCAACCGTCGACAATTTGCAGCGGCGCCTGGGTCAGGCGCTGGCCGTCCTGCCAGATCCAGTGCGTGTCGATGGCGGTGATGTCACCCGGTGCTGCGGCCGCGACATGGGTGAACATCGCCAAAGAGATATCGAAGTGGTTGTTGGAGTGCGAGCCCCAGGTCAGGCCCCACTCGTGGCACAGTTGCGCGACACGCACCGAGCCTTGCATGGTCCAGAAGTGCGGGTCGGCCAGCGGGATGTCCACCGACTGCAACTGAATGGCGTGGCCCATTTCACGCCAGTCGGTGGCGATCATGTTGGTCGCCGTCTTCAATCCGGTGGCGCGGCGAAATTCGGCCATGACTTCACGCCCGGAGTAACCGTTTTCCGCACCGCAAGGGTCTTCGGCATAAGCCAGCACGTGATGCTGATCGCGGCACAGGCGGATCGCTTCCTTCAGTGACCACGCACCGTTCGGATCGAGGGTGATACGCGCCTCGGGAAAGCGTTCGGCCAGTGCCGTCACGGCTTCGATTTCCGCATCACCGCTGAGCACGCCGCCCTTGAGTTTGAAATCCTGGAAACCGTATTTTGCGTGGGCCGCTTCGGCCAGACGCACCACCGCTTCGGCGCTCATGGCCTTCTCGTGACGGACGCGGAACCAGTCGTTATCGGCGTCCGGTTCGCTGCGGTAGGCGAGGCTGGTTTCGCGCTGGTCACCGACGTAAAACAGATAGCCGAGCATCTTCACTTGGTCGCGCTGCTGGCCTTCGCCGAGCAGCGCCGCGACCGGTACGTCGAGGTGTTGGCCGAGCAAGTCGAGCAGGGCGGCTTCGAGTCCGGTCACTGCGTGAATGGTGATGCGCAGGTCGAACGTCTGCAGGCCACGGCCGCCGGCGTCACGCTCGGCGAAGGTCTGGCGCACCTGATTGAGGATTTTCTGATAGTTGCCGATCGGGTTGCCGAGCACCAGGCTGCGAGCATCCTCCAGCGTCTGGCGGATGCGCTCGCCACCGGGCACTTCACCGACGCCGGTGTGCCCGGCGTTGTCCTTGAGAATAACGATGTTGCGGGTAAAAAACGGCCCGTGGGCGCCACTCAAGTTGAGCAACATGCCATCGTGGCCGGCCACTGGAATCACTTGCATGGCGGTGATGATCGGCGCTTTGGCGGTGTCGTGTGCAGTCATGGTTTTGATCCTAATCAGGCAGAGTTCAGGCGTGCTTCGGCGCGGCTTCGGCCACGGCAAGGTCAGCAGCCGGTTTCGGTGTGGTGCGGGCCGCGAAGACGATGATCGCGGCGATGATCGAGGTCGCGGCCAGACCGTAGAGGCCGCCCTGAATCGAGCCGGTGTGTTGTTCCAGCAGGCCGAAGGTGGTGGGCGCGACGAAGCCGCCGAGGTTGCCCACCGAGTTGATCAGCGCAATCACCGCTGCGGCGATTCGCGCATCCAGATACGCCTGCGGAATCGGCCAGAACAACGAGGAGGCGGACTTGAAGCCGAGCGCGGCAAAACAGATCGCGACAAAGGCAAAAATCGGCCCGCCAGTGGTGGACATGAACATCCCTGCCGCGGCGATCAACAACGCGGTGGCGACCCAGGCTTGCTGATGCTTCCACTTGGCCGAGAAGGCAGCGAAGGCGTACATGCCGATGATCGACAGCAGCCACGGAATCGAGTTGAACAGCCCGACCTGGAAATCGCTCATCTCGCCCATTTTCTTGATGATGCTTGGCAACCAGAACGTCGCGGCGTAGATGGTCAGCTGGATAAAAAAGTAGATCAGGCAGAACAGGATGATCTGCCGGTCCTTGAGCAATTTGGCCATTGAAGGTCGGATCGGCGTCGCGGCTTCGCGGGCCTTCTGTTCGTCATCGATGGCGCTGACCAGTGCGTCCTGTTCGGCGCGGGTCAGCCATTTCGCGTCGTGAGGTTTGGCGTCGAGCCAGAACCAGACGAACACGCACAGCCCGACCGAGAACATCCCCTCGATGAAGTACATCCATTGCCAGCCGTGCATGCCCAGGCCGTTGATCTGCAACAGCAGGCCGGACAATGGGCCGGAGATCAGCGAGGCCACCGCCGAACCACTGAGGAAAATCGCGATGGCCTTGCCGCGTTCGGCGCCGGGTAGCCAGCGAGTGAAGTAGTAGATCACCCCGGGAAAGAATCCGGCCTCGGCCACGCCAAGCAGAAAGCGCAGGATGTAAAAGTGCGTTTCGTTCTGGATGAATGCCATGCCGGCGGCGACCAGGCCCCAGGTGAGCATGATGCGGGTCAGCCAAATGCGCGCGCCGACTTTCTGCAGGAGCATGTTGGACGGCACTTCGAATAGCGCGTATCCGATGAAGAACAGACCGGCGCCGAAGCCGTAGGCGGCCGCCCCGATGCCCAGGTCATGTTCCATGTGAGTGCGGACGAAACCGATGTTCACCCGGTCAATGTAATTGACGATGAACATGATCACGAAGAGCGGCAGGACGTGGCGTTTCACTTTCGAGATGGCGGACGCGAGTGTCGAATCGACGCCCTCGTTGATCCCGGAGACGGAGGTTTTCACTTGGTTTTCTCCCACTGATTATTTTTATGCGGGGTAGGGCTGGGTGCTGCATTGTTGATAGACATCATACAACTTGATTTTTTTGTCCTACAAGTGGGGTGCAGCGATTAAATTTGTCTGGTGAACGATTTCTTTATTTCTTTTTGGTGTTTTACCCCGTTTTTATTGGTTTTAATCGCGGCGCGTCAGACGCGTCTGTTGGGTTCACGATCCAAATGTTCAAGCAGGGCGTAGCGCTTGGTTGTTGCGTTTTTTTCGTTTTATTGAATGTTGTCATACAAGTTGAGTGCTGTTTCGGCGCTAAAATCGACTCGTCAGCCATCACGCAGTGCTACGATCGGCAAGCCCCGATCACCGGAACCGAACATGCAAGAAGACCTCGACGCACCCGCGCCCAAACGTGCGCATAACCTCGCCCACGATCTGGTGGAGAAACTCACTCAGAGCATCCTGCTTGGTCAGATGTCGCCCGGCGACAAGCTGCCGTCGGAGAACGCCATCGTTCAGGAGCACGGCGTCAGTCGCACGGTGGTGCGCGAGGCGATTTCCAAGTTGCAGGCATCAGGGTTGGTGGAGACGCGGCACGGCATTGGCACTTTTGTCATCGAACGCGCCGCCGAGCAGGGTTTGCGCCTGAATGTCGACACCGCGCTCGGCGTGCGCAGCATTCTTGAATTGCGCATGGGCCTGGAAACTCAGGCCGCCGCATTGGCCGCACAACGGCGCAGCGAACAACAATTGCTGCACATGCGCCAGGCGCTGGATGACTATCAGCGTCTGCTGGACAGCAACGACAGTTGCGTCGAGGCGGATCGGCGTTTTCATCTGCTGATCGCCGAAGCCACCGGCAACGTCTGCTTCAGCGAAATCATGCAGCATCTGGGCAGCGCGATGATTCCGCGTCAGCGGCTCAACGCGGCCGAGCGTGGGGCGGCGGATTTGAGCAAGCTGGGGCAGTTGGCGCATCTGGAGCACGAAGCGATCCTGAATGCGATCAAGCGCCAGGACCCGGACGCAGCGCGCGCGGCAATGTGGTTGCACCTGACCAACAGCCGCGACCGCTTCGGTGCGCAGGGCTGATTGCCGTTGGTCTGCTCGATGGCACGGCCTGCGCAGGCCTGCTTCCAAGCGGTATGGCCCGGGTTTTCCGGACCTCCTTGGTGAGGTGTGTCATGGCGAATGATTTGCTGTTTCAAGGTGGTGTGCTGCCGACCGATCCGACCCGTCCGGTGCCCGGCACGGATGAGCCGACACTGGCCGATCACGATGCGCCACCGGGCATGAGTCCCGGGCGCGATCCGTTGAGTGATGCCGATCGGCCGGAAGACTGGAAGGACCCGGCGGCGGACGATGATGTGCCGCTGGCAGATGAGCCGACGCCGTTGTCGGATGATCGCAGGTAGTGAAAAACCCGGCTCTGGTGCCGGGTTTTTTTGGGTCGGTCAGTGGCGGGGTGTTTTGCTCATGCCGGCCTCTTCGCGGGCAAGCCTGCTCCCACAGTGATTGTTGGTGGCATGAGATTTTGTGTTCAACACAACCCCTGTGGGAGCTGGCTTGCCAGCGATGGCGGCCGCAATGTCGCTGAAGATCAGTGACGCCTGCAAGGTGTTGCGTATCCTCATGCCGGATTGGCAGCTACATCCCGCATCAGCAACCCAAAGCGCAAATCCACTGCATCCGGAATCGGCAGATACACCGTGTGCCCATCCCCTGGCGCCACCTCGATCGCCTCTCCCTTGGCGCTCTGCAACTGGTGCAGATCAAAGTGGAAATTGCCCTTGGGCGTCATCAGTTCCAGGTGGTCGCCCAGTGCAAACCGGTTTTTCACCTTGACCTCGGCCAACCGGTCACGGCGCTCACCGGTGAGTTCGCCGACGAATTGCTGACGTTCCGACACCGAGCTGCCATTCTGATAATTCTGGTATTCGTCATGCACATGCCGGCGCAGGAAACCTTCGGTGTAGCCGCGCTGGGCCAGTGATTCGAGGTCGGTCATCAGGCTGCGATCGAACTCGCGTCCGGCTACGGCATCGTCGATTGCCCGGCGATAAACCTGGGTAGTACGTGCGCAATAGAAGTGCGACTTGGTGCGACCCTCGATCTTCAGCGAATGCACGCCCATACGCGTCAGCCGTTCGACGTGCTGCACCGCGCGCAGATCCTTGGCGTTCATGATGTAGGTGCCGTGCTCGTCTTCAAACGCCGGCATCAACTCATCGGGACGATTGGCTTCCTGCAGCAGGAACACCTGATCGGTCGGCGTGCCGATGCCCAGGGTCGGCTCGGGCTGGAAGCTCTGCACGATCTCGCCGAGCTGGTTTTCCGTGGCTTCCTGCGCCGAGTATTTCCAGCGGCAGGCGTTGGTGCAGGTGCCTTGGTTGGCGTCGCGCTTGTTCATATAGCCCGACAACAGGCAGCGCCCGGAGTAAGCCATGCACAGCGCGCCGTGGACGAACACTTCCAGTTCCATGCCCGGCACCTGTTCGCGGATTTCAGCGATTTCCTCCAGTGACAATTCCCGCGACAGGATGATCCGGCTCAGGCCTTGTTGCTGCCAGAATTCGACGCTCGCCCAGTTCACCGTGTTGGCCTGCACCGAGAGGTGGATCGGCATCTGCGGAAAATGCCGGCGCACCAGCATGATCAGGCCCGGGTCAGACATGATCAGGGCATCCGGCGCCATCTCGATCACCGGCGCCAGGTCCTTGAGGAAGGTCTTCAGCTTGGCATTGTGCGGGGCAATGTTGACCACCACGTAGAAGCGCTTGCCCTGGGCCTGCGCTTCGCGAATACCGAGGGCGAGGTTGGCGTGGTCGAACTCGTTGTTACGCACTCGCAGACTGTAGCGCGGCTGGCCGGCGTAGACCGCATCGGCGCCGTAGGCGAAGGCATAACGCATATTCTTCAGGGTGCCGGCGGGGGCCAGCAGCTCCGGGGCGGCGAGGGGGAGGTCAAGGATCATGGCGGCGTCGGTCGCAAAAGCGCGGCAGGGTAGTGCAGCGGCAACTGCGGTTTATTGATCTGGATCTATCTTTGCGCGGGTGCCGCTGATCTGTGCTGCGCCGGCACCATGACAAGGTCCCGCTGCATCAGGTGCAGCGAGCTGCTTCTACCAGGCGATCTATGCTCCATGAACAAAGATGGCACTCGTGCGTGCCCCGGTGGACTAAGGTTCGAGGCGTGCGTGACGCCTGACTGACATGGATCGGACATGAACGAAAAAACGCTGCAATTCAAATCCCTCACCGTGCTGTTGCTGTTGGTGACGGTCGCCTTCATCTGGATTCTGCTGCCGTTCTACGGTGCGGTGTTCTGGGCGGTGATTCTCGGCATTCTGTTTGCGCCGATGCAGCGCAAGTTACAGCTCAAATTCGGCTGGCAGCGCAACCTGACCGCGCTTTGCACGCTGGGCATTTGCCTGGTGATCGCGATTCTCCCGGTGATCATTCTCAGCATCCTGTTGGTGCAGGAAGGCGCGACGGTGTACAACAACATCGAAAGCGGTCAACTGGACATCGGTGCCTACCTGGCACAGTTCAAACACAGCTTGCCCCCTTACTTTCAGCATTTGCTCGATCGCTTCGGCATGGGCGAACTCAACGGTCTGCGCGAGAAAATCGTCAAGGCGTCGATGCAGGGCAGTCAGGTGCTGGCCAGTCAGGCCTTCAGTTTCGGCCAGGGCACATTCGAGTTTGTGGTCAGCTTCGGCATCATGCTGTACCTGCTGTTTTTCTTTCTGCGCGATGGCGCCGAACTGGTACGCAAGGTACGCACTGCAGTGCCGCTGGAAGAGACCCACAAACGTCGTCTGCAGTTGAAGTTCAACCGGGTGGTGCGGGCGACGGTGAAGGGCAACCTGGTGGTGGCGGTCACTCAGGGCGCATTGGGCGGGGCGATTTTCTGGTTTCTCGACATCCCCAGCGCGTTGCTCTGGGCGGTGCTGATGGGCTTTCTGTCGCTGTTGCCGGCGGTGGGCGCGGGAATCGTCTGGGCGCCAGTGGCGGTGTACTTCCTGCTCAGCGGGATGATCTGGCAGGGCGTGGTGTTGGCGCTGTTCGGGGTATTTGTGATCGGTCTGGTGGACAACGTGCTGCGCCCGATTCTGGTCGGTAAAGACACGCGCATGCCCGACTACATGATCCTGATCTCGACCCTCGGCGGCCTCGCAGTGTTCGGCCTCAACGGTTTCGTGATCGGGCCGCTGATCGCGGCGCTGTTCATGTCGAGCTGGGCGCTGTTTATCGAGACCAAACCGAAAGTCCAGTTGCCTTAAGCGTGGAACGGCGCGCTGACGATTTTCTGCGACATTGCCTGCGCTGCCGGGAGCGAAGTCAGCGGGCCGCTGATGGGCTCACCGTCGCGCACCAGATACCAGCAGGCGAGCAATCCCGACGCTCTGAGCGATGCGGGAACAGCGCTGCCGATGACCGACATGATTTGAACCTGAGCCATGACCAGTACCTCCATCAATCTGTGGAGCTACCTTAGTGATTCGCTGTGCTCAGGGACAATCAACGCTCTCGATAGTGGTCATTGATAACAGTGAGGACGGGTTCAGTCGACAACCTGGTCGAGCATGTGCACCACTTCGCGCTCGTTGAGCAAGCCCTTGTGCACCAGGTTCTCCGCCAGCAGCGAAAGGAACTTGGCGCAGCGGTGGCCCTCCAGGTGTTTGAGTTCGGTCAGCGCGCTGTACACCTTGCTTGAAGTGCACAGGCCGACGATGCGGTGCGGATTCTGAGTAGGCATGGGTCGTCCTTGTTGTTATCAACCTGTTGTTTACGGACGGATTCAGATTGCGGTTCCGTCATGACAAATCGATGACCGTTCTGTGTTTTGCCCCCAACGGTCAAGTCCATCATGCCGACTTTAGCCGCTGGAACTGTCCTCACAGCGACCTTGGCAAGATTTTTTCAGACGTTGCCCGACCGACGGTCATAAAAAAGCCCCGCTATAAAGCAGGGCTGATTGTTGGCGATTACCAGCGCGGGCCACCGTAGTAGCCGTGTGGCCGGCCGTAATAGCCGCGTGGTGGGCCGTAGTAGACCGGGCCAGGCACGTAGACCGGTTGTTGCACGTAAACAGGGGCCGGCTGGTAATAGACCGGTGGCGGCGGTTGTTGCACATAAACCGGTGCCGGTTGCGCGTAAACAGGCTGTTGTACGTAGACTGGCCGGTCCTGGTTGATCAGCGCCGAGCCGATGATGGCCGAGCCGACGATCGCACCAAACACGGCCGGACCCTGCCAGCCACCGCCGTGGGCTTCTGCCTGACCTGTGATCGCGAATGCACCAATCAACAAGGCCACGATGGGGAGTTTACGAATCATGATAATTCCTCGGTTCTTCGACCCGGCGTCCGGGCCTGCACCAGGCCCAACGTTGTCGCGGGGATACTTCTATGACAGCGAAATTCTGAAAATCAGCACAGCCGCTGGGTAAATTTTGTGTAAGGTCTGTACCGGCTTCTTTACCGGTGGGTCAAAGGGGCACGCGGCCCGTTGCAGACAGGCGCTTATGATCGTCCAGAACCCGATGGAATGGCTAACTCCGTCCATCCGAAAGTCCGTTTGAAGGAGAAGTTTCATGCAGATGAATCCCAACAAAGACACCCAGCTGTGCATGTCCCTGTCCGGGCGCCCGGGGAATTTCGGTCTGCGTTTTCATAACCATTTGTACGAGCAGTTGGGCCTGAACTTCTATTACAAGGCGTTCAGCAGTCAGGATCTGCCGGGGGCTGTCGGCGGGATTCGTGCGCTGGGGATTCGCGGTTGCGGCGTGTCGATGCCTTTCAAGGAAGCGTGTATCGCGCTGGTTGATGAGCTGGATGCATCGGCGGCAGCGATCCAGTCGATCAACACCATCGTCAACACAAACGGTCATCTCAAGGCCTATAACACCGATTACATCGCTATCGCCCAGCTGCTGGAAACCCACGCGGTGCCAAAGGATACGACGTTCGCCCTGCGCGGCAGCGGCGGTATGGCCAAAGCGGTGGCCAGCGCCTTGCGCGATGGTGGCTACAAAAATGGCTTGATCGTTGCGCGTAACGAGCGCGCCGGCCAGGCGCTGGCGGACTCGCTGGGTTACCGCTGGCGGGCCGAGTTGGGTGAAGAACGTCCGCAGATGCTGATCAACGTCACCCCGGTGGGCATGGACGGCGGGCCGGAGGCGGGGCAACTGGCGTTCGAGCCTGAAGTGATCCAGGCAGCCGGGATCGTGTTCGATGTGGTAGCGATTCCGTCGGAAACGCCGCTGATCGTGCGTGGGCGGGCGGAGGGCAAAAAAGTGATTACCGGACTGGAGGTGATTGCGATCCAGGCGCTGGAGCAGTTTGTGCTGTACACGGGCGTGCGGCCGAGTGAAGAGCAGTTTGCGGCGGCAAATTTCGCCCGCAGCTGATGTTCTGGATTATGTGTCGGATGAGTTGGCCCCATCGCTGGCAAGCCAGCTCCCACAGGTGTCAGGTTGCAACACAACCAGGTGAGCAACCACAAATCCTGTGTAAGCTGGCTTGCCAGCGATGAATTCAACTCGGTTTATCGGGTTGCCTATACTGCCGCCTCAGCAAGCCAAGACTTGTCCCTCATAAAAACCTGATCGAGGCACCCCATGCATCCGCCCATCCTCAACCTGCACCAGGTCGAACTCGAACCCCTGCCTGAAGCCCTTGCCCCGGAAGGCGAAACCGCCGGGCGTTATCAGCAGCGCATGGCGCGGGTAGGCCAGCAACTCGGTGCGCAGAAACTCGGTTATCGCCTGTACGCATTACCGCCAGGCATGCGCGGCAGTCCGTTTCACAGCCACCGGGTCAATGAAGAGATGTTCTATGTGGTGGCCGGGGAGGGCGAAGTGCGCTTGGGTGCCGAACGCTTTCCGATCCGCGCGGGCGACGTGATCGCCTGCCCGCCGGGCGGCCCGGAAACGGCGCATCAGATCATCAATACCAGCGACGCGGAACTGCGTTACCTGGCGGTCAGCACCCAGCAGCAACCGGATATCTGCGAATACCCGGACTCCAACAAATACGCGGTGATGGACAACTTCAAGGTTGATGCCGAGGGCAATGCGTCAGGTTTTGTCGCCGTGGCGCGGCAGGCGGACGGGGTGGATTACTGGGATGGTGAGTAAATAGAGACCTTCGGCTTGGTGCAGCCCCAGTGGGAGCGAGCTTGCTCGCGAATGCAATGTGTCATTCACATCATTGTTAAATGACACACTGCATTCGCGAGCAAGCTCGCTCCCACAGTAGGATTTCCGGGGTTATTCGAGGCGCGCCAGGCGCTCTTCCAGCGCGGCAATCCGTGCTTCCAGCTCTTCGATGCGCTCGACCGAAACGCCGCTGGTCGCGCGCTCCCCAGGATTCTGCCGCGCCGCCAGGATCGCCTCGATGTCCGCCGGATCGCCCAGCGCATGGGTGTAGCGGTCTTCACGTTGTCCGGCCTGACGCGGGATCAACACCGCCAGCCCACGGGCGATCAGGCGCTCAAGCTGATGCACCACTTGCTCGGCATCTTCGAAATCGTGCATGCGGCCGCTGCGGGTCAGCAACTCATTCACTGTCTGCGGGCCACGCAAGAACATCAGACCGGTGAGAATCACCTGGGCCGGCACCAGTTCCAGCGCCTTGTCCAGCTTATGCTCCCAGCGATCAGCGCGACTGCCCATGACCAGTTTGGTGTAACCGTGGCTTTCCAGCGCCCGCAGGCTCTGGCCGACCTGGCCCTGAGTCAGGTTCATCACCGGCTCGCGGCTGGTCTTCTGATTGCAGGCCAGCACCAATGCATTGAGGGTCAACGGATAGGTTTCCGGGCTGGTGGCCTGTTTTTCGATCAACGAACCCAGAATGCGGATTTCCGTGGCGTTGAGCCGTGGTTCGTCGGTGGTGGTTGCAAGTTCGGTGGTCATCGCGCGTTCCCTCAGCAGTCGAAGGCGCCTAGCCTAATCCTTGGCTAACAAAAGGCAAGCCGTGTGGTCATCAAGCATGGCTATAATCGCCTCCACGTTCCACCCAGCCACCACACGAGACTGCCATGACCATTTCCCTTTACGCCGCATCCGTCCCGGTTTTTCAACAAATGCTCAATGCCCTGAGCGATGTCCTGAAAAAGGCTGAAGCCCACGCCACCGAAAAAAACATCGACCCGAACGCCTTCCTGCAAGCGCGCCTGTACCCGGACATGTTCCCGCTGGTGCGTCAGGTGCAGATCGCCGTCGACTTCGCCAAGGGCGTTTCCTCGCGTCTGGCCGAAGTCGAAATCCCGAAGTATGACGACACTGAAACCACGTTCGCCGAACTGCAGGCGCTGATCGCCAAGGTGCTGGCCTACATCGGCGAGATCAAGCCGGAGCAGATCAACGGCAAGGAAGGCATCGAGATCGTGACCCGTCCGGGCACGCCGAAAGAGAAGCGCTTCAGCGGTCAGGCTTACCTGCTGAGCTACGGTCTGCCGCAGTTCTTCTTCCACGTCACCACTGCCTATGCGCTGCTGCGTCACAACGGTGTTGAAGTGGGTAAGCGCGATTACATGGGCGCGTACTAAAACACCCCGTAACAAAAAAGCCCGCCAAGGTTCACGCCTTGGCGGGCTTTTTATTGGATAACGCAAAAGATCGCAGCCTGCGGCAGCTCCTACAGGGAAACGCATTCCTAATGTAAGAGCTGCCGCAGGCTGCGATCTTTTGATCTTCAGACTGAACGCTGAATTTTCGCCTCTTCACCGAGGCAAGCCGCCGCGGTGAACAGCACATCGGTGGACGAATTCAGCGCTGTTTCCGCCGAGTCCTGCAGCACACCAATGATGAAACCCACCGCTACCACCTGCATGGCAATCTCGCTGGGAATGCCGAACAGGCTGCACGCCAGCGGAATCAGCAGCAGCGAGCCACCGGCCACGCCCGAGGCGCCACAGGCACAGATCGCCGCGACGACACTGAGCAGGATCGCGGTCGGAATGTCCACGGCAATCCCCAGCGTGTGCACGGCAGCCAGGCTCAGCACGGTGATGGTGATCGCTGCGCCGGCCATGTTGATGGTGGCGCCCAGCGGGATCGATACCGAGTAGGTGTCTTCATGCAGGCCCAGGCGCTTGCTCAGTTCCAGGTTGACCGGAATGTTCGCTGCCGAGCTGCGGGTGAAGAAGGCAGTGATGCCGCTTTCGCGCAGGCACTTGAGGGTCAGCGGGTACGGGTTGCGGCGCAGCTTCCAGAACACAATCAGCGGGTTCATTACCAGCGCCACAAACAGCATGCAGCCCAGCAGCACGGCCAGCAGGTGCGCATAACCGATCAACGCGCCGAAGCCCGAGGTGGCGAGGGTAGACGCCACCAGACCGAAAATGCCCAGTGGGGCGAAACGAATCACTACGCGCACGATCACGGTCACGCCGTTGGACAGGTCGCCCAGCACCTCGCGTGTGGTGTCGCCGGCATGGCGAATCGCGACGCCCATGCCGATCGCCCAGGCCAGAATGCCGATGAAGTTGGCATTCATCAGCGCGCTGACCGGGTTGTCGACCACGCTCAACAACAGGCTTTGCAGCACTTCGGCAATGCCGCCCGGCGCGGTGACCGACACGTTGTCGGTGGACAGCACCAGATGCGAGGGAAACGCCATGCTGGCAATCACCGCGACCACGGCTGCGGCGAAAGTACCGAGCAGGTACAGGAACAGGATGGGCCTGATGTGGGTTTCCTGACCGTGCTTGTGGTTGGCAATCGACGCCATTACCAGCACGAACACCAGAATCGGTGCCACGGCTTTCAGCGCCGAGACAAATACTTTGCCGATGAACGCCGAGCCTTTTGCCGCTTCCGGGGCGAACAACGCCAGAGCGATACCGGCGATCAGGCCGATCAGGATCTGCGTGACCAGACTGAGGTTTTTCAGGCGTTGCAGTAGAGAAGGGGATGAAGCGGTCATAACGGCATCTCTGATTTTTTATAGGGTGCAAGGTTGCGTGAAACCGGTGATACATCAAGGGGGCAGGTCACCGGCACGAACCGAAAGGGCTGACGCGCGATCAACGCTGTTAAACGGGCGCTGAACAGGGTGTACGTTTTTCAGGGCGCGGACTTTATCACAGCGTAGGCGTTATCCTTCAGGCCTGTGACGATCTGCCACCGGATTGATCGCCAAGTCGGCAGGTTTATGCAAGTCACTGCTGAAACACTCTGTTAAGATTCGCCATCCTCATTTTAATCGTTGCCAGCGGGCCTTCCGGTCATCGCTGGTGTCGTCGTTTTGCTGGAGTTGCTCATGCTGTTGCCCATTCTCCTGTTGTCTGCTGCCGGATTCACGGTGCTGACCACGGAATTCGTCATCGTCGGCCTGTTGCCGGCCATTGCCCGAGACCTGGCGGTAACCATTCCGCAGGCGGGTCTGCTGGTGACGCTATTCGCTTTCACGGTGGCGATGTTCGGCCCGTTTTTGACCGCCTATTTCGCCCGCTTCGAGCGACGCAAGTTATTCATCACCATCCTGATCATGTTCGGCCTGGCCAACACCGTTGCCGCGCTGGCGCCGAACATCTGGGTCATGGCCATAGCGCGCTTGATCCCGGCCCTCGGCCTGCCGGTGTTCTGGGCCTTGGCCAGCGAGACAGCGGTGGACATCGTCGGCCCGGATCACGCCGGCCGTGCGATTGCCAAGATCGGCTTCGGCATCGTCTGCGCCACGGTATTCGGCATCCCGGTGGGCACGTTGATTTCCGATGCGTTCGGCTGGCGCAGTGCATTCGCGATTCTGGCGGTGATCGCTTTTGCCAAGGCTTTGCTGCTGTTTGTTTATCTGCCGAAAACCAGCCTGCATCAGCACCAGGTCAGCTTCAGCTCGCAGTTCAAGATCCTGCGCAGCCCGCTGATGCTCGGCCATGTGCTGTTGTCGATCCTGGTGTTCAGCGGCATGTTCACCGCCTACACCTATCTGGCCGACATTCTCGAGCGTCTGGCGGGTTTTAACGGCACCGTGGTTGGCTGGTGCCTGATGGGCTTCGGTGCGGTCGGGCTGATCGGCAATTCGCTGGGCGGGCGTGCAGTGGATCGTCATCCGTTGGGGGCGTCCGTGCTGTTCTGCGCGTTCATGATTGCCGGCATGGTCTCGCTGGTACCGAATATCCACTCGACGCTGGGCCTGGCGGTGGCCATGGGCATCTGGGGAATCACCCAGGCGGCGCTGTTTCTGGTCAGCCATGTGCGCCTGATGAAAGCCGCGCCGCAGGCGCCCGCGTTTGCCGCGTCGCTGAACATCGCCGGCGCCAACCTCGGTATCGGCCTGGGCGCGATGATCGGCGGGCGGGTGATCGACAGTGCTGGCCTGAGCTTTCTCGGCTTCGCCGCTGCCGGGTTCATTCTGTTGTCGGTATTCCTCGCCATGGTCTTGATGACGCTCAAGCCGCGCGAAGAGTGCGCCCAGACCTCATAACGCGGTAAACAGCTCGCGTCGGGCACCTTCGGTAATCGCCACGATGCCGGGGTGCTTGACCTTGCGTTCCACGGAAATGGCATAGAACGACTCGGTCACCGCGTCGGTCTGGCCAATCACTTCGACGCCGTACTGGCGTTTGACTTCATCGGCAATCACGCTCGGACCGATAAAAATCCCGCTGCCCGATTGGCCGAAGGCTTGCATCAGGGCGCTGTCATCGAACTCCCCGACGATTCGCGGCTGGATCTGCTGCTCGGCGAACCAGCGCTGCAAACGGCTGCGCACCACGGTTTCTGCGCCGGGAATCAGCAGCGGTGCGCCGTTGAGGCTGCGCGGAAAGTCTTGCCCGTATTGCGCCGCCAATTGCGCGGTGGCGAAAAAACTGATCCCGCATTCGCCGAGTTTCTGGCTATAGCCCTTGATGTCGAGGTGCGACGGCATCGGGCTGTCGGAAATCACCAGGTCCAGACGCTGGATCGCCAGGTCCGCCAACAGGCGTTCGAGTTTGTCTTCGCGGCAGGTGATGCGCAGCGGTTCGTGCAACTCCATGGTCGGCGCGATCAGCCGATAGACGATGGACTTGGGCACCACGTCGGCCACGCCGACGCGAAACAGGATCTGCTGTTCGTTGGGCTGGGCACGCAGCATCAACTCCAGTTCGCCGCCCAACTGGAACATCTGCTCAGCGTAGGGCAGGGCCTGGCGTCCGGCTTCGGTCAGCTCCAGCTGGCGGCCGACCCGTTGAAACAGTTCGATACCGTAGGTTTGTTCGAGCAGCGAAATCTGCCCGCTGATGGTTTGCGGAGTGAGGTTGAGTTGCTCGCAGGCACGCACGATGCTGCCGGTCTTGGCGACCACCCAGAAGTAATGCAGTTGTCGGTAATTGAGCACTCTAAGGTTCCCCCTCCTATAGGCGCTGCCGCAGGCTGCGATCCTTTGATCTTGCTTTAAAAAATCAAAAGATCGCAGCCAGCGGCAGCTCCTGCACTGATTATCATAGTTCGTTAAAGACGAAGTATAGCCGCTAAAAATACGAATTTTCCTGAAGTGTTTGTCTCCCTAGAATGCCCAGCCATCGACGGGTGGTCTGTGACCCTGTCTGTTCATTCGAAGGAAAGCCTCATGAAATACACAATCCCTGCATTGATGTTTACGTCTTTACTGCTCATGGCCGGTTGTGATCAGGCCGAGAAAAGCGCCCAGCAGTTGATGGGCAAGGCGGCCGAAAGCGCCAAACAGGCGATCGACGAGACGCACAAAGCTGCGGAACAAGCGCTCAGCGACGCCACCGGCGGCTTGATCGAGAAAAAAGAAGCACCGGAAAAAGATGCGGAACAATCCGAATCTTCCTCCAAGACCCTCTAAACCGTCATACAAGAGTCAGGACTGACCCATGGAATATCTGTTAGAACTCGCCGCCAGCCCCGCCGCCTGGGTTGCTTTGGCCACACTGGTGGTGATGGAAATCGTGCTCGGCATCGATAACCTGATCTTTATTTCGATCCTGACCAACAAGTTGCCTGTGCAGCATCGGCAGAAGGCGCGCCGCATCGGTATCGGCATGGCGCTGATCCTGCGTCTGGCCCTGTTGAGCACCATCGCTTTCATCGTGCAGTTGACCGAGCCTGTAATCGAAATCATGGGCCAGGCGTTCTCCTGGAAAGACATGATCCTGATTGCCGGTGGTCTGTTCCTGGTGTGGAAAGCCACGACCGAGATCCATCACAGCATGGACCCGGCCCCGGAAGACCCGAAAACTGCGACTTCGACCGTGACCCTGGGCTTCGCTGCCGCAATCGGTCAGATCCTGATGCTGGACATGGTGTTCTCCATCGACAGCATCATTACTGCGGTGGGTATGACTGAACACTTGCCGATCATGGTGATCGCGGTGGTGGTCTCGGTAATGGTGATGCTGTTCGCAGCTGAGCCGCTGGCCAAGTTCATCAACGACAACCCGACGGTGGTGATGCTGGCCCTGGGCTTCCTGATCATGATCGGCATGACGCTGATCGCCGAAGGCTTTGGTGCCCATGTACCGAAAGGTTATGTGTACGCGGCCATGGCCTTCTCCGCAGCGATTGAAGTGCTGAACATGATGTCGCGCCGGGCGAAGCAGAAGAAGCTGGCTCAGCAGGCTTAACCTGCAGCAAACCAAAAGGCCGGCTGGACTCGTCGAGTTCAGCCGGCCTTTTTGCTTATGCCTCATGCCGTACGGCTTGTGCCTTATGTAGGAGCTGCCGAAGGCTGCGATCTTTTGATCTTCAAAGTCAAAAGATCGCAGCCTTCGGCAGCTCCTAAAGAGGTCTTACATCAACTGACCGGTCAGTGCGCGGTCGCGTGGCGGGTAGGGTGCTTTTCAGGCTTGTGAGCCGAGGCGGATTCGACCGGGTGGTGATGCCGTCGCGCAATGCGCAGCACGCCCCACAACATGGCGCTGGCAACGGCCAGCCAGCCGGCTATCAACATTACGATGGTCATGGTCAGGCTCATCAGTGCCTCCTCTTTGCCCTGCATCGGGCACACACATTTTCAATTCGCTCTGTTTCAGTGACAGTCTAGACAATGGGGTGTTTCAGACTATTGACCAAAGGTCGGTGATGACCAATCAGTTCGCTCTATGCAATCGATCGGTCTGCGGGTTAAGGCTATACCGCAGCCGTGCGTCGCCCTATGATCGCAGGCGTTGCCGGAACACGATGACCGGCGTCTGATCAGAGAGTGACAATGGTGCAGGTATTGACTCGATTGCGAGGGGCGTTGCTGGTGGCCGGTTGCGCGGCTGTATTGGCGGGGTGTGCGGGCACTGTCGCGCCGCAGGTCAAGCGCCTGCCGGAGCGGGTCGAACTCAGCGGTACATTCTATCGCGGTGAAGCCAATCAGAGTGGTCCGCAGGTGCTGGCCAGCCTGTTGTCGCAGCAAGGCATCATGATCACGCCGGGGCTGCTGGAAAAACCGTTGCATCTGCCGGGGGCACAGGATCAGTTGCAGCAGAATCTGCAGAACCTGGCCCGGGATTACGGCATGGTGGTTTATCCGCTGGACAAGAACCTGCCAGCCTTGTTGACCCAGGTGGCGGCCGGTTATCCGGTAATGGTGCGTTTCAGTGAAGGCTCGGCGTTCTGGGCTGAACCGCGTTACGCCATTCTTTCCGGTTACGACCGCTTCAAACAGAAAGTACTGTTGCGCGCCGGAATGAATCGCCGCGAACTCATGAGTTTCAGTTCCTTCGAGTCGGCGTTCGAAAAGTCGGGCGGTTGGGCCGTGCTGATCCAGAAGCCGTCGCAGATTCCTGCCGAGGTTGATCGTCAGCGCTGGCTGAAGGCCGCCGATGAGTTGGCGCAGGCCGGGCAGGAACGTGAAGCGGAGCAAGCCAAAAAGGCACTGGCTGCACATTAAGCCTCCGTTCGTCATTTGCCGGGCACCCTCACGCCCGGCACGCCTCTTAACGATAGAGCCCGAATGTGCGGGTGAATCAGGAGGCGAGCATGGCAGATTCCCCATCCCCGAAAGGCCCACACTCAAGCGAGCATTCGTCCGGTCATGATCTGGGTTTCGATCCGGATTCCCCGGATCTCGACGACCCGCAGGTTGATCCGGTCGGCCCTGCCAAGGCGCCGAAGGACGTGGAAACCGGCGAAGACAGCAAGCGTCCGGCCAAGCCTTACGATCCGTTGGCTGACCTGAAACCCTAAGTGAGGTGCGTATGAGTACCGATTCCAGCTTTGACGATAAAAAACCGGACAGCGTGCCGACCACACCTGAGGATGACGTGGATCCCGTGCTGGATCCGGACAGTCCGCTGCGTGATCCGTTGGCCCGGCCTGATGTGCTGACGCCAGATCCGAGCGCTGGCGATGGCATTCCGGACGACGACAAAATGCCGTTACCCAATGATTGAATAACGGGTATTTAACCACTGGCTGAATAACTCTGTGGCGAGGGAGCTTGCTCCCGCTGGACTGCGCAGCAGGCCTTTTCTTATTAAAAAAGAAGGTCCGCTACGCGCGCCAGCGGGAGCAAGCTCCCTCGCCACAGTTGGTCTTTCCGGTTACTTGGAGGCTTCGACCACGCCGCTCTGGCGCGCCNTTCTTATTAAAAAAGAAGGTCCGCTACGCGCGCCAGCGGGAGCAAGCTCCCTCGCCACAGTTGGTCTTTCCGGTTACTTGGAGGCTTCGACCACGCCGCTCTGGCGCGCCTTGAGGTTTTTCTCGGCCTTGTATTGTTGGGCCACTGCCGGAACGTTGGTGCTGCGTCCGGTTTCCATCCAGCTGCGGATACGGCTGGCATCGGCGAAGTGTGTGTACTTGCCGAATGCATCGAGAATCACCAGGGCAACCGGGCGGTTGCTCATCCGTGTCACCAGCACCAGGCAATGCCCTGCCGGGTTGGTGAAGCCGGTTTTAGTGATTTTGATGTCCCAGTCGGCCTTGTTCACCAAGTGATCGGTGTTGCGGAAACCCAGGGTGTAGTTGGGTTTGCGGAATGACACCGTTTTTTCCTTGGTGGTCGTCAGTTCAGTGAGGATCGGGTGCTTGCTCGCGGCCACCAACAGTTTGCTCAGATCGCGGGCGGTGGAAACGTTACGTTCCGACAAGCCGGTCGGTTCGACATAGTGGGTGTTGGTCATGCCCAGTGCCTTGGCCTTGGCATTCATCGCCGCGATGAATGCTGCATAACCGCCCGGGTAGTGATGCGCAAGGCTGGCGGCTGCACGGTTTTCCGAGGACATCAGGGCAATCAGCAACATTTCCCGGCGCGGCAGTTCGCTCTTCAGTTTGACTCTGGAAAACACGCCTTTCATTTCTGGCGTGTGGCTGATGTCGACGTCAATCCATTCGTCCATGTTCTGGTGCGCTTCAACGACCACCAGCCCGGTCATCAGCTTGCTGACCGACGCGATGGGTACGATCACGTCCGGGTTGCTCGAATAGATGACTTTATTGGTCTGCAAATCCATGAGCAGGGCGCTGCCGGAGGCGATCTTCAGTTGCGAAGCATCGCGTGGCGCAGCAGTGGTTTCAGCAGCGTTGACAGTTGGCGTGACGAATGTGCCTGAAAAAGCAAAAACCAGGCTCAGGATCGAAAGACGAATTTTCACGCGGGCGAACTCATAAAGGTTGGATATTCCGTTAGTTTGTAACGGGTTATTTCTTCAAAGCGTCGCATTCTAGGAGTATGGCTGAAGATCTGTCGATGGTTGTTTGAATGACCTGAAAATCTCGTGAAAAGGCCTGTAAAAAGAGGGGTTTCCGGCGAACGGTTAGTGTTTTTTCTCAGATACAACAAACCCCGCACAAAGCGGGGTTCATTTATTGCGGAAAAACCTCTCAGGCGTGCAGGGTTTCTGCCGCGTAGAGGGTGTTTTCCAGCAGGCAGGCGCGGGTCATCGGGCCAACACCGCCCGGCACCGGAGTGATCCAGCCGGCGCGGGGCAGAGCGGTTTCGTACACCACGTCACCGACCAGCTTGCCATCGTCCTGACGGTTGATGCCGACGTCGATCACGATCGCGCCTTCCTTGATCCACTCGCCCTTGACCAGGCCCGGCTTGCCGGCGGCGACCACCACCAGATCGGCGCGACCGACGTGGCCGGCCAGATCCTTGGTAAAGCGGTGGGTGACGGTCACGGTGCAACCGGCCAGCAGCAGTTCCATTGCCATCGGGCGACCGACGATGTTGGATGCACCCACCACTACCGCGTCCAGGCCATAAAGGTCCACACCCGTGCTTTCCAGCAAGGTCATGATGCCTTTCGGCGTGCACGGACGCAGCAGCGGGATGCGCTGGGCCAGGCGGCCGACGTTATAAGGATGAAAGCCATCGACGTCTTTGTCCGGGCGGATGCGCTCCAGCAATTTGGACGCGTCCAGATGCTCGGGCAGGGGCAATTGCAGCAGTACGCCGTCGATGGCCGGGTCGTCGTTGAGGCGATCGATCAGATCGGTCAGCGCTTCTTGAGTGGTGTCGGAGGGCAGGTCGTAGGCTTGAGAGAGGAAGCCTACCTCTTCACAGTCTTTACGCTTGTGCGAGACATAAACCTGAGAGGCAGGATCGCTGCCGACCAGGATCACCGCGAGGCCGGGAGTGCGCAGGCCTTGCTGGCGACGCTCGGCAACTCGTTGGGCGATCTGCTGGCGCAGGCTGGCGGCGATCGATTTGCCGTCGATTAGTTGTGCAGTCATTGCGCGTGATTAACCATCGAGAGGGGAAAAAAAGAGAACGCATTCTCGCATGTCAGACGGTGAGGGCAAAGGCGCTTGGTCAGCAAATTCCCCTAACTCCTTTAATTAAATGAATTTTTTTCAAAAAGGATTTGACGACCTTGGGAGCGCTCTATACTATTCGTCGCACTTGTCGGGCACAGCCTAGCACTGGTTAAGAAGGTTGAGCGGAATTAGCGTTCTGCGAAGCTGGAAAGCATTTAGTTTGTAGTCCTCCAAGAGTACAGATTAATAAGGCGCCCGTAGCTCAGCTGGATAGAGCATCCGCCTTCTAAGCGGATGGTCGCAGGTTCGAGTCCTGCCGGGTGCGCCATTAGGCAGCTTTGGCACAAGTAGCGCGATATGGTGGGCGTAGCTCAGTTGGTAGAGCACGGGATTGTGACTCCCGTTGTCGTGGGTTCGATCCCCATCGTCCACCCCATATTTCGAAAGGCGCCAGATNGCCGGGTGCGCCATTAGGCAGCTTTGGCACAAGTAGCGCGATATGGTGGGCGTAGCTCAGTTGGTAGAGCACGGGATTGTGACTCCCGTTGTCGTGGGTTCGATCCCCATCGTCCACCCCATATTTCGAAAGGCGCCAGATGTAACAGTCTGGCGCCTTTGCTTTAAAAGCTTCATCTGCGGATGTGGTGGAATTGGTAGACACACTGGATTTAGGTTCCAGCGCCGCGAGGCGTAAGAGTTCGAGTCTCTTCATCCGCACCAATTAAAGCTTCATTCTTGCCGCAGGCCTGATGAAGTTCAGCAAAGAAGTTGAATGGCTTTTTTGTGACGCAATATGGTGGGCGTAGCTCAGTTGGTAGAGCACGGGATTGTGACTCCCGTTGTCGTGGGTTCGATCCCCATCGTCCACCCCATATTTCGAAAGGCGCCAGATTTAACAGTCTGGCGCCTTTTTTGTTTTACGGTTTGTGGTTTGTTGCGCCGGGTTTCAGGTCGAAGGGCAGGGCGTTTCGTCGTGTTTACGGGCTTGCAGCCTGCGTGTCGACCACCGGCCATGTTCGCTGGATCGGCCGTCAGGGAGATGGCTCGCAGTCTCTTCTATATATAGAAGCGGTTGAAGCAGAGCCCTGGCGTGATGGTCTTTATTCGTCTTCGGGGTGGAATGCATTGCTGCATTCACACCTATAAATGGCCTGCTGTTTTTTTACCCGTTTTCAGTAGGGTGACTTCTTGAGTTTGACCCACTAGAATGCATGCCCTTGATTCTGGGGTCGGAAACGGCCGGCTAACGTCTGTGCAACGAGGAATATCCATGCAAGTTTCTGTTGAAAATACTACTGCTCTTGAGCGCCGCATGAGCGTCACCGTGCCGGCTGAGCGCATTGAGAGCCAGGTCAACAAGCGTCTGCAGCAGACTGCCCAAAAGGCCAAGATTGCTGGCTTCCGTCCAGGCAAAGTGCCAATGAGCGAAATCAAGCGCCGTTTCGGTGCTGACGCTCGTCAGGAAGCTGTTGGTGATGTCATCCAGTCCTCCTTCTATGAAGCCGTGGTTGAGCAGAAGCTGAACCCTGCCGGTTCGCCTTCGATCGAGCCGAAGTCGCTGGAAGCTGGCAAGGACCTGGAATACGTTGCCGTATTCGAAGTGTTCCCTGAGTTCACTGTTGCCGGTTTCGACGGCATCACTGTCGAGCGCCTGAGCGCTGACGTGGCTGACGCCGATCTGGACAAGATGCTGGACATCCTGCGCAAGCAGAACACCCGTTTTGAAGTGGCCGACCGCGCTGCCCAGAACGAAGACCAGCTGAACATCGATTTCGTTGGCAAGGTTGACGGCGAAGCATTCGCCGGCGGCTCCGCCAAAGGTACTCAGCTGGTGCTGGGTTCCGGTCGCATGATTCCGGGCTTCGAAGAAGGCCTGGTTGGCGCCAAGGCAGGCGAAGAGCGCGTTCTGAACCTGACCTTCCCTGAGGACTATCAGAACCTGGACCTGGCTGGCAAAACCGCCGAGTTCACCGTGACTGTCAACACCGTTTCCGAGCCGAAACTGCCAGAGCTGAACGAAGAATTCTTCGCTCAATTCGGCATCAAGGAAACCGGTCTGGAAGGCTTCCGCACCGAAGTTCGCAAGAACATGGAGCGTGAGCTGCGTCAGGCCATCAAGTCCAAGGTGAAAAATCAGGTAATGGACGGTCTGCTGGCCACCAACCCGATCGAAGTGCCAAAGGCTCTGCTGTCCAACGAAGTTGACCGTCTGCGCGTGCAGGCTGTTCAGCAGTTCGGCGGCAACATCAAGCCTGATCAACTGCCGGCCGAGCTGTTCGAAGAGCAAGCCAAGCGCCGTGTAGTGCTGGGTCTGATCGTGGCTGAAGTGGTCAAGCAGTTCGACCTGAAGCCTGACGAAGCCCGCGTTCGTGAAATGATTCAGGAAATGGCTTCGGCTTACCAGGAACCTGAGCAGGTCGTGTCCTGGTACTACAAGAACGAGCAGCAACTGAACGAAGTCCGTTCGGTTGTGCTGGAAGAACAAGTTGTGGATACTGTTCTGCAGAAAGCTAGCGTGACCGACAAATCGGTCTCTTACGAAGAAGCGGTCAAGCCGGTAGAAGCTCCAAAAGCCGACTGATTGTTTTTGCGTTAGGAAGTACACACATAAGCCAGCCTTCGAGCTGGCTTATGCGTATTCAAGACATAACTATTTGGGAGTGACTGCAGAGCATGTTCCGTAATTCGTATATTCAGCAGAACTCTGATATCCAGGCCGCCGGCGGCCTGGTCCCGATGGTTGTCGAGCAATCTGCTCGTGGCGAGCGCGCCTATGACATCTACTCGCGCCTTCTGAAGGAGCGCGTAATCTTTCTGGTGGGTCCTGTAGAGGACTACATGGCCAACCTGATCTGTGCGCAATTGCTGTTCCTTGAAGCGGAAAACCCGGACAAGGACATCCATCTCTATATCAACTCCCCGGGCGGTTCGGTGACAGCGGGCATGTCGATCTACGACACCATGCAGTTCATCAAGCCAAACGTATCGACGACGTGCATTGGTCAGGCGTGCAGCATGGGTGCATTCCTGCTGACGGCCGGTGCTCCAGGCAAGCGTTTCTGCCTGCCGAACTCGCGTGTGATGATTCACCAGCCGCTGGGCGGTTTCCAGGGTCAGGCCTCGGATATCGAAATCCATGCCAAGGAAATCCTCTTCATCCGCGAGCGTCTGAACACGCTGATGGCCAAGCACAGCGGTCGTACGCTTGAAGAAATCGAGCGCGATACCAACCGCGACAACTTCATGAGTGCAGAAGCTGCGAAGGAATACGGTCTGATCGACGAAGTCATCAACCAGCGTCCTGCGTAAAATAAGCAGCTCAAAATAAGGTGGGTCGGCAGGTCCGACCACCAGCGGGCTTGAAAAAGCCCGCAATAGCCTTCATCTTGTGTTGCAAGCCTATCGGATTTGGATCGAACGAATGACTGACACCCGCAACGGCGAGGACAACGGCAAGCTGCTCTATTGCTCCTTCTGTGGCAAAAGCCAGCATGAAGTACGCAAATTGATTGCCGGCCCCTCGGTCTTTATCTGCGACGAGTGCGTCGACTTGTGCAATGACATCATCCGCGAGGAGGTGCAGGAAGCACAGGCCGAAAGCAGCGCGCATAAATTGCCTTCGCCTAAAGAAATCAGCGGCATCCTTGACCAGTATGTCATCGGTCAGGAGCGTGCGAAAAAGGTTCTGGCCGTAGCGGTGTACAACCACTACAAGCGTCTGAACCAGCGTGACAAGAAGGCTGACGACGTCGAACTCGGCAAGAGCAACATCCTGCTGATCGGCCCGACAGGCTCCGGTAAAACCCTGCTGGCCGAAACGCTGGCCCGCCTGCTGAACGTTCCGTTCACCATCGCCGACGCCACCACCCTCACCGAGGCTGGCTACGTAGGTGAAGATGTCGAGAACATCATTCAGAAACTGCTGCAAAAGTGCGATTACGACGTGGAAAAGGCCCAGATGGGCATTGTCTACATCGACGAAATCGACAAGATTTCCCGCAAGTCCGACAATCCGTCGATCACCCGCGATGTTTCCGGTGAAGGCGTGCAACAGGCCTTGCTCAAGTTGATCGAAGGCACGGTCGCTTCCGTCCCGCCGCAAGGTGGCCGCAAGCATCCGCAGCAGGAATTCCTGCAGGTCGACACCCGTAACATCCTGTTCATCTGCGGTGGTGCGTTCTCCGGTCTGGAAAAGGTTATTCAAAACCGTTCCACCAAGGGCGGCATCGGGTTCAACGCAGAAGTGCGCAGCAAGGAAGAAGGCAAGAAAGTCGGTGAATCCCTGCGTGAAGTCGAGCCTGACGATCTGGTCAAGTTCGGTCTGATCCCGGAATTCGTCGGTCGTCTGCCGGTTCTTGCGACACTGGACGAACTCGACGAGGCTGCGCTGATGCAGATCCTCACCGAGCCGAAAAATGCTCTGACCAAGCAGTATGCCAAGCTGTTCGAGATGGAAGGCGTGGATCTGGAGTTCCGGACCGACGCACTGAAATCGGTTGCCAAGCGAGCTCTGGAGCGTAAAACCGGTGCCCGTGGCCTGCGGTCGATTCTTGAGGGTGTGCTGCTCGACACGATGTACGAAATCCCTTCGCAGTCCGAAGTGAGCAAAGTCGTCATCGATGAAAGCGTGATTGAAGGCAAGTCCAAGCCACTGTATATCTACGAAAACAGTGAGCCGACGGCCAAGGCAGCGCCGGACGCGTAAGCGTCCACACTGCCGGAACAAAGAAGGGGCCTTCGGGCCTCTTTTTTTTTATGGCGTTTTTTACATCCGCTTTGCGCTTGTTTTTTTTCAAGGCAGCCCCCATCTTGGTTTCAAGCTTAATTCCATCTGATTACGGCCATATGGCCGCCGTAGAGGCGAAATCATGAAGACAACCATCGAATTGCCTCTCCTGCCATTGCGTGATGTCGTGGTTTATCCGCACATGGTTATCCCGCTGTTCGTGGGGCGCGAGAAATCCATCGAAGCCCTCGAGGCCGCGATGACGGGCGACAAGCAGATCCTGCTGCTGGCCCAGAGAAACCCGGCTGACGATGATCCCGGTGAAGACGCTCTCTATCGCGTAGGTACGATTGCAACGGTGCTGCAGCTGCTGAAGCTGCCAGACGGCACCGTCAAGGTTCTGGTCGAAGGTGAGCAGCGCGGCGCTGTAGAGCGCTTCAGCGAAGTCGACGGGCATTGCCGCGCCGAAGTTTCGCTGATCGACGAAGTCGACGCCGCCGAGCGCGAATCCGAAGTGTTCGTGCGCAGCCTGCTGTCGCAGTTCGAGCAATATGTGCAGTTGGGCAAGAAAGTCCCGGCTGAAGTCCTGTCGTCGCTCAACAGCATTGATGAGCCTGGCCGCCTGGTTGACACCATGGCCGCGCACATGGCGCTGAAAATCGAGCAGAAGCAGGAAATCCTCGAAATCATCGATTTGTCGGCCCGCGTCGAGCACGTGCTCGCCTTGCTGGATGCCGAGATCGATCTGCTGCAAGTCGAAAAACGCATTCGCGGCCGCGTCAAAAAGCAAATGGAGCGCAGCCAGCGCGAGTATTACCTGAATGAGCAGATGAAGGCCATTCAGAAAGAGCTGGGTGACGGTGACGAAGGTCACAACGAAATCGAAGAGCTGAAAAAGCGCATCGATGCGGCCGGCCTGCCGAAGGATGCCCTGGCCAAAGCCACTGCCGAGCTGAACAAGCTCAAGCAGATGTCGCCGATGTCCGCTGAAGCCACCGTGGTGCGCTCCTACATCGACTGGCTGGTGCAGGTGCCGTGGAAGGCGCAGAGCAAGGTACGCCTCGACCTGGCGCGTGCGGAAGACATTCTCGATGCCGATCATTACGGCCTTGAAGAGGTCAAGGAACGCATCCTTGAATACCTCGCCGTGCAAAAACGTGTGAAGAAGATCCGTGGCCCGGTGTTGTGCCTGGTCGGTCCGCCTGGCGTGGGTAAAACCTCGCTGGCGGAGTCGATTGCTCACGCCACCAACCGCAAATTCGTGCGCATGGCCTTGGGTGGCGTGCGTGACGAGGCGGAAATTCGTGGTCACCGTCGAACCTACATCGGTTCGATGCCAGGAAGATTGATTCAAAAGATGACAAAAGTGGGCGTGCGCAACCCGCTGTTCCTGCTCGATGAAATCGACAAGATGGGCAGCGACATGCGCGGCGACCCGGCGTCGGCATTGCTGGAAGTGCTCGATCCGGAGCAGAACCACAACTTCAACGATCACTACCTGGAAGTCGATTACGACCTGTCGGATGTGATGTTCCTGTGCACCTCGAACTCGATGAACATCCCGCCAGCACTGCTGGATCGAATGGAAGTCATTCGTCTGCCGGGTTACACCGAAGACGAAAAGATCAACATCGCCGTCAAGTACCTGTCGCCGAAACAGATCGCCGCCAACGGTCTGAAGAAGGGTGAGCTGGAGTTCGACGAGGAAGCGATCCGCGACATCATCCGTTACTACACCCGGGAAGCCGGTGTGCGTGGCCTCGAGCGTCAGATTGCCAAGGTCTGCCGCAAGGCTGTGAAAGAGCATGCGCTGGAAAAACGCTTCTCGGTAAAAGTGACAGCTGATCTGCTGGAGCATTTCCTGGGTGTGCGTAAATTCCGCTACGGTCTGGCCGAGCAGCAGGATCAGATCGGACAGGTAACTGGCCTGGCGTGGACGCAGGTGGGCGGCGAATTGCTGACCATCGAAGCGGCTGTGGTTCCGGGCAAAGGTCAACTGATCAAGACCGGTTCGTTGGGTGATGTAATGGTCGAATCGATCACTGCAGCCCTGACCGTTGTGCGCAGCCGTGCCAAGAGCCTGGGCATTCCGCTGGACTTCCACGAGAAGCGCGATACCCACATTCACATGCCGGAAGGCGCGACGCCGAAAGACGGTCCAAGCGCAGGTGTCGGCATGTGCACGGCGTTGGTATCGGCATTGACCGGGATTCCGGTACGCGCCGATGTCGCCATGACTGGCGAAATCACCCTGCGTGGCCAAGTGCTGGCAATCGGTGGTCTGAAGGAAAAACTGCTTGCCGCTCACCGCGGTGGAATCAAGATCGTGATTATTCCGGAAGAGAACGTGCGCGATCTGAAGGAGATTCCTGACAATATCAAGCAGGATCTGCAGATTAAACCGGTTAAATGGATTGACGAGGTCCTGCAAATTGCGCTGCAATACGCGCCGGAGCCCTTGCCGGATGTGGCTCCGGAGATAGTTTCCAAGGACGAAAAACGTGAGTCTGATTCAAAGGAAAGAATTAGCACGCATTAATACGTTTTTGCCTGGGGGGCTTCCTTGACAGCTTTTTAGAGCCCTTGTTATAAAGCGGCTCTTAAGTGTCTGTAGGCCATTCAGCACTCGTTTTTGCTTTCACCAAAAAACTTAGAATCATCTCAAAATAGATATAAGGGGACTTAGAGTGAACAAGTCGGAACTGATTGATGCTATCGCTGCATCCGCTGATATCCCGAAAGCTGCTGCTGGCCGTGCGCTGGACGCTGTTATCGAATCCGTCACTGGCGCTCTGAAGGCCGGCGACTCCGTTGTTCTGGTTGGTTTCGGCACTTTCTCCGTGACTGATCGTCCAGCTCGCGTTGGTCGTAACCCACAGACCGGCAAGACGCTGCAAATCGCGGCTGCTAAAAAGCCAGGTTTCAAAGCCGGTAAAGCACTGAAAGAAGCTGTTAACTAAGTTAGTTTGTTTCAGGTTTTTACCCATCCGGGTCGGGGTCATGCCTGACTTGGCAGCGGAGCGGTAGAGCAGGTCGCTGGAACAGCTGCCTGTAACGCCGGGATCGAGGGTTCGAGCCCTGTCCGCTCCGCCAGTTACGAGAAGGCGCATCCTCGGATGCGCCTTTCTTCTATCCGGATTCTACCCACGCTCCACGGTTGCCAAATTTTTGAAGTTCAACCGTTTCTGGGGGACGCATGCTGCAGAATATCAGGGACAATTCACAAGGCTGGATTGCCAAGACCATTATCGGGGTCATCGTTGCACTGATGGCTCTGACCGGTTTCGACGCTATTTTCAAGGCCACGACGCACACCAACGATGCGGCCAAGGTCAATGGTGAAGAAATCAGCCAGAACGAGCTGAGCCAGGCCGTTGACATGCAACGCCGTCAGCTGATGCAACAGCTGGGCAAGGATTTCGATGCATCCTTGCTTGACGAAAAAATGCTCCGCGAATCGGCCCTCAAGGGTCTGATCGATCGCAAGCTGCTGTTGCAAGGCGCAGAACAATCGAAATTCGCTTTCTCCGAAGGTGCACTGGATCAGGTGATCCTGCAGACCCCTGAATTCCAGGTGGACGGCAAGTTCAGCTCCGAGCGCTTTGATCAGGTGATCCGTCAACTGGGCTATACCCGCATGCAATTCCGCCAGATGCTGGCTCAGGAAATGCTGATCGGTCAGTTACGTGCCGGTGTTGCCGGCAGCGGTTTCGTCACCGACGCTGAAGTGCTGGCATTCGCCCGTCTGGAAAAGCAGACCCGCGATTTCGCTTCGCTGAACGTCAAGGCCGATCCGGCCGCGGTCAAGCTGACCGACGATGAGGTCAAGGCTTATTACGACGAGCACGCCAAGGAGTTCATGACCCCCGAGCAGGTGGTTGTCGATTACGTCGAGCTGAAGAAGTCTTCGTTCTTCGACCAGGTTGCGGTCAAGGACGAAGACCTGCAGGCGGCGTATCAGAAAGAGATCGCCAACCTGTCGGAACAGCGCCGCGCCGCGCATATCCTGATCGAAGTCAACGACAAGACCACCGACGCTCAGGCCAAGGCCAAGATCGAAGAAGTCCAGGCGCGTCTGGCCAAGGGCGAGAAATTCGAAGCGCTGGCCAAGGAGTTCTCGCAGGATCCGGGCTCGGCCAACAATGGCGGTGATCTCGGTTTCGCCGGTCCTGGCGTCTATGACCCAGCCTTCGAAAAAGCCCTGTACGCGTTGAACAAGGACCAGGTGTCCGAGCCGGTGCGTACCGACTTCGGTTACCACCTGATCAAGCTGCTGGGTGTTGAAGCGCCAGAAGTTCCGACCCTGGCCAGCCTGAAAGACAAGCTGACCCGCGAGCTGAAGACTCAACAGGTCGAGCAGCGTTTTGTCGAGGCGACCAAGCAACTGGAAGACTCGGCGTTCGAAGCGTCTGACCTGGCCCAGCCAGCGGCAGATCTGAAACTGACTGTGCACACTTCCAAGCCGTTCGGCCGTGAAGGTGGCGAAGGCATTGCGGCCAACCGTGCTGTGGTGAGCGCTGCATTCAGCCAGGAAGTGCTGGAAGAAAACGCCAACAGCACCGGCATCGAGCTGGACCCGGAAACCGTGGTCGTGCTGCGTGCCAAGGAACACCTGAAGCCTGAGCAGTTGCCTCTGGAAGCCGTCAACACGGCGATCCGCGCGCAGTTGACCAAAGAGCATGCCAGTGCTGCGGCCAAGACCAAGGCCGACCAGCTGATCGCCAGTCTGCGCGATGGCAAGACTCCGCTGGACAAGGCTGTCGAGGGTCAGAACTGGAAGGTTGTCACGGCGGCCACTCGTGCTCAGGAAGGGGTTGATCCGACTGTGCTGCAGGCGTTATTCCGTATGCCGAAACCGGCGGCCAAGGGCAAGCCGACGTTCAGCAGCGTGACCTTGCAGGACGGTAGCCTGATGATCGTGCGCCTGGACGGTGTGAATGAAGCAGTAGCGCCGACTGATGAAGAGAAGGCGCAGTACCGTCGCTTCCTTGCTTCGCGTGAAGGTCAGCAGGATTTCGCGGCGTTCCGTAAGCAGTTGGAGAGTCAGGCGGATATCAAGCGCTATTGATGTTTGACTGAGTGGTAACAGGAAAGCCCCGATCTGATGATCGGGGCTTTTTTATGCTTGGGATTTGGCCGGTTCCGTTGCTTCGGGTGTGGCGGCTGGCCGTTTTGCCCTTGCGGCGAGTGGCTGCGACTTTTTCCGGCAAACCATGGTCAATAGGGTTGTAACGGCTTTAAGACACAATCCATGCGCCGCAGGGCCAAGTTCTGTTGCACAATACGCCCCGGACTGTTTTCCCTCAGGATGTTCAATGTTGATTTCAACTCCCATGCGTGTCGTTGGGTTGGCGCTGTTGTTGACCGCTGTTGCTGGCTGTTCGAAGGACAAGCCGATCTATGAGCATGAGAACTTCGATGATTCCGGCACGTTCTCGCGCAATTATCCGGTGGCTGACACCGCGAGCTGCGAAGCGGCCCGTCGTGCGTTGCTCAGCCAGGGCTATATCATCACCAGCAGTGACCCGAAACTGATCAGTGGCCACAAAAGCTTCCAGCAAACCGGTGAAACCCACATGGAGATCAGCTTCAACGTGGTGTGTACCGAAGACGGCAGTTCCAAACACCATGCCACGGTGTTCGCCAATGCCTTGCAGGATCGCTACGCGTTGAAGAAGACCAACAACTCCGCCAGCCTCGGGGTCGGCGTGTTGGGTTCGGTGTCGATGCCGATCGGCTCGTCCGATGATTCGATGGTCAAGGTGGCCAGTGAGACCGTGACGTCGCAGAAGTTCTACGAGCGTTTCTTCACCCTGGTTGAGCTGTTCCTGCCAGCCGATGCGAAGAAAGCCGCGCACATCGAAGAAAAACCCAAGACTGATCTGGGTGTTCCGGAGCCGAAGCCTGCGGCTGTAGCGCCGACAACACCTGCCCCGGCAGTCGAGACAGCGCCAGCGCCACCGCCAGCCGGCATTGTCGAGCCAGCCCAGACCATGACGCCGGCCACTCCGGCGGTGACGCCTGCGCCGGCCACGGTTGCACCGACGCCAGCGGGTTCCGAACCCGTGGTGCCGCCTGCGGAATCCGCGCCGATCACCCCGGCACCGAGTGCAGATCCTGCACCGGCTGCCGAAACGATCACGCCGCCGGCCAATCCGACCAATATCCCGCCGCCATCAGAGCCGATTCCGGCGATGCAGTGAGCCGCGCGGGGCTCTGCTGTGGGAGCGGGCGTGCTCGCGAAGGCGAAATGTCAGTCAATGCAAATATCGACTGATACTCCACCTTCGCGAGCAGGCCCGCTCCCACATTTGTTTTGTGGCGCACTCAAATCCCGTTACATTCCCCGGACAAAATTCCAGCGATAAATTCCTGACCACCTGCTACGTTTTATTCATGAAGGCGGGATGTCACTTTCCCTTCATACGGGCACGATACGCTCGAGGCACTGGTCACTTGACCGGGCTGTTTTTTTAGCGGGCAGTAGGGGGATGAGACGATGGACGATTATCAAGAAGAACTGCTCGAATATCAGGCGTATGAACTCGATCAGCCAGAACCGGCCGAAGACGCCACCGAGTTGTAAGGCGTCAGGCGGTTTTGCGGTGACTGCGGCGAAACTCGCCGGGGGTCTGGCCGCTCCAGCGCTTGAAGGCGCGTTGAAACGCCTCGGCTGAAGCAAAGCCCAGCAGATAGGCGATCTCGCCGAACGCCAGTTCGGTATCGCGGATGTAGGTCATTGCCAGGTCGCGGCGGGTGTCGTTGAGTATGGCGCGAAACTGTGTGCCTTCCTCGGCCAGTTTGCGCCGCAAGGTCCAGGTCGGCAGCTTCAGGCGCGCCGCCACTTCTTCCAGATCGGGTTCCCGGCCACCATTGAGCAACGGCCCCAACAACTGTGTGATGCGTTCGCGCAGGCTGCGGGTGCGGGTCAATTGCTCCAGTTCCCGTTCACACAACGCAAGCAAGTGTTTCCAGGTGCTCGGGCAGTGTTCCGGGTTGCGCAGAGCGAGGCTGGCGAGGCTCAAGCGCAGTTGATTGCGTTCGGCGCCAAACTGGATCGGGCAATCGCCCAGCACGCTATAGGCGTCGCGATAGTCCGGCTCGTCAAATTCGATGTCGATGCGCTCGGCGCGCAACGGCTCGCGGCTGACGCTGGACAGCTGATGCAGCCAGCCGGCAATGATCGAATCCACCACAAAGCGGTTATAGGCGTTGTACGGGCTGATCGAGTAGAAGCGCAGCCACGCGCCATGGGCATCCTCGTGAAAGCTCGACTGTCCGCGATAGTTGGAACCGTACAGCGGCTCGAAGCGGATCAGGCAACGGGCCGCTTCGCGCACGGTCGGTGCCTGTGCGGCGGTGACCCCGGCGAGCCCGGCCTGACTCAAGCGGCTGAGCTGGCCCATGCGCAGACCCAACGCCGAATCGCCAGTCAACTGAATCGCGCTGTGCCCCAGCCGCATGTAGCGCGGGATCGACAGCCGCGCACCGGCTTCGGCCAGTCGCGCCGCGTCCAGGCCGTATTGTTCGAGCAGTGGTTGCGGCTCGACGCCATGGCTGCGCACGGCATCGGCCAGGCTGTGCACGAAACCTACCGACAGATCCCCAAGGCGCATCGGCAGCGGTTTCATGGCTTACAACCAGATGTTCAGCAGACGTGCGCCGCGGGCTTCGCCATCGGCGAATTGCTGGCCGTTGCTGCTGAGGAAACTTTGCCCCGAGCCGGGCTTGTCCCAGAACTGCCCACGCAGGAACACGCTCATGCCGGCGATCGCACGGCTGCTCGGCGGCTGTGCGGTGAGCGTCAGGCGATGCCAGGCCTGACCTTCACTGATTTCCCCGGGCTTGAGGCTGACCGAACCCGGTGTACTTGAACCCTTATAACCGGCCCACGGCTGATTCCACGCACCGTGACCCACGACGAAGGCCGGCACCGCTACCAGTTGCGCGCCTTGCTCGTCGAGTTGGCGATAGTTGTCCGGGTACCAGCTGTCGCTGCCGATCAGCACGCCCAGGCGTCCGGCCGGCGTGTCGACCACGTTGATCGCGTGGGCGTCTTCGCCCTCGATCACATCGCGCTGTTCGAAGATCGGGTGCATTTGCCGCTGGGGCTGGCCCAGCGGTACACCATCACGGCCAAACACCACACTGCTGTTGAACAGCGCGCCGCTACCGGGCTTGAGCTGGCCATCACGAATGCTGGGTTCGGGCAGGATGATGGAGCCGGCCACCAGCGTCACGCGGAATTCCTTGGCCAGCCCACCAAACAGTGCCTGGTAATCCTTGGCCATGGCTTTGGACTTCATCCGCAAGTGCGCGTCGTCGAGGCGATTGTCGCCCTTGGCAGTAAGCCAGGCGCGGGCGAAGAGCAACGGATTGCTCGCCGCCAGCCAGTTCATCGCTTCGACCAGGGTCGGCGCCTGGTACAGCTCGTCTTTCTCGCCGCTGATCATCAGCCAGGTACCGATATGCTCGGGCAGCACCACCACGGTTTTTTCATTCAGCAGGCCCTGATCCTGCGCTTGCTGCAAATAGGCCGCGAGTTTGCGGTGCAGGCGCTCCGGGCTTTGGTAGTCGGTGGGGAACAGTTCCGGCTGGATACCCAGCAAGTTGCCACGGTCGCCAGGCGTGCCCTGATCGACCGCCAGTTTGATGCGCAGGTCCGACAGGTAATGTCCCGCCGGCCGGTCCGCCGCCCACATGGCGTAGGTGGTCAGGGCGGCAACGATGGCCATGGAGAAAAACAGGTACAGAAGTTTGCGCATGAAAACCAACAACAACCGGATACAGGGTGTGGCGACTAGGGTAGGGCGCATGCCTGCGCTTGCCAAGGGGCGCTGCGCATTTGGATCAATAAGTTGTCAGTTTCGGTCATTGAGTGACAGCAGTGCGACTCTTAGTCTGTCGAACATGACTGACGGGGGACGCAGAGCTCCCGCAATTTCCGTGATCGCTCGTTGTGGAGTTACCGATGACCGCCGCTCATTACCCGCACCTGTTGGCCCCGTTGGACCTGGGATTCACCACGCTGCGCAACCGCACCCTGATGGGCTCGATGCACACTGGCCTTGAAGAAAAACCGGGTGGCTTCGAACGCATGGCGGCGTACTTCGCCGAACGTGCTCGTGGCGGCGTCGGCCTGATGGTCACCGGCGGTATCGGCCCGAACGACGAGGGTGGCGTGTACTCCGGCGCAGCCAAGCTGACCACCGAGGAAGAAGCGCTCAAGCACCGCATCGTCACCCGCGCGGTGCACGAGGCTGGCGGCAAGATCTGCATGCAGATCCTCCACGCCGGGCGCTATGCCTACAGTCCGAAACAGGTTGCACCAAGCGCGATTCAGGCGCCGATCAACCCGTTCAAGCCCAAAGAACTGGACGAGGACGGCATCGAGAAACAGATCAGCGATTTCGTCACCTGCTCGGTACTGGCGCAGACCGCCGAGTACGATGGCGTGGAAATCATGGGCTCGGAAGGTTACTTCATTAACCAGTTCCTCGCCGCGCACACCAACCACCGCACCGACCGCTGGGGTGGCAGCTACGAAAACCGTATGCGCCTGCCGGTGGAAATCGTTCGTCGTGTACGTGAAGCGGTCGGCCCGAACTTCATCATCATCTTCCGTTTGTCGATGCTCGATCTGGTCGAGGGCGGCAGCACCTGGGATGAGATCGTGACCCTGGCCAAAGCCATCGAGCAGGCTGGCGCAACCCTCATCAACACCGGCATCGGCTGGCACGAAGCGCGGATCCCGACCATCGCCACCAAGGTGCCGCGCGCGGCGTTCAGCAAGGTCACCGCCAAACTGCGCGGGTCGGTGAACATTCCGCTGATCACCACCAACCGCATCAACACCCCGGAAATCGCCGAGCAGATCCTCGCTGAAGGCGATGCCGACATGGTCTCGATGGCGCGGCCGTTCCTCGCCGATCCTGACTTCGTCAACAAGGCTGCAGAAGGCCGCGCCGACGAAATCAACACCTGCATCGGTTGCAACCAGGCGTGCCTCGACCACACCTTTGGCGGCAAGCTCACCAGTTGCCTGGTCAACCCGCGTGCCTGCCATGAAACCGAGCTCAACTATCTGCCGGTACAGCAGATCAAGAAGATCGCGGTGGTCGGTGCCGGCCCTGCCGGTCTGTCCGCTGCAACCGTGGCCGCCGAGCGCGGACATCAGGTGACGTTGTTCGATTCGGCCAGCGAAATTGGCGGCCAGTTCAACATCGCCAAACGGGTGCCGGGCAAGGAAGAGTTCTTCGAAACCCTGCGTTACTTCAAGCGCAAGTTGCAGACGACGAATGTCGAGGTGTGCCTGAACACCCGCGTCGACGTGGCGAAACTTGTTGAAGGCGGTTACGACGAAATCATCCTCTCCACCGGCATCGCGCCGCGAGTGCCGGCAATTCCTGGCGTCGAAAACGCCAAGGTGCTGAGTTACCTGGACGTGATTCTTGAGCGCAAACCGGTGGGCAAGCGCGTGGCGGTGATCGGCGCGGGCGGCATCGGTTTCGATGTCTCGGAATTCCTTGTGCACCAAGGCGTGGCCACCAGTCTGGATCGCACCGCGTTCTGGAAAGAGTGGGGCATCGACACGAACCTGCAAGCGCGCGGTGGCGTGGCCGGGATCAAGGCCGCGCCGCACGCTCCGGCTCGTGAAGTGTTCCTGTTGCAGCGCAAGAAATCCAAGGTCGGTGATGGTCTGGGTAAAACCACCGGCTGGATTCACCGCACCGGTCTGAAGAACAAGCAGGTGCAGATGCTCAACAGCGTCGAATACCTGAAGATCGACGACGAAGGCCTGCACATCCGCATCGGCGAAACCGGCGAGCCGCAAGTGCTGGCGGTGGACAACATCGTGATTTGCGCCGGCCAGGATCCACTGCGCGATCTGCAGGAAGGTCTGGTCGCGGCGGGGCAGAACGTGCACTTGATCGGTGGTGCCGATGTGGCAGCGGAGCTGGATGCCAAGCGCGCGATCAATCAGGGGTCGCGTCTGGCCGCTGAGCTCTAAGTTACGCCGCTTAACCTGTGGGAGCGAGCTTGCTCGCGAAGGCGTGGTGTCAGTCGACATATATATTGGCTGACACTCCGCTTTCGCGAGCAAGCTCGCTCCCACAGTGTTTGTGTTGTTCACTGATTCGGTGAGCACCATCGAACCAATGCAGGCGTGAGCCTGCTCGCGAAGGCTGCTTATCAGCGACTAGAATGCCGGCTCTACTAGAATGATCAGTCGCCCATGCTTCTTCCTCCCGCCCACTGGTTGCCCCAAGCTCCCCTCCAAATGCTTGAACTCGACTGGCTCACCCGCGCCGGAATCGAGGTCGCGATCCTGCGTCTGGACCAGATCGACCCGCTGATCAGCGGCAACAAATGGTTCAAACTCGTCGAGCATCTCAAGGCCGCCGACCGCGCCGGCGCGCAGGGCGTCATCAGCCTCGGTGGTGCGCATTCCAATCATCTGCATGCGCTCGCGGCGGCGGGCAAGCGTCTTGGCTTCGAAACGGTTGGCCTGTTGCGCGGCCATCCACAGCAAACGCCGACGGTCAGCGATCTGCAAGCGTTCGGCATGCAGCTGCACTGGCTCGGTTACGGCGGCTATCGGGCGCGGCATGAGCCGGGGTTCTGGGAGCCGTGGCGGGCGCAGTATCCAGATTTTCAGGCGGTGCCGGAGGGCGGTGGCGGATTGGCGGGCGCATTGGGCTGCAAGGTGTTGAAGGAGCAGGTAATCGCGCAACTGGGCAACCTGGGCTGGAGCAATTATCACGGCTGGTGGCTGGCCTGCGGCACCGGGACGACGCTGGCAGGGCTGGTGCTCGCCGAGGCCGGTGCGCATCCCGTGTATGGCGCACTGGCGGTGCCCGAGGATCATGGCGTGGCGCCGCAGGTGGCGGCGATTATGCAGGAGGCAGGTGTCGCTGCTGCCGACTACGAGCTGCTCGACGCCAGTCGCGGCGGCTTCGCCAAGGTTGATGCGCAGCTACTTGCATTAATCGAGAGCATTGAACGCTGTAGCGGCGTTGCGCTGGAGCCGCTATACACCGGCAAGGCGTTGCTGGCGCTCAAGGAGCGGATCGAGGCGGGCGGATTCGCGTCAGGTACACGGTTGATCTTCGTGCACACGGGTGGGTTGCAAGGGCGGCGAGGATTCACCACAGGATGAATGAGTAACCCTGTGGTGAGGGGATTTATCCCCGATGGGCTGCGCAGCGGCCCCTCATTGAGCACGCATTGAGTCTGATCCACCGCGTGCACAGGTTTTGGGGCCGCTTCGCAGCCCATCGGGGATGAATCCCCTCACTACAATGGTCAAAACCGGGCCTCAGCGTGGCGCGCGCTTGGGCATCATCCGCAACAAGGTGTTATCACCCACCACATAATGGTGATACAGCCCCGCCAGCGCGTGCAGGCCGATCAGCCAATAGCCGATGTTGCCGATCAGTACGTGCCAGTGCTCCACCTGTTTGGCCAGTGCCTTGTCTTCGTGGACCAGCAGCGGCAGATCGAAGCCGTAGAACATCACCTGGTGCCCCTCGGCGCTGGTGATCAGCCAGCCGAGGATCGGCATGCTGATCATGAACAGGTACAACAGCCAGTGCATCACCCGCGCCAGCAGGGTTTGCCACTGCGGCGAGGCCGGGAAGATTTTTGGTGCCGGGCCGATGCTGCGGGCGACCAGGCGAAACCACACCAGCACGAACACGGTCAGGCCGAGCATGTAATGCACTTCGCGAATCAGCGACCGGCCGCCGCTGCCCTTGGGAAAGATCCCGCGCAACTCCATGCTGGCATAGACCAGGATCAACAGGATCAGCATCAGCCAGTGCAGCAGCACGGACACGGTGCTGTAGCGCGATTCGGAACTTGTCCACGGCATACGGTGTTTCCTCACAGATCAGAGTCGCCACGTGCCGTTCTTGTGCGACGGCATGCTTTAACTGTAATCCGCTTTGGCGGATTTGCCTGAGGCTGATCGGAGTTTCAAAGCGCTGACTCAAGGCCGCAGCCATAAAAAAACGCCAGTGTCGCGAAGACCCTGGCGTTTTTTGTTGTTTTGACAAAAGAAGTAATCAGCTCGATTGCGGCATCTCGCCGTTGGCCAGGCGCTTGTTGATGTCGGCAATCACTTCCGGCAGGTCGCTGATGGTGTCGATCATGTAGTGCGGACGGGAACCGGCGAACAATGCGTGGATGCGTTTGCGTTCGCTGGCCAGTTCGTCGCTGCCCAGCGCACGGTAGCCGGCGTAGTCCAGGCCCAGCGCGTTGCCCGAACAGATCAGCGCGACAGTCCACATCCCGGCGCGACGACCTTCGAGAATGCCCGGCACGGTGTCGTCGATCTTCACGCAGGCCGCGACGTCATCGATACCCAGCGCAATCACGTTGGCCAGCGCCTGAGCCGGCCATGGACGGCCATTTGGCACTTCGTCGGTGGCGACCACATGGTCGGCAACGTAGCCGTTGGTGGCGGCCAGCGCCACGACCTTGTCCATCACCTGTTTCGGGTAACCGGAGCAGGAACCGATCTTGATCCCTTGCTGACGCAGGTGGGCGATGGTTTCCAGTGCGCCGGGAATCAGCGCCGAGTGTTCGGCGATCTTTTCGATCTGCAGCGGCATGAAGCGGTTGTAGATGGCGGTCACGTCATCGTCGGTCGGGGTGCGGCCGAATGCTTTGCGATAGCGCTCGGCGACCTGCGGTTGATCGCACAAGGTGCGGATGTGGTCCCATTTGCCCATGCCCATCGGGCCACGGGCTTCGTCGATGGACACCTGAACGTCGAACTCGGCGAAGGCTTCGACGAAGATCTGCGTTGGCGCGAACGAGCCGAAATCGACCACGGTGCCGGCCCAGTCGAGGATCGCGGCTTGCAGTTTGCTTGGGTTTACGTAGTTCATGGCAATCAGTTCCTGAGTTGGCAATGCAATTCAAAACTGTGGGAGCGAGCCTGCTCGCGAAGGCGTCGTGTCAGTCGACATCAATGTTGAATGTGTGACCGTTTTCGCGAGCAGGCTCGCTCCCACAGGGGATTTCTGGTGTGGGTTAGATTTCTAAGACTTCCATTTCGCGCAGCACTTCGCCCACTGCCGCCACGGCCTGGCGCATTTCATCCGGACTGACGTGGCCGATGCAGCCGACGCGGAAGGTTTCCACCTGGGTCAGCTTGCCGGGGTAGAGGATGTAACCCTTGGCCTTGACCCGTTCGTAGAAGTCCTTGAACTGGTAGCGCGGGTCTCGCGGGGCATGGAAGGTGGCGATGATCGGCGCCTGGATCGCCGCCGGCAGGAAGCTGCGCAGGCCGAGTTTGCCCATCTCGTCCATCAGTGCCTGACAGTTGGCGGCGTAGCGCGCATGGCGAGCGGGCAGGCCACCTTCTTCGTTGTATTGCAGCAACGCTTCGTGCAGCGCCGCGACCACGTGGGTCGGCGGGGTGAAGCGCCATTGACCGGTCTTCTGCATATAGGTGTGCTGGTCATACAGGTCCATCGCCAGCGAGTGCGAGTTGCCAGCGGCTGCGGCCAGCGATTCCTTGCGGGCGAACACAAAACCCATCCCCGGCACGCCTTCCAGGCACTTGCCCGAGGCGGCGATCAGCGCATCGAACGGGACTTTTTGCGCGTCCACCGGCAGCGCACCGAACGAGCTCATGGCATCGATGATCAGGCGCTTGCCGTGCTGCTGCACGACGTCAGCGATTTCCGGCAGCGGGTTGAGGATGCCGGTGCTGGTTTCGCAGTGGATCAGCGCGACATGGGTGATGTCGCCATCGGCGCGCAGCAGGCGGTCGACGTCGGCTGCGGTGGTCGGTTCGTCTTCGGCGGTTTCGAAGGTGCTGAACGAGCGGCCGAGCACTTCGCAGATTTTCGCCAGACGCTTGCCGTAGGCGCCGTTGATCAGCACCAGTACCTTGCCGTCACGTGGCACCAGGGTGCCGATGGCGGCTTCGACGGCAAAGGTGCCGCTGCCCTGCAATGGCACGCAATGGTGAGTGGCGGCGCCGTTGAGGATCGCCAGCAATTGCTCGCAGAGGCTGGCGGTCAGTTGATTGAAGCGGTCATCCCATGACCCCCAGTCGACCAGCATTGCCTGGCGGGTGCGGGCCGAGGTGGTCAACGGGCCGGGAGTGAGCAGGATGGGTGCGGCAGTACTCATTCGTGTGTCCTCGCGATAGCGCTGTGGGATGAAGCTACGGGGCATACGTTGCAATTCGCCGAGTCATCAATCAAATTGTTTGTTGTTATGCCAGCCATCAGTGAGGGTTATTCATGAATCTGTTCCAGCTGCGCGCTTTCGACGCTGTGGCCCGGGAAGGCAGCTTCACCCGCGCCGCCGCGCGCCTGTTCATCAGCCAGCCAGCGGTGACCGGGCACATCAAGGCGCTGGAGGAGCATTACCAGATCACCTTGTTGCGCCGTACCGCGCGCCGGGTCGAGCTGACCGAGGAGGGCACCAAACTGGCGGCGATCACCCGCGCCATGTTCGGCCTGGCCGAAGAAGCGCAGACCCTGCTCGAGGCCAATCGTCAGTTGCTCACCGGGCGTCTGGAAGTGGCGGCGGACGGTCCGCACATGGTCATGCCGATGCTTGCCAGCCTGCGCGCGCGGTATCCGGGGATCACGGTGAATCTGCGTCTGGGCAATGCCCAGGAAACCCTTGCCGCGCTGTTATCGGAACACGCGGACGTGGCGGTGCTGACCGAGGTCGAACCGCGCAAGGGCCTGCATCTGCAAGCCTTGAGCGAATCGCGGATCTGCGCGCTGGTGCCCGCCGGGCATGCGTGGGCGCAGCGTAGCGGCGAGGTGCGGCTCAAGGAGCTGGATCAGGTGATCATGGTGTTGCGCGAGCCGAGTTCGATCACCCGGCGCACCTTCGATCAGGCGTGTGCGCAGGCGGCGGTCAATCCAAGGGTGCTGCTGGAACTCGACAGCCGTGAGGCGGTAACTGAAGCGGTGGCGGCGGAACTGGGGGTGGGCGTGGTGTCGTCGGTGGAGGTCAGTCATGACCCGCGGGTGGTAGCGCTGCCGATTGTCGGGGACGGTCTGGTGAACCGGCACATGATCGGCTGCATGGAGCGGCGGCGGGAGTTGCGCCTGATTCAGGCGTTCTTCGCTCTGGCGCCGGCCTGATACACTGCGTTATGGCCCTTCGCGAGCAGGTATTGCGCCATGCCCATAACTCCCTGTAGGAGCTGCCGCAGGCTGCGATCTTTTGATCTTGTTTTTAAAAGCAAAATCAAAAGATCGCAGCCTGCGGCAGCTCCTACAGGAGGTGGGTCAGGTCAGGCTCTCGCGCACCATATCGAGAAACGTTGCCACCACCCGCCGCGAACTCTGCTCGCGCAAGCACACCAGGGTCTCGGTCAATCGCCGGGTGCAGTCGGTAATCGGCAACGCACACACCCGCGAATCCGCGCCGAACTCCGCCGCCGAAACAACCCCCACACCAATTCCCACCACCACCGCCTCGCGCGCCGCTTCCCGGCCTTCGACCTGAATCGCCGGACGGATGCGAAACCCGGCGCCGGCCATTTCTTCTTCCAGGGTCTGCCGGGTCACCGAGCCGTGCTCGCGCAGCACCAGCGGCGTGTCATCCAGATCCGCCAGGCAGATCGACTCACGCTCGGCCCACGGATGATGGCGCGAAACGAACGCCACCATTGGATCATTGCGCAGCGGCACGCACAGCAAACGTTCATCGCTGACATCACGCCCAAGCAGCGCCAGATCGGCCTGATAGTTGAACAGGCGAAACAGCGACTCATCGGTGTTGCCGGTCTCGATCTTCACGCTGATCCCCGGGTAGCGCTCGCAGAACCGCGCAATCAGCGGCAGCACGTGTACCGGGGCATCCACCGCCAGAATCAGGCTGCCGGTCTGCAACGCCTGGGATTCCTGCAGCAGCTCCTGGGCTTCAGCCTCAATCACAAACAGCCGCTGGGTGATCGCCAGCAAGCGCTCGCCCAGATCGGTGAGGCGCACCGAACGCTTGTTGCGATGAAACAGCAACACACCGAAGCGCTCCTCCAGTTTGCGCACTTGGTCGGAAATCGCCGGTTGCGTCAGAAAAAGCCGTTCGGCCGCTTTAGTAAAGCTTCCGTGTACAGCCACGGCGTGAAAGGCTTTGAGCTGGGCGTGGGACACCGACATATAGCCTCCATCAACAAGCTGAGCTTATGTGTGAAATACGATAAATCGATTTTATTTATTAAACAGTAATTGCTTTGATCCGCTCACGCCAGCGCTGACTGCCCGCTCGGGCAGCAACGCCGGCGATGAGCCTGTGCGTGCAATAACAGGACTCATCTGACCGCTATCGCCATAGGGACGGGGCGCTGGCGCAGTGCTCAACAATAAAAAACACAGGCGTTTACTTAACGATTCTGCCGGCACACTCACACCCTGAGGTCAGAACCACAATGAACAAGCACATCGGCACCCTTGCGCGTTGGCGCATGCAGATTTTCGCTATCACCTGGCTCGCGTACGCCGCTTTCTACTTCACCCGCAAAGCGTTTTCCGTGGCCAAACTGGGCATCGCGGAAGACCCGACCTTCATGCTCGACAAGATGGCCATGGCCAACCTTGATGCGATCTATCTGGCGGCCTACGCCATCGGCCAATTCACCTGGGGCATGCTCGCCGACCGCTTCGGCCCAAGGGTCGTGGTGCTCGGCGGGCTGTTGATCTCCGCCGCGGCGGCGTTAGTGATGGGCAGTTTTGCCACGCTACCGATCTTCGCCACTTGCATGCTGATTCAGGGCCTGGCGCAGTCCACCGGCTGGTCGGGATTGTGCAAGAACCTCGGCAGTTTCTTCCCGGCGCAGCAGCGCGGGCGGGTGCTCGGATTGTGGAGCTCCTGCTATGCGTTTGGCGGTCTGGTGGCCTCGCCGTTTGCCGGCTGGTGGGCGTATACGCTGATCGGCACCTGGCACGCAGCGTTCATATCCAGCGCCGCGGTAGTCGCGGCGGTGGCGCTGCTGTTCTTCATTTTTCAGCGCAACAAACCGGAAGACGTCGGCCTGCCGGCCGTGGAGCCGGAGCCGGAACTGAGCGCTGAAGAAACCGAGGCCAACAGCAAGCTCAGCGTCTGGGAGCCGTTGAAGGAAATCCTGCGCAACCGCACGGTGCTGGTGCTGGGTCTGGCGTACTTCATGTTGAAACCGGCGCGTTACGCGATTCTGTTGTGGGGGCCAGTGATTGTCTTCGAGCAGATGCCGAGTGTCGGCAAGGTCGGCGCGGCGATCATTCCCACCTCGTTTGAACTGGCCGGTCTGCTCGGGCCGATCATGATTGGCCTGGCCTCGGACAAGCTGTTCGGCGCCCGGCGCATGCCGGCCTGTGTCCTCAGCCTACTGGCGCTGACCGTGACCCTGGCGTTGTTCATGGGCGCGTTGCACACCGGCAGCGTGATGCTGGTGGTGGCGCTGCTGTTTGTCATGGGACTTACCCTGTACGGACCGGATTCGATGATCAGCGGCGCGGCGGCGATTGACTTCGGCAAGGCCAAGGCCGGTGCCACCGCGGCCGGTTTCGTCAACGGTTGTGGCTCGGTTGGCGCGGTGCTCGGCGGATTGCTGCCGGGTTACTTCGATTCGGTGACGGTGTTCATCGTCTTCGCCGGCTGCGCCTTGTTTTCGGCGCTGGTGCTGATTCCGCACTGGAACAGCCGCCCGGTCGGAGTGATGGAACCGCGCGCGTCTGTGCCCAATTGCCCGCTGACCATCAAACCCCTGCGTAACTGAAAACCCTCGCCTCGCGGCCTGCTGCGGTGCTCGCGGCAGGCTGTGTCGTGGCCATCTGACTGGAGAATCCCATGCGACCTTTTTGGCTCGAACAAGCCTTGCAGGCCGACCCATCCCCGACGTGCCCGCCGCTGCAAGGCGAAGTGCGCACCGACGTGTGCATCGTCGGCGGTGGCTACACCGGGTTGTGGACGGCGATCATGCTCAAGCAGCAGAACCCTGAGCTCGACGTGCTGATGATCGAAGCCGACATCTGCGGCGCCGGTGCCAGTGGGCGCAATGGTGGTTGCGCGTTGTCGTGGTCGGCCAAGTATTTCACCCTCGAGCGCCTGTTCGGTGTCGAGGAGGCAGTGCGCCTGGTCAAGGAATCCGAGCGCAGCATCCACGCCATCGGCGAATTCTGCGAACAGTACGGCGTCGATGCCGATTACCGCCTCGACGGCACGTTGTACACCGCCACCAACAAGGCGCAGGTCGGTTCGACCGACGCCGTGATCGCGGCGCTGGAGCGTAACGGCATCAACTCGTTCACCCAGCGTCCCGTGGCCGACGTACAGCGCATGGCCGGTTCCAGCCAACATCTGGAAGGCTGGTTCTCACCGGCAGCCGCCAGTGTGCAACCGGGCAAACTGGTGCGCGGCTTGCGCCGGGTGGCGTTGCAACTGGGCGTGAAGATCCACGAAAACACCGCGATGACCGGTCTGGAAGAGGGCCGCCCGGCGCGAATCCACACCGCCCATGGGCGCGTGATTGCCGACCGCGTGGTGCTGGCGATGAACGCGTGGATGGCCCGCGCGTTCCCACAATTCGAACGCAGCGTGGCGATCGTTTCCAGCGACATGCTGATCACCGAACCGCGCCCGGATCTGTTGCAGGAGATCGGTTTGACCAGTGGCGTCACTGTGCTCGACTCGCGGATTTTCGTGCACTACTACCACAACACCCCGGACGGCCGGATCATGCTTGGCAAGGGTGGCAACACCTTCGCGTTTGGCGGGCGGATGCTGCCGGTGTTCGATCAGCCATCGCCCTATGCGGATTTGCTCAGGCGCAGCCTTGGGGCGTTTTTTCCGGCGTTTGCCGAGGTCAAGGTGGATGCGACCTGGAACGGGCCGTCGGATCGTTCGGTGACCGGGTTGCCGTTTTTTGGGCAGATGAGCGCCAGTGGCAATGTGTTCTATGGCTTTGGTTATTCCGGCAGTGGCGTCGGGCCGTGTCACATGGGCGGGCAGATTCTTGCCTCGTTGGTGCAGGGGCTCGATAACCCGTGGACCCGTTCGCCCTTGGTGAACGGGCCGTTGGGGTATTTTCCGCCGGAGCCGATTCGGTATCTGGGGTCGTTGATGGTGCGTAATGCGATTCGGCGCAAGGAGCGGGCTGAGGACCATGGGCGGCGGCCGCGGCATCTGGATGTGCGGTTGGCGAAGTTTGCGGCGGCGGCGGGGAAGGCTGACAAGGGGTGAATGGTGGCTTTGATTTATGGGGACATATCCGTTGCTGCGGTAACGGCGGCTTATGGTTTCGCTCTTACAGCGACTCCCTTTGGCAAACGCCCCAAAGGAAGCAAAGGTCTTGGCCCCGGCGTACGGCCCTCGCTTAGGCTCGGGTTCCTTCGTTACGGGGTTCATCCGGGGGCATCGCCTACGGTTTGCTTCGCTGCACCTCCTCTCGATGCGTTTGGCTACGCCAAACGGTCGCTGCGCTCCCACCCCCGGATAAACCCCTCCACTCAGCCTGCCGATGGGGCCGGCACGGCAAGATCAAGAGCTACAGCCGAGCTAACGCTCATCCTGTTGAGTGGTGAAAAGCATGCGGTCTGCCTGGACTGCTTTGCTTTTCTGTGGAAACGAGCCTGCCAGCGATGGCGGCCTGACAGCCGACCAGTCTCCAGCTGCCAGCACCCATTCCCACTGTGGGAGCGAGCCTGCTCGCGAAGACGGCCTGACAGCCGACCAAATCTCCAACTGCCCACACCCAATCCACCTGTGGGAGCTGGCTTGCCAGCGATGGCGGCCTGACAGCCGACCAGTCTCCAGCTGCCAGCACCCAGTCCCACTGGGGGAGCGAGCCTGCTCGCGAAGACGGCCTGACAGCCGACCAAATCTCCAACTGCCCACACCCAATCCACCTGTGGGAGCTGGCTTGCCAGCGATGGCGGCCTGACAGCCGACCCACCTCCCACTGCTCACATCCAATCCAACTGCAGGAGTTAGCCTGCTCGTGATAGCAACCTCCCGGCCAACCACTTTCCGGCAGCTGTACTCAATTCCAATGTCTGGGATGCTTACGGATCGGCCCCGTGGAGCAGCCAGTCGAGCAACAGGCTGTCGTCGCGCGGTGGTGGCGTTTCGTTCGGTGGCGCCGGGCGTGGATGGGCGAGGCAGAGGATCGGTCGATCCGGGTCGCTGTCGAGGAAGCTCACCCACACCTCACTGCCGGCGCGGGGCAGTTGGTGGGGGGCGAGGCGGCCGGCGCCGGTCAGCGCGATCGGCAGCCACAGGCACGCAGACTCGGCTGTCTGAGTCGGCCACAGGCTGACGCCGATGCGCCCGCGATCATCCAGTGGCGCTGGCTGGCCAGGCGAACCCAGCACTCGTGCCAGGTGATAGCCGCCGATGTTCAGGCGCGGCTGCGCCAAGGGCGGGCGAAAATCGGTCGACCAGGGCAGGGCGGTGAAATCGTTGTGATAGCGATGCGCGTCCGTTGTCGGATCGAGGATCGAGGGGTGCTGGCCTTGATGCTGCAATTCGGTGATCAGCCATTGCTCGTTGAACGCGTTGATCGGATGCTCGCTGATCTGCAGCAGATGTCCGCTGCGCAGTGCGCTGCAATCGCTGCGCCCGCGAATCGTGCGCGACTGGCAGCGCTGGCGCTGCAGATGACGCCGGCTGCGTTGTTCGGTGTGACGCTGCTCGCTCGACAGGTTCAGCGGTGTGAGCGCAGGTACGGGGTGGTTGGCCGCGTCGGCGCTGATGACTGCCTGGCCCCGGTTTCGAATGCCGGGCGCGGCCATGACCGGTGTCGCGTCATGGCGCTGTAACAGCGTGCTGATGCGCGGTGATGGCGTGTCGTCGGTCACGGCAAACGGCACTGCCAGCGGTTCTTGCGGCAGGCTCAGGTTGTCATCGGCAAATACCACCACATGCCCGTCCGGGCGATGTTCGAAGTGATAGTGAATGCCTTCCTGCTCACACAGACGGTGAAGGAAGGCCAGGTCGCTCTCCTCGTATTGCAGGAAAAATTCCCGTGGTGGGTAGTGGCCGACGCTCATTTCGATCCGGTAACTGTCGGCTGGCAGTTCATGCTCTTCGAGCAGTTGCGCAAGGATCGCCGGCACGCTCGCTTGCACGAAGACCCGACGCTGCGGCGACTGTGCCAGACGTTGCAGGTGCGGCACCAGCGTCAATCGGTAGCCAATGCGGTGGCTGGCGCGATGCTCACAACTGACACTGTGGATCAGGCCGTGAATGCCGTGAGCGTCGCCCAGACGCAGGAACGCCGGTTGCCGCAGCAGGCTGCCCGGCGCCAAGGCCGGGGCCAGGGCGATCACTTCAATCTCGAAACGAAACGGCTGATTGAGTGCTTCCTTGCCACTGAAACGCAGGACCGGCAGGCACAGTGGGCCGTCGGTCAGGGTCAGGGTGAACGGGCTTTGCTGGTCATTGAGCATTCATACGGGCTCTGTGGGGCAATACGGACGGCAGAGGGTACGAAAACCCGAGCATTAATGGTCGTGGCTGGTGGGCTTTTCAGAATCGCCCTACAAGTCGCGGTGAAGATGTCGATTCAACAAAGAATTTTTTTGGTCGATTGCCGACTTTAGGCCGTATAAACTTGGCGCCACGCGTCGGCCAATAGATGTCTCGGCGCCACAGATCAAGAGAGTGAGTAATGGGCGCACAGTGGAAGGTTAAACACAAAGAAGCGGCAGCCAACGCCAAGGGCAAGATCTTCGGCAAACTGGTGAAAGAAATCACCATCGCTGCCCGCAACGGTGCCGATACCGCCACCAACGCACACCTGCGTCTGGTGGTCGAACAGGCCAAGAAAGCCTCGATGCCCAAGGAAACCCTGGACCGTGCCATCAAGAAAGGCGCTGGCTTGCTGGGCGAAACCGTGCAATACCACCGTGTGACGTACGAAGGTTTCGCACCGCATCAGGTTCCGTTGATCGTCGAGTGCGTGACCGACAACATCAACCGCACCGTCGCGGAAATCCGCGTGGCGTTCCGCAAGGGCCAACTGGGCGCATCCGGTTCGGTGGCCTGGGACTTCAACCACGTCGGCATGATCGAAGCTTCGCCGGACACCCCGGACGCCGACCCGGAAATGGCCGCGATCGAGGCCGGTGCCCAGGACTTTGAGCCGGGTGAAGAGGGCGCGACCCTGTTCCTGACCGATCCGACTGACCTCGATGCCGTCCAGAAAGCCCTGCCTGAGCAAGGTTTCACGGTGTTGTCGGCGAAACTCGGCTACCAGCCGAAGAACCCGGTCAGCGGCCTGAGCGCCGAGCAGATGGCTGAAGTTGAAGCGTTCCTGGAAGGCCTCGACAACCACGATGACGTGCAGGACATGTTTGTCGGTCTGGCGGGCTGATTTGTTACAAAGATAAGCTGTGGCGAGGGAGCTTGCTCCCGCTCGGCTGCGCAGCAGTCGTTGTTTTTGGGACGGCTTTGCCGTCCAGCGGGAGCAAGCTCCCTCGCCACAGGATTTGTGTCAGTCACAGCTTTTCCAGCACCTCGATCACTTCGCCAAATCCCGGCCGCGTCAGCACATCCGGCTGACAGCAACGCTGTTCCAGCGCTTGCAGCATCTCGCGCCGCTCGGCACTCAGCCCTGAGTCGATGCGCGCCAGCAATTCCCCCAGCAAAACCCCGAACGCCCGCACTTCGATACGTTGCAGCGCCCGGGTTTCCAGATTATCCGTGGTGGCATGGAACGATGCCGCGCCAAAATCCCCCAGCAAGCAATCGCCCTGATCGTTCAACAGAATGTTGTGGCCGTAGAGGTCGCCGTGGGTGATGCCCTGTTGATGCAAGTGTTCGGCTGCCGAAGCGATGCCCTTGGCAATGTTCAGCGCCACTTCGGCACTGAAGCGGCAATCTTCGGCATACACATCCCGCGAGCAGCTCGCCAGGCTCGGCAATGCCGCCAGATTGCGAAAGCTCGGGTCGATCAGTTGCATCACCAACCCGTGTTGCCCGTCAGGATGACCGTGAATACGGCCTTCCACGCGGATCAGGTTCGGGTGCAGGCCGGCGGTGATGCAGGCGTTCATCTCGTGCAGCGGCGAACCGTCGCTGGTCATCTCGCCTTTGTATAGCTTCACCGCGACCGGCACCGACGAGTCTGCGCTACGTTGCCACTGTGCCCGGGAAATCACCCCGGAAGCGCCTTCGCCCAAACGCTGTTGCAGACGCAGCGTCGACCAGTCGATCAGCGGCGTGGCCTCCAGCGCGGCGGCGTCGGCTTCGGTTTCCAGCGGATTGCCGGCATACGCCAGCCAGGTCAGGCTCGGCAGGGTCAGCAGCCACTGCGGCAGTTCACGCAACTGGTTGGCCGCGATGCGGATCAGCTCCAGACGGTGGCACTGGCTCATCGACGCCGGCAGCGCTTGCAGGCGATTGCCGGCCAGCAGCAGTTTTTGCAGGTACGGGCGCTCGCCCAGTTCGCTGGGCAGGGTGTCGATGCAGTTGTCGGTCAGGATCAACCAGCGCAGCAGCGGCGGCAATGCAGCGCCCGGCACGTGGCGGATGCGGTTGGCCTTGAAGCCGATCATCGTCAGCGCTGCACATTGGCCGACGCACTCCGGCACCTCGGTAAAGTGGTTGTCCGAGCAGAACAGAATGCGCATGCGGGTCAGCCGATGCAGGTCGTCTGGCAGGCTGCTCAAGGCATTGCCGCTGAGGTTGAGCACCTCCAGCGTATCGGCCAGCTCGAAAATTTCCCGGGGGAACTCGGTCAGGCCACAGGACAGGTCCAGCCGGGTAATGCCCGACAACTCGCCGGCGCGCAATTGAGCAAGGGTGTGCATGTGCAGGTTCACTATCAAATGAAGAAGCGCCGGGCGCTCGGAATGGGCGACATGATAACGGCAAAGCCGGGATTTGCACTGAAGAACACTCTGATCCACTGTGGGAGCGAGCTTGCTCGCGAAGGCGTCCTGTCAGTCAGTGATTCGTCACTGACACTCCGCTTTCGCGAGCAAGCTCGCTCCCACAGTGGTAATCGGTGGTGATTAATGGGATCAGTGGATTTCCTGCAACTGCCCCAGACGGCTGCGGGTGCGGGCCAGATCGATGGCGTCGCCGCTCAGGGTCTCGCGCAGCGGCAGGCGGCTGAGCAGGGTCAGGTGTTTGTCCTGGTCGTAGAGCACGTCGATCAGGTTGATGAAGCGCTGTTGCGCGGCGATCGAGCGTTCGTCCAGTTCCGGCAGGTCGTCGATGATCCACTGGTCGAAACGCCGACACAGTTCCAGATAATCCATCACCGCCGTCGGTTGCTCGCACAAATCGTTGAAGCTGAAAGCCACCCGGCGACCCTCGCACAGGCGTGCCTGAATGTGGCGGCTGCCCACCGGCAGAGCCATGGCTGGCGCACCCTCGGGCGGCAGATTCAGCGCCTGGCGCTGGAGCGCTGTGGCCGGCCACACATAATGGCCTTGAGTGAAGACCTGGTGCGCATGATTGCTCGCCTGACTGCGGTAATCGTGGGGGCCGCCGACCTCCATCACGTGCATGCGTGCGTTGATCAAGTCGATCACCGGTTTGAAACGCGCGTGATAGAGCGGGTTGGGCAGCAAGCCCTCCGGCGGATAATTGGAGGTCACCAGCAACACAATGCCGCGCTGAAACAAGGCCTTGAACAGCCGGGTAATGAGCATGGCATCGCCGATGTCATGCACATGAAATTCGTCGAAACACAGCACCCGGCAGTCGTGTAACAGTTCATCGAGGGTGACGCCGAGGGCATCGTTCTGTTCGCGATGCTCGAACATGCCCTGATGCAATCGGGCGAAGAATTCATGGAAATGCACGCGCTGTTTCTGCGCGGTGGGCAGGGCCTGAAAAAAGCCTTCGAGCAGCCAGCTCTTGCCGCGTCCGACCGCACCATGCAGGTACAGACTCGGCGGCGTTTGCGGCCTGGCACCGAACAACAGGCTGGCCTGTTGTGCCATGCAATCGATCACCCTCTGCTGGCTGTGGCTGAGGGTGTAACCCTGGCTGTGAGCCTTATGCCGGAAGCATTCGTGGATCGAGCGGGCAGTGGCGTCATGCCCGGCACTGGCTGGCCGGCCCTTGGCGAACCAGCGGCGCAGCGCCGACCAGCGTTGGGTCAGTGGCGATCGTTTGGGCGCTCGAGAGGGCACAGTGCAGTCACTCCGTAGTCATCAGGCCGGCGCCCGGGAGCGCGGCGCCGTAGTGTAACCAGAGGCGGCGTCAGGCTCCATGGCGGCTTGTCGACAATGGGCGATTACTGAACAACATTGTGTGGAACGTACAGCTATTTGCAGCGATGTAATTCGTTGTATTGCCAACCTTTCGAAACATATCCCGGAAGATCCATGGATCCAATCGACTGGCGGATTCGTCGACTGTTGCTAACCTGAAACACAGTAACGTCATCCGAATGTTCCCTGCCAAGGAATGGGACCGTGATTGCACGTGTGGTGTTGGGCCTGCTCGGGATACTTGGGAGCGCGGTATATGCGGCGGATCTTCAGGTTGAAGTCCGCGTTGACGTGATGCGTGGTTGCCAATTGATCGGCCAGCAGCGCGAGGCGGGTATCGAACAACTGGGCGTGCTGGATTTCGGCAGCACCGCGCGCCTCGATGATCCGGCCGGGCCCTTGGGCGCGGCGCTGACCAACCACCGGTTGCCACGCCTGGAGTGCAACCCCGACACACCTTATCAGTTGCGTGTCGACGGTGGCCTGCACGGCGGCGTCGGTGAGGTTCGCTACATGGCGGGAGCGGCCGGGAGCAAGCCTATTCCGTACCACCTGTATCAGGACGCGGCGCGCCGTGTGCCGTTGGTGGTGGACGTACCGGTCAGCGGTCGGGTGCCGGACAGCGGCACCGTGGAGCTGCCGCTGTATGCGCGGATCGAGCGTCTGGCCCAGGTACCACAGGTCGGGCATTATTCGGATCTGGTGAAGGTCACCGTGACCTGGTAAGTGCAGGATTTCAGGCAATCCGCTGGAGGCGGGCTGCGCAGGGAAGGGGCGTTCAATGTTGAACGCGGGAGACGCAAGCATCCTGAAGGAGTAGGGACGGACGCAATGACAGGCAAGCACTGGATGGTCATCGCCACGGGTACGCTGCTGTTGCTTGCTGACGACGCACAGGCGGCGATCAGTGGGCAGATCAACGCGCGACTGATCCTGATCGCCGGGTGCGAAGTCACCAACAGCGCCACCCCGGCGATCCCGGTGAGCAATCTGGGCACCCTTGATTTCGGTCAGCAGGGGCCGACCTGGACTTCGCCCATCAAGGCCAGTCTCGACGGTGACAGCAGCGGCAAGCTGAATGTGGCCTGCAATCCCTCGGTCACCGGTTTCACGGTCACCATCGACGGCGGTACCCACGGCGACGGCACCACCCGCCGCCTGAGCAACGGACGCCAGACCCTGCCTTATCAACTGTTCCTGGATGCCTCCGGCAGCCAACGCTACAGCATCGGCCAACAACACAATTTCGCTGTCACCAGCGGTGCGCAGATACCGATTCCGGTCTTTGGCACGGTGGTGGCGAATACCCGCGCGGTACCGGCAGGTGTCTATACCGACACGCTGACGGTGACGCTCGACTGGTAACCCGTAGAGGACGGACACCATGCGCACGTTTGCATCAAGGATAGGTTTGTCGTTGCTCGGCCTGACGCTGGTTTCCAGTGCCCACGCCGCCACCACGGTCACCGGCCAGATCACCGCCAGCCTGACCCTGATCAGCAGTTGTCAGGTCAATGGCGCCGGTGGCTCCACCGGGCTGAACTTCGGTGCACTGAACTTCGGTACTGCCAACAGCCTGTTTACCACTGCCAGCGGGCAGGTGTTGGGCGGTGGCGGCGGGGCGCTGTCGATTCTTTGCTCCAGCGGCACCACGCCGGTGGTCAAGGTGCGCGCCGGCGCCCACGACGGTCAATCGCCGGGCGGTGCACGTGCGTTGTACGACGGTGTCGCCAACTACGTGCCGTACGATTTCTATACCGATGCCGGGCATTCGCAGCTGCTGCCGATTGACGGCACGATCAACCTGGCGACCAGCACCGGCGTGGCGCAGACGGTGAATATTTATGGTCAGGCGGTGGGCAAGGCCGGGTTGCCGGCGGGGACGTACACCGACACCGTCGCTGTCGAACTGACGTTCTGATGCCATGCGCCGTCAGGGCTGTGCTGCGCTGCTCCTGCTCTGTGCGGGCAGTGTGCCGCTGCCGCTGGGGGCCGCCACCAGCCAGAGCTTTCAGGTCAGCGCCACCATAACCCCGGGGTGCCTGGTGGTGGGCGGTGTCTCGAATTACGGTGGGCTGAATTTCGGTACCAGTTCGGCTCTGGGTACCGGCACGGTGCAAGTGGCGCTGACCGGTGGCGTGCAGTTGCAATGCACACCGGGCGTGACGCTGAACATGAGCGTCGATGGCGGCCAGTACAACAGCAGCGGTCGGCATATGCAGCTCAACAGCGGCAGTGCGCGGGTGGCTTACACGCTGTTTCGCGATGCGGCTTACAGCCAGAGCCTGGGCATCAGTCAGAGCGTGGCGGTGGCTTACAGCGACGCGAACAACATCAGCCTGCCGATTTACGGGCAGGTGCAGTTGCCGGGCAATCAGCCTGGGGGGACGTACAGCGACGTGTTGCAGGTGCAACTGTCGTGGTGAGGCGACGTTTGAATGGCCGACAAGGAGCAGGTTCATGGGGGCAGTGACTTCACGGCATTCGATTGCGCAGTGCGTGATGCTGGCGCTGGTGATGCTTGGGGCTGGCAATGCGCAGGCCGCCAGTTCGGTGCTGATCTGGCCGATCGACCCGGTGCTGGAGGCCGATCAACAGGCCAGTGCGTTGTGGCTGGAGAACCGCGGCACGGAAACCGCCAACCTGCAGATCCGTGTATTCGGCTGGAGCCAGAGCGGCTTTGAAGAGCAATATCAGAACCAGCGCGACGTGATCGGCAGCCCGCCGGTGGCGAAGATCGAACCGGGCCAGAAACAGCTGGTGCGCCTGACCCGAACCAAGGATGTGCCGCCGGGACAGGAACTGGCTTACCGGATCATCATCGACGAAATACCTGGCGCTCAGCCACCGGCTGCCGAGGGCGGCAAAACGGCGGCGGCGATTCGCTTCCAGATGCGTTATTCGGTGCCGTTGTTTGCCTACGGCGCGGGGCTGTGGAGCAAGGAGGACAGCACGCGCCCGCGCGATCCCAAAGGCGTGGGGCTGCCGCAATTGAGCTGGCGCACGGTGGCGGTCGACGGCCGGCCGTATGTCGAAGTGCGCAATCAGGGCGCGGTGCATGCGCGGCTGACTGACGTGGCGATCAAACAGGGCGGGCAAAGCAAGCCGTTGGCCGAGGGCCTGTTGGGATACGTGCTGCCGGGGGCGGTGATGCGCTGGCCGGCACCGGGCCCCTTGGCGAGCGAGTCGGCGCTGCAGGTGCGGGTCAATGGCGGGGCGCAGGTGCAGAGCATTGCGCCGGAGCGCTGAAAAAGGAGCCATGCCGAGTGGACTTTTGTGGCGAGGGAGCTTGCTCCCGCTGTTGCGAAGCAGCCCCAAGCCGTGTCAGGTAGTCCGCTCAAACAGTTCTGACGACGGCTGCGCCGTCGAGCGGGAGCAAGCTCCCTCGCCACAATGATTACATCGTGTCGTCAAAATTCCAGAAAAAGATAACTGGCTTTGGCAATAGTGGCATCAGGAGGATTCAGTCCATTGACGGACGTAAAGCGTGTATGAGCTCAGGATGGGCTCGTCGTATTCAGCGTCCGTTGTGGCTGATGACTGGCGCGTGGTGCCTGATGGTCGTGCAACCCTCCGGGGCCGGCGAATTGCCGCCGCCTCCCAGCGGCATGGAGGCCGTCAGTGATGCACAGTTGTTTCTGGAGTTGGTGGTCAATCAGATGAACACCGGGCGGGTGGTGGCGGTACAGCAGCGTGACGGGCATCTGTTTCTGCCGGCCAGCGCTTTACGCGAAACCGGGATGAAACTGCCTGACGGTAGTGCTGACGAAGTCGATCTTGACGGCCTGCCGGGACTGCACAGCGAGTACGACAGTGTCGGTCAGCGCCTGCTGCTGGATGTTCCGCCGCAGTGGCTGCCGGACCAGTTCATTGGCAATCGCGAGAACTATCCGCGCACTCCGGCGCTGAGCAGCTTCGGTGCGCTGTTCAATTATGACCTGTACCTCAATGACACCGATGACGCCGGCACCTATCTGGCGGCCTGGAACGAGCTGCGGCTGTTCGACGGCTGGGGCACCCTGTCCAACACCGGGCAGTACCGGCGCACCTTGTCCGGCGATTCGCTCAGTACGCTGGACAACGGCTACCTGCGCTACGACACCACCTGGCGATACTCGGATGACGAGCGAATGCTCACCTACGAAGGCGGCGACGTGATCAGCGGTGCCTTGCCCTGGAGCAACTCCGTACGTCTGGGCGGTGTGCAGTTCTCGCGGGACTTTGCCGTGCGTCCGGATCTGGTGACCTATCCGTTGCCGCAGTTCGCCGGGGAAGCGGCGGTGCCGTCCTCGGTAGATCTGTTTATCAACGGCTACAAGTCCAGCAGCAACGACCTGCAACCGGGGCCGTATACCCTGACCAACATTCCGTTCATCAACGGCGCCGGCGAGGCGGTGGTGGTGACCACCGATGCGCTGGGGCGGCAGGTTTCGACGACGGTGCCGTTCTATGTCACCAGCAGTTTGCTGCAAAAAGGCCTGAGCGATTTTTCCGTGGCTGCCGGTACGTTGCGCCGCGATTACGGTTTGAAGGACTTCAGCTACGGCACCGGAGTCACCTCCGGCAGCCTGCGCTATGGCGTCAGTGACAGCTTTACCCTGGAAAGCCATGCCGAAGCGGCGGATTCGCTGACCCTCGGCGGCATCGGCGGCAACCTGCGCCTGGGCAATTTCGGCGTGCTCAACAGCGCCATCAGTCAGAGCCGTTTCGAAGGTGAGGGGGGCAACCAGTTCAGCCTCGGTTATCAGTACAGCAGCCAGCGCTACAGTTTTTCCTGGCAACGCTTGCAACGCCGCGACCAATACGCCGACCTGAGTGTGATCGACACGCCTTACATCAGCCTCAGCCGGCGCAGCGAGCAGGCGACCCTGAGTGTCAACCTCGACCGTTGGGGCAGCCTCGGTGCCGGCTATTTCGACGTGCGCGCGGCGGACGATTCGCGCACGCGCCTGCTCAACCTGAGCTGGAGCAAGCCGTTGTGGCGCAACAGCAGTTTCTACCTTTCGGCCAACCGCGAGATCGGCGACAGCCACTGGGCGGTGCAGGCGCAACTGGTGATTCCGTTCGATCTGCGCGGCAGCCTGGCAATCAGCAGCGAGCGCAGCAAGACCGGGCAGAGTCAGCAGCGGGTCAATTACAGTCGTTCGGTGCCGACCGAGGGCGGGGTCGGTTTCAATCTGGGCTACGCCGAGGGTGATGGCCCCGATTATCGTCAGGCCGACCTGACCTGGCGCCTGCAATCGGTGCAATTGCAGGCCGGGGTCTACGGCACTTCAGACGCCGAAACCCGTTGGGCCGATGCCAGTGGCTCGCTGGTGTGGATGGATCGCCAGGTGTTCGCGGCCAATCGTATCGACGATGCGTTTGTGGTGGTCAGTACCGACGGCTTTGCCGACATTCCAGTGCGATACGAAAACCAGCAGGTCGGTCAAACCGACAAGAACGGCCATCTGCTGGTGCCTTGGAGCAGCGCCTATTACCGCGGCAAATATGAAATCGATCCGCTGAACCTGCCCGCCAACGTGCGCAGCCCCAACGTCGAGCAGCGCATCGCCGTGCGCCGGGGCAGCGGGTATTTGCTGGAGTTTCCACTGAGTCGGGTGATCGCTGCGAGTATCGTGCTGGTGGACGCGCAGCAACGTGAACTGCCATTGGGCGCGGGCGTGTTGCACGAGCAAAGCGGGGCGCGCACGGTGGTTGGCTGGGATGGCCTGGTCTACCTGGAAAACCTGCAGGCACAGAACTCGTTGTTGGTGACGCTGGCAGACGGCAAGACCTGCAAGACGCGATTCGACGTGGATATGCAGCAAAGCCAGGTGCCGCTGATCGGCCCGTTGGTGTGTCAATGAGCGCGGCGCGGATTTGCCTGTGTCTGGCGCTGCTGCTGCCTGGGGCGGCACAGGCCTTGTGTTCGGTGGTCAGTACCACTGCGGCGGCGTTTGGTTCGATCAGTTCGATTGCCGTGCGCACCACGACGCAGCCCAGTTCCACGCTCAACGCCGGGTTGAGTTGTACGGGTTCGCTGCTGACCCTGCTGACCAGCAATGATCACTTTTACGCCACCATTACCTCGACCCAGAGCGGCTTGCTCGGGCCAACCGGCGATGTCATCGGCTACACGATCTACGCCAATAACAGCACCAGCTACCCGGTGACCCGTGGCACCGCTTTCGACTTCGCCCGCAACGGCATCATCGACGCCTTGGGGCTGCTCAACGGCACCACCCCGAAAACCGTGCCGCTGTACCTGAGCACGACCATTGGCAGCAACGTTGCCGCCGGGGTCTACACGGAAACCCTGAGTATTTTCTGGAACTGGAATTACTGCTCCGGGATCGGTGCCGGCAGTATTTGCCTGGGGCGCGACATCAACAGCGGTACGGCGACGTTGACGGTGAACCTGACCGTGTCCAACGACTGCACGATTACCGCGCCAAACATTGCCTTTGGCAGCGCGCCGGTGATCAGCGCCTTTACTCCGGTGACCGGGCAGACGATCAATCTGGCCTGCACCAAGGGCAGCGCCTACACCGTCGGTTTGAGCGACGGGCAGAACCCGGTCAGTGTCGGCGGTCGACGGCGGATGATTTCCGGGAGCAATTATCTGGCCTACGACATCTTCAAAAGCGCCGGGACTACTCGTTGGGGCAGTGTCGGCAGTGCGCGCCGGTCGAGCACTGACGCCGAGGTCAATCCAGGAAATGGTCTGGGCACCGGGAGCCAGATCTTCAATTACAACGCGAAAATCTACACCGACCAGACCACGCCGCCGGCGGGGACGTATCTGGACAATGTGGTGCTGGACGTGGGTTTCTGACCCATGCGATGACCCCCTGTGGGAGCGAGCTTGCTCGCGAAAGCGGTAGATCAGCCACCATGATTGTTGAATGGCACACCGTATTCGCGAGCAAGCTCGCTCCCACAGGGGATTTGTGGGCTCTCAGAATTGCAGTGATTGTCTCAATTGCTGCGCCGCCGGCGAGTCTGTCGGGCTGACCATCGCATAGTTGTACCCGCCGCCGGACCAGTAATCGGCCTGCAGATCGCCGTCGCTGCGGCTGCCGCGTGGCAGGAAGGTGTTTTTCGGCCCCGGTGGCCGCACGTAGAAACTGACCTTGTGACCGCTGCGATCCTCATACATCACCATCGCCGCCGGACCTTCGTCGGTGCTGAGCAGACGGCCGCTGACCGGTTCGAAGCCGGCGGATTTCAGATCCGGCAAGCGACTGGCCTGAGTGAAATACCGATCGAGCCAATGCTGCATGTCGCCGTCACTGTCGACTTTATAGTCCGCCGGCAATATTCCCTGCTGTGCAATCAGTCGATAGGCCTGCAAGGCATCGGTCATTGGCAGCACAGAGGCGCGCGCGAGGGTCATTTCCCGCGCCTGCCAGCCACTGAAACCACCGAGGCCGACCGCGATCAGCAACACTGCCGCGCTGGCCAGATGACGCCGTGATTGACGCTTGAGACGCTGGCGAATCTGCGCCGGATCCAACTGCGGATTCGTCGGTTGCTGCAACGCACCGCCCAGCGCAGCGCGCAATTGTTGGGCATCCTGCTGCCAGGCGCGAACCTGTGCGGCGGTGTCCGGATGATTGGCCAGCCAGGTGTCGAGGATGCGCCGATCGGCCTCGCTGAGTTGATGGTCGACGTACGCGTGCAGGTCGCGTTCGCTGGGGGGCATGCTGATCATTTGAGTATCCGCAAGGAAGGGCTGCTGATTTCGCCGTCGCTGAGCTGGCGCAAGGCCTGACGAGCGCGGGACAGACGCGACATCACTGTGCCGCTGGGGACGTTAAGGATTTGCGCGACTTCCTTGTAGCTCAAGCCTTCCACCGAAACCATCAACAGCAGGGCTCGCTGTTCAGCAGGCAGGCGATCGAAGGCTTGCAGGGTCGATTGGGCGATCACCGTGCGCTCGGTCGAGGGCTCGGCGTCATCGCGACCGGTGAAGAATTCGAGCATCCGCGCATAACGACGGGAGCGCCGATGGGCGTCGAGAAACTGCCGATAGAGGATTGCGAACAGCCATGCACGCACGTCACCCTCGGCGCGTTTGCTGCTCCAGCCGGACAAGGCCCGTTCAAGGCTGGCCTGCACCAGATCGTCGGCGCTGGCGCCATTGTGCGTCAGAGACAGGGCGAAGCGCCTCAGACGGGGAATCAACTCACGCAGGTGTTCGTCGAGTGTGTTCATGGAAAGCGGCATGCCTGGGGTAGAAACGGCGGTATTGATTAGCAAGACGTCGCTTGCTGCAGGTTATTCCATGAATCTGCGTGAAAGTTTTTTTTCTTAATTGAGTAGGAAAGTTCGTCGCGTTTTGTAGTCAGCGTAATAATGTTGCATGTCCCGGCTCAACGGGTTCGACATGCGCAGGCAGGCAACCTCGCCGAATGCGCTTTGTCGCCCGATGAGATAAAGGGGGACCTTTTTTATGCAAGCTTTCGCAATTTCCAACCAGCCGCAATCCCGTGCGGGAATTGATAGTTCATGGCAACGTTTTGGGTGTGGCCCGAAAGCCACACCGGCATTTGCTCTGATTCACCACGCCATTGAGGCGCAAGCGGTGCGCATGCCCGAGGGCATCGCGGCTCACTGTCGGGGCGAGACAATCACCTATGGCGAATTGAACCGGCAGGCCAATCGCCTCGCCAGGCATCTGCTTGAGCAAGGGGTGGCCGCTGGCGATCATGTCGCGCTGTTTGTCGAGCGCTCGATTCCTATGCTGGTGGGGATGCTGGCAACACTGAAAATCGGCGCTGCCTACATTCCTCAGCATGTGGGGATCACACCGACGCACCAGTTGCAGCACATCATGAAGGTCGCCCGCACGCGCATCGTACTGACGCTCTCGGAGCTGGCGTGCGCAATCCCGCTGACGGCACTGCAGCACTGCATACACCTCGATACCTTTATCAAGACGCCGTCATCGCAAGCTGATGAGCACAACCCCGCCGGTCAACAGATTTCGGCCGATTCGCTGTGCTTCGTGCTGTTCACCTCGGGTACGACCGGCGTACCCAATGGCGTACGTGTCACGCAACGTAATGTCTGCAATATCCTGCTGACCGCCCCGGGCAACCTCGGTATAGAGCCGGGATGCAAGGTCGGACAAATCCTCAACATTGCCTTCGACATGGCGGCTTGGGAGATTTTCGGGTGTCTGGCCCATGGCGCAACGTTGCTGATTCGCGGCAAGAACATCGCCGCGACAGCTGAGCAGTGTGATGTGCTGATCGCCACGCCGTCGATTCTTGCCACGCTGGAGCCGGAACGTTGCACCCGCGTGAGGGTGGTGGCGCTGGCGGGTGAGCCTTGTCCGCAACCCCTGGCAGATCGCTGGGCATCGTTTTGCCAGTTCTATAACGCCTGCGGGCCGACCGAAACCACCATCGTCAACACCATGCAGCGCTATCGGCAACCTGGCGCCTTGACCATTGGCAAGCCGACGCCGAACAACACTGTGTATGTGCTGGATGAGGCAGGGCAGTTATGCGCGCCCGGTGAGCCGGGCGAAATGTGGGCGGGCGGGGATTGTGTGACGGCAGGTTATCTGGGCAATCCGCAATTGACCGCTGAACGCTATCGCGCTGACCCCTTTCTCGGTGAAGGCCGCATGATGTTCCGCACCCGAGACCTGGGCCGCTGGACGCAGGACGGTGAGTTGGAGCACCTGGGACGGATCGATGACCAGGTCAAGATTCGCGGTTTTCGTGTGGAACTTGACTCGGTTTCCACTGCGCTTGAGGCATCCCCGAGCTGCGAGCGGGCGGTTACGTTGAAACTCGACAATCGCAACCTGGTGGCGTTTGTCTATCCGCGCACCACGGACATCGTCGCTGCCCGCCATTGCTGCGAACAGCGCTTGGCCTATTACTGCGTGCCGACTCTCATTCTGGCGGTGGACAACATTCCGCTCACTTCCCGAGGCAAAGTCGACAAGCGTCTGTTACTCGAATGGGCCATGGCGCATCAACTGCAGCAGAGCAACGCTCAGGAGGCGGGGCAATGAGTCGGCTGGATGCGGGCCTGGTCTTGCCCCCCCGGCGGGCACTTTGGCGGCGGTTGGGCTCGCTGCCGGTGTTTTCCCACTACAACCGTTTGTTTGCGCTGGTGCTGATCGTCAATGTCGCAGCGTTGGGCCATGGTCTGACCGCTGGGCAATGGTGGACAGGCGACAGTCTCGCATTGCCGACGCTGTCTGGCTGGGTCACGGCGAATCTGTCATTGGCGATTCTGGTTCGCCAGCAGTACCTGATCAATCTGCTGTTCTGGCTCGCAACCCGCGTCCCCACTAGCTGGCCGCTGGCAATTCGGCGCTCGCTGGCCAAGGTTTATCATTTTGGTGGTCTGCACAGCGGTGGTGCGGTTGCCGCGATCGTCTGGTTTGCGCTGTTGTTGGCGGTGATGCTCCAGGATCGATTCGCGGGGCCGGGTACCGTCTCGATGACGCTGTTGGCTGTCAGTGGCAGCCTGCTCGGTGTACTGTTGTTGATGGCGATCATGGCACTGCCGCGCATTCGCTCGACGTTCCATAACGCGTTTGAACGAACCCATCGTTTTGGCGGCTGGACGGCACTCGGGCTGTTTTGGGTGATGACACTGATCGCCGCCCGTGATCAGAACCCGAAGACGAGCCTGCTGCAGATGCTCGGCGACTCGACTTCGTTCTGGATGCTGCTATTACTGACGTTCAGCATCGTCCTGCCGTGGCTGCGCCTGCGCAGGGTGCCGGTGACACAGGTAAAGCCGTCGTCGCATGTGCTGATTGCAGGATTCGAGCATCTGACGCCGTTCGCCGGATCGTCCACGGCCATCAGCCTCAATCCGCTGTGGGAATGGCATTCATTTGCCAATATTCCTGCGCCGGGCCAGCCTGGTTTTCGCTTGATCATTTCCCGCGCGGGCGACTGGACGGGGCGCTTGATTGATCAGCCATCGACTCATGTCTGGGTCAAGGGCATCGCTACCGCAGGTGTTGCCCACATTGAAACGCTGTTCAAGTCGGTGGTGTATGTCGCGACCGGCAGTGGCATCGGTCCGGTGTTGCCGCACCTGCTGGCACAACAAGTGCCGATCCACCTGATCTGGTCAACCCGCAGCCCGCGCAAGACCTATGGCGATGAACTGGTGGACGAAATTCTTCGGGCGCAACCCGGTGCGCATATCTGGGATACCGACCTATCGGGTAAGCCGGATCTGGTGGCGTTGGCCTACGCGGCCGTCCAGGCAACCGGTGCCGAGGCGGTGATCTGCATTTCCAATCAGACACTGACTGAACGTGTTGTCGAGGAAATGGAGGCGCGAGGCATTGCGGCCTACGGCGCCCTCTGGGACTCCTGACGACCGCGCCTGTGACGTACTGAAATTTTCCCTTGTTTGAAGAGATTGTCATGAACCTGTTGATTGAACGACATGGGCGAGTTGCCCTGATTCGACTGAACCGCCCCCAAGCCCGAAATGCGCTGAGCACGTCACTGATGCAGGAGTTGCTGGCGACGTTGCAGTCGCTGGACAGCGATCCGCAGGTGGGCTGTTTCGTCATCGCCGGGACGAAGGACTACTTCGCTGCGGGCGCGGATATTCGTGAAATGTACGACAAGAGTTGTGCTGACATGATCCGCGATGACTATTTCGCCGATTGGGAGGCCTTTTCGCGGCTACGCACACCGAAAGTCGCAGCGGTTAGCGGTTACGCATTCGGCGGTGGCTGCGAGCTTGCCATGATGTGTGATGTGATCATTGCGGCGGACACCGCGCAGTTCGGATTGCCGGAAATCAGGCTCGGGGTCATGCCTGGAATGGGCGGCACCCAGCGTTTGACCCGCTTGATTGGTCGTGCCAAAGCCATGGACATGATTCTGACCGGACGCTCGCTTGGCGCCGCGCAAGCTGAGCAGGCCGGTCTGGTATCGCGGGTGACCGATTCCGCCGAGGTGTTGACGCAAGCATTGGCCGTCGCGCAACAGATCAGTGGTTTTCCGCGCACGGCGGTGCGTGCGGCACGGGAGGCCGTAGACCGCGTTGATGAATCGGGCTTGCGCGAGGGCATTGTGTTCGAGCGCCGTTCCTTCCATGGCTTGTTCGCGACGCCGGGGCAACGGGAAGGCATGCGGGCATTTCTGGAGAAGCGTGCGCCTCGATTTGAACTGGACCGCTAGTGGTTTGAATACGTCGCTCGCGATCAGATGAAAGAAACTACAGTTCAAAGGGAATAACCCTGCGAGACGAACGTCTCATAGCACCTTTCCCTATGGCCGATGGCCCTGGAGTCTTTCATGGTTGATCGCACCTCACCCCCGGGCGGGCCGCAGCGTCCGCCCTTGAGTGGCGCAAGCCTGGTGCTGCGTCTTGGCGGCATCGCGATAGTTGTCGCGGCTGTCGCCGGGGCGTTTGCCTACGTTCACGGTAACCTTGACCCACAACGTCTGACGCCCAAGGCGCTGGTCGATGTGCTAGAGAAAAACAACGGCGTGCATCCCGGGTTCCGTCGCAACCACGCCAAAGGCGTGTGCGTGATCGGGCATTTCGAGAGCAGCGGCGAGGCGCGGGCGTTTTCTGCCGCGCAGGTGTTCAACGAGGCGCGGACTCCGGTGGTCGGGCGCTTCGCATTGCCGGCGGGCAATCCCTACGCCCCGGACAGCAGCGTGCCGATCCGCAGTCTGGCGCTGCGTTTCAGCCAGGCCAACGGCCAGCAATGGCGCACCGGGATGAACAGCATGCCGGTGTTCCCGGTCGGCACGCCTGAGGCGTTTTATCAATTGCAGCAGGCGCAGTCGCCGGATCCGGTCACGGGCAAACCGGACCCGTCGAAGGTGCCGGCATTCTTCGCCGCGCACCCTGAAGCCGTGCCGTTCCTGACGTGGGTGAAGACCGCCAAACCCTCGGCCAGCTATGCCACCGAAACCTACAACAGCGTGAATGCGTTCTATCTGGTCAGCGCCAGCGGGCAGAAGCAGGCGGTGCGCTGGAGCGTCACGCCACTGGCGCGCGATGCCGCCGGAGCAACAGCGCCGGAGGGCGCGGATTTTCTGGAAAAGGATTTGGTGCAGCGACTGGCCGAAGGGCCGTTGCGCTGGCAGTTGAACATCACCTTGGCCAACCCCGGTGACCCAGTGAACGATGCAAGCAAAACCTGGCCCGACGGCCGCAAAGTCATCAACGCCGGCACGCTGGTACTGGAGAAGACCCAGCCGCAGCTCAGCGGTGAATGCCGTGACATCAATTACGATCCGCTGGTGCTGCCCGCCGGTATCGAAGGCTCCGACGACCCATTGCTCGCTGCGCGTTCCGCCGGTTACGCCGATTCCTACCTGCGGCGTACCAGTGAAGTCGGCCAACTGCCCGCCGCCAAACAGGAGGCTCGCCCATGAGCACGCAACCGACTCATTTCGCGCTGTTGGCGCGGCTCCTGCACTGGCTGATGGCGGTCATGATCATTGCCATGTTGTTCATTGGCGCCGGCATGGTCACTTCGGTCTCACAGCGGCATGAATGGCTGATTCACCTGCATAAACCGCTGGGGATTGCGATTCTGCTGCTGGTAGTGGTGCGTCTGTTGGTGCGCTTTTCCACCCGACAGCCCCCGCTGCCCGCGGATCTGCCGGGTTGGCAAGTGATGGCGGCCAAGGCGTCGCATGTGTTGTTGTACGCTTTGATGCTGGTGCTACCGGTGCTCGGTTGGGCGATGATCAGTGCGTCGGGGGAGCCGGTGATGCTCAGCAATACCTTGCAATTGCCGTCGATCCTGCCGGCCGATGCGCAGGTGTTTGCCATGTTGCGCAAGGCGCATGGTTATCTGGCGTACCTGTTGTTCCTGACCGTGCTGTTACACCTGGCGGCGGCGCTGTTCCACGGTTGGGTGCGCCGCGACGAGGTGCTCGACAGCATGTTGCGTGGTCGCGAGCGCGATTAACCGGCCTGTGTGGCGCACCGCTGCGGCGCGCCACTTTTCAGGGTCAGCCACCAGTAACCCAGCGCCAGCGCATTGATAGCGGCGCCGAGCAGGCACACGCCGCTCCAGCCGGCCCACGCGTATGTCGCCGTGGAAAGGATTGAACCCACGGCGCTGCCAATCGAGTAGAACAGCATGTAGCCGGCAGTGAGGCGGCTTTGCGCTTCGGGGCGCACGCTGTAGATCATGCTCTGGCTGGTGACGTGTACGGCCTGCAAGCCCAGATCCAGAGTGATCACCCCCAGCAACAGCGCCCATAACGAGGACTGGGTGAGGGCGATTGGCAGCCACGAGGCGAGCATCAGCAGCAGCGACACACCACTGACCCATTGGCCCAGACCGCGATCGGCGAGATGTCCGGCGCGTGCTGCAGCCAGTGCCCCGGCGGCGCCGGCCAGTCCGAACAGGCCGATTTCGCTGTGGGACAACGACAGCGGCGGGGCGGCCAGCGGCAGTACCATCGGCGTCCACAGGACCATGGCGCTGGCGAAGGTCAGCAGGGCGAGGATTGCCCGTTGTCGCAGCACCGGCTCTTGTTTGAACAGGCGGAACACCGAGACGATCAGCGCCCCGTAAGCGCTGGACGGTCGCGCGGACTCATGCCTGGGCAGGACGCGCAACAGTAGAATGGCCATCAGCAGCGTCAGCCCCGCCGACAACAGATAAATCGCCCGCCAGCCGGCCAGATCAGCCATGGCACCGGCCACGGTACGGGCGAGCAGAATACCGACGACGATGCCGCTGGTGACCACGCCGACCACGCGACCGCGTTGCGCCGGGATGGCCAATGTCGCGGCGTAGGCCACCAGCACTTGCGTCACCACGGCGAGCAAACCGGTCAACGTCATGCCGAGCAGCAACCACAGACTGTTGGGTGCCAGCGCAATCATCAGCAGGGCGACTGCCGAGAGCAGGGTCTGGGTGACGATCAGCCGCCGACGGTTGAGCAGATCGCCGAGGGGAACCAGCAATACCAGACCGATGCCGTAACCGATCTGCGTCAGGGTAATGACGATGCCGATGCTTGCCGGTGACATGGCGAAGGCCTCGGCCATGGCGTCCAGTAGCGGTTGCGCGTAATACACGTTGCTCACGGCCAGACCACAGGCAATGGCAAACAGCAGCACCACGCTGCTTTTGAGCGGTTGAGGTTGCATGCCCTGATTCCTTTTTGGGTTTCAAATTAAAACCAGAATCAAAGTAAGTATTCTGGTTTTAATTTGCAACCTTGCCGGTCATGGCATTTGATCGCGCAAAAAAAAGATCGCAGACAATGCTGCGATCTTCGGGTGGAGCGGGGAGGGATCAGCGCAGGGTGTCGACCATATCGGCGATGGTGGTCAGCACGTCTTTGCCCAACTGTTTCGAGCGCTTGCCCGACCAGCCCGTTTCTTTGTTCGGATGATCGTCGTGATCCTTGAACGGCATTTCCAGGGTCAGCGACAGGCAGTCGTATTTCTGACCGACCGCGTTGCAGGCCAGCGTCATGTTGGCCTGGCCCGGTTCGTCGCGGGTGTAGCCGTACTGGGTCTGGAAGTCCTTGGTGGTGTGCTTGAGGTGCGTGCGGAAATGCTCTTCGAGCTTCTCGATGCGCGGTGTGTAACCCGGGTTGCCTTCACAACCGGCAGTGAACACGTGGGGGATTTCCTCGTCACCGTGTACGTCCAGGAACAGATCGACGCCATACTTTTCCATCTGCTGTTGTACGAAAAGTACCTCGGGGCTGACGTCCTGACTGGCGCTCTGCCAGGCGCGATTCAAATCCTGGCCCATGGCGTTGGTGCGCAGGTGACCGTGGAAGGCGCCGTCCGGGTTCATGTTCGGCACCAGATACAAATCGGCGCTGGCCAGCAATCTGTTCAGCACCGGATCGTCGTGGCGTTCCAGGCGCTCGATCACGCCTTCCATGAACCATTCGGCCATGTGCTCGCCCGGGTGCTGTTGCGCGATGATCCAGATTTTGCGCTGGCTTTCGGCGCCGCTGCCCTTGCGCAGCAACTGAATGTCACGCCCTTCGACGCTCTTGCCGGTGGCCAGCAGTTCGGTGCCGGCCTTGGTCAGCGCCTGCTCGATCAACCAGTCATGACGACCGCGGCTGTAGGGTTCGAAGTAGGCGAACCAGGCGTGGGTTTGTTCGGCTTCAAGGCAAAAGCGCAGGCTGTCACCTTCGAAGCTGGTGGGAATGCGGAACCAGTTGACGTGGTCGTAGGAAGCGACAGCCTGATAGCCGGTCCAGGCCTTGTTGTAGGAGGATTGGCTGGCGTTGACCAGGCGAAACCAGTGCTCTTGATGAACATGCAGGCCGCTGGCCTTGAAGTGGAACCACTGAAAATGCGCGCTGCGGGTATCCGGGCGGATGGCCAGAACCGGGTTGAGCGGATTGGAGATGTCGATGACTTGGATGTTGCCGCTGTCGAAGTTGGCGCTGATGTCGAACGAAGATTTGGCCACGGTCATAATCGATTCCTGAATATGATTTTTATGGCGGCTACTTTACACGCAAGACTGAGCTGAGACCGAGGGAAATTGCGGCTTGCGGTAGGGGGGCGTCTTCCGTGACGCGCAAGCAGCTTAGAGACTGTGCGATTGATTCTCAAGTGCTAATTGTCATTGGTTTGCGCCAATCTGGCCGGGCCAAGCTTGCCAAGCGATATTCTTTTGATATTATCCGCGCCATCGAATTTGCAGCACCCACAGACTTCATTAGCCTGAAGCCATAAGCCCGAAAAACGGGCAAAAAAAGACCCGGCAAAAAGCCGGGTCAAAAACCGTGATTAGCCTGATGAGGAGATAGTCCAGAAGACCGACCTAAGGTCTCTGGTCCATCGACTGATCTCGCGATCAGCTGCTTGCAATAATAATCATTATCATTTGCAAGTCAAACGTTTTTATCTGCGCGATTGGAAAATTCTTTCCTGTCCGCTCACTTCCCGTGTTCGTCAGAGCTGCTCGCCATCAATCGAATGGTCGACCATCGCTCGCGCCATATCCACCATATGCACCACCGAAAAGGCCAGGTCACGGCTCGCGCCCTGCAGGTTTTCGGCTGCCTTGAAGGCGGTGGCCGCTGCGCAACGCAGCAGATCCGACGCATGCACCAGCGCCTCCTCGCCGCTGAGATGGCGTTTCACATCAAAAAAACGCTCATCGACCTCGGGTTCTGACACAGCTGGTTTCAAGTAATAGTCCAGCGCTCGCTGCGCTGCCGCGTTGCCTTGAGGGGAGGTGAACGTGGTGTCCATTTGCAGATCGGGCAAGTCTTTGCTGCTGATATTCATGGTGAAGGGTCACTCCTTGTTCGATTGAAAGTCCGTGCTTTCAGGATAGTACGATGCGTAGTTGTGACCAGAATTTAAATACTACAATATGTGTTTTGCCGGCCGAAGGCGGGGCAAGTAAGGTGCCGCACATGGATAAATGGATTGAGTTGGTCAAGGCCAAGATGAGTGAACTCAAAATCACTCAAACAGAGCTCGGAGAGCGCGTCGGCATGTCCCAGGGCGGCATCGGCCATTGGCTGAACAAACGCCGCGAACCGGGCATCACCCAAATGAACCGCGTGTTGCAGGCGCTGGGCATGGACTTCCTCGAAGTCGTGCTGGTGATCCGTGAACCGCAGGAAGCGGCGGATGACGAAATGCCATTGGCACAGAAGTACAACCCGTACTTCCGCTACCCGGTCAGTGACTGGTCCACCTCGTGCGAAATCCGCGAGAGTGCAGCCACAACCTATGCTGCGACGCAGGACAAGCAGCGCTTCGAACTGACGGATTATCACGCCCGTGGTGCGGCGTTCTGGCTGACGGTGGCGGGGGACTCCATGACCGCACCGACCGGCCAGAGCATTGCCGAGGGCATGCTGATTCTGGTTGATCCGGAGGTGGAAGCGCTGCCAGGCAAACTGGTGATCGCCCAGTGGCAAGGCTGCGCTGAAGCGATCTTTCGCAAGCTGGACGAAGAGGGCGGCCAGCGTTATCTGGTACCGCTCAATCCGACCTGGCCCAAAGCCTTGTTCACCGATGAGTGTCGAATCATTGGCGTGGTGGTTCAGGCCACAGCGCGTTTCTAGCCAGATCGATCCTCGCTCGGCGCAGGATCGATCCTCTGGCTACACGGCTTCCAGTTCAACCAAAGCGCTGCCTTCACTGACCATTTCGCCTTCCTGGCAATACAGCGCTTTGATCACGCCAGCATGGGGCGCGCGAATGCTGTGCTCCATCTTCATCGCCTCCAGCACCACCAGTTGCGCGCCGGCCTCGACCGATTGCCCGGCCTCCACCAACACCCGCACGATGCTGCCGTTCATGGGCGCAGTCAGACCGCCCTGATGGCTGTGGCTGGCGTCGACGGCGCTGATCGGGTCATACGTCTGAATACGCCGTAACTCGCCGTCCCATTGCAGGTACAGCGAATCGCCCTGGCGAATGGCACGCAAGGTGCGGCGCACGCCGTCGCGCTCGACCACCAGCGCTTCATCGGACAGCGTAGCGTTGCTGGCGCTATTCAGCGTCAGTGCCCGATCCTGACCCTCGCAGCTCAAGTGCAGAGTGATTTCCGCCGGCAGACCCGCACGCAAACCTCGGTTCAAGGCCCACGGCGACCCCGGATCATCGCCCCGAACAGCGCTCGGTAAACCCTGTGCAAAAGCCTGTGCTGCGGTCTGCCAGAATTCATCGCTCAGTTCACCCGGAGCAGGCAGCAGCGTTTCCTGATACCGCGGAATAAACCCGGTATCCAGCTCCGCGGCGGCAAACGCTGGATGCGCGATGATCCGCCGCAGGAAGTTGATGTTGGTCTTCAAACCGCCGATCGCGAACTCATCGAGCATGCTCAACAGCCGCAGCCGCGCCTGCTCGCGATCCTCGCCCCAGGCGATCAGCTTGCCGAGCATCGGGTCGTAGAACGGCGAAATTTCATCGCCTTGCTCAACACCGCTATCGACCCGACGCCCTGGTCCCGCAGCCGATTCACGATACAAATCCAGGCGGCCGGTGGCGGGCAGGAAATCATTCGACGGGTCTTCGGCATACAGGCGCACTTCAATCGCATGGCCATTGAGCGGCACCTGATCCTGGGTGATCGGCAACGCTTCGCCGCGCGCCACACGAATCTGCCACGCCACCAGATCGAGTCCGGTGATCGCTTCGGTGACCGGGTGTTCGACCTGCAAGCGCGTGTTCATCTCCATGAAGAAGAATTCGCCGCGCGCATCCAGCAGGAACTCCACGGTCCCCGCGCCGACGTAACCAATCGCCTGCGCCGAACGCACCGCCGCTTCGCCCATGGCGCGGCGCAGCTCCGGGGTCAGGCCCGGGGCCGGGGCTTCTTCGACAACTTTCTGGTGCCGGCGCTGAATCGAACAATCACGCTCGTTGAGGTACAGGCAGTTGCCATGCTGATCGGCGAACACCTGAATTTCCACATGGCGTGGTTTGAGCAGGTATTTCTCCACCAGCATCCGCGAATCGCCGAATGACGACTGCGCCTCACGCTGCGCCGAGGCCAGGGCTTCGGCCAATTGGCTGACGTCCTCGACCACTTTCATGCCTTTGCCACCGCCTCCGGCCGTGGCCTTGAGCAGCACCGGATAGCCAATACGTGCGCAGGCATCGCGGAAGGTATCGAGATCCTGCGCCTCGCCGTGATAGCCCGGCACCAGCGGCACACCGGCGGTTTCCATCAACGCCTTGGCCGCCGATTTGCTGCCCATCGCGTCGATGGCCGAGGCGGGTGGGCCAAGGAAAATCAGCCCGGCCTGTTCAATGGCACGGGCGAAACCAGCGTTCTCCGACAGAAAGCCATAACCCGGATGAATCGCCTGCGCGCCGCTGGCTTTGGCTGCTGCGATCAGTTTGTCGATTTGCAGATAGCTGTCAGCGGCTTTGCTGCCGCCGAGATCAACGCGGATATCTGCTTCCCGGGTGTGCCGCGCTTCGCGGTCGGTGGCGCTGTGCACGGCGACGGTGGTCAGGCCCAGCGCCTTGGCGGTACGCATGACCCGGCAAGCGATTTCGCCACGGTTGGCCACCAACAGGGTGGTGAGAACAGGTGCGCTCATCAACGCGGCTCCTTGGGGGTGGTTGCAGCCTGCCAGCTTGGCGGACGTTTTTGCAGAAAGGCGCGCAAGCCTTCCTGGCCTTCAGGGCTGACGCGGATACGTGCGATGGCGTTTTCGGTGTAACGGCGCAACGCCGGGGTCAGCGCACCGTTACCGACTTCGCGCAGCAGATCCTTGCTGGCGCGCATCGCGGCGGGACTGTTGAGCAGCAGGTTGTCGATCCATTGTTCGACCGCTTGATCAAGCCCGGCGGCCGGGTAGCTCTCGGACAACAAACCGATTTCCCGCGCACGCTGTCCGCCGAAACGTTCAGCGGTCAGGGCGTAGCGACGCGCAGCCCGTTCGCCGATGGCCTGCACCACGAACGGACTGATCACCGCCGGGGCCAGGCCGATGCGCACTTCCGACAGACAGAACTGCGCGTCATCGCTGCCAATCGCCATGTCGCAGCAACTGATCAGACCCAGCGCGCCGCCGAACGCCGCCCCTTGCACCACGGCCAGGGTCGGGATTTTCAGTTTGGCGAGGTTGTACATCAGTTCCGCCAGCTCGCGGGCATCGTCCAGATTGGTGTGGTAATCGAGTTCGGCCGACTGCTGCATCCACGCCAGATCGGCGCCGGCGCTGAAGTGTCTGCCACGCCCGCGCACCAGCAGGAAACGCAGGCTGGCGTCGCTGGCAACCTTGTCCAGCGCCAGAATCAGTTCGCGGATCATTTCGGCGTTGAACGCGTTGTTCTTTTCTTCGCGGCTCAGCCACAGGGTCGCGAAACCCCGTGGATCGCTCTGCAATTCGAGGGTGTTGAAGTCGCTCATATTCTTCCGTCTCCACGGTTCTTGTGGGAGCGAGCCTGCTCGCGAAAGCGGTGTATCAGTCGAAGTATCCGGAGCTGACAGACCGTCTTCGCGAGCAGGCTCGCTCCCACAAAAAAAGCATCACATCCGGAACACGCCGAAGCGGCTCGGTTCGATAGGCGCGTTCAGCGACGCAGACAAGGCCAGAGCTAGCACGTCACGAGTCTGCGCCGGGTCGATGACGCCGTCGTCCCACAGTCGTGCGCTGGAATAGTAAGGGTGACCCTGCTCTTCGTACTGATCGAGAATCGGTTGTTTGATCTCGGCTTCCTGTTCCGTACTGAAGGCTTGGCCGCTGCGTTCGGCCTGCTCGCGTTTGACCTGCACCAGCACGCCCGCGGCCTGCTCGGCACCCATCACGCCGATGCGCGCATTCGGCCACATCCACAGGAAACGCGGATCGTAAGCGCGCCCGCACATGCCGTAGTTACCGGCACCGAAACTGCCGCCGATGATCACGGTGAATTTCGGCACCTTGGCGCAGGCCACCGCCGTCACCAGCTTCGCGCCGTGCTTGGCGATGCCGCCGGCCTCGTATTTCTGCCCGACCATGAAGCCGGTGATGTTCTGCAGGAACAGCAGCGGAATGCCGCGCTGGCAGGCCAGTTCGATAAAGTGCGCGCCTTTCTGCGCGGCTTCGGCAAAGAGAATGCCGTTGTTGGCGAGGATCGCGATCGGGTAGCCGTGCAGGTGCGCAAAGCCGCACACCAGCGTGGTACCGAATAAGGCTTTGAATTCATCGAACACCGAGCCGTCGACCAGCCGCGCAATCACTTCGCGCACGTCGAACGGCTGTTTGGCGTCGGCGGAAACCACACCGTACAACTCATCGCTGGGGTACAGCGGCGCAATCGGCGTGCGCTGCTGCACTTCACCGAGCTTGCGCCAGTTGAGGTTGGCGACGCTGCGGCGAGCGAGGGCGAGGGCGTGTTCGTCGCTCTCGGCGTAATGGTCGGCAACCCCGGAAATCTTGCAGTGCACATCGGCACCGCCGAGGTCTTCAGCGCTGACCACTTCACCGGTCGCGGCTTTCACCAGCGGCGGGCCGGCGAGGAAGATCGTTGCCTGATTGCGCACCATGATCGCTTCATCCGCCATCGCCGGCACATAAGCGCCGCCAGCGGTGCACGAGCCCATGACCACGGCGATCTGCGGAATGCCCATCGCGCTCATGTTGGCCTGGTTGAAGAAGATCCGGCCGAAGTGCTCGCGATCCGGGAACACCTCGTCCTGACGCGGCAGGTTGGCGCCGCCCGAGTCCACCAGATAGATGCACGGCAGGCGGTTCTGCTGGGCGATGGTCTGCGCGCGCAGGTGTTTTTTCACGGTCAGCGGGTAGTACGAGCCACCTTTCACCGTCGCGTCGTTGGCGACGATCATGCACTCGACGCCTTCGACTCGGCCGATCCCGGCGATCACGCCGGCGGCGGGAACGTCTTCGCCATACACCGCGTGTGCGGCGAGCTGGCTGATTTCCAGAAACGGCGAGCCCGGGTCCAGCAGGCGATTGATCCGCTCTCGCGGCAGCAGTTTACCGCGCGAGGTGTGGCGTTCTTGGGCTTTCGCGCCGCCACCTTGCGCCACGTGGGCGAGCAGGGTGTGCAGGGCGTCGACCTGTTCGAGCATTGCTGCGCTGTTGGCGGCGAACTCCGCTGAACGGGGGTTGAGCTGGGTATGCAGGATAGCCATGGACAGCTCCGTTTTAGCGGGTTTCGTTGAACAGTTCGCGGCCGATCAGCATGCGCCGGATCTCACTGGTGCCGGCGCCGATTTCGTAAAGCTTGGCATCACGCAGCAGGCGCCCGGCCGGGAATTCGTTGATGTAGCCGTTGCCGCCGAGAATCTGGATCGCGTCGAGGGCCATTTGCGTCGCGCGTTCGGCGGTGTAGAGGATCACCCCGGCGGCGTCCTTGCGCGTGGTTTCGTTGCGCTCGCAGGCCTGGGCCACGGCGTAGAGGTAGGCGCGGCTGGCGTTGAGCTGGGTGTACATGTCGGCGACTTTGCCCTGGATCAGCTGGAATTCGCCGATGCTCTGACCGAACTGCTTGCGGTCATGGATGTACGGCACGATCAGGTCCATGCACGACTGCATGATCCCGGTCGGGCCGCCGGACAGCACGACGCGCTCGTAATCGAGGCCACTCATCAGCACTTTCACGCCGCCGTTGAGCACGCCGAGAATGTTTTCTTCCGGCACTTCGACGTCATCGAAAAACAGCTCGCAAGTGTTGGAGCCGCGCATGCCGAGCTTGTCGAACTTGTTGCTGCGGCTGAAGCCTTTCCAGTCGCGTTCGACGATGAATGCGGTGATGCCGTGCGGCCCTTTTTCCAGGTCGGTCTTGGCGTAAATCACGTAGGTGTTGGCGTCAGGGCCGTTGGTGATCCAGGTCTTGCTGCCGTTGAGCACGAAGCGGTCGCCGCGCTTGTCGGCGCGCAATTTCATCGAAACCACGTCGGAACCGGCGTTCGGCTCGCTCATGGCGAGGGCGCCGACATGTTCGCCGCTGATCAGCTTGGGCAGGTATTTGCTTTTTTGTTCGTGGTTGCCGTTGCGGTTGATCTGGTTGACGCAAAGGTTGGAATGCGCGCCGTAGGACAGCGCCACCGAGGCCGAACCGCGGCTGATTTCTTCCATCGCCACCACGTGCGCCAGATAGCCCAGGCCCGCACCGCCGTACTCTTCCGGCACGGTGATACCCAGCAGGCCCATGTCGCCGAACTTGCGCCACAGGTCGGCCGGGAACAGGTTGTCGTGGTCGATCTGCGCGGCGCGTGGCGCGATCTGATCGGCGACGAAGGACTGAACCTGATCGCGCAGCATGTCGATGGTTTCACCGAGGGCGAAGTTCAGGGATGGGTAGCTCATGGGTCACCTTTTGGCTTTTTTGTAGGGTGGGGAGGGCAGTCGAACGGCTCTCACCTTTACGTTAACGTAAGCCTGCGCTGGTTGGCTGTCAATCACCCTTTACGTTAACGTCAACTTGAGCGAGAGTAGGGGCACCTCAGGATTGAAAGCGGACTGCTTTTTTATGGGCGAGAGCTTGTGTGGCGAGGGGATTTATCCCCGATGGTTGGCGAAGCCGACCCAAAACCTGTGAATGCGGTTCGACAGGAAAAGCTGAGGGTGCGCTTCGCACACCATCGGGGATAAATCCCCTCGCCACAAAGGCCACCCGTAAAAAAGTGAGCTCCGGCTAACCCACTAATAAAGACAATAGGGGTCGTCATGGATCAACCCAGTGCAAACCCGCAGCGCAGCTACACCCGTGGTTCCCAGAGCAAAGCCTTGCTGGCGATGACCATCGGGCAGAAGTTCGACGAGACCGTCGCGCAGTACCCGGACGGCGAGGCGCTGGTGGTGCGCCACCAGCAGCTGCGTTACACCTGGCGGCAACTGGCCGACGCGGTGAACGTGCATGCCAAAGCGCTGCTGGCGTTGGGTTTGCAGGCCGGTGACCGGCTCGGCATCTGGGCGCCGAATGGCGCGCAGTGGTGCATCACTCAGTTCGCCACCGCGAAGATCGGCGTGATCCTGGTCAACATCAATCCGGCTTATCGCAGTTCCGAGCTCGAATACGTACTCAAGCAATCCGGTTGTCAGTGGCTGGTCTGTGCGGGAGCGTTCAAGAGCTCCAACTATCACGGCATGTTGCAAGGCTTGCTGCCGGAACTGGCCGAGCAATCCATCGGCGAACTGCGCAGCGAGCGCCTGCCGGAATTGCGCGGGTTGATCAGCCTTGATGCACAGCCGCCTTCGGGTTTTCTCCCGTGGTCGCAACTGGCAGATCTGGCCGCCAGTGTCTCTGCCGAACAATTGCGTGAACGCAGCGACAGCCTGCACTTCGACCAACCCGTCAACATCCAGTACACCTCCGGCACCACCGGTTTCCCCAAGGGCGCGACCCTCAGTCACTACAACATCCTCAACAACGGTTACATGGTCGGCGAGAGCATCGGTCTGACCCCGGACGATCGCTTGGTGATCCCGGTGCCGCTGTATCACTGCTTCGGCATGGTCATGGGCAACCTTGGCTGCATCACTCACGCCAGTACGATGATTTACCCCAATGACGCGTTCGATCCGCTACTGACCCTGCAAACCGTCGCCGAAGAAAAGGCCACCGGGCTGTACGGCGTGCCGACCATGTTCATCGCCATGCTTGATCAGCCGCAGCGCGCCGAGTTCGATCTGTCGACCCTGCGCACCGGGATCATGGCCGGCGCCACTTGCCCTATCGAGGTGATGCGCCGGGTCATCAGTGAAATGCACATGAGCGAGGTGCAGATCGCCTATGGCATGACCGAAACCAGCCCTGTCTCCCTGCAGACCGGTCCATCGGGCGAACTGGAACTGCGCGTCACCACCGTCGGCCGCACTCAGCCACAGCTGGAAAGCAAGATCATCGACGAGGCCGGCAACCTGGTTCCGCGCGGCACCATCGGCGAACTCTGCACCCGTGGTTACAGCGTGATGCTTGGTTACTGGAGCAACCCGCAAGCCACCGCCGAAGCCATCGATGAGGCGGGCTGGATGCACACCGGCGACCTGGCGAGCATGAACGATGAGGGTTACGTGAATATCGCGGGGCGTAACAAAGACATGATTATTCGCGGGGGCGAGAACATTTACCCGCGTGAGCTGGAAGAGTTTTTCTTCACTCACCCGGCGGTGGCGGATGTACAGGTGATCGGCATTCCGTGCTCGCGTTACGGTGAGGAGATCGTTGCCTGGATCAAATTCCACCCCGGCCACCATGCCTCCGAACTGGAACTGCAAACCTGGTGCAAGGAGCGCATCGCGCACTTCAAGACGCCGCGTCATTTCAAGTTTGTGGAGGAGTTTCCGATGACGGTTACGGGCAAGATCCAGAAATTCCGGATGCGTGAGATCAGTATCGAGGAGCTGAAGGCGCTGCATTGAAGATCAAAAGATCGCAGCCTGCGGCAGCTCCTACAGGGGATCGGTGTAGGAGCTGCCGCAGGCTGCGATCTTTTAAAAACACAAATCCAAGAAAGCACAAAGGGGAGCCGAAGCTCCCCTTTAATTTTGTCGTCGCGTGCTCTTTTTTATTATTGAGGGGCGGNCGGTGTAGGAGCTGCCGCAGGCTGCGATCTTTTAAAAACACAAATCCAAGAAAGCACAAAGGGGAGCCGAAGCTCCCCTTTAATTTTGTCGTCGCGTGCTCTTTTTTATTATTGAGGGGCGGTCTGTTGTTGTTTTTGGCAACCGTGGCCCTTTACCGCTGTTTTTGGCGACCCCCATCCGGGGTCAAGAGCAAACGTATTTTTTTGAGCGCTGATCCGCTTTCTCGTTAAACGATCCAACCGATTCGGGCGCTACCTGAAGGTAGTTTTTATTGTTCTCTGCCCGGTTGCGGGTCACTCCTGAGAGCACCCTGAAAAGCACACCTTCTCCAAAAAAATCTGTTAGCTGCGTCTCTGCCGTGTTGTTTTTGTTATGTCAGAGTCGGTACGTCTTATTTTTATTGGTTTGCTGCTTTTTATTCTTGTTATGCCATAGAGATAGCAGAAGCCGTGCCAACTTTTTAAAACCCTTTTAAATCAATGGCTTGTGATTTTTGTAGGATTTTTCCTTCAGGGCAAACCAGACAATTTGTTTCCGTGTTACTCGACTAGGCCCACGTTTCAGACACGGCGGTAACACCTTCGCCCTTACTGGGCGTTACGGGCCTTGGCCACACGCGAACCGCTCGGGCGACCGAGCACCGCACTGATCTGCTGACCCGCCGCAATCAGGGCGTCGAGGTCGATACCGGTCTTGATACCCAGGCCGTTGAGCAGGTACACCACGTCTTCGGTGGCGACGTTACCGCTCGCGCCTTTGGCGTACGGGCAGCCGCCGAGACCGGCAATAGAGCTGTCGAACACGGCAATGCCTTCCAGCAGGCTGGCATAGATGTTGGCCATCGCCTGGCCGTAGGTGTCGTGGAAGTGCCCGGCGAGTTTGTCTCGTGGGACTTGCGCCGAGACCACTTCGAATAACCGACGGGTTGCGCCGGCAGTGCCGGTGCCAATGGTGTCGCCGAGGGACACTTCGTAGCAGCCCATCGCGTACAGTTCACGCGCAACCATCGCCACTTGTTCCGGCGCGACCTCGCCTTCATAAGGGCAACCCAGCACGCAGGACACGTAACCGCGCACGGTAACGCCATGCTGTTTCGCGGCTTCCATGATCGGTGCAAAGCGCGCCAGGCTTTCGCTGATCGAGCAATTGATGTTGCGCTGCGAGAACGCCTCGGATGCGGCGGCGAATACCGCAACCTCTTTCACACCCGCCGCCAGCGCATCTTCAAAACCGCGCAGATTGGGCGCCAGTGCACCGTAGATGACGCCGGGCTTGCGCTGGATCTGCGCGAACACCTCGGCCGAACCGGCCATTTGCGGCACCCATTTCGGCGAGACAAAACTGCCGACTTCTATATAGCCGAGGCCGGCGGCGCTCAGGGCGTCGACCAGTTGTACCTTGTCAGCCACGCTGATCGGTTGGGCTTCGTTCTGCAGACCATCGCGCGGGCCGACTTCGATCAGGCGTACTTGGGAGGGGAGGGACATGGGATTGACCTGTTGTAATTGTCTGAAGTCTTCGAAGATGCCCCTGTGGGAGCGAGCCTGCTCGCGAGCGATCTGTCATTCAACATCTTTGGCGATTGACCTGGTGCATTCGCGAGCAGGCTCGCTCCCACAAGGGATTTATTTGGGTTACTGAACTGATTGCTGGCCCTTGAGCGTCTGTTCCAACGCCTGCACGCAGCGTTCTTCCGCGGTATCGAGTTCCAGCTTCATCTGTTCGATGTCGAGTAACTGCTGTTCGAGCTGTGCCCGGCGCTCGCTGATTTTCGCCAGCATGCTGTTGAGTTGTTTGGTGTTACCGCTGGAGGGGTCGTAGAGCTCGATCAATTCGCGGCATTCGGCGAGCGAGAAACCAATGCGCTTGCCACGCAGGATCAGCTTCAGACTGACCTTGTCGCGCGGTGAATAGATGCGTTCCTGGCCACGGCGCTCAGGGCTGAGCAGGCCTTGCTCTTCATAAAAGCGGATCGCCCGGGTGGTGATGTCCAGCTCGCGGGCGAGGTCGGAAATGCTGTAGGTCTGGCTGCTCATGAAAGCGCTCGAAAGAAGGTCTTGGCGCTAAGCTAATGGCGAGTTGACGTTTACGTCAAGGTTCAAAATGTATGGCGCCAGTGCTGGCCTCTTCGCGAGCAGGCTCGCTCCCACATTCGGTCGTGTTTCTTCAGATGGAACGCGATCAACTGTGGGCGCGAGCCTGCTCGCGAAGAACGAAAACGCGGTAGCCAGCCTTACACCTTATCGAGCTTCTTCTCCTGCGCCGCCACTTGCTGGCACAACTCGATGATCTGCTCACGCATCCAACGGTTGGCTGGGTCCTGGTCGGTGCTCTCATGCCAGTAAAGGTGAGTCTCCACCGGCGGCACGTCGTTGACTGGAAGGTTGAACGCATGCAAATCGTTGCGCCGGGCAAAACGCTCGGGCACGGTCATGACCATATCGGTCTGCTGCATGACCTGCGATGCCATCAAATAATGCTGCGAGCGCAGGGCGATCTTGCGCTGAATGCCCATTTTCCCCAAGGACAGATCGACATAGCCCAGACCGCTGCGGCGGCTGGAGATGTGGATATGCGTCAGCGACAGGTAATCGTCGAGGCTGAGTTTTTCCTTGCCCGCCAGCGGATGGCCCTTGCGCATCGCACAGACGTAACGGTCTTCCATCAGCTTGACGTGACGCACTTGCGGATCGGTATTGAGTGGCGCATCGACGGCAAAATCCAGGCGTCCGGCCGCCAGTTCCTTGGTGGTCTCACGGCGTTTGGACAGGAAGCTCTCGATGATCACCGTCGGCGCCAGACGCCGCAAACGCTGGAACAGCGGCGGCAGAATCACCGCCTCAGTGAGGTCGGTCATGCTGATGCGGTAAGTCTTCACCGCCTGCGCCGGATTGAAAATCCGGCTCTCCTGCACCGACACCCGCAGCAGCGACAGCGCGTTGCGCACCGGGCCGATGATGTTCTGCGCCATCGGCGTCGGCACCATGCCCTGCGCGGTGCGCACGAACAGCGGGTCATTGAAGGTTTCGCGCAACCGCGCCAGCGCGTTGGACACCGCCGGCTGGGTGATGCCGACAATCTGCCCGGCGCGGGTCAGGTTGGCTTCCGTGTAGATCGCGTCGAAGACGATGAAAAGGTTGAGGTCGACCTTACTCAGATTCATTACGCGGCTTCTCTTGTTCTAGGGGCTGACGATCAGCGGATCATATATCGGTGATGAATGTTTATACACGCCGAGAATAGGCTAGGTAAATTATCAGCGCTGTTCTAGCATCGATTGCATGATCTGAACAACCTCTGCCCATAGAAGGTAATTGCTCATGGATTTCGCTTATTCGCCCAAGGTGCAAGAACTGCGTGAGCGCGTGACCGCGTTCATGGACACTTACGTTTACCCGGCCGAAGCCGTGTTCGAACGCCAGGTTGCCGAGGGCGATCGCTGGCAGCCGACCGCGATCATGGAAGAACTCAAAGCCAAGGCCAAGGCTGAAGGTCTGTGGAACCTGTTCCTGCCGGAGTCGGAATTCGGCGCCGGGCTGACCAACCTGGAATACGCACCGCTGGCCGAAATCATGGGCCGTTCGCTGCTCGGGCCAGAGCCGTTCAACTGCTCGGCACCGGACACCGGCAACATGGAAGTACTGGTGCGCTACGCCAACGAAGAACAGAAACAGCGCTGGCTCGAACCGCTGCTGCGCGGCGAAATCCGCTCGGCGTTCGCCATGACCGAACCGGACGTGGCCTCGTCCGACGCCACCAACATGTCCGCCCGTGCCGTGCGTGATGGCGACGAGTGGGTGATCAACGGCAAGAAGTGGTGGACCTCCGGCGCTTGCGATCCACGTTGCAAGATTCTGATCTTCATGGGCCTGAGCAACCCCGACGCACCGCGCCATGCCCAGCACTCGATGATTCTCGTACCGGTCGACACCCCCGGGGTAAAAATCGTCCGTCCGCTGCCGGTGTTCGGTTACGACGATGCACCGCACGGCCACGCCGAGGTGCTGTTCGACAACGTGCGGGTGCCGTACGAAAACGTCCTGCTCGGTGAGGGAAGAGGCTTCGAAATCGCTCAGGGTCGCCTTGGCCCGGGCCGCATTCACCACTGCATGCGTTCGATCGGCATGGCCGAGCGCGCCCTGGAATTGATGTGCAAACGTTCGGTGAGTCGCACTGCATTCGGCAAACCGCTGGCGCGTCTGGGCGGTAACGTCGACAAGATCGCCGATTCGCGGATGGAAATCGACATGGCGCGCCTGCTGACCCTGAAAGCGGCGTACATGATGGACACCGTGGGTAACAAGGTTGCCAGAAGCGAGATCGCGCAGATCAAGGTTGTCGCGCCAAACGTCGCGCTGCGGGTGATCGACCGGGCGATCCAGATCCATGGCGGGGCCGGGGTCTCGAACGATTTCCCGCTGGCCTACATGTACGCCATGCAACGCACCCTGCGCCTGGCCGACGGCCCGGACGAAGTGCACCGCGCGGCGATTGGCAAGTTCGAGATCGGCAAGTATGTGCCGAAGGAAATGTTGCGTAGCGGTCATTAAGACCGCGTCGCCGGCTTCGCGAGCAGGCTCGCTCCCACATTAAACCGCATTGCAAATGGAAGAACGCGATCACTGTGGGAGCGAGCCTGCTCGCGAAGGGGCCAGCCCATTCAGTCCATGAACATCAGGTTCAATACACCCAAACCTCAACCCGCCGATTCTTGATCCTGCCTTCATCCGCACTGTTCGCCGCCACCGGCATCAGCGCGCCAAACCCACGAACTTCGCGCATCACCACGCCGTTCTTCACCAGTTCGCGACGCACCGCCATTGCCCGCAGTTTCGACAGCAGGTCGGCCCGTGCCGGGTCATCTTTCTCGTCGCCAAACCCCACCAGCGTCACCGCGCGCTCGGTCTTGGCGTGGCGCTTTATATAGTCGAGCACCCGCGCCAGATCCTGCCGCGCCTTGTTGTCGAGGCTGGCGCTGCCCTCCTCGAAGCGGAAGTTCACCGTCAGACGCTGGGCGTGGCGGCTGAGGGATTGATAGCCCTCGGGCATCAGCGCATTCGGGGTGACGGTCATCGCGTGCACGGTCTGGCTGATGAAACCGGTGGCCGCGACAATCTTCTGGCCCTGTGGGCTTTGCGCAAACGCTACCAATGCCGATGCCCACGGATTCTGGTTGCTGGGTGGCAAATAAAAGAACAGGCGCCGCGACAGCGGATAGTCCTCGGTGGCAATCAGGCTGTTGAGCGGCAACATCGATTGCGATGCGCCGTCAGCGATGGCCACGGCTTTGGCCTGGCGTACATACGGCAGGCCGATGAAACCGATGCCTTGCGGATCGTTGCTCACCGCATCGGACAATTGCTCGCTGGATTCGAAGCGTTTCGCACTGGAACTCAGGTGTTTCCCGCGACGAGCCAGCACCAGTTCCTTGAACGTGTCGTAGGTGCCGGACTGATCATCCCGCGCATATAAATGAATCGATCCGCCGTGCCCGCCGAGGTCTTCCCAGGTTTTCACCTCACCGCTGAAGATCCGCGCCAGTTGCTCGGTGTCCAGTTGCTGCAGGGGGTTGCCGGGGTGAAGGATGATCGCCAGACCATCGATGGCAATCACTTGCTCGGCCTCAGCGCTTTTCAGGTCGCCGAGCGCTTCCAGGTTGAGCAGTTCGCTGTCCTTGATCGGGCGTGAGGAGGCGGCGAGGTCGGCGCTGGCGGTTTTCAGTGCGGTGAACCCGGTGCTGGAACCGTGGGCGGCGACTTCAATCACCACCCGTTGGCCTTGCGCAGTCTGAGCGACGATGTGTTGTTCGTTGGCGTTGTCGGGGTTTTCGCGGTGAATCTTCAGCAGACCCTGCTCTTGCAGAAAACCTTCGACCAGCGCCGGGCCGAGATCGGCGCCGATGGTGTTGGAACCCTGAATGCGCAATGCCGGGCCGTTTTCGGGGACGGGCAGGGTGGCGGCACTGACCGTCAGCCATGCACTCGACAGAAAAGCGAACAGAACACGCAGGGTCATGCCGGCACCGAATCAGGCCAAGGGGATTGCCGGGGAGATTAAGTCAGGCGCATGACCAAAACATGACACCGATGAAACTGTGGGAGCGAGCTTGCTCGCGAATGCGGTTCATCAGAAACACATCGGGTGACTGACACTCCGCATTCGCGAGCAAGCTCGCTCCCACAGGAGATTTCAGGCGATTCGAAGGTCAGGCCAGTTCCAGCCAGATCGGCGCATGGTCCGACGGCTTCTCCATGCCGCGCAGTTCGTAGTCCACGCCCGCATCC
>NZ_CP058974.1:3193470-3206039 GCF_022368695.1 Pseudomonas sp. Y5-11
TGACTGACACTCCGCATTCGCGAGCAAGCTCGCTCCCACAGGAGATTTCAGGCGATTCGAAGGTCAGGCCAGTTCCAGCCAGATCGGCGCATGGTCCGACGGCTTCTCCATGCCGCGCAGTTCGTAGTCCACGCCCGCATCCTTGACCCGTGGCAGCAAGCCATGGGAGGCGAGGATCACGTCGATGCGCAGGCCACGTTTCGGTTCATCTTCAAACCCGCGGCTGCGGTAGTCGAACCAGCTGAACATGTCGGTCACGTCCGGGTTGAGGTGGCGGAAGCTGTCAGTCAGGCCCCAGTTTTTCAGGCGGGCCATCCATTCACGTTCTTCCGGCAGGAAGCTGCATTTGCCGGTTTTCAGCCAGCGCTTCATGTTGTCCGGGCCGATGCCGATGTCGCTGTCCTCCGGGGAAATGTTCACATCGCCCATCACCACCAGCGGCTGTTCGTTGTGGAACTGGCTTTCCAGCAGGGTTTGCAGGTCACTGTAGAAGCGTTGCTTGGCCGGGAATTTGGTCGGGTGGTCGCGGCTTTCGCCCTGCGGGAAGTAGCCGTTCATGATGGTTACCGGCACGCCATTGGCGTCGGCGAAAGTGCCCCAGATAAAGCGGCGCTGGGCGTCTTCTTCATCGCTGGCGAAGCCTTTGTGAATCGCGATCGGCTCACTGCGCGAAAGCAGGGCAACGCCGTAATGGCCTTTCTGGCCGTGGAAATAAACGTGATAACCCAGCGCACGCACTTCTTCCAGCGGGAACTGGTCGTCGTGGACCTTGGTTTCCTGCAGGCCGATCACGTCCGGCTGATGCTTTTCGATCAGCGCTGCCAGCTGATGCGGACGGGCGCGCAGTCCGTTGATGTTGAAGGAAACAATCTTCATGGTCGGCAGTCCTGGCAAAAGGGCGATGCTAGCTGACATGTGGGATGGGGGCCAGTGTGGGGTAAGCAGATTCGCTGTGTTCTGTCAGATGTGTGCTGTCTGTAGGGGCCCCATCGCTGGCAAGCCAGCTCCCACAGGTTCAATGGTGTTCACATATTTTGTGTGCGACGCAGGCACTGTGGGAGCTGGCTTGCCAGCGATGAGGCCCGCCCGGTCGATGAAGATCCCGAGTTGGTCTATACCTGTGGGGAACTGCGCCACCTGCAACAGGTTCGTACCAACAAGAGCGTAGTCATTTGCGCTGCGCCCCGGGGGAGAATCACCGTCATGCCTGAAACCCAGACTGCCATCGCCGACATCCACATGCTCGACCGCGGTTACTCGCGCGAAGCCCGATCGCTGCTGTATCAGGCCTACCGCCACGAACCGACCTTCGGTTACTTGTTCGAGGCCGAGCGGCCGGGCTACGAGCAGCGCGTACGGGCCACGGTGCGTGAGCTGGTCAAGCAGCATTTCCTGCAGGACCTGCCAGCCATCGGCCTGCTGGTCAACGACCGCCTGATCGGGATTGCCCTGATTGCGCCGCCGCAACGGCGTCTGGGGATCACCGAGAGCTGGGCGTGGCGCCTTCGCATGGTGCTCAGCACCGGCTTCCGTTGCACCCGGCGTTATCTGGCCTATCACGATGCGGTGGCGGCGTGCGTGCCCAGCGATTCGGTGCACATGTTGCCGCTGCTGGGAATCCACCCGCAGTTTCAAGGCAAACACTTTGGCGAGCAGCTGTTGACGGCCGTGCACAACTGGTGCGCGGTGGACGAAACCTCGCAAGGCGTCGTACTCGATACCGGGAACCCGCGTTACCTGGAATTCTACAAACGTCAGGGTTATGAGGAGATTGGCGAAGTGGCCGTCGGCCCGGTGCGTGAACACGTTTTTTTCCACGCCAATCCGCAGGTGTTACAAACTGCAACAGCATAGCAATCGAACTTCTTCGGAAATTTCCTGTTCTATCACGCTCCCAAGCCCGTGATAGCATCCGCGCCTATGAAGTTTCCAGGAAGATTTACCAGTGGCGTGCTCCTGCTGTTAATCAGCTGCGCGGCGCTGGCGCAAAGTGAATTGGACGTGCGGATCAAACCGTCCAACGACGAACTCAAGGCCAATATAGAAGGCTATATCGGCAGCCTCGGCGATCGTGACGAACAAGCCTTGCTGCGCTTCAGTCGCGGGGCCGAGGAGCAGGCGCGCAAAGCCGCGCAAGCCTTGGGTTATTACCAGCCGCAGATCGACAGCGATGTGAAGGGCGGTGATAAACCGCGCCTGGTGCTGAACATCGATCCTGGCGAGCCGATTCGTCTGCGCAACGTGACTATCCGCGTCGACGGGCCCGCGGCCTCGCTCAAATCCTTTCGTGTGCCGAGCAGTGACACGCTCAAGTCCGGCGCCGTGCTCAACCATGGGCGTTATGAAGACGCCAAACGTCTGATCCAGAACCAGGCCTCGCGTTTCGGTTTCTTCAGCGGCCATTTCACCAGCCAGAAACTCCTGGTCGACCCGCGTGCCGGGGTGGCCGACGTTGAATTGATCTACGACAGCGGCCCGCGTTATGCGCTGGGCAGCGTCAGTTTCGAGGGCGACACGCCGTTCGACGAAGACCTGCTGCAACGCATGGTGCCGTTCAAGGCCGGCGACCCGTATGACTCCGAGTTGATCGCCGAACTCAACCGCGACCTGCAATCGAGCGGCTATTTCGAAGGCGTGCGCGTCGATGCGGCGCCGACCGCGGCGAAGAACGACGTGATTCCGGTGGACGTCAAACTCGACACGCGCAAGCCACGCACCATGGGCCTGGGCCTCGGATACTCGACTGACGTCGGCCCACGGATCAAGGCCAACTGGACCCGCCACTGGGTCAACCCGCAGGGCGACAGCTACGGCTGGGAAGCCGAACTGTCGGCGCCACGGCAAAACGTCGGTCTGTTCTACGACATCCCGCTCGACCCGCCGCTGACCGACAAACTGCGCTGGGCCGGTGGTTATCAATATGAAAACATCGACGGCTCCGACACCCTGAGCAAGCTGCTGACCTTCGGCCCGGAATGGCACAGCAAGTTGCCCAGCGGCTGGCAGCGAGTGATTTCGCTGAAATGGCAGCGCGAAGAATATGAACTCGGCGACGACTCCGGCCTCAGCACCTTGTTGATGCCCGGCATCAGCTATTCGTACCTGAAGAGCGACAACCGCATCGACCCGCACAACGGCTATCGCCTGACCTTTGAAAGCAAAGTGGCGAAGGAAGGTCTTGGCTCGGACAACAACCTTTTATACGGCACGGCGCTGATCAAAGGCCTGACCACGGTGTTCGACAACCACCGCTTCCTCGGTCGGGTGCAGGTCGGCGGCAGCGCCACCAACGGTTACAACTCGGTACCGCCATCACTACGTTTCTTCGCCGGTGGCGATCAGAGCGTGCGCGGTTACGACTACCAGAGCCTGTCGCCGGAAAACGACAAGGGCGACCGCATCGGCGGGCGTTACATGGTGGCCGGCAGCGTCGAGTATCAATATTCGATTGCCGAGAAATGGCGGGTCGCGACCTTCGTCGACCAGGGCAACTCCTTTAACAAACTCGAACTGCCGAACCTCAAGACCGGGGTCGGTATCGGTGTGCGCTGGGTCTCGCCGGTGGGGCCAATCCGCCTCGACCTGGCCCACGCGCTGGACGACGACGGCGGCATCCGGCTGCACTTTTCCATGGGGCCTGAGCTGTGAAGCGTGGTTTGAAAATAGCGGCACTGGCATTGTTGGCGCTGGTGCTGTTGGTTGTATTGAGCATCGCCACTCTACTCGGGACGCAAGCAGGCAGCCGTTGGGCGCTGAGCCTGGTGCCGGGTTTGAGCGTGGAGAATTTCCAGGGTCGCCTCGGCGGGCAATGGAGCGCCGATCATCTGTTGTGGCAACAGGGCAGCAGCCGGGTCGAACTGAGCAAGCCGATTTTCGCCTGGTCGCCGCTGTGCCTGACGCGCATGACCCTGTGCATCGAACAGCTCAAGGCTGATCAGGTGATTCTGCAATTCCCGCCGAGTGAGGAAACCACCGACAGCGGCCCGATTCAACTGCCGGATCTGCAATTGCCGGTGGCCATCGAACTCGGTGACGTGCAAGTAGGCAGCTTGCTGTTCAACGGCAGCGAGCAACTCAAGGGCTTGCAGCTGGCGGCGCACTGGACTGCCCAAGGGCTGCAAATTGACAGCGTGAAATTGCAGCGCGACGACCTCAGCCTGAACCTCTCCGGCCTGCTGCAACCGACCGGCAACTGGCCGCTGAACATCGCCGGTGACCTGAGCCTGCCGTCCCCAGGCACTGGCCCCTGGACGCTGGCGTTGAAAGTCGACGGCGATCTGCTGAAAACCCTCAACCTGCACGCCGACAGTCATGGCTACCTCGACGGCCAGTTGAGCGGCGAGTTGCAACCGCTAGCGGAAAATCTGCCGGCCAAGGTACGGATCACCAGCGATGCGTTCAAACCGAGCGCTGACCTGCCGGACACCCTGCAATTGAATCAACTGCTCTTGACCGGCGAAGGTGATCTGAAAAACGGTTACCAGCTCAATGGCAACGCCACGCTGCCCGCCGACAAGGGGCCGGTGGCGCTGCTGCTCAAAGGCAAAGTCGACGCCAGTGGCGCGCAGATTGTCGGCCTCGACCTGACGGCCAACGACAAACAAAGCCTCAAACTCACCGGCCGAGTTGACTGGAGCAAAGGTCTCAGCGCCCAAGCCAACATCAACTGGCAGGACTTTCCGTGGCACCGGCTCTATAACGAAATCGACGAGCCGCAAGTTGCCTTGCGCAGCTTCACCGGCGAAGTCTCCTACACCGACGGTCAGTACCTCGGTAACTTCGCCGCCGACCTCGATGGCCCGGCGGGGGCGTTCAGCCTGAGCAGCCCGTTCAGCGGCAGCCTGAAACAGATCGCCTTGCCGCAACTGAAAATGCAAGCCGGGCAGGGCAAGGCTGAAGGGCATGTGAACGTGCAGTTCGCCGACGGCATCGCTTGGGACACCGCGCTGGAGCTCTCGGCGCTGAACCCGGCGTACTGGGTCGCGGAACTGCCTGGCACCCTGGCCGGGCCGCTGAAAAGCCAAGGCGAGATGAAGAACGAACGCCTGAGCCTCTCCGCCGACCTCGACCTCAAAGGCAAATTGCGCGGGCAACCGGCGATCCTCCAGGCCAAGGCGGACGGCGCCGGCGAGCAGTGGAACCTCAACGCCCTGCAAATCCGCCTCGGCGATAACAGCATCAGCGGCAAGGGCAGCCTGCAACAGAAACTCACCGGGCAGATCGACATCAAGCTGACGCGCCTGGCCCAGCTCTGGCCGCAGTTGCGCGGGCAGGTCACGGGGCTGGTCAATGTCGCCGGTACGCTGAAGGCACCGCAAGGCAAGCTCGGCTTGCAGGGTTCGCAACTGGCGTTTCAGGACAATCGTCTGCAAAGCCTCAATCTCGATGCCACGCTCGACAGTGCGCAACGGGCGAAGATCGATCTCAAAGGCAGCGGTATTCAAGCCGGTGACACCAACCTCGGTGTGTTGACCGCCAGCGCCCAAGGCGACATCAAGCAGCAGAAACTCAACCTCGACCTGCTCGGGCCGAAGCTGAAACTGGCCCTCGGTCTGGATGGCAATCTGGACCAGGGCAATTGGCGCGGACGTCTGGCCAGCGGCGACATTCAGGCCGGCGGCCAGGACTGGAAACTGCAGAGCCCGGCCAGACTCGAACGCCTCGCCGACGGCAAGATCAACTTCGGCGCGCATTGCTGGATGTCCGGCAATGCCAGCCTGTGCGGCGAAGATCAGCGCCTGCTGCCGGAGCCGAAACTGCGTTACCACCTCAAGCAGTTCCCGATCGAAAGCCTCGCGCAGTGGTTGCCGAAAGACTTTGCCTGGCAAGGCAGGCTCAACGCCGATCTGCAATTGGATCTGCCGGCCAGCGGCCCCAATGGCGTGGTCAGCATCGACGCCAGCGGCGGCACTTTGCGCATGAAAGAAAAGGATCAGTGGCTGGACTTCCCGTACCAGACCCTGAAGCTCACCAGCAAACTCACACCCAAGCGGGTGGACACCGAACTCAACTTCGTCGGCGGCAAACTCGGCGAGTTGATGGTGCAGGCGCAGCTCAATCCGCTGCCGAAAAACAAACCGTTGAGCGGCTCTTTCCGCCTGAGCGGACTGGACCTGTCGGTGGCGCGGCCGTTTGTGCCGATGGTCGAAAAACTCACCGGACGCCTCAACGGCAGCGGCACGATTTCCGGCGGTCTGCTGGCGCCGCTGGTCAACGGCACGGTGAAACTCAGCGACGGCGAAGTGTCCGGTGCCGAGCTGCCGATGGAGCTCAAGGACCTGCAACTGCAAGCGGTGATTGCCGGCGAATCGGTGCGCCTCGATGGCGGCTGGAAAAGCGGCAAAAGCGGGCAGGGCAGCCTGAACGGTAACGTCGCCTGGGGGCAGGCGCTGATGGTCGATGTCGCGCTCAAGGGCACGCAACTGCCGGTGACCGTCGAGCCTTATGCCAAACTGGAAGTGGCGCCGGACCTGAAGATTTCCATGGCCGGCGACGAGCTGAAAATTGCCGGCAAGGTCCAGGTGCCCCGAGGCGAAATCACTGTGCGCGAACTGCCGCCATCGACGGTGAAAGTCTCCGATGACACGATCATCGTCGGGGCACAGACCGAAGAGGGCAAACCGCCGCTGGCGATGAAAATGGACATCGACGTGGTGGTCGGCGAAGACAAACTGAGTTTTGCCGGATTCGGCCTGACCGCCAACCTGCAAGGTCACGTGCACATCGGCGACAACATGGACACCCGTGGCGAGCTGTGGCTCAACGACGGCCGTTACCGTGCCTACGGCCAGCGCCTGAACGTGCGCCGTGCGCGGCTGCTGTTCGCCGGCCCGATCGATCAGCCGTATCTGGACATCGAAGCGATTCGCCAGACCGACGACGTGATCGCCGGTATCCGCCTGAGCGGCAGTGCCGAGCAACCGACTACGCAGATCTTCTCCGAACCGGCGATGAGCCAGGAACAGGCGTTGTCGTATCTGGTGCTCGGGCGGCCGTTGAGCACCAACGGCGAAGATAACAACATGCTCGCGCAAGCGGCGTTGGGTCTGGGCTTGATGGGCAGTTCCGGGGTCACCAGCAGTCTGGCCAAGGACCTGGGGATTCAGGATTTTCAGCTCGATACCCAGGGCAGCGGCAACACCACCAGTGTGGTCGCCAGCGGCAATATCTCCGAGAAACTCAGTCTGCGTTATGGCGTTGGCGTGTTCGAGCCGGCCAACACCATTGCGCTGCGCTACAAGCTGAGCAAGAAGGTCTATGTCGAAGCGGCCAGTGGCGTGGCGAGTTCGCTGGATATTTTCTACAAGCGCGATTTCTAGAGCGCACCTGTTTATTTGAACCGAGGCGCGGCCTTCGCGAGCAGGCTCACTCCCACAGGGGATTTCCATCAGACGCAAAATTTGCGTCGCGCGGAGATCCTGTGGGAGCGAGCCTGCTCGCGAAGGCGTGCGCCTGTGCAACACAAAAACCCAGTCCGTTGGTCAACTAATTACAAAGCAACCTAACTATTGCGTTGACATTCGCTGCCTAGGCAGTAACATCTTGACATACATTCACTGCCTAGGCAGTTATTAGGTGAGCACATGAAGCATTTCACCCCGGACGAATTCAAACATTGCCATCTCGGCCTGTTGCTGGGCCGCGCCGCGTTGCTCAAGGACCGGATCATCGACACCCACATGGAACCCCACGGCATCACCGCCGCGCAGTTCAAGGTGTTGATCATCATGGCCCAGTACGGCGTCGACACCCCGGCCGAGCTGTGCCGGCACCTGTCGCTGGACAGCGGTTCGATGACGCGCATGCTCGATCGTCTGGAGCAGAAAGGTTTCCTGGTTCGCCAACGCAGCGAAGGCGATCGCCGTCAGGTGCAGCTCAAGCTCACCGAGCAGGGCCAGCAACTGGCCGATCGCCTGCCCTATATCGGCGCCGATGCGATGAATGAACTGGCCGGCGCCATCTCTCGTGAAGAGCTGAAAACCCTGGAATACATCCTCAAGAAAATCCTGCTGGCAGCCGGTGACCCGATCACGATCCAGCGCTTAGGTGAACACAATGAGCGGTAAAACCTTGCGCAGCAGCCTGACCCTGCTGCTGTCGGCGATGATCCTCGCCGGTTGCGCCAACTACAGCGGCCTCGACACTCAGGGCCAAAACCTCGATGCGAAAAGCCTGAAAGTCGGCCAGTCGCTCAACGGCGTGACCCTGTCGCCGGCCGCCTGGCCAAAAAGCGACTGGTGGACCAGCCTCGGCGATCCGCAACTCGACGGTCTCATCCGCGAAGCGCTGCACGACAGCCCGGACATGCAGATCGCCGAAGCCCGCGCCCATCAGGCCAGCGCCGCCGCGTATGCCGCCGATGCCGAACGCTATCCGACCCTCGACGCCAGTGCCGGCATCAGCCGTTCGCGCCTGGCCAAGGATCAGGACCCGCGAGGGCAGGGTGATGCCTACGCGACGGTGCGTAACGTCAGCGCCGGCTTCAACTACAATTTCGACCTGTGGGGCGGCCAGCGTGATGCCTGGGAAGCCGCACTCGGTCAGGCCCGCGCCGCCGAAGTCGATCGTCAGGCAGCGCAGTTGACCCTCGCCGCCGACGTGGCCCGGGCTTACAGCGATCTGGGTCAAGCGCACATTGTCTACGACCTGGCCAACGACGATCTCAAGCGCACCAAACAAATGCTCGATTTGAGTCAGCGCCGCTTGAGTGCCGGGATCGACAGCCAGTACCAGTTCCAGCAAACCCAAAGCCTTGAGGCCAGCTCCGAAGCCAGCCTGATCGACGCTGAAAAACGTCTGAACAGCGCGAAAATCGCCCTGGCCGTGTTGCTCGGCAAAGGCCCGGATCGCGGCAACGAAATTGCTCGACCGAAAGTCCTGCAAGCCAGCGCCGTGGCGGTGCCGTCGGTGCTGCCGGCAGAGCTGCTCGGCCGGCGTCCGGATCTGGTCGCTGCGCGCTGGCGCGTAGAGGCGGCGAGCAAAGACATCGACTCGGCGAAAACCCGCTTCTATCCCAACTTGAACCTCACGGCCTCGGCCGGTGCCGAATCCTTGTTGGGTGACGCGATGTTCGGGTCGGCCAGTCGTTTCTTCAACATCGCCCCGACCATTTCGGTGCCGATCTTCGACGGCGGGCGCCTGCGCGCCAACCTCGATGCGCGTGACGCCGATTACGATCTGGCGGTGGCGCAGTACAACAAAAGCCTGGTGAAAGCCCTGGGTGATGTCAGCGACACGATCAACCAGTTGCGTGACATCGGCCGGCAGATCGGCGCGCAACAACACGCTACCGAGATTGCTCAGGATTCTTACAACACCGTCGTCCAGCGTTACGGTTCCGGCATCGGCAACTACCTGGACGTGCTCAGCATCGAGCAGCAATTGCTGCAGGCCCAGCGTCAGCTGGCCAACCTCAATGCCGAGCAGATCGACCTGTCGATTCAACTGATGCAAGCGCTGGGCGGCGGCTTTCAGGGTGAGACCCTGACCGCAGCCAACGCCACCCCAGCCACGTCGCACAACTAATTCAGGTATTTGTCATGGCCACTGCCGAAAACACCCAAACTCAAGCCAACACGCCCGACACTGGCAATCCACGCAAGCGCAAATTCATGCTGCTGGTGCTGGCCGTCGTGGTCCTGCTCGCCGGGGCCGGCGTCTGGGCGTATCACGAATTCATCGGGCGCTTCAACGAAAGCACCGACGACGCCTACGTCAACGGCAACGTCGTCGAGATCACGCCGCTGGTCACCGGCACCGTGGTCAGCATCGGCGCCGACGACGGTGATCTGGTTCACGAAGGTCAGGTGCTGGTCAACTTCGACCCGAACGACGCCGAAGTCGGCCTGCAAAGTGCTCAGGCGAAACTCGCGCGCACCGTGCGTCAGGTGCGCGGCCTGTACAGCAACGTTGACGGCATGAAAGCCCAGGTCAACGCGCAACAGGCCGAAGTACAGAAAGCTCAGGACAACTACAACCGCCGGAAAAACCTCGCCGCCGGCGGGGCGATTTCCCAGGAAGAACTGTCCCACGCCCGCGACGACCTGACCTCGGCGCAAAACGCCCTGGCCAACGCCAAACAACAACTGAAAACCACCAGCGCGCTGGTCGATGACACCGTGGTTTCGTCGCATCCGGACGTGATGCAGGCCGCTGCTGAACTGCGTCAGGCGTACCTGACCAACGCCCGCAGCACCCTGATCGCGCCGGTTACCGGTTACGTCGCCAAGCGCACTGTGCAGCTCGGTCAGCGCGTACAGCCAGGCACCGCGCTGATGGCGGTGATTCCGCTGGATCAACTGTGGATCGACGCCAACTTCAAGGAAACCCAACTGCGTGACATGCGCATCGGCCAACCGGTGGACATCGAGTCCGACATCTACGGCAGCAGCGTGAAGTACAGCGGCACCGTCGACAGCCTCGGCGCCGGTACCGGCAGCGCGTTCGCTCTGTTGCCGGCGCAGAACGCCACTGGTAACTGGATCAAGATCGTGCAGCGTGTGCCGGTGCGGATTCATATCAACGCCGAAGAACTGGCCAGGCATCCATTGCGCGTCGGTCTGTCGACCAACGTTGAAGTGAACCTGCACGACCAGAGCGGCCCGGTGCTGGCCCAGCAACCGCCGCAGAAGGCCTCGTTCAGCACCAACGTCTACGACCGCCAACTGGCTGAGGCCGACGCGATGATTGCGCAACTGATCCACGACAACAGCGCTGCGGTCAGCAAAACCGCGCAACGCTGAATCTTTCCCCTGTGGGAACAGGTTCTCAAGGTGATGAGATTTACTGTGGTGAGGGGATTTATCCCCGATGGACTGCGCAGCAGGCCCGGCTTTTCTGAATCTAAGGACGGGCCGCTTGGCGACCCTTCGGGGATAAATCCCCTCACCACAGAGGAACTTCTTCATCACAAGAGCCTGTTCCTTATGGGCAACTGCTTCTTTAACAGACGCAGCGTCAACCCGGTTTCATAGGATTCACAATGAGCAATAACGCCTCTTTCACGCCGCCCAGCCTGTTGCTCAGCACCATCGGCCTGTCGCTGGCGACGTTCATGCAAGTGCTCGACACCACCATCGCCAACGTGGCGCTGCCGACGATCTCCGGCAACCTCGGTGTGAGTTCGGAGCAGGGCACCTGGGTGATCACCTCGTTTGCCGTAAGCAACGCCATCGCGCTGCCGCTGACCGGTTGGCTCAGCCGCCGTTTCGGCGAGGTGAAGCTGTTTCTCTGGGCCACCATTCTGTTCGTGCTGGCCTCGTTTCTCTGCGGTATCTCAACGTCGATGCCGGAACTGATCGGCTTTCGTGTGCTGCAAGGCCTGGTGGCCGGTCCGCTGTACCCGATGACGCAGACGCTGTTGATTGCCGTGTATCCGCCCGCGAGGCGCGGCATGGCCCTGGCATTGCTGGCGATGGTCACGGTGGTCGCGCCGATTGCCGGGCCTATTCTCGGTGGCTGGATCACGGACAGCTACAGCTGGCCGTGGATCTTCTTCATCAACGTACCGATCGGCATCTTTGCGGTGATGGTGGTGCGTTCGCAGCTGGCCAAGCGCCCGGTGGAAACCAGTCGGCAGCCGATGGACTACGTCGGTCTGATCACGCTGATCATCGGCGTCGGCGCGTTGCAGGTCATCCTCGACAAGGGCAATGACCTGGACTGGTTCGAATCGAACTTCATCATCATCGGTGCGGCGATTTCGCTGATCGCCCTGGCGGTGTTCGTCATCTGGGAAATGACCGACCAGCACCCGGTGGTCAACCTGCGCCTGTTCGCCCATCGCAACTTCCGCATCGGTACGCTGGTGCTGGTGCTGGGTTACGCCGGGTTCTTCGGCATCAACCTGATCCTGCCACAGTGGCTGCAAACCCAGATGGGTTACACCGCGACCTGGGCCGGTCTGGCGGTGGCGCCGATCGGGATTCTGCCGGTGCTGTTGTCGCCGTTTGTCGGCAAGTACGCGAACAAGTTCGACCTGCGCCTGCTGGCCGGTCTGGCGTTCCTCGCGATTGGCTTGAGCTGCTTCATGCGCGCCGAGTTCACCAACGAGGTGGACTTCCAGCACATCGCCCTGGTGCAGCTGTTCATGGGGATTGGCGTGGCGCTGTTCTTCATGCCGACCCTGAGCATCCTGATGTCCGACCTGCCGCCGAGCCAGATCGCCGACGGCGCCGGTCTGGCGACGTTCTTGCGCACCTTGGGCGGTAGCTTTGCGGCATCGTTGACCACCTGGATCTGGATCCGCCGCGCCGATCAGCATCATGCGTACATGAGCGAAAGCATCAGTACCTTCGAGCCGGCGACCCGCGAGACGTTGAATCATTTAGGTGGCGCGAGCCAATCGGCGTACGCGCAGATGGATCAGATCCTCACCAGCCAGGCGTACATGCTCTCCACCGTGGATTACTTCACATTGCTGGGCTGGGGGTTCATGGGGCTGATTCTGATTGTGTGGCTGGCGAAGCCGCCGTTTGCCGCAAAAGCAGGCCCGGCCGCGTCCGGACATTGATTGTGCGGTGATTGCTAAAAGATCGCAGCCTGCGGCAGCTCCTACAGGGAAACGCATT
>NZ_CP058974.1:3206045-3219631 GCF_022368695.1 Pseudomonas sp. Y5-11
GGGGGTTCATGGGGCTGATTCTGATTGTGTGGCTGGCGAAGCCGCCGTTTGCCGCAAAAGCAGGCCCGGCCGCGTCCGGACATTGATTGTGCGGTGATTGCTAAAAGATCGCAGCCTGCGGCAGCTCCTACAGGGAAACGCATTCCAATGTAGGAGCTGCCGCAGGCTGCGATCTTTTGATCTTGGCTGTTAGATTGCGGGAGCAGGCAGGGCCGGCGGTGGGGCAAAGTCGAACGGCGCCAGGGCAAACCCGTTCTCATCCACCTGCAACGCCCAACCCTGACGATCCCAATCCCCCAGCACAATCCGCTTCGCCGCCTGCTCGCCGAGCTGCAGCTTGTGGATTGCCGGGCGATGGGTATGGCCGTGAATCAGGGTTTTCACTCCATATTCCTGCATGATCCGCGGAACTTCGTCCGGCGTGACATCGACAATGTCGTTGGCCTTCATCCGCGTCTGCGCGCGGCTTTCACTGCGCAGCTTGCGCGCCAGTTTGTGGCGGGTGCTCAGTGGCAGGTGGCGCAGGATGAACAGGGTGATCGGGTTGCGCAGGTAGCGTCGCAGCTTCATGTAGGCTTCGTCGCGGGTGCACAGGCTGTCGCCGTGCATCAATAACACCGGTTCGCCGTAGAACTGCACGACACTCGGATCCTTCAACAGCGTACAGCCGGCTGCTTTGCAGAAAGCCTTGCCGAGCAGGAAGTCGCGATTGCCGTGCATCAGAAAGATTGCCGTGCCGCTGTCGCTCAATTGGCGCAGGGCCTGGCAGATGGAACGCTGGAAGGGCGTCATGGCGTCGTCGCCAATCCACGCTTCGAAGAAGTCGCCGAGAATGTACAACGCACTCGCCGAGCGGGCGCGTCCGGCGAGCAAATCCAGAAACGCCCGAGTGATGTCCGGGCGCTCCTCTTCCAGATGCAAATCTGAAATCAGCAATATCACGCTTCGATGATCTCGGCTTTCTCGATGATCACGTCGTCTTTCGGCACGTCCTGGTGACCGGCCTTGGAAGTGGTGGCAACGCCTTCGATCTTGTCGACGACGTCGGTACCGGCAACCACTTTACCGAACACGGCATAACCCCAGCCCTGAGCGGTCTTGGCGGTGTGGTTGAGGAAGCTGTTGTTGGTGGCGTTGATGAAGAACTGCGCCGAGGCCGAATGCGGGTCCATGGTGCGGGCCATGGCAACGGTGTACTTCTCGTTCTTCAGACCGTTGTCAGCTTCGTTCTGAATGCTTGGGCTCTTGTCTTTCTTTTCCTGCATGCCAGGCTCGAAACCGCCGCCCTGGATCATGAAGCCCTTGATCACGCGGTGGAACACCACGTTCTCGTAGTGACCTTTCTTAACGTATTCGATGAAGTTGGCAGCGGTGATCGGCGCTTTTTCCGCGTCCAGTTCGATGACGATGTCGCCGTAGTTGGTGGTCAGTTTGACTTGAGTCATGATCGCTACTCTTTATAAGGAATTCGTGGGTAATGGGACATTTCGGCCCGTTACCGGTTCAGCCCATGGGCCAAGGTGCGCAGTTTAGCGTGACAGGCGCGAATTTCGAGGCTGTTTTTCCAAAACCCGTCGATTAAATGCACGCCTTTATAGGCCGCGCTCTGTCAGCCCCTTGACAGCATCGGCTATGATAGCGGCTTTGTTTTGTCTGGCCCCCTTTGTGGCCGCGCACATGTAAGTCAAGGATCCTATGAGCAAGCCCACTGTCGACCCTACCTCGAATGCCAAGTCCGGCCCTGCCGTGCCGGTCAATTTCCTGCGGCCGATCATCCAGGCAGACCTGGACTCGGGCAAGCACACCCAGATCGTCACCCGTTTTCCGCCTGAGCCCAACGGCTACCTGCACATCGGCCACGCCAAGTCGATCTGCGTGAACTTCGGCCTGGCCCAGGAGTTCGGCGGCGTCACGCACCTGCGTTTCGACGACACCAACCCGGCCAAGGAAGACCAGGAATACATCGACGCGATCGAATCCGACGTCAAGTGGCTGGGCTTCGAGTGGTCCGGCGAAGTGCGCTACGCCTCGCAGTATTTCGACCAGTTGCACGACTGGGCGGTGGAGCTGATCAAGGCCGGCAAGGCCTACGTCGACGACCTGACGCCGGAGCAGGCCAAGGAATACCGCGGCAGCCTGACCGAGCCGGGCAAGAACAGCCCGTTCCGCGACCGATCGGTGGAAGAGAACCTCGACTGGTTCGCCCGCATGCGCGCCGGTGAGTTCCCGGACGGCGCCCGTGTGTTGCGCGCGAAGATCGACATGGCCTCGCCGAACATGAACCTGCGCGACCCGATCATGTACCGCATTCGTCACGCCCATCACCATCAGACCGGTGACAAGTGGTGCATCTACCCGAACTATGACTTCACCCACGGTCAGTCGGACGCCATCGAAGGCATCACCCACTCGATCTGCACCCTGGAATTCGAAAGCCATCGTCCGCTGTACGAGTGGTTCCTGGAGAACCTGCCGGTGCCGGCCAACCCGCGCCAGTACGAGTTCAGCCGCCTGAACCTGAACTACACCATCACCAGCAAGCGCAAGCTCAAGCAACTGGTCGATGAGAAACACGTCAATGGCTGGGACGACCCGCGCATGTCGACCTTGTCGGGCTTCCGTCGCCGTGGCTACACGCCGGCCTCGATCCGCAACTTCTGCGACATGATCGGCACCAACCGTTCCGACGGCGTGGTCGACTTCGGCATGCTCGAGTTCAGCATCCGTCAGGACCTAGACGCGAACGCCCCGCGCGCCATGTGCGTGCTGCGCCCGCTGAAAGTCGTGATCACCAACTACCCGGAAGGTCAGGTCGAAAACCTCGAACTGCCGCGTCATCCGCAGAAAGAAGAACTCGGCGTGCGCCAGCTGCCGTTCGCCCGTGAAATCTACATCGACCGCGATGACTTCATGGAAGAACCGCCAAAGGGCTACAAGCGCCTGGAGCCGAACGGCGAAGTGCGTCTGCGCGGCAGCTACGTGATTCGTGCCGACGAAGCGATCAAGGATGCCGACGGCAACATCGTCGAACTGCGTTGCTCGTACGACCCGGACACCCTCGGCAAGAACCCTGAAGGCCGCAAGGTCAAGGGCGTGATCCACTGGGTGCCGGCGGCTGCCAGCATCGAGTGCGAAGTGCGCCTGTACGATCGCCTGTTCCGTTCTCCGAACCCGGAGAAGGCCGAAGACAGCGCGAGTTTCCTCGACAACATCAACCCTGACTCACTGCAAGTGCTGACCGGTTGTCGTGCTGAGCCATCGCTTGGCAACGCACAGCCGGAGGACCGTTTCCAGTTCGAGCGCGAAGGCTACTTCGTTGCCGACATCAAGGACTCGAAACCAGGTCAGCCGGTATTCAACCGTACCGTGACCCTGCGTGATTCGTGGGGCCAGTGATTCGCGTCAAGGAAATATAAAGTGCTGACGATCTACAACACGCTCACCAAGAGCAAAGAAGTCTTCAAGCCGCTGGATGGCAACAAGGTGCGCATGTACGTGTGCGGCATGACCGTGTACGACTACTGCCACCTCGGCCACGGCCGCAGCATGGTCGCGTTCGACCTGGTGACCCGCTGGCTGCGGTTCAGCGGTTACGACCTGACCTACGTGCGCAACATCACCGACATCGACGACAAGATCATCAATCGTGCCCGCGAGAACGGTGAGTCGTTCGAAGCGCTGACCGAACGCATGATCGCCGCGATGCACGAAGACGAAGCACGCCTGAACATCAAGAAACCGGACATGGAGCCGCGCGCCACGGATCACATTCCGGGCATGCACGCGATGATCAAGACCCTGATCGACAAAGGCTTCGCTTACGCCCCGGGCAATGGCGACGTGTATTACCGCGTCGCCAAATTCATGGGCTACGGCAAGCTGTCGCGCAAGAAGATCGAAGACTTGCGCATCGGCGCGCGCATCGAAGTCGACGAGTCGAAAGAAGACCCGCTGGACTTCGTGCTGTGGAAGGCCGCCAAGCCGGGCGAGCCGAGCTGGCAATCGCCGTGGGGCGCCGGGCGTCCGGGCTGGCACATCGAGTGCTCGGTAATGTCCACCTGCTGCCTCGGTGAGACCTTCGACATTCATGGCGGCGGCAGCGACCTGGAGTTCCCGCACCACGAAAACGAAATCGCCCAGAGCGAAGCGGCCACCGGCAAGACCTACGCCAATGCGTGGATGCATTGCGGCATGATCCGTATCAATGGCGAGAAGATGTCCAAGTCCTTGAACAACTTCTTCACCATTCGCGACGTGCTCGACAAGTACCACCCGGAAGTCGTGCGTTACCTGCTGGTGTCGAGCCACTACCGCAGCGCGATCAACTACTCGGAAGACAACCTCAAGGACGCCAAGGGCGCACTCGAGCGTTTCTACCACGCGTTGAAAGGCCTGCCGAGCGTTGCTCCGGCCGGCGGCGAAGCCTTCGTCGAGCGTTTCACCACGGTGATGAACGACGACTTCGGCACGCCGGAAGCCTGCGCGGTGCTGTTCGAGATGGTGCGCGAGATCAACCGTCTGCGCGAGAGCGATCTCGACGCGGCGGCCGGACTGGCGGCACGTCTGAAAGAACTGGCGAGCGTGCTGGGGGTGTTGCAGCTGGAAGCCGATGACTTCCTGCAGGCGGGTGCCGAAGGGCGTGTCGATGCCGCTGAAGTCGACGCGCTGATTGCTGCACGTCTGGCGGCACGTGCGGGTAAGGATTGGGCTGAGTCTGATCGTATCCGTGACCAGCTGACGGCAATGGGCGTGGTGCTGGAAGACGGCAAGGGCGGCACGACCTGGCGTCTGGCTGACTGATTGCCTGACCTGTGACAGACAAAACCCGCCTTGTGCGGGTTTTGTTTTTTCTTCCTCAGGACCAGCGTTGACCGGGCTAACGCCTTCGCGAGCAGGCTCGCTCCCACAGTGGATTTTCGTGAAGTCCGTTTTCCGTGCACGACACGAATCCCCTGTGGGAGCGAGCCTGCTCGCGAAGAGGCCCTCAAGGCCGAGTTGTCATTCAGCCTGCCGCAACCGCTTGTACAGCGTATTCCGACTCACCCCCAACCGCCGCGCCAGGTGCGAAATATTCCCCCCGGCCGCCTTCAACTCGCGGTTCAACGCTTCAACGTCATTCAAGTCCAGCCCCAACGGCGCTGCCGTTTCCACCGGCTCCATCTCCAGATCGACAAAAAAATCATCCGGCAAATGCTCTGGCCGTACCGGTTGTTCCTCGGCCATGGCCAGCGCCACCTGCATCACGCTGCTGACCTGACGCAGATTGCCCGGCCATGGATGACGACTGAACAGCTCCAGCACTTCGCGGCTGAGCCCGGCCCATTGTGTCGGTTCGCGATGCTGCTCCCACAGGCGTTTGAACAGCGCCTCTTTATCACCGCGCTCTCTGAGCGGCGGCAGTTCCAGTGTCAAACCGCCAATTCGGTAGTACAAGTCCTCACGAAACCGGCCCAATTGCACTTGCTCGCGCAAAGAGCGGTTGGTCGCCGAGATGATCCGCAGATCCACCGGGAACAACTCGCTGCTGCCCACCGGTTGCACACAGCGCTCCTGCAACACCCGCAACAACCGCGCCTGAGTCGGCAGCGGCATGTCACCGATCTCGTCGAGGAACAGCGTGCCCTTATCGGCTTTGCGGATCAGGCCGATGCTGCCTTTCTGGTTGGCGCCGGTGAACGCGCCTTTTTCGTAGCCGAACAGTTCCGACTCCACCAGTTCGGTGGGGATCGCCGCGCAGTTGACGGCGATGAATGCCTGTTTGCTGCGGGAGCTGGCTTGGTGAAGCGCTTTGACGAAGACTTCCTTGCCGACCCCGGTTTCACCGTGGATCAGCAGCGGGATGTCTTTTTCCAGCAGGCGTTCGGCCTGACGCACGGCTTTTTCCACGCGGCTGTCGCCAAAATGCAGAGAGTTGAGGCTGATCACGCCCGGCGCTTTGATCGGCGCCGTTTTCGGTTCGGCAAATACCCGAGGCTGAACAGGCGCCTGTTGCGGTCGCTTCAACAGGCACTGGAAACGGTTGCGCCCCGAGGTCTGCAAGGCAAACGGCAAGCCGTCCGGCTGATTCAGCAGCTCCAGCAGCGACACGTTGAACAGGCTTTCGACGCTGACCCGCGACAGGCGCACCCCGAGCAGATTGTCCGCGCGGCGATTGGCCGACAGCACTTGACCGCTCTCATCGAAAATCAGCAAACCGGCCCATTGACTGTCGAGGTTGTTCAACCCGGTGTTGAAGGTCAGTTGAAAGTGCTGGCCGTGGAACAGGTTGAGGATCAGCCGGTTCTCCACGGTCTGGCTCATCATCTTGACCATGCCCAAGGTGTGCGAGGGCGGCAGGTAGCTGTCGCTGGACACGTCAAGCACGGCGATGACCTTACGCTCGGCATCGAAAATCGGCGCGGCAGAACCGGTCATGAAGCGGTTGGCCTTGAGAAAGTGTTCATCGTGTTCGATGTGTACCGCTTGCTCGCAGGCCAGCGCGGTGCCGATGGCATTGGTGCCGCTGCAGCGTTCCATCCAGCTCGCTCCGGCGCGAAAACCCCGGGCCAGGTTCGGCTCGATAAAGCGCTGAGTGCCCCAAGATGTCAGCACCTGACCTTGGTGGTCGGCGAGCATGATCAGGCAGTTGGAGTTGCTCAGGATGTTCTCGTAGTACGGCAGGACTTCCTGATGCGTGGTCTGCACCAGTGAGTGGTGACGATCGAGCAATTGCGCAATGCCGGCGGCAGGCAGTTGGTCGAAGGCCGGGGCACTTTGATGGTCGAGGCCGAAGGCGCGGCAACGCTGCCAGGAGGTCTGGACGATCGCGTCGTGGGACAGCGGCGGGGCAGGTGCGGCCATGGCGGTGGGCCTCTGATGCAGCGTTTTTATTATTGTTATGACCCACACANCGAAGGCCGGGGCACTTTGATGGTCGAGGCCGAAGGCGCGGCAACGCTGCCAGGAGGTCTGGACGATCGCGTCGTGGGACAGCGGCGGGGCAGGTGCGGCCATGGCGGTGGGCCTCTGATGCAGCGTTTTTATTATTGTTATGACCCACACAATTCCCCTGTAGGAGCTGCCGCAGGCTGCGATCTTTTGATCTTATTCTTGAAAACAAAAGTCAAAAGATCGCAGCCTTCGGCAGCTCCTACAGGGTGCGTGAACAGTTCATAGAGTGTTGTTCACTATTGTTCATTGTCAATCGCCCGACTGTTCAAATGTGTTCAGCAATGAACCCCCGTTCCCCACGTTTTCGACACTTTTCACGACAAATCAACCACTTGCCGTTTCTGGCACGAATGTCGCTCTGCTGCACAGGTCGCTTGACTCCAATAATAAAAAAGGCCGAGCCATGTCACTCACCCTGGAGCACGTCAGCCGTACCGTCGAGGGCCAGACCTGGATCGACGATGCCTGCCTGACCTTCGAACCCGGATCCTTCAACGTTCTGCTCGGCCGCACGCTGTCCGGCAAGACCAGCCTGATGCGTTTGATGGCCGGTCTGGACAAGCCCGACAGCGGCCGCGTCCTGATGAACGGCGTCGACGTCACCCAGCGCCCGGTGCGCCTGCGCAACGTGTCGATGGTCTATCAGCAGTTCATCAATTACCCGACCATGACCGTGTTCGAGAACATCGCCTCGCCGCTGCGTCAGGCCGGTGTCGCCAAGGACATCATCCACAGCAAGGTGCAGGAAACCGCGCGGATGCTGCGCATTGAGAAGTTCCTGCAGCGCTATCCGCTGGAGCTGTCCGGCGGTCAGCAGCAGCGCACGGCGATGGCCCGGGCGCTGGTCAAGGATGCTGAACTGATCCTGTTCGACGAGCCGCTGGTCAATCTCGACTACAAGCTGCGCGAAGAACTGCGCCAAGAGATGCGCGAGCTGTTCAAGGCCCGCCACACCATCGCGATTTACGCCACCACCGAGCCCAACGAAGCGTTGGCCTTGGGCGGCACCACGACCATTCTTCACGAAGGTCGGGTGATCCAGAGCGGCCCGTCGACTTCGGTGTATCACCAGCCGCAAACCGTGCTGGCAGCGGAGTTGTTCTCCGAACCGCCGATCAACCTGATGCCCGGGCGCATTGCTGGCAACGAAGTCAGCTTTGCCAACTTCGTGCACTTCCCGTTGAACGTCGATCTACGGCCGGTGGGCGAGGGCGAGTTCCGCTTCGGCGTGCGCCCCAGCCATATTTCGCTGGTGCCGAGCAACGATGACGATCTGGAACTGGCGGTTACCGTCGAGGTGGCCGAGATCAGCGGTTCGGAAACCTTCCTGCACGTGCGCAACGAACATTTCCTGCTGGTACTGCACCTGCCCGGGGTGCACGAATACGACGTCGATGCGCCGATCCGCATTTACATCCCGACCCACAAACTGTTCGTGTTCGATGCGCAGGGCCGTCTGGTGCAGGCACCGGGCCGGCGTGTCGCGAGGGTTGCCTGATGGCCGAAATCCGTTTGCAGCACCTGGCCCACAGCTACAGCAAGCAGCCGAGCGGGCCTGACGATTACGCAATCCGCGAAATGGACCATATTTGGGAGCAGGGCGGCGCCTATGCCTTGCTCGGCCCTTCGGGTTGCGGCAAGTCGACCTTGCTCAACATCATTTCCGGCCTGCTCAGCCCCTCGCAAGGGCATGTGCTGTTCGATGGCAAAGCGGTCAACGACCTGACTCCGGAGAAGCGCAACATCGCCCAGGTGTTCCAGTTCCCGGTGGTCTACGACACCATGACCGTGTTCGATAACCTGGCCTTTCCCCTGAGAAATCAGGGCATGGCCGAGGCGAAAGTGCACAGCAAAGTGCAGGAAATCGCCGAAGTCCTCGACCTGCAAAACCTGCTGAGCAAGAAGGCCCGCAACCTCACCGCCGACGAAAAGCAGAAAGTTTCCATGGGCCGCGGCCTGGTGCGCGACGACGTCTCGGCGATCCTCTTCGACGAGCCGCTGACGGTGATCGACCCGCACCTGAAGTGGAAGCTGCGACGCAAGCTCAAGCAGATCCACGAGCAGTTCAACATCACCATGGTCTACGTCACCCACGATCAACTGGAGGCCTCGACCTTCGCTGACAAGATCGCGGTGATGTACGGCGGGCAGATCGTGCAGTTCGGCACCCCGCGGGAATTGTTCGAGCGGCCGAGCCACACCTTTGTCGGCTACTTCATCGGCAGCCCGGGGATGAACCTGATCGAGGTGCAGCCGCAGCCGGGTGGGGTCGGTTTCGCCTCCACGCACCTGCCGTTGTCCGACGCCTTGCAGCGGCATATCGAACACGGCCAGTGGAAAAATCTGAAGGTCGGCATCCGCCCGGAGTTCATCCATGTCTGGGATGAACCGTTTGACGAGGCGATGCAGGCGCGGGTGGTTCACGTCGAAGACCTGGGCACCTACAAGATCCTCACCCTCGACCTCGACGGCGCGCCGTTGAAGGTGCGTCTGGCCGAAGACAAACCGGTGCCGCAGGGCACCGCGTACATCAGTTTTCCGGCGCAGTGGCTGATGGTCTACGCCGACGAGTTTCTTCTTGAAGACACCGACTCTACCGAGGTGCAGCCATGAACAAGGTGCAGAACAACAAGGCCTGGTGGCTGGTGTTGCCGGTGTTCCTGCTGGTGGCGTTCAGTGCGGTGATCCCGATGATGACCGTGGTCAACTACTCGGTGCAGGACATCTTCGACCAGTCCAGCCGCTACTTCGTCGGCGCCGACTGGTACAAACAGGTGCTGCTCGATCCGCGTCTGCATGACTCGCTGCTGCGCCAGTTCATCTACTCGGCCTGCGTGCTGTTGATTGAAATTCCGCTGGGCATCGCCGTCGCCCTGACCATGCCGACCAAGGGTCGCTGGTCGTCAGTGGTGCTGATCATCCTGGCGATTCCGTTGCTGATCCCGTGGAACGTGGTTGGCACCATCTGGCAGATCTTCGGTCGCGCCGACATCGGTCTGCTCGGCTCGAGCCTGAATGCGCTGGGCATCAGCTACAACTACGCGGCCAACACCATGGACGCCTGGGTCACGGTGCTGGTGATGGACGTCTGGCACTGGACTTCGCTGGTGGCGCTGCTGTGTTTCTCCGGGTTGCGGGCGATTCCCGACGTGTATTACCAGGCGGCGCGCATCGACCGCGCCTCGGCCTGGGCGGTGTTCCGTCATATTCAGTTGCCCAAGTTGAAGAGCGTGCTGCTGATCGCGGTGATGCTGCGCTTCATGGACAGTTTCATGATTTACACCGAGCCGTTCGTGCTCACCGGTGGCGGGCCGGGTAATGCCACCACCTTCCTCAGTCAGACCTTGACGCAGATGGCGGTCGGCCAATTCGATCTGGGCCCGGCAGCGGCGTTTTCGCTGGTGTATTTCCTGATCATCCTGCTGGTCTCGTGGCTGTTCTACACCGCCATGACCCATTCCGACGCCAATCGCTGAGGGCCCGGCCATGCACAAAAGAAAGCTGATTCCGTTGCTGGTGTACATCCTGTTCCTGCTGGTGCCGATCTACTGGCTGCTGAACATGTCGTTCAAGAGCAACACCGAAATCCTCGGCGGGTTGACCCTGTTCCCGCAGGATTTCACCTGGCACAACTACAAGGTGATTTTCACCGACCCGAGCTGGTACACCGGTTATCTCAATTCGCTGTATTACGTCAGCCTCAACACGGTGATCTCGCTGAGTGTGGCGCTGCCGGCGGCGTACGCGTTTTCGCGCTATCGCTTCCTCGGTGACAAGCACCTGTTCTTCTGGCTGCTGACCAACCGCATGGCGCCGCCGGCGGTGTTTTTGCTGCCGTTCTTTCAGTTGTATTCGTCGATCGGGCTGTTCGATACGCACATCGCCGTGGCACTCGCGCACTGTCTGTTCAACGTGCCGCTGGCGGTGTGGATTCTTGAGGGGTTCATGTCCGGGGTGCCCAAGGAAATCGACGAAACCGCCTACATCGACGGCTACAGCTTCCCCAAGTTCTTCGTGAAGATTTTCATCCCGCTGATCGGCTCCGGGATCGGTGTCACGGCGTTTTTCTGCTTCATGTTCTCTTGGGTCGAACTGCTGCTGGCGCGCACGCTGACGTCGGTCAACGCCAAGCCGATCGCGGCGGTGATGACCCGCACCGTGTCGGCCTCGGGCATCGACTGGGGCGTGCTGGCAGCGGCGGGGGTGTTGACCATCCTGCCGGGCATGCTGGTGATCTGGTTTGTTCGCAACCACGTGGCCAAGGGCTTTGCCCTGGGTCGGGTCTGAGGAACGCATGATGGAATGGATGAGCTGGACCACCCCCACGGCGGGGTTCTTTATTGCCATCGGCCTGTTGCTGGTGGGCATGACCACCTGGGAACTGCGCTCGCCGAGCATCCTGCGCCGCGGTTTTCTGCCGATTGCCACCACCCGTGGCGATCGCTTGTTCATCGGTCTTCTCGGCAGCGCCTACCTGCATCTGCTGGTAATCGGCGTCACCGACTGGAGCATCTGGGTGGCGTCCGCGCTGTCTCTGGTGTGGCTGTTGGTTGTGATGCGCTGGGGCTAGTCGAGTCGCTCGGCAATCGTGCTCCGAAACTCTAACTGGAGGTCTCTATGTTCGATAAAAACAATAAGCTGCGACATAGCATTTCATTGGCAGCCATGCTCGCACTCAGCGGTTTGAGCGCTTCGGCCTGGGCCGATGCCTACGAAGACGCTGCGAAAAAGTGGATCGGCAGCGAATTCAAACCGTCAACCCTGACGGCGGATCAGCAGCTCGAAGAATTGAAGTGGTTCATCAAGGCCGCCGAGCCGTTCCGCGGCATGGAAATCAAAGTGGTTTCCGAGACCCTGACCACCCACGAATACGAGTCCAAGGTGCTGGCCAAGGCGTTCAGCGAAATCACCGGGATCAAACTCACCCACGACCTGTTGCAAGAAGGCGACGTGGTGGAAAAAATGCAGACGGTGATGCAGTCGGACAAGAACATCTACGACGGCTGGGTCAACGACTCGGATTTGATCGGTACGCACTTTCGCTACGGCAAGACCGAGTCGATCACTGACCTGATGGCCAACGAAGGCAAGAACTTCACCTCACCGACCCTCGACATCAAGGACTTCATCGGTATCTCGTTCACCACCGCGCCGGACGGCAAGATCTATCAACTGCCCGACCAGCAGTTCGCCAACCTGTACTGGTTCCGCGCCGACTGGTTCGAACGCGCCGATCTGAAAGCCAAGTTCAAGGAAAAGTACGGTTACGAATTGGGCGTGCCGGTGAACTGGTCGGCCTATGAAGACATCGCCAAATTCTTCAGCGAAGACGTCAAGGAAATCGACGGCAAGCGTGTCTACGGCCACATGGATTACGGCAAGAAAGACCCGTCGCTGGGCTGGCGCTTTACCGATGCCTGGTTCTCCATGGCCGGTGGTGGCGACAAAGGCTTGCCCAACGGTCTGCCGGTGGACGAGTGGGGGATTCGCGTCGAGGACTGCCATCCGGTCGGTTCCAGCGTGACCCGCGGCGGCGACACCAACGGCCCGGCGGCAGTGTTCGCCACGCAGAAATACGTCGACTGGCTCAAGGCCTACGCGCCACCGGAAGCGGCGGGCATGACGTTCTCCGAGTCCGGCCCGGTGCCGTCACAAGGCAATATCGCCCAGCAGATCTTCTGGTATACCGCGTTCACCGCCGACATGACCAAACCGGGCCTGCCGGTGGTCAACGCCGACGGCACACCGAAATGGCGCATGGCGCCGTCGCCGCGCGGGCCGTATTGGGAAGAGGGCATGAAGCTCGGCTATCAGGATGTGGGTTCGTGGACGTTCATGAAATCCACGCCTGAGAAACAGAAGCTGGCGGCGTGGCTGTACGCGCAGTTCGTCACCTCGAAAACCGTGTCGCTGAAGAAAACCATCGTCGGCCTGACGCCGATTCGCGAGTCGGACATCAACTCGCAGGCGATGACCGATCTGGCGCCTAAACTCGGCGGCCTGGTCGAGTTCTACCGCAGCCCGGCCCGCGTGCAATGGACCCCGACCGGGACCAACGTGCCGGACTATCCGCGTCTGGCGCAGCTGTGGTGGAGCCACATCGCCGAAGCGGCCAGCGGCGAGAAAACCCCGCAACAGGCGCTGGATGGCCTGGCCAAGGATCAGGACGCAATCATGACGCGTCTGGAACGCTCCAAGGCGCAAGCCACGTGCGCACCGAAAATGAACCCGGAACGCGACGCGCAATACTGGTTCGACCAGCCGGGCGCACCAAAACCGAAACTGGCCAACGAGAAGCCGAAGGGCGAGACCGTGAGCTACAACGAACTGCTGAAATCGTGGGCGGATGCGCGCAAGTGATGGTTGATGTGTGAAAGCAAACGGCACCGTAAGGTGCCGTTTTTTTTGCTGCCTGATCTACCGCTTTCGCGAGCAAGCTCGCTCCCACACTGGATCTGTATCGTTCATAAATTCCGATCACAATCGAGATGACTGTGGGAGCGAGCTTGCTCGCGAATACGGTCTGCCATTTAGCATGGATAGTGACTGACCCGCCGCCATCGCTTGCAGGCAAGCTCTCACAGGTTTGCGTGTCGTCCAAAAAACTCAAAAACACCCCGATCCCTGTAGGAGCTGCCGCAGGCTGCGATCTTTTG
>NZ_CP058974.1:3219752-3220880 GCF_022368695.1 Pseudomonas sp. Y5-11
GCGGCAGCTCCTACAGGACATCGGTCAATGCCAGCTTCATGCTTGAATTTCTTCAAAGATATCAAGCATGGGGTCAGGCCCGGGTACACCCGGATTCACTGTGTGGCTTGATGGTTGGCCTGGCAGCCAGCATTGATGTGTGACGGTGCTAGATGTGTCTTGATCAGACCAGAACAGCCATATCGGTGTACCGAGCAACCAGAGCATCAGCCGTAAGCAACTTCATTGGTTCGGTCATCGCTGTGGCCACGATAATACGGTCAAACGGATCGCGATGATGGTGCTCAAGATCCTTCACAGCGATGGCGTGCTCTGCAGTCACTGGCAGTTCGATAAAGCCACTGTCGAGACAATATTGGCGGACTTCTTCCAGATCAACATTTAGCTTGCCGAGCCCAACCTTGATCGCCATTTCCCAGAAGGTGGCGGCGCTGATGTAGATTTCGGCGGCGTTCTCAATCAGTTTTCTGGCTTTGCCGGACAGTCTGACGTCATCACTGAGCGTCCAGAGCAAAACGTGCGTGTCGAGCAGAAGCCTCATGCTTGAGTGCCCTCAAATGCATCAAGCATGTCATCGGGCAATGGTGAGTCGAAATCGTCGGGCAACACCAGTTTGCCTTTCATTGCGCCAATACGTTGAGCGCTGGGTTTTCCTACGGGAACGAGGCGAGCCATCGGCCGGCCATGCTTGGCAATCGTGATGACTTGGCCAGCAGCGGCTTCATCGACGAGTTTGGATAAATTGTTTTTGGCTTCAGCCAGCGGAACGATGATCATCAGCTCACCCCTGTATTCTGGACAAATATAGCCAGAATATTTCGGTGCTGCCAATCCGTAGACTTTTTCAGCCCATTCGCAAACGATGTCCCTGTTCATTTTTTGCCTCTCATCGGTATCCATCTGCCAGGGCCTCCACCTTAGTGCTATCTACTCAAAACTGGCTGTAGGACAAGACGGAGGTTGCGGCGAGAGGTTTCGGCGTTTGTGTGGAGACCGCAGCAAATCGGTAAAAAATCGTACAAAAATACCGAATGACCCACTGCCATCGCTGGCAAGCCAGCTCCCACAAGTCTGCGTGTCGTCCACAAAACTCAAAAACACCCCGATCCCTGTAGGAGCTGCCGCAGG
>NZ_CP058974.1:3220946-3265035 GCF_022368695.1 Pseudomonas sp. Y5-11
CTGATCTTCAAAGGCCAAGGCAAAAGATCGCAGCCTGCGGCAGCTCCTACAGGACATCGGTCAATGCCAGCTTCATGCTTGGTATCAAGCATGGCGTCAGGCCCGGGCATACCGCGACTCACTGTGGGAGCTGGCCTGCAAGCGATGGGGCCATGGGTGCCGCCGCAGGAAAACCGAGGCGGAACACGGTCATGACGCCGGGCAAGCTCTTCACCTCCGCCACCCCCTGATGCAGGCTCATGATCGAGCGCACGATTGCCAGTCCCAGCCCGGTGCTGCCCTGCGAGCGCGAGCGGGCGCTGTCGACGCGGTAGAAGCGGTCGAACAAGTGCGGCAGATGCTGTGCTTCGATGCCGACGCCGGGATTGCTGACCAGCAGTGATGTCTGCGTCGCGCCTTGCTCGATCAGCAAGGTGATGGTTTTACCGTGCGGGCAATGACGCAGCGCATTGGACAGCAGGTTGGAAATTGCCCGCTGAATCATCAGCCGATCGCCCAACACCGGGGCGCTGCCCACAACATTCAAGTGAATCTGCTTGTCCTGCGCCGACAGCGAAAACATCTCCGCGACCTTCGCCGCCTCAACCTCCAGCGCCACCGATTCAAACGGCGCCAGCGCCGACGGATGACTGACCTGCGCCAGAAACAGCATGTCCGAGACAATCCGCGCCACACGCTCCAGTTCCTCGATGCTGGACACCAGCACATCCTTGTACTCCTCGGTCGTACGCTCGCGGGACAGCGTTACCTGGGCCTTGCCCATCAGGTTGTTGATCGGCGTACGCAGCTCATGCGCCAGGTCATCGGAGAACTGCGACAACTGCTGCACCCCGGCATCGAGGCGGTGCAGCATGAAGTTGATGCCCTGCGCCAGTTCGCTCAGCTCCTGCGGCATGTTCACCACCGACAGCCGATGCTCCAGATCCTGCGTCGAGACCATCGCCGCCACTTTGCGAAACTCGCGCAGCGGCGCCAGTCCGCGCTGCACCGCGCCCCAGGCTGTGAGGCCGATGAACATCAGCAGCAACGGCAACGCGATCAGCGTCGAGCGCAGATAGGCACTGAGCAGCGCTTGATCATGCGCGTTGTCCATCGACAGCAGCACCGGCACGCTGCTGCCGTCCTTGAGGCGAATCAGCTTCGATGCGGTGAGGAACCGCGCGCCTTCAGCATCGCTGCTGTCGCTGTAGGTCAGTTGATCGGTGGTTCCGCGAACCGCTCTGAGTTCCACCCGTGGATCGGTGAGTCCCGAGCCGGATTTGAGCAGCGGCGAACGCAGGTTCGACCGGTCATAAATCGTCAGCGTCAGGTTGTCATGGCCCATGACCTGATCGAGCAGAATGTGCGGCTTGCCACTGACTTCGTTGGCGTCGACGTACAGCGACAGGCTGTGCTCCACCTGCGCCATCTTCTTTTGCAGGCTGTCGCGCGACAGCGCATTCAGCTCATGGGTCAGGGCGAAATACGCAAGGATCGCCAGAAACACCACCAGCAGCGCACCGAGAATACTCACCGTCAACCCGAGGCGCATCGACAGGCTGGCCGGCTTCATTCCCGCGCCTCCAGCACGTAGCCGACACCGCGCAGGGTGTGGATCAGCTTGTTGTCGAACGGGTCATCAATCTTCGCCCGCAAGCGGCGGATCGAGACTTCGACCACGTTGGTGTCGCAGTCGAAATTCATGTCCCACACCAGCGAGATGATTTGTGTGCGGGTCAGCACCTCGCCGGACTGGCGCATCAGCAAGTGCAGCAGGGCGAACTCCTTGGTGGTCAGGTCGATGCGCTGCGCGCCGCGAAATGCCCGATGGCGGCCTGGATCGAGTTCCAGATCGGCGACTTTCAACACCTGTGGCACTGGGATGTTTTCACTGCGGCGCATCAAGGTGCGGACCCGCGCGAGCAATTCGGGAAACTCGAACGGCTTGACCAGATAGTCGTCGGCGCCCAGATCCAGACCACGAATCTTGTCCGCCAGCCGCCCGCGCGCGGTGAGCATCATCACCCGCGTCGAGTGGGTGCGGCGCAGTTGTTCCAGCACGCCCCAGCCGTCCAGTTCTGGCAAGTTCACGTCGAGAATGATCAGGTCGTACGTCTGCTGTTGCGCGAGATGCAAGCCATCGGCACCGGTGGCGGCGTGGTCTACGATATAACCACTTTCGGTCAAACCCTGATGCAAGTATTCGGCAGCTTTAAGCTCGTCCTCGACGACAAGGATTCGCATGATCTTTCACCACTTTCATTTAATGGATGTTTAATTAAGGCGGTCGGGAAAGTTGTTGTTTTTGTAGGGCCTTGCGCACGTTTCAATAACTTGATGCCAGGCACGGTAAAGGCTGAAGTGGCTACAGGGTCAACGAACGGAGCCTTTAAACCGGCGTTGCGCGACACCCTGTCGCAGCTTGTACGACTAATTTCCGAGACTTCGATTTCGGCAAGTGCTGTTTGGCAGATAATCCGTGCGTATGTGTTTCGATGTATTACGACAACGCCGTTTGCACTTCGCATCCTAGAGCAAAACAACTTTCGCTAACCGTTGATAACGGATTTGTAATGTTCCAGTCACCTTGACGATAAGTTCAAAACCCTACCGTGGCGGCATCAAAGATTCTTGAATAAAGGAAGTCTTCCAATTGCCCGGTTTAATCAAACTGACGGCGCGAACACGCCTGAACATAACCGCCAGCGGCCTCTTGTGGTTGGCGTGCAACAGCCTTGCCAGCGCCTCGACCCTGACTCTGGATCAGGCGCTGCAAAGTGCCTTCGCCGGCAACCCCGACCTCGCCGCCGCGCAGTGGGAAATCGGCATCGCCGAGGGCGATCGCCAGCAGGCCGGGCTGATCCCCAATCCCGAAGTGTCGTGGGAGGCCGAAGACACGCGGCGCGACTCGCGCACCACTACGCTGATGCTCAGTCAGCCGATTGAACTGGGCGGTAAACGCGCCGCGCGGATCAATGTTGCCAGCCGCGCGCAGGACGCCGCCGGCATCGAGCTGGAGCGCAAGCGCAATGCCTTGCGCGCCGATGTGATTCAGGCGTTCAACAGCGCGCAAACCGCGCAGCAACGCCTGCAGTTGGTGCGCCAGTCGCTGCAACTGGCCGAGCACGGCTTGCGCGTGGCGCATGGCCGGATCGAGGCCGGTAAATCGTCGCCGGTCGAAGGCACGCGGGCACAGGTGCAACTCTCGGAAGTGCGCCTGGAGCTGAGCCGCGCCGAGCGCGATCAGGCCAACGCGTATCAACAGTTGGCGCAGGTCATGGGCGCGCCGTTGCCGACTTCGACCAACGTGCAAGCCGCCACGCAAAACCTCGCCACGCTGCCGCCGCCCGGCCGTTTGCTTGAGCGTCTGAACCAGACTGCCGAGCTGCGTCTGGCGAAACTGCAGATCGATCAGCGCGAAGCCTCATTGGGCCTGGAAAAGTCGCAGCGCATTCCCGACCTGACCGTGAGCATCGGCAGCCAGTACAGCGAAACCGAGCGCGAACGGGTCAACGTGGTCGGGCTGTCGATGCCGATTCCGCTGTTCAACCGCAATCAGGGCAACGTGCTCGCCGCCGCCCGTCGCACCGATCAGGCGCGGGATCGGCGCAACGCCACCGAGCTGCGCTTGCGCACCGAAGTCCAGACCAGTCTGGAGCAATGGCAGACCGCCAACGGCGAAGTCAACGCGTTCAATCAGACCATCCTGCCCGCCGCACAAAGTGCAGTGGACAGCGCCACCCGTGGTTTCGAAATGGGCAAGTTCGGTTTCCTCGACGTGCTCGACGCCCAGCGCACCCTGATTGCCGCGCGCAGCCAGTACATCCAGGCCGTCAGCGAGGCGACCGACGCCCGCGTGCGCCTGGAACGGATCTTCGGCGACCTCAGCGTCAGCCCTTGAATTTCACTGTTCAGACAACTGCGCGATGGCATGGCGCAGAGGAGTTTCCATGGATAAAAAACTGATGGTGGTCGCGGTGGCGACCCTGGCGCTGGGCATTGGCATCGGTTCGATGTGGCCGGCCACGAGCAACATCGACGCGCATGCCGATGAGGCTTCCGAACATGCCGATCACGCCGAGGAGGGCGCTGCCGCCGAAGGCGAACACGCCGAAGAAGGCCACATCGAATTGAGCGCCGAGCAGATCGCCGCCGCAGGCATTCAACTGGTTGAGGCGCGGGCGCAGCGCATCAGTCTCGGCCTGTCGTTCCCCGGCGAAGTGCGCTTCGACGAGGACCGCACTGCGCACGTGGTGCCGCGCGTGCCGGGGGTGGTCGAGTCGGTGGCGGTCAACCTCGGGCAAGCGGTGAAGAAGGGCCAGTTGCTGGCGGTGATCGCCAGTCAACAGATCTCCGATCAGCGCAGCGAGCAGGCTGCCGCGCAACGTCGCCTGGCGTTGGCGCGTACCACCTACGAGCGCGAGAAAAAGCTTTGGCAGGACAAGATCTCCGCCGAGCAGGATTTCCTCCAGGCCAGGCAAGCGTTGGAAGAGGCGGAAATCGCCATGAACAACGCCCGACAGAAAATCAGCGTGCTCAGCGGCAGCGTGGTCGCCACCGGCGGCAATCGCTACGAACTGCGCGCGCCGTTCGACGGCGTGGTGGTGGAAAAACACCTGACGCCGGGCGAAGTGGTTGATGAAACCACCGCCGCGTTCACCCTTTCGGACTTGTCCCGCGTGTGGGTGACCTTCGGCGTTTCGCCCAAGGACCTGACCCAGGTGCAGGTCGGCAAAGCGGTGACCGTCAGTGCGCCGGAATTGAAAGCTGAAGTGACTGGCAGTGTGGCTTATGTCGGCAGTCTGCTCGGCGAACAGACCCGCACCGCGACCGTGCGCGTGACCCTGGAAAACCCGCAAGGCTCGTGGCGACCGGGGCTGTTCGTCAGCGCACGGGTCGCCACTGACAGCCGCGAAGCGAAAGTGGCCGTGCCGGAAACCGCGATCCAGACCGTCGAGGACAAACCCACGGTGTTCGTGCGTACCGACGACGGCTTCAAGGCGCAGGCGGTGGAACTGGGCAGCCGCGCCGCCGGCCACGTGGAAGTCACCCAAGGGCTGGAACCGGGCGCGCAAGTCGCCAGTGCCGGCAGCTTCGTTCTCAAGTCGGAGCTGGGCAAAGCCTCGGCCGAGCACAGTCATTAATTCTGGAAGGTTCCCATGTTCGAACGCCTGATCCAGTTTGCCATCGAGCAGCGCATCATCGTGCTGCTCGCCGTTCTGCTCATGGCCGGCCTCGGTATCGCCAGCTATCAGAAACTGCCGATTGATGCCGTGCCCGACATCACCAATGTCCAGGTGCAGATCAACACCGGTGCCGCCGGGTTCTCGCCGCTGGAAACCGAGCAGCGCATCACTTTCCCGATTGAAACCGCGATGGCCGGTCTGCCGGCGCTGGAGCAGACTCGCTCGCTGTCGCGCTCCGGGCTGTCGCAGGTCACGGTGATCTTCAAGGACGGCACCGACCTGTTCTTCGCTCGCCAACTGGTCAATGAGCGCCTGCAGATCGCCAGGGAGCAATTGCCCGAAGGCGCGGAAGCGCTGATGGGGCCGATTTCCACGGGTCTCGGCGAGATTTTTCTGTGGACGGTGGAGGCGCAGGAAGGCGCGTTGAAGGACGACGGCACAGCCTACACGCCGACCGATCTGCGGGTGATTCAGGACTGGATCATCAAACCGCAATTGCGCAACGTACCGGGGGTGGCGGAGATCAACACCATCGGTGGGTTTGCCAAGGAATATCAGATCGCGCCGGATCCGAAACGCCTTGCTGCGTACAAGCTCACCCTCACCGATCTGATCACTGCGCTTGAGCGCAACAACGCCAACGTCGGTGCCGGGTACATTGAGCGCAGCGGCGAGCAGTTGCTGATCCGCGCACCAGGGCAAGTGGCGAGCACCGAAGACATCGCCAACATCGTCATGGCCAATGTCGATGGCACGCCGATCCGGGTCAAGAATGTCGCTACAGTGGAAATCGGCCGCGAACTGCGCAGCGGTGCGGCCACCGAAAACGGTCGTGAAGTGGTGCTCGGCACGGTGTTCATGTTGATCGGCGAGAACAGCCGCACCGTCTCGCAAGCGGTGGCCAGCAAGCTCGAACAGATCAATAAATCCTTGCCGCAAGGCGTGATCGCGGTGCCGGTGTACGACCGCACGCACCTGGTCGACAAAGCCATCGCCACGGTGAAAAAGAACCTGATCGAAGGCGCGATTCTGGTGATCGCGATTCTGTTCCTGTTCCTCGGCAACATTCGCGCTGCGCTGATTACCGCGATGGTGATTCCGCTGTCGATGCTGTTCACCTTCACCGGCATGTTCAGCAACAAGGTCAGCGCCAACCTGATGAGCCTCGGCGCGCTGGACTTCGGCATCATCGTCGACGGCGCGGTGGTGATCGTCGAAAACACCCTGCGCCGGTTGGCACATGCGCAGCAACATCACGGGCGTTTGTTGAGCCGTGCCGAGCGTTTCAAGGAAGTGTTCGCCGCCGCGAAAGAGGCGCGGCGCCCGCTGATTTTCGGTCAGTTGATCATCATGGTGGTGTACCTGCCGATCTTCGCCCTGAGTGGCGTCGAAGGGAAAATGTTCCACCCGATGGCGCTCACCGTGGTCATCGCGCTGCTCGGTGCGATGCTGCTGTCGGTGACCTTCGTCCCGGCGGCGATTGCGCTGTTCGTCACCGGCAAGGTCAAGGAAGAAGAGGGCGCGGTCATGCGCGGCGCACGTCGGGTGTATGCGCCGGCGCTGGCCTGGGTCATGGCCCATCGCACGGTTGCGGTGGGCGCGGCGTTAGGGGTGATCGTGCTCAGCGGCGTGCTCACCAGCCGTATGGGCAGCGAGTTTGTGCCGAGCCTCAGTGAGGGTGATTTCGCCCTGCAAGCACTGCGCGTGCCGGGCACCAGCCTGACGCAATCGGTGGACATGCAGCAGCGCCTGGAAACGCTGATTCTGGCCAAAGTGCCGGAGGTTGAACGGGTGTTCGCCCGCACCGGCACGGCGGAAATCGCTTCCGACCCGATGCCGCCGAACATCTCCGACAGCTACGTGATGCTCAAGCCGAAGGAGCAATGGCCAGACCCGAACAAGTCCCGCGAAACCCTGATGGCCGAACTGCAAGCTGCAGCCGCGACACTGCCGGGCAGTAACTATGAACTGTCGCAGCCGATCCAGTTGCGCTTCAACGAACTGATTTCCGGCGTGCGCAGCGATGTTGCGGTCAAGGTGTTCGGCGATGACATGGACGTGCTCAACGCCACGGCGGCGAAGATCGCGGCGGCGATGCAGAAGGTCAGCGGCGCGTCTGAAGTGAAGGTCGAGCAGACCACCGGGTTGCCAGTGCTGACCATCAACATCGACCGCGACAAGGCAGCGCGTTACGGGCTCAACGTCGGCGATGTGCAGGACACCATCGCCGTGGCCGTCGGCGGGCGTCAGGCCGGCACCTTGTACGAGGGCGATCGGCGCTTCGACATGGTGGTGCGGTTGTCCGATGCCATGCGCAAGGACATCGACGGCTTGTCGGCGCTGCTGATTCCGGTGCCGGCGCTGAGCGGTGCGGCGAACCAGATCGGGTTTATCGCGCTGAAGGACGTCGCCAGCCTCGATCTGGTGCTCGGGCCGAACCAGGTCAGCCGCGAAAACGGCAAGCGCCTGGTGATCGTCAGCGCCAACGTGCGCGGGCGCGATATCGGCTCGTTCGTCAGCGAAGCGAGTGCGGTGATCGAGCGCGAGGTGCAGGTCCCGGCCGGTTACTGGACCCGTTGGGGCGGGCAGTTCGAGCAACTGCAATCGGCGGCCAAGCGCTTGCAGATTGTGGTGCCGGTGGCGCTGCTGCTGGTATTCGGGCTGTTGTTCATGATGTTCAACAATGTGAAGGACGGCTTGCTGGTGTTTACCGGGATTCCGTTTGCGTTGACCGGTGGGGTGATGGCGTTGTGGCTGCGGGATATTCCGTTGTCGATTTCGGCAGGCGTCGGGTTTATTGCGCTGTCCGGAGTGGCAGTGCTCAACGGGTTGGTGATGATCGCGTTCATTCGCAATTTGCGCGAGGAAGGGCGGTCGCTGGCCGAGGCGATCAATGTCGGTGCGCTGACGCGGTTGCGGCCGGTGTTGATGACGGCGCTGGTGGCGTCGCTGGGTTTCATTCCGATGGCGCTGGCAACCGGCACCGGTGCTGAAGTGCAGCGGCCGCTGGCGACGGTGGTGATCGGCGGGATTCTGTCCTCGACCATTCTCACGCTGCTGATCTTGCCGGCGCTGTACCAGATCGCCCATCGCCGGGATGAGGACGTAGTGCCCATTCGGTAGAACAGCACTACCTTTGTGGCGAGGGGATTTATCCCCGATGGGGCTGCGCAGCAAGCCCGCTTTTTTGGATAAAGAGCGGGGCCGCTGCGCGGCCCCATCGGGGATAAATCCCCTCGCCACAAGGTATTTCTCAGGCCTGAGATTTTCTGTGTGGCTGCCGTACTTGCCACATTACGAATCTGTAATTCCCCCGCCACCGTCACGAAAGGTACGCCTTGTTACCTTGATCCCGTCAGTTACTTAAACGAGGAATCAAAAATGAAAATCGTACAAATGGGTGCTTTTGTGGTGGCGTTGGCGATGTCTTCCCTGGTCATGGCTGAAGGTGGCGGCGACCGCACGTTCGACCGGATGATGACCAACAATGATCGTTCCATGGAGCTGTTCGTGGCCAAGGAAAAAGCCGCCGGCAACCCGGTGGTGGTCAATGAAAAAGCCATCGACAACAGCAAGAGCCTGTAAGCGACAGCACTTGATCAAGCCCGTCATCGCGCATCGATGCTGGGCTTTTTTATGCCTGGATGGGAAGGAAATGGATATGAAAATACGCAAGTTGATCGCGTTCGCCAGCGTCATGGCAATGTCTTCTCTGGTCATGGCCGAAGGCGGCGGTGACCGCACTTTCGAGCGTGCCTTCAGCGCCAACGCCAAAGCCATGGAGCAATACGCCGCCGAGCAGGGCAAAGCGCCGCCGGTGGTCAAGGAATACGAATACGGCATGAAGCTCGACGTGGTGAAAATCGTCAGCGTGGTGAAGCCGCAGCCGGCTTGCTCGGTGGTGCCGACGGCCATGACCTACGAGGACTCGCAAGGACAGCTCAACACCCTCAAGTACAGCGTGGCCGGCGTGTGCCGCAACAGCGGTGGCTAACCAACACCTAATCCCTGTAGGAGCTGCCGAAGGCTGCGATCTGTTGATCTTGGTCTTCAAAGTCAAAAGATCGCAGCCTGCGGCAGCTCCTGCACGGGGCACATTTTCAGTATCACGATCTGTATTTAGATTCGGAATGTTTAAAGGTTGTGTGGGAAAAGCAGAACCTTCCCACAATGTTTTCAGGTTGTCCCTCGGACGTCCGCTCTCTAGCCTGTGTGGGTCGCTGCCAAATCAGCGATCGGGATTGGAACCCCTCGGCTTAACTGAAGCAAATCGCACCGTTCATGACGTATGCTTGCGCACTTTCATGTGTGCACTCCGTTATGGCGGCTGTGCGCGGGAGACTTCGAGTCTGTCGGGTTTTGCTCAGTTGCCCGGGTTCCAACCTGCGTACAGCTGCCACCCTTTCGCGTGGAACCGAAAGGGTCAGCTCCACCGTCAAGCTGAGTAAAACATTATGAAAAAGCCAACACCGAATCCGCCCGAAACAGACACGCCTGCAGACCCCGATCCAACATCCCCCTACGCCGCCATCGACACCCACAAACTCCACGAAGCCGCCGACCGCGCCCTCGACTACTACCTCAAGCCCGCACCGCCCATCATGGCCACACCTTACACCGCCAACGCGCTGTTCCTGGTCAACCCCAACGCCGACACCGAATCCCTGCTGGCCAACGCTTGCGAATCCCTGGCCTCGGCCACGGTGATGCTCGGTGACTTCGCGGCGCTGCTGGAGGGCACGCATCGCAAGACTCTGCTGGGGATTGCGCAGGTGGTCATGCTTGGTGAACTGGCGGTGAACAAGGCACTGGATAACGTCGAACCCACTGCATAAAAAATAGCTTCTGTAGGAGCTGCCGAAGGCTGCGATCTCTTGATCTTTAAAATCAAAGTCCAAAGATCGCAGCCTTCGGCAGCTCCTACAGGATTGTGTTTGAAGACGAAAAAAAGGCGCCCCGTAGGACGCCAAAAAATTCACCTCTGACCAAAGGAGCAAGGAGCTTCTAAAGGTGAATGGTATTGCTCGGGGAAACTCAGAGAATCGCCAGCGGGTATTCGACGATCACGCGCACTTCATCCAGGTCCGACTCGAATGCCGTGGCGCGAGTGGTGGCCTGGCGCAGACGCAGCGACAGGTCTTTCATCGAACCGCTCTGCACCACGTATTTGACTTCCACATCACGCTCCCAGCGTTTCTGGTCGGTCAGCGGATTGCCGTCGGCATCGCGGCGCATGTACACGGCGTTGGCGTTGGAATAATCGGCGTCGGTGCCGCGCGCGTAACGGGTCATGAACGACAAACCGGGTATGCCGTAAGCGGTCATGTCGAGGTCGTAGCGCACCATCCACGAACGTTCCTTCGGCGAGTTGAAGTCGCTGTACTGGATCGAGTTGTCGAGGAAGATCGAGTCGGACTGCCGCAGGTAGTCGAAGTCGTCGTTGCCGTTGTTGCGCTGGTGGGAGAGGGCGACGGAATGGGCGCCGAGTTTGACCCCGACGCGGCCGCTCCAGATATTGTTGTCGAACTGGCCGAGCAGTTGTTTGCCTTCGTCGACCGCCTTGTAATAGTTCAGCCCCCCGAACAGCGACAGGTCGTCCGCCAGCGGATAGGTCCAGGCGGTGCCGGCGTAATACTGGTTCCAGGCGTCCTTGAGGCGGCTGGAGTACAGGCTGAAACTGAGGTTCTTGTTCAGCACATAATCGCCACCGCCATAAGCGATCCACGGCGAGTTGACCGGACCGGCGTAAAACGTGGCGAAGTTCTCGCGCATGTCGTTGGACACCGGCTGGCTCATCGCATGCAGCCGTCCGCCCTGAATCGACAGACCGTCGATGCTGGTGTTGGTCGCCGTCACGCCGCGAAAACTTTCCGGCAGCAAGCGTGAGTCACCGGCCGCCACCACCGGGTTGGCCGGAAACACATCCCCGACCTTGATCACCGTGTCGAACGCCCGCACTTTCGCGGCGCCACCGAACTTGGTGTATTCATCCCGCGCCTGGCCGTCACTGTTGACTGGCAGCACATCGAACGAACTGCGCCCGCCGTTGCGGCCGTCACCGGTGTCGAGTTTCAAGCCGATCATGGCAAATGCATCGACCCCGACCCCGACGGTGCCTTGGGTAAAACCGGATTCGAACTTGCTGATCACCGCATGCGCCCAGGCCTCGGAATAACCGTTGCCGGTGGGGCTGGACTGGCCATTGCGATGATCACGATTGAAGTAGAAGTTGCGGTTGAGCACGGTCAGGCTGCTGCCTTCGACAAAACCCTCGGGCTTGTCTTCTGCAAACACCATGGACGGCCCTGAGCCGACCACCACCGCTAAAGCGGCCATCGATATTTTTGTAGGGTTAACCATCAAACACTCCTTGGGTTCGGCAGAACGGGAACGTGCGTCGGCGTGGTTTTATTGTTCAGCGGGGCAGGGCCCGCCGGCATTGGTCGCCGGGTCACATCGTTGCAGGCTGCGGATAACGCCAAGGTGATGGGGGGATTACAATTTCGTCATGTGGTTATATGGATTGAGTGAACGCCACATAAACCTGTGGGAGCGAGCCTGCTCGCGAAAGCGGAGTGTCAGGCACTGAAGATGGGGATGTGCCGACGCCTTCGTCGGAACGCCGCCCGGATCAGGCTCGCTCCCACAGTGGGTTGAGTGAGTCTGCTAGATCACATGAGAGCAGATGTAGCTTTTTATCGTTCGAAGGTATCCAGCAAACCGTGTGATAGAGAGGCATCAGTTTCGGCGGGAAGTATGAGTTTGCCCTTCGTGTCGCCGATCCGTTTTACACGCGTCTTCTTCAAGGTAATTTTGCCTTGGCGTTCTTCGGCTATCGCATCAAGGCCATCCATCAACTCTGAAAAAATATCCCGCTTCATGGTTCGTAGATCTCCACTTGATAGGTGATCCTCAAATTTAACCGCAATTACCTTCTGCAGAATGTCAGCCATTGCTCACCGCTTTGCAGGCAAATTCCTAGAAAGGGGAGAGCGTTATAAGTCAAAAGATCGCAGCCTTCGGCAGCTCCTACAGACCGCATACCATCCCAATGTAGGAGCTGCCGAAGGCTGCGATCTTTTGATGTTGATTCCCGCAAAAACAAAAACGGCACCCGAAGGTGCCGTTTCCGTTTCCAGCCAGCCGAGCAATCAGCCCGCCAGACCCGCCTGCTGAACCAGCGTCAGCAATGGCTGCGGGTACACACCGAGGAAGAACGCAACCACGGCGATGGCCAGCAGCATCACGCCGCCTGCCTTCTGTTCCCAGTGCAGCTGGGCGTCGTGGCGGCGCAGGTTCGGTTCGATCAGGTACAGGGTGACCATCACGCGCAGGTAATAGAACACGCCGATGGCGCTCCCCAGTACCAGCGAGCCGACCAGCCACCATTGGTGCGATTCGACACCGGTGGCGATGATGTAGAACTTGCCGATGAAGCCAGCGGTCAGCGGGATACCGGCCAGGGACAGCATCATCACGGTCAGGACGGCGGTCAGGTACGGACGGCGCCAGAACAGGCCGCGGTATTCGTACAGCGCGTCGGCGTCACGGCCGTTGTACGGCGAGGACATCAGGGTGATCACGCCGAACGCGCCGAGGCTGGTGATCACATAAGTCACCAGATACACGCCGATGGCTTCCACCGCCAGACCCTTGCTCGCCACCAGCGCGATCAGCAGGTAGCCGAAGTGTGCGATGGACGAGTAACCGAGCAGACGCTTGAGGTTGCTTTGGGTCAGGGCCAGCAGGTTACCGAACAGGATCGAGGCGATGGCGATGACGGTCAGTACGTCGCTCAGCACGCCACTGCTCGCGGCAGGGGAGATCTGGAACAGACGCACCATCACCGCGAACACGGCAACCTTCGACGCCGTGGCGAGGAACGCGGCCACCGGCGCCGGAGCACCTTCGTACACGTCCGGCGTCCACAGGTGGAACGGTACCAGCGACAGCTTGAACGCCAGACCGATCAGCATCATGCCCAGACCCAGCTGCGCCAGCGAGCTCGGCAGGTTGGTGGTAGCCAGTGCCTGACCGATACCGTTGAAGCTCAGGGTGCCGGCGTCAGCGTAGAGCAGGGCCATACCGAACAGCAGGAACGCGGAACCCGCAGCCGACAGCACCATGTATTTGATGCCGGCTTCCAGCGAACGCTTGTTGAAGAAGGCGTAAGCCACCAGACCGTAGACCGGTACCGACAGCAGTTCCAGACCAATGAACAACCCGGCCAGGTGCTGCGCGCTGACCAGAACCAGACCACCGGCGGCGGCCATCAGGATCAGCAGGTACAGTTCTTCACGGTTGCCCGGGTAACCCGAACCGCCATCGCCGAGGTAGGCGTGGGCGAGGGTTACACAGGCGAGGGTGGCGACCAGGATCAGCGCCATGTACAGACAGGCGAAGGTGTCGACTTGCAGCAATGGCGTCACGGCCAGAGGCGCGACTTTCAGGGCTGGCAGGATCGACAGCAGGGCCAGGTTCAGACCGGCGACCGAGATCAGGAAGGTCTGCGAGTGGTTGCGGCGCCAGGCGATTGCCAGCATCACCACGATAATGGTGAGGCTGGTGATCAACAGTGGCGCAAGCGCAATAAAGTGTTGAATCGTGAATTCCATAGCGCTCTTACCGGGCCGAAGCGAGTTGAGTGAAGGCGGTGCCGAGCCACTGCTGCACGCCATGCATCGTGGCGGCGGAAGTGTCGAGGAACGGTTGCGGGTAGACGCCGAGGTAAATCAGCAGCGCCGCAAGGCCCAGCACCATGGTCAGTTCGCGACCGTCCATGCCGTGCAGGATCGAATCCGATTTCGACGGACCGAAGTAGGCACGATGGATCATGATCAGCGAGTAGACCGAACCGAACACCAGACCGGAGGTGGCAATCGCGGTGATCCATGGCGCACTGGCGAACGTACCGATCAGGATCAGGAACTCGCCGACGAAGTTACCGGTACCCGGCAGACCCAGAGAGGCGGCTGCAAAGAACAGGCTGATCGCCGGCAGGTAAGCGATACGCGACCACAGACCGCCCATCTCACGCATGTCCCGAGTGTGCAGACGCTCGTACAGCTGACCGCTGAGGATAAACAGTGCTGCCGCCGACAGACCGTGCGCCAGCATCTGGATCACTGCACCTTGCAGCGCCAGTTGGCTGCCGGAGTAGATGCCGATCAACACGAAGCCCATGTGGGAAACGGACGAGAAGGCGATCAGACGCTTGATGTCGGTTTGCGCGAACGCGAGGAACGCACCGTAGAAGATCCCGATCAGACCGAGGGTCATGGCGATCGGCGCGAACTCGGCCGAAGCATTCGGGAACAGCGGCAAGGCGAAACGCAGCAGGCCGTAGGCCGCGGTTTTCAGCAGGATACCGGCGAGGTCGACAGAACCGGCAGTCGGCGCCTGGGCGTGGGCATCAGGCAGCCACGAGTGGAACGGTACGACTGGCAGCTTGACCGCGAAGGCGATGAAGAAGCCGAGCATCAGGATGTACTCGGTGGTCATCGACATCTTGGTCTTCAACAGGTCGGCGTAGTTGAAGGTGATCACGCCGGTGTTGTTGAAGTTGACCAGCACCAGACCGAGGATCGCCACCAGCATGATCAGGCCGGAAGCCTGAGTGAAGATGAAGAACTTGGTCGCCGCGTAGATCCGGGTTTTCTTGCCGTCCGAAGAACTGTGACCCCAGAGCGCGATGAGGAAGTACATCGGCACCAGCATCATTTCCCAGAAGAAGAAGAACATGAACAGGTCGAGGGCGAGGAACACGCCGACAACGCCGCCCAGGATCCACATCAGGTTCAGGTGGAAGAAGCCAACGTGACGTTGAATCTCTTTCCACGAGCAGAGTACCGAGAGGATACCCAGCAGACCGGTCAGCAGGATCATCAACAGCGACAGGCCGTCGAGGGCCAGGTGCACGTTGATGCCAAAGCGCTGGATCCAGACGTGCTTGAACTCAAGTGCCCAGGTCGGATCGGCGCCAGGCGCCGGCGCAAATGAATAGTCACCGTGGGCCCACAGCCAGAGGCCGAGGGCGAGTTCCAGGGTCATGGTCAACAGCGCAATCCAGCGGGGGAGGGTAGCGCCGAAGCGCTCACCCATCCAGCACAGCAGGCCGCCGATGAAGGGGATCAGGATTAGCCAAGGCAGAATCATGACGGGCTCGTTTCCTTTCGCAAATTCGCAAGGTTCATATCAGACCGCTACCAGCACGATGGCGCCGATTACCAGCACGGCACCAGCAGCCATCGAGGCGGCATACCAACGCAGTTGACCGGTCTCGGTGCGGCTCAGGGCGGTGTGACCACCCTTGGCCATACGCGGGATCAGACCGATGGTCTGGTCGAGCGGGTCTCTGCGCAGTACATGGCTGATCGCAAGGTACGGCTTGACGAACAGTTTGTCGTAGATCCAGTCGAAGCCCCAGGCAGCGAACCACCAGGCCGAAAGGAAACGGCCGATGCCGCTGTTGGCGATCGCGGTCACGAAGCGACGCTTGCCGAGGAACAGCAGGGCCGCCAGCAGGATACCGGCCAGAGCGATGGCGCCCGAGGCGATTTCCAGACTGTGCTTGGCTTCGCCACCGGCATGGCCGACGCTCTCCGGCAGTACGCCGTGCAGCGGCGGTACGATCATGGCGCCGACGAAAGTCGACAGCACGATCAGCACCGACAGTGGCAGCCAGTGAGCGATGCCGTGACCGGCGTGGGCTTCGGTCTTGGCTTCACCGTGGAACGTGATGAAGATCAGGCGGAAGGTGTACAGCGACGTCATGAACGCGCCGACCAGACCGGCGTAAAGCAGACCGTGGTTGCCGCTGGCGAACGCTTCCCAAAGGATTTCGTCCTTGGAGTAGAAACCGGCGGTGACCAGTGGCAGGGCGGCCAGTGCAGCACCACCGACGATGAAGCTGGCGTAGGCCAGTGGCAGTTTTTTCCACAGACCGCCCATCTTGAAGATGTTCTGCTCGTGGTGGCAGGCAACGATCACCGCACCGGAAGCAAGGAACAGCAGGGCCTTGAAGAAGGCGTGGGTCATCAGGTGGAAAATCGCGCCATCCCAGGCACCCACGCCCAGCGCCAGGAACATGTAGCCGATCTGGCTCATGGTCGAGTAGGCGAGGATACGTTTGATGTCGGTCTGTACCAGGGCGGCGAAACCTGCGAGAACCAGGGTCACACCACCGACGATGCCGACCAGGTGCAGGATTTCCGGCGCCAGGGTGAACAGGCCGTGGGTACGGGCGATCAGGTAGACACCCGCTGTCACCATGGTTGCAGCGTGGATCAGTGCCGACACCGGGGTCGGACCGGCCATCGCGTCCGCGAGCCAGGTTTGCAGTGGCAGTTGCGCCGATTTACCGACCGCACCACCCAGCAGCATCAGGGTCGCCAGGGTGATCCAGAAGTCGCCGGCCTGGAATTTCTGCGGTGCCAGCACCAGCAGTTCCTGAATGTTCAACGTGCCCACTTGCTGGAACAGGATGAACAGGCCGATGGCCATGAACACGTCGCCGATCCGGGTCACGATGAAGGCCTTGAGTGCGGCGTTACCGTTGTTGCGGTTGCTGTAGTAGAAACCGATCAACAGGTACGAGCACAGGCCCACGCCTTCCCAGCCGAAGTACAGGAACAACAGGTTATCGCCGAGCACCAGGAACAGCATGCTGGCGATAAACAGGTTGGTGTACGAGAAGAAGCGCGAGTAACCCGCTTCACCGCGCATGTACCAGGACGCGAACAGGTGGATCAAGAAGCCTACGCCCACCACCACGCCGAGCATGGTGATCGACAGGCCGTCGATGTAGAGGGCGAAGTCAGGCTTGAAACCTTCGACCGCCATCCACTTCCACAGCACCAGCGTGTAGTGACCGCCCTCGGGTGGCGCGACGTTGAATTGCCAGATGACGTAGGCGGCGACAATCGCCGACAAGCCAATGGAACCCACGCCGATCAGCGCCGAGAGGTTTTCCGACCAGCGTCCACGGGAGAACGACAGCAGCAGGAAACCGATCAGAGGGAATACAAAAGTCAGAAAGATTAGGTTCATCCGCGCATCTCACTGGCAGCGTCGATATCGAGCGTGTGGAAGCGGCGATACAGTTGCAGCAGGATCGCCAGGCCAATACTGGCTTCGGCGGCTGCCAGGCTGATCACCAGGATGAACATGATCTGTCCATCCGGTTGCGCCCAGCGGGCGCCGGCGACGATGAAGGCCAGGGCAGAGGCGTTCATCATCACTTCCAGACTCATCAACACGAACAAAATGTTGCGGCGGACCATCAGGCCGACCAGACCAAGGCAGAACAGGATGCCGGCAACGGCCAATCCATGCTCGAGAGGGATAGCAGGCATGTCTTACTCCTTCGCCTCGTTACGGCCCAAATGGAACGCCGTGACGGCTGCGGCGAGCAGCAGCATCGAGGCGAGTTCGACCACCAGCAGATACGGGCCGAACAGGCTGACGCCCACGGCTTTTGCATCGACGGTGGTGTGGCCGATGGCCTGACCGCTCTGGTGAGCGAACAGCACATACAGCAGTTCGGCCAGCAGCAGAGCGGCGAGAATCACCGGTCCTGCCCAGATGCCGGGCTTGAGCCAGCTGCGTTCCTGCTGAACCGAGGCGGGACCCAGGTTCAGCATCATCACCACGAACACGAACAGCACCATGATGGCGCCGGCGTAGGCGATCACTTCCAGCACGCCGGCGAACGGTGCGCCGAGTGCAAAGAAGGTCATGGCCACGGCGATCAACGAGATGATCAGGTAGAGCAGGGCGTGCACAGGGTTGGTGTTGGTGACCACACGTAGCGTGGACACAACCGCGATACCCGATGCGAAATAGAAAGCGAATTCCATCGTTCTTCCTTAAGGCAGCAAGCTCTTCACGTTGATCGGTTCGGCTTCGTTCTGCGCAGAGCCTTTCGGCTTGCCAGCGATTGCCATACCTGCAACACGATAGAAGTTGTAATCAGGGTTTTTGCCGGGGCCGGAGATCAAAAGATCTTCTTTCTCGTACACCAGGTCCTGACGTTTGAACTCGGCCATCTCGAAATCCGGGGTCAGCTGGATCGCGGTGGTCGGACAGGCTTCCTCGCAGAGACCGCAGAAAATGCAGCGCGAGAAGTTGATACGGAAGAAGTCCGGGTACCAGCGACCGTCTTCGGTTTCAGCTTTCTGCAGCGAGATGCAACCTACCGGGCAAGCCACGGCGCACAGGTTGCAGGCTACGCAACGTTCTTCGCCATCGGGGTCGCGGGTCAGGACGATGCGACCACGGTAGCGTGGTGGCAGGTAGACCGGCTCTTCCGGGTATTGCAGGGTGTCGCGCTTGCGAAAGCCATGGCCGAAGACCATGACCAGGCTGCGCAACTGGGTACCGGTACCCTTAACGATGTCGCCAATATATTTGAACATGGGTCAAATCCTCACTGAACCGCAACCGCAGGTGTGTTCCACAACACAACCGCAGCGGTTATCAGCAAATTGATCAGGGTCAGTGGCAGGCAGAATTTCCAGCTGAAATCCATCACCTGGTCATAACGCGGACGCGGGATGGAAGCGCGCAGCAGGATGAACAGCATGATGAAGAACGCGGTCTTCAGTGCGAACCAGACGAAGGACAGTTGCGGCAGGATGCCGAACGGACCGTGCCAGCCACCGAAGAACAGGGTGACCAGCAGCGCCGAGATCAGGATGATGCCGATGTATTCACCGACGAAGAACATGCCCCATTTCATACCGGCGTATTCAATGTGGTAACCGTCGGCCAGTTCCTGTTCCGCTTCCGGCTGGTCGAACGGGTGACGGTGAGTCACGGCGACGCCAGCGATGAAGAAAGTACAGAAGCCGAAGAACTGCGGAATGATGAACCACAGGTTCTGCGCCTGGTACTCGACGATGTCGCGCATGTTGAACGAGCCGACCTGCACCACGATGCCCATCAGGGCCAGGCCCATGAACACTTCGTAGGACACGGTCTGCGCCGAGGCACGCAAGCTGCCGAGCAGGGCGAACTTGTTGTTGCTCGACCAGCCGGCGAACAGCACCGCGTAGACCGACAGACCGGCCATGGCGAAGAAGAACAGCAGGCCGATGTTCAGATCCGCCACGCCCCAGGTCGGGGTGATCGGGATGATCGCGAAGGCGATCAGCAGGGCGGACATGGCCACCACCGGTGCCAGGGTGAAGATCACCTTGTCGGCAAACGGCGGGGTCCAGTCTTCCTTGAAGAACATCTTCAGCATGTCGGCGGCGATCTGGAACATGCCGAACGGGCCAACGCGGTTCGGACCGTAACGGTCCTGCCACCAGCCCAGCAGGCGACGTTCGACAAAGCTGAGCAATGCGCCTGCGACCACAACGGCCAGCAGAATCACGATGGCTTTGACGACCGTCAGGATCACATCGATCACTTCAGGGGTGAACCAGGTCATTGCGCTGCCTCCTGCAGACCGTCGACGGACAGGCCGGCGAATGCCGGTGGAATGCCGGCGATGCCCGCAGGCAAGGCCACCAGACCAGCGCCCAGTTCTTCATTGATGCGCAGCGGCAGACGCAGGGTCTGGCCGGCCACGTTCAGGCTCAGCAGGGCACCGTCGTTGACGCCCAGGCGGTCCGCTTCGGATTTGGCCAGCGCCACGTACGGAGCCGGGATGCGTTCCTGTACCGGTGCGGCTTTCGACGAGTTTTCGTCGCTGCCGAACAGGTGGTAGAACGGCACGGCCTGCCAGGTGCCCGGCGCCGGGTTGAATGCGCGCGGAGCAGCAGCGAACCAGTTCAGCGAATCACCGGTGCTTTCGATCAGGCGGGTGCCTGGGTCGCCAGCACGCAGGTGACCACCGACTTCGTCCTGGAACTTGTTCCAGGCTTGCGGCGAGTTCCAGCCCGGCGACCAGGCGAATGGCACCTGCTGACGCGGTTCGGCCGAGCCCGAGTAACCTTCCATGGAGAAGGCGAACGCGGTGTCTTTGTCTTGCGGGGTGCGCGGTTCGTGAACGCTGATGTCGGCGCGCATCGCGGTGCGACCGGAATAACGCAGCGGCTCACGCGCCAGTTTCAGACCCTTGATGCGGAACGCGGCAGACGGCGCGGCATCGACGATACGCGCCAGTTGCTCGGTGCTCGACGCCACGGCAGCGGTGACGTGGTCGAGTTGCGTCCAGTCGATCGGCTGGTTCAGCAGGGTCGAGCGCAGGGCGTGCAGCCAGCGCCAGCCTTCGTGAACCAGGATGCTCGCATCCATGTATTGCGGATCGAAAACCTGGAAGAAGCGCTGGGCGCGGCCTTCCTGGCTGACCAGCGTACCGTCGCCTTCAGCGAAGCTAGCGGCTGGCAGGACCAGTTGCGCGCGATCGGTGGTGGCGGTTTTCTGGTGGTCGGCAACGATCACTACTTTCGCAGCGTTCAGCGCGGCATCGACCTTGGCTTTCGAGGTGCGGGTGTACAGATCGTTTTCCAGCACGACGATGGCGTCGGCCTTGCCATCGATCACGGCTTGCAGCGCCGCGTCGACCGATTCGCCACCGAGCATGGCCAGGCCGAGGCTGTTGGCTTCCGGCACGATCAGGCTGATCGAACCGTTCTTCTCGCGCAGCTTCAGGGCTTTGGCGATGTTCGCCGCGGCTTCGATCAAGGCTTTGGAACCCAGCGAAGTACCGGCGATGATCAGCGGACGCTTGGCGGCGAGCAGGGCGTCGGCGATGCGCTTGGCCAGTTCAAGGGCTTCGGCGTCCAGACCTTCAACGGCCGGGGCGCTGGCGTCCAGCACGTGAGCCACGGCGAAACCGAGGCGTGCCAGGTCATCCGGAGCGGCGTGAACGCATTCTTCGGCGATGTCGTCGAGCTTGGTTTCGGCCAGGCTGGCGATGAACAGCGGGTTCAGTTCGTGCTGACCGATGTTCTTCACCGCAGCGTCGAGCCATGGCTGCACGCGCATGGCTTCGGCCATGTCTTCGGCCTTGCCTTTGACCGACTGACGTAGGGCCAGCGCCATACGGGCGGCGGTCTGGGTCAGGTCTTCACCAAGGACGAACACGGCGTCGTGGTCTTCGATGTCACGCATGTTCGGCACGGGCAACGGGCTGTCTTTCAGCACTTGCAGGACCAGGCGGATGCGCTCCAGTTCGGAGGCTTCGATACCGGAGTAGAAGTGCTCGGCACCGACCAGCTCGCGCAGCGCGTAGTTGCTTTCGAGGCTGGCACGCGGCGAACCGATACCGACGATGTTGCGCCCGCGCAGCAGGTCAGCGGCTTTATCCAGCGCAGCGTCGACGCTCAGCTTGGTGCCGTCGGCCAGCAGCGGCTGACGTGGACGATCAGTGCGGTTGACGTAGCCATAACCGAAACGGCCACGGTCGCACAGGAAGTACTGGTTCACCGAACCGTTGAAACGGTTTTCGATGCGACGCAGTTCGCCGTAACGCTCGCCCGGGGAGATGTTGCAACCGCTGGAGCAGCCATGGCAGATGCTCGGCGAGAACTGCATGTCCCATTTACGGTTGTAGCGCTCGGAGTGCGTCTTGTCGGTGAACACACCGGTCGGGCAGACCTCGGTGAGGTTGCCGGAGAACTCGCTTTCGAGGGTGCCGTCTTCAACGCGACCGAAGTACACGTTGTCGTGGGCGCCGAATACACCGAGGTCGGTGCCGCCGGCGTAATCCTTGTAGAAACGCACGCAGCGGTAGCAGGCGATGCAGCGGTTCATTTCGTGGGAAATGAACGGGCCCAGTTGCTGGTTCTGGTGGGTGCGTTTGGTGAAGCGATAACGGCGCTCGTTGTGGCCGGTCATCACCGTCATGTCTTGCAGGTGGCAGTGACCGCCTTCCTCGCACACAGGGCAGTCGTGCGGGTGGTTGGTCATCAGCCATTCGACAACGCTGGCGCGGAACGCCTTGGATTCTTCATCGTCGATGGAGATCCAGGTGTTGTCGGTGGCAGGGGTCATGCAGGACATGACGATGCGACCACGGGTGTCGTTCTCGTCGGTGTACTGTTTGACCGCGCACTGGCGGCAGGCCCCGACGCTACCAAGCGCGGGGTGCCAGCAGAAATAAGGGATGTCGAGGCCCAGCGACAGACATGCCTGTAACAGGTTGTCTGCCCCGTCGACTTCGAGCGCTTTGCCGTCTACGTGGATAGTGGCCATGGTTCAAAGGTCTTCGTTGGCCCGGTGTCAGCGGGCGTGGCTAATGGAATCTTGTTATCCGTCCGAATCCAGTCAGCCCCGAAAGGCGTCATCGGACGAAAGGCGAAGGGCACGGACCCTTCGCCTTTTTAAGCGTTTACGCGCCGATTACGATCGGCCTTGCCAGAGGCGGGACGGCGGCGCTTGCAGGCGCAATACCGGCTTCGAACTCTGGACGGAAGTATTTGATGGCACTGCCCAGCGGCTCCACGGCACCCGGTGCGTGAGCACAGAAGGTCTTGCCTGGGCCGAGGAAGCCGACCAGACCCAGCAGGGTCTCGATGTCGCCTGGCTGACCGCGACCTTCTTCGATGGCCATCAAGAGCTTGACGCTCCATGGCAAGCCATCACGGCACGGGGTGCAGAAACCGCAGGATTCGCGAGCGAAGAACTGCTCCATGTTGCGCAGCAGGGAGACCATGTTGACGCTGTCGTCCACCGCCATCGCCAGGCCGGTACCCATCCGGGTGCCCACTTTGGCGATGCCGCCGGCGTACATTTGTGCGTCGAGGTGTTCTGGCAACAGGAAACCGGTACCGGCGCCACCTGGCTGCCAGGCCTTGAGCTTGTAACCGTCGCGCATGCCGCCGGCGTAGTCTTCGAACAGCTCGCGACCGGTAACGCCGAACGGCAGTTCCCACAGGCCCGGATTCTTCACCTTGCCGGAGAAGCCCATGAGCTTGGTGCCCATGTCTTCGCTGCCTTCGCGGGCCAACGATTTGTACCAGTCAACGCCGTCGGCAATGATCGCCGGCACGTTGCACAGGGTTTCGACGTTGTTCACGCAGGTCGGCTTGCCCCACACGCCGACGGCGGCAGGGAAGGGCGGCTTGGAGCGCGGGTTGGCGCGGCGGCCTTCGAGGGAGTTGATCAGTGCGGTTTCTTCACCGCAGATGTAACGCCCGGCGCCGGTGTGGACGAACAGTTCGAAGTCGAAACCGCTGCCCAGAATGTTTTTACCCAGCAGGCCTGCAGCCTTGGCTTCTTCCACGGCACGGTTGAGGTGCTTGGCGGCGGTGGTGTACTCGCCACGCAGGAAGATGTAGCCACGGTAGGTTTTCAGTGCGCGGGCACTGATCAGCATGCCTTCGATCAGCAGATGGGGCAGTTGCTCCATCAGCATGCGGTCTTTCCAGGTGTTCGGCTCCATCTCGTCCGCGTTGCACAGCAGGTAGCGGATGTTGATGGATTCGTCCTTGGGCATCAGGCCCCACTTCACGCCAGTGGGGAAGCCTGCACCGCCGCGACCTTTGAGGCCGGCGTCTTTCACGGTCTGGACGATGTCGTCCTGAGCCATGTCGGCGAAGGCTTTGCGCGCAGCGGCGTAGCCGTTCTTGGCCTGGTATTCGTCGAGCCACACGGCCTCGCCGTCATCACGCAGGCGCCAGGTCAGCGGGTGAGTCTCGGCCGAACGCTTGATGCGGTTGGCAGGACCAAAAGATGTCAGGGTCATACGTAGCCCTCGAGCAGTTTGGCCACGCCGGCAGGCTGCACGTCGCCAAAGGTGTCGTCGTCGATCATCAGCGCCGGTGCCTTGTCGCAGTTGCCGAGGCAGCAGACCGGCAGCAGGGTGAAACGACCGTCGGCGGTGGTCTGACCCAGGCCGATGCCCAGATTGTTCTGGATTTCGCTGACCACCGACTCGTGGCCGCCGATGTAGCAGACCATGCTGTCGCAGACGCGGATGATGTGGCGGCCGACCGGCTGGCGGAAGATCTGGCTGTAGAACGTCGCCACACCTTCAACGTCGCTGGCCGGGATGCCGAGGATCTCGCCGATCGCGTACAGGGCGCCATCCGGCACCCAGCCGCGTTCTTTCTGAACGATCTTCAGGGCTTCGATCGACGCCGCGCGCGGGTCTTCGTAGTGATGCAGCTCGTGCTCGATGGCCGAGCGCTCGGTTTCACTCAAGGTGAAACGGTCTGTCTGGATAAGCGTGCTGTTCATGCTTAGCGGTCCACGTCGGCCATAACGAAGTCGATACTACCCAGGTACGCAATCAAGTCCGCGACCATGCTGCCTTTGATCACCGAAGGGATCTGTTGCAGATGCGCGAAGCTCGGAGTACGGATCCGGGTACGGTAGCTCATGGTGCCGCCGTCGCTCGTCAGGTAATAACTGTTGATGCCCTTGGTCGCTTCGATCATCTGGAAGGATTCGTTGGCCGGCATGACCGGGCCCCACGAAACCTGCAGGAAGTGCGTGATCAGGGTTTCGATGTGCTGCAGCGTGCGCTCTTTCGGCGGCGGCGTGGTCAGCGGGTGATCCGCCTTGTACGGGCCTTCCGGCATGTTGCGCAGGCACTGATCGATGATCTTGACGCTCTGGCGCATCTCTTCGACGCGCACCATGCAGCGGTCGTAGGCATCGCCGTTGGCAGCCAGCGGCACTTCGAACTCGAAGTTCTCGTAGCCGGAGTATGGACGTGCTTTACGCAGGTCGAAGTCGCAACCGGTGGAACGCAGGCCGGCACCGGTGACGCCCCATTCCAGCGCCTCTTTGGTGTTGTACTGGGCAACGCCGATGGTACGACCCTTGAGAATGCTGTTCTGCAGGGCGGCCTTGGTGTATTCGTCGAGGCGCTTCGGCAGCCATTCAACGAAGTCTTTCACCAGTTTTTCCCAGCCGCGTGGCAGGTCGTGGGCGACGCCACCGATGCGGTACCAGGCCGGGTGCAGACGGAAACCGGTGATGGCTTCGATCACCGTGTACGCCTTCTGGCGGTCGGTGAAGGTGAAGAACACCGGAGTCATGGCGCCGACGTCCTGGATGTAGGTACCGAGGAACAGCAGGTGGCTGGTGATCCGGAAGAACTCGGCCATCATGATGCGGATGACGTCGACCTTCTCTGGCACCTTGATGCCGGCCAGCTTCTCGACCGAGAGCACGTACGGCAGGTTGTTCATCACGCCGCCGAGGTAGTCGATACGGTCGGTGTACGGAATGAAGCTGTGCCAGGACTGACGCTCGGCCATCTTCTCGGCGCCACGGTGGTGGTAACCGATGTCCGGCACGCAGTCGACGATCTCTTCACCGTCCAGCTGCAGAATGATGCGGAACGCACCGTGCGCCGAAGGGTGGTTCGGACCCAGGTTGAGGAACATGTAGTCCTCGTTGGCCCCGGAACGCTTCATGCCCCAGTCTTCAGGACGGAAGCGCGCGGCTTCTTCCTCAAGCTGCTGCTTGGCGAGGTTGAGGCTGAACGGATCGAATTCGGTGGCGCGCGCCGGGAAGTCCTTGCGCAGCGGGTGACCTTCCCAGGTCGGCGGCATCATGATGCGCGACAGGTGCGGGTGGCCTTTGAAGTCGATGCCGTACATGTCCCAGACTTCACGCTCGTACCAGTTGGCGTTCGGCCAGATGCTGGTGACGGTCGGCAAGCTCAGGTCGCTTTCGGACAAGGCGACTTTGATCATCACGTCACTATTACGCTCAAGCGACATGAGGTGATAGAACACGGTGAAGTCGGCGCCCGATGGCAGCCCCTGACGCTTGGTGCGCAGACGCTCGTCCACGCCGTGCAGGTCATAGAGCATGACGTACGGCTTGGGCAGGTTGCGCAGGAAGGTCAGGACTTCGACGAGTCTGGCGCGCGCCACCCACAGCACCGGCATGCCGGTGCGGGTCGACTGAGCGGTGAACGCTTCGGCGCCAAAACGGTTGTTCAATTCGACGACCACATCCTGGTCGTCTGCCTTATAAGGCGGGATGTACAGAGCGCTGCCTGTAGTCATGGTTATTTTTTCGCTTTCGGTCAACGTAAAGAATGAAGCCAGCTTCTCGTTTCTTTGAAACAGACTGGATCAGACTTCGTCAGGGCTGCGCAGGTTGGTGACTGCGATTCGCTGTTCGCGGCGCTGTTCCTTTTGCGAAGGCATGTCGGCGCGATAAACGCCTTGGTCGCCAACGACCCAGGAAAGCGGACGACGCTCCTGTCCGATCGATTCCTGCAACAGCATCAAGCCTTGAAGGAATGCTTCCGGACGAGGCGGGCAGCCAGGTACGTAGACGTCCACGGGCAGGAACTTGTCCACCCCTTGAACCACGGAGTAGATGTCGTACATGCCACCGGAGTTGGCGCACGAACCCATGGATATCACCCACTTCGGTTCGAGCATCTGCTCGTAGAGACGCTGAATGATCGGCGCCATCTTGATGAAGCAGGTACCGGCGATAACCATGAAGTCGGCCTGACGCGGTGATGCCCGGATAACTTCGGCGCCAAAGCGCGCGATGTCGTGGGGCGCCGTGAAGGCGGTGGTCATTTCCACGTAGCAGCACGAAAGGCCGAAGTTGTACGGCCACAGGGAGTTTTTACGCCCCCAGTTGACCGCGCCACTCAGCACGTCTTCGAGCTTGCCCATGAAAATGTTTTTGTGGACTTGATCCTCTAACGGATCGGAAACGGTTTCCCGTTCGCCGATCGGATACTGCTCGTTAGGAGCATCGGGGTCGATTCTGGTGAGATTGTATTGCATTGCCAAAGCCTCATTGTTTCAGCTTCGCCTGCCGCTTGCGACGAGCTTCCGGAGCCCAGTCAAGGGCGCCCACTCGGAACAGGTAGACAAGACCTGCCAACAGAATTGCTATGAAAACGAGAGCTTCGACGAATCCGGTCCAGCCGCTTTCGCGGACGGACACAGACCATGCAAAGAGAAAGAGGGCTTCGATATCGAAGATCACGAACAGCATCGCGACCAGATAGAATTTGGCTGAGAGCCGCAAGCGGGCGCCACCTGTAGGTAGCATGCCGGACTCGAACGGTTCGTTTTTGCTGCGGCCCCAGGCTTTTGACCCGAGGAGGCTGGAGACGCCAAGCATGAAGGCGCACAGGCCGACGACACCCAGAAGGAAAATGGCAAAGCCCCAGTTGTGGGCCATGAGTCCTGTCGCTTCGGGCATGCTGGTAATCCTTAACAGAGAGCAAAGGTCTCTGAGCTTGATAAAGAAATAGGCAGTGACGATATGTCGCAGCAATCAATCGCGCTGATTTTATGGCTAAACACCCGGCAAGTAAAATTCCTATAGCGAAATTATTTATTGGAATAAGGACATAGCGTACCTCCGGTACCCTGTAGCCCTTGCAGTGCGGGCATTAGCCAGGTTTTGGCGAATTATGTTTTGTGGGAAATGTAACGAACATAGTTGCTGCTAAATGATAATTGATATCGTTTGCACTGGTTTTGTAACTGTTTAGCGGTGCAGTAAACAGAAAGTTGTCTTATATGCCTGTTACTGCAAGTAGCGGTGGCGAGCGTTTTAGCTGATTTTTGTGTCGTCTATACCGCTCTGGGTCAATGTTTTGTCTCGGGGGCTGAAGACGAAACCTGTGGGAGTGAGCCTGCTCGCGAATGCGGTGGGTCAGTCGCCGCATGTGCAGGCGACACTACGCTTTCGCGAGCAGGCTCGCTCCCACAAGGGTCGTTGCAGGATCTACCCTTTGTAGGAGCTGCCGAAGGCTGCGATCTTTTGACTTTGCTTTTTAAAGACAAGATCAAAAGATCGCAGCCTGCGGCAGTTCCTGCAGGGCGGTGGAATTCTGCGGGCAAAAAAAACGCCCCGAACCAGTCGGGGCGTCAGTCTTGCGGCTTTGCGGTTAGCTTTTTATACGATCCGCAAAGGCCGTTTGCTCAGCGAAGCCGAATCAGTGGAACTGTTCTTCTTCGGTCGAACCGGTCAGCGCGGTGACCGAGGACGTGCCGCCCTGGATTACGGTGGTCATGTCGTCGAAGTAGCCGGTGCCCACTTCCTGCTGGTGAGCCACGAAGGTGTAACCCTTGGCGGCGTCAGCGAATTCCTGCTCCTGCAGCTTCACGTAGGCAGTCATGTCGTTGCGGGCGTAGTCGTGCGCCAGGTTGAACATGCTGTGCCACATGTTGTGAATGCCGGCCAGGGTGATGAACTGGTGCTTGTAGCCCATGGCGGACAGTTCGCGCTGGAACTTGGCGATGGTCGCGTCGTCCAGGTTTTTCTTCCAGTTGAAGGAAGGCGAGCAGTTGTACGACAGGATCTGGTCCGGGTATTCCTTTTTGATCGCTTCGGCGAAGCGACGGGCTTCTTCCAGATCCGGCTTGGCGGTTTCGCACCAGATCAGGTCGGCGTACGGTGCGTAGGCCAGGCCACGGGCGATGGCCTGGTCCAGACCGGCGCGAACCTTGTAGAAACCTTCCTGGGTACGGGTGCCAGTCACGAACGGCTGGTCGTACGGGTCGCAGTCGGAAGTCAGCAGGTCGGCAGCGTTGGCGTCGGTACGGGCCAGGATAATGGTCGGTACGCCGGCAACGTCGGCAGCCAGACGAGCAGCGGTCAGCTTCTGCACGGCTTCCTGGGTAGGAACCAGCACCTTGCCGCCCATGTGGCCGCACTTCTTCACGGAAGCCAGTTGGTCTTCGAAGTGCACGCCGGCGGCGCCTGCTTCGATCATGCTCTTCATCAGTTCGTAGGCGTTCAGTACGCCGCCGAAACCGGCTTCGGCGTCAGCCACGATTGGCGCGAAGTAGTCGATGTAGCCTTCGTCACCCGGGTTCTTGCCGGCTTTCCACTGGATCTGGTCGGCACGACGGAACGAGTTGTTGATGCGCTTGACCACGGTTGGCACCGAGTCCACCGGGTACAGCGACTGGTCCGGGTACATCGATTCGGCGGAGTTGTTGTCCGCAGCCACTTGCCAGCCCGACAGGTAGATCGCCTGGATACCGGCTTTGACCTGCTGAACAGCCTGGCCGCCGGTGAGGGCGCCCATGCAGTTGACGAAATCTTTCTCTGGGCGGAAGGACGGCTTGGCACCCTGGGTCACCAGGTTCCACAGCTTCTCGGCGCCCATTTTTGCAAAGGTGTGCTCAGGTTGAACCGAGCCACGCAGACGGACGACGTCAGCAGCGGAGTAAGTGCGAGTCACGCCTTTCCAGCGCGGGTTTTCAGCCCAGTCTTTTTCAAGGGCTGCAATTTGCTGTTCGCGTGTCAGTGCCATGGAGATAAACCTCGTCGCGTCTTTATGAAAAGTTGTTCTGCGGTGGAAAATTCCTGCGCTCGCTGACCAGAAGCTTAGGCGGTCAGGTCGGGTTCGGCGGGGTAGGCGACGGGATGAACGATGGGCTCGAGGGGAAGTGAGCAGGTAGTGGCGGACTGCGTGCGCATTCGGGCGTCGTGGGCCTTTATACGTTCTACAGCGTGAAGCCGGGTTACCTAATTACGCTTCCGTCCCTCGGGACAACTTCGTTCCAGTCGGCAACCTCGTCAAACACACCTTGTGGGCGGTACAGACACGAAGCGGTTCGCGGGGTAGGTGCGGACGTCACTTCGAAGGCCCTTGCCAGGGCCTCTGATTAGCGGGAGCGAGGCCATCATGCCTTCGCTTTTTTGGCTCGTCAAACGATTTGTAGTGCTTTTTTTCAAGCACTACATCTTTCGTCTAATACGACTAATCAGTCAGTTTTCGGTGCTTTAGTCCAGGGAGTCGACTTTGACCCGCAAGGTCATGTCATCCCGGCCTTGAGTCGAGTAGCTGCGGGTCAGCCCCTGTTTGTCGGCCTGAGTCTGACGATTCACCCCGGCGAGAGTGATCCATTCGCCCAGGCGTCCGCTGACTGTTGTGTCGGTACTTTGCACGTTCACTACATCGGGACGTTCCTGGCTCATGCGGTCACGGTTGGTACTGATTGCCAGGTGAACGATGTCGCCGGTAACGCTTGCCGTCACATAGAAACCCTGGGTGACGTTGCGGTATTGCGTCTGGCTGCTGTAATCGCCGTAGGAGTTGGTCTGGCTGCTGGTGATCGGCACACTTTGACCGACTTGAATCAGCGCCGGCATGCCGTCGGTGGCTTGCACCTGTTGCACGCCGCCGTCGCGACTGGCGGTGCTGCGGCTGATGATGCGGGTCTGGTTCGGTTGGGCGCCGTTGACCGAGTAGCCTTCATCGCCACGGTCGTTGTTTTCATTGGTATCGACCGTGATCAGCAGGCGTTTGGGCGCAGTGTCGAGTTGACTGATCAGCGCCTTGAGTTCCTGGATCTTGTCCGGCTCGGCCTTGATGATCAGTTGATTGCCATAGGCGCTGACCTGACCGTCCTTGCCGATGAAGTCCTGCGCCATCGGCAGCATATCTGCGCTAGTGCGGTAATTGAGGGGCACGATTTCTGTGGCTGCCATCACCGAAAAACTGCAGCCGAGCAGCAGGGTGGTGAGCAGGGTGCGTAGGGACATGTCCGTTATCTCCGCTTTCGAAAGGCTTGATATTGCCAGTTTGTCGGCCCGGGGTGGGGCAAGTTGAATCGTAGACAGCAAAACGCCCCGGCATCCGAAAATGGCGGGGCGTTTTGAGTGGGCGCTCAAGGGCCTTTGTGGTGAGGGGATTTATCCCCGATGGCTGCGAAGCAGACCTGAAATTTTGGGGCCGCTCCGCGACCCATCGGGGATAAATCCCCTCACCACAGGATCTCCAGAGATCACAAAATCAATGGAGGTCTCAGGAGCTCTACTGATCAAGCCGAATGCCGAACCATATCGACATGCGGAATCCCGGCTTCAAGGAATTCCTCACTGANGATCTCCAGAGATCACAAAATCAATGGAGGTCTCAGGAGCTCTACTGATCAAGCCGAATGCCGAACCATATCGACATGCGGAATCCCGGCTTCAAGGAATTCCTCACTGACCAGGCTGAAGCCCAGGCGCTCATAGAACGCTGTGGCCTGTACCTGCGCGCTGAGCATCTGCTGCTGCAGGCCGCGGGCTTCGGCTTCGGCGATGACCGCTTGCATCAGCGCATCGCCCACCTTCATCCCGCGCCAGTCCTTCAGTACCGACACCCGGCCAATGTGCCCGTCGGGCAGCAGGCGCGCGGTGCCGATCGGAAAGTCGCCTTCGAACGCCAGGAAATGTACGGCGGTCGCGTCATCGGCGTCCCATTCAAGCTCGGGTGGCACTGATTGTTCGGCGATGAACACCGTTTCACGAATGCGCCGGATCTCGGCGTTGTCCTTTTGCCAGTCTGCGACACGTACGCGAATCTTATTCATCGGCAAATCCCAGGCTGCCCTGTTTGACCAGCTCACACAGCAGGCCGCGACCGTCGTCGTCGTTCAGCCACTCGCCGAGGTTGTCGACGTGCAGCGCATCGGCGGCGCAGATCATCTTCAACAACTCGCGCAGCTTGCCCGGCAGGTAACGGCTCTGACCGCTGGCGAACAGCAGCAGATCGTCATCGACTTCCGACCAGGCCAGGCGCGCGCTCGGGTTGCGGATCAGCACCGCACCGTCCTGCAGGGCATTGAGGAAGTCATCTTCTTCAACGTCTTCCGGGCCGACCACCAGTTCCGGGTAGCGCGGCTCGGTCATGTACTGGCCGAACCAGGTCAGCAGCAGGCGTTCGTCGCTCATGTGTTCGGCGAGCAGGCTTTTCAGGCGGCCGAGTGCGTCGTGCTGGATCTGATGCGGATCATCGCTGACCGGTTTCGCATCGGCGTCGGTGTAGCGTTCTTCGTCAGTCAGGAACTGGCTGAGGAAGTCAGTGAAATGGGTCAACACTTCAGAGGCGCTCGGCGCGCGGAAACCGACCGAGTAGGTCATGCAGTTGTCGACCGCGACACCGCAGTGGGCCAGGCGCGGTGGCAGGTAGAGCATGTCGCCCGGTTCCAGCACCCACTCTTCGGTTTCGTGGAATTCGGCGAGGATGCGCAGATCCGCGTGTTGCAGCAGCGGGCTCTCGGAGTCGCACATCTGGCCGATCTTCCAGTTGCGCTTGCCGTGGCCTTGCAGCAGGAATACGTCGTAGTTGTCGAAGTGCGGACCGACGCTGCCACCCGGAGCGGCGAAGCTGATCATCACGTCATCGACGCGCCAGCTCGGCAGGAAGCGGAAATTTTCCAGCAGTTCGCTGACTTCCGGGACGAATTGATCAACGGCCTGAACGAGCAAAGTCCACTCTTTTTCCGGCAGTTTGCTGAATTCGTCTTCGGCGAACGGGCCGCGACGCAGCTCCCACGGGCGCTCGCCGTGCTCGATCACCAGGCGCGACTCGACCTCTTCTTCCAGGGCCAGGCCGGCCAGTTCGTCGGCGTCGATCGGGCTTTCGAAGTCAGGAATGGCCTGACGGATCAGCAGCGGCTTTTTCTGCCAGTAATCGCGCATGAATTCGCGCGCCGTAAGACCGCCCAGAAGTTGAAGAGGAGTATCAGGATTCATGTGTAACCTATTGAAAAAAAGCATTTTTCAGACGGGAATAAAAACGCCCGGCGCGGCCGGGCGTCTCAAACGGGTCAAGCGGTGAATCAGATGCGTCTGGCTTGCGCTACAGCGTTACCGATGTAGTTGGCCGGGGTCAGCTGTTTCAGCTCGGCTTTCGCTTCGGCTGGCATGTCCAGGCCGTCGATGAAAGTCTGCAGCGCTTCAGGGCTGATGCCCTTGCCGCGGGTCAGTTCTTTCAGCTTCTCGTACGGGTTTTCGATGTTGTAGCGGCGCATTACGGTCTGGATCGGCTCGGCCAATACTTCCCAGCAAGCGTCCAGATCGGCAGCAATCTTGTCGGCGTTGAGCTCGAGTTTGCTGATGCCTTTGAGGCTGGCTTCGTAGGCGATCACGCTGTGAGCGAAGCCCACGCCGAGGTTGCGCAGTACGGTGGAGTCGGTCAGGTCGCGCTGCCAGCGGGAGATCGGCAGCTTGCTCGCCAGGTGCTGGAACAGTGCGTTGGCGATGCCCAGGTTGCCTTCGGAGTTTTCGAAGTCGATCGGGTTGACCTTGTGCGGCATGGTCGACGAACCGATTTCGCCAGCGATGGTGCGCTGCTTGAAGTAACCCAGGGAGATGTAGCCCCAGATGTCACGGTCAAAGTCGATCAGGATGGTGTTGAAGCGCGCAATGGCGTCAAACAGCTCGGCGATGTAGTCGTGCGGTTCGATCTGTGTGGTGTACGGGTTGAAGCCCAGGCCCAGCTCGTCTTCGATGAACGCACGGGCGTTGGCTTCCCAGTCGATCTGCGGGTAGGCCGACAGGTGCGCATTGTAGTTGCCCACGGCACCGTTGATCTTGCCCAGCAGCGGCACGGCAGCGACTTGAGCGATCTGACGCTCGAGGCGGTAAACCACGTTCGCCAGCTCTTTGCCCAGTGTGGTTGGGGAGGCCGGCTGGCCGTGAGTGCGCGACAGCATCGGCACGTCGGCGAAACGGATCGCCAGTTCGCGGATGGCGTTGGCAGTCTGGCGCATCAGCGGCAGCATCACGTCGTCACGGCCTTCGCGCAGCATCAGGGCGTGGGACAGGTTGTTGATGTCTTCACTGGTGCAGGCAAAGTGAATGAACTCGCTGACCTTGGCCAGCTCCGGCAGTTTGGCCGCCTGCTCTTTGAGCAGGTATTCGATCGCCTTGACGTCGTGGTTGGTGGTGCGCTCGATCTCTTTGACGCGCTCGGCGTGCTCCAGCGAGAAGTTTTCAGCCAGTTCATTCAGAACGGCGTTGGCCTCGGCGGAGAAGGCGGGCACTTCCGGGATACCGGCGTGGGCGGCCAGGCGCTGGAGCCAGCGCACTTCAACCAGGACGCGGGCACGGATCAGGCCGTACTCGCTGAAAATCGGGCGCAGGGCCTGGGTTTTGCCGGCGTAGCGGCCGTCAACAGGGGAAACCGCAGTGAGCGAAGAGAGCTGCATGGGGTGTTCTCGGACAGTCGGGCAACGAAATGGGGCGCGTATCATACATGAAAAAATCCGCCGGTCCGTTGCCAACTGACCGGCGTATTACGCGCTACAGACTACAAAACTTTTATCGCGCGACGATTTACTCGCTGCGCATCAACGGATACAGCTCTTTGAGCAGCTTGCGCCGGCTGATCACCAACTGCCAGCGGTGGCCGCCGAGCTGTCGCCACAGGCGCGCCGAACGGATGCCGGCCAGCAGCAAGGCGCGGATTTTCGAGGCATTGCTCGGTTGTTGCAGGTTGCGCATGTCGCCATGCACCTGAATCCGCTGGCGCAGTGTGCTCAAAGTGTCCTGATACAGCGCACCGCAAGCGGCGATCACGTTTTCGTGGGCCGGGCCGAAATGTTCGACCTGTGACTGGATCTGCGGCAAGCGCTTGCCGATGGTGTCGAGCATGTCGTCTCGTTTGGCCAATTGCCGCTCAAGGCCGAGCATCGACAGGGCGTAGCGCAGCGGCTCGCGCTGCAGGGTGCTGGGGTCGCGCTCAAGAGCGCCGATCAATGCACGGTAGCCTTCGCGCAGATTGAGGTCGTCGCCGCCGTACACATCCAGTGTGTCCTTCGGGTCGCGTACCAGCAGGCTGCCGAGCATGCAGCTCAGGCCGGCCTCGCTGGTCTGCCCGGTCTTGGCGATCCGGTCGACCAGCACGGCGGCGAGAAACACGCCGCCCAGCGCCGTCAGTTGCTCCTGAGTCGGGCTCATGCCTGGCCGCTCCACGGCTCGGCAACTTCGATCACGCCGCCGCCGAGGCAGATTTCACCGTCGTAGAACACCACGGACTGGCCCGGGGTGACAGCGCGCTGCGGCTCGTCGAACACGGCGCGATAGCCGCTGGCGGTTTTTTCCAGGGTGCAAGCCTGGTCGCTCTGGCGATAACGCACTTTGGCGGTGAGGCGCAGTGGCTGGCTCAGGTCGATCGGATTGACCCAGTAGATTTCCGAGGCGAGCAGGGCGCTGGAGAACAGCCACGGATGGTTGTTGCCCTGACCGACGATCAGCTCGTTGGTGTCCAGATCCTTGCGCAACACGTACCACGGCTCGTCGCCGGCATCTTTCAGACCGCCGATACCCAGGCCCTGACGCTGACCGATGGTGTGGTACATCAAGCCGTGGTGACGGCCGATGACCTCGCCTTCGGTGGTCTTGATCTCGCCCGGTTGCGCCGGCAGGTATTGCTTGAGGAAATCGCTGAAGCGTCGTTCGCCGATGAAGCAGATTCCGGTGGAATCCTTCTTCTTGGCGGTCGCCAGCTCGTATTTCTCGGCAATCGCACGCACTTCGGGCTTTTCCAGTTCACCGACCGGGAACAGGGTCTTGGCAATCTGTTCGCCGCCGACGGCGTGCAGGAAATAGCTCTGGTCCTTGTTCGGATCGAGGCCCTTGAGCAGTTCGGTGCGGCCATCGATGTCGCGACGGCGCACATAGTGGCCGGTGGCGATCAGGTCGGCGCCAAGCATCATGGCGTAGTCGAGGAATGCCTTGAACTTGATCTCGCGGTTGCACAGGATGTCCGGGTTCGGCGTGCGACCGGCCTTGTATTCGGCGAGGAAGTGCTCGAACACGTTGTCCCAGTACTCGGCGGCAAAGTTGGCGGTGTGCAGCTTTATGCCGATCTTGTCGCACACGGCCTGGGCATCCGCCAGGTCATCCATGGCGGTGCAGTATTCCGTTCCGTCGTCTTCTTCCCAGTTCTTCATGAACAGGCCTTCCACCTCGTAACCCTGCTCGATCAGCAGGAGAGCGGAAACGGAAGAGTCCACGCCGCCGGACATGCCGACAATGACGCGCTTCTTGGATGTGTCAGAATGGGCTGGATCACGCATAGGGATTCAATGAGTGTCTTGAAAAAGGACGCGATTCTAGCAGGCTCACGGCCTCAAGGCTAAAGAGAAGGGCGGATCAGTTCCAGACTGAAGTGATGGCCGGCCAGATAGTCGTCGATGCAGCGGATGATCAGCTCGCTGCGCCAATTGTCGCGCTGGGCGATTAATTCGCTGCGGGTCAACCACTTGGCGCCGACGATGCCGTCGTCGAGTTGATAGTCCGGGTGGTGTTTCACCGCTTTGGCGCTGAAGCACACGCGTTGATACGTCACGCCGTTGCTCGGCGCGGTGTACAGGTAAATCCCGATCACGCCGGTGGGTTCGACGTCCCAGCCGGTTTCCTCAAGGGTTTCGCGGATGGCGGCGTCAATCAGGGTTTCGTCCGGGTCGAGATGGCCGGCGGGCTGGTTCAGCACGTTACGCCCGGCCTTGTGTTCTTCGACCATCAGAAAGCGGCCATTGTCTTCGACGATGGTGGCTACGGTGATGTGGGGGAGCCATTCCATAAAACCTTCCTCAATATCCAGGTTTAACCGATTCACTGTGGGAGCTGGCTTGCCAGCGATGGCGGCTTATCATTCACCATTGAAAGTGCCTGATCCACCGCTATCGCTGGCAAGCCAGCTCCCACAGGGTTTCGTGTTGTGTTTGGAAACACAAACCCCGGCACAGGGCCGGGGTTTGTGATGTTCCCTTACAACCTTAAACCAGCGCAGCAATCGCCGCGTTGAAGGTTGCGCTTGGGCGCATTGCCTTGCTGATCAGCTCGGCGTCGGCGTGGTAGTAACCACCGATGTCCACTGGCTTGCCCTGCACGGCGTTGAGTTCGGCAACGATGGTCGCCTCGTTCTCGGTCAGGGTTTTGGCCAGCGTCGCGAACTGCGCTTGCAGTGCAGCGTCTTCGGTCTGGGCGGCCAGGGCCTGAGCCCAGTACAGCGCCAGGTAGAAGTGGCTGCCGCGGTTGTCGATGTTGCCGACTTTGCGCGATGGCGACTTGTTGTTGTCGAGGAACTGGCCAGTGGCCTGATCCAGGGTCTTGGACAGAATCAGTGCTTTCGGGTTGTTGTAGTTCACACCCAAATGCTCGAGGGACGCTGCCAGCGCGAGGAATTCGCCCAGCGAATCCCAGCGCAGGAAGTTTTCTTCGACCAGTTGCTGCACGTGCTTCGGTGCCGAACCGCCAGCGCCGGTTTCGAACAGGCCACCGCCGTTCATCAGCGGCACGATCGACAGCATCTTGGCGCTGGTGCCCAGTTCCATGATCGGGAACAGGTCGGTCAGGTAGTCGCGCAGGACGTTGCCGGTCACCGAAATGGTGTCCTTGCCTTCGCGGGTGCGCTGCAGGGTGTACTTCATGGCATCGACCGGCGCCATGATCTGGATGTCCAGGCCGCTGGTGTCGTGATCCTTCAGGTACGCCTGAACCTTCTCGATGACCACGCCGTCGTGGGCGCGCATCGGGTCCAGCCAGAAGATCGCCGGGGTGCTGCTGGCGCGAGCGCGGTTGACGGCCAGTTTGACCCAGTCCTGAATCGGCGCGTCTTTGGTCTGGCACATGCGGAAGATGTCGCCGGCTTCAACAGCCTGTTCCATCAGCAGGTTGCCCTTGCTGTCGGTGACGCGAACCACGCCGTCAGCCTTGATCTGGAACGTCTTGTCGTGCGAGCCGTACTCTTCGGCTTTCTTCGCCATCAGGCCAACGTTTGGCACGCTGCCCATGGTGGTCGGATCGAACGCGCCGTTGGCTTTGCAATCTTCGATCACGGCCTGGTAGATGGTGGCGTAGCAACGATCCGGGATCACTGCCTTGGTGTCGTGCAGTTGACCGTCGGTGCCCCACATCTTGCCGGAGTCACGGATCATCGCCGGCATCGAGGCGTCGACGATGACGTCGCTCGGCACGTGCAGGTTGGTGATGCCCTTGTCGGAGTTGACCATCGCCAGCGACGGACGCGCGGCGTAGACCGCGGCGATATCGGCTTCGATCTGCGCTTGCTGCTCGGCCGGCAGGGCCTTGATGCGCGCGTACAGATCGCCAATGCCGTTGTTCAGGTTGAAGCCGATCTGGGCCAGCACGTCAGCGTGCTTGGTCAGGGCGTCTTTATAGAACTCGGCAACGATCTGGCCGAACATGATCGGGTCGGAAACCTTCATCATGGTCGCTTTCAGGTGCACCGAGAGCAGTACGCCTTGCGCCTTGGCGCTGTCGATTTCAGCGGCGATGAACGCGCGCAGGGCGTTTTTGCTCATCACGGCGCAGTCGAGGATCTCGCCGGCCTGAACGCTGGTTTTTTCTTTCAGGACGGTCGCGGTGCCATCTTTGGCGATCAGTTCGATCTTCACAGCGTCAGCGGCGTCGATCAGGGCAGCTTTTTCGCTGCCGTAGAAATCGCCGGTGCTCATGTGAGCGACGTGGGACTTGGAGTCTTTGGCCCAGGCGCCCATTTTGTGCGGGTGCTTGCGCGCATAGTTCTTGACCGACAGCGGAGCACGGCGGTCGGAGTTGCCTTCACGCAGAACCGGGTTCACGGCGCTGCCCTTGACCTTGTCGTAACGCGCCTTGGCTTCTTTTTCGGCGTCGTTGGTCACGGTTTCCGGGTAGTCCGGCAGGTTGTAACCCTGGGCTTGCAGCTCTTTGATTGCCGCTTGCAGCTGAGGTACCGAAGCACTGATGTTCGGCAGCTTGATGATGTTGGCTTCAGGCGTAACGGCCAGGGCGCCCAGTTCGGCGAGGTGGTCGGCTACGGCTTTTTCGCCCAGTTGCTCGGGGAAGCTGGCCAGGATGCGTGCTGCAAGAGAGATATCGCGGGTTTCCACGGCGATATCGGCCGAGGCGGTGTAAGCCTCGATGATCGGCAGCAGGGAATAGGTGGCGAGGGCTGGAGCTTCGTCGGTGAAGGTATAGATGATCTTCGAGCGGGTGGGCATATTCGGATTAACTCTCTCTTCTTTGCTAAAGCGTGCGCAGAAACTCGAGGGGCGCCGGGTAAGCGCGTTCGTTCAAAGTCATCCATGAACCGAATGTCGAGAATCTTCGCGGTGATGTTGGGTGCATCGTTGAGCGTCAAGCAGTCAGGTTGCGGTAACAACCCGACCAATCAGGCGGAAAGTCTCGTGCTAGAGAGGCCAGCCGTCGTGACCCTTTGGTCAGCGGGCGGCATTATACATAGGTAGCTGGCAATCTGCCGATGGTTCATATGCAACCGGTCTCGTCCATTGGTCTAAAGGTCGCAGGGCGGGGTGGGGCGTAGAGTCGCCGGGAATGCTTGAGTTTGGCGCTTTTCCCTTTGCTTTCAGGCTTGTACGAAACCAGATGTGCCCGCGTCGTGAACAGAGGGTTTGCGTGTTGATTTAACTGGGTTACGCTCGAACCAAGCCAGATGTTCAATCCAAACAATGGAGTTCAGCATGGGTTACAAGAAGATTCAGGTTCCAGCCGTCGGCGACAAAATCACCGTCAATGCAGACCATTCTCTCAATGTTCCTGATAACCCGATCATCCCCTTCATTGAAGGTGACGGCATTGGCGTCGACGTCAGCCCGGTGATGATCAAAGTGGTTGATGCTGCCGTGGCCAAGGCCTACGGGGGCAAGCGCAAGATTTCCTGGATGGAGGTTTATGCTGGCGAAAAAGCGACTCAGGTCTATGACCAGGATACCTGGCTGCCCCAGGAAACCCTGGACGCCGTCAAGGATTACGTGGTCTCCATCAAAGGCCCGCTGACCACCCCGGTCGGTGGCGGCATCCGCTCCCTCAACGTGGCCCTGCGCCAGCAGCTCGATCTCTATGTCTGCCTGCGCCCTGTGGTGTGGTTCGAAGGCGTGCCGAGCCCGGTGAAAAAGCCTGGCGACGTCGACATGGTGATCTTCCGCGAGAACTCCGAAGACATCTATGCCGGCATCGAATGGAAGGCCGGCTCTCCTGAGGCCACCAAAGTCATCAAGTTTCTGAAAGAAGAAATGGGCGTCACCAAGATCCGTTTTGACCAGGATTGCGGTATCGGCATCAAGCCTGTTTCCAAGGAAGGCACCAAACGTCTGGTGCGTAAGGCCTTGCAATACGTGGTGGACAACGACCGCAAGTCGCTGACCATCGTGCACAAGGGCAACATCATGAAATTCACCGAAGGTGCCTTCAAGGACTGGGGTTACGAGGTGGCGAAGGAAGAATTCGGCGCCGAGCTGCTCGATGGCGGCCCATGGATGAAATTCAAGAACCCGAAAACCGGCCGTGAGGTCATCGTCAAGGATGCCATTGCCGACGCCATGCTCCAGCAGATCCTGCTGCGTCCGGCCGAATACGATGTGATCGCCACGCTGAACCTCAACGGTGACTACCTCTCCGATGCCCTGGCGGCTGAAGTGGGCGGTATCGGTATCGCGCCGGGTGCCAACCTGTCGGATACCGTGGCGATGTTCGAGGCGACCCACGGTACCGCGCCGAAGTACGCCGGCAAGGACCAGGTCAACCCGGGCTCGGTGATTCTGTCGGCCGAGATGATGCTGCGTCATCTGGGCTGGACCGAAGCGGCTGACCTGATCATCAAGGGCACCAATGGCGCCATCAAGGCCAAGACCGTGACTTACGACTTCGAACGTCTGATGGAAGGCGCCACGCTGGTGTCTTCTTCGGGCTTCGGTGAAGCGATCGTCAAGCACATGTAAGAAAGGCAGTTGCAACAAAGCCGCCCGGCTCGAGTGATCGAGCCGGGCGGTTTGTTTTCTGGCAGGTGTCCGGTTGGCTTCAGCTGGTCACGGATTGGTGATGAGCGGCTGTCGAGGCACTATCTTTTGCGGCCTCGACATTCTGAATTTTTGTGGCGTGCAGGCCTTTGGGCCCTTGCACGATCTCGAATTTGACTTCTTGCCCGGCTTTAAGGGTTTTGTACCCGTCCATTTCAATGGCGGAGTAATGGGCAAAGAAATCGATCTCCTTGCCATCCTCGTCCTTCCCCTCGCGGGAGTCGGTGTTAATGAAACCGAACCCCTTGGCATTGTTGAACCATTTCACCTTGCCGACAGCCATGCTCAAATCCCTCTGCAACAGTCTCCATCGCTGGAGTATCATCCAATTCATCCGCAATCGAATCCGTTAAAAAGATTGACTCCGCGGATCTTTTTTACCCACTGTGGGCTCTATTGGTTGTAACACCGTTTTCCCGATAGTCAAGGTGACCGGGCAGTCGGAGTTGAAAAGGTGTACAGCCGCCCCCACCACTGTATTTGCACAACTGACGAACCTTTCTTTCCATGCATGCAATCAGCCAGATTCGACTAACATTCAATCAGGATCGCCCGCTTCTCCAGAAGGATCTTCCACAGGAGCACGACGACGATTCGGCAGGCGTTGCTGTTCAGGAAGCAAAGCCTGCGTTACAGGCGCCGCCGATGTACAAGGTGGTTTTGTTCAACGATGACTACACACCGATGGATTTCGTCGTCGAAGTGCTCGAGGTGTTTTTTAACCTGAATCGCGAGCTGGCGACCAAGGTCATGCTGGCCGTTCACACAGAAGGACGGGCAGTATGTGGAGTGTTTACCCGCGACATCGCCGAGACAAAGGCCATGCAGGTCAACCAGTACGCCAGGGAAAGCCAGCATCCGCTACTCTGTGAAATCGAGAAGGACGGTTAATCGCCGACCACTTGGGTATGAGGTGAAGCTATGTTAAACCGCGAGCTCGAAGTCACCCTCAATCTTGCCTTCAAGGAGGCTCGTTCGAAGCGTCATGAATTCATGACCGTCGAACACCTGCTGCTGGCCCTATTGGACAATGAGGCTGCCGCCACCGTATTGCGTGCCTGCGGCGCAAACCTCGACAAACTCAAGCACGACCTGCAGGAGTTCATCGACTCAACCACGCCATTGATCCCCGTCCACGACGAAGATCGCGAAACCCAGCCGACCCTGGGCTTCCAGCGTGTACTGCAACGTGCTGTTTTTCATGTACAGAGCTCGGGCAAACGCGAAGTGACTGGCGCCAACGTGCTGGTTGCAATCTTCAGTGAGCAAGAGAGTCAGGCCGTGTTCCTGCTGAAACAGCAGAGCGTTGCGCGCATTGATGTCGTCAACTATATCGCCCATGGCATCTCCAAGGTGCCGGGGCATGGCGATCACTCTGAAGGTGAACAAGATATGCAGGACGACGAGGGCGGTGAGTCTTCTTCTTCAGGCAATCCGCTGGACGCTTATGCCAGCAATCTCAACGAACTTGCTCGCCAGGGGCGGATCGATCCGCTGGTCGGTCGTGAGACGGAAGTCGAGCGTGTCGCGCAGATCCTCGCGCGTCGACGCAAGAACAATCCGCTGTTGGTGGGCGAGGCGGGCGTGGGTAAAACCGCGATTGCCGAAGGCCTGGCCAAGCGCATTGTCGACAACCAGGTGCCGGATCTGCTGGCCAACAGCGTCGTCTATTCGCTCGACCTCGGCGCTCTGCTTGCAGGCACCAAGTATCGCGGTGATTTCGAGAAGCGCTTCAAGGCGCTGCTCAATGAACTGAAAAAACGTCCGCAGGCGATCCTGTTCATCGACGAGATCCACACCATCATCGGTGCGGGTGCCGCGTCCGGTGGCGTGATGGATGCCTCGAACCTGCTCAAGCCGCTGCTATCGTCTGGCGACATCCGCTGCATCGGCTCGACCACGTTCCAGGAATTTCGCGGCATCTTCGAGAAGGATCGTGCGTTGGCACGACGCTTCCAGAAAGTCGATGTTGTCGAGCCGTCGGTGGAGGACACCATCGGTATCCTGCGCGGCCTGAAGGGGCGTTTCGAGCAGCACCACAACATCGAATACAGCGATGAGTCGTTGCGCGCGGCTGCTGAACTGGCATCGCGTTATATCAATGACCGGCACATGCCGGACAAGGCCATCGACGTGATCGACGAAGCGGGTGCCTACCAGCGTCTGCAGCCGGCCGACAAGCGCGTGAAGCGCATTGACGTGCCACAGGTTGAAGACATCGTGGCGAAAATCGCGCGGATTCCGCCGAAACATGTCACCAGCTCCGACAAGGAACTGCTGCGCAATCTGGAGCGTGACCTGAAGCTGACGGTATTTGGTCAGGACGCGGCGATCGATTCGCTGTCGACCGCGATCAAGCTGTCTCGTGCCGGGCTCAAGTCGCCTGACAAGCCTGTCGGTTCGTTCCTGTTCGCAGGGCCCACCGGTGTCGGTAAAACCGAGGCCGCGCGGCAACTGGCCAAGGCGCTGGGCATCGAACTGGTGCGCTTCGACATGTCCGAGTACATGGAGCGTCACACCGTATCGCGTCTGATCGGTGCGCCTCCGGGCTATGTCGGCTTTGATCAGGGCGGTCTGTTGACCGAAGCGATCACCAAGCAACCGCACTGCGTATTGCTGCTCGATGAAATCGAGAAGGCGCATCCGGAAGTCTTCAACCTGCTGCTGCAGGTGATGGACCACGGCACGCTCACCGACAACAACGGGCGCAAGGCGGATTTCCGCAATGTGATCGTGATCATGACCACCAACGCCGGTGCCGAAACTGCGGCGCGTGCTTCGATCGGTTTCACTCATCAGGATCATTCGTCCGATGCGATGGAAGTGATCAAGAAGAGCTTCACGCCGGAATTCCGTAACCGTCTGGACACCATTATCCAGTTTGGTCGCCTCAGCCATGAGGTCATCAAAAGTGTGGTGGACAAGTTCCTTACCGAACTGCAGGCGCAGCTGGAAGACAAGCGTGTGCTGCTTGAGGTCACTGATGCCGCGCGTAGCTGGCTGGCGGCGGGTGGTTATGACTCGGCGATGGGCGCACGTCCGATGGCGCGTCTGATCCAGGACAAGATCAAGCGTCCGCTGGCGGAGGAGATTCTGTTTGGCGAGCTGGCCGAGCATGGCGGTGTGGTGCACATCGACATCAAGGATGGTGAGTTGACGTTTGACTTCGAAACCACGGCTGAGATGGCCTGACGGCTGTAAGACAAGAGGGCGCCTTCGGGCGCCTTTTTGTTGTCTGATGTTTTTGGGTGTATATCCGTTGCTGCGGTAGCGGCTGCTTAGGGTTCCGCCCTTACGGCGGGTCACTTTGGCAAACGCCCCAAAGTAACCAAAGGGCTTTACCCTGACGTTCGGCCCTCGCTTAGGCTCGGGTTCCTTCGCTCCGGGATTCATCCGGGGTACAGCGCCTACGGTTTGCTTCGCTGCACCTCCTCTCGCTGTGTTTGGCTGCGCCAAACGGTCGCTGCGCTCCCACCCCCGGAT
>NZ_CP058974.1:3265046-3304646 GCF_022368695.1 Pseudomonas sp. Y5-11
TGTGGGAGCTGGCTTGCCAGCGATGGCGGCCTGACAGCCGACCAAATTTCTAACTGAATACACCCAATCCCCTGTAGGAGCTGCCGAAGGCTGCGATCTTTTGATCTGGCTCTGGCTCTGGCTCTGGCTTTTGATCTTGACTTGGCTTTTGATTTTTTGCCCCTTCGGCAGGCCGAGCGAAGGTGTTCATCCGGGGGTAGGCGCGCAGCGCCGTGCGGCGAAGCCGCATGCATCGAGAGGAGGTGCAGCGAAGCAAACCGTAGGCGATGCCCCCGGATGGGCACCGTAGCGAGGGAACACTGAGCCTCAGCGAAGTGCCGTACGCCGGGGCAAAGCCTTTTGGGTTACCTTTTCGGCGTTTGGAAAAGGTGACTCGCTGTAAGAGCGAAACCGCCAGAAGCCATCACCGCAGCAACGGATATGCCCGCAAAACAAAAACCCAAATCCCAGACAAACAAAAACGCCCGGCATAAACCGGGCGTCTTGTATTGACTTGATTAGCGAGCGCGGTAAGTGATGCGCCCTTTGCTCAAGTCATAGGGCGTCAGCTCGACGCGCACTTTGTCACCGGTAAGAATACGAATGTAGTTCTTGCGCATCTTGCCGGAGATATGCGCGGTTACGACGTGCCCATTTTCCAACTCCACACGAAACATGGTGTTGGGCAGGGTGTCGACGACAGTGCCTTCCATTTCGAAGCTGTCTTCTTTCGACATGCAGTAAAGCCCTCGGTGTCCAATGAATGGCCCGGTGCAACTGCGCCAGGCAAAAGCGGCGTGCATTGTGCCCGAAAAAGGGGGTTCAAGCCAAGGGGTTTAGGGCTTGCGATTAGTTCAGGATTACCCAGCGCTGATTGATCAGCAATTCGATGGGGCGATATTGGGTCTTGTAGTTCATCTTTTTGCAGTTCTTGATCCAGTATCCGAGATACACCGCTTCCAGCCCCAGGCGCTGGCTTTCGGCGATTTGCCACAGGATCGCGAAGCGCCCCAGGCTGCGGCGCTCCTCGTCAGGTTCGTAAAAGGTGTAGACCGCCGACAAGCCGTTGGGCAGCAGATCGGTCACAGCAACGGCGAGTAACCGTCCGTCGAGTCGAAATTCATAGAAGCGCGAGAAAGGCAGGTCGCGCACCAGAAAGGTCGAGAACTGGTCGCGGCTTGGCGGGTACATGTCGCCGTCGGCGTGTCGCTGTTCGATATAGCGCTGGTACAGGTCGAAATATTCTTCGCTGAAATGCGGTTTCACCGGGCGCACCTGCAGATCGGCATTGCGTTTGAAAATGCGTTTCTGCTGGCGGTTGGGGTTGAACTGCGATACCGGGATGCGTGCAGGCACGCACGCATTGCAATTCTGGCAATGGGGCCGATACAGATGATCGCCGCTGCGGCGAAAGCCCATTTCCGACAGGTCTGCGTAGACGTGCACATCCATGGGCTGACTCGGGTCGAGAAACAGCGTCGTCGCCTGCTCCTCGGGCAGATAACTGCAGGAATGAGGCTGAGTGGCATAGAACTTCAAGCGCGCCAACTCGGTCATGATCAACCCTCGGGATAAGCTGGTGAATTAAGTGTAAGCCACGCGCGCAAAAGTCGCTCAGCAAACCCAGGTGGCGCGACTGGATTGGTCCAGGTGGCGGGCCAGGTAGTTGGCGAATTCGTGGCGGGGGATCGCCCGGGCGCCGAGGCTGTGCAGATGATCGGTCGGCATCTGGCAATCAATCAGAACGAATCCCGCCTCTTTCAGATGCTGCACCAGCGTGGCAAAGCCATATTTGGAGGCGTTGTCGGCGCGGCTGAACATCGATTCTCCAAAAAACAGCTGACCCATCGCCAGGCCATACAGGCCGCCGACCAGTTGTCCCTCATCCCAGACCTCGACCGAGTGGGCGAAGCCGCGGCGGTGCAGTTCGAGGTAGGCGTCCTGCATCGCTTCGGTAATCCAGGTGCCATCGGCGTAGTCCCGGGGCGCGGCGCAGGCGCGAATCACGGCTGCGAAATCCCGATCGAAGGTCACCTGGTAGCGTTGCTTGCGCAGCAGCTTGCCGAGGCTGCGCGAGACATGCAGTTCGTCGGGAAACAGAACGGTGCGCGGATCCGGCGACCACCAGAGGATTGGCTGGCCCTCGGAAAACCATGGAAAACAGCCGTGCCGGTAAGCCTGCACCAGGCGGTCGGCGGACAGGTCGCCACCGGCGGCCAGCAATCCATTGGGATCGCGCATGGCCCTTTCCAAGGGCGGGAAAGTCAGGGAATTGCGTTGTAACCAAGTCAGCATGGCGTCCAGGCTTGCAGAAGGGGAGGGCGGTGCGGGCCCGAGGCCCGCGATAAAGTGTGCCGTTAAATGACAGGAATGTCGTCCAGATACTTCGCAATGTTCGACAGGTACACGGCTTCCTCGACGGCAGTGTTGCCGCCGTCCGCTACGGCGGCCACCTGATTGCGGTAGAAAAAGCCGTCACAGGTCGCACGAGCCGACCCCCCTTTGCTCGCGACGTTTTCTTCCGAGGCCAGTCCCGGATACTGCGCCGAAGCGCCGGTGGCGATGATCAGGGCGTCGCAGGTATAAGTGCCGCTGTCGCCGATGAGTTCGAACGGGCGCTGCTGCAACTTGGCGGTGTGGATGTGGTCGTAAACGATCTCGGTGGCAAAGCGTTCGGCGTGTCTCTGCATGCGCTCCATCAGTACCGGGCCGGTGAGGCCTTCGACGTCGCCGGGCCAATTGTCGCCTTCGACGGTGGTGAGCTGACCACCCGCCTGCAAGCCGGTAATGACCACCGGTTTGAGGTTGGCGCGGGCGGCGTATACGGCGGCGCTGCAGCCGGCAGGGCCGGAGCCAGGAATGATCAGGCGTGAATGCTTCGCTGCGTTCATCAAATACACCTCATAAGCCTTTGTCACAAAAGACAATGCATGCTCAAATTGAACCGCAGGATTTGTGCGGTTGGCTATGCTCAGCTAAGGGGTTTGAAGCATGGCATCAGCCGCGCAAACCCGTACAATGCCGGGCTGTTACAGAATATTTGTAGAGCGCTGTGTTTATAGCTGTGTTTATAAAAGCTGCGGCACAGTGTTAAAAGTAGTCTCAGATGCGCCGGTTCACTTTTTTACCTGCCTGGATTGGGCAGTTTTTTATCGTCATTCAATAGATGGACGCGCCTTGGGCGCAGGAAAAGAAGCGTTTTGAAGAAATCCACCGCAGCACCAAAAACAGTCGTTCCGCTCTGGCGCCAGCAATTGCACTACCGGCTCAAGGAAGGTGCATTGATCGCCATCGGTGCCTTGTGCCTGTTCCTGATGATGGCCCTGCTGACCTACGGCAAGGACGATCCGGGCTGGAGCCACAACAGCAAGATCGACGACGTGCAGAACTTCGGCGGCCCGGCCGGCTCCTACAGCGCCGATATCCTGTTCATGGTGCTGGGTTATTTCGCATATATTTTCCCGCTGCTGCTCGCGGTCAAGGCCTACCAGATCTTCCGTCAGCGTCACGAGCCGTGGCAGTGGAGCGGCTGGCTGTTCTCCTGGCGCCTGATCGGTCTGGTGTTCCTGGTACTGTCCGGCGCTGCGCTGGCGCATATCCATTTCCATGCTGCCACCGGTCTGCCGGCGGGTGCGGGCGGGGCGCTGGGCGAAAGTCTCGGTGATCTGGCGCGCAACGCGCTGAATATCCAGGGCAGCACGCTGCTGTTCATCGCGTTGTTCCTGTTTGGCCTGACGGTGTTCACCGACCTGTCGTGGTTCAAGGTGATGGACGTCACCGGCAAGATCACCCTCGACCTGTTCGAACTGTTTCAGGGCGCGATCAACCGCTGGTGGTCGGCCCGTACCGAGCGCAAGCAACTGGTCGCGCAGTTGCGTGAGGTTGATGACCGCGTCCACGACGTCGTGGCGCCGACCGTCACCGACAAACGTGAACAGGCCAAGGTCAAGGAGCGCCTCATCGAGCGCGAGCAGGCCTTGAGCAAGCACATGTCGGATCGCGAGAAGCAGGTGCCCCCGGTCATCGCCCCGGCGCCGGTCAAAGCACCGGAGCCAAGCAAGCGCGTGCAGAAAGAGAAGCAGGTGCCGTTGTTCGTCGACAGCGCCGTGGAAGGTACTTTGCCGCCGATCTCGATTCTCGATCCGGCGGAAAAGAAACAACTCAATTATTCGCCGGAATCCCTGGCTGCCGTCGGCCACTTGCTGGAGATCAAGCTCAAGGAGTTCGGCGTCGAAGTCACCGTGGATTCGATCCATCCTGGACCGGTGATTACCCGTTACGAAATTCAGCCTGCCGCTGGCGTCAAGGTCAGCCGCATCGCCAACCTGGCCAAAGACCTCGCACGTTCGCTGGCGGTGACCAGCGTGCGCGTGGTCGAGGTGATTCCGGGCAAGACCACGGTCGGTATCGAAATTCCCAACGAAGACCGGCAGATCGTGCGTTTCTCCGAAGTGCTGTCGACCCCCGAGTACGACAACTTCAAGTCGCCGGTCACTCTGGCCCTGGGCCACGACATTGGCGGCAAACCGGTCATCACCGACCTGGCCAAGATGCCGCACCTGCTGGTGGCCGGTACCACCGGTTCCGGTAAGTCGGTGGGCGTGAACGCGATGATCCTGTCGATCCTGTTCAAGTCCGGCCCGGACGACGCCAAACTGATCATGATCGACCCGAAAATGCTCGAGCTGTCGATCTACGAAGGCATTCCGCACCTGCTGTGCCCGGTAGTGACCGACATGAAGGACGCCGCCAACGCCCTGCGCTGGAGCGTTGCCGAGATGGAGCGCCGATACAAGCTGATGGCGAAGATGGGCGTGCGTAACCTTTCGGGCTTCAATGCCAAGGTCAAGGAAGCCCAGGACGCCGGCGAGCCGTTGAGCGACCCGCTGTACAAGCGCGAAAGCATTCACGACGAAGCGCCATTGCTGCAGAAGCTGCCGACCATCGTTGTGGTGGTCGACGAATTCGCCGACATGATGATGATCGTCGGCAAGAAGGTCGAAGAACTGATCGCCCGTATCGCGCAGAAGGCACGTGCCGCCGGTATCCACTTGATCCTCGCGACCCAGCGTCCTTCTGTGGACGTGATCACCGGTCTGATCAAAGCCAACATTCCGACCCGTATGGCGTTCCAGGTGTCGAGCAAGATCGACTCGCGGACCATCATCGATCAGGGCGGCGCCGAGCAACTGCTCGGGCACGGTGACATGCTCTACATGCCGCCGGGCACCAGCCTGCCGATCCGGGTACACGGCGCGTTCGTTTCCGACGATGAAGTACACCGCGTGGTGGAAGCGTGGAAACTGCGTGGCGCACCGGAATACAACGATGACATCCTCAACGGTGTCGAAGAGGCGGGCAGCGGCTTTGAAGGCAGCAGCGGTGGTGGCGACGGTGATGATGCCGAGACCGACGCGCTCTACGACGAAGCCGTGCAGTTCGTGCTGGAAAGCCGCCGGGCGTCGATTTCTGCGGTACAGCGCAAGCTGAAGATCGGTTACAACCGCGCCGCGCGCATGATCGAAGCCATGGAAATGGCCGGGGTCGTCACCTCAATGAACACCAACGGTTCGCGTGAAGTTCTGGCTCCCGGCCCGGTGCGCGACTGATTGCCAAGCAAGAGGCGGGACAATGATGTGCCGCCGCTCTCCCAACGAGTATTCAAGAGGACTCCCATGCGTCTTATCCGCATGCTGTTGCCAGTACTGGCGCTGACCACGCTCACGGCCCACGCCGATGACAAGGACGTGGCGCGTCTGACTCAATTGCTGGAAACATCGAAAACCCTGACCGCGAACTTCTCCCAGCTGACCCTCGATGGTAGCGGCACCCAGTTGCAGGAAACTCGCGGTGATATGGTCCTGCAGCGTCCGGGCCTGTTCTACTGGCACACCGAAGCACCAAACGAGCAGACCATGGTTTCCGACGGCAAGAAGGTCACCCTGTGGGATCCGGATCTGGAGCAGGCGACCATCAAGAAGCTCGACGAGCGTCTGACTCAGACCCCGGCGCTGCTGCTCTCCGGTGACGTGTCGAAGATCAGCCAGAGCTTTGAGATCAGTGCCAAAGAGGCGGGCGGCGTGATCGACTTCACCCTCAAGCCGAAGACCAAGGACACTCTGTTCGACAGTCTGCGTCTGTCGTTCCGCAACGGCCTGGTGAATGACATGCAACTGATCGACAGCGTCGGCCAGCGCACCAACATTCTGTTCACCGGGGTCAAGGCCAACGAAGCGGTGCCGGCGTCGAAGTTCAAGTTCGACATCCCGAAGGGTGCTGACGTTATCCAGGAATAAACCCCGGATCCCGGGTCGGGTTCTTGTGGCCTGGAGCTTTTGTGGCGAGGGGATTTATCCCCGATGGGCTGCAAAGCAGCCCCAAAAAAGGTGACTGCTGCGTAGTCCATCGGGGATAAATCCCCTCACCACAGGGTCACCAACAGGTGTCCACAGGTATTCCAACCGGTTTCAGACAATCAGAGGTTTCAACGCTACGTGATGGATCTGTTTCGCAGTGCACCGATTGCCCAGCCGCTGGCCGCGCGTTTGCGCGCGACCAATCTGGATGAGTACGTCGGTCAGGAGCACGTGCTCGCTCGCGGCAAGCCTCTGCGTGAGGCGCTGGAGCAGGGTGCCCTGCATTCGATGATCTTCTGGGGGCCGCCGGGTGTGGGCAAGACCACCCTGGCGCGCTTGCTCGCGGAAGTCTCGGACGCGCATTTCGAAACGGTCTCGGCAGTGCTCGCCGGGGTCAAGGAAATCCGTCAGGCGGTGGAAATCGCCAAGCAGCAGGCCGGCCAGTACGGCAAGCGCACGATTCTGTTCGTCGATGAAGTGCACCGCTTCAACAAATCGCAGCAGGATGCCTTCCTGCCCTACGTTGAAGACGGCACGCTGATTTTCATCGGCGCCACCACTGAAAACCCTTCGTTTGAATTGAACAACGCGTTGTTGTCGCGGGCTCGCGTCTATGTGCTGAAAAGCCTCGACGAGACAGCACTGCGCAAACTGGTGCACCGCGCACTCACCGAAGAGCGTGGCCTGGGCAAGCGCAACCTGACCCTCAGCGATGAAGGCTTCCAGATGCTGCTGTCTGCCGCCGATGGCGATGGCCGGCGCCTGCTCAATCTGCTGGAGAACGCTTCGGACCTGGCCGAAGACAACAGCGAAATGGGCACCGAGCTCCTGCAAAGCCTGCTCGGCGACACCCGACGGCGCTTCGACAAGGGCGGCGAAGCGTTCTACGACCAGATCTCCGCGCTGCACAAATCGGTACGCGGTTCCAACCCTGATGGCGCGCTGTACTGGTTCGCGCGGATGATCGATGGCGGTTGCGATCCGTTGTACCTGGCGCGACGCGTGGTGCGCATGGCCAGCGAAGACATCGGCAACGCCGATCCGCGCGCGCTGAGCCTGTGCCTGGCGGCGTGGGAAGTGCAGGAGCGTCTTGGTAGCCCGGAAGGCGAACTGGCGGTGGCCCAGGCCATCACCTATCTCGCCTGTGCGCCGAAAAGCAACGCGGTGTACATGGGTTTCAAGACTGCACTGCGCGCCGCTGCCGAATACGGTTCGCTGGAAGTGCCGCTGCACTTGCGCAATGCACCGACCAAGCTGATGAAGCAATTGGGCTATGGCGACGAATACCGCTACGCCCACGACGAACCGGACGCCTATGCCGCCGGCGAAGATTATTTCCCGGAAGAGCTCGAGCCCATTCCGTTCTATCAACCGGTGCCTCGTGGCCTGGAATTGAAGATCGGCGAGAAGCTCAACCACCTCGCCCAACTCGACCGTTTAAGCCCAAGACAGCGGAGAAAATAGTGCTTCCATTGATTGTTGCGGTCTCCGTCGGCGGAATCGCCGGCACGCTGTTGCGCTTCGCCACCGCTAATTGGGTCAACGCCAATTGGCCGCGGCACTTCTATACCGCGACGCTGGCCGTTAATATCGTGGGCTGTCTGCTGATTGGCGTGTTGTACGGCCTGTTTTTGATACGCCCGGAGGTGCCGATCGAGGTGCGCGCCGGGTTGATGGTCGGCTTCCTCGGGGGGCTGACGACTTTTTCATCCTTTTCACTGGATACGGTGCGCCTGCTGGAAAGCGGGCAAGTGCCGCTGGCCCTGGGCTATGCGGCGATCAGCGTATTCGGCGGGCTGCTCGCGACATGGGCCGGCCTGTCCTTGACCAAACTTTGATAACGAGAAACCGACATGCTCGATTCCAAACTGTTACGTAGCAACCTTCAGGACGTAGCGGACCGCCTGGCTTCCCGTGGCTTTGCCCTGGATACCGCGCGCATCGAAGCGCTGGAAGAACAGCGCAAGACCGTCCAGACCCGCACCGAAGCACTGCAGGCTGAGCGTAACGCGCGTTCCAAATCCATCGGACAGGCCAAGCAGCGCGGCGAAGACATCGCGCCGCTGATGGCGGACGTCGAGCGCATGGCGGGCGAGCTGAGTGCCGGTAAAGTCGAGCTGGACGCGATCCAGACCGAACTGGACTCGATCCTGCTGGGTATCCCCAACCTGCCGCACGAATCGGTACCGGTCGGCAAAGACGAAGACGACAACGTCGAAGTGCGCCGCTGGGGCACGCCGACGCAGTTCGATTTCGAAGTGAAAGACCACGTTGCGCTGGGCGAGAAGTTCGGCTGGCTGGACTTCGAGACCGCCGCCAAGCTCTCCGGCGCCCGTTTCGCCTTGCTGCGTGGTCCGATTGCTCGCCTGCATCGCGCCCTGGCGCAGTTCATGATCAACCTGCATGTCAACGAGCATGGCTACGAAGAGGCCTACACGCCTTATCTGGTTCAGGCTCCGGCGCTGCAAGGCACCGGTCAGTTGCCGAAGTTCGAAGAAGACCTGTTCAAGATCGCTCGCGAAGGCGAAGCCGATCTGTACCTGATCCCGACTGCTGAAGTGTCGCTGACCAACATCGTGGCCGGTGAAATCGTCGATTCGAAACTGCTGCCGATCAAGTTCGTCGCCCACACTCCGTGCTTCCGCAGCGAAGCCGGCGCATCGGGTCGTGACACTCGCGGGATGATCCGTCAGCACCAGTTCGACAAGGTTGAAATGGTCCAGATCGTCGAGCCGTCGACCTCGATGGAAGCACTGGAAGGCCTGACCGCCAACGCCGAAAAAGTCCTGCAACTGCTGGGTCTGCCTTATCGCACCCTGGCGCTGTGCACCGGCGACATGGGCTTCAGCGCCGTGAAGACCTACGACCTGGAAGTGTGGATTCCGAGCCAGGACAAGTACCGCGAAATTTCCTCGTGCTCCAACTGCGGCGACTTCCAGGCCCGCCGTATGCAAGCGCGTTTCCGTAACCCGGAAACCGGCAAGCCTGAACTGGTACACACCCTGAACGGTTCCGGCCTGGCGGTCGGTCGTACACTGGTTGCCGTGCTGGAAAACTACCAGCAGGCCGACGGTTCGATCCGCGTGCCGGACGTACTGAAACCGTACATGGGTGGCCTTGAGGTCATCGGCTAAATGAAATATCTGCCGCTGTTTCACAACCTGCGCGGCAGTCGTGTGTTGGTGGTCGGTGGGGGGGAAATTGCCTTGCGCAAATCCCGCCTGCTGGCCGATGCCGGTGCGCTGCTGCGGGTGGTCGCACCTGAAATCGAAGCGCAACTGCGCGAACTGGTCACTGCCAGCGGTGGTGAATGCCTGTTGCGTGGTTATGTGGAAGCGGATCTGGACGGCTGCGGCCTGATCATCGCCGCCACCGACGATGAAACGCTCAACGCCCAGGTCTCCAGCGATGCCCATCGACGTTGCGTGCCGGTCAACGTGGTCGACGCGCCGCAGTTGTGCAGCGTGATCTTCCCGGCGATCGTCGATCGCTCGCCGCTGATCATCGCGGTGTCCAGCGGCGGCGATGCGCCAGTGCTGGCGCGGCTGATTCGCGCCAAGATCGAAACCTGGATTCCTTCGACTTACGGCCAGTTGGCCGGCCTTGCCGCACGTTTCCGCAATCAGGTGAAAAACCTGTTGCCGGATGTGCAGCAGCGTCGCGGGTTCTGGGAAGACGTGTTCCAGGGCCCGATTGCCGACAGGCAACTGGCGGGGCAGGGCGCCGAGGCCGAGCGTCTGTTGCAGGCCAAGATTGATGGCGAGGCGGACATCACCACCGGTGAGGTGTATCTGGTGGGCGCCGGACCGGGCGATCCGGACCTGCTGACCTTCCGCGCCTTGCGCTTGATGCAGCAAGCCGACGTGGTGCTTTACGACCGCTTGGTCGCGCCGGCGATTCTTGAGCTGTGCCGTCGCGATGCCGAGCGTGTCTACGTCGGCAAGCGTCGCTCCGACCATGCGGTTCCGCAGGACCAGATCAATCAGCAACTGGTGGACCTGGCCAAGGCCGGTAAGCGGGTGGTGCGCTTGAAGGGCGGTGACCCGTTCATCTTCGGTCGCGGCGGTGAAGAGATCGAAGAGCTGGCGGCCCATGGCATTCCGTTCCAGGTGGTGCCGGGGATCACGGCGGCCAGCGGTTGCGCGGCGTATGCCGGGATTCCGTTGACCCATCGCGATTACGCGCAATCGGTGCGTTTCGTCACCGGTCACCTGAAGGACGGTTCCACCGATCTGCCGTGGGCCGACCTCGTCGCCCCGGCGCAGACGCTGGTGTTCTACATGGGCCTGGTGGGCTTGCCGGTGATCTGCGAGCAGTTGATCAAGCACGGTCGCCGCGCGGACACCCCGGCGGCGTTGATCCAGCAGGGCACGACGGTCAATCAGCGGGTCTTTACCGGGACGCTGGCGGACCTGCCACGCCTGGTGGCGGAGCATGAAGTGCATGCGCCGACGCTGGTGATTGTGGGTGAAGTGGTGCAGTTGCGCGAGAAACTGGCGTGGTTCGAAGGGGCTCAGGCGCAAGTTTGAGTCAAAGCAAAAAGATCGCAGCCTGCGGCAGCTCCTACATGAGAATGCGTTCCCTGTAGGAGCTGCCGCAGGCTGCGATCTTTTGCTTTTGCTGTTAGCCCTTCAACCAAACCCCTTTCGCATTCAGGCGCTCCCGGTCATGCGCCACACTGAAATCCTGCTCTGGCCCCTTCGGCACAATCCCCGTGGGATTGATGGTCTTGTGGCTACCGTAGTAGTGATTTTTGATGTGCTGAAAATCCACGGTCTCGCCAATCCCCGGCCACTGATACAGCTCACGCAGCCAGTTCGACAGGTTCGGATAATCGGCAATTCGCCGCAGATTGCACTTGAAGTGCCCGTGGTACACCGCATCGAAGCGAATCATCGTGGTGAAAAGACGCACGTCTGCTTCAGTCAGGTATTCGCCAGTCAGGTAACGATTGGCGCCCAGCACTCGCTCCAGATGATCCAGTTCGGCAAACACTTCATCGAACGCCTCTTCGTAGGCGTGTTGCGAGGTGGCGAAGCCGGCGCGATATACGCCGTTGTTCACCGCCGGATAAATCCGCTCGTTCAGTGCATCGATCTCGCCACGTAACGGTGCCGGGTAGAAGTCCAGCTCGTTACCGGTCAGGCCATCGAAGGCGCTGTTGAACATGCGGATGATTTCCGCCGACTCATTGCTGACAATGCGCTTGAGTTTCTTGTCCCACAACACCGGCACGGTGACGCGCCCGGTGTAATCCGGGGTGTCGGCGGTGTAGCGCTGGTGCATGAAGTCAAAGTGATCGAGCTTGTCGCCGGTCGAGCCCAAGGCCTTGTCGAAGGTCCAGCCGTTTTCCAGCATCAGCCAGCTGACCACGGACACGTCGATCAGGCTTTCCAGACCTTTGAGCTTGCGCAGGATCAACGTGCGGTGTGCCCACGGGCAGGCGAGCGATACATAGAGGTGATAGCGCCCGGCTTCGGCGGCGAAACCGCCTTCACCGCTCGGCCCGGGCTGGCCGTCAGCGGTGACCCAGTGGCGACGTTGCGCCTGTTCGCGCTGGAACGCGCCATCCTTGCTGCTTTCGTACCACTTGTCCTGCCAGCGGCCATCGACGAGTAAACCCATGATCAAGACTCCTGAATCCAATAAGCGTTGGAGCCGAGTCTATTCCGATGAGTTCGAACAAAAAGCGCAAAAATCGGGCGTCTATGATCGGTTAAATCGATTTTTTGCGCGCCGCCCAGTATTGCTCGGCGGTTTCGAACGCTTGCTCGCGGCTTTGCCCGAGGCCACGCAAGGCCAGGGCCATGGTCGAGATCAGGGCCATTTGCGGATAGCTGTCGACCACGTCGCCACGCCACACCGCTTTGAGATGTTCAACGTCCAGCGAGGCCGGTTTGACGTGGCGCTGGCTCGACAGTTGCGGCCATTCTTCGTCCCAGCTCTCGCCGCCCTTGGTGCCGTACAGATGGCTGTCGGCATCCGGGTTGATCTCGATCTCGCCGCCGTCGCCCTTGACCACGATCGCCGTGTCGCCGAGCAGACCGCTGGCCTCGCGATGCACGGCTTGATAGCCCGGATGAAAAATACTTTGCAGGCCACAACGGGCGCGCAGCGGGTTGAGAATCCGTGCCAGCGAATGGATCGGCGAGCGCAGGCCCATGGTGTTGCGCAGGTCGATCATCTTCTGCAACTGCGGCGCCCAGTCCATCAGCGGCATGAACGCCAGGCCGCCGTTGTCCAGCGCGTTGCCGACCTGCTGCCACGTGCGGCACAGCGGGATGTCCAGCACGCCAAGCAGTTGTTCGGTATACAGACGCCCGGCGGTATGCGCGCCGCCGCCGTGCATAAAGATGCGCACGCCGTTCTGCGCCAGGCACTTGGCCGCCAGCAGGTACCACGGCAGGTGGCGCTTCTTGCCGGCATAGGTCGGCCAGTCCAGATCGACATTCAGCGTTGGCGCTGCCAGGCGCTCGCGCAGGGCCTCGGTGAAACCGGCCATTTCCTCGGCGCTTTCTTCCTTGTGCCGCAGCAGCATCAGAAAGGCTCCGAGCTGGGTGTCTTCGACCTTGTCGTCGAGCACCATGCCCATGGCTTCCCGGGCCTCTTCACGGGTCAGGTCGCGTGCGCCGCGTTTGCCCTTGCCAAGGATTCGCACGAACTGCGCGAACGGGTGCTCGGCGGGCGTTTCGAGGGTCAGCGCTGGAAAGTCGGTCATAGGCAATTCGTCGGTTTGGGCAGGCCCGCCAGTTTCGCGGCGAGTTTGGCAGGGGTGCCTTTGAACAATCGGTTCAGGTGCAGGCTGTTGCCTTTGTCCGGGCCGAGTTTGAGTGCGGTGTATTTGATCAATGGACGGGTGGCTGGCGATAGCTGAAATTCCGCGTAGAAGTTGCGCAGCAGTTCGAGGATTTCCCAGTGTTCGGCAGTCAGTTCGATTTCCTCGGCAGCGGCAAGGGCGCTGGCGACGTCATGGGACCAGTCGTCGAGGTCGACCAGAAAGCCGTCCTTGTCCAGGTCGATGGCGCGGGCGCCTACAGTCATCGAATTCATAGCCAGCTGTTGACCTTGTCGTGGTGGATCGACAGTTCGACGAACGCTGGATAGTCGATAGCCTCGGCCCAGTCGGGAGCAACGATGGCGCGGGCCTGCAGGTCTTCGGCGAGGGCGAACAGCTTGACCCGGCGCTCGTTCAGCTTGGCGAATGGCGCGGTGCCGGGTTGCAGGGCATACACCGCGTCTCCGGACAACAGCAAGGCGTCGGCAGCGCCGATCACGCGCAGGCAACTGTTCAGGCGTTCGTCGCCGAACGGGGAATGAGACAACACATGCAAAGTCGACATCAGAGGGTGATCACCTGGTCGTAACGGTCAATAAGGGCGGTGATTTCGCTGGCGCCGAGCGGCTGCGCTTCGTCCAGCGACAGCGTGCTCAGGCCACGGGCGCTGGCGCTGTCGGTGCAGTAGAACAGTTCTTCAACGCCGAACATCGGCAGCGCCTGCAGGTTGGCGCTCAGGTCTTTCTGTTGCAGGGCCTTGGCGTTCTGTCCGGCGGCCAATTGCAGTACGCCGTCATCGAGAAACAGCAGGCCGATCGGCAGATCGAACGCGCCGCCGGCCAGCACGATGTCCAGCGCCTCGCGGGCGCCGGGGCCGGACCATGGCGACTGGCGGCTGATGATCAACAGGGATTTGGCCATCTCACGCACCTCCGAAACAGATCAGTCGATCGGCGTCCTGCACCGCATCGTGCAACTGGCCGAGGCCGGACAACTCCCACGGCGCGCTGACCGCAACGGCATCACGCTGATAACGCCTGGCCTCTTCGTCATTCAGTACGCCACGACGCAGGGCGGCGGCAATGCATACCACGCCGTCCAGTTGTTGCTCGGTGATGAACGCACGCCACTGTTTGGGCAGGTCCAGTTCGTCCTGCGGGGTGACCACTGCGGCGGAGGCGTTGTAGACGCCGTCCTGATAGAAAAACAACCGGACAATCTCATGCCCACCAGCCAGCGCCGCCTGAGCAAACAGCAGGGCACGGCGCGAGGAGGGCGCATGGGCGGCGGAAAACAGCGCAATGGCGAACTTCATGACGGACTCGATCAGCAAAACTGCGGCCATGATAAAGCTTTATGAAGGCAGCCGCGAAACCCAAGTTGCACACACCGATTACGCGGGAATAACTGTCCGCCTGCTGCTATCGGTCATAGTGCGAATCCATGTAGGAGCTGCGGCACGCTGCGATCTCTTGATCTTTACAAGCAAGATCAAGAGATCGCAGCCTCGTTTCACTCGACAGCTCCTACAGGGGGGGAGTGAGGTTTCGATCAGCGCGGCATATAGCCCAGTTGCCAGCGCCGCGGAATGCTCAGCGACAGCACACCGAGCGCCGCCGCCAGCAAGCCGCTGGCGAACAGCGCCCGAAGCCCGAAATGATGTTCCAGCACTGCGCCGAGAATCGCGCCGATGAACATCCCGCTCCATGGCACCAGTTGCACCCGCCAGCCGTTACGGCGTTCGCCGAGCATCCAGCGGCCGAGCCCACGGCCGAACCGCGATAGCGCGCCGGTCACGTAGGTCAGGCCGACCGGCAGACCATTCACTTCCTCGACCGCCGCGTTAAGCATGCCCATCGCGATGATCGCCGCCAGCAGCGCCGGCAGTTGCGTGTCATACGGCCACGCGGCCGCGAAGCACAGCAGGGTGGCGATGCACAGCAGCAAGGGCAGTGTGCGCCGGCCACTGAGGCGCCCGATGACGATGCCCAAAGCGTTACCGATCACGAACGTGACGACGAGAATGACCAGGCGCAGCGTCAGTCCGAAGTCACCGTCACTGATCGCCACCGCCAGCCGCGTGGTGTTGCCGCTCATGAAGGAAACGAAATCGCCGCTGGCCATGAAGCCGATAGCATCGGTCATGCCTGCCAGCACGGATAGACTTGCCACCAGTGCCAGACCGATACGCCCACGCCATTTCTGCCGATGCAAATGCCCGGACGTGGCGCGGTGAGTCGACGTGGAGGGTAGCATCGGTGACGATATCCTTGAGCGGCGGTTAAGGTTCCAACCCATACAGATCGCAGTAATCGGCCCAGCTCATGTGGGCCATTTCCGCCACTTCGCGGTGCACCTCCATGCGCTGAGCCTGGTACTCCCCGGGCGTTTGCGCCGTGAGCTGCAAGGTCAGTTCCCAAGCGAACAGGCCTTGATTCTCCGCCTCAGCCTCGAAGGCTTCGTGCAGGCGCTCCTCACGATACTGCGCCGGGGTTTCGCCCTTGGCCTGGGCCAACAGCGGGTTGAGGTGATCGAGGGTTTCGCGCAATTCGGGGCGCGCGTCGAGAAACAGTTTCAGGGCTTGTTCATGTCGCTGGTCGGTGGGCGCCATGTGTATTCCTTGTCAGGCTGATGACCCTAGGGTGCCGGAGCGGCCGGCGTGTGTCGCGCTATAAATGCAGTAAAGCAGAACGATTTTGCCGGTTGCGATGATACAGTCCGCTTTTTTCTGAATGAGCGAATGCAATGCGAATTCTGATGGTAGCGCTGGCTGCGACCGTGCTGGCGGGCTGCGCGGGCTCGGTGATGGACGATTCTCGCACCAAAGCCCCTTACAAGGTTCTGACCTCGGACAAGCCCGAGAAAGTCGTGGCCCAGTGCGTGCAATTCGCCTGGCAGGACGAGGCGGTGTTTGGCGTGGACGCCGGCGCGTATCTGCAACCGGGCAAGAAGGGCGGCTCGACGGTGTATACCCGTTCGGCGGAATCGTTTGTCGACGTGACCAGCGATGCGTCGGGGACGGTGCTCAATTACTACGTGCAGAAGGATGATTTTGTCGCCAAGCGGCGATTGGCGGGGTTGGCGACCTGTCTTTGATATTGCGCTGAGCGGCTGCAGGCCCGCTCCCACTTTTGAAATGCATTCCATTGTGGGAGCGAGCCTGCTCGCGAAGGGCTCTTGAGATTCAACCTTTCAGGCGCTTCTGGAAATAATGCCGGCTATGCCCCGGCGGATAGTCGACGATCTCGCCAAACTGGCTGAATCCCAACTTCTTGTAAAACTCCGGCGCCTGAAAATCGAAGGTATCCAGCCAGATGCCCAGGCAGCGCTTCTCGTTGGCCAGCTCTTCGGCCATGGTCATCAGTCTCGAGCCAATACCCTGGCCGCGCCCCTGTTCCGGCACCGAAAGCAACTCGATGTACATCCACTGGAAAATCACCCGGCCATACAAACCGCCGAGTATCGCGTCCTGTTCATCGCGCACCAGCAGGGCGAACGGTTCCGACGTGGAGCCCCCGGTCCGGGCGTCGTTGTACGCAATCAACGGCTCGAGGATAGCCTTGCGCTGTTCTTCCGTAGGGTTCTGCGACAGCTCGATTCGCAACGTCATGCGCAACTTCCTTGTGAGGTGAACGCGCAGCCTATCCTGCCCGGCGGGCGCTTTCCAAGTCCTTGCTCATCCCTTTGGAACCGCCGCTGTTGCGTCGGGGTCTAGCTTCTACAGCGTCATTTCGAACGCGGTTGATGAGGACCCCCCATGAATATTTTCGAAGCCCTTCGCGAAAGCCACGACCGTCAGCGCAATTACGCCAAAGCTCTGGTCGAAACCAGCGGTGATACTCCGGAGCGTGTTGAAGCCTACAAACAGCTCAAGGCCGAACTGCAGGCGCATGAGACCGCCGAAGAACGCCACTTCTACATTCCGCTGATGGAGTTCGACAACGGCGTCGATCTCAGTCGTCACGCGATCTCGGAACACCATGAAATGGACGAGATGATGGAAGAACTGGATGAGACCGAGATGTCCAGCCCGGCGTGGCTGGCCACTGCAAAAAAACTTTCCGACAAGGTTCATCACCATCTCAAGGAGGAGGAGCAGAAATTCTTCCAGATGGCCGGCAAGTTGCTCGACGACAAGCAAAAGGAACAGCTCGCCGGGCAATACGAAAAGGAATACCAAGCACAACTGGAGTGAGTGATGAATGCGGGTTTTTGCTGTGTCGGCGTGTAGGTCTTTAGCCATGCGTCAGGTGGGCGTTGTCGCAATTGACTGTATATTAATCCAGTATTTGCGGCGTTTTCCACTAGAGACGCTGATTGCCTGCGACAAAACCGCCGATGGACAAAAAAACCACCTCCGTTAGCTTGAAGGCCTCTCCTCGGACAGGAGAGTTCTTAAATCAACGGAGTGAAAAACATGAATCAACCACAAGCTCAAACCCAGCTGCGACACGGGCGCGTTACCTCTCCAGCCAGCCGCGGTGCGGTCGCCATCGAGCAAGGATTGCTCGGTGCCTGGCAGGTCAACGAAATGGAAGGCGGCAAGAACTTCCCGGCGCTGACGGCAGGACCTTTTCCTGCGCCCTATGGCAGTGACAGCGACAGCGTCACCCCGCCCGCCGACGGTTACATTCTCAGCGGTGGCAAAACCGATGCCCGTGACTGTGTGAACTTCACCGACGAGGAAATGAGCAAAAAGCTCAACCGTCCGTTCAACTGGCCGTTGCTCAGCGTCACCCCGGGCCAGACCCTGGAAGTGAAGTGGGAATATACCGCGCCGCACACCACCCGCGGCTACCGCTGGATGATCACCAAGGATGGCTGGGATCCGAAACAGCGTATTTCCCGTGCACAGCTCGAGGCGCAGCCTTTCGCCGAAGACTTCTACACTCAGGTGCCGTATTACAGCTATCCGGGGGAATTGAAGGCCAAGGTCAATCATTCGGTGAAGTTGCCGGCCAGCAAAAAGGGTCGTCACGTCATCGTGTTGATGTGGATCGTCGCCAACACAGGTAATGCGTTCTATCAGGCGTTCGACGTCGACTTCAAATAACGGCGAAACGCTCAACCCACAGGTTCTGAAGGATTAGAACATGTCAAATATCGACTTTTCGTTAATGCACAGTCAGGCCGCCGACGCGGCTTCACTGATGCCGAGCATCGCCGGCAAGAAAATTCTCATGGGTTTCTGGCACAACTGGCCGGCCGGCCCGAGTGACGGCTACCGTCAGGGCCGCTTTGCCGAGATCGCTCTGGAGGCGGTGCCCAAGGAGTACAACGTGGTTGCGGTGGCGTTCATGAAGGGCAGCGGGATTCCGACCTTCAAACCGTACAACGTCTCCGATGCCGAGTTCCGGCGCCAGGTCGGCGTGCTCAACAGCCAGGGGCGGGCGGTACTGATCTCCCTGGGCGGCGCCGATGCACACATCGAATTGCGCAGCGGCCAGGAACAGCCGTTGGCCAATGAAATCATCCGTCTGGTGGAAACCTATGGCTTTGACGGGCTGGACATCGATCTTGAACAGAGCGCCATTGATTTCGCTGCCAACAAGACCGTGTTGCCGGCCGCGCTGAAGCTGGTCAAGGATCACTACGCAGGCCAGGGCAAGCATTTCATCATCAGCATGGCCCCGGAGTTTCCGTACCTGACCACCAACGGCAAATACGTCGGTTACCTGCAGGCGCTGGAAGGCTATTACGACTTCATCGCGCCGCAGTTCTACAACCAGGGCGGCGACGGGGTCTGGGTACCGGAAGCCAATAATGGCAATGGCGCGTGGATCGCGCAGAACAACGACGCGCTGAAAGAGGATTTCCTCTATTACCTGACCGAAAGTCTGGTGACCGGTACCCGGGGCTTCACCAGAATCCCGGCGGACAAGTTCGTCATCGGCCTGCCGGCCAACGTCGATGCCGCTGCCACCGGTTATGTGATCGACAGCACCGCCGTGGGCAATGCGCTCAAGCGTCTGGCGATCAAGGGGCTGCCGATCAAGGGCCTGATGACCTGGTCGGTGAACTGGGACAACGGCGTCAGCAAGGATCGCCTGCCGTACAACTGGGAGTTCAGCCGGCGTTATGGACCGCTGATTCACAGCGCTCGAACAGCGGCGCAGGAAACGGATGATGCGTTGTCGCGCATCGCCCGTTAATCGCAGGTAAAGAAGCCCGGTAGCGCTGCCGGGCTTTTTTTGTGGGCGCGATTAATCGACTATGGGCGTTTTCCGATGACAAAGGATCAGGCGTCATGATCAAGACAGCCGAGCGGGTCAACATCGTCGACACTCAGGTGTTGTCCCACGACTGGTACCTGTTGCAGAAGATCACCTTTGACTACCTGCGCAACAACGGCGACTGGCAGCGGCAGACGCGCGAAGTCTACGACCGGGGCAATGGAGCGGCGATCCTGTTGTTCAACCGCGAACAGCGCACGGTGGTGCTGACCCGCCAATTCCGTTTGCCGGTATTCGTCAACGGCCACGACGGCTTGTTGATCGAAGTGGCGGCAGGTCTGCTGGAAGGTGCGGCACCGGAGCAGCGAATCCGTGACGAAGCCGAAGAGGAGACCGGTTACCGCGTTCACGACGTGAAGAAGGTGTTCGAGGCTTACATGAGCCCCGGTTCGGTGACCGAGAAACTGCACTTTTTCATCGCCGAGTACGACGCGAAATCGAAGGTCAGTGAGGGCGGCGGCCTCGAAGAAGAAACCGAAGAACTGGACGTGCTGGAATGGCGCTTCGATGAGGCCTTGGCGGCGTTCCACCGTGGTGAGATCTGCGATGCCAAGACCATCATGCTGTTGCAGTATGCGGCGATGAATAACCTGTTCAACCTCTGAACTTAGCGCAAATCCATTGTGGCGAGGGAGCTTGCTCCCGCCGGGCTGCGCAGCAGCCCCCGGTTTTTGCCAGTGCTGCGCACTGGAGCGGGAGCAAGCTCCCTCGCCACAGATGGGTATTTACAGGGTTAAAACAGGTCGCCTGTTCTACCGACGTCAGACCAGTTACCACCCTCCAACACCAGCAACCGCTCTTTGGCCTCAAGCCCACCCGCAAATCCGGTCAATTTTCCCGATGCGCCAATCACCCGATGGCACGGCGCCACAATCGAAATCGGATTGCGCCCATTCGCCGCTCCCACCGCACGCACGGCTGTCGGGTTTCCGATCTGCTCGGCGATCTGACTGTAGGTACGGGTTTCGCCAAACGGAATGGTCAGCAACGCTGCCCAGACCTTTTTCTGAAAATCGGTGCCGACAAAATCCAGCTCCAGGTCGAAGCGATCACGCTTGCCGGCAAAGTATTCTTCAAGCTGCTGTGCGGTTCGTTGCAACAGCGGATTATCCGGTGCTGCGCTCATCGGACCAAGGCGCACCCGGCCCGGTTTGTCGTTTTCCCAGAGGATGGCCGCCAGTCGTGCGCCGTTCGCAACCAGCTTCAGTTCGCCGACCGGTGAGGGCAGGGTGATGAACGTGTAGGGCATGGGCAGAACTCCGGATCTGCGTGGCGAAGGCGTCCAGCATACTGGCTGATCGGGGAGGCGCAAATTGCAATAGCGACCATACTGCTTGGTGCTTTTGCAGCGTTCCCTTCTGCTCTGCACAGAACCCAAAAACAAAAAAGAGATCGACTCATGAAGTACGAACCTTTGGCCAAAACGCTGATCGCGACTTCACTGGCACTGAGCTGCCTGATGGCCCACGCCGCTTCCGTGGCCCCGGTTGCCGCCGAGAACGGCATGGTGGTCACTGCCCAACACCTGGCCTCCCATGTCGGCGTCGATGTGTTGAAAAGTGGCGGTAACGCGGTGGATGCGGCAGTCGCTGTGGGCTATGCGCTGGCGGTGGTGTATCCCGCGGCAGGCAACCTCGGCGGTGGCGGTTTCATGACCATTCAACTGGCGGACGGGCGCAAGACCTTCCTCGACTTCCGCGAAAAAGCCCCGCTGGCGGCGACCGCCAACATGTACCTGGACAAGGACGGCAACGTCGTCCCGGACCTGAGCACGCGCGGTCACCTCGCCGTGGCAGTGCCCGGCACCGTGTCAGGCATGGAGCTGGCGCTGAGCAAGTACGGGACCAAGCCGCGCAAGGACATGATCGCCCCGGCGATCAAACTGGCGGAAGACGGTTTCGAACTGGAGCAGGGCGACGTCGATTTGCTGGACTACGCCACCGATGTATTCAAGAAGGACATGCGTGATTCCGGCTCGATCTTCCTGCACAACGGCGAGCCAATGCAGGTCGGGCAGAAACTGGTGCAGAAGGATCTGGCGAAAACCCTGCGCACCATTTCGGAAAAAGGCGCTGACGGTTTCTATAAGGGCTGGGTGGCCGACGCCATTGTCACTTCCAGTCAGGCCAACAAGGGCATCATCACCCAGGCCGACCTCGACAAATACAAGACCCGCGAACTGGCCCCGGTGGAGTGCGATTACCGCGGCTACCACGTGGTGTCGGCGCCACCGCCAAGCTCCGGCGGGGTGGTGATCTGCGAGATCATGAACATTCTTGAAGGCTATCCGATGAAGGACCTGGGCTTCCATTCGGCCCAGGGCATGCACTACCAGATCGAAGCGATGCGCCACGCTTATGTGGACCGCAACAGCTATCTGGGCGACCCGGATTTTGTGAAGAACCCGATCGAGCATCTGCTGGACAAGAACTACGCGACCAAGCTGCGCAACGCGATTCAGCCGCAGAAGGCCGGAATCTCCGCCGAACTGAAACCCGGCGTCGCGCCCCATGAAGGCAACAACACCACGCACTATTCGATCGTCGACAAGTGGGGCAACGCGGTGTCGGTCACCTACACCCTCAACGACTGGTTCGGCGCCGGGGTGATGGCGAGCAAGACCGGGGTGATCCTCAACGACGAAATGGACGACTTCACCTCCAAGGTCGGCGTGCCGAACATGTACGGTCTCGTGCAGGGCGAGGCCAATGCCATCGCTCCGGGCAAAACTCCGCTGTCGTCGATGAGCCCGACCATCGTCACCAAGGACGGCAAAGTGGTGATGGTGGTCGGTACGCCGGGTGGCAGCCGCATCATTACGGCGACCTTGCTGACCATGCTCAACGTCATCGACTATGGCATGGGCCTGCAGGAAGCGGTGGACGCGCCACGTTTCCACCAGCAATGGATGCCTGAGGAAACCAATCTCGAAGACTTCGCGGCCAGCCCCGATACGAAGAAGCTCCTCGAGAGCTGGGGCCACAAGTTCGCCGGGCCGCAGGACGCCAATCACATCGCCGCGATCCTGGTCGGCGCACCGTCGCTGGGCGGTAAGCCAGTGGGCAAAAACCGCTTCTACGGTGCCAACGATCCACGACGCAATACCGGATTGTCACTAGGCTACTGACAGGGGTAAAAAGGGGGCGGGCGCTGCTCCGCCCCGGTTTCAACGTTCGATCAAGGAAGGCCCATCATGTCTAGCGCATTGCTGATCATCGACGTCCAACAGGCTCTCTGCTCGGGCCAATATCAGTGCTTCGACATTCGCCGCGTCATCGACACCATCAACCAGCTCAGCACGCGCGCGCGCAAGGCCAGCGTGCCAGTGGTGCTGATTCAGCATGAAGAAAAGGACAGCCCGCTGGCCCATGGTGGCGAAGGCTGGCAACTTGCCGATGGCCTGCTGACAACCGCCAAAGACCTGCGCGTACGCAAAACCACCCCGGATTCGTTCTACCAGACCGAGCTGGGCAAACTGCTGCCCGGCGAAGACTTCGAGCGCCTGATCATCTGCGGCCTGCAAACCGACTATTGCGTCAACGCCACCGTGCGCCAGGCCCATCAGCTGGGGTACGACGTCGTCCTCGTGGCAGACGCTCATTCCACCCTCGACAACGGCAACATGAGCGCCGAAGACATCATCGCCGAACACAACAAGGACCTGGCGCACCTGACGGGGGCCATGGCCCGGGTCGACGTCAAACCTGCCGCCGCGATCATATTCTGAAGCCCGCAAATACTTCTGTTGTTCTTACTGGCCTCATCGCTGGCAAGCCAGCTCCCACAGGTTTGGCATGGTTCGCAAAATCCATGAACAACAGGGATCACTGTGGGAGCTGGCTTGCCAGCGATGGCGGTGAATCGGTCAATGAAGATGCCAGGTGTGCCAACCCAATCGCCAGCAGGCTGGCTCCCACAATGGCCGGTGGTGTGAACAGATTCCCATACTCAGCCCAAATCCCCTGTGGCGAGCGAGCTTGCTCGCGCCGGGCTGCGTAGCAGCTCTCATACCTCACGTCGCAAACAAACCCCCACGAATCTCCCCAGCCCTCGGTGCCACGACGCCCTCCAGCACCATCCGCGTAATCGTCTCCGCCGCCGTCTGATAATCCTCATCCTGCGGCACCAGGCGCCCGGTGATGCAGCCCATTTGCCAGCCAATGTTGGTGTAGGTGCGGGTCGCCGACCAGATGAACAGCATCAGGTGTTCCGGGTCCACCGGCGCCAGCAGGCCGCGTTCGATCCAGCTGCGCAGGCAGTCGACATTGCGCTGGGCTTCGGCGTGCAGCAGGTCGCGGCATTCGTCCGGTAGCTGACGGCCACCGAGCAGCAGCTCGCCGCTGAACACCTTGGCAATCGCCGGGTGCTCGCGGGCGATGCGGATACGCGCGGCGACGTAGGAGCGCAGGCCAATCATGGGGTCGTCGCTTTCGCGCAGCGCCGCCGAGGCTTCCAGCAGCGGTTCGACGAACCCCAGCAAAACCTTGGAATAGAGGTTTTCCTTGGTCTGAAAGTAGTAATACAGGTTGGCCTTGGGCACGCCGGCGCGGGCGGCGATATCACGGGTCTGGGTGGCGTCGAAGCCGTTGGCGGCGAACTCTTCGCTGGCGGCGGCGAGGATCAATTGTTCGTTGCGTACGCGGATGGCACTCATGGGAACACGATGTAAATGGGTGGCATGGGCAGGTACTGAAAAATTCGGTTTCGCAATATACAAAACTATATAGCGATGAGGCCAGCTCACTCGTTCGAGAGCGCTATGCTGGTTCGATAATCAATAAAATCGGCGGGAGGGAACATGGTCATCAAGGCACTGCGCGCTACGGCGACTCATTTGGAGGCTGTGGCAAAACTGTTCGACGCCTATCGTGGCTTTTATCAGCAACCTTCGAACCTGACGCAATCGCGCGCCTTCATCGCTGAGCGCATGGCTGGCGAAGAATCGGCGATTTTCCTCGCGCAGGATGAACAGGGCGATGCGCTCGGCTTTGTGCAGTTATACCCGACGTTTTCCTCGATCGACGCTCACCGCACCTGGCTGCTCAGTGATTTGTTCACCACGCCCGCAGCCCGTGGTCACGGTGTCGGGCGATTGCTGATGAATACGGCCCGCGACTTTGCCTTGCAGACTGGCGCCAAAGGTCTGGTGCTGGAAACCGCCACCGACAACTTGATAGCGCAGGGTTTGTACGAGTCGCTGGGTTATGTGCGTGATACCGGCTATTACACTTATATGCTCGATCTGCGTCAGGGTTGATCGAGTTCAACGCGGTCGCGCCAGCAACCGCTCGATCTGCGCCAGCTCCCAGGTACTCAGCAGGTCGACTGGATTGGTGCCGTAACGCTGCCACGTTGCCAATGTCCCCTCGCGGCCATCCGGGGCGCGGGCCTGTTCACAGTGGTGCAAGCGTCCGCCTTCAAAGTCCAGCAGCAACTGCCAGCCTTCGATATCGACCGCAACCAGTCCGGCATCACCGGGTCTCTCGGATCTGTTGAACATCAGCACACCCAGCGCAGCCTCGCGCAAGCGCTGGCAAACGTCGCGGGCGGTCAGCCATGCAGTCATGGTCATACTCGGAGGAGGCACAAGCGCGTCAGGATAAATCGCACGGCTAACGGTGTCAGCGATCGCTGGCCCGATTCCGAACTATTCCGTAACATCCGCACCCCTCATTTTCGTGAACATCAGCGGCCGCGCTCGTCGGCCGCTCAGTCAGGTAAGCCATGAAACCAAAACGTCTGCGCGCCGATGTCCTGGCCGGACTCACCACCTCGTTTGCCTTGTTGCCCGAATGCATTGCGTTCGCGCTGGTGGCGCATCTCAATCCACTGATGGGCCTGTACGGCGCCTTTTTCATTTGCACGTTGACCGCATTGTTCGGCGGCCGGCCGGGAATGGTCTCCGGGGCGGCGGGTTCGATGGCGGTGGTGATCGTCGCGCTGGTGGTGCAGCACGGCGTGCAATACCTGTTGGCGACCGTGTTGCTCGGTGGCCTGATCATGATGGCGTTCGGCTTGTTGCGCCTGGGCAAACTGGTGCGCATGGTGCCGCATCCGGTGATGCTCGGTTTCGTCAATGGCCTGGCGATCATCATTGCCCTGGCGCAACTGGAGCATTTCAAGAGCGGTGAACACTGGCTCAGCGGCACGCCGCTGTACCTGATGACCGGGCTGGTGCTGCTGACCATGGCCATTGTCTATATTCTGCCACGCCTGACCCGCGCGGTGCCGCCGGCACTGGTGGCGATCCTCGGTGTGGGCCTGCTGGTCTACCTGTTCGGCCTGCCGACGCGCACCCTCGGCGACATGGCGCACATCGCCGGCGGTCTGCCGACTTTCGCCTTGCCGGACATCCCATGGAGCCTGGAGACCCTGCGCATCATCGCCCCGTACGCGATTCTGATGGCGCTGGTCGGTCTGCTGGAAACCTTGCTGACCCTGAACCTCACCGATGAAATCACCGAAACCCGTGGCTACCCGGATCGCGAATGTGTCGCGCTGGGGGCGGCGAATATGGTCTCGGGCGCGTTCGGTGGCATGGGCGGTTGCGCGATGATCGGCCAGACCGTGATCAACCTCAGCTCCGGCGGCCGTGGGCGTTTGTCCGGGGTGGTCGCGGGTGTGTTGATTCTGCTGTTCATCCTGTTTCTGTCGCCGCTGATCGAGCGTATTCCGCTGGCGGCGCTGGTGGGCGTGATGTTCGTGGTGTCACAGCAGACTTTCGCCTGGGCCTCGTTGCGGGTGTTGAACAAAGTGCCGCTCAACGATGTGCTGGTGATCATCGCCGTGACCAGCATCACCGTGTTCACCGATCTGGCCACTGCCGTGCTCTGCGGGATCATCATCGCCGCGCTGAATTTCGCCTGGCAGCAGGCCCGCGAGCTGTACGCCGATGAACATCTGGAAGCCGACGGCAGCAAACTCTATCGCCTGCACGGCACACTGTTTTTCGCCTCGACCACGCCGTTTCTCAACCAGTTCGACCCGGCCAATGACCCGGCCCGGGTGACGCTGGATTGCCGGCATTTGAGCTTCGTTGACTATTCGGCGATTGCCGCGCTGAAGACCTTGCGCGAGCGTTACGCCAAGGCCGGCAAGGAATTGCAGGTGTTTCATCTGTCCGAGCGCTGCAAGAAACTGCTCAAACGCGCGGGCGTCGAACATCATTGATCAATTGTGAGAGCGGGCTTGCTCGCGAAAGCGCAGTGTCATTCAACACACTGGTTGATTGATTCAGCGCCTTCGCGAGCAAGCCCGCTCTCGTTTTTTTCGCATTCAATCAATGGCCGGGAAGTCGATGTCGGTCAAGGCCGCGTTGTTCAGGTAGTTGGTCAGCGACTGCACAGCCACCAAGGCAATCACTTCGATAATCTTGCTGTCGTCAATGCCGGCAGCGCGGGCGGCGGCGATCTGCTCGTCGCTCAAGTGGCCGCGGCTTTGCGTCAACTGTTGGGCGAGAGCGGCATAGGCATTCAATTCACCGTGACGCGCGGCACTGATGTCCTGCGCCGAGAGCCCGGCCTTGCTGGCAAACAGGCTGTGCGCGGCCAGGCAATAATCGCAGCCGTTGATCTGTGATGTGGCGAGATACACCGCTTCTTTTTCCTTGGCGCTCAACGAAGTCTTGCCGAGGATCGCCGAAGCTTGCACGTAGGCTTCCAGGGCCACCGGGGCTTTGGCCAGCGTGGTAAAGACATTGGGCAGGAAGCCGATTTTTTTCTTCACGCCTTCCAGGGTCGGGCGGCTGGCGTCGGTGGCGTTTTCAAGGCTGATTGCAGGGATGCGGCTCATGGTGATTCTCCAGAAGTCCGGTGCGAAGTGCGCCGGGGATGGAGGCCATGTTATGGCGCACGGCTGGCGCTTTGGCCGCAGATCGTCGAGGATATGCAACAGATCGTCCAGATATGCATCGGGAGTCGCCCATGGATCGTCTTTCAACGCTGCTCAGCCATTTCGGTGTGAGTGCCGGCACCTTTCACAGTGGCACGTTTTGCGGCGTCGGCCTGCATGAGGGCGAACCGGTCGGGCATGTGCATCTATTACAGGCCGGCGAGTTGTTGCTGAAAGCGGGCAATCAACGTGAGGTTCGTATTGTCGAACCTTCACTGATTTTCTTCCCGCGACCCTGCACTCATCGGATGTCCGCCGATGAGGCCATGGGCGCACAGCTGGTCTGCGCCACGCTGACGTTTGACGGAGGTTCCGGCAATGCGCTGGCGGCGGCACTGCCGGATTATCTGCTGCTCAAACTCAGCGAAATCCCGGAGTTGGGCAACACGCTGGAATGGCTGTTCAGAGAAGCCTTTGAAGGTCATTGCGGGCGCGTGGCGGTGATGGATCGTTTGTTTGAATTGCTGGTGATCCTGCTGTTGCGCCACCTCATCAGCAGCCGTGTCCAGCCACCCGGCCTGATGGCCGGGCTCGCGGATCCGCGCTTGTCTCGCGCCTTGACCCTGATGCATGAGCAACCGGCCAGACCCTGGCGTGTGGCGGACCTGGCGACTGCCGCCCATCTGTCCAGAGCCGGATTCGCCGAGCAGTTCCACCGCGTCGTCGGGCAGTCGCCAGCTGACTATCTGCTGAGCTGGCGGATCAGTCTGGTGCAGAAGCGTCTGCGCGAGGGACGGGCGATTGCGCTGATCGCGCAAGAGGTCGGTTATGAAAGTCCTTCGGCACTGGCTCGAGCGTTTCGCCGCAAGACCGGGCTCAGCCCGCGGGAGTGGAAGGCTGGCGTCTGAGGATTATCGGGCGAATTTCTTTGCCCCGGCCACACACAGAATCACTCCCAGCGTCACCGCCAGCATCCCCAGGCTGACCTGTTCATGCAGCAACGTCGCCGCCAGCGCCAGACCGAAAAACGGCTGCAGCAATTGCAGTTGTCCCACTGCCGCAATCCCGCCCTGGGCCAGGCCGCGATACCAGAACACGAACCCGATCAGCATGCTGAACAGCGCCACATACGCCAGGCACAGCCAGGCCGACAGGCTGATGTGACTGAACGAGGCGGGGGCCAGCCACAGGCTGAGCAACGCCATCACCGGTAGCGACAACACCAACGCCCAGCAGATCACCTGCCAGCCGCCGAGCACGCGCGACAGTTTGGCGCCTTCGGCGTAACCCAGACCACAGGCCAGAATCGCCGCGAGCATCAGCAGATCACCGGTGGGCGAGGCGGTCAGCCCCTGTGACAAGGCGAAGCCAACGACCAAGACACTGCCGAGAATCGAGAACACCCAGAACACCGGTCGCGGATGCTCGCCGCCACGCAGCACGCCAAAAATCGCCGTCGCCAGGGGCAGCAATCCCACAAACACAATCGAATGCGCCGACGTCACGTGTTGCAGCGCCAATGCCGTCAGCAAGGGGAAACCCAGCACCACGCCCAACGCCACAATCAACAACGGCCACCACTGATCCCGTGCCGGACGCCGTTCGCGAAACAGCCACAACAGCGCTGCTGCCAACACGCCGGCAATGGCCGCGCGGGCCACGGTAAGAAACACCGGATCAAATTCCAGTACCGCCAGGCGCGTGGCCGGTAACGATCCGCTGAAGATCACCACGCCGATAAAACCGTTGATCCAGCCGCTGGTTTTTTCCAGGGCCGGGTTAACCGGGTTCGAAGTCCGTTCCATACAGGGTCACGCTCAAAGGTAGGGTTGCTTTCGAGTGATCCTGAAGCCGAGAATCAGCACAATCAAATAATTGTCATGGATACATCCGCTATGCCGCGCTCACGCTACAAGACCCTCGTTGACGCTTATGCAGCGGATATTCGTTGCGGGCATCTGGCACCGGGAACGCGCCTGCCGACCCACCGCGAACTGGCAGCCCGTGAAGGCCTGGCACTGGTCACCGCATCGCGGGTGTACGCCGAACTTGAGGCCATGGGGCTGGTCAGCGGCGAGACCGGGCGCGGGACGTTTGTCCGTGAAACCTCTTTGTCGCCGGGGCAGGGGATCGATCAGAAGGACGTGGCAGTCGGCATGATCGATCTCAACTTCAATTACCCGTCTCTGCCCGGTCAGGCCGATCTGTTGCGCACGGCGTTACGTCAATTGGCGCTGTCGGGCGATCTGGAAGCCTTGCTGCGCTATCAACCCCACGCCGGACGACAGCATGAGCGTGCCTCGGTGGCGCGGCATCTGCAGGATCGCGGGGTGCAGGCCGATGCCGGGCAAGTGCTGATCGTCAACGGCGCCCAGCAAGGGTTGGCAGTGACACTGATGGCCTTGCTCAAACCCGGTGATGTGATTGCGGCGGATGCGCTGACCTATTCCGGCTTCAAGGTGCTGGCCGAAGCGCTGCATCTGGAAGTGGTGGCCATCCCGGCCGGTGACCACGGACCTGACCTGACGGCGCTCGACAAGCTGTGCCGCAGCCGTTCGGTACGCGCCGTGTACAGCATGCCGACGCTGCACAATCCGTTGGGTTGGGTGACGCCGATCGAACAGCGCGAGCAATTGGTCGCACTTGCCCGGCGGCATGATCTGATTCTCATCGAAGACGCGGCCTACGCCTTTCTGGTGGATAACCCACCGCGTACCCTGATTGATCTGGCGCCGGAGCGCACGGTGTACGTCTCGGGACTTTCCAAGAATATCGCCACCGGCCTGCGCGTCGGTTTTATTGCCGCCCCCCTGCGCAACGTGCCGGCGCTGGAACGCATCATCCGCGCCACCACCTGGAACACCCCCGGCGTGATGACCGCGATGGCTTGCGGCTGGCTCGACGACGGCACCGTCACCCTGCTGGAGCAACAAAAACGCGACGATGCCAAGGCCCGGCAAGCGCTGGCCGCCGAGTTGTTGCAAGGGCTGACGTGCATCGGTCATCCGTCGTCTTACTTTTTGTGGTTGCCGTTGCCGGAAGACGTGCGTGCCGATCAGATTGTGGTGGAGTTGGTGCACCAGCAGATTTCGGTCACCACGGCCGAACCGTTCGCCGTGTCGGCACATGTGCCGCATGCGATCCGGTTGGCGTTGGGGTCGGTGTCCATGGACGTCCTGCGCCAGGCATTGATTACCGTCAGAAAAGTCATCGGCGCTTATCTGTAAAAAGCTTCCTCGGCACAAAGTGATAGCCTTGCCTCAATTGCATCAGACCGTTCTGGATCACCCGATGAAAAACATCGCTGCATTGCTTGTTGTATTGACCACGACCGCCGTTTCGTTCAGCTCGACCACCCACGCCGCAGGCGATCCCGCCGCCGGCGAAAAGATCTTCCCGCGCCTGTGCGGCGGCTGCCATCAGGTTGGCCCGGACGCGCGCCCCGGCTTCGGCCCGCAACTCAACGGCATCATTGGCCGACCGGCCGGGACGTCGGCCAATTACGTGTATTCCGAGGCGATGAAAAACTCCGGCAAGACCTGGGATCGCGACACGCTGACCGCGTATCTGAAAGACCCGAAGGGCGTGGTGCCCGGGACGCGGATGATTTTCTGGGGCCTGAGCGACGAAGAGAAGATCGATAATCTGCTGGCGTACCTGCAAAGCTTTTCAGCAGAAAAACAATAGAGCCCGTCGGCCTGCCCCGGGCGCACGGCCGATGAGCTTCATGGGTGCGGGTTCAGGTCAGGAAGTTGTGGCGCCGAGCAGTTCAAGCCTGCCCAGCGCCAGTTCCACCAGCGCAAGGTGTTACGGGCTGCAGGAATGAACGTTAAACACATATAAGCGATCAATCCCCAAAAGCAAAAAATCGCAGCCTGCGGCATCTCCTGCAGAGGTATCGGTATCCCCCTGCAGGAGCCGCCGCAGGCGGCGATCTTTTAGTGTCCGAACCAGGCGCCAAAATAATAAGCCCGTCCCCTTATGACTCTGGCGAACTGTTCACAGCCGTCGTACGTGGATGGCATCCAGGATAAAGTCCTTGCCGCCTCGGGCTCCGCCGTAGCCTCCGCGATCCTCGTGATTAAGCATGTAAATCGTATAGGCACCACTGACGGGTACTCGAAAATTGGCCACCTGCTGAAAAAAGGTGCCCGTTCTCGGTACCGTGAATGCGCCAAGAATCGGCATTCCGCTGGAGGTGCTGACGCTGATCACCGGTGGAACGTTGTCAGGTTGCGGACTGACATTGGCTACGTAGTAGCTGAACTGGTAGGTTCTCGCGGCCTTGAATTGGAATGTCTGGCTTAGCATGACTCCTGAGTTTCCCCCAGCGTCATAGGTCAGGTTTTCGTAGTGATCACTGAGAATTCTTGCAGTTCTTGAGGCCGGTCCTAATGCCCAGTTCCCGGCATTACCATTGAAATCGGTGATGGAGTCGCGCCAGGTGTCGGCAAGAATATTCAGATCAAGGCTTGGCGACCGCAGTGGCTGATTCTGCTCACTGGAGGACGAGACCAGATAGGTGATTGCCACTGTCCGGGCGGCATTGGCAATGAATGTTGATCGGGGAACCAGAAAAATCAGGGGCTTGATGGTATCGACATTCGTGGATGCAGTCGTGTAATGACCTCCCGCGCCGGCCAACTCGACCTTGACGGACTGCCCGGGGGACATTCCGGTATAGATCGGAACTTCGATACGTGCACCGCTATCGGCAATATCATCGAAATTGAGGGTTGCACCGGGTAAGTCGAGCAATTTTGGTGCGGTCAGAGAGAGTGATTTGATCAGGTATGTTCGCACCGGGAACAATATTGCTGTGGCAAAGTCTGCTTCGCCGGCCAGATTCACCCAAAAGCTGATTTTCAGTTCACTGTCGTGCTTCAGGGATTTGAGCCACTCCAGCGGGAGTGCTCGGTTCAGGCCGGAAGTACCAGTATGAGGCTCATTCACCAGATCATTGTAGGGTTCGGCGGGACCCGTCCTGGTTACTCCGTCATAGCGAAGCCACAGGCGCTGTCCGTTTGCCTCGCCGGGCCAGGTAGTGACGGTCAGGCGATCACTGGTCTGTAACTTATTGATGTCGAGCTCCGCACCCTGGCGAATTTGTGGTGTCGGCAGCCGTGAGTCTTGCGGGGGGATCGCTTGAATTTTCAATGCCAGCGGCAACGACTTGCCCGCTTGTCCTCCATTACGGTTGAGGTTCCAGCGCATCTCGATTGTTCTGCCCTGGCGCACCGCGAGAAAAGCCTGGGTCAATACCGTATTTACCCGCTTGTTGCTGTTGAACTCCGCCAGAGGAAAGGCGGGTGATCCTGCAGGCGGCTTGACCTCTACCAATCGCGCCCGGTCATCCTTGATTGCACCGACGTATTCGATACGTACTGTCACCCCGTCCGGATAAGCCAGCACATCAATCGGCGTGAGCGCCGGTTTGACCAGTGTCGGCGGGTCCAGCGGCACCACGGCCTGTTCGCTGATGCGCAATTGCAGCAACTCGGAAAACACCCGCGTCTGCCCGGGATTGGCCACGGTGCATTGCACCACCAGCGGGGTGTCCGGGAAGGGGGCGATGTATTTGGCCGGCACCTTGAAGATGACCGGTTGGGACGGGTCGCTGACGATCAGGCGGAAAACGTACAGCGCTGCGACGCCGTCCTTGTCGGTGGTCTGCCAATGGGCTTCGACGGTGGCCCCGGTCTGCAGCGGCCAATATTCGGCGAGCTGTACGGTGGCTTCGGCGGTGTCCACCGGCAGTTTGCCGTCCACCAGCGGTGCGACGAGCGGCAGGCCAAGCGGTTGGGTCACGCCGCTGACGGTGACGTCCGCCGGTTTGGAAAATTGACTCTTGCCGGCCCGAATCAACTGATAGGACGCGTGCAGGGCCCCGCCGATCAGGTTGCGGATTTTTTCATTCTCGACCGGAAAATCGACGGTGCGCGTGGCGGCGCTCAGGATCCGGTTGTAGGTGTGGTTTACGGTTTCGCCGCCCTGAGTGACGCCTTGCAGGGTCAGTTCGATGCGGTCATTGGCGGCAAATACGCCGGTGACGAGGATACCGGCAGTGCCACCGTCCAGTTGATCGTGATGCAGGATGTTGTCGATGTCCGCCTGTTCGAAGATCGGTGCGGCCAACAGCACAATGCCCGGTTTGAACGGCAGCACCAGCGAGTCCGACCAGCCGCTGGCATTTTCCACCACATCGAACACTTCCCAGCGCACCATCAGAGTGTTGGTGGGAGCGAGGGTGGCCAGTTGATCCGGGGTCAGTTCGAACATCACATCGCCCAACGCGGTAACCGTGGTTTCCAGCAGCAGCGAGCCGAAGGCCAGGACCACTACATCACCGATGTGCTGGTTGAAATACTGCATGACGGTTACGAACATTCCGTCATCGATCACCGTCTGATCGACGAAACCCTCGGAAGCCACGGGCAATTTCAGGCCCTGGTTGAAGGGTTTGCCACCATCGGTATCGGCCTCGCCTGGCGCGGGGTATTTGTAGAGCAGCGGTATGTGCGGGGACTCTTCGGTATTTTTGCTGAAGCGCTTGACTTCGAACCACAAGTCCTTGCTCTGGATTTGCAGCGGCAGAAAGCGGGACTGCATGTCGGCAGCCGAAATGTGGAACGGGATGTTCTTGGCGTTGCCTTGGTCATCGAAGTGCGCAGCGGTAACCGAAAATTGCGCGACCGGTGATCGCGTGTTTTCGATAAACACTCTGATATCGTCGCCTACGGCCATCTCGATATAGGCCAGGATATACACCAGCAGACCGTCGCGGTCGCCCTGCACCATGTGGATGTTGATCCCCAGCGCCCCGTCCTTCTGCGGCTTGAAACCCACCGGATACGGCGGGTACACGGCCAGAACGCCGATACCGCGATCCGGTGGAAAGACAGTGATCTGCTGACTGGAAGCATTGCTCGTCAATTGGCTGGTCATGGGCGCGTCACCTGTTCAATATGGCTGGGTGCTGAGGGAGTGGCCCGAGGGATTAAAGCGCTGGCGGAGGCTGGCTGCCTACTATCAGATCTGACAGGTGAGGGCGGGTTTGCGACGAATGGCAGGCCTGGATTTCCCAAAGCAAAAGATCTCAGCCTGCGGCAGCCCTCTGGCTCGCCGAATGGAACGATCAGCAGCCCGCGCTCGATTGACTCTGCCGCCAGGGTCATGTCGGGTTCTGGCGGGTTGCACCGGCACCCCGATGAACATCAAACAATACGACAGCAGCCAATACACCGTGATTGGTCACAGCGAAGCCACGGCCACCGGCCTGCTGCTGTTCGGCGTGATCCCGATTCAACAGAACCGCCGCTTCGTTCGTGCGCAGACAGCGGCGATCAAGGCCAAGGGCGGTGACGCCATGATCAACACCCAGGTTCAGGAAAACTGATTCTGGGCGTGGGTGCTGACCGGTTACACCACCAGAATTTCCGGTGATGTGGTCAAGCTGAAAAATGCTCAATAAGCAGCGGTTGAACGCAAAAGCCCGGCTGATCAGGCCGGGCTTTTTCATGGCTTGTGCGAAGAGACATCAACTCAAGCAACGCGACGCTCGATCAGGCGATCCGCGCCACCTTCGGCAACACGACGTTCCAGCAAGCGATCCGCGCCACCTTCGGCAACGCGACGTTCCAGCAAGCGATCCGAACCACCTTCTGCAACGCGACGCTCGATCAGGCGATCCGCGCCACCTTCGGCAACGCGACGTTCCAGCAAGCGATCCGAACCACCTTCTGCAACGCGACGCTCGATCAGGCGATCCGCGCCACCTTCGGCAACGCGACGTTCCAGCAAGCGATCCGAACCACCTTCTGCAACGCGACGCTCGATCAGGCGATCCGCGCCACCTTCGGCAACGCGACGTTCCAGCAAGCGATCCGAACCACCTTCTGCAACGCGACGCTCGATCAGGCGATCCGCGCCACCTTCGGCAACGCGACGTTCCAGCAAGCGATCCGAACCACCTTCTGCAACGCGACGCTCGATCAGGCGATCCGCGCCACCTTCGGCAACGCGACGTTCCAGCAAGCGATCCGAACCACCTTCTGCAACGCGACGCTCGATCAGGCGATCCGCGCCACCTTCGGCAACGCGACGTTCCAGCAAGCGATCCGAACCACCTTCTGCAACGCGACGCTCGATCAGGCGATCCGCGCCACCTTCGGCAACGCGACGTTCCAGCAAGCGATCCGAACCACCTTCTGCAACGCGACGCTCGATCAGGCGATCCGCGCCACCTTCGGCAACGCGACGTTCCAGCAAGCGATCCGAACCACCTTCTGCAACGCGACGCTCGATCAGGCGATCCGCGCCACCTTCGGCAACGCGACGTTCCAGCAAGCGATCCGAACCACCTTCTGCAACGCGACGCTCGATCAGGCGATCCGCGCCACCTTCGGCAACGCGACGTTCCAGCAAGCGATCCGAACCACCTTCTGCAACGCGACGCTCGATCAGGCGATCCGCGCCACCTTCGGCAACGCGACGTTCCAGCAAGCGATCCGAACCACCTTCTGCAACGCGACGCTCCAGCAAACGATCCGAACCACCTTCTGCAACGCGACGCTCGATCAGGCGATCCGCGCCACCTTCGGCAACGCGACGTTCCAGCAAACGATCCGAACCACCTTCTGCAACGCGACGCTCGATCAGGCGATCCGCGCCACCTTCAGCGACACGACGTTCCAGCAAACGATCAGAGCCACCTTCAGCCAGACGGCTTTCAATCAACTTGTCCGAGCCGCCTTCAGCGACCATTTGGTGAACAGGGGCTGCTGCAAAAGCGTTAACAGCGAGTACCGAAAAAGCGATGCCGAGGATGGTTTGGCGTTTCATGATCGTGTGCTCCGGGGTGTATTGGGTTGGTATGGAGCTGATGTTACGCCGCGGATTTTTTATGAGAACTTCATTGACGTGATGGTGACTATCGACGCCAGCGATGTATGCCGGAACCCCTGATTTAAAGCTTCGGCGCCCGAATGCACAGCTCCCCGGTGGCACGGGTCAGGGCCAGTTCATGCAGTGCGTCGTGGGTCAGATCCTGCCGAGCCTTGGCCAGCAACGCCTGGCAATTCGGCTCGCGGCGGTGCGGCGCGAAGTTGGCGTACTGGCGCAGCAGGCGGGTTTGCAACTCGTCCAGACGCGGACGAATCTGCTTCGCCAGATCCGGTCGCGGGGTGTCCGGCGCCGCCCCGGCCGCTTGCCATTGTGCGAGCAATCCGTACTGCACCAGTTTGTTCGCCTCCATCTGTGCGGCGATCAACTGAGCCACGTCTTCGGGGTCGAGCTGGTGTTCGGTCGCCAAAGTGCGGGCATTGGCGATGACCTGGGCTTCGCGCGGGCTGTCCTGAATCGGCTTGCCGCTGTCCCATTTGGTCAGCGCCACCAGATCGCCGATGTTCAGGCGTTCATTCAAGGTTGCCAGCAAGGGGCGCAACGATTCGATGGGGGCGGTGGCTTCGGCGGCGCCAGCCATGTGGCTGAAAACGACCAGCAGGGAACAGGTCAGGGCATTTCGCAACGGGGTCATGAGCAGATGCGTTCCACGGAAAATAGTGCCGCCATTTAAGCCTTGAGCCGACCCGATGTCGACCGACTTTAACCCGCGCATCTAGCGTAATATCCACCGCATCTCCCACCCCGAGACGGACCCTCAATGCAAACCCCCGCCACCAGCAAACCCCTCTGGCAAACCTACCTGCTGTTCCTCGCACCGATGGTGTTGTCCAACTTTTTGCAATCGATGTCGGGCACGGTCAACAGCATCTACATCGGGCAGATGCTCGGTACGCAGGCGCTGGCGGCGGTATCGGGGATGTTTCCGATCGTCTTTTTCTTCATCGCACTGGTGATCGGGTTGGGTGCCGGTGCCGGGGTGTTGATCGGGCAGGCGTGGGGCGCGCGTGAGGCGCACATGGTCAAGGCGATCGCCGGGGCAACCTTGTTGCTGGGCGTGTTGATCGGTTTGCTGGCGGCGGTGCTGGGCAGTGTGTTCGCACGTCAGGCCTTGCAGGGGCTGGGGACCCCGGCGGATGTGCTGGACGACGCGGTGGCGTATGCCCGAGTGATGATGTGGACCTTGCCTTTTGTGCTGGTGTACGTGCTGTTCACTCAGTTGTTGCGCGGGGTGAGCGACACGTTGTCGCCGATGCTGGCGCTGTTGCTGTCAACCGTCGTCGGTCTGGCACTGACTCCGGCGTTCATTCGCGGGTGGCTGGGTCTGCCGCAACTGGGGATTCAGAGTGCGGCGTTCGCCGGTCTGGCCGGTACGCTGACGGCGATGGCGTGGCTGGCCTGGAGTCTGATTCGCAAGGGACACCCGCTGGCACCGGACCGCGAGTTCTTCGGCGCGCTGCGGCTGGACGGGGCGATTCTGGGCAAAGTGCTGCGCATCGGCCTGCCGACCGGGGTGCAGATGATCGTGCTGTCGTTGTCGGAGCTGGTGATTCTGACGCTGGTCAACCAGCACGGCTCGCAGGCGACGGCGGCCTATGGCGCGGTGACGCAGATCGTCAACTACGTGCAGTTCCCGGCGCTGTCGATTGCCATCACCGCCTCGATCCTTGGCGCCCAGGCCATCGGTGCCGGGCACCTGCAGCGCCTGGCCGCGATCCTGCGCACCGGGCTGCTGATCAACGTGTGCCTGACCGGTGGCCTGATTGTGCTCGGCTACCTGTTGTCGCACTGGCTGCTGGGGTTGTTCCTGACCGAAGACTCGACCCGGGCCATGGCCGAGCACTTGCTGCATATCATGTTGTGGAGCCTGCTGGTGTTCGGTTTCCAGGCGATCATCGGCGGCATCATGCGTGCCAGCGGCACGGTGCTGGTGCCGGTGGCAATCGCCATTGTCTGCGTGGTCGGCGTGCAGCTGCCGGCGGCTTACTGGCTGGACGGGCAGTACGGTTTGCAAGGGGTGTGGATGGCGTTTCCGGTGGCCTATCTGGGCATGCTGGTATTGCAGACCCTGTATTACAAACTGGTCTGGCAGCATCAGAAGATCGAGCGGCTGGTCTGAGCCTGAGCCACACCGGCGGACAGATGACATGGCACAACTGCCGGTTGTTTGCTTAAGTCAATCGAGGCCTCGAAGGTTTGCCCTGTCCGGAGAATCCCATGCGTGTCCGATTCACCGCTGCGGCACTGTTTACCGGCCTGTGCGTCATGGCCTGCGCGCAGGCCGCTGAATACAATCGCGTCAACACTACCGCCAGCAAGATCAGCTTCATTTACAAGCAATTCGGCGACCAGGTCTATGGCACCTTCGACAAGTTCGACGCGACGCTGCAGTTCGACAGCGACAACCTCGCCAACGCCCACACTACGTTGCACATCGACCTGGCCAGCATCAATGCCGGCAGCGACAACGCCAATACCGAGCTGGTGAAACCGGCGTGGTTCGACACCCAGCGCTTTCCCGAAGCGGTGTTCGTATCCAGCCGTTTTACCCGCGTGGCGAACAACCGCTATCTGGTCGCCGGTCTGCTTACCGTCAAAGGCATTACCCGCGAGGTGCAAGTGCCGGTCGAGCTGAAGCCGGACAGCGCGATCGGCATTTTCGACGGCGAGCTGGTGCTCAAACGCAGCGAATTCGGGCTCGGAGCGGGGGAGTGGGCGGATACCGTCGTGTCCAATGACATTGCCATTTCCTTCAAGGTGGTGGCGCCACAGCAGTGACGCCAGCCTTTCAGGTCAGTAGGCGCGCCAGTGCCCTGGTACCCAGCGCCATTCATGGCCGCCCCAGCGGTAATGACCGGCGATCCAGTGATAGCCCGGCGCAGGCATTACCGGCACCACTTCCACGGGCGGCGGTGGCCGGTGCGGACGGGCCGGTTCGACGACGCAACCGGACAGGGTGATCGCCACCAGTGCGGCGGCGAGCAAGGCTTTAACGCTTCTGGACATGGGTTGTTCCTTATAGAAGAAGAGTGCAGGTCGACGGCCAATCAGCGCACCCAGCGCCCTTCAACCCAGAACCAGTTCGGCCCGCGTGCCTGCCAGTGCCCCGGTCGCCAGTGCGCACCATGACGCACCGGTTGCCAATGGCCGGGCATCCACACGTAACCGCGTCCTTCCCAGCGCCAGTGGCCCTGATCCCAGACATACCCGGGACGCGCGCCGGGCATCACTTCCATGCGCATCGGCGGTGGGGCTTGCTGGACGATCACCACCTGCTGGGCAAACGCTGGCGCACTGGCCAGCGCCGCCAGCGTCATCGGCACCAGCAGCAGGGTCTTTCGCCATTTGAACAGTGAACGCAACACGCTCATGACAACTCCTCAAGGCCTGCGTGAAAAAAGTGAACGCAGCTGAAGAATTGGACGCCAAATCGGCGAAAAATCCGCTTCACGGAGGATGAAATTTTCTTCAGGTCAACCATCACCGTCCCTGTAGGAGCTGCCGCAGGCTGCGATCTTTTGATCTT
>NZ_CP058974.1:3304697-3309761 GCF_022368695.1 Pseudomonas sp. Y5-11
TGTAGGAGCTGCCGCAGGCTGCGATCTTTTGATCTTGCTTCTATAAAGCCAAAAGATCGCAGCCTTCGGCAGCTCCTACACAGAGCAGGCGTCGGGACAGGGTATGATGGCGCGGTTTTTCGCCGGAGTTCACCCGTCATGTCACGTATCACCCACTACAAAACCCCATGCCCCGAAAGCGTCAACAGCCAGATTCTGCAACTGGTGGTCGATTACTTGACCGACATCAGCGCGGTCGGTCTTGGCCCGAGCAACCTGCTGTACAACGTCTATCAGTACGCGGTCGGTTATGAGGTGCATCTGTATCTGGAGGCGCTGAACGGTGAGAAGGGCACCGAGGTGGAGTTGTTGGTGGCGACGGCTGAGGATGATCCGGAGCAGGTCACCGGTTTCCTCTTGTACCTGCCGGTGCAGGGCGACTGGGAAGCGTGCAGCGTTGCCTACATGGCCGTGCGTGAAGGCTATCGGCGCCAGGGCGTGGCGCGGGCGATGATCGGCGAGATGGTCAGCCGTTACCCGCATGCCGAACTGACCTGCAGTGTCGGCAAGGTGCCGTATTTCGAAGCGCTGGGGTTCGAGGTGATCGGCGCTCGCGAAACCCAGGTGCTGATGAGCACCCGGCATTACCGCAGCAACGGCCTGCGCGGTTTTATCGACACCACACCGATCTACCGCTCGCTGGAAGTGCAGCAGATCCACACCTACCTGCTGCAGAAAAACGGCAAGCGCGCGATGCTCGATGCCGAGAAGCAGCCCAGCGTGTCGAACCACACCGGCGCGCCTTCCTTGGGCAGGCTGTAGGCGATCTTCACACCGTTGTTGGCCTGCTCGGCGTTGGTCTTGGCTTCGAGCATTGCCCCGGACCAGCCCACCGCCACGCAGATGTTGCCGTTGGACAGGTCACTGATGAATTTCGACGAGTTGAAGTAGGCAATGTGCGGGCGCAACTTGAGCAGCAGCGCTTCGGCTTTCTGATAATCCTCGGGATTGGTGCTGTTGGGCGGCAACCCGAGGTAGTGCAGGGCCACCGGGAGCATTTCCGATGGCGAGTCGAGCATCGCCACCCCGCACTGTCCAAGCTTGGCGAGGTTCTCTTCCTTGAATACCAGGTCCCAGGAATCCAGCGGCGCCTTGTCGCCGAGGGCGGCGCGCACCTTGTCGACGTTGTAGCCGATGCCGTTGGTGCCCCACAGATAAGGCACGGCGTATTGATTGCCGGGGTCGTTGTTGGCCAGTTTGCTCAGCAGATCGCTGTCCAGATTCTTCCAGCCCGGCAGTTGATCGCGCGGCAGCGGGGCGAGGGCGCCGGCCTTGATCAGCGTCGGCAGGCTGAAGTTGCTCGCCACCACCACGTCGTAACCGCTGCGGCTGGTCAACAGTTTGCCTTCGAGCACTTCGGCACTGTCGAAGGTGTCGTAAACCGGCTGAATACCGCTGTCGCGCTTGAAATCAGCCAGGGTCGTGGGGCCGATGTAGTCGTACCAGTTGTAGACGTGCACGCTCGGTGCGTCGGCGGCACTGGCAGCGAATGTGACGCCCAGACAGGCGAGCAGGCCAAGGTTGATGCCCCGGTTGATATAGCCACGACGACAACGCATGATGCGGCACTCCTGGCCTGCGGCAGGCCGGTGATTGACAGGAGTGCTCAGCCTATCGGGGCGGGCGCGCCTGACCCATTCCCATCATGGGTTACACAAAAGGGGTAGTGCGTGGACGCGTTGTTGCAGGAGTTGCCGGTGCATCAAAGTCTGGCGCGGGTGTTTGCCGCCGTCGGCCAGGACGCTTTCTGGCGTGCGCTGGTGGACACGCTGCGGCTGCTGGTGCCGCTGGACAACGCGTTGGTGGCGCTGATGAAGGCGGGGCAGGCGCCGCAGTTGCTGATCGACTTCGACAGCAAGGGCCGCGCCGACGAGCAGGAAGAGCTGGCCAGCTACAGCGCCGGGATGTACCTGCTTGATCCGTTCTACCAAACCGCCTCGACCGGCATCGCCGATGGCCTGCACAGTCTGGCTTCGGTGGCGCCGGATCAGTTTCTGCACAGCGAGTATTACCAGAGCTACTTTCGCTCGGTGGTCGGTGAGGACGAGTTGCAGTTCATGATCAACGTCGAGGGCGGTGTACTGGGCCTGTCGCTGGGGCGCTCGACGGCTTTCGATCTGGTCGAGCAGGGCCGTCTGTTGTGCGTGCGCGACTGGGTGCTGGCGGCGATGCGCCGTCACGTGCAGCTATTGCCGCCGCAAGGGACCGGCACCGAGCCGCTGGCGGGGGATCTGGCGACGCTGCTTGATCGCTTCGACGCGCGTCTGACCCTGCGCGAAGTCGACACCGCGCGGCTGATTCTGCAAGGGTTCTCCAGCAAGGCCATCGCCCAGCAGATGGGAATTTCGCCGGAGACGGTGAAGGTTCATCGGCGCAATCTCTATCACAAGCTCAACGTGAACGGGCATGGTGAACTGTTTGCGCTGGTGTTGCGTCCACCCATTTCCTGACCCACCAAACCCCTGTGGGAGCTGGCTTGCCAGCGATGAGGGCGGCACAGCTGACATCCTCGTTACGAGAAACACCGCCATCGCTGGCAAGCCAGCTCCCACAGGGATCAGCGGTGTTGGCGGGGTGTCAGGTCAATCGAGACGTTTGAACACCAGCGCCTTCAGGCCGCTCTCGGGATCGACATCCGGAAACTCCGGCGGATTCTCCAGCCGCTGCTCAAAGCGCAGACTTGGCGCCTCCTGAGTCACGCCATCAATCAAAAAGTCCGAACCCAACGACGGATCATTCATGCACGCCAGCACCGTGCCGTCTGCCGTGAGCAATTCCGGCAAACGACGCAGCACCCGCTGGTAATCCTTGGTCAGCAGGAAACTGCCTTTCTGGAATGATGGCGGGTCGATGATCACCAGGTCGTACGGGCCGCTGTTGATCACCTTGCCCCAGGACTTGAACAGGTCGTGGCCGAGGAAGCTCACCTTGCTCAGGTCATGCCCGTTCAAGCGGTGATTGTCGCGACCACGGCTCAGCGCGGCGCGGGACATGTCGAGGTTGACCACATGGCGGGCGCCACCTTCGATCGCCGCCACGGAAAACCCGCAGGTGTAGGCGAACAGGTTCAGCACGCGTTTGCCCGCCGCTTGTTCACGCACCCAGTTGCGCCCGTAACGCATGTCGAGAAACAGCCCGGCGTTCTGCTTGCGGCCCAGATCGACGCGGTATTGCAAGCCGCCCTCGACGATGCTCATCTCGTCGATGGCATCCCCCAGCAACCATTCGGCGGTGCTTTGCGGCAAATAGCGATGTTGCAGCAGCAGGGTGTGGGCGCCGGACTGCAGCCACTCGGCCGAGGTGCTGAGGTCGAGCAGCACGTGCTTGAGCGCTTCGAGCTGTTCCGGTGCCGGTTCCTTGAACAGCGAGACCAGCACCACGCCTTGCAGCCAGTCCACTGTCAGTTGCTCCAGCCCCGGCCAGCAACGTCCACGACCATGGAACAGGCGACGGGTTTCGCTCGGTGCGGCCGCCAGTGCAGGCAACAAGTGGGCGCGGAGGGTGGCGAGGGCTTCAGGGTTCATCAGTCACGGTCGGCAAGCAAAAGGGCCGGCATTTTAACCACAAAAGCCGCCTGACGAACGCCCGACAGCCAAGGCCATTGACCACTGTTAAGAAAAGACCTGTATCAAAAATGAATTTATGCAGGGCGCGCTGCTCATACCTGATAAGCAGCGGATTTGAGCCGCTAAGTCGTTAATGCAATTCAGGGAGTGCCAGTTCATGAGTCCAACACCGACGCCGAGCGCGCACCTTCCTGGCGGGTTGATTCTGGTGGTTGAGGACGACCCGTTGATTCTGGAATTTCTCTGCGAAATTCTTCAGGAGGAAGGTTTCAAGGTCGAGCCGCAAACCAGTGCGGATGCCGCCAAGCTGTATCTGGAAGCGCACGCGCCGGAAGTCGCGCTGCTGCTGACCGACATCACCATGCCCGGTGAAATCAACGGCGCGGGGCTGGCCAATCTGGTCGGCGAACGCTGGCCGGACAAACCGGTGATGGTCATGTCCGGTTATGAAACGCCGGAGACCTCCGGGGTCAAGCACCCGGTGGCGTTCATCAAAAAGCCCTGGGCCATCGGCCAGTTGCTCGATTGTGTCGACAGCGCGTTCAAGTCCAAGGCCGCGCGTCTGCACTGAGTCTTCGGGTCGAATCGCCGGGCAAAAATGCTACATTGCCCGGCCAATCCGCCCAGTTCTGTCAAAGGATGCGACCTTTTGTCTGCTCACGATAACGTCTTCGATCGCGCGTTCGGCGCGTTCCTGTTCGACATGGACGGCACCGTCCTCAATTCCATTGCCGCTGCCGAGCGCGTCTGGGCGGCGTGGGCCGAGCGCCACGGCGTGGATGTCCAAACGTTTCTGCCGACCATCCATGGCGCCCGCGCCATCGACACCATCCGCCGGCTGAACCTGCCGGGGGTTGATGCCGAGGCGCAAGCGGCGTTCATCGCGCAGGCGGAAATCGATGATGTCGAAGGGATTGTGCAGATTCCCGGGGCCGCGGCGTTTCTCGACAGCCTGCCTGCGCAGCGTTGGGCCATGGTGACCTCGGCGCCTCGGGATCTGGCGTTGCGCCGCATGGCGGCGGCGGGGATTGCCGAGCCTGCGGTAATGGTTACCGCTGAGGATGTGACGGCAGGCAAGCCCGATCCGGCCGGTTATCGTCTGGCCGCGCAGCGTCTGGGGCTTGATCCCGCCGATTGCCTGATTTTCGAAGACGCCACCGTCGGCATCCAGGCTGCTGAAGCGGCCGGAGCGGCGCTGATGATCATCACCACAACGCACCAGCATCCGCTCGACACCCGCCACGCGACGATCGACAGTTATGAGTCGCTGAGCGTCACCGCCAACAGCCAAGGCCAACTGCACCTGCGAAAGACCTGACACCACCGATTCCCTGTAGGAGCTGCCGCAGGCTGCGATCTTTTGCCTTTGATTTTCAAAAGCAAGGTCAAAAGATCGCAGCCTTCGGCAGCTCCTGCGGGGTCAGTAGACGCCCGGTAACAAGCGCCAGCTACGTGCGCA
>NZ_CP058974.1:3309768-3314122 GCF_022368695.1 Pseudomonas sp. Y5-11
CCTGTAGGAGCTGCCGCAGGCTGCGATCTTTTGCCTTTGATTTTCAAAAGCAAGGTCAAAAGATCGCAGCCTTCGGCAGCTCCTGCGGGGTCAGTAGACGCCCGGTAACAAGCGCCAGCTACGTGCGCAATAGGCCTCGTACTCCGCACCAAACTGCCCGCGCAGCAAGGCTTCTTCCGAGTGGATACGCGCGATCAACGGAATCAATGTCAGCGCCGCCAGAATCAACCCGACACTGGAACGAAACGCCAGCGCCCAGCCCACGGCATTGATCACCAACCCCAGGTAGCTCGGGTTGCGCAGGCGCGTGTAAATGCCGTCGGTGACCAACCGATGCCCCGGTTGAATCGCCACCAACCCGCTGAACCGTCGGCCCAGCACAAACACCGGCCACAGTCGCAGCGCGCCACCGACGATAAACAGCAGCGCGCCGAGCCAGCGCACGCCTTCAGCGCCGAAGGTCCAGAAGTCGATGCGATCGCAGTACGCCGGCAGAAAACCGCTGAGCAGACCGATGACGCCGAACGCCGGAATCACCCAGCGATTGGCCCGGTCCTCGCGCTCGCCCGAGCTCATGTTCACATCGGTGAACAGCGACGCCAGCACCATCAATACCGTGGCCAGCGCCACCAGCACCAGCGCCCCATGCGAGAAGAACACCGCCGGCCCGCCGATGCCCCACACCGCCAGCCCGAGATAGGCAAGGGTGGCCAGCACCGCGACCACGGTCATTTGCGCAGACATTTTCATGGTGTTCTCTAAAAAGCAGCTGACCCTTTCAGTGTAGAACGCCGCTCAACCCGCGAAGGCGTCGGATCGTTCGCGACCGGTCTTTGGTCGGCCACGTCTTCATACGGCCGACATCGCGTCTACGCTGATTCATTCCTTCTATTCGTCCGTGTATTGCCTATCGAAGAGGTGAACCCATGAAAATCGACTTGAGTGGAAAACTGGCCATCGTCAGCGGCAGCACGGGTGGCATTGGTCTGGGCATCAGCCAATCGCTGGCCGAAGCCGGCGCCACGGTGGTGGTCATCGGGCGTGAAGCGGCCAAGGTCGAGCAAGCGCTGGCGAGCATTCGGCAGCAGGTGCCGGGTGCGCAATTGCGGGGTCTGACGGCGGATCTGGGCACCGCCGAAGGCGCGGAAAAACTCTTCGCCGCTGAACCGCGTACAGACATTCTGGTGAACAACCTGGGGATCTTCGACGCCGTGGATTTCTTCGACACCCCGGACAGCGAGTGGACGCGTTTCTATGAGGTCAACGTGATTTCCGGCGTGCGCCTGGCGCGCCATTACGCGCCGGCGATGGTCGAGCAGGGTTGGGGGCGGATCATTTTCCTGTCTTCGGAATCCGGTGTGGCCACCCCGGCCGACATGCTCAACTATGGCGTGACCAAAAGCGCCAACCTCGCGGTGTCCCATGGCTTGGCCAAGCGTCTGGCCGGCACAGGCGTGACGGTCAATGCGATCCTGCCGGGGCCGACCTTTACCGGCGGCGTGGAACACATGCTCAAGGACGCTGCGGCCGAGTCCGGTCGCAACCTGCGCGATGAAGCCGACGCTTTCGTCCGCCGGGCGCGGCCGACGTCGATCATCCAGCGGGTGGCCGACGTTGCCGAGGTGGCGCATCTGGTCACGTACATTGCCTCGCCGTTTTCCTCCGCCACCACGGGCGCGGCCTTGCGCGTGGATGGCGGTGTAGTCGACAGTATGGCGATCTGAGTTCAACGGCCTTTATCAGGGTGGCCTTGAGGCGCTGCGGGCCAATTACCCGGCCTGATAGACAAAACGCAAAAACTGTGGAAGCGAGCTTGCTCGCGAAGGCGTCGGATCAGTCAACATCTTCATTGACGGTTACACCGCATTCGCGAGCAAGCTCGCTCCCACAGGGGAACCCTGTGACATCAGGAGTTGGCGATCAAACTCTGCCGGCAATCCAGCACCAGCTTCGCGCCCCCCAGTTCACTGCTGCCCACCTCAAGATTGAAGCCATGCAGGCTGACAATCGCCGCCACAATCGACAGGCCCAGGCCAAAGCCGCTCTGCGGTTGCCCGCCTTCGGCCCGATAGAAACGCTGGAACACCGCCTCACGCTCGGCTTCGGGAATCCCCGGTCCGGAATCGTGGACTTCGATCCGCGTATGCCCGTTGTCATTCACGCCGCGCAAAATCACCGTGCCACCCGCCGGGGTGAACTTGATCGAGTTGCTCAACAGATTGGCCAGCGCCTCGAACAACAACGCGCGGTCGCCATTGAGGGGCGGCAGGGTTTCTGGCATGTTCAGCACGAACAGCAGTTCGCCTTCTTCGGCCAGTGGCAGGTAAAACTCATGCAGTTCTTCCAGCAATTGCACTGGATCGAGCTCGACAAATCCTGAGCGCCGTTGACGATCTTCCAGTTCGGAAATCCGCAGCAAGCCGCGAAACCGCGCCATCAACGTATCGGCCTCAGCCAGCACCAGATCCAGTTGCGCCGCTGCGGGCGAACCTTCGCCGGCCTGTTGCTGCATGCGATACAACTGCGCGCGCAGGCGCGTCAGTGGCGTGCGCAAGTCATGGGCGATGTTGTCGCACACGCCTTTGACTTCGTGCATCAGCCGTTCGATGCGATCGAGCATGGCGTTGACGATGGCGGCGAGCATGTCCAATTCGTCGCGGCGGTTGGACAGCGGCAAACGGTGAGTCAGGTCGCCGGCGACAATGGCCTGGGCGCTGTCCTGAATCGCGCGGATGCGCCGCAGCGGCCGACGGCGCAACAAATGCCAGCCGGCAATCCCCGGCAGGATCGTCAGTGACACACCCCAGAACAAGGCATGCAGAATGATCCGTGTCACGGCGAACAACGAACCGTTATCGCGCAGCAACACCAGCCAGCGGCCATCGCGGGTCTGGGTCGCCACCGCGTCGCAGCTGTCGGCGGGCAGGGTCGGGTCATCGGAATCGGCGCAGTCATCCAGCGTATGAATCTTGCCGTCCAGCGGCAGGCCTTCGGGCAGTTGCTGCAAGGCACCTCCGAGGTACACGCCCTGGGCGTCGAACAGGCCGTAGGCGTCGATGCCGCGGATGTCGAAGGTCATGCTGGCGGCGAGCGCTTCTTCCAGTTGTTCACCGCGAAAGTGCGAAAACAGATGCTGACGTTGCATCAGCGAATGCTTGGCAAGGTTATCGAGGTAGCTGGAGACTTCGAAGTACATGACCCCCATAAGGATCGCGCTCCAGGCCACGAACAGCGAACTGTACAGCGCCAGCAGACGGCTGCTGGAGGAGCGCCAGCCGTCAGACGGGTTCGGCAATGACATAACCCGAGCCCCGTACCGTGCGAATCAGCGGAACATTGCCCGCCGCGTCGATCTTCTTGCGCAGACGACCGATGTGCACGTCGATCAGGTTGGTGCCCGGGTCGAAGTGATAGCCCCAGACTTCTTCGAAAATCATCATCCGCGACAGGATCTGGCCGCTGTTGCGCATGAGGAATTCCAGCAACTTGTATTCGGTCGGCAGCAGCGTCAGCACCTGCTCGGCGCGGCGTGCTTCGTGGCTGATCAGATCCAGTTCGAGGTCGGCCACCTGCAATGTGGTGGCCTGGGTGGCGACGCTGTTCTGGCGGCGCAGCAGCACTTCCACGCGCGCGGCCATTTCGTCGGTGGCGAACGGCTTGGTCAGGTAATCATCGCCGCCAGCCCGCAAGCCGCGCACACGCTCATCGACATCGGAGAGCGCGCTGATCATCAGAATCGGCGTGGCCACGCCCATGGTGCGCAGGGTGGTGACGATGGCCAGGCCATCGAGTTCCGGCAGCATGCGGTCGAGGGTAATCAGGTCGTAGTTACCACTGACCGCACGGTCCAGACCTTCGCGGCCATTGTCGACCCAATCCACTTCCAGGCCGTGGCTGCTGAGTTCGGCAACGATTTCACGGGCAGTCACGGCGTCGTCTTCGATGGTCAAAATACGAGTCATAGAGCAGGCCTTGATCGGTTCAAACGGGATGGCAGCATTTTGCCAAGTATTTTCCGTCGCGCTTTAAATTAACTTTCATGTATAGCCTGTCACAAACGCAGATTCGGGTGCCCGGCTGTCTTACCGTCAATGCAGAAAACCCGCTGCTTTGCGTGCATTGTTGCAAATTGCAATGAACAGAGAAGTTCAGTCTTTTTAAGTCGTTGAAAAATGTAGATTTATTTAAAGTTGTCGACTGGCACGGTCGCTGCAATTCATCTGCTGACGAGTTGTAACACCATTTTTCATGCCTGGAGCACTACAACAATGAATAGATCCTCTGATGGGTTTTATCCGGCCTTCGAAGGAGAGTCGAGCAACGTGTCAGGCGTGTCCTGGGGCGCGATCTTCGC
>NZ_CP058974.1:3322602-3470128 GCF_022368695.1 Pseudomonas sp. Y5-11
AGTGCGGTGGTCAATGGCGAGGCGGATTTCGGTTTGAGCTTCATCGGCACACAGGATGCCAAAGTCGATTTCGAACCGCTTGTGCAGGAGTGCTACGTTGTCGCCTGTCGCCGTGATCATCCGTTGGCCGGGCGCAGCAGCGTGAGTTGGGACGAGTTCTATCAGCAGGATTACATCTCGCTGGACAAGACGTCCGGCAACCGGTTTCTGCTCGATCAGGCCTTGAGCCGAGTGGTGCCGCAACGCCAGAGCATCTGCGAGACGCGGCATGTGACGACGATGATTGGTCTGGTGGAAGCGGGGCTTGGCGTGGCGGCGGTGCCGCTGATGGCGATGCCCGGGCCGGATCATCCGATCCTGACCCGGATGCCGCTGACCGATCCGCAAGTGATGCGCAGTGTCGGCATCATCAAGCGCCGGGGTCGCACGTTGACCCCGGCAGCACTGGAGTTGGAACGGCTGGTGGTGGAAATGAAAGTCCAGCCGCCGACGCTCAGCGCTTGACCGAATCCAGCCCGGTGGCCTGTACGTCAGCCTGAGCGGCAGGCGCGGCGAGGTAGTCGAGCAGGGCCTTGGCCTCTTTTGGATGCTGCGCACCGACCGGGATGCCGGCGGCAAAACGCGTCACCGACTGCACCGATTCCGGAATCTTGCCGACAAAACTGACCCCCGGCACCGGCAGCAATTCGCTGACCTGCTGGAAGCCCAGTTGATAATCGCCGGTGGCAACCACTGAACCGACCGGGACTTTCGGGACCATCTTCGCTTTCGGTTTCAGCTGCTCCTCGATACCGAGTTTGTTGAACAACTCCTTCTCGATGTACACGCCGCTGGCACTGTCGGAGTACGCCACCGATGTTGCGTCGAGCAGGGTTTTCTTCAGGCTTTCGACGCTGCTGATGTCCGGCTTCGGCGCGCCCTCACGCACCACCAGACCGATCCGCGAATCCGCCAGTTCGACCCGCGAGGCCGGGTCGACCTTGCCTTGTTTGATCAGATCATCAAGGGCATAGCCGACCATGATCACCACGTCGGCGTGTTCGCCACGGGCGAGGCGGTTGGGGATCGCTTCCGGCGCCTTGCCCATCGACGGGCCGAGCTGGGTGTCGAGGGTGTTGCCGGTGGCCGCCGCGAATTTCGGGCCGAGGATTTTGTAGGCGGCGGTGAAACCGCCCGACGTCATCACGTTCAGCTGTTCAGCATGGGCCAGGGCGCTGAACGCGAAGAGGGCGATGGCGGTGAAATTGATCAGTTTTTTCAAGGTGTTGCTCCTTATGCGGCAACCGGTTGCAGACGGCCGCCTGCGCGGCGATAGAGGTACAACGTGGCGCCCAACGCGCACAGTGCGCCGACGCTCATCCAGTAACCCGGCGCGGCCTTGTCGCCGGTGTACTGGATCAGGAAGGTCGACATCGCCGGGGTGAAACCACCGAAAATCGCGGTCGCCAGACTGTAGGCGAGGGAGAAGCCGGCCACCCGCACTTCCACCGGCATGATCTCGGTCAGCGCCGGAATCATTGCGCCGTTGTACATGCCGTAGATGAACGACAGCCACAACAGCGACAGCAACATGTGGCTGAAGCTTGGTGCCTGCACCAGGTACGACAGCGCCGGATAAGTGGTGGCCAGCGCCAGTAGCGACATCGCAATCAACACCGGACGCCGGCCGATGCGGTCGGACAACATGCCGCCAATCGGCAGCCAGAAGAAGTTCGACACGCCCACCAGCAAAGTCACCAGCAACGCATCGGAGGTGCTCAGGTGCAGCACGGTTTTGCCGAAGGTCGGCGCGTACACGGTGATCAGGTAGAACGCGGTGGTGGTCAACGCGACCATCAACATGCCACCGAGTACCACGCCCCAGTTCTGGCCGAGGGTGCGGAACACTTCCTTCATGCTCGGGCGGTGTTTGCGTGCGGCGAATTCTTCGGTTTCCGCCAGGTTACGGCGCAGCAGGAAGATGAACGGCACGATCAGGCAGCCGACGAAAAACGGAATCCGCCAGCCCCAATCGGCCACCACGCTCGGCGCCATCCACGCGTTCAGCGCATAGCCCAATGCTGCCGCGACGATGATCGCGACCTGCTGACTGGCTGACTGCCAAGCGGTGAAAAAGCCTTTGCGGCCCGGTGTGGCGATTTCCGACAAGTACACCGAAACACCACCCAGTTCCGCACCGGCGGAGAAACCCTGCAACAGCCGTCCGACCAACACCAGCGCTGGCGCAAATAGACCAATGGTCTCGTATCCGGGCACCAGCACAATCAGGATCGTGCCGCTGGCCATGATCGACAGGGTGACGATCAGCCCCTTGCGACGACCGACGTCGTCGATATAGGCGCCAAGCACAATAGCGCCCAGCGGACGCATCAGAAAGCCTGCGCCGAATACGGCAAAGGTCATCATCAGGGAAGCGAACTCACTGCTCGCCGGGAAGAACACCGCCGCGATCTGCGTGGCGTAGAAGCCGAACAGAAAGAAGTCGAACTGTTCGAGGAAGTTGCCCGAGGTTACCCGGAAAATGGCGCCGGCCCGCGAGCCGCCGTGTGGGATTGAGGCTGTCATAGAAAAAATCTCCACCGCTTTTATGACGTGCGCGACGTGGAAGCGGCGCACGGTTGTTATTGCGGCGGATGGTCGCGCAGCTGTAACAGGATGTTAATTGCATTGTTGGCATGGATTGATGTGCAAAGTGGATCAATCCTGAAAACACCGTCTAACCTGTGGGAGCGAGCTTGCTCGCGAAAGCGGTGGTTCAGGCGGAAAAGTGTTGAATGTGCCGGCCTCTTCGCGAGCAAGCTCGCTCCCACAGTTTTGCGGGGCGATCACACATCCTGTTTCATCAGCGGACCTTGTGGGAGCTGAATTGCCAGCGATGACGTTCTGCCTGCCAACGACAAATCCCCAGCCAGCTCAGGCAAAAAACAAGGAATGATTCCAGTCCTCCGCAGTCGGAGTTCAGGTATCACACATCTGAAGGAGGTTCACCGATGAACAGCAAAACCCTAATCGCCAGTCTGGCCCTCGTCGCCGGCATTGCCGGGATCAGCCCACTTGTTCAAGCGGCGCAAACCTCAAGCGAACCCACCGTCCAGTCGCCGACCAGCGACCGTGAATTGAAGGTCAACGACCGCGCTCCAGACATTTATCAGCGCAGCGACAAAGCATTGAAAAACTGGAAACAGAAAGGCTTGAAAGCACCGGTTGACCAGGCGCAGTGGGTGCAGATCAACGACAAGTACGTGATGGTCATGATCACCAACGGCACCATTGTCGAGATGCAGCCTGTCGAGCGTTAAGTTCCCGGACTTAAAGGCCCTGGGCGTGCAACCGCGCAGGGCTCTCGCCCCCCAACCGATACTGATTATTCCCACTGCGCTTGGCCTCATACATCGCCAGGTCGGCAATGTGCAGCAGTCGGTCCATGGTCGGCGCATGGTCGGGAAATACCGCGACGCCAAGGCTGGTGCCGATGTGGCGCTGGTCGTTGCCGATGCTGATCGGCGGCGACAGTTCGATGAAAATCTTCTGACAGATGCTGCGGGCTTCCTCCTGCAGGTTGAGGCTCGGGGCCAGGCCTTGCAGGATCACCACGAATTCGTCGCCGCCAATCCGCGCGACGGTGTCGGTGGCGCGCAGGATGCGTTTCAGACGCGTCGCAGTGGTGATCAGCACGCGGTCGCCGGCGGCGTGACCGTAATGGTCGTTGATCGCCTTGAAACCATTGAGATCGATAAACACCAGTGCCACGCGGGTCAGGCTGCGGCGCGCCTGTTCCAGTGCTTCGGATAAACGCTCTTCAAGCACCAGACGATTGGGCAAACCGGTCAACGGGTCGAAGTGGGCGAGGTGCTGAAGGTAACTCGCCGAGGCTTTTTCCTCAGTGATGTCGCGCACCACACCCATCATCTTGATCACCGCATCGTGGTCGTTGCGCACCACATTGCCGGTTTCCCGCAGCCAGCGAATCGTGCCGTCGGGCCAGACCACGCGGTATTCCTCGTCATGGTTTTCACCGGTCTCCAGACAACGCAATTCACCCTCGCGCACTCTGACGCGGTCGTCCGGGTGCACACAGGCGCAGAACAGCGCATAAGACGGGGTGATTTCGCCGATCTTGAACCCGAACATGCCGTAGATCGCGTCCGACCAATACAGCCGGTCGGTGTCGACTTCCCAATCCCAAGTGCCGATGCGGGCAAAGTACTGGCTGCGTTTGAAACGCTCGGCGTCACCGTCCTGGTGGATGTTCTGGCGTTCGGCGGCGCGGGTCAGCAGCTCGCGGTATTCGTCCAGTTGCTTGCGCAAGCCGCGCTCGCGCCAGATCAGGACGACGATCAATCCAAGCATGACAACGCCAAGGGCAAGGCTGATCCAGAGGTCAGTCATTCGGGAACTGCCAGCATGAACAATCGATCCGTGAAGTAATGGCGGTTGGCTATCTTAATGGGTTGGCAGTCACTTCGGATACAGCGCCAATCTTCGTTAATGAGTTGCGAACAGCCGACATTTCTGGGAAAACGGCGGCCAGCTGAACAATAGAGTGAATGGCATGAATGATGAACTGCAGGTAATCGATCTCCAGGTGGGCGAGGGCAAGGCTGCCGTCAAAGGTGCACTGATCACCACCCACTACACTGGCTGGCTGGAAGACGGCAGCGAATTCGACTCTTCCCACAGCCGAGGCAAACCTTTCCAGTGCGTGATTGGCACGGGCCGGGTGATCAAGGGCTGGGATCAGGGGCTGATGGGCATGCAGGTCGGCGGCAAGCGCAAACTGCTGGTGCCGGCGCATCTGGGGTACGGCGAACGAACGATGGGCAAGATTCCGCCGAATTCGAATCTGGTGTTTGAGATTGAGTTGCTGGAGGTTTTGACGCGGGAGGATTGAGGCGGGCAACCGCCGATCAATCAATTTCCATGTAACCTGTGGCGAGGGGATTTATCCCCGATGGACTGCGCAGCAGGCCTTCTTGAGGTATCGCTTGGCGATCCCCCTCGTCACGGTTACTCAGGTCACCATTGCCATCGCGTTCTGCGCCCGGTGCCGATCCCGCTCATTGAGGCCCATGGCGACTTATGCGACGACGACGTGGGCATCTGTTTTATTGGTCATGTGAAATTCTCCTTTGCGCCGTTTTCCTTGTGGCGAGGTAGCTTGCTCCCGCTGGGTTGCGAAGCGACCCCAAGATCCATCGATCCGGATCGGATCCGGATTTCGACTGCCGTGCAACTAGCAGGTCCACCGCTTTCGCGAGCAGGCTCACTCCCACAGGGGGAGTGAAGTCGCTTTCCGCATCCCGTTCATCCCTTGAATGCTCACCGAACTTGCGATTGCCCAAGCCATCGGCGACTATGCGCGCCATATAGGGGTAGGGGGTATAGGTATGTCGCACATTCACGAACACAAAGACGAGTTGCTCAACCGCGTGCGGCGGATTGCCGGGCAGGTGCAGGCGGTGGAGAAAGCGCTGGAAGGCGATGCCGATTGCGCCAAGACCTTGCACCTGGTGGCGGCGATTCGCGGGGCGGTCAACGGTTTGATGGAGCAGTTCATTGAGGCTCACACCCGTGAGCACGTGGCGCATCCCGACCTCACCGACGAACAGCGTGCCGAAGGCGCCGAAGATCTGTTGCAAGCCATCCGCCGTTATTCCAAATAGAGCATCCGCCTCATGAGCCTGACCCCAAGCGCTGAGCGTTTCAGCCACGATCACCAGTTTCTCGGCGCATCTCACGACGAAAACGCCCGCCGCACTTTGTGGGTGGTGGCGCTGACGTTGGTGATGATGATCGGCGAGATTGCCGCCGGCTACATCACCGGCTCCATGGCCCTGCTGGCCGACGGTTTCCACATGGCGACCCATGCCGGCGCGTTGGGTATCGCCGCGGCAGCCTATGGTTTTGCCCGGCGTAATGCCAACAACCGCCGCTACAGTTTCGGCACCGGCAAAGTCGGCGATCTGGCCGGATTCGCTTCGGCGATGGTGCTGGGGCTGGTGTCGCTGGGCATTGCCGGCGAGTCGATTTTTCGTTTGTTCGAACCGACCACCGTGGCGTTTGGCGAAGCGACTGTCATTGCGATTGTCGGCTTGGGCGTAAACGTCCTCAGCGCCTTCCTGTTGATGGGCCATCACGGCCATGACCACGGCCATCAGCATGACCACGGTCATGATCATCATCACCATCACGACAACAATCTGCGCTCGGCCTACGTCCATGTGCTGGCCGATGCCCTGACCTCGGTGCTGGCGATTGCCGCGTTGCTGGCCGGGCGCTATCTCGGTTGGGTATGGCTGGACCCGGCGATGGGGATTGTCGGTTCGATTGTCATCGCGAAATGGGCGTACAACCTGATGCGCGACAGCGCCGCGGTGCTGCTCGACACCACCGACGAACCGGTGGCAGCGGAGATCCGCGAGTTGCTGGAAACCTCCGACGATGTGCGCATCAGCGATCTGCATGTCTGGCAGGTCGGCCCGCAGGCGCGGGCGGCGATTGTCAGTGTGGTCGCGGCGGCGGGCGTGACGGCGGAGGCGATTCGCGAGCGGCTGGCGCCAGTGCATGAGCTGTCGCACCTGACCATCGAGTTGCGCAGCGCTTAAGGCTGCACTGCGCTGAACAGTGGAATCCGCCCATTGAGCGATGGGCGGTAATGCCACGTCAGTTGTTGCAGATTCACGCCCTGATCAAGGATTTCTCTGACAGTCGCAGCGGCAATGCTCAGCGCCAGCGTCTGCCCTGGACACTGATGCCGGCCGCTGCCAAAGCTGAAACTGCGCCGGTCAGGACGATCCAGCAGAAACCGCTCGGGCTCTGCATTTAACAAAGGATCGCGGTTGGCCGAGGCCAGCAGCACCAGAATCACCTCGCCAGCCTCGAGCCGCACGCCATCGATCTCGCAAGTCTGTGCGACAAAGCGCCGAGTGTTCTGCACCGGCGGATCAAAGCGCTGAACTTCAGCCAACAGTGCGTCCACAGAGGCATCGCGCAACTCAGGTTCACGCCGTAACGCAATCAGTGCATTGCCGATCAGCCCGGCTGTCGCCTCAAATGTCTGCGAGCAGAGTCCGATCAGGTTGGCGATCAGGGTTTCTTTGTCCCCCGCGAATCGCTGCTCGATCGCCTGGAGCAAATCGCTGTTGGCTTCAGCCAGCAACTCGATGAAGTAACCGCGCAATTGCTCAGCCGCCGCATGCGCCGCCGCCAGTTGCAGGTCATTGCTCAGCGGCGACAGGCAGGCGACGAAATCCGCCGTCAGCTCACTGATCGCCCGACCTTGCGTCGGGGTGAAGCCGAGCAGCGTCGCGACCACACACACCGGGCCGCGAAACATCGCCTTATATAAGCCGTCCGCGTCCGCTGTCATCAGCCGTGCTGCCACCAATGCGCGTACCTGATCGTCATCGATCAACTGCAGCGCCGGTTCCACCGCAGAGCGTGGGCAGCGCTGACGCTCGCCATCGTTCATCCGCATCAACTGTCCAAACACCTTGCCAGCCAGCCCCGAGGCAATCGCCTTGGGCACCGGTTCCTGCGACGGTCGCACCCGACAATCGGCATGCGTCAGCACCGCACGCACCGCTCGGGCGCTGCTGGCGACCCACAGTTTCAAGCCATGATCAAAGGTCAGTCCGCCCTCGGCGCGCAGTTTGGCGTAGTAAGGGTAGGGATCGGCATGCGTCGCAGCGATGATCGGGTCCATGGTGAACAGCCTTGTCGTCGGGAAAGTGATGCGAGTATCTTCAGTTCGCAGCGAGGACGATTCGTCGGGGAGCGAAATATGCACGCAGAACATCAAGACATCGGCGTTTCGCAGGTAGCGGCTGCCATCGCCGAACCGGCACGCACCAAAATCCTCTGCTCGCTGATGGACGGCCACGCCCGCACCAGCACTGAATTGGCCGCCGTTGCCGAGGTCAGTGCCTCCACTGCCAGCGCGCACTTGGCCAAACTCAAGGAGCTGTCGCTGGTGCGCTTGCACGTGCAGGGCCGCCATCGTTATTACAGCCTTGCCGATCAACGGGTGGCGCAGGCGCTGGAAGCGTTGATGGTGATCGGCCAGAACGCCGTGCCGAGCTTCAAGCCGCACACTCCAGATCGTCTGCAATTCGCGCGCACCTGCTATGACCATATGGCTGGCACGCTGGCGGTGTTGCTGCATGACCGTTTGCTCGCGGCGGGATGGCTGGTGGAAACCGACGAGCGGGCTTATCGCTTGAGCGAGAGTGGCAAGGCGCTGTTCGAGGGCTTGGGGATAGAGGTGCAGGACTTGAGTACCTTGCGCCGCAAGTTCGCTTGCCCGTGCCTGGACTGGAGCATGCGTCGGCCGCATCTGGGCGGTTCGTTGGGCGCGGCGTTGTTGCAGATGGCGTTGAAACGCAAGTGGGTGACGCAGGATCTTGACAGTCGGGCGTTGGCACTGACCGTGGCGGGGCGCAAGGCAATGGGTACGCGGTTTGGTCTTGAGTTGCCGTTAGACGCGAAGGTCAAAAGATCGCAGCCTGCGGCAGCTCCTACAGTAATCGCGTACACCCGATAATTCTCGGCCCTGCCCAGTCCCTGTAGGAGCTGCCGAAGGCTGCGATCTTTTGATCCGGTTTTGCACCTTGTGCCAATCCAACAGACTCGATACTGTACGCATAACCAGTACAGGGTCTTCGCCATGCAAATCATCGACAAGCTCAGCATTCTCGCCGACGCCGCCAAGTACGACGCCTCCTGCGCCAGCAGCGGTGCGCCCAAGCGCAGCTCCGAGGGCAAGAGCGGGTTGGGTGCGACCGACGGCATGGGCATCTGCCACAGCTACACGCCGGACGGTCGTTGCGTGTCGTTGCTGAAAATCCTCCTGACCAACTTCTGTCTCTACGACTGCCAATATTGCGTCAACCGCCGCTCCAGCGATGTGCCGCGCGCACGCTTCACCCCCGAGGAAGTGGTGACGCTGACCCTGGATTTCTACCGGCGCAACTGTGTCAGCGGGCTGTTTCTCAGTTCCGGGATCATCCGCTCGGCGGACTACACCATGGAACAACTGGTACGCGTGGCGAAGCTGTTGCGCGAACAGCATGAGTTTCGCGGCTACATTCACCTCAAGACCATTCCCGAGGCCGATCCGGCATTGATCGAGAAGGCCGGGCGTTATGCCGATCGCCTCAGCGTCAATATCGAATTGCCCACCGATGCCAGCCTGCAAACCTTGGCGCCGGAGAAGCAGATCGGTTCGATCAAGCAGGCGATGAGCACCATTTACACCGGCGTGCAAACGGTGCTCAACGAACCGCGTTCGGCGAAATTCGCTCCCGCCGGGCAGAGCACGCAAATGATCGTCGGCGCCGATGACACCGACGACAGCACGATCCTGCACAGCGCTCAGTCGCTGTATGGCAACTACCGCTTGCGCCGCGTCTACTACTCGGCCTTCAGTCCGATTCCCGACAGCCCGAAAAGCGTGCCGCTGGCCGCGCCACCGCTGATGCGCGAACACCGTCTGTATCAGGCCGATTTCCTCTTGCGCAGCTACGGCTACAACGCTGATGAGTTGCTCAAGGGCCCGGGTAATCTGGCGCTGGACATCGACCCCAAACTGGCCTGGGCGCTGCAGAATCGCGAAGTGTTTCCGCTGGACCTGAACCGCGCCGAGCCATCGCTGATCGCGCGCATCCCGGGCATTGGCCTGCGTACCACCGAGCGTCTGGTGCAATTGCGCCAGCAACGGCGCATTCGCTACGAAGACGTGGCGCGCATGCGCTGTGTGCTTGCCAAGGCCAAGCCATTCATCATCACCTGCGACTACCACCCGCAGCAGGCTGAAGTCACCAGCCACATGCTCTATCAGCAACTGCGCGACCGGCCGCAGCCGCAACAGATGGGATTGTGGGGATGATCAATCTCGATTGCGATGACCTGTTCGACACCTGGCGTCAGCAGGCGCGCTGGCTGCTCAGCCATGAAGTCGACCCGAGTCTGGTGAGTTGGGCGTCGGAAGGGGTGAGCGATCTGTTTGCCAGTGACGTACATGTGCCGGAGGGGCAGGGACCGTTTCAGGCGCGCATCCCCCGTGCACTGCTTGATACCCTGGAGCAAGCCGCACGCTACCGGGGCGAACAGCGCTGGAGTCTGTTGTATGAAGTGCTGTGGCGGGTCAGCCACGGCGACCGCACGGCGATGATGGCCGGCGATAAACTCGGCAGCGAGTTGCAGCGGCGCATCAAGCAGGTACAGCGGGAAGCCCACCATTTGCATGCGTTCGTGCGCTTCATCGAACGCCCGCAGGATCAGCCGGGCCCGCAATACGTCGCATGGCACGAGCCGGCCCACGACATCCTGCACAGCGCCAGCGAGCATTTCATCGGGCGCATGGGCCGGCATCGCTGGTTGATCGCCACGCCGCGTGACGGGGTTTATTACGATGGCGAGCAATTGATCCATCAACGCCAATGCCCGCTGGAATGGCAGCAACTGGCGCAGAACGTCGATGACCCGCACGGCGAGTTGTGGCTGACGTACTACAGCCACATCTTCAACCCGGCGCGGTTGAACGAGAAGGTCATGCAAGGGCACTTGCCGGTGCGTTTCTGGAAGAATCTGCCGGAAGGGGAGTTGATTCCCGGATTGATTACCCAGGCGCGCACGGGCAAGCAACAGAATGGTCAGGCCAGCGGGATCGCCGCGCGAGGCGGCAAACGGATTGCGCTGAAATAGAAAATCAAAAGATCGCAGCCTGCGGCAGCTCCTACAGGAGATCTGTGTAGGAGCTGCCGCAGGCTGCGATCTTTTGATCTTGCTTCCAATAAAAAGCCCCCCATCGATCACTCGATGAGGGGCTTTTGTGCAACTGGCCGTCAGATCAAACCTTGACGATCCAGCCCGCTGGCGCTTCGATGTCGCCGGTCTGCACGCCAGTCAGCTCTTTGTAGAGCTTCTGGGTGACCGGACCGACTTCGGATTCGCTGTGGAACACGTGCAGGTGGTCGTTGTAGCTGATGCCGCCGATCGGGGTGATCACCGCAGCGGTACCGCAGGCGCCGGCTTCCTTGAAGTCCGACAGCTTGTCGATCAGCACGTCGCCTTCCACCACTTCCAGGCCCAGACGGGTTTTCGCCAGTTCGATCAGCGACAGGCGGGTGATGCCTGGCAGTACGGAAGGCGAGTTCGGGGTGACGAACTTGTTGTCGTGGGTGATCCCGAAGAAGTTGGCCGAACCGACTTCCTCGATTTTCTTGTGGGTCAGCGGATCCAGGTAGATGGCGTCAGCGAAGTGCGCCTTCTTGGCTTGGGAGCCCGGCATCAGGCTGGCGGCGTAGTTGCCACCGACCTTGGCCGCACCGGTGCCTTGTGGGGCAGCGCGGTCGAAGCTGGAGATCTGGAAATTGTGCGGGGTCAGGCCGCCCTTGAAATAGGCGCCGACCGGGATCGCGAACACCGAGAAGATGAACTCTGGCGCGGTGCGCACGCCGATGTTGTCACCCACGCCGATCACGAACGGACGCAGGTACAGCGCGCCGCCGGTGCCGTATGGCGGGATGAAGCGCTCGTTGGCGCGAACCACTTCTTTGCACGCTTCGATGAACTGCTCGGTCGATACGTGCGGCATCAGCAGGCGGGCGCAGCTGCGCTGCATGCGCGCGGCGTTCTGGTCGGGACGGAACAGGTTGATCGAGCCGTCCTTGCAACGATAAGCCTTCAGGCCTTCGAAGCACTGCTGGCCATAGTGAAGGGCCGTCGAGCCTTCGCTGATGTGCAGCACGTTGTCTTCGGTCAGGGTGCCTTTGTCCCACTCGCCATTGCGAAAGTACGACAGATAGCGTTTGTCGGTCTTGATGTAGTCAAAACCCAGCTTGTCCCAATTGATGCTTTCGTTACCCATGACACCCTCTATCACTGAACAACCGTCGAAACGGTTCAAGGCTTCTGACGTTTTTTTGGATGGGCACAACAATACTTCATTCTGGAGCGGTTTCGCAGCCCGGACGATGGGGGAAAAAACAGATTTATTAGCCTGCTTATGAAAAATCCTTGTCCATCGCTGAAAAGATCGCAGCCTGCGGCAGCTCCTACAGAATCGGCAACCCCCGTAGGAGCTGCCGCAGGCTGCGATCTTTTGATCTTTAAAGGTGCAACGCATGCCCCAAAGCCCGCAACGCCGCTTCCTGCACCGCTTCACCCAGGGTCGGATGCGCATGGATGGTGCCGCCGATGTCCTCCAGGCGCGCGCCCATTTCCAGGCTTTGCGCAAACGCGGTCGACAATTCGGAAACACCTGCTCCGACCGCCTGCCAGCCGACAATCACATGATTGTCGCGACGCGCGACTACGCGCACGAAGCCGCTTTTCGATTCCAGGGTCATCGCCCGGCCATTGGCGGCGAACGGGAAGCTGGAAACGATGCAGTCCAGCCCGGCAGCCTTGGCCTCGTCCGGGGTCTGGCCGACCACCACCAGTTCCGGGTCGGTGAAGCACACGGCGGCAATGGCGGTCGGATTGAATTCGCGGTGCTTGCCGCTGATCAGTTCGGCAACCATTTCGCCCTGGGCCATGGCGCGGTGCGCGAGCATCGGTTCGCCGCTCAGGTCGCCGATGGCGTAGACGTTGCGCATGCTGGTCTGGCAGCGGTTGTCGATCTGGATCGCCGAGCCGTTCATGTCCAGATTCAGCGCTTCGAGGTTCCAGCCCTGCGTATTCGGCTTGCGACCGACGGCCACCAGCACCTGATCGGTTTCCAGATTGAGGGTGTCGCCGTTCGGGTCACGCACCTGCAGAGTGCCGTCGAAACCCAGCACGCTGTGCTTGAGATAGAGCTTCACGCCCAGTTGCTTCAGCGCTTCGTGCACCGGTTGCGTCAGCTCGGCGTCATAGGCCGGCAGGATGCGATCCTGCGCCTCGACCACGCTGACTTCGGCGCCGAGCTTGCGGTAAGCAATGCCCAGCTCCAGACCGATGTAACCGCCGCCGACCACCACCAGACGTTTGGGTACCGCTTTCGGTGCCAGCGCTTCGGTGGAGGAGATGATCGGCCCGCCAATCGGCAAAATCGGCAGGTTGACGCTGGTCGAACCGGTGGCCAGCACCAGATGTTCGCACTGGATCCGCGTGTCGCCGACTTCCACGGTTTTGCCGTCGATGACTTTGGCCCAGCCATGGATGACCTGGACCTTGTTCTTTTTCAGCAGCGCGGCGACGCCGGTGGTCAGGCGATCAACGATGCCGTCCTTCCACTCGACGCTTTTAGTGATGTCGAGGGTCGGCGCGGAAACGCTGATGCCCAGTGCCGAATGCTGGTTGTGGTGTTGAGTCTGGTGAAACTGCTCGGCGACATGAATCAGCGCTTTCGACGGAATGCAGCCGATGTTCAAGCAGGTGCCGCCGAGCGATTGGCCTTCGACCAGAATCGTCGAGATGCCCAGTTGCCCGGCGCGAATCGCCGTGACGTAGCCGCCGGGGCCGCCGCCAATGATCAGCAGCGTGGTGTTCAAGGTTTGCATGGCGTCACTCCACAAACAGGGTCGCGGGTTGTTCGAGCAGACCACGAATGGCCTGGATGAAGAGCGCCGCGTCCATGCCATCGACCACGCGGTGATCGAAGGAACTGGAGAGGTTCATCATCTTGCGGATCACCACTTGGCCTTTGACGACCATCGGCCGTTCGACGATTTTGTTCACGCCGACGATGGCCACTTCCGGCAGGTTCAGCACCGGCGTGCTGACGATGCCGCCAAGGGCGCCGAGGCTGGTCAGGGTGATGGTCGAGCCGGACAACTCGTCGCGGCTGGCCTTGCCATTGCGGGCGGCATTGGCCAGACGCGAGATTTCTGCGGCGCTGTCCCACAGGCTGCGCGCCTCGGCGTGACGCACCACCGGCACCATCAGGCCGACATCGCTTTGGGTGGCGACGCCGACATGCACCGCGCCAAGGCGGGTGATGACCTGGGCTTCGTCGTCGTAACGGGCGTTCATCTGCGGAAAGTCGCGCAGGGCCACGACCAGTGCGCGGACGAGGAACGGCAGTAGGGTCAACTTGCCCCGGCTGGCGCCGTGTTTCTCATTCAGATGCGCGCGCAGTTCTTCGATGGCGGTGACGTCGATTTCCTCGACGTAGCTGAAGTGCGCGGCACGCTGGGTGGCGTCCTGCATGCGTTGGGCGATCTTGCGGCGCATGCCGATCACCTGAATCTGTTCTTCGTCGTTGCGCTGGGCGTAAGCGGCGGCGAGCGGTGCCGAAGCGTTCGACTGCCCCTGCGCCAGGTAGGCTTCGAGGTCTTCGTGCAACACGCGACCGGCCGGGCCAGTGCCGCGGACCAGACGCAATTGAATGCCCAGATCCAGCGCATGTTTGCGCACGGCCGGCGAGGCCAGCGGACGTTCATCGGCTTCGCGGGCAACCATCGGGCCCTGGCACACTGGCGCCGGACGCGGTGCGGCAGCGGCGGCAGGTTTGCTTTCAACGACAGCTTCAACTTTGGGTGCGACTGGCGTTTCTTTCGCCGCAACAGGCGCCGGTTTGTCCGACTCCTTCAGATTGCCGGCACCTTCCACTTCGATGCTGATCAGCACACTGCCGACCGCCATCACTTCCCCCGGCTGACCGCCGAGGGCAATCACTTTGCCGTGGACCGGTGACGGAATATCGACCATTGCCTTGTCGGTCATCACGTCCGCCAGCACCTGGTCTTCAACGACCAGATCACCGACCTTGACGTGCCACTGCGACAGCTCTACTTCTGCGATGCCTTCGCCGATGTCCGGCATCTTGATAACGTGCGTGCCCATTCAGACCTCCATGACCCGTTTCAACGCCGCGCCCACTCGGGACGGCCCTGGGAAATACGCCCACTCTTGCGCGTGCGGGTAGGGCGTGTCCCAACCGGTGACGCGTTCGATCGGCGCTTCCAGGTGATGGAAGCAATGCTCTTGCACCAGCGCTACCAGCTCGGCGCCGAAACCGCAGGTGCGAGTGGCCTCGTGTACCACCACGCAACGCCCGGTTTTTTTCACCGATTTGACGATGGTGTCCAGGTCCAGCGGCCACAGGCTGCGCAAGTCGATGACTTCGGCATCCACGCCGGATTCTTCGGCAGCAACTTGCGAAACATACACGGTGGTGCCGTAGGTCAGCACGGTCACGTCCTTGCCTGGACGGGTGATCGCGGCGACGTCCAGCGGTACGGTGTAGTAACCGTCCGGCACCTGAGCTTGCGGGTGTTTCGACCACGGGGTTACCGGGCGGTCGTGGTGGCCGTCGAACGGGCCGTTGTACAGGCGTTTTGGCTCGAGGAAGATCACCGGGTCATCGTTTTCGATCGAGGCGATCAGCAGGCCCTTGGCGTCATACGGATTGGACGGCATCACGGTGCGCAGGCCGCAGACCTGAGTGAACATCGCCTCGATGCTCTGGCTGTGGGTCTGGCCGCCGTAGATGCCGCCGCCGCAGGGCATGCGCAGGGTCATCGGCGCGGTGAACTCGCCGGCCGAGCGATAACGCAGGCGCGCGGCTTCGGAAATGATCTGGTCAGACGCCGGGTACACGTAGTCGGCAAACTGGATTTCGGCCACCGGACGCAAGCCGTAGGCGCCCATGCCCACCGCCACACCGACGATGCCGCTTTCGGAGATCGGTGCGTCGAATACCCGCGAGGTGCCGTACTTGGTCTGCAGGCCTTCGGTGCAACGGAACACGCCGCCGAAGTAGCCGACGTCCTGCCCGAACACCACCACATTGTCGTCACGCTCAAGCATCACATCCATGGCCGAGCGCAGGGCCTGGATCATGGTCATGGTGGTCGTGGTCATGGCGGTTTCCAACTGAATATTGTTGTTGTGATCGTTCATGTCAGATCCCCAACTGCTGACGCTGGCGCTTCAAGTGCTCCGGCATCTCTTTGTAGACGTCTTCGAACATGGTCGCGGCGCTTGGAATCTGGCCGCCGGCGAGGGTGCCGTACTGTTCGGCCTGTTTCTGCGCGGCAATCACCTCGGCTTCGAGTTCGGCGCTGACGGCGGCGTGCTCTTCTTCCGACCAGTGGCCAACCTTGATCAGGTGCTGCTTCAGGCGGGCAATCGGGTCGCCCAGCGGGAAGTGGCTCCAGTCGTCAGCAGGACGGTATTTCGACGGATCGTCGGAAGTCGAGTGCGGGCCGGCGCGGTAGGTGACCCACTCGATCATGGTCGGGCCGAGGTTGCGCCGGGCGCGTTCAGCCGCCCAGGCGGAGGCGGCGTAGACTGCGTAGAAGTCGTTGCCATCGACGCGCAACGAGGCGATGCCGCAACCGACGCCGCGTCCGGCGAAAGTGGTGGCTTCACCTCCGGCGATGGCCTGGAAGGTCGAGATTGCCCATTGGTTGTTGACCACGTTGAGAATCACTGGCGCGCGGTAAACGTGGGCGAAGGTGAGGGCGGTGTGGAAGTCCGATTCGGCGGTGGCACCGTCACCGATCCACGCCGAGGCGATTTTGGTGTCGCCCTTGATTGCCGAGGCCATGCCCCAGCCGACGGCTTGAATGAACTGAGTGGCGAGGTTGCCGGAGATGGTGAAGAAGCCGGCGTCCTTGACCGAGTACATGATTGGCAACTGCCGGCCCTTGAGTGGATCGCGCTCGTTGGACAGCAGCTGGCAAATCAGGTCGACCAGCGGCACTTCGCGGGCCATCAGGATGCTTTGCTGGCGGTAGGTCGGGAAGCACATGTCGTCGATGTTCAAGGCCAGGGCCTGGGCGCTGCCGATGGCTTCTTCGCCAAGGCTTTGCATGTAGAACGACATTTTTTTCTGGCGCTGGGCGACCACCATGCGGTTGTCGTAGATCCGCGTCTTGAGCATGGCGCGCATGCCCTTGCGCAGGATGTCGACTGGCACATTTTCAGCCCAGGGACCGAGAGCGTTGCCCTGATCGTCGAGCACCCGAATCAGCCCACGCGCCAGGTCGGCGGTGTCGGCAGGTTCGACGTCAATGGAAGGTTTGCGCACTGTGCCGGCATCGGTCAGATGCAGGTAGGAGAAGTCGGTTTTGCAGCCTGGGCGGCCCGAGGGTTCAGGGACGTGCAGACGCAGCGGTTCATACGCTTGGGTCATGGCTTCTACGCTCGATCTTGTGAATTTCTTGTAGTGAGCTGGCAATCATTCTTGGGTGAAAGAAATCTTGTCCTACAACAATCATAGGCCCGGCCAAGAAGAATATTTCTCTCTGTTTCGTTGCGTTGGAGACGATTTGCAGATAGAAATTCTGCATAAACATAAAAAACAGGTGGTTTTGTCTCATGCGCAAACTGGACCGTACCGACATCGGCATTCTCAACAGCCTTCAGGAGAATGCGCGCATCACCAATGCCGACCTCGCACGCTCGGTGAACCTGTCGCCGACGCCGTGTTTCAACCGGGTCAAGGCAATGGAGGAATTAGGCCTGATTCGCGAGCAGGTGACGCTGCTGGATGCCGATCTGCTGGGGCTGCACGTGAACGTGTTCATTCACGTCAGTCTGGAGAAGCAGGTCGAGGAGGCGTTGCAGCATTTCGAAGAGGCGATTTCCGACCGCCCCGAGGTGATGGAGTGCTACCTGATGGCCGGCGACCCGGACTATCTGATCCGGGTGCTGGTGCCGACGATTCAGGCGCTTGAACGCTTCATGATGGACTTTCTGACCAAGGTGCCGGGGGTGGCGAACATCCGGTCGAGTTTTGCCTTGAAGCAGGTGCGCTACAAGACCGCGTTGCCGTTGCCGGCGAATGGGTTGACGCTGGGTTCTTGAAGATCAAAAGATCGCAGCCTGCGGCAGCTCCTACGCAGGGCACGCACAAACCATGTCCCTGTAGGAGCTGCCGAAGGCTGCGATCTTTTGCTTTTAGAGCTTATTGATCGGCACCTTCAGGTAAACCACACCATTGTCCTCGGCCGCCGGAAAATTCCCCGCCCGCACATTCACCTGAATCGCCGGCAGCAACAGCGTCGGCATGCCCAACCCCGCATCGCGCTGGGTGCGCATCTCGACAAACGCCGCCTCGTCGATCCCGTCATGTACATGAATATTGCTCAGACGCTGCTCACCGACCGTGGTCTGGCACTGCGCGGCGCGGCCTTCGGGCGGGTAGTCGTGGCAGACGTAGAGTTTGACGCTGGCGGGGAAGGCCAGCAGTTTGTGGATCGAGCTGAACAGCTGATGCGCATCGCCGCCGGGGAAGTCGCAGCGGGCGGTACCGACATCGGGCATGAACAACGTGTCGCCGACCAGGATCTGCTCGCCGTCGATCAAGTAGGCCATGTCCGCCGGGGTGTGGCCGGGGACGTGCAGGGCGGTGGCTTTGAGATTGCCGATCCTGAACGACTCGTTCGGGGCGAACAGGTGATCGAACTGCGAGCCGTCGACGCAGAATTCCGGCTCCAGATTGAACAGCGTCTTGAACACATTCTGCACTTTGCTGATCGACTGACCGATGGCGATCTTGCCGCCCAGTTCGCGGCGCAGGTACGGCGCGGCGGACAGGTGGTCGGCGTGGGCGTGGGTTTCCAGCAGCCATTGCACCTGCAGGCGGTGGTCACGAACGAAGGCGATGATTTTGTCGGCCTGTACGGTGCTGGTGCGACCGGCGGCGCCGTCGTAATCGAGGACCGGATCGACGATTGCACATTGCCCGCCATCGGCTTCATAGACCACATAGCTGTAGGTCGAAGAGGCGGGGTCGAGGAAAGCTTCAATCTGCGCGGGCATGGACACCAACCTGAATCAGGGAAATGGGTTGCAACACTTTATCTAAAAACATAATGTTCGCAGCTTAAGTGACGTTGAAGGCATCGTGCAAATGCAATCCAGTCTGACCGAATGTGAAGTCGCCCAATTGCGGGCCTCCGCCTCCAAGGCCTGCGCGCTGCTCAAGGCGTTGGCCAATGAGGACCGTCTGTTGATCCTGTGCCAGCTGACTCAGGGCGAACGCAACGTCGGCGAGCTGGAAAAAATGACCGGTGTGCGCCAGCCGACGCTGTCCCAGCAACTGGGCATCCTGCGCGACGAAGGCCTGGTGGCGACCCGCCGTGAAGGCAAATACATCTTTTACGGCCTGGCCAGCCCTGAAGTGATTCAGGTGATGAAGACCCTTTCCGGGTTGTATTGCGGGGCGGTGCTCAAGAGCTGGGGCCACCCATAAATGTCAGCCAACACAATACAAAACCTGTGGGAGCTGGCTTGCCAGCGATGGCGGAGTGTCAGTCGCCATCAATAGCGGTTGACACGTCCCTATCGCTGGCAAGCCAGCTCCCACAGGTTTCGTGGTTTGATTCGAAAAAATCCTTGCGTGCAGCAATAAGGAACAAGCAATGAACGATCAACACTGGGGCCCATCCATCAGTGCAGACATCGTGGTCATCGGCGGCGGCACCGCCGGCATCGGTTTTGTCGCCAGTCTGCTCAAGCGTGATCCCACTCTGAACATCACCGTGATCGAGCCGAGCGCCCACCACTACTACCAACCGGCGTGGACGCTGGTCGGCGGTGGCGCCTATGACGTCAAGGACACCGTGCGGCCGATGAGCAAAGTGATGCCGCGTCAGGCCACCTGGATTCAGGCGGCGGTGACAGCGGTGGATCCCGGCACACGTCACCTCACGCTCAACGATCAACGCCGCGTCAGCTACCAGAACCTGATCGTCTGCCCCGGCCTGCGTCTGGCCTGGGAGAAAATCGAAGGCCTGCAGGAAAGCCTCGGCCAGCATGGCGTGACGTCCAACTACAGCTATCAGCATGCGCAGTACACCTGGGATCAGGTGCAGAAACTGCGCGGCGGCAAGGCGCTGTTTACTCAGCCGGCGATGCCGATCAAATGCGCTGGCGCGCCGCAGAAGGCGTTGTACCTGTCGTGCGATCACTGGCACAAGACCGCTGTGCTGAACAACGTTAACGTCGAGTTCAACCTGGCCGGTGCCGCACTCTTCGGTGTCGCGACCTTCGTCCCGCCGCTGATGAAGTACATCGAGAAGTACAACGCGCACCTGGCCTTCAACAGCAATCTGGTCAGGGTCGACGGCCCGGCGAAAACCGCCTGGTTCGAGATCAAGGACGCTGACGGCAACGTCACCACACAGGCGAAAACCTTTGACCTGCTGCATGTCGTGCCGCCGCAAGTCGCGCCGGACTTCATCGCCCAGAGCCCGCTGGCCGACGCCGCCGGCTGGTGCGAAGTCAATCCGCACAGCCTGCAACATCCGCGTTACCCCGAAGTGTTTGGTCTCGGTGACATCTGCGGCACCCCTAACGCAAAAACCGCTGCCGCCGTGCGCAAGCAGGTCGTGGTCGTCGCCGAAAACCTTCTGGCGCTGCGCAAGCGGCAGCCGTTGCCACTGAAGTACGACGGCTATGGTTCCTGCCCGCTGACGGTGGAGAAGGGCAAGGTGATCCTCGCCGAGTTCGGTTACGGCGGGAAGTTGCTGCCGACCTTCGCCCTTGATGCGACCGTGCCGCGCCGCTCGGCGTGGTTTCTCAAGGCGACGCTGCTGCCGTGGTTCTACTGGAATGGCATGCTCAAGGGCCGCGAGTGGCTGACCGGTTTGTCCAAAGTCGACTGAGAACTCCCTATGTTGCTGGCAAGTCTGTTTGGCGTGTTGATGGGGCTGATTCTCGGGCTGACCGGGGCGGGCGGCGGGATTCTCGCGGTGCCGGCGCTGGTGCTCGGCCTCGGCTGGAGCATGACTCAGGCCGCGCCCGTGGCGTTGTTCGCGGTGGGCAGTGCGGCAGCCGTCGGTGCCATCGACGGTTTGCGTCATGGCTTGGTGCGTTATCGCGCGGCGCTGCTGATTGCCGCGCTCGGTGCGGTGTTTTCGCCGCTGGGCATCTATTTTGCGCACCAGTTGCCGGAGAAGATCCTGATGATCCTCTTCAGCCTGCTGATGGTCATGGTCGCCTGGCGCATGCTGCGCCGTGAGCGTGCGCAAGAGGGGCCGAGCGACCACGGCCATGCGAGCTGGGGGCAGAAGAACTGCATGCTCAATGAACAGACCGGTCGCTTCGACTGGACCGCCAAATGCACCGCGACTCTTGCGGCCCTGGGCGCGGTGACCGGCGTGGTTTCGGGCTTGCTCGGCGTCGGCGGAGGGTTCCTGATCGTGCCGGCGTTCAAGCAACTGACCGATGTGCAGATGCGCGGGATCGTGGCGACGTCGCTGATGGTGATCAGCCTGATTTCCGCGATTGGCGTGATCGGATCGTTTCACGCAGGCGTGCGGATTGACGCACAGGGCGCGGCGTTTATCGTCGCCAGCATCGTCGGCATGATCATCGGGCGCAAGCTTTGTGAGCGGGTGCCAGCGCGGACGTTGCAGGTGGGGTTTGCCAGCGTGTGTCTGGTGGTGGCGGGGTATATGTTGTTGCGTGCCTGAATGTTGGCAGATCAAAAGATCGCAGCCTTCGGCAGCGCCTACAGGAATCGCATTCCCATGTAGGAGCTGTCGAGTGAAACGAGGCTGCGATCTTTCAGGCTGTTACAACACCAAGTGCGGTAGCCACAGGGAAATGGCGGGGATGTAAGTGACCAGCATCAACACCAGAAACAGCACGGCATAGAACGGCAGCAGCGCTTTCACGGTGCGCTCGATACTGACCTTGCCCACCGCCGAGCCGACAAACAGCACCGCGCCCACCGGCGGTGTTATCAGCCCGATCCCGAGGTTGACCAGCATGATCATGCCGAATTGCACCGGGTCGACACCGATGCCGAGAATCACCGGCATCAGAATCGGCGTGAGGATCAGGATCAACGGCGCCATGTCCATCACCGTGCCGAGCAACAGCAGCATGACGTTGATGCACATCAGGATCACGTAGCGGTTGTCCGACAGGGTCAGGAACAGCGTGGTGATCTTCGCCGGGATCTGCATCAGGGTCATGATGTAGCCGAAGCTTGCGGCGAAACCGATCAGGATCATCACGATCGAAATCGTCCGCACGGTGCGGTGCATCAGTTTCGGCAGTTCGCTCCACTTGTAATCGCGGTAGATGAACATGGTCACGAAGAATGACCACAGCACGGCAATCGCCGCCGATTCCGTGGCGGTGAAGATCCCCGAGAGGATGCCGCCGAGGATGATCACCATCGCCATCATGCCCCAGAGTGCTTCGCCGACGATTTTCAGCGCCTGGCGCATCGGGATCACTTCACCCTTGGGGTAGTTGCGCTTTTTCGCGAAGATCAGGCACAGCACCATCAGGCAAGCGCTCATCATCAAGCCCGGCACGATGCCGGCCATGAACAGCGAGGCAATCGAAACCGTACCACCGGCAGCCAGAGAATAGAGCACCGAGTTATGGCTTGGCGGCGTGAGCAGGGCTTGCACCGAGCCGCTGACGGTCACCGCGGTGGAGAAGTCTCGTGGATAGCCCTTGCGTTCCATTTCCGGAATCAGCACTGAACCCACCGACGCGGTGTCGGCCACCGAGGAACCGGAGATCGCGCCGAAGAAGGTCGAGGCGACGATGTTGACCAGCGACAGACCACCGCGCACGAAGCCCACCAGCACTCCGGCACATGCCACCAGCCGGCGGGACATGCCGCCCTCGGCCATGATCGCACCGGCCAGGACGAAGAACGGAATGGCCAGCAGTGAGAATTTGTTCACCCCCGACGCGACCTGAATCATCACCGCCTGGAACGGGATGTCGATCCACCATGCACCGATCAGTGCGGCGGCGCCCAGCGCGTAGGCGACTGGCATGCCGATCAGGATCAATACGATAAAACTGCCCAGCAGAATCAGAGCGTCCATTAAGCGGCACCTTCGCTTTCTTCAACCAGATCGAACTGCACGACACGCCGTTTGCTCTGGTCACCGAGCAAGAGCTTTTCCAGAACGAAAACCAGCGTCAGCAAGCCGCCCACGGGAATCGGCAAGTAGGTCACGCCAACCCGCAGATCGGGCAGGGCTGCCATGAACTGATTCCAGGTGGACATGCACAGCTTGGCGCCCCAGATGGTCATGAAAATGCAGATCGACGCCATGAGCAGTTGCGAGAATATCGCCGCCGCAGCTCTCAGTTGTGGGGGCATGCGATCGGTGAGCATGGCCACGGCCATGTGTGCGCCGGCGCGGTAACTGGCGGCGGCGCCGATGAAGGTAAACACCATCATCAGCAGGATCGCCGTGGGCTCTGGCCAGCTCGAACCGGTGCCCAGGACGTAGCGGGCGAACACGCCCCAGGGAATCATCAGGGAAATCGCCAGGACGGCAAGGCCGGCGACCCAGATGCACGTCATGTAGATCTTGTCGTTGATACGCAGCAGCAGATTCTTCATCGGGTTCCACCGTAACCGGGCGCACCTGAGTCATCAGGTGCGCCGGGCCTGGTTAATGAGTACGGAGCGGGAGGCGTTACTGAACGGCTTCGATTTTCTTGATCAGGTCGGCGTACGCCGCGCCATACTTTTCCCGCACTGGCGCGGTGGCGTCGTAGAAGGGTTTCTTGTCGACCTGGATGAACTCGACGCCCGCGGCCTTGAGTTTTTCTTCGCTGGCAGCGGACTTCTTGTCCCACAGCACGCGTTCTTCAGCCTGGGCAGCCTTGGCGGCGGTCTTGACCAGCGCCTGTTGTTCCGGGGTGAGTTTTTCCCAGGTGATTTTTGACATCACAATCGGCTCCGGCAGGATCAGGTGACCGGTCAGGCTGTAGAACTTGGCGTTCTGGAAGTGGTTGTGTTCGAGCAGGGTCGGCGGGTTGTTTTCCGCGCCGTCGATCACGCCGGTCTGCAAAGCGCTGAAGATTTCCCCGGTGTCCATGGCGATACCGTTACCGCCCATGGCGTTCATCATGTCGATGAACATCGGGTTGCCTTGCACGCGAATCTTCATACCCTTGAGGTCTTCGAGCTTGCGTACCGGTTTCTTGGTGTAGACGTTGCGCGTGCCGCCGTCCATCCAGGCCAACGCCACCAGGCCGAATTCGGAGTGGGTGATTTTGTCGAGGATCTCGTCGCCCACCGGGCCATCGATGACGTTACGCATGTGTTGATGGTCGCGGAAGATAAACGGCATGTTGAACACGTTCACGTCCGGGACCACGGGGCCGACAATACCCAGGCTGACGCGAGACAGCTGCACCGCGCCGACTTGCATCTGCTCGATGACTTCCTTTTCAGAGCCCAGCACGCCGCCGGGGAAGTATTGGAAGGTCAGCTCGCCGTTGGTTTCCCGGGTCAGGGTCTTGCCCATGTTTTCTTCGGCCACTACCGTTGGATAACCGGCGGGGTGGATGTCAGCGAATTTGAGTTGCAGGGCCTGGGCGGCGCCAGTGAAGGTAAACATCAGTGGGAGTGCGGCGGCCAGCAAGGTGCGTTTGAAGTTCATGGGGGTGAGTCTCCAGTCTTGTTATTGTTGTGTTCAAGGCGCAGCGGTGCAGCAGAGGGGTTTAAAGCAGATCGTTGAACAAGGATTCGGCAAGGCCTTTGACGTTGGGCTTCAACGCGAACACGCCGCCGGCCAGGGATTGCGGATCGCGGTCGTCGCCGGGACGAATCGAGGCGACAAACAACGTGTCCATGTCGCTGCCGCCGAAGGCACACATCGTCGGTTTCTGCACCGGCACTTGCAGCGAGAAGTCGAGGCGCCCGTCCGGAGCAAAACGGTGAATCAGTCCGGCGTCGTTGGCGCAAATCCAGTAGCAGCCTTCGGCATCCACGGCAGCGCCATCCGGTCGGCCGGGGAAGTGGTTCATGTCGACGAAAACGCGGCGGTTCGATGGCGTGCCGGTCTCGGTGTCGTAATCGAAGGCCCAGATCAATTGCACGTGCGGATGTGAGTCCGACAGGTACATCGTCTTGCCGTCGGGGCTGAAGCCGAGGCCGTTCGGCACGATGAACCCGTCGAGCTGCGCTTCGATCACGCCTGACGAGACGGCGCCGTAGCGGTAGAGTCGGCCTGCAGGCGCGTTCAGGCCCATGTTCAGCACCATGCTGCCGGCCCAGAAACGGCCCTGGCGGTCGCAGCGACCATCGTTGAGGCGCATGTCTGCCCGGCTGTGCTCGACGGTGGCGAGTCGTTCGCTGTCGAGGCTGCCATCGCTGTGCGGATGCAGATGAAAAAAGCCGCTCTCCATGCCGGCAACCCAGCCGCCACCGCTGTGACGGGCGATGCAGGCGAGCATTTCAGGGGTTTTCCAGGCGTGCACATGGCCGGTGTCAGCGCTCCAGCGTTGCAGCCCGCCGTTGGGAATATCGACCCAATACAGCGCGTTTTCCTGCGGCACCCAGACCGGGCTTTCACCCACGGCGTTGCGAGCATCGACGATCAATTCGGCTTGCATACTCATTCCTTTGCGTCGTTGTCAGGGTGTTCAGTCGCCGAAGGGGCCGGCGGCGACGAACGCGCCACCCTGGTAGATCCGTGCCGGGTCATCGGCGGCGGGCATGGGTTGCGCTTCGACTTTTTCACGGAACACTTCGGAGCTGTCCCTGGCTTCAAAACCGAGGTGGCTGGCGAAGCGGTTGTCCCACCAGACGTCCTTGTTGGCGGACATGCCATAGACCACGGTATGGCCAACATTGGGCGTGTACAGTGCGCGTTCGAGCAATTGGGTGAGGTCGTCGAAGCTGAGCCAGGTGTGCATCATTCGGCGGTTCTGCGGCTCGGGAAATGAGGAGCCGATGCGGATGCTGACGGTCTCGATGCCGTAGCGATCGAAGTAGAAACTGGCCATGTCTTCGCCGTAGGACTTGGACAATCCGTAGTAGCCGTCGGGGCGGCGGGCGCAGCTGGCGTCGAGCGGTTCGTCCTGTTTGTAGAAGCCGATGACGTGGTTGGAACTGGCGAAGATCACTCGCTTGACACCATGGCGGCGTGCAGCTTCGTAGATGTGAAATACGCCGCAGATGTTGGCGCCGAGGATCTCTTCGAAGGGCCGCTCCACGGAGACACCGCCGAAATGCAGGATCGCGTCGACGCCTTCGACCAGTTGGTGCACCGCCTGTTTGTCGGCCAGATCGCAGGGGATTATTTCTTCGCGATCATCAACGGCCGGGGCGAGAGCCGCGATGTCCGACAGGCGCAGGACACGGGCATAAGGGCGCATACGTTCGCGCAGGACTTTGCCCAGGCCACCGGCGGCGCCGGTCAGCAGCAGACGATTGAACGGGGCACGGGGAATAGAGGTGGACGTCATGGCACTCCCTTACACGTTGTTATTAGGTTTGTTGTAGGTTGTCGTATGACTGTGCTGAAGTATCGGTAGGCTTTCCGGAACTTGTCAACGCGACTTTTGGTGTAAATGACGGAAGGGGCTCATTTACTTTTCAATCACCGCGATGCCTTCGTTGCACTGCAATTTCCTTGTGGGAGCGAGCCTGCTCGCGAAAGCGCTGTGGCAATGAACATCAATGGTGAATCTGCCGCCGCCATCGCTGGCAAGCCAGCTCCCACCGGTACCAGCGTTGTTTTCAATGACCGCATTCACTACAAATTCTGTGGGAGCTGGCTTGCCAGCGATGTGGCCATCCAGGCAACGCTTGCATCGACTGACAAGGCGCCTTCGCGAGCAGGCTCGCTCCAACAGGGTAAAGCGAAACCTGCTTACAACAACGAAATCGGGTAGCTGACAAAGATCCGGTTCTCATCGAACTCATTGGTGCTGAAGTCCCGGCGTATCGTCGCGTTGCGCCATCTCACATTGAGGTTTTTCAGCGGCCCGCTCTGCACGGTGTACCCCAGTTCCGACTCGCGGCCCCATTCCTTGCCGTCGGTAATCGTCCCGGTGTGCACGTTGTCGCCGCTGATGTAGCGGTTCATCAGGGTCAGGCCGGGAATGCCGAGGGCGACGAAGTTGTAGTCATGCCGCAACTGCCAGGAGCGCTCTTTGGCGTTGTCATAACTGGCGTTATAGCTGTCGTTGGCCAGGGTGCCGCCGCTGGTGCCGTTGACCCGCATCCAGGCGTCGTCGCCGCTGAGTTTTTGCAAACCGACGTAGAAGGTGTTGCCGCCGTAGCGGGCCGAAAGCAGGGCGAACGCAGTCTTGTTATCGAGGTCGCCGGCCAGGGCGCTGCCGTCTTCCTTGCCGGTGAAGAAACCGAGGTTGGCGCCCAGCGTCCAGTCGCCCAGCGGCTGACTGTGGCTGAGGTTGAAATACTGCTGCTGGTAGATGTCGCTGAGTTCGGCATACCACACGCCGAGCAGGGTGCGCTTGTCGTTGAAGGTGTATTCGCCGCCACCGAAGTTGAAGCGGTCGGAGGTGAAGGCACCGCGGCCGTTCATCGACATGTCTTCCATGCTGGCATCGTTGCGTGGGCTGTTGCCACGGAACTGCCCGCCGTAGAGGGTCAGGCCGTTGATTTCGGTGGAAGTGACCTGGCCACCGCGAAAGGTCTGCGGCAGGGAGCGGCCATCGTCCGAGCGCAGAATCGGCAGCACCGGCATCCATTCGCCAACCTTCAATTCAGTCTTCGACACCTTGGCCTTCAGCGCTACACCCAGGCGCCCGAAATTGTCTGCCGGGCGACCATCATCGTGGATCGGCAACAGTTGCGTACCGCCGGTGCCTTTGCCGCCATCGAGTTTTTGCGAATACATGCCCAGCACATCGAGACCGAAACCGACCGTGCCTTGGGTGAAGCCGGATTTGGCATCGAGGATGAAGTTCTGCGTCCACTCTTCAGCCTTGCCCTGCGGATAGTTCGGGTTGACGAAGTTGCGATTGAAGTAGGCGTTGCGCAGGTTCAGCGTGGCTTTGCTGTCTTCGAGGAAGCTTTCGGCGTCTGCGCTCATGGGCAAAACCAGAGCGAGGCTGCTGCAGCCGATCAAAGTCAGGGTGGAACACGGGCGGGGCATGGAAATACGGGACGTGCGAACGGAATTGCAGACGAGTGTGCTCACGGTGACGCTCCCTGTTTCATTTGTTGTTTTTATTATTGTTATACGTCGTCGTACAACATGGTTGCGGATAGTTGCGAGGTTTTCCGCAAAAGTCAACAGGGCTTTTTACGATGAGTTTTGCGCGAGTTGGCAGCCCTCCAGATGCTGCGAAGAGGGCTGTTTTCGGCGGCTTACCGGTTGTAGAGCGCCTCCGCGTTGTCGATCAGCGGGTTTTTCTCGGTCAGGACGACCCGGGCGATCTGATCCTTGCGCATGAAACTTACCTTCGGATGCGCTTGCGCATAACGAATGAACCGCTCCATCGCCTCGACCATCGCCGGTGTGCCGCCGATGCGGTCGTGCAGACTCACCGACATCATCCGTCGCTGGCTCGCGCCTTCGGCGTACAGGCGATCAAATTCCAGCATCAGTTGCTGATAGAACTGCTCGGCGGAGAAATGCCGGCCCTCGATCAGCACGATGTCGTTATTGCGCAGGGTGTACGGCACCACGGCAAATTTGCGTCCACGGACCATGGTCACGAACGGTTCGTCGCGGCTGACGTCATCGATGTGATAGGTGAAATTCAGGTCTTGCAGAATCTTCAGCGTATTGGGGCTGCGCCGCAGCCAGTTGGCGTTGTAGCCCACTGAGCGCTGGCCGGTAAGTTTTTCCACCGCGTTGACACCGTCGCCGATGAACTGTTTTTCCTGGTCGTAACTCATGTTGTACGAATCGGCCCAACGCATGCCATGGGCCGCCAGTTCATGGCCGCGCGCAGCAATCGCTTTCGCCAGTTCCGGGTGCTTGAGCGCCGCTTCGCCGACCACATGCGAGGTGACCTTGATGCCGGTGCGATCCCACAGGTCGAGCATCCGCCACAAGCCTTCCTTGTAGCCATAATCAAACCAGGTCTGCGCCGGCAGATCCGGATAACCCTTGGGCAGCGGCGTGCCGGAGAACGGACTTTCCGCGCCTTCAGGCTGACCGCCGGTTTCGAACTGCATCGACACCGAGATCACCAGTTGCGAACCGTCCGGCCACGGGCGTTCCTGAGCGAAGGCGAGGGCAGGCAGCAGCAGGGCGGTCGCCACAAGGTTTTTTAAAAGATGTAGGGAGCGTTGCCGGTGGGGCGTGGTCATAACGGGCACCTTGCAGGTTGAGAAGGGCTGCAAGGGTGGCAGTTGCCCGGTGCGGGAAAAATCCGTTGCGGGCGAGAAGACCTTTAAACAGAATTTACGAATCCGCCGCAAACCTGTGGGAGCGGGCGGCCGGTCACCCTGTTGCCGAGCCGAGTGTCGCCATCGCTGGCAAGCCAGCTCCCACAGGATTGTGGGTTTGCCGCAAGATGTGCGGCAAACTCCCGGCAACACAAGCACAAGGTCTTTCAATGGATCGATACGCCCCGCGCAACTGGCAGCCGCACGAGAAGCCCAGTCTGCCCGGTTCCCCCTCGACGCCGCTGCACTCCAACCCCAAGCGCCTGGCCTATGCGCTGGTCGGGCTGTTGGTGGCGGTGACCGGTGGTCTGGGCAACTCGCTGGTGGTCGCCAACCTGCCTTACCTGCAAGGTGCGCTGGGCGCGACCACGGCAGAGATGGCCTGGCTGCCGGCCGCGTACGTGATGACCAACGTGTCGATGAACCTGCTGCTGGTGAAGTTTCGTCAGCAGTTCGGCCTGCGTGCATTCACTGAGGTGTTTCTGGTGCTGTATGCGCTGGTGACCTTCGGCCACCTGTTCGTCAACGACTTGAACTCGGCCATCGCGGTGCGCGCGGCGCACGGCATGGTCGGTGCGGCGCTGAGTTCGCTGGGTCTGTATTACATGATCCAGGCATTTCCGGCCAAGTGGCGGCTGAAGGCGCTGGTGCTGGGCCTGGGGGCTTCACAACTGGCGCTGCCGCTGGCGCGCCTGTTTTCCGAAGACTTGCTGCAGATTGCCGAATGGCGCGGCTTGTACCTGTTCGAATTGGGCATGGCCTTGTTGTCGCTGGGCTGCGTGTTGCTGCTCAAGTTGCCGCCCGGTGACCGCTTCAAAACCTTTGAACCGCTGGACTTTCTGACCTTCGCCATCCTCGCCAGCGGCGTGGCCCTGCTCTGCGCGGTGTTATCGCTGGGGCGGATTGACTGGTGGCTCGAGGCCGACTGGATCGGCTATGCGCTGGCGGCCTCGATTGCTCTGATCCTCGCGGGCCTGGCGATCGAGCACAACCGCAGCAACCCGATGCTGATGACCCGCTGGCTCGGCAGCGGCACGATGATCCGCCTGGCGCTGGCGGTAACCCTGATTCGCATGGTCACCTCGGAACAATCCACCGGCGCGGTCGGTTTCATGCAGAACCTCAACATGGGTTATGAGCAACTGCACAGCCTCTACGTGGTGATGCTGATCGGCAGCATCGCCGGGCTGGCGACCAGTGCGCTGACCATCGACCCCAGGCACCTGCTGATGCCGCTGATCATCTCGCTGGCGCTGATGGCCACCGGCTCGGTGATGGACAGTTTCTCCAACAACCTGACCCGTCCGCAAAACCTGTATTTCAGCCAGTTCCTGCTGGCCTTCGGCAGCACGTTTTTTCTGGGCCCGACCATGGTCTTCGGCACCCGCAACGTATTGACCAACCCGCGCAATCTGGTGAGTTTTTCGGTGTTGTTCGGGATCTGCAACAACCTCGGCGGCCTGCTCGGCGCGGCGTTGTTGGGCACATTCCAGATCGTGCGCGAGAAGTTCCACTCCAGCCACCTGGTCGAGCACCTGACGCTGTCCGATCCGCTGGTGGCCGCCCGCGTACAGAGCGGCGGTTCGGCCTATGGCTCGTTGCTGGCCGACCCGAGCCTGCGCAATCTGGCCGGGATTCGCAGCCTGTCCAACGCGGCCACTCGTGAAGCCAACGTGCTGGCCTATAACGATGTGTTCATGCTGATCGCCGTGATTGCGGTGCTGACCATGATCTGGCTGTCCATTCGTGCGCTGTGGCTGATGAGCACCACCAAAGCCGTCGACCCAGCGCCTTCCGTACCTCCTGACGGTGCCTCCCATTCATGACCGATCCGACCACCACAACCACCAATGCCATCGCCGCCACCCCGGAAGGCGTGGCGCCGCCGTCCTCGCCGAACACCGAGCCGCGCTCGTTGCGGGTACGGATCATCTCGTCGCTGGGCTTTGCCGCGATTGCCATCGTCGGCGTGCTGATCGTGCTCTACGCCTGGCAACTGCCGCCGTTCAGCAGCGCCGTCGAAACCACGGAAAACGCCCTGGTGCGCGGGCAGGTGACGATCATCGGCCCGCAGCTCAGTGGCTACGTGTTCGAGGTGCCGGTGCAGGATTTCCAGTACGTGAAGGCCGGCGACTTGCTGGTGCGCCTGGATGACCGGATTTACCAGCAACGCCTCGATCAGGCGCTGGCGCAACTGGCGGTGCAGAAAGCCGCGCTGGCCAATGTGGTGCAGCAACGCAACAGTGCCGAAGCGACGATCAAGTTGCGTCAGGCGGTGGTGGCCGACAGCGAGGCGCAGTTGCGTAAAAGCGAGGCGGATCTGCGCCGTAACAAGGAGCTGGTGAGTGACGGCTCGGTGTCGAAACGCGAAATGGACGTGGCGCTCGCGGCCAATGCACAAGGTATTGCGGCGGTGGCGCAGGCCAAGGCTAATCTGGAAATCGCCCGGCAGGATCTGCAGACGGTGATCGTCAATCGCGGTTCGCTGGAGGCGGCGGTGGCCAGCGCTGAAGCGGCGGTGCAGCTGGCGCGAATCGACTTGTCGAATACGCGCATTGTCGCCCCGCGAGACGGCCAGCTCGGGCAGATCGGCGTGCGCCTGGGCGCCTACGTCAATTCCGGGGCGCAGCTGATGGCGTTGGTGCCAAACCAGAAATGGGTGATCGCCAACATGAAGGAAACCCAGATGGACAACGTGCGCGTCGGGCAGCCGGTGCGCTTCACCGTTGATGCGCTGAACCACCGCCAGTTCACCGGGCATGTGCAGCACATTTCGCCCGGCACCGGTTCGGAGTTCGCCCTGTTGCAGGCGGATAACGCCACGGGCAACTTCGTGAAAATCGCCCAGCGCGTGCCGGTGCGGATCACCATCGATCCGGATCAGCAGGAAGAGGAACGCTTGCGCCCGGGGATGTCGGTGGTGGTCAGCATCGACACCGCAGCGGGCGACACGCAACCGCATTGAGAGCAAAAAGATCGCAGCCTTCGGCAGCTCCTACATTGGAAGGCGATTCCCTGTAGGAGCTGCCGAAGGCTGCGATCTTTTGCTTTTCAGACTGCAATCATCGGCGGCAGGGTACCGAGCAGGGAGACCGCCGCCACCGCACCCATTCCCAACAACCACTCCAGCAGGACACTGCGCTTGAGCGCGTCCATCCGCTGTTCGCAATCCTCGATCCGCAAGCGGTTGAACAGCGCCAGTGCAAGCATGCCCAGCACCAGCAACGCCTTGATCAGCAGGATCAGGGCAAAGCCACTGAACAGCGGCGTCGGCCACCATTGCCCGGTCAGCACGCGCACATTGATCAGGCCGGTAATCAGCAGCCCGCCAACAATGGCGTAACCGACACCGCTGAAGCGTTGCAGGATCCGGCTCATCGTTTCGCCGGGTTGACGCAGGATCAATACCAGCAGCAACAGCCCGCCGAGCCATGCGGCGACGCAGGTCAGGTGAACGATCTGGTTGAGGATCAGCAGTTGCCCATTCAGACCGTCGAGCATCGCGCCGTGACCGACCGGCGCCAGGGTTGCCAGGAGCAGCGCGCTCAAGCCCAGGCGCAGCGGCAGGCTCGATCGCCACGGCGTAAACAGCAACGCCAGCAACAGCGCGTTGATCAGCAGATGCCAACGCCAGACCTGACCGAAAAACGTATTGCCCAGCACCAGGCTAATCGTGTCCGGATCGAACGCGGCCGCCGCTGAACCGGCCATGCTCGCGGTGATCAGCAGCGCCCAGGTGACACCGCTGACCAGCGCAATTGCCGTCAGCCAGCGCGCCAGTTGCGCCAGATGCCGATCCAGTGTCGGCACTGGTGCCTTGAGCAGCCGTGGCCGAAACAGCCAGGCGCCGAACAGCATCAATACCGCGCTGAAATGCACGAAGCGGCACAGCACCAGCGCTTCACTCATGAATTACTGGCCGACCTTGAACTGATAGGCGCCTTCGCTCTTGTGCGTGTCGACCGACACCGCATGCCATTCGACTTTGTATTCACCGGCACTGAGTGGCGCGGCGGGGGTGACGATCAGGGTTTTCTTGTCGCCTTCGGTACTCAAAGGTTTGATGGCGACCGGGGCGCCGTCGTGGGTCAGGCTGACTTTGGTGAAGCTGGCCTCGACGCCTTCGGAAAAGGTCAGGCGCAGATCGGTCGGAGCGGCGACGGTGCTGTCGGCGGCCGGGGTCTGGCTTTTCAAGTGGGCGTGGGCAAAAACGGAGGATGCGGCGCACAGCGAAGCGAGCAGGGCAGTGGTGGTCAGGACGTTCTTGAACAGCATCGCGGGTACCTCTGAGGCAGGACAAAGAAACGCCAGTTTAGCCATGCGCAGACCTTCGTACGAAGTTTTGTTTGCAGCGGTCGCCCCGAGGCCAGAGCGGATGCTAGTCTTCAACAACGTCGTTGTCAGGGAGCCCTCATGGGCAATCACAAGATCGAGATTCGTCGCAGTAACGTCGAGAAAATCCTGCTGGCGGCGGAAAAAGTCTTCGCCGAAAAAGGCTTCGGCGGCACCGCCATGGCCGATATCGCCGCCGAAGTGCAACTGCCGCGCTCCAACCTGCATTACTACTTTTCCACCAAGAGCGAACTGTACAGCGCGGTGCTGTTCGACCTGCTGGAGGTGTGGAAACAGGACGCGCTGTGCTTTGAGATGTTCGACGATCCACGGGTGGTGCTCAGCAGCTACATCCGCGCCAAGATGAACCACTCGCGCAGCCGGCCTTATGGTTCGAAAGTCTGGGCCAACGAGATCATCCACGGTGCGCCGACCCTGGGCGAGGCGCTGGACGTCAGCCTGTACGACTGGGCAAAGATGAAGGAAGCGAAGATCCGCCAGTGGGTGGAGGACCAGCGGATTCTGCCGGTGGAGCCGTCGAGCCTGCTGTACATGATCTGGGCCTCGACCCAGCACTACGCCGACTTCGATCATCAGGTGAATATTCTGAACGAGCACCAGCCGCTGTCGGACATGCAGTTCGAGCGGGCGGTGCAGACGGTGACCAGTGTGATTTTGCGGGGGATCGGGTTGGAGCCATAAATCAAAAGATCGCAGCCTGCGGCAGCTCCTACAGAGATCGGTGTAGGAGCTGCCGCAGGCTGCGATCTTTTGATCTTAAGAATCAGACCGCGACATGATAGGGATTGCGCGGATCATGATTCCAGTCCAGAAACGGCTTGCCGGTCTCCATCGGCACCATCTCGATACAGTCCGCTACCGGGCAGGTGATTTGGCACAGGTTGCAGCCGACACACTCATCATCGATCACTTCATATTTATGCGTGCCGTCGGCCTGCTTCAGGCTGCTGATCGCCTGGTGTGACGTGTCCTCGCAAGCAATGTGGCAACGCCCGCAACCGATGCACGCGTCCTGATCAATCCTGGCAATGACCTGATAGTTGATGTCCAGGTACTTCCAGTCAGTGGTATTGCCCACCGCACGCCCGGAAAACTCGGCGATGTTGGCGTAGCCTTGGCTGTCCATCCAGCGCGACAGCCCGTCCTTCATCTCCTCGACAATCCGGAAGCCATGCAGCATCGCCGCCGTGCACACCTGCACCGCGCCGCTGCCCAGCGCCATGAACTCCGCCGCGTCACGCCAGCTGCCGATGCCGCCAATGCCGCAGATCGGCAGGCCTTGGGTCTGCGGATCACGGGCGATCTCGGCGACCATGTTCAGCGCAATCGGTTTGACCGCCGAGCCGCAATAACCGCCGTGGGTGCTTTTGCTGCCGACGGTGGGCAGGGCGACCATGTGTTCCAGGTCGACGCTGGTGATCGAGTTGATGGTGTTGATCAGCGACACCGCATCGGCGCCACCGCGATGGGCCGCGCGGGCGGCGACGCGGATGTCGGTGATGTTCGGCGTCAGCTTGACGATCACCGGCAACGAGCAATAGGTCTTGCACCAGCGAGTGACCTGCTCGACGTATTCCGGCACCTGACCCACCGCCGCGCCCATGCCGCGTTCGGGCATGCCGTGCGGGCAACCGAAATTCAGCTCGATGCCGTCAGCGCCGGTGGCCTCCACCAGTGGCAGGATGTGTTTCCACGATTCCTCCACGCACGGCACCATCAACGAGACGATCAGCGCACGATCCGGCCAGTCCTTCTTCACCTGGGTGATTTCACGCAGGTTGATTTCCAGCGAGCGGTCGGTGATCAGTTCGATGTTGTTGATCCCCAGCACCTCGCGGTTGTTGCCGTAGTGCGCCGAGTAGCGCGACGAGACGTTGACCGCCGCCGGGTCTTCACCCAGGGTTTTCCAGACCACACCGCCCCAGCCGGCCTCGAAGGCGCGGACCACGTTGTAGGCCTTGTCGGTCGGTGGCGCGGAGGCCAGCCAGAACGGGTTGGGGGCTTTGATACCGGCGAAGACAATCGAGAGATCGGCCATTTACGCAGCCTCCACGTTGAGCATCAGTTGTGCGTTGATCGCCTCGGCGGCGCGTTTGCCGTGCTGTACGGCTTGCACGGTGAGGTCTTGATCGAGACTGGTGCAGTCGCCGCCGGCATACACGCCGGGGATGCTGGTGCGCAGGTTGTCGTCGACCTGAATCCGTTCGCCCTGACGCTTGAGTTCATGCGCCAGCGGGTCGGCGAGGGCGCTGCTGTCGAAGGCCTGGCCGATGGCTTTGAAGATCGCGTCGGCGGCCAGTTCGAAAGTTTCGCCCGTGGTTTGCAGGCGACCGTCGACCAGATCGGTTCGGGCAAAACGCATGCCGCGCACCTTGCCTTGCGCATCGAGCAGCACTTCTTCCGGTTGCGCCCAGGTCAGCAGGCGTACCTGATTGGCCTTGGCAATGTCCTGTTCATGACTGGTCGCGCCCATGTCCGCCGCACCCCGGCGATACACCAGATTCACGTCACGCGCTCCGAGGCGGGCCATTTGCACGGCCATGTCGATGGCGGTGTTGCCGGCGCCGAGGACGATGCAGCGTTCGGCCAGTGGCAGTTGCGTCAGGTCATCGGCCTGGCGCAGTTCGCGGATGTAGTCAGTGGCGGCGAGCAGGCCGGGCGCGTCTTCGTGGGCCAAGCCGAGCTGTTTGCTGGCATTCAGGCCGAGGCCGAGGAACACCGCGTCGAACTGCTGATGCAGCTCGCTGAGGGACAGATTCTCGCCGAGTTTCTGTCCGTGACGGATTTCGATACCGCCGATCTGCAGGAGGAAATCCAGCTCCTTTTGCGCGTAGTCGTCGACCAGTTTGTACTTGGCGATCCCGTATTCATTGAGGCCGCCTGCCTTTTCCCGTGCTTCGAAAATCACCACGTCGTGGCCGTGCATGGCACTGCGGTGGGCACAGGACAAACCCGCTGGCCCGGCGCCGACCACGGCGATGCGCTTGCCGGTGCTCGCCGCACGCTGGAACGGGTGCTCGGTGAAATTCGCGTTGTCCACGGCATAGCGCTGCAGCAGGCCGATCAGCACCGGCGCACATTCCTGAGCGTTGTTGCGCACGCAGGCTTGCTGACAGAGGATTTCCGTCGGGCAGACCCGGGCGCAACTGCCGCCGAGGATGTTCGCCGAAAGGATTTTCTGCGCCGCACCGGGCACGTTGTCCTGATGGATGTTGCGGATGAACGACGGAATATCGATCTCGCTCGGGCACGCATTGACGCAAGGCGCGTCATAGCAATACAGGCAGCGCGAGGCTTCAAGATGTGCCTGCCGGGCATTGAGCGGTGGTGCCAGATCAGTGAAATGGCCGGCGAGGGCGGCCGCACTTTCGTGCGGGTGCGGGAGATGGTTCAGGGTCTCGATCACGGTTTTTTGCCTCACGGTTATTGAGGTTCTCTGCCTCTGTCGGGCAGTGGTTTTTGTGTTGTCTGGACGGGCCTCTTCGCGAGCAAGCTCGCTCCCACATTTGGAATGTGTACACCCTGTGGGAGCGAGCTTGCTCGCGAAGGCCGAAGGCCTGGATTTCAGCGTTTCACAGCCGTCGGCTTATGCATCTCAGCCCGCTTGCTCAGCAAATCAAACACCGCCGGATACGCCGGCCGTTCGATGTATCGCCCGGCGCCGCGCTCGGCGCGCAGGTCGCCGTCGGCCCAGACCACTTTGCCCTGGCTGACGGTATGGCTCGGCACGCCGCGCACGGTCTTGCCTTCGAAAATGTTGAAGTCCACCTGCTGATGGTGGGTCTTGGCGGAAATGGTGCGGGTGCCGTGCGGGTCCCACAGCACCAGGTCGGCGTCGGCGCCGACGCGAATCGAGCCTTTGCGCGGGTAGAGGTTGAAGATTTTTGCGGTATTGGTGGAGGTGAGGGCGACGAAATCCTGCATCGACAAACGGCCGCTGTTGACCCCTTCATCCCACAACACCGCCATGCGGTCTTCGATACCGGCGGTGCCGTTGGGGATCTTGCTGAAGTCGTCGCGCCCGGCGGCTTTTTGCTCGGCGCAGAAGCAGCAGTGGTCGGTGGCGGTGGTGTGCAGATTACCGCTCTGCAGGCCATGCCAAAGGGCCTCCTGATGCCCGCGCGGGCGGAACGGCGGGCTCATCACGTAACCGGCGGCGGTCTGCCAGTCCGGGTGCTGGTAGACACTGTCGTCGAGCAGCAGATGCCCGGCCAGCACTTCGCCGTATACCGGTTGGCCCTTGCTGCGGGCGTAAGTGATTTCATCCAGCGCTTCTTTGGTCGAAACGTGCACCAGGTACAACGGCGTGCCGATGGTCTCGGCAATGCGAATCGCCCGGCTCGCCGCTTCGCCTTCCACCTGCGATGGCCGCGACAGAGGATGGGCTTCCGGCCCGGTGATGCCCTGGGCCATCAACTTGCGTTGCAGGTGATAAACCAGTTCACCGTTTTCCGCATGCACGGTCGGCACGGCGCCGAGTTCCAGGCAGCGCTCGAAACTCGCCACCAGCGTGTCGTCGGCGGCCATGATCGCGTTCTTGTAGGCCATGAAATGCTTGAAGCTGTTGATCCCGTGGTGGCTGACCAGCTCGGCCATTTCCTCGCGCACCTGCTCGCTCCACCAAGTGATCGCGACGTGAAAGCCGTAGTCCGAGGCGGACTTTTCGGCCCAGCCACGCCACTGATGAAACGCTTCCATCAATGACTGCTGCGGATTGGGAATCACGAAGTCGATGATCGACGTGGTACCGCCAGCCAGACCTGCGGCAGTGCCGCTGTAAAAGTCTTCACTGGCCACGGTGCCCATGAAGGGCAATTGCATGTGGGTGTGTGGATCGATGCCGCCGGGTATCAGGTATTGGCCGCTGCCGTCGAGCACTTCGGCACCGGCGGGAATATCCAGGTTTTGACCAATGGCGTTGATCACGCCGTCGGCGCAATAGACGTCGGCGCGATAACTTTCATCATGGGTAACAACGGTGGCGCCACGGATCAACAGAGACATTCCGAGTTCCTCGCAGGCATGACCGACTTGTGCCGGTTCTCATGTTTTATTGATGTACAACGCTGATCGGCGTATTCCTGTCAGCGCTGTCAGGAATAGAAGCTAGCCGCAGTTCTGCAATTGATCAAGATTATTTTTTATAAGCTTATTGCTGTTTTAACTCATTGAAAAATAACGATAAAAAACATAAATCACCAAAATGGTGAGGCTGTTCACCATTTTGACGCACTTGACAGGATGAAAATATGAGCAAGATTTCCTATGTGAAATCAGCTGCTTGAAGTTGAGCTGCGGTTAATCGCCTGTAATGAAAAAAAGTGCAGTGCACCAGATTGAGTCCTGACAGTTCGGACAACTTGGCAAACGTTTAGCCTGAGCGTGCAGACAGGTTTTCGCGGACTCCTCCGGTGAATAATTAAAAGCGTGAATTATCAGAAAGTTGCAATGCGTTTGTAGCACCGCCTGAGCGTCAGACGGAGTACCCGGCACGTTTATTGATGCCGCCGCTGACACCATGGCCGGTGCAAGAAAGTTGTCAGTTCCTCCGGCCATCGTCCGGCTCGCACCTTGGTGTGCAGCCGTCTGATGAGCAAAAAAATAATCAGAAGAACAGTGGAGCGGCCATGCAACAGAACAGATCGCAAGTGACCGAGCGCGACGGCTTGTTCGAACTCGAAGCCGGCAGCGACGTCCTCGACAGTCCCCGTTACAACCACGATATGGCACCGACCAAGGTGCGCGAGCGGACCTGGAACAAATGGCACATCACCGCGCTGTGGGTCGGCATGTCGATCTGCGTGCCGACCTACACCCTCGGCGGGGTGCTCACCGCTTACTTTGGCCTGACTGTCGGCGAAGCGCTGATGGCGATTCTGCTGGCCAACGTCATCGTGCTGATCCCGCTGACCCTCAACGCCTTTCCCGGCACCAAGTACGGCATTCCATTCCCGGTGCTGCTGCGTTCGTCGTTCGGCGTGCTTGGCTCCAACGTGCCGTGCCTGATTCGTGCGCTGGTGGCGTGCGGCTGGTTCGGGATCCAAACGATGTTTGGCGGGCTGGCGATTCACCTGTTTCTCGGCTCGGTATTCGAGGGCTGGAAATCCCTCGGCGGCACGGGGGAGGTGATCGGCTTCATGATTTTCTGGTCGCTGAACCTGTGGGTGGTGATCCGTGGCGCCGAGTCGATCAAATGGCTGGAAACCCTGTCCGCGCCGTTGCTGGTGGCGGTCGGCATCGGCCTGCTGGTGTGGGCGATGCCCAATGTGTCGATGAGCGAGCTGCTGGCGATTCCACCGAAACGCCCGGAAGGCGCGAGCGTGGTCAGTTACTTCGCTGCGGGGCTGACGGCGATGGTCGGCTTCTGGGCCACGTTGTCGCTGAACATTCCCGACTTCAGCCGTTACGCCAAAAGCCAGAAAGACCAGATCCTCGGGCAGATTTTCGGCCTGCCGCTGACCATGTTCCTGTTCGCTTCGCTGGGGGTGGTGATGACCGCCGCGTCGGTGAAGCTGGTCGGTGTCACGGTATCGGATCCGGTCAGCCTGATCGGCCATATCCAGAGCCCGCTGTGGGTGGCGGTGGCCATGGCGCTGATCATCATCGCCACGCTGTCGACCAATACGGCGGCGAACATTGTTTCGCCAACCAACGACTTCCAGAACATCGCGCCCAAGGTGATCAACCGTACCAAAGCGGTGTTGCTCACCGGCTTCGTCGGGCTGGCGTTGATGGCCCACGAGCTGCTGAAAAAGCTCGGTCTGATCGTTTCCGATGTCAGCCTGGAAACCGTGTATTCCAACTGGCTGCTCGGCTATTCGAGCCTGCTCGGACCAATCGCCGGGATCATGGTGGTGGACTATTTCCTGATCAAGAAGCAGCAACTGGACCTGGCCGGGTTGTACCGGGACGACGTGTATCCGGCGTGGAACTGGGCCGGGTTTGCCGCGTTTGGCGTGCCGGTGGTGCTGACCTTGCTGTCGCTGGGCAGCGATGCGTTCAGCTGGTTTTACAGTTATGGCTGGTTTACCGGTTCGGCGCTGGGCGGGGTGATTTATTACGGGTTGTGCGTGATGCGGGCGCAGCCTTCGGTCGTGAAATCACCGGTGTGAGGGAGGGCCTCATCGCTGGCAAGCCAGCTCCCACAAAGATCAAGTCGTACACAAACCATGAGTTCACTCAAAACCTGTGGGAGCTGGCTTGCCAGCGATGGCGGCCTGGAAAACACCAAAGAAATACCCTAAGAAACTGCCTGAGGAGATCAACATGAACGCAGCCGTAGACGTTCTGCAATCCACCCATCAGCACATCAACCGCGACCGCCTCTGGGCCTCGCTCATGGAACTGGCCAAGCTCGGTGCCACGGTCAAGGGCGGGGTCTGTCGCCTGGCCCTGACTGACCTTGATCGCCAGGCCCGTGACCTGTTCGTGCAGTGGTGCAAGGACGCCGGATGCAGCGTCACGGTGGATGAAGTCGGCAACATCTTCGCCCGTCGTCCGGGGCGTAACCCGAACCTGCCGCCGGTGATGACCGGCAGCCACATCGACACCCAGCCCACCGGCGGCAAGTTCGACGGCTGCTTCGGCGTGCTTGCCGGGGTCGAAGTGCTGCGCACCCTCAATGACCTCGGCGTGGAAACCGAAGCACCGCTGGAAGTGGTGGTCTGGACCAACGAAGAAGGCTCGCGCTTTGCTCCGTGCATGATGGGTTCCGGCGTGTTCGCCGAGAAATTCACCCTCGAAGAAACCCTGGCCAAGGTCGATGCCGACGGCGTCACGGTTGGCGAAGCGCTCAACGCCATTGGTTACGCGGGGTCACGCAAAGTCAGCGGGCACAAGGTTGGCGCCTATTTTGAAGCACACATCGAGCAAGGCCCGATCCTCGAAGACGAGCAGAAAACCATCGGCGTGGTGCTCGGCGCGCTCGGGCAGAAGTGGTTTGATCTGAAACTGCGCGGCGTCGAAGCGCACGCCGGGCCAACGCCGATGCACCTGCGCAAGGACGCCCTGGTCGGCGCCTCGGTGATTGTCGGTGCAGTCAACCGCGCCGCCCTCGGCCACCAACCCCACGCCTGCGGCACCGTCGGTTGCCTGCAAGCCTACCCCGGTTCGCGCAACGTCATCCCCGGCGAAGTGCGCATGACCCTCGACTTCCGCCATCTGCAGCCAGAGCGCCTCGATTCGATGATTGCCGAAGTGAAGCAGGTCATCGACGCGACCTGCGAAGAACACGGCCTGACCTATGAACTGACCCCGACCGCCGACTTCCCGCCACTGTACTTCGAAAAGGGCTGCGTCGAAGCCGTGCGCAGCGCGGCGAAAGGCCTGGGCTTGTCACACATGGACATCGTCAGCGGCGCCGGCCACGACGCGATTTTCCTCGCCGAACTCGGCCCGGCCGGGATGATCTTCGTGCCGTGCGAAGGCGGCATCAGCCACAACGAAATCGAGAATGCCGCGCCGGATGATCTGGCGGCCGGGTGCGCGGTGTTGTTGCGGGCGATGTTGGCGACATCGGCGATGGTAGCGGCGGGGCAGCGCGCGGCCTGAAGATCAAAAGATCGTCCGATCGCGGCCCGAGCCTGCGGCAGCTCCTACAGGGGATTTGTATCCATCTCTGTAGGAGCTGCCGAAGGCTGCGATCTTTTAGTGATCACCTGTAGGAACGATTTGGTTTGATCAACCGGGTCGGTCATTTTTACTCGCAGTGCCCTGGCGTCTGTCCAGTCCGTTGGGGTTGCCCACATCCAGCAACCGTCGTTCGACCAACACATTCTCCAGTGCCTGACGCTCGACCGGCGCCATCTGGTGTTCGCGCTTTTTCAGCTCCAGCAGAATCGGGCTGGACCAGGTGCGATAAGTCTGTTCGATGTTGCGACGCGACGTCATCAGTCTCTCCTTGATCAAGAGCCCGGTGTAGCTGGCAGGGGCTCAATCCGATGAGGGAATAACGTTAGTCGACAAACCCCGAATCCGCGAATGACTCAATGTTTTGTGGGAGCTGGCTTGCCAGCGATAGCAGTGGGTCAGTCTCTGCTGCATTGACTGAACGCCCGCCATCGCTGGCAAGCCAGCTCCCACAGGGTTTTGCATTGAATGTGAGATCGGATCAATCGTCGACATTCATCATCGCCTGCACACCTTCCCACGCCTCGGCGCGCATCCGCTCAATATCCAGCCCCGGAATCACGCCGTTATCGACCACGATCCGGCCGCCCACCACACTGTATTTCACCGTGATCGGTTCCCCTGCGACGACGGGTGCAACCGCGCTGTCGTGGAAGCCGAAGAAGCGTGGATGGTCGAGGCTGTAGATCACCAGATCCGCCGCTTGCCCGACTTGCAGTGTACCGACCGCGCCCAGTCCCAATACCTGGGCGCCGCCCGCTGTGCCCCAGTGGATCACGTCTTCGGCGGTGGTCGCCGAGGCGCCTTGTTCGGCGCGGTGGATCAGCCACGCGGTGTTGGCTTCGCCGACCATGCTCCCGGATTCGTTGGACGCCACGCCGTCGACGCCGAGGGAGATCGGCACGCCAGCCTCAAACATTTGCGGCACCGGCGCGACGCCGCTGCCCAGGCGTGCATTGCTTACCGGGCAGTGCGAGACGCCGCTACCGGTCTGGGCGAGCATGCGGATTTCCCCCGGTTGCAGGTGCACGGCGTGGGCGAACCAGACGTCGGGGCCGAGCCATTCGTGTTCGGCGACGAACTCCACCGGGAGGCAGTTATATTTCTCGCGGCAGAAATTCACGTAGTTCTGCGTTTCCGACAGGTGTGTGTGCAGGCGCAAACCGAGGCCGCGCGCGGTGTGCGCCAGTTCGCGCAGCAGGGTCGGCGGCAGCGAGAAGGTCGGCGTGGTGGGCGCGACGACCACTCGGCGCAGGGCGTCCGGGGTGTCCTGGTGATACCGCGATTTCAGCCGCTCGATATCGCCGACCATTTGCTCTAGGCTTTCCGGTTGCAGCGCGGTTTTCGAGAAGCCCGGGTGCGCGCTCGCCGATTCCAGCGCGCCACCGCGACACAACACAAAGCGCAGGCCGAACTCATCGGCCAGATCAAACAACAGATCCCCGGTCTCGGTGCTGCCGTGGGCATGGTAGAGATAGTGGTGATCGGCGCATGTCGTCACACCCGATAGCAGCAACTCGACCATGCCCAGACGGGCGGCGATCCTTGCCAATTGCGGGGTAAAGCGGTTCAAACGCGGGTAGGGCACACTCGCCAGCCAGCCTTGCAGATCCTGATTCAAACCTTCGGGCACGGCTTTGAGCAGGTTCTGGAACAGGTGATGGTGGGTGTTGATCCAGCCCGGATAGACCACGCTGTTGCGCGCATCGATCACCCGTTCGCCGGGGTGTGGCTCAAGGTCGGCGGCCATTTCGGCGATGCGTCCGTTGATCACGCGAATGTCCACCGCGCCGGCCCGGGCACGTGGACCGCGCAGGCCGGTCATCACCGCGAGCGGATTTTTGATCAGGATGTTTTGAAGTTGAGTCATGGCAGGCTCCAGTCAGAGAATGTGCGAGGCGGATTTGCCGGGTGTGGTGTCTGGCACGCTGACGCCGTTGAGCGCCGCGTTGAGCAGCACCGACACCAGGCAGGCGATGACCACGCTGCTGTGCAGGAACGGCTGTGACCACTCGGGCAGTTGTTTGAACAGGGTCGGGGCGAGCACCGGTACCAGCGCGGCGGCGATGGTGAAGCCGACGATCAACACGTTGTAGCGATTGCGTTCGTAGTCGACCTTGGCCAGGGTCTGGATGCCCGCCGCTGCGACCACGCCGAACATGGCAATGCCGGCACCGCCCAGCGCCGCCGTCGGCATCGAGGCGATGATCGCCCCGGCCTTGGGCACCAGCGCAATCGAACACATCAGCAGGCCACTGACGGCGACCACCCAACGGCTGCGCACGCCGGTCAGGATCACCAGACCGACGTTCTCCATGAAGGCGATAAACGGGAATGCGGCGAACATTCCGGCGATGGTGCTGGCCAGGCCATTGGCGCGCAGGCCGTTGACCACTTGCTGGTCTTCCACCGGTTTGTCGACGATGTCGCCGATGGCCACGAACAGCCCCATCGACTCGACCATCTGCACGATCATCACCACCACCATGGTCGCAATAGGGATCAGGCTGAACGTCGGCAGGCCGAAGTAGAACGGGTAGGGCACGGTCAGCCACGGCGCCTCTTCAACACTGTGGAAATTGCCCATGCCCAGACCGTAGGCCAGACCGGCGCCGACCAGCATGCCCACCAGCACCGCCATGTTGCGCAGCAGCGGACTGCCATAGCGATTGACCAGCAGAATGGTCAGCAGCACCACCACCGCCACCGCGAGAAAGGCTGGCGCGCCGAAGTTGCTCGCGTTGCGTCCGCCACCGACCCATTCATAGGCAATCGGGAACAACTGCAGACCGATCACGGTGACGATGCAACCGGTCACCACCGGCGGGAAAAACCGCCGTAATCGGCCCACGAACGGCGCCATCAGCAGGGTAAAAATCCCGGCACCGATCACCGCGCCGCAGACCCCGGGGAAGCCCACCTCGGGGTTGCTGCCGATGGCGATCACCGGGCCGACGCTGCTGAACGCCACGCCTTGCAGGATCGGCAGGCGCACGCCGAATTTCCAGAAACCGACGGTCTGCAACAGGGTGGCGATGCCCGAGCAGAACAGCGTGGTGCTGATCAGCACCACGGTATCGGCGTGGGACATTTTCAGGGCGCTGGCAACGATCAACGGCACGGCGATGGCGCCGATGTACGAGACGGCCATGTGTTGCAGGCCGAGGGTGAGCATCTGTCGCACCGGCAAAACGCGGTCGACGGGGTGCACGGTGGAGGAAGGAGTGGCTGACGACATGGGGAATCACCTCTGGCTGTTGTTATGCGGTAGAGAGGGGTATTCGTCTGATGCCTGCTGCAGATCCCCTGTAGGAGTGAGCCTTTGTGGTGAGGGGATTTATCCCCGATGGGGTGCGAAGCCCCCCCAAAACTTGAACTTGCGGTTTACCAGACAAACCGCATGTGCTGGATTTGCGGCTGCTGCGCAGCCGATCGGGGATAAATCCCCTCGCCACGGGTGACCTCATTATCGGGTTCACTCCACAGATTTCAGTGCCACTGGGCATCAGTCATTCGTGCCCGAAGCCGCCATCCACCGGCTCCGATGCCTTGTTCAGCCTGCCAGGCAGGCGGCAAAGCCCTGGTTCAGCGCCGCGCGATCCAGGTCGCGGCCGATGAACACGATCTTGCTCGAGCGGGGCTCCGTGCCCCAGGCGGTCGAGGCGCGGAACTCCACCAGGCTGTGCACGCCTTGCAGCACGTAGCGCTGGTCTTCGTTGGCCACGGCGAGCACGCCTTTCATGCGGTAGAGGTTATCGGCCTGGGACGAGCGCAGTTCGCTGATCCAGCGGTGGAACGCCATCAGGTTGACCGCACCGTCCACGGCGATGCCCACCGATGACACGCTCGGGTCGTGTTCGTGGTCGGGCTCATCATGGTCGTGGTGGTCATGGTGAGCGTGCTGTTCAGCGCCGATTTCCATGAGCTTCTGCGTGCATTCGAAGGCGCCGATGCCGAGGATTTTCGTCAGATCGATCTGCGCATGAGTGGAGGTCACCAGATCCGCCGTGGCGTTCAAACCACGGATCTTGTCGCGCAGGGTTTCCACTTCATCGCTGCTGACCAGATCGACCTTGTTGATGACGATGCGGTCGGCGCAGACGATCTGATCCACGGCCTGATTGTCGACGCCATCCAGTTGCAGATCCTCCAGATGCTGGGCGATGTGCTTGGCATCGACCATGGTCACGATCGCATCGAGTTCGACGTCTTCGGCAATCGGGTCATTGATGAAAAAGCTTTGCGCCACCGGGTACGGATCGGCGAGGCCGCTGGTCTCGATCAGGATGTGATCGAGGCGCACCGGGCGCGCCACCAGTTCGCGGACGATGCGCACCAGATCCTCACGAACCTCGGCGGTGCAGCACACGCAGCCATTGACCATTTCGTAGATTTCTTCGGTCTCGGAGCTGAGCACCAGATCGCCGTCGATGCCGACCTCGCCGAACTCGTTTTCGATCACGGCGATCTTGCGTCCGTGGTTTTCCTTGAGGATGTAGTTGAGCAGGGTGGTTTTGCCGGCACCGAGGAAGCCGGTGAGGATGGTCACGGGGATTTTGGTATTGCGGGTTGGGGCGTTGAAGGGGGTGTTCATCTGGAGCTCCTTTGATTGGCGTTTGTGGCGAGGGGATTTATCCCCGATGGGTCGCGAAGCGGCCCCAAAATCTGCAATTGCGCTGTGTCAGGAAAACCTCATTCACAGGTTTTGCGACTGCTGAGCAGTCGGTCGGGGATAAATCCCCTCACCACAGGTATTCATATCCACATTGGGATTTGGGTGTTCTTTCCAGCGGGCGGCAACGCCAGCATCGAGGCCGAACAGGTCGAGCACTCTGCCCAGGCTGTGATCGACCATCTGCGCCAGGCTTTCGGGCCGGGCATAGAACGCCGGCACCGGCGGGGCGATGATCCCGCCCATCTCGGTCACGGCCGTCATGTTGCGCAGGTGGGCGAGGGTCAGCGGCGTTTCGCGGGCCATCAGCACCAGCGTGCGGCGTTCCTTGAGGGTGACGTCGGCAGCGCGACCGATCAGCCCGGACGACGTGCCGGTGGCAATCTCCGCCAGGGTGCGCATCGAACACGGCGCGACCACCATGCCCAGGCAGCGAAACGAACCGCTGGCGATCCCGGCGGCGACGTCATCGGCGCGGTGGTAGTGGCTGGCGAGCGCAGTGACCTCGGCCAGTTTGTAGTCGGTCTCGTGGGCCATGGTCAGCAGCGCGGCGCGGCTGATGATCAGGTGGCGCTCAATGTCCAGTTCGGCGAGCAATTGCAGCAGACGCACGCCATAGATGAAGCCGGACGCACCGCTGATGCCCACAACCATCCGCTGGCGGCTCACGATGCAAGGCCTTTGAGCAACACCCGCGCACGTTCAAGCACATCCTGATCCAGCTGCGCCTTGATCCCGTCGAAGCCCGAGCCACGGGTGGCGTCAAGACCCATGCGCGACGTGGTGCCGTTGACCGAGGACGACGGGTCCAGCGGGCTGCCGGGCAAACCGTCGATCATGAACAGGTCCAGATGCGGCTGGAAGTGCGTGGCCAGTGCCCACAACACCTGACTGTCGTCGGTGATCTCAATATCGCTGTCCACCGCGATCACGTTTTTCAGGTACGGATCCCAGCCGAGCAGGGCGAGCATGATCTGCCGCGCCTCGCCGTCACGGCTCTGATCCAGCGCCACATAGCAATGAAAGTGGGTGCCGGAATTCGGGTAGTGCACGGCGGTGACAGCGGGGAAACGCGCCTTGAGTTTCTCGCTCATTTCCGCTTCGCGGGGCAGTCGGGCGAGGGTCAGGTGTTCGGCGTAGCGGCCGCCCATCACGTCCACCAGCCAGGCATCCTTGCGCCGCAACAGGGTGTCGACGCGCAGCACGTTGTTGGTCGAGCGATCCGAGGAATAACCGCTGAACTCACCGAACGGGCCTTCCTCGGCGTAGGCCGTCGGGTCGATGGCGCCTTCGAGGACGAACTCGGCGTATGCCGGGACGCCGATGCCGTAACGCGGGGTCTCGACCAGTTCCAGCGGCGCGCCGAACAAGCCACCGGCGACGGCACGTTCATCGCTGCCGTAGGGCAAGCGCGCTGCCGCCGCGAGCATGAACAGCGGATGCGCGCCGACCACCATCGCCACGCGCAATTCTTCACCGCGTTCACGAGCGGTCTGCAGCATCCGCCACAAATGTCCGCGCGAGTGCAGGCTGGTCGCCAGGGACTGGCGGGCGTGGCGCATCGAGCGGTGGTAGCTCATGTTGGCGATGCCGGTCAGCGGGTCCTCGGCAATGATGATCGCGTTGGTGATGTACGGCCCGCGATCACTGTCGAAGTGCTTGAGCATCGGCAGCAGCGCCAGATCCACGGCTTCGCCTTCGAACACTTCATCAAGCACCGGGCCGCTTTCTACGTAACGCGGGGCAATGGGCTGGTTGGCGCGCTGCTGGAAGGTTTCGTGCAGTTGCGCAGGCGTGACACCGAACAACCGCGCGATGCGGGTGCGGGAGGCGAACAGGTTGGTCGCCACCGGCACCTTGAGGCCGCCGACGTTTTCGCAGATCAGCAACGGATCGCGGCCCTGTGCGGCGAGGGCATCGACCAGGGCGGTGACGTCCTGATCGGCAGAAACGGGTTGGGTGATGGTCAGCACATCGTCCGGGTACTCTCGGCGATAGGCATCGATGAACACGTGAAAATCCTGAGAATCGCCGAGCGTCGAACGGGTCATGGTTTCACCTCATAAAAAGCAGGCACGCAGGGGTGAGAAGGCGTTCGATCGAGCAGCCGTTGGCCTGCCGGTCGAGCAAACGCCGGGTCATCTTCGTGCCTGTAAAGTCGCTGTGTTGTTGCAGTGTTGCCTTGTGGGTGTCATTTGTGGTGAGGGGATTCATCCCCGATCGGCTGCGAAGCAGTCGTAAACCAGTCAGCGCGGTCTGCCTGATACAACGCGGTTGCAGGTTTTGGGGCCGCTGCGCAGCCCATCGGGGATGAATCCCCTCACCACAGGGTTACCTTGTGTCCCAGGGATCAGCGTTGCCTAGAGGTACGTGGTCGTCAGGCGAATATCCGCCTCAACCAGATCCTTCGGCGGTGGCGTCGGTTCGATTCCGCACAACCGCGCGATGTTGTTGCCCAGGTAGTCCTCCAGATGATCCTCATCGATGCCCAGACCTTGCGGCGCCGGTGAGCACAACACCTCCAGCTCGCGCAGCCACATGCCCGGTTCGTTCGGCGGCGAGTCGGTGCCGAACACGATCTTGTTGCGCGGCAATTCCTTGGCGAATTCGACGATCCGCGACTGGAAGCACCAGCCGGATTCGCAGTACACGTTCGGCGTGTCCATCGCCATCCAGAACGCCTCGAACGAGTAGTTGCCACCGGTCTGGATGCCGAAGTGGCCGATGATGAAATTGACCATCGGGAACTCGCGGATGATCGGGTAGAACATCGTCGGAATGGTGTACGGTCCGTCGCCGGTATGGATCAGCACCACGATGTTGTACTTGGCGCAGACTTTCATTGCCGGACGCAGCCAGTCCAGTGCCCGATCCGGGCGATAGCCGTGCATGTTGGCGTGCAGCTTGAGCATCTTGAAACCGTATTCCTTGATGTGGAATTCCAGCTCCGCCGCACCGTTTTCCGGTCCCCAGCGCGGGTTGAAGTTGAAGTTGCCGATGAAGCGGTCCGGGTACTTCACACAGAGTTCGGCGACGTACGACATGTAGTCACGCACGCCTTCGCGGCCCCGACGGTTGCCGTCGCGATAACCGGTGTTGCCCGGTGGCGGCTGGATGAAACCCATGTCGATGCGGCGTGGCTTGCCGTTGATCATGTACGGGCCGTCCATCAGCTTGAGCATGCGCTCGCCGGTGAACGGTTCGCCGGTGTGGCGCCAGGCCTCGTCGACCAGATTGGTGGGGTGCAGATGGGTGTCGATGATCATCGGTTCAGCTCCTGGCCAGTTGCGTGGTGACGGGGCGCTTGAGTTGCGCCTCTGCTTCGGAAACGGAACGCGGCGGCGGGGTCGGTTCGAGGCCGATCATCCGCGCGGTGTTGTTGCCCAGATACTCTTCGAGGGTGTCCTCGTCGAGGTTCAGGCCCTGCGGCGGTTCGTGGCACAGCACTTCGAGCAGGCGCAGCCACATGCCCGGTTCGTTCGGCGGGGTGTCGGTGCCGAACAGGATCTTGTGCGTCGGCAGCACCTTGGCGAACTCGACGATCCGCGATTGCAGGCACCAGCCCGATTCGCAGTAGACGTTGGGCAGCTCCATCGCCCATTGCATCGGTTCGAACACGTAGACGCCGCCGGTCTGCACGCCGAAGTGGGCCATGATGAAATTCACGTTGGGGAATTCCTTGATCATCGGCACCCATTCCGACGGGATGCTGTACGGCCCGTCGCCGGTGTGCAGCTTGACCGGAATCCCCAGCTCGGCGCATTTCTCGAAGCACGGGCGCACCCAGTCCAGCGCCCGGTCAGGCCGGTAGGCGTGCATGTTGGCCTGCATCTGCACCATCTTGAAACCGTGTTGCTTGACGTAGCGCTCGATCGCCTCGACGCCGTTTTCCACGCCGCAGCGCGGGTTGTAGACGAAGCAGCCGATGAAACGGTCCGGGTAGGTCTGGACCATTTTCAGGGTGTAGGCCATGTAGGCGTCGATGGATTCACGGCCCGAGAGTTCGCCGTCGGTCCAGGTGTAAATCGTGTTGCCCTGCGGCGGCTGGATGAAGGCTTTGTCGATCCGGCGAGGCTTGCCGTTGACCATGTACGGGCCATCCATCATCTCCAGCAGACGCTCGCCGGTGAACGGGTCACCGTCATGCCTCCAGGCGAGGTCCACGAGATCCGTGGGATAGCAGCTGATATCGATGATCATTGAAGTCGATCTCCTGATAGCGGGGAAGGGAGCCTTGCGGCTCTCGGCATCCACGCCCCGGGCAATCGGCCATTTCTATGCGCAGGTCTCGCGCATTCCCTCGCCTGTTCGCATCCGGCCCGGGTGGGTGGTTGCTGAGGGCGAGTATTGGAAAGGGGGGAGGGGTTCGTACAATATTAATTGGGCGCGGTGGTGATACTTGGGCGATATGGTTTGGGTTTCAGGGTGAATGTGCCGACGCCATCGCTGGCGAGCCAGCTCCCACAGGTTTTTGTGGTGTGACAAAGATCGGATCAACACTTCGATCACTGTGGGAGCTGGCTTGCCAGCGATGGCGTCAAGTTTGTGTACGCAGGGCCAACTGTTTGATGGCTTCAACCACCGGCGCCACCCGCTCAGCCTGCCCATGCGGCCACACCGCATAAAGATTGTAATGCGCAGCAATCTGCGCCTCGTTCAACGCCACCAGCCGCCCACTGCGCAACGCATCGGCGGCGAGCAAACCGCGCACCAGCCCGGCGCCAACCCCGGCTTCGGCAGCCGCAATCAGGTTGGCCGCATTATCGAAAATCACCCGCGCCGCTGGCTCCACCGGGGGCATTCCGGCCGCATCCAGCCACGGAATCCACGAGCGTCGTGTATAGCCCAACAGCGGCAATTCAAGGATCTGCGCCGGGCTCAACGGCAACTGCAAACCACAGCGCTCAAGCAACGCCGGCGAAGCCACCGCCAGCACCCGATCGCCGCAGATCTGCGTCATCTCGCAGTCATCCCAATCGCCATAGCCGTAACGCAACGCCAGATCCACCCGCTCGAAGCTGCTGCGATCACTGCGCGGCATCGACAGCAGCGTCACCTCGTAATCCGGCAGTCCGTCGAGCAGTTCCGGCAGGCGCGGATTGAGCCAGCTCTGCGCCAGTTCACTGTCCACATCCAGGGTCAGGCGCTGCGCCACGCTGCGGTTTTTCACCGAGGACAGGGCCCGGTCGATCTGCGCCAGCCCGTCCGCCAGTACGCTGGCAAACAACTGCCCGGCATCGGTGAGGTTGCTGCCGCCGCCTTCACGCACGAACAACGGCTGACCGATGAAATCTTCCAGTGCGCGAATCTGCTGGCTGATCGCACTGTGAGTCAGATCGAGCTTGCGCGCCGCGCTGGAAAAACTGCCGCTGCGCGCCGCGTGGATAAACGCAATCATGGACTGCACCGACGGGTATCGCTTGTACATGTTGTTAGTCCTGCTTACAGCGGTTGGCAGAAATCGTCGCTGGCTGCGGTTTGCCCGGGTTTCCAATAATCGGTCACCAGGCCCGCACAAAGACGGGCCGCTCTTTTGGAGCCTGACAATGATCGCATTCACGGTAAACGGCGAACGACGCGAGCTGGATGAAGCGTCCCCCTCCATGCCCTTGTTATGGGTACTGCGTGATCAACTGAAACTTACCGGCACCAAATTCGGCTGCGGCATGGGCCTGTGCGGTGCCTGCACCGTGCATCTGGACGGCGTCGCGGTGCGTTCCTGCCAGTTGCCGCTGGCCGCCGTCGCGGGCCACAGCATCACCACCATCGAAGGCTTGTCGCCGAGCGAGAGTCATCCGCTGCAACTGGCCTGGGTCGCCGAAGATGTGCCGCAATGCGGCTACTGTCAATCCGGGCAGATCATGTCCGCCGCCGCGCTGCTCAACACTGGCGCGGCAGTGACCGACGATTCGATCCGCAATGCGATGAGCGGCAATATCTGCCGTTGCGGCACCTACGGGCGGATCAACAAAGCGATCAAACGTGCGGCGAACGCGCCGAAGGAGGCGTGATGAGGCTGCGCGACGACACCTTGCTCGAACCGTCCCGCCGGGTGTTTCTCAAGCAAGCGGCGACGGTCGCTTCGGGCCTGGCGATTGCTCTGTATCTGCCATCCGGTAGCGCCGCCAGCGACTCGAAAACCCCGGCGCCGGCCACGGAATTCGAGCCTAACGCCTGGGTGCGGATCTTCCCCGACGGCACGGTAAAGCTGGTGGTGCACAAGCACGATTCCGGCACCGGCACGCAAACGGCACTGGCCGCATGCGTGGCCGAAGAACTGGATGTGAACCCGATGACCGTGCAGGTCATCACCCCGGAAGATCCGTTCTTCGAGACCTACATTCACCCGGTCTGGAAAGTCTTTTCCACCGGCGGCAGCACCAGTGTTTCTCTCGAATACGAGCGCTTGCGCATGGCCGGCGCCACGGCGCGGGCGTTGCTGATTGCGGCAGCAGCGAAGCAATGGAAAGTCAGGCCCGACAGCTGCAGTACCGAAGACGGCCGGGTCATTCACCCTGCCAGCAAACGCAGCCTCAACTACGGCGAACTGGTGGGCGTGGCGGCGCATTTGCCGGCACCGGCCAATGTCACGCTGAAAGATCCGGCGCAGTTCAAATACATCGGCAAACTGCGGCACAAGCGCGATGCCGCGGCCAAGGTCTGCGGGCGCTTCAAGTACAGCATCGACGTGCAACTGCCGGGGATGCTGGTGGCAGTGATTCAGCGCGCGCCGGTCGTCGGGGCGAAGGTTCTCAGCGTGGATTCGGCGGCGGCATTGCAGGTGCCGGGCGTGCGCCAGGTGATTGCAGTCCCCGGGCGCCCGGACGTGCTCGGTGGCAACCTGGAAGGCGTCGCGGTGCTGGCCGAGACGTTCTGGGCGGCGCAGCAAGGCCGCAAAGTGCTGGAGATCAAATGGAGCGACTCGCCACTGGCCGGGTTCGACAGCGCGGAACTGGCCACGGCGCAAGCGGCCGCTATTTCCGACCCGAAAAGCCAGACCATCAAGGCCATGACGCAGGGTGATGTTGACGCGCAATGGCCGCAGGCGGCGCAGCTGATCGAAGCCGATTACCACATGCCGTACAAAGTGCAGAACCCGCTGGAACCGATCTGTATCACCGCACAGGTCAAGGACAACGCGATCACCTATTGGGGCGGCGTGCAGGTGCCGTCGTCGGCGCTGGAAGCCGCGCAAACAGTCTGCGGCATCGCCAAGGACATGGTCACCATCAACGAGCTTGTGTCCGGCGGCAGCTTCGGTGCGCGGGAGGCCAAATACTGGTTGTTCGAAGTGGCATTTCTGGCGCAACAGACCGGCGTGCCGGTGAAGTTGCTCAACAGCCGCGAAGACGAAATGCACGCACTGTTCAATCACCCGGCGACGCTGCACCGGGTCAAGGGCGCGCTGGATGCCCAAGGCAAACTCAACGCACTGCGACTGCACGCGGTGTCACCGGCCTCGCCGGAGCAGTGGGAGCCGGGTTACTTCGAGCGCCCGGATCACATGGATTACAGCACCACCGAGGCGATCACCGCATGGGACTTCGCCTACCGTCCGCCGCATCTGCAGTTGAACTGGGTCAAGCACGAAAGCCATGTGCCAAGCGGCTGGTATCGCTCGGTGAGCTTCATTCCCAACGTGTTTGCCGTCGAGAGCTTCATGGACGAACTGGCCCACGCGGCCGGCGCCGATCCCTTGGCCTTCAGACTGGCGAACATGCAGGAACGGCCACGGCATGTGGCGGTGCTCAAACAGGCTGCCGAACGCGCCGGGTGGGGCCAGCCGCTGCCGCCGGGCACTGCGTTGGGGATTGCGACCCATCAGGGTTACAGCAGTTTTATCGCCGTGGTGGCGCGGGTCGCGACGGTCGATGGCAAACCGAAAGTCGAGAAGCTGACCTGTGTGGTCGACTGCGGTCTGGCCGTGTCGCCCGGCGGCGTCGAGGAGCAGATCTACGGCGGCCTGATGTGGGGCCTCGGTCATGCGTTGTTCGACCGGCTCGACATCCAACAGGGCAGGGTGGTGCAGAGCAATTTTCACGACTACCGCGTGACCCGCATGTCGGACATGCCGGCCACCGATATCGTGGTGCTGGATGGCGAGCCGGGCAAACCCGGTGGCGTCGGCGAGTTGGGCAGTCCGTCGGTGGCCCCCGCGATTGCCAACGCTCTGTTTGCGTTGACCGGCGTGCGCCAGCGGTCGACACCGCTGAGCCTAGGGTAAGCCGCCATGGACCTGCGCCTGCTGCGGTATTTCATGGCCCTGGCCGATGAGTTGCATTTCGGCCGGGCTGCGGAGCGGTTGCACATTTGTCAGCCGCCGTTGAGCCAGCAGATCCGTCTGCTGGAGGAGGAGTTGGGCACGCCGCTGTTCGAGCGCAGTCATCACCGGGTCGAGCTGACAGCCGCGGGGCAGATGCTTAAGGAGCAGGCACCGCTGGTGTTCGAACAACTGGAACGGGCGCTGGACCTGACCCGTCAGACCGGGCGCGGGCAGCTTGGTGAGCTGGAGATCGGCATGATCAGTTCGGTGATGGTCGGCGTGTTGCCCAAGGCCCTGCACCTGTTTCGTGAACGCTATCCGCAGGTGAACTGGCGTCTGCATGAAATGACCCCGGCGGCGCAGGTCAAGGCATTGAAGGAAAAACGTATCGACGCCTGCGTGTTTCGGGTCGGTTATGACGATCCGTTGCTGCGCAACGAGTTGCTGATCTACGAGCCGATTCACGTGGTGATGCCGGCTGATCATCCGCTGGCAAGGCGCGAAGTACTGGCTCCGGCGGATCTGGCGCAGGAACCGTTCGTTGCGCTGGAACTGAAGCAGTCGCGGTTTGCCAACTTCCTTTATCAGTGCTGCGTTCAGGCCGGGTTCACCCCGCAGATCCGCCAGCAGGTGATTGAAGTGCAGACGCTGCTCAGCCTGGTGCGCGCCGGGTTCGGGGTGGCGCTGCTGCCGGCTTCTATCGAGCAACTGGCGCCGGCAGGGCTGGTGTTTCGCAGGCTGACGCCGGCGCTGCCGGAAGTGCCGCTGTACGCGACTTACCGCGCCGATGATGCTTCGCCGGTGCTCAGGCTGTTTCTCGATACGTTGCGCGAGCTGGTGGAAACCTCAGATCAACCTTGATCCCCTTGTGGGAGCGAGCCTGCTGGCGAAGACGGTGTGTCAGCCGACAGATTATTTGCAAGAAATACCGTATTCGCGAGCAAGCTCGCTACCACAGGGGGACTGTGGTGGGGCGCACATTTATGTTCGGCACGATCACGCACGCCTGCGGTCGTAATCTTCACACGCGCATTCCCTGTGGAGATCCAATGAGCCAGGAAGTCCTGACCACTGAAACCAATCGTCGCCAGTTGCAGCAGATCATCGCCGGGCTGTCCGACGGGGTGATTTTGCTGGAACTCGATCAGAGCATCCTCTGGGCCAACGAGGCAGCACTGGCCATGCACGGTGTCAGCCGGATCGGCGAGCTGGGCACTAATGCCGATGAGTATGCCAAGCGTTTCACGCTGCGTTATCGCAACAACCACCTGTTGCCGCCCGAGAACTATCCGATCAGCCGCGTCGCACGCTGTGAGGTATTCAGCGATCTGTTGGTCGAAATGTCTGCCATGGATGACCCGGAACGCGTCTGGGTGCACAGTGTGCGCAGCATGGTACTGACCAACCGCGAAGGGCAGCCGGAGTCGCTGGTGCTGATCATGAGCGACGTCACCGATTGGGCCAATGCCGAGCAGCGCTTCGAAAAGACCTTCAATGCCAACCCGGCGCCGGCGGTGATCTGCCGCCTCAGCGACTTGCGTTACATCAAAGTTAATCCGGGGTTTCTGGAGATGACCGGTTACACCCGCGACCAGGTGATCGGTACCTCGGCCTATGAAATCGATGTCTTCGATCAGGCTGAGAAAAAGGATCTGGCGATCCAGCGTCTGCGCGATGTGGCGACCATTCCACAGATGCAGGCTCAACTGCGTCTGCCCGATGGCGGCAGCAAGCAAGTGATCGTCGCCGGGCAACCGTTGGTGCTCAATGATGAGGATTGCATGCTGTTTTCCTTCGTCGACATGGAGCTGCGGCACAAGGCGGAAGTGGCGCTGCGTCAGAGTGAGGAACGCTTCGCCAAGGCGTTTCGCCTGACCCCGGTGCCGATTCTGATCTGCAGTGCTGACGAGCAGCAGGTGATTGATGTCAATCAGGCGTTCCTCGACACCCTCGCCTACGACAGCGACGAGGTGGTGGGCAAAACCGTGACTCAGTTGCATTTCATCGACGACGACGGTGCGCGGGCCCGGCTGCTGAACGCCCTGGCCAAAAGCGGTCGGATTGATCGGGTCGACGTCCGCGTGCGCAGGAAGGATGCAGAGCTGCTGGAGTGCGCGGTGTCGGCTGACACCGTGAACATTCAGGACACGCCGTGCTATCTGCTGGTGCTGATGGACATCACCGAACGCAAGCGCACCGAGCTGGAACTGGTGGCGGCGATCGAAGAGGTGATGAAGGATGCTTCGTGGTTCAGCCGGACGCTGATCGAAAAACTGGCGAATGTGAAGAAGGTCAACTCGCCGCAACTGCCGAGCGTGTCTCTCACTGATCTGACGGCGCGTGAGCGCGACGTGCTGGGGCTGATCTGCGAGGGGTTGGCCGACAAGGAGATCGCCGCCCGGTTGAAGCTGGCACCCAATACCGTGCGCAATCATGTGGCGACGGTGTATTCCAAGCTCGATGTGCACAGTCGCAGCGAGGCTATTGTCTGGGCGCGGGAGCGCGGGCTGTTTTCCGGCGAACGCGGCGCCAAGGGGCAACGGTAGGTGCAAATGCACTAATCGATGAGGTGCAAATGCAGGTTCTGGCGCGGTGGGGCAGTTCTTAGTCTGGTGGGGTGCGATACAAGCCTGTTGGCTTGGGATCGTCTCCCTTCGAAACAGCTAAAGGAACAAGCTCCATGATGAATCTTGCGCAGTTGCGCGCCAGCCTTGAGCAGAGTTTCTCGCCCTTGGCGTGCGAGTGTTCAGTGGATGGGGATCATTCGCTGACGGTGAAGTTGTATCACCGTGAGTCGGGACAGGTGGATCTGGTGATCAGCGGGTTGAAGCTCAATGAGTTGCGTACGCCGGAGGCTGTGGCGGCGTTGATTGATGAGTTGCGGTATGAGTTGGAGAGTAATTCTTTGCGGGCTGCTCGGGATCCGGATATGGCTTAGGGTTTTTGGCTGTTTTGGGTGTGGATCCGTTACTGCGGGTGTTGCTGATTAGGGTTCCGCCCTTACGGCGGGTCACTTTTGGCAAACGCCCGGAATGCCGGCCCAGCCAAAAGTAACCAAAAGGTCTATGCCCTGACGTTCGGCCCTCGCTTAGGCTCGGGTTCCTTCGCTGCGGGATTCATCCGGGGGGCAGCGCCTACGGTTTGCTTCGCTGCACCTCCTCTCGCTGTGTTTGGCTGCGCCAAACGGTCGCTGCGCTCCCCCCCGGATAAATACCTCCACTCAGCCTGCCGACGGGCCCTCAGATCAAGAGCGGTACTCGAGCTAACGCTCATCGTGTTGAGTGGGGCGGCTTCGCCGCATGGGGTGTGCACGAATAAAGTTGTGGGAGCTGGCTTGCCAGCGATGGCGGCCTGACAGCCGACCAATCTCTAACTGAAAACACCCGATCCCACTGTGGGAGCTGGCTTGCCAGCGATAGCGGCCTCCCAGTCAACAAATTGCTTGCTGAGGCAACCCTCCCTCACAGATTTTGCTCTCCACAAAATCGACAGCCAATTCCCTCATCCCCCTCCATTTCACTGGCGCTCGCCGGGTAGTCGGCTATAAAGAATGAGTGGTCAGGTCTTCCGTCATCCGCGGTATTCGTGCGCGATAGCGGAAGTGGCTCTTCCATTCACCGCGGGTCGTCCTATGAATAATCCTGGGAAACGCGTGTATCTGCCGTTGTCGCTGGCTTTCTCTGTCGCGCTATTGAGCGGCTGCGCCAGTCCTCCGCCACCGCCTCCTGCTGCGCCGCCACCACCGCCGGTGCGTACCTGCCAGACGCTGGAGAACACTCAGGTGTCTGGCGATATGTACGTTGACGAGCAGGTTACGCGCCATATCACCACCACCCGGTGTGTCACGCAGTAGCGTGGGGCGGCTTGGTTGGCGGTGCATTTTGGCTGGCATCTGGCCAAGGTCATTGCCTGACCTCAATCCCGTGCAGGAGCTGCCGAAGGCTGCGATCTTTTGATCTTTATCTGCAAAATCAAAGTCAAAAGATCGCAGCCTTCGGCAGTTCCTGCACAGGCACGTCTGGTTCAGGACAGGAACCCACCGTCCACATTCAGCGCAACCCCGGTGGTGTAGCTCGACGCATCACTGGCCAGGTACAACACCGCCCCGGCCATTTCACTCGGATCGGCTACGCGCTTGAGCGGAATCTGCGTCAGCGCCTGCTTGAGGATCGCGTCGTTCTTGACCAGTGCCGAGGCGAATTTGGTGTCGGTCAGGCCCGGCAGCAGGGCGTTGCAGCGGATGCCGAATTGCGCGCATTCCTTGGCGAAGACCTTGGTCATGTTGATCACTGCCGCTTTGGTCACCGAATAGATGCCCTGGAAGATCCCCGGTGAAATACCGTTGATCGACGCAACGTTGATGATGCTGCCGCCACCGTTTTCGCGCATCAGCTTGCCGGCTTCTACCGACATGAAGAAGTAGCCGCGGATGTTCACGTCGACGGTCTTCTGGAATGCGCTCAGGTCGGTGTCCAGCACGTTGCAGAACTGCGGGTTGGTCGCGGCGTTGTTCACCAGGATATCGAGGCGGCCGAACTGTTCCTTGATCCCGGCGAATACCTGGCTGATCTGTTCCATTTCACCGATGTGGCAGGCCACGGCGGTGGCTTTGCCGCCAGCGGCGATGATCGCGTCGGCGACATGCTGGCAACCTTCGAGCTTGCGGCTCGAGACGATCACATGGGCGCCTTGCTGGGCCAGCAGTTTGGCGATGGCTTCACCGATGCCGCGGCTGGCGCCGGAGACGAATGCGATTTTGCCGTCGAGGTCGAACAACTGAGTCTTGGACATGGGGGTTCCTTGGTATGGGCCGTCAGAGGCTCGATTTCGCAATGACCTGCAGGCTCATGTGCTCCAGCAGTTTGTTCATGTGAATGAACTGCGCGAAGCGTTTGTCCTGAGTCTGGCCGTGGTAGAAGCGGTAGTAGATCTGCTGCACGATGCCGGCCAGGCGGAACAGGCCGTAGGTGTAGTAGAAGTCGAAATTGTCGATGCGGATGCCCGAGCGTTCGGCGTAGTAATCGACGAATTCGCGGCGGGTCAGCATGCCCGGGGCGTGGCTGGGCTGGCGGCGCATCAGTTGCACGGGGGCCGGATCGTCCGCCTGAATCCAGTAGGCGAGGGTGTTGCCCAGGTCCATCAGCGGATCGCCGAGGGTGGTCAGTTCCCAGTCGAGCACGCCGATGATCTGCATCGGGTTGTTCGGGTCGAGGATCACGTTGTCGAAACGGTAGTCGTTGTGGACGATGCTTGAGGTCGGATGGTCGGCCGGCATCTTGTCATTGAGCCAGGCCTTGACCGTTTCCCAGTGCGGCGCATCCGGGGTCAGGGCTTTTTCGTAACGTTCGCTCCAGCCCTTGATCTGACGGGCGACGTAACCTTCCGGCTTGCCCAGATCGCCGAGGCCGCAGGCGTTGTAGTCAACCCGGTGCAGTTCGACGAAACGGTCGATGAAGCTCTTGCACAGTGCTTCGGTCCTGGCTGCATCGAGGCCCAGTTCTGGCGGCAGATCTGAGCGCAGGATGATGCCCTTGACCCGCTCCATGACATAGAACTCGGCACCGATCACCGACTCGTCGGTGCAGTGCACGTAGGCTTTCGGGCAGTAGGGGAAACCGTCGCGCAATTGATTGAGGATGCGGAATTCGCGGCCCATGTCATGGGCGGATTTGGCCTTGTGGCCGAACGGCGGACGGCGCAGGACAAATTCCTGGTCCGGGTATTCCAGCAGGTATGTCAGGTTCGACGCGCCGCCGGGAAACTGGCTGATCTGCAGCGTGCCGGTCAGGCCCGGAATGTGCGCCTTGAGGTACGGGTCGATCAGGCTGGCATCGAGTTCTTCGCCAGAGCGGATACGGGTGGACTGGTCAGTAAGCGCCATGCTTATCCCTTCTGCTTATTTCGGAGGCCAGACATCATTGGCTAATCTAATGGCGCACCAGGGCGGCCACAAGCGCGCAGCGGTCTTATAGGTTAGCGTGTTGCAGGATAATCAGCGTTTCGAATAGGCACCGGCAGCAGGGCGCTGCCGGCGCTTGTTAATGCACGCGCTGGTTGGTGAGTCTCGGTGGCAGGATGACTGGCGTGAGCACTGGTTGCCCCGAAAAGAATGCCATCAGGTTTTTCCCCACCAGTTCCACCGTACCTTGTGTGGCTTCCGGCGACAGACCGGCGACATGCGGCGTGAGAATCACATTGTTCAGGGTTTTCAGCGCATCCGGCACCTGCGGTTCGTGATCGAACACGTCCAGCGCAGCCCCGGCAATCCGTCGTTGCTCAAGCGCGCTGATCAGCTCTGCGGTGGCGATCACACTGGCCCGGGCGATGTTGACGATGAAACCGGTCGGGCCCAGAGCATCAAGTACCGGACGCGTCACCAGATGCTGGGTGCCAATCCCGCCCGGCGTGGCGACGATCAGAAAATCCGAAGCCCGCGCCAGTTCGGTCGGCGTGGAGCAGAACGCATAGGGCACATCACTGCGCAGCTGCCGGTTGTGGTAACTGATCTGCATGTCGAAACCAAGGTGAGCACGTTTGGCAATCGCCATGCCCACCGCCCCCAGGCCGAGAATCCCCAGGCGTTTATTGGCCAGCGACGGACGCATGATCTTCGGCCATTCACCCCGGCGCACCGCCGCGTCGCAGCGCGGAATGTCGCGTACCAGTGCCAGCAGCATGGCCAGGGCATGGTCGGCCACCGACGAGGCATTGACCCCGGCGCCGTTGGTCACGGTGATCCCGCGATCGCTGGCGGCCTGCAGGTCGACGTGTTCGTAACCGGCACCGATCACGGTGATGATCTTCAGCGCCGGCAGGGCGGCGACTTCCTCGGCGGTCAGGCCCAGCGGGCCACGAGTCAGTACCGCGTCGATCCGTGCCCCGTGGGTGGCGATGGCTTGCGCGCGTTCGGCAGGGGTTGGCGCGAGGATCAGATGAAAGCCCTGATGCTCGAGAATCGGCAGATAGTCATTGATGGTTTCAACCAGTACCAGAACGGTGGCGGGCATTGCGCGGCTCCTGTGATCAATGGCGGTTCGGTCGCGAAGTCGTGTCAGGGTGCTGATTCCAGAGCTGTTTGGCAATGATGGCCGCAGCCCCGCTTCAGCCAGTGTAGGAGCTGACGCGGGGAGCGCGCGGGCGCTTCGTCAGAAGCTCGCCCCGGTATTGTTGATCGGCTGCACGAAGACGCCAGCGAGTCCAGTCAACTGGCGTATTGGGCGTTTTTTGATTTCGACGCGGACGAGGGGCATGGGCAAAGACTCCGTGGGGCAAGGAGCTCCTCTCACGCTAGAACATGTCGGTCAGATTGAAAATTTGGGGTGATGAGCTCGCCGCTGTTTTTGTACGAGGCTACCTACGTTTTTCGCGGATTTTGCCTACGAATTTGGCAGATGCGTCTGCTACCGGAATGGTGATGAACGCGAAATCATGGGGACACAAAGTAGCTCGGGCAGTGACTACCAACAGCCAAGGAAGGCAAATGCTTCAAAACAATCGAGAACACCTGGAACTCGAAAGGATAATGAGTGAAATACGGAAACTGGCGGCCGAGAGAAAAAAGCTTATAGCGGAAGAAAAGAAGTTGAGGTGGGATACGTATTTTTATCCGTTTGCGGTAGTCACTGGGGTGTTGACCGCAACAGCAGCTGTAGTAGGACTTTCACTCAAGTTTTAAGTGTTCGCGTTTGTACCATTCAAACCCACTCTCTAAAAAGGAAATCACCATGAGTACATTTGACCGTCAGGCCATGATTGATCGGGCAGATCGAGAATACGATGAGGACGTTGAAAGAATGCGCATCAAAAACAAGGGCGATATGTACCCAATCTGGGGAATGCTGGCGTTCGGCCTGTTTTGCATGTCACTCGGATTTCTCCTCGCTCGATCAATCTGATCGTCTTGCCGGTGGAGTTGTCGCTGAAACTTGTCGAAAAACGACATTTCACTTATCCGAAACCGACAGCTATTTTCCCGAAAACGACAACCCGCTGATCTGCTCCGTACAACCATTCCTCAGCTAAGTCTTTGCTTCTGCTCATTTATCACGGAGAATCGCGCCCCTGTTTCGGCCGGAGCATGTCTGTCGGTTTTTTCCGACGCGTCCCGACCGAGTGGCAAGTGACCGGAATGCGGAGATCCGACCGGATGAATGATCAGGCCAATAGCGTCGACGAACGCTATGAAGCGGCAGCACCAGCTGAACTGTCGAGCTGGAATCGCCATGACACCACGTGGATGTTGGGACTGTTCGGGACGGCCATTGGCGCCGGTACCCTGTTTTTGCCGATCAACGCCGGTCTGGGTGGCTTCTGGCCGCTGGTGATCCTCGCGCTGCTGGCCTTCCCGATGACGTTCTTTGCCCACCGGGGCCTGACCCGCTTCGTCCTCTCCGGTCGCGAAGGCGCCGACATCACTGACGTGGTCGAGCAGCATTTCGGCATCAAGGCCGGTGCGCTGATCACCCTGCTGTACTTCTTCGCCATCTTCCCGATCCTGCTGATCTACAGCGTCGGCCTGACCAACACGGTCGCCAGTTTCCTTGAACACCAACTGCACATCACGCCGCCACCGCGCGCGCTGCTGTCGTTCGTGTTGATCCTCGGCCTGCTCGCCGTTGTGCGTTGCGGCGAGCAAGCCATCGTCAAGGCGATGAGCCTGATGGTGTATCCGTTCATCGTTGCGCTGCTGTTCCTCGCGGTGTACCTGATTCCGCACTGGAACGGCGGCATTCTCACCACCGCCTCGCAAGTGCCGGCACCGTCGGCGTTGCTGCACACACTGTGGCTGGCGATTCCGGTCATGGTGTTTTCGTTCAACCACTCGCCGATCATCTCGGCGTTTGCGGTGGATCAGAAGCGTCGTTACGGTGTCAACGCTGACCAGCGCAGCTCGCAGATCCTCTGCCGTGCCCACCTGTTGATGGTGGTGATGGTGCTGTTCTTCGTCTTCAGTTGCGTGCTGACCCTGTCGCCGGAACAACTGGCTGAAGCCAAGGCGCAGAACCTGTCGATCCTGTCGTACCTGGCCAACCACTTCAGCAACCCGACCATCGCGTTCGCGGCGCCGTTGATTGCGTTTGTGGCGATCTCCAAGTCGTTTCTCGGTCACTACATCGGCGCCAGCGAAGGCCTCAAGGGCCTGATCGTCAAGAGCGGCAAGCGTCCGGGTGCCAAGGCGCTGGATCGCATCGTGGCGGCGTTCATGCTGGTGGTGTGCTGGATCGTCGCGACCCTGAACCCGAGCATTCTCGGGATGATCGAGACTATCGGTGGCCCGGTGATCGCTGCGATTCTGTTCCTGATGCCGATGTACGCGATCCGTAAAGTACCGGCGATGGCGCGCTATCGCGGTCAGGCGTCGAACGTGTTTGTCACCGCCGTAGGTCTGGTGGCGATTTCGGCGTTGATTTATTCGCTGACTGCTTGAAGATCAAGAGATCGCAGCCTGCGGCAGTTCCTACAGGGTTTGTGTATACCTGTAGGAGCTGCCGAAGGCTGCGATCTTTCGCTTTTCAGCTACAGTAGGCCGCTGCGCATCTCTCATGCACAGCGGCTTTTTTTCGTCTGGAGACAGTGGATTGTCGAGTACGGCCCAACCGGTAGAACCCACCAATCGCTGGCGTGACATCCTCGCCGGCCTGTCGATTGCCGGGCTGCTCTTGCCCGAAGCGGTCGCTTATTCGACCATCGCCGCGCTGGCGCCGCAGGCCGGCGTGATTGCCCTGTTTGCCGGATTGCTCTGCTACGGACTGTTTGGCACCAGCCGCTTTGCCATTGTCTCGGCCACGTCTTCGTCAGCGGCGGTGCTGGCGGCGACCACCGCGACCATGGCCAATGGCGACCCGCAGTTACGCGCGACGCTGGCGGTCGGCTTGGTACTGGTCACCGGTGGGCTGTTCTTGCTGGCGGGGATCTTTCGCTTCGGCAGCGTGACTTCGTTTATCGCCAAACCGGTATTGCGCGGTTTCGCCTTCGGCCTGGCGCTGACGATCATCCTCAAACAGGTCGCCAGCGTGGTCGGCGTGCACCTGACCGATGCCAATCTGGTGCGCTTCGCCCCGCAATTGCTCGAACAACTGCCGCAATGGAACTGGTCGGCGGCCGTTGTCGCCGCGGTGGCGCTGCTGTTGTTAAGCCTGTTCTCCCGTTTTCCACGAGTGCCCGGCGGTTTGCTGGTGGTAGTGATCGGTATCGTCGCCGGGCAATGGCTGAACCTTCCGGCTCACGGTGTGAAGTTGATCGGCTTGATCGACCTGAGCCTGGAAGTACCGAATCTGCCGGTGCTGCCGTTTGCCGACTGGCTGCGGCTGGGTGAGGTGGGGTTCGCGCTGGTGATGATTCTGTATGCAGAGTCGTACGGCTCGATCAGTGCGTTCGCCCTCAAACACGGTGATCGTGTGACCTCCAACCGTGATCTGCTGGCGCTGGGGGCCTCGAATCTGTTGTCCGGGTTGTTCCATGGCATGCCGGCGGGGGCCGGGTATTCGGCGACGTCGGCGAACGAGGCGGCCGGGGCGACGTCACGCTGGGCCGGTGGCGTGGCGGCGCTGGTGGTGCTGGTGATCGTGCTGACGGTGTTGCCGTGGATCGCCCTGACGCCGGAGCCGATTCTGGCGGCCATCGTGATTCATGCGCTGGCGCGTGGCTTGAGTCTGCAGCCGCTGGGGCGCTACTTCGTCTGGCGCCGGGATCGGCTGTTGGTGATGTGCGCGGTGGGGGCGGTGCTGGTGCTGGGCATTCTCGACGGCTTGCTGGTGTCGGTGGCGATCAGCGTGTTGCTGATGCTCAAACAGATGTCGGCGGCGGACATTCAGGTGCTCGGGCGGATCGACGGCGGGCACGATTTTGTCGATTTGCAGCGACATCCAACGGCGACGGTTGAGCCGGGAGTGCTGATTGTGCGGCCCAGTGAGGCATTGTTTTTCGCCAATGTGGAGCGGATTCTCGGTGCGGCGCTGCATTTGATTCGTCATTCGGACGCGCCGGTACACACGGTGATCCTCAGTCTGGAGGAAACCCCGGACCTGGACGGCACCAGTATCGAGGCGATGCAAGAGTTTTTCCTGCGGGTGCATCAGGAGGGCAAGCGGCTGATTCTGGCGCGGCTCAAACAGGAAGCGCTGGTCGCGTTGGAGGCGTTGCCGGAGGTAACGGCCAACGGGGTGATACTCAGCGGGCTGAGCGTCGATGGGGCGGTGCAGCAAGCCCTCAAACTCAAGGCATAAAAAAACGCCGCACATCTCACGATGGGCGGCGTTTTTTCATTGCGTTGCAGCGTTAGGCTTGAACGACCGGAATCTTGGCGTTCGCAGCCGCTTCACGGAACTCGGCGATCTGGTCGAAGGACAGGTAGCGGTAAACATCGGCCGCCATGCTGTCGATCTTGCCAGCGTATTCCATGTACTCCTCGACGGTCGGCAGGCGACCCAGGATCGAAGCCACGGACGCCAGTTCGGCCGAAGCCAGGTAGACGTTCGCGCCGTCGCCCAGACGGTTCGGGAAGTTACGGGTCGACGTCGAGACCACGGTGCTGTTCGGCTCAACGCGTGCCTGGTTACCCATGCACAGCGAGCAGCCTGGCATTTCCATGCGTGCGCCGGCCTTGCCGTAGATGCCGTAGTAGCCTTCTTCGGTCAGTTGGTGAGCGTCCATCTTGGTCGGCGGCGACAGCCACAGACGGGTTGGCAGCTGACCCTTGACCTGATCCAGCAGTTTACCGGCAGCGCGGAAGTGACCGATGTTGGTCATGCACGAACCGATGAACACTTCGTCGATCTTCTCGCCAGCGACGCTGGACAGCAGACGGGCGTCGTCCGGATCGTTCGGCGCGCACAGTACCGGCTCGTTGATGTCGGCCAGATCGATTTCGATGATTTCGGCGTATTCGGCGTCGGCATCGGCTTCCATCAGTTGCGGGTTGGCGATCCAGGCTTCCATCGCTTGCGCACGACGTTCCAGGGTACGTGCATCGCCGTAGCCTTCGCCGATCATCCAGCGCAGCAGGGTGATGTTGGACTGCAGGTACTCGGTGATCGATTCTTTCGACAGCTTGATGGTGCAACCGGCAGCCGAACGTTCGGCCGAGGCGTCGGACAGTTCGAATGCCTGTTCCAGGGTCAGGCCTTCCAGGCCTTCGATTTCCAGGATGCGGCCGGAGAAGGCGTTTTTCTTGCCTTTCTTCTCGACGGTCAGCAGACCGTTCTGGATGGCGAAGTAAGGAATGGCATGAACCAGGTCACGCAGGGTGATGCCAGGTTTCATTTTGCCTTTGAAGCGCACCAGGATCGATTCCGGCATGTCCAGCGGCATGACGCCGGTGGCAGCGGCGAACGCGACCAGACCGGAACCTGCCGGGAACGAGATGCCCATCGGGAAACGGGTGTGCGAGTCACCACCGGTACCTACGGTGTCCGGCAGCAGCATGCGGTTCAGCCACGAGTGGATGATGCCGTCGCCCGGACGCAGGGAAACGCCGCCGCGGGTCATGATGAAGTCAGGCAGGGTGTGGTGGGTGGTCACGTCGATCGGCTTCGGATACGCCGCGGTGTGGCAGAAGGACTGCATCACCAGGTCAGCGGAGAAGCCCAGGCACGCCAGGTCTTTCAGTTCGTCACGGGTCATTGGACCGGTGGTGTCCTGAGAACCTACGGTGGTCATTTTCGGTTCGCAGTAGGTGCCAGGACGAACGCCTTTGCCTTCTGCCAGACCGCACGCCTTGCCGACCATTTTCTGCGCCAGGGTGAAGCCCTTGGTGCTTTCAGCCGGTGCTTCCGGCTTCTTGAACAGGTCGAACGCAGGCAGACCCAGTTCGGCGCGAGCCTTCTCGGTCAGGCCACGGCCGATGATCAGCGGGATACGACCGCCGGCACGGACTTCGTCCAGCAGCACAGGGGTCTTCATTTCGAAGGTGGTGATGACTTCGTCGGTACCGTGCTTGCAGACTTTGCCGGCGTGCGGGTACAGGTCGATCACGTCGCCCATGTTCATGTTCGACACGTCGAACTCGATCGGCAGAGCGCCGGCATCTTCCATGGTGTTGTAGAAGATCGGAGCGATTTTGCTGCCGAAGCAGAAACCGCCAGCGCGCTTGTTCGGCACGTAAGGGATGTCGTCACCGAAGAACCACAGCACCGAGTTGGTCGCCGATTTACGCGAGGAACCGGTACCGACCACGTCACCGACGTAGGCGATCGGGAAGCCCTGGCCGCGCATTTCTTCGATCTGCTTCATCGGGCCGGTCTTGCCTTGCTCGTCCGGAACGATGCCGTCACGGGCCATTTTCAGCATGGCCAGGGCGTGCAGCGGGATGTCAGGACGCGACCAGGCGTCTGGTGCCGGGGACAGGTCGTCGGTGTTGGTTTCGCCGGTGACCTTGAACACCCGCAGGCTGATCTTGTCGGCCAGCACCGGGCGCTTCTTGAACCACTCGCCGTCAGCCCAGGATTGCAGCACGGCCTTGGCGTGAACGTTGCCGTTCTTGGCTTTTTCAGCCACGTCGTGGAAGGCATCGAACATCAGCAGGGTGTGCTTGAGTTCTTCGGCAGCCACTGGCGCCAGCTCGGCGTTGTCCAGCAGTTCAACCAGGGTCACGATGTTGTAGCCGCCCTGCATGGTGCCGAGCAGTTCTACAGCGCGCTTCTTGTCCAGCAGAGGGGAGGTGACTTCGCCTTTGGCCAGGGCCGACAGGAAACCGGCTTTGACATAAGCGGCTTCGTCCACTCCTGGTGGTACGCGATTGGTGATCAGGTCAACGAGGAAAGCTTCTTCGCCAGCCGGAGGATTCTTCAGCAGCTCGACCAGGCCTGCAGTTTGTTCGGCGTTAAGCGGCTGGGGAACGATACCCAGGGCTGCACGCTCTTCGATATGTTTGCGGTAGGCTTCAAGCACAGTTATTACCCTCATCAGTGGTCCCAAATGGGTGTCCGGGACGCTCATCCCGAAATTGCCGTACTCATGCACCGCACGACGTTGTGAGTCGTTTGGCCAGAATTACCGGCAATTCCTTACAGAAGCTGCTTTCAAAGTTTTACGCCTGCAGAACGGGGAGCTGATGAGGGTTGGCGTTGGGCTTTTCCCCGCTGGAAAAACCCTTCGCCAACACCGCTCTGAAGGAACGACTGTGCTCGTGACGCTTTGAAAACAGCTTCTAACGGACATTGGCGCCTTAAAAGGCTGGCTGATTCTACGGCAAAAAAAATTTAAAGGTAAGTCGCGCTCTATTGGACTTTGGTGGCGTTGTGCACGGGCGCGCCAAACCGCGATCCAGCGCTTGCCCCTGACGTTTGAGGGGTGATCAATGGCCGACAAAGGGCTAACATGCCGACCTGTTCCGCGTTTCAGTGTTTTGCCAATTTATGCCCAATCAGACCATCAAGACCCCCTGCGTCGGCCTCTGCTCCACTGTTTACGGAGATCTGGTGTGCCGTGGCTGCAAGCGTTTCCACCACGAAGTGATCCACTGGAACGGTTACGGCGAGGAGGAAAAGCGTGCGGTGTGGTTGCGTCTGGAGCAATTGCTGTCACAAGTGATGGCGAGCAAGGTCGAGATCTTCGATTCGGCGCGTCTGCGCCAGCAGCTGGAACAGCGCAAGATCCGCTTTGTACCGCATCAGTCGGAATATTGCTGGGCCTATCAGCTGATCGCTCGCGGGGCGCGGGTGATCATTAATCTGGAGGCCTACGGGATGGTGTTGCTGCCGGAGTTCCGCGACTGGAACCTGCCGGAACTGCGGGATGCCATTGATCGGGAATTCTTCCTGTTGTCGGAAGCGCATTATCAGCGCTATATCGCACCGGGCTTTCTCAAGGACGCCTTCGGCGCCTAGCAGCTTCGCGAGCAGGCTCGCTCCCACAATGAACGGAGTGGAATGCAAATATTGTGGGAGCTGGCTTGCCAGCGATGAGGGCGGTGCATCCAATATCAATGTTGACGGACCCACCGCTATCGCTGGCAAGCCAGCTCCCACAGGGATATGCATTCCAACGGTGGGAGCGAGCCTGCTCGCGAAGGCGCTGGTTCAGGCACCGTAATCCTCAGTGTTTCACCGCCAACTCCACCAGATGATCCTCAACCTCCTGCGGCTTGAGCACCAGCACGTCGCTTTCCAGTGCATCCAGCACCACTTCAGCGGTATTGCCGATCAACGCGCCCGACAACCCGCTGCGCGCTACGGTGCCGATCACGGTCACCGCCGCCTGCAGCTTGTGCGCCATGAACGGAATCAACACATCCGCCGGGCCTTCCTCGATATGCAGGTGCTCGTCGTCCACATCGAACTCGGCCTGAAACGCCTTGCACTGCTCGCGGTACCGCGCTTCGATGGTTTCCTTGAGCTGGAAGGTCGGATCCGCGGCCGAGAGCATGGGCGACGGATGCGCCGTGATCACATGCAGATGCGCCTTGGCCAGGCTGGCAATGTCGTAGCCATGATCAATGATCGTGGTGTGCAAATGCCGGTGTTCGCCATCGGCATTGCCCACATCCACAGCCGCAAGAATCACTCGGTCTTTCCAGGAGGTGGATGTTTTCACCAACAGCACCGGAGTCGGGCAGTGGCGCAGCAGTTTCCAGTCGGCCGGGGTCAGCAGGGCCTTTTTCAGCGCGCTGTCGGGATAGTGCTGTTTGATCACCAGCCCGCAACCTTCGGCCTGCTGCACGTCGATGATGGTCTCGTGCAGGCTTTCGTTCCACGCCTGTTCGGTGGTCACGCTGTAGCCATCCGCCAACAGCGCGGCTTTGAGCACGCCAAGCATGCCGGCATGGTCGTGCTTGCGGTCACACACCAGCAGGTGCAGATGGGCCTGGGTCACGCCGGCGATCAACTTGGCGCGCTTTAGCGCCAGGCTTTCCGAGTGTTCGGGTTCGATGACCACCAGAATGCTGCGAATGGCTTGCATGAGCGGAGTCTCCAGCAAAGAAAAGGCACGGCGTTGCACAACTATAGTTGCTGCTCATGCGCCTGCGACTTGATGCATATCAACGCCTGCGACTGGTGGTCTGCGGGCAGGCCGGTATAATCGGCGGCCTTTGCTCGTACACCTTTTACCGTGAGCCTCATGATCCTTCCCGAAATCCACGAATTCCTTGGCTGCCGCACACCCGACGCCTGGGTCCAGGCGGCACTGGCCGATCAGGAAACCCTGCTGATCGACCACAAGAACTGCGAGTTCAAGGCCGCCAGCACCGCGCTGAGCCTGATTGCCAAGTACCATTCCCACGTCGACCTGATCAACATGATGTCGCGTCTGGCCCGGGAAGAACTGGTGCACCACGAACAGGTCATGCGCCTCATGAAACGCCGCAAGATCGAGCTGCGCCAGCTGCACGCCGGGCGCTACGCCTCGGGACTGCGCAAAGTGGTGCGCAGCCACGAGCCGGTGAAACTGGTGGATACGCTGGTGGTCGGCGCATTCATCGAAGCGCGCAGTTGTGAGCGTTTCGAAGCGCTGGTGCCGCATCTGGACGAAGAACTCGGCAAGTTCTATTTCGGCCTGCTGAAAAGCGAGGCGCGGCACTTCCAGGGTTATCTGAAACTGGCTTACCAGTACGGCGACGCGAAGGACATTGCTCAGGTGATCGACAAGGTGCGTGCTGCCGAGCAGGAACTGATCGAGTCGCCGGACGACGAGTTCCGCTTTCACAGCGGTGTGCCGGCTGCCGCATAACCTGTAGGAGCTGCCGAAGGCTGCGATCTGTTGATCTTGTTTCAAAAATCAAAAGATCGCAGCCTTCGGCAGCTCCTACTTGTTAAAAACTCTTAAGAGTATGAAATATCACCGAAAACCGGCCCCTGCGGCCGGTTTTTGTTGCCCGAAACAACGCCTTGCGAACGATTGCCGCCATACTGTCGACCATTTCACACATGGGTTGGCAGACGGTCGTTATGGATAACCTGGGTTTTGGCAAAGTCCTGCTGGTCGAAGACGATGAACGTCTGGCCACGCTGATTGCGCACTTTCTCGAGCAGCATGGCTACGAGGTGCGCGCGGTGCATCGCGGCGATCAGGCGGTGGCCGCGTTTCTCGAATTCCAGCCCAAAGTGGTGGTGCTTGATCTGATGCTGCCGGGGCAGAGCGGGCTGCACGTGTGCCGGGAAATCCGCAGCGTGTCGGACACGCCGATTGTCATCCTCACCGCCAAGGAAGACGACCTCGACCACATTCTCGGCCTGGAATCCGGCGCCGACGATTACGTGATCAAGCCGATCAAGCCGCCGGTATTACTCGCCCGGCTACGCGCCTTGCAGCGTCGGCAGATGCCGGAGGCCGGCGTGGTCAGTGCGCTGGAATTCGGCCGCTTGAGCATCGACCGCAGCTGCCGCGAAGTGCGGCTGGCTGGCGAGATCATCGAAATGACCACCATGGAATTCGAGCTGCTGTGGCTGCTGGCCAGCGCCGCCGGCAAAACCCTGTCCCGCGATGACATTCTCAACCGCATGCGCGGTATCGCCTTCGACGGGCTCAATCGCAGCGTCGACGTGTACATCAGCAAGTTGCGCAACAAACTCAAGGACAATCCCCGTGAGCCGGTGTGCATCAAGACCGTGTGGGGCAAGGGTTACCTGTTCAATCCATTCGCGTGGGAGCTGTAGATGCTGCGGTTATTCCTCGGGCTGTTTCTGGTGATGACGGTGGGCCTGGTCCTGGCCCTGCAAACTGTCGAACACACCTTCAACGCGTTGCTCGACAACCAGATGCAGGCCTACAACCGTGAGGCGGTGCGCGGGCAGGCGTGGTCACTGGTCGAGCACATGCGCGATCAGCAAGGCGCGGCCCGAGAACAGCAGCTGGAAGCGTTGCGCCCGCACTACGGCTTGTCGCTGAAGCTGATCGAAGCCGATCAACTGGACCTCAGCACCGAGGAGAAGGCCGAACTGGCGCAAAACCTGTTGGTGATCCGCGACAACTACACCCAGTTCATCAGCAACATCGACGGTGGCTCGCAACTGCTCAGCATCAAGCTGCCGCCCGAGCCGAGCCTGATGCCGTTCTACATCGCGGTGGCTTATGCGATGCTCGCGGTGCTGATCGGTATCGTCCTGTTCTTCTGGGTACGCCCGCACTGGCGCGATCTGGAAAAACTGCGTCTGGCCGCCGAGCGCTTTGGCGATAACGATCTGTCGATGCGCATTCAACTGTCGAAACGCTCGAACATTCGCGATCTGGCGGAACACTTCAACCTGATGGCGGCGCGCATCGAGAGCCTGATCGCCAATCAGCGCGAGCTGACCAACGCGGTCTCCCACGAATTGCGTACGCCAATTGCACGGCTGTCGTTTGAACTCGACCAACTCAAGCAACAGCCGGATGCCAACCAGAACCGCGAACTGATCGCCGACATGTACGCCGACCTCGGCGAGCTGGAAGAAATGGTCTCCGAACTGCTGACCTACGCCAGCCTCGAACGCGGTGCGACGGTGATCAAGCGCGAAAACATTCAAGCGGCCAACTGGCTCGACAGCGTGGTCGGCAGCGTTGCGCTGGAGGCGGAAGCGGCGGGGGTGCAGTTGCTGATTGGTGACTGCCGGCTCGACACCGTGCGCATCGAGCCGCGGTTCATGGCGCGGGCGGTGATCAATCTGCTGCGTAATGCCATTCGTTATGCCGAGCAGCGGGTCGAAGTGACGCTGGTGCGCAGCGGCGATTACTACGAAGTGCGGGTCAACGACGATGGCCCGGGGGTGCCAGTGGAGGGCCGGGAGAAAATTTTCGAACCGTTCTCGCGACTGGATGCCAGCCGCGACCGGCGTACCGGTGGCTTTGGGCTGGGCCTGGCGTTGGTGCGACGGGTGTCGCAGTCCCATGGCGGGCAGGTCGAGGTCGGGGAATCGGTGTGGGGTGGGGCGTCGTTCCGGATGACCTGGGCGCATTTGGACTGATCTGCGTTGTCGGTTCCGGCCCTATCGCTGGCAAGCCAGCTCCCACAGGTTCCTCGGCGTACGCAAAACCTGTGGGAGCTGGCTTGCCAGCGATAGGGCCATCAAAGCCAGCGCAAATCCATGCTCATTTGACCAACCTCAATCGCTCATGCCACTGCGCAATCGACTCTTCGGGATACACCGCAAACTGTTTGTCCTTGGGCTTGGCATCCACTTCGACCCAAGGCGCCTTCGACCCCAGCATCAAATGCGTGTATTGCGGCGGTACCGGCAGCGGCGTATCGATGGCCGAGGCGAACGGGTGAATCAGCTCCGGCCACTCAGGGCTGAACAACCATAAACCGCTGCCGCACTGTGAGCAGAAATGCCGTTCGGCTGTGCTGCGATGGGCACGTTTGTCACCTTCGTCCTTCATCTTCGCGTGGTAGATGCTGATGTGCTTGCGCCCCTGAACCTTGAGGCTGGCCGCGTCGCCACCCAGGTTGATCGCGTAACCGCCACCGCCCTGGGTCTTGCGGCAGATCGAGCAGTAGCAGCGTTGATAGGGATAGGGATGGGCGCTGGTCAGGCTGAAGGTGACGGCGCCGCAGTGGCAAGAGCCTTCGAGGTGCATGAGGGGCCTCCGGTTGGCTGAAGTGGTGTGGTTGAGCCTAGAAGGTTTGTGGCGATCATGCAGACGCGTTCGCGAGCAGGCTCGCTCCCACAGGGGGAACGCATTCAAGAATGTGGGAGCGAGCCTGCTCGCGAATAACGATAACTCGGTCGCACTGGACGCCCACCGCCAGCCCGGTCAGCATGTCCCCAAAAAAGGCACCCCAACCCATGCGAAGACTCCCCTCACTGGCCGCCCTCAGAACCTTCGAATGCGCCGCCCGCCACGCGCATTTCGGCCGGGCTGCCGCCGAGTTGTGCGTCACCGACAGCGCGGTCAGCCACCAGATCCGTCAGCTCGAAGAGCAGCTCGGCGTCTCGCTGTTCATCCGCGAAGGCCGGCAGATCCGCCCGACCATCGCCGCCGGGCGCCTGATGCAGAGCCTGCAGCAGGCCTTCGAATTGATCGGCGAGGCCTGCGATGAACTGCGCGATCCATCCTCGCTGGCGGTCGTGCGTCTGGCGGTCACCGCCGAGCTGGCGCAGAAGTGGCCATGTCGATGACCTCGCGTGCTTCGTCCGCCCCGGCGAAGTGGTGTTGCAATGGACTGACAACCGCGATGACCCGCAATGGGAAATCTATCAGGAGGCCTACGACATCCTGCGCAGCACCCGCGACAGTCGAGGTCGCGCGTTGATCGTGCACAAACTGCCGCAACCGGACGTGCTGGAGTGGACCGCCGAGGAAGCCGAAGGCCTCGATCAGCAGGACAGCACCCATACCCGTCAGGCCGGCACCAGAATCTGCGCGTCGTACATCAACTACTACGCCGGCAACAGTTCGATCGTGGTGCCACTGTTCGGTGATCGCAACGATCAGGTGGCCATGGCGACCCTCGCCGAACTGTTCCCGCAGCACCAGATTGTCGGCATCGAAAACTCCCGGGAAATCCTCCTCGGCGGCGGCAACGTCGCGTGCATCACCATGCCGCAATACGCCGGCACGCCAAACATCAAGGGGATGTGATGATGGGCCTGCACAAACTGACTCAAGCGTTATTGCTGGTGCTTGCACCCCTGTGTGTGCAGGCCGCCGACGCCGCCAGACCGGTGGTCAATCTGTACATCTGGGGCGAGTACCTGGCCCCGGATACGCTGAAGAATTTTGAAGCGCAGACCGGCATTCAGGTGGTCGCCGATCACTTCGATTCGCTGGAAACCGTGGAAACCAAACTGCTCACCGGGCGCAGCGGTTATGACCTGGTGCTGACCGCCGGCCAGCACCTGTCGCGGGCCATCGAGAGTGGTGCGATCCAGCCGCTGGACAAGGCGCAAGTGCCGCACTTTGCCGGGGTTGGCGAGGAGTTTCGCCAGCACATGGCGGTGTTCGATCCGGGCAACCGCTACGCCGGGATTTACGCCTGGGGCACCACGGGGGTGGGCTATCAGGAACAGGCGATCAAGCAGCGTCTACCGCAGGCGCCGACCGACAGTTGGGCGATGCTGTTTGACCCGGCCGTGGTGGCGAAATTTGCCGATTGCGGGGTCAGTCTGCTCAACGATCCGAACGAAGTGTTCGCGGCGGTCATGAAGTACATGGGCCTGGACATCAACCGGCAGAACCTCGATGACCTGAAACTCGCCGAGCAGCAACTGGCGAAGATCCGCCCGTACATCCGTTACTTCGACAACGACCTGAACATCAGCGACCTGGCCAACGGCAACACCTGCGTGGCGATGTCATGGAACGGCAACGTGGCGATTGCAGCAGGGCAGGCGCAAGCGGCGAACAAGCCGTTCCAGCTCAGTTACCGCATCCCCAAAGAAGGTACGTTGATCTGGTTTGACGCCATGGTCATTCCCAAGGATGCGCCGCATCCGCAGGCCGGGCTGGCGTTGATGGATTATCTGATGACGCCTGAGGTGATCGCGCCGATCACTGACACCATCCACTACGCCAATGCGATCACGGCGGCGGATGCTTTGGTTGACGCGTCGATCCGTAATGATCCGGGGACGTACCCGTCAGCGGCGGTGCGGGCTTCGCTATACAGCAAGAACGACAATGGCAAGGCGTTCAATCGGGCTTTGATTCGGGCGTTCAGCAAGTTGAAGTCAGGTCTGTGATTTGAGGTTGAATCAACTGGTGCCTTCGCGAGCAGGCTCGCTCCCGCCTTTGCAATGCATTCCCCTGTAGGACCTGCCGCAGGCTGCGATCTCTTGAAAAGCAAGATCAAAAGATCGTCCGATCGCGGCCCGAACCTGCGGCAGCTCCTACAGGGTTTTTGGTACGCGCCACAGGTACCAGGCCGCCACCGTCCGATACGGGCTCCACGCCAAGCCGATCTCGATCATTTGCTTGCGCGTCGGCTGCACCTCCAGCCCCTTCAATCGGCGATAGCCCTCGCGCACGCCAAAGTCATCCGCCGGCAAAATATCCATGCGCTCCAGGCTGTAGATCAGCAGCATCTCCACCGTCCAGCGGCCAACCCCGCGCAGGCTGACCAGACGTTCAATCAACGTCTCGTCGTCCATCGCCAGCGCGGTGGGGTAGTCCGGTACCACGCCGTCCAGCGTTGCCTGGGCGATGCCCTGAATCGTTGCAATCTTGCCCGCCGAAAAGCCGCAGCCGCGCAGTTGATCAAAGTCGGTCGCGAGAATCTGTTCAGGCCGGGGAAACGTCTGTCCGGGAAACAACGCCACCAGGCGCCCGACAATCGCGTCCCCGGCCTTGGCGTGCAGTTGCTGATAGGCAATCGCCCGCACCAGCGACTGATACGGATCACGCGTCGGGTGCGGTTGATGCAGGCAGGGGCCGACGGCGGCAATGTGGCGCTGCCAGTCCTCGTCGAGCGCGGCCAGAAACTCACTGGCCGCCTGATAACGATCCGGCATGCTATTTCAGCAGACCGTTGACTTCGCCGTAGGTCAGCGCTTTCAGATCATGGGTATCGAGCTTGCCACTGGCGAGGAAGCTTTTCACCAGCGCACCCATCGCGCCATAGAGGAATTCGGCGATCCCGGACCCGGCGCTCAAGCGCCGCACGCCCAGGGCGTGCAGCTCGGTCGGCGAGGGCAGGCAGGCGAAGCCGAGCACGTTCACCGGCAGTGACGTGCCCTTGCAGATTGCCTCGATTTCATAAGCGGCGGTCACGCCAGCGGCAAACAGCCCATCAGCCCCAGCCGCCTGATACAACGCCGAACGGCGCAGGGTTTCGGCGACACGATCCTCGGCCGGTACCAGACCCTTGAGGTAGACGTCCGTGCGGGCGTTGATGAACAGCTTCACATTGCGCTTGCGAGCGGCTTCGCGGGCGACTTCGATCTTGCGCGCCAACAGTTCCGGGGCGCCGCTGCCGTCCTCGATATTGATCCCGACCGCACCTGCAGCGAGCACCGCATCAATGACTTCGGTCACGCGCCCGAGGTCATCGGAATAACCGGCCTCGATGTCCACGCTCAGCGGCACCTGGATCACCCGCGCGATGGATTCCACGGTTGAAATCAACCGTTCAAGGGGCAGGGTGTTGCCGTCTGGGTAGCCATGCGCCCACGCGACTGCCGCGCTGCTGGTCGCGACCGCTTTACCGCCCGCGTGCTCGACCAGTCGCGCGCCAGTGGCGTCGGCGACGTTGGTCAGGATCAGTAGACCTTCCTGGTGTAACTGGTGGAACCGAGTGTCGAGCGCGTTCATCGAGATTCCTTCTTGTGAGTGGTGCAAAGCGTCAGAAAGCCAGGGGTTGCGTGAGCTGCACCGCAGCGTTTTCCAGCCTCAGCAGAAACGCCTTGCGCGGCTGCCCACCACCATAGCCGGTCAGTGAGCCATCCGCGCCAATCACGCGATGGCACGGCACCACGATCGACAACCGATTGTGCCCGTTGGCCAACCCCACCGCGCGACTGGCGCCGGGTTTGCCCAAACGTGCCGCGATGGCACCGTAGGTGCTGGTGTGGCCGTAGGGGATGTTCAGCAGTTCGTTCCAGACTTGCCGGTCGAACGTGCTGCCGGGCAGGTGCAGTGGCACGCTGAAGGAGCTGCGGGTGCCGGCGAAATATTCCTTCAGTTGTTGTTCGATCTGCTGCAGATGGGCATCGTGCCCCGGTGCGACCACGTAGCCGTGACGGGCCTGCAATTCCTCAACCTCGCGGGTCAGCGCCGGGCGGTCGAGAAACTCCAGCAACACCAGTCCCCGACGTTCGGCCATGGCAATCATCGGCCCCAGTGGTGTGGTCAGGCGGGTGAACAGCAGCGGTTCACTGTTGGCCGCGCGTCCCGGGGTGATGTGGAAGGATTTTTGGAATGCGTCACGAAAACCGCTGAGCGATTCATAGCCGGAATCGAATGCCGCGTGATCAATCGAGGCGCCCTGGCGAATGCCACCCAGCGCCATGCCGAGCCGGCGCGTGCGCAGCCATGCATGGAAGGTCATGCCGAAATGCTGCTTGAACCAGCGTCGCAGCTTCAGCGGTTCGATGCCTTCGGCCAGCAACTGGGCGTCACTCCAGCGCACCTCCGGGTCGGCATCGACGGCTTTGAGCAGGCGCTGCACCCAATCGGGTGCGATGGCTGCAGCGTCCAGTGGTTTGCAGCGCAGGCAGGCGCGATAACCGGCGCTCAGGCACTCATCGGCATGGGCGAAAAATTCGACGTTTTCCGGCTTCGGCTTGCGCGCCGTGCAACTGGGGCGGCAGAAGATCCCGGTGGTTTTCACGGCCGTGAAGAACACCCCCTCGTAGGCGGTGTCGCGTTCGAGCATGGCGCGAACCATCTCGGCGTGGGGCGGCAGCAGTGCGGTTTGTATGTTCATGGCCAGAGCTTAAATCCAGGATTTCGATGGCTCCACCGAAAAATCGACAGTGAATTTCCAGAACCTCTGAACTACCGTGTAGGAGCTGCCGCAGGCTGCGATCTTTTGATCTTGTTTCTTAAAATCAAAAGCAAAAGATCGCAGCCTGCGGCAGCTCCTACAGAGTGGGTGAGGTGTCGAGTTTATGCATCCGTTTTCGATTCAACATATTGATCACATCGTCCTGCGCGTCGCCGATCTGCAGCGCAGTATCGATTTTTACCGCCAGGTCTTTGGTGCCGAGGTGGTCAGGCACAACGAGCCGCTGGGTCTGGTGCACCTGCGCGCCGGGACTTCGATGATCGATCTCGTCGACTTGCAAGGCGAGCTGGGCAGGAAGGGCGGCGCTGCCGCCGGGACCGAGCGGCGCAACGTCGATCACTTCTGCCTGCGCATCGAGCCGTTCGATGAATTTGCGCTGACCGAGCACTTGCAGGCACACGGTCTGACCGTGGAAAAAGCCGCCCGACGCTTCGGCGCCGAAGGCTACGGCCTGTCGCTGTATTGCTTCGACCCGGACGGCAATCAGGTCGAACTCAAAGGCCCGTCCGAGGCTTAAGCGCGCTTGGCGAACAACAGCACTGAAGCGGCCGCCGACAGCAGCCCTGCACAGCAACGGTTGAAGATCCGTTTACCGCGCGGCTCGGCGAACCAGCGGCGCATGTGCAGGCCCATCCACGCATAGGCACCGATCGCGATCCATTCCAGTAGCAGGAACAGTGCGCCGAGCACGGCGAATTGCGCCGGCACCGGGCGGCTCGGGTCGACGAATTGCGGCAGGAACGCGGTGAACAGCAAAATCGCTTTCGGATTGCCCGCCGCCACCAGAAACTCCTGACGCGCCAGGCGCCAGAATCCCACCGACGCTCCCGCCACTTGCTGCTCGGCCTCGGGATTGGCGCGCCACAGTTGCCAGGCCAGGTACAGCAGATACGCCGCGCCGATGATCTTGATCGCATGGAACAGCCATTCCGAGGTCTGCAGCACCACTGACAGTCCGGCGCCGGCGAGGGCGATCATCCCGGCGAAGGCGATAATCCGCCCGATACCGGCGGCGCAGGCCCGGCGATAGCCATAGCGGGTGGCATTGCTGACCGACAGCAAATTGTTCGGGCCGGGGGCCATGTTCAAGGCAAAGCAGGCCGGCAGAAACAGCGTAAGCGTGGCGAGATCCATGGATGTGGGCTCCAGAAGCGATGCCGCTTTTTTATCACAGGCGGCGGCCGCGTTGACCCATACAGTCTCGCGGCGCTGTCGCGGTACAGCCTTGGCAGTTCCTTCAATCCAGTCGAACTTTTCCGATTGGCCGGAACTCTCAAAAGTCTGAAGGCGCTGGTTTCGTCAGAAAAATCTATGCGCCAAGTCAGAAAAAGGCGTTTGCCGTGTAATATTCGTCCAAAGCTGCAAACACCCTGCCGGCCCCGAAGCGGCCCCACCAAGAGCGATTTACATGCAAGCAAAGGCCCGTGAAGTTTATGTGCCGCCGGTGCTGCAAGATCTGCGAGCCGGCACTGCCGAACTGCACATCGCACTGGAAAAACGTCTTCCTTTTTTCTCCAATACCCTCGATTTCAAGGCTTTCGTACGGTTGATGCAGGCTTATTACGGCTTTTATCGGCCACTGGAAAACGCATTGCTCGACAGCGGCGCGATCCCGGTGGATTTCGATCTTGCGCCACGCCTCAAATCGCAGATTTTGCTCGATGATTTGCAGGCTCTGAGTCTGACGACCGAGAACATCGCCCGTTTGCCACAGTGTCAGACGTTGCCCGTGATCGACTCCGGGCCGACTTGCCTGGGTGTGCTGTACGTGCTGGAAGGGGCAACCCTCGGCGGGCAGATCCTGCGTCGCGAAATCGCTTCGCGGTTGCGTCTGGACGCCGACAACGGCGCGGCATTCCTCGACGTTTACGGCGCTGCCACCGGCCGCCGCTGGCGCGATTTCATTGATTACCTGGGCAGTCGACCGCTGAGTGCGGATGAACGTGAAGCCGTGGTTGCGGCGGCCCAATCCACATTCAGTTGTTTCGAGCGCTGGCTCGAAAGCCGGGAGGTACTGGCATGAACCCGCAAGACCAAGAAGCCTTTGAAGAACTGCTGGCCAACTGTGCCGACGAACCGATCCGCTTTCCGGGTGCCATCCAGCCCCATGGCCTGTTGCTGACCCTGAGCGAGCCGGCGCTGGACATCATTCAGATCAGCGCCAACGTCGAGACCCTGCTGGCACGCCCGGCGCAAGAACTGATCGGCCAGCCGCTGCACAGTCTGTTGGGTGAAGCACCTACCGCCGCTGTGCGCGAAGCGCTGCAGCAACCGCTGATCGCCGATGCCGGACCGCTGCATTTCCGCCTCAACGGCACCGCGTTCGAAGGTCTGCTGCACCGTCATCAAGGCGTGTTGATTCTGGAACTGGAAATCCACGTCGAAAACTTCCAGCCGCGTAACGTCGCCGGCAACCAGACCCATCTGGGACGCATGCTCCAGCGCTTGCAGGCAGCCACCACATTGCAGGCGCTGTATGACATCAGCGTCAAGGAAATCCAGGCGATGACCGGTTACGACCGGGTGCTGATCTACCGCTTCGAAGAGGAGGGCCACGGCCAGGTGATCGCCGAGGCGTCCGATCCGTCGATGGAAGTGTTCAACGGTCTGTTCTTCCCGGCTTCGGACATCCCCGAGCAAGCGCGCGAGCTGTACCGCACCAACTGGCTGCGGATCATCCCGAATGCCGATTATCAGCCAGTGCCGCTGGTGCCCAAGCTGCGCCCGGACACCCAGACCCCGCTGGACCTGAGTTTCGCCACCCTGCGCAGTGTCTCGCCGATTCATTGTCAGTACATGAAAAACATGGGCGTTCTGTCGTCGATGAGCATCTCGCTGCTCAAGGGTGACAAACTCTGGGGCCTGATCAGCTGTGGCAACCGCCAGCCGCTGCATGTGCCGCACGAGTTGCGCAGTGCCTGTCAGACCATCGGTCAGGTGCTGTCGCTGCAGATCAGCGCGATGGAGGCGCTGGAACTCAGCCGTCAGCGTGAAGAAAAGGTCGAGGCGCTGGCGTTGCTCAATCAGGCCATGATCGACTCGCCGCAAAACGTCTTCGATGGTCTGGCGCAACAGCCGCAAGTGTTGATGGCACTGGCCGGGGCCGGGGGCATTGCGATCATCGAAGACAAGCAGTTGCACCGTTACGGCAACTGCCCGGAACCGGAAGACATTCGCGCCCTGCACAAGTGGCTGCAGGAAACCGGCGAGCCGGTGTTCGCCAGTCATCATTTGGCCAGCGTCTATCCGCCGGCCGCGCAGTTTCAGCAAGTGGCCAGCGGCGTGCTCGCCATGAGCCTGCCCAAACCGGTGGACAACGGCGTGTTGTGGTTCCGCCCCGAGGTCAAGGAGAACATCAACTGGAGCGGTGATCCGCGCAAGCCGCTGGACCTGGAAAACTCCGATGCCGGCCTGCGTCTGCGCCCGCGCACCTCGTTCGAAATCTGGAAAGTCGAGATGGCCGGGATCTCCACCAAGTGGAGCCACGGCGATCTGTTTGCGGCCAATGACCTGCGCCGCTCGGCACTGGAAAACGACCTGGCCCGGCAGGTGCGCCGCGAGCAGGAGGCGGTGCGCGCCCGGGATGAGCTGGTGGCAGTGGTTTCCCACGACTTGCGCAATCCGATGACCGTGATTTCCATGCTCTGCGGCATGATGCAGAAGACCTTCAGTTCCGACGGCCCGCACACCTCGCGGCGCATCTCCACCGCGATCGACACCATGCAGCAGGCGGCCGGGCGGATGAACACGCTGCTCGAAGACTTGCTCGATACCTCGAAAATCGACGCCGGGCGCTACACCATCGCCCCGCAGACCCTGGACGTCGGGCAGATGTTCGAGGAAACGCAATCCCTGCTGGGGCCGCTGGCGCTGGACAAGGACATCAGCATCTCGTTCCAGGCCGACCCCGACCTGAAAATCCATGCCGACCCGGAGCGCCTGTTTCAGGTGCTGTCGAACCTGATCGGCAACGCGATCAAGTTCACCCCGCGCAAAGGTTCGGTGGGCGTGCTGGCCAAGTCTGACGGCAAGGAAATCGTGTTTACCGTGCGCGATACCGGTGAAGGCATTCCCAAGGAAAACCTGGCGCGGGTGTTTGACCGCTACTGGACGGTGAAGGAGGGCAACCCGACCGGAACCGGACTGGGTCTGTACATCACGCAGGGGATTGTTGAAGCTCACGGCGGACGCATCGAGGCCAGCAGTGAGCCGGGTGAGGGCACGGAGTTTCGGTTTACCGTGCCGGCGATGCTTACCGGTGAATGAGAAAATCCGTGCCTCGTTAAACGGGGCACGGATTTTGAGTGGTCAGCCCAGATCGCTCAACGACATGAACACGTGTTTCGGCATCGGTACAAATCGCTGGTTGCGCAGTTGGCTGATCGCATACACCGCACTCGCGGTACGACCATTGCCGTCGCCGAAGCCTTGAAACCCGGCGATGGCCGCCAGCAAGTGTTTGTCGAAGTGCTCATGAGCGGCATCAAGCGTTTTCAGGTGTTGCTCCAGCAAGGCAAAACCGCTGACGCTGCTGCCATACTTTGACGGCGCACCCGCCTCGCGCACGGACCCAGCCAGTTGAGGAACCAGTCGGCCGTGGATCTCTCTGACCACGGTCGCATCGGTCAGGGATCTGTTGTTGCCCGCATACTCACGCAGGATCGCCACAATGTGTGCCAGTTCGTTGTCGGAGGTCGAGCCTTTGACCATCCACGCCCCGGCTCGCTGCGCATTGTCGGAGAAACCCTGCGGGTTGAACGACGATTCGGGCATCACATCGGTGTAGGGCGGCTTGCCAAGATCCAGCTTCAAGACGTTTTGCTGATGATTCTTGAGGTAGATGATTTTCTTTGATTCAAGCTCGGCCATGAACCCGAGTGTGTCGGAATAGTCACGGGCTTTTGTAGTGAACTTCGTTCCATTGAACCTGGGGCCCTTGCTTTTTGTGAACGTGATCAATACATCGTTCGCTGCGGCATGGCCTATTAACGATTCCAGTTGCTGGAATCCCTTTGACGGCGCAGCCGCTTCCCTCGTTGCAGTATTGAAAAGATGCTGCAGCTCTGTCGCATTGCTGCCCTTGGGGACGGATATAACGTCCTGACTCAGTCGTGTGACGATCTGTTCGACAGTTTCCAGAGCGTCATCCTTGAACAGTGCCCGCGCATGAGCCACCGTCGGCAGGGTCATGCGAATCTCGGCCGCCGCCCCGGACTTGCTCAACGCTTTGACCAGGTCGTAGGAGCCACTGCTGGTGGTCGTCAGTCGACGCAACTGGCGGGCGGCTGTCATGCTGATCGAACTGCCAGCCTGGCTGAGTTTCAGCGCGCCTTTGCCTGCCAGCTTCCCGGCGCCGACGATCACTTGGGGAACACCGTCGACGGGGTTGAAGATTGACACCAGAACACTGCCGGCCACGCGCCCCAGGCTGAGCAGCCTGGTGCTGCTTGCCACTGCCTTTGCCAGCGCACCGGCCGCGCCGATAAAGACGAAGGACACCGCGAGGGCGTCGATGACGCAACTGAAGGCGGCCCCGCTGCGTTTATCCGGATCATCCGAAGTCAGTTGCTGGATACAGCCTCTGAATGGAATGAAGATATTCAGAATGATGTTGGCAACGCGCTCGTACGCTTCCTGCTTTTCCTCGTATTCAGTCTGGTCATAGCCCATCCGGTAGTATTCGTCGTAGGTGATCGGCGGGTTCTTTTGCGCAATGAAGTCGGCAATGTCTTTCAGCCTCGGCGATTGGTAACTTTCCATTGGCGATGTGTACCAGGCTGACTCTTTGTCGTATGGCGCAAATTGACCAAACCGATCAAGCAGCATGCCGAACTCGTGAACATCTGCATGTTCGGCCAGTTCCCAGTGGCGGCGCGGCAGTAGTTTATTGATGTCTGCCTGTTCGCTCTGGGAAGGCGTTGCACCCTGAAAGTACGCCGCGTGCTCGGTAATGATGTTTTCCAGATAGGTAAGGCGCGGGAAGTTCCCGTTCTTGCCGTTGGTCGCTCCGTCGAAGCTTGCTGTGTCTTCGTTAAATATATGACCGCTGGCGAAAGCCTCGGCCAGGCGATCGCTTTTGCGGCACAGTCCTTGTAACGGGAACAACTCATAGCAATGGTTTTTCGATTGGTGACGGCACAGGATGACCACCCCGTGCGGCGAGAAGTGGTCGGCGCTGTGCCCGGGGATATTGCGGTTACCGCGCACCAGGTAGAGCGTTAATGCGCCCTGTGTCAGTGCTTCTCGATCACTCAGGCCGAGGCGGGAAAATGCCAGCCGGATCATGGTGCTGATTCCCGACTTGAAGGTTTCGTGCTGCCCCTTGATCTTTGCGGCATACAATTGATTGACTGGCGCAAGGCTGGCCAATGTCGGATGCACGTCGTGCAAATTGCGCCGGGTCGATGTGCTGGTGAGGTTTTTACGGTGTAACTGGTTGGCAAGGTAAAGATTGATCACCGTGTCGCTGATCAGTCCCCCTTTATTGTGCGGCGAACGAAATACCTCCTGATGGTGGTTGATGTCGGCATCGAACAGCGTTTGCTGCGCCAGGTTCCTTCGGCTGGCCGGCGCAGTGGTTATAGACTTCAGTGCCGCCTCCAGTTCATCGGCATATGTGTTGTAGTGATTCATTGCCGCTGTTGCGATTTGTGCTTCGGATAATGTCGAATCTTCACGGAGCATCACTTCGTTGATGTTTGCCCAATCCAGCACGCACTGCAGATTGAGTAATTGATGCAGGGAGCGTTGTGCATCGCTGAGCGGCGCCAGTTCGGCAAATTTCATCAGTTGCTCATAAGACAGTTTGCGCGACAACCCGGGAGCGATCCTTTCTGTCAGCATGACCGCCTTGCGCAACATGACCCAGCCTGGTGAGCCGATCAGCAGTGTCGGCGGGGTAACGACCAGAAACTCTGGTGATTGCCCCGCCAGCACCAGTTCCACTGCCAGGTAAGCGGCAAACAGACTGACGCGGTTGATCTGCTCAAAGTGGCGCTTGAGACGAGTCCGCGCCTGCGCCGGGGTTTCATGCACATACAGCGATTCATAACGCAGACTTCGATGAGTTTCGACCCGTTCCTCCGAGCCCATGTCCAGGTCCAGCACGACCGCGGCCAGCAACAGCCGGCTGCGGGTGACCTCCGTTAATGTGGGGGCCTTGCCTTCGATCAGAAGTGCATCGAAACAGCTCTGAGCCAGACGGTGTGCCTCGCTCGTTTGCATCAAATACTCCCACGCCAGTCGCGGATCTTCCTGCAGCAAGGCGCCGCTTTTTCTCTTGAGCACCACATCCGTCAGGTAGTTGATCAACGGTTCGGAATGCCGCCCCAGGTCGGCCATCAACTTTCGCACGACCTGCATGATCACAGGATACTGTGCGGGCTCGATGATCAGGGCTACATCCTGAGTCTCTTCGGAAATGCCCCAGTAGTTAGCGAATTTTGGCGGCGCGGGCATTTTGAAGTTCAGGCAGTCGATCAAGTTTGCAAGGTCTGCGTAGTCGTTGGGCGGATCGATTTCCTGAAACGCCAGCCAGTTGCGCAGTGGCACGGTGGCGCTGGAGGAAATAATGCCGCCAGAACGCCATGCGGTTTTCGACAAGAGTTCGATATCGTTCCGTAAAGATTCGATCTCATACAGTTCGTCGGTAATGATGGTGGATTGGATGTAAAAGCCCGTAGCACCGAATTCCTCATAGGCGGCGTAAACTTCACCATTGCTTCTGACCATGAAAAAGTGATCGGCAGGAAGGTCGAAGGAGGCAATGAATTCAATGAATTCCGGATGTTTGCTGAGTGAGCGCAGCAATAATTTGCCAGCGAGATGTTCGCTGTCGAAACGACTTCCCGACACCACTTCCGTGGCGAGTTGCATGAGGTCTTCTTCAGCACGAAAAGATTGTCGAAGGAAATTTCGGTTCTCCAGAGCCCTGGCGATTTTCAATCGTTCTACTTCGTCGGCCGATGCAGGGGTCGTTGCAAAAAGGTTGCGGTTAATATCCATATTGAGTTGTTCTGGTCCGTGTTGGTTAGTGCGGCAATCAGCCAGGTTAACGTGGCTGGTTGTGAAGGGGTCGGGAATATAAAACATCGAGCAAAGTTGGTTTTTTGTTTTAAGTTGCAAGTTGTTTTTGAAAGTGCCGAGATGTCTGTTTGAGGTATTAAGTGGCAACAGAAACTTCGTCGCCGGTTTCAATGGCCTGAGTGGTGGCGCGGGTCGTGGGTGATTTTGTTCAATACGCGGGCGCACGGCGCTGTCTACTGTTGGCTCCTTGTTCCCCAATTTGCAGCAGGTGCGTAATGAGTCTGATTGTGTCGATGGCGGCGTTTGCGCTGGTGGCATCCATAACCCCGGGGCCGGTAAATATCGTCGCGCTGAGTTCCGGGGCGCAATACGGCTTTCGGGCCAGTCAGCGGCATGTGGCGGGGGCGACGCTGGGCTTTGTGCTGTTGCTGGTGCTGATGGGGTTGGGCCTGCATGAAGTCCTGAAACTGTGGCCATTCCTGACCCGGGTGGTGCAATTGGCCGGGGTGGCGTTTCTGTTGTTCATGGCCTGGAAGCTGGCTGCCGATGACGGCCAGTTGCATGCCGGCGAAGCGGGGCGGGCGCCGTCGATGCTGTACGGCGCGGTGATGCAATGGCTCAACCCGAAAGCGTGGCTGGCCTGTGTGGCAGGGATGGGCGCGTTTGTCGCCGATGGCGAGGCGCGGCTGGTCTGGCAGTTCGCCGCAGTGTATCTGGTGATCTGTTATCTGTCGGTCGGTTGCTGGGTGTACGCCGGAACGTTTTTGCGGGGGTATCTGGGCAATCCGGCGGGGATGCGCCTGTTCAATCGCTTGATGGCCTTGTTGCTGGCGGCGAGCGCGGTTTATCTGCTGTTGCCGTGAGCCCGAAGTCGATGGTCAGCCGCGATATTGGCCGGGTGTCGCGGCCAGATGCTGTTTGAACGCGCGCTGAAAATGCGCCTGATCGGCAAACCCTGCTTCCAGTGCAACATCGGCAATCAGCTGGCCGCTGCGCAGGCGTTCGCGGGCAAACTGGATGCGCTGGTTGACCAGAAACGCGTGCGGCGTCATGCCGTAATGCTGCTTGAATGCGCGGATCAGATACGACGCTGATAACTGCGCCGCCGTGCAGATGTCCTCCAGGCTGAGCAGGTCAGTGCAATGTTCGCGGATGAAATCGGCGGCGCGTTCGAGCTTGAAATTCGGTTCGCGCAGCGCCGGTTCAGCCGGGTTCAGGCGCCATTGCAAATCACTGAAAAACTCCACCGCTGCGCTGTGTTTACGCTGTGCGTCCTGCTGCTCATCGACCAATAGGGCGTAAAGCCCTTGCAGGTCACGAAACAGTCGCAGGTCATCCAGGTGCGTGGTGGCAAATCGGCGAAACTCAAGTTCGGCACTGAACCCCAACTGATGCTGCAGATCGGTCAGCCATGGCGTATCGACATACAACATCAAGTACGACCACGGCTGATCATCGATCGGATTGCAGGCATGCACGTCGCCCGGATTCATCAGCACCACGGTGCCGGCGGCCACTTCGAATGTCGATTGCTCATGCACATAAATGCTGCGCCCGGCCGTGATCGCGCCGATGGAAAAGTGCGCATGGGAATGGCGTGAGTAGCAGACCTCACGACCATCGGCGATGGCCCGCGCTTCGATGAAGGGCAGGGCATCGTCCCGCCAGAAGCGTGGGGCTTTTTGAGGATTTTTGGCGGCAGCGTGTTTCATCGTTATGGTTCCCGGCAGGCCAGACCCGGAGTGTATTAGCTCTGGCCGGCAAAGGCCCGCTCCAGTTCAGCGATGTCGAGTTTTTTCATCGTGAACATGGCCTGCATTGCCCGTTGCGACTTGCTGGTGTCAGGGTCCTGCATCATGTGCATGAACGCCACCGGCACGATCTGCCACGACACGCCGAACCTGTCCTTGAGCCAGCCGCATTGCTGGGCCTCGACCGGGCCACCGGCCGACAGGTTGCCCCAGAAGTGGTCGATTTCTTCCTGATTCTGGCAGTTGACCTGAAACGAAATCGCCTCGCTGAACTTGAACATCGGCCCGCCATTGAGACCGGTGAAACTGTGGCCGTCGAGTTCGAAACTGACGGTCATCACCGCGCCTTCCGGCTTGCCGTGGAATTGCTCGCCGACCTTGCTGTAGTGGGTCAGTCCGGTGATTTTCGAATGATCGAAGATCGAGCAATAGAACTTCGCAGCCGCTTCGGCCTGATCATCGAACCACAGGCACGGTGTGATTTTCTGGAAACGTTGCATGGCAGTCATCCTCGGCAGGTTAGACACGCGGGATTTACAGCGTAGTCAGTCCTTGGTCGACTGGCGGTGCCGTAGATCGACAACTGAAGCATCAGACGCCAAACAATGTGGGAGCGAGCCTGCTCGCGAAAGCGTCGGCACATGCGGCAACGAGCCTGTCAGACACTCCGCATTCGCGAGCAGGCTCGCTCCCACAAGGGGCTCGAGTTACCCCGGTCAGCGCCGTTCGGCGACCATCAGCAGCGATTGCGGCACGGGGCTTTGCGGATGCTGCGGCTCCTGCAAACCGAGCATGTGAAACCCGGCCATGTCCAGCGCGTTGCACCAGCTCGACAGCGTGCGGAAATACCACGGCATCGGCTGCCACTGGCCCTTGAACGCGGCGAACGATTCTTCACGCCAGCCATCCTGATAATTTCCGGCCGCCACGGCCCACGGATGCAGGGTCTGAATGATGATGGCGCCGCCGGGAACCAGCAACGCATGCATCGCAGCAAGCAGCGGGATGATGTCCTGATGCAGTAGCGAAAAGTTGGCACAGATCAAATCGTAATCACGGCCAACATCAATCTCGGCGTCGACCAGCGCCGCGTAACGGGCGACATGCACCTTTGTCGAACCGGCCGCACGTGCCGCCTCGATCAGACTCGCATCGCCGTCGACACCCGCCGCATCAATGCCGCGATCCGCCAGCGCGCGCAACAACCAGCCTTCGCCGCAACCCAGATCCAGCACGCGTTCCGGTTGGCGGCCCATGATCGCCAGCAGGATTGCCTGATCGGTGACCTGCTGACGGCTTTCGATGGCACCGCTGCGGATCACCTCGATCCAGGCTTCAGCGTTGGCGTGCCAGCTCTGCAACAAGGTGGATTCAAGGGAGGGCATGGCGCTGTCTCCGAAATTGTGAGCGTTCGCTTGTACGGCTGCTATGTTCAAAGGCTGAACAAAGTCTGGCAGAGGATAGACACCATGACCCCATTAACCGGCGGTTGCCTGTGCGGCGACGTTCGCTTCGAAGCCGCGGGCCAACCTTACCGCATCGGCATTTGCCATTGCCTCGACTGCCGCAAACATCACGGCGCATTGTTTCATGCTTCGGCGATATTTCCCGAGAAGGCGGTGACCGTCAGCGGGACTCTCGGCGAGTATCAAGGGCGGGTCTTTTGCCCGCGCTGTGGTTCGCCGGTACTAGCGCGTTCGGGGGATGAGATTGAAGTGAATGTCGGCTCGCTGGACGCGCCGAACCAGTTCAAACCGACTTATGAGCTGTGGACCATCCGCCGCGAGGCCTGGTTACCGGCGCTGCCACTGGCGCACCATTACCAACGTGATCGCGAAGGGACGGGCCGTACCGAGGCGTAGTACGCAGTCAAGCCAATCACCCAGTCCCCTGTGGGAGCGAGCCTGCTCGCGAATGCGGGGGGGCAGCCAACCCATGACTGACTGACCGATTGCCTTCGCCAGCAGGCTCGCTCCCACACGGTTTCTGGTGTGACAGAGTATGCAGCAGGCATCTGAAAACCTGTGGGAGCTGGCTTGCCAGCGATGAGGCCGGCACATCCACAGTTGATGTTGCCTGACCCACCGTCATCGCTGGCAAGCCAGCTCCCACAATGATGTGTGTCAGCCGCGAATAAACGCCAACAAATCCGCATTGATCGTCGCCGCCTCGGTTGTCGGCATCCCGTGCGGAAAGCCCGGATACGACTTCAGCGTGCCATTTGGCAGCAGTTTCGCCGATAAAGGCCCCGAGTTCGCATACGGCACGATCTGGTCGTCCTCGCCATGCATCACCAGCACCGGTACGGTGACCTTCTTCAGGTCTTCGGTGAAGTCGGTCTGCGAGAAGGCAACGATCCCGTCGTAATGCGCCTTGGCGCCGCCGATCATGCCCTGACGCCACCAGTTGCCGATGATCCCTTCCGAAGATTTTGCTCCCGGGCGGTTGTAGCCATAGAAAGGACCGCTGGGAATGTCGCGATAGAACTGCGCGCGATTGGCCGCCAGTTGTGCCTGAAAATCATCGAACACCGATTTCGGCAAACCACCGGGATTGCTTTCGGTCTGGACCATCAACGGTGGCACCGCGCTGATCAGCACGCCTTTGGCCACGTTGTCCTGCCCATGCCGGGCGATGTAGTGGATGACCTCACCGCCGCCGGTGGAGTGGCCGACGTGCACCACGTTCTTCACCCCCAGATGCTGAACCACCGCCAGCGCATCGTCGGCGTAATGATCCATGTCGTGGCCGTCCCAGACCTGGCTCGATCGCCCGTGCCCGCGCCGGTCATGGGCAATCACCCGAAAGCCCTGGGCCAGAAAGAACAGCATCTGCGCATCCCAGTCGTCCGAGCTGAGTGGCCAGCCGTGGTGGAAGTGGATCACCGGAGCGTCCTTCGGGCCCCAGTCCTTGTAGAAGATATCGACGCCGTCTTGAGTAGTGACAAATCCCATGTTCGCGACTCCTGACCAATGTGATGGGTGACCGCGCTCGTCGCAGGCCGGTGGTGCTGGCTCGGGTGAGCGCCGTTATCAGCCAGAAGATTAAAGTCGACATTTTTACGTTGAGGCATGACCGGTGGTCGCAACGCCTGGCTTGCGGCGCAATTTGGGCTTTGCTGAAAGGGATAAGCCGAGGCGCGCACAGGCTTCGATGGCCGTAGCGACGCCCCTTCAGAACACCGTGAGTCTGAGGAAAACCCCCGATGCTGACCTTGAATATCAATGGCAAGGATCAGGAACTCGATGTGCCGGCAGACATGCCGCTGCTCTGGGTCCTGCGTGATGTGGCGCACCTGACCGGTACCAAATTCGGCTGTGGCATGGCCCAGTGCGGCGCCTGCACCGTTCACGTGGATGGGGCACCGTTGCGTGCCTGCATCACGCCCGCCACTGCCGTGGCCAACGGCCAGAAAATCCTCACCATCGAAGGCCTGTCCACCGACGGCTCGCACCCGGTGCAGCAAGCCTGGGCCGAACTGGATGTGGTGCAATGCGGTTACTGTCAGTCCGGGCAGATCATGTCTGCCGCGGCGCTGCTGGCGAAAATCCCCAAACCTACCGACAGCGATATCGATCAGGCGCTCTCCGGCAACATTTGCCGCTGCGGCACCTATCCGCGAATCCGCGCAGCAGTGAAACGTGCGGCCGAAATTGGCTGATTGGGAGACAGACGATGAACAGTCCTGTATCGCGTCGCGGCTTTCTCAAGGGCAGTGCCGTGCTGGGTGGCGGTCTGGTGGTGGCGTTTGTCGTGCCCGGTGCCCATCGGTTTGCGCGGGCAGCGGAGAATGAAGGCAAGGTCTTCGCGCCGAATGCGTTTTTGCGCATCGCCGCCGACAACAGCGTGACGGTGTTGCTCGGGCATTCGGAAATGGGCCAGGGCATCTGGACTGGCCTGACCATGCTGATCGCCGAAGAGCTGGACGCCGACTGGTCGACGATCCGCGTCGAGCACTCGCCGGCCTCGGCGGCCAATTACGGCATGCCGGCGTTTGGCGGAATGCAGATTACCGGCGGCTCGACTTCGACCTGGATGGAGTTTGATCGTTACCGGCTCGCAGGGGCCACGGCGCGGCAGATGCTGGTGGAAGCGGCGGCCAAGCGCTTCAACGTTGCGGCGTCGACGATTCGCACTGAGTCGGGCGTCGTGATTGCCGGCGATAAACGCGCGACGTATGGCGAACTGGCGGATGCCGCCGGGCAACTGCCGGTGCCGGATGCGAAGTCGATCACCTTCAAGGAGGCGAAGGACTGGAAAGTCATCGGCAAACCGACCAAACGCCTCGACACCCCGGAGAAAATCACCGGGCGCGCCAAGTTCGGCATGGACGTGCAGTTCGACGGCTTGATGACCGCGATGGTCGCGCGGGCGCCGGTGTTCGGTGCCACGGTCAAATCCTTCGAGGGGGCCGAGGCGCTGGCGGTGCCCGGCGTGCACAAAGTGGTACAGGTGCCGACCGGCGTGGCGGTGATTGCCGATCATTACTGGGCGGCGAAACTCGGGCGTGATGCCTTGAAAGTCGATTGGGACATGGGCCCGCACACTGACCTGAGTAGCCAGGGCCTGCTCGACAGCTTTCGCAAACTGGCGGCGACACCGGGGACTTCCGCCAGTCAGGCCGGGGATCCGCAGGGCAACTTCAATAAGGCGGCGAAGAAAATCGACGTCGAGTACAGCGTGCCGTATCTGGCGCACGCACCGATGGAACCGCTCAACTGCACAGTGAAGATCAGCGCCGACAAGTGCGAAATCTGGACCGGCACGCAATTCCAGACCCTCGACCAGATGGTCGCCGGCAAGATCACCGGGCTCAAACCGGAGCAGGTGGAGATTCACACCGAATTTCTCGGTGGCGGTTTCGGGCGCCGGGCCAATCCGACCTCGGACTTTGTCGCTGAAGCCGTGCAAGTGGCGAAAGCGGCCGGGATGCCGGTGAAAACCGTCTGGTCCCGTGAGGATGACATTCGTGGCGGTTATTACCGCTCGATGTTCCTGCATCAGGCGCGCATCGGCCTCGACGGGCAGGGCATGCCGTTGAGCTGGCAGCATGTGCTGGTCGGTCAGTCGATCATGGCCGGCACGATGCTTGAACAGACCATGGTCAAGAACGGCATCGACGCAACCTCGGTCGAAGGTGTGGCTGACAGCCCGTATATCAAAGGCCTGGCTCATCAACAGGTCGAGCTGCATTCGCCGCAGACCGGGATCAACGTGCTGTGGCTGCGTTCGGTGGGGCACAGCCACACCGCGTTTGTCATGGAGTCACTGATCGATGAAATGGCCACGGCGGCCGGCAAGGACCCGGTGGAATACCGGCGAACGTTGCTCAAGGATCATGCGCGCCATCTCGGCGTGCTGAATCTGGCGGTGGAGAAGGCCAACTGGACAGCGCCATTGCCGGATGGGCATGCGTTGGGCGTGGCGGTGCACGAGTCATTCGGCAGTTATGTGGCGCAGGTGGCCGAGGTCTCCCAGGACAATCTGGCGATCCGCGTGCACCGCGTGGTGTGTGCGGTGGATTGCGGGATTGCGGTCAATCCGCAGAGCATCGCGGCGCAGATGGAATCGTGCATCACCTTTGGCCTGGGCATGGCGCTGCACAGCAAGCTGACGGTCAAGGACGGCGCGGTGGTGCAATCCAACTATCACGACTATCAGGTGCTGCGCCTCAATGAGATGCCGCTGGTCGAGGTGCATATCGTGCCCAGCCGCGACAAACCCGGCGGCATCGGCGAGGCCGGTGTTCCGCCTACCGCGCCGGCGGTGGCCAACGCGGTGTATGCACTGACCGGGCAACGCCTGCGTGAACTGCCGCTGCAACTGTCGGGGGTGTGAGATGAAACGACATCTGCTGTTGGGCACGGTGATTCTGCTGGGGCTGGGCGGCTACGCTTCGGACCTGTTCGCCGATGATCAGGAGGCGCTCAAGGCGTTCGGCACGGTGCAGAAGGTGTTCCAGAGCCCGCGTTGCCAGAACTGCCACATTCCCGGCGACTCGCCGCTGCAATTCGATGCCGGCAAACCGCACGCGATGAATGTCGTGCGCGGCATGGACGGCAAGGGCGCCGCCGGTTTGCCTTGCGCCACCTGCCATGCCGAGCGCAACCCGCCCGACAGTTATGGCCCGCATGCGCCTCCGGGGGCGCCGCACTGGAGCCTGCCACCGGCGGCGCACAAGATGGCCTGGATTGGCCTGCCGCCGGACAAGTTGTGCGCGATGATCAAGGATCGTTCCAGCAACGGCGACCGTGACTTCGCCGCGCTGATCAAACATGTCAGCGACGACAAACTGGTGTTGTGGGGCTGGAATCCCGGAGCCGGGCGCGCGCCGGTGCCAGTGCCGCATGACATTTTTGTGGCCCAGTTCAAGCTTTGGGCCGATGCCGGCGGGCCGTGCCCGGTGGCGGGCGGCTGAGTGTGTGAGTCGCTGGCGATTCAAGCTACTCTAACGGTCGTTGACCCTGATGGAGTGCGTGATGCTGGCCCCGATCAAACCTGCCAATGAAGCTGTGCGAATCCAGGCATTGCACGGACTGAACGTCCTGGACTCTGCGCCCGAAGAGCGTTTCGACCGTTTGACGCGTCTGGCCAAACGGCTGTTCAACGTGCCGATTGCGTTGGTCACGCTGGTCGACAAGGATCGGCAATGGTTCAAGTCGTGCGTCGGCCTCGACGTCAACGAAACCCCACGGGATGTGTCGTTCTGTGGGCACGCGATTCTTCAGGATGAATTGCTGCTGGTGCCGGATGCCAAGCAAGACAAACGCTTTCATGACAATCCGCTGGTGACCGGCGAGCCGAACATCCGTTTTTACGCGGGCTATCCGCTGACCGTGCCCAACGGCAACAAGATGGGCACGCTGTGCCTGATCGACACCAAGCCGCGCGAGCTCGATGACGAGGAGCGCGGGCTGTTGCGCGATCTGGCCGGGATGGCCGAGCAGGAATTGATGGCGGTGCAGATGGCGAACATGGACGAGCTGACGCTGCTGTCCAACCGCCGTGGTTTCAAGGCCCTTGCTCAGTATGCGCTGGAGGCCTGCAAGCACCGGGACAAACCGGCGACGCTGCTGTTTTTCGATCTCAATGACTTCAAACACATCAATGATCACTATGGGCATGCCGAAGGCGACAGTGCGCTGAAGACTTTCGCCGACGTGCTGCGCATCGCTTTTCGCGAGAGCGACGTGGTCGGGCGCCTGGGCGGTGATGAGTTCGTGGCGCTGCTGACCGGCTCCAGTCACGTCGAAACCACGGCGATCATGGCGCGGCTCAAGGACATCCTCGACGAGCGCAATACGATGTTGCAACGCGGCTACGACATCCGCTTCAGCGTCGGCCAGATCGAATACGATCCGCAACGGCATGACACGGTGGATCGGCTGCTGGCGGATGCCGATAGCGCAATGTACGAACACAAGCAGCAATTGAAGCGCGGCCATTGAGGGCCTCATCGCCGGCAGGCCAGCTCCCACAGATTTCGCGGCTGCCCACACAATCCAGGGACTGCACGGAACCTTGTGGGCGCTGGCTTGCCAGCGATAGCGTCCGGTCAGACGTCATACTTCTATTTGGCAAACAACTGCCCGATATCCTTGAACGCCTTGAACTCCAGCGCATTGCCACACGGGTCGAACAGAAACATCGTCGCCTGTTCGCCCACCAGGCCCTGAAAGCGAATCCCCGGCTCAATCACAAACCGCGTGCCCAGCGATGTGAGGCGTTCGGCCAGCGCCTGCCATTGCGCCATCCCCAGCACCACTCCGAAATGCGGCACCGGCACGTCATGCCCGTCCACGGCATTGGTGTGGGCAGCTTCCTGTGCAGCGTTTTTCGGCGCCAGATGAATCACCAGTTGATGGCCGAAGAAGTTGAAGTCGACCCAGTGTGCGCTGGAACGTCCTTCCTCCAGCCCGAAAACTTCGCGGTAAAAGTGCCGTGCGGCGGCCAGGTCATAGACGGGGATGGCCAGATGGAATGGGCTGAGTGACATAGGTGCGGTCTCGATCAACGGTTGGGGTGAGCTGAGTCTAGCGCTGTGCATTTCGATTGAAAGACAATAGTTTTTGCGCCGAGCTCAAATTATTTCGATCAATCGAGGTGTCCATGCTGCGTGAACTCAAGACCTTTCTGGCGGTGGCGCAGCACGGCACGTTTGCCGCGGCGGGTCTTCATGTCGGCCTGACGCAATCGGCGGTCAGCGCGCAGATCCGCAATCTGGAACAGACCCTCGGCGTAAGGCTGTTCGATCGCACCGGTCGGCAGGCGATCCTCAATCCGGCAGGGCAGCGCGCGGTGCCGATGGCGCAGGAAATGCTCGCCACCTTCAGCCGCATGGCGATCAGCGAAGACGCCAGCGAGTTTTGCGGCGAGCTGAGAATCGGCGCCGTGGCCACCGCACAGACGGGGTTGTTGCCTCAGGCCTTGCTGCGCTTGCGCCAACAGGCGCCCGGCGTGGAGCCGAAACTGGTGCCGGGGGTGTCGCTGAACCTGCTGAGCCAAGTGGATGCAGGGCAGGTCGATCTGGCGGTCATGATCAAGCCGCCGTTCGAATTGCCCAAGGAGCTGTCAGCGCAGGTGATCCGACGCGAACCGTTCGTGCTGATCGTACCGCGCGGTGTCGAGGGCGATGATCCGCTGCAATTGCTCGCCGAGCATCCTCATGTGCGCTACGACCGTAACTCGTTCGGGGGGCGACTGGTGACGCGCTTTCTGCGTGAGCAGCGGATAGACGTCCACGTAGCGCTGGAGCTGGATGAGCTGGAAGCGATCGTTAAAATGGTCGAATGCGGGCTCGGGGTTTCGTTGCTGCCCATGGCTGGGCTGTGGCTGGAGCATCCGCTGAGGGTGAGAGTGATCGAACTGGGCGAGCTGAAGTTTTATCGGGAGATGGTGCTGTTGCAGCGTTACAGCCAGCGCGGCCAGCCGATTCAGCAGTTGTTCGCCCGTTGCCTGGCATCGCAGGCATGAAAAAGCCCGCCAATTGGCGGGCTTTTTATCGGCAGCGCGAAAATTACTCTTCGATGTTGCCCATGGCGGTGGTGTTGAAGCCGCCGTCCACGTACATGATTTCACCGCTGATGCCCGACGCCAGGTCGGAGCACAGGAAGGCGCCGGCGTTGCCGACTTCTTCGATGGTGACGTTGCGGCGCAGTGGAGTTTGCGCTTCGTTGGCGGCCAGCATCTTGCGGAAGTTCTTGATGCCCGAGGCGGCCAGGGTACGGATCGGGCCAGCCGATACGCAGTTGACGCGGGTGCCGTCCGGGCCCAGGGAACCGGCCAGGTAACGTACGCCAGCTTCCAGCGAAGCCTTGGCCATGCCCATCACGTTGTAGTTCGGCATGGTGCGCTCGGCGCCCAGGTACGACAGGGTCAGCAGGCTGCCGTTGCGGCCTTTCATCATCTCGCGGCCAGCCTTGGCCAGGGCCACGAAGCTGTAGGCGCTGATGTCGTGAGCGATGCGGAAACCTTCACGGGTGGTGGCTTCGGTGAAGTCGCCGTCCAGTTGGTCGCCCGGGGCGAAGCCGACGGAGTGCACGATGCAGTCCAGGCCGTCCCACTTCTTGCTCAGTTCTTCGAAGACCTTGGCGATTTCTTCATCGCTGGCCACGTCGCACGGGAAGCACAGCTCAGGGCTCGAACCCCAGCCCTGTGCGAACTCTTCAACGCGACCCTTGAGTTTGTCGTTCTGATAAGTGAAGGCAAGCTCAGCGCCCTCGCGATGCATGGCGGCAGCGATGCCGGATGCGATGGACAGCTTGCTGGCGACACCGACGATCAGTACGCGCTTACCGGCGAGAAAACCCATGTGTTGCTCCTCTTTCAGGTTATTGCGCAGTGGCTGGTGCCAGAAAAGCGGCTTCCAGCAACTGCTGTGTATACGAATGTTTGGGAGCGGCAAAGATGGCTTGCGCGTCTCCCTGTTCGACCACTTGGCCATGCTTGACCACCATCAGCTGGTGGCTCAGCGCTTTGACGACAGCCAGGTCATGGCTGATGAACAAATACGTCAGGTTGTACTTGGCTTGCAGTGAACGCAACAGCTCCACCACTTGCCGCTGCACCGTGCGGTCGAGCGCCGAAGTTGGCTCGTCCAGCAGGATCAGCGCCGGTTTCAGCACCAAGGCCCGGGCAATGGCGATACGTTGCCGTTGCCCGCCGGAAAATTCGTGGGGGTAGCGGTGCCGGGTTTCCGGATCCAGACCTACCTCCTTCAATGCCGCAATAATCGCCGCTTCCTGCTCGGTCGCGGTGCCCATCTTGTGAATCCGCAGGCCTTCGCCAACGATGTCGCTGACGCACATTCGCGGGCTCAGGCTGCCGAACGGGTCCTGAAACACCACCTGCATCTCCCGCCGCAACGGGCGAACCTCGTTCTGCGTCAGGCAGTCTAGCTGCTTGCCCTCAAAGCGGATCGCGCCTTTGCTGCCGATCAGCCGCAAAATCGCCAGACCCAGCGTGGATTTGCCGGAACCGCTTTCCCCCACGATCCCCAGAGTCTGTCCCTGAGGCAGGCTGAAATTGATGCCGTCCACTGCCTTGACGTAATCCACCGTGCGTTTGAGCAGGCCTTTCTTGATCGGGAACCAGACTTTCAGGTTCTCGACTTCGAGCAGCGGCGCCCCGATTATATTGGTCGCCGGGCCTCCGCTGGGCTCCGCGCCGAGCAATTCCCGAGTGTACGGATGCTGCGGCGAACGGAACAGCTCTGCGCACGATGCCTGTTCGACGATGCAACCGCGCTGCATGACACATACGCGATGCGCAATTCTTCGCACCAGGTTCAAATCATGACTGATCAGTAACAGCGACATGCCCAATCGAGCCTGAAGTTCCTTGAGCAAATCGAGGATTTTCAGCTGAACGGTCACGTCCAGTGCGGTGGTTGGCTCGTCAGCGATCAGCAGTTCCGGCTCGTTGGCCAGCGCCATGGCGATCATCACCCGCTGGCGCTGGCCGCCAGACAATTCGTGGGGCAGGGCCTTGAGACGTTTGTGCGGCTCGGGGATGCCGACCATCTCCAGCAGCTCGAGCGTGCGCTTGGTCGCGACTTTGCCGCTCAAGCCCTTGTGGATGGCCAACACCTCGTTGATCTGTTTCTCGATCGAGTGCAGGGGGTTGAGCGAGGTCATCGGCTCCTGAAAGATCATCGCGATGCGGTTGCCACGGATGTGGCGAATGGTCTTTTCGCTCAGGTCCAGCAGATTCTGCCCGGCATAGGTGATGCTGCCGGCCGGATGGCGGGCCAGCGGGTAGGGCAACAGGCGCAGGATCGAGTGCGCGGTCACCGATTTGCCCGAGCCGGACTCGCCGACCAGCGCCAGGGTTTCGCCGCGCTTGATGTCGAAGCTCACGCCCTCGACCACCCGGTGCAGTCGCTCGTTGAAGCCGAACTCGACGGCGAGGTCGCGCACTTCGATCAGATTGTCCTGATTCATTTCACTTCCTCGGGTCGAAGGCATCGCGAGCGGACTCGCCGATAAACACCAGCAGACTCAACATCAGCGCCAGCACCGCAAACGCGCTGATGCCCAGCCACGGCGCCTGCAGGTTGGATTTGCCCTGAGCCACCAGTTCACCCAGCGACGGGCTGCCGGCCGGCAAGCCGAAGCCGAGGAAATCCAGCGCGGTCAGGGTGCCGATGGCACCGGTGAGGATGAACGGCATGAAGGTCATGGTCGAGACCATCGCGTTGGGCAGTATGTGGCGGAACATGATCGCGCCGTTCTGCATGCCCAGCGCCCGCGCCGCACGCACGTATTCGAGGTTGCGCCCACGCAGGAACTCGGCGCGCACCACGTCGACCAGGCTCATCCACGAAAACAGCAGCATGATCCCCAGCAGCCACCAGAAATTCGGCTGGACGAAACTGGCGAGGATGATCAGCAGGTACAGCACCGGCAGCCCCGACCAGATTTCCAGAAAGCGCTGCCCGGCCAGATCGACCCAGCCGCCATAGAAACCCTGCAACGCGCCGGCAATCACGCCGATGATCGAGCTGAGCACGGTCAGGGTCAGGGCGAACAGCACCGAGATGCGGAAGCCGTAAATCACCCGCGCCAGCACATCGCGGCCCTGATCGTCGGTGCCCAGCAGGTTGTCCGCCGAGGGCGGGGCCGGGGCCGGGACTTTCAGGTCGTAGTTGATGCTCTGGTAGCTGTAGGGAATCGGCGCCCACAACACCCACGCGTCCTTGGCCTTGAGCAGTTCGCGGATATACGGGCTCTTGTAGTTGGCTTCCAGCGGGAATTCGCCGCCGAAGGTGGTTTCCGGGTAGCGCTTGATCGCCGGGAAGTACCAGTGGTTGTCGTAATGCACCAGCAGCGGCTTGTCGTTGGCGATCAGCTCGGCGCCGAGGCTCAGGCCGAACAGGATCAGAAACAGCCACAGCGACCACCAGCCGCGTTTGTTGGCCTTGAACAGTTCGAACCGGCGGCGGTTGAGCGGGGACAGGTTCATCTCAATGCTCCCGGCTGGCGAAGTCGATGCGCGGATCGACCAGGGTGTAGGTGAGGTCGCCGATCAGTTTCACCACCAGGCCCAGCAGGGTGAAGATGAACAGGGTGCCGAACACCACCGGGTAATCGCGGTTGATCGCCGCTTCGAAACTCATCAGGCCCAGGCCGTCGAGGGAGAAGATCACCTCCACCAGCAACGAGCCGGTGAAGAAGATGCCGATGAACGCCGACGGAAACCCGGCAATCACCAGCAGCATGGCGTTGCGGAACACGTGGCCGTAGAGCACGCGGTTGCGCGTCAGGCCCTTGGCCTTGGCGGTGACCACGTACTGCTTGTTGATCTCGTCGAGGAAGCTGTTTTTGGTCAGCAGGGTCATGGTCGCGAAGTTGCCGATCACCAGCGCCGTCACCGGCAGCGCCAGGTGCCAGAAGTAATCGAGGACTTTGCCGCTCAGGCTCAGCTCATCGAAGTTGTTCGAAGTCAGGCCGCGCAACGGGAACCAGTCCAGATAACTGCCGCCGGCAAACACCACGATCAGCAGAATCGCAAACAGGAACGCCGGGATCGCGTAGCCGATGATGATCGCCGAACTGGTCCACACGTCGAAGTGGCTGCCGTGTCGCGTGGCCTTGGCGATCCCCAGCGGGATCGACACCAGGTACATGATCAGCGTGCTCCACAGCCCGAGCGAGATCGATACCGGCATCTTCTCCTTGATCAGGTCGATGACCTTGGCGTCGCGGAAGAAGCTGTCGCCGAAATCCAGCTTCGCGTAGTTCTTGACCATGATCCACAGGCGTTCCGGGGCCGATTTGTCGAAGCCGTACATGTGCTCGATTTCCTTGATCAGCGCCGGGTCCAGACCTTGCGCGCCGCGATAGGCGGAGCCGGCCACCGAGACTTCGGCGCCGCCACCGGCGATGCGGCTGGTGGCGCCTTCGAAGCCTTCGAGCTTGGCGATCATCTGTTCCACCGGGCCGCCTGGCGCGGCCTGGATGATGACGAAGTTGATCAGCAGGATGCCGAACAGGGTCGGGATGATCAGCAGCAGTCGCCGAAAAATATACGCCAGCATCTGATTACTCCGTGCCCACAGGGTCGGCTTGCAGTTTGGTTTCGACTTCTATGGCGGGTTTCGCGTCAGGCTTGACCCACCAGGTGTTAATCCCGATGTCGTATTTGGGCGAGACTTTCGGGTGACCGATGTGGTTCCAGTAAGCCACGCGCCAGGTCTTGATGTGCCAGTTGGGGACTACGTAGTAACCCCATTGCAGCACCCGATCCAGCGCCCGCGCATGGGCCACCAGGCTGCTGCGTGAATCGGCGTTGATCAGGCTTTCCACCAGTTGATCGACAATCGGATCCTTCAGGCCCATGGTGTTGCGGCTGCTCGGTTTGTCGGCGGCGGCGCTCATCCAGAATTCGCGCTGCTCGTTACCCGGCGAGTTGGATTGCGGGAAGCTGCCGACCATCATGTCGAAGTCCCGCGAGCGCACGCGGTTGATGTATTGCGAAACGTCGACACGGCGGATCACCAGATCGATGCCGAGGTCGGCCAGATTGCGTTTGAACGGCAGCAGCACGCGTTCGAATTCGGTCTGTGCAAGGAGGAACTCGATGACCACCGGTTTGCCGCTGGCGTCGACCATTTTGTCGTCGACAATCTTCCAGCCGGCCTCTTGCAGCAGTTGATAGGCCTCGCGCTGCTGGGCGCGGATCATGCCGCTGGCGTCGGTCTTGGGGTTCTCGAAGGCTTCGCTGAACACCTGCGCCGGCAGTTTGCTGCGAAACGGTTCGAGGATCGCCCGCTGCTCGGCGTCCGGCAGGCCGGTGGCGGCCATTTCCGAGTTCTCGAAATAGCTGCGGGTGCGGAAGTAGGCACCGTTGAACAGCTGTTTGTTGGTCCACTCGAAATCGAACAACAGGCCGAGCGCCTGGCGCACCCGCACATCCTGAAACACCGGACGGCGCAAATTGAAAACGAAGCCCTGCATGCCGGTCGGGTTGCTGTTGGCGATCTGTTCCTTGATCAGCCGACCTTCGGTGACCGCCGGAATGTTGTAGGCGTTGGCCCAGTTCTTCGCGGTCATTTCCAGCCAGTAATCGAACTGCCCGGCCTTCAGCGCTTCGACGGCCACGGTGTTATCGCGGTAGTAATCGGTGGTCATCACATCGAAGTTGTAGAACCCGCGATTGACCGGCAAATCCTTGCCCCAATAGTCCTTGACCCGCTCATAGCGCACCGAGCGCCCGGCCTTCACTTCGGCGACCTTGTACGGGCCGCTGCCCAGCGGGATTTCCAGATTGCCCTTGGTGAAATCGCGATTGGCCCACCAGTGTTTCGGCAGCACCGGCAACTGGCCGAGGATCAGCGGCAACTCGCGATTGTTGGTGTGCTTGAACTTGAACAGCACCTTGAGCGGGTCTTCGGCGATCACCTCATCGACGTCGCTGTAGTAGCCGCGAAACAGCGGCGAACCGTCCTTGGTCAGGGTCTGGAAACTGAACACCACGTCTTCGGCGCGCACCGGATGGCCGTCATGGAAGCGCGCTTCCGTACGCAGGTAGAAACGCACCCAGCTGTTGTCCGGGGCTTTCTCGATCTTCGCAGCGATCAGGCCGTATTCGGTGAACGGTTCGTCGAGGCTGTGCTTGGTCAGGGTGTCGTAGATCTGCCCGACGTCATCGGCCGGCACGCCTTTGCTGATGAATGGGTTGAGGCTGTCGAAGCCGCCGAATCCGGCCTGGCGGAAGATCCCGCCCTTGGGCGCGTCGGGGTTCACGTAATCGAACTGTTTGAAGTCCGCCGGGTATTTCGGCGGCTCGTTGTACAGGGTCACCGCGTGTTGCGGGGCGGCAATCGCCAGCCCGGCGAACAGCAGACCGCTGGCCTGCAGGAGCAGGGCACGGATGGGGGTCATTTATTGTTCTCCGAAGATTTCAGCCACCACGCGCTCAGGCCCAGGGTGTAGGGCGGCGTGGTGACGAAAGCCAACCGGTTGCGGTAGGCCAGTCGGTGATAATTGAGGTACCAGTTGGGAATGCTGTAGTGCTGCCACAGCAGCACGCGGTCCAGCGCCTTGCCGGCGGCGACCTGTTCGTCGCGGGTTTGCGCGGCGAGCAATTGTTCGAGCAGGTGATCGACCACCGGGTTGGCGATGCCGGCGTAATTCTTGCTGCCCTTGACGCCGACCTGACTGGAATGGAAGTACTGCCACTGCTCCAGGCCCGGGCTGAGGGTCTGGTTGAGGGTCATCAGGATCATGTCGAAATCGAATTGATCCAGACGCTGTTTGTACTGGGCGCGATCTACCGTGCGCAGGCGCGCATCGATGCCGATGCTGTTGAGGTTTTCGATGTACGGCTGCAGGATCCGCTCAAGGTTCGGATTGACCAGCAGCAGTTCGAAGCTCAGCGGCTGCCCGGCAGTGTTTTGCAGGCGCTGGCCGTTGAGCTTCCAGCCGGCCTCGGCGAGCAGCGCCAGGGCCTTGCGCATGGTTTCTCGCGGGATGCCACGGCCATCGGTTTGCGGCAAGGTGAACGGCTCGGTGAACAGCTTCGCCGGTAACTGATCTTTATACGGCTTGAGCATCAGCCATTCGTGCCCGACCGGCAGGCCGCTGGCGCTGAATTCGCTGTTGGGGTAGTAACTGGTGGTGCGTTGGTAGGCGTCGCTGAACAGCGCGCGGTTGGTCCACTCGAAGTCGAACATCAGGCCCAGCGCTTCTCGCACCTTGACGTCGCTGAAGGTCGCGCGCCGGGTGTTCATGAACAGGCCCTGGCTCTGGGTCGGGATCTGATGCGCGATCTGCGCCTTGATCACGTCGCCACGGCGCACCGCCGGGAAGTTGTAGCCATTGGCCCAGTTCTTCGCCTGATGCTCGATGTAGATATCGAATTCACCGGCCTTGAACGCTTCGAAGGCCACGTCGCTGTCGCGGTAAAACTCGACTTCCATGCGATCAAAATTGTACTTGCCGCGATTGACCGGCAGGTCCTTGCCCCAGTAATCCTTGACCCGCTCGAAAATCAGCTGCCGCCCCGGCGTCACCGAGGTGATGCGATACGGCCCGCTGCCCAGCGGTGGCTCGAAGGTGGTGGCCTTGAAGTCGCGATCTTTCCAGTAATGCTGTGGCAGCACCGGCAGCTCACCGAGGCGCAGAATCAATAACGGATTGCCCGAGCGTTTCATCACGAAACGAATGCGCTGCGGGTTGAGGATGTCGACCCGTGAGACTTCCTGCAGGGCAGTGCGGTACAGCGGGTGGCCGTCCTTGAGCAGCAAACGATAGGAGAACGCCACGTCGTAGGCGGTGATCGGTGTGCCATCGTGGAAACGTGCTTCCGGGCGCAGATTGAACACCACCCAACTGCGATCTTCGCTGTATTCCACCGACTGCGCGATCAAACCATAGCTCGATGCCGGCTCGTCGCCGGACGGCGAATACTGGCCGGTGCCGACCATCAGCGGCTCGTTCAGCTCGTTGATGCCGTACTGCAGGAAATTCGGCGTGGTGACCGGGCTGGTGCCCTTGAAGGTGTACGGGTTGACCGTATCGAAGGTGCCGAACGCCATCACCCGCAACGTACCGCCCTTGGGCGCTTGCGGGTTGACCCAGTCGAAGTGGGTAAATCTGGCCGGGTACTTGAGCGTGCCGAACTGCGCATAACCGTGACTCTCGGTAATCGTCGCGCTTGCGGGTGAGCTCAAGGCCAGGCTGATCAGGAGCAGGAGGAGGGGACGCTTCAAGTCAGATCCGATCCAGGCGGCTTGGGCTTTGTGGGCCGTACAGTAACAGCTTGTCTGGACAGGAAAAAGATGCGGGTTAATGGGCTGTTAATCGGCGTGCAATTCTCACCCGGTTTGCATTGTAGCGAGGGGATTTATCCCCGATGGACTGCGCAGCAGTCCCCGTGGATTTTGGAAGGCAGGGGCCCCCATCGGGGATAAATCCCCTCACCACAAGGAATCCATCAGGGACAATATTCTGGTAATAAAAAAAAGCCCCTGAATTTCAGGGGCTCTTTGTCAGTGCGGCTGATAAACCGTGAGCATCTGCCCAGGCTTGAGGGCCTTGCCGGCACCCGGGTTCCAGCGCTTGAGATGCTGCATCTCGACGTTGAAACGCTTGGCCACCACGTACAGGGTATCGCCGCGTTTGACCTTGTACTGGGTCTGCTGCTGGCTGTCGGCCTTGCCTTTGGTCTTGCTGTTGGCGGCAATCACCGTGTTGATCCGGCCACTGTTACGAGCCGGGGCGCGCTTGGTGGTGTCCTGCATCACCAGGGTCTGGCCGACCTTGAGGTTTTTGCCGGTCAGCTTGTTCCAGCGCTGCAGGTCCTTGACTTCGACCTTGTTGGCCTTGGCGATGGAACCGAGGTTGTCACCGCGTTTGACCCGATAGGCGCGTTTGAGCTTTGCCACCTCGGTCGGGTCGGCACCGTCGAATACCGGTTTCAACGAACGGGGACTGATCAGTTCTTCAGGCCGCATGGTCTGCAGGCTGGCGGTCAGCAGTTGCGCCTTGGACGTCGGCACCAGCAGATGCTGCGGGCCGTCGATGGTGGTGCGTTGCTTGAAGGCCGGGTTGAGCTGGAACAGTTCGTCTTCGTCGATGTTGGCCACCGCCGCGACCTTCGACAGGTCCATGCGCTGGTTGATTTCGACGACCTGGAAATACGGTTCGTTGGCGATCGGGTTGAGGTTCACCCCGTAGGCTTCCGGGGCCAGCACCACTTGCGACAGGGCCAGTAGTTTCGGCACGTACGCCTGGGTTTCCGCCGGCAACGACGACAGGTTCCAGTAGTCGGTCGGCAGGCCGAGCTTCTCGTTGCGCTCGATGGCGCGGCTCACCGTGCCTTCACCGGCGTTGTAGGCCGCCAGGGCCAGCAGCCAGTCGCCGTTGAACATGTCGTGCAGACGGGTCAGGTAATCCATCGCAGCGGTGGTCGAGGCGGTGATATCGCGACGGCCGTCATAAAAGCGGGTCTGGCGCAGGTTGTAGTAGCGACCGGTGGACGGAATGAATTGCCACAGCCCCGAGGCGTCGGCGCGCGAGTAGGCCATCGGGTTGTAGGCGCTCTCGATCACTGGCAGCAGGGCCAGTTCCAGCGGCATGTTGCGCTCTTCGAGACGCTCGACGATGTAATGAATGTAGAGACTGCCGCGTTCGCCGGCATTCTCGAGGAAAGAAGGGTTGCTGGCGAACCACAGGCGCTGTTGCTCGATGCGCGGGTTGACGCCCAGGCCGTCCTGCAGCTGGAAACCACCGCGCATGCGCTCCCAGATGTCCTGAGGCACCTGCGGGCTGGGCTTTTCGCTCAGCCAGATCGGTTTCTGCTTGGCTCGCGCAGCAATGTTCGGCGTATGGGTCGCTTCAGTCTGCGGAGCATGGCTGGAACAGCCCGCCAATGTGGCGGACACAGCCACCGCGATGGCTTGGGCCAGGCGGGTCAACGTGTCTGAATTGACGGACTTACGTATGGATGACGACATTGGCTGGAAGTAAGTTCCGGGCAAAAATGTCGGGCGATTCTAGAAAGCGCACCCCCTGCGGTCAACCATTCAGAATTTTTGTACCAGGGGGCGAGTCACTTAGAATTTATCTTTCCACGCCCGCAGAGCCGCAAAAACCTCACTCGGCGCCCGGTTTTGAGCGCCTGCCCGTTCGTCCACTTTTTGTGTAACTAATGTTTCAGAGGTGCGCAGAAACGGATTGGTGAGCTTTTCCAGGGCCAGGGTCGACGGCAGGGTCATCACGCCTTTTTCCCGTTGTTGAGCGACTTTTTCCAGACGGGCGGCAATGTCCGGGTTGCCCGGTTCGACCGCGGCGGCAAACTTCAGGTTGCTCAGAGTGTATTCATGGGTGCAATACACCAACGTATCCTCGGGTAGCGCGGCGAGGCGGCTGAGCGAGTGGTGCATCTGTTGCGGCGTGCCTTCGAACAGGCGCCCGCAACCGGCGGCGAACAGGGTGTCACCGCAAAACAGCAGGCCGTGGTGGTAATAGGCAATGTGGCCGAGGGTGTGACCGGGCACCGCATAGACATCGAAGTCCCAGCCGAGGACGCTGACCGTGTCGTTGTCCTTGAGCGCCACATCGCGCCCCGGGATGTTTTCGCTGGCCGGGCCGTAGACTGTGGCGCCGCTCGCGGCTTTCAGGCGTTCGACGCCGCCGACGTGGTCGTGGTGGTGATGGGTGATCAGAATGTCGCTCAGCACCCAGCCCGGGTGTGCGGCGAGCCAGGCCTGCACCGGCGCGGCATCGCCCGGATCGACCACGGCGCAGCGCTGGGTGCGGTGATCCTGTAACAACCAGATGTAGTTGTCGGTGAACGCGGGCAGGGCACTGATCTGTATCATCGTCGGAATTCGCCAAGCGGAAAACATTGGCGCATCTTAGAGCTTCTAGCGGCGTTGGAGAATGACATGACCGATAAAGCGTTCGCTCAGGCCGATCCCGACTGGCTGGCGTTGATCGGCGCGGCCCGTGAATGGCTCGCCGGCCCGCTCGGGCAATTTCTGCTGGATGAAGAACGACGCATGCTCGAAGACGAGTTGGGGCGGTTCTTCGGCGGCTATCTGGTGCATTACGGGCCATCGGCGCAGACCCCGCCGTCGGCGCCACAGGTGCAGCGCAACGTGCGGCTTGGCGCGCCATTGCCGGGGGTCGAGATCGTCTGCGAGGAACAGGCCTGGCCGTTGAGCGAGCACGCCGCCGACGTGGTGGTGTTGCAGCACGGTCTGGATTTCTGCCTGTCGCCCCACGGATTGCTGCGTGAAGCGGCGAGCAGCGTACGCCCCGGCGGGCATCTGCTGATCATCGGCATCAATCCCTGGAGCACCTGGGGCCTGCGCCATGTGTTCGCCCACGACGCCTTGCGCCAGGCGCGCTGCATCTCGCCGTCGCGGGTTGCCGACTGGCTCAACCTGCTGGGCTTTGCGCTGGAGAAACGCCGCTTCGGGTGCTATCGTCCGCCGCTCGCGTCGCCCAAGTGGCAGGCCCGACTGGCCGGCTGGGAACGCAAGGCCGGCGACTGGCAACTGTCGGGCGGTGGCTTCTATTTATTGGTCGCGCGCAAGATCGTGGTTGGCCTGCGACCGTTGCGTCAGGAGCGTCGCGAGCCGATGGGCAAGCTGATTCCGCTGCCGATGGCCAAGGTCAACCGCCGTCGGATCGAACCGTAAACCTTCTTTTTATAGTGGCCGGACCTGCTCCGGCCGCGGCCATCGTCGATCCGCGATTGACGGGGCCAGGCATTTATCTGGATAGCGTGGCATGAGCGAAAGCGTCGATAGCGTAGAACTGTTCACCGACGGCGCCTGCAAGGGCAACCCCGGCCCGGGCGGCTGGGGCGCCTTGCTGGTGTGCAAGGGCGTTGAAAAGGAACTGTGGGGCGGCGAAGCCAACACCACCAACAACCGCATGGAACTGCTCGGCGCCATCCGTGGCCTTGAAGCCCTGAAGCGTCCTTGCGAAGTGCTGCTGGTGACCGACTCGCAGTACGTGATGAAAGGCATCAACGAGTGGATGGCCAACTGGAAGAAACGCGGCTGGAAAACGGCCGCGAAAGAACCGGTGAAAAACGCCGACCTGTGGAAAGAGCTGGATGAGCAGGTCAATCGCCACAAGGTCACCTGGAAGTGGGTGCGCGGGCACATTGGTCATCACGGGAACGAACGGGCTGACCAATTGGCCAACCGTGGGGTAGATGAAGTGCGCGGCTACAAGCAGAGCTGATTGCCAGCAGGCTCACTCCTGCCATCTGGAATGCATTCCCCCTGCGGCAGCTCCTATAGGGTTATCGGCGCCGATCAAGCGGTGGTGGGCGACGCGCACCGTGAGCGTGTTAACATCGCCGCTTTTGCACGATTGACCCCGTTGAGAACTGAACACTGATGGCCACCAGATCCGTTGTACTCGATACCGAAACCACCGGCATGCCGGTGACCGATGGTCACCGGATCATTGAAATCGGCTGTGTCGAACTGATCGGTCGGCGCCTGACGGGCCGGCACTTTCACGTCTACCTGCAACCGGATCGCGAGAGTGATGAAGGGGCGATCGGCGTTCACGGCATCACCAACGAATTCCTCGTCGGCAAACCGCGTTTCGCCGAGGTCGCCGACGAGTTCTTCGAGTTCATCAATGGCGCGCAGTTGATCATCCATAACGCGGCGTTCGACGTTGGCTTCATCAACAACGAATTCGCCTTGATGGGCCAGCACGATCGTGCGGACATCACGCAGCACTGCACCATTCTCGACACCCTGATGATGGCGCGGGAACGTCACCCGGGGCAGCGCAACAGCCTCGACGCCTTGTGCAAGCGTTATGGCGTCGACAACTCCGGCCGTGAACTGCACGGCGCTTTGCTCGACTCGGAGATTCTCGCCGACGTCTACCTGACCATGACCGGTGGCCAGACCAGCCTGTCGCTGGCCGGCAACGCTTCCGACGGCAATGGCACGGGCGAGGGCGCGGACAACTCCGCCACCGAAATCCGTCGTCTGCCGGCGAATCGTCAGCCTGCGCGGATCATCCGGGCGACGGAAGACGAGCTGGCGGAGCACCTGGCGCGGCTGGAGATCATTGCCAAGTCGGCCGGTGGCCCGGCGCTGTGGACGCAGATCGCCGAAGCTGACGCTCAGGCCTGAAAGATCAAAAGATCAAAAGATCAAAAGATCGCAGCCTTCGGCAGCTCCTACATTGGAATGCGATCCCTGTAGGAGCTGCCGAAGGCTGCGATCTTTTGCTTTTGGCTGAATGAAGCCAACTGGCCACCCTCGCCACTTTTGCTGCAACCCTCTACCCTGAGTGCATTGGCAGACATTGATCCGCCGCCTCGGGACACTGAGCCTCATGTACAAAGATTTGAAGTTTCCGGTGTTGATCGTCCACCGCGACATCAAGGCCGACACGGTCGCCGGCGAGCGTATCCGGGGCATCGCCCGGGAGTTGGAGCAGGAAGGTTTCAAGATCGTTTCGGCCATCGACTACACCGAAGGGCGGTTGGTGGCGTCAACCCATCATGGTCTGGCGTGCATGCTCATCGCTGCCGAAGACGCCAGCACCAATTCCCATCTGTTACAAAACATGGCCGAACTGATCGGTCTGGCGCGGGTTCGGGCTCCGGATCTGCCGATCTTTGCCCTCGGCGAACAGGTCACCCTGGAAAACGCCCCGGCCGATGCGATGGCCGAGCTCAATCAGTTGCGCGGCATTCTCTATCTGTTCGAAGACACCGTGCCGTTTCTCGCCCGGCAAGTGGCGCGGGCGGCGCGCAAATACCTGGATGGCCTGCTGCCGCCTTTTTTCAAGGCGCTGGTGCAGCACACCGCCGACTCCAACTATTCCTGGCACACCCCCGGGCATGGCGGTGGCGTGGCCTATCACAAGAGTCCGGTGGGGCAGGCGTTTCACCAGTTCTTTGGCGAAAACACCCTGCGTTCGGATTTGTCGGTGTCGGTGCCGGAACTCGGTTCGCTGCTCGATCACACCGGCCCGTTGGCTGAGGCCGAAGAACGCGCAGCGCGCAATTTTGGCGCCGATCACACGTTTTTCGTGATCAATGGCACCTCGACTGCCAACAAGATCGTCTGGCACTCGATGGTCGGTCGGGATGATCTGGTACTGGTCGATCGCAACTGCCACAAGTCGGTGCTGCACGCGATCATCATGACCGGCGCGATCCCGTTGTACCTGTGCCCCGAGCGCAATGAACTGGGGATCATCGGCCCGATTCCGCTGAGCGAATTCAGCTGCGAGTCGATCCAGGCCAAGATCGACGCCAGCCCGCTGACCAAGGGGCGGGCGCCGAAAGTCAAACTGGCGGTAGTCACCAACTCGACTTACGACGGCCTGTGCTACAACGCCGAGCTGATCAAGCAGAGCCTGGGCAATAGCGTTGAAGTGCTGCATTTCGACGAGGCGTGGTATGCCTACGCGGCGTTTCACGAGTTCTTCGCCGGGCGCTATGGCATGGCCACCTCGCGCACAGAGGACAGCCCACTCGTGTTCACTACACATTCCACGCACAAGCTACTCGCTGCGTTCAGCCAGGCCTCGATGATTCACGTACAGGACGGTGGTGCGCGGCAACTGGACCGTGATCGTTTCAACGAAGCGTTCATGATGCACATCTCGACCCCGCCGCAATACAGCATCATCGCCTCGCTGGACGTGGCCTCGGCCATGATGGAAGGCCCGGCCGGGCGTTCGCTGTTGCAGGAAACCTTTGATGAGGCGCTGAGTTTTCGCCGGGCGCTGGCCAATCTGCGCCAGCACATTGCGGCGGATGACTGGTGGTTCTCGATCTGGCAGCCGCCCGGCGTCGAAGGCATCGACCGGGTGCAGACCGAAGACTGGCTGCTGCAGCCGGACGCCGACTGGCATGGCTTCGGTGAAGTCAGTGACGACTACGTGCTGCTCGACCCGATCAAGGTGACCCTGGTCATGCCCGGATTGAATGCCGGCGGCGCGCTGAGCGAAAAGGGCATCCCGGCGGCGGTGGTCAGCAAATTCCTCTGGGAGCGCGGATTGGTGGTGGAGAAGACCGGGCTGTATTCGTTCCTGGTGTTGTTCTCGATGGGCATTACCAAAGGCAAGTGGAGCACGCTGCTCACCGAGTTGCTCGAATTCAAACGCAGCTACGACGCCAACGTCAGTCTGGCGAGCTGCCTGCCTTGCGTGGCGCAGCAAGACACCGCGCGCTATCGTGGCATGGGCCTGCGTGACCTGTGCGATCAACTGCACGCCTGTTACCGCAGCAACGCCACGGCCAAGCATCTGAAACGCATGTACACGGTGTTGCCGGAAATCGCCATGAAACCGGCCCACGCCTACGACCAACTGGTACGCGGCGAGGTCGAGGCGGTGCCGATCGATGAGCTGGAAGGACGGGTCGCGGCGGTAATGCTGGTGCCGTATCCACCGGGGATTCCGTTGATCATGCCTGGCGAGCGCTTCACCGAGGCGACCCGCTCGATCATCGACTACCTGAAATTTGCCCGCACGTTCGATAGCAGCTTTCCCGGTTTTGTCGCTGATGTGCATGGACTGCAACATGAAGATGAAGGCAATGGACGGCAGTACACCGTCGATTGCGTCAAGGAATGAGGACTTTTCCGAGTATGCAACCGGTCATGAATCCAAAATACCCAGGACTGTCGGTGCGCGTCGCCGACGATGGTTTTGCGGCGTACATCTGGGGCAGCGACTTCAGTTTCGAGGTGGCTGCGTATGGCGCGGCAGTCATTGGCCAGCCGGTCGATCGCTGGGCGGTGACGCCGATCGTGCCGTACCGCAAGTGCTACGGCATCGATCCTGAAGAGTTCAGCAGCTATCGCGACGCCGCCGACAGCGCGATTTTCATGGCGTATCTGGACGACGAACCGGTCGGCCATCTGGTGATCAGCACCAACTGGAACGGTTTTGCCCACATCGATGAATTGGCGGTGCACGCACCGGCACGCCGTCATGGCGTCGCCAAGGCGTTGCTGGATGTCGCGCAGTTCTGGAGTCGCAAGAAGAAGCTGCCGGGGATCATGCTCGAGACGCAGAACAACAACCTCGGTGCCTGTCGTTTGTACGAACGTTGTGGCTACGAGATTGGCGGTATCGACCATTTGCGTTATCGCGGGATAGACCCGAATACCGCCGAAATTGCGCTGTTCTGGTACCGACTGTTCGACAACCCGCTGGAAAACCCGCTCAGCTCGCCAGCATCGCCTCGGCTTGTTCCGTGACGATCGCCAACAACGTTTGTATTGCAGCCGGCGTGGCGTTGTGTCGGTAGCTCAGCGCATACAGGCTGATCGGCACCGCCGGTGACAACGGGCAGACGTCCAGGCCGCCCGCCCGTGCACCGAGCGCAGTAAACGGGTCGACGATGGCCAGGCCTTCGCCGGCCTCGACCATGCTGCGCATCATCTGATGGGTTTGCACCCGGGTCTGGATGCTCGGCGCCGGGCGCAGGGCCTGGAGTTTGTTCTCCAATGCCGGGCTCAGCGGGTCGTGGCCTTCGAGGCCGACCATCGCCTGGCCGGCGAGATCCTGCAGGGAAATGTACTTCTGCTTTGGTTGCAGCCAGCCGTGCGGCGCGAGCAGTTGCAGCTTGCCGTGGGCCAATGGCTGGCAGTGGATGTCGGGGTGTTCCGGATCGTGCAGGCTCAGGCCCAGATCGCTTTCGCGCAGCAGCAGGCTGCGAACGATGTCGCACGTGGGCGAGCTGAGCAAGCGGCAGGGCGCATCGGGCAAACGTCGGCGCAACAGCGCGATGCTTTGCGGCAACAGCTGTTGTGCCAGCGGCGGGGTGCCGATGATGCGCAGGGGCGGAGCGAGGTATTGCTTGAGGCTGCTGGCCAGACGCTGCACCGGCTCCAGCGCCTGATAGACGTGAGCAATTTCCACCTGCAGCGCCCGCGCTTCGGGCGTTGATTGCAATCGACCGCGCACGCTGGCGAACAGCATGAACCCCAACTCGCTCTCGGCTTCGCGCAAACGCTCTTCGACGTCAGTCACCGGGAGCTGCAGCCATTCGGCGGCGGTGCCCAGGTGACCGGTCTGCAAGAGCGCCTGAATCACTTCGATATGACGTAAACGCATGCGTGAAGTCCATGTTCAGCAGGTGGGGTCAGTGGCTGAATCCTACCCCAAGTCTGCGCATATGACTTCTGCTCATAACGCGCGGTTATTGAGCGACGGTTGGCTCGGGTTCGCGGATCAGGGTGATGTCCGACTGAACCAGCAAAAACTCATTGTCACTGAGTTTCTTGACTCGATCGCCAATCGCCAGTTTGTAGGTGGTGACAGGCTCCATGCCGGTGAAACCGTCTGCCGACGGGGTGGATTCCTGGAACTCATGCACGGAATAAACGCGGCCTTCCGCATCTCTTGCATGGAACTGACCGACGAGTACTGCTGCCATCTGCTTAGAACCTCTGGAGATAAAACGCTTGATTTGCGGCTTGGTAGACCGTCATCAAGCCCTGTAAGTTTTCCTGCAGGAAAAAAATAATCAGCGCGGAGGAATTTATTGCGCACGCTGGTGAAACGGTCATCGAATCATCTATAACTACTGGCTCTTCCCACGGACAGTCGAGAGTCTTCCATGAGCAATGTCTACAACGTCGCTGTAGTCGTCGGCAGCCTGCGCAAAGCATCGATCAACCGCAAAGTGGCGCTGGCACTGGCCGAGCTGGCACCGGCGAACCTGAAACTGAAGATTGTCGAAATTGGCGATCTGCCGCTTTATAACGAAGACATCGACGGCGATTCACCGCCGGCAGCCTACAGCACTTTCCGCCAGCAGGTGGGCTCTTCCGACGCGGTGCTGTTTGTCACTCCGGAATATAACCGCTCGGTGCCGGCGCCTTTGAAGAATGCGATTGACGTGGGTTCACGGCCTTATGGCAAAAGCGTCTGGAGCGGCAAGCCGGGGGCGGTGATCAGCGTGTCGCCGGGGGCCATTGGCGGTTTTGGTGCCAACCAGCACCTGCGCCAGTCTTTCGTGTTTCTCGATGTGCCGTGCATGCAGCAGCCGGAAGCGTACCTGGGCGGTGCGGGTTCAGCGTTTGACGAGGCGGGCAAATTGAGCGAGTCGGTCAAGCCGTTCCTGCAAAATTTCATCAATGCGTATGGGACATTTGTGGAACAACACAAAAAATAATCGGGTCAGAGCTGCGGCTTGAGAAAACCCTGTGGGAGCGAGCCTGCTTGCGAAAGGGCCATCAGCCACACCTCGTGGTGACTGACAGTCCGCTTTCGCGAGCAGGCTCGCTCCCACAGTTGTGTGGTTTGGTTTATTTCATTCATTAAGGCTGTCGCGAATGCTCGCTGCGTCACTGATCTTCCTGCTGACCATCACCCTTGTCATCTGGCAACCCAAAGGCCTCGGCGTCGGCTGGAGCGCGACGCTCGGCGCCGTGCTCGCATTGATCTTCGGCGTCGTGCACCTGAGCGATATTCCGCTGGTGTGGCAGATCATCTGGAACGCCACCGGCACCTTCGTCGCACTGATCATCATCAGTCTGTTGCTCGACGAAGCCGGTTTCTTCGCCTGGGCCGCGCTGCATGTGGCGCGCTGGGGGCGGGGCAGTGGGCGCAAGCTGTTTGCCTACATGGTGCTGCTCGGCGCGCTGGTGTCGGCGCTGTTCGCCAATGATGGCGCGGCACTGATCCTCACGCCGATCGTGATTTCGATGCTGCTGGCGCTGCGCTTTTCCCCGGCGGCAACCCTCGCGTTCGTCATGGGCGCCGGTTTCATCGCCGACACCGCGAGCCTGCCGCTGGTGGTGTCGAACCTGGTCAACATTGTTTCGGCGGACTTCTTTCACATCGGCTTCAACCGCTATGCGGCGGTGATGGTACCGGTCAACTTCGTCAGCGTGGCCGCGACCCTGGGCGTGTTGATGTGGTTCTTCCGCCGCGACATCCCCAAGGCCTACGACCCCGAACAGCTTGAACAACCGCATACGGCGATCCACGACAAGGCCACGTTCTACGCCGGTTGGGTGGTGCTGGTGATCCTGTTGATCGGCTGCTTCTTCCTCGAACAGCTGGGCATCCCGATCAGCGCGATCTCCGCAGTCTGCGCTGCATTGCTGCTGGGGATCGCTGCCCGTGGTCACAAGATCTCCACGCGCAAGGTGCTCAAAGAAGCGCCGTGGCAGATCGTGATTTTCTCGCTGGGCATGTACTTGGTGGTCTATGGTCTGCGTAATGCCGGGCTGACCGGCTATCTCGCTGGATGGCTGGATGTGTTCGCCGGTTATGGCGTGTGGGGCGCGGCGCTGGGCACCGGGGTACTGACAGCACTGTTGTCGTCGATCATGAACAACCTGCCGACGGTACTGATCGGTTTGCTGTCAATTGATGCCAGCCAGGCGAGCGGTGTGGTCAAGGAAGCGATGATTTATGCCAACGTGATCGGCAGCGACCTGGGGCCGAAAATTACCCCGATCGGCAGTCTGGCGACGTTGCTCTGGTTGCATGTACTGGCGCGCAAGGATATCCGGATCGGCTGGGGGTATTACTTCAAGGTCGGGATTGTGCTGACGGTGCCGGTGTTGTTGATGACCTTGGCGGCTTTGGCGTTGCGGTTATCCCTTTAGACCGAGTTGATCCCATCGCTGGCAAGCCAGCTCCCACAGGTTTTGTGATGCGGCTCAGAAAGTGAGCACACAGAAGAGCGCTGGCACGCCAGCTCCCACAGGGTTTGTGGTGCAGCTCAGAAAGTGAGCACACAGAAGAGCGCTGGCACGCCAGCTCCCACAGGGTTTGTGGTGCAGCTCAGAAAGTGAGCACACAGAAGAGCGCTGGCACGCCAGCTCCCACAGGGTTTGTGGTGCAGCTCAGAAAGTGAGCCCACAGAAGATCGCTGGCAAGCCCGCTCCCACAGGTTTTGTGATGCGGCTCAGAAAGTGAGCACACAGTAGATCCATGGCAAGCCGGCTCCCACAGGTTTTGTGGTGCAGCTCAGAAAGTGAGCACACAGAAGATCCCTGTGGGAGCTGGCTTGCCAGCGATGGGGCCGGTGCAAACGCCGCAAAATCTCAAGCCTGGCCCGGCACATTCGGCCAGAGATCCGCCACCAGAAACAACCGCTCCGCCTCTTCCCATTCGCCCCGGGCATTCTCGGTCAGGCGCACCATCAGTTGCGCCGGAGCCATCGGTTCCAGGGTGTCCAGCCACCTCTGCAGGTGTTCAGCGCTCCAGGTCTGATCCGCCGGGTAGTGCGCCGGCGCCAGCCACGCATGGCGGGGCAGCGGTTGCCAGCGTCCGGCCGGGCGCTGGGCGACGAACGCCGGCCAGTCCTTCTGATGCAACCAACTGCCGCGCAGATGCTGCGGATGCGCCCCTTTCGGCGGCTCGGCATGACCGGGCCACGGGTACAACAGGTAGCCGCCCAGCCACAACTGCGCACTGAACACTTCGATATCCAGCGTGGCCAGTGCCGCACGGCTTTCCGGGCGCGCCGAGATCGGCAGCTGGTGTTCGGCCAGATGCGCCAGTTTGCGGTCCAGTCGATCATGACAACCCGGCCCCAGCCATTGCGCCGGGTCGTGGCCGTCACCGTGCTGCGGCCCCAGGTACAACTTGATCGCCAGCTCCAGGTGATGCACGCCGTCGCGGTCGCGCAGCAGCATGTCCAGTTCACCGAGGGTGTGGCCTTCGCGGCGGATCGGCAGGTTGGCGGCAATCAGTTCGATGCCCGGCGCATGCTCCACGGCAAACTGCCACAACCGTTCGTAATACAAGCCCAGTCGCCGGGTGCGCGCCTGCGACAGCCAATGCAGCAAGCCATAACTGTCCCGATCCAGTTGCCGCAGCCACTGCTCCAGGCGCGCGGGATCGCTGACCCAATCGCTGCCGGCCAGCGGATGGCGTTGCGGCCAAGGCGTCGCCGCGAGCATCGGCGGGGCGAGAATCACCCACGCCAGATCCCGCACTTCGGGATGGCGTAATTGATGTGGCAACGGGAGCAGGTCGGGAAACAGGATCATCTTGCGAGCATAGCCTGAAACACGCGCGCACCCTTGAGGCTGAAAGGATTTTGTCTATGGCGGGCTTTCGCCCATAATCGTGCTTTTCGCGTTTTCGATTGTCCGCAGAGGTCCCATGGAGCAATTTCGTAATATCGGCATCATCGGTCGCCTGGGCAGTTCCCAGGTGCTGGATACCGTCCGCCGACTGAAACGCTTTCTGCTCGATCGTCACCTGCACGTGATTCTCGAAGACACCATCGCCGAAGTCCTGCCGGGCCACGGCCTGCAAACCTCGTCGCGCAAGATGCTCGGCGAAGTCTGCGACATGGTCATCGTCGTCGGCGGTGACGGCAGTTTGCTCGGAGCTGCACGCGCATTGGCCAAGCACAATATTCCAGTGCTGGGGATCAACCGTGGCAGCCTCGGCTTTCTGACGGATATTCGCCCCGATGAGCTGGAAGTCGAAGTGGCCAAGGTGCTCGACGGCCACTATCTGGTGGAAAACCGTTTCCTGCTGCAAGCCGAAGTCCGCCGCCACGCCGAGGCCATCGGCCAGGGCGATGCGCTGAACGATGTGGTGCTGCACCCGGGCAAATCGACGCGGATGATCGAGTTCGAGCTGTACATCGACGGCCAGTTCGTCTGCAGCCAGAAGGCCGACGGCCTGATCGTCGCCACCCCGACCGGTTCCACCGCTTACGCGTTGTCGGCGGGTGGCCCGATCATGCATCCCAAGCTCGACGCCATTGTGATCGTGCCGATGTACCCCCATATGTTGTCGAGCCGGCCAATTGTGGTCGATGGCAACAGTGAGCTGAAAATCGTCGTGTCGAAAAACATGCAGATCTACCCGCAGGTTTCCTGCGACGGGCAGAACCACTTCACTTGCGCGCCGGGCGACACCATCACCGTCAGCAAGAAAGCCCAGAAGCTGCGGCTGATTCATCCGCTCGACCACAATTACTACGAAGTCTGCCGGACCAAACTCGGCTGGGGCAGCAAGTTGGGTGGTGGAGGCGACTGATGCTCGATCCCGCGCGCAGTTATGACTTGATCGGTGACGTGCACGGATGCGCCCTGACCCTCGAACACTTGCTTGACCGCCTCGGTTATCACAAGCAGGGCGGGGTCTGGCGGCATCCATCGCGCATGGCCGTGTTCGTCGGCGACATCATCGACCGTGGCCCGCGGATCCGCGAAGCCCTGCACATCGTCCACGACATGGTCGAGGCCGGGCAGGCGCTGTGCATCATGGGCAATCACGAATTCAACGCACTGGGCTGGAGCACGCCGGCGCTGCCGGGCAGCGGCAAGCAGTTCGTGCGCGAACACACGCCGCGTCATGCACGCCTGCTGCACGAAACCCTGACCCAGTTCGAAGACCATCCGGGCGACTGGCATGACTTCCTCAACTGGTTCTACGAACTGCCGCTGGTGGTCGATGCCGGACGATTCCGCGTGGTGCACGCCTGTTGGGATGCCAGCCTGATCGAACCGTTGCGCGGTCTGTTCCCCGATGCGCGTATCGACGAGCACTTTCTCCAGGCCTCGGCCGTGCCCGGCAGCTTCGCCTGCACCGTGTTCGACCGCTTGCTGCGCGGCACCGACATGCGCCTGCCGGATGGCCTGACCATGACCAGTGGCGACGGTCTGGTGCGTTCGTTCTTCCGTACCAAGTTCTGGGAAGACGATCCGAAAACCTACGGCGACATTGTCTTCCAGCCGGATGCACTGCCTGAGCCGGTGGCGCAGAAACCGCTGACCTCCAGTGAAAAAAACAACCTGCTGCGCTACGGCATCGACGAGCCGTTGTTGTTCGTCGGCCATTACTGGCGCAGCGGCAAACCGGCGCCGATCCGCCCGAATCTCGCGTGTCTCGATTACAGCGCGGTGCTCTACGGCAAACTGGTGGCCTATCGTCTGGATCAGGAAACACGCCTGGATCCGCATAAATTTGTCTGGGTCGATGTCGAGCGGCCGGAGGTGCTGCAATGAGTGCGGTAGCGGTATTGCGTCTGCCACTGGCGGTGGATTTGAGTGGTTTCGTCAAGCTGCTGCAACGGATGCAGGTGCCGCATCGGGTCAGTGAAGAGGCGGGCGAGCAGGTGCTGTGGGCGCCAGCGGAAATCAGCGAAGACGTACGTTCGCTGTACGAGCGCTTCCCGGCCGGCGATCCCGATCAGCAACTGGACATCCCGCTGGCGCCAACCTTCAAGCGCCCGAGCTTCGCCGAACAACTCAAACACGCCAAGGCCACCGGGTTGATCCTGCTGCTGAGTCTGCTGGTCGGTGGCCTGACCTATCTGGGCGACAACCTCGAAACGATCCGCTGGCTGACTTTCCTCGATTTTCGCGTGGTCGGCGAGTACATCCAGTTCACGCCGCTGGCCGACAGCCTGGCGGCGGGGCAGTGGTGGCGCCTGTTCACGCCGATGCTGCTGCATTTCGGCATCCTGCACCTGGCCATGAACGGCATGTGGTACTGGGAGCTGGGGCGGCGCATCGAGTCACGTCAGGGCAGTATCAATCTGCTCGGGCTGACCCTGCTGTTCAGCCTGGTGTCGAACTACGCGCAGTTTGCCTGGAGCGGCCCGAGCCTGTTCGGCGGCTTGTCCGGCGTGCTTTACGGACTGCTTGGCCACTGCTGGATTTTCCAGTTGCTGGCGCCGAACCCGGCGTATCGCCTGCCGCGTGGCGTGCTGGTGATGATGCTGGTGTGGCTGGTGATCTGCATGTCCGGGCTGGTCTCGATGATCGGGTTCGGCCAGATCGCCAACGCCGCCCACGTCAGCGGGTTACTCATCGGATGCTTCACCGGTTTGTTGGGCGGTTTGTATAACCGCCGTAAACTGGCCGCCTAACATTTTCAGTGAATAGAGAGCACGGAGACCCAGATGTCCTCTTTTAACGACATGATCAAGAACATCACCCCGGACATCTACGAGAGCCTGAAACTCGCCGTGGAAATCGGCAAGTGGTCCGACGGTGGCAAACTCACCGCCGAACAGCGCGAGCTGTCGCTGCAGGCGATGATCGCCTGGGAAATCCAGAACCTGCCTGAAGACCAGCGCACCGGTTACATGGGCCCGCAGGAATGTGCGTCGAAGTCGATCGAAGTGCCGAACATCCTGTTCAAATCGGATGCCATCCATTGATCGAGATTGGCCGCGGTGCAATCAGCAAAATGTCGGCGCGCCTGGACGGGCCGAACGTGCAATACGCGTTTCGTCTCGATGACGTCGAGGTGCCGGTCAACCCCATGATCGGCACTACGGTGCGTCTGGAGTACCTGGGGGCGATTCATTGCACCCATTGCGGGCGCAAGACCAAAACCAGTTTCAGCCAGGGTTACTGCTACCCGTGCATGACCAGACTGGCCCAGTGCGACCTCTGCATCATGAGCCCGGAGCGCTGCCACTTCGAGGCCGGCACCTGCCGTGAGCCGGCGTGGGGCGAAAAATTCTGCATGACCGATCACGTGGTCTATCTAGCCAACTCGTCGGGGATCAAGGTTGGCATCACTCGTGCTACCCAGTTGCCGACCCGCTGGCTGGATCAGGGCGCGAGTCAGGCGCTGCCGATCATGCGCGTCGCCACGCGTCAGCAGTCGGGCTTCGTCGAAGACCTGTTCCGCAGTCAGGTGGCCGACAAGACCAACTGGCGCGCCTTGCTCAAGGGCGATGCGGCGGCGGTGGACCTGGCGCAAGTGCGCGATCAACTGTTTGAAAGCTGCGCTGAAGGCTTGCAAGGTCTGCAACAGCGATTCGGCCTACAGGCAATTCAGACGATTGCCGATGTAGAACCGCTCGAAATCCGCTATCCGGTCGAGCAATACCCGGCCAAAATCGTCAGCTTCAACCTGGACAAGAACCCGATTGCCGAAGGCACGCTGCTGGGGATCAAGGGGCAGTACCTGATTTTCGACACCGGCGTGATCAACGTTCGTAAATACACGGCCTATCAACTCGCCGTGCATCAATAAGGATTCCAGCATGCGCACCGAACAACCGAAGATGATTTACCTGAAGGACTATCAGGCGCCCGAGTACCTGATCGACGAGACGCACCTGACCTTCGAGCTGTTCGAGGACCACAGCCTGGTCCACGCGCAACTGGTGATGCGCCGCAACCCGGAGCGTGGCCCGGGCCTGCCGCCACTGGTACTCGACGGCCAGCAACTGGAACTGCTGTCGGTGACCCTGGCCGACCAGGCACTGGGCGCCGGCGATTATCAGCTGACTGAAAACACCCTGACCCTGCAGCCGGCCAGCGCCAGCTTCACGGTCGACACCAGCGTCAGAATCCACCCGGAAACCAACACCGCGCTGGAAGGCTTGTACAAGTCCGGCACGATGTTCTGCACCCAGTGCGAGGCCGAAGGCTTCCGCAAGATCACTTATTACCTCGACCGCCCGGACGTGATGAGCAAGTTCACCACCACGGTGGTCGCCGAGCAGCACAGCTACCCGGTGCTGCTGTCCAACGGCAACCCGATTGCCTCCGGCCCGGGCGAAGACGGCCGACACTGGGCGACCTGGGAAGACCCGTTCATGAAACCGGCGTACCTGTTCGCGCTGGTGGCCGGTGATTTGTGGTGTGTCGAAGACACCTTCACCACCATGACCAATCGCAATGTTGCACTGCGCATTTACGTCGAGCCGGAAAACATCGACAAGTGCCAGCACGCAATGAACAGCCTGAAGAAGTCGATGCGCTGGGATGAACAGGTCTACGGTCGCGAGTACGACCTGGACATCTTCATGATCGTCGCCGTCAACGACTTCAACATGGGCGCGATGGAGAACAAGGGCCTCAATATCTTCAACTCCAGCGCCGTGCTGGCCCGCGCCGAAACCGCCACCGACGCCGCGCACCAGCGGGTCGAGGCGATTGTCGCCCACGAATATTTCCACAACTGGTCGGGCAACCGCGTGACCTGCCGCGACTGGTTCCAGCTGTCGCTCAAGGAAGGCTTCACCGTGTTCCGCGACGCCGGTTTCTCTTCGGACATGAACTCGGCCACGGTCAAGCGCATTCAGGACGTGGCGTACCTGCGTACCCACCAGTTCGCCGAAGATGCCGGTCCCATGGCCCATGCGGTGCGTCCGGACAGCTTCATCGAGATTTCCAACTTCTATACCCTGACCGTGTACGAAAAGGGTTCGGAAGTGGTCGGCATGATTCACACCCTGCTGGGCGCCGAAGGCTTCCGCAAGGGCAGTGACCTGTACTTCGATCGCCATGACGGCCAGGCCGTGACCTGCGACGATTTCGTCAAGGCCATGGAAGATGCCAACGGTGTCGATCTGACCCAGTTCAAGCGCTGGTACAGCCAGGCCGGCACGCCGCGTCTGGCGGTCAGCGAGTCCTACGACGCTGCGGCGAAAACCTACAGCCTGACCTTCCGTCAGAGCTGCCCGGAAACGCCGGACAAAGTGGAAAAACTGCCGTTCGTGATCCCGGTCGAACTGGGCCTGCTCGACAGCAAGGGCAACGAGATTGTCCTGCGTCTGGCCGGTGAAGCGGCAGCGCAAGGTACCAGCCGTGTGATCTCGGTGACTGAAGCCGAGCAGACGTTCACCTTCGTCGACATCGCTGAACACCCGCTGCCATCGTTGCTCCGTGGTTTCTCGGCGCCGGTCAAACTGAGCTTCCCGTACAACCGCGACCAGTTGATGTTCCTGATGCAGCACGACAGCGATGGCTTCAACCGCTGGGATGCCGGTCAGCAACTGTCGGTGCGAGTGCTGCAGGAATTGATCACCCAGCAGCAGAAGGGCGAAAGCCTGGTGCTTGATCCACGTCTGATCTCGGCGCTGAAAACCGTGCTGTCCGACGAGTCGCTGGATCAGGCCATGGTCGCTGAAATGCTTTCGCTGCCAAGCGAAGCGTATCTGACCGAAATCAGCGAAGTGGCGGATGTCGAGGCGATTCACAGCGCCCGCGAGTTTGCCCGCAAGCAACTGGCGGACAACCTGTTTGAAGCGCTGTGGCTGCGTTATCAGGCCAACCGCGATTTGTCGAAGCAGACGCCATACGTGGCCGAGGCCGAGCACTTTGCCCGTCGCGCGCTGCAGAATATTGCGCTGTCGTACCTGATGCTCAGCGGCAAGCCGGAAGTGTTGGCCGCTACACAGGAACAGTTCGAAAACAGCGACAACATGACCGAGCGCCTCACCGCGTTGGCGGTGCTGGTCAACTCGCCGTTCGAAGAACAAAAGGCCAAAGCGCTGGCAACTTTCGCCGAGCACTTCAAGGACAACCCGCTGGTCATGGATCAGTGGTTCAGTGTGCAGGCCGGCAGCACATTGCCGGGCGGTCTGGCGCGGGTGAAGGCGTTGATGCAGCACCCGGCGTTCAACATCAAGAACCCGAACAAGGTACGTGCGCTGGTCGGTGCGTTTGCCGGGCAGAACCTGATCAACTTCCACGCCGCCGACGGTTCGGGCTACCGCTTCCTCGCGGATCTGGTGATCGAATTGAACGGCTTCAACCCGCAGATCGCCTCGCGGCAACTGGCACCACTGACCCGCTGGCGCAAATACGACAGCGCCCGTCAGGCCTTGATGAAGGTTGAGCTGGAGCGGATTCTGGCTTCTGGGCAGTTGTCGAGTGATGTGTACGAAGTGGTGAGCAAAAGCCTGGCGTAACGCTCGCCTGATCAATATTTCAGGCGAACACAAAACCCTGTAGGAGCTGTCGAGTGAAACGAGGCTGCGATCTTTTGATTCTGGTTTTTTAAAGCAAGATCAAAAGATCGCAGCGTGCCGCAGCTCCTACAGTTTATTGCGTTACTTCAGGTCAAACCGATCCAGCTCCATCACCTTGGCCCATGCCGCCACGAAGTCCTTCACAAACTGCTCCTTCGCGTCAGCACTCGCATACACCTCGGCCAGCGCGCGCAAAATCGCGTTGGAACCAAACACCAGATCCACCCGCGTCGCCGTCCACTTCACGCTGCCGGTCTTGCGGTCGCGTCCTTCGAACTCGTCTGCCGCCGGTGAAGTCGGCTTCCACTCCACGCCCATGTCCAGCAGGTTGGTGAAGAAGTCGTTGCTCAGCGTTTCAGCGCGCGAGGTGAACACACCATGCCGACTTTGCCCGACGTTGGCCCCCAGTACCCGCAGACCGCCGACCAGTACGGTCATTTCCGGGGCGGAGAGGGTGAGCAGTTGCGCCTTGTCGATCAGCAATGCTTCGGCGGAAACGGTGTATTTGCCTTTGCTGTAGTTACGGAAACCATCGGCAATCGGTTCGAGGAAACCAAACGACTCGACATCGGTTTGCTCCTGAGTCGCATCGGTTCGACCTGGATTGAACGGCACCGACACCGAGTGCCCGGCGTTTTTCGCCGCTTGTTCGACCCCGGCGTTACCTGCCAGCACGATCAGATCCGCCAGCGAGACTTTCTTGCCGGATGATCCGGCGTTGAACTCGTTCTGAATGCCCTCAAGGGTTTTCAGCACCTTGTCCAGTTGCTCCGGCTGATTGGCCTGCCAGAATTTCTGTGGGGCCAGACGCAGACGGCCACCGTTGGCGCCGCCACGCTTGTCGGAACCACGGAAGGTTGATGCGGCGGCCCATGCGGTGGACACCAGTTGCGACACCGACAGCCCGGACGCCAGCACTTTGCTTTTCAGCGCCGCCGCGTCGTTGCTGTCGATCAGCGGGTGCGTGGCCTCAGGAATCGGGTCTTGCCACAGCAGTTCCTCGTTCGGCAGTTCCGGGCCGAGGTAGCGCGACAGTGGGCCCATGTCACGGTGGATCAGCTTGTACCAGGCGCGGGCGAAGGCGTTCGCCAGTTGGTCCGGGTTGGCCAGGAAGCGTCGGGCAATCGGCTCGTAGATCGGGTCGAAGCGCAGCGCCAGGTCTGAAGTGAGCATGGTCGGCGAGAGCTTTTTGCTCGGATCGTGCGCATGGGGAACGGTGCCCGCCCCGGCGCCATTTTTCGGTTTCCACTGGTGCGCACCGGCCGGACTCTTGAACAGTTCCCACTCGAAACCGAACAGGTTTTCCAGGTAGTTGTTGCTCCACTGGGTCGGGGTGGTGGTCCAGGTGACTTCAAGGCCGCTGGTGATGGTGTCGGCGCCTTTGCCGGTGCCGAATGCGTTGCGCCAACCGAGGCCTTGTTCTTCCAGTCCGGCCGCTTCCGGCTCAGGCCCGACATTGTCGGCCGGGCCGGCGCCGTGGGTTTTGCCGAAGGCGTGACCGCCGGCGATCAGGGCCACGGTTTCTTCGTCGTTCATGGCCATGCGGCCAAAGGTTTCGCGGATATCTCGACCCGAGGCGACCGGATCGGGATTGCCTTCCGGACCTTCCGGGTTGACGTAGATCAGGCCCATCTGCACGGCGGCCAGCGGGTTTTCCAGGTTGCGTTCGCCCTGATCGGTGCGGCTTTCCTCTTTGCCATGCAGATCGGGTTCGGCCACCAGTGTGCCGTCCCCGGGTTCCTGCATGGCTGACTTGTCTTTGCCGTAACGGCTGTCGCCACCGAGCCATTCGCGTTCCGAACCCCAGTACACGTCTTCATCCGGCTCCCAGACATCGGGACGGCCGCCGGAAAAACCGAAGGTCTTGAAGCCCATGGATTCCAGTGCGACGTTGCCGGTGAGCACGATCAGGTCGGCCCAGGAAATATTGCGACCGTATTTCTGTTTGATCGGCCACAGCAGGCGCCGGGCCTTGTCGAGGCTGACGTTGTCCGGCCAGCTGTTGAGCGGGGCGAAACGCTGCTGGCCGGAGCCGGCGCCCCCGCGCCCGTCGGCGGTGCGATAGGTGCCGGCACTGTGCCAGGCCATGCGGATGAACAGCGGGCCGTAGTGGCCGAAGTCGGCTGGCCACCAGTCTTGCGAGTCGGTCATCAGCGCGCGCAGGTCTTGTTTCAGGGCCTGGAAGTCCAGGCTCTTGAAAGCTTCGGCGTAGTTGAAGTCCTTGCCCAGCGGATCGGACTTGGGCGAGTGCTGGCTGAGGATCTTCAGGTTCAGTTGATTCGGCCACCAGTCACGGTTCGTCGTACCACCACCGGCAGCGTGGTTGAACGGGCATTTCGATTCATTTGCCATGTTCGGATCCTTATCAGGTCTTGTGCGGCCGGCTCATGCCGACTTCGGACTAGTAAGGCTAGACCCGACTTGGGCAACCAGCTAATAGGCCGACTATTGGAGGTTGATAGGCGCAGTCTTTCAGCGTTTTTGCCTGTTGCGCAGGTTGGATGATTGTCTGATTCGACCTTGAAATCCCCGTGCTTGAGGGCTTGCTGCAAAACGGATTGCGAGAATCGTGATGACAGAAAGAAATGTTATTGTATAACATAAAAAAGATTTCATTCTGTTTCTGCCAGCGTTACTCGCCAAACGCCGGCAGCGATCTCATTTTTCTGCTCATGGAAGTTCTGAAATGCCTGCCCGTTCCCAACCCCTTCAACGACGCCTGACTCCTCTGGCCGCCGCACTGCTTGTTGCCTCACCTGTGTTCGCCGCCGAGCCGCTCGAAATGCAACCGCAAGTCATCACCGGCAATCCGCTGGGCAGCCAGACCCTGGCATCGCCCTCGACCGTCCTCAGCGGCGACGACCTCACGTTGCAGCAGAAGGGCAGCCTCGGCGAGACGCTGAACAAGCAGCCCGGCGTGTCCTCGTCGTACTTTGGCCCGGGCGCGAGTCGGCCGATCATTCGCGGGCAGGACGGTGACCGCATTCGCATCCTGCGTAACGGCGTCGGCGCGCTGGACGCCTCGTCGCTGTCCTACGATCACGCGGTGCCGCTGGACCCGGTCAACGTCGAGCGCATTGAAATCGTCCGTGGCCCGGCGGCGTTGCTGTACGGCGGCAGCGCGATCGGCGGGGTGGTCAACACCTTCGATAACCGCATCCCCACTGAAGCCATCGAAGGCATTCACGGGGCCGGCGAGTTGCGTTACGGCGGGGCCGACACCACTCGCAGCAGCGCGGGGAAACTCGAGGCCGGCAACGGTCAGTTCGCTTTGCACCTGGACGCCAGCGCCCGGGAGTTCAATGATCTGAAAATTCCCGGCTACGCCAAGACCGGCACGGCGCGCGCCAACGACGACGGCGACTCGCGCAAGCATCGGCTCGCCAACAGCGACGGTCGTCAGGATGGCGGCGCCGTCGGCAGTTCCTACACTTGGGATGACGGTTACGCCGGTCTGTCCTACAGCCATTACGATTCGAACTACGGCTCGCCCGCCGAAGACGACGTGCGCATTCGCATGCAGCAGGAGCACTACGCGTTCGCCTCGGAAATGCGCAATCTCGACGGGCCGTTCAGCTCGATCAAACTCGATGCCGGCTACACCGATTACCAGCACCGGGAAATCGAGGGCGGTGAAGTCGGTACCACCTTCAAGAACAAGGGTTACGAAGCTCGGGTCGAGGCCCGGCATCAACCGCTGGGCCCGTTCAACGGGGTAATCGGCGCCCAGGTCAGCCGCAACGAATTCTCGGCACTGGGCGAAGAAGCCTTTGTGCCGCACACCGATACTGACGCTGGCGCACTGTTCATTCTGGAAGAGTTGCAAGCCACTGAGCGCCTGCTGTTCACCCTCGGCGGACGCCTCGAACACACCACCGTCGACCCGGACGCCAAAGGCAACGAGCGCTTTGCCAATGCCGACCGCTCCAGCAGTTTCACCGCCGGCAGCCTGTCGTCCGGCGCGGTGTACACGCTGACGCCGATCTGGTCGGTCGCCGCGACATTGGGCTACACCGAACGCGCGCCGACCTTCTATGAGTTGTACGCCAACGGCGCTCACGTCGCGACCGGCACCTATGAAGTCGGCGATGCCGGGCTGTCGAAAGAAAAAGCCGTGTCCAGCGACCTCGCACTGCGCTTCGACAACGGCACGCACAAGGGCAGTGTCGGTGTGTTTTACAGTCACTTCTCCAACTACATCGGCTTGCTCGGCACGGGCCGTACACTGAATGACGAAGGCGAAGAGGATGCTGGCGGGATTGCCGAATACACCTACTCGGGTGTGCGTGCACGTTTCAGTGGCATCGAGGCGCAGGATCGCTGGACGCTTGGCGAAAATGCCTACGGCAAATTTGCTTTGGAGCTGTCAGGCGATTACACCCGCGCCAAGAATCTCGACAACGGCCAGGACCTGCCGCGCATCGCGCCGCTGCGCTTGAACAGTGGTTTGCTGTGGGAGCTGGATCGCTGGCAGGCGCGGATCGATATCGAACACGCCAGCTCGCAGCATCGTGTGCCAGACAACGAAAGCAGCACCGACGGCTACACCACGCTGGGCGCCAATGTGGGTTATCACTTTGATGTCGGCCAGAGCAAATGGCTGGCCTTCGTCAACGCCGAGAACCTGACCAACCAGACCGTGCGCTATGCCAGTTCGATCCTGCGCGATATTGCACCGGCAGAAGGTCGCAGCATTCAGGTCGGGTTGCGCACGACGTTCTGATAGCCCTTCGCCCCCCTGTCGGAGCTGCCGCAGGCTGAAATCTTTTGATCCTGAAAAAACGAAATCAAAAGATCGCAGCCTGCGGCAGCACCTGCACGGGCATCAGCTTGATTGTGCGGTGTCATCCTCCGGCAGCGCATCCAGCGGATCTTCCTGCCCCGGCAATTCGGTGATCACACTGAAATCCGTGACCTCGACCGCGCCCAATCCATAGCCCAGCAAATGGAACGAGAAGGCCTTGCGCTGTTGCGGGTTGTCGAAGCTGAAATCCATCTCCAGCGGCTGGTCCGCCGTGGCGACCATCTCGGTCGGCAGGCCCAGTTGCACGTCCTGTTCGAACTCCTTGGCCTTGAGCTGAATGTACGCCGCCTGCTGCGGGTCCACCGAGCGCACGGTCAGGCGCACGCGGGTGTGCGAGCCCTTGGGCATTTCCAGGTACTGCGCGCCGATCAGGTTGTCGGCCCAGTCATCGTTGATCTGCGCCTGCAGCGGGATGACATTATTGCTGCCGAACTGGTAACGCTGATTGAGCGGGGTGCGCAGCAGCGACAGGTCCAGCGCCATGGCCCGCGCGGCAATCTGCCGGGCCTGCTGGCTGCTTTCATTGCCCTTGAAGGTGGCACGCTCGGCAATGAACCCGGCGCTTTCGTAGTAGCGGCAACGGCGCGGCATGTCGCACTCGGAGAAGATCCCCTGACCATTGTGGTAGCGCAGTTTGCCGTTGGTGTAGGACATGATTTCGCGCCCGCTGTCGTAGTCGCGAAACAGCGAGCGCCCGCTCAGCGCCGTCGGCACTGGCAAGTCGAAATAATCGAGGATCGATGCGCTCAGATCGACATGTCCGTACACCCCGGCATTCAGTCGCGGCAGTTGCTCATGTTCCGGTGCCAGCGTCAGGTTGAAGCCCCACGACGACGCCAGACGCACACCATCGATGCCGTGGGATTCGTCCGAGGTGATCACCACCAGCGTGTCCTTGAGCACGCCCTGGCGTTCGAGGCCGCTGAGGAACTGCCCCAGCGCATCGTCGAGATAACCGACAGCGGCCTGCTTCGGTGTCTCGTAGCGCGCCAGATAGTCTTCCGGCGCGGAGTAGGGCTGGTGGGTGCCAACGGTCAACAGGGTGAGCATCCACGGTTGCTTCTGCTGCTTCAGTTGACCAACGTAATCCAGCGCGCCTTCAAAGAACGCCTTGTCATCCTTGCCCCACGGAAACTCCAGATAGTTGGCGTTAGAGAACCATTCCAGACCGTGGGTCGCATCGAAACCGATGTGCGGCATGATCTTGTCTTTGGCCATGAAGCGCAGACCGGCGCCTTGCAGGTAGTGGGTGCTGAAGCCGTGCTGGCGCAACTGCGCCGGCAGGCAGGCCTGATTGCGCTCCTGTTGGGTGAGCATTTCCACGCCTTTGGGCGTGCCGTTGTTGAGTTTGTCGTAATCGCCACAGAGCATGGCGTACAGGCCGCGAATGGTCTGGTGCGTATGCAGCACGTAATCCGGGGTGTTCATGCCGCGCTCGGCCCAGCGGCTGAGATTGGGCATCAGGTCTTCCTGATAATGGCTGCCGATGGCCTCGCGATTGGCGCGGATGTACGCGCCGGGAATGCCTTCCAGGGCGATGATCAGCACGTTGCGCGCCTGCCCCGGCGCGGCCAGCAATTTGTGGCCATTGAGATCCAGATCGGTCAGCCCGGCCATCTGTGGCGCGGCGGGTTCGACGTCACCGTCCAGCCATTCCTCGGCCTGCAACTGCAGATCGGCGACTTGTGAGGCGAGCAACTGATGCGGCAGGTTGTACAGGCGCCACGGATCTTCCTCGCTCGGCCACTGGTTTTGCACACCCCAGTGCGCGGCGAACAGCAGCGCCGGTGCGGCCCACACGGCACGGGGCAGGGCAGCAGCGGGTTGCGCGCGATTGGCGAACCGCGTCAGCAACCAGAACAGCAGCGCCAGCAACAGCGCCACAGCCAGCGCCGGATGGGCAAAGCCGCCACCGGTGGAGTTTTCCACGAACTGCGGGTCAATCAGGTAATGCAGGTCGGCAGGATTCGGCAGCCGGCCGACAGCACTGACCAGTTCCGCCGTCGCCACCGCCAGCAACCCCCAGAACAGCAGCAAGGGCAACGCCAGCCACCACGCCCGGCGATGCAGCAACATCACCAGCAAACTGCCAATCGCCAGGTCGGACAAATAGCCCAGCGGCGACGACCAGCCCAACGCCGCGCGCAGGCACACCGGTACGATCAGTACCAGCAGAATCAGGGAAAACAGGCGGGCATGCGGTTGCCGCAACCAACGCAAAAGAACGCTCACAAACACAGACCTTCCAGCCATCAAACCGTCATAAAAGTGTGCGCGATGATACCAAGGGTGGGCTGTGTGATCGCCCTTTTAAACGCGTGGCTGATCTGCTCGCGCAGGCGCGGTAAAGGGCTTGAGGACGGTGACCAGCGGTGATGTCAGCCCGCTAGCGGTCGACGCACAGCGTGTAACCGATGGCAGATTTATTGTTTCAGGCTGTTTAAATCAGCGCATGACGGCCCATGCGAGCGTGCTATGGATATTCGATAACGGTATTTAATTTCTGTTTTTTATAGCGATAGAGTTTGGCCTTTCAGACAAATCCACCCCTGCTGCGAGGTTGTCATGGCCACACCGTTCAAACGTTCTGCGCTGACTCTGTTGGCCGTATCTCTGGCGAGCAGCATGCTGTTCAGCAGCGGTGCGCAGGCCGAAGGCAAGATCAGCATCGCCCAACAATTCGGCATCGGTTATCTGATCCTCGACGTGGTTCGTGATCAGCAACTGATCGAAAAACACGGCAAGGCGCAGGGGCTGGAGATCAAGGTCGACTGGAACAGCATCTCCGGCGCCACTGCGATGAACGAAGCGCTGCTGACCGGCGCGCTGGATGTGGTCTCCGCCGGGGTGCCGCCGATGCTCACCGTGTGGGATCGCACCCGTGGCAAACAGAACGTCAAGGCTATTGCCTCGCTCGGCTCGATGCCCAATTACCTGCTGACCAACAACCCGAACATCAAGACCCTGAAGGATTTCAGCGACAAGGATCGCATCGCCGTACCCGCAGCGGGCGTGGGGTTCCAGTCGCGGACCCTGCAGATCGAAACGGCCAGGGAATTCGGCAATGACCAGTACAAGAAATTTGACGACATCTCGGTCAGCCTGCCGCATCCGGACGCCACGGCGGCGCTGATTGCCGGCGGTTCGGAAATCAACGCGCATTTCTCCAGTCCGCCGTTCCAGTATCAGGCGCTGCAAAACCCCAACGTGCACAAAGTGCTGAGTTCCTACGACGTGCTCGGTGGTCAGGCCACCTTCAACGTGCTCTACACCACTGAAAAATTCCACGACGACAATCCCAGGACCTACAAGGCGTTCTACGATGCGCTGGCCGAAGCGGAAAAAATCATCAAGGCTGACAAACCCGCCGCCGCCCAGGCGTACATCCGCGTCGAACAGTCGAAGCTGCCGCTGGCGCTGGTCGAGCAGATCGTCACCGATCCGGAAATCGACTTCACGGTAGTGCCGCAACGTACGTTCATCTATGCCGAAAAACTGCAGCAACTGGGCGTGCTGAAGAACAAGGCCGGCAGCTGGAAGGATTACTTCTTTGAAGAGGCGCATGGTGGCGCGGGGAGCTGATGCATAAAAACAGCCGCCGAGCGGCGGCTGCCTGAGTTGAGTGATCAGGACTGCAAGGCTTCCATCAACACCTGCACCAGTTGGCCACCCTCAGGGGTTGCCCAACTGCCGGCCAGTTCGGCGATCAACTGATTGGTCGTGGTCAGGGTCACCCCCCCTTTGTCCATGCGGCGCAAGGCGATATCGTCGGCCATGACGCTCGGCGATCCGCCGCCATCGGCAACCACCTGCACTTCATAACCGTCGCGCACCAGACTCAACGCCGGGTATACCGTGCAGACGTCGTTGGTGACCCCGGCAATAATCAGCTTCTTGCGTCCGGTCGCCTTGACGGCGCCGGCAAAGTTTTCATCATCCATGGCGTTGACGATGCCAAGGCGTTTGACTCGTGCGGCGAACTCGGCAGGCAGGATCGTCTCAAGTTCGCTGAGCAATGGACCCTGAGCGTATTCCTCCATACTCGACGTCAGCACCACCGGCAGTTTGAGAATGCTTGCGGTTCTGGCGAGCATCAGGGCATTGCGTTTGAGTTCTTCGAACGGAATGGATTTCACCCAGCCCATGGTGCCCACCTGATGGTCGATCAACAGCAGGGCAGCATTATTGGCACTGAATTTCTCGTAACTCATGGTATCTCTCCTGGCAGATGTTACGGGGCACGGCGCCCCGGTCGATGGAACGGTTCAACGGGGTTGCAGAGTTCCGAACTCACCGCGCTGATAGGCCGCAACCGCCCGGCTCAGCGCGTCTGACGAGGCAAGTGCCAGCGGCCCCTGCCAATACACCGGTTGATGCAATGGCACACCACGAAACACCACGGCGTGGGCGGGCGCATCTGTAGCCCGCAGGGTGATGCTGTGCGCTTCGCCGATGGCCAGGCTCACGGGTACCTGCGCGTTGTCGATGGTGAAACGCTGGTCGTCGATCCAGATGTCGCCGTCGATTGGCATGACGAACGCCGACTCGCCGCTGGCAACGGGAATCCGCACTTCGTGCCTCGGCTTGATGCTGATATCGAGCAGGCTTACGTCGGTCGGCAGATCCAGCGGCGAGCGGGTGTCGAGAAAGGCACCCAGTGGCACCCGGATTTCGGCCCCCGGCAAACGCAAGACCGGCACGTCTTCAGGGGCAAGACTGAGGGCAAAAGGCGCAGCCTCCTGAAATGCGAGCGGCAAATTGATGAAAATTTGCAGCATGTGTACGGTCTTGCCGCTTTCGTTCGGGACCTCTTCGTGAACGATGCCTTTGCCGGCGGCTGTCCAGTGCAGGCCACCTGGTCGAATCAAGTTGCGGTTGCCCAGCGAATCACGGTTGTCGATTGCGGTTTGCGAGTCGGCAAACAGATACGACACCGCGCTGAACCCAGCGTGTGGGTGGGGCGCAAACGTCGGCCCGCTGATCCACGCATGGTCTACGGCAAGAAACGGGTCGATGCTGACATCCGGCTGCCCGCCGTGCAGAGAAAAGGCACGGAAATGGCTGCCGTGACGCATGGACTTCAAGGAGGCGCGGGCGGACATGGCAGACTCCTTACGCTTGGCTCAATGTCGGATAGTCGATATAGCCCTTGGCGCCCGGGGTGTAGAACGTGTCTTTGTCCGGTGCATTGAGTTCGGCACCGAGACGCAGACGCTCGGGCAGATCCGGGTTGGCAAGGAACGCACTGCCGAACACCACAGCATCCGCTTGTGCGTTTTCGATCAACGCCTGGGCGGCAGCTTGATCGAGTCCTCCACCGATCAGGTAGCGACCATCGAAGAGTGGCCGCAGCAACGCGTGATAGTCGGTCTTGGCGCCAAACAAGGCGACGTGCAGATAAGCAAGGTCGAGACTGTGCAGGTGCTCGACCAGATAGGTGTACGTTGCTTGTGGGTCGGCATCGATGATGTCGTTGAAATTCATCTCGGGGGAGATTTTCAAGCCCACGCGATCACTGCCAATTTCCGTGGCAACTGCCGCCAGCACTTCGAGGAGGAACCGCGCGCGGTTTTCCACCGAGCCGCCATATTCATCACTGCGCTGGTTGCTGCCAGAGGAGAGAAACTGCTCTGGCAGATACCCGGAGGCCCCATGCACTTCAACACCATCGAAACCGGCCTCAATCGCCCGGCGAGCTGCCTGACGGTAGCCTTCAACCACTGCGGCAATTTCGACCACGCTCAGTGCATGCGGCGTGACGAAGTCTTGCAGGCCATTCGAGGTCCAGGTCTGACCAGCCGGTTTGATCGCCGACGGTGCCAGGGGCAGGGCGCCGCGGGGTTGCAGCGACGGATGGGAGATTCGTCCGCTGTGCATCAATTGCATGAAAATTCGGCCGCCTTGAGCATGCACCGCGTCGGTGACTTTTTTCCAGGCGCTGACCTGTTCGTCGGTCTCGATCCCGGGAGTACGCACGTAGCCTTTTCCCGTCGCCTCGGGATACACGCCTTCACTGATGATCAGGCCGGCGCCGGCGCGCTGCGTGTAATAAGTGGCGACCAGATCACTGGGTACGCCGTCGTCATCGGCACGGGATCGAGTCATCGGCGCCATCACCAGACGGTTCTCAAGTACAACGCGACCCATCTGGACGGGCGTGAATAGCGAACTCATTTTGCTGCTCCTCGGTAATTGATGTGGCTATCATTGATCAATCCGTTTTCGGGATAAATCCGCTAAAGATGAAATGACTATTCCACTCATGGAGCAATTTCCGTGGAGCTTTTGAACGATATGGCGCTGTTTGTGGAGGTAGTGAAGGTGCGCAGCTTTCGTCGCGCGGCCGAGGCACTGGGCATGCCCAATTCGACTCTATCGCGGCGCATCAGCGGCCTTGAAAAGGCCATTGGCCTGCGTTTGCTACATCGCACCACGCGCAAGCTTGAACTGACTGAAGCCGGGCAGCTGTACTTTGACCGCTGCAAGCGGATCGTCGAGGAGGCGCGCCTGGCGCACGAGCAACTGGGTGAAATGCTGGCGCAGCCCAGTGGACTGCTGCGCGTGTCGATGCCGGTGGATTTCGCTAACGTTTATCTGGCACCGCTGATCGCCGAATTTGCCGGGAATTACCCGGGCATCAGCTTCGATTTCGACCTTACGCCACGCCAGGTGGATCTGGTCAGCGAGCCGGTGGATGTCGTGATCCGCATGGGTGAGCCGGCGACGTCCAATCTGATCGCCCGCAAGCTCACCACGTTGCGACGCGGGTTGTATGCATCACCGGGGTATCTGCAGCGTTTTGGTACGCCGCGGCAACCGAGTGATCTGGTGAAGCACGAGTGCTTGCGTTTGCGCACGCCAAGGCCGGACAACTGGATCCTGTCTACGGCCGGAGAGACGATTGAAGTCGAAATCGCCGGACGCTTTCAGCTCAACAGTGTCGGCATGCTCAGGCGCCTGGCCATGCTTGATCAGGGAATCGCCGTGTTGGCCGAAGGCATTGCCGCCGAAGATCTGGCCAGCGGCGCGTTATGCCGGGTGTTGCCGCAGTGGCAGTCCAATTCAATTGCGGTATACGCACTGACGGAAACCCGCTTGTTGCCGGCCAAGACCCAGCGTTTCATCGAGTTTTTGCGCGAGCGGCTGGTGGATGCCTGAGGATGTTGTCGGCGCCAGCCTGAAGCTGTTCACCTGGAAAACCGTACTGATCACCCTTGGGCTGTGGACAGTGGTCAACCTGATCACTGGTTGGCTGGGGTTCTTTGCGGCGGCCGGTTATCTCGGTTATCGCTGGAGTCAGGTGTTGAAGCGCAAGCAGCAGTTGGCTGCGGCGCCCGTGGAGAAAACTGCGGCGGCTTCACGCTCGGGGATGTCGAGAGAAAGCGTGCGCAACGCACTGGCCCGCAAGCGCGGCTGACAGGTGCGATAAAAAAAGGGGCGACCTGATCATCAATCAGGCCGCCCCTTTTTATTACCGCCAAGTCAGATCAATGCATCTTGCTGTGATCGTGGCCTTCCATGTGCGTCAGCGCACGGACTTCGGCTTTGACTTCGACGGTTTCTTTCTCGCCCTTGGCGTTTTCCACGGTCAGGGTCAGCGGCACGCTTTCGCCTTCCTTGAGCTGAGCGGTCAGGCCCATCAGCATCACGTGGTAGCCGTTCGGGTCGAAGCTGACCGCTTTGCCGGCCGGCAGGTCGACCGATTTGACCGGGCCCATGCTCATCACGTCGTTCTTCATGGTCATTTCGTGGATCTGTACATCTTTGGCCACCGGCGAGGCCACGCTCAGCAGTTTGCTGTCGCTGTCGGCGGTGACGGTCATGAACGCACCGCTGGCCGATTGGGTCGGTACGGTCGCACGCACCCAGGCGTCGTCGACCTTGGTCTGAGCGCTAGCCTGAAACGCCAGGCCCAGCAGGGACACAGCGAGAACGGCGCGTTTGATGTTGTTCAAAACGGGGTGCATCAGCAGACCTCCATAACGGTGAGCAAATCTTCCGTGCACTCTTGTGCCGAAAGCGATACAGACAGACCCAGGCGCAACTGGCCGCGCGAGTCGTAGACGTAACTGGTGGACGTGTGGGAGATCGTGTAGGTGTCGCCCGCCGGGACCTTCTCGTAGAACACGTCGAATTCCTTGGCCGTGGCCTTGGTTTCCTCGACGGTGCCGTACAGCGCGACGAAACTCGGGTCGAAGGCTTTGACATAGCTGTCGAGGATCTGCGGCGTGTCGCGTTCCGGGTCGAGGGTGATGAAGATCACCTGCAGACGGTCGCCGTCCTTGCCCATCAGTTTCTTGATTTGCGCGGCGCGGGCGAGGGTGGTCGGGCACACGGCCGGGCATTGGGTGAAGCCGAAGAAGATCATCGGCATCATGCCGCGGAAGCTCGACAGCGTCATGGTTTCGCCGTCGGTGTTCTTCAGCTTGAAGGTGCGCCCGAGGATCTTGTCGCTCAGGTCCTTGCCGTACTTGTACGACAGTTGGCCACGGGTGTCGCAGCCGGCGAGCAGGCCCAGGCCCAGCACGCCCATTCCCGCAAGCACCTTGCGGCGAGTCAACAAAGCCGTCATCTAATACCGCCTTTTGCAGCCCGTCAGTCGGCAGGACTGGCGGGGGGTTAACCGTAAAAGCGGCGCATGATACCAAACTGACGGCAGACGCCGGCCACGGATCGCCGCGTGGCGCAGGATCTGGCGACAAAAGGTGTAAGAAAAAGTGACGGGAGGCTAATGAAAATTCGCCTCATCGGCCCGCCAGCCGCCGCCCAGCGCGGTGTACAGGTTGACCTCGGCCACCAGTTGCGCCAGCCGATCGGTGATCAGCCCCTGCTGTGAACTGAACAGCGAACGCTGTGCGTCGAGAAACGTCAGGCTGCTGTCGACGCCATTCTGATACCGATGCTGCGCCAGGTTGTAGTAGTCCTGAGTGGCCCGCACCAGATCGCGTTGTGCCTGCAATTGCTGCTGATAAGTGCTGCGCGCCGCGAGGCCATTGGCGACTTCCTGAAACGCGGTCTGAATCGATTTCTCGTATTCGGCGACTGCGACGTCTTTCTGCAATTTCGAATAATCCAGGCTCGCGCGCAGGCTGCCGGCATTGAAAATCGGCAGGTTGATTTGCGGCTGGAACGTCCAGGCGCCGGAGCCGGCGCTGAACAGCCCGGACAGATCGCGGCTGGAGGTGCCGGCACTGGCGGTCAGGCTGACACTGGGGAAAAACGCCGCGCGCGCCGCGCCGATATTGGCGTTGGCCGCCTTCAGTTGGTACTCGGCCTGGAGAATGTCCGGGCGCCGTTGCAGCAAATCCGACGGCAACCCGGCCGGCAGTTGCCGGATCAGATCGCTGGCCAGTGGTTGCGCCGGCAGTTGCTCGGGGACGGGCGCGCCGACCAGCAACGTCAGGCCGTTCAGATCCTGCGCCACCTGGCGTTTGTAGCGCGCCAGATTGGCCCGCGAACTGTCGACGCTGGTCTTGGCCTGCGCCTGTTCCAGCGCCGAAGACTTGCCGGCGTCACGGTTGCGCGTGGTCAGGCGCAGGCTCTGTTCATCGGCGACGAGGGTCTGGCGCGTCAGTTCGAGCAACTCCTGATCGGCGCGCCAGGTCAGGTAGGCATTGGCGACGTTGGCCACCAGACTCAGCTCGGCACTGCGCCGCGCCTGCTCGGTCGCCAGCCAGGTCTGCAGCGCCTGCTCGCTGAGGCTGCGCACCCGGCCGAAAAAATCCAGCTCATAGGCACTGACGCCGAGATTCGCCGCATAGGTCGAATTGATCATGGCTTTGCTGCGGGTCACGCTGGGCGGCAGGCGCTGGCGCGACTCGCTGGCATTGGCCGACACCGCCGGCAGCAGATCGGCGCGCTGGATCCGGTACTGCGCCTGGAACGCCTCGACGTTCAGCGCCGCCACGCGCAGGTCGCGATTGTTCACCAGCGCGCTTTCAATCAGCTGTTGCAGCGCCGGGTCGTTGAACAGCGTGCGCCAGTCTTCAGTGCGCGCTGCGGCGGGTGTCTGTGTCGGGTAAACCGCACCTTGCGGGTACTGCGCCGCGCTCGGTGAGGCAGGGCGCTGGTACTCGGGAATCAACGAACAACCGGCCAACAGGACGGCGAGGGACAGCAGGGACATGCGCAACATCGAACGCTCTCATGCAGAAAAAATACGTGCCCGGGGACTCAGTCTCCACACCCCTCGCGAACACCGTTGAAGCCTGACTTCGCCGTTATGCCCCCGCCATCCAGCGCGCCAGGCCATGCCGTCCGCTGACGCCCAGTTTGGCGGTGGCACGCTTGAGGTAGGTCTCGACCGAACTGCTCTTGACCCGCAGCTGCTCGGCCAGTTGCGGCACGGTGCCGCCGGTCAGCAGCCCGAGGCAGACTTCCTTTTCCCGGGCCGAGAGGACAATGGCGCCCAGCGCCAGGCGCTCGTCGAACACCTGTTGCAACGGCGCCTGCTCCAGATCGGCCAGGGGCAGGCGCGGTTGTTTGGCGACGATCTGTCGACTGAGTTGCGCGTGCCGTTCAATCAGCGGCAACAGGGTGTCGGACAGGCTTTTGAGAAACGACAGCTCCGGCAGGGAAAACACCCGTTGCGTATGCGGTCGGTAGAACGAGATGACACAACGGCGGTTGGAGGTGCGCGACACCAGATTGCACTGGTGCACGCTGTGCTGCGGATGGCGGGGCTGGAGTGAGGCTTTGAGTTGAATCAGCAGGGAATCATTCATCTCGATCATCTTCTGCAATAGCGGATGATCGTCCGGACTCGTCAACGGGTCTGGCGGTGGAAAGGTCTGCGGCAGGCCGGCGCTGCCCAGCGCCTTGATCTCGACCACGCTGGCCTGACGTTCGTCCAGCGTCCACTCGCTGAGGTCGACGCGATTGACCGGCACCAGGGTGTCGACCAACTGGAACAGGTTATTGGCGAAGTGATCATCGCCGGTGCTGGCAATCAGTTCCCCCAGTTGCCAGTAGAAGTGCGGGTTTTCCATGTTGCGAATGCTGCCGGTCAGATTCATATCCTTGTCATCCCTGGTTCCGAGTCATCACCGAGTCGTCCGCTGTTGATGCAAAAGCCGCCCACGCAATCGTCTCTCCTTGAAACTGATCTGGGGCGGGATTTAAGCCTATGGATTTGTCCTACGTCTGTAGGGGAAAACAGGGACACAAAGTGCCATCATTTCTGAAAGTTGGCGCCGGGCTTCTGACGGTGCCTGGTACAGCGGTCGCGCTTTGCGTGACTGTTCGGTCACGGCAAAGGCTTGAAAACCGGGGCAGTTACCTTTTCATGTGCTGACTGCGCTGGTCGATGGCGGCGTCAGCGTGTGGCATTTTTCCTACAAGAATTTCAGTATTTCCTCTCCGAACTTTTAGTGGGTTCCCACCCAATAAGGCTGTTCAAGCGCGGACTGGCCGGCGCGTGGGACGAGGTTGTCCGGGTTTCAGGTGTCATGTCGGCCTCGGGGCCGATGCTTGAATAGGCGCAAAATCACCTGAGAAGGATCTTATGCCGCCTATTTCCGCCCCTGCGGTGGCCACGCCGTCCGCATCGCTCCAGACGTATCCGCTGACCGCTGCGCAGCTGGATATCTGGCTGGATCAGCTGAGTCGCGGTGATTCGCCGCTTTACAACATCGGCGGCTACATGGACCTCAGTGGCCCGCTGGAGCCGGCCCGGATGCAGGCCGCGCTGGAAGCGCTGGTGGCCCGGCATGACGCAATGCGCACGGTGCTGTTGCCCGGCGCCGGTGCAACAGGCTTGCCGCTGCAGCAGTTTGCCCGGTCAGTCGCAGTGCCGATGCCGATTCACGATGTGTCGACGCACGGCGAGCCTGAATCGGCGGCGCGACTATTGGTTCAGGCGCGCATCGATCAACCCTTCGTGCTGGACGGCGGCTGCCTGTTCCGCTTTCAGTTGATCCACCTCGATGACCAGCGACATTGGTTAGCCGTGCAGGCTCATCACTTGATCTTCGATGGCTGGAGCTTCGGCGAAATGTTCAAGTCGCTGGACGAGATCTATAACGCGCTGGCGCACGGCCAACCGGCACCAGTCACGGCGCCGTCGTACATCGACTTCATCGAAGACAATGCGCGCTACCAAGCGTCGCCGCGTTATGCGCAGGATCGCGCCTACTGGCTGGACAAGTACCGACAGATGCCCGAACCGCTGTTGCTGTCGCGGCACCCGCAGCGCCAGACCGGCCCCGCCGCGCAGACGCAGGTCTACACGCAGCCCTTGCCGACGCTGCTGCACGAGCGCATGAAGCAGGTGGCCCGGGCGTACGGTGCCTCGGCGTTCCATGTGCTGCTGGCGGCGCTGCATGTCTACTTCAGTCGCAGCACGCAGCGTGACGAATGGGTGGTGGGGTTGCCGATTCTCAACCGCTCCGGCGCGCGCTTCAAATCCACCCTCGGGCTGTTCGCCCAAGTCAGCGCGGTGCGCATGGGTTTCGGTCGCGAATCTACCTTCGCTGAGCTGGTGAGCGCGATCCGTGATGAGCTGCGCAAGGATTTCCGCCATCAGCGCTTCCCCGTGAGTGAAATGAACCGCGCCCTGGGTTTACTGCGCGAAGAGCGCTCGCAGCTGTTCGAGGTCACGGTTTCCTACGAACAGGGCACTCACGATTATCGCTACGGCGAGGCATCGGGACGGATCATCAAGGCCTCGAACGTCGAGGAGGCCACACCGCTGGCGGTGCACCTGCTGAGCAGTCTTGCCAACGACGACGCGCGCCTGTACCTGATCTACAGCGAGGCATATTTCAGCGCCGATCAAGTCAAGGCTCTGGCGGAACGCTGGTTGTTGATTCTGGAGCAGGGGCTGGAGGCGGTGAACCTGCCGGTGGCGGATTTCGACCTGAGCACGCCCGAGGAAACCGCGCTGCTGCAACAGTGGAATGCCACGCGGGTGAACTACCCGGCGCCGACCACCCTTGCGCAGCGTATCGAAGCGCAGGCAATGCTGCGGCCGCAGGCGCTGGCGGCGGTTGCTCAAGGGCAATGCCTGAGCTATGCCGAACTCAATCAACGTGCGAATGCGCTCGCTCATCATCTGCTCGACCTCGGTGTGCGCCCGGATGACCGGGTGGCGATCATCGCCCAGCGCGGGTTCGACACACTGGTCGGGTTGTTGGCGATTCTCAAGGCTGGCGCCGCTTACGTACCGCTGGATCCGGCGCATCCGGCCGAGCGCCTGAGCTATCTGCTGGAGGACAGCGCGCCCATCGCGGTGCTGACCCAGCGTGCGCTGCGCGGGCATTTGCCGGCGCTCTCGGTGCCGGTGATCGAGCTGGATCAGCCGAGCTGGTCCGCCGAGCCTGTCGGCGCGCCGAAAGTGTCGGGGCTGACCCCGGCCAACCTCGCTTATGTGATTTACACCTCTGGTTCCACCGGTCTGCCCAAGGGGGTGATGGTCGAGCACCGCACCCTGTGCAATCTGGTCGATTGGCACGCTGACGTTTTCGACCTGCGCGCCGGCAGCCATACCTCGAGCCTGGCCGGCTTCGGTTTCGACGCGATGGCCTGGGAAGTCTGGCCGGCGCTGTGCGTGGGCGCGACCCTGCACCTGGCGCCGGTCAGCGAGGGCGGCGAAGACATCGATGCGCTGCTCGACTGGTGGTGTGCGCAGCCGCTGGAGGTGAGCTTTTTGCCGACCCCCATCGCCGAATACGCGTTCAGCCGCCAACTCGCTCACCCGACGTTGCGCACGCTGCTGATCGGTGGTGATCGCCTGCGCCAGTTCCCGCGTCAACAATCCTTCGAAGTGATCAACAACTACGGGCCGACCGAAGCCACTGTAGTGGCGACCTCGGGTCGCATCGACGTCGGGCAGGCGCTGCACATCGGCAAACCGGTAAGCAATGCCACGGTGTATCTGCTGGATGAACAGCAGCAACCGGTGCCGCTGGGCGTGAGCGGCGAGTTGTACATCGGCGGGGCCGGCGTGGCTCGCGGTTATTTGAACCGCGCAGAGCTGAGCGCCGAGCGCTTCCTGCGTGATCCGTTCAGCGCTGAGCCGTGGGGGCGCCTGTATCGCACTGGCGATCTCGCACGCTGGCGCGCCGACGGCAATCTGGAGTATCTGGGGCGCAACGATGATCAGGTGAAAATCCGTGGCATCCGGATCGAACCGGGGGAAATCGAGAGCGCACTCACCAGCCATCCAGCGGTGCGCGAAGCGGTGGTGCTGGTGCGCGACGGACAATTGTTGGCGTGGTTCACCGAGCGGGTGCCGTTGAACATCAATGAACTGCACGCACACCTGAAAACCCGCCTGAGCAGCGCCATGCTGCCGAACGCCTACGTGCGTCTGCCGGCGCTGCCGCTGACCGCTAACGGCAAGGTTGATCGCAAGGCGCTGCCCGCGCCCGGGGCAGAAGATTTGATTCGCCGCGAATACGAGGCACCGCAAGGCGAGGTCGAAATCGCCCTGGCGCAGATCTGGGCCGAAGTCCTGCAAGTGGAGCGGGTCGGGCGTCACGATCACTTCTTCGAACTGGGTGGGCATTCGTTGCTGGCGGTGATGCTGATTGAACGCATGCGTCAGCTCGATCTGAGCAGCGACGTGCGCGTGCTGTTCAGCCAGCCGACGCTCGCTGCACTGGCCGCTTCGGTCGGCAGCGGTCGGGAAATCGAAGTGCCGGCCAACCGCATCGCCGCCGATTGCACGCACATCACGCCGGCGATGTTGCCGCTGGTACAACTGCAGCAGATGGACATCGAACGGATCGTCGCCAGCGTTCCGGGTGGCGCCGCCAATGTGCAGGACATCTATTCGCTGGCACCGCTGCAGGAAGGCATTCTCTACCACCACATCACCGCTGAGCAGGGCGATCCGTACCTGCTGCAATCGCAACTGGCGTTTGACAGTCTTGAACGCGTCGAGGCCTTCGCTGCGGCGCTGCGCGAGGTCATGGCGCGCCATGACATTCTGCGCACTTCGGTGCTCTGGGAAGGCCTGACCACCCCCGTGCAAGTGGTGTGGCGCGAGGCGATTGTGCCGTTGCAGGAGGTCGAACTGGATCCGGCTGACGGCCCGGTCATCGAGCAGTTGCACGCGCTCTTCAATGCCAGGGCCTATCGCCTCGACGTCAGTCAGGCACCGCTGATGCGTCTGGTGTATGCCCGTGATCCGGCTATGGAGCGAGTGGTGGGGATTCTGCTGTTCCATCATCTGGCCATGGACCACATCGCCCTTGAAGTGATGCGCGGCGAGCTGCAGGCCAGCCTGTGCGGACACACTGTGGCGCTGGCGCCGCCAGTGCCGTATCGCAATTACGTGGCGCAGACGCGGCTGGGCGTCAGCGAGCAGGAACACGAGGCGTTTTTCCGCGCGCAACTGGCGGACATCGACGAGCCGACCCTGCCATTCGGGCTGCAGGAAGTGCAGGGCGACGGACGCGGCATCGACGAAGCGCAGCAGGCGCTGCCGACTGACGTCTATCAGCGTCTGAGCACCCAGGCACGCCAGGCCGGGGTCAGCGTGGCGAGCCTGATTCATCTGGCGTGGGCGCGGGTGCTGGCGGCGACGTCCGGCCAGCAGCGTGTGGTGTTCGGCACGGTGCTGATGGGACGCATGCAAGGCGGTGAGGGCGCCGACCGGGCCTTGGGCGTGTTCATCAACAGCTTGCCGCTGCGCATCGACGTTGATGCCGGGGTGCTGGACGCCGTGCGCGCCACCCATGCGCGACTGACCGCGCTGCTCGGCCATGAGCACGCGTCGCTGGCACTGGCTCAGCGCTGCAGCGGCGTCGCCTCGCCGTCACCGTTGTTCAGCGCGCTGCTCAACTACCGGCACAGTGACGAATCTGAATTGCTGGAGCCGTCCAGTCAGGCCTGGCAAGGCATCGAAACCCTGGCCAACGAGGAGCGCACCAATTACCCGCTGACCATGAGCGTGGATGATTACGGCAACGGCTTGCGCCTCACCGGCAGGGCCGTGGCGCAGATCGGCGCGCAACGGATTTGCGGCTACATGCAAACCGCGTTGAGCGGCCTGGTACAGGCCTTGGAGCAGACTCCGCAACAACTGTTGAACCGCTTGCCGATCCTGCAAGCCGAGGAGTTGCAACGTTTGCTGATCACGTTCAACGCCACCGAAGTCGATTGTCCGCTGGACCCGCCACTGCACGCGTTGTTCGAAGCACAGGTGCGGCGTAAGCCAGACGCCATCGCGCTGCAATCCGCGCAGGGAACCCTGACTTACCTCGAGCTCAATCAGCGCGCCAATCGCCTGGCCCATCACCTGCGTGAACTCGGCGTTCAGCCGGATGCGCGGATGGCAATCTGTGTCGAGCGCGGGCTGGATCTGGTGGTCGGTCTGCTGGGAATTCTCAAGGCCGGCGGCGCTTATGTGCCGCTGGATCCGGACTATCCGCAGGAGCGCCTGAACTACATGCTGCAGGACAGCGCGCCGGTCGCACTGCTGGTGCATGGCGCCACGCGGCAATTGCTCGGCGAGTCGGGTGTGACGATGATCAATCTTGATCACGGCAGTTGGGAGCAGCAGCCGTCAGACAATCTGCAGGTGCCGGGCCTGAGTGCTTCGAACCTCGCTTACATGATCTACACCTCGGGTTCTACGGGGTTGCCCAAAGGCGTGATGATCGAGCACCGCAGTGCCTGCAACATGGTGCATTGGGGTTCGCAGCTCAGTCCGCCGACCGAACACGGTGCGCTGCTGCAAAAGGCGCCGTTCAGCTTCGACAGTTCGGTGTGGGAGATCTTCTGGCCGCTGTGTTCCGGGATGCGATTGGTACTGGCGCGGCCGGACGGCAATCGCGATTCGGCGTATGTGGTGCAGACCATTCGTGAGCAGCAGGTGACGGTGGTCAAATTCGTCCCGGCGCTGTTGCAGCAGTTCATTGAACAGGACGGTGTCGAGCAATGCACCAGCCTGACCGATGTGCTCAACGGTGGCGGCGAACTCAGTGCAGCGCTGGCGCGTCAGGTGCGCGATCGCCTGCCGTGGGTGCGGTTGCACAACGTTTA
>NZ_CP058974.1:3470135-3500554 GCF_022368695.1 Pseudomonas sp. Y5-11
GCAGCAGTTCATTGAACAGGACGGTGTCGAGCAATGCACCAGCCTGACCGATGTGCTCAACGGTGGCGGCGAACTCAGTGCAGCGCTGGCGCGTCAGGTGCGCGATCGCCTGCCGTGGGTGCGGTTGCACAACGTTTATGGCCCGACCGAAACCACCGTGGACAGCACGGGCTGGACGCTGGAACCGGACATGCCGGTGCCGGACAACGTGGTGCCGATCGGCACCGCACTGAGCAATACCCGGTTGTACGTGCTCGATGCCTACGGTCAACCGGTACCGCAAGGCGTCAGTGGCGAGTTGCACATCGGCGGCGTTGGCGTGGCGCGCGGTTATCACGGGCTGCCGGAGATGCAGGCCGAGCGCTTCATCGACAGCCCGTTTGTGGCGGGGGATCGGCTGTATCGCACGGGAGATCTGGCGCGCTACAACCATCACGGGGAGCTGGAATTCCTCGGCCGCAACGACTTCCAGATCAAGCTGCGTGGCTTGCGTCTGGAGCCGGGAGAAATCGAGGCACGGTTGATCGAACATCCGGCGATTCGCCAAGCGGTGGTGATGGTGCGTGATGAGCGTCTGGTGGCCTGGTACACCGTGCGCGCCGGCATCGACGCGCCGTCACTGGAAACCCTGCGCGCGCATGTGCTGGAACGTTTGCCCGAGTACATGGTGCCGGGCGCGTTCGTGCGACTCGACGCCTTGCCACTGACGCCAAACGACAAGATCGACCGCAAAGCCTTGCCGGAGCCGGGGGCCGATGCCGTCATCAATCGCCCATACGTGGCACCCGAGGGCGAAGTCGAAACCACGCTGGCGCGGATCTGGGGCGAGGTGCTCGGCGTCGAACAGGTCGGTCGTCACGACAACTTCTTCGAACNGCCTTGCCGGAGCCGGGGGCCGATGCCGTCATCAATCGCCCATACGTGGCACCCGAGGGCGAAGTCGAAACCACGCTGGCGCGGATCTGGGGCGAGGTGCTCGGCGTCGAACAGGTCGGTCGTCACGACAACTTCTTCGAACTGGGCGGGCACTCGTTGTTGGCGGTGAGTCTGGTGGCGCGCATGCGCCAGAGCGGCCTGCACACCGACGCCCGGGCGCTGTTCAGTCAGCCGACCCTGGCGGCGCTGGCGCTCAGCACCACACCCGAGGCGCAGCAAGTGTTCATCCCGCCAACCACCATCCCGAGCCTGGCCCGCAAACGCCGGCTCTGACGCCGAACCCTGTAGGAGCTGCCGCAGGCTGCGATCTTCTGATTTGGCTTTTAACAGCAAGATCAAAAGATCGCAGCCTGTGGCAGCTCCTACAGGGGGGGATTGCGGCGCCCGAGCCGGCGGCTTGTCCCCGCTTCCCATGTCAGCCCCGCAAGCCCCGATGTTTTAGCTTTTCCAGGCTGCGCGCAGCAGGCACGGACTCGCGGCTGCGCGCTCCTTTTTCTCGTATTTACAGCAGGTTATCCCATGCATTTCAGCGAACTGATGGCTGTTCTTTCCACCCATGCGATCCGCCTTCAACAGGAAGATGAAGACCTGGTCATTCTGGGCAGCGACGACGCGCTGGACGATGCGTTGTGGGACAGCCTCAGCGAACACAAGGCGCAGCTGCTGGAACTGGTCGCCCGTCATGGTGGCGACTGGCTGAGCCCGGCGTTTCGCATCACCCCGGACATGCTGCCGCTGGTGACGCTGGATCAGCCGACCATCGACCGGCTGGTGGCCAAGGTGCCCGGTGGCGCCGCCAACCTGCAGGACATTTACCCGCTGGCGCCGCTGCAGGAGGGCATGCTTTACCTGCACCTGTCGGCAGCCGCCGGCGATCCTTACGTGTCACAAGCGCGGTTCGCCTTCGACAGCCGCGAACGGCTGGAGGCCTTCGCCGAGGCGTTGCAGTGGATGATCGAACGCCACGATATCCTGCGCACTTCGTTTGTCTGGGAGCGTCTGGACGAACCGTTGCAAGTGGTGCAGCGGCAGGCTCGTCTGCACTGCGAGGAAATCGCCCTCGACCCGGGCGCGGATGCATTGGCGCAACTGCTGGAGCGCCACGACCCACGATACTTCCGCCTCGACATCCAGCAGGCGCCGCTGCTGCGTCTGGTGTACGCCATGGACCCGGCCAACGGGCGCGTGGTCGCGCTGCTGCTGTTCCATCACCTGATCATGGATCACGTCGCGCTCGATGTGGTGCGCCGCGAAACCCGCGCGCACCTGCTCGACCAGACCGCGCAGGTCGGGCCGCCGGTGCCGTATCGCGATCACCTGGCCAAGGCGCGCATGGGTCTGGACGAACAGTCTCAAGAGGCGTTCTTTCGCGAGATGCTCGCCGACATCGACGAGCCGACCTTGCCTTGTGGTCTGCAGGACGTGCAGGGCGACGGCCAGGACATCGAAGAAGCCGTGCTGATGCTCGACGCCGATTTGAGCCGGCCACTGCGCGGCCAGGCGCGTCAGCTCGGCGTCAGCGTCGCCAGCCTGATGCATCTGGCGCTGGCGCGGGTGCTCGGCCAATTGTCCGGGCGCACGGCGGTGGTGTTCGGCACCGTGCTGCTGGGGCGGATGGAGGCGGGTGAGGGCGGCGAACAGGCGCTGGGGATGTTCATCAACACCTTGCCGCTGCGAGTGGATGTCGGGCAGGACGGCGTGCGCGCCGGGGTGCTGGCCACCCATCGACGCCTGACCGCGTTGCTCGGCCATGAACAGACCTCGCTGGCACTGGCCCAACGTTGCAGTGCGGTGGCGGTGCCGACGCCGTTGTTCAGCGCGATCCTCAACTATCGCCACAGCAGCAGCGAAGAGATCGCCGAGGTCAGCGAACTGGCCCCCGGCGTGCAAGTGCTGGGCGCGCGCGAACGCACCAACTACCCGCTGACGATCAACATCGACGACCTCGGCGAAGACTTGCGCATCACCGCGCTGGCGGATGCGGCGCTGGGCGCCGAACGCATCGCCGCTTACCTGCACACTGCGTTGCACAGCCTGCTGCAGGCCTTGCAATCGGCCCCGGATGCACCACTGCAACGCCTGAATATCCTGCCGGCCGCCGAGCGTGAATATCTGCTGCACGGAGTCAACTCGCCGTTGCCGCAGTTCCCGCAAACGCCGCTGATTCACCAGCAGTTCGAAGCGCATGCGGCGGCACGCCCGGAGGCCACAGCGCTGCTGTTCGAGGAGCAGACACTGAGCTACGGCGAACTCAACCGCCGCGCCAATCAACTTGCGCATCACCTGCTGGCACGGGGGATTCGCCCGGATCAGCGCGTGGCGATCTGCGTCGAGCGCGGCCCGCAGATGATCATCGGCCTGCTCGGTATCCTCAAGGCTGGCGCCGGTTACGTGCCGATCGACCCGGCGTATCCGCTGGAGCGCATCGCCTACACCTTGCAGGACAGCGCCCCGGTGGCGGTGCTGATTCAGGCCGATACGCTGGACAGGATTGGCGCGCTCGAAGTGCCGAGCATCGATCTGGACAGTGTGCAGTTGCAGGCTGAACTCGGCAGCAATCCGCAGATTCCCGGGCTGAGCCTGAGTCATCTCGCCTACGTGATCTACACCTCGGGTTCCACCGGGCTGCCCAAAGGCGTGATGGTCGAACACCGCAACGTGGTGCGCCTGTTTGCGGCGACCCACGACTGGTTCAACTTCAACCCGCAAGATGTGTGGGCGCTGTTCCATTCCTTCGCCTTCGATTTCTCGGTGTGGGAAATCTGGGGCGCGCTGGCGTTTGGCGGCCAGTTGCTGCTGGTGCCGCAGGCCGTGAGCCGCTCGCCGGACGACTGCTACGCGCTGCTGTGCCGCAGTGGCGTCACCGTGCTCAATCAAACGCCGAGCGCCTTCCGCCAGTTGATCGCCGCGCAGGGCCGCAGCCCGTTGCAGCATTCGCTGCGCGAGGTGATCTTCGGCGGCGAAGCCCTGGAGCCGGGCCTGCTCAAACCGTGGTACGCGCGGGTCGGCAATGCCGGTACGCGGCTGGTGAACATGTACGGCATCACTGAAACCACGGTGCACGTGACCTATCGCCCACTGGAAGCAGCGGACGCGCAACTGGTCGGGCGCAGCCCGATCGGTGTGGGCATTCCCGACCTGCAGCTGTACGTGCTCGACGCGCAGCGCGAACCGGTGCCGGTCGGCGTGATCGGCGAGTTGTACGTCGGTGGCGCCGGGGTTGCCCGCGGCTACCTCAACCGCGAGGCGCTGACCGCCGAGCGCTTCATTGCCGACCCGTTCAGCGGCCGTGCTGCAGCGCGCCTGTACAAGACCGGTGACCTGGCGCGCTGGTCAGCGGATGGCAGCCTCGACTACCTGGGGCGCAACGACGATCAAGTGAAGATCCGGGGTTTCCGCATTGAGCTCGGTGAAATTGAAGCTCGCCTCGCCGCCTGCGCCGGTGTGCGCGAAGCGCTGGTGATCGCTCGTGAAGACAGTCCCGGTGACAAGCGTCTGGTCGCCTACTGGCTGGCCGCCGAAGGCACTGAACCGAGCTCCGCGCAATTGCGCGACGCGTTGCTGCAATCGCTGGCCGACTACATGGTGCCGAGCGCCTTTGTGCGCCTCGACGCCATACCGCTGACCAACAACGGCAAGCTTGATCGCAAATCCCTGCCACAACCGGACAGCGACGCGTTCGTCCGTCGCGGTTTCGAAGCCCCCGTGGGGCCAGTGGAAATCCTGATCGCCGGCATCTGGCAGAGCCTGCTCGGTGTCGAGCAGGTCGGGCGGCACGACAATTTCTTCGAACTCGGCGGCCATTCGCTGTTGGCGGTGAAACTGATCGAACGCATGCGCCAGCACGACTTGCAGTGCGACGTGCGCGTGCTGTTCGGCCAGCCGAGCGTCGCGGCGCTGGCGGCGACCCTGAGTCACAGTCACGCCCTGCGGGTGCCGGACAATCTGATTGCCGCCGATTGCACGCGGATCACCCCGGACATGCTGCCGCTGGCCACGCTGGATCAGGCCGCCATCGACCGCGTGGTCGCCAGCGTGCCCGGCGGCGTCGGCAATGTGCAGGACATTTACGGCCTGGCACCGTTGCAGGCGGGGATTCTCTACCACCATCTGGCGACCAGCACCGGTGACCCCTACGTGTTGCAGGCGCAATTCGCCTTCGCCGGACTGGCGCAGATCAAGGCCTTCGTCCGTGCGTTGAATGCGGTGATCGCGCGCCACGACATTCTGCGCACCAGCGTGTTCTGGGAAGGGCTTGAGGAGCCGGTGCAAGTGGTCTGGCGCGAGGCGCCGCTGGCACTGGAGCGGATCGATGCCGACCTGCTGGAAGGCGATGTGCTGGAGCAGATGCAGGCGCGGTTCGATCCACGGCACTACCGCCTCGACCTGCGCCGCGCGCCGCTGATGCGTCTGGCCTACACCGAAGACCGTGCACAGCAGCGCTGGGTCGGCATCCTGTCGCTGCACCACATCGTCCTCGACCACACCGCACTGGAAGTGCTGCTCGCGGAAATGAACGACAGCCTGCAACCGAGCAGTGCCGATCTGCCGGCGCCGGTGCAGTACCGCAACTACGTGGCGCAGGCGCAACAGCATGCCGATACCCAAGCGCACGAAGCGTTCTTCCGCGACATGCTCGGCGACATCGACGAGCCGACCGTGGCCTTCGGTGTGCAGGACGTGCATGGCGATGGCAGCAGCAGCGTCGAGAGCGCGCAAGCGCTGGATTCGAGTGTGGCCCAACGCTTGCGCGAACAGGCGCGGCGCCTCGGCATCAGCGCCGCGAGTCTGGTGCACCAGGCCTGGGGTCAGGTGCTGGCAAAGGTCTCGGGCCGTGAGGATGTGGTATTCGGCACCGTGCTGCTCGGGCGCATGCAGGGCGGCGAGGGCGCCGACCGCGCACTCGGCATGTTCATCAACACCTTGCCGTTGCGGGTCAGTGTTGGCGCTACCTCGGTAGAGCAAGGCGTGCGCGCTACTCATGAGCGTCTGGCGCAATTGCTGGCGCATGAGCAGGCCTCGCTGTCGCTGGCCCAGCGTTGCAGCGGTGTGGCGGCGTCGCTGCCGCTGTTCAGCAGCTTGCTCAACTACCGTCACAGCGCGGCGGAGCCGGCAGGCGTGGCCTGGGACGGGATCGAGATTCTCAGCTCCCGCGAGCGCAGCAACTATCCGCTGGTGGTCAGCGTCGACGACCTCGGCACCGGTTTCCGCCTGAGCGTGCAGGCGGTGCCGCAAGTGGATGGCGCGCGGGTCTGCGATTACCTGCAAACCGCGCTGCACAACTTGCTGACAGCCCTGGAACACACGCCAGCCACGCCACTGCGGCAGATCTCGGTGCTGTCGCCGAGCGAACGGCAGCGGGTCCTGGTCGGCTTTAACATCAGCGGTCGCGACTTCCCGCCGGCACAAACCGTGCAGCGTTTGTTCGAGGCCCGGGCGGCCGCGCACCCTGCAGCGTTGGCGGCGGTGCAAGGTGCGCAGCAGTTGCGCTATGGCGAACTCAATCAGCGGGCCAATCGTCTGGCGCATCACCTGATAGGCCTTGGCGTGCAGCCCGATGACCGGGTCGCCCTGTGCGCCCGGCGCAGTCCGGACATGCTGGTGGCGCTGCTGGCGATCCTCAAGGCCGGCGCCGGTTATGTGCCGGTCGATCCGGCGTATCCGCCGGAACGCATCGCCTACCTGTTGCAGGACTGCGCCCCGGTGGCGGTCGTGGCTCAGGCCTCGACTCGCGATCTGCTCGGTGGCGTGCCGGTCATCGATCTGGACAACGACCTCTGGCAGCACCTCTCGGATGCGAATCCGCAGGTGCCGGCATTGACGCCGAACCATCTGGCGTACGTGATCTACACCTCCGGCTCCACCGGCCAGCCGAAAGGGGTGATGGTCGAGCATGCGACCTTGGAAAACCTTGTGCACTGGCACGCCGAAGCTTTCGACTTGCAGGCCGGCAGCCAGACCGCGAGTGTCGCCGGCTTCGGTTTCGATGCGATGGCCTGGGAAGTCTGGCCGGCACTGTGTGTCGGCGCGACCTTGCACCTGCCGCCGCCGTCGATCCGCAATGAGCATCTCGACGAGCTGCTCGACTGGTGGTGCGCGCAGCCGTTGCAGGTCAGTTTCCTGCCGACGCCAGTGGCCGAATACGCGTTCAGCCGGCAATTGCAGCACCCGACCTTGCGCACGCTGCTGATTGGCGGCGACCGACTGCGTCAGTTCAACCGTGCGCAAACCTTCGAGGTGATCAACAACTATGGCCCGACTGAAGCGACGGTGGTCGCCACTTCGGGACCGGTCGAACTGGATCAGCCGCTGCATATCGGCCGGCCGATTGCCAATGCCAAAGTCTATGTGCTGGACGCCGAGCAGCACCCGGTGCCGGTGGGGGTGGCGGGCGAGTTGTATGTCGGCGGTGCCGGCGTGGCGCGCGGCTATCTGAATCGCCCCGAGCTGAGCGCTGCGCAGTTCCTGTTCGATCCGTTCAGCGACGAGCCGCAGGCGCGCATGTACCGTACCGGCGATCAGGCGCGTTGGCTGGCCGACGGCAACCTCGAGTACCTGGGGCGCAACGATGATCAGGTCAAACTGCGTGGCGTGCGTATCGAACTCGGTGAAATCGAAGCCGCGCTCGGCAGCCACGCGGCGCTGCGGGAGGCGGTGGTACTGGTTCGTGACGGGCGGCTGATTGCGTGGTTCACCGAGCGCACGGCGGTCGATATTCAGCAGTTGCACACGCATTTGCAGGCACGCTTGCCGGAGGCGCTGTTGCCGGCGGCTTACGTGCGGCTGGACGCATTGCCGTTGACCGCCAACGGCAAGATTGACCGCAAGGCCTTGCCGGAACCGGAGCACGGCGCGTGGCTCAGCCGCGAATATGAAGCGCCACAAGGTGCCGTGGAAAACGCGCTGGCGCAGATCTGGATCGACGTGCTGAACGTCGAGCGCGTCGGGCGTCACGACAACTTCTTCGAACTGGGCGGGCATTCGCTGCTGGCGGTGAGCCTGATCGAACGCATGCGTCAGATCGACCTCGCGGCTGACGTGCGCGTGTTGTTCAATCAGCCGACCCTCGCTGCACTGGCCGCCGCTGTGGGCAGCGGTCGCGAAATCGAAGTGCCGGCCAACCGCATTCCGCCGGGTTGCACCCGCATCACCCCGGACATGCTCAGCCTGACCGAACTCGATCAAGCGAGCATCGAGCGCATCGTCGCCACGGTGCCGGGCGGGGCAGCTAACGTGCAGGACATTTATCCGCTGGCACCGTTGCAGGAAGGCATTCTTTACCACCACCTGAGCGCCGAACAGGGCGATCCGTACCTGCTGCAATCGCGGCTGATCTTCGACAGCGTCGAGCGCCTGCGCACCTTCAGCCAAGCTCTGCAGCAGGTCGTCGCCCGTCACGACATTCTGCGCACCAGCGTGGTCTGGGAAGGCTTGCCGAGTCCGCATCAGGTGGTGTGGCGCGAGGCGCTGCTGGTGGTACAGGCGGTGCCGCTGGATCCGGCTCAGGGCGACGTCCTTGAGCAGCTGCACGGGCGCTTCGATGCCCGCTACAACCGTCTCGACGTGAGCCAGGCGCCGTTGATGCGCATCGTCTATGCCGAAGACCCGGCGCAGCAACGGGTGGTGGCGATCATCCTGTTCCAGCACTTGATTCTCGACCACACCGCCATGGAGGTAGTGGGCCGAGAGATGCGCGCGTTTATGTTCGATCAAGCCGACCGCCTCGGCACGCCGATGCCGTATCGCAACTACGTGGCGCAGGCGCGTCTGGGTGCCAGCGAGCAGGAGCACGAAACGTTCTTCCGCGACATGCTCGGCGATATCGACGAGCCGACCCTGCCGTTCGGTTTGCACGACGTGCAAGGCGATGGCGGCGACATTGAAGAGGCGCAGCAAGCCGTCGATGCCGGATTGACCCTGCGCCTGCGAGAGCAGGCGCGGCAGTTGGGTGTCAGCCCGGCGAGCCTGATGCATCTGGCCTGGGCGCAGGTGCTGGGGGTACTTGCCAACCGCCGCGACGTGGTGTTCGGCACGGTGCTGTTGGGTCGCTTGCAGGGCGGCGAGGGCGCGGATCGCACCCTGGGCGTGTTCATCAACACCTTGCCGCTGCGGGTGGATGTCAGCGAAGGCGTGCAGTCTGCTGTCAAGACCACCCACGCACGGCTGACCGCGCTGTTGGCCCATGAACATGCGCCACTGGCGCTGGCCCAGCGCTGCAGCGCAGTGTCCGGCGCGCCGCTGTTCAGCGCACTGCTCAACTACCGGCATACCGTCGCCGAGGCGCAGCCGCGTGACGGTCAGGGCATCTGGGAAGGCGTGCAATTGCTCGGTGGCGAAGAGCGCAGCAACTATCCGCTGACCCTCAGCGTCGACGATCTCGGCGCAGACTTTTCCCTGTCCGTGCTGGCGTTGACGCAGATCGGCGCGCAACGGATCTGCAGCTACATGCACACCGCGCTGGAGCATCTGCTGCACGCACTGGAGCAGGCGCCACAGCGTGCGCTCAACCGTTTGCCGATTCTTGCGGTGGAGGAATACGAGCGCTTGCTGGTCGGGTTCAACCCGACGGCGGCGGCATACCCGCGCGGGGCGACGATTCAGTCACTGGTGCAAGTGCAGGCCGAGCTGCATCCGCAAGCGCTGGTGGTGGTGCAGGGCACGCAGCAACTGACTTATGCGCAACTCAATCAGCAGGCCAATCGCCTGGCGCATCACTTGCTCGGCCTCGGCGTGCAGCCGGACGACCGGATTGCCGTGTGCCTGCCACGCAGCCCGCAGATGCTGGTGGCGTTGCTGGCGATTCTCAAGGCTGGCGCCGGTTATGTGCCGGTCGACCCGGCGTACCCGGCGGAGCGCATCGCCTACCTGTTGCAGGACAGCGATCCGGTGGCGGTGCTGGCGCAAGGCTCGACCCGCGAGCTGCTGGGCCGGGTGCCGGTGATCGATCTGGATCAGAACCTCTGGCAGCACCTGGCGGCGACCAATCCACAACTGCCGACGCTGACCCCGGCGCATCTGGCTTACGTGATCTACACCTCGGGTTCGACCGGCCAGCCGAAAGGCGTGATGGTCGAACACGCGACCCTGGAAAACCTTGTGCACTGGCACTGCGAGGCGTTCGACCTGCGCGCCGGCAGCCACACCGCCAGCGTCGCCGGTTGNGATGGTCGAACACGCGACCCTGGAAAACCTTGTGCACTGGCACTGCGAGGCGTTCGACCTGCGCGCCGGCAGCCACACCGCCAGCGTCGCCGGTTGCGGTTTCGACGCGATGGCCTGGGAAGTCTGGCCGGCGCTGTGTGTCGGCGCGACCCTGCACCTGCCGCCGCCGTCGATCAGCAACGAACATCTGGATGAACTGCTCGACTGGTGGCGCGCGCAGCCGTTGCAGGTCAGTTTCCTGCCGACGCCGATTGCCGAATACGCCTTCAGTCGTGAACTGGGGCATCCGACCTTGCGCACGCTGTTGATCGGCGGCGACAAGTTGCGCCAGTTCCCGCGTGAGCAGACCTTTGCCGTGATCAACAACTACGGTCCGACCGAGGCCACGGTGGTCGCGACTTCAGGGCAAATCCATGCCGGGCAATTGCTGCACATCGGCCGGCCCATCAGCAACGCCAGGGTTTACTTGCTCGATGAACAGCAACGTCCGGTGCCTGTGGGTGTGGCGGGCGAGCTGTACGTCGGTGGCGCGGGTGTGGCCCGTGGTTATCTGAACCGTCCCCAGCTGACCGCCGAACGCTTCCTCGAAGACCCCTTCAGTGACGAACCGCAGGCGCGCATTTACCGCACCGGCGACCTCGCATGCTGGCTGGCCGACGGCAATATCGAGTACCTGGGGCGTAACGACGATCAGGTCAAACTGCGCGGTGTGCGGGTGGAACTGGGTGAAATCGAAGCCGCGCTGTCCAGCTATCCGGCGGTGCAGGACGCGGTGGTGCTGGTGCGCGAGGCGCGGTTGATCGCCTGGTTTACTGCCCGCACAACGGTCGATATCGAGGATCTGCGCGCGCATTTGCAAGCGCGTCTGCCACAGGCACTGGTGCCGGCAGCTTACGTGCGGCTTGAGGCGCTGCCACTGACCGCCAACGGCAAACTCGACCGCAAGGCCTTGCCCGAACCGGATCAGGACGCCTGGCTCAGCCGCGAATATGCAGCGCCGCAAGGGCCGGTGGAGACCGCGCTGGCGCAGGTCTGGGCCGAGGTGCTGCAGGTCGAACAGGTCGGGCGGCACGACAACTTCTTTGAGCTGGGCGGGCATTCGCTGCTGGCGGTGACCCTGATCGAGCGCATGCGTCAGCTCGGCCTGAGCACCGACGTGCGCGTGCTGTTCAGCCAGCCGACCCTCGCCGCGCTGGCCGCCGCCGTCGGCAGCGGTCGCGAAGTCGCGGTGCCGGCCAACCTGATTCCGGCCGGTTGCACGCACATCACCCCGGACATGCTGACGCTGGTGCAACTGGATCAGCCAGCCATTGAGCGCGTGGTTGCCACGGTGCCGGGCGGGGCCGCCAACGTGCAGGACATTTATCCGCTGGCGCCATTGCAGGAAGGGATTCTTTATCACCACTTGAGCGCCGCGCAGGGTGATCCGTACCTGCTGCAATCGCGCCTGGCGTTCGACAGCCTTGAACGCTTGCAGGCCTTCGCCGCCGCGCTGCGTCAGGTCATGACCCGGCACGACATTCTGCGCACCGGCGTGGTCTGGGAAGGGTTGGCAACGCCGGTGCAAGTGGTCTGGCGCGAAGCCGAGCTGCCGCTGCAGGAGGTTGCATTCGATCCGGCGGGCGGTGATGTTCTGGCGCAGTTGTATGAGCGTTTCGACGCGCGTCATTACCGCATCGATCTCAGTCAGGCGCCGCTGATTCGCCTGGTGTACGCGCAGGATCCGGCCAACGACCGGGTGGTCGCCATGCTGCTGTTCCATCACATCGCCATGGATCACACGGCGCTGGAAGTGGTGCAGCAGGAACTGCAGGCGCTGCTCTTCGGTCACGGCGAAGCCCTGATACCCGCCGTGCCGTATCGCAATTACGTGGCGCAGACCCGGTTGGGCGTCAGCGAGCAGGAGCATGAAGCGTTCTTCCGCACGATGCTCGGTGAGATCGATGAGCCGACGCTGCCGTTCGGTCTGCTGGATGTGCACGGTGACGGCCATGACATCGAAGAAGTCCGTCAGCGCGTGCCCGAAGCCTTGGCGCAGCGCTTGCGCAGCCAGGCGCGGCAGATGGGAGTGAGCGTCGCGAGCCTGTTCCATCTGGCGTTTGCTCAGGTATTGGCGGCGACTTCCGGACATGCGCGCGTGGTGTTCGGCACTGTGCTGCTGGGGCGGATGCAGGGCGGTACCGGCGCCGATCGCTGTCTGGGGATGTTCATCAATACGCTGCCGCTGCGGGTGGATCTGGGCGATGTTTCGGTGCGTGCCGGCGTGCGTGCGACCCATGCGCAACTGACCGCATTGCTCGGCCATGAGCATGCGTCACTGGCACTGGCCCAGCGTTGCAGCGGGGTGGCCGCGCCGTCGCCGCTGTTCAGCGCCATGCTCAACTACCGGCACAGCGTCAGCGAGGAACAGTTGCAAGCCAATCGCCTGGCCTGGCAAGGCATCGAAAACCTGTCCAGCGAGGAGCGCACCAACTATCCGCTGAGCTTCAACGTCGATGACCTGGGCCAGGGCTTTGACCTTACGGCAATGACCCCTTCACAGATCGGCGCGGCGCGGGTGTGTGGCTACATGCAGCAGGCGTTGGCGGGGCTGGTCGAGGCGCTGGAGCAGGCACCGCAGCAGGCCTTGAACCGCCTGCCGGTGTTGGTGGATGCCGAGCGCCAGCAGTTGCTGTTCGGCCTCAATGCCACGGACGTCGATTACGACCTTGAGCAGACCATTCACGACTTGTTCGAGGCGCAAGTGACGCGCTCGCCGCAGGCCCCCGCCGTGGTCGCAGGTGAGCAGCAACTGAGCTACGCCGAACTCAACGCCCGGGCCAATCAACTGGCGCGGCATCTGCGTGAGTTGGGCGTAGGCCCGGATGCGCGGGTGGCGATCTGCGTCGAGCGTGGTCTGGACATGGTGGTCGGGCTGCTGGCGATCCTCAAGGCCGGCGGCGGTTACGTGCCGCTGGACCCGGCGTATCCGCTGGAACGATTGGCCTACATGCTTGAGGACAGCGCGCCGCTGGCGGTGCTGGTGCAGGGAACGACGCGTTCGTTGCTCGGCGAAGTCTCGGTGCCGCTGATCGATCTGGATCAGCCGCATTGGCAAGCGCTGCCAACGGAAAACCTTTCTCTTGCAGAGTTGACCCCGCAGCACAGCGCCTACGTGATCTACACCTCCGGTTCCACCGGCCAACCGAAAGGCGTGATCAACGAACACAGCGGGGTGGTCAACCGCCTGCTGTGGATGCAGGACGCTTACCAACTGACTTCTGCCGACACGGTGTTGCAGAAAACCCCGTTCAGCTTCGACGTCTCGGTGTGGGAATTCTTCTGGCCGCTGATGACCGGCGCCCGATTGGTCATGGCCCGGCCCGAGGGGCATAAGGACCCGCTGTATCTCAGCGACATCATCGAGCGCGAACANACACGGTGTTGCAGAAAACCCCGTTCAGCTTCGACGTCTCGGTGTGGGAATTCTTCTGGCCGCTGATGACCGGCGCCCGATTGGTCATGGCCCGGCCCGAGGGGCATAAGGACCCGCTGTATCTCAGCGACATCATCGAGCGCGAACATATCACCACGTTGCACTTCGTACCGTCGATGCTCGACGTGTTTCTCGCCCACGCCGAAACCGCACGCTGCAGCAGTCTGCGTCAGGTGATGTGCAGCGGCGAAGCCCTGCCGGGCAGCGTGGTGCGGCGTTTCAAACAGCAACTGCCGGGCAGCCAATTGCACAACCTCTACGGCCCGACCGAAGCGGCAGTGGACGTGACCGCGTGGANATCACCACGTTGCACTTCGTACCGTCGATGCTCGACGTGTTTCTCGCCCACGCCGAAACCGCACGCTGCACCAGCCTGCGTCAGGTGATGTGCAGCGGCGAAGCCCTGCCGGGCAGCGTGGTACGGCGTTTCAAACAGCAACTGCCGGGCAGCCAATTGCACAACCTCTACGGCCCGACCGAAGCGGCAGTGGACGTGACCGCGTGGAGTTGCGCCGGGCCGCTGGAGCAAACCCCGGACAACACGCCGATCGGCAAACCGATCGCCAACACCCGCATGTACATCCTCGATGCCCAGCAACAACCGGTGCCGCACGGCGTGGTCGGCGAGCTGTACATCGGTGGCGTGCAGGTGGCGCGCGGTTATCTGAATCGCCCGCAGCTGAACGCCGAACGCTTCCTCGACGATCCGTTCCAGGCCAATGGGCGGATGTACCGCACCGGCGACATCGCCCGTTATCTGGCGGACGGCAATATCGAGTACCTCGGTCGCAACGACGATCAGGTGAAGATCCGTGGTTTGCGCATCGAGCTCGGCGAGATTCAGGCGCGTTTGACCCAGATCGATGGCGTGCAGGAAGCCGCCGTACTGGCTCGCGAAGACGTGCCGGGGGACAAGCGTCTGGTGGCGTATTACACCGGCGCACGGCTGGAAACCGACGTGCTGCGCAGCCATCTGCTGGAAAACCTGCCGGACTACATGGTGCCTGCCGTATTCGTGCATCTTGATGCATTGCCGCTGAGCCCCAACGGCAAGCTCGACCGCAAGGCGCTGCCGGCGCCGGATCAGGGCGCATTGCCGGTGCGCGAATATGAAGCCCCGGTCGGCGAAGTGGAAATCACCCTCGCACGGCTCTGGGCCGAGTTGCTCAACGTCGAGCGGGTAGGGCGCCACGATCATTTCTTTGAACTGGGTGGGCACTCGCTGCTGGCGGTCAGTCTGATCGGCCGGCTGCGTCAGGAAGGCATGGAAGCCGATGTCAGGTCGCTGTTCGAACATCCGACCCTGGCCGGCTACGCCGCAATTACCGAACGAATGGAGATCGTCCTGTGAACGTGATCGAACTGTTGGCCACATTGAAGGCCAAGGATATTCAGCTGGCGGTCGCGGACGACCAATTGCGGGTCAATGGCAACAAGCAGGCCTTGAACGACCCGGCGTTGCTGGCGCTGTTGCGCGAGCACAAACCGGCGCTGATCGAGCTGATCAAGGCCGGGCAGTACTCGGCCAGCAAGCACGGGCAGGTCGAGGTGCCGGTCAACGGCATCGTTGCCGGCACCACGCGCATCACTCCGGCGATGCTGACGCTGGTCGAACTCGACCAGACGACCATCGACCACCTCGTCGCACAAGTCCCCGGCGGCGCAGCCAACGTGCAGGACATCTACCCGCTGGCGCCGCTGCAGGAAGGCATCCTGTATCACCACGTCAGTGGCGGTGACGGTGATCCGTATGTCATGCAATCGCATTTCGCCTTTGCCAGCCGCGAACGTTTTCTAGCGTTCGCTCAAGCGCTGCAAGCGGTGATCGATCGCCATGACATTCTGCGCACCGCTGTGCATTGGGCAGGACTGGACGCGCCGGTGCAGGTGGTCTGGCGCCGGGCCGAACTGCCGGTGGAAGAGGTGACGTTGCCTGATGCAAATGGCGACGTGCTGGCGTATCTGCATGAGCGTTTCGACGCCCGGCACTTCCGCCTCGACGTGACCCAGGCGCCGCTGATGCGTCTGGCCCACGCGTGGGATGAAGCCGGGCAACGGGTGATCGCCACGCTGTTGTTCCATCACATGGCGCTCGACCACTCGGCCCTCGACGTGGTGCGCCACGAAATGCGCGCCTGCCTCACCGGGCAGCGTGAACGGCTCGGGCGCCCGGTGCCGTTTCGCAACTACGTGGCGCAGGCGCGTCTGGGCGTCAGCGAGGCCGAGCACGAGGCGTTCTTCCGCGAGATGCTCAGCGACATCGACGAACCGACGCTGCCTTACGGCCTGCAGGACGTGCAGGGTGACGGCAGCGAAATCGTCGAACTCAGCGTGCCGGTCGCTGCACTGTTGGGCCAGCGTCTACGGGCGCAGGCGCGGACGCTCGGCGTCAGTGTCGCGAGCCTGTTCCACCTTGGCTGGGCGCAGGTGCTGGCTGCGCTGACCGGCAAACAGCAGGTGGTGTTCGGTACGGTGCTGATGGGCCGCATGCAGGGCGCCGAAGCGATTGACCGGGCGCTGGGGATTTTCATCAACACCTTGCCGTTACGAGTGAACATCGACGGGCAGGATGTGCGCGCAGCCGTCAACGCCACCCACGCACGGCTGACCACGCTGATGCGTCACGAACACGCACCGCTGGCCCTGGCTCAGCGCTGCAGTCACGTGGTGGCGCCGACGCCGCTGTTCAGCACACTGCTCAATTATCGCCACAGCTACAACGTCGCCACCGCCAGCGCCGATACCCTCGCGGCGTGGGACGGTATCTCCACGTTGCACTCCGAAGAGCGCAGCAACTATCCGCTGACGATGAGCGTCGATGACCTCGGTGACGCCTTCAGCCTGACGCTGCTGGCCAGCTCCGAGACCGATCCGCAGCGCATCTGCGATTACCTGCTCTGCGCACTGCAGAACCTGCTGCTCGCCCTGGAACAGGCGCCGCAGACACCGGTCAATCAATTGCCGGTCCTGCCGGCGGCAGAGCTTGAACAGGTATTGCGCGGCTTCAATGCCACTCAAGTGGATTTTCCTGCGCCACAGACTATCCAGCAACGTTTCGAGGCGCAGGTGGCCGAGCGGCCGGACGCGTTGGCGGCAGTGTTTGCCAACGTGCAGCTGACCTACGCCGAACTCAATCAGCAAGCCAACGCCTTGGCGCAGCATCTGATCGACCTGGGCGTGAAACCGGATGATCGCGTGGCGATCGTCGCCCGCCGTGGGCTGGACACCCTGGCCGGACTGGTGGCGATCCTCAAGGCCGGCGCCGGTTACGTGCCGATTGACCCGGCGCATCCAGCGGAGCGTTTGAACTACCTGCTCGACGACAGCGCGCCAGTCGCCGTACTGACCCAAAGCCATCTGCGCGAGCGACTGCCGGCGCTGAACGTGCCGGTACTCGAACTCGACCGCTGCACTTGGCCGCTGACGGTCACGCAAAACCCGCAGGTACCGGGCCTGAGCACCGCACACCTGGCCTACGTGATTTACACCTCCGGCTCCACCGGGCTGCCCAAGGGTGTGATGGTCGAGCATCACACTTTGAGCAATCTGGTCGACTGGCACTGCACCGCGTTCGACCTCTGTGCCGGGCGTCACACCTCAAGCCTGGCCGGGTTCGGCTTCGATGCGATGGCCTGGGAAGTCTGGCCGGCGTTGTGCGTGGGCGCGACCCTGCATCTGGCGCCGACCCAAGAGGGCGGCGAAGACATCGATGCCTTGCTCGCGTGGTGGTGCGCACAGCCGCTGGACGTGAGCTTTCTGCCGACCCCGGTGGCCGAATACGCCTTCAGCCAGAACCTCGAACACCCGACCCTGCGCACGTTGCTGATCGGCGGCGACCGCTTGCGTCAGTTCAATCGCCACCAGCATTTCGACGTGGTCAACAACTACGGCCCGACCGAGGCCACGGTGGTCGCCACTTCAGGTCTGGTGCAAAGCGGCGATGCGCTGCACATCGGCAGGCCGCTGAGCAATGCCACGGTGTACCTGCTTGACCAACAACAACGCCCGGTGCCGGTTGGCGTGGCTGGCGAGTTGTACGTTGGCGGTGCCGGGGTCGCCCGTGGCTACCTGAATCGCCCGCAAATGACTGCCGAGCGCTTTTTGCGTGACCCGTTCAGCAGCGCACCCAACGCGCGGATGTACCGCACCGGTGACCTTGCGCGCTGGCGCGAGGACGGCAACCTCGAATACCTGGGGCGCAACGACGATCAGGTGAAGATTCGCGGCGTACGCATCGAACTGGGCGAGATCGAAACCTGCCTCAACCTGATGCCGGGGATTCAGGAGGCGGTGCTGCTGGCCCGCGAAGATCAACCCGGCCAGCCGCGACTGGTGGCCTACTTCACCGAACAGGCGCAGGTCGAAGCGCTGCCGGTGGGCGAGTTGCGCGCGCAATTGCTCAGCCGTTTGCCGGAATACATGGTGCCGACCGCGTTCGTCAAACTCGCCGCGCTGCCGCTGACCGCCAACGGCAAGGTCGACCGCAAGGCCTTGCCGGCACCGGATCTGGCGGCGCTGTTCACCCGCGAGTACGCAGCGCCCGAAGGCGAGGTGGAAAGCGCGCTGGCGCAGATCTGGGCCGACGTGCTGCAAGTCGAGCGGGTCGGGCGTCAGGATCACTTTTTCGAACTCGGCGGGCATTCGTTGCTGGCGATGCGCATGGTTTCGCAAGTGCGCCAGCGCCTGGGTGTCGAGCTGGCGCTGAGCGACCTGTTTGCCAACGCCGAACTGGCGGCGGTCGCCTCAGTGCTGAGCGAGGCCGGACGCTGTGCGCAACCACAGATCGTGCCGGTACCGCGTGACGGCGCGTTGCCGCTGTCGTTCGCCCAGCAACGCCTGTGGTTCCTCGCGCAAATGGAAGGCGCCAACACCGCCTACAACATTCCCGTGGCCTTGCGTCTGCGTGGCCGTCTCGACGACGCGGCGCTGCAACGCGCACTGGCGCGGATCGTCGCCCGCCACGAAACCCTGCGCAGCCGCTTCGCGCAATTCAACGACGAAGCGCAGGTGCTGATCGCCCCGGTGGACACTGGTCTGCTGCTGCGAATCGAAGACCTGCGCCAGCACCCGCAACCCGAGGAAACCCTGCAGGCACTGATTCAGGGCGAAGCCTCCGGGCCGTTCGACTTGCAGGACGATCCGTTGATTCGCGGGCGACTGGTGCGGTTGGCCGACGATCACCATGTACTGTTGCTGACCCTGCACCACATCATCTCTGACGGTTGGTCGATGGGCGTACTGACCCGCGAACTGATGGCGCTGTATCAGGCGTTCAGTCATGGCCAGCCGGATCCGTTGCCGCCGCTGGCGTTGCAGTACACCGACTACGCGGTGTGGCAGCGGCGCTGGCTCAGCGGCGAGGTGCTGCAGCGCCAGAGCGAGTACTGGCAACAGACCCTGGCCGGCGCCCCGGCGCTGTTGATGCTGCCGACCGATCGGCCGCGCCCGGCGCAGCAGGACTATGCCGGCAGCAGCGTTGCGGTGGTGCTCGACGAGCGTCTGAGCGCCGGGCTCAAAGCCTTGGGCCAGCGCCACGGCGTGACCCTGTACATGACGCTGATGAGTGCCTGGGCGATGCTGCTCAGCCGCTTGTCCGGGCAGGCTGAAGTGGTGATCGGTTCGCCAGTGGCCAACCGCACCCGCGCCGAGATCGAAGGCCTGATCGGCATGTTCGTCAACACCCTGGCGCTGCGCATCGACACCTCGGGCGAGCTGAGCGTCGAAGCACTGCTGGCGCGGGTCAAGGCGCAAACCCTGCAAGCGCAGGCGCATCAGGATCTGCCGTTCGAGCAAGTGGTGGAAATCACTCGACCCGTGCGCAGTCTGGCGCACAGCCCGTTGTTCCAGACCTTGCTCAGTTGGGATGGCCTCGAAAGCCCGGCGCTGGCCCTCGGCGAACTGACGCTGGAGGGCGTGGCCGAGCCGAGCCACTTCGCCAAGTTCGACCTGTCACTGAGCCTCAGTGAGTCCAACGGCATCATTCGCGGATCGCTGGAATACGCCACGGCATTGTTTGACCAGAGCACGGTCGAGCGCTTCGTCGGTTACTTCCAGCGCCTGTTGCAGGCGATGGTCGGCAACGATCAGGCGCTGCTGGAAAGGGCGCCGCTGCTGGCGCCGGAAGAACAGCAGCGTTTGTTGGTCGAGTTCAATGCCACCGAGGTCGATTACAACCTTGAGCAGACCATTCACGGCTTGTTCGAGGCGCAAGTGGCGCGCTCGCCGCTGGCACCAGCGGTGGTCGCGGGGGAGCAGCAACTGAGTTACGCCGAACTCAATGCCCGGGCCAATCAACTGGCGCGGCACCTGCGTGAATTGGGTGTAGGGCCGGATGCGCGGGTGGCGATCTGCGTCGAACGCGGTCTGGACATGGTGGTCGGGCTGCTGGCGATCCTCAAGGCCGGCGGCGGTTATGTGCCGCTGGACCCGGCGTATCCGCTGGAGCGTCTGGCCTACATGCTGGAAGACAGCGCGCCGCTGGCGGTGCTTGTGCAGGGAACCACGCGTTCGTTGCTTGGCGAAGTCGCTGTGCCGGTGATCGATCTGGATCAGCCGCACTGGCATTCGCTGCCGACGGACAATCTTTTGGTAACCGAACTGACCCCGCAGCACACCGCGTACGTGATCTACACCTCCGGCTCTACTGGCCAGCCGAAAGGCGTGATCAACGAGCATCGCGGGGTGGTCAACCGCTTGCTGTGGATGCAGGACGCCTATCAAGTGACCGCCAGCGACACGGTGTTGCAAAAGACCCCGTTCAGCTTCGACGTCTCGGTGTGGGAATTCTTCTGGCCGCTGATGACCGGCGCCCGATTGGTCATGGCCCGGCCCGAGGGGCATAAGGACCCGCTGTATCTCAGCGACATCATCGAGCGCGAACACATCACCACGTTGCACTTCGTACCGTCGATGCTCGACGTGTTTCTCGCCCACGCCGAAACCGCACGCTGCAGCAGTCTGCGTCAGGTGATGTGCAGCGGCGAAGCCCTGCCGGGCAGCGTGGTGCGGCGTTTCAAACAGCAACTGCCGGGCAGCCAATTGCACAACCTCTACGGCCCGACCGAAGCGGCAGTGGACGTGACCGCGTGGAACTGCGCCGGGCCGCTGGAACAAACGCCAGACAACACACCGATCGGCAAACCGATTGCCAACAACCGGATGTACATCCTCGATGCCCAGCAACAACCGGTTCCGCACGGCGTGGTCGGTGAGCTGTACATCGGTGGCGTACAGGTGGCGCGCGGTTATCTGAATCGCCCGGAACTGAACGCCGAGCGCTTCCTCAACGATCCGTTCCAGGCCAATGGGCGGATGTACCGCACCGGCGACATCGCGCGTTATCTGGCGGACGGCAATATCGAGTACCTCGGTCGCAACGACGATCAGGTGAAGATTCGTGGTTTGCGCATCGAGCTCGGCGAGATTCAGGCGCGTTTGACCCAGATCGACGGCATTCAGGAAGCCGCCGTATTGGCCCGTGANCGTTATCTGGCGGACGGCAATATCGAGTACCTCGGTCGCAACGACGATCAGGTGAAGATTCGTGGTTTGCGCATCGAGCTCGGCGAGATTCAGGCGCGTTTGACCCAGATCGACGGCATTCAGGAAGCCGCCGTATTGGCCCGTGAGGACGTGCCGGGCGAGAAACGTCTGGTCGCGTACTACACCCGGGCACCGCTGGAAATCGAAACACTGCGCAGCCATCTGCTGGAAAACCTGCCGGACTACATGGTGCCTGCCGTATTCGTGCATCTTGATACATTGCCGCTGAGCCCCAACGGCAAACTCGACCGCAAGGCGTTGCCGGCGCCGGATCGGGCGGCGCTGACCGCCCGTGAATATGAAGCGCCGGTCGGCGAAGTGGAAATCGCCCTCGCGCAGCTTTGGGCTGAACTGCTCAAGGTTGAGCGGGTAGGGCGCCATGACCATTTCTTTGAATTGGGCGGGCACTCGCTGTTGGCGGTGAATCTGGTCGCGCGCATGCGTCGCGCCGGTCTGACGGCCGACATCCGCGTGCTGTTCAACCAACCGACCCTCGCCGCACTGGCCGCTGCGGTGGGCGGTGAACCGGAGGCCGAAGTCGCGGCCAACCTCATCACCACGGACTGCACACGCATCACTCCCGAGCTGCTGCCACTGGTGACGCTCGACCAGCCGAGCATTGACCGCATCGTCGCCAGCATCCCCGGCGGCGTGGCCAATGTGCAGGACATCTATCCGCTGGCGCCGTTGCAGACCGGCATCCTCTTTCATCACTTGTCCGCCGCCCAGGGCGATCCGTATGTGTTGCAGGCGCAGTTTGCCTTTGCCGACGAGCAGCGCCTGAACAGCTTCACCCAAGCCTTGCAGAACGTGATCCAGCGCCACGACATCCTGCGCACCTCGCTGTTCTGGGACGGCCTGCAAGACCCGGTGCAAGTGGTCTGGCGTGAGGCACCGCTGGCGTGCGAAGCGCTGGAACTCGATGGCGCGGACGGCGATGTACTCGAGCAATTGTGCCGTCGCTTCGACGCTGCGCAGTACCGCCTGGCCGTCAATCAGGCGCCGCTGATGCGCGTGGTGCACGCCTGGGATTCAGCCAATCAGCGGGTGGTGGCGTTGTTGCTGTTCCATCACCTGGTCATGGACCACGTGGCGCTGGAGGTGCTGCAACACGAGATGCAGGCGTTCCTGATCGGTCAGCCGCAGCGTCTGGCTGAGCCGGTGCCGTATCGCAATTACGTGGCGCACACCCTGTCGGGGCTGAGCGACCAGCAGCACGAAGCGTTCTTCCGCGAGATGCTCGGCGACGTCGACGAACCCACCTTGCCTTACGGGCAGAACCCGGCGCAGGAAGGGCTGGCCACGCAGGCCCGGTTGAGCCTCGACGCCACGCTGAGCCGCAACCTGCGCAGTCAGGCGCGGCGCCTGGGTGTCAGCGCTGCAAGTCTGATGCACCTGGCATGGGCGCAGGTACTGGGGCCATTGTCCGGTCGTGACGACGTGGTGTTCGGTACGGTATTGCTCGGTCGCTTGCAGGGCGGCGAGGGCGCCGAACGGGCGCTCGGGGTGTTCATCAATACCTTGCCGCTGCGTATCGATCTGCGCGCGCACAGCATCAAGGGCGCAGCACTGGCGACGCATCAATTACTCAGCCAGTTGCTGCAGCACGAACACGCACAACTGGCGCGCATTCAGCATTGCAGCGCCATGGCGCCGAGCACGCCGCTGTTCAGCACGTTGTTCAATTACCGTCATGGTGCCTCGGCAGGTGGCGGTTCTGCCGAGGCCCGGGCGGCCTGGCAGGGCATGCAATTGCTCGAGGCCGAGGAGCACAGCAACTACCGCCTGACCCTCAGCGTCGACGACCTCGGCGAAGGCTTCAGCCTGACCGCACTGGCGGGCGCCGGCATCGACGCGCGGCGCACTTGCGCTTATTTGCAATGCGCCTTGCACGCGCTGGTGGAGGCGCTGGAGCACTCGCCGCATCAAGGCTTTGAACGGCTGTCGATCTTGCCGGGCGCCGAGCGCGAGCAGGTGTTGCACACCTTTAACGCGACCCGCGCCGATTACCCGCAGGGGCTGACGATCGCCCAGCGTTTCGAGCAGCAAGCCATTGAACGGCCGCAGGCGCTGGCAGCGGTGTTTGCCGGTGCCTCGCTGAGCTATGCCGAGTTGAACCGCCAGGCCAACATGCTGGCGCATCATCTGATTGCATCGGGTGTACAGCCTGACGACCGCGTGGCCATCGTCGCCCGGCGCGGTCTCGATACGCTGGTCGGGCTGGTGGCGATTCTCAAGGCCGGCGCCGGTTATGTGCCGGTGGATCCGGCGCACCCGGTGGAGCGCCTGAGCTATCTGCTGCAAGACAGTGCGCCCGTCGCGGTGCTGAGCCAAAGCGCTCTGCGTGAACGCCTGCCGGTATTGTCGGTGCCGCTGATCGACCTTGATCTGCGCCAATGGCCAAACGAGCCCATCGACAACCCGTCGCTGTCGGCCCTGACCCCGCAGCACCTGGCTTACGTGATCTACACCTCCGGCTCCACTGGCCTGCCGAAAGGCGTGATGGTCGAGCATCAGACCCTGAGCAACCTGGTGGACTGGCACTGCGCGGCCTTCGATCTGCACGCAGGCAGCCATACTTCAAGCCTGGCCGGGTTCGGTTTCGACGCCATGGCCTGGGAAGTCTGGCCGGCCTTGTGCGTTGGCGCGACCGTGCATCTGGCGCCAAACCATGACGGCAACGAAGACATCGACGCGCTGCTGATCTGGTGGCGTGCGCAGCCGCTGGACGTGAGCTTCCTGCCGACCCCGGTAGCCGAATACGCCTTCAGTCAGGAGCCGGCGCATCCGACCCTGAAAACCCTGTTGATCGGCGGCGATCGTCTGCGCCAGTTCAACCGCAACCAGCCGTTCCGGGTGATCAATAACTATGGCCCGACCGAAGCCACGGTGGTGGCGACCTCCGGCCTGATTGCGGCGGGCGACGTCTTGCACATCGGTAAACCGGTGAGCAATGCCACGGTGTATCTGCTCGACGCGCAGCAACGCCCGGTGCCGCTGGGCGTGATGGGCGAGTTGTATGTCGGCGGTGCCGGCGTGGCCCGTGGGTACCTGAACCGTCCGCAGATGACCGCCGAACGCTTTCTGCGCGATCCGTTCAGCAGCGTGCCAAATGCACGTCTGTACCGCACCGGCGACCTGGCGCGCTGGCGCGAGGACGGGACGCTTGAATACCTCGGGCGCAACGACGATCAGGTGAAAATCCGTGGCGTGCGTATCGAGTTGGGTGAGATCGAAACCCGCCTCAATCAGCTCGACGGCGTTCAAGACGCGGTGCTGCTGGCCCGAGAGGATGAACCCGGCCAGCCACGTCTGGTGGCGTATTTCACCGAACAGGGCGACGCGCTGAGCGTTGGCGATCTGCGCGCCCGGCTGTTGGTGCAACTGCCGGAATACATGGTGCCGGCGGCGTTCGTCAGGCTTGACGCATTACCGCTGACCGCCAACGGCAAGGTCGACCGCAAGGCGCTGCCAAAGCCGCAGCTGACTGCGCTGTTCAGCCGCGCATACGTCGAACCGCAAGACGCGCTGGAAACCGCGCTGGCGCAGATCTGGGCCGAGGTGCTGCAGGTCGAGCGGGTCGGTCGGCATGATCACTTCTTCGAACTCGGCGGCCATTCGCTGCTGGCCATGCGCATGGTCGCGCAGGTGCGTCAGCAACTGGGGCTTGAGCTGGTGCTGGCCGATCTGTTCGCCAACCCTGAACTGGCGGCGGTCGCCGAGTGCCTGTGCGTAGCGCAGGTCAGTAGCCAACCGCCGATCGTAGCGGTGCCGCGTGACGGCACGCTGTCCTTCGCCCAGCAACGCCTGTGGTTCCTCGCGCAAATGGACGGCGGCAATTCGGCGTACAACATTCCGCTTGGCCTGCGCTTGCACGGGCGGCTTGATGTTGAAGCCTTGCAGCGCGCGCTGACGCAGATCGTTGCGCGCCACGACACCCTGCGCAGCCGTTTCGTCAGCGTCGACGATCAGGCTCAGGTGACGATTGCACCGGTCGACAGCGGCCTGCTGCTGCAGGTGGAAGACCTGCGCCGGGATCCACAGGCCGAAGCCACGGTGCAGGCACTGCTCGCGCAGGAAGCCGCGACGGCCTTCGATCTGCAGCACGATCCGCTGATTCGCGGACGCCTGATACGTCTGGCCGACGAGCACCAGGTGCTGTTGCTGACCGTGCATCACATCGTCGCCGACGGCTGGTCGATGGGGGTGCTGACCCGTGAGCTGATGGCGCTGTACCAAGCCTTCAGTCACGGGCAACCGGATCCGTTGCCACCACTGTCGCTGCAATATGGCGACTATGCGGTATGGCAGCGGCGCTGGCTCAGCGGTGACGTGCTGCAGCGGCAAAGCGATTACTGGCAGCAGATCCTCGACGGCGCGCCGGCGTTGCTGACCCTGCCCACCGACCGTCCGCGTCCGCCACAGCAGGACTTTGCCGGCAGCAGCGTCGAAGTACGCCTGGATGAGCGTCTGAGTGCCGGCCTCAAAGCCTTGAGTCAACGGCACGGCGTGACCCTGTTCATGAGCCTGATGAGTGCCTGGTCGCTGTTGCTGAGTCGGTTGTCAGGGCAGTCCGACGTGGTGATCGGCTCGCCGGTGGCCAACCGCACCCGGNAGCCTTGAGTCAACGGCACGGCGTGACCCTGTTCATGAGCCTGATGAGTGCCTGGTCGCTGTTGCTGAGTCGGTTGTCAGGGCAGTCCGACGTGGTGATCGGCTCGCCGGTGGCCAACCGCACCCGGGCCGAGATCGAAGGCCTGATCGGCATGTTCGTCAACACCCTGGCCCTGCGTATCGACACTTCGGGCGAGCCGAGCGTTGCTGCGCTGCTGGCACGGGTCAAGGCGCGTACGCTGGAAGCGCAGGCGCATCAGGATCTGCCGTTCGAGCAAGTGGTGGACATCGCCCGGCCGGCGCGCAGTCTGGCGCACAGCCCGCTGTTCCAGACCACGCTGAGTTGGGACAGCAGCGTCGGCCCGCACCTGGCGCTGGGCGATCTGAGTCTTGAAGCTGTGGCTGCGCCGGGCCGGGTGGCCAAGTTCGACCTGACCCTGACCCTGGGTGAGGTCAACGGGGTGATTCGCGGTTCGCTGGAATACGCCACGGCGTTGTTCGATCAAGCGACCGTCGAGCGTTATGTCGGTTACTTGCAGCGCCTGCTGGCGGCGATGGTCAACGATGAGCAGACAGTGCTGGAACGGGTGCCGTTACTCGCCGAGTCTGAGCGGCAGCGCTTGCTCTGCGACTTCAACGCCACCGCACGCGAATACCCGCAGGCCCTGACCGTGCACGGGATTTTCCAGCAGCAGGCAGCGGCGCATCCCAAGGCGGTGGCGGCGGTGCATGGCGAGCATTCGCTGAGCTACTTCGAGCTGAACGCCCATGCCAACCGCCTGGCGCATCACTTGATCAGCCAAGGCGTGCAGCCGGGCGATCACGTGGCGATCCTGCTGCCGCGCTCGCTGGAACTGCTGGTGGCGCAACTGGCGATTGCCAAATGCGCGGCGGCCTATGTGCCGCTGGACATCAACGCGCCGAGCGAGCGGCAGGCGTTCATGGTCGAGGACTGTCAGGCAGCGGCGTTGCTGACCCTCAGCCGTGAAGTCATCGACTACGCTGCACCACGCATCGACCTCGACCGCTTGACCCTCAGCGGCCAACCGACGCACAACCCGAATCTGGCGCAGTCCTCGGAGGCGCTGGCGTACATCATGTACACCTCCGGCTCCACCGGCACGCCGAAAGGCGTGATGGTGCCGCACCGCGCTATCGGCCGCCTGGTGCTGAACAACGGTTACGCCGATTTCAATGCGCAGGACCGCGTGGTGTTCGCCTCCAACCCGGCGTTCGACGCCAGCACCATGGACATCTGGGGGCCATTGCTCAATGGCGGGCGCGTGGTGGTCATGGATCACCAGACCTTGCTTGATCCGAACGCCTTTGGCCGCGCGTTGAGCGCAACCGGGGCAACGGTGCTGTTCGTCACCACTGCGCTGTTCAACCAGTACGTGCAGCTGATTCCGCAGGCGCTCAAAGGCCTGCGCATTCTGTTGTGTGGTGGTGAGCGTGGCGATCCGGCGGCGTTCCGTCGACTGCTGGCCGAGGCGCCGGCGCTGCGTATCGTGCATTGCTACGGTCCGACCGAAACCACCACTTACGCGACGACGTTTGAAGTGCGTGAAGTGGCGGAAAACGCCGAGAGCGTGCCGATTGGCGGGCCGATCTCCAACACCCAGGTGTACGTGCTCGACGCGCACCAGCAACCGGTGCCGATGGGCGTGACCGGCGAGTTGTACATCGGCGGGCAGGGCGTGGCGTTGGGTTACCTGAACCGCGCCGATCTGACCGCCGAAAAGTTTCTGCGTGATCCGTTCAGCGAGCAGCCGGGCGCGCTGCTGTATCGCACGGGTGACCTCGCACGCTGGCTGGCTCCGGGGCAGCTCGATTGCATCGGGCGCAATGACGATCAGGTGAAGATTCGCGGTTTCCGTATCGAACTGGGCGAAATCGAAAACAGCCTGCTCAACTGCCAAGGGATCAAGGAAGCCGTGGTACTGGCGCGCCGCGATGGTCAGGACATCACCCGTCTGGTGGCGTACTACACCGCGCACGCCGGCCACCTGGACAGCGCCGATCTGCACGCGCAGTTTCTGGCGCGATTGCCGGAATACATGGTGCCGAGCGCGTGGGTGCAATTGGAGGTCCTGCCGTTGAACAACAACGGCAAGGTCGACCGCAAGGCGCTGCCGGCACCGACGCAGGCAGCGATGCTCAGCCGGGTGTATGTCGCGCCGATCTCGGCGCTGGAACACCATTTGGCACGGATCTGGGCTGGCTTGCTGCGGGTTGAACAGGTCGGTCTTCACGACAACTTCTTCGAACTGGGCGGGCATTCGTTGCTGGCGATGCGCATGCTGTCGCAGGTGCGCCAGCAGTTGGGCGTCGAGCTGACCCTCGCCGAGCTGTTCGCCAACCCCGAGCTGGCCGCTGTCGCCGAGGTGCTGAGCCGGGCGGGGCGCAGCACCTTGCCGGAGATTTTGCCGGCACCGCGTGATCAGCGATTGCCGCTGTCCTTCGCCCAGCAACGCCTGTGGTTCCTGGCGCAGATGGACGGCGGCCACAGCGCCTACAACATCCCGGTCGGTCTGCGCCTGCGCGGTCGACTGGATGAAGACGCGCTGCAGCGGGCACTGGCACGCATCGTTGCGCGTCACGAAACCCTGCGCAGCCGCTTCAGACAGATCGACGATCAGCCGCAGGTGCTGATTTTGCCGGCCGAGAGCGGTCTGTTGCTGGCGGTAGAAGACCTGCGCCAGCACCCGCAGGCTGACAATGCCTTGCGCGGTCTGATTGAGGAGCAGGCCTGCGCCTCGTTCAATCTGCAGCACGATGCGCTGCTGCGCGGACGTCTGGTGCGTCTGGCCGACGACCATCATGTGCTGTTGCTGACGCTGCACCACATCATCGCCGATGGCTGGTCGATGGGCGTACTGACCCGTGAGCTGGCGGCGTTGTATCAAGCGTTCAGCCGTGGCGACGACGATCCGCTGCCACCGCTGGCGCTGCAATACACTGACTACGCAGTGTGGCAGCGGCGCTGGCTCAGTGGCGAGGTGCTGCAGCGCCAGAGCGATTACTGGAAGCAGGCGCTGGCCGGTGCGCCGGCCTTGCTGAGCCTGCCCACTGACCGTCCGCGTCCGCCGCAGCAGGACTATTCCGGCAGCCGCGTCGACATACTGCTCGATCAACACTTGAGCACCGGTTTGAAAGCCTTGTGTCAGCGTCGTGCGGTGACGCCGTACATGGTGATCATGAGCGCCTGGGCGATGCTGCTCAGCCGTTTGTCCGGGCAGAGCGACGTGGTGATCGGCTCGCCGGTAGCCAACCGCACCCGCGCGGAGATCGAAGGCCTGATCGGCATGTTCGTCAACACCCTGGCGCTGCGCATCGACACCTCGGGCGAGCCGAGCGGCGAGGCGCTGCTGGCGCGGGTCAAGGCGCAAACCCTGGCGGCTCAGGCGCATCAGGATCTGCCGTTCGAGCAAGTGGTGGACATCAGCAAACCGGTCCGCAGTCTGTCGCACAGCGCGTTGTTCCAGACCATGCTCAGTTGGGACAACAACGACGACCCGAGCCTGACCCTCGGCGACCTGACCCTGGAAGGCGTGGCCGGCGAGAGCCATTTTGTGAAATTCGACCTGTCGCTGAGCCTTGGCGATTCCCACGACGGCATTCGCGGTTCGTTGCGCTATGCCACGGCCTTGTTCGATGAGTCGACCATTCGCCGCTTCGTCGGCTACTTCCAGCAACTGCTGGCGGCGTTGGTCAATGATGATCAGGTGCTGTTGACGCAGGTGCCGTTGCTGGCGACGGATGAGCGTCAGCGCTTGCTGGTGGATTTCAACGCCACCGAGGTTGATTGCCCGCTGGAGCAGCCGTTGCACGGCTTGTTCGAAGCGCAAGTGCGGCGCAAACCGGACGCTGTCGCGCTGCAATCCGCGCAAGGCAACCTGACCTACCGCGAGCTCAATCAGCGCGCCAATCGCCTGGCCCATCACCTGCGTGAACTCGGCGTGCAACCGGATGCGCGTGTGGCGATCTGCGTCGAGCGCGGGCTGGATCTGATCGTTGGTTTGCTCGGCATCCTCAAGGCCGGTGGTGCCTATGTGCCGCTGGACCCGAGTTACCCGGCGGAACGTCTGGCGTACATGCTCAAGGACAGCGCGCCGACTGCGGTGCTGGTGCAGACCGCTACTCGCGGTTTGTTCGATGACGCTGCCGCCACGGTGATCGACCTTGACCGCAGTACCTGGCAGCACCTGCCGGATCACGATTCGCCAGTGCCGGGCCTCAGTGCTTCGAATCTTGCGTACATGATCTACACCTCGGGTTCGACCGGGTTGCCGAAAGGCGTGATGATCGAGCATCGCAGTGCCTGCAACATGGTGCACTGGGGTTCGCAGCTCAGTCCGCCGACCGAACACGGCGCGCTGCTGCAAAAAGCGCCGTTCAGCTTCGACAGTTCGGTGTGGGAGATCTTCTGGCCGTTGTGTTCCGGGATGCGTCTGGTACTGGCGCGACCGGACGGCAACCGCGATTCGGCGTATGTGGTGCAGACCATTCGTGAGCAGCAGGTGACGGTGGTCAAGTTTGTGCCTGCCTTGCTGCAGCAGTTCATCGAGCAGGACGGTGTCGAGCAATGCACCAGCCTGACCGATGTGCTCAACGGTGGCGGCGAACTCAGTGCAGCGCTGGCGCGTCAGGTGCGCGATCGCCTGCCGTGGGTGCGGTTGCACAACGTTTA
>NZ_CP058974.1:3500630-3557733 GCF_022368695.1 Pseudomonas sp. Y5-11
GTGGACAGCACGGGCTGGACGCTGGAACCGGACATGCCGGTGCCGGACAACGTGGTGCCAATCGGCACAGCCTTGAGCAACACCCGCCTGTACGTGCTCGATGCTTACGGTCAACCGGTACCGCAAGGCGTCAGCGGCGAGTTGCACATCGGCGGCGTCGGCGTGGCGCGGGGTTATCACGGTTTGCCAGAGATGCAGGCCGAGCGTTTTATCGACAGCCCGTTTGTGCCGGGGGATCGGCTGTATCGCACCGGGGATCTGGCGCGCTACAACAATCATGGGGAACTGGAATTCCTTGGTCGCAACGACTTCCAGATCAAGCTGCGTGGTTTGCGTCTGGAGCCGGGAGAAATCGAGGCGCGATTGATCGAACATCCGGCGATTCGCGAGGCGGTGGTGATGGTGCGTGATGAACGTCTGGTGGCCTGGTACACCCTGCGCGCCGGCATCGACGCGCCGTCACTGGAAACCTTGCGCGCGCATGTGCTGGAAAGTTTGCCCGAGTACATGGTGCCCGGTGCGTTCGTAGTGCTCGACGCTTTGCCGCTGACACCGAACGACAAGATCGACCGCAAGGCCTTGCCGGAGCCGGGGGCCGATGCCGTCATCAATCGCCCATACGTGGCACCCCAGGGTGAAGTCGAAACCGCGCTGGCGCGGATCTGGGGCGAGGTGCTTGGCGTCGAACAGGTCGGACGGCACGACAACTTCTTTGANGCCTTGCCGGAGCCGGGGGCCGATGCCGTCATCAATCGCCCATACGTGGCACCCCAGGGTGAAGTCGAAACCGCGCTGGCGCGGATCTGGGGCGAGGTGCTTGGCGTCGAACAGGTCGGACGGCACGACAACTTCTTTGAACTGGGTGGGCATTCGTTGCTGGCGGTGAAGCTGGTCAATCTGCTGCAACGGGCCGGGCTGCCACTGTCGCTGGCCGAGCTGTTCCAGCATCCGAGTATCGAGTCTGCCGCCGCGCTGCTCAGTCAGGGCGAGGCACTCAGTCAGCCTGAAGGGCTGGTCGTGGTGCGCGCCGGGGAACACGGTACGCCGCTGTTCCTGTTGCACGAATTCAGCGGCAGGGACGTGTATTTCCCGACGCTGGCCCAGCACATCGGTGGCGAGTTCCCGATTTACGGCCTGCCCGGCGTGCCGCTGGGGCAAGCGCCATTGCGCACGCTGGAGTGCATGGCGCAGCGCATGGTCGGGATCATCCGTTCGGTGCAGCCACATGGGCCGTATCGTCTGGCGGGTTGGTCGTTCGGCGGGGTGCTGGCGCATGAGGTCGCCCAGCAATTGCTTGGCCTCGATGAACCGGTGGAGTTTATCGGCATGCTCGACAGCTATGCGCCAAATCCGCTCGCCCAGGACAAAACGATGTGGAGCGGCGAGGGCCTGGACAAGCGCCAGTTACTCGGCCATTGCCGTGGCCGTTCGCTGATGCTCGGTGCTGAAAGCGAGGCAGCGCTGGCGGCGGTGCAAACGCTGGAAGCGCAAGTCGAACAACTGGATTTCCCCGAGCTGTTCCAGCGCTGTCAGGCGCAGCAACTGACCGATCCGGAACTGGCGACGGTCAGCGCGGCGGACGCCTGGCATTACTTTGATCGCGAAGCCGCGCATCGCCTGGCGCTGGCACATTACCGGGTCAGCCCGGCGAGCCAGCCGATCCACTTGTTCCGTGCTCAGGAGCGGATGGACGGCCAGTCATTGCCGAGCCCGACGCGCGGCTGGGAAGAGCGCTTCGATATCGGCTTGCTGCGTTGCATCGACATCCCCGGCGATCACCGGACCATGATGAAGCCTCCGCACATTCAGGCACTCGGTCAGGCCATTACCGAAGCGCTGGAAACCCTGGTGACGCCGCAGCCGGCGCCGTATCAACCGCTGTTGACGATCCAGACCGGGTACGCCGGGCATGCGCCGATTTTCTGCGTGCCGGGGGCGGGTGACAGTGTCACCGGGTTCATTCACCTGACCGAGGCGATCGGCCCGGAGTGGCCGATCATCGGCCTGCAACCGCGCGGGCTGGACGGCGTCAGTGTGCCGCACAGCGCGGTCGAAGCCGCTGCCGCGTTCTACCTGCAAGCCATCGAGCAGATCCATCCGCAAGGGCCGCTGCACCTGATCGGTCATTCGTTCGGCGGTTGGGTGGCGCATGCCATGGCGGCGCAGTTGCAGGCGGCCGGGCGCGAGGTGGCGTCGTTGACCTTGATCGACAGCGAGGCGCCGGGCGCTGACGGCACGGCGGGCAAGCCGTACACCGCGACTGCGGTGCTGCAACGGCTGATCGACACCTTGCAGTTGTCCTGTGGCAAGTCGCTGGGCATCGATCCGGCGACCTTCGCCAACGCCGACGACACCACGCAGTTGCGTCTGCTGCACGCCGGCATGGTGCGCGCCGGGGTGCTGTCGGAGCGCGCGGCACCGGACGCGATGCACGGCCCGGTCCGCACGTTCGCCAGCGCCTTGCGCACGGTCTATCAGCCGCGTCTGGCCTACAGCGGGCCGGTGCGGCTGGTGCTGGTCGATGACCCGACGCTGGACGAGTGGGGCAATCAGCGCGAACAGGCGGCGATGCTCGAAGGCTGGCAGCGGCAGGTCAGTGATCTGGCGGTGTGGTACGGGCCGGGCAACCACTTCACGATTCTCAAGGCGCCCAACGTCTTCAGTTTCGCCGCGTGGTGGCATGACGGTCTGGCGCTGGCGGTCGGCGAAGCGCTGTCCTGAGTGTGGTTTTTCTATCAAGACCCGGCCGCTGGCCGGGTCCATCCCTGAACGGACTTGTGGTTATTTATGGAAAAGTCGAAGTTGCGCAAAGTCGGTATGGGGTTGGCGTTGGCGGCGGTGGCCGGGTTGGTGCTGTACACGGTGCAGGCCCCCGCCGAAGCGCCGAAATACCAGACAGCGCCGGTCGAACGCACGGACATCGAAAACACCGTGCTCGCCACCGGTTTGCTGGAAGGCGTCAAGCAAGTAGATGTCGGCGCGCAAGTGTCGGGGCAGTTGAAGTCGCTCAAGGTCAAGGTCGGCGACAAGGTGAAGAAGGGCCAGTGGCTGGCGGAAATCGATCCGTTGGTGCTGCAGAACACCCTGCGTCAGGCGCAGGTCGATGAGGAGAACCTGCAGGCGCAGAAGCGCGCAACGCAGGCGCAGCTCAAGCAGACCAAAGCGATATACCAGCGCTATCAGAACCTGCAGGAAGACGCCTCGATCTCGCGTCAGGATTTCGAAACCGCGCAATCGGACTACGAGGTGCAGCAGGCCAATCTGTTGTCGCTGGACGCGCAGATCAAGAGTGCGCACATCCAGATCGACACCGCCAAGGTCAACCTCGCGTATACGCGGATCGTCGCACCCATCGATGGCGACGTGGTCGGCATCGTCACCCAGGAAGGCCAGACCGTGATCGCTAACCAGTTGGCGCCGATCCTGCTGAAACTGGCGGATCTGGACACCATGACCATCAAGGCGCAGGTCTCGGAAGCGGACGTGATCCATATCGCGCCGGGACAGCAGGTGTACTTCACCATTCTCGGTGAGGACAAACGCTATTACGGCAAGCTGCGCGGTACTGAACCGGCGCCGCAGAACTTCCTCGAAACGCCGCCGGCCGGCACCCCGAAACAAAACACCGCGGTGTTTTACAACGCGCTGTTCGAGGTGCCCAATCCCGACCATCGCTTGCGTATCTCGATGACCGCGCAGGTGCGTATCGTCCTTGATACCGCGCAATCGGTGTTGACGGTGCCGGTGGCCGCGCTCGGCCCACGCAACGCCGATGGCAGCTTTCCGGTGCGGGTGCTGGACGCCAAGGGCCAGGCGCAGTCGCGCAACGTGCAGACCGGGATCAACAACAACGTCAAAGTGCAGATCAATCAGGGCCTGAATGAAGGCGAGCGGGTAGTGATCGGCGATCCACTGCCCGCCGTGGCGGGGGCTTGAGCATGACGCAGCCGTTACTGCAACTGACCGGCATCACCCGCAGTTTCACTGCCGGCGACCGCGAGTTTCTCGCGCTGAAGAACATCAACCTGACGATCAACGCCGGAGAAATGGTGGCGATCATCGGCGCATCCGGGTCCGGCAAATCAACCCTGATGAACATCCTCGGCTGCCTCGATTACGCCACCGCCGGCAGCTACAGGATCAACGGTCAGGAGACCCGCGACCTCGACGATCAGGCGCTGGCTGAGCTGCGCCGCGATTACTTCGGTTTCATCTTCCAGCGCTATCACTTGCTGCCGCACCTGAGCGCGATGCACAACGTCGAGATGCCGGCCATCTACGCCGGCATCCCGGCACCGCAACGCCACGCCCGCGCCCGTGAGTTGCTGGCGCGGCTGGGCCTCGACGGGCACCTGACGCATCGCCCGAGTCAGCTCTCCGGCGGTCAGCAGCAGCGGGTGAGTATCGCCCGGGCCTTGATGAATGGCGGTGAAGTGATCCTTGCCGACGAACCCACCGGCGCGCTCGACACCGCCAGTGGCAAGGAGGTGATGCGCATTCTGCTGGAGCTGCACGCAGCCGGGCACACGGTGATTCTGGTGACCCACGACCCGAAAGTCGCGGCCAATGCCGAGCGCATCATCGAAGTCAGCGACGGCGAAATCCTCAGCGACCGGCGCAACCAGCGCGACACCGGGCAACTGTCGGACGAAGAGCAGGTGCCGGCCAAACCACCGGCGACCCGCCGCCTGGTCGCCAGCCTCGGGCTGTTCAAGGAAGCCTTCAACATGGCCTGGGTGGCGCTGATTTCACACCGCATGCGCACCTTGCTGACCATGCTCGGGATCGTCATCGGCATCACCTCGGTGGTGTCGATTTCGGCGATCGGCGAGGGCGCGAAAAACTACGTGCTCAAGGACATCTCGGCGATTGGCAGCAACACCATCGACATCTATTCCGGCAGCAGTTTCGGTGACAAGCGCGCCGCATCGATCGAGACGCTGGTGCCGGCCGACGTTACCGCGCTGAATCAGCTGTATTACGTCGACAGCGCCACCCCGGTGGTCGGCCGCAGCATGCTCCTGCGTTACCGCAACATCGACCTCGACGCGCAGATCAACGGCGTCAGCGACCAGTACTTCCAGGTGCGCGGGATCAAACTGGAGGCGGGCATTACCTTCAGCGAAAGCGATGCGCGGCGCCAGGCGCAGGTGGTGGTGATCGACTACAACACCCGGCATCGGTTGTTCGGTGAGGGCGTCGATCCGCTGGGGCAGGTGATTCTGATCGGCAACCTGCCGTGCACGGTGATCGGCGTGGCAGCCGAGAACAAAAACCTGTTTGCCTCGGGCAAGACCCTCAACGTCTGGGTGCCCTACGAAACCGCCGCCGGCCGGATCCTGGGCCAACGCTTCCTCGACAGCATCAGCGTACGGATCAAGGACGGCCAATCGAGCAAAGTGGTGGAAAATCATGTCACCCAATTGCTGCTGCAACGCCACGGCATCAAGGATTTTTACACCAACAACCTCGACAGCGTGATGCAGACCGTACAGAAAACCAGCCGCTCGCTGGCCTTGCTGCTGTCGCTGATCGCGGTGATTTCGCTGGTGGTCGGCGGCATCGGGGTGATGAACATCATGCTGGTGTCGGTCACCGAGCGTACCCGCGAGATTGGCATTCGCATGGCGGTCGGCGCACGGCAGTCGGACATTCGTCAGCAGTTTCTGGTGGAGGCGGCGATGGTCTGCCTGCTCGGCGGGGCCATCGGCATTTCCCTGTCGTACGCCATCGGCCACCTGTTTTCGCTGTTCATCAAGGAATGGGAAATGGTGTTCTCCATGGCCTCGGTGTTGACGGCGGTGATTTGCTCGACGCTGATCGGCATCGTCTTCGGCTTCGTCCCCGCGCGTAATGCATCGCGCCTGGACCCGATCGAAGCGTTGGCACGGGACTGATTGCCGAAGCTGATTGGCCGGGCTCGTGCCTGAAGCGCACAAATCGAAAGGGACGGGTCACGAACCCGTCCCTGTTTTTCGCCCTCAATCCAACTGTGGCTGGCTTGCCAGCGATGACGGCCCACAAGCCGACCAACCTCTCAACTGAATGCCCTCAATCCAACTGTGGGAGCTGGCTTGCCAGCGATGACGGCCTACAAGCCGACCAACCTCCCAACTGAATGCACTCATTCCAACTGTGGGAGCGAGCCTGCTCGCGAAAGCGTCCTGCCAGACAAAATCAAAACAACAGAGCAAACGCCGCACATAAACATAACCCCGCAACCACGTTTAAAGTACACGAACCGTAACGCCATACCGGCTACAACGCCTTGCGCCGTTACCTACGCGTACGCCAGAATCCGCCGGCTTACACGGCTATGGGCGGGCTATATCGTTTCCCGGTCACTGAAAATCAGTGATCGGGTTTGGTAGCCCGTCTGTAATAGCTGTATGGCAACACCTATGCAGTCCCTTTGCGGGGCTCGGTTTTATGGTGGTCATGCGTGGGGCTCACTCGTGAGCGCCGGGTTCCTATTGCAGCCGGTCTACCAACCCGCGTATGGCCACCACCCCTCGTTTGGTAGCGAGAGTGATGGCTCCTGAATAACTGCAATAGGAGTACATCCATGTTCAAAGCCACACCCAACCCCCCAGACACCTCAATCCCGTACGACCCAGCCCTCGACCCGCAGAAGATAAAAGCGGCCACCGACCGCGCCATCAACTTCTACCTCAACCCCGGCGCCCTGAAGATCTCGATCCCTTCAACACCCTCAAGCAAATCCAACAGAATCTTCCTCATCGACCCCACCGTGGACGAGGAAACCTTGCTCGTCGAAGCCTGCGAATCGTTAGCCGCCGCCAGCGACATGGCCCGCGATATTGGCGACGTCATCGACCACCCACAGCGCCGGGCCATGCTGATGCTGCATCAGGTGATCATGCTCAGTGAACTGATGGTCAACCGAGTGCTGGACGGCCGCCGCGTGCCGAACTAACTGCCCGGTCCTCTGTAGGAGCTGCCGCAGGCTGCGATCTTTTAATCTTGCTTTTAAAAACAAGATCAAAAGATCGCAGCCTGCGGCAGCTCCTACAGGTCATCATTCATTCAAAATGCCTCGATCGGAGTTCCAGCTGATGTCCGAAACCCCACCCAATCCGCCGATTACAGACCCGGTATCGCCGTACGAATCCCTCAACTCCAGAAAACTCCACGAAGCCGCCGAACGCGCCCTGGACCACTNTCATCATTCATTCAAAATGCCTCGATCGGAGTTCCAGCTGATGTCCGAAACCCCACCCAATCCGCCGATTACAGACCCGGTATCGCCGTACGAATCCCTCAACTCCAGAAAACTCCACGAAGCCGCCGAACGCGCCCTGGACCACTACCTCGCGCCCGCGCACATCATGGCGACGCCGTACAGCCCCAGCAGCATGTTCTTGGTCAATCATGTAAAAAAACCGCCACCCGGGGAGGGCGGCGGTTTTTTTCTTCAGTGGCGGACTCAGGCCGCGCTGGTGGCGGTGGACGTGTCCTCCGGCGAGTACATCCAGCGCATCAACGAATGCCGGCCGCTGATTCCCAGCTTGATCGCGGCGCGCTTGAGATAGCTTTCCACCGTGTTGACCTTCAACTGCAATTGCTCGGCCAGCTCCGGCGCGGTACGCCCGGCGAGCAGGCCAATGCACACCTCGGTTTCGCGATTGGACAGGCTCAGGCCCAGTTGCTGCAAACGTTCGTTGAAGCGCAGTCGCAGGTTGTCCAGGCCCGGTTGCGCGCCGTCAGTGCCGGGCGACGGCTCTTCAGTGCCGGTTTGCAAGGGTTGCAGGGCGTGAATGTGTTTTTCCACCATCGGCAACAGCACCGGAGAGATGTCCTGCAACAAACTCTGTTCCTGGGCCGAGAACCGTTGCGACTGGTCATTGCGATACACCGAAATCACGTAGCGATAGCCGTCCTTGCGTCGGGTCAGGTGCAATTGTGAGGCGTCGGCGTCGGCGTCGGCGTCGGCGCTGGCGGAGGCGGGCGGGTCTATTGGCGCGCTCGAGCGTGCGGCAATGTGTTCGCAGAATACCGTTTCAGCCTGCTGGGCCGGGTCTTTGCCGGTTTCCGGCGGATTGCGATGGGCGGGGCGGCCCACCGGCTCAACGCGCATTTGCCGAATGTGCGTGGCGTCCACCGCCAGTTGCGTCTGGATCAGGTCATGCAGCATTCGCGGAAAGTGCCGGCTACCGGTGCTCGCAATGACTTTGCCGATATGGGGAAACAGGTGTGAGTTCATAAACATCATCCATGAGTTGCAGGTGAAACAGTCCCATTCCTGACCTGCGTCGAGCGTGTTCCCTGGTCGACGCAATGTCAGGATGTGGATCCTATCCTAGTACAACGTTTGAAAGACGGTTTAATGAAGGCGTTATCAGCTTATAACTTCACTCGATTTTTTCCGGCGCCACCACCCACACGCTGCATGGCATCTTGTACAGCAGGTGTTCGACGGTGCTGCCGATCAGACGGCCCACACCCCGGTGGGCGATGCGGCCCATGACGATCATGTCGATGTCATAAGCATCGGCGTAGCTGGCCAGTACCTTGGCCGGGTCGCCCAGGATCATGTGCTGGTTTTCTGCCGGAATATCGTTGCGTTCGGCCAGCTCACGGAACGCTTCGCCCTGGGCATCGAACAGCGCCTTGGCGGCACTGGAGGAAAAGAACGCGGAGGCGTGATCGAAACCGAATTCGGCGGCGCTGAGCGAGGTCAGGTCATGGGCGTAAATCACGTCGAGCTGCGCATTACACAGCGTCGCCAGTTTATCGGCCTCGTACAGAATCCGGTCGTTCAGACCTTGGTACTGACCATCGCGATGGAACGGGTCGACCGCCGCGACAATCCGCCGTGGCAGGGCGTGTTGCACATGGCTGACGAAATGCAGCGGCACCGGGCATTCGCGCAGCAGGTGCACATCCAGCGGGGTGAACATCAGGCGCGACAGCAGTGATTCGTGCTCCAGTGCCTTGATCAGCGCCGTCATCGGTTGTTCGCGCAGGTGAATGAGGATTTCCTGCAGCGGCCTTTCGACCCAGACCACCTCGGTGGTGACGTGCACCCCGAGTTTACGCAATGGCCGGGCCTGGTCCTCGAGCCATTGATGATGGCGTTCGATGTAGCCCAGGCGCATCTGTTCCAGCGCTTGTTCGTTGACCAGTCCGGCGGTCGCCAGGCCTTCCAGATAATCGAACGCAACGATGTGCAACGCCGCGTCGGAGGCCTTGGCCAGCGCGGCGGCGCGCTCGAAAGCCGGGCTGTTTTTCATCAGGGGCGAAACCACCAGCATGAAACGCGATTGTTCAGACATGACAAATCTCCCGTGGTTGATCGCACACACGACGCGAAAGGGCGGCGTTGTGTTCGGGCCGTGAGCCTTGAGTCCATCGTGGCCCGGGCGTGGCGGGCGGGATTGATATTTGTCAACGGGATGATTCACCCACACGGTTCATCGGACGCACGGTAGGGGGAGGCTGTCCGAGGTCCCGGGTGGGAGCGGGCGTGCTCGCGACAGCGGTGGGCTGATCCGCAGTTTGTTTGACCATTATCAACGTTGGCGCTGTGACGACGGCGCAGTCTTGAAGACATCTCAAGCTGCGACCCGCTCAGAGGATTTGATCATGACCATGATGAAAGCAGCGATCTTCGTCGAAAAGAACCGCATCGTGCTCGACGACAAGCCGATTCCGCAAGTTGGGCCGCTGGATGCGCTGGTGCGCGTCACCACCACGACTATTTGCGGCACCGACGTGCATATCCTGCGCGGCGAATACCCGGTGGCCAAAGGGCTGACCATCGGTCATGAGCCGGTGGGCGTCATCGAGCGGCTGGGTTCGCAGGTGCGTGGTTTCGTCGAGGGTCAACGGGTGATCGCCGGAGCTATCACGCCCAGCGGCCAAAGTTACGCCTGCCTGTGCGGTTGCGGCTCGCAGGACGGCCCGGACACCCGCCACGGCTTCAAGGCGATTGGCGGCTGGAAGTTCGGCAACACCATTGACGGCTGCCAGGCCGAATACGTGCTGGTGCCGGACGCCCTGGCCAATCTGTGCCCGATCCCCGACGGCCTCAGCGACGAACAAGTGCTGATGTGCCCGGACATCATGTCCACCGGTTTTTCCGGGGCGGAACGCGGGGAGATCAACATCGGCGACAGCGTCGCGGTCTTTGCCCTCGGGCCGATCGGCCTGTGTGCGGTAGCGGGGGCGCGCCTCAAGGGCGCCACCACGATCATCGGCGTCGATGCCGTGCCCGAACGCATGAGCGTCGCCCGCCGACTGGGCGCGACCCATGTGGTCAACTTCAAGGACGGCGACGTGGTCGAGCAGATCATGGCGTTGACCGATGGCCGTGGCGTCGACGTGTCCATCGAAGCGCTGGGCACCCAAGGTACGTTCGAATCGGCCTTGCGGGTGCTGCGTCCCGGTGGTCGCTTGTCGAGCCTGGGAGTGTACTCCAGCGACCTGCACATTCCGCTCAATGCCTTTGCCGCCGGGCTGGGCGATTACAGCATCGTCTCGACCCTGTGCCCCGGTGGCAAGGAACGCATGCGCCGCTTGATGGCGGTGGTGCAAAGCGGCGCGGTGGATCTGTCGCCGCTGGTGACCCATCGCTTCAAACTCGATGACATCGAGGCGGCGTATGAGCTGTTTGCGCATCAGCGCGACGGGGTCATGAAGGTGGCGATTACCCCTTGAACAAGGGCCTTTTCCGATTCGACGGAGGCTTTTCGATGAACATTGATATCAGTGCAACGGCGGCGCCGCATGGCTGGGTGGTGTCGCTGGATGATTGTCGCGTGTACTTCAATCAGTTGCAGGAGGCGCAGGCTTTTGTCTGCCGGCTCCAGGCCCGTATCGACGCGCCGCATCCCTGGCCACACGCAACTGAGCGTCAAACATTTACCCCACCCGCGCCGGTCAGAACCGTGAAGGCTGTTGCGGGCTGAATTCGATCCGCGCAGGGGTAAGGCAGGGCAAATCGACGATGAATGAATCCCTGGGCTTGACGGGGGCGGCGGCTGCCTTGGGCATCGGCATGCTCATCGGTCTTGAGCGCGAACGGCACAAGGGCACGGGTGAGCGTCGAGGCAGCGCTGGTTTGCGTACTTTCGCGATCAGCGCGTTGCTGGGCTACGCCGCGATGGTGGTGGGGGCGGCGCTGTTGGTGGGGATTGTCGCTATCGGTTTGACCTTGCTGATCACCGTCGCCTATTGGCGCGGGCGCGATGACGACCCCGGCGTGACCAGCGAAGTGGCGCTGCTCATTGTGCTCATATTAGGCGCGTTGTGCACACGCTCTCCCGAACTGGCGGTGGCGATAGGCGTGGTGGTGGCGGGTTTGCTGACGTATCGGGAAAAGCTGCATGACTTCGCGATCACGCAGTTGAGCGAAACCGAAATGCGCGATGGCCTGATCTTGCTGATAACCGCGCTGGTGGTGTTGCCGTTGACGCCGGATCGCTACATCGGGCCGTATGCCGCGCTCAATCTGCGCACTATTTGCACCTTGACGGTGTTGCTGATGCTGGTGGGCGCCGGCGGGCACATTGCCGTTCGTACGCTGGGCATTCGTTACGGCTACGTCCTCAGCGCCATCGCCTCCGGCTTCGCTTCCAGCACCGTGACCATTGCGACAATGGGCCATCGGCTCGCCCGGGAGCCGGCGAATCTGCGGATCCTCGGCGCGGCGGCGCTGCTGTCCAATCTGGCGACCATGGTTCAGACCGGGCTGATTCTCGCCACCGTCGATCCAGCCTTGTTGCGCACCATGTGGCTGCCGTTAGTCTGCGGCAGCGTGGCGGCGCTGATCTACAGTGCTTGTCTGATGTTTCCCCGACCCGCCAGAGGAACTGAAGAGACGCTGCCGGCAGGCGGTGCATTCAACCTGAAACTGGCCTTGATCGTCGCGTTGACCATGACTGCGATCACCCTGGTGTCATCGGCCATGCTCAGTCAATTCGGCCAGGTGGGCGTGATGCTCACCGCCACCTTCAGCGGGTTCGCCGATGCGCACGCGTCAACCGCCTCGATCGCCGGGTTGGCCAAGGCCGGTCTGTTACCGGTGGAGGCGATTGTCGCTCCGGCGCTGATCGCGATCAGCAGCAACTCGTTGAGCAAATGCGTGGTGGCCTGGGTCAGCGGCGGCAGGCGTTTCGCGGCGATTGTCATCCCCGGGCAAGTGTTACTGACACTGGCGATGTGGGCCGGCACTTTGTGGCACTGAAATCCGGCGACGCGGGTTTGAGGCAGAGCTGATCAAGATCAACTCGTCGGCAGCAGGAGCGGGCAATCTGGAGATCTGTTCACTCGATCCCGTTGGCCGCCGTGCCGAGGTGCCCCATGTCGCAGACCCAACGCTTGTTGTTGATTGCTCCCCCTACCATGAGCCACACCCCGGCGTTCGAGCGTGCCGCCGCGTTGGCCGTCGCCATGCAGTTACCGTTGCACATCGTCGCCTTCGATTACCTGCAGGCGCTGGCGGTGGCGGGCCTGTTCGCCCCTGAACAAATCCGTCTGGCCCGGGACGGTTATTTGCGCACGCATCGCCAGTGGCTGGCCGAGCAGGGCAAATTGCTCGAACGGCATGGCATCCAGGTCACCAGTGAGGTGGTCTGGGTGCAACATCCTTACGAAGAAGTCCTGCAGTTCGTCAACGAAATGCCGGTATCGCTGATCATCAAGGACGCGCAGCAGGAGTCAGCGTTGAAGCGGGTGTTTTATACCCCGCTGGATTGGCAGCTGCTGCGCGATTGCCCGGTGCCGGTGCATCTGGTCACCGATGACGTGCATCCAAGGCCACGCAGTGTGCTGGCGATCATTGACGTACTGCGCAGTGAAGATCAGGACTTGCTGTTCAACGATCAGATTGTCGACGCTGCGGTGCGCCTGGCCGAGCAGTGTGATGCCAGGCTTGAGTTGCTGCATGTCTACGACTGGGCGGCGGTGTATGCCACGGACATGGGCTACGGCGCCTTGCCGCTGGCCACCGGCATCTATGAGTCACTGGGCAGTGCGCAACAGGAGGCATTTGCCGCCCTGGCCGAACGCCACGGTGTGCCGCCGACCTGCCGACATTTTGTCGAGGGGCCACCGGTGCCGAGCATTTGCGAGTTTGCCGCCGAACATCACATTGAGGTGATCGTGTTGGGCACGGTGCAGCACCACGGCTTGAACAAGTTGTTGGGCACCACCGCCGAACAGATCCTGCATCGGGCGCCTTGCAGTGTGCTGGCGATCAAACCGGGACATACCTTGCAATCGTGAAGAATCGCCCGGTGCCGAGTCGTTTTGCAGACTCGGCACCGGGCGATTTTTTACAGGTGAAGACGGTGTATGACCTGACGGCTGTCTTCAGGATCGTGGTGAGTTTCGAACTTCAGCGCCCGCGCCAGTTCGCGCATCGGTTCGTTGCTGGCAACGTCGACCGAATACATCTGGCGGAAGCCGTTCTGGCGTGCAGCCTTGATCAGATGCTCCATCAACAGCGTCCCCAGGCCCAGGTGTTGCCATTCATCGGCAACGGTGACGGCACATTCGCATTCATGCTCGCCGGTGGCGGCATACCGGCTGATGCCGATTTCGATCAGTTGGCCGTTTTCATGCACCAGCGCGATGAACGCCGTGCGCTGCCGGTTATCGGTGTCCATCAGTTGGTCGAGCATTGCCGGGCCGGGCTCGCTGATCTGCGCCAGAAAACGCATGTGCCGGGACTCGGGCGACAGGCGCTTGATGAAGGCGTATTCACGCTCGCGATCCTTTTCCGCCAGCGGACGGATCAACACATGACGCCCATCCTTGACGGCCTCGATCCAGTGTTGCCCGGAGACTGCGGCGTAGGCCGCCACGGCTCGATCGTTGTGGTCTTTGACTGTAAGCATGGGGTAATCCTCCATCCGGTTTGAAAGGCTGACACGGGTTGAGCAACGGTTGTTTTTGATGGTTTTACGCCGTCGCCGAGGCCAGCATCTGATCTGGATCAGACACACGCGAACGCGTCACTCAATGGCCGTTGGTTGATGTAAATCAACGTCGGGCAGTGGGCCGCGAGCGCAGGCTGGAACCTTGCCGGTCGTGCAACGCCGGTGCCGAGCGGAGGTGTGTGATGGGGCAATATCAACGTGTGCTGCTGGTCGCCGACCAGACCCTGCATCAGTCACCCGCCATGCTGCGCGCCATGGCGCTGGCCAAGGCGAGCGGGGCGGCGCTGGACGTACGGGCCTTTGTCGAGCCGGTGCCGGTTGCGCATCTGTGGGAAGAAAGAATCGACGAAGTCGACGCTCAGCGCTATTTGCGGCGCTACCGCCGCTGGATCGCCGATGAAGTAGAACGGCTCAACGGCCATGGCCTGAAGGTCACCGTCGATGTGGTGTTCACCACGCACCCGTTGCTGGAGATTCTCAGGACCGTGCAGGCACTCAAGCCCGATCTGCTGATCAAGGATGTGGCGCTGGAGCCAGTGCTGAAACGGGTGTTCATCACGCCGCTCGATTGTCACTTGCTGCGTGAATGCCCGGTGCCGGTGCACCTGGTCAATCAGATTCGCTACGCATTACCGCATCGAGTGGTCGCGGCGGTGGATCCGTTCGATCCGGCCACGCAGATCAACGGTTTGAACGACACCATCATCCAGACGGCCAACGCCCTGGCCTTGCAATGTGACGCGCCGTTGCACTTGTTGTACGCCTATGACTTGTCGGCGGCATTCAACGGTGACGCACCGCTGGTGACCGGTGGCTGGAGCGGCAACTTTGTCGAGGAACTGCGTGAATCGCTGCATCAGGCTTTTGTGACGCTGGCCGATCGTCATGGCGTACCCCCGGAGCGTCGGCACTTCGCCATGGGCTTGCCGGTGCCGGTGATCAGTGAATTTGTCGAGCAGTACCTGGCTGACGTGGTGGTGATGGGCACGGTGCATCGGGTCGGCGTTGACCGGTTGATCGGCAGCAACACCGAGCGGGCACTGTACTCGGTGCCGGGCAGCATTCTGGCGGTCAGGCAACGGGCCCCTAGCGATTGACCGGCCGGGGCCGGCCTCAGTGCGGCGAGCGGTGGCAGCCGGCAACCAATTGCTTGAGGCCGTCCATGTTCTGGATTCGCACGTCGCGGCCGCTGATTTCCACCAGCCCCTGATCCCGCAGGTGAGCGATGCCCCGGCAGATGGTTTCCAGACGCAGCCCGAGAAAGGAGCCGATTTCCTCACGGCGCATTTTCAGCACGAAATCCTTCGCCGAGTAACCGCGCAGGCTCAAGCGTTGTGACAGGTTGAGCAGAAACGCCGCCAGCCGCTCATCCGAGTTCATGTTGCCCATGAGCATCAACATGCTGTGGTCGCGCACGATTTCACGGCTCAGCAACCGATTGAGGTTGTGCTGCAGTGACGGCAGGTTCTGCGCCAGTTTTTCCAGCTGCGCAAAGTGGATCGGACAGACCTCGCTGTCCTCCAGGGCAAAGGCATTGCAGGCATGCTCGTCGGCGCTGATGGCGTCCAGCCCGAGCATCTCGCCGGGGATGTGAAAACCGGTGACCTGTTCACGGCCGTCCACCGACAGCATGCTGGTCTTGAACGAGCCGATTCGCACGGCATACAACGAGCGCAGCGGATCGCCCGTGCGGTACAGCGCGGCCCCCTTTTTGACCTTGACCCGTTGCACGATCAGCGTGTCCAGGCGCTCGACTTCTGCACCGCTCATGCCGATCGGCAGACACAACTCCAGCACACTGCAGTTGGAGCACGCTGTTTTGAGGTGGTGCACAGGCAGAGCAAGTTTTTCGGACATGGGAGGGTTCACGCGGTTGGGGGTGGGTTAAGCATAGGTGCCCCGCATACGGACATCGATTTCATTTAACAACCGCCTGCGCCAGCTGACGAACGGACGAAAGTGCACTGCGGGGGAACGCAGCTGCGCCATTGCTTGATAAAAATCAGAACCCTCGCAAGGCACCGTCGGATACTGGCCGGGCAAGTGGTCACTACTCGATCGACAGGGATGTCAGGCTGGCCCTCAGGCCAGTACCGCACTGCCAGGATGAGGTTCGTATGCTCAGATTCAAGCGAATGCTGTTGATCGCGCCTGCCGAAATGGTTCGCACCCCGGCCTTTGATCGCGCGATGGCTCTGGCCCAGGCAACCGGTGCGGCGCTGCACATCGTGGCGTTCGATTATGTGCAGGCGCTGGCAGTGGCCGGTCTGTTTGATCACGATGCGATGGCCCAGGCACGCGAGGGTTATTTGCAAGTGCACCGGCACTGGCTGGAGCAACAGGCCCGGTTCCACACCCGCTGCGGCGTGCAGGTCAGCAGCGAAGTGGTCTGGGCCAGGGCCACGCCGGCGCATCTGCTGGAGTACATCAACGACTATCGGGCCGATCTGGTGATCAAGGATACCCATCATGTCCCGGCGCTGAATCGGGCATTCCATCGACCGCTGGACTGGCTGTTGCTGCGCGACTGTCCGGCCCCGGTGCATCTGGTGACCGAAGCCCGTCATCCTTTGCCGCGGAAAATGCTCGCCGCCGTCGATCTGTCGCATCTGGAGGCTCTGACCCGAGGCCTCAATGACCGCATCCTCGATCTGGCCGCCACGCTGGCAAGCGCTTGCGACGCCGAGTTGCACCTGCTCAACGTCAGCAACTGGTCGGTGCTGGGCGATGCGGCGATGAGCGTGCCGACCCTGAGTCTGGATCACAGCCTGTGCGAGGCGATCAACGACACCCAGCAAGAGGCATTTGATGCGCTGGCCGAGCGTTACACAATCGAAGCTCGACGCCGACACCAGATGAGCGGGATCCCGCACAAGGTGATCGAACAGTTCGCTCGCCAGAATGCGTTCGACCTGCTGGTGCTCGGAACCGCCTACCAGCAGGGCCTCGACGGCTTCATCGGCGCAACGGTCGAGAGTGTCCTCAACCGGGCGCCGTGCAGTTTGATGATCGCCAAACCTTTACCCGAGGTGAATTGAGACGGAAGCAGACAAGGCCGATCCGGGTCATGGGATTGTCCGTTATGAGTTGACAGTGAAACGCTTTTCAGCCGATTTATCGGTTTCGGTGGTGTCAGTAATCTGTGCCCATGTTCAACGCAACGCCAACCACCACAACCAAGAAAAGGGAATCAAACATGAGCACTGCAACCTACAACCGCCTGAACAAAGACGACGCCGTAGTCCTGCTGGTCGACCACCAGACCGGTCTGATTTCTCTGGTTCAGGATTTCTCGCCAAACGAATTCAAGAACAACGTGCTGGCGCTGGCCGACCTGGCGAAATTCTTCAACCTGCCTACCATCCTCACCACCAGTTTCGAACAAGGCCCCAACGGCCCGCTGGTTCCGGAACTGAAGGAAATGTTCCCGGACGCGCCATACATCGCCCGTCCAGGCCAGATCAACGCCTGGGATAACGAAGACTTCGTCAAGGCGATCAAGGCCACCGGCCGCAAGCAGATCATCATTGCCGGTGTCGTGACCGACGTCTGTGTCGCATTCCCGACCCTGTCGGCACTGGCCGAAGGCTTCGACGTATTCGTCGTCACCGACGCCTCCGGCACGTTCAACACCACCGTTCAGCAAGCCGCCTGGAACCGCATGACCCAGGCCGGCGCACAAATGATGAACTGGTTCTCGGTCGCCTGTGAGCTGCACCGCGACTGGCGCAACGACATCGAAGGACTGGGCAATCTGCTGTCGCAGCGGATTCCGAACTACCGGAACCTGATGAACAGTTACTCGGCGTTGACCGCGCAGCAAAAGTGACTGCAGCGTTGTGAATGTGAAAGCCTGCCCTGAAAAGCAGGCTTTTGTTTTTCGGTTTCAGTCTGCTGCAGGCGTGTCGAATCACTCAAACGTAATGAAAATTCGCAGGGAAAAGGGACGCTTCAAAACAGACACTCACTCAATGGGCTGCGCTCTATAAGTTTTATAGAGCCGCTGAACCTCAGGATCATCCAGGCTTTCATAGGTGATGCCCTCTTTATCCAGACCATCCAGTCCTTTTATGCCGCCAATCATTTCAGGCCACTCTTCACGGCTGGAGATGTCAATGATGAAAGGTGTCAGGTAACGATCCAGATGACCTTGGAAAGGATCTCGAATCTCGTCACTGAGGGCTCGCAGATATTCATCTTTGCTTGTCATTGCCCAGTTGATGGCGAATTTGGTCCGAAAGCACAGCTCCATGTATACGAGCAGGATCGTGCGTCCATTGCCGTCCAGAAAAGGGTGCGCAGAAGCCAACTGACCCATGACTTCCCCGGGCCGAGCACGGAAGCGCTTTTTGTTTGCCGCGAGTTCGAGGGCGTATTCGACGGAGCGTTTGATCAAGTCGGGACGCTCAAATATCGTGTGATGAGGATCATCTTTCGATCCCTTGAAAACTGCCAGATGGGGGACTAGCTCATTCCTGTCTTTCCCCGCCCAAGGGTAAAAACCTGCGAAAAGTATTTCGTGTGTTTTCAGGACTGCCTTGTAGTCAATGGGCTTTTTCTTGGCGAGGTAGGCGAGAGCGTCGTCGATACTGGCTTCAAATGAGAGGTGCTCGGACTCTTTGACTTCAATGGGATCTTTGAGTTTGAGCGAGTTCTGAAGATAACCTTCAGTCTCAAAATCGCCAAAGGGGTCGAAACTCATGCACTGAGTTGCTTTTTGCAACGCCTTTTTTCCTGCAGGTAGCGGCCTTGGAGGGCCATGATTTCTGTTTTGCTCAAAACGCCTTTTCTTTTCAGGTTGACGAGCAATTGCTCAACACCGTCCAGTTCCACGACATCACCGGCCAGGCGCGTGATGGTCACCGCCATGCAACTGAGGTTGTCACGATCGGCGGTAACCTTGTGGGCTTTGGCAAGCAGGCGAACTTCAGTCGCGACGCTCTGAGTGGCTGATCTGGTCATTTGGAACCCCCTCGTTTTCTCTGTCGGAGCATAGCACGGCGTCGTTTCTGTGAGCGTGCCGGCTAACGTTCGGCTATCTGGGAAGGTACGTAAAGAAAGCAGGCTCTATTCGTCTGCGCCGCTGCATTGATGCACGCTACCCTGCGCGATGAACCGAGCGCTGACATCTGCGGTTTTTTGATCAGACTCAGCTGGGTATTCCCAGTCGTTTACGGCTAATCTGCGCACTCGCTGACGACAACAAGACAACAACAGGAGTCACTGATGCAACCGATCCGTCTCGGTCTGGTGGGCTACGGCAAGATTGCCCAGGATCAACATGTTCCGGCGATCAACGCCGATCCCGGATTTCGTCTGGTGGCGGTCGCCACGCAAGGTAAACCCTGTGCCGGGGTGGAGAACTTTCACTCGTTGAGCGAGTTGCTGGAACATGGCCCGGAGGTGGATGCGATCGCGTTTTGTACGCCGCCGCAAGGACGATTCGCACTGGTGCAGCAGGCGCTGGCCGCCGGCAAACATGTGTTGGTGGAAAAACCGCCGTGCGCCACGCTGGGCGAGGCGATGGCTTTGGTCAATCAGGCCCGGCAGCAGGGCGTCAGTGCGTTGTTCGCCTGGCATTCGCGCTACGCCCCCGGTATTGAAGCTGCCCGTGACTGGCTCGCCAGTCGCACCTTGCAAAGCGTGCAGATCGACTGGAAGGAGGACGTGCGCAAGTGGCATCCCGGGCAGACCTGGATCTGGCAACCCGGTGGTCTGGGCGTTTTCGATCCGGGCATCAATGCCCTGTCGATTGTCACCCGTTTGCTCGCGCAGCCACTGTTTGTCGAGTCCGCCGAACTGCGGGTACCGGACAACTGCCAGTCGCCGATTGCCGCGTCGATCAAGATGTCCGATGCCAGCAGACTCGACGTGCAGGCCGAGTTCGATTTCGACCACGGTCACGACGAACTCTGGAGTATCGAGATTCGCTGCGCCGAAGGTGTGCTGCGTCTGGACAACGGCGGAGCGTTGCTGAGCATCGATGGCGTGCGCCAAGTGGTGTCGGAAGAGGGCGAGTACACGCCGGTGTATCGACACTTCCGGCAACTGATTGGTGATCGGGCCAGCGATGTGGATCTGCAGCCACTGCGGCTGGTGGCGGACAGTTTCGTTGTCGGCAGCCGGGTGGCAGTCGAGCCGTTTTATGATCCGGCACGCTGATCAGTTGAAGCGGGATAGCGGTTGTGCGATGACGGCGAACCTCAGCGTCAGGCCTAAGCTAATGCAAAAAGGGTATTTGTTTGTGGTTTTTAAGATCGTTTAGTTTTGTCTCACGACGAATCAAACGCATCAAACCGATAGACCCCCGATTGCCATGACGGCACACGCTGAATCGATCAAAGGCTCTTCAGGTTTGGTTCACACGGGAGTGAATCATGCCGCATACCCTCGATATCACCACGCTGCCGACGCTGGACCTGTCGTTGTTCGAAGGCACCGCGCAACAGCGTTATGAATTTCTTGAAAACCTGCGTCACGCCGCGCGTGACGTCGGCTTTTTCTATCTCACCGGCCATGGCATCGACAGCGACCTGCTCAAGCAGGTGCAGGATCACGCCCGGCAGTTCTTCGCCTTGTCCGAGCACGAAAAAACCGCCGTCGGCATGATCAATTCGCCGCACTTTCGCGGGTACAACCGTGCCGCTTCCGAGATCACCCGTGGTCAACCCGACTGGCGTGAGCAATTCGATCTCGGCGCCGAGCGTGAAGCGTTGCCGCTGGACGCGGACAGCCCGTTGTGGGCGCGCTTGCAGGGACCCAACCAATGGCCGGCGGCGCTGCCAGAACTGAAACCGCTGCTGCTCGAATGGCAACAGGCGATGACGCGCATGGCGTTGCGCCTGCTGCGTGCCTTTGCCCAGGCGCTGTCGCTGCGGGCGGACGCGTTCGATCAGTTGTACGGCGACAAGCCCAACGAACACATCAAGTTGATGCGCTACCCAGGCCAGGCCGCCAGCGCGAGCCAGCAGGGCGTCGGCGCGCACAAGGATTCCGGGTTTCTGAGCTTTCTGCTGCAGGACCAGCAGGCCGGTCTGCAAGTGGAGGTCGAAGAGGGGCGCTGGATCGATGCGTTGCCTCGCGACAACACGCTGGTGGTAAACATCGGCGAACTGCTGGAGCTGGCCACCAACGGTTATCTGCGCGCCACGGTGCATCGGGTGGTGTCGCCGCCCGCAGGCAGCGAGCGTTTGTCCATCGCCTTTTTCCTCGGCGCGCAACTCGATGCCGTGGTGCCGCTGTACCCGTTGCCCACCGCGCTGCTGCGCGAAGCGCGTGGCCCGGCGAGTGATCCGCTCAATCCGCTGTTTCGCGATGTCGGCTGGAACTACCTCAAGGGCCGGCTGCGTTCGCACCCCGACGTCGCCCGGCGCTTCTATGCCGATGCGCTGATGCCCGCCGCACCGGCTCGCAAGACCGTCAACGCCTGATTCATCACTCGCTCAAGGACTCCGCACATGTTGAAAAAAGCAGGTTTGACCCTGGCCGTGCTCGGCGCGCTGGTGACTTCGTTCGGTGCTCAGGCGCTGGAGCCGTTGCGGGTGGCCGCTGATCCGGTGCCCCACGCGCAGATTCTCGCGTATATCCAGACTATCGATCCGCAACTCAACCTCAAGGTCATCGAGATTCCCAACGGGGTGAACTCCAACGAGCTGTTGGTGCACGGCGATGTCGATGCCAATTACTTCCAGCATCTGCCGTACCTGAAATCCCAGGAACAAGCGCTGGGGCAGAAACTCGCGGTGGCTGCCACGGTGCATATCGAGCCGCTGGGCATCTATTCGCGCCGGCACAAAAGCTTCGCCGAGGTGCCGGAAAAAGGCACCGTCGCCGTGCCCAACAACGTCACCAACCTGAGCCGTGCGCTGTACCTGTTGCAGGACAACGGGTTGATCAAACTCAAGCCCGGCTTCAAGGATCCGGCGGCCGATCAGGCCACGCCCAAGGACATTGCCGAGAACCCGAAACAGCTGAAGATCCTGGAAATCGAATCGCCGCAGATCCCACGGGCGCTGGACGACGTCGACCTTGCGGTGATCAACGGCAATTACGCACTGGAAGCCGGACTGGTGCCGGCCCAGGATGCGCTGGGGCTGGAGAAGGCCGAGCACAATCCGTACGCCAACATTCTGGTGACCACGCCGAAACTGCAAAACGATCCGCGCATCGCACAACTGGCCAAAGACCTGACCTCGCCGCAAGTGGCGAAATACATCAGCGATAACTTCAAGGGTTCGGTGATTCCAGTGGAGGATGCCAAGCCATGATCGTCGTCGAGCAGTTGAGCAAGACCTACCCGTCGGCGCCGGCGCCGGCACTGGATCAGGTGTCACTGAGTATTCCCGACGGCGCGATCTACGGCATCCTCGGGCGCAGCGGCGCAGGCAAGTCGACCCTGTTGCGCTGTCTCAATCTGCTCGAACGCCCGGACAGCGGGCAAATTCTCATCGACGGCGTGGACCTGCTGACCTTGACGCCCAGCGACCTGCGTCGCCAGCGGCAGCGCATCGGCATGATTTTCCAGGGCTTCAATCTGCTGCATTCACGCACCGTGTTCGACAACATCGCCGTGCCGCTGGAGATCGCCAACGTCGGCAAACCGTGGCGCCATGTGCGGGTGCGCGAGCTGCTGGAACTGGTCGGTTTGACGGACAAGGCGCAAGCCTTTCCCTCGCAGTTGTCCGGTGGGCAAAAACAGCGGGTGGGGATTGCCCGCGCCCTGGCAGCGGAGCCTGCGTATCTGCTGTCGGACGAAGCCACCAGTGCACTGGACCCGGAAACCACCGCGTCGATTCTTGACCTGCTGCGCGATATCAATCGGCAACTGGGCGTGACCATTGTGCTGATCACCCATGAGCTGGACGTGGTCAAGTCGATCTGCGATCACGCAGCGTTGATGGCCGACGGGCGCCTGGTCGAGTCCGGCCCGGTGCCGCGTTTGCTTGCCGATCCGCAGTCGAGTCTCGGCACTTCGTTGCGTCCGACCTGCGGCCTGCCGCTGGGCCACGACATCCCCGGGCTCAGCTTCCTCAAGCAATACGGCGTGCGAGCGGCTCAGTCATGAACCGCGCGATCAACTGGGCTGAAATCCTGCAACTGCTGTTCAACGCCACCGGCGAAACCCTGTACATGGTCTTGCTTGCCGGGCTGTTCACGCTGCTGATCGGTTTGCCGCTCGGGGTGTTGCTGTTTGTCAGTCGCCGCGACGGACTGTGGCCGCTGCCACGGCTCAATGCCGCGCTGGGTTCGCTGGTCAATCTGGGGCGCTCGCTACCCTTTGTGGTGATGTTGATTGCGCTGATTCCGCTGACGCGTCTGCTGGTCGGCACCACCCTCGGCAGCACCGCGGCGGTGGTGCCGATCACCATCGGCGCGTTTCCGTTTTTCGCGCGGATCGTCGAGAACGCGCTGGACGAAGTCGACAAGGGCCGGATCGAAGCGATCCTCGCCATGGGCGGCGATATCCGCCATGTGATTTGCAAAGTGCTGCTGCCCGAAGCGCTGCCGGCCCTGCTGGCGGGGATCACCCTGACGCTGGTGATGCTGATCGGTTTTTCTTCCATGGCCGGGGTGATTGGCGGTGGCGGCCTCGGTGATCTGGCGATCCGTTACGGCTATCAGCGTTTCAACAACGAAGTGATGGTCGCCACCGTGGTGGTGCTGGTCATTCTGGTGCAGGGCGTGCAGAGCCTGGGCGACCGGCTGGTGCGTTCGCTGGCCCATCGACGTTAAGGAATATTATGAGTGTCGTCGTGGCCCGCGCGCCGCTGATTCAGGTGCGTGAACTGAGCAAGCGCTTCGGCTCGAGCAGCGCCCTGGATCGCGTCAGCCTGCAGATTCATCCCGCCGAAGTGGTGGCGTTGCTCGGTGCCAACGGTGCCGGCAAATCGACGCTGGTGAAGATTCTCGCCGGCAGCCAGCGCGCTGATAGCGGCGAGATTTACATCGACGGCCAGCCCCGGCAATTCAGTTCGCCGCTGTCGGCCCGTCGGGTCGGAATCGTTGCCGTGCATCAGCAGATCAATGAGGGCATTGCGCCCGGTTTGAGCGTGGCGGAAAACCTCCTGCTCGATGAGTTGTGCAGGCCCGACGCGGACTTCTGGCTCAACCGCCAGCGCCTGCTGGAGCGCGCCGCGAGTATCGCCGCCGGGCTGGGCCTGAAATTGCCGCTGGAGCAGCCGATTGAACACCTGGGCCAGGCCGAACGGCAGTTGGTGGTGCTGGCGCGGGCCTTTGCCCTGCAGCCGCGTCTGCTGATTCTTGATGAGCCGACCGCCGCGTTGTCGGATGCCGAGGCGCAGCGGCTGTTCGGGCTGATTGACACCCTGCGCAGCCGTGGCGTGGCGATTCTGTACATCTCCCATCGCTTGTCCGATCTGCAACGGGTGGCGGATCGCGCCATTGTCCTGCGCGATGGTCGACTGGCCGGGGAATTCAGCGCACGGCAGTTGCCGGAAGCGGTGCACGCCATGCTCGGGCAGGCGCTGGACGGGCATGTCTACACGCCCGGCAGCGTGGGCCGAAAAGTCATTGGTGTGCGCGGTTTGCAGATTTTGCCGCGCTCCAGGCGTTTCGATTTCGACCTGTACCAAGGCGAAGTGGTGGTGCTGACCGGGCTGCTCGGCGCCGGCAAAAGCGAGATGGCCGAAGTGCTGTTCGGTTTGCGCAAAGCCGTGGCCGGCAGCCTGCAACTCGATGGCATGGAGTGGCTGCCGGGTTCGCCAAGGGACGCGATCCACAGCGGTGTATTTCTCGCGGCGGAGGATCGCGCCAGTCAGTCGCTGGTGCCGGATTTCTCCCTGCGCCGCACCCTGACGCTGCCGTTTCTGCAGCGCTTCACCCGTGCCGGTTTCATTCGCAACCGCGCCGAAGCCGCAGCAGTCGAGGCGCAAGTCGCGGCGCTGGGGATCAAGACTGCCGGCATCGAGGTGCCGATGAGCGCGCTGTCCGGCGGCAATCAACAGAAAGTTGTGCTGGGTCGCTGGCTGCTCGGGGCAGGGCGGGTGTTGATTCTCGATGAGCCGTTTCAGGGCGTCGACGTGCGCGCCCGTCGCGAGATCGGCCAATTGTTGCGCGACACTGCCGGCGGCCGGGCAACCCTGGTGATTTGCGCCGATGTCGATGAAGCCCTGGAAATCGCCGACCGCATTCTGTTGGTGCGCGATCACGCGGTGGTCGGCGAATACCCACGTGCCGGTCTTGAGCGCGCGACCCTGGTCGCTGCGCTGGCCGGTAGCGACGCTAGCGAAAATCCCTTTCATGCCACGCCAAGGAGCAGAGCGAGTGCCTGATTCGAGTTCATTGTTGTCGTCCGCTACGGCACCCGCCGAGCGCCTGCTGCACGCGCTGATCCGCTACGGCCTGTTGTGGCTGTTGGCGCTGATCGTGGTGTTTTTCAGTGTCGCGGAGCCGGCGTTTTTGCGCGTCGGCAATCTGTTCAGCATCTTGCAGTCGGTGTCGATCGTTGCGCTGTTGGCCCTCGGTGTGACCCTGACCATGGCCGTCGGCGGACTTGATCTGTCGATCGGTGCGGTGGCGGCGATGAGCCTGATGATCGCCAGTTACGTGATGGTGGTGCTCGGCTGGGGCGCGGTGCCGGCGGTGCTGATCAGTCTGGGCGGTGGCGCACTGGTCGGGCTGCTCAATGGCTGGCTGATCGTCAAGCTGCGGGTGCCGGATATTCTCGCGACGCTGGGCAGCATGTTTCTGGTGATCGGCGTGCAACTGATTCCCACGGGTGGGCGCTCGATTGCGGTGGGCATGACCTTGCCCAGTGGTGTGGAAACCGAAGGCAGCTTCAGTGCGGCGTTTCTAGCGCTGGGACGTGGGCGTTTGTGGGAGGTGGTGCCGGTGCCGGTAGTGATCACCGCGCTGCTGGCGCTGGCGGTGTGGCTGTTTCTCGAGCGCACGCGCATTGGCCGATTGTTCTATGCGATTGGCGGTAACGAGCAGGCAGCGCGATTGTCAGGCGCGCCAGTGCAGCGCTTCAAGTTGCTCGCGTACGTGCTCTCGGCGTTGCTCGCCTCGCTCGGCGGGTTGATGTTGGCGGCGCGCCTGGGTCGGGGTGATGTCAGCTCCGGCAACGGTCTGGTGCTCGACGCCCTCGGCGCGGCGCTAATCGGTTTTGCCGTGCTCGGCGCGAAGAAGCCCAATGCGTTCGGCACGTTGGTCGGCGCACTGTTGGTGGCGTCGCTGCTCAATGGCCTGACCATGCTCAACGCGCCGTATTACGCGCAGGATTTCGTCAAGGGACTGGTGCTGGTGCTGGCCCTGATGTTCACCTTCGGCCTCGCGCATCGGGCGCGCTGAGCCGGTTCATTTGTCGCTGCAAGGAAGATGTATGCACGGTTCAATCAAGCAGTTCGCACGCCACTGCCTCGCCGGCGCGGTGCTCTCGGCGTTGGCTTTGAGCGCACAGGCCAAGGCATTGCCGGGTGCTCCGGCGCCGTTCGACAAGGGCCAGGTGCAGATCGCGCTGGTCGGTTATCTGTTTTCCGGGGACTTTCCCGAGGCGTACCTGCGCGGCGTGGAGAAACAGACCGAGGCGCTGGGGGCCAATCTGCGGGTGTTCGATGCGCGGCAGCAGGCGGCGAGTCAGGGCGAGATGATCGATCAGGCGATCGACCTCGGGGTCGACGGGATCATCGTGCAACTGGGCCTGGCGGAAACCCTCAAGGGACCGATTGACCGGGCGATCGCCAAAGGCATCAAGGTGGTAGCGTTCGACGTTGACCTGAACAGCCCGCAAGTGACTCAGGTCGAGCAGGATCACCATGCACTGGCGCGACTGGCGCTGGATCAGGCAGTGAAGGACAACGGCACGCGGTTCGATGCCGGTTACGTGTACATCAGCGGCTTCACGCCGATGGAGCGCCGCGACGAGATCTGGAGTGAGGTGAAAAAGACCAATCCGGGCATCATCGAGAAGGCGCGGTTCGGCACGCTCAATCCGCCGATTGCCAACTCGGTGGCGGATCAGGCCAGCGCAGTGCTGCGGGCCAACCCGGATATCAGCGTGATCTTCGCGCCGTTCGACGAGTTTGCCAAAGGCGCGAAAATCGCCGTCGACGAGGCCGGGTTGGGGCGCAAGGTGAAGATCTACAGCGCTGACATTTCCACCGCCGACATCCAGATCATGAAAGAACCGGACAGCGCCTGGGCGGCGACCGCAGCGGTCAATCCGCAAGTGGCAGGGGCGATCAGCGTGCGCAGTCTGGCAATGTTGATTGCCGGCGAAAATCCGGGGCATCAGGTGCTGGTGCCACCGACCCTGATCACCCGTCAGCAACTGCTCGATCTGGACGTGAAAAACGTTCGCGACCTAGCGCAGAAACTCCCGGCGTTCGGTGATACCGCCAACGTGGCGCGGGCGGAGTGGATTCCTGTGGCGAACTGAAAAATCTGTATTCATCCACCGATCCCTGTGGGAGCTGGCTTGCCAGCGATAAGGTCCGTTCAGCCACCTTATTTATTGACTGATACACCGCTTTCGCTGGCAAGCCAGCTCCCACAGGTTTTGTGGCGTGCACCAATCCGCTGATCGACACAATCCACTGTGGGAGCGGGCTTGCCCGCGAAGGCGCCGGTTCAGTCGAGAACGACGTTGGATGTGCCAACGCCATCGCTGGCAAGCCAGCTCCCACAGGTTTTGTGGCGTGCACCAATCCGCTGATCGACACAATCCTCTGTGGGAGCGGGCTTGCCCGCGAAGGCGCCGGTTCAGTCGATAAAGACGTTGGATGTGCCAACGCCATCGCTGGCAAGCCAGCTCCCACAGGGAAGTTGTCTACATTTTAGTTAGTTGATCTTTAGTTGGTTTAAGTGTTGATGGAACAACACTTGTGTTGCTCTAAATACAACTATTCAGCCGGATCTAACCTAAGTGTTATTGGTTCTTTTACGGCAAGCCTTCAGCCCGTCTAGCATCGGTGTTCAACGGAGAAACTGACTTTGGGGATTCTGCGCTTCAGTCACTAATCAGCCTTCCTGATTTCCAAAACTACAGCAGACATTGCCGTGCATTGATTGCCGACCCTTTATTGTCGGCAACGGCCGGGTATTAGCTGCGATAAAGGAGCTGTCACATGTATCAGCGTTCCCGTTCATTACTGGCCATCGCGGTGGTCGGTGCGATCTGGCAACTTCCGGCGCAAGCCGAAGACACTTCTACCCGCGTTGACGATGACACACGGCTGGGTACCGTGCTGGTCACCGGCACTCGGGGCACGGCACGTACGGTGCTCGACTCTCCAGTGCCGGTGGACGTGTTGACCGCCGCCGATCTCAAGTCCACGGGCGCGGCCGACGGTGAACTGGGCCAGGCGCTGCAGACGTTGCTGCCATCGTTCAGCATGCCGCGTCAGTCCAACTCCGGTGGCGCTGACCATGTGCGCGCCGCACAGCTGCGCGGCATGAGTCCGGACCAGGTGCTGGTGCTGGTCAACGGCAAGCGCCGTCACACCTCGGCGGTGGTCAACGACTCGTCGAAAATCGGTCGCGGCACGGCGCCGGTGGACTTCAACTCGATCCCCATCAGCGCGATCAAACGCATCGAAGTGCTGCGCGACGGCGCCGGGGCGCAGTACGGTTCCGACGCGATTGCCGGGGTGATCAACATCATCCTCGACGACGCCCCCGAGGGCGGTGAAGTGTCCACCAGCTATGGCGCGTTTCACACTCATCAGGACGCCATCGGCAGAACCACCACCGACGGCCAGAACAGCGTGACCACCGCCAAGATCGGCACGCGCTTGGGCGAAGAGGGCGGGTTCATTCGCGGCGGCACCGAGTACAAAAATCGCAACCCGACCAACCGCGCCGGTTTCGATGGCTTTGCCGATACCCCGGACCAGCGCAATTACGTGATGGGCGACGGCCTGGCGCGGGACGTCAACCTGTGGTTCAACAGCGAGCTGCCGCTGGCCGGCGGCAAAGCCTACAGCTTCGGCACTTACAACCAGCGCCACACCACCGGCGCCGAATTCTATCGCTACCCCTACGAGCAGCCGCAGTTTTATCCCAACGGCTACCTGCCGCAGTCGCTGGGCGACAACAAGGACGTCTCTGCCACCGCCGGTTTCAAAGGCATGATCGGCGAAGACTGGGACTTCGACAGCAGCGTTACCCATGGCCGTAACCGCTTCGACGGCTCCACCCGCCGCACCCTTAACGTCAGCCTCGGCGAGGACTCGCCGACGAAATTCGACACCGGCGATTACGAGCTGCGCCAGACCACCACCAACCTCGATTTCAGCCGCGAGCTGCGCCTCGGCGGACGCTCGTTCGTGCTGGCGCTGGGCGGTGAATACCGCTACGAAAACTACCTGACCTACGCCGGTGACGCGGCCTCGTACATCGGCTCCGGCGCTGACGGCGCCAACGGTCTGCGCCCAAGCGAAGAATCGGACCTGGACCGCAACGTGTTTGCCACCTACGCGGAAATTTCGGGCGATCTGACTGACCGCTTTTTCGTCGACGCCGCCACCCGCTGGGAACATTACGATGATGCCGGCAGCAAACTCACCGGCAAGCTCAGTGGTCGCTACAAACTGACCGAGCAGTGGGCGTTGCGCGGTGCGGTGTCGAACAACTTCCGCGCGCCGTCGCTGGCGCAGAGCGGCTTTCAGAACACCACCAGCAACTTCGGCGAAGGCGGCACGCTCACCGATATTCGCGTGCTCTCGGTCAACGACCCGATCGCCCGCGCGCTGGGGGCAGAGAAGCTCGATCCTGAAACCTCGAAGAACTTCAGCCTCGGCCTGACCTTCCAGTTCAACGAGCGCTTCGATGCCTCGCTCGATGTGTTCCGCATCGACGTCAAGGATCGCATCACCCTGTCGCAGCGCATCGGCAGCGATGCCATGGAGCAATACATCAACGATAACTTCGGTGTGGCCGGGGTACATGATGTCAACTTCTTCACCAATGCCGCCGACACCAGCACCCACGGTGCCGAACTGGTGCTCAACTACCACCAGCCGCTGTATGAAGGGCAACTGGGCCTGACCACCGCGTACACCTACAACCACACCAAAGTCACCAGCACCAAAGGCACGCCCGCGCAACTGACGGCGCTGGGTATCGGCAACGATGCGCTGGTCGGCGTTGAAGAAACCAACACCCTGACTGACGCGGCGCCCAAGGATCGTTTCGTGTTTTCCGCCAATTGGGCCAGCGAACACTGGGGCTTGCTCGGGCGTCTGACCCGGCAGGGCGAGACCACCCGCGTCTTCGACTTTGGCGACTCGCAACCGGAGCAGACCTACGGCGCGGTGTGGCAACTGGACGCCGAGGTGACCTACAAATTCACCCCGAAATTCAGCGTGGCCCTGGGCGGCAACAACCTCACCGACAACTACCCGGAACGCTCCGGCTCGGCGATCAACTACGGCGGCAACCTGCCGTATGACGTGCTGTCGCCGATTGGCACCAATGGCGCGTATTACTACGCCAGCGCCACTTACGGCTTCTAAGTCGAACCGCCACGGATGGCGGACTTTTTGCGGAACTCTGCATGAATCACTCCAACGGCCCCAAGCGCCATCTGCCGGTGCTGCAGGCGCTGCTGATCACGCTGGGCATGGTGATCACCACCGACATTCTCAAGACCGCGCCGACCGTGGCGCTGAACGTCGGGCCGGAATATTTCTACTGGGTGTGGGTGCTCGGCGGCCTGGCGTCGATGGCCGGGGCGTTGTGCTTTGCCGAAATGGCCACGGCATTCCCACATCCCGGTGGCGACTATCACTTTCTGCGCACCGCCTATGGCGAGCGCATGGGGTTCCTGTTTGCCTGGTCACGCTTCTCGGTGATGCACACGGGCTGGATCGCCTTGTCGGCGTTCATGTTTGCCGATTACGTCAACGCCGTGGTGCCGTTGGGGCGATACGGTTCGGGGCTGTTTGCCGGCGGGGTGATCGCTGCGCTGGTGCTGCTCAATCTCACGGGCAAGCACATCGGTTTCATCACTCAGACCTTGCTGGTGGGCTTGTTGGCGCTGGGCTTTCTGAGCATCGCCAGCGCCGGTGTGTGGCTGGCGTGGCAGGGGATCGAAGCCGCGCCAGCAAGCGTCTCGGTCACGCCGGAAAACACCGGTATGGCCGGGTTTTCCGCAGCGATGATTTTCGTGTTTCTGGCGTTCGGCGGCTGGAGCGATGCGGCGACCTTGTCGGCGGAAGTGCGCGACGGTCGACGTGGAATATTCATCGCCATGCTCGGTGCGCTGACGGTGTTGATGGCGATCTATCTGGCACTGAACTGGGCGTTTGTGCGAGGCCTGGGATTCGCTGGACTGGCGGCGAGCAATGCACCGGCGGTGGAGCTGTTGAACCGTGCATTTGGCGCGCCTGGCGTGCTGCTGATTCTGCTGATGGTGGGTATCGCGGCCATCGCCAGCATCAACTCGACCCTGCTGGTCGGCGCCCGCACCACCTATGCCGCTGCCCGCGATGTGCCGCAGTTGCGTCGTTTCGGCGAGTGGCACGAACGCGACGGCGTGCCGCGCAAAGCGTTGCTGGCGGAGGGCTCAGTGGCGTTGTTGCTGGTGCTGTTCGGCAGCTTCACCCAGAGCGGCTTCAACACCATGGTCGAGTACCTGACCCCGGTGTATTGGCTGTTTCTGAGCTTCAGCAGCCTGGCGTTGATCATCCTGCGCCGACGCTTTCCCGACGTGCCGAGGCCGGTGAGGGTGCCGTTGTATCCGCTGTTGCCGCTGCTGTTTTTCGGGCTGTGCCTGTACATGCTCTTTTCGAGCGTGACAGTGGTGGGATGGGGCGCTTTTCTGGGGATTGGCGTGTTGCTGGTGGGCGCGCTGCTGTTGGTGGGGTTGAGCCGCCTGGCGTCGACGCCTCGGCAAGCTCTGGGGCCGATCAGCGATTAAAACGAGACTTCGGCCGGTTGCGACAGACGCAGTACCGACAAGTCTCCGGTAATGCGTTTGTACGCCAGCCGAATCGCCTCGATATTGCCAGCGTTCTGTGGATTGTTCTCGTGCAGGATCACGATGACCTTGGTGCTCAGCCGCTCCGGCTCCTTCGCCCCATGATCGCGCCACTGTCCGTACGCATCGAACACGGTGAAACCGTCGGGAAACCGCGACGTCACTTCCTTGTCGAGAAACTCGCGCCAGCGCGCCGGGCTGACCGCGCCGTCCTTGCCATCCACGGTGCCCACCGAGAAGTACAGCTCGGTGCGGATCCATTGCGCCTGCGCCGGACGCGTGGCGTCACCTTGCAGGGTGGAGCTGGCGGGATCTTTGGTATGCACCGAAACAGCAGGAGGACTGGCGCACCCGGCGACAGCGACAAACAGTGCAGCCAGTAACAGGCGTCTTTGCATGGAACATTCCTTTTATGAGTCAAGTGCAGACGCGCAATGATAGAGGCTGAGGTTAATAGCGATAAAAGATTAAAAAATGATTTTCCGGTTGATTAATGGAATAAAAAATCATCGAGTCGTGGGTACCGGACGTGCCAACGCCATCGCTGGCAAGCCAGCTCCCACAGGTTTTGTGGCGTGCACAAAGCCGCTGATCGACACAATCCCCTGTGGGAGCGGGCTTGCCCGCGAAGGCGCCGGTTCAGTCGAGAAAGACGTTGGATGTACCAACGCCGTCGCTGGCACGCCAGCTTTCACAGGTTTTGTGGCGTGCACAAAGCCGCTGATCGACACAATCCCCTGTGGGAGCGGGCTTGCCCGCGAAGGCGCCGGTTCAGTCGATAAAGACGTTGGATGTACCAACGCCGTCGCTGGCACGCCAGCTTTCACAGGTTTTGTGGCGTGCACAAAGCCGTTGATCGACACAATCCCCTGTGGGAGCGGGCTTGCCCGCGAAAGCGGTGTGACATTCAGCGATGAGGTTGGCTGATCTGACGCTTTCGCGAGCAAGCTCAGCGCCCCTCATGCTGCTTGCGATAAGCCCCCGGTTGCACGCCCACCGACTTGGCAAATGCCCGGGTAAACGCGGCGATCGACTGATAGCCCACCGCCGCACACACCTGTTCCACCGTGTGGTTAGTCCGCAGTAACTGGCAGGCATGCCGAATGCGCAACGCCAGCAATACCTGCCCCGGCGATTGTCCGGCCAGTTCGTTGAAACGTTTGAAAAATGCCGAGCGCGACAGGCCGGTACTCGCCGCCATGCTCTCCAGCGACCACGGCAATTGCGGTTGTGCGATCAACTGGTCCAGCAACGGCGCGAACTGCGGATTGCGCGCCAATGCCACAAGGCCGCCGAGGCTCTGGTTGTCGGCCATCTGCTGGCGCAGCACATACAAAAACAGCAGATGACTCAAGCGTTCGAGCAGCGCCGAGGAGGGTGCCGGCAGGCGTTCGCACTCTTGCAGGATCAACTCGAACAAGGCTCGCGCCGCGCTGGAAGACGGATCGCCCGCGCGCAGGATGATCCAGTCTGGCAACCCCTCGATGATCAGCGATGACAATCCCGACTTGAAATGGAAGAACCCGCAAACCAGCCCGACACCGTCCTGCGCCTGGCTGTCGAGCGCGGTCATGGCCCTGCGCGGCAGCGTCTGGGCGAGGGCTGTCTCTTCGGCGCTGGAGAGGCGGTAATTCAGATCCCGCAGCAGAAACACCGCATCCCCGGCGTTCAACGGTATCGACCGTGGCTGCCCATCAATGTGCAGCCAGCAACGCCCCTGCACGATCAAGTGAAAACTGGCGCGCGCCAGCCCGTGCGTACTCGCGTGCCAGCCCCCGCAATAGCGCCCGACGTGGAACAGACTGGCGTCGAGTTCAAGGCTTTCTAATAACCAATCAACCAAAGGGCTGGACGAAATCATCTAATGGAAACACTCAGGAGCAAGTAATCGCTACTTTAGAATATGGATCGAAATTTTTATAACCAACAGACTGACCGGACACTCAACAGCAGGAGTCCACTCCATGTCGCGCGTCACTCTTCACACCGTGCAAAGCGCTCCCGAAGCCGCCAGACCGTTTCTGGAAAATGCGCAGAAAAACTCCGGAATCATTCCGAACCTGCTGGCCGTGCTGGCCAATGCCCCGGCCGCACTGGAAACCTACGTTACGGTATCGGCGCTCAATGGCAAGTCCGAACTCAGCCTCGCCGAGCGCGAAGTGGTGCAACTGATTGCCGCGACCAACCATGGTTGCGATTTCTGTGTCGCAGGTCATACCGCCGTGGCGCTGAATAAGGCCAAACTGCCGCCGGAAGTGGTCAGTGCGCTGCGTGAAAAAGCCACTGTGCCCGTGGCAAAACTGGAAACCCTGGCCGCATTTGCCCGCGAAGTGATTGCCACCCGGGGCAAGGTCAGCGATCAGACCTTCAACCAATTCAAGGCCGCCGGCTACACCGAAGGCAATGCGCTGGAAGTGATCCTCGGCATCAGCCTGGCGACCCTGTGCAACTTCGCCAACGTGTTCGCCGACACGCCGCTCAACCCTGAGCTGGCGGCGTATCGCGCGTAATCCGCCAGCGCTTCGGGCCGCATCGTCTATGGTTGATGCGGCTGCGTACAAGGAGAGAAACGACATGCTCAATCCGGCATTGATGCAATGGCTGGAACACAACGCCCAGGCCCTGGATGCGGGCGACGGCGATCCGCAACAGGTGCTGACACAACTGGCGCAGGCCGGGGTGCTACGGGTCGGCGTCAGCCCGGCGCTGGGCGGCAGCGGTGGTCACGTCAGCGATGCCGTGGAAACCCTGGCCGCCGTCGCCAGCCATTCATTGGCAGCGGCGTTCGTATTCTGGGGCCAAAGGGCCTTTATCGAATACTTGCTGCACAGTCCCAACGCTGCACTAAGGGAAAAGCTGCTGCCTTCACTGCTCAGCGCAGAACTGGCCGGCGCCACCGGTTTGTCCAACGCGATGAAGTACCTGTCAGGCATCGAGGCACTGCAAGTGCGCGCCGCCAGTGCCGCTGACGGCTGGGCCTTGAACGGGCGCCTGCATTGGGTGACCAACCTGCGCAAAAGCGGTTTTGTGGTGGCGGCGGCGATCGAGCATGAGGCGGGCGGTTCACCCTTCGTGCTAGCCATCCCGGATGGCGCGGCCGGCGTAACACGTTCAGCCGATCTGCAACTGATGGGGCTGCAATCGAGCAACACCGCAGCGATCGATTTCGCGCAAGTGGCGGTCGGACGCGAATGGCAGCTGCATGAAGATGCGCGCAAGTTTCTGCCAGCGGTGCGCCCGGCGTTCCTCGGCTTGCAGTGCGGCATGGCGATTGGTCTGGCGCGACGGGCGCTGGCCGAGGTCGAAGGACATTTGCAGGACGGCCGTTCGATTCTGCTGGAGCCGTTGCAGGAACAACGCGAGCAACTGGCGCAGACCGTCGACGCGCTCAAGCAGGGCCTGCACGACGGACGTTTCCTGTCCCAGCCGGGCGCGTTGTTCCAGATCCGCATCGCGCTGGCCGAATCCGCCGCCAACGCCGTGCAACTGGAATTGCAATCCAGCGGCGGCAAGGCCTATCTGACCGAGCACGGCAGTGGTTTCGCCCGGCGCTGGCGCGAGTCGGCGTTCGTGCCGATTGTCACCCCGAGCCTGGTGCAATTGCGCGCTGAATTGCAGCGGCAGAAACGGGAAGCGACGGCATGACCGCGCCGGTGCTGGAGGCGTACGGCATCAGCCTCGGCTACCCGCGAGAGCAGGGCTGGCACACCGTGCTGGAACATTTCGACCTGCAATTGCAGCCCGGCGAAGTGGTGACGATTCTCGGCGCCAGCGGTGTCGGCAAATCGAGTCTGCTGCGTGTCCTGGCGGGGTTGCAGGCACCGCAACAGGGGCGGGTGAGCCTGCTTGGCGAGCCGCTGACCGGCGCACATCCAAGGGTGGCGGTGGCGTTTCAGGACCCGAGCCTGTTGCCGTGGCTGACTTTGGAAAAGAACGTCGCCTTCGGTCTCGACTTCGCCCGCCAGCCGCATCTCACGGCCGAGCAGCGCAAGGCGCGGATCGACCACGCCATCGCTGCGGTCGGCCTCGAACACGCGCGGTTGCAGCACCCGGCGCAGTTGTCCGGCGGCATGGCCCAACGCACCGCGCTGGCGCGGTGTCTGGCGCGGCAGCCGCAGGTGCTGTTGCTCGATGAACCGTTCGGCGCGCTGGATGAAATCACCCGCGCCGACATGCAGCAGTTGCTCCTGCAACTGATTGCCGAGCACCACACCGCAGCCGTATTGATTACCCACGATATTGACGAAGCCCTGCTGCTCTCCGAGCGGATTCTGCTACTGGGTAACAGCCCGGCGCACATCCTCGGCGAGTGGCGCATCGACCTGCCTCAGCCGCGTGCCGAGCTGGTCGAGGAACTGGGCGCGCTGCGCATCGACATCCTCAAAACCCTTCGGCGGGCGAGCCGCAATCCCCTTACTCAACCTGTGCCCGCTACGTCGGAGATTGACCATGTGCCTGGACGACTTTACTCACACACGTCGTGACTTCCTCAAACTCAGCGCGTTGCTGACCGCTGGCGGCGCGTTGCCGCTGCTCAACAGCCTGAATGCCCGTGCCGCTGCCGAGCCGAACGCGCCGGTGCGCATCGGTTATCTGCCGATCACCGACGCCACGCCGTTGCTGGTGGCGCACAACAACGGGCTGTTCGAGGCCGAAGGCATTCAGGCCGAGCGCCCGGTGCTGCTGCGCAGTTGGGCGCAGGTGATCGAGGCGTTCATTTCCGGGCAGGTCAACGTGATTCATCTGCTGTCGCCGATGACCGTGTGGGCGCGTTACGGCAGCAAGGTGCCGGCCAAGGTCGTGGCGTGGAACCACGTCGGCGGCTCGGGCCTGACCGTGGCGCCGGGCATCACCGAGGTCAAGCAATTGGGTGGGCAATCGGTGGCGATTCCGTTCTGGTATTCGATTCATAACGTGGTGGTGCAGCAGCTGTTCCGCGATCATGGGCTGGTGCCGGTGAGCAAATCGGCGAGCGCCGCGTTGGCGCCGAACGAAGTCAATCTGCTGGTGCTGCCGCCGTCCGATATGCCGCCGGCCCTGGCGAGCAAACGCATCGCTGGCTACATCGTCGCCGAGCCGTTCAACGCGCTGGCCGAGGAACTCAAGGTTGGCCGCGTGCAGCGCTTTACCGGCGACGTCTGGCGCAATCACGCCTGCTGCGTGGTGTTCATGCATGAGCAGGATCTGAATCGCCGTCCCGAGTGGTCGCAGAAAGTGGTCAACGCGATCGTCAAGGCGCAGGTCTGGACCCGCGACAACCGCGCCGAGGCCGCAAAACTGCTGTCCAGGGACGGCGAAAATCGCTACACGCCGCACGCGCAACCCGTGCTCGACCGGGTGCTGTCGCCGGCCACCAGCGACCGCGAGCAATATCTGGCCAGCGGCGCGATTCAGCACAGCCATTGGGACGAGCAGCGCATCGATTTTCAGCCGTACCCGTTCCCCAGCTACACCGAAGAACTGGTCAAACGTCTGAAGGACACGTTGATCGAGGGCGACAAGGGGTTCCTTGCCAACCTCGATCCGCAGCAAACCGCCCGGGATCTGGTAGACGATCGCTTCGTGCGTAATGCCATTGCTACAGTCGGCGGGATGAAGGCATTCGGATTACCGGAAAGCTTTGATCGCAGCGAGGAGTTCGGCCTCTGATGCGTCAGCGATCTTCTTCGACCGTGCACGGTTTGCTGGGCGTCGCGGGGCTGTTGTGCCTGTTGCTGCTGTGGTGGCTGGGCGTACACGTGTTCGGCGGCAGCGACAGCCTGGCACTGCGTTTTTCACCCGAGGCAACCCTGGCCAGCCTCGGCGAACTGCTGCTGCGCCCGGAGCTGTACGAGCATGTGCTGGTCAGCCTGAAGCGGATTCTGGTCGGGCTGTTGCTGGCGCTGCTGATCGGTGTGCCGCTGGGCTTGATGATTGGCAGTTACCGGCATCTGGAAGCGGCGACCACGCCGGCGTTTCAGTTTCTGCGGATGATTTCGCCGCTGTCGTGGATGCCGGTGGTGGTGATGCTGATGGGTGTCGGTGATCAGCCGATCTACTTCCTGCTGACCTTCGCCGCCGTGTGGCCGATCCTGCTCAACACCGTGGCCGGCGTACGCCAGCTCGACCCGCGCTGGCTGCAACTCAGCCGCAGCCTCAGCGCCACCCGTTGGGAGACCCTGCGCAAGGTGATCCTGCCCGGCGTGCTCGGCCATGTGCTGACCGGGGTCCGGCTGTCGATCGGCATTCTGTGGATCGTGCTGGTGCCCTGCGAGATGCTCGGGGTCAGCGCCGGGTTGGGCTACTTCATCCTCGATACGCGTGATCGTCTGGCGTATTCGGAACTGATGGCGATGGTGCTGCTGATCGGCGTACTGGGTTTTGCGCTGGATGCGTTCGCGCGCTGGCTACACCGACGCTGGGCGCCGGCCTGAGCCTCTTCACCAGCTGGCTCGCCCCTGCCCGCAATCCTGCAATCACCACAAAGCCCTGTGGGAGCTGGCTTGCCAGCGATGGGGCCGTGTCAGCCACCACCCGTGCAGACTGACGCACCGCCATCGCTGGCAAGCCAGCTCCCACAGTAATCTCGGCCAGTAACCAAGTCCGTGTACACCGCAAAACCTTTTAGGGGTCACGGGCTCGACGCCGGTTTCGCCAGCGCAATCCCCGCATCCCCCAGCCGCTTGAGAATCTCGAACAGCAGATCACTCTTGGTCCCGCCGACGATCCGTGGGCTGCCGACATAGCCCGTCACCGTCAAGGTGATGCCATCGGGCGAGAGTTTGCTGAAGCGCACGTACGACGCCGGTTTGTCGAGGATGTTTTCGTTTTCGCGGTAGGTGTTCAGCAGCAGTTCCTTGACCTGTTCCGGGTCGATGTCCAGCGGGAACATCAGCTCCAGGCTCGCCACCCCCTGGGCGCTGCCGCCGAGGGTGACGTTGCGCAGGTTCTGCGAAATCAATTGTGAGTTGGGCACGATCACGATGGAGCGGTCGCTGAGCTGGATTTCCGTGGCGCGCACGTTGATCCGGCGGATATCGCCTTCGACGCCGCTGATGCTGATCAGGTCGCCAACCTTCACCGGGCGCTCGGTGAGCAGGATCAGCCCGGAGACGAAGTTCTTGACGATTTCCTGCAAGCCGAAACCGATCCCCACCGACAACGCACTGACGATCCACGCCAGATTGGTCCAGCGCACGCCCAGTGACGACAGCGTCAGGAGAATGACCGTGGCATAACCGATGTTGGAAAACAGCGTGCTCAGCGACGCGCACATGCCCGGATCCATGTCGGTCTTGGGCAGGAATTCGTTGTCGAGCCAGCGGCGCAGGGCGCGGATCAGGTAGATACCGATCAGCAGCGCCAGCACGGCATTGATCAGGTGCGCAGGGACGATGTTCAGCTTGCGCAAGCCGGCGCCACCGAGAATGCCCAGGACATTGCTGGTCAGTTGCCCGAACGTGGTGCCGATGCCGCCGACGAACAAGGTGATGACCGCCAGCAGCAACAGCCCGGCGCGGCTGGCACCGGACAGCACAATCGAGATCTGTTCCAGCCGCCGGTCGCCCAGGCCCAAAGTCTGCTTGAGCGTCTTGCCCGCCGAGTAGCGCGGCGAGAACAGGTACTCGCAGGCGTCCTTGACCACTTGCACCAGTAAATAGAACCCGGCCAGCACGATATAGGCCCATACCAGCTCAAAAGTGATGAAGCGGGCCAGCGACACGTAGCCGGTGAGCAAGGCCAGCGCCGACACGCCCATGCACACCGTGGCGATGCTGTAGATCGCTCCGGCAAACGTGCTGGCGGCCTCCGGTTCATTGGCGCTGATCAACGCCTTGCGCACTTTGCCGACGCGCAACAGCAACGGCACCAGAATCACGATCACCACGATGGCGATCACCCCGCGCTGGGCGATCACGATCTGGCTGCTCATGCCGGTGGCGTTGCTGACTTGCACCAGCGTCACCAGCACCAGCAGGGTGGCGGCGAGAATCCTCGGATAGGGGCGCAACGCCAGCGCCACCGAATCGGCCATCGACGGCAGCCGCCATGAAGGATGCTGGGTCGACAGCAGTGCGCGGCTCAACGCGGTGATCAGGACGCAGGCGTAAACGGCTTTTTCGAATTCTTCGGAAAAAGTCTGCAGCACTGGCGTCAGCGCTTCGTGGCGGGTGCAGGCATAGAACAGCAGATGCAGGGCGATGGCTGTGGTGCCCAGGGTCGCCAGCGCCGAGGCGAATGCCAGCGCGCTGCGACGCAGGCGACCTTCCGGCATGCGGTGGATGCACAGCCAGGTCAGGCCACGTTCGGCGAGTCGGCGGCCGACCGTCCAGAAAGCCAGCGCCAACAGCACCAGCACACAGGTGAAAAACCGTTCCCCCGGGGCCCAGACGGTGGCCCAGGTGAGGTTCACCTGATCGATGAAAAACTTCAGGCGCTGATGATCATCCGGTTCCGGCACCACCAGCGGCGACCAGAAGGCCGGGCTCAGAATGCTGTCGGTGCGCAGCGTCAGTTCGCTTTCGAGCAGTGTGCGGCGGATGCCGGCGATTTGTGTAATCAGCTCGGCTGCGCTTTGTTTGAGCGCGGCAAGGCTTTTGAGCGTGGCATCGACCTTGTTTTTCTGCTCGCTGAGCAACGCCCGTTGTGCGGCGATTTCCGCCTGTTCGGCGGCAATCTGCGTATCCGGTGCGGCGCCGAGTACCCCCAGTTGCACCGCCAGTTGCGCCTGCTGCGGCAACAACGATGCGGACAACCGATCGACATCCAGAATGAACGTCTGCACCCGGTCCTGCGGGCCTTCGAGCTGGTTGTAATTGTTGGCGGCGGAAATCTGCTGCTTCAGGCCGTCGAGACGAAGTTGCAAGGCTTGCAGATCACTTTGCGAGACCTCCACCAGCGGCGCCGCAGTGGTCGCCGAGGGCGCCGGCAAATCCGCCGCGCACAGCAGCGAACTGCCCGCAGCGAGCACGGTCAGCGCGACAAAAAACAATGACTTCAATGTGTTGCGCATCGGAGGGGCCGGTTCTCGTTGATCACACAATCTATGAGGTTAGGTGATCGAACCGGGCACGGCGGAAAATTTCCGGTTAGCAGGGCGGGGGTGCCGTAGGGCGTGCGTGTTTTGCTGTAGTTGTCCTCATAATGCCGCAGCCTGGCATCCATGGCTCATCAAAACACCACCCGGCCGGAAATGCAGTGCTGAACGGCACCGCCGACCCAGACGGTGCCGTCCACGTTCTGGATGTGCAATCGGCCGCGGCGGCCGATGGCGGTGCCTTGGCTCACGGTGTAGCGGTCGCCAAGGATGCCTGAGTCGATCAGCCACTGAGCCAGGCTTGCATTGAGGCTGCCGGTGACGGCGTCCTCGGCGCATTCCTCGCCCATGAAGGCTCTGACTTCCACGTCCGTTTCAGCGTCTGGACCCGCCCACGGCGCAATAACCCCGACATTCAGCCCCCGCAGCGCCGGGTAATCAGGCTTGATCGCCAACACGTCTTCGCGACTCGCCAACAACACGCCTGCCCAACCCGGGCCGTTATCGACCCATTGGCTCGCGCGGATCTGCCCGGTGGAGAGGCCGAGTCCTTGTTCGATCAGGTTGAGCGTCGTTGCCTCCAGCGGCCCGCTGCGCACCAATGGTGGCGCGGAGAACGCCAGTTGCGCACCTTGTTTGCGTACCCGAATCAAGCCCGCCGGGCACTCCTGAATAATCTCGACCTGCTCATGGTCGTTGTTCTGCGCGAGCCACACTTTGCAGCTGCCCAGGGTGGGATGCCCAGCGAAGGGCAACTCTCGCAACGGTGTAAAGATGCGGACACGGTAGTGCGCGTCCGGCGCCTCGGGCTTCAACAGAAAAGTGGTCTCACTGAGTTGCGTCCAGCGGGCGAACGCCTGCATCTGCTCGGTCGTCAGCCCATCTGCATCCACCACCACGGCCAGCGCATTACCTTCGTAGGGGCGATCGGCGAATACGTCGACTTGTTCGAACTGCAGCGAGCGTGTCATTGAATGTCCTTGCAGGTTGAGTCAGGGAAGGTCTTTTACGCCGAAGGATTCGGATCACGGCTGCTGACTGTCAGGCGCCGGTCCATGACATTTCGATATGCGTGTCGGTTGTGCCAGTCCGGCGAAAGCCCAGTCGTTCATAGAGCTTCTGCGCCAATGTGTTCGTGCGAAAAGCGCCCAACTGCAAAGGCACCTTGCGGGCAGCAGCTTGCAGCTGGAGGTTCCTCAGAATGCGCGAGCCAATGCCTTTGCCTTGGTACGCCTGCGAAATAGCGATGTTCTGAACATGGATTCGATCTTCCTTGTCCAGAATCTGCACATAGCCAACAATCTGGCCGTTTTGTTCAATAACCGAAGTGGCTGCGCAGGCGAATTCCGCTGTGAAATTTGCCCGTTGCCACTTTTCATCCCAGCCCCATATTTTTTCGATGTGCTCGCGAAAGACTGCTCGATGCAAGTCAAAGAGGGTTGTCTGGTCACCATCGGTGGCGGGGCGTAGCGTCATGCGGGTCTCTGATTTGTGCTTTTGGCTGTTGCCGAGGCTAGCGGCTGCAACAATAAACGGCAATTCGGATTGATCATGGCCGCAGCATCTGACTGCCCCCGGACAATCACAACGCCACCCGCTCCACAAGCCTGCTGAACTCCAGCGGATGACCGGGGAATTTCACCGGTTATAAGCTACAGCCGAGCCCTATTCCCGGCAGGAATGTGGCCTATGGAATGATTCGATTTTTCTTGTCTCGTTTCCCGGCGTAGCGTGCCCCACGACAAGGAGAATCATCGTGGCCTCATCCTCGACCAACCCTGCAGCAAAATTCGACACCTCGCGCGCCAGTGAGTACGCCACACAGAGCCGTATCGCACTGGCCGGTTACGACGCCTGTCACGATCTGGCGGCTTGCATGTTGGCGGCCACGCTCGGCCCGGCGCGGGCGGCAAACGTGCTGGTGGTGGGCGCGGGGGGTACGGCGCAGGAAATCATCGCAATGGCCGCGCTGGAGCCGGACTGGCGTTTCACCGCTGTCGATCCTTCGGCACCCATGCTGGACGCCGCGACGCAGCAATTGCAGGCCCATGAATTACTGCACAGAACGCAGCTGCATCTCGGGTATGTCGATGACTTGCCGGCCGCCCCATCCTTCGATGCGGCAACATTGATCGGTGTGCTTCATCACCTCAAGGGTGATGAACCCAAACACCACATCCTATGCTCGGTCCAGGCGCGGCTGAAACCGGGCGCACCGCTGATTGTGGCGGGCAATCATTACGCCTATGCCAGCCAACCGTTATTGCTGCAGGCGTGGGGGCAGAGATGGCGGCAGCAAGGCGCGAGTGCTGAGGAGGTGGCCGCCAAGCTCGGGAAAATCCTGCAGGGCGCGGATCCGCCGCATTCCGAAGCAGCGGTTCAGGCGTTGTTGCATAAGGCGGGATTCGGCCAGGCGACGCGCTTTTTCAGCAGTCTGTTCTGGGGCGCGTGGCTGGCGTGCCGACTGCCTGTCTCAGCCGACTGAGTGTGTTCGAAACCTGAATTGCAGAATCAGCTCTCGCTGCTCTCAACCGGCTCGGCCGCCGCTTCGGCCGCCATCTTTGCGCGCTCGGCCTTGCTGATGTATTTGGGCTTTTTCGGCGCCAGTTTGGCGCTGGCCTTTTTGGCCTTTTCCTTGAACAACTGCTGCAGTTTCTTTTGGCGGTTCATGTTTCTACTCGGTGAAGTGGAGCCGGGCATGTGCCCATCAAGCGCGCATTAAATCCGGGTCGCAGCCATTTGGCGAGCCTGTTGCAGCAATGCGGGATCAAACTGCTCACGGGTGTCCATTCGCACACCGCGCAAGCCCGCCGTTTCCAGCTGCGTCCTATACAACGCCTGCGCGCAATAGTTGATCAGAATTGAGCGCCGACGTGCGCCATTCACGTTGCGACTGCCCGCGTGGAGCAGATCGACGTCAAACAGCAAAATGTCCCCCGCCGTCCCTGAAAGCTGCACGACAGCAGTCTCGTCGTTGGGGTCGAATGGTGGCTGTTGTGGTGAAGGTCGGTGACTGCCCGGGACGATGCGCGTGGCGCCGTTGTCGGGGCCGTAGTCATCGAAAAAGGCGATGGCGTTGACCATGTCGCCGGGCCGCTGGATCGACAAGTCGCGGTGCAGTTGCTGATGGCCTCCGCCGGCAAGCGGTTCGCGACCCTCGACCTGGGACAGGAAGAAGCGTTCGCCGATCAACTCGCCTGCCACCGTCAGAACCTGCGGCAGGCGACACACCGCTTGCACCGTTGCATCCAGGTCCAGCAGCGAATGGCGCCAGTCCATGCCGCGCGGTACCGGCCAGTGTTCCGATGCTTGCACATTCGCATCGAATATCGCGCGCAGGTCGGCGAGCCAATTCCCCGGGATCGCATCGCGCAGCAGCGCGTAACCTTGCCGGTGAAGCTGCTCGCGCTCGATCATGGCTTCGGTAACGTCAGGAAATCGCTGGTCAGCAGCGCGTCGAGGGCTGTGTTCAAGATTGATCTTTTCCAAGAGTGCATGGGTTGGTTTGAGACAGGGCTGCGCGCAGATTCGTAGACCGGCTGCCATGAGGATAGCCGACGCATGCGCCTCTGCATCGAGGCTACGTCGGAACACCGGCGCGCGCGTCCGGATTTGAAATACCCGCCACCGCCCGCTAGAGTCGCGCCCCTTGTCCGGCCAGCAGCGCCGGCGATGGCTGGGGAAGAGGGCGGCAGTTGAACGAACACACATTGTCCATGCGACTGGAGCGGGTGGCGGCGCATGTACCGGCTGGCGCGCGGTTGGCGGATATCGGCTCGGATCACGGCTATCTGCCGGTGGCCCTGTTGCGCCGTGGCGCCATCGTTGCGGCGGTGGCCGGCGAGGTAGCGCAGACACCGTTCCATGCCGCGGTGCGCACGGTGCGCGACAACGATCTTCAGCCGTTCATCACTGTGCGTCTGGCCAGTGGCCTGGCGGCGATCGAGCCGTCCGACGGGATTACCGCGATCAGCCTGTGCGGCATGGGCGGCGAGACGATTCGTGACATTCTCGACAGCGGCAAGGCGCGTTTGCGCGGCCACGAACGGCTGATCCTGCAACCCAACGGCGGCGAGCAACCCCTGCGCCGGTGGCTGATGGATAACGGTTACCGCATCCTCGATGAGGAAGTGCTGCAGGAAAACCGTTTCTTCTACGAAATCATCGTCGCCGAGCGCGGTGCCCCGGTGAGCTACAGCGCCCGACAGTTGTACTTCGGCCCATTGCAGATGCAGGCGCGCAGTCCGACATTCCTCGCCAAATGGCAGCGTCTCTTACGGCAGAGACAGAAAACGCTGGCCAGTTTCAAACAGGCGCGCCAGGAAGTGCCCGGGGAGAAACTGGAAGAAATTTCGCGACAGATTCAGTGGATCACTGAGTTGCTGGCTTGATCTGCCGTGTTGGCGCTTGCGCTCCTTCAGGTTTAAAGTCAGCTTCAAGGTTAACGTGCTTGCGGAGTCGGACATGAGAATCGGTGAACTGGCAAAAATCAGCGGACTGGCGCCGTCGCGCATCCGCTTCTACGAAGCGAGCGGGTTGATCACTTCGGTCGCGCGCAAAGCCAATGGCTATCGCGATTACGCCCCCGACACACAGTGGGTGTTGCATATCATCACCGGCGCGCAGGCGGCAGGTTTTTCCCTGGAGGAAATCCGTCAGTTGATGCCGATGAATGCCAACGGTTGGCAGCACGACCAATTGCTCAGTGGCTTGAAGCAAAAGGTCGATGAAATCGAGGTGCTGCAGCAACGGCTGGCGCAGAACAAGGAACAACTGCTGCTGGTCATCAAAGGGATCGAGGGCAAACCTGCGGGGATGGCGTGTGCGGACAATGCGCAGAGGCTGATCCAACGGCTGTGCGAAGAAGGCGTGGCTTCTGCGCCCGACAAGCAGCCAGCAGCTGCGGCAAGAAAAACCAACGCCCGTCAGGCATCCAGAGCCTGACGGGCGTTACCGCTTTCAGCGCTTGCCAACCAGCGTGGCAAGCGGTTTTGGCGCATAGAGCGCACTCTGGAACTCAGGGACATATTCGTACTTGAGCATTTTCCCCAGCTTCAAATCGCGCAGATAATTAGAAAGGCTGCCATCGCCCAGCGTCAGCGTGGCGGCATCCGCGTCCCGGCTGGAACCGTGGCTGAGCTGGCGCGACACCGCGTAGCCATAGGCCAGTTGGCCCTGGTGATCGAGGTTGGTGAAACTGCTGGTGACGATATCCTCATCGCGCGACAGTTTGTCGAGCTTCTTCGCGGTGAAGGACACGTCCGGTTTGCCGGTCTGGCTGTCACTGATCTCATAGATCACGGATTGCCCGTTTTCTTTGCGATCAATGCCGGTCAGCCACTTCGGCAGGTTGTAACCGACCACTCCGCGCACCCGTGCCAGCTCGGTATTGACCGGCAACTTGAGCACATAACCCCAGAAATCTTCTGACATCGACTGGCCAATCAACGTGAGCGGTCCCAGGTTGGTTTTGCCGGGTTTGTTGGTGATGATCGACACGGCAACTTCGTTATAGGCGTCGTTATCGCAATGCTCGTAGGTGTAGGCGGTGAATGCGATCAAGCCACGTCCTGGCCAGACTTGCAGTGGCTGCACGGTGGCCAGTATTTCCGGCGGCATCAACGACCGGAGCCGATCGAGGTCGGCCGTGTAGATCGCCGTGACACGACTGTTCTGATAGTAGAAATTGGGCGAAAACGACTCAAAGCCAATGTCGACCTTGTTCTTCGCCAGGCCCTTGAACCAGCTCAAATCAACGCCCGGGACTTCGGCGGCAATCACCGACAACGGCGGATTGGAGCGAAAGCGGTCATACAGGCCACCCTTGACGACGGGTACTGAATGGCCGGCAATGTCGATGGTGGTGGTCTCGGTCAGATCGGGCATTTCAGGTGTCTCCGCCAACGCAGCGTTGGCAAAAGTGGTGATCAGCAATCCTGTTAAAACGGCGCTCGCGACTTTCAATCGGACTTTCTCCGGTGGGTAGGCACTACAAAAAGATTCAGCGCGTTCGTTCGCCGGCGCTGAGCACCGCCATCACGGCTTCAGCCACGGCCTTGGGCGATTGAGGGTTCTGGCCAGTCACCAGCCTTCCATCGGTAATGGCAAACGAAGTGAACGGCAGCCAGCCCTTGCGATAGCGCGCGCCTTGGCTCACCAAGCGGTCCTCAAGAAAGAACGGCACCTGATTTTTCATGCCCGAGAGCAGCTCTTCGCGGTCGGAGAACCCGGTGATGTTTCGACCCTTGATGATCAACTGGCCCTGGCTGTCTTTCAGATCCAGCAGACCCGCCACACCATGGCACACCGCCGATACGATGCCGCCCTGGTTGTAGATGGTTTCGGCGACACGGCGCAGGTCAGGATTGTCGGGAAAGTCCCACATGACGCCATGGCCCCCGGTGAAGTAGATGACGCCGAAGCGGGACGGATCGACCTCGGCGATCGGCAACGTATTGGCCAGGCGCGCGCGGAACGCAGGCGACTGCAAATGCTCCCGCGCAGCCTTGTCCATGTACAACCAGCCCAGACTGCGTTCGTCCAGAGGCACCGCGCCACCCTTGGGGCTGGCAAACACGGTGGTGTAGCCGGCAGCTTCCACCACATCGGTGAAGTGGGTCAGTTCGGTCAGCCACAAGCCGGTGGTATCGGATCGCGAGGGATAGCTGGCGTGATTGGTCATGATCACCAGGATCTGGCGATCCCTGGCAGCCGCCGACTCAGCATTTGCAAACGTCATGAAAGCACCACCTATCAATAACAGGGCAGAGGAAACAAGGGTCTTGAGCATCTTCCGGGGTCCATCGAGCAAGCAGGTCAGCGCATGCTCACCTTAAACCTCGCTTTAAGGTCAACCCCCGCTGCTGCGAATAATGTTTGCTGATGACATCGGACTTTTACTTGACCCTCAACCTCACGTTAACGCTAGCGTCTGAAGCTGATTGGGCAAGGCAATAACGCCGGTCATCAATCCACTCAGGAGCCAGACATGAGTCAGCAAGACCAACCGGATACACCGATGAAATGGATGATTTATGGCGCCAACGGCTATACCGGCGAACTGATCGCTCGCGATGCCGTCAGGCGTGGACTCAGGCCGGTGTTGGCCGGACGTAGCCGCGACAAGGTCGAAGCGTTGGCCCGGGAACTGGGTCTCGAAGCCCGGGTGTTCGGTCTGGACGACCCTGCGCGGTTGCTGGCGCAGATCAAGGGCCACGGTTTGATTCTGCATTGCGCGGGGCCGTTTTCCGCGACCGCCGCGCCGATGATCGAGGCCTGCCTGCGGGCCGGCGCGCACTATCTGGACATCACTGGCGAGATTGCCGTATTCGAACATGCGCAGTCCCTGAATGAGCGGGCGCGGGCAGCAGGGTCAGTCATTTGCCCCGGCGTCGGCTTCGATGTAGTCCCGACCGACTGCGTTGCCGCCGCCCTGAAAGACGCGCTGCCGGATGCGACGCATCTGGCGCTGGGCTTCGATTCACGTTCGAGCTTTTCACCCGGCACTGCCAAGACTTCAATCGAAGGCCTGGCGCAGGGTGGCAAGGTCCGACGTGACGGCAAGATTGTTTCCGTGCCGCTGGCCTATCGGGTACGGCGTATCGATTTCGGTGCCGGGGAGAAGCTGGCGATGACCATCCCGTGGGGCGATGTGTCCACCGCCTGGCACACCACCGGCATCGCCAATATCGAGGTGTTCATACCGGGATCGGCGGGGATGATTCGCGGCGCCAGGCTCGCCAACTGGATTCGTCCGTTGCTGGGACTGTCGTTTGTGCAGCGGCTGCTCAAGGCGCGCATCGGCAAGACAGTGACCGGTCCGGATCAGGCAAAACGTGCTGACCAAGGCACCTATGTGTGGGGCGAGGCCCGCAATGCGCGCGGTGAAAGCAAAGTCGCCCGCGTGCACACCGCGAACGTTTACAGCCTGACGATCGACGCTGCGTTGGCGGTGGTCGGCTATCTGTTGCGGACAACACCACCCGGCGGTGCCTACACACCTGCGCGGTTGTTGGGCGCGGATCTAGTGACGCACTTGCCAGGGTCGAGCGAAATCAACATTGAATGACCTTGAAAAAAGTCATTGACCTTAAAGTTGACTTCAATCTTATGGTGGCCTCATCTCCAGTTGAGGACTGCCCCATGAACGTGTTCGACGCCCTGACCTTACCCAACGGTTCGACCATCAAGAACCGCATCGCCAAAGCCGCCATGGAGGAAAACATGGCGGACGCCGACCAGGCGCCCTCTGCAGAACTGATGCGTCTGTATCAGGCATGGGCCGATGGCGGTGCCGGGCTGATCATCACCGGCAACGTGATGGTCGACGGCCGCGCCATGACCGGGCCGGGCGGCGTGGTGCTGCAAGATGATCAGCAACTCGACAAGTTCAAGCGCTGGGCGCGGATCGGCCGTTCTGCCGGTGCCCAGTTCTGGTTGCAGATCAATCACCCGGGGCGCCAGATGCAGTCCAACCTCGGGCAGAAAACCTGGGCGCCATCAGCGGTACCGCTGGACCTGGGCAAACTGTCCAAGCGTTTCGCCACGCCCCACGCCATGACCGCCAGTGTGATTGAGGACGTCATTCAGCGTTTTGCGCAAACCGCACGCCTCGGTGAACAGGCCGGCTTCACTGGGGTGGAAATCCACGCCGCCCACGGCTATCTGTTGAGCCAGTTTCTCTCGCCACTGACCAATCAAAGGACGGACGAGTGGGGCGGCTCTCTGCAGAACCGCGCGCGGTTGTTGGTCGAGATCGTCAAGGCAGTCAGGGCCGTGGTTTCTGCAGAGTTTGCCGTAGCGGTCAAACTCAATTCCGCCGATTTCCAGCGCGGTGGATTCACCGCTGACGACGCGAAAAAGGTCGTTGAGTTGCTCAACGATCTGGGCGTGGATCTGGTGGAACTGTCCGGTGGCAGCTACGAAGTCCCGGCCATGCAGGGTGAGGCGCGCGATGGTCGCACGTTGGCTCGTGAGGCCTATTTCGTCGAGTTTGCCCGGGATATCCAGACCGTTGCGAAAATGCCGGTAATGGTCACGGGGGGCATTCGTCGTCGCCCGGTAGCCGACAGTGTCGTGCACAGTGGTGTGGACATGGTCGGCATCGGCACCGCGTTGGCCATCGATCCGCACCTGCCGCGCGACTGGCAGCAGGGCAAGGACAACGCCCCGCAATTGCCGCCGATCACTTGGAAAAACAAGGCCGTTGCCGCCCTGGCGAATATGGCGGTGGTGAAGTTTCAGCTGGGCAAACTCAGTCGGGCAAAAAAGCCTGAGCCGAACGTGTCACCGTTGCGCGCGCTGATACTGCAGCAGATCGGTATGGCGTTTCGCACTCGGCAATATCGGCGCTGGGTGGAAAAGCGTTCGGCGTGAGTCGCAAGGCACTTCAATCGTGACGTTGGCGGACGCTCTGACGAGAGCCCGCCCACGTCAACCGGTCAGTTCGGCATCAGCACCGTGTCGACCACATGAATCACGCCATTGGATTGCATGACGTCCGCGATGGTAACGGCGGCCTTACCACCTTTGGCGTCCTGCACCCACAACTTGCCATCATGTAGCATGACAGTCAGCGATTCGTCCTCGACGGTTTTCAGCATCACTTTGCCGCCGTGCATTTTGGCGTCGTCCATCAGCTGTTTGGCAGTGTGAGTGCCGGCCACGACGTGGTAAGTCAGGATCTTCGTCAGGTCCGCCTTGTGTTCAGGCTTGACCAAGGTATCGACCGTGCCGGCGGGCAGTTTTGCGAAGGCTTCGTTGGTGGGGGCGAAGACCGTGAACGGTCCCTTGCTGTTGAGCGTATCCACCAGGCCGGCGGCCTTGACCGCAGCGACCAGGGTCGTGTGATCCTTGGAGTTGACTGCGTTCTCGACGATGGTCTTCGTTGGATACATGGCCGCTCCGCCAACCATCACGGTATCGGCGGCAAAGCTGGATCCAGCGCCGAGGCAGAGCAGAGTGAAGCAAGCGACAGTAAGGCGTTTGATGAGCATGTGCATGGTGCGTCTCCTTGATTCTTCGACCCTTCGAATGAGGGTGTTGAATGTACGGAGCAGGGGGTGAAACGGATGCAGCATGCAGCGAAAAACCTTTTGCGGTGCGCTGAAACGGATTACCGCTAATCACGCAGGGTGGCTTCACCTGTGCGCGGGTTGGTCAGGGTCACATTCTCCAGCGCTCTGATGCGCCAAGCCTCGTTCTGCCTGATCAGCACCGCGAGAATCAGCGTATCGACCACATGCGCTCCGGCCGGATGCGCAGCACCGGCCGACAAACGACTCCAGAAGTGAATGATCGCCACCCCGTCAGCAACAGGGTCGATATCGATCAGTTCATTCTCAAGAGTGGAGTCACGATAGATCGTCTGGTGAATGGGCACGTGCAGCGCAACGATCTGCTCGACGCCCCGAACAAAGTGGCCGAAACGATTGACGAACGTCGCTTGCGGATCGAACAGAGCTCCGAGTGCCGCCATGTCGTGAGCGTTCCAGACTGCCTGGAATGCGGCGGGAGCGTCTTCGGGTTTTTTTATCTGAGTCATGGCCGGGGCCTCGCAGATCGTTAGAATGCGCTTTTAAACATAAGAAGCTCAGTATGGATGTACAAGCGCTCGAAAGTAGCGACGTTTTATCGTTCACGTTGGATCAGGCACATCGCTGTTTCGAAATGGTCGTCAGCCTGAAGGACGGATGCCGATGCAAACTGACGGCGTGGAATATCGATGGCGCAGAGTTGCCCATCAGTCTCGGTGCTCTGCACATTCAAAATTCTCGCGTCCTCGGAGAGCTGGAAGGGATCAGCTTTGTTGAAAACGTTCTATCTCTCGAGGGCGATTTTGGCGATATGTCTATCAAGGCGGACACGGTTTTGGTCGAAAAGCTGATTTAGGCTTTGAGCGCAAAAGGAGGGATTGCCATCTCGATAGACGATTCCATTCAAATCTCTGTCAACGCTTGGCGCAATAAATTCTGTCTGTAACCTGAGGTTCTGCCGGCGCGCTTGTTTCTAAACCTGACGCCAGCGCCTGATCAATCGTTTTTCCAAGGAGGTCCCCATGACAACAGGGCAGTGTCTTTGCGCGGCAGTACGCTTTTCCCTCTCAGTGGAACCGCGCTTTTTCTATCGCTGCCACTGCTCGTTGTGTCGCAAGCAAACCGGTGTCGGGTTCAACCTCGCCACTCTGGTCAACGCTCGGGACTTTCGCTGGGATGCAGGGCAGGACTTGATTAACAGTTGGGTCAAACCCAGCGGCTACAGAAACGACTTCTGCGCACAATGCGGCTCGACCGTGCCCAACCCGCTTCGCGAATCGCCTTACGTGTGGATTCCGCTCGGACTGCTCGAGGAGGATCTGAGCATGGAATGCGTTGGCGATTTCTGTGTGGACGATGCCATGTCATGGGATGCGCAGCGATCAACGCGGAGTTATCACGGGGCGGTGGAGTCACTGGCGTTTCTTCTGCAAAAACTCCGGCTCAATCCTGATTGACCCGAAGCTCTCGCTGCAATTACTTCCTTAAATACGCAAACATGTGCTGCACATAATCCGCCTTGCCCAGCGGCACACCGTTGTGGCGCAGGATGTTGCAGGCAGAACACTTTGCGCAGGAGTCTCCCCACGGCATTTGCCGTAGGTTCAATGATTGGCAGCGTCGCTCAGCTGTTGAAGCTCAAGTTGCCTGGCAGCACTCGCTTCGAGGGCCGCACGCTCTACATCCAGGTACCGATGAATGCTTTGGAGGTTGGCAATTTTCTGTTTGATTTCGGCCATCTTCTTTTCAATCAGCTTCGCGCCGTCAGCACAATCGATTAGCTTGTTGCGCTGCGCATCCAGAATCTCGCCTATTTCTCCCAGGGAAAATCCCATGCTTTGCGCGCGCTGGATAAAGTCCAGATCCTGCAGGGTTTGCTCGGTGTAGACACGATAGTTGTTGGTTTGCCGCAGCGGTGAGATCAGGCCGATCTGCTCGTAGTAACGCAAGGTATGACGGCTGGCGCCGCTGCGAGCCCCGAGTTCGCCGATTTTCATGAAAACACCGCTTGACTGTAGAGTTGGGTCGATACTTTACGCTGGATTTCTCACCTTCAACAAGGAGCAGGGAAATGAGCGTGGAGTGCTTTGTCACGGGGGGTACCGGCTTTATCGGTCAACATTTGCTGGCGAAACTGAGTGCAAAAGGTCACACCCTTCGGGTGCTGATGCGTCGCCCGGAGCGGCTGGCTGCGTTGCGCGAGCAAGTTGATAGTTTAGGCGGGTGCGCGACACGGGTATTTGCCGTGGCTGGCGATCTGGAACAGGACAATCTCGGGCTGAGCCTGGCTGATCAGGAGGTGATGAGGGGCGCCAGCGTCATATTCCATCTGGGCGCCCACTTCGCATGGGGTCTTTCGGTGGAGCGTTCTCGCGCGGTGAATGTGCAGGGGGCAAAGCGTGTGGCGCTGTTGGCGGCTGAGCAAAAAAGCCGTTTAGTGATGATCGGCGGCTACATGCTGAACAATCATGAACATCTGCAACGCATCGGCATTGATCCTCGTCAGCCGGAGTTGACGAACTGGCCCGCCGTCTACCGGCGTGTCGGTGGTTACGAGGCAAGCAAGCTCGAAGCGCATTTTGCGACCCAGCAGGTCATGTCCGCCAAGGGTGGTGAGATGACCGTTGTCCACCCTGCGACGGTCTGTGGCCATAGCCTCACAGGGCATATCCTTGACGGTCAGCCGCTGGTGGCGCTGATACGCAACCTGGTGCAGGGCAAGCTGACTGCAGTGCCCGGTTCAGCCGAGCACTGGCTGCCACTGGTCACCGTGGATTATCTGGTCGAACTGGTGGCCGTTTGTGCTTTTGATCCTGCCATGGTGGGCGAGGAACTGCTGGCGCTGGATGATCAAACGCCAAACTTGCGAGAACTCCTGGCACAGGTGGCTAAACCTTTGGGCTTGAAGTCTCCCAAACATCACATTTCACTTCGACTGCTGAAGTGGCTACTGAGTATTCCTCCGGTCGCGTGGTTTTTGAATACAAAACCCGAAGCCTTGGACTTTATCCAGACCAATCGTTTCAACACAGCGGCGGTCGAGCGGTTTGCCAACAGGCATGGAATAGTTAAACCGGATATACGTCAGGCCTTGCAGCACACGGCAACGTTCGTCAACGCGTATTACATAGCCAAGGGCCAGGCACTCTGACGTCTCCCTTGGGCGGCGCCGTCGATACAGGGCGGCATTCTATCGAACGACCATTCAGCGACAAGGATCGTCACCGCGCAGCCTCGGATGCGCGGCAGGATCTTGTTTCAATATTCAAGGACCATCGCTAGACCGGCGTCGTTTTTACAACGCAAACGTAGTCCCACGTGTATTTACAAACAACGAGTAGATCGAGTGACTGCTGGCCATGAACAGTCGATTGCCTTCGCGTCCGCCGAAGCACAGGTTCGGGCAGCGCTCTGGCAGCGAAATGTGCCCGATGGCCTTGCCCTGCAAATTGAAAACGCGCACACCGTCGAGTTTTTCCAGGTCGGCCTTGGGATCACCATTGCCGCCCCAGCCACACCACAGGTTGCCCGCTTCGTCGCATTTGATGCCGTCAATCGCGGCATAGTCCAAGCCTTCGATGTGCTTGCGGCGTTCGCCCAGGGTGCCGTCGTCTTTCACCGCAATCGCCCAGATCAGGCGATTGGGCTTGGCGCGACCTTCGACGACATACAGGGTCTTTTCATCGGGAGAAAAGCACAGGCCGTTGGGACCGTTGAGGTCGTCGATTACCCGAGTGACTTTTTGGCTCTCACCGTCGATGCGGTACACGGCGTGGGATTGGGTCGGGGTGACTTTGTGGCCTTCGTAGTTATTGCCGGTCTGGAATGGCGGGTCGGTGAACCAGATCGAGCCGTCACTTTTGCAGACGATGTCGTTGGGCGAGTTGAAGGGCTTGCCGTCGAAACTGTCAGCCAGCACGGTGCTCGTGCCATTGTGTTCGGTGCGCGTGATGCGGCGCCCTTCGCTAGTGGTGGTGGAGCCTTCGCAAACGATCAGTCGCCCTTGGCGATCCCGGCACATGCCGTTGGAGAAGTTTGAATGTTCGCGGTACACCGTGAAGGAGTCGGTGATTTCGTCCCAGCGCATGATGCGATTATTGGGGATGTCACTGACCAACAGATACCGGCCATCACCGACCCACACCGGTCCTTCGGCCCAGCGCATGCCGGTGGCGAGTTTTTCAACACTGGCGTTGAAAATACGCAGATCCAGGAAGCTGTCGTCGAGGATGTGAATCAGTGGATCAGGGTAGCGCTGACTCAAAGGTTCGGCGGCATCGGAGAAGCGGGGCAGTGCGGCGCTGCCGACGGTGGCGAGCGTGGCGGAAACAGCGAGCGACTTTTTCAGGAAACTGCGGCGGGTATTGCCTTTCGTTTGATCAAGGCTTTCAGGCTTGGCGGACAGGAATGAGTCCATGTAGCGATCTCCGTGGTTTTATTTTTGTTGAGGAGACGTAGTAATACCCTGTGATAAGACATCGTACAAGTCGATATGGCATCGCCAGTGCTGCATGTTATCCCGGTGACTGGAATCGATCTGGACGATACGGCGCTGACTCTACCGACGCTGTCTTGCCTGGCCCGTGATATCAGGGAAGCTGCGCCGAACCCGGTTACGGGGCAGTTGTTGAATTGTTCAGGGAAGCGTTGATGGCACTCAGGGTGTTGGTGGTTGGCGGGTATGGAAACTTTGGCAGCATCGTTTGTCGGCATCTGGTCGACATGCCGGGCATCGAACTGGCGATCTCGGGGCGCGATCCGCAGAAGCTGGAGCGCAAGGTCGCTGAGTTGGGGGCGCGCTGCGAGCGCTGGTGTGGTGACGCAATGGGCGCCGGGCTCGCCGCTGCTCTGCGTGCGATGAATATTCAACTGGTGGTTCACACGGGCGGCCCGTTTCAGGGGCAATCCTATGCGGTGGCCGAAAGCTGCATCGAAGCGGGCGTCAACTATTGCGATCTGGCGGACTGCCGGACGTTCGTCAATGGCATCGGCGTACTCGATGCCCGAGCGAGAGAGGCCGGTGTCGCCATCCTGAGTGGTTGCTGTTCGGTGCCGACGCTGTCGTCGGCGATCATCGATGAGCAGCGCCATCACTTCAAACGCATCGACTCGATCGAGCACGGCATTTCCTCGTCAGCGAAAACGCCGGGGTTGTCGACGATCGAGGGGGGGGCTGGCGTATGCGGGCAAGCCGATCCGCCAACTGCGCAATGGTCAAGTGCATGAGGTAATGGGTTGGTGCGTGACCACAGGGGCTGGGCCGCCGGGTTGCATCGCTGGGGAACATGGTTTGAGCGTTTCGGTGATGGCAAAAGTGCTACGTATACGAAGATGACGCGGGGGCAGTGGCTGCAGTTGATGCTGTAGCGGAGCATTCACATTGGCGACTTGAGAAAGCGACGTTCGTGATCGGGGTCGGGCAACAGGCAGGTGTCGTACTTGCCAAAGATCCGATAACGATTCAATGCCACGCGGTCGTAGGCCCAATCTCTGAGTGCTCGTGGGAAAACTCGCAGAAGCCTGACCGGCGACCAACGAGCCGGCAGTTGTGCAATGACTTCGAAGAACGCATCGGAGCGCACCCAGTAATGCTCGTCGCGAATCACCGCCATCGTGTCGAACTCGTCGACCGGAAGACCGGCCCATGCCAGCAATGCCTGACCTTCTGGCGATTGCACCGCCGCCAGGCGCACCCGCTGCTTGTTGTCGTGACGAATCAGAAAACGCGCCCAGCCGTTGCATAGCTTGCAGACGCCGTCGAACAACACCACGGTCTCGCCTGGATTAAGCAAGGGGGCGGGGGTAGGGCGGATTCGGGAGCCAGGAAGATGGGCTGTCATTGTGAGGCGTCATCCGAAGGCGGTGTCTTGGGCGATGGACTATATGCTGCGCATCCGTGGCGGTTGCGTCTATATATAGAAGGAATTTTTTGAGGGACACAGAAAACTGAAATTAACGGTTGACGGCAGATTCTGGAGGTCTATAATTCGCCCCACTTCCGGCGCAGTCGAAACGGAAAACTCCTTGAGATTCAACGAGTTATGCAGGTTTCGGCAGCGGGTTGCTTCAGTTCATCGAAGCCTGGAAGGAGTTGAAAGAGCGGTGATGTTTGGCTCTTTTGACGGTTCGGTCTTCTCGGTCGAAAGCGGTGAAAAAGAGGTGTTGACAGCAGCGTGTAACGCTGTAGAATTCGCCTCCCGCTAACGAGAGA
>NZ_CP058974.1:3561078-4356780 GCF_022368695.1 Pseudomonas sp. Y5-11
AAACCCCAATTGCGAAAGCAGTTGGGGTTTTGTTTTGCCCGCAGGAAAGTGCTTCGCTTGCCAATTAGCTTCTAACTGCTCCGATCTGACGCGAAAGCCACGCTCGGCTGTGGTCCAGAACACCACTAGCCATGGTGGTAGGAAAATGAATAAAACCATGGGCGGACGAGGGCAGTAGATGTACTTCAACCGGTGCCGATTGTTGCCAACGCTCAGCGAGTTCCAGCGTGTCATCGCGCAGCGGATCCAGTTCACCGGTGAACATCAACGCCGGTGGCAATCCGCTCAAATCGCCGTAAAGCGGAGACAATGGCGCCTGTCGGCGTTCATCATCGCTCAGTCCTGGAGTCAGCAGGCGCAGCGCCTCAACCATGCCCGGGCCGTCGAGTACCAGCGTTTCTGCAGGTGCGGCGTGTACGCTCGGGGTGCCCGCGAGATCGTAGACGCCGTAATACAGCAAGGCGCCGCAGACGCGCTGCAACAAGCCGGGTGCTGGTTTGAGTGCCAATAACGTTGCGGTTGCCAAGTGCGCGCCCGCGGATTCACCGACAATGATCACCGGCAGGCCAACGAATTCCGTGCAATCGTCGCTCAGCAGCCAGCGTGCGGCGCAAAGACAATCCGCCATCAACGCCTCAACCGGCGTATTGACTGCCAACCGATAGTCAACAGACACCACTGCCACGTTGCAAGCCTTGACCATTGCGATGTTAAGGTCATCGTTCATCTGTGCATTGCCGATCACCCAGCCGCCACCGTGGTAATCAAGTACCACACCCTTGGGCTTTCCTTGTGCGCGGATGATTCGGACGGGCACTGAAGCCGCGTGCGAATGAACCACAGTGCTTTGCACTTGAAGGCCGTGCTTGACCGGTTTGTTCGCGCCGAGCATCTGACTGGCGCGCAGCAATGTCTGGATCAAACGTGGCGTCAGCCGATTGCGAACGCGAAACCGCGGCAGCCAGGCGAGTTTGCGGTTGAAGCGCTGCATTTGCGCCAAATCACTCTCGGTGAACTCAAGCGTGTTATCAGCCAAATCCTTCCTCCCTCATCAGCAATTCCCACTTAACGATATAGGGTGTTACGGCGGAGCAGTGAAGGGCGCCTCACGGTCAAGAACATTCACATCATTCCCCACCCGCTGCAAGGTTTCCGGTACCGCCAGCCACAACAGCACGAATGCCACCCCGGCTATCACCGCCAGGGTCAGAAATGCCGCGTTGTAACCGGCTTCCTGCAATACAACACCCGCAACGCTGGCACTTAATGCTGCGCCCAGACCAAACACCGTCGACAGGGCGCCAAGGCTGACATTGAAGTGGCCGGTGCCCAAGGTCAGATCTTTCACTACCACCGGAAACAGTGCGCCGAAGACTCCCGCGCCGACGCCATCGAGCATCTGTACGGCAACCAGCCAGTAAGGGTCTGCGGACAAGGTGTAGAGCACACCGCGCAACGGCAGTATCAGGAAGCCCGCGAGCAGCAGCGGCTTGCGTCCCCACACATCGGCTTTGGCCCCAACCAGCAAGGCGACCGGCACCATGACCAGTTGCGCGGCGACGATACAGGCCGAAGTCAGGGGCGTCGCCATTTGCAAATTGACCTGCGCCAGCTTCTGGCTCACCAGTGGCAGCATCGCCGCGTTGGCCAAGTGGAAGAGGGCACAACAGATGGCGAACATCAGCAGCGCTTTGTTGGTCAGCAATACCGTCAATCCCGATGGCGTCTTGCCGTGCGCGGCGTCGCTTGGGTCGAGCCCGCGGGCGAGATCATGGTTGATGGCGTTGCTGTCGACGAAGCTCACGGCGATCACGCTGCACAACGCCATGACCGCCATCAGATAGAACACCGCCACCGGCCCGAACAAGTAAGCAAACCCACCAGCCAGCAGCGCCGCACAGGCGTTGCCAGCATGGTTGAAAGTCTCGTTGCGTCCGGTGCGCCGGGTGAACGCGCGCGGGCCGGTGATGCCCAGGGTGATCGCCGAGATGGCCGGTGCGAATACCGATGCCGCTGCGGCGCTCAGCGCCTGAGTGATCGCCACCAGACTGAAGGACGTCACGAAGGGCACTACCACGCAACTGCCGGTCACCAGCAACGCAGCAATCGCGATGACCGCTCGTTTACTGCGCGTATTGTCGACCAGCGCACCGGCGGGTGTCTGGGTGACAAGGGCGGCGACGCCAGCGAGGGTCATCACCAGCCCGATACTGGCCGGTTCCCAGTGATGCACGGCCAACAGGTAAATCGCCAGATACGGCCCGAGTCCGTCGCGCACATCGGCGAGGAAGAAATTCAGGCTGTCCAGCGAGAGGTTGTTGCGACGATCGGAGTGAGTGTCCACGCTGGCACCTTCGATATCGAGGTTGCGTAAAGTGACGCAACCTCCGTCAATTCAGTGAGTGGTCGTCTGCGGATTGAGTTGCACGGTCCTTATGAGGCCACTCGACTCCGTTTTGAGTGGCCACGCTGCGAACGGCTCAGTTAATGCGCGGATGCTGCTGCACCAACTCCTTGCGTTTAGCTTCCAGTTCGGCGATTTCGGCGTCGATGTCTTCGATTTTCTGCTCGATGTGGTCGTGGTGTTCCTTGAGCAGTTCCTTGGCTTCCTCAAGGTCCGACGCCGCCGGTGCAGCACCCCGTAGCGGTTTGTTGGCGGTCTCTTTCATGGTCACGCCGGTGATCAGGCCGACCACGGCAATCACCATCAGGTAGTAGGCCGGCATGTACAGGTTGTTGGTACTCTCCACCAGCCAGGCTACGGCCGTCGGGGTCAGACCAGCAATGAGCACCGAGACGTTGAATGCAGCGGCCAGCGCGCTGTAGCGGATGTGCGTGGGGAACATCGCCGGCAGGGTCGAGGCCATGACGCCGATGAAGAAATTCAGCAACACCGCGAGGATCAGCAAACCGGAAAAGATCAGGCCGATCTTGCCGCTGTTGATCAGCATGAACGCCGGGATCGCCAGCAGAAACAGACCGATACTGCCGACAACAATGAAGGGCTTGCGGCCAATCTTGTCGCTGATAAAGCCGATTGCCGGCTGCACGAACAGCATGCCGACCATGATCGCGATGATGATCAGCACGCCACGGTTTTCGCTGTAGTGCAGGTTGTGCGACAAATAGCTCGGCATGTAGGTCAGCAGCATGTAATAGGTGACGTTAGTCACCGCCACCACGCCAATGCAGGTCATCAGGCTGCGCCAGTGCTTGGTCGCGACTTCCTTGAACGAGACTTTCGGCCCGCCCGCCAGACCTTCACGGTCGCCTTCTTCGAGTTTTTCGACGTGCTGCTGAAATGCCGGAGTTTCTTCCAGTGCATGCCGCAGATAGAGGCCGATCATACCCAGCGGCAGGGCGAGGAAGAACGGCAGGCGCCAGCCCCATTCGAGGAATTTCTCTTCGCCGATGATCGTCGAGATCAGCACCACCACGCCGGCACCGAGGACAAAACCGGCAATAGAGCCGAAGTCCAGCCAGCTGCCGAGGAAGCCGCGTTTGCGGTCGGGCGCGTATTCGGCGACGAAGATCGAGGCGCCGGTGTACTCACCGCCGACCGAAAAGCCCTGGGCCATTTTCGCCAGCAACAGCAGGATTGGTGCCCAGATGCCAATCGACTCATACGACGGTATCAAGCCAATGGCGAAGGTGCTCAGCGACATGATCACGATGGTCGCGGCCAACACTTTCTGCCGCCCGTATTTGTCACCCAGTGCACCGAAGAACAGCCCGCCCAGCGGACGAATCAGGAACGGCACCGAAAAGGTCGCCAGCGCTGCAATCATCTGTACACCAGGATCAGCCCCGGGGAAGAAGATCTTGCCGAGTGCATAGGCGACAAATCCGTAGACCCCGAAGTCGAACCATTCCATGGCATTGCCCAGCGCGGCGGCGGTGATCGCTTTGCGCATCTTGGCGTCGTCGACAATGGTGATGTCTTTCAATCCGATGGGATTGACCTTGTTTTTCCTTGATTTCATGCGGGTCACTCATAGCTGAACGGATTCGATGCCATTGTTTTGGTGGCATGGGTTCTTTCCGTCAGATACAAGAAGACACGAAATAATTCACTGCTCGTGGCATTTTTGTCGTCCGCAGCCGCACAGGCGCCGCACAGCCCACTCGGCGATGATTACGCAAAAGCACAAGACGTCAGGCTGAAAACCCGGATAATGGCCGCCAATTCGTTTCTGCTCTCTGGTAAACCCGCATGGAAATCAAGGTCAACTTTCTCGACAACCTTCGACTTGAAGCCAAGTTCGACGACTTCACGGTGATCGCCGATCAGCCTATTCGCTACAAAGGCGATGGCTCGGCACCCGGGCCGTTCGACTACTTCCTGGCGTCGTCGGCCTTGTGCGCGGCTTACTTTGTGAAGCTGTATTGCGAAACGCGCAATATCCCGACCGACAATATTCGCCTGTCGCAAAACAACATCGTCGACCCGGAAAACCGCTACAACCAGATCTTCAAGATTCAGGTCGAATTGCCGGCGGACATCTCTGAAAAGGATCGCCTGGGCATTCTGCGTTCGATTGATCGCTGCACGGTGAAGAAGGTCGTGCAGACCGGTCCCGAGTTTGTGATCGAGGAAGTCGAAAACCTCGACGCCGATGCGCAGGCGCTGCTGATGCCGCATTCGACGTCGGAGGCGGGCACTTACATCGTTGGTAAAGACCTGCCGCTTGAGCAGACCATCGCCAATATGTCGGGGATTCTCGCGGATCTGGGGATGAAGATCGAGATCGCCTCGTGGCGCAATATCGTGCCCAACGTCTGGTCGCTGCACATCCGTGACGCGCACTCGCCGATGTGCTTCACCAACGGCAAGGGCGCGACCAAAGAGGGCGCACTGGCCTCGGCACTGGGCGAGTTCATCGAGCGCCTGAACTGCAACTTCTTCTACAACGATCAATTCTGGGGCGAAGACATCGCCACCGCCGAGTTCGTGCATTACCCGAACGAGCGTTGGTTCAAACCCGGCCCGAAAGACGAGTTGCCGGCAGAGATTCTCGACGACTACTGCCTGGACATTTACAACCGCGACGGCGAACTCAAAGGCTCGCACCTGTACGACACCAACTCCGGCAACACCCAGCGTGGCATCTGCTCGCTGCCGTTCGTGCGCCAGTCGGATGGTGAGGTGGTGTACTTCCCGTCGAATCTGATCGAAAACCTGTTCCTGAGTAACGGCATGAGCGCCGGCAACACTCTGGCTGAAGCCCAGGTGCAATGCCTGTCGGAGATCTTCGAGCGCGCGGTCAAACGCGAAATCCTCGAAGGCGAAATGGCCCTGCCGGACGTGCCGCAGGAAGTACTGGAAAAGTACCCGAGCATTCTCGCCGGGATCAAAGGCCTGGAAGAGCAGGGCTTCCCGGTGCTGGTGAAGGATGCGTCGCTGGGCGGTGAATTCCCGGTAATGTGCGTGACCCTGATGAACCCGCGCACCGGTGGTGTGTTCGCCTCGTTCGGCGCGCACCCGAGCCTGGAAGTGGCGCTGGAGCGCAGCCTGACCGAGCTGTTGCAAGGCCGCAGTTTCGAAGGATTGAACGATTTGCCGCAACCGACGTTCTCCGGCCAGGCAGTGACCGAACCGAACAACTTCGTCGAGCACTTCATCGACTCCAGCGGTGTGGTGTCGTGGCGCTTCTTCAGTGCCAAGTCTGACTTCGAATTCGTCGAGTGGGACTTCTCCGGTCACGGCGAAAACTCCAACGCCGAAGAAGCCGCAACGCTGTTCGGCATTCTTGAAAACCTGGGCAAAGAAGCCTACATGGCGGTCTACGACGATCTCGGCGCCAACGCTTGCCGGATCCTGGTGCCGGATTACTCGGAAATCTATCCGGTCGACGATCTGATCTGGGACAACACCAACAAGGCCCTGCAATTCCGCGCCGACATCCTCAACCTGCACAACTTGAGCAAAGTCGGCCTGCGCAACCTCGCCCAGGGCCTGGAGAACAGCGAGCTGGATGATTACACCGACATCACCACGCTGATCGGCATCGAGTTCGACGACAACACGCCGTGGGGCAAGTTGACCATTCTGGAGCTACGCCTGCTGATCTGCCTTGCCCTGCAGAAATTCGAGCAGGCCAAGGATCTGGTCGAAGCCTTCCTGCAGTACAACGACAATACCGTCGAGCGCGGCTTGTTCTATCAGGCGGTGAATGTGTGTCTGGAAATGGAACTCGATGAAGACCTGGAACTGGCCGATTACGAAGCCAACTTCCGTCGCATGTTCGGCGACGAGCGCATGGACGCGGCGATTGGCTCGGTCAACGGCAGTGTGCGTTTCTACGGTCTGACACCGACCAGCATGAAGCTTGAGGGGCTGGATCGGCATCTGCGTCTGATCGACAGTTACAAGAAGCTGCACGCAGCAAGGGCGAATGCGGCGGCGTTGAAGCGCTGATAGCCGACGGTTACTTCTGCTGAGTAAACCTGTAGTGAGGGGATTTATCCCCGATGGCGCGCAAAGCGGGCCCGGCTTCTTCAACCAATAAAGAAGCGGGCCTGCTACGCAGTCCATCGGGGATAAATCCCCTCACCACAAATAAGTATTGTGGGGACAGGGAGATTCAAGGATTGAAGAGAATGTCGTGCAGCTGGTCACTTTCTGGTCACTTCAAAAGTTCATGAGCAAGACTCATCAATTGCGCCGATCAAGAATCAGCGCGTTGCCTCAGGGAGCACTGGGTCCCGGATCCATCGTGTGAAACGCACCGTCTGCCCCTTTGGCACAGAATTGTTTCGGCACTGGCGTTTCTACGGTGCTAGTGCCGACAACGGAAAGCGCGTTCAACTCGACGATGCAGCCTGCGCTGAAGGTGCTGAGTTTGACGATCTTCAGTTGCATCTCATAGTCCTGCCCCGGCTGCGGAATGAACGACACCGGTTTGGGCGAACAGGCGATTGAACCCACCATGCCAAAGACCGCCAGGAACGGTTTATTGGCTTCTACCACGTACTCGTCGAACTGTTTGGTGGTGCTGTTGATTTGTCGGGTGGTCTGGCTGGCCGGCATGCCGACCACACTGTTGCGATGGTCCGAATCCCTGAATGGATAGACCCCTGAGCTGTCGTTATGCGCCATCTTCCAGCCGGACTCCTCAGGCGAACCTCCCTTGAATGTTTCATTCATGAACTTCTCACAGCTTTGACCGTTGAAGTATGCGCCGTGGGCGTTATCACCGGTGATCAGTCGTACCCGGGCACTGTTGGCCGGATCGTACTTGGCCGCTTCGGTCTCGTTGCGGATGTCGATTTTACTGGTGGCGCAGCCGATGAGAGTCAAGCTGAGGGCGAGTGGGAGAAGCTGACGCATGGATGACCTTTCTGATCTGGAAGGGATTGGGCGCTGCACCCGCATTCTCGGGAAGAGACCGGGTACATGAGGAGCGCCCGGTTTATAGCGGCCTGATGGCGTAAAGGTTTAGAAGAAAGGGCGCTGAAGCGGTGCTTACGGAGTTGACCGGCTGGCTCAGCGTGCCTGGAAAATTGTCCAGCATGCTGCGATCAGCGTTTGCACTGCGCCTGCACCACCTGGCAAGTGTTCGGCGTCCCTCCGGAGCGGCTCGCATAGCGCATGCAGTTATTCATCGACTTCTTGCGCGCCATGCTCAAGGTGTCGCCCCAGGCCAGACCACCTTCGCCGGAAGTCGGCACGGCTTTGGCGTAGCAGTTCGAGCCGTTGGTGGCGTAGCGTTTGCTCGAACAGCCGGCCGTCAGCGCCATGGCTGTGCCAAGCAGGGTCAGTAGCACCCAGGACGAGCATTGGCGTGCAGTGATTGTGGTCATCCGGGTTCCTCGTTGGGTCATGCGCCTCAATGGCCTCGCTGACAGGCGTTGGGCATTATCCTGCAATTGACATAAGGAAGCGTCCCCAATGCGTGCACCCACACTACACCTGATGTGCGGCAAGATCGCCTCGGGCAGATCCGCTGGACCAATCACTGGCTGAGCGAGTGTCGCACTGCCTGCATTATCTCGAAGTGGATGACGCCACCTGCCGTGCTCGGTTGCCTGCACGCAACGCACTGGCCGAGCATGAATTCGCCGCTTCGGGTGCGGAGTTTGATTTAATCACTCGATACTTTAAGGTGCCGGAGGTAGGCGAGGGGCTGGAGATTCTCATGCACCGCAATCGCCAGCAGGGCTGGCTCTCACAATGATCTCAGTGACCCACCGCATGACCCTGCAAGAGTGAGCCTGCTCGCGATGGGGCCCTGTCAGGCACTCTGCAGACTTTGCTGCACAAACCGCTCGATCAACCACCGCGCCGCCGGCCCCGGTGGCAGGTCGGTGCGGTAGATGACATCGAACGGGTAGATGCCGCTCTGGTACTCCGGCAGGTTCAAGCGCACCAGGCGGCCAGACTGCAAATCCTCTTCGACCATCGGCAACGGCATATTCCCCCAGCCAATTCCTTCGCGCAGCAACATGTGCTTGGCACCCAGATCCGCCAAGCGCCAGGTGCGGTTGCTGAGGACGGCGAAGTCGCGATCCTTGGTCAGTTGTGAACGGTCGGAAAGAACCAGTTGCGTCAATTCACGCCCGGCGCCCGGTGTGTTCGCCTCACCCGAAGCCAACGGATGATTCGGTGCCGCCACCGGAATCAGCTCGACATTGCCTGCGCCAATCCGCTCGACCGCATCGATGCCTTCGTTCATTGGCCCACTGACGCCAATGATCGCCCCGCGATTGATCACTCGCTCCGTCACCGCCCCCAACGCCTCCATGTGCAAGTGCAGGGCGACCGTGGGAAACGCCTCGCGAAAGGACTTCAACGCATCCACTACCCGCTGCGGCGGTAGCATCACGTCCAGCACCACGTGCACCTCAGCCTCCAGCCCCTGCAACAGGCCTTTGACCTTGGCGCGTAAGCCATGCACGCCGTTGGCGATGGTGCGCGCCTCTGCCAGTACGGTGCGGCCGGCCTCGGTAAGTTGCGGTTTGCGCGTGGTCTGGCGATCAAACAGCGTCACCCCCAGCTGTAACTCCAGGTTGGCCATCGAATAGCTGATCACCGACGTCGCACGGTGCAGCTTCCTCGCGGCGGCGGCGAAACTGCCCAGTTCCACCACCGTCAGAAACACCCGCAATTGATCCAGCGTCGGCGTGCCCGGGTCCGAAATCATGGCTGCTATCTCCTCATCATCAGCGAACCGGCATCGTCGCTGAGCGGCGTCAGCTTGTCTATTTTTTAGAACGTAATGATCGAAATTAGTCGGCTATTCAGATTAGCTGGCCGGGCGCACCATTTCCTCACTCGGACGATTCATCTCGGATCGCCCCACCTTTGAAGGAAATACCGTCATGACCACCACTGCAAACATCGCTAAAACCGCTACTGAACAAAGCCGCAATGACATCACTCAGGCCTCGGCCTCGTTGGTCGGCCGCGTCCTGCTCAGCGCGATCTTCATCCTCTCCGGTTTTTCCAAACTGGCCGCCCCGGCGATGATGATCGGTTACATCAGTTCTGTCGGTCTGCCATTGCCACAAGTGGCGCTGGCGCTGGCAATCATCGTTGAAATCGGTGGCGGCCTGGCGCTGATCGCCGGTTACCGCACCCGTACCGTTGCCGCTGTGTTGGCGGTGTTCAGCGTGGTCACGGCGCTGGCATTCCACAATGCGCTGGGCGATCAGAACCAGTTCATCCACTTCTTCAAGAACATCGCCATGGCCGGTGGCCTGTTGCAAGTGGTCGCGTTCGGTGCCGGTCGTTTCAGCCTTGATGCCCGTCGTCGCTGATCACTTGCTAATTCCTTCAACCGATCGAGGTCTCCCATGAAAGCCATCCGCGTGTACGAATACGGCAACCCCGAAGTGCTGCAACTGGAAGAAGTCGCCGACCCTGTGGCCGGTGAAGGTGAAGTGTTGATCGAAGTCGCCGGAGCAGGGGTCAACCCGATCGACTGGAAGGTGCTTTCCGGGGCGATGAAAGCGTTCATCCCACTGCCGCTGCCATTCACCCCGGGCGTTGAAGTGTCTGGCAAGGTGATCGCCACCGGCCCAGGCGTGAGCGAATTCAAGCTCGGCGATGAAGTGTTTGGCTTCATCAACATCGTCGGTGGCTATGCGAGCAAAGCCGTGGCCCCGGTGGCCAAACTGGCACTGAAACCGCAATCGCTCAGCGCCTTGCAGGCTGGCGCCGTTCCGGCCACCGCGCTCACCGCGTGGCAAGCGTTGACCGAGCATGCTGGCGTTCAGCGGCGGCAGAAAGTGCTGATCCACGCAGCCGCCGGTGGCGTGGGCAGCATGGCGGTGCAGATCGCCAAGTACCTGGGCGCCGAAGTCATCGCGACCGCTTCGGCCAGTAACCATGCCTATCTCACAAAGCTCGGTGCTGATCAGGTGATCGACTACACCACCGAGGCGTTTGAAGAGCGGGTATCCGAGGTCGACGTGGTGCTCGATCTGGTCGGCGGCGACACCCAGAACCGTTCGTTTCGCGTGTTGAAACGCGGCGGGGTGCTGGTCTCGCCGGTCAGTGCGCCGAGCATGACTCTGGCCAACGACCATGGCGTGACGCCGATCAACTTCGCCACTCGTTCCGATGGTGCGCAGTTGTCGCTGATTGCCGAACTGTTTGATCGCGGCCACCTCACCGTCGACGTCGAAGTGTTCCCGCTGAGCGAGGCGCAACGTGCACTCGAAAAAAGCCTGAGCCGCCGTGGTCATGGGCGGTTGGTCCTCGATGCCACGAAGTAACCGCCGAACCCCTGTAGGAGCTGCCGCAGGCTGCGATCTATTGATCTTCGAAGGCAAAAGATCGCAGCCTGCGACAGCTCCTACAGGTTTTTTTCTTAACCCCCCCGCGGACAAAAAACGCAGCCCATGGCCCGATCGCGCAGCCATTTTCTTGCGCAGTCGTTCTGTCATATTCGGTATCAGTTGATTGCAGATAGTAGCCAGCCCAACACTAATTCCAATGAGGCTGCACTGTGTTTCAACGTCTTGTGTGTTCGCTGTCCGTTCTGAGCCTGTCCATCGCTGCTGCCCACGCTGCCGAGACCGTCGTACTCGACACGCCGCGCCTGCAAAGCATCGACAACTTCCGTGATGTCGCCGGGCTGACCACCGCGTATTCCACGGCCCACGATGGCACGATGCGCGGAGGCGTGTTCTACCGCTCCAACGCGATCACGCCGTCGGCAGCGGATCTGGCGACCCTCAACAGCCTCGGCATCAAAGCCGTCTACGACCTGCGCACGCCGAGCGAAATCGCTGGTACGCCGGACACAATGCTGAGCGGCGCGACCTACCAGAACATCGACATCATCGGCAGCACCACCTCGGGCGCGAACATCACCACCGTGTCGTTCAAAAGCGCCGCCGATGCCATCGCCATGATGGAACAGACCAACCGCGCCTTCGTCAGCGACGCGGGGATGCGCGGGCAGTTCGGCAAGTTGTTCAACGAACTGGCCAGCACCGACGGCGCGCAACTGTTCCATTGCACTGCCGGCAAGGACCGTACCGGCTGGACGGCCGCCGTGTTGCAGAGCATCGCCGGCGTCGACAACGCGACCATCATGGCCAACTACCTGGCGACCAACGACTACACGGCCGCGCGCGTCGCCGCGACCCTCAAAGCGTTGCCGCCTAGCATGGCCTCGATCTATGCGCCACTGCTTGGCGTGCAGGCCAGCTACCTGCAGGCCGGTCTTGATGAAGTCACCGCCGAATACGGCAGCATGGACAACTACCTCAAACAAGGTCTTGGCCTGTCGCAGGAAACCATTTATGTGCTGCGCGGCAAACTGGTCGAGTACAACAGCCTGCCGGGGCAGGCCGGATTGGTCGGTAACGCCGCTGCCGGTGCCGAATTACTGCGTCAATTGCAGAACACCAACCTGTCTGGCACCTACAGCGCCTACAACTATTATCTGCAATCGGCGATCGACGCCGGCACCCTCGGCGGTGTCGAAGCTCAGGTCGGCGGTCAGGTTCACGCCGACGCCGCCAGTTATCTGCTGCGGCAGAACGCGTTGATCGAACAAGCCGCCGCCCCCTACGCCAGCGGCTCCGATCTGAAAGTCGGGCAATACCGGTTGTGGACCACCGCGCTCGCCGGTTACCTCGGCACCGACGGCTCGTCCCACGCCGAGAGCAGCAACGAACACAGCCAAGGCCTGATGGTCGGCATCACCCAGCGCTTCTCCGAACAACTCAGCGCTCGCGGCGGTTTCGGTTACAGCAAAGGCACCGTCGGCGGCGCGAGTGGCGAGGCCGATACCGATTTCACCTTCTTCAACCTCGGTGCGCGCTACGGCTTCACCAGCCTGGAACGCGGGCTGTTCGTCGATGCCAATGCCAGCGCCGGCTACGTCGATTACGCCAGCAAACGCGAACTCGGCGGCGGCCTCGGCACGGCCAAGGGCGACACCCACGGCAACCTCACCGGCGCAACATTGGCGCTGGGTTACCGCGCACCGTTCAACGGCATGATCCTCGAACCGAGTCTCGGCGTGCGCATCAGCCACCTCGACCTCAAAGGCTTCCAAGAGAAGGGCAGCGAACTGTCCCTCGACGTCGACGACAACACCGCCACCCGCCGCAGTGCCGTCGCCAACCTCAACGTGGCGTTCGCCCCGGTGGCGATGGGCGCCTGGCAACTGGTGCCAGGCGTACAAGTCGGCTACGAGCGCACGCTGGGCAACAACGACGTCAACAGCCAGGGTCACCTGCTGGGCCTCGACATCGAACAACGCGCCGCCTTCGACAACCGCGACCAGTTCAGCGGCGGCGTCAACCTGATGGCCAGCCTTGGCGCTGTCAGCGTCGGCGCAGAAGTCGGTGCCAGTGGCGGTGGTGACAGCCACGGTTTCAGCGGCAGCCTCAAGGCGAGTTACGCGTTCTAAATGACGGGATGACAATCAGGTCAAGGATGACCGCTATTCACAAAGCACCAGCAAAAACGGGTGAAGGCAGGGGATTGGCAACCCTGATTTACCGCCTAACCCTGTGGGAGCGAGCCTGCTCGCGAAGGCGTCATGTCAGCCAACATCACCGTCAACTGACCCACAAGCTTACTTGCCTATAAACCAATCAACCCCGCTCCCTCAGTTGCGCCGGACTCACCCCATACGCCTGCTGAAAATACTGACAAAACCGCCCGACATTGCTGAAGCCAAAGCGCAACGCCACCTCCGTCACCGACGCCGAATGCCGCAGCGCCTCGAAAGCCCGCTCCAGCCGCACCTGCCGCTGATACGCCACAATCGACATCCCGACAAACCGTCGAAACCCCTCCTGCAATGCGCGCTGACTGACATTGCTCAACCGCGCCAGCTCCACGCCACTCACCAGTTGCTCCGGATGCGTCTGAATAAACGCCATCGCCAACTTCACATGCCGCGGCGCCACCCTCGGCGCCGGCTGGCGCAACGCCTCGGTAAAATTGTGCGGCCACGCCTCCAGCACCGCATCAATCAACATCTCACGCAACCGCGACGGCATCAGCGTGCCGCTGTTGAGCAACAGATCAAACTCCGTGCCCGTCGCCAGATCAATCAACGCCTTGATCCCGCCATACGCCGCCGTGTGCAGATCCACCACCGGCTCAAACACAATCTTCTGCACAACCGGCCGCCCCAACAACGCCGCCAACCGCTCCGTGAGCTGCGCCCGACTCACGGAAATCCCGTGCTGCGCGTGATCGTCGAGAAACCGCATCGAACGGATATCCGCCTTATCAATCGCCAACCCCACCTGCGCCACACCGATGGACTCGGTGCGGTGGTTGAACACAATCTTGCCCGCCGTGGTAATCACGAAAGTGATCTCGTCCTGCGGGTCGGGGAAGGTGACGGTGAAATCACCGTGGTAATGCATACGCCGGAAACTCACGCCGTCGTGCCTGCCGTAGACACCGCCGATGATGATGCTGGAAGGGATCGGCGGGGAGTCGGCGTAGCGATTGCCGAAGAACCGGGAGAAGAGGGCGCCGAAGTCTTCGGCGTGGAGGTTTTCGGAGCGGAGGATGATTGTTTGGCGGGGTGGGACGATGGAGTACACCTTGGGGCACCTTTTTTGGGGCTCTTGGGTAAGTGGCGGAGGGGAGGTTAGCGGGTTGGGGGTGACTGGTTTGTGACGGCGGTTTCGTCGGTGGAGAGAGGTCTTCTTTCGGCCAATAGCTGACACTCACAGTTTCCTGCAGTACGCCGCTCAATCGCCTCCAATGGCTCTCGCTCGCGCATGGATTCTGCTCGCATCCTGTGACGGTGGAAGCCCAAACACCTTTGCGTAGTCCCGGCTGAACTGGGTTGCGCTTTCGTACCCGACCTCGAATGCAGCGGCCATGACACTCTTTGCATTCGCCACCATCAATGTTCTGGCCTGGAGCAGGCGCACGCGTTTCTGATATTGCAACGGACTGAGGTTGGTCACGGCCTTGAAGTGGCGGTGAAACGCCGAGACGCTCATCGACGCTCGCTCGGCCAAGCGTTCGACGCCGATGGGTTGGGCAAAGTCCTGACGGATCCACTGTACCGCAAGGTTCACTCGGGCCATCGCGCTGTCGGGCGCCGCGATCTCTCGCAGCATCCAGCCCAGGGGGCCCTGAAGTACGCGGAAGATGATCTCCCGCTCGTAGACCGGGGCCAGCGCTGCGATGGCATCCGGATCGCCCATGAGTCTGAGCATGCGCACCCAGGCGTCCATGAGGTCAGTGGTCATGGATGCGACTGAAAAGCCAGGCGTGGGATCGACGCGACTGGCAGGTTTGGGCAGGTCGGCGAACAAGGTGGATAACACCGTTGGATCGAGTGTCAGGCTGACGGCCAAATAGGGCTCCCCGGTTTCGGCAGGGTGCACCGAACCCACGGCAGGCAGGTCGATGGACATGACGAAATAGGTCGCGGGGTCATACCGCAGGGTGTGGTCGCCCACGGTCATGCTTTTACTGCCTTGCAGAATCACGTTGATCATCGGGTCATAGACCGCCGCGAGCATGTGCTCAGGGATTTTGCCCTTGACCATGGCCACACGCGGAATACCGGTTTCCGTACGTCGGTTTTCCGCCTTGGCCGCGAGTGACCTGAGTTCGTTCAGTTGATTGTCCATGGTGTGCATGCTGAGGGCTGACACGGGTGCGCTGCAAGCAAAAAGCAGAAACAGGCAGGTTTCGAGGAGGAACGGATGCGCTCAGGCTTGTAAGGCTCAGTACGCTGGATCCTCATTCGAAGCACAGAGAAACAGCACATGAGCGTTATCGTCATTACAGGTGGGAGTCGCGGCATCGGTGCCAGCGCCGCCGAGCATATTGCGCAGCGCGGTATGGGTGTGATCCTGACCTACAACAGTCATCCAGAAGCAGCCGCTTCAGTCGTGGAGCGTATTGAGCATGCGGGAGGCAAGGCAGTTGCGCTCAAGCTCGATGTGGCTGACGTAGCAAGTTTCTCCGGGTTTCGCGAGTCAGTGATATTTGCCTTGCGCGAGATTTGGGGCCTCACCTCCCTCAGTGGCCTGGTCAACAATGCCGGGTATGGTCTGTTCAAACCCTTGGCCAGCGTCAGCGAAGCGCAGTTCGACGGCTTGTTCAATGTGCATCTCAAAGGCCCGTTTTTCCTAACGCAGACATTGTTGCCGCTGCTGGCGGACGGCGCGAGTATCGTCAACCTGACCAGCGCGACCACTCGTGTCGCCACAGCGGGTGTTGCGCCTTATGCGGCGTTCAAGGGCGGACTCGAAGTGCTCACCCGTTACATGGCCAAAGAATTTGGCGAACGACGGATCCGCGCCAACGCCGTCTCCCCCGGCGCGATCCGTACCGAACTTGGCGGCGGCTTGAATGACGAGTTCGAGGCTTTGCTGGCGGGGCAGACTGCGCTGGGCAGGGTGGGTGAGCCGGAGGACGTCGCGCGCGTAATTGCCTGTTTGCTGTCGCAGGACGGTAGCTGGATCAATGCCCAGACCATCGAGGTCGCTGGCGGTTACAACATCTGAGTCGCCCGCAGCTACACCATTTGAGGATTACGCAATGCTGGATCATGTCTTTTTGTCGGTAAGCGACATCACCCGTTCCATCCGTTTCTACGAAGCCGCCTTAACTCCGTTGGGCATTACCGCGCGCTTGGATTACGACGGCAAAGATGGCCCGCCGGGGCATCCTGACCTCAAAGGTTTCGGCGCCAATGGCCGGATGTTTCTCTGGCTGCGTGAGGGGATTGTTGAAGGACGTGCCGTCCATGTGGGGTTCGTCGCCAAGAGCAAGGCTGAGGTGGACGCCGCCTACGCCGCAGCCATGAAAGAGGGCGCGGTCGATAACGGCGCGCCAGGTGCACGTTTGCACTACGACCCGGATTACTATGCCGGCAATGTGTTGGACCCGGACGGGTACAGCCTTGAATTCGTCTATAAAAAATGGCAGCACGTCCAATGAGCAAACTGCTGATCTACGGCGCCACCGGCTATACCGGTCGCATGGCTGCTGAACGGGCAAAAACGCTGGGCTTGCGGTTCGAAATCGCCGGGCGCGATCACACGCGTGTGGCGGCACTCGCTGCGCATCTGGACGTGCCGTTTCGAGTGTTCGATGCCGACGCGAAGGCAGCGAGCGCGTTGTCCGGTATCTCTGTCCTGCTCAATTTCGCCGGCCCTTTTGCGTACACCGCAGAGCCGTTGATGCGTGCCTGTATCAAGGCCAATGTGGACTATCTGGACATCACCGCAGAGATCAACGTCTATCGGCTGGCCGAGCAACTGGGCGCAGAGGCCGTTTCGCAGCAGGTCATGCTCTTGCCCGGCGTAGGTTGGGACGTGGTACCGACCGATTCGCTGGCGGTGCATGTCGCCAAGCGTGTCGAACAGCCTTTTGCGCTGAGCATCGCGCTTCAGGTCCCAGGCTCGATGTCACGTGGCTCGGCCATGAGCGTCAGTGAAATCATCGGGGCAGGGGTCATGGCGAGGGTCGATGGCGAGCTGGTCGCCACGCCTGACGCCACGCTGCGTCATTTCGATTTCGGTGACGGCCCGGTTCTGTGCGCACCGCTATCGTTTGGTGATCTGGTGACGGGCTGGCACTCGACTGGCATCCCGAACATCGCGATGTTCGTGCACATTTCAGGCGATGCGTTTCCCGAAGGGGATCTCTCAACACTGCCCGATGGTCCGACGTCTGAGGAAAGGGAGGCACATCGTGCCCGAGCAGTTGTCGAGGTCATGGGTGTTGACAGAGTAATCGCTCGGTCTGTGATCGAAACCGTGAACGGCTATTCCTACACGCCTCTCGCGGCAGTGGAGGCCGCGCGTCGGGTGCTCGAAGGTGAACGTCAGGCGGGTTTCGCTACACCGGCCAAAGCCTTCGGTGGCGGGTTTGCCGAGAGTATAGAGGGGACGTTGATCACCGACTTCTGAGGTCATCTGGTCAGGCTTGCGCTGCCTCGATTTCCCGAGAATCGAATGCTGCCTGGGCCTTGATAACCGTATCCAGGTGTTCAAGGGTCCAGAGATAAAGCGCGTTGAACGGGTGCTCAAGTGTTCGGCCTAGTGGGGTGATGCTGTATTCCACTGCCACCTGAGAGGACGGGATGACGCGTCTCTGCAGAATGCCGTTGCGTTCAAGGCGGCGCAGTGCCTGGGTCAAGGCTTTTTGGGTGATGCCGTCCAGGCATCGCTTGAGCTCATTGAATCGAAGGGGCTTTTTGCACAGGGCCGCCAGGATCAACACTGACCACTTGTCAGCGATCTGGTCGAGCAGAAAGCGGCTTGAGCAATCAACGCCTCGATCTGTGGTTGTCGGGTCGCTGTTCTTTGCGGTTTGCGTGGCAGATTCGTGCATGGGTTTCCCTGGATATACCTGAGCACTTTGAAGTGCGTAATTGATATTAGGTATACACAATATACCATCGCGGCTCTACCTTTCTGGAGTTACCCATGTCATCCATTTATCAGACAGACACCGCCGATCAGCTTGCGGTCATTGATGCCCTCTACCGCTTTGCCGCTGGCATTGATTTGCGTGACGCAACACTGCTGTCCAGCGCTTTCATGGAGTATGCAGTTTCCGACTTCGGGCCTGCCGCAGCAAAGGCAGGATTTGAATTCCCTGTGCTGGAAGGCCGAGAGGTCATTGTCGCAACGTTATTCGGCGCGTTGGGACAGGTCGATACCACTCATTCGGTCAGCAATCCCCGTGTGACGTTCGAAGGTGGAAAGGCACATCTAGATGCGTTGGTGGAGGCCCAGCACGTCCTGAAAAACGACCCGGCACGCCACTACCTCATGAAGAACCGCTATGCCGTTGAGTTGATGAGACTCGGCGCGGGCTGGGGCATCGAGCGGGTGACGGTAGACAACGTCTGGCGGACAGGCGACGCCGGTGTGCTCATAGGCGCTTAATCGGGAAGAGGACCTAATGTGTTCCGAGCGTGACTCGTGCGTCGCGCCCGGTTTCAAGAGGCTGCTCTCGGCCAGGTACGTAAGATTTAACGTGTGGGTGCAAAGCGCCAGCGATAAAGCTGCAAATGGGCCGGAATTGGTCACTTCTGAACGTCTGCTTCTGGCCGGAAGCAGACAAATCACGCAGTCAGTTTCTGACAGATCCCTCTCGGCGCTCACCATAGAGCGCCAAGCGGGAATGTTCGCTAGGCCGTCGGCACAACATTATCCAGCGCCTGATTCACCGCCAATTCCCCCAGCATCACCACTTGCGCAATGCCCAGCAGGGTCTTGCGAATCGGCCCCTCCACCAGCGCGGCCACATCCCCCAACATCACCGTCGCCGAACCCAGCGACTCACTGGCGTTCGCCAGCAATTCTTCGGTCGTGATTTCGGGATTGACGAGGAACAGGGTGTTGGGTGTGTAGGGCGTGGCCATGATTGGGCTGGCGGGGTTGAGGTAGTGGTCGAGGGCGCGTTCGGCGGCTTCGCTGAGTTTTCGGGAATCGGGGGATTCGTAGGGTGAGACCGTTTCGGTTTCGGGCGGGTTTGGTGTGACCTTGAACATAGTGAAGCTCCATATGTGGCTAAGGGAACCATCACATTCGCTACCAAACGAGGGTGGTGGCCATTACGAAGGTTGGTAGACCGGCACACATGGAAAAACCGGCGTGCTCGAAAGCACCCTGCGCATGGCCACCATAAAACGCAGGCGCCAGAAGGCATCTGTGTAAGGTGACGTTTTGCGCCATGTGTGAACCGGGCTACCAAACCCGATCGCTGCTTTTCAGCGACCGAACCACGATAAAACCCGCACCCTGGGCGCACAAGCCGGCGGATTCTGGCGTAGTCGTAGGCAATGGCGCAAGGCGTTGTAGCCTGGGATGACGTAACGGCGAGTGTTTTTAAACGTGTGCGGGGAAAAGGTTAAACGTGAGGGTTTTCGGGGCTGCGCTTTTCGTGAACGGATGGTTTGGCAAAGAGGAAAGCGGGGCAGTGCGACGTTTCGCTAAATCCCCTCGCGACGGGGATAGTATTTGTGTGGAAATCAGAGGCTTCAGAGGATGGAGCTGACTCAAGCTCATCGCTGACTGGACTGATGCCTTCGCGAGCAGGCTCGCTCCCACATGAGGTTGGCGGTGTACACCCATGGTGTGGTCGATACGAAACCTGTGGGAGCGAGCTTGCTCGCGAATGGCCTGTCCACAGTTCTCAGGACTTATTCATCACCATTCTGGACACAGTGTTTGTCCAGCCGATCGATTATTGTCGTGCGCTTCAATCCCTAACACCGTCTGCAACCCGTGACACAATACGGTTGCCCACGAGACGGTGAACATCATGAAACTTGCAAAAAAGCGCTCTTCTTCTGGCCTTTGGCGGTGTCGATCTCCGAGGCGGCGAAGTGAATCGTGGCGTTTGCCTTGATTCAGAAAATAACTGGCTGTTTTAAAACAATTTTTTTTGCACTTGGGGCTTCCCAGATCAAAAAAAGGTTGGTAAATTGCGGCCCATTCTCGCAGAGCTTGTTACAGAGCTTGNAATTTTTTTTGCACTTGGGGCTTCCCAGATCAAAAAAAGGTTGGTAAATTGCGGCCCATTCTCGCAGAGCTTGTTACAGAGCTTGAGATACAGGGGCGTCGCCAAGCGGTAAGGCAGCAGGTTTTGATCCTGCCATGCGTTGGTTCGAATCCAGCCGCCCCTGCCATATTCAGAAAAACGCCAGTCCGAAAGGGCTGGCGTTTTTTTATGCGCGTGATTTTTGTCCGGCAGCGAGGGTTGCCTGAGCCGCACCGGAAGACTGTTGTAAACTGCCCCGCGAAAAGTCCCGGCGGGTTGTTGGCCGGCGACCCTCATTCTCTCCAGACCAGAGACTTACATGGCTAATCACGACCTCAGCTTCACCCCTGATCCGGATACGGATTCGATTTCCTCGGATGTTGTCGGTTTCAACGGCATTCTGGTCTCGACCCAGATCCCGACCCGCGCCGATGGCAGCCTGGAACTGGGCGATATCACCCTGCAAAGCGAATGCACCCTGCAGGCGCTGAAAGTGGCGCTGGAGCGGGCGGGCAGTTCGATGGATCGGGTGATGCACCTGACCATTTACCTCACCGACATGGCCGACCGCGCTGCGTTCAATGAAGTCTACAAGCGCTTCTTCGCCAAGCCATGGCCGGTGCGCGCGGCGGTGGGCGTGGCGTCGCTGGCGGTGGAAGGCATGCGCGTGGAAGTCACCGCGATGGCCGCCAAGGCCTGATCAACCTGCAAAACCGTGCTGGTGGCCAGCGATGACGCCCGGCCATCCAGCACTCGTCTGCGCACTTACTTCAGCGCATCAGCCAACGGCAACCGCGCCATGTGCCTGGCTTTCAGTGAGCCCAGGTACAACCAGTCCCCATACTCGCGCGCCGTGGTGATCGGCGAGTAATTGCCGCTGCTGGCATCCTGCAGATTGGCGATCACCTTGCCCTGCAGATCCAGCCCCAGCACAAACCCGCGTTTCTCCACCGGTTTGGGCAGCACAGTCAGTGCCCGGACGATCATCGTGCGCACCCACGGATGCCCGGCGGTGCCGTCGAGCAAGGCACTGCGCGGTGCGTAGAGGGCGACCCAGAAGCGGTTGCTGCCATTGAACGCGAGGTTGTCCGGCAAACCGGGCAGGTTGTCGATGAACAGGTCATGGGTGCCAGCCTTGGGGCCCGTTAGCCAGTAACGACTGATGCGGTAGGCGCCGGTTTCGTTGACCAGCACATAAGCGTCGTCCGGGCCGAGTGTCACGCCGTTGGCAAACTGCAATTTGTCCAGCAGCACGCTGGTCTTGCCGGTCTGAAAGTCGTAGCGCAGCAAACGCCCGTCACCGCCATGTTCGATGATCGCCTCACCGTCGTGGCCGTAACCCCAGCGGCTGCTGGCATCGCTGAAATAGGCGTAGTGCCCGGACTTGTCGATCGCCACGTCGTCGGTAAAGCCGAAGGGCAGGCCATTGGCCTCGGTCGTCAGAGGAATCAGTCGACCCTGCGCGTCGAGCGAGAGCAGGCCTTTGACCGCGTCGGCAATCACCAGCAGACCGTTGGGATGCCGCGCCAGCCCGAGAGGGCGACCGCCCGTGTCGCTCAGGACTTGGCGTGTCTTGCCATCGAGGCTGGTGCGAATCAGCCGCCCGTCATGCAGGCCGGTGATCAGGAAGTCGCCTTCCAGCAGCAGTGCTTCCGGGCCGTCGATGTCGCCCGGCCCAACCTGTTCGACGGCTTTGAGTCGCTGGTTTTCGGCGTACAGTCCTTCGCTCAGTGACGGTGCCGCTGGCGGTTTCCAGGCCACCGGTTGAACCCTGGTTGGCATCAACAGCAAAAACGCGATGACGAGAACGACGAGCAGTAACAGCAGGCGCTTCATGAATGTTGCCCCGTCAGCGTCAGGTGCTTGAGTGCCATGTCGCGCAGAGCGTGCATCGATGTGGCCGATTCACGTTCGATGCGGCGTTTCAACAGCAACAGGTTGGCAACGCGCATGCCCAGGCCGTCGAAGCGATAATCCAGGGTGCGCACGAACCGTGTGCCGTCGCCTTCGGCCGTGCATTCGTAGGTCAGCCGCAACGACAGACCGTGGTCACCGCGCGCCCGCGCGCACCAGCGCCGGCCGGGCAGATACTCGGTGACCTCCCAGCGCAAATGGCCGGCGCGCCCGCCGGCATGAATGTCTTCTTCGAAACGCGCGCCGGCATGCAGCGGGCCTGGCGGTCCGTCGATTTTCAGCGACGAGGGATGCCACTGCGGCCAGTGGTTGACGCTGGCGGCGTAGCGGAGCACGGCGATCGGTTCGCCGGCGATATCGATCTGGTGCTGCATGCGGGTCATGGGCGATCTCGAATAGCGCAACGGGGCGGGTTGCGGCTCCCAGTAGAGGGTGCCGAACAGGTAATCCATCAACGGCAGAACGATATTGAAATTACGCTCCTGCATGCACTCGCGACGGTGATGCAGTTCATGCAGATGACGCATCTGGCGGATCTACGGCAGGCGCGTCAACGGATTATCCGGCGGCAGATGTTCGCAGGCGTGAAACACCTCGTAGGTCAGGTAGCCCAGCACCATGCAGCCGCCAAACAGCCCGGCGACATTGGCATTGAACTGTGCGAGCAGCCACCAGAGCGGCAGGGTGAAAAGCAGCGTATGCACGACGATGAGCCAGGCCGGAAACAGAATCGCCCGCCAGTCGCGAGCGCCGTCGTAGGTCATGTGGCCGGGAGTGAAAAAACTGTGGTGGTCACCGGCATGCCGCGCATAGAACAGCTTGGCGAACGTCTTTTTGTGGTGGCCGAGATGGCGATGGACCATGTACACGCCAACGTTGAAGAACAGCAGGGTTAGCGGCACGCTCAGCCATTCCAGTGGCTGTACCTGACGCGTGCTGCTCCAGAAGGCGCCGATCGCCAGCACGCCGAACAGCAGCACGAAAGCGCCGTGCAGCCACGGGTTGTACAACGGATGAATGGCCGCACGGTAGCGGCTGCGGAATGCCTCGGTGGTCTGCCTCAATGCGTTCACCTGCGGGTATTGTTGTTATACCCGGCAGATTAGCCGATCGGGCCGTTTGTGCAGGACGGACCTTGAGGTCAGTTGTGCCATGCTCCGGTGCAAAGCGGCCGACTCAGCTCAACGGGTTCCAGCGTTGCGACCAGTCGTCATCGGTCTCGATCACCTGGCGCAACAGATCGAAGGCCTGTTGCAGGGTCGCCGAGTCTCGCTCGCGAGCGTACACCAGATAGGTTGGATAGCCGAATTCCGGGGCTTTGGTCACCGCTTCCAGCGCGCCGGTTTCCAGATAGCTGCGCACCACACGGGTGCGAAAGTAGCCGCTGCCGCCGTGTTCGAGGATGTATTGCAGGGCCAGCGGGCCGAGGTTGAAACTCAGCGCGGCTTTGGCCTTGTCTGGCAGGGCGGCGTCGTGCTGGCGACGGAAGTCCGGCCCCCAGTCGATGTAGACGTAAGGATCCGGGCGGTTTGGCGCACGTACCAGAATCAGTTTTTCTTCCAGTACCTGCTCGACTTGCAGGCCGGGCCAATATTCCGGCTGATAGACCAGCGCGGCATCGAGCACACCGAGTTCGAGTTGGCGCAGCAGGTTTTCGCCGTCGCGGATTTCCATGCGCAGGGCATGTCCGGGGATTTTTTCGCGCAGTTCGGCGGCCCAACTGAGCATCAACGGGTTGCACAGGCTGACTTCACCGCCGATGTGCAGCACGTTGTGATAGCCGTCCAGCAGCGGCAAGTCGCGCCGCGCGGCTTCCCAGGTCTGCACCAGTTGATTGGCGTAGACCACGAAGGCCTCGCCATTGGCCGTCAGTTTCGCCCCGGCGCGGTTGCGCACGAACAGCGTGCTGCCCAGCTGACTTTCGAGCTTCTGCACCCGGGCGGTGATCGCCGTTTGTGTGACGAACAACTTCTGCGCCGCCGCGGCGAGGCTGCCGTGGCGGACGATTTCCAGAAAGGTGCGGGCGAGGTCGATGTCCATGGGCGGGCCGGAGTCTGAGGTGCGGGCATTGTAAGTGCCGGCTCGCCACCGCGTCATCGTTCATTGCGCTGCGGTTTCCATGGATTTCGTGAGCGATGCAAACCCCTGCAGGAGTGAGCCTGCTGGCGATGGCGGAATGTCTGCCAAACCAGTGCCGCCCGAGACACCGCCATCGCTGGCAAGCCAGCTCCCACAGGTACTGTGTCGGACGCAGAACCCTGTGGGAGTCTGGCTTGCCAGCGATGGGGCCGTAGGAGTCGCTGAAGCTCAACCCGCCAACTCAACCTTGCGCACCCGCGCCCAGTCTTCCACCAGCCGCGCCGGCGTGCCGCAGGCCTTGCGCTTGTAGACGAAGTGGCTGCACTTCTCGGCAAACTGGTTGCGGTTGTAGAGCATGTCTTCCTGCATTTCCTGCAGTTCGTTTTCTCGGCATTGCTCGATCAGCACCTGATCAACCCGCAATTTGCGCTCACGCACGGCGGCATAGGTCGGGTCGGTCAATGCCGCGTTGGCCCGTTGCAGCAACCACAACGAAAACTCGTCCGGGCAGCGCGGACCGATCTCCTGGACCATGCCCAGTTGCAGCGCCTGCGTGGCGCTGATTGGCAGGCAGGCCTGGGTCAGTTGTTCGGCCACCGTCGGGCCGACAGCGCGGGGCAGGCTGTAGGTCCAGTATTCCGAGCCATACAGGCCCATGCTCTTGTAATGCGGATTGAGCACGATGTCGGCCCGGGCGAACACAATGTCGGCGGCCAGTGCGAGCATCACGCCGCCGGCCCCGGCATTGCCGGTCACGCCGCTGACCACCAGTTGCTGCGCGCTGAGCAGCTCGGCGCAGACATCGTCGATCGCCTGAATATTGGCCCAGGCCTCGGCGCCCGGATCCTGCGCGGCCTGGATCACGTTCAGGTGCACACCGTTGGAAAAACTGCCGCGCCCGCCCTTGATCAACAGCACGCGGGTGTCCCGCGATTTGGCCCAGCGCAGCGCCTCGACCATACGCTGACACTGTTCGGTACTCATCGCGCCGTTGTAGAACTCGAAGGTCAGCTCCCCGACATGCCCGGATTCACGGTAGCGGATCGGCTGATACGCCTCCTCATTGAACGGCTCGCGGGCGATTGACCAGTCGAGCGTCGGCACGTCGGCCAGTTGCCCGGCCAGCACGTGCCGCGCCGGTTGCTTGAAGGTTTCTTCGCCGGGCAGTGGTTTGCGCCGCAACGAACCGATCCACAGGCTTTGATCACCGGTGGCAACCAGCACCGCGTCATCATGCACCGCGAGGATCTTGCCGGGAATGCCGGTGCGTTGATCAAGGTGCGCGTCGTACACGTAATACTGCCCGCCGGCCAGACTCGCCAGTACACCGGGCTGGCCGTCAGCCGCGTCAATGCAGCGTTTGATGAATCGCGAGCAGTCGTGCCAGCTGAAGGTGCGGTCGGCCTGCTTCATGTTCGGTTGCAGGCGGCCACGGACTTTGGGATCGCTGTAATCCAGTGCGACAGGGACAAAGCCGTCGATGAATTTTTCGACCACTTCGCGAATACAGCGAATCGCCGCATCGCTCACCCGACCGTTGTACAACTCGGACTTGCGCAAGCCCGGCGGCAGATTGAATTCGCAGGTGGCCCAGACCGGGCCGGCGTCCATTTCCTCCACCGCTTGCAGGGCGGTCACGCCCCAACTGGTGAGTTCGTGGGTGATCGCCCAGTCCAGCGCGCTGGCGCCACGATCGCCGACGATGCCCGGATGTATGATCACCACCGGCCGCCGGAGATTGCTCCACAGCGCTTGCGGCACGCGGTCCTTGAGGAACGGGCAGATCACCAGATCGGCGCCGCTGTGTTCGATCTGTTCGCACACCGAAGCCTCGTCGGTGAACACCACAACGCTGGGCGAATGCCCGGCCTGGCGCAGTTCCAGCCATGCGCGTTGAGTCAGGCCGTTGAAGGCCGAGGACAGCAGAATAATCTTCAGTGATCGCATGGTTTTCTTCCTTGAAAGGGCTGCCGTGGGCTCCTGATGAGCCGTCCCTGGCATTCGATGGAGCGCGCAGATTAGTCAGTGCTGCAGCGCTGGCAACTGATCCGGGTCAACGTTGTGTGAGTCAATATTTCCCCGGCGATGAGGTTCCTTATTCTCAAAGGTTTGACTGTCCTGATTTTTTATTACTTCAAATGTAAGCAGCGCTATTGCACAGTCGCGCCAGATCAGGAGTCGGACGATCCCGGCAGAACGATGGTTTTTCGCAGCGGGTGGGACCCGTTTCAGGGAGCAAGACATGGGTGATGTTCAAAACCCGCATGACCGGATCATTGGGCAAATGTTCCAAAAGGACTATCGCTGGCTGTGCGCTGCCGTTGGCCGCACGCTGGGTTGCCCGCACAGTGCACAGGACATCGCCTCGGAAACTTTTCTGCGGGTATTGACCCTGCCGGACCCGACCGCGATTCGTGAACCGAGGGCGCTGTTGACCACCATCGCCCGACGGCTGATGTATGAAGGCTGGCGTCGCCAGGACCTGGAACGCGCCTATCTGGAAAGCCTGGCCCTGGCGCCGGAACCGGTGCATCCATCGCCGGAGGAACGCGCGCTGGTGATCGAAGCGCTGTTGGCGGTCGATCGCCTGCTCAATGGCTTGTCGGCCAAGGCCAAAGCGGCGTTTCTCTACCATCAGCTCGACGGTCTGACCTACAGCGAAATCGGCGAACGGCTTGGGGTTTCCACCAGTCGGGTGCAGCAATACATGGTCGAGGCGTTCAAACGCTGCTATCAGGCGATGCAGGCATGAGGCCGGACGACGCGGTGATCGATGAGGCGGCGCAGTGGATGGCGCTGTTGCAGTCCGGTGAAGCCAGCGCTGGCGAGCGTGCGGCGTTCGACGCGTGGCGGGCAGCCGACCCGCGACATCAGCGGATCATCGAACAAATGGACGGCGGTTTGAACCTGCTGCGCCATCCGGACTTGCGCGGGCTGCCCCGCAACAGTCTGCTGCACAGCCTGAATGCGCCGTCGAGTCGTCGGCGTTTTCTCAGCGGTAGCCTGAGTGTGCTCGGGATTGCCGTGCTGGCCGGATTGCTCGGGCGCCGCTACGGCTGGCTGCCGGAGGCGGGGGAGTTGGCGACCGGCACCGGCGAGCGGCGCGACTTTACCCTGGAAGATGGCAGTGCACTGAGTCTGAATGCCCGCACGCGGGTGGTGGCGCAATTCGATGCGACTCAACGCTTGTTGGCGTTACGCTCGGGTGAGTTGCTGGTGAACGTCGCCAAGGATCCCGCGCGGCCATTCGTGGTCGAGACCGAACATGGGCGGATGCGGGCGCTGGGCACTAAATTTCTCGTGCAACAGGGCGACGATTTTACGCGGCTGGTGATGCTGTATTCGCAGGTCGAAGTGGTCACCGCCGGCGGTGCACGGCAAGTGGTGGAGGCGGGGGAGAGTCTGCTGTTCAACGCTCAGGACATTCTGGCGCTGGAGCGCAGCAGCGGACAGGAAAGCGCGTGGGTGCAAGGTCGCCTGGAAGTGCGCGACCAGCCACTGAGCGAAGTGATCGACAGCCTGCGTCGCTATCGCCGGGGCATTCTGCACCTGAGTCCCGATGTGGCCGATCTGCGCCTGAGCGGTCTCTATCCGCTGGACGACAGTGACCGCACTCTGCAATTGCTGGAGCGCTCGCTGCCGATTCGCGTCACATGGCACAACCCTTACTGGGTCAGCATCGAACCCTCAATTCCACCTAACACCCTGTAGGAGCTGCCGCAGGCTGCGATCTTTTGATCTTTAAAAGCGAAAATCAAAAGATCGCAGCCTGCGGCAGCTCCTACACAAATGTGTGTGGAGTCCGGTTATAGGTTTATGACTTCTTGGCCTAATCGCCGCCCTATAAAAAGCGCCGGCCCGCTGCTCATTCCCTGCAGACGCCTTCAACAGGGAAGCCCTTGATGATTTCATTCAAACAACAATTACCTCGCCTGACTCTCGCCGCCGCATTGGCGATGGGGCTGGTGCCGATCGCGGTGTATGCGCAGGACTCTGCGGCCCAGGTCTACACCTTCGACATCGCCAGCGGCCCGCTGGATGAGGTTTTGCTGGATATCTCGCGCCAGACCGGCGTACCGATTTCCTTCAGTCAGAATCTGGTGGAGGGCAAACGCAGCAGTGCCGTGCGCGGTGCGTTGGGCGGGCGTCAGGCGGTCGAGAAAGCGTTGCTCGGCAGTGGCCTGCATGTCGAGCAGAGTGCCCAGGGCCTGAGCGTGCGCGAAGGCGCGGCGAGTACGCCGGTAGCGGCCAAAGTCAGCGCCGCGGCCCCGGCCACCAGCGCCGATTACCGCATGGAAAAAGTCACCGTCACCGGCTCGCGAATCGCTCGTGCACAGAGCGATGGCGCGACCCCGGTCAACGTCATCACCCACGAAGAGATGGAGGCGCGCGGCTACAAGAACGTCTATGACGCCTTGGCGACGCAGACGCAAAACACCGGCATGACCCAGGGCGAGGACTACGGCAATACCTGGCAACCGGCGGCCAGCGCGATCAACCTGCGGGGCCTTGGCCCCAATCACACGCTGGTGTTGATCAACGGCCGGCGCGTCGCCGATTACCCGACGCCGTACGACGGCAAAGTCAACTTCACCAACCTGGCGAACATTCCTTCGGCAGTCATCGAACGCATCGAAGTTCTCAGCAGCGGCGCTTCGGCAATCTACGGTTCTGACGCGATTGCCGGGGTGGTCAACATCATTCTCAAGAAGCAGATCAATGGCATCGACGTCAATCTCAAGGGCGGTACCAGTGAGCGTGGCGGTGGCGACAATCAGCGCCTGCAAATCAGCGGCGGCGGCAGTTGGGGCGACTTCGACGGCTTGTTCGGCCTGGAGCTGACCAACCGAGATCCGATCTGGGCCGATGATCGCGGCTTCATGCAGAGCGGCCCGCTGGCGGACGTCGGTTACCGTCGCGACCTGAGCAATAACCGCTACCTCGGCCCCGGTTGCGGCGCCTATCAAGGCACCTTCGACAACAAGCTGTTGAACAACGGCGGACGCTGCCGCACCGATCAGATGTACAACGATTACTGGACCATTCAGACGCAAAAGGAAAACTACGACGGCTACACCCGTGGCACCTGGCACTTCAGCGACAGCGGTCAGGTGTTTGCCGACTTGATGTATGGCCTCGATCACATTCAGAATAACACCCGTGGCCCGACGTTCACTTCGCCGGACTTCATCAACCAGAACAGCGGCAATCTCGAGCGCTGGTATCGCCGTTACGGCGAAGAGGAAATCGGTGGCCGCACCAGCAACAACAGCAAGTGGACCGACACGTCGTGGACCGGCACCCTCGGCCTCTCGGACAAGATTGCCGACTCCGGCTGGCGTTATGACCTGGCGGCCAACCGCTCGGAATATCGCAGCGTCAGAACCACGCGCTACACGCCGCTGTCCTCGATTCAGGATTTCTACCTCGGCCCGCAACTGGGCACGCGTGACGGTTACCCGGTGTTCGCCCCGGATGCCTCGCGTCTCGATCGTCCGCTGACGCCCCAAGAGTGGGAGCAGTTTCGCAGCAACCTGACACAGCGCAGCAAGTCGGTTTCCACCAGCTACAACGCGTCGATCAACGGTGACCTGTTTGACCTGCCGGCCGGCCCGGTCGGATTTGCCGGGGTGCTGGAAGCGGGCAAGCAGGAGTATCGCGTCGACCCGGACGACGGACTGAATGACGGCACTTTCTATGGTGTGAGCCCGGCACAAAGTTCCGGTGGTTCGCGCAAGCGTTACGCCGCCGGTGGCGAGTTCAGCATTCCGGTCACTGACACCGTGCTGGCCACTGCCGCCGGACGTTGGGACCAGTACAAATTCAGTGGCCGCAGCGAGCAGCAGAAAACCTACAACCTTGGGCTGGAGTGGCGCCCGATCACCAGTCTGTTGCTGCGTGGCAGTTACGGCACCAGTTTCCGCGCGCCGGATCTGAACTACATCTACCAGTCCGACAGCAACGGTTACTACCCGGCGCAGATCGACTACTACGGTTGCAGCCAGGGCGTGCAGGGCGCGTGTGATCGCGGGCGGGTCGATTACACCCAGAGCGGCACCCCGGACCTTGAGTCCGAACGCGGCAAATCCTGGACCTACGGTTTTGTCTGGTCGCCGTCGCGCAATTTCGATTTCTCCACGGATTTCTGGCGCGTAGAGATTGATGACCTGCTGACCACCGTCGACGAAAACCGCCTGTTGCAGCAAGAGAACGAATGCCGCAACGGCACACAGGACATCAACTCGGCCAACTGCCAGTCGACCCTGGCGCGCATCGACCGCAACCCGGGCAATGCCGCCATCGATCCGAATCAGTTGCAACGGGTGCGGGTCAATGCGATCAACGCCGCCAGCGAGCGGGTCAGTGGTCTGGATTTCAAGAGCAACATCCGCTGGGGCGCCGGTCAGTACGGTGCGTTCAGTTCGGCGCTGGGCTATACCCTGGTGCTTTCGCATTTCTATAAAGAGTCGGACGAGGCGCCGACCCAGGACTGGCGCACATCGCGGACCAATTACGACTGGCGCAGCAAGGTCAACGCCAGTTTGACCTGGGATTACCAGAAGGCCACGGCGACGCTGATGGGCATTCGCTATGGGTCGGTGACCAACGGCGCGGGTGACGGGCGCCTGTCGCCGTGGACGGTGTTCAACGCCAGTGCGCGATACAAACTCAATGACCGCGCCAGCGTCGGGCTGACCGTGAACAACGTGCTCAACCAGATCAAACACGATGACTCGGCTGGCTGGCCGTATTACCCGACCGGTAACTATGACCCGTACGGGCGGCAGTGGTGGCTGGATGTGAGTTATCACTTCGGCAGTTGAGCGCACGGTATTCGTGGGTAATGTCCTACGGAAACAGGTCTGGATTTCGCAGAAGCGGGGATATTTCCGACGACATTCTCAGGTTGGTCGTCGGAAGCGCGATCTATAGCATCGGAGCTGACATTGAAGTCGTAAACGGCTTGGACGCTCAGGCCTCTGATAACGGATGGATTATGCGAACTCCCCAACTCGAATACGAAACGCCTGCTTATTCCCATCGCCTTCACTGGCGCACTGATCGTGCCAGATGCCCCATGGAGGAGGTCACGATGCCCAGCGTCAAGGTACCCCGGCTGACGGGGGTGAAGAGGGCCGAGGGCAGACCTGTCGACTTGCTCGTGAATGGCCGGAACATAGGTGACGATGCCTTTCTGATCGTTGACCTGACCGATGAAGGTTTTGAGCTGAACGATGTCGTCAACATGCTTTCAACCTCTGAGCTTTATCTGCAAGGCGACATGGTCAAACGCATCACCGGCAAGTCGGTCAGCACCGTACGCCGATTACTGAAGGAAGGTAAAACGGTACGGCTTGACCCGCAGCAGAGCGTCGTCGCCTACCAATATGCCTTGGTGCTGGAAAAGGCCACTCGCGCCTTCGGGAGGCAGTCACGGGCCGAGGAGTGGCTGCGCAAGCCCAGCACCTACCTGAACGGTCGCGTCCCCGCGGAGTTTATTCGGCACTCACTGGGGTTTCAGATGGTGGAGCAGTATCTGGGGCAGCTGATATACGGGGTTTACACATGAATCCCTTGCCCTGGGACGAGCACTGGTATGCCTGGCGGCTGGATCCCGAGGTTTATGGCGGGACTTGGGACAGCGGGATGGGTTCAAATCTCAATGGTGGCCGATGGAACAAACCCGGACGACGAGTCGTTTATGCATCGGTCGATCCGTCGTCGGCCATTCTGGAGGTGGCAGCCAATCACAGCTTTGATGCGCTGGACAGTGAACCCTATGTACTCACGTGTTTTGAGGTCATCAACGAAGCAAAAGTGAAAATAGTGCAGCCTGAGGAAGTGCCGAATCCTTACTGGTTGAGCCCCGCCAAACCTTCACCCAATCAACAACTGTTTGCCGATTCGTTATTGGCAGAACATCCGTTTGTACTGATCCCCTCGGCGGCAACCCGCCATTCGTGGAATTTGCTGGTGAGCTGCGAATTGGCGGAGGGCCAGTTCAGGATGGTTTCTCAGGAGCGGTTTGGGCTGGATACCCGGTTGCTGAGGGAGATGGAACTGGTTTGATACACAGCTGGTTTTTTTGCATAACCTCATCACCCAACGGTCTAAATCGGGCTCTATAAAACCCTGCTGTCCATTGCACATCCCTGCATAAACCAAAACGCAGGGATGGCTGTTCATGATCCATTTTTCACCCGTTAGATCCCGTTTGAGCCTGGCCTTGCTGCTGGCGATCAATACCTTGCCGGCAGTTGCTGCCGACGAACCCACGACCCAGCTGCAACGGGTCGAAGTCACCGGCACCGCGATTCGCCGCGTCGATGCGGAAACGGCGGTGCCGGTCACAATCCTGCGAGTTGAAGAATTGCGCGAGCAGGGCGTGAGCACCACAGAAGAACTGGTGAGCCGGATTTCCGCCAACCAGTCCTCGGTCGGCTCCGGCCGCTCAGTGGGTTCGAGCAGCGGCGGGGCGTCGTATGCCGATTTGCGTGGCATCGGCCCGAACAAGACGCTGGTGCTGCTCAACGGCCGGCGCCTGAGCAACAACGCGACCAACGCGATCAATGGGTCCGGGGTTGACCTGAACACCATTCCGTTCGCCGCCATTGATCGTGTCGAAGTGCTACGTGACGGCGCTTCGGCGTTGTACGGCACCGATGCGATCGGCGGGGTGATCAACTTCATCACCAAGACCAGCCTCACCGAAGGCCAGCTCAGCACCAACTACGACACGCCGACTCATGCCGGCGGTGGTGAAAGTCGTAACTTCAGTGGCAGCTGGGGCTTTGGCGATTTGCAGAATGACCGCTTCAACGTGTTCGGTGTGGTCAGTTACGACAAGCAGCAACGCCTGGCTGCCGAGGATCGTGGCTACACCTACAACTATCAGCCCGGACGCGGTCTCGATTACACCTCCGGCACCGCATCGCCGGCGAACTGGAGTCAGGGCAGCAATGCCACCAATCCGCTGGCCGGTTCCGGTTGCAACGCGCCGGGATTGCTGGCACGCAACGGTATTTGCCGCCAGAGCCTGTGGAACTATCTCGATCTGGTACCGGAAACCGAGAAGACTTCGGCGTTCGCCAAAACCACCGGCAAGCTCGCGGATGACCATAACGTCAGCCTCGAATACTTCTGGGCACGCAACGAAAACCGTACGCAGATCGGCCCTGGCACCTTGATGGGCAATCAGGTCAATCCCGGCACGACGTTCTATCCCGGCAACGGCATTACCCCCGGCCCCAACGGCTTCGCCCTCGACCCGACGCAACCGGTGGATGTGAACTGGCGAGAAACCGCCGTCGGCGCGCGCCAGCATGAAGACGACAACACTGGCCAGCGTTTGTTGTTGAACTTCGATGGCAGCGTGGTGGGTTGGGACTATAACGTCGGTGCGTCGTACAACCAGAACAAAGTGGTGAATGCCATTGAGGCCGGTTACGTCAACGACCGCGCCGTCAGTGCCGGTATCGCCAATGGCATCATCAACCCGTTTGGCGCGCAGACCGCTGCCGGACAGGCGTTGCTGGCGGCCAGCACGGTAGACGGCGATTACTCGACGGCGGTCGGTCGGGTGAAGGCGATTGACGGGCGTGTCAGCCGCGAGATTGGCGATTGGTTCGGCGCCGGCCCGTCGGCGCTGGCGCTGGGTGGCGAATACCGCAAGGAAGATTTCCACCAGGACTTCGCCCAGTTCGCCGCTGATGTGCAAAGCCTGGGTGTCGACCCCAATGCCAGCGTCGCCGGGGATCGCAGCGTCTCGGCGCAATACGCCGAGGTCAACGTGCCGGTGCTCGACAGCCTGGAGTTGTCCGCCGCCGTGCGCCACGACAAGTACAGCGACTTCGGCAGCACCACCAACCCGAAATACTCGTTCCGCTTCCAGCCGTTCAAGGAGCTGGTTGTGCGTGGCGCCTACAGCGAGGGTTTCCGCGCGCCGTCGCTGTACGAGTTGTACAACCCGAACTTCACCACGTTCACCGTCGCCAACTACAACGACCCACGGCTGTGCGCTGGCGGTAATCCGAGCAACGGCGGGATCGCCAACCGCGACTGCGCCCAGCAGTTTTACAGCCGCACCGGTGGCAACACGGACCTGAGCCCGGAAACCGCGCGCAACGTCACCCTCGGTTTCGTCTATCAGCCATTCGAGCGCCTGAGCACCGGGCTGGACTTCTGGTGGATCAACATCGCTAACCAGATCGCCGAATTCCCCGAGTCAGCGGTATTCGAGAACCCGGAACTGTACCCGGATCGCCTGGTGCGCAAGCCCGACGGCTCCATTGATCACATCGTCACGGGGCTGGCCAACCTCGGCAAGATCAAGACCAATGGTGTCGATGTCAGCTTCGATTACCGCCTGCCGAGCACCCCGTACGGCAACTTCGGTATCGGCCTGCAAGGCACCTATGTCAGCCGCTACGAGTATCAGCAGCAACTCAAGGGCGACTACATCGACAAGCTCGGCGATTTTCGTGGCGGCGACTTTTCCTCGGCCGGCGCTGTGGCTCGTTGGCGCCACAGCCTGACCGGCAGCTGGAACTACGGCCCCTACGGGGTGGCGCTGACCAACCGCTACACCAGCGGTTACCACGACTCCGACCGTGAGACTCACGATTACGTCGGCTCGTACAACGTCTGGGATCTGGCCGGCACCTACACCTGGCACAAAACCCTGAGCGTGACCCTCGGTGCGAAGAACCTGTTCGACCGCGAGCCACCGTTCAGCAACCAGACCTACACCTTCCAGAGCGGCTACGACCCGAAGTACGGCGACCCGTTCGGGCGGACGCTGTACACGCGGGTCAATTACAAGTTCTGACCCGCTCTGTGTAGGAGCTGCCGCAGGCTGCGATCTGTTGATCTTCAAAAGTCAAAAGATCGCAGCCTGCGGGAGCGGATTTCATGGAAGGGGCGGGTTTTAGTCACTTATTGATCTAAGCCTGCCCTATAAAAATCGCCGGCCTGTTGCACATCACAGGTAGGCAGAAGGTTTGGTGATTGTTAGGGCCTCATCGCTGGCAAGCCAGCTCCCACAGGGATTTGTGAGCACCGCAAAACCTGTGGGCGCTGGCTTGCCAGCGATGAGGCCATAAACAGCGCCGTGCAAAAAAGGATCTGCCAATGTTCTCCAGGCTCATTCTGTTCAGCGCTTTTGCGCTGCTAAGCCCATTCAATTGGGCCGCTCCACAACCCGCCCTCACGGTCTACGGCGAAGCCCCCAAATACGCCCCGGACTTCCAGCACCTGGCTTACACCAATCCCAACGCTCCCAAGGGCGGGACACTGCGCCGCTCTTCGCTGGAAAGCGGCCCGTTCGATCACCTGATTCCGTACATCGACAAAGGCACTGGCGTCGCCGAGATCGACGGCTGGCTCTACGCGCCGCTGGCCTATCGCAGCAAGGACGAACCCTACAGCGTCTACGGTCTGGTGGCGCAGCAGATGGAGCTGGATGCGGATCGCCGCTGGTTGCGCTTTTACCTCAACCCCAAGGCCCGGTTCGACGACGGCACGCCAATCACTGCCGAAGACGTGCGTTACACCTTCGAGCTGTTTATCACTCAGGGCAGCCTCAAATACCGCCAACAGTTTCGTGACGTCGCCGACGTCGTGGTGGAGTCGCCGACGCAAGTGCGCTTCAACTTCAAGAACAAGGACAGCCGCACCTTGCCACTGGATCTGGCGACACTGCCGGTGTTGCCCGAACATTGGTGGCGCACGCGCAACTTCGCCGAGGGCGCCGGTTTCGAGATCCCGCCGGGCAGCGGCCCGTACCGCATCAGCGCGGTGGATGCCGGGCGCAGCGTGAAATTTCAACGCGTTGCCGACTGGTGGGCCAAGGACCTGCCGATTACGCGCGGCCTCTATAACTTCGATCACTTGAGTGTGGAGTTCTTCGCCGACACCGATGTTTCACGGCAAGTGCTCAAGGCTGGCGGCTTCGACTACAACCGCGAATTTTCCGCAACCAGTTACACCATCGGCTATGCCGGGGCAGCGCTGGAGCAGGGCAAACTGCTTCGCGAACATCTGGCGCCGGGTGCTGCGCAAGGTTCGCAGGGGTTCGTGTTCAACCTGCAAAAACCGCTGTTTCAGGATCGCCGGGTGCGGCAGGCGATCGCCATGCTCTGGGATTTTGAATGGAGCAACCGGCAGATGATGCGCAGCATGTACTTGCGTCAGCGCAGTTACTTCTCGCACAGCGCATTGGCGGCCACCGAGTTGCCGGACGCCGAGGAACTGAAAATCCTCGAACCGTGGCGCGGCGAGATCCCCGACGAGGTGTTTACCCAAGTCTTCGAAGCGCCGAAAACCGACGGCAGCGGCAACATTCGCGCCGAGCAGTTACAGGCCCTGAAACTGCTCGAAGCCGCCGGCTGGAAACCCCATGGCGATCAGTTGGTGAACGCCAAAGGCGAACCGCTGCAGTTCACCTTTCTCAACGGTCAGAAGGGTTTTGAACGGCTGCTGCTGCCGTTCAAGCGCAACCTGGCGCAGATCGGTGTCGGCTTCGATATTCGCCAAGTCGACACCGCGCAATACACCAACCGCGTGCGCAATCGCGACTACGACATGATCGTGGTCGGCTACCCGGTGAGTCAGGCGCCGGGGCGCGAGATGTTCAATTACTTCGGCTCCGACGGCGCCGACGATCCCGGCTCGAATAACTACATGGTGCTGCGTGATCCGGCGGTCGATGCCTTGCTCGAAGGGCTGGTGCAGGCCGACAACCGCGAAAGCATGCTGCGCCATGCCCACGCCCTGGATCGGGTGTTGCAGTGGGGTTACTACTGGATTCCCAATTACTACCCGCCGGGGATTTCCACAGTGTGGTGGAACCGTTTTGGCCGCCCGGCGACAGCGCCGCTGTATGACGCCGGGCTCGATACCTGGTGGGAAATCAGCCCGACCGCGTTGACCGCCACGCAGATGCAGCAACAGCAAAAGGAGTATGCGCATGTGGGGTTATAGCCTGCGGCGTCTGCTGCTGGTCGTGCCGACCTTGCTCGCCATTCTGCTGGTCAATTTCGTGATCGTGCAGGCCGCGCCGGGTGGCCCGGTGGAACAAGCCATCGCGCGCTTGCAGGGCATCGGAGTCGGCGCAGCGGTGGGCGGCGGTCATGTCGAAACCATTGGTGGCGAATCCCGCGCGACCCGAGGCCTGGACCCGAAACTGGTGGCCGACATCGAACGTCAGTACGGCTTCGACAAACCGGCCGGTGAACGCCTGTGGCTGATGCTCAAAAGCTACGCGCAGCTGGATTTCGGTCAGAGCTTTTTCCGCGGTGCCAGCGTCACCGAGCTGATTTGGCAAAAGCTCCCGGTGACTTTGTCGCTGGGCTTGTGGGCGACGTTGATCACCTATCTGGTGTCGATTCCGCTGGGCATTTGCAAGGCCGTGCACAACGGTTCGGCGTTCGATGTCTGGAGCAGCGTGGCGATCATCATCGGCTACGCAATGCCGGGCTTTCTGTTTGCGCTGCTGCTGATCATCGTGTTTGCCGGTGGCAGCGCGCTGGACTGGTTTCCGGTGCGCGGGCTGGTCTCGGACAACTTCGCCGAGTTGTCGCCGTGGGGCAAGGTTGCCGATTACTTCTGGCATCTGGTGCTGCCGGTCACCGCGTTGGTGATCGGCGGATTCGCCACCCTGACGATCCTCACCAAGAACAGCTTTCTCAACGAGATCTCGCGGCTGTACGTGCTGACGGCGCGGGCCAAGGGCTTGAGCCAGCGTCAGGTGTTGTACGGCCACGTGTTCCGCAATGCGATGCTGCTGGTGGTCGCCGGATTACCGCAGGCACTGGTGACGGTGTTTTTCGGCGGCTCGTTGCTGATCGAAGTGATCTTCTCCCTCGATGGCCTCGGCCGTCTGAGTTACGAGGCGGCGGTGTCGCGTGACTACCCGGTGGTGTTCGGTTCGCTGTTCATCTTCACCCTGTTCGGCCTGCTGATAAAACTGCTCGGCGACCTGTGCTACACGCTGGTCGACCCGCGCATCGACTTCACCGCGAGGACTGTCTGATGCTGACTCTATCTCCCATCGGACAGCGGCGCTGGGCGCGGTTCAAGGCGCATCGGCGTGGCTGGTGGTCGTTGTGGCTGTTTTTGCTGTTGTTCGGTCTGAGCCTGGGCGGCGAGCTCATCGCCAACGACAAACCGCTGCTGGTCGAGTATCAGGGCCAATGGTATTTCCCGGCGCTCAAACGCTACACCGAGCAGGATTTCGCCGGCGAACTGCCGTTCCAGCCGGACTATCGCAGCGCGCAGGTGCGGCAACTGATCGAAGAGCAGGGCGGACGGATGTGGTTTGCGCCGATCCCGTTCGGTTTCGATACCGTGAATTACGACCTGACCGATCCGGCACCGAGCCCGCCGAGCGCCGAGAACTGGCTGGGCACCGATGATCAGGCGCGGGATGTGCTCGCGCGGGTGATCTTTGGCACGCGGGTGTCGTTGCTGTTTGCCCTGGCGCTGACCGCTGCCAGTGCGCTGATCGGCATTGCGGCCGGTGCCTTGCAAGGCTATTACGGCGGTTGGGTCGATCTGCTCGGGCAGCGGTTGCTGGAGGTATGGTCGGGGCTGCCGGTGTTGTACCTGCTGATCATTCTGTCCGGGTTCGTCGAGCCGAATTTCTGGTGGTTGCTGGGGATCATGGCGCTGTTTTCCTGGCTGAGTCTGGTGGATGTGGTGCGCGCCGAGTTTCTGCGCAGCCGCGGTCTGGAATACGTGAAAGCCGCGCGGGCGTTGGGCGTTGGCGATGTGCAGGTGATCTGTCGGCACATCCTGCCCAATGCGATGAGCGCGACCCTGACGTACCTGCCGTTCATTCTCACCGGAGCGATTGCCACGCTGTCGGCACTGGATTTTCTCGGATTCGGCATGCCCGCCGGCAGCGCTTCGCTGGGCGAATTGATCGGTCAGGGCAAGAGCAATCTGCAAGCGCCGTGGTTAGGGCTGACGGCGTTTTTTGCCCTGGCGCTGATTCTTTCTCTGTTGGTGTTCATCGGTGAGGCTTGCCGAGATGCTTATGATCCAAGGACTTGAGATGAGCGAAAATCTGATCGAAATACGCAACCTGCGTGTGACATTCAACGGCCAGCCTGTGGTGCATGGCATCGACCTCGATATTCGTCCGGGCGAATGCCTGGCGCTGGTCGGCGAGTCCGGCTCGGGCAAATCGGTGACCGCTCACAGCATCCTGCAATTGCTCGACCCGAACATCACGCGGATCGACGGCAGCATTCGTTATGCCGGCGAAGAGCTGCTCGGCGTGCATGAGCGTTATCTGCGCCAGTTACGCGGCAACCGTATTGCGATGATTTTTCAGGAGCCGATGAGTTCGCTGAATCCACTGCACACGATCGAGCGGCAACTCGGTGAGAGCCTGGCGCTGCACAAAGGCCTGGCGGGCGCGCAGGCCCGTGAACGGATGCTTGAACTGCTCGAACTGGTTGGCATTCAGAACCCGCGCGAACGGCTCAAGGCCTATCCGCATCAACTCTCCGGCGGCCAGCGCCAACGGGTGATGATCGCCATGGCGCTGGCCTGTGAGCCGCAATTGTTGATCGCAGACGAACCCACCACTGCACTGGACGTGACGGTACAGCGCAGGATTCTGTTGCTGCTCAAGAAATTGCAGCAGCGCCTGGGCATGGCGCTGCTGATCATCAGCCACGACCTCAATCTGGTGCGAACCCTCGCGCAGCGGGTGGCGGTGATGCGCGGTGGACGGATCGTCGAACAGGCGCCGTGCGAGCAGTTGTTCAGTGCGCCGCAGCATCCTTACAGCATTGAATTGCTGAATGCCGAGCCGGGCGGGCATGCCTTGTGTCTCGGCGCGACAGAGGACTTGTTGCAGGTGCGCGATCTGAAGGTGCGTTTTCGTCTGAGCGGCGGTTGGCTGCGGCGCAACACCTGGCTGGACGCGGTGAAGGGCATCGATCTGAATCTGCAGCGCGGCAAAACGCTGGGGATTGTCGGCGAGTCGGGCTCGGGCAAGTCGACATTGGGCCAGGCGATTCTGCGTCTGATCGACGCCGAGGGCAGCATTCACTTTGCCGGTGAGGCGCTGCAACAGTTGAGCGGCAAGCAGTTGCGACCCCTGCGCAGGCGCCTGCAGGTGGTGTTTCAGGATCCGTTCGGCAGTCTCAGCCCGCGCCTGTGTGTGGAGCAGATCATTGCCGAGGGTTTGCAGGTGCACAGCGATTTGAATGCTGCCGAGCGCGAACAGACGGTGATCGACGCGCTGCGCGAGGTCGGCCTCGATCCGGCCACCCGACATCGTTATCCGCACGAGTTCTCCGGTGGCCAGCGGCAGCGGATTGCCATCGCCCGGGCGCTGGTACTCAAGCCAGATCTGATTCTGCTCGATGAGCCGACCTCGGCGCTGGATCGCACGGTGCAGAAGCAGATCGTTGCTTTATTGCGGCGACTGCAGGAAGAGCATGGGCTGACTTACCTGTTCATCAGTCATGACCTGGCGGTGGTGCGGGCGTTGGCCCATGACTTGATTGTGATGAAGGAGGGGGAGGTGGTGGAGCGTGGTCGGACGGATGAGCTGTTTAGGGCGGCGCGGCATCCTTATACGCAGGAGCTGCTGGCGGCATCGTTTGTCACGACGATTTTGCCTGCTACACATACGGACAAACTTTTATCCGTGGTGTAGTTCCGTTACATTCCGCGCCCTGGCCAATACAAGGAAGTAGATGATGGCAAACCCATTTCCTTCCTCGGCAGCGCCACCGCTCATGGCGGCATGATCATCACTGCTCCGGTGACGTTTTCGTCGGCACGGCAGTCGGTGCCGTGCCGTTCACCCCGATCGTACCGTGCCCAAGCATAGCGAACGCTTTCAAATGGTCGACGAAACCACCGGCGAAAACCATGACTGTTAATTTTCACAAGCGCGTGGGTCTCATAGCGGCCTTTTTGCTGGTTTTTAGTGCGATGGGTCTCTATCTGCACACAAGGGAAGATGCAATGAGCGAGAAAGTGATGATGTACTACGGCGACTGGAGTCCGGAAGAAAACCGTTTTGATGCAACAAAATGGTTTCGTACCGATATGTACCGCAGTGATGTTGTCGATGGAAAAAAAAGCGCCGTAACCATGCTGCGTAATAGACCGTTACCTTTTAAGCCAAGCGACAACGATGAGTTGGTAGCTGGCGCCATTGTGGCCCTCGAGGCGGCGTATCCGCCGGTCAATGGTGACTTGCTTGGCAAGGAATGGCCGATGCTGATTCCACGTATCCGCTACCGTTACAGCGCTTTCGAAGCGCCGGATCAGCCGCAGGATTATTACAACATTTATCTGAAGTACCAGGGTGAGCGGTATGTCATCACTTTCGCCCGGGATGCGCAAACCGGTGAAATCATTCCAGGGGGTAGTGTCCAGTTGATGTACCCCGAGAGTGAGACCCAGATCGCCGATCGGCAGGTCTTCAAAGAGCTGGACGCCGCCGGCATCCAATGACCCGGAAATGACAAATCCCGCCATCAAGGCGGGATTTGTTTGTAATGCGACGAATCTTACGACGGGAACAGCTCGGACAGCTTCATCGACAGCATCATGTCGCCTTCAACGCGCAGCTTGCCGCCCATGAACGCTTGCATGCCGTCGGTTTCACCGCTGACGATGTCTTTCAGCGTTGCGCTGTCCAGTACCAGCGTGCAGTTGGCGTTGGCGTTTTCGCCTTCCTGAATGTCGCAAGTACCGTCTTTGACGATCAGCGCGTAGTGCTTGTCTTCGTCGGTGATGTTGAAACCGAAGACCAGATCCAGACCGGCAGCGGCGGCTGGGTTGAACTTGGCTTGCATCGCTTTTACGGCATCAGCTACGGAGGTCATGGTTCGATCCTTTATGGGTTGATTGCAGCAGGGTCACAGTAATCCGGACTCAACGGTAAGTGATGAGTTCCGGGGCCTTCAGCAGTTGCAGATGCGCATGACTGTTGAAGGAAGCCAGAGTCACCTCGCGACCGCGGAATTTCAGCTGGTTGAGCGAGGTGTTGACGATTTGCCAATTCAGTTCAAAGGCCTGCCTGGCCGGTATTTGGGTAATCAGGTGGAGCAGGGCGGTAATGGTGCCGCCGGAGGTGAATACGGCGACTTTCTGATTGCCGTCGGCCTGTTCGAGGATGCGCTGGAGCCCCCCCTGAACCCGTTCGACGAAACCCAGCCAGCTTTCCAGCCCGGGGGTGTCGTGGGTGCCGGCCAGCCAGCGCTCGATGACCAGCGCGAAGATGCGCTGGAACTCGGCGCGGTTCTGCGCGGCGTTGCGCAGGATGTCGATGGCTTCCGGCTCGTCCTCCAGCATGGCGGGGATCAGCGCACGAATCACTGCGTCGGCGTCGAACTCGTTGAACGCAGAGTCGGTTTCCAGCGTCGGTACCGACAGGCCCTTGGCGCTGAATTGTTCCAGCGCGCTGCTGGCCGTGTGTTGCTGGCGGCGCAGGTCGCCCGCCAGGCAGCGATCGAAACGGATTCCCAACTCGGCCAGGTGCTGGCCGAGGATTTCTGCCTGGCGCACACCGATGGGCGACAGGACGTCATAGTCGTCTGCACCAAAGGAGGCCTGGCCATGTCGAATCAGATAGATGCTGCCCACGTCCGCGTCATCCCGGTACGTTGAAGGTTGTGGCGAGGTTATGAGGATGACGGAGTGCTGTCAATGAAAAAACATACGCTTGTTTGAAATGCCCGTTACAGGCCTGTTGCCAGAGGTTTCACGGCTGGCCGAGGAGGCGGCGCATGGGTATGCTGGAACCATCCCGCGCGTGTTTTTGCATCCGCGCATTGTTTTAAGGAGTCTCTGTGGAGTTTTTCACCGAATACGCCAGCTTCCTGGCCAAGACTGTAACGCTGGTGGTCGCCATTCTGGTGGTGCTCGCCAGTTTTGCTGCGTTGCGCAGCAAGGGCCGGCGCAAGTCGTCCGGGCAGTTGCAGGTCAGCAAGCTCAATGATTTCTATAAAGGCTTGCGTGAGCGCCTGGAGCAGACCCTGCTCGACAAGGATCAGCTCAAGGCCCTGCGCAAGGGTCAGGCCAAATCGGAGAAGTCCGAGAAGAAGCAAAAGAACAAGCCCGAGGCCAAATCCCGGGTGTTCGTGCTGGATTTCGACGGTGATATCAAAGCCTCGGCCACCGAGAGCCTGCGTCACGAAATCACCGCATTGCTGACCCTCGCCACGCCGAAGGACGAAGTGGTGCTGCGCCTGGAAAGTGGTGGTGGCATGGTGCACAGCTATGGTCTGGCCTCATCGCAACTGGCGCGGATCCGTGAGGCCGGCGTGCCGTTGACCGTGTGCATCGACAAGGTCGCCGCCAGCGGCGGCTACATGATGGCGTGCATCGGCGAGAAGATCATCAGCGCTCCGTTCGCGATTCTCGGCTCGATCGGGGTAGTTGCACAGTTGCCCAACGTCAACCGACTGCTGAAAAAGCACGACATCGATTTCGAAGTGCTGACCGCGGGTGAGTACAAACGCACCCTCACCGTATTTGGCGAAAACACTGAGAAGGGCCGGGAGAAGTTTCAGGAAGACCTGGACATCACCCACCAGTTGTTCAAGAACTTCGTGGCCCGTTATCGGCCACAACTGGCCATCGATGAAGTGGCTACCGGAGAAATCTGGCTGGGCGTCGCGGCGCTGGACAAACAATTGGTCGATGAACTCAAGACCAGCGACGAATACCTGGCCGACAAGGCGAAGAAAGCCGAGGTCTACCACCTGCATTACGCCGAGCGCAAAAGCCTGCCGGAACGCATCGGCATGGCCGCCAGTGGTTCGGTGGAACGCGTGTTGGTGAACGGCTGGAGTCGCCTGACCCAGCAACGCTTCTGGTAAGCCACTTGCATAAAAGGCCCTTCATTGTTCTGCAATGAAGGGCCTTTTTATTGAGGTGGTATATATGTATTTTTTAAGTTTGAAATGTTGATTGTGCGAGCGTTGGTTTGATCTGTTATTCGCGCTTTTATAAAGAGGTCGGCTCGCTAAGCTGATGACTCCTTTAAGTGCGTGAGATCATCAATGTCCTCGTTAACCGATACAACTGCGTCAGCCACGCCAACTTCAGAACAGAAAGGCCTCTTTTTTTATTTGATCAAAAAGAATGCACCGCCCTGGATATTGGCGGCTTCCGGGGCGTTGCGCCGCGAACTCTACGACAGCCTCATTGACAGTCATCGCACGCGCAGTACCGCAGGCGCGCTCCTGAACAAACTGCAGTCACCCGAGCAGTTTTGCGCCCCCTTGCTGGCCAAGGCCATGTCCGACAAGCTGTCCACGCCTGTGGATGTGTCTGGCGTAGTGTTTCAACACGTGCGTTCAACGTCGAGCCTGCTGGGACTGCGCAAAAAACTGGTGCTGCCGATCAATCGCGATCTGCTGGTCGCCGCGTGCGAGAACTTCGAATCCCGCGAAACCGAGGCAAAAAACTACAGCGACACTTCACTGATCTATATCCCACAGAAACTGAACGCTGGCGTGGCTTCGATATTGCCAATACAACCCCATGAGTTTGCGCAATTGTGCCGGACACTGGATCTGGGCAAGCAATATCAGACTCATCTTGAATCGGTATTTGAACTTAACGTCGAATCGAACAATGTGCTTACCCAGTGCGCTGCTCATGTGCGAAGTTGTTTTGATGTGGAACGGCATATTGCGCTGATGAAAAAACATATCAGCACGTCGGTTCACCAAATGTTGAAGTGCGTGAAGGACGGCGACAGCACGATCAAGCTGGGGAAAAACACCCTCGGGTATCAGAGTCTGGAAATGTTCAACATGACCCTGCATGGCCCGTTGTTCATCGGGCCTGTCAGCGAGCATGCCGACGATGATTATCGCTGCGCCGTTTACCTGCCGGGCGATCCGCTGCATCCGCTGAAAGAGTACGCCTCGTTCACCGACTTTGAGGTCGAGTTGAGCGGGCGCCTGAAAAATCCGGCGTTCAAGACGTTTTTCATGGGCTTCCTGAAGCTGGGCGAGCGCGCGGCCTTTCAACAGGAACTGAACATTCGTTTATACCCCGGTGGCAGTTCACTACTGACGAGCACCGGCACTTACGTGACGTTGACGGGTGTCGATATCGAGGGCGATCCCTTTACCGGGATACACCGTCAGCAGGTTGCGCGGACCTTGGCCGACGCCCGGCTTCTGGTGGTTCCCACGGATGATGAAGACGAGAAAACCCGCCTCGCACGCCTGGAGACCTTCAAGGAAATCGGTATCGATCTATTGCTGGTCGCGGCCTCGTTTTTGCCCGGAGTGGGTGAAGTGCTGTTGACGGTGGGTACTCTGCAACTTCTGTCGCACGTGTATGAGGGCATTGCGAGTTGGACCCGTGGCGAGCAGGAGCAGGCCACGGATCACCTGTTCGATGTCATCGAAAACATCATTCTGATGGCCGCTTTTGCCGCCGGGACGAAAGTCGTCGGGGCGGCCTATAAAACTGTCAGGTCGTCGGCCTTCATCGAACGTTTGATCGTGGTCAATCCGGGCGGTGGACGCCTGCGCCTGTGGAAGCCGGACCTCAAGGCTTTTCGTCAACATCGGCGGTTGCCCAAAGGATTGCCCGTCGACGAGCGCGGGTTACGTTGGCTCGAGGGACAGGCTTACGTCACCCTCGACTCCGTTCGGTACGCAGTGCATCAGCAACCCGAGACCGAACTGTGGGAAGTGCTGCCTCCACCGGGCGCAGCAGAAAGCTACCGTCCGTTGCTCGAAACCAATGACCGCGGCGCCTGGCGTCATGACTCGGAGCGGGTGCAGGAGTGGGGGCGGCTGACGTTGTTCCGTCGTTTCGGCTACACCAGAGAAGCGATCCCGGACGCCATGGCGACGCGTGTTCTGGCGGTCAGTGGACTTGATGACAGCGTGTTGCGGCAGGTGCATATCGATCAGGTGCAGACCCCGGCACTGTTGGTCGATACCGCGCAACGTTTCATGGCGGACGCTGCAGTCAAAGCGTTTATCGAACAGTTACAGACGCCGAATACGGCAGCGCTGGCGGACCCTGATCTGCAGTTGCATGTGCTCACCAGCGCGGCGAAATGGCCCTCCGATAACGCAATCAGCGTGGTCAACGCATTGGATTACCCGGTCAACCGTTACGGTTCGCAAACCGCCAAGAGCGTTATCCGGCTGACTGAGGACGCGCTGCACAACGGTCAGTTGCACCGTTTGCTGTTGTCGAAGCTGTCGCGCAATCAGCGAGAAAGCCTGCTCGGCAACGCGTCGACGAACACTGAAGTACAAGCACAGGAACTGGCACGGATCGTTGCTGAACAGGCTCAAACCGCGCGCCCCGATTTGTTCCGGCGGGTATACCAGCGTAGCCAGGTCCCAGGCCATCCCCGGGTCGCGGTACTGATGCAACACTTTCCCGAGCTGCCCGCCAGTGCCGCCGAAGAGCTGGTGAATAATGCGTTCAGTGGCGAATGGCGCGAGCTGGACGCGAAACGCGTGCCCTTGCGGCCGGCGGAGGAGGCCCGGCGCTATCAGCAGATGATCCGTGTCTGTCGCGCCTACGAAGGTCTGTATCTCGACGGGGTGGGAGGGCAGTACACCAATCGACTGGTGCTCGATGCACTCAAACACCTCCCGGGCTGGTCGGACGCCGCGTTCGTGCAAATACTCGAATGGACCGCGACCCATGATTCGGCAGCCGCGATCGGGCCGGCGACAGCGAGCGAGCGCACGGTGGTCAGCGTGTTCGAGGATCGAATCAACGTCATTCAGGGCACCGACGCACCGCTTGTCACATTCACCAGGCGCACCCGCGAACACTATTTCCGCGCGCTCTGGATGGGGCTTTCGGCACAGCGCAGGACGGCGCTGGGCGTACAGGCGGAAAATGGTGCTGCCGCGCTGCAGGAAAAGATTACCCGCGTGGCGCAGGAGCGACGGACGATCTTCGCGCAGAGCGTCGGCGCGCGTCTCGGAGAGCTGTCACCCATGGGACTGGCCGAGCGTACTGCTGTCGTGTCCGGTGCGACCTCCGGCGAGGTGACCAATGTCATGGTGCGCCGGGCTCTGGAGCTGTATCCGATGCACACCCCTGCGCAGATTCATCGTCTGCTCAACGCTCTGGGCACCAACGAAATCAAGGTGCTGATGAAGCTCGAAGCGCTGCGGCTGGAGTTTTTCGCGCTCAGAGAAACCTTGAGTCGCTGGGTCAGCCGTCAGACCTGGCATTTGAGCGCCGATGGCACACGGCAGCCGACTCCCCGAGACAGCAAGCTGCGCGCCATGCGCGCGATCATTCGCAGTTGGCGCAAGGAACCGGGGAATGTGGCTGCAGACCAAAGTTTATATGGCACCTTGCGGTTCGCGCCGGAGCCTTTGGGGGAGCTGCCGCCGGTGGTGGCCGATTTCAGTCATGTCGGGCGGGTCATCATGGACGGTGTGATGCCCCATGCCGGACTGAACGAATTTCTGCGCAACTTCAGCCAGTTGCGCAGCCTGTCACTGAGCGACAATCAGCTCACCCAGTTGCCCGAGTCGCTGGAGCGGATACGCTGGCTGACGCATCTGGACCTGAGCAGCAATCGCCTGCAGTCCTCTGAAGCATCGCTTGCTCAATTGGGGCGGATGAAAGACTTGCGGGTGCTGCACCTTGATTTCAACCCGAACCTGGCGCAATTGCCCGATCTCGGTGGGCTGGCGCATCTTGAGCAGTTGACCGTGCGCGGTAGCCGGATGACACACTGGCCACAGCGCCTGTCCGGGCTGCGTCGATTGCAGTTGCTGGATCTGCGCGACAATCGGATTGAAACCCTGCCAGCGCGGGCGTTCGATACTACTCAATTGCCGCAGATGATTCGCTTGCACGGCAATCCGTTGTCCTCCGAAACGCTGAAAAACATCGCGACTTATCAGCAGACCTTCAGCGGTCGTTTCGGTGTGACGGCGATGGAGGGGCGCAAATCCCCCCTGCAAACCGTGGCGCGGGAAGATCAGAGTGTGCAGTGGCTGGCCGGGGAAAGTGCCAGCGTGGCGTCGTCCCGGCGCGAGGTATGGGAGGCGCTGCGCGCGTTACCTGATTCCGCTGACTTTTTTCAAGTGCTGTTGCAACTGGTGCACACCGCAGAATTTACCCACGTGTATCCGCATTTGCGCCAGCGTGTCTGGGATGTGGTGGACGCGGCTGCCGGCGATCAGCGCCTGCGTCGGTCATTGTTCAATGCGGCGCGCAGTGCCAGGGTCAGTGTCGACGGCTACAGCGCGTTGTTCAGCGAAATGGAAGTGCTGGTCTTGTGTTTCCGGGCGAGCGCGGCGGCCTCCGCCGGTGTGCAGGTGCTGGAAGCGCAACTGGTGAGTCGGCTCAAGGGCCTGTTCCGTTTGCACGAAGTGGAAAGCCTTGCGCTGGCGGACATCAGCGCACGTTTCCACACCGCGCCGATGGACTACGATCAGGCGCTGCAAGTCAGCCTGGCCTATCGGGTTGGTCTGGCGCAACGCCTGAACCTGCCGGCGCAGCCGCAGACGCTGAGCAAACCCTTGAATATCGAGGTATCGCCGACCGTCCTGGATCAGGCCTTTCAACAGGTGCTCAAGACCGAAAGCAGCGGCGCCTTACGCGACTGGAGCGTAGCGCAGACGTTCTGGGTCGAGTACCTGGAGTCGGCTCACGGTGATCGGTTTTCCGCCGTGAACGAACAGACGTCGCGGGAAATGGCTCAATTGGAAGGGCAGATCGAACTGACGCGCGAGGCGGCCTCGACGCAGATGAATGCCATCCTCGACAACTTCGGTAATCAGCGCCGGGAATTGATCGGGCAACTGACGGATCAGGCGTTGGCACGCCACGCCGAACTCGACGCAGCAAAGGCCGCGACGGCTGAAATGATGGAGGCTTGATGCGGCGTCGCTTGCACGCAACGCTTGGCGTTAACGCCCGGAATGAACAACGCCTTGAGCCCGATTGCAGGCTCAAGGCGTTTTTCGATCAGCGACGACGGAACAGCGGCAGCGGTTCGTCGGTGGCGGCCTGATAGGTGACCGAGAAGTCCTTCAGGCTTTCCAGTGCTTCGTACGGGTCCTTGTCGGCGCGCAAGGCGAACGCATCGAAACCGCAGCGGTGCATGTAGAACAACTGGTCACGCAGCACATCGCCAATCGCCCGCAGTTCGCCTTTGAAACCGTAACGGTCGCGCAGCAGGCGGGCGTTGGAGTAGTTGCGGCCATCGGTGAAGGCCGGGAAGTTCAGCGCGATGACCTGAAACTCGGCCACGTCGTTACCGATCTCCTCGGCTTCTTCATCGGCGTCCAGCCACACACCCAGTCCGCCGTCGCGGGCCTTGAGCATGCGGCTGTGTTCACGCCAAAGCTGCAACGGAACAATCAGATCGTCGCAATTGCTGATGTCGTCGATGTTGAAATCTTTCGGCAGCAAGTGCCAGGTTTCGTCGACGACTTCGTTGTTCTTAATGATTCGCTGCATAGACGCGTTCCTTGAAGAGGTCGATGCCAATACGCTGGTAGGTGTCGATGAAGCGCTCGTCTTCGGTACGTTGTTCAACGTACACGTCGATCAGCTTCGAGATCACGTCCGGCATGTCGTCCTGGGCAAAGGACGGGCCGAGGATCTTGCCCAGGCTCGCGTCACGGCTGGCGCTGCCACCGAGGGACACTTGGTAGAACTCTTCCCCTTTCTTGTCCACCCCGAGAATGCCGATGTGACCGACGTGGTGGTGACCACAGGCGTTCATGCAGCCGGAGATGTTCAGGTCCAGCTCACCGATGTCGAACAGGTAGTCCAGGTCGTCGAAACGGCGCTGGATCGATTCGGCGATCGGGATCGACTTGGCGTTGGCCAGCGAGCAGAAATCACCGCCCGGGCAGCAGATGATGTCGGTCAACAGGCCGATGTTTGGCGTGGCGAAGCCGCTTTCACGCAGCTCGCCCCACAGGGTGAACAGTTGGCTCTGCTCGACATCGGCCAGGATGATGTTCTGCTCGTGCGACGTGCGCAGTTGGCCGAAGCTGTAACGCTCGGCCAGGTCGGCGACAGCGTCGAGCTGCTTGTCGGTGATGTCGCCCGGAGCAACGCCGGTCGGTTTCAGCGACAGGGTCACCGCGACATACCCCGGCTTCTTGTGCGCCAGGGTGTTGCGCGAGCGCCAGCGGGCGAAACCCGGATGCTCCTTGTCGAGTTCGGCCAGGGCCGCGGTCTGGTTCTCCAGAACCTTGTAGTCCGGATCGACGAAGTGCTTGGCGACGCGATGCAGTTCGGCTTCGGTCAGTGTGGTCTGGCCGCCGCGCAGGTGCTCCATCTCGGCATCGACTTTTTGCGCGAAGACTTCGGGGGTCAGCGCCTTGACGAGGATCTTGATCCGCGCCTTGTATTTGTTGTCGCGACGGCCATAGCGGTTGTACACACGCAGGATGGCGTCGAGGTAGCTCAACAGGTCCTGCCACGGCAGGAACTCGTTGATGAATGCGCCGACCACCGGGGTACGGCCCAGGCCACCGCCGACCAGTACACGGAAACCCAGTTCGCCGGCGGCGTTGTGGACCGGCTCCAGGCCGATGTCGTGAACTTCGATGGCGGCACGGTCAGCGGTCGAACCGTTGACGGCAATCTTGAATTTGCGTGGCAGGTAGGCGAATTCCGGGTGGAATGTGGTCCACTGACGGACGATTTCGCACCATGGGCGTGGGTCGATCACCTCATCGGCGGCGACACCGGCGAACTGGTCGGTGGTGACGTTGCGCAGGCAGTTGCCGCTGGTCTGGATCGCGTGCATTTGCACGGTGGCCAGTTCCGCGAGGATGTCCGGAATGTCTTCCACCGCCGGCCAGTTGAACTGCACGTTCTGCCGGGTACTGATGTGGGCGTAGCCCTTGTCGTAGTCGCGGGCAATCTTCGCCATCATGCGCACCTGACGGGAAGTCAGTTGGCCGTAAGGCACCGCCACGCGCAACATCGGCGCAAAACGCTGGATGTACAGGCCATTTTGCAGGCGCAGGGGGCGGAATTCTTCTTCGCTCAGCTCACCTGCCAGATAGCGTCGGGTCTGATCACGGAACTGCTTGACGCGGTCCTCGATGATCCGCTGATCGTACTCGTCGTATACGTACATATAAGTCCTGTTCTCAGGCTTTGGGCTACTCGGAAAACGCTGCGTTTTCGCTTGCTGGAGTCCGATGGTGCCTCTGCAATTACGCGCGCACGGCCGCGCACTCCCTAACGGAGCCGGGGCAATATACCCGTTTGCAGTTATGCGCAAAAGTGATGTTTGAGTATATGTAAAGAACCAAATCGCCTAACGAGAATGGTTGTTGATTAACCCACATTTGTCGCGGGGACAATCATCGTCTTAACTGTGATCGAGTCTTTCTGCAATCACCGATAAAACCGACAAGAGGCGATGCAATGAGCAATCCGACCAAGGCAAAGAAAAGCGATAGCAGTGTCGATGCATGGGCCATTCTGTTCCTGATTATTCTGGTCGTAGGGACAGCGGTATTCTGGGTCAGCCATCAGTAAACGACCGATCCGGGTCCGCTTCCGACGATTGTCGGACAAAAAACGGGATCAGGCGTCAATAGCCGCTGATTCGGGGGCTATAATGCGCGGCCATTTTTCCTTGGGCCCGGGTCTTTCATGTTGAAGTTTTTCTGCCTCAGCCTCCTGCTGTTCGGTGCGGTTTTCGGATCCGCAGCCCGGGCAGAGTCGGTGCTGTTCCTCAACCCGGGTACGACTCAGGAAGCGTTCTGGGTCAGCTATTCGCAATTCATGCAAGCGGCGGCCCACGACCTTGGCATCGATTTGCAGATCCTCTATTCCCGACGCCAGCCCGAACTCACCGTGGCCCAGGCCAGGATTGCCCTGCAGGGACCGAACCGGCCCGACTACCTGATGTTTGTCAACGAGCAGTACGTTGCACCACAGATCCTGCGACTGGCGGAAGGCAGCGGGGTCAAGCTGTTCATGGTCAACGCGGTGCTGACCGCCGATCAGCAGGCGCTGGTCGGCGAGCGGGCCGATCGCATTGGCAGCCTGGTGCCCAATGACGAGGAGGGCGGCTACCTGATGATGAAAGAGTTGATTCGCTTGCATCCGCCAGTGGCGCGAGACGAGCCGATCGAAGTGCTGGCGTTTTCCGGTCTGAAGATCACGCCATCGGCGCAATTGCGCGAGCGCGGCATGCAGCGTGCCTTGGCCGAGCATCCTCAGGTGCGCCTGCGACAACTGGTGTACAGCGGCTGGACACGGCAGCGCGCCTACGAACAGGCGCGGCAACTGGTCAGCCGGTATCCGAAGGTGTCACTGGTGTGGTCGGCGAATGACGAGATGGCGTTCGGCGCCATGCGCGCGTTTGCCGAAGCGGGCAAGGTGCCGGGCAAGGACGTGCTGTTCAGCGCGGTCAATACCTCATCCGAGGCGTTGCAGGCGGTGATCGATGGACGCCTGAGCGCACTGGTGGGCGGTCATTTCACCCTCGGTGGCTGGGCGCTGGTGGAGTTGCATGATTATGACCAGGGCGTCGACCTGGCCCGTTACGGCGGTCGTGATCGCCAGGTGCCGTTGCTGCAACTGATCGACAAGCATCAGGCCCGGCAAATTCTGGCCATGGGCTCGGCACCGGGTTACGGGGTGGGCTTTCGCAAGCTGTCCGCCAAGGGGCGTCCGGCCTCGTATCGTTACCCGTTCGAGCTGCAGACCCTGATGCACTGACCGCCCTCAGACCCCGGCGAAATGCAGCACCAGTTTGACGATGGCAAACAGGGTCAGGGCGAACACGGCGGTGAAGCCGATCCCCAGGATCACGAAGTGGCTGGGCTTGCCATGGGTGAAGTCCCTTGCCCGATTCTTCCCGCTTTGCACGCCAAATGCCGCCGCCATCACGCTGTGCAGCATCTGCCAGAAGCTCGGTGGTTTGTTGTCGACTGGATCGTCCATAAATCCCCCGTCCGAAAGGCTGTCCCGACAGCATAGTCAATCCTGCGGGTTGTGCCGTGGTCGCACGGGGGACCCTGACGTGTCCGGACATAGGTTCAAGGCCATGCGATAACTATGTACCGCAGGTCACTGCGGCGGACATGGTGTCCTGTGCTCCCATTATTCAGGAGAGACAGGATGTCCCATCATTCCCCGACGTTGCCCCGTGCGCCCGTCAGCGCCAGCGTCCACGGCAAGTTGCTTGAGCAGATGATCCCCGATTGGCTGATTGCCGCCTCGCCAGCCCGGCAAGCCGCGATGAAAGCGGCCAGTACCCGTCCACCGCCCGGCTATCACGAATTCCCGCAGAAACAGCAACAAGCCTTGAAAGACCAGGTCACGGCTGCCTTTGTCGCCCAGACCCGACTCGACAAGACCATGGCCGGCCTCGAAAGCGTCGAGGCATTTGCCCAAACGTTGCTTGGCGAGGCACTCAAGGATCAGTTCAACATCACGGTCGATCTCGGCAAGACCTTGCTGTGCCTCAGACGGCCCTTCGAACTCGGAGTGCTGGAGGTGGAAGTGTCCACCTTCGAAGTGTTGAAACTGCCATTGTTGCAAGCGGCACTGCACAACTTCGAGGCCTGGGAATGTGAAGCAGGGGCCTATCACGCCAAATCCGGTTTCGTGGTCGAGACAGCGACCCCCGGCGAGTTTCAGGCCGCAGAAATCGGCATCTCGGTCAGTCAGTTTCTGACGCTGTGCCGTTTACTCGACGTCGGTTCGCTTTATCAGACACGGATCAAAGCGTTTTTCGAGAACAACGACACCTTGCGTGGGCAGTTCATTGCCAGTCAGAAAGCCGCGTTGCGTGCCGCCGCGCAATGGGCGCTGCTGAAAAAGGACATCGAGCCTGCCGACTACCGGATGATTCTGTCGGTGGTGGACGGTCAGATCCACCCGCAACTTGGCGGCAAGGCTGTGTGGTTTCGCGATCTGAGCCTGATGAAGCGGCGGATGACCGGTTGCGTCGTGTTCAGCATCAGCGAGCGCTACCGCTACACCAACGAATTCATCGTCTACATTCCCCATGACCCGCAACACCCGCTCAAGCGTTACAGCAGCGCGCAGATGCGTGAGGTGTTCAAACGCAAGTTCACGGCGACCGACACTACGGCGACCGGGCAAGGATCGACCGCTTACCAGCGGTTTTTCAGTCAGTTCGTGGCCTACGCCGACCGCCCTTACTATTTCAGTCAGTTCACCCAGAAGGCCGCGGACGCCCCGAGTGACCCGTTGCATTCGATCTGGGTCAAGGTCGCACAGCTGATACCGCCGCTGTCCACTATCGTGCAGATCAAGGAGTTGCCACCCGAAGTCCCCGGCAAGCGCGAGCCGCACCCTGACCCGTATCTCGACCCGTTTGCCATCACGCGCCAGGACGTTGCCGGGATCTGGGGCGCCAACACCGATTTGTGGCAATACCTTTACGAACAGCACCGGGCCAAATTCATCGCCGACGCGCGCGCCCATGCCGTGCCCACGGCGGACGTCGACGCCCGGGTCCGGGCAGCCAAACTCAATCATCTGCTCGAACTCGGCATGCTGGGATTGAACATGGTGTCGATGTTCGTCCCGGTGCTGGGCGAAATCATGATGACCGTGATGGCGGGGCAACTGCTCTACGAGTCCTTCGAAGGCGCCATCGAATGGTCGGAAGGCGATCGTCAGGCTGCCAAGGCGCATCTGGTCGATGTGGCGCAGAACCTGGCACTGATTGGCGTAATGGGCGCGGTGGGCAAGGGCGTAAGCCGCCTGCGCGCGGCCTCCGCCGAACCCGTGATCGAGCACCTGCAACCGGTCGAGCGGCCCGATGGCTCGGTTCGCCTGTGGAAACCCGACCTCGATGCCTACGCCAGCGATATTGTCCTGCCAGCGACTGTCGGGCCCGACGCGCAAGGCGTGTATCGGTTCGACGGCAAGACCTTCATTCGCCAGCAGGGCAAGCTCTATCAGACGCACTACGACGAGAACCTGAATAACTGGCGCATCCTCCACCCGCAGGATCCGGCGGCGTATCAACCGCTCCTCGAGCACAATCGACTGGGCGCCTGGCGCCACACCCTCGAGCGGCCGCTGCACTGGGATCGACTGACCCTGCTGCGGCGCATCGGTCACTCGACTGAGGCATTTTCGGATGAGCAATTGCTCGAAATCGCCGACCTCAGTGGTGTCAGTGATGATGCCCTGCGGCAGATGCACCTCGATCACCAGCCGGCGCCACTGGCCCTGGCCGACGCGCTGCGCTTGTATGAGGCGAATCAGCAGGTCGGGCGCTTGATCGACCAAGTCGAACGAGGAACCAGGCTTGACGATTCGTACCTGCTGACGCTGCCCATGCTTACGCAAATGCCGCGCTGGCCGAGCGGGCAGATGCTGGAAGTCTTCGACGGACCGCAGTTGTCCGGCCCCAGCCGTCTGTTCGGCGCGCCGTCAGGTGCAATCGAGGGCCCGACGCGTGCGCCGATCCGGATCACCCGCGCCGACGTGCTCGACGGCCAACTGCCTGCGCGCATTCTGGCAACGCTGGATGAGCCGCAAACCGTTTGGCTGCTGGGTGCCGAGCCGGCGCGGGTCATGGAATCCCGGCCGCTGGAGTTGCGCAAACAGATCGCCGATTACTTGCGAACCCGGCAGCCGGCAATGTTCGACAGGCTGTATGACGAACCCGCGCTGAACGACCCGCGAATCGCCAGGCTACAGGCCGCCACGCCGGGGCTGGGCAGTTCGGCGGCAATCCGCGTGCTGCTCGAGGCGAATGCCGAGGAACTGACGCGTCTGCAGAACGGTGGGCGGGTACCGTTGCGGCTGCTGGAGATCTCCCGTGAATATGCCCGGCAGCGGCGTTTCAACCATGCGATTGCCGGTCTGCACATGGAAAATTCGGCCGGCGGCGACAGCCAATGGCTGGCCTTGCGCGCCCTGGAGCGGCTGCCGGGCTGGTCGGACGAAGTGCGTCTGGAAGTACGTGAAGGCAGTGTCGACGGGCCGTTGATCGACAGCATCGGCAGCGAAAGCGCCGGTCAGACTCACTACCTGGTCAAGCGCGGGCCGGCCTATCAGGCGTACAACGCGCACGGGGAAGCGCTCAACGGCGTCCCGCGGCGCGGGGACAACTTTTTTGCCTCGATCCTCCATGCGTTGCCCGATCAGACGCGACAGACTCTGGGTTTTGCCGAGGTTTCGCGTAGTGCCAGACTGCGCCGGGCAGTGATCGAGTATGTGGCCCGCCATCGCACCGAACTGGCTCGGCTGGCGAGCAGGCGCCATGGCCACAAGCAGCGCTTCAAGGCGCCAGTGCGGGTACGCCAGCACGGCCTGGGTTATTACGCCAGCGGTCGCGGCGAAGGCGTGAACCCGCTGCTGGTGACGCGCGTGCAGGACGTGTATCCGGCGCTCACCGATCAGCAGGCGGGCGGGTTCATCCTCAAGCAATTGGCCGCCGGGCGAACTGACGCGCAGATCTACGAGATGTTGCAACGGCGCCTGCGTGAATGGCAGGCGCTCGAATCGACACTGGCGCAATGGGAAGGTGTGCCTTCCCCGGAGCCGACGCTGCAATCGATGATCGGCGGCAAATCCAGCGTCGTGCGCAGCCTCAAGCAGAGCTGGCGCCATGCGCCGCTGGCCGACAGTCAGGCGAGTGCCGCACGCCTCGATCTGACGTGCGACGAGCCGTTGCCGGAGCTGCCGGCAGATTTCTCGCATGTGCGCGACCTGCGCGTCAGAGGGCGTTGCATCACCGATGCCAACGGCGATGAACTGTTGAGCCATTTCCCCAGGCTCAAGGCGCTGCGCATCAACGCCACCGCAGAAACGTTTACCAACGTGCCGGCGGTGCTGCAGAACATGCCGGAGCTGACTGACCTGACGCTCTACGGCGCGATGCCCTATGCCGCCGACATGCCGGCACGCCTGGCTCAATTGACCCGACTTGAAGCATTGAGTGTCAGCACCTCGAGTTATCAGTCGCTGGCGTTCGACGTCAGCGGCATGCGCAATTTGCGCAGCCTGGACATCGTCGCCTATTCATTGTTCGACTGGCCTGCGGGTGCGTTGGAGCTGCCGGCCCTGGAGCGTCTGAACCTCAGGGACACGAGCATCAGCACCGTGCCCGCCGAGCTGCTGCAGGGGCACGAAAAACTCTGGTCGGGGCTGTCGCTGGACTGGTCAAGATTCTCCCGGGAAAACTTCGCGGGCGTGTACGAATACGTCAAAACCCTTCCGGAGCACCTGATCGATCGAGAAACGATGGTCAGGGATTATTGTCGCGGCGAGTTGCGGCGCCTGGGCGAGGGCGTGCATCAATCCACCGAGGGGATATTCCATCGTTTCTTCGAGCAATGGCCCGATGAGCAGCAGCGTTTCACCGCCATCAATGCCTTGAGTGATCAATATGCGGCGCTGGAACGTGAACTCAATCAGTGGCAGCAGCGTCTGGTGGTATCGGCAGAATCGCTGTCCGAACTGATCGCGCGATCAAACCTGGTCCATGTGCTCAAAGCCAGTTGGCGCAACGGGTTGTTCAAGCGCTATGGCGCAACGATCAGCGCCTCGACCGTCGATTTGTCGGGCTTGAGGCTCAGCGAGCTTCCGGTGTTACCGGCAGACGCCTTTGCGCATGTACGCACGCTGCTGCTCAATGGCCAGCGGGTTGCCGGCGCGCAGATGCGCGGGTTCATCAGCGCATTCAGCGAAGTCCGCACCCTTGATCTGAGTAACAATGCCTTGCACGAGTGGCCGATCGAGTCGCAGCGCCTTTCGCGCTTGATGCACCTGGACCTCGCCGACAATCTGTTGACCGATGGTTCAAGCCTGCAGAGCGGATTGAGTGAATTGCCTGCGCTTGAACAGCTCAATCTGCGGAACAATCCGCTGAGCGAGCTGAATGTGGGCAGCCTGCAGCGTTTGAAGGCCCTCGACCTGCAGCGCACGCACCTGCAACACTGGCCGGCAGGCGCAGAAGGCTTGCCGCAACTGTCGTGGCTGGACCTGCGCGATACCCGTATCAGCACGCTGCCGCCCGTCGTGCTTGAGAGCACCTCACTGCTCAACACCAACCTGACCGGTGCGCCCCTGACCGCAGCGGCGTCGGCGCAACTGCGTTCGGCGCAACTGCGGCTCGAGCACGACCTGGGTCTGCCTGCCGGCGCGCTGGATACGTTTGCCCGGGAGCCGGTGCCGGCGACGTTTCCCCCAGCGGAGAACGGTTTGACCGTGGCCCGCCAGTTGCTGCCGTTGACGCCAGCACCCGTCAGTACCGGGCTGGTACGCATGCGCCAGAATCTGCAGCGGATGCAGCCGGCCTTTAGCGATAAACAAGCCATGCAAGTGATCGAGGCGCTGCGTAGCGATGGCGCCACTGATGCGCAGATCGCCGAGCAGATCACGGGCTGGAGTCAGACGTTTGAAACCCTCGTTCGCCGACTCAACGGCTGGCTGTATACCCGGGAAACCCGTGGAGCTGACTGGGTCATCTCTTCGCAGTCGCGCAGCCTCGCGGCGTGGCGCATCCTTACCTGCTGGCGTGCCAGGTTAGCGGTTGCCGGGGGCGATGCGGTTCTGGATCTCAACGGCCTGCAATTGGGCGATCTACCGGCGCTGCCCGAGGATTTCGGGCATGTCGGCAGCCTGGACCTGACAGGCACTCGGGTGACGGCCGAGGGCAGCGACGGGTTTCTCAAGTCGTTCACCCACCTGCGTCATCTGATCCTTAATGGCAATGCGCTCACAGCGCTGCCTGAGGGCGTCCGGCAGATGCCGCAGCTGGAGCGACTCGAGCTTTCCAGCAACCACTTCAGCGGCAGCGAGGACCTGTATGCCGCGCTGTCCGGTCTGGAGCATCTGCAAGCTCTGGACCTGAGCTACAACTACCTTGATGCGTTCGACGTCAGCTATTTCGAGCATTTGCAAAATCTGGATCTGCGCAACAACAATCTGGCCGAATGGCCGGCCGGTGCGCTGGATGCGCGGCACCTGCAGACACTGAACCTCAGTCGTAACGACATCACCGCCATCCCCGAAGAGGCGCTGGACGGTCAGCACGATGAGCTGATGGACGGCACCGACCTGACTGACAACTACAACCTGTCGCAGGAGTCCCTCGAAAGGCTCAGGGCCTATCAGACGGCGGGTAACCGCCAGCGGGTACTCGGTTTTTCGAGTTCCGATCTGGAGGAAATGGCTGACGACGTTGCCGGCGGGCTCAGCTCCACGGAGAGCATCGAGTCGGACGAATCGCTCCCGGACGAACAGGCCCATGCGCAGCAGAAAGCGCCGTGGCTGGCGAATCTGCCGCCGGAGCAGGCGTCCGCCCGAGGCCGGCTCTGGGATCAACTGGCTGCGGAACCGGACAGCGGGGCATTCTTCCATTTGCTTGACCGATTGCAGGACACCCAGGAGTTTCGCGTGGCCAATGCCGACCTGACCCGACGGGTCTGGAGGGTCATGGAGGCTGCCGCCGCCGATAGTGAACTGCGCGAGGTGATTTTCGCCGGCTCGGCCACCCATGGAACGTGCGTGGACGGGCGAATCCTCACGTTCAGTGGCCTGGAGAGCAAGGTCTTTACCTACAACGCCTTGCTCGATTTGCCGGCCGGTCGCCCGGGAATTCGCGGCGAGGCCTTGTTGTCGCTGTCGCGGCAGCTGTTCCGGCTGGACAAGGTCGATGAACTGGCCAAAGCGGCGGCCGCTCGCAGTGGTTTTGACGAAGCCGAAGTCCGTCTCGGTTACCGGATCGGTCTGACCGGTGGCTGGGAGGATGGACTGGAATTGCCCGGGCAGCCGAAAAACATGAAATTTGCCTCCGGTGTAACGCCTCAGCAGTTGTTCGATGCGCGGGCCGAGGTGGTTAGCGCGGAGCACTCCGACCGGTTTCTGGAGGATCTGATCCAGCGCGATTACTGGCTGGATTACCTCAAGGAGCAGCAGCCCGAAGCGTTCAGACAAATGGATGAAGGGCAGTTGATGGAGGAGGGCGAGGACGACGGTCTGAGTGTTGACGACCCGCTTTATCTGAGCCGGTTGTTCGATCAGGCAGCGGCGCGCAATGCCAGGCTCATCGAATTGACGCGACAGGCGATTGAACGGATCGGTTTGTCTGCCGACAAGGCACCAATGCCCGGCTCCTCCGGGCAATCGTCAGGCGCGTAAAACCTGGTGAACGGTCACTCCCCGGCTGATCCGTGGAGTGACCGTCGCGCTTATTCGTCGTAACCGAGGTTCGGCGCCAGCCAGCGCTCGGTCACGCTCAGTTCCTGACCTTTGCGCGAGGTGTAGCTCTGCACCTGATCCTTGTCGACCTTGCCCACGGCAAAGTATTGCGCCTGCGGGTGCGCGAAGTACCAGCCGCTGACCGCGGCTGCGGGGAACATCGCATAGTGTTCGGTGAGGAACACGCCGCTGCGGCCCGCGCGCATTTCGCTGGCCTCAGGATCGAGCAGGGTGAACAGCGTGGCCTTCTCGGTGTGATCCGGGCAGGCCGGGTAACCCGGTGCCGGACGGATACCGGAGTACTGCTCTTTGATCAGCGCTTCGTTGTCCAGCACTTCGTCCTTGGCATAACCCCAGTGTTCTTTACGCACTTGCTGGTGCAGCCATTCGGCGCAAGCTTCCGCCAGACGGTCGGCGAGGGCTTTGACCATGATCGAGTTGTAGTCGTCGCCAGCGTCCTGATAAGCCTTGGCCACTTCTTCGGCGCCGATGCCGGCGGTGGTGATGAACCCCCCGACGTAATCGGTCACTTCGCTGTCTTTCGGCGCGACGAAGTCGGCCAGCGAGAAGTTCGGTTTGCCGTCGGTCTTGATGATCTGTTGACGCAAGTGATGCAGGCGCGCCATGGGCTTGCCGTCATCGCCGTACAGCTCGATGTCGTCATCATGCACTTGATTGGCCGGCCAGAAACCGAACACCGCACGGGCGCTGATCAGCTTCTCGTCGATCAGCTTGGTGAGCATTTCACGCGCATCCTTGTACAGCGCGGTGGCGGCTTCACCGACCACTTCGTCTTCGAGGATGCGCGGAAACTTGCCGGCCAGGTCCCAGGAGATGAAGAACGGCGTCCAGTCGATGTATTCAGCCAGCACGTTGAGGTCGATGTTGTCCAGCACGCGGGTGCCGGTGAAGGTCGGTTTGACCGGCGTGTAGCTGGCCCAGTCGAACTGCGGCTTCTTGGCGATCGCCGCCGCGTAGCTCAGGCGCTCGGTACGGGCGCTGCGGTTGGCGGTGCGCTCACGCACGTCGACGTAATCGGCGCGGGTCTTCTCGACGAATCCGGCCTTGAGTTCCTTGGACAGCAACTGCGTCGCGACGCCGACCGCACGCGAGGCGTCGGTCACGTAGACCACTGCATCGTTGCTGTACTTCGGCTCGATTTTCACGGCGGTGTGCGCCTTGGACGTGGTCGCGCCACCGATCATCAGCGGCAGATGGAAATCCTGACGCTGCATTTCGCGGGCAACGTGGACCATCTCGTCCAGCGACGGGGTGATCAGGCCGGACAGGCCGATGATGTCGCACTTTTCTTCCTTGGCGACCTGGAGGATTTTCTCCGCCGGAACCATCACGCCGAGGTCGACGATGTCATAGCCGTTGCAACCCAGCACCACGCCGACGATGTTCTTGCCGATGTCGTGCACGTCGCCTTTTACCGTGGCCATCAGGATCTTGCCCTTGGCTTCCGGCTTGTCGCCTTTTTCCAGTTCGATGAACGGGATCAAATGCGCCACGGCTTGCTTCATCACACGGGCGGATTTCACCACCTGCGGCAAGAACATTTTGCCGGCGCCGAACAGGTCGCCAACGATGTTCATGCCGGACATCAGCGGGCCTTCGATGACTTCGATCGGGCGGGCAAATGACTGGCGCGACTCTTCGGTGTCTTCGACGATGTGGGTGGTGATGCCCTTGACCAGCGCATGCTCCAGACGCTTGTTGACGTCCCAGCTGCGCCACTCTTCGGTCTCGGCTTCCTTGACGCTGCCGTCGCCCTTGTACTTGTCGGCGATGGCGAGAAGGGCGTCGGTGCCTTCCTGCGTGCGGTTGAGGATCACGTCTTCGACGGCGTCGCGCAGTTCCTGCGGGATCTGGTCGTAGATCTCCAGCTGACCGGCGTTGACGATACCCATGGTCAGGCCGGCGCGGATCGCATACAGCAGAAACACCGAGTGGATCGCCTCACGCACCGGGTTGTTGCCGCGGAACGAGAACGACACGTTGGACACGCCGCCGGAGCTCAGCGCATACGGCAGCTCGTCGCGGATGTAGGCACAGGCGTTGATGAAGTCCACAGCGTAATTGTTGTGTTCTTCGATGCCGGTGGCCACGGCGAAGATGTTCGGGTCGAAGATGATGTCTTCCGGCGGGAAGCCGACTTCGTTGACCAGAATGTCGTAGGAGCGTTTGCAGATCTCTTTCTTGCGCGCCTCGGTGTCGGCCTGGCCGGCTTCGTCGAAGGCCATGACCACCACTGCCGCGCCGTAGCGTTTGCACAGCTTGGCGTGATGGATGAACTGCTCGACGCCTTCTTTCATGCTGATCGAGTTGACGATGCCCTTGCCTTGAATGCACTTCAGACCGGCTTCGATGACTTCCCATTTCGACGAGTCGATCATGATCGGCACGCGGGAGATGTCCGGCTCGCCGGCGATCAGATTGAGGAAGGTCACCATGGCCTTCTTCGAATCGAGCATCCCTTCGTCCATGTTGATGTCGATCACCTGGGCGCCGGCCTCGACCTGCTGCAGGGCGACTTCCAGGGCTTCGGTGTAGTTGTCTTCACGGATCAGACGGGCGAACTTCGCGGAGCCGGTGATGTTGGTCCGCTCGCCGACGTTGACGAACAGTGAGCTGCGATCAATGGTGAACGGCTCCAGACCCGAGAGGCGGCAGGCCTTGGGGATGTCCGGAATCTGCCGCGGCGCGTAACCGGCGACGGCTTTGGCGATGGCTTCGATGTGGCCCGGAGTGGTGCCGCAGCAACCGCCGACGATGTTGAGGAAACCGCTTTGGGCGAATTCTTCGATGACCTTGGCGGTGTCCACCGGCAATTCGTCGTACTCGCCGAATTCGTTCGGCAAACCGGCGTTCGGGTGCGCCGACACGTGAGTGCTGGCCTTGTTCGACAGCTCTTCCAGATACGGACGCAGTTCGCTGGCGCCGAGGGCGCAGTTGAGGCCGACCGAGATTGGCTTGGCGTGGGCCACCGAGTTCCAGAACGCTTCGGTGGTCTGGCCCGAGAGGGTGCGGCCGGACGCATCGGTGATGGTCCCGGAAATCATGATCGGCAGTTCAATGTGCAGTTCTTCGAAGACGCCTTGTACGGCGAAGATCGCGGCTTTGGCGTTGAGCGTGTCGAAGATGGTTTCGATCAGGATCAGGTCGACGCCGCCCTCGATCAGGCCTTTGGTGGCTTCGGTGTAGTTTTCTACCAGTTCATCGAAGGTGACGTTGCGGTAGCCGGGATTGTTGACGTCAGGCGACAGCGAGCAGGTGCGGCTGGTCGGGCCGAGTACGCCGGCGACGAAGCGTGGCTTGTCCGGGTTCTCGGCGGTCTTGGCGTCGGCCACCTTGCGCGCCAGGCGCGCGCCTTCTACGTTTAATTCGTACGCCAGTTCTTCCATGCCGTAGTCAGCCATGGAAATGCGCGTGGCGTTGAAGGTGTTGGTTTCCAGAATGTCGGCGCCGGCATCCAGATAAGCCTTTTCGATGCCGCCGATCACGTCCGGACGCGTGATCACCAACAGGTCATTGTTGCCCTTGACGTCGCTCGGCCAGTCGGCGAAGCGTTTGCCGCGATAATCCTGCTCCTCGAGCTTGTAGCTCTGGATCATCGTGCCCATGCCGCCATCGAGTATCAGGATGCGCTCTTTGAGGGCTTGCTTGAGAGCTTGAAGGCGGACGCTGCGATCGGACATTGGGACTACTCGAAAAGACCATGACGAAGGGCCGGGATCATAGCAAACCTGTGCGCTTTTGGAGCATGTGCCGCTTTTGCATGAATATCGCTCATGTTGGTACGGGCGTCATACTGTAGAATCGCGGGCGTTTTTTTCTGGATCGGGATCAAGGGCATGTCGTACCGCGTCATCAGCATTTTCTTGCTGTTTTTAAGCTGGGGCGTCGTGGCGCAGGAACCCGCGATTTCTCCTGCTATTTCGTACACCCGAGACATCCAGCCGATCTTCACCGAGAAGTGCGTGGCCTGCCATGCGTGCTACGACTCGGCGTGCCAGCTCAATCTGGGCAGCGGTGAAGGCGCTGGCCGTGGCGCGAGCAAGATGCCGGTCTACGACGGCGAGCGCACCCAGGCCGCGCCGACCACGCGACTGTTCTATGACGCTTTCGGCAAACGTGCGTGGCAGCAGAAGGGCTTCTATTCGGTGCTCGACGCTCAGGGCAGTCAGGCGGCGCTGATGGCGCGCATGCTGGAACTGGGCCACAAAACCCCGCTGACCCCGAATGCCAGGTTGCCGGAAGAGATTGTCCTCGGCCTTCAACGGGAAAACCTGTGTGCGATGCCCGCCGAGTTTGAAGGCTATGCCGGCGCCCATCCGAAAGAAGGCATGCCGCTGGCGGTGACCGGCCTCACCGATCAGCAATACCAGACCCTGCAACGCTGGCTGGCGTCCGGTGCGCCGATCGACGAGCAAGGCCTGGCCCCAAGCGCCAAAGAAGCGCTGCAAATCGTGCAGTGGGAAAACCTGCTCAACACCCCGGGCGCGCGGCAGAGTCTGGTCGGGCGCTGGTTGTTCGAACACTGGTTCCTCGCCCATATCTATTTCAAGGACGGCGAGCCGGGGCACTACTTCCAGTGGGTGCGTTCGCGCACGCCGACCGGGCAGCCGATCGACCTGATCGCCACCCGACGCCCGAATGACGACCCGGGCACTCAGGTTTATTACCGCCTGTGGCCGGTGCAAGGGGTGATCGTGCACAAGACTCACATCACTTATCCGCTGAGCGCGGCGAAGATGGCGCGGGTCAAAAGCCTGTTCTACAGCGGCAACTGGCAAGTCAACGCGCTACCGGGGTACGGGCCGCAGAGCCGGGCCAACCCGTTCGCCACGTTCGAAGCGATTCCGGTGCAGGCGCGCTACCAGTTCATGCTCGACAATGCCGAATACTTCGTCCGCACCTTCATTCGCGGGCCGGTGTGCCGTGGGCAGATTGCGACGGATGTGATCCGCGATAACTTCTGGGCGCTGTTCCAGGCCCCGGAACACGATCTGTACATCACCGACCCCAACTATCGCGGCCAGGCCACGCCGTTGCTGGCAATGCCGGGGCAGAACGATGACGTCGGCAGTGTCCTGAGCCTGTGGCACAACTACCGCAACAAGCGCAACGAATACGAAGCCCTGCGCCGCGACAGCTACGCTGACCAACCGCCGCCGAGCTGGTCGACCCTGTGGGCCGGCAACGACAACGCGCTGCTGAGCATTTTCCGCCACTTCGACAGCGCTTCGGTGACCAAAGGCCTGATCGGCGAAGTGCCGCAAACGATGTGGCTGTTCGACTATCCGCTGCTGGAACGCACCTATTACCAGTTGGCGGTCAACTTCGATGTGTTCGGCAACGTCTCCCATCAGGCGCAGACCCGTCTGTATTTCGACCTGATCCGCAACGGCGCCGAACAGAACTTCCTGCGTCTGATGCCGGCCGATTCCCGTGAGGACTATCTCGACGATTGGTATCAGAGCAGCGGCCAGTTCAAGATGTGGCTCGACTACGAAGCCATTGACGACGACAAACCGACCGGGCTGAAGCTCGATCCGAAGGACCCGAAATACGACTTCGCCATGCAACTGCTGGCACGCTACGGCGACCTCAATGCGCGGCCGGATCCGATCAACCGCTGTGACGGCGCCTATTGCTCGCGACCGAATATCGACCCGGCGCTGCAGAACGCCGAACAGGCGCTGAGCCGCCTGACGTCACGACCGGCCGCCGGTCTGAAGGTTATCGACCAATTGCCGGAAGCCACCTTGCTGCGCATCGAAACCCGCAGCGGCAAACGCGAGGTCTACAGCTTGCTGCGCAACCGTGCGCACAGCAACGTGGCGTTTCTGTTGGGCGAATCCCTGCGCTATCAGCCGGAACTCGACACCTTGACCATTTATCCGGGCGTGCTCAGCAGTTACCCGAATTTCATGTTCAACATTCCGGCCGCGCAAGTTCCGGAGTTTGTCGATGCGATGGAAAGCGCCAAGGATGCCGATCGCTTCGAGAAAATCGTCGAACGTTGGGGGATCCGTCGCAGTCATCCGCAATTCTGGTTCTATTTTCACGACCTGAGCCAGTACATCCACGAAACCGAACCGGTGGAAGAGGGCGTGCTGGACATGAACCGCTACGAGAATCTTTGATCGTTGAGATCGACCTGCTGTCCCAACTCCAAGCAACACCGCAAAGCCCCTTTAGGAGCTGCCGAGTGCAACGAGGCTGCGATCTTTTGATTCTTTAACAACAAAGATCAAAAGATCGCAGCGTGCCGCAGCTCCTACAGGAGACCGGAGGTGATTCAGGCATTGTGCACGGGAGCCGATCATGTTGATTTCAGTGCAGGCCCTGCGGGCGCTTGCCGCGTGGACCGTGGTCTGCCATCACTTCATGCAGATTTTCTTCGACTTCAAGGCGCGCGGCCCGGTCGGGCAGTTCTTCATTGATAAAGGCGCAGTCGGCGTCGATGTCTTCTTCGTCATCAGCGGGCTGGTGATTTTCCTGTCTACCGAAAGCAAGTCGTTGCCTCCGGCACGGTTTCTGCTGTATCGGCTGTCGCGCATCGTCCCGGCATACTGGCTGTACACGCTGCTGATGGCCTTGCTGGTGGTGTTCGCCCGGCCGCTGTTACCGGATCAGACGGTGGACTGGGCGCATGTCCTGCTGTCGCTGCTATTCATTCCTGCGCAAAATCCCGGCGGTTATGGGATCTATCCGACGCTGAATGTCGGCTGGACGCTCAATTACGAAATGCTTTTCTATGTGTTGTTCGCCTGTGCGCTGGTGTTCCGCTGGCAGGTGCGCTTGCTGGTGGTTGGCGCGTTGCTGTTTTCGGTTTGTCAGGCGTTTGGCTGGATCAACGAGTTTTACCGTTCGGACATCGTCTACGAATTTTTGCTGGGAATCGGCATTGGCGTGCTCTATCGCCGGGGCTGGATCGGTGCAGGTTTATGGCTGCCGCTGTTGGCGATGGGGGCCGCGTTGACAGCGGTTTACCACCTGACGCCGGCGCCAAGGTTGTTGAACTGGGGGATTCCGAGCGCGGTGCTGGTGATGGCGTGCATGGCACTGGAGCGCTACGTCGAGCACAATCGCGTGATGAAATGGCTCGGCGACTGTTCCTATTCGGTGTATCTGATGCATGTGCTGGTGCTGTCGGTTGGCGGTTTTATCGCGCGGCGTTACGGGGTCAACCCGTATCTGATGTTCATCGTCTGCGCGGTGGCCATCGCTGTGGGGTCATGGTTGAGCTACGAATGGGTGGAAAAACGCAGCTATCGGTGGCTTAAAGCACGGATCGATGGTGAACCGCTGCGCGTACCGGTCGAGAATCTTTCCCGACAAAAATACTAGGACTTTGTCCGGCGCAATGATTGGCGTAAACTGCGCCCAAGCCTGCGAGGAGTTTCCATGACCGCTATTACCATTACCGACGCCGCCCACGATTACCTGGCCGATCTGCTCTCCAAGCAGAACACCCCGGGTATCGGCATCCGCGTCTTCATCACCCAGCCTGGCACCCAGTACGCCGAAACCTGCATTGCCTACTGCAAGCCGGGCGAAGAAAAACCTGAAGATACCGCGCTGGGGCTGAAAAGCTTCACCGCCTATATCGACTCGTTCAGCGAAGCGTTTCTCGACGATGCCGTCGTCGACTACGCCACCGACCGCATGGGCGGCCAGCTGACCATCAAGGCGCCAAACGCCAAAGTCCCGATGGTCAACGCCGACAGCCCGGTCAACGAGCGCATCAACTATTACCTGCAAACCGAAATCAACCCGGGGCTGGCCAGCCACGGCGGTCAGGTCAGCCTGATCGATGTGGTCGAGGACGGCATTGCCGTGCTGCAGTTCGGTGGCGGCTGCCAGGGCTGCGGCCAGGCCGACGTGACCCTGAAGGAAGGTATCGAGCGCACCTTGCTCGAGCGTATTCCAGAGCTCAAAGGTGTGCGCGACGTGACCGACCACACGCAGAAAGAAAACGCCTACTACTGAGTAAGGTGTTCACTGCGAACATGAAAAACGGCGCCCCGTGAGCGCCGTTTTTTTATGTCCTTTTGTAGCGAGGGGATTTATCCCCGATGGGGTGCGAAGCAGCCCAAGAAATGGAACTGCTGCGCAGTTCATCGGGGATAAATCCCCTCACCACAGGTTCTTTATCCAGCCACAAAACTCATCTGACTCAGGGTCTGTAGAGATGTGCATGCCCCGCGCGATACAACGATGACTCGCTGAACACCTCACTGCCCAGCACCCGACCCACCAGAATCAACGCCGTACGCCGAAACCCCTTGGCCGCAACCTTCGCCGCAATGTCCTCCAGCGTACCCACCACCCAGTCCTGATCCGGCCACGTCGCCCGGTGAATCACTGCAATCGGGCAATCCGCGCCGTAATGCGGCAGCAATTCAGTGATGATTTTCTGCAGATGATTGACCCCCAGGTGAATCGCCATGGTCGCGCCATGTTGTGCCAGATCGCCGAGTTCCTCGCCGGCGGGCATCGCGGTCTTGTCCGCATAGCGGGTCAGAATCACGCTCTGTGACACATCCGGCAGCGTCAGCTCGGCGCCAAGCAAGGCTGCACAGGCTGCGGTGGCGGTGACGCCGGGGATGATTTCGAACGGAATATTCAACTCGCGCAAATACCGTATCTGCTCGCCAATCGCGCCGTACAGGCTCGGATCACCCGAGTGCACCCGCGCCACGTCCTGGCCCTTGCCGTGGGCGGTTGTGATCAATTCAATGATCTGCTCCAGATGCAATTCGGCGCTGTTGACCACCGTTTCCGCCTGATGTCCCTCGAGCACGGCGGCCGGCACCAGCGAGCCTGCGTAAATGATTACCGGGCAACTGCGAATCAGTCGCTGGCCTTTGACGGTGATCAATTCCGGGTCGCCGGGGCCGGCGCCGATGAAGTAGACGGTCATGAAGACATCCTGTGAAAAACGGGGCAGGGCAACGCTTCAGATGAAGATTGCTCATGATCAAACAGGGGGATTATCGGGAATTTACGCAGCGCCGGCCAATGCCAGTGTCGCCTGAGCGTATTTCTGCCGGGAAATCAGCAGCTTTGCCGGTGCCTGAATCAACTGCTCGGCCAGGGCCAGGGCGGCACTTTCCGCCACACCGTAGCAACCGGTGCGCTCATAGGCAATCTGCGAGTGATGGCTCAGTCGCTGCTGGTAAATGGCCAATTCTTCGCTGCTGAAATACAACAGCGGCAGCGCCAGTTGGCTGGCCAGTTCCTGCAGACCGGGTTCATCGCGTTTCAGGTCGATGCTGGCCAGGGCCTTGACCGCCTCGAGTTCTATACGATGCGCCTGCAACGCCTGATCGAGTAACGCGCGTAGCGTGCTGGCCGGGCAGCCGCGCTGGCAGCCCAGGCCGACCACCAGGGTCGGCGCTGCGCGGTCATCGGTCATGCGTGGTATTGACCAGTGCTTTTGCGGCGGAACAACCAGGCGCTGATCAGGCCCAAGGCCAGCCAGAACGCCACGTTGGTCAGCTGCGAAGCGATTTTGAACTGGGCTTCCAAGGCTTCCGGAGCGAGCATCGAATGCACTTCCGGTTGCGGCGCGCCGATCACATGCGGCACGGCGAGGATCGCCACGCCCAGCAGCTTCATCAGCCAGTGACGGCTGAACACGATGAGGGCCAGGCCGACTGCAGTGGAAGCGGCGGTGCCGATCCACCACGTTTGCCGCGACGCCAGATCGGCGGCAGCGGTGCCCGGCAGTTCAGGCGGCAGGCCGAGGGTCGGCGCGAGGACGAAGGTCGCGTAACCGGCCAGGCCCCAGAGCAGGCCCTGCGAAGTTTTGGTCGGTGCACGCAGGGTGTACAGGCCGGCGAGCATCAGGGCGAAACCGACCGCCACCACCAGATTGCCGCCGGTGGTCGAGACCACACGCTGCCAGCCGTCTTCCGGCTCCCAGGCTTCAGCGTCGTGAGTGTGTGCGGCCGTACCGGCGGCGTGTTCGTGAACGGCCACCGGTTCGGATTTTTCGAAGGTTTCAGCCTGCAGAATCAGTGGCGAGACCCAGAAGCTTTGCAGCAACGTTAGCAGCAGGGCAGCCAGCAGGCCGGTGAACCCTGCGGTTTGCGCGATACGCTTGATCATGTCGGCAGGTCTCAGTGGCACGGGAACGCGGCGCTGTGGCGGGTATCGTGAGCGGCGTTGTGCACCGCTTCGATGTGCGAGAAACCGGCGAAGTAAACGAGGCTGGCGCCCAGGATCGACGCGAAAATGGCGGCGGTCAGGCGTTGGCTCAAAGTGGCGGTGCTGGAGATGTTGTCGGTGTTGCTGCCGGTGCTGCTGATGATCGACATGGCGCTTCCCTCTGGAGTGTCAGCGGGTGATATAGAGCGCATGAAAACCCCTGCGAGTCGCGCACGCAGAGGTTCGAACAGCGCCCGCCCACCGCGGGTTTGTTATGTTCAGCGACGCAAAATGCGCGCTGTGTGTTGCGGGCCGGTCTCCGGGCTCACGAGGGGTTGGCGTCAGGCCGACCTGCAAGCGTCACCTTCCCATGCCGCAATGGCACAGTGGATTCGACGCTTCGCTCGCTTACCGTTGCGGGGGCAGCACCGGACTGACATGGCTTTGAGTAAAGCACATGATTCACCGGTTTCCCGTTTCACCCTGTGAAGGGCACCCGTAACAAGTTGTGTAGGAGAGCATGGGTTGGGGAAACTAGTCAATTTTGTGGGTGGATCCGTTGCTGCGGTAACGGCCACTTAGGGTTCCGCCCTTACGGCGGGTCACTTTTGGCAAACGCCCCAAAAGTAACCAAAAGGTCTATGCCCTGACGTTCGGCCCTCGCTTAGGCTCGGGTTCCTTCGCTCCGGGATTCATCCGGGGTACAGCGCCTACGGTTTGCTTCGCTGCACCTCCTCTCGCTGTGTTTGGCTGCGCCAAACGGTCGCTGCGCTCCCACCCCCGGATAAACCCCTCCACTCAGCCTGCCGACGGGCCCTCAGATCAAGAGCGGTACTCGAGCTAACGCTCATCGTGTTGAGTGGGGCGGCTTCGCCGCAGGGGGTGTGCACGAATAAAGTTGTGGGAGCTGGCTTGTCAGCGATGGCGGCCTGACAGCCGACCAATTTCTAACTGAAAACACACAATCCCATGTAGGAGCTGCCGAAGGCTGCGATCTTTTGATCTGCTTTGGCTTTGGCTTTGGCTCTGGCTTTTGATGTGGCTTTTGACCTTCAGCCCCTTCGGCAGGCCGAGCGAAGGTGTCCATCAGGGGGAAGGCGCGCAGCGCCATGCGGCGAAGCCGCATACATCGAGAGGAGGTGCAGCGAAGCAAACCGTAGGCGATGCCCCCGGATGGACACCGTAGCGAGGGAACACTGAGCCTCAGCGAAGTGCCGTACGCCGGGGGAAGCCTTTTTGGTTACTTTTTCGGCGTTTGGAAAAAGTGACCCGCCGTAAGGGCGGAACCCTAAGCGGCCATAACCGCAGCAACGGATATGCCCACAAAACCAACCTCCCATTGACCCATCACGAACCCATGCGTAGCCTTGCACCTTCGAGGTTCTTCGGCCCACGCCGAAGCTAAGAAGGGAACGCGGTCAAAGCCGCGGCTGCCCCCGCAACTGTGAACGGTGAAGTTCGTTGCCACGCCACTGCCAGCTCAATCCACTGAGCCCGCGGGAAGGCGCAGCGAATGCCAGGTCCATGGCCTGAACACCGTCAGCCAGGAGACCTGCCTCGTGACAGATTTCTCACTACAACCGGGCGGGGTGATCCGGTGGCGAATTCTTCCGCGCGCACGCCCGCAGCGGATCTCGTCCCGTATGCCCGCCACTTGCCAAAGGGCATCCGATGAAAACACTGGCCAAACTCCCCGTCACCATCGTCACCGGTTTCCTCGGCTCGGGCAAAACCACCTTGCTGCGCCATATGCTCGACAACGCTCAGGGCCGCCGTATCGCGGTGATCGTCAACGAGTTCGGCGAGCTGGGTATCGACGGTGAGATCCTCAAGCAATGCACCATCGGCTGCACCGAAGAAGAAGCCACCGGTCGCGTCTACGAACTGGCCAACGGCTGCCTGTGCTGCACGGTGCAGGAAGAGTTCTTCCCGGTGATGCGCGAACTGGTCGCCCGTCGCGGCGATCTCGATCACATTCTGATCGAGACGTCCGGTCTGGCCCTGCCAAAACCCTTGGTCCAGGCTTTCCAGTGGCCGGAAATCCGCAGCGCCTGCACCGTTGACGCGGTGATCACCGTGGTCGACAGCCCGGCCGTGGCCGCCGGGACCTTTGCTGCGTTCCCGGATCAGGTCGATGCCCAGCGCAAACTCGATCCGAACCTGGATCACGAATCGCCGCTGCATGAATTGTTCGCCGACCAACTGGCCAGCGCCGATCTGGTGATCCTCAACAAGGCCGACCAGACCAGCCAGGAAGACCTCGCTCGCGTTCGCGCCGAAGTCGCTGAAGAACTGCCGCCAGCAGTAAAAATCATCGAAGCCAGCAACGGTCGCCTGCCGCTGGACGTGTTGATTGGTCTCGGTGCCGGATCCGAAGAACACATCGACAGCCGTCACAGCCATCACGATCACCACCACGACGGTGATGACGACCACGATGACCACGATCACGACGCCTTCGATTCGATCTCCATCGAACTGCCGCAAGCCGACGAAAGCCTGCTGCTCGACGCACTGACGCAACTGGTTGTGCAGCACGGCATCCTGCGTGTGAAGGGCTTCGCGGCGATTCCGAACAAGCCGATGCGCCTGTTGATTCAAGGCGTGGGCACGCGTTTCGACAAGCACTTCGACCGCCAGTGGGGCGCAGACGAAGCGCGCGTCACTCGTCTGGTGTTGATCGGTCAGGAACTCGACGCTGCGCAACTCGAAGCGCAACTGCGCGCCGCGCTCAGCGTTTAAGCCATGCACCTGCTCAGGACCCAGCCCGGCGGTTTCGTGTCGGATGACAACATTGCCGACCTTGGACAAACCCCCGCCGAGCTGGTGATCCTGTGCAGCGGCGACTCCAGCCTGGCGCTGCTCGCCGAAGCGGCGCAGCAACTGCCCGAGGATTACCCGAGCCTGCGCCTGGCCAATCCGATGCAGGTGCAGAATCACGCTTCGGTCGATCTGTATGTCGATGAGGTGCTGCGGCACGCCAAGGTCATCCTGATTTCGCTGCATGGCGGCATCGCCTACTGGCGTTATGGCGTCGAGCGTCTGGTGGAATTGTCCGAGCGCGGCGTGCAGGTGATTCTGGTACCGGGGGATGACCGTCCGGACCCGGAACTCAGTGACCTGAGCACCGTACCCGCCGAAGATCGCGACCGTCTCTGGCAGTTTTTGCGTCAGGGCGGCATGGGCAATGCGCTGGGCTTCTTCCATTGCCTGGCCAACCGCTGGCTGGCGCGCGACTACGTCTGGGACGAGCCGCAAGCGTTGCCGCGCACGGCGATTTACCACCCACAGAAAAACACCGCCGCACTGAGCGACTGGCAAGCCGAATGGCTGCCCGGTCAACCGGTCGCGGCGGTGTTGTTTTATCGCTCGCATTTGCAAGCGGCGAACACCGCGTTCATCGATGTGTTCTGCCAGCGCTTGCAGGCGGCGGGGCTCAATCCGTTGCCGATCGCCGTCGCCAGCCTGAAAGAACCCGGCTGTCTGTCGGTGGTCGAGGACTGGCTGGATGAGGTCGAAGCTGCGGTGATCCTCAACACCACCGGCTTCGCGCAATCCAGCCCGGAAGCGCCGCACCTGCGGCCGTTCCGGCGCAATATTCCGGTGATTCAGGCGATCTGCGCCCAGGACAACGAGCCGGGCTGGCGCGACAGCGAACAGGGGCTGGGGCCACGGGATCTGGCGATGCACATTGCCTTGCCGGAACTTGACGGGCGCATCATCAGCCGGCCGGTCAGCTTCAAGGATCTGGCCTGGCGCAGCGAGCGCAGTCAGTCCGACGTGGTCTGCTACCGGGCGCAACCCGAGCGCATGGATTTCGTCGCTGAACTGGCCCGGCGCTGGAGCGATCTGGCGCGGCTGCCGAACGCTGAAAAACGCATCGCACTGATTCTCGCCAACTACCCGACCCGCGACGGTCGCATCGGCAATGGCGTCGGCCTCGACACGCCAGCGGCGGCGTTGAATATCCTGCGCGCGTTGCAGACCGACGGCTTTCCGTTGACCGCGGAGTTGCCGGACAGCGGCACCGCGTTGATCCAGCAATTACTCGGCGGGGTCAGCAACGACCTCGACAGCATCGACCTGCGCCCGTGTCAGCAAAGTCTGGCGATGGACGCCTACCTGGCGATGTTCAATGCGCTGCCCGAGGCCAATCGCGCGGCAGTGCTGGAACGCTGGGGCACGCCGCAAAACGACCCGATGTGCCGCGACGGGCGAATGATGATCGCCGGTCTGCGCTTCGGCTTGACCTTCGTCGGCATTCAGCCGGTGCGCGGTTATCAGGTCGATCCGAGTGCGGTGTATCACGACCCGGATCTGGTGCCACCGCACGGCTATCTGGCGTTCTATTTCTGGCTGCGCAACACCTACGGTGCGCACGCGGTGATTCACGTCGGCAAGCACGGCAACCTCGAATGGCTGCCGGGCAAGGGCGTGGGGCTTTCGCAGAATTGCTGGCCGGACGCGCTGCTCGGGCCGCTGCCGAACATCTATCCGTTTATCGTCAACGACCCGGGCGAGGGCGCCCAGGCCAAACGGCGCACGCAAGCGGTGATCATCGACCACCTGATGCCGCCGCTGACCCGCGCCGAAACCTACGGCCCGTTGCGCAATCTGGAACTGTTGGCCGACGAATATTACGAGGCGCAACTGCTCGATCCGCGTCGTGCGCGAGAGCTGCAACGCGACATTCTGCAACTGGTGCGCGAGACGCAGATCGACCGCGAACTGCAACTCGACGCGGGCCTGGACAGTGATGCCGACGCCGCGATCTGGCTGCCGCGGCTGGACACCTACCTGTGTGATCTGAAGGAATCGCAGATTCGCGATGGCCTGCACATCTTTGGCGAATCGCCGACCGGACGTTTGCGTATCGATACCTTGCTGGCCTTGTTGCGCATTCCGCGTGGCGACGGCAAAGGCGCACAGTCGAGTCTGCTGCGGGCGTTGGCCAAGGCGTTTGAATTGAGCTTTGATCCGCTGGATTGCGCCCTTGCCGATCCATGGAACGGCCCGCGCTCTGCGGAGCTGCAAAGCGTCAGCGACGAAGTCTGGCGCAGCGCCGGCGATACCCGCGAACGCCTCGAACTGTTCGCTACTCAACTGATCGCCCAAGCACTACAAATCCCCTGTGGGAGCGAGCTTGCTCGCGAAAGCGGTGGGTCAGGTACATCAATGTCGACTGACACGACGCTTTCGCGAGCAAGCTCGCTCCCACAAGGGGCGTGTTGGGCTGAAGTGAGGGCGATCATTGAAAACCTGCGCGAAGTCATCGCCCCACGCCTCGACGCCTGCGGCCCCGCCGAAATGCGCGGTCTGCTCGACGCCCTCAACGGCCGCTTCGTCCCCGCCGGCCCAAGTGGCGCGCCCAGCCGTGGCCGTCTCGACGTGCTGCCCACCGGGCGCAACTTCTACTCGGTGGACGTGCGCAACCTGCCGACCACCACCGCGTGGCGCATCGGCTTCCAGTCCGCGACGTTGATTCTCGAGCGGCATTTGCAGGATCACGGCGATCACCTGCGTCAGCTCGGCCTGTCGGTGTGGGGCACTGCGACCATGCGCACCGGCGGTGATGACATCGCCCAGGCCATGGCGCTGATGGGCGTGCGCCCGGTGTGGGCCACCGGCAGTCAGCGCGTCGATGATTTCGAGATTCTGCCGCTGAGCCTGCTCGACCGGCCACGGGTCGACGTCACGCTGCGGGTCTCGGGCTTTTTCCGCGATGCCTTTGCCAACCTGATTCGTCTGTTCGACGCCGCCGTGCAAGCGGTAGCGACGCTGGACGAACCGGATGACCTCAACCCGCTGGCGGCGAAGGTGCGTGCCGAGCGCGAGGCGCTGTTGCAATCGGGGCTGGATGCCGACGCGGCGCGACGTCAGGCCGGCTGGCGGATTTTCGGCGCCAAACCCGGTGCCTATGGCGCGGGCGTGCAGGGCGCCATCGACGGTCGCCTGTGGCAGAGTCGCGAGGATCTGGCCGAGGTCTACCTGAACTGGGGCGCCTACGCCTATGGCGGGGCGGATGAGGGCACCGCCGCCCGCGAACAGTTCGTCCAGCGCCTGAGCCAGGTGCAGGCGGTGTTGCAGAATCAGGACAATCGCGAGCACGACTTGCTCGATTCCAACGACTATTACCAGTTTCAGGGCGGCATGCTCGCGGCGGTGGAAACCCTGCGCGGGGAAGCGGCGGCGAGTTATCACGGCGATCACAGTCAGCCGGATCTGCCGAAAATCCGCACCCTGAAAGAAGAACTCAATCGGGTGATCCGCTCGCGGGCGGCCAATCCGAAGTGGATCGACGGGGTCAAACGTCACGGCTATAAAGGCGCGTTTGAACTGGCGGCGACAGTCGATAACCTGTTCGCCTTCGACGCCACCACGCAACTGATCGACGATCATCAATATGCGTTGCTGGCCGACGCCTATTTGCTCGACCCGACGACCCGGGATTTTGTTCGTGAACACAATCCGCATGCCCTGCGCGACATGACCGAACGCATGCTGGAAGCGCAGCAACGCGGGATGTGGCAGGAACCCGGCGTGTATAAAGAAGCACTGGAAAACCTGCTGCTGGATATAGAAGAAGACACCTGATGCACCGCAATCCCCTGTGGGCGCGAGCTTGCTCGCGAAGGCGTCGTGTCAGACAGTATTTTTGTAGCTGGCACACCGCTTTCGCGAGCAGGCTCGCTCCCACTGGGATCAACGTGGTCCCAGCGATTTTCGAAAGATCACCGACCATGACCGAGTATTGAAGATGACCGACATCCCGCATTTCCCGCTCTCCGCCGTGGTCGGCGCTGATGACTTGAAACTCGCGCTGTACCTCACCGCCATCGACCCGAAAATCGGTGGCGTGCTGATCGAAGGCCCACGCGGAATGGCTAAATCGACTCTGGCCCGTGGCCTCGCCGATCTGCTGGCCAGCGGTCAGTTCGTCACCTTGCCACTGGGCGCCACCGAAGAACGTCTGGTCGGCACCCTCGATCTGGATGCCGCGCTGAGTGAAGGTCGTGCGCAGTTTTCTCCCGGCGTGCTGGCCAAGGCCGACGGCGGTGTGCTGTACGTCGATGAAGTGAATCTGTTGCCCGATCATCTGGTGGATCTGCTGCTGGATGTGGCGGCCAGCGGCACCAACCTGGTCGAGCGTGATGGCATCTCGCATCGGCATTCGGCACGGTTTGTGTTGATCGGCACAATGAACCCGGAAGAGGGCGAATTGCGCCCGCAGCTGCTGGACCGTTTTGGCCTGAACGTCGCCCTCAGCGGCCACACCGCGCCGACCGAGCGCGGGCAGATCATCCGCCGCCGACTGGATTTCGACAGCGACCCGCAGGCGTTCTGTGCGCAGTGGGAAGCCGAGCAGCAAGCGCTGCGCGAACGCTGCGAACAGGCGCGCATCGCCTTGGCGCGCATTGCGCTGGACGACGAGGCTTTGGCGAGCATCACCGAGCGCTGCTTTGCCGCCGGCGTCGATGGCTTGCGGGCCGATCTGGTCTGGCTGCGTGCGGCCCGAGCCCACGCGGCATGGCGCGGCGTCGAAGCGATTGCCGAGCAAGACATCGATGCGGTGGCGGAATTCGCCCTGCGCCATCGCCGTCGTGGGTCCACTTCGCCCAGCCCTCAACCATCTGCGCAGAACCAGACCAGCACCCAGGCCGAACCAAGCGATGGGCAGGGGCAGTGGGGCGACATGCCTGCTCCGGCGCTGGCGACTGGCGCACGCCGCGAAGTGCCGAGCTGGCCAAAAAAGTAACCGGCATTCGTCCCCGATCCGACGCGGGGGCGAATGCCAGACCCCGCGCCGGACGACTCGACCACGGACGCCAAGGCAAGCGCCACGCTGCGCGCAGCGGTCTGGTGAACTGGCCAGGGACGCTGCTAAACGGTCGGCCGCAAACCCGTGAGGACTTGCAGTTTCAGCTGCGCACTCGTGCTCCCCATGAGTTATGGCTGGTGATCGTCGATGCGTCGGCTTCGACGCGACGGCATCAGGCGCTGAGCGATGCCAAGGGGTTGCTCGCGCAATTGTTTGATGATGCGTATCGACAAAGGGCGCGACTGGCCTTGCTGACCGCCAGTGGCAGCGCGCCGCAATGGCAGGTGCAAGGATTGAAGGCTTCAAGTGGCTTGCGCACCTGGCTGGAGACACTGGGCGCGGGCGGCGGCACGCCATTGGTGGCGGCGTTGACGCAGGCGCAGCAATGGCTGATGCAGCGACAAAAGCGCTTTCCGGCCGAGCAGCAGCGCTTGTTGCTGGTCACGGACGGACGTTTGAAAACCTTGCCGCCGCTGCTGCCGCTGGAGTGTCCGGGGTTGCTGATCGACATCGAGCGGGGGCCGATCCGTCTGGCGCGGGCGCGGGAATTGGCGGCGGTGCTGAATGCGGAATATCGGCATATCGATGATGTGTGAAGTCTGAGCGGGCCTCTTCGCGAGCAAGGTTGGTGAACACCGCTTGCTCTGTGGGAGCGAGCCTGCTCGCGAAGGTATCGCCTCGGACCATGCGGGATCACCAAAAACTGCAGCGCTGCTCTATGCTCCACCCAGCCCAATCACAAGGAGTGAATCATGCGGGTACTGGTCGCCAATCCTCAGGACGATTTTCGCGTCAAGGCCTACGCCGGCACCAACGGCGTGCTGCTCGCCATGGACTTGGCCGAACCCCGCCGTAATGGCTTGCTCGGGTTTGCCATCGAAAAGCAGCAGGGCGACAAACCGTGGTTGTTCCTGTTCAACAGCCTGACGTTTCCCGGCAAGGTTCACACGTTCCCGCAATATCACGCCACGCCCAGCGATAAGGCACCGCTGCAGAAATTCCGCTGGGCCGATTACGCCGTCAACCCGGGCACGACCCTGCACTATCGCGTGCACCTGGCCTACGGCACGGCGGACGCGCCGCTACTGGGCGAATCGCTCGCGCTGAGCATCACCAGTGACGACGGCCACCCGGCCAATCAGAGCGTGATCTTCAATCGCGCCGTGGCTGCCAGTCAGGCGTTTCAGCGCAAATTTCCCGACCTCGACGCACAGATCAGCGCCAACAAGAACCTGCCCATCGAAGCCTGGCCCGACGCGGCGCGCCTGTGGCTGGAGAACGGACTGCTGGAGCGATTGCTGAGCTTCATCGAGCAGGCTGTGGACGCGCAGTGGGCGTTGGACATTGCGATCTACGAGTATCAGTTGCAGGCGATCATTGATGCCGTGAACGCGGCATTCGCGCGAGGGGTGCAAGTGCGCGTGCTGTACCACGCCCAGCCTGATGATCCCGATACGACCCTGAATGAAGCGAACCTTGCCCAATTACCAGCGGCGAACAAGCGTGGCCGGGTCACTCACAACATTTTCCACGACAAATTCATCGTCCTCAGCCGGGTCGATGGCGTCGGTCAGCGTCAACCGAAGGCGGTGCTGTGCGGCAGCACCAATTTCACCGCCAATGGCGTGTATCGCCAGGCCAATGTGGTGCATACGCTTGATGACGTGACCATTGCCACGCGCTATTTGCAAACGTTCGAAGAGGTCTGGGCCAACCCCGCCGACGTTGCTGCGACGCGCAACTGGATCACCGAGCACAACCCGATGGATCCGACGCAGCCGCTGTTCGCCGGGTTCTCGCCACGCAGCGGTGGCGGCGATTTGCGTGAGTTTGTCGAGATCATCGAGGCCGCCAGCAAGGACGTGCTGTTTGTCACGGCATTCACCTTGCCGGACGCGATCCTCAATGCGCTGCTTGGCAAGCCCCATGACGACATCCTGCGTTACGGCCTGCAAAACACCGCCAGCCGCATCACCGGGTTTCATGCCGACCGCAGCGCCGAATTCGCCGCCACCGCCTTGCTCAACACCGGGCTGGAAGGCTGGCTGAAAGAGAACATGAAGGGTCAGAAGGGCAACCTGCTGGTGCACACCAAAGCGGTGGTCGTCGACTTCACCAGTGACAGGCCGACGATTATCAGCGGCAGCCACAACCTCAGCACTTCGGCCAGTAACGGCAATGATGAAAACTACCTGATCATTCGCGGCAACACCGATCTGGCTGATCGCTATGGTCTGGAATTGCTGCGGTTTTATGAACATTACCGCTTCCGCTATTTCGCGAAAAAACTCGAGCTGAAGCAGGTGAGTCCGTTGGCGCTGGATGACAGCTGGACCAACGATTACTACGTGGAGGGGGATTTGCGCCAGTTGTCGCGGTTGCGCTTTGCCGGACGATGACATACCCCTGTAGGAGCTGCCGCAGGCTGCGATCTTTTGAATTTGTTTTTTAAGGTCAAGATCAAAAGATCGCAGCCTGCGTCAGCTCCTGCAGGGGGGCAGTGGTCAGTTGATACAGATTTTGAAATGATTTCGCTCTGTAGGAATTGTCGTCAGAGCCTGTACGCTCCAAGGCCATTTTTCATTCAGGATTTGCATGAACACCCTCTTGGAGCCTCCCAGTCGTACCTTCTCCTCGCGCCATGGCGCGGTCTTGACGCACTCGCAGCATCCGGTTTTCCGACACCCGTCTATCGTTGACAACGCGGCTTCAGAGCCTTCGCGTTGCACTTTGCCGTGTCCGGCAGCCTGAATTCACTGAAGAGAGATCGAGACATTTTATGGAATGGTTAGCGGATCCCACGGCCTGGTTAGGCTTGTTGACTCTGATCGTGCTGGAACTGGTGCTGGGTATCGACAACCTGGTGTTCATCGCGATTCTGGCGGACAAACTGCCGCCACATCAGCGCGATCGTGCGCGGATCATCGGCCTGTCGCTGGCGCTGATCATGCGTCTGGGCCTGTTGGCGAGCATTTCCTGGCTGGTCACCCTCACGCAGCCGTTGTTCGAGGTGTTCGGCAAGAGCTTCTCCGGCCGTGACCTGATCATGCTGTTCGGTGGTGTGTTCCTGCTGTTCAAGGCGACGATGGAGCTGCACGAACGGCTTGAAGGCCACGTCGGCCAGCGCTCGACCAACGCGGCTTACGCATTGTTCTGGCCGATCGTGGCGCAGATCGTGGTGCTCGATGCGGTGTTCTCGCTGGACGCGGTAATCACCGCCGTTGGCATGGTCGACGAGTTGGCGGTGATGATGATCGCGGTGATCATTTCCATCGGCCTGATGATTGTGGCCAGCAAGCCGCTGACCCGCTTCGTCAATGCGCACCCGACGGTGATCATGCTGTGTCTGGGTTTTCTGATGATGATCGGTTTCGCCCTGACGGCCGAAGGCCTGGGCTTCCACATCCCGAAAGGCTATCTGTACGCGGCTATCGGCTTCTCGATCCTGATCGAGGTGTTCAACCAGATCGCCCGGGCCCGACGCAAACGTTCGATGCAAGGCCTGCGCCCGCTACGTGAGCGCACGGCACACGCGGTGATGCGTCTGCTGGGTGGGCGCAAGCTGGAGGTGGAGGAGGTCGGCGAGGAAATCTCCGACCTGCTGGATGACGGCGAAGCCCCGAGTGCAGAACTGTTCGACCGGCGCGAGCGGGTGATGATCAGTGGCGTGCTGCAACTGGCCGAACGCCCGATTCGCAACCTGATGACCGTGCGCGCCGACGTTGACACCATCGATCTGGCCGACGACGCCGAAACGATCCGGACAAAACTGATGCACTCGTCCTATTCGCGTCTGCCGCTGATCCGCAACGGTGCCGTGGATGAACCGTTGGGCTTCGTGCACAAGAAGGAATTGCTCAAGGAGTACCTGAGCGGCATTGAGCCGAACCTGGAACATCTGGCACGCAAGACCATCAACCTGCTCGACAGCTATTCGATCCTCAATGCGCTGGAGCAGATGCGTGCAGCGTCGACCCACATTGCTTTTGTGGTCAACGAGTTTGGCGACTTCGTCGGCGTGCTGACCATGACCGACATCCTCGAATCGATTGCCGGCGAACTGCCCGATGCCAGCGAAATCGAAGGCCCGGACGTGATCGAAGAACAGGGCGGATTCATGGTCAACGGCGCTCTGAATCTGACGCGTGTGCGTGAACGTACCGGATTTGGTGCGCAGCCAACCGAGGATTATCAGACGTTGGCCGGCCTGGTGATGAGTCTGCTGGATCGCCTGCCGATGAAGGGCGATCGCCTGCAATACGAAGGCTGGCAGATGACCGTGGTGGCTGTGGAAGAGCGGCGGGTGACGCGGGTGTTGCTGGCGCCTGAAACCGCTTAATCCTTGGACGCACCTTTCGCGAGCAGGCTTGCTGCCACTCTGGAATACATTCCACAGTGGCAGCGAGCCTGCTCGCGAATGCAATCTGTCCTGCGCCACAAAATCACTGATGAAAAGTGAAGCGATCCTTGCCCGTATGCTTTGACTCATACAACGCGTCATCCGCCTTGACCAGTGCCTGATTCAAGGTATCGCCATCCTCCACCCGAGCCACACCCATGCTGATCGTGACCGGGTGCTGTGTCGGTTGCTCGCGAACCACCCGGCACAACTCGCCAGCCAGCGCCTCGACATCCTCGCGGCGCACGCCCGCCATATAAATCGCAAACTCTTCGCCACCCATACGAGCGAATTCGTGCTGCATCATCACAGTCTTGATGTCGGCAGCCACGCGCTTCAGCACTTCATCGCCGATGTCGTGACCGTATACATCATTCACTTTCTTGAAGTTGTCGATGTCGATCATTGCCAGATAGTGGTCATGCTCGCGAGGAAGGGCTTTCAGATGCTGTTGCGCGACGGTCATGAACGACCGGCGGTTGGGGATCTCGGTCAACGTATCGTTATAGGCCTGATCGAGCAGCAGCCGGGACATGATGTAGTTGTAGAGCTTGGCCTCACGCAGTTTGAGGAAAGTGTAAATCGTCAATGAGCAGAGAAACACGCTGTAGCAGGCGGTCATCACACCCCGGAGTTCGATCAGGGTAGTGGGGGTGTTGATGAATGGATTGAGTACCAGCCAGATAATCACTTGCGTCGCAAAGAACGCCCCGCGACTCAAAGGCAGTACCGAAACGCTATACAGCATGCTGGCCGCCGCGAGCACCAGCCAGGAGCTATGGACGGCGGGCGGGATACCACTGACGATCAACCGCACGCCGATGGTGAGTCCCAGTACAAACAGCAGCGTGATCAGGTCAAAATGCCGGGCCTTGCGGGTGAAGCCCAGCACCACGGTCAGCGCTGCAAAGAACGCGATGAAGGCCATCGAACGCCAAGTGAAGCCCTGTGCCCCGAGGAAACTCACGACCAGATCAAACACCAGCCAGATCGCAATGCTGGCGATGTAAATCAGCAGGCTGAAACCATGCAGCCGTTCGAATTCATGCTGGATGAACTCGGCCCGCAACTCGGCGGGCGCAGTCTTCTTCAGTACCTGCTCTTCAATGAGTTTGTACATTGCTGCCTTGCTGCTTGCGTTGATTGTCGAGGATTGCCCGCCCCCATGGGCGGTAACGCAGGGAAAATACCGCGCTGGCGTGGCAGCCTGTGGATGTCGCATCGAGCGGCGCAGGTTCGGCACGAAAGGCCTGCCCCTCGGCACTGATCTGCCGAAACGCCTCGCGAACGATGCCCACGGAGCAGGGCAGTGCATCGGCATAGCCTTCGCGCACCACTGGCGACAGTTTCTTCGTACCGGCGCCATCCTGCCACCACACCCGAACCCCTGCGGCGGCCAGTTCACCCAGCCATTGCCCGTTTACCCCCGGTGCGAGTTTGCCGGCGCTGAATGCACTGACGTGCAACGGCGCATCGAGCTTGCTGGCGAAATCCTTGAGCTGGCGTTGCAATGTGGCTCGGCGATCTGTCGCCAAAAAGTGCAAGTCGTCCAGCTCCAGTGGCAGATACCAGCCATTGACCGGCAGCTTCCAGTCCCTGCGCAGTTTTTGCTGTTGCGCCAGTGACTGACCCAACTGTGCCTGCCAGTAGGTACCAAGGCCGGCGCTGTCCAGTTCATCGATGCGCTGGTAGTAAGCCGGATCCATCTTCAGACCAAGCACCAGTTGCAGGCCTTGTTGTTGCGCCAGCTGCAGGCTGTTGGCGAGCCAGCCGTTGGCGCCGCCAAAGTCCGAATCACCATAGGCAGTCCATTGCACGATCACGGTGCGGGCACCCTGACGCGCCGTGTCTCGCCAGATTTGCTGCCACTGAGCCTGACTGAGGCTGGCATCGACATTCAGCGGTTGGTAAAAAACGCGCTCGTCGGCACGCACGACAACTGCGCCAAGCAGCAGACAGAAAAACATCATCCAGCGCGCCATCAGAAATTCCACTCCACGCCCAGTAACACACCGTTGCCGCCGTCATACAGATTGCCGCCAAGCGATTGCTGATACTCAGTGCGCACGGTCAGTTTGGAGCGGTAAGCGTTGTAGCGATCATCGTCGTACCACCATTGCCAGCGCAGGCCGACCCCGGTGCGCAGATCCTGACGCCAGTCATTGCTCGGGTCCTGACTGGCAAACTCCAGAAAACCATAAGGCATGATCGTCTGCGCGGCGTTGGACGGCAGCTTCCACGCATGCCCTTGCTGGAAACGCGACAGCCACTGATGGTCGCCAGCCTTGGTCCACCACGCGGCATCCAGATAGAGAAAGCGCTCATCCCAATCGCTTTCATCAACGCGCCAGTCGTTGCGGTACTGTCCCTGATCGAGGAACGAGGCGGTGGCGCGCAACAGGTAATCGGTGGTGGTGTGACCGTCCTGGCGATGATCGTCGAGCTGATCCGAGAGTTTGTGCGGATTGATCATCTGTCCCAGGCTCAGGCCGTGGTTGTCTTGCTCATCGAACTGGCTCTGCTTGTAGATTTCAGCGTAGAGGTTGATGTTTTGCGTACCCCATGGCTTGTAGCGCAGACCGACGCCCGCCGCAGCGGATTCAGCGTAGCTGGAGCGACTCTGACCACCGAGCAGAACCCGCCCGTAGACTGACAGCGTGCTGCCCGCGCGGCTCGGCTCTTCGCCCAGCGCGTGGTCCCACATCGCCACTTGCACGTTCTGCGAGCCGGCACTGCGGCGTGTACCTTTGCTGTTGTCGTCGCGCAGGAAGTCGTTCGTCGACACTCCCGCAGGCGACCAGGTGCTGGCGAGGGTGAAGCTGTCACGACGCGACAGGGTCTCGTGGGCACGACGCTGGCGGTAGCGCCGGGCTTCCATACTGCCGTATTGGTCGTCGGCGGCCACCGGGTGCTGCTCCAGATCAATGACCCGACGCAGTTCCTTGCGTGCCGAGGCGCTGTCTTCTACTTCGTCATAGCGCCAGGCCAAGGTTTCGCCGAGACGGTAATCCTCGGGGAAATCGCGGGTGGCCTGCTGCAGATAAGGGATCGCCCGGGCGCGCTCTTCGCGAGTCGGTGCGCCGGACAGGCGCATGCCGTAATCGGCGCGATAACGTGGGTTGTTCGGCTCGCGGCGTACCGCTTCCGCCAGCCACGCATTGCTTTGCGCCAGGTCGCCGGCCTTTTGTGCGGTGACGGATGCGGCATAGAAATGCCCGGCATCCGGTGCCTGCTGCAACGCCTGACGCTGGCGCTGCAAGGCCTCGGCATGTTCGCCACGGGCATCGGCAATCGCTGCGCCGAGCGCCCATTCATTGGCGCCACGGGCCTTGCTTTGCTGCCAGTAACCCTCGGCAGCCTGGTTGTCACCGGCATTCAGCGCGCTGCGGCTGGCGGTCAGGCGGGCGTTGTCGCTGAGTTCAGCGGCAGGAATGCTGCGCCAGATTGCCAAGGCTCCTGCGGAGTCGCCCGCCGCTTCCAGCGCGTAGGCCAGCGGCAGACGGCTGCTGCGGTCACCGAGTTTTTCTGCTTGCTGGTAATAAACCACGGCCTCACCGGGGCGATCCGGCATGGCGCAGCGGCCGAGCGCACGGTAATCGCCAGCGGCTTGCGGGTGATTGCCAAGCGCTTGCTGCACGGCATCGCACTGACCGTTTTCTGCCAGTTGCGCAAGCAATTGGCCGCGCGTGGCACCGTCGATATGACGGATCAGTGATGCCATCCGCTGCTGTTGTGCGGGTGTGGTGTCTTTGGCTGACGCGTAGATTCCAGCCAGACGCTGCAGCGCGCTGTGCGGCAGGCGTCCGCCGAAGTGGTCGTAGGCGTTTTCCAGCAGTGCCTGCGCGTGGGCTCGATCGCCGCTGTCGAGTGCGAGGAAACTGGCCTGATTCAGCGACGCCAGATCGCCGGTCTGGCGGTAGTGGTATTCCCACAGCGTTTGTTCCTCGGTGCGGCGTCCCATGGTTTGGGCCAGTTGCGCGCGGCGTTTGACCACCGCCGGGGTCTGTGGCTGCCCGGCGAGCCAGACCATGACCTTGCTGCTCTGGCCCTGTTCCTGCCAGACATCGAGCAGTTGCGCCTGTCGTCGACTCTCCCACGGCTGCGGCAACGTTGTGCTCTGCAGCAGATCGGTAGCCTGCAAGCGCTGGGCGAGCACCAGCCACGCTTGTGGATCATCGTTTGGCTGGCAACTGCGCAATTGCGTCAGTGCGGTTTCCGGGTCGTGACGCGACAACCAGTCGGTGGTTTCCAGGCAGGGGCGCTGCAGGTCGTTGCTCAGGCGTTGAACGCTGGGCACATCGTCGGTCTGGCGTGCCAGTTCCCATAGCCGCTGGCGTTGTGCCGGATCCGCCAGATCCTCAGCAGGCAGTGACTGCAGCCAGCGCTGTGCCTGTTGATCGTGGCCCATGGCGATGGCGCGATCAACCATCGCCAGACGCACCTTGCGCGCGGCCTCGGGACTTGGGGCCTGTTGCAGCAGTTGTTGCAGCGGTTTTTCGTCCAGTCGCTGCACATAGGCGTTGGCCAGACGTTGCCAGCCCTCGGCATCGAGTTGGCTGCGCGCCGCAAGCGGCGCCAGTTGCTCGATGGTGCCGCTCCAGTCACGCAATTGCTCGGACCAGTTGGCGCGGGCCAGACGCAAGATGTTGTCGTCGCCCTTGGGCGCCAGTTGCGCCAGCCAGTCATGGGCCTTGGCCGCACCACCGAATTTGGCCAGGCTCAAGCTGTAGGCCTGCCACAGACGCACGCGGTCGTTGAGGTCGCTGGTCGCCATCCATTGCTCGACCTGAGTGCTGCCGGGTGGATCCTGTTCGATCCAGGTCAGACGCAAGTCCAGCGTCGCTTCACTGTCATTGGCCGGCAAGGCTTCGACGGCGTCCTTGTAGCGCCGCTGTCTGGCCAGCGATTCCACCAGCAATGCCCGCGCTTCGTCGTTTTTCGGGACTTTTTCCAGCAGGTGGCGCATCAGCCGCTCGACTTCTTTCCAGTTGCCTTTTTTCGCTTCGCGGTAGCTGCGATCCATGTAGGGATAGCTGCGGAACTGTTCAAAGTCGCTCAGCGGCGCTGCCTGCAGCGGGTATGCGGTACTCAGACCAAGCAACAGGCTGCCCATCAGCAGGGGGTAACGATATACAGGTTTCATGCGACCTCCCGGACGATGCGGTAAGCCGCTTGTTGTTCACTGGCCTGATCGGCCAGGGCCTGCTGGAGTACTTCCTCAGTGATGATGCCGCGGGCAATCAAGTGTTCGCCGAGGGACATCTTGTCCGCATCGAAGTCGATCAGCGCCTGATTGAACAGGGTCGGCGGCACCATGCCGCGCACCTGCAACAGATTGCCGAGCAACACCTGATGGCGGCTCACCCGTTCCAGCAGTGCTTCGTCGTCCTGATGGCGCGCAAGCACTTGCAGCATGTGACGCACTTCTTCGCTTTGCCGGGGGCTGGCGTACCAGTAGCGAATCCCCAGCGTCACCCGGCCTTGCGGTGCCAGACGACAACGCACCGGGCGTTGTAACTGGCGACTGATTGCGCCGAGCGAAACCTGGCTGACCGGACCTTCGGACGCCAGCACCAGCGTTTTGCCTTCCTCGGCGACGGGCAGCACGCCGTAGTGGCTCGCCACCCGGCGCGGTACGGCGTCGATCAGGCGCGGGTCGAGTTTGAACGGATTAAGCGGAGCCCATTCCAGCTCCAGTTGGTCGGCCAGTTCCTGTACTAGTTGGGTGCTGTTGATGTACTCCCGCAGCAGCAGTTCGCGACCCAGGCGCCGACGTACCGGGCTGGTGATGGCGGCTTCGAGCTGGTCTTCGGTAAGCAGGCCTTTATCCACCAGTCGGTGACCCAAGGGGGTACGCTGGGCCTTGGTCAATGCGGGGAACTCATGGGTCGTCTTGTCCCAGGCTACGCGCCGCGAATCGCCCATTTCCATGACCTGACGCAGCGCGCGCAGGTTGGCGAAGAAGTTGACGAAGTTGCTCCACATCATGCGGGGCGCCGAGAGCAGTCCTTCCACCAGTCCGTAATAGCGAGTGACAAACCAGCCCCGCTGAAACAGCCGATTGAGCAGCATGAAGCCGTTGAGCCAGAGCAATACCGAGAGCAGCGAGCTGTCGGAGAGAATCGATGGATAGCGCCACGAGTCGGGCGAAATCACCGTAATCAGCCACATCGCGATCAACACCACGAACAGCAGGTTGACCAGAAAGCTCAACAGGTACGCGATCAGCCCGCGACGGTCACGCCACAGGAAATAGTTGAGCAGGCCCTTGCGGCTCCAGCCGAGGTTCTTCGTGCCTTGAAAGACAATGCCGACGATCCAGCGCGATTTCTGCCGGATTGCATGTTGCAGGTCGCGAGGAAAATGCTCACGCACACAGATCACTTGGGAGAACTCGCGGTTCATGCCGAGCACCCACGGTTGCTCCAGTGCCAGTGTCGGATCGCTGACCGAGTAACGGGCAAAGATACACTTCATGCCTTTTTGCTTGAGGCGGAAACCGATGTCGTAGTCCTCGGTGAGACTTTGCACATCGAAGGCGATGCCGTCGCCGTCTTCAAGCAGGGCGCTGATGGCCTTGCGACTGAAGCAGGTGCCGACCCCGGCGCTCGGCACCTGACCGGTCAGGGCCTCGCGCACGATGACGTCCTTGCCATGGTTCTCGGCGAACTCGTCGACATAGTGCCCGGCGGTAAAGCCTTTCCACTCGGGTGCATAGGGGTAAACCGGGATCTGGATCAGGTCCTTGTTTGGTAGCAGATAGTTGAACAGGCGCAATTCCATCGGCGAAATCACGTCTTCGGCGTCGTGCAGGATGAAACCGGCGAACTGGATTTTCGCCTCGCTTTCAAAGCGCAGGATCGCGTCGATGATGTTGTTCAGGCAGTCGGCCTTGCTGGTCGGACCAGGACGGGCGCAGACCACTTTGTGCACGTTGGGGTAGTGCTGGCAGACCGCGTCGACGTCGGCCTGGGTTTCGGCGTCGTTAGGGTAGGTGCCAACGAAGATCTGATAATTCTCGTAATCGATGGTCGAGGCGGCCAGCCGCGCCATTTCGCCGACCACACCGACCTCGTTCCACGCCGGCACCATGATTGCCAGCGGCTTTTCCGTAATGGTGTAGAGCCGCTGTTCGTCGGCGCGCTCGAATTTTTCGTAGACCCGCCAGCGCCGGATCAGCTTGCGGAACCAGTAGACCAGATCGATGAACAGGTCATCCAGACCAAGAATGAACATCAACAGGGCGAGGGCAATCGCCACATATTTGAGAGCAAACAGCACATACGCAAAGAAGTCGACCCAACCCAGACTCATACGGCGCTACCCGCCGCCGAGCGAGCGCTCAGCCAGGCGTGGAGTCGGGTGGCGATCAGTTCGCTGGCGTGGCCGTCGCCGTAGGGAAAGTGCACGCGGCTCATGCGGGCGTAGGTGTCTTTGTCATCCAGCAGTCGGCTGGATTCTTCGACAATACGCGCCGTGTCGGTTCCCACCAGCAGCATGGTGCCGCTTTCCAGTACCGACGGCCGTTCGGTTACATCACGTAGCACCAGCAGTGGTTTACCGATGGCCGGCGCTTCTTCCTGGACGCCGCCGGAGTCGGTGAGGATGAAATGCGCGCGGCTCATCAGCCACACGAAATGGGGGTAGTCCTGCGGGGCGATCAGGTAGATGTTGGGTTTGTCCGAAAGCGTGCCGTACACCACTTCCTGCACCAGCGGGTTGAGATGTACCGGGTAGACGAATTGGACGTCCGGATAACGCTCGGCGAGTTCGGCCAGCGCCTGGCAGATGTTGCGAAAGCCATCGCCGATGTTTTCCCGGCGATGGCTGGTGATCAGAATCATCCGGCGCCGATCATCGAGTACAGCCAAGGGTGAATCGGCGGCTGGGCGCCAGTCGGTTTGTTGCTGGTGATTGCGCATCCACAGCAAGGCATCGATCACGGTGTTGCCGGTGATTTCGATGTTGTCCTCGGGCACCCCTTCACGCAACAGATTGGCGGCGGATTTCGAGGTCGGCGGGAAATGCAGGTCGGCGATCACGCCGGTCAGACGCCGGTTGGCCTCTTCTGGCCAGGGAGCGCGCAGGTTGCCGGTACGCAGCCCGGCTTCGACATGGCCGATCGGCAATTGGCGATTGAACGCGGCGAGGGCGGCGATGAAGCTGGTGGTGGTGTCGCCGTGCACCAGCACGATATCCGGGTTGACCCGGTCGTAGGCCTGGTCCAGTTGCGACAGCAGATGTTGCGACAGGCCGTTGATGGTCTGGCCCTGGGTCATCACTTGCAGGTCTTCGTCGACCGCCAGTTCAAACGCGTCGAGCACCTGAGTGAGCATCTCCCGATGCTGGCCGGTGGAACAGATGTTCAGTTGGATGTCAGGCCACTGACGCAGAACCCGGGCCAGCGGGGCCATTTTGATGGCCTCCGGACGAGTACCGAAAACCATCATGACTTTAAAGGACATTGACCCCTCCTGGGACATGGCGACACCTGAGTGCTATTGCCGCAAGCGCGTTCTCTTACCGAGAAATAAAGAAAAGCAGCCGGATGGAAACTTGTCCAATCCGGTCGAAGACGGGTGTGTTACCGATGATTTGGAATGAAAGTGCCATCGGTTGATGGCGCTTGGCTGGCACTTTCAGCGAAAGTTTTGCTGACGTGGGCGAGGGAGGGTGCAGAGTGTGCGCAGGGTTTGGCGCAACCATGCCAGATCGTGCCGTGGCTGGCGGACTGCGGCAGGCGCTTTGGTTCTGCCAATGTGCCGGGCGAAATCTTCACTTAATGTTTGCGCACTGCCGATGCCCTTGAGCTTCTTCATGAGTTTGCCGTTCTTGTAGAACAGCACCGTCGGTGTACCGGTGACCAGCGGATGGCGCGGCGACTCACGGGTATTGAGCATGTAGATATTCGCTCGCAGCCGATATGGCTCGGCAATTTCTCGAAACACCGGCCCGGCCCATTCGCAGGCAGGACAGTGTTCATTGGCGAAGTACAGGATCACCGGGCGCCAGGTTTTCAGGGCTTTGCGATAAACCGGGGCCAGATTGGAAATGGTATTGGCAGCGCTCATTGAGAACTCCTTTTCAACGACCTCGAAGGTTCGATGACGTTAAAGAAGGGTGAAGAACAGGTCTACTGTCAGAAATTACAGGTGGCCTGTGGATTCGCGAGATTTTTCCCACTTTTATGAAGGACCGGCCCGACACGAAGCCCGGAAATGTGGAATGTCGGGACGTGATACCTTTTTCACTCATCCGAAAACGGAGGTGGGACTTATATCGTTCTTTATGTCGTAGCGAGAATTTCTGAATTGAAACGAAATCCCATTGCCACCGTCGCCGCCAGTGACAGTAAAACTGTCGTAGTCCTTCATCGGATCGAGCCCGTTTTCAATTGCGCGTCTGAAAAGGGGTATGAAGCGATAATGGACAAACTAGAGGATCAGAAGCTGATCGCGTTGTGTGAGGAGCGAGAAAATGATCCCTTTTTTAAAGTCTCGCTAGATGACCTATGAGACAAATCCGAACTTCAATCGCATTGCACCGAATCTGCTCATCCGTGATCCATCTGGGAACCGGCTACTCGCTATTTGTAGCCTAAGGTAGCGCAGCCCATCAGTACCCGCACTCGGCTCCATTTTTCGCGTTTCCCGCATCTCTTTGATTCCAAAAACATTTCAATCCTATAAAGATTCCCCGCCATTCCTGTGGCACACTTTCTGCTGTCTATTCCGTAGTAACAAACCGTATTCCGGTATAGCGGAATAAACATCATCCTGGAGTGCTTGCCATGCATCGCCGTCCTTCGTTGTTCAAAGCGTGTGTTTTTGTTCTTGCGGCTTCGTCCGCTGTCATGGGCATGGCCCAGGCAGCCGACAGCAAACTCGACAGTGTTCTGGCCCGGGGCAAGCTGATTGTCGGCACCGGCAGCACCAATGCGCCGTGGCACTTTCAGGGTGCGGACGGCAAGTTGCAGGGCTTTGATATCGACATCGCCAGGATGGTGGCCAAGGGTTTGTTCAATGACCCGAACAAGGTCGAGTTCGTCGTGCAGTCGTCCGATGCGCGGATTCCCAACCTGCTGACCGACAAGGTCGACATGAGCTGCCAGTTCATCACCGTCACCGCCAGCCGTGCGCAGCAAGTGGCGTTCACTTTGCCGTACTACCGCGAAGGCGTCGGCCTGCTGCTGCCGGCCAACAGCAAGTACAAGGAAATCGAAGACCTGCAGGCAGCCGGTGACAGCGTCACGGTGGCCGTGCTGCAAAACGTCTATGCCGAAGAACTGGTGCACCAGGCGCTGCCCAAGGCCAAGGTCGATCAGTACGACAGCGTTGATCTGATGTATCAGGCGGTGAACTCCGGCCGTGCCGATGCCGCGGCTACCGATCAGTCGTCGGTCAAATACCTGATGGTGCAGAACCCTGGCCGCTACCGCAGCCCGACCTACGCGTGGAGCCCGCAGACCTACGCTTGCGCGGTCAAGCGCGGCGATCAGGACTGGCTGAACTTCGTCAACACCACTCTGCATGAAGCCATGACCGGCGTTGAGTTCCCGACTTACGCGGCATCCTTCAAGCAATGGTTCGGTGTCGACCTGCCGTCGCCGGCGATCGGTTTCCCTGTCGAATTCAAGTGATCCCGTGAGAGTGGGGCGATACAAATCGCCCCGCTCAAGGTACTGCTGACCATGAACTATCAGTTGAACTTTGCTGCCGTGTGGCGCGATTTCGACACCTTGTTGGCGGGGCTCGGTCTGGGTCTTGAACTGGCGTTGGTGTCGATTGCCATCGGCTGCGTGATCGGCCTGCTGATGGCGTTTGCCTTGCTCTCGAAGCATCGCGCCTTGCGGGTGCTGGCCTCGGTGTACGTCACGGTGGTGCGGAATACGCCGATCCTGGTGTTGATTCTGTTGATCTACTTCGCCTTGCCGAGCCTGGGGATCCGTCTGGACAAGATCCCGTCGTTCATCATCACGTTGTCGCTGTATGCCGGTGCCTATCTGACCGAGGTGTTCCGTGGCGGTTTGCTGAGCATCCCCAAAGGCCAGCGTGAAGCGGGGCTGGCGATCGGACTCGGTGAATGGCAGGTCAAGGCCTACGTGACCGTGCCGGTCATGCTGCGCAACGTGTTGCCGGCGCTGTCGAACAACTTCATTTCGCTGTTCAAGGACACCTCGCTGGCCGCCGCGATTGCAGTGCCGGAGCTGACCTACTACGCGCGCAAGATCAACGTCGAAAGCTACCGGGTGATAGAAACCTGGCTGGTGACCACGGCGTTGTATGTCGCGGCCTGTTACCTCATTGCCATGCTGCTGCGTTACCTGGAGCAGCGTCTGGCAATCCGCCGATAGGAGGCTGCGATGTACGAATCTCCCAGTTGGTTGCATGAGTTGTGGGTCGCTCGCGAGACCTTGTTGCAAGGGTTTCTGACCAGTGTGCAGGTGTCGGCGCTGGCGATTCTGTTCGGCACGCTGCTCGGCGTCGTCGCCGGTCTGGTGCTGACTTACGGCAAGTTCTGGATGCGCGCGCCGTTTCGTTTTTACGTTGACCTGATTCGCGGTACGCCGGTGTTTGTGTTGGTGCTGGCCTGCTTCTACATGGCGCCGGCGCTCGGTTGGCAGATCAGCGCGTTTCAGGCCGGTGCGCTGGGTCTCACGCTGTTTTGCGGCTCGCACGTTGCCGAGATCGTGCGCGGTGCCTTGCAGGCCTTGCCGCGTGGGCAGATGGAAGCGAGCAAGGCGATTGGCCTGACGTTCTATCAGTCCCTCGGTTATGTGTTGCTGCCACAAGCGCTGCGGCAGATCCTGCCGACCTGGGTCAACTCGTCCACCGAAATCGTCAAGGCTTCGACCTTGCTCTCGGTGATCGGCGTCGCCGAACTGCTGCTCAGCACCCAACAGATCATCGCCCGGACCTTCATGACTCTGGAGTTCTACCTGTTCGCCGGTTTTCTGTTCTTCGTCATCAACTACGGCATCGAATTACTCGGCCGGCACATTGAAAAGCGGGTGGCCCTGCCATGACTCAAGCTCAAGTTTCCAACGTTTCAAATGGCCAGCCACTGCTGGATATCCGTGGCCTGCACAAACAGTACGGCGCAGTCGAAGTGCTCAAGGGCGTCGATCTGAGCATGCAGCGTGGCAACGTCGTGACGCTGATCGGCTCCAGCGGTTCGGGCAAGACCACCTTGCTGCGCTGCGTGAACATGCTCGAAGAGTTCCAGGGCGGGCAGATCCTGCTCGACGGCGAGTCCATCGGCTATGACGAGGTCGGCGGTAAACGTGTGCGCCACGCGGAAAAAGTCATTGCCCGCCATCGCGCCATGACCGGCATGGCCTTCCAGCAATTCAATCTGTTCCCGCATCTGACAGCCTTGCAGAACGTCACCCTCGGTCTGCTCAAGGTGAAAAAAATGCACAAGGACCAAGCCGTCGCGCTGGCCGAGAAATGGCTGGAGCGGGTCGGCCTGCTGGAGCGGCGCAATCACTTTCCCGGGCAGTTGTCCGGCGGTCAGCAACAGCGCGTGGCGATTGCCCGGGCGATTGCGATGAACCCGAGCCTGATGCTGTTCGACGAAGTCACCTCGGCCCTCGATCCGGAGCTGGTCGGTGAAGTGTTGAACGTGATCAAGGGGCTGGCCGAAGACGGCATGACCATGCTGCTGGTGACCCACGAAATGCGTTTCGCCTTCGAGGTCTCGGACAAGATTGTTTTCATGAATCAGGGGCGGATCGAAGAGCAGGGGCCTCCCAAGGAGCTGTTCGAACACCCGCAATCGCCGCGTCTGGCTGAGTTTCTCAAGAGCACGCGGTTCTAATTTTTGCTTTGTAATCAGGAGAGCTACCCATGAGCATTACTCGATACGGCACCGGCAGCACGGCTGCTGGCGGTCAGCCACGTCCTTTCGCGCGCGCCGTTGAAGCGGACGGCTGGCTGCACGTCTCCGGCCAGGTGCCGGCAGTGGACGGCGAGATCATCGTTGGCGGCATCGTCGAGCAGACCCACCAGACCATGAAGAACCTGATCGCGATTCTCGAAGAGGCCGGTTATGGCCTGGAAGATGTGGTGCGGGCCGGGGTGTGGCTGGACGATCCCCGGGATTTCAGCAGTTTCAACAAGGTTTTCGGCGAGTACTTCAAGCCTGAACATGCCCCGGCGCGGGCCTGTGTGCAGGCGAGCATGATGGTCGATTGCAAGGTCGAGATCGATTGCATCGCGTACAAGAAAAAGGCCTGATTGTCGTCGGCTCTTGTAGGAGCTGCCGAAGGCTGCGATCTTTTGGCAATTTTGGATGCACCACGAAGGCAAGATCAAAAGATCGCAGCCTGCGGCAGCTCCTACAGAGGCATTTTGAGTGAGTACTGACATGACCGAAGACACCATCAAACGCCGGGCCCGTGGTCTGGACCGGGCGTTCGATATCCTCGATTTCCTCAAGGAGATCGGCCAGCCGCTGCGTCCGAATGACATCGCCAACGGTATCGGCAGCCCGAAATCCACGGTCTACGAACTGGTGGCGTCGTTGCTGGAGCGACGGATTCTGGAGCCGGTGGGCAAGGACGGGCACGTCTATCTCGGTCGTCAGTTGTACTTCCTCGGGCAGGCGCACCTGCGCCATTTCGACCTCAGTCGCGAGGCCGATCATGCCTTGCAGGATATCGTCAGCCAGACCCGGGAAACCGCGCAGATGTGCCTGCTCAACGGGCGCAAATACACGGTGGCGTTGATGAAGGAGGGCGAGCGGCATTTCCGCATTTCGTCCGACATCGGCGAAAACGCGCCGATCCCGTGGACTGCATCCGGACGCCTGCTGCTGGCGCATTTGAGCGACCAGCAGATCATCGACCTGATCGACGAAGACGACTACATCCTGCCCGACGGCGAACGACTGCCGCTCGAGCGCTTTCTGGCGGAAATTCGGCAGGCCGGGATCGACGGTTTCTTCTCCTTCGACAGCGTGGCCGACACCTTCACCCATTGCTTCGCCGCGCCGGTCAAAGACCCCAATGGTGTGGCCATCTGCACCCTGTGCATCGTCGCCCCACGGGCCGATGCGAAAAACAATTACGACGACTATCGCCGGGTGCTGATCGAGAGCGCCAACAGCCTCGCCCGGCGTATCAACGAATAACCGCGGCGGCCTGCGGCCGCGACTGAATGCGAGGAGTTTGACCATGACGACTGCCATCAATACCGCTGTGGAAAAGGGCGCCGCTGCCATTGGCGCGCACCTTGTGCGTGACGTCAGCCTGCCGGCGCTGGTGCTGCACCGCGAGGCGCTGGAGCACAACATTCGCTGGATGCAGACGTTCGTCAGCGACAGCGGCGCCGAACTCGCGCCCCACGGCAAAACCAGCATGACCCCGGCGCTGTTCCAGCGTCAGCTCGACGCCGGCGCGTGGGGCATCACCCTCGCCAGCGCCACCCAGACCCGCGCCGCGTATGCCCACGGCGTACGGCGGGTGTTGATGGCCAACCAACTGGTCGGCACGCCGAACATGGCGCTGATTGCCGATCTGCTGGCAGACCCGGATTTCGATTTCTACTGCATGGTCGATCACCCGGACAACGTCGCCGATCTGGGCGCCTACTTCGCTTCGCGCGGAGTGAAGTTGAACGTGATGATCGAGTACGGCGTGGTCGGTGGCCGCTGCGGTTGCCGCAGCGAACAGGAAGTCATCGCACTGGCCCAGGCGATCAACGCGCAACCGGCGCTGGCCCTGACCGGCATCGAAGGTTACGAAGGGGTGATTCACGGCGATCACGCGGTCAGCGGTATTCGTGAATTTGCCGCGTCACTGGTGCGGCTGGCGGTGCAATTGCAGGACAGCGGCGCGTTTGCCATTGCCAAGCCGATCATCACTGCCTCGGGTTCGGCGTGGTACGACCTGATCGCCGAGTCGTTTGAGACGCAGAATGCGGGCGGACGCTTCCTCAGCGTGCTGCGCCCGGGCAGTTATGTCGCCCACGACCATGGTATCTACAAGGAAGCGCAATGCTGCGTGCTGGATCGTCGCAGCGATCTGCACGAAGGCCTGCGTCCGGCGCTGGAAGTCTGGGCCCACGTGCAATCGCTGCCTGAGCCGGGTTTTGCGGTGATCGCCCTCGGCAAGCGCGACGTGGCATTTGATGCCGGTTTGCCGGTGCCGTTGCTGCGTTACAAGGCCGGCGTTGTGCCGGCGGTCGGCGACGATGTCGGCACGTGCAAGGTGACGGCGGTGATGGACCAGCATGCGTTCATGAGTGTGGCGCCGGGGGTTGAGTTGCGGGTCGGCGATATCATTTCCTTCGGCACCTCGCACCCGTGTCTGACCTTCGACAAGTGGCGGGTGGGGTTGTTGGTGGATGAGCAGTTAGCGGTGGTCGAGAACATGGGGACTTGTTTCTAAGGCTTGAGACCGCGTTGCGGCGATTCGCTGGCAAGCCAGCTCCCACAGGAATCTCATGAGTTGTGAAGATTGTGTGGGAGCTGGCTTGCCAGCGAAGAGGCCAGATCAAACACCACCGAATCAGCAGAGACGCCACCCGATGACCACCCTCAGCCCCCTGGGCCCGAACACCCCGCGCATCGCCCTGATCGGCGAATGCATGATCGAACTCCAGCACCGCGCCGACGGCAGCCTGCAGCAAAGCTTCGGCGGCGATACCTTGAACACGGCGGTGTATCTGTCCCGCGCCCTGGGCGACAACGCTCAGGTCGATTACGTCACTGCGCTGGGCGATGACAGCTTCAGCGATGCCATGTGCCAGAGCTGGGCCGATGAAGGCATTGGTCAGGATCTCGTGCAGCGTCTGCCCGGTCGATTGCCGGGCCTGTACTGCATTCAGACCGACGCCAACGGCGAGCGACGTTTCCTCTACTGGCGCAATGAGGCGGCGGTGCGCGATTGCTTTACCACTCCGGCGGCGGAGCCGATTCTTGCAGCGCTGCCGGATTACGACGTGCTGTATTTCAGCGGCATCACCCTCGCTGTGCTTGGCGCCAAGGGCCGTGAGCGTTTGATCCAGACCCTCATCGAAGCCCGGCAGCGCGATGCGCGGATCGTCTTCGATAACAACTATCGGCCACGTTTGTGGGCGTCACAGGAAGAGGCGCGGGCGGCCTATCGCAGTGTGTTGTCGCATGTCGATCTGGCATTGCTGACCGTCGATGACGAGCAGGCACTGTTCCACTTTGCCGATTGCGACACGGTGTTTGAGGCGTACGCGCAGATCGGCACGCCGGAAGTGGTGCTCAAACGTGGCGCCGAGGCGTGCCTGATTCGTTGTGATGGCGAGGCGTTCGAAGTGCCGGCGCAGAAGGTCGAGAAGGTCGTGGATACTACGGCGGCGGGGGATTCGTTCAGTGCGGCGTATCTAGCCAGGCGTTTGCTGGGTGGCAGTCCGGTGGAAGCGGCGCAGGCTGGGCATTGGCTGGCGAGTAGGGTGATTCAGGTGCCGGGAGCCCTGATCCCCAGATAATCGGCGAATGGCCGATTGCTGCGCAATCGGTTCGCGGGCAAGCCCGCTCCCACAGGGTACGCATTCCAAACTGTGGGAGCGAGCTTGCTCGCGAAGAGGCCCTGAGGCCAAGCACTCAATCGCGGAAAAACACCTGCACCAGGTGATAGCCAAACTTGCTCTTGATCGGTCCGTGCACTGTGCGCAACGGTTTCTTGAAAATCACCGCATCAATCGCGCCGACCATCTGGCCCGGCCGCACTTCACCCAGATCGCCGCCGCGCTTGCCGGTCGGGCAGGTCGAGTATTTCTTCGCCAGCACATCAAACGCTTCGCCCTTGGCAATGCGTTGTTTGAGCTGTTCGGCCTCTTCGGCGGTTTTCACCAGAATGTGGCGGGCTTGGGCTTTCATCGTGCGATACCTGTAACGGGGTGACGGCGGGGCGCGGGATTATGCCTCAAGTGACGGCGTTTGGTTGATCATCTCGCGGATCTTGTTCGCCAGCACTTCAATCGAAAACGGCTTGGCCACCATGTCCATGCCGTCCTCGAGAAAGCCCTGACGCTCCGCGGCTTTCTGCGCATAACCGGTCATGAACAGCACCTTCAGTCCCGGGCGATGCTGGCGGGCGATTTCCGCCAGTTGCCGGCCGTTCATCCCCGGCAGACCAACGTCGGTCACCAGCAAGTCCACACGCAACTCCGATTCCAGCAGCGGCAGGGCGGCGCTGGCATCGGCCGCTTCGTGGGCGAGGTAACCCAGCTCCTTGAGCAGGTCGAGCACCAGCATGCGCACCGCCGGGTCATCTTCGACCACGACCACAGTTTCCCCGCAAGTGGCCGTCGGCGCTGCATTGAGGGTTTCCACGACTGGCCGTTCGGGCTCCAGCAGGTTCAGGCGCGGCAAGTACAGGCGCACACAGGTGCCCTGATTCGGCAAACTGTCGAGGCTGACATGGCCACCCGATTGCTGGGCGAAGCCATAAATCATCGACAGCCCGAGACCCGTGCCCTGACCAATCGGTTTGGTGGTGAAGAACGGATCGAAGGCCTTGGCGCGCACTGATGGCGTCATGCCGGTGCCGTTGTCGCTGACCGCCAGCATCAGGTAGTCGCCGGCCTTGACCGGTTCGAGGGTGGTGATGTCGTTGCCGTCGAGGTAGACGTTGGCGGTTTCGATCAGCAGTTCGCCGCCGTCGGGCATGGCGTCGCGGGCGTTGATCACCAGGTTGAGCAGGGCGTTTTCCAGTTGGCTGACGTCGGTGCTGATCGGCCACACATCGTCGGCCAGGCGCAGCGTGAGTTCGATCGGGTCACCCTTGGTGCGGCGGATCAAATCTTCCAGCGAATGAATCAGTTCGTTGACGTTGAGGGTCTTGCGATCCAGCGACTGCCGACGGGAGAACGCCAGCAGGCGATGGGTCAGGGCGGCTGCACGGTTGGCCGACGACACCGCCGCTTCGGTGAAACGGCCGATTTCCTCGGCGCGGCCGTCGGCGATGTAACGCTGCATCAGGTCGAGGCTGCCGATGATCCCGGTGAGCATGTTGTTGAAGTCGTGGGCGATACCGCCGGTGAGCTGGCCGACCGCTTCCATTTTCTGCGCATGGCGCAACGCATCTTCGGCGCGCTCGCGTTCGAACATCTCGTTCTGCAGGCGCTGATTGGCCTGGGCCAGTTGTTCGGTACGGGCGCTGACCCGTTCCTCAAGGGTTTCATTGAGGTTGCGCAGTGCCTCTTCGGTCTTTTTCCGTTCACTCTCGTCGATCACGAAAATATAGAAACCGTTGACTGAGCCATCGGCGCCGTGGCGCGGCAGGTAATTCATCAGCGCATGACGGCTGCTGCCGTCACGGTGCGGGGTGTACAGGCTGAACGAGCAGGGACGCCCGGCCAGCGCCTCGGCGATGTACGGCGCGCGCAGGAAATAGGCTTCTTCGCCGATCACTTCGCGAATGGTGCGGCCATACAATTCCTGAGGCGTGAGGCCGTACCAGTCCAGATACGCGGCGTTGTTCAAGCGGAAGCGCTCTTCGTGGTCGACGTAACTGATGAGGATCGGCATCGCGTTGATGATCAGCTGCAATTCGGTCTGGCTCTGACGCAGCGCCTGCTCGGTGTGTTTGCGCTCGGTCAGGTCCAGCGCGGCGCCGAGGAAACGCACGGGTCGCCCGTGGTGGTCCTTGTAACAGCGGCCACGGGCAAACACCCAGCGCAGTTCGCCGTCGGCTTTGAGCAGCCTGTATTCCTCGGCGTATTCGGTACCGTGGGTAATGCAATGCTTGATGCTGCGGGCGATCAACGCGCGGTCTTCGGGGTGCACCCCTTGCAGGTAATCGCTGATCGGCAGTTGACTGGCCAGCGCCGGATCAATGCCGTGCAGTTGGGCGAAATGGGCATCGGCGATGAAGCGGTCTTCACCGATGTCCCAGTCCCAGGTGCCGACGGCATCGGTAGCGGCCAGCGCCAGTTGCAGGCGTTCCTCGGTGTCGCGCTGGGCCTTGAGGCTTTCTTCGGAACGACGTTGCAGTTCAAGGGCGATACGCCGGCGCTCATTGGTTTCGATGGCCGTGACCAGAATTCCGGCCACTTGCGCATCTTCATCGCGGATGGGGCTGTAAGTCAGGTCCAGCCAGAAGTCGGACTCCTTTCCTTCGCGTTGCAGGGTAAATCGCCGTTCGCTGTAGGTGCGCACCTGGCCTTGTAGGACGGCTCGATAAATCGGGTCGGTAAAGTCCTGAAGTTCTGGCCATATCAGGTGCGCCGGCTGTCCGAAAGCGTGCGGATGCTTGCTGCCGGCGAGCATCGCAAAGCCATTGTTGTAGATCTGTGTGAGCTGCGGCCCCCACAACAGCAGCATCGGCATCGGCGAGTGAATCACTATATCCACCGCGGTGCGCAGGCTTTGCGGCCAGGTGCCGGCGGCGCCCAGCGGAGTGCGGCTCCAGTCGATACGGGCGATCAGGGCTTGGGCGTCATCGGGGGTGGGTGCTGCGTTCATCACATCTATCCTGAGCGTCGGTCAGTGCGTTGGCATCTACTATTCTTGCACTTGCGGTAGACGCTGTATGACCCGTTACGTCACGACAGCGGGTCATTTCTGTTCATTGAATGCTTCGCGGGTGCTTATTGCCATGGAAATCGATGCACTGTTGCTCCGTCTGTCGAGCCAGCACGGCTCGGATCTGTTTCTGTCCACGGGAGCGCCACCCAGTGCGCGTATCGATGGCGTGCTGACGCCGTTCAGCGAGCAGCCATTCAAACCCGGTGAGGTCGAGGCCATCGCCAGCTCCCTGATGGACGCCGAGCAGCGGCGCGAGTTCGATCGGGATCTGGAAATGAACCTGGCTGTTTCACGTACGGGCATCGGCCGTTTTCGGGTGAACATCTTCAAGCAACGCAACGACGTGTCAATCGTGATCCGCAACGTCAAACTCGATATTCCGCGTTTCGAAGACCTTAAGCTGCCGCCGGTGTTACAGGAAACGGTAATGCTCAAACAAGGGCTGATCCTGTTCGTTGGTGCCACCGACTCCGGTAAATCCACCTCGCTGGCCGCACTGATCGACCATCGTAATCGCCACAGCAGCGGGCACATCATCACCATCGAAGACCCGGTGGAGTATATCCATCGACACAAGCGCTCGATCATCAATCAACGCGAAGTCGGCGTCGATACCCGCAGTTTCCATGCGGCGCTGAAAAACACCCTGCGCCAGGCCCCGGACGTGGTGCTGATCGGTGAAATCCGTGACCGCGAAACCATGGAACATGCGCTGACGTTCGCCGATACCGGGCACCTGGTGCTGTCGACGCTGCATGCGCACAACGCCAATCAGGCGCTGGACCGCATCGTCAATCTGTTCCCCGAAGAGCGCCGCCCGCAGTTGCTGCATGCGCTGGGCAACAATCTCAAGGCGTTCGTCTCGCAACGGCTGGTGCGCACGTTGGACGGTCAGCGCCGCGCAGCGGTCGAAGTGATGCTCGGCACGCCGACCATTGCTGACCTGATCCGTCGCAACGAATTGGGTGAACTCAAAGGCATCATGGAGAAGTCCGGCGAGGTCGGCATGCAGACCTTCGACGCAGCGCTGTATACGCTGGTGGTGGAGGGCGTGATCAGTGAAGACGAAGCACTCAAGCATGCCGATTCACAAAACAATCTGCGCCTGCGTTTGAAACTGCATGCCGAAGCGGGCCCGGCGCCCGCGCCTTCATCATCAGGCGATTGGGGCCTGATGGATTAACACCTCACCCCTGTGGGAGCGAGCTTGCTCGCGAAAGCGGTGTATCAGTCACATTACTATCGACTGCCGGGTGGCATTCGCGAGCAAGCTCGCTCCCACAGGAGGAACGTTTAGTCCGACAGCTCCGGGCGATTGCGAAACTGCTCCAGCGCTTCAGGATTGGCCAGCGCATCAGTGTTCTTCACCGGTTCGCCATGCACCACATTGCGCACCGCAAGTTCGACCACTTTGCCACTGATGGTGCGCGGAATATCGGTCACCGCGACGATCTTCGCCGGCACATGACGCGGTGTGGTATTGGCGCGGATCACCTGGCGGATCTGTAGTTGCAGGTTGTCATCGAGCGTCACGCCCTCCTGCACACGCACAAACAGCACCACGCGCACATCGTCCTGCCATTGCTGCCCGATCGCCACGCTATCCAGCACCTGCGGGACTTTCTCGACCTGACGATAAATTTCCGCCGTACCGATGCGCACGCCGCCGGGGTTGAGCACGGCGTCGGAGCGACCGTGGATCAGCATCCCGCCGTGGGGCAATTGTTCGGCGTAATCGCCTTGGGCCCAGACGCCGGGGAACAGGCTGAAATAGGATTTGCGCAGCTTTTCGCCGTCAGGGTCGTGCCACAGACCGACGGGCATGGCCGGGAAGTGCCGGGTGCAGACCAGTTCACCTTTTTCGCCGACCACTGCAACGCCGGCGTCGTTCCACACTTCAACCGCCATGCCCAGGCTCTTGCCCATGATTTCGCCGCGGCGCACGGGCGACAGCGGGTTGCCGTTGACGAAGCACGAGACCACATCGGTGCCGCCGGACATCGACGCCAGGCACACGTCGCGCTTGAAGTCGCGGTAGACGAAGTCATAGCTCTGCGGCGACAGCGCGGAGCCGGTGCAGAGCAAGGTCTTCAGGCTACTCAGATCATGGCTTTGCACAGGCTTCAAACCACTGCTTTCCAGTGTCGCGAGAAACTTGGGGCTGGTGCCGAACACGCTGATGCGCTCGTCGTCGATCAGACCCAGCAGTCGCTCGTGGCCGGGGTGAAACGGCGAGCCGTCATACAACACCACCGCGCTGCCGACCGCGAGAGCCGAGACCAGCCAGTTCCACATCATCCAGCCGCAAGTGGTGTAGTAGAACAATCGGTCACCGGGGCCGAGATCGACGTGCAGGCCATGCTCCTTGGCATGCTGCAACAGCACGCCGCCGGTGCTGTGCACGATGCATTTCGGTACGCCGGTGGTGCCGCTGGAATACAGCACGTACAGCGGGTGATTGAACGGCACCGGTACAAACCGCGGTTCGCCGCCGGGTTGGTAGAAGTCGTTCCACAACGTCACGTTGGCACGGGTGTGGAAATCCTCGGCACGGGCCTGCGCGCGAGCGTAGGGCACGATGATCAACTGCTGCAGCGATGGCAGTTGCGCGAGGATTTCGTTGACCTTGGTGGTTTGATCAATGTCTTTGCCGGCGTAACGGTAGCCGGCGCAAGTGATCAACACTTTGGGTTCGATCTGGCCGAAGCGGTCGATCACGCCGTGGGTGCCGAAGTCCGGCGACGAGCACGACCAGATCGCCCCGAGGCTGGTGGTCGCGAGCATCGCCACCAGGGTCTGCCAGGTATTGGGCATGCACGCGGCCACTCGGTCGCCGAGGCTGACACCGGCGGCTTGCAGGCTGGCCTGAAAACCGGCGACGTGCTCGGCGAGTTCGGCCCAGGTCAGTTGTTCGCGCTGACCGTTTTCCGCCACGGCGATCACCGCAACTGCATCGTCACGACGGCGCAGCAAGTGTTCGGCAAAGTTCAGGGTCGCGCCGGGGAACCATTCGGCACTGGGCATTTGCGCGCCTTCACGCAGGACGGCGTCGGGTTGGGTGTGAAAGCGGATATCGAAGAAATCGACGATCGCCTGCCAGAACGCTTCGCGCTGATCCACGCTCCAGCGGTGCAGATCGGTGTAGCTGCTCAGCGCCAGGCCATGACGCTGATTGATATCGCGGCGGAACTGATCCATGCGCGATTGGGCGATACGCTCGGCATCGGGTTGCCAGAGGAGGTCGGACATTGGTTTGCCTCTTGTTTTGTTGTTCCAGCACACAGGTCAGCGTGCAGCACTTAATTCTGTGGCGAGGGAGCTTGCTCTCGATCGGCTGCGCAGCAGTCGTAAATTGCCGCGGGCGGCTTCGCCACCCAGCGGGAGCAAGCTCCCTCGCCACAGCGGTCTTGAGCTGCTTATTGCGCCAACCACCCCCCATCAATATTCCACGCCGCCCCCCGCACCTGGCTGCCAGCCTCGCTGCACAGAAACAACACCAGTTCCCCCAGATGCTGCGGTGTGACGAACTCCAGCGACGGCTGCTTCTCCGCCAGTAAATCATGCTGCGCCTGCTGCGGATCGACCCCTTTGGCAGCGCGATCATCGATCTGCTTCTGCACCAGCGGCGTCAACACCCAGCCGGGGCAGATCGCGTTGCAGGTGACGTTGCTGGTAGCCGTTTCCAGGCCGACCACTTTGGTCAAACCGATCACCCCGTGCTTGGCCGCAACATACGCGGCTTTGCCAGTCGAACCCACTTGACCATGCACCGAGGCAATATTGACGATCCGCCCCCAACCCTTGGTGCGCATGCCCGGCAGGCTCAGGCGGGTGCTGTGAAACACCGAGGACAGGTTGATCGCGATGATTGAATCCCAGCGCTCCACCGGAAATTCCTCCACGGCCGCCACATGCTGAATCCCGGCGTTGTTGACCAGAATGTCGACGCCGCCGAATTCGCGTTCGGCGTAAGCGATCATGTCGGCAATCTGCGCCGGGTCGCTGACGTCCGCCGGGTGGTGACCGACCTTGCCGCCGAACTGGCCGACCTCGGCGATCACGCTCGACGCATCACCGAAACCGTTGAGAATCAGGTTGGCGCCGGCCTTGGCCAGGCTCAGGGCGATGCCCAGACCGATGCCGCTGGTGGAACCGGTAACCAGTGCGGTCTTGCCCGAAAGAGTCGTCATGAATACCTCACACAATGCCAGTGGCGTAGAAAGTACCGATCACTACGAAGACCGCCAGGGTCTTGATCAGCGTAATACAGAAAATGTCTTTGTAGGCTTCGCGGTGGGTCAGGCCAGTGACCGCCAGCAAGGTGATCACCGCGCCGTTGTGCGGCAGGGTGTCCATGCCGCCGCTGGCCATCGCGGCCACGCGGTGCAGCACTTCCAGCGGAATGTTCGCCGCGTGCGCCGCGGCGATGAACTGCTCGGACATCGCCGCCAGCGCGATACTCATGCCACCCGACGCCGACCCGGTGATGCCCGCCAACAGGGTCACGGTGATGGCTTCGTTGACCAGTGGATTGGGGATTTGCTTGAGCCAGTCGGCCAGCACCAGGAACCCCGGCAACGAGGCGATTACCGCACCGAAACCGTATTCCGAGGCGGTGTTCATCGCTGCCAGCAACGCGCCGCTGACCGCACTTTTGCTGCCTTCGGCGAGTTTGCTGCGGATCGCCTTGAAGCCGAACACCAGCACCATCAGGATGCCGATCAGCAATGCCGCCTGCACCGCCCAGATTGCGGTGAGCTTGGCGATTTCCGTGGTTACCGGCGTGGCCATGCCGGGCAGCGCGAGGCTGTGGGTCTTGCCGTACCACTGCGGAATCCACTGGGTGAACAGCAGGTTCATGATGCCCACCGCCAGCAGCGGTGAGAGGGCGATCCATGGGTTCGGCAGTTTCAGGTCTTCGGCGGTTTCCGGTTCGTTACGCAGTTCGGTGCCATAGCCCTCACCAGCCCGCTGGGCCTTGTTGCGTTGGCGCTGCAAGAACAGCATGCCGACGCAGAACACGAAAATCGTGCCGATCACGCCCAGCCACGGCGCGGCCCATGCGGTGGTGTTGAAGAACGTGCTGGGGATGATGTTCTGAATCTGCGGCGTACCGGGCAGGGCGTCCATGGTGAACGAGAACGCGCCGAGGGCGATGGTCGCCGGGATCAGGCGCTTGGGGATGTTGCTCTGGCGGAACATTTCCGCGGCAAACGGATACACCGCGAATACCACCACGAACAACGACACGCCGCCATAGGTGAGCAGGGCGCAGACCAGCACGATCACCAGCATCGCCTGACGGGTGCCGAGCAAGCGAATCGCTGCGGCCACGATCGAACGGGAGAACCCCGACAACTCGATCAACTTGCCGAACACGGCGCCAAGCAGAAACACCGGGAAGTACAGCTTGATGAAGCCGACCATTTTCTCCATGAACACCCCGGTGAAGGCAGGGGCGACGGCGGAGGGGTCGGTCAGCAGGACAGCGCCGAGGGCGGCAATCGGGGCGAAGAGAATGACGCTGTAGCCACGGTAGGCGGCGAGCATCAGCAGCGCAAGGGCTGCCAAGGCAATGATCACACTCATGGAGTGTCTCCAGGGATTGTTATTTTTGTGGGTGTTGCGGGTGCAGGAGAGGCGTTAGCGAGATCTGTGCCAGATATTCAACTTGTTGAAATATAAGGTTTTTATAGAGTTTTTCGATCAGCTATTCGAAGCAATGTCTCGATAGTGAGACTTTTTTTGAGGCGAAAAGATCGCAGCCTTCGGCAGCTCCTACATGGGATTTTCGTATCAACCCTGTAGGAGCTGCCGAAGGCTGCGATCTTTTGATCTTGAAGTGAATATCTCGCTAGCGAGACTCAATCTCTTTATTGAGACTCTGCGATGCCCAAGGCCAGCATCTTCTTGTACAGCGTCGACCGCCCCAGCCCCAGACGAGCCGCCGCCTCCGGCACCTTGCCCGCACATTGCGCGAGCGCCGACTGGATCAATTGCCGGTCAAACCGCTGCCGCGCCTGGGCAAAACTCTCTTCCGCCAACGGCTCCAGCGTCGGCACCGATGGGCGCTCCACCGGGGTAAAGGTGCCAATGGCCGCGCGAATATCCTCGTCGGTGAGGACCAGGTCATCGCTGAGCAGCGCTGCGCGTTCCAGCACGTTGCGCAATTCACGAATGTTTCCCGGCCACGCATGTTGTCCAAGCAACTCCAGCGCTGTACGGCTCAGCTCATGCTGGCTGCGTAACTCTTCAAGGATCGCTTCGCTGAGCGCCGGCAAGTCATCGAGACGTTCGCGCAGCGGCGGAACATGGATCGGTAGCACATTGAGGCGGTAATACAGGTCGGCGCGGAACTCACCGCGCTTGATCGCCGCTTGCAGATCGGTCGACGTCGCTGCGATCACCCGTACATCGCTCTGGATCACGTCGTTGGAGCCAACCGGTTCGAATTCCTTTTCCTGCAATACCCGCAGCAGTTTGCTTTGCAGCGGTAACGGCATGTCGCCAATCTCGTCGAGAAACAGCGTCCCGCCCTGAGCAATCTGCAACTTGCCGGTACGCCCCTTGCGATCAGCGCCGGTAAACGCGCCAGGCGCAGTGCCGAAGAACTCGGCTTCCAGCAGCGCTTCGGGAATCGCCGCGCTGTTGATGCTGACGAACGCCTTGTGCGCCCGGGGCGAGGCGCTGTGAATCGCCTGGGCCAGCAGCTCTTTACCTGTGCCGGTCTCACCGAGCAGCAACACCGGGGATTCGGCGCTGGCACTGCGCCGGGCGCGGCGTTTGACGTCGAGGCTGGCGCTGCTGGTGCCGATGAAATGGGCGAAGTTGTATTTGGTCTGCCGGGCCCGCAGCAGCGAGCGGGTCGAGGCCAGCTCTTCCTGCATGCTCAGGTAGCGCTTGAGCATCGGCGACAGCGTGCGCAACTCATCGAACAGGGCAAAACCGATAGCGCCAATCACCGCGCCGGCGTCGTCGTGGATCGGCAGACGCATGACCACCAACGGCTCTTTTGGCGTGTCCTGCATGTCCAGCAGAATGGGGCGGCCGGTACGCACCACTTCACGCAGCAGGCTGCCGGGGATCACGCTTTCGCAGGGTTTGCCGATGGCTTTTTTCGCCGACTCCAGCCCAAAACGCCGGGCATAGCGCTCGTTCATCCAGACGATGTTGGCATCGCGATCGACAATCACCGTGCCTTCGCTGGACTGCTCGATGATCTCGAACAGCGAGCGGATCGCCAGCGTGCGCACGCGTTGGTAGTCCTTGAGGCTTTCGGTGGTGTTCATGGGTTGGCGGATCCGGAATTTGGGTTGTCTATTCGGGCCTCTTCGCGAGCAAGCTCGCTCCCACATTTGGAATGCGGTCCCCTGTGGGAGCGAGCCTGCTCGCGAATGTTGCGACTCGGTACCAAGGCAAGCGCCGATTATGCCTACCCCGGATGCGCCGCTGCCAACAGCTCTTTGGTGTAAGGGTGCTGCGGCGAGTCGAACACTTCGTGACTGGCGCCGCGCTCGACCACCTTGCCGTCCTTGATCACGATCATGTCGTGCGCTAGCGCCCGTACCACCGCCAGATCGTGACTGATGAACAGGTAGGTCAGGCCGTGTTTTTCCTGAAGGTCGCGGAGCAGGGCGACCACCTGCTTCTGTACGGTCCGATCGAGCGCCGAGGTCGGCTCATCGAGCAGGATCAGCGCCGGCTTCAGCACCAGGGCCCGGGCGATAGCGATGCGCTGGCGTTGACCGCCGGAAAATTCGTGCGGATAGCGATGACGACTTTCCGGATCGAGACCTACTTCCTTGAGCACGCGGATCACCTGGGCATCGCACTCTTCGGCGCTGGACTGACAATGCACCTCCAGCCCCTCGCTGATGATCTGCGCCACCGACATCCGTGGGCTGAGACTGCCGAACGGGTCCTGGAACACCACCTGCATCTGTCGGCGCCACGGCCGCAACTGCTTCTGGTCGAGGCCATCAAGGGCGGTGCCCTGAAAGCGAATGCTGCCCTCGGAATCGAGCAGCCGCAGAATCGCCTGGCCCAGGGTCGATTTCCCCGAGCCGGATTCGCCGACAATGCCCAGGGTCTTGCCGCGCTGGATATTCAGGCTGATGCCGTCCACTGCACGCAGGTATTGCTTGCGCTGAAACAGCCCGCCACCGACGACGAACTCGACGCGCAGATCATCGACTTCCAGCACGTTCTCGCGTTCGTCCCGGGGCAGGGCTTCGCCTTCCGGCTCGGCGTTGAGCAGCACGCAGCTGTAGGGATGCTTTGGCTCGGTAAACAGGGTTTCGCACGGCGCCTGCTCGACGATTTCACCCGCCTTCATCACGCACACCCGTTGCGCGATGCTGCGCACCAGATTGAGGTCGTGACTGATCAGCAGCAGCGACATGCCCAAGCGCTGCTGCAAGGATTTGAGCAGCAGCAGGATCTTGCGCTGCACCGTCACATCCAGTGCCGTGGTTGGCTCGTCGGCAATCAGCAGTTCCGGCTCGCAGGCCAGGGCCATGGCGATCATCACCCGTTGCCGCTGACCACCGGACAGCTGATGCGGATAGGCTTTGAGGCGCTCTTTGGGTTTTTGAATACCCACCAGTTCCAGCAGTTCCAGAATGCGTAGTTGCGCTGCTTTACCGCCCAGGCCGCGATGCACCAGCAGCGTTTCGCCGATCTGTTTTTCAATGGTGTGCAGCGGATTGAGCGAGGTCATCGGTTCCTGGAAGATCATCGCGATGCGGTTGCCGCGCAGTTCCCGCAGCACCTTCGGATCGGCACCGAGCAGTTCCTGGCCGCGATAGCGAATGCTGCCAGTGGTTTGCGCATCACTTTCGGGGAGCAATTGCAGAATCGAATGTGCGGTCACCGACTTGCCCGAGCCCGATTCACCTACCAGTGCCAGGCACTCGCCGGGGCGAATGTCCAGGCACAGGTTGCGCACTGCCGGCTGGCCATGGAAGGCGACATTGAGGTCACGGATTTCGATCAGGTTATCAGTCATGGTCACACTTCAGGATCGAGGGTCGAACGCGTCACGTAACGCTTCGCCGATGAACACCAGTAAAGAAAGAATCAGCGCCAGGGTGAAAAACGCCGTCAGCCCGAGCCACGGTGCTTGCAGGTTCTGTTTGCCCTGACCGATCAGTTCGCCCAGCGAAGCGCTGCCGGCGGGCATGCCGAAACCAAGGAAGTCGAGGGCGGTGAGGGTGGAAATCGCTCCGGTCAGAATGAACGGCAGGTAACTCAGCGTTGCGTTCATCGCATTGGGCAGGATGTGCCGGACAATCACCTTGCGGTCGCTCAGGCCCAGGGCGCGAGCGGCTTTGACGTATTCCAGGTTGCGCCCGCGCAGGAACTCGGCGCGCACCACATCCACCAGCGCCAGCCAGGAAAACAGCGCCATGATCCCCAGCAGCCACCAGAAATTCGGCTCGACGAAACCCGACAGGATAATCAGCAGATACAACACCGGTAACCCGGTCCAGACTTCCAGCAGGCGTTGCCCGAGCAAATCGACCCAGCCGCCGTAATAGCCTTGCAGGGCCCCGGCGGCAATCCCGATCAGTGCACTGATGGCGGTGAGCATCAAGGCAAACAGGATCGACACCCGGGCGCCGAAAATCACCCGCGCCAACACATCGCGCGCTTGATCGTCAGTGCCCAGCCAGTTGACCTTGGAAGGCGGGCTCGGCGCAGGTTGATTGAGGTCGTAGTTGGGCGTGTCGTCGCTGAACGGAATCGGCGGAAACAGCAGCCAGCCACCGTCCTTGCGGATCAGGTTCTGCACGTAATCACTGCGATAATCGGCCTGGAACGGCAGCTGGCCGCCAAATTCCTGCTCGGTGTAACGCTTGAACACCGGGAAGTAGAGCTGGCCCTGATAGCTGACCACCAACGGTTTGTCGTTGGCGATCAGTTCACCGCCCAGCGTTACCACGAACAGTCCGATGAACAGCCACAGCGACCACCAGCCACGGCGGTTTTTCTTGAATCGCGCAAAACGGCGACGGCCCAGAGGCGAGAGCTTGAACATCAGGCGTTCCTCGCGGCGAAATCGATACGCGGATCGACCAGGGTGTAGCACAGGTCGCCGATCAGTTTTATCAAGAGGCCGAACAGGGTGAAGATGAACAGCGAACCGAATACGACCGGGTAGTCTCGGGAAACCGCCGCTTCGTAACTCATGCGGCCGAGGCCGTCGAGGGAGAAGATCACTTCGATCAGCAGCGATCCGGCAAAGAACACACTGATGAACGCCTGTGGAATCCCCGAGACCACCAGCAGCATCGCGTTGCGAAACACGTGACCGTAGAGCACGCGGCGCTCGCTCAGGCCTTTGGCGCGGGCGGTGACCACATACTGGCGGGTGATTTCATTGAGGAACGAGTTCTTGGTGAGGATCGTCAGCGTGGCGAAACCGCCGATCACCAGCGCCGTCACCGGCAACACCAGGTGCCAGAAGTAATCGGCAATCTTGCCCAGGGTCGACAGCGATTCGAAGTTGTCCGAAACCAGTCCGCGCACCGGAAACCAGTTCAGCGAGGTGCCGCCGGCAAACACCACGATCAGAAACATCGCAAACAGAAACGCCGGCATCGCATAGCCGATGATGATCGCGGTGCTGCTCCAGATATCGAAATGGCTGCCGTGATGCACGGCCTTGCGAATGCCCAGCGGGATCGACACCAGATAGGTGATCAGTGTCGCCCACAGGCCGAGGGAAATGGTCACCGGCATTTTTTCCAGAATCAGATCGGTGACGGTGGCGCCGCGGAAAAAGCTTTTGCCGAAGTCCAGCTGCGCGTAGTTCTTCAGCATCAGCCACAAGCGTTCATGCGCCGGCTTGTCGAAACCGTACTGTTTTTCGATGTCCTTGATCAGTTGCGGGTCGAGGCCACGGCTGGCACGCGAAGTGCTGCTCATGGTCTCGCTGGCACTGCCGCCGACGCTCGCTCCGCCGATGCCTTGCAGATGGGCGATGGCCTGTTCGACCGGGCCGCCGGGGGCCGCCTGGATGATCACGAAATTCACCAGCAGGATGATCACCAGCGTCGGAATGATCAGCAGCAGGCGCCGCAGAATGTAAGCCCACATCAGTGCGGTCCTCCGGGTCTGCCACGACCGATTTTTTCGGCGGTCATCTGCTGGTTGGTCAGCGGCGTGCTGCTGATTTCCCACCAGCTCTCGATGGCTTCGTCATTGCTGGCTTGTGTCGCCGGCATGCCGAACCGATTCCACCAGACGGTGGAGGTGCCCGGCGGGTAATAGTTGGGAATCCAGTAGTAGTTCCACTGCAACACCCGATCCAGGGCGTGGGCGTAGTGCAGCATGTCACTCTGGGTCGAGGCGCGGATCAGGCCGTTGATCAAGGTGTCGACCGCGGGATTCTTCAGCACCATGTAGTTATTGGCGCCGGGGTCGTTGGCCGAAATCGAGCCGAAGTAGTTGAGCAACTCGCCACCCGGAGATGTGCTGACCGGGTAGCCGGTGACGATCATGTCGTAGTCACGGCTCATCAGGCGATTGACGTATTGCGAGGAGTCGATGCGGCGGATATTCAGGTCGATGCCGATCTGTTTCAGCGTGCGTTTGTAAGGCAGCAGCAGGCGATCTATGCCGTTCTGGCTGACCAGAAAGGTGAAACTCAGCGGTTCGCCCTCGGCGTTGACCAGTTGGTCGCCATCGGGTTTCCAGCCTGCCTGTTCGAGCAACTCCAGAGCCTGCAACTGTTTATCCCGGATCAAGCCGCTACCGTCGGTTTTCGGCGCCTCGAAGACCTGGGTGAAGACCTCTTCGGGAACCTGCCCGCGCAGCGGCTCAAGGATTTTCAGCTCCGCCGCATCCGGCAGCTCGCGGGCGGCCAGGGCGGTGTTGGAGAAATAGCTCTGCTGGCGGATGTACATGTTGCGCATCATCTGCCGGTTGCTCCACTCGAAATCCCAGAGCATCGCCAGTGCCTGACGCACCCGACGATCCTGGAACATCGGTTTCTGCAGGTTAAACACGAAGCCCTGTGCCGATTGCGGGGCCTCGGTGGCCAGGTGGGCTTTCTGCAAGCGGCCGTCACTCAGCGCCGGGCTGTCGTAACCGATCGAATAGCCGGTGGCGGAAAACTCGCGATTGTAATCATAGGCGCCGCCGCGCAGTACCTGGCGTGCGACATCGGTGTCGCCGAAATACTCGATGCTGAAGTGATCGAAGTTGTACAGGCCGCGACTGACCGGCAGGTCCTTGCCCCACCAGTCGGGATTGCGCTCGAATGTGATGCTGCGCCCGGAGTCGACCTTGCCCACCCGATACGGGCCGCTGCCCAGCGGCGGTTCATAGCCGCCGCCACCGGCGAAGTCGCGGGTTTTCCACCAATGCTCGGGAAACACCGGCAGGGTGGCAATGTCCAGCGGCAAGGTGCGGTTCTCGTTGCTCTTGAAGTCGAAGCGCACGGTCAGCGGCGCTTCCACTTCGACACCTTTGACATCGGCGAACTGCGTGCGATAGCGCAGGCTGCCCTGGGTCATCAGCAAGTCATAGGTGTAGCGCACGTCTTCGGCAGTGATCGGCTTGCCATCGGCGAAACGCGCTTGGGGGTTGATGAAGAAGCGCAGGGACAGGCCGTCCTCCGAGCGTTCCATTTTTTGTGCCACCAGGCCATAGACGGTGTACGGCTCGTCCATCGAACGCTGGGCCAGCGGCGAATAGAGCATGCCGTCAATCTGGGTGACGCCAATGCCCTTATCGATATAAGGCAGGATGTGATCGAAATGCCCGATCTCAATCGCCGAGCGGCGCATGGTGCCGCCCTTGGGCGCCTGCGGGTTGGTGTAGTCGAAGTGGCTGAAACCGGCCGGGTATTTGGCCGGTTCGCCATAGACGGTCAACGCGTGTTGCGGAGTGGCGTCCACGCCGGCGGCGCCCAACAGCAGGGCCACGGCAGTGAACAGCAGATAAGGGAAAGCCAGTCGCATTGTCAGCCTTAAGCCGGGTGATCGATAAGCGCAATTTGTACGCGAGCGGCGCGTCAGTCGCCAGCCGTAACCTGTAACCAAAACACAACGGCCCACCAGAAGGCGGGCCGTTGGGGCAGCAATCAGGCGACGGATCAGTCCTGGCGGCTGGTGACTTCGAGCAAGTGATAACCGAACTGGGTCTTCACCGGGCCTTGCACGACGTTGATCGGCGCGCTGAAGACCACGGTGTCGAATTCCTTGACCATCTGGCCAGGACCGAACGAACCCAGGTCGCCGCCCTGACGACTGGACGGGCAGGTGGAGTTGGCCTTGGCGACTTCGGCGAAATCAGCACCGCCTTCGATCTGGGCCTTGAGTTCGTTGCACTTGTCTTCGCTGGAAACCAGGATGTGGCGGGCAGTGGCTTTAGCCATGGGGAAAATCTCCAATCTATTTCAGTAAAGTGTGGAGCCTACCGGAATCAGTAAGCGATTTCTCGGCAAAGTTCCGCTCGGTGCGTTGGCGCACGCTTACAGCTGCGCAGCCCGCAGGCGAGCAGCATGCTCGACGTAGAGGGCGATCGGATCCTGGCCGGTTTTTTTCCCTCCGTCGGTGCGACGCAGACTGCCAAGGTGGCTGAAAGGATAGTCGGAGCGGATGACCCGGCCCAGATGGGAACTGTAGCGTCCCACGAAGCCATCGTTCTGTCCGGCCTCAGCGACAAAATGCTCTGATAATCTCCGGCAGACGATATGCACCGGATCAAGTGCCTGCAATAAGTTGTCCTGCAGCGTGCCGCTCCAGGAATAGTAGTGAACGTCATTGACCCGCTCCGCACCCTGGCCGCCCCAGCTGGAAGGCAGACCTTGCGGATACTTTCTGTTGAATTGCCCAACACCTGCGGTCGTCAGGGCATTGAGTGCGGCGACAGCGTTCTGCGGCAGGCCCGGTTGCCCGCTGAGCAGCGAGAGGAAGCGGGCAAACTGTGTTGCAGCGTGCTCCGCCACCTGCTCCGGCAGGCCACCCGGTATCAGGGCCTGGCGTAAGGCGTCAGCCAGTTCCGAACCGTGATTGGGGCCACTTACCGACGTGACCGAGGCGACTTTCTCCGGTGCCAGCGCAGCGGCGTAACGGCACGTCAGCGCGCCCTGGCTATGCCCGATCAGGTTGACCTTGCCGGCTCCTGTTCCTCGCAGAACGCTTTCGATCTGGAACATCAATTGCTGGCCGCGTACTTCGTTGTCATGGGTCGCAGACAGCTGCGGCACAAACACTTGGCCGCCTGCTTCCCTCAGCGCTTGCTTGACATCATGAAAAAGCTCGAAATGGCCGATACGGTCAAACCCGAACAGGCCATGGACCAAAAGGATGGGGTAGCGGGTTGTCGCATTCCGTTGCATGTTTCTGCCTCTTTCTGCAGATGCTTGTCAGTGGTTGGTGCGTGCCACTGTAAAGCAGGCCTGCGGGTCGGCGATGTCTGAAAGCTCCTCGGTACTGAAAGGAAACTGGACTAAAAGCGGTACGAATATTCGCTTCTGCTTGAGGGGGTAGTCGGAACATTTGGCAATCTTTTGAGCGGTATCGCTTGATTCTGCTTCGTATGCCTACGTCATGCGGTGCATTTACCCTGCTGATGGGAGGCATTGTGCTGACTTCTGGCGATTGCTGGATGGTGTTCAATGGCGTTCGTTCGACGCTGCCTTCATGGCGGCGTTTTATCCAAGGAATGGAGCTACGAATGTCTATATACGAAGTCAACGGCGACGCCTCTGTGGCGACCGCGTCAAATACCTCTCCCGTAGCGGATGACTCCGGTGGACGCGGTCTTCTGAGTTTGAAGGTGGACGGCGAGAACTTCGAGTTCTGCTATCGACCTGCGTCTGCACCGGCACCCGCTCCAGTCTCGTGGCTGCCTGCACCGATGCTTGAGGTTATGGAGGGCGGAATGCTTGATCCCTCACTGAACCAGGCATTCGTCAGGGTTGCGCCTTACCCGAACATGGTGTGCGGCGACAAACTTGTGCTGCACTGGCAAGGGCTGGATGACGAAGGCTTGTCCTACATCCACGAAATCACTCGCACGGTCAGTGAAGGCCAGGTGGGGCAGGAACTTGTCTTTGTCGTGAAGGGATTGCACATAGCAGCGCTGGAGCGTGGCTCACTGGAGGTTTTCTGGACGCTGTACAGCGTCGCGCTGCCGGAGCCGCTGTCATCCAGGCGCTTGCAGCTGGATGTGGGCGATCCGGAACCCGATCTGCTGGCGCCGATCCTTGAAGAGACGGTGGGTGGGACGCTTGATCCGGACCGTGTTCCGCAAGGGACTGGCGTGATCGTGCGACCTTACGCCCGGATGGCTGTCGGGGACCGAGTCATCCTGTCCTGGCAAGGTGTCGAAGGACTGCCGGTGATCAATGATGCATTGCTCGTAGAACAGTTTGCAGTGGGCGAAGCGCTGTCTTTCTGGATACCCGCGCATTGCATCGCCCCACATCGCATGCACGAGGTGAGCGTCAGCTACCGGGTGGAGTCAGGCTCGGCTCAGGTAAGGCAGTCTGCAAACCTGCGCGTTCTGATCGCACCCTTGATGCGAGGTGATCTTGCAGCTCCGCAGGTACTGGAGGCGCAAGACGGCGAGCTGGAGGTAGTGGATGCCGAGGATGGCATTACCGTGGTGATCGACAATGCCCAGGCTGAGGAGGGGGAGCTGGTTTACTTGAAATGTGATAGTGAGTATTTCAGTCATCGCGATGATCGGGATATCACCCGGGAAACCGCAGGCCAGCCCGTGGTATTCATCGTGCCTTACCGTTTCTGGCGAGAGCATCGGGAAACTGTGGTGCAGGTGTCGTATTCGGTGGAACGGCTGGATGATGTCAGCCAGGCCTCCGAGGTAACCCGTATTCGGGTGCGGGCATAACCTGTGGTGAAAGCTGAACGATGATTCAGCCTTTGCGGAATTTTGACAAAACCGCAAAGGCTGATCCGATCAACAAGCTCGAAGACGTTCGGCTGCGCTCGACAGCAACAGCTCTGTCGCATTGAACCCAAGGCAACCATCGGTCACCGACACGCCGTAACGCAGGGCGGGGCCTAGAGGCTGGCAGCCTTCGAACAGGTGGGACTCAATCATCATCCCGATCAAGGAACGATCCCCCTGCAGACGCTGTTCGAGCACCGCATTGAACACCTCGGGCTGGCGCAGAGGATCCTTGCCGCTGTTGGCGTGACTGCAGTCAACCATGATCCGCGCCGGAATCTTCAGGCGTTTCAAGTCGGCACGGACCTGGGTAATGCTTTCGTGACCGTAGTTCGGGCCGTGATGGCCACCACGCAGCACCATATGCGTGTCAGGGTTGCCCGGGGTCTGAATGATCGCCGGGTGCCCCTGGCTGTCGACACCAAAGTGTCGATGCGGGTGGGCTGCTGAGCGCATGGCATCGACGGCTACAGCGACGCCGCCGTCAGTGCCGTTCTTGAAGCCGACGGGCATGTTCAGACCACTGGCCATTTCCCGGTGGATCTGCGATTCGGTGGTGCGTGCACCGATGGCAACCCAACTGAGCAGGTCGTCGAAGTAGCCGGCAGCCATGGGCTGCAGGAGTTCGGTAGCGACAGGCAAGCCCAGGCGGATCATCTCGATCATCAATTCGCGCGACAGGGTCAGGCCGGCAGCCATGTCGTCGCTGCCATCCAGATGCGGGTCGTAGGCCAGACCTTTCCAGCCGACGGTGGTGCGTGGTTTTTCGACGTAAGCGCGCATCACCAGCAGCATCTCGTCGCTGACTTGATGTGCGAGGCGGGAAAGCTTTTCGGCGTATTCGAGTGCGGAGCGCGGGTCATGAATCGAGCAAGGGCCGACGACGACCAGCAGGCGATGGTCTTCGCCATTGAGAATCGCGCGGACCGCCTGGCGGTGGGCTGCGACTTGCTGGGCAAGGGCATTGCTCAGGGGCAATTGCTGTTTGAGTTGCAACGCGCTGGGCAGACGCAGGGTCAGCGCTTCGTTGGCAGAATCGAGGGTGGACAGTGGCAGAGCAGAAACAGACGAGTTCATATTCAGGATTCCTGGGCTGGTGGCGGGTGCTTCCCGCTCACTCGGCCCTACTGGGGTGTTCGACAATTGGCCGTATTGGCTGCGTGTGTGTGCTTGCCACCTGTGGGTGACCGATCGGAGGCGGCAGGCTGTCCCGAGCGGAGGCTGCTAAATCGCCAGGCGCTAAAAGTGTCGTAACGGTAATAAGTGGCGTAGTTCATGTCGTAATTCCTCAAAGTGTCTGGTGTGTTGCTGAAAAAGTTGGGGCCTGAAAAAACAAAACCCCCGGTCGGGAGGCCGACCGGGGGTGAGAATTCTCTGGTAGGCGACCCGTTTTCATGGGCGCCGTTTGGGTATCAGGCGCGCCAGTGGCTAAACCAATACCCAAAATAAAAGCTGGCAGGAGCACAAGCGTCATTCACCCGCGCAGCCGCAACCGAGCGCAAGGCGCTGGCGGAACGAAGCTGTGAGAGGGCATTGAGCATGGTTTGTCTCCAATGGATGCGCCGAGCTTACTCGAGGCCCATGCGCCTGAGCAATCAGAAATTGCTATCGCGCCTACATGACATTTCCTATTGCTTGAGTGCCGCAGGCGTTGTGACACACTGCGTATTTGGCACAATCCCAAGGATGAATAATGTCAACGTTCACCATCGCTGCAGCTCAATCGTTCTCCGTTGCCGGTGATCTGGCGGCGAACATCGCCCGTCATTTGCGCTTCATGGCCGTGGCAGCGGAGCAGGGCGTCGAGTTGCTGGTGTTTCCGGAGCTGTCGCTGACAGGTTACGAAGGCCAGATGGCTGCAGACATGGCAATTGATCCGCAGGATTCGGTGCTGCAACCCTTGCGCGATTGCGCGCGCGAGCTGGGTCTCATAGCGGTGGTCGGGATGCCGATTCGCCTGAAGGGTAGCTCCAAGGTATGGATCGGCGCGCTGACGTTAGGCAGGGATGGTTCTCTCGAGGTGTACAGCAAACAACATCTGCACAGTGGCGAAGAGCTGTTCTATGCCACAGGTGCTGGTGGTTCGTCCTTGCGCATAGGCGGCGATACCGTCGCGCTGGCGGTCTGCGCTGATTTTTCCCACGCCAGCCACGCGGCAGCGGCTGCCGTTGCTGGCGCCGACCTGTACGCAGCAGGCGTGCTGATTGGCGAGAAAGGCTATGATCTGGATAGCGCGATATTGCAGGGCTACGCCCATAAGCACTCGATGGCGGTTCTGATGGCCAATCACGCCGGGCTCACGGGTGGATGGCAATCGGCGGGTCGCAGTGCCGTCTGGTCTGAAGACGGCACGCTGGTTGCCGCCGCGCCAGGGTCTGGTGAGCTGTTGGTCGTTGCGCGACGTGATGCCGGCGCATGGCAAGGGCGGGTAGTTCCGGTGGTGGCGGGGCAATGACCTGGCATTTGCGTCGCGCCGAACTGGCTGATCGGGTATTTGCCCGAGAGCTGACGTGCCAGAACATGCTGCGCTATTACATTGGCCACGATCTGCTGTGGCAGGACCAAGCGTTCGAGGTTGCCTGGGATGGACGGGACAATTGGCTGATCATTCTTGGCCAGATTCCTGTGGGATTTTTCAGCCTCAGTCGCGATCGCCGGGCGTTGTATATCCGCGAGCTACAAATAGGCGAGGCATTTCGCAGGCAGGGTGCTGGATCCTGGGCGATTGATCAGGTTATCGCCATGGCCCGCGCTGAAGGACTGCCGGCGCTGCGTCTGACCGTATTCAAAAATAATCCTGCGCAAAGCCTGTATAAGAGAAAAGGCTTGAATGTGTGTGGCGAGGACGAGTGTTTCCTGAGGATGCAGCTTGATTTCGGTACACCTGTGCTCTGAAACCCACGGCTGGCAAGCCTTCAATGATGAATTGAAACTTTTTAAATGACGCTTGCCGCTAGGTCTGTCTGGCACTTTTTGCTAAGGTGTCCGGCATCCCAATAAGACCATATCGCGAGGTGTCTGCTTGATTAGGGTGCTAGTGGTCGACGACCATGATCTCGTTCGTACAGGCATTACACGGATGCTGGCCGATATCGATGGCTTGCAGGTGGTTGGACAGGCCGAGTCCGGGGAAGAGTCCCTGATCAAGGCCCGTGAGTTGAAACCCGATGTGGTCCTGATGGACGTAAAAATGCCCGGTATCGGTGGTTTCGAGGCCACGCGCAAGCTGTTGCGCAGCCATCCGGACATCAAGGTTGTCGCTGTCACGGTGTGTGAGGAGGATCCATTCCCTACACGTCTGTTGCAGGCAGGTGCCGCCGGCTACCTGACCAAGGGCGCGGGTCTGCCGGAAATGGTTCAGGCCATCCGCTTGGTATTTGCCGGCCAGCGTTACATCAGCCCGCAGATTGCCCAGCAACTGGCGATCAAATCGTTCCAGCCGACCAATGACTCACCGTTCGATGCCTTGTCCGAACGGGAAATCCAGATTGCGCTGATGATTGTCGGCTGCCAGAAGGTGCAGATCATCTCCGACAAACTCTGTCTGTCGCCGAAAACCGTGAATACCTATCGCTACCGGATCTTCGAAAAACTGTCGATCAGCAGCGATGTCGAGTTGACGTTGCTGGCTGTGCGCCACGGCATGGTTGACGCCAGCGCCTGATCATGACTGAAATATTCGATTCCGGCGCCTTCCTGGCGACTGTCAGTGGGCGTCCCGGCGTCTATCGCATGTTCGACAACGAGGCACGCCTGCTGTATGTCGGCAAGGCCAAGAACCTCAAGAAGCGACTGGCCAGCTATTTCCGCAAGACCGGACTGGCGCCGAAGACCGCTGCGCTGGTCGGGCGTATCGCACAGGTCGAAACGACCATTACCGCCAATGAAACCGAGGCATTGCTGCTTGAGCAGACGCTGATCAAGGAGTGGCGGCCGCCGTACAACATTCTGTTGCGCGACGATAAGTCCTATCCCTATGTATTTCTGTCTGACGGCCAGTTCCCACGGCTGAGCATCCATCGTGGCGCGAAGAAGGCGAAGGGCAAGTATTTCGGCCCATATCCGAGCGCCGGGGCCATTCGCGAAAGCCTCAGCCTGCTGCAAAAGACCTTTTTCGTCCGGCAGTGTGAGGACAGTTACTACAAGAACCGTACGCGCCCTTGTCTTCAGTATCAGATCAAACGCTGCAAGGCACCTTGTGTCGGTCTGGTTGAGCCGGAAGTTTATGCCGAGGATGTGCGCCACTCGGTGATGTTTCTTGAAGGACGCAGTCACGCGCTGACCAATGAGCTGTCAACGGCGATGGAAGAGGCGGCGATCAATCTCGAGTTCGAACGCGCCGCCGAGTTGCGTGACCAGATTGCCTTGCTGCGTCGGGTCCAGGATCAGCAAAGCATGGAAGGCGGTACGGGCGACATCGATGTCATCGCAGCCTTCGTCAACCCGGGCGGTGCGTGCGTTCATTTGATCAGCGTGCGTGGCGGGCGAGTGCTGGGCAGCAAAAACTTCTTTCCACAGGTGGGTATTGAAGAGGAGGTTGCCGAAGTCATGGCGGCGTTCCTCGGCCAGTACTATATCAGCAGCCCGGAACGCGACTTGCCGAGCGAACTGATCGTCAACGTCGTGCCCGAAGACGCCACGGCCCTGATCGACGCCATCCACGAGTTGCGCGGTCGCGAGCTGAGCATCAGCCACCGGGTGCGTGGCACGCGGGCGCGCTGGCAGCAGTTGGCGGTCACCAATGCCGAGCAAGCGCTGGGTGCGCGCCTGGCCAACCGTCAACACACGGCTGCGCGCTTCGACGCGCTGGCAGAAGTACTGAACCTGGATGAACCACCGCAGCGCCTCGAATGCTATGACATCAGCCACTCCAGTGGCGAGGCGACTGTCGCCTCTTGCGTCGTGTTTGGTCCGGAAGGTGCGATCAAATCCGACTATCGTCGTTACAACATCGAGGGCGTCACAGCGGGCGATGACTATGCGGCCATGCATCAGGCCCTGACCCGGCGCTTCAGCAAGCTGAAGGACGGGGAGGGCAAACTGCCGGATATTCTGCTGGTGGACGGCGGCAAGGGACAATTGTCGATGGCCCGCGACGTGCTCAACGAATTGGCGGTGCCGGACCTGATCCTGCTGGGTGTGGCCAAGGGCGCAACCCGCAAGGCAGGGTTCGAAACTTTGTATCTTAATGATGCCGCCCATGAGTTCACTTTGCGTGGCGACTCACCCGCGTTGCACCTGATCCAGCAGATTCGCGACGAGGCACACCGGTTCGCGATCACTGGCCACCGTGCGCGGCGCGGCAAAACCCGCCGTACGTCGACGCTGGAAGGTGTTGCAGGTGTAGGGCCGACCCGGCGTCGGGACTTGTTGAAACATTTTGGTGGATTGCAGGAGCTGTCTCGTGCAAGCATCGAAGAGATCGCCAAAGCACCGGGGATCAGTAAAAAGCTCGCAGAGTCGATTTATGCAAACCTGCATAGCGAGTAGAATGCCAACTCACCTCGTAGCCAGTTGTGCCGATGAATATCCCGAATCTGATTACCGTTCTACGCGTCCTGCTCATCCCGATCTTCATTTTGCTGTTTTATCTGCCTTATCAGTGGAGTTACATGGCCTCCGCCTCGGTGTTCGCCTTTGCGGCGGCCACTGACTGGCTCGACGGCTATCTGGCTCGTCGCCTGGAACAAAGCACGCCGTTCGGAGCCTTTCTCGATCCGGTTGCCGACAAGCTGATGGTGGCTGTCGCTTTGGTACTGCTGGTTCAGGAACACGGCAATTTGTGGCTGACACTTCCCGCAGCCGTCATCATTGGCCGTGAGATTGTCGTATCGGCCTTGCGTGAATGGATGGCCGAACTGGGTGCCCGCGCGCATGTAGCAGTGTCCAATCTCGGCAAGTGGAAAACCGCAGCGCAGATGCTGGCGCTGGTGATCCTGCTGGCCAATCCAAGAGACTTCAGTTTCTGGGTCTTGCTGGGTTATGCCTTGTTGATGATCTCGGCAGGCCTGACGTTGTGGTCGATGGTTCAATACTTGCGGGCCGCCTGGCCGCATCTGAAAACCGACGTTGAAAAGAAATAAAACTTTTTTGAATCAAAGGGTTGACGGGGCATCTGAAATCTATAGAATGCGCCACACCAAGCGGGAATAGCTCAGTTGGTAGAGCACGACCTTGCCAAGGTCGGGGTCGCGAGTTCGAGTCTCGTTTCCCGCTCCAAGTTTGTACGCGGTTGTTGTGGTGCTACTAAGCAGCGATCGTTTGAGGCCGAGTAGCAAAATGGTTATGCAGCGGATTGCAAATCCGCCTACGCCGGTTCGATTCCGACCTCGGCCTCCACTCTAAACAAGCTCCGTAGATCCATGATTTACGGAGCTTTTTTATTTTCAGTGCGCTGCAAGATTTAGTCTTGAAATCAGCTACTGTGAACTTGCTTCACCGGGACGTCATGTATATATTTCCCGCTCTGCTTTACAAGGCTTAATGCTGTCAGGTTTGCTGATCGACTGCTTTGAGCACTACACCGCGCTACCGCCCGAATGGCGAAACTGGTAGACGCATGGGACTTAAAATCCCCCGCTCGTAAGGGCGTGCCGGTTCGATTCCGGCTTCGGGCACCATCTAAAATCAAGGGTTTGCGGGCGAAAGCTGATGCAAGCCCTTGTTTGTTTTCAGATCGCCATTTTTAAATGGCTTCTCGCCAATTCTTCCGTTTCACTTTTCCTCCTGTGTGCAAAGACCGTTGGTCACTTCTTGATGCAATCAATCCTGCGAGCGTCTACGGTTTTGGCTTGGTCGAAGATATCAACAGTCATTGAGTGAACATTTGAGCTTGACCCGATGGCGTTGATATCAGGATGGATCTTGATCAAGGCGCGGTGCATCGCTCAGGCGATGGGCATTCGGACGGCCTGTCTGTCACGCCAGACCCGCCATTTTTAACGTGTTAAGGAGAACACCGATGGCAATCAATCAAGTGCACGCAGCAACCGATAAAACCGCTCTCGTCGAAGCCGAGGTGTACCGTTGGTACAATCTCTTCTTTCCGTGGTCGCGCGGTATGTCTTCCCGGTCGGAAGGCGCCATCAAACCCCTGTACGACGCGTTGGCGAATGACTTTCGTGTGGTACTCACCGATGGACAGATCATGAGTCGAGCGGATTATTGGGAGCGACTTTGGGGGTTGTACGGCGAGCGTGCTGGAAGCCCTGAATCGCACATCACCAACCTCTCGATCACAGCGCTTCCAGGGGACTGCTTCCTGGCCGTCTTCGATCTAGTCAAAGACGGCATCACCAAAAAGAAAGTCGATTCGGCGCTTATGCGCCTCGACCAGACCTCGCCATCCGGAATTTCATGGGTTTACGTGCATGAAAGCGAGCACGAAAGGGCTCTTGCGTAAGTCACTTGAGTTCTACTCTTGTGGCTGAAAAGCCTGGATGTTTTTAATGTTGGCAAAAAATCAGGCCCAGCCCCGTGCTGGGCTTTTTTGTATCTGCTGTTTGGTCAGAAAACAACAAGCCCAGGCATGCCCGGGCCGGTTTAGGGAATACATTCAGCGCGAATCAACCTCTTTTGCCGCCTGGGCGTTTAATCGTTCCTTGCGCCTGCGCAGCCAACTGAAGAATGCATGAGCCGGGTGTAAAAACGCCGCACCTGCGCACAGCAGCATGATGGTGAAAATGGCAATCAGCGGGAGGCTTTCGTGCGAGAACATGGTGGGGTACTCCTGTAGGCACTATGTTGGAACCCGCAGGCTAGACGCTTCTAGCCATGCTTGCGATGAACGTATGTTCATCCTCGGGCGCTTGAACTGTGCTACGGAGGGCCCACCAAAATGATCAAGTCCAGAGGTGCGCAGGCACCGGCCTCAGCTGAGGCCAGCGCCGTGCGTGGAGTGATTACGCAGATGTGTTTTCAGCTGCGTTTCGGCAGTTTCCAGTTCGGGCGGATGAAATGGCAGGTGTAACCATTCGGTATCCGCTCCAGATAGTCCTGGTGCTCGGGTTCCGCTTCCCAGAAGGGGCCCGCCGGTTCGATTTCAGTGACCACTCGCCCCGGCCACAGCCCGGATGCATCGACGTCGGCAGCGGTGTCTTCAGCAATGTCGCGTTGCTGTTCGTTAAGGTAGTAAATCGCCGAGCGATAACTGGGGCCGAGATCGTTGCCTTGTCGGTTGGGTGTGCTGGGATCATGGATCTGGAAGAAGAACTCAAGGATTTGCCGGTAGCTGATCACCGCCGGGTCGAAAACGATCTCGATGGCCTCGGCGTGGTTGCCGTGGTTGCGATAGGTGGCGTTCGGTACATCGCCGCCGCTGTATCCGACTCGCGTCTGCAGCACCCCGGGATAGCGTCGCAGCAGGTCCTGCATGCCCCAGAAGCAGCCCCCGGCGAGAATCGCGGTTTCGGTTTTTCCGGTCATGATCGTTTTTTCCTCTCGGTGACGGTGGATACGGGTTCTGGTTATGAGGGCGCGTTGGCTATTTGCAAGCTTGACTCAGGGTGAAGGGCTGCTCGAAACGGTGTTTTCAATAAAATGCCCTGACGATAAGGTCAGGGCATTGATGGTTTCGAGCGGTGAACTCGTGGCAATTCGCGCTGAGTGATGGACGAAAACCAAGACATCAAGCGATTACACAAACGCTTGCCCGAAAAAGCCCCGTGGCAGGCGTTGCGGACCCGCCAGAGCGGTCAAGCGTGCGATCCATTCCGAGCGCCAGTTCGATGCACCATGATTAGCCTGTGTGTGGCGCGCTGCGCGCCGAGCAGCATTGCGCTGGGTTTTGCGCGCATTTTTGTAGGCATCGGTATTTCGGCAGCTGCGGCATTTGACGCGATTGAGTTCCTGGCTCGAGGCAAGGTTATTGCCTTTGTGACCACAAGCCAGGTGTCCGTCTACTTTGAAATGGATAACCATGGATCAGTCTCCTGGTGACGTGTACAGGTTATGACCTGCCACGACTGCAGGTGTTCGCCGGATCGGCCAGGCGGTACGCGTTGAGACTGTCGTTATTGCCATCCGGTCATCTGAAACGAGGCAGAGGCCGCTCGACGGGTTGCAACGAAGACAGCGTACTGCGAATCAGCGGCGTGTCTTTTTCGATGTCGTTCAGGCGATCGCGTATGCGCAGGGCGGTCGGATGGCCGCCTTGATGATCGACCCAGTCGGCAATTTCCTTGCAGGCCGCAGCCAGGCGCGCCTGACGGGAGTCGAGCAGGGTGAGGAGGGTGGTGATGGACTCTTTTTCGGACATGGAGCACCTCCGTTCAGACAAACCGTTGAGAGGCAGCAAAAAGCCCGCGGGCTGCGAGCTCTCTGCCGTTGGGGCGCTGGTCCGTCAGCTGCTTTGAGTATAGACCCCGCCTGTCAATTGCATCAGCCGGCCGATTGTCGCGCCGGTCGCGGCGAGCTGGCCGCATTGAGCCTTTGGCATTCGCGCCGGGCATCTTCCTCAAGATCATAGCCGTCACCGATGAAGCCTCCGGTTCGGGTGTCATTGATCCGAAACCAGCTGCTGGATTCGGCAGGTTCATGCTGACTTTCCCCGGCGCGGCGGCCGTGAATGATGATCTTGTTGCAGCGCTTCACGACAAAGATGTCTTCCATGGCGTCACCACAGCAAATAGGTGTCAGATCAACTATAGAAGCCTTGGCCAATCGTGCAAAAAATAGCCAGTCAGTTCGTCGGTTGCAGCCACTCGGTGGCGCGCCAATCCAGGCGATGCGTCGGCTTCAAAGCCTGTAGAAACTCTGGAACCTGGGAAACCGCGATTGATTGCTCGGCTACCAGCGCGATCAAGACGCGTCGATCATTTGCTCGAGAAACATCGCCAGCGCCACTTCCTCAGCGCGCAGGCCTTTGCGCACCCTCGGGCGTGGCAGTTCGGCCAGCGCACCGAGCAGGAAGCGCTCGACCACGGCGGGATGGATGTAGCATTTGCGGCACACCGCCGGGGTGTTGCCCAGCTGTTTGGACACGCTCTTGACCATCTCCACCACGTGCCGTTTCGCCTCGGCTTCCGACTCCCATTGCAGTTCGCGCAATACCGCCAGGGCCAGCGCGCTGCCGGCCCAGGTGCGGTAATCCTTGGCGGTGAAGTCGGCACCGGTGAGGGTTTGCAGGTAGCTGTTGACGTCGTGGGAGCTGACGGTGTGCCGCTCGCCATTTTCATCCAGATACTGAAACAGATTCTGTCCCGGGATTTCCAGGCAGCGCTTGATGATGCGCGCCAGGCGACGATCCTTGACGGTGATCTGGTGTTCAATGCCGCTTTTACCGCGAAACTGGAACAGGATCGCGCTGCCGTTGATCTCGACATGCCGGCTGCGCAGGGTGGTCAGGCCATAGGAGCGGTTGTCCCGCGCGTACTGGGTGTTGCCGACGCGGATCAGTGTGGCGTCGAGCAACGTGATGACCGTGGCCATGACCTTGTCGCGGCTGAAGCCGGGTGCGTCGAGCAGGGTTTCGAGCTGTTTGCGCAACTTCGGCAGCGCCAGGCCGAACTCACGCAAGCGCGAGTACTTGTCGGCGTCGCGCACCTCGCGCCAGCGCGGGTGATAGCGATACTGCTTGCGGCCCCGGGCATCGCGACCAGTGGCCTGCAAATGGCCACGCGGATCGGCGCAGATCCACACGTCGGTGTAGGCCGGCGGCACTGCCAGCGCGTTGATCCGCTTGATCTCATCGGGGTCGTTGATGCGTTGTCCGGCCGGATCGAAGTAGGCGAATTTGCCACGCAGTTTTTTACGGCGGATGCCGGGTTGGGTATCGTCGACGTAATGCAGGTCGGGCGGTAAGACGTCGGCTAGTGCGGTGTCGGGCATGGCGGTGTCCTTGGCGAATCGCTCTGTTACAGCGATTGACCGCAGGCTGTGGCCGTCGTGCCAACCAATTCAGGCCAGCACGGCGACGGCCTTGATCTGCGCCCACAAATGCTGGCCCGGGTGGATGCCGAGCTGATCCCGGGAAAACCGCGTGATCCGTGCCAGCAGCGGTGTGCCGCCGGCATCCAGACGAATCAGCACGTGCGCGGCGTTGTCCGCCGCCAGCTCGCTGACCACGGTCACCGGCAAGCGATTGAGGATGCTGCTGGCTTCGCTGTTGTGCAGGGCCAGACTGATGTCACGGGCGTGCACCTTGCAGCGCAAGGCCTGACCGACCGCCATCGGCGCGTGCGTCACGCGGATGTTCATGGCCGTGGCCGGCAATTGCAGACTCAGCAGCTGGTACTCGGCATCGTAGGCGCTGACCTGGCCTTCGATGATCACCCCGGCGTCATCGCCCAGCGCCATTGGCAGGTCCAGCCGGGCGAGGGTCTCGCCAATCGGGCCGCTGGCCAGGGCCTTGCCGTCGCTGAGCAACACCAGATGATCGGCCAGCCGCGCCACCTCATCCTGTGCGTGGCTGACATAGAGTACCGGGATGTCCAGTTCATCATGCAGGCGTTGCAGGTATGGCAGGATTTCGTTTTTGCGCTGGCTGTCGAGGGCCGCCAACGGCTCATCCATCAGCAGCAGTTTCGGGCTGGTCAACAGCGCGCGGGCGATACCGACACGCTGGCGTTCGCCGCCGGACAGATGCTGCGGATGGCGTTCCAGCAGATGGCCGATGCCCAGTAGCTCGGTGGCTTGTGCCATGTCGACCCGGCGCTGGGCCTTGGCAATGCGTTTGAGGCCAAACTGCAGATTGGCCAGCACCGACAGATGCGGGAACAGACTGGCTTCCTGGAACACGTAACCCAGCGCACGTTTGTGCGGCGGGACAAAAATCCGGCGCTCGCTGTCCTGCCAGACTTCGTCGTTGATCTGTATGAAACCTTGCTCGGCGCGCTCAAGCCCGGCGATACAGCGCAGGCAGGTGGTTTTGCCCGAACCGGAATGACCGTACAGCGCAGTCACGCCACGCCCCGGCAAATGCAGATCAATATCCAGGCTGAAACCCGAATAAGCGATTTTCAGACGTGCATCAATCATCGATCAGCTCCAGCCCGCGCGGGTCTTGCGGCTGGAGTAGAGCGCCAGCAACACCAGAAACGAAAACACCAGCATCGCCCCGGCCAGCCAATGGGCCTGAGCATATTCCATCGCCTCGACATGGTCGTAGATCTGCACCGAGACCACGCGGGTCTTGTCGGGAATGTTGCCGCCGATCATCAGCACCACACCGAATTCACCGACGGTATGCGCGAACCCGAGGATCGCCGCGGTTACGAAACCGGGACGGGCCAAAGGCAGGATCACGCTGAAAAAAGTGTCCCAGGGATTGGCGCGCAAGGTCGCGGCCACTTCCAGTGGGCGGGTGCCGATGGCCGCGAACGCGTTCTGCAACGGTTGCACCACAAACGGCATGGAATAGATCACCGAACCGATCACCAGCCCGGTAAAGCTGAAGGTCAGCGTGCCCAGGCCCAGCCATTGCGTGAAGTGGCCGAGAAAGCCATTGGGCCCCATTGCCAGCAGCAGATAGAAGCCGATCACAGTCGGCGGCAGCACGAGGGGCAGGGCGACGATTGCGCCGATGGGGCCGCGCAGCCAGGAACGACTGCGCGCCAGCCACAGGGCAATCGGAGTGCCGACGACCAGCAGGATCGCGGTGGTCAGGGACGCCAGTTTCAGGGTCAGCCAGATCGCCGCGAAGTCGGCACTCGAGAGCGACATTTAGAGCTGGTAACCGTAAGACTTGATCACCGCAGCGGCTTTCGGGCCTTTGAGGTAGTCAACCAGCGCTTTGGCGGCGGCGCTGTCTTTGCCTTTGTTGAGGATTACCGCGTCCTGTTTGATCGGGTCGTGCATGTTCGCTGGAACGACCCACGCCGAACCGCTGGTGACCTTGCCGTCCTTGTAGATTTGCGACAGTGCTACGAAGCCCAGTTCCGCATTACCGGTGGACACGAACTGGTAAGCCTGGGTGATGTTCTGGCCTTCGACGATTTTGGCTTTGGTCGCTTCCGTCAGCTTGAGTTTTTCCAGCACCTGAGTGGCGGCCAGCCCGTACGGTGCGGCTTTCGGATTGGCGATGGACAGATGCTGGTATTCATTTTTCTTCAGCACTTCGCCTTTGCCATCAACGTAACCTTCTTTCGCCGACCACAGCGCCAGAGTGCCGATGGCGTAGGTGAAGCGCGAGCCCTTGACGGTATCGCCTTCTTTTTCCAGTTTTTCCGGAGTGGTGTCGTCCGCCGAGAGGAACACTTCGAACGGCGCGCCGTTCTTGATCTGGGTGTAGAACTGGCCGGTGGCCCCGTAGGCGGCGACCAGTTTGTGCCCGGTGTCTTTTTCGAAGTCGGCAGCAATGGCCTGGATCGGCGCGGTGAAGTTGGCGGCAACCGCCACCTGCACTTCATCGGCGTGAGCGGCGCCCAAGGCAAAAACCGACAGCAAAGAAGCCAGGCAAGCGGGGGCAAAACGTGAGGCACGAATGGTCATAACAGCTCCGTTATTGGCGAATGCAGAGGGCAGTTATTGTTGGAGGTGGACTGCACCGATGCGAAGGGTGAAACGCTATATAGCGAAATATATAGCGAAATGCCGCTAAACAGGAAGTGCTGTTGTATACAGGATGAGGCTGTGTCGCGCCTCATCCTGGATCGGATCAGTGTCGGACCAGTTTTGTCAGTGCGCCTTGCGCCAGTTCCCGGGTCAGTTCGGCGCTGCTCAGCTCCTTGCCCAACGGAAAAGCCTGCCCGGCCCAGAGGTTGCTGAACTGCGCTTCGCTTTTTGCCCGCAAGGGCATCAGCGCTCCGCCGGCCAGCGGGAAGGCCGGGGCTTTCGCTGACATCGGGCCGATTTCGCGCATCACTCGATTGAGAATGCCGCGAGCCGGGCGGCCGGTGAACAGGTTGGTAATCGCGGTTTCGCTTTCCTTGGCGGTGCGCAGCGCCTGATGATGGGAAGCGCTGACTTTCGCTTCCGGGGTAAACAGATACGCGGTGCCGACCTGCGCTGCCGATGCACCGAGTATCAATGCCGCGGCCACCCCGCGCGCATCGGCAATGGCGCCGGCAGCGATCACCGGTACTTTCACCGCATCGACAATCTGCGGCACCAGGGCAAAGGTACCGACCTGACTGCTCAGGTCATCGCTGAGAAACATCCCGCGATGACCACCTGCCTCGTAGCCCATGGCGATGATCGCGTCGCAACCGTTTTGTTCAAGCCACACTGCTTCATCGACAGTCGTGGCAGACGAGAGGATTTTCGCACCCGTGGCCTTGACCCGATCCAGCAGGGATTTCTCCGGCAGGCCAAAGTGAAAACTCACGACTTCAGGACGAAACTCTTCCAGCACGGCGCACGCTGCCGCATCGAAGGGGGCCCGGTTGGACACCGGCGTCGGTGCATCGAAATCGACACCCAGTTCGCGGTAGTACGGCTCCAGCAGGTTTTTCCAGTCCCGCGCGCGCTGTTCATCGGCAGCCGGTGGCTGATGGCAGAAGAAATTGACGTTGAACGGCTTGCGAGTGTGCTCGCGAATGGTCTGCAGTTCTTCGCGCAGTTGCTCGATACTCAGCATTGCGGCGGGCATCGAACCCAGGCCACCGGCGTTGCACACGGCGATCACCATGGCCGAATTCGTGGCACCGGCCATGGGGCCCTGGATGATCGGCAGCTCGATGCCGAGCAGGTCAAGAATGCGAGTGTCAGGCCATTGGCTCATGGAAGCGGTTCTCCGAACGATGAAACGGGGCAGGGACGGCAGAGCCGGTTTTTTAACAGCAAAAGCGGACTCAGGGCCAGCGCGAATTTTCCGCGCACGGACAGCCATGCGCCGTCAGCGTCGATGAAAACCGCCGCCACCGCCACCAAATGAACGGTTCATGACTTGCGAGGAGTTGTGAAAGTTGTTGGTGCGCTGGTTGCCGAAGTTACGCGCTGCAGATTCACGATTGAGGTTTTGCAGTTGAGCAGTGTTGTTGACCGGTGCCGTGCGGGTCGGGCTGCCCTTGACCATTGATTGCCAACCGTTGTCGGTTTTCTTGTAGATGTTACCGTCGTGCCCGGCATAGACGTTGTCGCCGACCCTTGCAGCGCCGCCGTTGCGTCCCTTGACGCCAGCATATTGCGTGGTCTTGTCGGTGTTGGGGTTGTAGACCGCGCCACGGTTGGCGGTGACTTGCGTGCCGTTGCGTGCGTTGCCCGCCGTCACTCGGCCGCCGGCAATGGCGCCACCGTTCGGCCCGACCACCTCACCGCTGCGTCCGGCCGCGTAGTTGCCGTTGTAGGCATTGTGTACGGCACCGCGCTGGCCCGCCGCGGCAATCCCGGTGCGCGAGTTATAGGACGAGCCGACCTGACCGGCCCAGCGATTGCCGGTCCAGGCGTTGTAGCCGGCGCCGTAACGGCTGACGGTCGCGCGGTCGCCCCACTGACGATAAATGTTGCCGGTGGTGCCGGCCCAGCCACCGGGCCCCCAGGCCACGGCACCGCCGCGATAGCCGTAAGCGGCGCCGCCCCAGGCCAGCGGCGCAGGATACAAGCGCGGCCCCCAGGCATAACCCCAGCCGTAATTGCCCCACCACGGATAAGCACCCCAGCCCCAACCCATTGCCACGGTGTTGCCGCCCCAGCTCCAGCCGAAGCCGAAACCGAAGGTCCAGCCGGTCCAGGGTGTATAGCGAATCGCGACACCGAAACCGTAGGTCACGGGCGGCCCATACCAGACACTGCCAACCCACGGCGTGTACGGATATCCGGTGCCGTAAACCACCACACCCGTGGCCGGATCCAGGTTCGACCCTTGATACCCCGGGGTGTAGCCAACCACCACCGTGTCGCCGCTGGACTCATAGACTTTGACGTAAGTGAGGTAATGCATCGGTGAACTCGGCGGGATGGAATAGATCACCGACGGTACCGAACTGGCGACGACCCACGGTCCGCTGACTGTCGTTGCGGTGAACCAGATGCCGTTCTCCACGGCATACCAGCTGTTGTCGTCGACACGAATGATCGGCGTCGCGCTGTTGACCACATATTGCAGCGACGTGGTGTTGATCGGTTTGAGTTGCGGCTCGCCGTCGAACTGCGGCGCGGTCATTTTCACTGCACTTTTCTTGATCGCCGAGGTTTGCGGGATGGTGGCGGCAATCGCGGCTTCCTTGGCCTGCGGCGTACCGGCGACGGAGGCCTTGACGTTCTCTTTCGGGCTGTCGTCGGGGATGTTGGCGAAGTCGGTAGGCAATTTGTCCGCCGGGGTAAACGTCCACGGCCCGTTCATGTCGGCGGCCCGGAACCAGCGTCCGGAAATCAGCACGTAGCTGTTCTGGTCGCCGATTTCCTTGAAGATGTGTCCGGTGGTGTTGCTCACGTAGAGCAGGCTGGTGCCCTGGATCGGCGACCACTGCGCAGCCCCGTCGGTAACGATCAGCTCGGTGGGGGTGGTGGCGATGAAAATTTTCGGCTGCGGCGGCTTGGCCAGATTTGGCACCTTGTCTTTCGGATCACTCTGCCCGGTCAGTAGATCGACCTGGCGGCTCTGGATCGCCGCCTGTTTGGCCTTCTCCAGATCGGCTGGCGGCGAGGTCAGACGAGTGTATTCGCCGCTGAGGCTGTCAGCGACCATCCAGCCATCGAACACATGCAAGTAGTGTCTGCCCTCGGCGTCCTTGAGCAATAACGGGCGGGTGTTGATCACCCGCTGCAACCCGGTGCCCTCGACCGCGCGATACGCCGCGTCGCCATCAATATAGACAAGCAGGGCGGGGACGTCGGAACTGATGATCGCCGGCGGGGTATTTTCCAGCGGTGCGCTGTCGGCTTTCTGCTCTGCCGACAACACACCGACGGCGGCCTCGAGTTGATCGAGGGAAATGGTCTTCTTGCGGCTCTGGGCATCCTTTTGCAGTGCCGCGAGCCAGACATCCGCCTGACTGGCATCGGCGGGGAAGTCGGCCTTGATGATCTTGTATTGATCCAGTGCGACCCAGCGCGTGGCCTTGTCGACCAGCGTGTGCGCACTGAACTGGACAATGCCGTAAGTGGGTTTGCCGTCGGCGCCGGTGGCTTCGACCGCCGCCCGGGCATTGAGTGTGTAGCCATCCCAGCTGTCGAGTTGCGGCTGGTACACGGTCAGCCTGGCCTTGCCGCTGGTGATCACTTGCGGCCACGTCGGCGCGCTGGGGGCGGCGTCGGCAGCGGCGGGTTTGCTGGCAGTGGCCGGGGCGGCCCACGGGTTGCCGGCGGTCAGCAGGCACAGCATCAGGATTGCAAGCCATGAGCGCGGGTAAGGCATTGTCAGCTCCATCGACAGGGGCCGCTTTCAGCAGGAGGGCAACGAAAGCACGACCGTCGAAAAAGCATAGTCGCCCGCTATGGAATCACTGGGCGGATTTGCGAATTGGCGCAAAGTCGGGTGGGGCAATGTGTTGCTTTGTGTTATTTCAAGGCGCGAGGATTTGAATCCACTGAGTGAGAGGCAGCCATGTTCAACGGCATTTTGATCGACAAAGACGACAGCGGTTACCGCGCCAGCCTGCAGCAGATCGATGAAGCGCAGTTGCCCGAAGGCGACGTAACGGTGCGGGTGGCGTACAGCACGCTGAACTTCAAGGATGGTCTGGCGATTACCGGCAGCAGCCCGGTGGTACGCCAGTTTCCGATGGTGCCTGGGATCGACCTGGCGGGCACGGTCGAGGTCAGCTCGCATCCTGACTACAAGGTTGGTGATCAGGTGCTGCTCAATGGCTGGGGCGTGGGCGAAAGTCACTGGGGTGGCCTGGCACAGAAGGCGCGGCTCCGTGGCGACTGGCTGATTCCCTTGCCCGAGGCCTTCAGCGCCGCGCAAGCGATGGCCATCGGTACCGCCGGCTACACGGCGATGCTGTGCATTCTGGCGCTGGAGCGCAACGGCGTGACGCCGGATCAGGGCGAAGTGCTGGTGACCGGCGCCAACGGAGGGGTGGGCAGTTTCGCCATCGCCTTGCTCAGCAAACTCGGGTATCGCGTGGTGGCATCCACCGGCCGGGTGTCCGAGCACGAGTACCTGAAGCAACTGGGCGCCAGCGAGATCATCGACCGCGCAACCTTGTCGGAACCGGGCAAACCGCTGGCCAGGGAACGCTGGGCCGGCGTGATCGACTCGGTCGGCAGCCACACCTTGGCCAACGCCTGTGCCAGCACCCGCGCCGAAGGCACGGTGGCGGCCTGCGGTCTGGCCCAGGGTATGGATTTTCCTGCGTCGGTGGCGCCGTTCATTCTGCGCGGCGTGACCCTGGCGGGCATCAACAGCGTGACCCAACCCAAGGCCCGTCGGATCGAGGCCTGGAAACGTCTGGCCAAGGATCTGGACTTCGCCTTGTTGCCTTTGATCAGCCACGAAATCGCCCTGAGCGAAGCCATCGACGCGGCACCCAAATTGCTCGCCGGACAGCTGCGCGGCAGGGTTGTGGTCGACGTCAATCGCTGACAGAGTAAGCGCCATTGCGGCCCTGTGTGGCCGCACTTCTATGACAGGGAGCGGCATTTTCGATGGATTTGAAACGACAGCAAATCGACGCCTTCACCGTGGCCGGCCTGCGTGTGCGCACGACCAACGCCGCAGAGCACCAGCCCCAGAGCGCAAAGATCGGCCCGATGTGGGGCCGGTTTTTCAGTGAAGAACAGGCCGAGAGTATTCCCGGCAAGATCCCGGGCTCTGCAATTTATGGTGTGTATTCGGCCTATGAATCCGATGCCTCGGGTGCATTCGATGTCACCGCGGGGGTCGCGGTCAATGCACAACCCAAAGGCTATGAGACCGTACAGATCGAAACCGGCGAATATCTGGTGTTCGAGGCGCAGGGGCCGTTGCCTGACGCGGTCATTGCGACTTGGGGACGGATCTGGACCTTCTTTGGGGAGAACCCTCAGATTCAGCGTCGCTATGCCACCGACTACGAGGCCTATACCGGCCCCGAGTCCGTGGCGGTCTGCATCGGGATTCGCTAAGGCTGGGTTTCGCGATCCAGCAACTGGCGCTTGCGCTCCACACCCCAACGATACCCCGAGAGATTGCCATCGCTGCGCACTACGCGGTGGCAAGGAATTGCCACGGCCAGACGGTTGGCGCCGCAGGCTTGCGCCACCGCGCGCATGGAAGTCGGCGCGCCAATGCGTTGGGCGATTTCGGCGTAACTGGCGGTGCGACCCACCGGGATTTCCCGCAACGCCTGCCAGACGCGCTCCTGAAACGCGGTGCCGCGCACATCCAGTGGCAAGTCGAGGCCCAGTGCCGGGGCTTCGATGAAGCCCACCACTTTGGCAATCAACTGTTCGAACCCGGCGTCGGCGCCAATCAGGTTGGCCTGACGGAACTGATCCTGCAGATCACACACCAGTTGGTGCGGATCGTCGCCCAACAGGATCGCGCACACCCCGCGTTCGCTTTGCGCCACCAGAATCGCCCCGAGCGAACATTGGCCAACGGCAAAGCGTATGTCGTTATTGCGCCCGGCAGCGCGATAGTCACCGGGCTTCATGCCCAGCAGCTTGTCGGCCGATTCGTAAAAGCGGCTGTTGGAATTGAAGCCGGCGTCGTACAGCGCATCGGTCACCGAACCGCCATTCGCGAGCCGTTCCCGCACCCGGCGCGAGCGATGCGCCGCCGCGTAACCCTTTGGCGTCAGACCGGTAGCGGCCTTGAATACGCGATGAAAATGGAAGGGGCTGAGGCCGGCGGTCGCGGCGAGCTGGTTAAGCGCCGGCGCAGTTTCGCAGGTTTCGATCTGCCGGCAAGCCAGCGCCACCGTCGCGGCATGTTGGGCGGCGACGTCGGTCTGATCCTTGCGAGTGCGTTTGCTCGGACGATAACCCGCCGCCTCGGCTGCTTCGGCACTGTCGAAAAACTCGACGTTGTGCGGCTTGGGCAATCGCGAAAGGCTGCTCGGGCGGCAATAGATGCCGGTGGTTTTCACCGCGTAGACAAACTGCCCGTCGGCTCGCGGATCCCGCGCGATCACGGCGGCCCAGCGTGGATCGGTTTCAACATTGATGATCGGCGAAAGCTTTTTCATGACGAGTAGTCCGTTGACCTGTTTGATTCAGGTTAACCAGCAGCAATGTGCGTAGCACTCCGGGCCTTGCGGTCAAACTTTTCAGATCACCCGGCGACCCGGAAGGTCAGATTGATCCGCCGCTCGCCCAGACGCGGATGCTGGCCGGGCTTGATCGGCAGCACACCGTGAAAACGCAGGCGATCGACCCCGCCCCAGACCACCATGTCGCCGTGCAGCAGAGGAATGCGCTGGCTCTTGTCGCTGCGGACAAAACCACCGAACAGGAACATTGCCGGCAACCCCAAGGACAACGAAACGATCGGCGCCGCGTAGGCATGTTCGTCCTTGTCCTGGTGCAAAGACATCTTGGCGCCGGGGACGTATTGGTTGATCAGGCACGAATCGGCGTGAAATCCGGTAAATCCTGCGCGCAGTGCCGCTCTCTGTGCCAGTTCGAACAACACTTGGGGCATTGCCGGCCACGGTCTGCCGCTCAGCGGATCCATGGTGCTGTAGCGATAACCGCTGCGATCGGTGATCCAGCCCAGCGCTCCGCAGCTGCTGGTGCCCACCGACATGCTGAAACCGCCCGGGGTCATCATGTGACGCAATGGCGCTGCGGTGAGAACGCCGTCCAGCGCTGGCAACAGTTGATCGATCATCGGCAGGGCGAAACCGCGCAAAACCCACGATTGTTCACCGATTTGCTCGGCGCGGGGTTGTTGCTCGGGTTCGTGGTCGGCGAACAGGTCGAAGTGGCTCGGTTGCATGCTGCTCATACTGCGTCGTGGAAGATGATGCCCAGAGTATGCCGGTTTCCGCTGTGCAGGCGACTGACGCCATGACGCATGGTCACTCGATAATCGCCACGTGTGCCGCTGACCGGGCGCTGGTTGACCGCGAATATAACCGCGTCACCCTTTTGCAGATCCACGACGTGTGGTCGGGACTGCAGGCGTGGACGCTGCTCGGTCAGGACGAACTCTCCACCGGTAAAATCCTCTCCGGGCTCCGACAGAAGAATCGCCACTTGCAGTGGGAAAACCAGTTCTCCGTACAGATCCTGATGCAGGCAGTTGTAGTCCTGCGGGCCGTATTGCAACAGCAAGGGTGTGGGCCGCAGTTGGCCGGCATCGTGACAGCGCTGCACAAACCCGGCATGGGTTGCGGGAAAGCGTACAGGCACATTCATGCGTTCGTACCAGCGGTTGGCCAGCGGCACCAGGCGCGAGTAAAGCGCAGTGCGCAGACGTTCGATGGTTGTCGGCAGGGGATAGCTGAAGTACTTGTATTCCCCGCGACCGAAACCGTGGCGAACCATGATGACCTGGGAACGAAACGGTTCGGTCTGCGAATACAGGGCGCTCAAGCGCTCACAGGTTTGCGCCGACAGCAGTGAGCGGACGATGGCATAGCCATATTGATCCAGATGCTGTTCGAGGCTCGCCCAATCGAGCGCATCCAGCCGAGACGGGGACATTGACATTCTGACTCCTGAACCCTTTGGTCGAGGCTGTCAGTCTGGGCAAATCCCGGCGGCAGAACACTCTGCCGCTTGCGGTCGAATCCGGGGTGTTGCGTTACAGGGCTTTGCTGACGGCGATATCGCTGATCACATCTTCGGTCTGGCCGTGGATGGCATCCAGTGCAGCCCTGGCTTCTTCCACGGTGCCGTCTTGCAGTTGCGCGAACTCGAAGCGGCGCTCGCCGTTGAGCTTGTATTTGATGACGTATTTGGTCGTTTGGGCCACGGTCATGCTTACCTTGCGTTGGGGCGACTCAGCTCAGTTTGGAGCTGGAGCGGCGGATGATCTTGATCGAGTGGGTCAGGGTCGGTTTGCGCGTGACGCTGATGGCGCGCCGGCTGACGGTGTCGATGGTGATGTTCCAGAAACCGGTGCTCGGCGCGGTGATGCGCGCCGGAAACGTGTCGAAAGCGCCGCCGTGGTAGGTGTGGCGGCCGCCGTTCTTGAACGCGCGGAAGTTGGCGTCGTTCATCAAGCGGATGTTGCAGGTTTGCGAGCATTGGATGACGACAATGTCGTCTTCGTTGAGGTGCTCGCGCTGGTGAATGAATTTCATGGGCGCCTCCAGAAGGGCTTTTTCTACTAAATCAAAACGATAGCATGTGCGATTGGCGCAGTTTATCAGCCCGAACGGGTTATTATCCCGCCGTCGAGCGCTGCTTTGACAATTAAAAACGGTTATTCGCGATTCGCTGCGGGTTTAATGGAGTAAGCCTCGGAGAAAAATGGCATTACTGCTGTCCGAGGGTCTTTATGGGAGGTATTTGTATGAAGTGGGGTGTGGTGTGTCTGCCGTTGATGTTGGTCATGGGTGGTTGCGCGAGTGTTTCCGAAATCAATGAAACCTTGCCCACCATGAGCGTGATTTCCGGCAAGAAACCCCATGAGTATGCGCAGTGCCTGGCGGACAAGCTGGCTAACAGTCGCGGCGCACTGCAGATGCAGCCGCACAAGGATGGCGTGCGGGTGATTGTTCCCGGGAAATTTTCCACTGGCGCGGCAGCGGTGTTTGATATCGACGACCGTTCCGGCGGCAGCAGCATCAAGTTGCATGAACGCATGTCCAATGTGCCGATTCGTCCTCGTGACGTGCAAAACGCCGCCAATGCCTGCATTTCCGGCTGATAGAATAGCGGCCATCAGCACCAGTGCCGCCACAGTCATGCTGTGGCGGCATTTTCATTTCTGGAGTCGCGCATGAAGCGAGAGCAAGTACGGGAACGGCATGCAGAGGGCCTTATCTCTGCCACGCATGTGATTCAGAATCCGGCGAACTCGGGTGAGTGGATCGTGTTTTTCAAGAAGAGCGCCGGTCGCAGCTATTTTCTGGTCGACGATAACGACGAAGTCGAATCCTTCGCCCGGCTCGACGATCTGATTGAGATCGTGCGCGGGCTCGGGATCAAGTTCGCCGAGATCCACATGTAGGGTCTATTTGCAGACCACCACCACGCTGCGGTTTTTATAGTTGCCGACATCGACCCCCAGGGTCTTGTCGCTCTCCTTGGGTGCCGGTGTGCCGTCCGTACCGACAATGCGATAACCGGTGCCCGCGCAGGAAGCATCGGCTTTTTCGTAGCAGGTTGCCCAGGAGTTGGCTTCCCCGGAGCAGTCGATACTCAAACCCTGTTCGCCGTTGTTCAGGTAGGTGGTTTGCGAGGTGGCACAGCCACCCAGGGCCAATACCGCGATCAGCGGCAGCATTTTGTTCATGTTCATAAGTGTGTCGTCTTCAGCGAGGGAGGGCTAAACGCTCTGACAGCGCCGGAGTGAAAAGGTTATAGCGATTGGCCACTTGTTTTCATCGGGTTTGCGAGCGGCCACAAAAAAGCCCTGCGCAAGGGCAGGGCTCGGCGCGTGCCGCAACCGGTCAGTCCTGATCTTTGCCACGGCGTTTGGACGACGCAGGGGTGTCAGTGAACACCGACGCCACATCAGTCGCCAGCTGCTCGCTGTCGAAAGGCCCGGCGATGTGTTCGCCATTGGTCGTGGTCAGGTTCCACTTGCCGTCTTTCTTGTCGATCACATACCCGTTGATGATTTTTACCGCGGCCATCTATCTGTCTCGTTCGCTGGTTCAAAGGCGCCATGATACCGACAAATCCTCACATTGGGGGATGATGAGCGTAGAGTGATGCAGCGCATTTGCGTGTTTGAGCTACTCTGTTTTCGCGGGTCGAAGTTGCCAACGGAACTATCGGCGAGAATATTTCTCTATGTTGGCATCGGTTAGCCAGTGCGGGGCATTGTAAGGTGCACGCCGCCTGATTAGACTGCGCCGAAACTCGTACACACAGCCCTTTCAAGGACTTATATGATCAAGAAATGCTTGTTCCCAGCAGCCGGTTACGGTACTCGCTTCCTGCCAGCGACTAAAGCCATGCCCAAAGAAATGCTGCCGGTGGTAAACAAGCCACTGATCCAGTACGGCGTTGAAGAAGCTCTGGACGCTGGCCTGACTGAAATCTCGATCGTGACCGGTCGTGGCAAGCGCGCTCTGGAAGACCACTTCGACATCAGCTATGAGCTGGAAAACCAGATCAAGGGCACCGACAAGGAAAAATACCTGGTCGGCATCCGCAAGCTGCTCGATGAGTGCTCGTTCTCCTATACCCGTCAGACCGAAATGAAAGGTCTGGGCCACGCGATCCTCACCGGTCGCCCGCTGATCGGTGACGAACCCTTCGCTGTGGTACTGGCGGACGACCTGTGCGTCAACCTCGAAGGCGACGGCGTACTGACCCAGATGGTCAAGCTGTACAAGCAGTTCCGCTGTTCGATCATCGCCATTCAGGAAGTCGACCCGCAGGAAACCAGCAAGTACGGCGTGATCGCCGGCGAGATGATCCGCGACGACATCTACCGCGTACACAGCATGGTCGAGAAGCCAAAGCCGGAAGACGCACCGTCGAACCTGGCGATCATTGGTCGTTACATCCTGACGCCGGACATCTTCGACCTGATCGAGCAGACCGAGCCAGGCAAGGGCGGTGAAATCCAGATCACCGACGCCCTGATGAAGCAAGCCCAGAATGGCTGCGTCATGGCCTACAAGTTCAAGGGCAAGCGTTTTGACTGCGGTGGCGCTGAAGGCTACATCGAAGCGACCAACTTCTGCTTCGAGAACTTCTACAAGACCGGCAAGGCTTACTGATCGCGCCGGATCTGCAACGCGAAGGGTGTGAAAGCACCCAGGCGAATGCACCCACAAACGCCCCGACTTGTTCGGGGCGTTTGTTTTTGTGCTGGAAAAAACCTTGGGCCTGGCGGCGCGATTGGCTGACGCCTTCTGAGCGTGCTGGCTGCTTTTTAACGGGGGAGGGTGCGGGCATGCTTGCTCGCTGCCCCGATTCCCTTCAGGCGGCACTGCAGGGCCCCGGGCAAACGGGCAACCGGTCCGCCCAGAACGAAAAAAGCTCCGTATCTTGCGATACGGAGCTTTTTCTTTATGCGTTACTCCGATTGCGATCTCTCGAAACCGGCGCCTTCCAGGCGGTTACTGCTGCACGACATTCGCTGCGGTGGGTTCGACCTTCTTCGGCTTCATCAGGCTGAAGTCGATCAGGGCGCGCTGCTCGCGTTCGTACGGGTTGCCGATCATCAGCGGACGCGGTTTGAAGCTGTCGCTGACCAGGCTCTTGCTGCGGTCCAGTTCATCGAAACTCAAACCGGCCATGTCTGCCCAAGTGTGGATCAGATGCGAGCTGCTGTACGGCCGGCTCAGGTCGGCGGCAAAGTTCCAGTCATGGTTCTCGCGCCATTTCGGCGATGCCCAGGCCATGAACGGGATGGTGTACATCGGTGCCGTCGGTTTGTTCTCGTTACGGCCGAGGGTGTTGTGGCCGACCGAGTCAAACACATCTTCACCGTGGTCGGAGAGGTACAGCAGGAAACCATTCGGATCGGACTTGGCGTAGTCCTTGATCAGGCTCGATACCACGAAATCGTTGTACAGCACGGCGTTGTCGTAGCTGTTGTAGGTCGGCACCTGATCGTCACGCACACCGGCCGGCACGCCGGTACGGTCCTGGAACTTGTCGAAGGTCGGCGGATAGCGGTACTGATAGCTCATGTGCGTGCCGAGCAGATGCACGACGATCAACTTGCGCTGCGCCGGGTCGCTCAGCGCCTTGTTGAACGGCTCAATCACGTCACCGTCGTACTGCGCGGCGTTCTGGTTGCGGTTGTTGTTCAGGTACACCTGCTCGTCGGCCTGTTCGGAGAAGGTCGTGAGCATGGTGTTGCGCTTGGTCATGGTCTGCTGGTTGGTGATCCAGAAGGTCTTGTAGCCGGCCTGTTTCATCATGCTGACCAGTGACGGCGTGGACAGGTACAAGTCCGGATTTTCTTCGTCGGCGAAGGTCAGCACCTGCTGCAACGCCTCAATGGTATACGGGCGCGGAGTGATGACGTTGTCGAACACCGCGAGCTGATCCTTGAGTTTGTCCAGTTCCGGCGTGGTCTTGCGGCCATAGCCATACAGGCTCATACGCTGGCGGTTGGTCGATTCGCCGATCACCAGCACCAGCGTCGACGGTTTATCCGCGTCGGCAGCCTTGAGGTTATGCAGCGGCGGAACCTTGCTTGCACTGTGCAGCATGTCCTGCATGCCGGCCAGAGTGTCGAGGTATCGGTGGTAAGCCACGGCCATTTGCCAAGGCACCGCCGGCTCGATGCGGTCTTCGAACTTCTCGAAGCCGCCGGCGAAACTGCCGGTGCGCTGGGTCTGCTTGATCAGCGGATAGCCGACCACGGCAATCAGGATTGCCAGCGCCGCAACGTAGGCGCGGCCACGGGGCATGTACACCGGGCGCAGGCGTGTCCAGAGAAAGTAGGCGAAAGCGGTATGCGCGAGGAACGCCGGGATCATCCACCAGGCAAAGTACTGGGTCATGTACTCGCCGGCTTCCGACACGTTCGACTCGAACATGATGAAGATGACGCTTTGCGAGAACTCCTGCTGATAGATGAAGAAGTAGCCCAGACTGGCCATGGAACAGGCCCACAGGACGATACCGATCAGCGCAGCCAGCAGTTTGGTGCGTTTGGGAAACGCCAGCATCGGGGCGAGCCACAGCGCACTCATCACGAAGGCCTGACGGAAACCGCTGAAACCGGAGGTGCCGGTCAGTTGGATCAACAGTTGGGTGATGCCCGAGAAGTACCAGAAAAAAGCAAAGAGCCAGAGAACCCCGGCCCAGTCGAAACCTGTCGCAGTCGTTTTGCTGCGTTTGAACAATGCCATTCAGCACTCCAGCTCATCGTCACTAACCACCGCCGGAACACTACATCAAACCGACGAACGGAAGCCGCGCGCAAACGCACGGCCAGAATGGGCGCGAGTATCACGAACGCAATGTGAAAACTTCGTTAGTTGCTGATTGCTGGCGGGAGCGGATCATGACGGGAACGACAGGCGCCGTTCCCGATGCTGGCGGGGCAGGTCAGGCGTGCGGTTGACGCTGGACAACCGGCAGAGGTTTGGGCTGAGCGCCCTGGGTCAGCGAGCGCAATTGCGCCAGCTCCTGCTTCAACTGGTCGCGCTCGTCCTTCAACTGGCGCAATTCATCGCGACGGATCGTGACATACAGGGTTTGTGGCGGCATTGCTGTGTGTACTGTGCCCATTGCTCACCTCGCAAATGGCGTGTCTCAACTGCAGATTGTCCCGGTGCCGGGCTACAGATCTGCTATCGGCGCCAATTTTGATTTCTTTTGCCCGTGAATGGAACTTTTTTATTTTTCATGGTCGGTGTGTCTTCGGCATGATTCGGGGCGTTATCAGTCTGGATCGGGCACAATGCCCGGAAACTTCGGCCCGACGCTCTGGACTAACCTCCATTAGTCGCGTTGGGCTATAACCAATGACACACATTTTATTTGTAGTAAGGAGCATCAGCACATGCAACTCGGGATTATTGGACTGGGCCGCATGGGCGGCAATATTGCGCGGCGTCTGATGCTCAACGGTCACACCACCGTTGTTTACGACCGCAATACCGCCTTTGTCGACACCCTGGCCGCCGAGGGCGCCACGGGCGTTGCCGATCTGCCTGCGCTGGTCGCTGGCCTGGCCAAGCCACGTGCCGTGTGGGTCATGCTGCCGGCCGGTGCGCCGACCGAAGACACCATCAACACCCTGAGCGATTTGCTGGAAGCCGGCGACACCATCATCGATGGCGGCAACACCAACTATAAGGATGACATTCGCCGGGCCAAGACCCTCGCCGAAAAAGGTCTGCACTACATCGACGTTGGCACCTCCGGCGGCGTCTGGGGCCTGGAGCGCGGTTACTGCATGATGATCGGCGGTGATGCCGAGACCGTGAACCGTCTCGACCCGCTGTTCGCCGCTCTGGCGCCGGGCATGGGCGAGATTCCGCGCACCAAGGACCGCAAGTCCGAGGATCACCGCGCCGAGCACGGCTACATCCACGCCGGTCCCGCCGGTGCCGGGCACTTCGTGAAGATGATTCACAACGGCATCGAGTACGGCATGATGGCTGCCTTCGCCGAGGGCTTCGACATCCTCAAGACCAAATCCAGCGAGCGCCTGCCGGAAGATCAGCGTTTCGACCTGAACGTGGCCGACATCGCTGAAGTCTGGCGTCGTGGCAGCGTCGTATCCTCTTGGCTGCTCGACCTGACCGCCGACGCGCTGGCCAGCGATCCGAAGCTCGACGGATTTTCCGGTTCGGTGGCGGACAGCGGCGAAGGTCAATGGACCATCGAAGCGGCCATGGAGCAAGCGGTGCCGGTTCCGGTGCTGTCGAACTCGCTGTTCTCGCGCTACCGCTCGCGTGGCCAGGGCACCTTTGGCGACAAGATCCTCTCGGCCCAGCGCTTCGGCTTCGGCGGCCACGTGGAGACACCGAAGAAATGACCCAAACGATCCGCAGAAAATCCAAGGCAGAACCCGCACCACCGACCACGCTATTTTTGTTCGGTGCCCACGGCGACCTGGTCAAGCGCTTGCTGATGCCGGCGCTGTACAACCTCAGTCGCGACGGCTTGCTTGACGAGAATCTGCGGATCGTCGGCGTTGACCACAACGCCATTACCGATGAGGCCTTCGCGCAAAAACTCGAAGACTTCATCCGTACCGAAGTGGCGGCGAAGGTCGGCAAGGGCGATCAGATGCTTGATCCGGCCTTGTGGGCCAAGCTCGCCAAAGGTATCAGCTACGTCCAGGGCGATTTCCTGGATGACAGCACCTATTCCGCGCTGGCGGCAAAAATCGCCGACAGTGGCACGGGCAACGCGGTGTTCTACCTGGCCACCGCGCCACGTTTTTTCAGTGAAGTGGTACGCCGCCTCGGCGCCGCCAAACTGCTGGAAGAAACCCCCGAAGCGTTCAGAAGGGTGGTGATCGAGAAACCGTTCGGTTCCGACCTGCACACTGCCGAAGCCTTGAACGCCTGCCTGCTCAAGGTCATGTCCGAGAAACAGATCTATCGGATCGACCATTATCTGGGCAAGGAAACCGTGCAGAACATTCTGGTCAGCCGGTTCTCCAACAGCTTGTTCGAAGCGTTCTGGAACAACCATTACATCGACCACGTGCAAATCACCGCCGCGGAAACCGTCGGCGTTGAAACCCGTGGCAGTTTTTACGAACACACCGGTGCGCTGCGCGACATGGTGCCCAACCATCTGTTCCAGTTGTTGGCGATGGTTGCCATGGAGCCGCCGGCTGCGTTTGGCGCTGACGCCGTGCGCGGTGAAAAGGCCAAAGTGGTCGGCGCGATCCGCCCGTGGAGCGTCGAAGAGGCACGGGCCAATTCGGTACGCGGTCAATACAGCGCCGGCGAAGTCGATGGCAAAGCGTTGAATGGCTATCGCCAGGAAGCCAACGTGTCGCCTGACAGCAACACCGAAACCTACGTCGCGTTGAAAGTCATGATCGACAACTGGCGCTGGGTTGGCGTGCCGTTCTACCTGCGCACCGGCAAACGCATGAGCGTGCGCGACACCGAAATCGTCATCTGCTTCAAACCGGCGCCGTATGCGCAGTTCCGCGACACCGAAGTCGATGAACTGCAGCCGACGTATCTGCGTATCCAGATCCAGCCCAACGAAGGCATGTGGTTCGACCTGCTGGCCAAACGGCCGGGGCCGGCGTTGAACATGGCCAACATCGAGCTGGGGTTCGCGTACAAGGATTTCTTCGAAATGCAGCCATCCACCGGTTACGAAACGCTGATCTACGACTGCCTGACCGGCGACCAGACGCTGTTCCAGCGCGCCGACAACATCGAGAACGGCTGGCGCGCAGTGCAACCGTTCCTTGATGCCTGGCAGCAGGACGCGAGCGTCCAGACATACGCCGCCGGGGAAGACGGTCCACAAGCTGCCAACGATCTGCTGACTCGCGATGGTCGCGTCTGGCATGGCCTGGGATGAGGGAGTCGATCCGTTTTTTATTGAGTGACATGGACGGCACGCTGTTGCTGCCCGATCACAGCCTGAGTCAGCGCACCATTGATGCAGTGCGTTCGCTGCGCGAGGCGGGTGTGTTGTTCAGCCTGGCCACCGGACGCCCACCCAAGGCCATGTTGCAGCAGATCGAAGCCTTGGGGGTCGACCTGCCGACCGCCGCGTTCAATGGCGGCACCATCGTCAATCCGGACGGCAGCGTGTTGGTGGCGCATTACCTGCCGGTGCCGACGGCGTTGATTGCTTTGGCGTTGTTCGCCGACCAGCCGGAAGTGGAAATCTGGGTGTTCAGCGGTGGCGACTGGCTGCTCAAGGATCCGCACGGGCCGATGGTGCCGCGCGAACAGCACGGCCTCGGTTATCCGCCGGTGGTGGTCGAGAGTTTCGAGCCGTATCTGGAGCGCATCGACAAGATCGTCGCGACCAGCAACAACACGGATTTGCTGATTGAACTTGAGGCGCGCCTGCTGCCCAAGGTCAACGGCATGGCTCAGGTCTCGCGTTCGCAACCGGTTTATCTGGACGTGACGGCGCTGGAGGCCAACAAGGGCACCGCGCTGTCGACGATTGCTGCGCATCTGGGCATCCCGCTGGAGCAGACGGCGGCGATTGGCGATGGCGGTAACGACCCGGCGATGTTCCATTGCGCGGGATTGTCGATAGCCATGGGGCAGGCGGAAGAGGCAGTGAAGCGTCAGGCTGATGTGGTGACTGCGCCAAACACCCAAGATGGCGTAGCCCTGGCGATCGAGAAGTACATCCTCAAGTAACATTTGTAGGAGCTGCCGCAGGCAGCGATCTTTTGATCTTGTTTTTTTATGCAGCAAGATCGACAGATCGCAGCCTTCGGCAGCTCCTGCATGAGGTTGTTGTCAGAGCCAGTAGCTGACAGCGTACCAGCCCAGCAAGCCCATCACCACGGTGTATGGCAATGCCATCCACACCATCCGCCCGTACGACAGGCGTACCAGCGGGGCAATCGCCGAGGTCAGCAGGAACAGGAACGCAGCCTGACCGTTTGGCGTCGCCACGCTCGGCAGGTTGGTGCCGGTGTTGATCGCGATGGCCAGCGTCTCGAAATGCTCGCGGCTCATGTGCCCGGACAGGAAAGCCTGTTTCACTTCGGTGATGTAGATCGTGGCGACGAACACGTTATCGCTGATCGCCGAGAGCAGACCGTTGGCAATGAACAGCATGCCCGGCTGTTGCTCCGCCGGCAGTGCCAGCACCCACTGGATCAGCGGCGCGAACAGTTGTTGATCGTGAATCACTGCCACCACGGCAAAAAACACCACCAGCAACGCGGTGAACGGCATGGCGTCCTTGAATGCGTTGCCCAGACGGTGTTCGTCGGTGATGCCGGTAAACGCGGTGATCAACACGATCACCATCAGGCCGATCAAGCCAACCTCGGCAACGTGAAACGCCAGGCAGCCAATCAGAATCAACGCAGCAGTGCCTTGCACCAGCAGCGCGGCACGCTGACGTGGAGTGCGTTCGGCGTCATCTTCGGCGGCGTAATTGGCCAGCACGGCGCGGACGTTGTCCGGCAGCAGGGTGCCATAGCCAAACCAGCGCAGTTTTTCCAGCAGTACGCAGGTCGCCAGCCCGGCCACCAGCACCGGCAACGAGACCGGCGCGACTTTCTGGAAAAATGCCGCGAAGTGCCAACCCATCTCATGGCCGATCAACAGGTTCTGCGGTTCGCCCACCAAGGTGCAGACGCCACCGAGTGCGGTGCCCACAGCGCCATGCATTAGCAGGCTGCGCAGAAACGCCCGAAACTGTTCCAGGTCGTCATGGTGCAGCACCGGCAAGTGTCGGTCGTCGCTGAACTCGCTTTCCTGACGCGGATCGTTGCCCGAGGCCACACGGTGGTAAACCGAATAGAAGCCGACGGCGGCGCTGATGATCACCGCCGTCACAGTCAGGGCATCGAGAAACGCCGACAGAAACGCCGAGAGGAAGCAGAACATCAGCGCCAGAATCGCCTTGGAGCGTACGCCCAGCAGCAGCCGCGAGAACAGAAACAGCAGCAGATCCTTCATGAAGTAAATGCCGGCGACCATGAACATCAGCAACAGGATCACCGGGAAGTTGTGCACCAACTCATCGTATAGCGCCTGCGGCGTGGTCATCTTCAGCAGCAGGGCTTCAATCAACAACAAGCCGCCGGGCATCAACGGATAGCACTTGAGGGCCATGGCCAGTGTGAAAATGAATTCGATCACCAGCAGCCAGCCAGCGGCGACCGGGCCGACGGTAAATAGCACCACGGCATTGAGGATCAGGAAGCCGACGATGCTCGCCTTGTACCAGCGGGGCGAGTGCCCGAGGAAATTATGCGCGAAGGCCTGGGCCAGTGAACCGGACATCGGTTGCTCCTTGTATTAAGAAGCGCGCAAAGTGCCGCAAGTGACTGGCAAGTTCAAGTCTCGGGGGATTATTGATTCAGATAGCGGGCAATCATGGCCCGGTAGTTGCCGTCCAGAGAATAGCCGCCGACCAGGATGTGTCCATCGGCCTGCACCGCCAGTGAGTTGGCGATATCCAGGCTGCGTCCCAGTCGCGTGCGCAACCAGCCGTGGCCGTTACCGAACTCGCAGTCGAGTTGGCCGTCGGGCAGGTAGCGCGCGACGATGAAATCGGCCTCGATACCGCCAATCGTCGCGCCCACCGCAATGATGCGGCCATCGGTCATGCACTGCGCCGCGCTCCACTGGCAGCCACTGGGGCCGATCTCCAGCAGATGCGGGTGGCCGGCATGGTTGCGCAACTCCGGGCGACCGTTGGGGTGCAGGCTCAGCGCCATGCAGCGGATCGGGTCGCGGCTGCTGCCAAAGCAATGCAGATGCTCCATCGAATGCAGCACCTGACTGACCATCGCGCTTTGTCCGTGGGCCTTGAAGGCGAGGAAACCGTCCACCGCAAAGCGCTCATCCAGACGTCCGTCGGGCAGATAACGTGCCACCAGACCTTCCTGAGGAAAGTCGATGGCGCCGGCAACGATGATGCGCCCATCCTCTTGCAGCAGCAGGCAGTTGAGCCAGGTGTTGAGCAGCAGGTGGCGGATCATCACGAATCCACGGCCATTGAAGCCGGGATCGAGGGTGCCGTCTGGAGTCAGACGAATCAGCATGCCGGCATGGTCGGCCAATTCGAAGTGGTGATTGGCAATCAGCAGAATGTGCCCGTCGTCCTGCACCGCGAAGTCGCACGCTTCGGCCCCCGGCACTCCGGGCGGAAGCCAGCTATCCCGAGACCCGACGGACAGGTCGCCCGGCAGGCGCACGACTTGTCGACCATTGTCGCCAAACGATGGGTCAGGCAAGCCGTCAGCCGTGAATCGGGCGCAGGCGGGCAGGGTACGGTGAGCGTTCTCATAATGCAGGCCGGCCAGCAGAATGCGTCCGTCTGGCAACACTTGCACCTTGGCACCCATGGCTTCGAATCCGGGGGCGAATTCGCCGATCACGCTGCCTTGAGCGCCGAAGCCGAGATCGGCAGAACCGTCGGGAAGCATTCGCGCCAACCCGAAACGGCTGCCTGCGGCAGTGCCAATCTTGGCAGCCACCAACACCCGGCCTTGTGGATCGAGGGCCAGGCCTTGAGTCATGCTCGACACGCTGCCGGCGAAATACACTTGGGCAATGCCGGAGTGGGCAAAATCTCTGTCGAGTTGCCCGGCGTGAGTCTTTGACGGCGGGAGCGCAACGGCGTTCTCGGGGGACATGCATGCTTCTCCTTGCAAGTGACCAGGCCCGAATCGGGCGGGTAACTGCATGAGCGAAACATTCAATCCCTGAATACGCCGAAGTACAACTGACATAACTAACAGGTGGAGGGTCGCACTGTGCCAGAACAGTGTCTTTTTGAACCAAATGAAAGCCTGCCAAGCAGTGTCGCCTGACGCTTTAAAGAAAGTTGTACAAACGTACTGGAGATAAACAGCAACAGATAAATAAAAAGAGCAGGGCGGACGACTGGATGTCGTCCGCATTACCTTCTGATCAGTGCGGCATCGACCACGATTGCAACAGGTAACCTTCTTCGCTCAGTTCGGCGCGTGCCTGCTGCAGCAGTTGTTCCAGTTGCGCCGGGTCGGAGTAAGCGCTGCTTGGAATCTGCTTGCGGCCGATATGCGAGTTGGTACGGTCGATGACGGTCAGGTTCAGTTCGCCGTTGCCGTCTTGTGGGGCCCAGGCCACGCACTGGAAAGGTTTAAATGCGTGGTTGGCAATCAAAAGAGCTTCGTTGATACGGAGCGGGGCGGTCATGGGGTCTTCTCTCTGTCGTGCCCAATCAAGTGATGTGCCGTCGGTTGGGCTTACCGTTCGGCTGGTTACTTGTACTGATGCACGCAACCCCGAAGCAGGTCACACACGAAACGGAGAAATTTCAACTTTATTGCTAATGCTCAGGATTTCGACAGTTTTTAAAAGCCTGGCGAAAGAGCGCAACTCGATAGCTAACTAATAACCCGGCTTCTTATAACTCTTTAGCTTGTACGCCTATAAGCAATCGATACAAGCCCCTGTCAATTTCTTGCTAATGTTACAGTCGGGTCTGCCAAATGACTGTTTTTACAATAATTTCCTCAAATTTGGCGCCAAGGAACAGTCATGATCGAAGCGCCAGCGTTACGACGTTTATTGGTAGTCGACCCCTGTGACGACTGTCACCGCCTGTTACCCGGATTGCGCGCGGTGGGCTGGGATGTCGACAGCTGTACCCTGGAAAATGCCGCCGATCGGCCATGCGACGTCGGCCTGCTCAGATTGCAACCCTTTCACCTCGAGCGCCCGGAAGCCGTCAAGGAACTGATCAGCCGCAGCGGCACCGAGTGGATCGCGGTGCTGAATCAGGAGGTCCTGCGGTTGCAGAACGTTGGCGACTTCGTCTGCGAATGGTTTTTCGATTTCCATACATTGCCGTTCGATGTCTCGCGGGTCCAGGTGACCCTTGGGCGCGCGTTCGGCATGGCGCGTTTGCGTGGACAAGGCGCGATTCACGTCGATCAGCCGGAACACGAGTTGCTCGGCGACAGCAAGCCGATCCGCGAGCTGCGAAAACTGTTGAGCAAACTGGCGCCGACCGAGTCCCCGGTATTGATCCGCGGTGAAAGCGGTACCGGCAAAGAACTGGTCGCGCGCACGCTGCACCGCCAGTCCCAGCGCCACAGCAAGCCGTTTGTGGCGATCAATTGCGGGGCGATTCCCGAACACTTGATTCAGTCCGAACTGTTTGGCCACGAAAAAGGTGCCTTTACCGGTGCCCATCAGCGCAAGGTCGGGCGCATCGAAGCGGCCAACGGTGGCACGCTGTTTCTCGATGAAATCGGCGATTTGCCGCTGGAATTGCAGGCCAATCTGCTGCGTTTCCTGCAGGAGAAACACATTGAGCGTGTCGGTGGCAGCCAGCCGATTCCGGTGGATGTGCGCGTCCTCGCGGCCACCCACGTCGACCTGGAAGCCGCCATCGAGAAAAAACGCTTTCGCGAAGACCTGTATTACCGCCTCAATGTGCTGCAAGTGGTAACCGCGCCATTACGCGAGCGACACGGTGATCTGTCGATGCTGGCCAACCACTTTTCTCATTTCTACAGCCATGAAACCGGCCGCCGTCCACGCAGCTTCAGCGAGGATGCGTTGATCGCCATGGGCAAGCACGACTGGCCGGGTAATGTGCGCGAGCTGGCCAACCGCGTGCGACGGGGTCTGGTGCTGGCGGAGGGGCGGCAAATTGAAGCCCGGGATCTGGGGTTGATCAGTCAGCACTCAGTCTCCACGCCGATGGGCACGCTTGAAGACTACAAGACCCGGGCCGAACGCCAGGCCTTGTGCGATGTATTGAACCGGCACAGCGACAACCTCAGCGTCGCAGCGAAAGTGCTTGGGGTCTCCCGGCCAACGTTTTATCGCCTGCTGCACAAACATCAGATTCGCTAGAAACCAAAGATCAAAAGATCGCAGCCTGCGACCACTCCTACAGTTGTAATCCCTGTAGGAGCTGCCGCAGGCTGCGATCTTTCGCTTTAGAAGTAGTACGGGAATTTCAGGCTGAAGGAGAAGTCCGGGGCATCCGGGGTCATGCCGATCGACAGGTTGGGTACGATGGTGAGGTTATCCGTGGCGGCAATGGTCATACCGACGTTGAAGTAACCCGCGTTGGCGTCACTGGACACCACCGATTGCCAATCCCCGCCATCGGGTTTGAGTTTGCTGCGGCGTTGCACCAGATCAGACATCGAAAACGACATACTCATCTTTTCGTTGAGTGCAAACGCGATACCGGCGCCGATCTGGAAGCTGTCGCCAATGCTGACCTTGCCTGGCGTTTTCTGATTGACGGTGGCACTGATGTCGTCAAACGACTCCTCCAGGTTGTGGGTGTAGGACAGGCTGCCGAACAACACCGCCGGGTCGAACGTCTTGACCAGCGAAACCCCGGGAGTGATCGACCAGACGCCGTTACCGGTGGGCAAGGTATCAGGCACGAACAGGTTGGAGTTGGCATCGGTCTGGCGCAATTTGATCCCGAACGGATCCTTGCCGGTTGGCGCCTTGACTCGCAGGGTGACCACGGCGTCCGGGGTGTTGACCGACTCGTCGAGGAACTTGTAGGCGATACCGAAGTTGACGTCGCCGATGGTTGGATCACGCGAAACATCCTGTTCCGTCGTGACGTTCGATGCACCACCGTTGCCGCCGCCGGACTGGTAGGTCGACTCGCGGTAGACCACCGGTACGTTGACGTCGAACTGCCAGCGGTTGTCGAAGTTGTAGCGGCCGGTCAGGTCCAGCGTCCAGGTGTCGGCCTTGATCCGGTCGAGGTTGATGTTGCCCAGGAAGATCGAGTCCAGTGCGAGGAAGCCGTTGAGGATCAGCTGCCGGGTGTCGTAACGCGAGTAGGTCACACCGGTTTCAAAGCTGAATTTGCCGCCGCCGAAGAAGCCGCTGGCCTCGTCGTAGAGGTTGGACACACTCTGTGCCGGTTGCGAATCGTCGGCCAGCGACTGGCCATAAGAAGCCCCACTGCCCCCCGCTGCGCCCCCCGACGCTGCTGCCGCCCCAGTCCCGGGCGCGCCGGTGCTGGTGGCCACTCTTGGATTGCCTTTCATGTCAGACGGCGACTTGGCCAGCCGTTTGGGTTGCGGCGCTGCCGGTTGATCTTCAACCTGACGAACCCGTTGTTCGAGCACCGCCAGGGCCTTTTGTTGTACTTCGTATCGTTGCTTCAGCTCCAGAAGTTCCTGTTTCAGGGTCTCCACATCTGCGTCGGGTGCTGCTTGCAGCATCGCCGCAGGTAGAAGAGTACTCAAACATACAGCGGCACGCAGTGATACTGATCGATACATGAATAAGCCGTCCCTTTAAGCCCAATGATCGAGACTCAGCGTAGTTCAATATCCGATATTGCGTAGTGCCCTGAGTTGAGTCAGGTTGCAGTCCAGTGCGCCGGGGCTGATGCCGTTATTGTTAAGTACAACATTGAGTTGGGTCATGTTGTTGACCACGTTGGCGCTGCCCAGCAGGCGCGTGTTCTGTAGCAGGCCGCCCTGGGCGATCTGTTGCAGGGCGGTGCCCTGATTTCCCGAGGCCTGGATCGCCATTTGCACGCCACTGCTGCTGGCCGAAACGGCAACGTTGCCAGCGGCATTGCTGGCACCGATGGTTTGCCCGGCAATCAGGGCCTGACCTTGTGCGGGGGCCAGTGGAGGAGGGGTGTTGGCCTCTTTTACGTTGATCGCCACATTGTTGTTGGCGGTGTTGCCGTCGCCAGCGGCGCGTACGCTCTGGGTCACGCCCTGGCTGCTGTTGAGTGCCGCACCACCAATGACATTGCCAGTACCCGGCGTCGGGGTGCTGCCGTTGCCCTGTTCCTTGATGGTCGAGACATAAAATTCCGGTTTGATCGTGGCGGCCTGGATTTGCATCGACGTCGCAGCGCCGATCAGATCACCGCTGGCGTTGCGCCAGGTACTGCTCATGACAATGCCGAAGCTGATGATCCGCCCCGGCATGACGTAACGACCCCGAAGCTGTGACAGCTCCTGATCCTGGATTTCGATAGGTTTGAACCCTGCATTGGCGTAGCCTGACGCGCTCGCTGCCAGGCAGGCGGCGGCCAGCCAGTATGAGGTTTTCATCTGCTGCTCCCGGGACATCCAGCCCCATTCTTTATAATCGGCGATTAAAAGAAGTCGCTCTGTATGAACCCGAAGTCCATCAATTCAGCATCTTTGACAGGGTTGAAGTTATCCAGCTTGTTCTTGGCCGTCAGCGGAGTCGGTGGTGTGCGCAATGCATTGGTTTTGTCATAACCGGGGCCGACGATGGCGAAGACGATGCCGTTCCAACCTTTGACAAAGTCATCATGGGCGTAGCGTTTGTGGCCTAAGACGGGATCTCCGATGTAAACCCAATCCTTGTCCGAACGCTGCAGTACCACGAAATGCTTGTAGCCGCGAATTTCCAACAGTACCACCACCGGGATTGTGACTGCGTCGAGCTTCTCCGGTGGAATCTTGTAACCCCTGGCGCGCATGCCGATGCTTTCTACGTAGCGCTTCATGTCCAGCATGGAAAAACCCTGAGTGCGAACAAGGTCCTGGTCGGCATTGACCAGCATGCCTTTGATGATGTGCTCCTCATCGACGTCGAGCCAATAGGCCTGGCGCAATACCGTGGCCAGTGCGGCGGCGCCGCAGCTGAAATCGGTTTTCTGTTCGACAATGTCGGCAAACTTGCGCTCACGGATGCTTTGCACGTTTTTGTAGACGAGTACGCCGCCGGGCAGGGCAGCGACGGGCATCTGGGCAGCCTGGGTCAGGCCGGACAGGCAAAGCAGGGCGATAAAGGCAGTCTTACGCATGATCGATACGCCTTTGCGGACTGAGGAAAAGCCCCGTTTCCGGGGCTTTCGTTTCGATCGCGATTACATGCAGGCTTTGCAACCTGCAGCGATGGACAGCGAGTTGCTTTGTTGGTTGCCCACACCGGCAGCGTTGTTGAAGCCACCGTTACCCGACCAGTTGTTGCCTACGTTGGTCATGCTGGCGTTGTTGGTAACAGGGTTTTTCCAGCCGTCTGGGGTCAGCACTTGTTGAGTGGTCACACCTGCCAGGCCGAAGGCACCCACAGCCTGGAAGGTAGCTTTTTGATCTTTGCTACCGCCATTGCCGCCATGACCTCTGTCGTCATTGCCATAACCGCCACCGCTGTGACCGTGATCGTCATCTTTGATGGTGGCTGTGCCCACTGCGCCGAATACGCCGACGGCGGCGACGGTGCCAGTGAGGGTATCTTTCTTGTAGGTCTGAGTGCCGTTGTTGCCGACTTGCAGACCGGTAGTGCTTTGGTTGGCGGCGGCAGCGGCTTGCGCTACACGACCACCGGACACTGCGATTGCCAGGTTGTTTTTCTGTTGGTTGAAGTTGCCGGCAGCGTTGTTCACGCCGATGTTACCCGAGCCACTGTTGCCGACGTTGTTCATGCCGGCGTTGTTAGTGGTGGAGTAGTTGCCAACGGTGTTGTTGCTGTTGACTTGAGTGGCGCTGGAAGCGGACACCGCAGAGCCGAAGATGAAGCTCTCGTCGGCGGTTGCCAGTGCAGCGGCGTTGTCTTGCTGGTTGCCGTCACCGGCCACGTTGTTTGCGCCGACGTTACCGTTGGCGCCGTTCAGCGAGCCGCTGATGCCGGCGTTGTTTTGAGTGCCCTGGTTCAGGACGGTGTTGTCGGCGTTGTTCTGCACGTCGAGTACTGCAGCACCGGCACCTGCGCCGATTTGCAGCAGTTCTTCCAGGGTAGGGCCTTTTGGTGGAGGAGGGTTGTGACCGTGACCACCATTGTTACCATGATCATTACCGCCTGCTTGAGCCGCCATTGCCATTACTGCTGCAAGAGCGAAAACCAGTGGTTTGAGAGCCATTGTAGTTTTCATGGTGTTTCTCCATCGTGCTTATTAGTTGGTTAAGTGTTGGTACTTTCTAATTGCACTGCTTTTGTTGTTTGGGTCAGTCAGCGACCCGGATGCTCAGGGTGTTAGCCATACGGTTCCCCACCCCGGCACTCTGGTTCACCTGGATTACCCCTCGGCTGCCGGTGAAGGCCTGATCACTTGTCGTGACCTGGCGACTGCCGGGTGAGGTACCAGTTGCTCCTGAGCTCGGTAAAAGCGCCACGTTCTGTTGCGACAGGGCGCTGTCGTCAACGCTTTGCGGGGCAGCACTGATGCTGACGCGCGTCACGTTGGCCATCTGGTTGTTGGCCCCGGCCCCCTGGTTCACGCCCAGGATTCCGTTGCCATTGCTGAAAGAGGTGCCGCCAATGGTGGCGCTGGCGTTCATCGACGGGTTGGCCGGGGTATCCAGCTTTTGCCTGACGATGGTTGTGGCGCTGGCGTTGGTGCCGATGGCGATCGCTTTAGTATTGGTCTGTTGCATCTGGTCGCCAGCGGCCTGGTTGACGTTGAAGTTGCCGCGGTACTGCACACCGGTGTCCTGAATGTCGGCGTTGTTGACTGAACCGGGCTCGGCGGCCATGACGCTGGCGCAGCCGAAGAGAGCAAGCAGCAGCAGGGAACGATTCATCTCATTGACCTCCAGCCATGCGGGTCAGCGGGGCCAGACCGGTACTCAACGAGCGATTGATCGTGTTGGAGATCGCGCCGCCACCACCGCCACCATGGCCGGCACTCATGCCCGGCAGGCCGTTGGGGTTGGTGAGCACGTTCATGCCGGGCATGTCCGAATTCGGCGTGATCATGTTGCTGCGGATCGAAGCGCCACTGGCGACACTGGCGAACTCACCGTCACTGAGTTCGGTGCTGGTCATTGCTTGATGGATTCGATCGGAAGGGTTGGCATTGACCGTGGTTGGATACGGGTCTTTGCCACCGCTGCGTCCGATTGGAATGGGCTGGACATCGCGGTTGAGAACGATCACGCCATTGCCTTCGGCCTGAACGTTGAAACTGATGAATGTGCTGGCGGCTGATCCAATCAGCAGAAGGCAGGTCAGGCCTTTATTGATATTCCCCACGGCGGCAATTCCTTCTTCAGTGGGCTGGCTCTTGTCAGCGTTGGGAAGGAGAGAGCGAAAGCTGTGCCGCTTTTGAGTTGTTGTTGATTTTCAACGGGTTGGCGCTGGGCCGCACAGGGTTGATACAAAAGCTGTTTCAACGCTGAAACAGTCGTGCAGACGCCCACCGGTTCCATGGCGGCGCAAAGCTCTGGGACAAGGGTTTGCCGGGGACTGTTTCACTGGCGAAACAGATGTCCTGACAAAATGATGAAGGCCGTTGAATTGGCCGCTTTGCGCTCAGAGAGGTGTTTCAGGAATGGACACTTTCGCCCTGAACGGAGCTATTCAATGGATCAATCAGCCAATAACCGGGCGACGGCTTCAAAAGCCTGAACGCGACGTTCATCCCAATCGCCCTGGATGATCTGCAACGGCTGCTTGTGCTGTTCCAGCCAGTCATGGGTGGCCTGAAAGAACGCCAGGCGTGCGCTCAGTTGTGGCTGGCAACGTTGGCCGTCATCCGTCCAGTCGATCTGCTCCGGGGACAGCAGCAGGTGCAGGTCGTAATGCCGTGCCAGCAGCTCGGGTTCCAGCCATGTCGGGCAGTCGCCAAACAGGGTCTGGCTCCACAGGATATTACTCAGTAAATGGGTGTCGAGAATCAGCAATCGCGGTTGCTGCGCCCGCGCGTGATCTTCCCATTGCAACTGTCCACGGGCGATGTCGGGAATGTCGTTCAGGCAGGTATCGCGAGGATTCTGCTCCATGAACCAGCGCACGTATTCGTCCACCCGCAGGCCGCCGAAGCGCTCCTGAAGGCCTGCGGCCAGCCAGCTCTTGCCGGTGGATTCCGGGCCGGTGAGGACAACCACCTTCATCGCTGCAACGCCGGATCGGCGCGCCATTCCCGCCAGCCTTGCACCGCAATCAGGGTGAACAGGGCATACAGCGCGGCGGTAAGGTACAAGCCCTTATACAGAAACAGACCGACGAAAATCACATCCAGCACGAACCACAGTGCCCAGCATTGCAGGCGTTTCTGTGCCATCCAGAGTTGTGCGACAAGGCTGAAAGCAGTCAGTGCGGCATCAAGCCACGGTTGTGCGGCGTCGGTCCAGTGCGCCATGGCCGCGCCCAGCAGCAGGCTACCGAATGCGCCCACACTCAGGCCGAGCAGAATAGCGCGCCGATCCAGACGTGTGACGTCGCGTCCGTCATGCATTGTCCCGGCGCGGGTCCATTGCCACCAGCCGTAGACTTGCAGCGCGGCGTAGATCACTTGCAGCAACATGTCCGAGTACAGCTTCACGTCATAGAAAATCCAGCTGTACAGCAACACCATGACCAGCCCGATCGGCCAGCACCATGGATTCTGTTTGACCGTCAGCCACACGGCAATCACACCGAGGGCGGCGGCAAACAGTTCAAGCCCGGACATGGGGGTTCCTTGGGAAAATTGAGGAGGGAGCGGATTGTACCCAAAAACCTGTGGGAGCGAGCCTGCTCGCGAACGCGGTATGTCACCAATGCAGATGTTGATTGACATTACGCCTTCGCGAGCAGGCTCGCTCCCACAAGGGTGAGGGGTCAGACGCGGAACTGGCGCAGAAGCTGATTCAACTGCTCGCTTAGTTGCCCCAGCTTCACGCTCGCCGCACTTGACTGCTCCGCGGCCAGCGCAGTGCTGTGAGACAGGCCGGCCGCCTGCGTGACGTTCTGGTTGATGTCCTCGACCACATGCGCCTGTTGCAGCGTGGCGCTGGCAATCGACGCGTTCAGGCCGTTGAGGTTGCGCAGTGCCTGGCCGATGGCGTTGAGACTGGCGCCGGCAAGGCCAGCCTGTTCAATGGTCAGCTGCGAGGCTTTGCTGCTGTCACCGATGACTTTAACGGCCGCTTCGGAATGGTTCTGCAGGCGCTCGATCATGGTCTGGATTTCCGCCGTCGACTTTTGCGTGCGCTGCGCCAGCAGCCGCACTTCATCGGCCACCACCGCAAAGCCCCGGCCCTGTTCACCGGCACGGGCCGCTTCGATGGCCGCGTTGAGGGCCAGCAAGTTGGTCTGCTCGGCAATCGAGCGGATCACCTCCAGCACACTGCCGATCTGCGTGCTTTCGGCGGCGAGGGTGCGGATCACTTCGACCGCTTGGTCAATGGTGCCGGACAGTCTGTCGATCTGTTGCAGGCTGCCGTCGATGTTGATCTGGCCCTGCTGCGCCTGGGCTTCGGCATCGCGCATTTCAGCGGCAGCATGCTCGGCATTCTTCGCCACATCCTGCACGCCGTAGGTGACTTCGTTGATCGCGGTCGCCACCAGCTCCATCTGCTGCGATTGCTGCTGGCTGCGCTGCTGGGCCTGGGTCGCATCGTTGCCCAGTTCGCTGGACGACTGGCCCAGCGCGCTGGCCGAGATCTGCAGGTCACCGATGACCCGGCGCAACTTGGCGGTGAAGGCGTTGAAGTGATGCGCCAGTTGTGTGACTTCGTCTTGGCCATGGGTATCGAGGCTGCGCGTCAGGTCACTTTCGCCGCTGGCGATATTGGCCATGGCGTTCACGGTTTCCTGCAACGGACGCACGATGCTGCGGGCAATCAAGATCACCAGCAGGGCCATGATCAGTGCAATCGCCAGGCCGATTACCGAAGCCTTGATCACTTGGCCCTGGAACTCGCTCTGCACATCATCGACGTAAACGCCGGAACCAAGGATCCAGCCCCACGGTTCGAACAGTTTTACATAGGATGTTTTCGCGACCGGGTCGCTGGCGCCGGGCTTCGGCCAGCGGTAATCGACCATGCCCGCGCCTTTGCTTTTGGCGATCGCGACCATCTCGTTGAATACCGCAAAACCGTCCGGATCGCGGATCGCCGAGAGGTTCTGGCCTTCGAGTTTGGGGTTGGTCGGGTGCATGACCATCATGGGGGTGAGGTCGTTGATCCAGAAGTAGTCGCTTTGGTCATAGCGCAGGCCGCGAATGGCGGTCAGTGCCTGCTTCTGTGCGGCGTCGCGGGTGAGGGTGCCGGCGGTTTCCTGGTCGTGGTAGTAGCTCAGCAAGCCGCTGGCGGTCTGCACCACGTGCTGGGTTTTCTGCGCCTTGGCGTGGTAGAGGTCATCGTGGATCTGCTTGAGCATCAACACACCCAAGGTCAACAACATGACCACGGCCACAATCAAAATGAGCCACAAGCGTCGGCTGATCGACACACTGCGCAAGCTGTTCATAACGCTGCCACTCCGATTTCTTTTTCTTGTAATAAATCAACGCCAGCATCCAACCACGTTTGAGTGGTCGGGCATACGCGACCCAAGTCGTATAACGCCACGGCACTATTAAGGCTTGTCTGTTAGGATTTCGGCCCCGCGCGCAAAAACCTGAATCCAAGTTGATATTTCACGGAATTTTGACCGTTTCGTGTGGATGCTGTGCGCGCGGAATCGGTACAGCAACAAACAGCTACGCTGATCGCAGTGAACGTAAAAATATTATCGGGGCATGCCGGCGTGCATCGCTCTTTGGGGGACTGATGGATCTTTGGATCGCTTTGCAGGCACTGATTCTTGGAGTTGTAGAGGGGCTGACGGAGTTTTTGCCCATTTCCAGTACCGGACACCAGATCATTGTTGCCGACTTGCTCGACTTCGGCGGCGAACGGGCCATGGCGTTCAACATCATTATTCAGCTCGGCGCGATCCTTGCGGTGGTCTGGGAGTTTCGTCGCAAGATTCTCGATGTGGTAATTGGCTTGCCGACCCAGCCGAGTGCGCGACGTTTTACTGCCAACCTGCTGATCGCATTCCTGCCGGCGGTGGTGTTGGGGGTGATTTTTGCCGACCTGATTCACCAGTACCTGTTCAACCCGATCACCGTCGCGACCGCATTGGTGGTGGGCGGCGTGATCATGTTGTGGGCAGAGCGCCGCCAGCATGAAGTGCACGCCGAAACCGTGGACGAAATCACCTGGAAAGACGCGCTGAAGGTCGGGTTCGCCCAGTGCCTGGCGATGATTCCCGGCACTTCGCGTTCCGGTTCGACGATCATCGGTGGTCTGTTGTTCGGTCTGTCGCGCAAGACCGCGACCGAATTCTCGTTCTTCCTGGCGATGCCGACCATGGTCGGTGCGGCGGTGTACTCCGGTTACAAGTATCGCCACCTGTTCGTGCCGGCGGATTTCCCGGTATTCGCCATCGGCTTCATCACGGCGTTTATCTTCGCCATGATTGCCGTGCGCGGTCTGCTCAAGTTCATCGCCAGCCACAGCTACGCGGCGTTCGCCTGGTACCGGATCGTTTTCGGTCTGGTGATTCTGGCGACCTGGCAGTTCGGCTGGGTGGACTGGTCGGCGGCCAAACCATGAGTGATTCCCGCGCACGCCGCCCGGATGGACGCCCGTCCGGTGGCGGCATTCAGCATCTGAAACTGAAACTGGCGGTGCTGCTGATCGTCTGCGCGTTGCCGCTGTTCGGCTCGCTGTCGATGTGGCTGCGCGGCATCTCGTTGGTGCCGTTGACTGCTTATGGAGTCGTCAGTGTGCTGGCGTTTTTCATGTACTGGGCAGACAAACGCAAGGCCCGCGCCGATGCCTGGCGCACGCCGGAGAACATCCTGCATGCGCTGGAACTGGCCGGCGGCTGGCCCGGGGCGCTGATTGCCCAGCAGGTGTTCCGGCACAAGACGCGCAAGGTGTCGTTTCAGATTCTGTTCTGGGTGATTGTGGCGCTGCATCAGGTGTTCTGGATCGACCAGCTGTTTCTGGGCTCGAACCTGCTGTCACTCTTCTGAATCACCACAAATCCCCCTGTAGGAGCTGCCGCAGGCTGCGATCTTTTGATCTTGCTTTTTCAAAGATCAAAGTCAAAAGATCGCAGCCTGCGGCAGCTCCTACAAGGATCGGGTTTAGAGCAGTAATCCGATTTGAGTTTTTTTGGGCAATTTGCCCACCACCAACTGATGCGAACGCGTCAGCAATCCCTGCAGTTCCTCGGCGCCCAGCGGGTAGGGCGGGTGCATGATGATCCACTGTGCCCGCGCCAGATACGGCGCCGGGTGAATACCCGGGCGGTCGCAATGGCCGAGAAACAGATCCTTGTCGACCTTGAATGCCAGTGAATCCCCGCGCAACCCCTGCAAGGCAAACATCTTGTTGCCGGCAATCGAGAACACCCGCACGCCGCCCCATTTGTAATCCTCCCGCGCGCCCGGCAAGGCCAGGCAGAAGGCGGCGACATCCGCTTCGTTCATCTTTCCCTTGCTCATAACAGCCGCTCCCCACACGCATTGAACGATTCGACCAGATGGTCGATCCACGCCCGCACCGCCGGCATCACCCCGCGTCGATGCGGATACACCGCCTGCAACCAGCCGCCGGGCAACGACCACTCGGGCAACAGTTGCACCAGCGCGCCGCTTTCAAGGTCGGCTTCGCAATACATCATCGGCAACAGGGTAAAGCCCTGGCCGGCGAGTACGCAGGCTTTGCGCACGATAAAGTCATCGATGCCCAGGCGCGCTTCCATATTCAGCTCGACGCTATTGCCTTGCTGATCAAGCAAACGCACGTGAACCATGCGGTCGGCTTCCAGCGCGCCAAGTACCGGCAGGTTTTTCAGATCCTGCGGGTGGGCAATGGTTTTGCCTTCGACAAAGGCCGGGCTGGCCACCACCACCATTTGCGCCTGACGCAGACGGCGGGTGACCAGCAATGGATCTTCATCGCCCAGTTCACGTACGCGCAGCGCCACGTCGAAGCCTTCGGCGACCAGATCCACGCGGCGGTTGAGCAGCACCACCTCCAGTTGCACCTGGGGGAATTTGCCCAGAAATTCGCTGATTACCCATGGCAACATTTCTCGCGCCAGCCCGGTGGGGCACGATACCCGCAAGCGCCCGCGCGGTTCACTGGACATGCTGGCAACGGCTTCGTCGGCCATCTCCGCTTCCAGCAACATCGCCTGACAGTGGCGCAGATAGCGTTCGCCGACAGCGGTCAGATTCAACTGGCGCGTGGTGCGCTGCAGCAGGCGTGCGCCCAGGCGTTCTTCGAGCTCGGCAATGCGCCGCGACAACCGCGACTTGGGAATGCCCAGTAAGCGGCCGGCTGCCGCAAAGCCACCGGCCTCGACCACCTTGGCGAAATAGTACAGATCGTTGAGATCCTGCATGAAAAATCCACCGTTCTATCAGTGGGACGAACTATCGCATTGTCGGCGGCTAATCAGCTATTGGTTTCTTCCGTAGGATTGTCTCCATTCCGTCGCCGCCGGCGATTCTTTCCAGGAGATTCCACATGAAACTGCTGCACATCGATTCGAGCATTCTGGGCGACAACTCCGCTTCCCGTCAGCTGAGCAGCCAGGTCGTCAAAGCCTGGCAAGCCGCAGAACCTGCGGCCGTGGTGACCTACCGCGATCTGGCCGCCGACGCCATCAGCCACTTCTCGTCGACCACTCTGGTGGCTGCCGGTACCACCGCTGAACTGCGCGACGCCGCGCAACAGCACGAAGCCGAATTGAGCGCTTCGACCCTGGCCGAATTCATCGCTGCCGACGCCATCGTCATCGCCGCGCCGATGTACAACTTCACCGTGCCGACCCAGCTCAAGGCCTGGATCGACCGCGTCGCCGTTGCCGGCCAGACGTTCCGTTACACCGAAGCGGGTCCGGAAGGCCTGTGCGGTGGCAAGAAAGTGGTGATCGTCTCCACCGCCGGTGGCATCCATGCCGGCCAGGCGAGCGGCATCGCCCACGAAGAATATCTGAAGCTGGTACTGGGTTTCCTCGGCATCACCGACATTGAAATCGTCCGTGCCGAAGGTCTGGCCTACGGTGATGAAGTGCGCAACAACGCGATGAGCGCCGCTCAGGCGAAGATCAGCGAGCAACTGTTCGCCGCCGCGTAAGCATTGCGTAAAGACCAGCTGCCGTTCAGGTAGCGCCTCAAAAAACTCTGTATTCTGGTTCTGCAAGGGCCAGGTGCGGAGTTTTTTGTTTCAGACTGTTGCATAATCTGGCCCGGGTTATGCAGTCAAACGATCAACGTCTGAGTGCAACGCCACGCCGGATCACCGAACCTCAGGGTTACGGGCGTGTCGGAACACAAAGGATCTTTCGATTGAGTAACACAGGGTGGGCCATCCGATGATGCGTCTTTGTGCAACGTTACTGATTTGCCTGCTTGGCAGCCTCGGTTCAGTGCATGCCGCGCCCGGGCGACACCCTGTCTGGAGTGTCGGTTACCACGAGATGACATTCCTCGATCCGCTGGATCTGCAACCGATGCGCGCCATCGCCTTCTATCCCTCCAGCGACCGCGAGCACAGCAGCCTGCTTGAGGGCTACACCGTCGAGGCGGGCGCCGACACCAAGGTTGCCATCGGTCGTTTCCCGATGTTGATGCTGTCCCACGGCAACACTGGCACGCCGCTGGCGCTGCATGACCTCGCCACCTCGCTGGCACGCAAGGGCTTTGTGGTGGTCGCGGTGATTCATCCCGGCGACAACTCCAAAGACCACAGTCGCCTCGGTACCCTGAGCAATCTGTATGGGCGGCCAATCCAGATTTCCGAAGCGATCACCGCCACCCTTGGCGACCCGATGCTCTCGCCGTTCGTCAACGCCGATCAGGTTGGGGTGATCGGCTATTCGGCCGGTGGCGAAACCGCGTTGATTCTCTCTGGCGCGCAGCCGGATCTGGATCGCCTGCGCCGGTACTGTCAGGAGCGCCCGGACGACCGTGACGCCTGCAACACTCAGGGCGAACTGATCGTCGATCGTGATGACTTGCAACCGGTGGCCGATCCGCGCGTGCATGCGCTGTTGCTGATGGCGCCGCTGAGCCTCAAATTTGGCCGTCACACCCTTGCGGACGTGCATGTGCCGGTGCTGCTGTACAGCGGCGATGGCGACAAACTGGTGGCGTTCGACAAAAACGCCGCGGCGCTGGCGCGCAAACTGCCAACGGCGCCGGACTTCAAATTGCTGGCCGGGGCAGGGCATTTTGTGTTCATGGCGCCGTGCAACGAAGAGCAGATCCGCGCCATGCCGGCGCTGTGCACCGACGCTGACGGCGTGGATCGCGAAGACATCCACCGCAACCTGATTTCCGAAGCCGGACAGTTTTTCTCGCGCACGCTGGGCAGGCCGAGCCGGGCGGGGATGCAGACCGCGGATCAATAAAGATCAAAAGATCGCAGCCTTCGGCAGCTCCTACCGTGGATTTTTGTAGGCGCTGCCGAAGGCTCGGGCCGCGATCGGACGATCTTTTGATTTCGTTTTTCAGCTCATCGCCCGGCGCTTGAGCAACAAGGTCAACCCCAGCCCGAGCACCGACAACAGCGCCGCACTGAAGAAAATCCACGCATACCCCAGGTTCAACGCCACCGCGCCCATCAACGGCCCGGCAATCGCCAGCGCCAGATCAAAGAACACTGCATAAGCCCCCAGCCCCGAGCCACGGCTGGAACTGGGCACCTGCTTGATCGCCTCGACCCCCAGCGCCGGATACACCAGCGATAAGCCAAACCCGGCCAGCCCCGCGCCGATCAAAGCGAACGTGGTCGACGGTGCCAGCCACAGCAGCACCAGGCCGACGGTTTCGATGCTCATGCAGGCAATGGCCGAATTGAACCCGCCAAAACGGCTGATCGCCGAAATGAACAGCAGCCGCGACAGGATGAAGCACACGCCGAATACCGTCAGGCAATACGCGGCACCGCTCCAGCCACGGTTGAGGTAATAAAGGGTGATGAAGGTGGTCAGCGTGCCGTAACCGATCGACGCCAGACTCAAACTGGCCCCATACGGTGCGATGCGCCCGAATACTGCCCAAAAAGACAGCCGTTCGCCGCGCACCACCGGTACCGAGGGTTTATTACGGATGATCACCAGAGCGGCCGCCGCCAGTACCGACAGGGCAATGCCCAGGCTGGTAAAGCCGTAGTCGGCAACCATCACCACGCCCAGCGGCGCGCCAATCGCAATCGCGCCGTAGGAGGCAATGCCGTTCCAGCCGATCGACCTTGCCGTGTGCTCCACGCCGACCTGGCCCATGCACCAGCTGATGGTGCCGACGCCGATCAAACCCTGTGCAACGCCAAGCAGCAGCCGACCGATGATCAGGATAATCAGGCTCGGCACCGGGAAATCTTGCAGCAGCGTCGAAATCAGCGTCAGCAGCCCGCTGAGCACAATCCCCGACAAGCCATACACAATCGCCCGTTTGGTGCCCAGCGTGTCCGACATGCGCCCGGCCATCGGTCGACTGAGCAACGTGGCCAGATATTGCGAGCCGATGACCAGTCCGGCAACGATCGCGCTGAACCCCAGTTGCTCGTGAACATAGCCGGGTAACACTGCAATCGGCAGACCGATGCACAGGAAGGCGACAAAGGTATAGAAAACGATGGAGACGATCTGCAGGGTGATCGCCAGTGAGCTTTGCGAAGGCTGTTGCTGCGCAGACATGTGGACTCGTTCGCGGGCGGCGGTGGGAGAATCGGCATCATGGCTGGGTGCTGAAATAAAAGGAAGCAGGCTAACTAATTTACTTGGAGTCGGTGGTGTTTTTGAGGGCCTCTTCGCGAGCAGGCTCGCTCCCACATTTGGAACGCGATTCCCGTGGGAGCGAGCCTGCTCGCGAAGGGCTTCGCAGCACAAAATCACGATCCCTTGAAATGCAAAAAGCCCTGTCACACCGACAGGGCTTTCGCTTGAAGCTTGGAGCAAGAAGCTCGCAGCTATCTTTAGAACACCACACCCTGACTACGCAGGTAGTCATCGTAAGTGCCGCTGAAGTCAGTCACGCCGTTCGGGCTCAGCTCGATGATGCGCGTGGCCAGAGACGATACGAACTCACGGTCGTGGCTGACGAAGATCAGCGTACCCGGGTAGTTTTCCAGCGCCAGGTTCAGCGCCTCGATCGATTCCATGTCCAGGTGGTTGGTCGGTTCGTCCATCACCAGCACGTTCGGCTTTTGCAGGATCAACTTGCCGAACAGCATACGACCTTGCTCACCGCCGGAGATGACCTTGACCGACTTGAGGATCTCGTCGTTGGAGAACAGCATGCGACCCAGGGTGCCACGAATCACTTGCTCGCCCTGCGTCCATTGACCCATCCAGTCGAACAGGCTGACATCGTCTTCGAAGTCGTGGGCGTGATCCTGAGCGTAGTAGCCCAGCTCCGCGCTCTCGGTCCATTTCACAGATCCGGCGTCGGGCGTCAGCTCGCCCATCAGGGTGCGCAACAGCGTGGTCTTGCCGATACCGTTCGGGCCGATGATCGCCACGCGCTCGCCGGCTTCAACGGTGAAGCTGAAGTTCTTGAACAGGGTCTTGCCGTCGAAGCCCTTGGACATCTGCTCGATGGTCACGGCCTGGCGGTGCAGCTTTTTGGTCTGTTCGAAACGGATGAACGGGCTGACACGGCTCGATGGCTTGACCTCGGCCAGCTGGATCTTGTCGATCTGCTTGGCGCGGGAAGTGGCCTGTTTGGCTTTCGAGGCGTTGGCCGAGAAGCGGCTGACGAACGTCTGCAGTTCGGCAATCTGGGCTTTCTTCTTGGCGTTGTCCGACAGCAGTTGCTCGCGGGACTGGGTCGCGGCCGTCATGTACTCGTCATAGTTGCCCGGGAACAGACGCAGTTCGCCGTAGTCCAGGTCAGCCATGTGCGTGCACACGCTGTTAAGGAAGTGACGGTCGTGGGAAATGATGATCATGGTGCTGTTACGCACGGTGAGAATCGATTCCAGCCAGCGAATGGTGTTGATGTCCAGGTGGTTGGTCGGTTCGTCGAGCAACAGCACTTCCGGATCGGAGAACAGGGCCTGAGCCAGCAAGACCCGCAGCTTCCAGCCTGGCGCCACTTCAGACATCGGGCCGAAATGCTGTTCCAGTGGAATGCCCAGACCCAGCAGCAGTTCACCGGCACGGGATTCGGCGGTGTAGCCGTCCATTTCGGCGAACTCGGTTTCCAGCTCGGCCACGGCCATGCCGTCTTCTTCGCTCATTTCCGGCAGCGAGTAGATACGATCGCGCTCGGCCTTGACCTTCCACAACTCTTCGTGACCCATGATCACGGTGTCGATCACGGTGAATTCTTCGTAGGCAAACTGATCCTGACGCAATTTACCCAGGCGCACGTTCGGCTCGAGCATGACCTGACCGCCGGACGGTTCGAGATCGCCACCGAGGATTTTCATGAAGGTCGACTTGCCGCAACCGTTGGCGCCGATCAGACCGTAGCGGTTGCCGCCGTTGAATTTGACCGAAACGTTTTCGAAGAGCGGCTTGGCGCCGAACTGCATCGTGATGTTAGCTGTGGAGATCAATTGCTTTACCTATCAATGGGTTGCGAGCCGCACATTTGGCGCTTGGGCCATTTCTGGGGCATTTTGGAGCGTTTTCTTCCCTACCCGGTCAGTGTTGGCGGTAGCCAGCAGGCGAGGGGTGAGAGCAGCAACCGGACACGGCGTCCAGGCTGTTGGGCATTAAAGGCGGGATTCATGCCAGACATTGCGCGCATTGTCGCATAAGTCATGCGGCAGTTGTATGGCGGACGCTGTCGAACCGGCAGGCTGCCTGCTTCGGGGAGCGTGAAATGCGCGTTCACGCAGCGGTCTATCGAATTCATGAGTGTCGATGCGGGCTTCCAACAATCATGGGAGGAACTACAACGCCTGATGTCGTCTACATTTCATCAAGGAATTTCCGATGAGAGGACGGTCATGTTTAAAAAACGCTTACTGGTTGCGTCTGTTACTTGTCTGGCCTTGGCGGTGAGTTCTGTAACGGCTTTGGCCGATCCCGGAAATGGCAACGGCAAAGGGAACGGCAAGGGCGGCCCGCAGAACAGTCAGGGACATGGCAACCAAGGGGGCAAAAACAAAGGATCCAGTTCGGGCAACTGGGACCATGCACCCGTGGTCGATCGAAGCGGTGTGCTGAGCGTACTCAACGGTTACAGAGACTACTGGAGCCCGGGTCCGGCGCTGCCTCCCGGTATTCAAAAGAATCTGGCACGCGGCAAACCGCTGCCGCCGGGCATCGCCAAGAAACTGGATGGACGATTGGCTGGGCGACTGCCTCATTACGACGGATATGAGTGGCAGCAGGTGGGCACCGATTTGATTCTGGTGGCGATTGCGAGCGGGCTTATCTACGAAGTGCTGAATGGCGCCTTCGATTAGTCTGATGGCAGGTCAATGAACCTGATTTTTTGAATCTGTTTACCTAAGGTAAAAGCAATACATTCTCACCCACTTTATATATATGGCGATTGGCTTCCGCTGGTCGCTTGTGGGTGAACCAGATCTAATTGAATGCATCTCAGATGACAGTAAAACCAACCCCTGTGGATGCCGTCATGCGTTTTAAAAAGAAAAATCTGGTTGCCGTCATGTCCTGCATAATGATGTTTGCGGCTGCGCCATTACTGCCTGCTCAACTGTCCATCATGGCCTCTGCCCACGCCAAGGATGGTGGTGGTGGTGGTGGTGGTGGTGGTGGTGGTCACGGTGGTCACGGTGGTGGCGCCGGTGGTGCTGGCGGTGGAGGCAGTCACGGCGGCGGTGCCGGCAGCGCTGGCCACAGCGGCGACAGTGCCGGGCATTCGGGCAGCGTCTCCAGCAATGGCCGCGCTGAAGGCCAGGAAACGGATCATGACGGCAGGGCCGTACGGGATCATGGCGTCAGCGGTCAACATATTGGACGCGACCACAATAACGACCGTGGGCACGGCGTGGCCACTTCAGGTGTAGCGCATTCGAAGGACACCAAGGGGTTGTCGAAAGCCACGGCGATCTCCGCCACGACGCCAGGCGATCACAATACCAAGGGATTGAGCAAGGCGAGCCTTTCCACCGATAAATAAGCCCTTACTCGTAACCCGCCAGGCCGCATGCTCGGTTGAGCTCCAAACCTGGCGGGTTTGGCTTCACCCTTTCAAACTCATTTCTCATGGCCCGCGGACCCTTTTCAAGTCAGGTGCGAATTGCATCGTGCTCGGTACGCAGCGGCTGAAGCGTACACGTCAAAGCTCAGCGCAACCGCTGCGGCGCTTCCCGGAATAACCTCTGTTTTGCTCTGCGTCAGCACTCATGCGCCTGCACGAGCGTACTGTCGCGCCTGCCGTTTGGCAGATTCAGCCGACAGTTTTTCACAGATCAGGTTCACCCTTGGTTACAAAGTATGGCTAAAATGCCATCCGATTACCCAATAGCCGCTCACGGCACGGGCTCAAGGAAGTGCCACCGGGACAGTATTTGTATTCATGCCACTGCATCAGACCCTGGGCCTTTGGCCGGCAGGCGCGCAGTTTGTTCACTTTTGACGTGTGACGATTTCCGTGAAACTCATCATTGCCGCTATTTATGTCATTTCCATTGCATACGTTCACCTTCGTGGTCGTGTGCGTCACAAACTGGGCCGTCAGTTGAGCGACCACTCAACGTTTCTGGCGCCGATCAACTGCTTTCTGTACCTGTTTTCAAAGAAACCAAACAAGCCCTATCTCGATCCGTCCGAGTTTCCGGACCTGAGCCCGTTGCAGGCGCATTGGGAAGAAATTCGCCAGGAAGGGCAGGATTTGCTGCGCGCCGGTGAGATCAAGCGCTCGAATCAGTACGACGATGTGGGTTTCAACTCGTTCTTCAAAAGCGGCTGGAAGCGTTTCTACCTCAAGTGGTACGGCGAGAGTCATCCGTCGGCGATGAAGCTGTGCCCGCGCACCACAGAACTGGTGCAGAGCATCGGTTCGATCAAGGCCGCGATGTTTGCCGAACTGCCACCGGGTTCGAAACTGGTTCGTCACCGTGACCCGTATGCGGGCTCCTATCGCTACCACTTGGGCCTGGATACGCCGAACGATGCGGGTTGCTACATCAACGTCGACGGTGAAAGCTACCACTGGCGCGACGGTGAAGCGGTGATGTTCGATGAGACTTACATCCACTACGCCGAAAACACCACCGACAAAAACCGCATCATCCTGTTCTGCGACATCGAGCGTCCGATGAAATATCGCTGGGCGGCCGCGTTCAACAGATGGTTCAGTCGCACCGTGATGTCCGCTGCTGGTGCGCCGAACGATGCCGGCGACCGCACTGGCGGGATCAACCGTCTGTTTACCAAGATCTACAAAGTGCGACTGCGTGGCAAAGAGCTGAAAAAGCGCAATCGCGCGCGTTACTACATGGAAAAATGGGCGATCTTTGGCGGTTTGCTGGCGATCTTCATTCTGATCTGACTGGTGTGTCGCACCTGTTTGTCATTGCCGAAGACTGGTGTCCACAGGGGCATTGCAAACCGTGGGCGCCAGCCTGCTGGCAATGACTGTCTCAAAAGCAACCTGTCAGTTACCTGACAGGCGTTGAATATTCATTCCCCAGAGGCTTTTTTGGTTTTCCTTGCCGGCGTGGATTTCGTGGGTTTCTCCGGTTTAGCCTTGGACTTGGCCGGCGCTTTCCCACCCAGACTGCGTTTAAGCAGTTCGGTCAAGTCGATCACATCCGCAGACTTGCGCTCCTCTTCGCCACCTACGGTCTCGACATCCTCGATCTTGCCTTCGTGGGCCTTTTTCTCGACCAGGGCCATGATCTTGTCCTCAAACTCGTCCTTGTAGTCCTCCGGGCTCCAGTCGCCGCTCATGTCCTGCACCAGACGTTTAGCCATGTCCAGTTCGCCCTTGGCCAGTTGCGGCTTGGTCACCTCGCTGCCCAGTTCCAGTTCGTCGAGGCCGCGCACCTCCTGCGGCCAGCGCAGTTTCACCAGCACCAGCGCCGATTCCAGCGGCATCAGCGCCGCCAGATATTGGCGAGTGTGCAGGACGACGCGGGCGAGGGCGACCTTGTTGGTTTTGCTCAATGTTTCGCGCAGCAGGGCGTAGACCTTGCCGCCGCGTTTGTCTGGGGCCAGGTAATAAGGCGTGTCGATGTTCTGCAGTGGAATCTGCTCGGCATCGACGAAGGAGAAAATGTCGATGGTCTGCGTGGACACCGGGTGCGCCGAGCGGATTTCTTCCTCGCTGAGCACCACATAGCGGCCCTTCTCATAGGCCACACCTTTGACGATGTGCTCTTTGGTGACTTCCTTGCCGGTGACTTTGTTTACCCGTTTATAACCCACCGGATCCATGCTGCGGCTGTCGAGCCAGTCAAAGTCGACGCCGTGAGAAGACGTTGCCGACACCAGCGCAACGGGGATATGCACCAGTCCGAAACTGATTGCGCCTTTCCAGATTGCCCGAGCCATGGTGAGTCCTCCGCGAATGATGTTCAGGTGACCTGCAGCCGGCGGCGAAAGTTTCCAGCGTTTGCCGGAGACAGCAGTGCTGTCGGTCAAGCCGTGTTACATCTTGTTTAAGGGCGATGGGTTAACAAATCCGAACCCGGGGCGTAGCGTGGACTCGAAGGCTCTATCACCTGTACATCGAGAGGCCATCCCATGAACCGAATATTGCCCGGCATCATCGTTCTGCTCCTTGGGGCAGGTCTTGCACATGCCGAGGTCACGGCACCGTCCGCGCCGCTGTTGCTGGCACAAAGTCCCACCGGCAACAGCAACAATCCCTACAACAGCCCGATTCGCCGCGCCAATCCCAACAGCATGCAGGGCACCCAGCCCAGTACGCCGGTGATTCGCGGGCCGAATACAGTGCCGGTGCCCAGTACGCCCACCGTTGGCAATGGCGGCATCGGCAATGGTCAGCAGCAACGCTCGGTACCGGGTACGCCACCCAGATTCATTCCCAACCCACCGCCGCGTGATGGAGACAGCAACCGTTGAACATCAGGCCTGAGCGCCTGTCAGCCTTCGAAACGAACAAAAGGAATCGTGCATGTTGCGTAAAACCTTTCTAGCCACGCTGTGCGCCGGCGCGCTGATCAGCGCTTCAGCTTTCGCCGCTGCCCCCCAAGAGCTGCAAAGCGAGCAGGGCACCCTTGAAGTCACCACGATTACTCAAGGCCTGGAGCATCCGTGGGCGCTGGCGTTTCTGCCGGATCGTCAGGGCATGCTGGTGACCGAGCGTCCGGGCAACCTGCGGGTGATTACCGCTGATGGCAAGCGTTCCGAGCCCGTCAGCGGCGTGCCCAAGGTCTGGGCAAAGGGCCAAGGCGGTTTGCTCGACGTGGTGCTGTCGCCGGACTTCCGGCAGGATCGACTGGTCTACCTGTCCTACGCCGAGGGCGGTGGCGCCGGGGATAAGGCCGGGACGGCGGTGGGGCGAGGCCGGCTGTCGGACGATTTGAAGACGATCAGCGATTTCAAGGTGGTTTTCCGTCAGGAACCGAAGCTCTCGACCGGTAACCATTTCGGTTCACGTCTGGTGTTCGACCGCGATGGCTATCTGTTCATCACCCTCGGCGAAAACAATGATCGGCCGACCGCGCAGGATCTCGACAAACTGCAGGGCAAGGTCGTGCGGATTTTCCCCGATGGCAAGGTGCCGGACGACAATCCGTTCGTGGGCCAGTCCGGCGTGCGTCCGGAAATCTGGTCCTACGGCCACCGCAACCCGCAGGGCGCGGCGCTCAATCCGTGGAACGGCACACTCTGGGAGAACGAACACGGACCCCGAGGCGGCGATGAGGTGAACATCATCGAGCGCGGCAAAAACTACGGCTGGCCGCTGGCGACCCACGGTATCAACTATTCTCTGCAACCGATTCCCGAAGCCAAGGGCAAAAGTGTCGAAGGTGCGGTTGACCCACACCATGTCTGGGAGAAATCACCGGGTGTTTCCGGCATGGCGTTCTATGACGCTGATCGTTTCAAGCCGTGGCAGCAGAATTTGTTCATCGGCGCGCTGGTCAGTCAGGAGCTGATCCGCTTGCAGTTCGATGGGGACAAGGTGGTGCACGAGGAACGGCTATTGGGCGAGCTTAAACAGCGGATTCGTGATGTGCGGCAGGGGCCGGATGGCTATCTGTACGTGCTGACGGATGAGCAGGACGGTGCGCTGTACAAGATTGGCCTGAAGTGACCTCACTTCAATTTTTCACGGATGTCCTGTGGCGAGGGCGCTTGCTCCCGCTGGGTTGCGCAGCAGCCCCAAGACCTTGTGAGCGCTACGCACTCATGCGGGAGCAAGCTCCCTCGCCACAAAAAAAACCTCTAGGGCCTGACAATAGTTGGCACAGCGCGGGCATACACAACCACCGCCGCCCGTAATTTCCCACGCCCAAAGCGACTCATCTTCTCAAACTCGCCATGGCTGACCGGCACATGCTGGCAGTCCATCGGTTGACGATGCTGGCTGTGGTCGACATCCGGATCGTGCAGGTACACAAAGTCTTCATCGCAATCGGTGACCACCACCCAATGTGGGGACTTGGAACGGGTCAGGCGATAGCTGCTGATCAGCACCAGAGGCTGTCCGCCAGCCTGCAGCAGGCGCGGCAAATCCAGATGGGGTTCGATCTTGTGTTCAATGTCGGTGTCTTGCATTTGCGTGGTGAATTCATGGTGCACCAGGCGCATGACGTCTTTTTTATGCTCATCGCGCACACCATCGAGAAACAATGGCCCGGCCATGCTGAGCTGCAAACGCACTTGGAAACCTCGACGCCAAGCGGCCAGTGCCAGGCCTTGAGGACTGCAGCCACCATGGCCGGAGGTCATGAACACCGTGGTCGCCTCACGCCAGATCTGCAATTCTTCGCGCCGCTCCAGTGAGCGCGCCGACTGCAATGCGCCCATGGCCATCAATAGACAGGCCGGGCCACAAGTGAAATCGGTGGTTTGCGGGTAATAGGGCACCTTGATGTTGCGCGAATCACGGTGCTGAACAATGCGCTTTTCCAGGCGCAGCGCATCGGCATGGTCTTCGTAGTAATCGTGAATCAGCGCAAAGCGCCGATAGCCGTTGCGCTCGTAAAGCGCGATGGCGCCGGGGTTGTCGATTCGCACCTCAAGACGCAGGTACGCGCAGTCATGCTCGACGGCACAGGCCTCGATACGTTGCAGCAATTGTTTTCCCAGCCCAGTACCGCGCGCTTCGCCGGCAATGGCGATGGAATACAGGCGCGCCAGTGATGTGCCGCGATGAAACAGCACCAGGGCGTAGCCGAGCAATTGACCGTCAAGTTCGGCGACCAGCAGTTGCGCATGGGCGCGGGTGATCATCCATTGAAAGCTGCGGCTGGTGAGCCGGTCGCTGGTGAAACATTGCATTTCCAGAGCCAGCAGCGCTGGCAGATCTTCAACTACCGCCAAACGGAAAACAGCATTCATATGACCACCGTAAAAGTTGCGTAACGAAACGGGACTTTCGAAAAACTTCGTGCTTAATAGAAATGGTCTTGTTCTCCAACGGATCAATCTCTATGTCAGCGGTACAGGGTCATTGGCGCGAAGTATCCGAGCAAAGTTTGCCGGCGGCAACTTTTTTAAATCCAGTCATCAGAACTTCCAGTCAAGTGTTGATCATCGTCGAACGCAAGGAAGATTGGGCCTCGTACTTCCCCAGCGAGGACATCGTCACCGCTCAGGAATACCTCGAGCAAACCCGTGACAACGAGCCGGGCAAGCGGGTGCAGGTGATCAATCTGTGCCGCAGCTACAAGTACCTGGGCCACGGTTACTACTGCTCACTGCTGGCAGAAGCCCGCGGCCACAAGGTGATTCCATCGGTGCGCACCATCAGTGAACTGACGAAAAAGTCGCTTTACGGTCTGGCACTGGACGACCTCGACAAAACTCTGGAAAAAGCCCTTAGTCATCATCTGTACAGCGATACCGAAGGTTTCACCCTGACGCTTTACTTCGGCAAAACGCATATCGAGCCGCTGCAGGATCTGGCTCAACAATTGTTTGAAGTGTTTCCGTGCCCGATTCTGTTAGTTGAGTTTCGGCGAACTAACGGTTGGCACATCGAAGGCATTAAGTCCGGTGCCCTGCACAAGTTGCGCGACGATCAGGAAGATCAGTTCGCCAATGCGCTGGACGGTTTCAGTCGTAAAGTCTGGCGGGCGCCACGCTCGCCGCAAGTGGCGCGTTACGACCTGGCGATCCTCCACGATCCGCAGGAGGCCTTGCCGCCATCCAACGCCAAGGCACTGGAGAATTTCGTCCGGGTCGGCAAGCGCATGGGCATCGACGTCGAGCTGATCGAGCGCAAGGACTATGCGCGGATCGCTGAGTACGACGGCTTGTTGATTCGCGAGACCACCAGCGTCGACAACCACACCTATCGCTTTGCCAAGAAGGCTGAAAGCGAAGGCCTGGTGGTGATGGACGACCCCACGTCGATCCTGCGCTGTACCAACAAGGTCTACCTGACCGACCTGCTCAACAGCCATCAATTGGGCATGCCCGCCACGGAAATTCTCTACAAGGAACGACCGGAAGATTTCGAACGGGTCGGTGAACGCCTCGGTTTTCCGCTGGTGTTGAAGATCCCCGACGGCTGTTTTTCTCGCGGAGTGATCAAGGTCGAAAGCCAGCAGGCGCTGCTGGAGGCCACCGCCGAACTGTTCGAACACTCGGTATTGCTGCTGGCTCAGGAGTTTTTCTACACCGAGTACGACTGGCGCATCGGCGTGCTCAACCGCAAACCGATCTTCGCCTGCCAGTACTTCATGTCCAAGGGCCACTGGCAAATCTACAACCACAAAGCCAAGGGCCAGGACGTCAACGGCGAGTGTCGCACCCTGGCCGTTCACGAGGCGCCGCGAGCGGTGGTGGAACTGGCGGTGAAGACCGCCAACCTGATCGGCGATGGCCTCTACGGCGTGGACCTGAAACAGGCCGGCGACAAAGTGGTGGTGATCGAGGTCAACGACAACCCGAACCTCGACGCCGGTATCGAAGACGCTTACTTGCAGGACGATCTGTATTCACTGGTGCTGGAGGAGTTTGTGCGACGGCTGGAACTCAAACGTCGCGGCCAGGCCTGGTGACGCGCCGATGATCAGCAGCTTCGCACTGACTCATGGCGCGTTGCAGCGGGTCGAGCGGCTGGACGCCGAGGTGATGCTGTTCAGCAATCCCGATGCGGCCGAGCGTGACTTGCTCCACAGCCACTACAAGGTCGACGAACACGCGTTGGCCTCGGCGCTGGACCCGGACGAAGTCTCGCGAATCGAGTTTCACCCCGACCACTTGTTCCTGATCTGGAAACGCCCGGAAAACTATTCCGGCGGTGGCAGCCTGGCGTTTGAGGTGTCGTCCTGCGGCCTGCTTTTTGCGCCCGGTCAGTTGCTGGTGATCGCCACCGATGACACGCCGCTGCACGGCATCGGCACGCGCCAGCCGCTCAATGCGCCGCTGGATGTGTTGCTCGATCTGCTGTTCAACAACATCCACCATTACCTCGGCCATCTGAAGGTAATCAAACTGGTCGCCCGCGAGCTGCAGCAGAAGTTCAACGCCTCGATGCAGAACCAGCATCTGGTGCAGATGTTCAACCTCAGCGAAAGCCTGATCTATTACATCAACGCCCTGCACAGCAACGGCGCGGTGTTGACGCGGCTGCGCAATCATGCGGAAAAACAGCACTTTGGCAGCGAGGCGATCGGATTAATCGACGACCTGATCATCGAAAACAACCAATGCTACAAACAGGCGGAAATCTACTCCACGGTGTTCTCCGGGTTGATCGATGCGCGTGGCAACCTGATGAACAACAGCATGAACAATCTGCTGCGCAAACTGACGTTGATCAACGTGGTGTTTCTGCCGTTGAACCTGATTGCGAGCATTGGCGGGATGTCGGAATTCAGCATGATGACGGCGGGCACGCCGTGGTGGATTTCCTACCCGGCGTTTCTGCTGGTGATGTTGTTGGGGGCCGGGGGGATGTTGTTCGGGTTGCGGCGGTTGGCCAAGTGATCCGTGGTGACTTGGCCGACGCCAGCCTATAGCGTCAGCGTCAAATAAACCATTGACTCGCCGGTCGCCGCCGGGCTAATTTCAGGCCCATGACTTCCACCGTATTGCGCTGCCAGCCAAGCATTATTACCGCCATTCCTCATTTGGCGGGCTAGCTCACGACTGCAGCACCCAACCCGCCCTAGAGGCGGGTTTTCATTTTCTGTCTCCGGGGTTTTACCAACGAAGGCTCCCTGTAGGAGCTGCCGAAGGCTGCGATCTTTTGATCTTGCTTTTGATTTGAGAAAAACAAAGTCAAAAGATCGCAGCCTCCGGCAGCTCCTGCACACAGCGCCCGGAGATGACGATGAAATACAGCCCCGACCAGCAAACCCTGCTTGAGCAGTACGTGAAAAAGATCCTCGCCGCGCCGGTCTACGACATCGCCGTGCGTACGCCATTGCAGGCGGCACCGGCGCTGTCCGAGGCGCTGGGCAACCGGATCCTGCTCAAGCGCGAGGACCTGCAACCAACGTTCTCCTTCAAGATCCGTGGCGCTTACAACAAGCTGGTGCATTTGAGCGATGCGCAGAAAGCACGCGGGGTGATCACCGCTTCGGCGGGCAACCATGCGCAGGGCGTAGCGCTGGCGGCGCGGGAACTGGGAATCGCGGCGACCATCGTAATGCCCTCGACCACGCCTGAACTCAAGGTGCTCGGCGTGCGAAGTCGTGGCGCCGAGGCGCTGCTGCATGGCGAGAGTTTTCCGTTTGCCCTGGCCCATGCGCTGCAACTGGCCGAGCAGACCGGGCGCACCTTCGTCTCGCCGTTTGACGACCCGGAGGTGATCGCCGGCCAGGGCACGGTGGCCATGGAAATCCTCCGTCAGCATCAGGGGCCGCTGGATGCGATCTTCGTCCCTGTGGGCGGTGGCGGCCTGATCGCCGGCATCGCGGCGTACGTCAAATACCTGCGGCCGGAGGTACGGATCATCGGTGTCGAATCGGAGCATTCGGCCTGCCTGAAGGCGGCGCTGCAAGCGGATGCGCGCGTTGTGTTGCCCAGTGTCGGAACGTTCGCCGATGGCGTGGCGGTGGCGCAGATCGGCGCTTATGGTTTTGAGGTGTGCCGGTTTTGCGTGGACGAGGTGGTCACCGTCAGCAATGACGAGCTGTGCGCAGCGATCAAGAATATCTACGACGATACCCGCTCGATCACCGAGCCTTCCGGAGCATTGGCGGTGGCCGGCATCAAGCAATACGTGGCGCGCAGCGGTGTTCGCGAGCAGACCTTCGTCGCGGTCGACTCCGGCGCCAACATCAACTTCGACAGCCTGCGCCACGTCGCCGAGCGCGCCGCGATGTGCGGCGTCCCGGCGTGATTACACTCAGGGCAGCAACGGGCGCAGGAAACTGCGCTCGTAGCTGACGATGAATTTCTTCTGCACCAGCGATTCCACCAGCGCCGTGCTTTCCGGGTCGGTCAGCGCGATGTGCCGGTAGCTTTCGTAATCGGCCAGCGAAGGAAAGCTGAACAGGCAATAAGCTATATTGCTCGCGCCCTCGGAGGGCAGGAAATAACCGTGATGAGTGCCGCCCAAGCGCTCGACGATGCCCAGCCAGGCCTTGGCATAGGCTTCGAACTCGGTCAGTTGGTACGGATCGATCACGTATCGCACATGGCAAGTAATCAAGGTTGGTGCTCCCTGTTCAGGTCATTCCGCAATGGCGGTGCCGACCTTGTCCGAAGCCGACCAGATGCGATAGCGCACCTCGACATCTTTCGGGGCGTAGATCACCAGTGGCAGCTTGCTGTTGTAGCGCAGCATGAAGCCGTCACCGACAACCGGGACAAACGCGCGTTTCTTCGCGGTGCCGGGTGGGCAGGCCATCATGGTACTCATCGGGCCGATGACTTTTTCCAGCCGGTAGAACGGGTAGCCCCAACCTTCGAGGTTTTTCTCGTCCAGTACACCACCCAGACGTTGACGATTGCAGTCGACTTCCAGGGTTTTGCCGGCGAGCACTTCAACCTGGAAATTCTCTTCCTGATCCTGTTTGGGCAGGTAGATGACTTGGCGGGTGAAGCCGTTTTCCGCCTTGGGATAGGGTGCAACGTCTTCGAGCTTGGCCGCGTGGGCGAGGGTGGACAGGCCGGCAACGAGCAGACCGATTGTCGCGCGAGCGCGTAAAGAACCCATGAAAGCCTCCTGGCGGGTGTAGGGTGGATGTCGGGCATTCTCACTGTCATCAGCGATGAATGCAAACCGGCGGCGACTTGCAAATTGCAGTGCCCAGGAGGATCGATCTTGCATTTTGCAACTGGCCAACTGCTGGCCACCGCGCCAAGTGCTTGATTTCATGAGGGTCGAAATGACCCGATGAAAGGCACGTTTTATGCGTCGCTTTGGTGCAGCGCACCGGCTTCGGGCGCCTACACTCCAATGGGCATTTCGCCGTACAACCGTTTGCCGCACCAGGGAATCAGCGGGGACACACCCGTGCAGGGGCAGCAAAAGCGGTCAACGTGAAGAGTTGATTGGCAGTTTCATCAATAAGGAGAGGTACACCATGTTTCTGTCTGCCTTGGAACTACGCAATATCATTGAAAGCAGTTTTCTGCCTAAACGCTGCCAGTGCACGCTGTCGCCCGACCTGTCGATGACCGTCAAGGTCTTCGGCGACCACCAGACTGACCAGGTTGATCTGCACGTCACGGGTATCGATGCCAGCCATCTGAATGGCTGCCGCGAGATCAACGACCTGATCGCCGGCCTGCGTTCGGATCTGGCGCAACAGACCACGCAGTCGCATTACAGCCCACGATCCAGAGCCGTTTAACTCACGGTTTCACCCAGTTCGACCGTCACGCGCCGGGCCTGCACAAAGCCGAGGCCCAGCGCGAACTCGACCAGCACCGCGAGCAAAATCCCGGGGCCGGCATGGCCGTTCAGCCATTCGCCAAACCCTAGCACCGCCAGACCAAAACAACCGACGATAAACCCGTTGCTCAGGGCATTGCGACCCAGCGACGGCGGCGCGCTGCGCACCAGATAAAACATCACCCCCAACGCCGCAAACAGCACCGCACTGCGCCGCGCGACAAAACCTACCGAGCTCGAATACTCAATGCTCCAGATCGCCAGCAACACCTCCGGGAAAAAGCCCCAGGCCAGCGCCAGTACAGAACACAACGAAGCGGTGATGATCGACAATGTGCGAAACGACAACTGCATGGCGAGTCCTTGCGGCAGTAAGAAGGGATCCCGAGCATAACCCGCGATGCCTTCATCGCCTACCGCAAAGCCGCAAATCAGAGCCTTCTGTCAGTTCTGGAAGTTGCAAGCGTCAGACATTTTCCGATAGGTGATTTCCGCCGGCTTGCCGGCATTGTCGATGTACTTCATGTCAGCGGTGATGACCTTGCACTGCTGAGTCTGTGGCTCGGTCAGCGAGATCACTTTGTTCACATGCAACGGCATGCCGTACTGGTAGGGAACGGGCTTGGTCGTAGCGGTGGTGTCATTGGCCTGAGCCAGCCCGGCGAACGCGCTGCAGGCGAGGGCGGAGGTGAGCAATAGCGTGCGAATGTTCATGAATCAGACTCCCGTGCGACGGAATAAACGTTCGGCGCCATACGGCCGAACCTGCCGCACTTGGCGCCAGCCAGGGGCTGAGGTGTGCGGTTCAGTAAAGTCTTGGACTGCGGCGTTAAGCGATGGTTAACCGGGCTGAACGCCGGCTGTCTGGCAGAGGGATGATTTCTCGGGGATGCGGTGCCGATTCCTACAAGGGGTGATGCCTTGTCTGCTTTCGGCGGCGGGAGCGGGGCGGTTATGGTTTGGCGTCGCTGCAAAATCAGCGATTCGGGTTTGGTCACCTGAGAATAATCGATTGCATATGTGCCATTATTTGCACCGCGGAGTTCTTTGACCGTGTAGTGCATTGCTGTGGTGGCCGTGTGCAGGACGCCTTCGGGCGAGCTGAGTTGATTGTTCTCGGTTGACCAAGCCTGTACACGGTCCGCCTCCCATCGTTTGGTCACGGTGCTGGCGGGTTACTTTCGAAACAATCGAGTAATCAATATGCTTACACCAAATCCGCTCCCAAGCCGTTATCACCCGCTCAACAGCGGCGTCACCGACAGCGCGCCAATGGTCATCGACACCCAAGCCAACCCCCAAGACATCCTCGAGTCCGCCGTCCAGCGCATCCGCGCCTGCAGCGACCTGCTCGAAACCCTGCACTGCATGTGCTTCCGGCATGGCGATGTTCAGGACATTCCACACATTACCCATGCACTGTACCTGCTGGCGCAGGACGGCAATGATTTGCTGCAGGTGGCGCAGCAGCAGATGCTGGATTGGAAGGCGCCGGTTTGATGAGGTAAATATAGACACGGGTAGGGAGTGAGACTCGGCCCGTGTGTTAACGCATCAAAGCTTCCGTTCGGAGAGGTAGCGTATCCAGCATTTTGGCTGCCCACACCAACTCAATCCGATTGTTCGGCAGGAAGTAGACATGCAACGTGTCATCTCCCGGGCTTCGTTCAGGCAAAGCCACTTGAGTTTCGTGCCTTTCAATTTTCATTCCCTGATTTTCTTGAGCTTGAGACATGCTCAGAATCCAGACAACTTTTGCAGATTCACCGCTTATGCTCCAGCAGCAAGTTACACCTCCGTTACCACCCCATTGGTCGTTAACCCAATAACTCCCGATAGGTCGTTCCGTGTAGTTGTGAGAGGTGAGGGCTGCACCTGGCGTACGGACTCGATCATGAATAAGGGGGATCGAAAAGGCCGCCAGCAGCATCCCCACGCTGACCAATATTTTTGTACGACGCCACTGTCTGGGGCTCGCTAAGTCACGAACTCTCATTGCGCCCCTATGCTTCCAGCATTTTTATTGGATGGTCGCGTTTCAAATGGGCTAAAAAGATCCGGACTCCAGCCCAGACGTACCTTATTGCCAGGATCGAACCGAACGTGCAGATACTGGTCTTCTGACTGACGTTTTGGTAACGGAAGCTCAATTTCATGACGCTCTTCTATGGCACCTTGTAATTGCTGTTGCCGAGTCATGTCCAAGATCCAGATGATTTTGGCTGTCTCACCTCCGAAGCGAGTGCAGCACATGATTCCTCCGCCACTCATGGCGTATAAATTCCCACCCCAAAAATCGTTGACCCAGAAGCTAAATATCGGGCGCTCCATATAGTTTTCCGAGGTCATCATTGCACCTGGAGTTCGAAGCAGGCCGAGTATTTTCGGGGCGGCGTAGCAAAGCAGTAAGGCCAACACAGCTAGAGCTATTCGTCTCCGTCGGTATGTTCGTTTTCGGCGTGCGTCCGTAGCAATATCAATCAATTGCAAAAATCCAAAGGCTAAAATTATATTCCTGCGTCTGCAACGCATTTCTCCATCAATTATGAACACTAATGAATCAATGGCCCGTTTCATCTAAAGCAGCATCAAATGGGTTGTCCAGATTTGGACTCCATTTCAACTCAACAACATTGCCGGGTATAAAACGCACATGCAGATACCGATCGGTGCGTTTTTGTTGAGGTAGAGGCAATATCGCCTCATGCTCTTCTTGCCTCAGTCCCTGCTCGAACTGTTCGCCCGTAATGCTAAGGATCCATTTGACCCGAACCGTTTTTCCCTCAATTCTTTGGCAGCACGTAATTCCACCGCCGCCCATTGCGGACAAATTGCCACCCCAAAAATCATTGACCCAAAAACTGAAAATCGGTCGATCCGTGTAGTTCTCCGATGTCAGCATGGCGCCGGGTGTCCGAAGTAACCCCAGAATTTTCGGGGCGGCGTAGATGAATATCAAAGCCACCAAAGCCAGGACTATCTGTCTTCGTCGCCAGGCTCTGCGCCGGCGTGCGTCCGCAGCAATATCTATCAAGCGAATGAAGTCCCAACCAAGAGAGCGATGCCCAGACTTTGAGCCCGCGATGAGTTTTGCCTTGCTTTAGGTCGATGCACCTGAAGACTCCGCTGAAGGTTTGCGCATCATCTGCTCCAGATAGTCAGGGGCCATCCCCTTGGTTTTATTCAGGCTCGGCATGTCGAATTCCCGAACGCGGAAATACTTCGGTATTGGAGCACCCGTGCCTTTAGGTATCTGTTGGATCATGTATTGATCGTTTACGTAAAATTCGAGCAGATCTTCCACGTCGAAGCTGAGACCTTTTGGGACGGGAGCGAACCACTCGTCCAACAGCGCTTTTACTGGGGCGGAAGGGAAGCTGGTTTTCAATCTCCAGGCTTCCCGATCTACGTCTTCAAGCCAGCTGAGTTCGGCACGAAGGGCGGCCTTACCTTGTTGCGTTTGCTTGAGCGCTTGATCGCGTTTTGCTGCTTGCGCCTCGCTTTCGCTGCTCATCCCGAACGCACGGGCGATTGATCCTTGCTTGCCCAGAATGGGGCGTTGAAGGCGCTCTTCCTCGTCGTCGTAAGCTTTGTGCTGGCCCCGATACAATTCCCACAGGCCCCGCAACCTTTGAATGTATAAACGTCGGTGAGCCAAAAAGCTTTCAGCGGAGACTTTCTTGTTACCTGCATTGCTCATGTAATTTTTGCTTGCACCAATAGCGCTGGTGCCATTGATATGATCATTGAGAACAAAATATTCTGCCGCGTCCGCATCAGCTTCATGCAGTTCATTTAGAGAAAGAAATGGCACTCCGGCGCGATAAGCAGCTTGGTACATCTCGTGTAGGCTCACCAATTGAAGCTCGGTGCTATGAGGGACTTCTCGTTTTTTTAACCCGCCTCCAACGTCATAACTTGTGCCTGGTACCAACCGTTCTTCCCATTTCGGGGTCGAAGTGCCGGTTCCGATCAGTCTAGAGCGTCGGGAGTCTTGACATTCGTGTGCAGCCACGAGGTGGAGGGCAGACTTAACTGGGCCTGCCAGACATTCTCCATCATCGACAGTATTTACGAATGGGACCAAGTATTCCAGGACGATGGAGCTTTCGCCGCTTCGATCCACAGAGTCGAACAAGCCGGCAAAAATAACTTCAAGTTTGACACCTTTAAGAGTGGTCGTGCCAGGATCGCACTCTTCAAACAGCTTATGAATAAATGCACGGGACAAGCTTGCGCCGAAATCAAACCCAAAAACTGAAATTGCCACACGCTTAACAGGGACGCCCGTCTTGGCTTTTGTTGACTCGAGGGTATCTTCAACAACTTTAAATGCAGCTTCAAGCCGTGTGTCAACACCTGTTTTCAGGTAAGTCGCTGTTATTTCGTTATCGCGCGTAATTGCGAAAATATCAAACGCTGCTGGTGCGGCAGCTTTGATCGCGCCTGTAATGATGTTGCCGACCTTGAGGTTGTTAAGTAAGGCTTCCCACCATTTTTTACCTGTCAGAACATCTTTGACAGCATCTAATGGGCTGTTCTTTGCTGTGTCTTCAGGCGATTTGACTGCGCTATCCATAGCTTTGCTCAAAGCGCCATCCAGCCCTGCGCCGCTCAATTCGGCACCACCGCCAAGCGTGGAGTCAAACTCCGTGGCCAAGCCGGATATGTAAAACCTTCTAATTACTTCAGCCGTTTCGGTTTTTTTCTTCTTGTCATCGGGATGAGCGATGAATAAGCGGGCTACGTTGCTCAGGCAGTTTTCCTTGAGGTCACTAATTAAATTTCGACCGAACCCATCAAAGAAAAAGCTTAAATGTAATGTTGTTTCGCAAGGCAAAACTGATTTTTTTTGACCCGCTTCGCAGGCACTTGCCTTTGTACTTATTGACTGCGCGCGATCCAGGTTATCGGTGCCACTCATTTTCTGCCTCCTTGCGCTGTATTGCTTTCCAAATCAGGGACTTCGTCGAATGGACTGATAAGGTTGGGGCTCCACTTTAGTTCCACGATGTTGCCAGGAAGAAAGCGGACATGAAGATAGACGTCATTTCGCTTGCGCTCAGGAAGAGGTAATGTTCGCTGATGCTCTTCTTTTTTTACTCCCTGACGGAGTTGCTCTCCGGTACGGCTGAGAATCCAGGTGACTTTAACAGTAGGACCCTCGATCCTCTGACAGCACATTACTCCGCCGCCACCCATTGCAAATAAATTGCCTCCCCAGAAGTCGTTTATCCAAAAGCTGAGAATGGGGCGATCCATATAGTTTTCAGACGTCAACATCGCGCCCGGTGTACGAAACTGGTTATAAAGATACGAACCTATAAAAGGCATCAGTAATACGAATATCCCGATGGCAAGATTGCGGCGTCGCCAGATTTTTTGCCGCTTGGTATTCATGGCCATGGTCATTTACGAAAATCCTTCATCCAGCAATGCATCTTGAATATTCAAAAAGTGTGGGACAAACAGAATGACTGATTTGCAGGTTCATCACCCAACTCACTCCGACAACTCTCTCAACACCACCCCAAGCGGCAGCTTCTCTCCAACCGCTCGCGCTTTGGCCTTTTCCCACATCGGCCAGTTTCCTGGGAATTCGCGATCCATCAGTTGCAGGCTGGCAAACAGGCTGACGTCTTCGGGGTCGGTCAAACCTTCTCCGCGGCCCGCGTCCAACGCTTCTTTGACCTGTTTCAGCCGTGCACCGTGGCAGGTGCTGCTGAATACTTCCGGCGCTTCTTTTTCCAGTTCGGTGGTGAGGCTGTAGGGCAGGGGATCAATCTCCATGTCCGTCCACAGCTTGCCATCCAGAAAGATCGGGTCGTATTTGCCGGGTTGTTCGAGGTTGAGTCCTTTCAGACACTCCCATTGATCCTCTTCTGCGGGCACCCACCATTCTTGAAGTGGGCCAAAGAGCCACGCATGCCACGAAAGATCGTCACGGGCGTACAGCATCGGCAGCACTTCCGGTGCGTAACTGCGGATCATCAGCACTTCGCCCGCCTCATTTTTTGCCAATAACGCATCACTCAGATGAGCGGCGAGCTTGTCGGCGGAACACTCGGTGCGAATCCAACTGGCCATGGCGGTACAGCCAGTAAAGTATTCGTGAGCGAGAAAAGCCTCGAATTCCATATGACTGACGTCGACCAGCCACGGGCCGTAGTTGCGCAGTTCGGCGAACTCCGGTTGCACCATCAAGGGTCGGCGTGACGGGTCAGCATTGAGAAACTGCAACCGGGCGGGTTCTGCCAGCAGACCGATTTCAACGATGGCGAATAGCGACTGAGCGTTCTTTTGCGCTTCGCTCCAAGCGTTCGCGGCATCACTCTTCGTCATCAATTGGCCCCCGACTGCAGCGCCAGTTTTTCTCGCATGGCTTTCTTCAAGCATTCAATGCAGATGCCTTTAGGTGCCTGGAGCTTAGGCGTTGTCGCCAACGATTCAGCCTGCATCATTTGATTGATGCGGGTTTGCATCAGACGTCCGGCGTTATCGATGGCCGCGAGGCCAGGAATGAACGGTGCGAGGATCTGGATGCCGGTCCCCGTGCCAGGCGCACCACCGGTATTCACCTTCACCTCAGCCCCGCTGATGGTCACTCCACCGGCATCGACCTTCACAAAGCTCCCGCCCGCCTTGGCCGTGAGTTCCATACCTCCCTCAACCACCACCTTGTCACCCGCGTGATAGTGAATCTCGGTCCCAGCCTCGACAAACTGCGCCGTACCGACTTTCACATGCTGCGTCACGCCCACCGTCAGGTGATCGTCCGCGCGCATTTCACTGATGCGATCCAGATGGGTAATCCGGTGTTCCTCAACCTTGAATTCGCTCAGGGTGTTGGCCTCAACCGTGTCATGCCGCTCATTGCCCACACGAATCTTCTGGTCGTGCTCGATGTTCTCATCCCAATCGCGCTGGGCATGGATGTAGATCTGCTCCACCCCCTTTTTGTCTTCAATCCGAAACTCGTTGTAGCCCTTGCCGCCCGGGGAGCTGAGGGTTTTGAAGGTGCTGCGGGTCTTGTTTGCCGGCAGGTCGTAGGGGACGACGTTTTCCTTGTGGTACAGGCAGCCGGTGACGAGTGGCTGGTCGGGGTCGCCTTCGAGGAAGGTGACGAGGACTTCCATGCCGATGCGCGGGATGGCGATGCCACCGTAGGCCGCGCCGGCCCAGCCGCTGGCGACGCGTAGCCAGCAGGTGGTTTTGTCGTCGGACTGGCCGTCGCGGTCCCAGTGGAACTGGACTTTGATGCGGCCGTACGGGTCGCAGTGGATCTCTTCGCCGGCCGGGCCGGTGACCACCGCGGTCTGGCTGCCGAGGACTTTGGGTTTCGGGTGTTCGAGGGCTGGGCGGTAGTGCGCGTCCCACGGGGTGGCGAGGAAGCTGTTGCGGTAGCCCTGGTGAAAATCGCTTTTGTTGTCGGTGACATCGCTGGTGACGTTTTCACCGAGCACTTGCGGTTGTTTGCCTTCGTGGAAGACTTCCAGCAGCAGCCACAAGTCGTTCCATTCAGCGCGCGGGTGTTCGGCCAGGGTCAGGAAGTGGCCGCTGGTCAGGGTCGGTTCGTCACCCTTGCCTTCGGCGAGTTTGTAGTCGCTGCGATGGCGTTCCAGGGCGCGGGTCGAGAGGAATTTGCCGCGCTCGCGGGTGGTGAAGCGCCCGGGGTAATCGTAGTCCTCAAGGTCCGGGGCGAACTCGGATTTGACCGCGCCTTCGGGCAGGATCTTCGGTTTTTCGAAGTCGTAGTCGCGGCGGCTGACGCGGGTGGTGCGGGTTTCCAGGCGCAGGTTGAAGCGTTTGATCACCGGTTTGTCGGCGCTCATGCCGGAGTCTTGCTGGTAGCTCACGGCCTTGAGTTTGCGGAACACCGTCTGGTCGTCGCCGAACACCAGTTTGTGCCCGCTGCTGCTGTGCTGGAAGTGGAAGTGAATGCCTTCCTCTTCGCACAGGCGCTGGATGAAATGCAGGTCGGACTCGTCGTACTGCACGCAGTAATCGCGCGGCGGGTACTCGGCGTTGAGCTGGAAGCTGTAGGCGTCGGCCAGGATGCCGCGATCTTCGAGGACCTGGGCAATGATCTTCGGCACCGTGAGGTTCTGGAAAATCTGCTGGTCATGGTTGTGCCGCAGATAGGCCAGTTGCGGCACCAGGCTGATGCTGTAGCGGGTCAGGGTCTTGCCGGAATCGCCTTGTTCGATGCGATACACCAGGCCGTGGATCTTGCCTTCGCCGGTGGCGCCGAAGGTCAGGACGCCGGGCTTGTGCAGCAGCTCTTCGAGTTTCAGGTCGGGGCGGGCGCTGACCAGTTCGAGGTCGAAACGGAAAGGCTCGTTGAGGGCTTCGCGACCGGTGAAGCTGAGCACTTGCAGGTCGGCGGAGGCGCCTTCGAGGGTAAGGGTAATGTGGGTAGCGTTGGCGTCCAGCATGCCTTGAATTCCGTCCATTGAATAAGCAGGTGACGGATGATGGAGGATTAGACCGCCTCGTTCAAGGCGCAAATGCCGTAGGCGCCGGAGCTGCGACGTATAGGGAGAACCCTTAGATCGGTGTTTCGAGCCAATGAAAACGCGGGTTGCGCCGTTCTGAAGGAGCCGGCAATGCGTGGTTCAGAGCGGTCTAGTGCTTGAGAATCGCCAGTCAGTTTCAGACTAAAGTCGCCTTCAGGCCGTCAAAGCCATCTGCCATCATTGTCGCTCACCCCTGCGTGTCCACTTCTTCCCGGCGGTTTCTGACCCGGGACGGGAGCTATTTTTCTGGCTGACTGCGCCCTGGCGCAAACGCTGTACTGTTGGAGTTTTTCATGCGTCCCCCATTCCCTCTCATCACCCCGCGCCAGTCGTTTGGCTTCGGCGCCGCTGTGCTGTGCGCCGGTTTTGCCGCGCAGGTTCAGGCCAGCGGTTTTCTCGAAGACACCAAGGCGAAAATCGAATCGCGCACGGTGTATTTCAACCGCGATTTCCGTGATGGGCACACTTCCAGCGACCAGGGCGCTTCCAAGCGTGAAGAGTCGGCGCAAGGCTTTATTCTCAATCTGCAATCGGGTTACACCGAGGGCACGGTCGGCTTCGGTATTGATGCGTTGGGCATGCTCGGTTTTCAGCTCGATTCCAGCCCTGATCGCAGCAACAGCGGCTTGCTGCCGTCCAGCGGCGAGAACCCGCGCGGCTCGAAGGGCCAGTACGCGAAGATGGGCCTGACCGCCAAGGTCAAGGTCTCGGACACGGTGTTGAAGTACGGCGCGCTGCTGCCGGATCTGCCGCTGCTCAAGTACAACGACGGTCGTCTGCTGCCGACCATGTTCAACGGCGCCATGCTGACCTCTAAGGAAGTGAAGGATCTGACCTTCATGGCCGCGCGTCTGGACAAGTACACCGCGCGCGATTCCACTGATTCGCAAGACATCCGCGTGCACTGCAAGAACAAGCGCTACGCCTGTAACACCACCGCCGACCATTTCGACATGTACGGCATCGATTACAAGATCAACGATCGCCTGACCGCGCAGTATCACTACGCGGAACTGGAAGACATCTATCGCCAGCACTTTGTGGGGATGTTGGCTAACCAGCCGCTGGGTGACGGTGTGCTGAAGGCCGATGTGCGTTTGCTGAAAAGCGCCGACAGCGGTGATGCCAAGGCCGGCTCCATCGACAACCGCGCGTTGAGCGGCATGCTCTCGTACGGCATCAGCGGCCACACGTTCAGCGCCGGCTGGCAGCGCATGAACGGCGACAACTCGATGCCGTACCTCGATGGCAGCAATCCGTATCTGGTCAACTACGTGCAGGTCAACGACTTCGCCGCGGCGCAGGAACGCTCCTGGCAGCTGCGTTATGACTATGACTTCAAAGCCATCGGCATCAACGGCCTGAGTTTCCTGACCCGTTATGTCAACGGTGACCACATCAAAGTCCCGAGCAGCGATCAGGAAGGCAAAGAGTGGGAACGCGACAGCGAGCTGAAGTACGTGGTCCAGACGGGCACGTTCAAGGATGTCAGCCTGCGTCTGCGCAATGCGACTTACCGCACCAACTATGAGAAATTTGCGCGGGATGTGGATGAGACCCGGTTGATTGTGAGCTACAACTTCTCCGTCCTGTAAACCTCGCCCCCTGTAGGAGCTGCCGAAGGCTGCGATCTTTTGATTTTGTTTTTTACAATCAAAATCAAAAGATCGCAGCCTGCGGCAGCTCCTACAGGGATCTTCGGCGGCCTACAGCCAATGCCAGAACCGGCTCCAGAAGCCGCGATTCAGATCTTCCTTGCACCCGGCATACTGCCGCGCATACACGTCGGAACGCGCCTGCACCTTGCGCGCAGTCGGCATCAGCCAGGCCTTGCTGGCGTAGGTCTTGTTGCGGAAACCGCCCCAGCCTTCGTGGTAATTCAGGTACTGGTTGTAGGCGTCGTATTTGTACACGCCGTTGATTGAGGTGGTCTTGTCCATGTACCAGCCGACGAAGTCGATGGCGTCGTCGAAGTCTTCGCGGTCGGCCCAGTTGCGTCCGGTACTCTTCTGGTAGTCGGCCCAGACTTCATCCTTGGCCTGGGCATAGCCGGCGGCCGTCGACACCCGGCCCCACGGAATCACCCACAACAGGTATTTGCGCGGCGTCTTGGCGTCGTAGCGGTAGCCGGACTCCTGATACATGATCGCGAAGGGCACCTGGATCGGCACGCCCCAGCGCTTTTGCGTGACTTGCGCGGCGTCGTACCAGTCGCTTTTTTCGCGGAAGATTTCGCAGATGTCTTCCGGCGAACGCGGTGGCGAGGTGCCGCAGCCGCTGAGTAATCCCGCCAGTATCAAAAGTCCCGCCGTCCGCCCCGACATCAAACCGTCATCCCCATGCGCGCAAAAGGGCGACAGTCTACGCGCTCAGCTCAACTGGTGACGATAGGGCAAATCCGGACCGGTCTTGCTGCACGTCAGGGCGGCCGCCTGTACGGCGAACCTGAGCATCGCGTCGATCTGCTCGCGATCGAGTTCCCGAACCCCTTCGACCGAGTCCAGCCCCTGCTCGGTCAGCCATGTGATCAGCGCCGCCTGGAAGGTATCGCCGGCGCCAACGGTATCGGCGATCTTCACCGAGCACGCCCGTACTGACCACGAACCATGAACGCGGCTGAACACCGTTGCGCCTTCGCCGCCACGGGTCAGGAACACCAACTGGCAGCGATGCTGCAGCCAGCCTTCGATCACGCGTTGTGGATCCTTTTCGGGATACAACAGGCTCAGGTCTTCGTCGCTGACCTTGATCATGTCGGCCAGTTGCACCAGCGTCGCCACGCGCTCGCGCCACAGGTCGATGTTCGGTTCCGGGTTGAGGCGCACGTTGGGGTCGAGGGTGATTAACCGCTTGCCGCTTTCACGCTGCACCAGCGTCAGCAAAGTGTCGGCGATCGGCTGCACCACCAGCGAGAACGAGCCGATGTGCAGGCCGCGTACTTCGGTGCTCAACTGCGGCAGATGGGCGAGGCTCAACTGGCGATCAGCACAGCCCTCGCCACGAAAACTGTAGTGCGGCGACCCGTTGGCACCGACCGCGACCATCGCCAGCGTGGTTGGCGCAGCGAAGTCGACCAGGTAGTCCGCCCGCACACCTTCATCCCGCAGCACTTGCTGCAAACGTCGACCGAGGTAGTCGGTGGACAGCCCGGCAAACAACGCCGAGTCCACCCCCAAACGGCGCAAGCCGACCGCGACGTTGAACGGCGAGCCGCCGGCAATCGCCTTGAAATTCACTTTCGAGGCCAGACCGCTGGCATCGTCTTCGCTGAAAAAATCGAACAGGGCTTCGCCACACACCAAATACATGATTGTTTGCTCTTTATAGGGTTGCGACATGCTGTTGATAGCGTTCATAGGCCTGCTGGAACGCCGCGACATGGGCGGCAACCGGCAGGGTTTCACTGTGCAGATCGAGCTTTACGCAGCGCTGGCACAGATCGGCCAGCGTGTCTTCGTGGCCGTTCAACCAGGACTTGCACCACGCCGCCTGAATCGCCGCGCCGAGGGCTGCGGCTTCACTGTGTTCGGTGCAGATCACCGGGGTGTTCATGATGTCGGCGACGATCTGCCGCCACACCGCACTTTTCGAGCCGCCGCCGATCAGGCAAATGCTGCGGCTTTGTAAACCATTGTGGCGCAACAGATCCAGTCCATAACGCAAACCGAAGGTCGTACCCTCGACCACGGCGCGACACAGATTGGCCTGGGTCAGGTTGCTCAGGGTCAGGCCGTGCAGGCTGCCGGTGGCATGGGGCAGGGCGGGAACGCGTTCGCCGTTGAGGAACGGCAGCATGCTCACGCCTTCCGCGCCTATGGGCGCCTGGGCCACGAGTTGATTGAACTGCTCCAGGTCGAGGTTGAACAGTTCGCGGATTGCGCCGGTGGCGTTGGTCAGGTTCATGGTGCAGATCAGCGGCAACCAGCCGCCGCTGGATGAGCAGAACGTCGCGACCGAAGCATCCGCGCTGACCTGCGGCGCCTCGGCGTAGGCGTACACAGTGCCGGAGGAACCGAGGCTCATGGTGATCGCTCCCGGCTGAATATTGCCGGTGCCGATGGCGCCCATCATGTTGTCGCCACCGCCGCTGGCGACCACTGCGTTCGGGTTGAGGCCCAACTGCTCGGCAATCGCTGGCAGCAGCGTGCCTACCGCCTGATGCGCGTCGATCAGCTCCGGCAATGCCGCTTGCAGGCGACCGGTGGGGTCAATGTCACGCAGCAACTGCAAGTCCCACTGGCGGCTGCGCACGTTGAAATAGCCGGTGCCGGAAGCGTCGCCGTACTCGCTGCAGGCGCGCCCGGTGAGCCAGAAATTCAGGTAATCGTGGGGCAGCAGAATCCGCGCAATACGTGAGAACACCTCCGGGTGTTGTTCTTTGGTCCACAGCAGTTTCGACACGGTGTAGCCCGGCGCGATGACCACGCCGAGGCGCTCCAGCGCGCCTTGTTCACCGCCGAGGTGTTTGAGCAGGCGCTCGTTTTCTTCCGTGGTTTCGGTGTCGCACCACAGCTTGGCCGGGCGCAGCACCTGGCCCTGATCGTCGAGCAGCACCAGGCCGTGTTGCTGGCCGGAGACACCGATGCCGAGGATCGCCTGCCCGTCGACATTGGCCGCGAGCAAGGCGCGGCGGGTGGCGAGGGCGAAGGCGTCGAGCCACTGTCGGGTGTCCTGCTCGCGCCGGCCGTTGGCGCCGCTGATCATCGTGTGCGTGGCGGCGCCTTCGCCGAGTACCTGACCGCTGGCCGCATCGAGGATGATCGCCTTGGTGCCCTGGGTGCCGCAGTCGATGCCGAGGAAGAGTTGTCGGGTGGTCACAGTGAGGTCCTCAGGGTGTCAGGTGAGTCAAGGTGAAGCCAATCGCTGGCAAGCCAGCTCCCACAGGTTCTCGTTTGTACGCAAAATTCATCAACGATTGAAAACCCTGTGGGAGCTGGCTTGCCAGCGATGGCGTCGGTGGTTTCACCGCATCACTCAGCCAGCACCCGCTCCAGCGTGCGCGTCACACCCACCTCACGCAAGCTGTTGCAGCACCACTCAAACGCCGCCACAAATGCCGCCGAACGTGGAATCGCCGTGCCGAAAATCTCCTCGACCGCCAACAACCGCTGAGTGATCAACGCATCATCCGCTACCAGCCCCTGACAAAATTCCGCCCGTGGATCCGGAATCGTATAGGTGTCGCCATTTTCATCGACGCCCTTCAGATACAACGCCCAGGCTGCCACCACCAACGCTGCGCGCCTGGTTTCCTGGCCATCGGCAATCAAGCGATTGATCGTCGGAATGGTGAATTTCGGAAACTTCGATGAACCGTCCGAACACACCCGCTCCAGTTGATCGGCAATCGCCTGATTGGAGAAGCGCGCCACCAGCGTGTCCTTGTAGTCGGTCAGGTCGATGCCCGGCACCGGCGCCAGTTGCGGGGTGACGTCAAGGTCCATGTAGGCGCGCATGTAGCGTACGAACAGTGGGTCATTCATGGTCTCGTGGACGAAGCGATAGCCCTTCAAAAAACCCAGGTAAGTCAGGGCCAGGTGGCTGCCGTTAAGCAGTTTGATCTTCATCTCTTCGTAGGGCGAAACGTCATCGGTGAACTGCACGCCAACCTGTTCCCAGGCCGGGCGACCGTTGACGAACTTGTCTTCCAGCACCCACTGCACAAACGGCTCGCAGACCACCGGCCAGGCATCGTCGACGCCGTGTTTGTCGGCCAGTTGCAGGCGGTGCGCGGTGCTGGTCATCGGTGTGATGCGATCGACCATGGCGTTGGGAAAACTGACGTTCTGCGCGATCCAGTCACGCAGCTCCGGGTCACGCAGGGTGGCGAAGGCCAGCAACGCCTTGCGGGTCACCGCGCCGTTGTGCGGCAGGTTATCGCAGGACATGATCGTGAACGCTGGTGTGCCCGTGTCACGGCGTTTTTCCAGCGCCGCACAGAGGAAACCGAACACGGTTTTTGGCGCCAGCGGATGGGCCAGATCGTGCTGAATCTGCGGCAGGTGCGCCATGAACTCGCCGTTGCTGTCGTCGATGCAGTAACCGCCCTCGGTGATGGTCAGCGAGACAATGCGGATCTGCGGATCGGCGAGTTTGTCGATCAGCACCTGCGCGCCGTCTTCGGCCAGAAGCATGTCGCGAATCGCACCGATCACCCGCACTTCGGTGTCGTCGCTGTCGCCGAGTTCGAACAGGGTGAACAGGTAATCCTGCTCTTTGAGATCGTCGCGGGCACGGCGGTCCTCAGTGCGCAGGCCAACGCCGCAGATTGCCCAGTCCAGCGCCTGACCGGTATTCATCAGTGCATCGGTGTAATACGCCTGATGCGCGCGATGGAAGCCGCCGACGCCAATGTGCGCGATGCCCTGGCGGGTGTCGCTGAGGCTGTAGGCCGGCAGTTGCACCTCGGGGGCGAGGCGCTGCAGATTTTGCTTATTGAGTTTCATCGGACAAGTCTCGAAATTCAGGCCGCGGCGCGCAGTGGGCGGGTCAGCGCCACGCCATTGACGTCGAACAGGTGGCAATGGCTGGCGTCCAGGTGCAGGTTCAGTTGCTCGCCGTAGCGGCTCGCCAAGTCACCGCGCACACGCATGGTCAGGGCTTCGCCGGCGTTGCTGGTGACGTGGCAGAAGGTGTCGCTGCCCAGGCGTTCGCTGACGTCGGCGGTGACTTGCAGGGTGCAGTCGCCCGGTTGCGCCAGCTCCAGATGCTCCGGGCGAATGCCCAGGGTCACCGCGCTGCCCACGCTTAGATTGGCGGCATTGAACGGCAGGGTGATGCGTGTACCGGCGTCCAGCGAGACTTCGCAGCTCTGGCCGTCGATGCGGGCGATCTTGCCCTTGAGGAAGCCCATTTTCGGCGTGCCGAGGAACCCGGCGACGAACAGGTTGGCCGGGTTGTGATAGAGGTCCAGCGGCGAGCCGACCTGCTCGATCTTGCCGCCATTGAGCACCACCACCTTGTCAGCCATGGTCATCGCTTCGACCTGGTCGTGGGTCACGTAGATCATCGTGGCTTGCAGGTCCTTGTGCAGGCGCAGCAGTTCCAGACGCATTTGCACGCGCAGGGCGGCGTCGAGGTTGGACAGCGGCTCGTCAAACAGGAAGATTTTCGGATTGCGCACGATGGCGCGGCCGATGGCAACCCGTTGCCGTTGGCCGCCGGACAGCTGTTTCGGCTTGCGTTCAAGCATCGGCCCCAGTTCGAGAATCCGCGCCGCTTCGCCGACCTTTTTCTCGACTTCGGCTTTTGGCACGCCGGCCAGATCAAGGGCGAACGACATGTTCTTTTTCACGGTCATGTGCGGGTACAGCGCGTAGGTCTGGAACACCATCGCCAGATCGCGCTTGGCCGGACTGACTTCGGTGATGTCGCGGCCATCGAGTTCGATGGTGCCGCCGCTGACTTCTTCCAGACCGGCGATCAGCCGCAGCAAGGTGGATTTGCCGCAGCCGGACGGGCCGACGAAAACTACGAATTCCTTGTCGTTCACCTCAAGGTCAATGCCCTTGATGATGGAGAAGCCTTCGAAGCCTTTTTGCAGATTTTTGATTTTCAGGTTGGCCATGGTGATGGGCCTCCGCATTGTTGTTTTTTTAAGATCAAAAGATCGCAGCCTGCGGCAGCTCCTACAGCGGGATGGCTGGTACTGTGTAGGAGCTGCCGAAGGCTGCGATCTTTTGCTTTTGATTCATTTCACGGCGCCAAATGAAAGGCCGCGCACCAATTGTTTCTGGCTGATCCAGCCGAAGATCAGGATCGGCGCACAGGCCAGGGTCGAGACCGCTGACAACTTGGCCCAGAACAGACCTTCGGGGCTGGAGTACGAGGCGATCAACGCGGTCAGTGGCGCGGCTTTCGACGACGTCAGGTTCAGCGACCAGAACGCCTCGTTCCAGCACAGGATCAGCGACAGCAGCACGGTCGAGGCCAGGCCGCCCTTGGCGATCGGCAGCAGCACGCGGAGCATTTCCTGGGCGAGGGTGGCGCCGTCGAGGCGGGCGGCTTCAAGGATGTCCTTGGGAATGTCCTTGAAGTAGGTGTAAACCATCCAGACCACGATCGGCAGGTTGATCAGCGTGTAGATCACGATCAGCGCGATACGTGTATCGAGCAGGCCGAAACTCTTGGCCAGCAGGTAGATCGGCATCAGCACACCTACCGGCGGCAGCATCTTGGTCGAGAGCATCCACAGCAGCGTGCCCTTGGTGCGCTGGGTTTCGTAGAACGCCATCGAGTAGGCCGCCGGCACCGCGATCAGCAGGCACAGCGCCGTGGCACTGAACGAGATCACCACCGAGTTCCAGGCAAAACTGAAGTAGTCGCTGCGCTCGTTGATGTGCAGGTAGTTCTCCAGCGTCGGCGTGAAGATGAACTGCGGCGGCGTGGCGAACGCGTCGATTTCGGTTTTGAAACTGGTCATCACCATCCAGAAGATCGGGAAGAAAATCACGATCGCGATGGCCCAGGCCAGGGTGCCGAGCAGCAGGCTTTGCAGCCGGCGGGATTGTTGAAGGGTCATGGCAGGCCTCAGGCTTTGTCAGTCAGGTTTTTGCCGATCATCCGCACCAGAATGATCGCGGCGATGTTGGCGATGACCACGGCAATCAAGCCGCCGGCCGAGGCCATGCCGACGTCGAACTGCACCAGCGCCTGGTTGTAGATCAGGTAGGCGAGGTTGGTCGAGGCGTAGCCGGGGCCGCCGTTGGTGGTGGTGAAAATCTCGGCGAACACCGACAGCAGGAAGATCGTTTCGATCATCACCACCACGGCAATCGGCCGCGCCAGGTGCGGCAGGGTCAGGTGCCAGAAGATCGCGACGGGGCCGGCGCCATCCAGACGCGCGGCCTCCTTCTGTTCCTGGTCGAGGGACTGCATGGCGGTCATCAGGATCAGGATCGCGAAGGGCAGCCATTGCCACGAAACAATGATGATGATCGACAGCAGCGGGTAGTGCGCCAGCCAGTCCACCGGCTCGGCGCCGAACAGCCGCCAGACGTAGGCGAGAATCCCCGAGACTGGATGGAAAATCAGGTTCTTCCAGATCAGCGCGCCGACCGTGGGCATGATGAAGAACGGCGAGATCAGCATCACCCGCACGATGCCGCGACCGAGAAACTCGCTGGCCTCGAGCAACGCGCTGATCAACACACCGAACACCACGCTGATCAGCAGCACGCTGCCCACCAGCAACAGGGTGTTGGTGGCGCCGGGCAAGAAGCCTGAGTCGGTGAGGAAATAGCTGAAGTTCTCCAGCCCGACGAACTCATTCACCCCCGGATCGAGCAGGTTGTAGCGAATCATCGAGAAGTAAATAGTCATGCCCAGCGGCACGATCATCCACAGCAGCAACAGGGCCACCGAAGGGCTGACCAGAAACCAGCCGGGATTGCGTACGCGGACTTTGCGCTGGGGTTGCGCCAGGTCGAGGTGGGCTTTGGCAGTTGAAGTATTCATGGTGATCACAACCGAGTCATACAGACCTATGGAGATCCCATGTGGGAGCGAGCCTGCTCGCGAAAGCGCGGGATCAGTGCCATGTGTATTGGCTGGCACGACGCCTTCGCGAGCAGGCTCGCTCCCACAGGAGGCAGGAGCAAGTCGTTCAGTGGTTACTTGGGATAACCCGCGCGCTTCATCTCCCGTTCGGTGGTTTGCTGCGCGGCGGCCAAGGCTTGATCCACCGTGGTCTGGCCGATCAGCGCCGCCGAGAACAGCTTGCCGACCTGGGTGCCCACGCCCTGGAATTCAGGAATGGTCACCAGTTGAATGCCGATGTACGGCACCGGTTTCAGCGTCGGTTTGCTCGGATCTGCCGCTTTCAACGATTCCAGCGTGACCTTGGCGAACGGCGCCGCGCTCATGTAAGCATCGCTGTAGGTCGAGGCGCGGGTGCCCGGCGGCACGTTGGCAATGCCGTCGGTCTTGGCCACCAGCTCGCCGTATTCCTTGGAGGTCGCCCAGGCACTGAAGGCCTTGGCGGCGTCCTTGGCCTTGGAGCTGGTCGGAATCGCCAGTGCCCACGAGTACAACCATGCCGAGCCCTTGTCGGTGACCTGATGCGGGGCGAAGGTGAAGCCGACGTGATCGGCGACCTTGCTCTGGGTCTTGTCGGTGACGAACGAACCGGCGACAGACGCATCCACCCACATCGCGCACTTGCCACTGTTGAACAGCGCGAGGTTCTCGTTGAAACCGTTGCTGGAAGCGCCCGGCGGGCCGGATTTCTTCATGGTGTCGACGTAGAAGTTCAGCGCGTTTTTCCACTCCGGGCCATTGAATTCCGGCTGCCATTTCTCATCGAACCAGCGCGCGCCGTAGGCATTGGCGACGGTGGTGATCAGCGCCATGTTCTCGCCCCAGCCGGCCTTGCCGCGCAAGCAGATGCCGTACTGCTCTTTGTCCTTGTTGGTGAGTTTTTCGGCGAAGCCGGCGATCTGTTCCCAGGTCGGACGCTCGGGCATGGTCAGGCCGGCGTCCTTGAACAGGTCGGTGCGGTAATAGGTGATCGAGCTTTCGGCGTAGAACGGCAAAGCGTACAGCGAGCCCTTGACCGAGAGCCCTTCGCGCACTGACGGGAACACGTCGTCGAGGGCGTAACTGGCCGGCAGGTCCTTCATCGGTTCCAGCCAGCCTTTGGCGCCCCAGAGTGCGGCTTCGTACATGCCAATGGTCAACACATCGAACTGCCCGCCCTGGGTGGCGATGTCGGTGGTCAGGCGTTGGCGCAACACGTTTTCTTCCAGCACCACCCAATTGAGCTTGATCTCCGGATGCTCGGCCTCGAAGGTTTTCGAGAGTTTTTGCATGCGGATCATGTCGCTGTTGTTGACGGTGGCGATGGTCAGGGTCTGGGCGCCAAGGCTGACGCTGCTGAGGGTCATGCAAGTGAGGGCAAGCAGAGCTTTTGCAGTGGGTTGCATCGTGCACTCCTTTTCTGCGTCCGTTGGGAAGCAGAAGGACAGTTATTGTTTTTGTGTCTTCCTGTGCAGGAAGAATGTGTGCTGATTACAGCCCTCAATCGACAGGCTGACAAATCATCCATCGCACTTGAACCGATACTTTTTTGCACTGGCAAAAAAGATCGCAGCTTGCGACAGCTCCTACAGGGATCGGTGTAGGAGCTGCCGCAGGCTGCGATCTTTTGATACGGCTATCAAGCGTGATTCTGTTCGGTCAGGCGCTGCACCGCGAGGCGTCGATAGTGTGAAGGCGTCATGCCCTTGAGTTGCTGGAAGCGCCGATTGAAGTTGGAAATATTGTTGAACCCCGACTCGAAACACACCTCGGTCACTGGCTTGTCGCCGTCGGCCAGCAGTTCGCAGGATTTGCTGATGCGCAGGCGATTGACGAACTCGATGAAGTTGCGCCCGGTGGCCTGTTTGAATACGCGACTGAAGTAGGTCGGCTTCATCCCCAGATGCTCGGCGACCTCTTCCAGCGTCAGCTCACGGGCGTAATGGTCGAAGATGAAATCGACGGCGCGGTTGGTGCGGTCGATGTTGTGCTCGTCGGCCAGTTGCGTGTTGGTGGCGCCGGACAGCAACTGATAGTCGTCTGTCGCCGCCAGCAACTCCATCAGAATGAAAAAATGCCCTAGACGAGTGATACCGCGTGTATCGGCAATTCGCTGCATCAGCGTCATGGCCTGGCGGATCGTGTCTTTGTCACGAAACTCGATGCCGTATTGCGCGCGCTCCAGCAGCGGCGCCAGGGTCTTGAGTTCGGCAAACACCTGGTGCCCGCTGTCGAACAACTCATCGGTGAAGTTCACCAGCATATCGCGCTTTTCCACCACTTCGTCTTCGGCCACCTGGCTGATCCAGTTGTGCGGCAGATTGGGCCCGGTGAGGAACAGCGTTTGCGGATAAAAGTTGCCGATGTAGTCGCCGATGAAGACCTTGCCGGAACTGGCGACGATCAGGTGCAGTTCGTATTCCTTGTGAAAATGCCAGCGCACTAACGGGCAGGGAAAACCATGCTGACGGTAGATGATGGACAACCCGTTATGATCGTCCATCAGCTCGTAGGAGGGATCAGTGATTCTGGTAGCCCGAGTCATGTCCGATACGTTCTGTTGTTATGTCCGGATGCTCATCATGCACGCGCGTCACGGACAGTTCCAGCACCTCAACCCCGGGCCTTGACCAGACCTTTGGCGTGGTTGATCTGCTGGCAATATTCCGCCAGCCGAGTGGCACCGACGAAATCGGCATTGATAATGCTGCACTTTGGCGCCCAGCCCGAGTCCGGGCCAAACCATTGATTGAGTTCGTGGGTGATCCGCTTTACGCCGGCCAGTTCGCCATAGCTGGTGGCCGATAACGACCAGAGGCTGCCGGATGGCGGCGGATTGGCCAGTGTTCGTGTGATGTGTTGCTTGAGTTGCTCGGCAGAGGTGATATCTGAACCGCTCCACTCATGACGGATTTTCGGCCAGTACAGAGGCGACCTGAAGTCGGGGTGCGAGTCGCTTGCCAGCACCACTCGTTGTACCGGACTGATCCTTTTAAGTTGTTCAATGGTCAGCTGGCTGTTGTTTCTGGGAATAAGCCGCGAAGCCAGTTCCGTGCTGATGACTTCGTGCAAGCCCTTGTAATCGAATAGTTGATTATTGATGCCCTTGAGTTCATGTATGTCCAATACGATGAACTCGTTCGGGTTATCACTGAGGAAGACGTTGAGACTTTTGACAAGTTCGCTCAAGGCACGCCCACGGAACAGTTTCAAGCCATGAAACGTATGGAACTTCTTGATACCCAGCCAGTGTTCATCCGCATGCAGGCGCACGTCGAAAGCGCGCACGCCTTCGTTAAGTTGCTGAATGAACGGGCCATCCTGGCAAACAAACCAGTTTTTTGCCGGCTGCAGATACGCCGGATACGAAAAGTCGTAATCCAGCCCGGCGTTATGGGCTCCGGGCCAGACCACTTCGCCCAAGGTCAGTTGGTCGATACCGGGTGCCGACGCCATCCAGTTTTTTAAAGGGTAGTTGCTCATGATGCATTCCGTTGCAGATAAAGTTTTATTCCGACCAGTCACATTGTTTGGTCAGTTCGGAAGTTATTCTTTGATGCAAGCGGACAAAGTACAAGTCAGCACTCTTTGCAAAGTGTTGGTGCTGCGCTTTCTCAGTTTTGGTTTTATCAACTTTTCTGGTTTTTGGCTTCGATCCACTGCGCCATGTATTGGGTACTTTTGTGCAGGTGGTGACGCAACATGCTGCCAGTAAAGTTGGCGCGCCGTAATGCTGACAAGTTATCGCGACAATCTTGCAGGCGAGCGATCAGCGCCGGGCCGTGATCAGCCTGCCGATAGCGCGCGTTCAACAATGTGACGCCGGCCTTTTGTGCGGCGGTCCAGCGCTGTTGGTCTTCGTGCAGGGCGACCGCGGCATCGGCCAGGGCCTGGGCCGACAGCGCCACTTCACCCGGCCATGACAGCGCACCGCACATGCCTTCGGCACCGATGGGCGTGGTGACATTGGGTGTACCGCAGAGCATCGCATCGACGAGCTTGCCCTTGATTCCCGCACCAAAACGCAAAGGCGCCAGGCAAACCCGGGCTTGCGACATCACTTGCAGCGCATCTTCTGCCCAGTTCATCACATGAAACCCCTGCGCCGCGTTGTGCAGGGCTGTGGCTTTGGGCGGCGTATAGGCACCGTAGATATGCAGTTGAGCGCCGGGCAATTGCTGGCGGATCAGCGGCCAGACGGCGGTCTTCATCCACAGCACGGCGTCCCAGTTGGGCGCGTGACGGAAGTTGCCAATACTCAGAAAGTGCGCGCGCTCTTCAAAGGGAATGAACGAACCGCGCGGGGGTTCAAGCATCAGCGGGCACCAGTGCAGCAGTTCGCCAGGGACTTGAAACTGTTCGACCAGCAACTGGATTTCCACTTCGGAAATCAGCAGATTCAGATCGCAGCGGTACAACGCGGCGATTTCCCGTTTGGCCAGATCGGTATCGGCCATCAACTCGAACTCTTCGCGCAGCGCCGGCGCGAACAGTGCGCTGAAGTCCTGATTGTCCGGGTCGTCTTTCAAACGTTCCTTGAGCCGTTGGTGGCGGGCGTGGCGCAGGCTCTGCAGGTCGGAAGTCTCCAGCACCCGCAAGGCATCCGGGCATTGCTTCTCGACGCGCCAGCCAAATTGCTCTTCCATCATGAACTGGTCGAACAGCACGATATCCGGCGCCAGTTCACGGATGAAAACATCGAAGCTGCTGTTGTTGAGTTCGATCGGCACCTCACGGATGCCCAGCGCGGTCAGGTCAGCCTTGTGCTCGCCCGGGCCGGCCGGGCTGCTGAAGGTGATGTCCCAGCCTTGCTGCAGGAATGTCTCGAGGATCTGCATCACGTGCCCGCTGGCGGCCGAAGAGCGCGGTTCGGGCCAGACGTAACCGATGACCAGAACTTTGGTGGCAGGGGATGCAGTCATTGACAGGTGTTCCTTGCAGGCAGGCGGCTAAAAATGGCGCGCAATTAGAGCACATCTGCAGCCGCTGCCGGATCAAGGCCAATCACTGGCCCAGGATGCCCTTGACCTTGTCACGCAATTGATCGATGGAGAACGGTTTGCCGATCACGTGCATGCCGGCAGGTACGTCGATGTTTTCGGCGTAACCGCTGGCGAACAGGACGGGCAGGGTGGCGCGGAGTTCACGTGCCTTGCCGGCCAGTTCACTGCCTGTCATGCCCGGCAGGCCGTAATCGGTCATCATCAAGTCGATACCCTTGCTCTGATCCCCGAGAATATTCAGCGCAGACTCACCGTCGTCCGCCTCCAGCACACTGAACTCCAGTTCCTCCAGCACATCGACGATGAGCATGCGTACGATGTCGTCGTCTTCTACTACAAGGATGGTGGGCGCTGGGGTGGACATATGGGTGCTCTCAAAAAAAGGAAATCGGAATGGCGACCGGTCGAAAATGCCGGGCTCTTGCATGAGTAAGTGGCGCATGGCCACAAGTTCCCGATTCAACGGAAAAAAGACTAGCTGCTCTTCGCGGCGCAAGGATAACGGTTGGTGCTCGGTAAGCGCAGGAAAATGTAGGAAATTGCTGCCAAAGCAGTCAGAAAAATGGATCCATACGACCGTTTTGGGGCAAACTCCCGGGTTTCGACAGTTCGACAAGGCCGCCCCATGCCCACTCCGTCTTCGATTGATGAAACACGGTTTCGCAAACTCCTGACGCGCAACATCGGATTGCCGCTGGGCGTTGGCGCACTCAGCGCCGTGTTCTTTGTATCCCTGATTACTTATCTGCTGTCGGTGATCCAGTGGGTGGAGCACACCGATCGCGTCATCAATAACGCCAACGAAGCGGTGAAACTCACGGTTGATCTGGAAACCGGCATGCGCGGCTTCCTGCTCAGTGGCGATGAGCATTTCCTCGACCCGTACGAGACCGCCAAGCCGCGGATCAATGTGGCCCTCAATACCTTGCTCGAGCTGACCGCCGACAATCCGGTGCAGACCGATCGTCTGCGTCGTTTGCAGGCGTTGCAGATCGAGTGGGCCAACTACGCACAATCGATGATCGATCTGCAGCGCACCAGCGGTGATTACCGGGGTGCGGTCAAGGCCGGGCGCGGCAAGCGCTTGACCGACGAGATCCGCAAGCAATTCGAAGACGTGATCGACATGGAGCAGCAGTTGCGCACCACGCGCAACGAAGAGGTGCGCCGCACCACAATCTGGAGCATCACCCTGTACCTGCTGTTTATCGCCGGGATCAGCGGTTTGCTGGCGTATGTCGGTCGCCGTGATCTGGTTCGTCTGTCTGACAGCTACAGCGCCACTCTCGCCGCGCAACAGGCCAGCGCCGAGCGGCTGGAACGCCAGGCATGGATGCGCAGCGGCCAGACCGAGCTGGCGGAGCAGGTGCTGGGGCAACTGACGCTGAACCTGCTGGGGCGCAATATTCTGCAGTTCTGCGCGCAATACCTCGGCACGGCGGTGGCGGCGCTGTACGTGCGTGAAGAACACGGCGGCCTCAAGCGCGTCGCGTCCTACGGGTTCTCCCGCGAGCAGGAAGAAAAGGATCAGCAGATCTACAGCGGCGAAGGCATCGTCGGCCAGGTGGCCCAGCAGGGGCAACTGATTCGGCTGGATTCGGTTCCGGCCGACTACTTCAAGGTCAGCTCCGGCCTGGGCGCGGGCCTGCCGCGCAGTGTGCTGGTGGTGCCGACCAGTGATGACGACCGGGTCAACGGCGTGATCGAGCTGGGCTTCCTGCGTCCGCTCACCGACCGCGATATCGATTTGCTGGAACTGATTGCCGGCAACATCGGCACCTCGATCGAAGCGGCGCGTTATCGCCAGCGTCTGCAGGAAGTGCTGGCCGAAACCCAGCAGCTCAACGAAGAGTTGCAGGTGCAGCAGGAAGAGCTGAAAACCGCCAACGAAGAGCTCGAAGAACAGTCGCGGATTCTCAAGGAATCCCAGGCGCATCTGGAAACCCAGCAAGTCGAGCTGGAACAGACCAACGAGCAGTTGGCCGAACAGGCGCAAACCCTGGCCGAGCAGCGCGACGCCATGGACCAGAAGAACACCGAGCTCAATCAGGCTCAGGTGCAGCTTGAAGAGCGCGCCGAGGAGCTACAGCGCTCGAGCAAGTACAAGTCCGAATTCCTCGCCAACATGTCCCACGAACTGCGCACGCCGCTGAACAGTTCACTGATCCTCGCCAAGCTGCTCGCCGAGAACCCGCAGGACAACCTGACGGCCGAGCAGGTCAAGTTCGCCGAGTCGATCTATTCCGCCGGCAACGACTTGCTGAACCTGATCAACGACATTCTCGACATTTCCAAGGTCGAGGCCGGCAAGCTGGAAGTGATCCCGGAAAACACCAGTGTCGCGCGGCTGGCCGACGGCCTGCGCAGCGTGTTCGAGCCGCTGGCGGCGGACAAGCAATTGACCTTCAGCGTCGAGTTGCAGCCGGATGCGCCGATCATGTTGTACACCGACCGCCAGCGCCTGGAGCAGGTGATCAAGAACTTGCTGTCCAACGCCGTGAAGTTCACCGAGCACGGCGCGGTCAGCCTGACCATCGCCGGCCAGCCAGACGAGCGCATTGCCTTCATCGTGCGCGATTCGGGGATCGGTATCGCTGCGGATCAGCAGGAAAGCATCTTCGAAGCGTTCCGCCAGGCTGACGGCACCACCAACCGCAAGTACGGTGGCACTGGCCTTGGTCTGTCGATTTCGCGGGATCTGGCGGCCTTGCTCGGCGGCTCGATCAGCGTCAGCAGCGCGCCGGGGCAGGGCAGCGTGTTCACCCTGGTGTTGCCACAGCAATACAGCGAGCCGGGCGACACACCGTCCGCGCCGTTGTCCTTTACGCCGCCGGTATCGAGCCCGGCCCCGGTGGCGCCGCCGTCGATTGCGCTGTCGCCCATGGCCCCGGTGCACATCCCGCGCTTTGCCGACGACCGTGGCAAGGCACCGTTCGCCACGCGCTGCATTCTGGTGGTGGAGGACGAGCCGAATTTCGCCCACATTCTTTACGATCTGGCCCACGAACTGGGTTACCAGTGCCTGGTAGCTCACGGTGCCGACGAAGGTTACGACCTGGCTCGCGAATTCGTACCGGATGCGATCCTGCTCGACATGCGTCTGCCGGACCATTCCGGGCTGACCGTGCTGCAACGCCTGAAAGAACATGCCGAAACCCGGCACATCCCGGTGCATGTGATCTCGGTCGAGGACCGCGTTGAAGCGGCGATGCACATGGGCGCGATCGGTTATGCGGTCAAGCCGACCACCCGTGAAGAGCTCAAGGACGTGTTCGCCCGTCTCGAAGCCAAGCTGACCCAGAAAGTCAAACGCGTGCTGCTGGTCGAAGATGACGATCTGCAGCGCGAAAGCATTGCCCGCCTGATCGGTGACGATGACATCGAGATCACGGCCGTCGGTCTGGCGCAGGATGCGCTGGAGAAACTGCGTACCACGATCTACGACTGCATGGTGATCGACCTGAAGTTGCCGGACATGCTCGGCAACGATCTGCTCAAGCGCATGTCCACCGAGGACATCTGCTCGTTCCCGCCAGTAATCGTCTACACCGGGCGCAATCTGACCCGCGATGAAGAAGCCGAGCTGCGCAAGTATTCGCGTTCGATCATCATCAAGGGCGCGCGCTCGCCGGAACGCCTGCTGGATGAGGTCACACTCTTTCTGCACAAAGTCGAATCGCAGTTGTCCCATGAACGGCAGAAGATGCTCAAGACCGCCCGCAGTCGCGACAAGGTCTTCGAAGGCCGCAAGGTGTTGCTGGTGGACGACGACGTACGCAACATCTTCGCCCTGACCAGTGCGCTGGAACACAAAGGTGCAGTCGTGGTGATCGGCCGTAATGGTCGCGAAGCGATTGATAAGTTGAATGAAGTCGAGGACATCGATCTGGTGTTGATGGACGTGATGATGCCGGAGATGGATGGCTTTGAAGCCACTATTGAGATCCGCAAGGATCCGCGCTGGCGCAAGCTGCCGATCATTGCGGTGACGGCCAAGGCCATGAAGGACGATCAGGAGCGCTGCCTGCAGGCGGGCGCCAACGATTACCTGGCCAAGCCCATCGACCTGGATCGCCTGTTCTCGTTGATTCGCGTGTGGTTACCGAAGATGGAACGCATTTAGTGGACAGCAGTCACTCCGTGGAGCGCAACAGCGAAATCGAATTACGCTTGTTGATTGAGGCGATCTACCTCAAGTACAGCTACGATTTTCGTGATTACTCGGGCGCTTCGATCAAGCGCCGGGTGCAGCACGCCTTGAGCCAGTTCGAGTGCGCGACGATCTCGGCGTTGCAGGAGAAAGTGCTGCACGATCCGACTGCGTTCATGCAGCTGCTGCAACTGCTGACGATCCCGGTCAGCGAGATGTTTCGCGATCCGTCGCACTTTCTGGCGATCCGCCAGGAAGTGGTGCCGCTGCTGCGGACCTATCCGTCGCTGAAGATCTGGATCGCCGGCTGCAGCACCGGTGAGGAGGTCTATTCGATGGCGATTCTGCTGCGCGAGGAAGGCCTGCTCGAGCGTACGATCATCTACGCCACCGACATCAACCCGCGCTCGCTGGACAAGGCCAAGCAGGGGATTTTCTCGATGGAGAACGTGCGCGCCTACACCGCCAATTATCAGCAGGCCGGCGGCCAGCGCTCCTTCGCCGATTACTACACCGCAGCCTATGGCTATGCGATTTTCGACAAGAGCCTGTGCGAGAACGTGACCTTTGCCGATCACAGCCTGGCGACCGACAGTGTGTTCTCCGAAACTCAATTGATTTCCTGCCGCAACGTACTGATTTACTTCAACAAGAAACTTCAGGACCGTGCCTTCGGTCTGTTTCATGAATCGCTGTGCCACCGTGGCTTTCTGGTGCTGGGCAGCAAGGAAACGCTGGATTTTTCCGGCTACTCGAATCAGTTCGAGCCGCTGGTCAAACAAGAACGGATCTACCGCAAATTATGAACGATGCCTTGGATTTGCCTCGTGTCGAGGCCATCGTGGTCGGCGCTTCGGCGGGTGGGGTCGAGGCCCTGCTGACCCTGCTCGCGCCGCTGCGCCAAGGCTATGTGCTGCCAATCATTGTCGTGTTGCACCTGCCGGAAGAGCGCCGCAGCCAGTTGGCCGAAGTATTCGCCCGACGGTTGATGCTGCCGGTGGAAGAGGCGACCGACAAACAGGACATCGCTCCCGGTACGGTTTACTTCGCGACACCCGGTTACCACCTGTCGGTTGAGCAGGATCGCAGTCTGTCGCTGAGTCTTGAAGACCGCGTGCACCATTCCCGGCCAGCCATTGATTACCTGTTTGAATCCGCCGCTGATGCTTACGGCGCAACCTTGGCTGCCGTGTTGCTGACCGGTGCCAATCACGATGGTGCCCGCGGTCTGGCGCAAGTCAAACGGCGCGGCGGACTGACCATTGTTCAAGACCCGCAGGACGCGCAGGTCGCCACCATGCCTCTGGCTGCGCTGAAGATTCAGCAGCCTGACCATGTCCTACCCATTCACGGCATCGGCCGTCTGCTTGTCGAGCTGGAACGAATCGCATGCTGAGTAATATCCAGGCCAAATTGCTGATCGTCGACGATCTGCCGGAGAACCTGCTGGCCCTCGAAGCGCTGATCAAGCGCGAGGACCGCACGGTGTACAAGGCGCTGTCGGCGGACGAAGCACTTTCGCTGCTGCTGCAACACGAGTTCGCCATGGCCATCCTCGATGTACAGATGCCGGGCATGAACGGCTTTGAACTCGCCGAGTTGATGCGCGGCACCGAGAAAACCAAAAACATCCCGATCATTTTCGTCAGCGCCGCCGGCCGCGAACTCAATTACGCGTTCAAGGGCTACGAGAGCGGGGCGGTGGACTTCCTGCACAAGCCGCTGGACATTCACGCGGTGAAGAGCAAGGTCAACGTGTTCGTCGACCTGTACCGCCAGAGCAAGGCCATGAAGCAACAGGTCGAAGCCCTGGAGCAGGCCCGCCGCGAGCAGGAAGCGCTGCTGCAACAGCTGCAGAGCACTCAGTTGGAACTGGAGCAGGCGGTGCGTATGCGCGATGACTTCATGTCAATCGTCGCCCACGAAGTCCGCACGCCGCTCAATGGCCTGATACTCGAAACCCAATTGCGCAAGATGCACCTGGCCCGGGACAACGCTGCAGCGTTCACCCTCGACAAGATGCACGCGATGGTCGATCGCGACGAGCGCCAGATCAAAAGCCTGATCCGCCTGATCGAAGACATGCTCGACGTCTCGCGGATTCGTACCGGCAAGTTGTCGATCCGTCCGGAGCGGTTCGATCTGGTGCAACTGGTGAGCAACCTGCTGCAGAATTTCGCCCAGCAGATAGAGGCCGCCGAGACCGAAGTGTCGTTCACTGCGTCCGGGCCGGTGGAAGGTTATTGGGACGAGTTCCGCATTGAGCAGGTGGTGTCCAACCTGCTGACCAATGCTCTGCGCTACGGCGGTCGCAGCCCTATCCAGGTGCGGGTGTACCGTGAAGGTGATGAGGCGCGGGTCGAGGTTCAGGACCGCGGCATCGGCATCAGTGAAGAGAATCAGAAGCGTATTTTTCAACAGTTCGAACGGGTTTCCGCCAAGACGGTAGTGGCTGGTCTCGGGCTGGGTCTGTTCATTTCCGAGCAGATCGTCGCCGCCCATGGCGGTTCCATCGTCGTCGAGAGTCAAATCAACGAAGGCGCCCTGTTTCGCGTTTGTCTGCCAATCCAGGAAAACGGCATATCCGACGCAACCTCTGAGTGACCGCACGGTCGTATCAGCAGCTATTGACCGAACAAAGGCTTCCCATGAGCGTAGATGCACAAGATGTAGTACTCGTCGTCGAGGACGAACCGGTTATCTTGATGGTGCTGACAGACTATCTGTCGGGGCAGGGTTACCGCGTGTTGCAGGCCGAAAACGGCGAGCAGGCGTTCGAGATTCTCGCGAGCAAACCGCATCTGGACATGCTGATCACTGACTTCCGCCTGCCGGGCGGGATCTCCGGCGTGCAGATCGCCGAGCCGGCAGTCAAGCTGCGTCCGGACCTGAAAGTAATCTTCATCAGCGGCTACCCGCAGGAAATCCGCGAGACCGGCAGCCCGATCACCAGCAAGGCGCCGATCCTGGAAAAACCGTTCGATCTGGACGTGTTGCAGGAAAAGATTCAGGAATTGCTGGCCTGATCAAAAACACTGAAATGCCCCTGTAGGAGCTGCCGCAGGCTGCGATCTTTTGATTTTAAAAAACAAGATCAAAAGATCGCAGCCTGCGGCAGCTCCTACAGGCGTTTTTGGGGGTCAGTTCTTGATCATCTCGCGGACCTTGGCGGTCAGCAGATCAAAGGTGAACGGCTTGGTGATCATCTGCATGCCCGGGTCGAGGAACCCGCCGCGCACAGCGGCGTGCTCGGCATAACCGGTAATGAACAGCACCTTCAGCCCCGGCCGGTACTGCCGACCGATTTCCGCCAGTTGCCGGCCGTTCATGCCCGGCAGGCCGACGTCACTGATCAACAGATCAATGCGCTGCGTCGAGTTGAGGATCGGTAAGGCGCCATCGGCATCGCCGGCTTCGACAAATGCATAACCCAACTCACTGAGCACTGCACTGACCAGCACGCGCACGGCAGGGTCGTCTTCGACGATCAACACCGTCTCGCCGTCCATCGCCTCCGGGGCCTGTTGAACAGCGGACACCGGATGCTCCAGTTCCTCGCCGCGGAAGCGCGGCAGGTACAGTTTGACCGTGGTGCCCTGATCGATTTCGCTGTCGATCGAGACGTGACCACGGGACTGTTTGCTGAAACCATAGATCATCGACAGGCCTAAACCGGTACCCTGGCCGATCGGTTTGGTGGTGAAGAATGGATCGAACGCGCGGTTGATCACGCTCTGTGGCATGCCGCTGCCGTTGTCGGTGACGCTGAGCATGACGTACTCGCCAGGTTCGAGGTTGGTGTAGGCCTCGGTGAACTCCTGTTTAAGGACCTGATTGCTGGTTTCGACCACCAGTTTGCCACCCTCGGGCATCGCATCCCGGGCGTTGAGCACCAGGTTGAGCAGGGCACTTTCCAGTTGATTGGGGTCGGCTTCAGCGACCCACAAATCGTCGTTCAGGCGCATGTCGAGCTGAATGCTTTCGTTGAGGCTGCGTTGCAGCAACTCGCCCATCGACAGCACCAGGGTATTCATCTGCACGGCTTTGGAGTCCAGCGATTGCCGGCGGGAAAATGCCAGCAAACGGTGGGTCAGGCCGGCGGCGCGGTTGGCTGAGGTGACGCCCAGATCGATCAGGCTGTCGAGGTCATCAAGGCGCCCGCGAGCCAGTCGCCGGCGCAGTAATTCAAGGCTGCCGATGATCCCGGTGAGCATGTTGTTGAAGTCGTGAGCAATACCGCCGGTGAGTTGACCGACCGCTTCCATTTTCTGCGACTGACGCAAGGCTTCTTCGTTGTGGCGAAGCTGGGCGGTGCGTTCCTCGACTTGCTGCTCGAGGGTTTCAAGGGTTGATTGCAGGCGCCGTTCACTTTCACTCAGATCGATCAGGCGATCACGGGCTTCGTACTGTCGTCGTCGCCCGCGCAGGGCGGTGGACACCAGACTGACCAGGGTCGCCGGATGAAACGGACGCTCGAGAAAGGTCACGTTGCCCAATAATTCACTCAGGCGTGAGGAGGGGCCTTGTTCGGGGCCGCCGTGGTGCGTCAGCAAGACGATCGGCAGATCCGACCAGGCCGGTTGCTGCTCCAGAAAATGCAGAAGCGTTTCCAGTTCCGGGCCGCGCAACGCTTCGGCGGCAATCAACAAGAGCCCGGCGCCAGGTTCCAGTTCAGCGCACAATGCGCCCAGATCCGGGGTGATGACCCCGCCGTAACCCGCCTCATTGAGGATCATCAGCGCCACTTGGCTGTCGCGGCCCATGGGCGCGAGAATCAGCGCCCGTTCCGGCAGTGAAACGGAGGCTGTCACAAGGCTTCTTCCCGCAACAGCGGATTGCTGGCGCCAAGGTAAGTCGGTACGCCCCGCAACACACCCTGGAACGCTTCCAGCGGTTCGCCAATGGTCATGCCCTGGCCCGAAATGCGGAATTCACGGATGGTCGACTCGTGGTTGCCGGTGCGTTTCTTGATAATGGAAATGGCTCGGCGGACTTTGCCGATGGCTTCGAAGTAGCGCAGCAGGATCACCGTGTCGGCCAGGTAAGTGATATCGACTGGCGCCTGCATGTCGCCGACCAGACCATGCTGGGCAACCGTCATGAATGTCGCCGCACCTTTGCGGTTCAGATACAGCAGCAACTCATGCATGTGCAGCACCAGCGCGTTTTCTTCCGGCATCGCGGCCTGATAGCCGTTGATACTGTCGATCACGACGGTCTTGATGTTGCCCTCATCGACGCAGCGACGCACCCGGTGCGAGAACTCGCCGGGGGACAGTTCGGCGGCGTCCACCTGATCGATCAGCAGGTTGCCGGTCGCTTGCAGGGCCTTGAGGTCGATGCCGATATTTTTCATCCGCTCGAAGAGTAGACCCAGCTCTTCATCAAAGATGAACAGCGCTGCCTTTTCACCGCGTGCTACGGCAGCGGCAGCAAAGATCATTGAAATCAGCGATTTGCCGGTACCGGCCGGGCCCAGGATCAATGTGCTGGAACCGGTCTCGATGCCACCACCGAGCAGGGCGTCCATTTCCTTGATGCCGCTGGTCAATTGCAGGCGTGGATAGTCGCCACGGTGTTCGGCAGCGACCAGGCGCGGAAATACATGGACCCCGTCGCCCATGATGGTGAAGTCATGGTAACCGCCACGGTACTTCTGCCCGCGGTACTTGATGATGCGTACGCGGCGGCGCTCGGCACCGTAATTGGGGGTCAGCTCTTCGAGGCGGATGACGCCGTGGGCGACGCTGTGCACGGTCTTGTCGAGGGACTCGGTGGTCAGGTCGTCAAGCAGCAGGACCGTGGCGTCGTAACGCACGAAGTAATGTTTGATCGCCAGAATCTGCCGGCGGTAACGCAGCGAGCTTTGCGCCAGCAGGCGGATCTCCGACAGGCTGTCGAGCACTACACGGGTCGGTTTGAAGCGCTCGACCACCTCGAAAATCTGCTTGGTGGCTTCACCGAGCTCAAGGTCGGAGGAGTACAGCAGGCTTTGCTGATGTTCGGCGTTGAGCAGGCTTTCCGGCGGTGTCAGTTCGAAAATCTCGATGTTCTCGTTCAGTTCCCAGCCGTGAGAGGCTGCGCCCTGGCGCAATTCACGCTCGGTTTCCGACAGTGTGATGTACAGACAGCGTTCGCCGGCACGGGCGCCCGCCAACAGGAAATGCAACGCGACGGTGGTTTTGCCTGTACCGGGTTCACCCTCGAGCAAAAACACATGCCCTCGGGACAGACCACCGGCGAGGATGTCATCCAGGCCAATGATGCCGGTGGCGGCTTTTGCACTGATCAACTCGTTGGACGTAGACAAAGAATGCCCTCTCATGACTAGGGGAATCGAGGCAGCAGGCTGTACCAGCCGTTGTGCTCTACCTGATTACTTGACCGCTACCGCTCATGACGGTTCCGAGGTTTCGATAGCAAAGTGTCATTGAATCAGCTGCCAACGGCTCAAAGTCCCTGCTGCAGGGCCGGGTCGTCGGGGTTCATCTGCTCCAGTTGCGCCAGCAGAATCTGCACGTTCTGCAACTGTCCGCTTTCCTTCCAGTAATTGATCAACAGCACCCGTGCCTTACGGTCGGCGGGGTGGCGCTGCACGACTTCCTGCAGTTGTTTTTGCGCTGCTTCCAGTTCTTCGGCGGCATGCAGGGTGGTGGCGAGGTCGTAGCGGTAATCCTTGTTGTCCGGTTCCAGTTCGACGGCTTTGGACAAGCCGAGCAGGGCGAACTCACGCTGGCCGTGGTGCAACAGCCACAGGCCCAAGGCGTGTTGCAGATAGGCGGAATCCGGCTGCGCCTGCAGTTGTTTGGCGAGCAACTGGCGCGCGGCGTCGCTCTGACCCTGGCGATCGAGCACATCGATTTGCATCACCAGCGCCGGCAGGTTGCCCGGTTCCAGACGCAGCGTGTTGTCCAGCGCTTGCTGCGCCTGTTTGAGCTCGGCGTTGTGCAGATACAGGCGCGCCAGCTGCGCAAAGGTGGCGGCGCTTTCCGGTTGGCCCTTGAGCACTTGTTCCCAGCCATCGATGGCTTGCTGCAACGGGGCGAAATACAGACCCAGCTCATCTGGCGTCAGACCGAGGAGGGCGTTGATCGCGGCAAAACGCACGGTTTGATCTTCATCGTCGAGCATCGGCCCGAGCAGCAGGCTGCGTTGCCCGCCAGGCACCAGCCCGACCACACTTTGAATCGCTGCCAGCCGGACTTCCGGGGCTTCGTTCTGCAGATGGGCATCGGCCAGTTTCAGCGCTTGTGGGCTTGGATAGTTGGGCAGTTCGGCCAGCAGCCAGACGCTGCGCTTGGCCGACAAGTCCGGGCGCCCCAATTGCTGGTACAACTGCCGTGCCGCCCCGGGCTGCCCGGAGCGGGCCGCCGTCAGGGCTTCGCTGTAGCCGCGCTTGATCGCCTCGGGCACTACCGGGGCGGTGGAGCGCAGAGATAACCAGGCAACGACGATGATCAGCACGAGGCCAAGGCTGATGAGCAGGTAGCGGCGGGACTGAGGCATGCGATTTCCGTGAACGGGTGTTCTTTAGCAGAGGGGCAAGCTTCGGTCAGAGAAGGCCATGAGTCAAACCCGTGCTTGCGAATTCACCTGTAGGAGCTGCCGCAGGCTGCGATCTTTTGACTTTGATGTTCAAGATCAAAAGATCGCAGCCTGCGGCAGCTCCTACAGGGGCGGGCACAAAAAAGCCCCGCGACCGAATGATACGCGGGGCAAAAAATTGGTTGGTTGCGGCCAACCAAAGGAGCGCTTTGAAAACCTTTACTTGCTGGCGACGGTTTCTGGCTGCCAGCCACCACCCAGCGCCTTGTAAATCGCCACGATGCCGCGATACAGATCAACCTCGGCCTGGGCCTGACTGTCTTCGGCGTTCAGCCGTTCACGCTGGGCGTCGAGCAGCACGAGGAAGTCGGTGGTGCCTTCGCGGTAGCGGATTTCAGCCAGGTCGGCAGCCTTGCGGCTCGATTCACTCTGACGAATCAGCGAGATCAACCGTTGCTGACGCTTGCCGTAATCGCTGAAGGCGTTTTCCGATTCTTCCAGCGCCAGCAACACTTGCTGCTCGTAGGTGGCGAGTGCGCCTTCGGCATCGGCATCGGCGCCACGCAAGCGGGCGCGCACGCTACCCAGATCGAACGCCGCCCAAGTAATGCTCGGGCCGAGTGCCCAGGCGTTGGCCGCCGAGGAGCCGATCTGCGAACCACGCCCGGCCGTCCAGCCCAGGAACCCGCTGAGGCTGACCCGTGGAAACAGGTCGGCTTTCGCTACGCCGATCCGCGCGGTGGCCGAGGCCAGTTTGCGTTCGGCGCTGAGGATGTCCGGACGGCGTTGCAGCAGCTCACCCGGATCGCCGATCGGCAAAGCCTTGGCAATTGCCGGCAAGTCTTTCGGGCTCAAGTCCACGGTCATTTTGTCCGGACGCTCACCCAAAAGGGTGGCGATGCGGTTTTTCTGCCGAACCTGTTCCGCCTGCAGTTGCGGCACGCTGGCTTCGACCGAGGCCAGACGCGCATCGGCACGTTCGACGTCGAGCTGATCACCGACGCCGGCGTCACGCAGGCTGATGGTGATCTTGCGCGACTCCTGCTGGTTTTCCAGGTTGGCCACGGCGATTTTCTCGCGCAGTTGCGCACCGCGCAGTTGACCGTAGGCGTCGACCAGTTCGGCAATCATCGTGACTTGCAACTGGTACAGATCGGCTTCGGCCGCCTGCTGGTCGGCGTCGCTGGCTTCCAGATTGCGCTGGATCCGGCCGAACAGGTCCAGCTCCCAGGCCATGTCCAGGCCCAGATCGTAGCGCTCGCTGTTGACCCGCTTGGTGGTCTGGCCGGGAATTTGTCCCTTGGCCAGATCACTGCTGGCGCGGCTGGTGATGGTCGGCATCGCATCGTTGCTGACGTCGTCGCGGATCGCCCGGGCGGCTTTCCAGCGGGCGAACGCCACGCGCAGTTGACGGTTGCCTTGCAGCGATTGCGTCACCAACTGGTTGAGGGTCGGATCGTCGAATTGCTGCCACCAGATGCCTTCGAATTTCGAACGGTCAAAGTTCTTTTGCCCGGCGGCGCCATCGGTGGCGGCCGTGATATTGGCCGCCTCCGTGGCTGGGGTCTTGTAGTCGGGGCCGACGGCGCAGGCGCTCAGCGCCAGCACCAGAAGACTCGGCAGGAAGACTTTCAGACTCATTATTGCGCCTCCAGTGGCTTTTGAAGAGCGTGCGCTCTGGCCGCTTTGCGGGCTTCCCCGCGTTCGACAAAGTTACGGATCAACACGTAGAACACGGGTGTCAGCAACAGACCGAAGAAGGTCACCCCGAGCATCCCGGAGAAAACGGCCACACCCATGGCGTGACGCATTTCGGCACCGGCACCGCTGGAGAACACCAGTGGCACTACACCCATGATGAACGCGAACGAAGTCATCAGGATCGGCCGCAGACGCAGACGGCAGGCTTCCAGTACCGCAGCCAGCGGGTCGAGGCCTTCCAGCTGTTTGTCCTTGGCGAATTCGACGATCAGAATCGCGTTCTTACAGGCCAGGCCCACCAGTACGATCAAGCCGATCTGGGTAAAGATGTTGTTGTCGCCGCCGGAGACAATCACCCCGGTGATGGCCGACAGCAGGGTCATCGGTACGATCAGGATCACCGCCAGTGGCAGGCTCCAGCTTTCGTATTGAGCGGCGAGCACGAGGAACGCCAGCAATACGCAGAGCGGGAACACGAACAGCGCGGTGTTGCCGGACAGAATCTGCTGATAGGTCAGGTCGGTCCACTCGTAGGTCATGCCGTTTGGCAGTTCATCCTTGAGCAGTTTTTCGATGGCTTTTTCGGCCTGGCCGGAGCTGTAGCCAGGGGCTGCCGCACCGTTGATTTCAGCGGTGATAAAGCCGTTGTAGTGCATCACGCGATCCGGGCCCGAGGTGTCGCTGACCTTGATGAAGGTCGCCAGCGGGATCATTTCGCCCTTGTTGTTACGCACTTTCAGCTGACCGATCTGATCGGATTCGAGGCGGAACTGCTGTTCAGCCTGAACGTTGACCTGATAGGTGCGCCCGAAGCGGTTGAAGTCGTTGGCATACAGCGAACCCAGGTAGATCTGCAGGGTGTCGAAGATGTCGCTGACGGCCACGCCGTGGGTCTTGGCCTTTTCGCGGTCGATGGCGGCATCGACTTGCGGCACGTTCACGGTGTAGCTGGTGAACAGTCCGGCCAGTTCCGGCACGTTGTGGCTCTTGGCGATGATGTTCATGGTTTCCTTGTACAGCTCGTCGTAGCCCAGGTTGCCCCGGTCTTCGATTTGCAGGCGGAAACCACCAATGGTGCCCAGGCCTTGTACCGGCGGTGGCGGGAAGATCGCCATGTACGCTTCCTGGATGTTCGCGTATTGACCGTTCAAGGCCCCGGCGATGGCACCGGCGGACATGCTCGGGTCTTTACGTTCGTCGAACGGTTTCAGGGTCACGAACACGATGCCGGCGTTCGGGCTGTTGGTGAAACCATTGATCGACAGGCCCGGGAACGCTACGGCGCTTTCCACGCCAGGTTGTTTCAGCGCCAGGTCGGACATGCGCTTGATCACGTCTTCGGTACGATCCAGGCTCGCAGCGTCCGGCAGTTGCGCGAAGGCCACCAGGTATTGCTTGTCCTGGCCGGGTACGAAACCGGTTGGTGTGCTGGAGAAACCGAAGAACGTCAGCACCATCAGGCCTGCATACAGCAGCAGAGCGATGCCGCTGCTGCGGATCACGCGGCGCACCGTGCCGACATAGCCATGGCTGGCCTTGTCAAAGAAACGGTTGAACGGGCGGAACAACCAGCCACCGAAGATCCTGTCGAGAATCCTGGAGAAGCGGTCTTTCGGCGCGTCATGCCCTTTGAGCAACACGGCGGCCAGCGCTGGCGACAGCGTCAGCGAGTTGAACGCCGAGATCACGGTCGAGATCGCAATGGTCAGCGCGAACTGCTTGTAGAACTGCCCGGTGAGGCCGGAGATGAATGCCGCCGGAACGAACACTGCACACAGCACCAGTGCGGTCGCGATGATCGGGCCGGTCACTTCGCCCATGGCCTTTTTGGTCGCATCGAACGGGTTGAGCCCCAGTTCAATGTTGCGCTCGACGTTCTCCACCACGACGATGGCGTCGTCCACCACGATACCGATCGCCAGCACCAGGCCGAACAGCGACAGGGCGTTGAGCGAGAAGCCGAACAGGTGCATGACCGCAAACGTACCGATCAACGACACCGGCACCGCCACCAATGGAATGATCGAGGCGCGCCAGGTCTGCAGGAACAGGATCACGACCAGCACCACGAGGATCAGCGCTTCGAAGAGGGTGTGAACCACCGCCTCGATCGAGCCGCGCACGAAGATCGTCGGGTCATAGACGATGCTGTAGTCCATGCCTTGCGGGAAGCCTTTCTTCAGATCTTCCATCTTGCCGCGAACTTCGTTCGAAATATCGATGGCGTTGGAGCCTGGACGCTGGAAGATCGGGATCGCTACCGCTGGCTGGTTATTCAGCAACGAACGCAGGGCGTACTGACTGGAACCCAGCTCGACACGGGCGATGTCCTTGAGGCGAGTGATCTCACCGTTGTCGCCGGAGCGAATGATGATGTTCTCGAACTCTTCCTCGGACACCAGACGGCCCTGGGTGTTGACCGACAACTGGAAGCTCTGGGCATTCGGGGCAGGGGGCGCACCGAGCTGACCGGCAGCAACCTGACGGTTCTGCTCACGAATCGCCGTCACCACGTCAGTGGCAGTCAGATTGCGCGAAGCGGTCTTGTTCGGATCGAGCCAGACCCGCAGCGAGTAATCGCCCATGCCGAACAGTTGCACGTCACCGACACCGCCCAGACGCGCCAGCTCATCCTTGATGTTGAGGATCGCGTAGTTGGACAGGTAGAGCATATCGTAGCGTTTGTCCGGCGAGGTCAAGTGCACAACCATGGTCAGGTCGGGCGAGGCCTTGTCGACGGTGATACCGATGCGCGTCACTTCCTCGGGAAGTTTCGGCTCGGTACGGGTCACCCGGTTCTGCACCTGCACCTGCGCGTTGTCCAGGTCGGTACCCAGGGCGAAGGTGATGGTCAGGGTGATCTTGCCGTCAGCGGTGGATTGCGAGGACATGTACAGCATGTTCTCGACGCCGGTGATGGCCTGCTCCAGCGGAGCGGCCACGGTTTCACCGATGACTTTGGGGTTGGCACCCGGGAAGTTGGCGCGTACCACCACGGTCGGTGGCACGACTTCCGGGTATTCGCTGATCGGTAGCTGGAACAGCGAGATCGCACCGGCGATCAGGATCAACAGCGAGAGCACCGCTGCGAAGATCGGCCGTGAAATGAAGAATTGGGAAAAATTCATCGGAGTTGTCGTCCCTTAACCGCGTGGGGTCGTAGCGGCCAGCTTCACAGCCGTACCCTGTGCACCTTTGGCAGGTGCGACTTTGGGCAGGTTGCTGGCTTCCAGCGCTTGACGTTGTTGAGCCAGAGCGGCAAGGGTCTGCTCGCTGGCCATCGGGATCACTTCAGGCGTCACCGGCGAACCCGGACGTACCCGCTGCAGGCCCTTGACGATAATCGTGTCGTCCTTGTTCAGACCGGTGCGCACGATGCGCAGGCCTTCGATCTTCGGCCCCAGTTCAACGGCGCGATAAGCGGTTTTGTTGTCCGCATCCATCACCAGCACGAACTTCTTGCCGAGGTCGGTACCGACCGCTTCGTCGTTGATCAGCATGGCGTTATAGGTACCGCTGCCGACCAGTTTCAGCCGTGCGTACAGGCCCGGGGTGTAGGTGCCGTCGCTGTTGTCGAACACCGCGCGACCACGGATGGTGCCGGTTTTCGGATTGACCTGGTTGTCGACGAAGTTCATCTGACCGAGGTGCGGGTTGCCGTCTTCGTTGGACAGGCCCATGTACACCGGCGTGGTGGCGCCACGTTGGCCGTTGCGGGCGAGTTGGGTGTATTTGAGGAACACACGCTCGTCAGCGTCGAAGTAGGCGTAGACCTTGTCAGTGGAAACCACGCTGGTCAGCGGTGTGGTGTCGGCGGTCACCAGGTTGCCGGCGGTGATCTCGGCACGGCTGACGCGGCCGCTGATTGGCGCGGTGACGCGGGTGAAACTCAGGTTCAGTTTGGCCAGATCCAGTTGCGCTTGCAGGGCGCCGACGGCGGCGCGGGCCTCTTGTGCGGCACTGGTGCGAGAGTCGGCCAGTTCAGCAGAGATCGCGTTGCTGGCGCGCAGACGTTCGCCGCGACCGGCTTCGTTTTCACTGCGGGTGGCATTGGCGCGTGCCTGGGCTACCAACGCTTCGAGACGGCGAACTTCTGCCTGGAAAGGACGCGGATCGATCTGGAACAGCAGGTCACCTTTCTTGACCAGCGCGCCTTCGGTGAACGCCACCTCGTCGATCTGGCCGGAGACCCGCGGACGGATTTCAACGGTTTCCGGCGCTTCGAGGCGCCCGGTGAATTCGTCCCACTCGTTGACCGGTTGTTCCAGCACCTTGGCCACGCTGACTTTGGCAGCGGGCATGGTGGCGGCAGTCTCCGGAGTCTTGCCGCAAGCGCTCATCACCAGCACGGCCAGCATGGCCAAGGGGAAGCGCAAATGTTTGAGTGACTGTTCCATGGAATCATCCGCCAATGTATTGAAGATGGGCGGATGATGCTCGGCGGGCTGTGATGGCACGAATCGAATGAAGCAAAGGTAACTATCATTCGGAATGATATAAGAGCGATTCGAGCCCTCTAGCATGCACCTTTCGTTAGGGTGCTATCAATTGGTTTGATGACAAATGTGTGTTGCGGATCGGGCAAGAATCCACAGACATTGAAATTGCTCGCGCGCAGAAGCAGATTCACCGCACCATTACTTGCTTCCTATCGACCCTGAGCGGCCAATAAATGACCGAACAGCGCGGGTTCTTGTGGCTTGTTCAGTGTACCCGGCGTCCCCTGAACGCATTCGGCAATCGGTGTACGAGTCACCGACAGATGGGCACAGATCGCTTGCGCACAGCTCGCGCGCGATCATCGACGAGTAATAAGACGTTCAATGAGTGATTCTACGGCGACAAACACCGGCAACTGGTACGCAGTCATTGCCCTGGCATTGGCCGCGTTTGTGTTCAACACCACCGAGTTTGTGCCGGTCGGGCTGTTGAGCTCGATCGGCAGCAGCTTCGCCATGTCGACGGCGCAGGTCGGTCTGATGCTGACCATTTACGCGTGGGTGGTGTCTCTGACGTCGCTGCCGATCATGCTGCTGACGCGCAACGTCGAGCGACGCAAACTGTTGCTCGTGCTGTTCGCAATGTTTATCGCCAGCCACATTCTGTCGGGTCTGGCGACCAGCTTCGGGGTGCTGCTGGTGAGCCGGATCGGCGTGGCGCTATCGCATGCGCTGTTCTGGTCGATCACCGCTTCTCTGGCCGTGCGCCTGGCTCCGCCGGGCAAGCAGGTTCAGGCGCTGGGCTTGCTCGCAACCGGTACTTCGCTGGCGATGGTGCTGGGCATTCCCCTCGGCCGCTTGCTGGGGGAGGCCATGGGCTGGCGCACCACGTTCATCGTGATCGCGGGCTTCGCGGCAGCACTGGTGTTCTGTCTGGCGAAGGTGCTGCCGTTGCTGCCCAGCCAGAACTCGGGCTCGCTCAAGAGCCTGCCTATATTGCTGAAGCGACCTGCGCTGGTATCCGTTTATGTCCTGACAGCTCTGGTGGTGACTGCCCAGTTCACCGCCTACAGCTACATCGAGCCGTTCGTACTGACCGTGGCCAACATGAGCGGTGAGGTGGTGACGCTGCTGCTGTTGTTATTCGGCGGCGCCGGCATTTTCGGCTCGCTGCTGTTCAGCTATTTGCACAGCTATAACCCGCAACGTTTTCTGATCATCTGCGTATCGGTGCTCGCCTTGTGCCTGGCGTTGCTGTTGCCGTTCAGCGGCAACGTCTCATACCTCGGCGTGCTGAGTGTGTTCTGGGGCATGGCGATCATGGGCTTCGGGCTGGCGCTGCAGTCGAAAGTCCTGGTGCTGGCGCCGGACGCCACCGACGTGGCGATGGCGCTGTTTTCCGGGATCTACAACATCGGCATCGGCGGCGGGGCACTGGTGGGCAGTTGGGTCGGCAGCCAGTTCGGCTTTGCTTACGTCGGGCTTGTCGGCGGGATGCTGGCGGCGTTGGCGTTGGCGTCTTACTGCGTGTCGATCTATCGCATCAGCCGGCCGAGGACTTGAGCCTTTGGCTGCCTGCTTAATGTGCGGGCAGCTCAAGGCTGTCAGGATCCCCGAAAAACATCTGAATCCGCGACCGCAACCAGCGCTCCCCTGGATCGTTGTCCTGCGATCCACGCCAGGCCATGTGCAGCTCAAACGTGCGCGTCGGCAACGGTGGATCTTCTGCGCGCACACCGCCCGCCGCCGTCAGCGCATCCGCCGTGTAATCCGGCACCGTCGCAACGATGTCGGTACCGGCCAGCAACGTGCTCAAGCCGTTGAACTGCGGCACGGCCAGCACCACGTGGCGCTTGCGCCCGAGTTTCTCCAGCTCTTCATCGATGAAGCCACTCAGGTCGCCGGCGAACGACACCAGCGCATGCGGACGCGCGCAGTAGTCATCCAGGCTGAGCGGGCCGGGCACGGTGTCGGCGCGCAGCAGCTTCGGCTGGCTGCGACGCAGCACCTTGCGTTTGGCGTTGGCCGGCAGGTCGGTGGTGTAGCTGACGCCGATGGAAATTTCGCCGGAGGCCAGCAGGCTTGGCATCAATATGTAGTTGACCCGGCGCACGACGAGGACGATCCCCGGTGCTTCGGCGCGCAGGCGTTTGAGCAGCATCGGTAGCAGGGCGAATTCGACGTCGTCGGACAGGCCGATGCGAAATACCGAAGTGCTGGTGGCCGGATCGAAGTCCGCCGCTCGGCTGACGGCGGTGGAAATCGAGTCGAGTGCCGGGGAGAGCAGGGCGAAGATTTCCACGGCGCGAGCGGACGGTTCCATGCTGCGTCCGGTGCGCACGAACAACGGGTCATCGAACAGGCTGCGCAGGCGCGAGAGCGCTGCACTGATCGCCGGCTGGCCGAGAAACAGCTTCTCGGCGGCACGGGTCACGCTGCGTTCGTGCATCAACGTTTCGAATACGATCAACAGGTTCAGGTCGACACGACGCAGGTCATTACGATTCATCTGGAGTCCTGGCAGAGTCATCAAGCTTGACGAGAGCGACCATATGAGAACAATGGCCGGCATGAATATTACGGGGAAAGGCTGGTACTCTGCACCGCTAAATTCAGCTTTACCGAGCCGGTTGCGGCATTTTTTTCATCGATTTTGCCAATGCCGTTCATACTGCGGAATCAATGACAGGCATGTCGACTATTAATAGCCACTGATAGTCTTGGGTCAAAAGCCCAGATAGAGTTCAGGGCATTAGAGGTTACTTTGACGAGGTTTGCGATGTCCCGCACGATCCGTTTTCACAAGTTTGGTCCGGCCGAGGTGCTCAAATGCGAAGAGCATGCGGCCGCTCAGCCAGGTCCTGGCGAAGTGCAGGTGCGTGTCGAAGCGATCGGCATCAGCTGGTATGACATTCTCTGGCGTCAGAACCTGGCCTCGTCCCAGGCACGCTTGCCGTCCGGTCTCGGCCATGAAATGGCCGGCGTGGTCACGGCGGTCGGTGACGGTGTCGACGACCTGTCGGTTGGCGACAAGGTGGCCAGTTTTCCCGCCGAAAGCCCGAACGACTACCCGGTCTACGGCGAGCAGATCGTATTGCCACGAACCGCGCTGACTCGCTATCCGGACGTGCTCAGCCCGATCGAAGCCAGCGTGCATTACACGCCGCTGTTGATCGCCTATTTCGCCTATGCCGATCTGGCGCGGGTCAAACCCGGGCAGTTTGCCCTGGTCACTGACGCCAGCCATTGCGCCGGTCCGTCCTTTGTCCAGTTGGGCAAAGCCATGGGGGTGCGGGTGATTGCCGCGACGAAAACCGCAGATGAGCGTGAATACCTGTTGTCGCTGGGTGCCGAGAAAGTCATCGTCACCGAGGAAGAAGATCTGTTGATGCGAATCAACAAGATCACCGACAACCGTGGTGTCGATGTGGTCTTTGACGGTCTTGGCGGCCCGCAGATGTCGTTGCTCGGTGATGTGCTTGCGCCGCGTGGCAGCCTGGTCCTGTATGGCCTGCAAGGCGGTAATCAGACACCATTCCCGGCCTGTGCGGCCTTTCAGAAGAACATCCAGTTCTTTGTGCACTGCATTGGCAATTTCACCGGCAAACCCGAGCTCGGTATCACTCAGGATCACGTCGCCTTGCAGCGGGCCCTGCGTGACATCAACCAGCTCACCGCCGACCGCGTATTGCTGCCGCTCAAGACTCGGGTCTTCCCGTTCAACGAGTTCGTTGAAGCGCATCGTTACATGGACGAATGCCCATGCCGCGAGCGGGTCGCCCTGCAGGTCGAACCCGCGTAACCCCCCCTCCGATCAGAGTCCGTGGCCCCACGGACTCCAGCGTGTTGCGCCCTTGCCATCACAACAGTTGCCGGATTCAGTGCCTGGCTGTCTGTGCATCTGAACCGGTTTTTGCTCGCGACCTGTATCTTTTAATCGCCCTCCAAGCCCTGATAATTGAATGATTACTTTCATCTCAAGGAATGAGCCATGTCTGTGCGTTCTGTTATTTATCCCGTGTTTAATTTTATCTCGCGAACGATGCGTCGGTTTCTGTTTAATCGGTGTAGGGTCTTTCCTATCGTCGTTCTGCTTTTCTTGTACTCAAAGTTCGTGGGACGTTGTAAGAAGTTTCCTCAGATATTTTTCTATCAGATAAAACCCAATGTAAACAATGGCTTGCGTCACTTTTGATGGTGTCTCTGCCAGCATCTTGGGTACATGTGTTTCAAATAACTTCAAAATCATAAGTGTTAGTATTTGATCGTCTATTACTTATTGATGAATTTATCGCGCCAGTGTCTTCATTGATGCGCGATATGAATTTTTTACGCCGGGTAAAGTACTGATGAGCACGATCCATGATCAGGCAATGAACTATGTCTACCAGCAAGTACTGCAACGTTTGCTGAGTTTCTTTTCCAGAGCCGAACGGACTGCACTGCAGCTCCTGATCCAGCGGCTGATGGTCGCCGCCGGCGGAGCGGAACGCATGGGTGACTACAAGGTTCTGGTGACCCCCTCCGGTACTCGCGACAGCTGCTATACCCTGGCGTTGCTGCGTGCCGCTCAACTGAGTATCGCCGGCCGCGCCCCGGCCACTTTCAAGTTGCGTGTCGCCATCCTGCGCAGCGGCGGCATGGGCGGTGCCCCACTCGACAATCTGCATCGCAGCTTTGCTGCACTGTTTCTTTACGATGACCCGCGGGTCGAATTGCTGATGGTGGATCACCGTCAAGTACTGCCGTTCAATCACCTGAAATCACCTGACAAGGAGAGTGCGGACGCCAATCGCATCAATCTATTGATGATGGGGCACCGCCGGGCGAGGGACGAGCAGCTTGAATTGTGGGACGACGTTTGCCTGGCGCGGGCCGAGTTTTGCGGCCAGATTGCCCGCTGGAACAATGGAGTTGACGCCTGGGTTGCCAGTGAGTCGCCGCGGCGCCAGAAGCAATTCATCAATGATCTCGCGCGAGCGGTGCAGAAAGCCGGCCTGGAGGCTCCGCCATCCAATGCCGTCTCATTCGATGATTTGTTCGCGATTCTCGACGGCCTGGGGGGGGATCTGTATCGCGGTCTTTACGCCGAATCCGAACTATTGCGCTGGCGTCCCGAAGACGGATTCGAGTCGTGCCGTCGCACTACATTCCTCGATATTCACGACATGGCAGTGGGCAAGCTGGAGGAGCGCTGGCCGTTGCTTAGCGAGTTTCTCGGGTTTCAGGCGGAGGAATGGGTGTTTCATCAGGGCGAAGGTGAATACGCCGATCCTTTGATTGAGGCTCATCTTCGCGGTCTTGAGGCCGAGTATATTGACGGAAGCGGTTATGAATGCGGTTTTGCGGAACATGTTCAGCGCATGCTGGTAAGAATGCAGCAAATGCAGGTGCCGGATCCGGTTTGTGAACAGATGATCGCGAGGCTAGGGTTACAGCAGACTGAGAAGTTGCGTGAAGAGGCGGCAACAGCTCTGCACCAGACCTACGGTCTTAACGAAGCGCAATGGGTGTGTTTGCTGTTCACGCCGTTCATCGAACGGGGGGCCGGGCTTGAGCGGTTTCTGCGCAGTTGTCATCCCGGCATGTTGGTGGCATTGCCCGATTTGCACCGGGCAATGCAAGGGCTGCACGGCCCCGAGCAAGTGTTGCAATGGATGACGGATGTCAGTGGGCTGCCAGTCAGTCTGATCGGTCATCTCTATGCCATGGAGCCGTTGCCGATCCGTGGTGCTGGCCGGTCGGCAGGAGAGGCGGCGGATGCTGGTAATGCCGACACCGGTGTGAGTAGCCGGTCAGCGGAGCGCTGAGGTGAGCGATGCATCTTTCAGGACCCCCGTCGTCCCGGCATCGGGATCATGAGGGTTGTACGAGAGCCTGGTTTCGCTTATCAGGCCGTCTATCGTTACCTGATGCGATTGATGGCGGAGACGGCTGGTGATGACAACACCAAGCTACCTTCGCTGCGTCAGCTGGCAGAGCGTCTGAACGTGTCGATTTCGACCATTCAATACGCTTATTCGTTGCTGGAGAAGGAAGGGCGGGTCTATTCAGTTGCCAAGTCCGGGTATTACGCACGGGCATCAGCAGGGCTGTCGTCTCCAGTTATTGGCAATGACCTGCTTGAAACGCTCTACATCAATACGCGGCGCCCGGGAATGCGGCTGTTGAGCGCCGAAGACCCGGTCTCCGTGCAATCGCTGGACAGCCCGTTGCTCTTACTCGAACGCGAACTGCTGCGGCAATATCCCCGGCAATCAACGCTGGTTGACCAGCCTTGCGGCGAGCTTGAATTACGCGGAGTCGTGGCAGCCCGCTATACCACTTCACCGCAGCAGTGCTGGCACGCCGAAGATGTCTACATCGGTGCGGATCTGCGCGGGGTGCTGGAAATTCTGGTTGCCGTTCTGAAGCTGAAACATGCAACGGTCCTGGTCGAGTCGCCCTGCGACTGGGTCATACTGCGGCTGCTTCAGGCTGCAGAGGTACGCGTAATCGAATTGCCGCTGCAGGCCTGCGGCGGGCTGGAACCGCAGCGCCTGGAAGCGCTGCTCAATACTGAAGATGTCAGGTTGATTGTGCTTTCTTCGGGGTTGTGCATGCCGCGTGGCACACAGGTTCCTGCAGATAATCGCAGCCGCATCGCCGGGTTGCTTGTCAAGCACGGCACCTGGGTGCTGGAAAACGATTGTTATGGTGAACTCAGCGAAGCAATGGACGGCGGGTGCCTGCGTGACTTGCTGGATCCCGAACGGCTGATGGTTTTCTCCACGTTCGAGAAATTCATGGGGATCGAAGCACCTTACGGGGTTGTGTTGTCGCGCCAATGGAAGAGCGAACTACTGCGGCATTTCCTGATGCGTTCGTTCCGACTGTCACCCATCCGCCAGAAAGCGATCGCTCGACTGTATGGAAACGGTCGGATCGATCAGCATCTGCATGTCCTTCGTCGGCTGCTCAGGGAGCGTCGGGCGCCCATGATCCACTTGCTGCGCGAGCGCTTGAGCGATGCACTGCAGGTCGTTGAGCCGCAGGGCGGTGCAACCGTCTGGGTGCGAGCAAAGCGTCCGGTGGACATGCGCGATGTATTTCAGCGCCTGCTCAGACAGCAGGTTCTGATCGCGCCGGGAGAGCTGTTCAGTTTGCAGGGTTTGCACCGTCGGCATCTGCGTCTGAATCTACTGGATCAGGGGGAAACCGGCTTGAGCGGGGCGATTGCAATGCTCGGGGATGCATTGCGCCTGGCTGCTGTGGAATGAACGTTGGAAAGCGTCGGATAGATCCCGTCGCGCTGCGGTCAAACTGCCAGTAAACTGCGCTGTATTTCCTGAACCACTCTATTTCAGAGGTTTTGCATGACTATCAGTCCTTTTGCGGGCAAACCGGCACCGGCAGAATTGTTGGTCGACATCCCGCGACTGGTAACGGCTTATTACACCGGCCAACCGGACGCTTCGATTTCCACCCAGCGTGTGGCGTTTGGTACTTCCGGGCATCGGGGCAGCTCCTTTGACCTGAGCTTCAATGAGTGGCACGTTCTGGCGATCAGCCAGGCGATCTGCCTGTACCGCGAAGCACAGGGCATTGATGGCCCGTTGTTTGTCGGTATCGACACTCACGCACTGTCGACCCCCGCCGGAGCCAGTGCGCTGGAGGTGCTGGCAGCCAACGGCGTGACCGTGATGATCGCCGAAGGTGACGAATACACGCCGACGCCGGCGGTTTCGCATGCAATTCTCTGCTACAACCGTGGCCGTACTTCTGGCCTGGCCGATGGCATCGTCATCACGCCGTCGCACAACCCGCCACAAAGTGGTGGCTACAAATACAACCCTACCAATGGCGGCCCGGCCGACACCCATATCACCAAGTGGATCGAAGCCAAAGCCAATGAACTGCTGGCCAACAAGCTGGCGGGTGTCAAACGCATCAGCTACGAGCAGGCGCTCAAGGCGAGCACCACGCACCGCCATGACTACCTCAACACCTACGTCGCCGACCTGATCAACGTGATCGACTTCGATGCCATTCGTGGCGCCAAATTGCGCCTGGGTGTCGATCCGCTGGGTGGAGCAGGGGTGCGTTACTGGTCGGCAATTGCCGAGCATTATCGTCTTGATCTGGACGTTGTTAACAAACAGGTCGATTCGACGTTCCGTTTCATGACGGTCGATTGGGACGGTCAGATTCGCATGGACCCATCGTCCAGCCATGCGATGCAAGGTTTGATCGGTCTCAAGGAACGTTACGACGTGGCGTTCGCCTGCGACCCGGATCACGACCGTCATGGCATTGTTACGCCTTCAGGCGGTCTGCTGGCACCGAACAACTATCTGGCGGTATCCATCGATTATCTGTTCCAGAACCGCCCGCAATGGCGCGCCGACGCTGCCGTGGGTAAAACCGTGGTCAGCAGTGGCCTGATTGATCGTGTGGCCAAGCGCCTGGGTCGGCGCTTGTATGAAGTCCCGGTCGGCTTCAAATGGTTTGCCGATGGACTGTTCGACGGCTCATTGGGTTTTGGTGGCGAGGAGAGTGCCGGCGCTTCGTTCCTGCGCAAGGATGGCGGCGTCTGGAGCACCGACAAGGACGGCCTGATTCCAGCTCTGCTGGCGGCTGAAATGACTGCGCGTACCGGTCGTGACCCAAGCCAGGTCTATCACGCTCTGACCGATGAGCTGGGCGAACCGTTCTCGGTGCGCGTCGATGCCAAGGCCAACCCTGAGCAGAAAGCCCTGCTGAGCAAACTGTCGCCGGAGCAAGTGACGTCGACCGAACTGGCGGGCGAGAAGATTCAGAGCATTCTCAGCCATGCGCCGGGCAACGATCAGGCCATCGGCGGTTTGAAGGTGATGACCGAAAACGGTTGGTTCGCTGCACGTCCTTCCGGCACCGAAGACATCTACAAGATCTACGCCGAAAGCTTCATTGGCGACGACCACCTGAAGCAACTGGTGGCTGAAGCGCAAACGCTGGTGGATGGCGCAATCAGCACCAAGTGATCTTCAGGGAGGTGAGTTCTTCCTGTGGTGAGGGGATTTATCCCCGATGGACTGCGTAGCAGTCCGCTCCATTGAAAAGACGGCCGCTTTGCGGCCTATCGGGGATGAATCCCCTCGCTACAAAAAAAGGGCGACTGTAATGGTCGCCCTTTTTTTGCCCGCAAATCAGCCGATCAAGCCAGATCCACCAAAACGACTTCGCTGTCTTCGAGCGCTGTCACCCTCAGTACTGATTCATGCTCGACGGCAACGCCATCTCGAGCTTGTGCACGCAAGCCATTGACTTCAATCAGGCCGGTGGCGGGCACCAGATACGCACGGCGTCCTGCATCCAGTTGATATTCAGCTGTTTCGCCCGCCTTGAGGTTGGCTGCGACCAGTCGCGCATCGGCGCGAATGCGCAAGCTCTGATCATCGCCTTCTTTGCCGCTGGCCAGGGTGACAAAGCCTTCGCGCTGACCTTTGGGGAACGGTTTGGCACCCCACGATGGCGGCGCCCCGGTTTCCGTCGGCAGAATCCAGATCTGAAAGATTCGGGTCTCTTTGTCTTCCAGGTTGTACTCACTGTGCGCAATGCCGGTACCGGCGCTCATGACCTGTACGTCGCCGGCTTCGGTCCGGCCCTTGTTGCCAAGGTTGTCCTGATGGGTAATCGCACCTTCACGCACGTAGGTGATGATTTCCATGTCGCGGTGCGGATGTAACGGGAACCCGGTGCCGGCGGCGATGACGTCGTCATTCCACACCCGCAGATTGCCCCAGTTCATGCGTTGCGGGTCGTAGTATTCGGCGAACGAAAAGTGGTGATGGGCATCCAGCCAGCCGTGATGAGCGCCGCCCAGCGTGTTGAAAGGTCTGAGTTCAAGCATGATCGTCTCCTCAAAAGGTCCGTCATGGGGCGTAACGCCAGAGCCACGAAGCGAGACCGTCGGTTAATGACGAGCATCATCCATCAGTCAATCATCGATAAAAAGCGTAAAAAGTGCGGCATTCTCATCGAATCCGTTGATGGGAAGCGGGTTCGAAACGGTCTCACCCCACTTTCATTTCATCGCCTAAACCTATGAGCTGTAAGCATTTCGCTAGAACTCAGGGGCAAATAAAGACACCATAGCCCCCAACAGCCTCACACACTGGAGCCCCTCAGCGTGGCGCAACACACTCCCGATCTGCCTCCCGAACTCCGTCCACTGGCCGAGATGCCATGGTTCAAGCGTCTGGCCGCGCGTTTCTTCGGCCACGGCCTGACGCGCTTGCGCGCTCAACACCGCGCGTCATGGTTGCATGGTCAGGCTGACGGCTTTCGCAGTGGCCACACCGCTGGTGTGGAGTACGGCTTCAAGGAGGGCAAACTCGAAGGCCTGGAGGAGGGTCGGCAAGTGCTGTTGATTCGTGACAGTCGCAGCACCGAACATCGTCCGCCGAACGTGGACAATCATTTGTTCGACGACTGGCGCCTGCCCCTCAGTGCCGAGCTGAAGAAGCGTATGAAGGCCGATGTGGCGCGCTTGCTGCCCGAACATGCTCAGCCAAGCGCCGCGCAATGGAAAATGATTTTCAGTGATACGCCTTCGACCTCGGTGATTGCCGGTGCCGGAGCGGGCAAATCGACGACGCTGGTGCTAAGGCTTGTGTTGCTCACTCACTACCTGGGCTTTGAACTTGATTCGATGACCGTGGTGACCTTCACCCGCGAGTCGCGCAAGGACTTCATCAACAAACTGATCGAATTGTTTGCGCTCTGGGGCTTGGCCCTGAGCCTGAAACAGGCGCGGGAACTGGTGCGCACCTTTCACTCGCGGATTCTGCCGATGGTGCGCAGTCTGCCGGGATTTGAGCGCTTGCAGGCGTTCGAGAACCTCAGCGACCGAATTCAGGGTGCTGACGAAGAGGTCGACAGCAATCCGTTCGATTTGCGGATCAACGACGCTCAGCGCCGCCAGCTCAATGCCTGTTACCACCGGTTGTTCACGGAAGACGAGCGTTTCCGTCAGCTCATTCAGCCGTTGGCCAAGGCGGGTTTGCAGCTCAAGGAGCTGGAACGCGATCACCCGGACGTGCAAAAGCGCATGGCGGTGACAGAGTTGGCGGCCAAGCGCGATGAAGAGCTGTGCGATGCCATCGAAGACTTGTGGTTTCGCGCAGGCGCCTGGCCGATCAAAGGCATTGAGCCCGGCCGGCAGACGTTCGAGATCAACGGTTCGACCTTTCACTGCCATGGCTACATTCCCAGCCTCGATGCCTGGGTGATGCTCGGGTTCGATCCTCGGGAAAACCCGCAGATCTGCCGACCCAACGCCAGGCTCGGAGTGCGCGCCGAGTGGGCAGTCAAGCGCACCCTGTTTCAAGCTTTCTGTCGTAAGCCATTGATTTGGTTGGATAGTTACGAAGCTTCGAAGCGGGTCTTGTCGACGTTGGCAGGCGACGCGAGCGCCGGTCCAGGCTTCGATTACAAGGTCAAAGGTGAGCTGGTTTCGGCGCCGCTGCTGGACTGCTTTGTCGCGGCGGCCGGCTTCATCGAAAACCTCGGGCTGGACGTGCCGGACGCTGTCGGCCGGATGAGTTTTGCCAAGGACGATCCGGACCGGTTCTTCTTCGAGGCGCTGAGCCTGTTCTGGCGTGCCCTGGAAGATCATTTGCTCGATCAGAAGCCGCCGGTGATGACCTATAACCGGATGTTTGCGCTGTTCAGCGAACATTCGCCAGAGAACCTCAAACTGCTCAGTGACGAGCTGCTGCGCCCCATGTCGCACTTGATGATCGACGAGTTTCAGGACGTTTCGCCGCAAATCGTCTCCTGGATCCGTGCCAGTCTGGCGGAAATCCGCAGTCGTGGCCCGGCGATGCATGTTGGGCGGGGCGCACAGCGTTCGTCGTTGCTGTGTGTGGGCGATGACTGCCAGTCGATCTACGGCTGGCGTGGCAGTTCGCCGAGCTATTTCATGGAATTCAACAAGGAATTCCCTTCACCGGGCACTACACGGGTGATGCTCAGCGACAATTACCGCAGTCATCAACACATCATCGATGCCGCTGAACACATCGTCCGTGCGGCGCCGGCAATCCCGGGCAAAAAAGCCAAAGCCAGCGGCGCCCCCAAGGCCTTGTGGCCGGTGAGCGTGCTGGAGCGCGATGATCAGGCTTTGGGGCAGCGCTTGGCCGAACACTATAATCGCGGCGATTCAATCTTGATGCTGTATCGAAAAGGTAGCGATAAGTCGTTGATTGAACAGCATATTCAGTCTGTAGTTAATGTTGATTCGAGCTTGCCGTACGAAGCGCGACGCCTGAAACAGCTGACTTACCACAGTGCCAAGGGACTGCAAGCCGATGCGGTGTTTCTGCTGGGTGACTGCCAGCACCTGACCAGTTCTCCGTACAAGAACCAGGTGTATCGCATGGCCGGCCTGGGCAAGGCTGGCGACAGTGAGCCCTATGACACGGCGCAGAAGGACGAAATATTGCGGCTGGCCTACGTCGGCATCACCCGGGCGGTCAGCCATTGCTATTGGTACGTCGAGCCGCAGGACACTCAGTCAGTCAATATGCCGAGAGCGTCTGACCGGGTGGCCCAAGACAAGGCATTCTTCGTCGATCATCGTAAGCAGCCGCAAACCGCGTGATGCACGCCCACACGCTCACGCACAAAAAAGCCCGCCGGAATTGGCGGGCTTTTTCAATAAAAACAAAAGGTTAAGCGTAACTCTTGAGAGACTCTGGAGGAATGAAAGTCTCCAGTTCGTCTTCCACGGCTTCAATGATTCGTTCGACATCGGCCGCGTTCATCACCGTGGCGCAGGGAATGCCGGCGATGGCGATCATGGTTTCACCGCTGGCACGATCGAACAGTCGGGCAATCATGCTGCCCGGCGCATCCATCGTCGCTTCAAAACCCATTGGATGAAAATGCCAGCGCATCAACTGGCACGCGTTTGGGAAGGTGACTTTACTGGAACCTTTATTCATGTGTTGCCCGCCTTCTTCATCGAGCGATTCCTTTTGCTCATGCTAGGTGGGAAGAGCCTTCATTGGCTCAACCGGTCAGTGACATTAAAAGTAGCATCCGCATGTGAATTTTCCGTGAGCTTTTTCAGTTCATTTTGCGATTGCTGCGCATTTTTTGATGTAAGCCACGCCTCATTCACTCTTCGCCAAAAGGCCACTACGGTTTACTGATTGATCGTCTGGATGAAGTTGGGCAAGCTCGGTGCTTTTGCGCAGAGCCCTTTATGCATGTCGACGACGACGGCCCAGAACAGACCCCGGCCACGGCCGCTACGGTCATGCGCTATCACTTGAGCTGGAAACATCGCGACCTGGACAGCGTCATGGCGCTGTACCACCCGGACGTCCAATACAACGATTTCTTTCAGAACCGGGTGCTCGGCTTTGATGAGTTGCGTGAGTACGTGCGTGTCAGCATGCCGCGAGAATCCGACGAAGCGCTGGAGCATTGCGACCGGATCCGCGTGGATGGCAACACTGCCTACATTCAGTACGAAGTGACCTTGCGCGGTGGCGACGGACTGGTGTCGTTCCGTTCCAGTGAAGCGATCACAGTGAAGGACGGCCTGATCTGGCGGGTCAACGAATACGCCTCGCTGGTTCGCACGCCAAACAGTGGCACCGTCGCCCCCAGCCAGCGTCCGGCGGTGAGTCGACTGGGCCTGTCACCGCGCCAGATCAGTTTCATGGCCGAAGACCTGCAGCAATATTTCGAACGGCAACAGCCTTACCTCGATCCCGAGCTGGATCTGCAACGGGTGGCGAAGGAGTGCGGGTACAGCCGCAATCAGATTTCCTACCTGCTCAATCAGGTGCTGGGGCAGAGCTTCTATCGATACGTCAACCACGCGCGCCTGCAGCATTTGCTCAAGTCACTGGATCACGCCACGCCACCGCTGCGTATCGATGAACTGGCATTTGCTGCCGGTTTCAACTCGCTGTCGGCGTTCTACAGTTGCTTTCGCCAGCACACCGGCCAGTCGCCGAAGGCCTACGCCAAACAAATTTCTTTGCGGGCACGCGCGCAAGACAGCCGTTGAAGACTCGCACTAGGATCGACGCCATCGAAGGTTTTCAGTGGCGGAGTCTTGCATGCCGGCGTGGCGCACTATCAGTTTGTGGATGGATCAACTCGACGAGCCGCTGATCGCGCGGCCGGCGCTGGAACAGGATCTGGATGTCGACGTGGCCATCATCGGCGCCGGTTATACCGGGCTGTGGACCGCGTACTACCTGAAGAAACTCGCGCCGGGTCTGGATATCGCCATCATCGAGGCGCAAACCGCCGGTTTCGGTGCGTCCGGGCGCAATGGTGGCTGGCTGATGGGCAATCTGCTGGGCGAGGATCGACTGCTCGCCGGCCTCTCGCCACAACAACGCCGCGCCTCTTTTGATCTGCTGCACAGCATCCCCGATGAAGTGGAAGTTGTCCTCGAACGTGAGGGCATCGACTGCGATTACCGCAAGGGCGGGGTGCTGTACTGCGCCGCTCGCTACCCGGAACAGGAAGCCAGCCTGCGCGAATACCTCGACAAGCTGCACGCCCAAGGCCTGACCGACAACGATTACCGCTGGCTGAGCCCCGAACAACTGGCGCAACAGATTCGCGTGGCGAAACCCTACGGCGGCATCTATGCGCCGCACGTGGCGACGATTCACCCGGCGAAACTGGTGCGCGGTCTGGCGCGTACCGTGCAGAACATGGGCGTGAAGATCTACGAAAACAGCCCGGTCACGCACTGGCAGTCCGGTAGTTTGCGCACGGCCAGGGCCAGTGTGCGCAGCCGCTGGATCGTGCCGGCCGTTGAAGGCTATTCGGTGACGCTGCCGCCGCTGGGTCGCTATCAGTTGCCGGTGCAAAGTCTGATTGTCGCCACCGAACCACTGTCGGCTGCGACCTGGGATGAAATCGGCCTCAACCGTGGCCAGGCCTTCAGCGAGTTCAGCCGTCAGGTCACTTATGGTCAGCGCAGTGCCGATAACCGCCTGATCTTCGGCGCTCGCGGCGGCTACCAGTTCGCCGGCAAGTTGCGCCACAACTTCGATCTGACCCGCGATGAAGTCGAACTGCGGCGTTATCTGTTCGGTGAGCTGTTCCCGCAACTGAAACACGTGCAAATCACCCACGCCTGGGGCGGCAACCTCGGCATGTCGCGGCATTTCAAGCCGCACATGCTTTGCGATCGGGCCAATGGCATCGCGCTGTCCGGCGGTTATGGCGGGGAGGGCGTGGGTGCCAGCAACCTTGGCGGCCGCACCCTGGCCGATCTGATTCTGGAGCGCGACACCGAACTTGCGCAGCAGCCGTGGGTGCTGCCAGACGGCGGGATTCATGCGTTGCGCGCCTGGGAGCCGGAACCGTGCCGCTGGCTCGGTTACAACGCGATCATCAAAAGTTTTGTCCACGAAGACCAGACCCTGGCCAATCCGGCCACCGCACCGTGGCGGCGCAAGCTCGCCAGTCAGGTCGCGGGCTTCATGGAAGGTTTCATGCACTAACCGCCGTTTTCTTCACAAGACAGGTCTCACCATGAGCATTACGCAGTTCAAGAACACCGCCAGCCTGCAACTGGACCAATCCAACCCGGTCGCCGTGCCGATCGGCGAGCCGGTCGCGATGGCCTCGACCACCAGCGTCGAGCGCGACGACGGCGTTGAAACCGGCGTCTGGGAATGCACCCCGGGGCGCTGGCGCCGGCAGATCACCGCGCAAGAGTTCTGCCATTTCATCTCCGGGCGTTGCACGTTCACCCCGGACAACGGCGGTGAAACCCTGCACATACAAGGTGGCGACGCACTGATGTTGCCGGGCAACACGCTCGGCATCTGGGATATCCAGGAGACCGTGCGCAAGACCTACGTCCTTATTTTCTGATTGTTTGATCCTTTGATTGCCTGCCAACAAAAATAGCCACTACAGGAATCGACCCCCATGATCCAGAAAACCCTCGCTCTGGCGCCGCTGCTGCTGGCTGCCTCCATTAGCCATGCCGCTGAAACGGTGAAGATTTACAACTGGTCCGATTACATCGCGCCGGATACCACGAAAAACTTTCAGAAAGACACCGGCATTGGCGTCACCTACGACGTCTACGACAGCAACGAAACCCTCGACGGCAAGTTGATGACCGGCAAATCCGGGTATGACGTGGTGTTCCCGTCCAACCACTTCATGGCGCGGCAGATCCAGGGCGGGGCGCTGAAGAAGCTCGACAAGAGCCAGTTGCCGAACTGGAAGAACCTCAATCCGGTATTGCTCAAGGCCTTGCAGGTCAATGACCCGAACAACGAGCACGGCTTTCCGTACCTGTGGGGCAGCACCGGCATCGGCTACAACGTCGCCAAGGTCAAAGCGGTACTGGGCGACAACGCGCCGGTGGATTCCTGGGACCTGATCTTCAAACCCGAGTACATGGAAAAACTGCAGAAGTGCGGCGTGGCGATCCTTGATAACGGCCCGGAACTGCTGCCGGCGGCACTCAACTACCTGGGTTTGCCACCGCATAGCAAGAACCCCGAGGACTACAAGAAAGCCGAAGCACTGCTGATGAAAGTGCGGCCGTATGTCAGCTACTTCCATTCCTCGAAATACACCAGTGACCTGGCCAATGGCGATATCTGCGTGGCGGTCGGTTTTTCCGGCGACATCCTGCAAGCGGAAAACCGCGCCAAAGAAGCGAAGAACGGCATCGACATTGGATACGCGATTCCCAAGGAGGGCGCGGCAATCTGGTTCGACATGGTCGCCATGCCCGCCGATGCGCCGGACGAGAAGGCCGGTTACGCGTTCATGAACTACCTGCTGCGCCCGGACGTGATGGCCAGCATCAGCAATTACGTGCACTACGCCAATGGCAACCAGCAGGCCGACGGCCTGATCGACCCGGCCATCAAAAGTGACACCAAGGTTTATCCGAGCCCGGAGATGATGGGCAAGCTGTTTGCGCTGGAAGCCATGCCGCTGAACATCGACCGGATCCGCACCCGTGTCTGGAACAAGATTCGTACTGGTAGCTAACCCACCCCAAACCCTGTAGGAGCTGCCGAAGGCTGCGATCTTTAGATCTTCAAATGCAAAGATCGCAGCCTCGTTCCACTCGACAGCTCCTACAGGGACAGGGGTATCAGGCGTTATTAAATAGTTGATATCAATACACTGGCATCGCACTAATAGAGTGCAGGAAAGTGAGACGCGTCTAACAAAAAACAACTTACCAATATTTAATATTTAAATAGAAAATCGTCAGACAATTGGAGGCGGTGAAACCGGGTAAAACAATCTTTCGACCCCGCAGGCTTTGTTTACGGTAGTTTTGCGCAACAGTGCAATTTGATCTCAAAAAAAGGCTAGACGTATGATTTCAAATTGTGTCAGGTTCGTTACGCCTTCATTGGGCGAGTGATAGGACGATCTCGCCAGGGATCGTCGCTATCTGACAAAAACTGTTCCATTGCTAAACAAGGAAGTGTGTTTATGTCGAAAGTAAAAGCTAACGCTATTGATATCACTGCAGACACATTCGTGCCGGTAGGCGCAGTGCAGGCTCTGGCGGCAACCAGCTCCGCCTGGAACCAGATCAATAGCTTCAGCCATCAATATGATCGTGGCGGCAACCTCACGGTCAATGGCAAACCCTCCTTCTCGGTGGATCAAGCCGCCACCCAACTGCTGCGAGACGGAGCCTCCTGGCACGACCTCGACAACAGCGGCAAGATCGAACTGACCTACACCTTTCTGACCGCCAAAACCGCTAACTTCAGCGGCCTGGGCGTCACCGGTTTCAGTCAGTTCAGTGCCCTGCAAAAAGCCCAGGCGGTGCTCGCCATGCAATCCTGGGCGGATGTCGCCAACGTGACGTTCACCGAAGCTTCCCGTGGTGGCGACGGTCACATGACCTTCGGCAACTACAGCGGCGGCCAGGAAGGCGCGGCGGCGTTTGCGTTCCTGCCAGGCACCGAGCCAGGTTATGACGGTCAGTCCTGGTATCTGACCGGCAGTGGCTACGACGTCAACAAAACCCCGGGTCTGAACAACTACGGGCGTCAGACCCTGACGCACGAAATCGGCCACACCCTGGGCCTGTCTCACCCTGGCGACTACAACGCCGGCGAAGGCAACCCGACTTACAAGGATGCTTCCTACGGGCAAGACACCCGCGGTTACAGCCTCATGAGTTACTGGAGTGAAAGCAACACCGCCCAGAACTTCAGCAAGGGCGGTGTGGAAGCCTATGCCTCCGGCCCGCTGATGGACGACATTGCCGCGATCCAGAAGCTGTACGGCGCCAACCTGACCACCCGTACCGGTGATACGACCTACGGCTTCAACTCCAACGCCGGTCGCGATTTCCTCAGCGCCTCGTCGTCGAGCGACAAGCTGGTGTTCTCGGTGTGGGATGCGGGCGGCAAGGACACCTTCGACTTCTCGGGTTTCACCCAGAACCAGAAGATCAACCTCAATGAAGCCTCGTTCTCCGACGTGGGCGGCATGATCGGTAACGTATCCATCGCCAAGGGCGTGACCATCGAGAACGCCATCGGCGGCTCGGGCAACGACCTGCTGATCGGTAACAGTGCGTCCAACGAGCTCAAGGGCGGTGCCGGCAACGACATCATCTACGGCGCCGGTGGTGCGGACAAACTGTGGGGCGGTTCGGGTTCGGACACTTTCGTGTTCGCCTCCAGCTCCGACTCCAAGCCGGGTGCAATCGACCAGATCCTCGATTTCGTCAGCGGTCTGGACAAAATCGACCTGAGCGCCATCACCAACGGGTCCGGCCTGCACTTTGTCAGCAGCTTCACCGGTTCGGCCGGCGACGCGATCCTGACCTCGTCGGGCGGCAACAGCCTGTTGTCGGTGGACTTCTCCGGGCACGGCGTGGCGGACTTCCAGGTCAGCACCGTTGGCCAGGCAGCGACCAGCGACATCGTGGCGTGATGTAAACGGGAAAGCGGCGCTTCATGCGTCGCTTTCTTTGCTTGCATCGTGTTGATGGCTGGGCAAGGCTAGGTGCCGGAGCGAATTTTCTGATGATCCGTAAAGTTTTTACCTACAAGGGAATGGCGTGGCTTTCGGCGGCGCTGATCATGATTTCTGGAGAAGCAACCATGGCAAGCAGCCTCAGACTGGAAGACCCCTCCGTGTTCGCCGGGCAGTGGCAGGCGATTCTGACTGCGCCCGATGACGCCCCAGAGGCGCAGGCATTGCAGGATAAACCCTCGAACACCTGTCTGATCGATCTGGAACCCAACCAGACACTGGGCAAGGGCGCCGAATGCCTGGGGGCATGGCTTGAGCAAGCGCCAGTCGGCTGGTTTCCTGATCCGGACGGCCTGTCGATTACCGGCAAGGAGGGTTCAAGAATCCAGTTCTTCAGCCGACAACGTGATGGGCTTTATCTGAGCACTTTGAAGTCGGGACTGGTGATTACGCTGACGCGCCATACACCGCAGCTGTGAACAACGGCACCGACTGAACCGTTGACTATAAGGTTTGATGTTGCAGTTATAAGCAACAGCTCAATGCAACGAGTGGCGTTGAACTGTTGAAAGTTGTTATTGAAGTGTAAGTGCAAGTTGCAAGAACCCGTCCGGTCTGTGCACGGATAATTAATAGAAGCGTCTCGCCAAAGAATGGCGGGGATTACATTCAGGAATAATCAATGAAGATGGCGAAGGCCCCAGCCACCGCTCCCTTATTCAAGGCTTTGGGTGACTATAAAAGCATTCTGATCAGCGTCGGGTGCTTTACCGCACTGATTAACGTGCTGATGCTGGTGCCCTCCATTTATATGCTGCAGGTCTACGACCGCGTGCTGTCTTCGCAGAACGAAACCACCCTGGCGATGTTGTCCTTGATGGTGGTCGGCTTTTTCGCCTTCATCGGCATGCTGGAAGTGGTGCGCAGCTTCATCGTAATCCGCATCGGCAGCCAACTGGAGCGCCGCTTCAACCTGCGGGTGTATCAGGCGGCGTTCGAACGCAACCTGTTCAAAGGCGAGGGTAACGCCGGGCAATCGCTGGGCGACCTGACCCACATTCGCCAATTTGTCACCGGGCCAGCCCTGTTCGCGTTTTTCGACGCGCCGTGGTTCCCGGTCTATCTGTTCGTGATTTACCTGTTCAACGTCTGGCTCGGGGTCCTCGCCACGGCGGGTGCGCTGCTGCTGATCGCGCTGGCGTGCCTCAACGAATACATGACCAAGAAGCCGCTGGGCGAAGCTGCCGGTTACTCGCAGAAGTCCAGCCAACTGGCGACCAGTCACCTGCACAACGCGGAAACCATTCAGGCCATGGGCATGCTTGGTGCGTTGCGCAAGCGCTGGTTCGGCGTGCATTCGCGCTTCCTCGGTCTGCAGAATCAGGCCAGCGATACCGGTGCGGTGATCAGCTCGATCAGCAAGACCCTGCGCCTGTGCCTGCAATCGCTGGTGCTGGGGCTCGGCGCGTTGCTGGTGATCAAGGGCGACATGACGGCCGGGATGATGATCGCCGGTTCGATCCTGATGGGCCGGGTGCTGAGCCCGATCGATCAGTTGATCGCCGTCTGGAAACAGTGGAGCGGGGCGAAGCTCGCCTACCGCCGTCTGGATGCCTTGCTGCAGGCGTTCCCGCCGAGCGACGAGGCCATGGCGTTGCCTGCGCCAAAGGGCCAGATTGCCTTTGAACAAGTCAGTGCCGGCCCACCGGGGCAACGCGCGGCGACCCTGCACATGGTCAACTTCGCGATTGGCGCGGGCGAAGTGCTGGGCGTGCTCGGTGCTTCCGGGTCCGGCAAGTCGACCCTGGCCCGAGTGCTGGTTGGCGTGTGGCCGACCCTGGGTGGCACGGTGCGCCTGGACGGTGCCGACATCCATCGCTGGAACCGCGATGAGCTCGGCCCCTATATCGGCTACCTGCCACAGGACATCGAACTGTTCAGCGGCAGCATCGCCGAAAACATTGCCCGGTTCAGTGAAGCCAACCCGGAAAAGGTCGTGGCTGCCGCGCAACAGGCTGGCGTGCACGAGATGATTCTGCGGATGCCGCAAGGTTATGACACACAGTTGGGCGAGGACGGCAGCGGTCTGTCCGGCGGCCAGAAACAACGTGTCGCATTGGCGCGCGCCCTGTATGGCGACCCGAGCCTGGTGGTGCTGGATGAGCCGAACTCCAATCTCGACACCGTCGGTGAGGCTGCGCTGGCCAGCGCCATCGCCCAGCTCAAGGCCAAGGGCACTACCGTGGTGCTGGTCACACACCGCTCTTCGGTATTGGCCCAGGCCGACAAGTTGCTGGTGCTCAACGACGGTCGTCTGCAGGCATTCGGCAACAGTCAGGACGTACTCAAGGCGCTGTCCGGCGCTCAGGAACAATCACGGGAAAAATCTGCGCAGGCACCGGGCGGGCTCAGCATGAGCCGGCAGTACCAGCCCACGACAAGGAATTCGGGTGTATGAGCAGCGCCAGCATGAACACTGAAAACGAAGCCTCCATGGAACACGCATACGTCACCGAGCGCCCGGAGCGCGATGCGAAATTCTTCGCGCGCATGGGCTGGATTCTGGCCATCGTCGGCGCCGGCAGTTTCTTCACCTGGGCCGCCCTGGCGCCGCTGGATCAAGGCATTCCGGTGCAGGGCACCGTGGTGGTGTCGGGCAAGCGCAAAGCCGTGCAGTCAATGAGTGCCGGCGTGGTCAGCCGGATTCTGGTGCGCGAAGGCGAGATCGTCAAACAGGGCCAGCCGCTGTTCCGCCTCGACCAGACCCAGGTCGCGGCCGACGTGCAGTCGCTGCAAGCCCAGTACCGCATGGCCTGGGCCAGCCTCGCACGCTGGCAGGCCGAGCGCGATAACCTCAAGCAGGTGACCTTTCCGGCAGAGTTGAGCAATGATCCGGATCCGCGTCTGGCGCTGGTTCTTGAAGGCCAGCGTCAACTGTTCAGCAGCCGCCGTGAAGCGTTTTACCGCGAGCAGGCCGGCCTGCGCGCCAGCATCGAAGGTGCCACCGCGCAACTGGCGGGCATGCGTCGCGCCCGCACCGACCTCAACGCCCAGGCCGATTCGCTGCAGCAGCAACTGAGCAACCTGCAGCCGCTAGCGGACAACGGCTACATCCCGCGCAACCGCTTGATGGAGTACCAGCGGCAGCTGTCGCAAGTGCAGCAGCAACTGGCGGAAAACACCGGTGAAAGCGGCCGGGTGGAGCAGGGCATCCTCGAATCGCGGCTGAAGCTGCAACAGCATGGCGAGGAATATCAGAAGGAAGTGCGCACGCAACTGGCCGACGCACAGCTCAAAAGCGTGACCCTGTCCGAGCAACTGACTTCCGCCGGTTTCGACCTGCAGCACAGCGAGATCCTCGCCACCGCCGATGGCGTGGCGGTCAACCTTGGCGTGCACACCGAAGGCGCCGTGGTGCGTCAAGGCGAAACCTTGCTGGAGATCGTCCCGCAAGGCACCACCCTGGAAGTCGAAGGGCACTTGCCGATCAATCTGATCGACAAGGTCGGCACGCATCTGCCGGTCGATATCCTGTTCACCGCGTTCAACCAGAGCAAGACCCCGCGCGTGCCGGGTGAGGTCAGCCTGATTTCCGCCGACCAGATGGTCGACGAGAAAACCGGCGTGCCGTACTACGTGTTGCGCAGCAGCGTCAGTGATCAGGCGATGGAAAAACTCCACGGTCTGGTGATCAAGCCCGGTATGCCGGCGGAAATGTTCGTGCGCACGGGCGAACGTTCACTGCTCAACTACCTGTTCAAACCGCTGCTCGATCGGGCCGGCTCCGCGTTGACCGAAGAATAAGGATGTTCGGCTGTATGAATAAGCTTTCGATGTTGGGGGCGGCGTTCGCGCTGCTCGCAGGAAACAGCGCACTGGCGGCCATGGGGCCATTCGAGGTCTACGAACAGGCATTGCGCAACGATCCGGTGTTCCTCGGCGCGATCAAGGAGCGCGACGCGGGCCTGGAAAACCGCATCATCGGCCGCGCCGGACTGTTACCAAGACTGGGTTACAACTACAACCGGGGTCACAACACCTCGAAGGCCACGCAACTGACCGCTCGCGGCAACCTGACCGAAGACCGCAACTACAACAGCTACGGCTCGACCCTGACCTTGCAGCAACCGTTGCTCGACTACGAAGCTTATGCGGCGTATCGCAAAGGCGTGGCGCAGGCGCTGTTCGCCGACGAGGCGTTTCGCGGCAAGAGTCAGGAGCTGCTGGTACGGGTGCTGGACAACTACACCAAGGCCTTGTTCGCCCAGGATCAGATCGACATCGCCCAGGCCAAGAAGAAGGCTTACGAGCAACAGTTCCAGCAGAACGAACACATGTTCAAGCAGGGCGAGGGCACGCGCACCGACATTCTGGAAGCCGAGTCGCGCTACGAACTGGCGACCGCCGAAGAGATCGAGGCGCGCAACGAGCAGGACGCCGCGCTGCGTGAACTGGGCGCGCTGGTTGGCGTGCAGACGGTGGATATCAGCGAGCTGGCACAACTGGATCAGAACTTCCAGACCTTCGCGTTGATGCCGGCCAACTACGACACCTGGCATGAGCTGGCGATCAGCAACAACCCCAATCTGGCGTCGCAACGGCAAGCGGTAGAAGTGGCCAAGTACGAAGTCGAGCGCAACCGCGCCGGGCACCTGCCGAAAGTCAGTGCCTATGCGTCGATCCGCAAGACTGAATCGGACAGCGGCAACACCTATAACCAGCGCTATGACACCAACACCATCGGCTTTGAAGTCAACGTTCCACTGTATGCCGGTGGCGGGGTGTCGGCCTCGACCCGCCAGGCCAGCCGCACCATGGAGCAGGCGGAATACGAACTCGACGGCAAGACCCGCGAAACCTTGATCGAACTGCGCCGCCAGTTCAGCGCCTGCCTGTCGGGCGTCAACAAATTGCGTGCCTATCAGAAGGCACTGGCGTCGGCTGAAGCGCTGGTGGTGTCAACCAAGCAAAGCATTCTTGGCGGTGAACGGACGAACCTCGATGCGCTGAACGCCGAACAGCAACTGTTTACCACCCGCCGCGATCTGGCTCAGGCGCGCTATGACTATCTGATGGCCTGGACCAAGCTGCATTACTACGCGGGGACCTTGAACGAACAGGACCTGGCGCGGGTGGATGAGGCGTTCGGACAAGGCCCGAAAACCCAGTAACACTGAAAATCCTGTAGGCGCTTTAAGCAGAGCAAAAGATCGCAGCCTGCGGCAGCTCCTACATTGAGCAAGGACTGGCTGAACTGTAATCCCTGTAGGAGCTGCCGAAGGCTGCGATCTTTTGATCTGGCTGTCAGTGCCTGCAAAACAATAAGAAAAGTGAGTGGTGAACATGGACGTACGCATCAAGCCGGCAGCGGTCGGCACCCTGTTGCTCGCAGTTTCCATCGCGCAAGCCCATGCGCAGTACCTTGAATCCGGCAAGCCCGGCGATCCGGCCAGTTGGCGCAGTGCCGAATTCCAGCGCGACTGGGGCCTGGCGCGGATGCAGGCCGATCAGGCTTACGCCGCCGGTATCACCGGCAAAGGCGTGAAGATCGGCGCCCTCGACTCCGGCTTCGATGCCGCCCACCCTGAGTTCGCCAGCGACCGCTATCACCCGGTGCTGGCGTCCGGCAGTTACGTCGACGGCTCGCTGTTCAACGTCAATGGCACCCTCAACCCCAACAACGACTCCCATGGCACTCACGTGGTCGGCACCATGGGCGCGAGCCGTGACGGCACCGGCATGCACGGCGTGGCCTACAACGCGCAGATCTACGTCGGCAACACCAACAACAACGACAGTTTCCTGTTCGGCCCCAAACCCGATCCGCGCTATTTCAAAGCGGCCTACGACGCGTTGGCCGCGGCCGGCGTACGCGCGATCAACAACAGTTGGGGCAGTCAGCCGCCGGATGTCAGTTACCGCACCCTGGCCGATCTGCACGCCGCGTACGCCCAGCACTGGAATCAGGGCACTTGGCTCGACGCGGCGGCGGATGTCTCGCGCCGTGGCGTGATCAACGTGTTCAGTGCCGGCAACAGCGGCTACCCGAACGCCAGCGTGCGTTCGGCGTTGCCGTACTTTCAGCCGGATCTGGAAGGCCATTGGCTGGCGGTGTCCGGGCTGGACCAAAGCAATCAGCAGAAGTACAACCAGTGCGGCATCGCCAAATACTGGTGCATCACCACGCCGGGGGCGAAGATCGACAGCACCATCCCGGGCGGCGGTTATGCGATCAAGTCCGGCACTTCGATGGCCGCGCCGCACGCCACCGGCGCACTGGCGCTGGTGATGGAACGCTATCCGTACATGAACAACCAGCAGGCGCTGGAAGTGCTGCTGACCACCGCCACGCAATTCGACGGCTCGGTCACCGATGCGCCGACCGAACGGGTCGGCTGGGGCGTGGCCAACCTCGGTCGGGCGATGCGCGGACCGGGGCAACTGCTCGGCGCGTTTGATGCCAATCTGGCCGCCGGGCAAAGCGATGTGTGGAGCAACGACATCTCCGACAAGGCCCTGATTCAGCGGCAAAGCGAAGACCTCGCCGAACACCGCGCCTGGCAGCAAACCCTGCAGGACAAAGGCTGGCAAAACGGTATCCCGGCCGGCGCCAGTCAGCAGGATCAGACCGACTACGCGGTCGGTATGGCGCGTGATGCCGCAGCGGCGACGCGGGTCTATCAGGGCAGCCTGATCAAGTCCGGGGCAGGGCGCTTGTTGCTGACCGGTGACAACACTTTCCGTGGTCCGACCACGGTCAATGGCGGCGTGCTCAGCGTCAACGGTTCACTGGCCTCGGCGGTGACCGTCAACGACAGCGGCACCCTTGGCGGTTCGGGGCGCATCGGTGCGCTGATCGCCAACAGCGGCGGCCGCGTGGCGCCGGGTAACTCCATCGGCACGTTGAACGTGACCGGTGACGTGGCCTTCGCCCCCGGTTCGACCTACGCGGTGGAGCTGTCGCCGATCAGCAGCGACCGCATCGTTGCCGGCGGCAGCGCGAGTGTCAGCGGTGCCACGGTCAGCCTGTCGCTGGAAAACAGCCCGACCCTGCTCAGCACCACGCAAGCGCGCAGCCTGCTCGGTCATTCGTACGACATTCTGCAAGCGGCCGGTGGCATTCAGGGCCAGTTCGGCGCGGTGCTGCCGGATTACCTGTTCATCGGCGGCAACCTCGACTACACGACCAATGCCATTCAACTGGACATCCAGCGCAATGCGACCTCGTTCGCCAGCATCGGGCAGACCCCGAATCAGCGTGCGGTGGCGACTGCAGTCGAAGGTTTGGGCGCCGGCAACTCGGTGTACGAAAGCTTGCTGGTGTCGGCGTCTGCTGCATCGGCGCAACAGGCGTTCCAGCAACTCAGCGGGGAAATCTACCCGGCACTGGGCTCGATGCTGATCAATGACAGCCGCCAGTTGCGCGACGCGGTCGGTGAACGTCTGCACGATGCCAACGCCACGCCAGGCAATGGCTGGATCAAGGCCCTCGGCGCCTGGGGTTCGACCGAATCCGGTAACGACACCTCGCGCTACAGCACCTCGATTGGCGGTTTGCTGGCCGGTGTCGACGGCGCGCTGGATGAGCAGACGCGCATCGGTCTGGTCACCGGTTACAGCGACAGCTCGCTGAACATGGGCTCGGACACGCACTCGTCGGCCAAGGTCGACAGCTATCACCTCGGCGCTTACGCCGGTCATGACATCGGCGCCTGGCGCCTGAGTACCGGCGCGGCCTACAGCTGGCATCGCGCCGATGTGAAGCGCGATCTGCAATACGGCGACGTCAGCGCCAAACAGAAAGCCAAGGTCGATGCGGCCACCACGCAGGTCTTCGGTGAAGCGGCTTATCGCCTGAACTTGCAACCGGTCGCGCTTGAGCCGTTCGCCAACCTCGCTTACGTGCATCTGGATACCGAAGGCTTTACCGAAAAGGGCGACGCGGCCGCGCTGAAAAGCTCCGGCGAGCAGCGTGATGCGGTGCTCAGCACCCTCGGTGTGCGTGCGGTCAAGCGCTTCAATCTGTCGACTCAACAGTCGCTGGATGTCAGTGGTCGTCTCGGCTGGCAACACAGCTTGAGTGACATCGACGCCGAACAGCATCTGCGTTTCGCCAGCGGTAGCACACCGTACTCGGTCGAAAGTTCGGCGCTGGTGCGTGATGCGGCGCTGGTGGGCGTGCAAGCCAGCCTGGCGTTGAGCAAGGACGTACGGGTCAACCTCGATTACAACGGACAACTGGCCAACCGCGAGAAGAGCCACGGCGTGGGGCTGAGCCTGAACTGGCAATTCTGACGGAGGGCGTACGCCTGTCCCTGTAGGAGCTGCCGAAGGCTGCGATCTTTTGATCTTGCTGTTAAAAAGATCGCAGCCTGCGGCAGCTCCTACAGGGGGATGTGAGCACACACCTGTGGTGAGAGGATTCATCCCCGATGGGACGCGAAGCGGCCCCGATAGTCGTCCGGGTGTGCGACTGCTGAGCAGTCGATCGGGGATAAATCCCCTCGCCACAAGCGTTATTTCCCGGGCCCGGGTGTGGGCCTGGTAGACGGATTTTTCGCAACAACACTAAGGAAGGTCGCTGGATGAATAACAACAATACCCCCGCGCAAACGGGCGGTCGCTTCGCCATGAAAACCCTCAATTGCGCCGTACTCTGTGCGTTGACCAGCTGGGGCACCGCGCACGCGGCGCCTTACGTGGAAAACGGCCGCAGCGGTGATCCCGCCAGTTGGCGCAGCGCCGAGTTCCAGGCAGATTGGGGCCTGGGCGCCATCGGGGCGGATTCCGCTTACGCTGCCGGCTACACCGGTAAAGGCGTGAAACTGGGAATCTTTGACCAGCCGGTGTACGCCGCGCACCCGGAGTTCTCCGGCCCCGACAAAGTCGTGACCCTGGTCACCAGCGGGATCCGCGAATACACCGACCCTTACATCCCGGTCAAAGCCGGGGACGCGTTCCGCTATGACGGTTCGCCCTCGGTCGGTTCCGACGGCAAGCTCGGCGCCCACGGTACTCACGTCGGTGGCATCGCTGCCGGCAGCCGTGACGGCGGGCCGATGCACGGCGTGGCGTTCGGTGCGCAGATCATCAGCGCCGACAACGGCGACCCGGGCCCGGAGGACGGCATTGTGCGTGGCAACGACGGCGCGGTGTACAAGGCCGGATGGGATGCGCTGATCGCCAGCGGCGCGCGGATCATCAACAACAGTTGGGGTATCGGCATCACTGACCGTTTCGACCTTGGCGGCCGCGACCCGGCGTATCCGCACTTCACCGTCAACGACGCGCAAGTGCAGTTCAACGAAATCCGCACATTGCTCGGCACCAAGCCGGGCGGCGCCTACGACGGCGCGATTGCCGCCGCCCGTAGCGGTATCGTGACGATTTTTGCCGCCGGCAACGATTACAACCTGAACAACCCGGACGCCATCGCCGGCCTCGGTTACTTCGTGCCGGACATCGCGCCGAACTGGATCACCGTCGCCGCGTTGCAGAAGAACCCGGATCTGGCCAGCGCCAATCCGTACATCATGAGTACGTTCTCTTCGCGTTGCGGTTACACCGCGAGCTTCTGCGTTTCGGCACCGGGCACGAAGATCTTCAGCTCGATCATCGAAGGCACCAACGCCGACAACCTGACCACCGGCTACAAAAACTACAACGGCACCTCAATGGCCGCGCCGCACGTGGCCGGCTCGATGGCGGTGTTGATGGAGCGCTTCCCGTACATGACGGGTGACCAGGTCGCCACGGTGCTGCGTACCACCGCCACCGACCTCGGCGCACCGGGCATCGACGCCTTGTACGGCTGGGGCATGATCAACCTGCGCAAGGGCATTGATGGCCCGGCGATGTTCGTCACCGAGCAGGACATTCCGGAAGAATTCCGCATCCAGGGTGCCTACGGTTCCGGGCAGTTTGTTGCGGACCTGCCGGGCATTGGCGCGATCATCGACAAGGGCAAACCCACCGAGCGCGTCTGCACCGACATCACCTGCGGCCTCGACACCTGGCGCAACGACATTTCCGGTCACGGCGGCCTGACCAAGCAGGGTATCGGCACGCTGGTGCTGACCGGCAACAACAGCTATAGCGGCCCGACCCTGGTCAATCAGGGGCGTCTGGCGATCAACGGCTCGCTGGCTTCGGCGGTCACGGTCAACGACAGCGGCATCCTTGGCGGTAACGGCCGCATCGGCGCACTGACCGCGAAAAGCGGCGGTACCGTGGCGCCGGGCAACTCGATCGGCACGCTGAACGTCGCCGGTGACGTGACCTTCGAGCGCGGTTCGACCTACGCGGTGGAAGTGTCGCCAACCAGCAGCGACAAGATCGTTGCCGGTGGCCAAGCGGTGATCGATGGCGCCACGGTCAGTCTGTCCCTGGAAAACAGCCCGACCTTGCTGACCACGACTGAAGTGAAGAGCCTGCTCGGCACGCAGTTCAACATCCTGCAAGCGGCCGGTGGCATTCAAGGCCAGTTCGGGCAAGTGCTGCCGAACTACGCGTTCCTCGGCGGCACCCTGGCGTATTCGGCGAACGGCGTACAACTCGACGTCGGGCGCAATGGCGCGTCGTTCGCCAGTGTCGGCCTGACGCCGAACCAGCGTGCGGTCGGTGCGGCTGCCGAGGGGTTGGGCGCGGGCAATGCGTTATTCGAAACCTTGCTGTTGTCGCCGAACGCGGCGGCGGCGCAACAGGCGTTCCAGCAACTGTCCGGCGAGATTCATCCCGCCATTGGCACGATGCTGATCAACGACAGTCGCTACCTGCGTGAAGCGGTGGGCGAGCGTCTGCGTGAGCGCGATCTGTTCAATGCCAACGCACCGACTGACGAGCGCAGCAATGCCTGGGTCAAGGTGCTCGGTTCGTGGGGCAAGAGCGATGGCGGCCATGAAAATGCCGACTCCAACAGCTCCATCGGCGGGCTGCTGGCCGGTGTCGACGGCTTGATTGCTGAAGATACTCGTCTGGGTTTCGTTACCGGTTATAGCGACAGTTCGTTGAACATGGGCAGCGGCACGCATTCGTCGGCCTCGGTCGACAGCTATCACCTGGGTGCGTACCTGGGGCATCAGATCGATGCGCTGCGTCTGACCGCCGGTGCGGCGTATAGCTGGCACCGCGTGGATGTGAAGCGTGATCTGCAGTTCGCCGGCGTCAATGGCAAAGAGAAAACCAAGCACGATGCCGCGACCACTCAAGTGTTCACCGAAGTGGCTTACGATCTGCGTCTGCAACCGATGAATCTGGAACCGTTCGCCAATCTGTCGTATGTGCACCTGAACACCGACAGCTTCACCGAAAAGGGTGATGCCGCGGCGCTCAAGAGCTCTGAAGACAACCGCGATGTGGTGCTGTCGACCCTTGGCGTACGCGCCAAGCGCAGCTTCGCCCTGTCGGACAAGCATCAGCTGGAACTGGGCGCGACCCTCGGCTGGCAGCACAACCTGAGCAGTGTCGATGCTGACAGCCACCTGGCCTTCGCCAATGGCAACAGCGCGTTCACTGTGCAGAGTGTGTCGATGGATCGTGATGCGGCCGTGGTCGGCGTCCGTGCCGGGCTGGCGCTCAATCGCGATGTCCGGGTCAACCTGGACTACAACGGACTGATCGGTAACAACGAGAAGGACCACGGTGTGGGTCTGACCCTCGACTGGCAGTTCTAAAGGAGTACCGGCAGCCCTCCAGGGGCTGCCGGTCATGAAGGAAGAGAGAGCACAACATGGGATTGTTCGATTACAAAAATGCCGATGGCAAAGCGTTGTACAGCGATGCCATCGCCCTGACGCTGTATGCCTACACGCCAACCGGCCAGCCGTTGCCGGCCACCGCCTGGAAACCCCTCAGCGCCACGGCGCTGGGCTATCAGGGCAAGGTCGGCGCGCAGGGCACGTTCTTCGGCGAGAAGGACGGCTTCACCAGCGCCGAGGCTGAAGTGCTCGGCAAGTACGACGCCGGTGGCAAGCTGATCGGCATCGGCGTGGCCTTTCGCGGCACTGGCGGACTGGGTTACAGCGACACTTTCGGCGACATGAAGAACAATCTGCTGGCCGCCATCGGGCCATCGGATTACGCGAGTAACTACGCGAAAAACGCCTTCGACAACCTGCTCAAGGCGGTTGCCGCGTTCGCGCTTGCCAACGGCATTGCCGCCAAGGACGTGCTGTTCAGCGGTCACAGCCTCGGTGGCCTCGGGGTCAACAGCGTGGCCGAGTTGAGCGCCAGCAACTGGGGCGGGTTCTTCAAGGACGCCAACTACATCGCGTTCGCTTCGCCGACCCAGAGCAGCACCGGCAACAACGTGTTGAACATCGGTTACGAAAACGATCCGGTGTTCCGCGCACTGGACGGCACCACGTTCAGCAGCGGGTCGCTGGGCAAGCACGACGGGCCGCATGAGTCGACCACCGACAACATCGTCAACTTCAACGACTACTACGCCTCCACCGCGCAGAACCTGGTGCCGTTCAGCATCGTCAATCCATTGAGCTGGTCGGCCCATGGCTCGTTGGGGTATGCCGATGGCTTGAACCGGGTCATCGATTCGAAGTTCTACAACCTGACACACAAGGACTCGACCCTCATCGTCTCCAACCTGGAGGAATCGTCCCGGGGCAAGACCTGGGTCGAGGACTTGGGGCGCAGCGGCGAGCCGCACACCGGCAGCACTTTCATCATCGGCACCCAGAGCGGCGACTGGCTCAAGGGCGGGGCGGGCAACGACTTTCTCGAAGGCCTGGGCGGTGATGACCGGTTCCGCGATGACGGTGGCTTTAACATTCTGCTCGGTGGTCAGGGCCACAACACGTTCGAGCTGCAGAAACCGCTGCAGAACTTCAGCTTCGCCAACGACGGTGACGGCACGCTGTATGTGCGCGACGCCTACGGCGGCATCAGCATGACCCGCGACATCGGTGCGCTGGTGAGCAAGGAGTCGGGGTCGTGGTGGGGCAGCAAGGACATCACCTGGGGCGTTACGGCCAAGGGTTTGACCAATGGCAGCGAACTGACCCAGTACACCCATTCGCTCAACGGCGATGGGTACGGCAATGCGCTGCACGCCAGCGCCGAGGGTGACTGGCTGTTCGGTCTGGGTGGCGATGACAAGCTGATCAGCGACAAGGGCCACGTGACCTTCGTCGGCGGCGCCGGCAATGACGTGATGACGGCGGTGGGCGGCAACAACACCTTCCTGTTCAGCGGCGCCTTCGGTTTCGACGCGATCAATGGCTACCAGGGCAGCGACAAACTGGTGTTCATGGGCGTCGAAGGCGCGGGGCAGGGCTACGACTACAAGCAGCATGCTGTGCAGTCGGGAGCTGATACGGTGCTGAAGATTGGCGAGTATGCCGTGACCCTGGTGGGGGTGGGAGTGGCTAACCTGTCGGACTCGGCGTTCGTCTTCGCCTAGCTCTAATGTGGGAGCGAGCTTGCTCGCGAAAGCGGTTTGCCAGCCAAGCAAATGGCAGCTGACACTCCCTCTTCGCGAGCAAGCTCGCTCCCACAGATTTGATGTGTAAGTAGTGAAAATGCTCCGGGGCGTGCCCGTGAGGGGCGCTCTGGCTGTGAGCTATCTCTGACAATTCAAACAAAAGAGAGGCAATAGCAATGGGTGTGTATGACTACAAGAACTTCGGTACAGCCGATTCCAAGGCGCTGTTCAGCGATGCCATGGCGATCACGCTGTATTCCTATCACAACCTCGATAACGGCTTTGCCGCCGGTTATCAGCACAACGGTTTCGGCCTCGGCCTGCCCGCCACGTTGGTGACCGCGCTGCTCGGTGGCACCGATTCGCAAGGGGTGATCCCCGGTATTCCGTGGAACCCCGACTCGGAAAAACTCGCCCTCGACGCGGTGAAAAAGGCTGGCTGGACACCGATCACCGCTTCGCAACTGGGCTACGACGGCAAGACCGACGCGCGCGGAACCTTCTTCGGCGAGAAGGCCGGTTACACCACCGCTCAGGTGGAAATTCTGGGCAAATACGACGCTCAGGGCCATCTCACCGAAATCGGCATCGCTTTTCGCGGCACCAGCGGCCCGCGGGAAAACCTGATCCTCGACTCGATCGGCGACGTGATCAACGATCTGCTGGCAGCTTTCGGCCCCCAGGATTACGCCAAGAATTACGTCGGTGAAGCGTTCGGCAATCTACTGAATGACGTGGTGGCGTTCGCCAAGGCCAATGGCCTCAGCGGCAAGGACGTGCTGGTCAGCGGCCACAGCCTCGGCGGGCTGGCGGTCAACAGCATGGCTGACCTGAGTGGCGGCAAGTGGGGCGGGTTCTTCGCCGATTCCAACTACATTGCCTACGCCTCGCCGACCCAGAGCAGCACCGACAAGGTGCTCAACGTCGGTTACGAAAACGACCCGGTGTTCCGCGCCCTCGACGGCTCGACCTTCACCGGCGCCTCGGTCGGCGTGCACGACGCGCCCAAGGAATCGGCCACCGACAACATCGTCAGCTTCAACGATCACTACGCCTCGACCGCGTGGAATCTGCTGCCGTTCTCCATTCTCAACATCCCGACCTGGATCTCGCACCTGCCGACTGCGTACGGCGACGGCATGAACCGGATCATCGAGTCGAAGTTCTACGACCTGACCAGCAAGGACTCGACGATCATCGTCGCCAACCTGTCGGACCCGGCGCGGGCCAACACCTGGGTGCAGGATCTGAACCGCAACGCCGAAACCCACAAGGGCAGCACGTTCATCATCGGCAGCGACAGCAACGACCTGATCCAGGGCGGCAGCGGCAATGACTACCTCGAAGGGCGCGCCGGCAACGACACGTTCCGTGATGCTGGCGGCTACAACGTGATTCTCGGTGGCGCCGGCAACAACACCCTCGAGTTGCAGAAATCGGTGAACACCTTCGACTTCGCCAACGACGGTGCCGGCAACCTGTACATCCGCGACGCCAACGGCGGGATCAGCATCACCCGCGACATCGGCAGCATCGTCACCAAGGAGCCGGGCTTCCTCTGGGGGCTGTTCAAGGACGATGTAACCCACAGCGTCACGGCCAGCGGTTTGAAGGTCGGCAGCAACGTCACCCAGTACGAATCCAGTGTCACCGGCACCAGCGGTGCCGACACACTCAAGGCGCATGCCGGCGGCGACTGGCTGTTCGGTCTGGACGGCAATGACCACTTGATTGGTGGCGCGAGTAACGACGTGTTTGTCGGTGGCGCCGGCAATGACCTGATGGAGTCCGGGGGCGGGGCGGATACGTTCCTGTTCAACGGCGCGTTCGGTCAGGATCGGGTGGTGGGTTTTACGGCCAACGACAAACTGGTGTTCCTTGGCGTGCAGGGTGTGTTGCCCAATGATGACTTCCGCGCCCATGCCTCGACGGTGGGGCAGGACACGGTGCTGAAGTTTGGTGGTGATTCGGTGACGCTGGTCGGGGTGGCGCTGAATAGCCTCAGTGCCGATGGAATTGTGATCGCCTGATGCATCCGTAACCTGTGGCGAGGGAGCTTGCTCCCGCTGGGTCGCGAAGCGGCCCTGAAGATTTTGTGAGCGCTACGCGCTCAAGCGGGAGCGAGCTCCCTCGCCACAACCTGGTATCAAAAGTGACTCGATAGCCACACCCTGACTCAAAAGCTGTGCAATCAGCAAAAGCGGCCTAAAGCCAGCACGTGCCCACACGTTCTATAGCCAGCCGCCATTGAGTACAGGAGATGCACACGTGAGAAGGGTCAAGGGGTATGTCGGACTTGTCGGACTGGCGCTGTTATCGGCCAATGCCTGGGCCGATCTGCCGCCAACCTCGATTCTGAGCCGTTACGGCATCAGTAGCGATCAACTGCCGAAACCGGCGAAGACGGAAGCCATCGAACCGGTCGAAGAGAAAAGCCTGTTTCAGATCCAGCCCGAACAGCCGTTCGTGACGTTTCGGCGGGGTGACGACAAACAGGCGCAAGCCACCGGCAACCTGAGCATCGACCGCATGACCCAGCAGGATCTGGAGCGCTGCCGACGTCTGCAAGCCGAGCTGGCGCGCCGGGGTGAACAGTATTTCAGCTGTGATCACAGCATTGTGGGCCTGCCTGCTTTCGAATAACCCACACAGATCACGCTCTCCCTGTAGGAGCTGCCGCAGGCTGCGATCTTTTGATCTTGTTTTTAAGATCAAAGTCAAAAGATCGCAGCCTTCGGCAGCTCCTACAGGTAAAGCGGGGGTGTCAGTCTTCCTTGCGTACGGTCGCGACTTCGTCGGAACGGACTTTCACCTTGGTCCCGGAAATATCCTCGAACTCATAGAACCCGTCCTTGTTCTTGGTTTTCGGCATGTCCTTGGTCAAATACTGGGTGCCGTTCTGCAAGGTCACCACGGTCGGAGTCGAGCAGCCGGCCAATGCCAGAAAGGCTGCTACCGCCAGGGGAAGACCCAGAGTCTTGATGTTCATACCCACCTCAAATACCTCATTCCATATGAATTGACCGTATCCGGTCTCTAACGCGGTTGGTGCCATCGAACCGGGAAAAGTTCGACAGCACCCTGAAAAAATTCCGATTGTCGCTGCCATTGATCTTTTTCCGTTTGCACGCGACCGGCCAGAGCTGGTATCTGTACGCATAACCAGTACTCGCTCGCCATGGCCCTGAATTCCCGTGACTGCCAACCCACTCGACGATCCGTTCTATTACCTCAACAACTTCCGGCAAGTGCTTGATTGGCTTGGGCTTCGCTATGCCGATGTGATGAGCGAATCCGAGCATGGCTTCATCCGCGACTTCAAGATCCTGCCGCGCGCTTCGCAGGGGCTGCTGGTGCGCATGGTCATGCGCAAGGGCGTGCATTTCCGCCTCGGCAAACTCAACTACCCGGAAATCGGCGACATCAGCGACGCCGCGCAGCCATTGTTGAGTCACGGCTGGCTCGACGATCAGGCTCTGTTGAGCGTGGCCGAGGTGTTCGACGTGTTGCTCAAGGCTGAACTGCTGCAGGCGTTCGGCCAGTTCATCGAACAGCCCAAGGGTCGCAAGGACGACTGGCTGCCGGCGCTCGCCGAGCAATTCAGCGAGTCGCGCAGCCTCTGTGATTGGGCGCCGACGCTCGGCGACCGCTTGCTCAGCCTGACCATCATGGACCTGTGCGACCGTCTGCGTCTGATGTTCTTCGGCAACCTGTACCAGGACTGGTCGGAATTCGTCCTTGCCGACCTCGGCATCTTTACCTACGAAAAAGTCGAGTTCTGCGCCGACTCCCGTGGCCTGCGCAGCCGCGAAGACGTGGACGCCTGCCTGTTCCTGCATCAGTGCCAGCAACGCTTCGAGGCCGGTGAGCCGTTGGAGATCATCGTCGAACAGGTCAGCGCACTGCAATTCGACAACCCGTGGCTGCAACGGCGGCGCGGCAAGGTGCTGTTCCAGATCGGCCAGTATTGCGAACGCATCACTGAGTTCGCCCTGGCGCTGAGCATTTACCGCGATTGCGCCTATCCCGGCGCCCGTCAGCGAATGATCCGCGTGCTGGAGCGCTGCGGCGAATACGCACTGGCGCTGGAGCTCGCGACGCTTGCCGAACAGGCGCCGGAAAGCGCCGCCGAACAGCAGAGCCTGCAACGGATGCTGCCACGGCTGCGGCGCAAACTCGGCGGGCCACCGCTCAAGCGGGCAACGCCACGCCCGGTCGAGCGCCTTGATCTGCAACTACCGCGCACTTATCCGGGATTGTCAGTGGAGTTCCACGTACAAGCGCATCTGCACGAAGACAGCGGCCCGGTGCATTACGTCGAAAACAGTCTGATCAACTCGCTGTTCGGCCTGTTGTGCTGGCCGGCGATTTTCGCACCGTTGCCGGGGGCGTTCTTTCATCCGTTCCAGCGCGGGCCGGTGGATCTGCTCAATGAAGATTTTCAGCAACGCCGCGCCGAACTGTTCCAGGCCTGCCTCGACCAGCTCGACGACGGCCGTTACGCCGCAACCATTCGTGAGCGCTTCGTCGCCAAATGGGGCGTGCAGTCACCGTTCGTGTTCTGGGGCGCGTTGAATGAGCAACTGCTGGAGCAGGCGCTGGCGTGTTTGCCGCCCCAGCACCTCAAACACTGGTTCCATCGCCTGCTGCTCGACATCAAGGCCAACCGCACAGGCATGCCCGACCTGATCCAGTTCTGGCCGCAGCACAAGACCTACCGGATGATCGAAGTCAAAGGCCCGGGTGACCGCCTGCAGGACAACCAGCTGCGCTGGCTGGAGTTCTGCCACCAACACCAGATGCCGGTCGCCGTGTGCTACGTGCAATGGGCGGAGCAGAGCGCTTGAGCTACAGCATTGCCGTCCGCGCGCTGTGCGAGTTCACCGCCAAGACCGGCGACCTCGACCTGCGTTTTACCCCTTCGCCGACAGCGCTCGAAGGCATGCTCGGGCACCGTACCGTTGCCTCGCGGCGCAGCGATAAATACCAAAGCGAGGTGGCGCTGGAAGGCGAGTTTCTGCAATTGAAAGTCAGGGGCAGGGCGGACGGCTACGACCCGGCGCAGAACTGCCTGGAAGAAGTCAAAACCTATCGCGGCGACCTCAGCAAGCAACCGGCCAACCATCGCCAGTTGCATTGGGCGCAGGCGAAAATCTACGGCTGGCTGATGTGCCGCAAGCTTGAACTTGAACAGATCAACCTGGCGCTGGTGTATTTCGACATCGTCAGCGAAAAGGAAACCTGTCTGGTCGAGACCTTCAGTGCGCCGGTCTTGCAGGCGTTTTTCGAACAACAATGCCGGTTGTTCCTGAACTGGGCCGAGCAGGAAATGGCCCATCGCGAGGCGCGCAATCTGGCCGCGCAGCAATTGGCCTTTCCCCATGCCGACTTTCGCCCCGGCCAACGGCATCTGGCCGAATCGGTGTTCAAGGCGGTCAGCACCGGCCGTTGTCTGATGGCCCAGGCGCCCACCGGGATTGGCAAGACCCTCGGCACGTTGTTTCCCCTGCTCAAGGCCCTGGCGCCGCAGCAACTGGACAAGGTGTTTTTTCTGACCGCGAAGACCCCGGGGCGCAAACTGGCGCTGGATGCCAGTCAGGTGTTGTTCGATCAATCGCAAAACCTGCCGCTGCGGGTGCTGGAGATGGTCGCCCGGGACAAGGCCTGCGAATACCCGGACAAAGTCTGTCACGGTGAATCCTGCCCGTTGGCCCAGGGCTTTTATGATCGACTGCCCGCCGCCCGGCAAGCGGCCAGCCGGATCAATCTGCTCGATCAGGCGGCGATGCGCGAAGTGGCCCGTCAGCACACGGTTTGCCCGTATTACCTGAGCCAGGAGATGGCGCGCTGGGCCGACGTGGTGGTAGCGGACTACAACTATTACTTCGATTTCAGTGCGCTGCTGTTCGGTCTGGCTCAGCTCAACCAGTGGAAAGTCGCGGTGCTGGCCGATGAAGCGCACAACCTGGTCGAACGCGGGCGCTCGATGTACAGCGCCAGTCTCGATCAGGCCGCGCTGGCCAGCGTACGCAAGTCCGCCCCCGAAGCCTTGAAGAAATCCCTGCAACGGGTCAACCGCGAGTGGAACGCGCTGCATCAGCCGCAACTGGCGCCGTATCAAGCCTACGACAAAGCCCCGGAGAAACTGCTGCAAGCCGTGTCCCTGTGCAGCGCGGCCATTGGCGATTACCTCAATGATCATCCGCAGGGGCTCGACAGTGCGCTGCAAACCTTCTATTTCGACCTGCTGCAGTTTGGCCGGGTCGCAGAGCTGTTCGACGAGCATTACCTGTTCGACATCAGCAAGCGCGACCTCGAGCGTAAACGACCGCTGTCGCAACTGTGCCTGCGCAACGTGGTGCCGGCGGCGTTCCTCGGCCCGCGCCTGAAAGCGGCGCGCAGCAGCGTGCTGTTCTCGGCGACACTGAGCCCGCGACGCTATTACGCCGATCTGCTCGGCACGCCCGTCGACACGGTCTGGATCGATGTCGAATCGCCGTTCAGTGCCGAACAACTGCAGGTGCAGATCGTCAGTCGTATTTCCACGCGCTTCAATCATCGGCAGGCGTCGCTGGAACCGATCGTCGAGCTGATCGCTCGCCAGTTCAGTGAACGCCCGGGCAATTACCTGGCGTTCTTCAGCAGCTTCGATTACCTGCAACAGGTGCTGACGCTGCTTGCCGAACGCCATCCGCAGATCAATCTGTGGCAGCAGTCCCGGGGCATGGCCGAAGGGCAACGACAGGCCTTTCTCGATCAGTTCACCGCCGACAGCCAGGGCGTCGGCTTCGCCGTGTTGGGCGGTGCGTTCGGTGAGGGCATCGACCTGCCCGGGGCACGGCTGATCGGCGCGTTCATTGCGACTCTGGGACTGGCGCAGCTCAACCCGGTCAACGAACAGTTGAAACGACGCATGGCGGCGATTTTCGGTGCCGGTTACGACTACACCTATCTGTATCCGGGCGTGCAGAAAGTGGTGCAGGCTGCCGGGCGGGTGATCCGCACGCGTGAGGATCGCGGCGTGGTGATGCTGATCGATGACCGCTTCGCCGAACCCAGGATCCAGCAACTGCTGCCACGCTGGTGGTCGCTCGGCACAGACTCCTGCGCAACGAGTACTTTGATCACGTCGTGAATTGACGCGCGTTTGCACCTTCCCATGGCGCCGGATTGCCGCATACTTGCGCTAATGAAAACCAGCGGTGAACCTGATGAGTGACAACCCGAGCAAAACTGCCGCGATCGAGGAGATGCGTTTCCGTCTGTTGATCGATGCGGTGGTCGATTATGCGATTTACATGATCGATCCGGACGGCATCATCACCAGCTGGAACACCGGCGCCAAACGCTTCAAGGGCTACGAGAAGCAAGAAATCATCGGCGAGCATTTCTCGCGTTTCTACACCGAGCAGGACCGTGCGGCAGGCTTGCCGCAACGGGCGCTGGACACCGCAATCCGCGAGGGGCGATTCGAAGGCGAAGGCTGGCGCGTTCGCAAGGACGGTACGCATTTCTGGTGCCATGTGGTGATCGACCCGATCATCGATCCGGACGGCACGCTGCTGGGCTTCGCCAAGATCACCCGCGACCTGACCGACCGCAAAATGGCCGAAGAAACCCTCAAGCAAAGCGAGCAGCAGTTCCGTCTGCTGGTGCAGGGCGTCACGGACTACGCGCTTTACATGCTCAGTCCGGACGGTCGGGTATCCAACTGGAATCAGGGCGCCCAGCGGATCAAGGGCTATCGACCGGAAGAAATCATCGGCGAGCATTTCTCGGTCTTCTACACCGCTGAAGACCGCGAGCGCGGCGAGCCGCAACGGGCGCTGGAAATCGCGGCGCGGGAAGGGCGTTTTGAAAACAACAGCTGGCGGGTGCGCAAGGATGGCAGCCGTTTCTTCGCCCATGTGGTGGTGGATGCCATTCGTGGCGAGACCGGGACATTGCTCGGTTTCGCGAAAATTACCCGTGACGTGACTGAAGTCCATGAATCGCAGCAGGCGCTGGAGAAAACCCGCGAGGCATTGCTGCAGGCGCAGAAGATGCAGGCCATCGGTCAGCTCAGCGGCGGCATTGCCCACGACTTCAACAACCTGCTGACCGTGATCCTGGGCAACCTGGAGATTGTGCGCAAGCGTGTGGGTGACGACCCGAAAATCAATCGCCTGCTGGAAAATGCCGCACAAGGTGCGCTGCGCGGCGTCTCACTGACCCAACGCATGCTGGCCTTTGCCCGGCGTCAGGAACTCAAGACCGAACCGGTCGACATTGTGCACCTTGTGCAAGGCATTACCGGGCTGTTGCGCAGTTCGCTGGGGCCGGGGATCAGTATCGAAACCTCACTGCCCGCGGGACTGGAACCGGTACTGGCCGATGCCAATCAACTGGAACTGGCGGTGCTCAATCTGGCAACCAATGCCCGCGACGCCATGCCCGATGGCGGCAGCGTGGTGATCAGCGCCCGGGCGGAAGTCGTCCTTGAACCGAGCGATTCGACCCTGGCGGCGGGACGTTATGTGTGCCTGAGTCTGCGCGACACCGGCGAAGGCATGGACGAGCACACGCTGGCCTCGGCGCGGGATCCGTTTTTTACCACCAAAGGCCTGGGCAAAGGCACCGGGCTGGGGCTGTCGATGGTGCACGGATTCATTGAGCAGCTCGGTGGCCGTTTCATCCTCAAGAGCGAAAAGGGACAAGGCACGACAGCCGAACTCTGGTTACCGGTCGCGGCGGAAGGCGCACAGGCCCCACGGGTGCAGCCAGGCAGCGAAGCCATCACGGTGCCACGCCTCAGCGTGCTGGTCGTGGACGACGATTCGCTGGTGTTGACCAGCACCACGCTGTTGCTCGAAGACCTTGGCCATCGTGTGGTCAGCGCGACTTCCGGTGCCAGGGCGCTGGCGTTGTTCGAGCAGGGCGAAGTCATCGATCTGATGATCACCGACATGGCCATGCCGCAGATGAGCGGCGCGCAATTGGCGCACGCAGTGCGTCTGCTCAAACCGGACCTGCCGATTGTCCTCGCGACCGGTTACGCCGAACGTCTGGAGGGTTTTGCCGCGCAATTGCCGCGTCTGCCCAAGCCGTTCACCCAGCTGAACCTGATGGAAATCATTGCCCGGTCGATGAAGTGAATCCGCCTGAACTTGTCCGGGACTGGGGCCTTCTAACAGGTTTCCCCGCCCCGGAGCGCGCGTCCCTTGCCTCGCATACTGACTCAGCCCAGCGCTGAAGAGCACCTGACCGAACACGATGCCAAGATGTTCGGCTCACCCAAGGAACGGCTGGATTTCTATCGCAAGGAAATCCAGTACGAAACCAGCATTCTGGCCAACCGCACCGATGCCTATCTGGCCGCGCAGTCGTTTCTGGTGATCGCGTTTGCTTCGTGCATGTCCAACCTCAACCCCGAGTGGGGCAAATTGTTCACGCTGGTGGTGCCGCCATTCCTGGCGCTGCTCGGGCTGCTCAGCTCGCTCAATGCGTGGCCGGGAATTCGTGCCGCGTACGACATCATTGACCATTGGCATTACAAACAGAGCGAGTTGTTGCGCAGCGAACCGATCATGGGCATGGCTTACGACGAGTCGCCACTGTTCAGCGAGATGGAGTCCAGCCATAAGGGCTATCGCAAATCGCTGTTGTTTTCGGTGCGCACGCCGTGGATTTTCGCCACGTTCTGGATCCTGCTGGGCGCTTATGCGGTGTTCATTCAGGTGACCAACCCCGGGGGTTGAGCGCCGCCCAAAGAAAAAGCCCGGACTTCGCAGCCGGGCTTTTTCTTGTGCGCTTTATTCGACAGTTTCAAGCTGCCGACGCAATGCCTGCGAGTGATGCGGGGACATCGGAATTGGCGGAAAGTCCTCGTTGAGGACACACAAGTGATCGATGGCTTCGGCGAACTTCGCATCGGCTTTGCGGCGCATTGCTCGATAGTGCTCAAACTGCTCAAGGTCCAGATTGTCCGCCTCCAGCAGCTCGTAAGCGGCGCGGTTGAGGGCGTGGGCATCTTCGAACAGTTGACGATTGCGTTCCAGGGCCAAAGCCCTGCAAGCCTTGATTTGTGCCGGATTCGAGCATTCTTTCATGACCGTGACCTTGTTATCCAAAGATTCCTCTTCATGGGCTGCAAGCCGCAGGGGAACCGAACCTGCCGGACCTCGCCAAGTGCATCCAGCGAGGGGTTATGGTTGTGACTGCCGGAATCTGGAGAGGGATCCATTTATTTTCAGAAAAAACTTCGATGAATTTCCCAAGATAATCCCACCGGAAAAATCAGTTTTTTCGTTTCTGCCGTTGCTCGTAGCGCGCCAGCAACGGCTGCGTGCTGATGCCATGCAGCAAAATGCTCAGTGCCACCACCGACAAGGTGATATGAGTGCACAACGTCGCGACCGAAGGACTCAGACCGTGATTCAAGGCATAAAACAGATAAAACAGACTGCCGATTCCGCGAATGCCGAACCAGCCGATCAATAGTCGCTGACCACCGTCGAGCAAGTTACCCCATGGCATCAGCGCGACGCAGAGTGGACGCACCACGAAAAAAAGCACCGCGCCGATGACCAACGCCCGCCAGTCCCAATGCGGCACCAGTACCACGCCGAGCAGCGTTACCAGAAACACTTCCATGGCCCGTTCCACCAGGCTGCCGAACGAGAGCATGTCGCCCATCATGATGCCGGCGGCGACCTGACTGCTTTCCAGTTGTTCGGTGTCACCGTGCACCGCGTTCTGCGGTTCGATGTTCTGATGGCCCACCACCGGTTGCACCAGATGTTCGGCCGGCGGTTGGCTCGCGCCGGTGGATTTGACTTCCTCCTGGCGCAAGCCGAGGCCGGCAGCGAACACTGACAGAAAACCATAGCCGCCAATCGCCTCTGCGCCGACGTAAGCCAGAGCAATCAGCGACAGCGCCAGGTAATCATTCGGGCTCAGGGTGCTGTCGTCGTTACGGATGCGCAGCGACAGGGTCAACCGACCGATGCCGCGACCCATCCAGTAACCGCTCAGCAGTCCGACCGGCACCGCCCAAAGCAAATCATGCAGCAGCCAATCGGTGAGTGCGCCGGGTTGCGCGTCGGCCTGCAACAGCAGCAAACCGAGCATCACGAACGGAAACGCGATGCCGTCATTGAGCCCGGCTTCGCCAGACAGGCCAAAGCGCACACTGTCGACATCCCGTGCATCGTTGACCTGCACCAGCGCTGCCAGCACCGGATCGGTCGGCGCCAGCATCGCCCCGATCAGCAGCGACGGCCCCCACGACAGTTGCAGGCCCCAATGCAGCAATACGCTGACCCCGGCGATGGTCAGCACCATCACCGGGCCGGCCAGCCCAAACGCAATTCGCCAACGCTTGTCGCGCAGTGGCAGGCGCAGCTTCAGGCCGCAGACAAACAGCGAAAACAGCACCGCCACTTCCGTGAGGTGTTCCATCCACACGGAGGCGTTTTCCAGTGACAGTTTCAGCAGGTCCAGACCGCTGGGGCCGATGCCGATCCCCAACAACAGGCACACGGCCGAAGTGGTAACCGGCATCCAGCGCAGGTACGACGAGGTCAGCGCCAAGGTCAGCAACACGGCACCCAGTACCGCGACCCAGATGGCAAAGCTCATCTTTGCTCGTCCAATGACGATAGCGTTGGCACCCGGTTAACCAACGGTCGTTCGCAGGTACTCGGGCGAGAGCACGTTGAACCACAGCAGAATCATCGACACCAGAATGGTCACCATCACCAGCAGGCCGACGCCCCAGACGCAAGCCGAGTACAGCAGGCCCTGTTCCTTGCGTTCATGCATAAACGTCGGCAAGCCAACAAACAGCAAGAACGTCGAATACACCGAAGCGGCCCCCAGTACCAGAATCGCCAGCCAGCGACTCGGATAGAGGCCGGCGATCCCGGCGACGAAGAACGGTGTCACGGTATAGGCGGCAAAGCCGATGCACTGGTTAAGCGTGGGGCGCGCGTCGAACGTACGCGACATCCAGCGGATGAACCCGCCGATGACGGCGACCCCGGCGACAATCGCCACATACAGCAGAATGCTCAGTTGCAGTGCACTGGCGGTGCTCAAGCGTACTGTCTCGCCAGCCGCCAGACTCCAGCCGACATAGCTGGTGCCGAGGAACAGACACACGGCGGGAATCAGCGCCAATAGCAGCAGATGCGCCAGATAGTGACGGGGATGGGCCTCTTCCTCGCGGCGGATGTCGGTCCAGGCGAAGTTGGGCTGGGTGAAGAGTTTGATAAGTGGGGCGGACATGACGACCTCCTGATCCTGCGGACCGGTTGGGGCTGTTACAGGTATGGAGGGACGTCATGCCGCCAGGTTCAGTTTTTTCTTGCGCCGCTCAGAGCATCGGCTTGCCGCCGGTCACGCCATAGCGCTGCCCGGTGATGTAGCTGGCTTCATCCGAGGCCAGCAGCACGTAAATCGGCGCCACTTCCACCGGCTGCCCCGGTCGGCCAAGCGGGGTGTTGCCACCGAAGTTCTGCACTTCTTCATCGGGCATGGTCGAGACGATCAGCGGCGTCCAGATTGGTCCGGGGGCCACGCAGTTCACGCGGATTTGTTTCGGCCCGAGGATCTGCGCCAGACCGCCGGTGAAGTTGGCAATCGCGCCTTTGGTGGTGGCGTAGGCCAGCAGTGTGGGTTTGGGCATGTCCGAGTTGATCGAGCTGGTGTTGATGATTGAAGCGCCGGGGCGCATGTGTTTGATCGCCGCCTGGCACAGGCGGAAAATCGCGGTGATGTTGACGTCGAAGGTCATCACCCATTCGTCATCGGGGATTTCTTCGAAGGTTTCGTGGGTCATCTGGAACGCGGCGTTGTTGACCAGAATGTCGATGCGCCCGAAGCGCTCAACGGTCTTGTCCACCAGTTCCTGGCAATGGGCCTTGTGCGCGAGGTCGCCGGACAACAGCAGACACTGGCGGCCCGCCTGTTCGACCCAGCGCGCAGTCTCTTTGGCATCTTCATGCTCATTCAGATAAGCCACGACCACGTCAGCGCCTTCACGGGCAAAGGCAATCGCCACCGCACGGCCGATGCCGCTGTCGGCGCCGGTGATCAGCGCAATCTTGCCGGCGAGCCGCCCGGAACCGACGTAGGTCTGCTCGCCACAATCGGGGTAGGGCTGCATGTTGCTTTGCGAGCCCGGCACGGCTTGAGCTTGTTTGGGGAAGGGTGGTTTTGGGTAATCGGTCATCACAAATCTCCGAGGTTCTCAGGGCGGGTATGGGCGGTTGACCCGGACGGTTTGCCGTGAGTTCGATCGGATTTGCGCTGGATTTTTTGGCGATGACAATGCAAAACCCTGTGGGAGCGAGCTTGCTCGCGAAGGCAGAGTGTCAGCCGACATCAATGTTGACTGAACCACCGCATTCGCGAGCAAGCTCGCTCCCACAGGGGGATCTACTGTGGATTCAGGTATTGCGCTGGGTCAGGGCATGCTCCATGCGGCGGATGCCTTCTTCGAGCAACGACCGCGGGCAGCCGAAGTTCAGGCGCACGAACTGTTGGTGCTGATCACCGAAATCCAGTCCGGCGCTGAGGCCGACTTTGGCCTGTTCGAGGAAAAACTGCTGCGGATTGTCCAGGTCCAGCGCCGAGCAATCGAGCCACGCCAGATAGGTCCCTTGCGGCACATTGAGGGTCACGCCCGGCAAGCGGCTGCGCACCGCATCCACCAGCCAGTCACGATTGGCCTGCAGATAGGTTTTCAGTTCGGCCAGCCACGGCGCACCTTCGCTGTAGGCGACGCGGGTGGCTTCCATGCCCAGCGGGTTGACGCTGTCGACCATGCCGCAACGGGCGTGGTTGACGCGCTCGCGCAGGGCGGCGTCCTGGATGATCATGAACGAGGTCTTGAGGCCGGCAATGTTGTAGGCCTTGCTGGCCGACATCAGGGTGATGGTGCGCTTGGCGATTTCCGGGCTCAGGGAGGCGGTCGGAACGTGCACGCGGCCGTCGAAGCACAGCTCGGCGTGGATCTCGTCGGAGATGATCCAGGCGTCATGCGCCAGGCAGATGTCGGCGATATCCGTCAGCTCTTGGGCGCTGAACACCTTGCCGATCGGGTTGTGCGGGTTGCTCAGGAGCAGCGCACCGCCATTGGCCAGGGACTGACTCAACGCATCCAGCGGAGTGGCGTAGGTACCCCCGGCCTGGGCGACGAATTCCAGCTCGACCTTGTTCAGCCCCCAATGCCCCGGCGCGTGACGCAACGGCGGATAGTTCGGCACTTGCACCACGACGTTCTGCTGCGGCTGCACGAGGGCTTTCAAAGCCATGTTGAAACCGGATTCAACGCCCGGCAGAAAGATCAGCTCCTGCGGTTTGACCTGCCAGGCGAACTTGTTCCACAGGTCGGCGACGATGGCTTCACGCAGGTTGTCCTGCGCCACGCTGTAGCCCACCAGCGGGTGCAACAGGCGTTGCTGCAATGCCTCGATGATCACCGGCGGCGCGGCGAAATCCATATCCGCGACCCACATCGGCAAGACATCGGCCGGGTAGCGGCTCCACTTGGTGCTGCCGGTATTGTGGCGGTCGAATACCTGATCAAAATCGAAAGTCATGCGCGGTCTCGTGAAGGCGGGGTTGGTTCTGGGCGCCATTCTAAGCCCAACGCGACCCCTGTGGGAGCTGGCTTGCCAGCGATGGCGTCGTCACTGTCGCTATTAGTGTTGACTGATCCACTGCTTTCGCTGGCAAGCCAGCTCCCACAGGGTTTTGCGTTCATTGGCCAATAGACCGACAAACGGCCGACGGTCGGTTTTCACACAGAGCATGTGGTCATTGTCTACAGTGAAAAAGCCGGCAGCCATTCTGCCGTAACCGTGTTTGTCCAGAAAAAGCCCGGCTCAAGTACCGGGTTCCACCTGATCAGGAGTGCACGATGGATCTCAGCCGTCGTCAATTCTTCAAGGTCGCCGGTATCGGCCTTGCAGGCTCTAGCCTGGGCGCGTTGGGCATGGCCCCGACGCAGGCCTTCGCCGAGCAGGTGCGTCACTTCAAGCTTGCCCACACTCATGAAACCCGCAACACCTGCCCGTATTGCTCGGTCGGTTGCGGGTTGATCATGTACAGCCAGGGCGATGCCGCGAAGAACGTCGCGCAAAATATCATCCATATCGAGGGCGACGCCGACCACCCGGTCAACCGCGGCACCCTGTGTCCAAAAGGCGCGGGCCTGCTGGACTTCATTCACAGCCCCGGCCGCTTGCAATACCCGCAGGTGCGCAAGCCCGGCAGCAGCGAATGGACGCGGATCAGTTGGGATGAAGCGCTCGATCGTATCGCCGACCTGATGAAGGCCGACCGCGACGCCAACTTCATCGAAAAAAATGCCAACGGGCAAACGGTGAACCGCTGGGTCTCCACCGGGTTCCTCGCGGCGTCGGCAGCGTCCAACGAAGCGGGCTACATCACCCAGAAGGTGATTCGCAGTCTCGGCATGCTGGGGTTCGATAACCAGGCGCGTGTCTGACACGGCCCGACGGTGGCAAGTCTTGCCCCGACGTACGGCCGTGGAGCCATGACCAATACCTGGACCGATATCGCCAACGCGAATCTGATCCTGGTGATGGGTGGCAACGCAGCAGAAGCGCATCCGTGCGGCTTCAAATGGGTGACCGAGGCCAAAGCGCACAACGCTGCCCGGCTGATCGTGGTCGACCCGCGTTTTACCCGGACCGCTTCGGTGGCCGACTATTACGCGCCAATCCGCACCGGTACCGACATCGCCTTCATGGGCGGGTTGATCAATTACTTGCTGACCGAGGACAAGATCCAGCACGAGTACGTGCGCAACTACACCGACGTTTCGTTCATCGTCAAAGCCGGGTTCAGCTTCGAAGACGGTCTCTTCAGCGGCTATGACGCGGCCAAGCGCAGCTACACCGACAAATCCGGCTGGGGCTACGAGCTGGGCGAGGACGGCTTCGTCAAGGTCGACCCGACCCTGCAGGACCCGCGCTGCGTCTATCAATTGATGAAGCAGCATTACAGCCGCTACAACATTGATCTGGCGAGCCAGATCTGTGGGATGCCGGTCGAGGCGATGAAAAAGATCTGGGAAGATATCGCCACTTGCTCGATCCCGGGCAAGACCATGACCATTCTCTACGCCCTCGGCTGGACGCAACACTCGATTGGCGCGCAGATCATCCGCAGCGCGGCGATGGTGCAATTGCTGCTGGGCAACGTCGGCATGCCCGGTGGCGGGGTGAATGCCTTGCGCGGCCACTCGAACATTCAAGGCCTGACCGACCTCGGGTTGTTGTCCAACGCACTGCCGGGCTATCTGACCCTGGGGGGCGATGCCGAGCAGGACTACAACGCCTTCATCAAAAAACGTACGCAAATGCCGTTGCGTCCGGGGCAGTTGTCCTACTGGCAGAACTACAGCAAATTCCACGTCAGCCTGATGAAGTCGTGGTACGGCGCCAACGCCACCGTCGAGAACAATTGGCTCTATGACCATTTGCCGAAACTCGACATTCCCAACTACGACGTGCTGAAAATGTTCGACCTGATGAGCCAGGGCAAGGTCAACGGCTACATGTGCCAGGGATTCAACCCCATCGCCGCGCTGCCGGACAAGAACCGGGTCATGGGCGCACTGGCCAAGCTCAAGTGGCTGGTGGTGATGGACCCGCTGGCCACCGAGACCTCGGAGTTCTGGCACAACGTCGGGCCGTACAACGACGTGAAAAGCGCGGAGATCCAGACCGAAGTGATTCGCCTGCCCACCACCTGCTTCGCCGAGGAGGACGGCTCGCTGGTCAACAGCAGCCGCTGGCTGCAATGGCACTGGAAGGGCGCTGATGGCCCGGGCGAAGCGCAAACCGATATCCGCATCATGAGCGAACTGTTCTTGCGCCTGCGCAAGCGTTATCAGGCCGAGGGCGGCAAGTTCCCCGACCCGCTGCTGAAACTGTCGTGGCCGTACAAGATCCCCGACGAACCTTCGCCGGAAGAACTGGCGAAGGAAATCAACGGCAGCGCCATGGCCGACTTCACCGATGCCAGTGGCGCGACGGTCAAGGCCGGTTCGCAACTGGCGGCATTCGCTCAGCTCAAGGACGACGGCAGCACCGCGTCCGGTTGCTGGATCTTCGCCGGCAGCTGGACCGAGGCCGGCAACCAGATGGCCCGGCGTGACAACGCCGACCCGTATGGCATGCACCAGCATCTGGGCTGGGCCTGGGCGTGGCCGGCCAACCGGCGGATTCTCTACAACCGCGCTTCGGCAGACGTCGCGGGCAAACCGTGGGATCCGAAAAAACGTCTGGTGTGGTGGAACGGCAAGGCCTGGGGCGGCACCGATGTGCCGGACTACAAGGCCGATGTGCCGCCGGAAGCCGGGATGAACCCGTTCATCATGAACCCCGAAGGCGTGGCGCGGTTCTTCGCCGTCGACAAGATGAACGAGGGGCCATTCCCCGAGCACTACGAGCCGTTCGAAACGCCCATCGGCATCAACCCGCTGCACCCGCAGAACAAGAAAGCCACCAGCAACCCGGCGGCGCGGATCTTCGACTCGGTCTGGGAAAGCCTCGGCGAAGCCAAGGACTTCCCGTACGCCGGCACCAGTTACCGGCTGACCGAGCACTTCCACTTCTGGAGCAAGCATTGCAAGTTGAATGCGATTGCCCAGCCCGAGCAGTTCGTCGAAATTGGCGAAGTGCTGGCGAAGGAGAAGGGCATCGCCGCCGGAGATCGAGTGCGGGTCAGTTGCAAGCGCGGGTTCATCGAGGCGGTGGCGGTGGTGACCAAACGCATCCGGCCGCTGCAGGTCAACGGCCAGGTGGTGCATCAGATCGGCATCCCGCTGCACTGGGGATTCACCGGTCAAACGCGCCACGGTTACCTGACCAACACCCTGGTGCCGTTCCTCGGCGATGGCAACACACAGACCCCGGAATCCAAGTCATTCCTGGTCAACGTGGAGAAACTGTAAATGGCCAGCCAAGACATCATTGCCCGCTCGGCCACCACCACGGTGCCGCCCTCGGTGAGGAATCAGCAGGAAGTCGCCAAGCTGATCGACACCACCAAATGCATCGGTTGCAAGGCCTGCCAGGTCGCCTGCTCGGAATGGAACGAGCTGCGCGACGAGGTCGGCCACAACCACGGCACCTACGACAACCCGCAGGACCTGAGCGCAGAAACCTGGACCTTGATGCGTTTCACCGAACACGAGACCGACGCCGGTAACCTGGAGTGGCTGATCCGCAAGGACGGCTGCATGCATTGCGCCGAGCCGGGTTGCCTGACGGCCTGCCCAAGTCCCGGGGCGATCATCAAGCACGCCAACGGCATCGTCGATTTCGATCAGGATCATTGCATCGGTTGCGGTTATTGCATCACTGGTTGCCCGTTCAACATTCCGCGGATTTCGCAGAAAGACCACAAGGCCTACAAATGCACCTTGTGTTCGGATCGGGTGGCGGTAGGGCTGGAGCCGGCCTGTGTGAAAACCTGCCCGACCGGCGCCATCGTCTTCGGCACCAAGGAAGACATGAAGGAGCACGCCGCCGAACGCATCGTCGACCTGAAAAGCCGTGGCTTCGACAACGCCGGGCTGTACGACCCGGAAGGCGTCGGCGGCACTCATGTGATGTACGTGTTGCATCACGTCGACACGCCGAAGATCTACGCCGGGTTGCCGGATGCACCGGCCATCAGTCCGCTGGTGGGCTTGTGGAAAGGCATCAGCAAACCGCTGGGCTTGCTGGCAATGGGCGCAGCGGTGCTGGCCGGGTTCTTCCACTATGTGCGTATCGGGCCGAATCGCGTTGAGGAGGATGAACATCCGACGCCACCTGATACCTCGGTGCACGTTGTCGATCCGGCGGTGCACACCTTCGACCCACGCGGGGAGGACCGGCCATGAGCAACAAGACGATCCTGCGCTACACCGCCAACCAGCGCACCAATCACTGGCTGGTAGCGATTCTGTTCTTTATGGCCGGGCTGTCGGGGCTGGCGTTGTTTCATCCATCGATGTTTTGGTTGACCCACCTGTTCGGCGGCGGACCATGGACGCGGATTCTGCACCCGTTCATGGGCGTGCTGATGTTCGTGTTGTTCCTCGGCCTGGTGTTCCGTTTCTGGCGCGCGAACTTCTTCATCGACAACGACGGGAAGTGGCTGCGCCGCATCGACCGGGTGCTGGTCAACGATGAAGAAAGCGTGCCGCCGGTGGGCAAATACAACGCCGGGCAGAAGCTGCTGTTCTGGACTTTACTGCTGTGCATGCTCGGCTTGCTGTTCACCGGGCTGGTGATCTGGCGCGCGTATTTCAGCGCGTATTTCGGCATCACCGCGATTCGCTGGGCCATGCTCCTGCATGCGCTGGCCGGGTTTGTGCTGATTCTCAGCATCATCGTGCACATCTACGCCGGCCTGTGGATCAAAGGTTCGGTGGACGCGATGCTGCATGGCTGGGTCAGCCGCGCCTGGGCCAGGAAACACCACGAACTCTGGTATCGCGACATCACCCGTAATGAACGCAATCCGGACGTGTCGGAACGACCGATCACCAAAAAGGGCTGACTTTTGCCAACCATTCTTGAACCCGGGGAAATCGAAGCGGCGGCCAGTTCGCCGCCGTTTCTGCACCTGCCGCCGCACAACCTGTTCACTTTGCGCGCCCAGCGTCTGGAGCAATTGGCTCATGGGCATCCGCTGGCTGATTACCTGCGGCTGATCGCCGGATTGTGCCGGGCTCAGCAGCAGGTGTTCGATGATCCGCCGCTGACAGTACCGTTTGATCAGCAAAGGATCGAAGCCTGTCAGCAACATGGGTTACCGCCGTTCGCCGCCGACACACTGGTGCGCGAAGACGCTTGGCAGGCTTATCTGGAGGCTTTATTGCAACGTTACGTGGCGCCCGAGCAACCCGCCGTAGTCGACGCGCTCGCTACACTGCGCAGCGCCAGTGCCGGCCAGTTGCGTGCGTGGGCGGTGGCGTTGGTCAGCGGTCAATACTCGATGGTGCCGGCGCAGTTGGTGCCGTTCCTCGGCGCCGGGCTGCAAGCGGCGTGGAGCCACTGGTTGCTCAGCGCACCGAACCTGCAACTGAAACCCGGCGACAGCCTCAGCCAATGCCCGGGCTGCGGGTCACCGGCGATGGCCGGGGTGATCCGCCACCGCGGCAAGCACAACGGTCTGCGTTATCTGGTGTGTTCGCTGTGCGCCTGTGAATGGCATGTGGTGCGGGTCAAGTGCGTGTATTGCGAGTCGAGCAAGGGGCTGGATTACCTGAGCCTTGAGGATGATCGCCACGCCGCCAATCAGGCGCCGATTCGGGCGGAGGTGTGCCCGGGCTGCAACAGCTACCTGAAGCTGGTGTACCTGGAAAACGATGCCGAAGGCGAAGCGCTGTCGGCGGATCTCACCAGCCTGCTGCTCGACATGCGTCTGGCGCAGGACGGTTATCAGCGTCTGGCACCGAATCTGTTGCTGGCGCCGGGAGACGAATGACCAGAACGTCTACACTCGCCGGACAGTCTTGTTTTTTCGGGAGTGGCTGATGTCCGCAAGTGTGGCCCCGCGTTTACCTTCCATTGATGGGTTGTTACGTCACCCGGCCTGTCTGCCGCTGGCCGAGCGTTATGGGCGTGAGTCGTTGCTGGCCGGTTTGCGCCAGTTGCTCGATGAGTTGCGTTCCAGCGTATTGAACGGCCAATTGTCGGCGATTGAAATCAGCCCCGACGTGCTCGCCGGCCGCGTCGGCGAACGTCTGGCCCAGCAGCAGCGCAGCAACGTACGGCGGGTGTTCAACCTGACCGGCACGGTACTGCACACCAACCTCGGCCGGGCGTTGCTGCCCGAAGAAGCCATCGACGCGGTGCAGATGGCCGCGCGCTATCCGCTCAATCTGGAATTCGATCTGGCGACCGGCAAGCGCGGTGATCGCGACGACCTGATCGAAGGCCTGATCCGCGAACTGACCGGTGCCGAAGCCGTCACCGTGGTCAACAACAATGCTGCTGCGGTGTTGCTGACGCTCAATAGTGTCGGCGCGCGCAAGGAAGGCATCATCTCGCGCGGCGAACTGATCGAGATCGGCGGCGCGTTTCGCATCCCCGACATCATGGCCCGTGCCGGGGTACGCCTGCACGAAGTCGGCACCACCAACCGCACCCACGCCCGCGACTATGAAGCGGCGATCAGCCCGCGCAGCGGCTTGATCATGCGTGTGCACGCGAGCAACTACAGCATTGAAGGCTTTACCGCCCGGGTGCCCACCGCCGAACTGGCCGAACTGGCCCATCGGCATGGTTTGCCGTTGCTGGAAGATCTGGGCAGCGGCAGTCTGCTCGACCTGACCCGCTGGGGCCTTCCAGCGGAGCCGACGGTAAGGCAGGCGCTGCTTGATGGCGCGGACATCGTTACCTTCAGTGGCGACAAATTGCTCGGCGGGCCGCAGGCCGGGTTGATTGTCGGGCGCAAAGACTTGATCACAAAGATCAAAAAGAATCCGTTGAAGCGCGCCTTGCGGGTCGACAAGTTGACTCTGGCCGCACTGGAAGCGGTGCTTGGCCTGTATCGCGATCCGGATCGCCTCGCGGAACGGCTGCCGAGTTTGCGGCTGTTGACTCGTCCGCAAGCCGACATATTCGCCCAGGCTTGCCGTTTGCAACGGGCGATGGCTGGCGTCTTGGGCGAACCCTGGCAGGTCAGCGCCGTGCAGGCCTTGGGCATGATCGGCAGCGGCAGCCAACCGGTGGCGCGCCTGCCGAGTGCCGCGCTGTGCCTGCGTCCGCAAGTGTCGAAACGCTTGCGCGGGCGTTGCCTGCTGAATCTGGAAGCGGCGCTGCGCGGGTTACCGATCCCGGTGCTCGGGCGTATTGACGACGATGCGCTGTGGCTCGATCTACGCCAACTCGACGATGAACCGGCGTGGCTGGCGCAGTTGCCGCAGTTGCAGGTCGAGTCGTGATTGTCGGCACCGCCGGGCACATCGACCACGGCAAGACTTCCTTGCTGCAAGCCCTGACCGGGCAAGCCGGCGACCGCCGCCCGCAGGAGCGCGAGCGCGGGATGACCATCGACCTCGGTTATCTCTACGCGGAGCTGGAGCCCGGTGCCGGGCTGACCGGGTTCATCGATGTACCGGGCCACGAGAAATTCACTCACAACATGCTCGCCGGCGCGCAGGGCATCGATCTGGTGTTGCTGGTGGTGGCGGCGGACGACGGGGTGATGCCGCAAACCCGTGAGCATCTGGCGATTGTGCAGTTGCTGGGCATTCCCCGGGCACTGGTGGCGATCACCAAATGCGACCGGGTCGAACCGGGCAGGGTGGAAGAGGTTGAACGCCAGGTGCTCGACCTGCTGGAAACCGGGCCGTTTGCCGAGGCACCCATGCTGACGGTGTCCAGCGTGACCGGGCAAGGTGTCGATGAACTGCGCCAGAACTTGCTGCAAATTCAAAGCGAAGTCCATGAGCGCAGCCGCGAAGGTGGTTTTCGCCTGGCCATTGATCGTGCCTTCAGCGTGGCGGGCGCCGGGATTGTGGTGACTGGCACCGCGTTGTCGGGCGCCGTTTGCGTCGGCGATAAGCTCGCCCTCGGGCCATCCGGTAAAGCGGTGCGGGTGCGCGGGTTGCACGCGCAGAGTCAAACCGCCGAACAGGCCTTTGCCGGGCAACGGGTGGCGCTGAATATCAGTGGTGACCGGTTGACCCTGGAGCAGATTCATCGCGGCCAATGGCTGCTGGCCGAATGGCTGCACGCACCGACGCAACGGGTCGACATTGAGTTTCAACTGCTGCCCGGCGAGCGCACGTTCGAACACTTTCATCCGGTGCATGTGCACCTCGGTACTCAGGACGTTATCGCCCGCGTGGCGTTGCTTGAAGGCCCGCGTCTGCGTGCCGGTGAGCGCATGTTCGCGCAACTGCTGATCAACGCGCCGGTACACGCGGTGAAGGGCGATCGCCTGATCCTGCGTGACCAAAGCGCGCAACGCACCCTCGGTGGCGGTCAGGTGCTCGATCCGTTCGCCCCGGCCCGGCAGCGCCGCAGCCCGGAACGGCTGGGGCAGTTGCAAGCGCTGGCCGACAGCGTCAGTCTTGAGCAGGCGCTGCCACTGCTGCTCGACCACAGCGCGGGCGGCCTCGATCCGCAACGGCTGGAGCGCCAGTTCAATCGCCCGCGTGATGACTGGACGCTACCGGCCAATGTGCGCCTGATCGATACCCGCCAAGGCCCGGTGCTGTTCAACGTGCAGCGCTGGGGGCAGTTGAAGTTCATTCTGTTGGAACAGTTGGCCAGACTGCATGAGCTGGAACCGGACCAGATGGGACCGGATCGCGATCGCCTGCGACGCTTCAGTGGTCTGGCGCTGGAGCGCTCGACCTTTGCCAGTCTGCTGGAAGAGCTGCGCAGCGCCGGATCGATCAACGCCAGCGGGCCATGGCTGCATCTGCCAGATCATCAGGTGCGGCTGAACGCCGAAGACGAAACCCTGTGGCAGCGCATGCAGCCGCTGTTCGAAGAAGCCGGCTACGATCCGCCGTGGGTGCGCGATGTTGCGAAAATGCTCGGTGAAGACGACGCTGCGGTGCGTCTGCTGCTGCGCAAACTGGCGCGCCTGGGGCTGATGCACCAAGTGGTGCGCGATCTGTTTCTGCCTGCTGGGCAACTGCGGCGCATGGCCGATGTCCTGTTGCAACTGGAGCAGGAAAATCCACAGATCCAGGTGACAACTTTTCGTGATGCGCTAGGCTTGGGACGCAAACGCTGTATTCAGTACCTGGAATACTTCGACCGCCTCGGCCTGACCCGGCGCATCGGCGAATCCCGGGTGATCCGCCACGACAACGCGCTGGCCAGTGCCGACGCACCCTGAGTTCAAAGGAAGGCAATCGCGCCCGGTGGCGCGGCCGGGCTTCAAACCCGGTTGGGGACGGCATCCGTTCCCGGGCAGGTTCGACTCCGGCTGCCTTCCGCCAATTACCGCAGCATTCACGACGCACTGAATCCCCTGTGGGAGCGAGCTTGCTCGCGAATGCGGTACGTCATTCAACATCTGTGTCGACTGATCGGGCGCTTTCGCGAGCAAGCTCGCTCCCACAGGGGATTGGGGTTTTCAGACTGGCGTGTACAGCAGGGTTTCGTTGTCGGCGGCTTCGTGTAGTTTTCCAGTCGATGGATTCGTAGGGCGACGTCAGCTCTGAGTCTGGGTTTAACCACCCGCCATCAAAGCCCCAACGGATACTGAATCACCACATAAATCCGGTCGATATCATCGCCGGCCTGTGCCTCATTCGCTCGGTGCGAGACGTGCGACAGCTGCACCGACAAATCCTTCGCCGCTCCCGATTGCACGATGTATTTCAGGTCGATATCCCGTTCCCAATGCTTGCCGCCAGCGCCTTGCTGCGGTTGATAGTCGCCGGTGTCGGCATCGAACGGGTTGTACGCGCCGCCCTTGGGCGCGTGGGTGCCGTCGATGTGGCTGCCGCGAACATATCGGGTCATGAAGGTCAGGCCGGGGATGCCGAAGGCGCCGAGGTCAAGGTCGTAGCGTGCTTGCCAGGAACGTTCGCCGGCGCCGTTGAAGTCGGCGTATTTGATCGAGTTGGCGAGGTAGATCGAGTCGCCGCCCACGAAATCGAACGGCGTGTCGCCATTGATGCGTTGCCAGCCGAGCATGACCGCGTGCGGGCCGAAGTTGTACTTGCCGGACAGGCTGAACGCGGTGTTGTCGATCGCCCCGGCCAGCGCGCGACCGGTATCACGGGTGTGGTAGAGGTTCGCGTCGAGCAGCAGGCCGGACTGTTTGACGTGCAGATTGGCGTAGTACTGATGCCAGGTGTCCGTCAGTTCCGAAGCGTACAGCGAACCACCGACGGGGCTGTCGCCATACAGGTCGGCGCCGAGAAAACTGATTCCGCCGGCCTCGGTGGTGGCGCCGTAGCCGGAAAAGTCGCCGTGGCTTGAAGAACTGTCCTGATTCTTGAACGCGGTGAAGTGGCCAGCCGTGAGGTTTACGTTGTCGACTTCACGGCTGTTCAACAGCAAACCTGTGGCGTATTCCGGTTGCAGGCGTTTGTCCGAGGTGTCGAACACCGGGGTTTCCACGGTCATCTCGCCGAACGCGAGGGTCGTTCGCGAAACCTTGAGTTTGAACGCGCCGCCAGCACTGGAGTAGTTCGGTTCACTGCGACCGCTGCTGTCGACCGGCAACAGACCGGTGCCGGAATGACCTTTGCCACCGTCGAGTTTCAGGCCGAGAAAGGCGTGGGCATCGATGCCAAAACCGACGCTGCCCGGTGTGTAGCCAGAGGTGAACGTGCCAATAAAACCCTGGGCCCACTCCTGCTTATAGTTTTTGCCGGCGGGCGAGGGCGAGCGGTAGTCGTTGCTCAGGAAGAAGTTGCGGCTGAGCACTTCGGTTTTGGCGTCGTTGAAGAAGTCGCTGGCGAAAACAGTGTCGGTCGCTGCGCAAAGCAGGGCCAACAGTGCAAGGCGTGGTGTCGAGGGAGCCATCGAGAGAGACCGACAATCAGGGAAAGTCTCCGATGATGGGCACGATCAACCGGGCCGGATTGAGCCGATGTGCTGAGTTCAACCGAGTGCCCTTGTGGGAGCTAGCCTGCTAGCGAAGGCGGCCTGCCAGTCGACATTGATGTTGAATGACACTCCGCTTTCGCTAGCAGGCTAGCTCCCACAGGGGGTATGGGTTACAGGCGGCCGTATTCGCGAGCGGTGCGATCCACGGCGATGCGCGTTTTGTCGACCAGCTCATCCAGCTCCGCCCGCGTGGCAATCAATGCGGGGGCCATGATCATTCGGCCCAGCGTCGAACGAATGATCAAGCCTTCTTCAAAACCAATGGTGCGGCAGCGCCAGGCGATGTCGTTCTCGTTGGCAAAGCGCTTGCGGGTGGCTTTATCTTCGGCGAATTGCAGCGCCGCCACCAGCCCGACGCCCTGAATCTCGCCCACCAGCGGATGGTTGCCGAACACTTCGCGCAGGCAGCTTTGGAGGTACGGGCCGGTGTCGTTTTTTACCTGCGTGACCACGCCTTCATCGCGCAGGGCCTTGAGGTTGGCGATCGCCACCGCCGCCGCCACCGGGTGACCGGAGTAGGTCAGACCATGGGCGAACACGCCGCCTTTTTCCACCAGCGCTTCGGCCATGCGTCGCGACAGGATCAGGCCGCCCATGGGGATGTAGCCGGAGGTCAGGCCTTTGGCGATAGACAGTGTGTCCGGTTCAAAACCGAAGGCCTGGTGCGCAAACCATTCGCCGGTGCGACCAAACCCGCCAATCACTTCGTCGGCGCACAGCAACACGTCGTACTTACGACAGATGCGCTGGATTTCCGGCCAGTAGGTGGCGGGCGGGATGATCATGCCGCCAGCACCCTGGAACGGTTCGGCGACGAACGCGGCGACCTTGTCGGCGCCCAGTTCAAGAATCTTGTCTTCCAGTTGCCGTGCGGCGCGCAGGCCGAATGCTTCCGGGCTGAGGTTGCCTTCATGAGCGAACCAGTACGGCTCATCGATGTGCGCGACGTCGGGGATGCTGCCGCCCATTTCGTGCATGAATTTCATGCCGCCCAGCGCCGTCGCGGCCAGCGTCGAGCCGTGGTAGCCGTTCCAGCGGCCGATCATGATTTTCTTCTCGGGCTGGCCCATCACCTGCCAGAACTTGCGCACGGTGCGGATCAGCACTTCGTTGGCTTCGGAGCCGGAGTTGGTGTAGATCGCGTGGCTGTAGTGCCTGGGCAGCAGGCTGAACAACAGTTCGGAGAGCTCGATCACCTGCGGGTGAGTGGTGTGGAAGAACATGTTGTAGTAGGGCAGTTGTTGCAGCTGCGCGGTGGCCGCGGCGGCCAGATCCTTGCGCCCGTAACCGAGGTTGGTGCACCACAGCCCGGACATGCCGTCCAGATAGCGCTTGCCGTCGTTGTCCCACAGCGCCAGGCGATCCCCGCTGACCATCACCCGCGGGCCTTCCTCGTTGAGCGCCTTCTGGTCGACGAAGGCGTGAATGTGGTGGGCGGCGTCGGCGGCCTGGTAATCGCGGGTGCTGCGGGTCGGATCGAATACGGCGGACATGGCGGTTCTCCAGAGAAACGGGGCAAGTGAGTGCGCGTTCATTCCAGCGGTGCACGGCTAATATTTTTCACTTAAAAATATTTTTGTAAAGAAAATATTTGTCGGTGAAAAAAGAAATCCGTAGGCTGACGGCCATCAGCAAGACAGGACACCAGCACCATGAGCGGGCTCAGAGAACGGCAAAAGGAACAGCGCAGGGAAATCATCGCGCAGGCAGCGCTGGAGTTGTTCATCAGCAACGGCTTCGGCGCGACCACGCTGGAGCAAATCGCCAATCAGGCCGGGGTTTCCGCGCCAACGGTGGTCAATTATTTCGGTGGTAAACAGGAAATTTTGCTGGCCTTGCTCAAACAGCCGGACGAGCAGGCGATGCGTGATGCGCGGGCCAATCTGGACGACGACAGTGATCCGCTGGAGGCGCTGTGCGAGTTCGAAGGCTTGATGACCGACTACCAACTGCAAGCGATGCCGGCCTCGCTGTGGCGTGAGTTGGCGCCGTTTCTGCTGACCGGCGAGCTGGCTCAGGCGATGAGTCCGTGGAATGCGGCGGTGATCGAAGAAACCAAAGCGCTGCTCGGGCATTTCCAGACACAGGGCAAGCTGCGTGCGTCGGTCGATCTGGACGTGGCGGCGACGCTGTTCAACCAGTACGCGAACATGGCGTTCATCCGTTTGGCGACCCAGGAAGTACCGGACCGGCCGGCGCATGCCTTGCACATGCGCGGGGTGTTGACGCTGTTGTGTCACGGCATGCTGGAGGGTTGAGCGGGAGTTACAGATCCAGACCGTCGCGCCGGGCGGTATGGGTACCTGTCAACTCTGACAGTTATGCGGCCAGTCAAAGAGCCCTAGGCTTGGGGAGCCCTTTGTTCGGGGACGATCCACTGGCTGGATAACCAAGGAGTGCCGACATGACACCTACATTGCTGCGTCACACGACGGGACGGGTCGAGGCAACGATCAACGAAGAACCGTCTTTGAGTTTCCTTGCAGAAACAGACCTCAAGGTCACTATCGTTGGGGCCAAGTACAAAGTTGCGGCCAGAATGCCGCTGGAAAACAACCGTGAGCGGTACATTGATCTCTCTTTTCCCTCTGACCTTGCAGGCGATGGTCGGGAATACTCTTTTCCACTGACCCCATCCTCTGAGGCACAGGGTCGCTACTCACGCTTCCCGGAAAACGAATCCCTGGCGTCGAATGAAGGTTCGCTGCAGGTGCATTTCGACACCACGCAAAGGCGCTTGTGGGGCACGTTCGATTACCGTGTCGGCTCTGGCGACTTGAGATTCGAAATAAGCAAAGGCAATTTCGATCTCTTTGGCTTCGACACTGCAAAACCGGGAGGCACCGGTACATTCACGGGAACGGTCGACAAACAGACCTTCGACGCGAGTGAAGTGGGCATACGACGTGTAGACGACATCGGACTGCCCGAGCCCTACCTTGAGGTCATTGGCCGTACCCGACCCGCCGTTGGCGCCGAGCATATCGCCATCCAGATCGACACTGACGTGAATGGGCTGCGACACACACTCGGACGCGACGATAGCCAAGTGCGGGCGCTTTACTTTCACTCGCTATCAGGATTTTTTCTCGCCACCAGCGGTGAAGTGAACTTTGCCGCCTTGCCCACGCCAACTCAGGCAAAAGGCACGATAGTAAAAGGCATCTTCCAACAAAACACGGAACAACTCCGCGAGATCGACTGCACATTCGATATCACCGAAAACCCGACCGGTAATGGGTGAAGCAACGGGGGGAGGCTGCCAGAGGGCGAACGACGGCAATCAAGACTTATCGTCATCACCCTCATCCTGCAAGCCGATCTGACAACCGTTCAGCGCTCAACTACGCTGCCTTACGTATTCCTCTGACACCCGGGCGTAAGGAAACACGTGCATGCGAAGCAGGCTGCTGGCGGTAGCGATGATGGTCTGTGCGTTGCTCGGGTCCGGAGCTGGCTGGGCGCTTGAGGAGACGGCAAAGCCTGCGAATGAAGCGGTGGAGCTGAAGGTCGCCAACCGCAGCATCATGCTGTTTCGCGCGACGCTGCTGGGCGAATCGCCGGCGACCCGCGTCAAGCGAGCGAAGACAGTCATCACCGAGGCGCTGGACGAGTCGGAGAATCTGACGGTATCGATCGACCCGATCCAGAACAGCTACATGGTTTTACTGGGCGACAAGCGCGCGTTCATCGTCGCGCCCAAGGACGTTGATGGCCTCGAGTACGCCTCGGTGCAGCAGGCTGCCGAAGGTGCTGCCGAGAAACTGCGCCAAGTGGTCACAGAAACCGGGGAGGCGCGCAGCCTGCACCTGATCATCAGGTCTCTGGCGCTGGCGGCGGCGTCAACCGTGATCTATGTCGGCTTGCTCTGGTGCCTGGCCTACCTGCGTCGCAAGTTGCTGAGCAAATTGCCCGAGCTGATGGAACGCCATACCCAGGTGCTGAAAATCGGGCGGGTGCAGTTGATAGACGCCAATTTCCTTTATCCGTTGGTCAGTCGCCTGCTGTTGGTGCTGCGTTGGCTGGTGATTGCGCTACTGACCTACGAATGGCTCGGGTTCGTCCTGTCGCGATTTCCCTATACCCGGCCATGGGGTGAAAGCCTCAACAACTATCTGTTCGAGTTGGCCGGCTATCTGCTGGATGGAATTGTCGGGGCTATTCCCGGACTCGGCGTGGCGTTGGCCATTTTCTTTATCGCCCGTGGGGTGACGGCGTTTGCCCGGCGCATTTTGCGGCGCATGGCGACCCCGGGCACCTTCAGTTGGCTGAACCATGAGACCTTGCAACCGACCCAACGCCTGACCTCGCTGGCCATCTGGCTGTTTGCCCTGGCGATGGCGTATCCGTATCTGCCGGGCGCCGGCACCGATGCGTTCAAGGGCTTGTCGGTGCTGATCGGCCTGATGATTTCCCTCGGTGCTACCAGTGTGGTGGGGCAGGCGGCAGCCGGATTGATCCTGACCTACACGCGCACTTTGCGCCCCGGCGAGTTCGTCAGGATCGGCGAATATGAAGGCACCGTCACCGAGCTGGGCATGTTCACTACACGCATCCGCACCGGGTTGGGTGAAGTGCTGACGCTGCCCAATTCGATGATCACCGGCACCGTCACCAAAAACTACTCGCGGACCGTGAAGGGGCCCGGTTACGTGGTCGATACCGTGGTCACCATCGGTTACGACACCCCCTGGCGGCAGGTCGAGGCGATGTTGCTGGAGGCGGCTCGCCGCACGCCGGGTGTTCTGGAAGACCCGCCGGCTCAGGTGTTCCAGACTGCCTTGTCGGATTTCTATCCCGAATATCGCTTGGTGGCGCAGGCCATTCCGAGCCAGCCGCGCCCGCGTGCGGTGTTGCTGAGCATGCTTCACGCCAATATTCAGGATGTGTTCAACGAATATGGCGTGCAGATCATGTCGCCGCATTATCTGGATGACCCGCAGCAAGAGAAGCGAGTGCCGAAGGACAAGTGGTTCACGGCCCCCGCACAAAAGCCGGAGGGTGAGGATTTGCCTTAGTCAGTGCCGCTCTTGCGAAACGTCAGCGACGGATCGCGGCATACGACTTGCCCAGATCACTGGCCCAGCCGTCCAGCACGCCTTTGACGTCATCGGCAGTCAGCACCTGTTTGTCGTTTTCCAGCGGCACGCCGGTGCCCTTGCGCACCACTTCGGCGACCACTTCGCCGGTGGAGCCGTCCTCGAACGAGACTTCGGTGGTGATTTCGCTGTCCTGATCGCGGATGCCGGTGGCGGTGCTCACGCCGGCGGCAACCAGGGTCACCGGCAGCCATTCATACAAGCGCAAGCCCTGGGTGCTGGCGGCGACGCGGGTAATCGCGGGTCTGACGATCAGGGTATTCGGCCCGGGTTGCGTTACCAGGTGCATGACCTTGCCCAGTTCCAGCCTGAGCGCGGCGTCGTAGTAGTCGGTGACGCCGGACAGCGTGCTCAGCGGAACTCGCCCGGTCGGCGCGACGCTGGGGTAGAACTGACTGGGCGCCAGATAGGCCTGGGTGTAACGCCCTCGGGCCAGCGCCGGGCTGACCCAGCCCAGCACGCTCTGCCCGGACGGCGATGTGTGCTCGCTCAGCACGCTGTAATCGTGCAGAAATCCCGTGTACTTCTGCGGTTCAACGGTTTTGCTGCTGCAGGCCGACAGGCTCAGAGACGCTGTGCACATCAGTGTCATCAAGCAATGGCTTTTAATCATGCGAATCCTTGCTTTGCGCTTTTGACCCGCGTCGTTCAAGCGCGGGCAGTGATTGGGGAGGAGAGCGGCGGGGTGTTGTCCGAGCATTCGATGTGCAGCTGGCCGTGGCTCATGATCCACTGGATGAGGTCGGCGGTCGGAATCGAGTGCACGTACTCGACCCATTGCGAATCGCCGGGGCCGTACTGCTCGAAATAGCGGCGCAGGACGATACGGCTTTGGTCATCTGACAGGCCCAGGCAGAACTCCTGAAACAGCAACGGCGTATTTTGATCAGGCGCGCTGGTGCGCTGGCTGAGAATCAACGGATAGCGGGCGTCGTGGCCCTCGGCGGTGTACCTGTCGTGCAATGCGCTCATTGAATGCCCCCCGGTTGTCGATGGCGAGCAGAGTGCCTGAGGGGTTTTGCCGCAGCATGTCCGCTTGATGTCCGCGACGAAGGAATGTTGCTCGATTGAAATATATGACCTGGCGGCCAGAATGGTTTTAGATGCGTTCTTTTTTTGGCCTGAGGATCCTGTGCCCGTGAGCAGACTGCTGATCGTCGACGATGACGTGGAAATTCTCGCCCTGCTGAAGAAGTTCTTCGTCCAGCACGCCTACGAGGTCGATGTCGCCGCTGATGGCGCAGCGATGTGGGCGGCGATTGCCCAGCAGCGCCCGGACACAATCATTCTCGACCTGATGCTGCCCGGTGAAGGTGGCCTGAGCCTGTGCCAGAAAGTGCGGGCGCAGATGGGCATTCCGATCATCATGCTGACCGCCATGGGCGAATTGAGCGACCGGATTGTCGGCCTCGAACTGGGCGCCGATGACTACGTGACCAAACCGTTCGCCCCGCGTGAATTGCTGGCGCGCCTGCGCGCGGTGCAGCGTCGCGCCGGTGAGCAGGTCAGTCCTGTCAGCGAACCTTCGCGACCGGTGATCGCCTTCGCCGGTTGGCATCTGGATATCACTTGTCGCGAGCTGCGCTCCCCGGAAAACGTGATGATTCCGCTGTCCGGTGGCGAGTTCGATCTGCTGGTGGTGTTTCTCGATCACCCGCAACGCATTCTCACCCGCGAGCAACTGATCGACCTGTCTCGCGGTCAGGGCCACGACGCCTTTGATCGCAGCATCGACGTGCAGGTCAGCCGCTTGCGCCGCAAGATCGAGCCGGACAGCAAGCGTCCGGACCTGATCCGCACCGTGCGCAACGGCGGTTACCTGTTCACCGCCAAGGTCACGCGCGCATGATCCGTCGCTTCCTGCGCCGTGATCCGCTGAGTCGGCGGATTGCCCTGACCATCGTCGCGGCCATGCTCGCTTCGCTGGCGCTCAATTTTCTGTTCGTGGAGGTGGCAGGGACCTGGGCGCGGCCACCGATTGAGCGCACCGGGTTGCTGGAGCAGATTGCCGCGACCGTCAAAGTGATCGAGGCTGCACCTGCGCCTTTACGCCCGAAACTCGCGCACGCGGCAACCGGCCCGACGCAGGAGGTGACGTGGAGTGCGCAACGTGACGAACTCGGATTGCCAGCGGGAGGAACGCAGCTGATCGCCAACAAGACGTCGGGGTTGCATCAGTTGCTGGGTGATGAGCGAGACATTCGAGTGTTCAATCCCGCCGACTGGCCGAGCGGCAGTCCGCTGGCGCGCTACGCGGCGCTGATTCAACTGCCGGATGCCAGCTGGTTGTTGTTCTCTTCGCCCGAGCGCTCCTGGGGCCTGGACATCGGCACACGCATCGCGATCATCATCGCCCTCGGTCTGATCGCCACCGTGCTGGTGGCCTGGCTGGCCACGCAGCAACTGGCCAAACCCCTGCAACGCTTTGCCAGTGCCGCCCGCCGCTTTGGCGGTGATCTGCGCGCGCCGCCGATCAAAGTCGAAGGCCCGGACGAGATCCGCCAGGCAATCATCGCTTTCAACACCATGCAGGCGCAGATCCAGCACTACATCAGCGAGCGCACGCACATGCTCGCATCGATCTCCCACGACTTGCGTGCACCGCTGACCCGCATGCGCCTGCGCAGCGAGTTCATGGAGGACTTTGATCATCAGGGCAAACTGATCCGCGACATTGAAGAAATGCAGTCGATGATCAATGCCGCGCTGGCGTTCTTTCGGGAAGACACTCAACCTGAGCAAAGCACTGCGTTCGACCTGTCGGAGTTGCTGCAGACCATCATCGACGACTACCGCGACCAGAACATCGCCATCGATTTCCATGGCCCGGCGCATCTGGTCTACGAGGGCCGCCCGCTGGGAATCAAGCGTGTGATCGTCAATCTGCTGGAAAACGCCGAAAAGTACGCGCAGCAGCCGACCATTATCTTGAGCAGTGATGGCTACAGCGTCTGCATTGACGTCAGCGACGAGGGGCCGGGGATTCCCGAAGCGTCGTTGCAGCGGGTGTTCGACCCGTTCTTCCGCCTTGAAACCTCGCGCAACCGGGAAACCGGTGGCGTCGGGCTCGGGCTGTCGGCGGCGCGGGCGATCGTGCGCGAGCAGGGCGGCGAACTGACGTTGAGCAATCGCAGCAGCGGCGGCTTGCAGGCTCGGGTTGAGCTGCCTTTGTAATACTTTGAAACATTTGCTCGTGACGGGCGGTCAACAGGACACATTCTCTGCAAGAAGCGTCCATGAAAACCCCACGGCCCTCCGCACGCCTCGAACCGCTCTCACAACTTCGCAATCTGAAAATGGCCCGTTCCGCGCACGCTTATGTGCGCGGCAGTACGGTGCAGTTTTATGAGTGGCTGCACAGCCAGCCCGGGCGTCGCCTGCCGAAAGGGCCGGCGGTGTGGATCTGCGGCGATTGTCATGCCGGCAATCTGGGACCGACCGGCGATCTGAAAGGGCGCATCGATATCCACATCCGCGACCTCGACCAGACGGTTATTGGCAATCCCGCGCATGACCTGGTGCGACTCGCACTGTCGCTGGCGACTGCCGCCCGGGGTTCCGATCTGCCCGGTGTGGCCACGGCGCGCATGCTCGAGGAGATGATGCGCGGCTACGAGCAGGCGTTTGAAGACGACGTCGACAAAGAGCCGCCACGCCCCGCGCAAGTCAAGGCCGGGATGCGCAGCGCAGTGCAACGCACGTGGAAGCATCTGGCCCAGGAACGCATCGAAAACACCAAACCGACGATTCCGCTGGGCAAGCACTTCTGGTCGCTGTCACGCGAAGAGCGCAGTGCGCTGAAGACCCTTTGCGCCACGCCAGATCTGCACACGCTGGTGACCTCATTGAAGGGGCGCAACAAGGACGACCGGGTGAAAATGCTCGATTCGGCCTATTGGGTCAAAGGCTGCAGTTCGCTGGGACTCAAGCGTTATGCGGTGCTACTCGGTGTGGGCGAGGGTGATGACGAGGAATATTGCTTGCTCGACGTCAAGGAGGCCGTTGCCGCCGCAGCCCCGCGCGTCGCCCGCACCGCGATGCCCCGCGACAACGGCAAACGTGTGGTCGAAGGCGCGCGGTTTCTCTCGCCGGGCCTGGGTAACCGGATGATCGCCACCCGGCTGCTCGACCATGGCTTCTTCATCCGCGAACTGCTGCCACAAGACATGAAACTTGAGCTCGATCAGTTGAGCCAGACCGACGCGAAGCTCGCCGCCGGCTATCTGGCCCGTGTCGTGGGGCTGGCCCACGCCCGGCAGATGGACATGAGCACCCGCGCCTCATGGATGCGTGAACTGCAGGCGTGCCGCTCGAAGACCCTGGATGCACCGTCGTGGCTGTGGTCCAGTGTCGTGCAATTGGTGGGTCGTCATGAGAAAGGCTATCTCGAACATTGTCGGCGTTATGCGCTGGAGCATTGATCTGCGTGAGTGAAACAGTTGTCGGTTGCCGATATGAAATTTGTTCTGTAGATTTTCATGAAATTATAAGAAATAAATTTCATGAGGCGCCGAATGTTTCAGCAATCCCAGCAGCATGTCGCCAGTTATTACGCCCACAGTTGCGCCGATGTTCTCAGCACGCGGCCGGCGCTGGAAGGCGCACACGACACCGAAGTGCTGATCATCGGCGCCGGATTCAGCGGGCTGCACACCGCGTTGCGTCTGGCTTTGGCCGGCAAGCGCGTCACTGTGCTCGAAGCCAGTCGCGTGGCCTGGGCCGCGTCGGGACGCAATGGCGGGCAAGCGATTCTGGGCTGGTCGTGCGACATGCCGCCGCTGGAAGCTGCGCTCGGCTATGAGCGCGCCCGTCGCCTATGGGACGGCATGCGCTGGGCCGCGCAGGAACTGCGTGAATTGCCCGTGCGACACGGTTTTGATTGCGACTATCGCCCCGGCCATTTGTGGACCTCGGTGATGCCGCGGCGAGTCAGCCTGCTGACTGAGTGGCAACACGAAGCCAGTCACAAATGGGGCCATGACGGCCTGCAATTCATTCCCCGTGAAGACCTGCCGCAATGGGTCGCCAGCGAACGCTACCAGGCCGGCCTGTACGACGCCGAAGGCGCGCACCTCAATCCGCTGAAACTCGCCCTCGGGCTGGCCGCCGCCATCGAGCGTGCTGGCGGGCGTATTCATGAGCAAAGCAAAGCGTTGAGTTATCAGCAGGAGGGCAATGGCTTCCGGGTCAATACCGAGCGCGGTTCGGTGAAGGCCGATGTGCTGGTGCTGGCCTGCAATGCCTATCTCGATGAACTCGATCCGCAGCTCTCCAGCTGCATCCTGCCGGTCGGCACCTACCAGGTCGCCACCGCGCCACTGACCCCGGAGCAAGCCACGGCGCTGCTGCCGAGCAACGTCTGCGTGACCGACAACCAGTTCGTCCTCGACTACTTCCGCCGCACGCCGGACAACCGCTTGTTGTTCGGCGGCGGCTGCACCTATCTGGGTGGCATGCCCAAGGACATTGCGGCGGCGACCCGGCCGTTTCTCGAACGGGTGTTCCCGCAACTCAAGGGCGTTGAATTGCAATTCGCCTGGGGCGGGCACATCGACCTGACCATGAACCGTACGCCGGATGTCGGCGGCGAGGGCAACCGATATTGGCTTCAGGGTTATTCGGGGCATGGCGTGCTGCCGACACTGGCCGCCGCCCGCGCGGTGTCCGACGCGATTCTCGGCGAGGCGGATGAACTGGCGTTGTATCAGGGCCTGAGTAATGGCCGTTTCCCCGGTGGCAAGCACTTCGCCGCACCGCTGGAAGCCATCGGCAAGGCCTGGTATCGGCTGCGCGACAGTATTTGATGGGATTTTGACCATGAACAAGCAAGAAGAAATCGCGGCGCTGGCGATCCTGATCCACGACCTGCGCAAGCACAAGAAATGCACCCTCAAGGAACTGGCGGACAAAATCGGTCGTTCGGTGGGGTTTCTCTCGCAAGTCGAACGCGGCCTGTCGCGCCCGACCGTGGCCGACCTCACCGCGATCAGCGAAACCCTCGGCGTGCCGACCACCTATTTCTACAGCCTGCCCAAACCCAGACAAGTGCCGTGGGTTACCCGCCCGGACGAGCGCCGCACGCTGTATTACGCCAGCGGCATTACCGACATTCTGGTGTCGCCGCAGATGCGTGCCTCGTTCTCGATGCTCGAAAGTCATCTGGAACCGGGCGCGAGCAGCGGTGACCGGCACATGAGCGACAGCTCGGAGCAGGGCGGTTACGTCCTCGAAGGCGAGCTGACCTTGTGGCTGGGCAACGACGACGAACCGGTGACCTTGAGCGCCGGCGACAGCTTTCAATTCGACAGTCACACCCATTGCCGCTACGGCAACCTCACCGCGCAGCTTACCCGCGTGCTCTGGGTCTACACCTGATAACAACAAAGGATGAACACGATGGACGCTGTCTGCTCTGACCTGCTCGCCGAAGTGCGCGCGTTTCGCCAACGCTACCCCGAGGTACGCTATGTCGACCTGATTTCCCTGGACATTCCGGGGCATTTTTACGGCAAGCGCTATCCGGTGGACATGCTCGAAAAAGTCGCGGCGGGAAGCGCCTTGAAACTGCCGCAGAACTGCGTGTTGCTGGGCGTGCAGGGCGGTCTGTTCAAGATCGGCGATTACTGCTTCAACGACGGCGACCCGGACGCTGTGCGCCGCTTGGTGCCCGGCACCCTCAAGCCCGTGACCTGGGAAAATCAGCCGCTGGGGCAGATGCTGATCACCTCCGACGGTACCGCCAAACCCATCGAGTTCGAACCCCGCGAAGTGCTGGCAAAAGTACTGGATCGATTGGCGAGCAAAGGCATTCACCCGGTGGTCGCGTTTGAGCTTGAGTTCTATCTGTTCGACAAAAAACTTCGCGACGGCATCCCGCAATTCCCTCGCGACGAGCTGACCGACGACGCTGATGATCAGCCGAACATGCACATCGAGCGTCTGTCGCGTTTCGCCCCGGTGCTCGACGACATGGTTGAAGCGACGCGGGCGCAGGGCATCGACGCCACGGTGATTACCGCAGAGCTGGGGCCGGGCCAGTTCGAGATCAATTTCGGCCATCTGGACGATGGTTTGCGCGCCGCCGACTGGGCGGCGCTGTTCTGTCGCAGCACCCGCGGCGTTGCGCTCAAGCACGGCTATCGCGCCAGTTTCATGGCCAAGCCGTACGTGCAGCATCCGGGCAGCGGCATGCATGTGCATGTCAGCCTGTATGACGCCGCCGGCAACAATCTGCTGGCCGCCAATCACCAACAGCCGCTGCGCCATGCGGTGGCGGGGTGCCTGGATCTGCTGCCGCACAGCATGCCGATCTTCGCGCCGAACCAGAACGCCATGCGCCGTTTGAGCGGCACGGTGAACACTGCGACCAAGGCGAGCTGGGGTTACGAGGATCGTGACGCCTGCCTGCGCATCCCCGAGTCGGATACGAAAAACCTGCGCATCGAATACCGACTGGCCGGCGCCGACGCCAACCCGTATCTGGTGCTGGCGGCAATTCTGGTGGGCGTGGAACATGGTCTGGAATCAGGCAAGGAACCGATCCCGCCCCTCAACGACGATCGCAACAGCGGCATCGCTTTTCCCACGGAAATCCTCGATGCCGTGCGCGCGTTGCAGCATCAGCCGCAACTGCGGGCGGGACTGGGCGCCGAGTTTGTCGACGTGTATTGCGAGAACAAACGTCAGGATCACCTGGCATTCATGCAGGAGATCAGCGCGCGGGAGTATCGCTGGTATTTGTGATCACTGGTTCAGCGCCACACTTGAGTCAGGTCCAGCGGCCGCCATGAACGGATGGAATTCAGTACCGGTGAATTCCATCGCTCATCGAACTGATGATGGAGCCACCAGGTATTTTGAACACCGGGCGTGACCATGGCGAAAGAACGGCTTGAATGACGTCTGGAGAAAATCCAACGCCATCCCATGCGGTGTTTGCGCTGAGTTGGAAATAGTTGACGTTGGCTGGCAGCTATCAGCCAAAAGCGGTCAGTGACAATATTCGCAAAGGCTACCGCTCAGCTTCCCGAAGACCGATCTCGACTATTCGTTAGGTACAGCACCATCGCTGCACGAGCCGCATCTTTGATTACCTTCAGCCTCAACCAAGGTGATATTCCCGCCTTTATCAGCCAGGTGATACGCCAGCGAAGCGCCCACGATGCCGGCACTAATGACAACGACTCGTTTGTCCAGAGCATTTCCCATATCAACCTTCATTCTGTCGACCTGAAGGCGGTGTCAGTGTCTGCCTCTGGTCGGTTTCTGCTTGTCGTAACGGGCAGCCGTTGTCGTCCAGAAAGCAGATGTAGATTTGTCTGAAGTGGCGAAATAGCTGCCAAAATCATCGTGTTAAAGCGCCGCCTGAAATGGCAGCAAGATAAGCGCGTAAGTGTTGTTGGCACTTGAGGGTACCGAAAATTCGTTCAGCGACTACGGCAAGCGTCATCAACGACTATAGTCATTGGTGAGCCAGAGCGAATCTGACCATTCCCCTGCCAACCTGGCCTAATCCAATTCCGCGATTACACGGCGGATCTTCTTGTGTTCCTTGATGCGGAACGTGAACGTTTCGCTGCCGAAATCACTCAGGCTCAGGCTGAGATCGAGGCAGCGTTGTCTTTTTTTGAACCCCTTGATGGTGGATGGAGTTATCCCGCCGGGCACGTCGCATCCCACTGAGCACGTCCCAACCACCCATCTATCAAGGTTCAAGCAATGAATACTTTAGAGTTCGATGATGCACAAAAAACCAATGGCGACCTGGTTCAGGGTCCGCTGCCGGCCGGCACTGTCGCGCCCGACTTCACTCTTCACGCGACCCCTGATCAACAGTTGTCGCTGCGTGAGCTAAAGGGAAATCCCGTGATATTGGCGTTTTATCCCGCTGACTGGACTTCGGTGTGTGGTGACCAACTGACCTTGTACAACCAGTTGCTACCCACATTCAGAGAATACGGTGCGGCGCTACTGGGTATCTCGGTTGACAGCGCCTGGTGTCATCAGGCCTTTGCCAAAGATCGGAATTTTCACTTCAGCCTGCTGGCCGATTTCGAGCCCAAAGGGGCTGTTGCACGACAGTATGGAGCGTACGAGTCCCAGCTCGGGGTTTGTAAGCGTGCGCTGTTCGTGATTGACAAGGACGGGGTGGTCGCCTGGAGCTACGTCTCACCAATGGCAATCAACCCTGGGGCGGACGGCATTCTGGATGCGCTGGATGCTCTGGTGAATTCGCCACAAGGCACGCCAATCAAAAATTAACAGGTGATTACATGGCCACTCTCAAAGTCCCAGTAAGTGCCAACGACCATCGTCAGGGAAGTGCGCATGCCAAGGTCACCTTGGTGGAATTTGGCGACTATGAATGTCCCTATTGCGGTGAAGCGTATTGGATGGTCAAGAATCTGCAGCAGCATTTTCGCGATGATTTGCTGTTCGTGTTCCGTAACTTTCCTCTGACCACCGCTCACCCGCATGCGCTGGGTGCAGCGGTCACCGCGGAGTATGCCGGGAGTCGAGGGTTCTTCTGGGAGGCTCACGACGAATTGTATGAAAATCAGGATCGATTGGGTCTGCCGCTGTATCGCGCCATTGTTCTCAAACACGGCCTTTCCAGGGAGGAATTCGATCTTGCAATGCAAGAGGATACTTACATTCCCAAAATACAAGCCGATTTCAATGGCGGTGTACGCAGCGGCGTGAATGGCACCCCAGCGTTTTACATTGACGGGATTCGCTATGACGGAGTTCCAGAGTTCATCGGGATGAGTCAGATGATTGAGCTTTTGTTAGTGCGTGGACGAAATCGCTAGAGAGCCAAATCGGCTTGGCATCACCCACATCGGAGCCGAGGAAAAACCAACGTTAGCTTCCTTTTACATTAAAGAGGTGGACACGGAGCCGGCAACTAATGAAATCTTTGAAGTATTATGAAAAAAATCGACACGCAACATGGTTGGAGTTGTTTTTTGACCTGACTTTCGTTGTTACGATAGGCCAGGTTACGCACACTCTCGGACATGTTCATGAAGGCCACTTTGAACATAAGCAACTATGGACATTCTTACTGCTTTTTGTACCGTTGTGGTGGATCTGGTCCAGTCACACGATTTACTCCAACAGGTTTGATACAGACAGTAATCTTCACCGTTTGGCAACATTATTCATAATGCTCCTGCTCATTGTGCTATCGGCACGGATCGGGGAAGGCCTGGAAGTGAACTACCCGCTTATTATTGCCTGCTATTTTGGTATACGTGCGATCATCAGTGTCATGTATATTTCGTCCATTAGTAAACTCGATTCTCGCGGAGAACTTTCCTCAAAGCTCGGCTTCGCCCTATTAGTTAGCGCAGTTATTAGTCTTTCATCCGTTACTTTTGACCCGCCCTTGCGTTACCTTGTTGCTTATATTGGGATTGTTCTTGATATTCTGTTTCCTGTACTTTTCTGGACTAAATTAAAACCGTTGCCAGCACACACGGAACACTTGGTTGAGCGCATAGGCCTACTCACCCTAATCTTATTGGGGGAGTCAATTATTAGCCTTTCCGGAGGCTTATCTAACATTCAATGGGGTTATTATAGTGTGATGGCGGCCATCACCGGATTTATCATGATTTGCAGTATCTGGTGGATCTATTTTGATAGTTTTTACTTATTGAACAAACATCAAAGCAGCATGAGTGGGCACGCCTTGATCTACTCGCACCTTTTTCTTTTTATGGGGCTGGCACTCCTGGCAAATTTGATCAGGCATGCGATCCTGAATGACATTGCGATGCGCGATTTCCAGATTATGTCGATAACCGGCATGGTCTTGTTTTTCCTGGGGAAGCAATATGGCTATTTCATAGCTGTGAGTCGAATAAGGAAATACATACTGCAAAACACCTTGATCGTGTTTTCTTTAGGTGGGTTAGTTATATTTCTACCGCGTGTCGAGTACATATTGGTCGGCTTGACAGTCACCATGATCTGTTATGTTCTCCTGAATTTCAGATATCGTTGAGTCTTGATTATCAGGCCACAGCTCGGGAAAAGTGATCAAGCGGCTGGTCTGCGGTTTGCGCGCTGCCTACTACGTCATTCTCAGTGTCCGAGCGACATGCGACGCTACCCTTGGTCTCTTTGGGTTTGTAATCCTGGTGTCGTCGACCATAGTTAACAGCCGGATGCCCCTTTTAGCTATTGCGACCAGATAGCACCAGCCGCATCGTAACAACAGGAGCCACGTCATGGTCAAAGTAGCGTTGTTCGTTCGTCTGGAAGCAAAACCTGGGAAAGAGAAAGAGGTGGAGCGCTTTCTCTTGAGCGGCCTTCCTTTAGTGGAGGAGGAGCCAGCCACTACAGCCTGGTTTGGAATCCGCTTGGGGCCGTCTACCTTTGGCATCTTTGACGCATTCCCGGATGAAGCGGGCCGGCAGGCTCATCTTTCGGGCAAGGTCGCGGCGGCGCTTATGGCAAATGCTGCCGAGCTGTTTGCCGAACCTCCATCAATCGAGAAGGTTGACGTCCTTGCGGCCAAGCTGCCCGGTTAAGCAAATCCAACAGGAAGTTCCATTCAGTTCGGGGAGGCCCAGGATGTATTTTGTGAAAATCAGGATAGCCTGGGCCTGCTGCTGTTCCGGGCGGTGATCAATCAAAACACCTGTATTGAAGATAAAAGTCATGGCTAAAGTGCCGTGTCAAGGATTCATACCATGCTCGCGCGCTCGGTTAAGTGAAAGGATACGCGCGCAAATCGTGTCCATGGACGGCGTGGAAGCCGCACAGAATCTGCAAGGCAACGTGCTCATCACGGGTTTAGGCTGGGTAGGGTAGATTGTTTGCCGGGCACCGGTCGCTCATGGCGCGAAGATCTCCATCAGTGATATAGAACCGGAGGTCATCCGCGCCGTGACACCTTATGGTTTCGTCAAGTGAGCATTCGTCGGCGTAGCAGTGACCGATGTTCAATGAGCTGCCGGACGCGGCTGCACTCCGAACTGCGCAACGATGTGCGTACCCAATTCCTCGATAACCTCCGCCGCAGGGCGCTTGCCATATTTGAGATTGAGAATGACGTGGTCCACGCCGATTTCCTCAAGCGACTCCAGCAAAAACCGTAGATGGTAACGTCCAAGTTTGAACCCCAAATGGATACGTGTGGGTGACGTGGACGGATTCTCATCGAGATCGATGTACAGCGACTGAGTAAAGGGCTTGTACACAGAGCCACATTGCCTGGTGACCTCCAGCCGCCAGTCTTCCACGACCAGCCGCTGCATATTCGGTATGCGTGGATAGTTGATCCATCCGTTGCTCTCACGCGCGATCCAATCCAGTGACTGGCGACTGTTGCCGGTCACCAGCATTGGAATGAATTGGGTGGTGGGTTTCGGAATCAGGTCTGCGCCGTGCATTTCGCCAGTGCTCCAGTGGATGGGCTCAAAGCTGGTGCTGTGGGCTTGCCGAATCACTTCGTAGTGTTCTCGAAAGATTTCTCCACGCCTTTCGGGATCGACACCAAAAGCCGAAAACTCCACCGGCCGATCTCCCGAAGCCACCCCCAGAATCAAGCGACCTGTGCTCAACTGATCGACGCTGGCTGACGCCTTGGCCGTGTGCAGGGGATGGTGCAAAGGGATGGCAATGGAAGCGGTGCCAAGCGCAATCTCCGAGGTATGGGCAGCCATATAGCCCAGGTACACCCAGGGGTCGAAGACTTGGCCGACATCGCCGAAGCCAGGGTCGCGAAGCGGCACGTCGCGAAACCAGAGCGCGCAGAAGCCCAGCGCCTCGGCTTGTTTAGCCAGTGTGACCTGGTTGAGCATGCTCGGAGTGTCCCCGTCGAACGCCTCCATGGGAAAGAATAATCCAAGGCTCAAATGCCCCTGAGTGAAGGTCCGGCTGAACCCTCGATGCTGCTGGTAAGGAGTCGTGCTCGGCCGATACATACGGATTGACCTCATGGCAGAACGTGAACAGCGCCCCCGTTTCCAGAGGTGCTGCGGCATCGGTCGCTTTTGAACGACAGGTGGGGGACTGGGTCTGGCTTTTACCCGTTGCGCCGTACTGCTGGTCGTGTGGACCGGATTCAGGGGGCAGTTGCTGGCGATAGGCGCGGGTCGGTCCGGGTGGGTGTTAAGTGGACGGTCAAAGGAAGTCAGATCTCTCGGCTCTATACCACCAGATGGGCAAGGTGTTCGAGGAGTCATTCTATAAGCGTAGGCGGTTTTGCAGCTCTCCGCCATATTCTTACAATCGAGCCGCTGCCGGGCGAAAGTTGCATATCGAAGACATCTATCGGTCGTTTCCTGCCATTCCACAACGGCCGCTATTAGGCAACAGCGGTCGCTTGCCGATGCCCGCTTCTGGCCGATTGCTGCCTGTCGTGAAGGCCTGCACCGGCCCGAAGTTGACGGACTGCTTGGCTCGGTTTCAGAACGGGCAAGCCGGTCTCTCCCCCAACCGCTCTACCAACCTTACGAGATAACCGTAGGGGTCCTGGACGATGAATTCGCGCTGGCCTACTTCTACATTTTCAGCCCGATACCAAGTGTTTTTGCATTCTCGATAGAGTGGACATCCAGCCTCATCAAGTTTCTGGATGATGGGTGCGACAGCCTCAACATCAATCTGTAAGTTGATGCCTCTTCCAAACGGCTTGGCCAACGGCGCAGTCAGCCATTGACCCGCGTCCGAATCAATCTGCTCAAGCATCACTTGAGCACCATTCAAATCAAGATATGCAAATCCATCTTCCGGGCGTTGATAAGCGACTTTGAACCCCAGACGAGAAACCCAAAAAGCCAGGCTGCTATCCAGGTTGGTGACCATTAACTCCGGAACCAGTTTGTTACGTTCGAACATGAGAAGACTTCCGTTTCAAAAGACTCGTTTTGCGGACGGGCAGGTTCTGCACTGATGGCTTCGATACCACGACGGGATCGTGGCGATGATGCACGCTCGGGTGAGAGTTAACGAGTCGCGTTGACCGGAAGCTGCCCTACGCGAATGGCGGATCAAGAGAAACGTCTGTCGCTCTCGCTTAACCCAACCTCACGCCAGCGCATCATCCTGATGTGACAGCGGCTGCACCGCCAGGTGTGGCGTTTCGCCGAAGAACTCGATCAGCAGTTCAGTGAGCACACGAATTTTGCGCGCAGGATGCGGACCCGGCGGGCGGAGGATGTAGGCACCGGCCGGAGGGGGAGGATGGTTTGTCATGATCGGCACGAGTGCGCCGGATGCCACGTGTTCATGGGTGAGGCAGTCGGGCAGGTAGGCGACACCGAGGCCTGCGGTCGCGGCGGCGACCAGGGCGATGCCGTTGTCGGCCTTGAAGCGGCCTTGCGGACGAACCGTGATGACTTTATCGCCATCCATGAATTGCCAGGCTTCGGTGCCCTGCATGAGCGCCTGATGGGCAATCAGTTCATCCGGCGTCTGGGGTTCTCCATGCGCGTTGATATAGGCGGGGCTCGCGACGAGCTTGGCGTAGACAGGGCCAATCCGTCTGGCGATCAGATTGGAGTCCTGCATATAGCCCACCCGGATGGCGCAATCGTACCCCTCGGCAATCAGGTCAACGAAGCGATCGCTGTAACACGTCTGGATGTGCAGCTGCGGATGCCGACGGGCCATTTCTGCCAGCATCGGGGCGAAGTGACTCTGGCCGAACGACAGCGGCACGGCCACGCGCAAGCGGCCGCGGAGGGCGCCGGCGGGCAGGATCGTTTCCTTGGCGATGTCGATCTCAGTGCAAACCCTGGCGGCATAGTCCCGGAACATCGCACCGGCCTCGGTAAGTGCCGCGCCGCGAGTGGAGCGTGCCAGCAATTGCACACCCAATTCGGTTTCAAGCCGAGCCAGGCGGCGGCTGACGATCGATTTCGACACGCCAAGACGCAGGGCAGCCTGCGAAATGCCCCCGGCATCAGCCACTTCCACGAAGGTCTGCAGTTCTTCGATATCCACGCTTGCGTTCCTCTTTTCGCGACACAGCACGTCGCGCAATGCTACTACTGCGTCGAACATGGGAACAGCACAATGGATTTTCCGGGCATGGCGTCATTCGCACGTGTCTCGGAATCCATCACCCGCACAGGCTCCGGCCTGATTCATCAACGTGCGTCACCCATGAAAAGGATTTACCGATGGCAAGCGAGACTCTCCGCAACCCCCATACCGATCAGCTACTGACCCCGGAAAACTCGGCGTTGATCATCATCGATTATCAACCTGTTCAGGTTTCTTCGATCCGCTCGATGCCGCGTGATGAACTCGTCTTCAACATAACCAGCGTCGCGAAGGCGGCGGTCAACTACAACCTTCCGATCATCCACTCGACAGTCAATGTCGCGACCGGCCGCAACAAGCCGCCGATTCAGGAGCTGCAAAAGGTGCTCGGCCATCTACCGACCTATGACCGCACATCGATCAACAGTTGGGAGGACACGCAATTCAAGCAGGCAGTCAAGGCGCTCGGGCGCAAGAAGCTGATCATGACTGCACTCTGGACCGAAGCGTGCCTGACATTCCCGGTGCTCGACGCGATCCAGGAAGGTTATGACGTTTATGTGCCGGTCGATGCGGTCGGCGGCACATCGCTCGCCGCGCACGAGGCGGCGTTGCGCAGAATGGAACAGGCGGGCGCGAAGCTCATCAGTCGGGTGCAAATGTACTGCGAACTACAGCGCGACTGGGCGCGAGAAGTAACCGTACCGGGCTTTCTGGGCGTATTCGAGAACTTCGACGGGTTCAACGCTGAAAAAGCGCTGGAAGAGGCGAACAAGAAGGCTTGATTAGGAGGCAGTGGATGAAGGTGTCGCTCGCGAAAGCGGGCGCCACCTTATTTTTTCCTGCTCCAAACGACCGCTTTTGTGCAGGCCCTGCCGCCGATTCAGTACCTTGGATGCGTCATGACCCCGTCAGATACCAACATGTGGATGCTGGACAGTCGTGTCGCTAACTCATGAATCAGGAAGAGGCTTCACCAAAACCAATACGGCAAAAACTTCGGTGTGGGTTCGATCATGAGTTCCAGGTGGTAGGTGATCGGGTTGAAGAAAAACATATCCAGTATCAGAAAAGCCGCTACGCCAAACGACAGCGTCATGAACTCCCGATAGGGATGCTCGGCGAAGTACTGGTGTTTGCCATGGTAGAAGCTCAGCAGCGCAGACAATCCCAAGGCTACACCCAAGTAGTTGGGCTGTAACGGAACATCGGCGAAGTTGTTGTAGACCAGCACCGCTACCAGCATCCCCAACCCCAGCAGGGGCAACTTCAGGCAGACGTTGAGCAGGCCGTTTTTGGCGCGGACGAAGGCGGCTTCCTTGCTGACGAAGAGGTAAGCGGCCAGCAATGAAATCGCCGGGGTGATTGCCAGGATGTAGCGTGCTTTCTTGGAACTCGGAAGAGTGAACAGCACCAGCAGCACTAGCAGCCAGCCGGTTAGATAGCGCAGCAGGTCGATGTTTCTATCGCGGTTCGAACGGAAGAACAGTTTGTACTTCTTGAGAATGACGTTGATGGCGTAAAACACCGTGATGCCGTAGGTCAGCAGACCTGCCGAGAAGTAGAAGTAATAGCGTGGCGCGTGGTCGGAACCGAAGCGTGCGATGCCCTGCATGTTCAGCACTTCGTCGAGGAACGCTGGTCCTCCTTGCACGTAGGCCGCCCAGGCCAGTAACACCACCCCAACAGTCAGAATCACCCCCGAGAGCAGTGAAAACAGCAGCAACATGCGCCACTGCCGGCTCAGTAAGTAATAAGCGCCAATGACACTCGCAGGTCCGATCAAGCCGATAGGCCCACGAAAAGCGAAACCCAGTGCCAGCCCGACGTACAGAAACACCAGGCGGCGCGGGTCTTTTTTGATCTCGGCCGTATAGGCAAAGTAGAAGCACATCACCGTTAACAGCGCCGGATAGATATCCAGTGCCAGCGAGTTGACGCCGTCGAGAAACGCCCAGGTCAGCAGACTGAAAAGAACGCCGTACGCCCCCCACTTCTTGCTGTGCAGCGCGCCCAGTCGATAAATGAATACCAGCATCAGCGACGCGGCTACGCAGGACGGAAAACCCATGGAAAGAACGGATACCCGGCCGAATGGCAAGGACACCAGGTAGACCAACAAGGTATTGAGGACCGTGTAGTCGGGATAGGGTTTTAGGTCTTCGGCGATCGGGAACAGTGTGATGCCGTGCAGCAACATGTAATCGGCAAAGTCGACAAAGCGTGTTGTGTAGTTGAGGACCGCGGGTTTGTACTGCAATGCCATGAACACCGCCAGTGTCATGAAAAAAATGCTCAGGCATGGGTTTCTCGTAATCAGTCCCGTCAACATTCCAGCCCGCGAAGTGCGCTCTACAACAAGCGGGGCATCATATCGATCCATCGCTAACCCTTTAGTGAAGTTGTTCTTTTGACCGCAATCCTGACAGTCCGATGACGCCTGCATTGAACTCGTGTGTGGCGCGAGATTGATGTTGAGCCTGGCCCGCGGCGAGGACTATTCAAGCATGACGGCCCTAAACACACCCTGAACAAAATCAATTGAAGTCAACAGGAAAACCGTATTAACAACGCGTGTCGAAACGGGCTTTGTGCATTTCAATGATTGAATGCCAGTGATACAAGGCCGGCTAGATGACGCGTCCTTTCTTCGACGGCGAATGATCGGCCGGCCGGGTTCTGGCGGTTTGCAACAATCGGGCGAACGCCGCTTTGTCGATCGGCCGACTCATGAAATAGCCCTGAACCTCGTTGCATTGATCCTTGCCCAGAATCGCCAGTTGCTCCTCGGTTTCCACGCCTTCGGCGGTCACGGTCAGGCCCATGGCTTTACCCAGGCCGATGATCGCCTGGACCACGGCGCGATCGTTGGCGCCGTTGCTGATCGAGGCGATGAAGCGCTTGTCGATCTTGATCCCGTCGAACGGGTAGGCGCGCAGGTAGCCGAGGGACGAATAGCCGGTGCCGAAGTCGTCCATGTTCAGGCGCACGCCGAGTTGCTTGAGCGCATTCATCGTGGCCAGCGCGCCGTCGGTGTCGACGAGCATCACGTTTTCGGTAATCTCCAGTTCCAGGCGACTGGCCGGAAAACGGGTCTGGATCAGCGCTTCGCGTACGTCTTCGACGACATCGCTGAGGGCGAACTGTGCCGGGGACAGGTTGACTGACAGGAGGATGTCTGACGGCCATTCGAGTGCGGTTTCACAGGCTTCGCGCAACACCCAGCGTCCCAGCGCCACGATCAGATCGGTCTGTTCCGCCAGGCCGATGAACACGTCCGGGCCCAGCAGACCCTTGGTCGGGTGCTGCCAGCGCACCAGCGCCTCGACCGAGACGATGTGCTTGCCGTCGACGGTGTAGCGCGGCTGGTAATGCAGAATGAATTCGTCGTTTTTCAGCGCGCCGCGCAGGTCGCTTTCCATTTGCCGGCGGGTCTGGATCTGGTCGTTCATGTGCGCTTCGAAATAGCACCAGGTGTTTTTGCCCTCGGACTTGGCCTGATACAGCGCGATGTCGGCGCAACGGATCAACTCGCTGGGCACGAAGCCCTGACGGCGGCTCAGGGCGATACCGATGCTGGCCCCGACGTGCAACGGATGGTGCTCGAAGAGCATCGGTTGATGCAGGCTCTCGACCAGCCGGGTACAGAACCGGTCGACTTCCTGCCGAGTGTCCATGCCATTGAGCACCACGACGAATTCGTCGCCACCCAAGCGTGCGACGATGTCGTGCTCGCGGGTGCATTCGCGCAGACGACTGGCGACTTCCTGCAACACCGCGTCGCCTGCCGGATGGCCGAGGGAGTCGTTGATCGGCTTGAAGTTGTCCAGGTCGATCACCAGCAGCGACAGCGGCGGCGCGTGCTCCTTGAGCAGCAGCGCTTCATCCAGATAACGCGCCAACTGGTTGCGATTGGGCAGGCCGGTGAGGGCGTCGTGCATCGACAGGTGCTGGATCTGCGCATGGGCGGCGACTTCGTCGGTGATGTCGCTGGCGGTGCCGCGATAGCCGACCACGGTTTGCTTCTCTATAATCGGCCGCGCCGACAGCCGGCAGTGGCGTTGCTGCCCGGCGTGATCGCGGTAGGTGCAACGCAAGTCGCTGGCATTGCTGTCCTCGGTGAGTTTTTTCAGCCACAGCTCCAGCGGCGTGGTATCGCACGCCACCAGTTGCCCGATGCCCTGGCCCAGCCACTGGGTTTGCGGGTAGCCGGTCACCTCGCTGAAGCGCGCCGAGAGATAGGTCAGGCGCAAGTGCCTGTCGACTTCCCAGATCCAGTCCGACGCCGCTTCGGCGACCGCGCGAAAGCGTTCTTCACTGGCTTCCAGCGCATGGTTGGCCGACTCCAGTGCCTGATTCGAAGCCTGCAGCGTGCTGAAACTGTGGTCGACGTAGGTCGAAGAACGCACGGCGTGACGCAAGAAATAGGCGGTCAACAGCATCAGCACGGCCAGCACGGCGCCGAGGGTTGGCAGCAGTGACCACAGCAGTTGCTGCCCGGGTCGTTCCAGATCCGCTATCAAGCTGTAACCGGTGCTGTCCAGCGGTACTCGTGATTGTTCTTCGGCAAGTTGTCCGTCCGGAGTCAGGGTCAGGTTGCTCAGGCCATAAGCGACTCCGATCACCCGCAGTTTGGCGGGCGTCAGCTTGTCGACGAACACCAGCACCGAGGTCTGTGTCGGATCGCCCACCGGACGTTCGTCGTTGGGCAGAATTGCCGCTGCTGTAACCAGTGCCGGCCATCCGTCGAACAGTGAGTAGGTGCTGACAGGCACCGTCAGACTGGATTGGCTTTGCACCTGATCAATCAGTGAGGCGGCAGATACCTCGAGCCAGCGCGAGATGTCACCTTCTTTCTGTTGCCCTTGCACCACGGCGTATTGGGTCCCCTGTCGATTCAACACAAAAACACCGTCATAACCGTCGGTGGTGAACAGGGTTTTGCCGATATTTTGCTGGTTGTACGCCCAGTCGGTATCGACATGTGGATGCAGGTGTTCGTAGGCCGTGTTCCAGTCAGCGTAACTGGTGATGTAGCTTTTGGAGGTCGCGATGCGATTTTCCAGGGCGCGGGCCGTATAGAAGCGGGTTTGCTCGACATCCTCGCGATCCAGGCGAGCGGCAATGCTGAGCAGGGTGCCAATCGCAGCAATCACCCCGACGATAAACAGCGTGGCGACCGCAAATGCCAGGCGGCGGGTAATGGCGCTTTGCTGAGGCGGAACCGGCGTGGCAGGAGCGAAACTGTCCATATGCTCGTCCTTGGTAGCTAGGGTTTGCTCATCTGGAACAGCGGCCCGAGCGCATTGTTCAATCTGTTGTTGGCAATGGCGCTGCGGTGGATTTCTCAAGCGTAGTGAATACGCGGGGATTTTGCCTTTGGCGTAACGTCATTGCGCTCTGAGCAACTGCCCCAAGACCTCCAATTCTCCTTTCTCCACATCCGACACCAGCACGAAACGCATATGAGCGGCCTGCCACGAAACCACGTTGAATCCGCGCACGCTGTGACTCTGCACGACTTGGTCCGCCTCGTTCGTCGGCAGGATGAACAGGTTGATGATGTGCTTGGCATGCCCGTAGCTCAGGGCGGCGGTGGTCTGGTGTTGCAGGTAATCCAGACGCCCGCCAAGCAAGGGGAAGCCTTGCGCCGTGTAGTCGAATACCGGCGGCGAGAAGTCGAGTTTGCCGGCGAACCACGGTTTGACGGTGTGGCGATCGGACGACACCACGTCGTTGAGGTGTTCGCCCATCAACGAGCGTACGTGGCTGGACACGGCCTCGTCGATCAAGGGTTGCTCGCTGCCGGGAGTGTCGACATACAGCACCAGCGCCAGAGCCAGCGCGGCGGCGGAAAAGGCCGGGGCCAGCCATTTTTGCCAGCGCTGGATGAACCTCGGCTCAGGTTTGTCTGCGGCGAACACGCTCGCCGCCCATGCGGCGGGCGCCGGATAGTAGGGTACATGGCGCTTCACGCTGACCTTGAGCAACTTCGCTTGCTCGTGCAGCTGTGCGCATTCGGCACAGGTGCTCAAGTGCGCGGTCACCTGCGCCGCCGTCGCCGGATCCAGTTCCTGATCCAGATAGCCGTGCAACTGTGTCTGGCAAAGCGCGCAGTCGAGTTCATTCATGATCGTGCAACTTCAGTAGTTCGAGCTTGAGCAGGGCACGTGCCCGGGCCAGTCTGGACATGACGGTGCCAATCGGAATGTCGACCACCAGGGCGATGTCCTTGTAAGGCATGTCTTCGAGTTCCTTGAGCACAATCACTTCGCGAAACACCGGCGGCAGGGCACTCAGCGCCTGCTGGAGCAAGGCGGCATTTTCCATGTGAATGGCCAGCAGTTCCGGGGTCTGGCTGTGGCTCAACGGACCTTCGTCAGCGACCCGGTCGTCATCGATGGCGACCCAATGGCGCCCGGCCGAAGCCTTGAGCCAGGTGTAGCTCTCGTTGCGCACGATGGTCAGAAACCACGCCTTGGCGTTGCCGTCGGCGAAACGTTGCAAAAACCGGAAGGCGCGCAGGGCGCTTTCCTGCACGACGTCGCGCGCAGCGCTGTCGTTGCCGGTAAGCCAGCGCGCAAGGTTGTAGGCCGCGTCCAGATGGGGCGCAATCAATTCCTCAAATCGCTTCATGGTCGGTTCCGCACCGTCACCCCCTGTAACCGCGCTGCGGCAGGTTTTATTCGCGCAAAAAGATTTATTTTTTGCCGTGGAATAAAGCCTCACGCCACAAGGTTTACCTCGTGTCAGCTACCTCACTGTAGTTCGCCCGCGAGGACACATCGATGGACATTCAAGCAAAACAGCCACTGCGCACCGACGGCCCGCTCAACCCGGACCGGCGAACCCTGCTCAAATGCTCGGCGTGGGCCGGGGCCGGGGTTCTCTGGGCCCTGAGCGGCGGCATCCCCAAAGCCTTTGCGCTGGATGACGCAGGCAACGTCAGCGATCCCAAGGCGCTGGACAGCACCTTTCACTTCGTGCAGATCAGCGATTCGCACATCGGCTTCAACAAGGAAGCCAATCCCGAACCGGTCAAGACCTTGCAGGTGGCCATCGACAAGGTCATCGCGCTGCCCAGACGGCCATCGCTGATCTTGCACACAGGCGACATCACCCACCTGTCCAAGCCCGAGGAATTCGACACCGCCGCACAGTTGCTCAAGGGCCTGCCATCCACCGTGCATTACGTCCCCGGCGAACACGACACCCTCGACGAGGGCGGCGGCACGCTGTACCTGGAGCGTTACGGCAAGGGCACCAAAGGTAACGGCTGGTATAGCTTTGATGATCATGGCGTGCATTTCATCGGGCTGATCAATGTCTTCAATTTCCAGGCCGGTCATGAAGCCACCCTCGGCGCCGAGCAACTCGCCTGGCTGGCCGATGACTTGCGTGCAGTTAGCAGCAGCACGCCGATCGTCGTGTTCACCCACATCCCGTTGTGGACGGTTTATCAGCCGTGGGGCTGGGGCACCGAGGACGGCGATCAGGCGATCGCGATGCTGCGCAAGTACGGCTCGGTGACGGTGCTCAACGGGCACATCCATCAGGTGATTCAGAAAGTCGAGGGCAACATGACCTTCCACACCGCCCGTGGCACCGCTTATCCGCAGCCGCCACCGGGCGCAGCACCGTCACCGGGGCCGATGACGGTGGCGGCGGATCAGTTGCGCAATTACCTGGGGATCACCGACGTGCGCGCGACCCAGGGCGATCACCCGCTGGCCCTGATTGATTCGACACTGGTTTAACCGAGGGCAAACCGATGAAAACGCGACTATTGGCACTGGTGGGCCTGTTGTTGGCGATGCCGGTGTGGGCAGCGGAAGTGAAGATCGACATCAAGGAATTCATGTTCGCCCCCAAGGACCTGACCGTGGCCGTCGGCACCAAGGTGACGTGGCTCAATGATGATCAGATCCCGCACACGGTGGCGGAAACCCACAAGGTGTTTCGCTCGGGTGCGCTGGACACCAATGACAGCTTTTCCTGGGTATTCGATACGCCGGGGGAGTTTGAATATTTTTGCGTGTTGCATCCGCAGATGATCGGCAAGGTGGTGGTGACGCAGTGAAACGGACCGCAGGGGACGGTGCGGTCTGCAGCAATACGCACCTGCACAAGTTTAAAATCGATGCTGAACGTTTTTGAGCGTCGGACCTGCAATGAGCCCGTCAGTAATTTCTTGAATCCGACGGTGGTTGACAGCGTGTGGCCAAACAAGGGAACAGAGAAAAACCCTGCAGTTGAACTGCAGGGTGTGGAGAGGTTTCGACATTGAGTGCCACTAACTCGCGATCGCTTTAAGCAGGCATGGCACGTTTCTACTTCATAATTTATTGGTCGAGAGGGTAAGCTCAGAACTATTTAGGCACTGGAAAAGTCCACTCATTCGAGCGACTGCTCTGCACTCCATCTGTTCCTGCTTGCGTGGCATACACTCTATATTGATCCTGATCAGACTCCATGTTTTCTATATAAAGACCGATATTCCAACTTCCGTCCTGCCCGGCTGTGGTCGTCCCCAGTACCTTGGAGCCTTTTATGTCGTACAGAGTCACTGTGGCAACGGGTATAGCGGTACCTGTGTACTTAATAATAGTTTTTCGAAGTTGGTCAACTCCAAGTCTTGCTTGGCGAATTTCAGGAGGGGTTGTGACGTTGCCTGGAGCTGACCTATTCACGGTGAAAGACACATTTTCCGCCCATCCGCTCTGCCCATTTGTCCCAGATTGGGTGGCAGTCACCTCATATTTCTCGCCCCGGACACTGGCCTCGTTACAGCGAATGGACCAATTTCCGCCCTGATCGGCATAAGTCGTTCCCAACAAGGTCCCGACATAGCTTTTGTATAGCTCTACTTTTGCATAGGGCTTAGCCATGCCACTGATTTCAGGATTAGGATCGACAAATGATCCGCGGTCCGGGCGTTGAATTACAGGAGGGCCTTGAACGATGAGTTCTACGGTGAAATACACATTATCTGCCCAATCGCTCTCTGACCCATTCTTCCCCCTTTGTTTCGCGGTCACGCCATATTGCTGCCAGGGAACAATGGCTGCTTCGTAAACGGCAGACCAGCGCCCGTCTTCACCTGCATAAACAGGCCGTCCTACTGGGTTACCGCTACCAGCTTCATATAGCTGTATCTCAGCGCGCGGCGTAGCGGTGCCTTCAACTAAAGGTCTAAGCGGGGTGATTTCTCCTGATTGCGGGCGCTGAATTGCAATAGAGCTACTGAGATTAACCCCAAAGTCGCCATCGACGACCTTAAAACTGACATTATTTGCCCAGCCCGACGGGGTACCATCGCTGTCAAACTGTCGAGCAGTTATCCAGTAGGTCTCATTAGGGTCTGCGGCGAGAGTAAGTTGGATCTCCCAGATTCCACGCGAGTCAACCCAGCCTACCCCCCATTCATATCCTGTACCTGATTGATTGACGGTGACTTTGCAATTGGGTTTGCCGCGACCGCGAACAACCGAAGTCGTCTGCATACTTGCGCCATTTTCGGGTGTATCGATGATAGGGGCACTTATGGACATAATGTTTCTCCTGTTATTAAGAAACCACTCCAAATAAACAAAGGCCAAAAGTGTTCAATTGAAAAGCGTGGTGTTGGCGTGAGAGTAAGGCGTGTTCAAAAACAGCACTACTGTCAGTTCTGACAGGGCATAAGAGTCATTGGTAATAATGTTAGTAGTTGTTATCGCGGTTTTAATGGAAAGTAAGTGAGCCTGCAGAAAGATGGTGATGACGAAGTGAAACGAACCGCAAGGTTGCCGTGCCGTGTTACCCGGCTACCGAATTGCACCTTTGTGGAGCTCGTCATGGGCGATCGGGTAGCACATTTCACATCTTGCCGGGGCAGCGGCTGAATGCTGTTTGGCCGCTTAATTCATGCAAATCAAAAGCTTGTCCTGCTAATCCGAAGTTTGGCATGCATCGTGCTTTTTGCATCCGTGGATAATTGGATACAAAAAGACAAAAGGTGCTGCCATGCAATTCGCTCCTGCCTTCGATCAACGTCAACCGATGACCGCCGAAGAAGAGGCCTACAACTTTCTGTTGGAGGGCATTTGTGGTGGTCGATACCGCAAGGGCGACCGGTTGATCGCCGAGGACATCGCCAGTGAAATCGGCATGAGCCGCATGCCGGTGCGTGAAGCGTTTCGCCGTCTCGATGCGCAGGGTCTGGTGACGCTGAGGCCCAATCGCGGCGCCGTGGTCAGTGGTCTTGATGTCGAGCAGATGCACGAAGTGTTCGAGATGCGCAGTGCACTAGAGGGCCTGGCGATTCGCATCGCGGTGCCCAAGATCAGCGAGCGTCAGTTGACGGCGCTGGAACGGCTTCTCGATGAAATGGATGACTACCGCGACGAGAGTGCGGCGTGGGTCAGCCGTCATCGCAAGTTCCATGAATACCTGTGCAGCCTCAGCGAACGCCCTCGGTTGCTCAAGCAGATCAGCGCCCTCTACGCGCTGATCGAAGCGCCCATGCGCCTGTGGCTGCAGCACATCGAAAAGCCCCTGAGCGCCCGCCAGGAGCACCAGATCATCCTTGATGCGATTCGTGCCGGCGACGCCAGCAAGGCCGAAGCCGTGGTGCGCGAGCACATCGAAGGCACCGTCCCCGAACTGATCAGATTTTTGCAATCGGAAAAATAACCACAGAGCGGAACACGAGTCCGCCGATGTTTTGACGTTGAGTACTGCCCCGTTACTAACCGAACTGGAGTGTCTGGTCATGCATACGTCTCGCCTGTTACTGGCTGCAATTTCCCTCGGACTCTGTTCGCAATGGGCGCTCGCCGCACCCACGGTGCCGGAGCGTCTGGTCAAGGTCGACAAACTGACCTATTGCTCGGGCATGGATTCACCACCGCTGGTGTCTTTCGATGAAGCGCAAAAGCCCAAAGGGCTGACCGTCGACCTGGGCCTGGAAATCGCCAAGCGCCTGGGCGACAAGAAGGTCGATTGGCGGGTGATTCCGTTTTCCGGATTGCTCCCGGCCTTGCTTGCCAAACAGTGCGACATGATCGTCGACCAGCTGTTCGACAAGCCCGAGCGCCGCGAGGTGATCGACATCGTCAACTACATGTATTCCAGCCAGGCAGTCGTCGTGCCCAAAGGCAATCCGAAGGCGCTGAAAACCCTGGCGGATCTGAGCGGGCACAAGATCGCGGTGCTTAATGGCTCGACCATCAAGACCTTGCTCGATGCGGAAAATGAAAGCCTGACCAAGGCCGGCAAGCCGCCGATGAAACTGGTGGTCTACAACACCGACACCGATGCCTTCCAGGCCCTGCGCATCAATCAGGTCGACGCTTACGGCACCACGGTGGAAACCGCCGGTTATTACGCGGCGATGGCCCCGGATCTGTTCGAAGAAGGCGTTCCGGCCTTCAGCCGGATTCTCACCGGCCTGGGCATCCGCAAGGACGATGCGCAACTGAGCGCTGCGGTGCAGCAGATCATCACCGACATGCGCAGCGACGGCAGCTACAACCAGCTTCTGAGCAAATGGCACGTTTCCAGCGACACACTCGATTGAGGTAAGCGTTGATGAACTTCAATTGGGATGTGTTCTGGCAATACCTGTTGCAGCCGAGCGGGGTTTATCTCACCGGGCTCTGGCTGACCTGTCTGATCAGTGTGCTGGCAATGCTGCTGGGCTGTGTGCTGGGGTTGGCCGCTGCATTGTTGCGTTTGTCGAAGAACCCGTTGCTGCATCTGCCCGTGCGTTTTTATGTGTGGCTGATGCGCGGCACGCCGTTGCTGGTGCAGATCGTTTTCCTCTACACCGCGCTGGCGGCGGGCGGGATTTTTCGCTTCGAAGACATTGAGCTGTTCGGGCTGGTGGTGCCCGGCAACATTCAGGCGGCAATCATTGCTCTGGGGCTCAACGAAGGCGCGTACATGGCCGAGATCATCCGCGCCGGGATCGGCGCCGTGGACAAGGGCCAGTACGAGGCCGGGCGTTCGCTGGGCATGACCTTCGCCAAACTGATGCGCCGCATCGTCCTGCCGCAAGCGTTCCGGGTGATCGTGCCGCCGCTGGGCAACGAGTTCAACGTGATGCTGAAAAACACCACGCTGGTCAGCGTGATCGGCGTGCAAGAACTGTTGCTCAGCACGCAGATGGTCACCTCGGCGACTTTTCGGGTGTTCGAGTTGTACCTGGTGGTGGCGATTTATTTCCTGTTGCTTACCACGCTGTGGGGCTTCTTTCAGCGCTGGCTGGAGCACCGCTTCGGTCAGTCCGACCGACCTTCTTCGCCGCCGCCGGCCTCCAGTCGGATGTTCGGTCGCAGCACTCTGAAACTGCTGAGGGGACGCTAAGCATGGCGCAGCCAACTGACGAACTGATCATCGAAGCGCTGAACATTCACAAGTCCTTCGGCGATCTGCAGATTCTCAAGGGCATCTCGTTGCAAGTGCGCCGTGGCGAAGTGGTGGTGCTGATCGGCGCTTCGGGCTCAGGCAAAACCACGTTTATCCGCTGTATCAACCTGCTCGAAGACATTCAGGGCGGGGAGATCCGGGTCAGCGGTCGGCCCATGGGCTATCGCACCCGGGCGGACGGCAGTCTGGTGCGTGATTCGGAGCGCAACATCGCTCGCCAGCGTCGCGACATCGGCATGGTGTTCCAGCGCTTCAACCTGTTCCCGCACATGACCGCTCTGGAAAACATCATCGAGGCACCGATTCAGGTGTTGGGTGTGCCACGCCAGGCTGCGCTGGAACAGGCGCGGGCCTTGCTCAAGCGAGTCGGGCTGGCAGACAAGGCCGGGCATTACCCGTCGATGCTTTCCGGCGGCCAGCAGCAACGAGTGGCGATCGCCCGAGCGCTGGCGATGAAACCGCAGGCGATGCTGTTCGACGAACCCACCAGCGCCCTCGACCCGGAAACCGTCGGCGAGGTACTGCAAGTGATGAAAGAGCTGGCCGAGGAGGGCATGACCATGGTCGTGGTCACCCATGAAATGGGCTTTGCCCGCGAGGTCGCCGACCGGGTGGTGGTGCTCGATCAGGGCGAACTGATCGAACAAGGCCCGCCGGAACAGATCTTCAGCCGTCCGACTCATCCCCGAACCCAGGCCTTCCTCAGCCGCGTGCTGTGAATTTCACAAGGAAATCGACGATGCGTTTATCGAGTGTGTTTGCGGCGCTGTGCTACGCCGCCGTGGTCCCCATGCTTCAGGCCGCCGACTCGGTGGTGAAGGTCTACAACTGGTCCGATTACATCGGTCCCGACACGCTGAAGAACTTCGAAAAGGCCAGCACGATCAAGGTTCAGTACGACATTTTCGACACCAATGAAATGCTCGAAGCCAAGTTGCTCTCTGGGCATTCGGGCTATGACGTGGTGGTGCCGTCCAGCCAGTTTTTGTCCAAGCAGATTCGCGCCGGCGCCTATCAGCCGCTGCAACGCGGATTGCTCGATAACTGGAAGCACCTCGATCCGCGTTTGATGCAACGTCTGCAGGCTGCCGACCCCGGCAACCAATACGCCGTGCCGTACATGTGGGGCACGGTAGGCATCGGCTACAACGAGGAGAAAGTACGCGCCGTGCTGGGCAAGGATGTGCCGCTCGATTCCTGGTCAATGGTGTTCGACCCGCAAAATCTCGCCAAGCTGAAAAGCTGCGGCGTGGCGTTCCTCGATGCGCCGGTGAAGATCATTCCCCAGGCCCTGCTTTACCTCGGGCTTGACCCTAACAGCGTCAAGCCGGACGACTACAAACAGGCCTCTAAATTGCTGATGACGTTGCGGCCTTCGGTGACCTATTTCAACTCATCGAAGTACACCGCCGACCTGGCCAACGGCGATATCTGCGTGGCGATCGGCTATTCCGGTGACGTGATGCAGGCCCAGACCCGGGCGCGCGAGGCGGGCAAAAACATCGACATTCGTTACCTGATTCCCAAGGAAGGCGTGAACCTCTGGTTTGACATGCTGGCGATCCCCAAAGACGCCGCTAACGTCGCCAACGCCCATGCGTTTATCAATTACCTGCTGCGCCCAGAGGTGATTGCACCGGTCAGCGATTACGTCGGCTACGCCAACCCGAACAAGGACGCCACGGCGCTGATGGATCCGAAGGTCAGCGGTAATCCGGGGATCTACCCGACTGACGAGGTGATCAACCACGCCTTCGTCTCCGCCGATCTGCCGGAAAACATCCAGCGTCTGATCACCCGCGAATGGAACCGGATCAAGTCCGGCCAATGAATTGCTGATTTGAAGAGCCTTTGCCATGTTGAAATTTTCTGCTCACGAATACCCTTATCCGTCGCAACGCCAAAGCGTCTTCGCCCGTCGTGGCATGGTTGCGGCGTCCCAACCTTTGGCCGCGCAGGCCGGTATCGAGATGCTGCAAAAGGGTGGTAACGCGATCGACGCCGCCATCGCCACGGCGGCGGCGCTGACCGTGGTCGAGCCTACGGGGTGTGGCCTGGGCGGGGATGCATTTGCGCTGGTCTGGTTCAAGGACCAGTTGCATGGCCTCAATGCCAACGGCCATGCCCCGGCCAGTCTGAGCATCGAAGCGGTGAAAACGGCCGGCCATGAGCAAATGCCGTTGTATGGCTGGACGCCCGTGACGGTGCCCGGTTGTCCATCGGCCTGGGCCGAGTTGTCGCAACGTTTTGGCGTGTTGCCGTTCGCCGATTTGCTGCAACCGGCGATCAGTCTGGCCAGAGACGGTTTTCCGCTGTCGCCGGTGGTTGCCCATCAATGGCAGATCGCGCTGGATGAATTCAATCCCCATCGCAATGAAGTGCTGCAGGCCTGGTTCGACACGTTCCTGATTGACGGTCGCGCGCCCAGGGCCGGAGAGATTTTCCGTAACCCGTCGCAGGCGCGTACCCTCGAAGAACTGGCCCTCACGCGTTGCGAGAGTTTGTATCGCGGCGATTTGGCGCAACGCCTGGATGCGCATTCGCGGGCAACGGGCGGCTATCTGCGCGCCACGGATCTTGAGCATTACCGCGCGCAGTGGGTCGAGCCCATCCACGTCAATTATCGCGGCGTGGATGTCTGGGAAATCCCGCCGAGCGGGCAGGGGCTGGTCGCGCTGATGGCGCTGAAGATTCTTGAAGGCTTCGACTTCGACCACCGTGACAGCCAACAGACCTGGCACCGTCAGCTGGAAGCGATGAAACTGGCCTACAGCGATGGTCTGCACTACATCACCGATCCGCTGCACATGCGCGTGGCCGTGGCCGATCTGTTGAGTGACGGCTACAGCGCCCGCCGACGTGCTCAGATTGGCGAACAAGCGCAGCCGCCGAAGCCGGGCGATCCTCACGCCAGTGGCACGGTGTACCTGGCCACCGCGGACGGGCAGGGCAACATGGTCTCGTTCATCCAGAGCAATTACCACGGCTTCGGCTCCGGCGTGGTGCTGCCCGACAGCGGCATCGCCCTGCAAAACCGAGGGCAGGAGTTCAGCCTTGATCCCGAGCATGCCAACGCGTTGGCGCCGGGCAAAAAGACCTTTCACACGATCATTCCCGGCTTCCTCACCAAGGACGGCCAGGCGCTGGGACCGTTCGGCGTCATGGGCGGCTACATGCAGCCGCAAGGCCATGTGCAGATGGTCATGAACCTGGTGGACTTCGGCCTGAACCCGCAGTCGGCACTGGACGCGCCGCGCTGGCAGTGGCTGGGCGGGATGAAGGTTGGCATCGAGCAGGGCGCTTCAAGGGATCTGGCCAATGCGTTGGCGCGTCGCGGACATGAGGTGCAGATCGCCAGTGACCTCACGGATTACGGACGCGGGCAGATCATTTTGCGTGATCCGGTGACGGGTGTGCTGTGTGGCGGGACCGAGCCCAGGGCGGATTCGCATATCGCGGTTTGGTAGCGATGTCAGGCACTCGTCAGGTCAGGAGCACACACTTTTTCACAAAGACCTCCCGGGATCCAATCGGTGGCAGAATCTCCCTGACTTGACTGTTTTGGAGAACACCATGCTTCGTGTGTTTGAACGAAGACTCGACCCTTTCCCGCCTGACGAGTTGCCACCGCCGCCCAACGGTCTGGCCAGGTTTCTCTGGGCCTGCACTCGGGGGGCTCGTGGCTACGTCCTCGCGCTGGCGTTGCTCAGCGCCGCCGTGTCGGTTTATGAAGCGTGGCTGTTTTCCTTCCTCGGCCAGGTCGTCGATCTGCTCTCGACCTGGCAGGCGGGCGGGGAAGCGGCTGCGCAGGAGCGTCGCGTGTTGTGGGGCATGGGCATCGTCATGGTGCTCAGTGTCGGATTGGTGGCGTTGCGCACCATGGTTCAGCACCAGATTCTGGCAATTAACCTGCCGCTGCGCCTGCGCTGGGATTTCCATCGGCTGATGCTGCGGCAAAGCCTTTCGTTTTTCTCCGATGAGTTTTCCGGACGGGTCACGACCAAGGTGATGCAGACAGCGCTTGCCGTGCGCGACGTGTTGTTCACCATGATCGAGATCTTGCCCGGGATTGGCGTGTACTTCATTGCAATCATTGCCCTGGCCGGCGGTTTTGCGCTGAAGCTGATGCTGCCGTTTCTCGCGTGGGTCGTGTTGTTCGGGCTGGCCATGGCGTACTTCGTGCCGCGCCTGGGCAAGGTCGGCCAGGAGCAGGCCAATGCGCGCTCGATGATGACCGGGCGTATCGCCGACGCGTACACCAACATCACCACGGTGAAACTGTTCTCCCACTCCAACCGCGAAGCGCACTTTGCACGGGCGGCGATGGAGGATTTCAAGCAAACCGGTTTTCGCCAGATGCGTCTGGTCAGCCTGTTCGAGATCGTCAATCAGGCCCTGGTGGTGGCATTGATCATGTCAGCCGGCGGCTATGCCCTGTGGCTGTGGCACCAGGGCGATGTCGGCGCCGGCGCGGTGGCGGCGATCACCGCCATGGCGTTGCGGATCAATGGCATGTCGAACTGGATCATGTGGCAGATGACCTCGCTGTTCGAAAGCATCGGCACCGTTCAGGACGGCATGGCGACCCTGACCCAGGGCACCAAGGTGCAGGACGCGCCGGATGCCGGCGTGCTGGTGACCTCGGGCGGCGCGGTGACGTTCGACAAAGTGAAATTCAATTACGGTGGCGAGCGTCAGGTCCTCGATGGCCTGAGCCTGAGCATTCGACCCGGGGAAAAGATCGGTCTGGTGGGCCGCTCCGGTGCCGGCAAATCGACGCTGATCAACTTGCTGCTGCGTTTCTATGATGTCGACAGCGGCGAGATTCGGATCGACGGCCAGAACATTGCGCACGTGACTCAAGACAGCCTGCGCAGTGCCATTGGCATGGTTACGCAGGACACTTCGCTGCTGCACCGCTCGATTCGCGACAACATTGCCTACGGCCGGCCCGATGCCACCGACGAGCAGATCCGCCGTGCGGCGGCCAACGCCCAGGCTGACGAATTCATCAACCAGTTGAGTGACCGCCAAGGTCATACCGGTTACGACACTCTGGTAGGCGAGCGCGGGATCAAGCTGTCCGGCGGCCAGCGCCAACGGGTGGCGATTGCCCGGGTGATGCTGAAGAACGCACCGATTCTGCTATTGGACGAAGCCACCAGTGCGCTGGATTCGGAGGTTGAAGTGGCGATTCAGGAAAGCCTCGACGACATGATGCAGGGCAAGACCGTGATCGCGATCGCGCATCGACTGTCGACGATTGCAGCGATGGACCGGCTGATTGTCATGGATGACGGGCGCATCATCGAGCAGGGCACCCACGCCGAATTGCTGGAGAAAAACGGCGTGTATGCACGGCTGTGGGCGCATCAGAGCGGCGGCTTCCTGGGTGAGGACAAAGGCGTGATCGAGGCGGTGGATCAGGCCTGACCCACCGACGTTGCTCGTGCCGTCGGGGCAGGGTGACGCGACGTCATCAGGCCGATAAAGGAGATTGCCAGCGCCAGGCCAATAGTGGTGGTGACTTCAGTGCGGTGCTGCGGGGTGATCATCATGACCGCCAGCGCCGCACAGATGAAGCCGATCACCAGCCACGTCAGCCAGGGAAACAGCCACATGCGGAAGGTCAGCTCGACCTTGCGCTGTTGCAATATCCGCCGCATGCGCAGCTGCGACACCGCAATCGCCAGGTACACCAGCAAGGCAATCGCCCCGGAACTGGCCAATAGAAACTCGAACAGCCCGGCGGGCATGAAGTAGCTCCATACGGTGATCGATGCGCCCAGCACGGTGCTGGCGATCACGGCGGCCCGCGGCACACCTGCCGCGGAAGTCGCCTTTAGCGCTTTCGGTGCATCGCCTCTACGACCCAGCGAGTACAACATGCGCGAGGCAATGTAGATCGAGGAGTTCATGCAACTGGCCACGGCGATCAGGACGACGACGTCGACCATGAACTTGGCATTTGGAATGTTCATGATTTCCAGGGCGCGCTGATACGAGCCCACCGAGGCCAGCAACGGATCATTCCAGGGCACCACGGAGATGACCACGAAGATCGACAGCAAGTAAAACACGCCAATGCGCCAGATCACCGAGCGGGTGGCCTTGGCAATGTTCTGCGCCGGGTTATTCGATTCGGCAGCGGCAATGGTCACCGCTTCAGTGCCGATGAAGCTGAACATGATCGTGATGAAAGCGCCGACCACCGCCGACAAGCCGTTGGGCGCAAAACCGCCGTGCGTGGCCATCAGACTGCTCAGCCCGCTGACTTCGCGGTCGGGAACCCAGCCCATCAACACGGCAAAACCGACACCGATGAAGCCGATGATCGCCACCACTTTGGCCATGGCGAACCAGAACTCGAACTCACCATATTTGGACACGCTGAACAGGTTGGTCACCACCAGCGCAATGATCGATCCCAACGCGAACAGCCACGCATCGACCTGCGGAAACCATTGGTTCAACACATGCCCGGCTGCCAGCGCTTCGATAGGAATGACCAGCACCCAGAACCACCAGTACAACCAGCCGATGGTAAAACCGGCCCAGCGGCCGATGGCCTGGTCGGCATAGGTGGAGAACGAACCGGTGTCCGGATTTGCCACCGCCATCTCGCCGAGCATGCGCATGACCAGCACGACGAGCAAACCGGAAAACAGATAGGCGAGCAGCACCGCCGGCCCTGCTGCGGCAATGGCGTGCCCTGAACCGACGAACAAACCGGCGCCGATAATCCCGGCGATGGACAGCATTGTGACGTGACGAGGCTTGAAGCCCTGCGCCAATTGGCTACTCGAATCCATGGAGATCGGGCTGATCATCGGTATTTTTATTCTCTGCTGATCGACATTTAAGCGAATTGAACGGGCACCCGATCGAGCACCATCGTTGCCTGCTGAAACTCCCGAAAGAAGCCCGTCCAACCGCCGCAGTTCTTATCAACCCCATGATCCGAGCGGGGTCGTTTGATACGAAGACACGGCACCTTAGCCGGCCTTGTCGCTGATTCAGTAGCCTGATTGCGCCATGATCGTGTCTGATATCGACATGTGAATACCATGAGGTCGTACTGGAATTTTCTACGAATCTCTCAGCTATTCGACTGAACCGCGCGTCAGCCGGGAAAAAGATCGAGTCGAATATGTCAACATTCAGGGCGGTAGTTCAGACAGCGCCCGCCGGCGGGCGGCTGACTATTACGATGGGGGCTTTTGGACAGGGGCTATGCAATGGATCTGAAGTTCAGTCATGTAGATGTACTGGTCAATAATCTCGAGGAAGCCTGTGCTTACTACGCACACATACTAAACGCCAGGATTTCCAAAACGCTTGTCTGGGAGCGGGGCGGTCTGCATGTTCGCTACGCGATTGCACTGATAGGTCAAGAACGTTTCATGCTGGTGCAACCGTTGGCAGGCAATCTGAAAGAGCTTTTGGATTCCTCGGGTGAAGGCATGATTTACCGCCACTGCTACTCAACGAAAGATATCGAAAAAGCCTATGACGAGCTGATGGACGCGGGTGTTCAGCCTCAAGACGAAAATGGAGCGCCATTGCCTCGCGCGAATCTGCAATCCCCGGCCGGCGCACGCATTATCTGGTTACCAAAGCGCTTCGGGCATTTTTCTATTGAGATACTCGAAGAAAAGGCGCTGGAAGCGTTTATCCAGACTGCGTTTATCTGAAAAACAGCGGCCACTCCTGGATCAGGTGACTTGGCAATGGCAGCGAGCGGCGCGGTGCCAATGCCGGCTTTTATTCGATTGCAGCCCTTCGCTAACAGGCAACAACTGGGATAGGTCGGCCAAAAGCAGCCGTTAGGGAAAGACGGATCTACAAAGCAGGCACTGCCTGCCATCGGATCAAGTTCGCTTGAGTTGGAACGCAATCTTAATCGCGGCTTCAGCCTGGCCAGCGAGCAAAGCTATTTGCGGGGGGATGAGAACCTCGCCCCAAGACAAGTTTGTCGCGACGGACACAATCAAATGCAGCTCGTAATGGCGCCCGTTCAACTCGGTTTTGACCCAAGCAAGAGTGCTACCTAGAGTGTCAACTGTTACTGGGATAGAGATAAACCTGCTTTGGTCCGTCGGTCGCACACCGCCGCGACGACATTCAAAGTGAACAGCCATCCGTTCATAGGTTTGAGCGTCAATGCCATGCACGACGACGAAATAGTTTGAGCAATCATATTGGTCCACCGTAGTAATCATAAATTTACAGTCCATTGCAGAGACCAATCTGCGTTGATATCTAAGCAGCTAAAGTTTTCTTGGGGCCGGTTTCTGCCATTATCCATTATTGACTGACTGCCTTGTGTCCGTAATCAGTCGACCGGTTGAATCCGCAGCCAATAGCTGCCACCCACAAACAACTCTCTTCGGCCAAAAGCAGCCCGCCAGCAGCCAATAAATCTGCCATCCTCTCTCGCCACAAAGCGTTACTCACCAAGCCACCATTCAAGTACCGGCAGTTGCCGGGGCTCGCCACACACCGGGCGCGATACATTGCGCACGTGCCGGGCCCCGAGCCGCTCGTAGAAGGCTTGGGCCGACGGATCGGACTCCACCGACAAGGTGGACACGCCCAGGCCGCATGCCACAGCCAGTGCATGCTCCACCAGGCGTCGTCCGTGGCCTCCGTTCATGGCCGACGGGTCGACCCAGCAATGCTCCAGTTGCCAGCCATCCTCGTCGCGCTCCAACCCACAGAATCCCAGTAGCGGGCCATCCGCCGCGACCAGCACCGCGTAATGGCCGGTCAGTTGTGCCGGGGTTAACGTCAGCGCCGGTTCCCAGGCCTCCATCCACGCTTCGGGATAACCCCAGTGGGCCTTGCTGCGCCGGGCCAGGGCACTCAGCGCCGGTGCCTCCGCGCCACGGCATGGCCGCAGGATCGGCGTCTCGTCCTCCAATAACGCTCGCGCCGCCGGGTCAGTGGCCAGCAGGCTGTACTGGTGCAGGCTGAGGAAGCGCTCGTCCTTGTACTCCAACTCCCGCAGGGTTCCCTCAAACACGAAACCGAGCCGCTCCAGCAGGCGGGCGCTGGCGGGGTTTTCCGGCTCGACGTCGGCGTGAATGCGGTGCACGCCGAGGTTGCTCAAGGCGAAGCGCAGAAGGGTGGGCAGGCAAGCCTGCATCAGACCTCGCCCCCAGTAGTCCGGCATCAGCCAGTAGCCGATATCCAGGCAGCGATCGGCATGAGACCAATCATTGAAGCCACAGGCGCCCACCCATTCATCGCGCCCCGGCAGTGCGATGCCCCACCAGATACCCCGGCGTTCTTCCAGCAACGCGTCGTACCACCGCATCTGTTCGTCCGTCGCTTCGAGGCTGTTGTAAGACACGCCATAGTGGGCAATCACCTGCGGGTGAGACAGCCCGGCGAAAATCGCATCGACATCACGACGATGAATTCGCCGCAGCGTGCAGCGTGGCAGGAAAAACTCGGGGAAATCAGCAATAAGGTCCATCAAATTCACTGCGCCAGGTGAGTGCAGGAATACTCGCAGCAAAGTGGCCAGGCGCACAGATACAGTCAGGGAAGGGCTGGGCGTAACAGACTGACACTCATATCGAATTGCTGGGGAGGAAGGGCGTTTATGCGCGACGGCGGGCGCATCAGGTCGGAGCTTTTGGGTCTACAGTCTTGTGTATCGGGCACTGGAAGCAATTGAAATGAACCTGTCGTCTTCGCTCTCGCCGCCAAGGTATGTCAGTCTGCTGGGCTATGGCGGTTTGCTACCGTTTATCGGCCTTGTGCTACTCATCCTCACATCTTTGGAATATCGAATGTTTTGGGCGGTAGCGCTGGTCAACTATGGCGCTGTCATCCTCAGCTTCATCGGCGCCTTGCACTGGGGGTTCGCCATGTCAGTGCAAAACATGAGTGATGAATTGCGCCGCGACCGTCTTGTATGGAGTGTCATTCCGGCACTTGTCGCTTGGCTCAGCACGTTACTGCTGGTGCCAGTGGGTTGCTTGCTGTTGATCATCGGATTTGTCGTGCACTTCTGGCAAGACCGGCAGTTGGTTCGGGTTGTGAGCCTGCAAACCTGGTACCTGCCAATGCGATTGCGCCTGACGGCCGTGGCGTGTGTTTGCCTGCTGACTGGCGCAGTTGCTGTAGTCATTCATTCGTGAAACCGCGCCTGCCCGAATCGTCTGCAGTGAGAGCGTCTTAACAATCAACCGTTTTGATCATGGACGAGCAACTTGCCGCCTCACGACGGCAAGTTGCATCAGGCCCTACAAGGTAAACGACAGCGCAGAGAAAACCATCCCGCCGCTGCCCGCCCAGCCCATGCAAAACTGCCCGGTCTCGGCTTCGCCGCGACTCATCGCATCGAAGATGCCGTAGGGGATGGACGCGGTAATGATGTTGCCGGTTTTGTGCCCGACATGGTGCAGCTTGTGATCAATACCGATCAGTTGCCCAATGTGCTCCCACATCTTGGGTGAACCGGTATGAATAAATACTTTATGAACATCCGCCGCAGAGACGTTTTGCAAGTTGAAGACTTTTATCGCTTCGTTGCGGCCATCTTCATGCAAGGCTGCTGCGTAGGAATTGAATTGATACTGGCCGCCGGTCGGTGAAATACGCGGAATATCTTCCTCATTGCAGAACAGTTTCCAGTCCGGCAGGGAGATGGTCGACAAGTCACTCAAGTCCGGCCTGTTGATGTACGAGAACTTGAAGTTGCCGGGGGCTTCATGACTGAGAATGGTGACCGTGACAGCTTCGCCAATGGTAAAACTCGGAAACTTGTAAGCCAGTTCCGCCGACGACTGTAAAGAGAAGTTCTTGGGCATCACCGGCCCGCCAGCAGACATGCCAAATTCCATATTGACGATCGCCGCGTAGCGAATCTCGCCGGCCTGCATTTTACTGTTGATGACATCCATGGCGGTCACCCAGCCGTTGCAGGCGTCCACCACATCGAAGTTTCTGCAGCTCAGCCCCAGCGCCTTGGCGATGAACGTACTGTTGGCCGGCTCGATGAAGCCTCGCGTGACGTTCGGATAGATCAACAGATCCAGGTCGGCCTTGTCGATATTGGCCTGGGCGAGCGCGGAGTTGAACGCTGTCTCCATCAGTTCCATCGGCGTCTCGTCGGCGCCCAGCCAGTGCCGCGTGCCACTGCCGCTTTTTTCAAGCAACTTGCTGATGGTCTTCAAGGTTTTTGGCAAGTCTTCCTGGAAGGTATCTTTAGAGTGTTCCTCGACCAGGTTTATAACGTCTTGATTGCTGATAATGCGTGACGGGAGAATCCCGGACAGCCCAACTATTTTCATATGACTTCCTTGTTGAAAGTATGCATCCGTGGGCAATGGCTGCGGATGAGCAAACCCTTACTCATCCCTGTAAGGAGCCACTGGCGGCAATACTTTTAGCACAAAGAAAATGCGGATCAAGAAAGTTGTTGGTTATTTTCCTCAATCGAATTGAATCATGATCTGAGTCAATTTAACGCGTCATTCCTTATAAACGAGCGCATCCACCACAACCCCGAACGCGGACGAATGTTCACGACGATTCGGGTAGTAAAGGTGGTAACCGGCAAACGGTTGGCACCAATCCTCAAGTACGCGCACCAGTGTGCTGTTGGACAACTGGCTCATGACCATGTCTTCCGGCAGAAACGCCAGCCCGCAACCTGCCTCCGCCGCACGCAGGATCGGCATGCTGCTGTTGAACGTCCATTGCCCCTCGACGCGCGCCTTGAGTTCGTGACCGTCTTTTTCAAAATCCCATTGCATCAGGCTGCCGTGGGTGGGCAGGCGCAGATTGATGCAGTTGTGCGCAGCCAGATCGCTCGGTGCCTGCGGGATCGGTCGGTGCTTGAAATACTCGGGAGAACCCACTACCGCGATGCGCAATGACGGGCCGATCGGCACGGCAATCATGTCCTTCGCCACCTGATCGCCCAGACGCACGCCGGCGTCATAGCGCTGTGCAACGATGTCGGAAAGGGCATAGTCGACCGTGATTTCGACCTTGATGTCCGGGTAGTCGGGCAGCACCTTCAACAGCTTCGGCCAGAGGATATTGTTGGCGGCATGTTCGGACGCCGAGATCCGCACATTACCGGCCGGGGTGTCGCGAAATTCACTGACCGCAGCCAGTTCCAGTTCGATCTCATCGAAGCGCGGCGCCATCGACTGATACAAGCGCTGGCCGGCCTCGGTCGGCGAAACGCTGCGCGTGGTTCGCGTCAGCAGGCGCACGCCCAGCCGAGTTTCAAGGGCGCGCATGGTGTGGCTCAGCGCCGACTGCGAGACGCCCAGCTGTGCGGCTGCGCGGGTAAAACTGCCTTCGCGGGCGATCACCACGAAGGCTTGCAGGTCGTTGAGGTTGGCGCGGGACATTGATGAGGGCCTCTCATGAGGGACGCGGGATTATTCCATGAAAGCAGGTTGCGCATGGATGCGCGACCCTCAAGGCGCTCATCACAGGGTGCGTGCGTAAAATTCGCTCAGCTTGCCAATCGCCGCATCAACATATTGCGGCACCCAGTAGGTTTCGATGTGTGTCGCGCCATCGACAATGAACACTTCCTTGTCCGTGGTGCCGGTGGCTTTGGGGAAGGCATCCTGAGTCATGTACAGGCTGTCGGCCTTGCTGCCGGCGATCATCAGCAAGGGTTGATTGATCAGTTCAATGTGGTCGGTGGCGTCGAAACGCATCAAATCCAGCAAGCTGCTGGTGGTGTATTTGAAGGTCGAGTTGGGGTGTGCGTGGGTTTTCCAGTAGTACTCGTAGCCCTGGCGATACAGTTCGAAGGGCAGTTTGGCTATCTGCTCATCGGTGAGGTTGGCATCGCCCGAATACAGCACCGCACCGCCGGCCGCTTCCTGCGCGCGGGCTGCTGATGCCTGTTGCAAACGTTGCTGGATGCTGTCGATTTGCGAATCGTTGTAGCCGTTGCGGCGTACCCGGCCCGAGTTGAACATGCTTACGGTCGCCAGCGATTTGAAGCGTTTATCGGTTTGCGCCGCCGCCAACGAATAGCCGCCACCGCCGCAGATGCCGAGCAGGCCCAGACGCTTGTCATCGACACCGGCAAACTGGCTGATGAAGTCGGCCATGCCGTGGATGTCTTCGATGCGATACGCCGGTTTATCGATGCTGCGCGGCTGACCACCGCTGGCGCCCTGATAGGCTGCATCGGCCGTGATGGTGATGTAACCCTGTTCCGCCAGACGCTGGGCATACAGACCGGCAACCTGTTCTTTCACGCCGCCATTGGGGTGTGCAACGACCACGGTCGGGTAAGTCTTTTTCGCGTCGTAGTTGGCCGGGGTGTAGACGTTGGCGGCGATGTCCAGACCATTGAGCGAGTACTTGACCGGGTGGATATTGACCTTGCCCGGTTCGTTCTTGCTGATCGCGCCGTCGTAGGCGAGGGTGAAAGGGTTCTTTTTGTAGTCGGCGGCCAAGGCCTCGCCCGCCGAGAGGCCGACCAATGCCGACATGAGCGTGGCTTTGAGAGTGTTCTTCACGTGAAGCTCCTGAGCAATCAATTAGGGCGGCAGTTGCAAAAGTGTTGGGGTCAGTCCAGCTGTTTTTCTTTGAGGAATTGCGCGACCAGGTCAGCGATCTGCACGTTGTTCAGATCCGACATGGGGAAGTGGGTGTTGCCGTGAATGCCAATCTCCGGCAGGTGGATCAGTCGCACATCACCGCCATGTCGATTGACCGCGTCACGCCAAAGCCGGGCCATTTTCAAGCGTGCGCGCCAACTGTCCTGAGCAGGCAGGTCGACGGCCTGTTCCGGGATGTTATCGCCGTAGAGGATCAGAATCGGAATGCGCGTCAGCGCCATGAATTGCTCCATGGGCACCGCTGCGCCTTGCACCGTGTCGAACGCGCTGGGAATCGGCGCCGGCACTTCACCGTCAGCAAACACGAAACTGCTGCCCGGTTCGAATGCCACGATGGCTTTGACCTTGTCGTTCTTGATCGCCGTCAACCAGCCCGGCCCGCCACCTTGCGAATGGGTGAACAAAATCCCCGGGCCGATTTTGTCGAACAGCGCCGACACGCCGTCGGAGACCACGCCCATGTCGAATGGCCCGGTGTTTGGCGTCATCGCCCGGAAAAACTGCTCGCGGGTTTGTGCGTCCTGTGCCACTTGTACGCCATTGAAGTAGTTGGGCCACAGGCCGATGCGGAACTGGTTGAACCACAGTTGTTCGTCAGGCACAGGCTTGAGTGTGGTCTCGACCATGCTGCGTCCGGCATCGCCACGCCGAGGCTGATCGATCAGATAGACGCCGTAGTGCCGGCGCAGAAAGATGTTCTGAAACCCCTCGCGGCCATCGGCAGTGGTTTCCCAGGTCTTGGAAAATTGCCCCGCGCCGTGCCACATGACGATGGGCAGTTTTCGCGCATCGACCGGGATCTGATAGAACGCGTAGGCGTGGTCACCGTGGTAAGTCTGGCCGTTGGGCGCCATCGGTTGGCGCGGGTTGAAAGTGCCCGGTGCCGTGATCATCGTTCCGCCAGCGGCGAAGCTGCCTTGCTTCTGGATCAGCAGCGGGCCTTCGGAATGGTTTGCGCAGGCCGCCAACAGGCTCAACAGTGAGAGGCACAGCAAATGTTTTGCAGCTTTCATGTCATGCCCCCGAAGCTGCGAGGGCTTGGGTCAGCGCGGTGTCGGCACGTTCAGCCGTCTGCGCATCGCCGTGTTTTTTCAGCAGCTCGGTGACCTGGCGCAACTGTGCCGCGCTGAGACCGACGCGCAGGCTCGCCGCCATGTGCGAACGCAGCTGCGATTCCACCCCTGGCGTGGCTGCCAGCGCTCCGACGGTCGCCAGTTCGCGGCTTTGCCAGTCGAGGTTGTCGCGCTCGAAGATGTCGCCGAACAAGTGCGTTTGCAGGAACCGGTTGATCACCGGAGCGAACTCGAACACCGGGCCTTTGACCGGGCCGCCGGAGATCCTGGTTTGATTCGCGGTGCCGGCAGCCAGCAGTTCGTCACCGGTCGGGATAGCGCGTCCCGGCTCGCGTCCCGGCGCATCATCGATGCCGCGCTGTTTGCGCGCCTGCACCACGGTCATCAATTCATTCAAGGCGTTGAGGCTGCGCGGGAAGCCGACGTAGGCGTAGAGCTGCACCAGAACTTCGCGGGTTTCGCTGATGGTCAGGCCGGCATCGAGTCCCTGGTTGAGCGCCGCGTTGAGGTGAGGCATGTCGCTGGTCGCCATGAACGCCGCGATCAGTGGAATCGCTTGTTGTTGGCTCGACAATGTCGTTGCGCTGGCGGCTGTGTTGGTCATGGTTTGCGCTGCCTCGGCTGCTTGAGTGGTAACGCTGAAGATCGCCGCAACGCCCAGACAAAGCGCCATGAGTGCGGGGAGGGCGGTGCACTTGCGTGCGTCAGTGGTCATCATGAAAGGCTCCATCCATTGCAGGTCACTGCGGTGTTGCTGGATCGTACGGAGGATGGTGGTGGCGATTAACCCCGAAAAGGCGCATGGACTCCTGAGCAAAACTCATGAGTCAACGTTGCCATAACCGCTGCAATCCTGACGCGGCCCCGCTGTTACGGGGCCCGGAGCTTAGATGATGGTTTGCCGGAAGAGTACCGAGCGAACAGCTTCGACACATTCAGTAACTTCATTGGCCGGCGTATTGCGCCTCCGAGACCTGCTCCGCCCAGGTGACGGTCTGGCCGTCCTCGGCTTCAGCGACGGCGATGTGGGTCATGCCACTGTTGGCCGTGGCGCCGTGCCAGTGCCGGGTGTTCGGCGGAATCCAGACAGTGTCGCCCGGACGGATTTCCTGACGCGGGCCACCCTCTTGCTGCACATAGCCAACGCCAGCGGTGACGATCAGTGTTTGCCCCAGCGGATGGGTGTGCCACGCCGTGCGTGCGCCAGGTTCGAAGGTCACCGTGCCGCCGGCGATGCGCGCAGGTGCGTCACCTTTGAACAGGCCATCAACGCGCACCGCGCCGGTAAAGTTTTGCGCCGCGCCCTTGATCGAGGGCTGGGAACCGTTCGGGGTAATGCGGATTTCACTGGCAGCCTGGGCTTCTGCGGTCATGAGTGAGAAAGCCACGAGTGGCGCGATCAATCGGTTCATCGGATCAACTCCGGTCAGGCAATGGAAGCGGCGCCGCACGCAGCGCCGCGTTGGGCAGACTCAAAGTCCGGTCATTTTCAGTGCCGACTCCGGCAGGCGTTCACCGTGCACCTGAATTTGCGCCATTTGCTCGTTGATCACGCGCAGATCATCTGCGCTCAATGGCAACTCGACCGCGCCCAGGTTTTCTTCCAGGCGATGCGGTTTCGTCGTACCCGGGATCGGCACAATCCACGGTTTCTGTGCGAGCAACCAGGCCAGGGCCACTTGTGCCGGCGTGGCGTGTTTGCGTTGCGCGACGGCTTTCACCACATCGACCAGCGCCAGATTGGCCCTGCGCGCTTCAGGGGAAAAGCGCGGGACGACATTGCGGAAATCGCTCGCGTCGAACTGCGTGTGCTCGTCGATCTGACCGGTGAGGAAACCGGCGCCCAGCGGGCTGAATGGAACGAAGCCGATCCCCAGTTCTTCCAGCACCGACAGCAGTTCCAGCTCCGGGCCGCGCCAGAACAGCGAATATTCGCTCTGCACCGCCGTGACCGGTTGCACCGCGTGAGCCCGGCGTATGGTCTCCACACCCGCCTCAGACAGGCCAAAATGCTTGACCTTGCCCTCGGCGATCAGCTCCTTGACCGTGCCGGCGACGTCTTCGATGGGCACCTGCGGATCAACGCGGTGCTGATAAAACAGGTCGATGCAATCGGTGCGCAGACGCTTCAACGAGGCCTCGGCCACGGCGCGGATATGCGCTGGACGGCTGTTGGTGCCGCCGCCGCGTGCGCCGGTGATCAGGTCGATATCGAAGCCGAATTTGGTAGCAATGACGACTTGCTCGCGGATCGGCTGCAAGGCCTCGCCCAGCAGTTCTTCATTGGCGAACGGGCCATACGCCTCAGCGGTGTCGAACAAGGTGACGCCTTGCTCGTGGGCCGAACGAATCAGCTTGATCATGCTGGTTTTGTCGGCAGCCGGCCCGTAGGCCGACGTCATGCTCATGCAACCAAGGCCCAGTGCGGACACTTTCAGGCCATTGCCCAAGGTGCGGATTTTCATGATCTCACTCCGTACAGAATTCGATTAACGCGTGAGGGGGTGATCGCTCAGCCAGCCATTCACGCGCTCCATGGTCTTGCGCTCTTGCTCACCCTCCATCACAAAACCTTCCAGAACCTTAGTCTTCGGCGCGTGCTTGACGAGCACGCTGCGACTGTTGCCCAAGCCATAACCGCCGTGGGTGTTGAAGGGGATGAGGGTCTTGCCGGTCAGGTCGTGGGCGCTGAGGAAGGTGCGCACGATCGGCGGCGCGGTTTCACCCCAGATCGGAAAGCCGAGATAAATCGTGTCGTAGTCGCTGAGGGCGTGAACCTTGTTTTGCAGTTCGGGTACGTAGCCGCTGTCACGTTCCTGACGCGCCTGCTCGACGGTTTGCAGATAGTCCTCGGGGTAGGCGTGGGCCGGGCGAATCTCGAACAGATCGGCACCCAGCCCACGCTGGATCAGCCCGGCAACCACGCGGGTATTGCCCGAGCGCGAAAAGTACGCGACCAAAATCCGCGAGCCTGAGCGCGGTGTTTCACTGGCGCCTTGCGTGTCGGCGAGCGACAGCAGCGGAGCGCTGGCCAGTGCGGCGATCACCGTGCGCCGCAGCGGATCGTGATCGTTGCTCATCGACCGACACGCGCTTTAAGGGCCTCGGGATAGCGCTCGCCTTCGATGCGGATCTGCGCCAGCGCAACATCAATCGCCTTCAGCTCGGCGGCATCGAGCGTGATGTCCGCGCCGCCGAGGTTTTCTTCCAGGCGATGCAGTTTGGTCGTGCCCGGAATCGGTACGATCCACGGCGCTTGCGCCAGCAGCCAGGCCAAAGCGATCTGCGCCGGCGTGGCGTGTTTCTGCGCGGCGATCTGGCGAATCAATACCACCAGCCCCTGATTGGCTTGCAGCGCCGCTTGGCTGAAGCGCGGCACGATGCTGCGGAAATCGTCGCTGCCGTAAGTGGCCTCCGCCGACACCGTGCCCGTGAGAAAGCCCTTGCCCAAAGGGCTGAACGGCACGAAGCCGATGCCCAACTCCCAAAGCGTCGGCAGGATTTCCTGTTCGGGCTCGCGCCACCACAGCGAGTATTCGCTTTGCAGCGCCGTGAGCGGCTGCACCGCGTGCGCACGGCGAATGGTCTGTGCACCGGCCTCCGACAGGCCGAAATGCTTGACCTTGCCTTCGCTAATCAGGTCTTTCACCGTCCCGGCGACGTCTTCGATCGGCACGTCCGGATCGACGCGGTGTTGGTAAAGCAAATCGATGTAGTCGGTTTTCAATCGGCGCAGCGAACCTTCGACGGCGACCCGAATACGTTCGGGCCGGCTGTCCAGAGTCTGCTTTGTATTGTCGGCACCGACGGCGAAGCCGAATTTTGTGGCGATCACGACCTGGTCACGAACCGGGGACAGCGCCTCGCCGACGACTTGCTCATTGAGATAAGGGCCGTAGAACTCGGCGGTATCGAAGAAGGTGACGCCTAGATCAACGGCCGTGCGAATCAGCGAGATCGCTTGCGGCGTTTCTGTCGCTGGACCGTAGCCATGGCTCAAGCCCATGCAGCCAAAGCCCAAAGCTGACACTTGCAGTGAACTGTTTCCGAGTGTGCGCTTGTGCATGTCGATCTCCCGTCAGACGTTGGGAGCACAGTAAGCGAGCTGATTTAAGGGCACTAGAGGGGTAAATCGGCAAGGGTTTATGAGGCTCACTCATCAGTCACTCGATGTGTCGACCGCGCTCTGCCGGCATCTGTATGTGAGCAAAGGTCTCCCTGAAGGGATAAACACCGTCAATAGCCAATTTCTGTCACATCGTTGCGTAAAAGCCTCAAGATGGCCCTAACATCCGCGATAAATAGGGAACTATTAACGTCCACAAATAGACTGAGCTGCTGTTGCGACGTCGCACGAAACAATTTCTACAAAAAATGGAGCACACAATGGGCAGGGCACGCGATGAGTTTGATTTTTGGTGGGGTACGTCCGGGTCGTGGGTGGAGCCCCCGAATGTGCGCCGCAGCGGCACCAGCGGTGTCCAGCTGATTGTTCAAGGTGACAAGACGTTTTTTGTAAAGCGTCAGACCGGCCATTTGTTCCGCAGTCTGCGTTACCCCACTGGCCGACCCACCGCATTGCGTGAAGGCGTTGCCCTTTCAAGACTCGAGCAACTGGGCGTGAATGCACCAAGGCCGGTATTTTATGGTGCGAGAAAAGTTGACGGTCTATGGCAGGGTGTTCTGGTTACCGAAGACCTGGGCGGCTTCATCGATCTGGATACCTGGTATGGCCAGGGCGCTGCAAGCCTGTTGACCACAACGCAACATCTGCGACTGCTTGAACGTTTAGCGCAAATGCTGGCGCGGCTGCACTCGGGCAAATGGCAGCACGGTTGCATGCGTTCCAAACACATCTTTATCAAGGCCTCGATTACCGACGCTGACTTCGATTTCGAACTGGCGCTGCTTGACCTGGAGAAGTCTCGCGGTCGTGCTACGGCAATGGGCGCGGCGCGTCACGACATTCCTCAACTCAGACGGCATTCTTTCTGGGATGAGTCGCAGTGGCGGCATTTCCTTTCCTGCTACGAGCAAGCCCTTGGCAGAACCCTGTAAGACGGTAGTGCGGCAGTGACTCCAGCTCAATCTGCGTCTGACAACAGCACCAGCGAACGCCGTCCGGGTTGGTACTGGGCGCGTTCAGGTGTGGGTTGGCGGGCGACCGCAACAGTCGCCCGCTGACTGCTCAGATTTGCGCCTGGCCGCCGTCAACAAACAGCTCGATACCGTTGACGAAACTGGCGTCATCCGAGGCCAGGAACAACGCGGCGCTGGCAATTTCATCAGCCTCACCGACGCGCCCCATGGGGATCAGCGACGCCAGGTAGTCGAGCAAGCCCTGCTGTTGAGCGGCATCAGGGCCGGCCAAATCAACCAGGCCAGGCGTGCGGGTGGCGCCGGGGCTGATGGTGTTGATGCGCACCTGGCGGTCTTTCAAATCCAGAATCCAGTTGCGGGCAAATGAGCGCACGGCGGCCTTGGACGCGGCGTACACACTGAAGGCGGCGGTGCCCGAGCTGCCCGCCGTAGAGCCGGTGAGAATCACCGAGGCTTTTGGGGCCAGCAGCGGCAGTGCCTTTTGCACAGTGAACAGCACGCCTTTTACGTTGCGATTGAAGGTGTCGTCGTACTGCTGCTCCGTGATGTCACCCAGTGGCAGCATGGATCCACCGCCGGCATTGGCGAACAGCACATCGATCCGACCGTGGGTCGCGCCAATCTGGCGATACAACGCGTCCAGCTGATCAAGGTTGGTGGAATCCACCTGCACGCCGGTGGCGTTGCCGACCGCGGTAACAGCGGCGTCCAGTTCGGCTTGGCGACGGCCGGTGATATAGACATGAGCGCCTTCTTGAGCGAAGCGTTTGGCGGTGGCCAGACCGATGCCCGTAGTGCCGCCGGTGACCAATGCAATTTTGCCTTCGAGTTTGTTAGTCATGGTGTTTCTCCCGTATTTCGATTGAGTGAGTTGCGGTGTGGGAGAAGCTTATCGACGAAGAAAAGCTTTCAAAATAGAATTGTCTGAAACCTATCGTTGCAGAAATGAAATGAGCAGACTTCCGGATTTCGAAGGGTTGGCAATGTTTGCCAAGGTGGCCGAAGAGGGCTCGTTCGCCGGCGCGGCGCGCGTCATGAGCGTGTCGGTGCCAACGGTATCGCGGGCGGTCGCGCGGTTGGAGGCGCGCCTGGGTGGGCGCTTGTTCAACCGTACGTCGCGGCAACTGGCACTTACTGAATTCGGCGCGAGCATGGCGGCCAAGGCGGGTGAGATTTATCGGCAGGCTGAAGAGGTGGAAAGCGAGGCTCAGGATTTGTCGGTCCAGCCCCGCGGCCAAGTACGATTGGCGATACCCATGTCGTTTGGCTTGCGTTGGGTGGCACCGCTGATGCCGCAGTTGCTGCGCCAGTATCCCGAGCTGTCGATTGATCTGCACCTTTCAGATGCCTCGGTAGACCTGATCGCCGAGGGCTTCGATGCCGCTTTGCGCATCGCCGTATTGCCGGATTCCTCGCTGGTTGCACGGCGCCTGTGTGCCGTCACTCAATACCTGGTCGCTTCACCGGCTTATCTGGATGCTCATGGCCATCCTGGCCACCCCCGCGAACTCGCGTCCCGCACGTGCCTGAGTTATGCCTACCGCGCCCGCAGCCAAGTGTGGCGGTTCACCCATCAAGACGGCAGCGAAGAAGACGTGGTGCCCAGCGGCCCGCTGAGAGTGACCAACTCGGATGCATTATTGCCGGTGTTGCTTGAGGGCTTGGCTATCGCCGAACTGCCGGAGTTTATTGCCAGCGAGTACTTGAAAGACGGACGCTTGGTGGTGGTGCTACCGCAATGGAGCATGGCCCGTGGCGGCCTGTATTTCGTCACCCCCTCGGCGCGTACACGGCCGGTAAAAATCAAAGCGCTGTCGGACTTTTTTGCCGAACATTTAAGCCAGCCCGAATGGCGATGGCCGTCATGAAAAATGCCGTGCAATGACTTCAGCATCAGCTCGAGGCCACCCATTCGCCGCCGGTCAGTCGTTCACGCAGGGAGGCGCACTCGGCTGGCATCTCTTGATGGCGGACACCCGAACTGACGACTGTATTCCCGGCTGAATTGCGAGGGGCTTTCGTAGCCCACTCGATAACAGGCACTCGCCACATCCAGCCCTTCGCCGAGCAGCAGACGGCGGGCTTCCTGCAGGCGCAGTTGTTTCTGATACTGCAGCGGACTCATGGCCGTCACTGCCTTGAAGCGATGATGCAAGGTGGAGTTGCCCAGATTGGCGACCCGGGCGAGTTCTTCAATGCGCAAGGGTTGGGTGTAGTGGTTGTTCAACCAATCGATCGCCCGCGTTACCCGACGCGTTTGCGAGTCACCGAGGGCAAGCTCATACAGACGACGTCCGTGTACGCCCCGCAGCAGGCGGTAATACAGCTCCCTCAATGCCAGAGGCGCGAGCATGCCGATGTCTTTCGGTGTTTCCAGCAGCCGGACCAGCCGCAGCATGGTTTCCAGCAGGGGTACATCGACTTTTTCCAGGAACAGGCCAAGCTCCGGCTCGTCCGGGACGCCCGCCGGAGGGGCATCGGCGATGACCTGCGCAATTTCCGTGGCCTCGAAATCAAAGCGGATACACAGGTAGGGCGCCTCCGGACTGGCCATCAGCACACGCCCGGACACTGGAAGCGTCACCGATACCACCAGGTAACTCAGCGGGTCGTACAGGTAATGGTCGTCACCCAGGCCGATTTCCTTTTGTCCTTGCACGATCAGGCACAGTGCCGGCTTGTGCACGGTATGGATAAGCTCTGAGGGGGCGTCGAAACGGATGACATGCAAGGGCGCTATCGCGGTTTCATAGACTCCGGGCGTGGAAAAGCGCTGTGTCAGCAGGCGAACCAGTTCGTCACGGTAGATGGCTGTGTTTTGCAGAATGAAAGCATCGCTCTGTTCCATTTCAAGGCTCTCACAAGTATTCATGAGCGTCTGCCCTGAACTGTCCAGGCAGACGACATTCATCCGACATCATCAAAGTGCTCATTGCCGATAGAGGATCATGCCGGCGTGATAGAGCACGTCGTCATGAAAATGCCCGTCAGCGGTGAAGCCGGTGTCGTCCCAGTACTGGATGTAATCACCGACCAGTTCGTAGCGGCCCTGATAGGCGCTCTTATTTTTACCACGGGCCTCGTCGTAACGCCCAGTCGTCAGAAGCTCGTGACGGATGAATCCGTCAGCGGTGACCCACATGCCCGCGTAACGATGATCCTGAGTGGTTTTCCTGGCATTTTTCATCAGTTTTTCTCCGCGATTGTCCGGCTTAGCAGATACGACCCAAAGCCGTGTGATCAGAGCCGTCTTCGGCCACGCGAAACCCCGGTGTGCGGTCACTTCCGCCTTCACTTACGCGCATGCCGGGGGTGCGGTCCGAGCCGTCTGCGGCAACGCGGAACCCTGGTGTGCGGTCACTTCCACCCTCACTCACACGCATGCCGGGAGTTCGATCAGCACCATCAGCGGCCAGGTTAAGGCCGATGGCGGAAAGGTTCATCGCGCAGGCCAGCATCGCGCTGATCACCAGTGAAAGGGAAAGCCGTTTTGCGTTTTTCATTGTTCAGTCCTCATTGACGTTGTTCATTCTGAGTGGCCTGCCGTGGCCTGTGTCTGCATCCGTTGCGTGCTTTCAGATTACGTAGGCGAGCCGGGCGGTGTTAGGACGAAACTGCCGCAGATTTGCCTGATCCTCTCGGGCTTGTCGGGCATGTCGTGCGGCGCCTTGTGCTGCGGCTCAGCCGGCCGTGACAGTCATGCCACCGTCGGCCATGACCACCGAACCGACCATGAAACTGGCGCGATCCGAGGCGATGAAGGCGACCACTTCGGCGATCTCTTCCGGCTGGGCGGCGCGACCGATTGGTGCGGCCTCGCCATGTTGGGCGAGAAACGCAGGGCCATCGTCGACCACATTGTTGAGGATGTTGGTCACCACATCGCCGACGCCAACGGCGTTGACGCGGATGCCGTGGCCAATGACCTCAAGCGCCAGGGTGCGCGTCAGTTGCGCGAGCGCGCCTTTGGAAGCGGTGTAGGCGGCAATGGTGGGGAAGGCGAAGTAAGAGGCGTAGGAGGCGATGTTGACGATCGATCCGGATTTGTTGGGCATCATCGCTTTGACGGCCTCCCGGCTATGCAAAAATGCCGCGGTGGCATTCACTGCCTGAATCCGTTCCCAGTCTTCGCGGGTCATGTCGATGACCAATTTGTTGATGATGATGCCGGCGTTATTGACCAGAATGTCCAGCCGGCCGAATTGCTCGACGGCCAGGGCGACTGCGCGCTCGGCGGTACCGTCCTGCGAGATGTCAGCCACCAGTGGCACCAGACCTGGGCGGGCCAGCGCTTCCACCTCAGGGTTTATATCTTCGGCAATGACCTGAGCGCCACGGGCATGCAGCAGCAGTGCGATGGCCTTGCCGATGCCACTGGCCGCGCCAGTGACCAGCGCGACTTTACCGGCCACTTCGTTTGGGGTGCTGTTCTTGATATCAGTCATGATGTTCTCCAGCGTTTTGATCAAGTAGGGATAAGCCGTGCTGGCGCTTGCAAGGCGCTGTCATCGGCGACGGGTCTACTGTCTCGCAGCGGGCGGAGGTCGGCGTTCGTGAGATTGCCCAAACTGTCGGGGTTATGCGCCGAATGTCAGTGAGGGCGGTTCAGTGCTCGATTCAACCCACGGGAAAAGCCCGATATCATTGAGCCGGTCTACGTGACGCGGAGTACGGACAAGCCTATGAGACTTGCCTGGCTTTGCACCGCAGAATCCGCAAAGGACGATTTCATGGCCAATACCGGACGCACCTCCCAGGAACCGATGTCGACGTCATCTCGTGACCTGCGCATCACCGGCGAGTCAATGGCTGACTACCTGCCAGGCGAGCCGCAGGCGTTACCATCACGCCTGGAAATCAAGGACATTGTCATTGCGCTGTTTACCCATCGCAGCGTCAGTGAGCCCATTCTTGTGCCTGCAGTGGTGGAACCGCTGCTTGTTCTGGTTCTGGCGGGGGCGGCGAGGGTGGAGGAGCGCGCACTCGGTGGAGAGTGGGAAGCTGCGGAGGTCAGTGCCGGCGATTTTTTCCTCACCAGCTCCGATGAGCCCTATGAAATGCGTTGGCAGACGCATGAAGGCGATACCTTCGAAGTCATGCACCTTTATCTGGGACTGCCGTTGTTCGAGCAGGCGTCTCGGGAACTGTCAGGTGAGCACGCCGAGCCTGTGCGCTTGCGCGATGTTTCAGGGGCGCGTGACGAGCGCGTCGCTTTTGTCATGGAGCAGTTGCGTACTGAACTGGTCACTGAACGCTCGCCAAGTGCCCTTTTTTCCCGCTCCCTGGCGCAGGCACTGGCCGTACATCTGGTGCGCAGCTATCGCGCCGAAAGCCAGCCCGGGCGCCGGGTGAACGCTTTGCAAGCCTACAAGTTGCGCAAAGTCACTGACGCCATGAGTGCGCATCTGGACGCTGATTTCAGCCTGGCAAAGCTGGCCAGTCTTGCCGAACTGAGCGAGTACCACTTCAGCCGCCTGTTCAAACGTGCGACCGGGACTTCGCCGTCGCAGTACTTCATTCGCTTGCGCATGATTCGTGCGCGACACCTGCTGCTGGAAACCCGCCTTAGCATCATCGATATCGGACTCGAGGTCGGTTACTCAAGCCCCAGTCACTTCTCTCAGGTCTTTCGGCGTGAAGTGGGCGTAACCCCCAGCGAGTTCCGTGGGGCCTGAGCGGCGCTTCATTACAAATGTGCGGCGATGCACACAGACACGAATAGGCAAAAGTTGCGCAGGTTTCGGCACGCGTCGAGCAGGTCTGTGCCCTTAATCTTTTCGACACACCCAGCAGCAACGACCGCCCTCTGGTGGTCAGTGCTGAACTTCAATGCAGACAGCAGGAGCTACGGATATGTCGAACATTCAAAACAAAGTCGTCCTGATTACCGGTGCAAGCAGTGGCATTGGCGAAGCGGCAGCCAGGTTGATCGCCGCCAAAGGCGCGCATGTGGTCCTCGGTGCCCGCCGTACCGAGCGTCTGGACAAACTGGTCAGCGAGATCCACGCCGAAGGTGGCTCAGCAAGTGCCTGTGCACTGGACGTTACGGATCTGCAATCGATGCACGCATTCGTGGCATTCGCCAAGGCGCAACACGGCAAGGTCGATGTGATCATCAACAACGCGGGCGTGATGCCGTTGTCTCCACTGGCCTCGTTGAAGGTCGACGAATGGAACCAGATGCTTGATGTCAACGTTCGTGGCGTACTGCACGGTATTGCCGCCGTCTTGCCGGACATGCAGGCACAAGGTTTCGGTCAGGTGATTAATATCTCATCGATTGGGGGCCTCGCGGTTTCCCCGACAGCAGCGGTGTACTGCGCGACCAAATTCGCCGTCAGGGCGATCTCGGATGGTTTGCGCCAGGAAACGGACAAAATCCGCGTCACTGTGGTGTGCCCGGGGGTTGTTGAATCCGAATTGGCGGACACGATTTCGGATGAAGTGGCCCGCGAAGAAATGAAAGCCTTCCGGCGTGTGGCGCTCAATGCAGATGCCATTGCGCGAGCGCTCGCCTATGCCATCGAGCAGCCTGACGATGTTGATGTCAGTGAGGTTGTGGTTCGTCCGACCGCCAGCCCGCACTGAGTGGTCTTGGACGCAAGGTGATTCGGAGGCAATCGTGCTCTGGTGCGTGCTCGGCACACAAGTCACGCACCAGACACGTCTGGGTCATTGCCCCTGACCGCCGCCAAGGCGCTGTGTCGAGTCAAATAATCTGAACCCCGCCCGAACGCCCACGCCTAACGATCAGCTTGTGTTTATTCGCACAGGCCCGGTGCCAATACCGGCACATTTCGAGAGGTGGTCAACGTGGCTAAAGACGAGAAGAAAAGCAAAAAAGACGATGCTTCGAAAGCCAGCAAGGACTTGAAAGACAAAAAGTCCTCGCCGGAAAAGAAATCGGCGGCAGCCTCGACGCTTTCCAAGTCTTCCGACAAGAAAGACAAGACGAAAGACGCCGAACCGAAAAAATCTGCCAAGAAAGCCGATAGCAAGCCGGAAAAGGCCAAGGACGCAAAGAAGGCTGACAAGCCGGCGAAAAAGAAAAAGTAATACCTGCGACTCGCCAGGGCGTCATGCCCTGGCGTGCATGTGTTTAAACAGTCGCTTCAACCCTGCGCGCATCCCCCAATGAATCACGCTGCATCGACTGCAGGTTTTTCTCGATGGTTTCGCACAGGGCCTCCATCTGAATCTGGTGCTCGCTGTGGCGAAACGGGCTTTGCAGGTCGGTGCCGATGCGTTCGATGGCCAGCAACATGAAGCCCACCACGGTCGAGGCGAGCGGGGTGAACCAGCCCAGCGACTCCACCAGTCCAACCGGCACAATCAGGCAGAACAGCGAAATAAACAGGCGCGGGAAATACACGTAAGGGTAGGGCAGCGGGGTATTGGCGATCCGCTCCATCCCGCCCTGGCTGTTGGACAGCTCGACCATGGTCGATTCCAGCCGCGCCAGGCGAATGCTGTCCAGACGCCCGGCCTTGTATTCCCGGGCCAGCAACGATGCGGAGCCGGTGAGGATGTCGTTGGCGAAGTTGTTGGTGGTGCCGCTGCGGGCGAACTCATCTGCCGGGATGAACGCGCGGACTTCCTCCGGGCAAGGCTGACCTTGCAGGTGCGCGGCGAGGCAATTGACGTACGCCACATGGCGGCGCAACAGTGTCGCCTTCACCGGGTTGATTTCGTTTTGCGGATCATCCAGCAGCGTCAGCACCTGCCGGGCGAAGCTGCGCGAGCTGTTGATCATCATGCCCCAAAGGGTGCGCGCTTCCCACCAACGGTTGTACGCGCTGCTGTTGCGAAAACTGATCAGCACCACCAGCGCCGAACCCAGCAGCGTCAGGGGCATCAGTGGCAGATTGATCTTGGCGTTGAGGAACAACATGAAGTCGACGGTGACGGCGATGTCCCAGAGCAACAGCCAGAACAGCGACCAGCCCACGTAGCCCATGGTCTTGATGATCAAGCGGTATTTTTTGACGATGGTGGCTTTCAAGCGGAAACCTCGTGGCGAGCGGTAAGCGTTAACGCCTTAGCTCCGACGCAGGTTTGGGGGTAAAGGTTCGGTGTTGACTGAGCATCTTGGTTACGACAATTGTCAGGCAATAAAAAACCCGGTCATTACGCCGGGTTTTTTATTGCCTGCAGTTCTGCAAGAAGTCAGAGCGAAGCTTTCACCTGTAAACCAAACACCAACGCATTGTCGATGTCCTGCCCGGAAAACGCGCCCGGTTCGATGATGTATTGCAGGTTCGGGCGCAGTGTCAGCCAAGGCGTGGCCTGGTAGCCGTAGCCGAGTTCGATCAACTGCTCTCCACTGTCCAGATTCGGGAACTGCGTGCCGTTGGCAATGGCGGCGTCCTGCTGCACGTCGCGGCTGCGCGGGTTAGGCACGGCGCGACCGTAGCCCAGAGCGACGGTGTCACGCGGGCGACCTTCGAACGGTTTGTACAGCACCAGACCGGTGCCGTACCACTTGCTGAATGGCGAAGCTGCTTCACTGGCTGCCGAGTATTGGCCGAACGCATGCAGGCTGCGGCCCTCGGACGTTGGCGAACTCCATACGGCTTGATCGATCAGCAGGTAGTGACCGCCACGGCCGGAGACTTCTTTGTCGCTGCCGATGCGTTTCACGTCGGAGCTGTCGTAGTAGTAACCCAGCTTGTATTCGCCGGGCAATTGGCCCGCGTGCTTGTACACCAGTTCGATCGGCACCACGGTGCCAGTGGTGTGTTTCGGGCCCAGATGCCAGGCACGGCTGGAATTGCCGTTGCTTTCCGGATCGACGTTGAACGCGGCCACGCGCAGTTGCCACGATGGCGACAAGTCGTACTTCACCCGCACGCCCAGGTGAGCGTTGGGGTAGTTGGTCCAGCCGCTGCCGCCGGACATGTTCAGCGGATGGCCGCAGAAACCGGCGTTCATGAAGTTGCACAGGATGCCGCTGTCGAGGCCGCCGAGGTCGTTGCCCATGGCCATGTAACCGAGCTTCACGTTGAGCGCCGGGGTGAACAGGCTGCGCTCATAACTCAGTTCGGTCAGGCGGGTGTAGAGGCCGCCGTAGTTTTCCTGGATCGGCAGACGGTTGCCAACCAGGTCTTCGGAGGCGCTGTTGCCGCGGCGGTCGTTGATGGTCAACTGGACCTTGCCGGCGTTCTCTACGCCATACAGCTTGCTCAGGTCGAACTGGGCACCGAGCTTGATGTTCTGCGAGTAACGGCCGGAGCGATGCAGGCCGCCATCGGCGTTGTAAGCCATTTCACCGGTGTAATCGCCGGTGAATTTGATGCCGTCTTGGTCCATCTGGTGGCGCAGACCGCCCCAATCGCCGGTCAGGGTGTTGCGGGTCAACAGGTTTGAATCGGTATCGGCGAAGGCGGGCAGGGTGGCGCTGCAGGTCAGGCCCAACAGCACGCCGTTGACCCAGCCGTTACGAGTAAAACCAAACATGGAGATCTTCCTGCTCAAAGCGGTAGCGATATCGGAAAGCGGCGCGGCACCCTCAGGTGCCGCGCGCAAAAAGAAAGCGCCCGTGTTCAACACGGGCACTGCGGTTTACGGCAAGGCGTAAGCCATCACGTAGTCGCCACGGTCGGTCGACTGACGCGCGCCGCCAGCGGTGACAACGATGTACTGCTTGCCGGTTTTCGGCGAAACGTAGGTCATCGGGCCGCCCTGGCTGCCGACCGGCAGACGCGCTTTCCAGATTTCCTCGCCGTTGCCGCTGTTGAAGGCGCGCAGGTAGAAGTCCTGAGTACCGGCGATGAAGATCAGGCCACCCTGGGTCGACAGGGTGCCGCCGAGGGTTGGCAGACCGATCTTGATCGGCAGGTGCATGCGGATGCCCAGAGGACCGGTGTCTTCAACGGTGCCAACCGGAACCTGCCAGGCGACTTTCTGGGTCTTCATGTCGATCGCAGTCAGGGTGCCGAACGGCGGCGCCTGGCAAGGAATGCCGGCCACCGACAGGAAGCGGTTTTTGTTCACCGCATACGGCGTGCCTTTGAGCGGTACCGCGCCCATGCCGGTGTTCAACGCTTCGCCACCGGACGAGGCTTGAGCCTTGTTCTGCGACGGAATCATCTGGATCCACAGACCCAGGCGCATGTCGTTGACGAAGATGAAACCGTGGACCGGGTCAGTGGAGAGGCTGCCCCAGTTCATGCCGCCCAGCGAACCCGGGAAACTCAGCGATTTGTCGGTACCCGGCGCGGTGTACAGGCCGTCGTAACGCATAGATTTGAAATCGATCCGGCACAGCAACTGGTCGTACGGGGTGGCGCCCCACATGTCCGACTCAGTCAGGTGCTGGGCACCGATCTGCGGCATGCCCACCGATTTCGGCTGGGTTGGCGAGTACGGTTCATTCGGGATGTTCGCGGCTTTGACCGGGACTTCTTTAACGTCGGTCAATGGCTTGCCGGTGGCGCGGTCGAGCACGTAGATCTGCCCGGCCTTGGTGCCGATGACCAGCGCCGGAACGGTTTTGCCGTCCTTGGTGAAGTCGATCAGGCTTGGCTGCATCGGCAGGTCGAAGTCCCAGAGATCGTTGTGCACGGTCTGGAACACCCAGCGTTCATCACCGGTGGTGGCGTCCAGCGCGAGCACCGAGGCGCCGTAGGTGTGATCGAGTTTGCTGCGCTCGACACCATAGATGTCGGTGGACGAGCTGCCCATCGGCAGGAACACGGTGTTGGTCGCCGGGTCGTAGGACATCGGCGCCCAGCTGTTCGGCGTGCTGCGCACATACGTGCTGCCATCGGCCGGGGCCTTTTTATCCTGCGGATTGCCCGGGTCGAACGCCCAGCGCATGGCGCCGGTGATCACATCAAAACCACGGATCACGCCACCCGGCATGTCGGTTTGCACGTTGTCGGCCACACGACCGCCGACCACCACAGTGGTACCGGCCATCAACGGAGCGGAGGAGAGCTGATAGTAGCTGTCCGGCACATCGCCCAGACCGGCCTTCAGATCAACCTGGCCATTGTTGCCGAAACCCTGGCAGAACTCGCCGGTGTCGGCATCGACCGCGATCAGGCGAGCGTCGATGGTGTTGGTCAGCAGACGGCGCTGGCAATTGGCGGCAGGCGCCGGTTTGGCTTCAATGATGCTCGAATTGCTTGGCTGAGCGATGGCTTTGGTGGCATCGAAATAAGCCATGCCACGGCAACGCTGCCAGACTTTCGATTTGGCGTTGATCGCGTTCTTCCACAGCTCTTTGCCAGTGTCAGCATCCAGCGCGATCAGGTTGTTGTGCGGGGTGCAGATGAACACCTTGTTGCCGATCTGCAGCGGGGTGAGCTGGTCTTCGGCACCGTTGCCATCGCTCTCGGCGACGTCACCGGTGTGGTAGGTCCACGCCACTTTCAGTTTGTCGACGTTGTTGCGGTTGATCTGGTCCAGCGCAGCAAAGCGGCTGCCGCCTTCGGTATTACCGTAATGCGCCCAGTCTTTTTGCGCCTTGTCTGGCTCAACCGGGGTCAGGCCCGGGCCCGTGCCGGTGGCAGCGACAGTCGGATGCGCGACGAACATGTTGCCGGCAGCCACCGCCAGCCCCACGGCCAGGACAGCGGCAACGCCGTAAGCGCCACGCCCCGGCACGCCACCGTTGGCGCGCTTGAGCAGCGGGTAGACCAGCGCCACCACCAGGCCTACGGCGCTGAACATGAACAGGCGGGAGAACACCGGCCAGAACACCAGCCCGGCATCGCTCACCGCCCAGATTGCGGTGCCCACCAGAAATGCCGCGAACAGCCAGGCGCCGGCCGTCTTGAAGCGAGCGATCAGCAAACCGGAAACGGCCATCACCAGACCGCCCACGAGGAAGTACCACGACCCTCCCAGGCTGACCAGCTTCACTCCGCCAGCCGCAAGTGCCAGGCCGAGCAGGGCGATGATCACCCCCAGCCCGACCAGAATGAATTTTGATATGCCCGAGAGGCGTTGACTCTGCTTCACGTTGAATGTCCCGTTGAAATGAGGCGTGCATTATATAGTTAGGTAACTACCTAGTTAAATCACTAATTCAGAATGAGGCATAGATCAACGCGGCTACGCGGGTTTGCGGGCAGTCCTGAGCGCTCACGGGACCGGCAAGGGCTGATCGAGCGTGAGGCAAAGTCGCAATTACGTCTGGTTGAATGGGATTTTTGACAGGTGTCAATCAACAGGAGGGAGAGTGAATCGATAAACGCCGATTCGACGTGCCAGGCATCAACCGACGTACGGCTGCTGCCGTTTCGACTCACGAGAACGAAGGCAAAGAAAGGACAACACGCCTGGCAGGCACTGAGATCAGTGGGCGCGCAAAACTGTAAAAATGACGTCAGACGTCCTTGAATTCCTCTACGAGCAGCTCCGCAAATTTTTCTTTTGCTCGATGAGGTCCACTGTTTTTATTCCATATAAAATAATTCTGTATTGGGTGCAGGTCGTCAAATACATGGCCGCTTATGTCACCGATCCTGCGAAACTGTTCAAAAACGCCTCTGGGCACTAACGAAACACCCGCTCTAGAGCTGACACACCCAAGAATGGTGCCGTAACTGGCGATGCTTGTTACAGGACTAACAACACCATGCGCTTGCAGCCAGTTTTCCAGCGCCTTTCTATAAGGACAGCCTTCAGGCCACATGAATATATCTGTGCCACTCAAGTCCTGCGGATTATGCACGTGCCCCGCAGCTGAAGAGGCAATCAATACCAGTTCTTCCATGTAGATTTCGATACTTTCAATATCAGGATGATCCGGATTGACAGCAATGATGGCACCGTCGAGTTTATGATCAACCACATCATTCAATAACTGCGACCAGTCACCTGTGCTGAACTGCATTTGCACAGACGGATAGAGTTGATGAAACTTTGAGAGCAACTTGGGCAGTCTGCCGGTGGCCGATGACTCTATTGCCCCGATCTTCAAGAGTCCTGACGGCGCCGCCGCAGGATCGAGCGCTCTTTGTGATTCCTGGCATAAAGACAGGATTTTGTTTGCGTACCCAAGAAATAATCTACCGGAAGGGCTGATAACAAGCCCCCGGCCTTTCCTGATAAACAAAGATACCCCAAGTTCTTTTTCCAGAAGTTTGATTCTGTTGGTAATGTTGGACGGCACACAGTGCAGTAATTCAGAGGCGCGAATGATACTTCCGTGATCCGCTACAGTCTTGAACATAGTAAGTTGAGAAAGCTCCATGCCATTGCTCACTTATGATGAATGATTTGATCACTATAAGTCACTTGTTGAAACCCATCAAGTCACCTATTTTTCAAAGTCTGATCTGATTGTTGAAATTTAAATCAGCGGGTTAGCGGGAAATGATCCGGAGATTTTCATGTTGCTTTGCGAAGAGTTTCAGTCCCGAAAGGATCTCCTGAATGGATTTTGAACAAGCGTTGTTCGCTTTAGGCTTTTTTGCATTCTGTGGTGGTTTGATAGATGCAGCGGTAGGTGGTGGCGGGCTTGTACAGCTGCCAGCACTTTTGCATGCGCTTCCTCAATATAGTTTGGCAACCGTATTTGGGACCAATAAGCTGGCGGTTCTTGCGGGCAATCTTTCTTCGATATACAGCTATACCAAAAGAATAAAAATTGTCTGGAAACTGATGCTGCCCACCATGCTGTCGGCATTCGTTTTTGCGTTCATTGGCGCGTTTTCAGTGTCAATCGTTCCCAAAAAAATCATGGAGTTCGTTGTTTTTTTTGTTTTGATAGCGATGGCGATCTATACGTTCGCGGAAAAAAGATTAGGCCTGATCAGCACTGAATTTCATTGCGGAACAAAGGAAATTGCGTGGGGCATTTTTTTTGGTGGCTTGATTGGTTTTTATGACGGCGTCTTCGGTCCGGGTAGCGGCAGCCTTCTGCTATTCATTTTCGTCAAATATTTTGGCTTTGATTTTTTAAATGCCTCCGCCTCCGCAAAGCTGGTCAATCTGGGCACGTTCTGCGCGGCGCTCATGTTTTTTGTACCAACGGGAAATGTTCTGTGGGCGGTAGGTGGCGTCGTAGCACTGTGCAATATTGCCGGCTCCCTGACTGGAGTTTTTCTGGCACTGCGGTATGGCAGTGGCTTTATTCGGATCTTTTTCCTGATTCTGCTGGTTTTCCTGATTGGCAGAATGGGGCTGTCTCTATTTTCATAGATGAAATCCAACCCCTTCAGCACTCCAATGAACATTGGCTGTTGCGCTTGATCACCCACGGTTGTTGCGCAAAATCGAGAAATTCAACGCCGCTGCCACACACAACCAGGCCAGATAAGGAAACAGGATCAGCCCGGTGATCACATCCAGGCGCATCGCCAGAAATACCATTGCCGCGACTACCAGCCACAACACCAACAGAATCACCATGGCGGCCAACACCTGATGCGCGCCGAAGAACACCGGCGTCCACAGCGTGTTCAAGGCGATCTGCGCGGCCCATAGCGCCAACACGGTCTGACTGCCGGGAATCAGGCTCAAGCGATAACCGGCCCAGGCCAGCAATAGATAGATAATCGTCCAGGCCACCGGAAACGCCCAATTGGGTGGGGTAAATCCGGGTTTATTCAGCCCTTCGTACCATGGCCCGGGTTTGAAAATCACCCCGGTACTTGCCGCAGCGCCGCACGCGATCAGAAAAATCAGAAACGTCACCATTTTTCACTCCTTGGCCGCAGCCACTCTCTCTGGATTCATACCGCCGCAGCGGATTATTCGGACTTCGTTGCCAGCAGGTCACTGACCCGCGCCACCAGCGTGTCGACGGCAAACGGCTTGGTCAGCACCTGCATGTTCGGGCCCAATTGACCGGCACCAATCACCGCGTTTTCTGCGTACCCGGTAATGAACAGGGTCTTCAGATTCTGGCGGATTTCCCGGCCGGCATCGGCCAGTTGCCGACCGTTCATGCCACCCGGCAAGCCGACGTCGGTGATCAGCAAGTCGATGTGAATGTCGGAGCGCAACATCTTCAGCCCGACCACGCTGTCAGCGGCCTCTATCAAGGTGTAGCCGAGATCGCCGAGCACGTCAGTCAGCAACGCACGCACCGTAGGCTCGTCGTCTACCACCAGAATGGTCTCGCCTGCCTTGGGCAAGGCGGCCGGCGCGTTGCCCTTGTGATCCTGATTCGGCACCGGTTCGCCATGGTAGCGAGGCAGATAAATGCACATTTCTGTGCCCCGGCCGACCTGCGAATGCACGCGCACCTGGCCGCCGGATTGCTTGGCGAAACCATAGATCATCGACAGTCCTAGCCCCGTGCCCTGGCCCAACGGTTTGGTGGTGAAGAAGGGGTCGAAGGCCTTGGCGATGACATCGGCGGTCATGCCGGTGCCGGTATCGGTCACGCACAGGCACAGGTATTCGCCCTCTGGCATGTCCAGGGTGCGCGCAGTCTCGCCGTCCAGCGTGCGGTTGGCGGTTTCGATGGTGATGCGCCCACCGTCCGGCATCGCATCGCGCGCGTTGATGCACAGATTGAGCAGAGCATTCTCCAACTGGCTGGCATCCACCAGCGTTGGCCAAAGCCCCGGCGCGGCGCGGGTTTCCAAGACGATGCTGGGGCCTACCGTACGCTGGATCAGTTCGGTCATGCCGGTCATCAGCGTGTTGACGTCGGTGGGACGCGGATCGAGGGTCTGGCGTCGGGAGAACGCCAGCAGCCGGTGGGTCAGGGCGGCTGCACGCTTGACCGCGCCCTGGGCGGTCATCATGTACTTGTCGACTTCGTTCAGTCGTCCCTGGCTGATGCGTGCGCCCATCAACTCCAGTGCACCGGAAATGCCGGCCAACAGATTATTGAAGTCATGCGCCAAGCCTCCGGTCAACTGGCCGACGGCCTCCATTTTCTGCGACTGACGCAGTTTCTCTTCGGCTTGCATCAGCTCTGAAGTGCGCGATGATACGCGCTGCTCCAGCGTATCGTTGAGCGCGCGCAACGCGGCGATGGCGCGGTCGCGCTCCGCTTCGACATTGCGCCGTTCCTCGACATCGATCAGCACGCCGGGAAAGCGCAGCGGCGTTCCATCGTCTGCACACTCAACCCGGCCGTTGGCCTCGATCCACTGGTACTTGCCGTCCGTGCGACGCACGCGGTACTGATGGGAGTAGGCGCCACCGCGGCCGATGGCTTCGTTGATCGCGCTGGTCAGTCCATCGCGGTCTTCGGGATGCACGGTCACCATCACTTGTTCGAGGCTGAGCCCTTCGCGGCCCAGTGCAGGGTCGAGGTCAAACACTCGGGCAAACGCCTCGTCCACGGCAAAGCGGTCGGTGAGCAGGTCCCAGTGCCAGGTGCCGATAATGGCCCCGGCGGCGAGCGCCAGTTGCACACGCTCGACGTTCTCCCGCGCGATGGCCTCGCTGGCTCGCAAACGCTCCTCGGCGTCACGCCGCTGGGTGACGTCGTTGAACAGAATGGCGATCTGCCGGTCGGCCGGATCGCCGACACGCACGGCGCGTACGTCGAACCAGCGCTCGAAGGTGTTGGCGTAATTCTCGAAGTTCGCCGGTTCCCCGGTCTTGGCTACATGGCCGTAGGTTTCAAACCAGAAGCTTTCCAGATTGGGCGCGAACTCGGTCACCCATTTACCGCGCAGGTTGACGCCGCACTGATGTTCGAACGCCGGATTGGCTTCGACAAAGTAGTAATCGACCGGCTTGTCGTCAGCGTCGAATTTGACCTTGACGATGGCAAACGCCGATTCGATGGTTTCCAGAATGGTGATGAAGCGAGCCTCGCTGCGGGCGAGTGCGTCCCGACTGGCTTGCAGTTGCGCCGCCATGTCGCGCTCGAGGTCAACGTCCTGGGTGTCGACCTGAGTGCTTTGAAGCGCCGCGCGCAATCGCCTGACTTCTGACTCGAGCGCTTCGCGACTAAGGTGTTCAAGGGTATCCATGTGACCTGCTTTGTTGAATGTTCAGGGGCTGGCTGCATAGAGCGCGTAAGCACAACACGAGCAGTGTCATTGCGCTCTCAGGGGACTCGAGCGCCGATCATCCGTTGACCGGGCGCGTTGTGCTTAAGTTTCACCACCGGCGCAAGCGAGCGCTCATTTCAGATCGATTCGCCTTTATCCAGACGCGCCAACAGGTTCTGCCCGCGTTGCCACAGCGCCTCCTGCTTAGCTGACGGCATGCGGTCGAGGTTCTTGTACATCATCGCCATGCGCTGATTGCCGCGCAGCTGCTCACCATGGCGCATCAGAAAATGCCAGTACAACGCATTGAACGGGCAGGCATTGTCCGCCGTACTTTCGCTGACTTTGTAGGCGCAGCCGCGGCAGTAGTCAGACATGCGATTGATGTATTGGCCACTGGCGCAATAGGGTTTGGAACCGAGGTAACCGCCGTCGGCATGCATGACCATGCCCAGCGTGTTGGGCAGTTCGACCCAGTCGAAGGCGTCCATATAGATCGCCAGGTACCATTCACAGATCTGGCTCGGCGCAATGCCGGCGAGCAGGGCGAAATTGCCGGTGACCATCAGCCGCTGAATGTGGTGCGCGTAGGCATGCTGCAGACTCTGGCCGATGGCCTGGCGCATGCAGTTCATCTGCGTGGCACCGGTCCAGTAGAACTCCGGCAGTGCACGGCTGTTGCCGAAGGCGTTGCCCAGTGCGTAGTCCGGCATTTTCAGCCAGTACACGCCGCGCACGTATTCCCGCCAGCCGATCAGTTGCCGAATGAAGCCTTCGGCAGCATTCAGGGCAATCCTGCCGGCCCAATAGGCCGACTCGACGTCGCTGCACAACCGCCGCAAATCCAGCAGGCCGATATTGAGCGCGGCGCTGATGCGTGCATGAAACAGGAACGGTTCGTCACTGGCCATGGCGTCCTGATAGTCACCGAAACCCGCCAGGCCATAATCGAGAAAATAGTCCCACAGCGCCTGCGCGTCGGCATGGGTGACCGGGTAATTGAAATCATCGAGTGCGCCGTAGTGCTGGCTGAAGCGCGCCTGCACCAGATCCAGCACCTCGCGGGTGATGACGTCGTTACTGAAACGGATCGGGTAGGGGGCTTTCACGCCTTTGGGCAGGGACTTGCGATTCTCGGCATCGAAGTTCCACGCACCGCCCACCGGCGTGCCGTCGCCATTGAGCAGCAAGCGACTCTTGCGGCGCATCTCGCGATAAAAGAACTCCATGCGCAACTGCTTTTTCCCCGCAGCCCAGGCGGCGAACTCGGCGCGACTGCACAAAAAACGCGAATCGGCGTGCCAACAAACGGGCAGGCCACAATCCTTGATCGATTGTTCCAGGCGCCAGTCACCGCACTCGGTGACGTGCACTTGCTCGACCTGCAAGCGCTGTTGCCAACGGCGTAATTCTCCCGGCACCGAACCGCTGTTGTGCGGATCATCCAGCGTCACGTATTCGACACGGATGCCCTGATCTCGCAACGACTGGGCGAAGTGGCGCATGGCGCTGAAGATCAGGGCAATCTTTTGCGGATGGTGCGGTACATGGCTGGCTTCTTCCATGACCTCGACCAGCAGCACGGTGTCGCGCTCGCTGTCGAGCGTCTGCAAGGAAGCCAGATCGAACGACAGCTGATCGCCCAGCACCAGGCACAACCGACGATTCGGGTTCATTCAGTGCAGTCCGGCAGGATTCGTTTCATAACGGCGTGGCCAGCGAAAAAGGAATGCGCAGCTCTTCGACCGGCCCGGTATCACGGCCACACATTTCGTCGTGCACGCATTGCTGCACCAGCACGCACGGGAATGCCGGCACGGTCTGCAGCAAGTCACGCAGATGGGTGATTGAACGCAGGTGCATGGGTTTGGCCGCGTCGTCGAGCAAGGTGAACTGACCGTGATCCAGGCGAACCCGGGCCAGATAAAAACCACCTTCGAGCGACAGCAACTCCAGCTCACGAATTTCGCTGTTGGCTGCACGTTCGGTCAGGGTTTGCAGATTCATGCTTCACTCCTTGCCTACCAGGGCAGGCGTTGTCCATCGTAGGCAAAGAACTGGCCGCTGTCGGCCGGCGTCAATTGGTCAATCAGGTTCAGTAGCTGTTCAGCGGCAACGTCCGCAGGGCGGGCGCTGGATGCCCCGCGAAAAGGTTGCGACAACCCCGACACGACCGTGCCCGGGTGCAGACTCAGCAAGCGGCTTTGCGGGCGGGTGCGGGCCAGTTCGATCGCTGCGGTCTTGATCAGCATGTTCAGCGCCGCCTTGGAGGCGCGATAGGCGTACCAGCCGCCCAATCGGTTGTCGCCGATGCTTCCGACCTTGGCCGAGAGCAGCGCCATCGCCCCTTGGGGATCAAGCAACGGCAGAAAATGCCGCAACACCATCGCCGGCCCCAGCGTGTTCACTTGAAACACGGCTTGCAGCGCATCGGCTTCGATCGCGCTGTAGCTCTTTTCCGGCTTGATCCGCTCACGATGCAGCAGGCCGGCAGCGTGCACGATCAATTGATAGGGCGCTTGCGCGGCCAGTTCAGCGGCGGCGCTGGCGATCGATTGCGGCTGCTCCAGATCCAGCGCTGGAACGGTATGGCGCCCCAGTTCACGAACGCCGGCACAGCGCGGGTCCTGACTGAGCTGCTGGCAAAACGCGCGGCCGATGGCGCCACTGGCGCCGATCACCAGGGCACGATAATCATCGCCCAGGGAGGCCATGCTGAACGCGCTGTTCATTGGCTGGCTCCGGCACCCTGACGGCGGAAGAACAAGGTCACCTGGCCGACTTCAACCCCGAGCTTGGACATGCGGGTGCGATTGATCAGCGTGTCCTCGTCCATCTGGTACATCCAGTCGTCCATGCTCATTTCATAGGTCGAGCCATCAACCGGCAGGTTCAGGCGATACCGCCAGTGCAGCGCATTGCCGGCCACCTGACCTGTGGCGACGCCCACTACATCACCCGCGCGCCCGCTCCAGCGTCCCTGGCCTTCGGGCGTCAGGGTCCAGACGCGGCGCTGGCGCGTACCGTCGCTGTACAGGAAGTGCTCATCAAGAATCAGGTTGTCACCTTCACGATGGCTGACGATGTTGACCTCGAAGCGCTTGACCACTTCCCCGGAACGCTTCTGAAACATCCCCCAGGCTTTCACCGGTTGGCTGAAAAAACGCTGCAGATCCAACGCCGGCTGCTGATCGGCGTAGCGACTTACATCGACGCTGCCGCAGCTCGCAACGCCGAGTATCAGAGCCAGCAAGAGCACAATTCGGGTCATTGACGTTCTCCCTGAATGCACAGGCAGGAGGGTGAAATTGGAAAGATCGTGCTTGTACAGCCTATTTGCTCTGTACAGGTTTATCGCACCCATCGAGGGTCGAACATCAACTTCGCCGCCCGATCAGTTGCAGAAACTCCTGACGCGTGGTGGTGCTGTCACGAAACGCGCCGAGCATCACCGAGGAAGTCATGATCGAATTCTGCTTTTCAACGCCGCGCATCATCATGCACATGTGCCTGGCCTCGATGACCACGGCCACGCCGGCGGCATCGGTGATCTGCTGGATGGCCTCGGCAATTTGCCGGGTGAGGTTTTCCTGGATCTGCAGGCGCCGGGCGAACATGTCCACCACGCGCGCCACTTTCGACAGCCCGAGCACCCTGCCGGTGGGGATGTACGCCACGTGCGCCTTGCCGATGAAAGGCAGCATGTGGTGCTCACACAAGGAATAGAGCTCGATGTCACTGACGATGACCATCTCATCGCTTTGCGATTCGAACAGGGCGCCGTTGGTGACGTCTTCCAGGCTCATGGTGTAGCCGTTGCACAGATACTGCATCGCTTTGGCCGCACGTTTGGGCGTGTCGAGCAGACCTTCACGCTCGGGGTTTTCCCCGACGCCGACGAGAATTTCACGGTAATGACTGGCTAGTAGTGGGTTCATTCAGGGGACTCGCAGCAGTGCTGTGCGTGAGGGCCAATCCGTAGCGCAAGAGTTGTACGAAATTAAGTTCTTTGTATAGGTTTTACTCAAGATAGGCTGAAAAAATCCGCCTGACAATGAATCGGCAATCTTTTTTATGCAGATGCGAACACCTCACATCGCAGCGTGCGAGGTTGCGCGTTTGGCGCAGAGGGGAAAGCGCTCCCGGGCAGTGGGAGCGCTGGGCGAATTCGCGGAATTATTCGCTGTAGGTCGGGTAATCCACATAGCCTTCGGCATTGCCGCCGTAGACCGTGGCGGGGTTCAGCGGATTGAGCGGCCAGTCATTGGCGATGCGCGCCGGCAGGTCCGGGTTGGCCATGAACGGACGGCCGAACGCCACCAGGTCCGCCAGCCCCGATTCGAGCAATTGCGCGCCGGATTCAGCGTTGTAGCGCCCGGCGTAGATGATGGCGCCGCTGAAGGTGTCGCGCACTGCGCGGCGGAACGTTTGCGGCATCGCGGGCGCGTCGTCCCAGTCCGCCTCGGCGATGGACAGGTAGGCAATCCCCACGTCCTCAAGCACCTTGATCGCTTCGATGTAAGTGGTGTGCGGGTCTTCCTCGACCATGCCCAGATAAGTGCGCGCTTCATCGGTGGTGGTGAACAGCGGCGCGAACCGCACGCCGACTTTTTCCTTGCCGATGCACTCGGCGACACCCGACACCACTTCGCGCAAAAAACGCAGGCGATTGTGCAGCGAGCCGCCGTATTGATCGGTGCGCACATTGCTGTGCGCAGAAATGAACTGGTTCACCAGATAGCCGTTGGCACAGTGCAGTTCGATCCCGTCAAAACCGGCGTCCATCGCATTGCGCGCAGCTTGAATATAAAGCTGAACCAGTGCCTGGACTTCATCAGTGCTCAGCGCTCGTGGTGCGGATGGCTTGACCAGCTCTCCAGCGCCCGGCGTGGTTTCAATGAACACGCTGACCCGTTCAGTCGCGATGGCAGAAGCGGATACCGGGGCCGCGCCGTCGGGTTGCAACGCGGTGTGGGACACACGTCCGACGTGCCACAGCTGGGCGAATATCACGCCGTTCCGGGCATGAACCGCTTCAGTGACTGTGCGCCATCCGGCAATTTGTTCCGGCGTATGAATGCCGGGGGTCCAGGCGTAGCCCTGACCGCGAGGCTCGATCTGCGTGCCTTCGGTGACCAGCAGACCGGCGCCGGCGCGCTGCTGGTAATACTCGGCCATCAATGCGTTGGCGACATTGCCCGGTTGCGTGCTGCGCTGGCGGGTGAGGGGCGGCAGGACGATGCGGTTTTTCAGGGTGTGCTGGCCCAGGGTGAAAGGCGTGAAGAAAGGGCTGTTTTTCATGGAATTCCTGTTTTGGCCTTATTAGACCAGTCGACTAGTAATGCGGCAAAAAAAACACCGTGCGTGATGAGCACGGTGTCTGGAGGCTCGGTGGCTCAGGCCAACAGCTTCAACAGCTTTTCAGCAACGGCTGCCGAGCTGGCAGGGTTTTGACCGGTCACCAGTTGGCCATCGGTCACCACGTGAACCTGCCAGTCAGCCACTTTGGCGTAGCGCCCGCCAAGACGCTGGAATTCGTCCTCAATCAGGAACGGCACAACATCCGTCAGGCCCACAGCGGCTTCTTCAGCGTTGGTGAAACCGGTGACGTCTCGGCCTTGAATCAACGATTTGCCATCGGCAGCCGTGACGTGGCGCAGCACGCCCGGCGCATGGCAGACGAAACCGTGGGGTTTGTTGCTGCGGTCGAAGGCTTCGATCAGTGCGATCGAGTGTTTGTCCTCGGCCAGATCCCACAGCGGGCCATGGCCACCCGGGTAGAACACAGCATCGAAATCCTCAGCGCTGACATCCGCCAGGCGCCCGGTGTTGGCCAGTGCCTGCTGGGCAGCAGTGTCCTGGCGGAAGCGCTCAGTTTCAGCGGTTTGCGCATCGGGCTCATCGCTTTTCGGATCAAGCGGCGGCTGGCCGCCAGCCGGCGATACCAGAGTGATCTGTGCACCGGCATCCTTGAAGGCGTAGTAGGGGGCCGCGAACTCTTCGAGCCAGAAGCCGGTTTTCTTGCCGGTGTTGCCAAGCTGATCGTGGGAAGTCAGAACCATCAAGATTTTCATAGAGCGCCCTGTGGTGGTCGGGTGTCCTCGACGGGTTCGTCTGCGACACCTTGGAAGGAATGACGGGCACAGCATAGATTCATATTAGACCGGTCGTCTAGTAAATTTTTACGGCGGTGTTTCCGCGCGATCTCTGTGGCAAACTCCTGCTCATCAGAAATATACGACTGGTCTAATGTTTGGTATTTTGCGCCCCATGAAACCGACCTACGACGATACCCGCCAACACCTGCTCGACACCGGCCACCGCATGATGGCCGAAAAGGGCTTCACCAGCGTTGGCCTGAGCGAGATCCTGCAGACCGCCGGTGTGCCCAAGGGCTCGTTCTATCACTACTTCAAATCCAAGGAACTCTACGGCCAGGCGTTGCTGGAGGATTACTTTGTCGGCTACCTCGCAGATATGGAGCGACGCCTGACACTGCCGGGGCTCAGTGCCTATGAGCGGCTGATGGATTACTGGCAGGGCTGGCAGAACCGCTGCACCCTGGAAGGTCACGGCGATGAATGCCTGGTGGTCAAGTTGAGCGCGGAAGTCGCCGACCTGTCCGAGTCGATGCGCCTCACCTTGCGTGACGGCGCCGAGCGCATCGTTGCGCGGATCACGACGTGCCTGGAAGAAGGGCAGCTGGATAAAAGTGTGCCGGATGCTGATGCTCGCCAGTTGGCAGAAACCCTTTACCAGCTCTGGTTGGGCGCCAGTCTGCTGAACAAGCTGCAGCGCACCGGGCAGTCATTGCAGACCTCGATGGTGATGACGAAGCGGCTTTTGCAGCGGCCATCAAACTGAAGCGCCCGTACTGTTGAGCGTCCCCGATCGTTGGGGCCTGGCTCTCAAGGTAGTGCGTAGATCTTGAACAGCTTCTTCGCCGCGTCGCCGGCGCCATCCAGGTAGTTGTCGTACGCCTGCTCGATGTCGCCGGCGCGGTACATCTCACTCAGCGCAGTGTCGACCAGCAGACGGAAATCTTCGTCGTTTCGATCCAGCGCCATGGCCGTCGGCGCGTACTCGAAAATCCGCTCCAGCAGCACCAGGTGACCTTCGGGGTCATTCCTGCTCAGCAGATGCTTGAGCACCATGCGTTCAGCAAAGAACGCACTGGCTTTGCCATCGGCAACCTGTTTGAGGCCTGCATCGGCGTTCTCCACCGTGACCAGCGTAGCCACCACGCCGAGCAAACGCATCTGCTGATGTATCCACGCCTCTGTCACACCACCGCCGATGGCAGCAAACGTTTGATTGGACAGCCCAAGGTTCGCAGTGGCACGCCACGTAGGCCCGGTATGGGCCACCTTGCCATTGAGCACATTAAGCAAAGGCTGGGAGGCGTCCTCGCGCACCACGGCCGAGAGACCGGCGGTGTAGACCGGCACCGAGTAGCTGACCTGCGAGCGCCGCGCCAGTGTCGGAGGGGTCGGCGTACAGAGAATGTCGATCTTCCCCGAATTGACGGCATTGATTTCGTCGTTGAGGGACACAGGCTGGTAGGCGATCTTCAGCGCGGGCAACGCCAGTTCGCTCTTGACCTTTTCGGCGATTTTCAAGCAGAGGTCGATGGCATATCCGCTGGCTTTATCGGCGACCTGCTCGCTGAATGGCGCGAAGTCCGGCAAGTAACCGAGAGTGAACGTGTGGCTCGTGCGGATGCGCTCAAGCGTGCTGCCGTGGGCCATGACTGGCAATAGCGTCAGTAGGCAGACGAGTAGCAGCGGGTGGGATTTGCTCAGTTTCACGTTCATGTGCGGGTTCCTCGAATTCAGCTGTCTGAGCCGTCACGAAGACGGCGGTCAAGGAGTGTCGGCCCGGGGGCGAACCGGCACAGGCACGTCGACAAAACGTTTGGCGAGGAAGCCGTAGAGCAGATAGCCGAACACCAGAACCAGAATGCCGCCGAACACCGCATCTTTGCCGCAGGCATACAACGCGTAGAGGGAGTACGCCACGGCCACCACCAACAGCAAGGTATTGCGGGTGTACACGCTGGCACTGACCTTGGCTTTGTACATCATGACCAGCAGCCCGGTGGCCGCCGTTACATAGGGAATCAGGTTGGTCACGGCGGCGAGGCTGACCAGTTTGCCGAACTGCGCACTGGCGTTCGGCGAAATGGTCGACAGCGCCATCAAGGTCTGCAGCACGCCGCAGACCAGCATCCCGACGATGGGGGCATTGCGGGCGCTGACCTTGCAGAACAGTTTGGGAAACATGCCCTGGTCAGCCGTCATCTTGGCGGTTTGCGCCAGGGTGAACTGCCAGCCCAACAGCGAGCCCACGCATGCCATCACTGCCAACGCCATGATGATGTGGCCGACCGTCGGGTTGAACATGTGCGCATAAACCAGCGCGAACGGCGCGGACGAGTTAGCCAGCTCGGCATTGGGAATGATCCCCTGAATGACGGTCGTCGAGAGCACATAGACAACCGCCGCTCCCAGGGTGCCGAACAGGCAGGCCAGCGGCACCGTGCGCGTGGGGTTTTCCACCGCGTCAGAGGCCTGCGCGGCCGATTCCATGCCGAGAAAGGCCCAGAGTGTCAGCGGAATTGCTTTGCTGATCGCTTCGGAAATGGGCAGGTGGTAAGGGTTCCAGGCGGCGATCAGTAGATCGGGTTTGAACCAGAACCATCCGATAAGGCTCAAGCCGGCGACCGGGATGATCACGCCCCAGACCGTAATCGCACCGATCTTGCCGGTAACGCCGGGGCCGCCAAAATTTGCCACGGTGGTTATCCAGAGCAAGCCGACCGTTCCGATGAACAAAGGAATGGCGCCGCTTCCCAGCCAAGGCATGAACGACGTCATGTATCCCACTGCGGAGATGGCCACCGCCACGTTGGCGATGGCCAGTGACAGGAAATACAGATACGAGCAGAGGAAAAATCCCGACTTTGCGTGCGCCTCTTCGGTGTAGGCGGATAACCCGCCCGAGCGTAGACAGAAGATGCCGCACTGGGAAAAACAATATGCAATGGCCATGGAACCGACAGCGGTGACGATCCATGACAACAACGAGACCGCCCCGAGTTGCGCCATGCTGGTCGGCAACATGATGATGCCCGAGCCCATCATGTTGACGGTCACCAAAGTGGTGAGTCCCGTCAGGCTCATTTTCTTGTTGGTGTCGGTCATCGAAACCCCCTCGGTCGGCGAAGTGCATCCGCGCCCAGCCCTTGAACGCACTGCAGCGTGGTCATGGTCAATGTTCGCCGACGGTTGAGGTCAACGTGTCTGCCTTGCTTATCCACCCTCCGCCCGTTGCCTTGTAAACATCGATCATGGCGGTGAACACCGAACCCCGGGTCCGGGTGTAGGTCAGCTCGGCGTCGAACAGACTACGCTCGGCATCCAGCACTTCTATGTAGCTGGTATAGCCGTTGTCGTAACGCAGCCGGGCAAACCGGGTGTAGGTGCGCAAGGCTTCGACCTGATTGCCTTGAGAAGTCATTTGCTCGCGGGATTTGCTCGCGGCAACCAGGGCGTTTTCAACATCCCTGAAGGCTGACTGGATCGACTGTTGGTAAGCCAACAAGGTTTGTTTTTGAACGGCCTCGGCCTGTTGCACCTGACCGGCGATCCCGCCAGCGGTGAAGAGCGGCATGCTGGCGGCGACCCCATATGACCAGGTGGCGGCCGGCCCGGTGAACAGGTTGGACAGTTGGTTACTGACCGAGCCCAACAATCCGGTCAGCGATATCGTCGGGAAATACAGCGCCTTGGCCGCACCGATTCGGGCGTTGGCGGAAACCAGATTCAACTCGGCTTGCCGCAGATCGGGGCGACGCTCAAGCAAGTCCGAAGGCAACCCGGCGGGTACCGATGGCAGCGACAGTTGTGTCAGCTCACGGCCTCTGATGATCGGGCCCGGATTGCGCCCAAGCAGCACAGCCAGATCATTTTCCTGTTGCGCCACCAGTGACTCGAATTGCGCAACGGACGCCTGGGTGCGCTGGAATTCCGAAAGGTTTTGCGCCAATTCCATTTCAGAAATGGTGCCGGCACCGAAACGCAGTTTGAAGATTTCGTAGGAGTCGCCACGGGCCTTGGCCGTGGTACGGGCGATTTCCAGTTGGCGGTCAAGATCGCGCAGCGCGATGTAACTCGATGCCACCGACGAGACCAGACTGAGTATCACCGTCCGCCGACCTTCTTCCGAGGCCAGCAAGTCAGCCCGTGCCGACTCATTGAGTCGCCGCAAGCGCCCCCAGACGTCAAGCTCCCAGCTCACACTCAGGGTGGCCTGATAATTCTGGTAAATCGGGTCGACGCCGGAGTCCAGCGGTACCGGACCATTGTCGCGTGGCGCCCGGGAACGACTGCCTTGCGCGGCGGCGCCGATTTGCGGAAACAGCTGCGAACGCGCCACACCGTAACGGCCCTGAAACTCCTCGACCCGGGCGGCGGCGATCTTGATGTCTTGGTTTTGCGCCAGCGCGCTGCGGATCAAGTCATTGAGCACCGGATCGTTGAACTGTTCCCACCACAACGCGTTGGACAGGTCGTTGGCCTCTTGCTCTGCGTAGCGATAGGCCGCCGGGGTGTCGGTGGCCGGGCGCTGGTAATCCGGGCCGAGCATGCAGCCGCTGAGCCCCAGACAAATCAACCACGACAAATGGCATGTGCGCATTCATTCCCCCTCATGTCTGTGCAGGGGAGCGCCACCGGGGATCTCTCCGGGCGATGTGAGTGAAGGCGGCGGGGTGGTCTGTTGCGGCGCGCCTTTTTTCTCGGTCAAGCGTTCAACCAGGTAGTAGAACAGCGGGATGAAGAAAATGGCGATGACTGTTGCCGCCAACATCCCGCCGATGACACCTGTGCCGATCGAGTGTCGGCTGTTTTCCGATGCACCGACGGCAATGGCCAATGGGACACACCCCAGAATGAACGCCAGGGACGTCATCACGATAGGCCGCAGCCGCTCCCTGGCGGCGGTCATTGCCGCATCGTAGGCAGACATGCCGCTTTCCCGGTTCAGTACCGCAAATTCGAAAATCAGGATGGCATTCTTCGCGGCCAGAGCGACCAGCATGGTCAAGCCGATCTGGAAGTAAACATCGTTGCTCAACCCGCGTATCAGTACCGCGAGCAGGGCACCGAACAACGCAAAGGGCACTGCCAGCAATACGCCGACGGGCAGGGACCATTTTTCGTACTGCGCGGCCAGGATCAGGAACACCATGACCAGGCCGAAGATGAACACCTGAGAGGAAGCGCCCCCGCTTTTTTTCTCCTCGAAGGCCTCGCCACTCAGGGCCAAGGCATAGTCATTGGTCATGATTTCAGCGCTGATCTCTTCCAGCGCCTTGAGTGCCTGACCGGAGCTGTAACCGGGTGCGGCGTTGGCGGTGAGCTTGACTGCCGGGAAGTTGTTGAAGCGCGTCAGCAGGTCGGGGCCGGTGACGTAGCGGGTGGTCAGCAGGGCTTTGAGCGGCACCATCCCCAGGTTCTTGCTGCGCACATAAATCTGCTGCAAGTCTTCAGCCTTGAGTCGGTAGCTCGGTTCAGCCTGCAGAATCACCTGCCACAGACGGCTGAACTTGTTGAATTGAGACACATACAGAGAACCGAACATGGTTTGCATGGTGCTGTACACGTCTTCCACCGGCACCCCCAGCGTCTCGGCCTTTTCGCGGTCGACATCGACCAGCAATTGCCGGGAAAACACATTGAAGGTCGAGGTAATGGCGCCGAGTTCCGGACGCTGCCTGGCTTTTGCGACAAGCATGCCGACCATCTCGGCCAGTTGCCCGACGCTGGCGTCGCCCTTGCTTTGAACCCACACCTCCATGCCGCCCGTGGTACCGAGGCCCGGTATGGATGGCGGGTTGACCGGCAAAATGATCCCGCCCTGTACCGTGGAAAAGGCCCGGGCCGCTTTCTGGATGAGCGCTGGAGCACTCTGTTCCTTGATGGTTTGCGAGTCCTTGTAACGCTCTTCGAAATCCTTGAACCCGACGAAAAAGGCACCGGCATTGTTCTTGTTCTGGCCATCGAGCAGGCTGTAGCCGTTAACGATTGCGACACCCTCGACGGCCTCGTCATGCATGAAGAAATCACTGGCGACCTTGCCCACTTCAGCGGTGCGATCCAGGCTGGCGGCATCGGGCATGATCAGCGCGCCCAGCAGATACCCCTGATCCTCCGGGGGCAGAAAGGCACTGGGAATGCGCTGCGCCATCAGCGCAATCAAAACGATCATGCCGGCGAACAGCAGCAACGCCAGCACAAAGCGTTTGATCATGAACGCCACGGCACGCGAATAGCCCTCGGTCATGCGTTCGAAGCTACGTTCGAACCAGCGGAAAAAAGCGTTTTTTTCGCCTTGGTGAGGTTTGAGCAGCAGGGCGGCCAGGGCTGGTGAAAGCGTCAACGCCACCAGGCCGGAGATCACCACGGAGATGGCGATGGTGATCGCAAACTGTTTGTAGAGCTGCCCGGTGATGCCCCCCATGAAAGCCACCGGGACGAACACAGCACACAACACCAGCACGATCGCGACCACCGGGCCGGCCACTTCATCCATGGCGCGTTTGGCGGCGTCCTTGGGGTTCATCTTGTGTACGTGCATATTGCGTTCGACGTTTTCAATCACCACGATCGCGTCGTCGACCACGATGCCGATCGCCAGCACCATGCCGAACAGCGTCAGCATGTTCACCGAAAACCCCAGGGCGGACATGCCGATAAAGGTGCCGACAATCGACACCGGTACGGCGAGTACCGGGATCAGCGTGGCGCGCAGACTCTGCAGAAAAATGAACACCACCACGACCACCAGCACCAACGCTTCGAAAAAGGTGTGAATCACCTCGGAAATCGACGCGCGGGTGAACGCGGTCGTGTCCATCACGATCTTGTATTCGATCCCTTCGGGAAATGTCGTTTTCATTTGTGCCAGGGTCGACGTCACCGCTGCCGAGACATCGAGGGCGTTTGCCCCCGGCTGCTGATACACCGCGATCAGCGTCGCGGGACGTCCTTGATAAGTGCTGCGCAGCGAATAGTCCTTCTGCCCGAGTTCGGCGCGCCCTACATCCTTCAGGCGGACGATGGCCGCGCCGTCGTTGCTGGCGCGCAAGATGATGTTCTCGAATTCCGCAGGCTCCGTCAGGCGGCCCTTGGTGGTCACCGCGAACGATTGCTCCACGGCCTGGCCGGTCGGCGATTGCCCGACACGGCCGACGGCGAATTGCTGGTTCTGGTTGGCGACCGCTGTCTGTACGTCAGCGGCGGTAATGCCCAGTTGCGCCATGCGATCGGGTTTGAGCCAGATCCGCATGGCGTAGTCCGGCGTGCCGAAAATACTCGCCTGGTTGGCCCCCGGAATGCGCTTGATTGCATCCAGAATGTAGAGGTTCGCGTAGTTGGCGACATAGGTGCTGTCATAGCGCTCGCCGGCCGAATACACGGCAAGCACCATCATGAACGCGGAAGATTTTTTCTGTACCTGAATGCCTTGGCTCTGGACGGCGGAGGGCAGTTGCGGCAAGGCCAGATTGACGCGGTTTTGCACATCGACCTGGGCAAGGGACGGGTCGGTGCCAATCTCGAAGAACACGTTGAGGGTCATGTTCCCCGTCGCCGAGCTCGACGAGTTCATGTAGATCATGTTGTCGGCGCCGTTGACCTGTTGCTCGATCGGCGCTGCCACGTTATTGGCCACCACCTGGGCATCGGCGCCGGGGTAGGTTGCCGAAACGGTAATTTGCGGCGGGGTAATATCCGGGTACTGGGCCACCGGCAATTTGGCCATGGCCACCGCGCCGGCCAGGGTGATGATGATTGAGATCACCGAAGCGAAAATGGGGCGATCAATGCAGTAGTGGGAAATACTCATGGGCTGCGCCCGGTGTCTTGCTGCGTGCTGGCAGCCATCGGTTTTGTCGGCGTCTGGTTAGCTGGCGGGGCAGGAGGGGCAATGATGTTCAGCGGCCCTCCGGGCGTGACTCTGATCGCACCGTCGACCACGATCCGTTCACCGGCCTGCAACCCTTGGGTAATGAACCAGTCATCGCCGTGCCAATCACCCACTTCGACCACCCGTTGTTCGGGCTTGCCCGCAGCATTGATCACCCAGACAAAGTGGCTCTTGGCCCCCTCCAGAACGGCCTTTTGCGGCACGACGATGGCGTTCGGCCTGGTAGCGCCGATGGCCCGCGCCCGTACGAACTGGCCGGGGCGCAACTGGCCATTGGGATTGGCGACCACGGCGCGGACGAGAAAGGTGCCGGTGTCCTGGCTGTAGGAGGGCGCGGCAAAATTCAGTCGCCCCTGTTCGGGCAACACCGAGCCGTCGGCCAATACCACTTCCACGACAAATTCACTGCGCAGCGGGAATATGAGGTGCCCGGAAGCAATCTCTTCGCGGAACTTGAGCGTCTCGTTTTCCGAAAGACTGAAGTTGACGTAAATCGGGTCCATCTGCGAGACGGTGGTCAGCAGTCCGGACTCACCGGGTGTGACGTAACTGCCTTCCTGCTTTTTGGCAAAGCTTGAAAGACCGGTAAGCGGGGAGGCGATGGTGGTGTAGCTGAGGTTCAGCTGTTCGGTTCGCACCGACCCTTCGGCGGCCAGCACGGCGGCTCTGGTCTGACGCTCATCGCCGACGGCATTGTCCAGGTCCATTTTGCTGACAGCATTCTGCGCCGCCAGCGGCCGGACACGGGCGAGGGTGGCTTTGGCCACCTCCCAGCGTGCCTGCTGTTGAGCCAGTTGCCCCTGGGCCGAGAGCAATGAAGCTTCAAAGGGCTTGCGGTCCATCTGAAACAGCGTCTGCCCGGTTTTTACCAGGTCCCCTTCGGTGTACAGCCGCTTTTCCAGGAACCCGGCAACCCGGGCGCGGATCTCCACTTCGCGGGAGCTTTGGGTTTGCGCAACGAATTCGAAGGTCACCGGTGTCGTGCGTGCGGTGACTGTCATGATCGTGACATCAGGCGCTTGGCGGGCGAGGGTCGGGGGTTCTTTGTCGCAGCCGGCGAGCAGGCTCAGGCTGCCGACGATAATGGCGACGGGCAAGCCCAGTTGCCTGCCAACACTCATGTTCCTGCCCATATTCTGCTCCGTGAAGGGTTCTCGGACAGACGCTTAGCCATTTGTTGATCACAACGCTAGCACCGGCATTCAGTGGCATTTCTGACAATTATCAAAGAACACGATTTGCCAGCCGCGAGACCCATGGGTTGGCACTCAAACCATGGAGCAGCACACTCAGTAAAACGGTACAGGCTGCTACAGCCACCAACGTACGACCGACTTGCAGAGGGTAGTCCAGAATCATCACGGCGAAGACAATACTTGCCAGGCCGCGCGGACCGAACCAGCCGATGAACAGCCGGGTTTCGAAATCGAAGTCGGTCCCTGCCAGACTGATGAGCACAGGCAGTACGCGAACCACGGTCAGGCTGAGCACTGCATACAACCAGATATTCAGCGTGAAACTGCTCCAGGCCCAAGGGATTACCTGCGCGCCAAACACCACCCAGGTAATGACGGAAAGCAGGCTGGCGAACTCTTCACTGGCCTTGAGCAGATCATGCTTTTGTTGAGCAAACAGATAACTGGCGAGCAGGCCGCCAACGAACGCCGCGATAAACCCGCTACCGCCTGATGCTTGCGCGGTGGCAAAGCAAACCAGCGCCAGTCCGGGTAGCGTCAGCTGTGACCACATGGGGGTTTGCCAATGGCGTTTCCCGGCGTAGCGCTGCAACAACCAGGCGATCAACGTCAGGGCGACGCCGACGAGCGCGCCAATGCCAAGCTCCTCGGCCACCAGCTCCACCGCCAGCGAGACGGGCGACCGCGTCTGTTCTTCGATCAACAGGGCCAGGAACATCAACAGCACCGGCACGCAGATGCCGTCATTGAGCCCGCTCTCCACGTTCAATCCTTCACGCACGGATGCCGCCACCTTCGGATTGCTCACGACAGCCTTGCCCAGTGCGGCATCCGTGGGCGCCAGAAGAGTCGCCAAGATGGCCAGTTCGATCGAGGGAATCTGCGGAAACAGCCAGATGCCGACCAGCCAGCCACCGAGCATGGTCAGCGGCAGCCCGATCAACAACAAGCGTAGCGGTAATCCTTCGTGGACTTTCAGCACCTTGAGATCAGCGTTGGCGGCATCGCTGAAGAGCACAATTGCCAAGGTCAGTTCGGCCAGGATCCGGAGGCCGTCCTTGTCGATCCGGGGCAGCAGCAGGCCCAGGAATGCCGGGCCAAGAATCAGCCCGGCGAGCATGAACATCAGAGGCCCATTGAGCAGGCGCGACTCGAAACGTCCGGCAAACAGGCTATAGACCAGCAGGAAAGCGGCAAGCAGTGCCAGGTTCTGATACATCGATCACCTGCCTGTCCGGGTTCAGAGAGAAGGGATAAGGCAGGTTTAATTCATTGCTCGTAGCGTCTTCTGATAAAAATCAATGGATGTGAGGATTCCCCCAGCAAGTACCTGATCAGCTCCTGCGTCGACGTTCCAATAGAGAGAACAGGTACATGCCGGCCAGCATGGCCAACACGAATACGATGATCTGCCCGTGCCCGGTAAGCACAATAGCGACGGCTGGCCCAGGGCAGATTCCCGCCATCCCCCAACCGATGCCGAACAGCAGGCTGCCGCCAATCAGGCGGGCATCCAGCTCCCGTTTCATCGGTAACTGCATGGGGGCTCCCAGCAAGGATTGCTTGTTGTTCCGCGCCCAGTTCAACGGGATAACCGCCACGGCGATGGCGCCTCCCATCACCAGAGCAAGTGACGGATCCCAGGCCCCGGCCACATCCAGGAAAGCCAGTACCTTGGCGGGGTTCGCCATGCCTGCCAGGAGCAGCCCCAGGCCGAAGATCAGTCCTGCGAAAAACGCGCTCAGCTTGATCATTTTCAAGCCCCCACGACATGACGAATGACGTACACCGTTGCAAAACCGGCGAGCATAAAGCACATCGTTGCCGTGATGGATCGGGCGGACAGTCGAGAGATCCCGCAAACCCCATGACCACTTGTGCAGCCAGAGCCGTAACGGGTGCCCACGCCGACGAACAATCCCGCAATGATCAGCGTCGGCCATTCTGCCTTGATCTCGATCTGCGGCAGTACGGCAAACACTCCCCACAACAGTGGCGCGAGCATCAGGCCAAGAAGAAACAGTGCCTTCTCGCTCCAGCCTTCACTGCCAAATTGCATCACGCTGCCAATCAAGCCACTGATGCCGGCGATGCGACCATTGGCGAGCACGAATACCCCGACCGCCAGGCCTATCAAGGCCCCTCCGCCCAGGGCAGTCCAAGGCGTAAAGTTCAGCCAGTCAATGCTCATTGGGTAGCTCCTGCACAGAAGTGCTGATAAAAGCCGTACATCACCGCGCGTGCCGTGGAGCTGCTGATTCGCTAGCCGGTGTATTTTGCGTCATTAAAAACCGCTCGATCTCCTCAACCGTACTTCGCGCCGTTCGGGTGACGCCGATCAGAGTCGCGGAAGCGGCACCTGTCCAGTCGCCATACCCCACCAGCCACAAGCGCGGCTCCTTGATCGAACGCGTACCTTCAACGACCACACGTCCATCGGCGGTACACACCCCCAGTGATGCCAGATAACCGAGGGCAGGGCGAAAACCGGTGCACCAGATCACTACGTCGACCGGCGTTTGCGAGCCATCGGCCCACGTCACCCCGGTTTCGGTGAAGCGCAGAAACGGCCGAACCGCATGCAGCACGCCGCGCTCTCGAGCTTCGACGACTGGCGGGACCATCACGATATCGCCCAGGCCTCCGACCGGTTGTTCAATGACGGTCCCGGCGAGCTGGGCTTTCCAGCGCTCGGTGGCGCGCTCGAACAGCACGCGGCCATCGACGTCATCGGCGAGAAATTCTGGCGGCTGCGGAGTAACCCAGGTGGCGTCGGCCACTTTTGAGACCTCAGCGAGGATCTGTGCACCGGAGTTGCCACCGCCCACCACCAGGACTTTTTTCCCCGCAAAAGGCTTCGCATTGACGTAATGGGCCGAATGCAAATGCTGGCCGGTAAAGGTTTCACTGCCGGGGTAATGTGGCAGGTAAGGATGACGCCAGGTGCCGGTCGCACTGACCACTGCGCGGGCCAGCCAGCAACGGCCCTGGGCTTTGACCTGAAGTCGATCGCCCTGGCGCTCAACAGCATCGACCCAATAAGGCCGTTCGACAGGAAACTGATAGCGTTGCTCATACTGGCGCAGGTAATCGATCACGTTGTCACGACTGGGATAGCCGTCGGTAACCGGCGGCATCATCCAGCCGGCGATGGAGCTCCAGGTCGAAGGTGAAAACAATCGCAGGGAATCCCAGCCATGCCGCCACGCACCACCCGGTGCGGCTTCGGCATCAATGATCACAAACGAGCGCCCGGTGCGACGCAGGAAGTAAGCCACGGCGAGTGCGGACTGACCGCCGCCAATAATCGCGACATCCACTTCGGTACAGTTGGCAGGCATTGGGAGAGTCCTTGAGGCAGCGCAAGTCAGGCCAGATTAGCGCATCCGAATCGGGGGTTTGTTGATGATCCTCAAATGGCGGTATCTAGATCGCCGCCCAATCGGTTCGATGCTGCAGCAGAAAATCGACGAATGCCCGGACCCGCTGAGGAACGTAGCGGCCATGAGGGTAGAGCAGGGTGTAAGGCCGGGAGCGCCCATTGTAGGGCTGGAGTACCTCGACGAGGCGCCCATCGGCCAATTCGTTCTCGACAATGAATCGGTAAGTCTGGAACAGACCAGCACTGTGTTTGGCCAGGGTGACGCCGCCCAGCACATCGTCCGAGCAGCAATAGCGGCCCTCTGTGAAGATCTCGCGATGTTTGCCATCGACCTCGAACAGCCATGAGATGCGACGGCCGCTGCTGGGCAGTTCAAATTGAATGCACTCGTGAGTGACAAGGTCATCCAGTGTCGTTGGCGTGCCGGCCTTGGTCAGGTATTCAGGTGTCGCGACCACGACCAGTTGTGCGTCCTCCAGCAAGCGGGCTACCAGGGTCGAGTCCGGTTGAGCCCGGACCCGAATCGCCAGATCGTAGCCCTCCGCCACAAAGTCGATATTTCGGTTACCCAAATGGACATCCACGCTGACGTCTGGATAAAGCGCCCGAAATTTCGGCAGAAGCGGCAAGATCCGGTGATGCCCATACGTGGTCGGAAGACTGATGCGCAACCGGCCTGAAGGCGTCGATTGAGCGCCCATGACTTCTTGCTGTGCTTCCACCAGTTGCGTCAGGGCCTGTCGGCATTGTTCATAGAACACCCGGCCCGGTTCAGTCATCCGGATGCTGCGTGTGGTTCTGACGAAAAGACGTGACCCCAGACGCTCTTCAAGACGCAAAATCGAGCGGCTTACTGCCGCAGGCGTCACACCGGCTACCTGCGCGGCTGCCGTAAAACTGCCCGTTTCCGAGGCCAGGCAAAATAGCTCGATGCTTCCTAGCTGCAGGTCATCAAAATGACGCTTCATATTCATCACACCGAGTATTCGCGAAGTGCCCAAAGCATACCGATGTCGATGACACAGTGGCGAGGACCGCGGCTTTTATTCATTACACGGCGTCATAAATGAAGTAACCGAGCGCGCATTTATTCATTCAAGGCCAGCTTATAGAGTTCATTCCACTTGCCGTCTCATCATGCCGATGAGACGCGAACTGGAGACTTTCCCGTGCCTTTCATCAACGTTCGGATCACCCGCGACGGCGTTACCAGCGAACAAAAAGCACAGGTGATCGCCGAGATCACACAAACCATGCAGACGGTGCTCAACAAGGACCCGCACCTGACGCACATCGTGATCGAGGAAGTCGATACCGATAACTGGGGCTACGCAGGAATAACCACGACCGAGTACCGCCAGTCGCTGGTGGAGCCCAGGTAATGCTGAGGCACTTGAAACCGCTTTTTTCAACTATCGAGGCATTATCATGAGCCATTCAAAAAAAGTCGTTGTGGTCACTGGCGCATCTCAGGGGCTGGGCGCGGGCATCGTCGAGGGTTTTCGTAAACTCGGTTATCAAGTGGTGGCGACTTCGCGCTCCATCCAGCCGTCACTGGATCCGGACATCCTGACCGTCGCCGGAGACATTGCCGATCCGGCGACGTCCGAGAAAATCATCCGAGAAGGCGTAGCACGTTTTGGCCGCATCGACACGTTGGTGAACAACGCCGGGATCTTCCTCGCCAAGCCGTTCACGGCCTATACCCGCGAAGAGTATGTAAATACCGTGGCCACCAACATGGGCAGCTTCTTCCATATGTCGCAGCAGGCGATTGCCCAGATGGAGAAGCAAGGCGAGGGCGGTCATGTGGTCAGCATCACCACATCGTTGGTCGATCACGCCATCGAGGGCGTGCCATCGGTGCTGGCGTCGCTGACCAAAGGCGGGATGAACGCCGCGACCAAATCCCTGGCGATCGAGTACGCCAAGCGCGGCATCCGCGTTAACGCGGTCTCGCCGGGCATCATCAAGACCCCGATGCATGGCGAGGAAAGCCACGCCGCACTGGGCCGCCTGCATCCGGTCGGCCACATGGGCGACGTGCAAGACATCGTCGCAGCGGTGTTGTATCTGGACAGCGCCCCATTCGTCACGGGCGAAATCCTGCACGTCGATGGCGGCCAAAGCGCCGGTCACTGATGGAGACGGCGGTCTGGCCAACCAAGCGACCGGCAATTCACATTTGAGGGGCGTTGCGAGCAGCGATCGCGACGGTGGTCGGCGAATCCGCAAGTGGAACGAATTGCCGTGTCGCGCCATCAAGTGCATCGATGCACCCGGCTTCGATGTCGTAAACCCAGCCGTGCAGATTCAGCCGCCCTTGCTCAAGCGCGAGGGCCACTGATGGATGCGTACGCAGATTCGCCAGTTGCGCGATCACGTTTTCACGCACAAGGCCATCGAGCTTGGCGCCGGGCGTGTCGAACTCATGCGCCGCGTTGATCGCTTTCGCGGCGTCCGCGTGACGGAGCCAGTTAGCAACCGCTGGCAGGTGGTCCAGACAAGTGCAGCGAGAAATCGCGCCCATCGCGCCGCAGTCCGAATGGCCGCAGATCACGATGTCCTGAACGCCGAGCACAGCGACCGCATATTCGACGGTGGCCGAAACGCCGCCGGGCTCGGGGCCGTAAGACGGCACAATATTGCCGGCATTACGAATCACGAACAGTTCGCCCGGTTCACGCTGCGTAAGGAGTTCCGGCACAACACGACTGTCCGAGCAGGTGACAAACAGCGCCTTGGGATTTTGTGCCGTCGCGAGCTGCTTGAACAGCTCGACACGCTGCGGATAAACCTCGCGCTGAAAGCGCAGAAAGCCGTCAATGATGTCACGCATGAAGTTCTCCAAACCCGATTAACAGATGGGGGCACCAGCACTCGATATGCTGTCGCGCCGCGGTGGCCGGTATTATCGCAAACGTTGCGCGTGTTAGCTGTATTTGACCTTGCGACTTCGAAAATTCGAGACTCTCAAAATTTGAAACTCAGCATTTGAAATGGATTCATCGTATTTAACAACCACGCCTAAGCATTTTCGCTGAGCTATTAATCCATTCTGGAATAAATAATATATTTTTATTCTTATAAAATATAGCGATGCGCTATCTGTCGCCCATAATCCCTCTCTAATTGTGAAACTATCGAGTGCATGTGCAATTTTGAAACTTCGTAACTTGTTGATTTCAATGGCATTATTCAAAAAGGTAGGCAATGGACCCACTCTCCCATCCTTCAAGACCAGCGGGCGCTCCAGAATTCGTGGTGTTCAGTCATAAGCAAAACGAGAAGGTCAGCTTGTTCTGCCGACCCACTCTATGGCGATTCGCCGAGGTGGAGTTTGATCCTTGGGTGAGCGATTTGACCGTGAACCAGCGTTTCATCGAATTGGACAAAGTTCGAATCCCGGTCGCGCTCGCTTTTGAGAATAGCCACGCGTCACTCATTGTGGTGTCCAAGTCATGCCTGGGTTCCAGCACGAGCGTTGAAGTCCAGAATTATGCCGACGATAACGGCTTTCTCTGCGAAATTTTAGATACTGATTTCCTGAAATCTGAACGTACCCGCTACGAAAACTACCTACTCATGCTTTCCTATATCAACAAGCAGAGAGATGCACTGACTGAGCGCAATCTTCGCGAAGTGATGAGACTCCTCCCAAGGCATGGACTTACGGTGAGCAGCGCTATGCAGGCGGTTGAGCAGGATTTTGGCGAGAAGGGCGCAGCTTTGGTGTTCGAGTTGGTCAGAAAGGGCCGATTAAACGTCAAGAATTTGAGTTCGACTAAATTGAGTGGGGCATCCCAATTAGGCCATGGAGATGCCCAGGATGAGTGATCAACGATTTTCTAGGTCCGAACGCGAACGAGAAGGCTATGATTGTGACAAGTGGCGTGCGGTTGACTTAACGGTCTTGCCGGACGCCCTTCGAGGTCCGACGGAGAATCGTATTAAAGCTATCCGGGCGTTCTTGAAGGAAGGCGCATCGCTAGAGGAAATTCAAGAAAAATATGGGATACCTCGCTCAACGCTTTATCGAGTCATCGACAAATGCGAAGCACTAGACAAGTCCGGAAGTCCCGCTGGCTGGGTGGCTGCAATACCTTATAAGCGCAGTGGTGAAAAAAAATACAATCGGAAAGCGCAGCCCGGCTCATCCGCTACGCAAGGCTATTCCGGCGCTTTTACGCATTTCGTTGAGCAACATCCAGATGTGGATGAGTGGCTGAAAGCTCAAGCCCGTAGATATAGACCCCGAAAATCTGGCGGCGACTACTTTATAGCGATTCATAAAGCGTTCGTGCGCAGGTGCATTGAGGCTGGAGTTGCCAGACATCAATACCCATTAAATCAAAAAACCGAAGGTATAAGCGGGCTTAGGAGGTGGTTGCAGGATAAACACCGAGAATTGAAAGCGGAGCAAGAACTGAAGTCCTCACAAGCTAACGAGAGCGTCCGAGATATTGATCCATCGGACATCTTGGAGCAAGTTGAAGCAGATGGACACAAATTGGATCTTCGCTTGGTTATTCGCGAAAGGGATGCCTATGGGGAGCCTGTTGAATATGAAATTCTCAGGGTCTGGTTAATTTGTCTAATCGAAAAATTTTCAAGGTGTGTGTTGGGGTATTCATTGGCACTGGGCCACCAGTATGATCAAGTAGACTTGCTTACGGCGATTTATAGAGCCCTGAGCCCGCACGTTCGTCCACCGCTGAATATTCCTGATACCCGTTATCGCGATGAAGGGGGATTCCCCTCAGAAAGTTCGGGGGCGTGGCAAACGTGGTCCACATTAAAACTGGATAATGCTTGGGCGCATAAGGCGAAGCATGTGATTGAGGTGCTAAATGATAGGCTTGGCTGTGTGGTGGAGTTCGGTAGACCGTACACCCCCAATGATCGCCCTATTGTGGAGCGTTTTTTTCTCTATTTGGTGCAAAACTTTTCTCACAAAATAATTGGTACCACGGGGAGTGAATCCACAGATGAGATCAAGGCACGTTTATCGCCAAAGTCCAAAAACCCTTTGAAGATGTTGCTGTCTCTAGAAGAGTTGGAAAGTTCCGTAGACATTGTGATCTCTGACTATAATGGTCGTCCGCACGCGTCAATCCAAGGCCACACCCCATTGGACTTGTTCCTCATGCGTATGGAGGCAAGGGCATTGCCGCCGAACACACTGCCTACCCGTTATCAAAATGAGGCAGCGTTTACGCGAATTCGCGAGCCAAAGATCGTTCAGTCAAATGCCAAATACGGGGGCGCGTTCATTAACTTTGCTTACCAGAAATACCGAAATCCGGATGTATTGCGGAGTAATTCGGCAGGACGGAAAATGATCATCGAGTATTCTCGTAGAGATGTATCTTCGATCAATTTGCTTGATGAGTCTGGTGCATTTGTTGGTGTGCTAACACCACCGCCACCCTACTCAAACACGCCACACAGCTACAGATTGCAGACTGAGATTTCAAAGGCCGTGAAGGACGGACAATTCCGCTTTACGGAAAATGAGTCATTCATTGAAGCTGTCCGTAGGTTTCAATTGAAAGGTAACAAAATGACTCGAGAGAGAGCGACTAGTCTCTACAAAAATACTGGCATGACTTCAGTAGGTTCGTCTGTCGAGGAAGAAACGTCTCCTCCGACATCGGAATCACAAGTCGACAGAGTAAAGCTGTTTAAAGTTTTCACTTTTTGAATAGAGGGTGCAAATGGACATCCAGGATACGCGACCCGTCGAGGTTGATCTTCATCCTGTCTGCAATCAGCGGTATTTGATCCCGACATTTTCGATCGGTGAGACTTACGCGCTTGTGCTTAAGGTTATTCGTCGCAGAGACTCTGGTTTAGTGATCTGGGGGCATACCCGTTACGGTAAGACTTGGGCAATGCTTTATTGTCAGCAATGCCTTGCACAAGATTTTCCTGATTTTCCTGTTGTTATTTACAATGCGAAGCGAGAAATATCAGCCACGAAAGGTAATTTTTATAACTCACTGCTGGCGGTTGTCGGTCACAAGCAGTGGAATGACAATGTTAGCCTCTCAAAAAAACATCTTCGGTTAGTGAATTTCATGGAGCAAGCGGCGCGCAGGGATTCACGGCAGGTCTTTATTCTATTCATGGATGAAGCTCAGCGGCTTCAGCAGCAGCATTTTGACTGGGTCAAGGATATCTATAATGACCTGCGGCTAAAGGGTGTGACATTGCTTCCCATCCTGGTAGGACAGCAGCAACTGCTTGATCAGAAGGAAGCCTTCCTCAAAACCGGGGTGGAGGGGGAGGCTATTGTTAATAGGTTCATGCTTTACGAGCACCCTTTCCGCGGCATACGCGAAAAAGAAGATTTCGCGACCTGCCTTGGCTTTTTTGACAGTACCCCTTATCCGGCCAATTCCACATGGACTTTCACCAAATTTTTTGTCCCACAGGCATATGCCAATGGCTTTAGGCTGGCGCAAGTGAAAGACATACTGTGGGATGCCTTTTGTGATGCTTACAAGGAATTAAAGCTAAAAAGCAAAATGGAAATACCGATGCAGTATTTCAGCAAAACGATAGAAATTATTTTGCGCGATAGTGTTGACATGGATCACCCAGGCTACACGATTACCAGGGAGTTCAGCTTGCGATCTATCCGTGAATCTTGGTTTCAAGCCGCAACGCGCAATAGTAAAGCTGCTGATCCGAGCGCCTGATGATGATAATCGTCCCGGATACTAAAACGATGAGCATCAATCCCAGGTATTGTCCGGTGGCCCCACTGTACATGGCTTACGAATCTGCGTATTCGATTCTAAGCCGGTTTGCACTTTATAACGTCATCCACGGAGATACACTGGTTAAAATCTTTGCGCCATCACAGAGAGAGGGTAATGGTAAGCGTAGCCGATTCCCAAACCTCGCCCACAGCGCGGCTGTGAATCCGGTAGCGATTCGCGAATGCTTTACCCTTGATAGAGCGCAACAAGATGCACTTTTCTTAGTACCTTCAGCTGTACCGAGCAATGATCACATTGCAGCCAATTTAAGAGTTTGTCCCGTATGCATGGTGCGTGGTGTGCACTACTCCCTATTTCAATACCTACTCATCAAGAAGTGCCCGATCCATCAGGTCGAGTTGAGCCAAGCGTGTCAGACCTGCGGCGGGGCGATGGATTACTCGTTAAACAGCAGGTTGTTCCGTGAACCATACGGCTGCAACTATTGTGGCCATCTGCTGCGACTCAAGGGAAGTCAAAGTGGCCGGTCCTATTTGAATAGATCCGGGCTGAACCGGCTGATTTTAGCCCATCGAATTTTTGAGCGCGGCAGGGATCGTCAGGTGTTTTTTGATATCAATCAGCCGACCAATATTTACTTTGATAATGCCGCTCAGTTTTCCTCGGCTATCACCGATTTTGCGGTGCATCAGCGTGCGCTGTTCAATGAGGTTCAGGCTAGGGCGGCATCAGGTCAGGGTGATAAAAAAGTGGGCTTTTACAGAATCAGTAACATCAGTCGTTGCTCGACAGTGAAAAGCTCGGTAATAGAGCTGACAGTCAATGACCTACTTCCGATTTTGAAGTGTATCTTCCGAAAAATTAGAAAGTGTTTTCTTCCTGAAATCAAACTGAGCAAGAAAAATCTTGCCGGAATTTGGCGAAGTATTGAGGAGTGTGATGTGCCCAGGCAAGGCTATCAACTCGTCGGCTATCTTGACTGGCTATGTTTTTGGTACGGAGTTAAAACGCCATCCGACTTGTGCGCGAAAGCAAGGTCATGTGTCAAAAAAAAACTGGGAGCCTGGCTTGAATCGAAACGGACGCACGAAGTATTTGCTTCACTCAAAGGGGAGCGCGAAAAAAATTGGCTGATGACGAAAATACTAGCTCATGAAATTATTTTTTTCATGACCAGGCAGATACGCCGGCTATCCGAATCGGATCTAACCTGCTCTAGGACGACCCCCAGTCAAGTGGTCTATCGCCGGTGGGTAGGGCCCGCTGCGTGGGCGCTGATTGTCCTTCCCCAGCAGTCCGCTTGTGAATTCCATTTTACAGCCCGCTCCGTTTTCGCTGAACTCGGTCGGTCAAAGGTGAGCAAACCGGCGCAGCGAGAGACGTATGCGTCGCTGTCACAGTAATAAGCGATTAGTCTACGCCCCAATTGGCCCAGGCCGCTTCATCGATGCCTTCCCCGGCAATCAGCACGCGCTTCTGTCGCAGGTTGGCATTTTGCGTCTCGGCAGGTCTTTCAGTGGCGTGTAAATCCTCCGGCTCTGTCAATGCTAGTCGAGAGTTACGAATCGCAGCGTCCCAATCTTCGTAAAAGTATTGGTCTTCTGAGGCTGCTGAGGTGGGGCGCTCAAGTGCTTTATCAAAGTCGGCCGTAAATTGGAGGTTGACGGCCTTGTGGATTTTTCCAAGGTGTGGAGTGGGTGCGGCACGTTCACTGACAAATCCTTCCGGGAAGGGCGTGGCGACAGGGTCGTAAAGATTGGCAACCGATAGGCAGTTCACACTGCTCAGCATTAGCGCAAAGCGGTAGCGGCGTTCCAATACGACTTCTACCTCGTGGGCACTCATCTCGAACTCGACCCCAACGTCTCCCATGCTGAACAATTGTTGGTGACCAGCGCGATATTTCTCCAAATGATGATGTCGGCCGAGTAACACCTGCAGGAGGGTCGCGCTCCCTTCGCTGAGGCAGATCTTCTTATCCTTGCCGAATTGGAAATACCACTCATCATTGTATCCGTAAAGAAGATCGGTGCATTTTGCTTTGGCCAGATCCGATGTGGTGCATCCTGTTTCTTGTAACAAACGAAGCATCGCGAGATCCCTCACCCAGTGCTCCACACCTCTGCAGGTTCCGCAAATCAGTTCCAGGCTTTCGCCTGAGTACAGTTTTGTGTGTGCTGTGAGTTCAGTAGCATGGGCAAAGCGAGTGGCTTGACGGTAGAGCTTCTTCATCTGGGAACGCAGGGGGTCCAGATTTTCGCCGAAGCGATGTTCCTGCCAGTTCATGGCCGCGGCGATTCTGGAAGCGGCCTGGCGATTGCTCAGTCGACCCAAGCCTTTCAGTTCACGCTGGATGAGCAAGTCATCAATGTAGACTGGAAGGTAGTAATTCCTGGGCTCTGTGGGTTCTGCCGGTCCGGGGTATACAGTGATATGTGAAAGATAAAAATACACATAGGCCTCTAGCGGCAGCAGGCTATCACTGAGCGACTTGTACTGTGTGTGGCGCAACCATAAGTCGACATGCTGAAGGTAACGCGCCACTTTACGCCGTCTACGTAGGGGTACGGTTTGCAACAGAAAATCGGTGATTTCCTGACCGAGACAGGGGATGAAATAGAGAGTTTGCAGTAGTGCCATGGGCTGCTCCGACAGGCAATCATCACTGATGAGTCGTGCACGGGGGGCTTTCAGTTGCACAGATTCGCACGTCGCGGATCAAGCGAAGCGTATTGCAGCAGGGTTTCTTTGAAACCATGGACTTATGAACGGTCGTGCTCACAGGGCGGTCGTTGCGGTCCAGAAGCACACTAATCCTAGGCCTGCTGACTGGATACCCCGAGGCAGCGGCGCACGATGTGCTAAGTGGTGATCATTGAGTGCGTTAGCGCTCATGCTAAATCCCTGCGTTGCGCCTGACTGAGATCTAGTTCTAGCCTAGCAAACGGAAGAAATCACGCAACGTGCAAGCCGCCCGCTGTCACATCATCTTCAAGCGATAAGCAACGATGCACTGGTACATTCGCCAACTATGTCTGTTCGTACTTTCGCTTTACGGGCAGTTGCCGTAAGGCTGAGGATCCGTTTCGCTGGTTTCCTTAGCGCGTCTACTCTCCCGTAGGCGAGAGTGCCTCAAAAAATGGAAGATCTCGCTATCATCAGATTTGCTTTTTACATCGTCTCGGGCACATCAGCCAAGGGCCTGAACTGAGTTGGCCAGTCTTTTCTCTTGTCCGAATTGGGTGGTATAGAACCGTTGTTCAATGCCATAAATAAGGAGTTTCAGTTCATTGTCTGTCGAAATTTCGAACTGACCACTGTTGGCATTAAAGACGAGTTGTTGGCCGCAGTAGCCATCAATGTAGGTCAGCATTCCTGCTTTATCTTGTTCGGGTAACGCCTCTAATGTCGCCATCGCCAAAGCAATACGCTTGCGATTCGGTTTGGAAACCTTCTCCGCTGCAAAATCGTTGGATAAGGTGATAAATGGTTTATCAAGGAACTGCTCAACCTCCTCTTGCGTTGCTTCTTTGTACAGTTCATCGATCCCGGGGAAAATACTGGAAATAGTGGCTAGGTTTTTGAAGATAAGGGTGTCAGAAGCTCTGAGGTAGACAGCATCTGGCTGAGCATTAATCACTAAGCGGCTCTGGGACTCTTCAATCTCCGCAACCTCGCCGAAGACTACAGTCTTCCGTTTAAGAAAAAGTGAAGGTGTGACTTTCTGAAAATAAAAATCTTCCCCTTGGCTCGCCACTAGGTAAGAGATGTCATTAAACTGTCGCTTGGCCAGATCGTCATACACTTTTGCGTCAAAATCGCCCTTCAGCATCTCCACACAAAATGTTTGTGCGGAAAACTCCTCAACTTTGAACCAAGAATCCTCGTCCAGATTGTGATCAGGACAGTAATTTACACAAGCGGCGGGATCAATGCCCAAGTCGTCGAAAAGCGTGTAATCAGAAATCAACTTGAAGAATGGTTTTTTTCTGAGTTTTTTCACCTTTACCAGTACGCAATCCATATGCTCAGCCTTTTTCTATGAATGTGTAGTTATTGATTCTATAAGCTTTTTCGATCACGACGTCATCCGGTAACTTGTACCCGGCTCGTGAGATTAGGAAAATTGACGCGCGCGCTGTAGTGGTTATGTTATAAAATTCGTAGCCATACAATAAAAACAGCGGATTGAAATACAGTGCTTGCGAGCGGTAGGTGAAAACAAACAAAACGCCGTATACAAAGAGCAGGGTTTCCCAATTTGGAACGCTGAGCGCCACGAAAAAATATCCGAGATAGCTCGGTAAAAAACTATTATTAGCATGATCAATGGAGTCAACTTGGCCTGGCTTGAACTCATCCTTGCCCAGCGATGGACTTAGCACCAAGCTTAAGCCTGTGAGCAGCACGGGGACGCAGAGATAGAGGCCGTACGACACGAAATTGGGAAGCGCAACAACAAGGCCATGCTCAGGAAAAAAAGACCCCAGCACGTAGCCCTTCTGAACCAAAAATACGATTACTAGGAGAGACGTCGCATTGAAGGTCAGTAGCAACCGGAAAGGAACGTTAAGGTCGAGTTTCGGCCACTCCATGGCATCTCCAGTGCGTGACGCCGACTGTGGATGTCGACAGGTGCGAGATAGGGCTCTGGACGATATCAAATAGCCACGCTTCACGTCCACAACGAATACTTCACCAAGTGCGGCTGCGCGAACCATAAACGCGCGGTCTCGGGAGAGACAACAAGGTTCTGGTGACCACCTTTCTAGCGCAGGGTCTGAGTCTAAGATTGTCCAAACGGCAGTAGTGGGCAATCCTGCAGGGCTCGTCGAGCATTGCTGTGACACGACGCATCACGATCTCTAAATGGTCGGAGGCGATACAGGCAATTGCTCGATTCATGACTGTGATCGCTTCTATCCTAGCGGCAGCGTCCGTCAGTTCCATCCGCGATACGGTGTAACGACGATTCTTGTGTAGGTCATTCGGCTTTCCGGGCGACCACTATTTGTGGTCAGCCTTGCTTACCTACAGTGGCAAACAACAGATGCTCGCTTGGTGCCAAAAGAGCAGCGCCGTGTTATTTTCCGTGTTCTGAAAAGTAAGCGATTACCCGGTGCCAGCGCTGGCGTCTCACGGGAGAGATCATGGTGTTGCAATGGATTCGCAAGTGGTTCTCCACGGTCGCTGCGGGTGCACCTTCGGAAGAAGGCGTCAGTCGCGCTGGCCGCTTTGATCTGTATGTCAACGGAGCTGCACCACTTCCGTTCGGCCGGTTTGCGTCGTTGAAACAGGCCGAGGTCTTGGCTCAGCGCAGTTTCAAGGGCCAGCACTACCGGATTGTGGATACTTACACCGGGGACGCCGTAGTCTTCAACTACAAGAAAACTGCACTGCTTCCGGAGCCGTTCCTCCAAGGAATTGACATTACAGGTCAGGTGACGCCTACGCCGGCGTTCATCCGGGAGCTGCACGCCAGGAAGCCGATGCTCACTCAGCCCACTTTCTGTTGGCAAAACTGTTTGCTCACCATCCTGAGTCTTCAGGCCTCACATCCGCAGCTTCGTTATGCACTGTCACTCATTCATCACCCGGAGGCAGGGGTCGAGGGGCATGCACTGATCGAGCACGCAGGGCAGTTTCACGATCCCACCCTGGAGCATCAGTCTTTACTCCGTCCGCTGGTCACCTACCGGCTCCTGGAAGTACTGGAGCCCGATCAGCTATTTGGGCAGATTCTCGCGCGATTTGGTGAGGACGGCCTCAAGGAAATGCGCCAAGGACGGCGGGCGTGGTCAAATTTCCGCGTGGATGCTGGCGGTTCGCGGATCTTCGACCTTTGAATTCCGCGTAATTTTTGGAAGCCACTGCGTTGGCGCTGCAGGATGAGCTGCCGCAGGCGTACAACTGCCAGCGCGGCGGCGTCTCGTCGAGATGGCGCGTCATACCGACAATCGATGGGGATTGGCCGGCGGCGGCCATCAGCTTTGCAGCTTACCTTTAAAGGGAGAAGGCATGAGTCACTACTTTGATCATGCGAGTCAGGAACTCAACAGCAAGATCGCCCAGGCCAAGGTGTACATCACCCGGCACAACCCGACCACTGGCGCACTGGCCGAAGCGGTGCTTCGCCAGTTCCTCAAAGACCACCTGCCGGGGGCGGTCAGCGTGGAGCAGGGCTTCATCATCGACAGTGCGGGCGGTTTATCCAAGCAGTGCGACATTCTGATTTACGACTCGCACCGGTATGCCCCGTTCTATCGAGTAGAGGGTGTGGTTGTGGTGCCGGCGGAGGCGGTGATTGCTATTATCGAAGTAAAAACCTCGATCAACCGAGCCGGATTTCATGAGGTGATTCGCTATTTCCAGAGTTTCCAGAACCTGCGATTGGCGGCGAGGACGTACTTGTTCATGTTCAACGCTCCGACGTTGGGGACTGTCAGCAGGCACTTTCATTCATTTCGACACCCAGGCAGCTATCAGGAGTTCGATCATGATACTTTCCAGTTCCTCCCGGACGAAATCACCGGCCTAGATCATTCCTACCATTTGCATAGAGACATGGTTATCCACGACCGCGATGCCATGGGCTATCTCTCGTACTTCTACGAGGATCACGAAGGTACCGCGATCAACGCACTGGAGCGGTTCTTCCTCTCTGTGTATGCCTGCGTCGAACGCCACTTGAGAAGTAGTCTGCCCGTGGGTGTGTTGGTGCCGCGAGTGTCCTATCACAACAGTACTCCCAGCAAAACTATTTTCGCCATTGACTTGTTCCCCATGTAACCTCAGGTATGCGCTGCACTTGCTTACATCGTTCAGTGGCACAACCGCTTCAGTGTTTCGCGTTTGTCATGGTTGAGACGCAGAAGGCGCCCCCCCCTTTTGACCTGGCTGCTTATTCTGGTGGGGGTTCGCTCGCGCCCGGTGTCGATCCGAGCAGCTTACTGGCCCGACTGTCAAGCAGGGCGCCCGCCTGGAAGTAGCCCATCACCGTGCTCACACTGCGGTGCTCGGTCATTGCCATCACCTCACCGAGCGGCACGCCCTGGCGTCCTGCCTCGGTGACGAAGCCTGAGCGCAGACTGTGCGCTGCCCAGTTCCCATCAAGACCTGCCATCGCCGCGCGGCGTTTGACTATCCGCGCGACTTGGTCGCCGGACAGTCCATGCGGTGCGACCCGGCCACCTTTGTACAGGCGGCGAAACAGCGGGCCGCGGCAGGCCGGTGCTGCTTCCAGCCAGGCACTCAGTGCCTGCGCCGCCGGCCCCTGCAGCGGTTTTTCTCGGCGTACGCCGCCAGTGTCGGTCTTGGTCGCCCCAAGTGTGTACAGCCAGGTGTCGGCATCCAGCCGGCGCAGGTCTTCGATCTGCAGGCCGATCACCTCCGAGCGGCGTCGGCCGCCACCGCTCCAGGCCAACAGCAGTAGGGCGCGATCGCGCACGCCGCGTACGCCGTCGCTGCAGGTGGCGAGCATTGCCTGCAATGGCTCCAGGACCACGGCAGTTTTCTTGCGCTGTGCCACCCCCTGGCGCACTTGGGCCTTGCGCGCTTCCCGCAGCAAGGTCTTCACCGCCGGCGTCTCGGTTGGGTTGTCCCATTGCTTCAACCGGTGCCACTTGGCCAGCACGGCGAGACGATGACTGACCGTACTGAACGCGAGTGCTCCCAACTTGCCCTTGACTCCCATTGCGACCAGGGCGGCATCGAGGTCTGCGGGCAGCAGGTGGCTCCAGCCGCCGTCAGCGCCCGGGCGGGCAAGGTGATCAACGATGAATTGCACTGCGACCTCCGGCGGCAAGGCAGCGTCGCCGAGCGCGCGCCGGTAACGCAGGCGCAGCCAGGCTGACCAGTAGGCGAGGGCGCTCTGGTAGCTGCGCACCGTGTTGGCGGCGGTGCCGGCGGCGATGAACGCCTCGGCGGCGGCGCGGGTGCTGGCCGCCAACTCGTGCGGCGCCAGTGGCGTGTCAATCGATGGCTGCAATGATTCTGTATTATTCATTACGTTCTACGTATTATTAATTTAGATTCAATCTAATAAGGTCGGATAATCATTCATTATCAGACCTAATATAGCGGAGGGCAGGGCATGGCGGTAGGCGTACCGGAAAGCGAGGTGTTTGCCGCGGCAGACGCGGTGCTGGCCCGTGGCGAGCGGCCGACGGTAGAACGGGTGCGCCTGGAACTGGGTCGCGGCAGCCCGGCGCGGGTCGGCGCCTTGCTCGACCAATGGTGGGAACAGTTGGCCGGCCGCCTGCGCGGTGAAACGCGGTTGCCCGGACTGCCGGCGGAAGTGGCCCAGGCCTTTGTCGCTATCTGGCAGCAGGCGACCACCTTGGCTCAAGGCGTGGTCGAGCAGTCACTGGCCAGCCAGCGGCAGGTGCTCGCGGAGGAAAGAGAGGAGCTCCTAGCATTGGATACCCGCGCCCGGCTGGACGTTGCTCAGGCGCGACAGCAGACGGCAGAGGCAATATCTGTGCGGCAGAGCGCTGAAACCCGCCTGACCGATCTAGAGCTACTGCTGGCCCAGCGTCAGGCGCAGATTAAGGATCTGCAGGAACAACGTGGCGCCTTGCAATTGGCCTGCGACACCTTGCAACAGCAGTTGCATGGTCTGCAGGCCGAACAGCACGACACCCTGCATCAAGTCGAGCAGGCTCGGCTGGCACAAGAAGCCTACGTGCGCGGTGTCGAGGAGCGCGCCTACCGCGAAATTGACCGAGCGCGCGAGGAGAGCAAAACACGCCAGGTTGAACGCCGAGAGCTCCAGCGCCAGTTCGACCAACTTCAGCAACGATCGGAGCAAGACCGTCACGTCTTGAGCGAGACGCAGCGCCAGGCAGCCACCCAGCAGGCGCGGGCCGAAGTGGCGGCGGAGCAGGGCGAGCAGCAGCGGCAAGCTCTGGAAGGCCGCTTACATGCCATGCAGCAAATGCTTGACGAGGTGCGACATACGGCCGCGGCCCAGCAGGCGCGTGCTGACACGCTGGAGCAGCAACTGGTCCAGCAGCAGGCGCCGAAGCTGCGTAAGTCCAGAATCAAGGAGCGGTGATGGGTCGGGGAGGAGCACCGCAAGCGGTCGCAATACCATGTCTAGAGTGCAACAGGGCTGCGCGACTGACGCGAGGCGTGGTGTCGGCGATCCGTACAAGGTGCGTCGAAGGCCTTGCACCCGCGCCTGCCCTGTAGCCCGCAGCACCTAACCCTCGCTTGAAATCTGTATCGTGAGACTGGCGTAGCATAATCTCAGCTGCTCGGTCGCGTTGTTGATATCCTTTGTCTTGAGAAACCTCATGCGGTTGAGCCAATACCTGACTGAATACGATGAAGACCTCAGTGGCGACAGCCAGATTGATCCGTTGGGTGTACTGACCATCTGGTCTGCCTTTGGCCAGGAAATCTTTCGCAACCGGGTCAATTCGGTTTCGAACGACGTACGAAACTACACGCTCAATCTGCTGCATCATGCAGTGATTAAGGACCTGTTCGACGATGTTGATACCGGCCCGAGCAAAGCATTGCGTGAGCAGTCAGGAGGACGTCATGGGCTGGCGCTGTGCCAGGCTTGTCTAGTCTATCTGGAGAACATATTCACGTATGCCATGGTGACTGCTGCGCCCGATACCGGCGTTGACAGTCAAGGCGTGCTGGGCGCCAGCAAGGCTCGTGCACGTCTGGAGGTCGACAGTAACCCATTTCTGCGCTTCACCCATCAACCAGCCGGACACCTGTTGGTGCGTCAGTTGGGCTTGGGTGTGAGTGGGCGCTATAAGACACCGTTCATGCAGATAGGCTTCTTCAACGACCGCTACAACTACCACCACAGTCAAGAAGCAGGACTGTTGTGGGTGAAAGTTAAGGGGATGATTCAAACTCACGAGCCGTTTCACAGGTTGTTCCAAGAAGCGCGCATGCATTTGCAGGGGATTTTCCTGCGCTTCAAAGCAGGTGGCGGAAGCGCGCTCAAGCAAGTACCGGGCAGTCTGATCAAGGCCTACCGAAGAGCACTGCCGAACTCCGCGCAAGTAGGCGCTGCCACGCGCGACTTCTGGCTAGCCTTGACTGGCCTCGACACGGGCGCTGCGGGTGCACTGCTGCGGGTGATGGATGATCAAGTTCAACACAATCCAGACGGCCACCTGCCGATCCAGCAGTTGTTCGCCCTGGCCGAAAAAAACTGCAGCGAAACGCCCGAGCGACGCAAGCTCGTGCACGTGCAGCAGGTCGAACCACTCCTTGCTCAGGTCGATCTGCTGTTTACCCTGGCCTGTCATGGCCGGCACCAGAGCCTTGGCGAAATCGAGGCGCACTGGCAAGGGCTGGGGCGCGATGCCGCAACCTTGCCGGCGGCCGCCGCGCGTATCGATGCGCATTCAGAACTGCTCGGCATTCTTTCGCACACCGGCCGCCGACGGCTGGAGCGACTCATGAGCTTGGCGCGTCAGGAACGCTTCAGTGACCAGTTTCTCGGCATGGTGGACTACCACGCGACGGTGATGCGCGAGCGTGGCCAGATACCCTGGGTTCAAATCGACCAGGCCGAGAAGGTCAAGCTCAGTGCTCGTACCAGGGCATTGCCTGAGGCGCAGGATACGCCCATGCAGCGCTGGGTGAACACGTACTACATTCCCCAGTTTGACCATTTGGTGACCGGTTATCGGGGCGGCCAGGCATGAAACTGCATTCAGCATTCAGCGAGCAAGTGAAGGCCTGCGGCCGGTTGCGCAGGGTTTGGCTTACCAGCTTCAACATCGATATCGAATTCATCGAAACCTATGTGTTGCCAACCGTACTGGGTGCCGAGACTCCCCGCACACGCATGGAGTACGAGGCGCTTCAGTTGGCGCTGACGGAGCAGCAAATCGACCTCAGGGTCTTTTGTGACCGGCGTTTCATCGGTGCCGACCAGAACAAGCGCACGGCGCTCCAGGTGCACGGTGTCTGTACTGCGCAAAAAACGGAATGGAGCTACCCAGGTGTTGGCGAAGACAGCTTGTTGCATGCAAAGGTGATCTATCTGGAAGGTGAGCAGGGGCGCGTGCTCGGCGCGGGCAGTGCCAACCTCACACTTAGCGGATGGGCGCGCAATCAGGAGGTATTCCACTTCCAGCCGATCAATGCGCTTTCGCTTTACCAGTCCGTTAAAGCGTTCTTCCAGGCACTGTTCACAAATGTGGGCGTACCGTGCCCCTTGGAAAATAGGCGCAGTAGCTCGTTCGCCAGCGCTGAGTCAGCCGTGCGGTTCTGCCACAGTTTTCAGAGGCAACCGTTTCTCGTCCAGTTGCTGGGCGAGCGTGCTTGCCATCACCTGGCAGTCTGGTCCCCTTATCTGCCGAAGGATCTGGCTCTGTTCGTCAGCCACCTGAGGAGCAGCTACGAGCAGGCGCGCATGAAGGTCAGCCTGGTGCCGGACCGGCTCGATGGGCAGTTCCTGCGTACCGGTTGGACCGAGGCGCTTGGAGACCTGCTGGCAAACGATGAGTTGCGCTTGCGGCACAACCCGACCACGGTCGATGAGCGCACACCGATGACCCATGCCAAGCTTTGGAAAACCTCCACGCACCTGGCCATCGGCTCGTGGAACTTCACTCGGGCGGGCAGCAATTCGCTGCTCGACTCACGGGGTAAAAGGCTACCCGGCAACAACATCGAGGCGGGCTTTATCTTGCCGAACAACAGTGCAGTGGAAAGCGTCCTCGGCGCCACGATGGACACCAGCCCGGCATTGTTCTTGAGCGACGAAGCATTACAGGCGCAAGCGTTGAAAATCCCGCAGAACCTTCCCTTTGACATCGTGGTGGAGTTCGACTGGGCGGAGCAGGTTTACCAACTGCGCGGCCAATGGCATATAGGGCAAGAACCGGATCAGGGATATAGGATCAAGTTGCCGGATATCGACGCTGCATTCGCGCTCGACTGGAAACCACGAAGCCACGGATTGAAGGCGTGCAGAGTGCCGGTGGCGCACGTGCATGCACTGTTGTTCGATCACAGCTTCCAGGTGCTCAAGGACGGCCGGGAGTGCTTCGTCGGCATGTTGCTGGAGACTACCCCCGAGTTCCGACGCGCGCAGCGGTACGACGACTTGGTTGGCCTGGTCGACGCCATGGCGCAAATCGATATTGTGCCCAATCAGGATGATGTCGGATTTCGTGTCCGCGAATCTGCAACGGGTGAGCCACAGGTTGATGGGCTGAGCGCCGACCTAGGCGCCGTGGCAAGCGAGCAAGACGGTTCAGACTCTGCGCATATCAGCTACTTTCGGTTATTCACGGCCAGCTACCAATTCGCGGCCCGGTTGCGTGGGGTTGAACGATTGTCAGTGCTTGAACACTGGGTGTTCGTGCGACCGGGATGCCTGCAGGAATGGGTAGACAAGACCCGCCAGCGACTTCGTGGATCTACGCCCAATGTTTTCGACTGGTTCCTGGTCCAGGAGGTTAACGCGCTCTGCAAGTTGGCGCTGGCACTCCGTCAACGCTTGCCCAAGGATGACAGCAGGATTGCCTTGTCGCGTTGGCGGACACTGAAGGTCGATATGCCACCGTTACCTGCCGAGACCAATGATGATTTTCGGCAAATGCTTGAGCAGGAGCTCGGCGGATTGGAAAGCAAGTGGGGTGGGACATGAGTCGATTTGAAGAGGGTGTGCTCATCCCTGAAACCGTATCCCAGTGGATCAACTTCAAAGGGCGTAAGGATTCCAACTGGACCTATCAGGCAGATGATCGCGAATCCATGGCGGCCAAGCAGACCGAAGGGGTGGCCTACCTGTGGAACCTGTTGGTAGCGGGCAAAGTGGCGCTACTGGCGGATGAAGTCGGCATGGGCAAGACCTTCCAGGCGTTGGGTGTGGCTGCATGGCTGTGGAAAAACAAGCCTGATGCCAAGGTGCTGGTAATGGCGCCCAATCGACATTTGTGCGGGCATTGGCGCAGGGAGTTCGAAGGCTTCATTCGTGAGCACATTCGCCAAGCCGATGACCGAGTTAAAACCGAAGATGGCATGCCCGTAGCCACGGTCTGTGAGTGCTACCAGCTGGAGCACCTGGTGCAGTCGGTGCAAAACAATGAGGGGCAGCTTTACCTCACCACGGTCTACGCGCTCAGTGGCTTGCTCGGCCCCGAGCGGCGCGCGGAAGGCCCCGAGGGCGCAGGCAGTATCGCGGCCAATTGCCATCATCGATTAAAGCAGCACTTGGGGCCCTCGGGCTTTGACCTGATCATCGTCGATGAGGCGCATTACCTGCGCAACGTCTCGGGTGGATCGCAGCGTGTGAGTGCCGCAAAAGCGCTGTTTGGCAACGCTGACAGCCGGCTGGGTGTCTGGAACCTATTGCTCACTGCGACGCCCAGCCATACCCGGTTGGATGATGTGCAGAACATCCTGGGTTATTTTACCCAGCTCGATCGTGATCCTGCCCTTGAAGCCATGAGCGGCGCCGAGCGCACGCGTCAGTTGCTGCAACGGTATGCCTTGCGGCGTCTGCGGTTGATGGAGGGACAGGGCGGTTTGTACGGCAAGCGGCACTACCGCCACGAAAAAGCCGTACCTGCGAGCTTCGATGGGCGTCCGGATGCCGAGATGTTTTTTGCTCTGTATCAGAAGCGGCTGGTGGCCGACCTGGGCCGGCAGAAGGAGAACAAGAGTCTCACTTATGGCTACCTGGAAGGGTTCGAGTCGTTTGGCTGGAAACCGCAGATCGATTCTGGTGCCGATGCGGATTATCAGGATGCGGTCGAAGACCGGATGGTGGAGGATTTCTCAAAGGCTACCGATACCGAGCTGTTGCGCGACCTTACCCGTCGCTATCGCGACCAGTTTCACACCTTCCCGGATCACCCCAAGTACGGCTTGATGATCGACCAGTGCGTGCCGAAGGCGGCTGATGGCCTCGGCACTGCGCTCGAGGACTTGAAGCACCTGATTTTCGTTCGGCGTATACCTTCTGTTCGTGAACTGACCCAGCGCATCAACGAGCGCTACGACGAGTTGTTGGCCGGAATGATCGTCAATGCATGGGGCAAGCAAGCGGACGATCCCGCAGTCAGGCATTGGCGTCATCAGGGTTGGTCACGCGATGGCTATGCCCAGTTTCATGAAGGCGTGAAGCACTCGCTTGCCGAAGTGGACGCGCACGAGGAGGCAGGGCAAGACGAGGGCGAGGGGGAGGGTACGCAGTTGGCATCGCGCATCGCCGAGCTGTTCGTGGTCAAGAAAGGCTCAGGTGGGCAAACCGATTGCGCCAATGTGCGCCTGCGCTTCAGCAAGCCGGAAAGCGTCTTTGCACTGTTCCTCGAGCCGGCATCGGACTACCTGACTGGCGGTTACTCCGCGTTCTACGCCAAGGCGGAGACAGGTCGGATCGACTATGCCAATGCCGCCAAGTACGTACGCTTGCACGGTTGGGACGTGCCGGGGGTCCACGATGCCGCCGCCCGCATGCGAGGTGCACCGCGCGACCGCCTGGAACATCCGCTCCACAGCGTCTGGTCGCTGTTGGTACCGCGCCTGCCGCCGGCGTTGTATCGCAAGCTCGAAGGCTGGGCGCGCGACAACAAGGCGATTGCGGAGAACTTCGCGAACTACATCAAGGCCGGGTTTCTTTATGCGAGCCCTGTCGTCGTCGAGCTCTACGCCTGGTTTGTCGAATACCGGCAGCAGACCCGCGAGCGTGAGGTGCAGCGTGCGTACCGTGGTTTTCATGACTGGGTAAGCCTACGGGTCGATGGCTCGTTGATGCTGCGCTATTTCACCGCCGCGTTGGAAACGTTTGACACGCTATGCGGCAAGATCATCGACCATGGCCTGGATCAATGGGACGAGGAGTGGCGCAGCCTCAAGCGCCTCACCAGCCCATGCTGGTACGCCAGTGGAGACAACAGCGAAGGTCGTCAGCGTCTCATCCTCGGCTTCAATAGCCCGTTCTATCCCAACGTGTTGGTGTCCACTTCGGTACTCCAGGAAGGGGTCAACCTGCATTTGCAGTGCCACCAGATCCATCACTACGGCCTAGCCGGCTCACCCGGTGACAATGAGCAGCGCGTGGGCCGGTTGGATCGCCTGTTTGGCTGCGTGAACCAGCGGCTGCAGCGGTCAGGTAACGCGGAGTTGAGCATTCACTATCCGTTTCTGCAGGGATCGGTTGATGAAGACCAGGTTGCTTCGTTCATCGAGCGCAAGCATCAGGTGGAAGAGCAAATGGATGCGTGCGTACAGGTGCACTTCGACAAACAGCTAAGGATCAGTGACGCGCAGCAGTGGCGTAGCTTTCTGCGCAGACCGCTACCCATCAGCGATGAGCGTTTGCAGGATCCTTATGGTGCCGTGTTTACCAAGCTGGGCCAACAGTAGCTGCAAGCACATGAGGATCTGATTGTGTGCGCCTGAAACCTGATGCATGACCGTGCGTTGGTTGTGGGTATGGCAGAAAGCCTCTAACATAAGGCTTGCAATGCGCTTGCCCGAACTCCACCACAGTAGTGGGGTGAATGAATCATCCTTCTGCCAATCCAGCACAAGCCCAATGCGGCTTGCGTGAGGATTGAAAAGTGCGTTTTAGTACTTTTCACAACCGTACATTGCGGAGGGCAAATGCGAGTCGATAGCCGTTAGCGGATGCTGAAGGCCCGAGTGCGAAAACCGCACCGGCAGTCCACAACATGATGCGATGATGCGGATGGCAATCTTTATCAGCCTTCAATGGACGGAGACGCTGCTTGCTCGATTTTCTTTCACGATTACTGAACGCGTTTGAGCCGTCTCTATCGGGGCGTAATTCTCAACCGGAGCGCACGCATCGCGCGGCTTCCCCCTCACGTCCTCCCAAGGGGCCGAGTACTTCGCTTGGTGCGGAGAACTGTGGAAGGATCGTTGCAGGTAGCGTTGTCAAGATCTTGCCGAAATCTGTATTGATACAGTACCAAGACACGACCGTACTGATTCCTCAACATGAATTGTTGAGCCCAAACGCCAAGTTCGAGAACCCGGTCAGTCTATTCAGCGTAGGCGACAATGTGGAGTTCGTGCTGACCAGCCGGGACCAGAGGGGCTGGCGGGGCAGCGTTCACGCGCTGACCGAGGCCCGGCTGCGTAACGCTTTGGGCAACCTGCAGCCAGGCACGGCAGTGCGTGCGCGGGTCGAGCGTTTTGATGATCGAGGCGCCTGGCTGTTGGCTGGCGCGCTTGTGCTCCGGGTGCCATTGGCCGAGATCAGTTGGAGCTGGATAGATCATCCTTCAGAGGTGCTGGACCTTGCTCAAGAATACATTGTGCAGATCAGTACTATTTTGCTTGAGGAAAATTGGCTGACGGAGAAGCGTGCTCGCAACGGGCGTGTTACTGCCAGCATCAAGGCTTGCTTGCCACAGCCTGAGTCGCCACGAATCACGTTGTATTTCAAAGCAACCGAGTTTCAGGTGCGCACGTTCGCGCGGGTCCCCAGACGCTGCGACGCGGTTGCACTGTTCGCACTTGAGGCGTTGAACCAGCATTTGAGCGTGAGTGAAATCGCCGAACTGACTGGCCTTCCGTTGGTTTCAATCCAGGAGATTGTGGCGTTGCTTGGAGAAGAGGGGCTGGCGGCCGGTGAGACCATCACTCAATCAGGCGAGCGATTATTAGCAGGCGTGGCTACTTCAAAACTGCTCAATGACTCTGGCGTCGCTGGATTGTTTGCAAGCGCGGCACCTGCAGAGCAGCAAGTTCATCCCATTGACGCTGTGGCTCAAACGTACCCTCGACATTTGCCCACCCCAGTATTCAGCCACAAACAACAGAGCCGTTTCATGCGATTGAGGGGGGACGAGTTGCCTGATGGTCTGCTGCTCCGCGCTCAGATCGGCGAGGTGCAACGTGAACAGCTTACGGCCATGCTCCGCAACCCCCATGTCCACTTGTTCCTGTCGCATACCCCCAACTGGAGAGCCTTGAAACTTGAGGTATCCCAGCATTGGGTGCTCGCAGGGCTGTGGAAGAGTTTTCACGCTGTAGGGCGACCACCGTTCAGGCCACCTCCCAAGGAGAGAGGGTGTGACGCGTTGCTCATGGTGCGTTATCGGGATTCAGCGCAACAGCTCTACTGGGAGCCTGCAACGGGCACGCTCTGGGCGCCGCGCGAGGGCGGCGTCAAGGCCCAGGAGGCTTCAGTGTGTGCGGAGGATTTCATTCAACACATGCCTGACGACATCGCTCAGCGCTTGGCAAAGGCAGGCCCTGGTACATGGTGTTGGGTTCAGCTTTGACGTGGAAGGACTATGGGCACTCAGTTACCAAGGCATGCGTTCTACTTTACAAAAACCTTCATCTCGGCGGCCAGTCGACATGGCATTGCGGGAGGCCTGAAGAAAGCCACTGCAGGCGCCAACCCGGTGCTCATGAGCATTGAAGCAGCATCAGCGGTACTCGGGGCGATCGACTCCTACTTGACTTTACGCCAAGCCCAGGTGCACCGCGACGGCTTGAAGGCTCTGATCCCCAAGGAGGAAAAGCGTCTGGAGCTTGAGCGTGAGGCACTTGCCCAGGATATTGATCTGGCGCGAAGGGAGATGACACAAGCAGCCGCTGTTCGTCAGGTTGTGGGGCGGATGACGCTGCGTTGCGTTCAACTGACCCGCCATTGCCTGGATGAATTGGCGCTGATCAGGAAAGGCGACCTGCCTGATGTTCAGTCATTTGAAACGGCTCTGGAGCGGTTAATGGAGGCTGATCAAGGCTTGCGTCGTAGCGTGGAATACTTCAACACCAGTGTTGCTTGACCGGAGTCTCAACCATGACCAATGAACGATTCAAACTACCCGCCAGTCTTGCCAAGGCTACACCCCGCAGCAAGTCCACCAACGGGGGCAATGATGCCCTCGACCTGGCCAAGGAGCAGACGCGCCAGGCGCGGATCAAGCGTGATACCGCCATGAGTGGCGATCGCGCCCAAGTGCTTACCGAGGGTATTGGTCTACTTCGTGATCTGGTTGGTGTATTGCATTCGGCGGTGGAACTGCACAAAACCTCTATTGAATGGAAGGGACGCGTAAGCCTGGCCGAGGCGCAAGTGCAACATGCACAAAAAGAGCTCGAAAAAATCCAGGCGCAGAATGCGCCCGAGCTTCAGCGGTTGAACCAAGTTGACGATGTGCTCAAGCCCCTTCTGAGAGTATTCGAGAAGCTTGAAGCCGTCATGGATCCGTCCTTGATCAACGATGATCACCAGCGCGAGGTGCGGGCGAGCATGGAGGTTCTGGTAGGTCGCCTGGTCGAATTAGTCCAACCAGGGAAACGCTGATCAATGTTCATGCTACTGCTGGCTGGCATCACTCTGACTTCCACTGCCATCAGTTGGTGGAATGGGAAACGTCTGGATGATGTAAATACTGAGATTGAAGCATTAGAAGCTGAACTGGCTGCTATTCATGGTGCACATGAACGCAAAACTGCTGCGCTGATTCGTCCCTACCTGGTTCAACTCGTGAAGATGTTTGAAAGAGAGTTGGCGATGCGGTCCGAAATCGCCAGTGAGTTGGAACGGGCGCACGCACGGGCCAGACAGATACTGAAAGCCCGCTTTGGCGCGCGTGAATCAGCTAGCTTCCGTCAGATGATGCTTGAAATTGAGCTTGCCCGGGGGCGCGTCACAGCCGAACGCGCCTACCTTCAAACCACCGCGCAGTATATTCGCACCTTATTTGGTGAGGTGCCCGCACAGTTGCCGACCGTTGCCTGGCTGGAAATGCCTGCGGACTACCCTTGCGAGGGCGCCGTGATTTCGTTGCCACACGGTCTACGCGGGCGTCTGCAGAATTATACCGTCGAGGCCGAAGCGTTTGATGGTCGAGGAGTATTCTATGCGATTGATCATGAAGCACGCTTCGCCCGCATTGGCAGTGCCAAAGTGAAATTGTTGGATGCAGCAAGAGGCAGCAGTGGCGAGCCGTTGACAGCGACAGTCGTGCGCCTGGATAACAATGAGGCCCAGTTGCAGATGCAGGATGCCACCTTGCGTTTGCCACTTGGCAGGCAGGAAGGGCAATGGATTAAACCAGGCGCGGAGTTGGAAGTATTTGCGGACGGCTGGACGCTCACCGACGTGCTCGGTGATTCGCGGTCCCACAGTTTGCCGGTGAGATTGCACCCTCGTATCTCAGGCCTGGAAGAGTATTGGTGGCCAGTCGCCCTGGGCATCTGTGATGAGCACATCCCCCTGATCCATCAGATGTGGGACTATTTTCAAACACCGGCAATCCAGGATAGGCCTTGGCACATTTATGAGAATGATGACGGCCGTCTTGTCTTTCAGTTGGGCCGTTATGCCCTAGTCACTGAGGCCGATGCCGAGCAGCGATGTTTTCGGTTGCTGGACGCGCTTGAGGCTCGTGAGTCGCCTGAAGACGTTTTGCGGTGCTACGTGGCCCTTACCCCCGTCCTCATAGGGAGTACGGATGAAGAGTTGGCCAACCGCAATCGTTTCCAGTCCTTTGTGTGTGCCTTGAATGAAGAGCGCCTTGGCCAGCGCGAGGCTGCCCGTCAACGACAGGTTGCCCTGCATTTACGCAAACTCTCGTTGGTGTACCGTGAGCAGCAGCTCTACCTGGAGCAAAGTGCAAGCTGTGGTTTTCTTCCCGGCCAGGTCGAGGAAAACGGGCGTAAGGTGACAGGCTTGCTCGGTTCCCAAGGTGTTCCTGGCTGGTTGAAGGACGCGTTGGGCGAGCAAGGCTCACCTCGCCTACGAGCAGTCGGGCGAGATCGTGTATGGCCTCTGCAGTCGTTCAAGCTTTTGGATGCCCAACTTGGTATTTGCGAATTCATCCTGGACACGCATAAGCGGATGAGCGAAGCCGAGATCAACCCTTTCGATTTGTTTCGGCTTGAATTGGTCAGGGAGGGCAATCAAAAAGAAACGCTATCCAAAGCTCTTGAGAAAGCGATCACTGGTGATTTTGTGGCACCCTCGGTTCACAACGCCATCTTTACACTCAGCCCGGAGCCTGGCGAGACGTTGAATCTGGGGCAGGACGCTGTGCTTCAAGTATTGGCGTCGCGCGAGCCCGTAGTGGCGGTGTGGGGACCTCCAGGTGCCGGGAAGACAACCACGCTGGTTCAGTGGCTCAAGACACTGTTCCCGGAACAAGCTCCCCACCTCTGGCCGCGTATCCTGATTACCGGCCCTACTCACGTCGCGGTGACCAAGCTGATCGAGGATCTGCTTGAGGCAGCAGAGTATTTGCGGCCAGTTACAGTGCGTTACGGAAAACAGGACAAGATTAGTGAAGCGCTTGAGCCCAATTGGCATCAAATTAAAGTCGATGCTTTGAGCGCGGGAGATGCAGAAATCAGTCCTCAATTGCACGAAGCTTGGCTGTCTCTGCTGAAGTCGCGCAAGGGGCGTGAGGCTGCTAGCCGCTGGACATTCCGTGACAAATTGATCCACGGTGCTACCTGCACGGGCATGGCGCGTACTGATTTCGCCTTGTTGAAGGAACCTTTCGATTGCGTGATTGTGGACGAAGCAGGCAAGGCCTTTGCTGCCGAACTGATGATCCCGGCGGCCATTGCTCGGCGGGTAGTCCTGGTCGGGGATCACAACCAGTTGCCGCCAACGGTGACCACTGATGTGCTGGATGAGCGCATCGGGTATACGTTGCCGCTGGCGGAGGTCGAAACCCTGCTGCGCAAGAACTTTTTCCAGGAACTGTATGAGGGGCTAGGACCGCAAGCCAAGGGCATGCTAACCGTGCAATACCGGATGCATGAAAACATTGGTGACCTAGTCAGTACTCTGTTTTACCAGAAGCAACTGACGTCTCATCGCAAAGCGGGGAACTGGTCCCTGACCGATGCCCGCGCACTGTTTGTAGATTTCTCCAAGATGCAGAATTACCGGCATAGGAAGGCAGGTACGGGAGACACGCCTAACTCGTTGGTCAACTCCACAGAGCGCGCCGCGCTCTATCAATTGCTCAATGCTCTGCACAAAAGGGTTAGTGCAGCGAGAGTCTCCTTGAAGCTGTTGGTTATCTGCCCATACAAGGGGCAACTGGAAATTGTCACGCGTGATACGGCGGATAAGCACTATGCGTTCCAGTTGTCCGTTGCAACTGTCGATGCTGTACAGGGGGGAGAAGCTGACATGGTGATCCTGTTGATGACCAGAGCAAGTGGGGACACCCAGTTTCTCTTGGATCGCCATCGATTGAATGTGGCGCTCTCCAGAGCGCGTGACTCAGTCATCATCCTGGGGCACCTAGACTGTCTGGCAGCCGGCGGCGCGGGACCGATGGCAGAACTGATCGCGGCGGGGCGCGCCAAGAACAGCCTGAAGGTCATCTCGCTTCCCGACGGAGCAAAGTTTTCGAAGGATCTGGTGCCGGCGGTGTTCCCAGTGTCAACGGCTTCGGCGATTTGATGTAGCCGTTCGGCCAACACACTTTCCGATGCCCCCGTCGAAGGCCATGGTATTGCCTATTGGGGACTCATTATATGGTCTGGGGAGGTCTGCGAAACCCAGGGGCTATTCGCCCTGATCAAAGCGCGGACACTGCTGGAGCATGTCGAACAGTTCCGGCTGGCCGCAGGGGAGGCGGACCGAGCAGCACGATGTCGTGCAGCAGCGCTCGTTGCGTTGCGAGGTCGGCCTGGCTGGCGCTAGTGAGCAGTGTGCTGCTGGCTGTACACGTGCCGACACGCTTGCTGAGCAATTCGAACGTTGCCCATCGCTTTGGCGGGTAGGTGCTTCGCGTCCGCCTCGTCAAGCTGGGGCGAAAGCCCTGTGGGCGGCGGAGTGAGAACGCTGGGCAATTACCGCTTGGTGCGGCAGCTCTGGGTTGCGTTCAAGATCTGGATGAGGCGTGCCTCAGGATGGCCTTGGTCGGGGCGGTCGATCGGGCTGATTCCGGCGCTACCCTTATCGTCTCGGCAATGGGGCAGGAGAATGGTTGCTCCATTCTGCATACAGGCGAACTCGGTGCCGGTAATGTCAGTTTGCCTGTACGCCTCTTCATAAAATGGCGGGGGCGGTGTAGGATCGGACCTCGTGCGGCAGTGACCCGTATTCCCCCTCGACGCGCGGTGCTTTTGGCGTCTGTGCGCATTACTTTTGAGGGCGGCAGAAGCGAAACAGCATGGCTTGTATTTCGCCTACCTCGTTGAGATAAACTCCAAGCAGGGATGCAACAGTATGCCAACCGGCAGTGCGATTATTATTGGAGTTAATCCGAGAGAAGCGAATCTCAAGCGAAAAGTGCGAGAGCATTTGCACCAGCTAGGTTTCACTAAAACCCAGGAAGGTGCTCTTTGCCCACCTGGAAATGGCAAAGAGGCGATCCGCGCATTGCATGGGGCCCAACGAGAAGAACGGCTCTCCGCCAGTGAAGCCTTCGTTGTACGCAGCGGCGCCAAGCTAATGCAGTACTTTGCCGATGGCCGAGAGGTGGTGCCAGAAAAAATTTCCCCTGTTCTTGAGCGCGTCTCGTCAGGTACGTGGCAGAGCGAACTCTTTCGGCTCGCATCGTTGTCGTGGTCTGTGCCCGTGTCCAATGGTTTTGGCAGGCGCTTGCGTTACCTAGTCTGGGACCAGGCGAATGGCAAACTGATGGGGTTGATCGCCATAGGGGATCCGGTTTTCAACCTTGGCGTAAGAGACAAATTCATCGGCTGGAATACTAATGACCGAGCTGCCCGACTGGTCAACCTGATGGATGCATATGTCCTTGGCGCGATCCCACCCTATAACGCCTTGCTGGGCGGTAAGCTGATTGCTTGTCTCCTTCGCAGTCGGGACATTTATGATGATTTTGCCAGTGCCTACGGCGGGTCCACCGGCATTATCTCGCAGGCGGAAAAAAATGCGCGTCTGTTGGCGGTCGTGACGACCTCATCCATGGGGCGCTCCGCGGTCTACAACCGATTGAAGCTGGGTGGCACGCAATACCTCAAGTCCATTGGCTTTACCGGCGGCTGGGGCCATTTCCATATACCCGACTGGTTGTTTGTTGAGCTTCGAGATTATCTCCGAGATCTCGATCATCAATATGCAGACCAGCACGCCTTTGGCCAAGGTCCTAACTGGCGGTTGCGCACCACGCGAGCGGCGCTTAAGGCGCTAGGATTCAAGGACGACCTCATGCGCCACGGCATCCAGCGTGAAGTATTTATTTGTCAATTGGCAACCAACGCCGCGAAGCTTCTCCACAGCGGCAGCGGAAAGCCGGATACCCAATCACTGTTGTCAGTCCGTGAAATCGGTGAGTTAGCACTGAATCGGTGGTTGATCCCGCGTTCAATGAACAGGCCTGACTTTCGCTGTTGGAAATCTACGGATCTCATCCACCTCTACGGCCATCAGGCACGGCTTTTCGCGGCTCACGGTCATTTAGCCACTGAGCCGCGGCGTATTATCAGTTTGCGCGGATGAATGCGAAGGGTATGAGCGATGGATTACGCCATAGATCGAGTGACGAATAAACCGGTTACCGCAGATTTAGCGACACGCTCCGGATATTATATTTGTTCTTTCTGCCGCATGCGGGTGGGGCTTCGCTCAGGGCCATCGCGGAAAAACTACTTCGCCCACTGGCGTGGCGTGTCCTCCAGTTCCTGCGCTTATTTCATGTCCGGGCCACTGAGCCATGTCAACTCTGATAAGGCTCAACCAGCATCGATGCGGCAGATGGATCTGCGCTTGATGATAAAAAAAGGTGAGAACGCAGGGGCGTGGTGGATTGAATTAGTCTTGCCTCCCTGTCGTACATGTCACGCTTACATCAACCTCGATGTCGGCGGCAGGGTGCAGAAGCTTAATATGCGCGGGATGGGCTCAGGTTTCAGGGTAACCGCAGAGCCCACAGCAAACGACTACAAAATCATTTCCTTCGAAGGCAAGCCGGACCCTTTGTTCGTATCAGGCGTTGCCAGGACATGCCCAGGCCTATCTGCGGTGGGTGCAGCCGTGTTCACCGCCATTGGTCGGGATGGCGACAGCGGCTTCCCCCGCGCGCAGGTGTTAAGTCGCTCCGAGACTTATGCCCTGTTATGGTCAGTACCGGCGACACCAGTCTTCCCTGAGGAACTGCTGGTGGACAGGTTCAAGTCAAGGCATGGATGGCAGTTGGCCCTGGTAACGGTTCCGGATACCCCGTCAGAGGCCTGCATAAAGTGGTTGGAAGAATTTACCCAACTGAGCGTTATGCCTGCGACACCCTCGATCACAACCATTTGGCCGTTCCTTACCCGTTACTCCAGCATCAATACGGTTGAATACATCGAGTCTGAAGCGGTCATCCTCGCCGCTCACCGGATGCCGGGAGGAGCACACGACGGCGGGCCAACCTTGCAAGCCGTTAACCAGAATGATCGCATTTCTGTAACGGCGCCCGATCGGTCACCTGCGCTATTCACTGTGATACGCGAAGGAAGCGATGATTTCAGGATCGGAAAAACCGGGCATCCGGATGTCGATAAGTATTTTTCCAAGAATAATTCGCTGGCGCGAAGCTACAAACACCCTACGGTAGACTTGGTTTTCATTGACGATAAAGGGGAACGTGTTGTTGCCCCATTGCACCGCAGGGGATGCCAAACCTATGTCATGGCGACGAGAGCACAGGAACTGTGTTTCGATTCTCTGGCAATGCCGATGGGCACCAGGGGAAGGCTAGAGGCTATTTCACCTAATGGGCATAGGGAGAGCCGGCACCTTGTGTCTAGCGACGTGACGGATGACCACACCTCGCAGAAATGCCAGTTGTCCCCTGCGTTGAATAGCCTGCTCAAACTTTATATCACCGACCCCAAATACCAGATCTACCTGGATTTCGGCGGGTTCGGACGGTTGTCCATCGGCGCTACGCAGCCGATGGACAACCCAACAACCGTACTGCTTTCGCTTGGGCGGTCTTTAAGATTGCGCCTGCGTTGTTTTCTATCTCAGCTACACGCTGGCGGAGCGATTGCACTCTCTGGCAGTGACCAAGGGTTGGTCAACGCCTTCTTGGCCGCGCGTCCCAATCCGGGACTGGTACCGAATTATCGGCAATTGGCGGCTGATGTGCGTGCACGTGGATTTGATATTCGATCTTCAGGAGATGGGGTCTCGCGATGAGTTACCTGTACAGCCAAGAGGCAAGAGAGCGGATCTCGGCGCTCGGAACAATGATGATTACCGAGTTCATCGAAGAGGTACCCCATGCCTTTCGCAAGTCGTTCTTTGATCGTCAAGCCTCAATTCCCGGCTTTAGGCGAGGATCCCCACCTGAATTCAAGGAAAAGCAGAGGCGCTTGATCGGGCATCTGGCGCATCCACAGCCCGGACATAAAAGCGAGGCTGACTGGCAAGCCTTCGCTAGCCTGTGGGTAGCGTGGGCCAAAAGCCGCTTGGACAGTGCCTTTCCCACCGCAGACACCTCCCCCCAATTGGCGGATGCGGGTGCTGGCTTCTTCAAGCGCTTAGCCGAGTTGTATCCTGATGCCTCAAGGGAAACGGTAGAGCGGCTGGCGACGTACAGTGGTTTCGCCGAAGATCCTGCCATGCAGGCCGCCCTGAATAGCTTTCATCCGGCTTCCACCCTCGCCAGGGATCGGATGATTGATGGTTTGCCGGGCCGTTTGGATAAAATTGAGGGTTATTTTGACTTAGCTGAAACGGCGGCCGAGGAAATCGCCGAGCGCATTGACCAACTTGAACTGACGGCGACAGTAACCACCGAAGCGGTTGAGCAGATGACGGCCAACCTCAGTGGTGTTCACAAGGATATCGCTGAGTGGCGTACCGCACTGCAAAGCGTCGATCTGCGCTTGGAGCAGGTAAGCGAACTGGCTCAGTCAACGGGTAGCGCGCAGCAGGAGGCGTCGACAGCACTGGCTGACTCAGACGTGCGCGGCGAGCTCATTTCGGAGAGGGTAAGCGCCCTAGCTGCCCAGGTAGAGAACTTGGTTGCCGAGCGTGCGCGGGTTTTAGTGCTCGAGGAAGCACTGGCGATCCTCAACGCCCGGGGTCTCGACTGGGATGCCGCGGCAGCCAACCTTGCTTCACTGCACGCGCGCGTCAACACCCAGGAGTCTCGAGTCGTCGGACCGAGCCATGAAGTCGGGGGTCAATCACGCGTCCGCTTGATCGAGAACGAAGCAACAGGTCCGTTCGTCGAAATAAACTCCATAGAAGTTGCCTGCCAGGTCATTGCCAACAACCTTCAGGCAAGCGGCGTAGTGAAGCGCGAGGCCAACAGCTACGCGCGGCATATTTTGGCGGCAATCATCTGCGGCCAACTTATTCAGTTCAAAGGTTCAACCGCGGATTTAATCGCAGATGCGGTCGCAGCAGCGGTAGGAGGGGCGATCTTCCATGAGTGGCGAGTTCCCGTAGGGCTAGTATCAGAGGACGCAGCGACAGATTGCCTCGAAGTGGTAGCCGAGTCGTCTGGATGCTTGTTGCTCAAAGGCGCGAACAGGTCGGCATTCGAGGTGTATGGCAGTGCCATTCGCGATGTTGTGGCACGTCGTCAGTTCGCCACGAGTGTTAACAGTCGCTTGGTTCTGATTGCGTCTTGGACCCACGGCCCTGCGGCGTTTCCGGACGGCGGGACGCTGTCAGAACTCGGGCCGGTGTTTGATACGGACGAGTTTGCTATGCGTGGGTTATCGGCGCAGATGCCGTTAATGCAGTTCGGCCAACTGACCGTGGATGATTGGAAAGCCCTGCACAACCAGGCTGAAAACACTCCATTGGCACTGCTAAGCACGCTGAGGGAGCGTCTAGGGCAGGTGGACTTTGCTCCAGGGAACCTGTGGCTCAGGATCGCTGACCGAGCGTACGCTCAATTGCGACTAGTATTGCAAGGTCCTTCTGAGCGAGCGCTTCACACCGTGATGAAGCAATGGGCACTGCCATGGGCTCAATCACTCGGGGGGCCAGTAGAGGCGCTTACCCGCAGCACGACCGAGTTACTGAGCGACATCGACGCGGACGCCGTGCACGCGGAGAGTGTTGAGTGAAGTGGGTGGGGGTTAATCGCGACGCCACCCGGAAAACCTTGGCCGCCGCTTTGGGCTGCAGAAACGACGGTGAAGGATTAAGGGTCGCAGCAGTAGCGGAGTGCTTGCGGGCTGCATCCTATCTTTGTTCCGCGCCCAGGAATGACCGGGAAGCTTGGGTGCCTGCGACCACGCTCAGTTTGACAAGTATAGTCCGCCAGCGTTTGACGCCTCTGTGGCCGACTCTCGACGACGAACACGCTGCTGAACCAGGTATCAAGGCGATTCTGTACAGTCTGGGTGACCTTGGGGATTTGGTGCGACTCGACGGCGGACGTTGGTTAACGCCTTCACCCCAGGCGGTCAGACTTGGGGACAAGCAGGCAGTGATCATCGGCGGGGGGCCCGCACAAACCTTTCCCTGGCCAATCGCGATGCGCGGGGCAGGGCGGGTCAGACTAGTCAACGTCGATGCCTGCGCGGAACGGATTGACCTCTGGGAGCCAAACGAATGGATTGGCTCCCCCATCGAAGGATTGCAGGCGTGGTCGACCCAGTTGTTAACCAGCGCCAAAGAGCAACTGGCGCCCGCGACGACTGAATTAGCGGACATTTCAATTCGGACCAGTGGTAAATGGATCGCGCTGTCTGCTTGCGCGACCGCCGAAGGGCTCTTCCTCGCCAGATGCCGTACAGGTCTACGGTTTGAGTATTTTGTGGTCCAGGTGTCGCGGGGGTGTCTGCGGCAACTGACGGGACTGCGACCGCAACAGGCGAGGCGCTTGCAGTTTTATTTCGACGTGCAAGCCGGTCATCCCATGAAGGTTGAAGCGCATGTGTCGCAAGTACATGTTCGACTGCGCCTGCATCGTTACCTGCCACGGGAAGAGACAAAAGCGCTGCTACTGGGCTGGCAACTGCCGTCACTCGGCGGCGGCGTAGGGACGACCGACTATGTGATACCACGTGAGCTGTTTCCGCTCGTGCGCCAAGCACTTGCAGGGTTGAGCGTGGAAGTGGCTGAGCGCCAGTTTGCCGAGGGAAGTTAATAATGGGTGGGATTTCTATGAATGAAGCATCTGGTGTTCATGAGACTGCGAAAAGCCTGGCGGATAGTCTTCGACAATATATCGAAGCTCAATACCATATTCGCGATGAAGGGCTCGTGAGAGAGCGCCACGCTCTTCTCCTAAGTTCTGAAACGATTGTCCAGACGCCTTATGTGGAAGCGACCTCAGTCTACAAAATTGGAGATCCGTTCAACCGACTTCCCATTCCCAAGGTCGCCGCCGATATGCTCACCCAGTTGTCGCTCATGGGGCTCGGGCTTTACCCTCGGCCCTACGAGCACCAATCGCAAGCGCTAACTGCGTTTCTAGGTGACGAGGCTGCAGATTTAGTTGTCGCAACAGGTACCGGTTCCGGCAAAACCGAAAGCTTTCTTATGCCAATTATTGGTCAATTAGCCATTGAGGGACAGGAACGGCCCGACTCGGCGCAACTGCCGGGTTGTCGGGCACTGTTGCTTTATCCGATGAACGCCTTGGTTAATGATCAATTGGCGCGAATCCGTCGCCTAGTAGGAAACACTGACGCATCGTCGATCTTAACGCAGACTCGTTCCCACCCGATCCGCTTCGGCAGTTATACCGGGCGCACCCCCTACCCGGGAGAGCGCTCCAAAGAGCGTGACGAGCGCTTCATAGAGCCGCTGTTTGAAGAGTTTTATAACAAAGTCGCCGAAAAGCCTGCCGTGAAAGGTGAGCTCGTGAGGATTGGGCGCTGGCCAAGCAAGGATTTGGTAGGTTTCTATGGCGCTGCAGCCATCGAAACGAAGACCTACGGATCGGGTAAGAAAAAAGGCGACAATTTCACCAAAAAAAACTGGACCGGTCGGCTTCAAACCCAGCCTGGCGACCGCGAAATGATGACTCGCCATGAAATGCAAGCACGTTGTCCCGAGTTATTGATTACTAACTACTCCATGCTCGAATACATGCTCATGCGGCCTATCGAGCGCGACATCTTTGATCAGACGAAGGCATGGCTCAAAGCGGACTCGCGTAACGAGTTTATCCTCGTGCTGGATGAGGCACATATGTACAGGGGGGCCGGGGGGGCCGAGGTGGCCCTGCTGATCCGACGTCTCTGCGCTCGGCTCGATATTCCACGAGAACGCATGCGCTGCATTATGACCAGTGCGAGTCTGGGACCTGCTGAAACTGCGGCAGTCGATGGCGAGCGCTTTGCGCGGGACTTGACCGGTTTGGCTGATACATCACCACGGCGCGTCAGGGTAATCCAGGGGACGCCGGAGGAACGTTCCGCATCACAGGCAGCGCCAGCAGAACAACTCAATGCGCTGGCGGATTTCAATTTGGCGGACTTCCAGCGCTCGGCCGATGACCTCGTCGCGGCCACCGAGGCCGCAGCGCAACTGGCACGACGGTTGGGCTGGAGCCAACCGCCGAGTCAGGACCATGCCGCGTTTCGCAACTGGTTGTTTGAACGTCTCACGGGGTTCGAACCGCTGGAAAACTTGATTACCGCTGTATCGGGTCGCGCAGTTCGCTTAGATGAGTTAAGTGATCTCCTGTTTGGCAATTACCCAGCGGTCGACGCACAAAAAGCTACCGACACGCTTTTGGCGCTGGGGAGTTACGCACAGCGGAGCACGGATGGCCGGGTCTTGCTGCCGACTCGCCTGCACCTCTTCCATCGGGGGTTGCCAGGGTTGTTCGCTTGCGTGAACCCTACTTGCTCCAAGCGCTTAGGTGATCACGACGGGCCCACGATTCTCGGCCGCCTGTATACGAAACCCTCGACCCAGTGCGGTTGTAAGTCCAATGGACGTGTGTATGAACTGCTTACGCATCGTGATTGCGGGGCAGCTTTCTTGCGTGGTTTTGTGAACGAGGAGCAGAACTTCGTTTGGCACCAGCCCAGCGGTCCATTTTCAGATGGTGCGATTTCTGCGCTGATGCCGATAGAGTTGTGCGTTGAGGATGCCACTCATCCCCGCAGTCGTCACATCGATAAATGGTTACACATGGCCAGCGGCATCCTCACGGATGATCAGCCGAGAGACGAAACCGGGTTCCGTAGGGTCCGCGTACCGGACAAGGCGGCAGACGCAGGTGATCTGACTTTTGATCATTGCCCTGTCTGCACGCGTAAGATTAGAAATACCAAAGATGATCCATCGAAAATCATGGATCACCTTACCAAAGGGGAGGCTCCGTTCACTGCGCTCGTTAGGACGCAAATGGCGAAGCAGCCTGCCAGTCGAGCCAAAGATGCCCGGCATCCCAATGCAGGGCGAAAGGTTTTGATTTTCTCGGATGGTCGACAAAAGGCCGCTCGACTAGCGCGTGACATTCCGCGCGACATTGAACTTGACGTGTTTCGGCAGGCTGTCGCCTTGGCATGTCAGAAACTGAAGGACTTAGACAAACCCGCCAAACCCGCCGGCTTGCTTTACTTGGCATTTCTTTCCGTGTTGACCAAGCATGACCTCCCTATGTTCGATGGCGGTGATTCAAGACGAGTTGAGAGCGCACGCAAGTTATTTGATGACAATTATGACTCTGACTTGGCGGAAGCCATTGAGGCGAATTTTTCACTACAAGAGATTCCGGCGCGCTACCAAATTGCCCTTCTTAAATTGCTTTGTGGCAACTACTACTCACTGTCCGGAACCATGGTCGGTTTCGTTGAGCCAACGCCTCTGAAACTTAGAAAGTTGAGGCAGCACCTGGTGAATGCCGAGCTTGCGATAAGCGAAGCGAACGTCCGCGAGTTGGCCGTAGGTTGGATAGACTCGATGCTGCAAGAGTACGCATTCGATAGATCGATTGAGTCAGCCTACCGCTACAAGGCTGCGGGCTACTCGAAACCGGCATGGGGCAGCAACGGTCAATTTGGTAAATCGCTGAAAGAGAGCCTGATCAACCATTTCGGTTGGTCGAGTGAGGTGGTTCAGCGCGTTGAAGCGATCTTCCGAGATCAGTTGGCAGAGGAGGACGATGGTCACTGGTTCCTGGTGCCTGACTCCCTAGCCATTGTCGTCGACTTGGCGCATTGTTGGGCGCAATGCGCTGACTGCACAGCCCTGATGCCCTTCGCTTTGGCAGGTAAGGTTTGCCTGGCGTGCGGCAGCGACGCGGCGTCCTCCATCGATCCGATAAACAGCGATTACGTCACGGCTCGCAAAGAGTTCTGGCGACTTCCGGTGGCGCGCGCCCTAACACCAGGTGCAGAGCTATCCAACATGAGCGTCGAGGAACACACGGCGCAGTTGTCGAACCGTGACCGCAGTCGAGTGCATGCCACCACCGAACTCTACGAAATGCGATTCCAGGACGTGCTTATTGAGGATCGGGACCGCCCGATTGACGTGCTCAGTTGCACAACGACGATGGAGGTAGGGGTCGACATTGGCTCGCTGGTAGCGGTGGCGCTGAGGAACGTTCCTCCGCAGCGGGAAAATTACCAGCAACGCGCCGGCCGGGCAGGGCGGCGCGGTTCGTCGGTATCCACCGTCGTAACCTATTCACAGAATGGACCACATGACAGCCACTACTTCTTGAACCCAGCGCGTATCGTGGCGGGCCCCCCACGTACACCGGAGGTCAAGATAGACAATGCGAAAATCGCGCGCCGGCATCTTCACGCGTACCTGATCCAGACTTTCTTCCATGAAATCATGGCGCAAGGCACTGGCGCGTCGACTGAAAAAACCTCGTCGTTGCTCAAAGCGCTTGGTCCGACCGAGGATTTCTTCTGCAGTTCCGACCAATCCGGCCCGAACTTGAAGAGCTTTGAGGCTTGGGTGACACGTCGGGTGCTCGCCAGCGACGGCGATCTCCGAGAGTCAATTGTGGCTTGGCTACCGCCGGGGTTGGATACCCGCGGCCTTTCGTTGATGGAGTGGTTAGCCGCGACCAGTCAACGCTTACTCGTGGAACTTAAGAAGCTTGGTTCAACCATCCAGGTGAATGCCACGCATGAGGAAATCGCTGGACAAGAAGCCCAGGACATTGAAAATCCCTCATCAAGTATCGAACAGGCGGAGCTTCTGGAGTTTCTGTTCTATCACGGATTGCTCCCCAGCTACGCGTTTCCGACCAGCTTATGCAGCTTCCTAGTAGAAAAGCTGACTAAAAACGCGCGAGATCGTTGGGACGTGCGCACGGTGCAACGACCGCAGCAGTCGATTATCAAAGCGTTAAGCGAGTATGCCCCGGGGCGCCTCATCGTTATTGACAAGAAAACCTACCGTTCGGGAGGCGTCTTTGCAGATCTACCGCCGGGAGTTGTGAATCGTGCGGGCCCGCTCTTCGAGAACGCCAAACCGCATACACACTGTAAAGCCTGCTCGTTTGTGCGTGACCCCAATCGGTCAGCGAAGGAACAAACGGGTTGTCCCGTCTGCGGCCAACAGTTGATAACTGAACTGATGATTGTGCCAGAAGTTTTCGGGCCGGAGAGCGCCGCTGACTTGCCAGATAATGACCGTGAGCAAGAAATCACCTACGCGACGATGGCCCAGTTGCCACAACCCGTTGATCCGGAGATTTTCAGTTTTTCCGCATGTGGTCCCTACGCGAGCTTTACCCATGCGGTAGACCGCACGCTCGTCACCGTCAACCGAGGCAAGGAAGGCACAGGCGAGGGTGGCTTTTCAGTCTGCATGGAATGCGGCAATGCCTCGGTCTTCGATCAGGAGGCAAACGCGGGGGCCCATGAACGTCCATACAAACAACTCGGTCCAAAAGGAACACCGCCGAAGTGCTCTGGTAAATTCGCACGCGTGTTGCTAGGCCATGACTTCGATACGGACCTTCTCCTGTTACGCCTCAAAATCGCCTCGCCAATTGTTACCGATACGGTCAACGGGGTGGTGTTGCGCATTCTCGAAGATGCCTTGCATTCGCTTGCAGAAGCGCTGCGGCTAGCGGCCAGTCGGCATCGGCAATTAGATCTGGACCCTGCCGAATTCGGCTCTGGCTTTAGGATTGAACCCGCGCTGCTGGATGAGGCTCGCATCCTGGATGTATTTTTGTATGACACGTTGTCAGGGGGGGCAGGGTACGCAGAGATTGCAGCTCGACACATGGAGGAGGTTTTGGACGCGACTCTTGAGCTGTTAGAGAACTGTACATGTGAGAGCTCCTGCACAGAATGCCTCAATCACTTCCATAACCAACATCTTCAACACCGCCTTGATAGACATTTGGCTTCGATGCTCTTGCGGTACGCCATACGAGGAGAGGAGCCGGCATGTTTGCCGGCGACGGGGCAGATGGTGAAACTGGCCCAGCTTCGAGCCAGCCTTGAGTTAGCAGGGTATGCCTGTAGGGTTGGCTCGATTCCCTCTGCTCCCTTGCTGGTTGACCGAGAGGGTAAAACGGTAGCGGTGGGCTGCTACCCGGGGCTCATCGATAGTCTGGAGCGCCAGCAACCCATTGGCGGCACTGCAGGAGTTCACGCAGTGATCGGGCTCAACGAGTACCTGCTACGCTCGGATCTGGCGAACGCCCAATTGAAGGTACAATCGCTGTTTAAATCGTAGGTGGATCTGTTCTAGTTTTGAAGTTCAGTTGCCCGGCCAGTCACTCCCCGTGACTGGCCGGGTCGTTTTGAGCGTACGCTCAACCGCCAGTTCTGGCCCTCACGGCTTGTTGGCGATCGTTACGGAGGTCTTTTCTGCAGTCTCATTCATCGCGCCATACTGGCTCGACAACTGCTGCTGGAACGCAATGTTTGCGCCCAGGACGAGCAAGCTGTCTCGCGGTTAGGGACAGTTGTTTCCGGATAGGCAGGATCCAGCTACAGAGCGCATCTGAAGCAGGTGGACGATCAAGAGAAAGCTGCCAACACCGACCAGATCTGCTAGCAAATTGCTATAGGCGGACGTGAAAGGGACCCCGTTGCTGATCGGATCAATGACTACCTCATTGGCGATCGAGAAAACCACTGTCCAGCACCCACCTGCCCATGGGCTCCACGGAATTCCTTGCTGCAGGTCACGGCGAATACCCTGGATGCAGGTAGTGGCAGGCGTCGTAGCTAAGTCGGATCAGATCGACGCCGAAACGTTGGACCAGTACGAACACCGCGCATACCAACAGGAACGCGGTGATCGGAATACCCGCGTACTGAATCGCCCCTGGTTTCCTAGACACCTCCAAGCCTCATAATTGCCCAAATAGGAGGAGCCATGAGTCGTCAATGCCCGGTGCGCATCAGAGAGTTAAGGCATTACTTGAAGGAAGCACACCCCTGAAGCGCTCATGAGATCATAAGGATCAGGCTCAGCTGACTACCTTAGAGGTGGTCAGTTGAATCTCATTAAACGTAGCATCCTTTCTTGCCGACCGAAGCAATCGCGGATCGCGTGCGTCAGGCCCGTTTAGCATGCGTGTCGCTGTCACTCGTGCAATGAAGACGGCGACTATTTTGATGCCGACTGGGCGAAATCGCTGCCCGTTGATTTGAACGCAAGAGGACTCATCAGTTGGAGATGCCGCCAGGGATCATCGCGTCATTACTGATGTGCGACTGATCGGACGTTGCGGCCCGCTAAGCTAGAGTGAAAAACAAAAGGCTCAGTAGCAACGACCCCGCCTTCTTTGTCTGGCGGACAATGTGGAACGGGTTTCAGGTGAGTGCAAAACAGCGCTGGTTGATCAAGGTTGGACCTATAGCTCGCTGGTGATACTCCGATTCATCGGTTTCGAAATAAAGCGCGAGTTCGATCCTGCCCAATGTCCTGCGCGCGCTCTTTTCATGTATTCACCAGAGACCTCGAAACTGATTGATATCTGCTGTTTGTGAATAACGATACTCCTCAGGTGAAAAGCGTCCCTGTGGACCAAACAGTAAATCGGCCGTTAGATTTTCGAGATAGGTGATCGCCGCCGGTTGCGCATATCGCATAAAGTACTCGCGCTGTTCCGCAGATAGACAAGCTCGGTGTTTCAGACATGTTCTCACCATTTCCGCCAGTACATAGCCGCGTATGTCGTATCGCTCATCCATGGCGCAAAGGATGGTTCGATAGCATAAGTGATAGTTCGGTTTCTGGCCGGTCTGTAGGTAGGCGTCGTTACTCATCCTTGGCTCCCGGCCTGCCAGGAGGCCAGAAATTGCAGCACCTGCTCAGCTTGGCCCTGACTGACCAGTTGTTCCGCAGTTCGCCCTTCGAAAGTTAACAATTGATCTTGGCGGAACCAGCCAATGGCTTGCTCGACAGTAACTCCGGTCTCAGTCACCGTCAGAACCACCCGTAGGACATCTGTTATGAAGCGTAGCGCTGCTTCGGAGTCAGGCATGGTTGCACCATCTGACTGGCTTTGGCGATAAGTAGTGAGGTAAACGTCAAACTCAGCTGGGTTGAGGCCAAAGACCTTGGCGTAACGCTCCCCTGGAGAGGTTGTCCCTTTCGTGTTGCATAGGTAATCAGCCAGTTCTGCAGCCGACAGCGCGGTTAACTGAAATGCCTCTTGGTTCATGACTTGTTCCCCTCGCGACCTTTCGTTAACAGCATGCCCCCAAATCAACAGTAAGCAAAGCCATAGCTTTGTGGTTTTTATGGTCGACGTGGCAAGGGCGGTCGTTCAGCGGAATCGTATGTACGTCACGGATGTGGAGCTTTCAAGCAACGGCTTGGAATCCCCCAATGACACAGTAGACACAGAAAGGGCCAGGTTGAACGACTAAGGCCGCGTGATGGCGGTGGGCGGCCTGGAACTAATGTTTAGGGAATGTGCGGCAGGGTCGATTTGGGGGATTGACTTACCGCTTTTTGGTCTTTTCAGTTCTGATCACTAGTAGTGGTGCGCAGCGCCGGTTCGCAAGATACCGGAGACCGGCAGGTCCATGAAGTCGTGGTAGAACGACATACCGGTCATGGACCCCGAAACGACTGAGCAGCCGTGGTAACCGCGATCACGGGAAATGATCTTTTTCTTCTTCGGCAGACCACGCAGGTTGTTGTAGTACCACACCAGCTTGGCTTGGGTTTCGTTGGCGTCGGAGCCCGACAGGCCGTAAAACACCTTGCTCATCTTGCCCGGGGCCATTTTTACCAGCCGATCGGACAGCCGCGCCAACTCGTCGGTGGTGTGCGCGGCATAGGTATGGTAGTACGCGAGCTTGTGGGCCTGGCGGGAGATGGCTTCGGCTACCTCGGTGCGGCCGTAGCCGACGTTCATGCAATACAAGCCGGCGAAGCCGTCGATGTACTCACGGCCGGTCGCGTCTGTGATGGTGATACCTTTGCCGGTCTCGACGATTGTTGGGTCTCCCAGTTTCCCGGAAGCGAAGTCCTTCAGGTGGGTGAACGGGTGCAGTACCGCGCCACGATCCTGGGCCGAAATGAGGTCGATCTTTTGCTTGTCCATGGTTGTTCTCCTGTTATTTGATCAAAGGCCGCCGACGCAGACGTATTTGAGTTCCATGTACTCGGCCAGGCCATGTTTTGAGCCTTCCCGGCCCAGGCCGGACTGTTTCCAGCCACCGAAAGGAATCGGTGCGCCGGTGAATTTCGGCGTGTTGAGCGCGACCATGCCGTACTCCAACTGCTCGGATACTTGATCGACAAGAAGACCGCACTGGCCAACTGGCCAACAACATCACCACCCTGGAACAGTTGAAAGATCCGAAGGTCGCCGCGTTGTTCGGCTCCAGTGGCAAGGCCGAGCTGACCAGCTGCGACCCGGCGTGGAGCTGTGGCAAGGTGATCGACTACCAGATGAAGGCGTTCGAACTGACCGGCACGGTGCGCCAGGTGCGTGGCAAGTACGAGGCGCTGATGGCCGACGTGGTGACCAAGGTCAAGGGCGGCAAACCGGTGTTCTTCTATGCCTGGAGCCCGTCGTGGGTGACCAATGCGCTGGTACCGGGTAGCGACGTGCTGTGGCTGCCTACGCCCAAGGACGCGCTGCCCCCGGACATTCCCAACGACGGCTCGGCGCTGGTCAAGGACGTCGAGGGCTGCGCCGGCGATGCCAACCCGTGCCGTATGGCCATGGGCTCGTGGAACTACCACACGGTGGCGAACAAGCAGTTCCTCGCCGACAACCCGGCGATCCGGCAACTGATGCAGCAGGTGCATTTCCCCACTGCCGTGTGGTCGCAGTGGGAGGCAGCGATCGGTAAGGAGGGCGGCTCGCCGGAAATGATCCGCAAGCTCGCCGACCAGTGGATCGGCGCCAACCAGGCGCAGTTCGATCAGTGGATCGCCGCGGCCAAGTGACAGTCACGCCGGGGCGGCTGGCGCCCCGGCACTTATCCAGTATCGAAACGGAGAACCTTGCATGAATCAGGAACTGTTTGAACGCGGGCTGCAGACCCGTCGTGAAGTGTTGGGCGACGCCTACGTGGACGCCGCCCTGGCCAACGCCGATGAGTTCGGCATGCCGATGCAGGAACTGGTGTCGCAATACTGCTGGGGCGATGTATGGAACCGGCCGGGCCTGGACCGGCGCACCCGCAGCCTGCTTAACCTGGCGTTCATGACTGCGCTCAACCGGCCCCACGAGCTCAAGCTTCACATTCGTGGCGCGCTGAACAACGGGGTGAGCAAGGACGAGATCCGCGAGGTGTTCCTGCAGGCGGCGATCTACGCTGGGGTGCCGGCGGCAGTGGACAGCTTCCGCTGTGCCCGTGAGGTGTTCCAGCAGGGTTGATGCCCTGGCACGGGGCTCTCGCGTCAGCGCTATCGCGAGTTCGCCCCGTGACTCAGCCGCTGCAGGCACACTTCCAACCCTCCCCACGGTGATATTCATGGACTACCGCTACTTGGGCCACAGCGCCCTGAAGGTCTCCCCCTTGTGCCTGGGTACCATGATGTTCGGCGGCGCGACCGACGAACCGACCGCCCAGCGCATCATTGCCCACGCCCATGCCCAGGGTGTCAACTTCATCGACACCGCCGACGTTTACACCGGCGGTGCCGCCGAGTGTATCGTCGGCCGGGGCATCGCCTCCCAGCGCGACGACTGGGTGCTGGCCAGCAAGTTCGGCTCACCCGTCGATACTGCCCCGAACCGCCAGGGTCAGTCGCGCAAATGGATCAACCAAGTCGTCGAAGCGAGCCTCAAGCGCCTCGGCACCGACTACCTCGACATCCTTTACTTCCACCGTGCCGTTCCCGGTGTGACCTTGGAAGAAGGCGTGCGCGCCGTCGGCGACCTGATCCGCCAGGGGAAGGTACGTTATTTCGGGGTGTCAAACTTCCGCAGTTGGTACATTGCCGAAGTGGTGCGTCTGGCCGACGATATGGGCCTGGACCGGCCGGTGGCCAGCCAGCCGCTGTATAACCTGGTCAACCGCAGCGTTGAGGTCGAGCATTTGCCTGCCGCCCATCACTACGGTTTGGGTGTTGTGCCTTACAGCCCGCTGGCGCGGGGTGTTCTGACCGGCAAGTACGCTCCAGACGGCCCGCCACCGTCGGACAGCCGGGCAGGGCGCGGCGACCAGCGCATCCGCCAAACCGAATGGCGGCGCGAATCCCTGCACATTGCCCAATCGGTCGCCGCCCACGCCGCCTCGCGCGGCACCAGCAGCGCTGCCTTTGCTCTGGCCTGGGTCCTCAACAACCGCTGCGTGAGCTCGGTCATCGCCGGGCCTCGCACCGAGGCGCAGTGGTACGGTTACCTAGAAGCATTGCAGGTGCGTATCGAGGAGCAGGACGAGTGCTTCGTCGACAGCCTGGTACCGCCCGGGCATTGCTCCACGCCGCACTACACTGACCCTAGCTACCCGGTCGAGGGGCGTTTCAGTTCTCCCTTGCCTCGGCGGTAATGTCCCGCCGATCGTAAGCTTCACTTGGATGGCGAGCAGACCAACTTGCTGGCGCTCAATGCCGATATTGACGCTACCCGGCCAGGCCACCGAGGCCGGGGTATGAGGCGAAGTAGGGCAGCAAACAGGCGATTGGCCAGCGGGCTGTGGTGGTAACGTTCAACCCTGCAGCGTTGCCATTGAAAGGTCAGAAAGCGTGCTCGCCAAAGTATCCATGTCTTCTCCACAGCGGATACCCATTCAAATACCCTTTCCGCACAAATCATTTGCCAGTCGGGTGGTTTTCAGCGCGCCCCCGAAAGGCCAGCATGACCTCGTCGGTCCTTCCAGATGCAAAGGGGAACGGGCCATGTTCTGACTCTGTTCGGTCCATTGTACTGGTCTTCAACCTCTGGGTGGCTCAGGTTTTTAGACTGGTCGCGGGTCGCAACACCTTAGACTGAGGTTCATATGCCCGCTGCTTTCGCCATGCTCATCGGTGCACAACTGCTGGGGGAAATTGCCCGGCGCCTGTTCCATCTGCCGTTACCTGGGCCAGTGATTGGTATGTTCCTGCTCGCAGTGGCACTGGTCACTTTTGCCAACCATTGGATTGTCCCAAGTGATGGGGCACCGGCGCCGTTGACGCAAGTGGCGCAGTCGCTGATCGGTAACATGGGATTGCTGTTTGTACCGGCTGGCGTAGGTATTGTGGCCGAGTTGGGTGTACTCGAGCGAGACTGGATACCGATTGCGGTCGGCCTTCTAGTTTCTACACTGCTTGGCCTGGTGGTCACTGGCTTGGTGATGCATCACCTGACGCGTCTGGCTGAACGGCGTCAAGCATCGGCGAGTGAAGAGGATCGGGCATGATTAGTTCATTGCTTGCGTTATGGACACCATTGGCAGTCTCTCCTCTGTTATGGCTGTCGCTGTCGTTGTTAGCCTTCGTGGTCGGTCAACAGGTGCAACGTCGATGTGCAGGGGCCGCCTGGGCGAATCCCGTGTTGATAGCCATCGTATTGATGGTCGTGGTACTGCAAGCGACCGGGACCGGTTACGACACCTACTATTCTGGTGCGCAATTCATCAATTTCCTCTTGGGACCAGCAACTGTCGCACTTGCGGTACCACTCGCACTTAACCTCAGCCATGTGAGGCGCAGCTTGAGTGGGGTAGGGTTGGCCCTCCTGGCCGGTTCGCTCACCACGACGCTCAGCGGTGTTGTGCTGGTCTGGTTACTGGGAGGGGATCGGAGTGTGGCGCTTTCTATGGCACCCAAATCGGTCACTACGCCAATCGCCATGGCATTGTCGGAGGAGGTTGGTGGAGTCCCCGCACTGACCGCCAGCCTGGCCATTGCCGGGGGAATCGTAGCCGCAGTCTTGGGGCGGAGTGTGTTGGGTTGGCTACGTGTCGACGACTGGCGTGCCCATGGGCTGGCTGCTGGGGTCGCCGGCAGTGGGGTAGCCGCCGCGCAGATTGCTCCGCTCAGTGGGTTGGGGGCTGCGTTCGCGGCGGTCGGCATTGGCCTTAATGGACTGTTGACCGCAGTGATCGTCCCCCTGATCAGTTCCCTGTGGCCTGCCTGAGTGTTGCTTTACCCCTATACGGGGTAATGCGCCGGGTATGGCAGGCGGGCAACGCCTGACTCGACTGCAGCCTTGGCAACTGCGCTCGAAATCGCTACCAGCAAGCGGGCATCCATCGGTTTGGGCAAGATGTAATCCCGGCCAAATGCCAGACTGTCCAGTTGATAGGCCTGCAGTACGTCACTTGGGACCGGGGTTTTGGCCAACTGTCGCAGTGCCTCTACCGCCGCAATTTTCATCGCTTCATTGATATGTCGAGCCCTCACATCCAGGGCACCACGGAAGATGAATGGGAAGCCCAGCACGTTATTCACTTGGTTGGGGTAGTCAGATCGACCGGTGGCGATGATCAGATCGTCACGCACGGATTTGGCCAACTCAGGGCTAATCTCTGGGTCAGGGTTGGAGCAGGCAAACAGGATTGGCCTCGCTGCCATATTGCCGAGTGCCTCAGGGGTCAACAGGTTCGCACCAGAAAGACCCAAGAATACATCGGCGCCTTGCAAGGCCTCGTCCAGGGTGCGTGCTCCTGAGTCATTGGCGAATGCCAACTTGTGCGGATCGAGACCTTCACGACCAGAGTGGATCACGCCTTGACGGTCCAGCATATACAGCTTGTCGCGACGGGCGCCGAGTGCAACCAGCAGGTTCATGCAAGCGGTTGCTGCCGCACCGGCACCAAGACAAACGATGCGAGCGTCCTCTAAGCGCTTGTCCTGGATTTCTAGCGCATTGAGTAGACCGGCCGCAGTCACGATCGCCGTACCATGTTGGTCGTCGTGGAAGACAGGGATGTCGCACAGCTCAATCAATTTCTGCTCAATCTCGAAGCAGTCCGGCGCCTTGATATCTTCAAGGTTGATGCCACCGAACGTGTCGGCTATGCGTGCCACGGTATCGATAAACGTCTCGGGCGTCGTGGCCTTGACCTCGATATCTACCGAATCGATGTCCGCAAAGCGCTTGAAGAGCAGTGCTTTACCCTCCATCACTGGCTTACTGGCCAGCGGGCCGAGGTTGCCGAGGCCGAGGATCGCCGAACCGTTGCTGATAACGGCGACCAAGTTGCCCTTGCTGGTATAGCGGTACGCATCATCTGGGCAGGCAGCGATAGCCCTTACTGGCTCGGCGACGCCTGGGCTGTAAGCCAAGGCAAGATCGTTGGCGGTGTTGGCCGGCTTACTCAGTTCGATACGGATTTTCCCTGGCGTGGGATGTTCATGATAGTCCAGGGCTGCTTGCTTGAAATTGGAGGTCATGGGTTCTCACCGATCATGATTGGGGTGGAAAGGCGCCGGTGAACCCGGCGCCCGGTGGGTATCAGTGCACCAGCATGCCGGTGAACACGTATGCCTGGGACAGGGTGATCAGACCGATGATGGCGGCAAAGATCAGGCTGTGCTTCAAGGTGAAGCGGAACAGATCCGACTCCTTGCCGACGATGCTGGTGGCAGCACATGCCACAGCGATCGACTGCGGCGAGATCATCTTGCCGGTTACGCCGCCACTGGTATTGGCAGCGACCAGCAGGGTGTCGCTGACGCCAATCTGGTGCGCGGTGGTGGCTTGCAGCGAGCCGAACAGGGCATTGGACGAGGTGTCGGAGCCGGTCAGGAATACCCCCAGCCAGCCCAGGAACGGCGAGAAGAACGGGAACGCCGCGCCAGTACCGGCCAGCACCAGCGCCAAGGTGGTAGACATACCGGAATAGTTGGTGACGAAGGCGAAAGCCAGCACCATGCCGATGGACAGGATCGGTAGCTTGAGTTCGACCAGGGTCTCCTTAAAGCTGACCAGTCCGGTCTTCCAGTTGATGCGCAGGACAAACATCGAGACCAGCGCCGACAGTAAGATTGCACTACCACCCGCCGACACCAAGTCGAACTTATACACCGCCGCCATTGGGGTGGGTTGGGCGACGATGGGTGCGGCCTTCATCACCAGTTGGTCCAGGTGCGGAATCTTGAACATCAGCACCAACTGCTCGAGCGCGCCACCTGGGGCGAACATCGCCTTGAATGGTTTGAGCGTCCAGATGGTTACCAGCACAGTGAGGATCAGGAACGGCGACCAAGCCTTGAGGATCTGCCCGAAGCTGTACGGCGACGGCGTACCGCCGCGAGGGCCGGAGAAGCCGCCCATGACCGCCGCACCGCCGGACACGCTGACCACCTCACGATCGGCGGCACGGGTCGGCTGCCAGACCTTGAGGAACAGCGTCAGCGAGACGATACTGACCAGCGCCGAGGTGATGTCCGGCAGTTCCGGGCCGATGTAATTCGAGGTCAGGTACTGGGTGATGGCAAAGCTCGCGCCGGCCACCAGCGCGGCAGGCCAGGTTTCTTTGACGCCGCGCCAACCGTCCATGATCGCTACCAGCCAGAACGGTACGATGACCGAGAGCAGCGGCAGTTGGCGTCCGGCCATGGCGCCAATCTTGAACGCGTCGATGCCAGTCACTTGCCCAGCGACGATAATCGGCACACCCAAAGCACCGAAGGCCACCGGTGCGGTGTTGGCGATCAGGCACAGCCCTGCGGCGTACAGCGGATTGAAACCCAGCCCCACAAGCAAGGCACCGGTGATCGCCACTGGCGCGCCGAAGCCGGCCGCACCTTCGAGGAAAGCCCCGAAGGAGAAGCCGATCAGCAGTACCTGCAGGCGCTGGTCATCGGTGATCGACAGCACCGAGCTGCGAATCACCTCGAACTGACCGCTTTTGACCGTAAGCTTGTAGAGAAATACGGCCGCGACAATGATCCAGGCGATTGGCCACAGACCATAAGCGAAGCCGTAACCGGCAGCGGCAAAGGCCATGTCCAAGGGCATGTCGTAGGCCAGGGTGGCGACTAGGATCGACAACACCAAGGTAATGGTGCCGGCGATATAGCCTTTCATGCGAAAGACGGCGAGAGCAATAAAGAAGAAAATGATCGGGATCAGCGCGACCAAGGCTGACAAGCCCAGGCTGCCGAGGGGAGTGTACATCTGTTCCCAAGTTTGCATGTTAAAAGCCTCTTTTTATTGTTGATAGCTTGTAAGGGTGATGCGGATGTTTCGACGGGGTTAGCTGGTCGAATGTGTATGACGGTGAGCAATGCCTCCTCGCTGGCAAGCCAGATCCTGTCGGCACTGGATGCTGCGAAAACGTTATTTGGGATCTCCCACAGACGCGGTGCAGTCATGTGGGAGTGAGCTCATCAGCGACGGGCAGGTACGGGTTCAGCGAGCCTGTTTGAAGCGTAACCGCCAGGCATGGAGCAGCGGCTCTGTGTAGCCACTTGGCTGCTCACGTCCCTTGAACACCAGGTCACAGGCGGCGCGGAAGGCATGGCTGCTTTCAAAGTCCGGCGCCATCGGGCGGTAGGCTTGGTCCCCAGCATTCTGCCCATCGACCACCTGAGCCATGCGCTCCAGCGCTGCACGGACTTGGCCAGTGCTAACCACACGATGGTGCAGCCAGTTCGCAATATGCTGGGCGGAGATACGCAGGGTGGCGCGGTCTTCCATCAAACCTACGTCGTGGATATCGAGCACTTTGGAACAACCAACGCCCTGTTCGATCCAGCGCACTACATAGCCAAGGATGCTCTGGCAGTTGTTATCCAGTTCTGCCTGGATCTCGGCCGGGCTCCAGTTGCGATCGACACTGACCGGCACACTGAGCAGGCCTTGCAGCAACTCGGCGCGCTGGCTGTCCAGGTCGATGCGTTCCAACTCTTGTTGCACTTGACGCACGTCTACTTGGTGGTAATGCAGCGCATGCAGCGTCGCGGCGGTAGGCGAAGGTACCCACGCAGTGTTGGCGCCGGCCTTGGGGTGAGCAATTTTCTGTTCAAGCATGGCTGCCATCAGGTCCGGCATGGCCCACATGCCCTTGCCGATTTGCGCCCGTCCACGCAGGCCACAGTCCAGCCCCACCAGTACGTTGTTGCGCTCATAGGACTGGATCCAGGGAGTCGACTTCATGTCGCCCTTGCGCAGCATGGCGCCGGCTTCCATGGTCGAGTGCATCTCGTCGCCCGTACGGTCGAGGAACCCGGTATTGATGAACACCACTCGGTTGGCGGCTTCGGCGATGCACGCCTTGAGGTTGATGCTGGTGCGGCGCTCCTCGTCCATGATGCCCATCTTCAAGGTATGAGGGGCCAGGCCAAGAAGATCCTCAACTCGACCAAACAGCCTGTTGGCAAATGCTACCTCAGCAGGGCCGTGCATCTTGGGCTTCACGATATAGACGCTGCCGCTACGCGAGTTGCCGCGGCGGCGCAGGTCGTGAACGGCTGCAAGGCTAGTGATTACGGCATCGAGAATTCCTTCGGGAATCTCCTGACCTTCCTGATCGAGGATGGTTGGGGTGCTCATCAGATGACCAACGTTGCGCACGAACAGCAGCGAGCGCCCCGGCAGGGTTACTGGTTTACCGTCGCGGCCCTGGTAGGTGCGGTCAGGGTTCAGGGTACGCGTGAATGCCTTCCCGTTCTTGCTCACGGTTTCAGTCAGGTCGCCCTTCATCAGGCCCAGCCAGTTACGGTAGACAGCCACCTTGTCATCGGCATCGACCGCGGCCACTGAATCTTCGCAGTCCATGATGGTGGTCAAGGCCGACTCCAGCACCAGGTCCTTGACGCCAGCGGCATCGGTGCTGCCGACTGGGCTGGTCGGGTCGATCTGGATCTCCACGTGCAAGTCACGATGCACGAGCAGTACGACGGTCGGTGACAATGCTTCGCCCTGGTGACCAACGAATTGATCCGATTGGGCCAAACCGATCGCTTCACCGCTATGCAGCGATACCCGCAATTGACCATCCACTACCTGGTAGGCGCTGGCATCGACGTGAGAACCGCCCTGCAGGGGGAAGGCCTGGTCGAGGAAGGCGCGGGCGAACGCAATGACTCGAGCGCCACGCACCGGATTGTATCCAGGCCCCTTGCTGGCGCCGCCGTCTTCGGCGATGGCGTCGGTGCCATACAGGGCATCGTACAACGAGCCCCAACGGGCATTAGCGGCGTTGAGCGCATAGCGTGCGTTCATCACCGGCACCACCAACTGCGGGCCGGCCTGCACTGCTACCTCACGGTCGACATGGTCCGTGCCGACCTTAACCTTTTCAGGTTGTGGCAGCAGATAACCGATGCAGCCAAGGAAGCGCTGATAGGCCTCCATGTCCGTTACCGGCCCGGGGTGGGCGCGGTGCCAGGTATCCAATTCGCCCTGCAAGTGAACACGCTCGGCCAGCAAAGCGCGGTTGCGCGGCGCCAGATCGTGCACCAGGGCATCGAGCCCCCTCCAGAAATGATCCGACGTAATCTCGGTGCCGGGGAGCACCTCATCCTCGATGAAGTGCTTGAAGTTCTCAGCCACCTGCAAACGCTGGCATGGCACGCGCTCGGTCATTCTCGTCTCTCCTATCGCTTGGTTCATCTGTTCTTGAAGCCGCGCTCAGAGCGCAGCGATCCCGGCTGCAGCCACTTGGGCATCCTGTTCGGCCTTCACTCCGGAAACGCCCACGGCAGCAACCACTTGCCCGTCCACCCGCAGCGGAAGGCCCCCTTCGAGCGATGTCAGCAGCGGTGCGCTGACAAACGCGGTGCGCCCGCCGTTGACCATTTCCTCGTAACCCTTGGTGTCGCGTCGGCCGAGCGCTGCGCTGCGAGCCTTTTCGGTGGCGATGTAAGCAGCGATGGGGGCGCAACCATCGAGGCGCTCGAGGGCCAGCGGGTGGCCGCCGTCATCGACTACGGCGATACACACCGCCCACTGGTTACGCTGCGCCTCTTCGCGTGCGGCAGCGAGGATGCGGGCGACTTCGGCTTGTTCGAGCACAGCTTTGCGTTGCATGGTGTTCTCCTGGCTAGTGCTTCTTGCATACTGCTATGCGTTGCATGGCACTAGGTTTTCTGTGGCTATCAGTCTGGATGAGGCTTGTTAGCGGCAGAACACTTGGAAAGCGTTTTCTGCCGATACAAAAGGTATCGAATGGCACTTCGGGAACTCCCACGGACGGAACGTAGCGCCGTGGGAGATCATCGGAGTCACCTAAACGAGTGCTTCTTCCACCAGTTCAATCCAATGGCGCACAGGTGTGCGTCCAGCGCCGTCGAGGTGGGTCTGGCAGCCGATGTTGGCGGTGACGATAACTTCCGGATTGCCGCTTTCCAGGGCGTTGAGCTTGTTGTCGCGCAGTTGAAATGACAGTTCCGGCTGAGTCAGCGAATAGGTGCCTGCCGAACCGCAACACAGGTGACTGTCAGGCACGGCGGTTAGGCTGAAGCCCAGTCGCTCAAGCACACCTTCAACAGCGCCACCGAGCTTTTGTGCATGTTGCAGAGTGCAGGGGCAGTGGAAGGCCAAGCGACGATCGCCGTGGATACCCAGCCGTTCCAATGGCTCGTCGCGCAACACCTCGACCAAGTCACGAGCCAGAGTACTGACCCGCGCGGCCTTTTCGGCGTATGCAGGGTCGTCTTCGAGCAGATGGCCGTAGTCGCGCACAAAAGCGCCGCAGCCACTGGCCGTCTGTACGATGGCTTCGGCACCTGCCTCGATAGCTGGCCACCAGGCATCGATATTGCGCCGGGCGCGTTCCAAGCCCTTTTCTTGAGCATTGAGGTGGTAGTCCACTGCACCACAGCAACCGGCTTCGCGGGCCGCAGTCACAGAAATGCCCAAGCGGTCAAGCACACGTGCTGCCGCCGCATTTGTGTTGGGCGAGAGGGCAGGTTGCACGCAGCCTTCGAGCATTAGCACACGACGTGCATGCAACAGTTGAGGACGAGGCTTAGCCGGGTGCGGATGGCGCGGTAGCTTGGCTTGTAGGGTTTGCGGCAGCAACGGACGGAAGGCTTTGGCGGTGCTGGTCAAGGCCCTGAACAGTGCAGGACGCGGTACCACTGCACGCAGGCCCTCACGCAGTAGCCGCTGGCCCAGCGGGCGAGGCACCTGTTGCTCAACCACGGCGCGGCCGATGTCGAGCAGGTTGTGGTACTGAACTCCGGACGGACAGGTGGTTTCACAGTTGCGGCAGGTCAGGCAGCGGTCCAGGTGAGCTTGGGTCTTGGCCGTGACCGGCTGGCCTTCGAGCACCTGCTTGATCAGGTAAATGCGTCCGCGTGGACTATCCAACTCATCGCCCAGCAGTTGGTAGGTGGGGCAGGTGGCCGTGCAGAACCCGCAATGCACGCAGGAGCGCAGAATACGTTCGGCTTCCTCTGCACGGGGAAGACTTTTGGCTTGTTCGCTCAGATTAGTTTGCATGGTGCACTCTCAGACTTCGGCGTACAGGCGGCCCGGGTTGAAGATGCCCTGGGGATCGAGTTGCAACTTGAGATTGCGGTGGTAGCGCAGCAGCGGTGCCACCAGCGGATGGAACGACGCCGGATCTGATTCATAAAGAGTCGCATGACCGCCGATGCGGGCTACCGCCTGGCGAATCAGTTCTGCGGGGACGTCGGACTTCAACCAGCGCTGTGCGCCCCCCCAGTCCAGCAACTGCCTGCCTGGCAATTCGATCGGCGCGCTGTTGTGTGGCAGCGAAAGGCGCCACAGCGGTTGAGGGGCCTCGAAAAAGCCCAGGCGTTGCTCACGCAGGTCAGTCCAATAACTACCATCGAGGTCCTCACCTCCCAGACGCTCGACCGCGGAGGCCACCGAGCCTTCGCCGCCTTCCAGGCGCAGGTGCAGGGCATGCCCGTCGTAGGAGGCTGCACTGATCGGTATCGGTTGCTGGCCCCATTCGGCCAGCTCGCCCAAGGCCTGGTGCAGGTCCATTTCCAAGCGCAGGCTCTGGCACTTGCGCGGCTTGGGTAGCACCTTCAGCGACACTTCGGTCAACACCCCCAGGCACCCGAAACTACCCGCCATCAGCCGCGAGAGATCGTAGCCAGCGACGTTCTTCATTACTTCACCACCGAAGCGCAGCAGTTTGCCGTGACCGGTGATAACGCGGGTGCCCAGTACATAGTCCCGTACCGAGCCGGCCCAAGGGCGGCGTGGGCCGGAAAGTCCGGCGGCGACCATGCCGCCGAGGGTGGCTCCAGGGCCAAAATGCGGTGGCTCGAAAGGCAGCATCTGGCCGGCGGCGTCGAGCGCGGCCTCGATGTCCACCAACGGCGTACCGGCGCGGGCGGTTAGTACCAACTCGGTGGGGTCATAGCTGACAATCCCGCGGTGGCTGCGGGTATCAAGCACCTCGCCCGTGACCGGACGGCCAAGCATATTCTTGCTGTTGCTGCCCTGAATGCGCAGAGGCGTGCGTTCGTTGAGCGCCTGATTGACCTGCTCCAGCAGGGCAGCGCTAGCGTCGTGATCGTGTCGCATCAGAAGCGCTCCAGTTCAGGGAAGGGCAACTTGCCGTGGTGCACGTGCATCGAGCCAAATTCGGCGCAGCGGTGCAGGGTAGGGATATTCTTGCCGGGGTTGAGCAGGCCCTGCGGGTCGAAGGCGTGCTTGACGGCGTGGAACAGGGTCAGCTCATCGCTGTTGAATTGCGCGCACATCTGGTTGATTTTCTCGCGGCCCACACCGTGCTCACCGGTGATGCTGCCACCGACTGCCACGCACAGCTCGAGGATCTTCCCGCCCAACGCCTCGGCACGCTCCAGTTCACCAGGCTGGTTGGCATCGAAGAGAATCAGCGGATGCATATTGCCGTCGCCGGCATGGAATACGTTGGCGACACGCAAACCGTATTGTTCCGAAAGCTCCGTGATGCCATTGAGCACGCCCGGCAACTCACGGCGTGGAATGGTGCCGTCCATGCAGTAATAGTCTGGAGAGATGCGCCCCACCGCCGGGAAGGCGTTCTTGCGTCCGGCCCAGAAGCGCGCGCGCTCGGCTTCATCGCAGGCCAGACGCACGTCGGTCGCGCCCGCAGCCCGAAGCACTGCCTCGACGCATTCGCAGTCCTCCTGCACGTCGGACTCTACGCCGTCAAGCTCGCACAACAGGATGGCAGCAGCGTCCACGGGGTAACCGGCGTGAATGAAGTCCTCCGTGGCGCGGATAGACAGGTTGTCCATCATCTCCAGCCCCCCGGGGATGATGCCGGCGGCGATGATATCGCCAACTGCGCGCCCGGCTTTTTCCACCGAGTCGAAGCTAGCCAGCAAAACGCGTGCGACCTGGGGCTTGGGCAACAGTTTGACAGTCACCTCAGTGACAATGCCCAACATGCCTTCAGAACCAGTAAACAGCGCCAACAGGTCAAACCCTGGGGCGTCTAGCGCATCGCTGCCCAAGGTCATGTACTCGCCTTCGATGGTGAGAATCTCAACCTTGAGCAGGTTGTGTACGGTTAAACCGTACTTCAGACAATGCACGCCACCTGCGTTCTCGGCGACGTTGCCGCCGATTGAGCAAGCGATCTGTGAGGAAGGATCAGGTGCGTAGTACAACCCATGAGGCGCAGCCGCCTGAGAAATCGCCAGGTTACGAACACCGGGCTGAACCCGTGCGTAACGACCTTCGGGATTGACCTCAATGATTCGGTTGAAGCGGGCCATTACCAACAGAATGCCTTGCTCCAGTGGCAGGGCGCCTCCGGATAGACCTGTGCCAGCGCCGCGTGCGACCACCGGGACCTGACGGGCATGACAAATCTTTAAAAGGGCTTGGACGTGCTCGATCCGCTTAGGCAGTACCACCAACAGCGGAACCACACGGTAGGCGGAAAGACCATCACACTCGTAGGGAAGGAGATCTTCTTGGCTGTGGAGGATTTCCAGATCTGGAAGGGACTCTTGTAGCTCAAAAAGCAGGGCAGCCTTGTCGACCCGCGGCAGGGCACCGTCGACTCGCTCATCGTAGAGAATATTCATAAGGCTCACTTGTATTTTTGTTGTTTTTTGGCGTGGCCGGGGCGCCTGGGGGGATCACCCATACGACGCTGGCTCACCAGACCGAAGTCGAGATTAGGCTGCTCGTTCTATCGCGGGGAGTCGATGAGCACGCCAACTGGTAGGACCACTTTTTTGCCGCATGGCTAAAATGAATGTGGTGGTAGAGAGGTTTTTGCGTGAAAATCTTTCTCTAACGAGATAACAATAAGAAGCTGGTCCTACCAGTTGAGAGGTGGCAATGAACACCGTGGTTTCGCAGAAGCATGAAAAAGTACAGATCGCCGATCAAGTGGCCGAACGTATCGAAAAGCTGATCGTCGATGGTGTACTCAAGGTTGGCCAGGCATTGCCTTCTGAGCGACGTCTGGTGGAGAAGCTGGGATGCTCGCGATCAGCATTACGGGAAGGTTTGCGAGTGCTACGTGGCAGAGGCATTGTTGAGACCGAACAAGGGCGGGGTTCATTCGTTGCAGATTTGAGTAGGACAGGTAATGCGACCCCTTTGATGCACCTTTTTAGCTCACAACCGCGGACGCTGTTCGACCTGCTGGAAGTGCGAGCACTTCTTGAAGCAGAGTCGGCCAGACTGGCCGCACTACGTGCGACTGATATTGATCGGGTGCTGATCAAACGTCGCTACGACGAGATGGTAGACGCCCATGAGAATCCAGAATCCCATGACCCACGTGAGCACGCCCGGCGCGACCATGCCTTCCACAGAGCGATTAGTGAGGCTTCGCATAACCCGGTCTTAGTGCACACCTTGCAGTCACTCAGCGATTTGACGCTCAGCACGGTGTTTGCTTCCGTCAATAATCTCTACTGTCGGCCAGCGCAGAAACGGCAGATCGATCGCCAGCACTCTCGGCTCTACCATGCGGTGATGGAGCAGTTACCCGAACAGGCCCAACGAGCTGCTCGAGAACACATCACTAGCGTCCGTGACAACCTGCAAGAGATTGAGCAAGAAGAACAACGCCTGGTTCGAGCGACTATGCGCCTGGAAGGTTGGAAATAAAAACAGGCGCTTGTAAGCGCCTGTGCTCGGGACTATGGCCTGAGGGTCCTAGCTCATGGGAATTTGTTCTATGCGTAACGTGTTGGTGCTGCCAAGGCGTCCAAACGGCATACCGGCGGTTATGACAACCGTGTCGCCGGGCTTGGCCATTTCCAGCAATTGCACTTGAGAGAGTGCTGTACTCGTAACATCCTCGACCTTCCGCAACCGTTGATTGACGACCGAATAGACGCCCCAGGCGACGCTCAGACGTCGACCTGTGTTCAGATTTGGTGTCAGGTTGAGGATAGGAGCTCTCGGGCGCTCACGGGCGGCACGCAGGGTCGACGCCCCTGATTCGCTATAATTCACCAGCACCGCCACCGGCAGAATGCCGCTGATCCGGCGGATCGCACAACTGATCGCATCCGAGACAGTGGCCTCGGCCTGAGGCCGTCCAACGTCTAACTGCACCTGGTAATCCGGGCCCGCTTCAACCTGGCGGATGATCTTACTCATCATCTGCACCGCTTCCAGTGGGTAGTCACCCGAGGCAGTCTCGGCCGACAACATCACCGCGTCCGCACCTTCGGCCACGGCGTTGGCTACGTCCGTGACCTCAGCGCGGGTCGGGGCAGGGGAGAATCGCATGGACTCGAGCATCTGGGTCGCAACGACCACCGGGCGGCCCAACTGGCGGCAGATGGTGATGATGCTCTTCTGGATCTGCGGCACGCTTTCGGCCGGCACTTCCACACCTAGGTCACCACGGGCGACCATGATCGCGTCGCTCAGTTCGGCGATCTCGCGCAGTTGGGTAACGGCCGACGGTTTCTCGATCTTGGCCATGAGGAAGGCACGGTCGCCGATCAGTTGGCGCGCCTCGACGATGTCCTGCGGGCGCTGCACGAACGACAGCGCCACCCAGTCCACGCCCAGTTCCAGGCCGAAGGTCAGGTCGCGGCGGTCTTTCTCGGTGAGCGGAGAGAGGTCGAGCACCGCCTGCGGCACGTTCACGCCCTTGCGGTCGGACAGCTCGCCACCATTGAGCACCTCGGTGTCGATAGCATCAGCGTGCTTGGCGGTCACCCGCAGGCGCAACTTGCCATCGTCCAGTAGCAGATCCATGCCCAGCTCCAGGGCGGCGATGATCTCAGGGTGCGGCAGATTAACTCGACGCTCATCGCCCGGCGTGCCATCCAAGTCCAGGCGTAGAGACTGGCCACGTTGCAGATGGACCTTGCCTTCGGCAAAGCGGCCAACGCGCAGTTTCGGACCTTGCAGGTCCATGAGGATGCCCAGTGGGTAGTTCAGTTGGCTTTCCACTTCGCGGATCCACTTGAAACGCATCGCATGGTCGGCGTGCTCGCCGTGGCTGAAGTTGAGGCGGAAGATGTTCACCCCGGCCTCGACCAACTGGCGTACGTCGTCGATGCCCTTGATCGCAGGGCCCAGGGTGGCAAGGATCTTTACTTTTTTATCAGGCGTCATGTTGGGCAGTCTCGAGGATCAGGATGGCGCGGAAATCGTTGACGTTGGTGCGGGTCGGCTCGGTGACGATCAGCGCATCCAGCGCGGCGAAGTAGCCGTAGCCGTTGTTGTTGTCCAGCTCGTCGGCGGCCGACAGGCCCAGGGCCTGGGCGCGGGCGTAGCTGTCGGGGGTCATGATCGCCCCGGCGTTCTCTTCCGAACCGTCGATGCCGTCGGTGTCACCGGCCAGGGCGTAGACGCCCGGCAGGCCCTTGAGGCTTTCGGTCAGGCTCAGCAGGAACTCGGCGTTGCGCCCGCCACGGCCGTTGCCGCGCACGGTCACGGTGGTCTCGCCGCCGGAAAGGATCACGCAGGGCGCGGCCAGCGGCTGGCCATGCAGGCGGATCTGCCGGGCGATGCCGGCGTGCACCTTGGCCACTTCACGCGACTCGCCTTCCAGGTCGCCAAGGATCAACGGGCTGAAGCCGTGCTTGCGGGCGATCACGGCGGCGGCGTCCAGCGACTGCTGGGGCTTGGCGATCAACTGGAAGTGGCTGCGGGCCAGGGCCGGGTCGTTTTCCTTGACGGTTTCCGAAGCCGGGTTGTTCAGCCAGTCGATCACCGCTTTTGGTGCGGCGATGTTGTAGCGCTTGATGATCGCCAGGGCTTCGGCGCTGGTGCTCGGGTCGGCCACGGTGGGGCCGGAGGCGATGACCGTGGCGAGGTCGCCCGGTACATCGGAAATCGCATAGGTGTAGACCGTGGCCGGCCAGCAGGCCTTGGCCAGGCGGCCGCCCTTGATCGCCGAGAGGTGCTTGCGCACGCAGTTCATCTCGCCGATGGTGGCGCCGGACTTGAGCAGCGCCTTGTTGATCTGCTGCTTGTCGGCCAGGGTCAGGCCTTCGGCGGGCAGGGCCAGCAGGGCAGAGCCACCGCCGGAAAGCAGGAAGATGACACGGTCGTCTTCGGTGAGGTTGCTGACCATCTCCAGCACGCGCTTGGCAACGGCCAGGCCCGCGGCGTCCGGTACCGGGTGGGCGGCTTCGACCACCTCGATCTTCGAGCAGTTGGCGCCGTGGCCGTAGCGGGTGACCACCAGGCCCGAGACGTCGCCTTGCCAACTGCGCTCGACCACTTCGGCCATGGCTGCGGCGGCTTTGCCAGCGCCGATGACGATGACGCGGCCGGTGCGGTCGCTGGGCAGATGGGCTTCGAGCACCTGGCGGGGATGCGCGGCGTTGATGGCTGTATCGAACAGCTTGCGAAGGATTTTTTGCGGATCGACCGACATGGCAGGCTCCCAAAATTCTTGTTGTTCTGCAGAATCGAAAACGCCCCTGGAACTGCCTCCGTGCAGGCCGAACCAAGGGCGGGTATTGCTCATTGCCGCTGCCTGACCCGTGGTCGCAAGTCAGACAGTGCTGGACGCTTTGCGAACTTCCAGCGAAGAAACCGCTGTAGTCGCTAGGGAATCACTTCTCGTCGCGGATCGAGAAGTTGGCCATGTGCTCAAGGCCTTTGATCAGTGCGGAGTGGTCCCAGTTGCTGCCACCGATGGCCGCGCAGGTGCTGAACACCTGTTGCGCGTTGGCAGTGTTGGGCAGGTTGATGTTCAGTTCCTTGGCGCCTTGCAGGGCCAGGTTCAGGTCCTTCTGGTGCAGGCTGATGCGGAAGCCTGGGTCGAAGGTGCCCTTGATCATGCGCTCGCCGTGCACTTCGAGGATCTTCGAGGAGGCGAAGCCGCCCATCAGTGCTTCACGTACCTTGGCAGGATCTGCGCCGTTCTTGGCGGCGAACAGCAGCGCTTCGGCGACGGCCTGGATGTTCAGGGCGACGATGATCTGGTTGGCGACCTTGGCGGTCTGGCCGTCACCGTTACCACCGACGCGGGTGATGTTCTTGCCCATGGCCTGGAACAGCGGCAGAGCGCGTTCGAAGGCGTTCGGGCAGCCACCGACCATGATGCTCAGGGTCGCGGCTTTGGCACCGACTTCGCCGCCGGACACTGGGGCGTCGAGGTAGGCAGCGCCGGTGGCCTTGACCTTCTCGGCGAAAACCTTGGTGGCGGTTGGTGAGATCGAACTCATGTCGATCACCACCTTGCCTTCGCCCACGCCCTCGATTACACCGTTTTGACGAAACAGAACATCCTCAACGTGAGGGGTGTCGGGCACCATGACGATGATGAACTCAACTGCTTCGGCCACCGCTTTTGGGCTGGGCAGTGGTGTGGCGATGAGGTCGGCGGGCACCGGGTCATGGTGGGTAGAAACGAACAGTTCATGACCTGCTTTTTGCAGGTTTTGGGCCATGGGCTTGCCCATGATACCAGTGCCGATGAAACCGATTTTAGCCATGAGAAATTGCCTCTTTTCTATTTATTGACCCCATACAGTTACGTGTCACGGAACTGTATGGGGGCTTTGGTCTCGATCAGGCCTTGAGCCAGCCGAGCCCCGCTTTGGTTGTTGTCAGTGGCTTGTATTCCGCGCCCACCCAGCCTTGGTAGCCAATGCGGTCCAGGTGTTCGAACAGGAACGCATAATTGATCTCGCCAGTGCCGGGCTCGTTGCGCCCAGGATTGTCGGCCAACTGGATGTGGTTGATCGCAGCGAGGTTGGCTGCCATCGTGCGTGCCAGGTCCCCTTCCATGATCTGCATGTGGTAGATGTCGTACTGCAGGAACAGGTTTGGGCTGCCGACCTGTTCACGAATCTCCAGCGCTTGCTTCGTGGTGTTCAGGTAGAAACCGGGGATGTCACGGGTATTGATCATCTCCATCACCAGCTTGATGCCCACCGCTTCGAGGCGGTCGGCAGCGTACTCGAGGTTGTCGAGCAGGGTGTTTTGCACCATGAACGGGTCTACACCCTGCGGCGTGATGCCAGCCAGACAGTTAACCTGGGTGTTACCCAGCACCTTGGCGTATTCAATGGCAATGTCGACGCCGGCACGGAACTCCTCGACCCGTTCCGGCAGGCAGGCGATACCACGCTCACCCTTAGCCCAGTCGCCAGCGGGCAGATTGAAGAGCACCTGTTGCAGTTGGTTGGCATCCAGGCGGGCGCGGATCTCCTCTACGGGGTAATCGTAGGGGAACAGGTACTCGACACCACGGAATCCGGCCTGGGCGGCGGCTTTAAAACGGTCCAGGAAGTCCACCTCGGTGAACAGCATGGACAGGTTAGCGGCAAAACGAGGCATGATCGGCTCCGGGTCAGTCCAGTGGCAGGATGGAAGTAGGGGCGTCGGCTCGACTGGTAGCCAGCGCCTCAAATTCGTTAATGGCGTTGATCTCAGTACCCATGGCGATGTTCGTGACGCGCTCCAGGATTACCTCGACCACCACCGGTACGCGGAAGGTTTCCATCAGTTCGCGGGCCTGGGCGAAGGCGGCGGGCAACTGGTTCGCGTCGAATACACGGATGGCCTTGCAGCCTAAGCCCTCAACCACGGTCACGTGGTCCACGCCGTAGCTACCCAGTTCTGGCGCGTTGACGTTTTCGAACGACAGCTGCACGCAGTAGTCGATGTCAAAACCACGCTGGGCTTGGCGAATCAGACCGAGGTAGGCGTTATTCACCAGCACGTGGATGTACGGCAGGTTGAACTGTGCGCCCACCGCCAGTTCCTCGATCATGAACTGGAAGTCGTAGTCACCAGACAACGCGACGACCTGGCGCTCTGGATCGGCTTTCACCACGCCGAGAGCAGCGGGGATGGTCCAACCCAACGGCCCCGCCTGGCCGCAGTTGATCCAGTGACGCGGCTTGTACACGTGCAGGAACTGGGCGCCGGCAATCTGCGACAGACCGATGGTACTGACGTAGCAAGTATCCTTGCCGAAGAAACGATTCATTTCCTCGTATACCCGTTGCGGCTTGACCGGCACTTCGTCGAAGTGGGTCTTGCGTTGCAGGGTGCGTTTGCGTTCACGGCAGGCTTCAGCCCAGGCTTTGCGGTCCTTGAGCTTGCCAGCGGCCTGCCACTCGCGAGCTACCTCGAGGAATACATCGAGGGCGGCGCCTGCGTCGGAGACGATGCCGAGGTCCGGGGTGAACACACGACCGATCTGGGTCGGTTCGATGTCCACGTGCACAAACGTGCGGCCTTCGGTGTAGACGTCGACAGAGCCAGTATGGCGGTTGGCCCAGCGATTGCCGATGCCGAACACCAGATCCGACTCGAGCAGGGTAGCGTTGCCGTAGCGGTGCGAGGTCTGCAGGCCACACATGCCCGCCATCAACGGGTGGTCATCGGGCAGGGTTCCCCAGCCCATCAGGGTAGGGATTACCGGCACGCCGGTCAGTTCGGCGAAGGCCACCAGCTTGTCACTGGCGTCGGCGTTGATGATACCGCCACCGGCGACGATCAGCGGGCGCTCAGCGGCATTGAGCATGGCAAGAGCCTTCTCGGCCTGAACGCGACTGGCTTGGGGCTTGTGCACCGGTAGCGGCTCGTAGGCGTCGATGTCAAACTCGATCTCGGCCATCTGCACGTCAAATGGCAGGTCGATCAGTACTGGGCCGGGCCGGCCACTGCGCATTTCGTAAAAAGCTTTCTGGAAGGCATAGGGCACCTGACCCGGCTCCAGCACAGTAGTGGCCCACTTGGTCACCGGTTTGACAATGCTGGTGATGTCGACGGCCTGGAAGTCTTCCTTGTGCAGTCGAGCTCGAGGGGCTTGCCCTGTGATGCAGAGAATCGGAATGGAATCTGCCGAGGCGCTGTACAGGCCAGTGACCATGTCGGTGCCAGCCGGGCCGGATGTGCCGATGCACAGGCCGATATTACCTGCGTGGGTACGGGTGTAGCCCTCGGCCATGTGCGAGGCACCCTCGACATGGCGGGCCAATACATGGTCGATTCCACCAATTTTTTTCAAGGCAGCGTAGAACGGATTGATTGCGGCTCCGGGGATACCGAATGCGGTATCGATACCTTCACGGCGCAGCACCAGAACGGCGGCCTCGATTGCTCTCATTTTGGCCATTGTGTACTCCTTCGCACGGGTCGATAATTTTTGTAGTGGAGGTCAGTCTGTATTAGGCTTGCGTGCGTTAGAACACCTGAAAAATGTTTTCTGTCGATATGAAAGGTATCGAATGGCACGGTACACAGAGCTACATAGCTTCGTTCAGGTTGCCCAGAAGGGCAGCTTCGCTTCTGCCGCGCTGAGCGAAGGGGTGACCCCGGCAATACTCGGTAGGCGACTAGATGCATTGGAGAAACGCTTGGGCGTGAAACTGATGCACCGATCGACTCGGGGTTTGCGCCTGACCGAACTTGGGGAGCAATTGCTGGAGCGCGCTAGGTTACTGCTGCGTGATTTTGACGACATGGAGGCCGATATCAGTGGCTGCGGCTCTATGGTCAAAGGCAACCTGATGGTTTCGGCGCCCGCTTCTTTTGGCAGAGTTCACGTTGCCCCGCACGCATTGGGGTTTCACCAAGAGTTTCCCAACTTGAAGCTCTCGTTCAACCTCACCGACAGCCTCGTCGATCTGGTTAGCGAGGGCTACGACATGAGCATCCGCATTGGCGGGGTAACCGACCCGAACTATGTAGCGGTCAAGTTGTTCAGCAATCGTCGGGTAGTTTGTGGCACTCCTGAATACTTTGCCCGGAATGGCCGTCCGACCACCCTGGAGGACCTGGCCGACCACAATTGCTTGGCATTTACTTTGCAGGGCGGCCAGCAACGGGGCTGGGTATTCCAGCGGAATGGCCGACAGGTAGCGATGCGGGTCAGCGGCAGTCTCGCGTGTAACGATGGCGAACTGCTGTTCTCATGGATGCGCCAAGGCTTGGGGATCGGCTGGCGCTCGACGTGGGAGATTCAGAAGGAGTTGCTAAGCGGCGAACTGGTCACGGTTCTGGATGACTTTGCCCTCGATGACTACGATATCCAAGCGGTGTATCCACAGCAGCGCTTCTTGCCAGCCAAGGTGCGGCATTTTATTGAGTACCTGAAGCTGGTGTACCAGAGCCCCGGATATTGGGAACAGTGATGGGGGCAGCGATGCACCCTATGGATGCTATAGAGGTCGGGGTTTGGATTATTTCAGTGCTTTGAATGCCTTCGTCGAGGCGGCGCGGCAGAGCAACTTCTCACGGGCGGCAGAACGACTGGAGGTGAAGGCCTCAACTATTTCTCGGTACGTAAGAGACTTAGAGACGGACCTGGGTATTGCTTTGTTTAATCGCTCAACCCGCGCGCTGAGGCTGACAGAGGGCGGGAGAACATTCCTGGTACATGCTCAGCGCGTGCTGGATGAACTGGAAGTCGCGCGCGCCGCAGCCTCTTCGTTGAATGACGAGCCCCGTGGCGTGCTCCAACTTAACGCACCACCGGCGTTTGCCCGGCACCACATCGTGCCGGCGCTGAGCGAGTTCAGGGCGCGATTTCCACAAATCCAAGTCGATCTCACCTGTGAGGAGAGTCAGGTCAATCTCATCGACGCCGGAGCCGACTTAGCAATACGTCTCGGTTGCTTGCCGGACTCCTCGCTTAAAGCCAGGAAGATTGCTGACGAGCAGTGGGTGCTGTGCGCCGCGCCCTCATTGTGGCATGAGCCGAGCGGACCAGAGCATCCAGAGGCCCTGGCGGATCAAGGCTTCATTGCGTCCAGCCAACGTCTGGACCTGTATTGGAGCCACGCTGGCGAGACAGTCCGGCAAAGTCACACGGTTACGTTGCGAACCAACGACCTTGAGGCTCAGCTAGTCGCCGCGCAGGCGGGGCAGGGCCCCGTCCTGCTGCCGGCTTGGCTGGTCGCTACGGCGATCCGCCAAGGCACGTTGGTGCGCTGGTTATCAGCATGGCAGTGCCAGCCTGGAGAGGTAGGTACCTCGCTGTGGTTTATCTATCCGCCGAAACGGATCGTTTCCTCTAAGGTGCGCAGCTTCATCGACTTCATGGTGCAACGCATTGGCGAGGCTCCATACTGGCGTCTTTGAGTGCCGGCCACAGTACTCAACTGAAACGGATATCTAAGGCGCGCAACCAGGTCTGCAGCCCTGCGTCCTGGATCGGGATCAGCAGCGCCTCACGATCGGAAGTATTGTAGTGGGCATGCCAGTAACCGGGCGGGGTGACGAAAGCCAGGCCTGGGGTCCAGTCGACCCGAGTCGGGTTAACGATTTCACCGGCTTCGTCGAGTTGTGTACCGACCAGACTGTAGCAACCTGGCGGGCAGTCGACGATAAAGTCCAGCGCGAGGGACTGGTGTCGGTGGGGTTTCTGCACGGCACCAGCCGGGACCAGGCCATACATCGCCCAAAGCACGTGGGTGACGGTGCGAGTTTGCGGGAAGTTACGATTACCGAGCAGAATGCTGACTCGGCTGCGGTCCTTGGCCCGCGGGTCGGCGGCGGCTTGGCGCAAGTGGGCGTTGGCGACCTCGCTGGCATACAGCGTCGGTGCAAAACGGTCCTCACTGCGTGTGGCGCCCAGGTAACGAAGCAGCGGTTCGTCGTGCACATAGTAGAATCGGCTGTCGCTAGACGCCTGAAGGATGCTCGCATGCATGGCCGGCAGCGCAACGAAGCAGCCTTTATGCCACTCGAAGGTGGATTTGTCATAGGTCAACCGACCCTCACCCTCGATGACGTAGAGCACTTGCGAGGTGGCGTTAGGAGCTAGATGCAAGCTGTCGCCAGCAAGTACTCGTACGAAGTTAGCGCACAGCCCCGGCCCCGTGGCAGGTCCTTCGCAACCCAGTGCTTGGCTTAAGTCCAGTGGTATGACTCGAGACTCGCCCTCCTGACATAGGGACGCCGGAAACGTATGGTACGGCACCCGAGAGATCAGCTTCGCGCCAATGGGATTGGCAGCTTTGCTGTACTCGAAGAATTCGGCTTCGGCTAAGTAGCTCGGACGTGCTGAGATGATCTGCTCGTTCAGGGGTTTGTTCACGGTATGACCTCTTGATAAACGATGAAAGCGGTGGTGCGAGGTCACTGTACAAACGTGGGGGAGGAGGATTAAGCCCCCAAAGAGCATAGGTGTTGTGCCAGTAGGGGATGTGAACAGCCGTACCATCATTGGATAATGACACCCCCACATATTGGACGGCACCTTCGTATGCAGACGAGGCCGTGCTCTTGCTCGATGGCGAAGGATTCAAAAACAGCTATAGCGCCGTATGCCTTTGTCAGCCCCCGGAACCAGTGAGGATCAAGCCCAAGTATGTATGCGCCATCTTCGAAGGTTGTACCTTCAACCTATTGCACTGAGCTTTGGGCTGTGAGGACCTGCAAAAACGAATACCAGTTCCGGTGTTACCAATCCGGATTTTTTTGCTGTAAAAGCGCGGATATCACTCGTTTCCGTAGCGACGTCGCCGTTACCCTTCTTCATTAGTGGATTTGTCTATGCAGGGCTTTCCTGGCCAGGAGATCGATGCAATGGCGCCAGAGCGTGGCGCGTTCAACGATCTGCTTTTGCGCTTCATCTGCCTCATCACCCTGGCGATCTTCATTGTCGACACTCTGACTTCGTTCGAGATCGCCGTTGCCGTCCTCTACGTACTGGTCATCATGATCGCCACGACCCGTCTTTCGGTGAGGGGCATACGTCTGCTAGCAGCGATTTGTAGTTGCCTGACGTTGGCGGCTTTCCTGCTTTCGCACCACAACCAGTTCTTCAGTGAGGCTTTGGCCCGCTGCCTAGTCAGCCTTGTTGCCATTGCAGTCGCTGGCTGGCTTGCCGTGAAAAGTCGGAAGGTCACCGACCGTTTACGAGAGCAGTTTGCACTGCTGTCGCAGACCCATGATGCGATTATCGTCTGTACGTTTGACAGCCGTATTCGCAGTTGGAATTCCGGTGCCGAGGCACTCTACGGCTGGACCGCCGATGAAGTAATCGGACGAGACTGCTGGGATTTGCTCTGCAGTCGTTCATCACAGGCACCGCAGGCAATCAAGGCCGAGCTGTTGGAAAAAGGTGTTTGGGAAGGCGAACTGATCGAGACAACACGCGCCGGCAAAGAGGTCACAATCCTCAGCCGATGGTCGCTACACCGAGACCAACTTGGCAATCCCAGGGCGATTCTGGCCAGTAACAACGATGTGACCGACCGGCGCCTAGCCGAGGTCGCACTACATCGCTCCCAGGCTGAACTGGCCCACGTAAGCAGAGTCAGCATGTTGGGCGAGTTGGGCACCTCAATAGCTCATGAAGTTAACCAGTCACTGGCTGCCATCGTAACCAATGCCGAAGCGGCCCAACGTTGGCTGGACCGTGCCGACGCACATGAAGCGCGCGTGGCAATTGGCAGGGTGGCCAGCAATGCCCGACGGGCGAGCGATGTGATACAGCGGATTCGCGAACATACCCGCAAGGCCGAGCCACGGCATGAATGCCTGGATATAGAGAGTGTTGTGAGCGAATCCCTGACCCTCCTTGAGCGGGATATCCAGCATCGCCGGATACAACTCTTTCGAAGCCCGGTCCGTCGTCTGACGGTACGCGGTGACCGGATTCAGCTGCAACAGGTCATGATCAACCTGTTGATTAACGGCATCGACGCTATCGACGAGCGTGAAGGCTCAGCTCGCCATTTGTACATCGAGGTTTGTGAGCAGGATCAGCAGGTGCAGGTCACGGTCAGAGACAGTGGTACAGGTATAGAGGAAGAGCACCTCGACATGTTGTTCAACGCATTCTTCACCACCAAGGATGAGGGGATCGGTATTGGCCTGCCCATCTGCCGCTCAATCATCGAGGTGCATGGCGGTCGCATCTGGGCCGACAGCCGAGCGGGAGAAGGCGCGACATTGTCGTTTGTACTGCCTAGAGTCTGCGAGGAGGTAATAGCATGAAAAACACCTGCATCTACATGGTGGACGATGATCACGACCTGTGCGAGGCCGTAGTTGGGCTTCTGCGTTCGGTTGATCTGGCCGTGAAAACCTTCGCTTCGCCGAATGAGTTCCTCCAGTTTCCGCGTCCGGAGGTTCCTAGTTGTTTGATTCTCGATGTGCGCCTCAAAGGCGCTAGCGGCCTGGACTTCCAAGCTCGTATGGACGATTTGCGGGTGAACATTCCAGTAATCATGATGACTGCCTACGGGGATATCCCAATGAGCGTCAGGGCCATGAAGGCCGGCGCCTTGGGCTTTCTCACCAAACCATTTCGCGATCAGGATCTACTCGATGCTGTAGTAGAGGCTCTTGAGCATGATCGTCAACGCCGAGTGAGCGAGGAAGGCATCATCGAGTTGCGTGAGCGCCACAACCGCCTAAGCACACGTGAGCAGGAGGTGATGGCCATGGCCACGACTGGCCTGTTGAACAAGCAAATTGCAGCCGAGCTAGGGATTAGCGAGGTCACGGTGAAGATTCATCGAGGCAGTGCGATGCGCAAGATGAACGCCGGCTCGTTCGCCGAATTAGTGCGCATGGCTCAAGCGTTATCAGTGCAATGGCAAGCACAAGGTCAAGCCTAGGGGCATACCAGAGCATGATTTGCAGCAGGCCAAGTGCAGCATAGTCTAAAGCTCGGTCTTTGGCTTTTCAGGTAGTACGTCTTGTCTCCCTACCATATTTGTATCGTCGATGACGATGAAAGCGTCAGGATGGCGCTCGATGGGCTGGTCCGTTCGATGGGCCATTGCGCTGACACCTTTGGGTCGGCAACTGAATTCCTGGCGTCGCAAGCATTGCACACCTGCGATTGCCTAATCCTTGATGTGCAGATGCCCGGGCTGTCCGGGCTCGAGCTGCAACAGCAGCTACTGACCTTGGGCGTATGCCTGCCGCTAATTTTCATTACCGCGTTTCCTGAGGCTCGCTGGCGTGAGCAGGCTCTGGCCGCCGGGGCTCTGGAGTTCCTTGGCAAACCCTTTGATGGTCGCACGTTGGTAAGCCTGATCGAGCGGGCGGGCCGACTTGGACGCGGGCGTTAATACCAAGGTATGAGTCGTTAGCACCATGATATGACGCCGGCTCGTCCAAGGTGTGGCAGGCGTGATCGTGACGTTGCTCCATCATTGAGACTCATCCGGAGATGGCATCTGGCTATCTCACGGCAGAAGAGTAGGAGAGGTATCTCCTGGGTTTATCTGGATGGGGGTCGCAGTGCTTTTGAGCAATCTTACGATAGGCAAGCGTGCGGCCTTGGGCTTCGCGGTGGTCACACTAATCTTCCTGCTCACTGGAATCTTCAGCTTGTCGCGCATGGCCGAGCTAAATCGAGTAGCACGACATGTGAATGATACTTGGATGTCGGGAATGAGCATCCTGCAAACCTTCAGTGCTCAGGTTGCCGTTATGCGAATTGAGAGCGTGCGCATTCGGTCGACATCTGATCCACAGGCCTTGGTTCGCAGTGAAGACTTGATCATCTCTGCCCGGCAGCGGCTGACCGAAGAGCTAGCGCGATACAAGAACCGCGGGATTTCGGCGCTAGAGAAACAAATGGTCGAGATGCTAGAGGTAGAGCTAGCAAATTACGTGGGCAATCTGGACCGGTTGCTTCGGCTCTTGCAGGTTGGCACCCCAGATGCTTCGCAACAGGCGGAAATCAATGCGGCCCTGGCACAAAGTGGGAGCCTGATCGGCGAACAGATCGACGCACTTGTTTCGCAGAACCAAGCAGGGGGGGCGAAGGCCATCACTCAGGCCCAAGCGCTGTACGAACGAGTGGTCGTGGTCGTCGCCTCTGCCTTGTGTGCCTCGATTGCGGCCACCGTACTGCTTGCGTTGCTACTCACCCGCAGCATCGTCAGGCCGTTGCATACCGCGCTGCAGGCGGCACGTGCCATCGCTGACGGTCACCTAGACAGGCCGATCGTACCCTCCGGCAAGGATGAGCCCGCGCAGTTGCTGCATGCGATGGCGGAAATGCAACATAGCCTGCGCACAACTATCTGCCTGATCAGTGACTCTGCCGGTCAATTGGCCACCGCCTCGGAGCAGATGAGCACGGCGATGGACGAGAGTACTCGAGGCCTTCAACAGCAAAGCGAGGAAATCGAACAGGCCGCGACCGCGATCACCCAGATGAGCAGCGCCGTGGATGAGGTGGCGGGCAATGCTGTTTCCACCTCCGAGTTGTCCCGCGAGTCGGACGAGGAGATGCGCAATGGTCACAGCCAGGTCGCCAACATCGTTGACCAGATTCAGGTTCTAGCCGAGGGCATCACGCGTTCCTCGGGGCAGGCAAGTGGACTGTCGGATCAGGTACGAGACATCAGCATGGTTATGGAGGTCATCCGTGGCATTGCCGAGCAGACTAATCTACTGGCCTTGAACGCCGCGATCGAGGCAGCCCGCGCCGGAGAGGCGGGGAGAGGCTTCGCGGTAGTAGCCGACGAGGTTCGCTCACTGGCTCAGCGTACGCAGAGTTCAACTCTGGAGATTGAGAGCATCATCACTGCGATCCAGCAGGGCACAGTCGTCACAGTTGAGGCCTTGCAGATGAGTGTTGGTCAAGTGGCTCAGACCCTTGAGAGGGCCCAGGCTGTGAGCGGTTCGTTACAGCGAACTACGGAGGCCGTTTCAATGATCAACGAACGCAATTTGGTCATTGCCAGCGCCTCCGAACAACAGGCCCTCGTGGCCCGTGAGCTCGACCGCAACCTGGTCAGCATCCGCACCTTGTCCAACCATTGCGCCACGAGTGCGACCCAGACGTCTGTGGCAAGCCTGCAGTTGTCACAACTGGCGGTCCAGCTCAAGGGTATGATTTCGCGTTTTTCGGTGTAACCCCATGATTTCGACCCGTGACAGCGCACGCTCGGCACTACAAACATGGCGTGGACATCTGTGGAAGGTATTCGGCTGCGGTCTGTTCGTGCTGCTCGCAGCCCTCTTGGTGGTGGCTTACCGACAGACAGAGCGTCAGGCGCGGCTGGATGTTCGCAATCTGGGGCTCGCACTAGAGGCGCGGCTTGATTCTGGCTTGCTACAACCTCTACACGCCAATCTGCGTACTCTGGCTACCCGGCTATCGGGCGGGGAGGTAAGTAACCACGGTTTGGATGCCACGTTGATCAGGCGCTTTCACGAAGAGGCGGCTAGCCTGCCAAGCCAGATGCCCTTCGAACTGATCGACGAAAAGGGGCGCCTGGTTGCTAGCAGCTTCGATGGCACCGCCGCGCCTTCCTTCGACCAACTTCGATACTGGTCACTGCTTGCTCGGCAAGCGCAAGACGGTGACTCGCTGGTGATCGAGCAAGATCCTAATCAACCGCGGCTGCACTTCGCCATACCTATCTTTGATCGCTTGGGAAGCAGGCAGGGTTGGGTCGCCACGTCGCTAAATTTGGCAACGGTGCTCGAACTGTTCCACGAGGTAGACGTCGGGCTCCACGGCGTCATCAGTGTACGTCGAGTGGATCGGCCGGAAAGCGTGCTGCGCGATCCCCCCCTGGCCAATCCTCTTGATCCTCAGGAACGCGTCGCCCTGGACGAGCAGCATGTGAGCGGACGCCGTGACGGTGACTTCTATATGCGTTCACCGCTGGATGGCATTGAGCGCCTGTATGGCTTTAAACGTATAGGCGAGTATCCGCTGGCATTAACTATCGGCCTTGCCACCGACGATTACCGAAAGGAATGGCACTACACCTTCGGTTGGGCCTGTGCGCTCAGCGCCGTGTTCTTTTTGGTGATCATCTCTCTGGACCGTCGTCTGCATCGTGCGCAACGGCGTGAGTCACGAGCGACAGCCGACCTCGCATTTATGGCGTACCACGATGCCCTGACCGGGCTGCCGAACCGGCATCGCATCAGTGAGCGCATTGAAGAAGCCATTGTCGACGCAGAAGGTTTCCACCTGCTGTACCTCGATCTGGACAATTTCAAGACCATCAACGATTCCCTCGGTCATGTGGCCGGAGACCAGGTGCTGTGCGAACTGGCGCAGCGTCTTACAAGTCTGCAGGGCATCGATACTACTGCCCGCTTGGGGGGAGATGAGTATCTGATGTTGGTCAGAGCCACGACCAGAAAACAGTTGGAGCAGTTGCTGCGCGACCTTGACAGTCGTCTGCGAGAGCCTTGGCTGGTACATAACTGCTTGTTGGAGGTGCGGACTTCCATTGGTATTGCCTGTCATCCTGATCACGGGACGAGCTTTGACGACTTATTCAAGGCTGCAGACATTGCGCTGAATCAAGCAAAGAAATGCGGTCGGGCCCGGCATACCTTCTACACCCCTGCGATGGGGGAGCGCGCGCTGAAGTCACTACAACTGCAAGTTGAGTTGCGGGCTGCACTACACAACGATGAGTTCGAGCTGCACTACCAGCCGCAGGTGAATCTAGACAGCGGTGAGGTAGTCGGAGCAGAGGCATTATTGCGCTGGCGCCACCCTTCTCGAGGAATGATATACCCGGGGGAGTTCATTGCTGAAGCGGAGTCCAGTGGATTAATCGTGCCCATCGGGCGTTGGTTGCTTACCACTGCATGCGAACAGGCCGTGGCTTGGCAACGCATGGGCCTTGGAGCACTCATAGTCGCGGTGAACTGCTCTGCTATTGAGTTCAAACAAGGCGATTATGTCGATAGTGTCGCCCTGGCATTAAGCACATCCGGTTTAGAGTCATCTTTATTGGAGCTAGAGCTCACCGAGTCGATTCTCATCGAGGACACAGAGAGGATGATCGCTTGTTTCGGGCGGTTGAAGGCTATGGGCGTACGGTTGGCAATCGATGATTTCGGTACCGGCTATTCGAGTATGGCTTACCTCAAACATCTGACGATTGATCGGCTGAAGATCGATCGCTCATTCGTCCAGAATCTGGCCGACAATGCCGATGACAGAGCTATCGTCGGCACAATGGTGACCTTGGCGCACAATCTTAATTTGCAGATCGTCGCGGAGGGTGTGGAAAGCGACAATGTATTACCCATATTGAGTCGTATGGGGTGCGACGAAGCTCAGGGCTATTACTTCTCTCTACCAGTGCCGGTGAAGGAATTCGAGTTGTTCATGTCATCTGCTTTGGGAACAGTCTAATCAACCATGTCCAAGAGAGAAGCATGTTGCTCCATGTTGCTCATAGAGCAGCCGCGCGAACTTTGATGTCGTCAGCATCTTCTAACTGCTGTGACGTCTAGGTACGTAAAAATTAGCGTTGCTAGTGACGTATTACGTTTGCTGGTGCTGGACTGATTTACAATGACAATCTGTTACGTGCAACGTGTTGCGTGTGCCCAGTTGTTTTTTTTAGTGCAAAAATATCCCTTCAAATTCTTATAAAAACCTGCGCACTGAAATTCTTGACTTAAATAAATACCTACCGTCGCCGCAAGGATACGTACAGCGCTGTCCTCGCGGCGGATTGTTTCATATGCGCTTTTTTGAACGTATTGGGCATCAAAACCCAGTCGACATAGGCAACGCACTGCTTCCGCTGGAGGTATTGTTGTTCAATTGGAATGGAGTAACTTGTAGTCTATTCATAATGAGCTCAAGGATTAATTTGGTTACAGATTCATTGGGTGCTATGCATTTTTAGCTTCCTGATGATAGCACTATGGTTAATCTGTTTTTTGGCCAGATCATAATGAGAATAGAGGTAGCCTGATATGCGTGTAAATTTGCCCATTACCGAGCGCGAAAGAACGTTCTCCAATGAGCAGCGGCTGATCTCGACCACCGACCTCGACAGCCGGATCACCTACTGTAATGATGCATTTGTAGCAATTAGCGGGTTCACTTATGAAGAACTGATAGGGCAAACCCACAATTTGGTTCGCCACCCGGATATGCCACCCATTGTGTTTGCTCATATGTGGGAGACGATCAAGCAAGGAAAACCTTGGATGGGGGTGGTCAAAAATCGCTCGAAGAATGGCGACTTCTATTGGGTCAGTGCCTATGTCACCGCCATCTATGAAGACGGTCGCATCAGTGGTTATGAATCGGTTCGTTCGCTACCTAGTCGCGCCCAGATTCGTCGCGCGACGGCGCTTTACGCGCGGCTGCGATCCGGTAAAGCGGCTATATCCCTAGGGACGCGAGTTTTGGGAACACTACAGTTCGGTTGGCCACTGCTGATGTTGGGAGGTCTGTCCGCGACTAGTGCTGTCTGGCTGCCACAGACTGCGGCCCTTACGATTTCGGGGGCGAGTCTCTTGAGTGCCTGGTACTTATTCGAGTCGCGCCAGCGTAAAACCATCGAGCGCATTTTGGCGGAGCACCCGAAAGCGTTTACAAGTCCATTGGTCGCTCTCACTTATAGCGATAACCCCGGAGCCCAAGGGCAACTGGAAATGGCCATGATCAGTGAGGAAGCACGCCTGCAAACGGCTCTGACCCGTTTGGTCGATGCTGGGATTAGTGTTAAGTCCAAGGCAGCACACTCATCTGAACTGTCCGGTTCGCAAGCGCAGTCACTCGAACGCCAACGCAGTGAAACTGATCGCTCAGCCGCCGCAATCTCTCAGATGTCGGCAACGATTCAGGAGATCACGCATAACGTGCAGAATACTGCGCATGCAGCATCTGAGGCTGACCGATTGGCCATGCAGGGCAGCGATTTGGCTCAGAAAAGCTTGGTTTCCATGGGAAACATGAGCCAGGCAGTCAATGAAATTGGTCAGGCGGTCGATGCGTTAGCAAGTCAGACCGAGTCTATCGGTAGCGTAGTGGATGTCATCACTTCAATTGCCGAGCAGACCAACTTGCTGGCGCTCAATGCTGCTATTGAGGCTGCCCGGGCAGGCGAGCAGGGTCGGGGTTTTGCTGTCGTCGCTGAGGAAGTGCGCGCTCTGGCTCAGCGTACACGAACTTCGACCGAAGAGATCCATGGAATCATTGCTTCATTACATGTTGGTACAGAAAGAGCAGTGGCGACTGCGAGCAGAGGGGAGGAGATTTCCCGCGACAGCATGCAGAGTGTTGAGGCGGTTCAATCGGCGCTTGTTGGCATCAGCGAAGCGGTTAGCCGCATTACGGGTATGAGCCAACAGATGGCGTCGGCATCATCTGCGCAAAGTCATGTAGCTGAAGACATCAATCAACAGATTACGCGCATTGCGCAATTGTGCGATCACAGCGCCGGGAAGGCCATGCAAGGTGCAGAAATTAGCCAGGATCTAGAACGAATGGCGGAATATCTGCATAGCTTGGCTGAGCGCTTCAACCGATAGACGTTAGCTTCGATTGAGTACCCACAAGGATGTGGGACTGTCATCATCGGAGGTGATCTGCTCTAAATATTGACCGATCGCTCAGTAGGCTTGTTCTTAACTGGCAGTTGATATGCGGTTCCACCCTTAACCTTGCTCGGCTGTAGGCCGAACTGCAGAAGTGCCGATCTCCTTACTCCTGCCAGCGCGCCTCAATGGGTAAATCAACTGGCTGTTGCAGCATGAGCACATGCTCTGGCACGCGCTCGCGGTCAGGATCCATTGCAGCCCGAAACGTCTGGATTACGTACTTGGCAAGGGAGGCTCGTACATTGAATACCATCGCCGCTGTCCCCCCCATGTACTCTTCGCGCACCATGCGAGCCTGCTCGGCGGAAAGGTCTCGATGGGGTACCAAGCGTATTGGGACGATACGCTGCCAGTGTCGGTCCTGCTCTGCTCCAGGTAGCAGCAGGGCGTCGGCCAGGCTAACCGCTGATATCCGACCTAGGTTGAAATCACGAAACTCTCCGGCCTTCTCGCAGTATGCCCGTACATGCCATCGTGGTCCGGCTTGAATCAGTGAGTGAGGGCGGATAAGCCGTTCATGAGCTTGGGGGGTGCTCATGGAGCGATAGGTCACCCTCACACAAAGCCCAAGCCGCATAGCTCGATGCAGTCGCGAGAACGGGGCAGGGCGAATCGCCGTTGCATCGAATTGCGTACTTTCGAAAGGTACTCCAATGGAGATGGTTTCCAGAGAGCCTGAGGCACCGACAAGCCGTTGATATTCGGTGAATACGCCGCGGCTTAGGATTGGTTCGAGTTGTGGAGTGCTGCTGTAGCTTTTGCTGGCGGAATCAGGCTCGCAGGCTTCGGGGTATCGTACCCGAAAGCTCGCGATGTCCCGACTGGCTAGCGTTTCATGGATGTTGAACAAATCCAGCAAGCGCGATCGTGAGATTCTTCCTTCCCAGAGAAGCAGTATCTCGATCGCTTCAAAACGTTCTTGCGGGGCTGAGTTGCGACGTGGCATGGAATGATCACTGTTGAAGGGTTTTCATAGCATAGATGCATCAATAGATCTATGCTACGGTCAATGCAATGGCCACACGGACTTTGGTATGGAACCTAATATACCGCCGCTGTTCGAGCATTTGCCCAAGGAGCTTTTTCGCCCTTTGGCCGCCGCCAACAACCTGCGCTATTGGGATGTGCTCTGTCGGCTTATGGCGGCCATGTGGGGAGAGGGTGGCCGCTCACCCGGGGAAGAAGCGCCCAAGTCACTGGTCCTTCGAACGATCGAATCGTTTCTAGTAGCCGATGACCCTTGGGAGGATATGGACAGCTCCCTTACGGTGACCGGAAGGGCTCATCTGATCTTCACCTCGCTCCATGCCAGCGGGTGGCTAAGTCAACGGCGCAAAGGCGTAGTAGAACAGGTCACGGTCAGGCCTGTTGTGGCACGGTTTTTTGGTCACCTGGTGGAGTTTGCCAATCAGACCCCTGAGTTCCTCGGGATTAGGTTCCACTCGATCTACGTCTCCCTGCGTGAAGTGCGCGATGCAAACGCGCACGGTCTTTATCATGAGGCGGCACGTCAGGCCAAACAGTGCATGGCACACATCACCAATACGAGTTGCCGCATTCAGGATCTGATGGGGAAACTCTCGGCGAAGGAAACCATGGGCGAGTTCGTTCGTGGCTTTTTCGAAGAGTACATCGAGAACGTTTTCATTGCCGACTATAGCGACCTGCGTACTCACAACCATCCGTTGCAGTTTCGCTCACAGATTATCGCTCTGGTTCGCCAACTCCAGTGTGACGATCAGCAGCGCCAGGGATTGATCGGTTGGTATGCCCAGATGAAGACCGACGACGACTTCCTACGCGCTGAGTTGCTCTACGAACGGGATACCCATCAGTTGCTGCGCCTTCGCGAAGTCGAAGAGCACTTGCAGAGATTGGATGAAGAGGTGCGTGACGCCAATCAGATGGCCATTGCGCTCTTTGAGTACAAGCTGCGCTCGCCTGGCAATTTCGACAAACTGATCGCGAGGGCCCTCAATGCCGTGGAGATCCTGGGGGAGGGGCATGCCTCGCTTCCGGGTAGGTCAGGCTTCTATCACGCTTCCGAGGTCGGCCTGTCCAAACCTCGTGTAACTCCGCGGGTTCACGAGCCAACACTGGTCGAAACCTACAGTCCGACAACTGAGGAGCTTGCAATGGAAGCCCTTCGACAACGGATGAATGCCAATCGGCACGTTACGCCGCTGAAGCTGGCGGAGTACGTCACGCGACACGTCGGCTCTGATCTGCGCGTGACCTCGAGCCAACTGTCAATCGAATCGGTCATAGATCTGTGCTGCTACCAAAGGCTGTTATTGATCGCCTCGCGCGAGGCATGCCCTCCAGGAAAACGCAGAGATGATGTCCACCTGCAGTTGGTCCCTGGGATACGTGTCGAATTTGTCCCCGAAGCCATGACTCGCAACGCGTACATGGAACACCAAGAGTTCATGATTCATGTGAGGATGCCGTGATGGTCAACTGGGAGCGATTGGCAGAACAGTCAGAGGTAAGTTATGTCAGTGCCGACTTCGAGAGAGCGGCTTACCGGCTAATGGTTGAGCAGATCCTTTATGCCAATGACAAGTTCAGCCGGGTGGCCTATCACTTGATCGTCAAGCATCTCGCGGCGTTTCGGGAGGTGATGTCCTTGCTAGGGGTTCACCTGATTCACAATGCCCATCACGCTTATGTCGCGGCCATCCCTAGCCACCCAGTGGCCGAGAAAATGCGCCTTAGTGAGACACGTTTGGCGCTTGTTCTACGCCGCATCTATGACGACCGTATGCAGTCGGCAGAGATCGCTGACGGAGAAGCGTTCGTGTCACTTGAAGAGTTGGAGCGTGCCTACAAGGAATGGCTCAAACGTGAGCTCCCCGAGCGGGGCGAACTGCGCGAGTTGGCTCAGGCCATGAAGCGCTACGGGTTGGTGCGGGTTTCAGAGGCCGACGACGGGCAACCCTACAAGATTGTCATCCGTCCTGGGATCGTCGATGTGCTGAGCGAGGGGGCGTTGCACCAATTGGCAGCGCACGCGCCAATGAAGGATGAGGAGGCCGGCGATGGTCTTGCTTGAACGGGTTAACCTGATTCAGTTTTTCCTTTACGAGGCCCGGGATGTCGATATCGGGAGAAATACGGCCTTCCTAGGGCCTAATGGAACCGGAAAAACGGCGCTTCTGGATGCAATTCAGGTAGTCATGTTAGCGGCCGATGGCAACCGCATAAACTTCAACGCAGCGAGTGACAGCAAGAAAAAGCGTTCTCGCAGCATGCGTGATTACTGCCTCGGCTCGATTGTACCTGGTGGCAGTTCCTACCAGCGGACCTCCGCGAACACATACGTGGGATTGGTTTTCCGCAATACCATTACAGGCGTTCCGTTCACTGCCGGCGTTTCACTACAAGCTCATATCGAGGACGCCAAAGCGGAGGTGAATGGATACTTCATATTGCCCGGTGTCGAACTGTCGGCTAAGCAATATTTGCAGACCGACGGCGCACGCGAAACCGTGATGCCCTGGCGAGCCTTTCAGCATGTAGTCGCTGATTTGTGTCGCTTGGAGGCAAACAGTACCCCTTATATAACGCCTCACAATCGCGACGACTTTATTCGACGCCTCTTGATCGATCATCTGGCCGGTCCAGGCGACAAACCGAACTCACAGGCATTTCGGGCTGCGTTTTCTCGTTCTCTGAAGCTCAATGAAGACATCGTTGATCTTAATGAGACGTTACGACAGCATCTCATCGAGCCGATGCCAATCCGGATTACCGAGTTCCGCGAGCGCCTAAACGAGGTTCGTGACATGCGTGACCTTATTAGGCGACTGAGAGGGCGCATTACCCAAGCCTCAGAAGTGGCTGACACCTATGCCCAAGTGCTGCAGGCTCGAACCTCCGAGGCGAACCTGACGGCCTTGAAGCATGTCTACGCAACCGAACGCAGCGCAGAAGCAGTGGATGCTATTCAGATCAAGCAAGAAGCGCTAGAGGAGGCGCTTACCAGAGCGCAGCGAGAACTCGGAAGGGCATGTGCCCAAGCGCAGTTGGCCAATGCCGCCCGAGATCTGGCCCTGACTGCGCTGACTTCCAGCCCTGACTTTCAACAGCAAGCAGGTCATGCCGGCGAGCTCTTGCTGTTGGAGAAGCAATTTGATGAGAAACAAGCGCAACTCCGCACGCAATTGCACGCGATGCAGCGTGCTCTTTCCGACGCCAGCGGCCTAGCTGAAATCGCATCCAGTAGAGACCTCTTTGACAGCGGGCTCGAGCAATTGCAAAGCTTGGAGAAACGGCTGGAATCAGATGACATGCCATCATCTGAATCACTCCAGCGTACGCTTCAAGCGGTAAGCCAAGCCTTCGAAGTGCTGCGTCGGGCAATGGCGGAGACAGAAGGCAAAGCGGAAAAGGCAGCCAACCATCTGCGTGACGCTGAGATGGCAAGTGCCCGGGCTGGCCAAGGCCTTGCGAAACTGAGCGATAACACCACCGCATTGTTGCGTATCCTCGCGAATGCGGGTATCGACGCGACTCCCATCTGCGACCTGGTAAGTGTCGCAGATGTAGCATGGCAAGCAGCGATCGAGTCATGGCTGGGGCGCCATGTAGAGGCTTTACTTATTCCAGAAGATCGGGAGTTGGAGGCCATTAAGGTCTATCGCAGCGCAGCGGCAGACGGCGTTTATCGCGTGAAGTTAGCTCTTCCTTCACGTATCCGGGACTGGCACGGATACGATACTGAGCCTTACGCAGCTCAGTTGGTCCAAGGGCAGAACCTACTTGCCGTGCGCTACCTACAGGGCGCGCTTGGGCGAACGATACTAGCCGAATCCAACGAGCAACTGCGCGTTGGTGTCAAAGCGCTATCCAAGGACGGCATGGTCAGTTCAGGTGCGGCCGTGGAGCGACAATCCTTACCTAAACCCTCAGAGCTTAGGTTGGGCCGTAAAGACGTCGATGCCATGCGCCAACAGGCAGAACAGGCGTTGCAGATTGCGCAGGCACAATCCAGGCAACACGAGGAGGCGGTCATTCGGCTTCGCAACGGCTTGCAGAATCTCACCCCGTTTGCCAACACCGAGACGCTGCAGACCAGCCTTGAAAGCATCTTTATGGCGAAGGTGCAGGCAAACGCCCATGCCGCGCATTTGCGCGAGCGGTTGGCGCGTACACAAACTGCTGGTTTGGTTGAACTGGAGGCAAGGAAACAGCTTGCCGACGAGGCGGCCCACACCGCCAATGAGTTGGTTCTTCGATGGACTAAGGATGAGGCCAGCTTCGTCGAGCAACTTAAGCTATTGGGCGAACAGCTCGGCGTGCTGACCAAGCAGTTGGAAGTAGAAAGCGCCCGGGAAAGAGAGAGTCGGCAGCACCCGCTTTACAATGCGAATGAAGTCGATCGGCATCGCAAACGATCGGATGAGCGCCATGGCGACGATGCGAGCGCGAAGGTTATTGCTTTGGAGCAGGCGATCGTAACGGTTAACGGAGTGGCTGGCAGCAAAGACCGCGAAGCCTGGAACCTGTTCGCGAATTACCTGAAGGACTATAACCTGCAGAACACGGATATCTGCAGCAATGATTGGAAGGGCGCTTACGGCTTCATACTGGAGGACCAGCAGCGACTAGTGAATCTTGAACTGGTCGAGCAAGAAGAGAAAGCTGAAGAAGCCTACCAGGCTGCCGTGAAGGTTTTTCGCTCCGATGTCGCTCAGGCACTGCTTGCAGGTTTTGATCGCATCGAGGAGCAGATCGCGGGCCTCACCTCAATTCTCGAAAACGCACCGATGTTCTCCAACAACGAACGCTATGAGTTTAAGTTCAAGGTGGTCGAAGAGCATCGAAGCCTGTATGAGTTCTTGCTACGCGTGCGTACCCATGGGACAGAGGACGACCTTTTTGGCGGACCAGGTGAGGTGCCGGAGGAGTTTCGCGCGCTTGTCGAAGGCGACAGCAACTCACCGCTGCTGAACGAGGCCAGCCCCCTGAATGACCACCGCCGCTTCTTCAGCTACGACGTAGAGGTCTATCAAATGTCGGAGAGTCTGGGCTTGCTGAGCAGGCGCTTCGAGCAGGCCTCTGGAGGAGAGCATAGAACACCGGTCTACCTCATATTCGGTGCCGCTTTGGCGGCCTGTTACGGGAAGTCGAAGGACAGTCTCAGTGGCGGCGGTATCATGCTGTTGGATGAGGCGTTCGAAAAGATGGATCCTCAGAATATCCGAGCCACCGTGCAATTCTTGAATGCCCTTGGCCTGCAATTGATCCTGGCGGGGCCGGAATCTGACCAAGCCAAACTCAGTTCTTTCCTGAATATCTACTATGACATGTCCCGCTTCGGAACCCGAAATGTGCAGATGAAGAAGAATGTCGTCCACGATGCTGCTCGTGAATTGCTGCAAAGTGACAACTACTTGCTCAATCCAGTGTTGTTGCAGCAGGAAATCAACCGTTTGAAGGAAGAACAGAATGAGCCTGGATGACGCAACCCTTGATCGACTGCTGGTTCGTGCCGAGCGCGCTCGTCTAAGCGGCAGTACCCGAACTATCCGTGAGTCCTTCAAGTCGCTAACCTCGCCATACTGGCAGCTCAGTCTGGACGAGCGTGACCGCATGCACGAACGAATGCGGGCAGCGGCGTCAGCTGGCGCGATTAAGCTGGAGTGGGCCAGGCAAGGAGGGGGGGATCGTCCATTGGATGCGGTAGTTCTTCAGGATCTCGATCGACTCGCCGACCATCTGCAGCGTCCCACCTCCAGTGCAATCCTTGGCCAGGCGGCTGCACTACTGGCGCCTTGGCACGGACAGGGACAGGTGGACGAGTTGCTTGCATGCTGGGCCCAGCTCAAGCAGGTGAGGCTCCTGGGACCTGGTTCGGCTGCTGATTTCGCTGATGCGTTGCGGGCGCTCGATGCGATGGCCGGAACCAAGGAGGATCGCATCGTCCGCCAACTCAGTACTCAGCTTTTCGGCGACTCCAAGCGTCTGGAAGCCCTGAGCAAGCATTTGGATCTGCTCACCGCGGAAACCCTGAATGCGCCGGCCCGACATTGGAGTGAAGTTTTCGGAGCGATCGGACTCATCAAAGAGCCTCAACCTTTTCTCGTGGCGGGTATGGGCAAGCTCCGGCTGACCGACCAGGATGACTGCACAGTCATTCGGCCGTATTTGGGTGTCGCCAATACCGTGATCCAAGGTTACATGGGTGCGCCTGCTTGGTTATTGACGATAGAGAATCTCACAACCTTCCACCAGGCAGCGCGGGAACTAAGCAAGAATCCGTCGGGAGTGATTATCTACACGGCAGGTATGCCATCGCCAAGTTGGGGGCAAGCTTACGTTCGAATCTTATCCTCGCTTGAGCACAAGCCTCCAATTTACCACTGGGGCGATCATGATGAAGGGGGCTTTCGTATCGCCGCTCGAATCGCCCAGTTCGCCACCCAGTCAGGGTTTCGATTGCAGCCATGGTCTATGCAGGCTTCACGCTGGCCTGATCGCGGTCAAGAGGCCAAAGCTGAGCAGCATCGTGCGATGAAGAGAAATGCTGCCCGCGCAGGCTGGGCGGAATTGGCCGATCAACTTGCCCCTGTACTGTTCGAGCAGGAAGGACAACCTTTGAATCTTCCTACCTAGTTAGAGCGTATGCCAGGACAGATCGCTGCCGAGCGCTAGGAGTGGCGGAGAAAAGGGAGGTAAACAGCGCGGACTAATGGTGGTCTTGGTTGAACGCTAGGTGGCGGAATCGCGAAGGGCAGGGAGCCAAGCCGGACTAGCTGCCCTGCTTCTGTTGGAGGCTGTGCATATTGCTTACGACGCCAAGGAAACCATATCCCTTACACGGATACCCGGCACCTGACAGGCGACTCCAGCCCCCAGCAAGCTGGGCACCATTCAGTCCTCTCTGCCATCCTTGGGCATTTAAGGCATATTAGAGTCATCGATTCAGCATCGGGGCCCTCCGCCTGGTGCAATCGGCCTCGAACTGCGAAGGGATTGAGAATGACTGCGAGTAGCAAAAGCCAATCAACCTCCACAGAGTTGACAGGTGGGGCAGGGTTCAACTACGAAGACTTGGTGGTGGCTTACTACCTCGCTGCCTTGCTGCTTGAAGGGCATGCCGCCGGGTGCACTGGAGTAGTCGAGTCGGTTGCAATACAGCAAGCGGCTGATCACCCGATGGACGACCTTGTCGTGGAAATTAGGGATGAAGCCGGAAAGCGGAACCTCGGGCTGCAGGTGAAGCGTTCCCTTCGACTCACGGCCGCGCCCAGCAACTCAGACTTTCTAAGCATAATGGCCGCCGCGGCCGTGACACGACGCTTGCCAGCATTCCAGGTCGGCCGCGATGCCTTCGGCTTTGTGACTGAGCATGTCGCAGTAGATAGCTTACGTTCACTCAATCGGCTGATTGAATGGGCCCGGGCAGATGTTTGTGGGGCGGATTTCAACCGACGCTTCGAGACTGGAGGGTCTGCTGCGGCGGCAGAGCGCACAATGCGCACAGTATTACAGCCACTGACTGAGACGCAAACCAACGATGAAGAACTGGACTTCTATCAACACCTTGTCGCGTTGCGAATCGATGGGCTAGGTGAGAGAGGAACTTTTAGGGGGGCAGTCATTACTCAGTTGAAGGGCGTGCTTGCCAGTGACCAAGATGGCCAAGCCGAGTTGCTGTTCAACCGGTTGTGCCAGATCGCCAGTGATGGTGCGGGTAATGCGAGAAAATGGACCCGAACCACGCTTGTCCAGCAGTTGCAAGGCGCTATGCGGCTGCGATGCGCCCCAAGCTACAGCGCTGATCTGGAGTTAATTCAGCGCTACTCCTCAGCCAATATGGCCGATATTCTGGAGACGATTGGCGACTTCCGGATCGCACGTCCCCGTATCAACAAGCAAATTCAAGCCTCACTGGGCACGTTCCGCCTGGTCAACCTCACAGGGTTGCCCGGCTGTGGGAAATCCGTGGCTTTAAAAGGTGAAGCAGAAGAAGCATTCGACAAAGGACCAATTCTGTTCCTGAAATCAGATCGGTTGCTCGGCAACAGTTGGTCCGCATTTTCTGCAGCACTGGGCTTGCGCCATAGTGCAGAAGAGATTCTTACCGAAATAGGTAGCACCGGCACACCAGTTCTCTTTATCGATGGTATTGACCGCGTTCCATTGGATCAGAAGGGCATCATCACCGATTTGTTGAAGGTGATTGAGAGCCACGGAACCCTCCGCAACTGGAAAGTCCTGGCGACTTCCCGGGATCAAGGCCTGGAACCTTACCGCGCGTGGTTCCCCAGCAGCTTCTACCGAGAACACGGTATTGGCGATGTTGTCGTCGATCCGTTTAACGATGCAGAGGCAGCCGAACTCGCCGAACAGGTTCCTGCTCTGCGCTCGCTGCTAAGCATATCGTCTGCTGTGAAGGAAGTGGCACGCCGACCGTTCTTTGCTGCGGTCTTGGCGAGAAACAGTGCTGCGATGCAAACCTCAGCGCTTCACACGGAAACTGATTTGATTGCAGCCTGGTGGTCGCGGGCGGGCTACGACGCAGTATCCGAATCAGCGGAGGTGAGGCGACGGGCCATTCTCGATTTGGCAGAGAAGGGAGTAGGGGAGCTAGGTAGACGAATTCGGATCCGAAGGCTGGATAGTAATACCGTGCCCCAATTGGCAGCGCTGAAAGCCGACTTGATAATTCGCGACCATGATGATGGCGCGGCCGTCTCTTTTACCCACGATATCTTCTTCGAATGGGCATTTTACCGGGTATTAATTGATCTCGATTCCGACTGGCACGGCGCGATCTTGGACGCAGGGGAGCCGCCGTTGCTTGGGCGAGTAGTGGGACTACTGGCGCAGAGGAGCCTAAGCACCCCCGGTAGATGGACAACCGGTTATCGACTGCTGGAGAGCAAGCCTCTTAGACCGCAATGGCGTAGAACCTGGCTGACCGCTCCTCCGTTCACCACTGCTTTCACCGATGCAGGCCCATGGGCAGAGTTTACTGCTGTGTTGCAGGAACAGGACTTTCGACTCCTGGAAAAGCTATTGGTGTGGTTTCAGGCAGAGCACACGATCCCAAACCCCGTCGTTTTGGGCCGTGCAGCGAGCACTGACGACGGGGAAAAATCCATCCGCGTTGCACATCTACTGGGGTGGCCGTCTGACGTCAGGACTTGGGGACGACTGATCGATTGGTTGCTATCCGTCGCAGATACGGTACCTGGACGTCTAGTTCCGCATGCCGCGGACGTTTTCGAAGTGTGGCTAAACATGTGGGGGCACAATGCAATCCAACGTACAGGCAATATCGTAGCCCAGAGCGTCCGTTGGCTGAATGATCTTGAAAATGCCAAACGTGTCGAGTCGACCGGTAACAAATGGAAGGAACTTGGACGCGATGCGCGCGAGCAACTGGCGATGTCTCTGCGCCGGGCAATTCTGCGGTGCGCACCGGCGTTCCCGGACCCAGCGATTAAACTCTACCAACACGCAGTAGCCGCCGAGCACCTACGGGATGCTAATTACGGTACGCTCATGGCATATGCACACGTCATGGCAACCGTCGCGCCCGACGCTGTCATTGAGCTGGCCAAATCAGAACTCCTTCAAGAGTTGCCTGGTACCCGCTTTGCTAGGGAGGAGGAGGAGAGGCGAAGAAGCGCGGAGCGCAGGAAAGCCATTCGCGAAATTCCAGAAGCTGAGCGAACGCCCAGACAGCAACAGCAGTTGGACCAGATGTTCTATCCCTTGGGTCGGGAGTTTCCGGAGCTTGATGAAGTCGGCATCAACAAATACCACCATTATTACACCGACGTCTCAGCGCTTCACGAACCGTTCGCTAGCCTCTTTGCCCATGCGCCCGATCACGCACTCAAGCTTATCAATGAGATGGCGAATCATGCAGTGACAGGTTGGCGGCAAGTACACGCCCTTCGAGCCGACACAAAAAAACCTTTTCCCGTTGTAGTGGATTTCCCCTGGGGCGAGCAGACATTCTGGGGGGACTGGACAGTTTATAGCTGGTCCCAAGGCCAATTGGGTGCAGCACCACTGGAGTGCGCATTTCTTGCCCAAAGCTACTGGGCATTCCAGCAGTTGGAGAATGGTCGCCCGACAGATGAAGTCATTCGTGTGGTGGTCGAACAGTCTGAATGTATTGCTGCACTTGGATTAGCCCTGCTCATAGCGCTCGAATCGCTTCACGTGTCAGAAACAACAATGGCTTTGGTCGGGTGCCAAAGACTCTGGGAGCATGACCTGAAACGTGTCATACAAACACCCACTCTAGAGCTTGGTGTCCTGGGTTTCAGCCTAGATTCGCGCCTTACGGATGATCAGTGCCAAGCCCAGGCATTCTTAAGAACGCGGACAAGCCGTAAACGCAATGTGCGTCAGCTTGCCATGGCTTTCGCCGTTTCGACAGACGATCAGTTGCGCGCTCGGTGCAAGGCGATACTGGCAGCATTCCCCGACAGGCTTCCATTCGAATTTGAAGAAGACGCCAGCAATAGTTCAATTGCCAGCCGCTTGAAGTCGTTGGCAGAGCAATGGGCAGGCCAAGGCGATGTCGACAACTATCGCGCCGTGGCTACCAAGTCGGGTCATCAAGCCATTTCCTATGAATCGCCGGTTCCCTTCGACGCTCAACAACAGTTGCGATTTGATGAAGCAGAGGCTTTTCTTCACGCATCGAACGTTCTCGCTTGGGCTACCCAGTCACTGGAACAAAACATTCTGCAGCCTCACATGAAGCTGGCCAGCGCGGTGGCATTTGCTAAGCAGCAAGATTCGGACGACATGTTCAAGGTGCGATTTGATGTAGGAGATCATGCGGTACAAAGCGCAATCTCCTGCATCGCTGCGTGTGTCATCCGTTTTAGTCAGGATGAGAGTGATGATCTTGACTGGGCCTGGGAAGTGATGGAGCGTGTTTGGAACATGCAGGAGCGCCCATTGAACGGCTCACACGTACCATGGCATCCGTTCAACCACCTCATTGCAGCGTTGGTGCAGCAACGCGTCAACAACAATCAGGATACTGATGCAGTCGCTATGCTGCTTGAACTGGCTGACCATCCGCAGGAGGACGTTTCGGCGTTGGCGGTTGCCGGTTTACTGCGAGACGACGACTTGGCAGTCACCTGGGTGGCCGCTTTACTCGTCATGAGGCGGGCCATTCGCTGGCGCTCAACCTGGACGCCCGATCGGGGCCACGATCATTCCAGAGACCGAGCCAGCCGCGAGCAGGCACTGCGTCTCGCTCTGGACGAGTTGGCCGAAGGGCACCCGGCGCAGTTCCCGCCCATGCCGGTGGCCTGGGTGCAGCTACCGGGTGGCGAGGAGGAAGATTGGGATGACGGTAGCGATCGGTATCTGCGTGATCCAGACCCGTTCTTTGATTGGCACTTCGCTGCAGGGATTTTCAGGTTTTTCCCAGTTGAGCGGTGGTGCACTTCCACAACCTACAAAAGCCACTGGCAATCGGCGCTCGATGAGCTTTGCACATGGACTGCATCACGCTTGTTTCCACCGAGATCGGCAGATAAAAAACAACACCACCCAGATGGGTACGAGTGGCATGACACGTTAAGCCGCCTGATTGCACGATCGGCGCCCCTGCTCGACGAAGAGTGGTTCATAGAGATCTGCTTGCAGCCATTCTTGTCAGCGGAGAGGAACTCATTGCAGATGCTGAGTCGCATTGTCCGGTCATTGACTATCCACCATGTAGTCGACGCCGTCCGCATCGATACACATATGCTACGGCTTCTAGACATGTGTGCGGAGCGCCTAATCAATGATCAAGCCTTCTCAGAAAAAAGCGACGGCGCAGTTCACGACAACGCATTGGCCCGTCTCGTCGAGGCGCTCCTTTTCGTGGCCGTAACAGATGCGCCGCAGGCGACCCGATTTGCGAATGGTGACTGGTCACAGGTGGCGGCGATCATGCCGATGATCACTCGCATTATGGCCAAAATTGGCTGGTCATCAGACGTGATGAGCAAGTTCTTGACCCTCTGCGAGCGAGCCGCCGATGCCTATCCAATTCGGGCATTCTCACAGCAGGTTGCAGCCGCACTGGAATCCATTCATCTGTCGCAGGGTAGTTGGACAGGAACCACACTGCCCGCACGTATCGCCGCTACGATTCAGCGCCTTACGGATAAGCACTATCCGCTCGAGCAAGATCAGGCCCTGGTGTTACTGCGTATCCTCGACGCGTTGATAGACTTGGGTGATCGCCGTAGCTCAGCCCTAGAGCAAAGTGAGGCATTCAGGGAAGTTCGCAAAACAGCTTAAGGTGGTGCGGTTGCGTCATTCGTCTTGGCAACGGCTCCAGCAAGCTGGTACCCAAGTAGGCTTAGCCTTGACTGCCCTGTTGTATCTTGGAAAAGCCGGGGTAAATGAGCAAGCCGCCGGCAAGATCCTTAGCTCGCTTAGCGCTGAGGAATTCAGCAAGCTCATGGCCTGCAAGATGCCTAAGTGGGTGCGGAAGGTATTGGCCGATTTTGCTTAGTTTGGCCCTGGCTTCTTGAATTAATTGCGCCTTTAGCTTCCATTTCGAGGTTCTGACCTTGGGCCTTCCCTTCATAGCTCCTCTGTCATCGCCGCTCTGGAAGCAGTTTTGCATCCGGCCCGAGAGTCGCACGCTCTATCCGACTCTCTTGGACGGAGGCTACCTATCGCCGCAGGTCACGCACATCCGAAAACAAGATGCTAAAGGGGGCCAAACTCTTATCAAGATCGTCTCTCAGTGAATAGACGGTCCCGCTGGCCACCTGGTAGACGAGAAAGTACGACCCGTCTTGGGGATCTGCTGCAATCCCTGCCATCGTCAGTGGTTCCATAAGCCAGGTGGATTGGCTGTTGACGTGAGGAGGTGTCACCAACTGAACCTGTTCAACCCACATACGGTTCGACTGGGCATCGACGAGCTGTTTGAGTTCATGAGCATGGTACATCATGAGCATGCTGGCGAAATTTTCACGCCCCGACCTATGCACCACTTGTAGATAAAACCACGGCAACATCAGTTCCTGCTCAACGAAGCTCCACACCCTTTGCCCGGCTGGAGACGCTGGCTCATCGGGCAGGTCAAACGCTATTTCGGCACGCGGATAGGTAGTAAACATGGCACCCCCTAAAATGAACACTATAGATTGTAGCCCTATAGGGCTCGATAGCGCTTCATCGTTCCTTTTGTGGGAACGGAAAATTGGAACTCAACATCGCCTTCGGCCAGGCGCTCAAAAAGGTTCGAGCCAGTAAAAACCTCACGCAAGAGGATTTTTCTACAGTGAGCAGCCGTACGTATCTCAGCTCGCTGGAACGAGGCCTGAAAAGCCCTACGCTGGAGAAAATCAATCAACTCGCTGGAGCCCTTAAGGTGCATCCCCTCACGATCCTCGTCGCTACCTACATCGGTAGAGACGACCATCAAGACGTTGAACGTCTTTTTCAGACGATCAGGGATGAACTGGCCGAGGTAACCTCTCTTGAACACCTATCCAAACGAAGCTAAAGCGCCGCTAAGTGAGCAAGTGGGGAAGGGTAGAGGGAGGGCACCGTCGACACGATGCTTCCACAACACTTCTCTAGCACCAACAAAAGCATAGAAAGGCCTACTGGTAGATCCCAAACTCGACTCGTCCCAAGTAGTCTTCGATTACTCTAAATCCAACTGGGTTATCTACCAGAGTGAGAGGAATCAGATCTGCCAAGTGCCTGCAGGGTTTTTGAAGCCATTCTTCGGCAAGCTGCAGACTGCCAAAAACCGTCGTTGCGTGCTCGAGAACCCTGGCGAACTGAAAAGCTACAGCACTTTGGAAAGCATTGAGGCGAAAGGCTCCATCATCATTCTTGCCGATTTTTTTATGCCTCGGCTTGCCAACGATCCGTTCGATGACCTTCGACGATGCATAGAGCTTGGAGGTCGAGACCATGGCACGGACGTCTTGGAGCGTGAAACCTTCTTTCGCCAGCAAGAAAATGCTGAACTGGCTTAGCTCATCGATTCTGGCTTGAGTCAGATACTCGGTTGGTTTTCGGACCTGGTGGCCTGACGCAGGCATTTGCGCATCATGAGAATCCATAGGGTTCACTTGTGACGTTGGGTGACGGATGAAGACTAGGTCTAGTCAATTCTAGATGGATTCAACGTGCAAGACATAAGGGCTGAAAGCAGCCCCTAGGGCGAGGAAATTTCAAAATTGAGAATTTTAGGGCGAGGCTGTTCTAGATTTCTACGAATTAGGCGTGGGTGCGTGCGAGTTTCGCAAGGAAAGTCTCGAATTTCCGCATTCGCGAGTTGACTTGATGTCTGCAGCCTGTGGGCTTGGTGCAGGAGGGACGTAACGTAATACCTCGTTTAACATAATATACATTACACGTAACAAGATGTTTCCGAATCAGCCCGGTTGCACGCACATTCAATCCAGAGGCTCACCAGAAACCGCATTTTCCAAAACCTCGGTTTGGCCTGAAATTTGTGAGCCTCAATCAGCAGACCGCGTCAGCTTTTCTATCAACATCCGATGCTGTGGAAATTGCGCAGTCAGTCTGCGTCTGTCACCCATCTCCATGTCCGAGAAATCAAATCCCGGCGACACGGTTTCACTGATCAAACCAAACCCGTGTTCACCCTCAAGCAGTCGCGATGCTTTCCAGATGCCACCAGGCACGTGCATTTGCAAAAGCTGTCCCGCCAGAATATCGCTACCCATTACCAATGTTTGAAGCGAACCGTCACCTGCGATCATGCTGTACTCGATGGGATCGCCCAAATGGTAGAAATGCAGGATGTCCGATTGGTTGAAATGAAACTGGCCGACCGGCGAATCTTCCGTCAGCAAGTAATAGATCGAAGTCATCAGGTAACGTGGGCCACGGGTGGTTTGCAGTATGGCGCGATGATCTGCTTGAAAAGTCCTGCGAAAATAGCCGCCTTCAACATGAGGCTGCAGATCCAGTGCAGCAATCACGTCCACAATGTCTGTTTTCCCTCGATTCATGGCCTGCTCCATTGATTGAAAGGCAGATAGGCTGATAGCTCTACTAAACGGCTATTTAGTGGAGTTAACGGTATTTCGAAGAATATCGAAGACAATTGCTTCCACTTCAACGATCTAACGCATACCCACGTCAGGAACACTCGCTAGCGCTTCAGCGTCTCGCTCGGCAGCTCTTTGAACAGCGCCCGATAACTGTTGGAAAACCGCCCCAGATGCCAAAACGACCAGTTCATCGCCACTTCGGCCACGGTGGTTTCCGTGGGCCGGCGATTGAGTAATTCGCGGTGTGCACTGTTAAGCCGGCGCAGGCGCAGCCACTGGCTCGGGGTCATACCGGTGTAGGCCTTGAACGCCTGCTGTAATTGACGCAACGGCACCCCTGCCACCTTCGAAAGCTCAAGCAGATTAACAGTCTCTTCTGGCGAATCTGCCGCCCATTCCCCTACTCGCTTCATGATCGTCCGTTCTTCAGTACGACGCTGCAAACCGCCTCGATCAAGGCGGGTGTGAGCGTTGTCGAGAATGAACAGACAGTCTTCGAGCAGCTGCTGCGTCAATGAGTTTTTATCAAACGGATCAACAGCTTGCGACAACTTCGTGAGCGTTGAGCTTAACCAGCGACTGAACAAGGCGTTCTGCCCGCAGTTAAGCGGCGCCATGAACAATCCCTCGAGTTTCGCCACATCCAGACAGTGTTCACGGACGAATTGCGGGCCGAACACCACGGCGATTTCCTGGTAGTTCTCCGGGGTGATCCAGATGTTGCGGCTGTCTTCGTTAAGCAAATACAGCGCGTTGTCACTGCGATCAAAACAGAACGCCAAGGCACCCGATGGCGCGCTGAATGCCTGCTCGACGCGGGTGTTCATCTGTTCTTCGTAGACCTGCACACCTTCCAGATCCAGATAGCGAATCTGCCCGGCGAAATGCCCGGGCGACATCTGCTGGTAATGCTGTACCCAACCCGGTGTGGCGCGGATTTGTTCGGTGACATCAGCGGTATTGAACGCCTGAACCTGAAGCGGATTACACGTTGTCATGGGAGACCTTGCGCACTCTTTTGGTGCGCTTTGGTGCTGCTTAAAGTGGATAGATGGAACGGCAAGGCACGCCCAAGATAGTCGTCAACGCGCCACAGGGGAAGGGGCGGAAGATGAAACCCGCCCTCCCCGGCGTCTATAAAACCAATAACGAGGTCTTTATGAATGCCCCTTTCGATCAGCTGTTCACATGGCTGAAAGATCACAAGATTACCGAAGTTGAATGTGTGGTCAGCGACCTGACCGGCATTGCCCGCGGCAAGATCGCACCGACCAACAAGTTCCTGCATGAGCGAGGCATGCGCCTGCCGGAAAGTGTGCTGCTGCAAACGGTAACCGGGGATTTTGTCGACGACGACATCTACTACGACCTGCTCGACCCGGCCGACATCGACATGGTCTGCAAACCGGTGAGCGACGCCGTGTATGTGATTCCATGGGCCATCGAGCCGACCGCCATCGTCATTCACGACACCTTCGACAAGTTCGGCAACCCGATCGAACTGTCGCCGCGCAACGTGCTGAAAAAAGTCCTGCAGCTTTACACCGACAAGGGCTGGAAGCCAATCGTTGCACCGGAAATGGAGTTCTACCTGACCCAGCGCTGCGAAGATCCGGACCTGCCACTCAAGGCACCACTGGGGCGTTCGGGCCGTGCCGAAAGCGGTCGGCAGTCGTTCTCCATCGACGCCGCCAACGAGTTCGATCCATTGTTCGAAGACGTCTACGACTGGTGCGAGCTGCAAGGTCTGGATCTGGACACGCTGATCCACGAAGACGGCCCGGCGCAGATGGAAATCAACTTTCGTCACGGCGACGCCCTGGATCTGGCCGATCAGATCACCGTGTTCAAACGCACCCTGCGGGAGGCGGCGCTCAAGCACAACGTCACTGCGACGTTCATGGCCAAACCGATTGGCGACGAACCTGGCAGTGCCATGCACCTGCACCAGAGCGTGGTGGAAATCGCCACGGGCAAGCCGATTTTCGCTGATGCCGACGGCAAGATGAGCGACTTGTTCCGCCATCACATCGGCGGCCTGCAAAAGTACATTCCTAAAGTACTGCCGATGTTTGCGCCCAACGTCAACTCGTTCCGCCGCTTCCTGCCGGACACCTCGGCACCGGTCAACGTCGAGTGGGGCGAAGAAAACCGCACCGTCGGTTTGCGTGTACCGACCTCCGGGCCGGAAGCCATGCGCGTGGAAAACCGCCTGCCGGGCGCCGACGCCAACCCGTATCTGGCGATTGCCGCGAGCCTGTTGTGTGGCTACATCGGCATGGTCGAAGGCATCGAGCCGAGTGCCGCCGTCGAAGGCCGCGCCTACGAACGCCGCAACCTGCGCCTGCCGATCACCATCGAAGACGCGCTGACGCAAATGGAAGAGTGCGACACCGTTGCCCGATACCTTGGCAACAAGTTTGTGCGCGGCTACGTCGCGGTCAAACGCGCCGAGCATGAAAACTTCAAGCGCGTGATCAGCTCCTGGGAGCGCGAGTTCCTGCTGCTGAGCGTCTGATCCACGTCCTATATCCCTTGTGGGAGCGAGCCTGCTCGCGAAGGCGTCACCACAGTCACCATCAATGTTGCCTGACCCACTGCTTTCGCGAGCAGGCTCGCTCCCACAGGGATTGGCGAACCACCTGAAAAATCCAAAAAATTCGAAGAGGTGTCGATATGCGTCTATTGAAATCCATGGTTCCCGCCGCACTGGCGCTGTTGTGCAGCACCGCAGCCCTGGCCCAGCCCCAGGTCAGCGTCTACAACTGGACCGACTACATCGGTGAAACCACCCTCGCCGACTTCCAGGCCAAGACCGGGATCAAGGTGATCTACGACGTGTTCGACTCCAACGAAACCCTGGAAGGCAAACTCCTCGCCGGTCGCACCGGCTACGACGTGGTGGTGCCGTCCAACCACTTTCTCGCCCGTCAGGTAAAAGCCGGTGCGTTCCTCAAACTGGATCGCGAGCAGCTACCGAACTGGAAAAATCTCGACCCGAAATTGCTCGAATTGCTCGAAAAGAACGACCCGGGCAACCAGCACTCGGTACCGTACCTGTGGGGCACCAACGGCATCGGCTACAACGTCGACAAGGTCAAGGCAGTGCTTGGCATCGATCACATCGATTCCTGGGCCGTGCTGTTCGAGCCGGAGAACCTGAAGAAGCTCACCCAATGTGGCGTGTCGATGATGGACTCGGCGGACGAAGTGTTCCCGGCGATCCTCAACTACATGGGCATGGACCCACGCAGCGAAAACCCGGAAGACTATAAAAAAGCCGAAGCCAAACTGCTGAGCATCCGCCCCTACATCACCTATTTCCACTCCTCGAAATACGTTTCCGATCTGGCCAATGGCGACATCTGCGTAGCCTTCGGTTACTCCGGCGACGTGTTCCAGGCGGCCAACCGCGCCAAGGAAGCCAAGAACGGGGTGAACATCGCCTATGCGATTCCGAAAGAAGGCGCCAACCTGTGGTTCGACTTGCTGGCGATCCCGGCCGACGCCAGCAACACCAAGGAGGCCCACGCCTTCATCAATTACCTGCTTGATCCGCAAGTGATTGCCAAGGTCAGCGCGTCGGTCGGTTACGCCAACCCGAACCCGGCCGCCAAGCAGTACATGGACCAGGCGCTGGTGAACAATCCCGAGGTCTACCCGTCCCAGGCAGTGCTGGACAAGCTCTACATCTCCTCTACCCCGCCCCAGTCGATCATGCGTCTGATGACCCGGTCCTGGAGCAAAGTGAAGTCGAACAAATGAATCAGTACAGCCAAGAACACGCCCGCTCCTATTACGCGGCTTCAGCCCGGGCCAGCACGCCCTGGCCGACACTCGACGCTGACCTCAGCGCCGATGTCTGCGTGATCGGCGGCGGCTTCACCGGCGTCAATACCGCGATTGAACTGGCGCAGCGCGGGCTGTCGGTGGTGTTGATCGAAGCCCGGCGCATCGGCTGGGGCGCCAGCGGACGCAACGGCGGCCAGTTGATTCGTGGCATCGGTCACGAGGTCGAAGGCTTTGCCCGTTACGTCGGCAACGACGGCGTGCGTTATCTGCAACGCGCCGGTATCGACTCCGTGGAACTGGTGCGCCAGCGCATCACCGAGCATGCCATCGAGTGTGACCTGCGTTGGGGCTTCTGCGAACTGGCCAACACCCCGGCGCAGTTCGCGGCGTTCAAGGACGAACAGGTCAGCCTCGACGAACTCGGCTACCGCCATGAGACCAAGCTGGTCGGCCCCGAGCAAATCCGCCAGCAAGTGGTCAACGCCGACGGCTACGCCGGTGGTCTGATCGACATGGGCTCCGGCCATCTGCACCCGCTGGATCTGGTGCAGGGCGAAGCGCGTCTGGCGGCGTCCCTCGGTGTACGCATTTTCGAGCAGAGCCCGGTCCAGCAGATCATCCACGGCGAAACGGTTGAAGTGCGCTGCGCCACCGGCAGCGTCCGCGCTGGCAGTCTGGTGCTCGGTTGCAACGCGCATCTGGATGAACTCGAGCAGCAACTCAGCGGCAAGGTCCTGCCCGCCGGCAGTTACATCATCGCCACCGAGCCGCTGTCCGAGGAACGTGCCGCGCAATTGATCCCGCACAACCTTGCGTTGTGCGACCAGAAAGTCGGCCTCGACTATTACCGGCTCTCGGCGGACCGACGTCTGCTGTTTGGCGGCGCCTGTCACTATTCCGGTCGCGATCCGGCGGACATTGCCGCCTACATGCGCCCGAAGATGCTTAAAGTCTTCCCGCAACTGGCGGACGTGCGCATCGACTATCAATGGGGCGGCAAGATTGGCATTACCGCCAACCGCTTTCCGCAGGTCGGGCGGCTCAAGCAACAGCCGAACGTGTTCTACGCTCAGGGTTATTCCGGTCACGGTCTGAATGTCACGCATTGGTGCGCCAGGCTGCTGGGCGAGGCGATTCACGCCGGCCACAGTCAGGGCATGGACGTGTTCAGCGCCGTGCCGCACATGACCTTCCCCGGCGGCCCGGCCTTGCGTTCACCGCTGTTGGCATTGGGTATGTTCTGGTATCGCTTGCGCGAAATCCTCGGCTAACGCGCGCCCCTGTAGGAGCTGCCGCAGACTGCGATCTTTTGATCTTTAAAATCAAGAGATCGCAGCCTGCGGCAGCGCCTGCACAAAACCACATCGACCCGCGAATTTGCTCTATCGCCAAGCACTTCTATATTGATGAAGTGCTTTTGCGTTCCTGACGCTCAGCATCCACAAAACCGAGGAGGACATGGATGAAGTCGTCAGCCGCCGATGAGCCACGAGCACCGGGCCACGCGCCAATCAAGACCCGGCGTTTCAGCATCTCCCTGGTGTGGATCGTCCCGGTCGTCGCGGTGCTGGTCGGCATATCGCTGGTGGTGCACAACCTGCTGCAGGAAGGCCCGACCATCGTCGTCAACTTCAAGACTGGCAGCGGCCTGGTTGCCAACAAGACCGAGGTCAAATACCGCAGTGTGGTGATCGGTCAGGTGACGGATGTCGAATTGAGCGGCGATCAGAAGAGCGTCGACGCCACAATCAAACTGGCCAAACAGGCCGAAACCTTCACCCGCGAAGACTCGGAGTTCTGGGTTGTGCGCCCACGCATCGGTGCCGGCGGCGTTTCGGGCATCGATACCTTGCTTTCCGGCGACTATATCGGCGCCGACATCGGTCAGGCCAACAACCGCGCCAAGCATTTCAAGGGGCTGGAGAATCCGCCGCCGATCACCTACGGCGAACCGGGCAAGCGCTTCATGCTGCATGCCTCGGATCTCGGCTCGCTGGATATCGGTTCCCCGGTTTACTACCGCAAGATTCCGGTGGGCCAAGTCGTGACCTACACCCTCAATCCCGAGGGCAAAGGCGTGGACATCGAGGTGTTCATTCACGCACCGAACGACGCGTTCGTTACCGAAAATACCCGCTTCTGGAACGCCAGCGGCATCGACATCAATGTCGGCGCCAACGGTTTTGCGGTGAAGACCGAATCGCTGTCCACCATGCTGGTCGGCGGCATTGCCTTCCGCGCGCCGGATTACAGCCCCAACGACGTTGCCGCCGCCGACGACAAGGACTTCGAACTGTTCGCCGATCAGCAGACCGCCCTCGCCCCGCCCAACGGCAAGGCGCAATACATGGTGTTGCGTTTCGAGCAGTCGTTACGCGGGCTCAAGGTCGATGCGCCCGTCGAGTTTCTCGGCATGGAGATTGGCCGGGTCGTTGGAATCAACCTCGACTTCGACGCGAAAAAACGCACCTTCCCGCTTAACGTCGGGATCGTCATTTACCCGCAGCGCCTCGGCCAGGCTTACAAAAAGATGCTGACCGAATTCAAGCACGATCCCAACGACGAAGCGGCCGGTATTCGTCTGCTCGGCACCTTCGTCGACAACGGTCTGCGCGCTCAGGCCCGCAGCGGCAACCTGCTGACCGGGCAGCTGTACATTGCGCTGGATTTCTTCCCGAAAGCCGAGAAAGTTGCATTTGACGCAACGGCCCGACCAGTCGCCTTGCCCACCGTGCCCGGCAGCCTCGAACAGTTGCAGGAAAAACTCGAAGCGGTGGTCGACAAGCTCAACAAACTGCCGGTCGAGCGGATTGCCGGCAACCTCGACAGCAACCTCGTCGAGCTGCGCAAAGGCCTGCAACAGTTCAATGCGAAAACCTTGCCGGGCGTGCAAACCACACTGGCCGACGTCAGCAAGACCTTGCAGTCCGCCAGTTCGACCTTGGCCGAAGATTCACCGCAGCGCGAGAAACTCACCGAGACCCTCGACGAACTCGGGCGCATGTCGCGTTCGCTGCGTGAGCTGTCGGACTATCTCGGTCGCCATCCGGAATCGCTGATTCGCGGTCGTCCCGACAACGCAGCGCCGCTGGATCTGAAAGGACCGCCACGCAATTGAGCCCAGGAGCTATCCCATGGCTGTACCGCTGAAGATCACCATGCTCGCTGCGTTCATGCTCCTTGGCGCCTGCCGCAGCGAACCGATCAACTTTCACACCCTGACGCCGGTGGAGCTGTCGGCGTCCCGGGCCGGCGCGCAGATTCCCATTGAGGGGATCAGCGTGCCGCCGCAAGTCGACCGCCCGCAAATCGTCATCCGTCAGGGCAACAATGGCCTGGCGATTCTGGAAACCCAATGGTGGGGAGCGAGTCTGGCGGATGAATTACGCAGTGCCTTGAGCGATCAACTGAGCAATACCGGCAGTCGCGGCAATGTTTCGGTGCGTATCGATGTGCAGCGTTTCGACTCGATTCCCGGACAATACGGGCTGATCGACGTCAAATGGCGCCTGCGCCCGAGCGGTGCGGCGGACAACGCTCTGCTGACCTGCCATTCAACCTTGCAAACACCCTCCGGCCCGAGCATCGACGAACTGGTGGCCGCGCAACAGAACAACGTCAAACGCCTGGCAGCCCTGATCAATCAGGCGGCGGGCAACGCTCGCTGCCCGTCAGCCTCCTGAGCCGCCGACAGCGTGACCGTGAAACGGCAGCCATTGGGCTCGCGAGTGACCAACTGAACCTGCCAGTGTTGATGGCTGCAGATCCGCTGCACCAGCGACAACCCCAGCCCAAGGCCTTCACCGCGCTGTTCGTCACCGCGCACGAACGGCTGGAACATCGCGTGACGTTTTTCTTCCGGAATACCGATGCCGCTGTCCTCGACCACAAAGCTGTCGTTGAGCAGGGTCAACCGGACAAATCCCTGATCGGTGTAATGCCAGGCATTGCGCAGCAGATTGCCCATGACCGACTGCAGGAACGTCAGGTCGTAACGTGCACTGCCCGCCAGTTGCGGCTCGTAGATAAACTCCAGACCCTTTTCGCCAATCAATCGCCCCCAGATTTCCACCTGGGCGTCGGCGATAGATTTGAGTGTGCAAGTGGATTCGGTGCCGAGCTCCTCCGGCTTGCGCGCCAGCATCAAGAAGGTCTCAACCAGTTGGCGCATTTCTGCGCTGGCCCGGGCGATGCGTTTGACCTGTTGGGTGGAGCGCGAATCCAGCGAAGGGTTGGCCAGCAACAGCTCGCAGGAACTGGCCAGAATCATCAGCGGTGTGCGCAATTCATGGCTCACGTCACTGGTGAAAAGCTTTTCCCGGTTCAGGGTTTCGCGTAACCGGCCGAGTGTCTGGTCGAAAGACAGCGCCAGCGCCCCAACCTCGTCATCGGCGTAATCCGGATGCAGCGCCGGTGCCAGTGCGATCAACTGGTCACGATGACGCACCTGCCCCGCCAGGCGGATCACCGGCGCCATGACTTGCCGCGCCAGCAGCCTGCCGAGCGCGACCGCCAGCATGACGCTGAGGATGAACCCGACTATCACCACCACGAACAGCAGGTGCTCGCGTTGTTCGAAGCTTTCCTGATTGCGCAACAGCACATATTTGCGGCCGCCGACCGCCTCGACCATCGCATAGAAGTCGTCGCCGTTGAACGTGATCTCTTGAAACCCCACGGGCAGTTCCGCCAGTTGCGGTGTCAGCGCCATGGGCCCGGGGCCGTTCTCGAAAAAAAACAGTTCGCTCTTTTCCGGCTCGTGGCGCCACTGGTTGATGTCGTCCATCGCCAACAACCGGCGCAAGCCACCGCTGAGGGCGGTCATGGTCAACTTGTGCTCCACGACATGCACGGTAGCCACAATGCCCATTGCGAAGACACCGGCCACCACCGCGCTCATCAAGGCGAACACAATCACAATCCGATTGGCGAGGCTTTGCTTGAGGTCCATCCGGTTGCTTGACTCCAGTGCTGATGTCGGGGACTGCAAGCCGCTGCGCCACGACGTTATCCAGAGTCGCAGCTTCGCCTCGACTGGCGCTGTTGTTAAGTGGCCCTAATAAACAAAACGAGTATTTGAGTTTATTTATCAAATAGACTTTTCCGTTAATGCCTGCGCCGCTCTCGCAAATTTTTCACATGTTCTTCACTGCACCGCCACGACTCTGAACGTAGTGTTCAGCAGCCATTCAAGCAGACCACCGTAAAGTAACTAACCTCCTGGAGCTTACGTTGCACTTTGCGTGTGAACTGAATGGAACTCGGGAATGACAAGGGGCAACGTCGTGGTTGAATTAGCACAAGTACAATCAGCACCCAAGAGGTCGTACCTCTCGCGTCCGCGTGCCTGGGCAGCCATCGCAGTCGGCGTGCTGGTGATCAGTCTGATTTGTGGCTTTGTCTGGCTGCAGCGTTCACCAGCCAACCTGCGCTATGTCAGCGCATCTGCCACCCAGGAGTGGGTCAAAGCCTGGCAGGCTGGCGAGGTCGTCGCGCTGGTCCGTCATGCCGAGCGTTGTGACCGCTCGAGCAATGTTTGCCTGGGGCCGGCAGACGGTATCACTCAGCTGGGCAGTGTCTCTGCAGCCACCGTGGGCCGGGCCTTTACGCAACTGGGAATGCAGCAGACTCAGGTGTTCACCAGCCCGCTGACGCGCACTGCACAAACGGCTCACTACATGTTCGGTCGCGACGCAGTGGCCGCGGAATGGCTGGAAACCTGTGGCCCGACGATGCGCAATGAAGTGGTGGCGCACAAGACCGCAGGACAGAACATGATCCTGGTGACCCACAGCGGCTGCGTCGCCGATTTCGAACGGCAAACCGGTTACCCACGCGCGGTCGCCGCCGAATATGGCAGCACGGTTTTAGCTCGAATAGATGCGCAAGGCAAACTTGAAGTAATCGGCATCATGAACCCAGAAGGCTGGCAACGATTGCCCAAGTAATCGTCAGACTTGATCAAGTAAAAAACACTCGGGCAATGCTCTGGCACAGAGCTATTGGCGCTTATGAAATTGTAATAAGAAATTTTTTTCACTTTGAAAAACTGGAAATATTTCATTTTAAAGCTTGTCTTTCCGAGGAGAACTTAACGCTGGAAGCAGACCCGTTCTCTGAATACAGGACACGCCCTTCGGACGTGCTCGCCTCTGCATTCATTCAACCCAGTGCCGCGCCTGCAACGGAAATCGCCAGGCGCAACACTGAAACGCACACTTTGTACTGCACCAAGGTCCAGTCATGACGTCTGAGAACAAACCGTTGCACCATGCAGCGTTGAATTTGCCGCGCCTCCACCAGAGCACCCTGATCGAACGCTTTGCGATACCCGGGCTGGTACTGGCATTCGTGGTGTTTTATCTGCTGCCGCTGATGACCCACGGCCTGTGGATTCCCGATGAAACCCGCTATGGGCAGATCAGCCAGGAAATGCTGCAGAGCGGCAACTGGGTGGCGCCGCACTTCATGGGGATTCGCTATTTCGAAAAACCGATTGCCGGCTACTGGATGATTGCCATCGGCCAGGCCATTTTCGGTGAAAACCTGTTTGGCGTGCGCATCGCCTCGGCGCTCAGCACGGGCGTGAGCGTCTGGCTGGCCTATCTGCTGGCCCGTCGCCTGTGGAACAACCCGCGAATCAGTGCCGCTTGTGCCCTCCTTTATATGAGCTTCGGCCTGATCGCAGGGCAGGCTGGCTATGCCAACCTCGATCCGCAATTCACCTTGTGGGTCAACCTCAGCCTGGTGGCGATCTGGTTTGCCATCGACAGCAATACCCCGCGCGCGCGTCTGGGCGGCTGGGCATTGCTGGGATTCGCTTGTGGCATGGGCCTGATGACCAAAGGTTTCCTCGCCCTGATGCTGCCGGTGCTGATTGCCCTGCCCTACATGATCTGGCAGCGACGCTTTGGCGAGCTGGTGCGTTATGGTCTGGTCGCCGTGGCGGTGGCCGCGCTGGTCAGCGTGCCATGGGCACTGGCCGTGCATTACCGTGAACCGGATTTCTGGCGATTCTTCTTCTGGCACGAACACATCCGGCGTTTTGCCGCCGGCGAAGACGCACAGCACGCACGGCCATGGTGGTTCTACCTGCCGTTGCTGTTTGCTTCTACCTTGCCATGGGCCCTGCTGTTGCCTTCGACGCTGCTACGCACCTGGCGCGAAAAACGCGATCCGAAAATCGCCTTCCTCGCCTTGTGGTTCCTGCTGCCGCTGGCATTTTTCAGCGCGAGCAGCGGCAAACTGCCGACCTACATCATGCCGTGCCTGCTGCCGTTGGCCCTGTTGATGGGCTACACGGTAATGAACTGGATAGCTGACCAGAACGGGCGCGTCTTGCGCATCAACGGTGTGGTCAACGTGGTGCTGGCCATTGCGGCGCTGGTCGCACTGATCTACCTGCAAGCGACCCGTGAAATTTACGAACACACCGAAATGTTCAGCCTGTCGCTGGGTTATATCGTGTTGCTCGGCTGGCTCATTGCCGGCGCGCTGCAAACCGTGCGCCCACTGACGCTGTGGGCGATGCCGGCGCTGGGCATCGGCTTGCTCGTCGCACTGCTGCCTGCCGCCATGCCGGCGACCATCGTCAACAGCAAGATGCCGGATCAGTTCATTGCCGAACACCAGCAGGAACTCAGCCAGACCCGCTCGTTGCTGAGTAACGACCTGGGGGCGGCTTCTGCGTTGTCATGGCGCTTGCGTCGCCCGCAAGTCGACCTGTTCAACACCGTTGGCGAGCTCAAGTACGGCCTCGATGACCCGGCCATGGCGTCACGCAAGGTCAGCCTCGCCGGTGTAGGCGAGTGGATGACCGAAGCGCGCAAAAAAGGCTCGGTGGGTGTGTTGATGCGCGTCAACAGCACCTCCGACGAACAACAACTTGAGCTGCTGCCGATCGATGGTCAGCACTTCCGGCGCGGCAACCTGGAAATCTTCATTTTTTCCCAGAGCAAACCATGACCGCAGACAAAAAAGATCGGGGCGCGTTGCTGCTTCTGCTTGCCGCGACTGCCCTGCTGTTACTGCTCGGTCTGGGGAGTCGTGAGCTGTGGGGGGCGGAAACCCGCTGGGCTAACATCGCGTTGCAGATGTTGCAGAGCGGCGACTATTTCGACCCCTATCTCAAGGGCAGCCCCTATTACGACAAGCCGCTGCTGTCGTACTGGCTGATCACCGCCACCGCCTGGTTCACGGGTGGACTGGGGCATTGGTCGTTGCGCCTGTCATCGGTGATTTCCGCGTGGTTCAGCGTGTGGCTGGTGTACCTGATCGGCGAGCAATTGTTTCGCAAAGGCACCGGGCTGATTGCCGGCTGGATGCTGGCGACCACGTTCTACTTCGTGTTCTGGGCGCGAGTCGCCACTGCCGACATCCTCACCGTCTGCGGTGTGCTTGCCGCGGTCTGGTGGTACTGGCGCGGCCCGGATGACACCCGGTTCTGGCGCTATGTGGTGTTCTTCGGTTTGCTGTCGCTGACCTCGCTGTTCAAGGGCCTGATCGGTTTCATCCTGCCGGGGCTGGTGCTGCTGCCGCACCTGCTCAGTGAGCACCGCTGGAAACGTCACCTGAACCTGCGACTGTTCGCGGCGATAGTGATCGCCGGGGCGTTTTATATGACGCCGTTCGTGCTCTCGCACTTCTACGGCGCGCCCAACTACGAACAAAGTGGCCTGGGGCTGGTACTGCGTGAAAACGTTGTGCGGTTTTTCCAGCCGTTTGATCAGTTCGGGCCGATTTACACCTACTTGATCTACCTGCCGGTTTACACCCTGCCCTGGGCACCGTGCTGGTTGATCGCCTTGTGGTTGGCCGCGCGCAACTGGAAGCACATCGAACCGGATACCCGCTGGCTGATTCAAGGGCTCGCGCTGCTGATGCTGTTCTTCACCGCCAGTGGCAGTCGCCGCAGCTATTACGTCTTGCCGCTGGTGCCCTTCGCGCAACTGCTGGGTGCCTGGTGGGTAACCCGGCGCATGGCGGCTCGCCACAGCGAAGGCCGTGGGCTGAAGATCGGTTTCGCTGTCACCACCGTGTTGCTTGCCGCGATATTGGGTGTGCTTTACCCGTGGACCAACAGCGGCGGCGGTGTCATCCGCTTCGGCGAACAGGTTCGCGAGCAGGCCAGTCAGCAGGCACCGTTGAATCAATGGCGCATGGTCATGGTCGAGGTCGACAACAAAGTGCCGATGTACCTGCAAACCGGTGGTGCACCGTTCTACTACGTGCCGGAAACGATCCAGGACTTTCCGCACAATGGCGACACAGCAACGCTGATCGCCTGGCTGGAACGCACCAGCGGGGAACGGTGGGACCCGCAACGCACGATTTTCGTGGCGCAATACCGTTCCGGCGACGCCGTGCCGCTCGATGCATTGAAGGCTGACCATCAGGTCATCACCACCACGCCCACCCGTGGCGAGCAGGTCTTTCACGGGCGGGAAGACCAGAGCGTGGCCTACATCCCCCACTCCTGAGCGATGACGTTAAGACAAAAGTAGAGAGTCGCGGTAAATTTGAATGGCAATGACAACTATTAACGGCTTCTTTGACGTTTTTTTCTCATTTGCCACCCTACATTGCCGCGACTCGACACTTGCAAATCGTTCGCATTGTTTCCTGCGAGGGTTTGCTCATAACGTCTGAAATCAGGAGCTGCCCGAATGAATCCACGCCTTCCATCCATCTTCAAGCGCGCATTGCTGGCCACCGCGTTGCTCGGCACCGGGCATGCAGTTGCCGCCGACTCGGTAGGTCTGGTGGTTTACAACGCGCAGCATGAAACGCTGACCAAGGCCTGGGTGGCCGGTTTCACCGAGGAAACCGGGATTCCGGTGACCATTCGCAACGGCGATGACACCGAGATGGGCAACCAGCTCGTGCAGGAAGGCGCCGCCTCGCCGGCAGACGTATTCCTCACCGAGAACTCCCCGGCGATGGTGCTGGTGGACAACGCCAAACTGTTTGCGCCGCTGGCGCCCGCGACCCTTGAGCAAGTCGACGCTGCCTACCGTCCGGCCCACGGCAATTGGGTCGGCATCGCTGCCCGTTCCACCGTGTTCGTCTACAATCCGAGCAAGCTGACTGAAAAAGACCTGCCCAAATCCCTGCTCGACCTCGCCACCCCCGCCTGGAAAGGCCGGTGGGCCGCCTCCCCGGCTGGCGCCGACTTCCAGGCGATCGTCGCCGCTGTGCTGCAACAGAAAGGCGAAGCTGCCACGCTGGAATGGCTCAAGGGCATGAAGACCAACGCCACGATCTATCGCGGCAACAGCGCGGTGCTCAAAGCGGTGAACGCCGGGCAGATCGACAGCGGCGTGATCTACCACTATTACAGCTTCGTCGATCAATCCAAGACCGGCGAGAACAGCAAAAACACCCAGTTGTACTACTTCAAACATCAGGATCCGGGCGCGTTCGTCAGCACCTCCGGCGCTGGCGTGCTGGCATCGAGCAAGCATCAGGATGAAGCGCAGAAGTTCGTCCAATACATCACCAGCAAGGAAGGTCAAGAAGTGCTCGAAACCGGCACCTCCTTCGAATACGCCGTGGGCAAAGACGCGCCGTCCAATCCGAAGCTGACCCCGCTGAAAACCCTCGATGCGCCGAAAGTCGATGCGTCGACCCTCGACAGCAAAAAAGCCGTCGAGCTGATGACCCAGGCCGGGTTGCTCTAAGTGATGCCCAAAACCTTGCCTGCACCGGCCGTGGTGACGGCCCCCGCCAACCTCCTCCACCCGCCCCGCACGCTGGCCGGGCGCGGCAGTTCGTGGGTGGTGAGTTCGGCGGTGCTGGTGTCGTTGCTGTCACTGCTGCCGATTGCCTTCGTGATCGGCGTGGCGTGGTACACCGGTTGGGCGACCCTCGAAGCCCTGGTGTTTCGCCCGCGAGTCGGCGAGTTGCTGATCAACACCGTGCTGCTGGTGCTGATCACCTTGCCGCTGTGCATTGTCCTCGGGACAACCCTGGCCTGGCTGACCGAACGCAGCAATCTGCCCGGCCGGCGTCTGTGGTCCCTGCTGGCGGTTGCGCCACTGGCCGTGCCGGCGTTCGTCCACAGTTATGCATGGGTCAGTCTGATTCCGTCGATCCACGGTCTGCCGGCCGGCGTGCTGGTGTCGGTGATCGCCTATTTCCCGTTTCTGTATTTGCCGATTGCCGCGACCTTGCGCCGTCTCGATCCGGCGATTGAAGATGTCGCTCAGTCCCTCGGGCTGAAGCCGTGGGCGGTGTTTTTCCGGGTGGTGTTGCCGCAACTGCGGCTGGCCATCTGCGGGGGAGCCTTGTTGGTCGGCCTGCATTTGCTGGCCGAGTACGGCTTGTACGCGATGATCCGTTTCGACACGTTCACCACGGCGATCTTCGATCAGTTCAAATCGACCTTCAACGGCCCGGCCGCCAACATGCTCGCAGGCGTTCTGGCGCTGTGCTGCCTGGCGATGCTCACGGCGGAATCCGCTGCCCGTGGCCAGGCGCGTTATGCGCGGGTCGGTTCCGGCAGCGCCCGGGATCAGCGCAGCGTGCAACTGGGGCGCGGCGCGACAACCTTGGCGCTGCTGCTGCAAACGCTGACGTGCCTGTTGGCACTGGGTGTGCCGTTGCTCACGTTGGGCCGCTGGCTGGTGGCCGGTGGTGCGCAGGTCTGGCAAGGCGACGAGCTGTTGCCAGCCTTGCTGCAAACCCTGTCGTATGGCGTGGCCGGCGCATTGTTGACCAGTGTCGCGGCGATTCCCATTGCGTGGCTGTCGATCCGCTCTCCGGGCAAACTGCAGCGCTTGCTGGAAGGCTGCAACTACATCACCAGTTCACTGCCCGGCATTGTCGTTGCTTTGGCGCTGGTCACCGTGACCATTCATTTCGCCCGGCCGATCTACCAGACCACCATCACGGTGCTCTTGGCCTATCTGCTGATGTTCCTGCCGCGGGCGCTGGTCAGTCTGCGCGCCGGTTTCGCGCAAGCCCCGGTCGAGCTGGAAAACATCGCACAAAGCCTTGGCCGCTCGCCGTTGCGCGCATTGTGGCTGATCACTGTGCGCCTGGCGGCTCCCGGCGCGGCGGCAGGTGCGGCGCTGGTGTTTCTGGCAATCACCAATGAGCTGACCGCGACCCTGCTGCTTGCGCCCAACGGCACGCGCACCCTCGCTACCGGGTTCTGGGCGATGACCAGCGAAATCGATTACGCCGCCGCAGCGCCTTACGCGCTTTTGATGATCCTGCTTTCTCTGCCGCTGACGGCCATTCTCTATCACCAATCCAGGCGTACCGCTGGCCGATGAACGCTCTCGAACTGCACAACCTCAGTAAAACCTTCGGCGCGCAAAAGGCGCTCGACGACGTCAGCCTCAACGTGCCGACCGGCAGCCGCACGGTGATCGTCGGCCCCTCCGGTTCCGGCAAAACCACGCTGTTGCGGATTATCGCCGGGTTCGAATTCCCCGACAGCGGCAGCCTTACGCTCAACGGTCAGACGCTGGTGGACCGCAGCCACGCGGTGCCGGCCTATCAACGGCAGATCGGTTACGTGCCGCAAGACGGCGCGTTGTTCCCGCACATGACGGTGGCGGCGAACATCGGCTTCGGTCTGGCCCTGACCGGAGCGGCCCGCACCCAGCGCATCCTTGAGTTGATGGACAGCGTGGCCCTCGACGCCAACATGGCCCACCGTTGGCCACATGAGCTGTCGGGCGGCCAGCAACAGCGGGTCTCGCTGGCCCGCGCTCTGGCGCAACAACCACGACTGATGCTGCTGGATGAGCCGTTCTCCGCCCTCGACACCGGTTTGCGCAGTGCCATGCGCAAAATGGTCGCGCGCCTGCTCGAAGACGCCGGCGTCACCACCATTCTGGTGACTCACGATCAGAGCGAGGCGTTGTCGTTTGCCGATCAATTGGCCGTGATGCGCAGTGGCCGGCTGGTGCAGTCCGGGCATCCGATGGATCTCTACCGCTATCCGCAGGATGAACAGACCGCGCACTTTCTCGGCGAAGCGGTGGTCCTGCCCGCGCAGATCGAGGCGGGTTGGGCGCATTGCGATCTGGGTCAGGTGGCGGTGAACAGCAACGGTTTCAGTGGCGCCGCGCAAATCATGCTGCGCCCCGAACAACTGCTGATCGCCGAGGTGGCCTCTGACAGTCATGGCTGCCACGCGCGGGTCACCGACCGTGATTTTGCCGGCAACACCTGCACTTTGACGGTTGAACTGAGTTCATCCGCGACGCAGGATCCGGCCCGTTCGATTCTGGTGCGCAGCACCGGTATGCACGCACCGCCCGCCGGCAGCGCGGTGCAGCTGTCGGTGCTCGGTGCGGCGCATGTGTTTGGCCTGAACTGATCAGAGATCGAAGCGATCCACCGCCCGCCGCCGCTCGTTGTCATCGCGCACATCGTAGTTGGCGGTGGTCTGGATGTTGCTGTGATGCGCCAGTTTCTGCGCAATCGACAGGTCATGCTCCTCGATCACCCGAGTGATGAACGAGCGACGGAAGTCGTGGGGCATGATCTTCACTCCGACCTGCGTGCCGCGCTGACGGGCAATGTAGTAGATCGCATGCTTGGTAATGCGCTCGCGGGTGATGTGGCTGCCACGGCGAATGCGGTTGAACAGAAAGGCATCGTCGCTCTCGCCTTCCTTGAGCTGCGAACGGCGCAGCTCGAGCCACGCATCAAGCTTGCTGAATGCCCACGCCGGCGCGTACTTGATCAACTGCTTGTTGCCCTTGGCGGTGACGCACAGGCTGCGCTCTGTGAAGTCGACCTGATTCAGGTCCAGGTCCACCGATTCCGACTTGCGCATACCCGTGCCGTACAGCAACGCAATGATCGCCGCATCGCGCAGGCCCTGCGGGCGCGGGTCGGCAGCGCAGACTTCCATCAATTCGTGAATCAACGTGCGCTTGAGATTGCGTCCCTGGGACAACCGTGTGCCGGCAATGCCCTTGACCGAGCGCATCTTCAAAAGATGTTCCTGGCTGATCAGGCTCATGCGCCAGGCCTCATTCATGACGCCGCGCACCGCATTCACATACAACGAAGAAGTGTTCGGTGCGTAGTTGTCTGCGCGTAATGCCGCGACCAGTGCAACAACATCTTCTGGTTGCAAGGCATGCCAGGGAATCTCTTCGACATTCAAGTCTTCAAAGCCCAGGCGATCGGCGGCATCTTGCAGCACGTAACGCATGGTCAATTGGCTGGAGGGCGCCAAACGCGCGAGGTACAGGCTCATCGGGTTGGTTTTTGGAGCGTCGGGGGTTGCAGCAACTAAATCAATCAAACGTTAAACCTTGAGTAAAAAATGTACAGCACTACAACAACTAACAAATGCAATGTACTTGAAGTAAAGAAGGTACTTGAGCTGCACTGTCGGACAAAAAACTGCGATGGACGGCAGAAGCCTGAACAGCGGCTGTATAAGTGACAGATAAACGATTCGCCAACCGGTTTTTCATGTTCCTTTCACAAAAACCGGCATAACCTTAATTCCCATAGGTTCGGTAGTGGCTATGCCCCAACCTGCCGGGCAAATCGTGAAAAGTCAATCAATCCCCGACGTCATGCTTTTTTTGCCAAGTTATTGATGCAGGAGCGCTTTTCTGTGTCTACGCTGTGGTTGGATCCAACAGTTGCGTGAGTCCATCCTTTTATTTTTTGCAATGAGGTGCCCATGAGTCAGGCGTTTCTCCCCTTCTCTCGCCCCAGTATCGGCGATGAGGAAATTGCCGCTGTCGAGCAGGTGTTGCGCTCGGGCTGGATCACCACGGGGCCGAAAAACCAGGCACTCGAAGAGCAGTTTGCGCAGTACGTGGGTTGCAAGCACGCGGTGGCCTTGTCTTCGGCCACCGGCGGGATGCACATCACGCTGCTGGCCCTGGGCATCGGCCCGGGCGACGAAGTCATCACCCCGTCGCAGACCTGGGTCTCGACCGCCAACATGATCTCCCTGCTGGGCGCCAAACCGGTGTTCGTCGATGTCGACCGCGACACGCTGATGACCGACGCTGCACGCATCGAAGCGGCCATCACCCCGCGGACCAAGGCAATCATTCCGGTGCACTATGCCGGCGCAGCATTCGATCTCGATCCGCTGTATGCCCTGGCCGACAAACACGGCATCCCGGTCATCGAAGACGCCGCCCACGCTGCCGGCACGCGCTACAAGGGCCGTCACGTCGGTTCGCAAGGCACGGCGATCTTCTCGTTCCATGCGATCAAGAACATGACCTGTGCCGAAGGCGCGATGTTCGTCACCGACGACGAAGCCCTCGCCAGCCGCGTGCGCATGCTCAAATTCCACGGCCTGGGCGTTGACGCCTATGACCGTCTGACCGGTGGCCGCAAGCCGCAGGCGCAGGTGATGGAACCGGGCTTCAAGTACAACCTGGCCGACATCAACGCCGCGATTGCCCTGGTGCAACTGCAGCGTCTGGACGAAATCAACGCCCGCCGCACCGAACTGGCCACCAGCTACCTGCAAAAATTCGAAGGCCTGCCGGTGCAACCGCTGGCCCTGCCCGACTACGCCCAGCAACACGCCTGGCACCTGTTCATCCTGCGCATCGACAGCGAGCGTTGCGGCATGGACCGCGAAGCCTTCATGAAGGCGTTGCAGGATCAGGGCATCGGCACCGGTATCCATTTCATCGCCACCCACTTGCACACCTGGTATCGCCAGCGTGACCCCGACCTCTACCTGCCCAACACCGAATGGAACTCGGCGCGGCTCTGCTCGATTCCGCTGTTCCCCGACATGACCGGTCAAGACCTTGACCGGGTGGTCGGTGCCATCGCACACATCATGGAAAAACGCCTGTGAAACCTTATCCAATCCGTAGCGTGTCGATCGTCATCCCGGTCTACAACGAACAGGAAAGCCTGCCCGAACTGCTGCGCCGTACCGAGGCGGCCTGCCGCCAGTTGCATCACGATTTCGAAATCGTGCTGGTCGACGACGGCAGCCGCGATGAGTCGGCAAACATGCTTGAAGAAGCCGCCGGGCGTGAAAACAGCCCGTTCGTGGCGGTCATTCTCAACCGCAACTATGGTCAGCACGCCGCGATCATGGCCGGTTTTGAACAGTGCAAGGGCGACGTGGTCATCACCCTCGACGCCGACCTGCAGAACCCGCCGGAAGAAATCCCGCGACTGGTGGCCGAGGCCGAAAAAGGTTACGACGTGGTCGGCACCGTGCGCGGCAATCGTCAGGACTCGGCGCTGCGCCGTTATCCGTCGAAGCTGATCAACCTTGCCGTGCAGCGCTCCACTGGCGTTGCCATGAGCGACTACGGCTGCATGCTGCGCGCCTACCGCCGCACCATCATCGACGCGATGCTCGCCTGCCGCGAACGCAGCACGTTCATCCCGATTCTGGCCAACAGCTTCGCCCGTCACACCACCGAAATCGTCGTGGCCCACGCCGAGCGTGAACACGGCGACTCGAAATACAGCCCGATGCGCCTGATCAACCTGATGTTCGATCTGATCACCTGCATGACCACCACCCCACTGCGCCTGCTCAGCATCGTCGGCTTCGCCATGGCCGGTCTGGGTGTGCTGTTCGCCGTTGCGCTGATCGTACTGCGTCTGGCGTTCGGTGCCGGTTGGGCCGGTGACGGCATGTTTGTGCTGTTCGCCGTACTGTTTGTGTTTACCGGTGGCCAGTTCATCGGCATGGGGCTGCTGGGTGAATACCTCGGTCGCATGTACAGCGATGTGCGCGCCCGTCCGCGTTTCTTCATCGAAAAGGTGTTGCGCAGCCAGCCGGCCGATCCGGCCCCTGCCGTCACCGTTGATGGTCTTTCTTCTACCGCTACTTCTTCCACTTCCGATCAGGTTCTCTCATGAGTGCAAAAACTGTTGTCTTCGCCTACCACGATATTGGCTGCGCCGGCATTGAAGCCCTGCTCAACAGCGGCTTTGACATTGCAGCAGTGTTCACTCACGCCGATGATCCGAAAGAAAACGCGTTCTATGCCTCGGTAGCCCAGCTGTGCGCCAACAAAGGCATCCCGGTACACGCGCCGGAAGACGCCAACCACCCACTGTGGATCGAGCGCATCGCCAAGCTGGACCCGGAATACATCTTCTCCTTTTATTACCGCAACCTGCTGAGCGAGCCACTGCTGGCCCTGGCCAAAAAGGGTGCATTCAACCTGCACGGTTCGCTGCTGCCACGCTACCGCGGCCGCGCTCCGGCGAACTGGGTGCTGGTCAACGGCGAAACCGAAACCGGCGTGACCCTGCACCGCATGGTCAAGCGCGCCGATGCCGGCGCCATCGTTGCCCAGCAGCGTGTTGCCATCGAACGCAGCGACACCGGCCTGACCCTGCACGCCAAACTGCGCACCGCCGCCAGCGACCTGCTGCGCGACACCCTGCCGAACATGCTGCAAGGCAAGATCACTGAAACCCCGCAGGACGAATCGAAAGCCACCGTGTTCGGTCGTCGCACCCCGGCGGACGGCAAACTGGTCTGGGCCAAGCCGGCCGAAGAACTGTTCAACCTGGTGCGCGCCGTGACCCGTCCTTACCCGGGTGCGTTCTGCGCCGTGGGCGAACACAAACTGATCGTCTGGAGCGCTGACGTCGTCAAGGGCAACGAAGGTCAGGCGCCAGGTCGCGTGATCAGCGTCGATCCGCTGCGCATTGCCTGCGGTCAGGACTCGCTGGTGATCAACGCCGGTCAGCGCAACGACAACGGTCTGTACCTCAGCGGCCCGCAACTGGCCAACGAACTGGGTCTGGTGGATGGCTCGCTGCTGCGCGGCGCCGAATCCGGGCGTGCGCCACGTCGTACCCGCGTGCTGATCCTCGGTGTCAACGGCTTCATCGGTAACCACCTGTCCGAGCGCCTGCTGCGTGACGACCGCTACGAAGTCTACGGTCTGGACATCGGCTCCGACGCCATCGACCGCCTGCGCAGCCACCCGAACTTCCACTTCGTCGAAGGCGACATCAGCATTCACTCCGAGTGGATCGAGTACCACATCAAGAAGTGCGACGTGGTCCTGCCGCTGGTGGCCATCGCCACGCCGATCGAATACACCCGCAACCCGCTGCGCGTATTCGAACTGGACTTCGAAGAGAACCTGAAACTGGTTCGCTACTGCGTCAAGTACAACAAGCGCGTGATCTTCCCGTCGACCTCCGAAGTCTATGGCATGTGCCAGGACAAGAACTTCGACGAAGACAGCTCGAACCTGATCGTCGGTCCGATCAACAAGCAGCGCTGGATCTACTCGGTCTCCAAGCAACTGCTGGACCGCGTGATCTGGGCTTACGGCGCCAAGGGCCTGAACTTCACCCTGTTCCGTCCGTTCAACTGGATGGGCCCGCGTCTGGACCGTCTGGATTCGGCGCGTATCGGCAGCTCCCGCGCCATCACGCAGTTGATCCTCAACCTGGTGGAAGGCACGCCAATCCGCCTGTTCGACGGTGGCGAGCAGAAGCGTTGCTTCACTGACATTGCTGACGGCGTTGAAGCCCTGGCGCGCATCATCGACAACGACAACGACGTGTGCAACGGCCAGATCATCAACATCGGCAACCCGGACAACGAGGCCAGCATCCGTCAACTGGGCGAAGAGCTGCTGCGTCAGTTCGAAGCACACCCGCTGCGCCACAACTTCCCGCCGTTCGCCGGTTTCCGCGACGTGGAAAGCAAGGCGTTCTATGGTGCCGGTTACCAGGACGTGGAACACCGCAAGCCAAGCATCGCCAACGCCAAGCGCCTGCTGAACTGGGAGCCGACCGTGGAAATGCGCGAGACCATCGGCAACACCCTGGACTTCTTCCTGCGTGAAGCCATGCTCGAAATCGCGGACAAGAAGTAATGCAGGCAGGTCTTCGTATCGATGTCGACACCTACCGCGGCACCCGAGAAGGTGTGCCGCGACTGTTGGAGATGCTCGACGAGGCGCAGGTCAAGGCAACGTTTTTCTTCAGTGTCGGCCCGGACAACATGGGCCGGCATCTGTGGCGCCTGATCCGCCCGCAGTTCCTCTGGAAAATGCTGCGTTCCAACGCTGCCGGCCTCTACGGCTGGGACATTTTGCTGGCCGGTACTGCCTGGCCCGGCAAACCGATTGGCCGTGATCTCGGGCACCTGATGCGTCAGGCCCGGGACGCCGGTCACGAGGTTGGCCTGCACGCCTGGGATCACCATGGCTGGCAGGCCAATGCCGGTCGCTGGAGTGACGCGCAACTGATCGAACAGATCCGTCGCGGCGTCGACACCTTGAGCGACATCCTCGGCGAAAAGATCCAGTGTTCGGCCGCCGCCGGTTGGCGTGCGGACGAGCGCGTGATCGAGGCCAAGCAGACTTTCGGCTTTCGCTACAACAGCGATTGCCGTGGGCAGAGCCTGTTCCGTCCGCTGCTGGCGGACGGCACACCGGGCACGCCGCAGATTCCAGTGGACCTGCCGACCTTCGATGAAGTCGTCGGCCCGCACGTGGCGGCGAAGGACTTCAACGCCTTCATCCTCGACCGGTTCCAGTCGCAAGCACTCAACGTCTACACCATTCATGCCGAAGTAGAAGGGATTCTGATGGCTCAGGACTTTCGTCAATTGCTGGCCGATGCACGCCAGCGCCACATTGACTTTCAACCCTTGGGCAACTTGCTGCCCGAGTATTTCAACACCTTGCCCGTGGGCCGCGTGCAACGCGGTGCGCTCGAAGGCCGCGAAGGCTGGCTGGGAGTGCAAGGCGCATGACCAGACGCTGGGCACTGCCGCTGTTGGTCGGCCTTTGTCTGCTGGCCTATCTGTTGCCGTTGAGCACCCATGGCCTGTGGATCCCCGACGAAACCCGTTACGCACAGATCAGCCAGGACATGCTGCTCAGTGGCAACTGGGTGTCGCCGCATTTCATGGGCCTGCGGTATTTCGAGAAGCCGATTGCCGGCTACTGGATGATCGCCATCGGCCAGGAACTGTTCGGGCAGAACCTGTTCGGCGTGCGCTTCGCGTCGGCCCTCAGCACGGCTTTGAGTGTGTTGCTGGCCTACCTGGTCGCGCGCAGGCTATGGAACGATCCGCGCAAGAGTTTCGTCTGCGCCCTGCTCTACATGAGTTTCACAGTCGTCGCCGGTCAGGCCGGGTACGCCAACCTCGATCCGCAGTTCACCTTTTGGGTCAACCTGAGTCTGGTGGCGCTGTGGTTTGCGCTTGACAGCAAAAGCACCGGGCACCGCCTGGGCGCCTGGGCGCTACTGGGGCTGGCCTGCGGCATGGGCTTCATGACCAAGGGCTTTCTCGCCTGGTTGCTGCCGGTACTGATCGCATTGCCGTGGATGCTCTGGCAGAAACGCTGGCGTGAACTGCTGGTGTTCGGTCCGGTGGCCATCGCCATCGCGATCGTCGTCAGCTTGCCGTGGGCACTGGCGGTGCACGCACAGGAACCGGATTACTGGCGGTTTTTCTTCTGGCACGAACACATCCGCCGCTTCGCCGGTGACGATGCGCAGCACGATGCGCCATGGTGGTTTTACCTGCCGCTGTTGGTGGCGTTCAGTTTGCCGTGGGTTGGTCTGTTGCCGACTGCGTTCAAGCAAGCCTGGCAAACCCGGGCCCAGCCGAACATGGTTTTCCTGCTGTTATGGCTGTGGTTGCCCCTGGGCTTTTTCAGCCTGAGCAACGGCAAGCTGCCGACCTACATCCTGCCGTGTCTGCTGCCATTGGCACTGCTGCTGGGCAATGCGCTGGCTGATCGTCTGCGTCTGGAACAAGGCCGGGCGCTGGGGATCAATGGTCTGCTGAACCTGCTGCTGGGTGTGGTCACCCTGATCGCACTGGTTTACCTGCAACTGAACAAACCGGTGTACGACCACGAACTGCACAGCATGGTGCTGGTGTTCATTGCCTTGATCGGCTGGATCATCGCCAACCTGGCGCAAGCGTTCCTGCCGCTGCAATGCTGGGCGGCACCGGCGCTGGGCAGCCTGTTGCTGGCCGGGATCCTGCCGGCGGCGTTGCCAAAATCGGTGGTGGCCAACAAAACCCCGGATCAGTTCATCCGCCATCACGTCACTGAACTGTCCGGTGCCACGCACTTGCTGAGCAACGATCTGGGCGCCGCAGCGGCACTGGCCTGGCGCATGAAACAACCAGAGGTCGCGCTGTACAACACGGTCGGCGAACTCAAATACGGTCTGTCCTACCCGGAAGGTGCTGAACGCCGACTCACCAAAGACAACGTTCAGCAATGGGTACGTGAAGCGCGCCGCAGCGGCTCGGTCGGCGTGCTGATGCGCGTCAAGGGTCAGGACGAACTTGAAGAACTCGATCTGCTGCCTAAAGACGGTACCCGTTACGAATCGGGCAATCTGGTGATCATGGTGCTGCCCAAGGATCCGTCATGAGTTGGTTGCTGTTACTGACGGCGTGTCTGCTGACGTGTCTGGGGCAAGTCGCACAGAAATTCGCCGTGGAGAGCTGGCGCGGCGTTGAGTCGTCGTGGGCTGACAAACTGCGTTCACCGTGGTTGTGGCTGGCGCTGTTTTCACTCGGCAGCGGGCTGCTGGTCTGGCTGCTGGTGCTGCAACGTCTTGAAGTGGGCATCGCTTACCCGATGCTCAGCCTCAACTTCGTACTGATCACCCTGATCGCCCGCTTCGTCTTTCGCGAGCCCATCGACCGCCGGCATTGGCTGGGCGTGGCGCTGGTGATCGGTGGCGTGGTTTTGCTGGGGCAACAGTCATGAACCAGGTACGAGGTATCGGTTTTGCGCTGGCCAGCGTGGGCCTGGTCAGCGCTGCCCAGTTGGGGATGCGCTGGAGCATGACGCGCCTGCCGCAACCGGAACAATGGCTGGCGGCGTTGAGCACTGGCAGTGTCGATCTGTCGGCACTGGCCGTGGTGCTGGCGGCGATTTTCGCCTACGCCCTGTCGATGCTCTGCTGGCTCGCGGCCTTGCGCGATCTGCCGCTGGGGCGGGCCTATTCGCTACTGAGCATCAGCTATGCGCTGGTGTACCTGCTGGCGGCCAGTCTGCCGCTGTTCAACGAATCGTTCAGTTTCACTAAATCGCTGGGCGTGGCACTGGTCATGCTCGGGGTCATCACTATTAACACTCGTCCGTCTCGTGCGCCCGAATTCAGGAGTGCTCCATGAAAATCACAGTATTTGGTAGCGGTTATGTGGGTCTGGTGCAGGCCGCCGTGTTGGCCGAAGTCGGTCACGACGTCGTGTGCATGGACATTGATCAGAAGAAAGTCGAACTGCTGCGCCAGGGTCACGTCAGCATCTTCGAACCAGGCCTGTCGAGCCTGGTGCGCGAAGGTCTGGACTCCGGCCGCCTGCATTTCACCTCGGATGAAAAACTCGCCGTGCAGCACGGTCGTGTCGCATTCATCGCCGTCGGTACACCGTCCAGCGACGACGGCTCGGCTGACTTGAAATACGTGCTGTCGGTGGGTGACGCGGTGGCGCGCCACCGTGAGCAGCCGCTGATTCTGGTGGAGAAATCCACCGTACCGGTTGGCACCGGCGACACCCTGCGGGCGCACATACAAGCCGCGCTGGACAAGGCCGGTCGTGAACTGCAGTTCGATATCGTCTCCAACCCGGAATTCCTCAAGGAAGGTTCGGCGGTGTCCGACTGCCGTCGTCCGGACCGCATCGTCATCGGCTGCGAAGGTGACGACGTGCGCGATGTGATGCGCGACCTGTACTCGCCATTCAACCGCAACCACGACCGCATCATGTTCATGGACCTGCGCAGCGCCGAGCTGACCAAATACGCCGCCAACTGCATGCTGGCGACCAAGATCAGCTTCATCAACCAGATCGCCGAACTCGCCGAACACCTGGGCGCCGACATCGAATCGGTCCGTCAGGGCATCGGTGCCGATACGCGCATCGGTTATCACTTCATCTACCCGGGCTGTGGTTATGGCGGCTCGTGCTTTCCCAAAGACATGCGCGCGCTGATTCACAGCGCCGAGCAGGCGCACTGCTCCAGCGACCTGCTGCAAGCGGTCGAAGCGATCAACGAGCGGCAGAAGCACAAGCTGTTCGACCGTATCAACGCGTTCTATAAGGGTGACCTGCGCGGCAAGACCTTCGCCCTGTGGGGCCTGGCGTTCAAGCCGAACACCGACGACATGCGTGACGCGCCGAGCCGCGTGCTGCTCGATTCGCTGTTCGCCGCCGGCGCCAGTGTGCGCGCGTTCGACCCGGAAGCGATGCAGGAAACCCAGCACCTGTACCCGAACGAAGAAAAACTGATGCTGATGGGCACCCCGGAATCGGTGCTGGCCGGCTCCGATGCACTGATCATCTGCACCGAATGGCAGCAATTCAAGGCCCCGGATTTCGACCTGATCGAGCAACGCCTGAAAGCCCCGGTGATCTTCGACGGCCGCAACCTGTACGACGCCGAGCGTCTGGCGCGCAATGGCTTCAAGTACTTCCCGATCGGCCGAGGCGATTCGCGCAAACTGCCGATGCCACTGCAGCAGTGGCCTAACAAAGCGGAAGTCGCTTGATCACGTTGTCGCCTGTCATCCGCCGGCAGTCCCTGATCGCAGGGCTGCTGGCACTGCTGTTGTTTATCGCCGGGGTTTACGGACAGGCTCCCATTGGCTTCGATTCACGTTTTGTGCTGTTTGCCCAAGAGATGCTCAGGCACGGGCCAACGGTATTCCCGACGACCTACGGGCAGCCGTACGCCGATTATTCGGCGCTTTCGACGCTGTTCATCTGGCTGTTGTCGCTGCCCTTCGGCGCGATCAACACCCTGACGGCATGGCTGCCCAGCGCCATTGCCGGCGGCGTGATCGTGACGTTGATGTACCGTTTGCTGGCGGTGCATTCGCAACGCTGGGCGTTGATCAGCATTGCGCTGCTGATGCTCACCAGCACCTTCGTCACCGAAGTGCGCGCGGTGTCGCAAGACCTGATGCTCGCCGCCGTGGCGCTGTCGGTGTTTTATCTGGGTTACGCGCACGACCACTTTGGCTCGCGCCGACGCTGGCCGCTGATCTTTGTCCTGTTGCTGCTGGGTTTTGGTATCCGTGGGCCGATCGGCCTGGTGGTGCCGACCGGCATGCTCTGCAGTTACTACCTGCTCAATCGTGAGTGGAAACGCCTGTTGGTATTCGGTGTACTGGCGTCGATCCTGCTCGCCGCGTGCGTCGCGCTGCTGTTGTGGCTGGCCAGACTCAGTGGCGGCGAAGCGTTCCTGCAAGACGTGATCCGCATGCAGTTCATGGGGCGCATGGACGGCAGTGAAGGCGTCAGCGGTTCGCTGTATTACTTCACCAGTTCCATGGGCAACTACGCACTGGCGTATCCGCTGGCGATCCTGGCGTTGGCGGCGACCTGGCTGAGCAAACCGCATCAGCGCGGGCCGGCCTTGCGTCTGGTGCAATACTGTGCGGCTGCCGGGCTGATCGTCATGGTTGGCCTGTCGATTCCACAGGCGAAGAAGGCGCGTTACCTGCTGCCGATGTTGCCGATGGCGGCGATCATCGCGGCGTACCCGTTTCAGGTGCTGCACGGTCGGGTGTTCCGCGTATTGCGCGGGGTTATCCAAGGCATTTGGCTGGTGACGCCGGGACTGTTGATGGTGGCCCTGCTGGTTGCCAAACGCCGCTTCCCCGAGCAGCTCGACGGTCTGACTCTGGTGCTGATCGTACTCGGTGTTCTGCAATTGCTCGCGTTGTCGCGCCTGTTGATACCGCGTTGGCGTGCCGAAGTGCTGGCGCTGTGCTCGGTGCTCGCGTTGTGGATGGTGTATGCCGCGGTGTTCGAACCGGTGGAGCGACGCTTGTACGACACGCAGGCGTTCAGTCGCGCCGCCTTCGCGCAGGTGCAGCAGAACCCGGCACCGCTGGTGCTGCACGGCATGGGCAAAGACGCCAAGGCGATCAAGTTCATGGTCAACGTCGAGCAGGACCTGCAACCGCAGTTCACCGAAACGGTGCAGCAACTCGAGGCCCTCAAAGGCCCGGCCTGGCTGATGATGGACAGCAAGGACCTGCAATCGCTGCAGGGCACCTCGCTGGCGGGTTTGCAACCGGTACTGACCGGCCGTTTCGACAAGAACGATTACGTGCTGTTGTACCTGAAACCCTTGTAGGAACTGATTGAGGCTGCGATCTTTTGCGCTTTCGGGAAAAAGATCGCAGCCTGCGGCAGCGCTTACAGGGACTTTTACCATGAGTTTTGTTGTACGCCGGGCGCGGCAGAGTGATGCCGACGCCCTCCCCGCCATTGAACGCTCGGCCGCCGAGCTGTTTCGCACAGATCCGACCCTCGCCTGGTTGGCCGACACTGACGTGGCCAGCGCCGCGCAACACCGCCAATTCATCGACCATGCCCACGTTTGGGTCGCCGAAAACACCTCGGCGCAGCTCGCAGGGTTTATCCGCGCGCTGGATGTCGGCAAGCAACTGCACATTGAGGAACTGTCCGTCAGCCTGGCGTTTCAGGGGCAGGGCGTGGGCCGTCAACTGCTGCTGGCCGCGATTGAACATGCCCGCCGCGAGCAGATGCCCGCCGTGACCCTGACCACGTTTCGCGATGTGCCGTGGAATGCGCCGTTTTATCATCGGATGGGGTTTGTGGAAGTCACACCCGGTGAGCACGAAGCGCATTTGCTCGATGCCCTGCAGAACGAAATCGAACAGGGTTTTGCCGCCGAGCGACGCTGCGCCATGCAGCTGAGATTGCCCTGACAGGACAAATCCCTTGTAGGAACGAGCCTGCTCGCGATAGCGTCCTGTCAGTCAACTGCGTTGGCGCCTGACACTCGGTATTGGCGAGCAGGCTCGCTGCCACGCGGGTTTTCATCATAAAAATAAGGACATTTGCACTGCCGTGGCCACCTACTCCCGCCTGATACGCCGCCTGATGATCACCTCGCTGAGCATCGTCATCAGCCGTGCCCTGATCAGCCCGCTACTGACCCTGTTCCTCAGCAACAAACTGGGCCTCAACCCGCAGGACGTCGGTCTGCTGTTGGGCATCGCCGTGTTCAGTGCCACGCTGTTGTCGCTGTATGGCGGCTACATCATCGATCGCCTCGACAAGCGTCAGCTGTTGATCCTGACCATGCTCTCCAGCGGTGTCGGCCTGATGCTGCTGACCTTCGCGCAGAATCTGTACCTGGTCACGCTGGTGCTGATCATCAGTGAAACGGCGTCGGCACTGTTCCTGATCTGCTCCAAAGCGATGCTCAGTGAAAACCTGCCGGTCGGCCAGCGGGTCAAGGCGTTTTCACTGAACTACACGCTGACCAACATTGGCTACGCCGTGGGCCCGATGATCGGTGTAGTGATTGCCGGGGTTCAGCCTTCAGCGCCGTTTATCGTCGCCGGGCTGATTGCCGCCGGCAGCGTTTTCCTGCTGCTGGGCGTTTCCCGCGAGACCGGTCCGCTGTCGCCGGCCAGCCCGCCACAGAGTTTCCTGAACACCCTGATCATCCTGAAAAACGACCGCACGATGATCCTGTTCACCCTCGGTTGTCTACTCAGCACCCTGGTTCACGGGCGCTTTACCCTGTACCTGTCGCAATACCTGCTGGTGACCCATACCCAAGAACAGACACTCGACACCATGGCCGCCCTGCTGGCCTGCAACGCGATCACGGTGATCCTGCTGCAATACCAGATCGGGCGTTTACTCAAGCGCGAGCACCTGCGGTTCTGGATTGCCGGCGGCACGGCGTTGTTCATCGTCGGTCTGATCGGTTTCAGCCTGGCGGACAGCCTCGTCGGCTGGTGCGTGGCGATGTTCATCTTCACCCTCGGCGAGATGATCATTTATCCGGCGGATTTCCTCTTCGTCGATACCCTCGCGCCGGAAGAGCTGCGCGGCAGTTATTACGGCGCGCAGAACCTCGCGGCACTGGGCGGTGCGCTGAGTCCGGTGATGTGCGGGTTTCTGCTGATGCACACGCCGGCGCCGAGCATGTTCTACGCCCTGAGCGCTTTGGCCGCGCTGGGTGGGTATCTGTGTTTTGTCAGTGGACGCCGCGTGGCCACAATTCAAAAATAATGCACTGAAGCAGCATTTATATGAATTTGTCAGCATCGAATTTGCACGGCACACTGTGCGCGTTCCTCCCCCAATAGTTGGAACGCTTCGAGGACTTTCCGAAACGGACAAGTCCTTTTTTTTGCCTCGATTTTACCGCCAAGGACCCGATTCACATGCTCGCTCGCTGGTTCCCCGCCGCCATCAACACCCGCCCCACCGAATGGAGCCGCGCCGCCATTGGTATGGCCTTGGGCACCTTGTTCAGTGTCTGGGCGTGCAGTCAGGTATTCGGCCATGAAGTGGCGTATCACCTGATCGGGCCATTGGGTGCTTCGGCGGTGCTGTTGTTCGCCGTGTCCTCCGGTGCGCTGGCGCAGCCTTGGTCGATCATCGGCGGCTATCTGTGCGCCAGTGTCATTGCGTTGCTGGTGGCTCATGTTCTTGGGCGAACCCTGGGCAGTGCCTGTCTGGCGGCAGGCATGGCGCTGATTCTGATGTGCTGGTTGCGTTGCCTGCACCCACCGGCCGGCGCGCTGGCGCTGACACTGGTGCTGGCCGATCCCGCCACCATCGCCCTGGACTGGAAAGCCATGGAACCGGTGATGCTCGCCGCCGCGTGCATGCTGCTCAGTGCGCTGGCCTACAACAACCTGACGCGCATCCGCTACCCGAAACGCCCGGCCGAACCCGCGCCGCTGCAGACTCCCGTCGACAGTCAGTCAATTACCGCCGAGGATTTGAAACGGGCACTGGCTGAGATGGAAGCCTTTATCGACGTCACTCCCGAAGACCTCGAACAACTGATCCACGCCAGCGAACTGCACGCCAAACGCCGCAGCATCGGCGAAGTCTTCACCTGACACCTCACTCTCCCTGTAGGAGCTGTCGAGTGCAACGAGGCTGCGATCTTTTCAAGATCAAAAGATCGCAGCCTTCGGCAGCTCCTACACAAGCACATCCGATTTTCCCTAAGGCAAAAACGCAAACTCCCCCTGCACATATCCCCGTTGTACACGGCAAATTTGCACTGTTACGATCCGTTAACGCTCGCGCGCGAGCTTCTCGAATAAAGACAATAAAAGCAGGGAGTTAGTGATGACTGCTCAGGCTTCATCCCCGCGGACGCCGTCCATGGATGCCACGCAAAACGACGTGCTGGCCGAGGTTCGCAACCACATTGGTCACCTGACCCTCAACCGCCCCGCCGGTCTCAACGCCATCACCCTCGACATGGTTCGCCAGTTGCAGCAGCAACTCGATGCCTGGGCTGCTGATGCCAATGTGCACGCTGTGGTGCTGCGCGGTGCCGGTGAAAAAGCTTTCTGCGCCGGTGGCGATATTCGTTCCCTGTACGACAGTTTCAAAAGCGGCGCCACGCTGCACGAAGATTTCTTCGTCGAGGAATACGCCCTCGACCTGACCATTCATCACTACCGCAAACCGGTACTGGCGTTGATGGACGGTTTCGTCCTCGGCGGCGGCATGGGCCTGGTGCAAGGTGCGGATCTGCGGGTGGTTACGGAAAAGAGCCGGCTGGCGATGCCGGAAGTGGCGATCGGTTATTTCCCCGATGTCGGCGGCAGCTATTTCCTCTCGCGGATTCCCGGTGAACTGGGGATCTATCTGGGCGTCAGCGGCGTGCAGATTCGTGCGGCGGATGCGCTGTATTGCGGGCTGGCGGACTGGTTTGTCGACAGCCGCCAACTGGCGAGCCTCGACGAACAACTCGATCACCTGGAATGGCACGACACGCCGCTCAAGGATCTGCAGGGCCTGCTGGCGAAAACCGGCGTGCAAACCCTGAGCGATGCGCCGCTGGAGAAGCTGCGCCCGGCCATCGACCATTTCTTCGCCCTGCCGGACGTGCCGAGCATTGTCGAGCAACTGCGCGCAGTCACCGTCGCCGACAGCCATGAGTGGGCGACGACCACCGCTGACCTGCTGGAGACCCGCTCGCCGCTGGCGATGGCCGTGACCCTGGAGATGCTCCGTCGCGGTCGGCAACTGAGCCTGGAACAGTGTTTCGCCCTCGAACTGCATCTGGATCGTCAGTGGTTCGAACGCGGCGACCTGATCGAAGGCGTACGCGCCCTGCTGATCGACAAAGACAAGATACCTCGCTGGAATCCGCCGACCCTCGCCGCGCTGGACGCCGGGCACGTCGCGAGTTTCTTTAACGGTTTTGATGAGAGCGGGAGCTGAGCCATGCACGATCTCGAACTGACTGAAGAACAAGTAATGATCCGCGACATGGCCCGGGATTTTGCCCGTGGCGAAATCGCACCTCACGCGCAAGCCTGGGAAAAGGCTGGCTGGATCGACGACGCGCTGGTGGCGAAGATGGGCGAACTCGGTTTGCTCGGTATGGTGGTGCCCGAGGAATGGGGTGGCACTTACGTTGATTACGTGGCCTATGCGCTGGCCGTCGAAGAAATTTCAGCCGGTGACGGCGCGACTGGCGCGTTCATGAGCATTCACAACTCGGTGGGTTGTGGGCCGGTCATGAATTACGGCAGCGAAGAACAGAAACAAACCTGGCTGGCCGACCTCGCCAGCGGTCAGGTCATTGGCTGCTTCTGCCTCACCGAACCGCAGGCCGGCTCCGAGGCGCACAACCTGCGCACACGCGCCGAACGGCGCGACGGCCAGTGGGTGATCAACGGCGCCAAACAATTCGTCAGCAACGGCAAACGGGCGAAACTGGCGATCGTGTTTGCGGTGACCGACCCGGATCTGGGCAAGAAAGGCATTTCTGCGTTCCTGGTGCCCACCGATACGCCGGGGTTCATCGTTGATCGCACCGAACACAAGATGGGCATCCGCGCCTCCGACACCTGCGCAGTGACCCTCAACAACTGCAGCATTCCCGAGGCCAATCTGCTCGGCGAGCGCGGCAAGGGTCTGGCGATTGCCCTGTCCAACCTCGAAGGCGGCCGCATCGGCATTGCTGCGCAAGCCTTGGGCATCGCCCGGGCGGCGTTTGAAGCGGCGCTTGTGTACTCCCGTGATCGCATCCAGTTCGGCAAGCCGATCAACGAACACCAGAGCATCGCCAATCTGTTGGCCGACATGCACATGCAAATCAACGCGGCGCGCTTGATGATCCTGCACGCGGCGCGCCTGCGCACGGCGGGCAAACCGTGTCTGTCGGAGGCGTCGCAGGCCAAACTGTTCGCCTCGGAGATGGCCGAAAAGGTTTGCTCGTCGGCGATTCAGATTCATGGCGGGTACGGGTATCTGGAGGATTATCCGGTCGAGAAGTACTACCGCGATGCGCGGATCACCCAGATCTATGAGGGGTCGAGCGAGATTCAGCGGATGGTGATTGCGCGGGAACTGAAGAACTACCCGCTGTAAAAAGCAAAAGATCGCAGCCTTCGGCAGCTCCTACAGGAAAATGGTGTAGGAGCTGCCGAAGGCTGCGATCTTTTGATGTTGCCTCAAAAGCTTCGCGTGCAAGCTCGCTCCCACAGGGGATTTGTGTACGACATAAATCCAGTGTGGGAGCGAGCTTGCTCGCGAAGACGTCAGCCAGGACGATGCATTACTTTCCGGTAAACTCCGGCGCGCGCTTGGCCACAAACGCCGCCATCCCTTCCTTCTGATCCTGCGTCGCAAACGCCGCGTGGAACACCCGGCGCTCGAAACGCACGCCTTCAGCCAGGTTGACCTCAAACGCACGGTTGACGCTTTCCTTGACCATCATCGCAATCGGCAGCGACTTGCTGGCGATCACGGCGGCGACTTTCAACGCCTCGTCGAGCAACTCATCGCTCGGTACGATCCGCGCAACGATGCCGCAACGTTCGGCCTCCACCGCATCGATCATCCGCCCGCTGAGGCACATGTCCATGGCCTTGGCCTTGCCCACGGCGCGGGTCAGGCGCTGGGTGCCGCCCATGCCCGGGAGCACGCCGAGGTTGATTTCCGGTTGACCGAATTTGGCGTTGTCGCCTGCCAGAATGAAGTCGCACATCAACGCCAGTTCACAGCCGCCACCAAGGGCGAAACCGTTGACCGCAGCGATGATCGGCTTGCGGCGGTTGGCCACGCGGTCGCTGTCGCTGAACAGGTCGTCCATGTAGATTTGCGGGTAGGTCAGCTCGGCCATTTCCTTGATATCAGCGCCGGCGGCGAAGGCCTTCTTCGAACCGGTGATGACGATGCAACCGATGTTCGCATCCGCTTCCAGAGCATCAAGGGCGTGGTTCACTTCGCTGACCAACTGCGCGTTCAGGGCGTTCAGTGCCTGCGGACGGTTCAGGGTGATCAGGCCGACGCGGTCGTGGTTTTCCAGCAGAATTGTTTCGTAGCTCATACATGACTCCTGAATTTGTACCCTGTAGGAGCTGCCGCAGGCTGCGATCTTTTGATCTTGTTTTTAACAATCAAAAGCAAAAGATCGCAGCCTGCGGCAGCTCCTGCAAAGGGTTGGGGTTAAAGGTTGCGTGAGATGACCATGCGCTGAATGTCGCTGGTGCCTTCGTAGATCTGGCAGACGCGCACGTCGCGGTAAATGCGTTCCAGCGGGAAGTCGTTGAGGTAACCGTAACCACCCAGCGTCTGCAACGCCATCGAGCAGACCTTCTCGGCCATTTCCGAAGCGAACAGTTTGGCCATCGAAGCCTCAACCAGTGCCGGCTGACCGCTGTCGCGCAGCGCGGCGGCGTAATGCACCATTTGCCGGGCGACGGCGATCTGCGTGGCCATGTCGGCGAGACGGAACGCCACGGCCTGGTGCTCAATGATCGGTTTGCCGAACGTATCGCGCTCGCGGGCGTAGTCGCGGGCCGCTTCGAACGCAGCGCGGGCCATGCCCACCGCTTGCGACGCGATGCCGACCCGCCCGCCTTCGAGGTTGGCCAAGGCGATCTTGTAGCCTTCGCCCTCCTCACCCAAGCGGTTGGCGACCGGTACTTTGACGTCTTCAAACAGAATCTGGCAGGTGTCCGACGCGTGCTGGCCGAGTTTGTCTTCGACCCGTGCGACTTTGTAGCCCGGCGAATCGGTGGGCACGATGAACGCCGTGATGCCGCGCTTGCCGGCACTCGGATCGGTCACCGCAAACACGATCACGATCCCGGCGTTCTGCCCGGACGTGATGAACTGTTTGCAGCCGTTGAGTACATAGTGATCACCTTCCAGACGAGCGCGGGTTTTCAGGCTGCTGGCATCAGAGCCGGCCTGCGGTTCGGTCAAGGCGAAGGCTCCGAGCATGGCGCCGCTGGCCAGCGGTTTGAGGAAGCGCTCGCGCTGGTCGTCGTTGCCGAACTTGAGGATTGGCACGCAGCCGACCGAGTTGTGCACGCTCATGATGGTCGAGCAGGCGCCGTCGCCGGCGGCGATTTCTTCCAGGGCCATGGCGTAGGCCAGGTAACCGGTGTCACAACCGCCCCACTGTTCCGGCACGAGCATGCCGAAAAAACCCAGTTCGGCCATTTCGCCGATGGCTTCCTTGGGGAAACGATGCTCGCGATCCCACTCGGCGGCGAACGGTTTCAGCCGTTCCTCGGCGAACTGCCGGGCCATGTCGCGGATCTGGGTCTGGTCTTCGTTGGGAATCATGGTGAATCCTTAACTTAAATCCGGGTTACACACCGCCCCCTGTAGGAGCTGCCGCAGGCTGCGATCTTTTGATTTTGATTTTAAAAACAAGATCAAAAGATCGCAGCCTCGTTGCACTCGACAGCTCCTACAGAGAGAGGGTGCTCAGTAGACGCATTCCACGGCCATCGCCGTGGCTTCACCGCCGCCGATGCAGATTGCCGCGATCCCGCGTTTCAGGTTTTTCTGGCGCAGGGCCGAGAGCAAGGTCACCAGAATCCGCGCGCCCGAGGCACCGATCGGATGGCCCAGCGCGCAGGCGCCGCCGTGCACGTTGAGCTTGTCGTGGGGGATTTCCAGGTGAGTCATCGCGGCCATCGCCACCACGGCGAACGCTTCGTTGATTTCGAACAGATCGACCTCGTTCAACGCCCAGCCGGTCTTCTTCACCAGCTTCTTGATCGCGCCAATCGGTGCCACCGGGAACAGGCCCGGCGTGTCGGCAAACGCCGCGTGACCGTGAATCACCGCCAGTGGCTTGAGACCCAGTTTCTGCGCTTGCGACTGGCGCATCAGCACCAGCGCCGCCGCGCCGTCGGAGATCGAGCTGGAGTTGGCCGCTGTCACCTTGCCGCCTTCGCGGAACGCCGGTTTCAGTGAGGCGACCTTGTCCAGTTTGGCTTTCGGCGGCTGCTCGTCGTTGCTGATCAGCAGCTGTTCTTTGCCGACGGTCACCGTGAGCGGCACGATCTCGGCTTTGAAGCTGCCGTCCTTGATCGCCTGCTGGGCGCGGGTGGTCGAGGCGATGGCAAACGCATCCTGGGCTTCGCGGCTGAAGTTGTTGGTTTCGGCGCAGTCTTCGGCGAAGGTGCCCATCAGACGGCCCTTGTCGTAGGCGTCTTCGAGGCCGTCGAGGAACATCGAATCGAGCACCCGGCCATGACCCATGCGATAGCCGGCGCGAGCGCGGTCGAGCAGATACGGCGAGTTGGACATACTTTCCATACCGCCGGCGATCACCACATCTGCGCTGCCGGCCAGCAGCATGTCGTGGGCCAGAATGGTGGTTTCCATGCCCGAGCCGCACATCTTGTTGACCGTGGTGCAGCGCGTCGATTTATCCAGCCCGGCGCCCAAAGCTGCCTGCCGCGCCGGCGCCTGACCGAGGCCGGCGGGCAATACGCAACCGAACAACACTTCATCAACCGCGTCGCTGGCAACCCCGGCGCGTTCAACCGCTGCTTTGATCGCCGCAGCGCCCAGTTGCGGCGCGGTGAGGCCTTTCAGTTCGCCCTGAAAACCGCCCATCGGGGTGCGGACGGCACTGACGATAACAATCGGATCGTTGGCAAGAGTCATGACAAATCCTCCTTACTTGGCGGCCATGCGCAAGGCGCCGTCGAGACGGATCACCTCACCGTTGAGCATGCTGTTTTCGATGATATGCCGAACCAGCGCGGCGTACTCGGCAGGTTTGCCCAGGCGCGGCGGGAACGGCACGCCGGCGGCCAGCGACTCGCGCACTTCCGGGGTCATGCCGGCCATCATCGGGGTTTCGAAAATGCCCGGAGCGATGGTCATCACGCGGATGCCGAAACGCGCCAGTTCACGGGCGGCCGGCAGGGTCAGGCTGGCAATCGCGCCTTTGGAAGCAGAATACGCCGCCTGGCCGATCTGGCCATCGAACGCCGCGACCGAGGCGGTATTGATGATCACCCCACGCTCGCCATCGGCATTGGCTTCGCTTTCGGCAATGGCCGCTGCGGCCAGTCGCAGCATGTTGAAGCTGCCGATCAGGTTGACGTTAATCACTTGGGCAAAACTCGACAGCGCATGCGGGCCGTTCTTGCCGAGAATCTTCTCGCCCCGGACGATGCCGGCGCAGTTGACCAGACCGTTGAGGCTGCCAAAAGCTTTCAGCGTCGCCTGCACCGCCGCTTCGGCAGCGGCTTCGTTGCTGATATCGGCCACCACACTTTGCGCGCCGAGGCGCTGGGCCTGCGCGGCGACGGCTTCGGCATTCATGTCCACCAACATTACTTTGGCGCCGGCGTTGACCAGCAATTCGGCGCTGGCGGCACCCAGGCCGGACGCGCCGCCGGTGACGATAAAAACCTTGTTCTCGATCTGCATGACGGACTTCCTGATTCAAGCTGAAACGTTGTGCGCCGCGGCCTCTTGAGCCTTGGCGATTTCCTGGTTGCGCAAGATAAAGCGCTGCAATTTGCCGCTTGGGGTTTTCGGCAACTCACTGACAAATTCGATTTCCCGCGGGTACGAATGCGCGGCCAAACGCTTGCGCACGTGTTGCCGCAATTCTTCGGCCAGCGTCGGTTCGGCGCGGTATTGCGGGTTGAGCACGACGAAGGCCTTGACCAGTTCGGTACGCTCCGGATCCGGCTTGCCGACCACGGCCGCTTCGACCACTGCCGGGTGTTCGATCAGCGCACTTTCGACGTCGAACGGGCCGACGCGGTAGCCGGAAGTCGTGATCACATCATCACTGCGCCCGACGAAGCTGATGCTGCCGTCCGGGTTCCATTCCACGGTGTCGCCGCTGAGGTAGTAATCGCCGACGAAGGCCTTGGTCGACACGCCCTCGTAGCCGCCGAACCAGCACATCGGCGACTGGGTGCGGTCGATGGCGAGGATGCCCGGCTGGCCGACACCAAGTTCGTTGTACTGCTCGTCGAGCACCACGATGCGATGGCCCGGCGAGGCGAAACCGGCGGCGCCGAGGTGGATCGGATGCTGCAGACCGTGGTGGTTGCACAGCACCATGCCCAGTTCGGTCTGCCCGTAATGGTCGTGAATCACCACATCGAGGTTGTCGGCGAACCAGCGGATCACTTCCGGATTCAGCGGCTCGCCGGCGCTGCTGACGATGCGCAGCTTGCCCTTGATCGACTTGGCGAACTCGTTGCCGCCGGCAATCAACAGGCGATACGCGGTCGGCGAGCCAGTGAGGTTGGTGATGGCGTATTTGTTGATCACCCGGCAGGTGCTTTCGAGGGTGAACGGACCATCGTAAAAGGTGATCGGATGCCCCATCGCCATCGGCCCGGTGACGCCGAAATAGATGCCGTAGGCCCAGCCCGGATCGGCGACGTTCCAGAACGCATCTTCAGGGCGCAGATCCACCGCGTCGCGGGTGTAGCTCTGAAACGCGACGATGGCCTTGAGCGGCACCGACAGCGCTTTCGACGGGCCGGTGGTGCCCGAGGTGAACATCAGCAGGAACGGATCGTCACCCGTCAGCAGGACCGGTTCGCAAACGCTGGAATAGTTGGCCAGCTCGGCCCAGAAACTGAAGTCGCCACGGACGATGCCCTGACCTTTGGCACCGCCGACGGTGACGATGGTCGGGCAATCCATGACTTCGGCGAGTTTTGGCCGGTTGACCGCGTCGGTGACCACCACTTTGGCGTCGGAGCTGTTCAGCCGATGCTCGATGGCCTTGGGGCCGAATGCGGTGAACAACGGCTGATACACCGCGCCGATGCGCCAGGTGGCAAACACGGTGATGAGCAATTCGATGTTGCGCGGCAGCAGGCCGGCGACCTTGTCGCCCTTCTGCACGCCTTGTTCGAGAAGGAAATTGGCGAAACGCGCGGCTTTGTCTTGCAGTTCGCTGAAGGTGTACGTGGCACTGGCGCCGTCGCGGCCTTCCCAGAACAGCGCGATGCGCCCCGGCAAGGCATGGCGGTCGCAACATTCGACGCAGGCGTTGAGCGCCTCCAGCGTGCCGCTGAGCGCAGCGTCCACGGTGTGCTGATAGTTGAACTGTTCGGTGGCAGACAAGTAATCGCGCATTGCCAGAATCCCTCGGTGTTTTTATTAGGCTGGGAACCGTAAACAACACAGGGATAGTCGCGCTGCGGCGCGGAGGCGGCAATGGTCAAAGCCATCAAAGTGGCTGACTGGTTTGGCCATGCTTGCACAATGACAAACAAACGCCTGTAGGAGCTGCCGCAGGCTGCGATCTTTTGATCTTGTTTTTTAGAACATCAAAGGCAAAAGATCGCAGCCTGCGGCAGCTCCTACAGGGGAAGCGCATTCCAAATGTGCGTCGGATCAGACCGCTTCGTTAAGGATCAACGTACGATAATGCCCCGGATTGGACCCCGACCACTTGCGAAACGCCTTGTAGAACGAACTCGCATCGGCAAAACCCAGCCGAGTGGCGATCTCGACGAAGCTGATCGACGGCTCCGCCAGCCAACTGATCGCCAGTTCCTTGCGCACGCTGTCCTTGAGACCCTGATAGGTCTGCCCTTCCTCGGACAAACGCCGGCGCAGGGTCGAGGCGGACATGCACAGTTGCTGCGCCAGCGCCTCGGTCTCCGGCCACTGTTCGGCGGGCAACTGCCGCAGATCCTGCTTGATCCGGCTGGCAAGGCTCTCAGGATCGCGGTACTTCACCAGAATGTTCGCCGGCGCATGGGCCAGAAAGCGTTTCAATTCTTCGGCCGTGCGCTTGATCGGCAGATCAAGGCAGTCAGCGGCGAAAATCATCCGCGTACGCGGACGCTCGAAGCGCAGGTTTTCCGAGAACATCACCCGGTAGTCGTCGCAGAAATCAGGTTCCGCGCAGCGCAGTTCGATCGCCAGGATCGGAATCCGCCGCCCCGCCAGCCAGCAGGCCACGCCGTGGACGATCATCCAATAGGTGAAATAGGTAAACGCGCGGCGCGGTTCCGGGTCGTCTTCGAGCAGGACGATTTCCGCCAGGCTCTGCTGATGCACCAGTTGCGCGGGCATTTTTTCCAGCATCAGCGAGAGAAAACTCAGGCCCATGTTCACGCCGGCGGCCAGCGTCGATTGCGCCATGGCGCTGCGGCAGAGGAATTCGAGGCTGCCGGACCTGAGCCGGCGCGGATCCATGCCAAAGAACTCGTCATCGCCGCGCCGGGCCAGCAAGCGCCAGAGTCTGGCGTATTGCGAGGCAGGTACCCGACCTTGCTCGCTGTGCAGCAGCGCCGGAGCAATCCCGACCTTGTTCAAGACTTCATCCGTGGCCACGCCCGGGGCACAACTTTGCAGCAGCGCTTCACGCACCAGCTGCACGGCGATGGTGTCTTTTTCCGACATGGAGCGAGGCAGACCTTGTGGTTTTCGAGTGACGGGCATCTTAACGCAGGATGCGAATTCAGCACGAATCCCCTGTAGGAGCTGCCGAAGGCTGCGATCTTTTGACTTTGATTTTTAAAAACAAGATCAAAAGATCGCAGCCTTCGGCAGCTCCTACAAGGGGGCTGTGCGGGGGACGAAAAACATGCCGTTCAGCGAATGTTCAGGTAAATGTCAACCATCCCCATTTGGGAATGAGTGTCATTATGTTACAACTTAGCCACCTATCTAAATCACTCGTGGTTGCCTGAATGCTCGTTCCCTTTCTGATCATGCTGCGCGAAGGCATTGAAGCCGCGCTGATCGTTGGCATCATCGCCAGCTACCTGCAACAGACCGGTCGTGGCCAATGGATGCCGGCGGTGTGGATCGGCGTCTTCCTCGCCGCTGCGCTGGCGCTGCTGGTCGGCGGCGGCCTGGAGCTGGTCAGTGCCGAATTCCCGCAGAAACAGCAGGAATTGTTCGAAGGCATTGTCGGACTGGTCGCGGTGGGCATCCTCAGTTCGATGGTGTTCTGGATGCGCAAGGTCGCACGTTCGATCAAGCATTCATTACAAGCCTCGCTGGATCACGCCCTGACCTCGTCAAAGCATCAAGTAATCGCACTGATTGCCATGGTGTTTTTCGCCGTGGCTCGCGAAGGGCTGGAAACCGTGTTCTTTCTGCTCGCGGTATTCCAGCAGAGCGAGGGGCCTGGGGCACCGATCGGTGCCCTGCTCGGCCTGGTGCTGGCAATCGTCGTCGGTTTCCTGATCTACAGCGGCAGCATGCGCCTGAACCTGTCGGCGTTCTTCAAGTGGACCGGGTTGTTCATTCTGGTGGTCGCCGCCGGAATCCTCGCCAACTCGGTGCAAGCCCTGCATGAAGCCGGTGTGTGGAATCACCTGCAAAGCGTGCTGTTTGATTTCAGCGCGACGCTGCCGATGGACGGCCCGCTGGGCTCGGTGCTGGCCGGCATGTTCGGTTATCAGGATGCGCCGACCGTCAGCACCCTCGGTGCGTACCTGATCTATCTGGTGGTGGCGCTGGTGATGTTCTTCTACCCCGCCGCGCCGGCCTCAAGCGCAGACACAGCCAGCAAATCGTCTTCCGTTTCCAGCCAATAAGGGCACCCATGTCAAAGCCTAATACTCCTCAGGCCTCGCCTCCCCGCGCCTTGCGCTGGGCGGTGGCCGGTTCGGTGGTCGTGATGATCGCCGCCGGTGGCCTGTTCTACTACGCCTCGAAAATGGCTGCGGCCAAGCGTCAGCACAACCATGATGAAGTGGTGGTCAACATCAACGCGCACAGCTGCGATCCGAACGAGCTGACGGTGCCCGCCGGCCGCGCCAGTTTCCGCATCGTCAACCGCTCCGATCGGGCGGTGGAATGGGAAATCCTCGACGGCGTGCTGGTGATCGAAGAGCGCGAAAACATCGCCCCGGGCCTGAGTCAGGTGATCAACGCCAACCTGCAACCCGGCGACTACGCGATCACGTGCGGTCTGCTGAGCAATCCGCGTGGCGTGTTGCACGTAACGCCGACCGCCGCCTCCGACGCTGCCGCCAAGGCCAAACCGTCGATGGTCGCTTTCGTCGGGCCTTTGTCGGAGTTCCGCGTGTATCTGGCGACTCAGGGCAGCGCGCTGATCAAAGCCGTGACCGCGCTGAATCAGGCAATTACCAGCGGCGACCTGGCTCAGGCACAAGCACTGTACCTGCCGGCGCGTACGGCTTATCAGCGTCTGGCCCCTGCCGCGCAACGGCTGGCGGAGCTGGACAACAGCATCAACGCTCGCGCCGATTACTTCGAAAAACGTGAGCAGGATCCGGCCTTCGTCGGCTTCCACCGGGTCGAATATGCGCTGTTCCAGCAACGCAGCCTCGACGGCTTGAACCCGGTCGCCGAGCGTCTGCTGGTCGACGTCACCACACTCAAACAGCAACTGCTGGCCCAATCGCTGCCGCCGGAGCAATTGGTGAGCATCGTGGTGCGCAACCTCAACACCCTGGCCGACGTGCGCGCCGCCAGCGGTGAAGAGGAACGCTACAGCCACGCCGATCTCGGTGGCTTCGCCGGCAATCTGGAAACCGCGCACAAAGTGGTCGAGCTGCTGCGGCCGATGCTGAGCAAGTCGGCGCCGGAGCTGCTGCCGAAAATTGACGCGGCGCTGAGTGATTTCGACAGCGTACTGAACAGCTTCAAGGTCAAGGACGGCTACGCCACTTACGACACGGTCAGTGGCGCACAACGCAAACAGATCGCCGACAAGGCCAAGGCACTCGCCGACGCTCTGGATGGCATCGATCCCGCCCTCGGCCTCTCCGGCCTGTAAGCAGAAGACGAATACCGATGAAAGAATTGCAAAACCTCGATGTGCAACGTCGCCGCCTGCTGATGGGCATGGGAGTCGCCGGTGTCGCCCTGGCCGGATCGGCCCTGAGCTGCCCGGCGATGGCTGCAGCCCCGGCGCAAGTTACCGAAGCGCCGAGCAGCGACAAGACCGAAGACCGCCACGATTTCCACGGCGTGCATCAGACCGGCATCGTCACCCCGCGCCCGGCGTCCGGCATGTTCGTGTCGTTCGATGTACTGGCCAGCGATCGCCAAGATCTTGAGCGGCTGTTCCGCACCCTCAACGAGCGCATCGCGTTCCTGATGAAGGGCGGCCCGGTGGCACAGGTCGATCCGAAACTGCCACCGCCGGATTCCGGCATCCTTGGCCCGATCGTGACCCCGGACAACCTGACCATCACCGTCTCGGTCGGCGAATCGCTGTTCGACGAACGCTTCGGTCTGGCCGCCGTCAAACCGAAGCGCCTGCAACGCATGGTCGGCTTTCCCAACGATGCGCTGGAGGCCGATTGCTGTCACGGCGACTTGAGCCTGCAGTTCTGCTCGAACACTGCCGACACCAACATTCACGCCCTGCGCGACATCGTCAAGAACCTGCCGGACCTGCTGCTGGTGCGCTGGAAACAGGAAGGCAGCGTGCCGCCGCAAGCCCCGGCCAAACCGGGTGTGCCGGCGCAATCGGCGCGTAACTTCCTCGGTTTCCGTGACGGCTCGGCCAACCCCGACTCCAACGACGCCAAGGCGATGGATCAGATTGTCTGGGTGCAACCGGGCAGCGATGAACCGGCCTGGGCGGCGCACGGCAGCTATCAAGCGGTGCGGATCATCCGTAACTTCGTCGAGCGCTGGGACCGGACGCCGTTGCAGGAACAGGAAAGCATCATCGGTCGGGTCAAGACCACGGGCGCGCCGATGGGCGCCCACCATGAGACCGAGGTCCCGGACTACAGCAAAGACCCGCAAGGCAAGCTGACCAAGCTCGACGCGCACATTCGCCTGGCCAACCCGCGCACCGCCGCGAGCCAGGCCAACCTGATCCTGCGCCGCCCCTTCAACTACTCCAACGGCGTGAACAAGAACGGCCAGCTCGACATGGGCCTGCTGTTCATCTGCTACCAAGCCGACCTGGAAAAAGGCTTCATCACCGTGCAGACCCGGCTCAACGGCGAGCCGCTTGAGGAATACCTCAAACCGGTCGGCGGCGGTTACTTCTTCACCCTTCCGGGTGTCACCGGCGACAAGGACTTCATCGGTCGCTCGCTGCTTGACGCCACCCACCCCAAAACAGCTGCCTAACCACAAAAAAACCTCGGAGCCGCTCCATGAAAAAGTCGCCACTCGCGTTATTGCTGACCCTCGGTTTACTCAACACCCCGTTGTCGGCGTTCGCCGCAACAGCGCCGCTGGATCTGGTCGGCCCGGTGTCGGACTACAAGATCTACGTCACCGAGCAACTGGATGAATTGGGCAGCCACACCAAGCAGTTCACCGATGCGGTGAAGAAAGGCGATCTGGCCACCGCGCAAAAGCTCTACGCGCCGACTCGCGTTTACTACGAGTCGATCGAGCCGATTGCCGAGCTGTTCAGCGACCTCGATGCGTCCATCGACTCGCGCGTCGACGACCACGAAAAAGGCGTGAAGGCTGAAGATTTCACCGGTTTCCATCGCCTCGAATATTCGCTGTTCTCGGAGAAGAGCACCGAAGGCCTGACGGCGCTGGCTGACAAGCTGGACAGCGATGTGAAAGACCTGCAGACCCGCGTCGCCGGGCTGACCTTCCCGCCGGAGAAAGTCGTTGGCGGTGCGGCCGCGCTGTTGGAAGAAGTTGCCGCGACCAAGATCTCCGGTGAAGAAGACCGTTACAGCCACACCGACCTGTACGACTTCCAGGGCAACATCGACGGTGCGAAGAAAATCGTCGACCTGTTCCGTCCGCAGATCGAGAAGCAAGACAAGGCGTTCGTTGCCAAAGTCGACAAGAACTTTGCCACCGTCGACAAGATCCTCGCCAAGTACAAGACCAAGGACGGTGGTTTCGAGACGTATGACAAGGTGAAGGACAACGATCGCAAGGCACTGGTTGGCCCGGTCAATACGTTGGCGGAAGACCTGTCTACGTTGCGTGGCAAGTTGGGTCTGAACTGACGGATCTGAGTCGCCAGTAAAAAAGATCGCAGCCTTCGGCAGCTCCTACAGGGTGTTCACATACCCAATGTATGAGCTGCCGGAGGCTGCGATCTTTTGCTTTTAACGGTTACAAAATCCGGTACAGCAACCGCTCAATCCGCACCCGACTCACCCGCTTGAGAAACTTCGCCACTCCCGCCGGGTACTCCGGCAGAGTCTCAAGGTTCTGGAAGCTGGCGATCCGCGTGGTGTTGCGGAAGATCTCTGCCTGCTCCTTCGCCCGTGGCTCAAGCCACTCGCCTTGCGGATCATCGATCAGCAGCGCGTTTTCCAGGTCGAGACGAAACGCCCGCGGGTTGAGGTTGTTGCCGGTCAGCAGCGTATAGCGCTGATCCACCCACATGCCCTTGAGGTGGTAACTGTTGTCGCCGTCACGCCACAGGTGCAGGTTCAACTGGCCGCTGTCGATGTTGCGCTGATGACGCTTGGCGAAGCGGCGCAGGCTGATTTCGTACAGGTACGGCAGCGCCGCAATCACCTTGAACGGCTCGCTCGGCGGAATGTAGAAATCGTTGGCGGTTTTGTCGCCGACCACGATGTCGATCTTCACCCCACGGGCCAGCGCGCGGTTGATCTCGCGGATGATCGGCAGCGGCAGATTGAAATACGGGGTGCAGATCGTCAGCTGCTGTTGCGCACTGGCGATCAGCTCGACAATCACCCGGTTCAACGGGTTGTTCTTGCCCACGCCCAGCAGCGGACTCACCGACAGGCCGCTATGCGCTGTACTGCCGGCGCTGGTGTCGTACGCCGCGTATTTGAGACGGCTTCGCAGGTCGCCGATGTCGTTGCGCAGGCTGCGGGTGGTCGGCAGATTCGGCAGGTCGAGGCGATGCACAGCCTTGGATTCGATCAGGCCGTGCTTGACCAGATGGTGCATCGAGTCCGCCAGTTCGCGGCTGTGCAGTACGTGGTAGCGGTCGAAACGGTACTTGTCGAACTTGTGCAGGTAGACGTTGTTCAGGCTCGCTCCGCTGTAAACCACGCAGTCGTCGATCACGAAGCCTTTCAAGTGCAGGACGCCAAACAGTTCGCGGGTCTGTACCGGCACGCCGTAGACCGGCACTTCACTCTGATGCGTGCGGGTCATTTCCTGATACCACGCCGAGTTGCCCGGCTGTTTGCCGGCACCGATCAACCCGCGCTGGGCGCGCAGCCAGTCGACCACCACGACAATTTCCAGTTCGGGACGCTTGAGCTTGGCGGCGTGCAAGGCATCGAGGATTTCCTGACCGGCCTCGTCGTGCTGCAGATACAGCGCAACGATGTAGATGCGCCGGGTCGCCTCGGCGATTTTCTCCAGCAGGCAACGACGGAACTCGGCGGCGCCGGACAGAATCGTCACGGCCTCGGCAGTCAGCGGAAAGCTGCGCAGTTTGGGCAGCAAAGAGCGTTTGAAAAGCAACGGCATAGGGCTCGCAATGGGTCGAATCCGAAGAACCCGAGAGCTTACACCATCAACCGGTTCGGGTCTTGTTACTGTCTGTAATGACGCCTTCGCGAGCAGGCTCGCTCCCACAATGGATCGCATTTCAAATGTGGGAGCGAGCCTGCTCGCGAAACCGATCTGAAAATAAACGCTTGACCAAGGAGAACGATCGTTCTACTGTTCGCCACATGAACGAAATCAATGACACCTCGACCCGCGACATCATTCTGGATGTCACCGAAAAGTTGATCTACAAAAGTGGCATTGCGGCCACCGGCATGGATCTTCTGGTGAAAACCGCCGGCGTCTCCAGAAAAAGCATTTACCGCTACTTCGCCAACAAGGAGGAGCTGACCGTCGCCGCCCTGCAACGCCGCGACGTGCGCTGGATGCACTGGTACCGCAGCGCTGTCGATCAGGCCGAAACCCCGGCCGACCGCCTGCTGAACCTGTTTACCGTGCTCAAAAGCTGGTTCGCCTCGGAAGGCTTCCGCGGCTGCGCCTTCATCAATACCAGTGGCGAGACCGGCGATCCTGAAGATCCGGTGCGCCAGGTCGCCAAAGACCACAAACAGAAGCTGCTCGACTACCTGTGCGAGCTGTGTACCGAACATGGCGTCGAAGATCCGCAATGTCTGGCCAGGCAGTTGCTGATCCTGATTGACGGCGCCATTACCGTAGCGCTTGTGATGGGTGATCACAGTGCCGCTGATAATGCGCAATGCATGGCGCGTAAGTTATTGGACCTGTAACGCCTTAAATAAGCCTGAACCGTTGTTTAATCGTTTATTAGATCGGGAGACTGACAATGTCGACTGCTGCCCAAGTGCGTCCGCCTTTACCGCCGTTCAACCATGAATCGGCCATCGAAAAAGTTCGACTGGCCGAAGATGGCTGGAATTCCCGCGATCCCGAGAAGGTATCGCTGGCCTACACACTCGACACGAAATGGCGCAACCGCGCCGAGTTCGCCAACAACCGTGAAGAAGCCAAGGCGTTCCTGACCCGTAAATGGGCCAAGGAACTCGATTATCGCCTGATCAAGGAACTCTGGGCCTATTCGGATACGCGGATTGCCGTGCGCTACGCCTATGAATGGCGCGACGATTCGGGCAACTGGTTCCGTTCCTACGGCAATGAAAACTGGGAGTTCGATGAGCACGGCCTGATGTTCCAGCGCTATGCCTGCATCAACGACATGCCGATCAAGGAAAGCGAACGCAAGTTCCATTGGCCGCTGGGTCGGCGTCCGGATGATCATCCGGGGCTCTCCGATCTCGGTCTCTGAGTTCATGTAGATCGAAAATGTGGGAGCGAGCTTGCTCGCGAAGGCGTCGTGTCAGTCAATACTCATGTAACTGACAAACCGCTTTCGCGAGCAAGCTCGCTCCTACACTGGTTTTGTAGTGGTCAGGCGACGGCGGCAGTCTTTTCAGCCTCCAGTTTCCGCACCAACGGCAACACACGCTTGCCGAAATACTCCACCTCCTCCTGAAAGTGCAGAAACCCCGCCAACACCAGATCCACCCCCACCGCTTTCAGCGCCACAATCCGCTCGGCAATCTGCTGTGGCGTGCCGATCAGGTTGGTCTTGAAGCCATCGTTGTATTGCACCAGATCCTCGAACGTCGATTTCGCCCAGTTGCCCTCACCTTCCGGCGACGCCCTGCCCGCCTGCTTCGCCGCGTCACCGAAAGCATTCACCGCTTCCGGGTCGGCCTGGTCGATGATCTGCGCCAGTACAGCGCGGGCCTCTTCTTCGGTGTCGCGGGCGATGACAAAAGCGTTGACGCCGATTTTCACCGAATGATTGTTTGCCGCCGCTTTGGCCCGGATGTCATCGACCTGCGCCTTGATCCCTTCGACGCTGTTGCCGTTGGTGAAATACCAGTCCGAAACCCGCGCCGCCATGTCCCTTGCCGCACGGGAACTGCCACCCTGGAAGATTTCCGGGCGGCCCAGCGGTTTCGGTTTGAGGCTGTAATTGTCGAAACGGTAGAAGTCGCCGCGAAAAGTGAAGTTGTCCTGGCTCCAGATCCCGCGCAGCGAGCGGATGAATTCCTCGGAACGCCGGTAGCGCTCGTCGTGTTCCAGCCAATGTTCGCCGATGGCCTGGAATTCGCCCTTGAACCAACCGCTGACGATATTGACCGCAATCCGGCCGTTGGTGAGTTGATCGATGGTCGCCAGTTGCTTGGCTGCCAGCGCCGGTTGCCAAGGCCCCGGCAGAATCGCCGCGATCACCTTGAGCCTGGTGGTAGCTGCCAGCAGCGCATGACTGAACGCCACCGATTCATGCTGGAACTCGGCACCGTAACCGGCGGTAAAGCGGATCTGCGTCAGGGCATACTCGAACCCCGCCGCTTCGGCGAGTTGCGCCAGTTTGCGGTTGTAGTCGATGCCCCAGTCGGTGCGCTGCTCGATCTTGCTGACCACCAGGCCGCCACTGACGTTCGGCACCCAGTAGGCGAATTTCACGGCTTGCTTGCTCATTGGCGTGTCCTCGGGATATTTGCGGAGATGTGGGGGATAGAGCAGCAAGCGTGCCAGGGTTGAAATGCCCGGTTTTGTTGGGCTTGGGGCTGATGGTGTTGCATTCTTGGAGGGTAATTTGTCGTCGAGGTGTTGGGTAGGCAACAGTTGAATAGCCTTTGCCTGTGCAGGCCGCATCGCTGGCAAGCCAGCGATGCGGCCATACGGGTCGCCGCAACACTTGGAAATGAGTAACATGTCAGCCCTTCCCCGCAGCCCTTCTGCGCCCTGCCGAATAAGCCGATTCCATGCCTTTCGAACTCAGCGTTGACCTCACCACCCTGGCCGTTCTGGCCCTTGTCGCTTTCATTGCCGGTTTCATCGACGCCATCGCCGGCGGCGGTGGTCTGCTGACCACGCCCGCGCTGCTGACGGCCGGCCTGCCGCCACACCTGGTGTTGGGCACCAACAAACTCAGTTCGACTTTCGGCTCGGCCACCGCCAGCTTCACCTTCTACCGGCGCAAACTGTTCCATCCCCGGCAATGGATGCACGCGATCGTCGGTACCCTGGTCGGGGCGTTGACCGGCGCGATTGTTGCCCATTACCTGCCGGCGGAATGGCTGAACAAGATGCTGCCGGTGATCGTCTTCGCCTGCGGCCTGTATCTGTTGTTCGGCGGAACGCCAAAAGCGCCGCTGGACAGCGACGCACCCATCAAGAAGAAATGGCAATCGAGCCAAGGCTTCAGCCTCGGTTTCTACGACGGCGTGGCCGGCCCCGGCACGGGCGCGTTCTGGACCGTCAGCAGTCTGCTGCTCTACCCCATCGACCTGGTCAAGGCCAGCGGTGTAGCGCGCAGCATGAACTTCGTCAGCAACATTGCGGCGCTGTCGGTGTTCATGTTCTCCGGGCAAGTGGACTGGATCATCGGCCTGAGCATGGGCCTGTCGGTGATGGTCGGCGCATTCTTCGGGGCGCGCACCGCGATCAGCGGCGGCGCCAAGTTCATTCGTCCGGTGTTCATCACCGTGGTGCTGGGGCTGACTGTGCGCCTAGCCTGGCAGCACTGGTTCAGCGTGGCCTAAACGGCGCGCCACGTAGACGTCGATCAGGTAACGGGCAATCGATTTTGACGCCGGCAACGGCGGCAAATCGTGCACGTTGAACCACTGGGCGTCTTCGATTTCGTCTTCCTGGCAAACGATCTCGCCACCGGCATATTCGGCATGGAACCCCAGCATCATCGAGTGCGGGAACGGCCAGCACTGACTGCCCATGTACTGGATGTTCTTCACCTCGATGCTGACTTCCTCGCGCACCTCGCGAATCAGACAATCCTCGGCCGACTCGCCTGGCTCGGCTAACCCGGCCAGCGTGCTGTAGACCCCGGTGACGAAACGCGGTGAGCGCGCCAGCAGGATCTCGTCACCACGGGTGACCAGCACGATCATGCTCGGCGAAATCCGCGGATAACTGCGCAGCTCACACGGCTGGCAATACATCGCCCGCTCCCTCGGCACCTGCATCATCGCCTGCCCACAGTTGCCGCAAAAGCGATGTTCGCGCGCCCAGGTGCCGATCTGCGCGGCATAACCCAACACCTTGTAGACGGTGTGATCGCCATCGAGCATGAACGCCCGCAGCCCCTTCCAGTTGCAGCCCGGCACTTCGCTGTGACTGTGCAGCTCCAGCAGATACACCGGCTCGCCATCAAGATGGCCGATGCCATGCTCGGCGAGGATCGACAAGTCCTGACGCTTGAGCCATTCCCGGGGGAACAGCGCGCCGTTGTCATCGAACAGAAAGCCTTCGGGGCTGCGCGCCACGGCCCAGCCGCCGGGTTGATCGGTGTCCAGTACTGCAGTGGTCCAGCGAGCTGTCATGGTTTCTCAATCCAGAAATTCAGGTTTCTGTTTACTCATATGGGCGGCCATGGCCACGCGCAAGTCGGTGGATTGCAACATGGCGGCGTTCCAGGTGGCAACGTATTCGAGACCGTCGTCAATGCGGTGGTCACGCATGTAGCTGATCATTTCCTTGGTGCCGGTGACCGCGATGGGCGATTTGCGGGCGATCTCGCGAGCAATGTCCATCACGCCTTCGAGCAGCAGTTCCTTGTCAGCATAAACACGATTGACCAGACCGAGGCTGCACGCTTCGTCGGCACCGAACGTACGACCGGTGTAAGCCAGTTCACGCAGCATGCCGTCACCGATGATTCGTGGCAACCGTTGCAAAGTGCCAACATCGGCGGCCATGCCGATATCGATTTCCTTGATCGAGAATTGCGCATCTTCCGCAGCGTAACGCATGTCGCAGGCGGCGATCAGGTCGATGGCACCACCGAGGCAATAGCCTTGAATCGCCGCCAGCACCGGTTTGCGGCAATTATCGACGGCGTTGAACGAGGCTTGCAGGGTCAGGATCTTGCGCCGCAGCAGACGCGCGTTACGGCCGACGTCCTTGCCCAGCTCATTGGCGACGCCAGCGAGCATCATCAGGTCGATGCCGGAGGAAAAGTGTTTGCCGTTGCCGCTGAGCACCACCACTCGCACTTCGTCGGTGTCATCGATCCACTGGAAAATCTCGACGATCTCGCTCCAGAACGCGGCATTCATCGAGTTGATCTTCTCCGGGCGATTGATCTGCACATGCGCGATGTTGTCGGCCAGTTCGACGCTGAAGGCGGTGTATTGAGTCATGGCAGTGATCCTTTACCGGGCAGAAAATGAGGCCCGAACTATAACAAGGCATCACGATGACGGTTCGGCCAAATGCGGGACTGACTTCCACAAAGAATTTTGCCGCGCTCCAGTCCGTGTAGGAGCTGCCGCAGGCTGCGATCTTTTGACTTTGAAGATCATGCGGCAGCTCCTACAAGGCTTTGTATCGATGCAAAAATGTGGGAGCCAGCCTGCTGGCGATGAGGCCGCCCCGATCTAACCGCCCTTCACCGCCACATACGCCGCCGTCTCATAAGGCACCGTCAGCACATGCCGCCCGCGCAACGCCGGCTCCGAGGCAATCAGCGCGCGAATCTGCTCATCGACCTTGTCCCGCTGCGCCTGCGGCAACGCGGCAATGAAACTGGTGGAGCGCACCCGATTGAAAATCACGTCCTCCGGCGAACCGGTATGTCCATGGTGGAACTGCTGCAAGTGCAACGGCCCGAACGCCGGATGCGGAAACACCTGACGCCATTGGCCGGTGTAGTAACGCGGCGTGTCCCCTTCCAGCGCGTTAACGATGGCATCGAGTTTCGGCACCCAACTGACTTGCGTGTCGCGCAGGTTCCAGATCAGGCCAAGCTTGCCGCCGGGCTTGAGCACCCGGGCGATTTCGCTCAAGGCCTCGGGCGTGGCGAACCAGTGAAACGCCTGCGCGCAGACCACTGCATCCACCGACGCATCCGGCAGTGGCAGATCGGTCGCCGTACCGCTCACCGCCAGCACCTGCGGCCAGGCGGCGGAAAGTTTTTCCAGCATCTGCGCCACCGGCTCCACGGCGATTACCTGTGCGTCAGTCGCCACCAGCCGGCCGGTGAACTTGCCGGTACCGGCACCCAGATCGATGACCGTCTTGTGACTGTCCAGACCCAAGGTCTGGGTCAACCACTGGCTGACCTGCGGCGGGTAGTCCGGGCGCCCTTTGATGTAGGTGTCGGCGGCAGTCTTGTAGCCGGCAGCAGCGGAGTGATGGACCTGATCGTTCATGGCAGTTCCTCGTATGGCAGCGCGGTGACATCGTCAGGCGCTGGATGGACGGCTGGCGTTCCTGAGCATAACGCCACAATTTGCGCTTACCTTGAACAGAGCCTGACAAAGCAATGAATAAAATGCCGTGCTGTGGTGTTCAAAGTGAAACATAACCCTCTGTGGAGCCTTGCCCATGACTATCCGTTCCGTTATGTTCGCCGCCCCGTTGCTGCTGGTGACCGCGTTGTCTGCATCGATGGCGTTTGCCAACGGTGATGAAAGTGCGCCCGTGCAGAAACCCAATTGCCCCAAAGGCCAGGTCTGGGACAGCCAATCGCAGAAATGCGTGATGCAGACCAGCCGTGCCGTGCCGGATGCCGACCGTACCGATTACGCCTACAGGCTGGCCAAGGACGGTCGATACGAAGAAGCCTTGGCCCTGCTCGACACCCTCAAACAACCGAACACTGCCAAAGCCCTCAACTATCGCGGTTACGCCACGCGAAAACTCGGGCGTACCGATGAAGGCATCGGCTATTACCTGCAATCGGTGAAACTCGATCCGCAGTACGCGCAAGTGCGTGAATACCTCGGCGAAGCCTATGTAATCAAGGGCCGCGTCGACCTGGCGCAGGAACAGTTGCAGCAGATCAAATCGATTTGCGGAACATCTTGCGAGGAATACCAGGACCTGGCTGAAGCCATCAACGATTCATCGAAAACCTGAAACAGATAAAGGAACGCCATCATCGTCAGCGATCAGGCATTCAGAGCGGAACTCGGACAGCATCTGGCGCGACTGTGGCGCTACGGTTTGCTGCTGTCGCGCAATCGGCACGTGGCCGAGGATCTGGTGCAAGCCACATGCGTGCGGGCGCTGGAACGTGCCGGGCAATATGTGGCCGGCACGCGCATGGATCGCTGGTTGCTGAGCATCCTGCATTCGATCTGGCTCAATGAAGTGCGCGCCCGCCGGGTGCGTCAGGGTGCGGGCCAGGTTGATGCCGACGGGCAACTGGCCTTCGACGGCGAATACGCCGCGCAGACTCACGTGATGGCAGCGCAGGTGATTCGCCGGGTCGATGCGTTGCCGGAAACCCAGCGCGAGACCGTATACCTGGCTTACGTCGAAGGCCTGTCCTACCGCGAAGTCGCCGAGATCCTGCAAGTGCCGATCGGTACCGTGATGAGCCGTCTGGCCACCGCGCGCCTGAAACTGGCCGAGTACCCGCCGCTGCAAGCCGTGCCGAAAACCACCGGAGGTGACCGCCCATGAACAAGCCCTCCGACGGACAACTGGTGGCCTACCTTGATGATGAGCTGGACCCGGCGTATCGCAAGCAGCTCGACAGCGCAATTGCCGACGACCCGTTGCTCAGCCTGCGCGTGCAATGGTTCGAGCGCAGCAGCCTGCCGTACAAGGATGCCTATGACGAACTGGCGCAACAGGCGCCGCTGGAGCGTTTGCAGGCGCGCCTCGATGCCATCCCCGCTCCCCAGCGGCCGGGCTTGAGTCGACGCTGGTTTATCGGTGCGGCTGCCGCGAGTCTGCTGGCGGGCGGCGTATTGGCCGATCGCCTGTTTCTCGCCTGGCAGTCACAGCAGGCGCATAACTGGCGCGCCTTGGTGGGCGACTATATGGCGCTGTATGTGCCGCAGACGCTTGATCATTTGCCGGGCGATGAAGCCAGCCAACGCGCGCAATTGCGTGCGGTAGATGCACGGCTCGGTCTGAAGCTGTCACCGGCAGTGCTGAAGTTGCCGGGCGCCGAACTCAAACGTGCACAAATGCTCGAGTACGACGGCGTACCGATTGCGCAACTGACCTATCTGGACGCCCGGCATGGGCCGCTGGCCTTGTGCGTGACCCGCTCCAATAGCGGCAGCCGGCCACTGGCGCACGAACGGCGCCATGAAATGAACGTGGTGTACTGGACCGAAGGCGAGCATGCGTGGATGTTGATCGGGCGCAACCCGGCGCCGGAACTGGAAGATCTGGCCAGGCGCCTGATCGAACGGTTGAGCGCATGAGTGCCGCTGCCATTATGCTGAGCGCGTGATTATCCAAGGAGGAACCACCGATGCAGATTTCACCCCGCAGCGCCCTGCTGGTCATTGACGTGCAGAACGACTTCACCCCGGGCGGCCAGTTGGCCGTACCCGAGGGCGATCTGATCGTGCCGCTGATCAATCGCCTCAGCGGCCTGTTCAAACAAGTGATCATTGCCCAGGACTGGCACCCGAGCGGCCACGCCTCGTTTGCCTCGAGTCACCCCGGGCGCAAGCCTTACGATGTGATCCAGTTGCCCTACGGCGAGCAGGTCCTCTGGCCGGATCACTGCGTGCAAGGCACCGTCGGCGCCCAATTTCACTGCGAGCTGAAGCTGCCCCACGCGCAACTGATCATCCGCAAGGGCTGCAACCCGGACATCGACAGCTATTCGGCGTTTGTCGAGGCGGACCGGCGCACCACCACCGGTCTGGCCGGATACCTGAAAGAACGCGGTATCGACACGGTGTACATGGTCGGTCTGGCGCTGGATTTCTGTGTGATGTTCTCGGCGCTGGACGCGCGGGCGGCGGGGTTCAATACGTTTGTGGTGCTGGATGCCTGTCGCGCGATTGATATGGAGGGCTCACTGGCGACGGCCATGGAGCGGATGCAGACGGCCGGCGTTGGCCTGATCCAGTCAAACCAACTCATCTGACCCTGTAGGAGCTGCGGCACGCTGCGATCTTTTGATTCTGATTTCAAGAACAAGATCAAAAGATCGCAGCCTCGTTTCACTCGACAGCTCCTACAGTGGGTTGATGCTCAGCTTGCAGTGGGCAACCACAGCCTGAACCGCGCCCCACCCAGCGGCGAACTTTCTACCGTCAGCGTTCCGCCCTGCGCCTCCAGCGCCCGGCGGCTGATGGCCAGGCCCAGACCAAAACCACCGGTAGCGCGGTCGCGGCTGCGATCCAGGCGATAGAACGGTTCGAAAATCCGCTCGCGCTCGTCATCCGGGATACCAATCCCATCATCGTCGACCCAGATCCCGCAGCCATCAGGGCTGACCTGCACGCCAATCTGGATACGCTTCTCGCAATAGCGCATGGCATTGCGCAGCAGGTTCTGGATCGCTCGGGCGGTCAGACGCGGATCCAGCGAAAAGCGTTCGAGCTGACCATGCAGCAGCACATCAATGACGATGTCCGGTGATTCCAGCTCTTCATCGACGCTGCCCAGAATGCTGTCGATGAACTCATCCAGCGAAACCTCAACCTGTTCCGGTAAATGCGCCGGATTCTGCAGGCGGCTGTAAGACAACAGTTCCAGCACCAACTCATCCAGTTCACGAATGTGCGCCACCAGCCCTTGCAGGCGCTCGCGACTGGTCGCCGGCAAATCATCGGACAGCGCCAGGGCCAGACCGAAATCCAGACGGGTCAGCGGCGTGCGCAATTCGTGAGACACCGCATTGAGCAGGTCGCGCTGCTGGTTGAGCAAATCCTCGATATCGCCGGCCATGGTGTCGAAAACATTGGCCAGGCTGCCGATGTTGGAGCTGGCGGGAATCTGCGTACGCTCGCTCAGGTGGCCTTTACCGAAGCGCTCGGCGGCACCCTTGAGACGCTCCAGATCACGCCAGTGCGGGCGAATCCACAACAGCAGGCAGGCGAGCATGGTCGCGCCGATCAGCACGTTGATGCTCCAGTACAACAGATTGACGTCCAGCGGATCCGGTGGCACCACCATTTGCACCGCGACATCGTCGTTCAGTGGCGTGACCGCCAAGGTGCGCCATCCCCAATCGCCAATGCGCACCACGTTTTCCCCACGGCGCAAACGCGCCTGCTCGGGGGCGGTGAAACCAGCGTCGTCGATGCGCGCCAGAACGATGTGCAGCGGCTGAAAGTCCTTGTCCATCGACTGCGCCAGCGCCGGCCATTGATCCTGCGGCACCGCGTGAAACTGGCGGGTAATCAGCGATTGCAGGCCCCGGGAATAGTCGAGGTTATAAGTGATAAAGCGCTCGCGGAACGCCATGATCACCAGATCCGGCACCAGATAGATTGCCGCGCTGTAGGAGACGATCGTCACCAGGTACAGGCGAAACAGGATTCTGAACATCAGCTCAGCATTCCCATTCGGAACGGCTGAACAGATACCCCTTGCCCCACACGGTCTTGATCTTGCGCGCCTCGCCGGCGTGGTCGTCGAACTTGCGCCGCAGCTTGGAAATCGCCACGTCCACCGAGCGATCGGTGCCGTTGAACTCGATGCCGCGCAGGCGTTGCAGAATCTGATCGCGGCTCAGCACTTCACCGGCATGCCGGGCCAGCACCACCAGCAAATTGTATTCGCCGCTGGACAGCTCCACCGGTTGATCGCGCCAGGAAACCGTGCGTTCGGACAGGTCGATGCACAGATTGCCCATGACGATCCGGTCATTGACCGTCATCGGCTCACCAAGGCTGCTGCGTCGCAGCAAAGTACGCACCCGAGCCAGCAGAACCCGTGGCTCGCAGGGCTTGGTGACGTAATCGTCGGCGCCCATTTCCAGGCCCAGCACCTGATCGTGGCTGTCGTCGCGGGCGGTCAGCATAAGGATCGGCAGCGTCGCCGAATCGGCCCGCAGCAGACGGCAGACTTGCAGGCCGTCAAGCCCCGGCAGCATCAGGTCGAGAATGACCAGATCCGGCGGATTGATCCGTGCCCGTTCACGCACATGGTCGCCACGACCGATCACGCTGACGGAATAGCCGTTGCGCTCCAGGTAGCTGGAAATCAGTTCGGCGAGGGCGGTGTCGTCTTCGACCAGGAGGATGTTGGGCATGGGGGTGTTCCAGATATTGCTGTGGTGGATGTCAGACCCTCTTCGCGAGCAGGCTCGCGCCCACATCGATTTTGCGTCGTTCACAAAACCTGTGTGGGGGCGAGCCTGCTCGCGAAAGCGGTCCAACCGTCACAAAAGAATTCAAGGCGTAAAGGATATACGCCCTCACCCGTCCCTGAGTAAAACCCTTACACAATTTCACACAGCGCCTACAAAGCTTCACCGCTACCCTCGGCGTCTGGCCTTAGGATGCGGGCTTCAATATTGGGGGTGGTACATGTCGAAAAAACTTCTGGCCGGGCTCGGCCTGATCGCTGTTGCGTCGTTGCTGAGCGCCTGTGATTCGTCTTCGAAGGCCGAAGAAGAAGCGCCGCCGGCCACCGTGCGTATCGAAACCATCGAAACCCGCCCCCTGTCGATCAGCAGTGAACTGAGCGGGCGCATCGCCGCACCGCGCATCGCCGAAGTGCGGGCTCGGGTGGCTGGCGTGGTCCTGCAACGCACGTTCCGCGAAGGCAGCGACGTGAAAAAGGGCGACGTGCTGTTTCGCATCGACCCGGCACCGTTCAAGGCTGATCTGGACAGCGCCGAAGCCGCGCTGCGCAAGGCCGAGGCCAACGCCTTTCAGGCAAAATTGCAAGAGCAGCGCTACGCGCAGTTGATCGACGACAAGGCCATCAGCGCTCAGGACTACGACAACGCCCGCGCCAATGCCCGGCAAACCGCCGCCGACGTGGCCGCCAATAAAGCCGCAGTAGAGCGTGCGAAGCTGAGCCTCGGCTACGCCACCGTCACCGCGCCGATTTCCGGGCGGGTCGGCCGCGCGCTGGTTACCGAAGGCGCGCTGGTCGGGCAGAACGAAACCACGCCACTGGCGCTGATCCAGCAACTCAATCCGATCTACGCCGACCTTACCCAGTCGACCCGTGAACTCAACGAACTGCGTCGCGCGTTCCGTTCCGGGCAGTTGCAGGCAGTCGGTCAGGATCAGGTCAAGGCCACACTGATTCAGGATGACGGCAGTCTCTATCCGTTACCGGGCAAGTTGCTGTTCAGCGACATCACGGTCGACCCGGGCACTGGCCAGATCATCCTGCGCAGCGAGTTCCCCAATCCCGATCTCGACCTGTTGCCGGGCAGTTTCATCCGCGTACGCCTGCAACAAGCGACCGTGCAGAACGGCATCACCGTACCGCAACGTGCAGTGCAGCGTGACAGCGCAGGTATCGCTCAGGTGCTGACTGTCGACCAGCAGATGCGCGTGGCGCAGCAACCGGTGCAACTGGGCGCAGTGCAAAACGACCGCTGGATCGTCACCGGCGGCCTCAAGCCCGGCGACCGTATTGTCATCGAAGGCCTGCAACACGCCCGTCCCGGCGAAAAAGTGCAGATCGACGACACCCCTCTTCCCCTTGCCCAGACTTCTGGTCAGTAAGCAGGACGCTCTTCTATGCCGCAGTTCTTTATCGACCGCCCGGTGTTCGCCTGGGTTGTCGCGCTGTTCATCCTGTTGGCCGGTGCGCTGGCCATCCCGCAATTGCCGGTGGCGCAGTACCCCGACGTCGCGCCGCCACAAATCGAAATCTATGCGGTGTACCCCGGTGCCTCGGCGCAAACCGTCGATGAAAGCGTGGTCAGCCTGATCGAAGAAGAGCTCAACGGCGCCGATCACCTGCTGTACTTCGAATCGCAGAGCAGCCTCGGCAGCGCGACGATCAAGGCCACCTTCCAGCCGGGCACCAACCCGGAACTGGCGCAGGTTGATGTGCAGAACCGCCTCAAAGTGGTCGAGTCGCGCCTGCCGCAGGCGGTCAATCAGCAAGGCCTGCAGGTGGAAAAAGTCTCCGCCGGCTTCCTGCTGCTGATCACCCTGACCTCCAGCGACGGCAAACTCGATGACGTAGCGCTCAGCGATTACCTGGCGCGCAACGTGATGAACGAAATCAAACGCATCGACGGCGTCGGCAAGGCCCAACTGTACGGCGCTGAACGCGCGATGCGGATCTGGATCGATCCGCAGAAGCTGATCGGTTTCAACCTGACCCCGGCCGACGTCAACGCCGCCATCGTCGCGCAGAACGCCCAGGTATCGGCAGGCAGCATCGGCGATTTACCCAATCCGTCTACGCAGGAAATCACCGCGACCATTCTGGTCAAGGGGCAGCTGTCGACGCCGGAAGAGTTCGCCGACATCGTGCTCAAGGCCAACCCCGATGGTTCTACCGTACGCATCGGCGATGTGGCGCGGGTCGAGATCGGCAGTCAGGAATACCAGTTCGGCACGCGCCTGAACGGCAAGCCGTCCACCGCCGTTGGCGTGCAACTGGCGCCGGGGGCCAATGCGCTGGCGACCGCCACGTTGATCCGGGCGAAGATGGACGAGTTGTCGCGCTACTTCCCGGCGGGCGTCGAATACAAGATTCCGTACGACACCTCGCCGTTCGTCAAAGTCTCGATCACCAAAGTGGTCTACACCCTCGGCGAGGCGATGCTGCTGGTGTTCGCGGTGATGTTCCTGTTCCTGCAGAACATCCGCTATACGCTAATCCCGACGCTGGTGGTGCCGGTGGCGCTGATGGGCACCTTCGCGACCATGCTCGCGCTGGGTTTCTCGATCAACGTGCTGACCATGTTCGGCATGGTGCTGGCCATCGGCATTCTGGTGGACGACGCCATCGTGGTGGTGGAGAACGTTGAACGGATCATGGCCACCGAAGGCCTGTCGCCGAAAGAGGCGACGCGCAAGGCGATGACCCAGATCACCGGAGCGATCGTCGGCATCACGCTGGTGCTGGTGGCAGTGTTCATTCCGATGGCATTCATGCAGGGTTCGGTGGGCGTGATTTACCGGCAGTTCTCGCTGTCGATGGCGACGTCGATCCTGTTCTCGGCATTCCTGGCCCTGACGCTGACGCCTGCCTTGTGCGCCACGCTGCTCAAGCCGATTGCCAAGGGCGAGCATCATGAAAAGAGCGGTTTCTTCGGTTGGTTCAATCGCCGCTTCGAGCAACTGACCGATCGCTATCAAGGCTGGGTCGGTTACGCGCTGAAGCGCAGCGGACGTTATCTGTTGATCTATGGCGTGCTGCTGATCGGCATGGGGTTGTGCTTCGCGCGGCTGCCCTCCTCGTTTCTGCCGGTCGAGGATCAGGGTTACACCATCACCGATATTCAGCTGCCGCCGGGCGCGAGCAAGAACCGTACGGTGCAGGTGGTCGAGCAGATCGAGGCGCACAACGCCAGTGAACCGGGGGTGGGCGACAGCACGGTGATTCTCGGCTTCAGTTTCTCCGGCAGCGGTCAGAATGCCGCGCTGGCGTTCACCACCCTGAAAGACTGGTCGGAACGCGGCAGCGACGATTCGGCTACTTCCATTGCTGACCGCGCCAACATCGCCCTGAACCAGATCAAGGACGCCATCGCGTTTGCAGTGTTGCCGCCACCGGTCGACGGCCTCGGCACATCCAGTGGCTTCGAGTTCCGCCTGCAGGATCGCGGCGGTCTCGGTCACGCGACGTTGATGCAGGCGCGTACCGAATTGCTCGCCGCCGCCGAGAAAAGCCCGATCCTGATGAACGTGCGCGAAAGCGCGCTGGCCGAAGCGCCGCAGGTGCAACTGGAAGTGGACCGCAAGCAGGCCAACGCGCTGGGTGTGTCGTTCGCCGACATCGGCAACGTGCTGTCCACCGCCGTGGGTTCTTCGTACATCAACGACTTCCCCAATCAGGGGCGCATGCAGCGGGTGGTGGTCCAGGCCGAAGGCGATCAGCGCAGTCAGGTCGATGATCTGCTGAAAATGCACGTGCGCAATAACGCCGGGCACATGGTGCCGCTGTCGGCTTTCGTCCAGGCGAACTGGACCCAAGGCCCGGCGCAACTGACCCGTTACAACGGTTACCCGGCGATTGCGATTTCTGGCGAACCGTCGCCGGGGCACAGTACCGGTGAAGCGATGGCAGAGATTGAACGACTGGTCGCCCAAGGGCCGAAAGGCCTGGGTCAGGAATGGACCGGGCTGTCGCTGCAGGAACGTTTGTCCGGCAGTCAGGCGCCGATCCTGCTCGGCCTGTCGCTGCTGATCGTGTTCCTGTGCCTGGCGGCGTTGTATGAGAGCTGGTCGATTCCGACTTCCGTGCTGCTGGTGGTGCCGCTCGGTGTGCTTGGCGCAGTGCTGGCGGTGACTTTGCGCGGGATGCCCAACGACGTGTTCTTCAAGGTCGGCCTGATCACCATCATCGGCCTGTCGGCGAAGAACGCGATCCTGATCATCGAGTTTGCCAAGAGCCTGTACGACGAAGGTCACGATCTGATTGACGCCACGTTGCAAGCGGCGCGTCTGCGGTTACGGCCGATTGTCATGACGTCGCTGGCGTTCATTCTGGGCGTGGTGCCGTTGGCGATTGCCACGGGCGCGAGTTCGGCGAGTCAGCAAGCGATTGGTACCGGAGTAATTGGCGGGATGATCACCGCGACTTTGGCGGTGATCTTTGTGCCGGTGTTTTTTGTGGTTGTGGTGAAAGCCGTAACCCGATGGGCCGGAAAAAAATGATGCTTCACTATAAGACGGTCGGCTTTTACACCTGTCAACATTGACAGGTTCGCCGATGGCCTGAGGCGTTTAGGCTAGCTCCTGTCACGTTTCACTTCGCGGTTTGACTTGAATCAAGAGCTGCTCATGTCGAATGTCAAGGGCAATGCAGATGGCAACCGCTGATGTCGATGGTCTGAAGCCGCCAGTGAAGGGAAGCTACGGATTCGAGTCTGGTCAGGGCAGTGTTCGTGGAAAGACTCGCCGTTGGTATCGACCCTTTTTACCGAGCGATTCGAGGGACAGTCACTTTTTTCAAGCTCCCTGCTGTCGGCTCAGACAAGGGGCAGATTGAAGCCGAATTCGAGTTCCAGGGGCAGAACGGGGATCCTCTTCCGGAAATCGTGACGGTCTCCAAAGGCAAGCTTCATATCCAAAACCGATGCTTTTATGCGCCAGTCCATCTGAAACGAAAAAACCTTGAACCTCTGTCAAAGCTGACAAAGGTTCAAGGTTTTTTTGTTCGCCCTCCTGCCACCTGCCAGAACCCACACCCATGCTATGGTTTGCTCGACACCGTCAACACAGAGCCTGCCATGCGCTTCCTCGCCCGCACCCACCCTCGCCTCTCTGCCGCCGCCTTGTTAGGCCTTGCCGCAGGCCTCCTGGCCCCAGCGGAATCCGTCATCAGCAAAATCCTCATCGGCTGGAACGCCGGGGTCTGGACTTACCTGATCCTGATGCTTTGGCTGACCATCCGCGCCAAAGCGCCGGACGTCAAACGTATTGCCGAAGTCGAGGATGAAAATGCCGGGCTGGTGCTGTTTGTCGTCTGCATCGCGGCGTTGGCGAGCCTGGCGACCATTACCGTCGAGCTGGCTGGCAGCAAGGATCTGGAAGCCACCCGTAAACTCCTGCACTACGGTTTTACCACGCTGACGGTCATCGGCTCGTGGCTGCTGATCGGGGTGATTTTCTGCGTTCACTATGCCCGGCTGTTTTACACCTGGGACGGCAAGGAGCCGGCGCTGCGATTTGCCGAAGGTCTGACGACGCCCAACTACTGGGACTTTCTGTACTTCTCGTTCACCATCGGCGTGGCTGTGCAGACGGCGGATGTCGGCGTGGCAACGCGGGAGATTCGAAAGATCGTGCTGGCACAGTCGCTGATCGGTTTCGTATTCAATACGGCGATTCTGGGTTTCTCGATCAACATCGCCGCCGGATTGTTCGGCTGAGCGCAAAAAAACGCCCCGACATCTCTGCACGGGGCGTTGTTGTTTCAGCGCATCAGAAGAAATAACTGACTCGCAGGCTGCCACTCCAGTCCTGGTTGACAGTATTGCCCTTGCTGCCGCCAACCTGGCCCGAAACCTGCCAGTTGCGTTGTGCCGGCGTCCACTTCAGACCCGCTCCATATTCAACCCCGCTGCTGGCGCGATCATCATCGAAGCTGTCGTCGTTGATCTTGATCCGGTTGGCTTTGACGAACTCATGGTTGGCACCCAAAGACAGGCTCGGCTCCAACAGACTGCCGTTTTCAAGCGCAATGACTCGCCCCCCCCTTACACCGACATTGCCCTGAAGCGAACGCATGGTGTCGGCTTCGACTTCAAGACCGTTGTCCAACCGATAGCTGTCGCTCTGGGTCACACCGGTCGATACCCGGACCTGCGGCTCGACAAACCAGTTGTCCTTCAGGCGAATATGCTTGCCGACCGCCACCGAACCGCTGGCGCCCAGAGCCTTGTAATCGCCCTTAGCCCGCGTGCCATCGCTCATGGTGACCTTGGCCTTGTTGTCGAACTGATTGACCTTGGCCATGACGTTGACGAACACGCCGCTTTCAACATCGTAGGTGCTGCCGTAGACGCCGACGTTCAGACTGTCGACCGTCGCGCTGGAGCCGTATTTGAGATCCATGTTGGTACGGCTGGAACCTACAAAACCACCGATCACCCAAGGGCGACCGCCGATGTCCACGGTGGTATCGGCACCACCAGTGACGCCGTTCTGGTTCTGGGTGTAGCCGTCGCCGTAGGCATTTTTGACGTTGTACTGGTTGCCATAAGTGCGTACCCAGACGCTGTTGCTCAGCTTGGTGGTATCACTGTCACTGGCCGCGCGAAGCGCAGCATCGGGGCGGATACTCAGACCACGATCGCCGATCTGGTCGCTGAGCATGTTCATTTCGGCGTTCAGCACGCTGCGGGCACTGCCGGCCAAAGCCAGCGCGGTGTTGGCCGAGGTGCTGACAGTTTCCTTGTCCGGGGTGAGGTATAAGCCCTGCCCCTCCTGCTTCAATCGGTAAACGAATGTGCCGGCATCCACTGTGTCCTTGTTGGCCAGCGCAAAAGCAGCAGTGCCGGCGGCAATGTTGCCGACTTGCACCGGTTCTGCAGTAACCGGCGTCGTGCCCGTGGCAGAAACCAGCAATTGATGCTGACCGCTTGCGGTGCCGGTCACGTTCAGGAAGTCGGTACTGCCTGTTCCCAGGTCGGTGCCCATCACGAAGGTGCCGTTACCTGTGAGATTGCCGACGTTCAGTCGCTGAAATTGCTCGTTGGTGCCCATTTGCACGACACCATTGTTCATGCCCAGTTGCTGCACGGTGCTGTCGTCGGTCATGACCCATCGCGCAGCATTGTTGATGGTCAGGTTAGCCGAGTTATTGATCTGGCCGGTGAGTACCGAACTGTTATCCAGCAGCACACTGCCGTTGGCATCGCTGGTGACGTTACCGGTCAGCGTGCTGCCATTGTTCAGCGACAGGCTGGCGACATTGTCGACGTTACCGTTGATGGCTGAGCCATTGTCCAGGCTGACAGTGGCCGCGGTTCCCGCCACGGCTTCTACGTTGCCGTTCAAGGTAGCGCCGGTGTCGAACCGGGACCGGGTGACATTCTGCAGATTGCCGTTGAGCGTGGCGCCGTTCTGCATCAGCAGTGCAACCGTACTGCCGGTCTCGGCATTCACATCACCTGCCAGGGTACTGCCATCGACATTGAAGTTGGCGGTGGAGCGGTTGATCGCCTTCAAAACCGAGCCATCGCCGCCGATCAGTTCAGAGTTGCCACTGACATTGATGTTGGCGACAGTCCCGGCCCTGGCGGAGGAACCCAGCACGATAGCTGACCCGGTTCCACCGTTCACGCGAGTATTGTCGAGCGTCACGGTACTGGCGTTGACGCCTTCCGAGTCCGTCACGATTTGCAACCCGTCCTTCGCGCCAGTGATCGTGCTGCCCGTCGCTGAAAGTGTTGCGCCGCCCAATTGCACGCCGTAACTGGTAGCGCCCGTGCCGACGACAGTGGAGTCTGTAAGGTTCAGCACGGCAAAACCTACCGCGTTTACACCGCCAGTCACGCCGGTGATGACACTGTTACCCGAAACGGTGGCGGAGGAAGAGGCTGGCGTGTTGATGTTTCGTCCCAGCAGAAGCCCGAAACTGTTGGTACTGGTAATCGTCGAGTTGTTGATCGTTGCATTGCTGTTGAGCAGTTGAATGGCTCCCCGGCCCGCCGCGCTATTGACCGTGGCGCCGGTCATATTCAACGAGGAGGTGTTGGCATCGATACGCCGGCTCTGGCCACCGTTGAAAACGACATTGGCATTTTGTGAAGCGATGGTCAGCGCTGTCGCGTTGTTGACGGTCAACGTTCCCCCCTGGGACACCACCCAGGCTTCCGGTGCAGGTGGATTGGTGACCACTTCACTTTCGCCCGGCAACAGGGTTCGGCTGTAGGCCTCGGGAGAGGCGATCAACGCCGCTGCCATCATCAGTCTGATAGTGTTCGAGTGTTTTGGAAGGAAAAAAATGGACATGGGTACTCCTCAAACCTGCACGATTACAGAAACTGTTTTTTGGCAGTGTTGAAAGCTCCCACCCAAAAAACGTCCGACAGCCTAATGAGAAAACCGAATGTTTAATGTAGGAATAGTCCTTATATGAGTGACGATTTGTCCTTCAGAAGTGAAGACATTCAGGATATTTCCCTCCTTGATATCGGTAGAAATCGCGAGAGAGACCGTCAGATCCCTCTCGCGGTGCAAACAACCTCCACTCTGTTAATCAACACAGCGTTAAGCAGGAGCCACTGTCAGATCGCAATACTGGAAGCTGCTATTGATGGTATCCAGAGGTTTGATGATCGGAGCTGACGATTGCGTACCGCCAGCAGCCGTATACCAGTACTTCCCATACGCAATGACACCTCGCTTCGGCTGTGCAGCCTTGAATTTTGTGGCAGTACCTACACCTGCAACGTCAGGCACATCGGCAGCCTTGATGGTGTAAGGTTGCGAGTCCGCCGTACCGTTAATCAACTGTGTACCTGCAGCATCCGAGTACGCTTCAAAGTGTGCGGTAATAATGGTGCCTGGCGGTAATAACGGGTCTTTTTTGATATTCAGCCCCATCACATAATTACTCGTAGGGCTGATCATCGCGAAGCACTCGATATAGTCGCGAGTTGCTGGTTTGCGGACATTGACCGTTGGAGGCGGCAGCAAGATCGGGATCTGGTCGACTACCACTGTTTGAGGCAAGGATTTATTGATGTTCTTACCCAGTCCCGTGATTTCGATCGTGTAGCGGGCCGTATCGCTTGGTGGTTTCAACTTTGCCATTTCACTTGCCGGGATAGCAACAGAAAAACTCGACACAGGCCTAAACGGACTAAATGTTTCAAAAGGTACTGTAGCGTTACCCAAGTAACACTTGACCTCATGCTCCGGCAGAATGTCCGGATCGTTCAGGGCGTTTGTCACTGTAAATGTGCCTGGTTTGTCACGATCAGTGGCCGCCACAACGTTTGCAACACCGGAAGCCCCCGTCACAACCGGTAGTTGGAGATCCGCGTTCTCCAGATCAGGTGGATTCGTAGGTATTACACCCGCGACACGCGAGTCAAAAGTAAAGGTTGCAATCGGTGATTCGGCATCAGGCGAAAGACCGGCACGCACTATTAAGGAGTTGATATTAATGTCGACAGGGCTATCGGGATCAGCAAACAGCGGATGTATATTTTTGAAGTCAATGCTGTAAGTCAAATTACCGTTAGCCCATGGCTGTTTCGCAGTCTCGAAAGAAACAATGACATCGTTGGCTTTAGTAAGCACCAGAGAGATTTGATCCCCCGGCTCCGCGTCTTGAATTGTCGAGTTTTCGACGATAGCCGTAAGCGCGATGGGGGCTGGAGGTGTAGCCGTGCTGAGAAAATCTTCCCAGTAAAGCGTCGTGGTGTAACTTGGATCAGTCTTCGGCACCAATGGGGCTTTATTGATCGATGGTGCTAATGGTAATTTCAATGTCAGCAAGGGTGCAGAAACAGATTCCTGGCCTTGATTACCGATCCAGTCGGTCCATTCATAAATCCAATTGACGCGCCCGTTGGGGAATACAAGCAACTCGGTGCTAGGAAAACTGAACTTACCCGTCGCATCGACAGTTCCATTGAAGACCTCAACTCTTTGCGTACCGGAAACAAGCCAGACTCTTAAATTGTCATCGACCCTGCGCCCGAAATACCCGACGTTAACCGTACCCTCCACATCTTGATTCGAGTTTATCCAAGTGGAATCAACCGTCTTTTGTGCATCCGCAGGACCGTTGTCAAAACTTGGAGCGGGCGTTGGCTTGATTTTTTTGGGAGGGTTTTTTGTATCGACCGGCGCGAGTTGGTCAACGATAAACTCCACTTGGCCGTCATCGAAATTACCGCCCCCCTCTTTGTAGTACCTGACCAGCAGCTCCCAAACAGTCGGGCCTGGGGATGTCGCCTTTTCCTTAAACAGATTCGCGTCCAAGTCCAACGGGATAGGCGAGACAGGTCGACCAGCGATAGGGCCAAGCACCGCGTCATCCGGGTAATCAATCCAGGTCACTTCGCCTTTTTCACGATATTTGAATCCAACTTCATCATCATCATGTTCATCATCGGGGCGAGCCAGGTTGATCATCAATTTACCGGAATCCATCATGGCCTTCTTGATAAAACCACCCGCCAGCGTATCAATTGTTATAGTCAAGTTAAGAACCCCACCACCTGACAAAACAGAAACCGGGCGTTGTTTTCTAGGTACAAATGTAATTCCCATTGTCGTCTCTCCTTGCGAGTTCAGGCCGGAAGGGCCAGATGTACCAGGTGTTATTCGATCGATTTTCACCAATCCTTCTTTTGATTCAGCAACGAGCCTGCTGCCATCAAACACCTGACAAATAAAAACAGCGGAGCCATAATTTCCCAACGAACTTATATAGCTTGGAAATGGCACTTCATGCATAAAGCCATTTATTATTTCTTTATCGGAAAGCGTTCTCCTCCATTGGCCAAAAGCTTCTTCCACTTCCGTACCACTTCCGTTGATTGACTGGTATCCCCTCCAGGTAATCACTGCAACATATCCCGACAGCGCAATGTTAAGCAGGGAAGGAATTTTTACAGCACCGCCACTTGTCAATGGAGGAATTTTGTCGTTATTCCAGTACCCCCAGGTTGTTGCACCCACCGGCGAAGGTTCCGAAAAGGTTAAAGGCAGCTTGTGATTAATGGTCAGTTTACGGAGTGGAGATAAATCCGGATTACCTCCACCTCTCTTCCATAAATTGTAATAAACATGCGCAACACCGTTAGTTGCCATTTGTTGAGGCGTCAAAGGCACATAAACAAAAGTATCAATAATTCCCGCTGGATATTCATTATCAAAAATAAGTGTTTCTACTGAGTTTTGTACCCAGAACACCATCAGTTGATCTTTGGGTCCCGTGTCATCCGGGCGAGGTATTTTGATTCGAGTACCAGCCAGCAGGATATCTCTGGGAATATGTCCGTCCAGATCATTGTCATCAACACCTTCAACTGAAAGAGGTGCGGAAAATATGCCGTTTGAAGGACTGTTTCTGGAAAAATCAGCTGAACTCATGATTCAAATCCACCACATTAATCGGAGTTCCGTTTGTGAAATCCCCTGCTGATCCGTTGGTCAAATTAGGCGCTTCTGTATGTCTTTCTCCAACTGTCAGATCTGACAGGTGCAGCTACCGCCTGTCGGAAACGGTGGACCTTTTTTCCAATCAGCCCCCCACCCTTCACTTGACGCAGCCAAGGAATCTGGTGTTACCTGAAACCGGTTTCAGACAATAAGAAGACTTAACCGTGAACGATTTCTCCGCCGCCCAGCGCAGCCGCGTGACCATGCTTGATGTCGCCGAACACGCCGGCGTGTCCAAGGCCAGCGTCTCGCGCTTTATCGGCGATGACCGTGCCCTGCTCTCCGATACCATTGCCCAGCGCATCGAGCAGTCGATTGCCGAACTCGGCTATCGCCCCAATCAAATGGCCCGTGGTTTGAAACGCGGCCGGACCCGCCTGATCGGCATGCTGGTGGCCGATATCCGCAACCCTTATTCAATTGCCGTGATGCACGGGGTGGAAACCGCCTGCCGGCGGCACGGCTACAGCCTGGTGGTGTGCAACACCGACCGTGATGACGAGCAGGAACGTCAGCACCTGGCGCTGTTGCGCTCGTACAACATCGAAGGGCTGATCGTGAATACCCTCGGCCATCACCGTGACGAACTCCACGAGCTGCACCGCGAGATGCCGTTGGTACTGGTGGACCGCAAAGTGGAAGGCCTGGACAGCGATATGGTCGGGCTGAACAACCCACAAGCTATCGAGATGGCGCTGGAGCATCTTCAACATCGTGGCTATCGCGACGTGCTGATGGTGACCGAACCGTATGACGGCACCAGTTCGCGGATCGAGCGGGTCAGCAGTTTTCAGGCGCAGATTGCCCAGCGCTCCGGGCTGACCGGGGCAGTGCAGGAAACCAGCGACGCGCTCGTCACTGATCTACAAACATTTTTAAACACCAAGGCTACCGGCCCCAAAGCACTGTTTTGCGCCAATGGCGTGGCGGCGCTGGCCTGCACGCTGGCCTTGCGCGAAATCGGGTGTCGGCTATTCGAAGATCTCGGGTTGATTGCCCTGGATGATCTGGATTGGTACCCGTTGGTGGGCAGCGGAATTACCGCCCTCGCCCAGCCGACGGCCGAGATCGGTGCGCGGGCGTTTGAGTGTTTGCTCAAGCGTTTGCGGGGGGATGTTGAGGTGACCCGCAGGCTGGATTTTGCGCCGGTGCTGGTTGAGCGCGGGTCTACCCGAGGGAATGGTGGTGTTTGAGCTGACGCGTTCGCTGGCAAGCCAGCTCCCACAGGGTTTTGTGGTGTCAATGCAATCTATCCCATACCCCGGAACATTGTGGGAGCTGGCTTGCCAGCGATGCGGCCCGAAAGGCCATCACAGAACCACCTGATATTTTTTTGCACAAAAATGAAACCGGTTTCAGAGGCAGATAACAATGAATAAACCCGCCGTTTCCATCAGCCTGTCCAGCTACGGCGCCGAGCTTGTGCGCCAACGCGGGCAAGATTTCTTCATCGACGTGCTGGCCGCCGCCGGTGCCAATCGCATCGAATGGCGCGAAGAGTTGCTGACCCGCGAAGTGCCTGCACAACTGCAGGCCGCCACCCAGGCGCAGGGTCTGCAAAGCATCTATTCGTCGCCGACCGAACTATGGCTCGCCGGTCAGGCGCGGCCCAATCCCGAACTGATCAACGCCCTGCAACACGCCCGGGCGTTTGGCTCGAAATGGCTGAAAGTCTCGCTCGGCTACTTCACCGACAACTGTGATCTGCAGGCGCTGCAGCAACTGCTGGGCAACACCCCGGTGCAACTGCTCGTGGAAAACGACCAGACCTTGCAGGGCGGCCGCATCGAGCCGTTCCAGCGTTTTTTCGCGGCGGTCGAGCAGCATGATTTGCCGATCAAGATGACCTTCGACATCGGCAACTGGCAGTGGCAGGACCAGTCCGCCGCTAACGCCGCACGTCTGCTTGGACGGCACGTCGGCTACGTGCACTGCAAAGCTGTGGCCCGGCGCGCCGACGGCAAACTGGTGGCGGTGCCGCCCGCCGTCAGCGATCTGCATGTGTGGGAACAACTGCTGCGCCACATGGCCCAAGGCGTTATGCGCGCCGCCGAATACCCGTTGCAGGGCGAAGATCTGGTGGCACTGACCACCGAACACGTCGCCGCCCTCGCCCGCCTTGGTCAATCGCGTCTGGAGCCTGCCCATGTCTGAGATCGATATTCTGTCGTTCGGTGAAACCATGGCGATGCTGGTCGCCGAGCAGACCGGTGATCTGGCGGCGGTCGAGCATTTTCACAAACGCATTGCCGGCGCCGACAGCAATGTGGCGATCGGCTTGTCGCGCCTGGGTTTCAATGTGGCGTGGCTGAGCCGGGTCGGCGCCGATTCCCTCGGCCGGTTCGTGGTCCAGACCTTGATCGAGGAAGGTCTGGATTGCAGTCACGTCGCGGTCGATGACCAGCAGCCGACCGGTTTCCAGTTCAAATCCCGTAACGACGATGGCAGCGACCCACAGGTCGAGTATTTCCGCCGTGGCTCCGCGGCCAGTCGTCTGTCCGTCCAGTCGATCACCGATACCTTGCTCAGCGCCCGTCACCTGCACGCCACCGGGATTCCACCGGCACTGTCAGCCAGCGCTCGGGAAATGTCGTTCGAGCTGATGACACGCATGCGCCATGCCGGGCGCAGCGTGTCGTTCGACCCGAACCTGCGCCCAAGCCTGTGGGCCAGCGAACGGGAGATGATCCGCGAAATCAACCGCCTCGCCGCCCTCGCCCACTGGGTACTGCCGGGTTTGAGCGAAGGTCGCTTGCTGACCGGGTTCGAAGACCCGGCGGACATTGCCGCGTTCTATCTCGATCACGGCGCTGAAGCCGTGGCGATCAAGCTTGGCCCGCAGGGCGCCTATTACCGCACGCAACTGGATCAGGGGTTTGTCGCCGGAGTACCGGTGGCCAACGTAGTCGACACGGTGGGTGCCGGTGATGGCTTTGCCGTCGGCATGATCAGTGCCCTGCTGGAGCATCAGAGTTTTGCCGAGGCGGTGCAACGCGCCAACTGGATTGGCAGTCGGGCGGTGCAGAGTCGCGGGGATATGGAGGGGTTGCCGACCCGGTCCGAGCTCATCGCTGAATTCCAGTCCGCCATCGCTGGCAAGCCAGCTCCCACAGGGTTCGGCGGTGGGAATGCAATAGTCGACTTACCCGAGATACCTGTGGGAGCTGGCTTGCCAGCGATGAGGCCCGCTCAGACAACCCATTAATTGAACCTGCTGCGACAAAAACAACAAGCTCAGGAGCAACACCATGAAAACCGCAACCCTCGCCGCCCGCCGCTGGTGGTACATCATGCCGATCGTGTTCATCACCTACAGCCTGGCGTATCTCGATCGCGCCAACTACGGCTTCGCCGCCGCCTCGGGCATGGCCGCGGACCTGATGATCACCCCGGGTCTGTCTTCATTGCTCGGGGCGCTGTTCTTCCTCGGCTACTTTTTCTTCCAGGTGCCCGGGGCGATCTACGCGCAAAAGCACAGCGTGAAAAAGCTGATTTTCTTCAGCCTGATCTTCTGGGGCGGGCTCGCCACGCTGACCGGCGTGGTCTCCAATGCCTATTGGCTGATCGTCATCCGCTTCATGCTCGGCGTGGTCGAAGCCGCGGTGATGCCGGCGATGCTGGTCTACCTGTGCCACTGGTTCACCCGCGCCGAGCGCTCGCGGGCCAACACTTTTCTGATCCTCGGCAACCCGGTCACGATGCTGTGGATGTCGGTGGTCTCGGGCTATCTGGTGCAGCACTTCAGCTGGCGCTGGATGTTCATCATCGAAGGCTTGCCGGCGGTGCTCTGGGCGTTTATCTGGTGGAAACTGGCCGATGATCGTCCGGCTCAGGCCAAGTGGCTGAGCGATCAGGAAAAGCACGATCTGGAAAGCGCTCTCGCCGCCGAACAGGTCGGGATCAAAGCGGTGAAGAACTACGCCGAAGCCTTCCGTTCGCCGAAGGTGATCATTCTGGCGCTGCAGTTTTTTTGCTGGAGCATCGGCGTCTACGGCTTCGTGCTGTGGCTGCCGTCGATCCTCAAGGCCGGCGCGCAAATGGACATGATCGAAGCCGGCTGGCTGTCGGCGTTGCCGTATCTGGCGGCGGTGATCGGCATGCTCGCGGTGTCGTGGGGCTCGGACAAACTGCAGAAGCGCAAACGCTTCGTCTGGCCGCCGCTGCTGATCGCCTCCATCGCGTTCTACGGCTCCTACGCCTTGGGCGCGGAACATTTCTGGTGGTCCTACACGCTGCTGGTGATCGCCGGCGCCTGCATGTACGCGCCGTACGGGCCGTTCTTCGCCATCGTTCCGGAGATCCTTCCGGCCAATGTTGCCGGCGGTGCCATGGCGCTGATCAACAGCATGGGCGCGCTCGGTTCGTTCGGCGGCTCGTACCTGGTCGGTTATCTGAACAGCTCCACCGGCTCGCCCGGCGCTTCGTACCTGCTGATGAGCGGCGCGTTGCTGCTGTCGGTGGTGCTGACGATTTTTCTCAAGCCCGGCGCCAGTGATCGTGTCGTGGCCAAAGCCGTTGCCACGCGTCCCGTGCCGGTGCATTCCTGAAGAGATTTTTGCCCATGAAAAAGCAAGTCGTGCTGTACAAAAAACTGTCGCCGGCGCTGATGACGCGCCTGCAGCAACACTGTGACGTGACGCTGATCGAAACCCTCGACGCCGACGGCCTGATGAAGCTGCGCGACGCCTTGCCGAGCGCCCACGGTTTGCTCGGTGCCAGCTTGAAACTTGACGCCGCGCTGCTCGATCTGGCGCCGCAACTGCAGGCGATTGCCAGCGTTTCGGTGGGCGTCGACAACTACGACATCGACTACCTGAGCCGACGCAAGATCCTCCTCAGCAACACTCCTGACGTGCTCACCGAAACCACCGCTGACACTGGCTTCGCGCTGATCCTCGCCACGGCCCGGCGCGTGGTGGAACTGGCGAACATGGTGCGCAGCGGCCAGTGGCACCGCAACATCGGCCCGGCGCATTTCGGCACCGATGTGCATGGCAAGACCCTGGGCATCATCGGCATGGGTCGCATTGGCGAGGCGCTGGCGCAACGCGGGCATTTCGGTTTTGGCATGCCGGTGCTTTATCACAGCCAGTCGCGCAAACCGGCAGTCGAGGCACGTTTTGACGCGCAGTACCGCAGCCTTGAGGCGCTGCTGCAAGAGGCGGATTTCATCTGCCTGACCCTGCCGCTGACCGCGCAGACCGAAGGTTTGATCGGCACCGAGCAATTTGCGTTGATACGCCCCGAGAGCATCTTCATCAATATCTCTCGCGGCAAAGTGGTCGATGAAGCGGCACTGATCGACGCGCTGCGCCATCAACGGATTCGCGCGGCGGGGCTGGATGTGTTCGAGCGTGAACCGCTGAATCACGACTCATCGTTATTGCAGCTGAATAATGTGGTGGCAACGCCGCACATGGGCTCGGCGACACATGAGACGCGGGAGGCGATGGCGCGGTGTGCGGTGGACAACCTGCTGGTGGCTTTGGCTGGGGAGAAGCCGGCTAATCTGGTGAATCCAGCGGCTTGGCAGGGCTGAAAAATCGCCGACTGAGAGTCCGTCTTCGCGAGCAGGCTCGCTCCCACAGGGTTCAGGTTGCACATAAAACTTTGTGCCCCCCTCCACCCACTGTGGGAGCGAGCTTGCTCGCGAAGGGGCCAGCCTCGACAACACAAACCATCAGGCACTGCGCGCCTGCAACAACTGCACCGCACACAACGCAATCCGTGCACAGGCATCCGCCAGCTTCACCCGGTCCAGCACCAGCCCGATGCGAATATGCCCCGCCGCACTCGGCCCGAACGCTTCACCGGCCAGCACCGACACCCCGTAACCTTCCAGCAGCCGCTCGGCAAATGCCTGCGCACCAAACCCGGTCTGGCGCACATCGACCATCACGAACATCCCGCCATCCGGGCGAATCGGCTGCAGCCCCGGGCAACCGCGCAAGCGTTCGCACACCAGATCGCGACGCAACCGATATTCCTCGCGCATCTGCGTCACCTCCGGCAGATCTCTTGCCAACGCGACCTCTGCTGCTTTCTGCACAAAATCCGGCAGACCGAACAGCATGCTCAACGACAGGTTCACCAGATGCTCCGCCAGCGCTTTCGGCCCGATCGACCAGCCGATGCGCCAACCGGTCATGGCGTGGGACTTCGACAGACTGTTGATGGTCGTCGTGCGTTCGGCCATGCCCGGCAGACTCGCCGGGCTGATGTGCTCGCCCTCGTAAAGCAGATCGCTGTAGACCTCGTCGCTGATCAGCCACAAATCGTGACGCACGCACAGCGCCGCCAGCGCTTGCCAGATCAGCAGGGAAAGGCTCGCGCCGGAAGGATTATTGGGACTGTTGAGCAACATCGCGCGGGTCTTCGGCGTGATCCGCGCGGCGACATCGGCGGGGTCAACGCGAAAGCCGTTTTCCGGTCGTACCGGTACCGGCACCACCGTCGCGCCGCACGCGCCGAACACCCCCTCGTAGGTCACGTACATTGGCTCGGCGACGATCACCTCGTCACCCGGATCCAGCAGGCATTGAGCGACCGAATACACCGCGCATTGCGCGCCGGGCAGCACGATCACGTGCTCGGCATCCACCACTTGACCGCTGCGCCGCTGGTGGCGAGCGGCGATCAGCTTGCGCAGCGCCAGTCGGCCACGCACTTCGGAATAATGCGTATCGCCAGCCAGCAGGCTGTCGATGGCGCCGTGAATGATCGGCAGCGGCGTGTCGAAATCCGGATCACCCACGCTCAGCAGCAGAATGTCGACTCCCTCGGCGCGCAACGCCAGCGCGCGGTCATGAATCTGCCAGGCCGCTGCCCCCTCCCCGGCGATGCGTTGGGTCAAGGCTGAATAGCGCATGTACGTCTCCTGATGGCGCGGTCTCCAGCCTTCACCCTAGGTCAAATCACAAACCGCGCCACCATCGCGTTCAAATCCACCGCCAGACGCGACAGTTCATGGGTCGCGGCGCTGGTCTGGTTGGCCCCGGCAGCCGATTGCGTGGCCAGGTCACGGATGTTGACGAGGTTGCGGTCGACCTCACGCGAGACCTGCGCCTGCTCTTCCGAAGCGCTGGCGATCACCAGGTTGCGCTCGTTGATCTGATGGATCGACTGGGTAATCTGCTCCAGTGCCACGCCAGCGGCACGAGCCATTTCCAACGTGGTCTGGGTGCGCTGGTTGCTTTGCTGCATCGACGACAAGGCTTCACCGGTGCCGTTCTGAATACCGGCGACCATTTTTTCGATTTCCTGAGTCGACTGCGCGGTGCGATGGGCCAAGGCGCGCACTTCGTCCGCCACCACCGCAAAACCACGTCCGGCCTCACCGGCACGCGCCGCTTCGATCGCCGCATTGAGGGCCAGCAGGTTGGTCTGTTCGGCGATGGCGCGGATCACGTCCAGCACCTTGCCGATGTCACGCCCCTGCGCGGCGAGGCCTTCGATCATTTGTGCAGTGCTCTGCACGTCATGGGTCATGGTCTGGATCGCGTCGACGGTTTTCACCACTTGATCGCGCCCTTCGCGGGCGGCCTGGGTCGACTGGTTCGAGGCTTCGGAGGTCGACACCGCGTTGCGTGCCACTTCTTCCACCGCGGCGGTCATTTCGTTGACGGCGGTGGCGGCCTGTTCGATTTCGTTATTCTGCTGTTGCAGGCCACGAGAGGCTTCTTCGGTGACCGCGCTGAGTTCTTCGGCTGCAGCGCCCAATTGAGTGGCGGAGCCGGCAATCTGTTCGATGGTTTTGCGCAGATTGGTCTGCATCGTCGACAAGGCTTGCAGCAATTGTGTGGCTTCGTCTTTGCCATCCACTTCAATCGACTGGGTCAGGTTGCCGCCAGCGATGGTTTGCGCCGCCTGCACGGCACGGTTCAGCGGGGTGACGATGCTGCGGGTCAGCAGCAGGGCCAGCAGGACAGTGGCAAGCGCCGCGACAACAGCCACAATGACGATACCGGTAATGGCGCTGTCGTAGTGCTCACCGGCCTGCGTGGAGGCGACTTTCGCGCCTGCAGCGTTGATTGCAATCAGCTTGTTGAGCTGTTCGCCCATCTGGTCAGTGCCGTCCTTGATCCGCGTGTTGATCAGGGTGCGCATTTCGTCGACCTTGTCCTGACGCGACAGCTCCATCATCTGGTTTTGCGCTTGCAGGTAGTTATCGAGTGTGGTCGCGAACGTCTGGTACAACGCTCGCTCTTCGCTCTCTGCCGGCAACGCGGCATAACTGGCCTGAGCACTGCGCACCTTGTCCACCAGCACGCCGATACGGGTTTGCGCTTCTTGCAGGCCTGCCGGGTCGCGGTTGACCAGAATCCGGAACGACAGAATCCGCAGGCGCAGAACGTTTTCCGTTACCACGCCAAGGTACGTGACGCTGGGCAGTTGATTGGTCTCCATGTCGATGGAGGCCTGGCGGATGGTCGACATGCGGTTGACGGCGAACACACCAAGGACAATCACCAACAAGGCGATAAAGGCAAAACCGAGGAAAGCACGAGGCGCGATATTCAGGTTACGCAAGGACATGGTTGGACTCTCGGATAGAGGTAACTGCGAGCGTCCTTGCCGTCATCACTGGCCCTTGAGCGGGGTCAGTCCGGCGGCACTGTTCGAGGGAATCTGTGTGCGCCTGACCTCTGTATCGGCGGCGCTTTAGGAAGATTTCGTGTAAAGCGAAAATATTTTTCAAGGTGTTTCACAACTGAAACACCCTGACACCAACCCTCTGTGGCGAGGGGATTCATCCCCGATCGGCTGCGCAGCAGTCGCAAAATCTCAAAACTCGTTTTTAGCGAAAAACGCAGGAGGCTGCTTCGCAGCCCATCGGGGATGAATCCCCTCGCCACAACATCTTCACGCAGTCAGTTATTGACTTTGGCCATCCGCCAGACGCGGGCAATGTCAGTCGCGCGTTCACGCAACAAGCGTGGGGCTTCGGCGCAGGCCTGCTCCAGGGTCATCGGGCCGCTGGTGACTGCGAATGCGGCGTCGATGCCGTGTTCGTAGAGCTCCTGATAACCCTCGCCGAGCGTGCCGGCGATGACAATGACCGGGACATCGTGTTTTTTGGCGATCCGCGCCACACCAAACGGCGTTTTGCCGCGCAGGGTTTGCGCGTCGAACCGCCCTTCTCCGGTGATCACCAGATCGGCGCCGTTGACCGCTTCCGCAAGGCCCACCAATTCGGCCACCACTTCCACGCCTGCTTGAAATTGCGCACCGAGAAACGCTTTCGCCGCAAAGCCCAGCCCGCCGGCCGCGCCGCTGCCCGGCTCATCGCGGACGTCTTTGCCCAACGCTTGCGCGCAGAAGTCGGCGAAGTGACCGAGGGCCTGATCCAGTTGTTGCACCTGTACCGGTGACGCGCCCTTTTGCGGGCCGAAAATCGCCGAGGCACCGTGCGGCCCGCACAGTGGATTGTTGACGTCGGCGGCGATATCGAAGCGCACGTGGGCCAGACGCGGATCAAGCTCGCTCAAGTCCAGCCGCGCCAGTTGCGCCAAGGCCAGGCCGCCCGGCACCAGAGCCTGCCCCTGAGCATCGAGCAATGTCACCCCGAGCGCCTGCATCGCGCCAGCGCCGCCATCGTTGGTGGCGCTGCCGCCAATGGCCAGAATCACCCGTTGCGCGCCGGCATCCAGCGCGGCGCGAATCAGTTCACCGGTGCCGAAGGTGCTGGTGATACAGGCATCGCGCTGCCCCGTAGGCACCAACTGCAAACCACTGGCCTCGGCCATTTCAATGATCGCGGTGTGGTTGTACGGCAGCCAGCCCCACGCCGCATCGACCGGAGTGCCCAGCGGCCCGCGCACCCGAGTCCGGCGCAGTTCGCCTTCGCAGGCAGCAAGAATCGATTCCACCGTGCCCTCGCCGCCGTCGGCCATCGGACATTTGACCAGCGTGGCGTGTGGCCAGACTTGCGCCAGCCCCAGCGCAATGGCCTCGGCAACGCCTTGGGCACTCAGGCTGTCCTTGAACGAATCGGGGGCGATGACGATCTTCATGCGAATTCTCCAGTTCCAATGCTCCTCATGCTGCCAGTCGGCATGCGCATTGACGCCTGTCCGCTGCACAAGGGCGGTTGGCGTTTATTGTTCATTTCTACAAAAGCCTTGGACTTGATGCCGAATGCTCTGGCCTCATCGCTGGCAAGCCAGCTCCCACAGGGATCTTCAGTGGCTACATAACTTGTAATCACCTTGTAAACCTGTGGGAGCTGGCTTGCCAGCGATGGCGGCCTTAAGAACAACTCATACCGCCGGATCAGTCTGCGGCAGTAATTGCACCCCAAGGTACAAGGCCAACATCCCGTCCAGCCGCAACGGATCAACTCCGCTGATCTCGGCAATCCGCTCCATCCGGTAACGCAAGCTGTTGCGGTGAATGCCCAGCGCATCGGCACAGGCCTGACTCTGGCCGTCGTGTTCGCACCAACTGCGCAGAGTCGCGAGCAACTGGCCGTTACCGTCCTTGGCAATCACTTTGCGCAACGGTTTGAGCAGTTCATCCAGCGCGTCGTCGTTGCGATGGCGCCAGAGCATCACCGGCAAACGATAGCGATTGAGCGTCAGCAGTCGCGACTGCGGCAGTACCTCCCGCCCATACGCCAGCAGATCACCGACCCGTCGATAACAGCGGCGCAAACCGGCCAGCCCATCCGCTTGCCCGCCGACGGCGATGCGCAGAATGTTCCAGCCCAGGCCATCGAGCTTTTCCAGCAAACGATCATGCTCAACCGTCTGACTGGCGGGCCGGCACCACAGCAGCGATGACTTGGCCGAACTCACGCACCAGCTGTCCGGGTAGCGCGAGGTCAGCCACGCACTCAGCGCCTCGACGGTTTGTCCCGGCCCTTGTTCCAGGCCCAGCTCGAACAGGTACGGCACCCGGGTCAACTGCGGCTTGAGCCCCAGTTGCTGCGCCTCATCGACCAGCCGCGGCGAGTCGCCGGCGTCGCTCAGCAGCAACGCCAGCAGGTCATCGCAACGCTGGCGCCGCCATTGCTGCTCGGCCTGCTGATTGCGCTGACCAACGAGCATTTCGGCAGTCATGCGCACCAGTTCGGCGTAGGTGCGCAGTTGCTCCGGCTCGCCGGTAATGCCGAGCACGCCGATCAGGCGTTGATCAAGCATCAGCGGCAGGTTGATCCCCGGCTGCACGCCTTTGAGATGCACCGCAGTTTGCGCATCGATTTCCACCACGCGGCCGTTGGCCAGCACCAGTTGCGCGCCTTCGTGACGGGTGTTGATGCGCTCCGGTTCGCCACTGCCGAGGATCAGGCCTTGGCTGTCCATGACGTTGACGTTATAGGGCAAAATGGCCATGGCCCGGTCGACGATATCCTGAGCGAGGTCGTGATCGAGTTCGAACATGATCGGCAAAATCCTTAAGCAACGGCGGCGGACGGTTGTTCACCCGCACAGGGTCTGGCGGCAAACCCTGTGCTCAGGCACAAAGACAATCCGGCCACAGGTGGCCGAGACTCTCAGGGCGATCAACGTTAACCTGTGCATCGCAAAAAATCATAATAAAGAGAGAGCCGCTATGTCGCAGAGCGCCGCAGCTACCCAGACCATTGATGACGGTAAAAACGCCGTCTACAAACGCATCACCCTGCGTTTGATTCCCTTCATTTTCATCTGCTACCTGTTCAACTACCTCGACCGGGTCAACGTCGGCTTTGCCAAACTGCAGATGCTCGACGCGTTGAAATTCAGCGAAACCGTGTACGGCCTCGGCGCCGGGATCTTCTTCATCGGCTACGTGCTGTGCGGCGTACCGAGCAACCTCGCGCTGACCAAGTTCGGTCCACGGCGCTGGATCGCGCTGATGATGATCACTTGGGGCACGCTGTCGACCTGCCTGCTGTTCGTCACCACTCCGACCCAGTTCTACACCCTGCGCCTGTTCACCGGTGCGGCCGAAGCCGGGTTCTTCCCCGGTGTGGTGCTGTATCTCTCGCAGTGGTTCCCGACGTTTCGCCGTGGGCGGATCATGGCGCTGTTCATGTCGGCGATCCCGGTCTCGGGCCTGCTCGGCAGCCCGTTTTCCGGTTGGATCCTCAATCACTTCGCCGCCGGCCAAGGTGGACTGGCGGGCTGGCAGTGGATGTTCCTGCTGCAAGGCATTCCGACGGTGATCCTCGGCGCCCTCGCCTATTTCCTGCTGAGTGACAGCTTTGCCAACGCCAAGTGGCTGAGCCCGCACGAGCGCGCGGTGCTTGAAGCCGATCAGGCCGAAGACCTGGCGAACAAACCGAAAACCACCTCCGACTCGTTGCTCGCGGTATTCAAGAACCCGGCTATCTGGGCGTTTGGCCTGATCTACTTCTGCATCCAGAGCGGCGTTTACGCGATCAACTTCTGGCTGCCGTCGATCATCAAGAACCTCGGTTTCAGCGACAACCTGGTGATCGGCTGGTTGAGCGCGATTCCGTATCTGCTGGCGGCGGTGTTCATGCTGCTGGTCGGGCGTTCGGCGGACTTGCGTAAAGAACGTCGCTGGCACTTGGTGGTGCCCATGCTGATGGGCGCCCTCGGTCTGCTGATCGCGGTGAACTTCGCCGCCAACCCGGCCATCGCGATCCTCGGCCTGACCCTTGCAACCATGGGCGCGCTGACCGGTCTGCCGATGTTCTGGCCAGTGCCGACCGCGCTGTTGAGCGCGGGCGCGGCGGCCGGTGGCCTGGCGTTGATCAACTCAATGGGGCAGATGGCCGGTTTCCTCAGCCCGTACCTGGTGGGTTGGGTCAAGGACAGCACCGGGTCGACCGATGCGGCGTTGTATCTGCTGGCGGGTGTGATTGTTGGCGGGAGTTTGCTGGCATTGCGCATGACGCGGACGCTGCGCGCGTAATTACGCTTGCAGATCAAAAGATCGCAGCCTGCGGCAGCTCCTACAGGGAAACACGTATTTCCGTGTAGGAGCTGCCGCAGGCTGCGATCTTTTTTCTTTACTGATTGCAACGCCGCAACTTGCCAATCACGGAAAAATCCCGCAAAAACGCGCGAATATTTAAAGGATTTTTACCAATGAGCTCGATTCTCGATCTGGAGATCTTCGTCCGCGTGGCCGACTCCGGCAGCATCTCCGCCGCCGCCCGCGCCCTGGAACTGACGCCGGCCGCCGCCAGCATTGCGTTGAAGCGCCTGGAAACCCGCCTAGGCATCCGCCTGCTCGCGCGCTCCACCCGCAGCATGCGCCTGACCGAAGAAGGTCGGCGCTATCTCGACAGCGTACGCATTGCCTTGTCTGCCCTGGCCGAAGGCGAACAAGCGCTCAAGCAACACGGCGAAGGCCTCAGCGGGGTGCTGCAACTGGCGGCGCCGTCGGATTTCGGGCGCAACGTATTATTGGCATGGCTGGATGATTTCAAACGCGAACACCCGAATATTCAATTGCAACTGCTGCTCAACGATCGGCACGCCGATCTGTTTCGCGAAACGGTGGATGTCGCGCTGCGCTTCGGCGTGCCCAGCGACTCGACGCTGGTGGCGCTGCCGATTCTGCCGGCGCATCGACGGGTAGCCTGCGCCAGCCCGGACTATCTGGCTCGCCATGGTACCCCGCAACATCCCGGCGAACTGAGCGAGCACAGCGCCCTGCTCTATTGGCGCAACGGCCGGCCTTACAACACCTGGCGCTTCAGTCGCGAGGACGAAACGCTGGAAGTTGAAGTCCACGGTGACTATCTCAGCGATGACGGCGAAGTCGCGCGGCGCTGGGCGCTGGCCGGGCATGGCATTGCCTACAAGGCGTGGCTGGACATCGCCGAGGACGTGCGCAGTGGACGCCTGCTGACGCTGTTCGATGACTGGCATGGCGAGAGCGTGCCGTTCAATCTGCTCTGCCCGCATCGGGTGCAAGTGTCCGAGCGCGTTCGGGTGCTGCAGGCGTTTTTGCAAACGCGTTGCGCGGCACTGAGCCGATAATTCACTTTGCCCCGTCGGGCGCTTCTGGTATTTGATGGAAGCTTTCCCACCGATAAAAGGATTTCGCCATGAGCTATCGCACACTGGGGCACTCGGGGTTGCAGGTGTCCACCCTCACCCTCGGCACGATGATGTTTGGCGAGCAGACCAGCGCTGAAGACTCACTGCGCATTATCGACAAGGCCTGGGATCAGGGCATCAATTTCATCGACACCGCCGACGTCTACACCAACGGCCGCTCGGAAGAAATCGTCGGCGAAGCGATTGCCCGCCATCGTCACGAATGGGTGTTGGCAACCAAGGTCGGTTTCGGCCCGGTGGATGGCCTGCCGAACCGCAGCGGCTTGAGCCGCAAACACATCTTCAACGGTCTGGAAGCCAGCCTCACGCGCCTGGGTACCGACTACCTCGACATCTATTACCTGCACCGCGAAGACCACAACACGCCGCTGGAAATCAGCGTGTCGGCGATTGGTGATCTGATTCGCCAGGGCAAGATTCGTTACTGGGGCCTGTCGAACTATCGCGGCTGGCGCATCGCCGAGGTGATTCGCATCGCTGACAAGCTCGGGATCGACCGCCCGGTGATCAGCCAGCCGCTGTACAACATCGTCAACCGCCAGGCCGAGACCGAACAGATCACCGCCGCGCAGACCTATGGCCTCGGCGTGGTGCCTTACAGCCCGCTGGCCCGCGGCGTGCTCAGCGGCAAATATGCACCCGATGTCACTCCGGATGCCAACAGCCGCGCCGGGCGTCAGGACAAACGCATTCTGGAAACCGAATGGCGGGTTGAATCGCTGCGCATTGCTCAGCAGATCCAGCACTACACCCAAGGCCGTGGCGTGGGCATGGTCGAATTCGCGATTGCCTGGGTGCTGAACAACAGTGCGGTGACTTCGGCGATCGTCGGGCCGCGCACCGAGCAGCAGTGGGACGCTTACACCAAGGCGCAGGCGGTGCAGATCACGGCGGAAGATGAAGCGTTTATCGACTCGCTGGTGACCCCGGGGCACGCGTCGACACCGGGGTTCAATGATGTGAGCCATTTTGTGTCGGGCCGTAAACCGCGTCAGGCCTGAAAGCCTCACAAGCCGGGCATCAGCGGCGTCAGCAGATTACGAGGGCAACACAAATCCATTGTGGGAGCGAGCCTGCTCGCGAAGAGGCCGGCACATTCAACATCTGCGTTGTCTGGCACACCGCTTTCGCGAGCAGGCTCGCTCCCACAGGTTTTGTGCTTATCTTCAGAATGTGGGAAATATTGAGCACTCGGCCAATATTCAGCACAAAAACCACGTATCCTGCGCGCCCTGTTTGATCACCCACCCGCGAGGACAGTTTGTCTAAAGGTATCGCTCTATCGGTATCAGCTTCGGTGCTGTTTGCCGTCATGTATTACTACACCTCGCTGCTCACCCCGTTGAGCGGCGTGGAAATCTTTGGCTGGCGGATGCTGCTGACCGTGCCGTGCATGACCGTGTTCATGCTGGTTTCCGGTGAATGGCGGCGAGTGCTGGAGTTGCTGCGGCGCGTGGCCGGCTCTCCGAAGCTGATAGGCGGCCTGAGCGTTTCGGCAGCGTTGCTCGGCGTGCAGTTGTGGCTGTTCATGTGGGCGCCGCTCAACGGTTATAGCCTTGACGTGTCGCTGGGCTATTTCCTGCTGCCGCTGGCGATGGTGCTGACCGGGCGCATCGTCTACGGCGACAGCCTGTCGTACCTGCAGAAAATCGCGGTGTTCTTTGCCGTTCTCGGCGTGGCAAACGAGCTGTATCGGGTCGGCGGTTTTTCCTGGGCGACCCTGGTGGTTGTGGTCGGTTACCCGCTGTACTTCGTGCTGCGCAAACGCTTGAAGACCGACAACCTCGGCGGTCTGTGGGTCGACATGACGCTGATGCTGCCGGTGGCGTACTGGTTTGTACGCGGTGGCGAGCAAGGCTTTGCCGTGTTCGATCAATACCCAGGCCTGTTGTGGCTGATTCCGCTGCTCGGCCTGATCAGTGCCTCGGCGCTGGTGGTGTACATCATTGCCAGCCGCTTGTTGCCGTTCAGCCTGTTTGGTCTGCTCAGCTATGTCGAGCCGGTATTGCTGCTCGGTGTCGCGCTGTTGCTCGGTGAAAGTATCAAGGCCGGTGAATGGCTGACTTACATCCCGATCTGGCTGGCGGTGGTGGTGCTGGTCTTCGAAGGCTTCAAGCACTTGATGCGGCAGCGCCGCTCTTAAAAGCAACCCAAAACAACTGTGGAAGCGGGCTTGCCCGCGAAAGCGTCAGGTCAGTCGACAAAGACGTTGAATGAAAGACCGAATTCGCGAGCAAGCCCGCTCCCACAGTTTTGCTGACGCAAAAAAATCCCGGCTCTACATTACTGCAAGCCGGGATTTTTTCATTCTAGTGGCGGCTTACTCGGTCGCGAGCACACCACGGCGCACCTGGTCACGCTCGATCGATTCGAACAGCGCCTTGAAGTTGCCCTCGCCAAAACCATCGTCGCCCTTGCGCTGGATGAATTCGAAGAACACCGGCCCCATCAGGGTTTCCGAGAAGATCTGCAGCAGCAGACGCTTGTCGTCCGGGTTCGACGAGCCGTCGAGCAGGATGCCACGCGATTGCAGTTGATCCACCGGCTCGCCGTGGTTCGGCAGACGGCCTTCGAGCATTTCGTAGTAGGTGTCCGGCGGCGCGGTCATGAAGCGCATGCCGATCTTTTTCAATTGATCCCAGGTCTTGACCAGGTCATCGGTGAGGAACGCCACGTGCTGGATGCCCTCGCCGTTGAACTGCATCAGGAACTCTTCGATCTGCCCGGCGCCCTTGGACGACTCTTCGTTCAGCGGGATGCGGATCATGCCGTCCGGTGCGGTCATCGCTTTCGAGGTCAGGCCGGTGTATTCGCCCTTGATGTCGAAGTAGCGGATCTCGCGGAAGTTGAACAGCTTCTCGTAGAAGTTGGCCCAGTAGGCCATGCGGCCGCGGTACACGTTGTGGGTCAGGTGATCGATGATCTTCAGGCCGGCACCGACCGGGTTGCGATCAACGCCTTCGATGAACACGAAATCGATGTCATAGATCGAGCTGCCTTCGCCGAAACGGTCGATCAGGTACAGCGGCGCGCCGCCAATGCCTTTGATCGCCGGCAAGTTAAGCTCCATCGGCCCGGTTTCGATATGAATCGGCTGAGCACCCAATTCCAGGGCGCGGTTGTAGGCTTTCTGCGAGTCCTTGACCCGGAACGCCATGCCGCAGACCGACGGCCCATGCTCGGCCGCGAAGTACGACGCTACGCTGTGCGGTTCATTGTTGAGGATCAGGTTGATCGCGCCCTGACGATACAGGTGCACGTTCTTGGAACGGTGGGTCGCGACTTTGGTGAAGCCCATGATCTCGAAGATCGGCTCCAGGGTGCCAGGAGTCGGCGATGCGAACTCGATGAACTCAAAGCCCATCAGGCCCATTGGGTTTTCGTATAAATCTGCCATGGTGACGCCTCATCATTCTTATCAATTAACCAGAGTTAGTTGTCAGTAATGCTGAGACCGGCGGGTGGTGCGCAGGAGATGCCTCGCACACTGCGGGCGAGGAAGTCACCATAGATCAGTTGAAACCCGAATATCTTCATTGTCGACCCAAGGCTCTTGCGGGCGAGGCTTCTGCTGCCAGAAGACGTTTATTATTGTATGCGTAACCGGATTCTACACAGCGTAAATAGGGTTGTCTGCCCTCTCTATAAAATCCGCCTTTTTCGCATCGGTGCAAGGGGTTTGTTGCACAGGTAAATTCCCGCCAGCACCAGCGCGCCGCCAAGGCACAGAGTCAAGGTGAGTCGTTCGCCAAGCAACAGCGCGCCGAGCAGCACTGCGGTCAGTGGATTGAGGGCTATGAACACGCCGGATCGGGTCGCGCCGATTTTGCGGATGCCGTCGTAGTAGCCGATATAAGCCAATGCCGAGCCGAACACGCCGAGGTAAATCAGGCTCAGCCATTGTGGCGTGTCGAGGTTGAACAAGGCTGCCGCGTTCATCTCGCCACGCAGTGTTGCCAGCACCAACAGCATCACGCAGCCGATCAATACCGAAAATGTCACTGTCTGCAGCGGGCCGAGTGCCTGATTCAACTCGCGGGAACACAGCGAATAAATGCCCCAGCCCGCTACGCAACCGAGAATCAACAAATCGCCGATCCAGGCATTCGGTGTCACGGCGAGCAATTGCGGGTTGCGACTGACGATCACCAGACTCGCGCCGCCAATGCACAGGGCGATGCCGGCGACTTTCACCCGGCCCAGGCGCTCCTTGAACAACAGCCAGGAAGCCAGGCCGATCACGGCCGGATTCAACGCGACGATCAACGAAGCGCGCGAGGCATTGATGTACTGCAGGCCATAAAAGAAACACAAGTTGTAGAAAAAGATCCCGAAGAACCCCAACAGCGTCAATTGCAGCCATTGCCGAGGCGTCGGTCGTGCCAGCGGGATGCGCGCAACCCATACAAACCCGAGCAACGCCACGCTGGCGAGCAGGAAGCGCAGGCTGGCGGCGAACAGCGGGCTGAGGCTGCCCGCCAGAAAACGCCCGGCGACAAAGGTCCCGCCCCACATCATGGTCACGGCTGCCAGCGTCAGATAAACCGACCGGTCAGAAACGTTACTGCGAGTTTGCTCCACGTTGCGCATAACGCTCCAAACCAGAGAAGCCAAAGGATGGCGTATCATTCACTTCATTCCTTGTCATCGTAAAATGAGCAAACACTCATGACCCTCACGCAACTGGAGATCTTCTCACTGGTCGCCGAACTGCGCGGCTTCACCCTCGCTGCCCACCGTCTGGGGATCTCGCAGTCAGCGGTATCCCACGCCATGAAATCCCTGGAGCAGGAGTTGGGCGTTGAGTTGTTGCGCCGTCACTCGTCGCAGGTGGAGCTCACCGATATCGGCGAGCAGGTGCTCCAGCGCGCACGCGCCATGCTCGGTCTGGCCAACACTCTGCGCCAGGAGGCGGCCGATGCCCGGGGCATGAAAAGCGGTACGCTGCGCATTGGCTCGTTTGGCCCGACGGCGTCGATCAAGTTGCTGCCGAGAATTCTGCAGCGCTATCGCCAAGTCCATCCCGGCATAGAAGTGCACATCGATGAGGGGCCGGACCGGCAGGTGCTGCAGTGGCTGGAAGAGCGGCGAATCGACGTCGGTTTCGTGGTGTTGCCCGAGGAACGCTTCGACACTTTCGCGCTGGTCGAAGACCAGATGGTTGCCCTGCTCCCGCTCGGTCATCCACTGGCCGCCAGCGCGGCGCTGAGCCTTCAGGATTTGTGTGCCGACCCGTTTGTGCTGACCGAGGCCGGTTCAGCGGAACTGGTTTCACGCCTGTTCACTGCCGCGCGCCTGCAACCGAACATTCGCTACCGCTGCTCGCAATTGCTCAGCACACTTGACGTTGTCAGCCGGGGCGATGCAGTCACGGTCGTCGCCGAAGGCTCATTGCCAGACGATCCAGCGCCGTGTTACGTGAAGAAGCCGCTGTTGCCGGCGGTGCAACGTCTGATCGGCCTCGCTGTTCTCGATCAGCGTCAGGCTTCGCCCGCCACGCGGGCATTTATCGAACTCGCCAAGCAGATCAATCAGCCGTGAGCGGCACAAGCGCCAGCGGCCATCTATCATGCCTTCTGACTCCGCTGTTCCTCACCGGTGCGCCGTTGCCAGGCCTGCATTCGAGCGTTCCACCTCATCGCAACAGGATGCGCCTATGCCCTTGACCGTCAGACCCCGCCGCAAACGTAGCGTACGCATTTTGATGACCCTGCTCTGCGGTGTATTGCCCGTCCTGCTGGGCGGCGGGATTCTGTATATGCAAGCCGAACGGGCCTTGCAGCAGAGCACGCAAAATACCGCCGATGAGGCGTTGCGCCAATTCGAGCTGATGCTCGACAACACCGCCCAGGCCGCCAGCGAATTATTGCCCCTGGCTGGCCAGCCCTGCGAAAGCGTAAAACTGGCTTTACGTGAGCAGGTAACCCGCCGGCCTTTCGTGCGTTCGACCAATCTGGTGTGGGACAACAACCTCTATTGCAGCTCGCTGTTCGGTGAATTCAAGGAAGCCGTCAACCCGGGCGACTATGCGCAAGGCAAACTGTGGTTGATGAATGGCAACCCCGTCACGCCCGACACCGCGCTGCTGGTGTATCGCCTCAGCGAAGGTCGCGGCGGCGCGCTGACTACGCTCGATGGCTATCACTTGAGCAACATCCTGCGCCTGATCGGCCGGCAGACGCAGTTGGTGCTGCTGGTCGGCGACAACTGGCTGTCGGCCGATGGCAAAGTGCATCAGGGCGCCCTGCCGCCGCTGCCGATAGCGCAAAGTACGTTGGTGTCTTCACGTTACGCCTTCAGTGTCAGCGCAGGGTTCGCGCAAGGGCAAACGTGGCGCTACATGGCCGCCGAATACCCACCCTTGTTCAGCCTGCTGATCTTTTTCGGGGTGATATCGGGCGCGATCGCTCACGTCCTGCAACGACGTGCCACCTCGCCCAGTCATGAAATGCTCCGCGCCCTGGAGGCCGGCGAGTTCATCCCTTACTTTCAGCCGGTGGTGCATGGTGACAGCAGGAAATGGTCCGGCACCGAAGTGCTGATGCGCTGGAAACACCCCAAGGAAGGCCTGGTGCGCCCGGACCTGTTCATCCCGTTCGCTGAACATTCGGGGCTGATCGTGCCCATGACCCGTTCGCTGATGCAACAGACTGCCGCCCTGCTCGGCCCGCTCTCTGCAGACTTCGACCAACCCTTCCACATCGGCATCAATATCACCGCCAGTCACTGCCAGGACTTGGAGCTAGTGGAGGACTGTCGCGAATTTCTTGCCGGGTTTGCCCCCGGCAGTATCAATCTGGTGCTGGAGCTGACCGAGCGCCAACTGATCGAGCCGACCGACGTCACGCACCAGTTGTTCGAGCAGTTGCACACGCTCGGCGTGATGATCGCCATCGACGACTTCGGCACCGGGCATTCAAGCCTGGGCTACCTGCGAAAATTCAATGTCGACTTTCTCAAGATCGACCAGAGTTTTGTCGCGATGATCGGCATTGATGCGCTGTCGCGGCATATTCTGGACACGATTATCGAACTTTCGGCCAAGCTTGATCTGGGTATTGTTGCCGAAGGTGTAGAAACTCCGGCACAGGCTGACTACCTGACCGCACACCACGTCAACTTCCTGCAAGGCTATCTGTTCGGAAAACCCATGCCCGGTGCCGACTTCATCGCTGCATTAAGTGATCGTTAACTAAAAATAAATTAAGCCCGACGCTTCGACGCGACGCACCAAATTGATACAAAACAACACTGTTGTTACATGACGACAAGATCAGGATTTACTCTTGGCGCATTAACTACTACAATTTTTTCAGCCTGTGCAAGATTGACAGGTGAGCCATTATCACCGAGTCGCTTCAAGGCTCTTGGCTTATAGCTTTGTTTGCGGTTGGTATCAGCCAAACACACTATTGGAGTAAAGATATTGTCCAGACTCGCTGAATTTCGTGCAGCTGAAAAGGCCCTTCAGGAACAGCTCAAGCAGCTGGAATCGCTGAAGAACGATGCCGGGCTCAAGAAAGAAATCGAATTCGAAGAAAAGCTCCAGGGGCTGATGAAAACCTACGGCAAAGGCCTGAAAGACATCATCGCCATCCTCGATCCGAACCCGTCCAAGTCCGGCTTGCAAGTGTCCGCCGCACCAAAAACCCGCCGCGCTCGCGTGGTCAAGGTTTATCAGAATCCGCACACCGGTGAACTGATCGAAACCAAGGGCGGCAACCACCGTGGCTTGAAAGCCTGGAAGGAACAATACGGTGCAGCCACCGTTGATTCCTGGTTGCGCGGTTAATCTTGCGCCAACAAACAAGCCCTGCTGTATGCAGGGCTTTTTTTTGACAATATCTAACAAAAGCAACGATTTCCCCCGCGCTAGTTATCAATCCGCTTTAACACCCACAAGACGTGAGGCTAAAAACTCTTGCCGGATGTTGCGACGGTCATCGCTGCTAAACTTTGTGCTTAATGCCTTCGAGGTATCTAACCTGGCCGAGGTGAAACAGAGGCTTAAAGTTTCAAGCTGTTTCTCACGGCGACTATTTCGTCAGCGCTGGCCTTATAAATCTCAGCCTGACCCGCGTAAGAAAGTACATACGCCTTATCCGCCCCGACCGCCGCAACCAATGTTTGCGACAACACATGTCGGCCATTTTCAGTGATCGTACAGGTGGTTTCCAGTGCGTCCAGGGCGCCGAGTTTCGCCGGGTGCACCTTATTGCAAACACTCTGATAACCGCCCTGGAAAAAGTCTTTCTGAATTGACTTGCGCATCTCCAGCAGCACGCCCTGCACATTGACCTGATGGCCAGCTTCAACCTGAGTCATGGTCAACTCCATCACCATGACCTGATTGCCATCGGCGTCGTTTTTCACCGCACGCTGGCGCGACACCTGCGGCGGCGTGTCGGGCAATGCCTGGGTTTCCCACCCCGCAGGCCAGGTGATACTCGGCTGATCGGCCCATGCCGGAGCGGCCAGCAGCGACGAGAAAAGGCAAACGAACAGCACTTTGAACGGTCGGATCATTACCAGAGGCACTCGCAGATTGAGCAGCAAAGTCTGAGGCCCGGTCGCCCACAGAGCAAGCCGCGCATTCGGTTTGGCGATGCCGCCCCGCATGCGTATCATTGCGCCCATTCACTCGCCCCATTGTTACGGAGGGCCTATGAGCCTGCACGAACTGAACACTTTCCCCGGCGTCACTGCCACGCCAGACAGCGCAACCCGCAACTTCGTCTTCAACCACACCATGCTGCGCGTGAAGGACATCACCAAGTCCCTGGACTTCTACACCCGCGTCCTGGGCTTCTCGCTGGTTGAAAAGCGTGACTTCCCGGAGGCCGAATTCAGCCTGTACTTCCTCGCGCTGGTCGACAAGGCGCAGATCCCGGCCGACGCCGCGGCCCGCACCGAATGGATGAAGTCGATTCCCGGCATCCTCGAACTGACTCACAACCACGGCACCGAAAACGACGCCGACTTCGCTTATCACAACGGCAACACCGACCCGCGTGGCTTTGGTCATATCTGCATCTCGGTGCCGGACATCGTCGCGGCTTGCGCGCGTTTTGAAGAGCTGGGCTGTGATTTCCAGAAGCGCTTGACCGATGGCCGCATGAAAAGCCTGGCGTTCATCAAGGACCCGGATGGCTACTGGGTAGAAATCATCCAGCCTGCACCACTGTAAAAAGATCGCAGGCTCCGCCAGTTCCTACACATTCCTTGTAGGAGCTGCCGCAGGCTGCGATCTTTTGCTTCAGCCATAAAAAAACCCATGATCGCTCATGGGTTTTTGCGTTTCAGCGACTGATGCTTATGCCGGCGCCGAAGTACGGATCAAGTGATCGAACGCGCTGAGGGAAGCCTTGGCGCCCTCGCCCACTGCAATCACGATCTGCTTGTACGGCACGGTGGTCACGTCACCCGCCGCGAAGATCCCCGGGATCGAGGTCTCGCCACGGTTGTCGACGATGATCTCGCCGCGTGGCGACAGCTCGATGGTGCCTTTGAGCCAGTCAGTGTTCGGCAGCAGACCGATCTGTACGAAGATCCCTTCCAGCTCGACGTTGCGCAGTTCGTCAGTCTTGCGATCCTTGTAACGCAGGCCGTTGACCTTCTCGCCATTGCCGGTGACTTCCGTGGTTTGCGCACTGGTGATCACGGTGACGTTTGGCAGGCTGTGCAGTTTGCGTTGCAGCACCGCGTCGGCACGCAGTTGCACGTCGAATTCCAGCAACGTCACATGGGAAACGATACCGGCCAGGTCGATGGCCGCTTCGACGCCGGAGTTACCGCCGCCGATCACCGCCACACGCTTGCCTTTGAACAGCGGGCCGTCGCAGTGCGGGCAGTACGCCACACCCTTGTTGCGGTATTCCTGTTCGCCCGGCACGTTCATTTCACGCCACCGTGCGCCGGTCGCCAGGATCACGCTCTTGGCTTTCAGGGTCGCACCGCTGGCGAAATGGACTTCGTGCAACTCGCCATTCTTGCCGGGAATCAGCTTGTCGGCGCGCTGCAGGTTCATGATATCGACGTCGTACTGCTTGACGTGTTCTTCCAGCGCCGTGGCCAGTTTCGGGCCTTCGGTTTCCTGCACGGAGATGAAGTTCTCGATGGCCATGGTGTCCAGCACCTGACCGCCGAAGCGCTCGGCCGCCACACCGGTGCGGATGCCTTTACGGGCGGCATAGATAGCAGCCGAAGCACCGGCCGGGCCACCGCCAACTACGAGCACATCAAAGGCTTGCTTGGCGCTGATCTTCTCGGCCTGACGCTCGATGGCGCCGGTGTCGAGTTTGGCGAGAATTTCTTCCAGCCCCATACGGCCCTGACCGAAGTTTTCACCGTTGAGGTAGATGCTCGGCACAGCCATGATCTTGCGATCGTTGACTTCGTCCTGAAACAACGCGCCATCGATGGCGACGTGACGGATGTTCGGGTTCAGCACCGCCATCAGGTTCAACGCCTGGACCACGTCCGGGCAGTTCTGGCACGACAGCGAGAAGTAGGTCTCGAAGCTGAACTCGCCCTTGAGCGAGCGGATCTGTTCGATGACTTCAGCACTGGCTTTCGATGGGTGGCCGCCGACTTGCAACAGGGCCAGCACCAGCGATGTGAATTCGTGGCCCATCGGAATGCCGGCAAAACGCAGGCTGATGTCGGCACCTGGGCGATTGATCGAAAACGACGGCTTGCGCGCATCGGTGCCGCTGTCGATCAGGGTAATTTGGCTCGAAAGACTGGCAACGTCTTTGAGCAGGTCAAGCATTTCCCGGGATTTCGCACCGTCGTCGAGGGAAGCAACGATCTCGATCGGCTGGGTGACCCGTTCCAGGTACGATTTCAACTGGGCTTTAAGATTGGCGTCCAACATACGGGCGATCTCCTGTGTCTTTATTCAAGGCGAAAAAAAGCCCGAGCGAATCTCGCCCGGGCTTTTTCAATGGGCGGTGCAGCTTACTGAAGTAGGTGCGGAGTACCGCCCTGTGTTGCGTGTCTCACAGACTCAGATCTTGCCGACCAGGTCCAGGGACGGAGCCAGAGTGGCCTCGCCTTCTTTCCACTTGGCTGGGCAAACTTCGCCTGGGTGAGCAGCAACGTACTGAGCAGCCTTGATCTTGCGCAGCAGCTCGGAAGCGTCACGGCCAACGCCGCCATCGTTCAGCTCAACGATTTTGATCTGGCCTTCAGGGTTGATCACGAAGGTGCCACGGTCAGCCAGACCAGCTTCTTCGATCAGCACGTCGAAGTTGCGGGAGATGACGTGGGTCGGGTCGCCGATCATGGTGTATTCGATTTTGCCGATGGCTGGCGAAGTGTTGTGCCAGGCAGCGTGAGCAAAGTGGGTGTCGGTCGAAACGCTGTAGATTTCCACGCCCAGTTTCTGGAACGCAGCGTAGTTGTCGGCCAGGTCTTCCAGCTCGGTTGGGCAAACGAAAGTGAAGTCGGCTGGGTAGAAGAACACTACGGACCATTTGCCTTTCAGGTCAGCGTCCGAGACTTGTACGAAGTCGCCGTTTTTGAACGCGGTAGCTTTGAACGGTTTTACTTGGCTGTTGATGATAGGCATTGATGACTCTCCGTCAGGGTTGTGAATTCGATGGGTGAATCCTACCCACTCACTTGACGGATGGCTCATTGGCAAACCTGATGCTGCTGATTTGTTTTCGCTATTAGCTGACTGTATTAATAGAAGAAAACCATATCTACGACGAAGCCGGCTTATCCGTAATCCGAGCCATCCCGTGAAAGGGGCTCGCTTCAACATAGCGCATGGCTGACTTCATATCCTTCCAGCCGACATAGCTCATCAAGGATTTCAAATCCCAGCCACTTTGATGCGCCCAAGTGGCAAAGCCGCGACGCAGGGAATGGCTGGTGTAGCGCTCGGCCGGGATGCCGGCGCGCTCCAGCGCCTGACGCAGTAATGGAATGACACTGTTGGCGTGCAAGCCCTCCTCGCTCAGATGTCCCCAGCGGTCGATGCCGCGAAATACCGGACCGCGTACCAGCGCCGCCTCGGTGATCCAGTCGATATAAGCCTGCACCGGGCACAGCTTGAGCAGCGCCGGCGCCTGATACGTCTGCCCGAGGTTCTCGCGGTCGCCCTTGCTGCGTGGCAGATACAAGGTGATGCCGCTACCGGCGTGCGCCTGCACATGCTCAATCTGCAAACGGCACAGCTCATCACTGCGAAAGCCGCGCCAGAAGCCCAGCAGGATCAGCGCCCGGTCGCGACAGGCCTTGAGCAACTGCGGGCGATCTTGCTGCTGCCGCGCACTGCGGACTTCCTGTTCAAGCCAGTCGACCACTTGCTGCAGATCGTGCAATTGCAGCGGCTCGGCCTGTTTTTCCTGCGCCGGATGCAGTGCGCGAATGCCTTTGAAGACCTTGCGCACCACTGGCGCCTTGGTTGGGTCGGCAAAACCCTGACTGTTGTGCCACTGCGCCAGCGCCGACAAACGCAGCTTCAGCGTATTGATCGACAGCACGCCGGCATGCTCGACCAGATAACGCGCAACGCTATCGGCCGTCGCCGGCAGGAACCCGCCCCACTTCACTTCAAAGTGTTCAATCGCCGAACGATAGCTACGGCGGGTGTTGTCACGGGTGGCAGCTTGCAGATAGCGATCAATCTCGCTCATGGACAGTGTTCTCGCTGGCGTACTGATTCAGGGCGCAAAAAAGCAATTTAATCACCTGACATTGGGTAATACCAGTATATCCCGTCTGTTATTAATCAAACATTTAACTTTATTTTCAGCGTGGTACACTGCGCACTTTAGTGGCATGTACCACAGTACGAAACGGTAGGAGTTCACATGGCCCGTGGCGGCGTAAATAAAGCAGTGGTTCAGATCGCGCGCGCAGCGATTCTGGCCCGAGGCGAACACCCCAGCATCGATGCGGTACGCATTGAGCTGGGCAACACCGGCTCGAAAACCACGATCCATCGCTATCTGAAAGAGCTCGATGACGGCAGCCAACCGGTCGAAGCGTCCGCAGAACCGATCAACGATGAGCTGACGGCGCTGGTCTCGCGCCTCGCCCAGCGCCTGAAAGAACAAGCACAAGAGCCCATTGAACAAGCGCGCGAGCAGTTCGAAGAGCAGCGTGAAACGCTGGAAGCGGAACTCAAGCAAGTACGCCAGGCACTCGAACAACTGGAGCAACAGCACGACATTCAGGGCGCGGCGCTGGCCAAGGAATCCGAGGCGCTGAAAGAAACCCGCTCGATGCTGCAGACCGAGCAAACCCGCAACGCCGGACTCAATCAGGCACTGGCCGACTTCGAATTGCGCCTGCAGGACAAGGACGAGCAGATCCGCTCGCTGGAAGAAAAACATCTGCACGCCCGCGATGCTCTGGAGCACTATCGCAACGCCACTAAGGAGCAGCGCGAGCAGGAGCAGGCCCGTCACGAAGGCCAGCTTCAGCAATTGCAGATGGAGTTACGCCAGGCGCAACAAAGTGCGCTGGTGCGTCAGGACGAGATCACCCAGCTGCATCGCGACAACGAACGTCTGCTCACGGAAAACCGTGGTACCCAGCGCGAACTGAGCCTGATGCAGGATCAGCTCAAGCACAGCAACCAGCGTCAGGATCAGTTGCTGGAGCAAGCCACTCGCGTCGACAACGAACGCACCCTACTCCAGGAACGCCTGCGCGTGGCCCTGCTGGAGAGTCAGACGCTGAAACAGGATGCCGACGAACAGCGGCAGCTCAATCAGTCACTGGAGAAGGAATTGACCAAGACTCAAGCGAGTCTGGAAGACAGCTTGCGCCTGGCGGCTACCGTTGCAGCAGCGCCAGACACAGGCAAAGCGAAGGATGCTTAAGCGCCGACCGGCGTACGCATGGTGACGAACTCTTCGGCGGCCGTCGGGTGCACCCCGATTGTGTCGTCGAAGTCACGCTTGGTCGCGCCAGCCTTCAGAGCAATTGCCAGACCTTGCACGATCTCACCCGCGTCCGGGCCGACCATATGGCAGCCGAGCACTTTGTCGGTCTTGCCGTCGACCACCAGTTTCATCAGGGTTTTCTCCTGACATTCGGTCAGCGTCAGCTTCATCGGGCGGAAGCGGCTCTCGAAAATCACCACTTCGTGGCCCGCTTCCCGCGCCTCTTCTTCGGTCAAACCGACAGTGCCGATGTTCGGCAGGCTGAACACCGCCGTCGGGATCATCTTGTAATCCACCGGGCGGTATTGCTCCGGCTTGAACAAGCGCCGCGCCACCGCCATGCCTTCGGCCAGTGCCACCGGCGTCAGTTGCACCCGGCCGATGACATCACCCAACGCCAGAATCGACGGTTCGCTGGTCTGGTATTGCTCGTCGACCTTGATGAAGCCCTTTTCGGTGAGCTGCACATCGGTGTTTTCCAGACCCAGATTGTCCAGCATCGGACGGCGACCCGTGGCGTAGAACACGCAGTCGGCTTCCAGTACGCGGCCATCCTTGAGGGTCGCCTTGAGGCTGCCGTCTGGCTGTTTGTCGATGCGCGCGATGTCGGCGTTGAACTGCAGATCCATACCGCGCTTGGTCAGCTCTTCCTGCAAATGCTTGCGCACCGAGCCATCGAAACCACGCAGGAACAGATCGCCGCGATACAACAGCGTGGTGTTGGCGCCCAGGCCATGGAAAATCCCGGCAAACTCGACCGCGATGTAACCACCACCGACCACCAATACACGTTTCGGCAGTTCTTTGAGGAAGAACGCCTGATTGGAGCTGATCGCGTGTTCGTGCCCCGGAATCTCCGGAATCTGCGGCCAGCCACCCGTAGCGATCAGGATGTTTTTCGCGGTGAAGCGCTCACCGTTGACCTCGACCTCATGCGGGCCGACGATCTTCGCGTGGGCTTCGTGCAGGGTCACGCCACTGTTGACCAGCAGGTTGCGATAAATGCCGTTGAGGCGATTGATTTCGCGGTCCTTGTTGGCGATCAGGGTCGCCCAGTCGAAATTGGCTTCACCCAGACTCCAGCCGAAACCGGACGACTGCTCGAAGTCTTCGGCGAAATGCGCGCCGTACACCAGCAGTTTCTTCGGCACGCAGCCGACGTTGACGCAGGTACCGCCCAGATAACGACTCTCGGCCACCGCCACTTTCGCGCCGAAACCGGCCGCGAAGCGCGCTGCACGTACACCGCCGGAACCGGCACCAATCACATAAAGGTCAAAATCGTAGGCCATTGCTATCTCCTCGGCAGGCCAACAGCATACCCGCCACCGTCCATTGGGCAAGCGCCGTGCGCAGCTTTTCGCCCGCCTCGGCGAAGTCGGGAAACTTCTCCAAATAATAATATTTCTTGTTTGATACTAAATCGTCGGGCTGCACCTCGTCTTTGAACCAACGGATTTTTTCCCTCGAAGACAAGGAGTCGGCTGCGATGTTCGCGCCCATTACCCGTTCCATGACCTTGACTGTCGGCTTGTTCAGCATGGCGTTGAGTCCCGATCTGCTGGCTGAAACCGACCCTGAAACAGCGCCACAATCCGCCGCCCAGGCGCTGGAACTGGACGCCACCAGCGTCAGCGCTGAAGGCCTCGGCCTCAATACCGAAAACACTCATTCCTACACCACCGGCGCGATGAGCACCGCAACGCGGCTGAACCTGTCGATCAAGGAAACCCCGCAATCGGTGTCCGTGGTCACGCGCCAGCAGATGGATGATTTCAAGCTCGGTACATTGTCCGAAGCCATGCGACAGACCACCGGTATCGTCGTGCAACACAACGACTCGGACCGAGTCAGCTATTCGGCGCGGGGTTACCCGATCAACAATTTCCAGATCGACGGCATGCTCAACACCTTCGGGCGCATGAAGTCGGATTCGGACACCATCATCTACGACCGCATCGAAGTGGTCCGCGGCGCGACCGGCCTCACCACCGGCGCCGGTGATCCCTCCGCCACCATCAACATGGTGCGCAAACGCCCGACTGCCCAGTGGCAGGCACTGGCCGGGGTCAGCGGTGGCAGCTATGACAACTATTACAGCTATGTCGACGTTGGTGGGCCGCTGGCTTTCGACGGCCGGCTGCGCGGGCGCACGGTGCTGGCCTATCGTGACAGCCAGTCGTTCCGTGACAAATACGCGCTGCAACGCGAGGTCGGCTACGGCATTCTCGAAGCTGATCTGACCGATTCCACGGTGCTAGCCGTCGGTTACGACTATCAGGACAAGCAGGTACAAGGCACCTCCTGGGGCACCGTGCCGTACTGGAACGCCGACGGCAGCAAGGCGGGTCTTGGCCGGTCAACGAACATGGCGACCTCCTGGAGTTCCTGGCCGCTGAAGGACAAGACCGCATTCGTCACCCTGGACCAGCAATTGGGTGATGGCTGGAAGTTGAAGGCCGCCTACACCCACCGCGAAAGTGATACCGACGGCAAGGTCTATTACGGCGGCAGCGGATTCCCCGAGGCCGACCGCAGCGGCATGACGGCCTACATGGGGCACATGCTTGGCACGCAGAAAATGAGCGTGTACGACTTCAACCTGTCGGGGCCGTACCAATTGTTCGGCCGCGAACACGAGATGATGTTCGGCTACGGCGAGGCGGAAAACCGCTCGACTTCGCCCTACGCGTTCAACAGCCCCCAAGCCGCCGACTACGGCAAGATCCGCGGCTGGAAATACATGGGTGACATCGGCAAATTCGCCGACACGGTTACCGGCCTGCCGGGCGCGCGCGGCATCACTCGGCAAAAGGCCGGTTACCTCGCGACCCGCCTGAGCCTGACCGATGAGCTGCATGCCGTCATCGGCAGCCGCTATGGCAGCTGGGACGAATCCAGCACCGATTACTACTATGACGCGCAGCAAAAACTGACCAGCACCGATGCCACCCATCAGCGTCAGAACGATATCTGGACGCCCTACGCCGGCCTGCTTTATGACCTGACGCCGGAGTACACGGCTTACGTGAGCTACACCGATATTTTCAAACCGCAGAGTAAACGCGACAGCAACCGCAATTACCTCGACCCCGTGGTTGGCAGCAACTACGAAGTCGGGCTCAAGGGCAGCCTGCTCGACGAACGCCTGAACCTGGCGACGGCAGTGTTCTGGAGCAAACAGGACAACGTCGCCGAGCGCGACAACTCGGTGCCCCCAGACCCGGTGAGTGGCGAGGAGTTTTTCAAGTCCGGCGGCAAGGGCAACAAGGTCAATGGCTTCGAGGCCGAAGTGTCCGGCGAAATCCTCAATGGCTGGAACATGACCGCCGGCTACACCTACACCCATTCCGTCGACGGTGAAAAACAGCGCAGCAACACCGCTCAACCGCTGAACATGCTGCGGCTGTCCACGGCCTATCGCTTGCCGGGCAACTGGCACGCACTGACTGTCGGTGGCGCGGTGAACTGGCAGAGCGACGTCTATGGCGCGGCCAACCGCCCGGTCGGGCGCGGCGCCAACGGCCGGATCATCACCGAACCGGCGCGGATCAATCAGCAGGCCTACAGCGTGGTCAAGCTGATGTCACGTTATGAATTCGACAAGCACCTGTCGGCATCGCTGAACGTCGATAACCTGTTCGACAAGAAGTATTACGACAACGTCGGTTTCTACAACGGCGTGTACTGGGGCGACCCACGCACGGTGACGCTGAGCCTGGACTGGAAGCTCTGACCCATCCAATCAAACCAAACCCTGTGGGGAGGGGATTCATCCACGATGGGTCGCGAAGCGGCCCCACGCTCGAGGTGACGCGCAATGCGTCACCCAATCCCTCACCACCGCTGTTAACCCCGAGTTAATGCCGCGCCGGGACACTGTGCCCCGAGATCTGCTTCATGGACGAACGGCTCCCACGTTTTTCAGTAGGAGGCACCATGAAAACCACCACCGCCATTTTTGCCGGGCTACTCGCCCTCGGTTCCGCCAGCGCCTTTGCCGAGGGCGGCGCCGAACGCATGCGACATTACTACGACAACTTCCCGGTCCACCCCGCGCCAAGCGAACAACCGACCGACAGCAAAGCAGCGGAACTGCAGGTTCCGGACGATCAGACCGCACAAGTCACCGAGTCTTATCGCAACTGATTCAACGAGCAACCGACGGACCTCCGATGGCTCCGCTCTGGCCTCGGAGACGACAGTTGGGCGCCCTGTGTGGGGCGCCTTTTTTTATGCCTGCAGATCCTTGATCCAGAACAGCATGCGGCCATGTTCCGGGTCGAACATGCCAGGGGCGAAGCCGAACTTTTGATAGGCGTTCTGCGCCACCGCATTGCCTTCGAGCACTTCCAGGGTGATCTTGCAGCAGCCGCGCTGACGGGAAATCTCCTCCACCTTGCGCAGCATTTTCTGGCTCAGCCCGAGGCCGCGAAATTTCGAAATCACCGCCACGTCATGAACATTGACCAGCGGTTTGCAGGCAAACGTCGAGAACCCTTCAAAGCAGTTCACCAGCCCTGCCGGCTCACCACCGACAAACGCCAGCACGCTGAACGCGTGGGGCCGGCGGGCCAGTTCTTCAGGCAGGCGACGCAGCAGCTCGGGGGCAATCGGCTGACCGCCGCCCATCGGATCTTCTGCGTAGTGATTGAGCACAATGCCGATAGCTTCGGCGTGCAGCGGATTGGTGTAGCTGGCTTGCAGCACAAGTATTTCTGCGGAATCCATTTCCATCCCCGATCAAAGCCCCGGCGTGCAAGGTGCGCACCTGAAAGGCTGCTCGACCTTAACGCGAGGCTGCCGTGGGCCACAACCCGAGGAACGCTGATAGCAAACGCCTGCAGGAGCTGCCGCAGGCTGCGATCTTTTGATTTTCCAGCGTCAGCGCCCCCAGATCAGCTCCTCGGTCCAACCCAGTTCGGCAAAATCCTGAGCACGCAAGTCGCTCTCGCCAGCGCAGAAAAACTCATCCAGTTGCGGCGGATTCACCGAGGTCGCGCTGAGCATCGCATGCACTTGCCCACGATGATGGATCTGATGCTCGAACAGGTGCGAAAGCATGCGCAGGCGACTGTCGTGCTGCGGCGTTTCCCGGGCGATGGTGACGATCCGCCCCAGATCGGCATCGCGCAGTTGCTCACAATAAGCGATCAACCGACGGTCCACGTGCGCCTGCTCTTCACGCAGCGCAGAGGCCTCGGTAAACGGCTCGTCACGTTCGAAAAACACATAGCAGTCGGGATGCGGCTCGTCACCGCGCAACTCGCGCTCCAGCGCGTCGACGTAGAACCAGTCGCACGTCAGGATGTGATTGAGCGTGAGGCGGATGCTCGGAAAAAAACTCACCCGTGGCGCTGCCAGAGCCTCAGCGTCGAGTTGGGCCCAGGCGTTGCCCAAGCGATGATTGGCCCACGCGTTCTGGTAGGCCATGGTCAATAAATGATGCGACAGCGGTTGGCTCATGTTCGCGCCCTCTGCGCTCAGGATTCGGCAAAACGCTGCAACTGCATCTCCTGCAATCGGCTGAGGGTGCGCCGGAACGGAAATTCCAGATAACCCTCGGTGTACAGCGCGTCCATCGGCACCTGCGCCTCAATGTACAGCGGGACTTTACGGTCGTAACACTCGTCGACCAAGGCGATGAAGCGACGCACGCCGTCGTCGTGCACCGACAGTTGCGGCAGTTCGCGGTCGCCGGCCACCACCTGCGCCGAGCCATCCTCGGTACCGCGAGCGATACGCCCTTCGCGCTTCTGCGCGCTGAGGTTCGGCACGTCGCTCAACAGAATAGACCGATAGCGGTCGCACAGCGCGATGAAGTCCATCGCGGCAAATGGTTGCTCGCAGAGATCAGCGTAGCGGCACCAGAGCACCGATTCGCTGGCCTGCACCACGTTCAACAGGCGATGGCCGACGGACACTGGATCGTTGCTGGCGGGCTGCCCGGCGTTGAGCGACTGGAAGACCTGCTGCAGCGCGCTGTCCTGCCCCTGCGCAACGACAAAATACCGCTGCAGACCCGCACCCGGATGCAGGCGATGATCCTCGGCGCCATTCACCGCCACCACCTGCATGTGCGCCTTGATCGCGGCAATCGCCGGGACAAACCGGTCGCGGTTGAAGCCGTCGGCATACAGCTCATCCGGCGGCAAGTTGGAGGTGCAGACCACCACCACGCCTTCGTCGAACATCACCTGAAACAGCCGACCAAGGATGATCGCGTCGCCGATGTCGTTGACGAACAGCTCATCGAAACACAGCACCCGCACTTGCGCCGCCAGCTCCTTGGCCAGCGCTCGCAGCGGATCGGCGATCCCGGTCAACTGGAACGAGCGCTGGTGCACCCAGCCCATGAAATGATGAAAGTGCTGCCGTCGGGCCGGCACCCGCAGGCTCTGATAGAACTGATCCATCAACCAGGTCTTGCCGCGCCCGACCGGGCCCCACAAATACACGCCGGCGACCGAACGGGCACCGGCATGCAAGGCTTCATGGCATTTTTGCAGCGCCCAGACCGCATGTTCCTGGGCTTCATCCTGGATGAAGCCCTTGTGCTTGATCGCGTGTTGCCAGGCGCTTAGAGGAGAGTCGAAAGTCATGCGCGGCAGTATATATCCCTGCAGGAGCTGTCGAGTGCAACGAGGCTGCGATCTTTTTATTTTGTTTTAAAGATCAAAAGATCGCAGCCTTCGGCAGCTCCTACACAGGGGTTGTGGGGTGTCAGAGGTCGACTTTGTGTCGGGCAGCGTAGAGGCAGAGCATTTCCATGGCCAGGGTTGCCGCTGCCAGTGACGTTACGTCCGCATGATCATAGGCCGGTGCCACTTCCACCACGTCCATGCCCACCAGATTGATCCCGCGCAAGCCACCGAGGATCTCCAGCGCCTGCACCGTGCTCAACCCGCCACACACTGGAGTGCCGGTACCCGGAGCGAAGGCCGGATCGAGGCAGTCGATATCGAACGTCAGGTACACCGGGTGATCGCCAACCCGTGCGCGAATTGCCTCGACAATCGCCTCGCAGCCACGCCGATGTACCTGACGTGCATCAAGCACGGCAAAGCCTTGATGATCGTCATTGGTGGTGCGTAACCCGATCTGCACCGAGCGCGCCGGATCGACCAGCCCTTCCCTGGCCGCATGCCAGAACATCGTGCCGTGATCGACCCGTTTGCCGCCCTCGTCCGGCCAGGTGTCGCTGTGCGCATCGAAGTGGATCAGCGACAGCGCGCCGTGTTTGCGCGCATGGGCCTTGAGCAGCGGATAGGTGATGAAGTGGTCGCCGCCAAACGTCAGCATGGCGCTGCCGGCATCAAGAATGCGTTCGGCGTGAGCCTCGATGCTTTCCGGAATGGTGTGCGGCGAGCCGTAATCGAAGTCGCAATCGCCGTAGTCGATCACCGCCAGATGATCGAACGGATCGAACGCCCATGGCCAGTGGCGTTCCCAGGCGATCCCGGTGGACGCGGCGCGAATCCCCCGTGGCCCGAAACGCGCGCCCGGGCGGTTGCTGGTAGCGGTGTCGAACGGAACCCCGCTGACCGCCACGTCGACGCCGCGCAAATCACGGCTGTAGCGGCGACGCATGAAACTGGTGATCCCGGCGTAAGTGCTTTCGGCGGCAGTCCCGTACAGGCTGTCACGGGTCATGGCCTGGTCGTTGAGCATCGGCACGTCCATCGGTGTGCTCCTTTGATTATTGATGGCTACGGAAAGTGGTCCACAGACGCGTGCGCTGACGCATGTCCTTGAGGCTCATGCTGCGGTCGGCGTACAACCGATCGCGCACTTCGGCGGGTGGATAGATGTCCGGATCATTGCGCACCGCCTCGTCCACCAGCGGCGTTGCAGCCTGATTGGCGGTGGCAAAAAACAGCGTGTTGGTCAGCTCGGCGACGGACTCGGGGCGCAGCATGAATTCGATAAACGCCCGCGCCGCCTGCGGGTTCGGCGCATCCTTGGGAATGGCCAGGTTGTCCTGCCAGATCAACGTACCTTCGCGCGGAATCCGGTAAGCGACCTCGTACGGTTTGCTGGCCTTGTGCGCCTGATCGGCAGCCATGCTCACGTCGCCGTTGTAGGTCAGGGCCAGACAGACGCTGCCATTGGCCAGGTCGTTGATCTGCCGGCCGGTGGCGACATACAGCACCGAAGGCTGGAGTTTCTGTAACAAGGTTTCGGCGGCGGCCAGATCATTCTTGTCGGTGCTGTAGGGATCTTTACCCAAGTAGTGCAACGCCAGGCCAATGACTTCCTGCGGCGAGTCGAGCACGGCAATCCCGCAGTCCTTGAGCTTGCTGGCGTACTCGGGTTTGAACAGCAGGTCGAGGCTGTTGAGTGGCACATCCGGCAAACGCTTTTTCACCGCCTCGACATTCAGCCCCAGCCCCAACGTGCCCCAGGTATAAGGCACGGCGTAGCGATTACCGGGATCAACGGCGGCGAGTTTTTCCAACAGATCGGGATCAAGGTTGGCGTAACCCTTGAGGCCCTCATGGGGAATTTCCTTCAGCGCTCCCGCCGCCAAGCCACGGGCCAGCACGCTGGACGATGGCACCACCACGTCATAACCGCTGCCACCGGTCAGCAGTTTGGTTTCCAACACCTCGGACGTATCGAAGGTGTCGTAGCGCACATGAATGCCGGTCTCCTGCTCGAAACGCTGCAGCGTCTGCGCCGGCACGTAATCGGCCCAACTGTAGAGATTGAGGGTTTTATCCTCGGCCTGTGCCGGGATGACCACAGACAACAACAGCGCGGGAAAACACAGCTTGAATACGGGAGCCATGACGAACACCTGACCGGAGGAAGTGGTGGCAGGATGCGCCGTCGGATACATTGCAGAAATATCAAGTTTGTTAACCTGACTTTATCCGGGAGTAATGTGATGCTCGGTCAGCTTCATGACGTCGACCTGCAGTTGCTGCGCCTGTTTGTGCGGGTCGTGGAATGTGGCGGCTTCAGCGCGGCGCAAGGTGAGCTGGGCCTCAGCCAGTCGAGCATCAGTCAGCAAATGGCCAAGCTGGAAACCCGCCTCGGTTATCGCCTGTGCAGCCGGGGCAAGGGTGGTTTCAGCGTGACGCCCAAGGGCGAGCAATTGCTGATCGCCATTCGCACGCTGTTTGCATCCATCGAGACCTTCCGCCATCAATCCAACGGCGTCGCCGGACGGTTGATCGGTGAGGTGCGGCTGGGCCTTTCCGAAGCAGTCGATCAGTCGGTGCTGCTGCGGGTGGCGGATGCGATCCGGCGCTTTCGTGAGCGTGACGAGTCGGTGCGCATCGAGTTGATCAGCGCGATGCCCGGGGAGATGGAGCGCCTGCTGCTGCAACAGCGGCTGGACCTGGCCATCGGTTATTTCTCACAGGTGCAGAACGCTTTCGATTACCGCGAACTGTTCCGGGAAACCCAGCATCTGTACTGCGCACAGGGACATCCGCTGTTCAGCGTCGATGCGCCGGATGACGCGGCGTTGCAGGCGTGCGACCGGGTCGATCATCCGTATCGGTTCATGCGCCGTGGCGAGCCGATTGCGGACCAGCGCTGTTCCGCGCGTTCGGAGCAGGTCGAAGGTACCCTCGCGTTCATTCTTTCCGGCAAGCACATCGATTATTTGCCCGATCACTACGCGCGGGTCTGGGAGGACAAGGGACTGCTGCGCGCGCTGCGGCCGGGGGAACTGAGTTTCGAAGTGGCGTTTCATCTGGCACGACACCGCGCGCAGGTACCGGGGGATGCGCAGAAGGCGTTTGAGGAGGATTTGCTCGCAGCCTTTGTTTGAAGATCAAAAGATCGCAGCCTTCGGCGGCTCCTACATTTTGCATTCCTGTAGGAGCTGCCGAAGGCTGCGATCTTTTGATTTAAGGGAAAATCCTCCTCAAACCCAATAAAACCTGACCTTTCAGGCAATTTTTGCTCGTTGCCCTCGCCGCCCTCTTCCGGCATCCTGCGCCTCCATTTTCTGACCCGGCCCCGCCTCACGGCGCGCAAAACACCATGACCGCCTCTGAAAAAGTCCCGCGCAACAACGATCTGATCTACGGCCTCAACGACCGTCCGCACCTCACCGCCACGGTGTTCGCCGCACTGCAACACGTACTGGCCAGCTTCGTCGGCATCATCACCCCGACCCTGATCATGGGCGGCGCCCTCGGTCTGCAAAGTGAAATTCCGTACCTGATCAGCATGGCGCTGTTCGTTTCGGGCCTGGGCACGTTCGTTCAAGCCAAGCGTTTCGGCCCGGTCGGTTCCGGTCTGCTGTGCCTGCAAGGCACCAGTTTTTCCTTTATCAGCGTGATTCTCAGCGCCGGCTTCATGGTCAAGGCCCGGGGCGGCGGCACCGATGAAATTCTCTCGACCATTTTCGGCGTGTGCTTTTTCGCCGCGTTCATCGAAGTGGTGCTGAGCCAGTTCATCGGCAAACTGCGGATGCTGATCACGCCGGTGGTCACCGGCACCATCATCACCTTGATGGGTCTGTCGCTGATCAAAGTGGCGATGACCGACATTGCCGGCGGTTTCGGCGCGCCTGATCTGGGCGCAGCCAGCCATGTATTCCTGGCCGCTTTGGTGATCGGCACCATCGTTGTGTTGAACCGCGTTGACGTGCCGTTTCTGCGCCTGGGCGCCATCGTCATCGGCCTGACCCTCGGCTACGTGGTCGCATGGCTGATGGGCACCGTGGATTTCGCTTCAATGCCCGAAGTGCCGCTGGTCAGCGTGCCGGTGCCGTTCAAGTACGGCTTCAATTTCGACTGGGTGGCGTTCGTGCCGGTGGCGGTGATTTTCCTGGTTTCGCCCCTGGAAGCCGCTGGCGACCTGACCGCCAACTCGATGATTTCACGGCAACCGGTCAAGGGCCCGCTGTACATTCGCCGGATCAAGTCCGGTCTGCTCGCCGATGGCCTCAATTCGGCGATGGCCGCAGTATTCAACAGCATGCCGATGGTCACGTTCGCGCAGAACAACGGCGTGATCCAGTTGACCGGCGTCGCCAGCCGCTACGTGGCGTTCTTCATCGCCGGCCTGTTGGTGCTGCTGGGGCTGTTCCCGATGATCGGCGCGGTGCTGCAACTGATGCCCAAACCGGTGCTCGGCGGCGCCGAACTGGTGATGTTCGGCACCGTGGCCGTGGCCGGGATCAAGATCCTCGCCGAGGCTGGCCTGCATCGGCGCAACATGTTGATCGTGGCGATCTCCGTGGGCATGGGCCTGGGCATCGCCGCCGTACCGGAAGTGCTGCGCGAGTTGCCGCAAGCGCTGCGTAACATCTTCGAATCGCCGATCACCGTTGGTGCGTTGTGCGCTATCGTGCTGAATATCTTCCTGCCGGAAGAATTCATTGAACTGGAAGAAGACGATTTCGATCCGGAAGCGTCGATTCTGCAGGTCATGGAAAACCCCGATCTGCCGGCCAAAGCTGAACCTGCCAGCGCAGCGGCGGTCGCACAGTTGAACCGCTGACGCGACGCCATGAAAAAAGGGCTGAACCGGCAACGGTTCAGCCCTTTTCGTTGAGAGACTGTTTATGCGCCGCGTCCACGCCGTCATCCTGTCCCTGCTGCTGTTGTCCCTGAGCGCCTGCGCGCTGTTTCCCAACCGCGATCCGGTAAACATCAACGTGGTCGGCCTCGAACCGTTGCCAAGTCAGGATCTGGAAGTGCGTTTCGCGATCAAGCTGCGGGTGCAGAACCCTAATGAGACGGCCATCGATTACAACGGCATCGCACTGGATCTGGAGGTCAATGGCCGTCCACTGGCCTCGGGCGTCAGCGATCAGGTCGGCTCGATCCCGCGCTTCTCGGAAACCGTGGTCAGCGTGCCGGTCAGCGTTTCCGCGTTCTCGGTACTGCGCCAGACCCTCGGTCTGAGCCAGACCCAAACCCTCGATAACCTGCCCTACGTCTTGCGCGGCAAACTCGCGGGCGGGGTGTTCGGCACCATGCGTTTTGTCGACAGCGGCAAGCTGAGTTTGCCAAAGGCCACTGCTGCGACGTGGTAAATACACAATTTTGCGACCGCTTATAAATACCTGTGGGAGCTGGCTTGCCAGCGATAGGGTCGCGTCAGCCAACATCGTCGTTGCTGACAGTCCGCCATCGCTGGCAAGCCAGCTCCCACAGTTTTTTTCAATCAGCCCGACGTTATGCGGTGAACCGCACGCCGGGTTTGGCGCGTTCATCAACCGACAACTCGAACACATCCGGCCGCGCATAGTGGCCGACCACGTCATAGTCGTAGCGTGCCCGTACCAGTTCATCGGTATCGATCTCAGCGGTGAGCAACCCCGCCTCCCCGCGCAACGGCCCGGCCAGCACATCGCCCATCGGCCCGACAATCACGCTGCCGCCGGCAATCAACGGTCGATCCGCCGGCCAGTTGGCAATCTCCACGCCCAGCGCGTTCGGCGAAGCCTGCACCTGACAGGCACTCACCACAAAGCAACGGCCCTCATGGGCGATGTGACGCATGCTGACCTGCCACATCTCGCGCTCGTCCACGGTCGGCGCGCACCAGACTTCAATGCCTTTGGCGTACATCGCCGTGCGCAGCAGCGGCATCATGTTTTCCCAGCACACCACCGCACCGAGCCTGCCGACCTGAGTGTCGAGTACCGGCAGCGTCGAGCCGTCGCCCTTGCCCCAGATCAGCCGTTCGGTGCCGGTCGGCATCAGCTTGCGATGCTTGGCCACCAGCCCCGCCTGCGGGTCGAAATACAGCGCCGTGCAATACAGCGTGCTGCCGGCACGCTCGATCACGCCGATCACCAGATTGGCCCCGGTGCGCGCAGACAGGCCGGCCAGTGCCTCGGTCTCGGGCCCCGGCACGTCAATGGCGTTCGCGAAATAGCGTGCGAAGGCCTCGCGCCCCTCGGGCAGGCGATAGCCCAACTGAGTGCCAAAGCCCTCGCCTTTCGGATAGCCACCGAGCAACGCTTCCGGCATCACCACCAACGCCGCGCCGGACTCGCTGATCGCGTCTTCCCAGCTGAGGATCTGTTCCAGGGTTTCACCCTTGCCACCGGGCAAGGCGCCAATCTGCAGGGCGGCGACGATTGATTTGGGCATTGCAGTCACTCCATCAGGTTCAAGTGTTGCCGATTCTGCGGCGGCGCGGGATCATGAATAAAGACCGATTCACTGCTGAATGATATGAGCCAAATGAATATCGCATCCGTCGATCTCAACCTGCTGAAAGTCTTCGAAGCCCTGCATGAGGAGTCCAGCGCCAGCCGTGCGGCGCTGCGTCTGGGCGTGACCCAATCGGCGGTCAGCGCGGCGTTGCGCCGGTTGCGTGACGTGTATGGTGATCAATTGTTCGTGCGCACCGGACGCGGTCTGGCACCGACGCTCAAGGCCAATCAACTGAAGCCGGTGGTCAGCGAGGCGCTGAACAAATGCCGGCAAAGCCTGGCGATGGTCGACCCGGCGGCCCATCACTATGACGGCCGTTCGGTGACGGTGGGCCTGTCCGATGACTTCGAAATAGCCTATGGCCGGCGCCTGATCGAAGAAATCGCCCGCTGTGCACCCAAGCTGCGGCTGATCTTCCGCCAGACCCACAGCCAGATCGTCGCTCGCGCCCTGATGGAGCGCAGCATCGACCTGGCGATCACCGCCGGCGGATTTGCCGAGCGCCTGCTCAGTCGTCTGGTATTGGGTGAAGGGGATTATGCCTGTCTGGTCGATCCGGGCAGTCTGGCGCCCGGCCAACAGGGCATCGATTTGCCGGAGTTCGTCGCCCGTGAGCACATTCTGGTGTCCTCGGGCGGCTTTATCGGCATCACCGATGAAGGTCTGGCGGCGCTGGGGCTGAGCAGGCGGGTCTGCGCCTCCACCACCCACTTTGCCGCGCTGCCGCATCTGCTCAAGGGCAGCGACGCCGTGGCAACCATCCCGACCCATGCCGCCCAGGCCATTGCCCAGCTCAGCGGACTGATGCTGCTGCCCTGCCCACTGGCGCTGCCGCGTTACCCGATCGAACTGGGCTGGCGCACCAGCACGCAGATCGACCCGGTGGTGATCAAGGTACGTGAGGCGATTGTTGCGTGTTTCAACGCAGACTGACGGCTGTGTTACTTGTTGGCCGCCATCAGTCGATTGACCTCACTGCGCACCATGTTGGCGAATTCCGGCGGGGACATGCCATCAAGCTCGGCGCGCACCCACTCGGCCCATTTGCCCTTGCGCTTGGAGCGTTCGCCGAACAACCGCGCGGCTTCGCCTTTGGCTTTGCCCAGATTGTTCTGCCAGAGTTCGAACAGACGGGATTTCTCGTCTTCCAGCGCAGCGCGCTCGGCGAGGGATTTGTCGGCCAGATTGAAACTCATGGGGAAATACCTGCTGCGTAAAATGGCGACATCTTACACGCTCGGCGAAAATCTCCCGCGCAGGTTTTTCTTTCGCACCTAAAATCAGTGCAACTTTTCAGTCCGCGCCACACTCCATTGATCACTGTTCATCCATCTGCAAGGAGTCACCCAATGGCCCGCAAATCCCGCGTGCAAGCCGTCGAAGACCAAATCAAGGATCAGGCGTTCAGCGAACTTCAGGCTTTGATCGAAGAGTCCGACAAACTGCTCAAGAGCAGCGCCTCACTGGTGGGCGAGGAAGCCGAGACCCTGCGCGGACAAATCGCCCTGAAGCTGCAACAGGCGCTGGACTCGGTGTCCAGCGTGCGTGAGCGCACCAAACCGGCGGTCGAGGCCACCGAGAGCTACATTGGCGGCCATCCGTGGCAGACCGTGGCGATTTCCGCCGGTTTTGGCCTGGTGGTGGGCTTGTTGCTCGGTCGTCGCTAAGCGACGTTTGTCAGAGCGCATTGTTCAAGGCCTGACAATAAATCTGTGGCGAGGGAGCTTGCTCCCTCGCCACATCAGTTATCTGACCATTATTCCCCCGCCAGCGCTCGCAACTGCGCCAGCGTCTGCTCATCCAGCACGATCCCTTCGGCCATTGATCGCGCGCGCTGCAAATGCCGACGATCGCCCGGCAAACGTTTCAACCCCACGCCGTGCATCTGCCGCACCAGCTCTTCGCTGCGCTCGGCAAACGGTTGCCCGGCAGCCTTGCTCGGGTCGATGACGATCAGCAACTGCCCGGTCCACGGTGTTTTGGCCCCGGGATGGTTCGACCAGTCGAATTCGAAAGAAAAGTTCCCGCCGGTCAACGCCGCCGCCAGCAGCTCGACCATCATCGACAGCGCCGAACCTTTGTGGCCGCCAAACGGCAACAGTGCGCCGCCCTCAAGAATGGCCTTCGGATCCTGCGTCGCCTGACCCAGACCGTCCACACCCATTCCGGCGGGCAGCCGTTCGCCCTTGCGTGCGGCAATCTGCACGTCGCCGTGAGCTATGGCACTGGTCGCCAGATCGAACACGATCGGTGCTCCGCCGGCGCGGGGCGCGGCAAAGGCAATCGGGTTGGTGCCGAACAGCGGTCTGTCGGCGCCATGGGGCACCACGCAGGTCATGCTGTTGACCACGCTGAGCGCCACCAGGCCTTCCTCGGCGAACGGCTCGACGTCCGGCCAGAGCGCCGCAAAGTGATGGGAATTGCGAATCGCCAATACGGCGATCCCGGCGTTGCGCGCTTTCTCCACCAGCAGCGACCGGGCCGCCGCCAGCGCCGGCTGGGCGAAACCATTGCCGGCATCGACTCGCACAAAACCGGAGGCCACGTCCTCCACCAGCGGCACCGCCTGACCATTGACCCAGCCACTGTTGAGCGTCGAAACATACCCGGGGATACGGAACACGCCATGACTGTGCGCGCCGTCACGTTCGGCACCGGCGCAGTTGGCAGCCAGGGTGCGGGCGACGGACGCCGACGTACCATGGCGCAGAAAAACCTTTTCAAGCAATTGCGTCAACGCTTCAAGCGAGAGTGTGGACGCAGCGAGGGAAGACAGGGGTTCGTGTGGCGCAGACATCTGAAGCTCCAGACTAATTATTGGAGGGAACAACAGCGTACGAATATCCAGCCCACCGATTAACCACGTCAGACATGGGTGCTGTCAACCGTTGCGGTGAAGGCGTGTCGCAGCAAACACATGGCGCTGCCGCTGGTGCGGTAACTATGTACCACCCGCGCTATCTGCCCGGTCTTTAGTCTCTTGTCTCAATTTACCGGTGCACCGGACGGTGCCCTGAACGAGACCCGATGATGCCTGCCCCCACTCCTCCCCTGCTGTTCCTGCCGTTTCTCAATTCCCCCGGTTTATGGCGCGATCTGGGCAATGTCCATCACTTGTCCACCGCTGACTTCCAGTGGCTGAGCCACGTGCAACTGGCCACCCACGCACTGCGCAGTCAGCAAACCCCGCCCATGCTTGCCCATCGAATCCTGCTCAACACCGACGATACGCCTGCGGTGCCTCTGGCCGGCAGCTTCATACTCAGTGCCACCCCCGATGATCGCGGCGTCATGTTGTACACCCCCTTCGACGGGCTGAAAAAACATGCCAGCCTCGCCAGCCTGACCGCACACCTGGAGGAGCGCCTGAACCGTGTCAACGAAGATGATCGGCTGCTGGCGTTGCTCGCCCTGTCACAACGCAAACGGCTGGTCGAACGACGTGCTGTCAGCGTGACCTATCAGCTTGTCGAGGGCGATATCTTCGAAGATCAACGCGCTGCCATCGATCACTGCCTGCGCCTCAACGCTCAGGCAATGCACGATGAATTGATGCAACTGCCCGAACTGGAAAGCCTGCTCCAAAGCATACTCGACGCACTCCTGACGCCGACGATGCCTGGCGTCGACCAGACCCGCACACGCGTGAACCTGTACGCAACCGGCACAGCAAACGGCCCGGCATCGAGCGACCGTCCTTCACTGGGCGGGTTTGAAGCGCTGTCACTTGGCGATGCGCTGCTTTTGCACTACCGCCACGCCGGATGGCCGGTTGGCCAGACCCATGAGTTTTCGCACCCGGACCGGACAGTCCAGGCCAGTGATCAGCATCACTGGGAAACAGCCATTACCACGGCGTCGGGCAAACTGTTGGTGTGGCTGTATCAACAAATGGAGCGTTACTGGAATGCGCCCAGCGCTGACGGAGTCTCGCGGCGCAGCGTATTGGCGCAGATCATTCGACAGCAGGCGCTGGCAGACTTTTTGCTCAAACGCGAGGCTGGCATTATCGAGCAGCACACCTTCGACAGCCTGCTGACCTCGTTGGGTTTCAGTGACGGTCCGGCACGCCGCGCGACGCTGGAAACCGTACGTTTGTGGGAGCATCAGGCAAACTTCGTGGAGCTGGCCGGCGCGTTGATGATCAGCCATTCCGACAGCTGCCTGTATACCCCGACCCACGGCTTGCAGGTACTGAGGGATTACGAAGATCTCAAAGCCATGCTGCTCGGCAAATTTGCCAGCCCCGGGCACGAAGACGAACTCTACGGTCTGTTGAATCTCGACGAGCGGCAACGCTTTCTCGGTTTCGACAAGCCGCAGGTTTCCGGCCAATCGATTGCCGGAGATGTTTTCAGCGTGCTGCTCGAGTTGATCATCACCAAGCAGCGACAGAACATCGACTACGCCTTGCAGTGGTATCGGCACAGCGACGGCGCCGTAGATATTCGCGCACTGTTCGACAAGGCCCTGGACATCCGTTCGATGCTCCACGAGCGGCTTGAGACCCTGGATGCCCACGGGCGCTGGAGCACCCGGCCGATGCTCGCTGGCAACCAGTTACCTTCAAGGGTGCTGGCGGATACCGCCGCGGCCGAAGTGCGCAAGTTCGGCAGCATCATGCCCAGCCTCGCCGCAGACTTTGCCGCCCAGCCGCTGACCGTCACGGCGCTGCAGCGCACCTACCTGCAAGGAATCGCCGCGAAGCTGGCGCACGCCCTTTCTGTCGGCATCACAGGCGAAGCACGGTTAAGCATCCTGAATGGCACGCTGAGCCGCCATGAGCAAGCGCTGGTCGACACCGTGTTCAATCCGGATAAACCGGATCGCGGCCGCCGCAAGGCACTCAACGGTTTTCAGCCGGATGCCTGGTCATTGACGTTGCAGGTCGCCGGGCAGAGCGAAATGCTGCCGCTGGCCAACTGCGTCCTGCTCACGGAACGCGGTGGCCGCGATACGCAGCACTCGGGACGCGCGATACTGTGGACACCAGCCCTGGGCCTGGAGGTCTTCCGCTCGATCGAGCATGCCAGGCAGGTGCTGGACCAGCGACTGGTGGATCCGCAAAAGCGCCTGATGCTGCTGGAAAACCTCTTTCCCCGGCACCAAGGGTTCCATCAACACTACACGCTGGGACAGTGGCAATTGATCAGCCGCAGTGTCCTGCAGGATCGGGCCGACTCGGCGATCGAACAGTTTCTTCAGCGCTGTGAACAGGTACGGGGCCGTCAATGGCCAAAGCCGCGGGAAACTCAAATCCTCAGGACGTTGAGTGAGCACGTCGTGGAGACCAACCTGCAGCGCGCCACCGCTCTGGCGCGGGCGATCGGCAAACAGCATTCGTTGCCTGCCTGGCTGGGCATGGCCACGCTTGAAGCGCAGCAGTTGCATCTGGAACTGCTGGAACAGTGGCGCCACAGCGTCATTGACGATCAGGATTATCTTCACGCGCTGCCTACCGTGCGTGACTATATCCGGCAGACGCTTCAAACGTTGTTGAAAAGCCGCTTGCAGAGGCAGGATCTTGACCCCGAACAGATCATCGTCACTCCGGCACTGGCGCTGATCGGGCCGGCGATGAGCCTGACCGATTTCGCCCTGAACCATGCGCATCTCGCACAGAACACGGCCTTCACCCTCAGCTCGGGCACCGAGCGCGCGCTGCCGACGGCACTTGACCAGCAGGCGGTCAGAAGCTTGCTGTTGTCCCTGAACGTTGCAACAACGTTTGCCGATAAAATCACCTCAGCGTTGTCCGCCAGTGATGTCGCCGCTGAACAACGCAAACAGCGTTTCCTCCGCCAGCTGCCTTGGCAATTGCTGCAGCATGCCCATCAGTTACAACTGCAACAACGCTTGTCGTCGAAGGCCTTCGGCTTGATTTCTCAGGTGTTCGACATGCCCGACGCCGTGGCCCGCGCGACCGTGCAAGGGGCCAACGCCATTGCCCGGCCGCTGGCGCTGGTCAAGACTGCCGGAGCATCAGCGGTCAAGGCACTGGCGCTGTACTTGATCGGACCTGCGGGAAGACCCGGCCCCCAGGTGTTGTATGCGCCCTACCACGGTGAAAACGCATTCAGTGAATTCGAGGATGAGGCGGCAGTGATCGCCGCGCTGAATACGCCGGGCTCACTGCAGGACTTGCTGCTGCGCCGCTTGCCGGAAACTCAACGTTCGATCTTCAGCGCGTTGTTCAACGCGAGCAGCGGCCAGACGAGCGAGATGACCCTGGCCTCCACCCCGGTCAACGGTAACTGGTTGCTGCAGTTGTTCGACGACAACCTGGCCTTGTTGCCACGCTTGCTGAGCGGCCATTCAATGCCGTCGGCGCAGACGGACTGGGACACCGCGAAGCACCTGTTCAGTTCCGGCATCCAGTTGGTCCGGGGCGTGCTGCCGGGCAAACTCGCCTGTGCGCAGTTTCTCTGGCAAAGCTACAAGGATTTCAAGGGCTCGGCCGAAGCGTTGCAGGATCACCACTGGAAACATGCGCTGGAAACCTTTACCGCCAGCGCAGCGCAAATGATCAGTCTTGGGCGGCTGGCTCTGGAGTCACGTCTGGAATCTCAAGACCCGATGCTGCCGCAACCGTCGCAGCCAACCGCGCCGAGCGCCCCCGTCCTTGCGCAGACCAAGCCGACCGATCCGCAGCGCACCGCGTTGCAGGCATTCGAAACCTCGAAGATCGCCCTCAAGGATCTGACCCACAATGCTGCCGAGGGCACGTATCAGGACCTGAAAGCCAAAGCGACCTATGCCCCGATTGCCGGCAAAGTCTATCCCGTGCAACGGCCGGGAGCCGTCTGGCAGATCAAAGGCGCCGACCAGCCAGGTCCGGTGTTGCAGCACACCGCTTCCCGGCAGCTGGTGCTGGACCCGGATCGCCATACCGTGCATTTCGGCAAGACCCTGTCGAAGATGGTCAACCATTACACCACCCATCGCCAGGCCCGCTACATGCTGAATATCGAGGCGCAAGGCATGGAAGAAATCCGCGGCCGCCATCCGGAAAAAGCACACATGTTGATCGAGGCAATTGATCTGGCCCGGCATTACGCGTTCAACAGCCTGCACAATCTTGTTCAGCTACGAAACGATGTGCCGGGCACCCGCCTCGATACTTTTCTCAAGTCTTTTTTTGACGTGCAACAGATTGATGCCGAGATCCTGCGCAAGTTGAAGCAGTCCATCGTGCCGATCTGTGATGCTCTGGTCGATCCAACAGAGGACCTGTTGAATACCCGACGCTTTGTGGTCGGCTCGAACAGACAGCCCGACTCGGGTGTAATTGCCTTCGTACTGGAGGGCGATCTACTCAAGAAAGTCCATTTCACCGAAAAGTTCTTCAATCAAGAACTGGAATGGTACAACACGGGGCTGACCGAGCCTTTCAATGTCGAAGGGCATGCGCGGGCAGCGACGCTGATCCACGAGTTTTCCCATCAGTTCAACAAAACCGTAGACATTGCCTCCCTCGAAGCACGGCGTCCGTTTGCTGATTTGATCGCTACGGTGACCGGTTATGGAGCGGCCCGCAAACAGGTACAGACACGATTTCAGCGTGAAGCACTGTCACTGGCCACGCCCCGTGAAGAGCTGTTTTCACGCTGGAATCATGACGCTCAAGAGTGGCTGGATATCGACAAGTTCGAGGGCATGAATCATGTACGCAAGGAAATTCTCAAGATCACACGTACCGCGAATCTGGAAGACGCGCGAACGGCTTTTCTCAACCCGAACAACCCACATCCACGAATCGACACCATATTACGCAATGCCGATTCGATCGCCTTTCTGATCTGTGAAATGGGCCGTCAGCTTGATCCGGTGCCACAAACTCACCCAGGACTCGACTGAAGCAAAAAAAATGCGCAGGCGGTTGGCCTGCGCATTGTTTATCGCTGGTTGAAATCAGTCTTTCTGGTCACGCAGGACATTGCCCGAGGCACCATCGATGCGGAATTCATACACCGAACCATCGGCCTTGCGTCCCTCACCTTTCCAGTAGCCGTCATTGTCGGCCTCGATTTCATAGATTTCGACGTAACCGGCCTTGGTTTTCACGATCTCGATAGCCTTCTCGATGGTGACCCAGCCCGCACCGGGACGGTCAGCCATGGCAGCACCGGCACTGAACAAGGCGGCGGTGGCGATTGCAGCGGCCAAGGTTTTTTTGATCATTTTTTCACTCCATTTGTGGATGATGTTCGTCTAACGTCCTGTTTTTGGGCGCCACACGGAAAAATAAGTTCCACTTTGATGGGCAATTGCCATGACGGATGTTCTCGGCACCCGACCCGCAAGGTTAGAATGCAGCAAATCAGGACGAGTCAATGACCCAAGAATCCCTCTCGGAAGCCGAATACGATGCAATCACCGATGCCGCCGCGCACTGGTGCATGCGTCTGCACGCCGCAGACTGCTCCGCCGAAGAGCGTCTGGCTTTCGAGCAATGGCGCGATGCGCATCCGCTGCATGCGTTCGAATATGACGCCATGCTGGAAATCTGGGACGTTGCCGAGCACTTGCCCCGTCCGCAGGCGCTGCCGGATGTACCGCTGAATAAACCGGTTCCCGCCTGGCGTCGCTATGCAATGGCGGCGAGCGTCTGCGCACTGGCCTTGCCACTGGCGGCGTACAGTGGCTGGAATCTGGGCTGGTTGCCCGACAGCTATCAGCACTTCGAAGCCACCGACAATGTCCGTCAAGTTACCTTGAACGATGGCAGTCAAGTCGAACTCAACCTCAACACCGAGCTGACTTTCAGCAATTACAAGGACCAACGCCGAGTCACCCTGAAAAAAGGCGAGGCGTTTTTCGAAGTCAGTCACGACCTCTCCCACCCGTTCGTGGTCAGGGCCGGCGAAGGCAAGATCCGCGTGACGGGTACCCGTTTCAATGTCTGGCTCTACGAAGATCAGGTACGGATTAATCTGATCGAAGGCTCGGTGCTGGTAACCAGCAACGCCGCACTGCCCGGCGACGGTCTGCGCCTGGGGCCCGCCATGCAGGCGCAGTACCGGCATGGCGACTACATGCCACAGATCAGTCAGACCTACGCCAACGACAACGCTCTGGCCTGGCGCAATGGCAAACTGGTGCTCGACAACCTGGCACTGAATGAGGCTTTGCCGCTGATCAATCGCTACCTGAGCAAACCGTTGAAACTGGCTGACGCCAGTACCGGCGCCATCCGTGTCGGCGGTGTCTACAACGTCAAAGAACTCGGCGGCCTCGTCAACACCCTGCCCAAGGTGTTGCCGGTCTACCTGACCCGTAACACCGAGGGTGATCCGGTGATCAATTCGATGCCGCGGCAGCCGCCGAAAACCTGAAACCGGACACCACCTGCCAGGGTGAACCCGGAGCAATAAAAAGCCGCTGTCCCCATTCAGGGAGCAGCGGCTTTTTTGTTCAGACTGACTTACTGCGCAACCACCTCAGCGCTCTTGCCCGCCACATCGCGAACGGTCTGCAATTGATACTGCGGGTCGGCAGCGATCTGCTGTTCAGTGAATGGCAAGACGCTCCACTGTTTTTTCGAAAACGCCTCGGTCTGATCCCGGGAATATTTCGACTCGGGGTCGCTCGACAGCGAGAACGCCAGCAGCCCTTGAGCATGCGGGCCTTTGTCATCAAAGCTCACCACTTGCAGATAGCTGGTACCGCTGATCACTTCGAGTTTGCCGTCTTCACGCGGCACACTCTGGATCGCGTTGTAGATTCCCAGCGTCCCGGGCCCGCCGTGGATCGCAGTTTGTTGAGCGCCGTTGCTCACCACTTGAATATCGCCCCAGCGGGTTTCAGGTTTGAGCCCCATTTTCTGCGCGGTGGCGGCCGACGCCAGCAGCGCTTCACGCAGGGCCTTGCTCACGGTCGGTTGCTCGATCGCCAACCCGCGTGGCGTATGTTGCGGGTCTTTTGGATCGAACGGCACCCGCCAGATATCCGGCGACGCTTGCAGCGCCTGCATGATGTTCTGGAAATGCACCAGACCGATGCCCGAATCCAGATTCGCCCGGCCATCCCAGCCCTTGAGGCTGACACAAACCGGCTTCAACGCCGCCGCGTCTGCCCCCAGATCCGCAGCGCAGAACTTCAACAGATCGGGCAGCACCTGGGTTGCCAGATAGACGTTGTCGTCCATTACCATCTGCTGCAGATCCTTGACCGCCAGCGGCCCCTTTTTGCCCAGCGCACTCAGACGCTCCAGCGCAAATCGCGATCGCAGGCCCAGTGGTTGGCCATCCTGACTGATCAGTGGCGAGAACCCCGTCAGCGGTTGTGCCGGGTTGGCCAGCCACGCGGAATCGTTGGAGTGCTGGACGAAGTCCTTGCGCAACAGTTGCGGCAGCTGGCTGGCGGCATAGATGCCCTTCTGCGCCGCTTGCGGATCGATATCCCAGGCGCAAGCGCTGTTGGAACCGTCGAGCACGATCATCTGCAAACCGATGCGCGGGTCGCTGCACTTGGCCAGTTTGTCGGCGCTGACGTTCGGCACCACCGACAGGTTCATGTACAGCGTTTGCCCCTTGTCATCCACGGCCAGCGTGTTGACCCACGGGATGCCCTGGATCTTGTGCACCGAATCCTGCAGGGCTTTGAGGCTTGATGCCTGGTTCATCGCGTACCACTGCGTCAGCACGCGATCATTGTCCAGATTGGCGTCGCGCAGGCTGTAAGCGTACTGATGATCCCAGTCGAGTTTGCCCGGCCACTGAACAATCGGGCCGAACTGCGAGCTGTAGACATCGCGCGAAACCGGCACCACTTGGCCATCCGCCTGTTTGACCTGCACGGTGACGGTCTGCTTGTCCAGCGGCAGCGACTTACCGTCGAGCAGGTAGCGGGTCGGATCTTTCGGGTCGAGTTGCAGGCGATACAGGGTGAAGTGTTTCGATGAATCGACCGTGTGGGTCCAGGCCAGATGCTGGTTGAAACCGATGTTGATCATCGGCAGCCCCGGCAAGGCGGCGCCCATGACGTCCAGTTTGCCGGGGATGGTCAGGTGCATCTGGTAAAAGCGCATGCCGCCGACCCAAGGAAAATGCGGGTTGGCCAGCAACATGCCGCGTCCGTTGAATGAGCGTTCACTGCCGACCGCCACGGCGTTGCTGCCGCGATCCAGAGCGAAGCGCTGCAGGCGCGCGTCCGCCAACTGATAGGCCTTGGCACTGCTGTCGAGCTGCGCCGTGGCCTGCGGCGGGGTCGCGCCCGCCAGGGCTTCGGCGAACTGCCCGACACCGCCCTCGACCAACAAGCGCCGAGTAAGCTTCACCAGATCTTCGGCAGCGATATCGCGCACCCACTCGCCCTGGCACTGTTGCGGCAGACCTTGCTCACGGCGTTCGGCCAGATAGCGGTTGTAGCCGGCGGCGTAACCTGCAACCAGATCGCGCACCTGCGCCGGTTGCGCGCCCCAGAAGGCTTTCACCGCTTCGGGGGTGTTGAGCCAAGTGAAGAACAGGTCGCTGACGCGATTCTCGCGTTGTTCGACAGTGAACTGCTCCGGCCCGAAATAGCGCGAGCGCTGACCGTTGACCGTGACAATCTCGTTGGCCAGCAAGCACAGGTTGTCCTGCGCGTAGGCGTAACCGATGCCGAAACCCAGCCCGCGCTCGTTCTCGGCGCGGATGTGCGGTACGCCAAACGCGGTGCGGCGGATATCGGCACTGGCTGGCGTGGCGGGACTGAATGCATGGGCCGACAGACTGAGCCCGAGAAACGCGCTGGCGAGGGCCAGCCCGGTTAACTGCCTGGAAATAATCACACTCGCTCCTGATCGATAGGACACGGTTCGGCGCGTGCGTTGCGCAAGCTTCGAACTCGGTCTGAAGTTGACGCCTGCGCCTGGGCGCAAGGTGGCTGTTCAGGAAACGAATGCAGCAAAAAAATATTTAGCCCGTTTGCCCAAGGGACAAACCGCCGATGACGGGAAAACAACGAATAACCGACAAAATTTCTACATATTTCCTTTCATGATTTGTCGTGCTGAAACGTCTTGTTTACTGAGAGCAGCCAAAACGTTTCCTGAACAGGCTCTGCAAAGGAGTAACCCATGTACAACTCGCAACTACCAACGGACGGTAGCCAGGCGTCACAAGGAGCTTCCATGAGTCCCCGCGCGAGCAGTTTCGCACCCAGCCCCGAACGCCAGGGCAATGAGCGCATTCGCCTGTTGCTCAAAAGCTTCGGCCTGCGCACCAGCCTGATTCGCCTGAAGGTCATCGACGCGCTGTTGGTCGCCGCGCAAAACGATCGACGCCTGGGCGTGCGCGGTGTGCACAGCCAGTTGCTGGACCTGGATATTCCGTTGTCCTTTCTCAGCGTGCGCGAAGTGTTGAAGCGTCTGTGTGCCGAAGGGGTTGTCACCTTCAACCCGGACAAGAGTTACAGCCTGCATCCACAGGCTGCTGCCGTGCTCAATCACGATTGAAGCGTCCCGCGATCGCCGTCAGGGTCTGACCTTGCGGCGCATCACCCCGTTGATCACCACCACGACCACCGCCACACCGATGGCGATGTACTGGAACGTCTTCTCGCTGATCATCCCGGCATTTTGCAGCCACGACAGGCCGAGCATGATCGCCAGCACCGACAGCGCGATCAGTATCGAATATTTCAAACGTTGCTTCTGGGTCATTGCGTGTTCCTGAACCTTTCAAATGTATCCGGTTTGTATCCGGTTGCATGCCATGCACATACCGTGTTGCGGGGATGGGCTTTGATAAACGCGGTCTCATGTTACAGCCGATGAAGAGTTTTGGCTTCATGACGGCGTAACCATGAGGATTTTTGAAATGTTCCGTCGAATCACCTGGCTGATTCCCGTCCTTGCCGTACTGACCTTGAGCGGCTGCATCATTTTCCCCCACGGCGGCTGGCATGACGACCACCATCGGTACCAGGAAGGTCCCGGTTATTACCAACATCGATAGGCGATGACTCCCCGCATAAACGTTAAAAACTGTGTCCCCGGAACAACCGCGCCTGCTGAATAGCAGGCGCTTTCTGTCTCTAATCTGACCTGCTCGTGTAAGACGTTGATCAAGCTTTTGTAGGACTCTTCGAGCTGCAACGATTTGCGCATTTTTGATATTTCTGGTCACACCCGTCTGGTGTAAATCCACCTCCCCTCCGCTCTACTCTCTGCGCCCCTGAAGCCCAACCAGACGAGCTCATCCGCGCATGCAACGAACACTTATCGGTATCAGCCCCGGACAGGCCATCGGCTTCTGTCTGGCCGTCTCCCTGTTTGAACTGCTGACCTACATGGCCAGCGACCTGATCATGCCGGCAATGCTGGCCGTTACCCTGGAATTAGAAGCAGACGCGCGGCATGTTCCCTACGCATTCAATCTGTACCTGATCGGTGGTGTCTGTCTGCAATGGCTGATAGGTCCACTCTCCGACCGTTTTGGCCGGCGGCGGCTGCTGTTGAGCGGGTGCCTGTTGTTCGGCGTGGCCTGTGCCGCGACCTTTGGCACCAGCAGCATTGAAGCGTTCAACCTGCTGCGGCTGATGCAGGGGATGGGCCTGGGCTTCGTTGTGGCCGTCAGTTATCCGGCCCTGCAAGAAGTTTTCCGTGAAGCGGATGCCGTGCGCTTGATGGCACTGCTGGGCAATGTGGCCTTGCTGTCGCCGCTGCTCGGGCCATTGCTTGGCAGCCTGCTGCTCGAATGGCTGAGCTGGCGGACGCTGTTTCTCGGCCTGGGCCTGGCGGCGGCCGTTGCCTGGCTGGGCCTGTATGTCTGCATGCCCGAAACCATCGACGTCATGCGCAACGACGGCCAACAACAGGCACCCGTGGCGTTCAACGCGCGGCAGGTTGGACATCGCTATCTGACCCTGCTCGGCAACCGCCACTTCCTGTACGCCAGCCTCGCACTGGGCTTGATGAGCCTGCCGCTGATTGCCTGGATCGGGCTGTCGCCGCTGCTGCTGATGCAGTTGCTGGGCCTGTCCTCGCGCGAATACGGGCTGTGGCAGATCCCGATCTTTGGCGCCGTGATTGTCGGCAATCTGATCCTCGATCGTTTGCTCGCCAGCCACTCGTTGACCCGGGTCATTCGCATTGCGCTATGGCCACTGTGCCTGGGCCTGACCGGATTGATCGGCACAGCCCTGTTCAGCACAGCGCTGCCGCTGTTGATTGCCAGCCTGTCGCTGTATGCCATTGGCCTGGGCATGAGCAATGCAGCGCTGTACCGGTTGGCACTCTTCGCCAGCGATGACAGCAAGGGCCTGGTTTCCGCGACCATCGGCATGCTCTCGATTGTCGTAATGGGCACGGGCGGTTCGCTGATAGCCGCTGTTGGCGGTGCCGACAGTCTCGAGGGTTTCGCCCTGTGCGCGGCACTCGCTGGTTTGCTGTGCCTGCCGCTGATCCAGCGCTTTGTGCACTTGTCAAAGCAACCCGACCTTGCCCCGGCTACACCTGAGGAGGCCCGCTAATGCACCTTTTCCCTCACAGTGACGCACTCTGCGCATCCCCGGCCGCCTACTGTGCGGACTCGTTGGCGCCCGGTCTGTTTGATCGGGCCATGCTCGAAATCACGGGGTTTCACATCGCACACACCCCAGGTTATGAGCATTGGCTAAACGCCAATGGCATTGCAGCCAAAGACCTCGAAACCCTGGAGGACTGGTCGCAGCTGCCACCGATTTTCGCCAATTTCTTCAAACAGCATTTGCTGCTCAGCTCCACGGGCGAGGACGCGCTGGAACTGACGTCCTCCGGCACCAGCGGGCAAAAAAGCCGCATGCGTTATGACGCGCGCAGCCTGGGTGCGGCGCAGTACATGGTCGAGCGGATCTTCGCGCAGTACGGCTGGATTACACCGCATACGCCCTGCAATTACCTGTTGCTGAGCTACGAACCCCAGGCGCGAATCACCTTGGGCACATCGTTCACCGATCAGTTTCTGTGTGGCTTTGCCCCGGTCAATCGGGTGGTGTATGCACTACGGGCCGACGGTGACGGCCATCGCTTCGATCTGTTCGGCGTGATAACAGCCCTGCAAGCCTTTGCTGAAGAAGGTTTGCCGGTGCGCATCTTCGGTTTCCCGGCCTTTCTCTGGGAAACCCTGCAACGCATGCGCGCCACCGGCGCGACGGATCTGCAACTGCCGGCCGGATCGTTGGCGTTCTTTGGTGGCGGCTGGAAAACCCGTGCCACCGAAGAAGTCCCCAAGCAACAGCTGTACGCGCGGATCCAGCAACAATTGGGCATTGATGCCAACGACTGTCGCGATGGCTACGGCGCCGTCGAGCACGCGGTGCCTTATATCGAGTGCGCCCACCACCATTTTCATGTGCCGGTCTATTCGAAAGTGTACGTGCGCAGCCCCGTGGACTTTTCGGTCCTGCCCTATGGGCAGTGCGGCCTGCTCAGCCTGGTCTCGCCTTACATCTCGTCAAGTCCCGCCCACGCGGTGGTCATGAGTGACCTCGCCACGCTGTATCCCGCTGCAAGTTGCGGCTGCGGTCTGGCGAGCGACTGGTTCCAGTTGCATGGCCGTGCCGGCACGGCGGCCGCGCGGAGCTGCGCCATGGCCGCTTCAGAATTCCTGGGGAAACACTGATATGTACTTGATCAACGGAAAACTGCGCTGCGATTGCGATCTCGACAGTGCGTTGCAACAACTTTACCCGCTGCTGCCAAACCGGCTGCAGACGCCCCTTGAGACCTCCACTTTACTGACCGCTGCGCAGGCGTTCGCCGAACGCCTGCAACATCAATCTCTGGCGCTGTCACTCGACACCGGCCAGCGCCAAACCCTGATCGACTTTTGCCAGCCAGCGACGCTGCAGGCCAAGCTGGATCATGAGCTGGGCCTGCAACCCGATTCCCTGCGCCGCATCGACTATCGGCAGTCGCGTTTCGAGCGCTGGAGCCCTCTGGGACTGGTGGTTCACATCACGCCGGCCAACGCGCCGTTGCTGGCGTTCTGCGCAGTGCTGGAGGGTCTGTTGAGCGGCAACGTCAACTGGCTGCGGCCCAGCAGCAGCGACGGCGGACTCACTGCGCGCCTGCTCCAGAAGTTGCTGGAATGTGACCCGAGCGGGCAACTCGCTGGTTACGTCGCGGTGTTGCCGACAACGACCGGACAAATCGGTCAGCTGTGCAGACACGCCAACGGTGTCTCCGCCTGGGGCGGCGAAACCGCGCTGCAAGCCATCCGCCTGCAGATCCCGCCAGGCTGTCGCTGGATCGACTGGGGTCACCGCATCAGCTTCGCCTACCTGACCCCGGATGCGGCATCACCCGCCGTCCTCGATGCCATTGTCGATGAAGTCTGCCGCCTCGATCAGCAAGCCTGCTCCAGCCCGCAATGGTTGCTGGTAGACAGCGACGATGTGAGCGTATTGAACGATATCGGGGCGCAACTGGCTGCCGCGTTCGAGCGTCGCAGCGGGCACTGGCCGGCGCTCACCCCGACGCTCGAAGAAGCCTCACAAATCACCACCAGTACGGCGATGGCGCGGCTGGGGCAAAGTTTTGTCGGGCAGACCGGCCGGGTCTGGAGTACGCCGCACTGGCGGGTGATCTGGAGCCATGACCGTCAGCTCGAACCTTCTGCGCTGTTTCGCAGCCTGCTGCTCAAACCCCTGCCTCGCGAACTGCTGGGCGCTACGTTGTTGCCGTGGCGCAACGTACTGCAAAGCTGTGCCTTGCTGTGTCCCGAGGCGCAAATCGCCGAACTGGCGCAGATGCTGATCGCCGCCGGTGTGACCCGCATCGCCCCGATTGAAGCCATCCACGACGGCTACGACGGCGAACCCCATGACGGTGTCTACGCCTTGCAGCGCCTGAGCCGTCGCGTGTCGGTCAGCCTGCCGCCGGACGCGCTGGCGGGGTGTGCCACGCTTGACCGCCAGCCGATTGCGCCAGCGCTATCGGGGGTGTCGATCATGGATAAGGCGACATTTGCAAGTCAGCCAGCGAACGCCAAGGCGCAACTGTACTTTCGGTCCGGCGGCAGCAGCGGTACGCCGACACTTTCCGCTTTCAGTTACCACGATTTCCAGCTTCAGATGCGTGCCACCGCCGACGGCCTGCTCGCTGCCGGCCTGGATCCGGCGCAAGACAATGTCATGAACCTGTTCTTCAGCGGCGGACTGTACGGCGGGTTTTCAAGTTTTGCCAAGGCGCTGGAACAACTGGAGGCCCGACACTGGCCCATGGGCGCTCCAGCGGATGACGATTACCGGGAGATCGCGCAACTGATCGTGGAACAACGGATCACGGTGCTGATCGGCATGCCCAGCACCGTGCACCGGTTGTTTCTCAATGAACAGCAGACGCTGCAGCGCTACGGCGCCATCGACAAGGTTTTTCTCGGTGGCGAGCACGTGAGCGCGCCCACCCGCGAGTTGTTGCAACGCTGCGGAGTCAGGCTGATCCGGTCGGCGATTTACGGCAGTGTCGATGCCGGCCCGCTCGGCCATGCCTGCCAGTTCACGGCAGACGGTGTGTTCCACCTGATGAGCGACATTCAGCACCTGGAAATCGTCCATTTCGATCAGGACGCGCCGGTCGATCACGGTGAGTCGGGGCGTCTGCTGGTGACCTCCCGGGCGCGTCAGGGCCAGTCCGTGCAGCGCTATGACATCGGTGACAGCGGACGCTGGCTATCCGGCCCATGTCCCTGCGGTCTGACCTCACCGCGCTTCGAGCTGCTGCAACGGCACGGCAAATTGCTGCGCATCGCCACTGACTTCATCTCGCTGGCAACGCTGGAGCAGCACCTGCAAGCGCCGTTTCAACTGATCCTCGACCACGGCCCTGACGGCCGGGAACGCATGCGACTGCGCAGCCCACTGGAGCCGGCTCAGGCCCATCTTCAGCTGCAGGGCTATCAGACGCTGAGCACGCTGGTGCAGACCGGACTGCTCACCGTAGACGTCGAGCAATGTGCCGTTGCGCAATTTGCCCGAAACAGACACAGCGGCAAGACACCGTCCGTGATTGATTCACGCCGCTGAAGACGGGCGCCTGCTGGCGCCCCACCGCTCCTTTCCATACGAAACCACCATGAACACCACCACAGATTTGAATGCCTTGCTCGATTTTGCCCGCCGACGTTCACCTTATTACCGTGATCACTTCAAGAACGTCCCAGCCCCCATCAACGGTTTGAACGAGCTGCCCCTGGTCGATACCGGGCAGTACTGGCACGGCAGCCAGTCCCTGCAGCAGTGGTCGGCGTTGACCGGCCCGACCGTGGATGCGCTGGTGTTCCAGACCGGGGGGACCACCGGTTCAGGCAAACTGTCGCTGTTCACGCGCGGCGAATGGCAAACCCTGACGCGTGATTTCGGTAGCCACCTCACGGCACAACTGAACCCCGGCGACCGGGTCGCCAATCTGTTCTTCGTCGGTGACCTGTATGCCAGCTTCATTTTCGTCCACGATGCCCTGGCACATGTCGAGACACCCGTCAGCGAGTTTCCATTCACCGGGGCCGTCGATAGCGCTGTACTGGCCAAGTCGATCGTGGCGAACCGGATCAACGTGCTGGCTGGCGTGCCGGCGCAACTGTTGAAATTTGCCGCCTGGCTCGAGCGCCGGTCGCAGGTTCTGGTGGGTGTCGAGACCCTGCTCTACGGTGGCGAGAGCCTGTTCGAAGCACAGTTGCAAATGCTGCGTCGGGTGCTTCCGAATGCGCGTATCGCCTCCATCGGTTACGCCAGCGTCGATGCCGGATTGATCGGCGTCAGCACCCGCGATTGCGCTCTGGGCGAACACCGGATGCTGGAGCGCCACAGCGTGCTGGAGATCATCGATGAGGTGAGCGGTACTGTCATCGAAGAATGCGACCGTAACGGCAAACTGGTCATAACCAATCTGACCCGTCGCCTGATGCCCGTCCTCCGCTATCCCGTCGGCGATCTGGCGTGCTGGCGTGAACCGCCCGGCACGCCCATGCGCAAATTCGCGCTGATGGGACGCAGCATGAGCAGCCAGCGCGTACGGGTGGGCGTTTTGAGTCTGGACATCCGTGACATTGGCGATCTGGTGCAAAGCCTCGGTAACCGCGCCGACTGGCAATTGGTCATCGAGCAACAGGGAAAAAAAGACCTGCTGAGTCTCAGATGGGTACCCGACAGGCACATGACTGATATCGCCCAGACCAGCGCAAACCTGCGCAGCACATTGATCGAGCAATATCCGTGGATCGAGAAGCTACACGGCGAGCAATTGCTCGATCTGCATGTGATCGCCTGCGCCAGCGATGAACTGACGTGTCACCCACGTTCCGGCAAGCATCAGCGGGTCGTGGACCGGCGCGACTATCAGACTCCGTGCGAGCAGCAGGCCTGATGGCCAAGACCCTCCTGCGGCGTTATCGCATCACCGACGCACCGGCAGTCAGTGGCCTGTTCGAAGCCATTTACGGCACTCGTTATCCTCAACCGCATGTGTATCTGCCGTGCATGATCAATCAGAACCACAGTGACGGGCGCTGGCACTCGCTGGTGGCGGAGGTAAACGGGCAGATTCGCGGGCATGCCACCCTGTTTCGCCGGTCAGGCAGATCCTCACTGGCAGAACTGGCACTGACGGTGGTACATCCGGATACCCGCGGGCAGAACATCGCCACACGGTTGGGCCGGCAATTGCTGATTCATGCCCAGGCCCTGGATTGCCGGGGCGTCACCATCAAGCAGGTTACGCACCATCCATACACTCAGCGTATGGCCGCCAGTCTCGGCTTTCACAGCTGCGGTCTGTTGCCGGATTACGCCGCTTCGCCCTTCGAAGGACAGGACCGAGAGAGCATCGTTGTCGGCCACTACGACATTGAGGGTTTTCGACGCCCGCTGCCCGCGCTGGCCTGGCCAACGGATTGCGGCGAATTGATGTCGCATCTGGAGGGGGCGTTTGGTACCACCGACAAAGCGGCACCCTGGAGCGGCCCGAAGGTCCATGTCGAACACGCCTCGGGGCGCTATGACATTGTGCTCAAGGAACTCGATGACAACCTGCTCAGGCAACTTGAGCGACTGCCGGTGCAATGGCTGGTTTCGCTCAGACTCAGGCTCGCCCAAGGATTTCCCGGCTCACTGAGCCAACTTGCCGATGTGGGTTTCGCTTTCACCGGAATCGTTCCCGATGAGCGTAGCGAAGGCTGGCTTGGGCTGTTTCATCGCGGTTACCAGCCGTCAACGCTGACATTGCACTGTCCGCACATGCAACGCTTGCAGGACCAGGTCCGACAGGTCGGGCAAATGTACCGAGGCTGAAAAAACGGCCCGCCCACAAAATGGGCGGGCCGTTTTCAAGATTCAGGCCTTGGCTTTGACACCTTGATCCACAGGTTTCGGCGCGTTGCCTTCACCGTAGGTTTTCAAATTCTGCAGCACGTAGATCGCCTTTTTGAATTCGGGGATCAGGTTCTTGCCGTAAGCGTTGCCATTGAGGCCATTGCTCTGGATCGCGTCGAGCTGGGTCGCGAAATATTCCAGTGCGTTGAATTTGGCATCGACGTCTTTGGTCACGCCAAACCGGTCGAACTTGTCGCCGGCATTGAGCAAGGTGAACGAGGTGATCTCGGAGATCAGCCCGCGGCTGCGCAGGAAAACGCTCAGATTGCCCAGTTGTTTGACGGAAGTGTTCGACGGGTCGAAGCCCTTGATGTTCTTGCGCAGGCCCTGCTTGTCCATTTCTGCGGTGTTCAGCGCGTTCGGATCGTTGCCGACCATGGTCAGCATCTGCTGCACCTTGACGCTCTGACTCACCTGCTTTTTCGCGCCCGTATTGCGAACCAGCACCCCTGCCTTGCTTTCCCAACCACCGACAATGCCGATCGTCATGAGAAGACTCCCTGTGAAATAACCATGAAATGTCCTTGGTGACACTTTGAATGACGCGAAGTATCTACCGGCCAACTAGTGGCACCAACCCTTTTAGTGCAGTCGCTTACAATTTCTGTACATTCTCGATACAAATCACCGCAAGCTCACTATCACTGGGCTTCATGGCAGTTTGACGATGGCTGGCGATGCTTTTTCCGTACCGGTTAAACAGGCGGTCAATTCATTTGTATCAGGATCGATACGCCCCTTCTGTCAGCCCGAAACTTTCTTGCACGACAGTACCTAAAGCTTCCCCGCTCGCCGACGATACGCTGGTGTAACCCCGCCGTTTTTCCCTCGACCCCACAATAAGAATCGCAGCTCAAGGACCGGTCTCCATGCCCGCATTCCGCACCATTCAGGCTCGCTACACGTTATTTCTGGTTCTGTTCATCCTGCTGCTGTCGGTGCTGACCGTGGTCGGTATCAGCCAATTGGTCGCACCCAAGCTGCGACATACCGAAGAACAGGTGGTGCTCAATCGCATCGCCGAAGTCGCCGAGCAGATTCAGGGCGAACTCAATAAGGTTCAGTCGCAGCAACGCAGCATCACCCAGACCATTCCGCTGCTCGACAGCGCGGCCATCGACACGGTGTTGCCGGGGCTGGTGGATCAGTACGGCGAACTGAAAGTGTTTGGTGGCGGGATCTGGCCGTTGCCGGGCCAGCGCGAGGCCGGGCGGAACAAGTTCAGCACGTTCTGGCACCGCGATGCCTCGGGCAAACTGGCGGTGAACACCTTCTGGAACAGCGACGCGGCGCCGAACTACTACGATCAGAGCTGGTACAAGGGTGGCATGCAGACCCCGCGCGGCCAGTGCGCCTGGGCGGCCGCCTATAAAGACGATGCGAGCGCCGAGCCGCGCACCAACTGCGCCATGGCGATCCAGAAAAACGGTGCAGCCTGGGGCGTATCGACCATCGACGTGACGCTGGGCTTCTTCAATGATCTGGTGGCGCGCAAGGAAAAAGACCTCAACGCCGAAATGCTGATCGTCGAGGCCGACGGCAAGATCATCAGCAACAGTTCGCGCATCAGCGGCCCGATCGTGCTGAAGAACATCAGCGAGCTGGCCGCCGGTTCGACCTTCGCCATTCAGGTCAAGGCCGGCCTGCAAAACCGTGATCAGGCGCAACGTGTCGAGTTCGACAACAATGGCGAGGCCAGCACGTTCTTCATGCGCCCGATCGAAGGCACGCCGTGGTTCCTCGCCACCGCCCTGCCAACGAAAATGCTCACCGCCCAGCGTGACGACGTGCTCAGCAGCCTGAGCCTGCTGCAGATTCCGCTGGTGATTCTGCTGGTGCTGTTGCAGGTGTATGTGATCCGCCAACTGGTGTCGCGAATGAAGGCGCTCAAGGCCAATATCGATTCGTTGTCCAGCGGCGATGCCGATCTGACCCGGCGCATCACCATCCGCGCCGAAGATGAACTGGGCGCCATCGGCCACTCGGTCAATACCTTTATTGCCTACCTGCAGAACATGATCGGTGAAGTGACGCAGGCCACCGGCGCCATGGCCTCAAGCCTCGACGATCTGCAACGCACATCGGCCAACACCAGCCAGATTCTGCTGCGCCATGCATCGGAAACCGATCAGACCGTTACCGCCATCACCGAGATGAGCTCGACGGCCGAAAGCGTCGCGCAGAACGCCGCAGAAACCGCAGCGTTCACCCAGCGCGCCAACGAAAACGCCGACCGTTCGCGGGTGGTCGTCGGTGAAGCCACCAACAGCGTGGTGGCCTTGATCGATGAAGTGGCCAGCGCCACCAAAAAAGTCGAGAACATGCAGCAGGACGCGCAGCGCATCACCGAGATTCTCGGAGTGATCGGCGCCATCGCCGGCCAGACCAACCTGCTGGCGCTCAACGCCGCCATCGAAGCCGCCCGGGCCGGTGAACAGGGTCGCGGCTTTGCCGTGGTGGCCGACGAAGTCCGCGCCCTCGCCGCCCGCACTCAGGCCAGCACCTCGGAGATCAACGAAATGCTGACTCGCCTGACCCAAGGCGTGAGCTCCTCGGTCAGCGCCATGGAAAACACCCAGGCCAGTTGCCAGTCTGCCGCCGACGCCACGGCGCGGGTCAACTCAGGTCTGGATGAAATGGCCGGCTCGGTCAGTCACATCAACAGCCTCAGCACGCAGATCGCCACCGCTGCCGAACAGCAGAGCGCAGTCACCGAAGAGATCAACCGCAGCATGGTGCAGATCCGGCACATGGTCGAAGAACTGGTGCACAGCGGCCAGGCCAGCGAACGCAACACCCACCAACTGCTGGAAGCCAACAACCGGGTGAGCGCGATCATGGGGCGGTTCAAGGTTCGTTGAGCCTGACAGATTTGTAATCTCCCTCTCAGCAGGCTGTCAGGCTTGATCAATGATCATCCTGCCAGCCTGTCTTGTATCAACTTGAAACACTCCGTTGATGCCGGGCAGGATAATCCGGTCAAAATGCTTTCCTTTTTGATCGTCATCCGAGCCGAGAATCCATTATGCGAACCTCCCTGCGACTGGCCGCCCTCAGCGCCCTGCTCCTCTCCTCCCTGGCCCAGGCGGCCGACCTGATTCCGATCGAAGTCCATCGCGATGCCAATTGCGGCTGCTGCAAAAAATGGATCAGCCACCTCGAAGCCAACGGCTTCAAAGTCGAAGACCATGTCGAAAGCGACATGAGCAGCTTCAAGCAGCAACACGGCGTACCACCGCGCCTGGGCTCGTGCCATACCGCGCTGATCAATGGCAAGTTCGTCGAAGGCCACGTGCCGGCTGAACAAGTACTGGCCCTGAGCAAGCGTGACGATCTGTTGGGTATCGCCGCACCGGGCATGCCCATGGGGTCGCCGGGCATGGAAATGGACGGCATGAGCGATGCCTATCAAGTGATCGGCCTGAAGAAAGACGGCACGGATGTGGTAGTGGCGGACTACCCGGCGCATTGATGGCTGCCGGTTACCTCGGGCTGTTCGCGGCGGCGTTCGGCGCTGCGACGCTGCTGCCGCTGCAATCGGAAGCGTTGCTGGTCGGCCTGATCGCCAGCGACCGTTACTGGCTCTGGGGTCTGTTAGGCGTGGCGACGCTGGGCAATGTCCTCGGTTCGCTGGTCAACTGGTGGCTGGGGCGTGGCCTCGAACGGTTTCAGGATCGACGCTGGTTTCCGGTCAGCGCGAAACACATGGCCACCGCGCGTAAACATTACGAGCGGTACGGCCACTGGTCACTGCTACTCAGTTGGCTGCCGGTGATCGGTGACCCGCTGACCCTGATCGCCGGCGTCATGCGCGAGCCACCCGGGCGCTTTCTATTGATCGTCACCCTGGCCAAGGGCGCGCGCTACGCGGTGGTGGCGATGCTGACCCTGGGCTGGCTCGGTTGAACATTCTGCACGCAGCGTTGCCTGTGGTTAACGTCGCCCTAATCCGGGCGTTCCAGCATCGGCCGATTTTCATGGAGTTTGTCCCTATGTCCGTCACGCTCTCCCGCTGGCTGCCCGGCCTGTTCCTCAGCGCCGCGCTGCCGCTGTTTGCCCATGCCGCCGCATCTGAAGCAGCCCCCGCCGACGGCCCGACCTATGGTCCGGAGCTGCAGGGTTTTCAGTATCCCTACACACTCAAGCACTTTGCCTTTCAGTCCCAGGGGAAATCCCTGCAGATGGGTTACATGGACGTCGCCGCCCACGGCAAGGCCAACGGCCGCACCGTGGTGCTGATGCACGGCAAGAATTTCTGCGCCGCCACCTGGGACAGCTCGATCAAGGCCTTGAGCGAAGCCGGTTACCGGGTGGTTGCGCCGGATCAGATCGGCTTCTGCACCTCGAGCAAGCCCGACCACTATCAGTACAGTTTCCAGCAACTGGCGACCAACACCCAACAACTGCTCAAGGCCCTCGGCATCCAGAAAGCCACGCTGCTCGGCCACTCCACCGGCGGCATGCTCGCCACCCGCTACGCGCTATTGTTCCCGGAACAGGTCGAACAACTGGCGCTGGTCAACCCGATCGGTCTGGAGGACTGGAAAGCCCTTGGCGTGCCTTATCGCACCGTCGATCAGTGGTACCAGCGCGAACTCAAGGTCACCGCCCAAGGCATTCGCGACTACGAACGCAACACCTATTACGACGGCCGCTGGAAACCCGAATTCGACCGCTGGGTCGACATGCTCGCCGGCCTGAGCAATGGGCCCGGCAAGACCCAGGTGGCATGGAACTCGGCGCTGATCTACGACATGATCTTCACCCAGCCGGTGTACTACGAGTTCAAGGACTTGAAAATGCCGACCCTGTTGCTGATCGGCACGTCCGACACCACGGCCATCGGCAAGGATCTCGCCTCCCCCGAGGTCAAGGCGAAAATCGGCCACTATGAGGTCCTCGGCAAGCAGGTCGCCAAGCTGATTCCGAAGTCGACGCTGGTGGAGTTCCCCGGCATGGGCCACGCGCCGCAGATGGAGGAACCGGCGAAATTTCACCAGGCCTTGCTCGGCTGGCTGAACAACCCCAATCCCGTTCGTTGATGAGGTAAGGCTGATGGCGGTGCAGATTGCAGTAATCGATGACTGGCAAGACGTGGCGCGGGACGTGGTCGACTGGTCGGTGCTCGACAGCATCGGCGCAGTGACGTTTGTGCACGACTACCCGGCGGACAATGCCACCCTGGCCGAACGTCTTGGCCAGTACCAGGTGATCTGCGTAATGCGTGAGCGCACGCGTTTCGACCAGGACCTGCTGCAGCGCCTGCCCAACCTCAAGCTGCTGGTCACCGGCGGCATGCGCAACGCGGCGCTGGACATGCAGGCGGCTGCCGACCTCGGGATCAAGGTCTGCGGCACCGACAGCTACAAGCACGCGGCGCCGGAGCTGACCTGGGCGCTGATCATGGCCGCCACGCGCAATCTGCTGAACGAAGCCAATGCCCTGCGCGCCGGGGGCTGGCAGCAAGGGCTGGGCGGTGATTTGCACGGTAAGACCCTGGGCATTCTTGGTCTGGGCAGCATCGGTCAAAAGGTCGCGCAATTCGGTCAGGTGTTTGGCATGCGGGTGATTGCCTGGAGTGAGAACCTCACCGCCGAACGCGCTGAAGCCGTCGGCGTGACCCGGGTCAGCAAACAGCAACTGTTCGAGCAGGCCGATGTGCTGTCGGTGCATCTGGTATTGAGCGAGCGCAGCCGTGGGCTGGTCGACGCACAGGCGCTGGACTGGATGAAACCCGGCGCGCTGCTGGTCAACACCGCCCGCGGGCCGATCGTCGATGAAGCGGCGCTGATCAAGGCCTTGCAGAAACGCAAGATCGCTGCAGCGGCGCTGGATGTGTTCGATCAGGAACCGCTACCTGAACTGCACCCGTTTCGCACACTGGACAATGTGCTGGCCACACCGCATGTGGGGTATGTCAGCCGACAGAACTACCAACAGTTCTTTTCGCAAATGATCGACGATATTCAGGGTTGGGCGGCCGGCAACCCAATCCGAATCCTCAACTGACCGTGTAGGAGCTGCCGAAGGCTGCGATCTTTTGATTTTGATTTTCTAAAAACAAGATCAAAAGATCGCAGCCTTCGGCAGCTCCTACAGGTGCATCTGTGTTCAGCAGATCAACAAATCTGACCGCACCACAACAGTGCACATTGCCTTTCCTCTAGCACAAAATCGTGACCGGCCAGTCACCGTTTTAGCCCTCCCCATCAAAAAAACCTGCCCTTCGTCGGTGCGTTCCGGCTTGAACACCACAGTTTTCGCTGCCTGCAAACCGATTGTCGAACAATTTACCCGTTTGCTCTCGCCCGCTCTAGGATCTGGCCTAGACTGATTTTCGCGGGTTAAAACCGGTCAGTCACAAAGCCGAAAAATTGTCGAAACTTTTGCCGATGGCGGCGGGTCATCTGAAAGGCAGGGTCAACGCGACTGGTGCAATCCTTGCAACGGCCCTTTCACCCATTCTGCTTGCGCGTGTTGGGTAGCGTTTGCTCACCGATGCGTGGCGCGTTTGCGCCCGGCCACAGGATTTGGCCACAGCTTGTTCGATACAAGAATCAGATCAACGACACGGGAGATTCATATGATCAGTGCGGCATTGGATATTCAGGGAGAGCGTGCTCAGCAGGCGGTTGGTGAATCGAGCACCATGAGTCTTCCCGGCAGCCGGTCGATCAACGTCCCGGGCACTAAAACGCTGACGCCGGTCGCCAGCCAGAATCCGAACAAGAAGAAAGTGCTGTTCGTCACCTCGGAAATAGCCGATCTGGTGAAGACCGGCGGTCTGGGTGACGTCTCCGCCGCCCTGCCCCGCGCCATGGCGCACTTGCACGATGTGCGGGTGTTGATCCCCGGCTACCCGCAGGTGATGCACAGTGAGAACCCGATTCATATCATCGGCGAACTCGGCGGCCATGCCGCACTGCCCCCGTGCAAGATCGGGCGCATGGACATGCCGGACGGACTGGTGATCTACGTCCTGATCTGCCCTGAACTGTATGAACGTGAAGGCTCGCCCTACGGCGCCAACAATGGCCGCGACTGGCCCGACAACCATATCCGTTTCGCCCGCCTGGGTCTGGCCGCTGCCGACATCGCCGCCAACCTCGCACAGATTCACTGGTGCCCGGATCTGGTGCACGCCCACGACTGGCCGGCGGGTCTGGCCCCTGCCTATATGCACTGGCGCGGGCAGCGCACGCCGACCCTGTTCACCATTCACAACCTGGCCTATCAAGGCGTGACCAGCCTCGGCTCGTGCCCGGAACTCGGCATCCCGACCCATGCCCTGCAACAGGAAGGCATGGAGTTCTACGGCAAGATGTCGTTCCTCAAGGCTGGCATGGCCTATTCGAGTCACATCACCACGGTCAGCGCGACCTATGCGCAAGAGATCACCACCCCGGATTTCGGCTGCGGTCTCGACGGTTTCCTCGCCGCCAAGACCCAGCAAGGCTTGCTCAGTGGCATTCCCAACGGCATCGACGAGAGCTGGGACGCCGCGACTGATCCGCACCTGTTCGCGCCGTTCGCCATCGGCGACTGGGAAGGCAAAGCGATCAACGCCGCCCATGTGCGTGAACTGTTTGGTTTGAGCGACTCCAACGGCCCGCTGTTTGCCGTGGTTTCGCGACTGGTCTATCAGAAAGGTCTGGACCTGACGCAAGCCGTCTCCGAATACATCGTGCAGAACGGCGGCCAGATCGCAATCATCGGCCGTGGCGAGCCGGAAGAGGAACAGGCCATGCGTGAGCTGGCGCTGCGCTTCCCCGGGCAGATCGGCGTGCGCATCGGCTTCAATGAAACCGACGCCCGCCGCATGTTCGCCGGCAGCGATTTCCTGCTGATGCCGTCGCGTTACGAGCCTTGCGGCCTCAGTCAGATGTACGCCCAGCGTTTCGGCTCATTGCCGGTGGCGCGCAATACCGGCGGGCTGGCCGACACCATCGAGAATGGCGTCACCGGTTTCCTTTTCGACGAATCCACCGCCGACAGCTACCGCGAAGCCCTGAGCCGTGCGTTCAAGGTCTTCGCCTTCCCCGAATTGCTCAACGCGATGCGCTGCCGGGCCATGGCCGCGCCGTTCAACTGGTGCAAAGCGGTCGAACCCTACGCCGAACTCTACGAACGACTGGTCGCCAAGGCGCTGGGTAAAGCCGGCCACAAATAACCCAAGGAGCTTTCACGATGCCGTTACGGACCCAAGAAAACTGGCCCCACGGCGCGATCATGCAGGACGCCGAACACACTCAGTTTGCGCTGTGGGCACCGGATGCGTTTTACGTCAGTGTCGAACTTGAAGACGGCCAGTCCCTGCCGATGTTGCCGCGGGGCGATGGCTGGTTCGTGATCAAGGCCCGGTGCCCGGCGGGCACCCGCTACCGCTTCAACATCGACGGTGAACTGGAGGTGCCCGACCCGGCCTCCCGTGCTCAGGACGGTGATCTTGACCGTCACAGCGTGGTGGTCGATCCGCTGGCCTACGAATGGCGGCACACCACCTGGCACGGCCGGCCGTGGAGCGAAGCGGTGATCTACGAGCTGCACGTCGGCGCACTCGGCGGTTTTGCGGAAGTCGAGCAGCATTTGGCACGTCTGGTCGAGCTGGGGATTACCGCCATCGAACTGATGCCTGTCGCGCAATTTCCCGGTACCCGCAACTGGGGTTACGACGGCGTACTGCCTTTCGCACCGCAAGCCTCCTATGGCACCCCGGAACAACTCAAACACCTGATCGACAGCGCCCACGGCCACGGGCTGGCAGTGATTCTCGACGTGGTCTACAACCACTTCGGCCCTGACGGCAATTACCTCGGTCGCTACGCCAAAGGCTTCTTCCGCGAGGACAAGCACACGCCTTGGGGGGCGGCGATCGACTTCCGCCGCCGTGAAGTGCGGGACTTCTTTATCGAAAATGCGCTGATGTGGGTGCTCGAATACCGTTTCGACGGTCTGCGCCTGGACGCAGTGCACGCGATCGAAAGCCCGGATTTCCTGCCGGAGCTGGCACAACGCATCCGGCAACAGATCGATCCGTCGCGTCACGTCTGGCTGACCGTGGAAAACGAGCTCAACCAGTCGAGTCTGCTCGAAGAGGATTACGACGCCCAGTGGAACGACGACGGGCACAACGCCCTGCACGTGCTGCTGACCGGCGAAACCGATGCCTATTACGCTGACTATGCGCTGCAACCCACTGAGCAACTGGCCCGCTGCCTGAGCCAGGGCTTCGTGTTTCAAGGCCACATCACCCGCCACGGCGAACCTCGCGGCGAGCCGAGCGAACACCTGCCCTCGACCGCTTTCATCCTGTTCCTGCAGAACCACGACCAGATCGGCAACCGCGCCTTCGGCGAACGCCTGCATCAATTGGCCGACCCACGCGCCGTGCAGGCCGCCACTGTGCTGTTACTGCTGTCACCGATGATCCCGCTGATGTTCATGGGCGATGAATTCGCCGCCGAGCAACCGTTCCTGTTCTTCACCAGCCACCACGGTGAATTGGCGGATCTGGTGCGCGAAGGTCGGCGCAATGAGTTCGCCGCGTTCAGCGCCTTCACCGATCCGCACCAGCGCGAAAAAATTCCCGATCCGAATGCCGAACAGACCTTCCACGCCTCACAGCCACGCTTGATCGGCAGCGGCAGCGCAAAACAGCAGGAAACCCTCGCGCTGTACCGACGCCTGCTGCAATTGCGCCATCAATACATCATTCCCAACCTGTCCGGCACTCAGGCGCTCGGGGCGCACATGCTCGGGCGTGGCGCAGTCAGTGCGCGCTGGCGCCTGGGCGATGGCAGTGAGCTGCGAATTGACCTGAACCTCAGCGACACGCCAGTGGTCAACCCAGCACAGAGCGACGCTGTGTGGCTGTTTCAGCAACCGCCCGCCGTTGCCCTGTCGGAACCGGGCCAACTGCCCGCGTATTGCGCGCTTGTCAGCCTCACGGCCGCAACCCCCTTGCAACCTCTGGATGGAGAGCGCCTATGAGCGATGCGCAACTGGAAATACTCGCAAGCCGCGCCGGCCTCGCCGTCGACTGGATCGACGCCAACGGCCGCCCGCAGAAAGTCGCCCCGGCGGTGCTGCGCAACGTTCTTACCGGGCTGGGTCATCCGGCCAACACCGCGCAGGAAATCGATGCCAGCCTGCTGCAACTGCAACAAGTACAGCAAGATCGTCACTTGCCACCGCTGTTGACCGCCGATGTCGGGGTCGGCGTTGATCTGGCTCGCTATTTCGAGCCCGAGACGCCTTGCGAAATCCACCTCGAAGACGGTTCCCGCCTCAACCTCAAACTCGACGCCGAAGCGAAACTGCCCGGCTTGATCCCGGTCGGGTATCAGCAGGTCCATATCGCCGATCAGTATTTCACTCTGGCCGTGGCCCCCGAGCGCTGCTTCAGCGTGGGCGATGCGGTGGACAACCCGATCCCTCGCGTCTGGGGCCTGAGTGCGCAGCTGTACAGTCTGCGTCGCCCCGGCGACTGCGGCTTTGGTGACACCCAGGCACTGGAGGAACTGGCTCGTGTAGCCGGCGAACGCGGCGCCGATGCGCTGGCGATCAGTCCGTTGCACGCGATGTTCAGCGCCGACACCGGGCGCTACAGCCCTTATTCGCCCTCCAGCCGTCTGTTTCTCAACCCCCTGTATGCCGCACCGGGCGCCATCCTTGGCGAACGGGCCTTGCGCGATGCGATCGACGCCAGCGGGCTGGCGGAACAATTTCGCCAACTGGAAGATTCGAAACTGATCGACTGGCCGACCGCCGCCAACGCCAAACAGGCATTGCTGCAAGCCTTGTACGATGGTTTTGTCGCCGGCGAACATCCGTTGCACCCGGACTTCGCCAGTTTCCGTCATGCCGGTGGCGAAGCGCTGGAAAACCACTGCCGCTTCGAAGCGATTCAGGAAATGCGCGCCGCCCGTGGCGAAAGCCTCGACTGGCGCGAATGGCCGGAACACTGGCACGACCCGCGCGGTGCCGCCCTTGAAGCCTTTGCCGAGGAATACGCCGAACGCATCGGTTACTTCGCCTTCTGCCAATGGCTGATCCACCGCTGCCTGGAGCGCGCGCAGACGGCTGCCCGTAGCGCCGGCATGGGCATCGGCCTGATCGCCGACCTCGCGGTCGGTGCCGACGGCGCCGGCAGTCAGGCCTGGAGCTTTCAGGATGAATTGCTGGCCTCGCTCACCGTGGGTGCGCCGCCGGACATCCTCAACCGCTCCGGTCAGGGCTGGGGGATATCCGCGTTCTCGCCCGAGGGCCTGGTCCGTAATGGATTTCGCGCGTTCATCGACATGCTCCGGGCCAACTTCGCCCATGCCGGCGGACTGCGCATCGATCATGTGATGGGCCTGCAACGCCTGTGGGTGATCCCCAATGGCGCCGCTCCGGCCGATGGCGCTTATCTGTATTACCCGTTCGACGACCTGCTGCGTCTGCTGACCCTCGAATCCCATCGGCATCAGGCCATCGTCCTCGGCGAAGACCTCGGCACGGTGCCCGAGGGGCTGCGGGAAAAGCTCAGCGCACGTTCGATTCTCGGCATGCGCGTGCTGTTGTTTGAACAGGACAACACCCGTTTCAAGCCGATCCTCGACTGGCCGGACAACGCGCTGGCGACTACCAGCACCCACGATTTGCCGACGCTCAACGGTTGGTGGCACGGCCGTGACATCGACTGGAATGCGCGCCTGGGCTTTGTCGATGCCAACGGTGAAATCGACTGGCGCCGTCATCGCCAGCGCGAACGCGAAGGCCTGCGCGGAGCCCTGAGTCAGGACCCGCAGAACTTTCGCGAAGAGTCCCACGAAGCCGATCAGGTGGTGGACGCCAGCGTGCGTTTCCTTGGCCACACCCGCGCGCCGCTGGTGTTGCTGCCGCTGGAGGATGCGCTGGGCATCGACGAACAAGCCAACCTGCCGGGTACCATCGACAGCCATCCGAACTGGTCGCGGCGCCTGCCCGGCAACAGCGAAGCATTGCTCGACGGCACCGATGCTGCGCGGCGTCTGGAACTGCTGGCCTGTGCCCGCCTGCAAGCTGCCGAGCGTGACCAATGAACCAGACGCTCATCCAGCCCCTGCGCGCCACCCTGCGCCTGCAATTTCACAAGGGTTTCACGTTGGAACACGCGGTGTCGCTGGTGCCGTATTTTGCCCGCCTCGGCATCAGCCACCTCTACGCCTCACCGCTGCTCGCGGCCCGCGCCGGCTCGATGCACGGCTATGACGTGGTCGACCCGACCCAGGTCAATCCCGAACTCGGCGGCGAACCGGCGCTGCGGCGTCTGGTCAGCACCCTGCGCGAACACAACATGGGGCTGATCCTCGACATCGTCTCCAACCACATGGCCGTCGGCGGCGGGGACAACCCGTGGTGGCTCGACCTGCTGGAATGGGGCCGACTCAGCCCTTACGGCGAGTTCTTCGACATCCAGTGGCACTCGCCGGATCCGTTGATGGAAGGCCAGTTGCTGCTGCCGTTTCTCGGCAGCGATTACGGCGTCGCGTTGCAGGAAGGCACGCTGAAACTGCACTTCGACGCACAGCAAGGGCGCTTTTACGTCGAGCATTACGAACACCGCTTCCCGATCTGCCCGAATGACTACGGTGAACTGCTCAAACCCATTGAGACGCTGAAGTCACTGGCTGATCGTTTCACTGCGTTGAGCTACCAGAACGACGCGCATGCGCTGGCGATGCCGCTCAAAGCTGAATTGAAGGAGCTGGCAAGCGATCCGCAGATCTTCGCCGCGATCAAGGAAAGTCTCGCGCATTACGATTCCACCACTGCCGAAGGTTTCGACAAGCTGCATCAATTGCTCGAACACCAGAGCTACCGTCTGGCCAGTTGGCGCACCGCAGCGGATGACATCAACTGGCGGCGCTTTTTCGACATCAACGAACTCGGCGGCCTGCGTGTCGAACGCCCGGCGGTGTTCGAAGCGACTCACGGCAAGATTTTCCAGTTGATCGCCGAAGGGCTGGTCGACGGTTTGCGCATCGACCACATCGACGGCCTCGCCGACCCGCGTGGCTATTGCCGCAAGTTGCGGCGGCGCCTCGACTTGCTCGCGCCGGGACGGCACTTGCCGATCTACGTCGAGAAGATTCTCGGTGAAGGCGAAACGCTGCGCACCGATTGGGCGGTGGATGGCAGCACCGGTTACGAGTTCATGAATCAGCTCTCGTTGCTGCAACACGACCCCGATGGCGAACACGTCCTCGGCGATCTGTGGCAGCGACGTACCGAGCGTCCGGCGGCGTTCATCGAAGAAGCGCAACTGGCGCGCCAGCAGATTCTCAATGGCTCGCTGGCCAGCGACTTCGAAAGCGTCGCTCAGGCGCTGCTGCAGGTTGCCCGGGACGACCTGATGACCCGCGACCTGACCCTCGGCGCGATTCGCCGTGTGTTGCAGGCGCTGATCGTGCATTTCCCGGTGTATCGCACCTACATCAGCGCCCTCGGTCGCTCGGCGCAGGATGAACACTTCTTCCAGCAAGCCATGAACGGCGCCCGGCAGACCCTGAGCGAAGGCGACTGGCCCGTGCTCGACTGCGTGGCCACATGGCTCGGTGGCACGCCGTGGCGGCACACACCGCGCGGACGCTCGCGCAAGATTCTCAAGCACGCCTGCGTACGCTTCCAGCAACTGACCTCCCCAGCGGCGGCCAAAGCCGTGGAAGACACCGCGCTGTACCGCTCGGCGGTGCTGCTGTCGCGCAACGACGTCGGCTACAACACCGAACAGTTCAGCGCACCGCTGAGTGACTTCCACGCGATCAATCAACAGCGCATGGAGGCGTTTCCCGACAACTTGCTGGCCACCGCCACCCATGACCACAAACGCGGCGAGGACACCCGTGCGCGGCTGGCGGTGCTCAGCGAGCGCAGCCACTGGTACGCCGAACAGGTCGAGTTGTGGCGCGCCCTCGCACGTCCGCTGCGTGACGATGATCAACAGCCCTCGTCCGCTGATGAACTGATCCTCTATCAAGCCCTGCTCGGCAGTTGGCCGCTGCACTTGCGCGATGACGATCAGGCCGGCTTGGCCGATTACGCCGAGCGGATCTGGCAATGGCAGCAGAAAGCCCTGCGCGAAGCCAAGCTGCAAAGCAGTTGGAGTGCGCCGAATGAAGCCTATGAAAACGCTGCGCAGGCGTTCACTCAACGCCTGCTCACCGGTGAAGCGGGCGAGCTGCTGCGCGCCGCGCTGAGCAAGACCGTCAACAGCATCGCTGCGGCCGGCGCCCTCAACAGTCTGGCGCAAACCTTGCTGCGCATGACGGTGCCGGGGGTGCCGGATCTGTATCAGGGCAACGAGTTCTGGGATTTCAGCCTGGTCGATCCGGACAACCGCCGGCCGGTGGATTACGCCGCTCGCGAGCAGGCCCTGCATGAACGTGTTGAAGTCGAGACGTTGCTGGCGAACTGGCGTGACGGCCGTATCAAGCAAGCGCTGATCGCCGAGGTGCTGAACCAGCGCGTCGAACACGCCGAGCTGTTCCGGCGCGGCGCGTACCAGGCCCTGGAGGTACTGGGCAGCCAGGCGCACAACGTGCTCGCGTTTGCCCGTGAGCTTGAGGGGATGTACGCCATCGTGATCGTCCCGGTGCGCTGCGCGACGCTGCTGGAAAACGGTGCTGTCCCTCAAGTTGATGCGCTGCGCTGGGGCGATACGCGGGTGGTTTTACCGTTCGCCGCCTCCGACACAAACCTGAAGGGACTTTTTCACAGCAGCGCAGTCACAAAAAACAGGGAGCTGAACGTCAGCGCCGCGCTGGGGGATATCCCGGTCAATCTGTTTATCCAACTCTTTACGTAACGACGAGTTCAGTTCAGGAGCATTGCGATGAGTACCGACGATAAACGCATCCGCGAGTTCGCCTATCAGATCTGGGAATCAGAGGGCAAACCTGAAGGTCATGAAGCACGCCACTGGGAGATGGCGCGCAAACTGGCTGAAGCCGAGGCTTTGGCGCCGAAGAAAGCGCCGAAAGCGGCGGGCAGCAAGACCGCCGGCAAAGGCACCGACAGCAAGGCTCCGGCGGCCAAGCCCAAGGCGCCAGCGGCCGCCAAGGCCAAACCGGCAGGCGCCGCCAAAGTCGTCCCGCCGGGTGAAAAAGCCGCCGAGAAAAAGCCCCGCGCCCCACGCAAGCCCCCGGCCAACTGACACACCCGGATTGTTGAACTGAATGACCGTGTGGCGGGTTCACCCGCCACGCAGGGACAACTCGTCCTTAAAAAACCCAATAACCCCTGTCAGGGAGAGATGTCTGTGGTGAGGGGATTTATCCCCGATCGGCTGCAAAGCAGTCACAGGGCCGCTGCGCGACCCATCGGGGATAAATCCCCTCACCACAGATTCTTTTCCCACCGTTGATTATTCGAACCAACCCGTTTTGCAGGAGCAATCATGACCAGTCCAAAAAAAGCCGAGCCCGCAGCGCACGCTGAACCGTCGAGAATCCGTGAAGGCCTGCCCTTCCCGCTCGGTGCGACCTGGGATGGTCTGGGGGTCAACTTTGCGCTGTTTTCCGCCAATGCCACCAAGGTTGAGTTGTGCATCTTCGACGACGCCGGCGAAGTTGAACTCGAACGTATCGAACTGCCGGAATACACCGACGAGATCTACCACGGTTACCTGCCCGACGCCCACCCGGGGCTGATCTACGGCTACCGCGTCTATGGCCCGTATGACCCGGCCAACGGCCACCGCTTCAACCACAACAAACTGCTGATCGACCCCTACGCCAAGCAACTGGTTGGCGAGTTGAAATGGTCAGAGGCGCTGTTCGGCTACACCATCGGCCACCCCGACGCCGACCTCAGTTTCGATGAGCGCGACAGTGCGCCGTTCGTGCCCAAATGCAAGGTCATCGACCCGGCGCACACCTGGGGCAACGACCATCGCGTCAGCGTGCCGTGGGACAAGACGATCATTTATGAAACCCACGTACGCGGCATCAGCATGCGTCATCCGTCGGTGCCGGAGAACGTGCGTGGCACCTTCGCCGGGTTGATGGTCGATGATGTGCTCGAACACATCCGCAAACTCGGCGTGTCGTCGGTGGAACTGCTGCCGATTCACGCGTTCGTCAATGACCAGCACCTGCTGCACAAGGGCATGACCAACTACTGGGGCTACAACAGCATCGCCTTCTTCGCCCCCGACCCGCGCTATCTGGCCAGCGGCAAGATCGCCGAGTTCAAGGAGATGGTCGCGCACCTGCACGAGGCCAATCTGGAAGTGATCCTCGACGTGGTCTACAACCACACCGCCGAGGGCAACGAACAAGGCCCGACCCTGTCGATGCGCGGTATCGACAACGCCTCGTATTACCGGTTGATGCCGGACGACAAGCGCTACTACATCAACGATTCCGGCACCGGTAACACCCTCGACCTGAGCCACCCGTGCGTGCTGCAGATGGTCACCGACTCGCTGCGTTACTGGGCCAGCGAAATGCATGTCGACGGTTTCCGCTTCGACCTGGCGACGATTCTCGGGCGTTATCACGACGGTTTCGACGAACGCCACAGTTTCCTCGTCGCCTGCCGTCAGGACCCGGTACTGCGCCAGGTGAAAATGATCGCCGAGCCATGGGACTGCGGCCCCGGTGGCTATCAGGTCGGCCACTTCCCGCCGGGCTGGGTCGAGTGGAACGACAAATTCCGCGACACCGTGCGCGCGTTCTGGAAAGGCGACGACGGCCAGGTTGCCGACTTCGCCAGCCGCATGACCGCGTCCGGCGAGATGTTTAACCAGCGTGGGCGACGGCCGTATTCGTCGGTGAATTTCATCACCGCCCACGACGGTTTCACCCTCAACGATCTGGTGTCGTACAACGACAAGCACAACGAGGCCAACGACGAGAACAACCAGGACGGCAGCAACAACAACCTGTCGTGGAACCACGGCGTCGAAGGCCCGACTGACGATCCGGAGATCAACGCGCTGCGCCACCGGCAGATGCGCAACTTCTTCGCCACGCTGCTGCTGTCGCAGGGCACGCCGATGATCGTTGCCGGCGACGAGTTCGCCCGCACGCAGGACGGCAACAACAACGCCTATTGCCAGGACAGCGAGATCGGCTGGGTCAACTGGGACCTGAGCGAGGATGGCAAGGCGCTGCTCAAGTTCGTCAAGCGCCTGATCAAGTTGCGCATGGCATATCCGATCCTGCGGCGTGGGCGCTTCCTGGTCGGCGAATACAACGAGGACATTGGCGTCAAGGACGTCACCTGGCTGGCGCCGGATGGCACCGAGATGACCACCGAACACTGGCATGACGCGCATAACCGTTGCCTGGGCATGCTGCTCGATGGCCGTGCGCAGGAGACCGGGATCCGCCGCAAGGGTGCCGACGCGACGCTGCTGCTGGTGGTCAACGCCCATCACGACATCGTCAATTTCAGCCTGCCGGAAGTGCCCGAAGGCAGTTTCTGGACCTGCATGATCGATACCAATCAACCGGCCATTCGCGGTCAGGAGCGCTTCGAGTTCGGCCATGAATACTCGGTCACCGGCCGTTCGCTGCTGCTGTTCGAACTGCAACGCGAAGAAGAAGACTGATATGGACCTGCAACACTATCTGGCGCGCCGCCCGCCGGACTACGCCGACACCGCCGCCCTCGGCCACTGCCTGCGGGCGTTGGTCGAAGCCGGGCTGGATCAACTGCCGTTACCGGGCAGCGGCCTTACGCTGGAGCGTTTTCAGCGTCTGGCCGAAGTCGGCGGACACGACTTGGGCTTGTGCAAACTCTACGAAGGCCACACCGACGCACTGGCGATCATCGAACAGCTGGGGGGTACGCCCACGCCGGGCAGCACCTGGGGCATGTGGGCCGCTGAACCGCCGCAGGCGCGGGTGCACGTGCGACCGGCCGGGCACATGGTGCGTCTCGACGGGCGCAAGGCCTGGTGTTCCGGGGCGGCGGTGCTCAGCCATGCGCTGCTCACCGCGTGGGACGCCGAAGATCGTCAGCAACTGGTGGCGGTGGCGCTTGATCAACCGGGCGTGACCATCACCGATCAGGGCTGGCAAGCGGTCGGCATGGGTGCCACCGGCAGCGTCGAAGTGTTGTTCGACGGCGCCGAAGCCCAGGCCATCGGCGAACCCGGCGACTACCAGAAACGTCCGGGTTTCTGGCAAGGCGGGATCGGCATCGCGGCGTGCTGGTACGGCGCGGCGCGGCAGATCGCCGAGGCACTGCGGCAACACTGCGCGCAACGCCAGGAGCCACACGCCCTCGCCCACCTCGGTGCGGTCGATGCGGCGTTGTACGCAGCGGCGAATGTGCTGCGTTTCAGTGCGCTGCACATCGATGCGCATCCCGAAGCCGATGCCGAACTGTTAGCCCGGCGTGCTCGCGCCGTGGTCGAGCAATCGGCTGAGCAAGTGATGCGCGAGACCGGTCGGGCGCTGGGCGCGGGGCCATTCTGCAAGGATCGACACTTCGCCCGGTTGAACGCCGATCTGCCGGTGTTCCTGCGTCAGAGCCATGCCGAGCGTGACCTTGCCGCGCTCGGCCAAGCGCTGGCCGAATACCCTGAGGAGGCGTGGACGCTATGAATGTCGCGAACAAACCCGATCCGATCATCGGCCACCAAGGCACGTCTCTGCTGCAATGGCAGCATTCCCGGCACCTGGCGGCGCTGGACAGCGTCGATGTCCTCAGTCTGGTGCCACCGGGCGCGCGGGCGGTGATTGTCGCGCCGCACCCGGACGACGAAGTGCTCGGCTGCGGCGGGATGCTGCAGTTGCTGGCCGCCGCCGGGCGGCAGTTGCAACTGATCTCGGTCACCGATGGCAGCGCCAGTCATCCCGGCTCCGAGCGCTGGCCGGTCGAACGTCTGAGCGTGGTGCGGCCGCAGGAATCGGCGGAAGCCCTGCGCCGCCTCGGCGTGCCCCTGCACCGGATGAAATGGCTGCGCGGCGGTTTCAGCGACAGCCAGGTGGCCGAGGATGAAACGTCGCTGGTCGCGTTCATCGAACGCCATCTGCGCCCCGGCGATGTGGTGTTCAGCACTTGGTGCGAGGACGGCCATTGCGATCACGAAGCCGCCGGCCGTGCCAGTATCGAGGCCGCACGCCGGGTCGGCGCCACCTGCCACGAACTGCCGGTATGGACCTGGCACTGGGCCTCCCCCGAAGACGCCGCGGTGCCGTGGCAGCGCGCACGCAAAATCCTGTTATCACCCGAGCAAGTGGCGCGCAAACGGCACGCGGTGCATGCCTTTGCCAGCCAACTGGAAGGCGACCCGCAAGCCGGGCTGCAACCGGTGCTGGCGCCCTACGTGCTGGATCGGCTGCTGCAACCTTTCGAAGTGGTGTTCCTGTGAGTGTCGATGATCGCTACTTCGAAGGCTTGTTCCGCACCAGCGATGACCCTTGGGCGTTTCGCGAGCGCTGGTACGAACAACGCAAACGCGCGATCACCCTCGCGGCCCTGCCCCGCGCGCATTATCGGGCGATCTTCGAACCCGGATGCGCCAATGGTGAATTGAGTGCCGAACTGGCTGGCCGCTGCGACCGCCTGCTGTGTTGCGACACTGCCAGCGCGGCGGTGAATCTGGCGCGCAGCCGATTGAGCCTGTTCGACCACGCCGAAGTCCGCCAGAGTCGCCTGCCCGGCGACTGGCCGGAAGAAAAATTCGACCTGATTGTATTAAGCGAAATCGGCTACTACCTCGATGCCCAGGATCTGACAGACGTGATCCGGCGCATCAGCGATTCCCTGACCGCAGACGGGCAATTGCTCGCTTGCCACTGGCGCCCGCCCATCGACGGCTGCCCGCTCAATGCCCGCCAGGTGCATGACCTGATTCACGAACAATTGCCGCTGCCGCGTCTGGCGCTGCATCAGGAAGCCGACTTCATCCTTGAGGTCTGGAGCCGCGAGCCGCGCTCGGTGGCCGCACTGGAGGGCCTGCGATGATTGGCATTCTGATTCCCGCGCACAACGAAGAAGACTTGCTCGAGCAGTGCCTGACAGCCGCCCTGCGCGCCAGCAAACACGGACTGCTGGCCGGCGAACCGGTGGAGGTGCTGGTGGTGCTCGACAGTTGTACCGACCGGTCGGCACAGATTGTCAGCGGCTTTCCGGTGCTGAGTCTGCACATTGACGCTCGCAACGTCGGCCAGGCCCGTGCCGCCGGCGCGCAGGTTTTGCTGGAGCGTGGTGCACGCTGGATCTCCTGCTCCGACGCCGACAGCCGCGTGGCCGACGACTGGCTGGTGGCGCAGTTGGGCCTGGGCGCCGACGCGGTATGCGGCACGGTAACCGTCGAACACTGGGATCAATCGTTCGACGAAGCCGCGCAAATCCGCTATCACAGCCACTATCAGGCGCGTGACGGGCATCGGCACATTCACGGTGCCAACCTTGGAATCAGCGCAGACGCCTATCGTTGGGCCGGGGGTTTCAAACCTTTGGCCTGCGATGAAGATGTCCAACTGGTGCGGCAACTGGAGCTGTCCGGTGCCGACATCGCCTGGAGCCATCGCCCGCAAGTGCACACCAGCGCCCGTCTGGACAGCCGAGCCCGGGGCGGATTCGGTGATTACTTGCGGAAAATGGTACAGATAGACATAAAAAAAGCGGATCAGATTGATCTGTGACGCGACGAATCGACTTTCATGAGCAATACTCTGCTGCGCGGCAATCCAGGGTTCGGAGCGACGCACGGCAATTCATCCGCCTTCACGGGTCGCGCGCACCTGGTTTTCCACGGTGTCTGCACGACTGAGGGCCAGAGACAACAAGGACGTAATACCCATGAAACCGTTATTCCTCAGCGAACACTCGCTGCCGGCGCAGATATGGAACAGCGCCCCGCAGCTGGACAACATTCCCGTCATCAACACCCACAGCCTCGTTCCCCCCGGCGCTCGCGCCGTCGTCGTCGCCCCGCATCCGGGTGATGAAGTGGTGACCTGTGGCGGGCTTCTGCAATTGCTCTCCAGCCTCGGTCATCCGCTGCAACTGTTGTCGATCACCGACGGCAGCGCCAGCCATCCGGGTTCACGACAATGGTCGGAAAAACGCCTGAGCGTATTCCGTCCCCAGGAAAGCGTCGAGGCCCTGCGCCGGCTCGGCCTGCCGATGCACAGTCTGAAATGGGTGCGCGGCGGTTTTACCGACAATGCGCTGCTCGACTGCGAGGCTGACATCACCCACTTCATCGCGCGCTACCTGCGCCCCGGCGACGTGGTGTTCAGCACCTGGCGCAACGACAGCAACGACGACCATGAAGCGGTCGGCCGTGCCAGTGCCCAAGCGGCTGCGCAAGTCGGCGCGACCTTCCATGACGTGCCGGTCTGGGCCTGGCACTGGCCGGAACGCGAGCAGAATCTGATTCCCTGGGAACGTGCGCGCAAACTGCGACTCGACACCTGGACCGTGGCGCGCAAAAGTCACGCCACCCACGCCTATGCCAGCCAGCTCAAGGGCGAACCGGCGATCGGCATTGCGCCGATGCTGCCGCGGGTGATCCTCGAGCGCATGCGCTTGCCGTACGAAATCGTGCTCATCTGAAACACTTTTCCCTGTGGGAGCGGGCTTGCTCGCGAAGAGGCCAGTACTGCCGGCGCCTATTCCTTTGGCACCACATTATCCAGTGCCCGATTCACCGCCAGCTCCCCCAGCATCACCACCTGCGCGATGCCCAACACCGTATGACGGCTCGGCCCTTCGAGCGTGCCGGCGAAATCACCGAGCATCATCGTGGCCGAGGCCAGGGACTCGCAGGCGTTGGCCAGCAGCGATTCGGTATCGGTTTGCGGGTTGACCAGGAACATGCTGCTGGGGGTGTACGGCGTTGCCATGATCTGCGCGGGCGCGAGGTAGTGGTCGAGGGCGCGTTCGGCAGCTTCGTGGAGTTTTCTGGAGTTGAGGGATTCGTAGGGTGATACCGGGTCTGTAGCGGGTGGATTGGGGGTGGTTTCGGGCATCATCAGTTGGAACTCCGATCGAGGCACTTTGAAAGAATGAGTCTCTGTAGGAGCTGCCGCAGGCTGCGATCTTTTGATGTTGCTTTTAAAAAAACAAGATCAAAAGATCGCAGCCTTCGGCAGCTCCTACAGAGGGCCGGGCAGTTAGTTCGGCACGCGGCGGCCGTCCAGGACTCGGTTGACCATCAGTTCACTGAGCATGATCACCTGATGCAGCATCAGCATGGCCCGGCGCTGTGGATGGTCGGCGACGTCGCTGATGTCCCGGGCCATGTCACTGGCGGCGGCTAATGATTCGCAGGCTTCGACGAGCAAGGTTTCCTCGTCCACGGTGGGGTCGATGAGGAAGATTCTGCTGGATTTGCGTGATGAGGCTAAAGGGATCGAGATCTTCAGGGCGCCGGGGTTGAGGTAGAAATTGATGGCGCGGTCGGTGACCGCTTTTATCTTCTGCGGGTCGAGGGCCGGGTCGTACGGGATTGAGGCGTCCGGGGGATTGGGTGTGGCTTTGAACATGGATGAAACTCCGTATCGAGAAATAGGAGCCATCACCCTCGCTACCAAACGATGGGTGGCGGCCATGCGCGGGTTGGTAGACCGGTCGATACGGAACCCGGCGCTCACGAATGAGCCCCACGCATGCCCACCATAAAACTGAGCCCCAAAAAGAGGTTGCATAAGGTGACGCCATACGACCGTACCGAAATGGGCTACCAAACCCGATCACTGTTTTCCAGTGACAGGGAAACGATAAGCCCAACGCATAGCCGTGTAAGCCGGCGGATTCTGGCGTACACGTAGGTAACGGCGCAAGGCGTTGTAGCCGGTATGGCGTAACGGTTCGTGTACTTTAAACGTGGTTGCGCGGTTATGTTTATGTGCGGGGTTTGCTCTGTTGTTTTGATTTTGTCTGGCAGGCCGCTTTCGCGAGCAGGCTCGCTCCCACCGGTTTTCTGGCGGCAAGGGTGATTTGTGTTACGGCCTGAGGCATCTGGAAGGAACTGCCCGCGCACAGACCAGTCGCATGAACAGGAAGCCGTTTTTTCAGAGGAGTGAACGTGTCCAGCGATCCCGAGCGTCACGCCGTCGACGCCCCCGTCATTCATCGCCTGCGCGTGCTGACGGTCAATACCCACAAGGGCTTCACCGCCCTCAATCGGCGCTTCATCTTGCCGGAACTGCGCGAAGCGGTGCGCAGCACCTCGGCCGATCTGGTGTTTCTCCAGGAGGTCGTGGGCGAACACGAGCGCCATTCCAACCGTTACAACGAATGGCCACAAACCTCGCAATACGAATTTCTTGCCGACAGCATGTGGAGCGATTTTGCCTACGGACGCAACGCGGTGTACCCCGATGGCCATCACGGCAATGCCCTGCTGTCAAAATACCCGATCCGCGAATACCGCAACCTCGACGTGTCGATCACCGGCCCCGAGCGCAGAGGCCTGCTGCACTGCGTGCTGGACGTACCGGGCCACGCCGAAGTCCACGCCATCTGCGTGCATTTGAGTTTGCTGGAAAGCCATCGCCAGTTGCAGTTGCAACTGCTTTGCCAGTTGCTCGAATCCTTGCCCGAGGACGCGCCGGTGATCATTGCCGGCGACTTCAACGACTGGCAATTGCAAGGCAATGTCGCCCTCGCCCGCCGTGATTACCTGCACGAAGCGTTCGAACGCCACCATGGCCGTCCGGCCAAGACCTATCCAGCGCGTTTTCCACTGTTGCGCCTGGACCGCATCTATCTGCGCAATGCCAGCAGCCACGACCCGCAGATCCTCGGCAACAAACCGTGGACACATTTGTCGGACCACTTGCCACTGGCGGTGGAAGTGCACCTGTAATCCTGCTGCGGCAGCGATCCCCGGAACACCGAAAACGCCTGTGGGAGCAGGCTTGCCCGCGATGACGGCGGATCAGGCAACAGAGATGTTGAATGTTCCGACCTCTTCGCGGACAAGCCCGCTCCCACAGGTTTAGCGGTGGCTGGACTAGCCCTCCGGCTTGAGAATCAACACCGCCAGCGGCGGCAGATTCAGTTCCAGCGACAGCGACTGCCCATGGCTCGGCACTTCTTCGGTAAACGCCCCGCCGCCATTGCCATAGTTGGACCCGGCGTAGGTGTCGGCATCGCTGTTGAGCAGTTCATTCCAGCGTCCGGCAAACGGCACGCCGACGCGGTACGACTGACGCGGCACCGGGGTGAAGTTGGCGACCACCAGCACCGGTTTGCCGTCTTTGCTCCAGCGCAGCCACGCGTACACGCTGTTGATCGCGTCATCACCGATTAACCACTGGAAGCCCTGCGGCGCGTCGTCCTGATCGTGCAGCGCCGGTTCTTCGCGATACAACCGGTTGAGGTCGCCGACCAGTTTCTGCACGCCTTTGTGTTCCGAGTATTGCAGCAGGTACCAGTCCAGTTGCTGATCATGGTTCCACTCGCGCCATTGGCCAAATTCGCAGCCCATGAACAGCAGCTTCTTGCCCGGGTGGGTCCACATGAAACTCAGATAGGCGCGCAGGTTGGCAAATTTCTGCCAGCGGTCGCCGGGCATTTTGTCGATCAACGAGTGCTTGCCGTGCACCACTTCGTCGTGGGAAATCGGCAGGATGAAGCGCTCGGACCAGGCGTAAACCAGGCCGAAACTCAATTCATTGTGGTGATGCGCGCGGTACACCGGATCCTGCTGAATGTAGTGCAGCGAATCGTGCATCCAGCCCATGTTCCATTTGTAAGCGAAACCGAGGCCACCCTGCTGGGTGCTCTGGCTGACGCCCGGCCAAGCGGTGGACTCTTCGGCAATCACCAGCGCCCCCGGCGCCTCCAGCTCGACCACATCGTTCAAGTGGCGGAGGAAATCGATCGCCTCGAGGTTCTCGCGCCCGCCGTGGCGGTTCGGAATCCACTCGCCGGCCTTGCGCGAATAGTCGCGGTAGAGCATCGAGGCCACCGCATCGACGCGCAGGCCATCCACGTGAAAGTGCTTCAACCAGTGCAGTGCCGATGCCAGCATGTAGCCGTGCACTTCGGTGCGCCCCAGGTTGTAGATCAGCGTGTCCCAGTCCTGATGGAAGCCTTCCAGCGGGTTGCCATATTCGTACAACGCCGTGCCGTCGAACTGCGCCAGGCCATGGGTATCGGTGGGGAAATGCGCCGGTACCCAGTCGAGAATCACCCCGATTCCGGCCTGGTGACAGGCGTTGACGAACTCGCCGAACTGCTCGGGTGTGCCGTATCGCGCGCTCGGGGCGAATTGCGAGAGCAGTTGATAGCCCCACGAACCGCCAAACGGGTGTTCCATGATCGGCATCAGTTCGATGTGGGTGAAGCCCAGTTCCTTGACGTAAGGAATCAGCCGCTCGGCCAGCTCCGGCCAGGTGTACTGCCGGGCGACTTCGCCCAGATCGTCCAGTTCACACTGCCACGATCCGGCGTGCAGCTCATAGATCGACAGCGGCTGCGAATGCTGTTGCCGTTCGCGACGACCGCTCATCCATTCCTGATCCTGCCAGTCGACTTGCAGCGGCGCGGCGACTTTCGACGCGGTGTCCGGCGGCAGGCTGGTGGCCAGCGCCATCGGGTCAGCCTTCAGCGGCAGAATGCCGTGGGCGCCGAGGATCTCGTACTTGTACAACTCCCCCGCCTGCAGGCGCGGAATGAACAACTCCCAGACCCCGGATGGATGGCGCAGGCGCATCGGATGGCGGCGCCCGTCCCAGACGTTGAAATCGCCGACCACCGAGACGCGCCGGGCATTCGGTGCCCACACAGCGAAACGCACACCATCGACGCCATCGACGGTTTGCAGCTGGGCGCCGAGGCAACTGCTCAGATCGCGGTGATTGCCTTCGGCGAACAGATACAAATCCATTTCGCCGAGCAACTGACCAAAGCTATAGGGATCTTCCGCCACTTGCTCGCCGCCGGCCCAGCGCGTGCGCAGCAGATAGGGCCGGGCCTGGGCGAAGTGCCCGACAAACAGCCCCGGGGTTTCCGTGGCGGTCAGTTCGCCACGTTCTTCACCACTGTCCTTGTCCAGCACTTCAACTTTCAACGCACCCGGCAAATAGGCGCGGATGAACTGCCCGCCGGCACCATCACCGTGCGGGCCGAGAATGGAAAACGGGTCGCGATGTTCCGCACGTACCAACGCGTCGATGTCTTGCGCCGTCGGCAATAACGCTTCTTTAGCGTGACCCTGTTCCTTGTTCGAGACACTCATGACTACTCTCCACCAAGATCGGAAAAGGGTTTAAGCCCCGTCAATAACCCATACAAACCGTGCAACGGCACGGGCAGCCACGTGGGGCGATTTTCGGCTTCATAGGCCACTTCATAGGCCGCCTTCTCCAGGCCGAACAGCGCCAGCGCTGCGTCGGCACCCGCAGGATCCTGCCAGGCATGATCAAGACTAGCCGCCGCTTGGCGATATGCCTGAACAAATGCCTCGCGCGCCTCACGCAGGTAGCGCTCGGCGACCCGATGCCGGGCCGCTTCCGACTCCGCACTGTGATCGACGTTATGCACGTTGATGGTCATGGCCGCCGCGTAATCGAAGGATCGCAGCACGCCGCTGACGTCCTTGTACGGACTGTGTTTGCCGCGCCGCTCGTGCAGCGGCCGCGCCGGTTCACCTTCGAAGTCGATCAGATAGGCATCGCCCTTGATCACCAGCACCTGGCCCAGGTGCAAGTCGCCATGCACACGAATACGCAAGCCGCCCACGGCTTTCTGTGCGAGTTCCTGCACATGGCCGAGGATGATTTTTTTGTTGTCCAGCAGCCGCGCGACCATTTTCTGATCCGCCGCGCTCAGATGACTTTGATGTTGCTTGAGCAGCTTCAGCGCATGCTCGACCTGCGCCGCAACGTCCTTGCCGGTGGCTTGGGCGTCCTTGGCGCTGGTGATTTGCGGGGCGAAATCGGGATTGTCGCTCGGCGCCGCGAGCACTTGATGCATTTCGCCCAGACGCTGGCCGAGCATGCCGGCAAAGTCCTTGAGCTCGCCGAGGGCGTTGTAATGCTGTTCCTGCTCGGACATGGCGTCGGCCAGTTCATCGCGCAGCGCCCGTTCGAGGTTGTTCTGCGTCCATTCCCACGCATCACCCTGATTGCTCAGATAGCCTTGGGCGATCATCAGCAGATTGTCTTCGCCCTGGGCATCACGACGAATCACCGAACCCAACAGCGGCGAGATATTCTCGAACCCGGCCTCGGTCAGGTAGGCGCTCATTTCCAGTTCCGGATGCACCCCCGAGGCGACTTTGCGGATCAGTTTCAGCACCAGGCTGTTGCCGATCACCACCGAACTGTTCGACTGCTCAGCCGACAGATAACGCACCTCGGATTCAGCGCCGAGGCCAAGTTTTTCCAGCTGCGCAGTCGGTGCGAAACGGATCTCGCCCTGCTCGGAGTTGAGCACGGTGCTGCTCTGCATGCCTTGCAGCACGGCGTGCACAAACGTTTCGAGGCTGAACGCATCAGTGATCAGCCCCACCTGACGTCCGCGGCGTACCCGGGACAAAGCCAATTGCTGCGGCAGCGCCGCCCCGACCTGGTCTTCCGAGATAAACCCGAACGGCAGTTGATAGCGGCTGGTCTGCCCGGCGCTGGTGACTTCGATCTCACTGAGCAGCACCGGATGCTGGGCATCGCCGAAGCGCACGCCGTAGGCCAGATTGACTTTCTCGATGGCCGTGTCCTTCCCGGCGAACCAGCGGCGGTTCTGCAGCCAGCTCGGCAAGATGCTCTGCTCCAGCGTGTTGCGGGTCGGTGCTTCGAGCAGTTCTTCCATGCGTTTTTTCAGCACCAGCGTGGTGAAGTCGGGCAGGCTCTGCGCCGGTTCGACGTGCCAGCTCGGCATCTGGTTTTCCGCCGCGAGGGCGAACCAATAGAAGCCGTACGGTGCCAGGGTCAGCAGGAAGTTCAACTGGCCGATGGGCGGGAACGCGTTGCCGCCGAGCATCTCCACCGGGACCATGCCGACGTACGCAGAAAGATCCAGCTCCGCCGCTTGCGCGCTGCGCGAGACGTTGGCCACGCAGAGAATGATTTCGTGTTTGCCGTCGGCGTCGGTGAACTCGCGGGTGTAGGCCAGGATGCGCCGGTTGCTCGGCGAGAGCATCTTCAGCGTGCCGCGCCCGAAAGCCTTGGACTGCTTGCGCACGGCGAGCATGCGTCGGGTCCAGTTGAGCAGCGAATGCGGATCGCCGGCCTGGGTTTCGACGTTGACCGACAGGTAACCGTATTGCGGGTCCATGATCGGTGGCAGCACCAGGCTTGCCGGGTCGGCCCGGGAAAAACCGCCGTTGCGGTCGATCGACCATTGCATCGGCGTGCGCACGCCGTCGCGGTCGCCGAGGTAGATGTTGTCGCCCATGCCGATTTCATCGCCGTAATACAGGGTCGGCGTGCCGGGCATCGACAGCAGCAGGCTATTGAGCAGTTCTACGCGGCGGCGGTCTCGCTCCATCAACGGCGCCAGACGTCGACGAATGCCGAGGTTGATCCGCGCGCGACGGTCAGCGGCGTAGTAGTTCCACAGGTAGTCGCGCTCCTTGTCGGTGACCATCTCCAGCGTGAGCTCATCGTGGTTGCGCAGGAAGATTGCCCACTGGCAATTGGCAGGAATCTCCGGGGTTTGCCGCAGAATGTCGGTGATCGGGAAGCGATCTTCCTGGGCCAGCGCCATGTACATGCGCGGCATCAGCGGGAAGTGAAAGGCCATGTGGCATTCGTCACCGTTGACGCCTTCGGCATCGGTGTCGCCGAAGTACAGCTGAGTGTCTTCCGGCCATTGGTTGGCCTCGGCCAGCAGCATGCGGTCAGGGTAATTGGCGTCGATCTCGGCACGGATCTGCTTGAGGACGTCGTGGGTCTCGGGCAGATTTTCGTTATTGGTGCCGTCGCGCTCGATCAGGTACGGAATGGCGTCGAGACGCAGACCGTCGATGCCCATGTCCAGCCAGTAGCGCATCACCGACAGCACGGCTTTCATCACTTGCGGATTGTCGAAATTCAGATCGGGCTGGTGCGAATAAAAGCGGTGCCAGAAGTATTGGCCGGCGACCGGGTCCCAGGTCCAGTTGGACTTTTCAGTGTCGAGAAAGATGATCCGGGTGCCGTCGTACTTCTGATCGTCATCCGACCACACATAGAAGTCCCGCGCCGCCGAGCCGGGTTTGGCCTTGCGCGCCCGCTGGAACCACGGGTGCTGATCGGAGGTGTGGTTGATGACCAGCTCGGTGATCACCCGCAAGCCACGTTTGTGCGCCTCGGCGATGAAGCGCTTGGCGTCGGCCATGGTCCCGTAGTCGCTGTGCACGCCGCGGTATTCGGCGATGTCGTAACCGTCATCGCGGCGTGGCGACGGGTAGAACGGCAACAGCCAGATGGTGTTGACGCCGAGTTCGGCGATGTAGTCGAGTTTGGCGATCAGGCCGGGAAAGTCGCCGATCCCGTCATTGTTGGAGTCGAAAAACGATTTGACGTGAACTTGATAGATCACCGCATCCTTGTACCAGAGCGGGTCTTTGATGAAGGTGGCTGCCTTGGGTTTCTTCGCCATGTGAAACTCCTGAAAAATTCGTCTCTGCACATAATGTGATCGTGCTGATACTTCTGTAGGAGCTGCCGAAGGCTGCGATCTGTTGATCTTGCTTCTAAAAAATCAAAGGCAAAAGATCGCAGCCTTCGGCAGCTCCTACACGGGTCGGTGTCTGTCTTACGCGGCAGTAATCCGCCATATCCCGAACGGCTGGTACGCCGGATCGATGCGCATGAACTGATACTTGCCGTGCCAGTCCCAGCGATGCCCGTTCATCAAGTCTTCACCGTGGGTGGTTGCGTCGTCGGGCAGGCCCATCTCCCACAGCGGCAATTCGAAATTGGCTTCCTGCACGTTGTGCGGATCGAGGCTCACCGCCACCAGAATGAAATTGCTGCCGTCGAAGCTGCGCTTGCCGAAGTACAGAATGTTGTCGTTCCAGGCGTTGTAGATTTTCAGGCCCAGGTGCGTGTGCAGCGCCGGGTTCTGCCGGCGGATGCGATTGAGCTGGGCAATTTCGGCAATGATGTTGCCCGGCGCATTGAAGTCGCGGACGCGGATCTCGTACTTCTCCGAATCAAGGTATTCCTCCTTGCCCGGCACCGGTGCCGATTCGCACAGTTCATAACCGGAATACATGCCCCACAGGCCCGAACCCATGGTCGCCAGCGCCGCGCGAATCAAAAAGCCCGGACGCCCCGACTCATGCAGGAACGCCGGGTTGATGTCCGGCGTATTGACGAAGAAGTTCGGCCGATAGCATTCACGCCATGGCGACTGGTTGAGCTCAGTGAAGTAGGTCGCCAACTCGGACTTGGTGTTACGCCAAGTGAAATAGGTGTAGCTCTGGCTGTACCCGACCTTGCCCAGACGCGCCATCATCGCCGGCGTGGTGAACGCCTCGGCGAGGAAAATCACTTCCGGGTGCAGTGCCCGCACATCGGCAATCAGCCATTGCCAGAACGGCAGCGGCTTGGTGTGCGGATTGTCGACGCGAAAGATCTTCACGCCTTCGTTGACCCAGCCGACCACGATATCGCGCAGCTCGACCCACAGACTGGGGATCGCGTCCGGCGCATAGAAGTCGACGTTGACGATGTCCTGGTATTTCTTCGGCGGGTTCTCCGCGTACTTGATCGTGCCGTCCGGGCGCCAGTTGAACCAGCCCGGATGCTGCTTGAGCCACGGGTGATCCTGGGAACACTGAATGGCAAAATCGAGGGCGATTTCCAGACCATGCTCAGCGGCAGCGGCCACCAGTCGGCGGAAGTCTTCGCGAGTACCGAGCTGCGAGTGAATCGCCTCATGGCCACCCTCCTCGCTTCCGATCGCGTACGGACTACCGGGATCATCGGGACCTGCGGTGAGGGAATTGTTGCGGCCCTTGCGGTGGGCGCGGCCGATGGGGTGAATCGGCGTGAAGTACAGCACGTCAAAACCCATGTCCTGAATCATCGGCAGACGCGCGTGTACGTCGTTGAACGTGCCGTGACGGTTGGGATCATCGGTGATCGAGCGCGGAAACAGCTCATACCAACTGGCAAACTCGGCCAGCTCCCGTTCGACGTCCACCGGGAATTCGGCGCTCAGGCTCAGATAGGCGCGGTGATCGGCCTGCGCCATCAACTGCGCACTGCGCGAGTGCAGAAACAACGCCACCTGCTCGGTTTCGAGCAGGCCGGACAATTCATGGTGCAGTGCGGCGAGTTGTTCGCTGAGCTGACCGTCGCTGCGCTCGGCGGCCTGTTGCACCATGGTGCGGCCTTCCTGCAGTTCGAGCGACACCGGGACGGCGGCATTGTGCTTTTTCTCCAGTTCGTACTGGAAACTGGCGAAGTGATCGATCCACGCTTCGATGCAATACAGGTAGCGACCCTGGCGTTCGGGACGAAACTGCCCCTGCCAACTGTTGTTGCCCAGCTCGCTCATCACTTCGCTGTGCCAGCTCTCTTCGCCCTCCGCGCGCCAACGGATGCGCACCGCCAGCTTGTCGTGGCCGTCGGCAAAGACTTTGCTGGTGACGATCACGTCACGCTCGACGATCGACTTGACGGCAAACTGCCCGCCGTCGAGGGTCGGCATGGTGTTTTCGATCACGATGCGCGGCAGCAGTAACGCCTGCGACAGCGGCATATGCGGGTTATAGCTCTGCTCTGAAGGTTTTTCAGCGGACATCGAGCCTCTCTCCTTTACGCCCCAAGGACGCTCTTGTGCCGGATCCGTGTCCACAAGGAGGCACCGGCCCCGACATGAACTCACTTAGGTTCCGAGCGACCGGCGCGGGGAAAAGTTCACAGGGATTTGCCTGGGCAAAAAAGCGGATCGAATTCGCCAGCAGGTGGTCAATCCACTTAAGCACTTCTCACGCCATGTGCCACACGGAGGTCTACAGATGAACATCCCGATCCCGGCAGAAACGCCTGATCCGAACATCGACAAACCCACCTTGCCCGAGACCGAGCCGCAGCCGATTCCCGAGCAGGAACCCCCAGGCACCACGCCACCGCCGAAGGAAGAACCGCCGACGACAATGCCGCCCGTCATCGTCTGAGCAGCACGCCCCCCCTGTAGGAGCTGCCGCAGGCTGCGATCTTTTGATCTTGTTTTTAAAAATCAAAGTCAAAAGATCGCAGCCTGCGGCAGCTCCTACAGGTTGTTCGCGGTGTTCACAGATGCTGGTTTTTCTCGCCTTCTTTCTCGAACAACCTGACCACCCGCGGCATTACGCTGAAAATCCCCAGTGCCAACAGGGTACTGAGCAGTGCCGTCGCCTCCTTGCCCAACCCGGTCGCCACGCCGATCGCCGCCGTCATCCACAATCCGGCTGCAGTGGTCAGCCCTTTGACATGGCCCTCATCGCCTTCCTTGTTTTTCAGGATGGTTCCGGCGCCGAGAAAACCGATGCCGGCGATCACGCCCTGCAACACCCGGCTCATCGCATCGGACTCCGCCCCGCTGGTTTGCGGCACCAGCACGAACAGCGCCGCGCCAAGTGCCACCAGCATGTGCGTACGTACCCCGGCGGCCTTGCCTTTGTGTTCACGTTCAAAACCGAGAATTCCGCCCAGCACGGCGGCCATCAGCAGACGCACGGTGATGCGCGTCAGTTGCGAAGCGTCGCCGATGTCGGCGAACTCCGCTTGCAGCGTTTCCCACACTTCATCCCACCAGGCGTTCATCGCTCCGTCCTTTTTATTTGTCGTTAGTGCATGGACAGCGGCGACCATTAATCAGTTGCGCAGAACGATCGGCCCCGCGCGCGCCCTAACCTCTCAGGTACCCATGAAAAAAGGACAGCCTCATGCCCGTTCGAATCGATGAATCCAACCCCGAATCAAAAGTGTGTTTTTTCACCGTCGAAAATGGCGAAGAAATTCGTATCTGCGACACCCTGGAAGTCAAAACGGATAGCGAAAAAGCCATGTCGTTCGTGGAAATTGAAAACCGGCGCGTTTACATCACTGAAGCAGAGGCGGATGCCTTGACCGTCGCTGGCGCGAAAGACGGCCGCAAGCATCTAAAGGCTGACGACAGTGATTCGGTGATTTGACTGACCCTGATCAACACTGGGTGCAGACGCCTGCGATAGGCGTTTGCGCCTGCGTCTGCGGGCTGCTTCAAGTTGTCGCAGGGCGTCGCTCAGACGCCATCTGATCCGCTTTTTATTCAAATAGCTGAGTCTGTTATGCAAACAGATCGGCGCTCATAGTTCGTTCGCCTGATGGAGGCTGATGAGCGAATGACCATGAGCGAACAAATCCCCGTCCGAACCGTAGAAGCAAGCCCCACCATTAAAAATGTGCCAGGTCGCCCAATGAAGGCGAAGGCCGGCTCCACCGACAAGCAGATCCACACCCGCAGTTTCACCGGGCTGTTTCGCCGCCTGCGCATCAGCGGCGCAGGGTTTCTGTTTTTGCTGTTTTTCGGCACCGTGTGGTTGAACTGGGGCGGTCGTCAGGCCGTACTGTGGGACCTCGCCGAAAGCAAATTCCATATCTTCGGCGCGACCTTCTGGCCACAGGATTTCATTTTGCTCTCGGCGCTGCTGATCATTGCTGCGTTCGGTCTGTTCGCCATCACCGTGTTCGCCGGCCGGGTCTGGTGCGGTTACACCTGCCCGCAGAGCTCGTGGACATGGATTTTCATGTGGTGCGAGAAAGTCACCGAGGGTGAACGCAATCAGCGCATCAAACTGCAAGCAGCGCCGTGGGGCCTGAACAAACTGGCGCGGCGCGCCGCCAAGCACACCTTGTGGCTGTCGATCAGCGTGATGACCGGGCTGACCTTCGTCGGCTACTTCACACCGATTCGCCCGCTGGCCGAAGAGCTGTTCACCCTGCAGATCGGCGGGGTCAGCCTGTTCTGGGTGTTGTTCTTCACCGCTGCCACGTACATCAACGCCGGCTGGCTGCGCGAAGCGGTGTGCATGCACATGTGCCCGTATGCGCGATTCCAGAGCGTAATGTTCGACAAAGACACTCTGGCGATTTCCTATGACGCCGCCCGTGGCGAAAACCGTGGCCCGCGCAAACGCGACGTGAAGCCCGCCGAAGCCGGTCTCGGCGATTGCATCGATTGCCAGTTGTGCGTGCAGGTGTGCCCGACCGGCATCGACATCCGCGACGGTTTGCAGATGGAATGCATCGGCTGCGCGGCGTGCATCGACGCCTGCGATTCGATCATGGACAAAATGAATTACCCGCGCGGCTTGATCCGCTACAGTTCCGAGCGCGAATTGCAGGGTGGCAAGACCCACCTGCTGCGGCCACGGCTGATCGGCTACGTCGCGGTGCTGCTGGTGATGATCGGCGCACTGGCACTGGCTTTGGTCGAACGGCCCATGATCTCGCTGGACGTGACCAAGGATCGCGGGCTGTTCCGCGAGAACGGTCAGGGCCAGATCGAAAACATCTACACCCTGAAGGTGATCAACAAGACCCAGCAGCGCCAGGACTACACCCTGAGCCTGGTGGATGGCGAAGGCTTCCAGTTGCAGGGCAAGACCGAACTGAGCCTGGCGCCGGGTGAGATTGTCGACGTGCCGGTATCGGTGGCGATGACCACCGAACGCCCGGCCAGCAGCTCGCAGACCTTGAGCTTCAAGATCGCCGACAGCGACGAGCCGCAGATTTACAGCGTGGCGAAAAGCAGGTTTGTGGCGCCGATGAATCGCTGAGCCTTTAAGATGCAGCTCTCTTTTGACACTGCGATACCTGTGGCGAGGGAGCTTGCTCCCGCTGGGCTGCGTAGCGGCCCCAAAAACTGTGAGTGCTACGCACTCAAGCGGGAGCAAGCTCCCTCGCCACAACAAGCAATCCGAATTCAGTCCATCGCGGGATACCGATGAAACGCTACGAAAAATTCGCCGACGACATCGCTGAACTGATCCGCTCCGGCGTACTCGGCCCAGGGCAGCGAGTGCCGTCGGTGCGCTACGCCAGCCAGACCTACGGGGTCAGCCCGTCCACGGTGTTCCAGGCCTATTACCTGCTCGAACGTCGCGGTCTGATCCGCGCCCGGCCGCGCTCCGGCTACTTCGTCAACACCCACGCGCCGAGTCCGTTTTCCGAGCCGGTGATCAGTAGCCACGTCAACGACTCCACCGAAGTCGACGTCAGCGAACTGGTGTTCTCGGTGCTCGAATCGATCAAGGACCCGAGCACCGTACCCTTCGGCTCGGCGTTCCCCAGCCCGACCCTGTTCCCGTTGCAGCGTCTGTCGCGCTCGCTGGCCAGTGCGGCGCGGGAGATGGACCCGCGCATGGTGGTCACCGACATGTCGCCGGGCAATCCGCAACTGCGTCGGCAGATTGCCCTGCGCTACATGGTCGGTGGGCTGATGCTGCCCATGGAAGAACTGCTGATCACCAACGGCGCCCTCGAAGCGCTGAACCTGTGCCTGCAAGCAGTGACCGAACCGGGCGATCTGGTGGCCATCGAAGCCCCGGCGTTCTACGCCAGCCTGCAAGTGCTGGAGCGCCTGAAACTCAAGGCCGTGGAAATCCCCGTGCACCCGCGCGACGGTATCGACCTCGGCGTGCTCGCCCAGACCCTGGAACGCCATCCGATCAAGGCCTGCTGGTGCATGACCAGTTTCCAGAACCCGATGGGTGCGACCATGCCCGAGGCGAAGAAACAGGAACTGGTGGAACTGCTGCGCCGGCATCAGGTGCCGCTGATCGAGGACGACGTCTATGCCGAACTCTATTACGGCCAGCAAGCGCCGAAACCGGCCAAGGCGTTCGACACCGAAGGACTGGTGATGCACTGCGGTTCGTTCGCCAAGAGTCTGGCCCCTGGCTACCGCATCGGCTGGGTCGCTGCCGGGCGCTACGCGCAGAAAATCGAACGGCTGAAACTGATGACCTCGCTGTGCGCTTCAATGCCGGCGCAAGCGGCGATTGCCGACTACCTGCAACACGGCGGCTACGACCGCCACTTGCGCAAACTTCGCTACGCCCTGGAAGAACAGCAAAGCGCGATGCTCGCGGCGATTGCCCGCTACTTCCCGGCGCAGACCCGGGTCAGCCAGCCGGCGGGTGGCTACTTTTTGTGGCTGGAATTGCCGCCGCAGATGGATTCACTGAAGTTGTTTCAGATGGCGCTGGCGCAAGGCATCAGCATCGCGCCGGGGCCGATCTTCTCGCCAACTCAGCGCTTCAGGAATTGTATTCGCTTGAATTACGGCAGCCCGTGGACCGAGGATTCGGAGAAGGCAATGGAGACGCTGGGGCGGATAGTGCGGTCGTTCTGACAGTCAGGTATTGCCTGTGCTGGCCCTATCGCTGGCAAGCCAGCTCCCACAGTGATCGATGTCAGTCGCAAATATTGTGTACGACACAGAAACCTGTGGGAGCTGGCTTGCCAGCGATGGGGTCGCATCAGGCAACACAAAGGCCGAAGATCAACGCCCACCACCCAGATCAACAAACGTCCCGGTCGCATAAGAAGCCTTATCCGACAACAACCAGACAATCGCCTCCGCCACCTCATCCGGGCGCCCGCCCCGGGCCATCGGAATCGCCGATTCAAGCTTGCTGACCCGATCCGGATCACCGCTCAATGCGTGGAAATCGGTGTAGATATAGCCCGGCCGCACCGCGTTGACCCGAATCCCCTCGCCCGCCACTTCCTTGGACAGACCGATGGTAAAGGTGTCGAGCGCGCCTTTGGACGCGGCGTAATCGACGTATTCGTTAGGCGACCCCAGACGCGCCGCAACCGACGACACGTTGACGATGCTGCCACCCTGCCCGCCATGTTTGGGCGACATGCGCAGAATCGCGTGCTTGGCGCAGAGGATCGGCGCCAGGACGTTGGTTTTCATGATTTTGAGAATGCGGAATTCGGACATTTCATCGACCCGCGACTTATGGCCGACGGTGCCCGCATTGTTCACCAGTGCGGTGACCCGTCCCAGTTCGGTGTCGACCCGGTGAAACAGTGCGATGACTTCGTCTTCGATGCTGACATCGGCGCGCACCGCAATGGCTTGCGCCCCCAGCGCCCGCACTTGCTCCAGCACGCTTTGTGCGGCCTGTTCATCCGACTGATAGTTGATGCAGATCCGATAGCCCTGCCCGGCAGCCAACAACGCTGTAGCGGCGCCGATTCCGCGGCCGCCACCGGTGATTACCATGACTTTATCCATGCTGGCCCTTCCCCCAATGCACACGTAACAGTCGGGATGAAGAATAACCGCCATTGGGCGGTTTTGCATGGGCTCTGTCCAAGACAAAACCCTGCATGAGACTGAGATGTTTTCTGTGGCGAGGGAGCTTGCTCCCTCGCCACCGTTTGCAGTCAGACAGCCGCCTGAGCCTTTCTACGGGTGAGGTTCTGCATGAACGCGTCCGCCGGCATCGGATGCCCCAACAGATAGCCCTGCAACGAATCACAGCCCAACTGCGTGAGGAAGTCCTGCTGTACGCCAGTCTCCACGCCCTCGGCAACAATGCGCAAACCGAGCGCCTGGCCCAGCGCCACAATCGCCGAGACGATGGCCGCGTCATCGCTGTCATGCTCCAGATCGCGGACAAACCCTCGGTCGATCTTCAGCTCGTTGGCCGGCAAGCGCTTGAGGTACATCAGGCTCGAATAGCCGGTGCCGAAGTCGTCGATCGACAGGTCGACGCCCATGTCCGACAACTCCTGCAACACCGTCATGCTGGCATCGGCGTCACTCATGGCCGTGGTTTCAGTGATTTCCAGCGTCAGGCTGTTGGCCGGCAAATGATGCGTGGCCAGCGCCCGGGCCACACTCTGTACCAGTCCCGCGTGGCAGAACTGTAACGCCGAGAGGTTCACCGCGATGCGCCAGTCGGTGTAACCGAGCACATACCATTCGCGCATCTGCCGGCAGGCCTCGTTGAGCACCCAGTCGCCGATGGCGATGATCAGGCCGGTCTTCTCCGCCAGATCGATGAACTTGTCCGGCAGCAACATGCCCTGGGTCGGATGCTGCCAGCGCAGCAACGCTTCGGCCCCCACCGGACGACCGCTGGCAGCGTCGAATTTGGGTTGAAAATACAGGCTGAACTGCCGGTGCTCCAGCGCGGCACGCAGATCTTGCAGCAACTGCAGCTGCTTGCGTGCGTTGCTGTTCATCGAGGCATCGAAGAAGCTGTAGCCGTTTTTACCGCCGCCCTTGGCGTGATACATCGCCGCATCGGCGTTCATCAGCAGTTCCTGAGCGCTCTGGCCATTCCCCGGGTACAGGGCAATGCCGACGCTGGCGGAAATCTGCAACTCATGCTCGGCCACGCGGAATGACTGGCCGATCAGGCCGACCTGACGCGCTGCCAGGCTCAGGGCATCGTTGGGCTCGGTCAGACGCACCAGCAGCACGAACTCGTCGCCGCCAATTCGCGCCAGCGTGTCCTGACTGCGCAAATCTTCGCGCAGGCGCACTCCGACTTCGCGCAGCAACTGGTCGCCCATGTGGTGGCCGAAGGCATCGTTGACCGGTTTGAAACCGTCCAGATCAATGAACATCAGCGCAAAACAGCCGCCCTGCTCCTCGACCTTCTTCATCGCCTGATTGATCCGGTCGTCCAGCAGCATGCGGTTCGGCAGACCTGTGAGGGTATCGTGCAACGCCAGTTGCGTCAGTTCACGGTTGGCCAGGGTCAGCGAATGCGCCAGATCGGCAGTGCGTGCTTCGAGGCGAGCATCGAGAATCGAGGTCAGCAAGGCGATCGATAGCACCGCCAGCGTGGTGATCAGCACCAGATTGTCGAGGCCGTTACCCTTGAGACCGTCGAGCGTCGCGCCGCAGAAACTGCCATCAGGAAACTGCGCGGCGGCCATGCCCGTGTAGTGCATGCCGACAATCGCGATGCCCATGATGATTGCCGCACCGCCGCGAATCAGGCGCACATAAGGCGAGTGCTGGCGCAGGCGAAAGGCGATCCATAACGCCGCCGCCGAAGCACCGACCGCAATCAGCAATGAGGCGCCGAACAGGGTCGGGTCGTAATCGATGCCCGGCGTCATGCGCAGTGCCGCCATGCCGGTGTAATGCATGGCGCTGATGCCGGCGCCCATGATCAAGGCGCCGAAACCCAACTGCAGAATCGGCAGTTTCGGCTGGCTGACCAGCCACAGGGCAAACCCGCACGACAGAACGGCAATCAGCAGCGACAGCGCGGTCACCGGAATGTCGTAGCCCAGTTCGATCGGCAACTTGAAGGCCAGCATGCCGATGAAATGCATCGACCAGACGCCAACCCCCATTGCCAGTGCGCCGCCCGCCGTCCAGAAATGCACCGCGCGCCCACGGGCACTGGCAATGCGCCCGGTCAGGTCGAGCGCGGTGTAGGACGCGAGGATCGCCACACACAAAGAAATGAAAACCAGGGTGAAGGAATAATTACCGATGAGCATGAAGATTCTCGCGACCACCCGCGCCGTACTGCGTCCATTCTCGGCCGGGCAAATGCGGCGATTGTACTGATTGCGCGGAAGAACGCACTGACAAAGTAATCATTTTGCCATCAACCCGATGAAACGCTTGTTTGATGGTTTTGCGAGGCTCTGGAGCAACCATCACAACCTGTAGGAGCTGCGGCACGCTGGGATCTTTTGACCTTGTTTTTTAAGATCAAAAGATCGCAGCGTGCCGCAGCTCCTACACGATTTATTCGGTGGCCAGTTGACCGTCCCAGCCGCCACCCAGCGCGGCAATCAATTGCACGCTGGCAATCAAGCGACTCTGCAGAATATTCAGCACAGTCCTCTCGTTGCTCAGCGCCGTGGCTTGCACCACAACCACATCGATGTAGGCGATCAGCCCGGCCTTGTACTGGTTCTGGGTCAGGCGCAGCGAGTCGCGCGCCGCATCCAGTGCTTCCTGACGCACCGCCGCCTCGTCTTCATATACCTTCAATTGCACCAGATAGTTTTCCACTTCACGGAAACCATCGAGCACCGTCTGGCGGTACTTGGCGACAGTCTGGTCGTACACCGCCTCGGTACGGTCAACCTCGGCCGAACGGATGCCACCGTCGAAGATCGGCAAGTCCAGTTTCGGCCCGACCGACCAGAAACGGTTGGGTATGGTCAAAAGATTTTTCGAAGTACTGCTGCTGTAGCCGCCGCTCATGCTCAACGTCAGATCCGGGTAATAGGCGGCTTTGGCCACACCGATATTGGCGTTGGCAGCGATCACCGAGCGCTCCGCCGAGGCAATGTCCGGGCGCCGTTCCAGCAACTGCGACGGCAGGCTCAGAGGAATTTGCGGCAGGTTCGGGATGTTCTGGGTCTCGGCAATGCTGAACTCGGCCGGCGCCTGCCCGGTGAGCACGGCGATAGCGTTTTCGAATTGCGCCCGTTGCCAGATCAGGTCCACCAGATCGGCCTGGGTGGTTTTCAACTGGGTCTGTGCCTGCGCCACCGCATCGCGGCCGGAGATCCCGGCACGGTACTGGTTCTGGGTCATTTGCAGGGATTTCTCGTAGGCCGCGACCGTGGCCTCAAGCAAGCGTTTCTGCTGATCGATCACCCGCAGTTGCAGGTAGTTCTGCACCAGTTCCGACTGCTGGCTCAGACGCATCGCGGCCAGATCGGCGAAGCTCGCCTGGGCGCTGGCCTCGTTGGCCTCCAGGCCTCGGCGCAATTTGCCCCAGATATCCGCTTCCCAACTCACGCCCAACTGCGCGTTGTAGGTATCGCGAATCCCGCTGGCAGAACTGCTCAGGCTCGAACTGCTGCTGCCGGTGCCCTGACTGGAGCGGGTCTTGCCCACGCTGAGATCGACACTGGGGTAAAACGCCCCACGGGCACTGCGCACCAACGCCTGGGCCTGACGGTACTGCGCTTCGGATTGCGCCACGGTCTGGTTGGAGCTGTTGAGTTTCTCGATCAGGCCATTGAGCTGCTGATCGCCATACAGCTCCCACCAGGCACCGCGCGCCAGCGCGTCACTCGGATTGGCCTGGCGCCAGCCCTCGGCCTCTTTGTACTGTGCGACCTCGGCAGTCTGCGGGCGCTGATAGTCCGGGCCGACGGCGCAGGCACTGAGCATCGCCACGCACAGCGACAGGCTCAACAGGCGCGAACCGCGCGCAGTGGCCAGATTGAGGAGCGAACGGTCGGTCATAGCGGAGTTTCCAGAGCAGCGTCAGTACGCACGCCACGCCACTGGTTGAAGCGGTGGCGCAGCTTGTCGAGATAGAGGTAAACCACAGGCGTGGTGTAAAGGGTCAGGACCTGACTGAAGATCAGGCCGCCGATGATGGTCAGGCCCAGGGGCTGGCGCATTTCCGCGCCTTCCGCACGGCTGAGCAATAGCGGCAAGGCACCGAGAATGGCCGCCAGGGTCGTCATCAGTATCGGCCGCAGCCGTTGCAGGCAGGCGCTGCGGATCGACTCCAGCGGCGACAGGCCCTGATGGCGTTCCAGTTGCAGCGCCAGGTCGATCATCAGAATGGCGTTTTTCTTCACCACCCCGATCAGCAGGAACAATCCGAGCAGTGAAATCAGGCTGAACTCGCCGCCCAGCGCGTAGATCGAGAGCAACGCGCCGACCCCGGCCGACGGCAAGGTCGAGAGGATCGTCAGCGGGTGAATGTAGCTTTCATACAGCACACCGAGCACCAGATACACCGCGAGCAATGCACCGAGGATCATGAACGGCTGGCTCTTCTGCGTCGCGGCAAACGCATCGGCGGTGCCGGCCATTTTCGCGATCACGTCTTCCGGCAGACCGACCTTGGCAATCGCCCGCTCGATGGCGGCACTGCCCTGCTCCACGGTCACGCCTTCGGCCATGTCGAAGGCGATGCTTTCGGAGGCGAACTGGCCTTCGTGGCTGACGCGGTCGTCTTCCAGGCTATTTTCGTAATGGGCAATGGTCGACAACGGAATCCGCGCACCGTCAGCGGTAATCACCTGCACCTGATTGAGGGTCACCGGATCCTGTGCGTACTTCTGATTGACCTCCATCACCACCTGATACTGGTTGAGGCTGTCGTAGATCGTCGAAATCTGCCGCTGGCTGTAGGCGTTGTTCAGCACCGCCGTGACCATGTTCATGTCGACCCCGAGGCGCTTGGCCTGATCGCGGTCGACGATCAGCGTCACCTGCTGCGCACCGCGTCCTTCGCGGGCATCAATCGCAGTCAGCTCCGGCAGTGCGCGCAGCGCAGTCACCACTTTCGGGTACCACTCGCGCAGGGCGCCCAGGTCCCCGCTTTGCAGGATATAGCTGTATTGCGAGGTGGTCTGTTCGCGACCGCCGCCGAACTGCAGGTCCTGATCCGCCATCAGCATCAACTGGGCCCCGGGGACCTTGGGCATCTCCTTGCGCAGGCGTTCGATGACTTTCTGCGCCGACAGGTTGCGTTCCTTGATCGGTTTCAGGCGCACCAGCATGAACGCGTTGTTGGTGCCGTTGGTGCCACCGATGAACCCGGCCACGCTCTCCACCGCTTCGTCCTTGAGCACGGCGCGGCGGAAGGTTTCCATTTTCGGCTGCATCACGCTGAACGACAGACCGTCGTCACCCCGCACGAAACCGATCAACTGGCCGGTGTCCTGCTGCGGCATGAACGTCTTCGGCACCACCACGTACAGCGCGACGTTGACACCTACGGTGATGATCAGGCTGAGCAAGGTCAGACGCCGATGGCGCAACACCCAGTCGAGGCTGGTCGCATATTTGCCGACCATCCAGTCGTTGGTCTTACGGCTCCAGCGTTGCAGGCGGTTGTCCTGGCCCGGCGTATGCGGTTTGAGCCAGCGCGCGCAGAGCATCGGCGTCAACGTCAGCGAGACCACCAGCGACACCACGATCGCCGCCGCCAGGGTGATGGAAAACTCGCGGAACAGGCTCTCGACAATGCCGCCCATGAACAGGATCGAGAGGAACACCGCCACCAGCGACACGTTCATCGACAACAAGGTAAAACCGACTTCCTTGGCCCCGAGGTACGCGGCCTTCATCGGTTTGACGCCTTCGTCGATGTGCCGGGAAATGTTTTCCAGCACCACGATGGCATCGTCCACCACCAGCCCGGTGGCCAGAATCAACGCCATCAGCGACAGGTTATTCAGCGAAAAACCGTAGAGGTACATCACCGCGAACGTGCCGACCAGCGACACCGGCACCGCCAGCGTCGGAATCAGCGAGGCGCGGAAGTTACCCAGGAACAGGAACACCACCAGAATCACCAGCGCCACAGCGATCAGCAAGGTCATTTCCGCTTCGTGGAGGGTGGCCTTGATCACCGGCGAGCGGTCCATCGCCAGATTCAGCTTCACGCTGGCCGGCAGTACCGCTTGCAAGGCCGGCAACTGCGCCTTGATCTCGTTGACCGTCTCGATGATGTTGGCGCCGGCCTGGCGGTTGATCACCAGCAACACCGCCGCGTCATCGTTGAAGAAACCGCTGTTGTAACGGTCTTCGACGCCGTCGCTGACCTTGGCCACGTCCTTCAGACGCAGGGCCGCGCCGTCCTTGTAATGGATGATCAGCGACTCGTAATCCTTGGCTTTTTCCAACTGGTCGTTGGCCTGGATCTGCCACAGGCGCTCGCCGTCTTCGACCGAGCCCTTGGGCCGGCGCACGTTGGCCGCGGCGATGGTCTTGCGCACATCGTCGAGCGCCACGCCGTACTGGTTGAGCGCCTGCGGTTCGAGTTCGATACGCACCGCCGGCAGCGAACTGCCACCGATCTGCACCTCACCCACGCCCTGCACCTGGGACAGGCTCTGCGACAGGATGGTCGAGGCCAGGTCGTAGAGCTGGCCCTTTTCCAACACATCCGAGGTCAGCGACAGCACCATGATCGGCGCCTGCGACGGGTTGACCTTCTTGTAGGTCGGCATGCTGCGCATCCCGCTCGGCAACAGGTTGCGCGAAGCGTTGATGGCTGCCTGCACCTCGCGCGCTGCGCCGTTGATGTCGCGGTCAAGGTCAAATTGCAGAATGACCCGGGTCGACCCCTGGCTGGAACGGCTGCTCATGGTGTTGACGCCGGCAATCGCGCCGAACGAGCGCTCCAGCGGCGTCGCCATCGTGGACGCCATCACTTCGGGACTGGCACCGGGCAGACTGGCCTGGACCACGATCACCGGAAAGTCCATTTGCGGCAGCGGCGATACTGGCAGCAGGCCGAAACTGACGCCGCCCAGCAACATGATCGCCAGGCTCAGGAGCATGGTCGCGACCGGGCGCTTGATGAAAGGACCGGACAAGTTCATTGACCGCAATCCCCATCAACACAACTACCCACTGTGGGAGCGAGCCTGCTCGCGAAGACGGTCTGACATTCAACCTTGATGGTGACTGATCCAGCGCTTTCGCGAGCAGGCTCGCTCCCACAGTGGATGAGGTGCTGCAACGTCATACCACCACCTCATCACTGTCAGCATTGGTCTTGCCAAAGCGCCGACCGAGGCGGTCGAAATACAGGTAGATCACCGGCGTGGTGAACAGGGTCAGCACCTGACTCACCAGCAGGCCGCCGACCATCACCAGACCCAGCGGCTGACGCAGTTCAGCCCCGGAACCGGTGGCGAGCATCAACGGCACCGCACCGAACAGCGCGGCCAGCGTCGTCATCAGAATCGGCCGGAAGCGCAGCAGCGCCGCCTGATAGATCGCCTGCTCCGGCGCCATGCCCTGGGTGCGTTCGGCGTCGAGAGCGAAGTCGATCATCATGATCGCGTTTTTCTTGACGATGCCGATCAGCAGGATGATGCCGATAATCGCGATCATGCCCAGGTCATTGCCGCTGAGCAGCAACGCCAGCAAGGCGCCGACCGCCGCCGACGGCAGGGTCGAGAGAATGGTGATCGGGTGAATGTAACTTTCGTACAGCACGCCGAGCACGATGTACATGGTCACCACCGCCGCCAGAATCAGCAGCAAGGTGCTCGACAGCGAAGCCTGGAATGCCTCGGCCGCGCCCTGGAACTGGGTCTGCACGCCAATCGGCATGCCGATGTCCTTCTGTACCTGCTCGATGATGTCCACCGCATGCCCCAGCGCCACGCCGGGCGCCAGGTTGAACGACATCATCACCGCCGGGAACTGGCCGATGTGGGTGATCGCCAGTTGCGCCTGACGCTCTTCGACATGGGCCAGACTCGACAGACGCACCTGTGCACCGTCAGTGGTCTTGACGTGAATCTGGTCCAGCGCCGCCGGCCCGATCTTCTCCCCCGCCTGTGCCTGCAGTACCACGCGGTACTGGCTGGCCTGGGTGTAAATGGTCGAGATCTGCCGCTGGCCGAAGGCGTCATACAGCGCATCGGTGATGTTCTGCACCGAAACGCCGAGGCGCGACGCCGCATCGCGGTCGATCACCAGATAGACTTGCAAGCCTTTGTCCTGCAAGTCGCTGGCAACGTCGGTCAATTCCGGTTGCTGCGCCAAGGCTTCGACCAGACGCCCGCTCCACTGGCTGAGCAATTCGGCGTCCGGTGAGGACATGCTGAACTGGTACTGGGTGCGGCTGACCCGATCCTCAATGGTCAAATCCTGCACCGGTTGCATGAACAGACGGATGCCGACCAGTTTGTCCAGTTGCGGCTGCAGGCGCGCGATCACCTCGGTGGCGCTCAGGTCACGCTGGCCGTGAGGCTTGAGGTTGATCAGCAGACGACCGCTGTTGAGCGTGGCGTTGTCGCCGTCGACACCGATGTAGGACGACAGACTTTCCACCGCCGGATCTTCAAGAATCACCTTGGCCAGCGCCTGCTGACGCTCGCCCATCGCCGCGAAAGAAATCGACTGCGGTGCTTCGGAAATACCCTGGATCACCCCGGTGTCCTGCACCGGGAAGAAGCCCTTGGGCACCACCATGTACAGGAACACGGTCAGTGCCAGCGTGCCGATGGCCACCAACAGGGTCAGCGGCTGGTGTTTGAGCACCCACTGCAACTTGCGCCCGTAGGCGGCGATCATCCAGTCGATGAAGCCACCGCTGGCCCGGTAGAAACGGCCCTGCTCGTGGGGTTCTGGCTCTCGCTTGAGCAGGCGTGCACACATCATCGGCGTCAACGTCAGCGAAACCACCAGCGAAATCAGGATCGCCACCGCCAGAGTGATGGCGAACTCGCGGAACAGCCGTCCGACCACGTCAGCCATGAACAACAATGGAATCAGTACCGCGATCAGCGACAGGGTCAGGGAAATCAGAGTGAAACCGATCTGCTTGGCGCCTTTCAGTGCCGCCTGCATCGGGCTGTCGCCCTCCTCGATGAAGCGCGCGATGTTTTCCAGCATCACGATCGCGTCGTCGACCACGAAACCGGTCGCGATGGTCAGCGCCATCAATGTCAGGTTGTTGACCGAGAAGCCGGCGAGGTACATCACGCCAAACGTACCGATCAGCGACAGCGGCACCGCCACTGACGGAATGATCGTCGCGCTGGCCCGCCGCAGAAACAGGAACGTCACCATCACCACTAGCGCGATGGCGATCAGCAGTTCGTGCTGCACGTCGGTGACCGAGGCGCGGATGGTCTGGGTGCGGTCGGTGAGCACGGTGACGTCGAGGCCAGCCGGCAGGTTGTCAGTGATGCTCGGCAGCAAGGCCTTGATCCGGTCGACCACCTCGATCACGTTGGCGCCCGGCTGACGCTGGATGTTCAGCAGCACCGCCTGATTCTGGTTGGCCCACGCGGCGAGACGTTCGTTCTCGGCGCCGTCGACGATTTCCGCCACATCCTTCAGACGCAGCGGTGCGCCATTCTTGTAGGCGAGGATCAGGTTGGCGTAGTCCTTGGGCGACGTCAGCTGGTCGTTGGCATCGAGCATGGAGACCCGGGTCGGGCCGTCAAAGTTACCCTTGGGCTGGTTGACGTTGGACGCACCGATCAGGGTGCGAACGTCCTCCAGGTTCAGGCTGTTCGCCGCCAATGCTTCCGGGTTGACCTTGATCCGCACGGCCTGACGCTGACCGCCGGCAATACTGACCATGCCGACGCCGCTGATCTGGGCGATCTTCTGCGCCATGCGCGTGTCGACCAGGTCATTGAGCTTGGGCAGCAGCATGGTCTTCGACGTGATCGCCAGGGTCAGCACCGGGGTGTCCGCCGGGTTGACCTTGTTGTACACCGGCGGTGCCGGCAAGTCGGTCGGCAGCAGGTTGGTCGCGGCGTTTATCGCCGCCTGCACCTGCTGTTCGGCGACGTCCATGTTGATGTCGAGGCTGAAACGCAGGGTCAGCACCGAAGCGCCGCCGGAACTGGTCGAGGCCATTTGCGTCAGCCCCGGCATCTGCCCGAACTGGCGTTCGAGCGGCGCGGTCACGGCGCTGGTCATCACGTCGGGACTGGCGCCGGGGTACAGGGTCATGACGCGAATGGTCGGGTAATCGACCTGCGGCAACGCCGAGACTGGCAGCAGGCGATAGGCAATCAGGCCGGCCAGAACAATGGCCAGCATGCTCAGGGTGGTAGCTACCGGACGGAGGATGAACAGCCGCGAAATGTTCATGCGCCCTTCTTGGCCTTGTCAGCCGCGGCGGCGTCCGGTGCACTGGCGGCGGGTTTGCCCTGCAGGTGCCCGGTCGGGGTGGTCGGCACGTCATTGCTGTCGTTGACCACTTCCACTTCGCTGCCTTCCTTCAGGCGGTCGGTGCCTTCCAGCACCACGCGATCGCCCGCGGCGAGGCCTTCGGTGACCACGGTGTTGGTGCCGTCGCTGGCGCCGATCTTCAATTGGCGGATGGTGACTTTCTTGTCGCCGTCCAGCGCGTAGACGAAGGTGCCGTTGGTGCCGAACTGAATCGCCGCCGACGGTGCGAGTACCACGCCTTTCAAGGTATCGGCCAGCAGATGGACGTTGACGAACTGATTGGGGAACAGCGACTGGTCGCGGTTATCGTAACGGGCCTTGAATTTCAGGGTGCCGGTGGCGACGTCGATCTGGTTGTCGAGGCTTTGCAGCACGCCGCTGGCCTGGATCTTGGTATCGCCGCGATCCCATGCCTCGGCCGGCAGCCTGGCGCCGCTGTGGTAGCGGGCCAATACGGTTTCGAGGCTGTTTTCCGGCAGGGTGAAGACCACGCTGATCGGTTGCGTCTGAGTGATCACTGCAAGGAACGTGGTGTCGTTGGCCGCAACGAGGTTGCCGACGTCGACCTGACGCAGACCGACGCGGCCGGCAATCGGTGCGCGGATCTTGGTGAATTCGAGATTGAGTTTGGCGTCGTTGACCGCCGCCTGGTTGGTCTTGACCGTGCCCAGGTACTGGCCGACCAGCGCCTCGGCGGTGTCCAGGGTTTGCTTGGCGATGCTGTCTTCCTTGTACAGGCCGCGATAACGCTCGACGTCGACCTGTGCATTTTTCAACTGCGCCTGATTCTGCAGCAAGGTGCCTTCAGCCTGGAGCAAGGCGTTCTGGTACGGACGCGGATCGATCTCTGCCAGCAAGTCGCCGGCCTTGACCATCTGTCCTTCTTCGAAATTGATCTTCACCAGCTCGCCGCCGACCCGGCTGCGCACGTTGATGGTGTTAAGTGCAGTCACCGTGCCCAGCGCCTTGTAATACAGCGGGAAGTCACCGGTGACCGCCGGGGCCACCCGCACCGGAATCGGACCGGCCGCACCGCCGAAGCCTGGCCGCATCATCCCCGAGCGTCCGGCATGCCCGGTCGCCGCCTTGTCGGCGCCCTCCTTGTGGGCCGAACCGGCGGGCCAGAATTTCCAGCACAGGACGGCGATGACCAACAGGACGAGCAGGCTGATCAGCCAGCGACGGGCGTTATTAGGGGACGATTGCATGGATTGATTGACCATTGGGCGCGTGGGCTTCTTTTACGGGAGGCTGAACGATAAGCACTGGTGGGATTTAAGCAAAGCAGCTTTACCGGCAATTTACCTTCAACTTACGTTTCAAGGTGTGAGGCAAAACACTGATACACAAATGAAAACGGCCTGGACAGGGCCAGGCCGTTAACAATTGTAAAAGCGCTTACTTGAGTACGGCGAGTGCTGCGTCGTAGTTCGGCTCTTCAGCGATTTCCTTGACCAGCTCGCTGTGCAGCACGTTGTCGTTCTCGTCCAGAACCACTACCGCACGGGCGGTCAAGCCTTTGAGCGGGCCGTCAGCGATGGCTACGCCGTAGTTTTCGATGAACTCGGCACCGCGCAGGGTCGACAGGTTCTGCACGTTTTCCAGACCTTCGGCGCCGCAGAAACGGGCCTGGGCGAATGGCAGGTCAGCCGAGATGCACAGCACCACGGTGTTGTTCAGTTCGTTGGCCTGAGCGTTGAACTTGCGTACCGAAGTCGCGCAGGTCGGGGTGTCGACGCTTGGGAAGATGTTCAACACTTTGCGCTTACCGGCGAAGTCTTTCAGGGTGACGTCGGACAGATTGCCGGCAACCAGGGAAAAGGCTGGCGCCTTGGAACCGGCTTGTGGCAACTGGCCGTTGACTTGAACCGGGTTGCCTTTGAGGGTGACTTGAGCCATGACTTTAGTCCTTCTTAACGTGGTGATTGAGCATGCAAGAGGCCGAAGTTAACCACGAAATTGTCCGACGACCTATGCCCTGACTGAAAATTGTCAGGGGCCTGCGCAAAAAATTGTATACAACTGCGAATCATGTGGGAGCGAGCTTGCTCGCGAAAGCAATCTGCCAGTCAACGCTATGCTGAATGTGCCGCCGTCTTCGCGAGCAAGCTCGCTCCCACAGTGATCTTCACGGATCCTGAGTCTGCATCATTTATTCAGAAGTTCTGTCGATTCGTGAGGTGCCCGTTCGACTAAGCAGTGAATCAACCCCATTCCCTGGAGAAATCACCATGCGATTCATGATCCTTGTCAAAGCCAGCGCCGACTCCGAAGCCGGCATCATGCCCAGTGAAGAGCTGATCACTGCCATGGGCAACTTCAACGAAGAACTGGTCAAGGCCGGCGTTCTCATCGACGGCAATGGCCTGCACCCGAGCAGCAAAGGCACCCGCGTGCATTTCTCCGGCGACAAGCGCACCGTCATCGATGGCCCTTTCATCGAGACCAAGGAGCTGGTGGCCGGCTACTGGATCTGGGAAGTGAAGTCCAAGGAAGAGGCTATCGAATGGGTCAAGCGCTGCCCCAATCCCATGCCGGGCGATTCCGATATCGAAATCCGCCAGATCTTCTCCGCCGAGGATTTCGGTGCCGAGTTCACGCCTGAGGCGCGGGCGCAGGAAGAGCGTGTTCGCGAGCTGGCAAAGAAAAACCTGTAATCCCCTCCCCCTGCGGCAGCTCCTACAGGGGCGTAAAAATTCAGCGCTCACCTTTAGTGTGACTCTGTAGACAAAACCAAAGAATTAATCCCTTCGACTGGCTAACTCCCCATTAGCTGCTAGCGTCATTCAGACGTGTCCTACAGGCTTGATAAGAAAGGAAATACGTCCAACGGCCGGGAAGCGCCGGGACGTCCATGCAGTAGCCACCAGGGAAACGGGGATCATGTCGAAGAAAATGGGGAGTCGCGCCTTGCTGCTGGCGAGTTGGCTGGCACCTGTGGTGTGTGCCTTGGCGAATAACGCCGAAGAGGCCAACAAAAGCAACAACCCGCTGAACCTGGCGCCCGGCGCCAACCTGCAGGATTACTACACCCCGAAGCTGTTCGACAGCAACCTGCACACCAACGACGCTCTGCTGCGCGGCACTTTGCCGATTGCGCCCAACGATTTCATCGGCGTACCGCAATTGCTGCGCGCAACGATGCCGATCAGCACCCGCCCCGATCCGCACGGTGGCTACAGCACCGGCATCGGCGATCTCAATCTGTTCGACATCTTCCTGCTCAAGACCGACGGCGTGCAGTTGGGCATCGGCCCGCAAATCACCGCACCGACCGCTGCCGAAGATGAGCTGGGCACCGGCAAGTGGCAGGCCGGCCTCTCGGCGGTGGCGATTGATTCGTCGCCGCGTGGCCTGCTCGGAGCGCTGGTGCAGTACCAGAGTTCGTTCGCCGGCGACCACGACCGTGCACATGTCGAAAGCGCAACCCTGCAGCCCTTCATCATCCGCAACCTCGACAAGGGTTGGTACCTGCGCTCCACCGCCATCTGGACGTTCGACCTGAAGAACAACACCCACTACATCCCGATCGGCCTGGGTGCGGGCAAGGTCTGGAAGTCCGGCAGCAATATTCTCAACGCCTTCCTCGAACCGCAGTGGACCGTCGAACGCAAGGGCGATGGTGTGCCGCAGTTCACCCTGTTTGCGGGAATAAACGTGACATTCGGAAAATAAGGACATCGCCATGCACATCGCTTTACGCGCAGCCGGTTTCAGCCTGATGACCCTGTTCGCCAGCTGCGGCGTCGGTGCTCAGGAGCTCGACACCCGTATCGGCAAGATCGCCATGGAGGGCGAACTGCCGGCGCATGAATCGATCGCCAGACTCTACGCCGAACTGGATTTCCAGCAGGCGACCCAGAGTTACCTGTGGGCCTTGCCACTGGTGTCCTACGTGCAGTGGCAGGAAGAGTTTCGCGACAAGCTCGGCGCGCACAGCGGCGATCTGATGGTGCTCAACAGCTACGAAGACAAGCTCGGCGTGATCACCGCCAACGCCACCACGCCGTACATTCTCGGCTTCGTCGACCTGAGCGAAACCGGGCCGCTGGTGATTGAACTGCCACCGGGACCGACCGCCGGCGGCATTGGCGATTTCTGGCAACGAGCAATCATCGACATGGGCCAGACCGGCCCGGACAAAGGCCAGGGCGGCCAATACCTGGTACTGCCACCGGGCGCGGAACCACCCGCCGATGCCGACAAGTATTACCTGGCCAAATCGGAAACCATGAACGTACTGGTGGGCTTCCGTGTGCTGGATCCGGATCCGGCCAAGGGCAAGGCACTGGTCGAAAAATTCAAGATGTACCCGTACGCCAAACGTGCCGAGCCGAGCAAGACCCGCCTGCTGTCGCCTGACGGTAAAAAGTGGTCGGGTACCCAGCCACGCGGCATCGCTTACTGGCAGCGGCTGCACCAGATCATCCAGAAAGAGCCGGTCAATGAACGTGACCGCTTCTACATGGCGATGCTCGCCAGTCTCGGCATCGAGAAGGACAAACCCTTCAACCCCAACACTCAGCAGCGTCAGGCCCTGGAGTCCGGCGCGCAGGTCGGTGAGCTGATCGCCAAGGCCAACACCTTTGCCAAGCGCTTTCCTGACGCGCAGTACTGGCCCGACCGGCATTGGGATACGGTGCTGAACATCGCCGAACCGTCGCAACGCGTGGCCTATTACGACCAGTTGTGGGAACGCAGCGCCTGGTTCTATGAAGCGGTGACCAACACCAAAGGCATGGTCTCCAAGACCCCAGGCCTCGGCCAGACCTACCTCGGTGCCTACACCGATGCCAAGGGTGACTGGCTCGACGGCGGCAAGACTTATCGCCTGCACGTCGGTGCCAACCCGCCGGCCAAGCAGTTCTGGTCGATGACCGTGTACGACATCGACAGCCGTTGCCTGATCGACAATCCGCAGCGCAAGGCCGATCTGTCTTCGCGTCAGGATCTGAAGAAAAACGCCGATGGCTCGGTGGACCTGTACTTCGGCCCGAGCGCGCCCAAAGGCTTCGAAAACAACTGGGTGCAAACCGTGCCCGGCAAACACTGGTTCATCTATTTCCGCCTGTACGCGCCAACCGAAGCCTATTTCGACAAGAGCTGGAAACTGGACGACATCACGGTCGTGCAATGAATAAGGACGCCGCATGAACGCACGCAATCTATGGCTGGCCGCTCTGACCCTCGCCCTGAGCAGCAGCGCCTGGGCCGATTTCAGCGCCAGCCCCGAAGAAGCCCGAGGCATCGCCAAGGACGCCTACTTGTATGGCTTCCCGGTAGTGGAAATGTACAAGACCCTGTACACCCAGGCCGTGGACCGCAAGAGCCCGAACTTCAAGGCACCGTTCAACCAGATCGGCAACACCGCCAAGGCCTTCACCGCCAAGGACACCGCGTTCGTCACACCGAACGCCGACACGCCCTACTCGTTCGTCTGGATGGACCTGCGCAGCGAGCCATTGATCCTGACCTTGCCGCCGATCGAAGAGCACCGTTACTACTCGGTGCAACTGATCGACGCCTACACGCAGAACTTCGCTTACCTGGGCACCCGCAGCACCGGCAACAACGGCGGTCATTTCATGATCGCCGGGCCTGACTGGCAGGGTCAGCAACCGATCAACATCGACCGCCTGGTGCGCAGCGAAAGCAACATCGCCTACGCCCTGTACCGCACGCAGTTGTTCGACGAAAAAGATCTGGGCAAGGTCAAGCAGATCCAGAAAGGCTACAAGGTCGAGCCGCTGAGCCACTACGTAAAACAGAAAGCTCCGGCGCCGGCACCGAAAGTCAGTTGGCCGAAACCGACGCCGACCATGAGCGAAACCCCGGACCTGTTCCGCTACCTGAACTTCATGCTCGCCTTCACCCCGCCGCAGGACGTTGAAAAAGACCTGCTCGCACGCTTCGCCAAAATCGGCATCGGTGCCGGTCAGCCATTCGATCTGAAACAGCTCAGCGCCGAGCAACGCAAGGCCCTTGAAGACGGCATCAGTGACGCCAAGGCCGAATTCGCCGCGTTCAAGAAAGACAAGGTCGACACGCACGAAATCAGCAGCGGTGACCTGTTTGGCACCCGTGATCACCTCAAGGGCAATTACCTGTATCGCTACGCCGGCGCCAACATGGGCATTTTCGGCAACTCTGCCGAAGAGGCGAACTACATCGGTTATTTCGTCGACAAGAATGGCCAACCGGCCGACGCAGCGAAACACGACTACACCCTGCATTTCGCCAAGGACGCCCTGCCCCCGGCCGATGCCTTCTGGTCGCTGACCCTGTACGACGGCAAGAGCAAATTGCTGGTGGCCAACCCGCTCAATCGCTACCTCATCAACTCGCGGATGCTGCCCGACTTGAAGCTCGACGCCGACGGCGGATTGACCCTTTACGTGCAGCACGCCAATCCCGGCAAGGACAAGCAGGCCAACTGGCTGCCGGCACCGGACGGGCCGTTCTACGGTGTGTTGCGCCTGTACCTGCCGAAACCGGAAGTGGCCAGCGGCGAGTGGAAGATGCCGCAGCTCGACCCGGTCAACTCAAAACAATAAACGGAGCCAGTGATGGTCAAGCCTTACGTTGTGCGTCCGCTGCTGGCGCTGTGCATGATCGGCAGTCCTCAACTCTATGCAGCCGAAGGGGGCGTGGGCCGGCCAATCACCGGGCAACAGGTGTATTCCAACGCCGGGATCATCCCGCCCGAACCGGGCTGGGTGGTCTCGGTGACCAGCATCTGGTACGACGGATCGCTCAAGGGCAGTCGCGGCGCGCCGATTTCCGGTGAAGTCAGTGCCGGGATCGACATGAAAGTCTCCTACACCATGACCAACCTGACGCACATCTGGGACACCGGCAAAGGCCCATGGAACTTCGCCTCGGCAATCGGCATACCGCTGCAATACACCGACATCGACGCGGCCATCACCGGCCCGCGCGGGCGCACCCTCGGCACCAGCGATTCCGGCACCCAGTTCGCCGACGCGCTGATCACCCCGATTGCCGCCGGCTACCACTTCGACGAGCTGAACCACATCGCGTTGTCCCTGCCGATCTATGTGCCGACCGGCGCCTACAACGACAATCGCCTGGCCAACCCGGGCCAGAACAACTACACGTTCATGCCCACCGTGGCCTTCACCCATCTGGACGGCAAGGGGGGCGAGTTCACCCTGTCCAGTGGCCTGGAGTTCTATACCGAAAACACCGCCACCGATTACCGCAACGGCAACATCTTCACCCTCGAAGCCCTGTGGACTCACGGCTTCGGCAGTGGCTGGAGCGCAGGCCTCGCGGCCGGTTATGTCCAGCAAGTCACCGACGACAAGGGCCAGACCGCCGACAGCCTCAATGGCTTCCGTGGCCGCTCCGTCGGCGCCGGGCCGGTGGTGGTCTGGACTGGCAAATTCGCAGACGCCCAGGCCAGCTTCAGTGCGCGCTGGGTGCCGGAGTTCGACACCAAGAACCGCCCTGAAGGTAACGGCATTGCCGCCAACATGACCCTGGCGTTTTTCTAGACCGGCCACCAAGGACTGTCCCATGACCGCACTCACCGACCTCAACGCCCTGCAAGCAAGCATCGCCGAAGCCGTGCTCGGCCAGGATCAAGTCATTCGGCAGCTCCTTCTCGGCCTGCTCGCCAACGGGCATTTGCTGCTGGAAAGCCTGCCAGGGCTGGCCAAGACGCGCACGGTCAAGGCGCTGGCCACCCATCTGGACGCGAAGATGAGCCGCATCCAGTTCACCCCCGACTTGCTGCCTTCGGACATCACCGGTGCCGAAGTGCTGCACCAGGTCGCCGGGCAGAACGAGATCCGCTTCCAGCCCGGCCCGCTGTTCGGCAATCTGATTCTCGCCGACGAGATCAACCGCGCCCCGGCCAAGGTGCAGGCGGCGCTGCTGGAGGCCATGGAAGAACGGCAGATTACCGTGGCCGGCACCAGCCACGTGCTGCCGGAGCTGTTCATTGTGGTCGCCACACAAAACCCGATCGAGCAGGAAGGCACTTATCCGTTGCCGGAAGCGCAGATGGACCGGTTCCTGATGAAGGTGTTGCTGGATTACCCCAGCGCCGATAACGAAAGCCAGGTGCTGCGCCTGTTGCGCGCCGAAGAGTTTGCCCAGGGCGCGAACACCGCGCCGGGCAAGGGCTTCAGCCTGTCACAGGAAGTAATTTTCGCTGCGCGCAAGGAGGTCAGCGCGGTGCACGTATCACCGGCCATCGACCGCTACCTGATCGACCTGATCAACGCCACTCGCCACCCGGCCGATTACGACGAAGACCTCGGACGCTGGATCAGCATTGGCGCCAGTCCCCGTGGCGGCATCGGCCTGGATCGTTGCGCGCGGGCCGACGCGTGGTTACAGGGCCAGGATTTCGTCTCGCCGGATAACGTGCGCGCGGTGGTGCATCCGGTGCTGCGCCATCGCCTGCAATTGAGCTACGACGCAGTCGCGGATGGCGTGACAGCCGATCAGGTGCTCGACCGGTTGCTGGATAAAGTGGCGATTCCGGCATGAACACGGAGGGACTGGTCTACGCCTCTCTGGCGCAATTGATGGCGCTGGAGTTCAAGGCCCGTGACCTGAGTTTTCTGGCGCGTCAGCCCCAGGGCAGCATTCTTGCTGGCAACCATGCCTCGCGCTTGCGTGGCCGTGGCTTGAACTTCGATGAGCTGCGCCGCTACCAGCCCGGTGATGATTTACGTCACCTCGACTGGCGCGCTTCGCTGCGCACCGGCAAACCGGTGGTACGCACTTTTACTGAAGAGCGCGATCGCCCGGCGCTGATCGTGGTCGATCAGCGCATGTCGATGTTCTTCGGCTCGCAACGCAGTTTCAAATCGGCCCTCGCCGCTGAACTCGGCGCACTGGCGGCGTGGATAGTGTTCAACGCCGGTGACCGGGTCGGCGGTCTGGTGTTCAACGATCAACGCATCGACAGCATCGCACCGCTACGCAGCCGCAAACGGGTCGAAGCCTTGCTCAGCTGCGTGGTGCAACAGAATCAGGCGCTGAACGCCGCCAACCCCGACGCCGAGGACGAAGACCAACTGGACAAGGCCTTGCAGCGTTGCCTGGTGCTGGCCGGTCACGACCATTTGATCTGCATCGTCAGCGACTTCGCCGGGGCGGGTGAACGTACCTTGCAATTGATGCGGCAACTGCGCGCGCACAACGACGTGATCGCCCTGCAAGTCTACGACCCGCTGGCTCTGAAGTTGCCGAGTGATGGCCGGCTGCTGATCACACAGGGCCAATTGCAGGTGGAACTGGCTGTCGATAAGCGCAGCGTGCATCAGCCATTGGGTGATTATCTCGGTGGCCGCCTTAAGGACGTCGCCACCCTGCTGCGCCGCAGTCAGGTGCCGCTGATGATGTTCAGCACCGCCGAAGAGGCCCACGCGCAATTGCGCGCCGAGCTTGGCAAGTCTGCCGGCCCACGGCGATGAACCCGAATATCCCCGACATCAGCCAGCTCAAGGAGCTGAGCCTGCCGGCGCCGGTGAGTTATGCGCCGCAGACTTGGGGCTGGTGGCTGTTACTGGCGCTGTTGGTTGTGCTGGCACTGGTGGTTGGCGTGCGGCGCTATTGGCAATGGCGACGGGATCGATATCGGCGCGAAGCGTTGGTGCGGCTGGCACAGCTGCGTGAGCGCAGTGATGATCTGAATGCCCTGCGCGAACTGCCCGAGTTGCTCAAGCGCGTGGCCCTTTCGATGCCCCTGAAACACCGCCCTGTAGGAGCTGCCGAAGGCTGCGATCTTTTGACGTTGCCTTTAAACAACAAGATCAAAAGATCGCAGCCTTCGGCAGCTCCTACAGGGGTGGCGGCGTTGGGGGGATCGGATTGGCAGGCGTTTCTGCAGCAGCACAGTAAAAACAAGCTGCCCGACGACTTCAGCGCCCAGCTCGCCCAACTCGCCTACGCCCCCGACGCCACCCTGCGCGCGCTCCCGGCCGAACAGCGCCAGGCGCTGTTTGACACCTGTCAATACTGGATGGAGCAGCACCATGTGGCAGCTTGATTACCCGTGGTTGTTGCTGCTGTTGCCGCTGCCGTGGCTGACCTTGCGTTATCTGCCGGCGTATCAGGAAGCCCGCAGCGCCGTGCGCGTGCCGTTTTTCGGCGCCATGAGCCGTGCCGTCGGGGAAGCGCCGAGCCGGGTTGGCAATCGTCAGAACCCTTGGCAACGGTTGCTGAATCTGTTGGTGTGGATGTTGATCCTGCTCGCCGCTGCGCGCCCGGTGTTCGTTGAAAAACCCATCGAGCGCCAGCAACCGGTGCGCGACCTGATGCTCGCCATCGACATCTCGCAATCGATGGAAACCGAAGATTTCAGCAATGCCGACGGCCAGAAAATCAATCGCCTCGCCGCCGTCAAACAGGTGGTGCAAGGGTTCATCGACAAGCGCAAGGACGACCGCATCGGCCTGATCGTGTTCGGCAGCGGCGCCTATCCGCAGGCGCCGCTGACCCTTGATCACGCCAGCCTGTCGCTGTTGCTGGCCGATACCGGCATCGGCATGGCCGGGCCGAACACTGCCATCGGTGACGCCATCGGCTTGAGTCTGAAACTGCTCGACCAGGCCCACGAGCAGCAGAAAGTGCTGATCCTGCTCACCGACGGCAACGACACCAGCAGTGCGATCACTCCTGACCACGCCGCCGAAATGGCCGCCAACAAAGGAGTGGTCATTCATACCATCGGCATCGGCGACCCGACGGCTTCCGGCGAGGCGCAGGTCAATCTGCGCGGGCTGCAACAGATCGCCCAGACCACAGGCGGACAGTTTTTCCGCGCCGAAGACCGCGCAGCACTGGATCAGGTCTACACCACCCTCGACCGCCTCACGCCACATCAGGTGAAAACCCTCAGTCATCAACCGCAACGCGAGCTGTTCCACTGGCCGTTGGGCGCGGCACTGGGGTTGTTGGCGCTGTATCACCTCGGTGCCCTGCTACGCCCGCGCCTGGCGCTTGCCCGCCAGCGGCAGGAGGCCTGAATGGAGATCAATCTCGGTGACTTCCACTTCCTGCGCCCGCTGTGGTTGCTGCTCGCGCTGTTCGCCGCGCTGCTGCCGCTGCTCTGGCGCCGCAGCCGCGACCTGCAGCGCCGGCTACGCAACAACATCGCCGAACATTTGCTGCCGCACCTGCTGGTCACGCCAAAGGATCAGCAGCACCTGCGCCCGGTGCACTGGGTATGCGCGATGCTGCTCATCGGCGCCATTGCCGCCGCCGGGCCGACCTGGGAGCAGGATCGCCCGGACTTTCTGGAGAATCGTGCGCCGCTGATCGTCGCCATGGACCTGTCGCCGTCGATGGACGCCAACGACGTTCAGCCGACGCGGCTGGAAGCGGCCAAGCACAAACTGCACGACCTGATTCAGCGTCGCGCCGGCGCCCGCACCGCCTTGTTCGCCTATGCCGGCAGCGCGCATCTGGTGTTGCCGCCGACCGACGATCCGGCGTTGCTCGACACCTTCATTCAGGCGCTGGGCACTGGCCTCATCGACAAACCCGGCAAGGACGTCAGCGCGGTCATCGAGCAGGCCAAACGCCTGCTCCGTGCCGAGAAAACCCCGGGCAGCCTGCTGCTGATCACCGACGGTGCCGACACCGCGCAATTCGATGGCCTCGCCAAACAACTCGATGACAGCCAGTTGCAAGTGCTGGTACTTGCGGTCGGCAATGAGGACGGCGGCATGATTCAGGGAGCCGGCGGACAGCCGAAAGTCGACAGCAACGGGCGCCCGGTAGTCGGCCGCTTCGATATGGTGGCGCTCAAGCAACTGGCCGCCGCTGCCGACGCGCCGCTGGGCAGCCTCACCCTCGACGACGATGATCTGGACTGGATCGAGTTGCACGCGCAACAACACTTCCAGAGTGCCAGCGCCGAACAACAGCAATTGCACTGGAAAGACGCCGGTTACTGGTTGTGCTGGCCCCTTCTTTTGTTGGCGCTGCTCGGTGTGCGCAAGGGCTGGAGCGTCAACTGGGTACCGGCGCTGCTGTTGGCCACAAGCCTTGGCTGGCCCGCCGCGCCCGCTCAGGCCAGTGCACTGACCGATGCATTCTTCACCCGCGATCAACAAGGGCGCTGGGCCGCCGAGCATGAGCATTGGCCGCAAGCGGCGGCGCTGTTTGTCGATCCGTACTGGAAAGGCGTGGCGGCCTATCACGCGGCGGACTACGACCTCGCGCTGGCCACCTTTGCCCGCCTGGACACAGCGCAAGCATGGTTTTATCTGGGCAACATTTACGTGCGGCGTTTCAAGTTCGATCAGGCGATTGCCGCTTACACCCAGGCCCTGCAAAGACAACCGCAATTTCCCGAAGCCACGGCCAATCTGGCGCTGGCGCAGGCGTTGCTCAAGGACACCGACAGCGCCGAAAAAAATGCCCCCGAGACCAAACCGGATGAAGTGAAATTCGACAAGACGCCGGGCAAGGGTCAGAGCAAAAAAGTCGAGACCGAGCAGGCAGCGTCCGACGCGTTGTGGCTGCAGAACCTGAGCACCTCGCCAGCGAAGTTTCTCAAGCAGAAATTCAGTTTGCAGGATCAAACGGGGGCGAAACCATGAACCGGGTTGTCTTCATCGCTGGCAAGCCAGCTCCCACAAGTTTTTGCGCTGTTAACTCGATTGGCGATAACACAGACACCCCCTGTGGGAGCTGGCTTGCCAGCGATGAGGCCAGATCTGCCGGCAAAAAAATCTGCACCTTGCTCATAACCAGCGTGCTCAGCCTGAATGCCTCTGCCGCCGAACCCCAACTGAAAATCCACGCCCACCTGCAACCCGCCGAAGGCGCCATGGTCGGCGGTCTGGTGGAGTTGCAAGTCGACGTGCTCACCGACACCTGGTTCACCAGCGCCGCGACTCTGCCCGAACTGAAACTCGACGGCGCCCTGGTGACGCCGCCCGATGGCAGGGCCCAACACCTGAATCAGACGATCGACGGACAATCCTTCAGCGGCTTGCGCTACAGCTACCTGATCACCCCGAATGTCGCCCGCCGCTTCGACATCCCGCCGTTGACGGTCTCTGCGACACCGGGTCAGGCGAGCAATGCAATCAATGCACACAGCCAACCCTTGCACTTCAGTGCCGCCCAGCCGCCAGGCTTTCAACCCGGAGAAACGCCGTTGGTGGCCAGCGATGTGCGCCTGAACCAAAGCCTGATCAACTCGGCAACCCCGTTGAAAACCGGCGACAGCGTGACCCGCCAACTGACCCTGCAGGCCGATGACGCACTGGCGATGGCGCTGCCGGTTCCGCCACTGGGTGAGGTAGCCGGTTTGAGTCGTTATCCGCAGACCCCACAAGTCAGCCGTCTGGATGACGGCCGCGGCAACGTGCTCGGTGGTCAGCGGATCGACGCTGTCACCTACCGCATCGACAAGGCTGGCGCCTACACCCTGCCGGACATCGCGGTGAAATGGTGGGACGTCAAAACGCAGCAGAGCCGCATTGCGCAAGTGCCCGCCGTGACCTTCGAAGCCGCAGCCAACAGCGCCTACAAACCGGTGTTTTCGATCACCGATGATCTCAGGCAGCTTGGCCGCGACAATGTGCACGTCTCCGCACGCTGGCTGCTGTGGCTGGCGCTCCTCAGTGTCTTCGTCGGTGCTGGTTATTGGCTGCACCCTGTTGTGCTGCGCGCCCGGCGCCAATGGCTGGCGCGCAAACACGCGCGGCAATTGGCCCGGGAGCAATCGGCGGACTTCGCCTGGCAGCAGATCAAGCCGCAATTGTTGACTCGGCCGGCGCAATTAAGCGCGGTGTATCTGTGGCTGCGCCGCCGTCGCCTCGGGCTGCAACTGGTGAATGCCGGCCCGCGCCTGCAGGGCCTGTTGCGCGGACTTTACGGGCGTGATCCGCAGACTGAACAAACACTTGTTCAACTGCGCCAATCGTTGACTACGCTTCACAGTCAGGTCGAACAACAGCCGCGAAGGCCGGCGTCGGCCCTGCGTCCACTCAACCCTGTTCAGGAAAGGGAACTCCCATGACCACTCCGCCGCCGCAGCGTCAACGTTTCAGCCTGGCATTGTTGTTTGCGCTGGCATTGCCATTGCTGGCCCAGGCCAGCGAGCCACTGCCCTCATGGAACGACGGACCTGCGAAAAACAACATCATTGCGTTCGTGCAGGCGGTTACCGACCAGAGCAGCAAGGACTTCGTCAAACCCGCCGAGCGTATCGCGGTGTTCGACAACGACGGCACCCTGTGGAGCGAGCAGCCGATGTATTTCGAGTTGCTGTTCGCCCTCGACGAGGTCAAGCGCAATGCGTCACAGCATCCGGAATGGAAAACCACTCAGCCATTCAAAGCGGTGCTGGAAAATGACCACAAGGCACTCGCCGCCGCTGGCATGGACGGCATCCTCAAGATCTTCGCCGCCACCCACACCGGCATGACCACCGAGGCTTTCGACGATTACGCCAAGACCTGGCTGAGCCAGGCGCGGCATCCGAAGACCGGCAAGCCCTACACCGAAATGATCTTCCAGCCGATGCTGGAAATGCTCGACTACCTTCGCAGCCAGGACTTCAAGACCTACATTGTTTCCGGCGGCGACACAGGGTTCATGCGCGCCTTCGCCGAGAAGGTCTATGGCATCCCGCCGGAACAGGTGATCGGCACCACGTTCGTCACCGCATTCCAGTTCAAGGACGGCCAGGCCTCGATCCTGCGCACCCGAAAACTGGCACACAACGACGACGGCCCGGGCAAACCGGAGAGCATTGATGCGGTGATCGGCAAACGGCCGATTCTCGCGTTCGGCAATTCCGACGGCGACCTGCAAATGCTGCAGTGGACCGCCGCTGGCCCCGGCAAACGCTTCATGGGGCTGGTGCATCACACCGACGCCAGACGCGAGTGGGCCTATGACCGAAAATCCGATATCGGGCGGCTCGACAAAGCCCTCGACGAAGCAAATTCCCGTGGCTGGACCGTGGTCGACATGGCGACCGAATGGCGCCGGATCTACCCGTTTGATCCACCGGCAAACGAGCAGGTGCAATAAGAAAAGCGTGATGCAGGACTGCAGGAAACGTAAGTCGCAATAAACGACCCCCGAAAAGGAGCAAGTCAGATGACTCGCATACGCAAATGGCTGCCGAAACTTGCCCTGGTGGCAACCTCGGTGATGGCGCTGTCGGCGACCGCCACAGCGGCTGAAAAACCCAACATTCTGGTGATCTTTGGCGATGACATCGGCCAGACCAATATCAGCGCCTATTCCATGGGCGTGGTCGGCTACAAGACCCCGAACATCGACCGGATTGCCAAAGAAGGCATGATGTTCACCGACTACTATGCCGAGAACAGCTGCACAGCTGGGCGATCGTCGTTCATCACAGGGCAGACGCCGCTGCGAACCGGCCTGTCGAAGGTCGGCTTGCCAGGTGCAACTGTCGGCCTGCAAAAGCGTGACATCACCATTGCCCAGGCCCTCAAGTCCCAGGGCTACGCCACGGGTCAGTTCGGTAAGAACCACCTCGGCGACCGCGATGAATACCTGCCGACCAACCATGGCTTCGACGAGTTTTTCGGCAACCTGTATCACCTCAACGCCGAAGAAGAACCTGAGCGCCCGAACTGGCCCAAGGACAATCCCGAATTCACCAAGGCCTTCACGCCGCGTGGGGTGATCCACAGCTTCGCCGACGGCAAGATTGAAGACACCGGTGCCCTGACCACCAAGCGGATGGAAACCATCGACGACGAAACCACCGCCGCGGCCCAGGCGTTCATCGAAAAACAGGCGAAGGCGGACAAACCGTTCTTCGTCTGGATGAACACCACCCGCATGCACTTGTTCACTCACGTGCGTGATTCGATGAAAGGCCAGAGTGGCATGGCCGGTAACGAATATGCCGACGGCATGATCGAGCATGACGGCGACGTCGGTAAACTGCTGAAAACTCTCGACGACCTGAAAATTGCCGACAACACCATCGTTGTCTACACCACCGATAACGGCCCGAACCAGTTCTCCTGGCCGGACGCGGCGACCACGCCGTTCCGTAACGAGAAGAACTCCAACTGGGAAGGTGCCTATCGCGTACCGGCTATGGTCCGCTGGCCGGGCAAGATCAAACCGGGTGAAGTGTCCAACGAACTGTTCTCGGGCATGGACTGGTTCCCTACGCTGCTCGCCGCTGCGGGCGAAGCCGATGTGAAAAACAAACTGCTCAAAGGCTGGGCACCCACTTCCGGTGGCACCAGCTTCAAAGTGCACCTGGACGGTTACAACCAACTGCCTTACCTGACGGGCCAGGCACCGAAGAGTGAGCGCCGTGAGTTCTACTACTTCAACGACGACGGCGTGCTGGTGTCAATGCGTTACGACAACTGGAAAGCGGTGTTCTGCGAACAACGTGCCCCCGGTGGTTTCAAAGTCTGGAGCGAGCCTTTCGTGTGCCTGCGGGTACCGAAAATCTTCAACTTGCGCATGGATCCCTATGAGCGCGCCGACGTGGTTTCCGATCAATACTATGACTGGACCACCAAGAACGTTTACCTGACCGAAGTGGCAGTGATGAAGTCGGCGGAGTTCCTGCAAACCTTCGTCGATTACCCACCAAGCCAACGGCCGGCGAGTTTCAGCATCGACCAGATCCGTCAGGCGGTGGACGCCAAAATCGCTGAAAAAATGAAAGCGGCTCCGGCTGCACAGTAAGACCGTTGAACTGCCGCCCGCCCTCATCGACGGGCGGCCCTGATTTTCACCTGAGACCGTGCCGGCCCCAATCGCTGGCAAGCCAGCTCCCACAGGTATTTCTGTCGACCACAACATGAGTGTTCACTGAAGATCCCTGTGGGAGCTGGCTTGCCAGCGATGAGGCCCGCACCGTCACAGATATTGTGTGATTTGAACAAGGCCCCCCCGCATGTCCTCACGTATCGCCAGCAAGCCGTCGGCCATACCCACCGCCCGAGCCGCCACCCCGGCGCTGCTGATCTCTGCCCTGCTGTTGTGCACCTCCGGCGCCGCCGCGCTGGTGTATCAGGTGCTGTGGATCAAGCAGTTGTCGCTGGTGGTCGGGGTCGAGGTCTACGCCATCACCACCGGCATCAGCGCGTTTTTCGCCGGGCTGGCCATTGGCGGCTGGCTGTTCGGGCGCTGGGCTGATCGCTTGCAGCAACCGGTGCTGCTCTACGCCGGGCTGGAAGTGCTGGTGGCGATACTTGGTGTCGGCGCCACGGTTGCGATGAGCCTGGCGGCGAGCCCGTTTGCCTGGTTGCAAAGCCATGTCGGCCTGCTGGCCTGGCTGTTGCCATTCGCGCTAGTGGGGATTCCGGCGGTATTGATGGGCGGCACGCTTCCGGTATTGGTGCGCTCGCTGGCGGCTGACCCGGGCAAGGCCGGCGGTCAGCTGTATGCGGCCAACACCCTCGGCGCAATTGTCGGCACCCTGCTCGCCGCATTCGTGCTGATCGCCACCCTCGGTGTGCGTGGCAGTGCGCTGTTTGCCGCAATGCTCAATCTGCTGGCCGCAACCGCTGCGCTGTGGCTGCAACGTCAGCGTCCGACGCCAGTTGCAGCGCCCGTCAAACCTCATACCGGGAAAGCCGCAGACCGCACCGCACTGTGGCTGTACGCCATCGCCGGCGGCGTGGCGCTGGGGTATGAAGTGGTCTGGTCACAGTCGATCGTGCAGTTCATGAGCACCCGCACCTACGCGTTTGCCGTGGTGCTCGCCACGTACCTGACCGGGCTGTTCATCGGCAGCGCCGTGCTCGCTCGTCGCGTCGAGCGCATTCGCGATCCGTGGGGCGTGTTCGGTCTGCTGATAGCCGGTGCCGGGCTGATCGCTTTGCTGGAAATTGCCCTGCTCGGGCGTTGGCTGGTGTTGGCGCAAAGTCAGGCCGAGCAGTGGGTGCTGGCGTTTGGCGCCAGCGAACTGGCCGGCATGAGCGCACGTTTTGCAGTGGCGGCGCTGAGCATCGTGTTCGTGCCGACGCTGTTGCTCGGCGCAGCGTTTCCGCTGGCGCTGCGGCTGAGCGTGGGTCTCGAACGAATCGGTCGTGACGTGGGTGCCGTGGTCGCGTTCAACACGCTGGGCGGGATTGTCGGGGTGATGCTCTGCGGTTTTCTGCTGATTCCGCTGCTGGGGCTGGTGCGCACGCTAGGCCTGCTGGCAATCATCGCGGCCGGCACTGGCTACGTGGCTGTGCGCAAGGGTCACCACGTCAAAAAAGGCCGACGTCAGGCAGTGGTCGCGTTGGGCCTGGTATCGGTGGTATTGGCCGTACTGACGCCGGTCGACAAACTCGCCAGTCTGCTGCCCGGTGCGCGCAACGGCACGCTGGCGTTCTACGAGGAAGGCCGAGGCGGCACCGTGGCGGTGGTCGCTCAGGGCCGCGGTGAGAACAGCTTCCACCGCCTGTACATTCAAGGTGTGTCGAACACCGGCGATGCCATGCCGTCGCTGCGCTACATGCGCATCCAGGCCCTGCTGCCGTTGCTGATCCACAACGGCGAGCCACGCTCGACACTGGTGATCGGTTTCGGCACCGGGATCACCGCCGGCGCCCTGCTGCGCTATCCGGGCCTGGAACATCGGGTGGTTGCCGAGTTGTTACCGTCGGTGGTCAAGGCTGCGCCCCTGTTCAAGGGCAACTTCAATGCCGCCAGCGATCCGGGAATCGATGTGCGCCTTCGCGACGGTCGCCAGGAACTGCTGCGCAGCCCGCAGACCTACGACCTGATTACCCTCGAACCGCCACCGCCGTCGGCAGCCGGCGTGGTCAATCTGTACTCGCGAGACTTCTATCAGTTGGCGTCCAGTCGGCTGGAGCAACACGGCATCGTCGCACAGTGGTTACCGTTGCCGACCCAGAACATCGACGACTCGCGCGCACTGGTACGCAGCTTCCTCGACGTGTTCCCGTATGCCTCGCTGTGGACCAGTGAGTTCCACGAGATGCTGCTGGTCGGTTCGCTGCAGCCGATGCAACTGGACGCGGCGAAAATCACCGAGCGCTTCCAGCAGGCCAGCGTGCGCAGCACTTTGCAGGATGTCGGGATTGGCTCGGCGGCCGCGTTACTCGCGACCTGGGTCACCGATCGCGCAGGCCTTGAACGTTTCGCAGCCAATGCCCCGGCGGTCACGGACGATCAGCCCCGGATCGAATACGCGCCATGGGTACGCAGCAAGGAAATCACTTGGGTGTTGCCGGCACTGCTGGACTTGTATCAGCCACCGCCGCTAGTGAATGCCGATGCCGGGTTCACTGAGCGACTGGAGACGCAGCGCCAGCGCCTGATGCAGTTCTACCGCGCCAGCCTGCATGCGTATGACGGGGATCGGGATGCGTGGGGGCGGGATATGCGTGAGGTGATGCGTTGGGATGGCGGGAATCCGTATTTCCGCTGGTTTACCGGGCAATGATGTAGCGCCTGACCGAATGCCATCGCGGGCAAGCCCGCTCCCACTTGGACCGATGTGAATCAATAATCGCATTCACAGCACAGAACCCTGTGGGAGCGGGCTTGCCCGCGATGAGGCCATCAGCCCCGCTGCATTATTTAGCCTCTGCCTTGAGCTTCACATACATCTGATGCATGTCATTGGCCCAGCCATCAATCACCGGTTTGACATCAGTGGCCTTCATGGCTTGCGTGTCGTTCTCCAACGGTTTGCCGGTGCCTTTGCGCACCACCTGCGCCACGACCTTGTTGCTCGCACCGTCGAGGAACACCGCTTCGGTGGCCAGCGTGGTTTCCTGATCACGGATACCGCTGGCAGTGCTGACGGCTGCCGCCACCAGAGCCACCGGGATCACTTCATAAGCGTGCAGGCCTTCGGTCTTGCTGCTCACAGCAGTGATGGCCGCACGCACCACAATCACGCCTGGGCCAGGGCCGTTGGCCAACGGCAGATCCTTGCTGATTTCACGCTTGAGCGCCTGATCGTAATAGGAGGTGATGCCGTTGAGGGTCTGTTGGGAAATCTTCGCGGTCGGTTGCGGCTTTGGATAGAGCTGGGTCGGCTCGATGTACACGCTGGTGAACTTGCTGATATCCACTTTCGGATCAATCCAGCGCATCACCTCGGCACCGGACGGCGACTTGGCCTCCTTGAGCTGGCTGTAGTCCTTGAGAAAGCCGGAATACTCATCGGGAGCGACGGTTTTGCTGGAGCAACCCACCACGCCAAGGGTGGCAATGCAGAGGGTGCCCATCATTACTGCTAGCTTCATGCTGTAACTCCTGTCAGAAGGCCTGAATGTATTGCGTAGGGGGAGTTACAGGTATAGCTAAAACCGCGGCAATTGCGCTGAAAACCAGAAAATTCACACAACACCGGGCGCCGTGTCACAACTGACGTTTGACAGATGGCGGGCATCCGGCAAAGCTGCATCGAGCTTGAACGCACGCCAGCAGGCCAATGCACCTGGACCATGGAAGTCGTAATGCCCAAGCATAAAAATAACGTCGTACCGCCTGAACCTGATTCGTCCCGACCGTCCCTTTCGCGTTATCTGTTCCCTCTCACCATTGGCGTGCTGCTGGCCGCTGTGGCGGGCATTGGCTGGTTTCTGTTCAGCCCTTCGCCCGCGCCGTACAAGGCCCCGCCGATCAGTGCGGCGGCGCCTGTCGTCGCCAGACCGCAACCGGTGGCACAGAAGCCCGCCAGCATGGTCGATGAGCAACAATGTCAGGGCTGCCATACTGAGCAGGTCAAGGACTGGCAAGGCTCGCATCACCAATTGGCGATGCAGCCAGCGAATGCCGACACCGTGCTTGGCGACTTCAACAACGTCACCTTCAGGGCCGAAAACGAGACCACCCGGTTCTCCCGCAAAGACGACCAGTTCCAGGTCAATACGCCGGGTATCGATGGCAAGAACGCTGACTTCAAAGTCGCCTACACCTTCGGCATTGCACCGTTGCAGCAATACCTGATCGACGTCGGCGAAGGTCGTTTGCAGGCGCTCGGTGTGGCGTGGGATACCGAGAAACACCGCTGGTTTCACCTCTATCCCGGCCAAGGCGTGAATTTCAAGAATCCGCTGCACTGGAGCAAGCCCAGCCAGAACGCCAACTTCATGTGCGTCGAATGCCACACCACTGGCTTCAAGCGCAATTTCGATGCGGCCAGCAACACGTTCAACAGCCAGTGGAACAGTCTCGGGGTTGGCTGTCAGGCCTGCCACGGCCCGGCCTCGAATCACCTGGAGTGGACGCAGAAAAAAGACGACCTGATCCACAAGGGTTTTGCCGTCGACCTCAAGGACAAGAATGCTACCGTCGAAATCGAAACCTGTGCCCGCTGCCATGCGCGCCGTGCGCCGCTGGGCGATGGCTTCACCGTCGGCAAGCACTTGATGGACGACTACCTGCCGAGCACTCTCACCCGCGAACTGTATGCGCTGGACGGCAAGATCAAGGATGAGGTGTTCGAGCACGGTTCGTTCCTGCAGAGCAAAATGTTCGACAAAGGGGTGCGCTGCAGCAATTGCCACAACCCGCACAGCAGCGAACTCAAGGCGCCGGGCAACGCGGTGTGTCTGCAATGCCACAACACGGCGGGCAAGACCTCGGTCGAAGGTGTCGATGGCAAGGGCCTGCAAGCGAAGAACTACGACTCCATCGAACACACCCGCCACACCCCGGGCCAGCCCGGCTCGCAGTGCGTGGATTGCCACATGCCCGGCAAGTTCTACATGGGCAACGACTGGCGCCATGACCACAGCTTCAGCATCCCCAACCCGGAACGCGCGCAAAAACTCGGGACGCCCGATGCGTGTCTGAGCTGCCACCAAGGCAAGGCCGGGGACAAGGTCACCGCGCAATTCAAGGTGTGGAACGCCTCCGCGGCGACCCCACAGGCACCGCGCTATGACGAGAGCCTGTGGCTGATTCGCAACGGCCAGCCCGGCGCAGCAAACGCTCTGTATGAGCAATTGCAGCGCAGCGATCTGCCGGCGATTCAGCGGGCAACGTTGCTGACTGAACTGCCGCTGTATCCGAGTGATCAGGCTTTGAAACTGGCGACTCAGAATCTGAAAGATCCAGCGCCGCAGGTTCGCGAAAGCGCGGTGCGCGCCATCAGTGCCTTCCTGCCGCCCGCCGAGCGCGCCTCGTTGCTGACACCGCTGCTCGGCGATCCGGTGAAAGCCGTGCGCATCGTCGCGGCGCGGGACCTGCTCAGCGTGGCGCGCAACAACGGCCTCGGCGCCGCACAGCCCCATTGGGACGCGGTGATTGCCGAGTATGAGGCGGTGCAGAACAGTCTCGCGGAACGGGCCGAGGCCAACCTGAACCTGGCAATGCTGTATCAGGCCAGTGGCCGTGCTGCCGAGGTCGAAGGGTTGCTGCGCACCGCACTCAAACGCGATCCGGATTTCTACCCGGCGCTGGTGACGCTGGTGCAATGGCTGGAGGCCAATGGTCGGGTTCAGGAAGCGCAGACCCTGTTGGACGACGGCCTCAAGGCGCACCCGGACGCTGCATTGCTGCAGCACACCCGTGGCCTGTCATTGATCCGCGCCGGCAAGACTGCCGAAGCCATGACCGCGCTGCACAAAGCCGCACAACTGGAGCCGCAGAACCCGCAGTACGGTTACGTGCTGGCGGTGGCGTTGCACGACAGTGGCAAGGTGACCGAGGCGTGTGACGAGCTGGAGCGTCTGCTCAAAGTCCAGCCGGCGAACCGCAATGCCCGGCTGTCGCTGATCCAGTACTACCTGGAGAACGGCCAGGAGCCGAAGGCCCAGGTGCTGTTGCAGGGGTGGAAGAAGATGAACACGGGCGATCCGGCGCTGAAATAAAGCGCCCTGTAGGAGCTGCCGCAGGCTGCGATCTTTTGATGTTGCTTTTAAAAGATCGCAGCCTGCGGCAGCTCCTACAGGGTCATGTTCAGGCCTGTGTCACCAGGAGGATGTCGCCCCGCTCTTCAACGCCATCTCCCGGCGACTGTTGGCGCGCATCGCCTTGATCAGCGACACCGAGCCCACCAGCAGAATCGCTGCGCCAAACAGGAAGTCGATGTTGTACAGCTGGAAGTCCTGCACCGGCCCCACCAGCAGCACGCGCACTACGGCAATCGCCACCAGCGTAGCGAGGAAGTCGATCCCCGGTTCGTCGCGATAGAACACGTGCAGCAGCGGCAGGCACAGCACCAGCAGCAACAACAGCACCACAACCTTGAACGAGCCTTTGCGCTCGACGCTGAACGCGCATTCGTGCGGGCCGTAGGCCTTGTAGTCCTCGTCGCGGATCATCGAGTTTCTCTCGTTGATGTACTCGACGCGGTTGTATTTCTGAATCGGTGTGAAGGTGTTGGACAGGTCCATCAGCGTGGTGATGTTCTTGAAGCGCAGGTCGATGCGCTCGCTGCCCTTAAGGTAATACAGCACCGGTTTGTAGCCGTAACGATAGGTGTCGAACGGAAAGTCGGTGACCTGACCCTGCACGCCGATTGGCCGTGGTTCAAGCTCGGCGTAGGCGCTTTTGGTCGGTGAGGCGAGGTTGCGGCTCAGCGGCTGGACCTTGACCTGTTCGAGGAAGATCGGCGTGACGCCATACGACCACTGCAACGGTTCGAGGCGCAGACGCAGTTCGTTGCGACCCAGATCGTAGCGGTTAAAGGTGCGTTCGGAGACCACCAGCGAGCCACTGAGCATGAACTCGCCGCGCAGGTTGTTGGTGACGCGCAGGGTCAGTTGATCCTTGCCCAACAGCGCTGCTTCGGTGGACGGCGGCGTGCCGCACCACGCGGTGCTTTCACCGGCGCCGCCCAACTGGCCGTCGCGGTTTTCCTTGAACACATAGAAGTAACTGGCCCACAGCGTCAGCATCAACAGCAACGCCGTGAGGCCCAAAATCTTTTTGCCCGCACTCACTACCCAGACTCCCTTCTTCGTTCCGTCGTCCAGCCGAAAACCCGCTGGCGACGGCGACTCTACCAAAAGGCCAGCATCGACCCAAGGGAAAATCCGGGAATGGTGCGGGGTGTAAGGGTTTCCCCTGTATAGAAGGGGCCGCTAGACAATTGTGGTGAGGGGATTTATCCCCGACCGGCTGCGCAGCGGCCGCAGAACCAGCCAACAGGTTTTAGCTGAAGAAATGCTTCGGCAGATTTTAGGTCTGCTTCGCAGCCCATCGGGGATAAATCCCCTCACCACAAAGTATCTATCAAGCAATGGATATTCAGCGTCTGCGGAACAGCGGGCGCGGCTCGATCACCGAGCGGCCGTACAGCACGCTCATCCCCGTCAGGCCCTTGAGCGCATCTTCGGCCGACTTGTCCTCGCGCACTGCAAAGCTGTCGAATCCGCATTGGCGCATATGGCTGAGCTGGTCACGCAATACATCGCCAATCGCCCGCAACTCACCGCTCCAGCCAAACCGGCTGCGCAGCAGATAGGCCTGACTGTAGGCCCGACCATCGCGAAAGCTCGGGAAATCCAGGGCAATCAGCGGCAGCGAAGCCAGCCACGGCACCACGCTTTCAACGTCGTCGTCCGGCCCCAGCCACACCGCGTACGTCGACGGCGATTGCAGCCAGTGCGCCAGCGGCAGGATCAGCAATCCTTGCGGCCTGCCCTGCTCCGGCTCGCGGATCAGCGTCCACGGATCATCCTCGACCTGCCGCGCCACACCCTGCTCCAGCCGCAGCAGATTGTTCATGCCGACACCTCCAGCGCTTTCGGGTAGACCCGCTCCTTGAACGGCTCCAGGCCAATGCGCGCCACGGTGTCGACAAACAGTTCCTCGCTTTCGCGGTAACGCACGAAGGTGCCGATGATCCGCTCGATCACCTGCGGCACCTCCGCCGCGCTGAAGGACGGGCCGATGACTTTGCCCAATGCGCTGTGTTTGCCCTGCGCGCCGCCGAGGGTGATCTGGTACCACTCGCTGCCGTTTTTATCGACACCGAGAATGCCGATATTGCCAATGTGGTGGTGGCCGCAGGCGTTCATGCAGCCGGAGATGTTCAGACTGATGTCGCCCAGATCGTGCAGGTAATCGAGGTCGGCGAAACGCGCCTGTATCGCTTGGGCAATCGGGATCGACTTGGCGTTGGCCAGCGCACAGAAATCACCGCCCGGGCAGGCGATGATGTCGGTCAGCAGGCCGACATTGGCGCTGCCCAGCTTGTGTTCGCAGGCCAGTTGCCAGAGCGCATACAGTTCAGACTTCTGCACATCGGGCAGAACGATATTCTGTTCGTGGGCAATGCGGATCTCGCCGAAGCCGAAACGCTCCGCCCAGTCGGCCACCGCCAGCATCTGCAACCCGGTGACATCCCCCGGGGGCGCACTCAGGCCGGGTTTGGTCGACAGCACTACGCTGGTGTAACCCGCTTTCTTGTGCGGCTGCACGTTGCGCGCGACCCAGCGAGCGAACGCCGGGCTTTCGGCCAGACGCGTGCCGAAATCCAGATCGGTATCGGCCAGGGTGTGATAGATCGGCGGCACGAAGGCACTGGCGACCCGCGCGTATTCAGCCTCGGTCAACTGCGCCGGGCCGTCCTTGAGGTGTTGCCATTCTTCCTCGACCTCTTTGGCGAAAGCCTCGATGCCCAGCGCCTTGACCAGAATCTTGATCCGCGCCTTGTACTTGTTGTCGCGCCGGCCATGGCGGTTATAGACCCGCAGGATCGCCTCGACGTAGGACAGCAGATGCTGCCACGGCAAACCTTCGCGGATCTGCACACCGAGAATCGGCGTGCGCCCCAACCCGCCACCGACGATCACACGCAACAGCATTTGCCCGTCGCGCCCCGGATAAAGATAGAGGCCGATGTCATGCATCATGATCGCCGCGCGATCCTGTTTTGCCGAGCAGATGGCGATCTTGAACTTGCGTGGCAGGAAGAGGAATTCCGGGTTGATCGTCGACCATTGCCGGAGGATTTCTGCCAGCGGGCGCGGATCGATCAGCTCGTCCGCCGCGACCCCGGCGAAGGCTTCGGTGGTGATGTTGCGCACACAGTTGCCGGAGGTCTGGATCGCATGCATGTTGACCTGCGCCAGACGTTCAAGGATGTCCGGCACCTGCGCCAGTTCGATCCAGTTGAATTGCAGGTTCTGCCGCGTGGTGAAGTGGCCGTAACCGCGATCGTAGTCGGCGGCAATACTCGCCAGCGTGCGCATCTGTTCGGCACTCAGGGTGCCGTAGGGGATCGCCACCCGCAGCATGTACGCATGCTTTTGCATATACAGGCCGTTTTGCAGGCGCAGCGGCAAGAACTCCTCTTCGCTCAATTCACCGGCCATGAAGCGCTCGACCTGATCGCGAAACTGCGCAACGCGCTCGAACACCAGTGCGCGGTCGTAATCGTCGTATTGATACATGTGCCTGCCCCACCTCATCAAATAGTTCTGTGGGAGCGAGCCTGCTCGCGAATGCGGTGTGTCAGGCAACTGCATTGTTGGCTGACACACCGCATTCGCGAGCAGGCTCGCTCCCACAGTTTTCGAAAGGCACTATGGACGATCAGCGCAGCACACAACAGATTCACCTGAAACGATAAAAACCGTATCAGGGCGCGGCAGAACGCCGCAGGCAGCACTTCAATCTGATCCGTACAAATGAAAGATTCCTGAGCCTGTTTTGTTTCTGGCGGTATTCCTACAGTGCAGCTCGTGCCAGACCAGGGTGGCCTGGCAAGACTTTGCAACCGTGGAAGAACTGACCATGAGCACAGCAACAATCGGGCAGGCTTATAACTACAAGGTCGTCCGCCAATTCGTTATCGCGACGGTGTTCTGGGGTGTCGTCGGCATGGCGATGGGGGTATGGATCGCCTCGCAACTGGTGTGGCCGGACATGAACCTCGACCTGCCCTGGACCACCTTCGGCCGCTTGCGGCCATTGCACACCAGCCTGGTGATTTTCGGTTTCGCCGGCAGCGCGCAATTCGCCGCCAGTTACTACGCGGTGCAGCGTACCTGCCAAGTGCGGCTGTATTCGGACAAGCTCGCCGCCTTCACGTTCTGGGGCTGGCAATCGGTGATCGTGATCATGCTGATCACCCTGCCGCTGGGCTACACCACCACCAAGGAATACGCCGAGATCGAATTCTCCGGCGCGGTGTGGATGGCGGTGGTCTGGGTCGCGTATGCCATCGTGTTTTTCACCACCGTGGTGCAGCGCAAGACCAAACATATCTACGTCGGCAACTGGTTTTTCGGCGCGTTCATTCTGGTGATCGCCATGCTGCACGTGGTCAATCACCTGTCGATTCCGGTGGACTGGTTCAAGTCCTATCCGGTGTATTCCGGGGCCACCGATGCCATGGTGCAGTGGTGGTACGGGCATAACGCGGTGGGGTTCTTCCTGACCACCGGCTTCCTCGGGATGATGTATTACTTCGTGCCGAAACAGGTCAATCGCCCGGTGTATTCCTACCGGCTATCGATCGTGCATTTCTGGGCACTGATCACCCTGTACATCTGGGCCGGCCCGCACCACTTGCACTACACCGCGCTGCCGGACTGGGCGCAGTCGCTGGGCATGGCGATGTCGCTGATCCTGCTGGCGCCGAGTTGGGGCGGGATGATCAACGGCATGATGACCCTTTCGGGCGCCTGGCATAAGTTGCGCACCGACCCGATCCTGCGCTTTCTGGTGCTGTCACTGGCGTTCTACGGCATGTCGACGTTCGAAGGCCCGATGATGGCGATCAAGACCGTCAACGCCCTCTCCCACTACACCGACTGGACCATCGGCCACGTTCACGCCGGGGCGCTGGGCTGGGTGGCGATGATCACCTTCGGCGCGACTTATCACATGGTGCCGAAAGTCTTTGGCCGCGAGCAGATGTACAGCACACCGCTGATCAACCTGCACTTCTGGCTAGCGACCATCGGTACGGTGCTGTACATCGCCTCAATGTGGGTCAACGGCATCACCCAGGGCCTGATGTGGCGGGCGATCAACGAGGACGGCACGCTGACCTATTCGTTTGTCGAGGCGCTGCAGGCCAGTCATCCGGGGTTCATCGTGCGCTTTGCCGGCGGGGTGTTCTTCCTCAGCGGCATGCTGCTGATGGCCTACAACGTCTGGCGCACGGTGCGGGTCGCCGACGTGGCGCTGGCGCGCAGTCAGGCGCAGATCGCCTGAGGCCGGGAGCTGAAGAGGATGGATATTTTCTTGAATGTGCTGGGCGTGGTGTTTCTGTGGCTGGCGGTGGAGTACTGCCTGCGCCATCAGACTTCAGAGAGCCTCGACGATGCGAGCATGGTGCCATTTGCCGATGATCCGGAGGTGGCACGGCGGGTGGAACTGGCCACCGGAAAACCCGTGAAAGCCGTGGCGCCGGAACAGGCGAAACCGGGCTGGATCAACCTCGACATGTAATCCCCGCCCCGTGTAGGAGCTGCCGAAGGCTGCGATCTTTTGATTTTGATTTTCTAAAAACAAGATCAAAAGATCGCAGCCTCCGGCAGCTCCTACAGGGTTTGTGGCGGGTCAGGCGCGATCGCGGGGAATCAGGCTCTGCAACTGCTGCGCGAGAAAGTCTGCATCAAACACAAAGGTGTCCGGATCCTTCAGGCCATTGGTCTTGCGCCACTGCCACTCGCCGCTCGGCAATCCCACCAGCGAAATGCTGCCGTAGCGCGCCGCCGTCAGGCCCATCACCGCCAGAGAAATCTGCCCGGCGCTGCCCATCACGTCCGGCACGAATTCCACCGGTTTGCCGGCGATCACGATGCTGAGTTTTTCAGTCTTGAAGGTCGAAGTCTCCACCGGTGTACTCGGCCCGAATGCGACGTAAGCCTCGCGGCTCACCGCCAGCAGGTTCGGTGCCTGCACCGGTTCCAGCCATTGCTGGATCTGGCCGAACAGTTCGGAGATGCGGCTGGCCCAAGCCTGCGACTGGGTTTCGAATAATTGCTTCTTGTGCGCTTCACTCTCGGCATAGTGACGAAGCATTTCGCCCAGTTGTTGTACGTCGTTCATCGGTACGTTCCTCGGGGAGAGCCTGCAAGAGTCGATAGTGACAGATCGAGGCGCCGGCGTACGTTTAACCTCGAACGCCGACACCGTGACACTTGGCAAATGGATCAACGGTACAGTTGCTTTGTACTGGCATCCGTCGTGCAACCGATGGACACTCGGCCGGAGCCCGACTTTTCCAATACGGGCCATTGAACGAGGAACTTCAATGCGTACCATCGGCTTGATCGGCGGCATGAGCTGGGAATCCAGCGCTGAATATTATCGACTCATCAATCAACAGGTCCGCGACCGCCTCGGCCCGCTGCGCTCGGCGCAAATCCTGATGTACAGCGTCGACTTCGGCCCGGTCGAACAGGCCCAGCACGCCGGGCGCTGGGACGATGCGGCGGCGATTCTGGTGGATGCCGCGCGCAGGCTGCAGGCCGGCGGCGCCGAGTGCGTGGTGCTGTGTACCAACACCATGCACAAGGTCGCGGAGCAGATTCAGGCAGCGATCAGCATTCCGTTCCTGCACATTGCCGAACCGGCAGCGCAGGCCGCGCTGAATATTGATGCGCACACGGTGGGCCTGCTCGGTACGGCGTTTACCATGGAGCAGGATTTTCTCAAGCAGCGTCTGATTGCGCAGGGTTTGACAGTGCTGGTGCCAGACGACGCCGAGCGCAAGGACGTGCACCGGATCATCTACGACGAATTGTGCGTCGGAGTGATCAGTGACGAATCACGCACCATCTATCAACGAGTGATCGAGTCGCTGACCGCGCGCGGTGCCCAGGCGATCATCCTCGGCTGCACGGAAATCGGCTTGCTGGTCAAACCCGAACACAGCGCCCTGCCCCTGCTCGACACCACCGAACTGCATGCGCAGGCGGCGGTGGCGTTTGCATTGAGCGACTGACTCCCACAGGATTTTTTTGGCTTATCGACGGCGCAGGCGGGCCATGCTCAGGGTGTCGACCCATTGCCCGTCACGCACGGCGTAGTCTCGGAACAGGCCTTCGTTCTCGAAGCCGAACTTGCGGTAGAGACCGATGGCCGCCTCGTTGTCGGCGTACACCGAAAGCTCGACCCGGTGCAGGTTCATCCAGTTGTCCGCCACGTCCAGCGCCGCTGCCAGCAGCTTCGAACCGACGCCCTTGCCCTGCCACGCCAGCGCAACGGCCATGCCGACACTGCCGGCGTGGCTGCGACGAATCCGCGAAAAAGCCTCCAGTCCGAGATGCCCGATCACCGCACCTTGATGCAGCGCCACCAGTTTCACCATCCGCTCATTTTCCGGCATCAGTCGTTGGCGCCAGATCTCGGCAGACTGAAACGGCATCTGCAACACCTGCCGGGTCACGGCCGGGTCGTTGTAAAGCGCGGTGACGCCCTCGACGTGGGATTCGCTGAAGCGTTCGAGGTGAATGGCGGGGTTGTGCTCAGGCATGAAAGATCCCTCCTGGATCAGTGCGTGGCCGGTCACTTTAAACCGCTTCTTCACGGACTCGCCACGACTGTTTAAAGCCGTTGACCGAAACGTCCGGTAAGCCACAACGCCTTGCGCCATTGCCTACGCATCCGCCAGAATCCGCCGGCTTGTACGCCTTGAGGGCCGGCTCTATCGTTTCCGGGTCGCTGATGAATCAGCGATCGGGTTTAGCAGCTCGGCAATTCTCAAGGCACGCTGGTTTCGCCATTTCTGTTTTATGGCGGCTTGCGTGGGGCACTTCGGTGCGCCGGGATCCTTGAGCCTGGACTGCTAACCCGCGTACAGCCGCCACCCCATTCGTTTAGCAGCGATGGATGACGGCTCCATTTCTCAAGGAGCTTCACCATGATCAAACCAACGCCAAACCCACCCGAACCGACACCACCTCGCCTTACGAATCCGTGGATTCGAAGACCTTCCACGAAGCCGCCGAACGCGCCCTCGACCACTACTTCAATCCCCTGCTCCCCAGAAAACCGCTGCTCAAACCCAACACCCGCTACCTCATCGCCCCCGGCATCGACAGCGAAGAACTGCTGGCCGACGCCTGCGAAACCCTGACCTCGGCTAAAACCATGGCCGCCGACTTCGCCGGGCTGGTGGACGGCTCGCATCGGCATGTGCTGCTGGGGATTGCGCAACTGATCATGCTGGCGGAACTGGCGGTGAACCGGGTGCTGGATAATCTGGATGTGGCGGCTGAACCTCAGCCCTGAGTGTTGAAACTGAAACGGCCCCTTCGCGGGCCGTTTTTGCGTCTGCAGGAAAACTGTTCATTGATGACCATTCGTCTTGAAACCACGCTCACCTGTCAGATCTGACAGGTGACGGTTCTCTTCTATCGCGGTGTGATGGGGCACGTCCCGAAGATAGCTTCGCACCCTACGCCAGGAGAGCAGCATGAGCACGAGCATCAACATCAATTCGACACAGATCAGCGCCTTGCTCCAGCTATATCCGATGGCCATCCCGGGCGCAGTAGAAAACCTGCAACCGCCAGGGGCCTACCATCTCGGCATTCCCGAAAGCATTCATTCGCCATCCACCAAACTCTTCATGGTGATCGACCCGGTCACGTTGTTTTCTACTCCCTCTGAAGCAGGTAACTCCGTAAGGCTGTGGGTCAACGGCCAGGCGACATCCGTGATCAAGCCGATCAAGCCGGGCGAAGAGAACAACCGCATTTTTATGGAGTTGCTTTGGGGAGTGATGAAGGATGGCCTCAATACGCTGTACTACGAAGTCACCCGGGTCAGCGGTAATAAAGATCAATCCACCCCGATACTGAATGTGCTGTTCAACAACCCGGTCTCCGGTATCACGGTCAGCCATCCGGCCAGCATTGGCCCGGGGCAGCCGGCCACGTTCACCCTCACGCGCGACTACCCGCGCGAATATGACGTGATGACGCTGACCGTGGGGACGTGGAGCAAAACAATTCCCTACGTCCATCCTGCCAACCCGGTTACCTACACCCTGACGACCCTTGACCTCCAGCAGATCGGTGACGGTACTCGTTCAGTGAGCGCCACCAATGAAGATCAACTGAGTAACCTCAGAGTGTCGCCGACGACCTCCATCGTCATCACTGCCAACACACTTGTTTTACCGCCCCCTTCCGTCACAGGGCAGACAGGCAACAACTTCAATCCGACGTTGCAGAATGTCGAGGGAGTGGTGCCTGCGGGCACTTTGCTGCCCAGCGACAAGATCCACTTCGTGTGGGAGGGCGCGATCAGTGCGCCAGGGGCTTCCTTCACCAGTCCGCAACGCCTGGTCAGTGCCGGTCTGAAATTCGTGGTACCGCGCTCGGTGCTGGCCTACAGTCTGGGCAACGGGATCAAGGTCTCCTATGTCATCGAACGCAATGGTGTTACGACCTCGTCGAAAGTCTTGCCACTGAATATCCTGCCATTGCCCGCCACGGCGTTGGTCCCTCCGAAGATTGTGGAAGCGGACGCGAACAACGTGCTGGACGTTATCGCGCTGGGCGCGAAGAACGCGACGATTCACGCCTTGCTCTGGACGCTGATTGCCGATGGCATGCCGTGCTGGCTTTCGCTGGAGGGCAAGAAGGCGGACGGCACGGCGCACAATCTGGTCTTGTGGAATGGTCTGCCGGCGCGGGTCAATCCGACTTGGGTCAGCCAGGGTTTCTGGCCTCAAGCGTTGGTGAACAGTTACTTGAAGCAGCTGGGAGATGGCACTTCACTGATCATCAAGTTCGCGGTGTCGATGGACATGAGCAATGTCAGGGCGACGGCCGTGGAGTTTCCGGATCGGGCCTACATGATCAAGGCTGTGGCACTGGTCGTGCCGACCATCGGCAACGTGAACGAGGACACCGCCACCGGTAAACCTGTTGCGGGCGCAGGATTCACCACAGCGACCACGCTGGTGATTAGAGGCAAGCTGAGCCCTGGCCAGCAGGGCGAGTTGTACGATGGCAGCGGCGCGAGCGCGAAGCCGTTGGGCAAGATGACCGCCAACCCGGCGGGAGACTATTCGATCACCATCACGGTCGCTCAGGGCGCCCATCGGTTCTACATTCAGTCGCTGTATCACCCCGGGACTGTGTACTCCAATGTCTGGACCCTGACTGTGGTGGCCAACGTCAACGCAATCATTGACTGGATAAAAGAAAACAGCGCCACCGGTGCACTCGTTCCGAAGGGAGGGTCGACCACGGCGACCACGCTGGTGATCAGCGGTAAAGCGAGTGCCGGTCACACGCTCCAGTTGCTGGATCATGCTGCCTTTAAAGCCACGATCCCGGTCGATGTTAAAGGCGTTTACACTTACACACTCACGGGCCAGGCACCGGGGGAGCACAGTTATACGGTAAAAGCGAATTATGGGAGTGGAGTGGAGTCTTCAGCGTGGGCTCTCAGAATTATCCTGTTTTCTCCACTATATGATCTGACTGACTTTAATGATCTATCAATGCGTGGTTGGATAAAAGGTCCTGCAGGTAGGGAACTCCAATTCTGGCCTACTCAAGATCGCCCTGGATATCATTTATTTAACAATACTTCCGGCTCGGGCTCTCATGCTGGAACAGTGTTGTCGAAGGAGTTTGAGGTTTTCAGCGGACGAACATATGAATTTAGAGTAACCGCAAAAAAAGTTAATCCCGGCACACCTAATGATGCACTTTTAGTTTTGTACATTGGAAATAGTGCTTCTTCAACATTTAGAATTTCCAGTAATCCGTTTCAGGATTATTCATTTAGAGCTGCGGCCCTGACAACGGGAAAAATTGCTTTTCAGATTGTCAATCTTCAAAGTGCTATGGATGTTAACGACTATGATATTGATAGCCTTCTGGTTCGATCATTGTGATTTTTTTGGGGAATGATAAAGGGGACGCATTTATTTAATTCTGAAGCGCTCGAAGTGAATGGCGGGGTCGTGCTCAGGCATGAGAAATCCCTCCTGGATCAGTGCGTGGCCGCTCAATGTAAACCGCTTCTTCACGGATTCGCCACGACTGTTTAAAGCCGTTGACCGAAACGTCCGGTAAGCCACAACGCCTTGCGCCATTGCCTACGCATCCGCCAGAATCCGCCGGCTTGTACGCCTTGAGGGTGGGCTCTATCGTCTCCGGGTCGCTGATGAATCAGCGATCGGGTCTCGCAGCCCGCGATCTCTAGACGCACAACATCCTCCAGTTTTATGGCGGCTGTACGTGGGAGACCCTCGGGTCTGCCGGTTCTAGAGTCCCGGTCTGCGACCCGCGTATAGCTGCCCCCCCTTCGTATCGCAGCGAATCGTGGCGGCTCCATGACTCTGGAGATTCAATCATGATCAAACCAACACCAAACCCACCCGAAACCGACTCGACCTCGCCCTACGAAACCCTCGATTCAAAGAAATTCCACGAAGCCGCCGACCGCGCCCTCGACCACTACCTCAATCCGTTCCACCCCAGAAAGCCGCTGCTCAAACCCATCACCCGCTACCTCATCGCCCCCGGCATCCCGAATGAAGAACTGCTGGCCGACGCCTGCGAAAACCTGACCTCGGCCAAAACCATGGCCAGCGATTTTGCCGGGATGATCGATACGCCGCGGCGGCATGTGCTGCTGGGCATCGGGCAACTGATCATGCTGGCGGAACTGGCGGTGAACCGGGTGCTGGATAATCTGGATGTGGCGGCTGAACCTCAGCCCTGAGTGATGAAACCAAAACAGCCCCGCATGGGCCGTTTTCGCGTCTGTAGGAAAACCGTTCTCCAACGACCATTCGTCTTGAAACAGCGCTCACCTGTCAGATCTGACAGGTGACGCCTTCACGTATCCAGCGTTTGATGACGCCTGCATCCCTACCTCGCCGGAGCATCGACATGACTACGCCTACCTCACTGCAAAACACCAATCTGGTGCTGGCACCTCCTTTCGTGCAGGGCGCCACTGATTCAGTTATCGGCGCGCGCATCGGTGTCCCGCTTGCCATTTACAATCTGGTGCCCGACGGCCTGGGCGCGAGAGTTCGAATCGATCCGCCACTGGCAGGCACGGTCGATCCGACTGATACCATCGTGCTGAAGCTAAAGGGTGAGGTGGCGCCACTGGACAGCAAGCCTGTCGGCAACCCGGACGCCCCGATTGAAATGCGTATTCCAGTGGGGCGACTGCACTCCGACCGAGTCAACGAGCTGTACTACGAAATTTTTCGCAACAGCCAGAACTTCAGCTCTTCCACGCCGATGCTGGAAGCGCTCTTCAACATGATCCGGCCTGGCTTGAAAGACGTCCGCCCCGATATCGTGGGCCATTCCGAACTCGGCATGACGCTGCCTGACGAGATCAAGAATGGCGTCGGGCCAGGGTTTGTCAGCGCACAGGTGTGCTTCACCTATCCCTATTGCCGGGCCTACGACACGATCACACTCAAGTGCAATGGGGAGATCGTCACTTTCGAAGTGGGCACCAACGACGCACCGCAACCACCTGACCCCGGCTCGCCGGCACCGACCACCGTGTGTTTTATCGTGGATCGCGCATTCCTCGACAAGGCCATCAGGCCGAGCGGCAAACTGGACTTTTCATTCACCGTGACTGACCAACTCCTCAATACACCCGACCCCGACGCCGTGTGGTCAGCCTCGCAAACCGTCGACGAGAACCTGGACGGCAAACGCTTGCAGGGGGTGATCTATCGTGAGCGCCCGAACGATCCTGGCGATGTATCCGAGATCATCGACCTGGAGTTACTGGGTACCAATCGACTGCAAGTGATTGTGCTGACCAACGACCCGCGCCTGCTTGCGGGGGATGTCATCGATGGAACCTATACGGCAAGCGCTGAAGGTAAACTCGACGTCGTGGTGCCGTTGAAGGGAGTCGTGGAAGCCGACGAGTTCGGACAGAAAAAGGTCTTGATCCTGTGGGTAGACAATAACAAGGTGATCGCCGGCAGCACAGTGAAGAGCATGTATGCGGTGCTGCGCAATGGCACATCTATCGGCCAATCGGTCGCGGCCATGGCCCGAGTGGTGGGTGAAGGGTTACCGGATCTGCTGCCACCACGTTTTCAGAAATCGCTGGGTGGTGTTCTGGACCCGTTGGATCCCGCTAACCTGAAAGGTGCAAACGGCCAGGTGGAAGTGCTCGGTTTCCGTTCAGGCGATGTCGTAAAAATGATTGGCTCTTGGGCTGGCTCACCGACATTCGATTTCAAACCATTGAATTCCGCAAGCCGGGCCAACTTTCCTTTGGACAGCGCATTTCTCGCGGCGAACATGGGTAAACAGTTGAAGTTACGTTATGTACTGCAACGTAGTGGCAAGCTGTACGACTCGCAAGTACTGGACGCCTCAGTAAAGAGAATTGCGGATCACGATCCGAGACTGCCTGTGCCGACGATTGATGGGAACGACACATCTAACCTGGACGCTACAAAACTGCTTCCGTCCTCCGTGCTTCAGTTGCCGGCGTATGCACATCAAGTGTCGGGACAGAGCGGATGGTTACGCTATGAGGGGGTGGACAGCAAGGGTAATCCGGTCTTCCACGACGACCTGAATGGTGACGCCCTGAGCGCCGGACCGGGACTGGTCCGGCCTGTACCGTTGACTTGGTTGCAAGGGCTCATGGATGGCAGTGTGTTCACCATCCTGTTCAGTTTGAACTATGACGGGGTGGCCAATGCGCGATTGGCGGTGAAGTTTCCGGTTCGCAGTTACACCGTTCAGGCACAGCCTGATGTCGTGGTGGCGTTTCTCAATGCGCCTTACACCGCTACGACGGGCGAACAGGTGACGGGGATTGAACTGCTTGTCACTCAGGCAGGGCTGCCCAGTGCAGGACAGACTGTCACCATCATCTTGCCACAGGGGACGACGTTTGCCGGAGGGGCGGGAACCAAGGACTTCGTGACCGGCGTTGACGGGAAGATAGCGGTTAATGGGGTTAAGGCGGGGAGTGTGGAAGGGGATCATTCAATTACTGCTGTCAGTGGTAGAGCAACGGCCAGCGCGAGGTTGAGCATTCGTGCGGATGAAGGAGAAGTGATCGACCATACGGACTTCACTAATGGTACAAATGGTTGGTCGGTTCGTACCAGAGCTCAGACATTAATGAAGGAAGGCCAAGATGGATTCTTACGATTCGTCTCCGATCCCAATTCCCTCTCAGCCATTACTAAGACATTCAGCTTAACCAAAGGAAAATACCAACTCACAATAACAGCGAGAAGGACTCTTCAAACTTCGAACTTATACTATATTTTCAATAGTACTGACTGGACAATAGCGCCGCTCGGCACATTCTGGAGCGAAGTTAGCAGCGAACTAACCTTAAACGCGGACGTAAATAAATCCGTATCTTGCGGCTTTGCATGGGCCGGTACCTATGGCAATCAGGGCGACATAACCTCTATAAAAATCATAAAACTAAAGACCAATTAACCCGACACATCCAATACAGCAAAAAAAAATGAAAAATGGGACAAGGAAAAAGTGGACGGATTTATTTAACTGGATAAATCCGTCTTTTTTACCGTTATTCAAACCACTCCCCACGTTCGCTAAACGTCCGCCGAATCAACTCCACGAGCACCTGTACCTCTTCAACACCCTGCGAGTCACTGTTCACCGCCAACCACGCCTGCAACCGCATCGCCTCCTCAAACAACCCCGGCAACGCCACCAACCCGCGATCAAACCGGCTCATGTACATCGGCAACAAACCAATGCAAGCGCTGCACCGGATCATTTCCAGCATCAGCTCGTAAGACTGCATCTGCACCACCCCGGCCAAGCGCTGTTCGACGAGATTGTTCCACGGCCGGAAGCTATCGATCTGCCGGTCATGCTGCCATTGCACCAGCATGAAATCGGCAAGATCATCCGGGCTCCCTGGCCGTGCAGTCACGCGGGAATAGCGTTTGGCAATGTGCGGCTGGTATTCCAGTTGCGCGAGGCGTTGCGGTTCGCTGGTGGCGAAGGTCGGGCCGGGGTACGGGGTTTCACCATGGGCGAGCCACAGCACGATGTCGGCGCTGACGGCGCGCAGAGCCAGTTCGCTGTCGAGGGCGATGATCTCGAGGCGCACGCTGGCGTTGCGGCGCAGCAGTGCGATGAGGTCGCGGCCGAGGATGTCGTGCAGGATCGATTCGGCGACGGCCAGCCTGATCAGGGGTTGCTCGATCACCGGCAGCTTGCGTTCATGGGCCAGCGCCACCAGTTGCGCCTGCAACTGCTGACCTTCACGGGTCAGGCTCAAGGCGCTGCCTTGAAAGCTGAACAGCGCGTGTTGCAGCGTTTGCTCAAGCTGCGCCAATTGTTTGCGCAGCAAGGTCGAGCGCACGTTGAGGCTGCGCGCCGCCTGCATGAAGCAACCGCAGCGAGCACTGACCAGAAAATATTGCGCGACGTCGGCATCGATGGTCGCGGCTTGCGCGAGCCACGACTCGTGCTCGCCCTGTGCCCAGCGATAGTCGGGGCTACCCTGTCGTCCTGCGGGTTCGGTGAATGACATCGATGACTCCCTGTCGATCTTTGTTGGTCTTGAGTGCACCACAATCCACTGTGGGAGCGAGCCTGCTCGCGAAGGCGCCAGCACATTCAACAATTACGCTGCCTGACACACCGCATTCGCGAGCAGGCTCGCTCCCACAAGGTGATTTATTGGTGGGTTTCGAGGACCTTGTTCAGCTCGGCCCCATCGATACTCAGCGTTGCGGTATTGAGCATCCCGTCCAGATACGCCTGGGCAATCTGCTCCTGACGTTGCGCACGCAAGGCCTGGGTCAGTTGATCGCGCAATTCATCCAGAGTCGCGGTACGCGCCGGTTGCTGTTCGGTGAGTTTGATCACATGGAAACCGGCTGCGCTCTGCACCGGGTCGGACACCGCGCCGACCTTCAACTTCGCCACCACGCCCCGCACCTCCGGCACCAGTTGCTGCAACGGTTGCAGCCCGCTGTCGCCGCCGCGTTCGGCGGTCAGCCGATCCTGCGAGTACTGAGTCGCCAGCGCGGCAAAATCCCCCGGCGTGCCCTGGGCTTTCTTGCTCAGCTCGGCCGCCTGTTTGCGCACGGCGTCCAGGCTCTGGGCATCCGGCACCGCGAGGAAAATCTGGCTGACCCGATACAACGGCGGAGTCATCCAATTGGCCTTGCCAGCGTCGTACGCCTGTTGCAGCTCGGCCGCACTCGGATAGTCCGCCGGCACGGTGCTGACCGAGCGCAGGTAATCGCGAAAGACGATCTGCTCGCTGGCCGCGCGAGTTTGCCGCACCACGTCCGGACGCTGCGCCCAGCCCTGAGCGTCGGCCTGCTCGAGCACGGCTTTCTCCGCCAGACGGGTACGAATCCAGCGCTCCAGTGCTTCACGGTTGCCGCGCAGTTGCTCGGCACTTGCCGGTGGCAATGTCGCCAGCAACGCCTGCAACTCCTGCGGCGTCACCTGCTGATTGCCCAGTCGCGCCACGGCCGGCCCCGCAGCAACCGCCGCCAACGGCGACGATTGCTGGGCGGCAACCGGGTCAGTACCCGGTCGCAGCACCAGCGCCACGGCTACCACCAACAGCGCCACTGCCCCGGCGCCGATCACCATGGCAGGCTTTTTCACAGCGCGACTTCCTCTTGCTCAGCGGTAGCGACTTTGGCTGTCGAGGCTTGAGCGGCCTGGGTGAAATCACGCAGGTAGACGATGAATTCCTGCAGCAAACGGTCCCACAGCTCCAGGCTGCCACGCAGGTGATCGTTGCTCACACCCGCCGCGACCACCACGTCCATTTCCATCACCAGAAACTCGCCCTGCAACGACAACCGGGCAAAACGCCGGGTGGCGTTCCACTGCTCGGCCACACCTTGTGGCAACTCACCTTGCACCCGCAGCGCGCAGCTGAAGGTGAAATCGACATAGCGGCCCTGCTCCACCGCCGGGTTGCCGAAACGCACGGCATAACCGATGCCCTGACTGGCGCTGAGCAACTGCACGATGCCGTTCTGTTCCGTCTGGTTGACGCGATAACCGGCCGCTTGCAGGACTTCGGTCAGGGATTGCGGGGATACATGGCTGATCAATTGAGTCATGACTTCTTCCTTGTTTGTTAATCAATGCGCGAGCGCAGCTTGCGGCGCGTCGAATTGAGTCTTGTAGAGCTCGTCACCGAACCCCTGCGCCAGTTCATCGAACTTGACCCGGGCGCTGCCCGCGAAGGGCTGGCGGATCTTCATCACCTCGGCCACATCAATGTTTTCGTAGGCGCTGAGGATCTGCTTGGCGACGCCGTACATCTGCTGATTCTTGACTGAACATTGCTGCACTTGTGTGTCACGTTCAGCCAATTGCGCTTGAAGCTTAGACCGTTCTGCCTCTTTGGCACGGGCCATGACCAGCAACTCGTCGTAGGCCTTCTTGAACTTGCCGACCTGTTCGCTACTGGCGGCGACTTGCGCTTGGGCCTGGTTGTGCAGGTTCTGCTGCTGGCCAGCCAACTGCTCGGCCAGGCCTTTAGCCTTGGCCAGTTCAGCGGTCAATTGCTTGATCTGCGCCTGCGCGGCCTTGGCCTCATTCTGCGCCGCCAGTTGCGCGGCGCTGGCCTGGGCCTGCTGGCTCTGCAGGGTCTGCAACTGCTGGGTGGTGCTGCGCAACTGGGTGCGCAGACGCTCCTCCATGCCTTCGGCCTGCGCGCCTTGCGCGATGAAAAAACTCAGCCCCAACCATAAAACTCGTGCGTGCATGACCGTACTCCCGGCGCCTTAGAAGCGCGTATTGATCTCAAGCTGCAAGACGTCGATGTCGAACGGCGCACCGTACACGGCTTCGGTGCTCATCCAGCGGCCGGTGGCGTAGACGTTCTTCGCCAGGCCGTAGTTGCCGCCGAGGATATAGCCCTTGGCGTTGGTGCCGCCGAGGTGGAACGACGAGTCGTTGAAGCCATCAGGCAAGGCGTCCGGCTGGATGTACTTGTAGCCGGCGAACAGGTTCCAGTCGCCCTGCTTCTTCAGGTCCAGCGCGTTGCCGAGGGTGAACTGGACCATCCACGCATTGGCGCCGCTTTCGATCTCGCCGTTGCTGTTGAGGTTGTTGACGATCTGCCCCTCGGAACGCTTACGCATGTCGCCTTCGTCGTAACCGAGGTTGTGGATGTAGTTGCCCTGGCTGCGCAATTTGAAGTCTTGTGGCAGATCGGCGTCCCATACCAGATTCAGGTCGAGCAGGTTGAACTCCGAGGCGAGACCGACGAACTGTGGCTGCGGCGTGGTGGTCGGGTTGGCCGGGTTCGGCGTGATGTCGCGCAGCAGGAACACGCTGTTGCCTTTCTGCATGAACGCCGCCCGAGTGCCGTCGGTGTCGCAGCCCGGGGCGCCGGCCCACGGTGCGCAAGGGCTGGAACGCTGCCCCTGAATGTCGTCGAAACGGTAGTAAGCCAACGCGCCCTTGAGGCGGTTGTTGCTGTTGATTGCCCACTTGGCGCCGAGCTGCGCACCGTACAGCCACTTGTTGTCGCTTTCTTCCTTGTCGAAGCCATTGCTGGTGCTGGTGTCGTTGGTGTAATCCACCGGGAACGCGCCGACGGTGCCGAACACACCCCAGTCGCGGTTGAGCTTGTGATCGAAAATCGCCGCCACGCCGTCGAAGTTGAGGTCGTTGGAGTACAGCATGTCGGTGGACATGAACGGGTTGGCGAAACGCCCGCCGGTCAGGGTCAGCTCATCGGTCGGCTTCCAGTTCAGGTAACCCTGATCGAGCCAGATATCTTTCTTGGCGAAGCCGCCGCCGAGGTTCTGCGTGGTCGACACCGGGTTGTTGTCCGAGCCGGTGCCGATGCGGATGCCGGCGGTCCATTCTGGCGAGATCACCGCTTTCATGCCCAGCCGTGCGCGCAGGCGGAATTGGTTGGTGCGGTCTTCGCGGGTATTGAGCAACGGCGGCAGGTTGGTGCTGCTGTTGGGGTTCACGTCGTACGGGCCGTTGTTGTTGAGTTTGGCGAAGTCGACGATTTCGTTGCTGTTGCTGCCCGAGTAGTAGCGCGATTCGTCACGCAGACGAATGTCGCCGTCGAAGCTGATGCGCGATGCCCAGTCCGGGAAGGTATTGGGCGCGGCCCAGTTTTCCTGCTTGGCGGTGGCCATGACTTCGGCCTTGACCTGATCGCGGATCTGGTCGCGCACTGCGGCCGGCACATATTGCACGCGCACATCGCCCGGTGCCGCTACCGGTCCGGCCGCTACGGCGGTGGAAGTGGCAGCCTGTTTGGCCTGCGCCGCTTCGTTCTGCGCCTGAGCGATCAGCGCGTCGGCCTTGTCCTGTTTCAGAATGCCCTGCTCGACCAGCAAGCGGATCAGATTGATCGTGGCGTTCTCCGAAGGCGCAGGCGCTGCCGCGGCCTGACCGACCAGGGTCGCGATGACCATGCCGACCGCCAGGGACAATCGATTCACGTTGGAAATCATCTGCACACAACTCCTTTTCATACAGCTTTATGAATTCGGTTAACCCGGACGCCGCCCTTGCAGGGACAGGCGCACGGGCAAGGTGATGGAGGCCGGTGGCCGTTCGCTCAGATGCGGCGCGTTGCGCAATGCGGCCAGCACCTGAGTGTCGATCTCGGGCTTGCCGCTGGACTTGACCAGCTCGACCCGGGTGATTTCGCCGACGCTGCTCAGCCACACATCGGCCTGCAGCGAAAACGCAAGGTTGCGCAGGTCCGGGTTCTCGCGCAGCAAACGCTGGAAGGTGAACGCCAGGAACTGGCTGTAGGTGCCGGTACCCAAGCGTCCGCCACCCGCTCCGGCCATACCGCCGCCCTTGCCGGCGCCGATGTTGAAAGCGTCATTGCCGCTCTGGGCGTCGCCGTCGATTTGCATCGGGTTGGCCAGATCGTCCGCCGGCGATGGCGGCGCCTCTTCCTCGGGCTTGACCTCTTGCGGCTCGGGCGTGGGTTCGGGCTCGACGACTTTTTCTTCCACCGGGGTTTCCGGCTCCGGTGGTTTTTCCGGAGGTGGCGGTGGTGGTGGCGGCAACGGAATGATCGTCGGCACCTTCGGCGCTTCACGGCGGATGCCGCTCATGTCATTGGCCCACTGCCACAGGAACCACGCGGCGAGCGCGCCGAGCAGCAGCCCGGCGCCCCACTTCAGGTAACGCAACGGCGAGCGCTTCACCGGCAGCGGCTCAATCGGAAGTTGTGCGGTCATCACTCAACCCTGCGTCGGTTTGCCGGTCACCAGACCGACCTGAGACAGTTCGAGCCGGCGCAGCAGATCCAGCACTTCAATGACCTTCTGGTACTGCACCGTGGCGTCCCCGCGCACGATCACCGGGAAGTCCGGGTTCTGCGCTTTCTCGATGCGCAGGCGCTCTTCCAACTCCGGCAGGGTCACCGGGTAGGCATCGAGGAACACCTGACCGCCATCATTGACCGAAATCGCCTTGGTCTTGGCCTCCGACAGCGACACCGCGGCACTGGCCTTGGGCAGGTTGATCTGGATCCCGGAGACCTGCGCGGTGGCAGTGAGGATGAACATCACCAGCACCACCATCAGCACGTCCACCAGTGGCGTGATGTTGATGCTGTCCACCGCTGCATCTTCGTCATCGTCGTGGGAGGCATTTACGGACGCCATGGCAATGCTCCTCAGGCCGGTACGGAGTGGTTGGCGTGATGGCCGCGCTGATGCGCCGCTTCACTGGACTGACCTTCACCGTGCATCTCCGCCAGACGGGTAATGAACTCGTCGACGAACACGCGCATGTCGGCGCTGACTTCCTTGTTACGGGTGATCAGGCGGTTGTAGCCAAACAGCGCCGGGATCGCGACAAACAGGCCCATCGCCGTGGCGAGCAACGCCGCCGCCATGCCCGGCGCGATGGCGTTGATGTTGACGTCGCCGGCCATGGCGGTGCCGAGGAACACCACCATGATCCCCAGCACGGTGCCGAGCAGGCCGATGTACGGGCCGCCAGCAATGGCGTTGGACAGGGTCGAGAGTTTCGAACTGAGCGCCTGGTTCTCGCGGGTACGTACGCCGTCCATCGAGCAGCGAATGGCTTCGATGGTCGCTGCGGACACCGAAGAGGTGTCGGCGCCCTGCTCGCGGCGAGTACGGATTTCCTTGACCGCCACCGAGTACAGACGCCACAGCGGCGAGTGCTGCAGACGCTGGGCCAGTTGCGCGTCGTCGGCGAACATCTCCAGACGGGTACCGACCTTGGCGAACTGCTCGCGGAAATCCTCGTTGGCCTTGCTCACGCGGCTGAGGGTGCGGTTCTTGCGCAGCATGATGATCCACGACTGAAACATCATCAGTACCAGCACGGCGATGATCACCCAGGCGTCGACCGGCACCGCGTTGAGCAGGAAACCGAGGCTGCCGAAGCCGAAACCGGACTGTTCTTCGTCGACGCCATAGGTCACCAGTTTCGACTCGGCACCTTGCGCGGTGGCATCGGCCAGCAGCAACGGCGCCGGGCGGGCAACTTTGGAAAGGCGCAGTTCGTCGATGGCCCCCACAAATGGCTGGTACGGGCCAGCGGCCAGATCACCGCCAACCGCCATCACCGAATTGAACGCCGGCATCGCTTGAGCGAGGGTCGCACCCTCACGACCGTTGATGTACAGGCTGACTTTCGAACCTTCCGCGGTCAGCGCGACATGCTGCCATTGCCCTGGATTCAGCGGCTGAGTGGCCACGGCGCGCTGGCCGTCTATCTCCACAAACGGCACGCCTTGATTGACCCCGACCAGCAGACTGTTGGCGCCTTCGCGACGGGCCAGAATCAGTTGCTCGCCATTGGCCTGATCCAGCCGCAGCCAGGCACTGAAGGTGAACGCACTGCCAGCGCTGTGCTGCAACGACGGACTGGCCGGCAGCAACAACGGCTGGCCGCTGAACTGCAACGCGCGCCCGACCACGCCGTCAATCGCCGCGCCGGTGGCGCTTTGTGCGGTGTTGCCGTAGGCGGTGGTGTCTTTGGCCGGAGTGCCGGTGGCGCCGTCGAAGTGATACAGCGCGGTGTAATTCGGATCGAAGGTCAGCTGGCCGTTGCCAGTGGCCGGGGCCTTCTGGTTGCCGTAATACATCCAGATGTCCTGACGCTGGCCGCCCTCGACATTCGGCACATCGACCCAGATCAGCGCCATGCCCATCAGCGCGTCGAAGCTTTCGATCTGGTGATTGAGCACGGTCTTGTCATCGGCGGCGACGAAGCGCAGGTCCGCGCCGTCTTCCTTGACCCCGTCGAAGGTGAAATTGCCAGTGTGCAGGCGCACCAGCAGCGCGGTGCGACCGAGGGCCTGATTGATCCCGGCGCCCTGCGGCGTGGTGTCGACGGCGATCTGTTTGCGGTAATGCCAGTCGTCCTGCCACCAGGCCTGCGCCGTGGCCGGGAGCACGAAGCCCAGGCAGATCAACAACGAAAGAATGAGGCGCTGCATGAACGTGCTCCTTTAGAACGTGGCTTGAAGGTTGAAGTGCAGGCGCGATGCCTGCTTCGAGGTGTTCGGCCCTTCGAGTAGCGGGTAGCCCCAGTCGAGGCTGCCGGACAGCCATTTGCTGAGGCTGGCGCGGGTACCGAGGCCGACGCTGGCCAAGGCGTAACTGGCGTCCTGGTCCGGTAACTCGTCGCGCAGGTACAGTTGCGCGCCTTCGGCAAAGGCGTAGAAGCGCCATTCCTGCATCCAGTTGCCGGCGTATTTCGCCAGCGACGGCGTGCGCAGTTCCTGACTGAGCAGCACGCCGTCATCCCCGGTGCGTTCAGCGGCCAGATAGCCGCGCACCGAAGTGGCGCCGCCGGCGGAGAATTGTTCGTTGGAGACCAGTGGCCCCGACGCCAATTGGAACGCGCCTTTGCTCGCGCTTTGCCAATCGTTGTCGAAGGTCCAGGTGAAGGTGCTGTCGCCCTTGACCACCGCGAAACTCGGGTTGGCGCGGTAGCGTTTGTAGTCGAAGTCTTCGTCGGAACTGCCGTAGCCGAAGATGCTGCGGGTGGCCGCCACCAGGCTCAAACCGAGGCCGAGCTGACTCTTTTCGGTGTAACGGAAGCCGTTGTAGGCGAAGGTGAACGGCGCGTATTTCAACGGCACCTTGTCGCTCTCGCCGGACAGGGTCAGGCGCTCGTCGAAATCCTTGAAGTCGATGCCGGCCGACAGCGAGTTCGACCAGTTGCCGCTGGACGGCAACGTGTAGATCGCCGACACGCCATAGGAATGGCCCTTGCCCAACACGTTGCTGCCGCCGATGGTCGCGACATTGCTGTCGGACTGGTAACCGGAGAACTGCACGCTCCAGCGCTCGGTCAGCGGCGCGCTGTAGGACGCCGACCAGACCTTGGCGTTGTCGGTGTCCTGCGGCGCGGTGAAGTACGTCAGGTTGATGCTGTGGCCAAGCTGCCAGAGGTTGTTGTAGCCAAGGCTGGTCACGGCGCGGAGCTTTTCGGTGTCGGCGCTGTAGTCGTTGTTGAGGCCGACGCTGGCGCTCCACGGGTTCTGGTCTTCGACCTGCAAGTCGACGTCCATGGTCCCCGGGCGTTGACCTTCGCGCACCAGCGGCATGACCTGGCGCCCCGGGGTTTTATTGAGCTGCGCCAGTTCACCCTGGACCTTGGCGAAGTCCGGCACTTCGCCCTCTTTCAGCGCCGGGACGTTGTCGCGGATGTCCAGCGGCGAATAGTGTTTGGCGCCGACCACCCGCACCCGGCCGACCTTGGTTTCGCTGACTTGCAGGTAGACGATACCGTCAGCCACTGCTTGCTCCGGCAACTCGACGAACACCGATTGATAGCCACGCTCCTGATAAGCCTTTTGCAGGGCATCGCGGGCGCCTTCGATGTCAGTCATGGCTTTCTGCGGGCCGAGAAACGGGTACACCGCCTCTTCGATCGCCCGCGCGTCGAGCACGGTGTTGCCGCGCACGAAGTATTCGTTGACGTCCACCAGACGCTGCGGCGCGGCATTTTCGGCAGCCTCTTCGGCGAATGCCGGTTGCGCGCCGACCGTCACCAGCAGCCAGCCCCACAGCGCCAGCCGTGACGTGAAAATCTGATCCACACTACCCCCTGAATTCGCGATGACCTGTTGGCGCTGTCGCGCGCCTTGTGAATTGCGTCAGTTGCTGACTGTCGAGGCACCGCTGTGCTTGCCGAGCCAGGTGTGCAGCAGCGCGAAGTTCAAGGAGAACTCGGGCATTTGCAGCAAGGCACCGCAGAACACTTCGCCAATGATTTTTTGAATGAGCAGCACCGCACGCGGCTCGTTGAGCAGCGTGGCGATGTCGCGACTGAGGACGTTGAAGCTCCAGACTTTCTGGTTCAGGCCAAGACCGACGAACCAGCGAAACAGCAGGTTGTAATTGAGCTGCTCATACAATTGCTGCTCGCTGGGCACCGAATACAGCAGTTGCAGGAGCAGGATGTGCATGACCGTTTGCGCGGGAATCAGCATGCCGGGCTCGGCATTGAGGTCATGCAGCAGGTCTTGGTGGGCCGCAAACAAGTCGTCGATCTGCGGGCGCAGCAACACCAGCGAATGGCCTGGCGGAATGTAGCTGGAGACCTCTTTCAAGGCGCCCTGCCAGTCATCCTGCGACACGATCCAGACCCACGGCGCACCGTAGCGATACACCGACACCGGCTTCTTGCGCGCCGCTTCGACGATCTTCGACAGCCGCTGATCGAGTTCCTGCATGCCCACTTTCGAGTAGCGTTCCATAGTCCCCATTGCCTCACTCCCGGCGTCCCGCCTCGGCTTGTGAAAAGCGCCCCGTTGGGCCCCTCAAGCGCGTTACATAGGCATGACCGGACTGGCTATGTGCTACCGAACTTTTGTCATGAAAGCTTCATTAATGACTCGGAGGAAAACGAACCGGCAAAAAAAACATGGAAGCCAGGTTCACTGCCATGTTTTTTGGATGACGCAGAACGTCAGTTTTCAAGTTCAAAGTCACCCTCGTAGAGTACGATTTCTTCAGGTCCTCTCGATTCACTGTCGGGATCGGCAGTCATTATAAGGTCGAATGTTCCAGTGATTTTCACCGCCTCTGCCGAGATGGTGGCCGTCAGGGAACCAGACTTCACGGTATACCTAAACATGTAATTTTCCTCCCTTGAGATAAATTTAATTACGGGCAATTGCGCATCTTCGAAGGTTTTTGTTCCCTCAAACTTCTCGATATTCATTGATAACGAAGTGTGAAATTTGGCACCAGTAGGTTTGCCTACTTTCACTTGAAAAAAATTGCCGACCTCGCTGAGATCAAGCTCACTGGCTTCAAAGCTCCCAAATTCGCTGGTATCGAATTCGAATTTACCGGTAGTCGCCATTTGCATCACCTATCTATAGAGGGCTTATCAATAACGCCTGAAAGTAATACTTGTCCCTTCAACGACGACGCGAGGGCCAATTATTGCGCGCAACAGAAATGCGCCGTCTACTGTAAAACCTGACAGTAGACGGCGCCGGATATTGGTCACATGTTGTGCGATCTGGCCTTAGGTGTACGCCGGCCAGGTATCGACAATCTTGCCGCCACGCACCGCCAGCAGATCACCGAATTGCAGGAGGACGGCTTCAGTCTGGGTCGGACGCAGGAACACTTGATCCTCGACAGTCAGGCCCACGGCGTCAGAACCGTTGACCATTTCCTGATTCGAACTACGCCCATACACCCCATTACTCTGCAAGCCGGCGGGCGATTCGAACTCGGTCATCCAGTTGCCGCCGTAAATGAAAAAGGTCTGGCGCTGATTGACATCCCACCACGACAACAGCTTCGACCTGTCATCCAGCGCCGGGATGTTCACCGCACCGGTACTCTTCAGCACCGGGGTGGCGATGTAGGTCGCCGGCACGTGGTCAACCAGCGATGGCAGGTCGTAATGCGTCGGTTTGAGCATCGCCGTGCCCACCGACACTTCGGTGCTCAGTGTCTCGTTTTCGTGGATGCGGTAACTCGGGCTGCCGGCGGTGTTCAGACACAGGCTTTCGTTCCACAACGCCGGAAATTGCTGGCGAGTGAAATCCACGCAACGCTGATAAATCAGCATCACCTTGGCGAACAGTTCTTCCGGTGAGCCAAGTATCCCCGGCACGCCCATGCCCACAAACGGGTCGTAACCCATAAACCCGGCGAACACCAGGTGCTGCGGGTTGGCGCTGATCAGCGCGAGCATCTGCCTCAGCACACTCACATCACCGACCCCGCCGCGATGCAGGCCGACATCCAGCTCGATGTTGATCCGCATCCGTGTGCCCAATCCCTGCGCCAGCGCCAGGTACTGCTGCAGACGTTCGGGATTGTCGATCAGCCATTGCAGCTGCTTCGCCGGGTCGAACGGGCCTTTGTGGGTTTGATAGAACAGCTGTGCCGAACGCACCGGCAGCGGCTTGCCGAGCAGGATATCGGACTGGGGAAACATGACGGCATCGTGATTAAGGAACGGCTGGTGAAACGACATGAGCTTTTGCGTTCCGGCCCGTTGCGCGATGTAGCTCAACAGCCCCGGTGACGGCAGCGACTTTTCCACCAATCGCAATTGCTTGCCGCCGCGTCGCACCGACTGCATGACCACGTCGATGTTGTGGTCGAGGCGATCCAGATCGATCAAAAGCACCGGACGCATTGGTCCGTTGTCTTTCAACTCTTTATTCAGGGCGCGGAAATACTCGCTGTACGGGCCGCCATGATCGCCCGGTCGTAACCAGGCACCGACTCCCAGCAAAAAGGCGCCAACGCCCACGGTGCCCAGCATGAAACTGCGTCGATTGACCGCCATCAGCTCACCCCCAGAATTGACGACAGATGCGCGTTGAGAAAACGTCCGCTGGGGTCCAGTGCCTGGCGTACGTCGACAAACTCGCGCCAGCGCGGGTACAGCGGTTGCAGGGTGCGCGCATTGAGCGTGTGCAATTTGCCCCAGTGCGGGCGACCGTTGTACTTCCAGAAAATCGGTTCGATGGCGGCGAAGAAGTTGTGATGGTCCATCTGGTAATGCTGGTGCACCGAGATCGAACAGCTGTCGCGGCCCTCGAACATGCTCAGCGCAATGTCGTCGGCCTTGACGTAGCGGTACTCGATGGGAAACCAGGTGCGCAGGTCCTTGTCCTGAATCAGCTTGAGGATTTCGCGCAGGCAGGCCGGGCCGTATTCGGCGGGCACCGAGTACTCCATCTCGTTGAAGCGCACGGTGCGCACGTTGGCGTAGATGTCGAACGAGTCGCCGACCCGATCATCGAAACTCGCCAGATGCCGCAAACTGTTGAGCAACGAGGTGCGCAGGCCGGGGAAATCACTGCCGTACTTGTCGATCTTCTCGATCAGGGTCACGAACTCGTTGCCACCCTCCTCCTCGGGCGGGATCGGCGGCGTGGCCGGGTCGCCGGTTTCGTTGAGGGCGATGGACAAGGCGTAGTCGGAATGGGTGACCACGAGCATTTCCCAGTGCTGGTTGTCGCGGGTGTTCTTGTCGAGGTCTTCGAGCAACTCTTCGGTCCTGGCGATCCACTGGGTTTCCCGCAGACGATACGCCGGACGGTTTTGCAAGCGGATTTTAGTGGCAACACCCAACGCGCCGAGGGATACCCGGGCGGCATTGAATACGTCCGGATGACGCTGGCTGTCGCAGTCCAATACCTCGCCACTGGCGGTCACCAGTTGCATCCCGCAGACATGGGCCGAGTAAGACTGAAAGGTTTTGCCGGTGCCGTGAGTCGAGGTGGAAATGGCGCCGGCGAGGGTCTGGTAATCGATGTCGGCCATGTTCTGCAGGGCCTGGCCGATGTCCTTGAGCGGCTTGCCCATACGCGACATCGGCGTGCCGGCGGCGAATTCGGCTTGCAGGGTTTTCGGGTCGTGATCGAGCAGACCGTTGAAGTAGCTCAGCGACAGCAACGTGCCGTCGGTGGGCACCAGCGCACTGAAGGAATGCGCCGAGCCGACCGGACGAATCTTGCCCGGTGCCTGTTGGATGACTGCGATCAATTCATCCAGATTCTTTGGCGCTACCCGCGCCGCCGGCAGGCAACTCTGCCCGCCCGACCAGTTGCGCCAGGGAATCAGCCGTGGCGCGCGCATCAACTGGCCCAGCGCCGGATTGGAAGCCAGCGCGCTGAACGCGCCGACGATACTTGCCCGTTGCAACAACTGACGGCGTGTCAGATCCATGCTCATGCGCGCGCCCTTATTGTGGGAGGGGCTGATTGGCCATGAAGCCGATCAGTTGCAGGAATTGTTCTTCCGAACACTCGACGCACTGGCCCATCGGCGGCATGCCGTTGTAGCCGTTGATGGCGTGATCAAGCAGGGTGTCGGCGCCCTGCCGCAGGCGTGGTTCCCAGGCCTTGCGGTCGCCGGTCAGCGGCGCGTTGGCAGCCGGGTTGGCATGGCACAGCTGGCAGCTGTTGGCGTAGATCTGCGCCAGTGCCGGGTCGGAGGGCGTGGCGTTGTGGGTGGTCGCCGGCGGTGCGGCTTTTTCACCGCAGCCGCACAGTGCAACGGACAGCGCCAGCATTAAAGTGAGTGGGATTGCCCGCATAACGATCCTCGCCTGGGTAGCGCTTTTTGTTGTGATCACACCTTAAGGCAGGCACGGCAGCGGGTTGAGGGCATTGCGGGACAACGAGGGGGCCATCCGGGGCCACACCGATGCCCTCTGTAGGAGCTGCCGCAGGCTGCGATCTTTTGATCTTGATCTTCAAAAGCAAAGTCAAAAGATCGCAGCCTGCGGCAGCTCCTACAGGGACTGGTGTGAGCATTGCGGCTCTACTCCGGGACTTGGCGTGACATTCGCGTGACATTCGCGGGTTTAAATTCCCGCGTATTCAGGCGTATAACCTGTACTGACTTTTGGATCTGCATACGGACATCAATAGGGGGTAGCGACATGACCACAGCAAACATCCTTGGCAACCTGTTCCCTTCTGTCAGCGACATCCCGGAAAAATACCGCCTCGACGCTCAGGTCGAGCAACGCGAATACCTCGTCGATGGCGAACTGCGGCGCTGGGACGGCCCGCTGGCCACGGTACGCAGCCCGGTGTACCTGCACGGCGAGAATGGCGATGAACAAGTGATTCTCGGCAGCACCCCGCTGCTGGATGCCGACACCGCCCTCACCGCCCTTGATGCCGCCGTACGCGCGTACGATCGCGGTCAGGGCCTGTGGCCGACCATGCGCGTGGCCGAACGCATTCAGCACGTCGAAGCGTTCCTCGGCCGTATGCGTCAGCAGCGCGAAGCCGTGGTCAAATTGCTGATGTGGGAGATCGGCAAGAACCTCAAGGACTCGGAAAAAGAGTTCGACCGCACCTGCGACTACATCGTCGACACCATCAACGCGCTGAAAGAACTCGACCGCCGCTCCAGCCGGTTCGAACTGGAACAGGACACCCTCGGCCAGATTCGTCGCGTGCCGCTCGGTGTCGCGCTGTGCATGGGCCCTTACAACTATCCGCTGAACGAAACCTTCACCACGCTGATCCCGGCGCTGATCATGGGAAACACCGTGGTGTTCAAACCGGCCAAACTCGGCGTGCTGCTGATCCGCCCGCTGCTTGAAGCGTTCCGCGACAGCTTCCCCACCGGCGTGATCAACGTGATCTACGGCAGCGGCCGCGAGACTGTCAGCGCGCTGATGGCCAGCGGCAAGATCGATATTTTCGCCTTCATCGGCACCAACAAGGCCGCCAGCGACCTGAAGAAACTGCACCCGAAACCACACCGTTTGCGCGCCGCGCTGGGTCTGGATGCGAAGAACCCGGGTATCGTCCTGCCGGAAGTCGATCTGGACAACGCCGTCAGCGAAGCGGTCACCGGTTCGCTGTCGTTCAACGGCCAGCGCTGCACCGCGCTGAAGATCCTGTTTGTGCATGAGGATGTGGTCGACGCCTTCATCGAAAAATTCAACGCCAAACTCGCCACGCTCAAGCCAGGCATGCCGTGGGACAGCGGCGTGGCACTGACGCCGCTGCCGGAGTCGGGCAAGGTCGACTACCTGCACGGGCTGGTGGCTGACGCGCAGAGCAAGGGCGCGCAAGTGGTCAACCCCAATGGTGGCGAGAGTCGAGAGTCGTTCTTCTACCCCGCCGTGCTATACCCGGTGACGCCGCAGATGCGCGTGTACAACGAAGAACAATTCGGCCCGGTGGTGCCGATCGTGCCGTACCGCCACCTCGATACCGTGATCGATTACGTGCTGGAATCGGACTTCGGTCAGCAACTGAGCCTGTTCGGTACCAACCCGGTGGCGATCGGCCGACTGGTCGATACCTTCGCCAACCAGGTCGGGCGGATCAACCTCAACGCCCAGTGCCAGCGCGGCCCGGACACCTACCCGTTCAACGGGCGCAAGAACTCCGCCGAGGGCACGCTGTCGGTACACGATGCACTACGGGTGTTTTCGATCCGCACACTGGTGGCAACCAAGTTCCAGGACAGCAACAAGGAGCTGATCAGCGAAATCATTCGCGGCCGCGATTCGAGCTTCCTGACCACCGACTACATCTTCTGACGAGGACTTTGCACTGAGTACATTCAGCACCCACCGACTGCCACCGCTGCTGCGGCGAATCCTGCGTCCGTTGCTGGACCCGTACCGCCGCTACCGGCATGCCCGGCTGATCCACGCGGTACGGGTCGCGTTGGGGCTGCTGGCGACCATCCTGCTGACCACCGGCATCAACCTGCCCCACGGCGAGTGGGCGTCGGTGACCATGCTGGTGGTGATCGGCGGCTTGCAGCATCACGGCAACATCGGCAAAAAAGCCGCCGAACGCGCCACCGGCACCCTGATCGGTGCCGGCGTCGGACTGGTGCTGGTGGCGCAACAGGCATGGCTGGGCCTGCCATGGCTGACCTACTTTGCCATGGCGGTGGTCTGCGGATTCTTCTCCTATCACGCGATCGGCAAAGGCGGATACACCGCCCTGCTCTCGGCGATTACCGTCTTAATCGTTGCCGGTCATGGCGACAACCCGATCACCGACGGCTTGTGGCGCGGGGTCGACATCCTGATCGGCATCGCCCTGGCCCTCGCCTTTTCCTTCGCCCTGCCGCTGTACGCGGTGTATTCGTGGCGCTACAACCTGGCCGATGCCCTGCGCGACTGCGCCACGTTGTACGGGCGAATCATCAGCGGCCAACCGGTCAGCGCCGATGAACACCTGAAGCTGATGGGCAGGGTGACCGCGGTGATGGTGCAACTGCGCTCGCTGATGCCTTCGGTGTCCAAGGAAGTGAAAATTTCCATGACCGAACTGGACGCGATTCAACGCAACCTGCGCATGTGCGTCAGCACGCTGGAAATCCTCGGCAACACCCGCCCGGATGCGAACGACCCCGACGCCATGGCGCACCTGCAATCGGCACTGCGGGCCGAGCACCGGGTGATCCGCGTGCAACTGATCGGCATGGCCCGGGCCTTGAAGTCCGGCGCCACGCAGCGCCTGCAGCGCCCGCTGGAGTTGCCGGACGCCAGTCTCGACACTCCGGTCTACAGCACACTGGACGGTTACCGGTTGCTGACCCGACAACTGGCCGCGAACATTGGTGAACTGCGCCAACGCCTGGCGATGACGGCGCCGCGCTGGAACATCTGAGCCAGCGGAAAAATCCGTGTAACAAAGCGGACACCATCACTACAATGCGCCCACAACGGATGTGACATGGACGCATAAATGCAATTCAGGAAGAGTATCAACGCCCTGCGGGCACTGGCCGTGCTGTCGGTCGTGCTGTTTCATTTCAAGGTGCCAGGGTTCGAGGGCGGGTTTGCCGGGGTTGACGTGTTCTTCGTCATCTCCGGATTCCTGATGACCGGCATCATCGTCAATGGCGTGCAACAACAGAACTTTTCCCTCCTCGGCTTCTACGCCTCTCGCGCCCGCCGCATTATTCCTGCCCTGCTGGTGCTGTGCGTTACGCTGCTGGTCTTCGGTTATCTGTACCTGCCGCTGGACGACTTGCGCGAGACGATCCGCACGATCAAGAGCAGTCTGCTATTCAGTTCGAACTTCAGTTTCGCCGAAAGCGGCAATTATTTTGCCGCACCCCTGCACGAAAACTGGTTGTTGCATACCTGGTCACTGTCGGTCGAATGGCAGTTCTATCTGCTCTATCCCGTGCTGATCATGGGTTTGCACAAGTGCTTCGGCGCCGATAAAACCCGCTTTGCCCTGGTTGCCCTGGCGTTGATGTCGCTCGCGGCGTCCATCATCGTGACCCGCGTCAACCCGACGTTCGCCTTCTACATGCTGCCCACCCGCGCCTGGGAAATGATCGCTGGCGGCCTGGTTTTTTTGTTTCCGCTACGATTGAGCCCGCGCGGCGGCGCGATTTGCGAAAGTCTCGGCCTGCTGGCGATTGCCGTCAGTGTGCTGGGCTTTTCTGAAGCCGATCTGTGGCCGGGCTACCTGGCACTGCTGCCGGTGCTGGGGACGATGCTGGTGATTCACGGCAATACCCGGTCGGTGTTCAGCAGCAATTCTGCGCTGCAATTTGTCGGGAGTATTTCCTACTCGGTGTATCTGTGGCATTGGCCGCTGGTGGTGCTGCTGTACTTGTGCGGGCTGTTGACCAGTTGGCCACATGTGATCGGCGCGATCATCGCCTCGTTCACGCTCGGCACCCTGTCCTTCTACCTGGTGGAATCGAAGGTGAAGAAAGGTACGACCGCCACACGCACAGTCATCAAATTCGCGTCGCTGACGGTGGCTGTGGTTGCCGTGTCGGCAGTCACGTCGTCGCTGGTCAAGCAGCATCCCGATTGGCGCCCGGCGCTGGTCGAACTCGGTCAGCCGGAATACACCAGCAAACTGTATCCGCAGGAATGCTACCCCAACGCTTATGCAGCGGCGGATTGCAAACTCGGCACAGGCGAGGTGTCGGTGATTCTGTATGGCGACAGCCACGCGCAATCGACTGCAGCAGCGGTGCAGATAGATAACCCTCAAGCGGCGCTGTCTTGGTCACGGGGCGGTTGCCCGACCCTGGCGCACTTCGCCATGCACGACAAAACCGTCGAAAGCCAATGTCGAGGCTTCAATCAGGAAAAGCTGCAACAACTGAAAACCGCGTACGCCGGCGTGCCCGTGGTGCTGTTCAGCCGCGCGGCGCTGTACGCGGATTCAGGGCGGGAAAACAGCTATCGGATTTCCTTTCCCGAGCGTCAGGCCGCGTTTGCCGAAGCCTATACCGAAGAGTACGTCAGCACGGTCTGCTCAATCGCTGAAAACCATCCGGTGTATATCGTCAAACCGATCCCGGAAATGCCCTTCAGCGTCTACAAGGGTTTGAATCTGAATCAGCGGTTGTTCGGGCAAACCTCGGACATTTCCCTGCCGTTACAGGCTTACGAGAAACGCAATCGCATCGCCATCGCGACCATCGAAGCTGCGGCCAGCCGCTGTAACGCGACGGTAATCGACCCGACGCCGTACCTGTGCCCCGATGGCCACTGCATGGGCTCCATGGACGGCGTCCCGCTGTACTTTGACGACAACCATCTGGTGGATGCCGGCAATCAGCAGTTGAAAGGACTGTTCCGGGCTGTGATCAAACCGATCTGAGCTGACGCCGGGCTTTCAAGCCCCAGCCCTGTTGCATCCCGGCGGCGGCCAGCAGAATCGCCGCCACGCCGACCCATTGCAGGATTTGCAGGCGATGGCCGAAGGCAAACCAGTCGACGAAGATCGCCGCAATCGGGTAGATGAACGACAGCGCACCGGTCAGGGCGGTCGGCAGTTTCTGGATCGCGCCGTACAGCAGCACATACATCAGGCCGGTGTGGACGATGCCCAGCGTCACCAGACTGGCCCAGGCTCCGTGTGTTTGCGGCAAGCCGTTGAAGTGCGCGAACGGCGCAAGCAACAGCACTCCGGTGCAGACCTGGATCAGCGCGATCAGATGCGGCGGCGTGCCGGTCAGACGCTTGATGATCAGCGCCGCGATCGCGTAAAGCAACGCCGCGCCCAGCGCCAGCGCAATGCCCAGCAGATATTCGTGACCGCTCTCGCCCTGCCCGCCGTGGGCGCTGACGATCGCCAGCATGCCAAGGAAGGAAATCGCTAGCCAGAACAGTTTCTGCAAGGTGATTTTCTCGCCGAGAAACAGTGCCGCCAGGCCAACCAGCATGAACGGCTGCACGTTGTAGACGGCCGTCCCGATGGCAATTGAGGCCCGGGAATACGAAGCGAACAACAGCACCCAGTTGCCAACAATCGCGGCGCCGCTGAGGACGGCCAACAGGAACGTGGTACGGGTCAGAATGCCCGGACGCAGGAAGCCGAACGCGGCACAGATCAGCAGCAAGGTGCCGGCGCCGAACACGCAGCGCCAGAACACCACGTCCAGCACCGGCTGCCCGGAGACCAGCACGAACCAGCCAATGGTCCCGGAAATCAGCATGGCAGCGGTCATTTCCAATGAACCACGGCGGATTGAGTTGTCCATCATCGATCTCCCTAAACGTTTTGACGAAAGCGTGGGCAAAGTATGCCAAGCCGGCTCCCTGCGCCTCCAGCGCAAAAAGCAGGCTAAACTCGATTTTTGCCTTTTTTATCGCGGGTGGTTTCCCGCAAATGCCTTATGCCGGAGTTGCGCCATGACCGACGATATCGACCAGATCCTCATCAGCGCCCTGATGGAAGACTCACGCCGCTCGCTCAAGGCACTGGCGCAGATCAGCGGCCTGTCGTCGCCCAGCGTGGCCGAGCGCCTGCGCCGACTGGAGGAGCGCGGCGTGCTCAAGGGCTATACGGTTGAGATCGACCCGAAATGCTTCGGCTATCAACTGCAGGCCATCGTCCGGGTGAGACCGCTGCCGGGGCAATTGCAGGAAGTGGAACGACAGATCCTGTCAATTCCGGAATTCACCGAGTGCGACAAAGTCACCGGGGAGGACTGCTTCATCGCCCGCCTGCACGTGCGCTCGATGGAACAGCTCGACACCCTGCTCGACCGCCTCAACACGCTGGCCGAAACCAACACTGCGATCGTCAAGAAGACACCGGTCAAACGCCGCTTGCCGCCGATGGCGTGAGTGCTTTTTGCGCGTGTTCGGCGTAGATTGAGATTTTTCCGGCGAAGGATTGGCGGTAATGAAATTTCAGGCATTGATGCTGTCGGCAGTATTGCTCACCGGGTGCGGGACGGTGCAAACGGTTGCGTTCAGCGACAAGTTTTCCGTGGACCAGCTGAAAACCGAGAAAACCTACTGTGGCGCCGTTCCGCGCATTTACAGCGGTGCGACCTACGACTTTTGCATGCTGCACGCCGAAAAACCGGATGACGTCGACGCGTTCAATTACAACAATGCCTCTTTTGGCCTGGTGGTAGATGCCGCGGTTTCGGGTGTGCTGGATACATTTCTGCTGCCCTACACCATTTACAAACAACAGGCCGATGGCAGCATCGTGATCAACTGATCTGCTTTTCGCAGACAACAAAAAACCCGCCGATGCGGGTTTTTTGTTGTTTCAGGCCAGCGATCAGTCGTCGCGGCTCATGATGCCGAAGATCTGCAACAGGCTGATGAACAGGTTGTAGATCGATACGTACAGGCTGATGGTCGCCATGATGTAGTTACGCTCGCCACCGTGGATGATCGCGCTGGTCTGGAACAGAATGCAGACTGACGAGAACAGCACGAAACCGGCGCTGATCGCCAGTTGCAGGCCGCTGATCTGGAAGAACATGCTTGCCAGAGTGGCACCCAGCAACACGAAGAAACCGGCGGTGATGAAACCACCGAGGAAGCTCATGTCCTTGCGGGTGATCAGCACGTAGGCCGACAGACCACCGAACACCAGCGCGGTCATCGCGAATGCCGAACTGACCACTTCAGCGCCGCCCTGCATGCCCAGGTAACGGTTGAGGATCGGGCCGAGCAGGAAGCCCATGAAACCGGTCAGCGCAAAGGCGGAAACCAGGCCCCACGCGGAATCACGGAGTTTGTTGGTGAGGAAGAACAGCCCGTAGAAGCCGATCAGCACCACGAAAATGTTCGGGTAGCCAACACGCATCTGCTGGGCCACAAACGCCATCACACCGCTGAATGCGAGCGTGAGCGCCAGCAAGCCGTATGTGTTGCGCAGGACGCGGCTAACCTCTAGCTGCTCAGCCTGCACGCTGTTGTGAACTGCGTAATCCTGTTCGCGCATGGCGACACTCCTGTTGGTTTGAAACGTTCAGTGGCAAAGATCATAACAGACGCTCTGTAACAAGCCATGCACAGAGTTTGACAGTGTGTTTCATTCAGGTATTATGGCGCCCGCAACGCAAACGGAGGTGTGGCCGAGTGGTTTAAGGCAACGGTCTTGAAAACCGTCGACTGTAACAGGTCCATGAGTTCGAATCCCATCGCCTCCGCCATCTTATGTACGACAAAGCCCTGATTATTCAGGGCTTTGTCGTTTCTGACATTCGGAAATTTTGCTCATCTTTTTCTGGATGGTTTCCGCATCTTTTCAGTCATTTCGTCAAGCCGTGACGAATTGGCTGGCAGCCACTACCGTTACCTCAGTCGAATCGAAAGGGGCGGACTCGAGTCACCGATAGTGGCTAGCGATGGCCAGCCCATATGGTGAATAACCAGTTCTGGTTCACCTAACCCCCGTCAACCCGGCTCGTGCCATATCCAGCCAACAGCTGGTTACAGACTTATATCTGCGATTTGACTGGCTGCTGGAAGCAAGGGGCCGAGTCGATTACGAGTAGCATCTATTGGCCGAATGCGGTTTGCCCCAAAGGGCAGCAACCGGCCAAAAGCGATCGGTGAGTCACTGCGCGAGTCCAATCCGCTTCCACTGCCGCGCCTGATCGACGGCCAATAAGGGGTTTCACAGATGGCGGCGTCCTGATTGGACGCCGCCTCAGGTCATTACACGACCACGTTCAACAGCAACACCACAAGCAAACCGACCACGGCGACGATCGATTGCACCACCGAAATAGTCTTGGTGGCTTCGCCCATCGTCATGCCGAAGGATTCCTTCACCATCCAGAAACCTGCATGGTTGGCGTAGTTGAAGAACAACGAGCCGCAGCCAATGGACAAGGCCAGCAGCGGCAGGTTGAGGCTGGGATCAGCACCGGCAAGCGGCGCCAGCAAGCCGGCAGCCCCCACGATACCTACCGTGGCGGAACCGGTAGACACCGAAAGCAACATGGCGATCAACCAACCGAGGATCAGCGGAGGGAACGCCGACTGCTGAGTCAGATGCACAATCGCATCGCCCACCTTGGCGCTGGTCAGCAGTTCCTGAAAGGCACCGCCGCCAGCGATGATCATGATGATCGAGGCGATTGGCTTGAGGCTCTTGCCCAGCGAGTCGCGCAATTGCCCCGCATCGCCGCCGCGCGCGAGTACCAGACTGGCCCCGGCGAACAGCACGCCCAGCAGCATCGCTATCAGCGGATTGCCGAGGAAACCGGCCATTTTCAGCAGCGCATTGTCCTTGGCCAATACCATCTCGGCGACGGCATGGAACAGCATCAGGATCGCCGGCAGCAAAGCTGCCAGCACGCCAAGGTATACGCTGGGGCTTGGTTTATCGTCGGCTTTTTCAGCCAGGGTGAACTGATCCAGCAACACCTGATCGGGCCGAGTGCTCATGCGCGGGGAAATGAATGCGCCATACAATGGGCCGCCTAAAATCATGGCCGGGATAGCCGCCAGGAAGCCATAGAGCATGGTCGGCCCGACCGAGGTTTTCAGCGCGGCGATGGCCGTCAGCGGGCCAGGGTGCGGCGGAACCATGCCGTGCATGGCGGCCAGTGCGGCAATCACCGGAACGCCCACATAGATATACGCTGAACCCTTGAAGCGCGCCTGACTTTCCAGCTTGCGGGCCACGCTGAAGATCAGCGGCAGCATGATCACCAGGCCGACCTCGAAAAACATCGGTATGCCAATCACAAACGCGACCATCATCATCGCCCACGGAATCATCCGATCCGTTGTGCGCTTGAGGATGACCGCAGCAATCTGCTCGGTGACGCCAGCGTCAGCAAGAATTTTGCCGAGCATCGCCCCCAGCGCAATGACCACCCCCACTGCCCCCAGTGTCTTGCCGGCGCCGGTGACCAAGTGGGAGACGATGCCATCTGGCTCCATACCGGTTGCAAAGCCTACGCCGACGGAAACTACCAGCAAAGCCAGCAGCGGGTGCATTTTGAGGCGCGAGACGATCAGCGCTACCAGCACCAGGACGCTGATCAATGCGGTCAGTAACAGATCTATATCTAAGGGAGTCATGAAAGGTTCTCGGTTGGGCTGGTGCCCAAATTCTTGTATGTGGGTGAGATGAATGGCATCTGCAACGGCCAGGTTTCAGCGTTCGACTTTCTAAAAACCGAATAACCTTCGAGGCGCTTGCACCAGCAGCGAGTCGCTGGCTTGCGCCGAAAGTTCCAAGGCTTGCAACTGGTCGACGACGGTGGCGAAACCGATGCTTTGCTCATGCTGCGTATGCGGCCAGTCACTGCCCCATACCAACTGATGCAGGCCGAAGCTTTGTTCCAGCAACGGTAATGCCCTTCGAGCGAAATCAATGTTCTGTTGTGGCGTACCTCCCAAACGATAGATTCCCGATACCTTGATCCAGATCGGACTTTTCGATCCGGCCTCAAGCAACTCGCCAAACCCGGGCTGATCGAGACCCGCATTCGCGTCCGGCCGCCCAAAGTGATCGATCACCAACTTCACGCCGAACGGCGTCAATTGCTGGATCAGGCCCGGCAGTTCCTTGACTTCCCGGTGCAACTCGACATGCCAGTCGAGATCAGCGATATCGCTGAAAAACCCTTGCCAGGCACTGTCACGAAAATCAGGTAACGCCTTGCCGATCAGGTTCAAGCGCACGCCGACCACGCCCAGTCGAGCCATGTCATTCAAGGTAGAACGACTGACGCTTGGCTCCAGCACTACCACACCGCGCAACTGCTGCGGCGCGTGCTTCAACGCCGCCAACAGGTAGCTATTGTCGGTGCCAAGGAAACTGGGTTGCACCAATACACCGTGACTCAGACCATGCGTTTGCAAATGCTCAAGGTACTGGCCAAGCGTGGCGTCGTACTCAGGGGTGTAGCGCCGTGCACCGATCAGATGCAGATCACGGCTGAACACATGGGCATGGGAGTCGATGCCGGTGATCGACTTGGGGCGGGTATCTGACATGGGTTTTATCTACTGAAGGTTAGGATCATCACGCCCGAGCGCGTTGATTGCCGCTGATACCGGCCGAAACGGAGGTGGCATTGGCTTCAAGGTCCCTGCCCCGGGTTTCAGGCAGGCACAGTGCGGCAAACACCGCCACGCCGTAGGCGATCCCGGCATCGATACCAATCGCCGAACCCAGCGACATGGAGTCACTCATGTGCCCGACCAGGAATGGAAATACAGCGGACAGCACCCGGCCAAAGTTGTAGCAAAAGCCAACGCCGGCGCCACGTACATCGGCAGGGTAAAGTTCGTTGAAGAGCGCTCCCAGACTGGCCGGAATACCGGCGGCAAAGAACCCCAACGGGAACCCCAGGAACAGCATCTGCGTATTGGTCAGCGGCAAAAATACGTAGCACTGCACCGTGACCACGCAGCACAAGGCAAACAGCACAATGTTTTTACGACGGCCAATGCGATCGATCAAATAGCCGCTGGCCACACAACCACACCAGAAGGCGAAGATGATCACCGCCAGATACGCGCCCGAGTTCAGCACAGAGAGATTGCGCTCGGTCTTGAGGAAGGTCGGCAACCAGGTCATTACCGCGTGATAGCCACCGTGCGCGCCCAGTCCCAGCAGCCCGCCAAACAGGGTCACGCGAATCAGTTCCGGGCGAAAAATGCCGGCGAGCGACTTGAAGAAACTCTGCGGGATGGCGTTGTCTTTTTGCAGACGCTGGAAGCTGTCCGGCTCCTCAACGTTACGACGTACCCAGATGATCAGGAACGACGGCAGCAACCCGACAAGGAACATCACACGCCAGGCCATGTCCTGTGGCACCCAGGTATAGATCAGCGTGAACACCCCGACCGCCAGGCCCCAGCCCACCGCCCAGGCACTTTGCACAGTGCCCATGACCTTGCCGCGATAGTGCGGATTGATCGTCTCGGCCATCAGCACCGCGCCGGCCGCCCACTCCCCGCCAATCCCGAAACCCTGCAGCGCCTTGACCACCAACAGCTGATTGAAGCCCGTGACGAAGGCCGAGAGAAAGGTGAAGAACGAGAACCACACAATCATCAACTGCAACGTGCGCACACGGCCATAGCGGTCAGACAACGTCCCACCCACCCAGCCACCGAGTGCCGAGGTGACGAGGGTAACGCCGCTGATCAATCCGGCATCGCCCTTTGTCAGCGCGAAAGCGGCGATCAGCGCCGGAATCGCCAGACCGAACATTTGTACTTCCAACGCGTCGAGCGACCAACCGCCGAAGCAGGCCCAAAACGTTTTGCGCTCCCGAGGCGTGACTTGGCGATACCAGCTGAACATGATTCTTATCCTTATAGGTGTTACGCAAGGCAGCCGACAGCCAACCGCACCGCGACAGGGTCAGCTTTGGCAAACAAACAGAAATCGGGCGGCGATCTAGCCGCCGCAGAACGCTCCGCTACGCAGGCAGACGTCAGCGAATATCCACGCTGTAGCGAAAGTGCTCCGCGTGGCCGCGCGAGCGACGCCATTCCAGCGGGCTACCCGCGTAATCGCGGGCCAGACGCTCGATCACGATCACCGGACTGTTGACCGCTACCTGGAGCAATCGGGCATGCACGTCATTCACCGATTCAGCGGTCAGCGTCTCTTCGGCCGATGCAACAACCTGTCCGCATACTTCTTCGTAGATCGGATACAGCAGCGGTCCTTCGCGACTGAGGTCGATCTCCAGCAGCGCCTGAAACCGCTGGCGGGGCAACCAGATTTCTTCGGCGAGCACCGGCTTAACATCGAGCAGACGCACGCGAACAATACGAATGACCGGCGCATCGGCGGGCAACCCCAGTGCTTGCGCTACGGCCGACGGTGCGGCAACGGGCTCGATCGAGAGGATGCGACTCTCCGGGACCTGACGCTCACCGGAAACAGTCTGGAACCGGAAGAAACGGAACAATGAGGATTGAAACTGCGCCCGGCGAATGAACGTCCCTCGCCCTTGCTGACGCTCCAGAATGCCCTCACTGACCAACGCATCAATCGCTTTGCGCACCGTGCCGGTGGACAGTTGGTATTCCGCAGACAGCGCCGCTTCAGTAGGGATCGCCTCCCCCGGACGCCAGCGATTATTGGCGATCTGCTCAGCCAATTGGTCACGCAGGCGTTGGTACAGCGGGAGTCGGGCATCACTGGATAAAGAATTCATCGACTTATTCACCTTGTTATCTAGTCATCTATATGAATCTTGCGGCGAGTATTTGCCCAGATAACTTGCCTGTCAAGGAGGGGCTTTTCGTTCTGCTGACGAATGGCTGTCCCACTGCCCTTTTCATAGACATGTGGGGTTGAGCTGGCGATGTCAGATGCTGGCCGAATGTGGAGGGTCAGGAGTGACAGACGAAATGTGACGGCCGAGGATGACCGCTCCTGGCCGAAACCCGCCTGTCACGAAGGGCAACCACCGACCCAACTCTGCCGGTCATAACAGGCCTCTATCGACTCATAGCTACCGGTCGCCCAAAGTAGTTATCACCGTCGCAGCCTTTCAATGCGCCACTCCTGCGCGAGTAACGTCTAGCCAGTTACGGCTTTTTCTCAATAGCTTCGATGGCTGCCACATACGCATCATTGCCGATCCCGACTTGGCCCCACACCTCACGTTCTTCTCCACGTTGACGGTCATATTGTTCGTCAGCATCCCAAAGCGTGAGTATCTGGTTCGGAAAGCAGTACTCGTAACGGTCGAACTCATGGGGGCCAGAATCGTCCGAGGCAGCCATCAGTGAGAACAACTCAGCCGCAGAGGTAGCAAAAACATCAACTCCTTTAAACGTGAAGTTGAGTTGAGAGCTCCAGGAAACGCCTATGAACTGGACTTCATCGCTAGGGCCGTACTCAAGCTGGATTGAAGATTCGCAGAAATAATCGACGCGGCCATTGGAGTACTCCAGCTGGAATCCACTCACAGACATTGCTTCCCTTGCTGCGGTACGTGAAGCGCCAAGCCGTGCGGGGCCGATTGCTTCCAGCGGCAAAATCTCAAAAACAGGCATTCACAATGCTTCCTGAAAATGAACAACCTAATCATCAACCTGGTGCGATTTCAAAATGTTAAAGCGTCGTTCCCAAAGACCGCTTCTGGCCGGTAGCGGTCGGTTTCCCGATGTCCGCTTCTGACTGTTTCCTGCCTGTCACGACTGACTAGCGCAATCTCTCAGCGGATCGATGCCGTCGAGATTTCTGGTTCATCAATGATGAAACTTCTCCAACTTGAGATGGTGCGATCAACATGCTCAAATAAGTAATGGCCTTTTGCTACGGTACTCTCAATTGAAACAGAATCGCGGAATCATCCTATTTTTTTTGGCTATGACTTTGCTCTTTATCCTGGTACAGGTATGGCACGCAAAATCTGCCCAGGAAGAGAAAAAACAGGAGCGGGAGCGCCAACTCAAAGGGCTCGCGCTCATCATGAGTGTGCTGTCCGAAAAAGTATCTGATGACTCAACTCGCGTCGATTCTGTGACCTACAGCGATGAGGTCATGCGTATCTCTTACACACTCACAAAAGTTACCAAAGACGAAATCGATTCTGAAGAATTCACCAAAAATGCAAGAGCGATTGCAGCTTCTGCATTCTGTAATGAAAAAGGTTTGGGACAGTTCGTGAAATCGGGTCTTTCCATTGACCTCCTCTACAAAGATTCAACCCGTTCACCGATCGTCAATTTTCAGATAGGCAAGTCCGACTGCCTCTGAAGCCCCTTGAAGCCCGCCTCTCTCGCGGGCTTTTTTCTGCGTGTCGTGCCACAGTGAGTCCGCGCAACAGACACAACTTCCGGTGGCTGCATCAATCATTTCTGATCGGAAGATCTGTCAATCCCCTCACGCGCAGGCCAGTCAGTGGCGCGCCTTTCATCAATTGAGTCGTGCTTGTGTCTGCCGGTGTACAGGAAAACATAAGTCATTGGAGTCGCTTCAGCTCCGACAGGCAGACGACAGACAGCGGTGCTTGGCTCACCGGTCTTGACCTGCCTGCAAAATACAGTTGAAGCCTGACAAGCCGCTCAAGACCGTGAAAGCGTTTTCAGGCGCTCCACCAAAGCCGCTTCAAAAATGACGTACAGCTTTTCAGCATCGCCAGCACGCAAAACCTCACTGGTTTCCAGCCCCAGCACGAAGCCATCCGCACGCGCCCCCGCCTTCACCGCAATGATCATCGAATCTGCCCGGACAATCTGCGCCAGCAGCCGATCAGCTTCGCGCTGCATCTTCTCGCTCAACACTACGCCTTCCACTTTCTCACCTTGCCTTCAATGCGACATCGAACAAATGTGTGTTCAAGGCTACGCTGCCGATAACGGTGCCTCAAGCCACACGCAAACGATCCTTAATTATGGTAGCCATCAGACCCCTTCAAGTGAACGAATCCGTTTTGCCGGCAATCAAATGCGAAGTTTCAAACGCGTTTAGCCGTTGCCAGCTCGAACAATCATGACCGGAGAACACTGCATGCCTCTCAGTGACACCATTCACAGAGCGTTGCTAAGCGCAGAGGAACGTTCCTCTATCGCTGAAATTGAAGCCACTACCAATATTCTGCAACTGGTCACACGCATGACCGGGACGCGCTTTGCGGCGATCGCCAAATTCACCGACACGGAATGGATTGTCTGTTCCGCCTACGATCCGATCGAGCTTGGAATCCACACCGGTGACACGCTGGAACTGGAAACCACGCTGTGCAGTGAGTTTCGCAGAGACCCCCAAGTGCTGTTCGTGCCACAAATCAGTCGCGACGGCAGGTTTTCCACGCGTCCCGTGGTGAAGCAATATCTGATTGAAAGCTACGCCGGCGCGCCCATTTTTCTTCCCGACGGTCAACTGTGGGGCGCACTGTGTGCCTTGGACTCCAGGGCGGTCATATTCGACGACCCGGATCTGGCGGACACGTTAGGCCTGTTCGCGAGGCTGATCGGCTGCATCTTTTATTCGAATCTGACAGACGTCGGCAGCGGCTACAGCAAGAACGGTTGAAGTATTTTCGAATTACTAAAAAACAGCCCTGAATATTCAGGGCTGTTTCATTTCTGGCGTGGGAGATTGGCGCTCCATCCTTCAACACCCGCAGGAAACATCGACGTGGTGCGCAAAACCTGGTTCCAGGACAGGCGCTACGAGTCCGCCGCCCAAAAGCGGGCCGACGTTTGCATAGGGCTGAGCCGCACGCTGCCACTTGGCTTCTGAGCGAAACGCCGTTCCCCCCGTAATTGACTTTTATCAACCACTGACACGCTGTTCTCGCCAACATTGAAGCTGACGTGGCAGGGCGAAACCTCTGCCAACCACTGAGCGCTCCGGTTCGGGTTTCCGTGAGCCGCCGTCCATTCGCAAAGGAGAATTCAAAATGAGCAACTCCGTGAAGAAAATGCCGGTCACTACCGATACCAAAGACAAATCCCTTCAGCATCCGCTGACTGCAGACTTGTGGCGCCCTCTGGAAAAACTGCGCCAGCAGGTCGATCACCTGTTCGAAGACTTCAACCGCGGTTCGGGGTTTTCACCCTTTGGTCGTGGGCTGTTCGACGTCGAACCGCTCTGGCGGCGCGAACTGATCGGTCACGGCATGCCGGCCGTGGATATCAGTGAAAAGGACAAAAGCTACGAGATCACCGCCGAATTACCCGGCATGGATCACAAGAACATCGAGATCAAATTGTCGAACGGCAGCCTGATCATCAAGGGCGAAAAGAAAGAGGACAAGGAAGAAAAAAGGAAGGGCTACCACCTGAGCGAGCGTCACTATGGTTCCTTCGAGCGGGTCTTCAACCTGCCCAAAGGCGTCGACGCCGAGAAGATCGACGCGAGTTTCAGCAAAGGTGTGCTGAGTATCTCGTTGCCGAAAAAGCCTGAAGCCATGAAAGCGGACAAAGTCGTACCGATCAAGGGCGAGTAAGTTTCGCGCTGTCGTACCCCTTGCCGGGAAACCGGCAAGGTTTTTTTACTGCCACCCTTTGCACAACTGTCGCAAACGCTGGCCGCACGGACTCACTATTTGCGGCTGGCCTTTTCCAGCATCCGGCTGGCGCGTTCATTGGCCTCATCGGCCGTACGTTGTGCCTGACTGGCTGCAGCGGCTGCCTGATCCGCCCTGGAGTAAGCCGCGTCGGCACGGGATTGTGCCGCGCTTGCAGTGCTCTGGGCGGCGTCGATTCGCGTGTCCATTTCCTGCGCCTTTTTATTGCTGCACCCCGCGCTCATCGCCAAAAGGACGCTGAGCAGAACCACAGATAAACGCTTGTTCATGATGACTCTCCTTGGGTGATTGCGCCGGGAAAAGTCCGGCGCCCCCTGAAGTATCTGGCGTCAGCACGGCCGGCCTCTGATTTTTGTCAATGAACGGCCAACCGGCAGGCAACTGGATGTTGGCAGTGTTAATCACCGGTCGACACTGCAATAAACCCATCACGGCATTTGTCGCAGGCAGACGTCGCTGTCAGACCGCCAACAGGTTGCACGGCACCTGATAAAGAATATGTTCGGTGGTGCTGCCCAGCAGCTTGTCCAGCCCGTGGTATTGCACCCGGCCCATGACGATCACATCCACATGCTGTGCATCGGCGAACTCACTGAGTGCGGCAACCGGGTGGCCGACCACGAAATGCCGGCGCTCGGCGGGTACTCCATAGCGCTTGGCCAGGTCGATATACGCGCTCTCGAACTCTCTGCGCAGTTCCTTGGTCAGCTCTGAAACCGTCAAGCCTTCGCCCAGCTCCTCCAGGTACTCCTGCGAAATGTCGTAGGCGTACAACAGATGCAACTCGGCGTCACACTGGATCGCCATGGCCGTGGCCTGATCGATGATGCGCTTGTTCAATTGGTCGTTGACCGGGTCGCTTGCGGAGGCGTCGACCGCTGCCACGATCTTGCGTGGCAATGCCTGGCCTGCCCCGCCCAGCAGATAGACCGGGACCGGGCAATGACGCAACAGGTGCCAGTCCAGCGGGGTGAAGAAGGCGCGTTTGAGCAACGACTCATGCTGCACTTGCTTGATCAGCAGGTCGGGCATCATCTCGGTGACGAGGTCGAGGATCTCTTGCTTCATGTCATCCGACCAGGCGACTTCGACTGTCACGTCAATGCCTCTGTCGCGCAGGTTGCCGGTCTGATATTTGAGCCAGTCGCGATGATCCTGCAAATAGTTGGCCCGGGCTTTTTCCCGATCGCCTTCTTCAAGCAACCAGAGAATGTCCAATGACTTGACCAGCGCCACGATATGCAAGGTCGCCCCGCTGGCCTTGGCCAGCGCAGCCGCATGGCTGATCGCCGGAGAGCGGCGCAGAGCCGGATTGATCACCAGCAACAGACTTTGATATTGGCTCATGATTGTTCTCCAGTCGGATGAACCGTGCGGAACGGTCAAGATCGTCAACAGCGGATTTGAAGCGGTCACTCCTGCCGCTCGGTTGGAGGCACATCGGCAGCGGCACCCAGTTCGGCGCTGTCCCGGTACTCCGGCACTGACACCGACCAGCCCAGTTCCAGACTGATACGCCGCCGCAAAACGTCCGAGGCGTTGGGTTCGCCATGCACCACGTAGGTGTGTTTCGGTGCACGTTTGAAACCACGCAGCCACTGGATGATTTCATCGGCATCGGCATGCGCGGACAGGGTCTGCATCGGTACCACTTCAGCGCGGATCGGCACCTCCTGACCGTGGATACGCACTGACGGCGCACCGGCAACGATCTGTGCGCCCCGCGTGCCGCCGGCCTGGAAACCGGGCATCAGCAGCGAGTTGGCCGGGCTCGGCGCCAATGCCTTGAGGTGGTGCAGCACCCGTCCGCCGGTGGCCATGCCGCTGGCGGCAATGATCACGGCCGGAATGCGCTGATGATCGAGATCGATCGACTCTTGGGTCGAACGAATGAAACGCGTGCCTTGGCACATGCCCTCGCATTCTTGCAGCGACAACCGGTGCTCACTGCGAAAACGCTGATACAGACGCGTGACATCCGTCGCCATCGGGCTGTTGAGGTACATCGGCAGATCCGGAATCGCGTGTTTCTGCTTCAAGCGATACAAGTGATACATCAGCAGTTGCGCCCGACCGACCGCAAATGACGGTACCAGGGTAATGCCATGGCGCAACGCCGTGCGGTTGATCACGTCGGTCAGTTGTTGCTCGGGGTCGTCGTCAGGGTGCCGGCGGTCACCATAGGTCGACTCGATCAACAGGTAATCCGTTTGCTCGATGGTTTCGGGGGCAAACATCAACGGATCGTTGGGCCGCCCCAGATCGCCGGAGCAGACCAGCGTGACACCGTCGGCAACCACCTCGACCGTGGCCGCACCCAGAATGTGTCCGGCACCGCGCAGCAAGATGCTCAGACCGGGAACAATCTCGACCCGATGATGCAGCTCCACCGGCTGCAACAGTTTCAATGCCTGCTCGGCGTCCTGTTCGGTGTACAGCGGCAACGCCGGCGCATGCCTGGAAAAACCATGGCGGTTGGCGAACCCGGCTTCTTCTTCCTGCAGGCGCCCACTGTCGAGCAACAGGATTTTCACCAGTTCACAGGTTGCTGCGGTGGCATAGATCGGGCCACGGTAGCCGTTGCGCACCAGCACCGGCAGGTAGCCACTGTGATCCAGATGAGCGTGAGTCAGCACGATCGCGTCGAGATCCCGCACGGGCAGCTGGAAAGGATCCCAGTTGTGCAGGCGCAATTGCTTGTAACCCTGAAACAGCCCGCAGTCGATCAGCACATGCCGGTCGCGGTGATCCAACAGGTATTTGCTGCCGGTGACCGTGCCTGCCGCTCCCAGAAAGGTGATTCGCATGGCCGTCTCCTGAATGTGGATAAGAACGCCGACACTTTCAGCCCAAAACGCTGATTCATGGTGTTTCGAGATGGTTGCCGGCTATTTGCGATTGGCCTTCTCAGCCAGCCGTTTGGCACGCTCATTCGCTTCATCGGCAGCACGTTGCGCCTGTTCCGCCTTGAGCACCGCCTCATCGGCCCTCAGCCTGGCAGTCGCCGCGTTGTCTTCAGCGGACTCCAGCCGCGCGTTGAGTTCATCGGCCTGCCGATGACTGCAACCAGTGGTCGCTGCCAGCAGCACACTCAGCACCACAATCGGCAAGCGCTTGTTCATGGTTGTTCCCTCGATTGCTCACGACGGCAAAGGTCATGATTCGAGTATCTGGCGTTATCCGGTCACCACTCTGATCTTTGTCAAACAATCACCGACTTGCAGACGCCATCAGCCAATGCGAGGGCGAGGCCGGCATTGTTGATATACCTCAATGCGCGCGCGTCACCGCGGTGTAGAAAAACAACAGCAGGCACGTTTGACCGATCGACACCTACCTGAAAGAGGACACCGTCATGAGCGACTTGAACCTGCGCAAAAATATTCTCGAAGAACTCGAGTTCCAGCCGGAAATCGATGCCGCCAACATCGGCGTCACGGTGGAGGACGGTGTGGTCACCCTCAGCGGGCATGTCAAAAGCTATGCCCAGAAGGTCAGTGCCGAGCGCGCAGTGAAACGCATGAAAGGCGTGCGCGCAGTGGCTGAAGAGCTCCAGGTACGACTGGACAGGAATGCCGGCACCGCGGACGACACCATCGCTGCCCGGGCGCTGAAGATAATCCACTGGAGCTGCGACATTCCCGAAGGTGACGTCAAGGTCATCGTGCAGAGCGGACGCATCACCCTGGAAGGTGAAGTCGACTGGCAGTATCAGAAGGAAACCGTCGAGCGTTCGGTACGCAAGCTGTCCGGTGTGACCGGCGTGAGCAATTGCATCACCCTGCGTCCACGGCTGGATGTCTTCGATATTCAGCAACGCATCGAGGCCGCGCTCAAACGTAACGCCGAAGTCGATGCCCAGGACATTCACGTCAAAGTCGAAGGCGATGTGGTGCGGCTCGAAGGCCGGGCTCACCTGTGGCGCGAACGCCAGATCGCCGAGCGCGCGGCCTGGTCAGTGCCCGGCGTCGGCCGGGTCGAAGACCATCTGTTGCTGGCGTGACACGCTCTTCTTCCTGGAGCCAGGCCAATGCTTGCCGTCACACTGATCAACAGCCTGGTCGTGGTCATCGCGGTAGTGATCCACTATGAGTGTCTGCTGCGCCTGAATGACTGGATGCCGCGCCTGAAAATCTGGAGCCGGTTCAGAATCGTTGTCGGGGTGTTGGGCAGTCTGCTGGCCCATGCCATCGAGGTCTGGGCGTTCGCCGTGGTTTATTTCCTGATGTCCCGCGCGGGCGAATGGGGACAGCTGACCGGCAACTTCGACGGCTCTTTGATGGATTGCGTGTACTTCTCCTTCACGACGTACACGACCATCGGTTTCGGCGATATTTCGCCGGTCGGCCACCTCAAGTACCTGACGGGGCTTGAGGCCTTGACCGGCCTTGTCCTCATAACCTGGACCGCGTCGTTTCTGTTTCTGGAAATGCAGAAATACTGGAAGAACAAATAGCCACTCATGGCGTCTGGCGGGGTGTCCATTGCCAGTTGCGCACTTCGGGAAGGTCTTCGCCGTGCTCGATGAGGTACAGCTTGTGTTGCTCCATGACGGCCCAGTAACGCTCCCGCGCAACGTTTACGAGATCCTGCAGGCGTGGCACCCGCTCGATCACGTCCAGCGCCAGTCGGTAGCGATCAAGATCGTTGATCACGGCCATGTCGAACGGCGTAGTGGTCGCGCCCTCCTCCTTGAAACCTCGTACGTGAAAGTTGGCATGATTGGCGCGTTTGTAGACCAGCCGATGGATCAGCGCCGGATACCCGTGAAAGGCAAAAATCACCGGTCTGTCGACGGTGAACAGCGCATTGAACGCGCTATCCGACCAGCCATGAGGGTGCTGACTGGACGGCTGCAGCAGCATCAGGTCGACGATATTGACCACCCTGACGCGCAAGTCCGGCACATAGTCGCGCAACAGGGTCAAGGCGGCCAGGGTTTCCAGCGTCGGCACATCGCCGGCGCAGGCCATGACGACGTCCGGATCCTGATCATCGTGACTGGCCCACGCCCACCGGCCGCCACCTGCCTGGCAGTGTTGCTGTGCCGCGTCGATGCTCAGCCACTGCCATTCCGGTTGCTTGCCGGCGACGATGACGTTGATGTAATTACGGCTGCGCAGGCAGTGGTCGGCGACCGATAACAGGCAGTTGGCATCGGGCGGCAAGTAGATGCGCGCCACGTCCGGCTTCTTGTTCGCCAGCATGTCGATGAATCCCGGATCCTGATGCGAGAACCCATTGTGGTCCTGACGCCAGACGTGGGAGGTCAACAGCAGGTTCAGCGATGCCACAGGTTTGCGCCACGGCACCTCGGCGGCTGTCTTCAGCCATTTGGCATGCTGATTGACCATCGAGTCGACGATATGGACAAACGCCTCATAGCACGACAGCCATCCATGCCGACCCGTCAGCAAATAGCCTTCCAGCCAGCCCTCGCACACCTGCTCGCTGAGAATTTCCATCACCCGGCCGTCCGCCGACAGGTTCAGGTCGTCAGGTTCCAGCGGATCGATCCAGGTCTTGGCGCTGACCTCATACACCGCATCAAGGCGATTGGAGGCGGTTTCGTCAGGGCCAAACAGCCGAAAGTTGCGGCTGGCCAGGCTGTTTTTCATCACATCACGCAGGAATTCTCCCAGCACTCGGGTGGCTTCGGCGCGCAAAGTCCCCGGCCCAGCCACGCTCACGGCGTAATCGGCAAAACCCGGCAGGTCCAGCGCACGCAACATCACACCGCCATTGGCGTGGGGATTGGCACTCATGCGCCGGTGTCCGGTGGGCGCCAGCGCGGCGATTTCCGGCATCAAGGCACCTTGGGCATCGAACAATTCCTCGGGACGATAACGGCTCAGCCACTCTTCCAGTTGTTGCAAATGGAGCGGTTGGGTGAAGTCGGCCAGCGGCACCTGATGCGCGCGCCACGTGCCTTCAACCCGATGGCCGTCGACAAATCCGGGGCCGGTCCAGCCCTTGGGCGTGCGTAACACCAGCATCGGCCAGAGCGGCCGCGATACTGCCCTGGACGGCGGCCGTTGCCCTGCTTCGAGCTGAATCTGGCGAATCTTCAGCACGATGGTGTTGAGTGTCTGCGCCAATGCCTGATGCACTTGCGCCGGATCATCGCCCTCAACGAAAAAAGGATCGTAGCCATAGCCGTACATCAGCGCCGAGACTTCATCCTCGCTGATTCTGGACAGCAACGTCGGGTTGGCAATTTTGTAGCCATTGAGGTGCAGGATCGGCAGCACCGCCCCGTCACGCACAGGATTGAGGAATTTGTTCGAGTGCCAGCTGGCCGCCAGCGTGCCGGTCTCCGCCTCACCGTCGCCGATCACGCAGGCGACAATCAGGTCAGGGTTATCGAACGCGGCCCCATAGGCATGCGCGAGGCTGTACCCCAACTCCCCGCCCTCGTGAATCGACCCTGGAATCTGTGCCGACACATGACTTGAAATTCCGTACGGCCAGGAAAACTGCCGAAACAGGCGCAGCAGACCGTTGGTATTGCGCTCCACCGCCGGATAACACTCGGTATAGATGCCTTCCAGATAGGTCTGCGCCACGATCGCCGGCCCGCCATGACCGGGGCCGGTCACAAAAAACATGTTGAGGTCGTACTGTTTGATCAGCCGGTTGAGGTGGGTGTAGATCAGGTTAAGCCCCGGCGTCGTGCCCCAATGCCCCAGCAAACGCGGTTTGATATGAGCCCGGCGCAAAGGCTCCTTGAGCAGCGGGTTGTCCTTGAGGTAAATCTGCCCGACAGCCAGGTAATTGGCAGCGCGCCAGTAAGCGTCCAGGCCTTCCAGTTGTTGCGCATTGAGGAAATCGCTCATGAGGTTTACCGCCCCGGGGTTCGCTGAACAGAGATTCGTCCGTCGATTCTGAAAGCCTGAAACCTGCAAGACTTGATTTAAATCAAGCGCCGTCATCAGTGCTCCGGTTCTATGGGAAACAGACGCTGCAGGAGGGAGCGCAACTCAGCGCTTTCTTGCAACGCGAGGAGAATCATCGTGCGTGCCATGATCCTGTATTCACCCGGGCAACCGCTGCAATGCGAAGAACGGCCGATCCCCACGCCCACCGCGCAGCAACTGTTGCTCAGGGTACTGGCTTGCGGGGTGTGTCGTACCGATCTGCACCTGTTCGACGGCGAGTTGCCACAAGCGGTTCTGCCCCGCGTGCCGGGGCATGAAATCGTCGGAGAAGTCATCGCCGCAGGCGCCGATGTGGCAGTTGAATGGATTGGCCGGCGGGTTGGCGTGCCGTGGCTGGGCTGGACCTGCGGCGAATGCGTCTTCTGCCGCTCGGGGCGGGAGAACCTCTGCGATCAGGCGCAGTTCACCGGTTGTCAGCTGGATGGCGGCTATGCCGAATACACCGTCGCCGATCAGCGCTTCTGCTTTGCAATCCCGGATACGCTGAGCGACATTCAGGCGGCGCCGTTGTTGTGCGCCGGCCTGATCGGCTTTCGCGCCTTGCAAATGGCTCAGGGCGCGCAACACCTGGGGCTGTACGGATTTGGCGCGGCGGCACATCTGGCAATTCAGATTGCCCGCGGTCGCGGGCAACAGGTCTACGCCTTTACCCGAGCGGATGACCACGAAGGCCAGGCCTATGCACGCACCCTGGGCGCCGAATGGGCCGGGCCTTCGGATCAGCCGCCACCCCATGCGCTGGACGCCAGCCTGATCTTCGCGCCCGTCGGGGCGCTGGTGCCACTGGCGCTGTCCGCCACCGTCAAGGGCGGCTGCGTGATTTGCGCCGGCATCCACATGAGCGATATCCCCGCCTTTCCCTATCGTTTGCTGTGGGGCGAACGCAGCGTACGCTCCGTGGCCAACCTGACCCGTGAAGACGGCACCGCGTTTTTTGCGCAGTTGCAGCACACCCCCGTGCATTGCGACGTCACCCGTTTTGCCCTGAAGGACGCCAATCAGGCGCTGACGTGTCTACGCGGCGGGCACTTCAACGGCGCCATCGTACTGACGCCCTCAGACTCTGTGGGAGGCGCCCGACGCCACTGATTGACAACGTCCTGTTCGCCCCCCGTCACCACTCGGCCGGTACAAACCGGTTACGCCCCGCCGTCTTGGCGTTATACAGCGCTTGGTCGGCCACCTCGATCAAACCTGGCACGTGATCCAGTCGTGCCCCCGACGCCGCCGCAATCCCGATGCTCACGGTTACACGCCCGACCGGGCTGGAGGGGTGCGCAATATGCGCTTGCGCGAGGCGATCCAGGATCAATTGCGCGACGACCGTTGCACCGGCAACGTCGGTGTCCGGCATGATCACCGCCATTTCTTCTCCGCCATAACGCGCCAGCAGATCCGACGGGCGCCTTACGCAACCCTCGAGGATTCTGCCGACCCTCTGCAGACAAGCATCGCCGGCAACATGCCCGAATGAATCGTTGAACAGCTTGAAGTAATCGATATCGATCATCAGCAACGCCAGCGTCGTGCCGTCACGTTGGGCGCGCCGGGCTTCCATGGCGAGGCTCTCATCGAAGCAGCGCCGGTTGGCCAGACCGGTCAGGGCATCCTTCATCGCCAGCAACTCAAGCTGGCGATTGGAGGAGAGCAACTGCTGCTGCGTGCCACGCAATTGCTCTTCAGCCCTGGTACGCCGGCGGATATCCAGCATCAGGCACCAGCCGATCAGCCCGGTCAGCCCCAGCAATCCCGTGACCACCACAGCCGACAGCCAGGCTTCCATGCGCCACGCCGCGAGGGCCTCGCGCTTGCCGAGAGCGACGGTGGTAATCAGCGGCAGCCGGTCGCTCTTGCGGAAGGCGTAAAGCCGCTCGACGCCATCCAGGCTGGAGGTAAACGACGCGGTGCCGACGGATCGATCGACCAGATACTTCGCATAGATCGGCGACTTGGAAAAGTTGCGCCCCATGTCCTGCTCGCGGAAGGGATAGCGCACCAGCAACGTACCGTCGGTATAGGACAAGCCGATGGCGCCCTCCTGCCCCACATCGATCTTGCCGAACAGGCGCAGAAAGTTTTCGACCCCCAGCGTCACCGCCACCACCCCGGCAAATTCGCCGTGCGCATCGTTGAAACGGCGGCTGACGGTTATCACCCACTCCTGATTGGAGCGGCTCTGAATCGGCGGACCGATAAAGGTGTCGCGGCTCGGATCGTCGCGATGATGGATGAAGTAGGCGCGATCACGGCTGCTGGCCCCGGCCGGAATCGGTCGGTTGGACGACATCAGCCAGCGGCCCTGATTGTCGTAGATGGTGATGCCGCTGAGCTGCGGCATCAGCGGTTCCTGACGGTTGACCAGTGCACTCAGACGCTGGATCTGCGCGGGGCCACTGCCTTCGGTTTCCAGACGTTCGACGAGCCCGAGCAGCAGCAACGAACTCTGGCGCACAATGCCCTCGGAATAAGTCGCCAGCGCCTGGGTCAGGTTCAAGCCATGAACGTTGACTTCCTCCAGCGCACGCTCGCGAGAGGCCAACACTTTCCATACCGTCAGCGACGCGAGGGAACAGCCGATCACCAACAACAACAGCACTACCAAGCGGGTATCACGCTTCACATCACTACCTTTGGGCAAATCCGGTTTCCGTTCCTGCGGCGGGTCGACCGACTCGATGACTACAGCCGCTTGTCCTTGTCGCGGGCAAGGATACAAGTCGCACGGGCTTGCTGCAGCAACAGAATAGGTGGCGCAAAAAACACGCCGCAGACTTCAGAAAAGCCATCGCGCCTGGGGAAACGATGACAAGCATGCCAGACCAAACCATCGCCAGGCTTTCAGGACTGGACGGCTGAAGAGCGGCAGAAGCCAACTTTCTGACGCCTGTTTCACGACCCTTGGCCGAAGATTTGCCAAGCAAAAAAAATTGGCACTTTTGCACAACAAGTTGACATCCAAAAGCATGCCACGGGCGACCGATATCATTAGAGTATGCGCCCTTAAAAAGGAAAGGACTCTTGATGACTCAGTCACTCTCACGGCGCGTTGTGGCGATTACCGGCGCCCTGGGGAATCTCGGCGAGACCCTGGCGGACATGGCCGCCGCCCGGGGCGCGGATCTGGTGCTGATCGATCAGGCGACGATCACGCTGCCCAGTTCCCATAACCGACTGGTCCTGTCCGGCGTCGACCTGACTTCCTTTGCCGATTGCCAGAACGTCGCCCACCAGATCAATCGCTACTTCGGGCGCCTCGATGCATTGGTAAACGGCGCCGGCGGTTACGCGTGGGAGCCATTGCTCGGTGGTGCGATAGAAGCTTGGGATCGGCTCTACTCGCTGAACCTTCGAACCGCCTTGAATGCCAGCAAAGCCCTGCTGCCGTTGCTGCTGCAATCCTCAGCGGGGCGCATCGTCAATATCGGCGCGAGCATGGCAGCCAGGGCCGGACTGGGGATGGGCGCTTACGCTGCGTCGAAATCCAGCGTACTGCGCCTGACCGAAAGCCTCGCCGAAGAGCTCAAGGACATGAGCATCACGGTCAATGCCGTGCTACCGAGCGTGCTCGACACCCCGCAAAACCGTGAGGCCATGCCCGACGCCGAGCACCAGCGCTGGGTGACGCCCGCGCAACTGGCGGCGGTCATTCTGTTTCTGATTTCGGAACAGGCGTCTGCGGTCACCGGCACCGGCATTCCGGTGATCGGGCGCATGTAGGGTCTACTGACGCCGCGCGCCTTGGCGACGTCGCTTTCTTCACCTTTCGGAAAAGCAAGATCACCGGATGACCGGACTTCCCCTCCCCCCATGCGACCCGCCACTTCCAGCGCTGCTTTCGTGAACCACGTCCTTGATGTCGCCGAGCAACACGGTTGCGATAGCGACTGGCTGTTGCAGCAGACCGGACTCTCACGCGAGCAGTTGTCCGATTCGATTGTGCGCATTCCCATGCACCAACTGCGGACCTTGCTGGAACTGGCGGCGCGCAGCAGCGACCTGCCGCATTTCGGTCTGCTGGTCGGCGCCGCCGTGCGCCCCGGCACCTACGGCGTACTGGGTTATGTGCTGATGACCAGTGCGACGCTCGGCGAGTCGCTGAACATGATTCTGCGGTTCGGCAAGATCGTTTATGACAGCCCGTCCAGCCAGACCCGGATCGTCATCGGCGACGGCCGCGTGACCCTCGAAGATCAGCGCATCAATGAACTCGAGCCTTACTGCGCCCTGCATCAAGAAACATTAATGGCCGGCTGGGCAGCGTTCGGCCGCTGGTTGATCGCCAGCAACTCGCCGATGCTGGAGGTCAGAATGAGGCATCCGGCGCTCGGCGAGCCGGCACTCTACGAAGCGTTTTTTGGTTGTCCGGTGCAGTTCGAAGCCGGGAGCAACGCGCTGGTGTTCGCCGAATCGACCCTCTCGTCACGCATTCAGGGCGCCGACCCGCGCATGCATCGCAGCATGCTGCTGGAGGCCGACTGGCAGTTGTGTCTGTCGTACCCGGCATTTTCCGTGACCGACCGTTTGCGCGCCTTGCTCACCGAACAGTTGCCAACCGGCGATTTCAGCCTGAAAAGCCTGGCCCGACAGCTGGCGATTTCGCCGCGCACCTTGCAACGCAAACTGGCGGCGGAAGGGGAAAATTTCAATCAGGTGCTGGAAACCATGCGCATGGAACTGGCCGACCATTACCTGCGCCGCACCGAGACCAGCATCATGAACATCGCCCTGATGCTGGGTTACTCGCAGGCCAGTTCTTTCAGCCATTCCTTCCGTCAGGCGCGCGGGATTTCGCCGGTGGATTACCGCAAGTTGCTGCGCGCCAGATAAGCCCGATCACGGCTTCAGTTCCAGCAGCGGCTGGCCCTTTTTCACCACATAGGTTGCCAGTTCCACGCCGTGGTCCTGGCCGACGTTCCTCGCCACATGGGCCACGCCCGCCGGGATGAACAGTGAGTCGCCGGCCTTTAGCGTGACCGCCGGGCGCCCCTCCAGTTGATACTCCAGCGTGCCACTGAGCACATGCGCCACCTCGACACCCGGATGCGCATGCCGCGGCGCGGTGACACCCGGGTCGAAGTCGATACGCGCCTGGATCACTTCGCGATCCGCGTCCCCCAGGTCCTGACGCATCAGCTCGGTACGGCTCAGGCCCTGTTGCCAGCTCATGGCCTGAGCCTCCGCCGCCTGCGCCAGACCGGTGAATGAAACCAGTGCGGCCACAGTGGCCAGAATCAGTGTGCGTTGCATGCAATTGCCCTCTCGACAGTGGTGGTGTGAAGGCCTGCACTGTGAGCGCCGGGTGTAGCGCTGATGTGTCGAAAAACCCGGGTTTGGTCTCGCCGTGTATCGTGCGCACCGCTGAATACACGGCCGTACAAAACACACCGGCTGTGTATCACAGTGTGTACAGACGCCCCGGCGATACATGAACTTGAATCACCGCGTTTTTTCGACATGGGCCAGATACGTCCCGGCGTTCCAATGCCTGCAAGGTTTGCCGGGCTCAGCCCGCACCTGCCCCCGACAGGTTTGCCAAGGAGACTTCAACATGAAAAACGCAGCACTCAACCGTATGAACATCCTCGCCGTGGCGCTGTTCGGCGCGCTGGCGGCGACGCAAATGCCAACGGCCGCCGCCGCGCAGCCGACAACCGGCGACCACAACGTCAGCTATGCCGCCCCCTCGCCGTTCGGCCCGCTCAAGCATGTGCAGGCCGGCCTGCTGGATGTGGCCTACGCCGAAACCGGTCCGGCGCAGGGGCCGGTGGTGATTCTGCTGCACGGTTGGCCGTACGACATTCACAGTTACGACGAAGTCGCGCCGTTACTGGCCGCCAAGGGTTATCGGGTGTTGATGCCGTATGCGCGGGGTTATGGCGACACGCATTTCCTCTCGGATCAGACACTGCGCAACGGTCAACCGGCGGCACTGGCCAGCGACGTGATCGACTTCATGGATGCGCTGAATATCCAGCAAGCGGTACTCGGTGGCTACGACTGGGGCGCGCGTTCGGCGGACATCGTTTCGGCGTTGTGGCCGGAGCGGGTCAAGGCATTGGTCTCGGTCAGCGGCTACCTGATCGGCAATCAGGCTGCCGGGCAGAATCCATTGCCGCCCAAGGCCGAATTGCAATGGTGGTATCAGTTCTACTTCGCCACTGAACGTGGCCGTGACGGTTACCGCAAAAACACCCACGACTTCGCCAAGCTGATCTGGCAGCTCGCCTCACCGAAGTGGGCGTTCGATGACGCCACGTTCGACCGTAGCGCCAAAGCGCTGGAGAACCCCGATCACGTCGCGATCACCGTGTTCAACTACCGCTGGCGTCTGGGCCTGGTGCAGGGCGAACCGCAATACGCAGCGCTGGAACAGAAACTCGCCAGCGCCCCGTCGATCAGCGTGCCGACCATCACCCTTGAGGGCGATGCCAACGGCGCGCCGCACCCGGCGCCCGAGGATTACGCCAAGCGTTTCACCGGCAAGTACCAGTACCGCCTGATCAACGGCGGCATCGGCCACAACCTGCCGCAGGAAGATCCGCAGGCGTTCGCCCAAGCAGTGATCGACGCCGATCACCTCTGAGACCGAAGGCAGAAAACGCCTCGGTCTACTTGACCAGGCGTTTTTCCCTGGACGGTCGATACCCGAAAAACGCGCTGTAGCATTTGCTGAAATGGCTCGGCGAAACGAAACCACAGGCCACCAGCACTTCCATCTGCGACAGCTCGGTGTGCTGCAACAGGCGCCGGGCTTCAGTGATGCGCAATTCCAGGTAATAGCGTTGCGGCGTGGTGCCCAACTGCTCCTTGAACAAACGCTCCAACTGGCGCCGCGAGCGCCCGGCGTACACCGCCAGTTGCTCCAGCTCCAGCGGCTCTTCGAGGTTGGCGTCCATCAGTTTGACCACCTCGCGCAACGGTGCGCTGACGCAGAGGTTTTCATCCGGTTTGATCCGCCGATAGCGCGACTCCTCGAACGCCAGAATGTCCTCGATACCCTCGACCAGCGCCTTGCCGTGCAGGCCCTTGATCCAGTCCAGCGCCATGTGGAATGCGCCGGACGGGCTCGACGCCGTGAGCCGGTCGCGATCGATCACATAAGGTTCGCTGCTGACCTGGGTGGCCTTGGCAATTTCCGTGAGCGCCGGACGGTGTTCCGGATGAATCGCGCAACGGTAACCATCGAGCAGGCCGGCCCGCCCGAGAAACCACGCACCGTTCCACAATCCAGCCAGACTGACACCGCGTTCCGCTGCCGTGCGCAGCAGGCTGATCAACTCTTCGCTGGCCTTCAGCTCAGTGCGGTAACCGCCACACACCACCAGCAAGTCCAGATCCGCAAGGCTGGCGGCGTCAATCCGCGCATCCGGGCGAATCACCAACCCCAGGTCGCTGATCACCTCTCCCTCGCCCAGCCCGAACGTACGCGAGCTGAACAGTCCGGCGCGCAACAGATTGGCGGTGATAATCGTGTCCAGGGTCTGGGTGAAGGCCGGCAGCGAAAAATGCTCCAGCAACAGAAAACCGGTGCGGGTGATGCGGGTCTCGGCGGCTTGCTCATTCAGATAGCGGAGGTTTTTGCCCTTCATGCCTCCGCTGAATTGACGTCGTTCGATCAAGGTCTGGCCCATCGGTCATGTTGTTATGCGCCGATAGTTGGCTTGATGGGCCAAAGAGTCAATCACGCTTGCGGCTGATCACACACCTCGGTGAGCAATGACCGGCGCATGTTGCGCCATCAGCTCGACGATCCAGTCAATGAACACCCGCAGTTTCAGGCTGACATGCCGGTTCGGCGGGTACGCCACGTAGAGCGGCATCGGCTCGAGTTGCCAGTCCTCGAACAGCGGCACCAACTCACCCCGAGCCTGATGCGCGTGCGACATGTACCGGGGTAACCACAGCACGCCCATGCCGGCCAGACCTGCCGCAAGGTAAGCGTTGCCGTCATCGACGGCGAGTACGTGGCGGCCCTTGATCTGCAGGTGTTCGCTGCCATTGCGCAAGGCGTAAGGCACGGGTTTGCCGGTGCGCGCCCAGAGAAAGCCGACCACCCGATGAGGGGAGTCTTCCAGCTCGCGGGGATGCTGCGGCGTGCCGGCGCGGGCCAGGTAACTCGGCGCGGCGAAGACCCCGAGCTGCAGGTCGGCCACCCGCCGGGCCATCAGTGACTGATCGAGCAATTCACCGCCGCGCACCACGCAATCGACGTTCTCATCGATGATGTCAACGATGCGGTCACTGACCCCCATGTCGATCTGGATATCCGGATAACGCGCGTGAAACTCAGGCAACGCCGGCATCAGAATCAGCCTCGCCAACGGGCTTGGCACATCGACGCGCAAGCGCCCTCTGGGCAATGCCGAGGCGCCGGACAGACTGGTTTCGGCGTCGTCCATGTCGGCCAACAGTTTGATCACTCGCTCGTAATAGATCGCACCGTCGGCCGTGACGTTGACCTTGCGCGTGGTGCGGTTGAGCAACTTGACCCGCAGGCGTGCCTCCAACTGCTGCACCAGTTGCGTCACCGTGGTCTTGCTCATGTGCAAGGTCTCGGCGGCCTTGGTGAAACTGCCCGCCTCGACCACCCGGGCGAACGCCTGCATTGCATCGAAACGGTCCACTTCGCGCCCTCTGATTGTTTGGAAAATGCAAACAGTGAACGCCAAGGTTGCGCGTTTATCACCCCTGCGCAAGCCCCTAAAGTCACTCCATCAACAATCACCAAATAATGATGGAGACACCCATGACCCAACGCGACGTTGTTTTCCCGCCTGCCCGCCATGCGCTTTACGAGCGTCATCGTTATTCACCGGCCATTCGTTCCAACGGTTTTCTGTTCGTCTCCGGGCAAGTCGGCAGTCGTGAAGACGGTTCGCCGGAGCCGGATCTGCAGGACCAGGTACGCCTGGCCTTCAACAACCTCAATGCGATCCTCGAGGCCGCCGGTTGCAGCTTCGCCGATGCGGTGGACGTCACGGTGTTCATGATCGATCCGCAAGCGACCTTCGAAACCATCTGGGCCGTGGTCCCGGAATTCTGGGGCAGCGCGCCGTATCCGACGATTACCGCGGTCGGCGTGACCTGGCTGGCCGGGTTTCAATTCGAGATCAAGGTGATTGCCAGACTGCCGGAAAATCCTGCAGCGTAACCTCGGGTAAAACATCCCCGGACACCGCTGCTGGCCTTTGACAGTGCGGCTGCGTATAACCTCGCCGTTTCGTCTAACCTGATTGAGCGCCCGGGCGCGACACCGCGCCCGGTGGCGCTTAGAATGCGACGCTCATGAAACGGAGATTTCCATGCTCAAACGAACCCTGGCACTGACTGCTGGTCTGGCCCTGTCTTTTTCTGCTTTGGTGGCGCATGCCGCCGATGTGTTGCGGGTCAGTGCAATTCCCGATGAAGCCCCGACCGAATTGCTGCGCAAATTCGAACCGCTGGGGGCCTATCTGGAGCAGCAACTGGGCATGAAAGTGCAGTTCGTTCCGGTGGCCGACTACCCGGCAGTGGTTGAAGCGCTGGCGACCGATCGCCTCGACATGGCCTGGCTGGGCGGTTTCACTTTCGTTCAGGCACGCCTGAAGACCGACGCCACCACCCCGGTGATTCCGCTGGTGCAGCGCGAGCAGGATGCGCAGTTCACCAGCAAGTTCATCACTGCCGACCCGAACGTGAAGAGCCTGGCCGACCTCAAGGGCAAGACCTTTGCCTTCGGCTCCGTGTCGTCGACCTCCGGCAGCCTGATGCCGCGTTACTTCATGCTGAAGAACGACAACATCAAGCCTGAAGCCTATTTCAGCCGCGTCGCCTACTCCGGTGCGCACGACGCCACCGTCGCCTGGGTCCAGGCCGGCAAGGTCGATGCCGGTGTGCTGAACGCCAGCGTCTGGCAGAAACTGGTGGACGCCGGCAAGGTCGATACCAGCAAGATGCACGTGTTCGCCACGACCCCGGCCTACTTCGATTACAACTGGACCGTGCGCGGCACCCTCGACCCGGCACTGGCGGCGAAGATCAAGAAAGCCTTCCTCGACCTCGACCCGGCCAACCCGGAGCAGAAGAAGATTCTTGATCTGCAGGCGGCCAGCCGTTTCATCGACACCAAGCCCGAGAACTACAAGGGCATCGAGGAAGCTGCTCGCGCCGCCGATCTGTTGAAATGACCCTGAGCCTCAAACAAGGCCGCCTGCACCACGCCAATGGGGTCGACGCACTACGTGGCGTCGATCTGCAGATTGCGGCGGGTGAACAGGTGGCGATCATCGGTCCGTCCGGGGCCGGTAAATCCAGCCTGTTGAACCTGCTCGCCACCGCGTTACGCCCCAGCAGCGGTGAAATCGAGGTGCTCGGTGAACGCCCCTGGCACCTCCCCGCCCGTCAACGGCAACGCCTGCGTGCGCGCATCGGCCTGGTGCACCAAGCACCCCCGCTGCCGCCGCGCCAGCGCGTGGTGACGGCGGTGCTGGCCGGCAAACTCGGGCAGTGGAGTCTGGGCAAGAGCCTGCTCAATCTGCTGCATCCGACGGATATTCCCGGTGCCCGTGCCGCCCTCGCCCGCCTGGATCTGAGCGACAAACTCTTCGCTTACTGCCAGCAATTGTCCGGCGGCCAATTGCAGCGCGTGGGCATTGCCCGGGTGCTGTATCAGGCACCGGAGATTCTGCTGGCGGACGAACCGGTGTCGGCGATGGACCCGGTGCTCGCCGGGCACACCCTGTCGATCCTCTCGCAGCACGCGCGGGCGCATAACGTCACGCTGGTGGCGAGCCTGCATGCGGTGGAACTGGCGCTGGCACACTTTCCGCGCATCATCGGCTTGCGCGACGGCCAGATCCTGTTTGACAGCCCGGCCGAGCAGGTCAGCCGCGAAATGCTCGACACGCTGTACGCCAATGAGCAATTGCAAAGCCCGACGACGCCCAGTGCGCCGCTGATTGTGCAGATCCCGCGATGCTGACGGCTGATTCCCGCGACCCGGCCGCTGCGCCGCGACTGCTGCTGACCCTGCTGGCGATTGCCCTGCTGTGGCCGGGCATCCAGCTCAGCGAACTGGACCTTGGCGTGCTGCTGCACAGCGACAGCCAGACCGAAATGGGCCGCTTCATTTCCGGGTTCTGGCCTCCGGCGCATGACCACGATTTTCTCCAGTTACTGCTCAAGGCGACCCTGCAAACCCTGGCCATCGCCACCGCCGGCATGGCGTTGGCGTTGCTGCTGGCGGTGCCGGCCAGCCTGATAGCCAGCCGCGCGCTGTCGTTGTCGGCGGCGTCCCGCAGCGGTATTCCCAGTCGGCTCGGGCGCTTGCTGCGCTGGCCGGTGCGCGGGCTGCTGATCTTTTTGCGTAGCGTGCCGGAAATCGTTTGGGCGCTGCTGTTCGTGCGTGCCGTGGGCCTCGGCCCGGCGGCGGGTGTACTGGCGATCGCGATCACCTACAGCGGCATGCTCGGCAAGGTCTACGCGGAAATCTTCGAGTCCACTGACCAACGTCCGGCGCATGCCTTGATGCAAGCCGGCAGCGGACGGCTCGCCGGTTTTGCCTACGGAATCCTGCCCAATGTCGCGGCCGAGTTGCTGTCGTACACGGTGTATCGCTGGGAGTGCGCGATTCGTGCCTCGGTGGTGATGGGGTTTGTCGGCGCTGGTGGCCTCGGCCAGCAGATCGACCTGTCGCTGCGCATGTTCGCCAGCGGTGAAGTGGCGAGCATGTTGCTGACGTTCCTGATTCTGGTACTCGGTGCCGACCAACTCAGCCGCCTGTTGCGCTGGAGGCTGACATGAATCGCCTGTTCAATCTGTTGCTGATCGTCGGCATTGGCGTCGCGGTGATCGCCTCGTTCGGCTACCTCGAACTCGACCTCGGTGAACTGGGCAGCGCCACCAGCTTCAAGCAGATGGGGGCCTACGCGCAGCGCTTTCTCAGCCCGGACCTGAGCGTCACGCACTTGCAGGCGATCCTCAAGGGCGCGCTGGAAACCCTCGCCATGTCGGCCCTCGGCACCCTGCTCGCGGCCGTGTTCGGCATTCTCCTCGCGCTGCCCGCGGCCGGGCGTTTCGGCTGGCCGCTGCAAAGCGCTTCGCGCCTGTTGCTCAATGGTTTGCGGGCGATTCCGGAACTGGTGTGGGCGGCGCTGATGGTGCTCGCCGCCGGCCTCGGGCCGAATGCCGGCACTCTGGCGCTGGCCTTGCACACCACTGGCGTGCTCGGTCGACTGTTCGCCGAAGCGCTGGAAAATACCCCGCCGGAACCGGCCGAAGCGATCCGTTTGCAAGGCGGCAATCCCGTGCTCGCCTTCTGCTACGGCACCCTGCCCAACCTCGCCCCGCAATTGCTCGCCTATTGCCTGTATCGCTGGGAAAACAACATCCGCATGGCCAGCGTGCTGGGCTTCGTCGGGGCCGGTGGTTTGGGGCAGATGCTGTATGTCAGCCTCAGCCTGTTTCAAGAAGCGCAGGCCAGTACGGTGATTCTGGCGATGCTGATTCTGGTGCTGGGCGTGGACTCGCTGAGTGCCTGGAGCCGGCAGCGCTGGGTCAAGGCCTGACAGGCAAGCCTCACTGCGCCGTCGCCAACCGATACTGGCGCGGGGTGAATCCGGTCGACGCCTTGAACTGCCGGGTGAAAGCGCTGTGGTCGGTATAGCCGCACTGCAGCGCCACCTCGGTGATCGGCAACTCGCCATGCAACAGCCGATGCGCGTGCTCAAGACGCACTTTCTGGATCATCTGCCGCGGCGTCAGGTGGAACACCCGTTTGCAGTAGCGCTCCAGTTGCGCCACTGAAATTCCGGCGATGCGTGTCAGTTCGCTCAGGCTGACGCGCTGATTGAAGTTCGCCCGAATGTACTCGTCCACCGCCGCCAGTCGCTGATACGCCGGATGGGTTTCGCTGGCGGTTTGCAGGTCGACGGAAATGCCCGCCAGGCCAATGATCCGGTTATCACGATCGTACAGCGGACGCTTGTGGGTCAGGCACCAGCCGGGTTCGCGGCTGCCGTACAAATGCAGCTCCAGCTGATCCTCCAGCACCAATCCCTCTTCCAGCACGCGCCGATCCTGCTCGGTGTAGCCCGGGCCAAGTTGCGCCGGAAACACTTCGGCGCTGGTCTTGCCGAGTAACGGTCGCAGGTCTTTCAAACCGCAGCGCTGTACTAGCGTCTGGTTGGCCATGACGTAGCGTGCCTGCGGATCCTTGATGAAGATCGCCGCGTTGGGAATCACGTCCAGCATGGGCAACAGCAGCGCCATGCTGGCGAGCAGATCGTCGAGGCATTGCGCTCGGCTCGCTTCGTTCTGCTGGCTCAGGATCGCAAACGCGTTCTGCGTCATGACTGTCACTCCCCACTGTGCGCATTGGCTTGCGCGCAGATTGCCCGATGGCTGGCGGCCTGTCGAGCCGGGGCCTTGCCATGGGCCATTGTGCTGATTTCGTCATCGACACCGGCAAAAAACATCAATCGCGCAGCGCCTGACAAGTTCACTGTAGCGCCACTGCACGCCCCTCCAACAACCAACAAGAAGGCGACGCTATGACAGGCCAAGGCAAGTTCAAGAAACAACTTTCACTGATAGACCTCACGTTCATCGGACTGGGGGCGATCTTCGGTTCAGGCTGGTTGTTCGCCGCCAGTCATGTGTCGGCCATCGCCGGCCCGGCGGGGATTTTTTCCTGGCTGCTCGGTGGTTTCGCCGTGTTGCTGCTGGGCATCGTCTACTGCGAATTGGGCGCCGCGCTGCCCCGTGCCGGCGGCGTGGTGCGTTACCCGGTTTACTCCCACGGCCCGCTGCTCGGTTATCTGATGGGCTTCATTACGCTGATTGCGTTTTCCAGTCTGGTGGCGATCGAAGTGGTCGCCTCGCGGCAATATGCGGCAGCGTGGTTTCCCGAGTTGACCAAGGTCGGCTCCAGCGACCCGACCGTGCTCGGCTGGTTCGTGCAGTTCGGGTTGTTGTGTCTGTTTTTCCTGCTCAATTACCGCAGCGTGAAGACCTTCGCCATGGCCAACAATCTGGTCAGCGTGTTCAAGTTCATCGTGCCGCTGCTGGTGATCGGCGTGTTGTTCAGCTTCTTCAAACCGGCGAATTTCGAAGTGCACGGCTTTGCGCCGTTCGGCCTGTCCGGGATCGAAATGGCCGTGTCGGCCGGCGGGGTGATCTTCGCGTATCTGGGCCTGACGCCGATCATTTCGGTGGCCAGTGAAGTGAAGAACCCGCAACGCACGATTCCGATTGCGCTGATCCTGTCGGTGCTGCTCTCCACCGCGATCTACGTGCTGCTGCAGACCGCGTTCCTCGGCGGTATCCCGACCGAAATGCTCGCCAATGGCTGGGCCGGTGTCGCCAAGGAACTGGCCCTGCCGTATCGCGACATCGCCCTGGCACTGGGCGTCGGCTGGCTGGCGTATCTGGTGGTGGCCGATGCGGTGATCTCGCCCAGCGGTTGCGGCAACATCTACATGAATGCCACGCCGCGAGTGATCTACGGCTGGGCGCAGACCGGGACCTTCTTCAAGATCTTCACCCGCATCGATGAAAAATCCGGCATCCCGCGCCCCGCGCTGTGGCTGACCTTTGGCCTGTCGGTGTTCTGGACCCTGCCGTTCCCGTCGTGGGAAGCGCTGATCAACGTGGTCTCCGCCGCGCTGGTATTGAGCTACGCCGTGGCCCCGGTGTCGGTCGCCGCCCTGCGCCGCAGCGCGCCGGGCATGCCGCGTCCGTTCCGGGTCAAGGGCATGAATGTGCTCGGGCCACTGTCGTTCATCATCGCCGCGCTGATCGTCTACTGGTCGGGTTGGGGCACCGTGTCGTGGTTGCTCGGCCTGCAAATCCTGATGTTCGTGATCTACCTGCTGTGCGGGCGCATGGTGCCGACCGCGCACCTGAATCTGGGCCAGCAAGTGCGCTCTTCGGCGTGGCTGATCGGCTTCTACGCGCTGACCATCCTCCTCTCCAAACTTGGCAGTTTTGGCGGTATCGGCGTGCTCAGTCATCCGTTCGACACGGTGATCGTCGCGGCCTGTGCACTGGGCATCTACTACTGGGGCGCGGCCACCGGCGTACCGGCACACCTGATTCGTCTGGAAACCGAAGACGACGAAAGTGAAGCCGCTGAATCCTCCACCCATTCGGCAACGGGCCAGCGCCCTGCTCACGCCTGACCTTCACTCAAGGGACGAACCATGAAACGACTGCACATCATCGACTCCCACACCGGCGGCGAACCCACACGCCTGGTGATGAAGGGCTTCCCCGACTTGCCCGGCAACAGCATCGCCGAGCAGCGCGATGCCTTGCGCGAAGGCCACGACCAATGGCGCCGCGCCTGCCTGCTGGAACCGCGCGGCAACGACGTGCTGGTCGGCGCGCTGTACTGCGCGCCGGTCTCGCCGGACGCCACCTGCGGGGTGATTTTCTTCAACAACGCCGGTTACCTCGGCATGTGCGGCCACGGCACCATCGGCCTGGTCAACTCGCTGCATTATCTGGGCCGCATCGAACCGGGCGTGCACACGATCGACACTCCGGTCGGGCCGGTCAGCGCGACCCTGCACGAGGACGGCGCGGTGACCCTGGGCAACGTCCCGGCGTACCGCTACCGCAAACAGGTGCCGGTGGACGTGCCCGGTTACGGTCGCGTGTTCGGCGATATCGCCTGGGGCGGCAACTGGTTTTTCCTGGTTTCCGAACACGACCAGGACCTGCGGATGAGCAACGTCGAGGCCCTCACTGATTACACCTGGGCGATGCTCAAGGCCCTGGAAGCCCAGGGCATTCATGGCGAGGACGGCGCGCTGATCGACCACGTCGAACTGTTTGCCGACGACGCCCACGCCGACAGCCGCAACTTCGTCATGTGCCCCGGAAAAGCCTACGACCGCTCGCCCTGCGGCACCGGCACCAGCGCCAAACTGGCCTGCCTGGCCGCTGACGGCAAACTCGCCGAAGGCCAGGTCTGGACGCAAGCGAGCATCACCGGCAGCCAGTTCGAAGGTCGCTTCGAATGGCACGGCGAACGCGTGCGCCCGTTCATCACCGGGCGCGCCTACATGACCGCCGACGCCACCCTGCTGATCGACGAGCAGGACCCTTTCGCGTGGGGCATCTGACCTGCCCCGCTTTTTTACCGATCTGAATGAATGTCCCGAGGAGCTACAACAATGAGCGATAACATCTTCACTGGCTGCATTCCCGCGCTGATGACCCCGTGCACCGCCGCACGCAAACCGGACTTCGACGCCTTGGTCGCCAAAGGTCGCGAACTGATCGATATCGGCATGAGCGCGGTGGTTTACTGCGGCTCGATGGGCGACTGGCCGTTGCTGACCGAGGCCGAACGTCAGGAAGGCGTGGCGCGGCTGGTGGCCGCCGGGGTACCAACCATCGTCGGCACTGGCGCGGTCAACAGCCGTGAAGCGGTGTCCCACGCCGCGCACGCTGCAAAAGTCGGCGCCCATGGCCTGATGGTGATTCCACGCGTGCTGTCCCGTGGTGCTTCGGCGACTGCGCAAAAAGCCCACTTCGCCGCGATCCTCAAGGCCGCACCGAACCTGCCGGCGGTGATCTACAACAGCCCTTACTACGGCTTCGCCACCCGCGCCGAGCTGTTCTTCGAACTGCGCCGCGAGTATCCGAACCTGATCGGTTTCAAGGAATTCGGCGGCGGCGCCGACTTGCGCTACGCCGCCGAGAACATCACCTCGCAGGACGATGCCGTGACCCTGATGGTCGGCGTCGATACGCAAGTGGTGCACGGTTTCGTCAACTGCAACGCCACCGGCGCGATCACCGGCATCGGCAACGCTTTACCGCGCGAAGTCCTGCAACTGGTGGCGCTGAGCAAACAAGCGGCCAAGGGCGACGCCAAGGCCCGACGTCTGGCGCGCGAACTGGAAGCAGCGCTGGCAGTGCTGTCGTCGTTCGATGAAGGCTGCGATCTGGTGCTGTATTACAAGCACCTGATGGTGCTCAACGGCGACCGCGAATACGCCCTGCACTTCAACGAAACCGACGCCTTGAGCGATGCCCAGCGTCGTTACGCCGAGACCCAGTACGCGCTGTTCCGTCAGTGGTACAAAAACTGGTCCGCCGAGCAGAACCTCGCCTGATCGCAGTCCCTGCCCCGGTGCGATATCGGGGCCTCACCTCTTTTATCAAGGAAGCGCCATGACTCTGACAGGCCACATGTTGATCGGCGGCCAAGGCATTGCCGGCAGCCGTGAAGCGATCCGTGCGATCAATCCCGCCACCGATACGGTGCTGGAACCCGCGTACGCCGGGGGCAGCAGCGAGCATGTCGACCAGGCCTGCGAACTCGCGTGGCAAGCGTTTGATCCATATCGCGAGACGTCCCTCAGTGCTCGCGCCGAATTTCTCGAAACCATCGCCAATGAAATCGAAGCCCTCGGTGATGCGCTGATTGACCGCGCCGTGGCCGAAACCGGCCTGCCGCGCGCACGGATTCAAGGCGAACGCGGACGCACCTGCGGACAATTGCGCACGTTTGCCCGCACCGTCCGCGCTGGCGAATGGCTGGACGTTCGCGTCGATCAGTCACAACCACAACGTCAGCCACTGCCACGCGCGGATCTGCGCCAGCGGCAGATCGCGCTGGGGCCAGTGGCGGTGTTCGGCGCCAGCAACTTTCCGCTGGCGTTCTCCGTGGCGGGCGGCGACACCGCGTCTGCACTGGCCGCCGGTTGCCCGGTGATCGTCAAGGCGCACAGCGCGCATCCCGGCACAAGCGAACTGGTCGGCCAAGCGCTGGCTCGCGCCGTGAAAAAGTGCGCGTTGCCCGAAGGTGTGTTCTCCCTGCTGTTCGGTTCCGGCAATGAAGTGGGGATTGCGCTGATCAGCGATTGGCGCATCAGGGCTGTGGGTTTCACCGGCTCGCGCAGTGGCGGCCTTGCCTTGAGCCGAGCGGCGCAGGCACGGCCGGAACCGATTCCGGTGTACGCGGAAATGAGTTCGATCAATCCAGTGTTGTTGTTTCCCGCAGCGCTAGCCGCTCGCGGTGAGGCGTTGGCGCAAGGCTTTGTCGCCTCGCTGACTCAGGGCGCCGGGCAGTTCTGCACCAATCCCGGGTTGGTCATCGCTCGCCAAGGCGCGGCGCTGGACGCTTTCATCGCCGCTGCCGCCGAGCTGATCGAGCGCAGCCCCGCGCAGACCATGCTCACGCCAGGGATCTTCCGCGCGTATGAAACTGGCGTCGGCGCGCTGGCCGAACATCCGCAGGCACAACGCCTGGCGAGCGGTCTTGCAGCTGAAGGCCCTAATCAGTGTCAAGCGCAGTTGTTCCTCACTCAGGCGCAGAACGTCCTCGCTGACGTGCGCCTGCAAAGTGAAATGTTCGGCCCGGCGTCGCTGATCGTACGTTGCGCCAACGACGATGAAATCCGTCAGGTCTGCGAGCATCTCGAAGGCCAGTTGACCGCCACGCTGCAACTGGATGACGCTGATCTGGATCGCGCCCGGGCCTTGTTGCCGACACTGGAACGCAAGGCCGGACGCCTGCTGGTCAACGGCTGGCCGACCGGGGTCGAAGTGTGCGATGCGATGGTGCATGGCGGGCCGTTCCCGGCGACGTCGGACGCGCGCAGCACCTCGGTCGGCACCGCGGCGATTCTGCGTTTCCTGCGTCCGGTGTGCTATCAGGACTTTCCTGACGGTTTGCTGCCGCTACCGTTGCAACAGGCAAATCCGCTGCACTTGCGGCGCTTGCTCGACGGCCAGAGGGAAGCCTGAACATGCCCGACAACCTCACAGCGGACCACGCCGATATCGCCGTGATCGGTGCCGGCATCATCGGCGTCGCCTGCGCTCTGCAACTGGCGCGTCAGGGTAAACGGGTGGTGGTCATCGACAAGCAGCCGCCCGGTCATGGCGCCTCGTTCGGCAACGCCGGACACTTGGCCACCGAGCAGGTGTTTCCGATTGCCGACGCGTCGATTCTCAAGCGTCTGCCGGCGATGCTAATGGACCCGATGGGCCCGCTGCGCCTGGACTGGAAATACCTGCCGTGCGCCGTGCCGTGGTTCACCCGCCTGCTGCTGAACCTGCGTCCGGCGCCGTTCCGGCGCACCATCGCAGGCCTGCGTGCGCTCAACGAAAGCAGTCTGGACGCCTGGAAGCGCCTGCTGCACAGCATCGCCCGACCTGACCTGCTCAAGGAGGACGGCTCGCTGCTGGTGTTCGAGCGTGCCGAATCGCGTCAAGCCGTCGACGCCTTGCAGGCGCGCATGCGTCAGCAGCAGGTGCCGGTGGACTTCTGGTCCGCCAACGTCGTCAGGGAGCGCGCGCCGCAGCTCAGCGAGCAGATTCAGGGCGGGTTGTTCTACCCGCGTACCGGGCACTTTCTCGACCCGTATCAGGTGGTGTGTGAACTGGTGAGTGCGGCGAAAACGGCCGGCGTGCAGTTCATTCAGCAGGACGTTCAGGGCGGCCAGTTGCAGGCGCATGGCGTGTCGTTGCTTACCGATCAGGGGCGTTTCAGCGCGCGGCAGGTGCTGATCGCCTGTGGTGCGCATTCGGCAAAGCTCACCGCCGCGCTGACCGGCAAGCAGGTGCCGCTGGACACCGAGCGCGGCTATCACCTGATGTTGCCGCACGAGCACGGGCGCCTGCCGTTTGCGGTCACGTCACTGGAGCGCAAGTTCATCATGACGCCAATGACCGGCGGTCTGCGCCTGGCCGGTACCGTGGAGTTCGCCGGCCTGCAGCGCCCGCCGTTCATGCAGCGCGCCTGGCAATTGCATCGCTTGAGCAAGGGCTTGTTCCGCCATGATTTGAACGCTGAAGACGCGACGCCGTGGATGGGCTTTCGTCCGTCGCTGCCGGACTCGCTGCCGGTCATCGACCAGGTTTGCGACGGCAAGGTGCTGCTCGCCTTCGGCCATCAGCATCTGGGGCTGACGCAGGCGGCGGTGACGGCGCAAATGGTCGCGCAGCTGGTATCCCCTTCGGCAAACGCTGGCTTGCCGGCACAGGAGGCCTATCGACTGGAGCGTTTCTGAGATACCGATGAAACGTTTTTGGTTTCATACTGAGCGCCGACCTTGGCCCCGCGCATATGGAACCGACGATGACCTCAGCAATGGATACCCCCGAGCCGCAAGCGATCTGCAACCCCATCACCAGCAGCGCGATCTTCATCGTCGCCACGTTGCTGCCCGGGAACGACGCCGCCAGTCAGGTGCGCGGCTGGTGCGGCGACATCGCCGCCCTCACCCGTTCGGTCGGCAAACGCGTGCCCAACGGCAACCTGTCGTGTGTCTGCGGTTTCAGCGCCAGCGCCTGGGACTCCCTGTTCGGCAGCCCGCGCCCGGCCTCGCTGCATCCGTTTCGTGAGTTCGGCGTCGAGGGCCGCCGTGCGGTGGCGACGCCGGGGGACATTCTGCTGCACATCCGTGCCGAGCAGATGGACCTGTGTTTCGAACTGGCCACGCAGCTGTGCAGCGCAATCAACGGCGCTATCACGGTAGTCGATGAGGTGCAGGGTTTCCGCTACTTCGACATGCGCAGCATCATCGGTTTCGTTGATGGCACCGAGAACCCGGTGGGCCGCAAGGCCGATCACTTCACACTGATCGGCAACGAAGATCCGGCGTTCGAATCCGGCAGTTATGTGCTGGTGCAGAAGTACCTGCACAAGATGCAGGCGTGGAATGCGTTGAGCGTCGAGGCTCAGGAGAAGGTGATCGGCCGCACCAAACTGGCTGACATCGAACTCGGTGAGGAGGTCAAGCCGAGCAACTCCCACAGCGCCCTGACCACCATCACCAAGGACGGCCAGGAGCAGAAGATCCTGCGCGACAACATGCCGTTCGGTCGCCCGGGGGCTGGCGAGTTCGGCACTTATTTCATCGGTTACGCGCGCTCGCCGGAACCGATCGAGCAGATGCTGGAGAACATGTTTGTCGGCAAACCTGCCGGCAACTACGACCGTTTGCTGGACTTCAGCACGGCAGTCACCGGAGGTTTGTTTTTTGTACCATCAGCCGACTTGCTCGAAGACCTCGCGGAGCGCGAGCCCGAGCAGGCGTGACAGCGTTGTGCCACGCTCGCCCGTCACTCAGTGTGGCGCGCGCGGGATGGTTTTCAGCAGGTCTTCGGGGCTGATGTGGCCCACCACGCTGCCCGGCTGCGGCATGTTGAGGATGTGGCCTTTCATCTTGCCGATGATGTGCATCTCGCACGGCTTGCAGTCGAACTTCAGGGTCAGCACCTCGTCGCCGTGAATCAGCTGCATCGGCGCGACTTTGGTGCGCACGCCGGTCACGCCCTTGGCCTGTTTCGGGCACAGGTTGAACGAGAAACGCAGGCAGTGCTTGGTGATCATCACCGGCACTTCACCGGCCTCTTCGTGCGCCTCGTAGGCCGCATCGATCAGCTTCACGCCGTGGCGGTGATAGAAGTCGCGGGCCTTCTGGTTGTAGACGTTGGCCAGGAACGACAGGTGCGACTCCGGGTACACCGGCGGCGGCGTGGTTTCGGCCTTGCGGCTGCCACGCGGGTGCGCCGCAACGCGGGCGGCGGTCAGCGCTTCGATGACTTCACGGCGCAAGGCTTTGAGCTGCGAGTTCGGGATGAAGAACGCCTGCGGTGCGTCCAGTTTCACGTCGATGGCGTGATATTGCGTAGTGCCGAGCTGGCCGAGCAGATCCTGCAATTGCTCCAGCGCCTGCTCCGGCTTGTTGGCCACACCGAATGGGCCGTTCAAGGTCACGCTGGCACTGATGCCCTCTTCACTGGTGGCGGTCAGTTCCAGTTGCTCTTCACGCAGACGCGCCACCCAGCTCAGGGCCACGCGGCGTTCGGCGGAGGTCTTCAGCAGTGCCTGTTGCCAGTTGTGGTCGAGGTTGCGGTTCAGCGGATGGTTCGGGCGCAGCTTGTACAGGCCTTCGGGCATTTCGTTCGGCTCGACGCGGTAGCGGTAGCGCTTCTCGCCGTCTTCTTCGAACTCGCCTTTCGGCTCGGCGATGTTGGCGCGGAAACCCACCACTTCCCGCTTGACCAGCACGTTGAGGCCATCGCCGTTGGACAGCGGCTCCTGCGTCACCACCTGCATGTCACGCTTGCCGACTTTCTCGACGGTGCCCACCGGCAGGCCGGTGAAGGTCGGCGAGTCGAACGCGCCGATGTCGATCTTGCGATCGGTGACGAAGTAGTCGGTGCTGCCACGGTGGAAGGTCTTTTCCGGGTCCGGCAGGAAGAAATGCGCGGTGCGGCCGCTGGAAGCGCGGGCCAGATCCGGACGGTCTTCGAGCACATCGTCGAGACGCTGGCGGTAATAGGCCGTGATGTTCTTCACATAGCCCATGTCCTTGTAACGACCTTCGATCTTGAACGAGCGCACACCGGCCTCGACCAGCGCGCGGATGTTGGCGCTCTGGTTGTTGTCCTTCATCGACAGCAGGTGTTTTTCGTAGGCGATCACGCCACCCTTTTCGTCTTTGAGGGTGTACGGCAGACGGCAGGCCTGGGAGCAGTCGCCACGGTTGGCGCTGCGCCCGGTCTGCGCGTGGGAAATGTTGCACTGCCCGGAGAACGCCACGCACAGGGCGCCGTGGATGAAGAACTCGATGGCAGCATCGGTTTCATCGGCGATGGCGCGGATTTCTTTCAGGTTCAGCTCACGGGCCAGCACCAGTTGCGAGAAACCGGCCTGATCGAGGAACTTCGCCCGCTCCAGGGTGCGGATGTCGGTCTGGGTACTGGCATGCAGCTCGATCGGCGGAATGTCCAGCTCCATCACGCCCAGATCCTGAACGATCAGCGCGTCGACGCCGGCGTCGTACAACTGGTGGATCAGCTGGCGGGCCGGCTCCAGTTCGTTGTCGTGCAGAATGGTGTTGATGGTGGTGAAAATGCGCGCGTGATAACGGCGGGCAAACTCCACCAGTCCGGCGATTTCACTCACTTCGTTGCAGGCGTTGTGGCGCGCGCCGAAGCTCGGGCCACCGATGTACACGGCGTCGGCGCCGTGCAGGATGGCTTCACGGGCGATGGCCACGTCACGGGCGGGGCTGAGCAGTTCCAGGTGATGCTTGGGCAAGGACATAGTTTTTTTAGTCAGGCGGTCACGGTCAAGGCGCGCATTGTAGCCGCGAAACGCCCGAGCGGCACGCTTGTGCTGCCAAGTGGCAAATGTCCCGACGCCACTGAAAGACACATCCCCTGCGATAACCGGCTTGCCAGCGCTTAGGGTCTGTCAATTGCCGGATCGGTCGAACGTGTCCGGATCTTCGTCTTCAGGAAGATCTTCGTCCGGCTCTTCGGGAAACGTGGTGGTGTGCGCCGGGCTGTTGGGCTCAGGATGCGTGGGAACCGGGTCGAAACCGCCCTGCTCTTCACTGGGGAATCTGGGTGTGTTCATGAGGCACCTCGCAAAGAGTCGCTAAATGAAGACTCTGTACATTCGAGGTGCCGAGGGTGGTTGTCGTTCCAGTCAATCCGCAACCGTGGGTCGGCGGATCATCCGGGGATCAGGACGGCGCCTGCAAATGGCTGACTATTTCGTCCTTGACCTTCAGACGCTTCTCTTTGAGTTTTTTCAGTGCGTCGTCACTGGGGGCGTCCGAGGTGGCCGTTTCGGCCTTGACCACGTCGGCGTCAGCCTGGGAATACTTGTTGATCAGTGAATCCAGTCGTGGATCCTGGGTGCGTTTTTGCTGGATCTCTTCCTTCGTGCAGCTCAAGTCCTGAAACAGGTCATGGGGAACCGGCATGGAACACCTCCGTCAGTTGATCGGCAGCCAACGCGACCGATGCGTCAGCCCGTATCAGAATGGCCTCGGTTGAGGGGTTCTGTCGACCACCTGTCAGACCAGCGGTGGCCGTTCGTCGCCCTGTCGTAAACGCGATCAAACCTTTGCCTGCGCCATTGCCTCCATTACATAACGTCAACAAAAACCTGTGTGGAGAAATACCAATGGACGGATTCAACCTGCGTCACCTCGTTCTCGCTGTCGCGTTGAGCAGCGGCATGGGCAGTGCCTTTGCCGCCACTTCCAACAGTTTCGTCGACAATGCCGCAGCCGGTGGCATTGCAGAGATCGAGACCAGCCGCTTGGCTCTGGAAAAAAGCCAGTCGGCCGACATCAAGGCCTTCGCCAACATGATGATCACCGACCACGGCAAGGCCAACGATGAACTGGCGAGCATCGCCAAGGCCAATGACATCGAGGTGCCGGACAGCACCACCCTGGTCAAGCAGGCCAAGGAGAAGATCCTCGACATGCGTGACGAATCCTTCGATGCGGCCTACGCCAACAACCAGGTCAAAGCCCACGAAGAAACCATCGAATTGTTCAAGAAAGAAGCGAACACGGTGACCGACGACAAGGTCAAGGGCGCCACGGAATTGAAAGCCTTCGCGCAGAAGATGTTGCCGGCGCTGGAAAAACACCTGGCGGCCGCCAAAGAGTTGCAGGCCAAGCACCCAAGCAAGTAACCCGGGCGCTGTACAACGAAAGGCCGCATTGATTAATGCGGCCTTTTGTCATTTCAGCGTGATCAACCGCCGTCAGTATCGATGTCGGCATCGGTTTTCTCACCGGGCTTCGGACGATCGGGCTCAGGTTCGAAACCGGGGCTGAACTCGTTGTCGTTGTCGGTGTGTTTGTTCTTCTGGTCCACCGCAGGGTCAGCGCTCTGGACTTGTTCGCCCTCGCCCTTCGGCGGGATGGGTGAGCTCTGTCCCGGCACTTGCGGATCGATGGCCGGGTCGTTGCGATTGATCGGTTCGGCACCCGGTTGCTGCTGTTGCGATTGCTCGTTCATAGCCACCTCGTTTTTCTAATGCTGGCGCGACTCAAACCCGCCGGCCCTGAATGTTCGAAGCCGCTACACGGCCAACGTTCAAAACATCGCTGGTTTCAGGGGCGCCGACTACAGTTACCGGGGCCTTTCTTGCGCCAGATCAAAAATATCCTTGCGCAACCGAACAACTATTTTGAACGGCAAAGGTCACTGAGTTCGCACCGGTCACTTTTTACAGAACCGGCCCCCATACGCTACGGAGCAACAGGCACATGGCAGCACTGCAGAACAGCACATTCGATGCGATGAAAAACAAACAATCCCAACTGCTGAGCGAATGGATCAACGGCCTGGAAGCCAGCGGCGCCACCCGCAACCTCAAGGACCATGACCTGCAACAACAGACCAGCGAATTCCTGCAACTGGTGATCAATGGCTTGCAGGATGACAACGGCACCCACATCAATGCGCCGGGTTGGGAAGCCACCCGCCAGTTCCTCGAAAAGCTTTCCCACAGCCGCGCCCTGCTCGGTCAGGATTCGCAACAGACCGCCAGCTTCATTTTTGCGCTCAAAGGCCCGCTGTTTGCCTTGCTGCAAAGTCACTATCGCGAACAACCGGCACTGCTGGCCGAACAACTCTGGGAGATTTCCGAACTGTTCGACGCCTTCGGCATGCACACCATCCGTACCTTCCAGAAGTCCCGCGAAGCGGTGATCAAACGTCAACAGGAAGAATTGCTGGAGCTCTCCACGCCAGTGGTCAAACTGTGGGATGGCGTGCTGGCGCTGCCGATGATCGGCACCCTCGACTCGCAACGCACCCAGGTGGTGATGGAATCCCTGCTGCAACGCATCGTCGACACCGGTTCGGAAATCGCCATCATCGACATCACCGGCGTCCCCACCGTGGACACCCTGGTCGCGCAACACCTGCTGAAAACCGTGACCGCGATTCGTCTGATGGGCGCCGATTGCATCATCAGCGGCGTGCGTCCGCAGATCGCCCAGACCATCGTGCACCTGGGTCTGGACCTGCAAGGTGTGGTCACCAAGGCCAATCTGGCCGATGCCCTGAAACTCGCGCTCACCCGCCTGGGCATCAGCCTCGGCAAAGCGGTCTGAGCCGATGGAGCGTATTCCGATTCTTCAAATGGGCGACTTTCTGCTCGTCACCATCCAGGTCGACATGCATGACCAACTGGCCCTGACCCTGCAGGACGACCTGTCCGAGCGCATCAGCAGGACGTCGGCGCGCGGAGTGTTGATCGATATCTCGGCGCTGGACATGGTCGACTCGTTCATCGGGCGGATGATCGGCACCATCTCCGGCCTGTCAAAAATCATGGACGCCGAAACCATGCTGGTAGGCATGCAACCCGCCGTGGCAATTACCCTGGTCGAACTCGGCCTGACCCTGCCCGGCGTCAGCACCGCGCTGAACGTCGAGCGCGGAATGAAACTGCTGCAGGAACGAGTACGCCAACAATGACCGTACGCAGCAGCGGTACTCAACCGATCAGCATCGAGCAGGACGTGGTGCTCGCCCGGCAGACGGCGCGCAAACTGGCCACCGAATGCGGCATGCGGCTGATCGACCTGACCAAACTGGTGACGGCCGTTTCAGAGCTGGCGCGCAACACCATGGTCTACGGCGGTGGCGGCGACATGGATTGGCAGATCCTCGACGAAAACGCACGTGTCGGCCTGCGCCTGACTTTTCGCGATGAAGGCCCGGGCATTCCCGACATCAAACTGGCGATGACCGATGGCTGGACCTCCGGCAGCGGTCTGGGCCTGGGGCTTACGGGCGCGAAACGGCTGGTCGATGAATTCGAACTGGACACCGAGCCCGGCAAGGGCACTCGAATAACGATCACCCGATGGACATGAATATCGCTGGGTCGCTGACCCAGGTGCTGCTGATCGAAGACAGCAGCCAGATCGGCCACGCCCGGCGCACCGCGCAACGGCTCGCCGAGCAACATGGCTTCGATGCGACCGAAGCCGGACGTGTGGCGCTGGTCGCCACCGAACTGGCCAGTAATGTGCTCAAGCATGCCAGCCGTGGCGAGTTTCATCTGCGGCTGCTACCGCGAACCGGCGGCTTCGGCATCGAAATGCTTGCGGTCGATCGCGCTCAAGGCTTTGACCTGGACGCGTGCCTGACCGATGGCTTTTCCACCGGTGGCACCCAGGGCATCGGGCTGGGCGCCGTGGCGCGCCAGACCGACGTATTTGACGTTTATGCCGACACCCGTGGCGCGGTGCTGCTGGCGCGTTTGTATCCACGCGCAGACCGTCAGCCCGACCTGCGTTACGGCGTCAGCCAGTACTCACTGCACAACGATCCGGCGTGCGGCGACACTTGGCACCTGGCGTACAACGGTACCAACGTCAGTGCGCTGATCATCGACGGCCTCGGCCACGGTGAAGACGCCGAGCGGGCGGCCAAGGCCGGCGAACAGGTGTTCGCCCAGAGCCCGTTCGCCAGCCCGGTGCTGCTGATGGAGGACATGCACCGCGACATGATCGGCAGCCGCGGGGGTGCTGCCGCGTTCGCGCAGTTCAATGCCGCCCGCGACGGCCTGACCTTTACCGGCGTTGGCAACATCGGCGCCAGCCTGATCAGCGCCGACAAGTCGCGCGGGCTGGCCTCTCACCCGGGGATCGTCGGCGGCCAATACCGGAAAGCCCAGCCCTTTGACTATGCTCACGTGAACGGACATCTATTGATCATGTACAGCGACGGCCTGCAGTCCCGTTGGAATCTTCAAGACTACCCCGGTCTGGTGCACCGCCATCCCGCCGTGATAGCCAGCGTCCTGCACCGCGATTTCTGTCGCGGACGCGACGACGTAACGGTGCTGGTCGTTGCCCTGGAGGCCGCCCATGGCTGAGTCGCCCACCCTGAACGCGGCGGAGCAGGCTGCGCTGATCGCCCAGTTGCAAAGCGAGACCGCCGCCCTGCGCGACGAACTCGACGAAACCAACCAGGGCGTGCTTGCGCTTTACGCCGAGCTCGACACCCAGGCCGAACAACTGCGCCAGGCTTCGGATCTGAAAAGCCGTTTCCTGTCGTACATGAGCCATGAGTTCCGCACGCCGCTGGGTTCGATCCTGAGCGTCAACAGTTTGCTCGCCGACGAGCTCGACGGCCCGCTCAGCCCCGAGCAGCACAAACAAGTGGCGTTCGTCAGCAGCGCCGCCCGTGAATTGAGCGACATGGTCGACGACTTGCTCGATCTGGCGAAGATCGAAGCCGGACGAATCAGTATTTCTCCGGCGTGGTTCGACATGTTCGATCTGTTCAGCGCATTGCGCGGCATGTTTCGGCCGATCGTCGATGCATCGGCGGTTGATCTGATTTTCGAAGAGCCGGTCGGATTGCCGCGCCTGTACACCGACGACAAGAAACTCGCGCAGATCCTGCGCAATTTCATTTCCAACTCGCTGAAATTCACCACCCGTGGCGAAGTCCGGGTCTCGGCGCGCCTGGAAGGTGCGGACAGAGTACGTTTTGCCGTCAGCGACACCGGCATCGGTATCGCGCCGGAGCTGCATGGTGCATTGTTCGAGGACTTTTCTCAGGTCGACTCGCCATTGCAGAAACGCCTGCGCGGCACCGGTCTCGGCCTGTCGCTGTGCAAGCGCTTCGCCGCCCTGCTCGGCGGCGAGGTCGGAATGGACAGCAAGCCAGGGGTCGGCTCGACCTTTTTCGTGATCATTCCACTGGCGCTCGCTCTGGAGAATGTCGATGAAACGTGACATCCGTCTGCTGATCGTCGACGACAACGTCGCCACTCGCTACGCCTTGCGCCGGCGTCTGGAGCGCCATGGCTATGAGGTGCTGGAGGCCGGTACCGGCAGCGAAGGCCTGACACTGATCGCCAGCGAAGCGCTCGACGCCCTGATCCTCGACGTCAATCTGCCGGACATGAGCGGTTTCGATATCGTGCGCATTCTGCGGGCTGATGCGCATACCGCGCTGCTGCCGGTGATCCACGTGTCTGCCGCGTCGATCCAGACCGGCGACATCATCACCGGGCTGGACGCCGGGGCCGATGCCTACCTGATTCACCCGGTGGACCCGGACGTGCTATTGGCGACCCTGCGCACTTTGCTGCGAGTGCGTGATTCCGAAAATGCGCTGCGTGAGAGCGAGGCCCGGTTCCGCGAGATTTTCGTCAATGTCTCGGCGCCGATTGCCGTGCTCGATGCCAACCTGAAAGTGCATGAATGCAACCACGCCTTCACGCAAATGATTCAGGACAACCGCAACCCGCACACCCTCAGCGAATGCTTCGACGCTGACCAGGGCGCGATTCTCGACGAGTTGCGTCTGCGACTGGTCGATGGCGAGCGCTGGAAAGGCACGTTGAACATGCGCGTACAGGGCGAGATTCGTGAAACCGAGTGGCAGATTTCGCCGTACCGCACGCCGCAGCTCAGCCTGGTATTCGTCGAAGACGTCACCGAGCATCGCCACCGCGAACGCTCGCACCTGGCACAGCTGGACGACACCACCACACAACTGGCCAAGGAAGTCGCCGAGCGCGTGCGTGCCGAATCGCAGCTGCTGCAAGTGCAGAAAATGGACGCGCTGGGCAAGCTCACCGGAGGCATTGCCCACGACTTCAACAATCTGCTGACCGGGATCATCACCAGTCTGGAACTGATCCAGAAACGCGTGGCCGATGCGCGTCCGGACAAGGTGCAGTTCTACGCCGAAGCCGCACTGAATTCAGCGATGAGCGCCGCGTCACTCACTCATCGCCTGCTGGCCTTCGCTCGCCAACAGCCATTGGATACCCGACCGGTAGACATCAATGAGCAAGTGCGCTCGCTGGAAGAGTTGCTGATGCGCACCATCGGTGAACGCATCACGCTCAAACTTGAGCTGACCAACAAACCGGCGATTGCCCTGGTCGATCCGGTGCAACTGGAAAGCGCGGTGCTGAATCTGGTGATCAATGCCCGGGATGCGCTGCCCAGAGGCGGCAATATCTGGGTCAACACCTATGCGGCATATTCCCACGGCGACCCGAACCTGGCCGATGGTGCGTATGTGGCGCTGTCGGTGCGCGATGACGGCACCGGTATCGAGCACAGTGTGATCGACAAAGTGTTCGATCCGTTCTTCACCACCAAACCGCTGGGTCAGGGGACCGGTCTGGGGTTGTCGACGATCTACGGTTTCGCCCGCCAGTCCGGCGGCGATGCGCACATCCGCAGCGTGGCACGGCGCGGCACCGAAGTGACCCTCATGCTGCCGGCGACCAACGACCCGACCGGGGCCGATATCCCGGCGCCGAAAGTTGATCCGCAGGGCGCCGGTGAGCATGTCCTGATTGTCGAAGACATGCCGGCGGTGCGCATGTTCGTCACCGAAGTGCTGGAGGATGCAGGTTACCGCTGCACCCAGGCGGCGGATATCGAAACCGCGCTGGAGCGCTTGCAGAATGATCCGACCATCGACCTGTTACTGAGCGACGTTGGCCTGCCGCGCATGAGCGGTCGTGAACTGGCGGACGTGGCGCGGGGCTGGCGTGAAAGCCTGCCCATTCTGTTCATGACCGGTTATGCCGAGACCGCGATCAATCGTCAGGTATTCCTGGGCAGCGGCATGGAAATGCTGGTCAAGCCGTTCCAGATCAGCGAACTGCTGGACAAGGTCCGGCGCACGCTTGATGGCGCCTGAGCGGCCGCTTTCGCGAGCAGGCTCGCTCCCACACTGGCTCTGTGTAGATCACCCATCCTGTGCACACCACAAAATCCTGTGGGAGCGAGCCTGCTCGCGAAGGCGTCGGTACATTCATCCTCTCATTGCCTGACCTTCCGCTATCGCTGGCAAGCCAGCTCCCACAGGGCTGATGCCATCCGCAGGTATTGTGAACACCGCAAAAACCTGTGGGAGCCGGGCTTGCCCGCGATGGCGTCGGTACATTCCGTCTCTCATTGCCTAACATTCCGCTATCGCTGGCAAGCCAGCTCCCACAAGGTTTTTGTTGATCACCAGCCTTGTGCACACCACAAAAACTGTAGGAGCCAGCCTGCTGGCGATGGGGCCGGTCGGGACGGAGTCGCTATCGGCTCAAGGCCCGCGCCAGAAACGGCGCCGTCCGGCTCTTCTTGCTCGCTGCGACTTTCTGCGGTGTGCCGGCCACGACAATCCGGCCGCCCTGATCCCCGGCCCCCGGGCCGATGTCGATCACCCAGTCACTTTGCGCTACCACGCGCATTTCATGCTCGACCACAATGACCGTGTGCCCTGCCGTCACCAGGTTGTCCAGTTGTTCCAGCAGCCGATCGACATCCCGCGGATGCAAGCCGGTGGTCGGTTCATCCAGCACATACAAGGTCGCCCCGCGCTGATTGCGCTGCAGTTCGGTTGCCAGCTTGATCCGCTGTGCCTCGCCACCGGACAGCTCGGTGGCCGGCTGCCCGAGCCGCAGATAACCGAGGCCGATGTCTCGCAGCACCTCGAGCGAACGGCGAATTGCCGGCTGTTCGCCGAACACCTCGACCGCCTCATCCACGGTCAGTTGCAACACCTGCGCAATGCTCAGGCCTTGCCACTGAATCATCAACGTCTGCGGGTTATAGCGCGCGCCATGGCAGGTCGGACACGGTGCATACACGCTCGGCATGAACAGCAACTCAACGCTGACAAACCCCTCACCCTCGCAGGTCGGGCAACGGCCCTTGGCGACGTTGAAGGAGAACTGCCCGGCGTCGTACCCCGCCGCCCGCGCCTCGGGGGTGGCGGCGAACAGTTTGCGGACGTTGTCGAACAGCCCGGTGTAGGTCGCCAGATTCGAACGCGGCGTGCGGCCAATCGGCTTCTGATCGACCTGCACCAGTCGTTTGATCGACGCCAGCCCTGAAGTCACCTGACCGCTGCTGGCCTGCGGCGCGTCGTCTTCGAGACTGAGTTCTTCCGGCGCCTCTTCAATCACCGGCCGCCCGAGTTGCGCACCGACCAGTTCGAGCAACGCCTGACTGACCAGACTCGACTTGCCCGAACCCGATACCCCGGTCACCGAGGTAAAACAGCCCAGCGGAAATTCAGCGCTGAGGTTGTGCAGGTTATTGCGGCTGATCCCGTCAAGTTTCAGCCAACCGCTCGGCTTGCGCGCGGTGCGGGTCTGCCGCTGGCTCTCGGCAAACAGGTAGGCACGGGTCTGCGATTCGTCGATCTCGGCCAACCCGGCCGGAGGGCCGCTGTACAACACCTGCCCGCCCTTCTCGCCCGCCGCCGGGCCGACATCGATCAGCCAGTCGGCACGGCGCATGGTTTCCAGATCGTGCTCGACCACAAACAGCGTGTTGCCGTCGGCCTTCAGGCGCTGCAAGGCCTCGAACAGCGCCTCGCCATCGGCTGGATGCAGGCCGGCGGACGGCTCGTCGAGCACGTAGATCACGCCGAACAGCTGCGAGCCCAATTGTGTCGCCAGACGCAGGCGCTGCAGCTCACCGGACGACAAGGTCGGCGTGCTGCGCTCCAGCGCCAGGTAACCAAGGCCCAGATCGGTCAGGGTGCTCACCCGTTCCAGCAAGTCCTCGGCAATGCGCTGCGCCGCCAGACGCTTTTCCAGCGACAGGTTCGGCGTGTGGCGTACGTCCGGCGCGCTGGCGTGGCCACTGGCACCGTGGGCGACGCGTTGCTGACGCGCCTCGCGGGTTTGTGCATGGCTGAGGGTTTCACCGCTTTCCTCGGCCTGTTCCAGGTACGTCGCCGCGGCCACGGGCTTCAATACTTCGGCCACTTGCAGCAACGGCATCTGCGACAACTCGCCAATGTCGTATCCGGCAAAGGTCACCGACAACGCTTCACGCTTGAGGCGCTTGCCGTCACACAACGGGCACGGGCTGCCGAGCATGAATTGCGCAACGCGCTTCTTCATCAGCGCACTTTGCGAGTGGGTAAAGGTGTGCAGGATATAGCGCCGGGCGCCGGTGAAGGTGCCCTGATAACTCGGTTCCATCTTGCGTTTGAGCGCGACCCGGGTTTCCTCCGGGGTCAGCCCGGCGTACACCGGCACGGTGGGCGTTTCTTCGGTGAACAGAATCCAGTCGCGCTGTTTTTTCGGCAGCTTCTTCCACGGAATGTCGACGTCGATGCCCATGGTCACAAGAATGTCGCGCAGGTTCTGCCCTTGCCACGCCAGCGGCCAGGACGCCACGGCGCGCTGGCGGATGGTCAGGTCCGGATCGGGCACCATCAGCGCCTCGGTCACTTCGTAGACCCGGCCAAGGCCGTGGCACTCAGGACAGGCGCCCTGCGGCGTGTTCGGTGAAAAATCCTCGGCATAGAGCATCGGTTGCCCCGACGGGTAACTGCCGGCGCGGGAATACAGCATGCGGATCAGGCTGGACAAGGTGGTCACGCTGCCCACCGACGACCGCGTGCTCGGCGTACCGCGCTGCTGTTGCAAAGCCACGGCGGGCGGCAAGCCTTCGATGGCATCGACGTCCGGCACACCGACTTGATCGATCAGGCGCCGCGCATACGGCGCCACCGATTCGAAATAGCGCCGTTGGGCTTCGGCGTACAAGGTCGAAAAGGCCAGCGACGACTTGCCCGAACCGGAAACGCCAGTAAACACCACCAGCGCATCGCGGGGGATGTCGACGTCGACGTTCTTCAGGTTGTGCTCACGGGCGCCACGCACCCGGACCATGCCGGTAGGTGCTTTGGAATTACGCTTGGAAGTCATTGGCTGTCCCTGCAGAAAAAATAGGGGCGAAGCTGAACCCTGTGGTGAGGGGATTTATCCCCGATCAGCGGCGCAGCCGGCGCAGTCACTGCAAATGCCATATAGCTGGAAAAATGCAGGGGAGTGCTGCGCACTCCATCGGGGATGAATCCCCTCGCCACAGGGAATCGGGAATTGGCCAGCTAGGCACTGAGCACCGATCGAATCATCTGCAACAGTGACTCCGGGCCATACGGTTTGCTCAGCAAGTGCGTGTCCGGGCTCAACTGGTGGTTGCGTGAAATGATGTCGCGGGTGTGCCCAGAGGTGAACAGCACCGCCACGGGCGGCACCTGCACCTTGGCCCATGCCGCCAGATCGGAGCTTTTGATCAGCCCCGGCATCACCACGTCGGTGAAAATCAGATCCACTTCGATACCTTCCAGCAGCCTCTGCATCGCCACGTCGCCATTGCTCGCAGTCAGTACGCGGTAGCCTTCCTCGCGCAGCAATTCCACGGCCGAGGCGCGCACCGCGTCGTTGTCTTCGACCACCAGGATGGTTTCATGGCCGCCGCTCTGCTGCGGGTCGACGCTCGGCGTTTCATCAAGGACCGGACGCAGGCTGCGCGGAAAGTACAGTTGCACCCGCGTGCCTTCGCCCACGGTGCTGTCGATCTCGACATGGCCACCACTTTGTTTGACGAAGCCGAACACCATGCTCAAACCGAGCCCGGTACCCTGGCCGTCAGCCTTGGTGGTGAAGAACGGCTCGAATACCTGCTCAAGCATTTGAGGCGCAATGCCGACGCCGCTGTCGCTGACCATCACCCGTACGAAATCGCCGGCGACGATGCCTTTGCCTGCGCAAAAAGTGCTGTCCAGCCGCGTATTGATGGCGCTGAGGACAATCGTGCCCTCGCCTTTCATCGCGTCCCGGGCGTTGATCGCCAGATTGAGAATGGCGTTTTCCAGTTGATTGCGGTCGACGTTGATGTGCCAGGGGTCCTGCGGCAGTTGCACGTCGATCTGAATGGTTTCGCCCAGCGCACGCTGCAGCAATTCACCGACGCCGTCGAAGATCTGCCGTGGATCGCACACCGCCGGCGACAACGGTTGGCGCCGGGCAAAAGCCAGCAATTGTGACGACAGTTTCGCACCGCGTTCCACCGCTGCCAGCGAGGCGCTGACCCGGCGTTGCACGTTGGCATTGTCCGGCTCATGCCGCGCCAGCAAATGCAGGTTGCCGGCAATCACTTGCAGCAGGTTGTTGAAGTCGTGGGCCACGCCGCCGGTCAGTCCGCCGATGGCTTCAAGTTTTTGCGACTGGCGCAATTGCTCTTCCGCCGCCAGCCGGGCATCCACTTCACTGGCCACCCGCTGCTCCAGGTTGCGCGTGAATTTGAGCAGGGATTCTTCGGCAATCTTGCGTTCATGGATGTCGATCAACACCCCGGGGAAACGAAACGGCGCGCCGTGTTCGTCGAACTCGCAGGCGCCACTGGCGAGCACCCACAGGTAGCTGCCGTCCGCGCGCCGCACGCGGTATTCGGCGTTGTACGGCTCGCCGGTCTGCAGCGAATGATTGACCCGGTCCTGCACCCACGCCAGGTCATCCGGGTGAATCCGCGACTCAGTCAGGGATTGCGGCAGGTTGCTCAGATCCTGCTCCGGCGGATACGAAAACGTGCGAGCGAAACGCTCGTCCGCCGACAACACATTGTTCTTCACATCCCAGACAAACGAGCCGAGCAACGCCCCGGCATTCAGCGCCAGACGCACCCGTTCGTTGTCGGCCCGATAGGCGTCTTCTGCCGCCTGACGCAGGCGCTCGGAGCGCACCAACTCGGTGGTCTCGACCACCATCGCCATCACCCCGGAAGGCACGCCGTCGTCGTTGGCCACCGGGCTGTAATACAGATCCATCCAGACATCTTCAGGCACGCCATCGCGCAACAGCACCAGTTCCTTGTTGCGGTAGGACAAGGTGCCGCCCGCCAGACAGGTGTCAACCACATGCCGATTGAAGTCGGCGACTTCCGGCCACCCCAGTTCCACGGGTGCACCCAGCAGATACGGGTGGCGGCCGCCGGCAAACTGCGAGTACGCGTCGTTGTAGATCATGTACCCGGCGTGGCCCCAGAGCATGACCATCGGCAAGGGCGAGGCCAGCATCAATTGCACGGCGCTGCACAGGCTGGCAGGCCAGGTGTCGAGCGGGCCGAGTTCAGTGTGGCGCCAGTCGAACGCGCAAATGCGTTCGGCCATCTCGCCTTTCCAGCCGTCACAACCGTGGCTATCGGATAAAAACTGCATCGATTGACTCGGTGTCCTGTGGTGTTTGCCCGATATATCGCAACGCTGAACGGACGCAGCGCTCCTGTGTTTCGAGCGCCGTCGGTCGCATTGGTTTCATTGAAGGTATAGCCGATTTCTCGCAGCGCCCCGGGTTCAGACCCCGATCAGGTGTTTGAGCGGATGGTAGCCAGTTTTCATCTTCGCAGCGACGTCGAGAATCGCCTTTTCGACGCCATTGAGGTGCAGGCAGGTCAGCTCGATGGCGGCGTTCTGGTCGCCCGCCTCGATGTATTCGATCAGGCGCAGATGTTCGTTGTCGCGGCAGGCTTCGTGGCTGTCGTCATCCAGTGCGGCAACGTACAGCGAGGCGCGGGAAATCAGTTTCTGGAACCAGTCCAGCAGCACCGGATTATTGAGGCTGCGCGCCAGTTTGATATGGAACTCGCCGAGCAGGTGGATCAGTCGTTCATGATCGCCGGCGGCGTGGGCTTCATCTTCCAGCAACAGGTGTTTGCGCAGGTCTTGCATCGCCGCGGCGTCCTTGCGGCGGCACAGCTCGGTGACGATGCCGATCTCGATCAGCCGCCGGGTTTCGAACAGCGAGCGGATCTCTTCATTGCTCGGCAACGACACCGACGCCCCCTTATTGGGCTCGGTGGTGACCAGGCCATCGGCCTCCAGTTGCTTGAGTGCAGCGCGCACCGACGTACGGCTGACATTGAACAGTTCGGCCAGCGACGCTTCACCCAGCTTCATCCCCGGACGCAGCGAACGCTTGCTGATCGCCTGGTAAACCCCTTGGTAGACGCGGTCGACCGTGGTTTCCAGTTTCTTCTCGGTCATTCGAACACTCCTTTAGCCACAGGCAAACACGGTGTTCCAGAGTTTTGCGCTGTTTGCTTCGATAAGTGTGGCGCAGGATATCGCCTTTGGTGGCGAGATGCAGGGGATGAATCGCAAGTCAGGCGGGGGCAAGTGAGCGGGAGGCCGTCATGATGCAAAAAGATCGCAGCCTGCGGCAGCTCCTGCATTTGGGATGCGTTTCCCTGCAGGAGCTGCCGCAGACTGCGATCTTTTGATCTTCAGTCAGTACCGTACTTGGGCGAACGCGGACCGTACAACAGACCGGCGTGCTGACCGGCCGACAACAGACGATTGCTCGCCACACCGGCAATCGGATACCCGGCGTCGGTCGAACTGTTGATCACCTGCTTCACTGCGGCGGTAATCAGCATGCCGACCAGACCGCCACCGCTGTTGTTGCCGCCCTCTTCGCTCGACGCCCGCGCCGAACCGGTCCACAGCGTGGTGCCGGATTTCAGATCCACCAGTTTGGCGGTGGCGGTCACGGCGGTTTCGCTGCTGATGACCATGTAACGCGTACCGTACTCGGTCACGGTGATGTACAACGCAGCGTCGGCGCCGAAGATTTCCTTCAGTTTGTTCGCCGGAGCCTGATGGATGTCATCCGGTGTGGTCAGACCGTTCTGGCGGAAGGTTTCGTCCACCAGCGTGATCGGCAGTACGTAGTAACCGGCTTCAGCGAGTGGGAATGTCACCTGCGACAGCAGGCTGTACGACGCCTTCACGTCGGGCGAGGTGTTCAGCGGCGGCAGCACCAGAATGGTCTTCGGCCGTGCCTGCTTGTACGCCGAGTAATCCACGGTTTTCGGCGCGACGCAGCCACCGAGCACGGTCAGGGCCAAACCGGCGGCCAGCAGTTTCAGGGTGCGCGAGATCATTTGGCGTCTCCGGTCTTGGCGTTTTTAAGCAGAAAATCCATGTACGGGCCGGACTCGGGAAACAGCGCTTTTTCGGTGCGGAACTGCTGCACCATCTGATCGTCCTTGCCCATGCTCAGGTACAGCAGGCCCAGGTGCGCGTGATAGCCCGGCGGCACGGCCTTGCCGGTGGAACGGATCTTTTGCAGATCGCGCTCCAGGACTTCGGCCTGGGCTTCCTTCGGTTCTTCGCCTTTGAAGTATTCGTAGACCTGCGGTTGATAGTCTTCCCACTGGTACAGGGTTTTCGGGCTGCTGCAACCGGCCAGCAAGGCGCTGGCGGCCAGCGTCAGGGCCAGCAGCGACCGCGACAAAGTCAGATTCATGGGGTGTTGCTCCTTGCAATGAATAACGATCAGTTAGCCGGTTTCCAGGCACCGGCGTTCATGCCATCGACCAGACGATTGATCGCCTCGCGCATGGCCAGATCAAGGACTTTGCCGTTGAGGGTGGAGTCGTACGCGGCGGTACCGCCAAAACCGATGATTTCGCGGTTGGACAAGGCGTACTCGCCGGCGCCCTGCGTCGAATACACCACTTCGGAGGTGCTGATGTTGACGATGTTCAGGTTGACCTTGGCGTAAGCGACCTGAGTCTTGCCCCGGCCGAGAATGCCGAACAGTTGGTGGTCGCCGGTTTCCTTGCGGCCGAACTCGGTGACGTCACCGGTGACCACGTAATCGGCGCCCTTGAGGCGCTGGGCCTGGCCCTTGATCGCGGCTTCCTGCTGGATCTCGCCCATGTTGTCGCGGTCCAGTACCGAGAAACGGTTGGTCTGCTGCAGGTGAGTGATCAGGATGGTCTTGGCCTGGCCGCCGAGACGATCGACACCGTCGGAGAAGATCCCGCGCATGTAGCTGGAGCGGTTATCGAACTTGCCCACCGCCATCGGTACGCGAGCGCCGGTCCAGACTTGCGTGGCGCTCTCGACCTTGGCCACCGGCAGTGCGCGGGAGCTTTCGGTGGCGCAGCCGGCAAGGGAGCTGGCAAGGGTGCCGAGCACGGCAATCGCAACGCCTGAGACCAACATCCGGGAGATCATTCTCACTGTGCATTCCTTCTGAAAAAACGGTGTGTCCCGGCACGGCAAAGCGGTGGGGAGCAGGAAAAGGGGCGGCATTATGACAAAGTGCCATCATTCGCGACAGATTTTTTTGACGCCAATGAATTGGCTGATCTGAACACCACAAATCCCCCTCTGTAGGAGCTGCCGCAGGCTGCGATCTGTTGATCTTGTTTTTAAAAATCAACGTCAAAGGATCGCAGCCTGCGGCAGCTCCTACAGGGGATCGGTGTTAATGGAAGTCGCGGCTCTGTACGCGGATGCCGTCGAGCAGCGGACTCAGATCGCTCAGCCGCCCGGCGATCAGGTGCCGCACTTCGCCCTCACGCTCCCAGCGGCCGTCAACCTTGAGCAGTTGCGAGCCGACCAGCACCTGACGCTGACGCTCGGCCAGATCGCGCCAGACCACCACGTTGACGTTGCCGAATTCGTCTTCGAGGGTGACGAAGGTTACGCCGCTGGCGGTGCCCGGTCGCTGACGCCCGGTGACCAGCCCGGCGATGCTCACTGGCCGGCCGTGTTCCACGTCCAGCAACTCCTGTGAACTGCGGCAACGCCGGGCCTTGAGTTCGCCACGCAGCAACGCCAACGGATGCGGCCCCAGGGTGGTGCCAAGCGTCGCGTAATCGGCCTGCAAGTCCTCGCCGACACTCGGTTTGGGCAGCAGCACATCGGGCTCTTCCTGGCTCGGCAAGCCGGCAAACAGACCCAGCTGTTTCTGCACCCCGGCCACTTCCCAGCGCGCGCGATGCCGATGCCCGGCCATCCCGCGCAACGCCCCGGCATCGGCGAGCAACGCCTGGGCCCGACTGTCGAGCGCGGCCCGTTCGCCCAGGTCGGCGACATCGGCAAACGCTCCCCGCGCCCGCGCCGCCTCAATGCGCCGCGCATCGTCCTCGCGAAAGCCCTTGATCATCCGCAGGCCCATGCGGATCGCCGGTTGCGCGCCGCTGATCGGTTCCAGGCTGCAATCCCAGTCGCTGGCACGCACGTCCACCGGACGGATCTGCAATTGATGGCGGCGCGCGTCCTGAAGGATCTGATCCGGGCTGTAGAAACCCATCGGCCAGCTATTGATCAGCGCACAGGCGAAGGCTGCCGGTTCGTGGCACTTGAGCCAGCAACTGGCGTAGGTCAGCAAGGCGAAACTGGCAGCGTGGGATTCGGGAAACCCGTAACTGCCGAACCCCTTGATCTGCTCGAAGATCTGCGCGGCGAACTCCGGGCTGTAGCCGTTTTTCTTCATCCCGGCAGCCAGACGCTCCTTGTGCGGCTCCAGCCCGCCGTGGCGTTTCCACGCGGCCATCGAGCGACGTAACTGATCGGCCTCACCGGGGCTGTAGTCGGCGGCGACGATGGCGATCTGCATCACCTGTTCCTGAAACAGCGGCACGCCGAGGGTGCGCTTGAGCACCACTTCCAGTTCCGGTGAGGGATAGGTTTCCGGCTCTTCCTTGTTCCGGCGACGCAGGTACGGATGAACCATCCCGCCCTGAATCGGCCCCGGGCGGACGATGGCGACCTCAATCACCAGGTCGTAGAACTTCGTCGGCTTCAGGCGCGGCAGCATCGACATCTGCGCCCGCGATTCGATCTGGAACACGCCGATGGTGTCGGCGCGGCTGATCATCTCGTAGGTCGGTTTGTCTTCTGCGGGAATCGTCGCCAGGCTCAGATCCAGATGCCGATGCCGACGCAGCAAGTCGAAGCAGCGACGGATCGCACTGAGCATGCCGAGGGCGAGGATATCGACCTTGAGCAGCCCGACCGCGTCGAGGTCGTCCTTGTCCCACTGAATGATCGTGCGCTCGGCCATGGCCGCGTTTTCCACCGGCACCAGGGTGTCCAGTGGCTGTTCGGAAATCACGAAACCGCCGGGGTGCTGCGACAGGTGCCGGGGGAAGCCGATCAGTTGCCCGGTCAGGCTCAGCACCCGGCGCAGTACCGGGCTGTCGGGATCGAAGCCGCCTTCGAGCAAGCGTGCCAGCGGCGGTGTTTCATCGCTCCAGTGACCGCAGCAATCGGCCAGCGCATTGATCTGATCCGGCGGCAAGCCCAAGGCCTTGGCTACATCGCGCACCGCACCGGCGGCGTGGTAAGTACTGACCACCGCCGTCAGCGCTGCCCGCTGGCGACCATATCGGCGAAACACGTATTGCAGGACTTCTTCGCGGCGCTCGTGCTCGAAATCCACATCAATGTCCGGCGGCTCGTTGCGCTCCTTGGACATGAAGCGTTCGAACAGCAGCGTGGTGCGATCCGGGTCGATCTCGGTGATGCCCAAGGCAAAACACACCGCCGAGTTGGCCGCCGAGCCGCGGCCCTGACAGAGAATCCTTTGCTCGCGGGCAAAGCGCACCACGTCGTGCACGGTGAGGAAGTAGCTTTCGTAGCCGAGTTCGGCGATCAGTTTCAGCTCGTCATCAATTTGCTTGAGCACTTTGGCCTGTGGTCCTTGCGGCCAGCGCCAGGCAATACCTTCTTCGGTCAGTTGCCGCAACCAGGAACTACCGGTGTGTCCCTCTGGCACCAGCTCTCTCGGATACTCATAGCGCAACTCGCCAAGATCGAAGGTGCAGCGCCGCGCCAGTTGCACCGAGGCGTCGAGCAACGCTTGCGGATACAGCTCGCGCAACACCTCGAGGCTGCGCAGATGGCGCTCGCCGTTGGGATGCAGGCGCAACCCGGCCTCGGCCACCGGGACGTGATGGCGGATCGCAGTCATGGTGTCCTGCAAAGCGCGCCGGCCACGGGCGTGCATGTGCACATCACCGCTGGCCACGGCGGCAATCTGCAGCTGCTCGGCCAGACTCAGCAGCGCCGCCAGCCGCCGCTGATCATCCTGACCGCGATGCAACTGCACCGCCAGATACAGGCGCGCGCCGAAAGCCTGTTTCAGCCAGCGCCCCTCTTGCACGTCATCGACGCTGTCCGGCACCCACACGATGAACAGTCCCGGCAGCGGCTCGCTGAAATCCTCACGCAGCACCTGGTACTGGCCCTTCTGCGTGCGCCGCCGAGCCTGGGTAATCAAGCCGCACAAGGTCTGATAGCCCGCCAGATTCTCTACCAACAGCAGCAGTTTCGGACCGTTATCGATGCGCACTTCGCTGCCGATGACCAGCGGCAGTTCCACTGATTTCGCCGCTTGCCAGGCGCGGACGATCCCGGCCAGCGTGCACTCGTCGGTGATGGCCAGCGCCTGATAACCGTGTTTTTTTGCCCGCTGGAACAGCTCAAGGGCGCTGGAGGCACCGCGCTGGAAACTGAAGTTCGACAGGCAATGCAGCTCGGCATAACCATCGCTCATGCAAACCAGCCCTGCAGCCACAACGGGCCGCCCTCGCCCACTGCCCGATAGGCCCAGCCCTGCTGACCGGCGCGGTTCTGGATCAGGTAGTAATCGCGGCGCACGTCGTCACCGTCCCACCAGCCGGATTCGATGCGCTCCGGCCCCATGAGGATTCGCGCCGAACCTTCGGGCACGCTTTGCGGTTCGCCGAGCAACCAGCCCGGACGCTGCACACTCGGCAAACCACTGCAACGCTGCTTGTCGACGCCGTTCTGCCAGGCACATTCGGGGCGGTGGTCGGCCTGAAAGCGCAAACCCTGCACCGCGTCATCGCCGAGCCGTGCGCGCAGGCGTTCGCGCAACTGTTCCCAGGGCAAGGTCTGTTGCGGACGGTCATCGAACAGTTCCTGAAACTGCGGCACAAAACTCGGCAGGTCTTCGGCACGCAGGCGAAAACCACGCACCGGGGCCTCGACCTGCACTTGCTCCAGCCGCCCACGGGCCAGTTCAAAGAGCATCGCCGGATCGCGCTCGGCGCTGAGCAGGCCGACCTTGATCAGCGTGACCGGCAGCCCGGCGTGCTCCAGATGCAGGTCGAAACGCTGCACGCCGCTGTCACGTCCGCAGAGGAACGCCGACAGGTCAGCGGTCAAGCGGCGTAATGGGAACAGCAGCGCCTGATGCGACTGCACATCGAAATTGAGTTCAATGCGCACATCGAAACGATCCGGCGGCAGATAGAACGCCAGGGCCAGCGGACGCGCGCCAAACAAGGTGTCGAGGTGTTTGAGCATCGACGCTTCGAAACGCCGGGCCAGGGCCTGACGTGGCAGGCTCTGCAGCTGGCTCAGGTGGCGCAGGCCCATGCGCGTCAGCGCCGTGGCGACTTGCGGCTCCAGCCCGACGCGGTCGACGGGCAACTGCCCGAGGTGATGTTGCAGGGCTTCACCGTCCGGTACGACGAGACCGTCGTAGGCGTTGGCCAGCACCCGCGCCGCCACCGGATTCGGTGCCGCGACGATGCGATGGCGGAAACCCAGCTCGGTCAGTTCCTTGCGCAGCCGCGCTTCGAACTGCGTCCAGGAACCGAACAGGCCCAGACTGGATTCGATCTCGAACACCACGGTACGCGGGTAATGCACGCTGACCTGGGCGCTGAACCGATAAGCCCACGCGGCGAGAAATTGCTGCCAGTGCTCGACCTCGGCCAAGTCGTAGTCGGCGGTGGCAAAGCCTTTGCACAAGGCTTGTGCGGCGGTCATCGACTGGCCGGCACGCAGCCCGAGCTGGCGCGCCGCCGGATTGACCGCTTGCAGCACCCGGCGCTGGGCCGGGCCGCTGAGCAGCACCAACGGCTCAGCAGGATCGGCACGCTGACGCAACACCGCGTCGAGGGCCAATTGCGGGAACAGGATACACACCCAGCGCATGACGACCTCAGTGCCCTACGGCAAACGCAATCGGTGCCGTGCGCGCCAGTCCGCCCCGGCATTTGAGCACGCGCAACTGGGCCGGTCTGGCATCGATGGCAATCCGTAGCGCGGCCGGCGACGGGTTGACCGCCTCGCTCAGCGGGCGCCAGGCAAATGCCAGGGTCTGGCCGGTTTCCGCCGCCACCTGCAAGCGCCGCAACGCGCGGTCATCGGCCTTGTGCGGCCAGCACAGCACCGCGCCGCAACTGCCCGAACGCAGGCATTGTTCCGCCGCCCACAAGGCATCGCGTTCGCTGGCCTGGATTACCGACAACTGACGCAGATCGACCCCGGCGTTCGCCCACGCCTGCGGGTACGGTACGAACGGTGGCGCCACCAGCACGATGCGCTCGCCCGCCGCCGACAGCCGCGCCAGCGTCGGCCACACCAGTTGCAGCTCGCCAACCCCGGGCCCGGCCAGGAGGATTTCGCTCAGCGCCGCTTCCGGCCAGCCGCCGCTGGGCAACGCCGCATCGAGGGCGGCATGCCCGGTGGGTTGCGGGCTGGCCGCCGGTGGCGCAGGCCGGCCCTTCCAGACCTGGCCACCATTGAACAGCGTATCGAGTGCAACGACGGCGCCCATCAGCCTTGCCTCACCAGACCGCAGAACACCCCTTCGATGGCCAGGTCCTGATCGTCGCGCACGACAATCGGCTGGTACGCCGGGTTGCGCGGTAGCAGGCGCACTGTAGTGCCGACACGTTCGAAGCGTTTGATCGTCACCTCACCGTCGAGTCGCGCCACCACGATCTGGCCGTTGAGCGCCTCGGGATTGCGCTTCACTCCCACCAGATCACCGTCGAGAATGCCGTCCTCGATCATCGAGTCGCCCTGCACCCGCAACATGTAGTCGGGCGCACGGGAGAACAGCGCCGGGTCGAGCATCAAGCGGTTATGGATGTCGGCATCGGCACCGATCGGGGCGCCGGCGGCAACCCGGCCGAGCACCGGAATATCCAGCAGCTCCGGGCGCGGCGCTTGCCCAAGCAGGCGAATGCCCCGGGCCTGGTGCGGGTTGACCTCGATAAACCCGGCTTCGGTGAGCGCCAGCACATGCTTGCGCGCCACGCTGCGCGAGGCAAAACCAAAAGCCTCGCTGATTTCAGCGAGGCTTGGGGGCTGACCGTGTTCGGCGATGCGTTCGCGGATAAAGGTCAGAATGGCGGTACGGCGAGGAGTAAGATTGGTCATGGAGTACATTTGTACTCCTGTGGGATTTTACTGACAAGCACCGCCAGTCGGCCTGGATTGATCATTCACAAAAATCAAAAGATCGCAGCCTCGTTTCACTCGTCAGCTCCTACAAAGAAGACGACTCGGGTACCTGTAGGAGCTGCCGAAGGCTGCGATCTTTTGATCTTTTTTAAAAATCGCAGCCTGCGGCAGCTCCTACAGGGGAACGGGGCTTCAGTTGAGGCCGCGTTCGGCGAGGAAGGCGGCAATGTAATCGATGAACGCCACGACCTTGGCCGTGGCCCGCCGATGGCTCGGGTACACCGCGAGAATGTGCGGGCCGAAGCTGTCCGGGTCGATTTCGTAGTCAGCCATGACCCGTACCAGACGCCCGTCGGCGATGTACGGCGCGGCGCTCCACAGCGGTGTGTGCAGCAAACCGCGTCCGGCCAGGGCGCCGGCCAGCAGCAGGTCGTAATTGTCACTGCGCAACCGCGGCGCCGTCGGCTGTGGCAGGCTCAGGCGCTGGCCGTCGCGCTCGGCCCACCAGAACTCGCGACTGAGCAACGGGTGCTGATACAACAGCCATTCATGCTGCTCAAGGGTTTGCGGATTCACCGGCAAGCCCTTGCGCGCCAGATACTCCGGGCTGCCGCACAAGGCCAGACGATTGCTGCCGACCACCCGCGCAATCAGCCCCGGCAAGTCGTCATGGCCCTCGCGCAAGGCCAGGTCGTAGCCGCTTTCCAGCAGATTGACGAACGCGTCGCACAGATCCACTTGCAGGCTGATCTGCGGGTATTGCTGCAAGAAACCGTCGCACACCTGATCAAGAAACGCCCGCCCATAAGCCAGTGGCGCGGTGATTTTCAGGTTGCCGCGCAGACCGTGCTGCAATTGCTCGATCTCTTCGCCGGCCTCCTCCAGCCGCTGCAACACCAGCCGTGCGGTTTCCAGGTAGACCCGGCCGATTTCGGTCAGCAGGATCCGCCGCGTGCTGCGCTCGAACAGTCGCGCACCGAGTTCCGCCTCCAGGTGATTGACCGCTTTGGTCAGGGCCGACGGGGTCTTGCCCAGTTGCTCGGCCGCGCGACTGAAACTGCCGAGTTGCGCGGTGACCACGAACATTTTCAGTGCACCCAACTTGTCCATGCTTTTTCCATTCAGGCAAAAACGTTTTTCGTGAGGAAGGCGTTCTGTTGGCCAGTGTCAGCCACTAATCTGGCCATCAGACGCAATAACAAGGAAATCTTCAATGAAAAGATTCATCCCGAGCCTGCTGGTGAGCGCTATAAGTTTTGCCTCGATGGAAGCCATGGCCGCCACCGATCTGGTGCTGGTCAACGGCAAGATTTTCACCGCCGACCGTGCACAGCCAAAGGTTCAGGCGCTGGCCGTGGAGAACGGCAAAGTGCTGAAAGTCGGCACCAATGCGCAGATCAAGGCGCTGATCGAACCCGGAACGCAGGTGATCGACCTCGGCGGCAAGACCCTGATGCCAGGCTTGATCGACAGCCATTCCCACGCGATTTTCGGCGGTCTGGAAATGGTCTCGGCCAACATGGAGGACGAAATCGTCGCCCTCGATGAATTGCAAAAGCGTCTGCGCGCCTGGCGTGATGACGGCAAGGCGAAACACGGCGACGTGCTGAGCATCGCCGGCATGAGTTCAGCGTACTGGGCGCAGGCCGAAGCGCTGGGCAAGACTTTCAACCAGGGTGAATGGGCCGACGTGCCGGTGGTGTTCACCGGCAGTGACCACCACACCGCGTGGGCCAACAACGTGATGCTCAAGCGCGCCGGCATCGACGCGGCATTGCTCAAAACCCTGCCCGCTGCGGAAAAAGACACGATCGGCACACTGGCGAACGGTGAACCCAACGGTTTTCTGGTCGATGCTGGCTGGGACCGGGTCGCAGCCAAAATGCCGGTGCCGAGCCCGGCCGATATGCTCAGCGCAGCCAAATCCGCCGTGCGCTTCAACAACAGCCTCGGCATCACCGCGTGGATGGACCCCGCCGCCAACGCCGCACCGGGCGAGGCCGTGTTCGCGCTCAAACCCACCGAGAAAACCGTCGGCGTGCTGCCGGCCTACAAAGCGCTGTCGGCAAGCGGCGACATGAGCGTGCACGTCGCAGCGTTGCTGGTCGCCAACCCGAAAAGCCTGCCGGCCGATCTCGACACGCTGGATAAAGTGCGCCAACAGTTTCAGGGCATCCCCAATCTGACCCTGCCCGGGGTCAAGATCTTCGCTGACGGCGTGATCGAGTACCCGGCGCAGAGCGCGGCGATGATCGATCCGTACCGCAATTCGCACAAACAGGGCGAGCTGCTGATCGATCCAGCGCATTTCGGCGAACTGGTCAGCGCCATCGATCAACGCGGCTGGCTGGTGCACATTCACGCCATTGGCGACCGCGCGGTGCGTGAGTCGCTGAACGGTATCGAACGCGCGCGCAAGGATCGGCAGAGCGGCATCACCCATTCGATCACCCACTTGCAGATGGTCAACCCAAAAGAGTTCGCCCGCTTCAAGCCGCTGAACGTGATCGCTTCAATGCAACTGCTGTGGGCCAGCGCCGACGACTACACCACCGACATGATCAAGCCCTACGTCAGCGCCCTCGCCTTCCGTTATCAGTACCCGGCGCACTCGCTGCTGAAACAGGGCGCGACGATTGCCGGCGCCAGCGACTGGCCGGTGTCTTCACCCAACCCGTTCAATGCCATGGCTCAGGCCATCACCCGCGTCGGGCCGATGGGCGTGCTGAATGCCGACGAGCGTCTGGATCGCGAAACCATGTTTTACGCCTATACCGCCAACGCGGCGCGGACCATAGGCCTGGACAAACAGATCGGCTCACTGACGCCGGGCAAACAGGCCGATTTCATCGTGGTCGATCGCGACGTGTTCAGCGTCGACGAAAAGGCCCTGCATGACACCCGGGTGCTGCAGACCTGGTTCGCTGGCCGTCAGGTCTACACCGCCACCCCATAACAACTCGTTCCCCGTGTAGGAGCTGCCGAAGGCTGCGATCTTTTGATTTTTCAAGATCAAGATCAAAAGATCGCAGCCTTCGGCAGCTCCTACAGGTTTCCCTTTCTGCCCAAAAATAATCACAACACCGGGACTTCACATGAAAGCCTTGCCCTTGCTCGCCCTGAGTTCCTTGAGCCTGCTGCCCCTGAGCAGCCACGCAATTCCCTTGAGCGACGATTTCGCCATGCTGGTCGACCTGACGCTGGCCAGCGACTACCGAACCCGCGGTATCTCGCAAACCCAGAATGACCCGGCGGTGCAGGCCGGTCTGACGCTGGCCCACAGCAGCGGTTTGTACGTGGGGGCCTGGAGTTCCAACGTCGATTTCGGCGGTGGTCTGAAAACCCGGCAGGAAGTCGACTACTACGCGGGCTGGCTGTGGCAGGCCACCGAGGATGTCAGCCTCGATCTGGGCTACATCAAGTACGCCTACCCCAAGGAAAGCCAGTTCAACCAGAGCGAGGTTTACGGGATTCTCGGCGTCTACGGAGTGAAGCTGGCGGCGTATTACTCCAGCGATGCGCCGGGGATCGACAGCAAGCAGAGTTCGCTCTACAGCTATGTCGGTTATGAAACCGAACTGCCGTTCGACTCTGGCTTGAAACTGCGTTACGGCACTATGGATTTCAAGGATCCGCATTTGTACTCGGCGTCCGGGCATGGCGAGGACAGCTACCGCGAATGGGAGGTCAAACTGACGCACAACCTGGCCGGCGTGGTATTGGGCCTGAGCTACATCGATACCGATCTGTCGCAGAGCCAGTGTCTGAGCAACTGGGGGTTCAAGGATGTGTGCACGGCGACGGTGGTCGCCAGCCTGAGCAAATCCTTCTGACTCCCCGCCTTGTGTAGGAGCTGCCGAAGGCTGCTCCTACAGGGAACGGGGTTATTTGTTACAGGATGTTTACGAATTTTTTACTATTGTTCTTCTACAGTTACGCGCGTTACCGCGCGTGTTTTCTATTCTGTTAGAGGAATGTCTGTAATGGCTTTGGGCAAAGGACTGCGTTTACCGTCCATCACTTCCACCCGTCTGGTGCTGCTGTTTTCCCTGGCACTGGTGACGCTGTACAACCTGGCGACCTGGAAGGCGCTGGGGAATCTGATCACCTTGCAAGGCGCGCACAAACTGGCGTTTTTCGCCTCGTTCGGGCTGTTCCTGTGGGCGGCGATCACCCTGCTACTGACCCTGGTGTCGTTTCGCTGGACGCTGAAACCGGCGCTGACCGTGGTCGCCCTGCTCTCGGCCTGCGCCGCGTATTTCATGAACGAATACGGGATCACCATCGATACGGTGATGATCCAGAACGTATTCGAAACCAATCCCGCCGAGGCTGCCGCGCTGTTCAACGGCAAGCTGCTGGCTTACGTGCTGTTGCTCGGCGTGCTGCCAGCGGTGCTGATCTGGCGCTGGCCGGTGAGTTATCGACCGTTCTTTCGCGGCCTGCTCAACAAGCTGCTGGTGATCGCCGCCTGCGTGCTGGTGATCGGCGCTTCAGTGGGCGCGTTCTATTCGACTTATGCGCCGATCTTCCGTGAAGAAGACAAGCTCACCCATTTCATCAACCCGACCAATTACATCTACGCCATCAGCAAGTACACCAAGCAACGCCTGGGCATCAAAAAGCATTTTGTGGTGCAGGCCATCGGGGAAGACGCGGTGATGAGCGCCAAAGCCGCCAGCCGCGAGAAGAAGTCGCTGATGGTGTTTGTGGTCGGCGAAACCGCCCGCGCCGATCATTTTTCGCTGAACGGCTATGCGCGCGAGACCAATCCCGAGCTGAGCAAACTGGACATCCTCAACTTCACTCAGGTGCATTCCTGCGGCACGTCCACGGCGGTGTCGGTGCCATGCATGTTCTCGATGTTCCCTCGTGAGGATTACAGCGACAAGAAAGGCAAAACCTACGAAGGCCTGCTGGATATCCTGCAACGGGCCGGCGTGCAGGTGCTGTGGCTGGACAACAACAGCGACTGCAAGGGCACCTGTCTGCGCGTACCGCACCGCGACATCGCGAAGAACCAGCCGGGGCCGTTCTGCGACGGCAACAACTGCCTGGACGAAGCGCTGCTGGCCGACCTGCAAGGCTACATCGACAGCCTCAAGGGCCACGCGATCATCGTCCTGCACGCCGACGGCAGCCACGGCCCGGAATACTACGAGCGCTACCCGAAAAGCATGGAGCGCTTCGCCCCGATCTGCCACACCAACCAGCTGGGCAGTTGCAGCCGCGATGAACTGGTGAACGTGTACGACAACACCATCCTCTACACCGACCACTTCCTCGCCAAGGTCGTCGAGTTGCTCAAACGCAATCAGGATTCACTGGACACCTCGATGGTGTATGTCTCCGATCACGGCGAATCCCTGGGAGAAAACGGCCTGTACCTGCATGCGGCGCCGTATGCGCTGGCGCCCGAGGCGCAGACTCATGTGCCGATGGTGATGTGGTTTGGCAACAACACGCTGGCGCAGTTGGGGATTGATCGCGATTGCCTGCAAGGCAAGACCGGGCAGCCGGACCTGAGCCATGACAACCTGTTCCATTCGGTGCTGGGCTTGTTCGAGGTGAAGACCGCGCTGTATCAGCCGGGGCTGGATGTGTTTCGCGGATGCCGGCCAGCCATGACGGCTGCGCAATAATCCGGACATTGCACAAAACCCTGTGGGAGCTGGCTTGCCAGCGATGGCGGTCTGTCAGTCACATAGATGCCTGATATGCCGGCCTCATCGCTGGCAAGCCAGCTCCCACAGGGAAAGCAGTGTTCTCAAGAACTGAGTTGTGCCAAATAGTCCCACGGGTAAATCCCGCGTTGATGGCCGTCACTGAACACCAGTTGCACACCATAGCCCTGCGGGTTGATTTCGATCAGGCGAACACGCTCATCGACCCGCGGAGTCACACCTTTCAGGCGAAACGCGCGGCACTGCGAGCACGGGCACTGGCGACGCAGTTCGGCGTGGTTGAACAGCGATTCACGGCCGTCCGGCCAGCTCAGGCACAGTGTCCGTTCGCTTTGCGAGTTACTCACCGACAGCGGATTCATTGCAGCTGACTCAAGGCAATCCGCACCGCTTTGCGCACTTCCGGGTCACCGTCATCCTGCGCCGCCTGCAACGCCGCCACCGCGCCGCGATCATTCAACTCACCGAGGGCCAGCGCGGCCTCCTTGCGCAGGTTGCTGATGCGATGACCGAGGGTTTCGATCAGGGCGTCCAGCGCTGCAGCGAAGCGCAAACGCCCGAGGCTGCGGGTGGCGCGCAGGCGCACCTGCCAGTAGTCATCGCCAAGGGCTGCGATCAATGCCGGGCCGGCGTCGCTGTGGCCGACTTTACCCAGGGTTGTTGCCGCCTCTTCGCGCACTTGCCAGGCGTGATCGTGCAAGGCCTGACGCAGCGCCGGCAATACCTCGGCGCCAGATGCCAGACCGAGAGCCCCGGTGGCGGCGCGGCGCACTTCGGTGTCCGGGTCGGCGCTGGCCAGTCGCGCCAATGCCGGCAGTGCGTCGAGCTGCTTGAGCCAGCCGAGCACGCCGATGGCTTCGCGGCGCACGCTGGCGTCGGCATCATCAAGTGCCGCGACAGCAGCAGGCGCTGCAGCGGCGAAACGCAGTTCGCGCAAGGCACGGAACGCGGCGATCCGCACACTGACTTGCGCATGATCGGTCCACGGCAGAATCACCCGGCCGGCGGCTTCAGATTTAAGCAGACTCAGACTTTGTGCGGCGGCGGCCTGCACGGCTGGAGACGGATCGGTCAGCGCCTGGCACAGCGCAGCCACCACCGGTTCGTCTTCCCACGCTTCCAGCAGCCGCGCGGCTTCGGCGCGGACGTCTTCAGCCGGATCATCGGTCAGCCTTTCGACCAGCCACAGCAGGCCGTCCGGTTCTTCCAGGTCTGCCAGCTCGATCAGGGCAATGCGCCGCACACCGGCATCGTCAGCGGTCAGACGCGGTTGCAGGGCGAGGATGTCATCGTTATCGGTCACAGCAAAAAATGAGGTCATAGGGCAAATCGCGGCAAGGGGTTTTCGGGCGGCAGGCCGAGCGGGTTGAGGCGCGGCAGCGGTCGGGAGTTGTCGTGGCGCAGCAGGTCGAGGCAATGGCGCTTGAGGCGGGAGAATTCGGCGCTGGTCACCAGCTCAGTGGTACGCGGACGCGGGAAGTCCAGGCGCAGGTCTTCGATGATTCGCCCCGGACGTGCGCTCATCACCAACAGTCGATCGGCGAGGAACAACGCCTCGTCGATGTCGTGGGTGACGAACACCACGGTGGTGCGAATCCGCGTCCAGATGTCCAGCAACAGCTCCTGCATGTTCAGGCGGGTCAAGGCATCCAGCGCGCCGAACGGCTCGTCCATCAGCAACAGCCGTGGACGGTTGACCAGCACCCGGGCGATTTCCACCCGTTGCTGCATACCGCCGGACAGCTGATCCGGCCAGCTTTCGGCAAAGCCTTCAAGGCCCACCAGTTGGAGGATTTCATCGGCTGCGCGAAGGCGTTCGGTTTTGCCGAGGCCGCGCATTTTCAGGCCGAAAGCCACGTTGTCGCGTACCGTGCGCCACGGAAACAGCGTGTGATGCTGGAACACCATACCGCGCTGCGGCGACGGCCCAGACACCTCGCTGCCATCGACTTTAAGGCCGCCAGAGTGGGCGTGCAGGTGCCCGGCCAGTGCACCGAGCAAGGTGGATTTGCCGCAACCGGACGGGCCGAGAATGCACACGAACTGGCCCGGTTCGATCTGGCAGTCCAGACCTTGCACGGCTTCGAAAGCTCGTTGGCCTTCGCCGAGCACGATCGACAACTGGCGAATATCAATCCGCCCTTCCGGGGTTTGCATCGCGCTCATCAGGCTTTTCCTCGTGGTCGGTGCCAGGGCGTGAACAGCCCGCCCAGGCGTTTGATCAACAGGCTGCTGCCCATGCCCAGCACACCGATCAGCAGCATGCCGACGACGATGTCGGCGTAGTTCTGGATGGTGTAGGACTCCCAGGTGTAGTAACCGATACCGAACTGGCCGGAGATCATTTCTGCCGTCACCAGACAGAACCACGAGGTGCCCATGCCGATGGCCAGGCCGGTGATGATGCTCGGTGCGGCGCCAGGCAAGACCACTTCCAGCAGCATCGCCCGACGCCCTGCCCCGAGGCTTTTTGCCGAAGCGATCAACCGCCGGTCGACGCCTTCGACACCGTGCACGGTGTTAAGCAGGATCGGGAACAGCGCGCCGGTGAAAGTGATGAACACCATCGACAGCTCCGACGACGGGAACATCAGGATCGCCAACGGAATCCACGCCACCGCCGGGATCGGCCGCAGCACTTCCAGTGGTGGCAGCAGCAAGTCTTCAGCCCATTTCGAGCGGCCGATGGCCAGACCCAGAGCGATGCCGATGAAAAGTGCCGCGAGGTAACCGGCGAACACGCGGCTGAGACTGGCGCTCAGGTGCTGCAGCAGCTTGCCGGAATCGCCCAGGCCCAACGCCGCTTCGATCACCGCCGATGGGGTGGGCACGTTGGCGAAAGTGACCAGACCGAGATTCAAGTGGTGGCTGGCGGCGAGTTGCCAGAACAACAGGCAGAGCAGCAACGACGCCGTTCTTGGAATCCAGCGTAAATAGGATCGGTACACAATTCTTCCTCTCAACCGAGATCCCCTGTAGGAGCTGCCGAAGGCTGCGATCTTTTGATCTTGCTTTTTAAAATCAAAGTCAAAAGATCGCAGCCTTCGGCAGCTCCTACAGTGACCGAGGTGTTCTGCGGGTTAGCGGGCAGCTACGGCCTGGGTTGTGGCATCGGTAAAGTCGAAAACCTTGCCGCCCTGCGCCGCCGCATAGTGCTGCGCCTGGCCCTTGAGCAGGAACGCACTCAACCGCCCCTTGGCATCGCTGGCAAACCACGCCTGATCGGCGAGCAACTTGATCCCGCTGTCACTGGCCTGGGCATACACCGCGCGGATGTTTTTGCCTTCCTGCTTCAACGCGGCCAGCGCAGTGAAAGCGGATTCGGCGGAGGCGTACTGGCGTACTTTGTCTTCGCCGCGCACCCAGATTTCGGCGACGTGGCTAAAGTCCGTGATGGTTTTGCCAGTCGCCGCATCCACGGCTTTCAACGGCGTTTGCGCGTAGTTGGCGAGTTGCGCGCTGTAGTCCAGGTTCGACGCCTTGAAGGCAGCGCGGATGTACTGATCGTCGATGAAGGTGTTGAGGTCGAGGCCGCGATCGGCTTTCTTCAGCAGCTTCAGGGTGTCGATCGCCGTCCCCACGGCCTGGCGGTATTCCGGCTTCCAGCTCAGGTCGCGGGTCTGCACGCCCAGCGGGCCGTGGAACAGGTAGTTGACCTCGGCATCGACGCCGGTGACCTTGGCGATCAGCTCGCTGTACTTCTCAGGCTCAGCAGCCAGCAACTGGTTGGCCTCGATGCTTGCGCGCAGGTAGGCGATGACGATTTCCGGGTACTGTTTCGCATAGGCCTGATCGACCAGTGCGCCGTGAAAAGTCGGCGCACTGGCCTGGGCGCCGTCGTAGATCTTGCGGGCGAAACCACGGCTGGGGAACAGTTCGGCGAACGGCACGAAGTCGGCGTGGGCGTCGATCTTGCCGGCCTGCAACGCGGAGCCGGCGACTTCCGGTGGCTGGGCGATGATGTTCACGTCCTTGAGCGGGTCCCAGCCCTGCTCCGCCACCGCGCGCAGCAACATGCCGTGGGCGGTTGAAGCAAAGGGCACCGAAATGGTCTTGCCCTTGAGCTCGCTCAGCGCCTGCACCCCGGACGCGCTCGGCACCACGATGCCGTTGCCGCTGCCCTTGATGCTGCCCGACAGCACGCTGATGAACAGGCTGTGCTTGCCGGCGGTTTCGAACGCCACCCCGTTGAATGCGCCGGGGAAATCGGCCATGGCGCCGAAATCGAGTTTGCCGGCGACCATCTCGTTGGTCAGCGGCGCGCCGCTGGTGAAGTTTTTCCACTGCACATCGTACTTCGCGTCTTTGTAGGCGCCGTCGTGCGGCAGGTATTTGTCGAGCAGGCCGAGCTCACGAATCAACAGACCACCGGCGGCGCAGTTGATGGTGGTGTCCTGGGTGCCGATGGCAATGCGGATGGTTTCGGCCGAGGCCGACAGGGTGAATGAAGCCAGTACCAGACCGGCGAGTGCTGCACGCAACATGGTGTGTTTCCCCTCGAATCATTGTTGGATGTTCGTCTCCGCCGCGATCAGGGCGCGGTGGGAAACGAGGGGGTTTCGGTTTTTCCAGCGTCCGGGTGTTCCGGATGGCTTATGGCTTGCCACAAATCCCCTGTAGGAGCTGCCGAAGGCTGCGATCTTTTGATCTTGTTTTTTTAAATCAAAATCCAGATCAAAAGATCGCAGCCTTCGGCAGCTCCTACAGGGGGCGGGGTCAGCGCAGTAAATAGGGGATGTCGACCTTTACGGCACCGGTCGGGCAATCCTTTTCACAGGGCATGCAGTACCAGCATTCATCGAACGCCATGTAGGCCTTTTGTGTGGCCGGGTTGATCGCCAGCAGGTCCATCGGACAGACGTCGACGCACACGGTGCAGCCCTTGTCGGCGATGCATTTGTCCTCGTCCACGGTGACCGGGGCGTTGGAGCGGAAGAAGATTTCCTGGGCTTGATAGGCCATGGTTCGGACTCTCTCTGGTGATGCATCAAGCGGCAAAAGCGCCCACTCGCAAGCGGTCGTAAGCCTGCATGTCTTCGGCATCGAGCGCGATGATGTAAGGCTCGACGGGTTTCTTGAAACTGGTCATCCGGCCGTCGTCACCCTTCTTCAGGTGGCAGTGGCAGAACCATTCGCTGTCGTTGCGCTGCGGATGATCGACGCGGTAGTGGTACAGGCCCCAGCGACTCTCGGCGCGGAACAGCGAGGCGCGCGCGGCCATTTCGGCGCAGTCGCGGATCACGCTGGTTTCCATGGCGCGCATCAATTCGTGGGCGTTGTTGGCCTTCATCTGCCCAAGGTCGCGTTCGATGTCGCTGAAGCGCTGCAAGCCGATCTGCATTTTTTTGGTCACTTTCGGCGGTTGCAGGTAGTCGTTGACGAAGCGTCGCAGCTTGTACTCGACCTGCGCCGGAGGCAGACCGTGTTCACGATCCAGCGGCGCGTAGACCCGCGCTTTCTCTGTTTCGATCTGCACGGCGTCCAGCGTCGAGAACTCGCGCCCGACGACAAAATCCGCCGCGTTCTGCCCGGCGAACCAGCCGTAAGTGAACGCGCCGAGCATGTAGTTATGCGGCACGGCGGCCATGTCACCGGCCGAGTACAAACCTTTGACCGAGGTCTCGGCGCGCTCGTTGACCCACACCCCGGACGCCGAATGGCCGCTGCAAAAGCCGATCTCGGAGATGTGCATCTCGACCATCTGCGTGCGGTAATCGGTGCCGCGATTGGCGTGAAACTGGCCGCGACTCGGGCGTTCGTTGCTGTGCAGGATCTCTTCGATGTTCTGGATGGTTTCCTCGGCCAGGTGATCGAGTTTGAGAAACACCGGGCCGTTGCCGCTTTCCAGTTCCTGGTGGAACTCCCACATCATCTGCCCGCTCCAGTAGTCGCACTCGATGAAGCGTTCGCCCTTGTTGTTGGCGGTATAGCCGCCGAGCGGGCCGGTGACGTAGGCGCAGGCCGGGCCGTTGTAATCCTTGATCAACGGGTTGATCTGGAAGCACTCGAGGTTCGCGAGTTCGGCTCCGGCGTGATAGGCCATGGCGTAGCCGTCGCCGGCATTGGTCGGGTTTTCATAGGTGCCCATCAGGTAACCGGAGGACGGCAGCCCCAGGCGACCGGCCGCGCCGCAGGCGAGGATCACCGCTTTGGCCTTGATCACATGGAAGTCGGCGTTGCGGCAGTCGAAACCCATCACGCCATTGACCGTGCCCTCCTCGTCGGTCAGCAAACGGGTGCAAACGAGGCGATTGGTGATGCTCACCCGCGCCCGTTTCAACTGGCGGTAAAGGACTTTTTTGATGTCGTGCCCTTCCGGCATCGGCAGCACGTAGGCGCCCATGTGGTGGACTTTTTTCACCGCGTAATCGCCGGTCTCGTCCTTCTCGAACTTCACCCCCCAGCGATCCAGCTGTTCGATGGTTTCAAAACTGTGAGTGGCGTAGGCGTACACCGCGGCCTGATTGACGATGCCGTCGTTGGCGATGGTGATTTCCTTGGTGTACTGCTCCGGCGTCGAGTGCCCGGGGATGATCGCGTTGTTCAGGCCGTCCATGCCCATGCTGATCGCGCCGCTGCGCTTGACGTTGGCCTTGTCCACCAGCAACACGCGCAAATCACGGTTCTTTTCTTTGGCCTTGATCGCCGCCATCGGCCCGGCAGTGCCGCCGCCGATCACGACGATGTCGTATTCCTGCTCCAACGTGTTGCGCGTCATGCCTGCTCCCCTTTTTGCCGGTCGATCCGCAGGCGGTACTGGAACGCATCGCCACGGTAGTAAAGGTGTTCGAAGTCCAGCGGCTGGCCGTCGGCGTCGTGGGTCAGGCGCTCAATGCGCATGATCGGCGAGCCGGCTTCGACGTTCAGCGCCTGGGTCAAATCGCTGTCGGCCAGTACCGCGTCGATCGCCAGATCCGCGTGGCCGAGGGCAATGCCGCAGTCGTTTTCCAGAATCAGGAAAATGTCGCGCGTCACCAGATCCGCCTTCTCCAGGCGCTCGCCGATGGCTTTGGGCAGGTAGGTGATTTCCAGCGAAATCGGTTCACGGTTGATCAGGCGGACGCGTTTGATCTGCGCCACAGTCTCGCCTTCCGCGACCTGCAGGCGCTCGGCCACACGTTTGTCGGCAGGAATGAATTTGAAGCTGCGCAGGCGGTTGATCACCTCGTAACCGCGCCCGGTCATGGACTCGGCGAGGCCTTGCAGGCTGCTGACGTTCTGGAAGGTTTTCGGCTTGGCGACGAACGTGCCTTTGCCGTGGATCTTGAAGATCAGCCCTTCTTTCTGCAGATCGCCCAGTGCCTGACGCACGGTGATGCGGCTGACTTTGAACAGCGCGCCGAGCTCGCTTTCGGAAGGCATTTGGCTGTCTTGCGGGTATTCGCCGTCAAGAATGCGGGCGCGCAGCACGTCGCGCAGTTGCGTGTGCAGCGGGACACTTGCCAGGGACAGTACGTTATCGGTCATCACGGAATCACTTGTCATAACGAGTTATGACGTGATCTTAGAGACGTTATGACAAGCTTGAGAAATATTGTTTGGGCATAACCTTAGACGCGCTGTTGAAAAGCAAAGATCGCAGCCTTCGGCAGCTCCTACAGTTTGAAAATGCGATCCCCTGTAGGAGCTGCCGAAGGCTGCGATCTTTTGACTTTAGCGTTTGAGGATCTGATCCATCACCCAGTCGGTCTTGACGGCTTGCTCGGCGACGGCCGGATGCTGCGAATCCCCCCGAATATGCGCATTCATGCCCAGCACGTGGTGCCACTGAATGTGCTCGTGATGCGCGATCTCCAGGCTGATCTGCTCATCGGCGAACAGCTGCACCGGATGTTCGTCAAACACGGAGAACGCGATGCGCCCCTGACTGCCGATCATCTCCACGCGGTCCTCGCGCCGATCCGCGACAAAACTCCAACAGCCCATGCCCAGTGCTCCGGAGGCGAAGCGCCAACTGGCACTGACCGCGTCTTCCGCCGCATACAACCCGGCTTGCCGGGCGGTGAAACCGGCGACTTCAACGATGTCGCCGAGCAGGTACTGAAACAGGTCAAAACCATGGCTGGCCAGATCGGCAAAGTAGCCGCCACCGGCGACGCTCGGGTCGGTTCGCCAATTGGCGCTGCCGTCCAGATCCGCTGCCGAGGGGGCTTTGGTCAGCGTCCAGCTCAGGTGTCGTACCTCACCGATGCGGCCCTGCGCCAGCCATTGCCGCACTTGAGCAAAACGCGGCAACGACCGGCGGTAGTAGGAAACGAAAAGGTGCAGACCGGCGTCGGCAAACGCCTGCTGCATCTCGCGGCTTTGCCCGGCGTTGAGCGCCATCGGTTTTTCGACGCAGCAATGCTTGCCGGCGGCAGCGACTTTCAGGCTGTAGGCGTGGTGGCTGTCGGGTGGCGTGGCGATGTACACCGCGTCCACCTCGGGGTCGTTGATCAGCGCATCGACATCGGTGTAGATCCGGGCGATGCCATGGCGCGCCGCGTAATCGCTCACCGCTTCGAGGCGCCGGCCCATCACCGCCACCAGCGCTGAACCCGGGGCCTTGTAGAAGGCCGGCCCGCTCTTGCGCTCGGCGACGCTGCCGCAGCCGATCATGCCCCAACGCACCACGTCCATGGTCAAACCCTCCGTGCTTGCAAAACCTCAGCCCAGGTGCAGCGCGCGCAGATCGAGGTGGCCGTCCTTGATGGGCGGGCACCAGTAATAGCCGCCGGTAATCGGTCGGCTGATGCGGTACAGACCATCAGCGATACCGTCTTCCAGACCGCTCATGCGCCGCAGTTGCGCCTCGAAGGCGTCCAGCGAGAACCCGAAGGCGAGGAACATCAGACCGGCCCGGTCACCTTCAATCCATGGCATCGAACGGCGCACGACGAAGGCTTCGGGGGCGAAGCTTTCCTGGGCGGTGCGTTTGACGTGGGCAGAGACTGGCGCATCGTCGATCTCTTCGTTGTCGCTCAGGCGTCGGCCCATGATGTTGTCTTTGTCTTCGCCGGACAATTGATGAAAACCCTTGAGGTCGTGCTGCCACTGCTGGATCGCGGCGAAGCTGCCGCCGACCAGACCTTCTGCGCCCTCGCCCAACAAGGCTGCAGCGATGGCGGCTTCGTCGTGCGGGTTTTCGGTGCCGTCTTCGTAGCCGGTCAGGTCATGGCCGTCCTTGTGGCGGAAGGCTTCCTGCCTGTCGACCAGGCGCAGCGCCGGGGCCAGTGCGGCCTCGACGGCGTTGCAGCGGTTGAGCAGTTCGCCACGGTCGTCACCATGCAGCCAGACCCACAGCGCGTGCTGGGTAGAGGGGTTTTCCACGCCGACGCCGGTCATGGCCGGGAAGCTGCGCAGTCCATCAATCTGTACGTTCAGCGCCTTGGTCAGGGATTCACCGAAACCGACCACCGCCGACTTGCCGTCCACCAGGCTCAGCAGGTTGTCGATCGCCTGCGGCAGTGCTTCAACCGACGCCAGAGCGAAAAACAGGTGACGCGCTTGTGCAGGAACGGGGGTGGCGAGAATGCCCGGCTGGTAGTAACTCATGTGAACTCCTTGGGAAAGTGCGCGGGAGTTTACCTGTAGCCGGAGATTTTGTGGGGGCTCTGACAGTCAAAAGATCGCAGCCTTCGGCAGCTCCTACACCGATCCCTGTAGGAGCTGCCGAAGGCTGCGATCTTTTGATCTTCAGGGAGTTACGATGCTCTCCTGGCGCCACGCACTCGGGCTCATCCCGGTCCAGCGCTTGAACGCCCGGCGAAAACTGCGCACGTCGCTGTAGCCGACTTCTTCGGTGATGCGTTCAATCGGCATGTCCGGATTGGCCAGCAGACTCAGGGTCCGCGCCTGCCGCACCTGTTCCAGCAGCGCTTCGAAGGTCAGTGCGTGCTCGGTGAGGCGCCGGCGCAAAGTGCGGCTGCTCATGTTCAGGTCGCCGGCGATTTTTTCGATATGGCTGCCCCGGCTCAGGTCCCGGGCAATCGCCCGTTCCACCGCCTGAATCAAATCGAGTTTCTGGTGCACCTGCGCCGCTTCCAGCTCCAGCAAGGCAACCGCCTGGCGCAGCGCCAGCGAATGATGATTGGGCAAGTTGACGTCCAGCCACTGAACATCGATCAGCATGCGATTGTGCAGACAACCGAAACGCACATCGGGCCCGAGCAAGCGGTGGTATTCGCTCAGGTAATCCGGCGCGGCGTGCACAAACTCCACGGCAATCGGCTTGAATTCACTGCCGGCCAAGGCCCGGCCATACACCAGCAGGCTGGCAAAGAATTCTTCGACGGCGAACACCTGAACCTCGGCGAACGGCAAGCGGCACTCGGCGTCGAGGTGCACCTGATCACCCGCCACATCGACGCTGGACACCACGATTCCGCCGGAGGTGTGCTGATGGCGGATGCCGAGGGCAAAGGCATCGCGCAAGGTCTTGCACAGCGACAGCACGTGCCCGAGCAGCCCCAGCGTACCCAGCACATTCTGCGCGCCGACCCACAACCCCAAACCCTGATTGGGCAACACTTTGAGCGCGCGCTGAATCATTGCCACAGCCTGGCGATAGGAAATCCGTTGCGCCGGATCCTGCAGATCATCGAGGGTGAAGCCCAGGCCACGGCACAGGCTTTGGGGGTCGATGCCTTTGTTGTGCACGACTTCGGCGAGGGTTTGCAGGAGAAACGGCGAGACCAGCGCCAATTCAAAAGTGGGGTCTTGGACTTTTACGTTCATGGGGACTGACATTCCGGATCACGCTTGATTGTTATTTTTGTTACCGGTTATGTCGAAGGAAGTTAGCACAGGGTTGGCCGACTGTCCGCAGAAGTCCCCCTAACTGTCCGCCAATACCCTGCCCCGTCGGGCCTCTAGCGCTTATTTCTATGGTGCCGGACGTTTCGCGTACCGGCGCCACGTCCCACCACAATAATAATGAGGACAGCCATGAGCCCGAACCGCGCCACTTTTCCCTTGCGTCTGGCACTGACTTTGCTCGGTTGCACCGCGTCCTTGTCGGCCTTGGCCACCGAAGCCGGCGTCGACAACATCGGCCCCGGCACCGACGGGTTCTTCATGCTGCCGCTGGAAGTCGACAGCCTTCCGGAGAACATGGTCGCGTTCAACCTTTACTACAACCATTACAAGTCGACCAAGCTCAACATCAGCTCGTTGGGCGGCAAGGTGCCGAATGTCGACATCGAATCCACGGCGGTCATTCCGCGCATCGATTACCTGAGCCCGGTACGCGTGTTCGGTGGACGCCTGGCCGGCTACATCGCCCAGCCCTGGTTGAAGCAGGAAGTGTCGGTATTCGGTCTCAGCGATACTCGCGAAGGCATGGGCGACACCACGATTGCACCGATCATCCTGTGGGACATGGGCAAGCACCTGACCCTCGGCGCCGCCCTGGAAATCACGGTGCCCACCGGTGAATACAGCGTCGATCGGCTGGCCAATACCAGCAACAATTTCTACACCTACAAGCCGCTGTTCTCGTTCACCTGGCTGCCGACCGACAAGACCGAGGTTTCACTCAAGACCACCTACAGCTTCAACGAAAAGAACAAGGACACCGACTACAAGTCCGGACAGATTTTCCACTTCGATTATTCGGCCAGTTACAAGATCACCGACGATGTGATGCTCGGTATCAACGGCTATTACCTCAAGCAGACCACCGACGACAAACAGTACGGCCACACCGTGCAATTCGCCGGGCAGGATGTGGACGATGGCGTGCGCGGCCAGGTCTTCGCGATTGGCCCGGCGTTGCACTTCACCTTCCTCAAATACGCCAGCGCGGAGATTCGCTGGGCCAAGGAGTTTGACGTGGAGAACCGGCCGGAAGGCGACATGCTCTGGGCCAAGGTCAGCATCCCCTACGCCTTCTGACCTCGACCTGTAGGAGCTGCCGCAGGCTGCGATCTTTTGGCTTTGGTTTTTACAAGCCAGATCAAAAGATCGCAGCCTGCGGCAGCTCCTACACAGACGGCGGTGTTGTGGAGGAATCCGATGACAACGTGCGTCGATTTTCCCTTATGGGCAAGGGAAACGTCTGACATCTTTCCCGCCAGCGCTTCGGGATACTGCGCACTTCGTCTTGCCAGTGACGACAGCGAGCCACATCCCCCCTTAGACTGCTTCACATTGATCATGGAGGTCACTATGAGCGCCGAACTTTCCCTTATCGTTTCAGACTTCGAAACCCCAGAGCAGGCCGCCAGCTACGATCGCTGGTTCCGGGCACAGGTACAGGCCTCGATGGATGATCCGCGGCCCAACATCCCCCACGAGCAGGTGATGGCCGAAATGCGCGCCCTCATCGAATCGAAACTCAACAAAAACAGTGCGGGTTGACTGGCGACCTGAAGCTCGCACTCAACTCTGGCAAACCCTGAACTACATCGCTGACCGTAACGCCGTGGCGGCCAGTCAACTGAACGCCGCCATCGAAGCGGCTACCTCCGCCCTCCCACTTCACCCCTACCTTTATCGCTTCGGCAAGGTCGCCGGTACACGGGAAATCGTTGTCCATCCCAACTATGTCGTGGTTTATCGGGTGACCGACCGGATCGAGATTCTCAACCTTTTGCACGCTCGACAGGCGTATCCCTAAGCCTTCCGCTCCACACAAAAAAAGGGCGACCCACCGGCCGCCCAAAGTACTGCACGAGAGTCTTTTACAACGTCAGTTGCCCACGCTCCTCCTCGGTCAGCTGCTGTTTCGCCTGTTCATCCAGCACCCCGGCGCCCAGCACCTGCACCGGGCTGTCCGGGTTGTATCCGGTCGTCGGCGCACGGCTGGCGCCATCGCGGTTTGGCGCCAGTTGCTCGTTACCGAAACTCAGCACCTGCACGGTGAACACCGACGCCTGATTCTGCCGCGCTGCTGCCTGCTGCTGACGGGCCACGTCTTCAGCGGCCTGGGTGGCTGAAGAGGCAGCGGAGCTTGCCGAGGTGATCGCGCCGGTATTCACCGAAGCCACCAGCGGTACGCCACTGGTTTTGCCCTGCACCGCGATGTTGGCGGCGTTGACCACGGTCAGCGCGGCGATGTTGACGTTGCCCGAGACACGAATCCCCGCCTCGCCCGCATCAATGGTGCCCAGCGGGGCGATCAGGTCGATGTCGCCGGGTGCGACTTCGGCAATCGGGTTGAGTGTGGCGATACCCGCACCGGTGCTCGGCACCGATGGCGACAGGGTCACGTTGCCCCAAGTGTCATAGACGCGTTTTGGCGGGGTGTAGACCACGGTGGTTTTCGAGCCGCGACCGGCGTTGATGTCGCCCTCGGCCGACCAGCCGAGGATCGAGCCGCCGAAGGTCGTCATGATCCGGCTCTGCCCCAGCAGAATGCTGCCCTGCGAGTAGAGCTGAATGTTGCCCGAACCCTGCGTAATGATCCCCGCCGTGGACGGTGGCGCCGCGCCTTCGATGCCGAACACCTGACCGCCGCCCGGCGTGAGCATCTGGATGTCGCCGCCGAACAGGGTCTTGACCCCGGCGCCGCCGTACAGCGTGATGTCGCCGTCGTAGCGGATCGGATTGCCCGCCACATCGGTGCTCGGGAACAGCGCCGCAATGGCGTTGCGACCACGCAGGTAACTGCCTTTGCGCGGGCCATCGACGTCGTTGTATTCCAGGCCACCGGCGCGCAGTTCGGCGAAGTACACCTGCCGCGCAAAGATCGCCTGCTCGGCACTTGGCAGCGCGGCATAGAAAGCCTGTGCCTGCTCTGCGTTGCCGCTGAAGCCGTAGCCGAGGGTCAGCCAGCTCTGCAACTCGTCGAGGTAGGTCTTGACCACCTTGCCCGGCTGGCTGTTGAGAGCGGCATTCGGATTGGCAAGGTTCTGCGGGCTCAGGTAACGCGCGATGAACCTTGTGTAATCCGGCCCCTGCGCGCCCGTGCCCGCCTGCAATACCACGCTTGCACCGGGCTGCGTATCCCCGGCCACTATCGCGCCGAGGCTGGTAATGCTGGCGCGATTTTCCATCAGGATGTTGCGCCCGGCATTGATATCCAGCGTGCCAGGGCCGGCGATATCGAAGCTGCTGTAGAGAATGTCGCGACCTGCCGAGACGCGCGATACATCTCGCACGTCGTTATGAACGAACAGGTTGCCGGTCGAGGTAATGCCCTCCTGACCGACGCCCATTTCCTCGGGCTGCACGGCTGTCGGTTGGCCCAGGTGGGTTCCGGATGCCACGATGTCACGTCCGGCAATCATCCAGACAGGGCCTGCTGCTTCGTACCAAGTGCGTTTCGAGGTATCGAAACTCAACGTCTCGCCACTGCGTACCCCCACCAGATCGCCGGTCAGGGCATAGAACCGTGCGGGCCCCTGCACTTCACTCAAACCGGAATAGCTGTCGGGCCCAAAAGCGAACAACGGATAACGCGAATTACCTTCCGGTTTAACACCGTCACTGCCGTAATTGCTGTTGAGTGGCTTGTTGGGGTTATTGCCGGCAAAGGCCAGGAATGACGGCCTGAACGGGGTGGCGATGGCCAGTGGGCTGGCACCCGACTGATTGATCGCATAGCCGCCGGCGTAGATCGAGTCCCCGGCCAACAGTTCGAGTTGTCCGGATGTCGAAGGGGCCAGTAACAGTGAATAAGCGGTTGTCCGTGACAAGTCACGCTCGCTGTAAGCCGCCGATGGCCCGGCATAAATCGCCCCCTGCGCCGCCACCGCCCGAAGAATCGACGGGTACACAAAACGTCCATCGGTGGGCGACGAGTTGGCGCCGCTCACAGGGGATAGATTGGCCTCGGTCTCGGCCAATTGAGTACTCGGCGTGAGATTGCCTCCAGCGGAAAAAAGATTGATGGCGGTGTGATCAGTCCACAGCGAGAAGCCGCTCAGGATGCCACCAGTGCGGATATTGCCGTTGTCATCAAGCAGTGGCGTGGCATTGAGCAGGCGCACACGTCCGGGATCTGCCGCACCGCCCAACACCAGGTCTCCTCGGGTACTGAGGCTCATGCCCGAGTCGCCGGGAATCAACACCAGGCCACCGGAGGCGTTGCTGGTCGTCGAGGTGAACGGATCCAGCGGTCGGGTTTCACGGACATCATGCAACTGCGAGCTGGCACCGTATTGCAGATTGAGGCCGCCCAGCGCCCCTCCGGTCAATTGCGCCGCACCGCGCAAGTTGATCAGTGCGCCTTGCAGGTCGTGCCTCGGCGGCTGAGTCCCGCTATCCCCGGCCCGCGCTTGCAGCGATGGGTTGAATGCGCCGCCAATGCGAATGTCCATATCGCCACCGCCAGTCATCTGCACGCTGCCATCGTCGGCGACACGCCCGGTGCTGCCCACGGCAACGATCAGCCCTTGGCTGCGCGGATAATTGACCGCATCGCCCAACGGTCTGAGCATCCCGGCGTCGCCACCGGCACGCAGGCTGATGTTGCCGCCGCCCAGGGTGCCGAATCCGGTGAAGCCGACCAGGTAAGGTTCGGTATTGCCGTCAGGCGTCATCAACCGAGTAGCGTAACTGCCAAAGTTGATCCACCACGCTGTGGGCACATCCGGGTTGCCCGTGCCTTGGCGCCACAGCCAGTTACCCATTGCCACACTGGCGATCTGTTCGCGGAAACCGCCATTCACCGATTGTGCTTTTGTGCCGACGGAATCACCGGAAACCGAGCCACCGGCATTGATGTGCAGATTGCCACCCAATTGCGGATACCAGGCCTGATAGAGGCTGTCGCTGCCACCGTCGACCCATTTTTCATAAGCGGCACCCGCCGTGCCCAACACCGAGTTATTGTCCGAGAGATGCCCGCGTTTCTGGTTATACAACGGGTCGACATTCGATGACTGTGTACCGGCGGTGTACACGCCGAAAGGCGAATCCATGCTCAGGTTGCCGGCAGCCATCAGATCGAGATCGCCAGTACCGGTGCGCAGAACACTGAACATCTGCGTATGGGCCTTGGCCGTTTTCCCCGGATTGTTGCCGATGCACAGCTCTGGCTGCAGGTCACAAATGAATTGAGCCTCTTCGGGAACCGGTTCGTAGTCCGGCCCCATTCCGCTACCTGGCGCCCAGACCCAACGGGCCATGGGTACGCACAAGTCGGCAATCTGCTGACAGTACCCGAGCATGTCATCAGGGACCGGCTCGTAGGGGGTAAAGAAGGGATTATCCGGAGCCCAGACCAGCTTGCCCGCCGCCGTGGTGATGTTGACGCCGTAATGACTGTCCGCCAGCCGCAGATTGCCTTCAGGGGTCAGCGGTTTGACCGCACGGCTGTCGGCCGCAGCAAGATCTGCACCGGCGACCACACGCATCGACCATGAGGCACTGCCCGACGGCAGCATGCTGGCCAGCGCCCAGTTCTTGCCTTGTTGTGTGCCGTTGAACGGGCGCAACTCGATCAGCGAAGTGCCTTCGGCGAGCTTCACATCGGTCATCGACGGAATCAGCGAGCCGCGCAACAAGGCCAGTTCGCCCTTTAACTTCACCCCGGAGAACGTAGTCAGGTCTGCATCGTAAACGCTGGGCAACGGCACTCCCTTGGGCCAGTTCATCGCTTGCAGGGCGGTGGCCTTGTTCAAACGGATCCCGGCACCCAGGCGTGTGTCGGCAGGCAACGTCACACTGTCGCTGAGCAGCGTACCGGCGGCGTACAGCAGATGACCGCTGCTGTCGTGGATCGCCCCCGCCAGCACGGTGCCGGCGCTGAAGGTATACGCCTCACCCAGCACCGCCTGAGTCGGCAACAACGTGCCACTGGCCAACACTGCGCCCTGAATGGTCACGTCGTAATTGAGCGTGGCGCCTATCGGGAACTGTGTCCCTTCAGCCAGCGAAACACCGCTGCCCGGCACGATCAGATCGCCACCGAACGGCTGCACACCGGCAATCAGTTTCCAGCCGGCATCGTCCTGGGTTTCCGGTGGCGGCGCGAAGCCGTCGTTGATGCTGCCGTAAATATCGAGGTTGCCACCGGCACGAATCACCAGACTGCCCGCTTCCCCGGAACCATATACGGAGGGGTTCAGCTGCGTGTGCGGATTGAGACTGGCGTAGCGATAACCGGACAAATCCAGATCGCCCTCCACCACCAGATCACCGTCAGCCGTCTTGCTGGCGATTTCCACGCCCGGGCGCAGATGGAATGCATCGGCGTAAGTGACGTTGTTCAGCCCGGCGAGTTTGCGTTGCAGCAGATCGTTATTGCCCAGTGCCGCGTTGATAAAGTCAGTGCTGTCGCCATGAATGCGTTCGAGCATGGCTTGATCGATGACTTGATACGGCCGGCCACTGACCGCCTGATCGCCACCATCGCGGGCATCGGTGTAGCGGCGCATACCGTTGAGGCCGATGGAGCGTGCGCCCTGAATGGTCAGCGCACCGCTGGCGTCGATGGCGATGTCATTGCTGCCCAGACGCGGCGCGTTCAGCTCCAGCGTACCGCGCAGCATTCCATCGTGTTGCCCGGCGAGGACACCGGGCACGGCATCGGTGCCGTGACGCAGGTCGATGCGCGCACCGCTGCCCAGCGTGAGCAAACCATCGCCGGAATTCAGTTCGACCGTGGCGCGGTTGGGTGCATCGATGATCTTGCCGTAGCTGTCGACACGCAGCACGCGACCATGGGCATCGAGCACGCTGCTGCCAGCCAGGGTCAGGCCATTTTTCGCCGACAGGCGAATGCTGCCGACACGCTCGCCGCTGGCATCGATCAGACCGGCCACCGTCAGGCTGCCATTGTCCACCGACACATTGACCTCACCGGCCTTGAGACCGTCGCCGATCACCAGGTTGCCTTGTTTGAGTTGCAGGCTGCGGCTGCCGTAAACCTGCCCGGCATTCAAGCGCTGATTGAGCGCGGCGAACTGCTCGGTGGCGTCACCGCCCAGACGCTGTGCGCGAATGTCCACGCCACCGGCCTTGTACGGCACCAACGTGCCGCCGGCGTCGTAATAACCGCTGCTGCCGCCGGCAATCTCGCCTTGCAGATCGACCGTTCCGGCCGCATCGGCCACTGCGATGACGCTGAGATTACCGGCCTGATTGTTCGTCGCCGACAGATCGATCCGCGAGCCCGCAGCCTGACGGATATTGCCGTTGGCGCTGTACAGCGAGACGTCGCCGCCCCAGCTGTACTTGCTGACATCGTTGAACGGCAAGGTCCGCCCGGCCATGTCCAGCACGGCACGAGTGCCCAGCGTCAAATCGCCCTCGGACTTGACGGTCAACTTGCCGCTGGCCAAGGCGATACGGCTGTCCAGCACGATGTCGCGGGCTTCAAGATTCAACTCCGCACCCAAGGCATTCGCCACCCCGGCAGCCCCGGCGCCGCTGAGTGTCAGGCTGTTGCCGGCCTTGAGCAGGCTGACCGATGCCGCCTCACCGGTGAGCAACGGCGTGCGCAGGTTCAGATTGCCGCCGCTGTAGCGGTAACCCTTGAGCGGATCGTACGCGCCCTGCTCCTGATACACCGCCAGGCTGCCCTTGTGATTGGCGGTGATGCGCTCGCTGGCGCTGAGGTTGACGTTGGCAAAACCCAGCGCCAGACGATTGTTCTGATCCAGCCCGCTGGCCTGAGGCATCGGGCCGTAACCCAGCTCGATCCGCTGGGCCTGAATATCCAGCGTGCCGCTGCCCGTACCGGCGCCACCGGTGATGACGCTGCCGGGGCTTTGCGTCGCACCGTTCCAGATCAGGTTGGCCGTACGAATGCTCGCCACATCGTTGGCATCGCCCAGGCCGTAGATCGCCGGGGTGACCAGCAGCAGGTTCTGCAGTTTGCTTTGGCCGGTCTGCGGATCGATTGTGTCGAGGCTCACGCTGCCGAAGAAATTGAAGGCATCGCGGGTGGTCAGGCTCAGGGTTTCCAAGGCCGGCGCGGCAAACTGCGTATCACCGCGCAGCAAGCGGTCGAGTACGTTCTGGTTCAGCGTTAGACCGGCCGGCACGCGACTGCCGGCCGCCGCCAGTGCTTCGGCGCTGCCGGCATTGACCGCACCGACCGACAGTGCCAGATGACGGGTGCCGAAACGCACCGCTTCACCGAGTTCGAACTGGTTATCGGTGGCGGCAGTGATGCTGCCGTTCGAATAGAGCAGCGCCGGATCGTTGCAGGATGAGGTGGCACACACGCCAATCCGGATGCTGCCCGCACCGCTGATGCCGCTGGCCGCTTCCGGCGCCAGCACATGAGTCCAGCCGTTGGACACTACCAACAGGCTCGAAGCTTGCGGCTGGTAGAAGTAGCCGGACGTTGAATCGAAGGCCACATTGCCACGCCCCAGGGTGTTGATCCCGGCGCCCGCTTCGACCGTGATGCCACCGGTGGTCGAGGTGGTGCGCAACACGACTTCCGGCGCAGACAGGATGGCCCCTTCACGCAGCGTGATGTTGTCCGAGGCCCCCAAAAACTTGATGATGTTGCCCGTCGTGTTGTAAATCACCTCCGGCAGCGCACCGAGCGTCAGACGTCCGGCATTGAGGTTGTTCAGCGTGTCGGCGTACACCGACACGCCACTGAAACCCGGCGTCGGCGCATGCCCCGCAGCGAGCACCTCGAACTCGGCGCCGGCGTAACCGCCGCGTAACGCCGCCGTGCCGATCAGCCCACCCTCGGCGGCATCAAACAGCGCTCGCCCATCGAACTGCAACGCAGTGTCGTGCTTGCCCCCCGTGCTCAGGCGCAGATCGAGCACCTTGCCGTCCATTGGCGCCAACGCACGGGGCACGCCACGCCGGGCGGCATCGCTGCGGATGAACTGGGTGAACGACGTTTCGTTGTACTGCGAGTAACGGCGCAACACCTCAGCCGACGTCAGGATCACCTGATTGGCCAGACTGTCGCGCAGTCCGGTGTTGGCAATCGACATCTGCCCGCTGCTGGTCCACGAACCGTTGCGCAGTTGCAACGCTGCCGTCGTCGCAGCCGGCGTCGCCTGACCGTTGACCTCAACCCGGAATGCGCCCGGCAACAAGGCAAAGGTGGATGGCAGCAGCGTGTAAGTCCCCGCCGCCAGCCCCGGCACGCCGGCGCCAATAGTGACCTGCTGGCCGATGCGCGGATCGACCGCTCCGGCTTCGGCCAGGATCGGCGCGTAACGGCTCTGTTTGCCCGGCACGATGGCGTAGACCGGATTACTCGCCAGCCCCGGCAGACTGAAGGTGCCATCGGTGGCATTGCGCACCAGCGGATTGAAGCGCGCATCGGTAGAACCGCCACGTCCGGAAATGAAACCGGCGCCGCGAAGATCGCCACCGCCGGACAGATCGATCAGCGCACCGTTCTGCACCTCGATGTATTGCCCACCGATCGCCACGCCGTTTTTATCGCCCGTGATGCCGTTCAACACCACCGATTTACTGTTGTAGAGATAGTCGATGCCATCCGTGGTGCCACCGTATGGCATGACCAGACCGGCGCCGCTGACCGACGTGGTGCTGCCCGACAGCAGTCGAACCTCATGACTGGTGGTCTGCAAATCGTCACCCAGAACAATCTTGCCCAGCGGGGCCCGCACCACCCCGCCCTGCTCGATGTACGCCGCGGAAAAACTCAGATTGCCGAATACCGAATACGGCACCTCAGCGGGTGCCGCACCGTGGCTGCTGATCCGCAGCGTATGGTCGGACACCGCAACGGCGCCCTGATAGCCAACGCGCACTTCAGCCTGGACATCACTGGCGGGATAGATTTGTGCAGCACCGAGGTTCAAGTCACCCGGCGTCCACAACCGGGTTTTTTCGGCACCGTCGTTGGGCGCGAGGAAACGCAGATCGCCACGACTGTCGAGACTCACCTGACCAAATGCCCGTCGGCCATACGCAACCGCCGGCGCGCCGAGTTGCAGGATCGAACCCTGTGTACCGAACGACAGGCCATTGCCCACATCCAGCAGGTCGGCTGATGCGTTGAAGGTCGCGTCCGACAATTGTGTCGTCGGATTATTGGTCAATCGCGGCCGTATCAGGCCGAAGCCGGCGTGGTAAGTGCCCACGCCGGACAGACGCAGGTACGGCGCGCTCAAATCGACGCGGGTCGTACTCGCGGAGACGTCGGCCAGCGACAACGCCCCGGCGTACAGCGTCAGGCTCTGGTTCATGTGCAGATTGACGTCGCCGGCAAACGACAGCAAACCGTTGCTCAACAGGCTCAGGTTATCGAAGCCGCCCGCCATCAGGCCGTCTGCGCTCAAGCGCGTCTGACCGTAGCGCAGGCCAGCGGCGCCCTCGCCCGGACGCAGATCCGGCGCGAGCGGTTTGTCCGCAGGTGCCTGGCCAATGATCATCTCTCGCGGCGCCCGCACGGCATTGCTTGCCGAATCAACGTACAGCGGTGTCTCAAGCGCAATGTCCAGACGACCGCCGGCAGCCCCGACACCGCCCGCCGCTGCACGCAGGTGGCCCTCAAGGAACAGGCCGTTGTAGGAACCCAGGCTGATCCGCCCGCCGTCGGTTGCGACGCGGGTCGGCCCTTGGCCGGCGATATCCAGAACGGTCTCGCTGCCGGAAGCCTCCAGCCGGGCGCCTTCACGGACGATCACATAAGCATCGGCGGCCGTGGCAGTGGCCAGTTTCGCATCGATTTCACCGCCGATGATGATGCTGCCACCCTTGGCGACCTGACCGTAAGTGCGGCCCAGCGCATCGACTGCCGTATTGGCGCGTCCGGCGACATCCAGCACAGCCTGTTCACCGATCCAGATGGAACGGTCATGTGCGCTCGGATCGGCCACGACAATGGAGGTCGCCGGTTTGTTCGAACCGAACTGTTGTTGACGGATATCAATCGTGCCGCCCCAGGCATTCAGCTCACCTTCCACGGTGATCTGCCCGGCACCGCGCAGTTTGATGCTCTGCCCCGGATCGACGCTGATCCGCGAGCCGCGGCCCAGAGTCAGGGGGCTGTTGGCGGCATCGATCAAACCGATCAGGCTGGCCCCGCCCTGCAACGTCAGGCTGGCGCCGGCGCGTTGGGTCAACAGGCCCTTGGTCGGGCTTTCCTGGAACAGCGTCGGTGTCCACAGCTCCAGCGCCGTTTGCGGATCGACACCACTGACCTGATTCGGCGCGGCATCAGCGAAACGGTACACCGGCATGTGCACATCGATCGCCGTACCTTCAGCAACGTCCAGCCCATTCAGGCCAATCAGGTTGTAGGCGGAAAAGCCCTTGCGCAACAGATCGGCAGACAGCTGCAGGGTATTGTCGGCCAGCGCCTTGTCGGTCTGACCGATGAGAATCCTGTTGGCCTGCACCGTCAGCGTGCCGCCGCCCGTGACACCGTAGCCACGCAGATCGCCCGCAAGGTTCAGGTGGGTTTCACCGGGCGCCGAAATCGCACTGGATTCCAGCGTCAGGTCGCCGCCCTTGCCACCCCGGGTCTTGCCGTTGGCCAGCACAGCGCCACCGGAGGAAACATCGAGCAGACTGCCCGCGCCAAGGTCGATATCGCCGCTGCTGCGGATCGATACCAGGCCACCATTGAGAGACGCCAGGCTCGCACCGTCATCCGGGTTGCTGCGCAGGTTGCTCCATACACCACGGGTATCGAGTTGCACACCGTCGGCCACAGTGACTTGCGTCGCCTTGCCGACCTTCGCCGTTAGCCGAGTGTCAGCGGTATCGCTACTGAGAAACTGATTGAGCACATTGCCCAGACGCAGGCTACCGCCACGCGCGGTCAGGTCGGCGCCGATCTGCACATCCGGGGAATACAGGGTGATGTCGCCACCGTTGTCGACCGTGAGCGCACCGTGAACGGCAATCTGATCCTTGGTCGAAACCTTGAGCGCACCGAGGTGGAATCCGTTGAGCAGATCGTTATCGAGATAGAGCTTGCCCTTGCGGGCATCGGACACCGCGCCGGTCAAGTCCAGATCGTTGCCGGCAACCGGGCGCGTGCCACCGATCTGCACCTGATCGAGCAAGGGATTGAGGGTGTAGAGCAGGCCATTCGACGCCGCGACGAAGGTCGGGTCGTAACTGCCGACGATCAACTGCGCCCGCCGGGCCAGCGCGGTCTGGCTCTGCTGATAGCCGTCGAGCAGCGGTTTCGGCGCCTGATTCTGCCGTTCGCCCTGATACACCTCGCCGATCATCTGCCCGTCAAGCACGGCGCTGGTCGTGGAAACCACCAGTTGCCCGGCATCGCGGCCCACGGTGTAACCCGACTCGAAACGCGAGCGCGGGGCAATCAGCGGGCTGTAGTAATAGCTGGTCTGACCCCAGCGTTCGCTGCTGTCTTCATAGCCTTTGTACAGGCCGGTGTAGAGCAGATCCCCCGGCGCGCGCGACACCTCATACAACTTGCCGTCGGCGCCACGCAGCCAGCTCTGGCGGATCTCGCCGCTCTGCACATCCAGGGTGCCGCCGGACAGGTTGATCAACGAACCTTTTTCCGTGACCACGTCGTTGCCGGCAAAACTCACCGTGCCGCCCTGAGCCATCCATTCGCCGACGCTGTGCCCTTGGGTGCCCAGATAACCGCCGACTTCGAGCAAACCGCCCGCCGTGTACCAGCGATCCGTGGCGTAGCCGTTGGTGCCGGCCGGCACATACACCAGCTCGCGCACATCGACCCAGATGTCATTGCTGTTGAGCGCGCCTTTCTCGCGGTTGACTGACGCATCACGCTGCTCGTTACCCTGCACGTTGATCTTGATGCTGTTGTTTTCCATCGCCACTTTGACGCCGAGGGCACCGGCCACGTCGATCATTGCGCCGTCGCGCACCAGGCTGCGGCGCTGTGCGCTGACCGCAACCTGACCGCCGGTGGCCAGGGTGATCGAGCCGTTCTGGAACTCGACACTGCCACCGCTCTGAATCTCGACGCGTGACTGATCGCCACGGATCCGGTTATTGGCCGTGACGCCCGTCAGCGCGGCCTGATGCTGGCTGTCGAGGGCGGTCATGTCGCTGCTGTCGAGCATGATCGCCGTCGCACTGCCCTGCCCCAGCGTCACGCTGCCGTTGGTATCGGTGATCGGGTTGGTGAGGTGAATCGTGCCCCGCGTCGCCACTGACGTGCTGGCGAGCAATACGCCGTTTTGCACGACCTCGTGCCCCGTCAGAGTGATGTCGCCGGTGGCAGACTGGATCAGTCCGTTGTTAGTGACTTTGCCCGCAACGGCACCGGCCTTGAAGCCCGGAATGACTTCGCTGCCGAATGTGCTGGACAGCGCATTGCCCTCGGTGCCCGAGCCCTTGCGGATGTAGAAACGGTCGCCGGCCGCCAGCACGGTCTGGCCCTTGACGGTGTTGATGCTGCCATCGTTCTGCACTTCATTGCCGAGCAGCAAGGCATAACCCCCGGCAGCGGTAGACGATGCCGGTTTGTAGGTGTCGATGGAGGCACCGCGTTCCACCAGCACTTTGCCAGCGGCATCGGTGAAGGTCGGCTGAGTGCCGGTGCTGTCGAAGTACAAGCCACGATCACGGAACTGGATATCGGTGATGTTGGCGGCAGCGGCCACCAGGTTGCGCACGTTGACTTGGCTGCTGCCGCTGAACACGATGCCATTGCGGTTGATCAGCATCACCGTGCCGTCGCCCTTGATCTGGCCCTGAATCTGGCTGGCCCGGGCATTCGGGTCGTTAACCCGGTTGAGCACCGCCCAGTTGGACTGTTGGGCGAATTCAACGGTGGTGTTGCGGCCGACGTTGAAGGTTTCCCAGTTGAGGATTGCCTTGTCGGCGGTCTGCTCGATTTTCACTGTGGTCTTGCCGTCGGCCTGGGTCTGTTGCGGGCCCTTGGCGTTCTGCCAACCCTGGGTCAGGCTGTTATCGATTTTCAAACCGCCCTCGCCCAGACCGTCCGGTACAAACTGTACCGTGCCCAACGCAGCAGCGCGTCCGGCCGCCTGCGCCGCTTGTTGCGCGGCAATCGCGGCGACGGTGTTGTTCAGGGTCTGGATCGAACGCTGCAATTGCGCATTGGCTTTTTGTTGCTGGGCCAATGGCGGTGTCATCCCCGGCAATCCGCCAACGCTCGGACGCGCCGCTGCGGCCTGCTGCGCCGCACCTTTGGCAGCAAACCAGCCCGAGCTGAACGCCGTCTGCGCCTGCGCGCTGCCCGCCACCAGACACAACGCCACTGCGTGCGCCAACGGCTTGAGCAACCACAGCGCCGGCTCGACGGTTTCACGCTTGGAGGACAGAACGTTGGTACAACGGGATGGGCGAGCGAGCATCACTACGAGATCCTTTTTGATTGCCACACTTGGGTTGCCAAAGATGCCGCAGGCCTGCAAAAACCTGCTGTTACGACATAGGCCGTTGGCGAGGGGCGCGACCGAACGGATGTCACACAAACTTCATGTTCGGCGTGTATCCGAGCCAAAAAAAATGACGGCAACCCCAAGGTTGCCGTCATCGGTGTTACGACCGCGCGAGCTTACAAAGGACGGCCGATAGCGTTGCAGACGCTGGCGTTGTTGATGTCCAGGTTGTTGCCCGACGTGTTGGTGATGAAGTTGGCGGTCACAGCAGTTTTCCAGGCGTTAGGCACGGCGACGAACTTGTGGGCCTGAGTCGCAGTGTTGTTGCCCGGGTTGCTGTAGTGCTGAGTCAGGAAGGCTTTGACGTCCGCGGCCACGGCTGCATCCTTGTAGCACTGACCGAAGATGAAGTTGGTGTAGGCAGCCAGTTTGTAACCCGAAGCCGGGTTAGCCACCACGGGCGACCAGTTGGCAGGGTTTGCAGCCTGGGCCGGGGTCGAAGGAGCGGACACCGACGACAGTGCCAGGGTGACGTTGAGCGAAGTTGGCTGAACGCCGTTAACACGAGCAACAACAGCGTTGCTGGTGGCGTCGACACCGTCCGGACCGACATAACCGATCGAGCCGTCAACCGCGTTCACGGTAGTGGCGACATCAGAAGTGTTGGCGACGCCGACCCAGTTCGACGGCAGTGTCGAACCGGCTGGCAGACGCGCGTTGGTGAAGGTGGAGCTGGTGGCGAACTGAGTCGGGCAGACCGAGTTCAAGTGACGGCTGAGGATTTCCGAAGTGCCGCTGGAAACGTTGCGGTACACAACGCGAATCGGCGTGGTGTCGGTCGTGCCGAGCAGCTGGCCCCAAGTGGTTTTGGCACCGGAGAACGCATCGCACAGTTGAGCGCTGGTCAGGTTCAGTGCGGTCTGGCCGGCTTTTTTGTACGGGATGGCAACCGAAGTGGCCACCGACGGCAGTTGAATCAGCGGGCCGTACGAAGCGCCGTAGGTGGTGTTGTAAGTGTTGATTTCCGCAGCGCTGAGGATCGAATCGCTACCGGCGAAATGCACGGTGCCGGTGGTGCTGAAGCCGGCCGGGTTGTTGGTCAGGAAAGCGGTCTTGCCGGCCCCGCTGCCCACGGCGGCGTAGCTGAAGTTGGCAGGCAGGATGCTGTCGGCCGAACCTTTGTACAGTGCGGCTGGCAGGGTGGCACCGCCACCGGTAACGGCCATGGCCTGGGCGGAAGCCAGAGCGGCGACGGTCAGGGAAGCGGCGATCAGAGTGCGCTTGAACATGAAGAATCTCCTTTTCAACGATGGTTGTGAACACAGGTTTTCAGGGGTCTTGCATGACACTGGGAAGACTCACCGCTGACCTTCGCAAGCGGGGCCCGGGGTTAAGTCGCAGTGAGAAATTCGCAGTTTCCGGTGACAGATAAAGGAAAAAACCTCGGGAGCTGCGCGAGGTATTTCAGGGGGTTTTCTCGGGTGTTTGCGGGGGATTGCGCGGCGTCTGGATCGTGGGTTTGGCTGAAACTGGCTGCAGCCGTTGCGGGGTGGTTGCAGATGACAGAAAGGAGAACCCGAGGATGGTTCTTTTGAGGCTCGGGTGATGCTGAAGTCCTGGTAAAAAAGTCTGAGTTATTTGTTGTTCTGCATGGCCCTATCGCTGGCAAGCCAGCTCCCACAGGTTTTGATGTTGTGACGCAGGTCGCATTAACAACACTGCCCCCTGTGGGAGCTGGCTTGCCAGCGATGAGGCCAGGGCAGACCACATCAATCGCAGCTACTGCACCAACTGGTTGATCTCAATGATCGGCAACAACACCGCCATCACAATCACCAGCACTACCCCCCCCATCACCACAATCATCAGCGGTTCGAGCAACGCGGTCATGCCCATCGCCCGCCGTTCGATATCCCGCGACAGGGTTTGCGCCGCACGTTCGAGCATCGGCGGCAGCGCGCCGGTTTTCTCGCCGCTGGCGATCAGGTGAATCAGCACCGGCGGGAACACGTTCTCTACCCGCAGCGCCGCCGCCAGGTTCACCCCTTCACGCACCTTGGCCGTGGCGTCGCTGACGCTCAGGCTCAAACGATCATTGGATAGCGTCTGCCGCGCCGCCTCCAGCGCCCGCAACAACGGCACCCCGGCACCGCCGAGAATCGCCAGGGTCGAGGCGAAACGCGCAGTGTTCAGGCCCAACACGAAACGCCCGATCAGCGGCAATTTCAGCACCCGATGATGCCAACTCAAGCGCGCCGCCGGATTGCGCAGGTACAGGCGCCAGCTCCAGAACGCCCCGGCCATGATCGCCGCACACAACCAGCCCCATGCGCGAATGAAATCACTGGCGGTGAGCATCGCCAGGGTCAGCCCCGGCAAGTCCTGCCGCGCCTGGGAAAACGCACTGACCACCTGCGGCACCACGTAACTGAGCAAGAAAATCACGATGCCGATCGACACCAGCCCGACCACACCGGGATAGATAAACGCGGTGAGAATCTTGCCGCGCAGGTTGTTGCGTTCTTCGATGTAATCCGCCAGCCGCTCCATGACTTGCGCCAGATCGCCGGACTCCTCCCCTGCAGCGATCAACGCGCGGTAGATCTCCGGAAAATCCCGTGGTCGTGTGGCCAGTGATTCGGCCAGACGCATGCCGCTGCGCACGTCGGCGCGCACCGCGCTGAGCGTGTGGGCGATGTGTTTTTTCTCGGCCTGCTCCACCGTCGCGCTGAGCGCAGCCTCAAGCGGCAGGCTGGCGCCGAGCAGACTCGCCAGTTGCCGGGTGGCCCAGGCCAGATCGTTATCCGACATTCGCGCACTGAACAAGCCACTGCCGCCGCCATGCTGGGCGACGTTGCTTTCCTTGTGCACCGACAACGCGGTCAATCCACGACTGCGCAACACGCCGAATGCCGCGCCTTGGCTGTCCGCCTCGAGGTGCCCGGATTCGATCTTGCCAGTGGCATCGGCAGCTTCAAAACGATAGCGATTCATCAGGCGTCCCGCGTCACACGGAGAATTTCTTCCGGGGCGGTGGCGCCGCTGCGAATCCAGCGCTCGCCGTCCTCGCGCAGGCTGAACATCCCGGCCTTGGCCGCTGCCGCGCGCAAGACCTGCTCCCCTGCCCCTTGGTGAATCAGCGTGCGGATGTCGTCGTCGATGCAGAACAATTCGTGGATGCCGGTGCGTCCGCTGTAGCCGGTGTGGTTGCAGGCGGCGCAGCCCACTGGCCGCCACGTGCCCGGTGCTGCAGGATCTTCCTGCTTGCACTGATTGCACAGCCGTCGCACCAACCGTTGCGCCAACACCCCGAGCATCGACGAGGCCAGCAGAAACGGCTCGACGCCCATGTCGATCAAGCGGTTGACCGCCGACACCGCGTCGTTGGTGTGCAGCGTCGCCAGCACCAGATGCCCGGTGAGCGAGGCCTGCACGGCGATTTGCGCGGTTTCCAGGTCGCGGATCTCACCGATCATGATGATGTCCGGGTCTTGCCGCAGGATTGCCCGCAGCGCCAGGGCGAAGGTCATGTCGATCTTGGCGTTGACCTGAATCTGGCTGATCCCCGGCAGGTCGTATTCCACCGGGTCTTCGACGGTGAGGATGTTGCTGGTGCTGGCATCCAGTCGCGCCAGCGCGGCGTAGAGACTGGTGGTCTTGCCGCTGCCGGTGGGGCCGGTGACCAGCACGATGCCGTGCGGTTGGCGGATGAGGTGATCGAGTTTGGCCAGCACCTGCGCGTCCATGCCGAGGGTTTCCAGATGCAGGCGCCCGGCCTGTTTGTCGAGCAAGCGCATCACCACGCGCTCGCCATGCCCGGTGGGCACGGTGGAGACGCGAATATCAATCGGCCGCCCGGCCACACGCAGCGCGATGCGGCCGTCCTGCGGCAAGCGTTTTTCGGCGATGTCGAGCTGGGCCATGATCTTGATCCGCGACACCAGCGCACCGTGCAATGCCTTGCGCGGCGACACCACGTCGCGCAGCGTGCCGTCGACCCGATAGCGCACCACCGAATGGGTTTCGAACGGTTCGATATGAATGTCGCTGGCCTCATCGCGCGCGGCTTGAGTGAGCAAGGCGTTGATCATGCGGATCACCGGCGCGCCGTCCTGAGTGTCGAGCAGGTCAGTGATTTCCGGCATGTCCTGCATCAGGCGGTCGAGATCGACTTCGTTTTCTGCCGCACCGACCACAGCGGCGGCGCTGCCTGTATCGGCGTAGGCCGTGGCGAGCAGGCCGTCGAGTTCATCGTCGCGCACGCGCCGGAGCGACGTCTCACCGAACTGCCGCCGCACCTCGCTGATCGACCAGCCGGGGGTCGATGGGCATACGGTCAGCACACCGTCGCACAGCAGAATGCGCTGGGCCTTGGCCCAGGCGTAGGGAAGCGAACTCATCTACACCCTCCCCCCATGGCAATACATTCCCGTGTAGGAGCTGCCGCAGGCTGCGATCTTTTGCTTTTAAAGATCAAAAGATCGCAGCCTTCGGCAGCTCCTACAGGTCCAACGTCGTCCCGGCTCTCTATGGTGAGGGGAATTCTTGTGGTGAGGGGATTTATCCCCGATGGGCTGCGCAGCAGCCCCGAAACCTGA
>NZ_CP058974.1:4357706-4468348 GCF_022368695.1 Pseudomonas sp. Y5-11
TTGGGGCCGCTTCGCTGCCCATCGGGGATAAATCCCCTCACCACAGGGTTACTTCTCAGATTGAGGGTGGGATTCAAAAGCGTGTACTCCCTTCAATCGGCACCGCTTTGATCGTCGCGCGAGGTCCCGAAGCCGGAACCGGACTCGGCACTCCCTGCGCCGCCGTCGGCAACTGCGGCGCCTGCATGTCCGGCATTGCCCAGCTGCGTTCCGGTTGCAGGCCGCCCTGGGCGCGGCGCATGAAGTCGTAGCGGTTGAGGGTGATGCTGCGCCCCGCTTCGCTGTCGCGGATGATGTACGGGCGCAGGAACACCATCAGGTTGGTCTTGCTGATCGCCCGGCGCTCGTTGCGAAACAGCGCACCGATCCCCGGCAAGGTGCCCAGCCATGGCACCGCTTCGTTGCTCTGGCTGTAACCGTCCTGCAGCAAGCCGCCGAGGACCATGATCTGGCCGTCGTCGAGCAGGATGCTGGTGTCGATCGCGCGCTTGTTGGTGACGATCCCCGCCGACGTCGCGCTGGCCGACGCGCGCTCGTCGATGCTGCTGACTTCCTGATAGATATCGAGCTTGACCGTGCCGCCCTCGGAAATCTGCGGCCGCACGTTGAGCTTCAAGCCCACCTCTTCCCGGGTCACGGTCTGGAACGGGTTGTTGCTGGTGCCCCCGCCGCCAGTGACATAGCTGCCGCTGACAAACGGAATGGTCTGGCCGACAAAAATACTCGCCGCCTCGTTATCGAGGGTCAGCAGATTCGGCGTCGACAGCACGTTGGTGCCGCCCTTGCTCTTCAGCGCCCGGGCCAACACTTTCAGGTCGAGAATCTTGCCGATGCCGGGGATATCGACGGTGCCGTTGACGTAACCGAGGTTCAAACCCTGCGGCAGCACATCGAGGCTGGTCTTGCCGTTGAGGTTGATCCCCGAACCGCCAAGATTCGCCCCGCCAATCACGCCTTTACCGCCGAGATTGCCGGTCTGCCATTGCACGCCGAATTCGCTGGCATCGTCCTCGCCGACCTCAACGATCAGGCTCTCGATCACCACTTGCGCACGGCGCTGGTCGAGCAAATCGATGACCTCGCGCAGGTTGCGATACAACGGCTCCGGCGCGGAAATCAACAAAGTGTTGGTGGTGGCGTCAGCCTGAATCGTCACCCCGCCGGCGCTGAACGCAACGTTCTGTTCGCTGGCCTGATTGCCGCCGCTGCCGGTCGAACTGCTGCCCTGCGCATAACTGCCGCCGGTGCTGCCCGTGCTGGAAGTGGTCGAGGTGCTGCCGCTGGTTTGCGTGCCGCTCTGCGCACCCGAACCGCCATTGTTGTTGCCATTGCTACCCATGGCGCTGAGCACCGAGCGCGCACTGTCGCTGGTGCCGCTGTCGCTTTCGCCAGTCAGCAGGCCGCGCAAGGCCTGCGCCAGTTTCGCCGCTTGCGCGTTACGCAAATAAACCACGTGCAGGTTGCTCGGATTGCTCTGTGCGTTGTCGAGTTTGTAGATCAGATTGCGCGCCAACTCAGTGCGCTCGGGGCTGCCGGCGCGGATGATGATGGTGTTGGAACGCGGGTCGCCGATCACCGCGATTTTCTGCGTCGGGTCGTTGCCCGGCGCGTCGAGCAGGTCGGCGACCATCGGCGCGATGTCGGCGGCGATACCGTTCTGGATCTGCACCACGTCGGTGTCGATCGCGCTCGGGGTGTCGATGGTCTGGATCAACTGGGCGACGCGGGTCAGGTTCTCGGCGTAATCGGTGACGACGATGGTGTTGTTGCCGGGGTAGGCATTGATCGGGTTGTTCGGCGAGACGATCGGGCGCAACACCGGAATCAGGTTCACCGCGTTTTCGTATTGCAGGCGAAAGGTACGCGTCAGCATGCCGTTGCCGGCGGGTTTGTCCGGGCTGTAGATCGGCCCGCCGAGCAGTTTCGCATCGGCTTCCGGCACCACCTGGGCGACGCCGCCGACATCGACCACGCTGAAACCCTGCATGCGCAACGCCGCGAGCAACATGTCATAAGCCTGGCGTGCCGGCACCTGACCTTCCGAGACCAGCGTCAGGCTGCCCTTGACCCGAGGGTCGACCAGAAACTGCTGGCCGGTGGAACGCGACAACGCGCGCACCACCGCTTGAATATCGGCATCGACAAAATTCAGCGTCACCGGCTGATCGCCCAGCGGATTGCTCGGCAGTGTGCTGCCGCGTGGGGCGCCGCCACTGCGTGCGCGTTCGGTGATGTTGTGCAGCTGCCGGGGTTGCGGCGCGGTTTGAGCCTGGGCGCGTTGCCGATCAAGCAGCGCATCGCCACTGCGCTGGGTGTTGGCCAGTGGACGGCCGAGTTCGCTGTCCACCAGCAACGGCGGCTGGTTCGGCGGCGTGCTGGTGTTGCTGCACGCGCTCAACGCCATCAGCAACATCGGCAACGCCAGACGTGCCGGTTTGGTTCCTGACCCCTTCATGAAGCTTCCTTAGCGCCCAGCGCCTGATCCATGCGAACGGTGCCTGACAATGTGCCGGCAGTGACTTCGGTCGAAGCGTTGTCGGCGCGTTGCAGACGGGCCTCGACCACTTGCAGAGAAAGTTGTGCCGGGGTGCTCAGCAGCCAGTCGAGCACGGCATCGGCCGGCGCTGCGTCGAACGTCAGCTGCCACGCGCCGGCCTCTCCGGCCTGCAATTGAAAGTGTCCGGCCAGGCCGCTGGCCTGCAGCGTCTGCTCAAGAGACTGCGCAAGACTTTGCCCGTCCGGGCGCACGCTGACTTCGCGCAACAGCACTTCAAGGGCTTCGGTCTGCGCACGCAGCTTCGGCGTTTCGCTTTGCCAGTACGTGATTTTTTTCAGCGGCGGCTGAATCAATGCGACCCACACCAACAGCGCCAGCAGCACCGCCGTCATGCCGCCGACCATGCGCTTTTCGCGCAGGGCCAACGCTTGCCAGCGCGCCTGAAGCTGCGCGCTGAAACGCTGCCAACGGGCGCGATAGACCGCGAGCGATGCCTTATTCATCTTCTGCTCCGCTGTCGTCAGCGCTGTCGTCGGGAGTGGTGACTTCATCGCTCGGGCGCAGCAGCCAGCCTTCATCGTCAGCCGTCGCACTGATCCCGATCTGGGCCAATGCGGCTTGCCAATCCTTGTCCTTGTCATTGGCGCTGCGCCGGACGTCGGCCAGCAAACTCAACTGCAACGTGCCGTCGACAAACGTCAGGCGCTCGACCGTGCCGGCCATGAACGGCATGCCACTGCCGGCCTGCAACACCAGCCGATTGAACGGCTGCGCCGGGTCCTCCGCCGCGCCCTTCTGCCGCGCCGCCAATTGCTGACGGGCCTGCTGCAGCGGATTGAGGATCACCGGCAACTCGGGAAAGGCCTGCTTCACCCGCTGCGCCATCTGCGCCTTGAGCTGCTGGCCCTGACTGGCCTCACGGGCGGCATACAGGTTCAGGCCGATGACCCACACCGCCACCGCCAAGGCGCACAGCCCCAGCGCCCGGCCCCAACCGCGATGCTCGCTGCGCTGCTGTTGCACCGCGCCGTGCAGGCCCCAACCGGGCAACGGCCCGGTCCAGCGCTGCGCCTCGGCCATCGGCAATTCTGCATCCGGCGGTGGCGTCGAACCGATCCAGTGCAACGGCGTGCCGCAGCTCAGCAGCCAGTCACCAATCTCGTCGTCGAACAGCGGCTGCACCCGCGCCACCTGCACGCTTTCGCGCAGCAACAAATGGCCGTCCTGCCGACAGGCCACCGTGCCCGGCAGCACCGGCAAGCTGTACGCCGCCGGGTACAGACCGCGCAGATTCAGCCCGGCCTGCTTCAGCAATTGCCCCAGATGCTGCAAACGCTGACGCGGCGCCCAGGCGATCTGCACCTGCCCCGCTTCATCCCGCGAACTGTGGGCGATGTGCATGTCATTGCAGTCGCCGAGCATCAAGGCCTGCGCCGCGCATTGCACCGCCGCTGCGGTCTTGTTCGCCGGCAATGGTGGCAGGTCGATGCTCGCCAGCAGGCTGTCCGCCGGGTGCAGATAAGCGCTGAGCGGTGGCTGCTTGGGTGACTGCCCCAGTTGGCTCAAGGTCTGGCGCTGTTCACGAATGACCTGCCCCTGCCGGTCCAGCCACGCGCAGTCCATTTCACTGTCGAGACTCAACTGCGCCAGTGGCGGCAAACTCACACGCAACTGGCTCATGCACCCACCCGCGACCAGATCACTTGCGGCAGCCGATCCTCGCTGCGGTGCAACAACGCATCGAGACTGACACGACGCTGCTCACGCCGCGCCTCGCCACGCAGGCGAAACCAGTCACTGGTGATGCCGACCTTGACGCTGGTCAGTTCCAGTTGCGGCATACGCAAGCGGTTGACGAAATCGCCACGGTTGATGAACCAGCGCCCGGCATCGCGCTCATTGATCAGCGCCTGCGCGCGCTCCAGCGACAACCCCGGCACATACGCGGCCAATACCGGCGCAGTGGCGGTATTGCCATTGAGCCAAGTGGTCGCGGGGATCACCGTCAGGTACGGCGCCAGTTTGCCGATGACCGCCTCATTCACACCCTCGACGCTGCGCAAATCATCAACACTGCGCAGCATCGGCAACTTCGGATGCTGTGGCTTGCGCGACGCATTCGGCGACGTGGCGCGGCCACTGTCAAAGGCGTTTTTGCTCGTGGTGTTCTCGGCTATTTGCGGATTCAACAGATACGGATAAGAGCCGATCACCCGCTGACTGATGCGCTGACTCAACCCGGCGCTGATGCCGATCAACTCGCACAACCGCTTAAACGCCTGCACCTGCGCCTCATCGACACGCTCGTTGGCCACCAGATTGCGCAGGTTGAACTTGCCCTGCTCATCCTCCAGCCGCCCCTCGAAACCGTGCGCATTCAAACGCTGCGCCCACGGCTGATCGAACCGGGTCAGCGGATCACGCTGCCGCGCATCCCAGAGCAATTGCCGGCTGATCTCCAGCCCGCCGTGCAACAACCAGCGCCCCTGCACCCGCTGCTGATCCGCCTCCAGCGCGCGGGTCGAAACGCTCTGCCGGGTCAACATCCCCGCCGCAATCACCGCGACCACCGCCGCAATCAACAGCGCACTGATGATCGCCATCCCCTGCTGGTTCGATTGGCTGTTCATCGCCGGCTTTACAGCTGCCAGGAGCCGATATCGGCATTCACGCCGTCGCCGTCAGGCTGACCGTCGGCACCGAGGGAAAAGATATCGATCTCGCCATTCGCGCCGGGGTTGAGGTATTGATAAGGACGACCCCACGGGTCATTCGGCAGACGCTCCAGGTACGAACGCCAGTTGCTGTTCTTCGCATCCGCCGGCCGCTCCACCAGCACTTTCAGACCCTGCGTCATGCTCGGGTAAGTGCCGTGATCGAGGCGATACAACTTCAGCGCCTGCATCAAACCACCGATATCCTGCTTCGCCGCCGTGGCCCGCGCCTGATCCGGCCGATCGAGCACTTTGGGCACCACCATCGCCGCCAGAATCCCGAGAATCACCACCACCACCATGATCTCGATCAGGGTAAAACCCTGCTGCCCACGGGGCAGCCGGCTCGGTCGGTTGGGCTGTTTGAACTGCGCGATATCCATCTCGACATTCCCTTGGCTTGATTCGATTCGACGCGCAGTGTTGCAAGAAGATATGTCAGGGATGTTGAAAATCCTCGGGAGTTTTCGTCGTCAAGCCGTCAAGGACGGGGGTTAGCGTCAAGGGCTGCCCGACTGCCCGAGCCGCCGATGCGCACCCCCTCCCCGCAAGCCGGATTCACCCTGATTGAAGTGCTCGTGGCCCTCGCGATCATCGCCGTCGCCATGTCCGCCGCCGTGCGCGTGGCGGGGTTGATGACGCAGAGCAGCGGGATCTTGCGGGATCGCTCGATTGCGATGATTGCGGCGCAGAGTCGGATGGCTGAACTTCGGTTGGAGGGGCGGTTGTTGATGGGGGTTAAGGCGATGGAGTGTGATCAAGGGAGGTTGTTGTTGCGGTGTGAGCAGGTGATTGGGGGGGTGGAGAATGGGCGGTTGCTCAAGGTTGGGGTGCAGGTGTTTGATCGCAGCCAGGAAGCGCCAGCGTTGGCGCGGTTGGAGACGTTGCTCAGCCGCCCCGAAAATCCCTAGCTCTAAAACGTCCCGAAATGTCGGACAGCTCAGAGGCATATGAATCAACCGTGGGACATTTCCGACGCCGACCTAATGATCTAAACCAACTTGCACGCACCGCGTTGAATCCATAATCAACTCGGTCTCTCAGGTCGATGTAAAGCGTAAGACACCTCGGTCGGCCCCCTCTCCCTCCGGGAGAGGGCTGGGGTGAGGGCCGCTGCTTGAATCACCCGTTTACCCACCCCAAAAACCACGTTTAAAAGACACTCACCGTTACTTCCTCAAGGCTACACAACCTTGCGTCATTACCTACGACTACGCCAGAATCCGCCGGCTTGTGCGTCCGGGGTGCGGGTCTTATCGTTTCCAGGTCACTGAAAAACAGTGATCGGGTTTGGTAGCCCGCACATGAGTTCTGCACAGCATCACCATTCGTGGCGTCGTTTCGTCTCGGCTTTATGGTGGTCATGCACAGGGCACCTTCGGGTGCGCCGGGTTCCTCATGTGCCGGTCTACCAACCTGAGCATGGCCGCCACCTTCGTTTGGTAGCGAAATTGGATGGCCTCCCTTTTTGAAGCATGAGGAGTTTCATCTATGTTCAAGCCAACACCCAATCCCTCCGAAACCGATCCGGTTTCACCCTACAAATTCCCCGACTCCCGAACCCTCAACGAAGCCGCCGAACGCGCCCTCGACCACTACCTAACCCCACAACAACGCATCATGGGCAGCCACCACAAACACGACCCCATGTACCTGGCCAACCCGGCCTACAACACCGAATCCCTGCTGGCCAACGCCAGCGAATCACTGGGATCAGCGAGTGAAATGCTCAACAACTTCGCCGCCACGCTGGTGCCTGCCCATCGCAAGACTGCGATTGGGATTGCCCAGTTGGTGATGTTGAGCGAGTTGGCGGTGAATCAGGCGCTGGATCATGTTGAGGTAAAGGCGTAATAGTCTCAGCGCTGTAGCTCAGCAGCCTGAAAGAAAATGGCCGAGGTCGTCAGTCACACCTGACAACCTCGGCCATTTTTCAATTTTCCGGTACATCTCAATATTCTCCAGCAGCAAAATACCCCCCTATTTCCAACCTGAGCCTTCCCAACTCCTTCAACAATTGGTATTGGCCAGAGGTTGCCGCCGTCACCAGCTAGAATTCGACTCAATTAGATCTAAACGGGTCAACGTTGACCTCACCCGGCACTGCTCTCTCTGGCCAAACCGGAGAGGAATGAGCCAGGCAAGGCATAGCGGCATATCGACAGCATGGTCAGCTTTCAGTTAGGGTTCGCTCATAGAAATTCCCGAACAACCTAAGTAACGGATTACACGTCGACATGACGCAGATAATAAACCGGGATGCTGCTGACAAAACAAAAGGCTTCCGGCTCCAAAAGCTCCGAGCAGCAACACTTCTGCTGAGAGCCGCAAATGATTTGTCGAATGTAAATTTCTACTACGCAGCCATTGAGGCGGAAGAGGATGTAACAATAATAAAAACCGTAAATTCAATCACAGATCAGATGATTGAAGAAGACAAAAACTACAGCCCTGACAGCAACTTTACAATACACTCAGAAGCCGTACTAAACACCCTTGTGAGTTTTTTTGATATCTATATAGGAAAGTGGCACAGAAGCCCATCTACAGTATTTACATTTAGCTTTTACACCACAACGAACTTCGGGAAAGAAAAAAAGAAAGAACTTGCAGACAGAACAATAATAGAGCTTCCCGACAGGCCGATCCTTGAAATTCTTCAAAGCTCTTCTGATATCCCCGACAACATAGCCAGTGTTGTTAAAACCATCCTGCTTGTCGAATACAAAAAGCAGTATGAAAAAATACCCGGAAACGGCTACCTCAAAGCTCTCGAAGAAATTGATCTAGAGCAATTCAAGATTTTTCTCAAGAAAATTAGCTGGCTGTCTGGGCAAGAAGATGAATTAGAGCTCCAACGCAGTGCAGAAACGCTGATAAAATGTTGCAAATATTATCAACTCAGCATGAGTGGGAAGGAACAACTAATTCTCGCTAAAATTCTTGACAAGATTGATGAGAAACAACATTTCAAAGACTTTGCAGAGAGATTTATTAACTCCGCCGAGGTAGAATTAATTTTCAAAATGGCAGAGTCAGAAGTCAGTGAACAACTACTTGACCCCATATGGAAAGAGCTTCAAGAGTTATCAGCCAACATTATTGACAAACGTAATTTAGAAGAAAAATTACTAGATAGCTGCCCAACATACCCAAAATCAAAAATTGCAACCCTTGCGAGAAAAGCCTGTAGTTCTAAAACAGAAGAAGAAGCGAGCAACAAGAGCTTTTTATCATTGAAGTACAGAGTTTTCGAAGCCTGCGAGGACTATTTTTTTGATAACGAAAAATTCAGCAACACCGTTAATCAAACCTCAATCGATGCCACAATAAAATCACTACAGAAAAAAGCAGCAGATACGATTGAAGAATTAAAAAAAGATTACACATATACCGTATCAAACAAAGAAACCATCAACGGCATAGTGATAAACCTAATAGACTCATGTTTCATATGCTTCGATGAGGACAAATCCGAATGAACGAGGCAGTAAAAAAGAACTTAATGTTCATATCATCCGATGACTTTTACCTGTTGACATATGCAACAATAATCATCCTTGACAGCCTTGGATGTACTAAGGGACGAGTCTTTAAAGATTACAGAAAAATTCCATTCATAATAGAATTAATAACCAACAATCGAAACATATTAATATTAGAATCCTCGACTACAGAAAAACTACACAAGGGTGACAAAGATTTTCTTTTCCACAGCTACTCAAATGGCCTCGCCAAAAGAAGTGAAACATTAAAAATTTTATTCACACTTGAAAAAAAGGGTTATGTATCTTTGCACAAGGGGGACACGGGAGCATTAGTCAACATAACCCTAAACAAAGAAAAACTGCCTCCAAACTTCCTATCAAAGGAAATCTTCAAGAACGAGTACATGAATTGCGAAAAATTCAAGAGGGCAATTCAGAGAAGTACAGCCATTACCCTTGACACATTCCTGAGCAAGGCATATCGGGACAGAGGTATAAAAATATGGGAAGTTTAAGAATTCAGAAGGTCGTTTATGAGGGCACAAACTACCACTTCGAATCCCCACTATTTGATGAAAACCTCATTCTAATTGAAGGTGACAACGGAACGGGAAAGAGTACCTTCTGCAACTTGATCTATTACGGGCTTGGCGGACGAGTTAACGAGTTCAGCCGCAAAGAGAACAAAGAGCAACACAAACAAATCACAGAAGATAAAGACAATCGCGTCGAACTTTACGTAAAGATAAATAGTGAAAACTACAAGCTAACTCGCTACATAGACGACAACGATATAACTGTATCGTCAATTCTAGAAGCCTGCGACATAAGCATCAAATCGAAAGTTTTGATACATAACAATGATCAGCCCACGTCCATATTTCAGGTATTTCGCTCCCCTGAAGTTGAGTACATTTTTTCCGACTGGCTCCTCGAGAAACTTGAAATAACCGTTGTAGAGCTATACCAAGGTTATCGAAATTTTAAAATTAATTTCACCGACCTTATGCGCCTTATCTATCATGACCAGCAGCCCGACCCTAAAGGGGTTTACAAAAAACTAGATACACAAAGCAATTTCATGAACGACTCAGAGCTTTTAAGAAAAGCCATCTTTGAGCTTTTAGTCGGAAAAACATTTTCGGAATACTACGATTCCCTCTCAAAATCAAAAGCACTAGAAAAAGATAAAAACATTGCAGCTGGGCTTCTAAAAGAATATTCCCGGATCATTGAAGAATTGTCTGGAAGTTCAGAACCACTAAACATTTCGTTTCTTCAGTCGTCCCTGCAAGATAAAGAGAACCAATTAGAACGCCTGCACGGTGCCAGGAACAAATTCAAAAGCAACAGAGACACCAAAGGAACAACAGTAGACTATGCACTAATAGATATTAAGAACCAAATCATCGAGAAACAGCTAACCTTAAGCAAGTTAAACCAAGACCTGATTTCAACCATAGGTGAAAAACAAAAACTAAACAGTGTAAAAGAAAACACCCTAAGAGAAATTTCTCAGATCGTAAAAATTATTCATTCACATGATCAGCTTAATTTATTCTCTGCAGACACATGTCCCTACTGCTTAGGTAAAGTTGAACGAGCAACAGGTCATTGTGTCTGCGGCTCAGAGATACAAGAGGAACAATACCAACGCTTCTTCTATACATCAAAAGAATACAAAGAAATCTATAAAGCAAAAATCAAAACAACACAAACCATTGAAATAGCAATAACTGATTGCAATCAAGATCTAAAGTTAATCCAAGATAACATTCGCATACTGGAGAATGAAATGCCAGAGCTAATGCGAAAAATAGAAGAACGAGTTGATAATCTGGATACGCCAGTAGATCTAGACACAATCAATGACATTGACGATGAGATCCTAAATACCCGTCAGGATATAGAAAAAATACGCCAGCAAATTGAAGCAGAAAGCAAAAATGTTCGCCTTACAAACGACTACGAGCGAAAGAGAAGCGAACATGAAACTTCAAAACTGCAAACAGATGCGCTAGAGGCAAAAGCAAAAATAGACATTCAAGGTAAGGTAGGGAAGCTCAGCGCCATCTATAATAAATTAATGACCGACTCTCTACCTGACTGCACCACTGCGCGCATTAGTTTAGATGACTACCTCCCGATAGTTGGCAGCGGTGAATATAGAGAGGCCAGTTCAGCCGTATCAAGGCGGCTTATGTATTACCTCGCCCTTATGAATCTATCTCTGTCACAAGAAGACGTACCGTTTCCTAAATTCTTGCTTATCGACACGCCAGAAACATCAGGGATTGAACTGGACAATCTTAAACGTTGCCTTGAAAAAATTGGTGAGCTTGATAGCTATGGAAAATCCTATCAAGTCATACTTACTACAGGCCTCAAAAAATACCCTGACAGCTTTAAAGTGCATAGAAAAATTTACCTGCCAGACAAGCAGCATCGCTTATTAATAAAAAAACAATAAGCACAAAAAGGGCATACATTTTTCACAAATTAAAGAAAGGGGGCTGATCTATTTTTAGAAATATATCAATCTCCTTTTCTGCGCATGCTACCCCAAGAGCAAAATACTTTAAGGAATAAACTAAGCGCCTGACTACAGCGAGCGGTATGTGCCTTCATCGACATTTTAGGATTTCGTGAACACATCAGATCGACCAATACCAATCCGGAAAAGCTAGAAAAACTTCTTAATATTTTGAATGAAATGGCTACGCACTACCCAGCATTAAGCGAAAACATGGCTACAACCCAAGGCTTTGAAAATATGTTTCGGGTATCTACGTTCTCAGACAATATCGTAATTTTAGGCCAACTCGACCCCACTGGCTTTGCGATTGTTACGACTGTATGCGCTATATTGTGCAAGACTCCTGACGCAAGGAGTGTACGCACGTGGGGCCATTACCGTTGGACAGCTGCATCATACTGGTAGCTTGGTGCTCGGTGAAGGATTGGTCAGAGCCTATGAGCTCGAAAGTCGAACTGCAATCTACCCCAGGGTGATTTTCGACGATTCAGTAATGAACCTTGCTTGCAATGGATCGACAACAAATTCCTGGAAGGCTAAACAGGATTTCGATGGTTTGTACTTTATGGATTACCTAGCACTGGGGCCGCTAATTCTCGGTCCTCCTCTCCACGAAGAACCCATCTTGTCGCTGGTACGCAATGAGATAATTTCGACCATGGAAAATAGCAACGACCTCGGCGTAAAGTCGAAAGTGGGCTGGTTTGCACGCTACCTCAACGACAACAGCGACGCATTGCAGATGGAACGCATCCCTCTCAACTAGAGTGGACTTGTTAACTTGACTTCCCGAGTTTTATATATGCATGAGAAACTCAAAGGAGACTGAGTTATTTCTGGAAATAAATCCGCCCCCTTTTTTTCTACTAATTTATTCGCTACGAAGAGCCTTCACGGATGAAAGCGCTTCAATTGCATTGTCAAACCTATCGACGCTCATCATGGAAATGGAGGATCGACTGACACCTTTTGGCGTTCGACGAAGGTAAGCATTATTTTTACCCACTAAATAGCTTGCACCCGCCAATTCACCATGCATTTCTACGAGTGCTGTTCTCGCGGAGTCTTTTTCACTCCAAGATCGAATACCGATACGATCTACAATATGGACCACTCCTTCCACCTGAAGAATACTTTCGCCCAACTCATAGACTCTTTTGTGCAATTTCTGCCGGTAAGCTGCCATTTCTCCCCCCGTGAAATCCCCAAGGTTTTTACCTATATTTTTTGCTATGGTCTCAGGCGCGGCACCAATTAACCAACAAACTATTGCAGCAGGCCTCACAATTTTTAAATACTCCTCAACAGCAACATCAAAAACATCGCCATTAACAATCGCTACCTGACTGGTTACCTGTGCCAACTCAGACAGACTGACAACCTGAACACTTACTTCGTTAGCCAAGAGATTATTCTTACACAACTCTACTAAGTTCGAATTCGACTCAACACATATAACTCTACTTTTCCTGGCCAAAGCAAGGGTACTAGCACCAGCACCACATCCAATTTCCACGACCAGATCCTGCGGTCCAAGCTGCTCTGCCATCCAAGCATGATGACCATCGTTCGAAATATGCTCAGCATCAACCTTCCACTCTTGAGCATACTGTTCTTGTGTCATCGGAGTGCCGAGAGAGTTAATTAATTTATTCATACTATCCTTGTTAAAAATCCGAAATTTTCAGTTAGTTCACACTACGCCCGATAATGGCATGACGACATCACCACAAACAGAGGAAAAAATCCAGCTCTAACCGCTAAATAGATAGACAAAATTTTACTCAGCGCTCTGCTTCGAGCGAGAGTTGCGTTGTCAACGCCTGATCGGCTCTACATCTCCAGATACATCGAATGCCTCTTGGCCGATAGAAAACATCTATTAACTAACGCCGAAAGCAGCCATAATCTCTCTTTAACGTTTTTGCCGAGGCGTTTGAATCGCCCATACAGAAGCCCTTCATACAACAGATACAACAAGATAACTACGTTGATCTGAAATCACGGCCCAACCAACCTAGGCATCTCCACCCCCTCCCCCAACCTCTCCACCCCCAACCGCACCCTGTCCCCCCCTTGCTCAATCACCACCCCATCCCCCTCCACCGTCACCAACTTCACCCCAGGCCCCACCCTCTCCCCCTGCAAAAAACTCCTCGGCGGCCCGTCGTTCAAACTCAAAATCGCCACCGCCCCGCGACTCCCCGCCATCACCCCGCTCACCTTGATATCTACCGGCGCCGTCTGATTAGAAAACCACTGCAACGCCGGGCTGTCACTGCGAGCCGCGAGCATTTGCGGGGGCGCTGGTGGGGTGTGGGATTCGGCGGAGGTCAGGAGCAGCGACGACCAGGTCGCGACGCCGACCAGGGCGGCGAGCAGTGCGAGGGCCTGGACGGTTTGCGGGGGGGATATGCGGGTGGTGAGCATCATGGGCTGAATCTCCTTTTAGTCCCTGCTGACAGGCTACGCGGCAATTCTCACGGTTTTATTTCACACGCCTTACATGTTGGCCGTGCAGGATGTTTTTTTGGACGGGGCTGGACGCAACGGAGTGCGCAACCGATGAAGGTGGGCAAGCAACAGGGCTTTACGCTGATCGAGTTGATGGTGGTGCTGGTGATCATCGGGATTGCCTGTGCGGCGATCAGCCTGAGTATCAAGCCGGATCCGCTGCAGTTGCTGCGCAAGGACGCTGAGCGTGTGGCGCAGTTGCTGCAGGTGGCGCAGGCGGAGGCCCGCGCCGATGGCCGGCCGATTGTGTGGGTGAGTGATGGCAAGGGCTTTCGCTTCAGTCGGCGCAGTGACAGTGGTCGGGGGTTTGAGCATTTCAAGGATGACCCGCAGTTGCGGCCGCGCACTTGGCAGAGTCCGAAGCTGGAGGTGCGGGTGGAGCCGAAGCAGAAGGTGGTGCTTAACGCCGAGTGGATCAATCCGCCGCTGCAATTGACCCTGTCTGATGGGCTCAATCGGCTGAGTGTGCTGCGTGATGCCAGTGGCAGGATCAGTGTGCAATGAATGATCAACGGGGCTTTACCCTGATCGAGGTGATGGTCGCGATTCTGCTGATGGCGGTGGTCAGTTTGATTGCCTGGCGTGGGCTGGACAGTGTGACGCGGGCGGACAGTCATTTGCAGGCGAGCAGTGAGCAGAGCGACCGTTTGTTGCGGGCGTTGAATCAGTTGCAGCGTGATGTGGAGATGCGCGCGGGGATTGAATTGACCGAGCCGAAGAAGGTTGGCGTGGATGATGAGCTGCCGAGTGCGCCGCCTGCGCTGACGGTGCGCAGTAGTGACAGCAAGGGGTTTCGGCTGGACATTATTCGCCGTGCGGCGGATCAGGTTGGGGCTTTGCAGCGGGTGCGTTGGTGGGTCAAGGGGGATACGTTGTATCGGGCGGTGGCTGAAGCGCGCAGTCGCTATCCATTGCCCGCGCCGGGGAATGGAGTGGCGGTGTTGCAAGGCGTGAGTGATGTGCAGGTGCGGGTTTGGGAGGTGGATAAGGGTTGGCGGCAGTTGAGTGGGAATCGACGGGAGGATCCGTTGGGGTTGGAGGTAAGGTTGACGCGGGAGACGGCGCAGGGGGTGGAGCGGTATCGGCAGGTGATGGGGCCGTTGCAGTGATGCATGCGGGTTATGCCGACATCCCTGCATATCGGAGATTTCTGTAGGAGCTGCCGGAGGCTGCGATCTTTTGATCTTCACAATNAGTGATGCATGCGGGTTATGCCGACATCCCTGCATATCGGAGATTTCTGTAGGAGCTGCCGGAGGCTGCGATCTTTTGATCTTCACAATCAAAATCAAAAGATCGCAGCCTTCGGCAGCTCCTACATTGGGATTGGTGGGGTTGGTGGGATTGGGTTAGCTGAGGACGACGACGCCGCCGGGCAGTTCGGTGCATTTGACGCCGTAGGCATCGCGGATCAGCAGGGCGACGCCGGCGAGTTGGTCGAGGCTGAAGCGGGCCTGGACGCGGCGTTGGCCGAGTTCGCGGTTGAGCAACAGCAGCATGCCGGGGCGGTAGCGGTTGATCTCGTCGATCATCTGGCTGAGGGTTGCGCCGTTGAATACCAGCACTTGTTGGCGCCAGTTCATTACTGCGGCTGTGTCGACGCTTTGCACTGCGCCCACTTGCTGCGCGTCGTAGGTCAGTTGTTCACCGGGCTGCAGGCGCAGGCTGTGGCCATCGACATTGACGTCCACCGAACCATCAAGGCACGTCACGCACACGTGCTGATCGGTGTTGCGCAGGTTGAACCGCGCCTGACTGGCGCGCAACCACCCGCCCCCGGCCTGCATCGCCAATGGCAACCGCGCGGTCTGCACTTCAACCTCACCGCTGACCAGCTCAAAACCTTGCACACCATCATCGCCAGAGCGCTGATTGATACGGGTCTGGGTGTTGAGCTCCAGGCTTACGCCATCGGCCGGTTCGAAACGCTTCTGCTGGCCGACTTCGGTAATGTAATCGGCGCCGAGCCCTTCGAAACCACCGGGAATCGTGCCGCGCACCAGCAGGAACGCCGCCGACGCAGCAATGGCGCCACCGAGAAACGCCCGGCGACCAAACCGCCGAGGCGGCTGCAGCCTTTCAGCGGCAGGCTGCAGGTTGTGCCACAACACCTTGGCCTGCTCGAAAGCCTGAGCATGTTCGGCGCTTTGCGCGCACCACTGGCGCAACGCCCGGGCGTCGGCCACGGTGGCGCGGCCCGAGGTCAGCAAGATCAACCAGTCGTAGGCTTCGCTGTGCAGATTGTCGGCCGCCGATGGCTTGGCAGGTGTCAGTCGAAAGATGTTCAAACGCGCAGGTTCTCAACGAAATGATCGGACACTATTCAGAAGACGGTTTTCCGGCCCCGCGACCGAACCGCTGAAACACTTTTCTTTCCAGTTTCGCGGCGCAGAAGCCCAATGCGGCTTTGATTTCCTTCTCGACCATGCGCGTAGAGATGCCAAAGCGCTGGGAGATTTCCAGGTGCGGCGCCTCCTCCAGCCGCGCCGCGATGAAGATTCGGCGACGCCGCGCTGGCAGCTCGTAAAGGGCGCTGAGCAGCGACTGAATTTCCTTTTGCCCACCGACCACCCGCGCCGGGTCCAGCGCCTCGTCGCCGACTTGCAGCAGCTCTTCGACTTCCTCGCCGGTGAGCAGGCGCGCATCGGCCTGACGGCGGTCGGCGGCGATGTTCAGGGCCATGCGATAGAGGTAGGCGTTGGGCCGCAGCAGGTTCGGCGGCGTCTCCATGCGGTCGACCCGCAGGTAGGTTTCGTGCAGCACGTCGTTGGCCAGGTCTTCCGAGCCGAGACGGCGTCGCAAGCGCACCCGAAAGTCCTCATAGGACGTCAGGAACAGCTGGACCATCGAACCTTGTCCGGTGTCTTTCATCCCCCGGAAACTCCTTCCCATTTGGTGCATTCCATGCGTTTCCCTGACGACTCCGGTAACAACAGCAACGTGACCGGCTGACGCAACGCGCTGGGCGTCGGCCGGTCGATCCTCAGATTGCGAAAGCTCTCCACCAGCGCGGTATCGCGCCGTACATCACCGGTGGTGGTGACCAACCGGTTGTGCTGCACCACGCCGTCGCGCCCGACCCAGACCTGCAACACCGCGCGATAACTGCCCGGACGGGTCAGCGGCGAACGGCACAGGTTGCGCTCGATCGCCGCTTGCACGGCGGTGGCGTAGCTGCGACTGACAGCGGCACTGGCCGGGGTGGTTTTGTCCAGGGCCGACGGCACGTCTTCGACCTGCGCCACCTGCAAGGTGAACGCGTCGTCGCGGGCATAACGCGCCATCAGGCCGCTGCCGCCGAGCAAACGACGCAACGCATCGGCAGCGGTGTATTCGCCATCGACCGCCAATGAGCGCCGGCCACGACTCAACTGACTGTCGACCAGTACCGCAACACCCGTAGCGTGGCTGTACTGATCCAACGCCCGAGCCAGGTCCTGCGCCGGAATGTGCAGGGTCATGCGCAGGTCGGCCGGCACCGGTCCGGCTGTCGCCCCGCCGCTGAACCAGCCAAGCAGCAGCCCCAGACTCACCCGGCGCACGAGAGTCGCTGAACGCTGAAGACCGTCCCTGGAACTACCTCGCTGCACGGCTGACGTACCCCTGAAAACCGTCATCCTGATGGCTGTTTATGAATCTGGTGTGACGGGCGGTGCAAAAAAACCATCACGGGATTCGCGCAAGGCTTGCACTAGACTGCAATCAGAGAACGGCCGCTTCGGCCGGCCAGGAGGCTTGCATGAAATCACTGTGGAAAATCGCCCTCGGCGGGCTGCTGCTGAACGTCTTCGCCAGCGCCCACGCCGAACAGCCGCTGGGCTGTGTGGAGGTAACGGTGGGCGGCTACAAGGCGCCGAATTACGATTGTCTGAGCCAGCAGATGGGCAACAATCCCGAGGGTGCTGCCGCCGCGCAGAAGAATCAGGAGGCAATGAACGTTCCCGTGAACAAACGGCCGCCAAATCAGGTTGGCCTCGCGACGCCGGCCGCAACAGGCACACGCATGGGCAACACCTTCGGCACCTCAGTCAAACCACAACGCCCAGCCGCGAATAACGGAACCTCCCCATTAACCAATAAATGAGTCAAACACCTGAGGCTAAGAAACTCACACACCTACAGGAAGGGGAAACACACCTGTGGCGAGGGGATTTATCCCCGATCGGCTGCGCAGCAGTCGTCAATCCCGCTGACTCGGTTTATCTGACGGACCCGCGTCGGATAGTGTTGGGCCTGCTACGCAGGCCATCGGGGATGAATCCCCTCACCACAAGGAACACCTCAATCACAGGGTGTGTACGTCAGTCGCTTGGGATTTGGCGGAAGCTTACGGCCAGGCGATTCCAGCTGTTGATGGTGGTGACGGCCATGGTCAGATCCACCAGTTCAGCTTCACTGAATTGCGCTTTGGCCACCTGGTAAACATCATCCGGCACATGACTTTCAGCCAACAACGTCACCGCCTCGGCCCAAGCCAACGCGGCGCGCTCGCGGGGATTGAAAAAGCCGCTGTCGCGCCACACCGCGATCGCATACAAGCGCCGCTCGCTCTCCCCGGCGCGGCGCGCATCCACTGAATGCATGTCGGTGCAAAATGCGCAGCCATTGAGCTGCGAGGCGCGGATCCGGATCAGTTGCAACAGCGGCGCCTCGATGCTCAGGTCGCGGGTCAGCGCTTCCATGGCGAGCATGGCTTTCATCGCCTTGGGTGAGGCGTTGTAGTAGTCCAGACGCGGGGACATGGGCAGGTCTCGGAATGCGGGATAGTGGATTTACGGTAAGCGCAAAGCGGTCGGCGTTACAGCCCCAATTCCACGGAATATCGCTACACCACTGCCCAACAGATACACATAGAACCTGTGGGAGCGAGCTTGCTCGCGAAGGCGTCGTGTCAGCTACTAAAGTGTTGACTCACCCACCGCATTCGCGAGCAAGCTCGCTCCCACAGGGGGTCTAGGCCAATTTCGGGTTTTTGTGTTGCGCAACTACTGCCCATCACGCAACAGCGGTAATCTGGCCGACACCCCAATCGCCCCCGGAGCCGCGTCGGTATGGAACTTCACGTCGTGATCAATGGCCGCAAGGACCTGGCCGGCCAGTTGTACAACCAGCTGCGCGGCGCCATCGAATCCGGGCGTCTGGCCGCCGGCACACAGTTACCGCCGAGTCGCTTGCTGGCCGAGCAACTGGGGATCTCGCGCAAGACCATTTCCGACACCTACGCGCAGCTGACTTACGAAAACTTCCTCACCGGGGTCATCGGCAAAGGCACTTACGTCAACGCCCGTCCGGCGCAGATTCAGCGCAAGCAAAGCCACACCGAACTGGCCAGCGCCGAACAGATCGAGCGCTGGCGCAACCTGCCGATGTTCCTGCAGCACCCGACGCTGGAAGGTTCGCTGCGTTACGATTTTATCGGCGGCGCCACCAGCAAGGGCCAGTTCCCGCATGACGACTGGCGCCGTTGCGTATCGCATGCGATGCGCCAGATGGCCGGCTCAAAAGGTTTCTACAGCGTCCCCGAAGGCTTGCCGGCACTGCGCAATGCGATTGCCCGGCACATCGCGTTTTCGCGCGGGATCAACGGTCGGGACGAGGACATCGTGGTGTGCAACGGCGCGCAACAGGCGCTGGACCTGATCACCCGCGTGCTGATCAGCCCCGGCAGCCGAGTGGCGATGGAAGACCCGGGTTATCCGCCGGCCCGCCTGCTGTTCGGTAGCCACGGCGCCGCAGTCAGCGGAGTTCCGGTGGATGCCGAAGGCATTGTGGTCGAACAGATTCCCGAGGGTACGCGGCTGATTTACGTCACCCCGTCGCACCAGTTTCCGCTGGGCATGCCAATGAGCCAGGCGCGCCGCGAGGCGTTACTCGCCCGGGCGCATGAACTGGGCGCGATCATCATCGAGGACGACTATGACAGCGAATTCCGCTACGAAGGCCGGCCTACGGACTCCCTGTTCAGCCTCGACCAGCGCGGGATCGTTGCCTACGTCGGCACCTTCTCCAAGACCCTGCTGCCGGAGCTGCGCCTGGGTTATGCGATTCTGCCGCCGGCGATCCTCGAAGCGGTGATCCGCGCGAAAAAGCTCACGGACCAGCACGCTTCGACCTTGCCGCAATGGGCGCTGGCCAAGTTCATTGCCGAAGGTTGCCTGCTCAAGCACATTCGCCGCTGCCACGCGATTTACGCCCAGCGCCGCGAGCGGATTCTGGCGCGCATGGCCACGGATCTGTCGCCGTGGCTGGAGGCGATACCGCCCAGTGCCGGGTTCCACATGGCGGTGCTGTGCAAGGTGCCTGTCGATCTGGCGCTGGTGATCGAGCTGGCGAGAAAGGTCGAGGTCGGGTTGTATCCCATCGACATTTTCTATTATCAACAGCCGATGAGGAGCGGCCTGTATTTCGGCTTCGGCGCCATCGAAACCCTCGACATCGACACCGCTCTGGATCGCCTGCGCGACATTCTGCAACAAGTGGCGTGAATGATTGGTCTGCGCGATTAACCGCCGATTGGTTATTGGTGATCAACCGGTGCGGGCCTATTCTGCATGGGCGTTATCCCTCAATGAGCAGGATTCGTCCGGCCTGATTCAGGAGAGTGAGCAATGTCCAACGAAGTGATCAACACCGTCCAGGTGCGTGCTGCCGCCGGCCGTTCGGAAGAGCTCGGCCGGCAGTTGCAGAAGATCGTCGACACCCTGCGCCAGACTCCGGGCTGCGACGCCTATATGGTCGACCGCTGCCCCGAGGACAACCAACGCTGGATGGTGAGCGCACGCTGGCAGTCGGAAGCGGCGATGCAGGCGCACTTCAACCGGCCCGAGGCGCAGGGGTTTATTGACCTGATCGATAGCCGTCTGGCCAATAGTGTGGATTTCAATAGTTTCCCCATCGTCTGACCGGACGCCTTCGCGAGCAAGCTCGCTCCCACATTTGGAATGCGTTCAACTGTGGGAGCGAGCTTGCTCGCGAAGGCGTATTCAGCCGCACTGCCGAACGATCGATTGGTCACCCGATCTTCCCGAATATTGGCCGTTTGAATACCCCACCCCGCAGACTACTGTGATCACCACCCCTCCCCAACTGGTGATCCGCCATGAAAGCCCTGCACCTCTTCACCGCCGCTCTTGCCCTGTCCCTGTCCGCCGCAGCATTGGCCCATGACCCGTCGGAAAAAGTCACCGTCCTGCAAGACCAGATGCTGAAAAACGCCCCCGGCAAGAAAGCCATGATGATTGAAGTCGACTACAAACCCGGCCAGTCCTCGATCGCCCACAAGCACGACGGTACCGCCATGGCCTATGTGCTCGAAGGCGAAGTGATTTCCCAGGTCAAGGGCGAACAGCCGATCACCTATAAGAAAGGCCAGTTCTGGTACGAACCGGCCGGCTCCGAACATCTGGTGTCGAAAAACGCCAGCAAAAGCAAACCGGCGAAGTTGCTGGTGTTCATGGTATTGGCGCCGGACGAACAAGTGCTGATCCCTTTGAAAAACTGATGGTTGTTGGCACAGCCATAAATAAAAAGGCGCAAAACCCTGTTTTGCGCCTTTTTATGTCCGGACGAAATTAACCGTTTTGCCTTAAAGCCAATAAAACTAATACATCGCCACAACACGGAAAATTGTCAGCTTATTTACAGGTTGGCGGGTTTAGTCTGAATCAACTGTCGTGCGCCCGTCACAAACAGCCGCGACAACTCTGACGTTCCGACTGAAGTTGCTTCACGGGAGACTCACCATGAAACTTGCCTTTGCCAGTACCCTGGCGATATCCGTTTTAGCCTTGTCCGCCTGTTCCGTACCCACCGCGCCGAAAGCGGTTTCGTCCCTCGACACGCTGTTTACCCAACCGGTCGGCCGCAGCAGCGCCGCCCAAGTGCAAAGCGGTCCCGACGTGTCACTGGGCGTGGTCTACAGCCCGAGCACCCAGACCAACCGCGAATACCTGCGTGACTATCAGGCCAACGCCGGCACCGGTTTCGGCCAGAGCCTGCTGGTGCAGCCGATCCACGACGCCTACGTCAACACCTCGAAACCGGACATGGCCGTGGACTGGGTCAAGGCTTCGCTGCAACGCCAGTTCGGCTCCGTCACGGTGTACCCGGACATGCAGAGTTTGCGTGCAGCGCATCCCGACGTGGTGGCGATCATCGACACCCACAGCCAGTTGATCACCTCGCGCAGTTCCGACATCAAGGCTGATGTGAGTGCAGATTTTTATGATGCGAAGTTGAACTACATCGGTACAGCAAAAGGTTCTGAAGCGAAAGAACTGACGCCAGTGTGGGCCGACTTCAAAGGCTCGGAAGAAATCGTCGCGGATATTAATCAGCAGCAGGATGTGCAAGTTCGGGCGTTGCAGAAGTTTGATCAGTCGCTGAGTAATCTGTTGACCAAGCCGACAGATAAAGTGTCGATGCTTGATAACAAACAAACACCTGACTTGTATTGAAAGTAAGGCCCTCATCGCTGGCAAGCCAGCTCCCACAGGATTTGTGGTGACACTCAAACCCTGTAGGAGCTGCCGAAGGCTGCGATCTTTTGACTTTTAAAATCAAAAGATCGCAGCCTTCGGCAGCTCCTACAGGGAGCGGATCAACGAGCATAAAAAAGCCCCGGCATCTCACGACACCGGGGCTTTTTCATTCAACCACTACTCAGGCCGGTTCAAACTCGGCATTCGCAGCAGCCGCAGGCACCACCGCCTGCCCGCTCAACGCGAGGTCCAGCAGCTCACGGTTGGCAACGGCGTACATGGCGTAGTCCGTGCCGCTCGCAGCACGGATTTCCACCAGCATGGCGCGCCAGCGTTCGATCATGCCTTCGTGTTGTGCCATCCACAGCGCCAGACGTGCTTCCACGTCCTGGGTGCCGTCGCCCTGTTGCAGGACGGAGATGGTGATCGCACGTTGCTGCCAGTCCACATCATCACGGAACGCTTCACGGGCCAGAGCCTGCCAGTTGTTTTCAACCGGCAGCGCGCTGATCTGTTGCAGGTACCAGGTGATGTCCAGCGCACTGCCCACGGCGAAGTAGGCCTTGGCCACTTCGGCCGGATCCTGGCCAGTGACGTCGGACGCTTCGATGATCGGCAGCAGCGTGTACAGGTGCGAGGTACCCGCCACCATACGCGCCAGCAACTCCGGCACACCGGCTGCGACGTAAGCCTGATAACGCGCCTGCCAGTTTTCACGGATTTCGCCGCTCAGCAGTTCGTCGAGCTTCAGACCCAGCTCCTTGAGGTGCGGACCGAAGTGCGCGACGTCACGGGCAGCGTTCTGCTCGTTGCGACGGGCACGCAGGAACCAGCGGGTAGCGCGACGGCCCAGACGCATCAGCTCGTCCATCAGCTCCAGTTGCACGTCAGCGGAGACCTGATAGTCCAGTGCTTCGATCTGACGGAACCAGTGCGGGAGGTGGAAGATGTCACGCACGATCACGTAGGCGCCGGCCACGTTCGCCGGGCTCATGCCGGTCGACTCTTTGAGTCGCTGAACGAAGGTGATGCCCATGTGGTTGACCAGATCGTTGGCGATCTGGGTGCTGACGATCTCACGCTTCAGACGGTGACGACGCATGGCTTCGGAGAACTTGCTGACCAGGGTCGGCGGGAACGCCGTTTCCATGTCGCGGGTCAGGTAGTCGTCGTCCGGCACCAGCGAGTTCAGCAGCTGTTCCTTGAGGTCGATCTTGCTGTACGAGATCAGCACCGACAGCTCGGGACGGGTCAGACCATGGCCTGCCGCAACGCGCTCGTTGATCTGCTCCTCGGTCGGCAGGAACTCGATGGCACGGTCCAGCTTGCCACGGCCTTCCAGATCGCTCATCAGACGCTTGTACTCGGCAATGCGCTCGTAGGCACGACGCGCCGCCAGGGACAGGGCCTGGGTCTGCTTGTAGTTGTTGCCCAGCACCAGACCACCGACTTCGTCGGTCATGCTCGCCAGCAACTGGTTGCGTTGCTTGTCGGTCATGTCGCCGGCCTGAACCACTTCGTTCAGCAGGATCTTGATGTTCACTTCGTGGTCGGAGCAGTCCACGCCACCGGCGTTGTCGATGAAGTCGGTGTTGGAACCGCCGCCATTGAGACCGAATTCCACACGACCCAGCTGGGTCATGCCGAGGTTACCGCCCTCGCCCACGACTTTGCAGCGCAGCTCGTTGCCGTTGACGCGCAGTGCATCGTTGGCCTTGTCGCCGACGTCAGCATGGCTTTCGCTGCTGGCTTTCACGTAAGTACCGATACCGCCGTTCCACAGCAGATCCACCGGCGCCTTGAGCAAGGCGTTCAGCAGCTCGGTCGGGGTCAGCTTGTCGGCCTTGATGTCGAAGCGTTCTTTCATCTGCGGCGAGATGGCGATGCTCTTCGCGCTGCGCGAGAAGATGCCGCCGCCTTCGGACATGATGCTGGTGTCGTAGTCGGTCCAGGCCGAACGCGGCAGATCGAACATGCGCTGACGCTCGACGAAGCTGGTGGCCGGGTTCGGGTTCGGATCGATGAAGATGTGCATGTGGTTGAACGCGGCAACCAGTTGCAGCTTGTCGGACATCAACAGGCCGTTACCGAATACGTCACCGGCCATGTCACCGACGCCGACCACCGTGATGCTGTCTTCCTGGACATTGATGCCACGCTCGCGGAAGTGGCGCTGTACGCCGACCCACGCGCCCTTGGCGGTGATGCCCATTTTCTTGTGGTCGTAACCGGCGGAACCACCGGAGGCGAACGCGTCACCCAGCCAGAAGCCGTAGTCGATGGCGATGCCGTTGGCGATGTCGGAGAAGGTCGCAGTGCCCTTGTCCGCGGCCACCACCAGGTACGGGTCATCGTCGTCATGCCGCACGACGTTGGCCGGCGGTACCAGCGCGCCGTCTTTCAGGTTGTCGGTGATGTCCAGCAGACCGGAGATGAAGATGCGGTAGCAGGCGATGCCCTCGGCCGCGATCTCGTCACGGCTGCCGCCCAGTGGCAGGCGACGCGGCAGGAAGCCGCCCTTCGCCCCCACCGGCACAATGACCGAGTTCTTCACTTGCTGGGCTTTTACCAGGCCGAGGACTTCGGTACGGAAGTCTTCTTCACGGTCGGACCAGCGCAGGCCACCACGCGCCACGTTGCCGAAGCGCAGGTGCACGCCTTCGACGCGTGGCGAGTACACGAAGATTTCGAACTTCGGTACTGGCTTCGGCAGCTCAGGGATTGCGTGCGGGTTGAACTTGAAGCTGAAGTACGACTTGTTCTGGCCGTTGGCGTCAGTCTGATAGAAGTTGGTGCGCAGGGTGGCTTTGATCAGGTCCAGGTAACGACGCAGGATGCGGTCTTCGTTGAGCACCTGAACATCGTCCAGTGCGGTCAGAATCGCCTGTTCCAGACGCTGTTGCTTGTCTTCCAGATCATCGCTGCCCAGCTTGCGCGCCAGGTAGAAACGGGTCTTGAACAACCGGGTCAGCTCGCGAGCGATGTCGGTGTGGTTGTTCAGGGTGCTGGCGATGTAACCCAGGTCGAAGCCCAGACGAATCTGCTTCAGGTAACGGGCGTAGGCGCGCAGCAGCGCCACGTCGCGCCACGGCAGACCGGCGGTCAGCACCAGACGGTTGAACGCATCGTTCTCGGCATCGCCACGCACGATGTGGACGAACGCGTCCTGCAGGGTGTCGTTGAGTTGCTGGATGTCGAGGTCCAGACCTTCGGCTGCGGTGAACGCGAAGTCGTGAATCCAGAACTCGCGGCCATTGGTGTGACGCAGACGGTACGGGAACTCACCCAGCACGCGCAGGCCGAGGTTTTCCAGAATCGGCAACACGTCGGACAGTGCCAGCGGGGTGTCGGCGTGGTACAGCTTGCAATGCAGCTCGCGCTGACCAGACACCTGACCCAGCGGCTGATAGAAGCTCATCACCAGCGGATTTTTTTCGTTCAGGCTCAGCAGGTGCTGCATGTCGACCACGGCCGAATGCGCCGCGAAACGCTCGCGGTAGCCGGCCGGGAAGCCTTTCGGGAAGTCCGCCAGCACGTTGGTGCCGTGGGCTTCGCCGAAGCTTTCGACGGTCAGGGCAGCGTAGTCGTCCTGCCAGCTGCGGCAGGCCTGTACCACTTCTTTTTCCAGCAGCAGCGGATCGATGTCGATGCGGTTCTTCGGATCAACACGCAGGATCAACTGCACGCGAGCCAGCACGGACTCGGAGAAGAAGGTCCAGAACTCGCAGTCGGTGGCCTTCAGGCGCTCCATCAGCACCTGCTGGATCTTCTGGCGCACTTCGGTGGAATAGATGTCGCGCGGCACGTAGGCCAGGCAGTAGCAGAAGCGACCGTACGGGTCTTTGCGCAGGAACACGCGGATCTTGTTGCGTTCCTGGATCTGCACGATCGACATCACGGTGCTGAACAGTTCGTCGACCGGGGTCTGGAACAGGTCATCACGCGGCAGCACTTCGAGCACCTGTGCCAGTTCCTTGCCCAGGTGAGCCTTGGACTGGAAGCCGGAGCGGCGTTCGATTTCTTCGACCTTGCGGCGGATGAACGGGATGACCCGCACGCTCTCGCCATACACCGAGGAGGTGTACAGGCCCATGAAGCGGTGTTCCTTGATGACTTTACCGTCGGCGTCGATTTCACGGATCGACACGTAGTCCGGGTAGGCCGGACGGTGTACACGGCTCGGGTGCGCAGCCTTGGCGAACGACAGCAGGGTCGGTTCGCGCAGGTAGTTCACCGCGTAGTCTTCGATGTGACGGTCTTCGTTGGTCAGGCCGGTGCGCAGCAGCTTGGTCAGGCCGAGGAAGGAATTCTGGTCGTATTCGATATGGCCGCCATCGGCCTGATCGACAACGGTGAACTCTTCGTAGCCGAGGAAGGTGAAGTGGTTGCCCACCAGCCATTCCAGGAAGCTCTTGATTTCGCTCTTTTCGTCGGCGTCGACGGCGAATGCGCTGTGATCGAGCTTGGTGAGGATCTCCTGCACCTTGGCCTTCATCGGCTCGAAATCAGCGACCGCGACGCGCACTTCACCGAGCACCTGCTCCAGCTCTTTGCTCAGCACATTCAGTTCGGCCGCGTTGGCGCAGCGGTCGATTTCCAGGTACATCAGCGACTCGTGCAGCACGCCTTCGCCGGTACTGCCTTTTGGCAGGATTTCCAGCAGCTCGCCCTTGCTGCCACGACGCACGCTGAGCACGGTGGTCTGCAGGGTGTGGATGCTGTAGCCGCGACGGTTCAGCTCGGTGCGGACCGAGTCGACCAGGAACGGCAGGTCGTGGTGCAGCACTTCGACCGCGGTGTGGGTCGACTGCCAGCCATGACGCTCGTAATCAGGGTTGTAGACGCGCACTTGCGGTTGCGCGTGATCGAAGCGCTCAAGCAGGCGCCACGCGGAAAGAGTACAGCCAGCGAGGTCGGAGAGGCGACGTTGAGTCAGCTCGTCCAGGGAAATGATGCCGAAGAATTGTTCAGCGAACAGCGCCACTTGTGGCAGTGCCTGTTCACTGATGTGCTGCGCCAGTGCCGCTTGCAGTTGGTGCTGGAAGTCGGCTTTGCTGGCTGCGGTGAAGAACGCCATCTGTGGTACTCCGCTTAAGCTTGTTATTGATGGAAAGCGTCGCGTGCAACACCCCTTGCGGGGCTTGTGTCGCCCTGTTCCTGAATCTCGGGCAGAGGAAACAGGGGGACAGGTGGGTGAAGCTGGACGAGACACTCAGGTCACATTCACCTTCCATTGAATGGGCATCTGCAAAAACGACTGTCGAGGCCGCCGACAATGTCTTTACGGGTGCTCATCCGTTGCGCAGCTTAATGGGTGCGACAATGTGTCTGCTTGCGGTGCTGCGACATATTCGGTCATTGGCACGTAAACCAAGGCTTTGGCAACGGTAAACACTAGCAGTCATGGCGCAAAACGGCGGCTTGAATGCCCGTATTTACGGTACATCTGTGCCAGAAGTGACCATTGACCTGTGTCGCGTTCGCGACACATCCTCTGACACTCTCACATGCAGAAATTCCCGAGGGCTGGCAGAATCGCGCCCAATTGCGACCAACACGCCCGCCGAGGCAGGAATTCCCCCATGCAAATGAACACCGCCCTACTGATCGTCAACCCATGCGACGACGAAGAAGACAACATGGCCATGCTCTGCTGCCATAGCGACAAGGGCGAGATGTTTCTGATGAGCCGTTATCCGGACGAGGACGAGCTGGAGATCACCCTGGATGGCGAGCCTTCGACCCTCGACGGGGTGAAAGTCACCCTGGGCAAGACGCTGCTGAAGATCGAGATCGCGGCGGCGGATGCCGATGCGCTGAATGGCGATGATGTGCTGGAGATCACTTTCAATCCGGCCATGGTGGATCTGGATGAGGTTGAGGAAACCCTGAAGAACATTCTGGATGGCACCGGGACCTATATCAGCCAGATTTAAGGGTGACTGAGCCGGCCTCTTCGCTGGCAAGCCAGCTCCCACAGAGAGCGATGTGTTGCATAAATCGCATTCGCACCGCTGATACCTGTGGGAGCTGGCTTGCCAGCGATGGGGCCAGAACTGCCACCTCACCACTCCCCTGCTACAAAATTCCAACAAATCCCCCGGTCATTTCCCGCACTTTGCGCAAAATGCCGTTAGTCGCCACCCCCCTCGATGGATTAAAGTAACGCCCCCAGCCCCGGCGTTATCCGAACGCCTGCGGCCACCCTTTCCAGGAACAGTCACCGATGGAACATCGTGAAGCGCTGCTGGCGCTGCGAACCTTTCTTTCAACGCAGATTCTCGGCCAGGAAAAACTCATCGAGCGTTTGCTCATTGCCCTGCTCGCCGACGGCCACATGCTGGTCGAAGGCGCTCCGGGTCTGGCCAAGACCAAAGCGATCAAAGAACTCGCCGAGGGCATCGAAGCCCAGTTCCATCGCATCCAGTTCACTCCCGATCTGCTGCCGGCCGACATCACCGGCACCGAGATCTATCGCCCGGAAACCGGCAGTTTCGTGTTCCAGCAAGGGCCGATCTTCCACAACCTGGTATTGGCGGACGAAATCAACCGGGCCCCGGCCAAGGTGCAATCGGCGCTGCTCGAAGCCATGGCCGAGCGTCAGGTCAGCGTCGGGCGCAGCACTTACGAGCTGTCGCCGCTGTTTCTGGTGATGGCCACGCAGAACCCGATCGAGCAAGAAGGCACCTATCCGCTGCCGGAGGCTCAGCTCGACCGCTTCCTGATGCACGTCAAGATCGGTTTCCCGGACGCCGCCGTCGAACGCCGGATCCTGCAGCAGGCCCGTGGTGAAGCGCTCAACGGCGAAACCAAGCCTGAACGCCGGGTCAGCCAACAAGCGATCTTCGCCGCGCGCAAGGAAATCCTCGGTCTGTACATGGCCGACGCCGTGGAGGAATACCTGGTGCAACTGGTCATGGCCACGCGCACCCCGGCCAAGTTCGACCCGGAAATGGCCGAGTGGATCGCCTACGGCGCCAGTCCACGCGGCTCTATTGCCCTCGACCGTTGCGCCCGGGCTCACGCCTGGCTGGCGGGTCGCGACTTCGTCAGCCCGGAAGACATTCAGGCGGTGCTGTTCGACGTGTTGCGTCACCGCATCATTCTGTCGTTTGAAGCCGAAGCCGCCGGCATCGACCAGGATCGGGTGGTGCAGCGGATTCTCGACGTCGTAGCCGTCGCTTGACCCCCATGAACGCCCCCCTGCCGTCCGAACCGGGCATCCGCATCAGCCTCACTGACCTGATCGAGATGCGTCACCGCGTGCGCGAAGTGCAGTTGTTTTCCACGCCAAGTCAGCGCAGCCCGCTGATCGGCCTGCATCACTCGAAATTCCGCGGACGCGGGGTCGACTTCGATCAGGTGCGGGTGTATCAGGCCGGCGACGACGTGCGCACCATCGACTGGCGCGTGACCGCGCGCACCCAGGAGCCGCACACCAAGCTGTTCCACGAGGAGCGCGAACGACCGATTTTCATCATGGTCGAGCAAAGCACGCGGCTGTTTTTCGGCTCCGGGCTGATGTTCAAGTCAGTGCTGGCGGCGCAAGCGGCGGCGCTGATCGGCTGGGCCGCGCTGGGGCACAATGATCGGGTTGGCGGGCTGGTGTTCGGCGACAACGAGCATTACGAAATCAAACCGCGCCGCAGCAAGCAGAGCCTGCTGCAACTGCTCAATCGCCTGGTCAAGGTCAATCAGTCGCTGCACAGCGAACGCGAGCCGGACCGCGACGCCCTCGGCGTGGCGCTGCGCCGGGCGCGCGAAGTGTTGCGCCCGGGCAGTCTGGTGATCGTCATCTGTGACGAGCGCGCGCTGACCGACAGCGCCGAGCAGCAACTGAGCCTGCTGGCGCGCCATTGCGACCTGCTGATGCTGCCGCTGTCCGATCCACTGGACCACGCCCTGCCCGCCGCCGGGCTGCTCAGATTCGCGGAAAGGGGCGCACAACTGGAGCTCGACACGCTGACTTTCGAGCTGCGCCAGACCTATCGCGCTCAGGCCGAAGCCCGTATCGCCCGCTGGGAATTGCTCGCGCAAAAACTGCGGGTGCTGCTGATGCCATTGAGCACGCAAAGCGAAATGGTCGAGCAGATGCGCGAGTTCCTCAATCCGCAGCGCCCGGGGAGCAGTCGATGAACGGCCTCGAGCAACTGCAACCGCTGATTTCGCCACCGCCGATCGACTTTTGGCCGCCAGCGCCGGGCTGGTGGCTGCTGCTGTTATTGCTGCCGCTGCTCGGGTTCGCGGCGTGGCGTTTGCGCCGGTTCATTCCGGTCAAGAAACGCCCGATCGTACGCGCCGAACAGCCGCTCGATCCGGTGCGCATCGCCGCGCTGGCCGAACTGGCACAAATGCCCAAACCCTACGACGGCGCACCGGCCGGGGCCTGGCTGCAGCAGCTCAACGGACTGCTCAAACGCCTGTGCCGCAACCACTACCCCTACAGCCAGAGCCACACCCTCAATGGCCGCAAATGGCTGGCGTTCCTCGACAACCGCTGCCCGGCGGCCGGTCTGACGCGCTGGATGGTGCTGGTCGAAGGCGCCTACAAACCGGAATGCAAACTCGACGACAAAGCCATCGCCGGCCTGACCCAAGCCGTCGACACCTGGATTCGCAAGCATGTTTGAGTTCGCCTGGCCGTGGATCTTCGTGCTGCTGCCGCTGCCGTGGCTGATGCGTCTGGTGTTGCCGGTGGCCGACAGCGGCGAGCCGGCCTTGCGCGTCAGTTTTCTCTCGGACCTCGAAGGCCTCGCCCGTCGCCGGGCCCGCGCCAACCTGCCGGCGTGGCGCCAGCAGGCGCCGTTTCTGTTGCTGTGGCTATTATTGCTGAGCGCCGCCGCCCGCCCGCAATGGCTCGGCGAACCATTGCCGATTGCCGCCAGCGGCCGTGATCTGCTGGTGGCGGTGGACGTGTCCGGTTCGATGGATTTTCCCGACATGCAGTGGCAGGACGAAGACGTCAGTCGCTTGTCGCTGGTTCAGCATCTGCTCGGGGATTTCCTCGAAAGCCGCGATGGCGACCGCGTCGGTCTGATCCTGTTCGGCAGTCAGGCGTACCTGCAGGCACCGCTGACGTTTGACCGCCACACCGTGCGCGTCTGGCTTGATGAAGCGCGCATCGGCATTGCCGGCAAGAACACCGCCATCGGCGACGCGATCGGTCTGGCGCTCAAGCGTCTGCGCCTGCGTCCGGCGCAAAGCCGGGTGTTGATTCTGGTCACCGACGGTGCCAACAACGGTGGCGAAATCGATCCGTTGACCGCAGCAAAACTGGCCGCCAGCGAAGGGGTGAAAATCTACCCGATCGGCATTGGTGCGGACCCGGAAGACAGTGGCAGCACCGGGCTGCTTGGGGTCAATCCGAGCCTGGACCTCGACGAGCCGGCGCTCAAGGCGATTGCCGCAGCCACCGGCGGCCAATACTTCCGCGCCCGCGACGGCAAAGAGCTGCAAGCGATCCGGGACACCCTCGATCAACTTGAACCGGTGACCCAGCAACCGACCCAGGCGCGCCCGGCGCAAGCCTTGTATCAGTGGCCGCTGGCGTTGGCCCTGCTGCTGAGCCTGTTGCTGGTCGCCCGCGAATTGTGGCCGGATAACCCGCTGCAACGCCTGTTTACCAAGGAGCTGTATCTGCAAAGTCCGTTGCCTGACTGGCGTGAGCGTCTCAAGCGCCTGCGTTTGCGGAGGCGTCGATGATCGTGCTCTGGCCGCACTGGTTCCGCCCCTGGTGGCTGCTGCTCCTGCCGCTGCTCGGCTGGCTGATCTGGCAACTCTGGCACCGGCAGAAACGCGCCGGACGCTGGCAGATGATTCTGCCGCCGGCGTTCCACTCGACGCTGCTCAGCGGCGGCAATGGCCGCGCCAGCAAGCTGCCGTGGGTCGCCCTCGGCGTGGCGTGGCTGCTGACCCTCATCGCCCTGCTCGGCCCCAGTTGGGAACGTGTCGAACAGACCAGCCAGAAACCCGCCGACCCGCTGGTCGTCGTTCTGGAACTGACCCCGGAAATGCTCGCCACCGACTCACCGCCAACGCGACTGGAACAGGCCCGGCGCAAGCTGTTTGACCTGTTGCAGGCGCGCAGCGATGCGCAGACCGCGATCGTCGTCTACGCTGGCAGCGCGCACACGCTGGTACCGCTGTCGGATGACCTGGCGACCAGTCGCAATCTGCTCGACGCGCTCAAACCGTCGCTGATGCCGGAAAGCGGCCATCGCGCTGATCTCGGCATAAGCAAGGCACTGGCCTTGCTCAAGCAAGGCGCACTCGGTCAGGGGCGAATTCTGCTGATCGGCTCCTCGCTGACCGAGGAAGAACGCCAAGGTATTCGTCGAGCCCTCGGCGAGCAGTCAGCACAACTATTGATGCTCGGCATCGGCACCGCTGAAGGCGCGCCCATCGCTCAGGAGGACGGCAGTTTCCTCAAGGATGAACAAGGCGCGATTCGCGTGCCGCAGCTCGACAGCCCGGGCCTCGGCGCGTTCCTCGCCAGCGTCGGCGGTGAATACCACAGCGCGCGTCTGGACGAATCCGACTTGCGCGCCCTCGGCCTGCTCGATGGCCCGCGCAGCCTGCGCAACGATGGTCAGACTGTGCGTCTGGACACCTGGGCCGATCAGGGTTACTGGCTGTTGTTGCCGCTGTTGCTGCTCGCCGCGTGTGCTGGACGGCGTGGCTGGTTATTCTGCCTGCCGCTGCTGCTGTGCTTGCCGCAGCCGAGCTACGCTTTCGACTTCGAAGACCTGTGGCTGCGTCCTGACCAACAGGGTTTGCACTTGCTCAAGCAGAAGCGCCCGGCCGAGGCCGCCGAACACTTTGAAGATCACCAGTGGCAAGGGCTGGCGTTGTATGAGGCCGGCGATTACAGTGGCGCCGCTCAGCGTTTCGCCGAAGGCAGCGACGCCCGCGCCCACTACAATCGCGGTAATGCGCTGGCGAAAAGTGGCGAGCTGGAAGCGGCGATTGATGCCTACGAGCAAGCGCTGGAACTGCAACCGGATTTGCGCCCGGCGCTGATTAACAAGGCCCTGGTGGAAAACCTGCTCAAGCAGAAGAACACCCCGCCACCGGCCGAACCACAACCGCAAACGGCCCAGCCGAACGTGCCCGGCGATGAACCACCGCCAGCGACCGCGCCGCCACCGACGGTCAAAAACGAGACCCCGAGCGAGGCTCAGCCCGGCGAGTCGGCCACCGAGCCGCCGACCACGCCCCCGCAGCCGGGCCCTGACGAAGTGCCGGGCAATCCGCCGGAAGAAGCACCGAATACGGCACCGACGCTGCAACCGGCCGAGGACAACCTCGAAGGCGAACAGCGTCAGGCACTGGAACAATGGCTGGGCAAAATTCCGGACAACCCGGGCGAATTGCTGCGACGCAAATTCTGGTACGAACAGCAACAACATCAGGATCAGGAAAAAACTCGATGACCCGCTTCAGCGCCCTCTTGCTACCCCTGCTGCTCTGCACGGCCACCGCCCAGGCGGCCGAGCTGACGGCCAGCGTGGATCGCAGTCGCCTGAACTCCGGCGAGACGGTCGAACTCACCCTCGAAACCAGCGACGTCACCCAGTTCGGCAAGCCCGACCTGACCCCGCTGGAACCGTTGTTCGAGGTGCGCGGCACGCGCCAGGTCAACCAGTTGAACACGCTTAATGGCGACAACCGCGCCACCACGCGCTGGATCATCACCCTGCTGCCGAAAGAGAATGGCAGCGTGGTCATTCCACCGCTGCAACTGGGTGACGTGCAGAGCCAGCCGATCACCGTGCAAGTGGTCGAGAGCGACACTCGCGAAGAAAAAAGCAACCCGAACCCGGTGTTCATCGAGGTCAGCCTCGATCAGTCCAGCGTTTACGTGCAAGCCCAGGCGATCCTGACCCTGCGCATCTACCATTCAGTGTCGCTGTACGACGACAGCAGCCTGACCCCGCTGCAAATCGCCGATGCGCGGATCGAACAGCTGGGCGACATGCGTACCTATGAGAAAGACATCAAAGGCGTGCGCCATGGCGTGATCGAGATGCGCTATGCGATCTACCCGCAGCACAGCGGCTTGCTGCTCATCGCCCCGCAGACGTTCAGCGCCACGCTGGTCGACACCCAGCCCAGCCAGGACGCCACCGCGCAAGGCCCGAAACCGGGCAAATTGCTGCGGGTCAATTCCGCCGAGATCGCCCTGACGGTCAAACCGAAACCGCTGACCTATCCGGCCGATGCGCCGTGGCTGCCCGCTCGCAGCCTGAGCCTGAGCGAAAGCTGGAACCCGGAGCCGGAGCACATTCAGGTCGGTGACTCGCTGACCCGCAGCCTGACCCTGAAAGTCGAAGGCCTGGCCAGCTCGCAGCTGCCGGCCCTGCCCGGCACCGAAGCCAACGGCCTGCGCCGTTACCCGGATCAACCGGTGCTGAGCAACCAGAGCGGCGAGCGCGGCCTGATCGGCAGCCGTGAAGAACGCGAAGCGCTGGTACCCAGCCGCAGCGGCAGCATCGAGCTGCCCACCGTCGATGTGGTCTGGTGGAACACCTTCGAAGATCATCTGGAACACACCAGCCTGCCCGCGCGCACCCTGCAGGTGGCGAACAACCCGAGCCTGCAAGTCGACACCCCGGCCGGCACCCTGCAAGCCAACGCCGTCGACAACGACGTGTTGTGGTGGTGGAAGCTCAGCACGCTGATCCTCGCCTGTACCACCCTGCTCGGCTTCGGCCTGTGGTGGCGTGCGCGCTGGCAACCGGCGGTGCATCGCGCCGCCCAGACCGGCCCAAGCCCGCGTACGTTGCTGGATGACATCAAACGGGCGTGCCAGGCGAATGATCCGCAAGCGACGCGGCAGGCACTCGATGCCTGGGCGCGGCAGCAGCCGGAGACACTGGCGGATATGGCGGCGCGGTTTGTGCCGTTGTCCGACGCGCTGGACGGGCTCAATGGCGCGCTGTACAGCGAGACCGGGCAGCATTGGCAAGGCGAAGATCTGTGGCGGGCAATCCGCACGATTCCGGCGGCGGAGCGGGTGCAGGATCCGGTGGGTGACAGTGGGTTGCCGCCGCTTTATCCGAAGTAAAAAGCAAAAGATCGCAGCCTGCGGCAGCTCCTACACATATCTCTGTAGGAGCTGCCGCAGGCTGCGATCTCTTGATTTTGCTTTAGGTAAAAAATGCTGAGGACATTCGGAATCAATAGTTGAATTTCGTTTTCACTTGTTCGCCTTCGCGATAGGAGAGAACGAAAGATTTCCAGGGCTCACCGCGAGCGACTGCATGCTCGTGTAATTTTTCTACAAGCGCATAGATTTTCGAATGGTTGTAATCCGTTTCAGCATCCCAGATTTCTGAGCCATTTTTTTCAACGGCGAGGTCTGACTCCATGTAGTTACCCCCCCATTCAACGCTGAATCGAAAAGCGTCATAACCCCGAACAATTCCAGCCTCAACCAGCTGGAAAATTTCCTGGATGTTTTTTATATCTTCAGTGATCACTCTTTAACCTCCGGACTGAAAGAACGGGGACAAAACTACGTTCTCAAGAAACTTCTAACTCAGCCTGCCTGTGCTCTTCTTCAGGTAGCACGCCAGGCAGCAGCGTTTCTATGGCAATTTGACTAGTACAATCTGATCAGAACCCTTTGGCAATTCCAGAAAGTACTCCAGCCTTCAAGAATCTTTTGCCATGCCTGCAAGGTGAACTTACTGTCCAGGCCCGACTTGCTCATTTACTTCCTTTATATAGGAAGTAAATTTCCCATCGCCCTTATCCACATGCAGCCGCCCGCACGTCTGGCACCAATAAACCGTCAAAGCCCCTTGGTCTATTGTTTCGTAGAACTCGTCTTCAGACAGCCAACGATTTGATAGCGCACAGCCAATTTCATCTATCTTCTGCTCGGCGACTAAAGACAACTCGAAATCGGACGTACCCAAAGACAGGTTCATTACATGACCGCAGACACAAGCAAATTTTGGCATGACTGAAGCGTCCTTTTTCTGTTCAAGCTTTGCCTTGTGGCCATTTTAGAAGCACAGCCTCATCGGAAACCGTTGGGTTTTCTAAAATCCGGAAAGCGTACTGCGCTCGCGGCAAATGATATCAATATAATGGCCAAACACCAGATAACCGCTTTCTGGCATCACCGAAATGCCCAGCCTCGACTTACCCAGACAAGCCCTGACTCCCCAATAATCTGTAAACTCCCCTCTTCTTTAGCCGCCCGTCATTTCCCCCTGCGGCCATCACCTTTTTCTGTAGCGGAGTCCACCTTGCGTCTGTTCCACACCTCCGACTGGCACCTTGGGCAAAACCTGCATGGCCAGGAGCGCGATTTCGAGCATGCGTGCTTTCTCGAATGGCTGCTGCGCCAATTGCAACTGGCGCAGCCGGATGTGCTGCTGATTGCCGGGGACATCTTTGACACGGTCAACCCGCCGGTCAAAGCCCAGGAACGCCTCTACGATTTCATCGTCAGTGCTCACGAGCAGCAGCCGTTGCTGACCATCGTGATGATTGCCGGTAACCACGATTCCGGCTCGCGCATCGAGCTGCCCGCGCCGTTGATGCGCCGTTTGCGCACCCATGCGCTGGGGCGGGTGTTGTGGCTGGATGACGGTCAGCTCGACGCCGAACGGCTGCTGCTGCCACTGCCCAATGCCCAAGGCGAAATCGCCGCGTGGTGCCTGGCGCTGCCGTTCCTGCGTCCGGCGGAAGTGACCGGTGCGCATCTGGGCGACGACTATCTGCGCGGTATCGGACAGGTGCATGAATGGCTGATCGAAGCGGCGAATGCCAAGCGCCAGCCGGGTCAGGCGCTGGTCGCCATCAGCCACGCGCATATGGCCGGCGGTTCGGTCTCGGAAGACTCCGAGCGCAGCCTGATCATCGGTAACGCCGAGGCGCTGCCCGCCAGCCTGTTCGGGCCGAGCATCAGTTACGTTGCCCTCGGCCATTTGCACAAGCCGCAGAAGGTCAACGGTGAAGAACGCATTCGCTACAGCGGCTCGCCGATTCCGCTGTCGTTTTCAGAGATCGGCTATCAACACCAGATTCTCGACATCACCCTCGACGGCGAAACCCTGGTCAGCGTCGAGCCGAAACTGATCCCGCGCTCGGTCAACCTGCAACGCATCGGTCCGGCGCCGCTGGCGGAGATTCTGCTGCAACTGGCTGACCTGCCGAATATCGATCTGCTCGCTGAAACCCAGCGTCAGCCATGGCTGGAAGTGCGCGTCACCCTCGACGAGCCGCAGCCGGATCTGCGCCATCAGGTGGAAAACGCCTTGCAAGGCAAAGCCGTGCGCCTGGTGCGGATCGCCGCCGAATACGCCGGCAACCGTGGCGCCGATGGCAGCGACGACGGCAGCGCGCTGGTCGAGCTGGATCAACTCACCCCGCAGGAATTGTTCAGCCGTGCCTGGCTCGACAACTATGGCAACGAGGTCGATGAACAAACCCTCAAGGACTTCGCCGAGCTGCTGCAGGACGTACAACTGGAGGGCGAGCAGCCATGAAGATTCTCGCCATTCGTTTGAAGAACCTCGCCTCGCTGGCCGGGCCGTTCGAGATTGATTTCACCGCCGAACCGCTGGCCAGTGCCGGTCTGTTCGCGATCACCGGGCCGACCGGCGCCGGTAAAAGTACCTTGCTCGACGCCTTGTGCCTGGCACTGTTTGGCGCCGTGCCACGGCTGAACAACACCGGCCGTGACGCCAAGGTGCCGGATGCCGACGGCGAAATCGCCACCGGCGACCCGCGTACCTTGCTGCGCCGTGGTACCGGTGAAGGTTACGCGGAAGTGGATTTTGTCGGCGTCGATGGCCGCCGTTACCGCGCGCGCTGGGAAGCCAACCGTGCCCGGGAAAAGGCCGGCGGCAAGTTGCAGGCCAGCCGGCAGAGCCTGCGCGACATCGATCAGGATCAACTGCTCGCCAGTCAGAAAGGCGAATACAAGACTCAACTCGAAGCCGCGCTGGGCCTGAACTTCGAACAATTCACCCGTGCCGTGCTGCTGGCCCAGAGCGAGTTCAGCGCGTTTCTCAAGGCCGACGACAACGACCGCAGCGAACTGCTGGAGAAACTCACCGACACCGCGCTCTACACTCGCCTCGGCCGCCGCGCGTTCGACAAGACCAAAGAGGCCCGCGAAGCACACAAGCTGTTGCAGGATCAGGCCACTGGCGTGACTCCGCTGACGCCCGAAGCGCGGGCCGAGCTGGACGAACGCTTCAACGCCGCCCAGCAACAGCTGAAGTTGCAGCAGGCGCAGCTCAAACAACTGGAGCAACAACACAGCTGGCTCAAGGATTTGCGCCAGTTGCAGGATGCGCAACAAGCGGCCGCCGAACAACTGCAGAGTGCACAGCAGCAGTGGGAAGGTCTGGCTGGCGAGCGCCTGAAGCTGACGCGCCTGGAGCAACTCGCGCCGCAACGCCACCAGTTCGCGCGCAAGACTGAACTGGATGCGCAACTGACGCCGCTGGCGGCACAGATTGCCGCGCATACCCAGCAACACGGCGAGCTCAACGAGCGCCAGACGCAACTGGAACAGGCGCTCAATGCGGCAAACATCGCCCTGAGCGAAGCGCAGCAGCGGCACAGCGAAAGTGCCCCGCTGCTGCGTCAGGCCTTCGACGAGCAAAGCACCCTTGCCCGCCTCGCCAAGGACACCGCCCTCAGCGCCGAGGCCCGCCAGTCCGCCGAGCAAGCCTGCACGCAAGGCCAGAGCGCGATTCAAGCCTTGCAGGCGAAACAGGCCGAGGTCGCTGAACGCCTGCAGAAAATCGCCGCCGGGCTGGAACAGAGTGCGGGTCTGGCGCCGCTCAGCGATGCATGGAATGCCTACCGCGATCGCCTGCAACAGCTGATGCTGATCGGCAATCGCCTGAACAAGGGGCAGGCCGAACTGGCGTCCCTCGAACAGAACGCTGCGCTTAGCGCCGAGACGCTGGCCGCGCAAAAACAACAACTGGAAGTGCTGTTCAAGGAGGCCGGCGCCGAGCCGAATGCCGTCGCCGAACAGATCGGCATCCTCGGCACGCTGTTGCAGGACAACCGCAAACAGCTGCGCGCCATCGAAGAACTGACGCGGCTCTGGGCCAGTCAGCAGGAGCTGGAAAAACGCGGCGCCGAGCTGCAACAGCGCCTGCTCGATGCGCAGCAGGAACGCGAGCGCCTGACCCAGGACGGGGTGAAAACCAAGGCTGAGCTGACCGTCGCTGAACAGACCCTCAACGTCACCCGTGAACTGCTCGAACGCCAGCGTCTGGCACGCAGCGCCAGTGTCGAAGAGCTTCGCGCGCAGTTGCAGGACGACCAGCCGTGCCCGGTCTGCGGCAGCCACGAGCACCCGTATCATCAGCCGGAAGCGCTGCTGCAAAGCCTCGGCCGGCACGATGAATCCGAGCAGGCCAGCGCGCAGCACGCGGTGGATCAGCTCAAGGAAAAACTCACCGAGTTGCGCGCTGAAGTCGGTGGCGTGATCGCCCGGCAGAAAGAGCTGCTGCAACAGCAGGAACAATTCACCGCCCAGTTGCAGGCATTGGCGCCGAGTCTGGAGGCGCATCCGCTGGCGCCTCAGTTGCTCAGTCAGGACGCCGACAAGCGCGATGCCTGGCTGACTCGGCAGAACGATCAGTTGAACCAGAGCATCACTCAGGACGAACAACGCCAGAGCGCCCTGCTCACCCTGCAACAGGACGCGGCGCGCCTGACCCAGCAACTGCGCAACGCCGAAACCGCGCATCAGCAAGCGGCGCAGCACCTGAGCAATCAACAGCGCGAACTGAGCAGCGACCGTCAGCGTCTCGACGAAGAGCTCACCGCGTTCGCCAGCCTGTTGCCGGCCGACACCCTCGAAGCCCTGCGCGTTGAACCGGCGGCAACCTTCATGCAACTGGATCGGCAGATTGCTGAGCGTCTGGCGCAGGTCGAGCAGCAGAAGGAAGAGTTGGCCGAACAGCAGCAGCGCCAGCAGACCCTGGAGAAAGAACAGGATCGCCAGCTCAGCCGCGTCCAGCAGCTGCAAAGCGCCGAGCAGCAGTTCAGCGCCCTGGCCGAGCAGCAACAGGCCAGTCAGGAAAAACTCGCGCAGCTGCTGGGCGAGCACAGCAGCGCCGAGCACTGGCAGCAGCAGCTGGAACAGGCTGTGGAACAAGCGCGCAACGCCGAAACCAGCACCGCTGCGCAACTGCAGAACGTGCGCACGCAACAGGTGCAGATCAGTGCCGAACTCAAGGCGCAACAGGAACGCTTGCAGGTACTGCAAAGCGAAGACGACGAACTGACGCAGAAGATTGCCGAATGGCGCGGGCGTCATCCGGAACTGGATGACGGCGGTCTGGAAGATCTGCTTCGCGTCGATGACACACAGCTCAGTGAACTGCGCCAGCGCTTGCAGCACAACGAAAAAGCCATCGAACAGGCCAAGGTGCTGCTGCAGGAGCGCGATCAGCGCTTGGCCGATCATCAGGCGCAGCACAACGGCAATCTCGATGCCGAGCAACTCGCCAGCGCCCTCGCCGAGCTGCAGAACCAGTTCAATCTGAGCGAGCAACAGTGCGCCGAATTGCGCGCAGAACAAGCTGAAGATCAGCGCCGGCAGAACGCCAATCAGGCGCTGGCACAGCAGATCGCCGACGCCTATGCCGAGTACCAGCGCTGGGCGCGCCTGAATGCGTTGATCGGCTCGGCCACCGGCGACACCTTCCGCAAGATCGCCCAGGCCTACAACCTCGACCTGCTGGTGCATCACGCCAACGTGCAGTTGCGCCAACTGGTCAAACGCTATCGCCTGAAACGCGGCGGCAGCATGCTCGGCCTGCTGGTGCTGGACACCGAGATGGGCGATGAATTGCGCTCGGTGCATTCGCTGTCCGGCGGCGAGACCTTTCTGGTGTCACTGGCCCTCGCACTGGGCCTGGCCTCGATGGCGTCGAGCACGCTGAAAATCGAATCGCTGTTCATCGACGAAGGCTTTGGCAGCCTCGATCCGGAATCGCTGCAACTGGCCATGGATGCCCTCGACGGCCTGCAGGCGCAGGGGCGCAAGGTCGCGGTGATTTCCCACGTGCAGGAAATGCACGAGCGGATTCCGGTGCAGATTCAGGTGCAGCGCCAGGGCAACGGCTTGAGCACCCTGGAGGTGAAATGAACACGCTGTATTCCTTCCGCCGCTGCCCCTACGCGATGCGCGCGCGAATGGCCCTGCGCTATTCGGGGGTAGCGGTGGAGATCGTCGAAGTCAGCCTCAAGGCCAAACCGGCCGCGATGCTGGCGATTTCACCCAAAGGCACGGTGCCGGTGCTGGAGGCCGATGGCCGGGTGATCGACGAGAGCCTGGAGATCATGCGCTGGGCGTTGGCGCAGCATGATCCGGACGATTGGCTGCTCGATGGCGATTCACGAATTGCCGAATTGATCGAAGCCAATGATCAAGTGTTCAAAGTGCATTTGAACCGCTACAAATACGCCGAGCGCTATCCCGAGCAGCCAATGGAGGTTTATCGGGCCGAAGGGGCGGTGTTTCTGCAGCGGCTGGATGGGTTGCTTGAAGGTCGGGATTATTTGCTGAGTGATCATCCGTGTCTTGCAGATGTGGCGTTGCTGCCGTTCGTTCGACAGTTTGCGCATGTGGATCGCGAGTGGTTCGCGCAGACGCCCTATGTTCGCTTGCAGGCGTGGCTACAGCGCTTCCTCGAATCCAACCTCTTCACCTCCATCATGAAGAAATAACCCCTGTAGGAGCTGCCGAAGGCTGCGATCTTTTGATCTTGATCTTAAAAACAAAATCAAAAGATCGCAGCCTGCGGCAGCTCCTACAGGGAATGTGTTTCAGGCCAGTGCGTTGCACATGCCCAGTGCCATGCAATCCACTTCAAACGGCCCAAGAAAATCGACCTCAGTCTTGATCGGCGGATTGCCGGCCAGCAACCCTTGGGAGTTGGCCCGTTCGATATTGTGCGCAATGCTGTGATTGGCCTCTATGGCCCGCGCCAGCGCACCGACCGAGCCTTGACCAAAACCGAGTAACGCCGCGCCATTGGTCATCAATGCCAGACCGGCGATGACCCAGAGTCTGTAGCCTTTCATGCGCCGCTCACTCCTGCGAGTTCAGCACGATCAACCAGCACGTCTGCGCGGTGTTCGAACTGGATGCCGGGGTGTGCGACTTCGATCGGTGCGTCGAAGATGTGTTGGGTTTGCGCGGCGATGCTTACAAACAGCACCAGAGCCAGGTAAAGACCGATGGCCAGGTAGGCGCCGCGCTTGGCTGAGGTGATGATTGAACTGGCCATGATGTGCTCCGTGGGCATGTTTCAGTGCCGTCAGGATCAATCAAAAAAGCCGTGGTAACCACTCAGGGTTTGCCATAGTAAACATCAGCTTCGTTGATTATTTAGGCCTTTTATTCGCGTGTTTGAAGAAACCTATCAAGTCGTCCAACGCACAAACGTGTAGGAGCTGCCGAAGGCTGCGATCTTTTGACGTTGAAGATCAAAAGATCGCAGCCTTCAGCAGCTCCTACAGGGAGTGGTGCCAAATCAGACTTTCAGTGTTGGGCTTTGTGATCCAGCGCGGCGTAGAAGTTGGCGCTCTGTTGCAGGTATTTCTGGGTGTAGCTCTGGGTGTGGGATTTTTTGCTGGCGATTTCAACGTTGGCACTGGCTGGCAATGCAACGGTGGCGGAGATGGCGGAAGCGGCGATGACGGAGAAGAGATTGAAGTTCATGGCGGTAACCCTCGTGTTCGGTTGGCTTGCTTTGCCCGGTTGGGCCGTGAAGCAAACTTAACGCTCGAGGGTTGATCGCTTGAAATGCTTTGTAGCATTACCGGATATCAGCGCGATTAATACAAAGAGACAGGCCCCGTAAACCGGGGCCTGTGGCTTATTGTCGCACGATAAACTTCAGGTCACTGGGCGCGTCCATCGGTAGTTTCTGCACGGTTTTGCCGAGCAGACCGGTCTTGGCGTCACGCTCGACGACGACAATTTCGTTGCTCTTCTGGTTGGCGATCAGCAGGAATTTGCCACTTGGATCGAGGCTGAATTCGCGCGGGTGATCGCCTTCCACCGAACGTTTTTGCAGTTCCTTGAGCTGGCCGGTCGCCGGATCAATGCCGAACACCAGCAACTGGTTGGCGGTACCACGGTTGCTGACGTAGAGGAACTTGCCATCGGCCGAGGCATGCAGCGCGGCGGCGGCTTTGTCCGAGGTCGGCTGACCGGCAGCCAGATCGACCAGTTGCGTCTGGGTCAGCACGCCGTCGTGATAGTCGAACACTGCAACCTGTGCGCTCATTTCCATGGTCAGCCAGGCATGTTTGCCGTCCGCGCTGAACAGCAAGTGACGCGGGCCGCTGCCGGCCGGCAGGCTCACCGAAGCAGTTTTCGCCGGGGTCAACGGTAGCTCCGGGTTGGCTTTCGGGTCGAACTGGTAAATGAAGACCTTGTCCGCCCCCAGGTCGTTGGAGAACACGTAGCGGCCATCCGGCGAGGACACCGTCGAGTGCACGTGGCTCGAGGCCTGACGCTCGGGGTTGACCCGGCTCGCCGGGTGCGCGCTCATCTGCACCACCGGTTTGAGTTTGCCATCGGCACCGACCGGCAACACCGCGAGGGTGCCGCCCGGATCTTCCATCACCGAATAGTTGCTGACGAACAGATGGCTGGCATCGCCGCTGAGGCTCGAATGGGTCGGCTCGTTGCCCAGGCTCTGCACTTGATTGATCAGGGTCAGAGTGTGGGTCTTGGGATCGATCGAATAGCTGCTGACGCGGCCGACCGGGTCTTTCTGGCCGGGACCGTTTTCATTGACCACGAACAGCTGCTTCTGGTCTTTGGACAAGGTCAGCCATGACGGGTTTTCGCTCTTCACCACTTGCAGCGGCTTGGCGGCGATCTGGCCGGTGGCGCTGTCGAAATTCATTCGATAGATGCCCTGGCTGGTGCCGGCGGTGTAGGAACCGACCAGCAATTGATAGCTCTCGGCGCTGGCACTGGACAGGCCCATCGCACCGACGCTGCCGGCCATCAGCAGTGGCCAGAATTTACGCATGTTCATTAATTGTCGTCCTCGTCGTCGCTGCTGCTGACCACGTCACCGAGGCACACCAGACGGTGTTCGCCGGTGGTCTTGGTGTCGCTGGCGTAGCCAATGATCAGCCAGCTTTGCAGGTCTTCATCAAACGTTGCTGCTTCAACCTGAGCCGGCGTGAATTCCCAATGCTTGGCCTCTCGGCCGTCGATGCATTCAATGTGCAGGTTGTCGTCTTCGTCGAGGGCGAATTCGAAGGCGTGCAAGCCATCGATTTCGACCATGCCGCAGTGTTCGAGGGCGTTGAGAAGGGTTTGGGCAGTCATGGCAAACAGTCTTTCTAGGGGGGAAAGGGCCAATGATAGCTTATAGCGCCTCGATCCCTCTGTAGGAGCTGCCGAAGGCTGCGATCTTTTGATCTTGTTTTTTAAAATCAAAGTCAAAAGATCGCAGCCTTCGGCAGCTCCTACAGAGTGATGGGTCAGAGGGCGTCGCGCGAGGGCTTGCCGTCTACCAGCCGTTGAATGCGCAACGGGTTGGCGTTTTTCAGTGGTTCGGGCAGCAAGAAATCCGGGTAGTTCTGAAAGCATACCGGGCGCAGGAACCGATCGATTGCCAGCGTCCCCACCGAGGTACCGCGCGCATCGGAAGTCGCCGGATACGGCCCGCCATGCACCATCGAATCACACACCTCCACACCCGTTGGATAACCATTGAGCAGAATCCGTCCGACTTTCTGTTCGAGCAGCGGCGTCAGTTCCGGGAAGTGTTCGAAGTCGGCCTGCTCGCCGATCATCGTCGCCGTCAGTTGCCCGTGCAGGCCCGACAGCGCCGCGCTGAGTTCGGCCTTGTCCGCCACTTCGACGATCACCGTGGTCGGGCCGAACACTTCTTCCTGCAGCACTTCATCGCCGTTGATCAACAGGCTGACATCGGCCTTGAACAGTTGTGGCTGCGCCTGATTGCCCTGTTGCGGATTACCCGCCAGATGCTCGATGCCGGAATGCGCCAGCAACTTTTGCAGACCCTTGCCGTAGCTGCCGAGGGTGCCGGCGTTGAGCATGGTTTGCGCCGGTTGGTCGCCAATCAGCCCGGCGACTTGCTGGACGAAGGCGCTGAACTGCGGCGAGCGAATACCAATGACCAAACCCGGGTTGGTACAGAACTGACCGCAGCCTTGCACCACGGAGGCGGTCAGGTCGCGGGCGATGGCCTGCGAGCGCTCAGCCAAGGCTTGAGGCAGAACGATCACCGGGTTGATGCTCGACATTTCGGCGAACACCGGGATCGGTTGCGGCCGTGCCGCGGCCATGTCGCACAGTGCGCGGCCGCCCTTCAGCGAACCGGTGAAACCAACCGCCTGAATCGCCGGATGCTTGACCAGCCATTCGCCAACGCCAGCGCCGTAAATCATGTTGAACACGCCTGCCGGCATCGCGGTTTTTTCCGCCGCGCGAATCAGTGCCTCGGCCACACATTCAGCGGTTGCCATATGACCTGAATGCGCCTTGAACACCACCGGGCAACCGGCGGCCAGCGCGGCAGCGGTATCGCCGCCCGCTGTAGAAAAAGCCAGCGGAAAGTTGCTCGCACCGAACACTGCCACCGGGCCGAGGCCGATGCGGTACTGACGCAGATCCGGACGCGGTAACGGCTGGCGCTCCGGCAGCGGCAGCGGCAGATCAATTCGCGCGCCGTAGAAATCACCGCGCCGCAGGACTTTGGCGAACAGGCGCATCTGCCCGCTGGTGCGCCCGCGCTCGCCCTGAATGCGTGCGGCAGGCAGCGCGGTTTCACGGCAGACCAACGCTACGAAATCATCATCCAGCGCATCCAGTTCGTCGGCAATCGCGTCGAGAAATTGCGCGCGGCGTTCGGCGCTGAGGCTGCGATAGGCCGGGTACGCTGCGGCGGCGGCTTTGGCGGCGGCATCGACTTCGGCTTCAGTCGCTTGAATGAATGCGTACGGCAGCTGTTCGCCGGTGGTTGCGTCGACGCTGTGCAGTGTCACGTCGCCCGCTGCGCTGCGCTGTCCGCCAATGAAGTTGTGTCCAAGAATCTGCGTCATGGGAGCTCCTTAAAGGGTGCCGATGCTGTCCGGTTGAAAGGCCGCTGCTGCCGGCGCGATGCCGTTGACCAGCGGGGCGCCGAATTCGGCCTGGCTGATTTCAAACTGGTCGCCCGGTTGGGTGCGAACGCCATCGGCGAACGACAGGGTCGCCGTGCCGAAGAAGTGAATGTGCACGTCGCCCGGGCGCAGGAACTGACGGTATTTGAAATGGTGGTATTCAAGGTTGGCGAGGCTGTGGCACATGTTGGCTTCGCCGCTGAGGAATTCGTTCTGCCACAGCACTTCGCCGTTACGCAGGATGCGACTGCTGCCGGCCAGATGTTGCGGCAGTTCGCCGGTGCGCAGTTCCGGGCCGTAGCTGCAACTGCGCAGTTTCGAGTGGGCCAGGTACAGGTAATTCTTGCGCTCCATGACGTGATCGGAGAACTCGTTACCCACGGCGAAACCGAGGCGATACGGTTTGCCGTCGTGGCCAATGACGTAAAGGCCGGCCATCTCCGGTTCCTCGCCAGCGTCTTCGGCGAACGGCGGCAACGGGAATGCCTCACCCGGACGCACGACGATGCTGCCGTCGCCCTTGTAGAACCATTCCGGCTGCACGCCCGCCTGCCCCGCCGCTGGTTTGCCGCCCTCCACGCCCCATTTGAAGATGCGCATGGTGTCGGTCATTTGCGCTTCGTCGCCGGCCTGCTGGTGCATCTTGTCCCGCGCCGAGGCGCTGCCCAGATGCGTGAGGCCGGTGCCGCTGACCAGCAGGTGCGCCGGGTCCGGATGATCCAGCGGTGGCAGGATACGCAGGTCTTTGAGCAACTGCGCATAGTCATGACTGATGCCCAGGCCGTGGGTTTGTACTTGCTGCTCCAGAGTGCCGCCGGCTTCGATGGCGGCCAGCGCGAGATCGCGTACGCTACGGGCGTCCTGCACTTCGCGGATCAGCCCGTTGTCGACCACGCCGACGCGGCGCTCGCCGTTGATCAATTCGAATTGAACCAGATGCATAAATTTCTCCTGTAAACAAAACTTCGAAACACTGCAAAACCCTGTGGGAGCTGGCTTGCCAGCGATAGCAATCTGTCAGATACCGCTATGTTGGATGTGCCGCCGCCATCGCTGGCAAGCCAGCTCCCACAGGGTTTGCGGTGATGGTTCGTTTGATATCAGGTTCGGGTGGCACCGCGTGCGCTGGCGGCGAATTGCTCGGCTGGCAGGACGTGTTTGCGCTCAAGCACGCGGTAAACCACGCCGGTCAAAATCAAACCGAACACCATCACCCCACTGAGGAAATACAACCCCGAACCCAGATTCCCGGTGTATTCCTTCAGCGCCCCAATCACGAACGGCCCGATGTAACCACCGAGGTTGCCCACCGAGTTGATCAGCGCGATCCCCGCTGCCGCACTCGCGCCGGCAAAGAACCGCCCCGGCAAGGTCCAGAACACCGCTGTGCAGGAAAACAGCGCGAACGCCACCAGACACAGCGCTGCCAGTTGTGCCACCGGCAGGGTCAGCCAGGCGCTGAAAAACAGGCCCAGTGCACCCAGCACATAGAGCACCGCCAGGTGGCCGTAGCGATCGTTCATGCGGTCGGAGCTGCGTGGCACGATCAGCAGACCGACGATGCCGAAGATGTAGGGCACCGACGAGACGAAACCGGTCACCAGATCGCTGCCGCCAAACTGTTTGATCAGCGTCGGCAGCCACAGGCCAAGGCCATAAATACTCAGGGTCACCGGCAGGTAAAACAGCGCCAGTAGCAACACCCGTTTGTCCTTGAGTGCATGCAGCGGGTTGCCGTGACGGGTCTGGCCGTATTCCTGCAAATCCTTTTTCAGCTCGCCGGTCAGCCAGTCTTTCTCGGCCTGATCCATCCACTTCACGTTTTGCGGGCCATCGGGCAGCCAGCGCAGGACCGGCCAGGTCAGCAGGATCGCCGGGGTGCCGATGACGATGAACAGCCACTGCCAGCCGTGCAGCCCAAGGATGCCGTCCATACCGAGCAAACCACCGGACACCGGGCCGGTGATCATCATCGCAATCGGTTGGGAGAGGATGAACAGGCCGAGGATCTTGCCGCGATGGCGCACCGGGAACCATTGGGTGATGTAGTACAGAACGCCGGGGAAGAACCCCGCCTCCGCCGCGCCGAGCAGAAAGCGCATGACGTAGAAACTGTGCGGGCCCTGGACGAACGCCATGCCGATGGTGATCGCGCCCCAGGTGATCATGATCCGCGCGAACCAGCGCCGCGCGCCGAAGCGTTCGAGCATCAGGTTGCTGGGGATTTCGAGAAGAAAGTAGCCGATGAAAAACAGCCCGGCGCCCAGCCCATAGGCCGCATCACCGAGGCCGATGTCAGCGCCCATGTGCAGCTTGGCGAAGCCGACGGCGGAACGATCCACATAGGCGATCAGGTACAGCAGGATCAGGAAGGGAATCAGTTTCAGCGTGATGCGGCGGATAAGCCGCAGTTCCTGGCTCATGGGATCGGTCTCCGATTGTTGTTTTTATAGAACCTCGGGGGACGCCTCTCGCGAAAAATCGCCAGGGCCGATCCCTCCGTCGAAAACGACTATATAGTAATACTAATTACGCAACAACACTTCCAAAGCGACGATTTTGCGCTTATGTTTAGCCATGACTCGCAAACAATAGTCTTACAATAAGAGAATCGATCATGTCTGAGAAGAAACCCACCCTGCGCTCCGCCCAATGGTTTGGCACGGCCGACAAGAACGGCTTCATGTACCGCAGCTGGATGAAGAATCAGGGCATCGCCGACCACCAGTTCCACGGCAAGCCGATCATCGGCATCTGCAATACCTGGTCGGAACTGACCCCGTGCAACGCGCATTTCCGCCAGATTGCCGAGCACGTCAAACGCGGCGTGATCGAGGCCGGTGGCTTTCCGGTGGAATTCCCGGTGTTCTCCAATGGCGAGTCGAACCTGCGCCCCACCGCCATGCTCACCCGCAACCTGGCGAGCATGGACGTCGAAGAAGCGATTCGCGGCAACCCGATTGACGGCGTGGTGCTACTGACCGGCTGCGACAAAACCACCCCGGCGCTGTTGATGGGCGCGGCCAGTTGCGACGTGCCGGCGATCGTCGTCACTGGCGGACCGATGCTCAACGGCAAGCACAAGGGCAAGGACATCGGTTCCGGCACGGTGGTGTGGCAGCTCAGCGAGCAGGTCAAGGCCGGCACCATCACCCTCGACGATTTCCTCGCGGCCGAGGGCGGCATGTCACGCTCGGCGGGCACCTGCAACACCATGGGCACCGCGTCGACCATGGCCTGCATGGCCGAAGCGCTGGGCACCTCGTTGCCGCACAACGCGGCGATTCCGGCAGTGGATGCGCGGCGTTATGTGCTGGCGCACATGTCCGGCATGCGCGCGGTGGAGATGGTGCGCGAAGATTTGCGCCTGTCGAAGATCCTGACCAAGGAAGCGTTTGAAAACGCCATTCGGGTCAACGCGGCGATCGGCGGTTCGACCAACGCGGTGATCCACCTGAAAGCCATCGCCGGTCGCATCGGTGTCGAGCTGGATCTGGATGACTGGACGCGTATCGGGCGCGGCATGCCGACCATCGTCGACCTGCAACCGTCCGGGCGCTTCCTGATGGAAGAGTTTTACTACGCCGGAGGCTTGCCGGCGGTGCTGCGGCGTCTCGGTGAGGCCAATCTGATCCCCAATCCGAACGCGCTGACCGTGAATGGCAAGACGCTGGGCGAGAACACCAAAGACGCGCCGATCTATGGCGAGGACGAAGTGATCCGCACCCTCGACAATCCGATCCGCGCGGACGGCGGTATCTGCGTATTGCGCGGGAATCTGGCGCCGCTGGGAGCGGTACTCAAGCCGTCCGCCGCGACCCCGGAATTGATGCAGCATCGGGGGCGCGCGGTGGTGTTCGAGAATTTCGACATGTACAAGGCGCGGATCAATGACCCGGAGCTGGATGTCGATAAGGACTCGATTCTGGTGATGAAAAACTGCGGGCCGAAGGGGTATCCGGGCATGGCCGAGGTGGGCAACATGGGCTTGCCGGCCAAGCTGCTGGCCCAAGGCGTGACCGACATGGTGCGCATCTCGGATGCGCGGATGAGCGGCACCGCGTACGGCACCGTGGTTTTGCACGTTGCCCCGGAAGCCGCTGCCGGTGGGCCATTGGCGGCGGTGCAGGAAGGCGACTGGATCGAGCTCGATTGCGCCAGTGGGCGTTTGCATCTGGACATTCCGGATGCCGAACTGGCAGCGCGCATGGCCGATCTGCAGCCGCCGCAGCAGCTACTGATCGGCGGCTATCGTCAGCTGTACATCGATCATGTGTTGCAGGCGGATCAGGGTTGCGATTTCGACTTCCTGGTCGGCTGCCGAGGGGCGGAAGTCCCGCGTCATTCTCACTGATCACACAAATCCCTGTGGGAGCGAGCTTGCTCGCGAAGACGGCGGTACATTCAACTGCAATGTTGTTTGACCCGCCGCTTTCGCGAGCAAGCTCGCTCCCACAGTTGTTCTTTACCCGCCTCAAGAATGCGCCGTGCCTGCTATGATGCGCGGCATCTCCATCGCTCAGGATCGCGCCGTTCCCCATGGATTACCGCAAACCTTCCGACCGTAAAAGCATGCACTCGCGCATTGTCCAGGAACTGGGCATGCAGATCGTCTCCGGACGCTTTTTGCCCGACGACAAACTGCCCGCCGAAGCGCTGTTGTGCGAGGAATACGCGGTCAGCCGCCCGGTGTTGCGCGAAGCCACGCGAGTGCTGGTGGCCAAGGGGCTGGTGTATTCAAAACCGCGCGTCGGCACGGTGGTCAAGGCGCGCCGCGAATGGCACATGCTCGACCCGGACGTGCTGCACTGGCTGATGCAAAGCAGTCCGCAGAATGAATTCTTCAATGTGCTGACCAGCGTGCGCAGCATCATCGAACCGGCCGCTGCCGCCCTCGCCGCCCAGCACGCGACCGAGGCCGACATCGCCGCCATCGGCGAGGCCTATCAGCGCATGGAAGCCGCGCCGACCCCGGAGGCCTTGCTGCAACCGGACCTGGACTTCCATAGCCGGATTGCCGACGCGACCCATAACGATCTGCTGGCGAACCTGTGCAACATGCTCTCGGTGGCGATTGCCGAGGCGTTGAAACATTCCAACCAGCGGCCGAATCTGCATGAACTGGCGTTGCCACGGCACAAGGCGATTCTTACCGCGATCGAGAACCGTGATGCCCTCGGCGCGCGCCATGCGACGCTGGTGCAGCTGGATGATGCGCGCAGTGCGTTGAGTGTTGTGCTTGGGGCGGATCTTTCGTAAGCCTTGAGACCGCTTGCCCTCACCCTAGCCCTCTCCCAGAGGGAGAGGGGACCGATCCGGGAATATTGACGACCTACACCGACGTGAACGATTTGCTTTGAATCCATAATCGGCTGGTATCTCAAATCTCATGATTTGCTGTGAATCCATAATCGATTCGGTATTTCCAAGTCGATGTATCAAGCCGCACACCTCGGTCAGTCCCCTCTCCCTCTGGGAGAGGGCTAGGGTGAGGGGCTTTTGATCTTGACTCATAAAAAAGCCGCAACCCCAAGGTTGCGGCTTTGTCGTTTCAGGCGCCCGGATCAGTGGGCGAACAACGAATTGCCCTTCTGCCCCGCCAGTTTCTCCGGCTTGATCAGGAACTTGGCCAGCGCCGGCAACAGCCACAGCGCACCGAACATGTTCCACAGCAACATGAAGGTCAGCATCAGGCCCATGTCGGCCTGGAACTTGATTGCCGAGAAGATCCAGGTGCATACGCCGATGGCCAGGCACAGGCCGGTGAACAGCACCGCTTTACCGGTGGATTTCAGGGTCTGGTAATAGGCTTCCTGCAATGGCAGACCGGCGCGCAGGAAACTCTCCAGACGGCTGTAGATGTAGATGCCGTAGTCCACGCCAATCCCCACGCCCAGCGCCACCACCGGCAGGGTCGCAACCTTGACGCCGATGCCCATGAACGCCATCAGCGCGTTGCCCAGCACCGAGGTCAGCACCAGCGGCAGGACGATGCACAGGGTCGCCGCCCACGAGCGGAAGGTGATCATGCACATCACTGCGACGCAGATGTACACCAGAATCAGGATGGTCAGCTCGGCCTGTTTGATCACCTCGTTGGTGGCCGCTTCGATGCCGGCGTTACCGGCGGCGAGGATGAATTCCAGACCGTCCTTGTTGTTGGCCTTGGCAAATTCCTGCACCGCATGCACCGCGCGGTCGAGGGTTTCGGCCTTGTGGTCGTTGAGGAAGATCAACACCGGCGCCAGCGAACAGCTGTTGTTGTACAGGCCGTCGGCGCGGGCAATCGAGTTGTTCAGCACGTCCGGGTTGCGCGACAGGGTTTCCCATTTCAGGTTGCCCTCGTTCATGCCCTTGATCATCTGTTTGGACACGGTCACCAGCGAGATCGCCGACTGCACGCCCTCGGTGTTCTGCATCTTCCACATCAGCTCGTCGATCGGCGCCATCGCTTCGTAGCGCGAGCAGCCCTCGGTGGCGGTCTTGACCATCACCACCAGTACGTCGGAACTGGTGGAATAGTTGTTGATGATGAAGTTGTTGTCCTTGTTGTAGCGCGAGTCCGGACGCAGCTCCGGCGCGCCCTGGTCGAGGTCGCCGATCTTCAGGTTCTGGCTGTACCAGAGGCCGCCACCGAAGGCGAGCAGCGCCAGGGCAATCGAGACCGGCGCGACTTTCGGGCTGGCGAAGTTCGACAACAGGCGCCAGAACGGGTGTTCGCGGTTCGCGTCCTTCTTGCTCTTGGCGATGGCGCGCTTGCTGATGCCGACATAGGAAATCGCCACCGGCAGCAGGATCAGGTTGGTGAACACGATCACCGCCACGCCGATGGACGCGCCGATCGCCAGTTCGCGGATCACCCCGATGTCGATGATCAGCAGGGTGATGAAGCCCACGGCGTCGGCGAGAATCGCGATCATCCCCGGCAGGAACAGTTGCCGGAAGGTGCGCCGCGCCGCAGTCAGGGCGTTGTCCGCCTCACTCGACTGCAGGGCGATGCCGTTGATCTTCTGCACGCCGTGGGAAATGCCGATGGCGAAGATCAGGAACGGCACCAGCATCGAATACGGATCCAGCCCGAAACCGAAGAAGTGCATCAGCCCCAGTTGCCAGACCACCGCCACCAGCGTGGTGCTCAACACCGCAATGGTGCTGCGCAGGCAGTTGGTGAACCACAGCAGCAGAATCAGGGTGATGACGAACGCGATGCCGAAGAACATCACCACCATCACCAGGCCGTCGATCAGGTCTCCGACCTTCTTGGCGAAGCCGACGATGTGGATCTTGACGTTGGGGTTCTGCGCTTCGAACTTGTTGCGGATCTTGTCTTCAAGCTCATGGGAGAACTGGCGGTAGTCCAGCGCCAGCAGCTTGCCCTGATCCTGCGGGTCCGGGTAGGACTCCAACAGCGGGATGTCGACGATGCTCGATTTGAAGTCGTTGGACACCAGGCGCCCGACCTGCCCTGACTTGAGCACGTTGTTGCGCAGCATGTCGAGGCTGTCCGGCGAGCCGTCGTAGCTCTGCGGAATCACTTCACCGCCAGCGAACCCCTCTTCGGTCACTTCGGTCCAGCGTACGCTCGGACTCCACAGCGATTTGAGGCCGGAACGGTCGACGCCGGAGATGTAGAACACCTCGTCGTTGATCTGGCGCAGGGTCTCCATGTATTCCTTGGAGAAGATGTCGCCGTCTTTGGCTTCCACCGAAATCCGAACGGTATTGCCCAGGTTCGCCAGATCGTTGCGGTGCTCCATCATCTTCTCGATGAACGGATGCTTGAGCGGGATCATTTTTTCGAAACTGGTGGAGGGGCGAATCAGCGTGGCCTGCCAGAACAGGAAGATACTGACCACCAGACAGATCAGGATCACGGCCGGACGGTTGTTGAAAATCAGACGCTCGAGGAACGTCGCCTTGTCCTGATGATGAGTGCTCAAGGAAGTCATAGCCCCGCCTTCTTATTATTGATTTCGGCGCCGTTGGGCTGCGTGGTGTGCACGCCGCCCTGCCCGGTCAGAATCAGATTGCCGTCGCCGGCCGCTGTCACCGAGGACAGCGAAATGCGGTCCGGGCGGTTGAACACGCTGAAGGTTTCGCCGTTGTCGCTGCTGCTGATCACCGAGCCGCCGTTGCCGACGATCACGATCGAGCCATCCGCGAGCAGCGTGGCGCCGGACAGGCCGAACTCCAGCGCACCACGCGCGGCTTTGAGTTCGACCTGCTGCCAGGTGCTGCCGAAATCGCTGGAACGATAGAGATTGCCGCGCAGGCCGTAGGCCAACAAGGTCTGCGCCTGGGCGGTGCCGATCACGCCGAACAGCGAGCCTTGATATGGGCCCTGGAGTTTTTCCCAGGTCTGGCCCCAGTCCGGGGAGCGGAACATGCTGCCCTGCTCGCCGACGATGAACAGCCCGGCGTCCTTGACCGCCGCGATGGCGTTGAGGTGGAACTGGTCCTGGTTGTCGAGGCGGTCGCTGACGTCCTGCCAGTTCTTGCCGCCATCGGTGGTTTCCAGCAATGCGCCGTAGGCACCGACCGCGACGCCGTGGTTGACGTCCTGGAACCAGACGTCGAGCAGCGGTGCTTCGCGCTTGAGGTCTTCGAATTGTTTGCTCCAGGTCAGGCCGCCGTCGGCGCTGGCGAGGATCTGCGCGTCGTGGCCGACCGCCCAGCCGTGCTTGTCGTCGACGAAGTACACCGCCGTCAGCAATTGCCGGGTCGGCACTTTGGCCTGGGTCCAGGTCTTGCCCTGGTCGTCGGAAAAGAGAATGTGCCCGCGGTCACCCACCGCCACCAACCGGGTGCCGGCGTTGACAACATCGAGTATCAGGCTTTTGGCGGCTTTGGCCGATTCGGTGGAGTACACCCCGTCGGCGGGCGCTTCGGCAGCCAGAACGGGTGCCGACAAGGCAGCACAGCCCAGCAGTGTGAGTGCTGTGGCCAGCAACGCGGTGTTGCGTAACGCCGGCGGGCGGCAACGACTCATAGACCTTCCCCTATTTATTATTGTTAGGCCATTGGGCCTTAGGGCGCCGCAAGGGTGCTCGTGGTGACTGATGGGTCACAAGCATAGCCGTGAAACCCGCAGTCCAGAGCGCCTTGGGAAGCTGGCTCATCCTATCGGGCTTTGGAAACGTCTGACAATCGGCGCCACGTTATCTTTTGTTAACCAAATGGCCCCGACACAACCCCCTGTAGGAGCTGCGGCACGCTGCGATCTTTTGATCGGTTTTTTAAAAACAAGATCAAAAGATCGCAGCGTGCCGCAGCTCCTACATCGATATCGCGTCGTGGTGGCTTGATGAGGATGGCAGGCGAATACACCGCCATTCGCCGGATCGATGCGGCAAATCTTGCGTGGGGGACTTGCACGATCGGTATTATGGTATACCATCAGACGCACAGACACTCTCAATCCCCCTACGGAGCAGCTCATGAGTTTCGAAATTCGCAAGATCGTCAGCTATGTCGAAGAGACCTTCATCGAAGGCGGCAAGGCCACGGACAAGCCAGTGACTATGGTTGGCCTGGCCGTAGTGATGAAGAACCCGTGGGTCGGCAACGGCTTCGTCGAAGATCTGAAACCGCAAATCCGCGCCAACTGCTCCGACCTCGGCGCCATGATGGTCGAGCGTCTGGTGGGCATCATCGGTGGCGCCGAGAAGATCGAGGCTTACGGCAAAGCGGCAGTGGTCGGCGCTGACGGCGAAATCGAACACGCCTCGGCCGTGATCCACACCCTGCGCTTCGGCAACCACTACCGCGAAGCGGTCAAGGCCAAGAGCTACCTGAGCTTCACCAACAAGCGCGGCGGCCCGGGCACGTCGATCCAGATTCCGATGATGCACAAGGACGACGAAGGTCTGCGCTCGCATTACATCACCCTGGAAATGCAGATCGAAGACGCGCCGCGTGCCGACGAAATCGTCGTGGTGCTCGGTTGCGCCGACGGTGGTCGACTGCACCCGCGCATCGGCAACCGCTACATCGATCTGGAAGAACTGGCCGCCGAAAAAGCCCAGTAATCACAATAAAAAGGCATTGCAGGAGCGCTCCATGATTCGGCTCACCGCTGAACTCACCCCGGCTGGCACCAGTTACCTGGCGACCGGCCAAGGCCAGCCCGTGGTCTTGATCCACGGCGTGGGCCTGAACAAAGAAATGTGGGGCGGCCAGATCGTTGGCCTGTCTGCCCAATACCAGGTGATCGCCTACGACATGCTCGGCCATGGCGCCAGCCCGCGCCCGGCCAGCGGCACCGGCCTGCTCGGTTATGCCGATCAGTTGCTGGAGCTGCTCGATCACCTGAATCTGCCCCAGGCAGCGGTGATCGGTTTCTCCATGGGCGGCCTGGTGGCGCGGGCGTTTGCCCTGCATTACCCCGAGCGTCTGCAAAGCCTGGTGGTGCTCAACAGCGTGTTCAACCGCAGCGAGGAACAACGTGCCGGGGTCATCGCCCGTACCGCGCAGGCCGCCGAACACGGGCCGGACGCCAATGCCGAAGCGGCGCTGTCGCGCTGGTTCAGCCGCGAATATCAGGCGGCGAACCCGGCGCAGATTGCGGCCATTCGTCAGACACTGGCCGGCAACGACCCGCAGGGCTACCTGACCACCTACGAATTGTTCGCCACTCAGGACATGTACCGCGCCGACGACCTCGGCAGCATCCAGGCACCGACGCTGATCGCCACCGGCGAACTTGACCCCGGTTCCACCCCGGAAATGGCCGAGCAACTGGCCCGGCGCATCCCCGGTGCGAAGGTTGCGGTACTGCCCGAGCAACGGCATATGATGCCGGTAGAGTCGCCGCGCCTGGTCAACCAGACGCTGCTGCAATTTCTCGACTACGCACACGCCCGACAAAACCCTATAAAGGGGATCGTTGCATGACACTCCAACGCTTCCAGATGTGCATCGGCGGAGAATGGGTCGACGCCCTCTCCGGCAAGACTTTCGAAAGCCTCAACCCGGCCAGCGCGCAAGCCTGGGCCGAACTGCCTGACGCCGATGAAGCCGATGTCGAACGCGCCGTGCAAGCGGCGCAGACTGCCTTCGACAGCCCGGCCTGGCGCGGCCTCACCGCCACCGCGCGCGGCAAACTGCTGCGGCGTCTCGGTGACCTGATCGCGGAAAACAAGGAACAACTGGCGCAGCTGGAAAGCCGCGACAACGGCAAGCTGATCCGCGAAACCCGTGGTCAGGTCGGTTACCTGCCGGAGTTTTTCCATTACACCGCAGGCCTGGCCGACAAGCTCGAAGGCGGCACCCTGCCGCTGGACAAGCCCGACCTGTTTGCCTTCACCGTGCACGAAGCGATGGGTGTGGTTGCCGCGATCATTCCGTGGAACAGCCCGCTGTACCTGACCGCGATCAAACTGGCGCCGGCCCTCGCCGCCGGCAACACGATTGTGATCAAGCCGTCCGAACATGCGTCGGCAACCATCCTTGAGCTGGCGCGTCTGGCCCTCGAAGCCGGGATTCCACCGGGCGTGGTCAACGTTGTCACCGGTTACGGCCCGAGCACCGGCGCCGCCCTCACCCGCCATCCGCTGATCCGCAAGATCGCCTTCACCGGCGGCGCGGCCACGGCCCGGCACGTGGTGCGCAGCAGCGCCGAGAACTTCGCCAAGCTGTCGCTGGAACTGGGCGGCAAATCGCCGAACATCATCTTCGCCGACGCCGACCTGGACAGCGCGATCAACGGTGCGATCGCCGGGATCTACGCGGCTTCGGGCCAGAGCTGCGTGTCCGGTTCGCGCCTGCTGGTACAGGACGAAATCTACGACGAATTCGTCAGCCGACTGGTGGAACGCGCCCGTCGCATCCGCATCGGCAACCCGCAGGACGACCACAGTGAAATGGGCCCGATGGCCACTGCGCAGCAATTGGCGGTGGTCGAAGGTCTGGTGGCGGATGCCATCGCTGAAGGCGCGCGGTTGCGCACCGGCGGCAAGCGTCCGGCCGACCTCGGTGACGGCTGGTTCTACGAGCCGACGCTGTTCGAGTGCGACCGCAACTCGATGAAGATCATGCAGGAAGAAGTCTTCGGCCCGGTGGCTTCGGTGATTCGCTTCAAAGATGAAGCCGAAGCGCTGGCGATTGCCAACGACTCGCAGTTTGGCCTTGCCGCCGGCATCTGGACCCGCGATCTGGGCCGCGCCCATCGTCTGGCCCGGGACGTGCGCTCAGGGATCATCTGGGTCAACACCTACCGCGCGGTATCGGCCATGGCGCCAATTGGCGGTTTCAAGAACAGTGGCTATGGACGCGAAAGCGGCATCGATTCGGTGCTGGCCTACACCGAACTGAAAACGGTGTGGATCAACCTCTCTCAGGCCCCGATGCCTGATCCGTTTGTGATGCGCTAGGAGTCCTGCGACATGATCGAACCCGGCATTTACAAAGACGTCATGAGCTCGTTTCCGTCCGGGGTCACGGTGGTCACCACCCTCGACCCGGACGGCGCCATCGTCGGCATCACTGCCAGCGCCTTCAGCGCGCTGTCGATTGACCCGGCGCTGGTACTGTTCTGCCCCAACTACGCCTCCGACACCTACCCGGTGCTGCGCGACAGCCAGAAATTCGCGATCCATTTGCTGTCCGCCGAGCAGACCGCCGAGGCCTACGCCTTCGCCGGCAAAGGCAAGGACAAAGCCAAAGGCATCGAGTGGCACTTGAGCGAACTGGGTAACCCGATCCTCGCCAAGGCCACGGCGATCATCGAGTGCGAGTTGTGGCGTGAATACGACGGTGGTGATCACGCGATCATTGTCGGCGCGGTGAAGAACCTGATCCTGCCCGAGCAACCGGTGACGCCGATGATTTATCACAAGGGCAAGCTCGGGCCGTTGCCGACCCTGGCCTGATGGATACATAGATCCCACTGTGGAACTGCCCATTGTGGTGAGGGGATTTATCCCCGACAGGCTGCGAAGCAGTCGTAAGATCCTTGCACGCGGTGTGTCTGGCAATTCGCAGTTGCAGGTTTGGGGGCGCTTCGCGCCCCGTCGGGGATAAATCCCCTCACCACAGGTTTCATTCCAAAAGGGGGTCTCTGTTGTGAGGAGGCATGATGAGCAACGAAAAGTACAAAAAAGGCCTGAAGATCCGCACCCAGGTGCTGGGCGAAGCCTACGTGCAGCGCTCGATCGAGAATGCCGACGACTTCACCCGCCCGCTGCAGGAAATGGTCACCGAATACTGCTGGGGCCATGTCTGGGGCCGTGAGGGTTTGTCGCTCAAGGAGCGCAGCATGATCAACCTGGCGATGATCTCGGCGCTCAACCGTCCGCACGAACTCAAGCTGCATGTGCGCGGCGCCTTGCGTAACGGCCTGAGTCGTGAGCAAATACGCGAAATTCTGCTTCAGGTCGGTATTTATTGCGGCGTCCCGGCAGCCGTGGACAGTTTCCGGCTCGCCCGTGAAGCCTTCGCCGAAGCCGACGCCGAGGCCTCCAGTTAACCCCTCGGCTGTTTAGATGCCCGTCTGGCATGGACAGCCAACATCAAGAGCGGACCCCATGAAACGCCAGCCACTCGACGACAGCTTCAAGGTCAATCGCAACCCCGTTACCCTGCGCGAAATCGTGCTGGACAAACTGCGTAGCGCGATCATGAATTTCCAGCTCATGCCCGGCGATCGTCTGGTTGAGCGCGATCTGTGCGATCGCCTCGGTGTCAGCCGCACGTCGGTGCGCGAAGCCTTGCGTCACCTGGAGTCAGAAGGCCTGGTCGAATTCGCCGATGCCAAAGGCCCGCGCGTAGCGATCATCACCCTCGCCGATGCAGTCGACATCTATGAACTGCGCTGCGTGCTCGAAGGCCTGATCGTCCAGCTGTTCACCCTGCGGGCCAAGGCCAAGGACATCAAGGCCCTGGAAAAAGCCCTCGACGAGAACCGCAAGGCGCTCAAGGACGGCGAACTGCAACAGGTGATCGACTCGGTGCAGGGCTTCTACGACGTGCTGCTCGAAGGCTCGGGCAACCATGTTGCGGCCACGCAGTTGCGCCAGTTGCAGGCGCGCATCAGCTACCTGCGCGCAACCTCCGTATCGCAGGAAAACCGGCGCGGCGCGAGTAACCACGAAATGGAAAAAATGGTCGAGGCGATCAAGAGCGGTGATCCGCTGGCGGCGCATCAGGCCTGCGTCGACCACGTGCGTGCGGCAGCCGCCGTGGCCCTCGATTACCTCAAGCGCAAACAGGAAGAGACCGGCGCCACGCCGAACATCACCCTGCCGATCGCGCTGAAAGAACCACGCATAGGTCACTGACATGTTCAGCCCGAGCTTTTGCCCGAAATGCGGTGGCCCTGACCTCGGTCAGCAGGTGCCGCCGGGCGATACGCACGAGCGCCTGATGTGCCGCGGCTGCGGCTACATCCACTATGTGAACCCGAAAATCATCGCCGGCTGCATCATCGAGCAGGACGGCAAATACCTCTTGTGCCAACGGGCGATCCCACCGCGCCCGGGCACCTGGACGCTGCCCGCCGGCTTCATGGAAAGCGGCGAAACCACCGAGCAGGCCGCCCTGCGCGAAGTCTGGGAAGAAAGCGGCGTACGTGCGGAAATCGTCTCGCCGTATTCGATCTTCAGCGTGCCGAAGATCAGCGAGGTGTACATCATCTTCCGCGCGATCGCGCTGGAGATCACCGGCCAGTTCGGGCCCGAGACGCTCGACTACAAGTTCTTTGCCCCTGAAGACATTCCGTGGGAGCAGATCTACTACCCGGCGATCCGGCAGATCCTCGAGCGCTATATCGAGGAGCGTCAGGCCGGGGTCTATGGCATGTACATGGGCAATGACGACAGCGGCAAGATTCATTTCATGCGTTGATCAGCCGTCACTTGCAAGAGATACAGAGCCCGGCCCGATTCCTCGGTAGATAGGTGCTCAGTCCGGCATCGCACGAATGATATCCGCCAGATCATCTTTGGTGATTTCATTGGCTTTGAGAGCAGCGGAGATATCTTTTTTGGAGAGCGGGAAACGCTTGAAAATGTCTTTCAAGGTATCGGCATCAATATTGGCCAGCCAAAGAGGATCGATAAATGAACCGCCATATTCAGGCTTCATTGGGACCTCTTCGTGGGCAATGGCACCTTTGTGATTCAGATACACAACATAACGATCGTGCCCTTCTGGAAAGCTTTTATCGTGATATAGCGTTGTCCCCATCGGCAGGACATAGTAATTGTCATCGCCACCTTGCCCTTCGATCAGCAGGGGTTCTTTGGTTTTAATCATCTTCATAGTGTGTTCCTTTGCAGTATCGCCAAAAATAAGAAAAGCCATAAAGACTGCATTTACAAATAAAGCCGCCGTCAGCCAAAAGCCAATCTGCCTATTTGTAAACATTCTTTTTATCATAGTGCGCCTCAGTATTTGCTTCGAGCATGGCTTGTAAATCCGCAGGCATGAAAATCCCGTCCTGAGGTTTAGTCTGCGTGCGCGCAGCTTGCCTTTCCAGGAATGACAATCCACGCATTTCGCTATATTTAGAGGGATTCTGCACGATTGGCTTACCCGAAATTTTGGCTCCTGCAATCGTTACAGTCGTGCAGTTATTGGTGGTTGGATGATAGTTGGACGGCAATACATAGCGCGCAGACGTTGCTGTCTTTCTTCTCAGCTCCTTTTTCTGGGCGACAATACCGTCGAAGTGAGCGATAACGGCCTCAGCGGTTGCACTATCCAAAAAATAAACAAAGCCAGTTGTTGTGCGCCCCAAGCTGTTCTCACCCGAGATGTACGCTTTGAAGGATGTCCAAACGTTCAGCACTCCCTCCCCTTCGCTATCAAACGTCCCCCAGGTTTTTCCATAGCGCCCAAAGTCATAGGTGATGTCTTTAGAACCAACCACTACATGTAAAGCAGCATGCCCGAAAGGATGCTCTTCCTTGTCACGGGTGTAAGGGCCACCCACAAGTATCTCCATATATGCACCCGACACGACGACTTGGTTGGTTTTCGTAGTTTTCCCCGATGCGCCTGTACTTTTTGCGGCCTGTGTTGTGCTGGTAGTTTTAGTAGGCTGAACCATTAAAGATGTTCCGTATCTTCAAGTTTCGGGAATTTTATACTGCAACTTCCCCTAGGAATGTTTGCGACATGCACGAAGCCGTTTTCGTCAAGGACGCCTGTCATCAACGTTCCATCGGGGAGTGTCAGTTCGTACGCCTCGTTGGCGACAGGCTCATCTCTATCGTTCAGCAACTGAAACTCGACAAACGTCTTTTCTTTCAGGAACTGCGAGAAAAAGCTAGTGGGCGCCCCTCCACCGGATTCACCCACGAAGGTATCGGGAGATCCGGCAGTGATCGTCGCTCCGCATGCTGTCTGCGAGCCGACGTGTGCTACATCTTTTCCCAGCCCGAACACGTGAGGAGCACCGGACGTTATGGGATTACTGCCGTGAACAGGGCAGGAATAGGTGTCTCCTACCAAAGCTACAGGCATCGAGTTAACGAAAATTGGGCTCGATCCAGTGGTGATATTTCCGCCGTGACTTCCTGGATCTCCAAGTCGCGCTACTGGCTTTCCTGCCATCGTTTCTCTCCTTTGAACATCACAATGGCTGGATAGTAACCGATCCTTGATCCCTCCTGAACGAGCAAAATACGAAACGGAACCGGCTTACAGGACACGCAGCGTTTTCCGGCGCGACTCTGGTTGACGACCCTAGTCCCACTCCCTATCCTCGCGCCTGTCACGACTCATTCGTGATCGGGTTTGACGGCCCGTAATCTTCTCACGACGTGCATAGCCTTCTCTGCTCGAGCACTCCTGTGTCCGATGCATTCTTAATGGCGACTGTGCGCGGGGCATCTTCGGATGCGCCGGTGTCCGTGAGAGCCGGTCCGTCAACCCACGCACAGTTGCCACCCAATTTCGTTTGACGGCGTTTTTGTGGCAGCTCTACTGGATCTTACGGAGCTACACCCATGACGGAATCGACCATAGAAATCATCCCCTACACTCGCCGCGATCGACTCAGACAATTCCTAGTCGACAATATGTCGATAGCGCTGAGAAGAACCTTCACATGTAATCTTCAGGCAGGTGCTGGCGTATGAATACCCACATTTCTATGACCCACAACGAAGACAGCATTCCAGTGCTCCTGGTCTCAACACAGGCACCGCTGGACATTTTGCACAGCAGCGCGGCGAGCAGGTTTTTGGCAGCTACACAGATGATGGAAAGCCTCGCCAGCCTGGATATCTCAGCTGCCAAGGGTGTCGATGTGCAGCAACTCGCCCACGCAGCAGCGATTTTGCTTCGTGATGGCTGTGATGTAATGGACGTATTAGGGCGGAAGATTCAAGCACAAGGCTGAGCAAAGAATCACAGTCCTTAACCGCTGATAGCTGCGATCTTCTGATCACGAAAAAGAGCATCAAAAGATCGCAGCTGGACTCGTAAACAAGCGCTTACGGCGCCATCCCTTCCACAATAATGATCTCCGCCCTCGCCCACTCCTCGCGGTAGCTTCTCGCCTCCTGATACGCCGCCGAGCGGTAGCACGCCACCGCCTGTTCGTAGTTGTCGAATTCGATCACCACGCTGCGCTGGGGCGTCGTCCGGCCTTCCATCGCTTCGCTGCGCCCGCCCCTGGCCAAGAATTTCGCGCCGAACTTGGCGAACGCTTTCGGCGCGCGCTGGGTGTATTGGTTGTAGTGCTCGGCATCGTCGACATCCACGTGGGCAATCCAGTACGCCTTCATAGTGACCTCTTTGTTGATTTTGTATTATGGTATACCAATATTATTTGCAACCAACCCTGAGAGTCCAGCATGGCCTTTAACAGCATCGAAGAAATCCTCGAAGATTATCGCCTCGGCAAAATGGTCCTGCTGGTCGATGACGAAGATCGGGAAAACGAAGGCGACCTGCTGCTGGCCGCCGATTGTTGCACGCCCGAGGCGATCAGCTTCATGGCCCGTGAAGCGCGCGGATTGATCTGCCTGACGTTGACCGACGAGCATTGCCAACGCCTGGGCCTGGAGCAGATGGTCCCGAGCAATGGCAGCGTATTCAGCACCGCGTTTACCGTGTCGATTGAAGCGGCGGTCGGCGTCACCACTGGCATTTCTGCGGCCGATCGCGCGCGCACGGTCGCGGCCGCTGTGGCGAAAGACGCCCGCGCTGAAGACCTGGTGCAGCCTGGGCACATCTTCCCGCTGCGCGCCAAGGAAGGTGGCGTGCTGACCCGTGCCGGCCACACCGAGGCCGGCTGCGATCTGGCGCGCCTCGCCGGTTTTACCCCGGCCTCGGTGATCGTCGAGGTGATGAACGACAATGGCACCATGGCCCGGCGTCCGGACCTGGAAGTGTTCGCGCGCAAGCACGGGATCAAGATCGGCACCATCGCCGATCTGATCCACTATCGCCTGAGCACCGAGCACACCATCGAGCGCATCGGTGAGCGTGAGCTGCCGACGGTGCATGGCACCTTCCGTCTGATCACCTTTGAAGACCGCATTGAGGGCGGTGTGCACATGGCGATGGTCATGGGCGATCTGCGCCGCGAAGAGCCGACGCTGGTGCGTGTACATGTGATCGATCCGCTGCGTGATCTGGTCGGCGCCGAGTACAGCGGGCCGAGCAACTGGACGCTGTGGGCGGCGCTGCAACGGGTCGCGGCCGAAGGTCATGGGGTTGTGGTGGTGTTGGCCAATCATGAATCGTCGCAGGCGCTGCTCGAGCGCGTGCCGCAATTGACCCAGCCGCCACGGCAGTTCAGTCGCTCGCAATCGCGGATTTATTCGGAGGTCGGCACCGGGGCGCAGATTCTGCAGAACCTCGGCGTCGGCAAACTGCGCCATCTTGGGCCGCCGCTGAAGTATGCGGGGCTGACCGGGTATGACCTGGAGGTGGTGGAGAGCATTCCGTTTACCGAATAACGCCCAGACACAGGTGATTTCCTGTGGCGAGGGAGCTTGCTCCCGCTGGACTGCGCAGCAGGCCCCAGCTTTTCAGAGAAGCGAGGGTCGCTGCGCAACCCGGCGGGAACAAGCTCCCTCGCCACAATTTCATCTATAGAAAATCCTTCAGCGGTCAAAAAACAGCTTCGCCAGATAACCGGTAAGGCAAAGTGCTTGCACAAAGTTTGGAATACCATAATATGATATTCCATAGACCGGGCGATCTGAAAAACCGCCCGGCTACTGCTCCCGACAGGCGGGCAACAACGCAAGCCCGCTCAAAAACACAACAATGAGGGCGTAAAAATGGTGTTGAACAAAGCTGCAACCGCAATCCTTTTTGCGGGACTGCTGAGCGTGACTGGCCAGGCTGCAATGGCCGCCGAGAGTGTGAACTTTGTCAGCTGGGGCGGCAGCACCCAGGATGCGCAGAAACAGGCCTGGGCCGATCCGTTCAGCAAGGCCAGCGGCATCACCGTGGTGCAGGACGGCCCGACCGACTACGGCAAACTCAAGGCCATGGTCGAGAGCGGCAACGTGCAATGGGACGTGGTCGATGTCGAAGCTGACTTTGCCCTGCGCGCCGCTGCCGAAGGCCTGCTCGAACCCCTCGACTTCAACGTCATCCAGCGCGACAAGATCGACCCGCGTTTCGTCAGCGACTACGGCGTCGGCTCGTTCTTCTTCTCCTTCGTCCTCGGCTACAACGAGGGCAAGCTCGGCGCTGCCAAGCCGCAAGACTGGAGCGCCCTGTTCGACACCAAGACCTACCCCGGCAAACGCGCCCTGTACAAATGGCCAAGCCCCGGCGTGCTCGAGCTGGCGCTGCTGGCCGACGGCGTAGCGGCTGACAAGCTCTACCCGCTGGATCTGGATCGCGCCTTCAAGAAACTCGACACCATCAAGAAAGACATCGTCTGGTGGGGCGGCGGCGCGCAGTCGCAGCAACTGCTGGCCTCCGGTGAAGCAAGCATGGGCCAGTTCTGGAACGGCCGGATTCATGCCCTGCAGGAAGACGGCACACCGGTCGGCGTGAGCTGGAAACAGAACCTGGTCATGGCCGACATTCTGGTGATTCCAAAAGGCTCGAAAAACAAGGACGCGGCGATGAAGTTTCTGGCCAACGCCAGCAGTGCCAAAGGCCAGGCGGACTTCTCCAACCTGACCGCCTACGCCCCGGTCAACGTCGACAGCGTGGCGCGCCTGGACTCGGTGCTGGCCCCGAATCTGCCGACGGCCTACGCCAAGGATCAAATCACGCTTGATTTCGCGTACTGGGCCAAGAACGGTCAAGCCATCGCGACACGGTGGAACGAATGGCTGGTCAAATGAAAATGGCGGCCATTGCGCCCCGTCCTGCAACGGTGACCGGGAGCGCCACTGGCGCTGCCGGCTCGACCCCCACCTTCAGACAACGCTGGAAAGGTGCCGGCAATCTCATCCCGGCCCTGCTGTTCCTCGGTTTGTTCTTTCTCGCGCCGTTGATTGGCCTGCTGTTGCGCGGCGTGCTGGAACCGGTGCCGGGCCTCGGCAACTATGAACAACTGTTCGCCAACTCGGCATATGCACGGGTGCTGCTCAACACCTTTTCGGTGGCCGGTCTGGTGACGATTTTCAGCCTGTTGCTGGGCTTCCCACTGGCTTGGGCGATCACCCTGGTGCCACGCGGCTGGGGGCGCTGGATCCTCAACATCGTGCTGCTGTCGATGTGGACCAGCCTGCTCGCCCGCACCTATTCGTGGCTGGTGCTGCTGCAAGCCTCGGGGGTGATCAACAAGGCGCTGATGGCGCTGGGCATCATCGATCAGCCGCTGGAAATGGTGCACAACCTGACCGGCGTGGTGATCGGCATGAACTACATCATGATCCCGTTCATCGTCCTGCCGTTGCAGGCGACCATGCAGGCCATCGACCCGATGATCCTGCAGGCCGGCTCGATCTGTGGCGCCAGTCCGTGGACCAACTTCTTCCGGGTGTTCCTGCCGCTGTGCCGGCCGGGGCTGGCGTCCGGCGGGTTGATGGTGTTCGTGATGTCGCTCGGTTACTACGTTACCCCGGCGCTGCTCGGCGGGGCGCAGAACATGATGCTGCCGGAGTTCATCATTCAGCAGGTGCAATCGTTCCTCAACTGGGGCCTGGCCAGTGCCGGCGCCGCGTTGCTGATCGCGATCACGCTGGTGCTGTTCTACTTCTACCTGAAGCTTCAGCCGGAATCCCCGGTTGGCGCCAGCAACGCGAGGTAAGCCGAGATGCTCCTGACTCCCAATGCCATGAGCCGGCGGATGCGTTTCGGGCTCTACGCCACCACCGGTTTGATCGGCCTGTTTCTGCTGTTGCCGATCGTGTTCATCGTCCTGCTGTCGTTCGGTTCGTCGCAATGGCTGGTGTTCCCGCCGCCGGGCTGGACGTTGAAATGGTACGGCCAGTTCTTCTCCAACGCTGACTGGATGAACGCCGCGGCGGCCAGCCTCAAGGTCGCGGTGCTGACCACGATCTGCGCCGTGGCCCTCGGCCTGCCGTCGGCGTTCGCTTTGGTGCGCGGGCGTTTTCCCGGTCGGGAAATGCTCTACGGCCTGTTCACCCTGCCGATGATCGTGCCGCTGGTGATCATCGCCGTGGCGGTGTACGCGCTGTTTCTCAAGCTCGGTTACACAGGGACGATGTTCGCCTTCGTGGTCAGCCATGTGATCGTCGCGCTGCCGTTCACCATCATCTCGATCATCAACTCGCTGAAGCTGTTCGATCAGTCGATTGAAGACGCGGCGGTGATCTGCGGTGCCTCACGCCTGCAAGCAGTGTTCAAGGTGACGTTCCCGGCGATTCGCCCGGGCATGGTCGCCGGCGCCCTCTTCGCCTTCCTCGTATCGTGGGACGAAGTGGTGCTGAGCGTGATGATGGCCAGCCCGACCCTGCAAACCCTTCCCGTGAAAATGTGGACCACCCTGCGCCAGGACCTGACCCCGGTGATCGCCGTCGCTTCGACGCTGCTGATCGGCTTGTCGGTTTTGGTCATGGTCATCGCCGCCGCGCTGCGCCGGCGCAACGAAATCAGCGCCTGAGCGCCCAGGAGTACGACATGAGTGCCGTGATCAAAGACGCCTCCCAGCAGAACGACAAACCTCTGGTCAGCCTGCGCAACCTGAACAAGCACTACGGCGACTTTGCCGCCGTCGACAACATCTCGCTGGACATCAAGGACGGCGAGTTCCTGACCTTCCTCGGCTCCAGCGGCTCGGGCAAAAGCACCACGCTGTCGATGCTCGCCGGGTTCGAAACCCCAAGCAGCGGCGAGATCCTGGTCAACGGTCAGTCGCTGGTCAATGTGCCGCCGCACAAGCGCGACATCGGCATGGTGTTCCAGCGCTATTCGCTGTTCCCGCATCTGTCGGTGCGCGACAACATCGCCTTCCCGCTGGCGATCCGCAAACTCGCCGCCGCCGAACGTGACAGGCGCGTCGACGCGATGCTGAAACTGGTGCAGCTCGAACAATTCGCCCATCGCCGCCCTTCGCAATTGTCCGGCGGCCAGCAACAACGCGTCGCCATCGCCCGCGCGCTGGTCTACGAGCCACGCATTCTGTTGATGGACGAACCCCTTGGAGCGCTGGATAAAAAACTGCGTGAAGACTTGCAGGATGAACTGCGCCAGTTGCATCGGCGCCTGGGCATCACCATCGTCTACGTGACCCACGATCAGGAAGAAGCGATGCGTTTGTCGCAGCGCATCGCGATATTCAGTCACGGCAAGATTGTCGGTCTGGGCAGCGGTTATGACCTGTACCAGAATCCGCCGAACGCGTTTGTCGCGTCGTTCCTCGGCAACTCGAACTTCCTCAAACTCAAGGCCCAAGGCAATGCGGCGGCGGGTTTTGAGGGGCAGTCGTTGTCGATTCGCCTGACCGCAGGCTTGCACACCGATCAGGATGTGCTGCTGATGGTGCGGCCGGAAAAGGCAGTGGCGCTGAGCGTGCAGCAGGCGAGCACAGAACCGCTGGCAGCGGGTTGGAACGAGGTGTCGGCGCAGGTGGTGGAGGTGTTGTTTCTTGGTGAGAGCCAGACGTGCAGCGTGGTCACCGCAGGCGGTACTTCGATGACGGTAAAAGCCTTGTCCGCCGCCGGCATGCCGCTCAAGGCTGGCGATCCGGTGCGGGTACGCTGGGCGACGGCGGATGCCTGTGTCTACACCGAATGGGCTGAAAGCGACCTCAACAAAGCCGCCGGCTCCCACTGATATACCCCACGCAATACACCTCCCTGTGGGAGCGGGCTTGCCCGCGAAGAGGCCGGTACATTCAATATCAATGTTGAATGTGCTGACGTCTTCGCGGGCAAGCCCGCTCCCACAGGAATCTCAGTGTTCAGGCGATCGGAGTGAACCCTTCAATTTCGTCCGGCCACGCCGTGAGGATTTCGAAGCCTGTCTCCGTCACCGCCACCATATGCTCCCACTGCGCCGACAACGAGCCATCCTTGGTCAGCACGGTCCAGCCGTCCGGCATGTTCTTCACATGGCGCTTGCCGGCGTTGAGCATCGGTTCGACGGTGAAGATCATCCCCGCCTTGAGCTTCATGCCCTGATTGGGGAACCCGTAATGCAGGATCTGTGGTTCATCGTGGTAAACCTTGCCAATGCCATGCCCGCAATACTCGCGCACCACGCTGAAGCCTTCTTTCTCCGCCAGACTCTGGATCGCATGGCCGATGTCGCCCAGCGTCGCGCCCGGACGCACCCTGCGGATGCCGGCGCACATGGCGTCGTAGGTGGTCTTGATCAGGTGTTGCGCCTCAGGCGACGCCGTGCCGACCACGTACATGCGGCTGGTGTCGCCGAACCAGCCGTCCTTGATCACCGCGATGTCGAGGTTGACGATGTCGCCGTCTTTCAACGGCGTGCCGGACGGAATGCCGTGGCACACCACGTCGTTGACCGAGGCGCAGACGGTTTTCGGGAAACCGTGGTAACCGACGTTGGCCGGAATCGCTTTCTGCACATTGACGATGTAGTCGTTGCACAGGCGATCCAGTTCATCGGTGGTCACGCCCGCCTTGACATGCGGTACCAGCATCGCCAGCACCTCGGCGGCCAGCTTGCCGGCAGCGCGTGACTGAGCGATTTCGGCGGGGCTGTTGATCTTGATCTGGTTTCTCATGCGCTGACGGCTTCCTGAGTCAGTTGGTGCAGATCCAGCCCGCCGTTCTGTTCGGCGCGGATCAGCAAGCGGCAAATGGCGCTGTGGTCGAGGTTGGGGTGCAGTTCGGCAAGCATGCCGATGCGCATCCAGTGCTCGGCCTGCGCGTTGATCGAGCGGCTGAGTGCATTGCTGGAGATGCGCAGGTTCTCGTGCATGTCTTCCGAAATCTTTACGATGCCCATATCCAAATCCAATACGAAGTGTATATGGATCGTATATTAGCCAACCCTCACGAAGAATTGCAAATACGCTCCGCAAACCTACTCACATAATCCTGTAGGAGCTGCCGCAGGCTGCGATCTTTTGATCTTGCTTTTGTTTATAAAAACCAAAATCAAAAGATCGCAGCCTGCGGCAGCTCCTACAGGGTGTGGTGTTGGTTTGGGGGGGCATGCCGAATTTCAGGCAAAAAAAAGCTGCCCAAAGAGGCAGCAAAAACTTTAAGAACACGCGATGTATTGGGCTCAGGATAGACGCCGGATAATGACAGGGTCATGACAGCCAACAATTCACTGAACCGCCCCTGCCCCGTCATCAGGATGTCATCAAGCGCACCGCAGAATCCTCGCAAACCGTCTTGAGCCTTCGACGGATGCTTTGCAGGGATTCCCATGAAAGAAGACGCCTCGCTGTTTGCCGCCATCGACCTGGGTTCGAATGCGTTTCGCCTGATGATCGGCCAGTCAGTTCGCAGTCGAAAAGGCTTGATGATCCAGGAAGTCAAAACCCTGCGTGAGCCGGTGCGACTGGCCGAAGGTTTTGACGGTGGTGCTCTGGACGAAATGGCGCTGGACCGGGGCTGGCAGGCGCTGGCGCGGTTCGGCAAGAAACTGCGCGGATTCGAGGCCGGCAAAGTGCGGGCCGTGGCAACCAGCGCGGTGCGCGAGGCCGACAATGCGCAGCTGTTTCTGCACAGCGCCGAACGTCATCTGGGTTTTCGCATCGATGTCATTTCCGGCCATGAAGAGGCGCAACTGGTCTATGCCGGCGTCGCCCATTCCCTGCCGGGCGCTGAAGACATGCGCTTGGTGGTCGATATCGGCGGTGGTTCCACCGAGCTGATTCTCGGCCAGGGCACACAACCGCTGCTCACCGAAAGCATCGCCATCGGCAGCGGCACCCTGGGCGCCCGCTATTTCCCCGACGGCCGCATCGCACCCGGTGCGCTGCAAGAAGCCAAACGCGTGGCGATCCTGCACTTCGAAAAAGTCGCCCGCCGCTACCGCGCGCAGGGTTGGCAGCAGACCATTGGCTCGTCCGGCACGGCGCGGATGCTGGCGAAAGTGCTGAAGGCCAATCGCTTGAACGACTTCGGCCAGGATGGCATTACCTATGGCGGGTTGTTGCGCTTGTCGCTGTTGCTGCTGAAGGTGAAGAACGTTCAGCAGTTGAAGCTGGCAGGTTTGCAGCCGCATCGCCAGAGCATTTTGCCCGGCGGATTGGTATTGATGCTGGCGGCGTTCAAGGCATTCGGGATTTCGCAGATGGCGCCGTCGGAACCGGGGCTGCGCCTGGGTGTGCTGCATGGTTTGATGAGCCGGCACTGACCGATCACTAAACCCATTGTGGGAGCGAGCCTGCTCGCGAAAGCGGTGTATCAGAGAAACATCATTCGACTGACACGCCGCCTTCGCGAGCAAGCTCGCTCCCACAGGGTTTGGTGGTTGTCTGCTCAGGCCAGTTCTTTGCGTAGCTGACGGGCAGCGGCAACCATGTGCACCAGTGCCGCCTCAGTCTCCGGCCAGCCACGGGTTTTCAAGCCGCAATCCGGGTTGACCCACAACCGCTCGGCCGGAATCCGCTGCGCTGCCTTGCGCAGCAAACTGGCCATCTCCGAAGCATCGGGAACGCGTGGCGAGTGGATGTCGTAGACGCCCGGCCCGATCTCGTTCGGGTAGTCGAATGCTTCAAAGGCATCGAGCAATTCCATGTCCGAACGCGAGGTTTCGATGGTGATCACGTCGGCATCCATCGCCGCGATGGACTCGATCACATCGTTGAATTCGCTGTAACACATGTGCGTGTGAATCTGGGTTTCGTCACGCACACCCGAGGCGCACAGGCGAAACACTTCGGTGGCCCAGTCCAGATAGTGCTGCCATTGCGCGCGGCGCAGCGGCAAGCCTTCGCGGAATGCGGCCTCGTCGATCTGCACGATCTTGATTCCGGCGGCCTCCAGATCCACCACTTCGTCACGGATCGCCAGCGCCAGTTGCCGCGCCTGCACTTCACGGGACACGTCCTCGCGGGGGAACGACCACATCAGCATGGTCACCGGGCCGGTCAGCATGCCTTTCATGACCTTGCCGGTCAGGCCCTGAGCATAGCGGATCCAGTCCACGGTCATGGCTTGCGGACGGCTCAGATCACCGAAGATCACTGCCGGTTTCACACAACGTGAACCGTAGCTCTGCACCCAGCCAAAACGGCTGAACACATAGCCGTCGAGTTGCTCGGCGAAGTACTCGACCATGTCGTTGCGCTCGGCTTCTCCGTGCACCAGCACATCGAGCCCCAGTTGCTCCTGGATTTCCACGGCGTGACGGATTTCGCTGTACATGGCTTCGGTGTATTCGGCTTCGCTGAGCTTGCCTTGCTTGAACGACTGACGCGCCAGACGAATCGAGGCGGTCTGCGGAAATGAACCGATGGTGGTGGTCGGGAACAGCGGCAGATCGAGGCCGGCGCGCTGCTTGGCGATGCGCTGGGTAAACGGCGACTGGCGCTGGCTGTCCTGCGCGGTAATGGCCGCCACACGGGCCTGCACCGCCGGTTTGTGAATACGTGGCGAGGCGGCGCGGCTGGTCTGTACCGAGCGGCTTTGGGTCAAGGCGCGGAGCACCTTTGGTGACTCAGGCTCGTTGACGGCCTGCGCCAGCACGGCGACTTCTTCACACTTCTGCACGGCAAACGCCAGCCAGCTTTTCAGCTCGGCATCGAGCTGGTCTTCGCGACTCAGGTCCACCGGACTGTGCAGCAGCGAGCAGGACGGCGCGACCCACAGCCGATCCCCCAGCCGTTCATGCGCATGCTGCAACGTCGCCAGCGCATGTTCCAGATCGCAACGCCAGACGTTGCGACCGTTGACCAGGCCCAGCGACAACACTTTGTAGGCCGGCAGGCGATCGAGGATGGTCGGGTACTGTTCCGCTGCGCGCACCAGATCGATGTGCAGACCGTCAACCGGCAGGTTGGCGGCCAGACCGAGGTTCTCTTCCAGACCACCGAAGTAAGTGGCGAGCAGTTTCTTCAGCGGATCGCGCTGGATCTGGTTGTACGCACGCTCGAAAGCGTTCTTCCACTCCTGCGGCAGGTCGAGCACCAGAATCGGCTCGTCGATCTGCACCCATTCCACACCGAGGGCGGCGAGCCGGGCGAAGATCTGCCCGTACAGCGGCAGCAGGCGGTCGAGCAATTCCAGCTTGTCGAATGCGGCGCCTTTGGCCTTGCCCAGCCATAGATAAGTCAGTGGGCCGATAATCACCGGTTTGACGTTATGGCCGAGGGCACGGGCCTCTTCGACTTCTTCGAACAACTGTTCCCAGCCGAGCTGGAACTGTTGCTCGGCGCTGAATTCCGGGACCAGATAGTGGTAGTTGGTGTCGAACCACTTGGTCATTTCCTGAGCGTGCGCACCGCCGCAGCAGCTGTCGCTGACACCACGGGCCATGCCGAACAGGGTCTGCAGGCTGGGTTTGCCGTCGTGCGGACGGAAACGCTCGGGGATCACCCCGAACATCAGCGAGTGAGTCAGCACCTGGTCGTACCAGGCGAAATCGCCCACCGGCAGCAGCTCGATGCCGCTGTTTTTCTGCAAGTCCCAATGGGCCTTGCGTAGTTCACGACCCACTTCACGCAGGCCGGCCTCGTTCAGTTCTCCTTTCCAGAACGCCTCTTGCGCTTTCTTCAGTTCGCGGTCGCGACCGATGCGCGGAAATCCGAGGGAATGGGCCAGTGCCATGACAAACAACTCCAATGTCTTGTTGATGGCGGCCATTGTCGGGATCAGGCACTGGTGAGACAAACTCATTTTAATCTTGATGATCACAAGTTTCCCTCATGATCGAAGGCAAGCTGTTTGCCCGCTGAAAACATGTTTTGCCCTGCAGGATATTCCTGCGCGAATCAAGCAATCGAGCGCGTTCACGACGCCCTTTGAATACTCAATGACGCCTTGATGTAAACCCTCTGAAACCGCGCCGTTGCAGGCTTTGATTCTGTTCTATGGTTAGATCGAAATGGCTGTATCTGCGGCTGACTAATGGTTGCGACAGATCATGTCTGCGCCTATGTTGCACGCGAGCTTTTCCCCGCGAATGGAACGCGATCAACACCACTACAAGAGGTGAAGAAATGTCAAAGGATTCACGCCCTGCCGTACTTGGGCTGATCGGCAATACGCCGCTGGTACAAGTTACCCGCTTCGATACCGGCCTCTGCACACTGTTTCTCAAACTGGAATCACAAAACCCCGGCGGCTCGATCAAGGACCGCATCGGTCTGGCGATGATCGACGCCGCTGAACGCGACGGGCGCCTGCAACCGGGTGGCACCATCGTCGAGGCCACCGCCGGCAATACCGGCCTGGGTCTGGCGCTGGTCGGCCGGGCCAAGGGCTACCGCGTGGTGCTGGTGGTGCCGGACAAGATGTCCACCGAGAAAGTCCTGCACTTGAAAGCCATGGGCGCCGAAGTGCACATCACCCGCTCGGACGTCGGCAAGGGCCACCCCGAGTATTATCAGGACGTCGCCGCCCGCCTGGCGAAAGACATTCCCGGCGCGTTCTTTGCCGACCAGTTCAACAACCCCGCCAACCCGCTGGCACACGAGTGCAGCACCGCGCCAGAGATCTGGGCACAGACCGAGCATGATCTGGACGCGATCGTGGTCGGCGTCGGGTCTGCCGGCACCCTGACCGGGCTGAGCCGTTTCTTCAAACGCGTACAGCCGGATCTGCAGATGGTCCTCGCCGATCCGGTGGGTTCGGTGATGGCGCAATACAGCCGCGACGGCACGATGCCGACGCCCGGTTCGTGGGCCGTGGAAGGCATCGGCGAAGACTTCATTCCGTCGATCACCGACCTCAGCAGCGTGCGCCACGCCTACTCGATCAGCGACGAAGAAAGCTTCGATCATGCCCGTCAGTTGCTCAAGGCCGAAGGCATTCTCGGGGGTTCGTCCACCGGCACCCTGCTCGCCGCCGCGCTGCGTTATTGCCGCGAACAGACCGAGCCCAAACGCGTGGTCAGCTTCGTCTGCGACACCGGCACGCGCTATCTGTCGAAGGTCTACAACGACCAGTGGATGACCGATCAGGGCCTGTTGCAGCGCAAACGCTATGGCGACCTGCGCGATCTGATCGCCCGGCGTTTCGAAGACGGCCGCGTGATCAGCGTCGGCCCCGACGACACCCTGCTGACCGCGTTCCAGCGCATGCGTCTGGCGGATGTCTCACAACTGCCGGTGCTGGTTGAAGGCAAACAACTGGTCGGCGTGATCGACGAATCCGACATCTTGCTCGCGGTGCACGAAGACGCCGCGCGCTTCAGTCAATCGGTGTCCAGCGTGATGACCGACAAACTGCAAACCCTCGCACCTGGCGCCCATCTCACCGAGCTGGAAGCGGTGCTCAGTCGTGGCCTCGTGGCGATCATTGCCGACGCTTCGGGCTTCCACGGTCTGATTACCCGCACCGACATGCTCAACCAATTACGGAGATCCCTCGCATGAGTCAGCACGACGATAAATCCCAAGGCTTCGCGACCCGGGTGATCCACGCCGGGCAAGAGCCGGACCCGACCACCGGTGCGCTGATGCCGCCGATCTACGCCAACTCGACGTACCTGCAAGACAGCCCCGGCGTGCACAAGGGCTTCGACTACGGGCGCTCGCACAACCCGACGCGTTTTGCCCTGGAGCGTTGCGTGGCGGATCTGGAAGGTGGCACCCGCGCCTTCGCGTTCGCGTCCGGGCTGGCGACGATCTCCACCGTCCTCGAACTGATCGATGCCGGTTCGCACGTCATCTCCGGCAATGACCTGTACGGCGGCACGTTCCGCCTGTTCGACAAGGTGCGCCAGCGCAGTGCCGGACACCGTTTCAGCTATGTCGATCTGACTGACCTGGCGGCGTTCGAAGCGGCGCTGCAGGACGACACCCGCCTGGTGATTGTCGAGTCGCCGACCAACCCGCTGCTGAGCCTGTCGGATCTGGCCGCGATTGCGCGCATCTGCCGCGCACGCGGAATCATCAGCGTTGCCGACAACACCTTCGCCAGCCCGTACATTCAGCGCCCGCTGGAGCTGGGTTTCGACATCGTGCTGCACTCGACCACCAAGTACCTGAACGGTCACTCCGACGTGATCGGTGGTATCGCGGTAGTTGGGCAGAATGCCGAACTGGCGGACAAACTCGGCTTCCTGCAAAACGCGGTCGGCGCGATTTCCGGCCCGTTCGATGCGTTCCTGACCCTGCGCGGGGTGAAAACCCTGGCGCTGCGCATGGAACGTCACTGCAGCAACGCGCTGGAACTGGCCAAGTGGCTGGAGCAGCAACCGCAGGTCAAACGCGTCTACTACCCGGGCCTGCCGTCGCACCCGCAGCATGAGTTGGCCAAACGGCAGATGCATGGTTTTGGCGGGATGATCTCGGTGGATCTGAACAGTGATCTGGAGGGCGCACGGCGCTTTCTGGAAAACGTGAAGATCTTTGCCCTGGCAGAGAGTTTGGGCGGTGTTGAAAGCCTGATCGAGCACCCGGCGATCATGACCCACGCGACCATTCCCGCTGAAACCCGCGCCAAACTGGGCATCGGCGATGGCCTGGTGCGTCTGTCGGTGGGGGTCGAAGATCTCGAAGACCTGCGCGCCGATCTGGCGTACGCGCTGACGAAAATCTGATCCTGCAACAACGACAAAGCCCGCAGTGATGCGGGCTTTGGTTATTCGAGCAGGCGGCCAGTGCTGGTCTCTGGCTTACAAGGTTTATCGGGCCTCTCACAGTACAAAAGCAACCATGGAAAAAGAGCGGTGCTTTGCTGCCTCACACGGCATAAGGGCTGGATCTCAGCGCGGAGATCTTTCTAACCGTGTACCCTTCGGAACGCGCCCCACGTCCCCTTGCTATCCGCTTGCGCATCAGTCTGCGTCTTCGCCTACACCTTTGAGGCTAGCAAATGCCACCGAGTGATGGTCAGGTGTTTTTAGACTGATTTCCTTCAAGCCCCCGTCTGCAAGGAAGTTAACCGACTATCACTTGCTCCCCCGGCCAGCCATGGCCCGTGTTTGACGATCTATACTTTTCAGCTCGCTTTCGCAGTTTCATGCAATACGTCGACACCCGTGCGCGTTACCGTGCGCCCGTGCCAATCGCCAATCTGGTCAACCCCGGGCCAACGGAATGCTGTGTGGCTGATGGGTCGTGGAGAAAATCATGAAACACACGCTTTTATCAGGCGCCATTCTTGCGGTCGCGGCGACCGTGATGTTGCCAACGGTTTGGGCTGCGCAGCCGCAGGCGATGGCCTCTGATGGTTCGGATCATGTGGGAGCCGGCGCAGTGGCGTCCGATGGCTCTGATCACGTCGGCGCCGGTGCAGTCGCCTCCGATGGCTCTGATCATGTCGGGGCTGGCGCAGTGGCTTCCGATGGTTCCGACCATGTCGGCGCCGGTGCAGTCGCCTCGGATGGCTCTGATCATGTCGGGGCCGGCGCAGTGGCGTCCGATGGCTCTGATCACGTCGGCGCCGGTGCAGTCGCCTCTGATGGCTCTGATCATGTCGGGGCTGGCGCAGTCGCCTCTGATGGCTCTGATCATGTCGGGGCTGGCGCGGTAGCCTCCGATGGCTCTGATCATGTCGGGGCTGGCGCAGTGGCCTCGGATGGCTCTGATCATGTCGGGGCGGGCGCAGTCGCCTCTGCTGGCTCTGATCATGTCGGGGCGGGCGCAGTGGCTTCCGAAGGTTCCGACCACGTCGGGGCCGGTGCAGTCGCCTCCGATGGCTCTGAGCATGTCGGGGCTGGCGCAGTGGCTTCCGATGGTTCCGACCACGTCGGTGCTGGTGCACTGGCCTCCGACGGCACCGACAAGGTCGGCGCCAATCGGTATGCCTACTCACGCGTCGGTGTCGGTTCTGATCGCGTCGCTTCGGCGCTGATGACCGGCAGCTATTCCGACCAGTTCAACGCCCCTCAGTAATCAACGCGGGGCGACCCGTTCGGGTCGCCTCTCCCACCGCGGCACTAGCACATTTGTGCTAATCGACCACCTCGCCACCCGGCGCTATATTCCCTCGCAACCCCCGACGTTCCCCAACATTGCCACTGTGCAGTGCGCGGGATCGTTGTGCCTGGACATCAGAACAACACCAAGGAAGAAGCACCATGAAACTGCATTCCAATCTGTGCAAAGTGGCCATTGTCGGCGCCCTGATGCTGGGCGCCAGCGGTTGCCAGACTGCCAAACCTACCGAAGCCAGCATGAAAGAACGGGCCCAGACCGTCATCGGCAAACCGGTGTCGAAAATCGACAACATCCGCAGCGACAGCACCCTCACCTACTACACCGCGTATACCCCGGCCGGCGAGTACAACTGCGAGTTGCCCAGCGGGGCGATTATCGCGGTGGCGAGCATGGGCATCATGACTCCGCCGCTGTCTTGCCTGCCCAAAGGCGCCTCACCGATCCCCGTTCAGTAATTGATTTCTCCGGTAAAGGACGACGCTCATCATGAAAACCCTGATCGCTACTCTCACCCTCACCGCCCTCGCCCTGACCGGCTGCGCCACGCCCAAACAGTGGGAAGCCACCGGCGGCAGCAAGAACGACGGCGTGGTCCAGGTCTCCTACGAACTGGGCCAGTTCGAAAGCGGCCAGACCAACGCCGCGCAAGGTCTGACTGTCGCGATGGAGCGCTGCAAGACCTGGGGCTACAAGAATGCCGAGGTGACCGGTTCGGAGAAAAACATCTGCCGCACCATGGGCCAGTTCAACTGCCTGCAAACCACCATCACTCAGGACTACCTCTGCAAGCGTTGAGTCAAACCTGCTCGGCCGGTTCGGTTTGCCGGTCGCGCAGGGTTCGCAAGGTCGCGCGCAGCTCGGCCGGACGTACCGGTTTGGACAGGATGGCAATTTGGCGGTCATGCAAGGCCGCCTGTATTTTCTCGATGTCATGCCCGGTGATGATCATCGCCGGCACCGCAAAACCCCGCTGGCGCCGCACCTCGTCGATGCACTCGATGCCCGTGGAATGTGGACCCAGATCGTAATCGGCGACGATGATGTCGCAATCGGTGACCAGCCCCTGCCCGCTCAACTCGCCTTGCACCACGCAGCCCCAGCGCTCAAGCAGCGCCGACGTCGCCAGCAACACGTTGCGATCATCCTCCACCAGACACACCTTCAGCCCGGTCAACAGGCCGGCCTGCCGCACATCGTCACGCATGACCGGCAATTGCGGCGCCACGGCCACTGGCAAGCCATACAGGGTGACCGCCGTGCCGCGCCCAAGCTGCGAGCGCAACGCCACATCGACGCCGATCAACTGCCCCAGACGCTTGACGATCGACAACCCGAGGCCGACGCCTTCCACGTCCTTGTCACGCACTTGGCGCACCCGATAAAACTCTTCAAACACTTTCGGCAGATGCTCCTCGGCAATGCCGTTGCCGCGGTCATAAATCACGATGGCCAGCCCGACACCGCGTTTGCGCACGCCGATCAGCACCGGGCGTTGCGCGCCGTACTTGAAACAGTTGGAAAGCACGTTCTGCACCATGGTCGCGAGCAACGCCGGATCGCTCTGTACCCAGTATTTGCATGGACGCAGGCGCAATTCCACACCGGCCCAGCGCGCGGCTTCGGCGTTCTGGCGGACCAGATCGGCCAGCCACTCGCCCAGATTGAACACCTGCAACCTGGGCAGGACGCGCCCGTTGTCGAGGGTGTAGAGGTCAAGAATCGAACGGAACAACTGCGAGACGTTGAGCAGCGAACGGTCGATGTTGTCGACCAGTTGCCGCTCCTGCTCACCCAGCCGCGATTCGCGCAGGCACGCCGTGAACAGACCGATGGAGTGAATCGGCTGGCGCAGATCATGGCTGGCCTGGGCGAGAAAACGCGACTTTTCCAAATTGGCTGCGACGGCTTCTTCAGAGGCCTTGCGCGTGCGTTCCAGCAGCAAGTGCGCGTAGAACGGGATCACCGTGCTGGTGAGCATCAACATCAGCACCATGTACGGTTGCGCCTGCCACACCGGCGTCAACCGGTACACCGCCAGCAACGCCAGCAGCGCCAACCCCGTGGCAATCGCCAGGTAGCGCGAGCCATAGCGCATGCCGTTGCCCAGATTGACCCAGATGATCACCGCGTACAGCGGCAACGCCGCTTCACCGCCGAGCACCAGGCCGAAACAGGTGCCGGTGTAATCGTGGATCATGCCGAAAATCCGCCGCGCCGGGTAATACCCGGGCCAGCGCGCAATGGCCTGACGCAAGGCAATCGACGCCAGCAGAAACAGCGCGATGTAGACCACCACCGGCAGATAGGTAGCGAAGCGCTGACCCGGCAACACGCCGAGCACGCCAATGTAAACCATGGCAATGCTGGCGATGATGATCCGCAGATTGGCCTGATCCAACTCGGTGTTTTTCTCGAACTTCATGGGCAACGTCCTTGTGCGACAGTCGTCAGTTTCAGCACCGGCCAGCAGGCAATCCGCGTCTGCGGTGCTAAGGTGCATGCCGTAAACCACGCCTGATCCAGGGAGGGTCACGCCATGACCGGCCGAATCATCATAGCCGACGATCACCCGTTGTTTCGCGAGGCCATGCGGCGCACCGTGCAGCGCCTGCTGCCCGAAGCATCTATCGAGGAGGCCGGCGATCTCGACGCCGTGCTGGCCTTGCTGCCCGCCGGCAACGAGCCGGACACGCTGATTCTCGACCTGCGCTTCCCCGGCCTGACCTGCATCAGCCAACTCGCCGAACTGCGCCGAAAACTGCCGCGCACCACATTGATCGTGGTGTCGATGGTCGACGACGAGACGTTGATCGGCGAAGTAATGGCGGCCGGCATCGACGGTTTCATCGGCAAGAACATCGCCCCGGATGAAATCGGCCAGGCCATTCTGGCGATCCGTGAAGGCGAAGTGCTGGTCAGGTTCGCCCCTTCCGGGCTGCTGCCGCTGGAGACCGGCACCGCCCTCACCCCGCGTCAGCAGGATGTGTTGCGGCTGATCGCCCAAGGCAAGACCAACAAGGAGATCGCCCGGGAACTGGATATCTCGCCGTTCACCGTGCGCATCCATGTGTCATCGTTGCTGCGCACGCTCAATGTGCCGTCGCGGGCAGCCGCTGCGGTGAAGTATTCGGGAGGCAGCGGCGCAATTTAAATGAACCCTGCGCGCTTGGGCTCACCTAACTGAAAGACCATCAGGAGGTAGCCCATGCAAATTGAACCCGTCTGGATCGTACTCGCCGTCGTTCTTGTGATCGTTGAATTGTGGGCGATCAACAGGGTGCGCAAGAGCGCAGGCAAAGGCAGCAATAAAGGCGTGTGGATTATCGCCATCGTGTTCGTGCCGTTGTTTGGCCTGATTGCCTGGGCACTGGCCGGCCCGAAACACGTTACGCAGGATTGAGAAAATCCCCCTGTAGGAGCTGCCGCAGGGAATGCAGCGTTTACGGATCAACTTGTGCCATCAACTCCGGCAGCGATTCCGGACGCTTGGCATAGCGCTGCGCCAGCACTGCGCAGACCATCAATTGAATCTGATGGAACAGCATCAGCGGCAGGATCAACACGCCAATCGTGCCGCCGGCAAACAACACCTGCGCCATCGGCACGCCAGTGGCCAGACTCTTTTTCGAACCGCAGAACAAAATGGTGATGCGGTCTTCCTGGCTGAAACCGAACGCCTTGCCCAGCAAGGTCGACGCCAGCAACACCAGCGCCAGCAAGATGCAGCAAACCACCACCAGCCCCAACAGATCGACCAGCGGAATCTGATGCCAGATACCTTCGTTGACCGCCTCGCTGAACGCGCCGTACACCACCAGCAGAATCGAACCCTGATCGACAAACTTCAGCCAGTGCTTGTTGCGCCCCACCCATGCGCCGATCCAGCGCCGAGCGATCTGCCCGGCAATGAACGGCAGCAGCAATTGCACGCTGATCTTCAGAATCGCATCGACGGTCGAACCGCCGTCACCGTGCACGTTCAGCAGCAGCGCCACCAGCAACGGCGTGAGGAAGATCCCGAACAGGCTCGATGCCGCCGCACTGCAGATCGCCGCCGGAATATTGCCCCGGGCCAGCGAGGTGAAAGCAATCGCCGACTGCACGGTGGCCGGCAACGCGCAAAGGTAGAGCATGCCCATGTACAGCTTGTCGCCGATCAGCGGTGACAGCAGCGGTTTCAACGCCAGACCGAGGAGCGGGAACAGCACAAAGGTCAGGCCGAACACCAACAGGTGCAGGCGCCAGTGGCCGGCACCGGCGATGATCGATTCGCGCGAGAGCTTGGCGCCATGCAGGAAAAACAGCAGCGCGATGGCGATGTTGGTCAGCCAGCCGAACCCGACCGCGACCTGACCGCTGGCCGGCAGGAAACTGGCCAGCAGCACGACGCCGATCAGGGTCAGGGTGAAGTTGTCGGGCAGGAATCTTGGTCGGGTCATGGGTCTGTTCATCCGGGGGTTGCCAGTACGTGACTGCGACTCTAACGTGAGCAGAAATTACCGACTAACGCCGAAGAGCCAACAGATGCCGCCTAAAGGACACGAGAAAAGTTTCCGGCGCAGCATTCCCGGGTTGCCCAGCCTGCCCCGTCCGCTGTACGGGCGCACCGAGTCGCTGCCTAATCGCGCGCTGACCCGGCGTCACAGTCACCCGTGGGTGCAATTGTCATACGCGATTCAGGGCGTGCTTGAGGTGCAGACCAGCGCCGGGCGTTTCGTCGCGCCACCGGAGCGTGCGGTGTGGATTCCGGCGGGCGTGCCGCATCGCGTGTTCAGCTCGCCGCACACTGAAATGCGCAGCCTGTACATCGATTGCAGCGTGGCCGGCTGGGCGCTTGAGCGCTGTCATGTGCTGGGCGTCAGCGACCTGCTGCGCGAGCTGATTCGCGCCTTCAGTCGGGTGCCGGTGGAATACGACGAGAGCGGCGCCCATGGCCGGTTGGCCCAAGTGATCCTCGATCAACTGGCCGAGGCGCCGCAGATTGACCTGATGCTGCCGCTGCCTCAGGACAGCCGTCTGCGGCAGATCTATCAAAGTCTGGAGCAACATCCGGAACAGCAGACCACACTGAACCATTGGAGCGAGAAGTTCGGCGTCACCGAAAAAACCCTCAGCCGCCTGTTTTTACGCGACACCGGCCTGACCTTCCGCGCCTGGCGTCAGCGCTTGCGCCTGTTGGGTGCGCTGACCCCGCTGGAACGCGGCGAACGGGTCACCGACGTGGCTCTGGCCTGCGGTTATGACTCGACGTCGGCGTTCATCGCGGCCTTTCGCCAGCAGTTCGGCGAGACGCCGGGGGAATTTTTTCGCTGACTTTTGTCGATATTTATCGAATTAGCACATGCCAATCGACAAAGTTCAGGGTAGAGTTTCGCCCATACGAAATGCTTCACGCATTTCGACGATAACCCTGATGACCCACCCCTTTAGCGAACCTGTCGGCGGTAACAGCATGATCGAAGTCACTGAAGTCTCCATTGCTCAATTACGCGCGGCGCTCGACGCCGGCCAGACCACCGCGGTTGAACTGGTGCAGGCCTATCTGGCCCGGATCGACGCCTACGACGGCCCGAACACCGCCACCGCACTGAATGCGGTGGTGGTGCGTAATCCCGAAGCACTCGCCGAAGCCCAGGCCTCCGACGCGCGCCGGGCCAAGGGCGAAACCCTCGGCCCGCTCGACGGCATCCCTTACACCGCCAAGGACAGCTATCTGGTCAAGGGGCTGACCGCCGCCTCCGGCAGCCCGGCCTTCGCCGATCTGGTGGCGTATCGCGACGCCTTCACCATCGAACGCCTGCGCGGCGCCGGGGCGATCTGCCTGGGCAAGACCAACATGCCGCCGATGGCCAATGGCGGCATGCAGCGTGGCGTCTATGGCCGGGCCGAGAGCCCGTACAATGCCGCCTACCTGACCGCGCCGTTTGCCTCCGGCTCGTCCAACGGCGCCGGCACCGCCACTGCTGCGAGTTTCTCGGCGTTCGGCCTGGCGGAAGAAACCTGGTCGAGCGGTCGCGGCCCGGCGTCGAACAACGGTTTGTGCGCCTACACGCCGTCGCGCGGAGTGATTTCGGTACGCGGCAACTGGCCGCTGACGCCGACCATGGACGTGGTGGTGCCGTACGCACGGACCATGGCCGATCTGCTCGAAGTGCTCGACGTGGTCGTCGCGGAAGACCCCGACACCCGTGGCGACCTGTGGCGCCTGCAGCCGTGGGTGCCGATCCCGAGCGTCGCCTCGGTGCGCCCGGCGTCCTACGCCGAACTGGCAGTGAAACCCGCGGCACTGGCCGGCAAACGCCTCGGTGTGCCGAAGATGTACATCAATGCTGACCCTGAAGCCGGCACCAGCGAAGCGCCGGGCATCGGCGGCCCGACCGGGCAACGCATCAACACTCGTGCGTCAGTGATCGACCTGTGGAAACAGGCCCGCGCGGCTCTGGAAGCGGCCGGCGCCGAAGTCATCGAAGTGGATTTCCCGCTGGTCTCCAACTGCGAAGGCGACCGTCCGGGCGCGCCGACCGTGTTCAATCGCGGCATCGTTTCCAAGGAGTTCCTGCACCACGAACTGTGGGACCTGTCGGCCTGGGCCTTCGACGATTTCCTGCGCGCCAACGGCGATCCGAAGCTCAACCGTCTGGCCGATGTCGACGGGCCGAAAATCTTCCCGCACGACCCGGGCACCCTGCCCAACCGTGAGGGCGACCTGGCCGCCGGCATGGACGAATACGTGCGCATGGCCGAGCGCGGCATTACCCCGTGGGACCAGATCCCGACCCTGCCGGACGGCCTGCGCGGCCTGGAAAAGACCCGCAAGCTCGATCTGGAAGACTGGATGGACACGCTGAAACTCGACGCGGTGCTGTTCCCGACCAACGCCGACGTCGGCCCGGCAGATGCCGATATCAATCCGGAATCGGCGGACATCGCCTGGAGCAATGGCGTCTGGGTCGCCAACGGCAACCTGGCGATCCGTCACCTCGGCGTGCCGACCGTCACTGTGCCAATGGGGATCATGGCCGACATCGGTATGCCGGTCGGCCTGACCTTCGCCGGTCGCGCCTACGATGACTCGAATCTGCTGCGCCTGGCCTCGGCGTTCGAGGCGACGGGTTCGAAGCGTCAGGTGCCGCCGCGTACTCCGGCGCTGACTGCCGGCAAGTAATCAGAACGGCGGGGTTGAGACCGCAAAAGGTCTCAATTCCCGTCGTCGGTATTCCCCCTCGCTGATCGCGACACTTCGCTTTTCCCGAACTATTGCTCAGAAATAAGCGATTTTTCTTGCACCCAAACTCGCCGCTAGCATGGCCCTGCCTGACCCTAATTCAATAAAAGCCAGGGAGCCCGCCATGCCAACGACCAACATCAATATCGGCGAACCATGGATGTGGGGCGCGTTTATCGTCTTCGTTCTCGCCATGCTTGCACTGGACCTGTTCGTCTTCGGCGGACGCAAGGCACACCGCGTTTCAGTGCGGGAAGCGTCCTGTTGGGTGATCGCCTGGTGTGCGCTGGCGATGGCTTTCGCCGGGTTGCTCTGGTGGTATCTGCACGGCGAGTTCGGCGCCGACATTGCCCAGCGCAAGACCCTGGAATTCCTCACCGGTTATCTGATCGAGCAGTCGCTGTCGATCGACAACATGTTCGTTTTCGTGATGATCTTCAGCTACTTCGCCGTGCCACCGGAACTGCAACGCCGGGTGCTGCTGTATGGCGTACTCGGGGCGATCGTGATGCGCGCGGCAATGATCTTCGCCGGGGTGTGGCTGGTGTCGCAGTTCGAGTGGCTGTTGTATGCCTTCGGGGTGTTCTTGATCATCACCGGGATCAAGATGCTGATGTTTGCCGAGCAACAACCTGATCTCGACAAAAACCCGCTGCTGCGCTGGGTGCGCGGGCACATGCGAATCACCCAGGGCTTTCATGGCGAGCGCTTTTTCGTGCTGCAGAACGGCGTACGCTGGGCCACGCCGATGTTTCTGGTACTGGTGCTGATCGAGGCCAGCGACCTGATGTTTGCGGTCGATAGCATCCCGGCGATCTTCGCGGTCACTACCGATCCGTTCATCGTGTTCACCTCGAATATCTTCGCGATCATGGGCCTGCGGGCGTTGTACTTCCTGCTGGCAGACATGGCCGACCGCTTTCATTTGCTCAAATACGGACTGGCGATCGTGCTGGTGTTCATCGGCGGCAAGATGACGTTGATGCCGTGGTTTCACATGCCGGTGGAATGGTCGCTGGCGGTGGTCGGAGGGGTGATTCTGGGGTCAGTGGTGTTGAGCCTGATCGTCACCCGCAAGGAAGACCAAACTCAATCCCTGTAGGCGCTGTCGCAGGCTGCGATCTTTTGGCGTTGTCTCCTGGAAAAACAAGATCAAAAGATCGCAGCCTGCGGCAGCTCCTACAGGGGGGTTGCGGTTACTTGTCGGACTTGATGCTGGTCCACACCCGGGTGCGTACGCGTTCGAGTTTTTGCGGCAGGGGCTGGACGACGTAGAGGGTTTTCAGGGCTTCAGGCGTTGGCGTCAGGTTCGGGTTGGCGGTGATGTCTTTGTTCACCAGCGACATCGAGTCTTTGTTCACGTTCGGGTAGCCGAGGAAGTCGCTGATTGGCGCAATGACTTTTGGATCGAGCAAGGTGTTGAGGAATTCATGCGCCTCTTCGACATTCTTCGCGCTCTTCGGAATGGCGAAGGTATCGAACCAGATCGGCGCGCCTTCCTTCGGCAAGCGCCAGTCGACCACCACACCATTGCCCGCCTCTTTCGCACGGTTGCCAAACTGATAGAAGCTGCCGGAGTAACCGATGGCCACGCAGATGTCGCCGTTGGCGATGTCGGTCATGTACTTGGCCGAGTTGAAATAAGTCACGTACGGACGAATCTTCAGCATCAGGTCCTTGGCCTTTTCATAGTCGGCCGGGTTCTGGCTGTTCGGATCGAGACCGAGGTAATGCAGGGCCAGCGGGAGGATTTCCGACGGCGAATCGAGCATCGCCACGCCGCAGGATTTGAGCTTCTCCATGTTCTCGGGCTTGAACACCAGATCCCAGCTGTCGACCGGCGCGTTGTCGCCGAGCGCTGCCTTGACTTTGGCCGGGTTGAAACCGATCAGTACTGTGCCGTACATGTAGGGCACGCCGTACTGATTGCCAGGGTCATTGGCGTCGAGCAGTTTGAGCAGCGCCGGATCCTGATGACTCCAGTTCGGCAGTTTCGACTTGTCGAGTTTCTGGAACACCCCGGCCTTGATCTGGGTGTCGATGAACTGGTTCGACGGCACCACCAGGTCGTAACCGGAGTTGCCGGTGAGCAACTTGGCCTCCAGCGATTCGTTGGTGTCGAAGGTGTCCCAGGTCACTTTGATGCCGGTCTTTGCGGCGAAATCCTTGGGCACCGACGGCAGGATGTAATCCGCCCAGTTGTAGACCCGCAGCTCGCGCTGCTCGGCGTGTACCGCGCTGGCCAGCAGCGTCAGCCCACAGACGGTGGCACCCAGAATGCGTTTCATCGTGACCATGGTTGTTTCCCCGGAATGCGACGTGAGATCGATGGTTTTTATGTTCTGTACACGGCAGCGGCTGTAAAAGTAGCCAAGGGCAAGCAAAGTCCAGCGTTTTATTGTGGCTTTGATTCTTGCCGACCGCGGGGTCGCGGCACAGTGGGTGATGGGCCAAAAGGGGATCGAAATGGCCAAATTGAATGACCGCACGAATGCACAAGGTCTAAGCAGACATCATTTGTGGTGAGGGGATTTATCCCCGATGGGACGCGAAGCGGCCCCCTTTATATCTCAAAGGGGGCCGCACTCGCTGATTTCACGACTGCTTCGCAGCCGATCGGGGATAAATCCCCTCGCCACGTTGCTTCTGGGTCTGCCCACGTGTAGCGAGGCAGTAATACAGCGGCACCGTCACCACCAGACCAAACAGCCACGACAGGTCGGCGCCATCGACCAGATTGGCGTACGGCCCGACGTACAGCGACGTATTGGCGAACGGCAGTTGCACAATGATCCCGATGAAGTAGGCAATGATTGCGTGCAGATTGAAGCGCCCGTAAATGCCGCCGTCCGCGCGGAAAATCGAGCTGATGTCATAGTTGCCGCGCTTGATCAGGTAGAAGTCGATCAGGTTGATCGACGCCCACGGCACCAGTACCAACAGCAACGCCAGAATCAGCCCGATGAACTGCGAAATGAAATCCGCCGAGGCACCCAGCGCTACCACGCAGCAAGCCGCCAGCACCACGCTCGACAACACCACGCGCACCTTGATGCTCGGCGTCCACTGGCTGGCGAAGGTCTGGATCGAGGTGATGATCGACAGCACCGCGCCGTACAGATTCAGCGCGTTGTGGCTGATGATGTTGAGCAGGAACAACACCATCAGAATCGGCCCCAACCAACCGGTGGACTGCTTGACCGCTGCCATCGCCTCGGTGCCTTCCGGCGTCGCCAGAACCGCCACCGCGCCAAAGCTGAACGACAGAATCGTCCCCAGCGTCGCGCCCAGATAAGTGGCCCAGAACGGTTTGGCGATGCCGATATCCGCCGGCAGGTAACGCGAATAATCGGACACATACGGCGAGAAGCTGATCTGCCAGATGATTCCCAACGATACCGTTGCCAGCCAGCCCGACAGGTTGAAGCTGCCGCGCGTCAGGAAGTCCGCCGGCAAGTCGTGGGCGAAGATGTAGAGGAAGCCGGCGAGCAGCGCGCTGCCCATCACCCAGGTGCCGATGCGGTTCAGCGTGTGGATGAAGTTGTAACCGATCACGCCAATCGCCGTGGCCGCCAGTGCGCCGATCAGAATGCTCAGCGGCGCTGGTACCGACGGCGCAATGCCGACAATCGATTTACCGGCCAGCACGATGTTGGAAATGAAGAAGCCGATGTAGATCAGCGCTGCAAAAAACACGATCAACAATGCGCCGTAACGCCCGAACTGACCGCGACTCTGGACCATTTGCGGAATGCCCATGCGCGGCCCCTGCGCCGAGGCCAGGGCGATCACCACGCCGCCGATCAGGTGCCCGAGCGCAATCGCCATTAGCCCCCAGAGCAAATCGAGATGGAACACCTGAACCACCATGGCGCCGGTGACGATGGGCAGTGGCGCAATGTTGGTGCTGAACCATAAGGTGAAAAGGTCGCGGGCCTTCCCGTGGCGTTCCGCGAGTGGGACATAGTCGACCGTGTGATTCTCGATCAACGGATCTTGCCGGGACATCTGGGACATATGCATGAACTCGAGTTTGTCTGTTCTTATCTTTGTATGAAGCCAAACCGGGGGGACTCTGGGTCGCCCCTCAGATGCAGACCATATTATGGTATTCCAAACATTTCACAAAACTGATCCGTAGTATACGGCGCTAGCTGATCCGCCATCCTCACTGATACTGCGGCCTGCAGGCCAGCCAGAAGCCCAATAGATGCTGAGTTTCCGACGAAAGCACCACGTTTATCGGTTCAGCCTAAAAGCCCTTGCAAAGAAAAAATACTGGTATACCATCAGACCAACAAATACATAAAAATCGCGTCACAACACCCGAGGACCGTCCAATGATCGATGCTGCCATCTACAAACAAGTCATGGGCTCGTTTCCGTCCGGCGTCACTGTCATCACCACGCTGGACGATGACGGTCAGATCGTCGGCCTCACTGCCAGCGCCTTCAGCTCGCTGTCGATGGACCCGGCGCTGGTGCTGTTCTGCCCCAACTACAGCTCCGACTCCTACCCCGTACTGATCAAGAACAAGCGCTTTGCGATCCACGTCCTGTCCGGTGGCCAACAGAGCGAAGCCTATGCCTTTGCCCGTAAAGGCAAAGACAAGGCGCAAGGCATCGAGTGGACATTGAGCGAGTTGGGCAACCCGATCCTGGCCAACGCGACGGCTATCATCGAGTGTGAGTTGTGGCGCGAATACGAAGGCGGCGACCACGCGATCATGGTCGGCGCGGTGAAGAACCTGATCGTCCCGGAGCAGCACACCGGGCCGCTGGTGTATTGCCACGGCAAGATGGGCGCCCTGCCCATTCTGGCCTGATCGTCAGCCCTACACAAATCAACTGTGGGAGCGAGCTTGCTCGCGAAGGCGTCTTGTCAGTCGCCATAGATGCCGGCTGTTACACCGCTTTTCGCGAGCAAGCTCGCTCCCACAGGTAGCCTCAACAATAAAAGATCCGAGGAAGCGTCATGAAATTTTCCCTGTTCATCCACATGGAACGCTGGGACGAAAGCGTCAGCCACCGCCAACTGTTCGAAGACCTGACCGAACTGACCCTGATGGCCGAGGCCGGCGGTTTCAGCACCGTGTGGATCGGCGAACACCACGCAATGGAATACACCATCTCGCCCAGCCCGATGCCGCTGCTGGCTTACCTCGCCGCCAAAACCACCACCATTCATCTTGGCGCCGGCACCATCATCGCGCCGTTCTGGCACCCGCTGCGGGTGGCCGGTGAATGCGCGCTGCTCGACGTCATCAGCAACGGGCGCATGGAAGTCGGCCTGGCCCGTGGCGCCTATCAGGTTGAATTCGATCGCATGGCCGGCGGCATGCCCGCTTCCAGCGGCGGCCAGGCCCTGCGCGAAATGGTCCCGGTAGTCCGCGCCCTGTGGCAAGGCGACTACGCCCACGACGGCGACATCTGGAAATTCCCGATCTCGACCAGCGTGCCGAAGCCCATCCAGAAACCCAACCCACCGATGTGGATCGCCGCCCGCGACCCGGATTCACACAACTTCGCCGTGGCCAACGGCTGCAACGTCATGGTCACGCCGCTTATGAAAGGCGACGAAGAAGTCGTCGACCTGAGGAACAAATTCCAGACCGCGCTGGACAACAACCCCGACGTGCCGCGTCCGCAATTGATGGTGCTGCGCCACACCCACGTGCACTCGGCGGACGATCCGGACGGCTGGAAAGTCGGCGCCAAAGCCATCTCACGGTTCTATCGCACCTTCGATGCGTGGTTTGGCAACAAGGAAGTACCGGTCAACGGCTTCCTCGCTCCGAGCCCGGAAGAGAAATTTGCCGGGCGGCCGGAGTTTGAACTGGAGAGCCTGCACAAGACGGCGATGATTGGTACGCCGGAAGAGATTATTCCCCGCATCAAGTACTATCAGGAACTGGGGGTGGATGAGTTCAGTTTCTGGTGTGACAACAGCTTGCCGCATGCGGAGAAGAAGAAGTCGCTGGAGTTGTTTATCAGGGATGTGGTGCCGGCGTTTCGGTGACATTTCTTCTAATTTCAATCATGAAAACGCCCGAATCTCTTCGGGCGTTTTTATTTTTCCCCACGGTTCCTCGCGACACGTCGACCAGTGCTATCTGAACGAAAGCATTGTCGCGCTCTTGGCTTCACTCATAAACGCTAGCCGCTGATAGGATCTTGGCAAAGGTTTTCCAGCTTGGTCGCAGAACGTCAACGTCGCCAGAGTTAAAAGCATAACCTTCCATTGAATTGACCCAAGCCTCCATCGCGTCTAAAAACCTTTCAAGTGTCGAATTTTCCCACTCATCCGGTTGTCGCAACAGAGTTTCACGAAACGCATGGAGGAAATTCGCGAAATCCTCTTTGGTTTCAATTTCTTCTACTTGATCATCAAGATCCATACGTATCCTATTTACAAATGTCAAGAAGAGAAAACGAAGAAAAAAATGGGGACAGACCACGTTTTCACTAGTTGGTCGACTTTTTCGGCCGTCCCGGGCTCCCCCGCTGCACGCGGCGACCGATCATTGTCTCGACCTCAACAGCAAATTTTGAACCGCCAAAAACATTAGTTCCATTCGTCGCGTCACGAATCTGGTCAACCAACTCTGACTCCAAGTCATTTTTGAACAGTTCGCGGTAAGCATCCGCCGGGTGCCCGCCCCACCCTCCAAGCGCCAAATACTTTTTATGAGGGGTAACAATGTGCGAGCGTTCTGATTGTGCATTAACACGGTAACTTGACCAGCGATATTCTGCCGGATGAATTACCATTTTCGCTCTAACAGGATTCATTTCAATGTATCGATAACAGCACAACAAATATCGTTCACTCTCAACAAGGCAGGAACGATACCTGCCTTCCCATAAACTTCCGCTGCGACCATACGTACGATTTATATATTGGACGTATCTCTGGCCAACACCTTTCATCAGCAGGCTTGCACTGTTGGCATGATGAGGACTGACTAACAAATGAACATGATTAGTCATTAGGCACCACGCATGAATGTCACAATTAGTTTTGGACGCCTGTTCAACCAAAAGCTCCAGGTAAAAAAGGTAGTCTTTCGCGGTAAAAAAACAAACAGATCTATTATTTTCTTATTGAATCAATTAGTTAACAGATAAGCCACATTTTCGTGGTGTTTTCTAAACGTGGTCTGTCCCCATTTACCCTTTTGTCCCTATTTACCCTTCCCATTTACCCTCCCTCCAATTTACACTACTCGCAATTCAGCTCCCGCAACTCTCTGGCTATTTTATTCCTAGCTGACTTAAAAGCTCATTAAGCTGCCTATTATCTGAAGTAGCCATTAACACCGGATCTTCATATTCATCCAGATTGTCGCGCAGCCAAAATTCATGCATCCTGACGACATGAGCTTTTACCATGGCGCCAAATTCGTCACTCGAAACAATGACCTGAAGTACTTCAGGATGTAAATTAGCTGACCAACGATCAAGCAACTCGCTAGCAAATTGCAACGCATTACCAAGCCAGTTCGATTCTACATAATCGTCAATATGAATCGAGTTGACAAAGCATTCATACCCCGTTTGATCCTCGAAGTGATTCAATCCAACACCGACACTCGACTCTTTGAAATAATCGAGCAACTCACACCCATCTTTTTTGAAAAAACCTTTTTCAATTATCGAGGACAGCTCGACAGAGGAATGCTCCGGCAGCCTCAAACTCAATAGAGCATTAGCCATTGCTGCATTATATTTCAACATCAGTTTTCTCCAAGGTATTTCTTCATGCCTTTCTCTACTGCCTTCTTGAAGTCAGGTCTCTCCAGCAACTTATTCACTGATTTCGGCGCTCCTACAAACGTGTTAGTAACTGGATCATAAATATATTTAACATTATCGACACCCTGATAATGAAGCTGGCCCGGCCGTCCGCCTGGGTCGGGATTTTCCACATCAAGCCTTTCCTTTCCCACACCTTTCCAGATAGTTTTGCTTCCGGCAAGCTTCACACCATTTGCCCCCAGCATACCGCCGGTTTTTTTGGCAATAATCAGCGATACCGCACCCTGCGCCGCAGCTTTTACTATTGGATTGTTGATATCCAGCCCAACCGCTTCGATAAATTTCTCGATAGACGGCATTGCTACCTGAGCAGTTGGTTCGGCACTCGCATCAAGATTAAACTCATGGAATGAGTTAACAATCTTTTTTAAATCTGGTGGCAAGTCCACATCGTAATCGCCACGCATGAACCCTGTCGTTGCATCATAAATATCTCGCAACGCCGCTTGGCAGCCGGTTATATCAACTGCACATACTTCTTTAAGCACCTTGTCGTTCGCCAAATGCTTCTCAAAATACTTGACTGAAACACCGTCACAAGTATTAGTTTCTTTGCACGTCGCAAGCTCATTGGCAAGCGCCTGCATTTCAGCATGATTCAGATAGTTAAACTGTGTAGCATTTGCAGTAACATCTGCTGCAACAGAAGGATCTCCATTAGTGAACGCGGCAGTTAAAACTCCAATCAACTGCGACGCAGCCATTAGCTTATTGATGCCGTTTCTATACTCAACGCTATTGCTATCAAGACCTTTGGGTAGCAAATTTTCAGCCAGAAAATCAACAAGAGCTTCGTTCGCGCCGGCAGCGATCGCTCCAGTTCGAAAATCACCTCCGGAAGCTTCCGCCATTAAGCCTCCGAGTGCGGCATGCATTACTACTTTTGACAATTTTCCATTTTCAAATACGGTGATATCGCCAATTTTGTTTGCAGTGATAGCACCACCAATGCTGACCACTGATCCTAATGCTGAGACCATCAGGTTATCTTTCAGGCTGCCCCCCATTATTGCCGTTTTAGCGAGAGCATCCGCAACAGCTTTGGTGGCGACTGACTCGACCCCAGGTATATCGAATTGAAGCTCGGTCGGGACATATCCGAATTTCGCAGCAATTCCGGCGGTTACACCAGCAAGCACATATCCTTTCAGGCTTTCCGAGGAGAAAACCTCATGGAACGCAGCGCCAACATTTCCTTTGTTGTTAATTGTGCTTACGGCTGCAGTACTTGCCATCGAAGTCAGGACCGCCGATGCAATGATATTACCCAGCCCGGCAGCAGTCGTTGCAGTTGCTGCTGCCATCGTGCTCCCCATTGCGGTGGCTGATGTTGCACCCAGAGATCCACTTACAGAAGCCACTGCGGTACTTGCAGCGCCAGCTGTGATGACGCTGACAATGATAATTACAGCCAGCATTGCCGCTGGCCCCATTCCTGAATTGCTGTATTTAAAGGAGTCGTGGGTTTCTTTTACCAAGCGCCAATCGACATCGCCGCGCTTTTCCGCATCTTTGAGCCAAGCCAAACCTGGATCAGCCTTGACCATCGCGTCAATCGTTTGGCTGACGGTATTCTGATTGACATCCTTTATATCGATATCCAATCCGTTAACAGCATCAATAACCAAACCTCCGCTTGCCAAGAGCTCCGTTTGGCGCAGAGTCTCATCAGTCGTTCCCCTGCCTTTGGAGGAGCTCCAAGCCATACTATTTCGACTTTTTTCATGGCTCTCTTGGTGGAGGTCTTTCACGCCTTCAAACGTAATTTTTCCACCACTGACCAAATTCAAGCTTTCACCACTTTCCAGCTTGGCTGCCTGATAGCGCTGATCACCTCCACTCAAAAGCGTGAGCTTTCCTCCCGTAGAAATTTCCGTACCGATATTAAGTATGCTGGTTACTTCATCTCTCTTGGTTTGGCTACTACCGAAGCTTCCTTTCTTCTTCTTGTCGTACAGCGAATAGTCGCTATCTTGAGCAGCCAAAACCTCCAAATTTCCGCCTGCAACCAAATAAGCTTCGTCACCCGCAGCAATACGACTGGACACCAACGTCATGTCTTCACCCGCATTCATGGTTATGCTGCCACCAGCATTAATAATGGATGCAACCTGACTGACATGATCCTCCTGTCGAGTTACCTTTTTGGTTTTGGAGTACGAATGACTCTCGTCAGCCGCGGAGGATATGAGCATATTGTCAGTAGCGGTTATGGATAAATCACGCTTCGCGGTTATATCACTAGCAATTACCGCAATATCCCGACCACTTTTCAGCGTCAGATCCCGTCCAACATCAATTGTTGCTCCGAGCTGGGTGATGGTTTCATTAGTATTGCGGTATTTGATATCTGAACTACGCTCTGCGACGGCCAATATGTTGATATCACGGGTGGCATCGATGTACATATCGCCTCCGCTTTTCAACACGCCTCCCGAATTGGAGAAATCACGACCTGCCGATATTGTCAGTTCATTAGCAGACTCGATTCTTGCAGCTGAATCAGCAAAATCGCGATGTTTAGTATTTCCCTCGGTATCTATGCCCGTTACTGTGCGTTCGTTGATAACGTCCCCATCAATTGCAATCAGGTTCACATCGCGCCCGGTGATGATCCCGCCGGACTTGTTGACGATATTGTTGGTCGCCAGCAGATCAAGACGGGTGCCCGCTTCGATCACTCCACTGTTGACCAGATCCTTGCCCGCCGTCGCCGACAGATTATTCGTCGCCTTCAACGTCCCGACGTTATCCAGGTTTTCACCGGCAATCAGCGTCACATCATTACCGGCAATCAGCGCCCCGGTAGGACCCAGACGACCATTGGCCTGCGCCAGATAAACCACCGGCACCAGCACTTTCTCACCGTTCACTTCGTGCTCTTCGAGCCAGACGATGTCGTGGGTCAGCGCGGCGACTTGCTGCGAGGTGAGGCCGACGCCTACCGACAGGTTGAGTGCATCCTTGCTGGCGATGGCGTTGTTCATCAGGTACTTGAACATGCCCTCGTTGGAGGTCTGGCCGTCGATGAACGCCTGGCCGGTGCGGGCGGTGACGGCTTGCTGGATCAGGCGTTGTTCGTAGAAGCCGTCGCCGAGACGCTTGGCGCTCTGGTCGGGGTCGTAGCCGAGTTTTTCCAGCAGGTAGTCGGAGCTCATGAACGACTTGAGGTCGGTCAGCACCGGGTTGGTTTCGATCAGGTATTTGTGCGCGTTGGACGGCGCCTTGGTGTCCGGCAGACCGGTGACACGGGTCACCGGACGGGTGTTGATCGACTCCATGGCGTCGTTGCCACGGTCTTTCATGCCCGGGCCGGCGGGTTTCACCGGCACGTTGACGTCGACCGTGCTGGCCACGGCCTGCACGACACTCGGGGTGCGGTGGAACGTATCCACTGCGCGCGTACTGTCGGAGACTGCGGGCGGTGCATCAATGAAAAGATTGCGCGGGCCGCCGCTGCTTCCGGCTACTACGTGTGCCTCGGTAGTGACGGTTTGCCCACCTACGGTCCAGGTTGGCGCCGGGCCGGTCGCGGCGACTGGCGCGGTATCAGCGGCGCCCTGCCCGCTCAAGCGGAACAGACCATTCTCCCCGGTTGGCAGGGAGAAGCCTGGTAGGGATAGCGGGTTGACCTGCTGTTGGGCGAGGTCCGGCGGCAGTTGGCTGTTGATGCGGATAACGGTGGTGCCGGTGTTGCCGACGTTGGTGTTGCCAACTTTATTGGTACCGCCGGTAGAGCCGTAATCCTCGTGGATCACGCTGTTCTGCAGTTCCTTGGTAGCGGTGATCGAGACATTGCCGCCGGCCTGAATGACCGCGTTGCGACCCGCGACTGGACTGGTGCCGTCAGTGGCGACTTCTTTGTCAGAGGTCAGTGTGAAGCCCTGCAGTCTGGTCGGCATGTCGACCAGGTTATTCGGATCATATTGCGATTGCGGACTGGTGTTACCCCAGGAATAACCGGACAGGGTGAGGTCGCCCACCGACTTGTTTGTTACCGAATCCTTGATCACGACCACTCGGGTCAGACCACCATCGTGGCCGGGCTCCCGCCCCGTTGCCGAGGTAACGACGCCTTGAGCAAAGTTCCCGGTTCCATCGATGTAATAGACGTTCGGAAAGTCAGGGTTATTGCGTTGGTTGTACGCCACCACCTCAGGCATGAAGACATTGAACGAGCCCGAGTCGATCGCGCCGGTACGGAAGATTCGGGTGCGTTCGATGCTGCCACTCACCGCACCGACGTTCCGCATATTGTTGGCGTTGATGGTGATGTTGCCAGAAGCGCTGAGCGTACTTTTGCTGTTGAGGAATTCACCGCCGTTAAAGATGAAATCGCCACCAGCCGTCAGCAACGACGAAGCCGTGGTGTCATTGTCCTGCCCGCCTTCGAAGACTTCGTGGGCAATCAGATTGACGTCGTAGGTGCCACCGGAACAGTCGCCGCACTGAACGCCGATGAATCCGGAAACTAGCTTACGATTCAGGGCGAAGCTCTGCGTACCGTCGTCTCCCGAGGTGCGGTTGGCGAAGTTGGCTGCGTCAATCTTGAAGGTCTTGCCGCTCTCCATCGAACCGGACAGGTTCGACACCTGACTAGCCTGTGCGGTCCCGTAACCCTTGATGGTCACATTCCCCAACCCGTAGAAATCACCGTTCTGGTTGGTCAGATTGCCCACACTCAGCGTCATGTCGTTGCCGCTGAATATCAGCCCGCGATCATTAAGCAACGAAGACGTGTTGATGTTCAGGTTCTGCGCCGCACCCAAGGTGCCGTAGTTGGTCACACTACCGGCATTGACGGTCAGGTCTTCGCCGGAAGTGATGCGCCCGGAGTTGATGAGGGCCCCGCCCACACTGATGGTCGAGGTCGCACCCGCGGCAAAACTGCCGCTCGCGCCGATGTTCATCTGTGCAGCAGAGAGGTAGGTTCCACGCTGGCTCGACAGTCGGCCATTGCCGCTGTAGCCGCCGCTCAACTGCATGTCGATCAAGCCATCACTGGCGATCAAGCCGTCGTTGGTCCAGTTGCCGCCTCGCACCTGCAACACATCCGAGGCCAGCAATTTGCCGTTGGCACTCTGGCTGAACTGCCGGACATTGACATTCAAGGTTCCGGCCTGAATCACGCTGGAGTTGTTCCAGGTATCGGCATTGAGTTCCAGCAGCCCACCAGTGGTGATGCTGCCACCCGCACCGATCACATTGGCCGTGGCGATTTCGAACTTGCCGCGGCCGACGTGGTTGAGTTGCCCGCCGTCATTGAGGAAGTTGCCAACGTTGACGGTCATGTCGGTGTTTGCGGTTTCCAGCACGCCGTTGCGGTTGTCGAGTTGGCCGCCGATCTGCAAATCGGTCTTGCCCCAGTTGCCCAGCGAACGCAGACGACCATTCTGGTTGTTGACGCTGGCCGCTTTGACGGTGAGTTGCGTGTTGCTTTCAATGACACCCGCAACGTTGTTCAGTGCGCCGCTGAGGCCGAAGTCGATGCGCTCGCCGGCGATCTGCCCGGCGCCGTTGTCCAGGCTGGTGCCGCTGACGCTCACCAGACCTTTGGCATAAAGCACACCGATGCGGTTATCGAATCCGGCGGTGGCGATGTTCGCGTCTGTCGCTTGCGCGGAGATGCGTCCGCCGTTGTTGTCCAGCCCCGCCAATGCCGTCAGCTTCAGACCTTGCGCCTGAATGATGCCGCCCTGGCGGTTGTTGTTGAGGTCGTAGCCATTACGCAGCACACCCACCGTCCGCGCTTCGAGTGCGCCTTTGATGCTGGACAGGATGCCGCCGCGGTTATCGATGTTGGCGGCGTTGACGCTCACATCACCGTTTTGCGCGATGACTTTGCCGCTCTGGTTGTCGAGATTGCCGCTGACATCGAGGGTCAGGGCGTTTGCACTTTGCAACGCGCCTTTGCCATTGTTCAGGCTCGCCGCCTTCAGTTGCAGAGCTGCGTTCTGACTGTAGATCAAGCCGTCAGCATTGTTGCGCACCGCGCCGCTGGCGGTGATTTGCAGCAGATCATTGGCGGCGATGGTGCCCTTGTTGCTGTTGTCCAGTGAGCCGGTCGATAGCTCCAGGTTCTTCTGGCTGGCGAGTTGACCGTTCTGGTTACTCAGGTCGGTCACGCCTTTGATCTGCACCGGGCCTGCACCGGCCAATCGGCCGCCGTTGTTGTCGAGGTCGCCGCTGAGGTTGAGGGTGATCGCGTCGTTACTGGCGATCTGGCCGCCACTGTTGTCCAGTCGCGAAACCGTGGCGTTGATCGCCTGCTGCGCATTGATCGCGCCGTCGACGTTGGTCAGCGCCATGCTCAGCAGATCCAGCGCACCGTCGCTGGCGATCAAGCCGCCCTGACTGTTATTGAGCGCGCCGTTCAGCGTCAGGCTCTGCCCTGCTCCGCTGCTCAGAATGCCTTTGTTGCTGTTATCGAGGCTGCCGGCCTTGACGGTCAGGCTGCCCTCGGCAACCAGTGCACCGGCGCCACTGTTGAGCAACGCGTCCTGGAGCTCGACCGCGACATCACCGAATTTGCTCGAGAGTGTGCCGCTGTCGCGGTTGTCGAGACTGTTGCCGCTGACGCTCAACCCTTTCCAGCCGGACAGCAAGCCCTTCTGGTTGGTCAGTGTGGTGCCACGCAGCAACAGTTTTTCGCCGCTGATCAACTTGCCGGCGTTGTTGTTCACGGCACGAGCGATGACGTCGAAACTCAGGTTGCTGGAGATCTCACCGCGCTGGTTGTTCAGGTCGCGCAGGCGCTTGAGGGTCAGCGGGCCTTTGGCGGTGAGCAGGCCGCTCTGGTTGTCGAGATCGCCATTGGCCAGGTCCAGCGTGATGGCTTGGTCGCCCAACAGGCGGCCGCCGTTCTGGGTCAACGAAGTCAGGGTCAGATTGATGTCACCCGCGGCGGAGACTTCACCGCCATTGCTGGAGTCGAGACTGGTCGCGGTCAGCTTCAGATTGCCCTTGCTGTTGATCAAACCACTGTCACGGTTGTTCAGCGCCATCGCATTGAGCGTGACCGCGCTGACACCCAGCAGCGTGCCGCTCTGGTTATTCAGATCGGCGTTGCTGATGTTCAGCGCCTGCGCGGCACTGATCAGGCCGCTGGCATCGTTGCGCAGCAGGCCATCGACCGTGAGCTCAAGATCGCCACGGCTGACCAGGCTGCCACCGCTGTTGTTCAGGCTGCCTGCCCGCGCATCAATCGACGCCGCGCCGATCAGGCCCTTGACGTTGTCCAGCGCGTTGGCGATGCGCAGGGTCAGGCCCTGATTGCTCAAGAGTTTGCCGTTGCTGTTGTCCAGGCTCTGCGCGGTCAGGGTGAACGCTTCAGTGCTGGAGATCGTGCCGCCCTGGTTGTTGACACCGTTGAGTTGCTTGAGCAGCAGAGTGCCGGGCGCGCTGATCACGCCGTTGATGTTGTTCAACTGGCCGTGGTTCAGGTCCAGGCTCAGGCGCGTGTTGCTGAGCAGCTTGCCGCCCTGTTGATCGAAGCCTGTCACCGACGCGGTCAGTGCGCCCTGGCTGCCGATACTGCCGGCATCGCTGTTGGTGACCTGGCCGGCGACGAGATCGAGCGTGTCGGCGCTGCTCAGCGAACCGCTGCTGTTATCGAAGTCACCGGTCGCGACCGTGACCGCGCCTTTGCCGCTGACGGTGCCCTTCTGCCGGTTATCCAGACCGGTACTTTTGAGCACGAGGAGGCCATCGGTGACGATCCGCCCGCCTTGGTTATCGACCTTGCCAGTGCTGTCGAGGGTGAGATCTGCAGCGCTGGACAGGCTGCCGCCAGTGTTGCTCAGTTGCGCGGAAGTGAAGGTCAGCGCGCCTTCGCTGCTGACTTTACCGAGGTGATTGGTGAAGTCGCCGCTGAGGTTCAGCAGCGTGTCCTGCTGGCTGAGCAACTCACCGCCGCTGTTGTCCAGCGTATGGCCTTGGAGCTTCAGCAGCGTGCCCGTATCGATCAGGCCTTTGTTGCGGTTGAGCAACTGATCGACCGTAAGCGTCAGTGCCTTGCTGGTGAAAACCTTGCCGCCATCGCTGTTATCGAGTCTTTTACCGGTCAGCAGCAGATCGCTGTTGGTGGTGATTTCACCGCCACGGTTGTCCAGTTCATCGACCGTCAGGGTCATGGCCTTGGTCGAACCGAGCAAGCCACCGTGGCGATTGTCGAGGGTCTCGGCGCTGAGGTTGAGCACACCGGTGGCGATCAGTTGAGCGTCCTGGTTGTTCAGGCTTTTTACCTGAATGGACGCATCGGACTTGCCGGCAATGCTGCCCTGCTGGTTGACCAGCGTATCGGCGGTCAGCATCAGTTCACCATCGGCAATGAGAGTGCCGGACTGGTTGTTCAAGGTCTTGTTGGTGGTCAGCACCAGTGGGCCGCGACTGCTGATCAAGCCATCCTGGTTGTCGAGGCTCACGGAATGGCTATCGAGTGCCGCCGCAGAAATCACGCCTTTGAGGTTATTCAGCGCTGCCGCAATGCGCAGCGTCAGCCCTTGCTGGCTGATCAACTTGCCGTTGCTGTTGTCCAGGTCATTGGCCGCGAGGGTGAATGCTTGCTGGCTGGAGATTTCGCCGCTGTGGTTGTTCACGCCATTGAGGTTTTTCAGCAGCAGCGTGCCGGGCGCGTTGATCAAACCGTTCTGGTTGTTCAACTGACCGTTGTTCAGATCAAGGGTCAGGTCTGCCTTGCTGAACAGCTCGCCATCCTGCTGATCCAGCCCGGTGACCGATACGTTCAACGCTTGCTGGCTGGCAATCCGGCCAGTGGCGTTGTTGACCTGAGCGGCCTTGAGCGTCAGAGACGCTTCACTGGTGAGTTTGCCGCCCAGGCTGTTGTCGAAGTCGCCGGTATCGACATGACTGGCGCCTTTGGCACTGATCAAACCTTTCTGGCTGTTATCGAGACTGGCGCTGGTCAGGGTCAACGTGTTGTCGGTGCCGATCGAACCCGCCCGATTGAGTACCAGGCCACGGCTGGTTACCGACAAGACGCCGGCTGTGCTCAGGCTACCGGCACTGTTGTCGAATCGGCCGAGATTGGCCGTCAGCGTGCCCTCGCTGCTGATAGTGCCCTGCGCGTTGATCAGGGCATCGTCGAGGGTAATCACCAGGCCGTTGAGGCTGTTGAGGCGACCGCCGCTGTTATCCAGGCTGCTGCCAGTAAGCGTGGTTGCGCCCTTGGCGCTGATCAGGCCTTTATTCAGGTTGATCAGTTCCGCCACGGCGAGGCCCAGATCGGTGCCGGCCAGCAGCTTGCCGCTGTCGCTGTTGTCCAGGCGCTGGCCTTTGATGTTCAGCAGCAGACTGCTGGAGATTTCGCCGTTACGGTTGTCGATGTCGTCGACAGTCAGGGTCAGCACTTTTGTGGTGCCGACCAGACCGCCATTGCGGTTGTCGAGCGTCTTGCCGGTCAGGCTCAGATTGCCCTGAGCGACCAGCGCACCACCCTGCTGTTGCAGCAACCCGATGGCCGCAGTCAGATCGCCTTGGCTGGAGATCCGACCTGCGGCGTTTTGCACTTCGCCCGCGTTGAGGCTGACCGGACCGACCGCACTGATGAGTCCGCCGCTGTTGTCCAGACGTGTACCGGCGTAAGCGATACCGGACTTGCCGGTGATCTGGCCCTTGTCGCGGCTGTCCAGGCGATCGACGTTGAGCGTCAGTTGCTGATCAGCCTGGATCACGCCGGCACGGTTGTCCGCGGTATCGCTGCGCAGTGCCAGGGTGGTTTTACCGATGAGTTTGCCGTCGCGGTTGTCGAGGCTGCCGGCTTGCGCATCGATGGCGCCCTTGGCGGTGATCTCGCCTTTGTTGCGGTTGTCGAGTGCGCCGCGCAGACGCACGGTCAGGCTACCGTCGCTGACGAGCACACCGCCATCGCGGTTATCCAGGCTGGCCGCCTGCAGACTCACCCACTGGCCGGAGCCGAGCACGCCATCACGGTTGTCCAGCGCGCCGCTGAGGTCGATATTCAGCCCCAGATCGCCGAGGATCTGACCGCTGCGGTTGTTCACCGTTGCCGCGTTGAGCCGGGTGACGCCGCTGCTGGAAAACTCGCCGTTGCTGTTGTCCAGTTGACCGAAACTACCGGTCAGATTGCCCGAGCTATGGATCACCCCTTGAGTGTTGAATAGCTGATTGGCGGTGACGTTCAGCGTCGCATTACCGAGCACGCGGCCGCTGTTGCGGTTGTCCAGCGTGCCCGCCGTGATCGCCGTGGTTTGTCCGCTGAGCGTACCGCCCTGGTTGTTCAGGGTTTGCGCGGTGCTGACGGTGAGATTGCGGCTCGCCACCAGACTCTTGCCGCTGTTGTCGAGGTACTGCGCATTCAGGCTCAGATCACCGTTGGCGTTGCGACTGCCGTCGGCGTTGACCCCGGCCTCAATGACGCCGGCGTTGGTCAGTTGACCGCCGGCACTAAGGGCGATGCTGTCGCGGGCGGCGAGTGTCTGGCGGTTGATCAGGTTGCCCTGGGTCTGCACATTCAACGCGGTACCGGCATACACCGGCCCGCGCGCATCGAGACTGGCCGCCTTGACGTTGACCGCACCGGTCGCCGAGGTATCAACCAGGCTCAATTGACCATTGGCATCAAGCTGAATATCGCCACCGCTGGCGATCAGTTTGCCGTCGAGCTTCACCCCGACCCCGGCCTCGGTGCCGACCAGTTTGATCGCCCCGGCATACATCCCGCCCAGCGCCGACGAGTCGATCGCCAGTTGCGGCTTGGCGCTGCCATCATCGGCGCGGGCCGTGGCGCTCAAGGTTTGCGCGTTGACGTCGTTGCGCCCGGCGACGATGGTCAGGTTCTGCGCCTGCAGTTGCGCGTTGATCTTCGCACTGCGGGTGATGATTTCGAAACGGTCGACGTTGCTCGCGTTGAGGCCGGCGCCTTCGATGGCGACGCTGCCCTGGTCGACCTGGAAGCGATCCAGACGGCCGTTATCCAGCACCGGTTTGCCGGTGGTCAGCGTTACGCGCGGCGCGTTGATGAAGCCGCAACCATTACAGGTGATGCCATACGGGTTGGCCACGATCACCCGCGCCGACTGCCCCGCCACTTCGGTGTAACCGCGCAACTGGCTCGGGTTGCCGCTGATGACTTCGTTGAGAATCACTTGCGCCGAGCCACTGTTTTTCAGGTTCGGGTTGCCGATGATGTGGCCGGCCAACTGGGTGTTCGAGGTCTGCGCCGAGCCGTTGTTGAGGATGACGCCCTGCGTGCTGACGTTGTAATCGTGAAACTGGTTGTGCGACAGCCCGCTGCCGTTGGGCGTGGCAATGTTGATGATCGGCACGCCATTGCCGGCCCGATCCAGCGAGGTGTTCGGGTTGGCCACGACAATGCCGTCGGCCTGCGCCCACATCGGCTGCCAGAACATGACGTTCGCCAGCAGGAACGCCAGCCCGCGTTTGGGCATGCCCAAGAACAACTCACGGTTTTTTACGGCCGCAGAAGGCTGGCCTGCAAGGAAGGCGAACTGGCGAACATCCATGTCGATGGTCTCGAAGAATTTGAATTAGATGAAAAAGTCGAGGCGGAAATAAATCGGCGCTTCACGCTCGGTCAGCACATCCGGGCGTTCGAGGGAATGGGCAAAGGTCACGCTGGCAGCCACGTGTTGACCACGGGCGAACAGTTCCAGCGAGTTGCTCGACATGCGTCCGTGCTGATCGCCGTTGTAGCGGTCGCCGCGAATCACGCCCTGGTCGTAGCCGAGGCTGGTACCGTATTCAGCGAACACCGGGCGCAGCCACTCGGCGCTGACCGGACGGCTCCAGCGCAGGTCGTTGCGCCAGTAACCGCCGCTGTCGCCAGACAGCGACTGATCCTTGTAGCCACGGATCGACGACAGTCCACCGAGGCTGGTGCGCTGCGGACTGAACAGCACATCCTCGCTGCGCTGGCCGGTCATCAGGCTGCTGAAGCTGAAGGATTCGCCCCACAGCTTGAGCGGTTGCAGGTAGCTCAGGGTCGCGGTGTATTTGCGGTAGCGTGCGTCGGGCTCGCCGGGGCCTGGATCGTGGCTGCCCTGCGCATCGAACGCGCCGATGCCTTCCTGCATGCCGGCGTCGAAGTTGACGAAGGCGCTGCCGATGCGGCGACCGTGGTTGAAGCCGAACTGCGCTTCGCTGATGCGGTTGCTGCTCAGCTTGAGCTTGCTGTCTTCGATGAAGTTGTTGGTGCGCAGGTAGGACAGGCCGGCGCTGAGCGAGGTCTTGCTCACCGAGTCGCGATGGATCACCCGCTCGGCGCGCAGCTGATGGTTTTCGCTGTCGCCGGTCTGCTTGAAGTTGTAGCCGTTGGCGGCGATCTGCGAGCGGTAGTCGCTCTGGCTGTAGGTGTAGCTGAAGTTCCACCAGCCCCACGGCAGGTTGTAATTGAGCATGGCGTTGCTGGAGGTGTGCTGGTGGTCAGTCATTGCATCGTGACCGCCGCGCAGGCTCAACTGATCGGCCAGGCCCAGCGGGCTGTCCCAATCGAAGGTCGTGCCCCACTGCTGTTCGCCGGTGCTGCGCTGGCCGTCGTTGCTGCGCGACACTCCGGCACGCCATGGCTTCTGCGGCGTATTGGTGACCAGCACTTCACTGCCGCCGACGTTTTTGCCCGGCGCCAGCTCCATCTTGGCCTGATTGGACGGCAGGCGATTGAGCTGATCGACCATCTGCTCGATCTCGCGCAGGTTGACCAGTTCGCCGGACTTGCCGGGAAAGGCCATCGCCAGTTCGCGCTGCGAAAGCTGGCTGTTCTCGGCGCCCTTCATGCCTTCGAGTTTGCCTTCGACCACCAGCACTTTCAGGTGCCCGCCAGACAGATCCTGCTGCGGCAGGTAGGCACGGCTGGTGACCAAGCCTTTATCGATGTAATGGTCGGTGATGACCTTGAGCAGCTCGTTGAGTTGCGGCACCCCGAGGCACTGGTCGATGTAGGGCTTGAGCAGGCGGGTTTTGCCGCTGTCGGACAGACTGTCGGCGCCCTTGAGTTCGATGTCCTTGATCGGGAAACAGCGGGTATCGGTGGGCGCTGCCGGTTGCGAAGGCTTGGCATCTTTGCCGGGCAAATCCTTGAGTTCTTCCAGGCGCCGCTGTTGCTCTTCAAGCAGGCGATTCTGGCGATCGCGGATCAGGTCGGTTTCACCGGGGGTGGGTGCAGCGAAGGCAATTTGAAGCGGAGACAGGCACAGCAAAGCCACGCACAACCTCGCCACGAGGGCGGGTGGGTACATGTTCGATCCCTCGATACGGAATGACATCAAAATAGTGGCGCGATATTAGATGGCCATCATTTTGACGTCAAACAATCGTTTCAACCTTTTGTCGGGTTTGTAACAGGGATTGAACAATCGACGCGGCTGAGGTTTTCCGGGGGTAATCCTTGGTTCAGTGGGCAACGCCCAACTTCGTCGCCACGTCCTGAGGCGCCAGCAGGCGGCCATCCGCTGAACGCAATTCCAGTTTCCTGATCGGCTGCCGCTGCTGCGCATCAACCATCACCGAACCCGGCTCCCCCGGCGCATACAGGTGCTCGCCGCCCCACTGCGACAGCGCAACGATCACCGTCTGCAAGGCCTTGCCGCGTTCGGTCAGCACGTATTCCTTATAGGCACCGCCATCGGCGGCCGGCACGGTTTGCAGGATCCCCTGCTCCACCAGGCTCTTGAGCCGAGCGCTGAGCATGTTCTTGGCGATGTCCAGATTCTTCTGGAAATCGCTGAAGCGGCGAATGCCCTCCAGCGCATCGCGGATGATCAGCAGCGACCACCAGTCGCCGATCAGGTCCAGCGTACGGGCGACCGGGCAGGCGTTGCCGTGCAGGCTTTTGCGCTTCACAGGGTGTTTCTCCGTCAAATCCAGCGTGTGGTTGCATCTTACAACTGTGTTCGCGGAAAAGAACCACGCCGACAGCGCAGCACCTGCATACAAGTGGCCGCGGTCGATTGCGCGGATAGTGAATCCTGCTTTTACAGCCCCTCCCCAACGCGTACTCAAGCAAGGAGTTTCCATGAGCACATTCACTACCGATGACGGCACACAGATCTATTTCAAGGACTGGGGCAGCGGCAAGCCCGTGCTGTTCAGCCATGGCTGGCCGCTGGATGCCGACATGTGGGAATACCAGATGGAATACCTGAGCAGTCGCGGCTACCGCACGATTGCCTTCGACCGCCGTGGTTTCGGGCGCTCCGATCAACCGTGGAACGGCTATGACTACGACACCTTTGCCGACGACATCGCGCAACTGATCAAACACCTCGACCTGCGCGACGTCACGCTGGTCGGTTTCTCCATGGGCGGCGGCGACGTCAGCCGCTACATCGCCCGCCACGGCAGCGAGCGCGTTGCCGGGCTGGTACTGCTCGGTGCTGTGACGCCGCTGTTCGGCAAGAAGGCCGATTACCCGCAGGGCGTCGACGCCTCGGTGTTCGACGGGATCAAGGCCGGTCTGCTCAAGGATCGCGCGCAATTCATCGCTGATTTCGCCGCGCCGTTCTACGGCACCAATCAGGGCCAGAAAGTCTCCGACGGCGTGCTCACGCAAACCCTGAACGTCGCCCTGCTCGCCTCGCTGAAAGGCACCGTGGATTGCGTCACCGCGTTTTCGCAAACCGACTTCCGCCCGGACATGGCGAAGATCGACGTGCCGACTCTGGTAATCCACGGTGACGGCGATCAGATCGTGCCGTTCGAAACCACCGGCAAACAGGCCGCCGCGCAGATCAAGGGCGCCGAGCTGAAAGTCTACGCTGGCGCGCCCCATGGTTTTGCCGTGACCCACGCCGAGGCGCTGAATGAGGATCTGTTGGCCTTCCTCAACCGCTGACGATCATCGGCGCGACGATCGTCTGCGACGACGTGTCCGCCTGGCTCAATCCGCCATCAACGCTGCCAGTGCCAACGCGTTACCCAGCGCGGCACCACTGGCGGTGTTGTCGAAGATGCACCAGACCGCGGCGCCCTCTGCTGCCGCGACCTGCATCTGCTCTGCCAGCGCTTGCAGATAACGCTCGTTGTAGGCGCTGTGGTAGATACGTGGCGAACCGTGCAATCGCCAATAACACACACCTTGCCAGCCCTGCGCCGAACCGTCGGTACTGATCCGCGACGGATCGACCATGGCCTGGGCAATCCGATACGCCTGCAGCATCGGCGCTGCCGTTACCCATGACTCATGCCGTGGCTCAAGCACCACGGCACCGGCGAAGCGTTGGCGCAACGCCACGAAAAACGCCTCTGCGCTTGTCGGTTCAAAGGCCAGCGACGGTGGCAGTTGCACCAGCAAGCATCCCAGCCGATCGGCCAGCCCCTCGCACTGCCCGAGAAATTCGTCCAGCGCTTGATCACAGTCCCGCAGACGCCATTCATGAGTGATCTGCTTTGGCACTTTCACTGAAAAGCGAAAGCCCGGCGGCACCGAATCCGCCCAGCGCGCATAGGTCTGACGCCGATGCGGACGATAAAAAGAGCTGTTGATTTCCACGCAGTCAAACCGCGCCGCGTAACGCTGCAGATGCGTACCCTCGGCCGGAAACTGCGGCCAATACTCGCGCCCCAGACTCCAGCCCGCGCAACCGATGAACATCAAAAAAGCACCTTCGCTGCTTCACCCATGAAAATCTCCACGGTCCTCGTTCACAGATTCAGGACACAACGAAATACCTTGGGAGCTGGCTTGCCAGCGAAGGCGTCGACACCTCCACAATCGCTGCACCTGACACAACGCTTTCGCGAGCAAGCTCGCTCCCACAGGGTTCTGCGGCGCTCACAGATTTGGGACACGACGAAATACCTGTGGGAGCTGGCTTGCCAGCGAAGGCGTCGACACCTCCACAATCGCTGCACCTGACACAACGCTTTCGCGAGCAAGCTCGCTCCCACAGGGTTCTGCGGCGCTCACAGATTTGGGACACGACGAAATACCTGTGGGAGCTGGCTTGCCAGCGAAGGCGTCGACACCTCCACAATCGCTGCACCTGACACAACGCTTTCGCGAGCAAGCTCGCTCCCACAGGGTTCTGCGGCGCTCACAGATTTGGGACACGACGAAATACCTGTGGGAGCTGGCTTGCCAGCGAAGGCGTCGACACCTCCACAATCGCTGCACCTGACACAACGCTTTCGCGAGCAAGCTCGCTCCCACAGGGTTCTGCGGCGCTCACAGATTTGGGACACGACGAAATACCTGTGGGAGCTGGCTTGCCAGCGAAGGCGTCGACACCTCCACAATCGCTGCACCTGACACAACGCTTTCGCGAGCAAGCTCGCTCCCACAGGGTTCTGCGGCGCTCACAGATTTGGGACACGACGAAATACCTGTGGGAGCTGGCTTGCCAGCGAAGGCGTCGACACCTCCACAATCGCTGCACCTGACACAACGCTTTCGCGAGCAAGCTCGCTCCCACAGGGTTCTGCGGCGCTCACAGATTTGGGACACGACGAAATACCTGTGGGAGCTGGCTTGCCAGCGAAGGCGTCGACACCTCCACAATCGCTGCACCTGACACAACGCTTTCGCGAGCAAGCTCGCTCCCACAGGGTTCTGCGGCGCTCACAGATTTGGGACACGACGAAGCGCCTGCACGATTATTTTTTGCCGGGGAGGACGCTGGCCAGTACCTGCTTGGCGGCTTGCACGATCACCCCCGCCTCGTCAGGGTCGCCCTTGAGCAAGGTCGTGGCAAACTTCTTCGCCTGTTCGAGTTTGATGTGTGGCGGCAACGGCGGCACGTTGGGGTCGGTCTTGAACTCGATCAGCACCGGCACGTCCGAGGCCAATGCCTTGTCCCAAGCCGCGGCGACGTCCTCGTCGCGGTCGACGAAAATCCCTTTCAGGCCGATGGAAATG
>NZ_CP058974.1:4468359-4518351 GCF_022368695.1 Pseudomonas sp. Y5-11
CGCCGAAGCCATGGCAACCATGATCACCCAGGAAATGGGCAAGCCCATCGCCCAGGCCCGTGGCGAAATCGAAAAGTGCGCCAAGCTCTGCGAGTGGTACGCCGAAAACGGTCCGGCCATGCTCAGCGCCGAACCGACTCAGGTCGAGGGTGGCAAAGCGCGAATCGAGTACCGTCCGCTGGGCCCGATCCTCGCGGTGATGCCGTGGAACTTCCCGATCTGGCAAGTGCTGCGCGGCGCGGTACCGGCGCTGATCGCCGGCAATACTTACGTGCTCAAACATGCGCCGAACGTGATGGGCAGCGCCTACCTGCTGCGCGATGCCTTCAAGAACGCCGGCTTCGCGGACGGCGTGATTGAAGTGATCAACGTCACTCCCGAAGGCGTTTCGACCGCCATCGCCGACCCGCGCATCGCCGCCGTGACCCTGACCGGTAGCGTGCGCGCCGGCATGACCATCGGCGCTCAGGCCGGTGCCGCACTGAAAAAATGCGTGCTGGAACTGGGCGGTTCCGACCCGTTCATCGTGCTCAATGATGCTGATCTGGATGAGGCCGTACAGGCTGCCGTCATCGGTCGCTACCAGAACTCCGGTCAGGTTTGCGCAGCGGCCAAGCGTCTGATCATTGAAGAAGGCGTGGTCGAGGCATTCACCCGCAAATTCGTCGAGGCCACGCGTCAACTGAAAGTAGGCGATCCGCTGTCCGCTGACACCTATATCGGCCCGATGGCACGTTTCGATCTGCGTGACGAACTCGACCAGCAAGTGCGCGACACCCTCGAAGAAGGCGCGACCCTGCTGCTCGGCGGTGGCAAGGCCCAAGGCCCGGGCAACTACTACGAGCCGACCGTGCTGGCCGATGTCACCGACCGCATGACCTCGTTCAAACAAGAGCTGTTCGGCCCGGTCGCGTCGATCATCACCGCCCGCGATTGCGCCCACGCCGTGGCTTTGGCCAACGACAGCGACTTCGGCCTGACCGCCACGATCTACACCGCCAACGTGCAACTGGCCCAGCAACTGACCAGCGAACTGGACACCGGCGGCGTGTTCATCAACGGTTACTCCGCCAGCGACCCGCGCGTGACCTTCGGCGGCGTGAAGAAAAGCGGTTTCGGTCGCGAGCTCTCGCACTTCGGCGTGCGTGAGTTCTGCAACGCGCAGACGGTGTGGCTGGATCGTAAATAACACCGCCCCCTGTAGGAGCTTCGGCACGCTGCGATCTCTTGATTTTGATTTTCCAGATCAAAATCAAAAGATCGCAGCCTCGTTTCACTCGACAGCTCCTACAGGGTTTTACGTCGTGCGTTGATTGCGCGAGCGCAATGACCCCAGGGCTTACAGATACTTCAGCCAGGCGATATCACGGCGCCGCGATTTCAACGCGGAAAACCAATGCACCGCGGGGTACAGTGCCACCGCCAACAGCACCGACACCAGCCAGATAGCCGGTACCGAGTCGAATCCGAAATGGCTGCCCTGATTCAGTCCGAACAGCGCCAGCGCCATCAGGTAAAGCACCTTCAGCACGTACAGGTGCAGCAGATAGAAGAACATCGGCGCCGAACCGAAGACCGTCAGCCAGCGAATCCAGCGGCGCGTCTGCTGCCGTTCGAACACCCGCAATAACAGCAATCCGATGCTCACCGTCAGGGTGATGAACAGCAGCGATGGCGGGTACTTGGTGATGTTGAAAAACGCCATCAGCGTTTGCACGGTCGTGTCTTCAACCGCCCAAGGCTTTTCGCCATAAGCGTTAATCAGCCGCAGCCCGACGAAGCCCAGCAGACCGGCGACACCGCCCAGCAACAGGCCCTGCTGACGGCTCCAGGCATCAGCCCCGCGGGCGAACCACGGGCCCAGCGCATAACCCAGACCGATCACGCCGATCCACGGCAACAGCGGATACGAAGTGCGCAAGCGCAGACTGTCCCCGACCTCGATCCAGCCCCGATCATGCAGGATCGCCCATGGCACATGCAGTGCCGACTCCCGCGCGAAATGCAGCCCATCAAGCAGGTTATGCCCGGCAATGATCGCCAGGCTCAGCGTCAGCAACAGCCAGCGCGGCAACCAGACCAGCAGCGACAGTGCGATCATGCTCAGGCCAATCGCCCAGATCACCTGCAGATAGATCACGCTCGGCGGCAACTGAAACGTCCACGCGACGTTCACCAAGGTGAATTCCAGCAGCACCAGAAACAGCCCCCGCTTGAACAGGAAGGCACTGACATCGGCCTTGCCCGCGTACTTTTCACCGAACAGCCACGCAGACAACCCGGTCAGCAACACGAACACCGGTGCGCACAGATGCGCCAGGCTGCGACTGAAAAACAACGCCGGCTCAGTGCTGGCGATATCCATCGGATCGGACACCTGGCGATGCAACAGGAACGTCTCACGCACGTGATCCAGCAACATGAACAGGATCACCAGACCTCTCAAGGCATCAATGGACAGCAAGCGACCGGTCGGCGGCGGGTTGGAGCGAGCACAGGTAATCGTCATGGACATTTCGCCATCGAGTCAGTGAATCAGGGGTCGCAACGGCGAGCCTCAACATAAAAGCGCGTTACTCTATAACATAAAAAGTCGATTCCCAAGCCAATCGACATTTGCCCAATCACGTCAGGCTTCTATAGTGATCAGGCGCCCCCTGCCCTTTGCGCCAGCTGTCGAGCGTTGCCCATGACTTCAACCGAACACCTGATCATCTGCGAGCATTGCGATTGCGTGTATGAAAAAGTCGTGCTCGGCAAACACCAGAAAACCCTCTGCGTGCGTTGTGGCGGCGTGCTGCAGCGTTATAACGGCTTGACCGTCGAACAGCGGTTGGCCTTGACGTTCACCGCCGCCATGCTGTGGCTGTTCGCCAACTTCTACCCGGTGATGAGCATCAGCATGAAGGGCCTGAAGAACAGCGCGACGCTGTGGGATTCGGTGCTGGCGTTGAGTCAGGGGCCGATCACGTTCATGGCGATGGTCGCGGCGATTTCGATCATCATCGCCCCGGCCTTTCAACTGGTGCTGTTGATCTGGGTGTTGAGTTACGCACTGTCTTCACGGCGGGCACCAGGATTCAAGCTGTGCATGCGCTGGCTGGAAACCCTGCGCCCGTGGAGCATGCTCGAAGTGTGTCTGCTGGGGGCGATGGTGGCGGTGTTCAAACTCGCCGGACTGCTGGATGTATTGCCGGGCATCGGCCTGTTCGCCCTGGCGGTGCTGAGTCTGATGATGATCCGCATTGCCGGCCGCGACATTCGTGATCTGTGGGACATTTTATGAAGCGACCGGCGACCGCCAGCGAATTGAATCTGTGCCTGTGCCACAGCTGCGGGCTGGCTTGCGACATGATCGATGAACCGCACGAATGCCCGCGCTGCGATGCACCGCTGCATCGGCGCAAGACCAATTCCCTGACGCGCACCTGGGCCTATCTGTTCGCCGCACTGGCGTTCTATGTGCCGGCCAACCTGCTGCCGGTGATGAACACGGTGATGCTCGGCAACGGTGCCGACAGCACGATCATGAGCGGCGTGCTGGAGTTCTGGGAAGGTGGCGCGTGGGACATTGCGCTGATCATTTTCATCGCCAGCATCGCGGTGCCGGGGATCAAGTTTGTCGCCCTGTCGCTGCTGCTGATCACCGTGCAGCGCAACAGCGACTGGGCGCGCCGTGAGCGCTCCAAGCTGTACCGATTCGTCGAGCTGATCGGCTACTGGTCGATGCTCGACGTGCTGGTGGTCGCACTGGTCGCGGCGCTGGTGAAGTTCCAGGCGCTGGGCGATATCGAACCACGCCCGGGCATCCTGTTTTTCGGCATGGTGGTGGTGTTCACCATGTTTTCGGCGATGAGCTTCGACCCGCGGCTGATCTGGGACAACGCCCCGGACGACGAACCGCTCAGCGACGTACCACCTCAAGCAACACCTGCAACGGATGGCGCAGCGCCCGATCCGACTGGCGCTTGACCTGACTGCGGCAGGAATAACCGGTGGCCAGTGCTTCGCCCTGCTCCGCCGGTGCCTCGACCTGCCGCGCCCACGATTGCTCGTAGATCACCGCCGAGGTTTCACGGTTGCGCGCTTCATGGCCATAGGTGCCGGACATCCCGCAGCAACCGGTCGCCTGCGTCGCCAGTTTCAACCCGGCCCGTTCGAAGACCTGTTCCCACTGGCGAGTGGCGGCCGGCGCGTTGGTTTTCTCGGTGCAGTGCGCCAGCAGCCGGAATGACTGCGGCGCGTCGCCACCAGCCTGCTCCGGCATCACCTTGAGCAACCACTCCTGCACCAGTGCAACTTCCGGGCACTCCAGCATGCCGGGCACTTTCTGGTATTCCTGGCGATAGACCAGCGTCATGGCCGGATCCAGCCCCAACAACGGCACGCCAATATCGGCCAGCTCACGCAGTTGTCGGGCATTGCGCAATGCTGCACGGTTGAACGCCGACAGGAAGCCCTGCACATGCAGCGGCTTGCCGTTGGCACTGAACGGCGCCAGATACACCTGATAGCCCAGCCGCGAAATCAGTTCCAGCAGATCCGCCAGCAGCGGCGCCTCGAAGTAACGAGTGAAGGCATCCTGCACCAACACCACACTGCGCTCGCGCTGGGCCGGGGTCAGCGCCGACAGTGTCGAGACCGTCGCTGGCTGCACCTTCCAGCGACGCAGCGCAGCGTGAAAATCAAAGCGGCTGAGCAACGGCACATCAACCATGCCACCAAGGCGCTCCAACTGTTGGCGCACGAACGCAGCGCCCATCAAACCGTTGTACAGCGCCGGAATCCGCGCCATGTATGGAATGCTGTACTCCAGCGAAGCAATCAGATAATCCCGCGCCGGGCGCAGATAACGGCTGTGATACAGCTCCAGAAACCGCGAACGAAACTCCGGCACATTGACCTTGACCGGGCACTGCCCCGCGCAGGATTTGCACGCCAGGCAGCCGGCCATGGCGTCATACACTTCATGGGAAAAGTCTGCACTCTGCCCACGGCTGTTGCGCCAACGGGTCCACAGGTTGCGGAAAAACGCCGGACGACGAATCGCATCGGACAGCACATCCACCCCCGCCTCGCCCTGCAAGCGCAGCCATTCGCGGATCAACGATGCGCGGCCCTTGGGCGATTGCGCACGCTCGCGGGTAGCCTTCCACGACGGGCACATGGCGTCGTCGGGATCGAAGTTGTAGCAAGCGCCATTGCCGTTGCAATGCAGGGCCGCGCCGTAGCTTTGCCAGACCTTTTCATCGATCTGCCGGTCGAGTTCGCCGCGCAGGGTCACTTCGTCGATCTTCAACAGCTGCGCGTGGGTGTTGGCCGGCGTGGCGATCTTGCCCGGGTTGAACTGGTTGAACGGGTCGAACGCGGCTTTGAGTGCCTGCAACGCCGGGTACAGCTCACCGAAAAATGCCGGCGCGTATTCCGAGCGCAGGCCTTTGCCGTGCTCACCCCACAACAGGCCGCCGTAGCGCTGGGTCAGCGCAGCGACACCGTCGGACACCGGACGCACCAACGCCGCTTGCTGTGGATCCTTCATGTCGAGAATCGGCCGCACATGCAGCACACCGGCATCGACATGGCCGAACATGCCGTACTGCAAACCGTGGCTGTCGAGCAGTTCGCGCAGTTCAGCGATGTATTCGGCCAAGTGTTGCGGTGGCACTGCGGTGTCCTCGACAAACGGCTGCGGCCGCGCTTCGCCGGCAACGTTGCCGAGCAGGCCGACGGCGCGCTTGCGCATGCCATAGACCTTGTTCACCGCCGCTTGGCCGACCGCCAGGGTATGGCCGAGGCGTTCGACGGTGGTGTCGCTGCTCAAGTGTTCGAGGAAGGCTTCGACCCGGCGTTGCAGGTCTTCAGGATCGTCGCCGCAGAACTCCACCAGGTTGATCCCCAGTGTCGGCCGCTCGGCGCTTTCCGGGAAATATTCGGCGACGCCGTGCCAGACGATGTCCTGCATCGCCAGCAGCAGCACTTTGGAATCCACGGTTTCAATCGACAGCGGCTTGAGCGCCATCAGCGCCCGGGCATCGCGCAACGCATCCATGAAGCCGGCGTAGCGAATGTTCACCAGCATCGTGTGTTTGGGGATCGGCAGAACGTTGAGCTTCGCCTCGACCACAAACCCCAGCGAGCCTTCGGCGCCGCACAGCACGCTGTTGAGGTTGAAACGATTGTCGGCCTCGCGCAGGTGCGCCAGGTCGTAGCCGGTCAGGCAGCGGTTGAGATCAGGGAAGCGTTGCTTGATCAACTCGCCTTGCTCATCAATGATCTGCCGCGCACAGCGATAGACTTCACCGACCCGGTCTTGACGGGCACACAACGCTGTCAGGTCGCCTTCCGCCAGCGCTGCACCGTGCAGGCGTTCACCGCCGCGCAGAATCATGTCGAGTTCCAGCACGTGGTCGCGGGTCTTGCCGTAGGTGCAACTGCCCTGGCCGCTGGCGTCGGTGTTGATCATGCCACCGACAGTGGCGCGGTTGGAGGTCGACAGCTCCGGGGCGAAAAACAGCCCGGCGGATTTCAGTGCGGCGTTGAGCTGATCCTTGACCACCCCGGCCTGCACCCGCACCCAGCGCTGCTCGACGTTGATTTCCAAGATGCGGTTCATGTGCCGCGACAGGTCGACGACGATGCCATCGGTCAGCGACTGACCGTTGGTGCCAGTGCCACCGCCGCGCGGGGTGATCACCACTTGCTGATAAGCCGGTTCGGCGATCAGTCGCGCGACCCGCGCCACATCCTCGGCATCCATCGGAAACACCGCCGCTTGCGGCAGGCGCTGATAGATCGAATTGTCGGTGGCAAGCACTACGCGGCTGGCGTAATCGGCACTGATCTCACCACGAAAGCCACTGGCTTTCAGGGCTTTGAGGAACTGTTGGTAATCCGTGGTCAATGCGGCGGCGGGCGACAGCTGGGCAATCATCGGTCGGGAAATCTCGGTCAAAATCGGGCCGTGTGGCGGTGAACAGTTGTGCGCAATGAATGATTACGTCACGCTCCCGCCATCTCATGGTGCTTATGTTCATTGCTTGGTGCCTTCGGGACAAACGTAAAATCGACCCGTAATCCATGACTAAAACGAATGAATCCGCGAACCCTCACCCCTTCCATGTCGTTATTGCTGGCCTTCGAGGCCGCTGCACGCCATGAAAGCTACACCCGCGCCGCCCACGAACTGTCGCTGACGCAAAGCGCGGTCAGCCGTCAGGTGCAGATTCTGGAAAAGATGCTCGGCATGCGCCTGTTCAGCCGCGAAGGCCGACAAGTGGTGCTCACCGATGTCGGGCGCATGTATCAGCGCGAACTCGCTGAAGCCCTCGGGCAGATCCGCAGCGCGACATTGCAGGCCATGGCGTTCGGTTCGGGCATTCACAGTTTGCGTCTGGCGACGCTGCCGACCTTCGGCTCGAAATGGCTGCTGCCGCGACTCAAGGACTTCTACACCGCGCACCCGGGCATGACCGTGCACTTGCATTCGCGCATTGAAGCAATCGACTTCGACACCAGCGAAATCGACGCCGCGATCTGTGTCGGCGGCGGTGAATGGCCGGGGCTCAGCGCCCTGGCACTGCACACTGAGGAACTGGTGGTGATCGCCAGCGCGCAGTTGTCGCCGGCCGAACGCGACGACGCCGAACAACACATCGCCGGGCAGTTGCTGCTCAATGTCAGCAGCAATGCCCAGGCGTGGGCGGAATGGTTCACCCATCATGGTTTGCCACACCGCAGCATGCGCATCGGCCCGAGCTTTGAAATGACCTCGCACTTGATTCAGGCGGTACGGGCGAATATCGGCGTGGGGCTGGTGCCACGGATTCTGGTGGAGGATGAATTGCTCAACGGCGAGCTGCTGCAATTGGGGGAGCCGATCACCAGCCGGCGCAGCTATTACCTGGTGTATCCGCCGCGCAATGAGGCGTTACCGTCACTGAAAGCGTTCAGGGACTGGTTGGTGGATACGCTCTGACCGGAAATTAATACCAAACATAACGAAACGCCGCTCAATGAGCGGCGCTTGGTCAATCCCGGTACTGGCGTTTTAGCGGTGGCGGCGCACTCGGCCCTTTGACGAGGGGCTTGGCCAGCAGCTTGCCGTCCGGGCCATAAAAGAGGCGCCTGACGCCAGGCGGCATGGGAGTAGGCTCTTTTGCGCTCATGATGAAACCTCTTCGACAGCACTGAATTCGACCCACTGAACTTTCGAGGAATCTATCACTAATAATTCGGCGCCAAAAGGCAACGCCACGCCATCCTCACCCAGCCAGCCTGGATTCAGCATGATGAACTGCCCCTCCAATGGGCCGGAAGGCCACTCGACGGGCCAGCCGAACAATCGCCTTTCATCGGTCAAATGCAGCGTTACCAGCCTATTGTGACGCGCAAAGGTGCTGTACCACTCGCTCGGATAAGAGTTTTTATTCGTTACATTTTTACTTCGTAACCATTTGTGCAATTTGTCATTCGAAGCCAAAGCACACGACAACAAGCCGAGCCCCATTGAAACCATAAACGCCCACAAAGCTTGGGCTTTGCCATCCCATTTCCCTACAGAAAAGCCTTTCGAGCCTATCCATAGCCCAATAGCGCCGATCCCCAACACCACCCCATGAATCACAAACGTAAAAATCAACGCCTGCACAATCTGCCCAAACGTATCAGGCCGTTTGAATGAAGTGAGCGTGTAGAAAATCCAGGTCGAGACAAATCCGGGAATCAGATACTGCAACAACGGAATAACTTCTTTGACCAGATCATCCATGATCCGTGGCTCCTTGAAAGGCATGCCCACTGGTTACCGGGCGGCACTCAAAAGCCTAGCGCACACTGGCAAATGCCTCGTGCCGATCTGTCACAACGCGTTTCGCAAATTCACAAAGCAAAAAAGCAGAAACCGTTGCTCCGGTTTCTGCTTTTCTGGCGGCGTTTTTTGCAGCTGAGGCCGTGTTTTACAGGCAGTCACGCACCGATTTGCGCAATGACCCGGACTTGGCCCAGGGCGGTCCCTGATACAGGGAAACCCGGCTGCCGTCCTTGTACTTGATGATGTCAAGAATCTCGTCGGCGGTGACGATGCTCGGTGCCGTGATCCGGTAACCATTGGAAATCGCGGTCTGTGTGGTTTTCGGAATGTCCTGCTGCCACAACGGCAACAAGCACGCGGCATAGTCTTTAGGCGCCTTGGTGGTGGTCTTGCTGAGATTCGGCTCGCCCGGAACCAGCGATGCTGGCAATGAGCAACCCGCCAGCAATGCCAACGCCAGACTCCCGATCCATATCCGCATGGTGTTTCCCTGTTTTGAAAAAAAAGCGAATGTAACGTGTAACCGGATGTACATCCAGCGCGACGCCTCGCCCACAAGGGGGATTGGACAAATATTTACATGCATCCAGCCCGATGGCAGACGAGCTGCGCATCATCGCTGAAAAATGCGGCTACTCTGTTTTACCGAGAATGTTCCGGAGGTGATCATGCGGCTCAATGAATACGAACACGAACTTCAACGCGACCTGCAAGCCGTTGCATCGGATCTGAGATGGTCGGCAGTCGACCTCAAGCGTATCGCCGAACAGCTGCGCAAGAGCGGCAACGAAGCGGATGCCCAAGCGGTGCTGAGGTCTTGCGAGGTGCTGCAAAGTGATGAAGAACGCTTGCAGTCCTATGCCAAGGAAGTGAAAACGCGCTCCATCAGCCGGATCAAGGTCCACTGATCCCCCTGCCCTCGACAAAAGCCCCGGTCATCACCGGGGCTCTTTCGTTACATCTGCTTCAATTTGCAGTGTGACTTCGCGCTCGCGCCGAGCGTTGTCTGTAACCCGGCAACGCAGCGGCATAGGCCAGCGCTTCCTCTCTGCTACCAAACGATGCCAGCCGGTCGCCTTGGGTACAAACCCGCCATGGACCGTTGTTCACGCTGAGTACGTCGTAGCCGTTCATGTGCATTTTGTTCAGAACAGGAATGCTCATGGGTACCTCCTTTTTGCTGACGGTGGTTTCAGCTCTGCGTTTTTACCTTACACCCTGTTGCCACGGATGTGCCGACCGGGTATCGCGACAGTCATGTGCCAAGGCTCTGGCACTTTCCGCCTCGCCACACGCTCAAAACCTTGACGGAACCTTTGAATCCCGGCCCGGCTCGAATATTGCAGTTTTATTTCATTTATGTGACACGCAACAAACAGGTAACAGATGAAAGTACGCGCAACCGTCATTTGCGAGCAGGATCGCCACGTTCTCCTGGTCCGCAAACCCCGCTGTCGCTGGACATTGCCCGGCGGCAAAGTCGAGCCTGGGGAAACCAGAGCCGGGGCGGCGACGCGCGAGCTGCTGGAAGAAACGGCACTGGATGCCGAACACATGTTGTATCTGATGGAACTGCACAGCGGCAGCACCCAGCATCATGTCTACGAGGCTTCGGTGCTCGACCTTGAACAGTTGCGCCCGCAAAACGAAATCGTCGAATGCATCTGGCATCCGCTGGACGCCGTGCAGAACCTGCCCACCAGCGAAGCGACCTTGCGCATCGTGCAGGCATTTCAACGGCGCTTGTGAGGTTTCAACCGGCAAACGCCCGGCGCCCGGCGCTGATTTCCGTGCGCAATTCGCCGATGAAGTTGGAAAGATCGCGGATTGTCACCAGATGTTCCGGCGAAACCCCATTGAGCAACAACTCGACTCGCCCGGAGTCAGGCTCATAAACCTTGATCCGCAGCAGTCCCTGCTCTACTTGTGTGCATTCGCATTCAAGCGACGGAAAGCCGGACTCGACAATCCGGCAGATGTCGGCAATGGCTAACATGGGTACACGCCTCACAGGCGTTGAGTCGGTCGACCCGATGAGCATAGATGAGCCGCCAGCAACCTGCCGCCCCGGCAATTGCCAACCCGCTCACATATTTGACCCCGCCTCAGTGCGCGTCGTGGTCCCAGATCCAGTTCCAGATGCCCGGCAACTGCACCGGCTGCGAACTTTGCTGAACCGTTCGCGCCAGCGCCGCTTTCTGCAGCGCCGCGTGATCATCGTAGAACGCTTTGTCCGCCAGCCTTACGCCCGTGGCAGCGGCGCTGTCGAGGAGGATCTGCAGGTATTCGCGAGTATGTCGCGCGGTGTAACGGTTGAGATCATGAAAGGTCACCACCACCGGAATGACGCCGTCCACGGTTGGTAATTCGCCGCGGGCAATGCGCTCGCGGACCTCCGATAGCTGGCGCAGCATATTCGCCCGACGTCGGGGGCTGGCGTTGAAGCCCCAGATCTTGCCGTCGTTGGCGCTCAAATCGGTCAGCAACACATGCAGTCCGTGTTGCTGATAGGCAGCGAAGGTGCGCTTGTCGTAATTCCAGAAGGGCGGACGCAGCAAGATCGGCGCAGCGCCGGTGATCGCGGCGATATCCGCGGTGCCGTTGCTCAGCGACTGCTCCAGCTCTTGCGGATCAAGCGAGCGATGGTTGGTGTGCCAATGGGTGGCGGTGTGGAATCCGAGGATGTGCCCTTCGGCGTATTCGCGTCGCATAATGCCGCGACCAATCTCACTGTTGCCGGCGCGGGGCGCGCGGGTCTGGACGAAGAACACCGCTTTGATTTCCGGTTGCACCGGGTTGTCCTTGAGGCTGTCGAGCACCGTCGCCGACGGGTTCCACAAGCTTGAAGCGCTGGGGCCGTCATCGAACGTCAGCAGAAACCGTACCGGCGCCTGGGCCTTGAGCCGGGTTTCGGTCTGCGCGGTCATCTCGATCGGCGCGGCAATGCAGCCGGCCAGCCCGAACGCGATGGCCGCTGCACAGAGAAGATTGAACGCGTATTTCATGTTTTGCCTTGCGCCTGACCGTTGCGGTCCTGTTGTCGTCCGGCAAAACTCCCTCGCCCTGATCCATCCCTGTGCCCGGCTATTCGAGCCAGCGTTGGATAGGGTACACAGGCTTTGGTTCCAGCGCTCGCTCAGTCCGCCAATGCCTGTTCAAACGAGGTGTCGATGATCCCGGCAGTGGCCAGCGGTGCCGGCAAGGCCTTGACCTTGAACAGGAAGTCGGCGGTGCTTTGCAGGTCGGCGGCGGCCTGTCGATCCACCGGCCCGACGCTCATGTGCGCCTGGCGCAACCAGTGCCGCGACACCTGCTGATCGAGATTGGCCTTCTTCGCCCACAGATCCGCATATTCATCGGTGTGGCTGTCGACCCAGGCCCGCGCCCGTTTCAAACGCCCGAGAAAATCGGCAATCGCGGCACGTTTGCTATCGATCGACGGCGCCGACACGGCAATCGCGCTGAGGCCCGGCATCAGGTTTTTCGCGGTGAGAATCGGCCGCGCACCGGAGAACACGATTTGCTGGGAGATGTACGGTTCCCACACCGGGAACGCGTCGATGCTGCCCTGTGGCAATGCCGCCGCCGCATCAATCGGCATCAGCTTGACGAAGTCGACGTAATTTTCCGGCAGACCGCCCTGCTCCAGAGCGCGCAAGGTCAGCTGCTGGCTCCAGGCGCCGGGCCAGTAGGCGACTTTTTTACCCTTCAGATCAGCAATGGTTTTTACCGGCGAATCTTTCGGCACCAGCAAGGCGATGGTGTCCGGGTTCTGCCGCGATACCCCGATCAGCTTCACCGGCGCCTGTTTGGCAGCGAGAAACAGAAAACCCGAATCACCGAGAAAGCCCAGATCCAGCGAGCCGGTCTGCAACGCCTCGGCCAGTGGTGCAGCGGCCTGGAAATGTTTCCAGTCGACGCTGTACGGCGCGTCTTTCAACACGCCGGAGGCCTCGATGGAGGCGCGGATGTTGTAGTAGTTCTGATCACCGACGTGCAGGACCAACGACTCGGCGGCGTAGGAAAGCGGTGCGCTGAACAGTCCAGCAATCAGTGTGATACGCAAGAATTTGGAGAGCTTCATGGCGGGTCCTGCAATGGGATTTTGCATAGACGATAACGCTCTTGATCGGCGCTTCTTAAATTCGATTAATGCATAAGCTCAGCACACCGAATGCTCACTGTTCGCTGCGCAACAGTGCGATACCAGCGTGTTGTCCCAGCAACAGTTGAAAGCCGTCAAACCCGGCGAAAACCCCGTAAACATGGGCTGATACGCACATGGCACAGAGCCTGCAATATTCCATTCATGCAGGAAGCAGCCACTAAAAATATATTTTTGGACATAAAAACAGTGCCTTTGCCGGAGCGCCGCCATGACATCCTTCTTCCCGTTTTTCCGCCTCAAAACGCTGCTGGTTGCCAGCGCCATGGCGCTAAGCCTGCAGCCGCTGGCTCACGCCACCGAAACGGCGCCCGCCGAAGTTCATCTGGACTACGCCTACTACTCACCGGTCAGCCTGGTGCTCAAACATTTCGGCTTCCTCGAAAAAGCCCTGCCGCAGACCAAAGTCAGTTGGGTGCTCAGCCAGGGCAGTAACCGTTCGCTGGAGTATCTGAATAGCGGCGGCGTCGATTTCGCCTCCAGCGCCAGCCTTGCTGCAGTGCTGAGCCGCGCCAACGGCAGCCCGATCAAATCGGTGTACGTCTACAGCCGCGCCGAATGGACTGCGCTGGTGGTGCGCAAGGATTCGCCGTACCAGAGCGTCGCCGACCTCAAAGGCAAGAAAATCGCCGCCACCAAGGGCACCGATCCTTACCTGTTCACCCTGCGCAGCCTGCAACAGGCCGGGCTGAAAAAAGACGACGTGGAACTGGTGCACCTGCAACATCCGGATGGTCGCACCGCGCTGGAAAAAGGCGATGTGGACGCCTGGGCCGGACTCGATCCGCACATGGCCGCCAGTCAGGTGCAGGCCGGTTCGCGTCTGCTGTACCGCAACCCGGCGTTCAACAGTTATGGCGTGGTCAGCGTCACCGAGCAGTACGCCAAGGAGCATCCGCATACCATCGACACGGTGATCAAAGCCTACGAGCAGGCGCGACAATGGGCGCTGCAAAATCCCGACGAGTTCGCCGCCCTGCTCGCCAAGGAATCCGGCCTGCCGCTGGACGTGGCCAAACTGCAGTTGTCGCGCACCGACTTGAGCAGCCCGCAACTGACCGCCAACGACGTGCAGGCGTCCAAGGCGGCGGCACCGATTCTGGTGTCCGAGGAACTGGTGCGGCGCGGGGTGAATGTCGATCAAGTCATCGATCAGTTGCTCGACAGTGGTGTGCAGCAAGCCGTCGCCCGCCAGTAACCGACCAGACTCACAGCCCATCCGCGTCCGCTGCGGATTCGCTGTGAGCGGAGCCCACGTATGACCACTCGCAGTAACGAACTGCCCGCTCCTCCTCGGCGCTTGTCGAGGCCGCGAGCGTCATCCCTCAACCCGACATGGCGACGGCGCCTGAAAGGTCTGGCCCTGCCGCTGCTGATCGTAGTCGTCCTGGAGTTCATCGTGCGTCTCGGCTGGCTGCCGTCCTACCAAATGCCGGCCCCCAGCGAGATCGCCCTGACCCTCACCGACCTAGCCGAAGGCGCGCTGTGGAGACACATCGGCGCCAGCCTGATCCGCGTGTTGCTCGGGTTTGCAATTGGCGCCAGCCTGGCACTGGTGTTCGCCGCCTGGGTCGGCCTCAGTCGTGAGGCCGAGGCGTATCTGGAACCGACGTTCGCCGCGCTGCGTTCGATTCCGAGTCTGGCCTGGGTGCCGCTGTTGCTGCTGTGGCTGGGCATCGCTGAAACCTCGAAAATCGTGTTGATCGCCATCGGCGCGTTCTTTCCGGTGTACGTCAACGTGGTCGCGGCGATTCGCAACATCGATCGCAAACTGGTCGAGGTCGGGCGCATCTATGGCTTCAGCCGCCTGCAACTGGTACGGCGGATTCTGTTGCCGGCCGCCCTGCCCGGCCTGTTCACCGGGCTGCGCAGCGGCATGAGTCTGGCGTGGATGTTTCTGGTGGCCGCCGAGCTGATCGCCGCGACCAAAGGCCTCGGTTATCTGCTCAGCGACGGCCGCGAGACCTCGCGACCGGACATCGTGCTGGCAGCGATCATCGTGCTCGCCGTGCTTGGCAAACTCAGCGATGGTGTGCTCGCGCTGCTGGAGCGTCGCTGGCTGGTCTGGCGCGACACGTTCACCGGTCAGGCGGCGCAGGATTGATTGGCCAGAGCCAACTAAGCTGAAAGCGTGCAACCGGAGATTCAGCGCATGTGCGGAAGACTCTCGCAGTACCGTGGCATTCACGACTTTGTCGCGGTGCTGAGCATTCCCGATGCGCTGATCAATCACGTCGGCGACGCCGCGCTGGAACACTACAACGCGGCGCCGACCACGTCTCTTGCCATTCTTCATCAATATGATCAACGCCTGTATGCCGACAACCTGCGCTGGGGCTGGCGTCCGCACTGGGCCAGGGACCGCGCGGCGCCGATCAACGCCCGCGTAGAAAAAGTCGCCCATGGCCCCTTCTTCCGGGCGATCTGGCGTCATCGGTTGATCGTGCCGGTCGACAACTGGTTCGAATGGGTCGACGGCCCGGATAATACCCGACAGCCGTGGCTGATCCGGCGTGCCGATCACGGGCCGGTGTTCTGTGCGGCCATCGGCCAGTTTCCGACACCCGGCAACGACGCCCGGGACGACGATGGTTTCGTGATCATCACCGCCGACAGTGTCGGCGGCCTGCTCGATATCCATGATCGCCGACCAGTGGTGTTCCGCGCGGAGCTGGCTGCCGAGTGGCTCGACCCGGCAACACCGGCGGAACGTGCCGAACAGATGCTGCTGTTCGAAGGTGAAGCCAGCGAGGCCTTTGCCTGGCACAAAGTCGGCAAAGCGGTCGGCAATTCGCGCAATCAGGGCGCCGGGCTGATTGAAGAAGTGGCTTAAAGATCCGTGATCTCACGCGTTTACCCTGTGGCAGCTCCTACAGGTGATTACAGGTGACACTCGATCTTTACAGCTGGTGTTTCATCGCTGAAACAGCCTCAAAAAAAACAGTCGTTTGAGCGATTTAACCGCTTGTCTGACATTTCAACCGTCATACATACATTTAGATGCACTACGGATAGCATGCGCGCCGCATTTCCAATTGGCATACCAGTTGACCAAAGAGTCAACAAACCAGGAATCCCCTACAACTTTTACCAAGCCTTGCAGAGAACTAAGTTGCGCGACGATTTTGCAATCAAACAGGCCAACGGCCTGGAGTGTATTTATCTGTCCATGACAGAACGCTTTCAACTCGACTGTTTTATCGGCCACTACATCAAGACCCGAAACCTGCGTTCAGTGCCGGACATCGAACGTATTCTGCGCACCACGCTCGAAGGCTATCCCGGCCACCCACCGGTGATGGTCAATGAGCTCAATGCGTGGATCGACAAGACGCTGGGCTATCGGGCTTCACATCCGGACTTCCCGCACCTGGAAGACCTGTGAAACAACAGAAAGCCCCGCTGCTGCGGGGCTTTTTGCATGGGGCTGTCAGAATTTCACGTCGGGCCCGGTGAGTTCCTTGTCATCGTCGTGCTTCCACGTCTGTTCCTTGCGTTTCTCGCGCTCGATTTCCTCTTCGCTCGGTTCGTCCACTTCGTCGTCTACTGCCTGGTTTTCATCCGGACGCTTCTGCTCGGTCGTCATGTGAACTTCGCCTCGTCGACAATAATCATCCAATAAGCGTAGAACAGTTTTTCCCCGTCAACTTACAACCACCAGCGCAACAAAAAGAAAAACGCCATGCTTAAAAGCATGCTGAGCAACGTATTGCGGGTGTACAGCACCAAGCCGATCGCAACCAGCGAACTCAGCAAATACGGATTATCCCACTGCACATTCAATTGTTTGTCCGGCATGAACACGATTGGTCCGCAGATCGCCGTCAACATTCCCGGTACGGCAAACCCGAGAAACTGCCGCGCGTTGCTGCTCAAACGCAATGGCAGGCGCGGTTCGAGAAACACGTAGCGGTTGAGGAACACCAGAATCCCCATGCCGACAATCACTGCCCAGACCATCATGTGCGCCCCCGATACAACTTGTTGCAGACAAATCCTGCGGTCATCCCGGCCAGCCCCGACAGCACCAGTGCCGAGCCCCATTGCCAATAGCTGAACAGCACCGAGCAGAACAGCGACACCGCCACGCAAACCACGGTCGGCACGTTACGCACCACCGGGGTGATCAATGCGATGAAAGTGGCGGCAATCGAGAAGTCCAGGCCCAGATGCTCAAGCCCCGGAATACTGCTGCCCAGGACGATGCCGGCCAGTGTGAACAGGTTCCACGCGATGTAGAACGTCAGACCGACGCCCAAGGCATACCAGCGATTGAACTGCTGGCGGTCATGCTGGCTGGTCAGGGCAAACAGTTCATCGGTGAGCAAAAAGCCCAGACCGATGCGCCAGCGCCCGGGCAGCGGCGAGATCACCGAGCGCATGCTCATTCCGTACAATAGGTGCTGCGAGGTCAGCAGCAGTGTGGTCAGCAGAATCGAGAAAATCCCGGCACCGCCCTTGAGCATGCCGATCGCCACCAGTTGCGCGGCGCCCGCGAACACAATGCTCGACAGGCCCTGCCCCTGCAGCGGTGTGAGATTGGCTTCGATCGCCATGGAGCCGGCGAGCAGCCCCCACGGCGCCGTCGCCAACGATAACGGCATGATCGCCGCAGCGCCGCGAAGAAACGCACGGCGCGGCATAAGTGAGTCAGACATAACGCTCTTCAACCGAGGAAACGGTCGCAGACTCTGCCAGCAAATGCCCCTTCGTGGCTTGAACAATCTTGCGCACTTGCGCTGAATCGCCACGCCCGGGCGCCGCTGTCGGCGTACCATGGAGGCCTTCACAACCGTGTCAGGGAGACGACATGCTGTACCGAATCGCAGCCGACGGGCTGGTGCTGTTCCATCTGTCATTCATTCTGTTCGTGCTGTTCGGCGGGCTGCTGGTGCTCAAATGGCCACGCCTGATGTGGCTGCATCTGCCGGCGGCGGCGTGGGGCGTGGCAGTCGAGGTGTTGCACCTGACCTGTCCGCTGACCTACCGGGAAAACCTGATGCGCCACGCCGCCGGCCAGACCGAATACGCCGGCGGCTTCATCGAGCACTACGTGTGGCCGATCATCTACCCCGCAGGTCTGACGCCACAGATCCAGTTGGCACTGGGCAGCGTGGTGCTGGTGATCAACCTGCTGGTCTACGGGCGTCTGGCCCGTGCGTGGAAATTACGCCGCGCCAGCCGCATCCCGTTTTAACGCGCGGCGGGTTTCAAGGCTTGCAGCCAGGCCGGATCCAGGCGCTTCTGGTCGACCTCCAGACCCAGCGCCTGCATCCGCTCCTGGTGCGCTGCGACCTCCCGCTGCAACTGCGCGTGATCGCTGGAGTTACCGTCCAGTTCGTGCATCTGGGTCAACCCCAGATGATAGAAACGCAGCACCTTCATCGCCGTCGGGTCGTTTTGTTCAACGGCCGCTGTCACCTGATGCATCACGTTGGTCACACTCATCAGGCTGCGCTTGAGCCGCCAGCTATAGACCGCCGGGGCCATCCACGGCTGCTGCCAGAACTGCCCGCGCATCAGCGCCGCCGTCAGCAGAAACGCGACGAACACTCCCCCGACATTGAAACGCAGATTATCGCCGCCGGGTTCACCGAACAGCGCCACCGCCGCCGTCGAAAGCGCCATCGCCAACACCAGGAACAGCACGGCAATGATCAGCGTGCTGCGACGGGTCTGCTGGCGAAACGTTGCTGGGTCCATCGGCTGGATCTCGAACATCAGGCATGACTTCCTTGAACGATAAAAAGGACAACGGAAAAAACTCGTTGCGCATTATCGCCTCTGCGCACGATTTAGCTATGCTGGGGGCCCTTTTCATCTTTTCAGCGTCCAACGGGGACATGGCGGTACAGCGCAGATCGTGCCATCTTCATTCATGGATACACACTATTCGGATGCCATTTGCCTGCCATTGGAATGACATCGTTTTAAGGATCATTGCATGACCCAACGACACGTAATCAACGCCTCGGTCAGCCCGAAAGGCAGCCTGGAAACCCTTTCTCAACGTGAAGTGCAGCAACTGAGCGAAGCCGGATCCGGCAGCACCTACACCCTCTTCCGCCAGTGCGCCCTGGCCATCCTCAACACCGGCGCGCATGTCGACAACGCAAAAACCATTCTGGAAGCCTACAAGGACTTCGAAATCCGCATTCACCAGCAAGATCGCGGCGTGCGCCTCGAACTGCTGAACGCCCCGGCCGACGCGTTCGTCGACGGCGAAATGATTGCCAGCACCCGCGAGATGCTGTTCAGCGCCCTGCGCGACATCGTCTACACCGAAAACGAACTCGACAGCCAACGCATCGACCTCAGCACCTCGCAAGGCATCAGCGACTACGTGTTCCACCTGCTGCGCAACGCGCGCACCTTGCGCCCGGGTGTCGAGCCGAAAATCGTCGTGTGCTGGGGCGGTCACTCGATCAACACCGAAGAATACAAATACACCAAGAAAGTCGGCCACGAACTGGGCCTGCGCAGCCTCGACATCTGCACCGGTTGCGGCCCCGGTGTAATGAAAGGCCCGATGAAGGGCGCGACCATCGCCCACGCCAAGCAGCGCATCCACGGTGGGCGCTACCTTGGCCTGACCGAGCCGGGGATCATCGCCGCTGAAGCGCCGAACCCGATCGTCAATGAGCTGGTGATCCTGCCGGACATCGAAAAACGTCTGGAAGCGTTCGTGCGTGTCGGCCACGGCATCATCATTTTCCCGGGCGGCGCCGGCACCGCCGAAGAGTTCCTGTACCTGCTGGGTATCCTGATGCATCCGGACAATCAGGGCCTGCCGTTCCCGGTAATCCTGACCGGGCCGAAACATGCCGCGCCGTACCTGGAACAACTCGATGCCTTCGTCACCGCCACCCTGGGCGATGCGGCCAAACAGCACTACGAGATCATCATCGACGACCCGGCCGAAGTCGCCCGGCAGATGACGGCCGGCCTCAAAGCGGTGAAACAGTTCCGCCGCGAGCGCAACGACGCGTTCCACTTCAACTGGCTGCTGAAGATCGACGAAAGCTTCCAGCGTCCATTCGATCCGACCCACGAGAACATGGCCAACCTCAAGCTGCACCGCGACCAGCCGCCCCACGAACTGGCCGCCAACCTGCGCCGCGCGTTCTCCGGGATCGTTGCCGGCAACGTCAAGGACAAGGGCATCCGCTTGATCGAGGAACACGGGCCGTACCAGATCCGTGGCGACGCAGCGATCATGCAACCGCTCGATGCGCTGCTCAAAGCCTTCGTCGCCCAGCACCGGATGAAACTGCCGGGCGGCGCGGCGTATGTGCCGTGCTATCGCGTGGTGGCGTAACTCTTCCGGCCACCCAATGTGTGAGCGGGCTTGCCCGCGAAAGCGGTGTGTCAGGCAACATGGATGTTGACTGGCACGGCCTCTTCGCGAGCAAGCTCGCTCCCACAGGATCTGTTGTGTGGCGCACAGGTCTTTCCAGGCAGAGTCCCCCATGGGAGCGAGCTTGCTCGCGAAAGACAAGCGTCACCTTATCCCGCCAATCGCGCCGCCAATGCCCTGGCCTGCAACGCCATATCCGTCACTGCCGTGCTTTCCCACCACATTCCGCGTAGCGGTGGGCCCATGGCGAACAAACGGCTGGCGACTTGCCCCTCGGCGTTCAGCACCGCGCCGTCCACCGCTGCCGTAATCCCCAACGCCAACGGCCCCGGACGCACCAGCCCACGCGCCAGCAACTGCTGCGGCAACGGTCGCGCCACGCGCCGCCAGTCATACTCGATGCCACTGGAATTGATCAGCGCTGCGCCGTGTACCACGCGAGTCTCAGACTCACCGCGTGGCCGAATGCGAATGCTGACACCCTGCTGCGTACTCGGCTCAAGCCCCTTGAACGACGCTGCCTGAATCCGCAACCGTCCCTCGTTGTGCAAGCGTTCAACCAACGCCGCACTCAGCGGTGGCGAACGATGATGATGACTCTCCCACCATGGCCGCACATGGCGTACGAATTGTCTTCGCTGCACGTCAGTCGCCTGACTCCACAGCCGGCCGATGTGCGCTCGCACGGTGTCCAGCGGCGCCTGCCAGTCGATGCCTTGGGCAATGGCGTCAAGGCAATGCCTGCGCAGTTCGTGCAGCAACTGTCGCGGCGTGCGAATGCCCGGATCTTGCGCAAGAAAATCCACCCACGCCGGCGGTTGCCGACGTACATGGGGCAACAGTCCATGGCGGGAAAACACGTCGATCGGCCCGCGATGCCCGGCCTGCTCCAGAGAGACGACCGCATCGACCATGGTCAGCCCGGAGCCGATGATCAGCACGGTTGACTGCGGATCGAGCTGGCGCATGGCCGCGACGTCCCATGGATCAAGCGCAGCGGCATTCAGGCCGCTGGAATCCTTCTGCGGCGTGCGCGCGGCGGGGAACATGCCCGTGGCGAGCACAGCAAAGGCGCCGTTCAGGTGCTGCCCATCGTTCAGGGTCAGTTGCACCGAATCAGCATCGGTTTGCAGATCGACGACTTCGGCGCGAACGTGCTCGGCGGTCGAACCGTGCCGCGCACCAGCGACTCGCGCCTCGGCCAGGCGCTGCTGCACATACACGCCAAACAGCCCGCGCGGCGGGAACAGTTCACTGACCGGCACGTTCTGCTCGGCGGACTCCGGCCAGCCGCCGGCGGCAATGTGCGCAGTCAGCCATTGGGTCAAGTCATCAAGGTTGTCCGGGTCGACACTCATGCGCGCCGCATTGCCGTTGAGCGTGTGGCCCAATTCGACGGCGCTGTAGGCTTCGCCACGGCCGAGTTCGGCGCGCGGTTCGATGATCAGGATCCGCCGCTGGCCGGGCAGTCGCAGCAATTGCACGGCCAGCATCGTGCCGCTGAGGCCACCGCCGATGATCAGGATGTCTGCACGCTGACTCATTCAAATCACCACATTGCGCACAAAGCGCACCGCCACCGGCCCGTCATTGCGATAGCCGTGCGGCTGGTTGCTGGCAAACATGAAAAACTCGCCAGTCGCAATGGTATTGGTCACTTCACCCACCGTTAACGTCAGGCAACCTTCGAACACATAGATCTGCTCACTCCAGCCATCGGCGTCGGGTTGCGACGGGTAGACCTCGCCCGGTTGCAGACACCATTCCCATTGTTCGACTTCACGGGTGGCGGTGGCCTTGGACAGCAGCACCGCTTTGCTCCCGGGAATCACCCCGGCCCACGCCACTTCGTTGATGCGACTGGTATCGCGTGCGTCTGGGGCCTGGATCAGGTCGCTGAAGGCTACATCGAGCGCTTCGGCGACGCGGTCGAGGGTGGTCAGGCTGACATTCTTTTCCCCGGCCTCGATCGCCACCAGCATGCGCCGACTGACGCCGGACTTTTCGGCCAGCGCGGTCTGGCTCATGTCAGCAGCGTGGCGCAGGCGCCGAACATTGTGGCTGACGTGTTGCAGGACGGACGCCCGTTGGCTGGAATCTTTGTGCACTATATTGCTCACTCGGTGGGGTTGGGCAGTATACTGCGCAACGTTGGGCGCATTGTGCGTCCTGCCTTTTATAGTGCGCAAGGTCATGACGTCAGTGAACAGCTCCCCCACACCCCTTCGCTTCTCCCGCTTCAGCAAGGCCGAGTGCGTGCTGGTGCTGATCACCATGGTCTGGGGCGGTACGTTCCTGCTGGTGCAACACGCCATGACCGTCAGCGGCCCGATGTTCTTCGTCGGCTTGCGCTTTGCCGCTGCGGCCGCCATTGTCGCGCTGTTTTCCTGGCGCCACTTGCGCAACCTGACCCTGTTCGAACTCAAGGCCGGGACCTTCATCGGCGTGGCGATCATGCTCGGTTACGGCCTGCAGACCGTTGGCCTGCAAACGATCCCGAGCAGCCAGTCGGCATTCATCACCGCGTTGTACGTGCCCTTCGTGCCATTGCTGCAATGGCTGGTGCTGGGCCGTCGGCCGGGGCTGATGCCGAGCATTGGCATCATGCTGGCGTTTACCGGGTTGATGCTGTTGTCCGGGCCGTCCGGGGCTGCGCTGAATTTCAGCCCCGGCGAAATCGCCACGCTGATCAGCGCCATCGCGATTGCCGCCGAGATCATTCTGATCAGCACCTATGCCGGCCAAGTCGATGTACGCCGGGTGACCGTGGTGCAACTGGCAGCGACCTCGGTGCTGTCATTCCTGCTGGTGGTGCCGACCGGTGAGGCACTTCCGGATTTTTCCTGGACGCTGCTGGTGACCGCACTGGGACTCGGCGCGGCGAGTGCGGCAATTCAGGTGGCGATGAACTGGGCGCAGAAAAGCGTATCGCCGACCCGGGCAACATTGATCTATGCCGGTGAGCCGGTGTGGGCCGGGATCGTCGGGCGGATCGCCGGGGAGCGCTTGCCGGCGATTGCCTTGGTGGGTGCAGGGTTGATTGTCGCGGCGGTGATTGTCAGTGAGTTGAAGACCAAGGGTAAGGTTGACGTCGAGGTTGATGGTGCCTTGGAGAATGACAGCGGCAATTGAGCGCGAAGATCAAAAGATCGCAGCCTGCGGCAGCTCCTACAGGGACATGCATTCCAATGTAGGAGCTGCCGCAGGCTGCGATCTTTTCGCCCCTGAAACAAAGCCAAACCAATTTTTTCAGACTACTTTGTAGGATTCTGAGACATCCTGGCGTTTGGTAATCAGGGAGCTGGCACGTATGATGCTTCACAAACTTCCGCAGATTAGAAGCCTATGTCCCTGATAGTTCTACTGCTTCTGCCATTCATTGGCAGCTGTCTGGCAGCGGTGCTGCCACACAATGCGCGTAATACCGAATCCCTGTTGGCAGGTCTGGTCGCTCTGATCGGCACCGTGCAGGTCGCGCTGTTGTACCCGCAAATCGCCCACGGCGGCGTGATCCGTGAAGAATTCATGTGGCTGCCCAGCCTCGGTTTGAACTTCGTCCTGCGTATGGACGGTTTCGCCTGGCTGTTCTCGCTGCTGGTGCTGGGCATCGGCGCCCTCGTCTCTTTATATGCGCGTTATTACATGTCGCCGGACGACCCGGTGCCACGCTTCTTCGCCTTCTTCCTGGCGTTCATGGGCGCCATGCTCGGCCTGGTGATCTCCGGCAACCTGATCCAGATCGTGTTCTTCTGGGAGCTGACCAGCCTCTTCTCGTTCCTGCTGATCGGCTACTGGCACCACCGCTCCGATGCCCGGCGTGGCGCCTATATGGCGCTGATGGTCACCGGCGCCGGGGGACTATGCCTGCTGGCGGGGGTCATGATCCTCGGCCATGTCGTCGGCAGCTATGACCTGGACAAGGTCCTGGCCGCCGGCGATCAGATTCGCGCACATGCCCTCTACCCCATCCTGCTTCCCCTCATCCTTATCGGCGCCCTCAGCAAAAGCGCTCAGTTCCCTTTCCACTTCTGGCTGCCGCACGCCATGGCGGCGCCCACTCCGGTTTCGGCTTATCTGCACTCGGCGACCATGGTCAAGGCCGGGGTATTTCTGCTCGCACGCCTGTGGCCGTCGCTGTCCGGCAGTGAAGAATGGTTCTACATCGTCAGCGGCGCCGGCGCGTGTACGCTGTTGCTCGGCGCCTACTGCGCGATGTTCCAGAACGACCTCAAGGGTCTGCTGGCCTACTCGACCATCAGTCATCTGGGCCTGATCACCTTGCTGCTGGGCCTCAACAGCCCGCTGGCGGCGGTCGCCGCGGTGTTCCACATTCTCAACCACGCGACCTTCAAGGCCTCGCTGTTCATGGCCGCCGGGATCATCGACCACGAAAGCGGCACCCGAGACATTCGCAAGCTCAGCGGCCTGATCAAACTGATTCCGTTCACCGCGACCCTGGCGATGGTTGCCAGCGCGTCGATGGCCGGCGTACCGCTGCTCAACGGCTTCCTGTCGAAAGAAATGTTCTTCGCCGAAACCGTTTTCATCAATGCCACCGCGTGGGTCGAAGCGGCCCTGCCGATCGTCGCAACCATCGCCGGCACCTTCAGCGTCGCCTATTCGCTGCGCTTTACCGTCGACGTGTTCTTCGGCCCGACGGCCACCGACCTGCCGCACACCCCGCACGAACCGCCGCGCTGGATGCGTGCGCCGGTCGAGCTGCTGGTGTTCACCTGCCTGATCGTCGGGATTTTCCCGGCGCAAGTGGTCGGTCCGCTGCTCGCGGCCGCCGCACTGCCGGTAGTGGGTGGAACGCTGCCCGAGTACAGCCTGGCCATCTGGCACGGTCTGAATGCGCCGATGATCATGAGCCTGATTGCCATGTCCGGCGGTATCGTGGTCTATCTGCTGCTGCGCAATCAGCTCAAGCGTGGCCGCTTCAAATACCCGCCGCTGGTAGGTCGCTTCAACGGCAAGCGGCTGTTCGAGCGCAGTCTGGTGCTGATGATGCGCATGGCCCGCCGGGTAGAACGTCGACTCGGCACCCGCCGCCTGCAGATGCAACTGTTCCTGATGGTATTGGCGGCAGTGCTCGCCGGCCTGATCCCGATGCTGCACAGCCAGCTGAGCTGGGGCGACCGGCCGAAGATTCCGGGCTCCATCGTGTTCGTGACCCTGTGGCTGCTGGCGATTGCCTGCGCCCTCGGCGCCGCATGGCAAGCCAAGTATCACCGTCTCGCCGCCCTGACCATGGTCAGCGTCTGCGGGCTGATGACCTGCGTGACCTTCGTCTGGTTCTCGGCGCCGGATCTGGCCCTGACGCAATTGGCGGTGGAAGTGGTGACCACGGTGCTGATCCTGCTCGGCCTGCGCTGGTTGCCGCGACGCATCGAAGAAGTCTCGCCACTGCCGTCGAGCCTGCGCAAGGCCCGGGTGCGGCGCCTGCGCGACTTGCTGTTGTCGATTGCGGTCGGCGCCGGCATGGCGCTGCTGTCCTACGCGATGCTGACGCGGCAGACGCCCAACGACATTTCCTCGTTCTACCTCAGCCGGGCCATGCCCGAGGGCGGTGGCAGCAACGTGGTCAACGTGATGCTGGTGGACTTCCGTGGCTTCGATACCCTGGGTGAAATCACCGTGCTGGTGGCCGTGGCGTTGACCGTGTTCGCCCTGCTCCGGCGTTTCCGCCCGCCGAAAGAAAGCCTGCAACTACCGGCCCAGCAACGCCTGCTCGCGCCGGACGTGGTCACCGATCTGGTCAACCCGCGCAGCGCCAGCGATACCGCGCTCGGCTTCATGATGGTGCCGGCGGTGCTGGTGCGCCTGTTGCTGCCGATTGCGCTGGTGGTGTCGTGCTATCTGTTCATGCGCGGCCACAACCAGCCGGGCGGCGGTTTCGTTGCCGGGCTGGTGATGTCGGTGGCGTTCATCCTGCAATACATGGTCGCCGGGACGCAGTGGGTCGAGGCGCAAATGAGCCTGCGACCGCTGCGCTGGATGGGCACCGGGCTGCTGTTCGCCACCGCCACCGGTCTCGGCGCGATGGCGGTCGGTTATCCGTTCCTGACCACCCACACCTGGCATTTCGCCTTGCCGCTGCTGGGCGACATCCATATTGCCAGCGCGCTGTTCTTTGACATCGGCGTGTACGCCGTGGTAGTGGGCTCGACGCTGCTGATCTTGACCGCCCTCGCCCACCAATCGGTGCGTGGTCACAAAACCGCGTCGCTGCCCAAGTCCGTCGCCAGCAAAGGAGCCGTCTGATGGAAGAAGTCATCGCAATCGCCATCGGCGTCCTCGCCGCATCCGGCGTGTGGCTGGTGCTACGGCCACGGACGTTCCAGGTGGTCATGGGCCTGTGCCTGTTGTCCTACGCGGTCAACCTGTTCATCTTCAGCATGGGCAGCCTGTTCATCGGTAAAGAACCGGTGATCAAGGACGGCGTGACCCAGGACCTGCTGCACTACACCGATCCGCTGCCACAGGCACTGGTGCTGACTGCAATCGTCATCAGCTTTGCCATGACCGCGCTGTTCCTGGTGGTGTTGCTGGCATCGCGGGGCCTGACCGGCACTGACCACGTCGACGGCCGGGAGCCCAAGGAATGATGGCGATGACTCACCTGATCGCCGCACCGATCCTGCTGCCGCTGCTGACCGCCGCCGTGATGCTGATGCTGGGCGAAAAACACCGGCCGCTGAAGGCGAAAATCAACCTGTTCTCCAGCCTCGTCGGCCTGTTCATTTCGGTGATGCTGCTGCAATGGACGCAAACCACCGGCGTGCCCGGCTCCATCGGCGTGTACCTGCCGGGCAACTGGCAGGCGCCGTTCGGCATCGTGCTGGTGGTCGATCGCCTGTCGGCATTGATGCTGGTGCTGACCGGGATCATCGGCGTCAGCGCCCTGCTGTTCGCCATGGCGCGTTGGGACGGCGCGGGCTCGAGCTTCCACGCGTTGTTCCAGATTCAGTTGATGGGCCTGTACGGCGCGTTCCTCACCGCCGACCTGTTCAACCTGTTCGTGTTCTTCGAAGTGCTGCTCGCGGCCTCTTATGGCCTGTTGCTGCACGGTTCGGGTCGGGCGCGGGTATCGTCGGGCCTGCATTACATCTCGATCAACCTGCTGGCCTCGTCGCTGTTCCTGATTGGCGCGGCGCTGATCTACGGCGTCACCGGCACCCTGAACATGGCCGATCTGGCGCTGAAGATTCCGCTGGTGCCGGAAGCCGACCGGGGCTTGCTGCACGCCGGAGCGGGGATTCTTGCAGTTGCATTCCTGGCCAAGGCCGGCATGTGGCCACTGAACTTCTGGCTGGTGCCGGCCTACTCCTCGGCCAGCGCACCGGTCGCGGCGATGTTCGCGATCATGACCAAGGTCGGCGTCTACACCCTGCTGCGCCTGTGGACGCTGCTGTTCTCCGGCCAGGCCGGGGCATCGGCGTTCTTCGGTGGCGACTGGCTGATCTACGGCGGCATGGCAACCATCGCCTGCGCCGCGCTGGCGATTCTGGCTGCGCAACGCCTGGAGCGCATGGCCAGCCTGAGCATTCTGGTGTCGGCGGGGATTCTGCTGTCGGCGGTGGGTTTCGCCCAGCCGAACCTGATCGGCGCGGCGCTGTTCTATCTGGTCAGCTCGACCCTGGCCCTGAGTGCGCTGTTCCTGCTGGCGGAGTTGATCGAGCGGTCGCGTTCGGCCAACGAAATCCCGCTGGAGGATGAAAGCGAACTGCTGCCGCGTCCGCAGGAATCCCTGCAACCGCCCAAGGGCATCAACCTCGATGACGAGCAGAAAGCCGTGGTCGGCCAGGTCATTCCGTGGACCATGGCGTTTCTCGGCCTGAGCTTCATTGCCTGCGCCCTGCTGATCATCGGCATGCCGCCGCTGTCCGGGTTCATCGGTAAGCTCAGTCTGATCGGTGCGCTGCTCAATCCACTGGGGCTGGGCGATGAAGCGCCGATTTCCAACGCGTCCTGGGCGTTGCTGGCGCTGCTGATCCTCTCCGGGCTGGCCTCTCTGATGGCGTTCGCGCGCATGGGCGTCCAGCGTTTCTGGACCCCTGAAGAGCGTCCGTCACCGCTGCTGCGCAAACTCGAATGTGCGCCGGTTTTCCTGTTGCTGGGGCTGAGCATCGCCCTGACCTTCAAGGCCGAACCGCTGCTGCGCTATACCCAGGCCACCGCCGACGCGCTGAACAACCCGCAGCAATACGTGATGGCCGTGCTCGGCACCCGCGCCGTACCAAGTCCGGAAGCCAAAGCCGCGATGCTGGAGGTGCAGCCATGAAGCGCGTGTTCCCGGCTCCGCTGCTGTCACTGGCGTTATGGGTTTTGTGGCTGACACTCAATCTCTCCGTCAGCCCGGGCAACCTGCTGCTCGGCGCGATACTCGGGTTCGCCGCACCGTTGATGATGCGCAAGCTGCGCCCGAAACAGGTGCGCATTCGCCGCCCGCTGACCATCCTGCGTCTGTTCGTGATGGTCGGCCGTGACGTGATCCTCTCCAACCTGATCGTCGCCTGGGGCGTGCTCAACGCCGGTCGCCGACCGCCACGCTCACGCTTCGTCAAAGTGCCGCTGGACCTGCGCGACGCCAACGGTCTGGCCGCGCTGGCGATGATCTGCACCGTGGTGCCGGGCACCGTGTGGTCGGAGCTGGCACTGGATCGCAGCATTCTGCTGCTACACGTCTGGGATCTGGATGACGAGGCGCACTTCATCCACCACTTCAAGACTGCCTACGAGCAGCCGTTGATGGAGATTTTCGAATGAGCCCGTTGCTGTCGAACGCGATTCTGCTGACGCTGTTCCTGTTCTCGCTGGCGATGGTCCTGACCCTGATCCGCCTGTTCAAGGGGCCGTCGGCGCAGGATCGAGTCCTGGCACTGGACTATCTGTACATCGTCGCCATGCTGATGATGCTGACGCTGGGCATTCGTTATTCCAGTGACACTTACTTCGAGGCAGCGCTGCTGATCGCGCTGTTCGGCTTCGTCGGTTCATTTGCCCTGGCGAAATTCCTGCTGCGTGGCGAGGTGATCGAATGACTGCGCAATTGTCGTTGTGGGTCGAGATTCCGGTGGCGATTCTACTGGTGCTCAGCGGGGTGTTTGCGCTGCTTGGCGCAGCCGGCTTGCTGCGCATGAAGGAGTACTTCCAGCGCATGCATCCACCGGCGCTGGCCTCGACGTTGGGCGCGTGGTGCGTGGCGCTGGCGTCGATCATCTGCTTCTCGGCACTCAAGTCCGGGCCGGTGATGCATGCCTGGCTGATTCCGATCCTGCTGGCGATTACTGTGCCGGTGACCACGTTGCTGCTGGCGCGGGCGGCGTTGTTCCGCAAGCGCATGGCCGGGGATGATGTGCCGGCTGAGGTCAGCAGCCGCAGGTCCGAGAGTGGTAGTTAATTCGGCGGTGTCTGGGCAGGCCTCTTCGCGGGCAAGCCCGCTCCCACAGGGTTTTGGGTGGAGTCCATTACTTGTGAACACCCACAATCACTGTGGGAGCGGGCTTGCCCGCGAAGAGGCCGGTACTGCCAACACATGAGCCGAGTCAGACCCAAGCCACCGCCAACAATCCCGCCCCCAGCAACAGACACAGCGGTGAATACACCCAGGTATCCAGCCGCGCAAATCGCGACCCCTTCACTTCCTTGAAAAAACCCACCAGATGCGAATCGCCGATCGCCCGGGCAAACATCAGTAACGCAATCGCACTGATCACCCATTGCAGCGCCTTGTGATGCACCGGCGGCATGCCCCAGCCGACCCGCATGCACACTAGCGCGGCGATCACCAATAAAGCTGCCGCCACCAACAGCGTGATCCAGCCAGACGGTTTGAATGCCGGTCGCACCGTCGCCACCAGTCCTTGCACCGGCACTTGCGGTACCGCCGCCACCGCCGCCCATTGCCCACCCAGCGCCCAGTACACGTGTACCAGGGCGATTGCCGCAAATATCGTCACCAGCCATTGAGCCAACACAAAGGTCATGGTCGAGAATCCTTTCTGGGGATTTGAACAAAACATCCTAGTCGGCATTTTTTGAAGTGCACGACCGATCGGCGGTACGGTAAAGTGCCGCCCCATGAAATTCACCCGTTCCGATCGCTCACTGCTGGCCTGGATGCTTTATTGCTGCGTCCTGTTCAACGTGTTCGCCTGCAGCATCGGTCACGGGCAAATGGTCGGGATGCAGCTCAACGGCATCGGCGGCCAGTTCTGTACGGTCGACCCGGCCACCCAAGCGCCGCTGACCAGCAATCCCAGCGAAGAACCATTGCCGACCCTGTCCAAGGCGTTTGGCTGTCCGCTGTGCTCGGTCGGCGGCGGCATGGGCCCGGCATTCAACTCCAGCCTGACCCTCGCGGTGCTGCCCGAGCAACACAGCCCGCCGCTGGCGCCCATCGTCAGCGCCGACCTCCCTGCCCGCTTCACCTGGCCTTCGGCCAACCCTCGCGCCCCGCCGCTCGCCTGAGTGTCTTTGCCTTTTTGATTTTTCAGCCCACTGCGCCAACGCGCGGCGTTCGCCTGTGCGCTGACTCCTAGACAAGCATTCAGGATTCAAACGATGAAACATATTCCTCTGCTGGCGAGCCTGTGCGGCTGCCTGTCCCTTAACGCCTGGGCGCAATCCTCCGTGGATCTGGCGCCGATCACCATCGACGGCGAATCCACCAGCGAACCGGGCCTGAGCCTAGAGCAATCCAGCGGCATGGCTTCGCGCCTCGGCCTCAGCGTGCGCGACACACCGGCTTCGGTGGCCATCGCCAATCGCAACGACATCGAACGCCACGGCGCACAGAACTTCCAGGACGCCGCCAACACCCTGCCCGGGGTCAATGCCAGTGCGCCGCCTGGCTTTGGCGGATTCGTCTCCTATCGCGGCTTCACCAGTAGCCAGATCACCCAGATGTTCAATGGCATCAACGTCTCCGGCGGCCTCGCCCGACCGGTGGATGCGTGGATCTATGATCGGGTCGAACTGGTGGGCGGCCCGTCGTCGCTGATCAACGGCGCAGGCTCGGTCGGCGGCTCGCTGAACTACGTGACCAGACTGGCAACCCGCGACGAACAAGCCGCTGAAGGTCGCATCAGCTACGGCAGCTACGACACCACCGAAACCGCGTTCGGCCTCAACCATGCGCTGACTGAACCGAGCGCCGACGTGCAGCACTATGCGCGCCTCGATGTCAGCCACAACACCAGCAACGGCTACATTGATCGCCAGGAACGCGATGCCTGGAGCGTGGCGTTCTCGTTGCTCAGCGACCTTACGCCGGACCTGTCACACACGCTGGCCCTGGAATATCAGGACGAACACGAAGACAGCCCGTACTGGGGCACGCCGGTGCTCAACCCCAAGGCTGGCGAGTTGAAGATCGACAAACACAACCGCTTCAACAACTACAACGTCGAGGACGGACGCTACGAACAGCGCACGATCTGGGTGCGCTCGATTATCGACTACCGGATCAACGACAGCACCACCCTGCGCAACACGCTGTATCACCTCGACAGCCAGCGCGACTACCGCAACCTCGAAACCTATCAGTACAACGCCGACAACAGCGCGGTGAACCGCTCCACCGCGTATCAAGTGCGGCATCAGGGCGAGCAGAACGGCGACCAGTTCGAACTGCGCCACGACAACAGGTTTTTCGGTCTCGACACGACGTGGTCCGGTGGTTTCGAGTACAAGGTCAACCAGACCACCAACTCGCCGCTGAATATCAAAGGCGCAAGCACGGTCGACCCGAACAACTACCGCCCGGGGCATTTCTACGATATTCCCGGCACCAACCCGGCGCTGATCAGCGACAAGACCAACGAAGTCACGACCAAAGCGCTATTCGCGGAAAACCGTCTGGCCCTGACCGACAAACTGGCGCTGCTCACCGGCCTGCGCTACGACGACATCGACCTCGACGTGACCAACCATCGCACGGTGACGGCCACCAATCCCAAGCACCTCAAACGCAGCTGGGAGCCGGTCACCGGGCGCGTCGGCCTGACCTACCAGTTCATCCCGTCGGCCAACGTCTACGTGCAATACAGCACCGCCGCCGAACAACCGAACGGCACGCAGGACTTCGATGTTTCAACCGGTAAACAGTGGGAAATCGGCAGCAAGTTCGACTACCTCAATGGCCGTGGCTCGGCGACGGTTGCCGCGTACACCATCGAACGCAAAGACTTCGCTGTAACTGATCCGCTGGACCCGACCAGCAGCATCCCGGTCGGTCAGCAAACCTCGAAGGGCATCGAGATCGCCAGCTCCCTGCGGATCACCGACAAGCTGTTGGCCGAAGGCAACTTCGCCTGGGTCGATGCGCAATACGACGACTTCACCGAAAAGAACGCCGCCGGCGTGGTGGTTTCACGCAAGGGCAACACACCGACCAACGTCCCGGATCGGGTCGGCAATCTGTGGCTGACTTATGATTTTTCGCCGCAATGGCAAGGAGGGGTCGATGCGCGGTATGTGGCGTCGGTGTATGCGGACACCGCGAACACCATGACCGTGCCGTCGTACACACTGTTCGGCAGCTTCCTCAGCTACAAGGTCGACTCGCATACCACCGTTACCGGCCGGGTGCGTAACCTGACCAACGAGGTGTATGCCGAGTTTGCGCATGTGTCGCCGGCTTACTATCTGGGTACGCCGCGCACCTTTGAATTGGCGGTGCAGACCAGGTTCTGAACTTAACCCGATGCCTTGTAGGAGCTGCCGCAGGCTCGGGCCGCGATCGGACGATCTTTTGACTTTGATTTTTTAAGATCAAGATCAAAAGATCGCAGCCTGCGGCAGCTCCTACAGAGAGCGATTACAAACTGGCGGAGACCTTCTCCGCCACATCCTTCGGCACCCACGCCTGCCACACCTCCGGATGCGCCTTCATGAACGCTTCTGCCGCCTGGCGCGGCGCAGTGTGCTTCTCGCTCATCTCGGCCAACGCCTTGTTCAATGGGTCGATCGGGAAATCCACCTTGCTGAAGAATGCCGCGATCTGTGGATACTGTTTCTGGAACGGCGTAGACACGCCAATCGACAGTTTCGAGGCCAGCGAACGCGTCGGTTTCGGATTGGGGTTATCGGCATCGGTCAGGGTCTTCCACGCTTCGGCATCAAACGGTGGTTCTTCCAGCTGCACCAGTTTGAATTTGCCCAGCAACGGTGTCGGCGACCAGTAATAGAACAGCACCGGTTTGCCCCGGCGGATCGAAGAACTGATCTCGGCATCCAGCGCCGCACCCGACCCACTGCGGAAGTTGGTGTAGTCATCCTGCAGGCCATAAGCGCTCAGCTTCTGCTTGTTCACCACTTCCGAGGTCCAGCCGATCGGGCTGTTGAGAAAACGGCCCTTGCTCGGGTTTTCCGGGTCCTTGAACACGTCCTTGTATTGCTTGAGGTCACTGACGCTGCGCAGATTTGGCGCCAGCGGCTTGATACCCTTGGCCGGGTCACCCTTGATCACGTACTCCGGTACCCACCAGCCTTCGGTAGCCCCCTTGACCGTATCACCGAGACTGGCGACCTTGCCCTCCGCCTCGGCCTTGACCCACACCGGACTGCGCCCGGCCCACTCCTCGCCAATGACCTGAATGTCATTGTTGGCCAGCGCCGTTTCCAGGGTGATGGTGGTGCCCGGCAACGTATCCGTCGGCAAGCCATAACCTTTCTCGACGATGATCCGCAGAACATCGGTGATCAGGCTGCCGCTTTCCCAGTTCAGGTCGGCAAAATGGATGGGCGTTTGCGCCGCCGTCACCGGTTGCGCCGATGTCAGCACACCAAACGTGACCATGCTGGCGGCCAGTAGCCGTCGAAATCCTTTCATGCTTTTGCACCTCGTGCTGTTCACAGCAGTAGCAGGATGGCCTGGCAGAAGACCGCAAGCCTCTGAATACTCAGTCAACTGACTGTAGCCGAGGTTCCTGCTTTTTCCGGGACCCTATCCCGACGAGGTTACGTTTCAGACTTTTCCTGCAAGCTTTGCAGCTCGCGTCTGACCATGCTGGCGTATTCCGCAGGCCGCAACGTGTAGATCTGTGCAGCCACCCAGTTCAACCACGCGCCTTGCATCACGGCTTTGGCGTTGAACAACCGCAAAGCCTCTTCACGTGCTCGGTCGAGGTGCCGGGAATGGAAGTCAGCGCGACTCAAATCGCCAGTCACTCGCTGGCCTTGAACGTGACCAACTCGCCCTTGCGCCACTTCGCGGCTTTGCCGGTGACCGCTTTCAGGGTTTTGGTCAGGCCTTCCTGCAATTGCTGATGCGCGGCAAACACCGTCACCACGCTGTGGCCTTCCTTGAACAGGATCGCGTGACCCTCCGCTGTATCGACAAAAGCGTAATCGCCCAGGCCGTACACCGTCAGTTTGATTTCACGAAAGCGGATGTCCATCTTGCCGCCTTCACGGCTGGGCAGCACGGCCGCGCTGAAATGATCGCCGACCTTGAGCTTTAGCCCCGGTTTGTCATCGACCACCAATGCACTTTCGGTGTCGATCTCGGCCACGTAAATACCTTCGGCGTTCTGTTCGGTGATGTAAACAAAACGCGATTGAAACAGCTTGACCAGCTTTGCACGCAAATCACCCAACACGAACAAAGCATGCATATCGAGATTACTGACTGCCAAGGAAACATCCCCACATCTGAAAAGTACCTGCGCAAAACGCGCACGGCAAAAAAACGGCCAGGCCGATGCTGTTACCGATTGACTTCAGTACACCTGAAACAAGCGGAGCGCCCATACATCACAAGTTCGCAAGACTACTGGAAAGTCAGGCGAGAAACTTGCCTCGACGTTCGCCAGGCTTTGAAGGAAAAATCTTCATTGAAGCGCAACGAAGACGGACTACAAACCTTAGGGAAAAAGCTGACGAAAAAAAGCCCTTTTCCGACATATCGCCGGTAAAAAATTGCTTTAGATAGGCACCTGTCGCCAACAGACACTGGCGATTCTAGAGCAGCGATGCTCCTTCCGACTACCCGAACCGACCTGTAACCGTCGGCTATCTCATGAAAAGGACTTCATATGTGCACTCTGACTCACTTTGCCCAGCCTTCCAACCCGGGTATCGATACGCCATTCGTACTGCAAGGCACCGATTTGGCTGAACTGGCGGAACACGGACCAGGCAATCACAGACCTCGATTTCAGGTAGTTCCGGCGGGCAACGCGTTCTTTCATATCAAAGAATCATCCACCGGTCGTGTAAGAGGTTTCCGCGAAGATCATAACGAAGCGTGCGCTCTTGCCCGCTCGCTTGAATCACGAATCGAACTCTTGTCCAACGGCCGCCTCAGATAAAGAGCGAGCGACAGTGCCATTCCGGCCAACGCAAAAGGAGTAAACGATGGAACTGCCAGCCTATGATCTGAAAACCCTGTTCGACCAACTGGGCCTGCCTTCGGAAAACGAGGCAATCGACGATTTCATCGAAGCGCATCCGCTGGACGCCAACACCAAGTTGATCGATGCCGAGTTCTGGACGCCGCAACAGGCGCAACTTCTGAAAGAATGGTTGCGCGCCGACGGCGAAGAAGCGGTGCTGGTCGATGAGTTGAACGTACGCCTGCACGACGGACGTTAATAAATGTCAGTGCAAGCTGTCGCCAGGCTCGGCCATCAGTTGCGCGAGCCAGGCAGCCTTGCACTCCTCCGCCTCGTCGCGACTGGCGAACGCAGTGCCACGCCGCTCACCGTTGAGCAGCACCACCCAGCAGACACTCTGGCCCATCGCGCGCAATCCGGCGGGTACACCACTGCCAATCATCACCGCGACATCGACTCTGCACATACTGACCTCTCGACTTCATTAGCTACCTAACTAACGGCCATGTTAATGACTTCGTCGCAGAGGAAACAGCAACGCCCGTGCACAGATTCGTTGCGCGAGCGGTAACAATCGATCAGCGTGGACTCTCCGGTTTATAGCCCAGGCGCAGGCCGCCCCAATGCCGGCCCTTGACCATGATCGGTACCGACAGGTCATGCATCAGCTCGCCGGTATCGCGGGTGTACGTCTGCAGTAGCACCGCTTGCTGATGACTACCGCAGCGAATCCCGGTGCGGTCAGCGAACTTGCGCTTGGTGCGGTTGCCCACCGCGTCGACCTGCTCGTCACCGGTCAACGGCTGACTGAATGCCAGGTTGTGCGTCGGCACATAGCCCTGTTGCGTGCAGGCGATGGCGAACACCAGGCCTTCGTGGCGCGGCAGCAGCGGCTCCTGAATCGCCGGCAGCACCTGATCGGTGTAGCGGTCGAAACGGGTCTGAAACTTTGGCGGTTGCGTTCCGGGAATCGGCTGATATTGACGGTCGAACAAATCCTCAAGGCTGATCCGCCCCTGCTCGACATCCGCTTCGAACCGCGCCGCAATCTGACTCGCGCCCTCACGCGCCAGGTCATAGACGCGCTGGTGATAGTCATCCAGACCGACTTCGGCCAGGCGCTCGCTGATGGTTTCCGCCTGGCCTTCCATCTGCACGGCGGCCTCGGCCAGGCGCCGGGTCTGTTGATCGCTGATCGCCAGATCGCTGCGCATCTGTTCGATGGCCTTGAACAGGCTGTCGAGTTGCTCGCGATTGGTTTCCGCACCCCGGGCGATTTCGCCGACCTGACCTTCCACGCCGGCGGCCAACCGGGCGATGTTTTCCAGATGCTGGCCGGTGTTCTCGACCTGCTCGACGCCGGTCTGCAGATCACTGGACAGCTCGCGAATCTGCTCCACCACTTGCGCCGTGCGCTGCTGAATGTCGGCGACCATCTCCCCGACTTCGCCCGTCGCCGACGCCGTGCGCGCCGCCAGACCGCGCACCTCATCCGCCACCACCGCAAAACCCCGGCCATGCTCGCCGGCCCGCGCCGCTTCAATCGCCGCATTCAGCGCCAGCAGATTGGTCTGGCTGGCGATGGACTGAATCACCAGCGTCACCCGTTGAATGTCATCGCTGCGCAGGCTCAGGGCTTCGATCAGTTCACGGCTGGCGTTGGCGCGTTGACTGAGTTGATGCATGCGCGCAATCGAATCCACCAGTTCGGTGCGCCCCGCCGCGCTGCTGTGATGCGCTTCACTGGCGGCGTCCAGCGCTTCACGGCTGAGCTGCGAGGTGGCGTGTTCGGTGGCGATCATCACTTCGGCGTTGCTGACAATCTGCGCCGCCGCGTCGAGTTGCGATTCCAGTTTGCTCGCCAGTTGCTTGACGGAAAACGCCACACCGGCGGCTGACAGCGCGTTATGACTGGTGGTGTAGGAAAGGTCACGAGTGAGTTCGGAAATCGCGTTACCGGCATCGACAGGCGCAACATCGGGTATGGCCCGCGAGCGCAGGCGCGGCAGCCAGACAATCAGCACCGCCAGCGGCAGGCCGATGTACAGCGACCCTCCACCCAGCGTCATGCCGGCGAGCAACAGCATCAGGGCGATGCTTTGCAGGGTCGGAGCGATCCAGCGGTTTTTCGGCAACAGCACTGGTGCGGGCAAAGCCCCAACCAGAGATCCATCTCTCGTCATATCAACACCCCACGCATGTTCTCATTGTTGTGACTGCATTAAACGCCACTAGAACGCCATTATCCATGGTCCGTTAGTCGTGGAGTCTGCAGCAGGTCAATGGAACGGTGCGCAACATATCGCAGACGAGCAAAAGCAAAGATCGCAGTCCCGTCAGCTCGTGTAGGAGCTGCCGAAGGCTGCGATCTTTTGCAGGCGCCCCCGATTCAGGGGGCAGCCATGGAATCAGGCCTGACGCTGGTGCTTGTCGATCTGCTCGTGACGCTCTTGAGCTTCGATGCAGTATTTGGTGGTCGGGCTGATCAGCAGGCGTTTCAGGCCGATGGCCTCGCCGCTGTCGTCGCACCAGCCAAAACTGTCTTCCTTGATGCGCTCAAGGGCTTGTTCCAGTTGCGGCAGCATGCGCTGGTCGCGATCGATCGCGTTCACCAGCCAGGTGCGCTCTTCTTCAACCGAAGCCGCGTCCGCCGGGTCGGCCGGAGTGTCCAGGCTTTCGATGGCGATACGGTTTTGCTCAATGCGCTCATGGGTTTCGACTTTCATGTTCTGCAACAGCTCAGTGAAGAAAGCGTGCTGCTCGGCATTCATGTAGTCATCTGCCGGCATGGCCAGCAACTTGTCCTTTGTCATTGATATCTCTATAAAAAAACGTGCATTAAGGCGAAATAGGGAGCGTTCCGGCGAACCGTGTCCGGTCGACGAAAAGGCATCGTTTATTGCAAACGCCACCCGGCACTCAATTTACGAAGGGGCGGCAGTCTAAGGCCCGTTTGAGGCCTCAGCAACTGTAAATACCGGGAATTTGTCCGACAAGCCCCGTAAACAGCTCTGACACAGGCGTCATGGCGGTCATCGGAGTGCGTTTATAGCAAGAAATTCAGTCCAACGGCTGTATATAGAAGACAAACGGCTAACCGAGCGGCAGTTGGTCGCATTTTTTTCAGCCATGCCGCCCGCGCAGTGCATCGTTTCAGCTGCGCAGACGCCGGAAATCTCCCCTGCCAACTCCCCGCACCCCGCCTATCATCAGGCACACCGTTAATAACTGTGGCGAGGGAGCTTGCTCCCGCTGGGTCGCGAAGCGGCCCCCAACTTTGGGCCTGCTGCGCAGTCCAGCGGGAGCGAGCTCCCTCGCCACAGTGTGATTTGATCAGCCTGAAGGAAGACTTATGCCCCGCCCCGATCTGCCGGCCAACGACGAGCCTGCCCTCGCCAGCCCCCCGATCAATGCCGAGCGTCTGCTGCAACTGATCACCGACGAATACGACACCCTGCCGCGCCAACTCAAACGCATCGCCAGCTACATAAGTCAGCAAAGCGAGCGGATCATGGTCGATCGCATCAGCGACATCGCCCGCGAATGCGAGGTGCATCCGTCTGCCATCGTGCGCTTTTCGCAGCGCTTCGGCTTCAGTGGCTTCAGCGAAATGCAGGCGCTGTTCCGCACCGCCTACACCCACAAAGCCTCGCCGGTACACAACTACCAGCAACGCATTCGCAGCATGATCGCCAACCAGTCGCAGCAGGCCAGCGACGGCGACCTCGCCCGCGAATGCATCGACGCCACCCGCTCCGGCATCGAACGTCTGGGCCGTGAACTCGACGACGTCGCATTCGAGAAAGCCGTCGACCTGATCGTCAACGCCGACAACATCTATGTGGTCGGCGTGCGTCGCTCCTTCGCCGTCGCCGACTACCTCGTTTACAACTTGCAACACACTCACAAGCGCATTCACCTGGTTTCCGGGCTGGGCGGCAGTTATCGCGAGCAGATGCGCAGCGTGCGTAGCGGTGATTTGGTCATCGCCATCAGCTTCACCCCCTACGCCAAGGAAACCCAACACTGCCTGCGCTACGCCCGCCAGCAACAGGCCAACACCCTGATCCTCACCGACAGCCACCTCTCGCCCTTGGCCAAAAACGCCAACAGCCTGCTGCTGGTGAATGAAGGCAGCGCACTGGCGTTTCGTTCGTTGAGCGCGACCTTGTGTTTGTGTCAGGCGTTGTTCGTGGCGGTGGCGTATCGGCTGGAATTGAATGTGGATGAGATTCACGAGCAGGCCGGTTTTGACGACTGACATTTGCCTCAGGCTCGGCTAGGTTATGCCTTCCCACCGGTTCGACTTGAAGGAACGCGTCATGAAACTGATCGGCATGCTGGACTCCCCTTACGTGCGCCGCGTGGCGATCTCCGCCAAACGCCTCGGCATCGACCTCGAACATGAATCGGTCTCGGTGTTCCGCCACTTCGAGCAATTCCAGCAGATCAACCCGGTGGTCAAGGCACCCACGCTGATCCTCGATGACGGCGTGGTCCTGATGGACTCCACCCTCATCCTCGACTACCTCGAAGCCGCCAGCGGCAACAGCCTGCTGCCGAGCGACCTCCAACAACGCGCCCACGCCCTGCGCCTGATCGGCCTCAGCCTCGCCGCCTGCGAAAAAGCCGTGCAGCTCTACTACGAACGCAACCTGCGCCCGGCCGACATTCAATACCAGCCGTGGGTCGAACGCGTCGAAGGCCAACTCGCCGCCGCCTTCACCGCCCTCGAACAGGAACTGGAAAAAACCGGCCTGCCCACCGACGGCACCCTCACACAGGCGGGCATCAGCCTCGCCGTCGCCTGGAGCTTCACCGGCCTTGTCGTCCCCGACCAGATCGACACCCGCCGCTACCCGCACATCGCCCAATACACCGCGTACGCCGAAACCCTCGAAGCGTTCGTCAGCACCCCGATGACCTGACCATGAGCGCCACCGACACCGCCGCCCCGGCGTTAAAGGAAATCTTCAACGCCGAACGCCTGCAACACATCGCCAGCGAAATGAGCGCCGTATACCCGGCATTCAAGGCCAAGGCGTTTCTCAAGCACGCCAACCAAGGGCTGGCGGAATTGTCGGTGATGCAACGCATGGCCCGCGTCAGCGAAAGCCTGCACGCCGTGCTGCCACTGGACTACGAAGATTCCCTCGAAGTCCTGCGCGAACTCGCCCCCCGCCTCAACAGCGGATTCGTCAGCATGTGCCTGCCGCACTACGTCGCCAGCTACGGCGGCCACGCCTTCGATACCTCGATGCAAGCGCTGAAATACTTCACCACCTTCGGCTCCTCCGAATTCGCCATCCGCCACTTCCTGCGCAACGACCTCGAACGCTCGCTGGAACTCCTGCACGACTGGACCCAAGACCAAAACCACCACGTCCGCCGCCTCGCCAGCGAAGGCACCCGCCCCCGCCTGCCCTGGTCATTCCGCCTCGAAGCCGTGCAAGCCAACCCGCAACTGACCGCCGGAATCCTCGATCGGTTAAAGGCAGACGAAAGCCTGTACGTGCGCAAGTCCGTGGCGAACCATCTGAATGACGTGACCAAAGAGCATCCGGCATGGGTGCTGGACACGATTGAAGGCTGGTCGCTGGAGAACAAACACACGGCATGGATTGCCAAGCATGCGTTGCGCAGCTTGATCAAACAGGGCGATCTGCGTGCGCTGACGGTGATTGGTGCGGGGGCCAAGGCTGAGGTTGAGTTGCTGGATGTGCGGGTTGAGCCGGCGGTGGTTCGGTTGGGTGAGGCGGTTACGTTGTCGTTTACGGTGAAGTCGACGGTGGCGCATGAACAGCGGTTGGTGATTGATTATGCGATTGACTATGTGAAGGCGAATGGCGGGGTGTCGGGGAAGGTTTTCAAGTTGAAGACGGTGGAGTTGGCGGGGTTTGGGGAGGTGGTTGTGGGGAGGCGGCAGGTGATTAGGGATTTTACGACGCGGAAGCATTTTTTGGGGCGGCATGGGGTTAGGGTTTTGGTTAATGGGGAAGGTTTGGGGATTGGTGAGTTTGAAATTAGTGCGGGAGGAGGCCTCGATTTTCGTTAATTTGGCAGCACTTAGACTCGCAGAAGCTCTCGAAAGATCTGCTTTGCTGCCTCGCAGCGATATGATTACAGCACCACAGACTAAAGGAATAGATTAATGACCGAAGTACGCGTTGATAAGATATACATTCAAAATTTTAAAAAAATTGAAGCCCAGGAAATAACACTTAAGCCAATCACCGTACTAGTTGGCGGAAACACTAGCGGCAAAAGCAGTATTCTCCAAGCAGCACAGCTCTGCACTTCACTAATGCAGTCCGCATTCATTGAGAATACAGGAAGAACTATAAAAAAGTTAAAAACACTAGCATTGGACGAAGTTTTTTACCGCCCAACAGAAAAACTCTTAAGTTTGAGGCATGGGGACGCCGCCAGTCAAACTAAAGGCTTCAAGCTTGGTTTTGAATGCACACTCACTGAAAAAGAAAAAAATCCGGAAACCCTATCTTTATCAGTTTCAGTAACCAGGGGTAAAAATGCAAACCTCGCCTTAAACTACGAGGGCGATGATAAACTAATGCCCACTATTGGCGATCGAGATTTACCTTTCTCAATTTTCACTCCAGGTCTTTCAGGCATCCCCCTGAAAGAAGAGTGGAAAACTAGGGGAGCCCTCGATGCCGCTGCAATGCACGGCGACGCGAACTTATATTTACGAACCCTTCTAGATCATCTTCTGCACAAAGACCTATCGGCTGAGGTAGTTACAGATTGGTGCAGGGGCGCCTTAGATATTGAAGACTTACCTGAGACATCATCCTGGCGCGCCTTCTGCTCTTTTTTAAATGACTGCTACCCCGGCGCTTACGTATACATCAAGCACAACAGTGCTAAAGATCGCTATATCGATGTAAGCGTAGAATATAGAGGACTAGAGTTCACGCTAGACTCAGCCTCAACCGGAATGCTGCAAGTAATTCAAATACTTGCCTACGCCTGCTTCTATGCACCGCCACTACTTTTGCTTGATGAACCTGACGCGCACCTACATGCAGATAGCCAAACTCGTCTGCACCGCGCCTTAAAATCACTTACTACAAATACGCTCACAAGAGTCGTACTGGCGACGCACTCACCTCAACTTCTCCAGCTAATGATGGACGACCTTGACATAAAGGTTATTTGGTTAGACTCCGGCAAGGAAGTATCAGTCCCATCAGGCCAACTCCCTGCGATCCCAATACTGATGGAGCTTGGGGCACTTGCACTTGGCGCACAAGCATTTGATCCAAAAAAATAAGCTCATTGTATTAACCGAAGATAAAGAAGCAGATTTTGTAAAGATTTTTGTTAAAGCCAACTATGCGGGAAATTTTGCTTGCCTGTCTTATCATGGCTGCGGAAACTTATCAGGTGCGAGGCAGCTCTCCGTACTACTAAGCGAACTTAGGCCCGACGCAAGAATCATCATACATAGAGATCGGGACTTTAGAACCAGCGAAGAAATGTCATTTGAACTTATACTAGCGGCCGCACGCTTCAACCTGGATGGGTGTGAGAGGACTTCTGAAATTTTCACGCCACTGAATGATATCGAACACTCATTTTTAAACCCAGACCACCTTAAGGAGGCTCTAAACAAGTTAGCAACACCACAACAGATCCAAGATGCACTAAAAAATGCATTGGAAATTAAGCGCGATGAGCTTACTGCTAAAATTCACTCAGCCAGAGAAGTCATCAAAAGAAACCTCTATGACTGTGAGAGAATGAAGAAAAAGGAGGAGAATAGACAAGCTTCTGGCATACCTACAAAGCCTCCAAAAAACAAAGAGTTTCTCCCTATAGATGGAAGACATCCCCTTGAAATTTCTCAATGTCATGGAAAAATTGCCTATCGCACGTTTATTGCAGAGCTTCACAAAATAATAAAAGGTGATAGTCGGCTAATAGAACCGAAGATCATGACCAGCACTAAATTTCTTCGAGATAAAAATTGGTACGAAACTTTGAACGACAAAGCCAAAAAACAGGGCTGACGAGTGACCAAACTAAAACTCCGTTTGAACCACCTCATCAATTAGTTTTTCAGGTGTTGCCCCGCCTTACGGCTGTACTACCCAGCCCAAGGTAGCAATCACTTGTTATTTTATCGCTCTGAAAATGGGGGCAAATTAGAATTGACCGCCTACGGTTTGCCCCATTTTTCAAAATATTCCGACTCGCATAACTCCATATGGAATACCGTAATTTCGAGGTTTCGATTCGACATCTCACTAACAGTTATGCGCCTACCGCCCTGGACTCTTGCTTTGGTTCGACCTTCTGCTTGGGCATTAGCGTCGTTCACAAGACAACGGCACAAGTTCGTACAAAGATTTACCGTTCAACAACTACCGTAAGTAAATCTGTCCGCTTCTGGACCAAATTTCTCCCTTGATGTTATAGTCACGCGCACTTACATTCGATGAGGTTTTAAATGGAAGATTTCCCGCTGATTTTTGGTGTGATGGTGGGGGCAACTCCAGCGTTCCTTATACTTATGCTGGTAAAAGGGCAGGAGCCTTGGAGACTCACATCGCTTTTAGCAGGCATTGTCTTGATTTTTGAGGCCACTTTAGTTTTAGGTATGATGACGGAATTCTCTTCGATATTTAGCTTTCTAAAAAACAAAGGGACAATGACAGAAGAAATGATTGAGCATGCCCAACGTAACAATTCGCTGTGGATCATAATGTTCCCAGCTATAGTCGGGGCAATAGGAGCAAACTATGTAACCGCTTGGTTTCAGTCTAAAAAACCATGACATAAAAGTGGATATAAGAAAAGCAGGAGAAAAGCGAAGAAAAAAGGGAACGTATTTATTTTTTGCTGATATTTACGACGCCTGTTGCTTTATCGTCACCCAGTTGGTAGAGGTCCTAAAAGACGCGGTCCGCCTCTATCGTGCTTAAAGGTTGGACGATAAAAATCATCCGCACCGTCCCAAGTCACCTAATTGAAGCCACGGCGCGCCTCGTTAGAAGCGGTATTCAGGGCGGTCATGGAAACCCAAAGTACGTTACTTACCAGCTTTCGTAAGGAATGCCGAATTTCTTGATATACCGCCTGGACTTTTCGCTGACGGGATACGCATAGCGCCCTTGGTTCTTTCCTTGGCTAGGCCCCAGCGGCTCAACCTCTGCCTGCGCTCTGGCGACTTTGACAGGGCGATGGCACTCGTCCCGAACAAAAACTTGTACAACGCCCCCGGGCGCCAATCCCAGATAAATAGATGCGCTGTAGCTGGCCTGTTCCTCTGGTGTTTCCGGGCACCGCTGACTGACCGATTGCACCATCAGTTGCCTCGCCTCTTCAGTCACATCCACCCAAACCTTATAGGTCTGCGGTTCGACAATGGATTGCCAGCGCACGTAAATGCGTTTGGGCAAGACAGCGCCAATCATTGGTTTCGCAGCCGCGCCTACCGCATGCCAACCGCGCGCGGACTCTTTACCATTTTCTGGCTCCCCGCCAGCGGCCGTCCCTCCTCCCGTCCGCGTGAATAGCTTGCCGTTTATGTCTTCGACGGCACTGTCCTCAACCCAAACCTTCATGTAATAGGGTTCGGTGAACGCAAGCTCCCACGAATCGGATTTCGGGTCGTTTTTTACGGATAGCGAAGAGGCAGACTGGCAGCCGCTCAGGAACAACATGCATACCGCCACAATGCATAGCTTCATTGGTTTACCGCTTACCAACTCCCGTAAGGAATGCCGAATTTCTCGATATATCGCTTGGACTTTTCACTGACAGGATAAGCGTAACGCCCTTGGGTTTTACCTTGGCTTGGACCTAGCGGTTCGATTTCAGCTTGGGCTTTAGCCACTTTGATTGGATGGTGGCAGGAGTCTCTAACCCATACTTGTACGACACCTCCGGGAGCCAATCCCAAGTAGACCGAAGATATATAGGTAGCTTTTTGGTCCGGGGTTTTCGCACAGCGCTGGTTGACCGAGGTCATCATCAATTGTCTGGCTTCTTCGGGTATGTCCACCCATGCGCGATAGGTTTGAGGCTCCACGATGGACTGCCAGCGAACGAAAATTCGTTTTGGGAGATCAGCGCCTACTACTGCTTTGGCAGATGCACCCACTCCGTCCCAACCTCGGGCCGATTCTGTACCGTCTTCAGGCTGCCCGCCCGATGCAATTCCACCGCCAGTGCGTAGAAACGTCTTGCCCTTTATGTCTTCCACGGCGCTGTCTTCAACCCAGACCTTCATGTAGTTAGGTTCGGTAAAACCGAGTTCCCACCATGGAGATTTAGGGTCGTTCTTTGCTGAAAGCGGATCGTTTGACTGGCACCCGCTGATCAACAGAACACAAAGCATCGCTGTAAGTAGTTTCATCAGGTGACGGTTACCAACTCCCAAACGGAATGCCGTACTTGTCGATGTAGCGCTTGGCCTTCTCACTCACCGGATAGGCATAGCGCCCGCCGTGCTTCCCCTGCTCCAGGCCTAGCGGTTCAAGTTCGCCCTGGGCATGAGCGACTTGAATCGGGCGATGGCATGAGTCTCTGACCCATGCTTGAAGTACCCCACCCGGGGCGAGCCCCACGTAAAGCGAAGCCATGTACCGAGCGGTCCTTTCAGGAGTTTCCGGGCAACGCTGGTGTGTTGAATCCACCATCAATTGCCTCGCTGACTCTGGAATTTCAATGAAACCCTTGTAAGTTTTCTGCTCTGATATGGACTGCCAACGAACGAAGATGAGCTTGGGAAGATCGGCACCGGTTACCGGAATACCGGAACCACTGACCGTCCCCCAACCACGGGCTGACTCTGTGCCATCTTCTGGTTCACCTCCGGCAGCGGTGCTTCCGCCCGCCTTGAAAAAAGTCCTGTTATTGATGTCCAGAACTGAGCTGTCTTCCACCCAAACCCTCATGTAATCAGGTTCAGTGAAAGCCAGCCCCCACCAATCGGATCTCGGATCATTCTCGGCTGAAAGTGGATCCGTAGTCTGGCATCCAGCTACCAGTAGAACGCTCAAAATTAATATGAATTGCTTCATTCGCGGGCGGGTTACCAACTCCCGTACGGTATGCCGAATTTATCGATATACCGCTTGGACTTTTCGGTGACGGGATACGCATAGCGCCCTTGGTTCTTACCTTGACTAGGCCCTAGCGGTTCAACCTCTGCCTGTGCTCGGGCGACTTTAACAGGATGGTGGCATGAGTCTCTGACCCAGACTTGCACGACACCTCCGGGAGCCAGGCCCAGGTACAGAGACGCGTTATAGCGCCCCTCTTGTTCAGGTGTTTTGGCGCAGCGCTGATTGACGGATTCAAGCATGAGTTGCCTGGCTTCCTCTGGGATATCTATCCAGACCTTGTACGTTTGCGGTTCAACAATGGATTGCCAACGGACATAGATCCTTTTGGGAAGATCAGCACCTACAACATTTTTTCCGTTACTTCCCACGCCGTGCCAACCTTGAGCAGATGCTGTTCCATCCTCTGGCTGCCCGCCTGAGGCGGATCCACCTCCGGTGCGCAGGAATACTCTGCCTTTAATGTCTTCGACCGAAGTGTCCTCAACCCAGACTTTCATGTAGTTGGGCTCGGTAAAGCCTAGTTCCCACCAAGGAGATTTGGGGTCGTTTTTGGCTGATAGCGGATCACTTGAGTCACAGCCGCTAATCAATAGGGCAAAAAGTATCGTTGGAAATCTTTTCATCGGACGACGGTTTACCAACTCCCGTACGGAATGCCGTACTTATCGATATACCGCTTAGCCTTTTCGCTCACAGGATAAGCATATTGACCGCCGTTCTTGCCCAACTCTGGCCCCAGCGGCTCCAACTCAGCCTGAGCGCGAGCGACTTTAACTGGGCGCCGACAAAGGTCTCTCACCCACACCTGCACCACTCCACCCGGTGCGAGTCCCAAATAGACCGAGGCCATGAAACGTGCCGTTTTCTCGGGGGTCTCCGGGCAACGTTGGTGGGTAGACGTCACCATCACCTGTCTGGCCTCCTCAGGAATATCTACCCAAGCACGGTAGGTTTTTTGTTCCGGTATCGATTGCCAGCGGACGAAGATGCGCTTGGGTAACCCTGCCCCGATAACCGGTTTGCCTGTGCCTCCGACACCAATCCAACCGCGCGCAGACTCCTTGTCATCATTCGGTTCTGCACCGCTGGCGTTCCCTCCCCCGGCACGTAGAAAAGTTTTACCGTCGATGTCCTCCACGGAGCTGTCTTCAACCCACACGTTCATAAAATTGGGTTTGATAAACGCCAGTTCCCACCAAGGGTACTTAGGATCGTTTTCTCCGGAGTTGGAGCTTGTTGCGTTACATCCGGTGAAGGCCAAAATGCTCAACAGAGCTACGAGTATTCTCATTACCAAAGCTTCCAATCAGCTACGTGAGGATGCTGCACGCGAATGCCATCCTCCGTGGGTGCGTTGATGTAAACAGCTCGCAAACCGCTGCCGTCCCGCCTGCCTTGGGGGTGGTTCCAGTTGGCAGAGGTGTGGATGTATTTCAGTTTCAGCAATTGTTCGTCATCGGGAGAGGTGGTGTAGTCGCCGGCGACGAATCTGTCACAGATCGATTGCAGCTCTTGGGGAACGGCATATTCCGTACGCCCAGGTATATCGGTGAAGGGAACGCCTTTCTCCTTGGCCAACTGATACATCACTCTCAAATAAACCGTGGAAAGTTTACCGCTGACCGGGCGTTTGAGTTGCAATCCCGCGTACACGCGTTTTTGTTTGGGTCCGAACCGATCTTGTGGGTCGGGCGGCAATGCGAGCGCCGCTGGCGTTACGACCTCCAGCATGTGTGCAGGCCAGCCCTTGGCTATCCACTGACTTTTTACTTGAACGGCATCTTGGTAGATCGAAGTCGTTTTGACGTCCGTGTTGCTCCATACATCAAGAGTTTGCATGGGGCTGATCAAAACACATTCTTCGACCTCATCGAGGTAGCTGCCTCCGATGTCCGAGTGGACGCCAGGACATGTGTATTCGGGATAGTCAGGTTTGACTCTGCTGAGTGCGAAGTTAGCCCGACATTCGTCACGGGCCACCAAATGAACGACATCTTTGAAGAAACGTCGATCAAGGTACAGTTTTACGCCAGGAGCGATTGGGCTCGACACCCTACCCAAATTCGTGAAGCCAGCGATTGACGCTACCGTATCGAACAGGCCGATAAACCCCATGTTGATGCTACTACCGTACTGATCAACGAACGTACGACTGAAGTTGTTGGCGTAAGTCGTCAATGAATCCCTTAACGGCCCCTGCTTGCCTCTTACAATTTCATTTGCAAAATGGCGAGCGGCGGCTGCACCTCGACTGAAACCGAAAGTGTCAAAGGTGATTGACGCAATTTCACTGTTCGGATTTTCCTGAAGAGCATCCTCGATGATTTGCTTGATGAAAGTAAACGAAGTCTGAACACGCCCCACGACTCCCGTCTCTCCCCGCCCAGTGCCTTGGCTGACGACGCTGTCCTTCTCGTTGGATCGAGTACCAATGCCTTCAATATAAACGGGTCGTGAGACCTGTTTTATCGAACCCTCTCCTTCTGCAATCGGAGCTTCGTAATACAGGTCGGCAAGTTTTTTTATATTGGTCGCGCCAGCACCATAGCTACTGTCGGGATCCCTCATATAGGGCTGACAGCTAGCAGGAATATCCTGCGGCGCAATCGGATGCTGCGCACCGCACAGCAGCCCCGCCGCCGTGTTATTCGCATTGTTACCAGTACCATCAAAGAACACCCCAATCCTCAACGCAATGCCGATTTTCTCGGGCTCGCGCGCGGGCTCTTTCCCATGCTTCTCATACTCAGCCCAACGCTGGGCATGAATATCGACGGGTTTGGCTTCTTCGTAGCGGTAGTTTTTCGGGGGGTTGGGAACGTAGCCACTCAATCCTTGATTCCTTGTTCTGATCCTTGAAGAACGGGCCGAAGGGTGACAGCCGAGGCCTGGAGGCGCAAGGCGTGGCTCTGTGCCAGCCCGGTTGGGATTGCCGGGTGCGACGAGGGTTTGGGCTCGTCGCACCGGGGTGGTCAGTGGGCGATTTCGACGTTGTCGAGAGCCTGGTTTACGGCGAGTTCGCCGAGCATGACGACTTGGGCGATGCCCAGTGCGGTTTTGCGGTGGGAGGTGTCGAGTGTGGCGGCGAAGTTGTTGAGCATTTCGCTGGCGGAGCCGAGGGTTTCGCTGGCGTTGGCGAGCAGGGATTCGGTGTTGCACTTCGGGTTGGCGAGGTACATAGGTTCGGGACTTTGGTGGCTGGCCATGATTTGGCTGGCCGGGGT
>NZ_CP058974.1:4518362-5005782 GCF_022368695.1 Pseudomonas sp. Y5-11
GAGCACGTCGTGGGCGCTGGAATCGAGGACTTTGACCTTGATGCGCGGGAATTGCCGGTGATAACGGGCGACCACGCGCGGCATGAAGTAGTAGGCCGCCGACGGCACGCAGGCCACGGTGACGTGGCCCATTCGCGTCGAAGCGACTTCGCTGATGCCCAGCAACGCCACATCCAGATCATCCAGCAAACGCTCGACGCTGGGCATGAAGCCGCGCCCGGCCTGAGTCAGGCTGACTTTGCGCGTGGTGCGTTCGAACAGTTTTACGCCGAGGGCGTCCTCAAGCTTTTCGATGCGACGGCTCAAGGCCGGTTGTGACAGGCGCACGGTGTCGGCGGCCTTGCGAAAGCTGCCCTGTTCGACCACGGCGCGAAAGGCTTGCAGGTCGTTGAGGTCGAAGTTGATGGCCATGGCGGACTCGGAAAGACTGATTCGCGAAGGCTATCAATGTAACTATTTGATGCAAATTATTACAGACTTACACTGGACCCTGTAGGAGCTGCCGCAGGCTTCGATCTTTTGATCTCCGGAATTAAGATCAAAAGATCGCAGCCTGCGGCAGCTCCTACAGCGGATCTTCGATGGATCTTGAATCGTTTCAGCCTTTATCCTTGTCACCCCCCGCCGTACCGCTGTCAGGAGTCAACCCATGCCCCATGAAGGCAACCTGTTACAAGCCGCTGTCGTGTTTCTGTTCGCCGCAGTGCTCACCGTGCCCTTGGCCAAACGTCTGCAACTGGGCGCGGTGCTCGGTTATCTGTTGGCGGGGGTGATCATTGGCCCGTCGGTACTCGGTCTGATCGGTAATCCGCAGAGCGTCGCGCATATTTCCGAACTGGGCGTGGTGCTGCTGTTGTTCATCATCGGCCTGGAACTGTCGCCACGGCGCTTGTGGGTGATGCGCAAATCGGTGTTTGGCGTGGGCCTGGCGCAGGTGCTGCTGACAGCGGCAGTAATCGGCGTGCTGGCGTTGTATGTGTTCGGTCAGCCGCTGAACAGTGCAATTGTCCTCGGCCTTGGCCTGGCGCTGTCGTCCACCGCATTCGGCCTGCAGAGCCTGGCCGAGCGCAAGGAACTCACCAGCCCGCACGGGCGGCTGGCGTTTGCCATTCTGCTGTTTCAGGACATCGCCGCGATCCCGTTGATCGCGCTGGTGCCGATGCTCGCCGGCAGCGCGCATGCCACCAGCAACGCGGAAAGCCTGAATCACGGTTTGCAAGTACTCGGCGGGATCGCCGTGGTGGTGGTCGGCGGGCGTTATCTGTTGCGTCCGGTGTTCCGCGTGGTGGCGAAAACCGGTCTGCCGGAAGTGTCTACCGCCACCGCATTGCTGGTGGTGATCGGCACGGCGTGGCTGATGGATCTGGTCGGCGTGTCGATGGCCCTCGGGGCTTTCCTCGCCGGCCTGTTGCTGGCGGACTCCGAATATCGGCATGAACTGGAAGCGCAGATCGAGCCGTTCAAGGGCTTGCTGCTCGGGCTGTTTTTCATCAGCGTCGGCATGGGCGCCAATCTCGGCCTGCTGCTCAGCGCCCCCATCACGGTGCTTGGGCTGACGCTGCTGCTGATCGGCTTGAAGTTGCCGCTGCTGTTTGTGGTCGGGCGTCTGGCCGGTGGGCTGACCAAGGTCAGTGCAATTCGCCTGGGCATCGTGCTCGCCGCCGGCGGTGAATTTGCCTTTGTGGTGTTCAAGATCGGGCGCGATCAGGGCCTGTTCGAACCGCGCCTGTATGACCTGCTGGTGCTCACTATCACTCTGTCGATGGCGTTGACGCCGTTGCTGCTGTTGATCTGTGCGCGGCTGGTCAGCCCCAAAGTGCAGCCGGTGGAAGTACCGGAAAAATTCCGCGAAATCGACACCGAAGCACCGCGCGTGGTGATTGCCGGCATGGGCCGGATGGGCCAGATCGTGGCGCGGATTCTGCGAGCGCAGAACATCAAGTTCGTCGCCCTCGACACTTCAGTGGAAACCATCGAACTGTCGCGCAGTTTTGGCGGCGTACCGGTGTTCTATGGCGACCCGATGCGCCCGGAAATCCTCAATGCGGCAAAGGTTGGCGAGGCGGAATACTTCGTGATTGCCACGGACGATCCGGAAACCAACATCAAGACCGCCGAGATCGTGCGCAAGCTGTATCCGCACATGAAGATCATCGCCCGCGCACGTAACCGTCAGCACGTGCACCGCCTGGTGGATGTCGGCGCCGAGCCGATTCGTGAGACCTATTACTCCAGTCTGGAAATGAGCCGCCGTACCCTGGTCGGCCTCGGTCTGACCCAGGCCCAGGCCGATGCGCGGATCAAGCGTTTCAAACACCATGACGAACAGGTGCTGGAAGCCCAGCACGCGGTCTACGACGACGCGGCCAAAGTCCTGCAGACCGCTCAGGAAGCCCGCGCGGAACTGGCGCGGCTGTTCGAATCGGATCAACTGGAAGAGGAAGCGCGCAAGGCCTGACCTCCTTGCACAGATCCAAACTTCAGGCCGACAGCACTGACGCCTTCGCGGGCAAGCCCGCTCCCACAGGTTTTGTGAACGACCGAAAACCCTGTAGGAGCTGCCGCAGGCTGCGATCTTTTGATCTTGATCTTAAAAAAACAAAATCAAAAGATCGCAGCCTGCGGCAGCTCCTGCAGGGGATTGGATCAGGCCAGCTCTAATTCCCGTTCTTGCTTGACCGGCGCCACCTCAAACCGTTCCGCGAGGAACGGTGTGATATCCAGCGGCAGTGCTTCCTGGTTGACCAGTTTGTCCAGCAGCACCCCGGTAATCGCCGAGGTCAGGATGCCGGTGCGGAAGTGTCCGCAGGCATTCAGATACCCTTCCACCCCACGCATCGGCCCGAGGATCGGCAGCTCATCCGGCGACCCCGGACGCAATCCGGCCCAGGTGCGCTTGAGGTTGACGTCCTTGAGTTCCGGCAGGCAGCGCACCGCGCCCTGCACCAGTCCGGCGATTTCCGGGTAGGTGGTGGTGACGTCGAAGCCTTTGTCTTCGGTGGTGCTGCCGATCAGGATCTCGCCGTTGTCCTTCTGCGCCACATAGCAGTCGCTGGTGGTCAGGCAGCCGTTGAGGATCTTCGGCATGCGTTCGGTCAGCAGGATCTGGCCCTTGACCGGCTTCACCGGAATCCGCACACCGGTGGCCCATTCGCTCAAATCCGCCGCCCAGGCGCCGCCGGCGTTGATCAGGGTTTTGCAGTGGAACACGCCCTCTTCGGCCGTCTGCACGCCGGTCACGCGGCTGCCGTGGTGCAACACGCCAGTGACGTTGGTATTGACGAAGATGTCGACGCCGTTCTGCCGCGCACCTTCCATGTAGGCATCGGCGAGACGGAACGGGCTGACCTGGTGGTCGCAGAGAAACTCCAGCGCGCCCCGAGCCTCATGGCTGACGCTCGGCTCGGCTTCGCGCAATGCAGCCTGATCAAGCCAGCGCACCTGATCGGCCAGATGCGGAATGCAGCTGACAATGTGCTCGGCGTAGAGCCGGTCTTCGTCGTCATAAATGACGAACTTCAGTCCGGTCTTTTCAAACTTGAAATCCATCCCGTGCTTGTCCTTCAACTCGCGATGCAACGCCGGGTACAGCGCGTTGGACTGCAAGGCGAAATCGAAGAGCGACTCCGGCAGGATATGCGGCGTGCTGGCGTCCACCGCGACGGCCGCGCCCTGGGTTTCGCGTTTGCGGTTGGCCGACATCATCCGGAAGAAAATCACTCCGCAGCCCAGCCCCACCGACTCGCCGATGGCCCACAAGCCGCCGGCCGAAGCGCGGGTTGCGTTGCCCGGGCGTTTGGCGTCGATCAACGCCACCTTGAGGTTCTCGCGCTTGGACAATTGATAGGCGCAGGACGCCCCGATCACGCCGCCGCCAGCAATGATCACGTCATAGAACTTACTCATGGGAAACGGCCTCCGTGCCGCCGGACTGGAACGCGGAAAAAGGAATCGGATCGATCGGGAAACGCGGACGCAACCAGCCAACGTCCTTGCGCCCGGTCGCCTGGCGCAGGCGATCGCTGCAGTAGCCGACGCACATCCGGCCCTGACAATCGCCCATGCTGACGCGGGTGCGCATCTTCAGGCTGGCGATGTCCTGCACGCCTTGCTCCAGCGCCAGATCAATGTCCGCGCGGGTCGCATGTTCACAGCGGCAGATCACCGTATCGGCAGCCGGCAAGGCGGTCTGGCCGACACCACGTTCGGTGTAGCGATCAACAGCCGCGCGGAAGCGCACGATGGATTTGAGTTTGCCCAAGTAGCGGTCGCGGCGTACCCGTGCCAGATCCTCTTCGATAATCCCGCGTTGCAGCAGGATCGAAGTGGCAGCGATTCTGCCGGCGAGCATCGCTGCTTCACCGCCGCGAATGCCGCCCATGTCACCGGCCAGGTGCACATGCGGCTCGTTGCTTTGTTGCCAGCTGTTGGCATTGGCGCGCAGGTAACCGTCGTCGCTGAAACCGTGGTCGAGGCCCATCTGCTGACTGAGCTGGGTGCGCGGGATAAAACCGTAACCGACCGCCAGGGTCTGGGCTTCGAAGCGCTCGATGCGTGTCAGGTCCGGCTCCCAGGTGGCCGAGTACGGTGCCACGCTGACGCTTTTCAGCTCGCCGTCGCCGTGAGCTTCGACCACGCCCCAGCCGTAGTTCATCGGGATGCCGTGCAGTTTCAGGTAAGCGAGCATGCTCAAACCATCGAGGAACAGCTGCGGCTTGTTCAGCAACGCCAGGCTTTCGCGGGCGATCTTGCCGAAGGCGCAGGCTTCGTACACGCCCGCGACCTTGACGCCAGACGCGTGCAGCTGCGTTGCCACCAGCGGCAGCAACGGCCCGGTACCGGCGATGACCACCGGCCCCTGCGGCTTGACCACGCCACTTTTGATTTGCAGTTGCAGGCCGCCGAGCATGATCACCCCCGGCAGGGTCCAGCCGGGAAACGGCACGCTGCGTTCGTGACAACCGGCGGCCAGCAGCAATTGCGGATAATCGATCTCATGCAGCTGCTCATCGCCATCCAGCACCACCAGGGCACGGGTGCCTTCGGCGCCAACCACGCGATGATTCAGGCGCACGTCAATCAGCCCGGCCTGTTGCTGAAAATCACCGTGCAGTTTGCTCAGGGCTTCGGAATAACGTGGCCCGAGGTAATCCAGTTGCACGCCGTCACGCAACGGCCCGCGATAGACCACCCCACCGAGGCGCGAAGCCTCTTCGAGCAAGGTGCAGCGCACACCATGGCGCGCCAGTTCGATGGCCGCCGCCATCCCCGCCGGACCACCGCCGACGATCACCGGTTGCAGGCTCATACGACCTCCTGCTCGTTGATGCGGTTGACCCGGGTTTCAATCCGCATTCCGTCGCGCACCACCGTCTGGCAGGCTCGGCGCTTGTGCCGACCGTTGATTTTCACCAGGCAGCACTGGCACACGCCCATGCCGCAATAGGCGCCGCTGATCTGGTCATGATCGTTGCGTGCGACCTGGCGCACACCGAGGGACTGGATAACGCTGAGGACCGTTTCACCGATGGCCGCGCTAACCGGTTGGCCGTTGATGTGGACAGTCATATCCGCCTGGGTCAGGGGCTGGATATCAAAGGTGCGTTCGAGGCAGTGCATTACGATGTTCATCCGTGAAAAGTTTCAGGGGGAGTTCTACGTCAGCTCCTTGCTGCACTCTGCCTGGCGACCCGTTGTGATTGTTGGTGGGGGCTGCCGGGCGACTCCATGAGCGCAGCAAATTGCGCACCGGAGCACTGTAGTCGATACCGCAACAAGGGCCTGGATCTTTTAAGTTAGGTGATATTTCAAAGGGAAATATTGATCCAGATCGGTGAAATCTCGAGCCGGCTGAAAAACCTTGAGGTGTCAGTGTTTGCCGGTGAGCAGCCCCTGCTCCGCCTCGCACAGCCCCACCACATAATCCCAGACCACCCGCAGCCGCACCGATTTGTGCAGCTCGCGCCGGGTGCTGATCCAGTAACTGCGCTCAATGCGCTCATCCGGCAGCAACAGGCGCAGATCCGGATCCGACGCCGCCATATAGCAGGGCAACACAGCAATCCCCAGGCCCGAGCGCGCCGCCTCCTGCTGGGCGATCACGCTGGTGCTGTGAAATACAACGCGCGGGCTGCGACAGAAACTGTTGAGAAACATCAGTTCCTGGCTGAACAGCAGATCATCCACATAGCCGATCCACGCATGCCGGGCGAGGTCTTCGCGACTCTGTAGCGGCGGTGCCTTGTCGAGGTAGGCCTGACTGGCGTAGAGCGCCAACCGATAGTCAGTGAGCTTGCGCGTGACCAGCATGTCGGCAGCCGGGCGTTCGAGGTGGATGCTGATTTCCGCCTCGCGGTTGAGGATGCTGACGAACCGCGGCACGGCCACCAGCTCCACCTCCAGGCCGGGATAGCGTTCGAACAGGCCGATCATGCGGCTGGCGAGAAATTTGATACCCAGCCCTTCGGTGACGCCGACGCGGATCTTGCCCAGCGGCGCGGTGGATTGGGTGATCTCTTCCTGGGCCAATAGTGCGACGTTTTCCATGGCTTCGGCGTGCTTGAGCAGCGCCTCCCCCGCCGGGGTCATTTCGTAGCCTTGGGCATGCTGGACGAACAGTGCGGTGCCGAGGCTCCGTTCGATGGCCTCAATGTGCCTGGCGACGGTGGCGTGAGTGGTGTTCAGGCGTCGGGCGGCCGTGAGCAGGCGGCCGCTGCGTTGCAACTCCAGAAAAAACCGCAGGTCGTTCCAGTCGAACATGGGGTGTCCTTGTCAGCCAGGGTCAAGCCAGGCTGTTCGAAAACGCACAGCGGCTGGGTAAAAACTAACATTCTTTTAACGAAAGCTGACAACTAGAGTGTCGGACAATAAAAACAAAAAGCGAGGTCAGGGAATGCAGACTTCCCTTGATGAATACGACTACATCGTGGTCGGTGCCGGACCTGCCGGGTGCCTGCTGGCCAATCGATTGTCGGCAGACAAGCAGCAGCGGGTGTTGCTGCTCGAAGCCGGCGGACGCGACAACTATGCGTGGATTCACATCCCGGTCGGCTATCTGTTCTGCATTGGCAACCCACGCACCGACTGGTGCTTCAAGACCGAAGCCCAACCCGGCCTGCAGGGTCGCAGCCTGAGTTACCCGCGCGGCAAAGTGCTCGGTGGCTGCTCCTCCATCAACGGCATGATCTACATGCGCGGCCAGGCCGGCGACTATGACGGCTGGGCGGCCGAGGGCAATCCGGGCTGGGCCTGGAACGACGTGCTGCCACTGTTCAAACAGAGCGAAAACCACTTTGCCGGCGCCGCTGAATTTCACGGTGCCACGGGTGAATGGCGGGTTGAGCAACAGCGGTTGTCATGGCCGATTCTCGACGCGTTTCGCAGCGCCGCGCAGCAGAGCGGCATCGCCAGCATCGACGACTTCAACCAGGGCGACAACGAGGGTTGCGGCTACTTTCAGGTCAACCAGAAGGCCGGGGTGCGCTGGAACGCGGCGAAAGCATTTCTCAAACCGATTCGCGAGCGGGCCAATCTGACGGTGCTGACCGGGGTTGAAGTGGATCGGGTGCTGCTGGAAAACGGCCGTGCTTGCAAAGTCAGCGCGCGTCACGAAGGCCAGGTGAAAAGTTTCAAGGCGCGCAAGGAAATCATCCTCTGCGCCGGTGCCGTCGGTTCCCCGAGCATTCTGCAGCGCTCCGGAATCGGCCCGCGGCCGTTGCTGGAACACCTCGGCATCGGCGTGATTCATGAGCTGCCGGGGGTTGGCGGCAACCTGCAGGATCACCTGCAATTGCGCCTGATCTACAAACTGCAAAACGCCCGCACGTTGAATCAGATCGCCGGCAGCCTGTGGGGCAAGATGGGCATGGGCCTGCGTTACCTGTATGACCGCAGCGGGCCGCTGTCGATGGCGCCGAGTCAGTTGGGCGCATTTGCCCGCTCCGGGCCGGAGCAGACTTCCGCCAACCTTGAATACCACGTGCAACCGCTGTCGCTGGAGCGCTTTGGCGAGCCGCTGCACGGTTTCCCGGCGTTCACTGCGTCGGTCTGTGATCTGCGTCCGCAGAGCCGTGGGCGGATCGACATCCGTTCGACGAATCCTCAGGACGCGCCGCTGATTCAACCGAACTACCTCAGCCATCCCGAAGATTTGCGCGTGGCCGCCGATGCGATCCGCCTGACCCGCCGCATCGTCAGCGCCCCGGCCCTGCAGGCATTCAAACCGGTGGAGTATCTGCCCGGCGACAGCCTGCAGAGCGAGGCGCAACTGCACGAAGCGGCGGCGCGAATCGGCACGACGATCTTCCACCCCGTCGGCACCTGCCGCATGGGCAATGACGCTGACGCGGTGGTCGATGCGCAACTGCGCGTGCATGGCGTACCCGGCCTGCGCATCGCCGACGCCTCGATCATGCCGCGCATCACCTCGGGCAATACCTGTTCGCCTACGCTGATGATTGCCGAGAAGGCGGCGCAGATGATCCTCAACCCACCGATCAGGACCTGCACACCCACTCCCGAACTGGCCCACACCCTGTAGGAGCTGCCGCAGGCTGCGATCTTTTGCCTTTGGCTTTTACAAGATCAAAAGATCGCAGCCTGCGGCAGCTCCTACAGGGGGCCGTGTAATTCGTTCAAGGCAGCGCGCAACACCAGTGGAACAACAAAAACAATCACTGTGAGGGATACCGATATGTCAGAACACGCTCAGCCGCTGGATGCCGCGAGCGGCGCCAGCACCAGCAATGCCACACAGAAAGTCATCTTCGCCTCGTCCCTGGGGACGGTGTTCGAGTGGTATGACTTCTTCCTCTACGGCGCCCTGGCGGCGGTGATCAGCAAGCAGTTTTTCGCCGGCGTCAACGACACCACGGCGTTCATCTTCGCGCTGATGGCCTTCGCCGCCGGGTTTATCGTGCGGCCGTTCGGGGCGCTGGTGTTCGGTCGGTTGGGGGACATGATCGGGCGCAAATACACCTTCCTCGCGACCATCGTCCTGATGGGCATCGCCACGTTCTGTGTCGGTCTGCTGCCGAACTACGCCAGCATCGGCATCGCCGCGCCGATCATTCTGGTGGTGCTGCGCATGCTCCAGGGCCTGGCGCTGGGAGGTGAATACGGCGGCGCCGCGACCTACGTGGCGGAACACGCGCCCATCGGCAAGCGCGGTTTCCACACCAGCTGGATTCAATCCACCGCGACCCTCGGTCTGCTGCTGTCACTGCTGGTGGTGCTCGGTTGCCGGTACTTCACCGGTGACCAGTTTGAAGTCTGGGGCTGGCGTATTCCGTTCCTGCTGTCGATCGTGCTGCTGGGCATTTCCACCTGGATCCGCCTGAGCCTGCACGAATCGCCGGCGTACCTGAAAATGAAAGAGCAAGGCAAAGCGTCGAAGGCGCCGATCCGCGAATCGTTCGGCCAATGGGAGAACCTCAAAGTCGTACTGATCGCGCTGTTCAGCATCAATGCCGGGCAAGCGGTGACCTTTTATGCCGCGCAGTTCTACGTGCTGTTCTTCCTGACCCAGTTTCTGAAAATGGACCCGGCCGTTGCCAACAGCCTGCTGATCATCAGCGTGGTCATCGGTGCGCCGTTCTTCATCATTTTCGGCTGGCTGTCGGACAAGGTCGGACGCAAACCGGTGTTGATGCTCGGTTTGCTGCTGGCGACGGCGCTGTACTTCCCGATTTTCAAATCCCTCGCCCACTACGCCAATCCGGCAATCGATCAGGCCAGCCGTCAGGCGCCGATCACCGTGCTGGCGGACCCAGCAACCTGCACCTTTCAGTTCGACCCGGTGGGCAAGGCCAAATTCGACAGCCCGTGCGACAAGGTCAAGACCTTCCTGGTCAAGCAAGGCCTGCCCTACACCAGCGCCGCAGCGCCGGCCGGCAGCGGCGTGCAGGTGAGCATCGGCGACGTGAAGATCGACGGCTATGACGAATCGGCCCTGCGCGGCGCCGTCACCCTCGCCGGTTACCCGCAACAGGCCGACCTGCAGCAGATCAACAAACCGATGATCGTGGCACTGATCGTCGCACTGATCATCATCTCGGCCATGTGCTACGGCCCGCTGGCGGCGCTGATGGTCGAACTGTTCCCGACGCGCATCCGCTACACCTCGATGTCCCTGCCGTATCACATCGGCAACGGCTGGTTCGGCGGTTTCCTGCCAACGGTGTCGTTCGCGCTGGTGGTGTACACCGGGGATATTTTCTATGGGCTGTGGTACCCGGTGCTGATTACCGGGGTGAGCCTGGTGGTGGGAATGATTTGTCTGCGGGAGACGAAGAATATCGATCTGGACAAGAACTGAATCTGAACCTGCACACATGATCCTTGGGTGAAAAAAACCTGTGGCGAGGGGATTTATCCCCGATGGGGTGCGTGCGCCCCCGTGAAAAATGGGACTACTACGTAGTCCATCGGGGATAAATCCCCTCGCCACAATTGAATCTCTTCTTCCAGGAACTAAGCATCCGCCTTGATCACCTCGAACTTCACCTGATCCGGATAAAACGCCACATAGTCCTTGATCTGCTCGACCGAGATTTTCGGTTTCTCATACGTCCACACCGCATTCGCCGCCTCATGCCCCGGTATTTGCAAGCTGAAGTAATTGGCGTCGCCCTTGTACGGGCAATAACTGGTGTGGTCGGTGCGGGCGAAGTATTTTTCGTCGATGTCCTCGCGGGGCACGTAGTACACCGGCGGGTAATTGGCCTCATGAAGAACCAGCACATGCGAGGACGCCGCGACCTGGATGCCGTGGAATTTCACCAGCAGGCAACCGGGAAGCTCTTCGAGGGTAATGACGGGGTTGAGGCCGGTGGTGCTCATGGGGGGTTCTCCAGGGACAAATGAACTGTGGCGAGGGAGCTTGTCGAATCGTCGCACCGTCCCGCTGGGCTGCGTAGCAGCCCTGAATCCGGGAATCGCGTGTGTCAGGTATAACGCGATTTCCGAGTTTGCGACGGCTTCGCCGCCGAGCGGGACGGTGCGACGATTCGACAAGCTCCCTCGCCACAGGACGATAGTTGCCCTGAATCGGTGTCAGTCAGGATCAGCTCAAACCACGATATCCGTCGCCAGCGCCTGCCCCACCACACCGACGGCAAAGTCCACCTCACCCTGCCCCGTCAGATCGATCAGCAGCCCGGTCTGACCACTCTGCGCGTAATAAGTCAGGATTGCATCGCCCGCATGGCCGGTGAAACCGCTGACGAAGTTCAGCGTGGCCGCGCCCGTGGCGAAACCGGCGATGCCCGAGAGGTCGATCTTGTCCACGCCGCTTTTGAAATCCATGATCCAGTCCGGCTGGTTGTTGGTCGAGTCACTGGCCGCACCGAACACGAAGGTGTCCGCACCCTCGCCGCCCCACAGCACATCCGCGCCGCCACCGCCGTAAAGGATGTCGCTGCCGGCCCCGCCGAACAGATGGTTGACGGCCGAGTTACCGATCAGCAGGTCATTGCCGGAACCGCCAACGGCGTTTTCCACGGTCACGCCATAGGCGATCGACACGTTACCGACCAGCCCTCCGACATCGGAGAACGAGCCTTCATTGAGGTTGATTTTCTGGTTCTGGGTGAAGCCGGAGAAGTTCAGCGTGTCATCGCCGCCACCGTCCCACACCGAGAACACCAGCTTCGACGACGCCGAGGTGGCGCTGTAGTAATCGCGCCCGGTATTGGAGCCGAAACCGTAGGTGGTGTTATCGGCGCGAGTCTCATAGTTGGCGCCGTAGAGTTTTTGCACGGCGACGATATCGTCCAGCAGCGGTGCCGAGGCGTAGGCGCCGCTGCCGTCCTTGCTGAAGTTCTGGTCGGTGTTGGCTTCGCTCCAGTAGCTCATCAGGCTGTAGCCACGGGTGTCTTCGGCGTATTTGGCGTCGTTGTAGGTCGGGTTGCCGTTGCCGGCGTTATAGGCGCCCGGGTGCGACAGGCCAAGGGTATGGCCGATCTCGTGGGTCAGGGTCTGACGCCCGTAGTTGTTGGTGTCCGGGGTCTTGTTGACCTGATACTGGTTGTTGATCAGGTACCACGACTGGCCATCGTAGCTGCCACCGCTCGGCAGGTAAGCGAACGCCGCACCGCCAGTGCTGACGTCGTAGTTGCCGAAGGTCATGTGGCCGTCGCCGCCCTTGCCCTCGGTGAAGGTCACCTTGGCCACGTCGGCCCAGGATTGCATCGACAGCACGGCCTGAGCCTTTTGTTGAGCACTGAACTGGCTGAAATTGCCGAGGTTCGGGTTGTAGTTCGCCGGTTTCTCGGTCAGGAAGGTGTAAGTCAGGGAGATTTTGCCGTCGCCGTTCTTGTCGTGCCACGACAGGTTTTTGCGCAGGATTTCGTCGGCCGCCTGGTCGGCAGTGAACGACGGTTTGCCGTTCACCAGGCCGACGCCACGGTCGTACAGGTGGCTGAAGGCGTTCACTTCGTCATAGGCGCTGCTGGTTTTCGCTTTGGCTTGAGCCATGGTGGGACTTCCTTGTTTCAGAGTTGGCAGTACGCGTCGAGCACAGCGATCCACTAGCGAGATCGCCCGGTCACTCGCGTTTCTGAGAAGCCCGGTGAACCTGACACGGGCGTCAACTGCCTTGCCAATCGATTTATCGATAGCCGCTCGCGACGTCCCGGTAATACCGGTCATCTCCGGCAATGTTTTGATCTGTATATCCATACAGATAAAAGTTGCCCCGAGCGCCAACTGCGGCCATTCTGTGCACCCCCAGTGAACTGATCGACGACGGTGGTTATGCAGCTGTACCTCTGTGAAAAACCTTCCCAGGCCAAAGACATCGCGGCCGTGCTGGGCGCCAGGCGTCGCGGCGACGGCTGCTGGCTGGGGACGAACGTCACAGTGACCTGGTGCATCGGCCATCTGCTGGAAACCGCGCCGCCGGATGCCTACGACGCGCGCTACAAACGCTGGGTACTGGCGGATCTGCCGATCATCCCGGACAAGTGGAAAATGACCGTCAAGCCGCGCACCGCCAGCCAGTACAAGGCGGTCAAGCGCCTGCTCGGCGAGGCCAGCGAGCTGATCATCGCCACCGACGCCGACCGTGAGGGCGAGATGATTGCCCGGGAACTGGTCGAGCACTGCCGCTATCGCGGGCCGATCCGGCGCTTGTGGCTGTCGGCGCTGGACGAGGCGTCAATTCGCAAGGCTCTGGCCGCGCTGAAGCCGGGAGCGGAAACCTTCAGCCTGTATCACTCGGCGCTGGGTCGCTCGCGGGCGGACTGGCTGATCGGCATGAACATGAGCCGCCTGTTCACTCTATTGGGCCGGCAGTCCGGCTATCAGGGCGTGCTGCCGGTCGGTCGGGTACAAACGCCGACGCTGCGACTGGTGGTGGATCGCGACCGCAGCATCGCCGATTTCGTCCCGGTGCCGTATTGGGCGATCGATGTGCAACTGCTGCACGACGGCACGCGGTTCACTGCGCAATGGCGTGCGCCCAGCAACGTTTGCGACGATCAGGATCGCTGTCTGAATCAGGCACTGGCGCAACAAGCGGCGGCGGCAATCAGCAATGCCGCCACTGCGCGGGTGATGAAGCTACGCACCGAGCGCATGCGTGAAGTGGCACCGCTGCCTTTCGATCTGGGCACCCTGCAGGAAGTCTGCTCGAAGAAACTCGGTCTCGGCGCCCAGGAAACCCTCGACATCGCCCAGGCGCTCTACGAAACCTACAAGGTCATCACCTACCCGCGCAGCGATTGCGGCTTTCTGCCGCTGAGCCAGCACAGCGAAGCGCCGGGGATACTTGCGGCACTGCGTCAGGCCGACCCGAGCCTTGACGCGCTGAACGGTCACCTCGACCCGCAGCGCCGCTCCCGGGCGTGGAACGACGCCAAGGTCAGCGCCCACCACGGCATCATCCCCACAGCGGCGGCGAACAATCTCGAACGCCTGAGCGGCAAACACCGGGCGGTCTATACCCTGATTCGCGCGCGTTATCTGGCGCAATTCCTGCCTAACCACGAATACGATCGCACCCAGGCCGATTTCGATTGCGCTGGTGAAGCGTTGCGCGCGGTCGGCAAGCAGATCATCGAACCGGGCTGGAAACGTGCCCTACCTGAAGCCCTCGCCCCGGCCAAGGGCCGTGAAGCGCCAGCCCCACAAACGCTTCCGGCGCTAAGCCAGGGTATCGATTGCGCCGTGGCCGGCGTGAACCTCAAGGACCTCTGGACGCAGCCGCCGAAACCCTACACCGAAGGCGATCTGATCAAGGCGATGAAGAACGTCGCCAGACTGGTGGAAGATCCGCTGCTCAAACAGAAACTCAAGGACACCACCGGCATCGGCACCGAAGCCACGCGCGCCTCGATCATTCAGGGCCTGCTGGATCGTGGTTATCTGGTGAAGAACGGCAAGGCGCTGGCCGCGACCCCGCCGGCCTTCAGCCTGATCGACGCCGTACCGCGGGCGATTGCCGATCCCGGCACCACCGCCATCTGGGAGCAGGCGCTGGACATGGTGCAGAGCGGCGAGATGAGTCTGGAAGAGTTCGTCACCAAACAGGCGGCGTGGATGAGCAAGCAGATCACCCGCTGTTCGGCCCTGAACCTGACCATCAGCGGCCCGCCACCGGCCGGCAAGGCTGCCGCGCCGTGGAAAAAAAAGCGTAAATCGACGCGCGGTAAAACCGCCGGGGCAGCCAAACGCACAGCGAAGTAATGATCAGTCCTGTGGTGGGGGACTCTGTGGTGAGGGGATTTATCCCCGATGGGCTGCGAAGCGGCCCCAGCTTTTACTTAAACCAGAGGACTGCTGCGCAGCCCATCGGGGATAAATCCCCTCGCCACAAGGTATGATTCGACAATACTGAAGCCGCAATCTTCAGGAGTTTCCCCAATGCCCACCATCGAACTGCACCCCGCCCACCGCGACGAACTGCAAACCATCGAAAACCTGATGCAGTTCTACATGTACGACTTCAGCCAATGGCTACCACTGAAACTCGGCGAACATGGCTTCTTCAGTATTCAGCCGAAAGACGACTACTGGCGCAATCCAGCTACCCAACCTTTCCTGATCCGCATCGACGGCGAACTGGCCGGGTTCGTGATCGTCGACAATGACACCCGCATCGACGGCACTGAATACAACATCAGCTACCTCTTCCTCACCCGACGCTTCCGTGGCCAAGGCGTCGCGCAGTTTGTCGTCTCTGCCCTCTTGAGTCGTTTGCCCGGTCAGTGGCAGATTTTTCATATCGACGCCAACCTGCCTGCACGGCACTTCTGGGCCCGGTTGATCCCCAAATTGAGCGGTGGTGAGTTCGTCCGCCAGCAGCGTTCGGTCGACAGTTATCCCTGCACCTTCTACATCTTTCACAGCCCCGCGTCCGTTGCCTGAACGGAACTTTTCTCATTCCAAAACAGCTTTGTCCGACAATATGTAGTGATCAAAAATAATCACTACAAAACCGTTGACGGCGTCGTTTTGCTTTTGCATGATGAAGACGTTCCCCGATCGGGAACATCGGTAACACGCTTGAGCAAACTCGTCTGACCGCCGAGTTGTTTTTTCCGGATACACGCTGCCCACAAGGCAGATTGAAGAAGCTGACCTGGCCTGAACGTCCAGTACAAGGACGAGAAGCGCTGGCGAAAATTCTCAAGATGCTTGTGGTCGACCCTGAAAACGTCGTCAAGGAGCCTCCCGGTTTTCGCTGCTTCTCCTCGTTGTGACGCTATTGCGTAGCAGTTATTCAACACGACTACATGCAACAGACGCATGACCCCGTACTTCTCACGGGCGACCGCTGACGTCCTGGTTTCGGTGCCAGGGATCAACTAACCGATGGGCTACCTGTATTAGCGAATCAACTTTGAAAGATCACCAGACTGGTCAAGGGGCAAACATCATGAATCTGAACAATCAACCTACTATCGAAGAACTGGCTCGTATGTTCGCGGCGCAAAAAGACAGCCACGACAGCCACATTCTCTGGATCAGCAAGTCGGGTCAGGTGCATATCGACTGCCTGTCGCCCCACGCTGGTGAAGAAGAATTCGACCGCAACAACCAGAACCTGCTGGCCCGCCTGAAGATGTACCGCCGTGGCCACGGTTATGTCGGCAAAAAAGCCGCGGCCGATAAAGACTTCATCGGCAATGTGCTGCAGACGCTGAAACAGGCGTGGGATTCGATGCAGAACAAGAATGAAGTTCGGGTGATTGACCGGTTTTGCTGAGTTACAACTTCAATCAATAAAAGGGCCTGCTTCCAAAAGAAGCAGGCCCTTTTTATTGCTCCCTGAAACTGCACTGTAGGAGCTGCCGAAGGCTGCGATCTTTTGATCTTGTTTTTTAGATCAAGATCAAAAGATCGCAGCCTTCGGCAGCTCCTACAGAGGGATATTGAGTTCCAGCACCAGATTCATGAACGCCACTGCCGCCGCACTGTGGTAATTATTGCGCCGCCGCAACAACGCCGCTCCACGCTGCGGCGCTTCATGCTCGACGCTCAAGCGACGCAACGCGCGGTCTTCGGTCGCAATCGCCTCGGGCAACATCGTCGCCATCGGCGCATGTCGCACCACCTCCAGCAACGTGCTCACCGAGTTCACCTCGATTCGCACCTGCGGCGTGATCCCTAACTGACGAAAATATTCATCGATTGATAACCGGGTAATGAAGTCCGGTGCCAGCAAGGCGAAATCCAGCTGTGCAAGGTCACTCGACGTCAGTACCCCGCTGCTGTCGTACAGCGGGTGCTCGCGCCCGACCATGATCCCCAGGGTTTCGGTAAACGCCGGAATGCACTCGAGATCGGGGTGGCGCACCGGGGTAAAGGCAATCGCGATGTCCAGCGAATCGTCCGCCAGTCCCGCCTCGATATCGTCCATCGACAGCTCGAGAATCTGCAGATGGATACCCGGGTAGCGCGCCGCGAAATCACGCACCAACGGCCCGACCAGATACGCCATGAAGGTCGGGGTCATGGCCAGACGCAGGTTGCCACGGGACAGATCCTTCACGTCATGCAATGCCCGCTTGCCCGCCTCCAGCTCCACCAGCACCCGCCGCGCACACTCAATGTAAGCCTCGCCGGCATCGGTGGCCTTGACCGTGCGCGAAGTGCGATCGAACAGGGCCACCCCCAGAGTTTCCTCAAGTTGGCGGATCTGTTGCGACAAGGTCGGCTGCGACACGTGCAACGCCTCCGCCGCCCGGGTAAATCCGCCGTGGTCGGCCACGGCCAGCAGATAACGCAAATGTCGCAACAGCATCGGGCTCACCATCTATAGGCAGGACTTATGCGAAGCATTGTATATCGGTCTTGGACGCTATGGATCAATCGGCAGAAGATGGCTCCCACACCGCAAGCCAACCTTGAAAGGAGTGACACCATGCAACAGTCCCACGCTTACAACGATGCCAGCCTGGCCCTGACCACCCGCATTCTCGACATCAAGGCCCGCAAAAATCTGTCGTGGCAGGATCTGGCCGACGACACCGGCCTGAGCCTGGCCTACGTCACCGCTGCCCTGCTCGGCCAGCACCCTTTGCCGCAAGACGCCGCGCAAGTGGTCGGCGCCAAGCTTGAACTGGACGCCGACGCCGTTGCCGCCCTGCAGATCATCCCGTTGCGCGGCAGCCTCAGCGGCGTGCCGACCGACCCGACCATCTACCGCTTCCACGAGATGATCCAGATCTACGGCACCACCCTCAAAGCCCTGGTCCACGAGCAGTTCGGTGACGGCATCATCAGCGCCATCAACTTCAAGCTCGACATCAAGAAAGTCGAAGACCCGGAGGGCGGCTCCCGCGCCGTGGTCACCCTCGACGGCAAGTTCCTGCCACTGCGTCCGTTCTGATCCACCCGGCCCGCACCTGAGGTGCGGGCCCATCCAAACCCGAATTGCCAAGTCGTCACCACATCCGCCTGGAGGCTGCCCCATGCACAAAATTCTGTTGACCCTGACCCTGCTCGCCGGCCTCGCCGCCCAGGCCCAGGCTGATGAAGAGGCCATTGCCTACCGCTACGGCATGGCGCTGGATATTGCTGAAGTCGTGAACATCACCCCGGTCGCCGACGTCTGCGGCGTTGTACCGGTCGAGATGACCTACCTCGACAGCCACGGCGCAAAACACATTCTTCAATACAGCGAATTCGGCACCGGCTGTTCGAACTGAAAGGACAACACCATGAAAAACCTGATCGAAGGCTTCCTGAAGTTCCAGAACGAGGCGTTTCCGCAACGCACCGAACTGTTCAAACACTTGGCGACCACTCAAACCCCGGGCACCTTGTTCATCACCTGTTCCGACAGCCGCGTCGTCCCGGAACTGCTGACCCAGCAAGAACCCGGCGAGCTGTTCGTGATCCGCAACGCGGGCAATATCGTGCCGTCCTACAGCCCGCATCCGGGCGGGGTGTCGGCGACGGTGGAATATGCGGTGGCGGTGCTTGGGGTGACTGACATCGTGATCTGCGGCCACTCCGATTGCGGCGCGATGACCGCGATTGCCCAATGCAAATGCATGGATCACCTGCCCGCCGTCAGCGGCTGGCTGCAACATGCCGAGTCGGCGAAAGTGGTGAACGAGGCACGACCGCACGCCAATGACGCGGCGAAATTGAGTGCGATGGTGCGGGAAAATGTGATCGCGCAACTGGCGAACATTCAGACCCACCCAAGCGTGCGCCTGGCCCAGGAAAAAGGCCTGCTGAACCTGCATGGCTGGGTCTATGACATCGAGACCGGGTCAATCGATGCGCTGGCGGCGGATCGCCGTACGTTTGTGCCGCTGGCTGAGCAACCGGCGACTTGCGCCATTCAGGCAAACGCCAGCGCAGCCGCCTGATACAAATCCGCTGAGGTGAAGAGGAACTTGTGGCGAGGGGATTTATCCCCGATGGACTGCGCAGCAGGCCCGGTCTCTTGGGGCCGCTTCGCGCCCCATCGGGGATAAATCCCCTCGCCACAGGGCCGGTGTGCATCAATCGGGATAAGGCGTTTTCAGCGTTTTACGCTGAGGTCGATCTGGGTCATACGGCTACGCACCGTAAACACCCCATCCCCCGAAAGAATCGCACTGCGCGCAAACAGGCGCCCGCTCTCCCAGTTCGAAAGCCCCAGTTCCGGCTTGTTCAGCGCGTACTGCCCATCGACCCAACGGGTAATCCCGTTGCCCACAAACGGCGCGTTCACCGCGTTGTAGAAACGCTCCTGGGCCGCCGCATCCTCGCTGATCAGCGACACCGTGAACTGCGGGCTGTAGCGGTTGAACAGCGCGATCGCCTGATCCAGATCATCGACGATCATCAGACTGACTTCCGGGGTTTCTTCCCATTCCCACTCGCGGCCCAAATCGGATTCCGCCAGCGCCTCGGCCAAGGCCTCAGTCTGATAACCCTCGGCGCGATAGACCTCGACCGTCGCGTTCTGCCACTCGGCCGGCAGATAGCTTTCACTGCCGGCGACGATGTGCAGTTTGCAGCCCTGCCCGCGTGCTGTGCCCGCTTGTTTGAGCGCATCGAGGAACAACGGCAGCAGTTCGGCGACACGGTCGCGTTGAATCAGGCAAACGTTCAGCGTGTTGCAGACCTTGCGATCCAGCGAGTTGCGCACCACGGCGGCGAAGCGTGTGGCATCGGCATCACGATCGGCAATCAGCCATGCGCCGCCAGTGCCGTGCAGGCTGACCGCCGTGCCCGCCTGCTGGGCGATGCTGCCCAATTGGCTGACGGCACGCCCCGAACCCCGGGCCACCGCCAGCGACAGACGCCGGTCGGCGAACATCGCCCAACCGGCGGCGTGATTGACGCTTTCCACCAGCGACACCGCCCCCACCGGCAGACCGGCATCGGCCAGCGCCGGGTTCAGCGCGTGAGTGACGATCGCTTGCGCGGTGCCCAACGCATCGCTGCCGATGCGCAGCACCGCGGTGTTGCCAGTGCGCAGTACGCCGGCGGCATCGGCGAACACGTTCGGCCGCCCTTCAAACACGAACGCCACAATGCCCAGCGGCGACACCACTTGTTCGACTTTCCAGCCGTCGTGTTCGACGCTGCTGATGACCTTGCCGCGCGTGGCCGGCGCATCCCGCCAGGCGCGCAGACCGGCGATCATGTCACGGCGCATGCGCTCGTCGGCGAGCAGCCGGGTAGTGGAGCGACCACGGGCCTTGGCGCGTTCGATGTCGGCCAGGTTTGCCGCTTCGATCAGGCTCCAGCATTCCGGGGTTTCCAGACGTTGGGCGAACAGATCGAAGAAACGACTGATGGCTTGGTCGGTCACCGCCGACAAAGCAGTGAAAGCCGCTTCAGCCCGTTCGATGGCCACCGCAGCGGCCTGTTGATCGACCACAGGAATCAGCAACAGCTCGCCACTCACCTGCTCGACCAAAAGGTGGTCACCGGGCTGAAACCGCGCCGCCAGTTCGGGGCTGACCACGGTCACGCGGTTACCAGCGAAAGGGATCGGCGTGCCGGCGACTAGACGTTCGAGCGCAAGAGACATGAAGCGGATTCACCATATGAGGGGCGGCCGGAAAATGTAGCGGATTCTGCGCTGAAACACACCTTCTACAAACACCAGCTCCCACAAAGTTTTGCAGTGTTTGAAAGATCGGGTCAGAAGACTGACCAGCCAATCCGCGAACTGAGCATCTCCAGCGCCGCCATCCCCGCCAGCGAGTTGCCGGCAGCATTGAGTTCCGGCGACCACACGCACACGCTGAATTGCCCCGGCACCACCGCGACAATCCCGCCGCCGACCCCGCTCTTGCCCGGCAGGCCGACGCGATAGGCGAAATTGCCGGCCTCGTCGTACAAACCGCTGGTGGCCATGATCGAGTTGACCTGCTGGGTCTGGCGACGGGTGAGGATCTGTTCGCCGCTGTGCTTGCAGAACCCGTCGTTGGCGAGGAAGCAGAACGCCCGCGCCAGGTCGATACAGTTCATGCGCAACGCGCAGTGGCTGAAGTAGCTGCGCAATACCGCTTCGACGTCGTTGTGGAAGTTGCCGAACGATTGCATCAGGTACGCCATGGCCGCGTTGCGGGCGCGGTGCTGGTATTCGGATTCGGCGACTTTGCCGTCGACGATCACCTGCGGATTGCCCGACAGGCGCCGCACGAAATCACGCATCGACAGGGCCGGCGCGGCGAAACGCGACTGGTTGATGTCGCAGATCACCAGCGCCCCGGCGTTGATGAACGGATTACGGGGGCGCCCGCGCTCGAACTCCAGCTGCACCAGCGAGTTGAACGGCTGGCCGGACGGCTCGTGCCCCAGACGCTCCCAAATCGCCTCGCCGGAATGCTCGATGGCCTGCACCAGGCTGAACACCTTGGAAATACTCTGCACCGAGAACGGCGTCTCGGCATCGCCGGCGCAATACATTTCGCCGTCGTTGCCGTACACGGCGATGCCCAGTTGATTGGCCGGCACGGTGCCGAGGGCGGGAATGTAGTCAGCCACTTTGCCCTGCCCGATCAGGGGCCGGACAGCGTCAAGAATCTCGTTCAACAGCGCTTGCATGCCGGGTTCCGAAGTCTCGCCCCATGGGATTGCGGGGACACTGGGGCTAGACGCTGCGCAAGCTTGCGGAATCACACAAACCCTGTAGGAGCTGCCGCAGGCTGCGATCTTTTGATCTTGATTTTGAAAGGCAAAATTAAAAGATCGCAGCCTGCGGCAGCTCCTACAGAGATCGGTCAGTGTGCCCCGTCGAGCCCGGCGAGCAGCGCACTGTCGCGGCTGTAGATATCCGGCGCATAACGCACCTGCCCATCCTTGCCGACCTGCGCCGTCCAGTAGGTCATCAGGATCGGCACCGGGGCCGACAGGCGGAATTCGTGGGTGCTGCCGGTGGCGAGCAACGTGTCGGTACGCGTACGTTCCGCCGGGGTCAACAGCAGGTCGCGCAGTTGCATCGGGTGCTCGACCCGCACACAGCCCGAGCTGAAAGCGCGCGGGCCTTTGTCGAACAGGGCCTTGCTCGGCGTATCGTGCAAGTACACGGCGAACGGGTTGGGGAAGCGGATCACCAGTTGCCCCAGCGGATTCCGCGGCCCGGCCTCCTGGCGCAGCATGATGTTGCCGGGATTGTCCCAGTCGATATCCGCCGCGGCCAACGGCTGGCCATGGGCGTCGAGGACTTGCAGGTTCTGCCGGCTGAGGAAGGTCTGATCCTTGCGGATCGCCGGCAGTTTGTCTTCTTTCCAGATGGTCGGCGGCACGGTCCAGGTCGGGTTCAGGGTCAGGCGCGTGACCCGGGATTTGAGCAGCGGGGTCTGCCGTTCGGCGCGACCGACCTGGGTACGGGTCTGCCAGACCGGCACGCCGCCCTGATACAGGGTCAGTTCGGCGGCGGCGACGTTAACGAGCAAGCCATTGGGCTCCATGTCCTGCGCCAGCCAGCGGAAGCGTTCGAGGTTGACTCGCAACTGCTCGCGGCGCGTCAGCGGGCTGATGTTGAGCTCGGCAATCGTCCCCGGCCCGACTACCCCGTCGGCCTGCAATGAATGGTTGGCCTGAAAGCTCTTCACCGCTTCCACCAGCACACCCTCATAGGCATTGCCGGGCGTGCCGGTGACGTGGGTCAGATAGCCCTCGTTGAACAGCCGCTGGGCCAGTTCCGGCACGCGTTTGTCCTCCATCGCCGGGCGCAGCAGCGGGCCGTTGCCCACCGCCTGCCAGTGCGGCAAGGCCTGCAGCCGTTGGCTGGCATAGAGATGACGCAGGCTTTGATACTGCGCCAGACGCGGACGCGCCAGATCGAACGCGGCTTTGATGTCGTGCAGGCCGGGTACCGCGATCGCCAGCAATTCCGCCTGACGATCACGCGGGGTGTCATCGGCATGCCACAGCGGCTCGAAATGCGACTGCAACAGACGCCCGAAATGCAGGTCTTGCAGCGCTTGCAGATAAAAGCGGCTGATGTCGATATCGGCACACAACTCGCCGTCCTGCGGTGGATTGACGGCCACCGGATAGCGCTTGGGATTGAGGCCATCGTCGGCCAACAACTGCAACTGCGCACGCAAGGCCGGCAAACGCCCGGACTCGCTGGCCCACACCGGCAGCCAGTCCTGCTGCTGGTAGAACGCTTGCAGTTGCGCCAGCGCCGGACCACTCAGCTGTGCGGCAATCGCCGGGCATGCCTGAGGCAAACCGATCAGCACCGCTTGCAGCGGACTTTGTGGTTCGACCGGCATTTGCGCCGGCGGCGTCGGCAGGGTCTGCAACGGCGGCAAGGGTTCATCGGCACAAGCGACAAACGGCGCAGCGAGCAAACAAATGCTCAAGTAGCATGCGTACTTTTTGAACAACTGCTTTACTCCAATCCGTGGCCGTCTCATTGACGGTCAACCTTACATCAGGTGCGCTGAACAGTCAGGCTCGAAACAGGGGTCTGTCGGGTATGACTGGGAGTCAGGAGCCAAAGTGCCAAATAAGTAGCCAGTGAGGACACTGTATAAATGTTGACGTTTTTGCGCCGACTTCTGCTGACCAGCGCGACCCTCGTCGCCGTGAGCAGCCCAGCTTTCGCCGCCGGCAAGCCATCGCCGGTTCTCTTCACCAGCCTCGCGCACGCCGCGCCGGAACTCAATCCCCAAGCGCTCAAAGGCGCCTTGAACGCCATGCAATGCGCGGTCAACAATGGCGCGCGCCCCTCACGCCATCTGGCGATCATCGATTACTCGCAACCCTCCACCGCGCGCCGGCTGTGGATCTTCGACCTGAGCAGACAGAAACTGGTGCTGCGCGACCTGGTCGCCCACGGTTCGAATTCCGGGGAAAACTTCGCCACTCAGTTCTCCAATCGCGAAGGCAGCTACCAGTCCAGCCTCGGGCTGTTCCGCACCCAGGAAAGTTACGAGGGAACCCATGGTTATTCGCTGCGCATGGACGGTCTGGAGCCGGGCTTCAATGATCTGGCCCGCGACCGCGCCATCGTGATCCACGCCGCCGACTACGTGAATCCGCTGTGGAGCAAGCGTCAAGGCCGAATCGGTCGCAGCCAGGGTTGCCCGGCGGTGCGTCCGCAAGTGGCAAGGCAGGTGATCGACAAACTCAAGGACGGCCAGTTCATGTTCTCCTGGTACCCGGATCAGCGCTGGCTGAAGTCCTCGCCGTACCTCAACTGCCAGCCACAACAGGTGGCGAGTATCTTGAGTAGCCACGCCAGCTGACGATCAGGGCCATGGCCATCAGCGCCGCCGCAACCCCGAACGTGCAGTGCAAGCCACTGCCGATGACCTCGGCCGGGGCTTGCGTCGGGTTGCCGGTAGCGGAGGCAAACACCGCGCCCATGACCGCCGCGCCGGTGATCAGTCCGAGATTGCGCGACAGCCCGAGCAAAGCCGACACCACGCCGCGCTGATCCTGACTGACCGTCGCCATCAACCCGGTATTGTTCGCCGCCTGAAACAACGCGTAACTGCTGGCAATCACCGCCATCGGCAACAGATACCCCGGCAGGCCGAGACGCATCGGCAACAACGCCAACAAGCTGCAACCCCCGACCATCCCGAGCAACGCCCCCGGCACCACACGCCGCGCACCGAAGCGATCCACCAGACGCCCGGCCGGCACCCCGCCACACGCGGCCAGCAGCGGCCCGACTGACAACGCCAGGCCGACCACGGTGCTGCCCAGCCCCAGGCCTCGGCTCAGGTAAAACGGCCCGACCACCAGCGTGGTCATCATCACCGTCGTCACCAGCAATGTCAGCGCAAGACTGCTGCTCAGACGCGCATCGCTGAAGAGAGACAAACGAATCAGCGGCGCTCTGGCTTTGATCTCGACCGCAATAAACAGCCCCGCCCCGCCTACGCTCGACAGCAGCAACACCAGGGTGAATCCATCCAGCGTCATCGCCAGCGCATAGGCCGCCAGCGTCAAGACCAACACTGCGCTGCCGAGATAATCAAACGCAACACCCGCCCGCACCGGCCGATCCGCCGGCAGATAGCGATAAACCAGCCACGCGTTGAGCAGGCCCAAGGGCACGTTGAGGACAAAGATCGACGGCCAGCCAACCTGCGCGATCAGCAGACCACCCAGTGACGGCCCGAGGCTGGTACCGGTGGCCGACATCGTCGCGAGCAGGCCCATCGCACTGCCCGCCCGCGTTTTGGGCACCGCATCAGCCACCAGCGCCACGGTCAAGGCGAACATGATTGCCGCGCCCAGGCCCTGCACGGCCCGCGCGCCGATCAACCAGCCAAGCCCCGGAGCCAGTGCGCAACACAACGACGCACTGGTAAAAATGCCAATGCCGATCAACAGCAATCGCCGCCGCCCGAACACATCGCCCAGACGCCCGACGCTGACAATCAACGTGGTGACCGCCAGCAGATACGCCAGCACGATCCATTGCACCTGTTGAAACGTCGCATCGAACGCGGCGGCCAGGGTGGGTAATCCGGCGTTGGCGATGCTGGTGTCCAGCGACGGCATCAACATCGACAGCGCCAGGCTGGTCAGCGCCCAGCGGGCTTGAGGGGGCAAGGGGGATCCGGGCATTGGGCGCTCCTGGTGCGAAGGTCAGACGGCATAGCCTGAGTCTCGACAAGGCAGGGCGCAAGACGCATGCTTTGCACTTGATACCTGCATGGAACGCCATGTCATGAGCGCACCGGACCTTAACCTGTTGATCACCCTTGACGTACTGCTGCGCGAAGGCAGCGTCGCCCGCGCCGCGCAAATTCTGCAGCTGAGCCCGTCGGCCATGAGCCGTGCGCTGACCCGGCTGCGCGAGACCACCGGCGACCCGTTGCTGGTGCGCGCCGGGCGTGGCCTGGTGCCGACCCCGCGTGCGCTGGAGTTGCGTGAGCGGGTCAGCACGCTGGTGCAGGAAGCCGAGGCCGCTTTGCGCCCCGCCGAGATTCTCGACCCCGGCCAGTTGCAGCGCACCTTTACCCTGCGCAACACCGACGGTTTTGTTGAAACCTTCGCCGCCGCCCTGCTCGCGCGCATCGCCGAAGAAGCACCCGGCGTGCGCCTGCGCTTTGTGCAGAAGGCCGACAAGGACAGCACCCTTCTACGTGAAGGCAGGGTGGATCTGGAGACCGGTGTGGTCGATGACAGCACCGACCCGGCGCTGCACAGCCGTATCCTGTTTCAGGATCACTGGATTGGTGTAGTTCGTGAGGGCCATCCATTGAGTGCGGGCAAGATCAGCAGCAAACGCTTCGCCGGCGGCCAGCACATTCTCATCTCACGTCGCGGGCGCAGCAGCGGCCCGGTGGACGAAGCGTTGCTGGCTGCGGGTCTGACGCGGGATATCGTTACTTCATTCGGCGGGTTTTCGGCGGCGCTGACGCTGGTCCGCGAATCAGACCTGATCGCCACGGTTCCAGAGCGTCACACCAGCAAGCTGCGCATGGGTCTGCACAGCTTCGCCCTGCCCTTCAGGATGCCGCCGATCAGCGTATCGATGCTCTGGCACCCGCGCATGGACGCCGACCCGGCGCACCGCTGGTTGCGCAATTGCGTACGGGAAGTCTGCGTCTAACGCGCATCGCCGCCGGCCGGTTTATAGAACAGGAATTTGCCGACCGCGGCGGTCTTTTTGTACTCCTTGGCCCAACTCGGGTGCACGTTGCGATCATGAAAGTACAACGCGCCACGGGTGCGATCCGGCAACTGGCGGTTGAGCGCCTTGCCGGCGATGTCCTTGGCCAAGGTGTATTCAGCGTCTTCCTTGACCTGATCGGCCTTGCCATCGCACCACCAGGAAAACTGGCAACTCTTGGTTTCCGACCCTTGTTTGACCACTGCACACACGGTGTCGGGAAAGCCATCATGGCCCAGGCGGTTCATCACCACGCTGGCCACGGCCTGCATTTCCGCAGTGTCGCGCCCCTTGGCTTCCCAGTAGATACTACGTGCCAGGCAGGTGATCGGATCGTCCAGCGGCGCGGTGCCGGCGGGGTCCACGGCTTGTACTTCAGTCGGTGTGATCGCTTCGGATTTGGGTGCCGGCGCCGCGCTGACTTTGTCAGCGGCTTTCTCTTCCAGCACCTGAGCTTTTTCTTCGGCCTTGGCCTTGATCGGGGCCTGATCGGTGGCCATCACCACACCGGCCATCAGGGTTACTGCGAAACAGCCAGCCAACCATTTCAATCCCATGTCAGTTCTTCCGGCAGCGCCCGTTCCGGGCAAGGTGTTTCGTGGGGGAGACGCCCGGTTCCCGGGGCCTTCGGAGAGTGTAGACGGCAAAGGCCGGCGTAACGTTCCGCAGAAAAACCGGCTCGATGAAGAAAAAGACATTGCACGGACCGGGGGCCTTTCGCGCATCATGAGCGCATTCCGCTCAAGGAGATTTCCATGCGTTTCATGCCATCCGTTTTGCGCTTTGCCGCGCTGTCCTTTGGGCTGGCCGTGGCCGCCTCGGCCATGGCTGCCGACGAGTCGCAACTGATCGAGTCGATCAATACTTACCGCAGCCAACCGCAGCGTTGCGGCAGCCAGGCGTCCAATGAACTGCCACCGCTGTCGGCCGACCCGCGACTGAGGCTGCCGGCCGCGGGAGCAGTCGATCTGCAACAGGCCATGGCCAGCGCCAGTTACCCGATGGTCAATGTGCAGGCGATCACCCTCAACGGCCCGCGCGATGCGGCGTCGGCGATGAAGGCGATTGAGGAGAGCTTCTGTCAGGTGGTGCTGGATCCGCAGTTCGTCGATGTCGGCGTGAGCCGCGCCGATCGCGACTGGCGCATAGTGCTGGCACGACCACTGCTGTCGGCAAAACTCGGGGATGCGCAGAGCGAAGGCCAGAAGTTGCTTGAACAACTCAACGCCGCTCGCGCCCAGCCACGTCAATGCGGCGGCCAGGCCTTTGCCGCCGCGGCACCATTGGCCTGGAGTGCAAGCCTGGGCAGCATCGCTCAGGATCACAGCCGCGACATGGCCAACAACAATTACTTCGACCACAAGGACCGTGACGGCCGCACCCCGGGCGACCGCGCCGAACTGGCCGGCTACGGCGGCCAACTGGTTGGCGAAAACATCGCCGCCGGGCAAGATACCGTGCGCAAGGTCGTCGACGGCTGGCTTGCCAGCTCCGGTCACTGCGCCAACCTGATGAACCCACAATACAAGGAACTCGGCGCCGCCTACGCGACCGACCCGAAAAGCAGCGCCGGCATTTACTGGACCGCGATGTTTGGCGCGCCATAACCCTGATTGATGGAACATCAGCGGTCACAGCTGACAGTGGATGTACTCTGACAATGGTGGCGACTGCACGGGCGCCTTCACGAGCACGCCCACTGTCGGCGTTCAACCCGGATCGTCGTCTCGGTGAACTATCAGTTCATCATCGAGCGCATCAATCAGCCATTCACTAATAGTGATTGGACGCTTGCCAACGTTGCCCCTAACCTGCGTGCACTCCATTCTTTCCGCTCAATGCGGCTTCTCTACTCCTGCAAGGCTGTCATGTCAGAGCGTGTCTTGATCGATGGTTACAACCGCCGCGTCGACTATCTGCGCATGTCGGTTACCGACCGCTGCGACTTCCGCTGCGTGTATTGCATGGCTGAGGACATGCAGTTTCTGCCGCGCCAGCAAGTGCTGACGCTGGAGGAGATCTATCAACTGGCGCAGAGCTTCGTGGCGCTGGGCACGCGCAAGATTCGCCTGACCGGCGGCGAGCCGCTGATCCGTCCGGGCGTCGTCAAACTGTGCGAACAGATCGCCGCCCTGCCCGGCCTGCGTGAGCTGTGCATGACCACCAACGGCTCGCAACTGGACAAACTCGCCGCGCCGCTGTTCGACGCCGGGGTCAGCCGCCTGAACATCAGTCTCGACAGCCTCGACCCGGATCGCTTCAAGCAAATGACCCGCACCGGTGATCTGGCGCAGGTGATCAAGGGCATCGATGCGGCGCGCAAGGCTGGTTTCACCCGAACCAAACTCAACGTGGTGGTGATGCAGGGACGCAACGATCAGGCGATCAACGATCTGGTGAGTTTCGCCATCGACCGCCAGCTCGACGTCTCGTTCATCGAGGAAATGCCGCTGGGGATCATCAGCGAACACAGTCGCGCCGAGTCGTTTTTCTCCAGTGTCCAAGTGCGCGAGAAAATCGCCGAGCGCTACACCCTGATCGATTCCGCCGAGTCGACCCAAGGCCCGTCGCGCTACTGGCGCGTGGCCGAAACACCGGACATTCGCCTGGGCTTTATCTCGCCGCACAGCCACAATTTCTGTGGCACCTGCAACCGCGTGCGGCTGACCGTCGAAGGGCGTTTGCTACTGTGTCTGGGTAACGAGCATTCGGTGGACCTCAAAGCCGTGTTGCGCGCTCATCCGGGGCAACCGCAGCGGCTGGAAAAGGCCATTATCGAGGCGATGAAACTCAAGCCGTACCGGCACAACTTCGAAGTGAACGACGACGTTCAGGTCGTGCGCTTCATGAACATGACCGGCGGTTGAGCCGCCCTCACCCTGCGTAACCGGGATCGCCCAGCATGATCATCAGACCCAAGGTCAACCAGTTCGCCATCCTCTTCACCCTCAAGGGTTCGATCGCCAAACGCATCGCCCTGCGCACGCTGATGGTCACCTTGCTGGCCTCGGCCATCGTGCTGATGGAAATGCTCCACCCGAGCAACTTCACCAAGGTCAACGCCACGCCGTTCACCTTGCTCGGCTTGTCGCTGTCGATCTTCATGAGTTTTCGCAACAACGCCTGCTACGACCGCTGGTATGAAGCGCGCAAAGCCTGGGGCGATGTGCTGGTGCACATTCGTTCGGTGATCCGCGAAACCCAGGTCATCCGCGAATCGGTGCAACGCAAGCCATTGCTGCTCAACCTCTGCGGTTTCGCCCACTCGCTGAATGCGCGGTTGCGCCGGGAAAGCGAAGCGGCGGCCAGCCGTGCGTGGATCACCCCGCAACACGATGCACAGGTGCCGGACTACAGCGGGCGCATTCTGCAGCAGGTCGGCCAACAGTGCTCCGACCTGCAACAGAGTGGCGAACTGAGCGAGTGGCGCTACATGCTGCTGGCCAATCACCTGACGAGCCTGACCCAGGCGCAAGCGGTGTGCGAACGGATCAAAAACACCCCGCTACCCTTCCCCTACACCTTGCTGCTGCACCGCACCATCTACCTGTTCTGCATTCTGTTGCCGTTCGCCATGGCCGAACCGCTGGGCTGGCTGACCCCGCTGTTTACCGCGATTGTCAGCTACACATTTTTTGGTCTGGACGCGATTGCCGACGAGCTGGAAGACCCGTTCGGTCGCGACGAAAACGACCTGGCGACCGACTCGCTGGTGCGCACCATCGAGCGCGATGTCCTCAGCGAACTGGGCGTGGCCGACCTTCCAGCAATGCTGCTGCCGGTGGACTATGTGCTGAGCTGATCTCGCTCTCCCCCGCAAGTACGGTCTGATCACTCTGACCCACCCCATGATCGATCTGCTCTATCGACGCCGTTGACCTCGGCCAACGCCTTTGAAACCATGGGCGCCAGAGCGGATCGCCAGGCTATTCAATTCTTCCGATCCGGCGCACATACCGTCAGGTGAGATCGTCGCACCTCGCGTTTTTCGTGCGCTGCGCGCCGCTGCGTCGATACTCAATCCGATTTCTCAACGAGCAGGTGCCATCGTGGACATCAAACAACTCAAGTTCCTGATCGCGCTGGACGAAACCCGACACTTCGGCCAGGCCGCCGCCCGCTGCCACATTACCCAGCCGACCCTGTCGATGCGTCTGCGCAATCTGGAAGATGAGCTGGATCTGGTGCTGGTCAATCGCGGCCAGCGCTTTGAAGGGTTTACCGAGGCCGGCGAACGAGTGCTGGCCTGGGCCCGCACGCTGCTGGCCGCGCATGACGGCCTGTTTGCCGAAGCCGCAGCGTGCCGCGGGCAACTGGTCGGCAGCCTGCGCCTGGGCCTGGTGCCGTTGAGCAACTTCAACCCGATCACTTACATCCAGAGCTTGTCCGGCACGTATCCCGAGTTGAAATTCAGTCTGTCGTCGGGGAGTTCCGACGAGATCATCGCCGAGCTTGGCAACAATCAACTGGACTTGGGCGTGTGCTACCTCGACCACGTCAACCCTAACTATTTCGATTTTTTCGAGATTGGCGAAACCCGCGTCGGGCTGCTTTACGACAACCGCCACTTCCATTTCGAAGGCTCGGACATCAGTTGGGAGGACGCCGCCGAACTGCCGCTGGGGATGATCACCACCGGCATGCATTACCGCAAATCCATCGACCTGAGTTTCCGCAGTCGCGGCCTCAATCCGCAGCCGATCCTGGAAAGCGATTCGACCTATCAGCTGTTACAGGCCATTCATCAGGGCTTCTGTTGCTCGATCATGCCGCTGGACAGCGGGCTGGAAGAACCGATCGAACACCTGTCGTTCATGCAATTGCCGGATGCCAGTGTGCTGGCACCGCTGGGGCTGGTGATGCGCAAGACCGAACCGCGTTCGGCGATTGCCGAGAAGTGCTTCGCCGAGGCACGCAAGTTGTTTGGAAAGGGCCAAGCCTGACACCACACTTGAACAAAAAACTGCTTAGATAGCGGCTCCGACAACATCCACCGCAGGCGCCGCGCTTGAACACCTCACCCGAAGATTTGCCCAGACCCGCTCCCGTAACGCTGCGCCAGGCCTGGCGCTTCTGGCTCAAGCTCGGCTGCATCGGGTTCGGCGGCCCGGCCGGGCAGATCGCGATCATGCATCAGGAACTGGTCGAGCGCCGGCGCTGGATCTCCGAGCGACGGTTTCTGCATGCGCTCAACTACTGCATGTTGCTGCCCGGCCCCGAGGCCCAGCAACTGGCGACCTACATTGGCTGGCTGTTGCATCGCACCTGGGGCGGGGTGATCGCCGGGGCGCTGTTCGTGCTGCCGTCGCTGTTTATTCTGATTGCGCTGTCGTGGCTGTACATCGCCTTCGGCGACGTGCCGGTGGTCGCCGGAATCTTCTACGGGATCAAACCGGCGGTGACCGCGATTGTCTTGCACGCGGCGCACCGCATCGGCTCGCGGGCGCTGAAAAACGCTTGGCTGTGGGCCATCGCGGGGGCGTCATTCGTGGCGATCTTCGCCTTTGATCTACCGTTCCCGCTGATCGTGCTCGGGGCGGCACTGATCGGTTATCTCGGCGGGCGACTGGCGCCACAGCGCTTCAACAACGGCGGTCAGCGCAGCAGTGCCAAATCCTTCGGCCCGGCGTTGATCGATGACGACACGCCGACGCCTGAGCATGCGCGATTCAGCCTGCCAAAGCTGTGGCGCCTGCTGTTGATCGGCGCGGCGTTATGGTGTTTGCCGATGGGCCTGCTGACCGCGCTGTTCGGCTGGGACGGCACCTTCACGCAAATGGGCTGGTTCTTCACCAAAGCCGCACTGCTGACCTTCGGTGGTGCTTACGCGGTATTGCCGTATGTCTATCAAGGCGCGGTCGGGCACTACGGCTGGCTGACGCCGACGCAGATGATCGACGGCCTCGCCCTCGGCGAAACCACACCCGGCCCGCTGATCATGGTGGTGGCGTTTGTCGGTTTCATCGGCGGTTACGTGCAACCGGCGTTCGGTGCGGAACATGCATTCGCCGCCGGTGCACTGGCGGCGACGCTGGTGACCTGGTTCACCTTCCTGCCTTCGTTTCTGTTCATCCTCGCCGGCGGGCCGCTGGTGGAATCGACCCACGACGAACTGAAATTCACCGCACCGCTGACCGCGATCACCGCGGCGGTGGTCGGGGTGATCCTCAACCTGGCGTGTTTCTTCGCTTATCACGTGTTCTGGCCGAGCGGTTTCGCCGGGCATCCGGATCTGTTTTCGATCGGGCTGGCGCTGCTGGCGGCATTGGCGCTGTTCATTTTCAAGCGCGGGGTGATCGAAGTGTTGATCGTTTGCGCCCTTGCCGGGCTGGGCTTTCACCTGCTGCGCTGAACGTCGTCCAACGGTGCCGGGGCGCAATCAGCGGTTTACACACCCGCAGATTGCCCCTTACTATCCGGGCACACCGGTCGGCGGGTCTGCCCCGCCACCGACGTTTTCCGCCAACGGAAACACGCGTTATGAGTACGTCACCACAACAACCAGAAAGGTTGAACGTCTCCGCTATGTGCGCCCTCTGTCACAGGGGCCGCGCATGAATCGCATCGTCAATCTCCCCATGGCCCTGCGCCGTTCCAAGCTGCGCCACTCCGCACGCCCGCCGGATATCGCCTGCTGATTCCGACAGTCAGAAAAGATCCATTGTGGTGAGGGGATTCATCCCCGATGGACTGCGCAGCAGTCCCTATCTTTTTGGCCCGCTACGCGCGCCGTCGGGGATAAATCCCCTCACCACAGGTTCAGTGTCACTTCCGACTGCCGGGCATTAGCGAAATACTTTTTTCTTTTTGATATCCCTGCCAGGACACCCACGCCTATTTACCGCGTCGTGTCCGGCCCGATTCTGCGCGCCTGCGCGGCGCCATCGTGAGTGATTGACCATGAAATTCGCAGCCATCGAAGACGCACGCCTGTTCCTTGAACAAAACCCCGATATCGACATGATCGAGCTGTTCATCCTCGATGCCAACGGCGTGCCACGCGGCAAGTTGTTGCACCGTGAAGAACTGCTTGCCGTGTACCAGAGCGGTCGCCCGCTACCCAGCACCATCCTCGGCCTGACTGTGCAGGGCGAGGACGTGGAAAACTCCGGGCTGGTGTGGGACGTCGGCGACATCGACTGCCGCGCCTACCCGCTCGAAGGCAGTCTGGTGCGCCTGCCGTGGCGGCAGATTCCCACCGCGGCAGTGCAGGTCAGCATGCACCCGACCGAGGGGATGCCAGCGAGCATCGCCGACCCGCGTCATCTGCTGATCAAGGTCATCGACGGCCTCAAGGCCGAGGGTTATCACCCGGTGATGGCGTGCGAACTGGAGTTCTATCTGCTCGACGCCAAACGCGATCACAACGGCCGTCCGCAACCGGCGCTGGATGCCGATGGCGGCCGACCGCGACACACTCAGGTCTACGGTTTGCGCGAACTGGAGCAGATCGAACCGTTCCTCGCCGACCTCTACGGTGCCTGCAAACTGCACGGCATTCCGGCGCGCACGGCGATCTCGGAATATGCACCAGGCCAGGTGGAAATCACCCTTGAACACGGCGACGCACTGGTCGCGATGGATCAGGCAGTGCGCTACAAACGTCTGGTCAAAGCGGTGGCGCACAAGCACGGCATGCAGGCGACGTTCATGGCCAAGCCGTTCGATGATCTGGCCGGCACCGGCATGCACATGCACGTCAGCCTTGCTGATGGCGAGGGGCGCAATCTGTTCGCCGCCGAGGATCCGGCCGGCACCCCGCTGCTGCGCACGGCGATTGGCGGCATGCTCGCCTCGCTGCTCGATACGCTGCTGCTGTTCTGCCCCAACGCCAACTCCTACCGCCGGTTCCAGGCCAACAGCTACGCGCCATTGGCGCCGACCTGGGGCGTCGACAACCGCACCGTCAGCCTGCGTGTACCGGGCGGCCCGGCCAACACCCGGCATATCGAACATCGCATCTGCGGCGCCGACGCCAACCCGTATCTGGCGGCGGCAGCGATCCTTGCCGGGATCCATCGCGGGATTCGTGAAAACCTCGATCCGGGTGCGCCGGTCGAGGGAAACGGCTATGCGCAGGCCAAGGAATTGCTGCCGACCGACTGGCTGACGTCGCTGCAGGCGCTGGAAAATTCTGCGTGGGCGCGGGATGCCCTGGGCCAGGAATTTCTTGGCGTGTACCTGGCGGTGAAGCGTGCCGAGTACCGGCAGTTCATGGCCGAGGTGGGTGAGCAGGACTGGCGTTGGTACCTGACCGAAGCCTGAAGCCTCACCACTAATCTCCTGTGGGAGCGAGCCTGCTCGCGAAAGCGGTGTGTCAGTCACTTAATAGGTTGAATGTGACGACGCCTTCGCGAGCAGGCTCGCTCCCACAAGTGACCGCGTATAACCAAAGAATTTGTGTGGACACCAACATGACCCAACGCTGCAATTCCTACTACACCGCCACCCTCAACCAGGACACCGATTACCCGACCCTGCAGGGCCGGCACCAGGTTGATGTGGTGATCGTCGGCGGCGGTTTCACCGGCGTCGCCACCGCCGTCGAACTCGCCGAAAAAGGCCTGAAAGTCGCCATCGTCGAGAGCCGCAAGATCGGCTGGGGCGCCACCGGGCGCAATGGCGGACAAGTCACCGGCAGCCTCTCCGGCGACGGCGCGATGCGCAAACAGATGCGCCCGAAACTCGGCGATGAGGTCGACGATTTCATCTGGCACCTGCGCTGGCGCGGGCATCAAATCATCCAGCAGCGCGTGACGAAATACGGCATTCAGTGCGACCTCAAACACGGTCATCTGCACGCGGCTTACAAGCCGAGCCACATGGCCGGTTTGCGCAATGATTACGAGGAAGCCGTGCGTCGCGGCCTCGGCGACGAAGTCAGCCTGCTCGACCGCAGTCAAGTGCGCGACCTGCTGCAGAGCGACCTCTACCACGGCGCAATCAAGAACACGCGCAACATGCATCTGCACCCGCTCAACCTGTGTATCGGCGAAGCGCGGGCGGCAGAAAGTCTTGGTGCATTGATCTTCGAGAACAGTGAAGTGCTGGAGATCATTCACGGCAAGAGCCCGGGCGTACGCACCGCCCACGGCCAGATCGACGCCAATCAGGTCATGCTCGCCGGCGACGTCTATCACAAACTCGAACCGGGTCAGCTCAAGGGCAAGATTTTCCCGGCCATGGGCGGCATCGTCACCACCGCGCCGCTGGGTGATCTGGCGCGGCAGATCAACCCCGAAGATCTCGCGGTGTATGACTGCCGTTTCGTCCTCGATTACTACCGCCTCACGGCTGATGGTCGTCTGCTGTTCGGTGGCGGCGCCAACTACAGCGGCAAGGATTCACGGGACATCGCCGCCGAGCTGCGCCCGTGTATCGAGCAGACCTTCCCGGCGCTCAAAGGGGTGCAGATCGACTACCAGTGGAGCTGCGCGATGGGCATCGTGATCAACCGCATCCCGCAACTGGGCAAGCTCTCGGACAACGTCTGGTATTGTCAGGGCTACTCGGGACACGGCATCGCGACGACGCACATCATGGGCGAAATCATGAGCAGCGCGATCACCGGGCAGATGGAACAGTTCGACACCTTTGCGCAGTGCCAGCACATTCGGGTGCCGATGGGGGATTTACTGGGCAATCCGTTGCTGGCGGCGGGGATGTGGTATTACCAGATGCTTGAACGCCTTCGCTGACACCCCCGATCCCTGTAGGAGCTGCCGAAGGCTGCGATCTTTTGATCTTGATCTTAAAAACAAAGTCAAAAGATCGCAGCCTTCGGCAGCTCCTACAGTGTCCGTGTCGTACTCAACCTGATGTACACCACCAAAACCTGTGGGAGCTGGCTTGCCAGCGATGAGGCCATCAGCCTCAGCAAAAAACCTCAGTCCGGCAACTGCTCCACCACAATCCCCAATCGCCGATAATCCTCGACACTGCCCGACGCCACATGCCGCTCGGTAATCAGCGTATGCAGGCGAGTACAAGGCGCCACCACAAACGGCTCGACCGCCCCGAGCTTGTCCGCCGTGGTCACCGCAATCACCCGCGTCGCGCTGTCGAGCAGCGCCTGTTTCACCGGCACTTCATCGAAGTGCAGCGAGGTGATGCCCACTTCCGGGTGAATCGCGCAGACGCCGGTAAAGGCCAGATCCGCCTTGATCCCGGCCAGCATACGCACCGCCTCGTGCCCGCCGGCCGCCATCGTGCGCGGATTAAGTTGCCCTCCGGCGAGAATCACGTTCACGCCCTTGTACTCAGACAACGCGATGGCCGTCATCGGCGCTGCGGTCACCGCGGTGATCTGGATATCCGCCCGCAGCGAGCGTGCCACCTGCAAAGTGGTGGAGCCGGAATCGAACAGCACAATCTGCCCGTCCTCCACCTCTCGCGCTGCCCGTTGCGCCAACCGCACTTTGACCTCATCGGTCTCATCCAGCCGGGTGAAGTAATCCTTGCCGCTGTCCTTGGGCCGTGGCAGTGCCCCGCCATGCACGCGCTGCACCAGCCCGGCGTTGTCCAGTTCGGCGAGGTCGCGGCGAATGGTGTCTTCGGACACGGCGAAATGCTGGCTCAACTCGGAGGCCATGACCTTGCCGTCGCGCTCGAGGATCAGGAGGATTTTCTGCCGGCGCAGGGAGGGCAGTTCGGTGACCGAATGATCGTGCATGGTTTTGCCTGTTTGTGCTTGTAGTTGCAGGTTTTTGCCGAGACTAGCGAAAGCCTCGGGCAAACACAAACCGGCGGGTATCAATTGTTTCGATCATTGGAATCAACAGGCCGAATTTTTTCTTTGCATGGCCCCTGTTCAGAATGGCCTCACTTTAAAAAGGCTCAGGATGAACAGCTGATGAATCTCAATTTTGCGTTTGCGTGCATGATCGTGGTGTCTTTTGCGATTGCCCTTGGCCACGCCTGATACGTCACACCGACGCCGCCAAGTGCTCGCGAAGCCATTTGTGTGCCGGGTCGCGGTGCGCGCGCTCGCCCCAGAACATTGCCATTTCGTAGCCCGGCACCTGCAGCGGTGCGTCCACCACCTGCAACGCCGGGTTGCCGCGCACCAGCCGTGACGGCAGCATCGCCACCAGATCAGTACTGGCCAGCACCGACATCACCATCAGAAAATGCGGCACCGACAACACCACTTTGCGCGCCAAACCGACCTCGGCCAGCGCCTTGTCGGTGACCCCGAAAAAACCGCCGCCCTCGCGCGACACCATCACGTGTTCCAGCGCGCAGAACTGTTCGCGAGTCGGCTTACGCTTCAAACCCGGATGCCCGACACGCCCGACCAACACGTAATGCTCGGTAAACAGCACCCGTTGATGCAGATCCAGCGGCGCGTCTTCGGTGATGTGCAGCGCCAAGTCAAACACGCCCTGCTCCGCCTGCCTGGCCAACTGCGCCGGCACCAGATCAAGCACCGCCAGCCGCGTGCCCGGCGCCTGAAGGCGCAAACCGCTGAGGGCTGGCAGCACCACCGTCGACTCGCCGTAATCGGTCGCCGCGACTTTCCAGATGTGCCTGGCCTGCGCCGGATCGAACGCGCTGGCCGGCGCCACCGCGCGCTCCAGTGCCTGCAGCGCTTCACGCAACGGCTCGCGCAGTTCATCGGCCCGTGCAGTCGGGCGCATGCCCCGAGGGCCGGGCAGCAACAGCGGGTCGCCGAAAATCTCGCGCAGCTTGGCCAGGTGCACGCTCACCGACGGCTGCGACAGGTTCAACCGCTCTGCGGCGCGGGTTACGTTGTGTTCTGCCAACAACACGTCTAGGGTCAACAGCAAGTTTATATCCAGACGTCGTAAATTATTCATGGCTATACCTGACATATCAGACATTCATTTCCAATATACCGATCAAGGACTGATCCTGCCTGCATCCAACCAAGGAGTTACGACATGAATGTGCTACTGGTCTACGCCCACCCCGAACCCACTTCGCTCAACGGCTCGCTCAAGGACTTCACCGTCCAGCGCCTGCAAGCCGCCGGCCACACCGTGCAGGTCTCTGACCTGTATGCGATGAACTGGAAAACCACGATCGACGCCGATGACGCCCCCGGTCGCGATGAAAGCCGGCCATTCCACGCTTCGATCGATTCGAAACTGGCTTACCAACAGGGCCGGCAGTCCGCCGACATCGCCCGCGAGCAGGAAAAACTGCTGTGGGCCGACGCATTGATCCTGCAGTTTCCGCTGTGGTGGTTCACCATGCCGGCCATCCTCAAAGGCTGGGTCGAGCGCGTGTATGCCTACGGGTTTGCCTACGGTGTCGGCGAACACTCCGATGCGCGCTGGGGCGAGCGCTACGGCGAAGGCAAGATGAAAGGCAAACGCGCGATGCTGCTGGTCACCACCGGAGGCTGGGATTCTCACTACAGCCCGCGCGGGATCAACGGGCCGATTGATGATTTGCTGTTTCCGATCCAGCACGGCGTGCTGTTCTACCCCGGTTTCGACGTGGTGCCACCCTTCCTGGTGTACCGCGCCAGCCGCATGGATCAAGCGCGGTTTGCCGAGACCTGCGAGGCACTGGGTACGCGTCTGGATGAATTGTGGAGCACGCGGCCGATTGCGTATCGGCAGCAGAATGCCGGCGATTATGAGATTCCGGCGTTGACGTTGAAGGAAGGTATAGCCCCGGGGCTTGAGGGCTTTGCGGCCCACACACGGTAAAGATACCTGGACCTTTGTGGCGAGGGAGCTTGCTCCCGCTCGGCGACGCAGTCGCCGCAAACCTGCGATTTCGGTGCACCTGAAACACCGCGACATCAGGATTTGGGGCCGCTTCGCAGCCCGGCGGGAGCAAGCTCCCTCGCCACAGGAGGGTGTGCTTCAGACTTCTTTCTGCGCTCGCCGCACCTGCACCAACAACGCCGGCGCAAAGTGCAGCAACACCATCCGCGCCAGATGATGCGTGAGGATAAACACCACATTCAGCCCACCGGCAAACGCGACAATCGCAATCGTCTCGATCGCCCCCGGCATATACGCCAGCCACAGCGACAGCGGATCACTGCCCAGCCAACGCGCCGCTACTTCGGCAAATGCCGCCGCCACCACGATCATCAGCCCCACCGACACAAATGCCGTGCGACCATGCCGCCCGAGCTCCGCAAAACCGAGTCCCTGAAAGCGCGAGCCGATCCGCACGCCGAGAATCAGCGCCGCCAGATTCAGGCTCCAGTCCGGCATGTGGAAGCCGTGCAGCCATCCCGATTTCACAAACACCGCCGTCAGCAGAATCGCCGTCAGCATGAACGGCGCCGGCACGCCGATTGCCAGCAGCAAACGCCCGAGCACCACGCTCAGGCCGATCAGTGCGAATACGGTCAACGCCATGCCTGTGCTCAACGGAGGACTTTCAACCACCGCCACCGAGCCCTGCCCGGGAATCAAAAAGCTCACCAGCACCGTGATCAACAGCAACCGCATCAGGTGCACGATGATGACCTTGCTTGAGGCCTTTTCCGACTCCAGCAAATCAAACACCGCTGCCAGTGCGCCGGGGTATACCGCCAACAGCGCATCGGTACGGTTCCAGCCTGCGCCGCGGGTCAGCCATCCTCCGGCGAGGGCAATCTGTACCGTCAGGCATAGCAACAGAACGCCGAGGCTTGGCAACATCGCCGATGCCGTTGCACTGTCCCACGCCTCGAACATCAGCCCGGTGGCGATGCCCAGCGTGACCTGGATGTAGCCCAGACCATAAGGCGTTGCGGGGGCAAAACCGCTGCGCGTGGTGACCAATGCGGTGACGAGGATCGCTCCCAGCAACAGGCCATGAGGGACACCGCTGACCTGCAACGCAGCGCCAACGGCGGCCGCGATCAACAAACACAGAATCGATTTCATATTCGCCTTCCTGGCTATTTCCCTGAGGTATTCCACTCCCCTGTAGGAGCTGCCGAAGGCTGCGATCTTTTGATCTTGCTTTTAAAAAACAAAGTCAAAAGATCGCAGCCTTCGGCAGCTCCTACAGGGGGGATTCGTTCTTACGTGCGCAACCGCCCAATCGCCCGCCGATACTTCTCGACCCGCTCCAGATCCTCCCAACCTGGCGAGGCAATGCGCGACAGGTCGCTGTTCTCTTCCAGATCCGCCAGTTTCACCACCCGGCCAATCGGGTTCTGCGCCGCGCGCTCGACGAAATCCTCGTAGGATTCGCCCGGCACTTTGGTCACCGACTCAATCGCCGTCAGCACCTCTTCGCTGAAACCTTCCTTGCGCAAGTCATCGAGGCTGACGCCGCAATCCTCGACCACGTCGTGCAGCACGGCGACGATGCGTTCTTCCAGCGAATTCATGCGCAACATGACTTTCAGCGGATGCAGAATGTACGGCGCACCGCCCTTGTCGACCTGCCCGGCATGGGCGGTGGCGGCGATGGCGATAGCGCGTTCGAGTGTCTGGGGCATGGAGATTCCTCGGGTTAGAGACCGTAACGGCCACCGACGTGGATATTGCGTTTAAGCCAGTTGCCGATTGTTTTCAAACGCCCCACTGGCTGGGCATGTTGCTCAAGCAGCCTGGACACCAATGTCGCTTGGTCCACCTCCCGATGCGCATCGATCACCTGCGCAACCCACGCACAATCAGCCTTCTTCAAATGCTCACGCCATTCGCCGGGCCAGCCATCCAGCTCATCCAGCGCCAACCACCGCGCTCCGCCCTGCTCGGCATGCCCGCCGCCAATCGATTGCTCGAAACAGAACGGCGTCGCCGGTCGGGACTGGTCGATGCTGAAAATGTAGATGTCTTGAGTGGGGTGCTGCGGAGTGGGGGCGTTGTTGCGGCTGCCGATTTCAATCATGCGCGGTTCCGTCCGTGGGCGAGGCGTTACAACTTGTTTCGCAGTCTACGTCGTGGTGCCGATGGGGGGAACCATTGGCGATGAACCGGGATGTGACAAGTGATGAATTTGACTGAACGGAGATCCCTCAACGTTTCATGGCTTCGCACTAACGGCGCAGGTCATGGCTACTGATACCGTTGCAATTGCCTCCGTTGGAGGCAGCGGGATAAGCACCAATCGAAATAATCATAATTAATTAAAAATATTAAAACCTGTCATGTATTACAGGTGACAGCACCTTTAACCAAAATACATTATCACCTCCCAGAAACATGTACTCCAAGATCATGCTCGCTTAGAAACTGGAGGTTGAGAAATGACATACCCCCTGAATGGAAACTATGATGGCGGAAGCGGAAATATATACCGTTTGGAGATTGAAAAGTTCAACGAATCAAACGGAACCTGCAGCGGCTATTTTTATGACGATCACAAGAAAACTCGCGAAAAAGTGGAAGGCCACTACCATTTCTACTGGGACGGCCAAGATGAAACAGTACTCGAATTCCGTACGTCACATGGCGCTTGGAGATGGGAAGCAGACTACGTCGGTGGTTCGCCATCCTTCACAAAATGGAGCGCCACTCTAAATGACGACATTTATAATCCGATCAAGTTTTTCAAAGAGTCAAACACACCGAAAACTCCAACCTTGGCAGAACTAAAGTACGGCGAATAAGTAATTAAGAATTTAGAGAAAAATTGAGACCATGTTTTAGCAACGCCGAAAAATTAATCAAAGCCATACACCGGCATAAGGGTATGGCTTTGAATAAAACCAAACCCGCTGCCTTTCCATATCGTGCCGCAAATCATCAAAAATTCGCTGGCGTATTCGCACTAATAATCTCAGCCTCATCCGCCCCGATATTCCGGAACTTGTGCGGCAGCGTCGTCGGAAAATAATACCCGTCCCCCGCACTCAACACGCTCACCTGCCCGTCCACCGTCAACTCGACCGTGCCGCGCGTCACCAACCCACACTCCTCGCCTTCCGCGTGAACAATCGGCTCTTCGCCGGAGCTTGCACCCGGTGCGTATTGCTCGCGCAGCAAGCGCATCTGGCGGCTTGGGACGGAGGCGCCGATCAGCAGCAGGCGCAGGCCGTGGCGGCCGAGGTCGGGTTGTTCGTTGGCGCGGAACACGTATTGGTGTTCGCGCGGGGGCTGGTCGAAGGTGAAGAAGTCGGCCAGGGACATCGGGATGCCTTCGAGCAGCTTTTTCAGTGAGCTGACGGAAGGACTGACGCGATTCTGTTCGATCAGGGAGATGGTGGCATTGGTCACGCCGCTACGCCGGGCCAGCTCGCGCTGGGAGAGTTTGTAGCTTTCGCGCACTAGTTTGAGTCGAGAACCCGTATCCATGACAGCCTTATGTGAGTAGTACTTAAGGGTAATGGGGGTGGGTGGCGGGTGCCGCGCAAGGCGCGCGGATCACGTTGCTCCCGTGTCCCGGAACCGTGAAAGGCGGCTATTAAATCACGTTTGCCGGTGTTGCTCAGCAGGTTCGATGGACGGTGCGGTAAAAGTCCTTCTGGCCTTGGTAATACAGTCACTGTGGGAGCGAGCCTGCTCGCGAAAGCGGTGTGTCAGACGACATGGAGGTTGGCTGATATGGCCTCTTCGCGAGCAGGCTCGCTCCCACAGTTGGATCTCTTTTGTGTCAGTTAACTTGATAGCGGTTGTCAGACCGCTATCGCTGGCAAGCCAGCTCCCACAGGTTTTGTGGTGTGTCAGCGGGAGTGAGGGTGGCTGCACTGGTCTCATCGCGAGCAGGCTCACTCCTACATTTTGATTCTTGGTGTATCAGATAAAAAACCGGCGGGGTCTTGGGGACCGCCGCCGGGGAGGTAACTTAGATGCCGAAGCGGTCGCGCAGCGAGTAATACACGGCGCCGAGGGCGGTCAACGGGGCGGAGAAGGTGCGCCCGCCGAGCATCGGCATGTGCGGCAGCGAGGCGAAGGCGTCGAAGCGTTCGGCGTCGCCGCGGATCATTTCCGAGATCAGTTTGCCGGCCAGGTGCGAACAGGTGACGCCGTGACCGCTGTAGCCTTGCATGTAGTAGGCGTTTTTCTCGATGCGGCCGAATTGCGGCATGCGTGACATGGTCAGCAGGAAGTTGCCGGTCCAGCGGTAGTCGATTTTCACGTCCTTGAGCTGCGGGAAGGTCTTGAGGATCTTCGGCCGGATCAGGGTTTCGATGTCGTCCGGTTCACGGGCGCCGTAGACCACGCCGCCGCCGTACAGCAAACGGTTGTCAGCAGTGAGACGGTAGTAATCCAACAGGTAATTGCAGTCTTCGACGCAGTAGTTGTTGGTGATCAGGCTGCGCGCCTGCTTTTCCGTCAACGGTTCGGTAACGCAGATCTGCGAGCCGCACGGCATGCTCTTGGCGGTCACGCGGTTGTCCAGACCCTGCGGCAGGTAGGCGTTGCCGGCGATCAGCAGGTACTTGGCGCGGACCTGGCCTTTGGCGGTGCGCACGACGTTAGGCTCGCCGTACTTGATTTCCACGGCGGCCGATTGCTCGTAGATCTTGCCGCCCAGACGCACGATGGCCGCGGCTTCACCGAGGGCCAGGTTCAGCGGATGCACGTGGCCGCCCTGCATGTCCAGCAGGCCGCCAACGTAGGCGTCAGAGCCGACTTCGCGACGAATGTCGGCAGCGTCGAGCATCTTCAGGTTTTTGTTGCCGTAACGTTCCCAGCTGCGCTTCTGCTCGGCCAGACCGTTGAGTTGTTTCTTGTTCATCGCTGCGAAAATGCCGCCCGGGCGATAGTCGCATTTGATGTCGTAGTCCTTGATCCGCGAACGGATGATGTCGGCGCCTTCGAAGATCATGCTGCCGAGGATTTCTGCGGTCTTGTCACCGTAGCGCTCTTCGATCACATCGACGTCGCGACTGTAGGAGTTGACCAGTTGCCCGCCATTGCGGCCACTGGCGCCGTAGCCGACTTTAGCCGCTTCGAGCACCGTCACTTTGTAGCCGGCCTCGGTGAGGAACAGGGCCGAGGACAGGCCGGTGTAACCGGCGCCGATGATGCAGACGTCGCACTCGACCGACTCTTCAAGGGTCGGAAAGTCGATGACTTCGTTGCGGGTGGCGGCGTAGTAGCTGTTGACGTGTTGTTGCTTCATTTTATTGTTCTCCGAGGGTCGCTCATCAGGAGCGACCACCGCTGTAGAAAATCAGAGCTTGATCCAGGTCGCTTTCAGCTCGGTGTACTTGTCAAACGCGTGCAGCGATTTGTCGCGACCGTTGCCCGACTGTTTGAAGCCACCGAACGGGGCTGTCATGTCGCCGCCGTCGTACTGGTTGACCCACACGCTGCCGGCGCGCAGGCCACGGGCGAAGGTGTGCGCTTTGCTCAGGTTGCTGGTCCACACGCCGGCGGCGAGGCCGAAGATGCTGTCGTTGGCGATCTGCAGCGCTTCTTCAACGGTGTCGAAGGTGATCAGCGACAGCACCGGGCCAAAGATTTCTTCCTTGGCGATGGTCATGGCGTTGGTCACGCCGTCGAAAATCGTCGGCTCGATGTAAGTGCCGCCGGTTTCTTCGAGGGTGCGCTGGCCGCCGGCAATCAGCTCGGCGCCCTGCTCGCGGCCGATGCTGATGTAGCGCAGCACGTTATCCAGTTGACGCTGATCGACCACGGCGCCGACGGTGGTGGCCGGGTCAAGCGCATGCCCCGGTTTCCACGCTTGCAGCGCTTCCACCAGCAGCGGAATGAATTGCTCGCGGATCGAACGTTCGACCAGCAGACGCGAACCGGCGGTGCACACTTCGCCCTGGTTGAAAGCAATGGCACCGGCCGCAGCCTGGGCGGCTGCGCGCAAGTCCGGGGCGTCGGCAAACACCACGTTCGGGCTCTTGCCACCGGCTTCGAGCCAGACGCGTTTCATGTTGCTCTGGCCGGCATAAATCATCAGTTGTTTGGCAATCGCCGTGGAGCCGGTGAAGGCCAGCACGTCGACGTCCATGTGCAGCGCCAGCGCCTTGCCGACAGTGTGGCCGAAGCCCGGCAGGACGTTGAACACACCTTTCGGAATGCCCGCGTCCAGCGCCAGTTGGGCGATGCGGATCGCGGTCAGCGGCGACTTTTCCGAAGGCTTGAGGATGAACGAGTTACCCGCCGCCAGCGCCGGGGCGAATTTCCAGCTGGCCATGATCAGCGGGAAGTTCCACGGCACGATGGCCGCGACTACGCCGGCTGGCTCGCGGGTCACCAGGCCGAGTTGATCGTGCGGGGTGGCGGCGACTTCGTCGTAGATCTTGTCGATGGCTTCGGCGCTCCAGCGGATCGCGTTGGCGGTCGCCGGAATGTCGATGCTCATCGAGTCGCTGATCGGTTTGCCCATGTCGAGGGTTTCCAGCAGCGCCAGTTCTTCCTGGTGTTGCAGGATCAGATCGGCGAAGCGGATCAGGATGCGTTTGCGCTCGGCCGGGGCCTTGTTGGCCCACACGCCGGAATTGAAGGACTGGCGTGCGACCTCGACGGCGAGATTGGCGTCGGCTTCATCGGTGCTGGCCACGGAGGCGAGGAAACGGCCGTCGACGGGGCTCAGGCATTCGAAGGTGGCACCGCTGATCGCCGGGCGATATTCGCCGTTGATGAAGGCGCGGGATTCGAGGGTCAGGGACTGGAAGCGTTGTTCCCAGTCGTTGCGGGTCATGGTCATGGGGGTGACTCACACAGGAGAATGGGTGACCGATATCCCTGTGGGAGCGAGCTTGCTCGCGAATACGGTGGGTCAGTCACCTTCAATGTTGAAGGTGATGGCCTCTTCGCGGGCAAGCCCGCTCCCACAGGGTTTTGCGGTGTTAACGGGATCGCGCTTGAGCGTCAGACCGTATGCAGATACCAGTTGTACTCAAGGTCGGAGATCGAGTTCTCGAACTCGGCCAGCTCGCTTTCCTTGCACGCGACGAACACGTCGATGTACATCGGGTCGATGTAGCGGGCCATGACTTCGCTGTCGTCCAGCTCGCGCAATGCATCGCGCAGGTTGTTCGGCAGGCTCTGTTCGTTCTGCTCGTAGCTGTTGCCTTCAACCGGTGCGCCCGGCTCGATCTGATTAGTCAGGCCGTGGTGAATGCCTGCCAGTACCGAAGCCATCAGCAGGTACGGGTTGGCGTCGGCGCCGGCCACGCGGTGCTCGATGCGCACGGCGTCGGCCGAACCGGTCGGTACACGTACCGCAACGGTGCGGTTGTCGATGCCCCAGCTCGGCGAGTTCGGCACGTAGAACTGCGCGCCGAAGCGGCGGTACGAGTTGACGTTCGGGCAGAGGAACGCCATTTGCGCAGGCAGGGTCTCCAGCACACCGCCGATCGCGTGGCGCAGCGCGGCGTTCTGCTCGGGATCCTCGCTGGCGAAGATGTTGTTGCCTTCTTTGTCCAGGATCGAAATGTGTACGTGCAGACCGTTGCCCGCCTGGCCCGGATACGGCTTGGCCATGAAGGTGGTGTCCATCTCGTGGTCATAGGCGATGTTCTTCACCAGACGCTTGAGCAGAACGGCGTAGTCGCAGGCCTTGATCGGGTCGGAGACGTGATGCAGGTTGACTTCGAACTGCGCCGGGGCGCTTTCCTTGACGATCGCGTCAGCCGGGATGCCCTGCTCTTTCGCGCCTTCGAGGATGTCTTGCAGGCAGTCGACGTACTCGTCGAGATCGTCGATCAGGTAGACCTGAGTCGATACCGGACGCTTGCCGGAGACCGGTGAACGCGGCGACTGCGGACGGCCGTTCACGTTGTCCTGGTCGATCAGGTAGAACTCCAGTTCGAACGCGGCGCAGATGGTCAGGCCCAGTTCGTCGAACTTGCGCACTACGTTGGCCAACACTTCACGCGGGTCGGCGAAGAACGGCTCGCCTTCCAGTTCGTGCATGGTCATCAACAGTTGTGCGGTCGGGCGCTTCTGCCACGGCTCGATGCTCAGGGTGCCGGGGATCGGGTAGCAAATGCGGTCGGCGTCACCGATGTCCAGGCCCAGACCGGTGCTTTCCACGGTGGAGCCATTGATGTCGAGGGCGAAGAGCGAGGCCGGCAGGTTGATGCCTTTCTCGTAAACCTTGTGAAGACTGGTGCGCTCGATGCGCTTGCCGCGCACCACACCGTTCATGTCTGCAATCAGAAGGTCGACGTACAAAACCTCAGGATGTTTCTTAAGGAATGCGTTTGCTTCGTTGAGTTGAACGGCACGCAGAGGGACCGACATGATGCACCTATTTAGCTGTTAATTATTATGTTCACTGCTGTTTCGCCGAGCCAGTCAATCCGAAAGGCAAAGTGAAGTCAATAGCGAACACCCAGCCGTTCAGCGTTTATTTTTCGGGCTTTTTTTAACACTCACGTGCCAATGCAGGCGCCGCAAGGCCTGGAATCATGAAGGTTGGATGAACGGCGTTTAGAATTTTTTACATGGCAGTTGTTAATTAAAATCAACGAGGCTAAGCTCCGGAAAAGCTCGTTCAAGTGTCAAACTTCGAGGTGAATAAAAATGGCATTCAAGCCATTGATCGGCGTTACAGCGTGCGTCAAACAGATTGGCCTGCACCCCTATCACATCAGCGGCGACAAATACGTTCGCGCTGTCAGCGTTGCGGCGCTGGGGTTGCCCGTCGTCATTCCTTCCCTTGGCAAACTGACTGAAATCGAAGACCTGCTGGGTCAACTCGACGGTCTGCTGCTGACCGGCTCACCCTCGAACGTGGAGCCCTTCCACTATCAAGGCCCGGACAGCGCCCCCGGCACGGATCACGATCCGGCGCGGGACGCCACCACCCTTCCTTTATTGCGTGCAGCCATTGCGGCGGGCGTTCCGGTGCTCGGCATTTGCCGTGGCTTCCAGGAAATGAACGTGGCCTTCGGCGGCAGCCTGCACCAGAAGGTGCATGAGTTGCCGGGCATGCTCGATCACCGCGAAGCCGACAGCCCGGACGTGGCCGTGCAATACGCACCGGCGCATGCCGTGAGCGTGCTGGCCGGTGGTGTGTTCGAGGCGCTCGAGTTGCCGGGCGAATTTCAGGTCAACTCGATTCACAGTCAGGGCATCGACCGCCTCGCGCCCGGCCTGCGTGCCGAAGCGGTGGCGCCGGATGGCCTGATCGAGGCGATCTCGGTCGAGCACAGTCCGACTTTCGCCCTCGGCGTGCAATGGCACCCGGAATGGCAGGTGCTGGACAACCCGAACTACCTGAAGATTTTCCAGGCGTTCGGTGAGGCTTGCCGGCAACGGGCGACGCGGCGCAGCCAGCGCTGACACCACCCAGGATTTCAAAACTGTTTACTGCCCCCACGGGGTCGGCGGTTGCGCGTGTGCGCATCCGTCATCCGTGAAAACAACACACCGTAATAACAACAAGTACGACCCAGGCAGCCAGGACGGCGGCGCCGACCAGGTCAGGGTAACCCGCAGCCAATGCGACCTCCTGTAGGAGCTGCCGAAGGCTGCGATCTTTTGATTTTGTTTTTCAGAATCAGGATCAAAAGATCGCAGCCTTCGGCAGCTCCTACAGAGGCCATGTGTGGCGAGGACAGTTTTCCCTGGCTTGCAATCCACTTAAGCCCGGCCACGTTGGCCGAGCGAACGAAACCTGTTGGGAGTTTCACATGGCAAACGCCTCCAGCACTTACCGGAAGGCACTTGAAGGCCACCAGCAACCGAAAAAGGTTCTGGTGAAAGTCGATCGTGTCACCAAGAAGTTCGACGAAACCACGGCCGTGGACGATGTGTCCCTGGAGATCCATCAGGGCGAAATCTTCGCCCTGCTCGGTGGCTCCGGTTCGGGCAAATCGACCCTGCTGCGCATGCTCGCCGGTTTCGAGCGCCCGACTGAAGGGCGGATTCTGCTCGACGGTGTAGACATCACTGACATGCCGCCCTACGAGCGGCCGATCAACATGATGTTCCAGTCCTACGCGCTGTTCCCGCACATGACCGTGGCACAGAACATTGCCTTCGGCCTCAAGCAGGACCGTTTGCCCGCCAGCGAAATCGACGCCCGCGTCGAAGAGATGCTGCGCCTGGTGCACATGACCCAATACGCCAAACGCAAACCCCATCAGTTGTCCGGCGGTCAACGCCAGCGCGTCGCCCTCGCCCGCTCTTTGGCGAAACGCCCGAAGCTATTGCTGCTCGACGAACCGATGGGCGCACTGGATAAAAAACTGCGCTCGCAGATGCAGCTGGAACTGGTGGAAATCATCGAGCGCGTCGGCGTGACCTGCGTGATGGTGACCCACGACCAGGAAGAGGCCATGACCATGGCCGAGCGCATCGCGATCATGCACCTGGGCTGGATCGCCCAGATCGGCAGCCCGGTCGACATTTATGAAGCGCCGGTCAGCCGCATGGTCTGCGAATTCATCGGCAACGTGAACGCCTTCGACGGCACCGTGGTGGAAGACCTTGAAGGTCACGCGATCATCCACAGCCCGGACTTGCAGCAGAAGATCTACGTCGGTCACGGCGTCAGTACCTCGGTGCAGGACAAGTCGATCACCTACGCGATCCGCCCGGAAAAAATGCTCGTCAGCACCCTCAAGCCAGAGACCCGCTACAACTGGTCGGAAGGCAAGGTGCATGACATCGCCTACCTCGGCGGCCACTCGGTGTTCTACGTCGAGCTGCCGGGCGGCAAGATCGTCCAGTCGTTCATGGCCAACGCCGAACGTCGTGGCGCGCGTCCGACCTGGGACGACAAGGTCTACGTGTGGTGGGAAGACGACAGCGGCGTGGTGCTGCGCTCATGAGAACCTTCAATCAGCAATGCCTGCGCCTGGTGCCCAGCGGGCGAAAGTTCGTCATCGGCATCCCGTTCATCTGGCTGTTCCTGTTCTTCATGTTGCCGTTTTTCCTGGTGATGAAGATCAGCTTCTCGGAAGCCGCGCTGTCGATCCCGCCGTACTCGGAGATCTACACCTACGCCGAACAGAAATTCCAGCTGATGCTGAACATCGGCAACTACACCATGCTCGGCGAAGACGAGTTGTACCTGTCGGCCTACCTCGGTTCGCTGAAGGTCGCGGCGCTGAGCACGATGATGTGCCTGGTGATCGGTTTCCCGATGGCCTATGCGATCACCAAAGCGAGCAAGGAAGCGCAAAACGTCCTGCTGCTGTTAATCATGATGCCGACCTGGACCGCGATCCTGATCCGCGTTTACGCGTGGATGGGCATCCTCAGCAACAACGGTCTGCTCAACGCGTTTCTGATGTGGACGGGGCTGACCGATCACCCGATCGAGATCCTCAACACCAACACCGCGGTGTATATCGGCGTGGTCTACGCGTATCTGCCATTCATGGTGCTGCCGCTGTACGCCAACCTGGTCAAGCACGATGGCAGCCTGTTGGAAGCCGCGTCGGACCTGGGTTCGAGCAACTTCAACAATTTCTGGAAAATCACCGTGCCGCTGGCCAAGAACGGCATCATCGCCGGTTGCATGCTGGTGTTCATTCCGGTGGTCGGCGAGTTCGTGATTCCGGAACTGCTGGGTGGCCCGGAGACGCTGATGATCGGTCGCGTGCTGTGGCAAGAGTTCTTCAATAACCGCGACTGGCCGGTGGCGTCTGCGCTGGCAGTGGTGATGCTGTTGATCCTGATTGTGCCGATTCTGCTGTTCAACCGCAGCCAGGCCAAAGAGATGGAGGCACGGGGATGAAACGCTTCGGTTTTTCCAAGTTCATGTTGATCTTCGGCCTGATGTTCATCTATCTGCCGATGCTGATTCTGGTGATCTACTCGTTCAACGCCTCGAAACTGGTGACGGTGTGGGGCGGCTGGTCGGTGAAGTGGTACGTCGGCCTGCTGGACAATACGCAACTGATGGGTTCGGTGGTGCGTTCGCTGGAAATCGCCTGCTACACCGCGATTGCCGCAGTGGCGTTGGGCACCCTCGCCGCCTTCGTCCTGACGCGGGTGACGCGCTTCAAGGGTCGTACGCTGTTCGGCGGTCTGGTGACGGCGCCGCTGGTCATGCCGGAAGTGATCACTGGTCTGTCGCTGTTGCTGCTGTTCGTGGCGATGGCGCAGTTGATCGGCTGGCCACAGGAGCGTGGCATCGTCACCATCTGGATCGCCCACACCACGTTTTGTGCAGCCTATGTGGCGGTGGTAGTCTCCGCCCGCCTGCGGGAGCTGGATCTGTCGATTGAAGAAGCCGCGATGGATCTGGGGGCCAAGCCGTTCAAGGTGTTTTTCCTGATCACCATTCCGATGATCGCGCCATCGCTGGCGGCGGGCGGCATGATGTCGTTCGCCCTGTCGCTGGACGACCTGGTGCTGGCGAGCTTCGTTTCCGGCCCGGGTTCGACCACCCTGCCGATGGAAGTGTTCTCGGCGGTGCGTCTGGGCGTGAAGCCCGAGATCAACGCCGTGGCCAGCCTGATTCTGCTGGCGGTGTCGCTGGTGACTTTCCTGGTCTGGTACTTCGGCCGCAAGGCAGAAGCCAGCCGCAAGAAGGCGATTCAGGAAGCGATGGATCAAACGGCGAATGAGGCGTGGCAGCAGCCGCAACGCGCCGCGACTGCCTAAGCAACACCGATGAACACTGTGGTGAGGGGATTCATCCCCGATCGGCTGCGAAGCAGTCGCCAAACCATTGCATGCGGTGTCCCTGTTAAACCGCAAGTGCCTGGCTTGGGGCCGCTTCGCGACCCATCGGGGATAAATCCCCTCACCACAGCAAGCTCCCTCGCCACAGGTTTTACGTACACCCGGTTTGTGTTTTTGAATAAGAAGAATGGAGTTTCACCGATGAAAATGTTTGGCAGGACTCTGCTGACACTGTCCTTAATGGGCGCAATCGCCACGGGCGTCCAGGCCAACGACAAGGTGCTGCGTGTTTACAACTGGTCCGATTACATCGCGCCGGACACCGTCAAGAAGTTCGAAGACGAGACCGGTATCCAGGTGACCTACGACGTGTTCGACAGCAACGAAACCCTTGAGGCGCGTTTGCTGGCGGGCAAATCCGGCTATGACATCGTCGTGCCGTCCAACAGCTTTCTGGCCAAGCAGATCAAGGCCGGGGTCTATCAGCCGCTCGACAAATCGAAGCTGTCGAACTGGAAGAATCTCAACCCGGTGCTGCTGAAAAACGCCTCCGCCAGTGATCCGGGCAACGCTCACGCGTTCCCGTACATGTGGGGCTCGATCGGCATCGGCTATAGCCCCGACAAGGTCAAGGAAGTGCTCGGCGCCAACGCCCCGACCAACTCCTGGGACCTGCTGTTCAAGCCGGAAAACGCCGAGAAGCTGAAAGCCTGCGGTATCAGCTTCCTCGACTCGCCGACCGAAATGATCCCGGCCGCCCTGCACTACCTGGGCTACCCGGTGAACGACAAGGACAAGGCGCACATCCTAGAAGCCGAAGCGCTGTTCATGAAGATCCGCCCGTACGTGGCGTACTTCCATTCCTCGAAGTACATCTCGGACCTGGCCAACGGCAACATCTGCGTGGCGGTCGGTTACTCCGGAGACGTGCTGCAGGCCAAGGCCCGCGCGGTTGAAGCCGGCAACAAGGTGCAGATCGACTACAGCATTCCGAAGGAAGGCGCCGGCAGTTTCTACGACATGGTCGCGATCCCGCGCGATGCGGCGAATGTCGATAACGCCTACCTGTTCATGAACTTCCTGATGCGCCCGGACATTATCGCCGAAATCACCAACAGCAACGGCTACAGCAACGCCAACTCGGCGGCGACGCCACTGGTGGACGAAGCGATCCGCAATGACCCGGGTTCGTACCCGTCGCAAGCGGTGATGGCGACGTTGTACGCGGTGCCGGATCAGCCGATTGCCACCCAGCGGATCATGACCCGCGGCTGGACGCGGGTGAAGCTCGGTAAATAACTGACACCGCCCCCCTGCGGCAGCTCCTACACAGGGATGTGGCGTAGCTTTTCCGTTCACGCAGCGCCTTACCACCGCTGCACCCTGCAATGAACGGCCTCACCTGGCTCCCTCGGCTCAGGTGAATTTCAGGCGCCCTCGGGCGCCTTTTTTTCTGCGCTCAATTCAGCGGCCAATCCTGCAGGATCCGATAGCGGCCCTTGTGCGATTCGAACAAGGCAAAGCGCTCGGCACGCAGGAAGAACTCCGGCGGCGTGGCGGCTTCCGGTTCCGCTGCGCGGTAGTCCCGGGCCAGGGTCAAGTGCGGGCGAAACTCGCGCGGCGAGTCTTCGAAACCGAATGGCAGTATCGCCTGTTCCAACGCATACACCAGACGCAACAATGCTGGCGGCGCCTGTTCCGGCGCCAGAGACAGGATCCCCGCGCGATGCCAGACCTGCAGGCGATCCAGCGCAAGCTTCAATGGCTCACCCGGCGTTCGTACCTTGCCGGCGGCCTCGCAGACTTCATGGATCTGCGCCAGCGGCACCGCGCCGAGGAACAGCAGCGTCAGGTGAAAGTTATCCGCCGGCACCGCTTTGCCGGTTCTCAAGCGCAGATCGGCGCGCCACTGAGCGATGGCCTTGCGTAATGCTGGTGGGCAGTCGAGGGCGAAAAACAGTCGCTTGAACGGTTCATCCCTGCGCGCATCATCGGTCATGGCCCTGCTCCTTCGCTGGTCGATCGGCCGATTCTACACAGCCTTCTCTGACGACTCGCGACAGCCGGCTATAGTTCAAGGATGGCCATCGAACTGGAGGTCGCCATGCGCGAGATCCTCAGCAAAGAGCCCTGGTGGGCCCGACCACCCAGCCCAGGGCAGGATGAAACCGAGCTGGAATGGGGCTGGCTGGTGCATTACAGCGAAGGTGAACCGCGTTTCGAATTCGTCCGCGAACGACCGACGGAGGAAGAAATCCGCCACCGCAAAAGCTGCCGCATTACTCCCTCTGCAGAGTGACCACCACCCCATGGGGGAGCGAGCCTGCTCGCGAAAGCGGTGGGTCAGCCATGAAGCTATTGGCTGTGCCGGCCTCTTCGCGAGCAGGCTCACTCCTGCGCTGGATTTCAGGATTCAAGAATGTCCTTGAAACCACCAAAGATCATCCGCTGCCCATCAAACCCCATCGGATTGACGTCCGGTTGCATGCGCGGGTCTTCCATCATCTTTGCCATGCCGGCATCGCGGGTGGCCTTGTCGGGCCAGATCAACCAGCCGGCCGAAACGGTCTCGCCGTCCTTGAGTTTTACCGCCATCGGGAATGACGTGACTTTGCCTTCCGGCACGTCATCGCCCCAGCCCTGAACCACCTCCTTCGCTCCGTACTCCTTGAACAGTTTCGCGGCGATCGCACAGTGTTTTTTGTACTGCTCGCGGTTGGCATTCGGCACGGGTGCTACAAAAATATCGATGTAAGCCATGATCACTCTCCTTGCACGTTGGGTTCTATCTGCTGATTGGTCGATTCGGGAGGTCGCCATTCGACACGATTCAGCCCCTGCCCGACCGACGGTTGTTCGCCCCCGCCAAGGTTGCCCTCGACCTGCCCGGCGATATGCAGCGTTCCAGCCATGACCCCGGTGGTCGGGTTTTGCAGCAGTTTCGCCCAGGCCTTGTCGAAGGTACTGCCCAGGCTGCTGCGAATCAGCGCTTCGCTGTCGGGTCGGTCGTTGGCCTGGATGATCGCGCGGATGCCCGCCACCCCAATCGAGATCACCCCGCCAACCAACTTGCCCGCCGCAGCCGCCACCGCACTGGCCGCTCCGCGCGGCGCCATTTCCGCTTCCATCCGTTGACTGGCGCGTTTGGCCACAGGGGCCATGCCGGCGTCGGTCGAGGCAATGCCCTTGCTGCCGCCCTCAGTGTGGATCTTGTCGATCAGCGCGGCATACGCCGGCAAGGTGTTCAGCGGCTCGGTGCTGATGATCTGATACAGCGACGCATCCCGCGCCGGCGGCGGACCGAGGGCGATGGCCGGGACCTTCTGCAGACGCCCGTTGAGTTGGGCCACCGGCATGCCATAGCGCTGGGCGATGAGCGGCATCTGCTGGGCCATCAGTTGCGCGTAGAACGCCGTGGCCTGACCGAGGATCGCGTCCGGATCGATCTCCACCGCCACCGGCGCCAGCACTCTTTCCTGATATTGCTCAAGCAGATAGCTCGCCAGACGCTTGGCCGACGCATCCTGCTCGCCGCCAGCACTGATGGTGTACCAACTGACCTTCATCGACAGCCATTCCTGAGTCCAGTAGCTGCTGAACCACGGAATGAAATTTTCTTCAGTTTGCTGATAGACGCGAGTGCGCCAATGTTCCATCGAACCCCGGGCAAATACTTTGACTTGCTCGGTGGATTGCTGCGAGGCGCTGACGATGTCGCGGTCGATCTGCTGCCAGGTCGCCGGGGACACCACCACCGCTCGCGGCGCCACCGGAGCGCGGGCCGAGGTGGCGCAGCCAGCCAGCAGACACAGTGCGGCGAGGCTCAGCGCACGCAGGTTCACGGTGGTGGAGTCCTTGAATGGAGGGAGACAGCATTGAGTATAGGTGTGTCAGTTTCCGAGGATGTTGGCTGTACCGACGCCATCGCTGGCAAGCCAGCTCCCACAGAGCCCTTCTGTGAACATCAATCCATTGAGCACCCGAAAAACCTGTGGGAGCTGGCTTGTAAGCTCCATGGAAAACTTCAGTGGCCATCAATCCAATGAACAGCCGAAAACCTGTGGGAGCTGGCTTGCCAGCGATGAGGCCAGTCGATCCACCACACCTATTAACCATCAACGCCGTCGATATTCACCATCGCCACGATTGCCTTCCGCCCGCCGCCCGGCCAAGGCACGATTCACCCATCCGAGACGCAACGAGGAGTACCCATCATGATTCGCACCATCACCCTCTCCGTGAGCTTCCCGGCGTTCGGCAGCAACTATTACGACCAGCAGGTCGTCTCGCGCAAGACGCAAGCGCTGCTGTTCAACGAAGATTTCGACGATGTGCTGATGCCCGCTGCGAGCAATCACTTCAGCAATGAAGTGGTCGGCATCAACGATCAGTTCCGCTTTCTGAGCGACATACTCGCCACCCATTTGCTGGATCTCGAGGCCACCGTGCCTGCGCATTCCAGCGTCCGGGCGAGCGCTCATTTTTAATCGCCGAGGGCGTTCCCGTTGCGGGAACGCCCTTTTCATTTCTACTCAGTCATCGTCGCGGTCACGATAGTAACGACGCCCGTCACGACGACCATCGTCGCGGTCATCCCAACGCCGGTCATGGTCGTAGTAACGGCCATGATCGCGATCGTAATGCCGCCCGTGGCGGTGGTCATCATCAAAGTCCGCCACACAGCCCGCCAGCAATACGGCGGCAGTTACGGTCAGCAGCATCGTTGTAGCGCGCTTCATTCAACACTTCCCTAAAACCAAGGTCTTGACGACGGAACGGCTGCCACTGCCCACGCCTTCACAGGACGCAGTGCGCGCAGCCGCTGATACGACCGGACAAAAGGACTTTGATTCACTGCCCGGGCACGACCGTTGATCGGCCGATTTGTTGCATCCGGGCGGCGGCGAAATGCCACCTATACTGCTGCTTACCGACTCCCCCGCAATGGATCTGCGCCTCGATAACAACAAGCAGAGGTGGATCATGGTCTGGCAGCAAATCTACGACCCGTTCGGCAACCCGCTGATCTCCACGCTCATGGCCGCGGTGCCGGTGGTGGTGATGCTCGCGGCGCTGGCGTTTTTTCACGTCAAGGCGCACCTGGCCGCCCTGCTCGCCCTGGCTTCGGCATTGTTGATTTCGATCTTCGCCTTCGGCATGCCGGCGAGCATGGCCGGTTCGGCGGCGTTGTTCGGCGCGGCCAATGGTTTGCTGCCGATCGGCTGGATCGTGCTCAACATCATTTTTCTGCACCGCCTGACCACCGAGAACGGCTCGTTCAAAGTGCTGCAGGATTCCCTCGCACGTATCACCGATGACCGGCGTTTGCAGTTGCTGCTGATCGCGTTCTGCTTCGGTGCATTTTTCGAAGGCGCCGCCGGGTTCGGTACGCCGGTCGCGGTAACCGGAGCGATTCTGATCGGCCTCGGTTTTTCGCCGCTGGCGGCGTCGGGTCTGGCGTTGATTGCCAACACCGCACCGGTGGCGTTCGGCGCACTCGGCACGCCGATCATCACCCTGGCCAAGGTCACCGGACTGGATGAGATGGAACTGTCGATGATGGTCGGTCGGCAGCTGCCGTTTTTCTCGGTGCTGGTGCCGTTCTGGTTGATCTGGGCGTTTGCCGGGTGGCGCAAGATGCTGGAGATCTGGCCGGCGATTCTGGTGGCCGGGGTCAGCTTCGCGGTGCCGCAATTCCTCGTCTCGAACTTCCACGGGCCGATGCTGGTGGACGTGATCGCCGCGCTGATTTCCATGGCCTGTCTGACCCTGTTTCTGCGAGTCTGGAAACCGGCGACGGTGTACACCTCGGCTGCCCTGTCGGGGCGGGTCGACAACTCCCGGGTCGAGGAAGAAAAAGTCACCGCCAGCGCCGCCTTCAGTGATCAGGCACGCCCGGCCGTAATGCGCGCGTGGATGCCGTGGATCATTCTCACCGTGTTCGTGTTTGCCTGGGGCACCCAGGGCTTCAAGAACATCTTCGATGTGCGCCCGGCGCTGGACCCGGTAACGCACGCGGTCAAACTCGATCCTCAAGGCAAACCGCTCAATGAGGCCAACCCGATTTTCTCCCCGGCGCTGACCTTCACCACCCTGCACCTGCAAGTGCAGAAAGTCCCGCCGGTGGTGCCGGCGCCGAAAGCCGAGGAAGCGATCTACAAGTTCACCTGGTTCACCGCCACCGGCAGCGGCATTCTGCTGGCAGCGATTGTCGGCGGTTTATTGATGGGCTATTCGGTCCCGCAACTGATCAAGCAATACTTGCGCACGTTGTGGGTGGTGCGCTTTTCGCTGATCACCATTGCCGCGATGCTGGCGCTGGGGTTCCTCACGCGGTATTCCGGACTGGACGCCACCATGGGTCTGGCGTTTGCCGCGACCGGAGTGTTCTACCCGATGTTCGGCACCCTGCTCGGCTGGCTCGGCGTCGCGTTGACTGGCTCGGACACGGCTTCGAACGTGCTGTTCGGCGGACTGCAACGAGTGACCTCGGAACAGCTGGGCATCAGCCCGGTGCTGATGGCGGCGGCCAACAGTTCCGGCGGGGTGATGGGCAAGATGGTCGATGCGCAATCGATCGTGGTCGCCTCCACCGCGACCCGCTGGTATGGGCATGAGGGCGAGATTCTGCGCTACGTGTTCTTCCACTCGATTGTGCTGGCGGTGCTGGTCGGCGGGCTGGTGACGTTGCAGGCGTATGTGGCGCCGTTCACGCACATGGTGGTCGGCGGGCATTGAACACAATACCTGTGGGAGCGGGCTTGCCCGCGATGGCGGTGTGTCATTCAAGCAATGCTGACTGACACGACCCCATCGCAGGCAAGCCCGCTCCCACAAGGTCAGCGTCGCCCAGCTCATTAATGAATCCTGCGCATAACTCTATAGCGCAAATCCGCAAAAACCTTTTCCCCTCCGCGCAGGTCATTCCAAGAACGAGACCGGTAAACATGCCGGCGCGCCCGTTTGGGCCCTTTAATCCCTGCCGTCCTGATTAAGCCAGAGAGGAATCGAAGCATGACGATTTCCCGACGAAGATTCCTGATCCTCGGCGCGGTGACCGCCACCGCGTTTGCAATGCCCCCTTTCATCAGCCTCAAGGCCTACGCGGCCAGTCTGGAGCAACCCGCCATGGCCAACCTGACAATCAACGTCAACGGTACACCCCAAGCCCTTGAGGTCGATAACCGCACCACCCTGCTCGATGCCCTGCGCGAACACCTGCACCTGACCGGCAGCAAGAAAGGCTGCGACCACGGCCAGTGCGGCGCCTGCACGGTGATCGCCGACGGCCGTCGAATCAATGCCTGCCTGACCCTGGCGGTGATGCACGAAGGCAGCGAGATCACCACCATCGAAGGCCTCGGCATGCCCGACCATCTGCACCCGATGCAGGCCGCGTTCATCAAGCACGACGGCTACCAGTGCGGCTATTGCACGCCGGGGCAGATCTGTTCGGCGGTGGCGGTGCTCAAGGAAATTCGCGAGGGCATTCCCAGCCACGTCAGCCCCAGTCTGACCGAAGCCCCGCAACTGATCGCCAGCGAATTCCAGGAACGCATGAGCGGCAACATCTGCCGCTGCGGCGCCTACTCCAACATCATCGAAGCCATCACTGAAGTTGCGCAGGTGCCAGCATGAGAGCGTTCAATTACAGCCGCGCCGACTCCCCCGCCGCAGCCGCAACGCTGGCGGCGCAGATTGAAGGCGCGAAGTTCATCGCCGGCGGCACCAACCTGCTGGACCTGATGAAACTCGACATCGAAACCCCGCTGTACCTGATCGACGTCAACCACTTGGGCCTCGATCAGATCGAAGCCACACCTGAAGGCGGATTGCGCATCGGCGCGCTGGTGCGCAACACCGATCTGGCCGCCGACAGCCGCGTGCGCAAGGACTACGCGCTGCTCTCCCGCGCTTTGCTCGCCGGCGCTTCCGGTCAGTTGCGCAACATGGCGAGTACTGCCGGCAACCTGCTGCAACGCACCCGCTGCCCGTACTTCTATGACGTCAATCAGGCCTGCAACAAACGCCAGCCCGGCAGCGGCTGCGCGGCGATTGGCGGGGTCAGTCGGCAGTTGGGATTGATTGGCGTCAGCGACGCCTGTATCGCCACCCACCCCAGCGACATGGCAATTGCCATGCGCGCCCTCGATGCACAGGTTGAAACGGTGAAACCGGACGGCAGCACCCGCAGCATCGCCATCGCCGATTTCCATCAGCTCCCCGGCAACACGCCGAACATCGAAACCAGCCTCACGCCCGGCGAGTTCATCACGTCGGTAACCCTGCCGGCCCCAGTCGGCGGCACACACATTTATCACAAGGTGCGCGATCGCTCGTCTTACGCCTTTGCCCTGGTATCGGTCGGTCTGATCTTGCACAAGGACGGCAGCGGCCGTGTGGCAGTCGGTGGTATCGCGCCGAAACCGTGGCGGGTCGACGCCGCTGACGCGTTGCTGCCCCAAGGCGCTAAAGCCGTCAGCGAACGTCTGCTTGACGGCGCCACGCCAACCCACGACAACCAATTCAAACTGACGCTGGTCGAGCGCACGCTGGGCTCGGTGTTGGCGCAAGCGAGGGATCAGGCATGAAATTCGACACGCCCGCCACCACCAACCCGATCGACCAACTGAAAGTCGTCGGCAAGCCCACCGACCGCATCGAAGGCCCGCTGAAAACCAGCGGCCAGGCGCCGTATGCTTACGAGCAGCATCAGGCCGTGGCGAATCAGGCTTACGGTTTCATGGTCGGTTCGGCCATCGCCAAGGGCCGCATCAGCCACATTGATCTTGACGCGGCCCAAGCCGCACCGGGCGTGCTGGCCATCGTTACCGCCGCCAATGCCGGCAAGCTCGGTAAAGGCCAATACAATTCGGCGCCGCTGCTCGCCGGGCCCGAGGTGCAGCACTATCACCAGGCCGTGGCGCTGGTGGTCGCCGAGACCTTCGAGCAGGCCCGCGCCGCAGCGCAATTGGTCAAGGTCGATTACGTCACGGCCAAAGGCGAGTTTGAACTGGCCAACGTGCGCGACCAGGGTGTCGAAGACGACGAGTTGCCCGACGTCACCCACGGCGATTTCGACGCGGCCTTCGCCGCCGCGCCGGTGCAGTTCGACCAGACCTACACCACTCCCGATCAATCCCACGCAATGATGGAGCCGCACGCCACATTGGCCGCATGGAAAGGTGATCACCTGACCTTGTGGACCTCCAATCAGATGATTGCCTGGAGCGTCGGCGACGTCGCCACGACCCTTGGCCTGACCAAGGAAAACGTGCGCCTGATCTCGCCGTACATTGGCGGCGGCTTCGGCGGCAAACTGTTCATTCGTGCCGACGCGATCCTCGCCGCCCTCGGTGCGCGCCTGGCCAACCGCCCGGTGAAAGTCGCCCTCGCCCGCCCGCAAATGGCCAACAACACCACCCACCGCCCGGCCACGATTCAGCGTATTCGGATGGGCGCGACGGCGGACGGCAAGCTCAGCGCCATCGCCCACGAAGGCTGGTCGGGCAACCTCAAGGACGGCAAGGTCGAAGTCGCCGCTCAACCGAGCCAGTTGCTTTATGCCGGGGAAAACCGCCGGGTGACCATGCGCCGGGCGCCGCTGGATCTGCCCGAAGGCAATTCCATGCGCGCACCGGGTGAGGCGCCGGGGCTGATGGCGCTGGAAATCGCCATGGACGAAATGGCCGAGCAGCTCAAGCTCGACCCGGTGCAGTTCCGCATCCTCAATGACACGCAGGTCGATCCGGTGAAAACCGAGCGTCCGTTCTCCCAGCGGCGTCTGATCGAATGCCTGCAGACCGGCGCCGAGAAATTCGGCTGGAACCAGCGCAACGCCACACCCGGTAGCCGTCGCGAAGGCCGCTGGCTGATCGGCATGGGCGTCGCTGCGGCGTTTCGCAACAACCTGCTGCTGAAATCCGGCGCCCGGGTGCGGCTAGAGCGCGATGGCAAGGTCACGGTGGAAACCGACATGACCGACATCGGTACCGGCAGCTACACCATCATCGCCCAGACCGCCGCCGAGATGATGGGCGTGCCTCTGGCGGATGTGACGGTGCATCTGGGCGATTCGAATTTCCCGGTGTCGTCCGGTTCCGGCGGCCAGTTCGGCGGTAACTGCTCGACTGCCGGGGTGTATGCCGCGTGCATGAAACTGCGTGAAGCGGTGGCGACGAAGCTGGGCATGAGCGGTAGTGACGTCGAGTTCGCCGACGGTCAGGTGCGTGCCGGCGGCAAGACTCTGCCGCTGCGTGATGCGGCAAAAGATGGCGTGGTCGAGGCCGAGGACAGCATCGAATTCGGCGACCTCGCCAAGCAGTATCAGCAGTCGACTTTCGGTGCGCATTTCGTCGAAGTGGCAGTGGATGCAGCGACCGGCGAAGTCCGCGTGCGGCGTATGCTCGCGGTATGCGCGGCGGGACGGATTCTCAACCCGAAAGCCGCGCGCAGCCAAGTGATCGGGGCGATGACCATGGGCGTCGGCGCGGCACTGATGGAAGAGCTGGCGGTGGACAAGCGGCTGGGCTTTTTCGTCAATCACGACCTGGCTGGATACGAGGTGCCGGTGCATGCTGACATCCCGCATCAGGAAGTGATTTTCCTCGACGAAACCGATCCGGTTTCATCGCCGATGAAAGCCAAGGGTGTGGGTGAACTGGGGATTTGCGGCGTGAGTGCGGCGGTGGCGAATGCGATCTACAACGCCACCGGGGCGCGGGTGCGTGAGTACCCGATCACCCTCGACAAGATCCTCTCTTCCTTGCCAGAGATGATCTGACCCCTGTAGGAGCTGCCGCAGGCTGCGATCTTTTGCTTTTGCTTGAGAGGCTAAAGTCAAAAGATCGCAGCCTGCGGCAGCTCCTACACAGGTCAGTTCGGGTACTGCGCCGCGCTCACCTGTTCCATCCACTCCACCACATCACCGTCCAGCACCTCGGCAATCGCAATGTGCGTCATCGCCGTGGTCGGCGTGGCGCCATGCCAGTGCTTCACCTGTGGCGCGATCCATACGGTATCGCCGGGGCGGATCTCGCGAACCGGTTGCCCCCACTCCTGCACAAAACCTGAACCGGCGGTGACGATCAGCGTCTGACCCAACGGATGGGTATGCCACGCGGTGCGTGCGCCCGGCTCGAAAGTCACCGTAGCGCCGCTGACGCGCGCCGCCTCGCTGCCTTTGAACGGTGCGTCAACGCGCACGGTGCCGGTGAACCAGTCCGTCGGGCCTTTGGCTGACGGTTGCGAGCCGTTGGGGGTGACGGTAACGCCTGAGATATGTGCATTCATCACAAGACTCCAAATCTGAAAGAGATCTCCCTGTAGGAGCTGCCGCCGGCTGCGATCTTTTGATCTTTGATTTTCAAAAACAACATCAAAAGATCGCAGCCTGCGGCAGCTCCTACAGGGAACTTGCGTCACTTTAGCGAGCCGTACTCTTCAGATAATCGACTAGAATTCGAAAAAACTTATGCAGGACACTCATCAATGCTTCGAGAAAACGCCAGTGACCTGCTCGCCTTCCTCGCCGTGGCCCGCGAGCGCAGCTTCACCAAAGCCGCAGCCAGACTGGGCGTTTCACAATCGGCGCTCAGCCATACCATTCGCGCCCTCGAAGCGCGCCTTGGCCTGCGCTTGCTGACGCGCACCACCCGCAGCGTCTCGCCCACCGAGGCTGGCGAACATCTGCTGCAGACCATCGGCCCGCGCTTCGAAGAGATCGAGCAGGAACTGGCGGCCCTGAGCAACCTGCGCGAGACGCCCGCAGGCCGGATCCGCATCAGTGCCACCGACCATTCGCTGAATTGGCTGTTGCGTCCGGTGCTCAAGGAATTCATGCCCCAATACCCGGACATCGCCGTCGAGGTGATCTGCGACTACGGTTTCGTTGACATCGCCGGGCAAGGCTTCGACGCCGGCGTGCGGCTGGGCGAAGATGTCGCGCAAGGCATGATTGCCACCCGCATCGGCCCGGACATGCGCATGGCAGTGGTTGGCGCCCCCGCTTACTTCGCCAAGCGTGAACAGCCACAAACACCACGAGACCTGACCGCCCATGCCTGTAACAACCTGCGCCTGCCCACCAACGGCGGGCTGTACACCTGGGAGTTCGAGAAGGACGGCGAAAGCCTCAAGGTGCGGGTTTCCGGGCAAGTCACCCTCAATGGCGTGTATCCGCTGCTCGACGCTGCACTCGACGGTTTTGGCCTGAGCTACATTCCGGAAAACATCGTCGCGCCCTATCTGGCCGACGGGCGTCTGCTGCAAGTGCTGGCCGACTGGTGCCCGACATTTGCCGGTTATCACCTGTATTACCCGAGTCGACGGCAGGCGGCGCCGGCGTTTGCGTTGTTGGTCGAGGCATTGCGTTATCGCGGGCAGGCACCTATCCCAGCAGCGCAATCAACTGATGCCGCTGCGCATCGGTGAGCATCGGCCCGAACCCGGCGCCGGCGTTGTCGGTCATGTAGCGCGGATTGCCGGTGCCGGGAATCACGCAGGTCACCGCCGGGTGCGACAGCAAAAACTTCAGCGCCAGTTGCGGCCAACTGTTGACCTGCACGTCCGACACCCACGCCGGCAGCGGCCTGCCCTTGAGCCGCGCGAGCAGGCCACCGCCACCAAAAGGTCGATTGCAGATCACTGCCACTGCGCGCTCGCGGCACAGCGGCAGAATGCGTTTTTCCACGCCACGGTCGTCGAGGGCGTAGTTGATCTGCAAAAAGTCGAGCTGTTCAGCCTTGAGTAAAGCTTCAATTTCATCGTAAGCCGAGGGCGTGTAATGGGTGATGCCGATGTAGCGGATGCGCCCCTCGGTTTTCCACTCGCGCAGAGTCGGCAGATGACTTTGCCAGTCCAGCAGGTTGTGGATCTGCATCAGGTCGATGCGTTCGGTGCGCAACAGACGGAAGGATTGCTCCATCTGCGCGATACCTTCCTCGCGCCCCCGCGTCCAGACCTTGGTGGCGAGAAAGGCCGGCGAACGCGGTTCATGGATCGCCAGCAGTTCGCCAGTGGTCTGCTCGGCGCGGCCATACATCGGTGAGCTGTCGATCAGCGTGCCGCCCTTTCTGAACAGCTCGTCGAGCACTGCCGGCAGTTGTTTATAGGCGGTCTCGCCGGGCGCAACGTCGAAGCCGCGATAAGTGCCCAGGCCCACCACGGGCAGTCGTTCGGCGCTGGAAGGGATGGCGCGGGTCTGCATGGTCTGGTCTCCTGCCTGGTTCGGCGAAGTGGCACTCGGCGTGGCGGCAGTGGCCAACGCCCGGTCAAAGCTCAGCACCGCCGAAACCCCGGCAGCCAGCGTGAGCAATCGGCGACGGGAGCAACCCTCAGTGTGGCTCATGCTGGTTCCCCTGCTGCGTGAATCTGTTGCACGTTGTGTGCGACAGCTGTCCCTCCACGGCGCTGGACTACACTGCGACAGCGAACACCCGCGTCCCGTTAAAGTTAGCCGAATGTCCAGAATCCTGATGTCAGTCGTCGCTTTGCTCATCGCCCTCTACGTTTTGCTGTGCGGGGCCTTGTTCGTGTTTCAGCGTTCGCTGATCTATTTCCCCCAGCCTGGCAGTGCCGTGACCACGGCAGATTCACGGCTGAAACTGGCGATGCCGGATGCCGATGTCTGGATAACCGTTCGTGAACAGGCGGGTCCGAAAGCGCTGATCTACTTCGGCGGGAATGCCGAGGACGTGTCGCACAACCTGCCTTCATTCAGCGCAGCGTTTCCCGATTACGCGCTGTATCTGCTGAACTACCGGGGCTTTGGCGGCAGCGGCGGTTCCCCCTCGGAGGAAGCGATTGCCGAAGATGCGCTGGCGCTGTTTGACCGGGTCTACGCCAGCCATCCGCAGATTGCCGTGGTCGGACGCAGCCTGGGTTCCGGAGTGGCGGTGCGGCTGGCGAGTCAGCGCCCGGCGCAGACATTGATTCTGGTGACGCCGTACAACAGCCTCGAAGAACTCGCCGTGCGCCAATACCCGTGGTTTCCGGTGAAATGGCTGCTGAAGGATCGCTTCGAGTCGGGTCGCTATGCCGCGCACATTCAAGTGCCGACCCTGCTGCTGGCAGCCAGCGATGATGAGGTGATTCCACGGGACAGCACGCAGCGGCTGCTGGGGCATTTCCCCAAAGGTGTGGCGACGCTGCGAGTAGTGCCGGATTCGGGGCACAACTCGATTGCCGAGCGGGCGCAGTATCTGCAGTGGATGCAGGCAGTGCTTGATCGCTGATAGCCGATTATTGCGTCGGCTGAACTGGCTCCTTCGCGAGCAGGCTCGCTCCCACCTGGCTCTGTGGGAGCGAGCCTGCTCGCGAAGGGGCCAGTGCGGGCAACACAAAATCCAGGATCACCCTCCCCTTCACACCCAGCAAAAAAGCCAGTTTGCCAGCATGAACCAAGTGCAAAAAGCCCAGTCCTAGTGGCGCCGCATTCCGCGGCTGCCCACTTCAGCACTGTCCTTTCCCCTGAGTCTGCCGTCCCATGCGCCATGTCGTTCGCTCATCACGCTTCGTTTCGCTGTGCCTGCTGATCCTTGCCCCACTGTTCACCGAGACCGCCCACGCCAGCGAAGAACGGCAGCTGGTGGCCGCCATCAACGATTACCGCGCCCATCCGCAACGCTGCGAACGTCGCCCTGCCCAGCGCCTGGCGCCACTGTCGCTGAAGTCGAATCTGGCGTTGCCGATCGGCTATGGCTACGGCGGTGGCTTGCGCGAAAGATTGAAGTCTTCGGGATATTCGGCGGTGGCGGTGCGCAGCATCCGCATCGTCGGTGCCGGGGATGCCGAGGAAGCCTTCGAACAGCTGCAAGACAGCCACTGCACCGCCCTGCTCGACGCCCAGTACGCCGACATCGGCGTCAGCCGCGCCCGCGGTGAATGGCAAGTGGTGCTGGCGCAACCGGTGCTCGACAGTCGCGTCGGCGACAACCGCAGCGTCGGCAAAGCCTTGCTCGCCGAGGTCAACGCCGCCCGTGCACGCCCACGGATGTGTGGACGCCAGCGCTTCGCCGCCGCTCGCCCGCTCAGCTGGAACCCGGCGCTGGGAGCCGCCGCGCAAGGGCATAGCAAGGCCATGGCCTACGGCAACTATTTCGCCCACCGTGATCCGGACGGCGACATGCCGGCCGATCGCGCCCGGGCGGCAGGTTATCGGGGCCGGCAGATCGGCGAAAACATCGCCGCCGGCCAGAGTTCACCGGGCAAGGCGATGGCCGGATGGCTGGCCAGCCCCGGGCATTGTGCCAACCTGATGAACCCGATGTTCACCCAGGTCGGCGCGGGTTTTGCCAGCGAGGCGCGCAGTGATGAAGGGGTTTACTGGACGATGGTGTTTGGTGCGCCTTGATTCGCTGAGAGATTTTCAGTGAAGCTACTGGCCCCTTCGCGAGCAGGCTCGCTCCCACATTTTGCCCGGTTGAGGCTGAACCCATGTGGGAGCGAGCCTGCTCGCGAAGGGCCAGAACAGGCACCCTCCATCACTTGGGCCGCCGCACCGCCCGCAGCCGCCCACTCCCCCCGCCACCGCAGTAAAAGCGCTCGCCGTCATCCGCTTCCAGCCCGGAAACGCCTGTCCCCGCAGGCATCTTCAAACGCTCCAGGACCTCGCCATCCTGCGGATCGACCCGGCGCAGTTCACTTTCATCGCCCTCCCAGGTGCCATGCCATAACGCGCCGTCGACCCAGGTGACCCCGGTGACAAAGCGGTCTGACGCCAGCGTGCGCAAGACCGCGCCAGTCTCCGGATCGACCTGATAGATCTTGCGCTCGCGATACTGGCCGATCCACAGCGAGCCTTCGGCCCAGGCCATCCCCGAATCGTTGCCGCCGCCCGGCGCCGGGACGGTGTTCAGCACACGGCCGGTGGTCGGGTCGATTTTCTGGATACGGCTGTCGGCGATCTGGAACAGGTACTGGCCGTCGAACGCGGTGCCAGCGTCGGCACCGACCTTGAGCGTGCGCACGGTTTCGCCGCTGGCCGGGTCCAGCGCATTGAGCTGGCCGTCACTGGCGAACCACACGTGCTGGCCGTCGAAGGTCACGCCGTGGACACGTTCGACGCCGTCGAATGGGCCGTACTCACGAAGGATTTCTGCGTTTGCCTGTTTCATGCTGCCTTCCTCGTTGGTAGGAGTGTCCAGCCTAGCCATTGCCTAACGACACCGGGAGTAACAAGATCGTCGCGAAACCCGGCACCAGCGGCGTGGTCCAGCGCCGCGCACGACCCACGCCGAACCCTTGCACTTTATCCGCCTGCGCCAGTGCTTCCAGTGAACGCTGCACTTGCCGCTGACTGCAGCCCAACGCCAACGCCAGCGCCGAACTCGACCAGGCTTCGCCATCGGCGAGCAAGGCCAGCAGCGCGGCGTATTTATCCTCGACCGGCAAGGTGAGCAACGCCACATCCTCGGCGACCAGGGCAAAACCGCGCGCCGTCGCGATGATCCGCGCCAGGGGCTGCAACGCCGAACGCAAACGGCCGATCTCCACCCGCAGGCGTGCGCGATTGGATTCGTCGCTTAGTTTCAAGCGAAACGCCTGAGCGATCAGCGCCTCTCTCGACACATCTTCCGGCCACGCCTGAGCCAGCATTCGCAGCAGACCGAACAGCACCGGCCGCGTCGCCAGGGCCACGGTCATCCCCGCGCCGCGCACGCTGTAGCGACACGCATCGACCACCAGCGCCGGCGAGGCGAACAACGCTTCAACCTGCGCGAGCGTCACGGTCTGAGACCGGCCAGACACAATCAGTTGCGCCGCAGGTGCATCGAGCATTTGCAAGGCCTGTTCGGTCTCTGCGATCAGCGCGGGAATAGCCGCTTGCTGCGCCGCCCGTTGCGCAAGCTCGAGCGCCGCCCGCGCGTTGTGCGCCTGCACCTGACGCAGCGCAATACCGGCCGTCATCAATCCATGAGCGGCCCGCAACGGCGGGGGCAACGCGGTGGGATCAAGTGCGGCGAGCAACGCCTGTGCCTCATCGAGCTGGCCGATCAGCAACAGCCGGCGGATTTGCAAATAGCGGGCATGCGCAGCGTTCAGTTGATCGCCGTGATCGAGCAAGAGCTGCCGCGCCGCCTCCAGCGCTTTAACCGGCCAGCCCAGATCCCGCGTCGCCAGCGCCACTTCGGCCTCGGCCACGACGCAGCGCGCTCGGGACAACGGCTCGTTGGCGCCGAACGCCTTGACCGCCCGCTGCAGCAGCGCCTTGGCTCGGGACACATCACCGAGCTGAGCCATGGCGATGCCCCGCAGCGCCAGCGCAGGCGGGTCTTCACGCAGGGCGACGAGCTTCAACGCGGCCAGCGGATCACCCACTGCGAGCGCACGGCCGGCAGCGTTGATCAACGAGTCCATGACAGATCAGGCACAGTGAACATTTCCGGGACTGGATATCCCGGTTTAGTCCAGTTAGCGGACGGACACCAGTACGGTGTGATGCGAGAAATGACAACGCAGTAGAAACAGCCGCGCCCTTCGATAAGAAAGGGCGCTGGAGTCTGGTGGAGTGCTGCCGGGGTCAGACCGGAGAAATCGTCGCAAGCATTCCGATCAGAATGGTCAACGTCAGAAAACCACCGAGGAAAATCGCCATCTTGTTCATGCTGCTCTCCTTAATGTTGAGCTTGCGGTGCACCGGGCGCTTCGGGATGAAGGGCAGCCGCGGGTGACCGGATTGCCGGGCTATTTTGAGCGCCTGACTGAGCCGGTTACAGAGGCAGATCCAACAGAAAAATACGGATCAGATACCAAACTGATCTGTTCCGGACATGGCGTGATATTCAGACCGGCACACAAAGATTCGAGGGCACGCCGCTTTGAACTAGAGTGATTGCCGTCGCGCGAAAAACAACAACAATTCCAGGAGTGGTCAATGTCCGAACTGAACCTGCACCCCAACGCCGCCGAATCCTTGAAGCGCTGGCACGAGATGATCCGCACCGGCAACCTCACGGCCTTGCCCGAGCTGCTTGATCCGAATGCGCTGTTCCGCTCGCCCATGGCCCACTCGCCCTACCCCGGCGCGCCTGTGGTGACGATGATCCTCAACACCGTGTTCAACGTGTTTGAAGATTTCAAATACCACCGTGAACTGGCGACTGCCGATGGTTTGAATGTGGTGCTGGAGTTCAGTGCCAAGGTGGGGACGAAAGAGTTGAAGGGGATCGACATGATTCGCTTCGATGAGCGCGGGAAAATTATCGAGTTCGAGGTGATGGTGCGGCCGTTGAGTGGGTTGCAGGCCCTCGGCGAGGAAATGGGACGGCGGTTGGGCGCCTACCTGGCGAAAGCGAAACCTGTGTAGGAGCTGCCGCAGGCTGCGATCTTCTGATCTTGATCTGTTCAAATCAAGATCAGAAGATCGCAGCCTGCGGCAACTCCTACAGCGGTTTTTTGGCAAAAAAAAGCCCACTGACCGTTACCGGTGCAGTGGGCTTTTGTGCATCTGGCGTGTGGTTACAGCGCCATGTCACGTGCAGCATTTTCCTTCGGTGCCTCAGCTTTCTCAGCTGCTGGTGCAGCCGGAGCAGCCTGACCGATCACCGGAGGCGTTGGCAGTTCGAGGATCTTGGCGGTGTACGCCCACTCTTGTGCCACTTTGGCCGGATCGTTGTTCAGCTGGGTGCCGTAGCTTGGAACGATCTGGTGCAGCTTGGCTTGCCACTCAGGGGTAGCGACTTTGTCTTTGAAGACTTTCTGCAGCACGCTCAGCATGATCGGTGCAGCAGTCGACGCGCCTGGCGATGCGCCCAGCAGACCGGCGATGGAGCCGTCTTGTGCAGCAACGATTTCGGTGCCCAGTTTCAGCACGCCGCCAGCGGCTTCATCACGCTTGATGATCTGCACGCGTTGGCCGGCTTGCCACAGGCGCCAGTCTTCGGCTTTGGCGTTCGGGAAGTATTCCTTCAGCGCGTTCAGACGGTCTTCATCCGACAGCATCAGTTGACCGGCCAGGTACTCGACCAGCGGGTATTCCTTGATGCCGACCTTGGTCATTGGCCAGATGTTGTGGGTGGTGGTGCTGGTCAGCAGGTCCAGGTACGAGCCTTCTTTGAGGAACTTGGTGCTGAAGGTCGCGAATGGGCCAAACAGGATGACGCGCTTGCCGTCCAGTACACGGGTGTCCAGGTGCGGAACCGACATCGGCGGTGCGCCAACCGAAGCTTTACCGTAGGCCTTGGCCAGGTGCTGCTCGGCGATGGCCGGGTTATCGGTCACCAGGAACGAGCCGCCTACCGGGAAGCCAGCATATTCCTTGGCTTCAGGAATGCCCGACTTCTGCAGCAGGTGCAGAGCGCCGCCACCGGCGCCGATGAACACGAACTTGGCATCGGTTTCGGTTTTGGTGCCGTCTTTCAGGTTTTTGTAGCTGACGCGCCAGGTGCCATCGGCGTTCTTGGTGATGTCTTCGACTTCACTCGACAGCTTCAGGTCGAAGTTAGGCTTGGTCTGCAGGTAACCGGCGAACTGGCGGGTGATTTCGCCGAAGTTCATGTCGGTACCCAGCGGGCTCCAGGTGGCCGCGATTTTCTGGTTCGGGTCACGCCCTTCCATCATCAGCGGGACCCACTTCTTGATCACAGCCGGGTCTTCGGAGTACTGCATGCCGGCGAACAGCGGGCTCGCCTGCAGGGCTTCGTAGCGCTTTTTCAGGAACTTGATGTTGTCGTCACCCCACACGAAGCTCATGTGCGGCGTGGTGTTGATGAACGAGCGAGGGTTCTTCAGAACGCCTTGCTGAACCTGCCAGGCCCAGAACTGACGGGAGACCTGGAACGCTTCGTTGATCTCGACGGCTTTCGGGATCGTCACGTTGCCTTTGTCATCTTCCGGGGTGTAGTTCAGCTCGGCGAGCGCCGAATGACCAGTACCGGCGTTGTTCCAGCCGTTGGAGCTTTCCAGGGCGACGCCATCGAGGCGCTCGACCATTTCCATCGACCAGCTTGGCTCCAGCTCATTGATCCACACACCCAGGGTGGTGCTCATGATGCCGCCGCCGATCAACAGAACGTCGACTTTCTTTGCTTCTGCAGCATTGGCGGACGACATCCCCATCGCCAAAGCCAGCCCGAGCAAGGCTGTGTTCACTTTCTTAAACATCTGTTGCACCTATGATAAAACGCCTTCCGCCCGTCGTTGTTGTGGGTATGAGGGCCTTTTGTCGCGACACTCAGGCCAGGGTCGCGGGCACCTTCACACTGCAATGTTGACGGGTGGGCACACAAGGCCGACGTACCGCATCGACCTCAGTTAATGTCCCTTCTGAACTGACTTTTTATCATTATTGGCTTCAGCTACTTGAGCGACAGGGATTCCGTCAGCCTGCCAAAAAGGCAGGCCAACCGAATTAGGTCAAACCAAGTTGGCGCGAAGAATATCACGTCAGGGCAAACCCGCGCGTCTGTTCCCGACTTGAGAGTCTTTTTCCGCTCTGGGCGTTATCGGCCGGTTTGGGTCGAACATGATCCGCAAACCTGCTCGCGATGGCGGCCCTACAACCGAAACCGGTCCACCGACAACGCCAGCGCACCCGCCAGACTCGACAGTTCATCGGTGGTGTTGGCCGTCTGCCCGATCACTTTGCTGTTGCCCTCGGACATCCCGGCGATCATTTCCACCTGATGGGCAATTTCGTTGCTGGCCTGGCTTTGCTCGCCGATGGTGCGGGTAATGTCATTAACCAGTTGCGTGGTGCTGAGGGTGGCGTCGAGGATCTCGCGGATCGCCCGCTCGACTTCAGCCGTGACCGCCATGCCTTTGTCCACCTGAGCCACGCCGGCCTCCATGCTGCTGACCGCTTCGCGGGTACTGTTCTGGATGCGCGCGACCATCGCCGCGATTTCCTGGGTTGAGGCGCTGGTCCGCGCGGCCAGACTGCGCACTTCGTCGGCGACCACGGCGAAGCCCCGGCCCTGCTCGCCGGCCCGCGCCGCTTCGATGGCGGCGTTGAGTGCCAGCAGGTTGGTCTGGTCGGCGATGCTCTTGATCACCTGAATGATGTTGAAGATGCCTTCGGATTCCTGATCCAGCGTGCGGATCACCTGTGCCGACTGCTGCGCCGAGCGGGCGATGTCGTCCATGTCGCTGACCACCTGATGGATCACCTGTCCGCCGCTCTTGGCCAGCGACTCGGCCTGATTGGCCATGCCCAGTGCGCGTTCGGCATGGCGGGTGATTTCCTCGATGCTGGCGGTCATCTGGCTCGCGGCAGCGGCCATGGTGCCGGCGGCGGTGCTTTGCTGCTGACTGCTGTCGGCGACCTGATGGCAGCCGTGGCTCAACTGCTCGCTCATGCCACTGACGCCATGCGCGTTGCGGCGCACCACGTCGATCATGTCGCGCAGATCGCGCTGCATGGTCGCCAGGCTGCGGATCAGCGTGCTGGCTTCATCCTTGCCGGCCGGTTCGCTGATCGGCTCGCTGAGGTTGCCATGCGCAATGCTTTGGGCGATGTGGTTGGCGGACTTCAGCGGCCCCATGATGCTGCGGGTCACCCAACGCCCTTGCGCCAGTAATAGCAACAGGCTGGCGAGCAGCACCACGCCGAGGGCGATGTTGGCATTTCGAATGGCGCTGTCGGTGGCTTTGCTGGTGTCCCGGGTATTGCTTTCAATCAGCTCACTGAGCGCGGCCATCTGCGCTTCGAGCTGACTGAACGCAGCATTGAACGTGCCGAGCTCCCGCTGTGCGCTGTCCGGATTATCCAGTGCCAGGCCGACAATGCGCTCGGCCGCCTCGATGTAGGTGTCCAGGCTGGGCTTGATCTGTTCGAGCGCGGTCTTGATTGTCGGGTTGACCGGCAGTTTGAGGTTCTCATCCAGCACTTCGCGAAAATGGCTCGCGTGCTCGTTGATCGAATCCCGCACTTCAGCGGCCGTGCCGGTACTTTTGCCCAGGCCCACCAGCATCGCCGAGTACACGTCAGCCCGCAGTGCATCGTGCATCATGTCGGCTTCCATGTGATTGCGCAGCGCAGTCATGCTCACCGCGTTGTCGTCTACCGCCGCGGACATCCGCGTATTCCCCACATAGCTGACCAGACTCACGATCAGCGCTGTCAGCAGGCTGGTTGCTATCAGCAACAGCAAACGCAATTTGATCGACACGGTGGGTTCCTCCTGAGGCGCGCCGAATGCACCTGTCAGGAGTTCAGTTAAGCTTATTTGTGCAGATGTGCCGCTTCAGAGCGTTTCAGCAAGTATCCGCGTGTTTGAACGGAACTCCGGCAAAGGCCGCACCTCTGAGATTATGTAGTCTTCCTTTTTGCTTCGCGCTTGTGGAGGAACACCGTCATGCGCAAGTTAGTGCTCGTTTCTTCTCTCCTGCTGTGCCTCCCTGTCGGCTCGGCTCTGGCCCGTGTCGATGCTGGCGATGTCGCCACCTCGGCGGGTGTTTCCGCGTCGCTTTACTCGACCTTCAAGGATCACAAAATGGTGATCCCGGCGCGCGATGACCTGTCAGCGTTCGTGGCCAGCGGCGGTGCCATACGAGGGGTCTATCTGGAGTCGGTGCTTCAACAGGTCCGGCACGACAACCCCGGTCTCAACGCCAGCGATGAAGACCTTGCCAACGCGATTCTGGTGCATTACGAAGGCCTGAATCAGTAGTTGTCACGGAGGCAGCGGCCGATGGATGGCAACTGAAGGCACATAGGCAAAACAGTCCGACGGCCTCTATGATGGAGGCCATGACGACTCTTGCGCCGCCTGCGCCTTTGCGCTCACCCTGCCCGCCCGGCGCCTGCGATTGCGGGCGCGAATCGTTGCTGGAAAATCCCGGCAGCGACCTGCGCATCCTGCGCCTGACTCGCGAGCAGGAAAAAATCCTGCTCGCCCGCCTGGAACAACTCAAAGACCTCGCCGACCTGCGCCATCTGCAGGATCGCATGCACGAACAATTGGGCCTGCGAGTTGAAGTTGCTCCGGGCTTTCATGAAGTGCGCACCATGCTCGGCATCGAGATTCAGATCGAAGCGCTGCCGGGGCTGTGCCGCAAGACGCGCAAAGCGATTCCGGCGGCCATTCGTCGAGGCCTGAGCAACCACCCTGAAATCGCTTTCGAACTCCTCAACGCCCACGACTTGCTGCGCGACACTTGATCATCTTTTCATGCCAACCCGCTTGCGCATCTCTGCAGTGATGCTCTGGCGGGTTTTCTTCATGTCGGCCCACGGCGCGTCGCCGACCTCGTTCAGGCGCTCATGGACATTGCTGATGTTCCACTGATTGCCACCCTTGATCTGCGCCACCTCTTCGCGAAACAGCGGCACCGACACCGGCAGCCCCTCGCGGGTGCGCGCCGCGTAGGCACAAATAGTGGTGGCACCCAGACCGTTGCGCAGGTAATCGATGAAAATTCGTCCAACCCGGTTTTTCGGCCCGGACACCGCGGAAAACCGTTCCGGCAACAAGTTCGCCATATGACTGACAATCGCATGGCTGAAATCCTTGACCTCGTCCCAGCCGTGCTTGCGGGTCAATGGCACCACCAGGTGAATGCCTTTGCCCCCGCTGGTCTTGAGAAACGCCTTGAGCCCCAGTTCGTCGAGCACGGTCAGAGTCAGCGCAGTGGCTTCGACCATGCTTTTCCATGGGAGCGCGGGATCCGGATCAAGATCGAGGACAAAGCGGTCAGGCTTGTCCAGATCAATGGTGGTGGCGTTCCAGGTGTGCAGCTCGACCGTGCTCATCTGCACGGCGCCGATCAAGGCTTCGGCGTTGTTGATCAGCATCACCGGCTGACCGGTGACCTCCTTGTCCAGCGTGGTGATGCCGGGAATCGCCAGACGCTCGGCGTTTTTCTGGAAGAACAGTTCGCCGGCGATACCGTCCGGCGCACGCACCAGTGCCACTGGACGATCCTTGAGCTGCGGCAGGATCCACTCGGCGACGCTGGCGTAATACTCGGCCAGTTGCATCTTGGTGGTGCCACTGACCGCATCGATTACCCGGTCGGGGTGGGTGATGCGCACCTTGCCGCTGGCGAGACCCAGTTGTGACGGTGCTGCTTCAGCCTTTTTCGTTGCCGGTGCAGCCTTTTTCGATGGGGTGGCTTTCGCTGAAGTCTTCACGGGTTTCGCGCGCTCCTCGGTAATTGCCCTGGCCGGTTTGTCATTGCGCAGACCATGGAACACGGCATGGCGCACCGAGCCGTCCTTGGTCATTTCGGCGAATGCCACTTCCGCCAACAGATTCGGTTTGAGCCAGTGCACACCCTTGGCGTCGAAGCCGCTTGGCGGGTTGACCACGGCAGCCTTCTTCACCTGCAACGGCTTGAGTTGGGCAAGGATGCTTTTCAGGGTGGTGTCGTTGAACCCGGTGCCGACCTTGCCGGCGTAACGCAATTCGCCACTGTCGCGATCATGCAAACCCAGCAGCAAGGCGCCGAAGGCACTGCGCGCGCCCTTCGGATCGGTATAGCCGACAACCACGAATTCCTGACGATGCTTGCACTTGAGCTTGATCCAGTCGCTGCTGCGCCGCGATACGTAAGGCGAACCCAGGCGCTTGCCGATCAGTCCTTCCATCTGCATCTGGCAGGCGCTGTTGAGCAGCGCGTCCGGGGTTTCGTCGAAGGCTTCGGAGAAGCGCAGCAAGGGCTGCTGATGCCCAGCGAGCACTGTGGACAGCGCGGCGCGGCGCTCCTCCACCGGCACTTCGCGCAGGTCGACGCCGTTGAGGTAAGGCAAATCGAACAGGTAATAGACGATGTTGCCGCTGCTTCCAGCTTCGAATGCATTCTGCAGTGCCTGAAAGTCCGGCACACCGTGTTCGTTGGCGACTACCATTTCGCCGTCCAGCCACGCCGATTCCAGGCCCAGCCCGGCCAGAGCCTGCGCCTGTTGCGGCAGCTTGTGCGTCCAGTCATGGCCATTGCGGGTAAACAGCTGCACCTGATCATGATCGATGCGCGCCAGAATCCGGTAACCGTCGAACTTGATCTCGTAACTCCACTGTCCTTCGGGGGCGCTGTCGACCAGCGTCGCCAGTTCCGGCTTGAGTTGCGCCGGCAGTTTGGCCTTGCGCGCACCCGTGAGCGTACCGGACGCCGCTTTGCGCGGTTTGGCCGGGGCCTTCTTCACCGGTTTGGCTTGCTCGGCGGCAAGCTTGGGTTTGCCGATCAAGGTGCGGTCGCTGAGCACGCTGTGCGGCTCGGCACTGAGCACATCGTAATCGTCTTGCGGGCGCGCAGCGCTGTCCTGATGCTTGATCAGAAACCAGTTTTCCTTCTTGCCCGGCATGTGGGTGCGCACCAGATTCCAGAGGCCGGACAGCTTCTCGCCTTGCAGTTCGAATTTAAGTTTGCCCTTGGCGTAAGCCTTGGCCGGGTCTTCCTGCGGAATCCACACACCACGATCCCAGACGATCACATCGCCGGCGCCGTAATGCCCTTCGGGAATGCTGCCCTCGAACGTCGCGTAATCCAGCGGGTGATCTTCGACGTGCACCGCCAGGCGTTTGACATTGGGGTCGAGCGACGGCCCCTTGGGCACCGCCCAGCTCTTCAGCGCGCCATCAAGTTCGAGGCGAAAGTCATAATGCAGGTGCGAAGCGTCGTGCTTCTGGATGCAGAACTGCAGCGCATGTTCAGTCGCCTTGCTGCGGCCACGACGCTTGATGGCAGCGGGCTCCGAGGTCGCCGAAAAATCGCGCATGCGGTTGTAGTCGTCGAGGTTCCTGGTCATGGCGCACCTGCCTTGTGTCAGCCAATGCGGGTCACGGTCAGCGCGACCACGGCGATCCGGTCTACACGCTGGTAACCGGGGTTCAACAATTCTTCACCGAACACGTCGGGATCCAGTTCGCGATAGGTCCAACCGAATCGCGCCGAATCCAGGCGTGGCACCACGGTGTCGAAAAACGGATCACGGCCATCGACCATGGCCACGCCGGTATACAGCAGTAACGAGCCGCCGGGTGCCAGCCGATTGAGCGCCTGTTCGACGATGCGCAGCGACAACCCGGCCCCGAGTGAACCTCCACCATTTCGGTAAGCGCGCCCGGCCGGATCGGCCATGTACGGCGGGTTGGCGACGATCAGGTCGAAGTCGCCGTCGGTACCCTGCAACACATCGCTGGCCTGCACCTCGACGTTAACAACCTCGGCCAATGCCGCGTTGATCGCGGTCAGGCGCAGCGCGGCGGGGTTGATGTCCACCGCCAACACCTGCGCTTCGCGCCGCGCGCGGGCAATCAGAATCGCGCCGACGCCCGCCCCGCATCCGATATCCACCGCACGCTGGATCGGTGCAAAGCTCTGCTGCAGATGTGCGTGAATCAACTGCGCGAAACGGTAGGTGTCCGGACCGAAAAACACCGAATCAGCGGCATCGGTGGGAAAGCCCGAATGCACGAACAACAAGTCATCCAGACTCGACCAGCGCACCCGGCTTTTCAAGCGGCCGTCGTAGGCGTCAATCACTTGCGCCTCCTGCAACTGCCGCTGCTCTTCGGCGGACAACAACCCCGGTTCAAACGGGCGCGACCAGCCGAAGACATCACGCAAGGTATCGGCCACCTGCCCCTCGTCCCGCTGGTTGACCCGCTGATGGGTCAAAGGCGTCGGCGTGATGAAACGATAACCGTCGGCCTGCAAGCGTCGACCGAGCTGCAGCAGTGTGAGGTCGTCGGCAGACAAATGTTCTTCCTGATTCATGGAGAATTCCTTAACGCAGACTGGATTTGAGTTCGATGAAGCGACGCGTTGCCAACAGCCCCGCCGGGTGGGCATGGCGGGCCGGTGACAGCCATGGGATCAGCGTGGCCATTTGCGCGTGTCCGTCCTGGCCTTGTAGCGCGCAGGTCAGACGCTGCACATCGGGATCGTGTTCGGGCACGGCGGCGTCAGGGGTGGCGACCTGACGGCTGCGTCTTGGCGTCGTATTCCTCTCCGAGGACGTCCAGTCGCCGGCGATCCAGTCGTGCAGCAGTTGCTTTTCATAAGGACTGAACACGCCGAACATCGCCGCACCGTCGCCGTCGATCAACTGCCAGAAACGGCTGGCCTGCGGATCTTGATTGCGCTTGATCCAGCCCTTGTCCTGCATCACCTGCAGAAACCCGGGCAGTTGCTCGGGCGTGGCCAGCCACTGATTGACGGTTTTGCCGTCGAAGCGGCAGTAGTCGGAATGCATGTGCTGACCAAACGGACGCTTGCGCTCGAGCATCGCCAGCACTTCCTGTTCCAGGTTGAAACCCTCGATGATGGCGCGGCTGCCCTGCCCCAGATCGTTGAGTCGATAGCCCAGCGCTACCCGGCGCAGAAACTCGCTGCGATCCGCTTCCAGGGGCAGCAGGTCGAGCACCGCCTGCACGGCTTTTTGCGCATGGCCGGTGCTGGCGTTATCGATGGTCACATGCAGGGTGAAATAGTACGGATCGATGCCCAACTCGCTGAGCTCATAGGCACTGATCAGCAGGTGCAGCGGCAATTGTTCGTAACCGAGGTTGTAACCGATCACCTCCGGCAAACAAGCTTCACCGCAGGCACCGAGTGCCAGTTGCAATGCACCTTGCAGGTAGCGCTCGTCGGCGATGGCGCCGGCATCCTGCAAACCGTGTTCAGCGAGCAGTTTGCGATAGATCACCACATGGTTTTGCGCAGGATTGCCGTCGCCGAGTTCTTCCAGATAGGTACACAGCAAGCCATCAAAACGCGGGTCGCGCCATTGCGCCAACAAGCCGTACAGCCACGCGCCATCGACCAGTTTGGTCGGTGCCACGGCTTGCAGAAAGTACAACGCATGAGCCTTGTTGCTGAAGTACTGGCGCGGTCCGCCCGCCTGACGCTGTTGCAGGTAATCGGCGTACTGCCGGGCAACTTCGGTGCAGTGCCCGGCGACCCAGTCCTGCCACACCGACGGATCCTGCGGCAGTTCTTCAGGCAGCAGCGCGGGGCGCTGCAACTGCTCGGCGAGAAAATCCTGCGCGAGGGTGTCAGGCGAATGCTCGAGCAGCAGCGCTTCATAAATACGCCGCAGGTCACCGTCGGCAATGATCGGCTGTGGCTGCGCGCTCGGCGCTGGCAGGGAAGTCAGGGCAGTCATGTCAGTGTTCTCGTTCGGTTGGCCGGTCAGGGCGTTGTTTCACGCCTCTACAGCAGCAGAGCAACCGCTACGGAGAAAAATTCAATCGACATGAAAAACGCCCTGACGGACGGCGATCAGCGCCAATTCTCTTTCACTTGGTCACTTGGTCACTTGGTCAGTTGGTCGCTGTAGGAGCTGCCGAAGGCTGCGATCTTTTGATTTTGTCTTTTACGATCAAGATCAAAAGATCGCAGCCTTCGGCAGCTCCTACATTTACATCGTGTAATGGCTTGGGTTCGTGAACTGTCATTGGGCAGCTAGTGTTGAAGGACGATGGTTACGGAGGGCAATGGAATGCCTGAAGCTGCAAAAGCCTGCGGTTTACGCAAGGGACGCTATTCGGAGGTTGGGCGGGTTTATTTGCTGACGGCGGTGGTTAAGGAGCGTCGGCCGGTTTTTTCCGACTGGAAAGTCGGAAGATTATTGGTTGAGCAGATGCGCGCGGCAGATGAGGCAGGATTGGGCGTGTCTTTGGCTTGGGTGGTCATGCCGGATCACCTGCATTGGTTGGTCGACCTGAAACGAGGCTCCTTGGCCCAGCTGATGTGCCGCGTCAAATCGCGTAGCTGTCGGTCGGTAAACCTGATGTCTGACAGCCGGGGAAGCCTGTGGCAACGCGGCTATCACGACCGAGCTCTGCGTCGCGATGAAGATTTGAAAGCGGCTGCCCGCTACATTGTCATGAATCCATTGCGGGCAGGTCTGGTAAAGCGCTTGGGTGATTACCCGCTATGGGACGCAGTCTGGCTCTGAAGATCAAAAGATCGCAGCCTTCGGCAGCTCCTACATTTGGAACGATTTTCCCCTGTAGGAGCTGCCGAAGGCTGCGACCTTTTGAGTTTTGCTTCAGCCCTGCCCCTTGGCCTGCTGCTCCAGATGCACCTGCAATTGCGGATCGATCTGCAGCGCGGCAGCCAGTTCATCCAGGTAGTTGCGTTCGGCGTCTTGCTGATCGTCCACCAGTATCACGCTGACCAGGTACATTTCGGCGGCCATGGCCGGGTCGCCGTTGGCGGCCTCGGCGACTTCGTTCGCATCCAGTGGTTTGGCAATTTCGCTTTCGAACCACTGCTGCAATTGCGGATCGTCGGTGTGCTTGCTGATTTCACTGTTGATCATCTGTTGTTCCCGGGTATCGATCTCACCGTCGGCCTTGGCTGCGGCGATCAGCGCCCGCAGTACAGCATGACTGTGTTCCTCGACTTCGGGCCCGGCCAGCAGGTTGGCGGTTGGCGGGATCTGTTGCGGGGCCGCTGAGGCCTGACTGCGTTGCCAGGCCTGATATGCCTGGAACGCCATCATTCCCAATGAGGCCAGCGCCGCATAATGGGTGCCGCCGGAACGACTTTGTGTTCCGCCGCCACCGAGTGCCCCACCCAGCGCGCCACCCAAACCACCACCGCTACCGCCGCCGAGCAGACCTCCGAGCAGACCGCCCAGACCGCCCAGCCCACCGGACTGCGCCGCACTGCCGCCGGGGCCTGCACCACCACCCAACAGACCGCCAAGCAAGCCGCCCAACCCACCCAGCCCACTGCCGGCCGAACCAGCACCTTGTTGTCCCGCCGAGGCCTGGCCTCGCAGCAGTTGTTCGAGCAAATCGCTGGTGTTCATGATGTCGTCCTCAGGCATTGGCATTCACTGCGTCAGGCAACGATAGACCGGCGCAGCCATCGCGCCAGCACCGTCTGGCTGACACCGGCGGTTTTCGCCGAGGTATTTTTCGAGCGGCCAGCTAAGATTCAACGGTGGTGAACCTTATCCCGGCCAAGCCGGTCGATAGCTGCAACCCCGACCCGGTTTGCCGGCGCCCTTTGCTCGAGGGTGATACCCGGCTTGCTTCATTTTTCTGGAGAACGCCCCTGTGATATCGACCGTACACATCGCCAGGCTCAAAGCATGGGGCGCCCATGGTTTTACCGCGACCGGCGTGGTCACTGCCTTTCTGGCGACCCTCGCCCTGCTGGAGAACCAGCCGACCCATTGCCTGATGTGGCTGGGCGTGGCATTGATCGTCGACGGCCTCGACGGGGCGCTCGCGCGCAAGGTCAATGTGCAATCGGTGCTGCCGAGTTTTGACGGTTCGATCCTCGATCTGGTGATCGACTACCTGACCTACGTGTTTATCCCGGCGCTGTTCATCTACCGCTACATCACCCTGCCCGACTACACCCTGCTGCTGAGTGTGTCGCTGATTCTGGTGTCGTCGCTGTTCTGCTTCTGCAACGTCAACATGAAAAGCAAGGACAACTATTTCGTCGGTTTCCCCGCCGCGTGGAACGTGGTTGCCCTGTGCCTGTACATCATTGGCCCGGGACCGTGGATCACTTTTCTGACCATCATTGGCCTGGCGCTGCTGACCGTCACCCGCATGAAGTTCCTGCACCCGTTCCGAGTGCGCCGGTTCATGCCGATCAACATCGCGGTAACGGCAATCTGGCTGTTGTGCAGCCTGTCGCTGGTGCTCAATCACCCGGTGATCAATCCGCTGGTGATGGGGTTGTGGCTGCTGATGTCGGCGTACTTTCTGGGGATCTGCATCTGGCGTACGGCGCTGGAGTGGTTTGATCGGCCGCCTCTGAAGTAAACCCACCCTATACCTTGTAGGAGCTGCCGAAGGCTGCGATCTTTTGATCTTGCTTTTAAAACCAAAATCAAAAGATCGTCCGAACGCGGCATGAGCCTTCGGCAGCTCTTACAGGGGTTTTCATTAGGTTTCAGCGTTTGGTAATGACCACCTCCAGATACTCGCTCGGCACCACCAGCGACTTCTCTCCCACCCGGTTCGAGCGGTTCAGCAGATCCGCCAGATCACTCTCCAACGCCTGCCCGCTTTCCGGTGGCAATGCCGCAAATGCCTTGTGCACCGGCCCGTACCAGTGGCGGAAAATGTCGACGAAATGCGCCGCCGAGCGATAACGGAAGTTGAACGTGCGGCGGGTGACCTGCAGCAGAAATTCACGTTCATCGAAGTGGCTGTGCAACCACGCTTCAGTGCCCCAGTTTGACGGTGGCTGCGCAACGGCGGGCGGCGGCACGTGGCGACCAAGCACCTTGAACATCTGGCCGACGAAGCCTTCCGGCGTCCAGTTCGCCAGACCGATGCGCCCGCCCCTTCGGCAGACCCGCGCCAGTTCTGCAGCTGCAGTGGCCTGATCCGGGGCAAACATCACGCCGAAGGTCGACAGCAGCGCGTCGTAACTCTCGTCGGCGAACGGCAACGCTTCGGCATCGGCGACCTGAAAAATCACCTCCAGATGCTCGGCCCGCGCCCGATCCTGTCCACGCTCGAGCAGCGCCGCGACATAGTCGGTCGAGGTCACCTTGCAGCCACGCCGCGCTGCCGCCAGGGTTGCATTGCCGTTACCGGCGGCGACATCCAGCACCTCTTCATCGCAGCGCAGGTCGCAAGCCTCGGCGAGGTTTTCGCCGACGATCTGCAAGGTGGTACCGATCACCGCGTAATCGCCGCTGGCCCAGGCGACTTTCTGGCGCTCCTTCAGACCCGTCAGATCAATGGGCGTACTCATCAATCGTGCTCCGCAGCAGGTTGGAGAACTTCATTCAGCCGTGGTCGGGTCAATGACCGTCATCACCCGTGCCACGCTGTTGGCCGGGAAGCCGCCCAGCCTGGCGTGCTCGCGCACCTGCTCCTCGTCAGGGGCGATGTAGACGCAATAGATTTTGTCGGCCGTGACGTAACTCTGCAGCCACTGCACCTGTGGCCCGAGTTCACGCAACACCTGGCAGGAGGTTTGCGATACGGCTTTTAGTTCTTGCGGCGACAGCTTTCCGGCCCCTGGAATCTCGCGTTCAATCACGAATTTCGGCATGGCAACCTCGCGTTCTTTTTATCAAGGACAGGGTCGGCAGTGACCCTGCCTGTTCACTATCGCGCCGAGGGTCGATGGCGTCCGTGCCAATCGTCCGAAGAGCACGTAAAACAAGGGCTGTGCCGATGAATGGCGGTTTTTTGTAAAGCCTGCGAAACACCGTCGGGACTGCTCGGGATGGCGAGGAGCAATCAATTTTCGTTGTTGCAGCCATCGGCGAATTTACGGTAATCCAGCACTTGGGTTTTGCCTGCCGAATCGAGGTAGGTCATGCGCGCATCGACAATGCCGCAGGTCACCGAGGTGTCCTGGGTCATCGACAGCACTTTCTGCACGTCCAGGTGCGTGCCGTAGGTGTAGGTGTGCGGGGTGATATCGGCTTCGGCACGGGCCGACAGGGTGCAGATGTTCAGGGCGGCGAACAGGCACGCGGCGATCACGGATGTGCGGGTCATGGCGGTTACCTCAAGGCGTGGGTGGGTTGAGCCGAGGCAAGCTGGATGCGCCTCGATGGAGCCTATTTGAGGCGCCTGAGGTATCACGTCTGTGTCTGGAAATGCCCGTTATGACGCGTTGTGTATCTGCGCCACCCGGAGATACACAGCGATACAAAACCCTGAAAAAATCGCGTTTTTGCGTGTGTATGTATCCGTCATGGCGCCAGATACACTGCAATACAAACCCTGGCAGGCAAGCCGGCGCAGGCTCGATAGACTGCATGGCATTGCCCTTTGATAGAGGTTCTGCACCGATGGAACATGTCGATCACATTCTCATCGTCGACGACGACCGCGAAATCCGCGAGCTGGTTGGCAATTACCTGAAAAAGAACGGCTTGCGCACCACCGTGGTCGCCGATGGCCGACAGATGCGCAGTTTTCTCGAAGCCAACACTGTCGACCTGATCGTGCTCGACATCATGATGCCCGGCGACGATGGTCTGCAGTTGTGCCGCGAATTGCGCGTGGGCAAACACAAGGCCACGCCGGTGCTGATGCTCACCGCGCGCAACGATGAAACCGACCGCATCATCGGCCTGGAAATGGGTGCAGACGATTACCTGACCAAACCGTTCGCTGCCCGCGAACTGCTGGCGCGGATCAACGCCGTGCTGCGGCGCACGCGGATGCTGCCGCCAAACCTGGTGGTCACCGAAAGCGGTCGTATGTTGGGTTTCGGCCGATGGCAGCTGGACACCTCGGCCCGTCACCTACTGGACCAGGACGGCACGCTGGTCGCGCTCAGCGGCGCCGAATACCGTTTGCTGCGAGTGTTCCTCGATCACCCGCAACGGGTGCTCAGCCGCGATCAGTTGCTCAACCTGACCCAGGGGCGCGAGGCCGATCTGTTTGATCGTTCCATCGATCTGCTGGTCAGCCGCCTGCGCCAGCGTCTGCTCGACGATGCGCGCGAACCGGCTTACATCAAGACCGTGCGCAGCGAAGGTTATGTGTTCTCGCTGCCGGTGGAAATTTTCGGGGCTTCGGCATGAGTTTCAGGCTGCAGTGGCCACGAACGCTGGCGTCACGCTTGTCGCTGATCTTTCTGGTCGGGCTGATCCTCGCTCAGGCGCTGTCGTTTGGCGCGCAGTACTACGAGCGTTTCCAGAGTGCCCGAAGCACCATGCTGGGCAATATGCGAAACGACGTCTCGACGTCGATCGCCATCCTCGACCGCTTGCCCGCGCAGGAACGGCCCGCCTGGCTCAAGCAACTGTCCCGCACCAACTACGACTATCTGTTGAGTGTCGGCGAATCCGGTGCGCCGCTCGACCCCGAGGCCGACGAGGTGCCGGTGGCCGTGACCTCGATCAGCGCCGCGCTCGGCGGTGCACACCCGCTGGGCTTCACCCGGTTTGCCGGGGAGCAAAAACACTTTCAGGCCCATGTCAGACTCAGCGACGGCAGCCCGGTGACGATTGATGTGCGTCCGGCCATGCCGCCCTTGTCGCCGTGGCTGCCGGGGGTTTTGCTCGGACAACTGGCGCTGTTGATCGCCTGCACCTGGCTGGCGGTGCGCATTGCCATCCGCCCCCTCGCCCGCCTCGCCAACGCCGTGGACACCCTCGATCCCAACGCCCATCCCGTGATGCTCGACGAGCAAGGCCCGATCGAAGTGGCCCACGCCGCGCGGGCCTTCAACGCGATGCAGACACGCATCGCCGCGTATCTGAAGGAGCGCATGCAACTACTGGCAGCGATTTCCCACGACCTGCAAACCCCGATCACCCGCATGAAGCTGCGTGCCGAGTTCATGGACGACTCAGTGGAAAAAGACAAACTGTGGAACGACCTCGGCGAAATGGAGCACTTGGTCCGCGAAGGCGTGGCCTACGCCCGCAGCATCCATGGTTCGACCGAAGAAAGCCGGCGCACCGACCTCGATGCCTTCCTCGACAGCCTGGTGTTCGATTACCAGGACATGGGCAAGGATGTACGCCTGATCGGCAAGAGCGCGGCGGTGATCGATACCCGCCCCCAGGCCCTGCGGCGGGTGCTGGTGAACCTGACCGACAACGCGTTGAAATTCGCCGGTGCCGCCGAAGTCTGGGTCGAAGCCCACAAGGATAGCCTCGCAATCACCGTCATGGATCGTGGCCCGGGCATCGCCGATGCCGAACTGGCGCATGTGCTGCAACCGTTCTATCGCGTGGAAAACTCGCGTAATCGTGATACCGGCGGTACCGGTCTGGGACTGGCGATCGCTCAGCAACTGGCCATGGCCCTCGGAGGTTCGCTGACCCTGAGCAATCGCGAGGGCGGTGGGCTGTGTGCCGTGCTGAGGCTGCCGCTGCGCTGACCCCCGCACAGATCCCTCATCGGAATTGCAGGCTCACACAGCCTGCAAGGTTCACCCGGCCCGGCTAGACTGATTCATTACCCAGTCGAGGGGGAATGCAGGACGACGTCAGCTGTGCCCTGCCCATTTCCGTGACCATCGCCCTGCGGCCCATGCCTCGACAACGTTTTGCCACCGGACGGTGATCCTGTATCAGGAGCACTCGTGATGGACGAATCAAGACTCAACGCATTCATGGGCAAACTGGTCAACGACATGGGCGGCGCCGCAATGCTGGCGAACGTCATCGTTGGCGAAGAACTCGGGCTGTATCGGGCAATGGCCGACAGTCAGCCGATCACCCCGCAAGCCCTCGCTGAAAAAACCACCTGCAATCCCCGACTGGTGCGCGAATGGCTCAGCGCGCACGCCGCGTCCGGCTACATGGAACATCACGATGGCCAGTTCCGTCTGCCGGAAGAACAGGCACTGGCACTCGCCGTCGAAGACTCACCGGTGTACGTCGCCGGCGGACTCGGCGTGGTGGCCTCGTTTTTCCACGACAAGGACAAACTGGTCAAAGCCATGCGCGGCAACGGCGCCCTGCCCTGGGGCGATCACCACCCGTGCATGTTCAGCGGTACGGAGCGCTTCTTCCGCCCCGGCTATAAGGGGCACTTGATCGCGGAATGGCTGCCGGCGCTGGACGGCGTGGTGGCCAAACTGGAAAAAGGCGCCAAAGTCGCCGACATCGGCTGCGGCCACGGCGCTTCCACGGTGATCATGGCCCAAGCGTTTCCCAAATCGCACTTTGTCGGTTTCGATTATCACGCGCCGTCAATCACCGTCGCCACCCAGCGCGCCGAAGAAGGCGGTGTCAGCAGCCGGGCAAAATTCTTCCAGAGCACCGCCAAAAGCTATCCCGGTGACGGCTATGACCTGATCTGCTATTTCGACTGCCTGCACGACATGGGCGACCCGGTCGGCGCTGCGCAGCATGCGTTCAAATCATTAAAGGACGACGGCACGGTGCTGTTGGTCGAGCCATTTGCCAACGATACGCTGGACGACAATATCAACCCGGTCGGACGCCTGTTTTATGCGGCCTCGACCTTTATCTGCACGCCGAATTCGCTGTCCCAGGAAGTCGGCCTGGGGCTCGGCGCGCAGGCGGGTGAAGTGCGCTTGCGCAAAGTGTTTACCGAGGCCGGGTTCAAGCACTTCCGCCGGGCGACGCAGACGCCGTTCAATCTGATTCTGGAGGCGCGCAAATAACTCACTGCTATCACGTGTGGCGAGGGAGCTTGCTCCCGCTGGACTGCGCAGCAGGCCTGTTTTTGGGCTTGCCTTGCAATCCAGCGGGAGCAAGCTCCCTCGCCACACGGTTAATGCTAACCTGCGAGCACCGTCCTCCCCGGAGTGCTGCGCATGCTCGACAGCCCGATCCGCGAACACTTCAACACCCTGTGCCAGGCCATGGCCGATGGCGATTTTCTGGTGCTGACCGGCGCCGGCATCAGCACGCCATCGGGCATTCCGGATTACCGCGATAGCGAAGGTGTGCGCCGGGGCCGGCAACCGATGATGTATCAGGAATTTCTCGCCGCTCCCGAATCCCGCCGCCGCTATTGGGCGCGGGCCATGCTTGGCTGGCCCCGGGTGCGTCAGGCGCAACCCAACGCGGCGCATACAGCACTGGCGGATTTGCAGCGCCAGGGACGGATCAGCGCCTTGATCACACAGAACGTCGACACCCTGCATGATCAGGCCGGCAGTCAGGATGTGATCGAACTGCACGGCAGCCTGCACCGGGTGCTGTGCCTGGATTGCGGCCAACGCAGTGCGCGCGATGAGATTCAGCAACGCATGGTCGAGCAGAATCCGTATCTGGCCGGGGTCGATGCAGTGCAGGCGCCGGACGGCGATACCCTGCTCGATCCGGCCTTCGAGGCGCGCTTTCAGACGCCGCAATGCCCGTATTGCGACGGGGAGCGGATGAAGCCGGACGTGGTGTTCTTTGGCGAGAACGTGGCGCAGCCGACGGCGGCGCGGGCCATGGCCGCAGCGGAAAAAGCCGAGGGTTTGCTGGTGGTGGGTTCGTCGCTGATGGCGTATTCAGCGTTCCGTCTGTGCCGGGTGATCGCCGATCGCGGCAAGCCGTTGCTGGCGATCAATCTGGGCAAGACCCGCGCCGATGATCTGTTGGATCTGAAGATCGAGGTGTCATGCGAACAACTGCTGCCGTTGCTGGTGCAACACTTATCGACCTGAATACCGAAAATCCCTGTAGGAGTTGCCGAAGGCTGCGATCTTTTGATCTTGCTTCTAAAAAACAAAGCCAAAAGATCGCAGCCTTCGGCAGCTCCTACAGGGATGGGATCTCAGTTCAGGGTTCAGTGTTCGGCTTTGAGGATGTCGAACAGCGCCTGCGCCGCTGCCGACAGTTCATTGCCGGGCTCGGTCAGCACGCCAATCGCTCGCTCCACCGAATCATTCAAGGTCAGGCAATGCGCGCCCAGTTCGAGCATCTGCTCGGCACACAACGCCGGCACTGCACTCACTCCCAGCCCGCTGGCGACCATGCGCCCGACGGTTGCCAGTTGATGGCTTTCGAACTCCACCGGGAGCTTCATTCCCCGGGCCAGCAAGTGTTCTTCGAGCATCACCCGCACTGTCGACGGCCGTTGCAGGGTGATGAACGGTTCCTGCAGCAAGGTCTGCCAGTCGATTTCGCCAAGCCTGGCCAGCGCTGAATCTTGCGGCACCACCGCGACAAAGCGGTCCATGTACAGCGGCGTGAACGTCAGCGAGGTGTTCTGCATCGGCTCGAACGCGACACCCAGTTCCACGTGGCGGTCGCGCACCATTTCCAGCACTTGTTCGTTGATCACGTCGTTGACCGTGACATTGACGTTTGGATAGCGCGCGCGAAACGTCTTGAGGATCGGCGGCAACAGGTTGCCGGCAAACGACGGCATCGCCGCCAGCGTCACCCGTCCGCGTTGCAGACTGAAACGCTGGCGCATTTCGTCTTCGGCGTTGTCCCAATCGGCGATCAGGCGCCGAGCCAGCGGCAGCAGCGATTCACCCTCGGCGGTCAGCGCCACATTGCGCGTGTTGCGACTGAACAACCGCCCGCCCAAACCCTCTTCCAGCGCCTTGATGGTCAGGCTCAGCGCCGATTGCGACAAGTGCAGACGCTCGCAGGCCACGGCGAAACTCAGGCTCTGGGCCACGGCGAGGAAGGCGCGGATCTGCTTTATCGTCATAATGGATAACGCCCTGTTAGCGATATTGCGGAATAAACGCCGTATCCATGTAGGAGCTGCCGCAGGCTGCGATCCTTTGATCTTGATCCTAAAAAAACAACATCAAAAGATCGCAGCCTGCGGCAGCTCCTACAGGGTAACAGCCGAAATTATTGAGTTTTATCTATTAATCAACCCTAAAAATCAACTTAACAAATATATCCTCCAGCGCGACACTCCAGTCATTCGGCTAGCCAGCCGCCCGACAAACAATAAAAGAGGTGCATATGGCAGGTTTCGACAAGCGCGTGAGTTCCTACGAGGAGGCCATGGCGGGTCTTAAAGACGGCATGACCGTAATTGCCGGCGGCTTCGGCCTGTGTGGCATCCCGGAAAACCTGATCGCCGAGATCAAGCGCAAAGGCACCCGCGACCTCACCGTGGTCTCCAATAACTGCGGCGTCGACGGTTTCGGCCTCGGTGTGCTGCTGACTGACCGCCAGATCAGCAAAGTGATCGCCTCCTACGTCGGCGAAAACAAATTGTTCGAAGAGCAGCTGCTCAAGGGCGACATTGAAGTCATCCTGACCCCGCAAGGCACCCTCGCCGAGAAAATGCGCGCAGGCGGTGCCGGTATCCCGGCTTTCTTCACCGCCACCGGCGTCGGCACTCCGGTCGCCGAAGGCAAGGAAGTGCGTGAATTCAACGGGCGCAAGTACCTGATGGAAGAATCCATCACTGGCGACTTCGCCATCGTCAAAGGCTGGAAAGCCGACCATTTCGGTAACGTCATCTACCGTCACACCGCGCAGAACTTCAACCCGCTGGCGGCCACCGCCGGCAAGATCACCGTGGTCGAAGTCGAAGAAATCGTCGAGCCCGGCGAACTGGATCCGTCGCAGATCCACACCCCCGGCATCTACGTCGACCGGGTCATTTGCGGCACGTTCGAAAAGCGCATCGAACAGCGCACCATCCGCAAATAATTCAGGCTGACGGAGAATAACAACATGGCACTTACCCGCGAACAAATGGCTCAGCGCGTCGCCCGCGAAATGCAGGACGGCTACTACGTGAACCTCGGCATCGGCATTCCGACCCTGGTCGCCAACTACATTCCCGACGGCATGGAAGTCATGCTGCAATCGGAAAACGGTCTGCTCGGCATGGGCCCGTTTCCGACTGAAGACACCATCGATGCCGACATGATCAACGCCGGCAAGCAGACCGTCACCGCGCGCATCGGCGCATCGATCTTCAACTCCGCCGAATCCTTCGCGATGATCCGCGGCGGGCATGTCGACCTGACCGTGCTCGGCGCGTTCGAGGTCGACGTAGAAGGCAACATCGCCTCGTGGATGATTCCCGGCAAACTGGTCAAGGGCATGGGCGGCGCCATGGATCTGGTGGCCGGCGCCGACAACATCATCGTGATCATGACCCACGCCTCCAAGGACGGTGAGTCCAAACTTCTGTCCAAATGCAGCCTGCCGCTGACCGGCGCCGGCTGCATCAAGCGCGTGCTGACCGACCTCGCCTACCTGGAAATCGAAAATGGCGCTTTTGTCCTCAAGGAACGCGCACCTGGCGTCAGCGTCGAGGAAATCGTCGCCAAAACCGCTGGTAAACTGATCGTCCCGGATCACGTACCGGAAATGCAGTTCGCTGCCCAGTGAGGAATTCGAAAATGCAAGACGTCGTAATTGTTGCCGCCACGCGCACCGCGATCGGCAGTTTCCAAGGGTCTCTGGCCAGCGTGTCCGCGGTGGATCTGGGCGCTGCGGTGATCCGTCAGTTGCTGGAACAGACCGGTCTGGACGGTGCGCAGGTCGATGAAGTGATCATGGGCCAGGTGCTGACCGCCGGCGCTGGCCAGAACCCGGCGCGTCAAGCGGCGATCAAGGCTGGCCTGCCCCACGCCGTGCCGGCCATGACCCTGAACAAGGTCTGTGGCTCGGGCCTCAAAGCCCTGCACCTGGGCGCGCAGGCGATTCGTTGTGGCGATGCCGAGGTGATCATCGCGGGCGGTCAGGAGAACATGAGCCTGTCCAACTATGTGATGCCGGGTGCTCGCACCGGTCTGCGCATGGGTCACGCGCAAATCGTCGACACCATGATCAGCGACGGCCTGTGGGATGCGTTCAACGATTACCACATGGGCATCACCGCCGAGAATCTGGTCGATAAATATGAGATCAGCCGCGAGCAGCAGGACGCCTTCGCCGCCGCTTCGCAGCGCAAGGCCGCCGCAGCCATCGAAGCCGGGCGTTTCGTCGATGAAATCACCCCGATTCTGATCCCGCAGCGCAAAGGTGATCCGGTCGCGTTCAAGGTCGACGAACAACCACGCGGCGACACCACCGCCGAATCGCTGGCCAAACTGCGTCCGGCGTTCAAGAAGGATGGCAGCGTCACCGCCGGCAACGCCTCCTCGCTGAACGACGGCGCCGCCGCCGTCATCCTGATGAGCGCCGAGAAAGCCAAGGCTCTGGGCCTGCCGGTGCTGGCGAAAATTGCGGCTTACGCCAATGCGGGCGTGGACCCGGCGATCATGGGCATCGGTCCGGTCTCGGCCACCCGTCGCTGCCTCGACAAGGCAGGCTGGAACATCGGCCAACTGGACCTGATCGAGGCCAACGAAGCCTTCGCCGCACAATCACTGGCGGTGGCCAAGGATCTGCAATGGGACCTGGACAAGGTCAACGTCAACGGCGGCGCCATCGCCCTCGGTCACCCGATCGGTGCGTCGGGCTGCCGGGTGCTGGTGACCTTGCTGCACGAGATGCTCAAGCGTGATGCGAAAAAAGGTCTGGCGACCTTGTGCATCGGCGGCGGTCAGGGTGTGGCGCTGGCGCTGGAACGCGGTTAACCCAAAGGAGCAATACAGGCGGCGGACGGATCCACGACATCCGCCCGCTGTCTGGTTTCATCGCTTTTGTGGCGAGGGGATTTATCCCCGATGGGATGCGCAGCAGCCCCAGAATTTTTCGCCTCGACACACATCTTTGCCAGCGCTTCGCACTGGATCGGGGATAAATCCCCTCGCCACAAGGTGCTTTGAAAGTCACACCACCATCTGCAGAATCAACCAGGCATTCGCCCCACTGATCACCACAAACAATCCCCACGCCAGCACCCGGGTCGGCAGCCGATTCACAAACGGCCCCATCAGTTGTTTGTCGCTGGTCATACGGATCAACGGGTACAGCGCAAATGGCAGCTGCAGGCTCAACACCACCTGACTCAACACCAGCAATTTGCCCACTGCGTTATCGCCCATCAGCCACACGCCAATGAATGCCGGGATCAACGCCAGCCCACGCGTGATCAAACGCCGCTGCCAGCAGGGAATCCGCAGGTTCAGGTAACCCTCCATGATCACCTGCCCGGCGATGGTCCCGGTGAACGTCGAGCTCTGCCCCGACGCCAGCAACGCGACGCCGAACAGCACACTGGCCAGCGCGCCACCGACCAGCGGGTCGAGCAGGTGGTAGGCGTCCTGAATGTCGACCACGTCGGTATGCCCCGACTGATGAAAAGCAGCCGCCGCCAGAATCAGGATCGCCGCGTTGACCAGCAGCGCCAGCGCCAGCGAGCCAATGGTGTCGATGCGCGCCAGGTTCACCGCATCCTGCTTGCTGGCCAGGTCCTTGCCGATCATCCGCGTCTGCACGATCGAAGTGTGCAGGTAGAGGTTATGCGGCATCACCGTCGCGCCAAGAATACCGATCGCCAGATACAACGGCGCGGCATCACTGATCGCCGAGAGCGACGGTTTGAATCCGGCGAACACCTGCGGCCAGTAAGGTTTGATCAGCACCAGCTCAACAAAGAAACACACGCCGATGGTCGCCACCAGCACCAGCATGATTGCCTCCAGCCGACGGAAGCCACGGTTCTGCAGAGCCAGCACCAGCAGCGTATCGAAGGCAGTCAGGGCAATGCCGAAGGTCAGCGAACAACCCAGCAATAAATGGAAGGCCAAGGCACAGCCGAGCACTTCGGCCAGATCGGTGGCGATGATCGAGATTTCCGCCAGCACCCATTGCAGGCGCGCGGTCGGGGTGCTGTAGCGCTCACGGGACAATTGCGCGAGATCGCGGCCGGTGGCGATGCCCAGCCGCGAGCAGAGGCATTGCACGACCATTCCCGCCAGGCTCGCCAGCAACACCACGAACAGCAGGCTGTAACCAAAACGCGAACCGGCCTCGATGGCGGTCGCCCAGTTACCGGGGTCCATGTAGCCGATCGACACCAACAGGCCGGGACCGGCAAAACGCAGCACGCGTTTGAAGAACGAAGCGTTCGGATCGACCGCGACGCTGCCGGCTACTTCTGGCGGGCAGAACGGCGCAGTGGCGATTTTGGGTAAGCTGAATTTCACGCACACATCCAGAAACAAGTTCGAAAGACGCAGCTTAGAGGTTTCAGTTGAACCCTTGAAGAGCAAAAGATCGCAGCCTTCGGCAGCTCCTGCATTGGAATGCATATCCTGTAGGCGCTGCCGAAGGCTGCGATCTTTTGCTCTTAACGACTCATCCCCAGTAACTGCTCGCGCAATTCGGGATTACGAGTACGCGGATCCAGCCAGATATCGAAAAACGCCCGGGCAAATTGCGGATCATCAATTTCGTGCTGCAACTGCTGCCCGACAAAGAATCGCGCACCCTGCCCCGGCAGGTATACGCCGGTAATCCGTGTGCCCGCCTGCACATCGACGAACGATTGCTGCATTTGTCCTTGCCACCTGGCCAGTTGCGCGGGACTGACGCCCGAGCCTGCCAGCCGTTTGATTTCATCGACACTGGCCTGCACCAGATCATCGCGCGAGATCTCGCGCCGGTAGATCAGCTCCAGGGCGAAGGGCTGTTCGGTCGACAATGGGCGTGCCGCGCTCCACAACCGGGCGTTGTAGACGTCAAAGCCGAACACACTGAAATCGCCGGTGCCGATGATTTGCGCGCCGGGCACCGCGTCCTGCCAATTGGCCCAGGTCGGTGTGAGTAACAACGCCCACAAGCCGATGCCACAGCACCCACGCAGCAACTTCGATGGTTTGTTCATTGCGGCATCGACCCCGGTAAACCCTGATCTTCAGAGCATAGCGGATATCACTCGCGCACTTTGTATACAAAAATTGTCGATCAATGCAGCAATCGGTTACCGTGGCCGTTCAATCCCCCGGAGGCCTCCCGCGTGCTGATCCTCAAATTACTGCTGATCCCCGGTTTCCTGCTGCTGATTTCCCTCGCTGGCAAGCGCTGGGGGCCGAGCGTCGCCGGGTGGCTGTCGGGATTGCCAGTGGTGGTCGGGCCGATTCTGTTTTTCCTCGCCATCGAACAGGGGCCGTCGTTTGCTGCGCAATCGGCGGTCGCGGCACTGTCGGCGATGTTCGCCATGATCGCCTTCTGCATCACCTACGCGCAGGTGGCGCAGCGGGCGAACTGGCCATGGGCGCTGACGATTTCCCTGGCGGTGTGGGCGGTGCTGGCGCTGGTGTTGTCGCTGATTCCGTCGTCACTGACGTTCTCCGTCGCGGCGGCGGCCACTGCCCTGCTCGCCGCGCCGTACCTGTTCCCCAATGTGCAACCGGTGCAGAACGGCCCGGCACCGAAATCGGACAAACTGCTCTGGCGAATGATTGCCGGCGCGGCGCTGACGCTGTTGGTGACGATGCTCGCCAGTACCGTGGGCGAACGCTGGAGCGGTCTGCTCGCGGTGTTCCCGGTGCTTGGCAGTGTGATGGCGGTGTTTTCTCAGCAGACTCGTGGCCCGGCATTTACCGCGGCATTGCTGCGGGCGACGGCGACGGGCATGTACTCGTTTTCGGCGTTTTGTCTGGTGTCGGCGCTGACCCTGCCAAGCCTCGGCCTCAGCGGATTCATCGCCGGTGTCGCGGTGTCGGTGGCCATGCTCGGGGTCACCCGCAAACTGCTGGCCCGACCTGTTCCGGCAAAAAACCGTACTTCCGAGGCTGATGCGAACACCTGACAAACCGCGCTGGAATGCCAGGCATGCTCCGTGGGATCATCGCCGCCCTGGCGCGACCATCCCTCGGAGATTCACATGTCATTGCTCAGCAAGAAAGCCGTCGTCCTGTTGCTGGCGGCGGTCGCCGCTCTCGGCGCCCTCAACGCCCAGGCAGCCAAGCCCAAGGAAAAGGCCTCGACCAACAACGTGTCGATGCTCGACGGCAAGTTCACCTTCGTCCTGCCCAAGGGCTTCACCGCCAACCCGCTGCCGGCCGGGCCGACCGGTGCCAAAGGCACGATGTACACCAATCAGGCGACCAAGACCGTGGTCATCGCCGCGGAAAACCAGATCGCCGGTGGCACCAGCGTGAAGGACAACGACAACGAATTTCTCGACGGCAGCCTGGCAAGTTTCATCGATGACCAGCGCAAGGCGCTGCCGGACTTCAACAAGCTCACAGAAAAGAGTCTGACCCAGAAAAGCAGCGGCCTCGGCGTGCGTCAGGTCGACAGTACTGCCACCCAAGGCGGCGGCCAGACACTCAATACCACCCTGCTCGCCGCCTCCGGCAAACGCATGGCCTTGGTCCAGGTGATTTCCCGGGCCAGCGACAAAAGCGGTCACGATGCGCTGGTGAAAACCATCCTCAAGGACAAGTGACCGTCACGGGTTGAGCTGCTGCAGCCAGGCGTTCAAGTCACGCAGCTCGGCCGCGCTGATGCTGTGGCCGACGCCGGGATAGGCGTGAAACTCGGGCTTATAGGCGAGTTTCTGCAGCAGCGTATTGGCCTCGGTGCCGTCGCGGTACGGCACTCGATCATCGGCGGTGCCATGGCCGATGAAAATGTGCAGCGGCAGCGGTTGCTGCTCAGTCTTTAGCTCGGTTTTCAACACCGGCAGCAGCCGTCCGCTCAACGCCGCAATCCCGCCGACCGCCACCGGCGGACGCAAGCCCACTTCGTAGGTCATCATCGCGCCCTGACTGAAACCGATCAGGTACACCTTGTCCGGGCTGGCGTGATATTTCTGCGCCGCCTGCGCGACAAACTCCCGCAACTTCTGGCCGCTGGCCTGCAGATCATCGGTCTCGCCGTTGTAAGCCCCTTCGCCTTTCTTGCGAAACCACTGGAAACGTCCTTCGCCCAACGCCAGTGGCGCCTGCACCGAGAGGTAGTTGTACTGCGCCGGCAGCTGAAATTTCATACCGATCAGATCGGCTTCGTTACTGCCGTAGCCGTGCAGGAATATCACCAGTGGTCGAGTGTTCGCGTCCGGGTGGACCTGTTCGATGTATTTCAGTGGCAAGTCGCTTTGCAGCGTGGTTTGCGCATGCACGGCGCTGGACGCCAGCAGGGTTAACAGGGCAAACGCCTTCAACATAGAGCCTTCCTTCACGGAGTGTCGGGTTCGGGGAGAGCCTAACAGGCTTGATCTGCCACACCCACCCTGTAGGAGCTGCCGCAGGCTGCGATCTTTTGACTTTGATTTTTAAAAGCAAGATCAAAAGATCGCAGCCTGCGGCAGCTCCTACAGGGGTGGATGAGGCCTGGACTCAGTCGTTGATCAACTTGCCCACCCGGATCGGTTCACGCCCCGCCACTTTGGCCTGCCAGATTCCCGGCTGGGTGTAACGCCCACGATCAATCGCAAACAGCACGCCGCTGGTGCCGGCGCGGACGGTGGTGAGGCGGTCATTCAACGGGTCAACCACCTCGAACAACGCATCGCCCTGCTCGACCCACTCCCCGGCATTACGCAGGAAACTGACCACGCCGTGGTGCGGCGCGAACAGGTATTCGGTGCCTTCGAACGGCATGCCTTCGCAGCACTCGCTCGGGGCCGCCGGCCATTCACCGCTGATGAACCCCTGCTCGGCGAGAAAGCCGAGTATCGCTTCGCTATTGGCCTGCGCCTGATCAACCCGGGTATCGCCCATACTGCCCAGTTCCAGGGTGGTGGCAAGGTTCGCCGGGGGAATCGCCGCGTTCGGAAACGCCCGCGCCAGACGCAGCCACGGCGATGAGCACGACTCGTCGAACGAACTGCCGCCGGAGTCTTCACACAACAGTGCAACGCCGGCCTGCAGTCGCGCCGCCAGCGATTGCCAGCGCGGCCAGTGTTGCGGCAGCGCGTAAAGGTGAATCGCCGCATCAAAATCGCAATGCAGATCCAGAGTGATGTCGGCGTCGCAGGCATGGCGCAGCAGCAAGCGGTGCAGAGCTTCCAGCTGTGAGGGCGGGGCCGGCAGTTCATCGAGCACCTGGCCCATGGTTTGCCGGATCAACGCTATGTTGGCCTCGGCATCGCTGCCCAGCCGCTCGCCGATGCGCGCCGCCACTGGCGCGCTGAGTTCGACAAACGCGCGGTTGAAATTTTTCCCGCTGCCCAGCTCGAAGCGGCCCATGTGGCTGCCTTGCAAATGCTGATCGAGCCCGATCGGGTTGGCCACCGGCACCAACTCGATCACCCCTTGCAGACGGCCCTGCTGCTCCAGCGCATTCAGGCGTTGCTTGAGTTCCCATGCGGTGCGCATGCCCGGCAGTTCGTCGGCGTGCAGACTGGCCTGGATGTAGACCTTGCGGCTGCCCGCGCCGTAACGGAAGACGCTGAGGGAACGTTCGCTGCCCAAGTGGCTCCAGGGCAGGACATGGTCGATGCGTTGCATGAGAAAACTCCTGCAGTCTGGTAGATCTGGATCGATGAGATCCCTGTGGGAGCGAGCTTGCTCGCGAATGCAACCTGACAGTCAATAAAGATGTTGAATGTTAAACCGCATTCGCGAGCAAGCTCGCTCCCACAGTGAATCTCCGCCGTAGAAAGAGAGCACAAAAAAAGTGGCCACCGCGCAAACGGGACCACTTTTTCTACGCCGTATTAATGGCCGTACACGTCAAAGTCGAAGTACTTGTCCTGGACTTTCTTGTACTCGCCATTGGCGCGGATTTCGGTGATGGCCTTGTTGAATTTCTCGGCCAGCTCGGTATCGCCCTTGCGCACCGCGATGCCGGCGCCGCCACCGAAGTACTTGGCGTCTTCGTAGGTCGGGCCGACGAATTCGAAGCCTTTGCCGGCGTCGGTCTTCAGGAAACCGTCGCTGAGGTTGACCGAGTCGGCCAGCATCGCGTCGAGACGACCGGATTTCATATCCAGGTTGGCTTCCTGTTGCGAACCGTAGCGCACCACTTCAAACCCGGCGTCCTTGGCGATGTCGGTGGCGTAGCGGTCGTGGGTACTGGCGCGCAGTACACCGACTTTCTTGCCCTTGAGCTCGGTCAGCGGGTCTTTGACACCGGAGCCTTCCTTCATCACGAAGCGCGCCGGGGTGTGGTAGTACTTGATGGTGAAATCGACGTTCTTCTTGCGATCATCGGTGATGGTCATCGAGGAAAGTATCGCGTCGATCTTCTTCACCTTGAGTGCCGGGATCAGGCCATCAAACTCCTGCTCGACCCACACGCATTTAACGTCCATCTGTTTGCACAGCGCATCGCCGATGTCGACATCGAACCCGGTGAGCTTGCCGTCAGCGGTTTTCATCGAGAATGGCGGGTAAGCGGCTTCGATCCCCAGACGAATCGGCTTGGCGTCCTCAGCCACAGCGGTCAAGGACAACATCGACAGTGCCAGGGCACCGAACATCACTAGCTTCTTCATTTATTACTCCTGTGTGCGGAGGCTTTTATTGGCAGCTTTCGATTGGCGTTCGGTCATGGCCATCAAGTAGCAAAAACCGAAGTGGACGGCAGTCTATGGCGGCGCGCACAGGGTAAATTGTGTTTATGCGACAAATACTTACAGAACATCGGCGCACGCGTTGACCGGGATCAACGGTGCGCCGACATGGTGCAAAGGCTGTAGGAAAAACCCTCGAAAAGGATACCTATTACTCATGTAGGAGCTGCCGAAGGCTGCGATCTTTTGATCTTGATCTTAAAAAACAAAGCCAAAAGATCGCAGCCTTCGGCAGCTCCTACAAAAGCATTTCAGCATTCGCAGGCGATGGGGGTTTTGGCAGGTTGTTCGACGCTCAGCGAAAAGCCCTCATCGAGCCAGCCGCACACGCCACCGATCATCTCCTTGACCGGGTAACCCAGCGCCGCCAGTTTCACCGCTGCCTTGTTAGCGCCGTTGCAGTGCGGACCTGCGCAATAGACCACGAACAATGTGTCCTTGGCGTAAGTCGACAAGGCTTCGGGCGTCAACAACCGCGTCGGAATATTGATCGCGCCCGGTACATGACCGCGCTCGAACGCCAGCGGACCACGCACATCGACCAGGACAAAATCGACCTCACCAGCCTCCTGGCTGCTGAAGACGTCGGAACAATCGGTTTCATAGGTCAGACGATTGCTGAAATGCATCAGGGCAATCGCCGACGGCGCAGCAGGCATTTCGCGAACCAGGCTGGGCATGTTGTGGAGCTCCTGTATCAGTTGGGGTGTGAACAGACTTTATCGGGCCGTCACTTGGCGCTACAGTGGCGCGCAAGACACTCACCGGGAACTTTCCGCCAAATGCCTGATTCACCTGGATTGGTCGCGATTCTGGCCTACGACGGCCTCTGTACCTTCGAGTTCGGGATTGCCGTGGAAATCTTCGGCCTCGCCCGGCCGGAGTTCGATTTCCCGTGGTACGAACACCGCATCGTCGCCGTCGACGCAGGGCCGATGCGCGCCATGGGCGGCATTCACGTCCTGGCCGACGGCGGCCTGGAGCTGCTGGCGCAGGCACGCACCATCATCATTCCCGGTTGGCGTGATCGCGAAGCCCCGGTGCCACCGGCGCTGCTTGGCGCATTGCGTCAGGCCCACGCCCACGGTGCGCGGCTGCTATCGATCTGTTCAGGGGTGTTCGTGCTGGCCGCCAGCGGCTTGCTCGACGGCCACGGCGCGACCACCCACTGGCGCTACAGCGATGAACTGGCGCGGCGCTTCCCCGCGATTGCGGTGGATCCGGATGTGCTGTACGTCGACTCGGGTCAGTTGATCACCTCGGCCGGCAGCGCCGCCGGGATCGATGCGTGTCTGCATCTGGTGGCCCGCGACTTTGGCACTCAGGTCGCCAATTCGGTGGCGCGGCGGCTGGTGATGTCGCCGCAACGCACCGGCGGCCAGGCGCAATTCATTCCCACGCCTGTCAGCCCGACGCCGCGCAACGATTTGTCACGGGTGATGCAGTGGGCTCGCGAGCGTCTGCACCAACCGCTGGAAGTGCGCGATCTGGCGAGCGAAGCGGCGATGAGCGAGCGCACGTTTCTGCGGCGATTCAGCGAGGCCAGCGGGCAATCGCCCAAGGCGTGGCTGCAACACGAACGCCTGGCGCGGGCGCGGGAACTGCTGGAAAGCACAGCGCACAACAGCGAACAGATTGCCGAGCGCTGTGGTTACCGATCAGTGGAAAGTTTTCGCGTGGCATTTCGCAGCGTGGTCGGGGTGCCGCCGTCGGTGTATCGGGAGCGGTTTGGGCGTGGGGTCAAAGCCATATCCTGAGGTGAGTTTCCGGACGCCTTCGCTGGCAAGCCAGCTCCCACAGGTTTGGCGTCGTACACACAACTTATTTCAACCCGAAAACCTGTGGGAGCGGGCTTGCCCGCGATGAGGCCCGAACCGACACCCGACAATTCAGGGCTTGCGCAACAGATAGGTATCCATGATCCACCCATGCTCGGCCCGCGCCGCTTTGCGCGTGCGCTCGATCTGATCCGCAACATCCTCAAGTTTGCCGCTGATCAGAAGCTCATCCGGCGTGCCCAGGTAGGCCCCCCAGTAGATCTCGGTCTGCTGATCCGCCACATGACGGTAGGAATCTTCAGCGTCGAGCATCACCACCAGGCTATCCGTGTCACTCACCTGCCCCGCCGCCAGACGCCGGCCCGTGGTGATTTCGACAGACCGGCCAATGCTGTTCAACGGCACTTTATGCTGCGCGGCCAGTGCCTGAACGCTGGTAATCCCGGGGATCACTTCAAACTCGAACGCACAGCGGCCTGACGCCAGAATCGCCTGCAGGATACGAATCGTGCTGTCGTACAGCGCCGGGTCGCCCCACACGAGGAAACCACCGCAGTCGCTGTCAGCCAATTCTTCATTGATCAGCCGCTCGAAGGTTTCCTGCTTTGCACGGTTCAGATCTTCGACCGCGCGGGTGTAGTCCACGTCGCCACGCTCACGCTCCGGGCTGTGAGCTTCGACGAAACGATAGGCAGGATCGGTGATGTAGCGCTCACAGATGTCGCGACGCAGATCGATCAGTTTGTCCTTGCGCGGGCCTTTGTCCATCAGAAAAAACACATCTACCCGGTTGAGCGCTTTCACCGCTTGCAGGGTGATGTAGTCGGGGTTGCCGGCGCCGATGCCGATGACCAGCAGTCGTTTCATCACTGTGCTCCCACACGAACGCTACTCGGCAAGCGTAGCCGCCAGATCCCGTTGAACCGCAGTTCAACGACTGACAGCGGTTCAACATCAATCGCGTTGAACGCTACGCCCTGCACCACCTGCATCAATGCAGCCCGCACCACGAAAGGATGGGTGATGGCGACGATAGGCCCCGGCACGCCTTGCAGGCTGGCCAGCCACGCCGCCACGCGTTCGCCCAATTGCGTCACCGACTCGCCGCCATGGGGTGCCGCCCGCGGATCACTGATCCATGCCTGCAAAGCCCCGGCCTCGCGCAGTTGCAGATCCTTGATCGCTTGTCCGTGCCAGCGCCCCATATCGCAATCGCGCAGCGCTTCGTCCACCTGCGGCGCCGCACCGAACCACACGGCGGTCTGGCGCGTACGCAATTCCGGCCCGCACAGCAGATGGCGGGCGCTGGTGAATTGTGTGACCAATGCACCGAGCCCTGATGGCGGATTTTCAACCGGCTCGTTCGTAGGAAAACGCGACAATTTCTGTGCGACGGTTCGAGCGTGGCAGATCAATGTCAAACAGGTGGATTGCACAGGGTTGCACTCGCTGAACATCGGTTGAATCGGCGGCAAACCGCCGGTTTTGCGGCAATTGTGCCGCAAAACCGGGCGGCTCGGGGGACCTCGCGAGCTAGGACGTTACTCCGGCGAGCGTACAAAAACGGCAATGTCTCACACGCCAATAGGCAATGGACTACAAGGGCCGAGGACATCGGTGTAGCCCTTGTGACACAGCTCTTTGAGGTTATTTAAACAGTGAATTCCTACCGCAAAAAATTCACTAGACATGTAACCTGAGTTACATAAATACTGTTTTAACGGATTATGAAACAAATTCAACACCCTCTCATCCAGCAGGAGCCCGGATGCCCCCTCTCAGAGACTTGATCACCGATCCCGGCCTGGAGCTGACGCCGTCGGAGCGCAAAGTGATTCGCGCCCTGCTCGACCAGTATCCACGCAATGGCCTGGGTCCGATGGCGCGTCTGGCCGAACACGCCGGCGTCAGCGATCCGACCATCGTGCGGCTGGTGAAGAAGCTCGGATTCGGCGGTTATGCCGAATTTCAGGACGCCCTGCTCAGCGACATGGACCACCGCCTGCGCTCGCCGCGCACCCTGTTGCAACCGCGTTCGCACCTGAACAAGGACGACGCCTGGGGCCATTATCTGGCCGATAGCCAACGCCTGCTGGTGGAAACCCAGGTCCTGACCCAGCCCGAAGACATACGCATTCTGCTCGATTGGCTGCTCGATACGCGGCACCAGATCTACTGCTTCGGCGGACGCTTCAGCAGCCTGATGGCCAACTACCTGCTCAATCACCTGCGTCTGCTGCGCCCCGGCTGCTTTGCCCTGGAAGACAACGCGCAACTGCCCGACCGCCTGTTCGATCTGCAACGCCAGGACGTGGTGCTGCTGTTCGACTATCGCCGCTATCAGACCCAGGCCTTGCGCGTGGCCAGTGCTGCAAAAAGCCGCAACGCCCGGGTGGTGCTGTTCACCGACATCTATGCCTCACCGCTGCGTGAACTGGCCGACCTGATCATCAGCGCCCCGGTGGAATCGGCTTCGCCGTTCGACACCATGGTGCCAGCGCTGGCCCAGGTAGAAGCTCTGATTGCCTGCCTGACCCTGCGCAGCCCCGATCTGGCCGATCGCCTGGAAGGCATCGACGCCCTGCGCAACGAGTTCCACACCCACTTGCTGGAGGATAAATAAGGATGTTCAGTCTTCCCCACCGCTCACCGCGGGACTTGCCGTTTGTCACCGATCACACCGCGTTGCTGCTGGTGGACATGCAGCGTGCCTGGCTCGAACCGCAGTTCGATCCGCACCTGAACGGCCCGGACGCCGAGTATTTCCTGACCCGCACCCATATGCAGGTGGTGCCCAACCAGCGCCGCTTGCTCAGCGCCTTTCGCGAAGCGCGGCAGAACGTGCTGCACACCATTATCGAAAGCCTGACCGCCGACGGCCGCGACCGCTCGCTGGATCACAAACTGTCGGACATGCACCTGCCCAAGGGCAGTGAACAGGCGCGGATCATCGACGACCTGACCCCGGTGGAAAACGAAATCGTGCTGCCGAAAACCTCGTCCGGGGTGTTCAACTCGACCAACATCGATTACGTGCTGCGCAACCTCGAAACCCGCCACCTGATCATCGCCGGCATTGTCACCGACCAGTGCGTCGACATGGCGGTGCGTGATGCCGCCGACCGCGGTTATCTGGTGACGCTGGTCGAAGACGCCTGCGCCACCTACACCCCGGCGCGACATGACGCCTGCCTGAATGCGATCAAGGGCTACTGCTGGATCACCGACACCCAGACGGTGCTCGGCAGGTTGCAGGAGATGCGCCCATGAGCGAGCGCCTGACGCCGTTGCCGATGACCACCATCGTCACCACTGACCTGATCGGCATCACCCGTGGCCGTTCGTTTCCCACCGATCAGCTGGAACATTATCAAGCAGCCGGTTGCGGCTGGGTGCCGGCCAACAGTGCCTTGACGCCGCAAGACATCATCGCCTCGACCAACCCGTGGGGCGCGTATGGCGATCTGCGGCTGATCCCTGACTTGAGCAGCCGCGTCACCGTCGGCAACGGCCCGGATGCCGCAGCGCCGGCGCTGGACTTTATCCACGGCGACATCCGCGAGACCGATGGCCGGCCGTGGAGCGCTTGCCCGCGCACGCTGCTGCGCGATGAAATCGAGCGCTATCGCGACGACCTCGGTTTGCAGGTCAACGCGGCGTTCGAACACGAATTCAACCTGCATGCCGGTTTTGCCGAGCATCTGGCGTTTTCCCTCGAAGCCCAGCGTCAGGGTGCCGAGTTCGGCGGCTGGCTGCTCAGCGCGCTGCGCGCGGGTGGCGTTGAGCCGGAAATGTTCCTGCCCGAATACGGCAAGCACCAATACGAAATCACCTGCCGGCCGACCCTCGGCGTGGCGGCGGCGGATCGTGCGGTCAATGTGCGCGAGATCACCCGTGAAATCGCCCGGCAAATGGGCCTGGACGTCAGCTTCGCGCCGAAAACCAAGGCCGATGCGGTGTGCAACGGCGTGCACTTGCACGTCAGCCTGCTCGACCTGCAAGGTCTGCCGCTGCTCTATGACGCCGGCACCAGCAACGGTCTGTCGACCCTCGGCCAGCATTGGGCGGCCGGCATCCTGCATTATCTGCCAGCGCTGTGTGCATTCACCGCGCCGACGCCGGTGTCGTACGAACGCCTGCAGCCGCATCACTGGAGCGCGTCCTACGCGTGTCTGGGGCAGCAGAACCGTGAAGCGGCGTTGCGCATTTGTCCGACCGTGAGCCTGGGCGGCAAATCCGTGGCGGCGCAGTACAACCTCGAATTCCGCGCCATGGACGCCACCGCTTCGCCGCACCTGGCGATGGCCGCGCTGCTGATCGCCGGACGGCTGGGCATCGAACAGCGCCTGGCGCTGAACGCAATCACCGATGAAATACCCGATTCACTCAACGACGAGCAACGCAAGGCGCGGGGCATCGTTGCCCTGCCCGCCTCGCTGGCGCAGGCGCTGGATTGCCTGCGTGACAGTGCAGCCTTCAACCAATGGCTGCCCAAGCCGTTGCTCGACACCTACCACGCCCTTAAAACCGAGGAACTGGCGCTGACGGAACAGCTCTCGCCCGCTGACCTGTGTGAGCACTATGCACGCCTGTACTGAATCCGCCGAGCTGGGGTTGTATACCCGCCCGGTCTACAACCTGAGTCGTGAAGATTCATCGCATCCATTGATCCTGGTGTGTGAGCACGCCAGCCGCTACATCCCCGAAGCCCTGAACAACCTGGGCCTGGACGATGCAGCCGCGCGCGAGCACATCGCCTGGGACATCGGCGCCTTGCAACTGGCTGAAAAGCTTTCGCAGGTGCTCGGGGCGACACTGTTGAGCGCCAACTATTCACGGTTGCTGATCGACCTCAACCGGCCCCGGCATGCCCCCGACAGCATTCCGGCACAGAGCGAGATTTATCAGGTGCCCGGCAATCGCGAGCTGGACGAAGCCACTCGCGAGTACCGGCGCCAGACGCTGTTCAAACCGTTTCACGCCCGGCTGCAAACCCTGATCGACCAACGCGTCGCGCAAGGTCAAGCGGTACGGGTGGTGGGGATTCACAGCTTTACCCCGGTGTATTACGGCCAGCCGCGCCCGCTGGAAGTCGGCGTGTTGTTCGGCCAGGCCAGCGCCTATGCACAACGGCTGATCGACGGCCTTGGCCAGCACCCGTTGAAGGTCGCGGGCAACCAGCCGTACCGGATCGATCCGCTGGGTGACATGACCGTGCCGGTGCACGGCGATGCCCGTGGACTGGAGTCGGTGCTGATCGAGGTGCGCAACGATCTGCTGCGCAGCCCGGAAGCGGTTTCGCTGTGGGCCGAGCGCCTGGCACCGCTGCTGTAACGAATGCAAAGATTGATAACGCGGTAAACGATGGACCGACATAACAACTAAAAACGCCGGATAGGCTGACAAGGAGTTGCGCTTCATGGAAATAGAAGAGTTCGGCTACAAACAGGAGTTGAAACGTAGCCTGACACTGACCGATCTGGTGGTGTACGGAATGATCTTCATGATCCCCATCGCCCCGTTTGGCGTGTATGGCTACGTCAATGCCGAGGCGCCCGGGATGGTGCCGCTGGCCTACATCATCGGCATGGTGGCGATGCTGTTCACCGCGTTGAGCTATGGCAGCATGGCGCGGGCATTTCCGATTGCAGGTTCGGTCTACTCCTACGCGCAACGCGGCCTCAACCAACACGTCGGTTTTCTCGCCGGCTGGCTGATGCTGCTCGACTACCTGCTGATTCCGCCGCTGCTCTATGTCTACGCGGCGATGGCCCTGAACCATCTGTACCCGGACATTCCGAAAGTCGGCTTCATTCTGGCGTTCCTCGTCAGCGCGACGTTCGTCAACCTGCGCGGCATCACCTTCACCGCACGGATGAACATCATCTTCCTGCTGGCGCAATTGGTGGTGCTGGGGATTTTCCTGTTCTACGCCTGGAATGCCCTGCACAACGGCGGCGGCAATGGCGAGCTGACCTTGGCGCCGCTGTATCACCCGGAAACATTCAACTTCGCCCTGCTGATGCAGGCGGTGTCGATTGCGGTACTGTCGTTCCTCGGCTTCGATGCGATCTCGACGCTCGCCGAAGAAATCAAGGGCGACCCGGGCAAAAGCGTCGGTCGGGCAGCGCTGATCACACTGCTGGTGATGGGCGCGATTTTCGTCGTACAGACCTGGATCGCCACCGACCTCGCTGCCGGCATGGGCTTCAAGTCCGCCGACACCGCGTTCTATGAAATCGCCGAAATCGCGGCGGGCAGCTGGCTGGCAACGCTGACCGGTGTGGCGACTGCTCTGGCCTGGGGGGTTGCCGTGGCAATCACCTCGCAAGCCGCGGTGTCGCGCCTGCTGTTCGGCATGGCCCGTGACGGCAAGTTGCCGAAAGTGCTGGCCAAGGTGCACCCGAAGCACAACACCCCGTACCTGAGCATTTATCTGGTGGCGCTGCTGTCGCTGGTGATCTGCTACCTGTTCATCAATTCGGTCGACACCCTGACCTCGCTGGTCAACTTCGGTGCCCTCAGCGGTTTCATGCTGCTGCACCTGACAGTGATCAACTACTACTGGCGTCGGCAGAAGTCCGGCCAGGTCGTGCGCCATCTGATCTGCCCGGTGATCGGCTTCATCATCGTCGCCGCCATCATGTACAACATGGGCGTCGATGCGCAGAAACTCGGCCTGATCTGGATCGCGCTGGGTCTGGTGTACCTGTTCTTCCTGAACAAGCTCGGCGCCAGCAGTGCATTGCCTGACCCGAGTAACGGCTGACAAGAAAAAGAGCGGCGTCTGACAACAAATCAGGCGACCGCCGCTTTAAAGCGTGGCAACCGACAGTGATAGTCAGGTTCGGTGCGGATCACCGGACCCTTTGATACAGGAGTGCATCCATGCTGGTCTTACGCCCAGTCGAGCCAACCGACCTGCCGCAATTGCAGCAACTGGCCCGCGACAGTCTGGTCGGCGTCACGTCGCTGCCGGACGACAGCGAACGCCTGCGTGAAAAAATCGCCGGTTCCTGCGCCTCGTTCGACCACGACATTCAGGCGCAAGGCCCGGAAAATTACTTCTTCGTGCTGGAAGACCTCGACACTCGGCGGCTGGTCGGCTGCTCGGAGATTCTCGCCACGGCCGGTTTCAACGAACCGTTCTACAGCCTGCGCAACCGCCACTTCACCAGCGCCTCGCGGGAGCTGAACATCGAGCACGGGGTGCCGGCGCTGTCGCTGTGTCACGACCTCAACGACCACACCCTGCTGCGTGGTTTTCACATCGACAACGCGCTGGTGCGCAGCGCTTTTTCCGAACTGCTGTCGCGGGCGCGGCTGCTGTTCATCGCCGCTCACGCATCCCGTTTCGCCGATGCGGTGATCACCGAAATCGTCGGCTACAGCGATGAGAATGGCCATTCACCGTTCTGGGATGCACTGGGCAAGCATTTCTTCGACCTGCCCTACGTCGAGGCCGAGCGCCTGTGCGGTCTGCAAAGCCGCACCTTTCTCGCCGAACTGATGCCGCAATACCCGATTTACGTGCCGATGCTGCCCCCGGAAGCACAGGCATGCATCGGCCGGATTCACCCGGACGGCCAGGAAGCGTTCGACATCCTTGAACGCGAAGGCTTTGAAACCAACAGCTACATCGACCTGTTCGACGCCGGCCCGACCCTGTATGCGCGCACCGCGAACATCCGTTCGATCGCCCGCAGCCAGACCGCCACCGTGCGCCAGCAAGCACAAATCGACGCTCGGGGACGCTATCTGGTGAGCAACGACGCCTTGCACGGTTTCCGGGCCATCGTCGCCGAACTGGATTACCAGCCCGATCAACCGCTGTCCCTTACGCCAGCCCTGTGCACGGCGCTGAAGGTCACCGATGGCAGCACGATCAGGCTGACAGCCCTGTGAACGGCGCCCGGTTGCACACCCAACGACAGTGCCCGAACAGGCGCGTACAAGGAGTTACCGCATGATCGTCCGTCCGGTCAAAGTCAGCGACCTGCCAGCGCTGATGACTCTGGTGCAGCAGGCCGGCCCCGGGTTCACCACCCTGCCGGCCAATGAAGACCGCCTCGCTCACCGGGTGCGCTGGGCGCAGCGTGCGTTCGCCGAGCAGGTGGAACGGGCTGACGCCGACTACCTGTTCGTGCTCGAAGACGACGACCTGCGCGTGGTGGGTGTCAGCGCCCTGACCGGCGCGGTTGGCCTGCGCGAGCCGTGGTACAACTACCGCGTCGGGTTGACCGTGAGTTCGTCAGCGGATCTGGGCATTTCCCGACAGATACCCACGCTGTTTCTCAATAATGAGCTGACCGGCCAGTCGGAGCTGTGCTCGCTGTTTCTCAGCCACGACCATCGTCATGGCAGCAACGGCCGGCTGCTGTCGTTGGGGCGCCTGCTGTTCGTGGCTGAATTTCCGCAGTTGTTTGGCGAGAAGATGATCGCCGAACTGCGTGGCAGTGCCGATGAACGCGGTTGTTCGCCGTTCTGGGACAGCCTGGGCCGGCACTTTTTCCAGATGGACTTCAGCCACGCCGACCACTTGTCGGGTCTGGGCAACAAGTCGTTCATCGCCGAACTGATGCCGCGCCAGCCGTTGTACACCTGCATGCTGACCGAACAGGCACAAGCGGCCATCGGCCAGCCACACCCCAATACCGAGCCGGCGCTGAAGATCCTGCGCGAGGAAGGCTTTGTACATAAGGGCTACATCGACATCTTCGACGGTGGCCCGGTGATCGAAGCGCCAATCGGCAGCATTCGTACCGTGCGCGACAGCCAGGCGCTGACCTTGAGCCTCGGCACGCCGGACGATCAGGCCCCCTTGTGGCTGATCCATAACCGTCGCCTGGAGAACTGCCGCATCACCGTGGCCCCCGGTCGTCTGGTCGGCAATACCCTGGTGGTCGACCGCCTGACCGCCAAGCGCCTGCAACTGCAGCCGGGCAATTCGGTTCGCGCCGTGCTGCTGCCCAGGCAACAGCAACACGCAGTCGCGGCCTGAACAACTGTCCTGACACTGGAAATCCGCTGATTGCAGATGAAACCTTTCAGCCTTTGCATCCGTGATCAACGCCTCACTTGCAAATTCGTCATGAACCTTGACCCATTCGCGTGATAGCCTTTTCATTCTTCGGCGTTGACACCATTGCTCAAGCCGTTCCATTCCTTTGTATTGGTGGAACTCGTATGACCAGGCTTTCCCATCAAGATTTGCGCCGTAACTTCCGTCAATTGCTGGCTTCCGACACCTGCTACCACACGGCTTCGGTGTTCGATCCGATGTCCGCGCGCATTGCCGCAGACCTGGGTTTTGAAGTGGGGATCCTCGGCGGCTCCGTCGCCTCGTTGCAGGTGCTGGGCGCCCCCGACTTTGCCTTGATCACCCTCAGCGAGTTCGCTGAGCAGGCCACCCGCATTGGCCGCGTCGCTCAGCTGCCCGTGATCGCCGACGCCGACCACGGCTACGGCAACGCCCTCAACGTGATGCGCACCATCGTTGAGCTGGAACGCGCCGGCGTCGCCGCACTGACCATCGAAGACACACTGCTGCCGGCACAATTCGGCCGTAAATCCACCGACTTGATCTCGGTTGCCGAAGGCGTCGGCAAGATCCGTGCAGCGCTGGAAGCCCGGGTCGATTCGGAAATGGCGATCATCGCCCGCACCAACGCCGGTATTCTGCCGAACCAGGAAATCATCAGCCGCACCAAGCAATACCAGGCCGCCGGTGCCGACGGCATCTGCATGGTCGGCGTGCAGGACTTCGATCAGCTAGAACAGATTGCCGAACACTTGACCGTGCCACTGATGCTGGTCACCTACGGCAACCCGGCGCTGCGCGACGACAAGCGTCTGGCCGAACTCGGTGTGCGCGTAACCATCGACGGTCACGGCGCGTACTTCGCGGCGATCAAGGCCACCTACGACAGCCTGCGTGAGCAACGACAGATCTTTACCCAGGCTTCGGACCTGAGTGCCACCGAACTGACGCACACCTACACCCAGCCAGAGGACTACATTCTCTGGGCGAAGGAATACATGAGCGTCAAGGAGTGATGTGATGACCGGGCTGACGCTATCGCTGGCAAGCCAGCTCCCAAAGGTTATTTGGCCGACATGGATTTGTGGGCATCACCAAAGTCCGTGGGAGCTGGCCTGCCAGTAAAGGCAGTGGATCAGGCTATATGGATGTTGATTGTGCTCACGCCATCGCGAGCAGGCTCGCTCCCACATTTGATCGGTGTCGAACACAGATACTGCGTCCACTGAAGTTCTACTGTGGGAGCTGGCTTGCAAGCGATGGGGCCGGTCGCCTCAGCACTGAACAATGTTCAGACTGTGACTATTTGGCCAATTCCATGATCATCCGCGACAACAGATAAATCCGCGGCGCCACGCTCGCCACTTCAGCGTACTCCTCCGGCGTATGAATATTGCCGCCGACAATCCCGAAACCGTCTAGCGTCGGTGTGCCCACGCCGGCTGCCAGGCTGGCATCCGCCGCACCACCACTGCCCTCTTCGGTCAGCTTGCGGCCGATCTCGCCGTAAATCCCTTGGGCCATCGCCATCAAGCGATCCGACTCCGCCGTTTGCGGCATCGGCGGCAAGCCGCGTTTGAGGCTGGTGGTGACTTCGGTTTCCGCGATCAGCTTGTCCTGCGAGACCCGCGCCAGGTCTTTCTCGATCCGGTCGAATTCTTCCGGCACGGCCGCGCGCACGTCAGCCTTGGCGGTGGCGTGATCGGGAATCACGTTGGTGCGATCACCGGCCTGGAGCACGGTGAAGTTGATCGTGGTTTTCTTCGCTTCGTCGCCGAGTTTGCCCAGTTGCAGAATCTGGTGCGCCGCTTCCATCGCTGCGTTGCGTCCCAGCTCCGGCGCGACGCCCGCATGCGCAGCCTTGCCCTTGACCTCGACCAGCGCCGTTGCGCTGCCTTTGCGCCACACCACCAGACCATCGGCCGGACGCCCCGGTTCGAGGTTGAGCGTCACGTCGTGGGCCTTGGCGGTTTTCTTGATCAGGTCGGTGGCGACGTCCGAGCCGGTTTCTTCGCTGGCATCGAGCAGGAAGGTGATTTGCGCGTAATCCTTGAAGTCGAGGTTCTTCAGGATCTTCAGCGCGTAGATCCCGGCGACGATGCCACCCTTGTCGTCCATCACCCCCGGCCCGTAGGCGCGGCCGTCCTTGATATGGAACGGGCGCTCGGCGGCGGAGCCTTCCTTGAACACCGTGTCCATGTGCGCCATCAAGAGGATTTTCGCCTTGCCGGTGCCTTTGAAAGTGGCCAGCACGTGGTTGGTTTTTTCCGGGGTGTTGGGCACCAGCTCGATGGTGGCGCCGAGTTTTTTCAGCTCGTCGATGGCGATCTCGCTGACATGTTTGAGGCCCGGTTCATAGCCGGAACCGGAGTCGATGTTGACCAGCCGCTCCAGCAGTTTCAGGGCTTCAGGCTGATACTGCTCGGCATCGGCCAGCACTTGCTTGTGCGGTTCGGCGAAGGCACCGGCAGCGCTGAAGGCGAGAGACAGGCCGAGGCTGGCGGCCAGCAGGGAGCGGGGAAATGAGAACGTCATGAATCGATCCTTGTTTCGCGTCGGGGGATTCAAACCGTACCTGACATCGACGCAAGGCTCTATAGCGGATGCGACACCGGAGCCGCCGACACCGAACACTTCCAGGAGCGAGCCGGCTCGCACAGGTGAATGGGGTGAGCAGTCAGACCGAATCGAGCAGTTCCTGTTTCGGCAGGTCGTCACTGTTGCAAATCACCCGATTGCGCCCGGTCGCCTTGGCCTCGTACAGCGCCTGATCCGCATCATTGAGCCAGCGGGTCGCGTCGCCATGCGCCGGATCATAAGCCGCCAGACCGATACTCAGGCTGACCTTGAGCGCCGGGTTCTGTTCATAACCCAGGGTGGCGAAACGTTCGCGCAAGGCTTCCATCGCCTGCGCCGCATTGAACAGCGGCAGGTCGGGCAGAATCACGCAGAACTCATCGCCGCCGTAGCGACCGGCGATATCCGCAGCGCGCAGGTTCTGCTTGAGCATTTTGCTCAACTGGCGCAGGACGATGTCACCCGCCACATGCCCATACGTGTCATTGATCGACTTGAAGTGGTCGATATCGATCAACGCAATCGCCGCGCCCTGTTGCTGTCGACGGCAACGTTGAAAAGCGATGTCCAGTTGATCCTTCCAGGCGCCGTGGTTGAGCAGACCGGTCAGGCTGTCGGTGCGACTCAGGGCCAGCAGTTCACGCTTGTGCAGGCCCAGCGTGTAGGCCTGGCGAAAGCAGATCCAGCCCAGCGCCAACGGGTACAGCATCAGCAATGGCAGGCAGGCATACAGCTGTAAAGGTGAGGTGGGCGGGATGAACGCCGGGGCGAACACCACCAGGCCGACGCCGATTCCAAGGACCTGCGCCGCCAGGCCCGCCGCGAGAAAACGCACGCCACCGATGGCGACGTTATTCATCGCCATCATCGAAACGGTGGTGGCACTGGGCAACGGATTGAACTGCATGGCGGCGACCCAGAAGCCGCCCATAAACGCGTCGATCAACAGATTGCGGTGTTCAGCATGGTAGGGAACGCTGGAGCGACGGGCCCATTGAAACGCCAGATGCGGCCAGACCAGGCCATTGAACAGCATCAGTGCCCAGACCCACGGCGACGGGTCAAGCGGGTACATCGCCACGCTCACGCACAACAACCCCAGCACCAGGCCGAGGGTTCGCGATGTATAAAGCCTCCTGGCCAGTGAAAGTCCCTTTCCCCCCTTGTTTCGCATAAGGGCCTCGACCACTCAACGGAACCTGCGCACACCGTCAGACCGATGTGCTGGGAGTCTATCAGCCAGCCGCTAAATAGCCATCACCGCCCAGCCGCCCGCTCCCACTCGGCGAATTTTTAGCTATACCTGAAAGGATGAAAACGGTGAAACGACTATAAGAAGGAGACCCATGCGGACCTACCAGGTGTTGATCATCGGCAGCGGATTTGGCGGCCAATGTGCGGCGGTCAATTTGCTCAAGGCCGGCATTGACGATTTTCGCCTGCTAGAACGAAGGGCGTTCTTCGGCGGCACCTGGTGCCAGAACACCTATCCCGGCGCAGCGGTGGATGTGCCCTCACCACTGTACTCGCTGTCCTTCGCGCCGTACCGCTGGACGCAGATGTTTGCCGCCCAACCTGAACTGCACCGATACACCGAACACGTCATCGAACGCTTCGGCCTTCGCGAACGCGTGGAACTGCAAACCAACGTCGAACGCATCGAATGGGATGACGCCGCCAGGCAGTGGGCGGTGCACACCAACAAGGGGATGTTCTGCGCGCAGTTCGTGATCAACGCCTCCGGACCGTTGAGCCAACCGGTGATCCCACCCTTCCCCGGCCAGGATCGCTTTCAGGGCAAGACTTTTCATACAAACAATTGGGATCACAGCTACGACTACCGCGGTAAACGCGTGGCCATCGTCGGCAGCGGCGCCAGTGCCGCGCAGGTCATTCCGGCGATTGCCCCCGAGGTCGCACAACTGCATGTATTCCAGCGCACACCACATTGGGTGCTGCCGCGCGCCGATCGCCGGTTCGGGCCTTTGCAGCGCTGGCTGCTGGGAGTGAAACCGGCCTACAAGCTGCTGCGCTGGCTGCTTTACTGGCAATTCGAAACACGGGTCATCGCCTTCAAATATTCGAAACCGGCGATTCACCTGGTCCAGCGCCAGGCCCTGCGTTTTCTCAAGCAACAGGTGCCGGACCCGCTGTTGCGCGAAAAACTCACCCCGGACTTCACCATCGGCTGCAAGCGCATCCTGCTTTCCAGCACCTATTACCCGGCGCTGACCCGACCCAACGTCACCCTGCACAGCCGCGAGCAAGGCATCGCCGCGCTCGATGAAACCGGCATCGTCACCCAGGATGGCCAGCACATCGATGTCGACCTGATTGTCTGGTCGACCGGCTACGACGCCACCGACGGCGTGGTCTCCTACCCGGTGACCGGCAAGCACGGCGTGCAACTCAAGGACGCCTGGGCGCAGTACCCGCGCGCCTACCTGGGCACCAGCCTGCCGGACTTTCCCAACCTGTTCATCGTCACCGGGCCCAACACCGGCATCGGGCATACCTCGGCGCTGTTCATCATCGAGGCGCAGATGAACTACATCCTCGACTGTATCCACACCCTGCAGGCAAAAGGATTGCGCAGCATCGAAGTGCGCCCCGACGCGGAACGTACCTACACTGCAATGATCCACCGTGAGATGGAGCGCACGGTGTGGAAGTCCGGCGGCTGTCACAGTTGGTATCAAAGCAAGAGCGGTCATGTGATCGCGATATTTCCGGGCTTCAGTTTCAGCTACTACCGGTTGACCCGGGCGCTGAAACCGGCTGACCACATTCTGTCCTGAACACGTAAAAGGAAGACGTCGATGCTTGTGCTGTTTGTCGCTCTCGCGGTTTTCGTGGCCTGGAGCTGGTTGAGTTATCCGGCGATCGGCCATTGGCTGTATGACCTGAGCACGGCGCTCGAGGCCAGGTTGTACAAGTTGCACAAGATCGAAGTGCCGATTGCCGAAATGACGGTCTCGACCTGGCAAGGTGGGCCTTATGAAGCCGCCAGCGCGATCCTGATGCTGCACGGCTACAGCGCCGAGAAAAATCTGTGGCTGCGCTTCGCCAGGCACTTTGTCCGCCAGTACCGGGTGATCATTCCGGACATCGCCGGCCACGGTGAAACCGGCTTCAAGGCCGGTGGCGGCTATGACATTGCGCTGCAGGCCAAGCGCATGATCCAGCTGCTCGACGTGTGCGGTGTGGAGAAAGTCCACGTGATCGGCAACTCGATGGGCGGCTACATCGCAGCGTGGCTGGCGGCAACCTACCCGGACCGGATTGCCTCACTGGCACTGATCGACCCGGCCGGCGTCACCGCACCGCAGGCCAGCGACATGGAACGCCATCTGGCCCGTGGACATAACCCGTTCCTGATCAACTCCCGGGAAGAATTCCGCCAGTTTTATGCGATGACCATGGCCTCGCCACCGTGGGTACCCGGGCTGGTGCTGGACGCCATCGCCCAACGTTACCAACGCCAGCGTGATGAGTTGGAAGAGATCTTCCGCGACTTTCGCGCCAGCCCGCCGATGGAACCGAAACTGGCCGAGATCAAATGCCCGGCGCTGCTGTTGTGGGGGCGCAAGGACCGTTTGATCGACGTCAGCAGCGTGCCGGTGTGGAGCAAGGGCATCGCCAATCTGCGGGTCGAAGTGTGGGACGGTGTCGGGCACATGCCGATGGTCGAACAACCGGGGAATACTGCGCGGTTGTATCGGGAGTTTCTGGGCGATCAGCGATGAATCCCACAACTATCCTTGTAGTGAGGGGATTTATTGTGGTGAGGGGATTCATCCCCGATGGGTTGCAGAGCAGCCCCGGTTCCAGCACCAAGCTGAATCAGACACACCGCATGTTCTGGGTTGGGCTGCTGCGCAGCCAGTCGGGGATAAATCCCCTCACCACAGGTAATCCCGTCCGCCAATGGAATTGGAATGAACATTCTCTACGACGAACGCCTCGACGGCCCGCTACCGGAAGTGAACAAGGCTGAGCTGCTGAAAACCCTGCAGCACGCCCTCCCGGATCTCGACCTTCTGTGGCGCGAAGACGAACTCAAGCCGTACGAATGCGATGGCCTGTCGGCCTATCGCACCACACCGATGCTGGTGGCGCTGCCTCGGCGACTCGATCAGGTACAAACCCTGCTCAGGCTCTGCCATCAACACCACGTGCCGGTGGTGGCCCGTGGCGCCGGCACCGGGTTGTCGGGCGGCGCGCTGCCGCTGGAAAGCGGCCTGTTGCTGGTGATGGCGCGGTTCAACAACATCCTGCACATCGACCCGGCGGCCCGCACCGCAAGGGTTCAACCCGGGGTGCGCAACCTGGCGATATCCCAGGCGGCGGCGCCGTTCGGCCTGTATTACGCGCCGGATCCGTCGTCGCAGATTGCCTGTTCGATCGGCGGCAACGTCGCGGAAAATGCCGGTGGCGTGCATTGCCTCAAGTACGGTCTGACCGTACACAACCTGCTGAAGATCGAAGTGCTGACCATCGAAGGCGAACGCCTGACGCTGGGCAGCGAGGCCCTCGATGCGCCGGGCTTCGATTTGCTGGCGCTGTTCACCGGCTCCGAGGGTTTGCTCGGGATCATCACCGAAGTCACGGTCAAACTGCTGCCCAGACCGCAGGTCGCCAAGGTGCTGCTGGGCAGCTTCGATTCGGTGGAAAAGGCTGGCCGCGCGGTGGCCGACATTATCGCTGCGGGGATTATTCCCGGTGGCCTGGAGATGATGGACAACCTGGCGATCCGCGCCGCCGAAGACTTCATTCACGCCGGTTACCCGGTCGCTGCCGAAGCGATTCTGCTGTGCGAACTCGATGGCGTCGAAGCCGATGTCCATGACGATTGCCTGCGGGTGCGCGAGGTCATGCTGCAGGCCGGCGCCAGCGAAGTGCGCCAGGCCCGCGATGAAGCCGAGCGCGTGCGCTTCTGGGCCGGGCGCAAAAACGCCTTTCCGGCGATCGGCCGCTTGTCCCCGGACTACTACTGCATGGACGGCACCATCCCGCGTCGCGAATTGCCCGGCGTGCTGCAAAGCATCGCGCGCCTCGGCGCCGAATACGGCTTGCGCGTGGCCAATGTGTTCCATGCCGGTGACGGCAACATGCACCCGCTGATCCTGTTCGACGCCAACCAGCCCGGCGAACTGCAGCGCGCGGAGGCGTTGGGCGGGAAAATTCTCGAATTGTGCGTGCACGTCGGCGGCAGCATCACCGGTGAACACGGGGTCGGCCGCGAGAAAATCAATCAGATGTGTGCGCAGTTCAACAGCGCTGAGCTGAGCCTGTTCCACGCGGTCAAAGCCGCGTTCGACCCGCAAGGCCTGCTCAACCCCGGCAAGAACATCCCGACCCTGCACCGTTGCGCGGAATTCGGTGCGATGCACATTCATGCCGGACAATTGCCATTCCCCGAACTGGAGCGCTTCTGATGGCTGACGTCGACGCCAGCGGCGCCCTGCTGGATCAGGTCAACCAGGCCCGGGCCAACGCCACGCCGCTGAAAATCCAGGGTGGCAACAGCAAGGCGTTTCTGGGGCGCGAGGTGGCCGGCGAAGTGCTCGACACTCGCGCGCACTGCGGCATCGTGCGCTATGAACCGACCGAGCTGGTGGTCAGCGTGCGCGCCGGTACGCCGCTGCGCGAGTTGCTCGCGGCGCTCGACGCAGCCGGGCAGATGCTGCCGTGCGAACCGCCGGCCTTCGGTGACAGTGCCACCGTCGGCGGGATGATCGCCAGCGGACTGTCCGGGCCACGGCGGCCATGGTCAGGTTCGGTGCGCGACTTCGTCCTCGGTACCCGGGTCATCACAGGCCTTGGCGAGCACCTGCGGTTCGGTGGCGAGGTCATGAAAAACGTTGCCGGCTACGACCTGTCGCGCTTGTTGACTGGCAGTTTCGGCTGTCTCGGCGTGCTCACCGAGGTCTCGCTGAAAGTCCTGCCGAAACCGCGTCAATGCCTGAGCATCCGCCTCGATATCGACTGCACCCGAGCGCTGACCAGGCTGGCCGAATGGGGCCAGCAACCGTTGCCGATCAGCGGCGCCTGCCATGACGGGCAAAGCCTGTACCTGCGCCTGGAGGGCGGCGAAGGCTCGGTGACCGCCGCGCATCAACGACTCGGCGGCGAGCCGCTGGACTCGGTGTTCTGGCGCGACTTGAACGAGCAACGCCTGAGCTTTTTCGACGAGGGCCTGCCGCTGTGGCGCCTGTCGCTGCCGAACAATCTCGGGCCGCAAGACTTGCCCGGCCAGCAGTTGATCGACTGGGCCGGCGCGCAACGCTGGCTGAAGTCCGATCACGAGCACGTTCAGATTCTCGCTCGGGAACTCGGTGGCCATGCCACCTGCTTCACCCATGGCGCCAGCGACACACCGTTCCAGCCGCTGCCGCGCACGTTGATGCGTTATCACCGGCAACTCAAGGCGCAACTCGATCCGCAAGGACTGTTCAACCCCGGCCGGATGTACGCGGAGTTCTAGCCATGCAGACCACCCTCAGCGAACAATCCCGACAACTGCCGCGTGCGGCCGAGGCGGAAAAGATTCTGCGCACCTGCGTGCATTGCGGTTTTTGCAACGCCACCTGCCCGACCTATCAGTTGCTCGGTGATGAGCTCGATGGGCCACGCGGACGCATCTATCTGATCAAGCAAGTGCTCGAAGGGGCGCCGGCCACCGAGCAGACTCAGTTGCATCTGGATCGCTGCCTGTCCTGCCGTAATTGCGAAACCACCTGCCCCTCTGGTGTTGACTATCACAACCTGTTGGATATCGGTCGGGCGGTGGTCGATCAGGCCGTGCCCCGCCCTGCCGCCCAGCGCTTGTTGCGCGAGGGCTTGCGTGCACTGGCGCCGAATCCGGGCGTATTCAAGGGCCTGCTGCGGGTAGGCACGACGTTCCGGCCGCTGTTACCGCGCATCCTCGAAAGCAAATTGCCGCAACGCGCCCCAGTGCCCGGCTCACGCCCCGCCCCACGCCATGCGCGGCGGGTGTTGCTGCTCGAAGGCTGCGTGCAACCAGGCCTGTCGCCGAACACCAATGATGCGACGGCGCGGGTGCTCGATCGACTAGGGATCAGCGTCACGCCGGTGGCCGAGGCCGGTTGCTGCGGCGCGCTGGACTATCACCTCGACGCCCAGGCCAAAGGCCTCGACCGCGCGCGGCAAAACATCGACGCGTGGTGGCCACAGCTGGAAAACGGCGCGGAAGCCATCGTGCAGACGGCCAGCGGTTGCGGCGCGTTCATCAAGGATTACGGGCATCTGCTGGCGCAGGATCCGCGCTACGCCGACAAGGCGCGGCAGATCAGTGAGCGAACGCTGGATCTGGTGCAACTGCTCGCTCAGGAACCTCTGGAGCAAGTGTGCGCCGCCCGCCAGCGGCGGATCGCCGTGCATTGCCCCTGCACACTGCAACATGCGCTGAAACTCGGCGGCGCAGTCGAAGCGCTGCTGACCCGCCTCGGGTTCAATCTCACACCCGTGCCGGACGGTCACCTGTGTTGCGGTTCGGCCGGCACTTATTCGCTGACGCAACCGACCCTCGCCCGGCAATTGCGCGATAACCGCCTCAATGCGCTGGAAAGCGGGCGCCCGGAGCTGATCGTCACGTCCAACGTCGGCTGCCAGAATCATCTGGCCGGCGCCGGACGTACGCAGATTTTGCACTGGATCGAACTGGTGGATCAGTCGTTGGCAGAATGAAGTTCGTAGGATTCTTCGTTTGCCGCCGTCGGCGAAGGCTGCGATCTTTTCCTCCATCCTTTACGTGACCGTGGCAGGAATTTTTTTCATGACCGTGCAGCCTTTCGTCAGCCCCGACCTGATCCGCCAACGCTTTTCCAAAGCGATGTCCGACATGTACCGCGAAGAAGTGCCGTTGTACGGCGCGCTGATGGAATTGGTGGAACAGACCAACCGTGAAGTGCTGGCCGCTCAGCCAGACCTCGCACGGCAGCTCGACAGCACTGGTGAAATCGGGCGCCTGGACATGGAGCGCCACGGCGCGATCCGCGTTGGCACAGCCAAAGAACTGGCGACCCTAGCGCGTTTGTTCGCGGTGATGGGCATGCAACCGGTGGGCTACTACGACCTGACCCCGGCAGGTGTGCCGGTGCACTCCACGGCGTTTCGCGCGGTGCATGAAGCGGCGCTGCAGGTCAGTCCGTTTCGGGTGTTCACCTCATTACTGCGCCTTGAGTTGATCGAGGATCCCGAACTGCGGGCGTTTGCCGAATCGGTGCTGAATCAGCGTTCGATCTTCACCCCTGCGGCATTGCATCTGATCGAGCGGGCGGAGTCCGTCGGCGGGCTGAATGAGGATGAAGCCAGGGAATTCGTCCTGCAGGCACTGGAAACCTTTCGCTGGCATCACAGCGCCACCGTCACCGCTGCGCAGTACCAGACCCTCAGCGCCCAGCACCGTCTGATCGCCGATGTGGTGGCGTTCAAAGGCCCGCACATCAATCACCTGACCCCACGCACGCTGGACATCGATATCGTCCAGGCGCAGATGCCGGTGCACGGCATCACCCCGAAAGCGGTGATCGAAGGCCCGCCACGCCGCAAGTGCCCGATCCTGTTGCGCCAGACCAGTTTCAAGGCGCTGGACGAGCCGATCGCTTTCACCGATCAGCACGAGACTCGCGGTAGCCACAGCGCGCGTTTCGGCGAAATCGAACAACGCGGTGCGGCGCTGACGCCCAAAGGCCGAGCGCTGTATGACCGCTTGCTGAATGCCGCGCGCGATGAACTGGGCGATTTCCCTAACGAAGGTAACGCCGCACGTTACAACACGCTGATGACCCGACACTTTGGCGAATTTCCTGACAGCGTCGACGGCATGCGTGAACAGGAGCTGGCGTATTTTCGCTATTTCCCCACGGAAAAAGGCTTGGCAGCGGGCAGCCTCAAATCGACATCGCTGGAGGATTTGCTCCGCGAAGGCCATGTGAAAGCTGAACCGTTGGTGTACGAAGATTTTCTGCCAGTGAGTGCGGCGGGGATTTTTCAGTCGAACCTTGGGGATGCTGCGCAGACACACTATGGCGAACACTCGAACCGCCAGGCGTTCGAACAGGCGCTGGGGCGTGCAACCATTGATGAATTGGGGTTGTATGCCGAGACACAGCGGCGCTCGATTGAGGAGTGTCTGGCAGCGCTTTCGCGCTGAAAGATCAAAAGATCGCAGCCTGCGGCAGCTCCTACAGATGGAATGTGTTTCCCCCTGTAGGAGCTGCCGCAGGCTGCGATCTTTTGCTTTTGCTTCTAGCGCAAGCGTGACAACAGCGCGAACGCTGTCTCTTCCGACGACGCCGGATTCTGCCCGGTCAACAACAGCCCGTCCTCACGGGTGTAGCTCGACCAGTCCGCGCCCTTGGAGAAAATCCCGCCCTTGGCCTTGAGCTCATCCTCCACCAGAAATGGCACCACATTGGTCAGCCCTACCGCCTCCTCTTCACTGTTGGTAAAGCCTGTCACCTGCTTACCCTTGACCAATGGCTGACCGTCCGCACCTTTGACATGTCGCAGCACACCGGGCGCATGACACACCGCCGCCACCGGTTTGCCACTGTTGTAAAACGCTTCGATCAGCGCAATCGAATGGCGGTCTTCAGCCAGGTCCCACAACGGGCCGTGGCCGCCGGGATAGAACACGGCATCGAAATCCGCAGCCTTTACCGTGTCCAGCTTGACTGTCGACGACAATGCCGACTGGGCGGCAGAATCCTTGCGAAAGCGCTCGGTTGCGGCGGTCTGTGCGTCCGGTTCGTCACTCTTCGGGTCCAGCGGTGGCTGGCCGCCCTTGGGCGAGGCCAGCGTCAGTTGCGCGCCGGCATCCTTGAACACGTAATACGGCGCGGCGAATTCTTCCAGCCAGAAGCCGGTTTTCTTGCCGGTATCACCCAGTTGATCGTGGGACGTTAAAACCATCAGGATTTTCATGTCGTTCTCACTCGCGGTGGGGAATGTTCAGACGCCTGCGGCGCAGTCGTGAGTGATTGACCGTCGCGCTGGGCGGATCGTTTCAAACGCTCGACGCTGGCACTTGGCCTTACTGCGCAACTTCTTGCGCACTTGTCCGGCAAAAAACGTGACTTATCGCGCTACAGACCTTGATCGGAGAGGCTTACAGCCGAGTGCGCAACTTTTTGCGCAGTACTGCGCAAGAAGTTGCGCACTTTCCATCTCGATTCAATAAAAAACATCGGCAAAACCGCAGACTACAGCCGCTTCACCCCCGGCTGCCGGGCCTTCAACAAACCTGGCACGCTCCTTGATAACAGTCAGGCACCCACCGGGCGATTTCGCCTCCCGGGCACCCTAAATTTATCCGCAAGGAGAGCACCCCATGGCAACACCAGCGTACATGTCGGTTACCGGCGAAAAACAAGGCCTGATCACTGCCGGCGCCTTCACCGCCGACTCCGTTGGCAACACCTACCAGGAAGGCCACGAAGACCAGGTCATGGTTCAGGCTTTCAGCCACGACGTGATCATCCCGCGTGACCCACAATCCGGTCAGCCAACCGGTCAGCGCGTTCACAAGCCAGTGATCATCACCAAGGTCTACGACAAGGCTTCGCCTCTGCTGCAAGCTGCTCTGACCTCCGGCGAGCGCATGAGCGAAATCGTTATCCAGTGGTACCGTACTTCTGCTCAAGGTACTCAAGAGCACTACTACACCACCAAACTGGAAGACGCGATCATCGTCGCCATCAACAACAAAATGCACAACTGCCAGGATCCAGGCAACTCGCACTTCACCCACCTGGAAGAAGTGCAGTTCACCTACCGCAAAATCACCTGGACCCACGAAGTATCCGGTACTTCGGGTTCCGATGACTGGCGTGCTCCAGTCGTTTAATTACGGCTGATCGTTACAAGCATCGACCAGCCCTGCTGGTCGATGTTGTTTACGCCCCTCCAGAATTTCGCGTGCGTTGAACCGCCTGGCGGTAGTCGACGAACGCCGCTGTACAGCACGAGGAACAAGGGATGTTCGCGCCGGCCAATGAAACCCACTTTGCCCTGACCATCGAAGGGCTCTCCGCCGATTTTCAGGTATTCACCCTGACCGGCCGGGAAGCCATCAGCCAGCCTTTTGTGTTCGAGGTGGAGCTGGTCAGTGAGCAGCCGTCGCTGGACCTCGAAACCCTGCTGCACAAACCGGCTTTCCTGCAGCTGTCGCCCGATGGCAGCGGCATTCACGGCCAGATCTATCGCGCCGCGCAAGGCGATTCCGGCAAGCGCCTGACCCGTTATTCGGTGACCCTGCGCCCGCAATTGTCGTACCTGGCCCATCGCGTCAATCAACGCATCTTCCAGAACCTCACGGTGCCGAAAATCATCGGCATGGTTCTCGAAGAACACGGCATCCAGAGCAACGCCTACGAATTCAAGACCGGTTCGATCTATCCCGAGCGCATCTACTGCGTGCAATACGATGAATCGGACCTGCACTTCATCCAGCGCCTGTGCGAGGAAGAAGGTATCCACTACCACTTCCAGCACAGCGCCACGGCGCACAAACTGGTGTTCGGTGATGACCAGACGGTGTTCCCGAAACTCCAGCCTGTGGCCTACCAGCAAGACTCCGGCATGGTCGCCAGCAATCCGGTGATCAAACGTTTCGACCTGCGCTTGGAAACCCGCACCAGCCGCACCACGCGCCGCGATTACGACTTCGAAAAACCGCGCCTGACGCTGGAAAGCGAGAACCGTGGCGACGCCCTGCCCGACCTCGAAGACTACGACTACCCGGGCCGGTTCATCGACCGCGAGCGCGGCAAACACCTGGCCAAACGCGCCCTCGAACGCCACCGCAGCGACTTCCAGCTCGCCGAAGGCAAGAGCGATCAGCCGCTGCTGGTCAGCGGCCATTTCCTCGCCCTGACCGAGCACCCAAAGGCCAAATGGAATGACCTGTGGCTGCTGACCGAAGTGCTGCACGAAGGCAAACAGCCGCAAGTACTCGAAGAGTCGGTGACCAGCGACACCACCACGCTGAAAGACGATTTCCATCAGGGCTATCGCAACCGCTTCCAGGCGACCCCGTGGGACGTGCCGAACCGCCCGCCCCTACGCCACCCGAAACCGCGCATCCTCGGCAGCCAGAGCGCCGTGGTCACCGGCCCCAAAGGTGAAGAGATTCACTGCGACGAGTACGGCCGGGTCAAAGTCCAGTTCCACTGGGACCGCGAAGGCCAGGCCGACGACAAGACCAGTTGCTGGCTGCGCGTCTCCAGCGCCTGGGCCGGCGCCCAGTACGGCGGCATCGCCATCCCGCGCATCGGCATGGAAGTGCTGGTCACCTTCCTTGAAGGCGACCCCGATCAACCGCTGATCAGCGGCTGCCTGTACCACAAGGAAAACACCGTCCCCTACCCGCTGCCGGCGAACAAGACCCGCAGCACCTTCAAGACCCTGAGTTCCATGGGCGGTGGCGGCTACAACGAACTGCGCATCGAAGACAAGAAAGGTCAGGAGCAGATCTTCCTCCACGCCCAGCGCGACTGGGATGAGAACATCGAGCACGACCAGAAGATCCGCGTCGGCAACGAACGCCACGACACTGTCGAGCAGAACAGCTACACAGAATTCAAGGCCGAAGAACACCACACCGTCTACGAAGACCGCAAAGTCGAAGCCCGCGCCAACGACCACCTGACCGTTGGCGTGAACCAGCACATCAAGATCGGCACCGGCCAGTTCATTGATGCAGGCCAGGAAATCCACCTGAGCAGCGGCATGAAAGTCGTGCTCGAAGCCGGCGCCGAATTGACCCTGGTCGGCGGCGGCAGCTTCATCAAGATCGACGCCGGCGGCGTAACCATGAGCGGCCCGACGATCAACATCAACTCCGGCGGCAGCCCCGGCAGCGGCACTGGCGCCGCCCCGCTGATGCCCGGCGTGCTGAAACAGGCCGACGCCGACAAGGCCGGCCAGGTCCTGACCCCGGCCCAGATCAACACCCTCAAACGCAACGCGCCGTTCTGCGAAGAATGCGAAAAATGCAAGGCAGGTGCCTGTGCCATCTGATCGACTGACACCCAAAGACTGGCTGGCACAACAGCCGCTGCAGAGCGGTGAACGCCTGTACCTGATCATCAGCGCAGCGAGCGATGCCGACGCGCTGAAAACCCTGTACCTGACCGAACCCACCGCCCAGCTCCTGCCAATCTGGGGCGGCACGCCCTACTCCACCTGGCAACCGGTGATGCCCTACGTCACCGAGCTCAAACCGAACTCGGCATTCCTGCCGTGGATCGCCGAAACCGACGCCCTCGACTGGGGCTGGCTGGCCGTCTCACGCGCCGAACCGAACGACGTGTTCGAGCACCTGCGCAGCCTGACACAGGTGAAGATGCCGGACGGGACTGAGGTGTTTTTCCGCTTTTGGGATGGGCGGCACATCTACCCGATTTTGAAGGGGCTTGGGGAGAAGGCTGGGGAAGTACTGCCGGTGTTTGAACGGTATCTGATTAACGGGCAGACGCTGGAGGTTGGGACGCGGGTGTTGCCGAAGGTGAAGGATTGGCCGTGGTGGGAGGTGCCGAAGGAGTTGCTGGATGGCTTAGCCAAGGAGAACCCGACGACACTGATCAGCAACCTGATGCAGTGGCTGGAAGAAGACCGCCCGGATGTTTACAACGCCTGGCCTGAGAACAACCTGAAGCTGAAAGTCAGCCGTTTCGTGCGCCGCCCGGATGCGCCGAAAAACCTTAAAGAAGCACTGTTAAACCACCTGATTCTGGAGCAAGGCTGATGATCGCAAAGGAACGCATTGCCTTCGTTGACAACCAACTGAAGAACTTCAAAAACAGCCTGACGATTTACCAGAAGCAAACCCATTCCTGGTATGCAAGTCTGGCTGATGAAGTCAGCCATAAAACCAATAAACCCTCCCTGTTGGGAATGGAGCGAATCCTCAAAGCAGGCGGATCATCGACTGCGGTAAGCATGACTGATGACAATTTCAGTGTTGTGGCTCAATGCCCATTGAAAGGTCCTTTGCTAATCGAGAGCAAGTTCGAATCGCTTTACGACATTCCTCTGGGCGATATCGAAGTTGAGGTCGTTGCAGTGGATGGCGGCGCTATCCACAAAGTCAAACTCGATGCTAAAGGTAAAGGTAGTTGGTCAGGTGGTGTACCGGGAAAAAATTACATCATCCGCGTTCACAACGAAGTGACACCTGCGCAGATCGATACGCTGTTCGACTCATACAAGGGACTTAACAGCGAACTCGAAGGTTTTCTGCGCAACAAATGGACGGGGCCTGGGGGATATCGGCAGCAATGGTCGAGCCTTTCTCTTTCAGGTACGGTCATGGCCGTCGGTAGCGGCATCCTTGACGGTGGATGGGAGGCAATTAAAGGCGTTTGGGATGGAATCAAACTTGTCCTCGATATCCTTCAGGATCCTGGCAAATTTGGAAAAAAATTAGGCGAAGGTGCGCAAGAGCTAATTGATGTAGCAAAAACCGCCCCTGATGTCATGAAAAAAGCCATGCTTTTAGCCAGTGACGAAGCAGCGCTTTTTCTCATGATGCACACTGCGATTATCTGGCTGGCCAGCTTGCCACCGATGAAAACCGCAGGCGATGCCGCAAAGATGACTACAGCGGCTGTCGTGGGTATTGCCATCGACATCGTCATTTCCATCGTTTTGACAGTGGCAGCCGAAGGCACGGGGCTGATTTATCTCGTCGCACGAATCAAGAAATACGGAGAAATCGTCCTTAAAGCCGTTGTTAATTTTGTTAAGTCAATCTTTGAAATTATTAAAGGCTTCATGGCATACGTTACCAAGTATGTTCCAGTGGCCGCGCGCGGTATTGGAAGGCAAGTTAAACAAGGCGTAGTGCAAGTTCGATTCGATGGTAAGACAAACGCTCGCCTAGGTACTGGGGCGCACGGGGACGATGCTTCAAGACAAGCCACGACGCCCGCCAACAAAAGCGCGGAGCCCGTGTCTTGCACACGAGTCGACAAATGCCCGGTTTCGATGGTTACCGGTGAAGAGTTGCTGACGCTGACCGATGGTCAACTGGATGGTCTGCTGCCGTTTGAGTGGACCCGCCTGTACAGAACCAGTGCAGTGGAAATCGATTGTGGCCTGGGTTATGGCTGGAGCCATGCGCTGGCGCATCGCCTCGAGATCAGTGACGACGAAGTCATCTGGACCGACCACGAAAACCGCGCAACGCCCTTCCCTCTCCCAACAGAAAAACGTCCAGCAATCACCAACACTCTCTCACGAGCCGCCATTTTTCTCGGTGACGATCCCGCCGAACTGGTTCTGGCACAGGCAGGCAAACGCCCATCGTTCTACCACTTCCGCTTCAACAGCAAAGGCGCCACCCTGATCGCCATCAGCGACAGCTATGGCAATCGGCTGCACGTCACGCGCGATATCCACGGTCGAATCAAGCGCCTCGATAACGGTGCCGGTCGCGCCCTGCTGCTGCGCTATGACCGCAAACACATTATCGCTGTGGACTATCAACAGTTCCTGCCGGCGGACAACCTGGAAGATACCTGGAACACCGTTCAAACGCTGGTGACGTACAGCTATGACGCACAGCACCGTCTGATCGAAGCGAAGAACGCGGCCGGCGAAGCCGAGCGCTATCGCTACAACGAACAGCACGTGATTCTGGAGCGGCAACTGGCGGGCGGCGCGGCCTTCTATTGGGAGTGGGAGAACGAAGGCAAACTGTCTCGCTGCATCCGTCACTGGGCCAACTTCTCGCAGATGGAAGCGCATTACGCCTGGGACGATAAAGGCAGCGTAACGGTAACCAACGCCGACGGCAGCGAAGAGGTCTACACCCACGACGACCAGGCGCGACTGATCAGCAAGGTCGACCCGGACGGCGCCGAACACCTCAAGGCCTATAACGACAAAGGTCAGTTGATCGCGGAAAAGGATCCTTTGGGTGCCGTCACCGAATACCGGTACGACGACAACGGACTGATGACTGCCGTCATCCCGCCGGAAGACGAAGCGACCACGTATGAATACATCAATGGTTTCGTCAGCGATGTTCATCGCGGCAAAGCCAGCTGGAAGTACCAACGCAACCGTCAGGGCGACATCACCCAGCAAATCGACCCGAACGGCAATGCCACGCTATACAGCTACGATGCCCAGGGTCGCCTGCTGGAGATCCGCCACCCCGATGGCAGCCGCCATCAACTCGGTTGGAACAACCTCGGGCAGTTACTGGAAGAACGCCTGCCGGACGGCGGTCAACGCAAGTATCGCTACGACGCACTGGGTCGGCAGATTACCCGCCAGGAAGAATCCGGCGCCATCACCCACTACCAATGGGATGCGGCCAACCGCCTGGCACAAGTCACGCTGCCGGGCGGCGCAACACGTGCCTTCACCTACAACGCCTATGGCAACGTCACCGCCGAACGCGACGAACTCGGTCGCGTCACGCGATATGAGTATGCGGAAAACTTGCACCTGGTCAGCCGCCGCATCAATCCGGACGGCAGCCAACTGCGCTATCGCTACGACAACTCGCGTCTGCTGCTCACCGACATCGAAAACGAGCGCGGCGAACATTACCATCTCGATTACTACTCGAACGGCCTGATCCAACAGGAAACCGGCTTCGACGGTCGCCGCACGGCCTACGAATACGACCTCAACGGCCAGTTGCTGAAGAAAACCGAATTCGGTGATGACGGCAGCGAACTCGTTACCGAGTATCAACGCGACGCCGCTGGCCGTCTGCTGGTAAAAACCCTCGCCGATGGCGAGGAGATTCACTACAGCTACGACGCTCTCGGCCGCCTGGTAAACGTCGACGACGGCCACTGGCCGCTCGCCTATGAATACGACGTGCAGGATCGCCTGATCACCGAACACCAGGGCTGGGGCTCCACGCGTTACGAATACGACAGCGTTGGCCAACTGAGTCACTGCCGCCTCCCTGACGGCAGCACACTCGACTACCGTCACCTGTCCGGCGGACGCCTGAGCAGCATCGACCTCAACGGCTCACGTCTGACCGATCACCAGTTCAGCGCCGGTCGTGAACAACAGCGCCAGCAAGGCCTGTTGCTCAGCCAGTACCAGTACGACGAACAAGGCCGCCTGCAAGCACACACCGTCGGCCAGCGTGATAAAAACCTGTTCCAGCGTCGCTACAACTACGACGCCAACGGCAACCTCGCCGGTATCGATGACAGCCGCAAGGGCAATCGCAGCTATCACTACGATCCGCTTGATCGGCTCATTAGCGTACGCGGCACGACACCGGAAAGCTTCGCCCACGACCCGGCGGATAACCTGCTCGGTCAGAACAACGAAGGCACAGCCAACCTCGCCAACGTCAAAGGCAACCGTCTGCTGATGCAAGGCGACCGCCATTACGACTACGATGCCTACGGCAACCTGATCCGCGAACGCCGTGGTACCGGCCAGAAACTCGTCACCGAATACCGCTACGACTGCCAGCACCGCCTAATCGGCGTAAGCCTGCCGGGTGGGAGCACCGCGTCCTACAAATACGACGCTTTCGGCCGACGCATCGAAAAAACCGTTGATGGCCACACTACCGAGTTCTTGTGGCAAGGCGAACGACTGATCGCGGAAAGCGCCGACAACCGCTACCGCAGCTACATCTATGAGCCCGGTAGCTTCCGTCCATTGGCGATGCTCGATGGCGAAGGTCCGCGCAAAGCCACGCCGTTTTACTACCAACTCGATCATCTGGGCACGCCGCAGGAACTCACCGACTACAGTGGCGAGATCATGTGGTCAGCGAAGTACCGCGCCTACGGTAACCTCGCTGCGCTGGACGTCAGCGAGATCGATAATCCGCTGCGCTTCCAGGGTCAGTATTTCGACGCCGAGACGGGGTTACATTACAACCGGCACCGCTACTACAATCCGGGCACTGGGCGGTTTTTGACGCCTGATCCGATCAAGCTTGCCGGCGGGTTGAATAGCTACCAGTACGTGCCTAATCCTACGGGGTGGGTGGATCCGTTGGGGTTAGCAAGTAAAGAGTGTGATGAGCCAGAAGCCTATGACAACTCAGCTCATAACGCCGCCAAATACGAAGCCATGAAACGTGACCTTAGAACGACTGAGGCTGCCAACCCCTTAGTCGAAAGTTTGCGAGCCACTGGTGATCTTCCCCCAAACTACGTTACTAAAGCTCAGGCAACACAAAGCGGATGGAAAAAAGGTAAAGCAGTCAACAATAGCGTTCCTGGTGGGCAGCTAGGCGGGGATGTTTTCTATAATGATACAAACGTACTTCCATCAGCCCCTGGCCGAACCTGGTATGAAGCTGACGTCGGTCTCAACAATACGATGTCTCGAAGCAATCAGCCTGGAACCAGATTGCTCTACTCAGATGACGGACTACTTTACATCACTAGCGATCACTACGAAACTGTCACCCCTATTGGAAAGTGGAAGTAAATCAACATGATAATTGAGCTTGATGGATTATCCATCACATCCGAGCAAGAATTCCATAAGCGAATAGCATCTGCTTTTTCCGTCACCCAATATTATGGAAACAACCTCAATGCTCTTTGGGACCTGCTCAGCACCGACGTAGAACGTCCAGTTGAGTTAATTTGGACGAACTCAAAACATTCAGAAGAACGAATGGGTGATGCATATAAAAAAATCTTAACCATTCTTGACCGAGTAAAAAGTCAAGATGAAAGCTTTGGACTAGATGAGAAATTCAGCTACCAACTGAAATAGAGAAAGCAAACCATGAAAAAAATTGGCAGTTTTGTCTTCTATCGCTGAAAAACAAACTGCCTTTTTTCCGATTAATGGCGAACAACAAAGGACAACCTGAATCACTCATTTAGCATTACTAAATACAGCGGCACGTTTTGGCGTCGAGGGCACCTGCAACAAAGGCGACAGATTTATTATTAGGGCAAAAGGACGGGCAAAAGGGGATGGTTTTATTTTCCAGCCTGCCACTTTTCAATCAATATAGATTGAAACCCCTCCATTTGCGAAACGTCGACGACGGCCACTGGCCGCTCGCCTACAAGTACGACCTGCAAGACCGCCTCATCGAGGAACACCAAGGCTGGGGCACCCTGCGCTACGAGTACGACAGCGTCGGCCAGCTGAGCCATTGTCGCCTACCCGATGGCAGCACACTCGACTACCGCCACCTGTCCGGCGGACGCCTGAGCAACATCGATCTCAACGGCTCACGCCTGACCAACCATCAGTTCAGCGCCGGTCGCGAACAACAGCGCCAGCAAGGCCTGCTGCTCAGCCAATACCAGTACGACGAACAGGGCCGCCTGCAAGCGCATACAGTCGGCCAGCGAGACAAGAACCTGTTCCAGCGTCGCTACAACTACGACGCCAACGGCAACCTCGCCGGTATCGACGATAGTCGCAAAGGCAAGCGCAGCTACCATTACGACCCGCTCGACCGACTCATCAGCGTGCGCGGCGCCACACCGGAAAGCTTCGCCCATGATCCGGCGGGTAACCTGCTGGGTCAGAACAACGAAGGCACAGCGAACCTGGCCAACGTCAAAGGCAACCGCCTGCTGATGCAGGGTGATCGCCACTACGACTACGATGCCTACGGCAACCTGATCCGCGAACGCCGTGGTACCGGCCAGAAACTCGTCACCGAATACCGCTACGACTGCCAGCACCGCCTAATCGGCGTAAGCCTGCCGGGCGGCAGTACCGCATCCTACAAATACGACGCCTTCGGCCGACGCATCGAAAAAACCGTCGACGGTCACACCACGGAATTCCTGTGGCAAGGCGAACGTCTGATCGCTGAAAGCGCCGAAAACCGCTACCGCAGCTACATCTATGAGCCCGGCAGCTTCCGCCCACTGGCGATGCTCAATGGCGAAGGCCCGCGCAAAGCCACGCCGTTTTACTACCAACTCGATCATCTGGGCACACCGCAGGAACTCACCGACTACAGTGGCGAGATCATGTGGTCGGCCAAGTACCGCGCCTACGGTAACCTCGCGGCGCTGGACGTCAGCGAGATCGATAACCCGCTGCGCTTCCAGGGTCAGTATTTCGACGCCGAGACGGGGTTACATTACAACCGGCACCGCTACTACAATCCGGGCACTGGACGGTTTTTGACGCCGGACCCGATCAAGCTTGCGGGCGGGTTGAATAACTACCAGTACGTGCCTAACCCTACTGGGTGGGTAGATCCTCTAGGCTTGGCCAGTGGTCCAACAAATTGCCCACAACCGGTTCCAGGTGGGACATGGAAATTCAATTCAGAGGTTGACCTCGACTGGAGACATACGCCAGGAACGTCGTATCAGCAGATGCATAAAGGATTAGACGAGGCATTTACTCGAACTGGCGTACCAAAAAATGAATTTACAGTTACCAAGTGGGGTAAAGACCAATACGGAAAATCTTATCCTACGGAATGGCGCGTACTAGAGGGCAAAAATAAGGGTGCAGAGGTGAACATCGATGATCCTCGTCTCGTTCCATCCACCGACGGTCCTGCAGACCCTCATGTCGGGTATCAAACGCCTGGCAAACGGGGTACAGGTGGGGCTGTTAGAGGACATATTTTGTTAGAATCCGTGCCTGTATCACGCGCGAGAATTGGAGACCCTCAATGAACTACCTAGAAAAAGAAATAGACTCAACATTGGCAGAGCAGTCCTTAGCGCATGAGAAACTATGCGACGATGAACTGTCTAAATTAATCACCAGGCTAACAACATTATTTTTTTTCCCTGAAACAAAGGGTCTCGACCCTTACCACTTGAAGAACACTCAAAAAAAACACGATCCAGAATTCTGGAAAAAAGTCGACAAGCTCCAAAATTTTGAAAAACCGTTCCTAATAGTTCAAGACAGTAAGATTCATGCTTGGAAGCTAGAAACCTCTGCAGATCTTAAAATGCTATTTTCCGAAACGACTGGGTTTCCATTCTGGATAGCCGACAACAATTTAAAAGTCCTAATCTATATGGATGATCATGACTGCGTTCATACCAGTGATTGCACCCAGTAAATACACCCAACGTCAGGTTACTGGCCAACCGGAAGGGAACAGATTTATCTTCCGGCTTGCCCCCATTTTTCGACCTGAAAATATGAGCCCAACTGTCAGGGTGATATCACCCAACTAGATCTGATAAACATGTAATGAATATCGACAACACTGTAATACGAGCACTACCAGAAACAAAATAAATGGTTATTACGATAGCAAGCATAGTTAAAAGCACGCACAATAAAATACTTGTCGAATATTCAACGCCCTATGGAAAAGGCTTGTCAGTATGTAAAGACTCACCCCCTAAAGCAAATAAAAAACTTGATGTCGAAATCAATATAGATGATGAGTTCATTTGGGGTGAAAACTTGATTCCCTCCACAAAAAACGCACCTTCTATATCCTTCAATCTAGGATTCACATACATCACAGGAGAGTTAATCGCTATTGAGGACGACGGTTGCGGTGTATTAAAAATTGGGGATGCGATAATATTAATTTCTATTGAGCAAAAAAAAATTATCCTGCCCATATTCGTAGATATTATTGCAAAAGAAATATCCATCCACCCAACCAACATATGAGCAAGCGGAAAAACACCAAAAGCTTTCATCTAATATTACCCCACCCTTTGAATCCCTACTCTAGGTTAACGTGATTAAAGCGAACCAATTAAAGAGGAAATATTTATTTTGCAGCCCGCCCCTTTTTAATCAATAGAGATTGAAAACATTCCTTTTGCAAAGCCTCTTTTCATAAAATAAATCCGTCCCCTTTCCCACCAAGCAGGCGCGAGCTAGTGGTAATCGAATGTATAGCGCATCTCACGACAGTATAACATTTAGGATCTACCTAGATGAAACACTAACAACCGCCAAAAATTTTCACCCAACGATGAAATAGATGATGACCATAGAACAGCTTTCAGAAAAGCAACGCGGCATAGTCAACAATTATCTACTAGACTTACTGGAGTCATCATCCTTACAAAACTCTAGTTTTTTGCCAAAAGCTTTAGAAAGCCTAATTAAATCGCATGGCTTTGGCATAGAAATGTCTGGGATATATATAAGCACGGACGAAGATCCAGAAAATATCCCTGAATACCTGAAAGATGGAATTGCTTTTGAATTTATGGATAGCCACGTCACATTGCCATTTAAAGACGCTGCCGCCTTTATCATTTCTTGGTGCGCTACACAAAAACAGGTGGAAGAGCTTAATCTAGACATAACGCTAGAAAAACTTAAGAAAAAATTCAGCTAAACAATTAGAACCAACAAATTAAAAAATAAATCTCGGCAAAAGGGGGCGGAAAACAAAAAAATACGAAATAACGATAAACAACGATGAGTTTCCGGAGCAATTCATCAAACACGCAAACTCATTTATTATCGAATGCAAAATTGACGACTCTAAGCAAGGCTACGCGGACATTCCAGAACTTGAAAAGATAAATTACCCAACCTTTGATAAAATTTTAAAAACCCATCACTATTTAGCGGCCAGCCTTATAAAAGATTGTCTTTATTTCGAGCTTTTTTATTTCTATTTCAAAAATCAGAAATACCTGAACTAGTTATAAATAGCATAAAAGATGTAAAATCAGATGAAATGTCAATTACGATCATGGGTGATACGTATCCAGCTCAGAAAAGTTGATGAACGAAAGGTGTCAGATTTATTTTCCAACTCTAATCAAAAGAGATTGAAATAAGCCCGTCTCCTTTTACACGACCACACTTCGCATACGGAGTCTCGCCGCCCATTAAATGATTTTTTCACCATCTACGGTATAGCGATCATCTCTCCACCATTTCCTCCGCCACCTCATACTTAACCACCACCCGATTCCGATACAACCTCACCCGCTCCACCAACTCCCCCACCTGCCCCTTCTCCCTCACCTCCCGCCAGATCTCATTCTCCCGATAGACCCGCTCCCCCTCCCGCACAAACCGATGCCCTTCCTGAAACACGTGATACCGATACGCCCGCACCTGATCGCATAACAACTCGCCCTCCAGCTGCGTGTCCCCCACATTCAACTTCAACTGAAAACTCCGATCCGTCGGGTTGTGCAGTACCAGGTCAACGTAGTTGTAGAAAATTGCCGCACCGGAACCGAATGGCAGCACTCGCCCCTCATCCGGGAATGGATCGAAGCTGTGGTTGGAGCGTTCAACAACGACCAGCGGCGAGTGAATCGCCATCCAGTGGATCAGGTTGCTCAGTTGGCAGATTCCGCCGCCGATACCGCTGCGTGCTTCGCCGAAGGACAGTTCCATGCCTTCGACGTAGCCGCGTTTGCGGGTTGGGCGGCCGACGAGGCGGCAGAAGGAGAAGTATTCGCCTGGGGCGATGATGAGGCCGTCGATGGCGGCGACGGCGAGTTTCAGGTTGATGACTTTGTTGTGTTGCAGGGCGAGGTCGGAGTCGCCGAGTTTGCGGATGAGTTTCGAGGTGTGTTTGAGGTAGCGAAATGGCAGACGGTCAGCGCCGGCCACAAGGCGTGCGTAGCGTTTGCTGGAGCAGTGCCAGGCGATCTGGCGGAACAGTCTTTTTTGCCACACGCGCAGCCAGTACAGGGCCGGGTGATAGAGGGAAAGTGGTTTCATCCGTGGGGCGACGGCAGGTGCCGTTTCTTCCTTGACGCATCCGAGGAGCACGCAGTTTAGCCTGTGGGCCGGCTTGCGTCGTGCGCGAGATGTCGTGTCTCGAAACACCTCGCCTCACTTCCTGAACAGCAAATTAAGCTTCAACTAAGCTTGCGTCGCTAGCATCCCGGCCCGAGAGACACCTGTCGCCGATCAACCGCGGATGAGCTTCCCGAATGAGCCAGTTTGATTTACCAGCCGTTACGCAGCCGAATTTCAGTCTTGTATTGGTAAATTACAAAACCCCGGACATCACCCGGATGTGCCTGGAGTTGTTGCGTCAGCACGTTCAGGCGCAGCGCATTCCGGTTTGGGTGGTGGACAATGATTCTGCCGACGCCAGTCTGGATTATTTGCGCTCGCTGGACTGGATCAATCTGATCGAACGCTCCTCCCCCGGCAAAGAAGCGGGACATATCGCCCATGGCAAGGCGTTGGATCTGGCGCTGGAAAAAGTTGAAACCGACTATCTGTTTCTGCTGCACACCGACACTTTTGTCTACGACAAGGAAGTCTTCGCGATGATGCTGCGTGAGTGCGCAAAGTCTGCAGACATTGCTGCAGTCGGGTGTGTCGAGCAAATCAATCGCGGGATTGTCAGAGACACTTGGCGACTAACTTCGCGTTTTTGCAAACACTATATTCGCCGGGCGAAAACGGCATTGGGTTTGCGCAGTAAAGAGCCGAAACCTTATCGGGAAACTCACCTCAAAAGTTTTTGCACGTTGTGGAACGCCAGGTTGATGAAGTCTCAGGGACTGCACTTTTGCATGGATGACCGAGTTCCCGGTTATACCCTGCAGGATCGAATGGTCGCTTTGGGCTTCGGCATCAAGCTGCTGTCACCGCGCAAGATTTTCCGCTATCTGGATCACATCCAGGCAGGCACCGTCGCTGCCGCCGGCACCTACGGCAAAAACCACCGTCGTACCAGAATGTACGAGGCCACTCTCAAACGTTTTGAAAAGCAAGCATCGGTTTGATCATGAACACAAAAAGGGCGACCGCAAAGTCGCCCTTTTTTTAATCTGAAATTGTATACATCCGCTCCGAAGAGGTGTTCGCCCAGTGTAATGGCCTGGCAATCCATGCACCGGTAAAGAGCCCTGACACTGGGCGAACGGGAAGGATTTTAATAGAAGTTGGCGGATATGTCGTCATACACAAAGGTAAATTTTATGTACGAATAAGTTAATAGATATTTATCGACGAAATCCTTTCGTGAAACTTTCAAAGCACGGCTCAGCTCATTTCAGATGATTGTTCTCATACAATAATTTGTACAAGAACAATCATCTTGTAGAGTTAATACTCAGCTTTCATGCTGACTGGTCACTTTTAATACATCGGTATAAGTGACAACTACGCTCTGCCCTACTTTCAGATCTTTCAGCTTGGCTTGGATTTCAGGCTTTTTCACGTCGAGGGTTTTCGACTGACCCTGCGGGTTTTCCAGGGTCACCTGATTATTCTTCAAATCAATTTTGGTGATTTTCAGTTGCACCTGAATCTGGCGATAGGCCTCGCCGCCCGGGTTTTCGCTGCCCGGCGCCTTGCGCAGCTCGCCGCTACGCTCGACGGTGCCAGGCAGACCTTTATCCACATCGGTATCGAGGTAAGCCGCCACCGAGCGTTGTACTTCGACTTTTACCAGATCGCCGACTTGAAGATTGGCGAGGTTTTTCGCCTTGTCGCTGAGCTGGACGTGAACCTGACGACCTTCTGCACCTTCGAGCACGACCTGATGGTTGGCCGCATCGACGGCCAGCACTTTGGTGGTGACCTGATCGGCCTCAAGGGTGGCGGACAGCGGAATGTCCGCCGCCATGGCAACGAAGCTGGTGACGGACAGAACGGTTGCAAGGGTGATGGCCTTGGCCAGAGCGTGGAGCTTCATAAGCGGTACTTTCCCTGTAGTGAATGGCAGCAACCGGCGCCAACGCGTGTTTGGCGCCGAATGTGCCACTGAGCATAGACGCTGTTCAGGGCTTGGCTTTCGATTCTGCCGCAGCAGTCTCTTGCGCAGTGGATTCGCCACTGGCGGTGCCCTTGCCGCTGTCCTTGCGTTGCTTGGGGTCGGTCGGGCGCAGGGCGTCGTTATCGCGCTCGGTCTCTCCCGGTGGCCGGGGTTCATCGGGATGTTCACTGGGGGATACGGGTTTCATGGGAGTGCTCCTCAGGCGTCAGGGTCATCCAGTTCATTGGCGACATTCGCGGCGGGCGAATTCTTGTGCAGGTCATCGGCCTTGGCGCGCAGGATCTGCCACTGCTCCAGATCGATCGCGCCTTGACCGAGCAGATCGTCGGCGATGCGTTGCAGGTCGAAATAGTGAGCGTCGGGGGACTGCTGCCAGTAGGTCTGATCGTCGAACAGGCGCTGCCAGGTGCTGAGGTCTGGGGGTTGCAGGTCGTCGCTCATGGCTAATCCTCCACGGGTAATAGTTTGTAGAGGCTGCGCAATGAAACGGAGTTCAACCCAATCCCTGTAGGAGCTGCCGCAGGCTGCGATCTTTTGACTTTGATTTTTACAAACAGGAGCAAAAGATCGCAGTATTCGGCAGCTCCTACATGAATGGCAATCAGCAGTCAGTACCCGGTCATTTCCAGATAGCCGCGCCCGCCATGGCTGCCGCTGATCTGCACCGGGCCCTCCCAATAAGGAATGCGCAGGTTCATCCAGGCCTTGGGGTTGAGCGCGTCGAGACTGATGTCGAGGTGTTTGTCGGGAATGCTGATCGACCAGCGCACCGGCATCGTGTGCCCGGCAACTTTTGCGGTGTTTTGCGGCGTGAGTTTGATCTGCTCAGCGTGCAAAGTTTCAGTCTGGCCGTCGGCGTTGATCCAGGTGCCGGTCAGATACGGTGCGCCATCGGTTTGTCGGGTGCGAAACAGCATCAGCGATTCACCGCTGTCCAGATGCAGGGAAAACCAGTCCCAACCGGTCTGATTGGCCGCCAGCGGCTGGCTGCTCCACTCACGGTCCAGCCATGCCGGGCCACTGACGGTGTAGGTCTGGCCGTCGATTTGCAGGGTGCCGCTGGCCTGAAAGAACGGCTGACTGTAGTAGTACGAGGCCTGGCCCTGTGCGGATTTGCGGCTGAAGCCGTTGTCGCCCTGCAACACCAGCGGGCGGCTGGAGGTGAGGTGCAGTTGATAGCTGAAGGCTTTGTCGCGGGCACTGAGTTGCACATCCGTCAGCGGATCCTGCGCCTCGCTGGCGAAGCGCCAATCATCGATCCACGCCTCGAACGGTGCCACGTTCACCCCGGCTTGCCCCACTCCGCCCCGGGCATAGCGCTCGGCGGCATGGTGCGCGGTGGCCGACGTCACCGCGGCATGCCCGAGCCAGATCGTCTGGTTGGCCCAGCCCGGTTGCTCTGCCGCAGGTTTCAGGGCGCTGCGAAACAGCGTCCATTGCACACCGAAATCGTGGCCCTGCTGATCCTTGAGATTGGCGGTGACGTACCACCACTCGATACGAAATCCATCGTGGGCGCCGTGATCCGCCGGGAAGCTGAATACCCGCCCCGGCACCACAGCGGTGAACTGCGCAGCCTGATCGCCAAGTCCGGCGAAGCCCTTCTGCTCAGGCACAGGCTGATCGCAACCGGCCAACAGCAGCAGCGCGAACAGCAGCGCAACCCGGTTAATCCTCATGGGCAAACGTCCTCAGCAGATCCGCCGGTTGCGTGCGGTACAACGAATACAGCGGCCACGCCGAGGCCAACAGCGTTGCCAGCAGCGCCAGCCCGAGCAACTGCAGCAGTTGCAGCGGAAAAACCCGCAACGGCAAACGCCAGCCGAACGCCTGCACATTGATCACCGCGTCCAGACACCACGCCAACGCGATCCCCAGCGGCAACGCCAGCACCAGCGTCAGCAGCGCGAGCAACCAGGTCTGGCCGAGGTTGAGCAGCATCAACTGCCGGCGCGTCACGCCCAAGGCCCACAACGGCGCCAGTTGCCCGAGACGGCTCTGGCTTTGGGTCAGCAGGCTGATGAACAGCGCCACACCGGCCACCGCCAAAGTGAGGCTGTTGAGCGCGGCGGTGGCGGCGAAAGTGCGTTCGAACACTTGCACCGACCAGCCCTTGAGCCGCGCCTGATCCACGATGCGGCTGTCATCGAGCTGAAAGCGCGTTTGCAGCGCAGTCAAAAACCACGGGATGTCCGGCGGCGCGATACGCAGGTTGAAACGGTTCGGCGTCAGCGTCGGCCACAGGCGCAGCAGGTGGTTGCTGTTGACCAACAGATGGCCCTTGGGATTGCCGTAATCGGCGTAGATGCCGACGATGCGCGGTGACCACGGCCCGCCCGGCGTCGGCACGCTCAGATGATCCCCCGCGCGAACCTTCAGCCGTCGCGCCAGTTGTTCGCTGAGCATCACCGCATCGTCCGTCGCCAGGTGCGCCCACGGATCACCGGCGATCGCCTCGAGCAACGGCCAGTGCTGCCGGTAATAAGGATGATCGATCACCCCGAAGACATCAGCCGGCCAGCCTTGCAGGGTCACCGCGACTTGCCAGTTGGGCAGCACCGCGCTGACGTTCGGCTGTTGTTTGAGCCAGACGTACATCTCGCGCGATTGCGCCGGATTCACCGGGTTGAGGTACAGCTCGGCACTCAGGCGTTGTTCGAGCCAGTCGTTGAAGGTCTGGCGAAAACCGGCGGTCATGCTGCCCGCGCCGATGTTTGCCGCCAGCGCCAGCAACAGCGCCATCAGCGCCAGACTCAGTGCCGGTAACTGTTGGCGGCAATCAGCAAGAAACCACTGACCCAGCACCGAACGACTGCGCCCAAGCAATCGATTGAGCACCGCGCTGAGCACCACCGGCAACGCCAGTGCGGCACCGAGCAGCAACCCGGCCATCAACACAAAACCACTGCTCAGGCTGTCGCCGAACAGCAGCGCCAGCAGCGCGATCACGCCCAATAGCACCGCCAGCCAACCCTGACGGCGCAACCAGCGCGCATGTTGCTGATGCCAGGCCTGTGGGTCCGCCACCGCCAATAGCGGCAAACGTGCCGCCCGCAACAGACTGTTGGCGCCGGCCAGCAACGCGCCGAACAGACTCAGACCAATACCGCTGAACCACCACCACGGACTCAGGCGTAACTGCCCCGCCACTTCCGCGCCGTATAAACCACGCAGGCTGGCGGCGACATCCGACAGCAATACGCTCGCCAGCCAGTAACCGCTGACGACGCCGAACACCCCGCCAATCAACGCCAGCACACCGAGTTCGACGATCAGGCTGCCGATCAGCATCCGCGCACTGACCCCGCAGGCACGCAAGGTGCGCAGCAGGCCACGACGCTGCTCCAGCGCCAGACCGATGGCCGCGTGCACGATGAACAGCCCGACCACGAACGAGAGAAATCCCAAGGCATCAAGATTCAGGTGGAAGCTCTCGGTCAGGCGCGCCAGATTGTTTTCCTCGGCGCTGCTTTTGAGCTGCAACCGGCCATTGAACGCGGCCGGCAACTCGGCGTGAAAATCCTTGGGCAGCAACAAGCGTGACACTTGCCCGGGTTGCTCCAGCAGACTCTGCGCGACGCCAATGTCCACCAGCAACACGCCCGGCGCCATGTCCTTTTGTACCTGCAGCGGCGGCAGGTTTTGGCCGTTGACGGCCTGGGGTGTTGCGCCTTCGCTGAGGTTCAGGGCCTGCAAGGTCTCAGGCGAAATCCACGTAACGCCCGGCGACGAGAAGAACGCGACGATGCGCTCGATCGGCATCACCTGTCCGGCCACGGCGGAATCCACAGGCAGCGACACCGGTTCGATGCCCATCAGTTGCAGGCGCTGATCCGGGTGATCCTTGAGTACCAGCCGCCCCTGCAGCAGCGGCGAGACCGGCCAGCCCTGGCGGCGCAGGTCAACGAACCATTGCTGGGTAAACGTCGCGCCATTGGGCGTAGCAAGGCTGGCCTGCGGTTCGCCGCCAATCATCTGGCTCGCCCGGGCGTAACTGTCGCGGGCCTGACTGTTCAGCGCCTCGACGCCGGTCAACAGACTGGTGGCCAGCCACAACCCCGTCAGCACACTGAAGAACTGCACCGGATGCCGCCGCCAATGGCTGAGCAGCGCACGCAGGGTTTGCCAGAACACGTTCACGTCAGACGGCCCTTGGACAACACCACCCGCTGCGCCAGTCGCGCCGCCACGCGTGGGCTGTGCGTGACCATCAGCAGCGTGGTCGGCGTGTCGTCGAGCAACTCCAGCAACAGGCGCAGCACTTCATCGCTGGTGGCTTCGTCGAGGCTGCCGGTGGGTTCGTCGGCCAGCAGCAGTTTCGGTCGCGACGCCAACGCCCGGGCCAATGCAACCCGCTGCTGCTGGCCGCCCGACAGTTGTTCGGGATAACGCGTGAGCAAATCACCCAAACCCAGGCGCTGCACCAGATGCGCTTGCCAGCGCGGGTCATGGCGCTCGGCCAAGCGCGCCTGAAACGCCAGATTGTCCTCGACCCGCAGGCTGCCGATCAGGTTGAACTGCTGGAACACCAGACCGATTTCGGTACGGCGCCAGTCGGCCAGTTGCGCTTCGTTCATCTGCTCCAGCCGATGCTCGCCGCTGTGGATGCTGCCGCGATCAACCTTGTCGAGGCCGGCGATCAGGTGCAGCAAAGTGCTTTTGCCACTGCCGGATTCGCCCATCAGCGCCAGGCTGCCGCCGGGTTCGAGCGTCAGGTCGACGCCTTGCAGCACGGGCAATGAGCCTTGGGGAGTGAGGTAACTTTTGAAGACGCCTTGAACCTGAAGCATGCCGCCATCCGTTGGATCAGTGTGGGGCAAGGATAGCGGATTGCGGGCTGATCAAATCACTGGTGTTCGCACTGGCCCCATCGCTGGCAAGCCAGCCCCCACAGGGATTGGGGTTGTCCACAAACACCAGGTTCACCCTGAAACACTGTGGGAGCTGGCTTGCCAGCGATGAGGCCAGTGAACCCGACACAACGCTCAATCCCCGGTCGCCACACTGGTCGCTGCCTCCCCCGGCGTGACAATGGTGTTCAGATCAATGTGCTTCCACTCAGGCCTGGCCCCCAGCCGCGCATTGAAGCGGTAGTTGAAGGTGAAATCGTCCGCCGTCGGCAGCGTCAGCGGTTTGCCATATACCGCCTCGATGCCCGCCAGGTCGTAACCCATCAGCTGCAGCAGCGTCGGGAAAATGTTGTAGTGACTCGAACGGTCCTTGTTCACCGGTAATGACTGCGCCCAATCCGGGCCGTGCAGTTGATCGCCCTGAATCACCACCAGCGGCACCAGCCCCTCCTCCTCCACCGGATCACCACCGCAGTGGGTATTGAGCCCGGGATTGCCGCGCTCATGCAGGTCCTGGCCGTGATCGGAGGTGTAGATCAGCAGCGCATTGTTCAGCCTGGCCTGGGCAAATACCCGGGCGAAAAACTCGCCCACGTTCCATAACACCGTGTTCTTGTAGGCGTTGCGGTACAACAGCCAATCGTCCGGCTGGCCGTTGAAACCGTCGCGTTTGCCGGTATCGGCGACTTCGGTGAACTGCCCGCGCGGCAGGGTCGGACGGTAGGCCATGAAGGCGTCGGGGTACTTGTCGTGCACCGGGAAATGCGCGCCGACTTTATTGATCACCACCAGCTCCGGCTGATCGTCGTTGAGCAGCTCGATCAGCTTCGCGGCGGCAGCCATGTCACGGTCTCGGACGCTGGTCTGGTCAAACTGCACGAACTCGTCGATGTCCTTTTTCTCGGTGTCGGTCATCAGGTTCTGCAGATTGCCGGCGGTGCGCTGGGCGTCGATGTACACCGTGCGCAACCCGGCCTTTTTCGCGTACTGCCAGATCGACGGCAGCGTGCTGTTGATCCGTATGTAGTCGGCACGCGTACCGCCGTAACGCAACGTAACGTTGGTATCAGCGCTGCAGTTGGCAATGGACGCGGCGTAGCCGTAGTTGAAAATCTCGACCCCCGGATGCGCCTGCTTGAGGTTGCTGTGCACCCCGAACGGCGCGTTGATGTCCAGGTAATTGCCGGAGATGCTTTCGTCGATAATCAACACGATGTCGTGATTGACCGTCGCAGCGCTGCGCGCCAGCGTCACGGGCTCACGCGGACCGACCGTGTTGTGCAGCGCTTCATAGGTGAACAGGTTCAGATAGGCCAGCGGCGTGTACATGATCGGCAAGCCCCGCGCCCCCTCGCCCGCCCGCAGGAACAACACCGCGCTCAACAGCAGCACACCACACACCGGCGCCGCCACTCGCAATGCATTGGGCACTGCCAGCGCATGCCGCGGTTTGAGCCCGATGCCGAACAGCAACAGCAGGCCGCTGAGCACGCCATGAATGATCGCGTCGCGATACTGGTAAGCGGCTTCCTGAATGAAGCCGCCAGAGTAAACCAGCGAGACAAAGCTGCTGTAGCTCAGGTAATCCGCGGTGACCCGGGTATAAACATCGAAAAACACTGCCGAGACAAACAGTGTTATTGCGAACAAGTGGCGAATGAGAGCTTGACGAATATACGCCGTTAGATATAACGCCAAAGTAAGCGCCAAAAACATCGCGCCAAAAAGAAGTACAGCAAAACCTGCGCCGATAGCATTTAACCGATCAATGTAATATTCGGAGTAAAGCAGCAAGTAAATAAATAAAAGTAATTCTTTGGCATATCTGAACATGGCGATACCGCTCGCGCAAAACGGCAGGGAGTCAAAGGTTTGTCGGTCAGAACCTGACACTAGCACCCGGCCATCAAAGCGCAAGAATTGACTGTTTTTTTCACAAAGCGTCAAAAAACCGGTGACTCAAATCTGACACACACGAAACGCTAGAAGCCTTTAAATTAAAGACTTACAACCGTTTATCGCTTATTTTGAATCTGAACAAATCTGCAAAAAATCAACAAATCCAATCGCAGCAATGACTTGATGGCCAATCGCCAAAAAGCGCTCAAGTGTTATACAGGTGCAACATGTCATTTTGCTGACACGCTTTCCAAACCCTGCGCTATACCCCTTTTACAGTCTTCTTCCGAACTTCTTCTTTTCGCTCTATCGAGGGTGCGCAGATGGACGTGAGCGTATTTGGCACCGGCTATGTCGGATTAATTCAAGCCGCCGCACTTGCCGATGTGGGACATCGGGTTTTATGTGTCGATATTGACCCGAACAAGATTAAACAACTGCAACAAGCCGTGCCGCCTATTAGCGAACCGGGCTTATCCGCTGCACTGGAAGAAAACATCAAGGCTGGCCGTCTGCTGTTCAGCACCCAGGCCAGCGACGCAGTGGAGCATGCCGAGTTGATCTTCATCGCCGTAGGCACCCCCGCCGATGAGGACGGTTCCGCCGACCTGACCCATGTGCTCAACGTCGCCCGGCAGATCGCCTCGCACATGGAGGCCGATCGCACCCTGATCATCAAGTCCACGGTGCCGGTCGGCACGGCGGATCAGGTCGCCGCCAAGGCCTGCGAAGAATTGCAGCGCCGCGGCCGCAGCAGCCTCCAGGTGAGGGTGGTGTCCAACCCCGAATTCCTCAAGGAAGGCAGCGCCCTCGCCGATTGCATGCGCCCGGACCGGATCATCATTGGCACCCGCGATGACGCGGCCCGCGAACAGATGAGCGAGCTGTACGCGCCGTTCTGCCGCAACCACGAAAAACTGATGTTCATGGACAACCGCAGCGCCGAGCTGACCAAGTACGCGGCCAACGCGATGCTCGCTACGCGTATCAGCTTCATGAACGAGCTGGCCAATCTCACTGAATTGCTGGGCGCCGACATCGAAGCGGTGCGCAAAGGCATCGGCTCCGATCCGCGCATTGGTTACCACTTCATCTACCCCGGTTGCGGCTTCGGCGGTTCGTGCTTTCCCAAGGATCTGCGCGCCCTGCTGCACACCGCCGAACACAACGGCATGCCGCTGAAACTGCTGCGCAGCGTCACTGACGTCAACGACAGCCAGCGGCACATTCTTTTCAGCAAACTCAAGGCGCAGTTTCCGCAAGGCCTGGCTGGCAAGTCGATCGCGATCTGGGGCCTGGCGTTCAAACCCAATACCGATGACATGCGCGAGGCCCCCAGCCGCTACCTGATGGATGCGCTGTGGGCCGAAGGCGCGAGCGTGCAGGCCTACGATCCGGAGGCCATGTCCGAATGCCGGCGCCTGTACGGCTATCGCGACGATCTGCACTTGTGCGCCACCCGCGACGACACCCTCGAAGATGCCGATGCGCTGGTGATCTGCACCGAATGGAAGAATTTCCGCGTGGTGGATTTCGAGCTGCTGGCGAGCAAGTTGCGCTCCAAAGTGATTGTCGACGGTCGCAACCTCTACAACCCGGAACACGTGGCCGCCGCCGGTTTGCATTACAGCGGCATCGGCCTGCGCCACATCGCACCCGAAGGACTGCGCCCATGAAAATCCTGGTCACCGGCGCAGCCGGCTTCATTGGTGCCCATTGCGTGTTGCGGCTGATGCGCGACGGACATGCGGTGGTCGGCCTGGATAATTTCAACGGCTACTACGACCCGCAGCTCAAACACGATCGGGTGCAATGGGTGCGCGATCAGGTCGGGCACTTCCCGCTGGCACGCATTGATCTGGCCGACGCCGCCGCGATCGAAGCGTTGTTTGTCCGCGAGCAACCGCAGGTGGTGATCCACCTCGCAGCGCAAGCCGGGGTGCGCTACTCGCTGGAAAATCCGAAAGCCTATCTGGACAGCAACCTCTGCGGCTTCCTGAACATTCTCGAAGGCTGCCGGCACCATCCGGTGGAGCACTTGATCTACGCCTCATCGAGTTCGGTCTACGGCGCCAACCAGCACACCCCGTATTCGGTGCACGACGGTGTCAATCACCCGCTGTCGCTGTACGCCGCGACCAAAAAAGCCAATGAGCTGATGGCCCACAGTTACAGCCACCTGTTCGGCATTCCCAGCACCGGCCTGCGCTTTTTCACGGTGTATGGCCCTTGGGGGCGGCCTGACATGTCGCCCATCCAGTTTGCCCGGGCGATCACCGAAGGCACACCGCTGAAACTGTTCAACTACGGCGAGCACCAGCGCGACTTCACCTACATAGACGACATCGTCGAAAGCATTGCGCGCCTCACCGACCATCCGCCACACAGCCACCCGGAGTGGGATCGCGAGCACCCCGACGCCGGCAGCAGCATGGCCCCGTGGTGCCTGTTCAACATCGGCGGCCACCACCCGGTGGAGCTGAAAACCTACCTGGCGCTGATGGAAAAGCACCTCGGCCAGAAAGCCATTGTCGAGCTCTTGCCCCTGCAACCGGGCGATGTGCTCAACACCTGTGCCGAGACCGATGATCTGGCCCAGGCCACCGGGTTCCAGCCCCGGATCGAGCTGGATGAAGGACTGGGGCGTTTCATCGCCTGGTTTCGCGACTACTACCCCACTGCCTATCGCCCACGCGCCGCTCGCGGCTGAACATCAGCGGAGGACCCCATGACTGGACATGAACAAGGTGTACCGATCAACCAGATGCGCCGTGACAAGCGCATGGATCCCGAGCACCGAATGCGCCTCGATTCCGCCATCCACAGGCAGGGCCGTGGCTGGTTGACCGGCCGTGACGGTGGCCGGCCATGGACGCTGTCCCGCACCAACCGGGTATTGGCCTGCGTCGGTGCGCTGGTGCTGCTGGTGGTGTTCTCGCCGCTGCTGCTGGGCCTGGCACTAGCCATCAAATTCACCAGCCCGGGACCGGTGATGTTCGTGCAGAAACGCACCGGTTATCGCGGCCGCACCTTCGGCATGTACAAGTTCCGCACCATGGTCTGCAACGCCGAAGAGCTGAAGGAATCGCTGCGTCACCTCAACAAGCACGGGGTCGACGCCATCGATTTCAAGATCGACAAGGACCCACGCATCACCGGTATCGGCGGTTTCCTGCGGCGCACCAGCCTCGATGAACTGCCCAACCTGTTCAACGTGGTGAGCGGTGACATGCGCCTGGTCGGCCCGCGGCCGACCTCGTTCAACGCCTACCGCTACAAGGACAATCACCTCGCGCGCCTGAGCATCTACCCCGGCATGACCGGCCTGTGGCAGATCTCCGGACGCAGCAACATCGACTTCGACCAGCGCGTTGAGTTGGACCTCAGCTACATCGCCGAGCAAAGCCTTTTGCTTGATCTGAAGATCTTGTTGAAAACCCCTTTCAAAGTATTCAGCGGCCACGGAGCAAGCTAATGGACGGTTCAACCAACAAAAGCCTGAGCATTGCCAACCCCAGCGAATCGAACCTGATTTCGACCGTGCTGGATCTGGATCTGCGGATCCTGTTCCTGACCGCCGCCAACCCCGGCGCCGGTACCACCACCAGCGCGTTGGCGCTGGCCAGCCAACTGGCGCAGATGAGCAGCGGCCAGGTGCTACTGGTCGACGCCAGCCAGTCGGCGGGCAGCCTCACGCAGCAATTGAACCTGGGCAAGGAGCGCGGCCTGCGCGACCTGCTGTTCAACCCGGACAACCCGCCGCTGTTGCAAGATTGCGTGGTGCAGGTTTCCAGCCTGCCGTTCCACGTGCTGCCCAACGGCCGGCCGATCCGCACCCTGGAGCACTTGACCGCCGAGCGCCTGAGCCCGCTGCTCGACCGCTTGGGCACGCAGTATCGCTTCGTGGTGATCGACGGTGACGCGGTGTATTCCGCCGCCGACACGCTGGTGCTCGCCACTCAGGTCGATGGCGTGGTGTTCGTGGTCCGCGCTGAGGACACCCGCTGGGAAGTCGCCCAGGCCGCCGTGCAACGCCTGACCCAGGCCGGGGCAAAAGTGGTCGGCAGCGTATTCAACCGGCGCAAGTACTACATGCCCAAGTGGCTCTACAAAAACCTGTAAGCAAACGCGAGGGATGACGCCATGAACGCCAAGATACTGGTTCTGCTGATGCTGCCGCTTGCAGGCTGCTCGAGCAATTCCGAAACCCAGCACATGCCGGTGAACATTCTCACCGCCACCCCGGCCAACGCCCAGGCCACCGATATGCCGAAGATCGAGCAGACCTTGCGCCCGCAAGACGTGCTGGATGTGATCTTCCACATCAGCACCAGCGGCTCGGATGCCTATCGCGTGCAGTCGGGTGACCAGATCGGCCTGAACTTCACCGCCGCCAGCCAGCTCAATGGCAACCAGTTGGTGCTGCCCGACGGCACCATCAACCTGCCCGGCGCCAACACCTCGGTGAAAATCGCCGGCCTGACCGCCGATGAGGCGCGCGATGAAATCCAGCGTGCCTACCAGCGCAAACAGCTGTTCCAGCCCAACCGCAATCAACTGACGGTGCAGGTCATCAGCCCGCTGACCAATGAGCAGAACCTGAAAAGCGCGCTGAATCACCCGGCCACCGGCATGAGCCGCGAGATCACCGTGGGCAACGACGGTTATGCGAGCTTTCCGGAAATCGGCGCCGTGCCGCTGCAAGGCATGACCATCAATCAACTGGAAACCTTCCTCAACCAGAAGTACGCGCAATTGCCGGGGCGGATGAGCGTCGATGTGATGCTCAAGTCCACCGCTGGCAACGAGATCTACGTGCTGGGCGAGGTCGGCCAACCGGGCTCCTACCCGATCCGCCGTCCAGTGTCGGTGCTTGAAGCACTGACCCTGGCGCGCGGCACCAACGTCAAGGCGCGTCTGGACTCGGTGGTGATCATGCGCCGCAACGGCAATCAGGTGCAGGCCGTGCACTACGACGTGGAAAAAGCCCTGTCGGGCGACGCGTCGCAGATCGCCTACCTGCAACCGGACGACATGCTGTTCGTGCCAAAAACCAAACTGGCGAGTGCCGGCGATCTGGCCCGGCAACTGGCCGATGTGGTGCTGTTCCAGGGCGTGGGTTTCAGCTTCGGCTACCGCGTCGACAACAAAGGCAGTAACAACAACTGACTCTCAGGTGACCGATCATGAATCCAAAGGAAAACTACCTGCATGAGTTCTTCAGGATCTTCTTCGCCAACAAGCAGCTGGTGAAACGGGTCTTCCTGATCTTTGCAGTCATCGCGTTGGTACTGCCGCTGGTGCTCAAGCAGAGCTTCGATATCACCGCCCAGGTGATCGTGCAGTCGAAAAAACTCTCTCAGGGTGACGCCACCACGTCACTGACGGTCGATAACGCCACCTTCATTCCGCCGTCGCTGGCGGACATGGAAACCGAAAGCAACATCCTGCGGTCCCCGGCGCTGATCCGCCAGACCATCAGCGAGCTACGCGACAAGGGCGAGTACGACCCGCCTGTGGGCGTATTCGCCAAACTGGTGAGCAACCCGTTCCGCCGTTACGTCTCTTCGCCGCTGCGTGAGTACGTGATCAATCCCCTGCGCAACATGCTCGGGCTGCAAACCGATCCGGTACGTGACACGGTGCTCGATGGCTTGACGCAAGATGCGATCGACAGCCTGAAGATCGAGACCCTGCCCGGCTCCAACGTGATCTCGATCATCTACAGCTTCCCGGATCCGCATCAGGGCACGACCTTCGTCAGCGCCTTGTTGCAGAACTATCTGGTCAGCCGTCAGGCGCTGCAGTCGATCGACCTGCCGCAGTCTTTCTACGAAACCAAGAAGCACTTGTATCAGGTGCGTCTCGACGGGCTGGAAGGTAATCGGCAAGCGCTGCTGGAAAGTGTTGCATCGTCCGATCCGAAGGAAGAAATCACCTTCCGCCTGAACGCGATCAATACCGAAGAGCAGGCCCTGAACCTGTATCAGGATCGCCTGTTGCAGAGCCAGCGCTGGCTCGAATACCTGAAAACCGCGCTGACGGCCGCCAGCAGCAACAAGCTCAACGACTACACCTTCCCCTTCACCTTCACCACCACCGTCGATAACGTGGCATTCGAGGATCGGGAAATCAAACAGTTGGGCGAGCAACTGACCACTCAGGTCAGCCGCTACATGAATGACCTCGCCGTGTTCCAGCCCGGCAGCGAGCCGATGCTGCTGACCCGTGAGCAGATTGCCCGCACCCGCCAGCAGTTCCTTAAAGTGGTGAGCAACCGCATTCAGGAACGCACCAATGACCTGGCCGTGGTGCAACAGGTGATCGATCAGAAAACCGCGCGCATCGCCGAGTTCAAGAACCGCATCCACACCTTGCAACAGACCCAGAGCAAGCTGCGGCAGATGGACACGGAAATCGACGCGCTGCACACGGCGTTCTCGACCTATGCGCAACGCTTCGCCGAAAGCAGCACCGCCGGTTCGCTCAACGATGACCTGTCGAACGCCAAAGTGCTCAGCCCGCCGTTTGAGCCAACCGAGCCGGCGTTCCCCAAACCGCTGCTGATCATCCCGTTCGGGCTGTTCACCGGTCTGCTGCTGGCGATTGCCCTGGTCTATGTGCGTGAGTTCTTCGATCACCGGTTCAAACACCCGGCGCAAATCACCCACGAACTGGGCCTGCCGGTGTTGCTGGTGATCAACGACGAGAACGTGCTGCCGAGCAATCCGCACAAGAACTGGACCGTGCCAAGCTTCGTGCACTGGGTGCGCAATTGAACACGCCCTCCACCCCGAATGCCGCGCTGCCGATCATTCACTTGCTCAGCAGCGGCGGCTTCTATGGGGCCGAGCGCATGTTGCTCGATCACTGCCTGGCGACACCGGGGCAGCACCAGGTGCTGTTTCTCGATGCACCGCCAGCGTTGATCGCGCGCTTTCGCGAGGCCGGGGTGGACTGTCGTGGTTGTGCCGGGCTGGGTGAGTTGTTGCGCCACCTGCGGGCCCGGCGCAGCGAACGGCCGCTGATCAACACTCACAACTTCAAGGGGCTGTTGTTCGGCTGGGTCGGCGCGACGCTGTTGCGTTTGCCGCTGGTCATCACCCAGCACGGCTTCACCCCGCGCAGCCGCAAACAGAAGTTCTACACCTGGCTGAGTCTGCAGTTGTGCCGCACCGCCTCGGTGGATCGGGTGGTGTGCGTGGCCGAGAGCATCGCGGTATTGCATCGTCAGGCCAGCGTGCAAGCTGAAAAGCTGCAGGTGATCCCCAACGGTTTACCCGCTGCCGCCGCGCGGGTCAGCAACGTTGACCGCCAGCGCTGGCTGGCCGGTTATGTCGGGCGCTTGAGCAGCGAGAAAGGCCCGGACCTGTTTCTCGATGCCCTGATTCCGCTGTGTCACCAGCATCCGCAACTGGACGCGGTGATGCTCGGCGACGGTCCGGAACGAGAGGCGCTGCAGGCGCGGATCGACGCCGCAGGTTTGCAGCAACGAATTCGTCTGCCCGGCTACCAGACCGCCATGCAGCCGTGGTGGCAGCAACTCGATGCGCTGGTGATCAGCTCGCGCACCGAAGGCACGCCGATGATTCTGCTCGAAGCGATGCAGAGCGGCGTGCCGGTGGTGGCGTTTGCGGTCGGCGGCATTCCCGATGTACTCGAACACCGGCACAACGGCTTGCTGGCGACACCCGCCGCCAGCGCCGACCTCGCCCGCCAGCTCGATAACCTGCTGAACGAGCCGAACCTGGCTCGGCAATTGTGTGACAACGCAAAGCGTACGCAACAGGATCGCTACGACCTCAAGGCTCTGGCCGAACGCTGGTCGCAGCTGTACATCCGCACGGCACGGGAGGCACGCGCATGATTTTCCCGCTCTCGATCGTCACGCTGCTCGGTCTGGTGTGCATCGGTCTGCTCGCCAGCCCTTATCCATTTCTCGCACCCGGCGCGGTCATTGGCCTGGTGGGGTTCACGGTGTTGTACCGCAAGCCGACCTGGGGCCTGCTGGGCATTGCCGCGCTGGTACCGTTTGAAGGTTTCTTCAAGGACAGTGCGCTGTCCGGAAGCAAACTGATCGGCGCCTCGCTGGCGGTGATCGTGATGCTGCAACTGGCCCTGCACCAGATTCCCGGCGAGCGCCTGCGCAGCAATATCTGGCGGTTTCTGCTGTGGTTTCTGGTCCTGTATTTCCTCAGCCTGCTCAACACCGATGACGTGAGCATGTCGTTGGGACACCTGCGCGAACTGAGCGTCGGCCTGATCCTGTTTGTCATTACCCTGTTGATCGGCCGTGAACTGAATCTTGACCTGTTTGCCCGACTGGTGACCCTGAGCGTCAGTGCCACCTGCGCCATGGCGATGTTCTCGACCAAATTCCAGGATCAAGGCCGCGCCGCCGGGCTGCTGGAGGACCCCAACGCCTTCGCCCTGCTGATCGCCTTCGCCATTCCGCTGGGCCTGCTGCTGGTGATTCGGGGGCCTAACCTGCTGCACCGCTTGTTCTGGGGCGCTTGCTGCCTGCTGCTGCTCGGTGGCATGACCAAGACCGAATCGCGCTCCGGGCTGGTGGTGGTGGCCTTGAGTCTGCTGATCGGTTGCTGGCACTACCGCGCGCAACTGACGCGGATTCGCCCTCGGCACCTGGGCTTCGCCATGCTCGGTGCAGCCATCGTGATCCCGCTGGCAATCTACGCGATGCCCGCCGGCTACGCCGCGCGCATTCAGTCGCTGAGTATTCTCAGTGCCGGCTCCAAGGCCCAGGATGAATCCCTCGGCCGCCGCGCCTCGTACATCGTGGTCGGCGGGCAGATGATCCGCGAGAACCCGCTGCTCGGTTCCGGCCCCGGCACCTTCCCGCTGCACTACGCGACCACCGGCTACGCCAAGGCGTTTTCCGCCAACCGCAAGATCGGCGACCTGTACCGCCGTGCCCACAACACCTACCTGGAAATCTTCAGTGAACTGGGGATTCCTGCCGGCCTGCTGTTCGTCGGTATGCTCGGCCTGGGCCTGTACAACCTGATTCGCGCACGCGCCGCGTGGATGCTGCGGCGCGATTGGCAACAGGCAAATCTGATGACCCACCTCGGCGTGAGCTTCCTGTCGCTGACCCTGTTCCTGATGTTCCTCAGCGCGCCGAACCAGAAATACGTGTGGATCATGCTCGCGCTGACCAGCGTCCTGCGCCTCAAGGCCGAGCAGGCGCCACTGACCGAGGCAAGGACATGAGACGGATCAGCATCATCATCCCGATGTTCAACGAGGCCCGGCACATTGGCCGCACGCTGCTGGCCGCGCAAAAAGCCGCACATGCAGCCGATGTCGAGTGCGAGTTGATCGTGGTCGACAACGGTTCGAGCGACGACGGCCCGCACATCGCCCGCCAGTTCGGTGCACAGGTGCTGGTGCTGCCGGGCCTGCTGATCGGTGCGCTGCGCAATCGCGGCGCGCTGCTGGCAAGCGGCGAGTGGATAGCATTCATTGATGCCGACGTCGAGATGCCCGAAGACTGGCTCAAGCCCTTGTTCGAGCTGCAAGCCGAAGGTCAGGCCGATGTGTTCGGTCTGGACCTGCACACCCCCGCTGCCGCGCCATGGTACGCCGCTGCCTGGCAACGGCGCACGCTGCGCCCGTCCAGCCAGAGCTCGCACCCGGTGGACTGGCTACCCAGCTCCAACCTGCTGATGCGCCGGCGCTGGTTCGACAAGGTCGGCGGTTTCGACGAACACCTGCGCACTGGCGAGGACAAGGAATTCACCCTGCGCCTGCGCGACAACGGCGCCGTATTGCTCTCGATCAACAACAACGTCGCCCTGCACTGGGGCTACGAAATGAACTGGCGCGAGTGGATGGGCAAGGAAATGTGGCGCCAGGGCAGTCATCTGCAACTGCTGCGCACCCACGGGTTCAGCCTGCGCCTGCTGCGTTTTCCGTTGCTGTCGATTGCGGTGTGGATCCTCGATTTCCTGGCGATTTCAGCGTTGCTCGACGGCTTCCCGCATCACGCCGCGACCATGGTCGCGTTGACCCTTCTGCCGGGGCTGGTACTGAGCGTGCGGCAGAGTATCAAACACCGCGACATCGGCCTGACCCTGCAACTATGGGGCCTGCACTGGGTGCGTCTGCACCTGGCGGGCGCCGCGTTCATTCTCAGTCTGTGTCATTGGAATGCCAGGAGGCCTGCCCGTGGCTGAATTCATTTTCTGGCTATGCCTGCTGCTGCCGGTGTACGCCTACCTTGGCTACCCGCTGCTGCTGACTGTGCTGGCGCCGCTGTTTCCGGCCTGGCGCCACAGCCCGGCGCCGCCGCTGAATATCAGCATCGTGATCGCCGCGCACAACGAGGCGAGGCACATCGAGCACAAATTGCGCACGCTGCTGGCGCAGGACTATCAGCCGGCCACGCTGCAGATCATCCTCGCCAGCGACGGCTCGACCGACGACACCGTGGCCTGTGCGCACAAGGTGGTCGATTCGCGCATCACCGTGCTCGATCTGCCGCGCCAGGGCAAAGCGGCAACGCTGAACGCCGGGGCGGCGCTGGCGACCGGCGATATCCTGGTGTTCACCGATGCCGATAACCAATGGTCGCGGGAAACCCTCGGCTACCTGCTCGCGCCCCTCAGTGACCCGAATGTCGGCGCCTGCGCCGGGCACATGGTGATTCCGGTGACCGGTGGCGGCTTGAGCGTCGGCGACAGTCTGTACCGGCATTACGAGGGCTGGCTGCGCCGGGTGGAGAATCGCACCGGTTGCATGGTCTCGGCAGACGGCGCCCTGCTCGCCCTGCGCCGCGAGCTGTTCCAGAGCGTACCGGCGGAGGTCAATGACGACTTCTTTCTCAGCACCTGCGCGCCGGTCGCCTTCAAGCGCATTGTCTATGTGCCCGAGGCGCAGGTGATCGACCACGGTGTCGACGAAGCGGATAAACAATTCCGCCGCCGTCAACGCGTCACCGTCGGTGGCCTGCAAAGCCTCGCCCAGCGCCGTGAACTGCTCAACCCGCTCAAACATGGCTTGTATTCGATTGCGCTGATCAGCCACAAGCTGATCCGCCGCCTGGCACCGATCCTCCTGCTGCCACTGCTGCTGAGCAATTTCTGGCTGTGGGAGGACCACGGATTCTATCGACTGGCCCTGATCGCCCAACTGTTCGGTTACGCCGTGGCGATTGCCGGACTGCTGGATTCACAACACCGGTTACCCAAACCGTTTCGCCTTGCGGCATTTCTGCTGGTCACGCTGGCAGGCATGAGCATCGGCCTGTGGCAGTTCCTGCGCGGCCAGCGTTACGCCCAGTGGAATCCTGAACAAAACCGTTGAAAGGAGCGAAGCCATGGCGATCAAACAATTAATAAAACGCACCAGTGGCTGGCTTTACCTCAATTCCCCGGTGGGACGTAATCAGCTGCACGGCGCCGGGGTGATCCTGATGTTGCACCGGGTGCTGGCCAACGACCGCGCCGCCGACCTGCCGCACCGCAATGAGCTGTGTGTCGGACCGAAAGCCTTCGAGCACCTGCTGGTGTGGCTGCGCCGACACTTCGATTGCGTGCCGCTGATGGACATCCTTGCGCCCACCTCACTGCGCAGCGACCGCCCACGGGTGGCGCTGACGTTCGACGACGGCTGGCGCGACAACGCGGTCAATGCGTTCCCGCTGCTGCAAAAACATCAGGTGCCGGCGAGCATCTTTCTCTCCACCGACTTCATCGGCAGCCGTCAGCGCTTCTGGTGGGAAAGCCTTGGCGAGACCCTGTGGGGCAGCCATGGCGAAAAGGCCCGCATGCACTTGATCGAATACCTGCACATGATCCACCACCCACTGCCGGTACTGGTCGATGACATCGATGTCGACCGCCGCAGCCTGTCGCTGCTGCATTACCTGCAAAGCCTCAAAGACCTTGAACCGGCGATGCTCGAACGCCTGACTGACGAATGTCCGCCCGAAGCGCAGCCGCAAGCGCTGGACTGGCATCAGGTGCGGGCGCTGGAAGCCTCGGGGCTGGTGCGTTTCGGCCCGCACGGCGCCAGCCACGCGATCCTCACGGAACTGGACGATGTGCGCCTGAGCGAAGAAATCCGCCGCAGCCGCGACGCCTTGAACAACGGCTGCAACCGGCCACTGCCGGTGTATTGCTACCCCAACGGCAACAACGACGACCGTGTGCGCAAGCAGATGGCTGCCCACGATTACCCGTTCGCGCTGGGCACCGGCACCGGCATCTATCGCGGCGAAGGCGATCCACTGAACCTGCCACGTTTCGGCGTCAGTCAACGCACCGCGCGTAATCCCGAGCTGCTGTCGTGGCGCATCTTTCGTGGAAACCGGCCATGAGCCGCAGCCATTACCTCAAGCATCTGGCGCTGAGCATGGGCACCAAACTGGCGATGATCGCCTTGCGTTTGCTGCGCAACGTGCTGCTGGCGCGGATCCTCGGCCCCAGTGAGCGCGGGTTGTTTGCGCTGCTCAGCACCTTGCCCGATCTGATCAGCGCTGCCACCAGTGGCGGGTTGAATTCAGCCGTCGGTTATCAGGCCGCCAAGCAACGGCCGATGGGGCTGCTGCTGAGTCAGGTGCTGGTGTTCGGATGCTTGCTCGCCGGCCTGTTGACCTTGTTGGTGGTGGCGCTGGTGCGTGAGTTCGGCAGTGAACTGGATGTCACCGTGCAGCTCGGTCTGCTGGCCTGGCTGTTACTGCTGGCGGTACCGCTGACCGTGCTGAAAAGCGGTCTGCTGACCCTGCACAACGCCTCCGGTGGCGTGGTCGCGTTCAACGCCTTGCGCCTGACCGAATCGCTGGCGCCGCTGCTGCTGTTTCTCGCGCTGTTCTGGATGTGGAAAAGCGCGGCACTGGAAGCGGCGTTGATCAGTTGGCTGGCCGGAATCAGCCTGGTGGTGCTGGCCGGTTGGGTCTGGCTCAAACGCGCGCAACCGCTGCACCTGCAATGGGATCGCGCCAGCCAGAACGAACTGCTGCGCTACAGCGCGCGCAGCCATCCGGATCTGCTGTTCCAGCAGGTGATTCTGCGCTCGGACTACCTGTTCATCGGCGCTCTGCTCGGCAGCACCGCGCTGGGTCATTATGCGATGGCCAGCGCCGCCGCCGAACTGCTGCTGATCGTCCCGGAAGCGGTGACCACGCCGCTGATGAAACGCCTGCTGCAACAGGACGAAGGCATGGACAAGGTCACCCCGCTGGCCCTGCGCCTGACCGCCACAGTGATGCTCGGCGCGTGCCTGAGCATGGCCGTGATCGGCAACTGGCTGATCGTCACCCTGTTCGGCATCGCTTACCAACCGGCGTATCCGGCGCTGCTCGCCTTGCTGCCGGGGCTGCTCGGGCTGTGCTACGCGAGCATCCTGCGTCTGGACCTGCTGGGGAAAAACCGCCCCGGTACGGTGTCGCTGCTGATGGGCCTCGGCGCCCTGCTCAATCTGGCGCTGAACCTGGTGTTGATTCCGGCCTACGGCATCGTCGGCGCAGCAGCGGCGTCGTCGATTGCCTATCTGGCGGTGACGGTGGCGATGCTGGTGTTGTACTGCCGTTTGAGCGGCGTGGCGTTCTGGCAAACCCTGATCATCCTGCCCAGTGACATCCCGCCGATGTGGCAGATGCTGCACCGGAAGGCCGCATGAACCGCCTGGTCCTGCTGCTCGGTCTCGGCCTGTCGCTGGACGCCTTTGCCGCGTCGATGCGCTGGGGCGAAATCCGCGACGGCAGCCTGTATCTGCAAGCCGACCGCCCGGACAGCGTGACCGTGCGCTGGACTCCGGCGTGGCAGGCCGACGCCAACGAAGAGCATCTGTACCTGCTCGACGGCCAGGGCAAACTGCAGGGCGAACGCTTGATCAAGGCCAGCGAAACCCGCGGCACCCAGAGCTGGCCGTTGCTGCCCGGCGCTGCCAGTTATCGCCTGGAAATCCCTGGCTACAGCTTCCGCAATTATCGGGTCGAACACGATGAGCACACGGTGGCGCTGTTCGAGCCGGCCAAGGTGCATTTCAGCGCGCAGACACAGAACGGCGACGAGTTGTATTTCAAGGTGGCGCCAGGGGAACACGCGGTGCTGGCCGGCAAGTTTCATGGCGGGGTCAACGCGCTGCAGGCGCAACGCGTGGGCGATGATCAGCCACTGACGCTGGCGCTCAAACCCTATCGCGCCTACTGGCAGTTCGATCAACTGGCGTTGCCGGTCAGCGAACGCGAACAGGTCTGGCGTCTGCGCCTGCAAGGCAGCGGCAAAGCGGCGTTCTGGCTCGACGGCACGGCCAATCGGTTTGCGCAGACGCCGCAGCAACTCAAACCTGTGCGCGAAGAGACCGGCCAGATCCACCTGACCCTGCACGACAAAATCCTCGGACGCACCCCGGATCTGGGCATCGCCCTGCCCTACGTGATGCCGCCCGCCAGTAGCCATGCGGTGCTGGATGCGTTGAAAGCGACCGCCGCCAGTTACTACAGCTTTGTCGATGTCACGGCGAAGAATCCGCACTTCGAAGACGCGTTCCGCAAGGTTTATCAGGAGCGCTTCGGCATCCGTCAGGACATCACCCTGCTCGCCGGCAGCCAGCGTCAGGCCGATCTGCGCGCCGACGTGCAAAGCAATGGCGGGCTCGACGCGTGGCTGGCCGGCACCCGCGCCTTGGGCGGCACGGGCACGCACTACATCGGTTTTGCCGATGAGCCGAACCTCAACTATTCGAGCTTCGAGCAATACCGGGCGATTTTCGCCAGCATGGCCAGGCAAGTACGCAGCGATCCAGCGAATGCCAGGGCCGGCGTGCGCATCGCCATGCCGGCCAGTTCGCGGCTGGTCAACGGGCCGTTCGCCGATAACGCGGCAGACAAGCGTGGCATTGACTGGGCGCGGCGCTTGCTCGGTGAATCCGCCGGGCAGATCGACGCGCTGGCGTGGCACGAATGGATGATCCGCGATCTGCTTGCCACCCGGGTCTACCGCGACAGCGTGCGCCGCGCTGCCGAACTGGTTGGCCTCGACGCTCGCGGCCAACCGCGCAAGGCTTTGCTGCTGGATCAGACCAACCTGTCCAGCGGCTCCAGCCTCAGCCCCTACGATCAGGAAACCCGCTACGCCGCGCTGTGGTGGACGTCGGTGGTGATCAACGCCTCGCAGGACGGTTTGCTGAGCATGCTCAACTGGTTTCAGGCCGCCGATGAACCGGAATACCCCAAAGGCATGATCCGGGTCCTGGGCGCTGAGGGTTTCGAGCTGAAACCGGTGGGGCTGGCCCAGCAGTTCATCGCGCAGCACTGGCTGCATCAGGTGCTGTGGCTGGAGAACGACGGCTTTGAAGTCGATGTGCTGGCGATGGCCGGCGACGACCAGCGTGGCCTGCTCGGTGTGAACAAGGGCACGCGTTTGCAGCGGGTCGACCTGAGTGGCGTCAAGTGCCCACTCAACAACGGTGCGTTGCGTTACTTCGGCACGGACAACCGCAGCCGCGATGCGCCATTCGCCTGCCGCGACGGACGCGTCAGCTTCGACTTGCCAGGGGAAACCCTGTTCGCCCTGAGCTGGAGCGCGTCATGAACCCGAATTTCAGACAATGCATGGCGAAAACAAAATTGTGGCGAGGGAGCTTGCTCCCGCCGGGCTGCGAAGCAGCCCCAATACTTGCGACCCCATTGGCGACTGCTGCGCAGCCGAGCGGGAGCAAGCTCCCTCGCCACAGTCGTTCGCCCTGCGATATCGCCGGAGTACAGAACATGGGTACCGTCAGCAAACTCAGCCAGCACATCAAACAAAAAGGCCTGCGCGCCACTCTCGCCAAGGCGTGGAAGCACTACGTGTTTTTCCATCAGGAACTGCTGTGGATGGAGCGCGATCTGGTCAGTCCGGTGCCACCGCACAGCCTCAAACCGTACCCGCCGCTGCGGGTAGTAAAAATCACCGCCGACAACGCCAGCGCCTTTGCCCGCTACTTCGGCGACCGCGTCGGGACCATGGCCGAGCTGGCCAACGAAGGGCACACCGGGCACATGCACCTGGACGATCAGGGCGATGCCGTGGCGTTCATCTGGGGCAGCGCACGGGACTACTTCGACCGGCATTACTACGGCTGCCTGTTCCCGGTGAAACCCGGAGAATTCTTCGAGTTCGGCGGCGAACTGACCCGCGCCTACTGGGGCAGCGAACTGTCGGTAGACCTGCAACTGCAACTGTGGAAAGCCATGGCGGCCCAAGGCTGCGACAAGGTGGTGGACGTCTGCGAATTCCACAACATCCCGGCGCTGAAACTGCATTTGCGCATGGGGTACACCGAGCAAGGCCGGATCATGAACGTCTACACCCTGTTCGGTCGCTGGCGCTTCTACCGCGAAACCCGCTACAGCGGCTCGCGGCTGGATGCGCTGCGCAAACCGTCCCGTCCACCTGTCACAGCAACGGCGGCCTGAGTCTATGGCGCGATTCGAATGGCGCACTTCGTTGTGCGCACCCGACTTTCCGGCGGCGGCCTATGAAGCGCTGCGCCTGCGGGTGACGGATCACACGCCGTTCAACAGCCTCGACTGGCTGTGTGCGGCAGAGCAGGCGCTCGACGCGCATGAGCGGCTGCATGTATTGCTGGGTTGGGAAGCAGACGAATTGCGCCTGTGCCTGCCACTGGTGGCGAGCCGTGAAAGGTTTTTCGGATTGCCATTTCGGGTAGTGCATCACCTGGGTTATCCGCTGACCGATCGCCTGGCGTTGCTATCACTGCTGGGCGCCGAAGACATGCGCCAGGTCCTGCGGCTGATTCGCCAGCGAGTGCCCCAAGCCCTTTTGCAATTTAACGAAATCTCCGAGCCGGTCGGCGACGAAAGCGTGCTCACCGAATGGATGGCCCACAGCTCCACCGGCGAACGTCGCTTGAGTTGCCGGGTGCCGGTGCACCTGATCAGCGAGGCTGACCGCCAGGAAGTCTCGGGCGACCCGCGCTACAAGCTGCGCCGGGCACGCAAACGGATTGCCGCGTGCGGCGCCGAGGTGCGGCGGATCATTCCCGACGCGACCAGCATGGGCCCATTGTTGCAGGCCATCAGCGAAGTCGAAGCGGTCAGCTGGAAAGGCGACGAAGGCGTCGGGATCTTTGCCAGCGAACGCAGCCGCCGCTGCATGGAAACCGCCTTCACCGCCCTCGCCGCTTCGGATCGGGTGCGCGTGGTGATGCTGGAACTGGACGGACGTTGCATCAGCTATCGGCTCGGCCTGTTCGAACAGGGCCGACTCTACGATTACAACCTCGCGTTCCTGCCGCAATACGCCGATCTGGGCAGCGGCCGGGTGTTGCTGGAGGAATGGATTCGCTGGGGGCTGGATGAGCACTGGCGCTGGATCGATGCCTCGCGGGTCAGCCTGGAAAACTCCAGCCACCAGTTACACGAGCGCATGACCGGGCAACTGGAACACTGGCGCTGGAGTTTCTATTCCTGGCGCCCCAGCGGGATATTGCTGGGGCTGGGGTTGCGCCTCTGGCATCGCTTGAAACCAACGGTGCAGCAATGGCGCGTGCGACGTGCGGCCAGACCGGCACCGACACCTGTCGTCATCACCACGGAGGGCGATCATGCCTCGCCAAGTCATAGTCAACGCTGACGATTTCGGTTTGAGCCCGAACGAAAACGCGACGATCTTCGCCGCGTTTCAGGCTGGGGTCATCAGCTCGGCCACGGCCATGGCCAACATGCCGGCGTTTGAGGCGGCCTGTGCGATGGCCAGGCATGCATCGCTGCAAGGTCGGGTCGGATTGCACTTCAATCTGACTTACGGCCGGCCGCTGAGTGCTTCGATTCTGCGCAGCCGAACCTTTTGCGATGGCCACGGCGTGTTCGATCTGAGCCTGCCACGCCATAGCCTGTGGCTGAGTCGCGAAGATCGCGACGCAGTACGAGAAGAGTTGCAGGCGCAGTGGCAGCGTTGTGTCGAGCATGGCGTACGGCCAAGCCACATCGATTCGCACCAACACGTGCACAACATCTGGCCGATTGGTGAAATCGTCGCGCGGTTTGCCGCTCAGCAAGGCGTGCCGATTCGTTTGGCGCGCAATCTGGGGCAGAACCTCAGTCTGCCGAAACGCGTGTTCAAAGGTTTGCTCAATTGGCGCTTGCAGAGCCTGGCCGGCGCGACGGCGGACTACGTATGCACGCCAGTGGACCTGCGCAACGCCCCCGCACCGAGCGACGGCGTGCTGGAAATCGTCGCCCACCCCAATCAGCTCGACAGCGATTTCGGCGATGCCTATCTCAACCCCGGAGAATCCCTGAACCGCGTGCTGGAGCAGCGGCTGACGGGGGTGCCGCGGGTGTCCTATGCCGATTTGAACAAAGATTTTTTACGGGGTGCCGCGGCACTCGATTGATTCATCCTCACAACAGCAACATCCACCACACCGGGCCTCGGCCACGGAGGGCAACATGAGTGTTATCGAAAAGCTGCGCGAACGCATCCGTCAAAAAGGCCTCGGCCGTCTCTTCGCCACCCTGTGGAAACGCTACGTGTTCTTCCACTGGGAGTTGCTGTGGATGGAGCGCGATCTGGTCTCCCCGGTGCCGCCGCACAAGCTGCGCCCCTACGAAGGCCTGCGCAAAGTCGATATCACCCCGCTGAACACCGGGGCGTTCGCCAAACACTTCGGCGATCGCGTCGACACCATGGCCGAACTCGCCGCCGAGGGTCACACCGGACACATGTACCTCGATGCCGACGGCCACGCGGTGGCCTTCATCTGGGGCAGCATTCGCGACTACCACGACCGCCACTATTACGGCTGCTGGTTCCCGGTGAAACCTGGCGAGTTCTTCGAATTCGGCGGCGAAATGGCTCGGCCGTATTTCGGCACCAGCCTGTCGGTGGACGTACAAGTCGCCCTCTGGGAAGCCATGGCGGCTCAAGGCTGCGACAAAGTCGTCGACGTCTGCGAAACCCACAACATCCCGGCGCTGAAGCTGCACATCCGCATGGGCTACCACGAACAGGGCCGCGTCACCCACGTCTACGGCCTGTTCGGCCGCTGGCGCTTCTACCGCGAAAGCCGCTATCAAGGCTCACGCCTGGACCCCCTGCGCAAACCTGGGCGGCCGGTGGTGAGTGCGGCGGCGCAGGCGTGATTCGGTCGTAAGACATGGCGGCCATTTGGCCGCCATCGCGAGCAGGCTCGCTCCTACAGAGGCTTTCGTTCCTACAAATAATGGGATCACTGCCTACGACCTCTATTGGCGCATCCGGCGTCGCTTAGAGATCCAACCGATAGATTGACCGTATCCAATTGGATACAGTCGAGCAATGACTTATCTTATCCAGCAAACAGCGGTTTTCAGGGCTTGGCATGCCTCTGTTCGAGACCTGCGAGCCAGAATTGCAATTACCCGTCATTGATCGTGCTGCGACGGGCAATTTGGGTGACGCCAAATCCGTTGGCGATGGCGTATCGGAACTGCGAGTGGATGTTGGCGCTGGTTATCGGGTCTATTTCACAAAGCGTAACGGTGCAATCATCGTACTGCTGGCAGGAGGTGATAAATCCACTCAAGTGCAGACATACAACGCGCAAAAAAAATGGCAAAGGAGGTTTAATCATGAGCCAGACTTTGACAACGTTCGACATGGTGGCACTGCTGGATAGCGACGAAGCCATAAGCGAGTACCTCTCACAAGTACTTGCAGACGGCGATAATGAAGAGTTCCTCCGAGCAATCGGCTATGTAGTCAAAGCACGCGGAATGACTCAAATCGCCAAGGACTCTGGCATGGGTCGGGAAAGTCTGTACAAGGCCTTTGCGCCCGGAGCAAAACCTCGATTTGAGACGGTGCTAAAAGTCATTCATGCCCTTGGCATTGATCTTTGTGCTCAACCGGGGCATGCAATCAATCAGTCTGTTTCCTGAAGAATTTACGGTGGTTTGACTGCCGCCATCGCTGGCAAGCCAGCTCCCACAGGATGTTGTGTAGACCCGAAGACCTGTGGGAGTCTGGCTTGCCAGCGATGAGGCCGGTTGGAGCGATGGAAAGCTTCAGGCCTTGCTGGCGACCAAGGTGAAGCACAGCGGCATCTGCGCTGGCCGATTCAGGTACTGGTCATACACCTCCTCCCGATTCGAATGCGCATATTCCCTGAAGTGTGCGATGTTCAGGCCGGCCGCGATGGCGCCGCTGAAGATCGCGCCGAGGGTGTGCACGAACCAGTAGGACTTGGCCGCCTGCTGCTCGACCTTGCCGACGTAGACAATCGGTTCTTCCTGCACGAATGGCTCGGCGCGGAAGTAGGAGCTGGCGAGGCGGTGCGGGTCTTCGGCGTCGGGGTCGACCATTTCCAGAAACGGATGGGTTTCATAGATCACCAGTTTGCCGCCCGGTTTCAGGGTTAACGCCACGTGGCGAAAGAACTCGCCGATGTCGGGCATCCAGTTCAGCACGCCGATGGTGATCAGCGCCACGTCGAAGCGGCTGTGCAGCGCAGCCGGCAGGTGATGGATATCGCTTTCGATGAATTCAGCGTTGTACGGCGAGCGCTGGTTCAATTCGCGAGCCTGTTCGAGAAACGCCTCCGATTGATCGACGCCGACCACACTGCGTGCACCGAGAGCAAACAGCGACAGGCTTTCGCGACCGTTGTTGCAACCGAGTTGAATCAACTCTTTACCGTCCACGCCGACCTGTTCCAGCAGACCGCGCAAGGTATCGTCGAGGCAGGAAAAATCTGCCTGCGAAACGTCGTTCAACAGCGCTCGCCATTCCGCCGATTCACGATGATGGCGAGCGGAATCGTTCCACGCCTGTCGATTGCTGTCGATGGCGGTTTTATTGTTGGGCACTTCCATGGCGCACTCCGGACGATGCTCGTGATTGAGCGGCCCCGAGTCTAGAACAGCCCAATCAATACGGTTGTTGCGACTTTGTAAGCCGCACCGCCGTTCCACTGTGGGAGCTGGCTTGCCAGCGATTGTGGCGGTTCAGCCAAATCATCATCGACTGAAACACCGCTATTGCGAGCAGGCTCACTCCTGTAGTTCGGAACGCTTACATCTGATTCAGGCGCTCGCGCAAAAACTCGACCAACGCCTGCACCGGTCGCGACGCCTGGCGATGTTGCGGATACACCGCCGACAGGGTCAGCGGTTCGGGCCTGTAGTCGTCGAGTACCGGCACCAGTCGCCCGTCCTTCAGCGCCGCGCCGACGATGAACGTCGGCAGATAGGTAATCCCCATTCCCTGCACCGCTGCATCCCTCAGCAGCTCGCCGTTGTTCACCCGCATGCGCCCGGTGACGTTGACCAGCAGCGGCTTGCCCTGCCCCGCGTTGAAGCGCCATTGCACCGATCGACCATGGCCGTACGGCAGGCAGTCGTGGCTGTGCAGGTCTTCGGGGTTGAGCGGTGTGCCACGTTCGGCCAGATACGCGGGGCTGGCGCAGTACACCCGTTCGATGGCGGCGATACGCCGGGCGATCAGCGTCGAGTCTTCCAGCACACCGATGCGCAACGCCAGGTCATAACCTTCGCCGAGCAGGTCCACCGGGCGATCACTCAAATCCACTTCCACGGTGACATCGCGATAGCGCTGCAAAAACAGCGGCAACAGACAACCCAGATGCGCCACGGCAAACGACAGCGGCGCACTGACGCGAATCGTCCCGCGCGGCTCGGCGGTCTGCCCGGCGATGCCCTGTTCGACCTGCTCCACTTCGCCCAGCAGGCGCAGCGCCGACTCGTAGTAGCTCTGACCCAGTGGCGTGACGTCGAGGCGTCGGGTGGAACGGTTCAACAAGCGCACACCGAGGCGCTCTTCGAGCTGCATCAAGCGGCGGCTGACGAACTGCTTGGACAGACCCAACTGATCGGCTGCAGCGGTGAAGCTGCCGGAGTCCATGACCTGGCAAAAAATACGCATGTCTTCGAACGGGTTCATTGTCACTCTCTGGTGGACAGTTAAACGCTTTATAGCCGCTTTTTCACATTTCGACAGCTCATTAATCTGTGTTCACGGTGTTGAAACCAACCCCAAACCTGTAGGAGCTGCCGAAGGCTGCGATCTTTTAAAGATCAAAAGATCGCAGCCTTCGGCAGCTCCTACAGAGAACACGACCAATCAAAAATGGAATTGAGCATGAACATCAAAAAAACCCTGACCGCCTCCCTCCTCGCCCTCTCCATCGGCAACGCATTCGCCGCCGGCAGCCCGGGTGTCGAACACAACACCCAGGCCTTCCTCGAAGCCCTCGCCGCCGGCGGTGGCAAACCGCTGGAACAGCTGAGCCCGAAGGATGCCCGTGCGGTGCTGACCGGTGCCCAGGCGTCGGTAAAGGTTGACCTGTCCGGGGTTGAAGTCAGCGACAAGGCGATCAAGGTCGATGGCCAGACCATCAACCTGAAAGTGGTGCGGCCGGCCAAGGTCAAAGGCGAATTGCCGGTGTTCATGTTCTTCCACGGTGGTGGTTGGGTATTGGGCGATTACCCGACTCACCAACGCCTGATTCGCGATCTGGTGGTCGGCTCTGGAGCGGTCGCGGTGTACGTCGATTACACGCCGTCGCCGGAAGCGCAGTACCCGACTGCGATCAATCAGGCTTACGCCGCGACCAAATGGGTGGCCGAGCACGGCAAGGAGATTGGTGTCGACGGCAAGCGTCTGGCGGTGGCCGGCAACAGCGTCGGCGGCAACATGGCGGCGGTCGTGGCGTTGATGGCCAAGGAACAGAAAACCCCGGCCCTGCGCTTCCAGTTGCTGATGTGGCCGGTGACCAACGCCGGGTTCGATAACGGCTCGTACCAGCAATTTGCCGAGGGCCACTTCCTGACCAAGGGCATGATGCAGTGGTTCTGGGACAACTACACCACCAACCCGGCCGAACGCGCGCAGATCCACGCCTCGCCGCTCAACGCCAGCGCCGAACAGCTCAAGGGCCTGCCCGCCGCGCTGGTACAGACCGCCGAATTCGACGTGCTGCGTGACGAAGGCGAAGGCTACGCACGGCATCTGGATGCGGCCGGTGTGCCGGTGACCTCGGTGCGCTACAACGGGATGATTCATGACTTTGGCTTGCTCAATCCGCTGAGTCAGATTCCCGAAGTGAAAGCGGCCGTGCGCCAGGCCGCGGCTGAGCTGAAGACGCATCTGAACTGAGGCCCCCTCCCTCGCCACACCCAACAGTGTGGCGAGTTTTTTGATTGCAAGAACCCTTGTGGTGAGGGGATTCATCCCCGATGGGTTGCGAAGCGACCCCACTGCTAACCAAAAAGGCAGGGGACTGCTGCGCAGTCCATCGGGGATGAATCCCCTCACCACAAAAGCCTCTTCAACACCGACGTTCATGCAGTTCCGGAGATCGCCATGTCCATCCTCCTCACCCACCTGCTGTCCTGGAGCGCCGCGCTGTTGCTGCTCGACGCGCTGCTCTGGCACCTCGCCCCGTTCAAGCACCGCGCACCGCGGGTCGGTGTGCGGCTGGTGCTGTTTCTGGCATTCAGCGCGCTGGCCATCAACGCCGGCGTCAGCCCGTTGCAGGCTCCACTGTTTGCCGATGACCCGGTGACGCAGCTCGGGGCGACGGCGCTGGGCATTCTCTGGTGGCTGTACGCCGCGCGGGTGCTGACCGAAGTGATCGGCCTGATTCTGATGCGACGCATCGGCCACAGCGGTCGGCTGTTGCAGGACGTGATTGGCGCGCTGGTGTTTCTGGCGGCGATCGTCGCGGCCGCCGGCTATGTGCTGGAGCTGCCGGTCAAAGGCTTGCTGGCGACGTCCGGGGTGGTGGCGATCGTCGTCGGTCTGGCGTTGCAAAGCACCTTGAGCGACGTGTTCTCGGGGATCGTGCTCAACACCACCAAGCCGTATCAGGTGGATGATCTGGTGGTCATCGACGGCGTTGAAGGCAAGGTGCTCGACATCAACTGGCGTGCCACGCATCTGCTGTCCAGCACCGGCACTCTGGCCGTGGTGCCGAACTCGGTGGCGGCCAAGGCCAAGATCGTCAACCTCAGTCGCCCGAACAACCTGCATGGCGTGTCCATCAGCATCAAGGTGCCGAACCACATTCGCCCGCGTCGGGTGCTCGACGCCCTCGACCGCACGCTGCAAGGCAGCAGCAGTCTGCTGCTCAATCCGCCGCCCAAAGCCGTGTTGAAAGAGGCCGGCGAGGAGATGTCGGAGTACGTCGCCAGCGGCTTCATCAGTGAACTGAGCAAGAAAGGCGAAGTGCGCAATCAACTGTTCGACCTCGCCCATCGGCATCTCGAAGCCGCAGGTATTTCCCGCCATCCCGATGGCGTGATCGAGCCCTCGACCCGCGCCAGGGCCTTGCTCGATGAAGTGAAAGTTTTCCGCTCGCTGAGCCATGAGGAACGTGATCGCCTCGCCGAATCGATGGTCGCGCAGCAGTACGCGGCCGGTCAGGTGGTGCTGGGTCTGGATGAAGTGCCTGACAGTCTTTTTGTCATCGCCACCGGCGTGGTCAGTGCAACCGTGCCCGACGGCAACGGCCAGACCGAGGCCGGACGCATGGGGCCGAGCGAGGTCATGGGCGAACAGAGCATCCTCGCCGATACCCCGTCGCAAGCCACGTTCACCGCGCTGACGTCGAGCATCATCTATCGCCTCGACAAAGCGCTGACCCGCCAATGCATGGAGCGGCGCAGCGAAGTCGGCCAGGCGTTGAACAAATTGCAGGCCGTGCGACAGCAGAACAGCCGGCTGGCGTTGATGGCCAAACCGGTGGCGGTGCGCAAGGGTGGGTTTCTCGGCTGGTTGCAAAAGCGCTAGCCCTGACAAACAGGTGGACGCCATACCTTGTGGCGAGGGAGCTTGCTCCCGCTTGAGTGCGCAGCGCTCACAGATTTCGGGGACTGCTGCGCAGCCCAGCGGGAGCAAGCTCCCTCGCCACAGGAGGTGGTGGATTACGCCACTTTTTACTGCACATGAAAATGCCCGCAATCAAGCGGGCACTTTCAGATCAAGCAATCACTTGGCAGTGAACTTGGTGTAGCTGTTGATCAGGTTGCGGTAGTTCGGCAGGCGTTCGGACAGCAGGTGCGCCAGGCCTTCCATGTCGTTGCGCCAGTCGCCCTGCAGCTCGCAGGCCACGGCAAACCAGTTCAGCAGATGTGCACCGGCCGCCGACATGCGCGCCCACGCCGCTTGTTGCACGGTGGTGTTGAAGGTGCCGGAAGAATCGGTCACCACGAACACTTCAAAACCTTCGGCGATGGCCGACAGGGTCGGGAACGCCACGCAGACGTCGGTCACCACACCGGCGATGATCAGTTGCTTGCGGCCGGTGGCTTTGATCGCCTTGACGAAGTCTTCGTTGTCCCAGGCGTTGATCTGGCCAGGACGTTGAATGAACGGTGCATCCGGAAACTGCTCGCGCAGCTCAGGCACGATCGGGCCGTTCGGGCCGGCGTCGAAACTGGTGGTGAGGATGGTTGGCAGCTTGAAGAACTTGGCGATGTCGCCCAGTGCCAGCACGTTGTTTTTGAATTCGTTTGGCGAGAAATCCTGTACCAGCGAGATCAGACCGGTCTGGTGGTCGACCAGCAGCACGACCGCATCATCTTTGTTCAGACGCTTGTAGGGAACGCTCATGGGAAACTCCTCGGTGGATGGTTGTTGCATGAGGCGCCGACCGGGTGGCCGGCGCTTTTTTGTAGTCATCAGAACGCGAAACAGGAACAGCCGAACGCGCCCCAGAAACCGGCGAAGTCACTGACCGGAGCGTTCGACAGTCGGGCTTTTTCATGGCTGTGCGCGTGCACCGCGCAGGCACCGACGCACTGGTGCACTTGCGCCTGCAAAGGCGAATTCGGGCGCCAGTGGCCCGGCACCTTGACCACCGGCGACCAGTCCGGCAGCACGGGGATCGAGCGAGGGCCGAGGTCTTCGAAATCGCCAGCGGCATAAACGATCTTGCCGCCGACCACGGTCAGCACCGACTCGATCCACTTGATCGCTTCTTCTTCGACGTGGAAGAAGTCCGCGCTCAGTGCCGCCAGATCCGCCAGTTGCCCGACCTTGATCTGGCCCTTCTTGCCCTGCTCGGACGAGAACCAGGCGCTGCCGTGGGTGAACAGTTCCAGCGCGGTGGTGCGCGGCAAACCTTCTTCGTACAACGCCAGACCGCCGACGGTACGGCCGCTGACCATCCAGTAAAGCGACGTCCACGGGTTGTAGCTGGAAACCCGCGTGGCATCGGTGCCGGCGCCGACCGGCACGCCTTCGGCAAGCATGCGCTTGATCGGCGGCGTGGCTTCGGCGGCTTTCGCGCCGTAGCGGTCGACGAAGTATTCGCCCTGGAACGCCATGCGATCCTGAATCGCGATGCCGCCGCCCAGCGCCCTCACCCGCTCAATGTTCTGCGGGGTGATGGTTTCGGCATGGTCGAAGAACCACGGCAGACCGTTGAACGGAATGTCGCGGTTGACCTTCTCGAACACGTCGAGCATGCGGCTGATCGATTCGTTGTACGTGGCGTGCAAACGGAAGGGCCAGCGCTGCTCGACCAAGTGGCGCACCACCGGCTCCAGTTCCTGTTCCATGGTCTGCGGCAGGTCCGGGCGCGGTTCGAGGAAGTCTTCGAAGTCGGCTGCCGAGAACACCAGCATTTCCCCGGCGCCGTTGTGCCGCAGGTAATCGTCGCCCTGGTGCAACTTGACGCTGCCGGTCCAGTTCTGGAAATCGGTCAGCTCTTCTTTCGGCTTCTGGGTGAACAGGTTGTAGGCGATGCGCACGGTCAACTGATCATCCTTGGCCAGTTGCTCGATCACCTGATAGTCGTCGGGATAGTTCTGGAAACCACCGCCGGCATCGATCGCGCTGGTCAGGCCGAGGCGATTGAGTTCGCGCATGAACTGCCGGGTCGAGTTGACCTGATAGTCCAGCGGCAACTTCGGCCCCTTGGCCAGCGTCGAGTACAGAATCATCGCGTTCGGCCGCGCCACCAGCATCCCGGTCGGATTGCCGTTGGCATCGCGCACGATCTCGCCGCCCGGCGGATTCGGTGTGTCGCGGGTGTAGCCGGCGACGCGCAGGGCGGCACGGTTGAGCAGCGCGCGGTCGTACAGGTGCAGGACGAACACTGGGGTATCCGGTGCGGCCTGGTTGAGTTCTTCGAGGGTCGGCATGCGTTTTTCGGCGAACTGGAATTCGTTCCAGCCCCCGACCACGCGCACCCATTGCGGGGTCGGTGTGCGGTCGGCCTGCTCCTTGAGCATGCGCAGTGCATCAGCCAGCGACGGCACGCCTTCCCAGCGCAGTTCGAGGTTGTAGTTGAGGCCGCCACGGATCAGGTGCAAGTGCGAGTCGTTGAGGCCGGGGATCACGCAGCGCCCGTGCAGGTCGATCACTTGCGTGGCCGAACCACGCAGGGCCATGGCCTGGGTGTCGTTGCCGACGACGACAAAGCGTCCGTCCTTGATCGCCACAGCACTGGCGAGGGGTTTTTCGCGGTCTACCGTATGAAATTGGCCATTGAACAGAATCAGATCGGCGTTCATCGCAGTTCCTTCGAGATAAGTGAAACGAAGTTCCTATCCGCCCCTTCAGCGCGGCGGATGGGCTTTGGATTCAAGGTGCTCATGGGGCTGAGTGGCCGCCAGCCACGGCGCGAACAAGCGAGTGGCGGCCGGCATGCAGACGTACACCACTGACAGCACGATGGTCAGGGTGATCAGGAACGTGGCGACCACATAGTTGGACAGGAATGCATTGAGTTGCAGCAGCGGCCCCCAGATCAGCGGCACCAACAAGGTGTGCGGCAGGATCACGAACAGCGTCACGACGGCCTGCTTCCAGCGTGGTGGTGGCGTGGCAGCTTCGACCAGTGGCGTGAACCAGAACTCGTTGGCCGCATTGACCTCGGTCTGGTCGCCGTCGGCGAGCATCGGCGCGGCCTCTTCGATCAGCGCCTGACGCTGTGGGGAGTCGAGCCAGCGCTGCATCGCCTCGGTCGAGCAATAACGCAGCACGCAGGTGAACAGCGCGAGGCCACCCTGTTTACTGCGCATTACGTCCACACCCAAGTGCCCTTCTTCACGCCCCGCCACGCTGACGATATTGCGCAGCCAGGCTTCATAGGGCTGTTCGAAGCCGGCCTTGACCCGGTGCTTGACGATCAGCGTCACGGTTTCTTCGGTTCCCGGTTTTCTCAGGGACGGGGTATCAGGCATAACGAAGCACTCCGGGCAAACGCGCATTGAGCGCCAGCCGTCCAGGCCCGGCGATCAGTACAGTGGTGAAGAGGATCAACAGCAACCAGCCGAACTGTCCTTCGGCCACACTCCATTGCGGATGCACGACCAGCAGCGCCACCAGCAGAACAAAAAGAATAGGCAAGCAGGCCAATCGCGCCAGCACCCCGGCGACGATCAGTAGCGGACAGAGGACTTCGGCGAAGATCGCCAGAATCAAAGTGAGGTGGGCACCGAGGTGGAACGGGTCTTCGATCTGTTGCAGCTGCGCAGTGAAGTCCAGCAACTTGGGCAAGCCGTGGACGAACAGCAGAAACAACCCGCCGGTCACCCGCAGTAAGAGCAGGCCGAGGTTCTGCGCCTGGTCATTGCGTTGTACAGCGTTCATGGATCCACCCTTGATCAATCATTGCAGGGAATAGTGCAACGATTGATCGGGGGGAAATTGGATGGGTGTGCTCTCTTTGCTCTTGATCGATCGCTCCCACGTTCTGCATGGGAATGCAGCCGGGATGCTCCGCGTCCCAACCGTCCAAAGCCGAAAACCTTATTCCCTCCTCCGGTCAGCGCGAGTCCACGATGGTGTAACGACGCGGTTCGAAAACCGTGACTGCCGTCGAGCTTGGCACTTGATCCGTTCTCACTGTGAACAGGATGCTCACCAATGTCCCGACCCCGAGCGACAGCAGATAGTCGAGCGGGAGTCCGAACGTGTAGCCTCGATTCAAGACCCAGGCCTGATGAACCGAATTGCGATCGGGTGTCCAGATACTTCGATTGTTCTCGATGCCATTGGCCGTGAAGCCCATCAGGGTGAGTTCCAGTCGTTGGCCTCTCGCTATGTGTATCCAGTTGCCGAAAGTCAGGTTCGCTCCGGTCACGATGTCCTTCTTGTCCAGTTCGAGAGTGTCTTTGGCCTCGTCGATCACTGGGGATATGAGCAAGTTGCTCGGGATCGGCAGCACGGATAGCGCCAAGGGTTGCAACTGCACCGCCGGTGCACCGCCGCGTACGTAGGAGGCGGTAGCTTCAACGGATTTACCGATGCTGAAGGCCACCAGAGAGACAGGCGCCGTTAGTTCTCTGGGCGTGGCACCCACAGCGACCGGCAGCGATGTATACGAACCTGCCGCTGGCGTGCCTTGCGCCGCGATCCAGCGCACGCTGACCAGGTCGGCAGGCTGGCTCGGATAATCGAGCACAAACGTCAGCGTATTAATGGACGCAGAAGGATTCAAATGAGTGTTGCCGGTTGATTCCTTGATCCGTACTTCGCGGTTTTCCAGAACGTTGATCGTCCGGGTATTGGATACCCCGCCACCGGCGTATTGACCTTTAAAGATGTGTGGGCCCTGGGTCAATCCAGTAACCGGAAATTTCCATACGCCCGCTATGGCCGGCGCCCTGCCCAGAGGCGCTTGCCCGTCAAACACGCTGACTTCTTCTGTCGCGGCACCGTGCAATGTGGCGCTGGTGAAAAGCGTGTCGCCATCTTCGGCGATCTCCTGATCGAGCGGATCAGTGATCCGTTCGATCCTTGGCGCGCTCACAGGGTCCGTCAGGACGATGTAGTTACGATGTGCAAATGCCTGGGCATCGGACCGATCCGGACTGTTCTGCAGCCCGGCCCAAAACCTCATTGTCAACACGCTTCCATTTTGCAGACCTTGCAGCGGCGCGGCAGGGATCTTTTGTTCGTAATACCCGAGGCTGAATTCATTACCAACAATATTTCCCGGTGCTTGCCAATACCAGGCCTCCCAGACACTGCCGTCGGCTTTCACGCCTGTGAGCAGGAGCCAGAAGAACTGCTCGCGCCTGCTCAGCAGCCATGACCGGATACGTAAAGTAACCTCAGTCAGATCGCTCACATCCAAGTGAGTGCCCCCACCTTCGTCGTTTGCCTCTTTGATCACCGGCAGGGGCAGATCAAGTTGGTTTATGAGCGGTATGAAGAGCGGCAAAGGTTGCGATACCACAGGAGGTTCAGTGCCACGGTAAAGCGTGTAACTGACAATGACAGTCCGACCGAGATTGAAAGCCACCAGAATATTGTTAATGTGGGTCGTGAAAGGGGGTTTAAATCCGCCGATCGGTATGCGCGGCGACGTATAGGAACCGGAACCTGGAGTCCCGGCCCACGTGATGGAAAGTAAGTCTCCTGGCAACCAAGGGAAGTCGATTATTACCGTCAGGTTGTACCGGGCGGCCGCTGGCAACAGGAAACCATTTGAACTTTCTTTAATTGCCAGTCGCGACAGATCGTCACGGGTAAGCGCGGTAATCGGCACGTCCATTTTCACTTCCCCCGAGGGCTGGCCGTTTCGGCATTGACCCATCAAACACGGAAAGGCGAGCACTCACCACTGTCAGAACTAACAGGGTGAACGCTGTTTTAGACGAGCGGTCACTCACACCACTGGAACATCCAGCGACACCGACATGAACTGACTGATCCGCGACCGCAGCCATTTCTCTGCCGGGTCGTTGTCATGCACCCCGCTCCAGGCCATCGACAGTTGCGCCGCATCAATCGGAAACGGCGGATCTTCAGCTCGCAACGCACAACCTTCCACCAGCGCACACGCGGCGTAATCCGGCACGGTAGCGATCATCTCGGTGCCCGCCAACAGCGCGCGCAGGCCGCTGAACTGAGGTACACCGAGCACCACCCGGCGGCTGCGGCCGACCTTGGCCAGGTCCATGTCGATGTTGCCGCTCAGGTCCCCCGAGAACGACACCATGGCGTGAGGCCGCTCGCAGTACTCGTCAAGCGTGAGCGGCCCCGGGCGGTCGTCGCCACGCAGAACCTTGCAGGGAATGTCGCGCAGTTTCTTGCGCTTGGCGTTGGCCGGCAGATCGGTGGTGTAGCTCACGCCGACGGAGATTTCCCCGGACGCCAGCAACGCCGGCATCAGCAGGTAGTTGGCGCGGCGCACCACGACCACGATCCCCGGCGCCTCTTCCTGCAACTGGCGCAATAGCGGAGGAAACAGACCGAACTCGGCGTCATCCGAGAGGCCGATACGGAACACATCGCAACTGGTCGCCGGGTCGAACTCCTTGGCCCGGCTGACCGCGCCGGAGATCACATCCATCGCCGGTTGCAGCTCCTGCAGAATCGCCAGCGCTCGCGCCGTCGGCTCCATGCTGCGGCCGTTGCGCAACAGCAGCGGATCATCGAACAGGTCACGCAAACGCCCCAGCGCGGCACTGACCGCCGGCTGGCCCATGAACAGTTTTTCGGCGACGCGGGTCAGGTTCTTTTCGAACATCAGCGCTTCGAAAATCACCAGCAGGTTCATGTCGACACGGCGCAGATCGTTACGGTTCATGGGCTGCAATTCCTTCTAAGACCGTTCGCAAGTGCTGAGCACTTTACCCGATCAACGGTGGTTTGCATCTGTGTCAGGCCTGCGAATTAACAACGATTAACTCGTCAGCCGGCATGTCCCTTCTTAACAATGAAGGCCTCTGCGCAGCGTTGTTTTTCACCTCCACGACACGGACACCGGCCATGGCTCCTCTACAGCAATCCGTCGCCCTCGCCCCTGCCAGCGAAACGCCCCGGCCGCTTATCGGCGGCCTCAGCCCGCAACGGGAGCGGCAGGTCAAACAACTGATCCTCGAACGCCTCGGAGAAAGCCTGGAAGTGGCCGAGTTGGCACGCGCCTGCTCATTGTCGCGCAGCCATTTCTCCCGGGCGTTCAAGGCCAGCACCGGTCTGGCGCCGCAGGACTGGATCCGCGAGCAGCGCATTGCCCGCGCCAAGCTGCTGATCCGCCACACCGGCCTGAGCCTGACGCAGATCAGCCTGGAATGCGGTTTCTGTGATCAGGCACATTTCTGCCACATGTTCACCCGCAGCGAAGGGATCAATCCGTTTGCCTGGCGCTGTCAGGTCATGCGTGATGGCAACGACCCCCGGACACGGCATCTGAGCTTTTGAGCGTTGCGCAAGAGCCCGGCGTTGCACTGATGGCCAAACCTGAGGAATATGCTGCGATACCTTGTAGCCGACGATCTGCGTCTTCACGCAGCGTCCATCTGCCAGGATCGCCGCATCACCGCAGGAGTGCGCTGTTGAGTCTTTCCCCGAATCAGGCCATCGGCTTCGGCCCCTATCGGATTTACACCGGACAACGATTGGTCATGGAAGGTGACCAGCCGTTGCGGCTGGGGCGGCGCGCCATGGATATTCTGCTGATGCTGCTGGCGCATGCCGGAGAAGTGGTGAGCAAGCAGCAACTGCTCGCCGGCGTATGGCCGGACACCGTCGTCGAAGACATCAATCTGCGGGTGCACATGGCCGCCCTGCGCAAGGCGCTGGGCGACGGTCAGGCCGGTCAGCGCTATATCGTGACCGTGGCCCAGCGCGGCTACAGTTTCGTTGCCCCACTGACGGTGCACGCCAACGGACAACGGCTACTGGAGGCGGCGCCCGGGCGCCACAACCTGCCGCTGCGCCGTACCCGGATGATCGGCCGCCAGTCATTGGTGGACAGCTTGATGCAGCAACTGCCGCGACAGCGCTGCATCACCCTCATCGGCCCCGGCGGCATCGGCAAGACCACCGTTGCCCTGCGCGTCGCCGAGCAGTTGCTCGGACGCTATCGCGATGGCATCCGCCTGCTGGATCTGGCGCCGCTCACCGACCCGGCGCTGATCGCCTCGCAACTGGCGACCCTGCTTGATCTGGCGGTACACGACGGCGCGCCGCTGGCGAGTGTGATCAACGATTTGCGCGAACGGCAGATGCTGCTGGTGATCGATAACTGCGAGCACCTCATCGATGCCGTGGCGCTGCTCGCCGAGAGCCTTCTGCGCGGCGCACCGCACGTACACATTCTGGCCACCAGCCGCGAAAGTCTGCGCGCTGAGGGCGAGTTCGTGCAGCGTCTGGAATCCCTCGATTGCCCGCCTGCGACGAGCCGTCTCGATCGCGAGCAAGCGATGACTTTCGCGGCCTTGCAACTGTTCGTCGAACGAACGATGGGCGCCCATGAACGCTTTGAACTGAGCGACGCCGAGTTACCCTTGGCGATGGAAATCTGCCGACGTCTGGACGGTATTCCGCTGGCTCTGGAACTGGCAGCAGCGCAGGTCGAAAGCCTGGGCCTGAGCGGCTTGCTGGAGCAATGGCAGGATCACTTGCACCCACTGGCGGCGGGCAACCACCAGCGCCATGCGCGGCATCAAACGCTGCACGCCACGCTGGACTGGAGTTTCAATCTGCTCACCCCTTGCGAGCAGACTTGCCTGCGGCGCCTCGGGGTGTTTCGCGGCAGCTTCAGCCTGGCCTCGGCTGCGGCGGTGATCGTCGGTCAACACATCGATCCCACGCAGGTGCTCGCATCGGTCACGCAACTGGTGGGTAAATCGCTGCTGAACGTGGAAGTCGGTGATGAAGAAGTGTTTTATCGCCTGCTCGACACCACCCGCCATTACGCCCTGGAAAAACTCGAACTCAGCGGCGAACGCGAAACCCTGCGCGAACGCCACGCCGAACGCTATCTGACGTTGATGGAGCAAGCGCAGACCGAATGGGAACACACTCCGACCACACAATGGATCGAGCGCTATGCCCGAGGCCTGGAAGACCTGCGCGCTGCACTCGACTGGAGTTTGCACGGCAACGGCTCGCGCCCTCTCGGCATCCGTTTGACCGCGACGTCGGCCGCGTTGTGGCAGGAGCTGTCATTGCTCAAGGAATATGGCGCGCATGTCCGTCAGGCGTTGTCCTTGCTCAAAAGCGCGGCACAACCCTGCCCGCGCCTGCAGACAGCCTTGCAACTGGCACTCGGCAGCGCTTGTTATCACACCTGCGGCGGTTCGCCGGAAACCATTGAAGCGTTCACTCAGGCTAACGCGCTGGCGCAGCAGCACAACGACGTCGCCGCGCAATTGCGCGCCATCTCCGGCCACCTGGCGGTCAATCTCAGCTGTGGGCATTACCAGGCGGCATTGCAGCAAAGCGAACAATTCGACCGCCTCGGTGGCCACGACGACCCGCTGCTGTCATTGAGCATTCACCGCTTGCGTGTCCTTGCGCTGCACTTTGCCGGCGACCAGCCGCGCGCGCGGATCAACGCTGAGCAAGTGATTCAGCGTATGGCCCACAGTGGTTGTCGCAACCGCTTCACCCACGGCTTTGGCGTGCAGTACGACCAGAGCGTGGCTTCGTTGACCATTCTCGCCCGGGTGCTGTGGCTGCAGGGGTTTCCCGAACAGGCGTGGCGCACCGCCCGACAGGCGCTGGATATCGCCGTGCAGATCAACCACGGAACGTCGATCTGCTACACCCTGGCATTGGCCAGCTGCCTGATTGCGCATTACAACGGCGACGCCAGGACTGCGCGCGAATTGTTGCAACTGTTGCTGGAGCAGGCGCAGAAGCACTCGGTGCTGCTGTTCTATCGCTGGGGACGGCACTATGCGCAGGTGATCGATGAACGCCTGGCCCAACCCGAGGCGCCGGCGGATAACGGGCTGATCAAGGAGCTGATGGTCACACTCGATGCCCGCCATATCGATGAAGCGCTGCTGGAGCGGGCGCACAGTGGTGCAGCAGGCTGGAGCACGGCGGAAGTGTTGCGGGCCGAGGCTGAGCGGTTATTGGCGGACGAGGCGGATTGTCCGCAGGGACGCCTTGGCGAGCAGGTAGAACACCTCCTGCAAAACGCCCTCGCCATCGCCCGTGCCCAGGGCGCGCTGGCCTGGGAACTGCGCAGCGCCACAACATTGGCCCAACTGTGGCAGCGCCAATCACGCCACCGCGAAGCACTGGAGCTGCTGACCCCGATCCATCAACGCTTCACCGAAGGCTATGCCACGCCGGACCTGCGCAAGGTAAGCTTATTGCTCGATGCGTTGCATGAACAGTTGCACACCTGCAGCTGATCGATTTGGCCTGCGGTACAGCGCACGATGGTACGCGATAGCACTCGGTTCAACGCTGGCTTCGGTCTGTTCACGGACGTAACAGCGAAGAAGATTGAGCATTCGGTAACGCACCGCATCTGCACCCCGCTCCACCGTCAGCCATGACTTGGCAGCCAGGCGTTCAATCACCGATCGCAGATGCCCACCGTCGATGACCCGCAACGCAGCCTCTTCGGTGAAGGCCATCTTGAATACCGACAGGCGCTGCAACACCCGGCGTTCGCAGGGCCGCAGATCCTGATAGCTCCAGTCCAACGCTGCGCTCATGGATTGATGCCGTGGCTTCGCGGTGCGGCGGCCATGCCTGAGCAGGTGCAGGGCGTTGTCCAGTTGCGCTTGCAGCCCTACCAACGCCAGCGCATCGATCTGCGCGGCCGCCAGTTCAATGGCCAATGGCAAACCGTCGAGACGACGACAGAGACTGCACACGGTTTGCAGATCCTGCTCGCGCAAGCTGAAATCGTGCTGCCGGGCACGCGCGCGACTGACCAGCAATTGCACCGCCGAATAGCCCATGAGTTCCTCGACGCTGGCCGGTGTCGAGGCCTTGGGAAAGGTCAATGGCGCAATCGGTTGCAGGGTTTCCAGATTGGCCTGCAACGGTTCGCGACTGGTGACCAGCAGCGCCAGCCGCGGCGCCGCCAGTTGCAGTCGCTCCACCAATGCCCGGCATGAGTCACGACACCGCTCGCTGTTATCCAGCAGCAGTAAGGCATGACGCGACGCTAACGCATCGAACGAAAGGTCGAGGGTGCGCAACAGATGTTCAAGCAGTGACGGCGCATCACCGAGCATGGACAGGTCGATGTACCAGACGCCGTCGCGGTAATGCTGCAACAACAATTCGGCCACCCGCAGCGCCACCGTGGATTTGCCGATGCCGGCCGGGCCGGTCAGTGTCATCAAGCGGCACAGGGGCATTTGCCGGACCAGACGGCCCACCAGCGCATCGCGGCCGATGACCGGAGTCAAGCGGGCGGGCAGATTCTGTTGCGGCGTCTGCATGGTGTCGAACACGACCTGCGCGACGCTGTCGCCGTGCACCGGCGCGATAAAGCTGTAACCACATTGCGGCACGTTGACGATATAACGCTGGCCCTTCTCGCCATCACCCAGCGCTCGGCGCAACGCGGCGATGTGCACCCGCAGGTTGATCTCTTCGACCACACTGTCCGGCCACACGCGGGCGATCAACAGCTCCTTGCGGACGACGCGACCGGCGTGTTCGACCAGCACCTGCAAAATATCGAGGGCGCGGCCGCCCATGCGCAATGGTCGATCCCCGTCGAGGATCAGCCGTTGGCGCAGATGAAAGGCGTATGGCCCGAAATACAACACCGATGCAGCGGGTAAATCTTTGTGGCTGTTCATGCCGTTTTCCAGCGCCAACGCGCGCGGGCAGCATGCCCTCGGCGCTCAGCGCTTCTCCCTTCCAAGCGTTACCGTTTATCTTGGCAGGCGCAGGTGACGGTACAACCTCCGTACAGGGCGCAACACGGACATCCGGATGCACCGGACGGACACAACCGCTCTAGCTGAACTGTTCGCGGTATTGCGCCGGGGTCAGGCCGAGCTTTTCCGCAAACAGAAAACGCATATGGCGCACACTGCCGAAACCACTTTTGTAGGCCACGGTCTTCAACGGCAGCTCAGTGGTTTCCAGCAGATTACGCGCGCAATCGATCCGGGCGTTTTGCAAAAACTCCATCGGCGTCATGTTCACATCCCGCGCAAACAGCCGCGCAAAATGCCGGGTACTCATGTTCGCCAGCCCCGCCATGCGCTCGACGGTAAAGGCTTCGTCGAGATGTTCCAGCACATGGTTCTGCACGCTGGTGATCGCGGTTTCCTGTGGCGCCACTGCGGCCATCAACGGACTGAACTGCGCTTGCCCGCCCTGACGTTTCATCACCACCAGCAGCACCTTGGCCACGTCCTGAGCGAGCTTTTTCCCGTGATCCCGGGCGACCACGGCCAATGCCAGATCGATGCCGGCGGTCACGCCTCCCGAGGTAATCAGATTGCGATCTTCGGTGTAAATCTGGTCGGTTTCCACCTGCGCCTTGGGGAACGCCTTGATCAGACGTTCGGTGTAGTTCCAGTGAGTGGTCACGCGATAACCGTCGAGCAGACCGGCATGCCCGAGCACAAACGCTCCGGTGCAGATCGAACCGTAGCAACCGGACTGCCCCACAGAGCGTTGCAACCAGGCAAGCAACGCCGGATGTTTTTCGTTATAGGCACCCGGTCCACCCGGTACCAGCAGCAGGTCGAAGGCCTGGGCCGGGTCGTCAATATGGCGGTCGGTCTGCACCTGCACACCATTGGAAGCTCGCAGCATCCCGTGCTCAGTGCCCAGGGTGATCAATTGGTAGTGATCTTCGGGTTTCAAGTAGCGATTGGCAACCGAAAACACCTCCATGGGGCCGGCCATGTCGAGCAGGAGAAAGTCGGGGAACAGCACCATTGCCACGGTTTTCATGGGTGAACATCACTGAAATCAAGGGAAGGAACAGACCCGCATTATGGCCAAGTGCATGACATCCGGCGAAAAGAATGCGTGATCGACTCCACAAAACTGTCAACCTGAGCAGGACAGTATTTCAATTTCGATCTACTTATTGCCTCAGCCGATTAACAGTAACCTTCTCCTCACTCGGACGAATCAACGTCCTGCAAGGAGAATTCATCATGCTGACCCTTCGCAAAGCTTCCGACCGCGGCCTCGCCAATCATGGCTGGTTGAAGTCCTTCCACACCTTTTCCTTCGCCAGCTACCGCGACCCACGCGAACAGGGTTTTTCCGACCTGCTGGTGATCAACGATGACCGCGTGGCGGCTGGCAAGGGTTTCGGCCAGCACCCGCACCGCGACATGGAGATCTTTTCCTATGTGCTTGAAGGTGCGCTGGAGCATAAGGACACCTTGGGCACCGGTTCGGTGATCCGCCCTGGCGACGTACAACTGATGAGCGCCGGCAGTGGCGTGGCCCACAGCGAATTCAACCATTCGGCCACCCGTCCAGTGCACTTTCTGCAGATCTGGATCGTGCCGGAAGTGGCGGGTGCCAAGCCGCGCTACCAGCAGGAGCACTTCAGCGCGCAGAAAAAACGCGGTCGCCTGCAACTGATTATCTCGCCGGACGGTAGCGATGGTTCGCTGACAGTGCGCCAGGATGCGCGGGTTTACGCCGGGTTGTTCGATGGCAAGGAAAGCGCGACGCTGGAACTGCCCGCCAACCGTTACGCCTACGTGCATGTGGCACGTGGCAGCGTTGAACTCAACGGCCAGTCGCTGCAGGAAGGTGACGGCGTGCGGGTTCGCGAGGAACAGGCGTTGACCCTGAGCAATGGCGTGGATGCCGAAGTACTGGTGTTTGACTTGCGTCCGCAAGAGCTGCCGCAAATGCCATGAGGCAGGGGTTTTCAATGGCAACAAAAACGGCCTTCGATTGAAGGCCGTTGTTTATTTTGGCAACACCGATGATGGCAGCTCGGCAGGCTTCGCTGCACCGACATCCTTGCCCGCCTGAACCGCCGCCAACGTTGTTTGTACCGCTACATAAAGGTTGGCCTGGCTGGCGAAATACCCACCCACGACAATGCTGACCACGCCAAACAAATGCACAGCCGTTGCCATCCAGACATTGGCATTCACGGTGCCGGCCTTTTTGAGCGCCTCTCTGGATTCAATGGCAATGCCTTGAATCATTGACTCGTACCGTTTATCCCGCTCGAACTGGATGCGCTCAATAGCCTTGTCTCGCTCTGTCTGAGAGCCAAGGAACTCTCGGATATCTGCGTGCACTCGCTCTACGCGAGCATCCATTCTTGCCTCGATGGTCTCGATCCTCGCGTTGAATTCTTCACGGCTGATTGCGTTCATGGCTGGTGTGTTACGACCTCTGCTCAATGTGTCAGTGCTTTGATATTGCTCGAATTCCCTGGCTTTCAATCCGATCCCTTCCCTGGGTTACCGATACCTGTTCTGGCGCATCACTCACACCGATTTCCTGGCGCTGCAAGTTGCATCAACAGTAGGGCTGGCGCTTCAAGCCCACAAGCCGGCAGATTCTGCTGTGGGTGTAGGGCGTTTCGTCAGACGATGTAGCTTCTCCAAAGCGCTTTGAGCCGTCACTCATTCTCCAGTGCAAACGCCTCGACAATCTGCTCAATCACCGCCCTGACCCGTGCGGTGTGGCGCAAGTCCGCGTGGGTCACCAGCCAGACCTCATACGGTTGCGGGCGATTGCGCTCCGGCCAAAGCCTGATCAGGCCATCGCGCTCGCCCATGTACACCGGAATTTCTCCTACGCCCAAGCCAGCCGCAATCGAGCGCCGTACCAGCAGACTGGAGCTCAGGCTAGCGACGATACGCCCGCGCTGCAGCGGTTCGCAAACCAGCGTCATGTCCTTGTGCGTCTGCAAATACGGTTGATAGACCACCAGATCATGGCCTTCGAACGCCGTACCCTGCGGCGGGATGCCATGGGCGTCGATATACGCCTGTGAAGCGAACAACCCCACGGGCCAGCGCGCAATCCGCCGCGCGATCAGATCGGGATTGTCAGGCCGGGTATTGCGCACGGCGATGTCGGCCTCGCGCTTGGCCAGGCTGAGGATCTGCGTGGAGGCGTCCAGTTGCACACGCACGTCCGGGTGCTGCGCGTGCAGGCGACTAATGGCCGGGATCAGGAAGTCGATGGCCAGCGAGTCGGTGGTGCTGACGCGTACGGTGCCGGTCAGACGATCATCCAGGCCCTGAATCTGCCGCTCAAGTTCCAGCGCCGACTGCTCCATTTTTTCCACGCTTTTGAGCGCGGCTTCGCCGACTGCAGTCAGTGCGTAGCCGTCGGAGGTGCGCAGGAACAAGGTCGCGCTCAAGGACTTTTCCAACGCCGTGATCCGGCGCCCGACAGTCGCCTGATCCACCCCCAGAACCCGCGCTGCACCGCGTAAGGTCGACTCTCTGCATACCGCGAGAAATACCCGCGCATCATCCCAGTTCATGTTGTCCCGCCCGATGCGAATTTGCATCACTATAAAGCCAAATCGCTGCATTACCGCAGCAAAGATAGCCGATATCCTGAGCGCCTTAGAACTTCCTCAGGATGGCTGTCATGCGTACATCGACCTCAGCGTTACCGATTTTCTCGGGACTCTGCGCCAGCCTGGTCGGCATTGGTCTGGCGCGTTTTGCCTATACACCGCTTATTCCCTCGCTGATTCAGGCGCAGTGGTTTTCTGCCAACGACGTGGTCTACCTCGGCGCAGCCAATCTGGTCGGCTATCTGATCGGCGCCCTGCTCGGCCGCCCGCTAGCGCGGCAACTGGGCAATAAAAACGCCCTGCGACTGATGATGCTGCTGGTCACCGCAGCGTTTTTTGCCTGTGCATTTCCGTTGTCGGTGAGCTGGTTCTTTGGCTGGCGGTTGCTGTCGGGGATTACCGGCGGTGCAATTATGGTGCTGGTGGCGGCGACTGTACTGCCCCATGTGCCGGCATCCCGCAAAGGACTGGCCAGCGGTGCGATTTTTCTCGGTATCGGCCTGGGGATTGCCGCCTCCGGGACCATCGTCCCGCCCTTGTTGAATATGGGCCTGCAAGCGACCTGGTTGGGACTGGGCGGATTGTCGTTGTTGCTGACCGTAACAAGCTGGTTTGGCTGGCCTGCTGATCTACCACACCCGACCGCCACTCACGCAGGCGCGACGGTTGAGCCAACCCCCTCCGCCGTCTATTTACTGTTCGGACAATACGCATTCATGGCCGCAGGACTGGTGCCGGCCATGGTGTTTCTGGTGGATTACGTCGCTCGTGGGCTCGGTGCCGGGGCGCAAATTGGCGCACTGGTTTGGGTGATGTATGGCCTGGGCGCAATTGTCGGCCCGGTAAGTTATGGCTTTCTCGCGGATCGGCTTGGCGCGCGGATGGGGATTCGGCTGGTATTGCTGGTACAGGCGATTGCGCTGGGACTGCTGGCGGTTTCCAAGTCCTTCATGGCGTTGGCCGTACTGGCAGTGATCATCGGTTCATTCCCGCCCGGGATCGTGCCGCTGGCCCTGGCTCGCGTGCATGAACTGGTGCCTGATCACCATCGCCAGCAAATCGCCTGGAGCCGCGCCACCGTATCGTTTGCCACGTTTCAGGCGCTGGCCGGATTCGCCTATTCGGCACTGTTCAATGCCACGGGCGGTCATCACGCAATGCTCTTCGTGATCGCCGCAGGGGCGATTGGCGTGGCGATCTTGTTGGAGCATGCCCTGAAATGGCTGCACTCAGCGACTGAACCACGCGTCTGTGAAAATTGAAGGGAATCATTGCCTGCGGGCTGTGCTCCCATCTTCAGAACCTCAAGCAACAGGAATCGACATGACCTTTCCCAGCGAAATGACCCGTATCGAAATCACTCAACCTGGTGGCCCCGAAGTCTTGCAAGCCAAGCGTGTGCCCCTGCCCGTCGCCGCAGCCGGCGAAGTGCTGATTCGCGTGCATGCCGCCGGGATCAACCGCCCCGATGCCCTGCAACGGGCAGGCAAGTACCCGATGAAGCCGGGCATGAATCCGATTCCCGGTCTGGAAGTGGCCGGCGAAGTGGTGGCGCTGGGTGCGGGGGTCAGTCAGTTTGCCGTGGGGGACAAGGTTTGCGCGCTGACCAACGGCGGCGGTTACGCTGAATACTGCACCGTGCCGGCCGGGCAAACCTTGCCGATCCCCGAAGGTCTGGACTGGGTGCAGGCCGCCGCGATCCCCGAAACGTTCTTTACCGTATGGGCCAACCTGTTCGGTCTCGGCAACGCTCAACGTGGTCAGCGCGTGCTGATCCACGGTGGCACCAGCGGCATCGGTACCACCGCACTGATGCTGTGCCGTGAATTCGGCATCGAAGCCTTTGCCACGGCCGGCAGTGCCGATAAATGCGCGGCAATCAGCAAACTGGGTGGGCAACCGATCAATTATCGCGAGCAGGATTTCGCCACGGTCATCGCCGAAAAGACCGCGGGGCACGGCGTGAATGCGGTCCTGGACATCATGGGCGCCTCGTACCTCAACGGTAATGTCAGCGCACTGGCGATGGATGGCCGACTGGTGATGCTCGGCTTTCTCGGCGGCGGCAAGGCCAACGACATCGACCTGCTGGCAATCATGGCCAAACGGGCAGTGATCACCGGTTCACTGCTGCGTGCGCGAACCACAGAGGAAAAGGCCGAGATTGCCGGGCAACTGCGCGAACATGTTTGGCCAGCGCTGGCCGCCGGGCGCTGCCTGCCGATCATCGACAAGGTCTACTCGCTGCACGAGGCGGCCCAGGCGCATACACGCATGGAAGGTGGCGACCATATCGGCAAAATCGTCCTGCGGGTGAACTGAGCTGCAGCATCTTGTAATCGTTGCGAGGAGACGGTGGTCGAAAAACTCACGCGCAGATCAAGGCATCTGGTAAAAAGCCTTCTTTGTCTGCGCCGTGGTGAATCGTTTAATGTTCCTGTCCTTCATGACGCGTTTGCGTCGTCGCCGTCTGGCGTTCGCCTGCATGGCTGCGCTGATCATTGGCGTACCGACGAGTTGTGCGGTGCTCGAACACACCGAGCGCAAGCTGCTGTTTCGCATCGAACCGGGCACGGCCGGCTGGTATCGCGGCTTGCCGGGCAGCGTGCAGGAACTCGACCTGCAGCCCAAGAGCTTCAAGGCCGGGGAGAATATTCATGCCTGGTGGTGGCCCGCGGAAAAAGCCAATGCACCGGCCATTCTCTATCTGCATGGCGTGCGCTGGAACCTCACCGGGCAGCTGTTCCGCATCGAACAATTGCGCGCGGCCGGCTACTCGGTACTGGCCATCGACTACCGCGGTTTCGGTCAGAGCAAGGGCGATCTGCCTTCGGAAAGCAGCGTGTACGAAGACGCCCGTGTGGCGTGGGAGCGCTTCAAACTGCTGCAGCCCGACCCGAGCAAGCGCCTGATCTACGGTCACTCGCTAGGTGGTGCCGTGGCCATTGATCTGGCGGCAGAGCTCGGCCAGGACGCCGCGCGGGACCATGCACCGCTACCGGTCAAGGGTCTGGTGATCGAGTCGACCTTCACCTCCCTCGCCGATGTGGCCGCCGCCGTGGCCAACACCTCGCTACCGGTGCGCTGGCTGCTGTCGCAGAAATTCGACTCCATCGACAAGATCGCCGAGATTCACATGCCGCTGTTGGTAGTGCACGGCATGGCCGACGCGTTCGTGCCGCCACGCTTCAGCGAGCAACTGTTCAACGCCGCCCGACAACCGAAACGACTGCTGCTGGTGCCAGGCGCGACCCACAACAACAGCATGGCACTGGGCGGACAGAATTATCGCAAGGCGATCGATGCGCTGATGCAATCAAAACCCGCGCCGCGCGTGGCCGGCCCGGCAATGGCCCGCAACGCACAGGACTCCTAACGATAGCCGCGAGCCTGCAGATCGAACAATTTGGCGTAGCGTCCATTGGCGGCAATCAGGCTGTCGTGACCGCCCTGCTCCAGTATCCGTCCGGCCTCCAGCACAATGATCTGATCGGCGTTGCGCACACTGGAAAAGCGATGGGAAATCAGCAGGGTCATGCGACCTTCGCTGTGCTGGCTGAAATGCTCGAACACTGCCGCTTCCGCTGCCGGATCCAGGGCCGAGGTCGGCTCGTCGAGAATCAGGATATCGGCATCGCGGCGCATGTAGGCCCGGGACAAGGCAATCTTCTGCCATTGCCCACCCGACAACTCCTGACCGCCAGCAAACCAGCGACCCAACTGTGTGGCGTAGCCGCGGTCGAGCCCTTCAATGAACGGCGCGGCCATGCCTTCGGTAGCCGCAGCCTTCCAGCGTGATTCTTCATTGAACGCCTGGGTATCGCCAACGCCAATGTTTTCACCCACGGTGAACTGGTAGCGGATGTAGTCCTGGAAAATCACGCCGATGCGCCGGCGCAAAGTGGTTTCTTCCCAATCCTGCAAGTCACTGCCATCAAGCAGGATGCGCCCTTGATCCGGCCGATACAGGCGGGTCAGCAGTTTGATCAGGGTGGTCTTGCCTGAACCGTTCTCCCCCACCAGCGCCACGCTCCTGCCCGGCACCAGGTGCAGGTCAATGCCTTCCAGTGCCGCGCGAATGGCGCCTGGATAGCGAAAACCGACGTTTTCAAAGCGCAGGCCATCGCCCGGGTGCGCGCCGACGGTGAGATGACCGGAATCGGCCAGCACCGGTTCAGCCAGGTATTCGTAAAGGTTCGACAGGTACAAACCGTCTTCATACAAGCCGCTGATTGCGCTCAGACTGCTACTGACCGCGCTTTGCCCCTGCTTGAATAACACCAGGTACATGGTCATTTGGCCGAGACTGATATTGCCGTGCACGGCATCGATCACTACCCACGCATAGGCCAGGTAGAACGCCCCGGTGCCGAGCAAGCCGAGACCAAAACCCCAGCCATCGCGACGCAAGGTCAGGCGCCGATCCTCGGCATAGAGCTTGGCGAACGTGTCCCGATAACGCTGTAGCAGCAACGGTGCAAAGCCGAACAACTTGACCTCTTTGATATAGGCCTCGTGGGACAGCAAGGTTTCGATGTAATTTTGCTGCCGACTTTCCGGGGCCCGGCGGGTAAACAAGCGGAAAGCATCGCCGGAAAAATGTGCCTCGGCAAAGAACACCGGCAACGCGCCGATCACCAGCAACAGCAGTGCCCACGGCGAAAAGTGCACCAGCAGCACACCAAAGCTGATCAGCATGATCAGGTTCTGGATCAGCCCCAGCGACTTCATCACTAACGCCAGCGGTCGTGTCGAGGCTTCGCGGCGTACGCGCACCAGCTTGTCGTAGAATTCGGAGTTCTCGAACTGCACCAGCGACAGGGTCTGGGCCTTTTCCAGAATCAGCGTGTTGACCTTCTGCCCCAACTGCACCCGCAGCAGCGACTGCTGGACCGACAATGCCCGCTGTGTGCCGGACAACAGCGCCAATACCCCCGCTTCCAACAGGACATAACGCAACACCGGCCACAGCGGGGCATCGCCCTGCTGCGCGTGCAACTGCATCGCCATCACCACCGCATCGACAATACGCTGCCCCAGCCACGCGGCCAGCGCCGGCAGCACGCCGGCAATCAGGGTCGCCAGCACCAGCCCCAGAAACAATCCGCGTGATGTCGCCCAAACCAATAGCAAGGCGCGCCGGGCCTGATCGAACAGGGCGTTGAAGCGGGAAATCAAAGGCATGGCAGATCAAGCTCGACAGGTCGTACAGGGTGTCATGGTACTCCGCAGGGTTTATCCGTGCTGAAACCCGGTGTTTTCAGAAGAAAAACATCTGGAAAAACTCCGGCCGTTGCGACGTCCAATGCTCTGCTATGTTTTTAACCGCCTTTCGCGGAACCTGGCGAAAATCGCCGCTCTCCGCGCCTACTGCCAGGAGCGCAACCATGCGAATCAATCCCTATCTGATCTTCAACGGCAACTGCCGCGAAGCCTTCACTTTTTACGAACAAGCCTTGCAGGGCAAACTCGAAGCGATGATGACTTTCGGCGAAACACCCGCTGCCGAACACGTACCGAAAGAGCACCACAACCTGGTCATCCATACCTGCCTGAAAGTCGGCGATCAGATGATCATGGCCTCCGACACCACGGCCGACCGGCCAACCGGCGGCATGAGCGGTTGCTCGATCTCCCTCAACGTCGACAGCATTGCCGAAGCCGAGCGAGTGTTTAATGCGCTGGCCAAGGACGGTCGTGTCGACATGCCGCTGGAGGCGACGTTCTGGGCCGCCCGGTTCGGCATGCTGGTCGATCGCTTTGGAGTCTCCTGGATGGTCAATTGCGAGAGCGACAAGTGACGCCGACGTTTCGTCAGGCATGAAAAAGCCCAACCGTTTCAGGTTGGGCTTTTGGGTTTATCGCTGGGCCAGTTCATGCCGCACACATTGTTCGTAATAAGTCTGCTTGACTGCCGCCGGCTTGAGCTTCGAGGTGCTGTTGTAGGTCTGCTCGGTAATGCCCATCGCCGTCATGCGCATCCACGGTTGCTGGAACTTGCGCACCTGCAACTGCTTGCGTGCGCCATACAACGAGATCCCCGACAGCTTCGACTGCTGCGCCCCGGCGGCGATGTCCGAGCCCCAGGTACAGGCAAACCGATGACTCTTGCTCAACTCCCTCGCTTCAATGGCCGAAGCAAAGGCAGCCAGGGAAAGCGTTGCAACGGTTATGACAATCGTCCGCATATAGCCAACCTAACCTTTTGAAAAAAGGCGATTTTGCCGAGGAAGCTCAGACCTGGGGGCCAGCAAATTGCCGCATGGCGCGCAAAGCCAGCCGTTCGTCCAATGAGCAGCACCTTGGCGAGCCTGGTGCCTCCAATGCGGTACACCCCCCAACAAGGCCGGAAAAATGGACAACAAGATTGCAACCCTGATGCTTGCAAGCCTGATGCTGGCTGGCTCTGCCTTGACACTGGCAACCGAGAAAGCAGGATCAGCCGCACCGCCCACGGCCATCCCAGGCGTCAATCAATCCAGCAACACATCTGAATCAAACGAAGAAAAAGCCAACAAGAAAGGTGAAGAAGCCTCAGGCTCGAACTCGGGCGCAGAATCGAAAGAAACCGAGAAAGACGCGGCAACCTCCAGCGACTCGGAAGATATTCAGAGCAAGACAAAGCAGTAACCACTGGATTGACCGACAGCGAACGCCGATCATGCTGGGCATCGCCAATCCCCTGCAGATGAATGAAAGTATGCCCAGCAAAGAAGCGCAAACCCAGGCACCCGCGACCGCCGCTGACATCGAACGCTCGATCCAGGCCCTGAACAAAATGGCGGAACGTTTATGGGGCGATGGCCGAGAGTCAGAAGCAAAGGCACTTCTGGATGCACTGGATGCATTGAACCGGGCGCTGGACCGGATCAGGATTGGTGAGAGCCGTAGGGTTCTGCATTGAGGCGTGGCTTTTTGGCTGGGCACAGCATAGTCGTCCCGCAAAACTCACGCGCATGAAAAAGGCCAATGTCATTAACATTGGCCTAAGTCATTGAAATATATGGTCGGGACGGAGTGATTCGAACACTCGACCCCTAGCACCCCATGCTGGGGCCTGAAGAATCGCATACTGTTGATTTAAAAGGAATACAGGCTGCTTTTGCGGTTGCAAAACATCCGTTTTCTTGTGCTTATGCAAACGAAAACATGCGGCCTCCAGAGGAGGTTTTGCGCATCCATCCCCGGCGTCCTGCCGACCGAACACCAATCCAAAATCCTACAGCTCGTCGCCTCACCCTCGCCCACTCGTCACACCTCAATTACTGTATATCCAAACAGTACAAAGCAAGGCGCCTTCCGTGGATCCCTCCGATATCGAAAACACCGACGACTGGCTCGGCTGCCCGACGCCGCTCGAAACCTGTCGTCATCAGCTCGCCCTCTACGAAAATGAGTTCGAGGAACTGAACCTGCAACTGCGCCAAGCCAGGGAACGGATATTCAAGCTGGTCGAGATGCACACCGAGATCAGCAAGGAGTGCGACACCCTTCGGTCACAACTGACCACAGCCAAGGCTGAAGCTGCGGAATCGAACAGTCGCGCCAGCGACATCGAGACTCGCAGTAACTGGGAGCTGATGGCGAAGAACAGGCACATCAGCGAACTGAACGCAGAGGTCTTGGCCTTGCAGGGCAAGAGCGTGTTCCCAAAATCCCCTGATCCAATACCGCTGGACTGAGAGCCTTTATTCGACACGTTGCGGGGTCAACGTCCGAATGTAGGCCTGACACGCCTGCAGCGCTATCAATCCCCGGTCGCCGGTGTCGGTGATGGCGATAATTCGTTGAGCATGCGCTGGGTCAAGTCGGGCTCGTACGGCTGCATGATCCACGCCGCCGGCGCTGGCGGTGGCTGGCACCCCACAACCTTTGGCAGTGTCGGTTGCGTCGATGAGGACTGACAACCGCAGATCAGAAGTGGCAAGGCGATCGCGCAGGCGATCTTGGTTCTTTTGAGCATCGGTCATTTTCCTGAAGTGGGTTTGCTCGCTGTCCGCCAGCCGCTGCTCGAGCGCCAGACGTTTGCCCTGCTCAGCCTGCTGTGCAGTAGCCGCGGCCTGGGTCAGTTGATTGAGGGTTTCGGCGTGCTGCTTGTCCTGCTCGGCCAACTGCTTGCCATAGCGCCAGTCCTGAAACTGCCAGGCGCTGCCGGCGCCGATCAGCACAAGTGCCAGCAGGCCCACCGCCTTCCACGGAACAACCATCACGGCACATCCTTGAAGAATACGTGTCCGCCCAACTTGAGCGTTTGTTTGGCCTTCGCTGCCCAGGCCGGCGCCTTGATGCTGGTGGCGTAGTAATGCGTGGCGCCGCCGGTAGGATCCGGCGCCTTGCCGTCGATCACCTGGTCAGCAGCGATCCGGCATTGCGCCAGCTCGCGGAACGGGATTTCCTTCACGCCTATCAGGAACTGATAGTTCGGGTCGGTTTTGTTCCAGCAACTGAACTGGTACGGCTTCTGGCAGACGCCGGCGTAGCCCTCGCCCCACCACGAATTGGTCTTGCCGTCGAACACGCGGTTGCGGATCGTCCACGCCACGGCGATCTGGCCGGCGGTTCCCTCGCCGCGGGCTTCGCCCCACAGCGTGCGGGCGAGGATGTCGCGGTCTTTCTCGATTACAGGCATCAGTTTTCTCCAGGCAAAAAAATACCCGCTCAATGGCGGGTTCCTCGGGGTGACTCCCTAAAACAGTTCGGTCTAAGCGCGTGCGACCGTTGTTTCATCGTTATAGAGCGCCGGTTGTTCTGGCCAAGTCGGCGCCGTCGGCCAGATCGGTTGACCGGTCACGCGGCCGAGAAACACCCGGTACTTTTTCCACTCGGCCAGCATTGCCACTCGATGGGGCTTCTCTTCAACCTCCTCCGGCAAAGCGTAATCGCCGTCAATGGCGTCGTTGATTGCATCGACTCGACCCTGCAGGCAGTGACCTGGGCAGTCGCAAGGCGTGTCCGCGCATTGAGATCGGCCGTCGTTTCGCGCAGCAGATCTTGAGCGGCAATTGCGTCTATCAACGACTGGGGAATTTCCTCGACAAGGCTTTCACCTTCAGCCAAGTCGGCATCAGTAAACCCCTCTCCGACCGCGCGCCAGCCGTAGCTTGTGATTGCGTAAGGCATCATCTGTCCATCCCATAGCCGGTAATATCGATTGAAAGCGATCCGCCGGTACCAGAGTTGAAGTACCAGAGGTTCCCCGAGTCGTCCAGGGTTGTGTCACAGGACACTTTCCCACCCGGCTCCGCCCCAACCATGGTTACGTTGAAGTTTCCGGGCGCGAGGTTCGCCACGGGGGTGCCGTTGTTGTTCATGCTCAAGCGGACGCTTTTTGTAACGTTGATTGGAACGATGGCCGAGGTAACAACTATGGTTGGAGCAGTTGCCGCTCCATTGGAAAGAACCCGGTACGGCGCTGCGATCAGGTTGTCTCGATAGTTGATCATCCCGTCGTTGCCAGCAGTAAATCCAAGAACCCCGCCATTGGTGCTCGAACGAAAAGCCCCGATGAAGCGGCGGGTTGTATCTCCCGCTTTCGTTCTGGCGGAGCCCATATACGGCGCCGCCGGAGCGGTCGTGACCAGTTCAATAGCAGCAGCGCCAGAGTTCTCATACAGATACGCGTAATACCAAACCGATGCAGGAAGTGCCAATCCGCTCAGGGTGATATCTGCGGAAACCGTAACTCGTCGGCCGAGGCCCGGGATGTAGGCGGTACCGCTGGAGAAGGTGAGAGAGGTCGGGGCCGGCCTTGAGGGAATCAATCCAGCGATCAACGCGGTGAGGCTCGACGTATCTTCTTTGGAGGCCTGCAATTTACCGAGGGCCGCCAGCACGCTGTCGGTCGCGACAACCGGTGTCCTCACTGTCAAATCAAGTCCGGTCAGCGTTGTTCCGCGAACACCTGCAGCGGTCATGTATTTGTTGGTCGGCCCCTCTGGCAGTCCGTCGGTATTGGTCAGATTCAGCGAGTTGCGCACGCCAGCCTGCGTAGGAATTTCTCCCAGTACAGCCATCACCCCGCCGAATTGATTGACCAGCGCCCGCAGTGCATCTGCCGAGTCTTTGACATAGCCCTGCATCGGAGCCAAAGCATAAGCGCCGGATGAATTGGTTGCCCCCAGATAGTTTGGCGAGATAGCGAGCGAGGTCTCGCTCGGGATGTTGATGACTTCGTACCAACCGCCATCAGGCCCGCGGAAGGCGTCACCGACCCGGCCGTTAGAAAAGAACGCCGTATTGGTACCGGTCACGACGTTGGAGTTTTGGACGACAGAAACCGTCCCGGCTTTGTACCAGGGCATTGAATTTCTCCAGAAGAAGTTGAGGCTCAGGCCAGCAATTTGGCGCAGAGAAATGGGCGATGGCCCTGATCGGTCCAGGCTGTAAAGGCGAGGCTGTACATCATGATGCGGCCGCCAGCGTAATCGACTCCAAGAGCGCAGCCGCCACCGGTACCGTCGTTGTGGCAGTTCATCGTGAAAGGATTGAGGGATACGTACTCACCTACCCCGAGGCTCTTGTTGATACCCCATAAATACCGGCGCCCCACACTGAGCTGCTCGGTTCCGAGATAGGTCCAGTTGCCGGCGGCGAATGTCACAACCACCGCCGGAGCGCCACTGTCGTAAACGAGCGCGCCAGCGCCATCCCACAGCCGCATCCCGTACGCAGCGGTGCCCATCGAAGCCCAAGCCGCCACGAAGTACTGCCCGCTGAGGGTTTCATTCACCCGAGAGGCGTTCATGGCAAAACCCGTCCAGTTTCCTGGCCCTCCCGTGAACCATACCGAAATGGGAACCTGAATCGCGCCGCCCTGATCGGGACGAATGAACACCATTGGCGGGTCTTGGCTGGTCACCGCCCTAGCAAACGTTCCTGATGCGGTTGCAACGCCGGAATAGGTGCCTTTGGTGAGAAGACAAAGCCTTGGTGCCTCCGAATCAATTTGAACAAACGAGTTGTCATTCATGCTCTGAAAGCCGTAACTCATGTCCCGTACCTGATTGCGTAGCCTTTGGCGACGATCCTCGTCTGAATTGTTGAAGCGCCGGCTGAAGGGTTTTTGGGCCGTACCACTACTTGCCCCACCGCCGTCGTGACGTATGGATAGGACTTTGCGTTGCCTGACCCATCTGTTTCAGATGACTGCACATCCTGCGCCCTCGTCGGGATGATCATGAACACGCAATTGGCAGGGTTGAAACCGGGAATGTTCAGCGTGTAGCTGGGGGTGGTACCGCTGAAATCAATCACGCCCTGCCACAGCACCTGATAGGTGAAGCTGTTGGTGTCCATGGCGAGCTGACCGCTCTCGTCAAACACACGAAGGCCAAATAGAGCCATTGATCACCCCAAATAGCCGAGACGAACGCGCAGCACGTTGTTGGCGTCATAAACCGAGACGTTCAGTGAATTGATCACCAGTCGCCCCTGTCCCGGGACAATGCCATTGATCTCAAGCGTTCCGTCTTTATTGAGAATCCAGCCTTGCTGGCCGGCGATGTAGTTGGTTGAGCTGATATAACTGCCGATCTTGGCGTTGGTGATCGTTCCGTCGGCGATAAACGCCGAGTTCATGAACACCTGGCCGCCCTGCACTGCAAAAGGCACCGAGATTGCGCCACCGGCAATCGTGTTGACGATGGCGAACCGGTCAGCACTCACCAGGAACTGGCTTTGCAGGCCGGCTCCCGTGTTTTCAATGCCGAGGCCAATACCCGCCGCGACATACTTGCCGTCCTGTGTGACCTGCATCTTCACCGACCACATCGTCGACAGCTTGCCACTGGTATCCGCGTACGCGGTCGAGGTTTCCTGAATGGCAGCAGTGTTCTCGCCGACCTTCACGTTCACCTGTGTAATCGCCTGCGCAGTGGCTTCCTTGTCAGTGGCAACCGTTTTCCGGAGATCAATGACACTGGCTTCGTTCTCGCCAACCTTGGAATCAAGAGTGGTGAGCTTTTGTGCGCTGGCCAGGTTCTCCGATGCCCTCACCCGTTCTTCGGTTGCAATGGATGCGGTACTGCTCCAGCCCTTCAACGCATCAGCCAGTTCGCCCTCACCATTATCATCACGAAAAGATGCGCGCAGCGCCTGAAAGGCAGTCGCCTGTGCCGTAACAACGCCGTCGAGTTCGGTGATTTCGGCAGTATTGGTCGCGACCTGCTGGGCAAGTCCGTTGGCGGTTTCCACGGTTTGACCCACGTCGAGCCAGTAGAGCGGATTCGGCGGCGGCATATTGACTGGTACCGGGCCGGTGGCCTGATAGATGCGTTTGCCCTGCACCACCAGGTCGTACTCTTCGTAGGTATCGTCGGGGTTGTAACCCTTCAGCCCGTCGAGTGCGTCGATCTGAGCCTGCAGCCCGGGAATCTTGTCGATTTCGTCGAGTAGATCCTGGCCCAGTTCCGTGCGGCCGATCTCGCCGGCGATCATCTCCAAAATTGCCGCAGCGTCCGCGCTCGACTGCCCCTGCACACCCATTCCGATCGGGTACCACGGCCCGATGTTGCCGATTTTGTCGACGATCCGGCCCCAGAAGTAGAAAGTCACACCAGCGCGTAGGCCGAGCATTGAGAAGTCACTCTGCGGATAGGCCAGGTCTGTCAGCTTCGTGGCCGCATCAAGCTGCGTCGTGGGTCCATACCAGATCTCTGTCCGCTGGCTGTCCTCAGCGCCAGCAGGGAAGCCCCATTTCAGATAGATGCCGAACAGCAGCGGCGTGGCCGTCAAATAGCTGAGCGCCGGCGGCAGCCCCTGCTTACCCTTCAGGTTGGTCAGGATCGAGTTGCGCCACTGCGACGAGATGTCGAAAGCACTCACCGCGCGGACCCGGGCCACATAGGCGCCGGCGTAGATGCCGACCACATCCACGTTGGTCATGCCGGTGCGCTGCAGCTTGATCCAGTTGCCGCTGTCCTTGCGCCACTCCACGTCATAGCCGACGGCGCCGTCCACAGCAGGCCAACTGATGGTCATGGTGGCCACGGCCAAACCCTGCACCACCGACGACGTCGACGTGAGGGAAACGCTTGCCGGCGCCGGAACCACGGTGATCGGGATCACGCTGATCGGCCGTTCTTCCAGACGAGCGCCCGTGTCGATGTGCGCGAACTTGCTCGGCTCGAACTGCAGCGCACTGATTTCGAAGTCGCCCTCGGTGGTGCGCTTAGTGCGCAGCACGCGATACAGCGGGATCGCCAGATCATCGGCGTCGAGCGCCCATTGCAGTTGCGCGACTGGTGGCTCGCTGTAAGCGACAGTCACCGTTACCGCGCGGCCGTTGACGCTCTGCACGGTGCGCCCTTCGGCGCGGCCGCCCGGCAGGTTGATGATCAATCGATCACCGGCCTTGGCTTGGGTGTTGCGATCGAGCGTGACAACGCGGCCAGCCGCTGACGAGATCCGCCCGCCGACCTCCCGCCCGGCCAGCAGTGAGTCCGCCACCGGAATGATGTGGCCCGGCAGCGGGATAACGCCCTCCATACCGGTCTTGAACGATACGGTGCGGTCTTGGTTGTTGCTCAAGATCGCCCACTTGCCACGGCGCTGGGCCTCGGAGGCGCGCGTGCAGCCAATAGCACTCAGCTCGGTCGGCCGGTCGCCATAACGGCGCTGAAGGTCCAGGTCAGCGAACGGAATGACGTCGGTGTCGTAGTTGTTCGCCGGGTTGTCGTAGCTGACCAGCGCCCGCGTGTACCGGGTTTTCGCCGAGGCGCTACCGTACGAGAATTTGCCGTCGATGACGTTGGCCCGGGTGAAGACGTAGTCGAAATCCTGCGCGCGCGGCATGTCGGCCTGCATCACCAGCTGGCCCTGCGCCCAGTACGTCATGCCCCGGTAAATCGCCGAGATATCGCGCAGCAGCGACCAGGCGTCAGCCTTGCCCTGCAGGTTCATGTCGCAGAGGAACCGCGGTTCCTGACCGCCGAGGCCGTTCGGCACCAACTGGTCGCAATACTGAGCGATTCGGTACAGCTCCCACTTGTCGACCATGAACGGTTTGATGCGCTTGCCCAGGCCGAAACGCTCCTCGGTGCAAATGCCGTAGGTGATCCACGCCGGATTGTTGGTCCAGGCCGATTTCATCGAGCCGTCCCACGTCCCGGTGTAGGTGCGCAGAATCGGGTCGTAGTTGCTCGGCACCATCCAGCGCCGGGCCTTGCACTTCACGGTCACCGCCGGAATGTTGGTGAACTGCTCGGCGTCGAACTCGATGTACAGCAGCGCGGTGTTTGGGTACCGCAACTTGGCGTCGATCACTTCGGTGTAACCGGCCACCAGCATGGTGTCGGCGACCTTGTTGCTGTTCTGGTTCGGCGTCAGGCGGCGCACGCGGATCTGCCAGCCAGTGGTTGCGGTCGGCAGATCGATACGGCGCGAGCGCTCGTAGCGCGTAGTGGTCTTGCCGTCGACAGCGTCCACCAGAACCTGCTGATAGGCGCCGCCGTCGGTGGCCACGTCGATGGCGTACTCGATGCGGTAACCGCCGACATTGCCTTCATCGTCTGACCGTTGCAGCGCCGGCCAAGCGAGGCGCATCCGTACCGCCGACAACTGGGTATTGCTGATCGAGCGCACCCACGGCGAATCGCTGCGCAGCTCAATGTTCAGCGAAGTCTCGTTCTCCACGGACGGGATGCCAGGGATGTAAGGCTGATCCACTGAACCCGGGCGCCAGTCCCACTTCACGTTCGGGAAGTTGTAGTTGCCGCTGGCATCGCGGATCGGTGTGTTGTCCAGGTAGATATCGTAATCGGTCGGGACGCTGTCGAACTCCCCCTCGCCCACGGCGATCAGCAATTTAGCAAGGTTGGTCGAGCGCAGGCTGTCACTGGCTTCGACCGGCGACTTCGGCTTGCTGCTGCCGCCCTTCTCGCCGTGGATCTCGATCTGTTGCGCTGCGCCCATGCTTTCCTCCAGGCATAAAAAAACCGCCTCGCGGGCGGTTGGTCAGTTGCTGTCCTGCTTACACTTTGTCTTCAGCCAGGATCGAAGCCGAGATAATCATCCCGCCCCACCGGCGCTCACCGATGCAGATCGGCACAGGGTTGCCGCTGGCTGTGGTGTTCTTGGCGCTCCCGAAGGCGTAGGACGGGGCGTTTTCGGGGGAGGCGCTTTGCGAGAGCCCCTTCGCTTGCGGGCTGAGCATTTGGATCACGCCGCCTGCGGTCGAGGCGATACCACCAGCGATCAATGCTGCACCCTGAGCTGTTGTTGAGCCGTAGGCGAAAAAGCCAACGGCGATCAGCACGATGCCCAACACGGTTTGCATCAATCCGGCGCGCTTGCTGCCCGATACGACCGGGACGATTCGGATCTCCCTTGTGCCACCCAGATCAAAAGCCTCCACCGCTTCGTTCTTCCGATTTCGAAAGATGGCGAATCGCATGCCGAGCCGATCAAGTCGGCGGATCTCATTTTCGAAGCCATCCAGCGTCACCTTAAGCGCCTTGAAGGCCTCCCATACCCGCTTGCTGTCCACTTGGCGACGATGTACTCGTCCAAACTTTTTGGCCAGTGAGCCAGATAGAAGGATCGTGGTCATTGGATTGTAAGCAGCTGCAACGTCAGCCATGTTCTTCTCCGGGTACAAAAAAGCCCGCTGATGCGGGCCTGGGAATGCATTTAAATTGCCGTGGGGGATATATCAAAATTGTCGCCCGAAAGCGTGATACGACGCCTGACCGTCTCACCGGTTTTCACATCAACCTCTCGCTCAACCAAGCCCCAGCCACCACATGCGGCGCTCGGCTTAATTCCAAGGATATGTTTTCCGGCTTTTACTCCAAACCGAGCTACCTCGCCTGAGGCGAATTCAGCTGCCAGGGTTCCATCAATGTACAGCCGGTAATTACAGCCAGATCCATATAGACCGCTGTCACGCGTGACGAGCAACTGCGACTCCGACTTGGCACTGAACGCATACAGGCGGTTACTCGGAACCGGATCAGCTTTATCCGCCGGCACCGGCGAAGTAGCACACCCCGCCAACAGCGCGACCGCCAACGCCCCTATCAAAATCCGCATATTTACTCCTTGTGGTCTCGCATGGTGAAGGTGAAGAAATAGAATGAGATTTTTTCGTTCTCAATATCCCTCAGCTCGTACCGGATTCTATCCAGACCACGGTCGATGCGAGTTACGACGAGGTCCATGAATTGGGTTAGCCCGCCACCGAAGCCGCTTAGGTTCAGTGCGCTGACGTCATGAAAAACAGCCGTCACACCCTCGGTTTCTGGATCTTCCGAGGAAGACATAGTCAGGCTGAGGCTGTACTTGAAATCCACCATTTCGAGCTTGATCGCAGCTACGCAATCGTTCTCGAAAAATAGTTCGTTTAAGCGAGACAGGCTACACATTCTCTAAATCCAAAATTCAACGCTGGTCGATCTCAATTTTCTGAGTTGGATCAGGACTGTACTTCTGCCGTTTCAACTGAGGATCACCGGCTGCCAAACAGAAGAAATAGATCTCCGCTTCGCCGCAGCCGCCATGCAGTGCACATTCACTTGCCTGCATGTGATCGAGGAGGATTTCACGCCCCTGTGAGGCGCAAAAAACATTCGCCTCTTTCAGGGCCTGCCCTTTCGCGGAAGCAGGGCCACCGAAAGGCACTCGAGTCGAAATCGTGTAGGTGTCGGGTCCGACTTTTATCGGTCCGCTGTCAGAGCAACCCGCCAATAGCGCTACCGCCAGCGCTCCTATGATCAATTTCATGCAGGTCACTCCTGTGGAAAGCAGTAACGATATCACTGGGGCTGGGAGAAATGAAAAAGCCCGGCACTGGCCGGGCTTCGAGAAAATTGTGTATGGCTCCACGAATCAAGCGGCGTGCGCTTCAATCCATTGGTCTTTGCAATGCTGAAACGTCCCGCCCTCATCGGGTTTCACACCAGCATCCACTTTGACCGGGCCGAAATTCGCATGGATATAGGCAGAGTACCACGCCCGCATTGCGATATCGGATGCACCAGGCACCGGCTCGCTGCCCTTCTTTTCCCAGTTTGCGATCGTTTGCACGTCAACACGGAAAAGAGCGGCTGCCTCTTCCTGTACCAGATCCTGTTCTTTGCGCAGAAACCGGAACTGGTGGCCCGTCATGGGCTTTTTCTGTTTCACGATGTCGACAGCAATCGCGCGATGCAATCCTTCCACGTCCTGGATTCTCACACCCTTGCCATACGAACTTTCAACGATCGTATAGCCATTTTTCAGGTAGATGCCCTCCAGGCCGCTCCCTGTATATTCGTACATTAATCCACCTCCCATACAGTTACGGCGAACACCTCGCCAGGATCAGGAACCGGCTTCACCGCCGCAACAACGCAGACGATGTCCCTCGGCGGAGGCTCGCACATTCTGAATTCAAAGCTCTTGTGTTCTGCGCTATAGGTTGGACCACGGATAATGGCCCCGCGTTGCAAGCACCTCAGCGCCTCACCCACTGTCACGCCCCGCTCCGCCAATCGCTGGAGGAAATGATCAGTAAAAACCACCTTCGATGAGTCTCCCGCAAGAACGTGTACGAGATCCTCAAGCTGTCGTGGCGTCCACAACGGTGAAATAGTGCTCATATAAACCTATAATATTTATAGGTTGCGCAATACTAGTGCGCAACAACACATTGTCAATATTTGTGTGAGAAGGCTTGCGCTGCTCATTACGAAAGCGCCCGCCGCATGCGGCTTTCGCCGATACATTGGCGACGACTGCGCGACAGGCGGTAAGTGCTTTGCTGAGAATAGTCAAAATTCAAGAGTTGTCGCGCGTACTCAGAGATGAGTTTCGATGGCGAAGCACCAACCTCGTACGATCAAGCCACGGACCGCCGAAAACGATTACTTCCGACGGCCTGCCGTACAGGTGATGCAGCAGGAACGGCCCCGGGCCGAAGGTTGCTGCATCCTCGCCAGGCAGCGCCGGGTCGCCGCCGAGGTAAATCCCGGCGTGGTTCGGGTGGACCGTCCGTCCTACTTCCATCACGATCATGTCGCCGCGCTGCGGCTGGTCGACGCGATAGAAGCCGGCGGCCTCGTAGTTCGTCTCGTAAAGGCTGGCGTTGTCCTTGCTCTCCCACCAGCCATCCGCGCGCTTGAAAGCTTCAAACTCTAGCCCCCACTCGCGCTTGTACCAGTCGGCACAAACCTGCCAGCAGTCCCAAGCACCATGCACAAACGGGCGCTTCAGTAGCGGTACCTCACCGGTCGGGACGATAGTGCGCAGATCCCCTTCCGGCCAGCTTAGGATGTGCCAGGGCATGGCCGTCGCTTCACACATTGCAAGGTCGCGCGGTGACGGCCTGCTGGTGGCGTCCGGATGCGAGTGCACCACACCGATCACTTCGCCGATGTCTTCGGCCGCCGCGTACTCCTCGGGATCGATCCGGAATTCCTCGTTCGGCTCGGTCGAGACGTTGCGGCACGGGTAGTACTGCTGTTTGCGACCGATGCCCAGCAGCAGGCCACAGCACTCCTTAGGGTACTCGGCGGCCGCGTGCACCTGGATCGCGTTCAAAATGTGTTTGCGCATGTCAGCTCCGTGCGATCAGCGAAACGGCCGGGAAGCCACCAAAGGGCAGCGGGTTGCCCTCGCCGAAGCGTGGGATACATCCCTTGCCCAGCGTGGCGTCACACTCGTCCAATTCAGGGTTGTCAGTGACGACACCGTCCTTGGTCACGTAAGGGCCGGTGTAGCCGCAGTTCGGCCCTCGGTAGCCGCCGGTGAGACACCAGTGGCACAGCGTCGTTGCCTGTCGGCCGATGGACTCGTAACCGACGTCGCCCGGGCTGGCCAACTCCCAACTGACCGTCTCGCCGTCCTCGTTCGTTTTCTGGTCGATGTACCAGACTTCGATCGTCTCCTGGGTCGGATCTGCCGTCAGATTGCCGGCCGGGAAGTTCGCCGCGTCCAGGTAGGTGCCCAGCGTGTGGCGCATGGTCAACTTGAACTCGAGCAGATCCTCGAACGCGAGGCACAGCGCTGTGATCCGCCCATTGATGTTGCCCACCGATAAAGTTGGCCGCACGGCAGTGCCGTCGCCGTTCGCCTCGATGCCGTCGATCTGCATCGGCCAGGCGCTGTACTCGTTGCCTTGCCAGTAAATCGCTTTGGCCGGCAGCTGGTCGGCATTGTCGCCGGCGGCAATCAGCTCGGCCGCCGTGTGCGGAATCGCGTGCCCATGGAAGCGCAGAACATCCGCGCCATAGTCCGTGCCGTCCAATTCAAAGAGCAGCACTTCGCTGCCAGGCTCAAGCACCTGGATATCACTGATCAGCGGCATGATTGCCCCTTATGGTTGGAATGCCCGCTCGAACGTGGCGGTGAGTTTGAAGACTCCGCCGCCCATTGGAGTGGGAGCTGGATTTTTGCAGGTGAACAGGCCGAGTTCGCCGAGCGGCGTTGTCCAGAGAAACGCTTTCGCGCCGGCGTGCCGGTCGAGGAACTTCATGATCTCCAGCACCTTGGCCTTCTGGCCGACACAGGTGACCGGATATGAATCCTCTTTGTTGTTCGGGCCGTCGCCGACGTTCTGCGCGTAGCCGTTGCCGAATTTCGAGGTGCGCACCCGATAGTTGATATCGGGTGTTTCCCCGCGCTCGGTCGGCCAGTTGAATTTCTCGATGGCCATCAGGCCCTCCCATTTGTCAGGCGCCAGATCGAACCGCCCGGCTGCAGCGCTCGGGCAATCGCAGTTTCCGCTTCGGTTTTCGCAGCCTGCTGGATGCTCTTGCCAAGTTGGTTGGTTGTCTCTTGCGAAACACCCGCCCCGTCGCTCCCAGAAGTCTGCACCGAGACCGCTACCGGAAAGTTGTACGTGTTGCCGCCACCGCCGGACATTGCGGCCAGAGCAGGCCCGCCGCCGGTGGTCAACGGCGTGACGCTGCCGCCGTTGGCACCGGTCATCAGGAACGACCGGCCGCCCTCGTTGTAGAGCTCCGGTCCCAGTTCGTTGACTTCGTACAGAGAGTTCGGCGCAACAGGCCCACCAGCAGCCCGATATCCGGAGAGATCAAACCCTGTGTAGCCGGCCTGCGATGCTCCGAGATCTGAAGACACGGCACCGGCAGATCCAGCGGCCAATCCATTCCCGCCGCCGCCACCGAAGTAGGAGCCAGCTGCTGATGCAGCAATACCGAACAGAGCGCTGAGTCCTTGAGAAGTAGCCTGTCGAGTGGCGATCTTCGCCATATCCGCCAACACCGATTTGGTGAAGTCAGAAAACGAGAATTTGCCGTTGATGGCGAAACTGGCTACTGCGTCCTCTGCCGAGCTGAATGCATTAGTGAGCAGGCTTTTCGTCTGCCCCGCCGCATTCTGTGCGGACTCCAGATAGTTCTGCCATGCCGACGAGGCTCCGGCACTCCAGTCGCTCTGGGCTGCCGTCATCTCGTCGTAGTTGGCTTGAACCGTGTCGTGCAAGTCCTGCTGGGTTGCCTTCAGCGCCGCCAGCTTCTGCGTGTACTCGTCAAGGCTCATGCCGCGCGAGCCATCGCCGTACTGGTTCGCCAGATCCAGCTTCTGCTGATTGAAGCGATCGTCGATGCCGTTCTGCTGGCTCATCAGATCGCGCTGGCGATCTCCCAGGCCGATGCCCGCCGCCGCACGCTGGCCCTGCTCACGCAGAGTTTTGACTTGTTGCTGCAGCGCGCTGCTATAGGTGTTGACGGCCTCGGCCTGCTTCTTCAGCCGGCCCTCTTCGTTCTTCGCCAGGACGCTCAGTTCGGTGTCAGCATCCTGCTGCACCTTGACCATGGCGGCCCGGGCGTCGGCGATTTTCTGGTCAAGCTGGATGCGCTGTGCGGCCGATGTGCCGGCTTTGCTTTTCGCCGCCTCCAGTGCGGTGATCTCAGCCTCATACGCAGCAGTAACTTCGTCGCGCTCGTTGCCGATCATGGCTTCACGCGCTTGCAGATAATCAGCCTGCGAGATCAGCCCGGCCTTTTGCGAAGCCTCCAAATCCTTTTGAGCATTTTTGTACTCGGCGAGCACGGTATTGAGCGCGTTTTTCGAGTCATTGAACCCGGATAGATCGACGCTACCCGCGGCAACTTTGGGGTCCTTTTTCTGCTCCTCGATTGCCTTGCGCAACTGGTCGTAGGCGCCACCGGAAAACTTCTTCCCGTCAAACTGAACACCATCCAGCAGCGCTGACTTCTGACCTGTCTTTTCCGCGTTCTGATAGAGCTTGGTGAACTGGTCGTCCAGTTTCTTGTACGCGTCCCGACGCTTCGCGAGCGGGTTCAGGTTGTCCATCTGCTTGTCCAGTTCCTTCTGGACAGCGATCAATTCCTTGTTCGCCCGCGTCTCCTCGCCGGTCGCGGCAGCATTGCTTTCGCTCGCCGACAGACGAGCCTTCAGCCCCGCAAGCTTGGCCTCAAGCGCCGGCGTCGAGTCGTCGTTCTCACCGTCGTTCAACCCCAGAAAGGAATTGAGCGAGCTCAGCCCGTTTGAAATCGCTCCTGTAACCCCGCCCCCTTTCCGGGTTTCCAGCACGCGCTGGGTGATCTCGATCTGCTTTGCCAGGTCAGGGAAAATCTCTGACCTGACTTCAGCGTAGGCGCCCTTGATAGCCGCCTTCACTCGATCCCAATCGCGTTCGATATCGGACAGCGATTCTCGGTAGCTCTTCAGGCGCTCCTGGGCGGACTGATTTAGATCTTCACTGAGGGTGTCAAGCGCTCGCTGATGGTCGCCCTGATCATCAATCGCCTTGATCGTCTGGTACTGCTCGTAGGTGAGCAGCCCATACTGGTCGCTGATCTTCTCTGCGGCTTCTGTAGCGGTGTCACCGGCATTCGCGAGCGACTTGGCGATGTCTCCAGCGCCCTTCCCTGTCACCTCACCAATTGCTGCGGCGGCCTGAGCCAGGTTCTGCATTTGGACGCCGCTGGTAGCGGCACCGGAAGCCAGTGCAATCACCGCCTCGCGAGCGCCAGCAAAGTTCTCAGTGATCGCCCCGGCGGTATCGGCCATCACCTTGAGGCTGGCAATGCTCTGACCGGCATCGTTCGATCCGCCGTTGATGGCGACGTTGAACTCGCGGGCCTGCTTCTGTGCGTCGAAGTAGGCATAACCCAGAGCGCCGAGGACACCGGCCAGAAATCCGGCGGGAATCAGTGCTGCGGCCAGGCTCTTGGCAGACGCGCCCGCACCAGCGCCCAACTGAGCGACAGCCCGCGCACCACTCCCCCAATCCCCAGACTGCAGGGCATTGGTCAGCTGCATCACGTTTTCTTGCGCCTGGCGGGTGCCGAGCTTCAGCTTGTCGAATGCAGTTTCTGTCGCGGTCAGACCGTCACGGTCTTTGCCGATCTTCGCCAGCGCCTCTCCGTAACGAGTCGCGTCGATCTGGCCGGCCTTGTACAGATCGTTGAGCGCTTTCTCCTGCGCCTCCAGCTTTGCCAACTTCGCAGTGACCGGGTCGATGCCGTTGACCGTGCGCTTCAACGCTTCGATCTGACGGTTTTCAGCGTCGATCAGCCGCTGCTTCTGCGCCATCTCCTTGGCTTCGGCTTTCTCGATCCGCTCATACGCCTTGCCAAGCCGATCCTGATAGGACTCCTGCTGCTCGATGGTGACGAGACCGCCCTTGCGAGCGCGCTCCAGCAAGCCTTCAGCCTGGATCAGTTGCTCCATGCTGCCGATGTTGCCGGACATCGCCTTGTCGAGCTGGCTGATGATTGCGATTTCACTGGCCGCGCTGGCACCTGCCTTGCGGCTGGCATCGACTTGGCGCTCTTTGGCGCCCGTGGCCTTGTCGATGCTCTGAGCAGCCTCGTTCTCGGCCTGGCTGATCTTCTTGCCGGTGTTGGCCAGGCCTTCGCCCGACTTGCCGAGATCGTCAATCGCCTTTTCGGCATCAACTGCCGAGTCGACCAGCTTGTCGAGATCGTCAGCCGCCTTGGATGCCGACGAGGAGTTCACCTCGATACCGAGGGACGCGAAGGTGGTGCTCATTTACTGTCCCTCTGTTCCGCCATCACCCGCAGGGCTTCGGCTTCCATGACACGGATGTCTGGAAAGACGTCGGCGACCTCCGACCGAGTAAGGCCGAGAAAGCCGGCGACATGGCGAATTGACGTGTAATCGAGTCCGGTAGCGCCGCACGCGCCTGTACGCCACTGGGTGCCCATGGCCTCGAAGACCTTGAAGGCTTGCCAGACATCAGGCCAGACCTCACAGATCTCATCGGGTATGTCACGAAGAGAAAGGCCGAAGGCCGCCAGCGATTCGGCTGACGGCCCCGGCTCGTACAGCTTGCGGGAGACGCTTAGGAGTTTCCCAAGCGTGCGTTGCTGAAGGCATCGGAATAAGCGGCCAGCACCGCGCCCGGCGTGGCGGCGATTGATTTGACCAGGATGCGCAGGTTTTCGTCGGTGAACTCTTCGGCAATATCCCAGCCGGCGACAATCGCCTTCAGCTGCTCGACCTGCAGATCAATCAGCAAAGCCGTGAACTGCTCAATGCCGGCCTCTTCCGCTTTCTCCTTGAGCGCCTTGTGACGCTCACCCCACTCCGCGTAGAGCCCGGCCAGTTCGGTGCGATCGCGATATTTGAATTCGAACTCAACGCTGACCGGGTCACCGCCAACCGTTGGCAGCATGACGACGTGATTGAAGGTTGGATTCCGGGCGAGTGTGAACTTTGCCATGTGCCTTCCTTACGCCGAGGCGCTATAGCGGGTTGGGCGGCCGGTCAGCGCGATGCTGATAACGCGGGTCATCAGGTTGTTGCGCGACATGGTCGGGGTCGAGGTGATCGAGACGTAGCCGTTGTAGATGATCCGGCTGCCGCCCGGCAGGTTCAGGCGCAGAACGCGGGCCTGTTTGTCGTCGTCCGCGGCCTCGCAGACATCGACATAGGGCTGCGACGGATCGTCGGCAACCGTGATAGTCAGGGTGATCGGATTCTTGGTGGTCGGCATCTGGCGGTCGTCATCGTCAGCCAGGAAGCCAAACGTTAGAAACTGCTGGTCGCCCCCGCTCGAGCCGAGCTCGGTGATTTTCGAGATCTCGGTGAAGGTCGTCACCTCGCGGGCGGCACCGACGCCCGAGCCGGCCGGATACTGCTGAATGTTCGTGGTATTCACGCCATCGAGCGCAAAGGTGCCGCTGGCAATCTCGCCGACTTGCACGGCACGGCCGTCCAGGCGGGTCCAGCCAGAGCTGAGGGCGATGATGTCGCCCTCGGCCAGACCGTGGGCTGCCGCGGTCGCCACTGCCGGGTTGGCATTGGTCAAGGCAGTGAATGGGATTGCAGCGCCATAGGCGGAAGCAATTTCGAACGTCGCGCCGTTGGGCATTTGAATGCCGGCCATGGGTTTTCCTCTCTTCAGAAATGATAAAACCCGCTCAATGGCGGGTTCTGGGTTTGCCCAATGGGCGGTTTAGATGTTGCTACTCAAGCTTCATATTGTTACGCACTTCATCCAGCGGTATGCCGGACTTCGAACCGACAACCACGCCGGTGAGCCCGCAGTGTGGGCAACAAGCATGCAGTTCTTCGTACCACTTAATGATTTCGGCCGGCTTCAGCCATGCGCCGCACCCAGTGCATAGGCACCGGTCGCTCCCGCCAATTTCCTCACGGTTTCGATAGCAGTGGGCATCCACCATTTCGCCGAGGTATTGAAGCCGTTGCTTCCGATTTTCATCCATCACCAATAGCTCTTGAGAGTTGATGACGGGATTCTACCTCAGCAGATCAGTCGGTATCGGCTCGGTACATGAACGACACCGGTACGGTGAAGGTCGTGTCGCCTGGAATACCTGGCCCCTGATCGACCGGCGTTATGGTCACCACGGTCAGCGCGCCCTTCGTGTTTCGCTCGTACAGCGGAAACAGCGCGGCGATCTGGTCAGCCAACGCGCCGGCCGCGCCGCGATACTTCCCTGCTGGTGTCACGATGCTGACCTGAAACACCCCCGTGAACAGCTTGTGATCACCGGCAAGCGTGCCGCTTGCGGTGTCGCCCGGCAAAGTGAAAGCTCGCAGGTAGGTGACACTATTTCCGGGCTCATAGGCCTCGTTCTCGACGACGACCTTGATGGGTGTCGGCAAAGCCTTCGCCCAAGCGATCAGCCGGGCTTCGTAGATCGAAGCGATGATGTTGTGGCTCATACCTGATTGTTCCTGATGGCTTCGTCGACGATCTGCTGGAATCGCGCGAGCGTGATACGCACCATGCCGCCCGGTGCCTGTTTGGAATGGCCGTACTCAAGCGGCACCGCATATGGCAGGTTATTAACGATGTACGCCGTTTGCCCGATGGTCAGTTGTTCGACCTGAAGCCTGAGCTTCGCCAAGGTGATGCCGCCGGCCGGATCGACCTGATCAAGTTCGCCTTCTGCCGGCGTCCCGATCGAGAACTGCCAATTCCCGCGGAATCGGCCGCCGGCGTAATCCTTGCCAGCAACCAGTCCATTCACGCTGAAGTTCTGGTCGCGCTCGGTCTTTGTCAGCGGCTTGGCGTACTTCACGCCGCGCTTCAGCTTCCCGGCCTTGGTGAAATTGCTCTCATCGAGATTGATGAGGGTGTTGCGCACGGCGACCTTGAAATCGTAGTCATCGGCGGCGCGGGTGTTGGTTGCGCGATGCGCCACGTTCGCGGCCCAGATCTCGGGGTTACCCACCGGTGACATGCGGATGACGCTGCTACCGATCTCGATCACGATTTCGCGGAAGGTGGCGTCGAGCCCTGCCTGGGCCTGCTCGGCAAACTGGCGGATGTTCTCGGCAAAGCTGCCGGACTGCCCGGCGCCCGCCCGGCTCATGACCGCACCTGCAGTTCGTAGAGGATCGGCGTCCCGGCGGGATTCACCTCTTTCAGCGGCGGCACGATGGACCAAGTACGCCCCTGAATGATCACCTTGTTCAGCAGGTCCGGTACCCAATCCAGCCCCTGCGCGGCGATTTTCAGTTTCTTGTCGCCCTGCTTGATGAGGCTATTGTTCTGGAATTCCTGACCGGTGAAGTCGAGCAGGATGCCTTGCGCGGTCTGCACGATGGTGGCGCATGGCGATTCGCCGCCCGTCTCCGGGTCGTACTCGCCCGGCTCCGTCTTGTTGATGGTCACGGGCTGGCCGAACTCTGTGATCATCTCCAGAGCCATCACGGCCATTTCGTCGTAGAAGGCCATGTTGGCTCCATCAATGAAATCGAAAGAGTTAAACCAACTCGTCTTTCTTCGCTAAGTAGATCTCCAGAGCATCATTCGCGCCCTGTCGTGCCACTTCAAGAATGTCGGTCAAAGTAAACTTGTCGTCGGTATCCCCGGCGAGCAACCCTTGGGCAATAGATTGGTAGAGCTCCTGCCAAACATCGATATTGCTTTTCATAGTGCCTCCTATCAGTGAGGCACAAAGCTATCATTACGCGCGAACTGCGAACAGCCCGCGTTTCTGTAGGTAGTCAGCAAACTGTGTTGCGCTCGGCCGATCCGGCGCTGCCGGCAACAGTCGGCCGCTGGTATTCGGGATCGCCGCGTACTCGCGTGTGACAGCGCCCTCAACACGCTCCAGCGTTACCGCGCCTTTGCGCTTCTCGATCGGGTCGACGTCGTCAGTGTGGATCTCGGCGGCCAAAGCCATCTGACCGTACTGGATCCGCGCTGGCAGGTAGTTGTCGGGCTTGATCTCGTAATCCAACTCGACACCGCGGCGCGGCCACGCCAGAGCCTGCCCGCTGTTGGACTTTCGCCCTTTCCAAGACATGCCGTCCATTGCCAGCGCGGCCCGGCGCAGCAGCGCTTCTTGCGCTGGAACCTCCGCCGGGATGATCACGCCGAACTTCACGGCGTACATGGCCAGGTCTTCGGCGGATGCGTAGCTTTCGGCGTCAGGCTTGCCGATACCGTCCTCGATGATGAGAGTCATGAATCAGCTCGCTGTGATTTTCTGGATCGGGTACCGCGTTGCCGGGCACCCGGGTTATTACGCCTGCTGCAGTTCAGCAACTGCCTTTTCCAGCGATTCTACCGAAGCATTCGCCCGATACGTCACGTTGGCGGCGTCTAGCTGCGCCTTGAGGTTCGCGATCTTCTCGGCATTATCGACCGGCTCCGCTGCCGCCTTGAGGCGTTCGACTTCAGCGCGGAGAGATTCAACCTCGCCCGCCAAGTTGTCACGTTCACCCGTGAGGGCTTCGAAACCTTCATGAATGGCTTTCAGTGCACCGAACAGGCGGATTGGCAGTTCGCCGGCGCCAGGGTGTTCCAGATCGGACAGACCTTCAGCGGCGTCGATTAACAACACGATGCCGTCACGCTCCGCATTCAACTTGTCGATCAGCTCCTGCAGCGCAGCGTGATCACCACTATCGGCGATCAGCAATACCGGCGCCGGCTCGACCTGCCGCACCGTCACCTCCGGCACATCATCGGCCTCACCATCGCGATTTTCGGTGATGCTCGCGTCGATGATGCGCAGGCCGTGTTCCTTCGCTAACGCCTTCACGTCTTCCCGGTACTGGTGAAACGGTCCGGGCAGATACCAAATTTTGTTGCTCATGATTGCATCTCCGCCAAGCCGGGCACACGTCCCGGCTTGGACATCGCGGGGTTACTTGGAGGCGTCACCGATCAGAGCCACACCGGCGGTGTGCTTGATGCTGGTAGCGGTCTTGTCCCAGTTGGTGCCGGTCGCCAGCTCAGCGTCGGTTGGAGACTTGCCGCCGGTGGTGGTATCCCAGGTGTACCCCTTCAGGCCCAGGCCGAAGGTGTAGTCGGTCTGGAGCGTAGTTTCGATGCGCTCCTTGCCGTTGGTGGTCTGGACATTGCTGATGATGTCGCGGCCGTCGTGGACCAGCGCAGCGCCTTGCACCAGGGAGAGGATGATTTCCTTGTTCGGGGTGCCGGCCTGCATCAGCGCAGGGGCATCCGTCACAACGGAGATCTTGCCGAGGATGTCCACCACGCGAACGTTGCCTGCCTGGAACAGCTGCTGCTGGTTCGCCAGGTTCTGGCCGACCAACTTGTGGTAGCTGGTGCCCTGCATCACTTGGGTGACCAAGTTCTGGCTTGCGTCGCCGAACTTCGCATGCGCGTTGTTCAGGCCGGCGTAGCTGATACCTGCGGTAGCCGACACATCGTTGACTGCTGCCTCTTGAGCGGTGATTGCTGCAACCAGTGCCGCGATCGCAGTGTTCAACTGGTCCTTCAGCAGGATTTCAGCGAACGCTCGGCTGGCGACTTCGATGCCTTGCGCAGTTGGGCGCTCCAGCCAGGTCATCTGCGATGGTTCATAGCGGATCGGGCCGAAGCCGCCGGCGACCTTCACCGAAGTGTTTTTCAGTTCGGTCAGGTCGGTTGCAGCAACGGCGGCGTTGGCGCTGTAGCGGTCCACGCGGCGCTGAGCAGCAGCCAGGGTCTGGAAAAACGACTCTTGGAGGAAGTCGCCAGTGAAGCCGTCCGGGGACAGCACGATAGCGCCGCGACTCGCAGCGTTGAAAGCGGCCAGGTACTGATCCAGCGTCTCGAGAGTCGCAGGCATGATGTACTGGTTGAAGACCTGCATTTGCGACAGGGACATGAGTTATTTCCTTACGATTGAGGGAGATCTGGGAACCGGCTTGCGATCGCAGCCGTGCGTTCCTCTTTGGTACCGCCGATTTTTCCTTTCGGGGCCCCGCCCCCACCACCTGCACCGCCGGCCCCGCCGCCAGATGCTTTACTGCCCGCGATCAGCGGCGCGAACGCCGCGTCATTCGCGATTTCTGCTTTCAGCTCGTCCAGCGTTGCCGCCGAGAGCTTGCCCTGTGCGTCGAGGACGACCACAACAGGCTTCCCATCGCGCTGCTCGACGCTCAGACGGCGTTCGATGTGCGGCAACAGAGCTTTTGCGCTGCCTTGCACTGCAAGTGCAGAGGCGATGTCAGTAGCGGTACGCCCTACAGTCAGATCCCGGATCTGCCCGCTCAACGTTGCCCGCTCCTGTTCCAACGTGCCGGTTAGCTCAGCTTCTCGGCGAGTGAATTTCTCTGTCCACGAACGCTCGAGCTCTTCGACGTTGCCGGACTTGCGAGCGAGTTCTTCCCGCTCCAGACGCGCAGCCTCTTCGGCTTCGCGCGCCTTCTTCTCGGCGGCTTTTTTCTCGCCAAGCAATTCATCAACCTTGGCCTTCAGGCCGGATACATCTTCTTGCTGCGGCAGACCTTCAATGCCGAGTACGAACTTGCCGTCCTTCTCGGTGTAAAGAGCGCGCACGGCTTCATCTACCCCTTCCAGGGTATCCAGTTGGAATTTCAGCATTGGTTGTCTCCCAGAGACGTAGGTGCAGGCCCTGCCTGCGGGCATAAAAAATTTCGCCTGTCAAGCATCATCGAAAGATAGGCGAGATGCCCGAAGTCTATATGGGACAAGGGCTTGAGTCTTCTCGCCGGCCCTTCGCGCGGTTCCGCGCAAACAGGCTAGGAGCCACATAAGGGCAACGCGGTTGCGGGCTCCGGCGTGTCCGAGCGTGCATCCACGCTCGGCGTTGGCGGCGATGATATGACGAGGCTCCCCCGAGCCATAGCCCAAAGCAAAAAGCGCAGGTCGATGGCCTGCGCATTTTGTTTGCAGCGGGTACGGCACCGCATCTATGCAGGCGGCGCATCGCGTCGGGGCGCGGGTGGCGCTTTCGGCGGTGCCGTCCCTTTCCTGAATCCCCGATCCCGCGCCATGAACGCTTCCAGCATGTGCGGAATCAGCGTCACGGCATCGACCGCTTCGCCGTAGGTCTGCGCGTGCAGCGCGGCGTAGCGGTCGAGGTCGGCTTTGAGGCTGGCCGGGCATGTGAAGGTCAGCTTGACGCTGGTGCTGGAAGGCAGCGGTCCGAGCCGCAGTTTGTTCGTGCTCATCGTGACGACCCCCTGTTGAAGAACAGCGGCTGGTACGGCTGAAGTACCAGGTCGCGGTTGACGATGATGCGCACCGGCAGGCCGGGCCGGTTGGTCAAGGTGGGCTGGATGTTCAGGTTGCGGCGCGTCACCTCCTGGCCGATCTGGTTCACCGTGTCCTGCACGCTGTCGCGGCCGGCGATGATGACGCGGTTGCCGTCCTGGCGGTTCTCGGGGGTGGCCAGTTCGGCACCGATGCCGAGCAGCGTGGTCAGCGCCGCGCCGGCGAAGATCCGATCCCAATGCCAATCGACACCATCCTCCAGGCCGGCATAGCCGGCCGGGTCGCTGCCCACCAGATTGTCGAGCTGAACCGATGAGGTGTCCGGCAGGATGATGCGATGCCACACCATCTGGATGCGCGTCTGCCCGTAGCTGACCTGGCTGTTGTAGCGGCCCATCAGGCGCGAGCCCTGCGGGATCAGTGGATAACGGCCGGTGGCCGTGTCGTAGACCGTTTCCGTCACCGTGGCGATCACGTCACCCGGCAGGTCGGACTTGATGCCCGTCACCAGCGCGGCCGGGATCACCGTGCCGGCCATCACCTGATACGGCGAGACAGGCATTTGCAGATTCCCGGAATTACGGGTTTGCGTGGAACCGGCTTGTGACAGAAACGCCTCCTTCTGCTCCTGCCGGTTCTGCACGGCCGTGGGGTCGAGCGACTGCGCGGCCGTCGAGGCCGGCCCGGCCGCCAGCGGGTCGAAGGCCGCGTTCGACGCGAACGCAGGCGCGGCGGCCTGGGCTGGTGCCGCCGCCGTGGCGCGCTGCCCGCCCGAGCGGAAGAACACCGACGAGGCAGCCGCTTCCTCGGCCTCCTTCAAGCGGGCCAGGCGCTCGGCCTCGGCCGGGTCGTGGCCGGATGGCGGGTAGCCTTGCGCACGCTGCTCGGCGCGCAGGATCGGCCCGCCCAGGTCGCCGGGCAAGGGCTCGCCCAGCATCGGCACCTCCGGCGGCAGCGCGGGTGGCAGTTGCGAGTAGTCGGCGGGCAACTGCGCCAGCCCTTCGGAGCGCGACACGCGATCGACGTTGTACAGCTCGGCCTGCTCGCCTGCGCCCCGACGTTGCGGGGCTTGCAGCGACCAGATCGTCGCGCCCAGCACGGCGGTGGCCATGCCGCCGACCAGCACCGCCAACATGCGCCGGTTCAGGCGCGTGACCGGGCGCGGTTGGGCGCGCAGCGCCACCGCCTCGGGCGCCAGCTTGCCGGCCGGTGGCGCGGCAAGCTCGGGGGTATCGTCCTGGCTCATGGTCAGTTCCCCCGCGTGACGCCATCGGTACGTTCGATGCGCACGATGTCGCCCTTCTTGCCGCCCAGACGCAGTTCAGCCGCACCGAACAGCCGGTCCACGATGTAGTACGGCGAGCGGAAGCGGTAGTTCACCAGTTGCCCGTCGCCCTGCGCGCCGATCACGAACAGCGGCGGCAGCTCGCCCTGGGCGATGCCGGCGGGAAACTGGATATAGACCTTCTCGCCATCGTCGAAGGCGCGCAGCGGCTTCCACGGCGCATTGCTGCCGCTGATCGCGTAGCGGAAGCGGATGTTTTCCAGCGACAGGCCCGTATCGAGCGGCGCGGCGACGCTGGCCGCCTGCGCCTGGCGCTGCAAGGACAGCATCCGGTCCCTCGGGTAGTCCCAGGACACCGAGGCCATCCACGCCTTCTCAGTCGAGGTCAGCTCGATCAGGTAGGTGCGGCGGCTGGTGGTGATGACCAGATTGGTTTTGAGGCCCGAGCGGATCGGCTTCACCAGCACATTGACGCGCAGCTCGTCACCGCCGCCGCTGGCCGTGTCGCCGACGATCCAGCGCACGGTGTCGCCGGCGGCGACCGTCACCAGCTCCTCGCCGGGCTGCAAGGCAATCACCGTCACCCGGCCCGGACTGGCATAGACCTGGTACAGCGCGCCGTCGGTGAAGGGCCAGACCTGAATCGCGTTGACGTAGCCCTCGCGCGTGGGGGCGACGCGCGCCTCCGCGTTGGCGCGGGACACGCGCACGCGCTCGTCCGTGGGCTCGGGCGTCGGTGGCGGCTCCACCGTCTCGGGCAACGGCATCAACTGCCCCGGCAGCGGCAAAGGTTCGGGCACCGCGACCACCTCCACCGGCTTGGGCAGTTCAGGCAGCGGCTGCGCCTGCACCGGCTCGTCGAGGGTGATGGTCGGCGGCTTGCGCGGTGTGGCACAGCCGGTCAGCGCAATGGCGACCACTGCAACAGCGTAAAAGCGGAAAGACGTTTTCATGGCCTGCCTCCTTCGGTCGAATCGAGTTCGCGGCTCCACGACAGGCCGTTGACGTAGATGCCCAGGGGATTGCGGCGCAACCGCGCCTCGGTGCGGGGGAGTTGCAGCACGATGGACACCACCGCCGTCCAGCGCTCGATGCCCGCCGCCGCGCCGTTGACGTAGCGGCGCTCGGTCCAGCGAATCTGGAACGACGCATCGCTGGCGCGCACGACGCTGTTGATCTCCACCGTCACCGTTTCCCGGCCGATGCGCGCGAAGGGATCGTTGGCCCGCGCGTAGTCGTTGAGCACCGCCGCGCCGCGGTCGGTGGTGTAGTCGTAGGCGTCCAGCCAGTTCTGCCGGACGACGATAGGGTCGATGGACAGCGAGCGCACCAGCGTGACGAAGCGCGCCAGGTGGTGCGCGATCTGCGCGTCGTTGGGGCGGTACGGCGTGGCCGCCTCGCCGACAGCGCGCACCTGCCCACCGTGATCCACTTCCACCACATAAGGTGTGACGATGGATTGCGCCGAGCGCCACACCAGGCCGCCGGCCATCAGCAGCGCGAGCGTCAGGCAACCGAAGGCCATCAGCCGCCAGTTCTTCGCCTGCACGCGGGGCGAGCCGATGCGCTCGTCCCACACCTGTTCGGCGCTCTGGTACGGCGTGGCCGGCTGCGGCGATTCGGCATAGCGCACCTGCGGTCGTTTGAATCGCATGGCAAGTTCTCCTTATGAATTCGAGGGATCGCGCAGGCTGGGGCCGCTGCCCGCGCCGCCGCCGTCGCCACCGCGCAGCGTGTGCGCAACGGTGGTGGCGGCATGGGAAAGCTGCTGGCGGCGTTGCAGGCGCTTGGCCCAGGCCGGTTGCGAGGTACTGTCGGACGTGGCGTCCGCACCGCCCTGGGCGGTCGAGGCAGCAGCGCCGCCGCCCGCCCCAGCCGTCGAGGTGGCGGCTTCGGGCTGCATGGCAGAGGCGGCCCGCTCTTTCAGCGAGCGGGCACCGGCGGCGACCTTCTGGCCGACCGACTGCGCGCCCGTGCGGGCGACGTTGCCTAGCCCGGCCGCTGCACCCTTGAGGCCACCACCAGCGCCAGCGGAACCCGCCTGGAAGGCGGACTTCGCACTGCTGGCGGTGGATGCCATCGAGCGCGCACCGCCGGCGACCATGCGGGCAGCGCCGGGCGCCATGCGCGCACCGGCGACGACGGCACCGCCCACGCCCGTGGCCACCGCGCCCGCCGCAACGGCAGTGCCGGCCACGCCGAGCGCGGCACCGGCCATCGCACCCGCGCCAAGTTGCGGGCCGCCGGAAATCAGCCCGGTGGCGATGCCCGGCCCGAAGATCCCCAGCGCCAGCATCGCCAACGAGGCGAGCATCACCACCAGCGCGTGGTCGATGGACGGTTCATCGGGCACGGTCTGGAACTCGGCGAACAGGCCGGTGCCGATGCCGACGATCACCGCCAGCACCAGCACCTTGATGCCCGACGACACCACGTTGCCCAAGACCTTCTCGGCTAGGAACGCGGTCTTGTTCCACAAGGCGAACGGCACCAGCACGAAGCCGGCGAGCGTGGTCAGCTTGAACTCGATCAGCGTGATGAAAAGCTGCACCGCCAGGATGAAGAAGGTGAGGATCACCACCAGCCAGGCCAGGAACAGCACCATGATGGCATCGAGGTTCACGAACACGCCGGGAAAGCCCGTCATGTCGCCGATCTGCTCCATGATCGGCTCGGCGGCGTCGATGCCCACCTTCGCCAGCCGGCCGGGTTGCAGGAACTCGGTTTCCGAAATCGTCGAGCCCGAAGCCATCAGCCCCAGCCCGGCGAACGAGCGGAAGACGATGCCCGCCAGCAGGTTGAAGTTGCTGAGGATGTAGGCGAAGGCGCCGACGTAGAGCACCTTGCGCAGCAGCTTGGCGATCACGTCGTCACCCTGGCCGGTGGCGTGGCTCATGGCCCAGTACAAACCGGCCAGGGTCATGTCGATCACGATCAGGGTGGCGGTGAGAAAGGCGATCTCACCGCCCAGCAGTCCGAACCCCGAGTCGATGTAGGTGGAGAAAACACCAAGGAATCGGTCGATCACCGCCACGTCGTCCATCACGCTTTCCTCAGTTGCCGTAGAAGCGCACGGGCTGCGGCGTGTACGGCGTGCCCTCGCCGAGGAAGCGCCGCCGCACCTCGCGGGCGCGCTCGGTGGCCGCCGCCTGGCGCGCCAGCTCCAGCGATGCGGCACGGTCCTGCGTCAACTGGAGCTGCTGCGCCTGGATCGCCTGCTTGGCCTGCAAGGCCAGCAGTTGGTTGGTCGCCTGCATGGCTTGCAGCGCGCCACCGGCCGACTGGCTCTGGGCGACCAGATCGGCCAGCACGCTCTCGTCTTCGCTGAGGTTCTGCGACACCTGCGCCTGCACGCGCATCGCTGTGTGCAGGCCGTCGAGCGTGTGGCGCCAGCGCTCGCGCGCATCCTGCGCCATGCGGTCGCCGCTGACGCTGGCGGCGTACTCGTGCGGGTACAGCCGCGCGAACTCCTGATCCATGTGCGCCACGTCGTAGGCCAGGCCCTGCGCCTCTGCGATTAGGCGTTCGGTGGTCGCCAGCGTCGAGCGCAGCCGGTTGACCACGTTGTAGTCGAGGCCAGCCAGATTGCGCGCCTGATTGATGAGCATCTGCGCCTCGTTCTGGAGCTGGCGCACCTGGTTGTTGATCTGCTCCAGCGTGCGGATCGCGGTCAGCGTGTTCTGGATCAGGTTGGTCGGGTCGATGACGGTGAACGCCGTCGCGGGTTGCACGACCAGCAGCGAGCCCGCCAGCACGGCGGCGAGCGAAACGGAAAGCACACGGGTTTTCATGACAGGTTCTCCTGTGATTGGGGGGATAAGAACGGGGATGCGGCGGGCGCGGACGGCAGCAGCTCGGCCGCCCAATCGAGGCCGCGATGGCGCAGCCAGACACTGGCGAAGTCGGCGTGGCCGGCCTCGCGCAATACACGGTCCATGTCGCGCTGATCCTGCGGCGTCGAGGCGCCGGCGAACGCCAGCACGACCGGCCCCAGGTCGAGGTCGAACAGGCGGTTGCCGAGGCGCGACTGGTAGTAGTAATCGCGCTTGGGCTGCGCGGTGGCGACGATCTCGATCTGCCGGGCGTTGAGCCCGAAGCCCTGGTAGATCGTGCGAATCTGCGGCTCGGTGGCCTGCGGGTTGGGCAGGAAGATGCGGCTCGCGCAGCTCTCCACGATGGCCGGTGCGATGCTGGAATCCTTGATGTCGGCAAGCGACTGCGTGGCGAAGACCACGCTGACGTTCTTCTTGCGCAGAGTCTTGAGCCACTGGCGGATGCGCGCCGCGAACACCGGGTCGTCGAGGAACAGCCAGGCTTCGTCGAGGATCAACAGCGTGGGCGCGCCGTCGAAACGCTCATCGAAGCGCGCGAACAGATAGCCCAGCACTGCCAGCACGGCGGCGCGGCTGGCCATCAGTTCCTCCATCTCGAAGCCCTGCACATCGGCGGTGCCGAGCCGGTCGTGGTCGGCGTCCAGCAGCTTGCCGTGCGCGCCGCCGAGCACGTAGGGCGCGAGCGCCTGGCGCAGCGCGTTGTTCTGCAACAGCACTGAAAATCCGGTCAGCGTGCGCTGTTCCACCGGCGCGCCGGCGAGGCTTTGCAGCGCCGACCAGATGGCGGCCTTCTCGTCGGGGCCGATGGTGGCACCCTCCTGCTGCGCCCGGCCTTCCAGCCATTCGGCCGCCCAGGCGCGGTAGCCCTCCTGGTCGATGCGCGCCAGCGGCTGGAACGCGATGTCGCCATCCGTGCCCAAGTCGTAGTGCTCGCCGCCCAGGCCCAGGATGGTGGCGCGCATCGAACGCCCCATGTCGAAGGCGAAGATGCGCGCGCCGGGATAGCGTCGGAACTGCATCGCCAGCGTGGCGAGCAGCACCGACTTGCCCATGCCGGTGGGGCCGGCCACCAGCGTGTGGCCCACGTCGCCGATGTGCGTCACCAGCCGGAAAGGCGTCGCGCCGTCGGTGCGCGTGACGATCAGCGGCGGGCCGTCGAGGTGGTCGTTGCGCTCCGGCCCGGCCCACACTGCCGACACCGGCATCAGGTGCGCGAGGTTCAGCGTGGAAATGATCGGCTGGCGCACATTGGCGTAGGCGTTGCCCGGAACCGAAGACAGCCAGGCATCCACGGCGTTGAGTGTTTCCGGAATGGTGACGAAGCCGCGACCCTGGATGACGCGCTCGATCATGCGCAGCTTCTCGTCGGCCACGGCCGGGTCGGCGTCCAGCACCGTCACGGTCGCCGTCACATAGCCGAAGGCCACCTGATCGCCACCCAGCTCCTGCAAGGCCGCGTCGGCATCGACGGCCTTGTTGCTGGCGTCGGTGTCCACCAGCGGGCTTTCCTGCTGGAAGATCGTTTCGCGCAGCAGCGCCACCACGTTCTTGCGCTTGGCGAACCACTGCCGGCGCAGGCGGCCCAGTTCACGCTCGGCCTCGGCTTTGTCCATGCACAGGAAGCGCGTGCTCCAGCGGTAGGCAAAGCCCAGGCGGTTCAAATCGTCCAGCAGCCCCGGCCAGGTCGAGGTCGGGAAGCCGCGCACCGACACCACGCGCAGGTGCGCATCGCCCAGCATCGGCGCCAGGCCGCCGACCAGCGGGCAGTCGGCCAGCAGCGCATCGAGGTGGAACGGCACCTCTGGCACCCCGACGCGGTAGCGCCGCGTGGAAATGGTCGCGTGCAGGTAGGTCAGCGTCTCGCCGTCGTCGAGCCAGGCAATCTCCGGCATCACGCCGTCGAGCAGGTCGAAGAAGCGATCCGTCTCCGCGACGAAGGCGGCCAGCCGCTCGCGCCAGTCCACCCCGCGCTGCGGCGTGTTCTCGTAGAGCAGCTTGGCGGCGCGCGCGTGGGATTCCTCCGGCGGCAGGTACAGCAGCGTCAGGTGGTAGCCGCTCTCGAAGTGGCTGCCGTCTTCCTCGAAGGTCGCACGGCGCTCTTCGTCCACCAGCCAGGACAGCGGCTCGGGAAAGTCGGACTGCGGATAGTCGGCCGCCGCCAACCGCTCGGCCTCCACGAACAAGGCCCAGCCCGAACCCAGGCGGCGCAGTGCGTTGTTGAGCCGCGCCGACGTGGCGATCAGCTCGCCCTGCGTCGCGCTGTCCAGGTCCGGGCCACGAAAGCGCGCGGTGCGCTGGAACGAGCCGTCCTTGTTGAGCACCACGCCGGGCGCCACCAGCCCGGCCCAGGGCAGCCAGTCGGCGAGCAGTGCGGGACGCTGGCGGTATTCGGTGAGGTTCAACATGGCGGCGCCCTCACACGTCCAGCAGCGGCTTGTGCTTGATGTGCCGAGCGAACACCTGCATGAATTGCGGGTCCAGCCGTGCGCCCCACACCGCCAATGAATGGCCGACGATCCACAGCACCAGGCCCGGAATCCACAGTTGCAGACCCAGGCCCACGGCAGCGGCCAGCGTGCCGTTGGCGATTGCCACGGTGCGCGGCGCACCGCCCAGCAGGACCGGCTCGGTCAGCGAGCGATGCAGCGGCACCTCGAAACCACTGGCGAAACCGTCGGCGAACTCATCGGGCGCGCTCATACGACGGCCCCGCCGGAGAAGCTGAAGAACGACAGGAAGAACGAGGACGCTGCGAACGCGATAGACAGGCCGAAGACGATCTGGATCAGCTTGCGGAAGCCGCCGCTGGTATCGCCGAAGGCCAGCGCCAACCCGGTGGCAATGATGATGATGACCGCGACGATGCGCGCCACCGGCCCCTGGATGGATTCGAGGATGGCTTGCAGCGGTCCTTCCCAGGGCATCGAGGAACCGGCCGCGTGCGCCGTGCCGGCCATCAGCAGGAATACGAGCGCCAGCAGCAGTCCCTGTTGCGTCGGCCCGGCCAGGCGCGCAAGGCGGGAAACGTGGAAAGGCGGATTTACGGAAATGCGCAAAGCATGAGAAGGCGTCATGGCAGTTCTCCAGGGTGGGTTGAGGACGGGGAAGGAAGTGGCTGTGCCAGTGCGTCGTCGAGCTGGTAGCCGTGGCCGTCGAAGCCGCTCACGCGGGCGACGGTCTGCACATGCCGGGCACGGCCGCGTCCGGCGATGAACACGATCACGTTCACCGCCTCGGCGATCAGCGCGCGCGGCGGGGTCAGGGCGACTTCGAGAATCAGTTGCTCCAGGCGCAAGAGCGCGCCGTGGGCGGAGCTGGCGTGCAACGTGGCGATGCCGCCGGGGTGGCCGGTGCCCCACACTTTGATGAGGTCCAGTGCTTCACCGCCGCGCACCTCGCCAACGATCACCCGGTCGGGGCGCAGGCGCATGGTGGCGCGCACCAGCTCGGTCATCGACACCACGCCGGCGCGGGTGCGCAGCGGCACGTGGTCGCGCGCCGCGCACTGCAACTCCACCGTGTCTTCGAGCACCAGCACGCGGTCGCCGGTATCGGCGATCTCGGCCAGCAGCGCATTGGCCAGCGTGGTCTTGCCGGTACTGGTGCCACCGGCGATCAGGATGTTCTGACGCTCGCGCACCGCGCGGCGCAGAAACGCGGCCTGCGGCTCGGACAGAATGCCGTCGCTCACATAGTCGGCTAGGCCGATCACGCCCACGGCGCGCTTGCGCAGGGCGAAGGCCGGGCCTGGCGCCGCCGGCGGCAAGATGCCCTCGAAGCGCTCGCCGGTTTCCGGCAGTTCGGCGGTCAGCAGCGGTTGGCCGCGATGCACCTCCGTGCCGACGTGCGCGGCCACCAGGCGGATGATGCGTTCGCCATCGGCGGCGGACAGCGACTCGCCAGTGGCCGCACGCCCCGACGACAGCCGGTCGAGCCACAGCGCGCCGTCCGGGTTCAGCATCACCTCCACCACGTCCGGGTCTTCCAGCGCGGCGGCGATCAGCGGCCCCATCGCCGTGCGCAACATGCGGATGCGTCGGTCCAGCGACGTGGCGGCGGAAGATAGCTCGTTCATAAGGCCGTCTCCCTCGCACGCTCCTGCGCCTCGGCCAGCGCCGCCGCCTCGTCCAGCCGCTGCACGTCGGGCTGGATCTCCTCGACCACCTCACGCACCAGGCTGCGCCCGCGCAGCAGGTGGCGGCCGAGCTGTTCGATGAACTGCTCGAAGCGCGCCTTGCCCTGCGCCTTCGCCGCCTCCTGATGCGCCTCCGGCAGCGGCGTACTGACGGTGAGGTAGTAGCGCACGAACAGCGCCAGCGTCTCGATCAGGATGTTCTGGTCGCGCTCCAGCTTCTCGAACTGGCGCGACAGGCGATCGAGGCGTTTGGCGATGGCCGCCTCGCGCTGGTCGGCCGCGTCCGGCGACAGCCAGGACGCCAGCGCTGCCGCAACGATGGACGACTTGGACACGCCTTTCTTGGCGGCCAGCTCGTCCAGGCGCTTGGCGTGGTCGCGCTCGATGAACAGGTTCAGGCGATGGCGGGAATGAAGATGGCTCATAGCTGGATTCCGTCGTTGGGATCGAGGGCGGCCAGCCGCGCCGCGCGCGTCAGGCGCGGGTCGAGCTGGGATGGCAGGGGAAGCGGCAGGTCGTCTTCGTCATCAAGCAGCGCCAGGTCACTGGCCGCGTGCTCGGGTTCGGCGCTGTAGGCCACGGCGTCGGACAGCTCGGGCTGGCGGCGCGGGCCGCCGTCGTCGGGGTCGTCGAGCCCAGCGGCTGCGACAGCAGGCGCAACGGGTATGGCGGGAACCGCCAAGGTGCTCCAGTCGTCCGGCCGGACCGCTGGAGCATCCGTATAGCGGCCCTGCACCAGCACGGGCGGCGGCAGGATGCGGCGCTGGAAGTTGGCGTCGGTGTAGTAGCGCAGCTTCCGCGCTCTGATCGGCGGATGGCCGGACACCATCACCACCGCCTCGTCGGGCGGAAGCTGCATCACCTCGCCGGGCGTGAGCAGCGGCCGTGCCGTCTCCTGACGCGACACCATCAGGTGGCCGAGCCAGGGTGCGAGCCGGTGGCCGGCGTAATTGCGCTGCGCGCGCAGCTCGGTGGCGGTGCCCAGGGTTTCGGAGATGCGTTTCGCCGTGCGCTCGTCGTTGGTGGCGAAGGTCACGCGCACATGGCAGTTGTCCAGAATCGAATGGTTCTGGCCGTAGGCTTTGTCGATCTGGTTGAGCGACTGCGCGATCAGGAAGGCGCGCAGGCCGTAGCCCGCCATGAAGGCCAAGGCGGACTCGAAGAAGTCGAGCCGGCCCAATGCCGGGAACTCGTCGAGCATCAGCAGCAGTTCATGGCGGCGTGGAATGCCGTCGCTGCCATCGAGCGATTCGGTGAGTCGCCGGCCGATCTGGTTGAGGATCAAACGCACCAGCGGCTTGGTGCGCGAAATATCCGAAGGCGGCACCACCAGGTACAGTGACACCGGATGCTTCGCCGAAATCAGGTCGGCGATGCGCCAGTCGCAGCGCGAGGTCACTTCGGCCACCGTGGGATCGCGGTACAGGCCGAGGAAAGACATGGCGGTGCTCAATACACCCGAGCGCTCGTTGTCGCTCTTGTTGAGCACTTCGCGCGCGGCGGACGCGACCACCGGATGCGGCGCATCGCCCAGGTGATGCGTCGTCATCATCCGGTGCAGCGTGACTTCAAACGGGCACGCGGGATCACTGAGGAAGTTGGCGACGCCGCGCAGCGTCTTGTCCTCGCCGGCGTAGAGCACATGCAGGATGGCGCCGACCAGCAGCGCGTGGCTGGTCTTCTCCCAGTGGTTGCGCTTTTCCAGCGCGCCTTCGGGATCAACCAGAATGTCCGCGATGTTCTGCACGTCGCGCACTTCATGCGCGCCGCGCCGTACCTCCAGCAGCGGGTTGTAGGCGGCCGACTTCGCGTCGGTGGGGTTGAACAGCAGGCAGTGCGAAAAGCGCGAACGCCAGCCGGCGGTGAGCTTCCAGTTCTCGCCCTTGATGTCGTGGATCACGGCTGATGCCGGCCACGTCAGCAAGGTGGGCACCACCAGGCCCACGCCCTTGCCGCTGCGGGTGGGCGCGAAGGCCAGCACATGCTCCGGCCCGGCGTGGCGCAGGTAGCGCCCGTCGAACAGGCCGAGAAACACGCCCGCCAGGCCCATCAGCCCGGCCTTGATGATTTCCGCGCCGGCGGCCCAGCGCGCCGAACCGTAGGTGGTGACGCGGCGCGCCTGCCGCGAGCGCCATACCGACATGGCGATGGCCACCACTACCGCCACCAGGCCGCTCGCGCCAGCGATGGCGCCGCCCTTGGCGAAGATGTGGGGCGCGTAGGCGTCAAAGAAGAACCACCACTCGAACAAGCGCCATGGGTGGTAGACCGGCGTGCCGAAGAAATCGAACCAGGGCGAGCCAAGGCGTACTTGATAGCCCAGGGCGGCGGCTGTCCATTGTGTGGCGGTCCACACGCCGGCGATCACGATGCCGAATACGGCGGCGATCTGCCCGAACAGCACGTTCGTCCCTTGCATTTACGGCCTCCGACTTCTCCTGCGCTGATGCCTCGGCGAAAACGGCACACATGCGTGCCGCAAGGTCGAGAATCAGTGCCGGGTCGGTGCCGGTCAAAGACCGTTATCGGGACAAAACTCGCTTGGAAAACATCAATTCATGCGGGGGCGGAAACAGAGAAAGCGCAGCAAGCGCGAGCGCGTTGCGGCGTGTTGAGAAAAATTCAAGATCGAAACCGCCAGGGCTGCGATCAGAACTTCGGCGGCGTCTCGGGCGGTGTATAGGGCACGGTTCCGTCACCGAAGAAGCGCTTGCGCGTCGCCTCGGCCACGCGGTTGCACAGCTCGTCGCTCAGCGCGGCGCGATCGAGCCTGCATTGTTGGCGAAGCTCCTTCAGCCGTTCGGGATCGGCCGCGAGCGCTTCGACTGTGGGCAATGCGGCCGGCGCCGGTGTTTCGGACTGGCCGCAGGCGGTGAGCGCCAGGGCAAACAGAAACGGCATGATCTTCTTCATGGCTCGAATTCCTCCGCAGTGTCGGACTGATGGGGCGTGGCGGGCTTGCTGCCCTCGGGCGACTGGATGGAATGAACCCTCTCGATGAAGCGGGTCAGGGTTTCCGAAGGTTCGCCGACCAGTCGCAGCAGATAGGTCGTGAGCATGGGCGAACGTCCGGCCAATGGCCTTGCCACGATGCCCGAGTCTCGGCAGACGATGATGTGCGATGAGCCGGCCAGCCCCAGGGCCAATCCCGCCGACACCAGCGCCATCATCAAGTCGAACGACGCCACCTGTTCGGCAATCAACGGCTCGCGCTCCGCGCGGCGCAGCACGCGCGCCACCTGTCGCGCATAGCCTTCGTACACTTGGGGATCACACAGCACCAGCGGATAGCGCAACACTTCGTCCAACGGGATGCGCTTGTGAGCGAGCAGCGGATGCCGTGCGGGCACGGCCACCATCAGCGGATCACTCCACACCGGCTCCGCGACGATGCCATCACCCACCTCGTCGGACTGTGCGAAGCCCACGTCGTACAGGTCGTCATGCAGCCCTTTGATCTGTTGTGACAGCGGCGTCTCGAACAGGCGGATTTCGACTTCGGGTTCCTCCTGCCGACACAGCGCCAGCAGGGTGGGCAGGCGTGATGGCGTGAGTCCGTCGGACAGGGCGATGCGTAGTTGGCCGTGAAAACCGTTGGCCGCAGCCCTCATGCTGTCCCGTGCCTGCTGCAAGGCTGCGAAGATGCGCGGCACATGGGTGAGGAACAGTGTGCCCGCACGAGTCAGCCGCGTACTGCGGGTGGTTCGTATGAACAGCTTGACGCCCAAGTCTTCTTCCAGCTCCTTGATGGCGCGTGACAGTGGTGACTGCTCAATGTGCAAGCGTTCGGCTGCGCGGGCAAAGTGCAGTTCCTCGGCAACCGCGAGGAAGCATCGCAAGTGGCGTAGTTCCATCCAGTAGTTCCCATCGTTGAATCACCGGCAACCAAGAGAACCGCCCACATCCGGCATGCTTTCTACTCGGGCGCCTCAGCTTCTCCTGCATCGAAATCAACCATCAGCGCTCGCCCCCATACGGCCTGACGAAGCCCACCAGCCCCGAAGAAGAAATACCCATGCTCTCGGCATGGGCCAGCGGGTGAACATTGAACGGCACGGAAATCACTGCGGTGATCCGCAAATCCAGATCACCGCGATGGGCAGAGCCACCGCCGCGAACGCACCGCATTCCTCACTCTCCTGCAAGGCCCGGCCGGTCCCCACCGCATGGGCGGTGATCCCCAGCGCGATGCCCTGCGCCGCCGGATGATGGATGCCGAAGCGACGCAGCAGCTCAGGGCCGCACATGGCACCGATCACGCCAGTGATCAGAACGAATACGGCGGCAAGTGCGGCCACGCCTCCAATCTGTTCGGCCACCAGCATGGCGATGGGCGAGGTCACGGACTTGGGCGCAAGCGTCATCAACATGACGTGATCAGCGCCGAATGCCCAAGCCAGGCCCACGCCCAGCGCCGTCGCGACAGTACCTGCCGCCGCCAACGTGATCAGGATCGGCCAGAACAGTTGGCGGATACGCTGCAAGTTGAGATACAGCGGCACGGCCAGCGCTACCGTGGTCGGCCCCAGCAGCACCGTGAGCACAAAGGCGCTGTCGCGATACTCTTCATAGCTGAGCCCCGCCAGCAGCAGTAATCCGATCACCACGATCATCGAAACCAGCACGGGTTGCAGGAACATCGACCGGGTGCGTTCGTAAGCGGCCTGTGCCATCTGGTAGACACCTAGCGTGATGCCCACGCCGAATAGAGGGTGATGCACGACGGCGTGCAGCGCCTCTTGCCCATGCCAAACCATCAGCTTTCGCTCCGTTGCGACTGACGTTCAATCAGCCGCTGCATCAGCCAGCCCGCGAACACCAGCGAGATCAGCAACGACAGACCCAGGGCTCCTGCCAAGGCCCAGAAGTCAGCGGCGATCTGTCGGGTGTAGACCATGACCCCTACGGCGGGCGGCACCAGCAGTAGAGGCAGGTAACGCAACAGAGCGGTGGCCGCTTCGCTGATCGGCTGCCCCACTTCGCCACGAATCCGGAGGAAAGCGAACATCAGCAGCATGCCGATGATCGGACCGGGCAGCATGGGCAAGATCAGGACATTGAGTGCGGTGCCGATCAACTGAAACAGCACCAACCAAGTCAGGCCACGGAGCAGCATGCTAGCGGGGCGAAGAAGCTGAGGACGCAGGAATCACCTTCTCGGCCACGGTGCTGAGGTTATCCAGCAGGTCTGCGGAGTCCTTCTCGATCCGCTTGCGCAGAAAGAGGTGGTTGGCCAGACGTCCGATCAGGTGGGAAAAGCGATACTCCAGCGTGCGCGTGAATCGGGTCATCGTTCCCATCGGTTTGCACTCGTAGGTCACGAACATCATCAGGCCGTATCTGCCACGCGCCCGCGCCTGCCAGCGATGCCCCGGCACGTATTCGATGACATCCCACAGCAGATGGCCCGCGCGGCCGCCGGTGTATGCAAACTCGGCACCGGCAGGCAGCGAGCCGGAAGGGCCTTTGATCGCCACCGGGTAGTGGTGCCATTCGTGCCAGCGAGTCGGGGTACTGAGATAGCCCAGCACCTGCTCCGGCGACCGGCGGATGTCGATGTGGTGCTGCATCGAGGTCATCTTCTTGCGATCTTCGATGTGGCCTTCGTTTTCCCAGTAGAGCGTCCCGTAAATCCAGTCCCAGAGCGGGAACACCACGTTGAAGTTGAACGTCTGCATCAAGTCACGGGCATGGTGCAGCTCGTGCAGCCGGCGCATGTGGCGCACCCACGGCAGCTTCGAGATGGGATGCTGTTCCGGCAGGTGTTCGCAGGCATGGAGAATTTCGTAGGCGAGATATCCGAGCAGCATCGATCCGCTGAAAAGGGCCGCAACATTGGTATTCCAATGACTCAGCACCCAGTAGCTCGCCAGGTTGGCCGCCGCAAACACGACGATCAGCCATGCCGGGAAAAAGATGACCCGCCAATCCTGGGCGCGCTCGTAGCTCATCTGTCCGTAAGCGAAGAAGCTGTGGTGGTCGCCGGTATGGCGCTGGTAGAACATCTTGCTGAAGCGGTGTTTGAAGTGGCCCAGGTGCTGGTGAACCATGTATTCGCCCCAGTTCTGGAGGATCAGCGCCAGCGGCACCGCCAGCCACTCCCAGGGCTGCACGTTCTCGGCACGGCTCCAGAGAAATCCGATGCAGAGCGCGCCGAACAGAAGAACAAAGCCGCCATGCAGCCAGGCGCTGTAGCGGGGATTGATCTGCGCGCGATACCGCGCGCGAAAGCTGGTCGTATCGAATTGCATGTGCTTGCCCATCCTGTCGAGGAGTTGACAGGACGATAGGGGGCGTCACATTATTTGTCTAATGGATATTAAAAATGACCTTTATTCATGATAACGAATTTACGACAGATCGACCTGAATCTGCTGCTGGTATTCGATGCGCTGATGCAGGAGCAGAACCTGACGCGAGCCGCTACGCGCTTGCACTTGAGCCAGTCAACGGTCAGCAATGCCCTGGCCCGCTTGCGCGAGCAGTTGGGCGAGCCGTTGTTCCAGCGCACATCACGCGGAATGGTGCCTACCCCGCAGGCGCAGACCCTCTATGGGCCGGTGCGTCAGGCATTGCATCTGCTGCGTATCGGGCTGGGTCCGCAGGAAGAGGTCGATGTCGAAAGCGACCTGATGTTTCGGGTGTCGATGAACGACTACGCGCAGGCCGTGTTTCTGCCGGAGGTGCTGTCTAAACTGCATGCGATGGCGCCTCGACTGGTGCTCTCCGTCCAGTCGGACGATGCAGACACCCTCGTAAAACGTCTGGAGACCGGCGAGCTGGATCTGGCCATCGACTACCTGCACTTCAACAACGACGATCTGCGGTACCAGCCGCTGAGCGAAGAAGAACTCGCCGTCATCGCCTGTTCAAATCATCCCAAGATCAAGGGACGATTGACGATGTCGCAGTTTCAGGATTGCCATCACGTCTCGGTTCATCCACGCGCCGGACGTGGGTCGCCACTGGAGATCGTGCTGGGCTCTGCGAAGGTGCAACGGAAGGTGCAGTTGCTTGTGCCGCACTATCTGGCCATTCCAGCGGTGGTCTCTCGCTCCCACCTGCTCGGAACCGTGCCGCGACGACTCGCCGAGCACTTTGCCAAGCAGTATTCCCTACAGATTCTTCCCCTGCCGCTGGTCATGGCGCCGGTCCAGGTGAACCTGATCTGGCACAAGCAGCAGGACGTAGCCGTCGGGTTGAAGTGGTTGCGGGAGCAGCTTGTCTCGACGATGAAGCGCCGATAAGCGCTCTGCCCCCGTTGAAAGATGCACCGTGCCGGCGGCACGCCCCCAAACCGGTCCATCTAAATACCTGGGCCGCGCGAGCGGCCAAGCTCCCACGTTGCTCGCCCAGCTTGCACGGTCGCTGACAGCGATTGGCCAAGGCGTTGTTCGATGACGGGCTTCCATGGCACCAGGCTGAACCCCTTGCCGTCATCGAGCATGGCGTAGCGCCCGCTGGCCAGCATGACACTGCGCCGGTAGACGCCGCTGACGCGCTGGCCGTCGCCCACCGGGCGGTGCTCCAGGCCGGTTTCGGCGGCAATGCTTTGCGCCGCTGACGCCAGCTCCCGGTTGCGCAGTGTGCGTAGCAGGTTGCGCGCGAGGATCACGCGCTGGCCGCGCCGCTCGGCCAGGCCCTGTTCTTCGAGGAAATCGGCACGCTGCTGGAGGGCTTTGCGCACCTCGCTGCCAAAGCCCAGCTCGCCCAGGCCCTCGCCGCCGCCGATCAACTGCTGGTCCAGCCAGGTGGCGCCGATCACGCGAGCCTGCCGCTCGATGGACAGGTGCGATTTCAGCTCCACGGCCACGCCGCCGCCCAGGCGCTGGGTGTCGTGCCGCCGGCCCTGCTCGGGCAGGTCGGCCGGGACTTGCCAGACGCCTTCGCCCAGGCGCTCCACGATGCCGGCGCGGCGCAGGGCTTCCAGCCGGCGGACATGGGCGGCGACCACCTCGGCGGGGTCGCGGCCGCTCATGGTCTGTCCTTGGGCCTGCGCCTTGGCCACGGCCAGGTGTTGGTCGGTGCGGTACAGGCCATCGACGGCCAGCGCGGCGATGGTCTTGTCCGCCGCGCGCACGCCGGCCGCGCCTTTGACTTCCACCACCGCGCCCCTGGGGTACTGCTCCAGCTCTGTGCGGGGTGGCAGCGCGACGTAGTGGGCCTTGCCGTCGGTGCCATCGACGATCAGGTAGCCCTTGTCGTACAGCTCGTCGGCCAGGCCCTTGGTGGCGACGCGGCCGAGGATCGGGCGGGCGTGCTTGCCCGGCTCGAACACCGCCAGTTCGCGCTGCGCGCCGCCCATTGCGCGCTGCATGGTGCGGATGATGTCGCCGCGCTCGCCCATCGCCCGCAGGGTGTCTTCGACGTTGGGGTGAATGGCCCAGACGCCGGGCTCCTTTTCGCGCACCAGCCCCATGCTCTGCAAGTGTTGCAGGCGGCCGATCAGCAGCAGGCGCTGGCTTCGCAGACGGGGCAGCACGTTCAGCCGGTCGATGGTGATGCGGCCGTTCACCGCTTCGCGCTGTAGGGTGCGGTCCAGCCCCGTCCAGCGCTCCTGCTCCACCTCGCGGGCCATGCTTTGCTGGATCTCCAGTTCGGTGCGCGGGCCGAGCCATTCGGTGGCCAGTTCGGCGGCGCGGTGGCGCATTCCTTCGGCGATGTAGTCGCGGGCGATGATGAGGTCTTTTCCGGTGTCGTCTTTACCGCGCAGCACGATATGGGTGTGCGGGTTGTCGGTGTTCCAGTGATCGACGGCGACCCAATCGAGCTGCGTGCCCAGGTCGCCTTCCATGCGCTGCATCAGGTGGCGGGTGTAGGTGCGCAGGTCGTCGAGCTGTTCGGCGTCTTCCGGCGAGGCGATGAAGCGGAACTGGTGCCGGTCTTCGCGGCCGCGTTCCTCGAAGGCGGCCAGGTCGGCGTCGTCGGTCATTGGCCCGTAGGCGCGGCCCCGCCCGCCCTGGCGGTCCACGCCTTCGCGCTCGATGTAGCGCAGGTGGGCGGTGGTCGAACGCGGCCCGGCCTTGGCGAGATTCACCAGCCGGGTCTTGATGGTGACGCGCCGTGCATTGGCGCCCAGCGACTGCCCGGCGAAGCGCGCGGCGACGTGCCCGCGCCCCAGCCGGGCACCGGGACGGTGGCCTGCCTTGCCGACCTTGGCACCGGCCTTGCTGGCCTGCTTGAGCACGCGGTTGACGAACGACTGCGTGCGGTCCTTGGGCGCGCCGGGACGGATGCGGAAGCGGTCGGCGTCGTCGCCGCTGCGCCGGCTCATGGGGTGGCTCCGGCGCAGTCCAGCGCGCCAGAGGGCGCGATGCACGCGGTTTCGCCAGTGCCTGCGTGGCCTTGGCGCTGTTCGCGGCACGATGCCGTTCCCCGGCGCGTGCCGCGCTCCCCCCACGTGCAGACTGGCTTTTCGCGCAACGCAGTGCCGCGACCTTTTATCTTGCCCTGCATCTGCCCCGCGCCTGACGGCACGGGGGTGCGATGCCCAGGCGGCGCTGCGCAAAGCGCCGCCTGGCCGCCTGCGAGCGCCAGCCCTGCCTGTGGCATGGCGCGCTCGGGGCAAGCTGTCTGCACGGGGGAATGCCGGGCCAAGCGCGGTGCGAAGGCACACGCGCGGCACCGGCATGAACGCGAACACGGCGGAATGATGTGCGCTGTCATGGCTGCGGCTCCAGGCGCAGCGGCTGCGCTACGCCGAGCACGGCGGCAGCGCTGACTGGGCCGAAGTAGCGGCTGTCGAACGACGCCGGGTTGGTGACGCTGAGCAGGAACAGTTCGCCCTGGGCAAGTGGACGGCACTGCGGCCAGGATGGCAGCGGCCGGCCCCAGCGGTCGGTGCGCAGCACGGCGACCACCGGCACGCCGTCGATGCGCACCACGCCATCGACGATGCAGACGTGTTGCGGCGCCACCGCGCCGACACGCTTGAGCAGCGGGATGTGCGACGGCAGGTAGCCGCGCTGCGCGGCCAGCGTGGCGGCGTCTGCCGGCAAGGTGGTGAGCACGATGCTGTCTACCGACAAGGCACCGGGCAGCGCGTGCGCCGGTGTGATGCGATACCAGCCGACCGGCACGCTGTCGGATGGGTTGTAGACGATGCGCACCGCCGGCTGTACGAAGGCGGCCCAGGCCAGCGCCGCGAGGCCGCCGGCCGCGAGTGCAGCTAGTGCAAGGCGAACGCGACGGCGTGAGCGAGGCACAGCGGCGGGCGTTGTGGTGGCGGGTGTCGTCATTGCAGCGCCCTCCCGGCCAGCCAGGCCGCATGGCGCTCGGCGCTGTAGTCCGGCAGCGGCAGGTGCGCGGCCAGGCGGTTGCCCAGCGTGCGCCAGTAGGCCGGCGACACCTCGGCAGGCTCGATGCCCAGCGCCTCGATGGCGTCGATCCGGGCGAGCACGGCTCGCGTTTTCTGTTCGCCTTCGGCGTGCAGCAGGATGCGCGCGCCGGGGCGAACGCCGGGGATGCTCTGCATGGCATCCAGCGGCGTGCAGGCTTGCAGCACCATGAGCTGCCAGCGCACGGTGCCGTAGTCGTTCGATTGCCAGCGGATGCGGCAGAAGATCGCCGTGGGCAGGAACACCGCGCAGCGCCGCCAGCGGTCGAGCTGGACGGTGCGCGCCGGGTGGCCGAAGCGCAGGTAGAGGTTGATGCGCTGCTCGACATACGCGAGCGATACGCGCGTGAGCGGCGTGCTGCTGGCGAGTGCGGCGAGCGGTTGCGGTGACGGCGGCGTTGCCATCTGTGCGGTGCTGTTCATGGTGTGTGCTCCGGGAACTCGCGCTCCAGCAGCGCGCGCAGCAGCTCGGCCACGGTCACGCCCTGGGTGAAGGCCGACACCTTGATGCGGGCGCGCATGGCGGGCGTCACGTCGAGGGTCAGGCGTGCGGTGTAGAGGTCGCCTTTCTGGAGGTCGGCGCTGTCGCCCTGGCGAATCCAGGCTTCGGCCTGCGGATTCGCCGGCGGGCGCGTGCCGATGGCGATGCGTTTGCCGCGTTCCCTGCTCATGACGGCCACCGCAATAGCTCGTCCACCAGCGCGGTGATTTCGCGCGCGGCCATGCTGTCGGGGGCTGTCTCGCACGCGAGCCGGCCGGCGGCCACGCTGTCGGCGAAGACGATGCGCTGGCGCACTTCGGAGCGCAGTGCCGGCAGCGGCTGTTCGGCGAGCGCGTTGCGCGCTTCGCGGCCGATGATCGTGGTGCTGATGCGCCGGTTGATGACGAAAGCCGCGCGCAGCGCTGGCCGGAATACCTGCGCCTCGCGGATCAGCGCGACCATCTCGGCGCTGGCCCACAGGTCGTAGGGGCTGGGCTGCACCGGGATCAGCACACAGTCGGCCGCCAGCAGCGCGGAGCGCGCGAGTGCGGCAATGCGTGGCGGGCCGTCGATGACGATGTGATCGCAGCGCCGGGCCAGTTCCGGCGCTTCCTGGTGCAGCGTTTCGCGGGCCAGGCCCACGGCGCTGAAAAGCCGTGGCAGGCCCTGCTGGCTTCTGCGCTGCGTCCAGTCGAGCGACGAACCCTGCGGGTCGGCATCGAGCAGGATCACCTGTTGACCGCGCAGCGCGAGTTCGCCGGCGATGTGGGTGGCGAGTGTGGTCTTGCCGACGCCGCCTTTCTGGTTGAGCAAGGCGACGATCATGGCGCAGCCCTCCGAGGTGGAAAGCGGCTCGCTGAACGCCTTGGAAAACGCTTTTGCTGTTGGCCTGCGGCGCTTATCCACCGCGCCAAGGTCTTTCTACTAAAAGTTAGGTATTTATTGTTAGATACGTTAGAGAGCGTCAAAACCCGCGCTGTTACTGGGTTTGCGGCTGTTTCGCACGCCTGATAGCACGATAGGGTCACGCCTGATAGCACGAGCCTCGGCACGCCCGATAGCACGAGGGCGTTCACAGCTTGTCCCGCAGTTATCAACGTGCCGTGGACGGCACGGGGCGGAAGGCCAGAATCTCCGGCTCGCCGGGCCAGCGTTCGATGGACAGTACGTAGCCGGGCAGCGACTGCCGTGCGACCAGCGCGCGCAGGTCGCAGGCGAAGTCGTAGGGCTTGGCGAGACTGCCCGACTTGCGGTGCAGGTAGCGGAAGTCGAACTGCCAGCCTTCGCGCTGCTTGCCGCCATGCTTGCGCACCAGGCGGTAAAGCCAGCGCTCGATGCCGCCGGTGAGCTTGAAGTACGCGGGGTCGATGGTGAGCACCAGGGCCTCGTCCAGCACGCCGGCATAGAACCAGTCCGGCAGGATGAGTTCGAGGCCGAGCGGGACGCCCTTGGCGTCCGCGCGCTCTTTCCATTCGTTGATCCATGAGAAGCGGTGCAGACGCCGCCCTGTCGTTTCGCGGATCGAGGTGGCCACCGTGGTGGATTGCAAGCGATCCAGCGCGGCCTTGAGGCGCTGGTAGTCGCGCAGCGACGTGCCGCGGCCGATGAAGCGCAGAATCTCGTAGGGCGTCGCCTGCATCCTGCGCGACGGCTGGATGCCCGCGTCGCGCGCTTCGACGATCTGGCTGGCGGCCCAGATGAGGATGTCCGCATCCCAGATGGTGGCGATGCCGTGCTCCTGCGTGCCTTCCACGCGCACGGTGACGCCGGACGAGCGGAAGTCGATCGGCGCAGTGCGCCGCGACTTCGCCAGCGAGAAAAACGGATAGGCCATCAGGTCCTGGGCGTCGCGCGGCGCCATGTCGCCGGGCAGCGCGCGGAACAGGTCGAGCTGTTCGCGCTGCTTCTGCTCCAGGCTGAACACGGCCAGGACCACCCGCGCGCCGGTCGTCAGCGGCCATCGCGGTAATCACCCGCATGGCGTTCGGCGTATTCGGGGTCGGACGTGGCCTCGAAGCTGCGGGCGTCGGCCCAGGCGTCGAGGTCGGCCACTGCGTACATGACGCGGCGGCCGAACTTGCGAAAGCGCGGGCCGCCGCCGATGACACGCTGCTTCTCCAGCGTGCGCGGCGACAGGCGCAGGTAGTCGGCGGCTTCGTCGTTGGTCAGGTAGCGCGCGGGCTGCTGCGCGGTGGCGGGTGCGGCCTGCGGCCGCAAGGGAGCCGGTCTCATTGCGTGAACCTCCATCGGTCGGGGTCGCCGGCCACGACAGCGCGACCGGATGGAGGCAGTCTCAGGAAAGCAAGGCGTCCTGCTCAGGGACGTTTTGCGCGGGCGGCGGAACGTCCCTGTTCAAGTGTCGGAAGCTGTGCCAAATGGCGGTAGCCGCCGCGCATCAGCCATTGCCCACGCCGCACCAGGCGACGCACGCGGGCGCGCAGCGCACCGTCGGCGTGCCAGTCCTGGTGAATGGTCTCGGTGCCGAACAGCACGTCGGCCACCCGCCGCAGGGACGCACCTGCCAGGCTGCCGTCCAGCGCTTGCAGGGTGTGCATCTCCAGCAGCGCGGTGGCCGCTGGGCGCGGATGGACCGCCGCCGACGCGGCCACGGCCAGCTTGTCCAGTTCCCCAGCCAGTGCGTGGCAGCGCGAGTACGGCTGCGCGGTGGCGCGCACGGCGTAGCTGTGGGCCATGCCGTGCGCCAGACCAGAGGCGAGCGCCAGGCGAACGTGGCGGCCCGGCCAGCGCGTGAGCAGCACCAGCCGCCGGCCGTCGTGCAGTAGAGACTTAGTGCCTGGCAGGTGCCAGAAGTCGAAGGCCACGGCACCGGGCGGCGGGTCGTCGTCGGGGTGGAGCTGCACCACACTGTCGTGATCGGGGAACCAGGCCGGGTGCGCGTCGCGCGCGTCCAGGGCCGGGTCTTCCAGCAGGCGCAGGCCCCAGCGTTGCGCCGCCTTGGGATGGCGGCGACGGCGCAGCCAGTCGTGTCGGTAGTCCGGGTGGCGGCGCAGGTACTCCCAGGCCAGGGCCGGACCGTCCAGATGCAGGATGTACAGATAGGCGGCACCGGGGTGCCAATGATCGGCGGGCTCTACCATGACGCGGCCTCCTGTAGGACAGCAGGATTCGTCGCCACGGGCATCAGCGTTAGGCGCTACGGCGTCATCGGCAAATCGTCACGGGCTATTCAATAAACTGGCAGTGGGCAAGACCGATTGGCTCCTGAGCGTTGCATGAATCGTCCGAATGCGACGGCTTGCGCGCACGCTGGATGGTGCGCTGCACAACACACCTTGCCGAAAGCGGTGCCGGCCATCAGGACTGTTTAGGTCTGGTCTACGCCCTGCCAGCGCATAGTGCGGATTGATGCGCTTTCGGTCTGAACCCAGACCGGAATAGACACAATGCGCCGGGGCCGCTCAGTCGATGACCGAGCCGTTGATGCGCGCCAGGCGCGTGTATTCCGACAGTGTGCGCCGGGGGACGAAGTACAGGTCGCGCTCGATGGGCTGCTGCTGCGGCCCGACGATGGACGCCAGCTCGGATAACCGCACGGTGCTGAGGTCGGGCAGGCCGATACCAATGTCGCACAAGCCATAGGCGGTGTCGCCGTCCTCGGGATCGAGGGCAGCGAGCAGCCAGATGGCGTGCGCGTCCGGGGTGAACAGGCGAACCACCGGCAGCGGGTCGAGGTCCTGCCCGGCGGCGCGTGCGCGGCCGTTGGCGAGCAGTTGCGCGCGCTGGGCGTCGGTGACGAGGGGCGGCTTCATGGGCGCTTCCTCCTGCAACTACACAAAGCCGGTGATGCACGGATGCGCTTGCGCGCGAAAGCTCGAATCCGCCGACCCGGCAACGTGCTTTCGTGCGGAAGCACGAAGGCGTGGAAGCGGCATTGTGGAAGCCATCAATGACACGAATACGGTTTCCTGGATTTGGCGCAATCCACACATGCGGATTTCAGTAGAAGCACAAAAGCGCATGTCCGGGGCATCAAATGAACACTATAGATTGTAGCCCTATAGGACGCAATGGGCTGTCATCTTGGGTTTTGGGGAAACCACTGGATGACGGCGAAAAACTCATTTGCGGCAGCGTTGAAGACGGTCAGGAAAGCGCGTGGCTTGAGCCAGGAAGCGTTCTCCGACGTGTCGAGCCGCACCTACATGAGTTCGCTGGAGCGCAGCCTGAAAAGCCCGACTTTGAGCAAGGTGGCCGAGTTGTGCGAGGTCATGGACGTGCATCCCCTCACGCTGCTGACGCTGGCCTATGCCGGCGACAGCACACTCAAGGCCGATGAGCTGCTGGCGCAGGTGCGCCAGGAACTGGATGAGATTGGCCAAGATGGTTCTGAGTAAACGGCGGCCAAGAACGAACGTTCGACGCCACTCCCAAAAGTGACGACCTAGCCTAGATGCGCAAATGAAATGGAAAAGCAGGAACCTCAGAGAACTCGCCCACATCGTTTGCGGTGACACTGATAATTTTCGATATCGCTCCAGCAGTTACATCACTGAGTTCTTTCAGGACTGTGACCTGGACTATACCCACGACGGTTCAACCCGATGGGCATGGGTTGCAAGCAGGCTGGAGGAAGTGCTGTCACTACCACATCCTAGCCCCTCGGTTCCGCCAGACGCCTTCATTCGGATCATCCGTGCCACCCTTGATAAAGGCGACGCGCAAGACGGAGACCCTGATCGGAGCAAGGCACTTGCTGCATTGAACATCGTACTAGCACGCGAAGGTTGGGAAGCGTTCTACGACGAGCACGGCATCGGCCAGCTTCGCCACATTGCCACGAACACCGTTGCGCAGATGGCAAACCCGCATCGTCCGCTGACTCCAGCGGAGGTGGAGCGTCGGGAGCAACTCACTGTCTACTTGGACAAGTGCTCCGAAGATGAACTGATCGAGGAAGTGCTGCTGCCGCTATTCCGTCAGCTTGGCTTTCACCGCATCACAGCAGCAGGTCACAAAGACAAGGCATTGGAGTATGGCAAAGACGTATGGATGAAATACACCCTGCCGACTCTCCATGTCCTCTACTTTGGCATCCAAGCAAAGAAGGGCAAACTTGACTCATCAGGTGTTGATAAAGCTGGTTCAGCCAATGTCGCCGAGATACACAACCAAGTAAACATGATGCTCGGGCACGAAATATTCGACCCGGAATTGAACCGTCGTGTACTGGTTGACCATGCTTTTATTGTCGCCGGCGGCGAGATAACAAAACAGGCAAGAAACTGGATTGGCAACAAACTCGACGCAACGAAACGCTCGCAGATTTTATTCATGGATAGGGATGACATCCTCAACCTGTTCATCGTTACGAACTTGCCACTTCCGAAGGGAGCTTTGCCTACCGAGAAGGTTGTAGATCCATTCGACGACGACATTCCGTTTTGACAGAGCGCCAAATTACTCTGCACTAACAAGGCGATTTGGCTTGCCAAAGATTCGACGCCGATAAAAGCGCCCCGCCGCAAGGGCGGGGCGATGGCGGCGGTCAAGCCGCCTGTGGCTTGCTGCGCGACCAGATCAGGTCGTGCGTGCCGTCCTCGTTCTCGATCAGCCGGGCATAGACCGTCGCCGGGAACGAAGGATCGTCGAGGGTCACGGACAGGTAGTCCCGCCCGGCCTCGCTGGTCTTCTTCCACGCCGCGCCGATGTCGTGGCCGGCCGCCTGGAGGCGGAAGTCGGGGGCGTTCTCGCTGCTGCCCTTGTCGTTGGGAACCAGCTTGACCTTGACGTTGAGCGTCAGGGTGCGAAGCGAGCCGGTGAAGCCGTCTTTCTCTGCGGTGAAGGTGCCGATGTTGGCCATGATGTGTGCTCCTTTCGGTTGAACAAGGTTCGCGCCCATCGCGTCCTTGTTGTGATCCGGCCGGCGGGGGACGGGCTGGCTGCACCGCCTGCGGTCGAAACGCAGTGGAGAACCGGGAGGCGAAAAGAATTTGCTGCGCGAGGAAGCCGCGCAGCGGCGGGGAAATTGTTTTCGCCGGACGGTTGCAGTCCTGAAGCCCGAGGCGCAGCCGCGCCACCGCCAGGATTCACAACAAACCAAGGACGCCTTGGGCCGAACCGCCCCGGAAGGCGCTATGGCCGGCTCGGCATCCCCGCACGATGGCTGCTCCGGCTCGCCCCCTGACGCGGGCCAGGTCAACCACCCGACGACTGGCGGGAACGCCCCAGCCGTACCTTGCTGTGCCGGTCTTGAGGCGTGGTGTGGAAGCTCCATAGCGATGCCGGGCGGGTTGTCCGTGAACCGTCCTTCGTGACGTGATGGGCAAGAACCGCCAGCGTTGAGGACGGCACGCTTCTGCACAACCTGCCTCAGCAAGCCGGGGCGTAGCCCCGCGTGCCGCCCTGGTGGTGGGGCGCCTTCAAGAGTCGGGCGGCGTGCCACGCCGCTGCATCTTGGGCCGTTCCCGCACAAGCGCGCTTGTGCGCCGCCACGCCGCCGCCTGACCCAAGGCGGCGGCGTGGCGGTTTTGCTTTTGGCCGTTGAAACCGGGCGCGGCGGGCACGCCGTGCCCGGTTTTTGCCACCACGGCAAAAGGCCCCGGCGCGGCCTGCGCCGGGGCCATGTTTCGCATGGCTACCTCATGCCGCCAGCGTTTCCGCTTCTACCACTTCCTCCGTTTCGGCGTCGGCCTCTGCGTCAGCTTCCTGCGCTTCTTCCTGCGCACCTGCCTGCACCGCCTCGTCCTCGGCCTTGAACACGGCGGGCATCCAGCCGGTGCCATCGGCCAGCCGTTCGGCCTCGCTGGCAATGTCGGCCTTCTTGAGCTTCGCCAGCCGGGTGACGTGCAACGGTGCGAACTGCTGCACGGCATCCAGAATCGCGGCCTTGGGGATGTGGTTGAAGTAGCCTTCGGCGCTCGGCTGCCACCATGCGGCCATGTCCAGCCCGACCGCTCGCGCCAGTTCCGCGCCGGGCTGGTGCGACGTGGCGCGGGGCGTTACCACGTCCACGCTGGCGGCCACGCACACGGCCAGCAATCGCACCAGCTCGCCTTGCTCCATCGCCAGCAGCGCGGCGAACAGTTCGGCGCTGTCCTGCGGCAGCCGTTCGCCCCATGCCTGTTGCAGTTCGCGCAGGGCGACGGCGGCGGACGACTCCGGCCAGTCGGGGGCCATGCCTTCCAGCCGGTCTTGCACTTTCAGGCTCACGCCCAGCGGCAGGTCGTGGCCGTAGTGGCTGTCCTGCAAGACGGTTTGCACCATGCCATGCACCAGCGCGGCCAGCGCCATCTGCGGATGCCGGGCGACTTCGATTTGCAGCGCGGCGGTACGGTGCGCGCTCAGGCGCTGCGCCAGCCGGTCGGACAGGTTGGCGGCCTTGGGTGGCTCGGCATCCTCGCCTTCGTCGTCGTGTTCGCCTTCCGCGCCGGTGAAGCCTTGGCGCAGCTTTTCCAGCGTGCGCAGCGCCTTGGCCTCGGCCTCGCGCAGCAGGCCGCGATGAATCACGGCCGCGCCGTCGCGGTCGATGGTGACGATGGCACCGGCTACCGCGAGCACGTCCGGGGCGTAGCGCAGCAAACCGGCCTGCACGGTGTCCAGTTCGTCCGCCAACCGTTCGCGCTGTTCGTGCAGGGCTTCGGCCTTGTCCTCGGCCTCGGCCTCGTAGGCGTCTTCCAGCGCGGCGTCGGCCTTGTCGATGCGCGCTTGCAGCGAGGCGATGCGCTTGGCCTCGCGGGCGTTCGGCTCGCGCCGCTGGCGCGGGGCGTTCTGGAATGCCTGCCGGTCGGCGTGGCTCAGGTGCGGCACGGCCTCCACCCATGCCCAACCCTCGGCGCGCACGTCCCCGGCCTGCGCGTCCAGCTTGTCGCGCACCAGCCGTTCCAGCAGCGCGGCGTCGTTCAGGTAGATGCCGCTGTCGTCCTCGGCAAACAGATCGCGGCGGGTGCTGCCGCCCGCCGCCGTGTAGGCGTCCAGCCCGACGAAGCGGGCCAGCGGGTGCTGTGCGTCGATTTCGCGTTCGGTCAAGTGCTCGCGCAGCGCGGACGGGCTGCGCTGCCACTGCGGCGCGCCGTAGAACGCGGCTTCCTGCGCGGCGTGGTCGTCGGTGATGGCAAGGGCCATCAACTGTTCCAGCGTGACGGCACCGGCGCGGTAGTCGGTCATCAGGCGCGGCGAGACGTTGGCGAGTTTCAGGCGGCGCTGCACCACCAGCGGGGTGACGCTGAAATCGGCGGCAATGTCCTCAATGGGGCGGCCTTCGGCGACCAGCGCTGCGAACGCCTCGAACTGGTCGGCGGGATGCATGGCCTCGCGCTGCACGTTCTCGGTGAGGCTCGCGGTGCGGGCGCTGCCGTCCGCCACCAGCAGGCACGGCACGTTCCAGTCCTTGGCGATGCGCTTCTTCTTCGCCAGCAGCTTCAAGGCGGCCAGCCTGCGACCTCCGGCGACGACTTCGTAATGCTCGCCATCGGCGGCGAGGATGACGACAAGGTTTTGCAGCAAGCCGACGCGCGCGACGCTGGCGGCCAGTTCGGGGATGGACATGCGCGGGGTCTTGCGCACGTTGCGCTTGGACTGGCGCGGCAGCAACTGCGACAGCGGGACAAGAATCAGATTCTTGGCCGGGTCGGCCACTTCCAGCGCGCTGGCGGTGTGGATGGCGAGGGTTTCGGTTTGGGTAATCGCGTTCATGGTGTTACTCCTGACATAAGGGTTTGCTGTTGAAACCGCACACCGGATTCCTAGATTCGGAGCCCGCCTTTCGGCTTTCCGGTGGGGTCGGCGCGGAGACCTGGGCCGGCCTCGTTGCCACCGTCTTTCCTGAGTTCATCGCCCGCGACGAAAGGGAGTCCGTGGCCGGGGGCAGTCAAGGAAGCGAGCGCCGGGTTGGTGCGGCCCGCAGCGCAGCGAGGACACGGCCCGGCGCGCCTTGACGGCACACGGGCGCGGGCTACAGTCGCGGATGAGGTGATGAGCGAGGGAAGACGGCGCTTGTGGCAACGGCCGCAGATGGCGCCGCCCCTACGCAAGCGAAGCGCGCAGCGCCGCAGGCGCGAAGGCCGATCAGGTGCAACCTGTTCGGCGGCTGTCAGGGGCGCCAAGCAACGCGCGGCGGGGATCGGCTGCAAGCCGTTCCCCTGGAGTGCAAGCGCAGCGCGCAGGCCCGCAGGGCCGAAGGATTCGACACCAGGCGCAGCAGAAAAAAAGGTGCGCCGCCCAGCAGCGCGACGCACCGGATGTTGGCCGTGCGATCAGCTCGCCGCCGGCGACACCATCGCCTGCAACTGTTCGATCACGCCGGGTTCGACGAATACGCACGGCTGCTCAGCCGTGATCGGCACGTTGAACAGCTCGGTGAACACCTTGCGCTTCAGGTGCGCCAGCCGGCCCGTCCGGTAAGCCTGCTCCGGCTTCACGCAACCGCCGCCCGCCGGCGAACCGCTGCGCTCGGGATCGCATTCGACCAGGGCGACAAAGCCGTCATCGGACAGCTTCTGGTGTTCGGCGCACAGGTCCCAGCCTGTCGTCGTGTAGCGCTCCATGCTCGCGCGCAAGCGCTTGTCGAGCAGGATGCTGCCGGTGTCGTAAGCGGTGCCGCAGACCAGGCAGACGCGGCGTTCCATGGAAACATGCGATTTGTCGTTCATGATGACGATCTCCGGTTACTCGGGCGGAATTGCCCGGAACCGTCGCCAGCACGGCGCAGCGCAAGCAGTCAGGGGTCGCAGACGGCCGCCAGGACGCCAGCGCGCAAGGCGCGCGCCGCCCTTGACGGCGAGAACGCCGTGATACGGTGAAGGGAACAGCAAGACCGCCTTCCCACCTCCAACGAAGGCACGGACAGGCAAGCGCAGCGCGCAGGCCCGCAAGGGCCGGAGGGTTCGTCACAAGGCGCAGCAAAAAGGGGCCGAAGCCCCTCGATCACAGCAGACCCTGTTCGGCGAAGGACACCGTGCCCTCGCTGCCGACGACGATGTGATCCAGCGTGCGAATCTCCACGATGGCCAGCGCCTCCCTGAGCCGCTGGGTCAGTACCTTGTCGGCATGGCTCGGCTCGGGGTTACCGCTGGGGTGGTTGTGCGAGAAGACCGCCGCCGCCGCATTGACCCGCAGCGCCGCCTTAACAACTTCGCGCGGGTACACCGACGCACTGTCGATGGTGCCGCGAAACAGCTCGATGTACTCGATCAGCCGATGCTTGGTGTCGAGGAACAGCGCCGCGAAGACTTCATGCTCGAAGCCGGCCAGCTTGGTGCGCAGGTAGTCCTTGACCAGCTCCGGCGACGTGAACAGCGCACCGCGCGGGATCTTCTGGTCGATGACCTGGCGGGCCGCCTCCAGAATCTGGTCAGCGGTGGCCTGCATGTAGCGCCCCTGGTCGTCACGCACCAGCAGCGAGGAATCGAAAGCGATAGAGAGTTGCGACATGATCGTGCTCCGGTTGCTCGGGCGGAATTGCCCGGAACCGGCGCCAGCACGGCGCAGCGCAAGCTGTCACAGGGTCGAAGACGGCCACGTCCGCCAGCGTGCAAAGCACGCGCAGCCCTTGACGGCGAGAACGCCGTGATACGGTGAAGGGAACAGCAAGACCGCCCACCCCCGCCCACTGCACACACCCGGCTTTCGGCAAGCGGAGCGCGCAGGCCCTCAAGGGCCGAAGGCGTCAGGGATCAAAGCCGGATGGCCGCGATTCGGCACGAAGCGCGGGGCGCAGCCCGCGAGCCCGACGGCGGTACGCCGGGACGCACGGATTCATCCCCTGAATATCCTTGTGGAGTGAACCCCATGCGGCATTTATAGTTGTCTGTCGGCCGACTGTCGTGTTGCTGTCGTGTTGTCCTTGTCCCTGGCTCCCCATACTTCGTCACGTCTGCTGAAAACGATGGAGCCACCCATGAACGCTACAGAACATGCCCAACAACCCCGCCTGCTGACGCCCGCTGAACTGGCCGCTTTCATCAAGCTGTTCCGCGAAATGCGCCAGTGGTCGCAGGAGCAGTTGTCCGCGATTTCCGGCCTCAACGTGCGAACGATCCAGCGAGTCGAACAAGGTTTGTCCGCGAGCCTCGATACCCGCCGTGCTCTTGCCCGAGCCTTCGATTTCGAAGACATAGACGCGCTCAACAAGCCGTTCGCCATTCCGTCCGAGGAAGAAGCCAAGGCGGCAAAGGAAAAGTTCGACCGGGAGCACGTCACCCTGACAGCAATTCCGCTGACCACGGGCAAGCAGTTGGCCAAGCTGGCGGAAACCTGCTCGATGGACTTGTCGGAACCGGCTTTCGAGCTGACCCGCGAGGCAGACGAAACATTCGCCATGCTGGTGGACTACCTCCGGGACTACCGGGATTGCGCCGATGCCTACAGCGAAACGCAGAAGTTCGATGTGTACGACGAAATGCAGTCCCACATCGACGCACTCAAAGCGCTTGGGGTCTCGCTGCGCTACGCCACGCGCAAGGTGCAGGTGACGTGGGGCTCAGATGCAGCGGGCACCAAGCCGATGCCCGTCACGGTGCTGTACGTAGTCGGCTTCCCGCTCGGCGAAGAACCTGAGCAATTCGCAACGCCGAAGTCCGGCGGTATCCGTCTGTAAGAACGCTCACGCTCAAGGACGAGTCGTGCCGCGAAGCTCCAGTATGAGCCGCGTGCGCTCAAGCTCTTGTTGCAGCAACTCGGCATTCGGCAGCACGGTTCGGTAGTTGGCCGCCATGACCTTGGTGGGCAACCCCTCCAGGGCGTACCGCGCCAGCGCGTGGCCCTTGTCGGCGCAGAGGATCAGGCCCACGGGCGGATTCTCGTCGGGGTACGCCCAGTGCTCCTTGGCATAGTTGCAGTACATGTGCATCTGGCCCACGTCCGCGTGGGTCAGGCTGCCCAGCTTCAAGTCGATGATGACCAGGCAGCGCAGCTTGCGATGGAAGAACAGCAGGTCCACCCGATACCAGGTCTGGTCGATGCGCAGCCGGCGCTGCCGCCCCACGAAGGTGAACCCTTCGCCCAGCTCCAGCAGAAAATCCTCCAGCCGCCGGATCAAGGCTTGTTCAAGATCGGATTCCGAATACTCGTCCTTGAGGTCCAGAAACTCCAGCACATAGGGGTCTTTGATCGCGTCGTCGGGCGTGACCGCATCCGCTGGCTTGGGCACCGCGCCCTTGGCCAGCATCGCCGCCTTGTCCTTGGACAGCGCGGTGCGCTCGTAGAACTGGCTGCCGATCTGCCGGTCGAGCTGGCGCACGCTCCACCCGCCGCGCAGGGCCTCGGCTTCGTAGAAGCGGCGGGCGTGATCGTCCTTGACCGACAGCAGCCGGACGTAGGCCGACCACGGCAGCGTGAACACCTGCGCCAGTTCGGAGAGGGCTAATTTCCGAGACACTGCCTCGGATTTCGCCGCAGCCAGCTCGTTGCCAGATTTCCGAGACAGTGTCTCGGAAATTGCAGACCAGGGGTACGCGAGGAAGAACCGGCGCATGTTCTCCAGATTGTCCGCGCTGAACCCACGCCCGAAGCGCGTGGTCAGGTCGGCGGACAGCCGGGCAATCAACCGCTCGCCGTAGCCCGCGCGCCGCTTGCCCTGTTGCTCGGCCTCCACGATGCGGCGGCCGATTTCCCAGTAGCTGGCCGTCATCAGCGCATTGACACTGCGGGCCGCCGCCTGGCGTGCAGCGTCGAGCAATTCGACGATACCGCCGTGGATGCCGGCATAGCCGGCCGGCAAGGCGGCGGGGCTTTTCCCCGCCGCCGGAAGCGTCTTCTTGCTCATGCCGCTGCCTCCTCGGCACGTCGCGCCCCGGTGATGGTCTTGCGCCGGTTCGCCACCAGTTCGGCCGCCTGGCGCACCGGGTCATCCTCGGTGTGGACGTAGCGCATGAACATCGCCACGGTCTTGTGCGCGGTGAGCGCCATGCCGACCTTGACCGGGATACCGGAGTTGGCGATGTCGGTGGCCGAGCGGTGGCGAATGCCATGCGTCCCCACATGCGTCGCACCCGCCGCCTTGAGGACGCGGCTCCAGCCGTTGTAATACTCGCCCGTGGTCAGGTGCTGCCCTGGATGGCTCGGTGACGGCAGGACGTGGGAGCAGCCTTCCTGTCGCGGTGCTGTCGAAAGCAGCCGGTGGGCTTCCTCGCTCAAGGGCTTCGACATGCCGCCGGTCTTACTGTCAGGCCAGACCACCCGCCGGTTCTCCAGATCGACCCAATCCCATTGCAGGCCGACGATTTCGGAGCGGCGGCCGGCGAACTCGAACTGCAAGCGGATCGCCAGGGGAATGACGTAGTTCTCCAGTCCCTCCGCCTCCAGCTTGTCGAGTTGGCGGAAGATTCGCCCCATGTCCTCGTCGCTGATGAGGTGAGTGGCTTTGCCGTTGGGATACATCGGGACATGGCGGCATGGGTTCGTGCCGTCGGAACGGTAGCCCCACACTTCGGCCAGGTTGAACATCCGGCGCATGACGCCGAACGTGCGGTTCGCGTCGGCTGGCTTGTGGGCCATCTTCTTCATCATCCCGGCGATGTCCGGGCGCTTCACGTCACGGACTTTCAGTCGGCCGATCATCGGGATGATGTTGCGGTCGATGACGCTCTGGTAGCCTTTCTGCGTGCTGGGCTTGTTGCGCTGTTTGGAGTAGTCCTCCATGAACTTCACGCACAGCTCCTTGACCGTCGGCGCCTTGCGCGCTTCGGCCTTGTCCGCTGCCGGATCGCCGCCCCGGCGTACCTGAGCCAGCCATTCCTGCGCCAGCGAGCGAGCCTGCTCGACGGTCAGTTCGCCGTACTGGCCCAGCGCGGGCTTGCGGCGCTCACCGGCGTTCGTCCGATACTGGAGCATGAAGACCTTGCGACCGGCTGGTGTAATCTTGCACAGGAAGCCGGGAACGAGGGTGTCGCGCAGCTCAATGGGCTGCGCCTGGGGTTGTGCCGCATCGACTGCGGACTTGGTGAGTTTGATCTTGGCCATAGCTGACTCCTTTGGAAGACCCGTTTCCAGGAGCCTCTTGGGAGCCAAGCGGACGGAAGCCGGGTCAAGTTTCGGAAAGCACCGGCATAGGATGAACTCACGTAAGTTCTTGATAAACCTGCCACAAGGGGCTGTGGCGTAGTCCAGCGAAGTTCGGTGCTGGAGTCATGCTGAAATAAAAAAACCCCGCATAAGGCGGGGTTCGTGAAAACGGATAGTCAATATGTCGGTATGAGGTGATCGCCTTCAATCTTGGAAGCAATCAGAGCAAGCATTGCCGCGCGCAGAGGAAAGAAATCAGACCAGCTTTTTCCGTCCTCTACGGTGGCTGTCCAGCCAGATACGCCATCGTATTTCAGGGATATTTTGAACTGTTCAATGAGAGGTCCGCCATCCGCCCAACGAGAGCTTGGGAAAAACTCAGCCTTCTTCCCGCTTCGCTCTTCGAATTGGAGACTAAGGATACTCTGGCCTCCAGGCGCCCAAGTGATATGCGGTTTGCGATTACAAACCCGCTGCCCCACAACGAAATCAATCCACCATCCTTCCAACTCTTCAATGCTTACAGATACTTGCGGCATCGAGTGACTCTCCTTGTGTGTAGAGCCCAATGAGTACACGCTCCAATCACAAAGGTCAAATCCTCGCCCGCTCGAACGCAAGAGGCTCAAGCGCTCTCATCTCCACGAGAGACAGCGGCGCAAAGCTTCGATCAAGCTGCAGCTCGGCAAAGCGCTCGACGCTCAGGCCGCCTTCGCGAAACAGCTTCGCCCGAACCGGGCCAATGGCTTTGTCCTGGAACGCCGCCGGCTGCTGCTTGAGCCAGTCGTAGTAGCTGAGGTCCGCCCTTACCTGCTGCGCGCCAGCATCGCCGATGGATGCGCGCGTGGCGCCCTCGGCGAACAGCGCGCTGAAGCGTGTCACCGCCACCACCGTCGAACGGCAGTTGATGTGGATCGGCGGCCTAGGCCCTTCGGTCAGCTTGAAACGGCGCTTGTCGAGCGTCCGGCACTGGCTGGTCGTCTTCGAATCCAGCGTGCTGACCCATTCCACCGACGGCACGACATCGGAGTTCGCTTTCAGCGTCTCCATGCGCGCTTGGGGGGCGACGTGCTGCACCGCCGTCCGCACGATGGCGCCGGCGTTGCGGTTGGTCGTGGCCAGGATGCCGTCGTTGTACTTCAGCGCCTTGGTGCCGCGAATGTTCTTGATGATCTGGAAATTGGTTTGGCCTTCGAAGAAGCCCTGCCGGATTGCGCCTGTGAGGCGTTGTCGCTCGGTGGTGGTGAAGCCCTCAATGAACGACTTGAGCAGCTTGCCGCCGTCCGCACCGCGCACGCTGAGCGGGTTGGTGAGGATTGCAGCACGTATCGCTGCAGCACCAGGCACCGCCGCATCGAACGAAACGCCAACAGGTGCCGCCCGGGTCAGGCTGGTCGCCTCGAACTCGGCCTCGTAATTGGCGATATCCACCAGATCAAGGTTCAGCTTCTCGCTGTACCGGTCGAAAATGCCCAGCAGAAGGCTGTCGACTTCGCTCAGCAGCCGCTCAAGCCGAGCGACGGTGTAATCCGTCAGGTCGGCCCGGGTCAGCCGCTCACGGATTGAGCGGTCGATCTCCTTGAGGAACGGCGCGAACTTCGCCACCTCCCCCGACTTCAATTGCTCAAGGAAGACGGCGTGCCGGATCGTGGCATCAAGGATTGCTTGGTTTGCCGCCATTCGGAATCACCTCTGCGTCATCAAGGGCTGGCCCGGTGCTCTGCGCTTCGAGTTCGTCCCGGATCTCGTCGTCCGTCTTCTCAGGGTTGATCACGCCTCGATCGCGCAGGTACTGCCAGAAGTCGCCTTCAGGGAGTTTGCCGCCCTGCACCGCATTGAACAGTGCAGCCAGGATCGTCGCGTCGAGAGTGATCTGGCTGAAGTCCTGATTGAGCTTGTAGACCACTTCACCGGAGACGTTCACGAACTCAGCCATCCATTCAAGGCACTGGCTGTAGGCTTCGCTGACGTTGCTGACCACCAGCGACAGGACGCTGTGTTCGGCGGCGCTGTCGTTGTCGGCCTGGGTTGCGGTCTTCACTGCGCTACCACGCTCAATGAGCCGCGCGCCGAGCGACACCATGTCCTGCTTCTTGGATTCCATGGCCTCCTTGGCCACCGTGTTCGGCTGAGCCTGCCAAACTCCGCAGGTGCCGTTTACCGGAAGCAGCCAAGGCGCTCGGGAGCCGAGGAATATCCCATTCGTCTCCATGTGATCGCGCCACTGCTCGTCCAAACCAGCCATCCACGGCTGAGGCTGACCCACCAGATAGGCAGCTTCCTCGTAATCCGCGCTGTTTCGGTAATGGCCGATGTTCACCTCGGCCATGTCGTACAGCGGTGCATCATCGATGGTCGTGTCGTTGTTCTCGCTGCCAACAAACTGGAACGGGATCACCTGCCATGGCCGGCCAATCCCATTCAGCGGCGTGAACGGAGCAACAATTTGAGAAGTCTTGCTCGAACCCTCCTCCCAAACCTCTTGCGTGTACTGGCCAGCAAGATCAAGGCGTAACACGCGGTATTGCACGACTTGCTCGCTACCGAAACCGTCATCCGTGTCGACATCGACTATCTCACGCAGCACTACAAGGCTGAGCAGGTGCTGGCCTCCGATCTGGCGGGTCTTCCAGTTGATGATCGACTCTGCGGTGTAGCTCGCGATGTTCGCTCGGGCACGGCCGGACAATTCGTCGGCCTTGCTGACAGTTCCAGCCTCAACCGCGGCGTAATCCACCAGCAGCCCATGGCGACCCACTTCGAGCAGGTGCCCGATCACCGACTGGGATTGTTGGTAGACGCTCACACCCTGACCGTCGACGTCCTTGGCCACGTAATCGAGCGCGCCGGGAACAGTCAGCGTGGGCCAGGTGCGGAATACCGCACCGACTAGGCTGTGCTTCGTGCGCCCCGTGGCGTTGTAGAACACTGCCCGCTTCTTGTACGCCTCGTAGCGCTGCTTGTTGTCCTCGCCGGTGTCGGCCGCGTTCGGCCTCGGCAGGTAGCGGTCGCCGGCAGCCTTCATGGTTTCCGACCCTTTGCAGACGTCGCGCACCAAGCGCCAGCGATACTGTGCCTCCTTGTACTCGGGACGAGTAAAAGTGACGTCCGTCATCGGGCGACTCCCATTTTCATTGAGGTGACCGGTTTAACGATCGGGTACTCGCGGTGAATGAAGTAACCGCCGCCGTCGTTGGCGTGGTCGTTACCTTGGCTCTTATCTGGCTCGCCGTTGGGCGCCCATATCTGCTGTTCCAGGCCGTCGGCGTATGTCGGGCAGGTGAACGGATTAACCAGGTAACGCCGCTCGCCCTGCGCGTTGCAGAACATGGCGTTCATGGCGTTGATCCGATCTTTAACCGGCGGGTTGGCCGCCGGCGCGATGACCGTGAAGCCTGCCTGCTTGAGCATGGCGATATCGGTGATGCTGGCATTGACCGATTTACGGGAATCACCGGAGGCGTCCGGGTATATCCGGATCTCGCAGGTCTTTCTGAAGTCGTTGCCGGTGTGCTCCCAGTACCGCTCTTTGATACGGCGGATCATGTCCGGCGTGTCGTAGCCATCCATCAACTCATCCACGGCGCGCGGCAGGCCCTGCTCACGTTTGACGTGGGTGATCGCCGCCATCTTGCCGACGTTGAAGTCCATGCCGATAAACAGCGGCTCACCGGGCTGCACAGTATCGAAGCACTGGTTCAACTTGCGGTCGTAAGCGTGGTAGATCGATCCGGACGTCAGGTTGACGAACTGGCCGTTCAAGTACGCGCGGATCAGCTGCTCGGGGTACGACTCCATCAGCGAGGCGATGTAGTCATCCGGTAGATTCAGCTCGTTGTCGAAGGTGCTGGCCTGGATCAGCCCATACATTTCCTTCAGCGCCGGCTTGTCGCGTAGCTGCTTCACGAACTGGAGAAAGACGAACTTGAAGCCTTCCGGCGTTGTGGTCACGTCCACGCCGTTCTTCAGCCCGGGAATGTTGTAACGCATCCGCGCAATGATCTTGCGCCAGGCCTGCTGCGCCTTTATCGACGTCAGCACGTCTAACTCGTCGACCAGCGCGTGACCGATCTTGAAGCCGACGATGGTCTGCGGCTTTTCCATCGAGCGGCAAATCACAGTGCCGCGATACTGCCGGCCGCTGTAGATGTGAACCTCATGGTTCGCCTGGTTGATTTTGGTCTTCAGCCCCCAGTCGTAAGCCACCTCCTCCATCGTGGGATAGAAGATGTCGCGGATCTGCGGGTAAGTCGGAGCGAAGTAACCGGAGTTGACGCCCGGCCACTCCATGAAATGCTTGCTGAGCGCTGAGCATCCGACCCAGGTCTTCCCAGAACCGAAGCCAGCAACGAAAGCGCGAAACTTGTGGGGCAACAGGAGGAACTGCGACTGCGGAACGTTAAGGCTCGGCATTCGGCTTCCTCGCATCCACTACGTCGACCTGAATGCGCGTCGGGATTGCCGGTTCGTCGTCAGGCTCATCCTTCCGGTGGCGATTGACGTAGACGTCGCCGACTTCTTTCGCGGCCTGTTCGAGGATCTGCATGGCCAGGCCGATGTTCTTCATCGTCTCCGCCTTCTCCACGAACCGGTTCATGGCGCGCAGGCGGTAGGCACGGTTCGCGATCGGGATCTCGGCAGTTTCTTCGCGGAAGCGCTTGCGGGCATCTTCAAACATCGTCACCCAGCGCTTGGCCAGGCCTTTCCCTGATGTCTTTGTCGGGTCGTGTGTCTCCACCTGTTGGCGGGTCACCGATATCCCGTATTCCTTTTGGACGGCTTCAACAACCTGTGACGGCGTGTCGAAGCACGCCAAGGCCTGAACGATAAAGGCCTTCACGTCGTTTTGAAGGGCTGCCATAGATTTTCATCCGTCCAGAGCCTGTCCAGAATCAGGCCGACTTGAGCAGACAGGTTCCGCAGGCCCTCGCAATATTCATTTTCCCTACCTCAGCAGGATTGTTTGCAGCGTCCACCAGCTCTTGCACTTGAGGGCTCGCCCCATAGCGACGCACTACGCCGACGAACTCTTCAACGTCGTGTCCGCGCATCTCAAGCTTGGGTAGACCTTCTTGGGTGAAGGCTGGCTGACCGTACTTATCGGTCGCCTGGGCGATGTGATACAGCTCGTGTTCCACCAGTGCGCAGAAGTCAGCGTCGCTGCACTGAGCGCAGTAGTCGGCAGCCAGGGTAATGATGTAGGCCGGCACGTCACCGAACCAATCCAGCATCTGCTGTTCCATTCGAGCCTTCTGCCAGCCACCAGCGCGAAACGCCACCTGCTCGGCTTGACCAACAACCGTGCGCCCCTTCTTGGTGAAGGCGGCAGATGCCCACATCACGCGGATGTCCGCATCGATCAGATGGGCGTGCTCTTCGTTGTGGATGCTTCCGGTGTCAGCGAGGATCTCGGCTTGAAGCCATTCCCAAACTTCAGGAGCTGGGGTCTGGCGGATTCCGAAGTCAGATAGATCAGACAGCTCAAGCAGGGAAGCTGGAGGGTATGGCCTGACCATAAGTCACCTTGAGCTTGAAATAGTGGCGCGTTGCCGGTATTGGTAAGAATCAACTCACCAGCAAGGAAGTGGACATGGCAGATACGAAATCAAACGCTCTCAGCGCCTCCGGTTATTACGGCGCCAATGCTGAAGGCAAGAGAATTCTCGCAGTATCCGCAGCGCTCGAATTGATTGCAGCCAGAGCGAGCAGCTCAACCCCATTCAACTTAGAGCCGGAAATCAACAACCTTTCCAAATATGCTGACCAGATACAGGAAGCAATCAACAAAAAGTGATTCACCCGTGCCGCACTCACGTGCGGCACATCTATAGGGTCGCGACACAATTTGCTGATTCGCGAAACGTGTCGCGACTTACTTGGATCGACGCTCGATCCCGCCCGGCGCCTTGTCACAGCGCAGACAGTGTTCACAGTTCAACGTCCGGCAGAGCCAGGCTTTCACCCGCTGCCACCAGATGACCATGAAGATGTGGCGCATACCAGCCAAGGCCAGTGAGACGTGTAGCGTGATCCCGGCCGTGGTCGGGCCCATAATGAAGATGTTCTGCTCCCGGCTCATCACGACGAAACCGCTGATGGCGATCGCCGAATAGATCAGCTTGCCGAGGATGCCGTCCCGCACTCGACCGCTCAGAACACACCAGGTCGCCCACAAGGCAATCAAGCCGCAGGCGATGGAGTTGATCAGTTCAAGACTCATGGTGGATTGCCTCCCCCGAACCGCTGGCGAATGAGCGCCCAGAGGTCAGCGGCTTTGATGGCCCGGTTGATGGCTGCGAGCAGCGATCCGCCGAATGTGCCCAGCAGGAAGCCGACACCGGCAACGATGTTCGGCTCGGTCACGCCGAGGTATGCACTGACCATACCGGTCAGGTATAGGGCGCAGGCCACGCCAGTGGTGAGGAAGATCAGCCAGGCGCGCCAATCGGTCAGATCGTCCTTGTGCCACCAACTGGCGACGATGACGCCGAACAGGCCGGCGATCAGCAGATCCAATCTGTCGAGCAGGCGGTGCAAAAAATCCATGCGCTCGACTCCGTGGGCATGAAGAAACGAAAAGGCCCCGATCAATGTCGAGGCCCAGAAATTTGATGCAGCGTTAAAACGAACGAACCACAGACCTAGTGGTCATAATTTAACCAGCACACATAGAAACACCCCGCAGTTCAGGCATAACCATCTCTCTCGGCCTCATATCCCGGCAGACCTCTCTGAATTCCAGATACTTAGGATCGACCCTTTTGGGTATGGCTTCGGCCAAGAGGCTCCAATGACAAACCCCGTCCACTACGCCATCCATTACATGAGGCACGGCGAGCCCGAGCACTTCATAACGACAGGGACCTCGTTTAGCGAGGAAGAAGCAATTCGCCTCGCTGCAAGTCACGCCGTCCAAGAGACAGAAAGCTGCATGGATTGCGGACTATCGAGAGAGGCAATGCTGCTCGAGGCTGGAAAACTGGGCGTGACCCAAGTCCGCTGGAACAGAGCTGGTTAACCCCTGCGAATGCAGAGGCCCTGAATAGGTGCGCTCGTCTTTCCGAGCTGTCTGCCAAAGGCCTTCTCAGCGTCGACGCCCCTATGCATCGATCTCGCTGATCTGGTCTCGCGCCACCCCGAAAGCAAGTTTGAGGTCAGGGTGCGCGGGCTGCCGGTGTTGATTCCGTACGTCGCACTATCCGGCTATCGACGTCCAGGCCTTCCCGAAGGCTGTCCTGGCTACAGGTAAATTCGAGGCATAAAAAAACCCGCACTGGGCGGGCTTTCTACTACCTGACACGGCTTATTTTCCTGGCGGCTACCCGCGAAACCTTGAGTACCACCAGCGCAATTAGCGCACCGACAAGCCCGCCAAATAGTCCCATCTGAAATGCTGCTGATGGCTCCATCCAACACGGGCTCAATGGCTTAAAAGGGTAGTAAAGGCATGGCTCAGGAAAGAGTGCCCGCCATACTGGTAACGCACCGCCGATGATCAGCAACCCTACCGTAAAGAGCAAAATAGCTATCCAGTGCGGTATGACGAGAAACCGCCTCCGAAGCACTGATAAGGCGATGACCAATACAAACGAAAAGAAACCAGGTAGGTAAAGTGTCACGAAGTAGATTTGGTCGAGCTGGTGGCCGGCAGTATCCATATCACCTCAGCAAAAAACCCGGCGCTTGGCCGGGCTTGAATGTCTATGTGCGTTTCGCGTTACTTGTGCACTATGGGAAAAGTACGCCCGAAACGCCGTCATGTCAACATAATTATGCCGCTTCTTGATCTTTTTCCGCGTGGATCACCTGCCATAGCGGCTGCTGCGCCTGAATATCCACTTCCTTAATGACTTCTTTCAGGGATTCCCACAATCCCAACCAGTCACGCGTCCAGTTTTTCGGGTCGATTGTCACACCGAAGAAGGCATCCATCTCAGCCGCCACCCGCGCCGGCCCCCACTCCGCCGCCCCTTGAACCTCCCCTTTGTACGACTGCAGGGCCAGAGTAACGAGGTACTGCGCTTTCACTCGCTTGGCCGAGGTCAGATCGGGTAGCGCCGCCTTGGCGGTGATCAGCAGCACCGCGTTCAGTAGATGTCCCATGTTCATCGCTGGGTGATACAGGTAGTGCCCAAATTGCTGAACCTGGAACGGCAGCGTGTCTATTGCACGCAGCACTTTTCCGATCATCGCCAAGTGTGCGGCGCGGGCAGTGGATCTCCCAACAGGCGTACGCCGAGTCTCGCTGATGCTGATCCGCTCGCGCACGACCTGAATACGCTCTTCTTTGTCATCGCCCAGTGCTGCGAACACAGCTTCGTGCCGGCGCATGCGGGCGCCCTTCTTCACCGGCGCCGACTCAGCCCGATCAATGGCCGCAGCGCTGATCGACGCGTTCGATTCATGCTGAGCCTCAGTCCATACCTGTCTTGCATTGATCAGTTTCATGCTGCTTCCTTTTTCAGTTCTCTGGTCTTCGCCCGATATTCGGCCTTGATGGTTTTAATTTCTTCGACGGTGTGCTTACGGGGCTCATGAGGCCCTTCGAGCCAAGCCACGGTTTCGGCGCCGATGCGCTGCACCAACCGGATGCGGTACTCGACCGCGTTACCGGACAGGTTGCGATTGCACTTCACGCACTGGCGGTGGATGTTCAGCGGCTCGAAGCGCAGCTCTGGGCAGGCGCCGACGGATCGGTAGTGTCCAGCGTCCCAGCGGCTGCCGGTGATCAGGTCGCTGTCATTCGGCATCGAGTCGCAGCTGATGCACGGCAAGTGCGCGTCACGCAGGCGGACGTATTCGTTCACAGCGGCCTGGGCTTCGCGCAGGTGGTCAGCTCTGGTCTTCAGTTTCTCTTTGCGGACTTGGATCTCGCGGCGATCACGCTGGGCGATCGCCTTCTTCGCTTTCTGTTCATTCCTGGGCGCGTCCTTAAGCGCGCAGGCCGGACCGCACACTGCCTGACCCAAACGCTGAGGGACGAATGAGGCCCCGCAGGAGGTAACACGGCATTTCTTCGGCTTGGGCGCCTTCTTTTCCTTGATGGCAGTCCGCATCAGTAGCGCCCTCCCCACTTGTCCTGCTCAGTCCAGCGCACGCCATGCTCGGCGCCGAAGGCGTGCATCAGCTCGAACAGATCGCTGAACCACTTCTGGGACTGCTTTCGGGTCGATACGGCCATCACGACGAAGCCACCGTCGAGGCCAGGCTCGGCGCGTTGCTTCTCCAGCGAGGCACTGAAAAGGCACTTCCAATCCTCGTCGCTGAGCTTCTTGCCATACCAGATCACCTGGTTGGAGACGTCCTTGAGCATTGCCCACATCTTGCGGTTGCAGACGTCCGGGCGCTTCTCGTCGCGGATCACTACCACTTTTGGCTTGCTCAGGTCGATGGCGTGGAGAACGCCGGCGAGGCGGTTGACGTCTCGCTGATCACGGATCGTGTATTCGGGATTCATGGATGTTCGCTCCCACAGGCAGAGCGTTGCAGGGACGGGGCTTCAGGCGCAGGCGAGCCCTGCTCGCTCCCACAGACAACTGACCGCCCTTTGCTCATGGCGGCGGCGATGGATGCGATGGCCGCTTGGCGCATTGGGTGCCTGAAGGAAACCTCATTGTTTTCATCCAGAAGCCCGCGCACCTCGGCTTCGTGCAGAATGAATTCGCGGGCATCCAGCGCAGCTCTACGCAGCGCCTTGTTCTCAGCTAGCAGCTCAAGCGCCACCTCCTCCATGGTTTTCTCCCCGAGGAATTCCTGTAGCGCATCGGTATTGCGCTTCCACTCCGCGCAGTCAGCTTTCCAGGCGGCGACCTCGCTCCACAGCAGGGACTGGAGTTTCTGTTTGTCGATGCTCATGTCAAAAGCCCTCCTTGCCGCGCTGAGATTCCCATTCGAACGGGACCACGATCATTCCGCCCTCGCGCAGGCGGTCGACGCAGCGCTCGCCCATTGCGCCCGGCAGTTGGTGCGCGTCGAGGTTGGAGATCACCACTGTCGGGCGCTCCTGCTCGTACCGGCCGTTGATGATTGCGAACAGGGTTGTCAGCTCGAAGTCGCTCGGCTGCTCCTTGCTCACGCCGACCTCGTCCAGCACCAGCAGGTCGGGGTCGATCAGGCTCGACAGAATTTCCGCCTCGGTGCGTTCGCTGTGCTTGTCGTAGGTGGAACGGATCGCCTGCAGGATCGCGCCGACAGTGCGGTACACCGCAGTGCGCGAGGTGTGGTGCAGCAGCTCGTTCGCCATGCCAGCCCCGAGGTGCGTTTTCCCGGTGCCGGGTTTTCCGATCAGCACCATGCAGCGGCCGGTCTTCAGGATCTCGTCGAAGATTTGTACGTAGTGCTGACAGAACCGGAGGGCTTTGCGCTGGCCTTCGTTCTCGGCCTGGTAGTTGCCCAGGGTGCGAGTAGTAAACCGTTTCGGGATCAACGCGTCGCCCAGCTTGCGAGCGAGGGACATGCGCAGCTCCATCGCCTTATTGGCCTGCTCGGCCGCTTCGGATTTCTCGCGGGCAATGCGGCTGCACTCCGGGCAGTTGCTTTTCAGCTCCCGGCCCAGCACCGCGTACACCTTCTGGTCGTAGGCGCCGTGGGTTTCGCAGTCAGCAGGCTGGATCCAGGTTCCCGGTGGAAGTTCTGGTGTCGATTGGACTGGCTCAGAGCGCATAGCTGCCGTCCTCCCGCATTTTCAGGCCGGCGGTGTAATTGCGATCGGCGAAGCCCGTATGGCGTGATTGCGACTCACGTTTCGGGAACTGGCGAACGTTGCTCGCACGGTTCTTGTCGTCCTTGACCCACTTCACCAAGAGCGAAACCCACTTGGATTGCGGGTGCACGCCGCCACCGGATTCGTGGTGGGCGGTGAATGGGGCCACGGCCTCCTTGGTGAACAGGTCAGGCGAGACACCGAAGTGAACGCAGTAGGTCTTCAGCAGTTTGGCGTCAGGCATCCAGTCGAGAGTCATCTCTACCGGAGACTTTGGGTCAACAGGTTCCAGATCTGGCTCTGGCTCGAATTCCGGAGCTGGCTCGCCCGCGTTGAGAGAGTGGTGTTGATCTTCTTCAGGAATCGGTGAATCAGAGAATCGGTGAATCAGGGCGTTATCCAACGGTGGGTTAACAGGCTCTAACTGTTCCTTAACGTTATTTTGCAGGTCTTTAACGTTAACCTTGTGTGAGACGCCTGTTATTACACCGTTTGACTTGCGTTCGTTAACGGTCAGGTAACCGTCTTTGTCGGGGATCGAGCTGTCTTTTTCCGTGCCGTGCGGGCGCTGATGCTTCTGGAAATTGTCGATCTCGATGGCGCTAAAGCCGTCGACGCTGTACCGCGAAATGAACTTCGCGCTGGCAAGGTTGGCAAGACCCGCCTCCACGTCGTAGGTATCGCACGGGAACAGCTCCATCTTGATTCGCTTGGGGCGATCCTCGAGACGCCCTTCCCGATCAGCCAGGCACCACAGCCCGATGAATAGTAGGCGGTCAAATGCTGGAAGCTCTGCCATCAGCTCGTTGCTGAACAGGCCAGGTTTGATATTGCGTGCGCGAGCCATTACACAACCTCCCTCAATTGGTGCTGCGCCCACAGACCAGCAACCCAGTTGACGCCCTTGGGAGTGAATTTCGATTGGTTGTAGGCGTGCCCGCTGTCAGTGGTGCCGGCCTTGACCTCGAAGCGGCCGGCGTCGATGTGTGGCTGGTAGGCCTGCCACTCGCCGCCCATGCGGTACATGATCTTTTTGTCGAGCAGGAACTCGCGAAAACGCGCTTCATTGGCTTTGAGCAGTTTGGCGACCTGGCGGAAGCCTTTCAGACCGGTAGACTCAACATATTTTTCGACAAAGGCGATCTTCGGCGCAGCTTCAATAAGCGCCTGATTGGCAGCCTGCTGAAGCTCAAACTGCTCAGCCCAAGCGCGAGCGGCGGCGGCAGGATTAGAGAAGTCAGGAAGCGTTGCCAAGACGCGTGGGCGAACCTGCTCTTCGAGTTCGGTCCAGCGGCGCACCACCGCCCTTCTCATTTTGGCGCTGTAACCAGTCAGGAGGGTCTCGGTCAGCTCTTTGTCCAGCAAATACTCGGTCTGCTCACGATTCATGCTGTCCAAATAGATGTGAGCAAAATCGCTCACATCTTCTTCGAGCTCAGAAGCCATCGCTTGGATGTCGCGCTTTACATCGGGATGACGCTTCCCCGTGAGTTCAGCAATTTCGCGAGACGACATGGTGGTACGCGACACATTTTCATAATTCGAAAAACGTGTCGCGGCCTGTCCGGTATTGTCCAGTTGTGGTTGTGCGTGCATAATCGGCTCCACTTGTTTTACCGCTGTTGAAAAAGCCGACCTCGTACGTCGGCTTTTTTGTGTCTGAAATTCAGGCTGCCTTCACGGACTGCTTGAAAACTTCCAGGCTGACGATCACTTCCTCAGCTTCCTTAAGCAGGCTCGTTTTCTCGACCGAGCAGACTCGCCCATCAGCCTGTGCGTCGAATGCAAGGCGAGTAACGTCAGCAAGGTCGGCATGCAGCCGCAGAAGTGCGGCGTTGAGATTGATGCCTTCCGGCTTTTCCTTCGGAACCAGGTCGAAACCGAACGCCTCCGCCCATGCTTTGAGCGGACGGAAGTCCTGAGTGAACTTCATGATCCGATGCAGCTCTTCCACGTTCATGCGGTGGGTGTCGTAGTCCGGGTTTGCCTTCTGGGAAAGAAGCGTCCGTGACTTGAAGTCCGCGCCTTCAGCGATTTTCTTGGTGCCATGGTCGTCAACCACGTCGTAGATCGCCTTCATCAATTCCTGCATGTAACACCTCGAAATTCTTTACGTGGCGCCCTGCTGGTGCAGAGGCGATCATTTGCTCGTAGCTCAGGCAGCAGTTCGTTTGGCTGATTGCACAGGAAATGGGCGCAGCTCCTCGGCGGTGAACTTACCGTCTTCATGCTCAATCACGTACACGTCCCGACGCACACGGATTGCCTTGTTGAGGGCTCCTTGAGTCATACCAAGAAGCGCCGCGGCCTTGGTCTGTCCGTTGGTTTCTGCAAATTCAGATAGCGGGATTCGGCCCATAGCCAGAACTCCATTGATTCACTTGAGCGCAGGTTATCTCCACGGGAGATACTTTGCAACTCCACTGGAGATGGCGAGGTATTGCCATTGGGAATATTCTTGAAAGATGAGCACAGAACGACGCGATCTAGAGGGCTGGGAAAAGCAGGAGTGCGCAGCGCTCAAGGCCGCCCTAGCCGAACATAATGCGAAGCTGCCTAAGGGCAGAAAGCTGACGCAGGAAGAAATTGCTCACCAAGTCGGGATGAGCCAAGGCACGCTTGGTAGTCACCTGAATGGTCATAGGCCGGTGACTCAGAAGCTGGCCGTGGCAATGGCAAAGCTGCTTGATATTCCTATTTCGAAATTCAGTACGAGGCTTGCCGACCAGATTGCGGACATGGCCGCTGCAGTTGGCGATGCCTCTAATCCTGACTCAACGAATGTCGGCGAAGAACCAGACGCGGAGAGCTCGCAAGCCCATACCAAAGTCACGATTAAGGACAGACACAAAGATCCGCGTGAAGTGATCATGGCGCTTTTTCTAATCGCCACGAAGGCGTCAATCACAGGACTAAGTGAGACTCACGCAAAGCAGATACTTGGCATCAGGGACGAAATGGTCCATCCAAGAAACGAACCATATAGCACCCTGCCAAAAGGTCTTGATGGAATTGCCGCAGCAGCCTTTAAAGTTTCCGAGGAAGGCGGTTTTTCCGATGATCTCTTCTCAATGCTTGAGCACGGGTTAAGCAAACACAGCCACAAGGAACAGGCAAAAGAAGATGTCCGCCCAAAGAAGTCTCGTACCGAGCGAAATTGAGCTCGGCCTGTTTTTGACGGGAAAACGCGTGGAGGACCCGGCCGTTTGTGGGCAGCATCCTCTTTTTTACGGCATCGTCCAGCTTAAGGGGCAGATGCGTTACAACGCGTATGTAAAAATGATCCCCGCCAGGCTGGTATATGCCGAGGTGCTGGCCTCTCTTCTTGGTCGCGCTCTCGGCTTGCCAGTGCCGCTCACAATTCCAGTTTATGCCAAAGGTCAAACTGTCGGCATAACGGCCGCTCATGTCCTCTGCGTAGCAAGCCTTGACTGCGGCGCAGCTCCAATTGGAAGAATCGCAAGGCTCGACGACGTCAACGATCTGCTCACTAAGTGGACGCACATCCGAACCGCAATCGTGTTTGATGAACTGATAGCCAACGCCGATAGAAATCTCAAAAACATCTTGCTAGGAGCTGACGGCAAGATATGGCTCATCGATCATGAAGAGGCTCTTAGAGACCCTCTAACTACGGCCCATAGGCAGATACAGAACTATCTACTAAAGCGGCTATCTGAAGACTTGAGCCAGTTCGAGCTTCGACGTACAGCGCAGAGGCTGAAGGAAGAGTCGCTGGGGTTTGTGGATATCGACATCTCTGCTGAAGCGCTGAACGGCATGCCAACAGCGTGTCAGGTTACAGGCGCACATATGGATGCCGTGGTACAGTTTCTCACTGACCGAATTCAGCACATGCCGAAGCTTCTCGAGAGCGGCCTAGGCCTCAGTCAAACACATTTAGATCTGAATTATGACCGTCCACGCGCCTAACATTGAAGGAATTCCAGATTTCCCCGCCTTCGAAGCACAGTGGGCGCCGATCTATCTCGAGCCTATAGTTGAATCTGGAGAGCGCTTAACCATTGGCGTGGTTGCAGGGGCTGAAGGACAGGTTTCTGGCAGCCTAACGATTACCGATAAGGCTCTTCAATGCTTGTACGGCGAGTCCGCTCCAGGAATGAAAGCAATGATGGAGATTGCTCTCAAGAAGGCGCTGGTTTACGCCAAGAAAGGATTTGTCCAAGGCTATTCATCTGGAATTCATGGTGTCGTCCTAGGGAAAGCTCGCGAAGGGATAGGTTACGACCTCGAGGACATCATTTCCCAAGGGATAGATCTCTGCTCAAGCCTCAGCTTAATTCATAACGAGGACATCAAGTCCGGCCATGATAGGTCTTCTTATTGGAAGCGTGTTCAGAAGGCAATGGAGCGCGTAGATAAGACTCTTGTACCGCACTTCAATGTACCTGTTGATGTCACAATTCGCGGCTCTAGACTGGCCTTGCAGTGCGACTACTTCTCTTCTCGAATCGCGGTCAACGTCTGTGCTTTTTTGGGCAACTATCGCTTGGCTCAACTATTCGACGCTGCCACTTCCAAGGTGTTCAGGCTGGAGCAGCTCAAAGACCATGACGCCCTTATCCGTCACGATCACAAAGCAGCAATGATGCTTGTGGTTCCGCAGGACGCTGTAATTGAACAGCTGAAGCCGGTAGCGATGAGAACCTACAAGGAACGAATTCTGATGCTGGAAGACATGGCAGACAAAAAAGGTTTTGACCTCGTCATGGTTCGCAGCGCCTTCGAAGGTGCGAAGCAAATACAAAGACTCGAAAAGTCAGCCGCTTAGCCAACAAATAGCTCTCCTCCAAGCCCGCCAGCGAGCGGGCTTTTTATCGCCCGACGAAATTATTATCTCCATTGGAGTTGACATGGATATTTCCATGGGAGATATTTACCCCATCGCAGCGACACACAGCCACTGCGAAGGGCCTCAAGAGACCCGCCGCTCTTTAACAGTCAGGAATCTTCGCGGATCGATCCCCGGAAACGGGCACAGCGCGAAACACAAACTTCGATCCCCATGCAGGCTCTGGAACCTGCCGGACTCCCCATATGGGAGGACGCCAAACCATGCAAGCCAGCCGGCGAAGAACACCGAACACGAAATGTGTGACGCCGGCCAGGTGGGGAAACCGCGGCGCCGCGCATGGAATGGAAAACAGATTTCACTGGCTGGCCTTGGCGACAGGGCCAGACGGGAAATCAACCGGAGAACCACGATGACTCGCAATGAACATGAAGAAGTCGAAAGCTACGCAATCGCAGCGATGATCGGCCTCATTTCTGCCAACGATGACCGCCCCGAGCTGATCGTGACCAAGGCCTTTGATATCGCCGAGGCATTCCAGCAAGAAAAGCTGAAGCGAATTGGCGAAAAGCCTCCATACGACTGCTAAACAACCAGCGCCACGACAGCCTGTCGTTAACTGCCCGATCCTCTCTATGAGAGCGCATCGGGGTGTGATCTGAGGCCAAGCCTCGGGCGGCGGATGTGCCAACAGGTAGCCTCCAGGGCTGCCCCATCCGCTCAATGCCGGTTGAGCCCCGGTCAGATCACACCCCGATGCGGACGAAGCAGCGGCCTATAACCGCCCAACTGCATGCAACACCAACTGAGAACGGCGAGCGCCCGCCAAGATGCCAACGGCGCGCACAGCGGGAGATATCGCCATGAAGGAATAACGCACGGTCGCCGAGCGACAGCCTACCCGGCCGCTACAGTGCTGGGCGCTTGGGTCGACGAGAGAATATCGGCCCCGGAGAGCGCGCCTTGTCAGCGCCCCGCAGCGGGTATAGCCCACAGATCTGCTGGTGACATCAGCGCCGGACAAGTAACCGGCATCCCTTCCCCGACCAATCCCGAATGCACTCCCCTCCGCGCCCAACGGCAACCAGCGGAGCGGATGAGTGCATTGCGAGTTTTGTTGGATCAACCACAGAGGATTCGTCATGGAATACATGGCAGCTCAGATGGATCGCCAAATTGAAGGCGCCCAGCTTCGATACGACGCCGCAATCGAGGATGGCCTACAGCCGGCCTTTCCGGTGGCTGATTACGACCACCAGACATTTCAGCCCGCAACCGTCGCAGAGTCGAAGCGGCAGTTGTCGGGCATGACCCTGCGCGACTACTTCGCGGCCAAAGCGCTGCAGGGAATGCTGGCTGGTGATGCGGAGTGGATCGCATCCGAGGACGTCGCTGCGACGCGAGCTTACAAAATGGCTGACGCCATGCTCGCCGCCCGCATCGCCTAACCCAAAACACTGGAGGTCGTCATGCACAACTGCACTGACACACAAGCGGTTTGCCGAGGTTGCGGGCTGAAGCTGCGCGGCTCGCCATCGTGGAAAAGCGGCCTCGCCTATCACCCTGAGCCGAAAGGTGAAGTCCACCGCTGTCATTACGGCGGCTGGGTCTGCTCGCGCCGCTGCGATATCCGCGCCTGCGTCGAGCTGGAAGGAACCATGCCTGGCTGCGGCGGCGTGAACAGTTACCAGCGGCTGTCCATTTACGCAAAACAGAGCATTGAGCGCCATTGGCCGGAGGTCGCATGAACGCAGCACTGAAACTCTGTCAGGCCATGTACGACGCGCAGTTGCCTCCGGCGGTGAGCGAGCCAGACGATCAGCGGGAATGGCTGGAAAGCGCCGCCGAACAACTGGTGTGCGGCTCGGATGTGGAATGGAAGCGCCGGTTTGGCCCGGTGCGGAAGGTGACCTCAGCGGAGTACGCCGAACACCTGCAGCACCACCTGAATCAGCGGCAGATCGACGGGCTGGATGACCGTGACTCGTTCGCCAACCTGGTGCTGGCTGTCGTGGTTGGCAGCCCAGCCGAGGCGCTGACACACGCCAAGCACCTGTTGGGCAGTAACAGCCCGGTCACACAGCTTGAGGCGATCGCCGCCAACTTCCTCCGCCCTCACGCCGCCGATGCAGTTGCTGCTGAGCGCGAAGCAGCCGAGGACGACGTGGACAGCGCTCTATGAGCGCTCACATCGCTATCGATAAGGCTCTGGAGGCTATTGAACACGCCGGCGCCCGCCAGATCGACGAATCCCTGGCCGAGGGGCTGATCATCCAGCACTTCACGGCCAACGCAATCACCGCAGAAGAATTCAAACACTACAGCGCCCGCCTGCTGAAGATCAGTCGGCAGCGCAAGGAGCTGGCAGCATGACCACGCCAATCGTGACAACGCTGGTTGATGAGCAACTGGCGGACATCGAGCGCAAGATCGCCGTCCTCGGTTTCGGCCTGCCCTTCAATGAAGTCATCGGCCGCAAGCGCGAGGATCTGGTCGACAACCTCCCGCAGCGTCTGTCGGTGACCATGAAAGGCGGACGCATCGCAGTGAAGGCTCGGCCATGAAGACCGCCTACTGGATTCTCGCTTTCATCCTGTTCATCGGCCTGATGGCTTACGGAACCATGAAGGACGCTAATTCGCGGTGCGACCCGCCGCAGGCCCAGCGCAGGTTTCTGCAATGACCGGTCGCCAATGGGCGCGCCGCCTGACCATCTGGCGCGGCGCGTTCTCTTCCCTCGGCGTTTTCACCTTCCTGATGCTGCTCAGCGCCCTCGCCGATCGCATCACTCAATAAACCAAGCATTCAATCGCTGCGCATCGCGCGGCAAGGAACAGTCATGTCCGCTCAAAGCGTGGCGCCGGTGGCGCACGACCGAAACCTCCACGTCCTTCCGCACGCAGCAACCAGCACCAGCGCTTTGGTGCTGGACGGCGACAGCCTGGACAAGATGATGCGCCTAGCCGAAGTCATGGCCACCGGCCGCGCCACGCTGCCGAAGCACTTCAACGGCAACCCGGCGGATTGTCTGGCGGTCGTCATGCAGTCGATGCAGTGGAAGATGAACCCGTTCGCCGTGGCGCAGAAAACGCACTTGGTGAACGGCGTGCTGGGTTACGAAGCGCAACTGGTGAACGCGGTGATCACTACCTGCGCACCGGTGGTGGATCGCCTGCATTACGAGTGGTACGGCGCCTGGGACAAGGTGATTGGAAAGTTCACCATCAAGAATGGCGACAAAGGCGAGTACCGCGTCCCGGGCTGGAAGCTCGAGGACGAGCAAGGTCTGGGAGTGAAGGTTTGGGCGACATTCCGAGGCGAAGAAGAGCCGCGGATCCTCGAGCTGCTGCTGGCCCAGGCTCGCACCCGCAACAGCACACTTTGGGCTGACGATCCTCGTCAGCAACTGGCGTACCTCGCCACCAAACGCTGGTCGCGCCTCTACTGCCCGGATGTGATCCTCGGCGTGTACAGCCCGGATGAACTCGAAGAAACCGCACCAACCATTCGCGACGTATCACTGGCGCGTGGCGCGGCACCAGCTGAACTTCCGCCCTACCCCGACGAGAAGCTCGCAGAGAACTTGCCCAAATGGCAAGTCGCTGTCGACGCCGGGCGCTCCGCCCCTGATCACTTGATCGCAACTGTCAGCAGCAAATTCACCCTTAGCGAAGAGCAGATCGGCAAGATCAAAGCGCTCGCGCCGATTGAAGGAGACCACGAATGAAAATCCACAATGTCGCTCAGGGCTCCGAAGCCTGGCACGCGCTACGCGCCAACTACTTCACTGCTTCAGAAGCGCCGGCAATGATGGGCGCCTCGAAGCAGATGAAGCGCACTGAACTGCTGCACGCGAAGAAGACCGGTCTCGACCGCGACGTATCGTGGTGGGTGCAGAAAAACCTCTTCGACAAAGGACACGAAGCCGAGGCTCTTGCTCGGCCGATTCTTGAGGGGCGAATTGGCGAGGACCTGTTTCCCGTCGTCGGCACCGAAGGTGATCTGCTCGCATCCCTCGATGGCTGCACAATCCTCGGTGACGTGTTGTTCGAACACAAAATGTGGAACGAGCAACTTGCTGCCGACGTTCGCGCGGGTACGCTGGATCCGCACTACTACTGGCAGCTCGAACAACAGCTGTTGGTGAGCGGCGCCGAGAAAGTAATTTTCGTCTGCTCCGACGGCACCGAGGAAAACTTCGTGTCGATGGAATACGCGCCGGTGCCCGGCCGCGCCGCAACGCTCGTCGCAGGCTGGAAACAGTTCCAAGCCGATTTGCAGGACTTCACTCCCGCCGAGGTGGTGCCGGAGGCTGTTGGTAAAACGCCGGAATCCTTGCCCGCTCTGCGCATCGAGGTGACCGGTATGGTAACCGCCAGCAACCTTGAGCAGTTCAAGGCTCACTCGCTGGCCGTCTTCGGTTCGATCAACACTGTACTGGAAACCGATCAGCACTTCGCTGACGCCGAAAAAACTGTCAAATGGTGCGGTGATGTCGAGGAGCGGCTGGAAGCTGCCAAGCAGCATGCGCTGAGCCAAACCGAAAGCATCGACGCACTGTTCCGCACCATTGACGAAATCAGCGCCGAGGCGCGCGCCAAACGCCTGATGCTCGACAAGTTGGTGAAAGCCCGCAAGCTCAGCATCCGTGAAGACATCGTCATGGATGCAGCCAAGGCGCTGCAGGTCCACATTGACCAGATCAACACTTCACTGGGCGGAAAAGCGCGCATGCCGGGGGTGCCGGCAGATTTCGCCGGAGCCATCAAAGGCAAAAAGACGATCAGCAGCCTGCGCGACTCTGCCGATTCCGAGCTGGCCCGGGCAAAGATTGCCGCAAGCCAGATCGGCGACAGCATCCGGAGCAACTTGGCCAGCCTGGACGAGCTCGCAGCCGACTACATGTTCCTGTTCAACGACGTTCAGCAACTGGTGATGAAAGCGAACGACGACCTGGTCGCGCTGATCAAGGTGCGGATCTCGGAACACCAGAAGACGGAGGAGCAGAAAGCCGAAGCGCAGCGCGAGCAGATCCGCCAGCAGGAGCTGAAGCGAATCGAAGACGAGGCGAAAGCCAGCGCGCCGGTCGAGCCTGCACCAGTTGCAAGCCCGGCGCCGGTGAAAGCCGCGGCGCCGGTTCAGTCTGCTGTGAAGCCAGCAACCACCACTGCGACACCGGTGAACCTGCAGGCCGAGGTGTTTGATCTGGAAGCGCTGATTCATGCCGTCGCCGGCGGTCACGCACCGATTTCGGTGCTGACCGTAGATTGGGAGAAACTCGACGCAATGGTCGCCGCCCAGGGTGCCAAGTTCACCATGGCCGGTGTGAAGCTGGTCAAGGTGGCGGCATGATCAGCAACCACCTCAACCTGGTGGAGCAGCACCGGCCGGACGCTGAGGCTATCTCTGAACGAGTCGCCCAGTACCTGGCCGCCGGCGGGAGGATCGAACAACTGAAAAGCCCGCCGCGCAATCCGCTGCCACCGCCCCGCTCGACTCGAATAGACCCTGAAACGGTCCTCAAGCGGCGACCGAAGCCGATATCGGCCGCTGACCGAAAGACTCTGCGCAAAATGGCGGACTCGATATGAGCAAGCGCAAACCATGCAATCGTCGGGTGCAGATCGAGCGCAGCATGCGCGCCTTGGTCAACACCCACCACGCAGCTGTGATCAACATCGATCCAAGCGGACTTCAGGTCATGATCAACTGGAAGAACGGCAAGCAGATCCTGTCGAGGGCGGTTTCCGACGCGCTCTGCGATGTCGCGCACCGCTGGACGATCTACATCGCGGGCATCTGCGTTCGTCAAGACGGCGCCCAATACATTAAGTCGATCGACATCAAGCCCGACGGCGTGCACCTGGTGGAAAGGCTCTCGGACGTCCTTGAGCATTTCTACGAAGAGGTGAAGGCCGACTGCAACCCCAATCACCGCGTCGGCATGGGCTGGCTGGCCGTGCCCGGTGACACGCCGGTGCCCGAAGCACGGTTATCGGCGCTGCTGGCATCGGTCGGCGCCTGGCATCAGGTGAAGGTCGCAGCGTGAAACGAACCATCAACCGGGCGGCCACACGCCGCCGACAGACCTGGCTGGACTTGCCGGCCAGCGGAATTGAAGAGGTAGGCCATGGCCAAGAGCAACGCGCAATTGCAGAAGGACAAGCGCGCCAAGGAAAAGGCATTGCTCGAGCGGATCGGCGCCGAGAAGCGCTCGCTGATTGTGTCGAAAGCGCTCGATGACGCCTTGCTGGTTCTCGGCGAGCGCCACAGCTTCGAGGAATGGCAAGAGATGGTGTCGACGTTCATCATCAATCTGGCCGGCGCGCCTGCTGAAGAATCGGCGCGCTTCGCCAGCATGTCGCGACCGGAAATCGCGATCAAGGAGAAGTGGTCGCGAAAGCTTGAGGCTTTCGCTGCGACTGGTGTTGAACTGCCTTAGCCACCAAACAGAAAAGTCCAAACAACACCGCCAGCCGCTAGGGTTACACCGACAGAAAGTTGCAGCCAGTATTCACGAAACCATTTCTTTTTTTCTGCGGCCTGCGCTGGATCCGATGAACGAACATCAAATTCGTTGTTGCTCAGCCTCACATCAGACGGAGCCAGGCCATCGCGCTCCTCCATGAGAATGCCCGTAATTCCTGAGCCGAACTTGCTATCCGAGATGCTTATGTCAGTGGCGTTGCCGATTATGTGAATACCAATTGGCTTATTCCCCGGCAGATTGTTGTCGGACATCGGTATCCCCTCCCGCCTCAAGATTTGTTCACCCGTAATACCCCAACCCAAACCAAATTGCCACCACCGGTCACGCAGGGCGGCGCCTGACGGGTCCGCTACTTACCCGCCCATAGCGCAATGACCGAAATTATCAGGCTTAGGACTGATATCGGAACTGCTAATCCTTGGTTTTTGTTGAAGAAATCAAGCGCCTTGTCTTTCAATGTCATTGATGCGCGTTTATAACCGGCCTCAGTCAGAAAAAAGGATGTGTTTTGGTCATACGCGACGTAACCGCTGGCCTCGAGCTCTTGCATTATGTCTATAAAACGATGCCTGATGACGTTCCCCTCCTGCTCCTGAAGTTCTGGCATGTCGCCTACATAAACTTCCGCACTCGTAATGTAGATAGGAAATTCATCTAGGTTGCGAACGCCGTGCCCAAAACGGTGGATGTACTTGTCGTAAATAAGTCCGAGAAGTTTTGATTCCATCACCCTCGATATTTTTTTTGTTATCACGCCGCTTTCCTCGTTCCGGCCCCATGCCGGGCCGAACACAAATACCCCACTTCTACGAATCACGCCAGCCGGCGAGGCAATGGATCATTTGCATGCTCAGTCCGATCCTTTGCAATGCCGAAACGAAATCGCAAAAGTGAAATGATTTATCTCAGCAGTTTGGATTTTATATACTCATAGGCCTGCTTCGATAGCTCATCCGCCTTCGCCAAAATCCTGCCCTCTTGCCACCCATCAAGCTCAAATTTGTCGCCTAACTCTATGATCCTGGTTTTGAATAAATCTACTCTTTCAAATTCTACATCTGGTTCAATTGCCGCCGAAAAAAGACGCACACACCCATAAAACTCATCACAAATATTTATTATTCCACCGAATGAGTTTGATAGCTCATCCCCCCACAAAGCACGTGCCTCAATGAGAAGCACTTGCAAGTCAGCCCTCTGAGTTTTAGCCTTCTCCATTCTAACTATAAAACTATTTGTCACGCTTCTAAGCAAGTCTGGCGGAAGCCCCTCAAAACCAACAATGCAGTTATTCCTACAGAACTGCATATCTGCATAAGCTGACTGAATAGTTTCCTTAAGATTTATCAGTGAGACAGCCAATTTGCGGGCTAGCTCGTGGTCTGACTCTGCTTTTATTTGGCTTCGCCATGCATTAATACTGAAAGCTGCAAGGATCACAGCCACAACCGTCGCAGCGGAAGAAAGTATTTCAAACAGGTCGTGAATATTGTCAACGGTATAGAAATCCGTTTTCAGCCTAATACTGCCCCACGTAACACCTGCAAGAAATATCAATACGCAGGTCAGCCAAATAATCCAGTCCTTCTTCAAGACGTTCTCCTTTTTGCTAATTAACTGATTATGCCGGAGCAAACTGCTATCGGCGAGGATCCCCTATGTCCGCACAACAGATCGACGAAAAGAAACTCGAGCGCGCGATCCGAAAGATCAAGCACTGTCTGGCACTGGCGCAAAGCGCCAACGAGAACGAGGCGGCAACAGCGCTTCGACAAGCACAGGCACTCATGCGCGAGTACCGGCTGACCGAAATGGATGTGAAGTTGAGCGACGTCGGTGAAGTCGAGTCGCAATTCTCCCGGGCCGAGCGCCTGCCGACGTGGGAGCGGAACCTGAGCGGAGCAGTTGCCCACGTTTTCGGGTGCACCTCACTGTATGGTCGGCAGTACTGCAAGGAAAAGGATCGGATCATCGCCCGCGTGTCATTCGTTGGGGTGACACCTGCCCAGCACATCGCGCTGTATGCGTTCGAGGCGCTGCTGACAAAGCTGAAATTTGCCCGCAAGCAATACGTCGCTTCGGTGCGTGCAGGCGTGCACCACAGCTCGTACTCAGCCGAAACAGCAGGCGACCACTTTGCCCTGGCATGGGTTAACGAGGTTTACGGAAAGCTGAGCGCCCTTGTTCCAAAAGGCGAAGACGATATCCCGGGAGCAAGCGACGGCCGCGACATCATCGCCGTCGAAGCGCAAGACAAGGCGCTGATCACCGAGTACCTCGCAAACAAAGGCGTAGGCAAAGCCCGCAAAGCGCGCGATATCGACATCGACCTGAACGCGCAAATCGCGGGAATGCTTGCCGGCCGCAGGGTAGATCTGCACGCCGGCATCGCACGCGGCGGGGAAGAAGCACTCGCGCTAACCGCTACCTACTAATGAGAAAACCAAACATGGCCTGCATTCGAGGGCCATGCCGGTGCGGCGTAATCACGTTAGCCAAGATTGCCAAGGCAATGTGTTGAGCCATTCGATGAGTCGAGCAAAAAGGGTTACCAACTGGTCAATCACAAGTTGTAACAGCAGCTCTTCGAGAAGTCGAAACATCATCGTTTTCCGCCTATCAGCGAGCCGGTTTTACCGGCGACCGACGATGTTACTCCGATTAAAAACAAACAAAAGACGCGTTACGTAATTAGTTGTGGCAACAGCCACCCTCCACTCTCCTCCGCCCGGGCATGCCCCGGCATAGGACGCCCCATGCCCACAGAAAACAAACCGGCCGAGCCGCTGCCGACATTGGCGACCGGTGCCGCGCTTGATGCTTCGACCTGGACCGACTTCGTCGAACGCCTCCGCTATCACTGCAACGGCGCCGGCGTTAAGTGGCACCACACTGCGGCCGCCATTTTCACCGTGCAGACCAAGCGAATCGATTACGGCTACGAGATCGACTACGCGGAAGGCCGAGTCGTTTGCCTAGAAGATCGGTCGTGGTTCTGCCCGAAGGAATACTGGGAAGACCTCGACGACGAGGAGCGTGCAGAAATCGACCAAGCACTGATGGCTGATCGGGAATGCAGCTTTATGGATATGGACGAGGACGACCAGTGGGAATATCTCGCTGAGTGCGATGACCACACCGTCACCGGCTGGAACAAGCGCTGGGAGATCGTGAACAGCCACTTCACTCGGGATGCCGCCGAAGCTTTCATCCGTCGTAAGCAGCACGACTATGGCGAAATGCGTGTCTACGTCGAATCGCAGTACTACGCCTGGGAGTTCGAAGCCATCAAGGAAGCGATCCTCGACGGAACGCTGACCTACACGCCAAAGGTGGCTGCATAAGGCGGTCACCTCGCAGCCTTCGCTGAATCGGGTTTAAGCTTGGCGCGAACCTCTGCGAGTAATGCGCTCTGACGTGGACATTGTCACCGACTGACGCGTCATTGCGACAAATTCATTGGCTCGCTCAAATCCCCACGCCATGGCCTGAGTCATCGTTTCGCCCGGTCGGGAATCGAAGGCTTCCTCAAGCAACATCGCTCCTCGCTGCCCGTAAACACCTAGAAAGAGCTGCGTCTCACCGGTCTTTGAGGTCCGGACTTGGACATTTAGCAGCGTGCCATCCGACAACCTATCGTCTTTGTTTCGAACATGGATTTCAGGGTTAACCCACTTCCAGTAGACGCTTCCGCGTATGCGCATTACCTGCCCCCTATTTTGATGGGCAAGTATGCATCAGATGATGTTCGACATACTATCGCTCAGAATCGCTGAAAGCGTTGACCGCGAGCGTCGTAGCATAATTCGGATAGAGGGCGTCAGAGACTTCGTTGCTGTCTACAACCTCAAACCAGGCGGCGTAGGAGCACTTTTGTCTGGCAAGCGCGTCATCCCAGATCTTGCCAGAGACTTCGCCCGCGACGACGAGCAGCATCAGGTGATTGTTTGTGGCTTCGAGATCGAGCAAATAGTGGTGAGCCTTGAATCGAAAATCTTCATTCGTAAGCATTTGAACACGCGCGCCCAGTAGGACTGACTCGGAGATACGAGTCGCTATTCCTATGAAAGCAGTATGGCATCACGGCCTGCTGTTAGATACGAGCAAACCCCTCCCCCTTCAAAGTCAGCCGCTATAGCGGCAAGGACGAAGTCATGTCTGAACAAAAGATTACGTTCGTCAACAGCGAACCCGCCAAGTGCGGCTGCAAGATGGAATTCAGCTCTGGCGGCGGTCACTACTCCGACGTGCTTTGCGTCACTCCCTGCGAAGCGCATAGCGGCAGCAAGCCGTTCGGGCCGGTCGAGGTTAAACGTGATGCGGATGGCTGGTGGTATCACCCCAACATCCCGAGCTTCGGTGAAGGCGAAGACCCGGCGCCCTACATTGCCTGGGTCAAGGAACAGGGTCTGGAACTGAAAGGCTGGCACTCTGGCGACGAACTCGAGGATCTTCCTGAAGAGGATGCTGCGTGCACCGCTTGGAATCCCGAATCGCCAGGCCCTGAGTGGTTCTTGATGGGGATCTTCGATACGGATGACGGCCCCTACGTGCAATGGGCACGCCGCGAGGTGACGCTATGATCATCGATGACGTGATGACGGACAAAATCACCCTGCACGGCCTCGGCTTTGTGCAGGTTCAGCTCCAGGGCAATCAGCGCCTGCACGTCTGGCACCCTGAACTGCCGCGCCGGGCGTGCTTCGCGCACTCGGCAATCCACGACCACCGTTTCAACTTCACCTCTCGCGTGATCGTTGGTACTCAGTTCAATCACTGCTTCAGAATGGAGCGGGACGACAATGGCGCCTTCATGCTGTATCTGCACGAAGGTGCCCGCACGGCCGGCGGTGGGCGGCCATGGACTCCAGATGGCCGGGCTCATCTGGTGAGCGACGGCTCGTTCAAGGTCGAGGCCGGCAACGATTACAACACGATTGCCTACGAGTACCACGCAACCGCGCCGGGCGGCGATGGCCGAGTGGCAACGATCATGGCCAAGCGCGGCGAGTACCCGGCGGGGGCACACTCCACCTGCACCTATGGCGTTCAGCCCGACACCGACTTCGACCGCTTCCAATGGTCGCCCGCTCAACTATGGGAGGTCGTCAGCGATGTGCTGCTCGGCCAGAAGGTGACGCAATGAGCAAGCGAGCGATTCACCTTTACCCGTGGGACGGAGGCACCGAGGCTGATCAGGATCCGCCAGAGCGAGTTTACTGCGGCACCGACGGCGACATGGCCGACGAGCAGCTCACCAATGACTGGCGGTACGTCACCTGCAAGCGCTGCCTCAAAATCCACGAAAAAGAGCTGGCCGCGCGAGCAGCGGACGAACGAGACCAGAAGGTCAAGCTGTTCGACGAGGCCCAGGCCATCACCATCACGCTGGGTCACCGCAACATCTCGACAGCCATCAAGGCTTTGATCAGGGAGCGCGACCAACTCAAAGCTGAGTTGGCCAACCTGCGTGAAGACCGCGACGCCCTACTTGAATCAGGAGCAGACCTACTATGATCTTCGCCCCGCTCTACATGGCCTACCTGATCTACAGGGGGCCGTGGCGATGAAGTCAGGTTCTTTTTTTCGTCGCCAAGCCAGCAACCATCAGCACCAGCCCCGGAATCCAAAGACCCGGGGCAGTAATCGCAACGCCACAGACAGTCAGCGGCAGACCGGATAAGAACAACGAGTTTTGAAATGCCTTTTTCATAGATGCCTCTCCTTAAGAAAACATCTCATTTAACCACAAAGCCTGCCGGCGTAAGGCCAAGCCGCGGTTAATCACTCAAAACCAATTCAGGACTCGCAACACTCTCGCGAATGTTCGCTCGCCTGCCCCGCACGTCAGCAAGACAAGGCCGCTTCCAGCGACGACAAAAATAAAACCTCCAACTGCATCGACGGCGATCAGAAATATTCCCAGCGCCAGGAATGCGGCACCGAGCACAGCCAGCGCCGTCCGGCTTTGCTTCTGCTCCGGATACTTGTTGAACATCCATTTTCTCCACGTCAAGTAGCGCGTCCACCAACTGTAGACCAGGTGCGACCACTCAATATCCACCACCTTCTGCCGCCACGCGCGGCATGGAGCATCACCAATGAAAAAAGAGCTGATCAAGATCAGTGAATTCCAGCGCCGGCGCTGGGGTGAAAACGGCACACCACCCTGCCCCCAGGCGATCCGCAACTACATCCGCAACGGCCAGTTGCCCGGCGAGCAAATCGGCAAACTCTGGTACGTTGATTGGACAGCGTTCAGCCGGTCAGACGGCAATGATCTGGTCGCGATGGTATTGAAAGGAGCTGCATGATGGTCCCACGGCCGCGCAACAAGGCGAACAAGAGCCTACCGCAGAACCTGTACTTCGATTCGCGGCGCTCGACCTATCGCTACCGCCGGCCTACCGACGGTAAGTGGTTCCAGTTCGGCACCGACCGGATCAAGGCGATCGACGCCGCGAAGCAATTAAACCTGGAGTTCATGCGCGGCGCTGACCTGATCGGCGCCGTGATGGGCAGCACATCTGAATCCTTCGCCGGCTTCCTCGATACATACGAGCGCGACGTGCTACCACCGCGCGAACTGGCAAAAGGAACCTTGGGCCTCTATGCCGTGCACTTCCGCCGTTTCCGGAAGCAGTTCGAAGGCAAAGCGGTAGACCAGATCACGATCCGCATGATTGCGGAAATGCTGGACGCCCTCACGCCGCGCACTGCCAACCAATGCCGAGCCCTGCTGATCGATATCTTCAATCACGCAGCGGCCAAAGGCCTGTGCCCGGACAACCCAGCGGCCAGCACCATCAACAGGATTGAGAAGAAGCAGCGCAAGCGACACACCGTCGAAGGCCTGAAGGCCATCCGGGAAAAGTCACCGTTCTGGCTGCAGAACGCTATCGACCTAGCACTGATCACTGCACAGCGCCGGACGGACATTTTGAACATGCGGTTCGACGGTGTTCGGGAAGGGTTTTTGTATGTGGTTCAGCAGAAGACGGCCAAGGCCAGCGACGCGGCGTGGATCCGGTTCAAAGTGACCGAAGAACTCCAGGCGGTGATCAGCCGTTGCCGGGATGACATCGTCTCACCGTACCTGATTCACCGTCGGCCCGATCGCAAAAAGCAGAAGCAGGCGCAGACGAAGGACCACTGGACTCAGGTCGAAGAGCGATATTTGACGCGAGCATTCAAGGAGGCCCGGGAAGCAGCGGGTTGTTACAAGGGATGGAAGGAAGAGGAAATGCCAGGCTTCCATGAAGTGCGGGCGCTATCGCTGCACCTGTACCAGAAAGCCGGAAAAGACGGTCAGAAGATCGCCGGCCACGCCAGCGAAACCATGACCAAGAACTACCAGAAGGACCACGCCGAGATCGTCTGGTCGGAGGCAATTCCAGACCTCAATATCAGCGAAATCACGGGGTAGTTTTGCGCAAGTTTTGCGCGGGTTTTGCGCATGCACAAAAAAGCCGATCTAGATGATCGGCTTAAGTGTCTGATTTTACTCAGGAATAATGGTCGGGACGGAGTGATTCGAACACTCGACCCCTAGCACCCCATGCTAGTGCGCTACCGGACTGCGCTACGCCCCGACTGGTTTGGAACCTGCCCTTCATCTCGAAGAGCGCTCAAGAATATAGCGCAAGCTTTTGAAAACTGGAAGTATTCAAACGCAGCTTTTTATTTCTTGAGCACCACCAGTACATCTTCAAGCTCAGCGATCATCTGGCGGATCATTTGCTTGTATTGGGTGGTGTCGTCTTTGGCTTCATCGCCGGACAAACGCAGGCGCGCGCCGCCGATGGTGAAACCCTGATCGTAAAGGAGCGCGCGGATCTGCCGGATCATCAGCACGTCCTGGCGCTGATAATACCGGCGGTTTCCGCGGCGTTTGACGGGGTTGAGCTGAGGAAACTCCTGCTCCCAGTAGCGCAGCACGTGTGGTTTTACCGCACACAGCTCGCTGACTTCACCAATGGTGAAGTAGCGTTTGCCCGGGATGACGGGTAGCTCGTCGTTATGACTTGGTTCCAGCATAAGCCTCAACTCGGGCCTTCAACTTCTGCCCTGGACGAAAGGTGACCACACGGCGAGCCGTGATCGGGATTTCTTCCCCCGTTTTCGGGTTGCGGCCAGGCCGCTGGCGTTTGTCCCGAAGGTCGAAATTGCCGAAACCGGACAATTTGACCTGCTCGTTGTCTTCAAGAGCGTGCCTGATTTCCTCGAAAAACAGTTCGACCAATTCCTTGGCTTCCCGCTTGTTCAGGCCCAGCTCTTCATACAGACGTTCCGCCATCTCAGCTTTCGTCAAAGCCCCCATACGTCACTTCCTTAACGTGGCGTTCAACCTTTGTTCGAGCGAGGTGAGGATATTTTGCGTCGTCGAATTCACCTCATCGTCATTAAGAGTGCGCGATGGATGCTGCCAGGTCAAGCCAACTGCAAGGCTTTTTCTATCAGGATCAATGCCTTTACCCTGATACACGTCAAACAGCCTGAGATCCGTGAGCCATTCGCCTGCATTTTCACGGATTACGTCGAGTACAGCCGAGGCCGCGACGTCTTTGTGCGCGATCAGTGCAAGGTCACGACGCACTTCAGGAAAACGCGACAACTCGTGGAATTGCGGCATTTTTCCGGAAGCGACTTCAGCCAAAACCAGCTCGAAGACGAATACCGGACGATCCAGACCCAGGGCTTTGGACAGTTCAGGGTGAATCGCACCGATGAAGCCGACTTCACGCCCATCACGTTCAATGCGCGCGGTTTGACCCGGGTGCAGCGCCGGATGTTTGCCCGGAGTGAAAGTGAAGGCCTCCAACGCACCGGCGTAACCCAGAACCGCTTCAACGTCCGCTTTCACATCGAAGAAATCGATGCTGTCGCGACCCTGTGCCCAACCTTCCGGCAGACGGCTGCCGCAAACAACACCCGAGAGCATCGGCTCTTGCTTCAGACCTTCCAGCTGACCGACGAAGCGCAGACCGCTTTCGAACAGACGCACGCGATCCTGCTGACGGTTCAGGTTGTGCTGCAACGCCTTGACCAGGCCCGGCCACAGCGACGAGCGCATGGCAGCCATGTCATTGGAAATCGGGTTGGCCAGCAGCAGCGGCTCAACGCCCGGATTGAACAGTTCGAACTGCTTGGGATCGATGAAGCTGTAAGTGATCGCTTCCTGATAACCACGGGCAACCAGCAGACGACGCAACTCAGGCAGCTCGCTGCGTGCTTCAGCTTTGGCTTGTGGCGCCAGACGCGCTTGCGGGTAACGAACCGGCAGACGGTTGTAGCCGTAAAGACGCGCCAGCTCTTCGATCAGATCGACTTCCAGGCTGATATCGAAACGGTGGCTTGGCACTTCTACGCGCCACTGACCTGCTCCGTCAGCGGAAATCTTCAGACCCAAAGCGCTGAGCAGACGCTCAACCTGCGCCGAATCCATTTCCATCCCCAGCATCTGGGTGATGCGCTGTGCACGCAGGGTGATCGGCGCGATCGACGGCAGGTGCTGCTCGCTCACGGTTTCGATGATCGGGCCGGCTTCACCACCGGTGATTTCCAGCAGCAGGCCAGTGGCGCGCTCCATGGCTTCACGGGCCAGTTGCCAGTCCACGCCACGCTCGTATCGGTGCGAAGCATCGGTGTGCAGGCCGTAGGAACGGGCCTTGCCCGCCACAGCGATCTGGTCAAAGAACGCACTTTCCAGGAACACGTCGCGCGTGGTCGCGGACACTCCGCTGTGTTCGCCCCCCATCACGCCGGCAATCGCCAGAGCGCGAGTATGGTCGGCAATCACCAGCGTATCGCTACGCAGACTGACTTCCTGACCGTCGAGCAGCACCAGCTTCTCGCCCTCTTCAGCCATACGCACGCGGATGCCGCCATTGATTTCGGCGAGATCGAACGCGTGCAGCGGCTGACCCAGCTCGAGCATCACGTAGTTGGTGATGTCGACGGCAGCGTCGATACTGCGCACTTCGGCGCGGCGCAGTCGTTCAACCATCCACAGCGGGGTCGGCCTGGACAGGTCAACGTTACGGATGACACGCCCCAGGTAACGCGGGCAAGCGGCAGGCGCCAGCACGTCTACCGGACGCACTTCGTCGTGCACAGCCGGAATCGCCATGACCACCGGACGGGTAACCGGAGCGGCGTACAGCGCACCCACTTCACGGGCCAGGCCGGCCAACGACAGGCAGTCGCCACGGTTCGGGGTCAGGTCGACCTCGATGCTGGCGTCTTCCAGATCCAGATACACACGGAAATCTTCGCCCACCGGCGCATCGGCCGGCAGTTCCATCAGACCGTCGTTGCCTTCACCAATCTGCAGCTCGGCTTGCGAGCACAACATGCCGTTGGACTCGACGCCGCGCAGCTTGGCCTTCTTGATCTTGAAGTCGCCCGGCAGTTCGGCGCCGATCATGGCGAACGGAATCTTCAGGCCCGGACGCACGTTTGGCGCACCGCACACGACCTGGAAGGTCTCCGCGCCATTGCTGACCTGGCACACACGCAGCTTGTCGGCGTCAGGGTGTTGCTCGGTGCTCAGCACCTCGCCGACGACCACGCCGCTGAATACACCGGCGGCCGGGGTCACACTATCGACCTCCAGACCCGCCATCGACAGACGAGCAACCAGCTCGTCGCGACTTACCTGCGGGCTAACCCAGCCACGCAGCCATTGTTCACTGAATTTCATCCTGCTCTCCTAAGAATTCGTTACGACTAGCGAAATTGCGCGAGGAACCGCAAGTCGTTGTCGAAGAACAGACGCAAGTCGTTCACGCCGTAACGGAGCATGGCCAGACGCTCGACGCCCATACCGAAAGCAAAACCGGAGAACTCTTCCGGATCGATGCCAGACATGCGCAGCACGTTCGGGTGGACCATGCCGCAGCCCATGACTTCCAGCCAGCCGGTCTGCTTGCAGACGCGGCAGCCTTTACCGCTGCACATCACGCATTCCATATCGACTTCAGCGGATGGCTCGGTGAACGGGAAGTAAGAAGGACGGAAACGTACGGCCAGCTCTTTCTCGAAGAACACCCGCAGGAATTCTTCGATGGTGCCTTTGAGATCGGCAAAATTGATATCGCGATCGACCAGCAGGCCTTCGACCTGGTGGAACATCGGCGAGTGGGTGATATCGGAGTCGCTGCGATACACACGGCCTGGGCAGACGATGCGGATCGGCGGTTGCTTGGACTCCATGGTCCGGACCTGTACCGGCGAGGTATGGGTGCGCAGCAACATGTTCGCATTGAAATAGAAAGTGTCATGCATCGACCGGGCCGGGTGGTGGCCTGGGATGTTGAGCGCTTCGAAGTTGTGATAGTCGTCTTCGACCTCAGGGCCTTCGGCGATACCGTAGCCGATGCGGGTGAAGAACTGCTCGACTCGTTCCAGAGTCCGGGTCACCGGATGCAGACCACCGGAGGTCTGGCCACGGCCCGGCAACGTCACGTCAATGGATTCGGCAGACAGTTTGGCAGCCAGTTCGGCTTCTTCAAACAGGGCCATGCGCGCATTGAGAACGCCTGTAACACGCTCCTTGGCAACGTTGATCAGGGCGCCGACTTGCGGACGCTCTTCTGCCGGCAAATTCCCCAGGGTCTTCATCACCTGAGTCAATTCACCCTTTTTGCCAAGGTATTGAACCCGGATTTGCTCCAGGGCATTGATATCTTCAGCGCTTTGCACAGCCTCTAGTGCTTGAGAGACCAGCGCATCCAGGTTTTCCATGTACAGACTCCAGATACAAAATAGGGGAAGAGCTTGAAGGCTCTTCCCCTATTTATGACGTTTAACACCTGACCCCACAGAGGTGAGGCCGGGTGACTGTCGGGGGTACTTAAGCCAAGGTGGCTTTAGCTTTCTCGACAATCGCAGCAAACGCCGCTTTTTCGTTCACTGCCAGATCAGCCAGAACCTTACGGTCGATCTCGATGGACGCTTTTTTCAGGCCAGCAATGAAACGGCTGTAAGACAGACCGTTAACACGAGCACCAGCGTTGATACGAGCGATCCACAGAGCGCGGAACTGACGTTTTTTCTGACGACGGTCACGGTAGGCGTATTGGCCTGCCTTGATTACCGCTTGCTTGGCAACACGGAATACGCGGGAGCGTGCGCCGTAGTAGCCTTTAGCAAGTTTCAGAATTTTTTTGTGACGCTTACGGGCAATGACGCCACGCTTTACACGAGCCATGAGTTACTTCCTCTATTCTTGACTAAAATTAACGAAGGCGCAGCATGCGCTCGACTTTTGCCACGTCAGACGGATGCAGCAAGCTGCTACCGCGCAGTTGACGCTTACGCTTGGTCGACATTTTGGTCAGGATGTGGCTCTTGAAAGCGTGCTTGTGCTTGATACCGTTAGCAGTTTTCAGAAACCGCTTAGCAGCACCACTTTTGGTTTTCATTTTTGGCATGTTCGGATACTCCGCATTCAGTTGATAAACATAATCAGAAGGCCTGCCGTGCCCTGTTGATTACTTCTTCTTTTTCGGGGCGATGACCATGATCAGCTGGCGTCCTTCCATCTTAGGATGCTGTTCGACCGAACCGTACTCGAGCAGGTCAGCTTCAACCCGCTTGAGGAGTTCCATCCCCAGCTCCTGGTGGGCCATCTCACGGCCGCGGAATCGCAAGGATACCTTGGCCCTGTCCCCGTCACTCAGGAAACGTACCAGGTTGCGCAGTTTTACCTGGTAATCCCCTTCCTCCGTCCCTGGACGAAACTTGATTTCTTTTACCTGAATCTGCTTCTGGTTTTTCTTCGCTGCTGCAATCTGCTTCTTCTTTTCGAAGATCGATTTGCCGTAGTCCATCACCCGGCAAACCGGTGGGACTGCGTCAGCAGAGATTTCTACCAGATCAAGCTTTGCTTCTTCAGCAATACGAAGCGCTTCATCAATCGAGACGATGCCAATCTGCTCGCCATCAGCGCCAATTAACCGAACCTCGCGTGCCGAGATATTCTCGTTGATCGGGGCTTTCGGTGCAGCTCGTTTATCTTGTCTCATTTCACGCTTAATAATAATTACTCCGAATCTGGGCGACCACGCCGGGAAACCGCTTGCGCGAGAAACTCAGCGAACTGGGCGACGGGCATCGAGCCCAGGTCAGCACCTTCACGAGTACGCACAGCGACAGTCTGCATCTCGACTTCCTTATCTCCGATAACCAAAAGATAGGGAACCTTGAGCAAAGTATGCTCGCGGATTTTAAAGCCGATCTTTTCATTTCTCAAGTCGGACTTGGCACGAAATCCGCTTTCGTTGAGAGTTTTTTCAACCTGAGCGACGAAATCTGCCTGTTTATCAGTGATATTCATGATCACTGCCTGGGTTGGCGCGAGCCACGCAGGGAATGCACCTTCGTAGTGCTCGATCAGAATCCCGACGAAACGCTCGAAAGAACCGAGGATCGCGCGGTGCAACATTACCGGATGCTTGCGGCTGTTGTCTTCGGAGACGTATTCGGCGCCGAGACGGACAGGCAGGTTGAAATCGAGCTGCAAGGTACCACACTGCCAGACGCGACCGAGGCAATCTTTCAGCGAGAACTCGATCTTCGGACCGTAGAACGCACCTTCGCCCGGTTGCAGATCATACGGCAGGCCCGCGCTATCGAGGGCTGCCGCCAGTGCCGCTTCGGCGCGATCCCACAGCTCGTCGGAACCCACGCGTTTTTCCGGACGAGTGGACAGTTTCATCTCGACATCGGTGAAGCCGAAGTCGCGGTAAACATCCATGGTCAGTTTGATGAACGCTGCGGATTCAGCCTGCATCTGCTCTTCGGTGCAGAAAATGTGGGCGTCGTCCTGAGTAAACGCACGCACACGCATGATGCCGTGCAATGCTCCCGACGGCTCGTTACGGTGGCACGCACCAAACTCGGCCAGACGCATCGGCAGCTCGCGGTAGCTCTTCAGACCCTGATTGAACACCTGCACGTGGCACGGGCAGTTCATCGGCTTGATGGCGTAGTCGCGGCTTTCCGACTCGGTGGTGAACATGTTGTCGGCGTAGTTGGCCCAGTGCCCGGATTTTTCCCACAGACTGCGATCGACCACTTGCGGGGTCTTGATCTCGAGGTAGCCATTGTCACGCTGCACCTTGCGCATGTACTGCTCGAGCACTTGATACAGGGTCCAGCCGTTCGGGTGCCAGAACACCATGCCCGGCGCTTCTTCCTGGGTGTGGAACAGGCCCAGGCGCTTGCCGATCTTGCGGTGATCGCGCTTTTCCGCTTCTTCGATGCGCTGGATGTAAGCCGCCAGCTGCTTCTTGTCTGCCCAGGCAGTACCGTAAACGCGCTGTAGTTGCTCGTTCTTGGCATCACCGCGCCAGTAGGCACCGGACAATTTGGTCAGTTTGAAGGACTTCAGGAAACGCGTGTTCGGCACGTGCGGGCCGCGGCACATGTCGACGTATTCTTCGTGGTAATACAGGCCCATGGCCTGCTCGTTCGGCATGTCCTCGACCAGACGCAGCTTGTAATCTTCGCCGCGAGCCTTGAACACTTCGATCACTTCGGCGCGCGGAGTGACTTTCTTGATGACGTCGTAATCCTTGTCGATCAGCTGATGCATGCGCTGTTCGATGGCGGCCATGTCGTCCGGCGTAAAAGGACGCTCGAAGGCGATGTCGTAATAGAAGCCTTCGTCGATAACCGGGCCGATGACCATTTTCGCAGTCGGGTACAGCTGCTTGACCGCATGGCCAACCAGGTGCGCGCAAGAGTGGCGAATGATCTCCAGCCCCTCTTCATCCTTTGGCGTGATGATTTGCAGCGTCGCGTCGCTGTCGATGATGTCGCAGGCGTCGACCAGCTTGCCGTTGACCTTGCCGGCCACGGTGGCCTTGGCCAGACCGGCACCAATGGATGCGGCGACCTCGGCTACGGAAACCGGGTGATCGAATGAACGTTGACTGCCGTCGGGAAGAGTAATAGTTGGCATGGCGCCTCCTCTCCTAGTGGTGACCCCTACCAAAGGTCACGTGGGTTGGGATGAGCCAGTACAAGATCCGATCCAGGCCATTCAATGACGAACGCCTGCCTTACAGCGGCAGGAGCCTTGCGGCCAACCGGAAAACCGAACCAGAGTGACTGGGATTCAAATCAGGGTTTCGCACGCTGACCGCTTCGGGGCTGAAGGCCATCCGGAGCCTGAGAACGCATGAGCCCGGCATGCTAACACAGATGAGCGGTCATCGAGTCGAAGGATTTTCAGTGCTGAAGATTTATGCATTTTTGCGGCGCAAAGTGAACTTGGGATATACGCTTTGCCTCAAATAAGCTGAGAATCGTCGCCGATATCAACCCAAGGAGTTTCCGACATGCGCCTTACCCGACTTTTTGCTTACGCGGCCCCGCTGGCCCTGCTACTGCCGCTGAGCGCCAACGCGGCCTGGCCTGCCGGTGTCAAAGCCCAGTACATGAACGACTGCACCGCCGCCGCCAGCAAGAGCGTCAATCCAGCCGAAGCCAATAAACACTGCGCTTGCGGTGCCGATGTTCTGGAAAAGAAATTCACCACGCAAGAGATCGCGCAGCTGATGGACAAGAACACCCCGCCCAGTGGTGAACTGGGTCAACGCGCACTGAAAGAAATCTCGGTTTGCCGCGTGCAGAAATAAGCGCTGATGAATGTTTTTTCGGGCGTCCGGCAGACCAAAAATCGCTAAAAAGACCCCGAAATCGATAATTTACGCAGGTTTTATAGCTTTTTTTACACCCTCTTCTTTCGGCCAAAAGCCACTGAAACCGGGGCTTGCAGACATTTCAGAGGTTGAAATCGATGCAATATGAAAGCAAACAGCACGTCCGGGGCGCTACCAAAGCGAACATTTCGACTATGATACCCGGGTGTGCCCAGTTGGCCTGAGCAGCACAGTACTACTGAAAATATATGTTTCTTGGAGATACACCATGTCTAATCGCCAAACCGGCACCGTTAAATGGTTCAACGATGAAAAAGGCTTCGGCTTCATCACTCCTCAAGGTGGCGGTGACGACCTGTTCGTACACTTCAAAGCTATCGAATCCGACGGTTTCAAAAGCCTGAAAGAAGGCCAGACCGTCTCTTTCGTGGCTGAGAAAGGCCAAAAGGGTATGCAAGCTGCACAAGTTCGCCCAGAGTAATTTCCCGGCGCGCTAAAAAAACCCCGTCCATGTGACGGGGTTTTTTATGCCGGCAACAAAAGCGCTCTGCGATCAACCGCAGTTGACGCGGGTGACCACAAGGCTGTTGTCGGTGTTCAGATTCAAGCGATCGGAGCGGTATTCCAGCGTGATCATGTCGGTTGGCTTGAGGAAACGGGCGTTTTGCGCGCCAGCCTTGGCACGCGCCTGATCGAGCAGTTCCGGCGAAGCCTTTTTACCGATGGCAAATTCCGCTGCCTTTGCTTCACAGCGGCTGTGACCGGCATCGGTCGCCACAGGATCCTTTGCCGACTCGCTGGAGGTCGTGCTGCAACCGGCCAACATGGCAACGGCCATAAATGCACCCAGAGACGCGAACTTCAAAGGCATGAAGCCTCCTTCTTTCAAATGGTTAAGCTGAGATCGTGCGACCGCCAATCTGGCGTTTGGTTTCACAACCAATGCTGCCACCCTGCCCCACGATCCGGAAAAACGCTGAGTCTGCCTGAAGAGCGTGCAGCGCATCCTCACACAATCGTCACCGAATATTAACGAAGCTCAATAGACGTCGATGTAGTCGAGCGGCGGATTCGGCCAGTTGTCTTTAAGCGCATTGAAAATCTGCATCACCCAGACTTCATCACTGGCCGCGACATTGCCGACATACCCCGAACCCTTGGCCCAGGTTTCCAGGCGAAAGAGCAGGCCGTCAATATCCTGCCCGCCGGTCACACCGGAAGAAATATAGGCAATCCCACCCTTGGTCACGCGCAGTTGCGTGTGTACATCATCGCTGGCCGACGCGAGCAACTGGCGCACAGCGTCAAGTGTGAGGCCGTCGGGGGAATTCAAATCGATCTGCACAGCACATTCCTTGGTTCAACCGGAAAAGACCAAGTGTCGCATAGCGTCGCGCCCATGCCTAAGTCGCAGTGCCAAACGCCCGACAAAGTGGTTAACTCGCGCTCAGACATTCCCGACTTTTCGAGCGCACTCATGAGCACCGTAAGCATCTCCGCCGACATCAAGGTTCTTTGGCCGAAGGGGCACAGTTCGTATAGCCCGGGCAGTTCGGAGGAGCTGGCGCTGATCAGCATCGATCTGCTGGTCAAGACGATGGGAACACAAGGCGCACAAACGTTTATCGCTCAAGTGTTCGAACGGTACCAGCATGACGACAAGAGCACGCCGGACACGGAGAGGGAGTAAAAACCCGCAGACTTGCACCTGCGGGTCCAGGCCTTACTTCAAGCGCTTCAGACGCTCAGTCAGCAGATCGAAGAAACCTTGGGCATCACCATTCTCGACCCAAAATGCGTTTTTCGGCTGTTTCAGACCATCGTACCAGTCGACCACGGTCTGACCGAACGTGATCCCCTCACGGCTGTCGATGGCCACGTTCACCGAGCGACCGGTGAACAGCTCCGGCTTGAGCAGGTAAGCAATGACGGTAGCGTCATGCACCGGACCGCCAGGGATGCCGTAGTGCTCCATGTCGCCCTTGATGTACTCGTTGAGGATGTCGCCGACAATCTTGCTCGCATTGTTGTTGAGCGCGGCAATCTGCTTCAGGCGGGCGTCGCTGGTGAGAATCTTGTGGGTCACGTCCAGCGGCAGATAGGTCAGTTTTACACCACTCTTGAGTACCACTTCTGCCGCTTGCGGGTCGGCAAACAAGTTGAATTCGGCCACCGGGGTAATGTTGCCGCCATTGAAGTGCGCGCCGCCCATGATCACCACTTCCTTGATACCGTTAACGATCTCCGGCTCCTGGATCAGCGCCAGCGCCAGGTTGGTCTGCGGGCCCAGCATGGCGATGGTGATGCTGTGCGGTTTGGCTTTTTTCAGGGTATCGATCAGGTAGTTGACCGCATTGCCTTCGGCCAGGCCTTTTTTCGGCTCATGCACGGTGACACCCGACAGGCCTTCCTTGCCATGGATGTTCTCGGCGTAGATCGGCGTACGCATCAGCGGCTTCGGCGCGCCCGCGTAAACCGGAACGTCCTCGCGCCCTGCCCACTCGCGAGCCAGGCGCGCGTTGCGCGAAGTCTTGTCGAGGCGCACGTTGCCGGCCACGGTGGTCAGTGCGCGAATGTTCAGTTCATCCGGCGAAGCCAGGGCGAATAGCAGGGCAACCACATCGTCGGCACCCGGATCGGTGTCGATGATCAGGTCGATCTTTTCAGCAGCCTGAGCGCTGGTGGCGGTCATAAAAGACAAAAGCAGCAGACTCCGAAGCAATTGGTGGAGTTTGTGAGCGTAACGGTGCATGGCGCATTCCTTGTGCTGATGAAAATGAAAGGGTCGAAAACCCGATTAGAACGTTACTCCGGCCACCAGCACGATGTTGCAGTACGGCTGACATTCGCCTGTACGAACAATCGCCCGTGCCTGTCGGCTAAGGACCTTGAATTGCTCATGAGTCAGCAGATCGCGCCGACCGAGGGCGCCCTCTTCTTGCAACTCGTCCAGCACAACCAGGGCGGTCGGCTGCTTGTCGAGGATTTCGTTGGCCAGCACATGGCTCTCCACCTGCATCTCGCTGAGCACGACTTTCAGGGTACTGACAAAATCCGGAACGCCGTGGGTCAGCGCCAGATCAATCAGTTCAACACCAGGAGGAACCGGCAGTCCGGCGTCACCGATCACCACCATGTCACCATGGCCCAGGGATGCGATCAGCCGCGACAACGCGACGTTGAGCAAAGCAGTCTTTTTCATGCGGATTTGAACGCCTGTACGTCGGACATGGTGGGAATGGAAGGCTGTGCGCCGGCCCGGGTCACAGATAACGCTGCAGCGACTTGCCCGTAACGGATCGCCTCAGCCTCGGATTTGCCACTGGCAAGCGCTGCGGCAAAACCACCAACAAAGGTATCGCCCGCGGCGGTGGTATCGACCGCCTTCACCTTGGGCGCCGGGAAATGCTCGAAATCTTTGCCATTGGCGAACAGCGAGCCTTGCGCACCGAGGGTAACGATGACCTTGCCCGCGCCCATTGCGATCAACTGACTGGCAGCGCCCTCTGCGCTCTGCAGCGAATCGACTGGCAACCCGCTCAACGCCGCGGCTTCGCTTTCGTTGGGAATCAGGTAATCGATGGCGGTATACCAGTCTGCCGGCAGCGGACGACTGGCCGGCGCCGGGTTTAAAATCACGGTCTTGCCCAGCGCACGCGCACGCTTGAGCGCATGCCCCACCGTTGCATCCGGGATCTCCAGCTGGCAGATAATCACGTCGGCCGCCTGCAGAACTGCATCAAAGCGGTCAATCACCGCCGGGGTCATTGCACCGTTGGCGCCAGCGACGATCACGATGGCGTTCTGACTGTTGTCATCGACCACAATCAGCGCCACGCCACTGGAGTCGGCAACCGTGCTCACCGCCTGACAATCGATCTGCTCGGCCAGCAATGCGTCGCGCAATTGAACGCCGTAGTCATCGTTGCCAACACAGCCGACCATCGCCACCTGCGCACCCAAGCGCGCAGCAGCGACTGCCTGATTGGCGCCCTTGCCGCCGGAAACGGTGGCAAAAGAATGACCGATCAGCGTTTCACCACCCTTTGGCAGCCGTGGCGCCCGGGTGACCAGATCCATGTTCAGGCTGCCTATTACCACTACATTTGCTGGCATACATCACTACTCGTCAATTCGATTTCAGCGGTACTCGGTGAACACGCTTGACAGCGGTGCAGTCGATTCGCGCAAGACAATACTCGGGGTCACGATTCGTTGATCGGTGACCAGACTCGGGGTAGCAATCCTTCGCAGCAGCACTTCGGCAGCCATCTCGCCCAACTGCAGGATCGACTGGCCAACGGTGGTCAGCGCCGGGTACACGTAGCGACTCATCTGGATATCGTCGAAGCCGATCACCGACAGCTCGCTCGGTACGCGGACATTGCGCTCGGCCGCCGCGCGCAGCACACCGATCCCGATCATGTCGTTACCGGCGAAGATCGCACTCGGCGGATTGCTTTCAAGCAGGATCGCCGCCGCGTTGTAACCGCCAGTGCTGGTGAAATCGCTTTCCAGCATGCGCTCGGCCCGCACCTTGATGCCCGCCTCCTGCAGCGCTCGACAAAAACCGGCCTGACGCATTTGCGCCACGCTGGTGCTCGACGGACCGCCGATGGTGGCGATGTCACGATGGCCCAGCTCCAGCAGGTGACGCGTCGCCAGATAGGCACCATATTCATGGTCGATGCGCACCAGGTCGGCGTCCACGCCATCCAGCCCGCGGTCGACGATGACCATCGGCGTTTTCACCCCGGCCAGCCCTTGCGCGAGCCCGATGTCGCCACCGGCGGAGGCGACGATCAGGCCGTCAATGCGCTTCTCCAGCAGCACCCGCAAATAGCTGCGCTGTTTTTCCGGGTTATCGTCAGAGTTGCAAAGGATCACGCAATAGCCGTTACGCTCACAGTAATCCTCGATACCCCGAGCCAACTCGGCAAAATACGGGTTGAGGCTGTTAGGCACCAATAAGCCAATGGTCGCAGTGGTCTTGGCTTTCAGTGAACGCGCCACGGCACTTGGCACGTAATCGAGGCTTTTGATGGCCGCCTCGACCTTCAACCGCACCTCCTGACTGACCGGCCGGGTCTTGTTCACCACGTGAGAAACCGTGGTGTAGGAAATCCCCGCGAGCGCCGCCACATCCTTGATCGTTGCCATGGCTTAGCCCCGTCGACTGGCGCGTTGACTGCGATAGGTATCGAGTACCACCGCAATGACGATCACCGCACCGGTGATAATGCGCTTGGTTGGCTCCGTCGCACCGATCTGCGCCAGACCGGCCGCCAGCACCGAAATGATCAACACACCGAAGAAGGTGCTGATCACCGAACCACGCCCCCCCATCAGGCTGGTGCCACCAATGACCACCGCAGCGATCACTTGCAGTTCGAGGCCGGAGCCGGCATTCGGATCCGCCGCTTCCAGACGGGAAATCTGGAACAGCGCGGCGATGCCGGCGAGCAGCCCCATCAGGCTGAACACCAGAATCTTGTACGGTTTTGGATTGATCCCGGCCAGACGCACCGCTTCTTCGTTGGTGCCGATGCCGATCAGGTAGCGACCGAACACGGTGCGGGTCAGCACCGCTTGCGCAATGAAGATCACCAGCAAGGCAATGATGAACGACGGCGAGATACCAAAGGCGATCGGGTTCGACAGCCAGGCAAACGAATCACCGATGTAGGCGGTGCGCGAACCGGTCATCTGATACGCCAGGCCACGGGCCATTTCCAGCACACCGAGCGAAACGATGAACGACGGAATACGCCACGCTACAGTGATCGAACCAGTCACCGTACCCGCCAGTGCAGCCACCGCCATACCGAGCAGAGCGGACGGCAACACGCTCCAGCCCCAGCCGAGAATCGCGACGCTGACTGTCGAGGCGGCAAGTGCCAGTACCGAACCGACCGACAGGTCGATGCCGCCGATGATCAGCACGAAGGTCATGCCCACCGCCAGCACCATCAGATCGGGGATCTGGTTGGCCAGCGTGCTGAAGGTGTCATAGGACAGAAAGTGGCTGCTCATGACCGAGAACAACGCCACCATCGCCAACAAGGCACCCGCCAGGCCCAGATAGGTGCCAAGACCGTAGAAATTGCCACCACGTTTGCCGGCAGAAGATGCAGTTTTCATGGGAGTTCCCTAGGCGCCGCTTCATTGAGCTGCGCATCACGTTTTTGGTAGCCGGCGAACGCGGCAGCAAGCAAATCATCCTGGGTCCAGCTGTCGCGCTCGAAGGTATCGATCAAACGCCCTGCCGACAGAACACCGATCCGGTCGCAGATCAGCATCAGCTCGCGCAGGTCACTGGATACCACCACCAGCGCTTTGCCCTGACGTGTCAACTCGCCCAGCAAGGCATAGATATCGAACTTGGCACCCACATCAATGCCGCGAGTCGGCTCGTCGAACAACAGCACCGAGCAATCACGCTCCAGCCAGCGACCGATCACGACCTTCTGCTGATTACCGCCAGACAACTCGGAAACCAATTGGGTCGGGCTCGAACTGCGGATGCGCATGGCGTTGATCTGACGCTGCGCCAAAGAAATTTCGTTGCTGTTATTGACGACCCCGGCCCGGGAAATTTCCGGCATGTTGCCCAAAGCAATATTGGCGCTGATCGACTGGCTGAGCAGCAAGCCTTCACCCTTGCGGTCTTCGGTGATCAGGGCGATGCCGTGCTTCACTGCATCAACCGGCGAACGCACACTGACCTCCTGCGCCGGCGAACCCAGCGCAATCGTGCCGCTGTCGGCGAGGTCGGCGCCAAAAATCAGCCTTAGCAATTCAGTGCGCCCGGCTCCGATCAGCCCGGAAATCCCGAAAATCTCGCCAGCACGCACTTCAAAGGAAACATCGCGCACCTTGTCGGAGCGGGTCAGGCCCTTGACCGTCAGGGCTGGCGCGCCAATCTTGCGCGGGCCCATGTCGATGTGTTCGCCCAGCTCACGGCCGACCATCAAGGTCACCAACTGCTCACTGTTATAGTTGGCCATCGGCTCGACGCAGACCAGATTGCCGTCACGCAGCACAGCAATGCGTTGCGCAACTCGGGCCAGCTCTTCCAGGCGGTGGGAGATATAGATGATCGCAACCCCACGCGCCTGTAAACGGGTGATCTGCTCAAAAAGCATTTCCACTTCACGGGCAGTGAGCATGGCCGTCGGCTCATCAAGAATCAGCACATGACAATCGCCGATCAGGTTGCGTGCGATCTCGACCATCTGCTGATGCCCGATACCCAACTCGCCGACCAGAGTGTCCGGATCAATCGCATCGAGGCCGACCTGCGCCATGGCTTCGATGGCGGCCTTGCGCAATTGCTTGCGACTGATCCAGCCGCCGTTGCTCGGCAGGTTGTCGAGAAACAGGTTTTCCGCCACCGACAGGGTCGGCAGCAGATTGAGTTCTTGCATGACCATGCGCACGCCAAGCTCTTCAGCCTGGGTACGGCTGCCAGGGCGGTAGTCTTTGCCCTGGAACCGCATCTGGCCTGTGGTCGGCGTGACCAGACCACCAATGATCTTCGACAGCGTGCTTTTACCGGCACCATTTTCACCGGTCAGCGCCAGCACTTCACCGCGCATCAGCGTCAAGTCGATGCCCGTGAGCACCGGCTGCGCATAGGTCTTACCGATACCGCTGACCGAGAGGACAGCGTTCGGGGCGGAAACTGACATAAAAACTCTCCATGCGCTCGTCCGGACGGACGAGCGCCGTTGTGTCGCCGAAAGACTTACTGGGTGACCAGCTCGACTGGCGTTTCGATCACGCCATTGGCGCCGCTGTCGACTTTTTCGCCCTTGAGGATTTTCAGTGCGGTCTCAATACCGAACACAGCCTGCTTGGCAGCGAACTGATCGGCCGTCGCCAGCACACGACCGTCCTTGAGCATCGGCTTGATCGCGTTGATATTGTCGTAACCGACCACTTGTACCTTGCCCGCCTTGCCGGCAGCGCGCACAGCGGAAACAGCGCCGACGGCCATGCTGTCGTTACCCGCCAAGAGCGCTTTCACATCCGGGTATTCGCTGAGAATCGAAGCAGCAACCTTGTTGCCCTTGTCGATTTCCCAGTCCCCCGATTGCAACGAAACCACCTTGATCTGCGCCGCGCCCATCGCATCCTTGAAGCCGGCGGTGCGCTGCTGGGCGTTGGTGGTGGTGGACACACCTTCGATGATGCCGACTTCGTCACCGGCCTTCAGTTGCTTGGCCAGGTACTCACCGACCAGACGCGCACCCTTGCGGTTGTCCGGCCCTACGAATGGCACACTGATATTTTTGCTTTTGACGATTTGCGGATCGAGCTGGTTGTCGATGTTGATCACGGTGATGCCGGCATCGACGGCTTTCTTGATGACCGGCACCATGGCCTTGGAATCGGACGGTGCGATGACCAGCGCGTTGACCTTGGCCAGAATCATCTGCTCGACGATGCGGGTCTGGCCGGCGGTATCGGTCTCGTCCTTGATGCCGTTGGAGATCAGGTCAAAATCGGCGGAGTGTTCTTTCTGGTAAGCCTTGGCGCCATCTTCCATGGTCAGGAAGAATTCGTTGGCCAGGGATTTCATGACCAATGCGACTTTGGGTTTTTCCGGGGACTCGGCGAAGGCCGAAGAGACAGGTAGTGCGGCGGCTGCAGCAGCCAGCATAGCGACAGCAAGAAGACGTCCAGCGAATGGCAGCTTCATGGGTTCACTCCGATCTTATGATTATTGTGAGCAACGCTCGCGCTGGCGTAAGCTTCAGCGCTCTCTTCCGGCCAATAGGGCACCGGGGAAGCCGCGCAAACGTTTGCGTAGACCGAACTATGCGAATCCCGCCGACATTTGTCAACAATCAGAAATCATCGTTTTATCGCAGGGCGAATCGGCTGATTCGCCCTTCCCTGCTTACGCCGTGGTACTGACCAGGTTGCCGCTGGTTGAGTCCTTGGACATTTCCTTGACCAGTGCCGCCGCGACTTCCATCAGCGCGCCGCTGGTTTGCGCGATCTGGCCCTGAACGGACATGACCGCCTGTGACTTGGCCTCGGGCGTCGGATAACTTGCCGCCTGCGCCGCCGCCAATTGTTGTTGCTGTTCTTGCAGTTGCTTCTGCAATTCCTGCATCCGCTTGAGCAACATTTTGACGGTGATGCTCAGGCTATCGCCGCTGTCAGCGCTACTCGCCTGGCTGGCTTCTTGCGCAGGTCCACCGGTTCTGACCTGGTTGCTTTGCTCTTTTTCAACGCCCAGCGCCTCTTCGGATGCGTCTGCTTCCGCCTGGTTCATTGCATTGATTGTCGCTGCGGTCTTACCGCCGATGGTGACTGCGCCGGGATGTGAAAAACCGATCGTCAGTGACATGTGAATTCCCTAAATAATCGTTTCCTTTAACACCCATCGGCCTGCTGACGGGTTTCTTTAGCAGAAAAGCCGAAACCGGCAAGCGGCTTCGTTCGTCAAGAGTTGTAGCCTTTTTCGGTGAGCCGAACATGAAAGGTCCCAATATTCGGAAACCCGGACAGGTGATCGGCACAACCATTGGCCGATCCATAAAATCCTGATGCAAATCATGATGTTAAACATTTCTCTGAAGCAAAGTAGCGCTGGTACGGATCCTGCTCCTTAGCCTGGACCCCGAGCATTCAGATCGGCTCGGGGCGCATCTAGATGAACCTGCATCAGCACCGTCTCACTACTAGAGAGAAAAATAATGAAATCTGCTTTCAACACCTTGGTACCGGGCGCTTTGGCCCTCCTCCTGCTCCTGCCAACCGCCCTTCAGGCAAAAGAAGTCGAAACCCAGACCAAACTCGCCAACGTCGTGGTACTTGCCACTGGCGGCACCATTGCCGGTGCCGGCGCCAGCGCAGCCAACAGCGCCACCTACCAGGCGGCCAAGGTTGGCATTGAACAACTGATTGCCGGCATCCCCGAGTTGAGCAAACTGGCAAACGTGCGTGGCGAACAAGTCATGCAGATCGCCTCGGAAAGCATCACCAACGACAACCTGCTGCAACTGGGTCGTCGCGTGTCCGAACTGGCCGACAGCAAAGACGTCGATGGCATCGTCATCACCCACGGTACCGACACCCTGGAAGAAACTGCCTACTTCCTCAACCTGGTCGAGAAGACCGACAAGCCGATCATCGTCGTCGGCTCGATGCGTCCGGGCACCGCCATGTCGGCGGACGGCATGCTCAACCTGTACAACGCCGTCGCCGTGGCCAGCAGCAAAGAAGCGCACGGCAAAGGCGTGCTGGTGACCATGAATGATGAAATCCAGTCCGGTCGCGACGTGAGCAAAATGATCAACATCAAGACCGAGGCGTTCAAAAGCCCCTGGGGGCCGCTGGGCATGGTGGTCGAAGGCAAATCCTATTGGTTCCGCTTGCCAGCCAAGCGCCACACCATGGATTCGGAATTCGACATCAAGAACATCAAGAGCCTGCCTGACGTAGAAATCGCCTATTCCTACGGCAACGTTGATGACACCGCCTACAAAGCACTGGCCCAGGCCGGCGCCAAAGCCATCATCCATGCCGGTACCGGCAATGGTTCTGTTTCTTCGCGCGTAGTGCCGAGCCTGCAAGCCTTGCGCAAAGACGGCGTGCAGATCATCCGCTCGTCCCACGTCAACGCCGGTGGTTTCGTTCTGCGTAACGCCGAACAACCTGACGACAAATACGATTGGGTCGTCGCTCACGACCTGAACCCGCAAAAAGCCCGGATCCTGGCCATGGTCGCCCTGACCAAAACCAACGACAGCAAAGAGCTGCAACGGATGTTCTGGGAATATTGATTGGCCCTCGCCTGAGCCTTTCCGGATCGGGCAACCTGCTCACCACTCGCCCACGCGGCGGGTGGTGCTGCCACCTACGCTGCGCGCGACTTTTTCGTACAAAATAATCGATCCGGCTTACACCAAAATCGCAAAAGCGCTGTCAGAGGTTTTTCTTGAATTTTAAGCAGTTGCGAAAATGCTTACAGTTAAATACTGTATGCACGTACAGCTTAATAAGGATAACCTCGTGGCCACCTCCCCTGATGCTCCTGCTGCTTACGAACGCATGGGTATGCGCGTTCAAAAAATCATCAATTCCCCTACCGCACAAAAAGCCAAAGCCGCGTTGATCTTCCGTCTGCCGGACGAGCCTGTGGATGCATGGGAGCAACTGCTCGAGGAAATCGACGAGAACGACAACGTCACACTCGCCTATCGCGACGATGGTGGCGTGCAGATTTTTTGGGTTGTGCCGAAGGAAGATTGATTCAATGAGTGTCCGCTGTTTTGCATTACTGTTGCTGTTCATCGCTTTTGGCGCCCAGGCTGGCGCTCCCCGCACCTTTACCGAGGCCAAGAAAGCCGCCTGGAAGCTGTATGCACCGCAGTCCACCGAGTTTTACTGCGGATGCAAATACACTGGCAACAAGGTGGACTTGAAGGCTTGCGGTTATGTGCCACGCAAAAATGCCAAGCGCGCTTCGCGCATCGAATGGGAGCACATTGTCCCGGCGTGGGAATTCGGTCACCAGCGTCAATGCTGGCAGTCGGGCGGGCGCAAGAACTGCACACGCTACGACCCGAGTTATCAGAAAGCCGAAGCCGACCTGCACAACCTGGTACCGAGCATTGGCGAAGTCAACGGTGATCGCAGCAACTTCAGCTACGGCTGGCTGCCGGTGCAATCCGGTCAGTATGGCTCGTGCCTGACTCAAGTCGACTTCAAGGCCAAGAAAGTCATGCCTCGCCCGTCGATTCGCGGCATGATCGCGCGCACCTATTTCTACATGAGCAAGCAGTACGGCTTGCGCCTGTCGAAACAGGATCGGCAGCTTTACGAAGCCTGGAACAAGACGTACCCGGTGCAAGACTGGGAACGCCAGCGTAATCAGAGCGTGGCGTGCGTCATGGGACACGGCAATGAATTTGTCGGCCCGGTGAACCTGAAAGCCTGCGGCTGATTCTTCAGCGCAAAAGAAAAGGCCTCGAACGTGATGTTCGAGGCCTTTTCTGTTTTTAGCTGCCAGCCTTGTTGTAGCGCCAGTAGCCCATCAGATTGAGTGACTCGCGGGGGATACCGCATTCCTTGATCAGGTATTTGCGCAGACGCATGACCGCAGCACTTTCGCCGGCAATCCAGCCATAAAAACCTTCGAGGGCCGTGTTGGCGATCTCCCAGAGAATGTCTTTGTCGATATCGACTTCGGCGAGTTCGGCGGCTTGCCCGACCGATGAATCCTCTGCAGGCAAGAACGCCTGCTGCACCGCCTCTACCATCAGCGCCCCAGCCACTGCTTCTGGCGCCTGATCGCGAATCAGCCACTGCACCGACAGCCCTGGCCAATCCGGCACCGGGAGCATGTCTGGTGCGCTGTCCACTTCAAAGTAAGCCTGAGTCTGAGGCGGTCCGGACATGGCAGCCAACTCGTCAAGAATGCCCATGGCGGCCGGCAATGCCGTGGCATCCGCCACCAGCAAAACCTCCTTGAGCAACTGCGGCGGTTTCCATTCGAACCCTCCGGCGTCCTGCGCGGAAAAACCGCTGTCGGGAGCAAGAATCTGCATCGACGCTCCCGGCTGCGCACGCAGCGCCCAGCGCGACGCGGGACCGGTCTCGCCATGCAGGACAAAATCGATGTCGACCTCGCCCTGATCAGCGCGTAAATGACGAATGGTGTAAGTGCGCATTGCCGGTCGACGGCTCGCCAACATCGAACGAAAACGCGCGTACCAGCCCTCCTCCTGCGCAAGGCTCGCAGGTGATCCATCTTCAGCAGGGAAAAACAATTTGACGCGCTGATCCGGCGCCCAAGTGGCCATGCCACCTATCGAAGGGTCGGCGAGCGTGATACGCATCATGTGCGGACTCACCAGCGTCTTGCGGCGCAAAACCGCATTGAAAAGCTTATAGGGAGCGGCGGAGGCCATGCGGAGCTCCTTCGAGAAATCGTGATTGACTCGTATAAGACGAGTCGACTGCGATGTCCTTTAGGCCGCTCCGCTGAAAGTGCGGCTTACGGTGCGAACGGATGCTCGACGATCACCGATTCGACGTTCTGCTTCTTGGCCTTCACCAATGCTGCATCCACCTCGACCTTGCGTGCTTGCGCGTCGGCCTGGGAGTTGAACGGACCAATCAGGATCCGCGTCTTGCCGCTGCTGTCCTTGATCACGGTCGGCACGAACGCATGCTCGATCAACCAGCCACTCAGGTCACTGACAGCCTGAGGTGTTTCGCCGCGCACTTCGAGGTCCCATTGCGGGGCGGACGCCGCCGCAGATGCGGCCGCGACTGCCGTTTTCGGCTTCTGCACGTCTACACTCTTGCCTTCACCACATCCCGCCAATGCCAGTGCCGCGACCATCCAGACCAGTTTGCGCACAACGCTTTCCTCGAAAATCACAAAGCGGCGATCTTAACATTCATAAATACTTCGCGAGGCCCGCAAAATGGGCACAAAACAACGAGATTGATGATTGCAGCCTCTGTATAGTTACGCCCTGGGAATTAATGCCGCATCTGCGCGTCAGAAAGAGGCACCCAAACCGTGAGACTTCGCACTAATCTATACGTACCACCGACCTCTGCACTGTCTGAATCAGGTGCCCTACAAAGCAATCAAGGAGAAGACCATGCTGATACTCACCCGCAAAGTCGGTGAAAGCATAAATATTGGTGATGACATTACGATCACCATCCTCGGCGTAAGCGGTCAGCAAGTCCGTATCGGCATCAATGCTCCGAAAAACGTTGCCGTACACCGTGAAGAAATCTATCAGCGCATTCAGGCCGGCCTGACCGCCCCGGACAAGCCACAAACGCCCTGAACCGCATTGCAGTCAGTAGCCAGTTCGTTTGCTTTGCATAATGACTGGCTAGAGATACACGCGCCGTATTGCCATCCGCTCTCCAGCCCACTGGGCACGGCGCCTGACACATCCCATCGCTCTACTTCATTCGCTCCCTTCCCCCTGCAGCGCGATACTACCTGCGACTACCCAGCCTGGCTGTCAGACATTTCCGAGAGAACACAGGGAATTGCTCCCTGCTAGACGAACGTCACGCCGCGCGCCATGCCAGTGGCTGCAATCACCATCAATACCAACAGCAGCGCCTCGACGTGACTGATCCGTGCATACAACTTTGCACGCCCGGTATCGATCACCTTGCCCCGCGCCAATGCGATCCGCCATTTGACCAGCGTGATCATCGGCGCCAGCTCTATCAGCAGAATCAGCACGAACAACGTCATCTTCAAATGAAACAGCGGCTGGTGCAGATAGTAGTCAGTGCCCTTTTCAAAGCCGCCGAAGGCGCGTATGCCGCCAGTCACCAACAGCACCAGCGCAGCAATGCCCCACAGATTATCGGCAAGCAAAACCCGTTTTGCTTCACCGACGCCAGTCGCCAAACGACTGAACGCCGTGCCACGGGCCAACACGGCCCAGAAGCCCAGTGCAAAAGCCAAGAGATGAATAGCGGCGAGAAACCAATGAACCAGCATCGACGAACTCCTTGAGAAAGCCGTGAAAAACGCCAGTCAGTAGTAGTCGAAAAAAACCGGTTTCGCCCGCACGCAGCAGTGGGACTGGAAAGCTTCGCGCAGGAAGCAAGTACACAGAAAACGGGATTGGCCAAATCGCAGGCAAAAAAAATCCCAAGCAGCTGATGGAAGCTTGGGATTTAAAAATGCATAAACCGTGGTGGTGAACGCGGGGCAGATGTTACTGAAGTTCACGATCAGCAACAACATTTTTTTGATCACCGGACGGTTAAAAATACCGGTAACCCCTTCAATATCCACACTTTTTCGACGGATCCAAAAAAAGCACAGAACGCCATATCAACAGGTCGTGTTATTTCGAAACACGCTAAGCAGTCAGGGTAACGAAAGATCGGAAGGATTGAGGCGAGCGCCTGGAGCAAGGCTTTGAAAAATCGCAGACAACAAAAAAGGGCCCACCTTTCGGTGAGCCCTTCGAGACCGCCCAGCAGAGCGGATTTTGTTTGGTAGGCGCGATTGGACTCGAACCAACGACCCCCACCATGTCAAGGTGGTGCTCTAACCAACTGAGCTACGTGCCTGCTGTGAGGCGGCATTCTACGGAATTCCGGAGGGGTGTCAACACCTTTTTTTCACCTAACCCTATGAATATGCAAAATATTTAATTTCGGGTCGGTGAAGAAGATTTTTCCGGTGGCTGGCGGAGGTTTTTCAACTCGGGTAGGATCGACGCACTCGTAAAATATATTAAACAGAGGCTGCAGGATGGCGAACACCCCTTACCCAGAGTCTTATTACGCTGCGTCGGCCAATACTGCACCGCCACGTCCGGCCCTGCAGGATGATGTGGAGACGGATGTCTGTGTGATCGGCGCCGGGTACACCGGGCTGTCCTCGGCGCTGTTTCTGCTGGAGAACGGTTTTCGCGTCACAGTCCTGGAAGCAGCGAAGGTCGGCTTCGGTGCGTCGGGGCGTAATGGCGGGCAGATCGTCAACAGCTATAGCCGCGACATCGACGTTATCGAGCGCACAGTCGGCCCCAAGCAAGCACAACTGCTCGGGCAGATGGCCTTCGAAGGCGGCCGGATCATTCGGGAGCGCGTGGCCAAATACAACATCCAGTGCGACCTGAAGGACGGCGGCGTGTTTGCCGCCCTCTCCGCCAAACAGATGGGTCACCTGGAATCGCAGAAGCGCCTGTGGGAGCGCTTCGGCCACACGCAACTGGAACTGCTCGACCAGCGCCGCATTCGCGAAGTGGTCGCCTGCGATCAGTACGTCGGCGGCATGCTCGACATGAGCGGCGGTCACATCCACCCGCTGAACCTGGCGCTCGGTGAAGCCGCTGCAGTCGAGTCCCTCGGCGGCACGATCTATGAGCAATCGCCGGCCGTGCGCATCGAGCGCGGTGCCAGTCCGGTGGTGCACACGCCGCAAGGCAAGGTCAGGGCCAAGTTCATCATCGTTGCCGGCAACGCCTACCTCGGTAATCTGGTGCCGGAACTGGCGGCCAAATCGATGCCGTGCGGCACTCAGGTGATCACTACCGAACCGCTGGGCGAAGAACTGGCGAAATCCCTGCTGCCACAGGATTACTGCGTCGAGGACTGCAACTACCTGCTCGACTACTACCGCCTGACGGGCGACAAGCGCCTGATCTTCGGCGGCGGTGTGGTTTATGGCGCGCGGGATCCGGCGAACATCGAAGCGATCATCCGCCCGAAAATGCTCAAGGCTTTTCCGCAACTCAAGGACGTGAAGATCGACTACGCCTGGACCGGCAATTTCCTGCTGACCCTGTCGCGCCTGCCGCAGGTTGGGCGTCTGGGCGACAACATTTATTACTCGCAGGGCTGCAGCGGCCACGGCGTGACGTACACACATCTGGCCGGCAAGGTACTGGCGGAAGCGTTGCGTGGTCAGGCTGAGCGTTTTGATGCATTTGCCGATCTGCCGCACTATCCGTTCCCGGGCGGGCAGTTGCTGCGCACGCCGTTTGCGGCATTGGGTGCGTGGTATTACGGGTTGCGTGACAAGCTGGGGTTCTGATCAGTTTTCTTGACTGGCAAACAACTGTGGCGAGGGAGCTTGCTCCCGCCGGTTCGCGCAGTGGACTCCCTTTTATCTGAAAAGAAGGCCTGCTGCGCAGTCCAGCGGGAGCAAGCTCCCTCGCCACAAATATTTGCAAAATCCAGATCAGAGCTGGTCTCGGGCGATCCCGCTACGAATCCGCAAGATATCCGCCAGCACCGCCAAAGCGATCTCAGCCGGTGTCTTGCTGCCCAGGTTAAGCCCGATCGGCGCATGAATCCGCGCCAGTTCGACCTCTCCCAGCCCACCAATCCTGCGCAGGCGCTCGAAACGTTTCTGCGAGGTCTGCTGCGAGCCCATGACGCCGATGTAAAACGCTTCGGTGCGCACCGCTTCCATCATTGCCAGGTCGTCGATACGCGGATCATGGGTCAGCGCTACCACCGCGGTATCGCGGTGACAGCCGCCATCGGCGATAAACACTGACGGCAATTGCCGACGAATCTCTACGCCATTCAGCACCACGCCTTCGAGCACTTCGTCGCGCGGATCGCAAAGAATCACTTCGAAGCCGAGACCGACCGCGAACTCGGCACAGGCCTGCGCCACGCTGGAGTAACCCGCCAGCAGCAAGCGCTGAGCAGCACCGATGCGAATCCGCACCCGGTCGATCTCGCGCTCGATGCGCGCGCCTTGCTCGCGATCCGCGAACAGACTGCGCGCACCGCTGGCCAGATCGACCTCGCGAATCAGACGACGCTGGCCGAGCAACGCCGATTCAAGCTCACGCAGATGCGCCTGCACTTCACAGTCGGCGTCAAATTTCTCTACCAGTACGTCGAGAATACCGCCACAGGGCAGGCTGACCCGCGAGCGCGGATCATCACCTTCGCCGTAACGCACCACGTTGACTGCATCGAGAAACGCACCTTCAGCGACGCGCGCGAGAAAGTCTTCCTCGACGCAGCCACCGGACAGCGACCCGATCCACTGGCCGTTATCGTTCACCGCCAGCAGCGAACCCGGCGCACGCGGCGCCGAGCCGTAAGTGGTCAGCACCGTACAGAGCCAAATACGCTGCCCGGCCACCGACCACTCCAGTACCCGCCGCACAACCTGTAGATCGAGATGCTGCATGTCAGTGCGCCTTGTGCTCGACGGCTGGAGCGTCAGCCTGCAGCTTCTGCACATCGCTCACTGCCAACTCTGCCGACTGGCCGCCCCAGCCTTGACGCAGGTAGTTCAGCAGATCGGTCAGCTGTTCAGCGCTGAGCCTGTCAGCGAATCCCGGCATTGGCTGCATGTGTTCGAACCCGGCGAATTTCTGCTCGCCGATGCCGTCCTCGATCACCCGCAACAGATTGAGCGGATCTTCCAGACGCAGCGTGGTGTTGCCGCGCATGGCCACGGCGATGTGCGGCTTGCCTTCGCCGCCGGCAGCATGGCAACCGGCGCAGACGTTCAAATATTCCTGACGACCGCGCTGGGCGCTCGGGCTGAGTTTGTCCAGCGACACTTCAGTCAGCTCTTTCGCCGCGGGTGGCTTGTCGCCAAGCAGGAACGTCGCCATCGCCGCCAGATCCTGATCGTTCAGGCCCTGGGTGCTGTTGTGGAACACCGGGAACATCTCGTTGAACATCGTGCCCTGGGCGCTCATGCCGTGCTTGAGGAACGTGCTCAGGTCCTGCTGATTCCAGCCGCGCGCCGTCAGATCGGTGGCGAGCAGGCTCGGTGCCAGATAACCGTTGAGGATGCCGCCGGTCAGGCGTTTATCCAGCTGCATCGCACCCGGCAGGCCACGTGGTGTGTGGCATTCGCCGCAGTGACCGAGCACCTCGACCATGTACTGGCCGCGCTTCCAGGCTTCGCTTTTGCCTTCGGCAGATTCCAGCTTCAAGGCTTTGCCGTACAGCATATTCCAGCCAATCAGGCCCGGACGCACGTTAAACGGAAAGCTCAGACTCGTGACCGGCGCGGCGCGCTCGATCGGCTCGATGGTTTTCAGATACGCGTGAATCGCATCCGAGTCTTCCCGCGGGACCAGGTGATACGAGGTGTAAGGCATCGCCGGATACAGATTCGCCCCGTCGCGACGCTTGCCTTCGGTCAGCGCAGCGAAGAATTCGTCATCGCTGTACAGGCCGATGCCGTGCTCTTTGCTCGGAGTGATGTTGGTGCCGTAGATGGTGCCGAACGGCGAGACGATCGGCAGCCCGCCGGCAAACGGCGCGCCGCCCGGTGCGGTGTGGCACGCCATGCAGTCGGCCGCGCGGGCGAGGTATTCGCCGCGCTTGACCTGATCGTCGGCGTGGGCAAACAACACCGGCGCAGCCAGCCCGACCGCCAGGGTCAAGCGGGTCAATAGATGCTTCATGCTCAACCCTCCTTGACCAGGCCGAGATCGGTCAGCACGTTGCGCGTGGCGTTGTAGTAACGCACGTACCCGGTGCAACGACAGACGTGATGGCCGAGGCTGTCTTCGATGACGCTTTCCAGCTGGCTTTTGACGATCGGCTGGCGCTGCAGCTTCTCCACCAGCACCGTCGCGGCGTTGACGAAGCCCGGCGCGCAATAGCTGCACTGGAAGGCGAATTCGTCGACGAAACGCTGCTGGATCGGGTTCAGCTCAGTGACCTGACCGCTCTCATCACGTTTGGCGTGACCTTCGATGGTGCGGACTTTTTTGCCCTCGAAGTAATGCGCGCCGGTGATGCAGGTGCGCACTTCTTCGCTGGTGCCGTCCGGGTTGTCGACGATCACCACACAGGCGTGGCAGATGCCCTGGCCGCAGCCCAGGCGCGAACCGGTGAGATTCTTGTATTCGTGCAGGTAGTCGATCATCGGCAGGTCATCAGGGATGTCCACCGGGCCGACGGATTGACCATTGAGGGTCAGTTGAAGCGGACGGTTAGCCATTGAGGGCCTCCTTGATGCGCGCAGCAGTGATTGGCAGATCGCGAACACGTTTACCGATGGCATGCGCCACGGCGTTACCGATGGCACCAACCACCGGAATCATCACCACTTCGGCGATGCCTTTGGACGGATCGCTTGGCGACAGCGGCGGCAGAATCTCCGCGGTCTGCTTCCACACCGCGACGTGACGGGCCATCGGCAGGCGATAACGGTTGAAGTTCCAGTCACCCTCCCCCGGTCCGCCTTCGTACAGCGGCATCTCTTCCATCAATGCGTGACCAATACCCATCGCGATACCGCCTTCGAGCTGGCCCTTGACCAGTTCTTCGACCAGCACCCGACCGCACTCGACCCACGAATGGTGGTTGAGCACTTCGACTTCCGCCGAGCCTTTGTTGACCTTCAGCTCGACCAGCGTCGCGACCGGGCTGTAGTAAGTCACCGCGGCATTGTTCAACTGAACCACCGGGTAGTTGATGTTCTGGCGATCCAGCAGGTGGAAACCAGCGGTGTTCATCAGCGCCTTCTTCGCCTTCGGCGCACCATCGCCGTACTTCACCGCCAGACCGTCGAGCGGCAGACGCTCGCGCACACCGTCGATGCTGTATTCAGCCTCGGCCCAGCTCCAGCGGTTGAACGCGTGAACGGTGGCACCGGTGACCAGGCCACGTTCGTGAGCGCGCTTGGCCAGCTCTTCAAAACTCAACGGCTGCATGCCGTTGGCAGTGAGTTTGCCGTCGACCCAATGCGCATCTTCACGACGCACCACGTATGGGTTGGCTTGACCGCCGTAAGGGCCCTGACGCCAGATTTCCATGGCCGCCGGCCACAAGCCATTGTTGAACAGCACGCGCGCCGCTTCACGAGTGGCGTGGCTGAAATAGTAGGCCGAGTTGGTCGCGGACGACGCCGAAGCCAGCTTGCCAACCCAGCGCGGATTGCGCAGCAGGTTGTCCTGTTCGGCCTGGCTCATGATGTAAGGGTTGCCGCTGGTGATCAGCTGCATTTCCTGCCATTCGGTTTCACCGGTCTTCACTTCATGCGCGGGGCTACCGAGGAAATCGGCCACCACCAGCGCTTGCGAAGTGGACATGCCGGTGCCGATTTCGATACCGATGTGGCGCAGGGTGATGCGACCTTCAGCGGTGAATTCGATGCTGGCCATCGGCGCTTCCGAACCGGTGCCGAAGTCTTTCTGGCAAATGGCAAAACCCACGCCGTACCAGTTGTCCGGGTCGGCGGCTTCGCGCTGCTTCTTGATCGCGTCGCGGTTTTTCCAGACTTCGTGCACCGAAGCCTTGTCGAGAATTTCGTGCAGGCGCAGAGCACCCGCCGGGATCGCGCCCTGGGTGTTTTTCATCCCCGAACGCAAGGCGTTCTTGCGACGCAGATCAATCGGGTCAACGCCGAGACGATGGGCGATTTCGTCGACCATCATTTCGGTCGAGGCCATGCTTTGCAGGGTGCCGTAACCGCGCATCGACCCCGCCTCAACACCACGCGAGTGGTAAGCGGTGACCTGCAGATCGTTCTGCGGCATGTAATAGATCGACTGCGCTGCCGTGGCACCCACCGCCGCCACCGACGGGCTGTAGTTGATGCGACCGCCACCGTCGACGCTCATCTCGGCACGGAAAATCTTGAAGCTGTAGTCGTTCTTGTCCACCGCCAACTGGTAGCGGATGTCGAACGGGTGACGCTTGATGCCGCTCTGGAACTGCTCATAGCGGTCATTCGCCAGACGGATCGGCACACCGGCACCGTACAGCGCCGCGAGGGCTGCGTAGTAGACGAAGATGTTGTGGTCTTTGGAACCGTAACCCACGGTGTAACCCGGGTGCATGTTCAAATTGGCCAGGCCGAAGCGCGACGGCGCGATCATTTTCGCGGTCTCGGTCGCGGCTTCCAGCGGGCACTGAGTGGCGACCACGAAATGCAGGGTCTTGGTTTTCGGGTCGTACCAGCCGTTGCCGTTGTCCGGTTCCATCGCAGCCGGTTCGATCGACGGGGTCTTGTAGCGCTCGTCGAACACCAGCCAGTTGTCTGGCGGGCTATCGATCTCTTTCTTCATGCGATCGGCGTAGAACAGACCGCGCTCAGTCAGGTTGCCGTGCAGGTTCGGCTGAGAATTCCACACCGGCCGACGGTTCTTCAGCATCGGGAACAGGATCGAGTCTTTCAGGCTGGCGAATTCGTCTTCGTCGGCCGAGGTCGGACCGCCCACGCGCACGTAGCGGAAGCTGCCATAAGGGTCGCCTTCGTAGTACGGCACTTGTGCACCGTAACGAATCGCCTTGTCATTGAATTTGAGTTTGTTCTTGGCCTGGCGGAAACGCTCGAAATCGTTCCAGATCAGGATTGCTACGGGGTGACCGATGAACATCGGTACTTTGCCTTCCGGCAGCAAGGGGTCCGGCGCGTGCTCTTCCGGGAAGACGATGCCGTCCTTGTCCAGATCGGCCGCGGTAACGATGCGGTCAGGTTGCAAGTCGGCACCGAGCCACGACAGGTCGTAGCCAGCGTAGATACGGTCGGCCTTGATGGTTTTCAGCAGCATGGCGTGGCCCTGTTGCTCAGGCCAGCCCGGCATGTCCTTGGAGCGAATGTCGCGGGCAAATACTTTGCTGCCGCAAACTTTGGACAGCGCATCGTTACGCTGACGCGCCTTGCCGTTGTTGCCGAGCCACTTCTCGGACGGCACGGTGACGCTGGTTTCCATCAAGGCAGCCAGCGCCTGACTGCTGAGCGGCGTGAGCGTGACGCTCACACCCGCCACCAGCCCGCCCTGGAGGAACGAGCGCCGGGATATATCACGGTTGGACATGGATCATCCTCTGGGCGGTTATGTGTCCGCCCTTCTGGTTATCTACTGGGAATCTCGAGTCTTGCAGAAGCCCTTCTTGGCTAAACAAAGGGCGTGTTGACAGTGCAAAGCTGACCGAAAGGTTAACTTTAAAGGTTTCCGCGCTCGCAGCAAACAACCAGTTACAAAAATTTGACTAAAGAATCAAAAAATCAATGCGACGTGGCACCGCATGAGGTCGATTGCCCCCCGCCATACACAGTCGAATGCGGTTGCCCACTTCATGCAGGCGCTGTCGAGTGAAACGAGGCTGCGATTTTTTGATCCTACTTCTACGATCAAGATCAAAATCAAAAGATCGCAGCGTGCCGCAGCTCCTACAGGGATTTGTGCAGGACTGGGTAGTGAAGGGAGAGCGGTCAAATTTCAGACACAAAAAACCCCGGTCTTTCGACCAGGGTCTTTGCTATCGATTCCGAATCAACCAAGGGTTGCTTTCGGTGCTTCAAGGCGTTCAGTGGTCCTTGAAACAGATATGGCGCAGCGGACGGGACTCGAACCCGCGACCCCCGGCGTGACAGGCCGGTATTCTAACCGACTGAACTACCGCTGCGTATCGCTTTGAGCTTGCGCTCAAGTAACTCGTTTTGACTGAAAGCTTCGATGCTTTTCAATCGCGAACCGGACAATGCCCGACTCGTAAAATATGGCGCAGCGGACGGGACTCGAACCCGCGACCCCCGGCGTGACAGGCCGGTATTCTAACCGACTGAACTACCGCTGCGCGTCGGTGGAGGCACTTTCAGCCTACCTCTTGCTTTCGCAAGTTTCTCGGTAGTGGTGGGTGATGACGGGATCGAACCGCCGACATTCTGCTTGTAAGGCAGACGCTCTCCCAGCTGAGCTAATCACCCGTTTGCATCTCCGAGGCCGCGAAATTTACGCAGGTAGCGAACCTAAGTCAATAGCAGGATTGAAGTTTTTCTGAAAAAGACGAAATTGTTTCCATCCTGCAAGACTGCATTCGCGAGCAAGCTCGCTCCCACAGGGGATTGCATTCCAAATGTGGAAGCGAGCTTGCTCGCGAAGACGGCAGTCCATTTGACGCAAATTCAGCAGAAGCACGCGATCTACTCGGTGTAAATCATCTTCTTGGTCATGCCACCATCCACGACGAATTCCTGCCCGGTCACAAACCCGGCGTTGCGCGACAACAGCCACGCGACCATCGCCGCCACATCCTCGACCGTCCCTACCCTGCCCGCCGGATGCTGAGCATGATCGGCATCGGCCAAAGGCTCTGCTCGACGCGCAGAAGGATCCCGCGCATCGATCCAGCCGGGACTGACTGCGTTCACCCGAATCTCCGGCCCAAGACTGATCGCCAGCGCATGGGTCAGCGCCAACAACCCGCCCTTGCTCGCCGCATAGGCCTCGGAATCTGCCTCCGACTGCCGCGCACGGGTCGAGGCCAGATTGACGATCGAGCCGTTGTGCGCGCGCAGATATGGCGCACAGTGCTTGGCCAGCAGCATCGGCCCGCTGAGGTTCACCGCCAGCACCCGATTCCAGTACGCCAGATCCAGACTTTCCAGGGTGATGTTGTGCGGATCGGCCACCGCCGCGTTGCACACTAACGCATCGAGACGACCGAACTGCCCAAGCACTTCAGCAACACCCAATGCCACCTGACTTTCATCCGCCACGTCCATGGCGATGAACCAGGCATTCTCACCCAGCACCTTCGCCACTTTCGAACCGCGTGCGCGATCAAGATCGGTCAGCACCACTTGCCAGCCTTCGCTGATCAGCCAGGCCGCGATGCCCAGACCGATGCCACGCGCGGCGCCGGTGACCAGCGCCACGCGGCCATAGGTACCCGCCGTCGGCGTCGACAACTCGATCACAATGCCGCCAGACCGCGCGACAGGTCGGCCTGCAGGTCCGCCACGTCTTCCAGACCGACCGCAATGCGGATCAGGCTGTCACGAATCCCCGCCGCCTCACGCTCCTGCGGCGCCAGACGGCCGTGGGAGGTGGTGCTCGGATGGGTGATGGTGGTTTTGCTGTCACCAAGGTTGGCAGTGATCGAGATCAAGCGAGTGGCGTCGATAAAGCGCCATGCGCCCTCTTTGCCGCCCTTGACCTCGAAACTCACCACCGCACCGAAGCCCTTCTGCTGACGCTGGGCCAGTTCGTGCTGCGGATGGCTCTTGAGCCCGGCGTAATGGACTTTCTCGATACCGTCCTGCTGCTCCAGCCACTCGGCGAGTTGCTGAGCGTTGGCGCAGTGCGCCTTCATCCGCAGGTTCAGGGTTTCCAGGCCCTTGAGGAAGATCCACGCATTGAACGGGCTGAGGGTCGGCCCGGCGGTGCGCAGGAAACCGACAACTTCTTTCATCTGCTCGCTGCGACCGGCCACCACCCCGCCCATGCAACGGCCCTGGCCGTCGATGAACTTGGTTGCCGAATGCACGACGATGTCTGCACCGAGCTTCAGCGGTTGCTGCAAGGCAGGCGTGCAGAAGCAGTTGTCGACCACCAGCATCGCGCCTTTGGCGTGAGCGATTTCCGCGAGCGCGGTGATATCCACCAGCTCGGCCAACGGATTGGACGGCGACTCGACGAACAACAGCTTGGTGTTCGGCTTGATTGCCGCTTCCCAACCCGACAGATCGGCCAGCGGCACGTAATCAACTTGCACGCCGAAACGCTTGAAGTACTTTTCGAACAGGCTGATGGTCGAACCGAACACGCTGCGCGACACCAGCACATGATCGCCGGCGCTGCACAGGCTCATCACCACCGCCATGATCGCGGCCATGCCCGTGGCAGTGGCGACCGCTTGCTCGGCACCTTCCAGCGCGGCAATGCGCTCTTCGAACGCGCGCACGGTCGGGTTGGTGTAGCGCGAGTAAACGTTGCCCGGCACTTCCCCGGCAAAGCGCGCGGCCGCATCGGCGGCGGTACGGAACACATAGCTGGAAGTGAAGAACATCGGATCACCGTGTTCGCCTTCCGGCGTACGGTGCTGACCGGCACGTACGGCCAGGGTATCGAACGCTACGCCTTCGAGGTCGCTGTCCAGCCGACCGGCATCCCATTCCTGACTCATGCTGTCACTCCTTGCCCTGTTCTGAATAAATGAAAGTCTTTTGCCAGATACAAAACCGGCCCCTCAGGGCCGGTAGAAACTCAGTTGTTGTACAGATCGATGATCGCACTGACCGCCTGGGTCTTGACCTTGGAGGCATCGTTGCGGGCCTGCTCGATCTTGTCCAGGTAAGCCTCGTCGACGTCGCCGGTGACGTACTTGCCATCGAAGACTGCGCAATCGAAATGCTCGATCTTGATCTTGCCGCCACCGACCGCCTCGATCAAGTCAGGCAAGTCCTGATAGATCAGCCAGTCTGCGCCGATCAGATCCGCCACGTCCTGAGTCGAACGGTTGTGTGCGATCAGTTCGTGAGCGCTCGGCATGTCGATGCCGTAAACGTTCGGGAAGCGTACCGCCGGGGCCGCCGAGCAGAAGTAGACGTTTTTCGCGCCGGCTTCGCGGGCCATCTGAATGATCTGCTTGCAGGTGGTGCCGCGCACGATCGAGTCGTCGACCAGCATCACGTTCTTGCCGCGGAATTCCAGTTCGATCGCGTTGAGCTTCTGGCGAACCGATTTCTTGCGCGCCGCCTGGCCCGGCATGATGAAGGTCCGGCCGATGTAACGGTTCTTGACGAAACCTTCGCGGAATTTCACGCCCAGATGGTTCGCCAGCTCCAGCGCGGCGGTGCGGCTGGTGTCCGGAATCGGGATGACCACGTCGATGTCGTGCTCTGGACGCTCGCGCAGGATCTTCTCGGCGAGTTTCTCACCCATGCGCAGACGCGCCTTGTACACCGACACGCCGTCGATGATCGAATCCGGACGCGCCAGGTAAACGTGTTCGAAGATGCACGGGGTCAGGGACGGGTTGGTCGCGCACTGACGGGTGTGCAGCTTGCCGTCTTCAGTGATGTAGACCGCTTCGCCCGGGGCCAGGTCGCGGATCAGGGTGAAACCGAGTACGTCCAGCGAAACGCTTTCGGAAGCGATCATGTACTCGACGCCTTCGTCGGTGTGACGCTGGCCGAACACGATCGGACGAATGCCGTGCGGGTCCCGGAAACCGACGATGCCGTAACCGGTGATCATTGCCACCACGGCGTAACCGCCGACGCAACGGTTGTGCACGTCGGTCACGGCGGCAAACACATCTTCTTCGGTCGGCTGCAGCTTGCCGCGCTGGGCCAGCTCGTGGGCGAACACGTTGAGCAGCACTTCCGAGTCGGAACTGGTGTTGACGTGACGCAGGTCGGATTCGTAGATTTCCTTGGCCAACTGTTCAACGTTGGTCAGGTTGCCGTTGTGCGCCAGGGTGATGCCGTAAGGCGAGTTGACGTAAAACGGCTGCGCTTCGGCCGAGGTCGAGCTGCCGGCGGTCGGGTAACGCACGTGGCCGATACCCATGTGGCCGACCAGACGCTGCATGTGACGCTGCTGAAACACGTCACGCACCAGACCATTGTCCTTGCGCAAGAACAACCGGCCATCATGGCTGGTCACGATACCGGCAGCGTCCTGGCCGCGGTGCTGGAGCACGGTTAGCGCGTCATACAGCGCCTGATTGACGTTCGACTTACCGACGATACCGACGATGCCACACATGCGACGCAACCCCTACTTAATGGATCTGAACTGAACAACACTCACTGTGGCGTTTTGGCCGACGGCAAGAGTTGCTCCTTGAACGGAATATCAGCGGGTACGCTGATTCCGCTGGCAAGCCACTGACTGCTCCACCCGAGAATCAGGTTTTTGGACCAGTCGGCGACCAATAGAAACTTTGGCACGAGCTGTGATTCTTTCCACCACCCGTCCTGCTGTACCGGCCCCAGGCTCAACAGCCCGACTGCCACGACCACCAGCAACACGCCACGCGCCGCGCCGAAGGCCATGCCCAGGAATCGGTCGGTGCCGGACAACCCGGTCACGCGCACCAACTCGCCGATAAGATAATTGATCATTGCGCCCACGATCAGTGTGGCGACAAACATGATGGCACAGCCCGCGATCACGCGAGCCGATGGGGTTTCGATGTATCCGGCGAGGTACTCGGACAGTGAGCCACCGAACATCCAGGCAACCGCTCCTGCGATGATCCAGGTCACCAGCGATAATGCTTCCTTGACGAAGCCGCGGCTCAAACTGATCAAAGCGGAGATGGCGATGATTGCAACGATCGCCCAGTCAACCAGGGTAAATGGCACAGTGCAGCCTACAGACGGATAAGGCGGCGCATTTTAGCAGAGCGCACCGCTGTCGGTAAGCTGCGATTTTCAGTGCATTTCAATCGAATCGATAGATCCTAGCCGCGCTCGGGCTGAAAGCGCACGACAAAACCCTTGAGGTTCTGCTGACGGCTCAACACATCCCGCAGACGATCAGCCTCGGCACGTTCGATCAGCGGCCCGACGAACACCCGATTCTTGCCATCGGCAGAACGGATGTAAGCGTTGTAGCCTTGGCTGCGCAGGGTTTTCTGCAGCGACTCCGCGCCCTCACGGCTCGACAGGCTGGCCAGTTGCACCGACCAGCTGACCGACAGACCGTTGGCATCGACCCGGCTTTGCGTGGTATCAGGCTTGGCCGCAGCCGCAGCAATCGGCTGAGCCGGCGCCGCAGCAGGCTTGGCAACGGGCGCAGGCGCAACCGGTTTGGCTGCCGGAGCCGGAGCCGGGGTCGGCGCGGGTGCCGGTGCTGCGGCAATCGGCATCGACGGCGCCGATTGCTCGGCCACTTCGTCGTCGCTCGGGACCGGCTCCTGCGGCAGTGCTTGCGGCTCAGGCACGGCCACCGGTTCGAGCTGCACTTGCGGCACAGCCGGCGCTTGCGGTGCAGACGGCGCCTCGACTGTCACTTGACGTTGCTCGTCCTGGCGGGAAAACAGCATCGGCAGGAAAATCACCGCCAGTGCCACCAGCACCAAGGCACCAACCATGCGCTGCTTGTACGCTTTATCCAGCAAAGCCATTTGCCGCTTCCTCCGTGGAGCGCCGGGCCAGCCACTCAAGGGCCTCGGCGACACAATAAAATGATCCGAACAACAGAATCTCGTCGTCACTGGTGGCCACTGCGCACTGCCCTTCCAGCGCCGCCGCAACACTGTCATAGGACGTGACGGATGCGCCAAGGTTCTGTAACCCGGCGTGCAATTCGCTGACCGGGCGCGAACGCGGCGAATCCAGCGGCGCGACCGCCCAATGCTGGACACTAGCATTCAATTCGCCGACAACACCATCCAGATCCTTGTCGGCCAGCAAGCCGAACACCGCCAGACGCTTGCCCGTCGGTGGCCGACTGGCCAGACGCCGCGCCAGAAATTCCGCCGCGTGCGGGTTGTGTCCCACATCCAGCAGCAGGTTCAAGCGCTTGCCATTGAAGTCAAAGGAGCGACGATCCAGACGCCCGACCACGCGAGTCGCCTGCAAGGCTGCAACGATCTGCGGGGCATCCCACGGCAGACCGAGCAACAGATACGCCTGCAAGGCCAGCGCGGCGTTTTCCATCGGCAGATCGAGCAACGGCAGATCATGCAGTTCGACCTGCAGGCCTTGCGCATCGGTACCGCGCCATTGCCAATGCTGATCAGTGACACCCAGGTCGAAATCACGCCCACGCAGGAAAAACGGACACGCCAATTCGCGCGCCTTGTCGAGCAACGGCTGCGGAGGATTCAGATCACCACACAAGGCAGGTTTGCCCTGACGGAAAATCCCGGCCTTCTCGAATGCCACGGATTCACGGGTGTTACCCAGGTATTCGGCATGATCAACGCCAATGCTGGTGACCAGCGCGATATCGGCATCCACCACATTGACCGTATCCAGACGCCCGCCCAGACCGACTTCCAGCACCACAGCGTCAAGTTTTGCCTGTTGAAACAGCCAGAACGCCGCCAGGGTACCCATTTCGAAGTAAGTCAGGGACGTGTCGCCTCGCCCGGCCTCGACTGCAGCGAAGGCCTCGCACAGCTGTGCGTCAGTGGCCTCGACGCCATTGAGCTGCACCCGCTCGTTGTAACGCAGCAGGTGCGGAGAATTGTAGACACCTACGTTCAGGCCCTGCGCCCGTAGCAATGAAGCCATGAAAGCGCAGGTTGAACCCTTGCCGTTGGTGCCGGTGACCGTGATCACCCGAGGCGCCGGCTGGCCCAGTCCCATGCGGGACGCTACCTGTTGCGAACGCTCCAGCCCCATGTCGATGGCCGATGGATGCAACTGTTCAAGGTAGGCGAGCCACTCGCCAAGGGTACGCTCGGTCATACGTTGGCAGGCACCGGTGGAACGACGATTGGCTCGACAGGAGCGGCGACGTAGGTCGGTGTCGGCTGACCGGTCAGCTGCGCCAGCAGATTGCCCAGACGTGGACGCAGTTCACGACGATCGATGATCAGGTCGATTGCGCCATGCTCCAGCAGAAACTCGCTGCGCTGGAAGCCTTCCGGCAGTTTTTCCCGCACGGTCTGCTCGATCACGCGCGGACCGGCGAAGCCGATCAGGGCTTTTGGCTCACCGACGATCACGTCGCCGAGCATCGCCAGACTGGCAGAAACACCGCCGTAGACCGGATCGGTCAGCACCGAGATGAACGGAATGCCTTCTTCACGCAGACGCGCCAGTACGGCCGACGTCTTGGCCATTTGCATCAGCGAGATCAGCGCTTCCTGCATGCGCGCACCACCGGAGGCGGCGAAGCAGATCATCGGGCAACGGTTTTCCAGGGCGTAGTTGGCGGCGCGCACGAAGCGCTCACCGACGATGGCACCCATGGAACCGCCCATGAAGTTGAATTCGAACGCCGACACCACCACCGGCATGCCCAGCAAGGTGCCGCTGACGGAGATCAGCGCGTCCTTTTCGCCGGTCTGCTTCTGTGCAGCAACCAGACGGTCCTTGTACTTCTTGCCGTCACGGAACTTCAGACGGTCAACCGGCTCCAGATCGGCACCCAGCTCGTTGCGACCTTCGGCATCCAGGAAGATGTCGATACGCGCCCGTGCGCCGATGCGCATGTGGTGGTTGCACTTGGGGCAAACATCCAGGGTCTTTTCCAGCTCAGGACGATACAGCACAGCCTCGCAGGACGGGCATTTGTGCCACAGACCTTCAGGCACCGAGCTCTTCTTGACCTCCGACCGCATGATCGAAGGGATCAGTTTGTCTACCAACCAGTTGCTCATGCTTTCTTTCTCCAGTACCGGCGGCCCGAACGCTCTGGTTCGCAGCCCCGCGTATGCCCTTCAGCTAAATTCATGTGTGTGGCGATGGTTGGTGGAACGCCGCGGTCAGCGCGAAACATGACCTGCGTGCAACTCCAGAAACCCTCAGCCTCGCCTGCTTTGTGCAAGTGCATTGATGGACGGCGGCAGACTGCCAGCCGTCACATCGAAGTAGCCGCTCCCTGCGAGCTGCTGCGTACGGCATTGATGAACGCGCGGATCTTCGCAGGATCCTTGATGCCCTTGCTCGCCTCTACCCCGCCGCTGACATCGACGGCGTACGGTTTGACCCGGGCCACGGCGTCGGCGACGTTTTCCGGGGTCAGGCCACCCGCCAGGATCAGCGGCTTGCTCAATTGCTGCGGAATCAATGACCAGTCGAACGCCTCACCGGTTCCGCCAGGCACGCCTTCAACGTAAGTGTCGAGCAGCACGCCACTGGCACTCGGATAGGCATCAACGGCAGCCGCGATATCGTCGCCGGCCTTGACCCGCAATGCCTTGATGTACGGACGATGCCAGCCTTCGCACTCTTCAGCGGTCTCGTCGCCATGGAACTGCAACAGATCCAGCGGCACGGCATCGAGGATTTCCCCCAACTCACAGCGACTGGCGTTGACGAACAAGCCCACCGTCGTCACGAAGGGCGGCAAAGCCTGAATGATCGCCCTTGCCTGCTGCACGCTCACTGCGCGCGGACTTTTTGCATAAAACACGAAACCGATGGCATCGGCCCCGGCCTCGACCGCTGCCAACGCATCCTCTATGCGGGTAATCCCGCAAATCTTGCTGCGAACGGCTGACATGTCGATAAAAACCTCAAGGTAAAAACCGGGAAAGTCCCGGATGGTAACAAAAGCGTCGGGAGGCGTCAGCCGTCAAGGTCCGAGAAACCCGTAAGGAAATGTGGCCCGATGAAACGCTCGGGCAGCGGGAACTCGTCGTGATACTCGACCTGCACCAGATACAACCCATACGGATGCGCTGTCACGCCACCGGAGCGTCGCTCCCGGCTCTCCAGCACTTCCTTCATCCACTCCACCGGGCGCTCGCCGGCACCGATGGTCATCAGCACACCGGCGATGTTGCGCACCATGTGGTGCAAAAAGGCGTTGGCACGGATATCGAGCACGATCATCTTGCCGTGGCGGGTCACCCGCAGGTGATGCATCTTCTTGATCGGCGACTTGGCCTGGCACTGACCGGCACGGAACGCACTGAAGTCGTGGGTGCCGATCAGATATTGCGCAGCTTGCGCCATGCGCTCGACGTCGAGCGGGCGGTGGTTCCAGGTGATCTCTTCATTGAGATGCGCCGGACGAATCTGATCGTTGTAGATCACATAGCGGTAACGTCGGGCGATGGCTTTGAACCGCGCATGAAAATGCGCCGGCATCACCCGCGCCCAACTGACACTGATGTCGTGGGGCAGATTGATATTGGCGCCCATCACCCAGGCTTTCAGCGAACGATCGACCGGCGTGTCGAAATGCACCACCTGCCCGCACGCATGCACCCCGGCATCGGTGCGACCGGCGCACTGCAGCGAAATCGGCGAATTGGCGACTTTCGACAAGGCTTTTTCAAGCTCTTCCTGCACCGTGGCCACGCCGGTCAACTGACGCTGCCAGCCGCTGTAGCGCGAGCCTTTGTACTCGACGCCCAGTGCCACGCGGTAAAAACCTTCGGGTGCCATTTCGGCGGCCGGATTATCTATGTTTGCCAAGGTGGGACAGCCTGCTGATGTACAAAGGCGGGCATTATAAGGCTGTGGGTCGGGGATGCCAGTTTCAAGATCAAAAGATCGCAGCCTTCGGCAGCTCCAACATGAGATTACGTTTCTCTGTAGGAGCTGCCGAAGGCTGCGATCTTTTGATTTGAAAAAGCAAACAAAAACGGCAGCCTTGATCGGGCTGCCGTTTTTGATTTACCGCTGACTCAAGCCAGGTGCGAAAGCATTTCCTTGGCCTCGCCCCGCTGCTTCTCATCCCCCTCGGTCAACACCTCGTTGAGGATGTCGCGCGCGCCGTCATTGTCGCCCATGTCGATGTAGGCCTGGGCCAGATCGAGCTTGGTGGCGGCTTCGTCGGTGCCGGCGAGGAAGTCGAAGTCGTCTTCGCCCAGATCATCACCCATGGCCGCGTCGGCTTCGGTGAAGGTCGGCTCGGCGATGCTCTGCGACAGACGATCCAGCTCGGCGTTGACGTCATCCAGCTCTGCCGCGAAGGCATCCGGTTCGGCCGGGTTGGTGTCCATCTCGTCGGCCAGCGACAGATCGAAATCGGCGGGCAGCTCCAGATCGTCCTGTGGCACTTCGTTGGCGACCACAGGCTCGGCCGGCGACAGGTCTTTCACGCCTTCGTCCAGATCCAGCAGGAAGTCATCGTCCGCCAGGTCAGCCACCGGGGCTGGCGCAGGCTCGGCACCAAGGTCCAGATCGAGGTCGAAGTCCGACAGGTCGTCGAGGTTCTCTTTGATCTCGGTCTGCTGTTGCAGCACCGACTCAAAGCTCAGATCGTCGTCAGCCGGAAACTCGTCCAGCTCCACTGGTGCTTCAGGTGCGACAACAGGCGCAGGCTCAACCGGGGTAATGTTATCGAGGTCGTCCAGACTCAGGTCGAACGCGCTGTCCAGATCGTCCGCCGCCGGCGCAGGTGCAGGCGCCTCGGGCTCGTCAAGCAGCAGCTCCTTGACGTATTGCGCATCGAGTTCGGCGGCGGCGGCCGCTGCAGCCAGACCAGCGACCGCGACTACAGCCATGGCCGGAAAGCGCTTTTTCAGTTCTTCGACCTTGGCGAAGTTGTCGCCATTGGCCACCAGTTGACGCTCCTGACCGACGAACGCATCGCGGTCACCCTGCTGACCATAGACTTCCATCAGTTTCAGGCGCAGATCACTGCGTTGCGGCTCAAGGCTGACGCCCTCTTCCAGCAGCGCGGCGGCCTGATTCAGGCGACCGGCATTGATATGCGACTGAGCCTTGTCCAGCACGTCATCGGAACGCTCGGCGGCCGGCGCGACCAATGGCGCGGCAATCGGCTCGGCCATCACCACCGGAGCCACTACTGGCGCTGGTGCGGGTGCCGGGGTGTTGAGCTTGACGCTGGCGGCAGGTGTTTCCAGACCTTCGAAGCTGCTTTCCGGCAGATCCTGTTCGGCAGAGAACTCCTGCTCTTCAGCCAAAGCGCGGGCCATGCGCAGGTGTTTCTCGGCTTCCTGCTGGGCTTTGCGGCGACGGGCCAGCAGCAACAGCAGAAGCAGCAACACCACCGCGCCGCCGCCGATCAGACCCAGCAGGATCGGATTGGTCAGCAGTTCATTGAAGGTTTTGTCTTCATCGACCACCGGTTTTGGCGCAACCACTGGCGTCTCGGCAGGCGTGTCGACCGGTGGCGCAATCGCCGATTCCGGGGTGGGTGCAGCTTCTGCCGGGGTCGCCGGCGGAGTGGCAGCCAGCTCAGCAGTGATCGCCGGCACAGCGGCGTTGGCAGCTGGCGCGGCACCGGTACCGTCGGCCTGCATTTTCGCCAGCTGATTATTCTTAAGCTCGATCAGGCGCTGCAGCTTGTCCAGCTGACTTTGCAGATCAGCCATGCGGCTTTTCAGTTCCTCGTTGTCACGACGGGTCGTGTCGAGGCTTTCCTGAGTCACCGCCAGCTTGTTGCTCAAGGCCTTGGCATCGCCGGCCGGGCCTTTACCCCGGGCCTTGGCACTTTCGGCGGAGACCAGGCTCAAGTTGTCTTTGGCATTCTGGCCGGTGCCGGCGTTGCTGCGACCACGCTTGGTTGCGTCGAGCTGCTGCTGGCCGGTACCCGGCTTGGCCACATAGCGACGGCCCTGACGCCAGGCTTCGTTCTGCGCGGCAACTTCGGCAATCGCTTTCGATTGTGGCAGCGCGGTGCTTTCCACCGAGTCCGGCAGACGCAACACTTGACCGGTTTTCAGCCGGTTGATGTTGCCGTCGATGAACGCATCCGGATTCAGCGCCTGAATCGCCAGCATGGTTTGCTGCACGGAGCCGCCGGTGCGCGCTTTCGCGGCGATTTCCCACAGGGTATCGCGCGGCGTGGTGGTGTACTGATTCGGGTGCGTGGCGCCGGTGGTCGGTGCGGTGATGGTCTGCGACGGCGCCGGTTGCGCGGCGGCGTCAGCGGTCTGTGGCGAGAATTTCGACGGATCCAGCAGCACAGTGTAATCGCGCAGCAGACGGCCATTCGGCCACATCACCTGCACGAGGAATTTCACCATCGGTTCCGACAGCGGCTTGCTCGACGTCACGCGCAGCACACTTTTGCCGCTGGCGTTGAGCACCGGGGTGAACGTCAGGTCGTTGAGGAAGGCCTGGCGATCAACACCGGCCTTGGCGAAATCTTCGGGTGAAGCCAGGCTCGGCACCACTTCGGCAGCGGTGAGATCCTTGACGTCGAGCAACTCGATCTCGGCCACCAGCGGCTGGTTCAGGGTCGACTTCAGGGTCAGCTCCCCGAGCCCGAGGGCATGCGCCATACCGGAGGACAGCGCCGAGGCGGCCGCTATTGCTAACACCAGTTTGCGAACTTGAACCATAGCCTCATCCTTTGTTTGAACGTTCCTCGGCCAGCGAGAAGATGTTGATTGCCGCTGCCGTAAGGCATTGCGCGCGACGACGACACATGCCGCGCGCGATCATTTCTTTGATGCCCCGGAAAGTCCCGGAGGGTGACACGTTATCAAGTGCTCCGGGCAAGCATAGCGCTCACCTAGAATCAGTCGACAAATTGTTGCCAAGTATCTTTTACAGCAGGTCTTTTATCAACAATTCAGCAACCTGCACAGCGTTGAGGGCCGCGCCTTTGCGTACGTTATCTGACGTCAGCCACAGATTAAGTTCCGCCGGATCGTCGACACCGGCGCGCACACGGCCAACATAGACAACGTCCTGCCCCACCGCGTCACCCACCGCCGTCGGGTAATCGCCCGCTTCAACCAGCTCGATGCCGGGTGCGTCTTCAAGTGCGGCGTTGACCTTTTCCAGGTCGACCGCGCTCGCTGACTGCAAGGTCACGCTATAGCTATCGCCAAAAAACACCGGGGCTTGAACGCAAGTAGCGGAAATCTTTAATAAAGGCTGCGCCAACACCTGACGCAGCTCGCGCACCAGGCGTTTTTCCAGCAGCGTGTGGCCTTGAGCGTCCGGCGTGCCGACCTGGGCCAGCAGGTTGAAGGCCATCTGCCGATCGAAGAAGGTCGGCTCCAGCGGACGCATGTTCAGCAACTCGGCGGTCTGCCGCGCCAGCTCAGTCACGGCTTCGCGACCTTGCGCGGAGACGGCGAGATTGGCGGTGACGTTGACGTATTGCAGGTCGAGCAAGTCGAGCAGCGGCGCCAGCACCACGGCCAGCGTCGTCGCCGACGGGCTTGGGCTGCTGATCTGGAACGGCGCGGTCAGACCGGCGATGACCTCGGCGTTGGCTTCCGGCACCACTTGCGGCGCCTGCTCGGCCGGCAATGCGCCGGACAGGTCGATCAGCGAGCAACCGGCCGCGTGGGCACGCGCCGCGTAGCTCAGGGAAACGGCAGCGCCCGCGGCGAAGAACACCAGTTTGACCTTGCTGAAATCGAACTCGTCGACTTCGCGCACGCGCACGTTTTTGTTGCGAAACAGCACCGAGCTGCCAGCGGATTCGCTGCTGGCCAGCAGGTGCAGGTTACCGACCGGAAAGTCGCGTTCTTCGAGAATCTGTACGAGGGTTTCGCCGACAGTACCGGTGGCGCCGACGACGGCAATATCTAGGGTCTGGGTCATGGTTCTACCTCTGGCGAAACGGGGGGAGCGGCACTTTACCGGGTGACTGCCATGCAGGCAATTTCTGTCGGAATGTGCAGTGTCTGCACCGGCCCCTTCGCGAGCAAGCTCGCTCCCACAGAGGAACGCATTTCTAATGTGGGAGCGAGCTTGCTCGCGAAGAGGCCAGACCGAGCGCCCGGGAAACCTGAGGCATAAAAAAACCCGCACCTCTCACAAGGCACGGGTTCTTTCATTGCATCAAAGGATCAACGCTCCAGCAGGATCCGCAGCATGCGACGCAGCGGTTCGGCCGCGCCCCACAGCAGTTGGTCGCCGACGGTGAAAGCACCGACGAATTGCGAACCCATGTTCAGCTTGCGCAGACGACCCACCGGGACGTTCAGGGTGCCGGTGACCTTGGTCGGGCTCAGCTCCTGCATGCTGATGTCGCGGTTGTTCGGCACCAGTTTGACCCAAGGGTTGTGCTGGCTGATCAGCCCTTCGATATCAGCGATCGGCACGTCTTTGTTCAGCTTGATGGTCAGCGCCTGGCTGTGGCAACGCATGGCGCCGATGCGCACGCAGATACCGTCGACCGGGATCGGGCTCTTGAAGCGACCAAGGATCTTGTTGGTCTCGGCCTGGGCCTTCCACTCTTCACGACTCTGGCCGTTCGGCAGTTCCTTGTCGATCCACGGGATCAGGCTGCCGGCCAGCGGTACGCCGAAGTTCTCGGTCGGGTACGCGTCGCTGCGCATGGCTTCGGCCACGCGACGGTCGATGTCGAGGATCGCGCTGGCCGGATCGGCCAGTTGATCGGCCACCGCAGCGTGGGTCGCGCCCATCTGCTTGATCAGTTCACGCATGTTCTGTGCGCCGGCGCCGGAGGCCGCCTGATAGGTCATGGCGCTCATCCACTCGACCAGGCCGGCTTCGAACAGACCGCCCAGGCCCATCAGCATCAGGCTGACGGTGCAGTTGCCGCCGATGTAGTTCTTGGTACCCGCGTCCAGTTGCTGGTCGATGACCTTGCGGTTGACCGGATCAAGAATGATGACCGCGTCATCGTTCATGCGCAGGCTGGACGCCGCGTCGATCCAGTAACCCTGCCAGCCGGCTTCGCGCAGCTTCGGGAACACTTCGCTGGTGTAGTCGCCGCCCTGGCAGGTCAGGATCACGTCGAGGGTTTTCAGCTCTTCAATGCTGTAAGCGTCCTTGAGCGGAGCAATGTCCTTGCCCACGGACGGGCCTTGGCCACCGACATTGGAAGTGGTGAAAAACACCGGCTCGATAAGATCGAAATCCTGCTCTTCCAGCATCCGCTGCATGAGCACGGAACCGACCATGCCGCGCCAACCGATCAGACCTACACGTTTCATCGCAACTACACCTTCTTGAAAAGTGGGCCGCTGCTTTGTATTGAATTTCGCAGCGGGCCCGAGAGATTACAGATTCCGCAGCGCGGCGACTACTGCGTCACCCATTTCCTGCGTTCCGACTTTAGTGCAACCGGCCGAATAGATGTCGCCGGTACGCAAGCCTTGATCCAGCACCACGCTGACGGCTTTCTCGATGGCATCGGCCGCGTCGTGCAGATTGAAGCTGTAACGCAGCATCATCGACACCGACAGAATGGTCGCCAACGGGTTGGCAATGCCTTTACCGGCGATGTCCGGCGCCGAACCGTGGCACGGCTCGTACATGCCCTTGTTGTTCGAATCCAGCGAAGCCGACGGCAGCATGCCGATGGAACCGGTGAGCATCGAGGCTTCGTCGGACAGGATGTCGCCGAACATGTTGTCGGTGACGATCACGTCGAACTGCTTCGGCGCGCGCACCAGTTGCATGGCGGCGTTGTCGACGTACATGTGGCTCAGTTCGACTTCAGGGTAATCCTTGGCCACTTGTTCGACCACTTCACGCCACAGTTGGCTGGACGCCAGCACGTTGGCCTTGTCCACCGAGCACAGCTTCTTGCCGCGAACCATGGCCATGTCGAAACCGACGCGGGCGATGCGGCGGATCTCGCTCTCGCTGTACGGCAGGGTGTCGTAGGACTGACGCTCGCCGTTGTCCAGGGTGCGGGTGCCACGTGGCGCGCCGAAGTAGATGCCACCGGTGAGCTCACGCACGATCAGGATGTCCAGACCGGCAACGATTTCCGGCTTCAGGCTCGAAGCGTCGGCCAGTTGCGGGTAGAGGATCGCCGGACGCAGGTTGCCGAACAGGCCCAGTTGCGCACGAATCTTCAGCAGGCCGCGCTCAGGGCGGATGTCACGCTCGATGGTGTCCCATTTCGGGCCGCCCACGGCGCCCAGCAGGACGGCGTCGGCAGCACGGGCGCGGTCAAGCGTTTCGTCAGCCAGCGGCACGCCGTGCTTGTCGATGGCGGCGCCACCGATCACGTCATGGCTCAGCTCGAAGCCCAGGCTGTACTTGTCGTTGGCCAGCTCCAGCACCTTGACCGCTTCGGCCATGATTTCCGGACCAATACCGTCACCTGGGAGAATCAGAATCTGCTTGCTCATGCTTTCCTCATGTCATCAGTCGGTGCGCCACTCAGGGCGCGCCCGGAAAAATTCTTAGCGCTCAGCCATCAATACGATTACATCTGTACTGAACGAGCCGTCGGCATCAATCTCAAAATATTCGCGCACTTCGTTGCCCATCGACTGCTGCAACTGGCGAATCGCCGCGCGCATCACCTCGGGCGTGCGCATGCGCTCGACCCAGCTGCTGTACTCCAGACGCAGACGCTGACGCGTGGTGCTGCGGGTATGCAGCCCGGCCTCGCTGACCTGACGCAGCCACTCGCCGGCAGAATAATCGCGCACATGGCTGGTGTCGCGCAGCACTTCAACGCTCTGCAAATAGGTGTCGAACAACGGGTTGCCCGGTGACAACACGTCAACGAACGCCGCCACACCACCCGGTTTCAGCACCCGACGCACTTCACGCAGGGCCACGCCGAGGTCGCTCCAATGGTGCGCCGAATAACGGCTGAACACGAAATCGAATTCGCCATCGGCAAACGGCAGACGCTCGGCGGCGCCGTTGACCGTGGAGATGTTGGCAAAACCGCGATCAACCGCTGCGGCGGCGACCACATCGAGCATTTGCTGCGACAAGTCGTAGGCCACCACTTCCTTGACCAGCGGTGCCACATGAAAACTCACATGACCGGCGCCGCACCCCAGGTCCAGCACCCGGGCCGCGCCCTGCCCGGCCAGTTCAGCCTGTAGCAGCGCGAATTCGGTGCCTTGAGCGTGAACGGCGCTGCTCAGGTAGGCGGCGGCCTGTTCACCGAATTGCTTTTGTACAACCTGACTGTGCTGGGCGGTGCTGGTCATAGGGACTTCCTTTTGATCTTGGGATGCCTGTTCCGGCCTCATCGCTGGCAAGCCAGCTCCCACATTGATTTGCAGCGTTCACAAAACCTGTGGGAGCTGGCTTGCCAGCGATGGGGCCAGCTCTGACTACATCAATCACGAATCAATCACGCGTCGCGAAACAACCACGGCTGGCTCACACGATGCTTGGCCTCGAACGCGGCAATCGCATCGCCGTCCTGCAAGGTCAGGCCGATATCATCCAGACCATTGAGCAGGCAATGCTTGCGGAACGCGTCGATCTCGAAGTGGTACACCTTGCCGTTCGGGCTGGTCACGGTCTGCTCGTGCAGATCGATCTGCAACTGATAGCCCGGCGCGGCCTCGACCTGCTTGAACAGCTCATCGACTTCAGCGTCGCTCAGAATGATCGGCAGCAAGCCGTTCTTGAAGCTGTTGTTAAAGAAGATGTCGGCGTAGCTCGGCGCGATGATGCTGCGGAAACCGTATTCTTCCAGCGCCCACGGGGCGTGTTCACGGCTGGAGCCGCAACCGAAGTTCTCACGGGCCAGCAACACGCTGGCGCCTTGATAACGCTCGGCGTTGAGCACGAAGTCCTTGTTCAACGGGCGCTTGGAGTTGTCCTGATACGGCTGGCCGACATCCAGGTAACGCCACTCGTCGAACAGGTTCGGGCCGAAACCGGTGCGCTTGATCGATTTCAAGAACTGCTTGGGAATGATCTGGTCGGTGTCGACGTTGGCACGATCCAGAGGCGCGACAAGACCAGTGTGCTGGGTAAAAGCTTTCATGCTGCGCTCTCCTTCAGATCAATTCACGAACGTCGATGAAACGACCGTTCACCGCCGCCGCAGCGGCCATGGCCGGGCTCACGAGGTGGGTACGACCACCGGCACCCTGACGGCCTTCGAAGTTACGGTTGGAGGTCGAGGCGCAATGCTCGCCGGACTCCAAACGGTCCGGGTTCATCGCCAGGCACATCGAGCAACCCGGCTCACGCCACTCAAAACCGGCTTCGAGGAAGATCTTGTCGAGACCTTCGGCCTCCGCCTGCGCCTTCACCAGACCCGAGCCCGGCACCACGATGGCCTGCTTGATCGTCGAAGCGACTTTGCGGCCCTTGGCAATCACGGCTGCAGCGCGCAAGTCTTCGATGCGCGAGTTGGTGCAGGAGCCAATGAACACGCGATCCAGCTGAATGTCGGTGATCGCCTGATTGGCGCTCAAACCCATGTATTTCAGGGCGCGGACGATCGAGTCACGCTTGACCAGATCCATCTCTTTGGCTGGATCCGGCACGTTCTGATCAACGGCCAGCACCATTTCCGGGGAAGTGCCCCAGCTGACTTGCGGCTTGATCTGCGCAGCGTCGAGTTCAACCACGGTGTCGAACTTGGCATCGGCGTCGGAGACCAGGTCTTTCCAGGCTTCAACCGCCTGATCCCACTGCGCGCCTTTCGGCGCAAACGGACGGCCCTTGACGTACTCGACGGTCTTTTCATCCGCTGCCACCAGCCCCACGCGGGCGCCGGCTTCGATGGACATGTTGCAGATGGTCATGCGGCCTTCGACGGACAGATCACGAATCGCGCTGCCGGCGAATTCGATGGCATGGCCGTTACCGCCGGCGGTGCCGATCTTGCCGATCACCGCGAGGACGATGTCCTTGGCGGTCACGCCGAACGGCAACTGGCCTTCGACGCGTACCAGCATGTTCTTCATTTTCTTCGCGACCAGGCACTGGGTGGCGAGCACGTGCTCGACCTCGGAAGTGCCGATCCCGTGCGCCAAGGCACCGAAGGCACCGTGGGTCGAGGTGTGCGAGTCGCCGCAGACCACGGTCATGCCCGGCAAGGTTGCGCCCTGCTCCGGGCTGATCACGTGGACGATGCCCTGACGGATGTCGTTCATCTTGAACTCGACGATGCCGTACTCATCACAGTTGTCATCGAGGGTCTGAACCTGCAAACGCGAGACCTGGTCGGCAATGGCCGTGATGCCGCCCTTGCGTTCTGGCGTGGTCGGTACGTTGTGATCCGGGGTCGCGATGTTGGCATCGATGCGCCACGGCTTGCGCCCGGCCAGACGCAGGCCTTCGAAGGCTTGCGGCGAGGTCACTTCGTGGATGATGTGACGATCGATATAGATCAGCGCCGAGCCATCGTCGCGCTGCTTGACCAAATGCGAATCCCAGAGCTTGTCGTAGAGCGTTTTGCCGGCCATCAGACGGTTCCTCATCAGCTTGTTTCTATGCCCTGGGCTTATCAATAACCCTTTGGCTTGTGAGGCCGATCCTATGGGGTTACATTAAATAACTCAAATTCATATTTTTTATGCTTTGGATAACCAACTGGAATACAAACCATGGATCTGGCCAACCTCAATGCGTTTATCGCCATCGCCGAGACTGGCAGCTTCTCCGGCGCCGGGGAACGCCTGCATCTGACCCAACCGGCGATCAGCAAACGCATCGCCGGGCTGGAGCAACAATTGAACGTGCGGCTGTTCGACCGCCTGGGTCGTGAAGTCGGCCTGACCGAAGCCGGCCGCGCTCTGCTGCCCCGGGCGTACCAGATTCTCAACGTGCTGGACGACACCCGTCGCGCCCTGACCAACCTGACCGGTGAAGTCAGCGGTCGCCTGACCCTGGCCACCAGTCACCACATCGGCCTGCACCGTTTGCCGCCACTCTTGAGGGAATTCACCCGCCGCTACCCACAAGTGGCGCTGGATATTCAGTTCCTCGATTCGGAAGTGGCCTACGAAGAAATTCTCCACGGCCGCGCCGAGCTGGCGGTGATCACTCTGGCCCCGGAGCCGCACACACTGGTCAAAGCCACACCTGTGTGGGACGACCCGCTGGATTTCGTGGTAGCGCCGGAGCATTCGCTGATCAGCAATGGCGCCGTGAGCCTGGCGGACGTTGCCGGTCATCCGGCGGTTTTTCCCGGCGGCAACACCTTTACTCATCACATTGTCCAACGCTTGTTCGAAGCCCAAGGGCTGACGCCGAACATCGCCATGAGCACCAACTACCTGGAAACCATCAAGATGATGGTGTCCATTGGTCTGGCCTGGAGTGTTCTGCCCCGTACCATGCTTGACGAACAGGTGGCGCGCATACCTTTGCCGGGCATACAGCTCAGTCGCCAGCTAGGCTATATCGTGCACACCGAACGGACGCTGTCGAATGCGGCAAGGGCTTTCATGGCCTTGCTGGATGCGCAAATCGATCTGCCAGGGACTCCAGGCTAACTTGTGCTACTCCTATAGAGCCGCTGTCCCTGTGCCTAACGCCACCATCAGCTCAAGGCCCGTTAACAATGCCGAAATCTGTTGACCGAATTCCGCCGATGCCGCGTATTCAGGCCATTGATCCGCGACGTTCCGAGCAGAGCTGGGAGAGTGCGCCGCAACTGCTCGCCGCACTCAACGGCGCCCGGCTCGGCGCCTGGTATTGGGACATCGAGCGTGGTCAGATCAGCTGGTCACGGGGCACTCAGGCGCTGTTCGGTTTCGATCCACGGCAACCGCTGCCCCAAGACCTCGAATACCTCGACCTGCTGCCACCCGAAGACCGGGCGAAAACCGTGCGCGCCTTCCACGCGGTGATTGCCGGCGCGCCGCTGGAACAGGCGATGCACCACCGTATCCGCTGGCCCGACGGCAGCCTGCACTGGCTGGAAATCAGCGGCAGCCTGCTGCCGGACAAAAACGGCCGTCCCCGAATGATCGGGGTGATTCGCGAAATCACCCACCAGCGTCAACGCGAACAGGCCCTCAGCAGCTCGGAGAAACGTTTCGCCACACTCTTTCATCTGTGCCCGAACATGGTGCTGCTGACGCGCCAGGAAGACGGCCTGATCAGCGAGGCCAACCAGTATTTCGAAAGCCTGTTCGGCTGGCCGGTGCAGAGCGCCATTGGCCGCACCACTCTGGAGCTGGGCCTGTGGGTACACCCCGAACAACGTGCCGAACTGGTGAAAAAGACCAAGGCCAAAGGCGAACTGGTCAGCATGGAAGTGCAGTTTCGCGCCAGCAACGGGCAGATTCATGACGGCATTCTCAGCGCGCAGAAGGTCGAGCTCGAAGGCCAGCCGTATCTGCTCAGCACGTTCCTCGACACCACCGAGCGCAAAGCTGCCGAACACGCCTTGAAAGACAGCCAGGAACGCCTTGATCTGGCGCTGGATTCGGCGCAGCTCGGCACTTGGGACTGGCACATCCCCAGCGGCATGCTCTACGGTTCGGCGCGGGCCGCGCAGTTGCACGGGTTGGAACCGATCCCGTTTCACGAGTCATTTGAAGAGTTTTTCGAAGGCGTGCCCGGCGAAGAGCGCGACAGCATGCGCGACGCCTACCGCAGCCTGCGCGAAGGCCCGGCTGGCAACTATCAGCTGACTTATCGCGTGCAACTGCCCGACGGCAGCTCACGTTATCTGGAAAGCCGCGCCCGCCTCTATCGCGACGAAAACGGCGCGCCGCTGCGCATGGCCGGAACCTTGCTGGACATCACCGATCAGGTCGAGCGCGAGCAACGTCTGGTCGCCTCGGAAGAAAAATTCGCCACGCTGTTTCAGGTCAGTCCGGACCCGATCTGCGTCACCCGCCAGGACAGCGGCGAGTTCATCGAAATCAACAACAGCTTCACCCAGACCTTCGGCTGGAGCGCCGCCGACGTGATCGGGCGCACCGCCGAGGACATCGGCCTGTGGGACGCCTCGGCAAAGAGCCTGCAACGCATCGAACGCGTCATCCGCGAACAGGGCCTGAGCAATGTCGCGATCATCGTCCAGCACAAGGACGGCCAGTCGCTGACGTGTGTGATTTCCAGTCGGCAGATCAGCGTTGGCAATCAGCCATGCATCGTCACCACCCTGCGCGACATCACTCAACAGCAACGCTCCGAGGCCGCACTCAAGGCCAGCGAAGAGAAATTTGCCAAGGCGTTCCACTCCAGCCCCGACGCGATCACCATCACCGAGCGCGACACCGGGCGCTATCTGGAGGTCAACGACGGCTTCTGCCGCCTGACCGGCTATCGCGCCGACGAGGTGGTGGGCAAGACCGTGTATCAGATCGGCATCTGGGCCGAAGAGAAACAACGCTCGGCGCTGCTCGCCGAACTGCAGATCAAGGGCCGCGTGCATCATCAGGAAATGCTCGGACGCAACAAGCGCGGCGAGTTGCTGACGGTGGAGGTGTCGATCGAACCGATCACCCTCAACGAAACCGCGTGCCTGCTGCTGACCGCGCGCGACGTCAGCCTGCTGAAAAATGCCGAGGCGCAGATCCGCCACCTGGCCTATCACGACCCGCTGACCAACCTGCCCAACCGCGCCTTGCTGATGGATCGCCTGAGCCAGCAGATCGCCCTGCTCAAGCGCCACAACCTGCGCGGTGCGCTGCTGTTCCTCGACCTTGACCACTTCAAGCACATCAACGACTCGCTGGGCCATCCGGTCGGCGATACGGTGCTGAAAATCATCACCGCACGGCTCGAAGCCAGCGTGCGCATGGAGGACACGGTGGCGCGTCTCGGCGGCGATGAGTTCGTGGTACTGCTCAGCGGCCTCGAAGGCACGCGCAACGAGGTCAGCGCGCAAGTGCGCGAGCTGGCCGACACCATTCGCGAGCTGCTGTCGGAGCCGATGTTCCTCGACGGCCAGCGCCTGCAAGTGACACCGAGTATCGGCGTGGCGCTGATTCCCGACCACGGCTCGACCCCGACCGACCTGCTCAAGCGCGCCGACATCGCCCTGTACCGGGCCAAGGACTCCGGGCGCAACACCACGCAGATGTACCACAACACCATGCAGAAAGCGGCCAGCGAGCGGTTGCGCATGGAGACCGATCTGCGCCTGGCGTTGTCGCGCGGCGAGTTCAACGTGCATTACCAGCCGCAGGTCGACGCGCAGGACAACCGCATCATCGGTGCCGAAGCGCTGGTGCGCTGGAACCACCCGGAACTCGGCGCGCAATCGCCCACCGAATTCATCAAGGTACTGGAAGATAGCGGTCTGATTCTGGAAGTCGGCACCTGGATTCTCGATGAAGCCTGCGAGGCGTTCAAACAATTGATCGCGCTGAAACTGGTCGACCCGCTCAACTTCAGCCTGTGCGTGAACATCAGCCCACGGCAGTTCCGCCAGAACGACTTCGTCGAACGTATCGAACACAGCATGAGCAGCCACGGCCTGCCCTGCTCGCTGCTGAAACTGGAGATCACCGAAGGCATCGTCATCCAGAACCTGGAAGACACCATCAGCAAAATGCGTCGCCTGAAAAAGCTCGGTGTGAGCTTCGCCATGGACGATTTCGGCACCGGCTATTCATCGCTGACTTACCTCAAACGCCTGCCGGTCGATACTCTGAAAATCGACCAGTCGTTCATCCGCGACGCAACCACCGACCCCAACGACGCCGAGATCATCCGCGCCATCGTCGCCATGGCCCGCAGCCTGGAACTGGAGGTGATTGCCGAAGGCGTGGAGACGCCGGAGCAACTGGCGTTCCTGCAAGGGCTCGGCTGCCATTTGTATCAGGGCTACCTGCACAGTCGGCCGGTGGCACTGGAAGCGTTGAAAAAGATGCTCGAATGACGGGCACAAAAAAAGGGCGCCAGTGGCGCCCTTTTTTATTGCTCGGTCTTATTGCAGAACCGGCTTTTGCGCTCCGTTGATCGGGATGCGCTTGGCTTTCGCTTCTTCCGGGATCACCCGCAACAGGTCGATACTCAGCAGACCGTTGCTCAGATCGGCGGCCTTGATCTCGATGTGATCAGCCAGGCGGAAGGACAGCTTGAAAGCCCGCTGGGCAATGCCTTGATGCAGGAAGGTCACGCCTTCGTTGACATCACGCTTGCCGCCACTGATGGTCAGCACACCCTTCTCGACTTGCAGCTCCAGGTCTTCTTCCTGGAAACCGGCGGCCGCCACGACGATGCGGTATTGATCGTCACCGTGTTTTTCCACGTTGTAGGGTGGGTAGGTGCTGCCTGGCTCGTTGCGCAGCGCGGTTTCGAACAGGTCGTTGAAACGGTCGAAACCCACCGAAGAACGGAACAGTGGTGCCAGGGAAAATGCAGTACTCATGGTTCAAATCTCCTGAAAACAATCAGCAAGTTTTTGTGTCTCCGCGACCCGAATTCGGCATCGCGTAACCCTTAGATAGGGACCGCCATAATGATTTCAAGAGAGTATTTGAAGATTTTTTTCAGGCCGCTTCGGCGACCGGCAAACCCAGTAAACGCGAGACCTGGTCCGGTTCTGTCTCGCGACGCAGCACGGTAAACAGCTCGGTAGCCTCGGGATAATTGCGCGTCAGCATCGCCAGCCACTGCTTCAAGCGACCCGGCGATTGGCGTGCGGTCATCTGCGCCTTGGCTTGCAGCCAGAAGTCCTGAATCAGCGGCAGCAGCTCGGCCCAGCTCATCTCGACCACGTCTTCACCAGCGCGCGCGGCGGCGATCTGCCTGGCCAGATCCGGGCGCGATACCAGACCGCGTCCGAGCATGATGTCTTCGACGCCGCTGATCTCGCGGCAGCGGCGCCAGTCCTCGATGCTCCAGATATCACCGTTGGCGAACACCGGCACCTTGACCACGTCCTGCACCCGCGGAATCCACTCCCAATGCGCCGGCGGCTTGTAGCCATCGACCTTGGTGCGGGCGTGAACCACGATGTGTTCGGCGCCGCCCTCGGCCAGCGCGGTGGCGCAGACCAGCGAGCCATCCGGGCTGTCGAAACCCAGGCGCATCTTCGCGGTGACGGGGATGTGCGCCGGCACGGCGCGACGCACGTGCTCGACAATGCTGTTGAGCAGTTCCGGCTCCTTGAGCAGCACCGCCCCGCCCCGCGACTTGTTGACGGTCTTGGCCGGACAGCCGAAGTTCAGGTCGATCACTTGCGAGCCGAGCTCGCAGGCCAGCGCCGCGTTTTCCGCCAGGCACACCGGATCGGAACCCAACAATTGCACGCGCAGCGGCACGCCGGAACGGGTGCGGGCGCCGTTGAGCAGCTCCGGGCCGAACTTGTGGAAATAGGCCGGGGTGAGTAACTGATCGTTGACCCGAATGAATTCGGTCACGCACCAGTCGATGCCGCCAACGCGGGTCAGCACGTCGCGCAGGATGTCGTCGACCAACCCCTCCATGGGCGCCAGGGCAATTTGCATGGGGAAAACACTACTCAGGAAGAAAAAACGTGCGGCAGTTTACTGGATTAAGCCGGTTAAACCCACGACCACCTGTAGGAGCTGCCGCAGGCTGCGATCTTTTGACTTTGATTTTTAAGGATCACAATCAAAAGATCGCAGCCTTCGGCAGCGCCTACAGGGATTGGGTCAGGCTGGGGACTGGATCGCCGGGCCGTAACCCTCGATGAACTCTGCCGGCATGCGCTTGGGCTTGCCGGTGGACAGTTCGATGCAGACGAAGGTGGTCTGGGCGCGCAACAGGGTGGCGTTGTCGCTGGGGCGGATCAGCTGGAAGTGCCGGGTCATTTTCAGGCGCTGATCCCAATCGACGATCCAGGTTGCCAGTTGCAGCTCGTCGCCTTCGTAGGCCGCCGCCAGGTAATCGATTTCGTGCCGCACCACGGCCATCGCCCGATCCAGGCGCCGGTACTCGACCAGATCCAGCCCCAGACGCTGCGAGTGACGCCAGGCGCAGCGTTCGAGCCAGGTCACGTACACCGCATTGTTGGCGTGGCCCAACCCGTCGATGTCCTCGGCGCCTACTTGCAGATCAATGGTGAACGGCGTTGCCCGATCCCAGCCCATGCCCCACTCCCGGTCAGATTATTCAACCGGGGCAGTGTAACGGATGTCAGGCCGATTGCCGCGCTTGAAGGCTGCGCCCCGCCAACAGTGATAACACGCCATCAACCACCCGAGGGTCGGCCAGTACGCGCTGGTGACCGCCGCTTTCCAGGCGCAACAGGCGACTGTCGAACCAGGACTCGTGGATCAATTGCGATTCCTTGACCGGGACGAAATTGTCATCCTCGGCATGCACGATCAGGCCCGGCATATCCAATTGATAGTGCGCGACATCGAGGGTGGCGGCGCGCATGCCGACGTCCTGCTCGACCTGACGGATGAAGGCGGATCGTGCCCGCGGCGGCATGCCGACGTAACGGGCGAAACCACGCAGCACTCCCAGGATCCGTGCGGGCGCCGCGATGCTGACCAGGGTTTCGGTACGCAACCCCAATTGGACCGCGAGCATGGCACTGGCGCCGCCCATGGAGTGGCCGATGACGGCTTGCAGCGGTGGCAGTTCGGCGGCTGCTTCGAGCATGGCGCGGGCGAACAGTACGACGTTGGCTTCACGCCCCGGCGAACGACCATGAGCCGGACCATCAAGGGCAACGACGGTGTAACCGGCCTCGACCAGCGCTGTGATCAACGCCGCAAACTGCGTGGGTCGCCCTTCCCAGCCGTGCATCAGCAGCACCGCCGGGCCTTGGCCCCAGCGCAGCGCCGACAGGCCAAAGCGCAAAGTGATGCGTTCGGAGCTCGCCAGCAGCGGCAGCTCCCAATCGCGCAGCGGCAACGTGCGCGGCGTCATGAACGCTACGCGCATTTTGCTCGCTACCCGCTTTGGTGCAATCCAGCCCAAGGTGCCATTAACGCCACGAACCCACTTCAACGTGTTCATCGCTCTCTCCTCAGGCGTATTGCCTTCAGGTCAACGCACCGCCGACTTGGCAGCGCGCAGCAATCGATCGGATAAATCGCCCGGGCCCAGCGCGCGTGCCAGCGCCAGACCACCCACCATCAACGCCACATCGGCCAATGCTTTGTCGGTGTCCTCGGGGCTGGACGCCAACTGCGCAATCATCAGTTCCAGGTGTTCGTTCAGTGCGATGCGGAAGGATTCCGGCAGACGCCCCAGTTCGCCAATCGAAGCCGGTATCGGGCACGCAGCATCGCTGGAATCCCGATGCTTGCGCGACAGATAGAACGCAGCAACCAGGGCGCGACGCTCTTCGCCGGTCAGCTCGGAGTCCATGTCGGCAATCAGGTCGCGTCGACGGCTGAGCAGTTGCTTGAACGCTTCGAGCATCATTGCGTCCTTGCTTTCGAAGTGCGCGTAGAAACCACCAACAGTCAGGCCGGCGGCGCCCATCACTTCGCCTACGCTGGGATCCGCCGGACCCCGCTGCATCAGCGCAGCACTGGCAGCCTTGAGGATGCGTTCGCGGGTTTGAGCTTTTTTATCGTTCATCGTTGCCTCCGAATATTACGCCTAGAATATTATTCGCATAATAATATTCCGCAAGTCGAGGATATGACCGCTGGTCTGAAGCACAGTGTAAGGAAAATGGAGAGTTGGCCAAACGCCAGACAAACAAAAGGGCCATTCAATAATTGAATGACCCTTATAAATCCCGCAGAGCGGGTAATCGTGGCGTCCCCTAGGGGACTCGAACCCCTGTTACCGCCGTGAAAGGGCGGTGTCCTAGGCCACTAGACGAAGGGGACACAAACCCTTCTATACAGCTGATCAGTGCTGAGATCTGATCTGATTCAAGGCCGGTGTGGCCAGACCTTGAACTGTAAAATTGGTGGAGCTAAGCGGGATCGAACCGCTGACCTCCTGCATGCCATGCAGGCGCTCTCCCAGCTGAGCTATAGCCCCGGATTTTTCGCCTCGCGGCGGAGCGACATCTTGCAACATCGCTTCTGTAAAACTGGCGTCCCCTAGGGGACTCGAACCCCTGTTACCGCCGTGAAAGGGCGGTGTCCTAGGCCACTAGACGAAGGGGACGCAAACCCTTCCATACAACTGATCAACGCTGAGTGTTGATCGCTTCGAAGCCGGTGTGGCCAGGCTTCAAAGTGTAAATTGGTGGAGCTAGACGGGATCGAACCGTCGACCTCTTGCATGCCATGCAAGCGCTCTCCCAGCTGAGCTATAGCCCCTCATCGTTGATGTCATCGCTGAGGACGGGGCGAATCTTAAGGGCGTATCGAAAGCCTGTCAAACTTATTTTTGAAAAAATTCAAAGTTTTTTGTCGGCATAACAATCACTTACCGCCTTCCCCCCGAAAATCCGGGAGGTTTACGCACACCGCCGACCTGCAGGGGCTGGCGCAGGCTGCAATCTTTTGCCGTTGGTCTTTAGAAGCAAGAGCAAAAGATCGCAGCCTTCGGCAGCTCCTACAGGGAATCACAAGTGCTTAGGCTATGGCGCCCAGCAGCTTTTCCCACTCTTTGTTTTCTTTCTTCGACACGCCGCCCAGCAGGTCAATCGCCTGGCGCAGACGGAAACGGGTCAGGTCCGGGCCGAGGATTTCCATCGCATCGAGTACCGACACCGAACTGGCCTGCCCGGTGATCGCGGCAAACATCAGCGGCATCGCGTCACGCAGCTTCAGCTCAAGGGATTCGACCACCGCCTGAATCGTCGCGGTGATGCTGTCCTTCTCCCACTGACGCAGGCTTTCCAGCTTCCACAGGATCAATTGCATCAACTGACGCACCTGATCGCCCGAGAGCTTTTTCGACTCGAACAGCTTGGCATCCGGATTGACACCACCGGCAAAGAAGAACCCGGCCAACGGTGCAACCTGGCTGAAGGTTTCCACGCGGCCCTGGACGTGCGGCGCGATCTTCATCATGTATTCGGAATTGAACGCCCACTTCTGCACACGCGCGGCGAATTCCTCCACCGGCAGGTCACGCAACCACTGGCCGTTGAGCCACGACAGCTTCTCAATGTCGAAAATCGGCCCGCCGAGGGACACACGCTTGAGGTCGAAGTTGTCGACCATTTCCTGCAGCGAGAACTTCTCGCGCTCGTCCGGCATCGACCAGCCCATGCGACCGAGGTAGTTGAGCATCGCTTCGGGCATGAAGCCCATGCGCTCATAGAACGTCACCGAAGTCGGGTTCTTGCGCTTGGACAGCTTGCTCTTGTCCGGGTTACGCAGCAGCGGCATGTAGCACAGCTCCGGCTGTTCCCAGCCGAAGTACTCGTAGAGCAGGATCAGTTTCGGCGCCGACGGCAGCCATTCTTCGCCACGCAGCACATGGGTGATGCCCATCAGGTGGTCGTCGACCACGTTGGCGAGGAAGTACGTCGGCAGGCCGTCGGTCTTCATCAGCACTTGCATGTCCATGCGATCCCACGGGATCTCGACATCACCACGCAGCATGTCCGGCACTACGCAAACGCCTTCGGTCGGCACTTTCATGCGGATCACGTGCGGCTCGCCAGCGGCCAGACGCGCCGCGACTTCTTCCTTGGACAACAGCAGCGCGCGGCCGTCGTAACGCGGGGTTTCGCCGCGCGCCATTTGTTCGGCGCGCATCTGGTCCAGTTCTTCAGCGGTGCAGAAGCATGGGAACGCGTGGCCCATGTCCACCAGTTGCTGGCAATACTTCTGATAGATATCGCCACGCTCGCTCTGCCGGTACGGGCCGTGCGGGCCGCCGACATCCGGGCCTTCGCTCCAGTCGATCCCCAGCCAGCGCAGGGCGTCGAAAATCTGCTGCTCGGACTCGCGGGTCGAACGCAACTGGTCGGTGTCTTCGATGCGCAGGATGAACTCACCGCCATGCTGCTTGGCAAAGCAGTAGTTGAACAATGCGATGTAAGCGGTACCTACGTGGGGGTCCCCGGTAGGCGATGGCGCGATGCGAGTGCGGACGGTGGTCATGGCATGTCTCGAAAAGAATGAAAAGCAAAACAATCAAGCGGCGAATGGTAACAGGCGACACCCGCCCCGCTCCAGCGGGCAGGGCATTTAAGCCAAGTTTGCGGCTGGAACGCCCATAGAGCGTGGCGAATGGCCGAATATCGGTCGACAGCATTTACCGTTTATCGGCTTCGTGCCAGATTCTCCCCCTGATAACTTTCCTTACAATTCCTCGACTACAGTTTGCCCATGCCTGCCCAACTCAAGCGTCGCCTGTTCGTTTTCCTGCTGCTGGTTCTGTTGATTGCCGGGGGCTTCTTCGCCCATTGGTTTTTCAAGGGACGCTTTTATGAAAGCACCGACAATGCCTATGTCCAGGGCGAGATCACCCGCGTCTCCAGCCAGTTGAGCGCGCGCATCGACGAAGTGCTGGTGCAGGACAACCAGCACGTGGAAAAAGGCCAATTGCTGGTACGCCTCGAACCCAATGATTTCCGCCTGGCCGTGGATCGCGCCAGCGCCGCCCTCGCCACCCGCGTAGCCGAGCGCCTGCAGGCGCAAAGCAAACTGACTCAGCAATCGAGCCTGATCGCCGCCAGCGACGCGCAAGTGGCCGCCTCCCAGGCATCGCTGGGTCGTTCGCAGATAGATCTGTCTCGCGCTGAAGCCCTGCGCAAGCCTGGTTTTGTGTCCGAGGAACGGGTCACCACCCTCTCCGCCGACAACCATATCGCCCGCTCGCAAGTGGCCAAGGCTCAGGCCGATGCGCAGAGTCAGCGCCAGCAGGTCAACGCACTGACCGCCGAGATCAAACGCCTCGACGCGCAGATCGCCAACGCCCGTGCCGATCTGGCGCAAGCCGAACTCAACCTGACCCGCAGCGACATCCACGCGCCGATCAGCGGCATGGTCGGCCAGCGTGCCGCGCGCAACGGCCAAGTGGTGCAGGCCGGCGCGTACCTGCTGTCGATCGTCCCGGACGAAGACATCTGGGTGCAGGCCAACTTCAAGGAAACCCAGATCGGCCACATGGTCCCCGGCCAAAAAGCCGAACTGACTTTCGACGCCTACAGCGACACGCCGATCGAGGCGCGTGTCGACAGTCTGTTCGCCGCCTCGGGTGCGCAGTTCAGCCTGTTGCCGCCGGACAACGCCACCGGCAACTTCACCAAAGTCGTGCAGCGGATTCCGGTGAAATTGACGTTCAAGGCTGACAATCCGTTGCATGGCAAGATCCGTCCGGGCATGTCGGTCACCGCCACCGTGAACATCAAAGACGCCCCAGACAATGGCCGGTGATCAACTGATCCGCCCGGCCGGCGAACCGACCCGGCGGGACTGGATCGCGGTGATGAGCGTGATGCTTGGCGCCTTCATGGCAGTGCTCGACATTCAGATCACCAACTCTTCGCTCAAGGACATTCAGGGCGCGCTGTCGGCGACACTGGAAGAAGGCTCGTGGATTTCCACCTCCTATCTGGTAGCGGAAATCATCATGATTCCGCTGACCGCGTGGCTGGTGCAGTTGCTCTCGGCACGACGCTTGGCGGTGTGGGTGTCTCTGGGGTTTCTGGTGTCATCGCTGCTGTGCTCGATGGCCTGGAGCCTCGAAAGCATGATTGTCTTTCGCGCCATGCAGGGTTTCACCGGCGGCGCGCTGATCCCGCTGGCGTTCACCCTGACCCTGATCAAACTCCCCGAACACCATCGCGCCAAAGGCATGGCAATGTTCGCCATGACCGCGACCTTTGCTCCGTCCATCGGCCCGACCCTCGGCGGCTGGCTCACGGAAAACTGGGGCTGGGAATACATCTTTTACATCAACATTCCGCCGGGGCTGATCATGATCGCCGGGCTGATGTACGGGCTGGAGAAGAAAGAAGCGCACTGGGAACTGCTGAAAAGCACCGACTACACCGGGATTCTCACCCTCGGTGTCGGCCTCGGTTGCCTGCAGGTGTTTCTTGAAGAGGGCCACCGCAAGGACTGGCTCGAATCGAACCTGATCGTGACCCTCGGCAGCATCGCCCTCCTCAGCCTGATCACCTTCGTCATCGTGCAGGTCTCCAAACCCAACCCGCTGATCAACCTCGGCATCCTGCGCAATCGCAACTTCGGCCTGTCGAGCATTTCCAGCCTGGGCATGGGTGTCGGCTTGTATGGCTCGATTTATCTGCTGCCGCTGTACCTGGCGCAGATCCAAAACTACAACGCCCTGCAAATCGGCGAAGTGATCATGTGGATGGGCGTGCCGCAGCTGTTCCTGATTCCGCTGGTGCCGAAACTGATGAAGTTCGTTTCACCGAAGTGGCTGTGCACCCTGGGCTTCGGACTGTTCGGGCTGGCGAGTTTTTCGTCGGGAGTGCTCAACCCGGATTTCGCCGGGCCGCAGTTCAATCAGATCCAGATCATCCGGGCGCTGGGCCAGCCGCTGATCATGGTGACCATTTCGCTGATCGCCACCGCTTACATCCTGCCGCAGGACGCGGGATCGGCATCGAGCCTGTTCAACATCCTGCGCAACCTCGGCGGTGCAATCGGCATTGCCCTGCTCGCCACGCTGCTGGATGCACGGACCAAGACTTACTTCGATTATTTGCGCGAGGCGGTGGTGCCGACCAATCCGCAAGTGGCTGAGCGGCTGGCGTCGATGACCGACCGCTTTGGCAATGACACGGCGGCGTTGGGCAAGTTGAGCGAGATCGTCCATCAGCAGGCGCTGATCATGGCCTACAACGACGCGTTTCACTTTGTCGGGATAGCGCTGGGGATCAGCATGTTGGCGATTTTGTTGACCAAAAAATTGCCAGAGGGGCTGAAGGCTGGGGAAGCGCATTAAACTGAACACAACCCTGTAGGAGCTGCCGAAGGCTGCGATCTTTTGCTTTTGATTGTAAAAAACAAGATCAAAAGATCGCAGCCTCCGGCAGCTCCTACAGGTTTAGCATCAGGCTTCAAACCGCCAAAAGCCGCTCGCGCAACTTGGCAATCTCATCGCGCATCTGCGCCGCTGCCTCAAATTCCAGATCCCGCGCCAGCTGGTACATCTTCTCTTCCAGCGCGCGAATACGCTTGGTGATTTCGCTCGGCGAGCGCAGTTCGGCTTCGTACTTGGCGCTTTCTTCGGCAGCCTTGGCCATGCCCTTGCGCTTCTTGCTGCGAGAGCCGGGCACGGTGGCGCCTTCCATGATGTCGGCGACGTCCTTGAACACCCCTTTGGGCGTGATGCCGTTGGCGAGGTTGAAGGCAATCTGCTTGTCGCGACGACGCTCGGTCTCGCCAATCGCCCGCTCCATCGAACCGGTGATGCGGTCGGCGTAGAGAATCGCCCGGCCATTGAGGTTGCGCGCAGCCCGACCAATGGTCTGGATCAGTGAGCGTTCGGAACGCAGGAAGCCTTCCTTGTCGGCGTCCAGAATCGCTACCAGCGACACTTCCGGCATGTCCAGACCTTCACGCAGCAGGTTGATCCCCACCAGCACATCGAAGGTGCCCAAGCGCAGATCGCGGATGATCTCGACCCGCTCGACGGTGTCGATATCCGAGTGCAGATAGCGCACGCGCACGCCGTGGTCGGCGAGGTAATCGGTGAGGTCTTCGGCCATGCGCTTGGTCAGCGTGGTGACCAGCACTCGCTCCTCGACCGCCACGCGCTTGGTGATTTCCGAGAGCAAGTCGTCAACCTGGGTCAGCGCCGGGCGCACTTCAACCTGCGGGTCAACCAGGCCGGTCGGACGCACCACTTGCTCGACCACGCGCCCGGCATGCTCGGCCTCGTAATTGCCCGGCGTCGCCGAGACAAAAATCGTCTGCGGGCTGACCCCTTCCCACTCGTCAAAACGCATCGGCCGGTTGTCCAGTGCCGACGGCAAGCGGAAGCCATATTCCACCAGGGTTTCTTTACGCGAACGGTCGCCCTTATACATCGCGCCGACTTGCGGCACGCTGACGTGGGATTCGTCGATCACCAGCAAGGCGTCGGCCGGCAAATAGTCATAAAGCGTTGGCGGCGCGGCACCAGCAGGACGCCCGGACAGGTAGCGCGAGTAGTTTTCGATGCCGTTGCAGTAACCCAGTTCGAGGATCATTTCCAGGTCGAATCGGGTGCGCTGCTCCAGGCGCTGGGCCTCAACGAGTTTGTTGCTGCTGCGCAGGTACTCGAGACGCTCCTGCAACTCGACTTTGATCCCCTCGATGGCGTCGAGCAGGGTCTCGCGCGGCGTCACGTAGTGACTCTTCGGATAGAAGGTGAAGCGCGGCATCTTGCGGATGACTTCGCCGGTCAGCGGGTCGAACGCGGAAATGCTCTCGACCTCGTCATCGAACAGCTCGATGCGGATCGCTTCCAGATCGGATTCGGCCGGGTAAATGTCGATCACGTCGCCGCGCACGCGGAACGTCGCCCGGGCAAAATCCATGTCGTTGCGGGTGTATTGCAGGTCGGCCAGACGCCGCAGCAAAGCGCGCTGATCGAGTTTGTCGCCGCGATCGACGTGCAGCACCATCTTCAAATAGGTTTCCGGACTGCCCAGACCGTAGATGCAAGACACCGTGGTGACGATGATCGCGTCCTTGCGCTCGAGCAACGCTTTGGTCGCGGACAGACGCATCTGCTCGATGTGGTCGTTGATCGACGCGTCCTTCTCGATGAAGGTGTCGGACGACGGCACATAGGCTTCGGGCTGGTAGTAGTCGTAATAGGAAACGAAGTATTCGACGGCGTTGTTCGGGAAGAACGCCTTGAACTCGCCATACAGTTGCGCGGCGAGGGTCTTGTTCGGCGCCAGCACCAGCGTCGGGCGCTGTACCTGCGAGATGACATTGGCGATGCTGAAGGTCTTCCCCGAGCCGGTCACACCGAGCAGCGTCTGGTGCGCCAGCCCGGCTTCGATGCCCTCGACCAATTGGCGGATCGCTTCTGGCTGATCGCCGGCAGGCTCGAAGCGGGTGACTAGCTGGAATTCGGACATACACACCTCTGGGATCGCGGCTCGCGCAGAAAACAGCCGAGCCGCGGGGATGACCGCAAACGACCGTTGTCGCCCAAGGAAAAACGAAGATTGTGCTCAATGTGGAGTCGATTGCCTCGCCTTTCAAGGCAAACGTCCTACATCCGGTAAAGTCTCTGACAGAGTCAATCGACTAACGGTCAAGAAATAATCGGAAAAACTTGCCGGAAAAGCTGAATCGCCTGTCGCCATTGCTCAGTAATGGCCTCTATACTAGCTCCCCGTTTGTGCACCGCTCTAGTGCATTCGGCTGGAGCGCGACACGTCCCTCCACTCTCCATTCAGAGCCGCCGTAATAATGAGCCTGTTCTCCGCTGTCGAAATGGCACCCCGCGATCCAATCCTGGGCCTCAACGAAGCATTCAACGCCGATACCCGGACCACCAAGGTCAACCTGGGTGTAGGTGTTTACTGCAACGAAGAGGGGCGAATTCCCCTGCTGCGCGCGGTGATCGAAGCCGAAACCATTCGCGCTGCTCAGCACGCCTCCCGTGGCTACCTGCCGATCGACGGCATTGCCGCCTACGACCAGGCCGTGCAAAAGCTGCTGTTCGGTAACGACTCGCCGCTGATCGCTGCCGGTCGCATCGTCACCACTCAGGCTGTCGGCGGTACCGGCGCGCTGAAAATCGGTGCCGACTTCCTCAAGCAACTGCTGCCGAACGCCGTCGTGGCGATCAGCGACCCGAGCTGGGAAAACCACCGTGCGCTGTTCGAAACCGCTGGCTTCCCTGTGCAGAACTACCGTTACTACGACGCCGCCACTCACGACGTGAACCGTACCGGCATGCTCGACGACCTCAACGCCCTGCCGAACGGCTCGATCGTTGTGCTGCACGCCTGCTGCCACAACCCGACCGGCGTCGACCTGACCCCGGCCGACTGGAAGAACGTGCTGGACGTGGTCAAGGCCAAAGGTCACGTGCCGTTCCTCGACATGGCTTACCAGGGTTTCGGCGACGGCATCGACGAAGACGCCGCAGCGGTGCGTCTGTTCGCTGAATCGGGCCTGACTTTCTTCGTTTCGAGCTCGTTCTCCAAGTCGTTCTCGCTGTACGGCGAGCGCGTGGGCGCCCTGTCGATCGTCAGCGAATCGAAAGAAGAAAGCGCGCGCGTGCTGTCGCAGGTCAAGCGCGTGATCCGCACCAACTACTCCAATCCGCCGACTCACGGTGCCAGCGTTGTCGCCGCCGTGTTGAACAGCCCGGAACTGCGCGCCCAGTGGGAAGCCGAACTGGCAGAAATGCGTCTGCGCATTCGCGGCATGCGCGAGCAGATGGTCGCCCTGCTGGCCGAGAAAGCCCCGCAGCGTGACTTCAGCTTCGTCGGCCGTCAGCGCGGCATGTTCTCTTACTCCGGCCTGACCACCGAACAGGTGCATCGCCTGCGTAACGAGTTCGGCATCTACGCCCTGGACACCGGCCGCATCTGCGTCGCGGCACTGAACCAGAGCAACATCAAAGCGGTAACGGATGCGATCGTGCAGGTCATCTGATTCGCCTGGCAATGAAAAACGGGAAGCCTTGGGCTTCCCGTTTTTTATTTGTCCGAAGGAATGCAACATTCCCTCTAAACTGCATACAAATCTGAATTGTGGGAGCGAGCCTGCTCGCGAATGCGGTGGGTCAGTCGCCATTGTTGGTGGCTGACAGCATTCGCGAGCAGGCTCGCTCCCACAGGTTTCATATACATCCAGGAATTCTGTGAGAACCCAAATGAAAAACGACAACCTGCGCGCCGACCGTGACGACCTGGATGACTTCATCCCCCGCGCCCCGGCCAGACGCGAAAAAAGCCTGGTGCTGCAAGTCGCCGCCGGGGTGTTTCTCGGCGGTCTCGCCCTGTGGCTGGTGCAACTGGCGGCCACCGCGGCGTACGCCAAATTACTGCTCGGAACGATTACCTTCGGCAGTTAAGCCAGTTCGCTCGCGCGCTGACTCGCGGCATCGTCATACACGACGTACAGCGATTCGGCGATCTGGCTTTTGATCGCCTTGGTGCTTTCCAGGCCGAGCACGAAACCTTCGGCTTTGCCGCCAGCGCGATTGAGTTCCTCAGCCGTGCCGGCCTGAGTGATTGCGTCGAAGAGTTTCTCGGCGTGGGGGCCAACGCCCTTGGGCAGACTGATTTGCGCGATGCTCATGCGAGCACCTCGTTGTTGCGGATTGCAGGCTTCATGGCGCGTACCTTTTCGGCGAATGGCCGGCAGCGCGTGTGACCACTTCCGGGGCCCCATGGTAGACCGCCGATGGTTTTCTGGTAACCGCCAATCACTGACAAATCACCGTCCGTCCTGCCTACACCTGAAATTTTACATCCATTGCTTGACTTCTCTTTTTGAATCAGTAACATACGCACCAATTCCGCAATAGCTCAGTTGGTAGAGCAAATGACTGTTAATCATTGGGTCCCTGGTTCGAGTCCAGGTTGTGGAGCCAAATAGCAAAGCCCCTGAATTGAAAGATTCAGGGGCTTTTTTGTGGGCGCTCGAAAAAATCAAAAGATCGCAGCCTTCGGCAGCTCCTACAGGGGAACGCATTCCACATGTAGGAGCTGCCGAAGGCTGCGATCTTTTGATCTTCAAACGAAAAGGCCGAACTACAGTTCGGCCTTTTTCACCCAATCAGCGATCAAACGTGTTCGCTGCTCTTCATCTGGGTCTTCGGCGTACCATGCCCATGATCGTGGTCATCAGGCTCGACCACCGGCACTTCTTTGCCGTCGCAATCGTGCAGCTTGCCGTCGCTGAAGTAGTCACCCTCACGCAACGCCGCCAGGTCGCGATAACGCAGGGTCCGCTCTTCCGCAGCGGCAAACACTGACTGCTGGTCCGAGTTACCGGCGGTGAAGTGGTTAAAGGTCAGGTTCAGCACAATCGCCATGATTGCTGACGAGCTGATGCCCGAGTGGAAAATGGTCGCGAACCAGCTCGGGAAATGATCGTAGAAGTTCGGCGCGGCAATCGGGATCATGCCGAAGCCGATCGAGGTCGCGACGATGATCAGGTTGACGTTGTTGCGGTAATCGACCTTCGACAGCGTACGGATGCCGCTCGCCGCCACCGTACCGAACAGCACGATACCGGCACCGCCCAGCACTGAGGTCGGCACTGCGGCAATCACCCGACCCATGAACGGCAGCAGGCCAAGGATCACCAGGAAGATACCGCCGGTGGCCACCACGTAACGGCTCTTGATCCCGGTCACTGCCACCAGCCCGACGTTCTGCGCGAAGGCGCTTTGGGTGAACGATCCGAAGATTGGCGCAAACATGCTCGACAGCATGTCCGCCCGCAAGCCGTTGCCCAGGCGTTTGGAGTCGACTTTAGTGCCGATGATCTCACCGACCGCCAGAATGTCCGCCGAGGTTTCCACCAGCGTCACCATGACCACGATGCACATCGACAGGATCGCGGCGAAGTGGAAAGTCGGCATGCCGAAGTGGAACGGCGTCGGGAAGCCGAACATCGGTCCTTGAGCGACACCGGAGAAGTCCGCCATGCCGAGGAATACCGCCAGCACCGTGCCGATCACCATGGCCAACAGAATCGACAGACGCGAGATGGTCGAACTGCCGACCTTGCTCAGCAACAACACCAGCACCAGCGTGACCGCCGCCAGCCCGATGTTCTGCATGCTGCCGAAGTCCGGCGCATGGCTGTTGCCACCCATGGCCCAGCGCGCCGCCACCGGCATCAGCGTCAGACCGATGGTGGTGATCACGATGCCGGTGACCAGCGGAGGGAAAAACTTGGTGATTCGCGAGAACACCGGCGTAATCAGCAAGCCGATCAACGACGCGGCAATCACCGCGCCCAGCACCGACTGGAAGCCGCCCTCCCCGCCACTGCTGACGATCGCGACCATGGTCGCCACACCGGAGAACGACACGCCCTGCACCAGCGGCAACTGACAGCCAAAAAACGGTAGACCCAGGGTTTGCAGCAGTGTCGCCAGCCCCCCCGCAAACAATGAAGCAGCAATCAACAAACCAATGTCCGCCGGCGACAGCCCGGCCGCTTGGCCAATGATCAGTGGCACCGCAACGATACCGCCGTACATGGTCAGAACATGTTGCAGGCCGTAAGCCATATTCGCGCCGACCCCGAGATTTTCGTCCTCGGGCCGTTGGTGTGAAACATGGGGCGTTTTCATGTGGGGGGTTCCCTGGTTTTTGTTATGCGCACACTGTATTCAATACTCGGGACAAATGTCCATAGAGTTGTATACAACTTATCAGTCACATAATGGATAGGTAGCCACCCAAGCTTCTATCTCGCCACCTCTAGCTCCCACAAATCCGGCAACACATCCCCTCCTGCCCCCGGTTCTTATCGCACTAGGCTGAATTATTCATGGCGACCAGCGGTGCATTGGCGCCCTTTTTTATACATATAAAGTATGCATAATGAAGTCATTCGAAATTCAGTACGACAAAAGCAAGAACGCAGCCAACAAACTCAAGCACAGGGGCGTCAGCCTTGCCGAGACCGAGCCGGTCTTTCACGACGAGCGCGCACTGAAGATCGAGGACAACGACCATGACGAACAGCGCTGGATCACCCTCGGCCTTGATGGCAAAGGGCGTTTGCTGGTGGTTGCGTACAGTTATCGCGAAGCCAACGTCGTACGAATCATTTCTGCACGTGTCGCCACACCGAGCGAGCGTTGCGCTTACTTTCTGGAGGCTTGAACAATGAAAGACGAATACGATTTCTCGCAGGGCAAGCGCGGTGCCTTGGCGCCCGCCAAGGGCAAGACCCGCATCACCATCATGCTCGATGACGCGGTCATCGAAGCCGCCCGCAACGTGGCGGAAAACGAAGGCTTCGGTTATCAGACGGTGATCAACAACACCCTGCGCCATGCCCTGCTGGAGGCTGGCAGCAAAACGCAGGAGGCCGAGCCGCCCCACTCCGGGCAATTCAAGAAAGGCATCACCGCCGCCGACCTCAAGAGCCTGGAAAAAAAGCTGTCGGCGGCGGTCGGTGAAATCCGCCGGGTACTGGAACCGGAGGCAAAGCCTTGAGATCAGGCCGGTACGAGCATCCGCGCCAGCGACTGACGCACATGCGGCTGGTCAGGCAAGCTCAGGCCGAACTCCAGCTCCAGCACCTCGATCAACTCATCGACATCCGCCACCTCGCGCCGCTCGCTGTCGGCGCCCATGTGATGAATCGCGAAGCTGCCGTTGTTCAGGGTCCGTCGCCAGCCATCGCCAGTGCGTGCAACCATCAGCCGTTTGGCGAACGGTGACTCGGGATGGGTCGAGACGTACCAGTTGCCGAGGGTGTAATCGATGTCTTCCTGGCGTTGCAGATCAAACAGGTACATCGCGCGCCACTCGCCTGCGACATTGGCGCGCAGCATGTAACCGTCGGCCTGTTTCTCGATGCGATAGGACTCGTGCGGCGTCGGCTGTTCAGCCTCGGTATCGAGCAACAGCGGCGCAGTCGGCACCATGCCGCCAAAGCCGACATCGGTGATGTAACGCTCGCCGTCGATGATCACCAGGCTCAAGCGATGGGTGCGCGCCGTCCAGGTGCCCTCGGGTTGCGCCAGCACCACACGGCCGGAGATGCCACGGGCCTCGAAGCCCAATTCCTGCAACAACGCCAGAAACAGATTGTTCAGTTCGTAGCAGTAACCACCCCGGCCTCCGTGGAGAACTTTCTGTTCGACCGACGCCAGATCGATCAGCACCGGCGCGCCCGTGATCGTCGACAGGTTCTCGAAGGGGAAGACGCCGGTGTGGCGTAACTGCAGCTGCCGCAGGGTTTCCAGGGTCGGTGCCGGTGGGGCATCGAATCCCAGGCGTTGCAGGTACAACGTCGGATTCGCCAGACGTGGCTCGCTCATTGCTCAGTCCTTTTGCATGTGGCCGCGGATCGCTGTGCCGCTGGCCGACAGGTATACGGGATCAGGCCCCGACTCCGACAATTGATTTCGCCAATCAGCGCTACCGCCGCTTGCGCGAACCGATACGAATCCAGGTCGGTGCATGGTCGCTGGCGTGCGGTTCGTTGCGCACCCAGGCGTCGACCCCGGCCTCGTGCAGGTAAGGGCTGAGTGCCGGGTTGAGCAGCAGATGGTCAATGCGCAGACCGGAGTTGGTTTGCCAATGCTGGCGGAAGTAATCCCAGAACGTGTAGAGGCGATCCTCGGGATACAGATGACGCAGCGAATCAGTCCAGCCCTGATCGAGCAGCCGTTGATAACACTCGCGGCTTTCGGGCTGCAGCAGCGCATCCTTGAGCCAGGAACGGGTGTTATAGATGTCCATGTCGGTGGGCACCACGTTGTAATCGCCGGCCAGCACCACCGGATGATCGCTGCTTTGCAGATCCTTGGCGTAGCGGATCAGGCGTTCGAACCAGGCCAGTTTGTAATCGAACTTCGGCCCCGGCTGCGGATTGCCGTTGGGCAAGTACAGGCAGCCGACCAGCACGCCGTGCACCGCCGCCTCCAGATAACGACTGTGCTTGTCGTCGGGATCGCCCGGCAGACCACGACGGCTTTCCAGCGGCTGCGCATCGCGAGCGAGGATCGCCACGCCGTTCCATGACGCCTGACCGTGCCAGATCGCGCCGTAACCCGCCGCTTCGAGTTCGGCAGCCGGAAATGCACTGTCCACCGACTTGAGCTCCTGCAGGCAGGCGATGTCCGGCTGTTCGCGCTTGAGCCATTGCAGCAGGTTCGGTAACCGCGCGCGCAAACCGTTGACGTTGAAGGTGGCAATCCGCAGGTTTTTCATCGTCCAGGCTCCGGCGAACAAGGTATGACAATTGTGACCCGGTGGCGGCGCCGCTGGTTGCATCGGATCAACCGCCTGCCGCGCAACAGGCGCTCACCTCTGGCCTGATTGCCGCGACCTGCCGCATGCTCAGTAAAGCTCAGGTCGCAACCGCTCGTCAGCCAGGTGGCACCAACGTTCAGGGCCGTCAGACCAAAGTCAGGTAACCGACCCTTTCTGGAGACGTACCATGACATCGCGCAAACTGACTTCGCTGTTGCTCGCCGGGCTGTTGACCTCCGCGTCGCTCGGCGCCTTTGCTGCCAATGACGGGGCAGATTCCTCAGGCACCCAATCCGGTGCGACAAGTGGCACCAACATGCCCCCCAACACCAATCCCGGAGCACCGAAAAACGGCGACAGTACCGATGGCGCCGGCAAGGGTACGGGCACTAACAGTGGCACCATGGGTTCTGGTTCGGGGGCGGGTGGCGGCACCGGTTCGGCCGGCGGCGGAACCGGCGGTGCCGGCGGTGGCACCGGGAGCTGAACGAACAAGCGTGACCGCTGGTGATCCGGCATAACGCCAACAATCTGTGGCGCGGGAACCTGGCTCCTCGCCACAGATCAGGGGCGGGCCTTTAGCGATCCGAACGCATCAACTCGGCAAACTCCGATTCCAGCGACAACACCGCCGCACGATTGCGCCCGGCGTTTTTCGCCTGATACAACGCCGCGTCGGCACGCTGGATAAATTCTTCCACGCTGTCGTTGCCGCTGGGCACAAACGCATAACAACCCAGGCTCACCGTGAGGTAGCCGGTCGGCGAACCGCTGTGGGTGATGCGCTTGTCCATCACGCTGCGGCGGATCTGCCCGGCAATCGCCAGCGTGCCGTTGATGTCAGTGTCCGGCAGCAGCACCGCGAACTCTTCGCCACCGTACCGTACTGCCAAGTCAGCCTTGCGCTGGCAACTGTTCTTCAGCACCTGGGCCACCTGGGTCAGGCAATGATCCCCCGCCACATGGCCGTAGGCATCGTTGTAGCGTTTGAAGAAATCGATATCGAGCATGATCAGGCCGACCGGACTCGACTGCCGTGCACCGCGGGCGAATTCGATGTCCAGCGATTGCTCGAACAGCCGCCGGTTCGCCAGCCCGGTCAGGCTGTCATGAGTCGCAATCTGCTCCAGTGCGCGCTGTGCCTTGCGCAGGTTTTTCTCGATACGCTCACCGTCACGCACCTGATGAATGAACACCCAGCCGAACAGGCCGACGCCGAGAATCACCAGCGCCACAATCACGCTGGACTGAAAGGCCCGCTCGGACCAACCCTTGAGAATCGTGTCGCGCGAAGAGGCGGACGCGACCACCAGCGGGTAAGCCGCCAACTGCCGGTAGCCATATAAACGCACCACGCCGTCGACCACTGATCTGATCATCGCCGTACCGGCCGGTGCTTCAGGCAGCAGTTTCTGATAGATCTTGCCCCGCGCCAGCGACGAGCCGATCAGGCTTTCGTCAAACGGCCGCCGCGCCAGCAAGGTGCCGTCCTTGAGGCCGAGAAACATGATGCCGCTATCATCGAGGCTGAAGCTTTTGAAGAAGCGGTCGAAGTACGCCATCTTGATCCCGGCCATCAGCACGCCCTGAAAGTTGCCGGCGCGGTCATTGATGCGCTTCGAGATCGGAATGATCCACTCACCATTTTCCCGACTGCGGATCGCCGGGCCGATGTGCGCCACGGTAGAAACATTCTGTTGGTGAAACCTGAAGTACTCGCGGTCGGCCACGCCGTTGCCACGAGGCAGGTCCGGGAACGAGGTAATCACCCACTGCCCCTCGCGGTCGAACAGGAACATGCCGTGCAACTGTTCCAGTTGCTGCACCCGGCGGGCAAAGGTTTTTTGCAGGCGTGGTCGCTGCGCGGCGCCATAACCATCGTCCTCGACCCAGTCGGCGAGACTGGTGAGCACCAGATCGGCAGCCAGAAACGTGTCTTCGGCCTGCTGCGCCATGGCTCGGGTCAAGTTGGTGGAGGCAACCTGCGCGTTCGCCAGATCCTGACGCCGCGTCTGCTCCAGCTGCAAATAAAGCAAGCCGGACAGGCACAGGCACACCGCAACGATGAACAGCGCTGCCGCCTTGCGCAACGGCAGGCGTTTAAGCGTGCCGGGAGTTTGATGCGGTTCGTGAATGGGGATTGGCAAAAACGTGTCCTGGGCAGGTACGACAGGGGCCGCAGCCCGAAACCCTTACTTTTTGTGAGCGTAGCCCACCGGGATGCGCACGGCAAACCCGCCGCGCCAACACACGCCCGCCCCGTTGTATCGGCGCGCGAGGGATTTGGATGAACGCCGCGCCGCGATTTATTTTCAGAGGTCGTTTTGCAGGTGATCGCCCTCGCGTATCTGCGCAGGGCATTCGCGCAGGGCACCAGTGGCAGCTATCGGGGTTTGTTGATTTCCCGCAGTAGATCCGCGACCGGCAGGTTCATGGTGTTTGAGTAGTAGGGTTTATAGCCGTACGCGGTGACGACGACTTTGCAGGGGATTTGTTGTTTGTTGGCGAGGAGTTGATTCAGCTCTGCCACCGAGAGATTTCTTTCAGAACTCCGGTTGCTTGAAGTTTCACTCAAGAATGCGCGAGTGAGATAGGAAAACTTGGCCTTGTTGTTTTCATTTTTTTCCGAGCGTATCAAACCGGTGGCGGAAAACTGTATGGCTTTGCCTACTGAGAAATCATGATCATCCGCCAATGCACAATGAAGCATGCCCGAAATCACCCCAACTCGCTCTCCGCGATCAAAAAGATCCAACACATCAACGTCCGACTGATACCGGATGACGTATAGCAGCGACTTTTCTCTTTCCACAGACTCGAAGCTCAGGTTTGCGGGAGGCTTTACGTGGTTCTTCGCACAACCAGAGCAAATAGCGAGTAAAACGCAAAGGAGTAGCCTGTACATCATGGAAACTCCTTCATGATTGAGTCAAAAAGCATATCGCCTGCCGGCTTGCCCCGGCGATACGGGCAGTAAACAACCCCAAAGCATTTGCATAATTTGTGTCTACATTGACGTTTAATGAAGGGCCAAAGGAGATAAGCCACTTTTCACCAATCCGTCGAAATTCACGTTCGGCGAGCCACTGGCAATCGGATTGGTGCCATGTCCCGGGAGTGGGCAGGCGGTCGGATCGGTGACGCGGGCGGCGGGTTTTCCGCTCATGAACAGCTCCTTGCCGTGTTGCGGGTCATCCTATTGGGGGCGCAAGCATGCGTGAATTTCCAGGTTGCTTCAAACCTCCAGGCAAAAAAAGGCGCCCGATCGAGGCGCCTTTTTCATTCGTGCAAACCACTCACATCAACGCGACGGCGGCACCCGAATATCCCCCGCTCGGCACTGGGTCTTCACGCCCTTGCCGCAAGCACCGAACTGCAGATCCTTGCCCATGCACACCCGCACTTCCGAGAGTTCCGGGCCGCTGCAGATCACCGCGATGCCATTGGCCGGGATGCCCGGGTTGGCCTTGCGGAACAGGTCGGCGATTTCCTGGGCTTCGAAATAATAAGAGGAACTGAACGGCTGCAGCTCTTGCGGGATCTTCACCGCGCCCACCGCTTTGTCCGCCTCATCCAGATAGCCCATCGCGCCCAGACCGCTGCAAGTGCCGTGCTTGGACCATTCGTGATCAAGCAGTTTTTTGGTCGGGAACAGCGTAAGACCTTTGGTGGTTTCCGCCGCCGACAGCGTGGTCAAGGGTGGGCAGGATTCCGGCCAGCCGCCATTGGCGTATTGCGGCCACAAACCGTGCAGCACGAAGCCATAACCCTTGCCGGAACATTGCACGTCATCTTTGTGAGTGAGGCAAAAGGTCGGCGACCAGGACAGCGTCAGCAGGTAGTAATCGAACTGCCCCGCCACTGCTTCCGTTTGCACCTTGCTGGCGTTCGACTGACGCGCCGAACTCAGACCGATGCTACCGGCCGTCAGCGCGATCAGCGCCAGAATTGTAAACAGCTTTTTCATGTACCCGCTCCTTGGGACGCCTGCGTCCGTGGTTTTTGATGCTGACCAGACTTGGCCAGCGCTGATTTCGCCATGCTTGTGTTGCAAGCGCATGACGCAAGGCAAGACCGTACGCCGTTGAAAGGTCTACGATTAACAGGCAGACATCAAACCAAGGGATCCGAAATGAGTAAAGCAGACGAACTCGCCGCCAAACTCAAGCAAACCCGGCACACCCACGCGGATGCCGCGCTGGAGATCGATTGCTGGCCGGCGCAGGTCTATGACCTGTACCACCGCATCGAGGCCTGGCTGCAGCCCGTCACCGAAGTCGGCCTGAAAATCCGCCGCAACCCGACCCACGTTTGCGAAAGCTCACCTGATGGCGAAAGCCACGATTATGCGATCGACCAACTGGTGATCGAAGCCAACCAGCAAACCCTGACCTTTGATCCCATCGCCCGGTTTACCGAGGACGGCGCCGGCCGCGTACAGATCACCCTGCCGGACCGCAACACCTCCCTGCTGCGCACCGTCGATGAACATCATGAAAGCCATTGGTGGTTGCAAACGGTGGAAACCGGACAGGAGCTGGATGCGATTGCGCTGACCGAGAACAATCTGTTGCAGGTGGTGCAGGAAGGGCTCGGCCTGTAACGGGAACGGTCAAACTGTCAAAACTGTAATCCCGCCCTCAGCCAACTGAAAGCCAGCGCTGGTTAGCCTCCCCGTCATGTTTCAAACGGGGACTTCCAGCGCATGCCTTCCAACACTTCAAGACGCACCTTCGTCAAAGGCCTCGCCGCCAGTGGCCTGCTCGGCGGCCTCGGTCTGTGGCGCGCGCCGGTCTGGGCGCTGAGCGGGCCAGGGCAGATCAATGAGCTGAGCGGCAGCGAGTTCGAGCTGTTCATCGGCGAAACCCCGGTCAACTTCACCGGCAGCCCGCGCACTGCGCTGACCATCAATGGCAGCCTGCCCGGTCCGCTGTTGCGCTGGCGCGAAGGCGACACGGTGACGCTGCGGGTGCGTAATCGGCTCAAGGACAGCACTTCGATTCACTGGCACGGCATCCTGCTGCCGGCCAACATGGACGGCGTGCCGGGTCTGAGTTTTCACGGCATCGAACCGGGTGGCGTGTATGTTTACCAGTTCAAGGTGCGGCAGCACGGCACTTACTGGTATCACAGCCACTCCGGCTTGCAGGAACAGGCCGGGGTCTACGGGCCGTTGGTGATCGATGCGAAAGAACCGGAGCCGTTCCACTACGACCGTGACTACGTGGTGATGCTCAGCGACTGGACCGACGATGACCCGGCCAGCCTGCTGAAAACCCTGAAAAAGCAGTCCGATTACTACAACTACCACAAGCGCACCGTCAGAGATTTTATCGACGACGTCAGCGACAAAGGCTGGAGTGCCACCGTCGCCGACCGCACGATGTGGGCGCAAATGAAGATGAACCCCACCGACATCGCCGACGTCAGTGGCGCCACCTACACCTTCCTGATCAACGGCCACGCTCCTGACTCGAATTGGACCGGCCTGTTTCGCCCCGGCGAAAAACTGCGCCTGCGCCTGATCAACGGCTCGGCCATGACCTACTTCGACGTGCGCATACCCGGGCTGAAAATGACCGTGGTGGCAGCGGACGGTTTGCACGTCAAACCGGTCAGGGTCGATGAACTGCGCATCGCGGTGGCGGAAACCTACGACGTGATCGTCGAACCCGCCGCCGACGCTTATACCCTGTTCGCCCAGGCCATGGACCGCAGCGGTTACGCCCGCGCCACCCTCGCGTCCCGCGCCGGTCTGACGGCCCCGGTGCCAGCGCTGGATTCGCGCCCATTGGTGAGCATGGACGACATGGGCATGGGTGGCATGGACCACGGCTCGATGGACATGAGCGACATGGCGGGCATGGACCACTCGGCGATGGGCCCGATGCAATCGCACCCCGCCAGCGAAAAAGACAATCCGCTGGTGGACATGCAAGCCATGACCCCCACACCGAAACTCGACGACCCCGGCCTCGGGCTGCGCAACAACGGTCGTCGCGTGCTGGCTTACGCCGACCTGCGCAGCACTTTTGACGACCCGGACGGCCGCGATCCCGGGCGTACGATCGAGCTGCACCTGACCGGGCACATGGAGAAGTTCGCCTGGTCGTTCAACGGCATCAAGTTCTCCGACGCCGAACCGCTGCGCCTCAAGTACGGCGAGCGCATCCGTCTGGTGCTGGTCAACGACACGATGATGACCCACCCCATCCACCTGCACGGTATGTGGAGCGATCTGGAAGACGAAAACGGCAACTTCCAGGTGCGCAAACACACCATCGACATGCCTCCCGGTACCCGTCGCAGCTACCGGGTCACGGCCGATGCATTGGGCCGCTGGGCCTATCACTGCCATCTGCTTTATCACATGGAAACGGGCATGTTCCGCGAAGTGCGGGTGGAAGAATGAAGGGGCTGATGATGACTCGACTTGCAGCGTTCTCCGTGCTGTTCATCAGCGCCTCCGTCATGGCTGCCAACGACATGCAAGGCATGGATCACAGCCAGATGCCTGGTATGGATCACTCGATGCAAAGCATGGACGACGGCATGATGCAGCCGGCCGCACCCACTGAAAGCCGCACGCCGATCCCGGTGCTGACCGACGCCGACCGCGCCGCCGTGTTCGCCAGCCCCGGCGGCCATCAGGTGCATGACAGCGCGATCAACAGCTACTTCCTTGCCGACAAACTTGAGTGGCAAAACGCCGATGACGGCAGCGCTTTGGCCTGGGATCTGTCCGGCTGGATCGGCGGCGACATCGATCGCCTGTGGCTGCGCTCCGAAGGCGAACGCAGCAACGGCAAGACCGAGGACGCCGAACTCCAGGCATTGTGGGGCCATGCGATTTCGCCGTGGTGGGACGTGGTCAGCGGCGTGCGTCAGGACTTCAAACCCGGCGCCGCACAAACCTGGGCCGCGTTCGGTCTGCAGGGCATGGCGCTGTACAACTTCGAAGCCGAGGCCACGGCGTTTCTCGGTGAGGGCGGACAAAGCGCGCTGCGGCTGGAAGGCGACTACGACATTCTGCTGACCAACCGGCTGATCCTGCAGCCCACCGCCGAACTCAACGTCTACGGCAAAAACGACCCGCAACGGGGCCTCGGTTCCGGCCTGTCGAACACTGAAGCCGGCCTGCGCCTGCGCTACGAAATCCGCCGCGAATTCGCGCCGTACCTCGGCGTGACGTGGAACCGCACCTACGGCAACACCGCCGATTACGCCCGCGAAGAAGGCGAAAGTCGCAGCGAAGCACGCCTCGTGCTCGGTGTGCGGCTGTGGTTTTGAATCCCATTAAAAAACAACCCGGAGTCTTGCATGCGCACATTGAATATCATCTTGGCACTCGCCAGCGGATTGCTCTTGAGCACCCTCGCCCAGGCCCACCCGAAACTGCTGTCATCAACCCCGGCCGAAGGTGCTGACGGCGCAGCGCCGGACAAGATCGAGCTGCACTTTTCCGAAAACCTGTTGACCCGGTTCTCCGGCGCCAAACTGGTGATGACCGAGATGCCCGGCATGGCCCATTCACCGATGCCGATGAAGGCGAGAGTCAGCGCTGGCAGCGACCCGAAATCCATGCTCGTCACCCCGCTCGCGCCGTTGCCCGCCGGCACCTACCAGGTCGAGTGGCGTGCGGTGTCGTCAGACACGCACCCGATCACCGGCAACGTCACGTTCAAAGTGAAGTGAGCGATGGCTGAACTGATCAACATCATTCTGCGCCTGGCGTTGTATGTGGATTTGCTGCTGTTGTTCGGGGTGGGGTTGTTTACGCTGTACAGCGCCAACGCCGACCTGCGCTCTGGCCCGATGCTGCGTGGACTGGCGTTGATCGGGGCACTGCTGTCAGTGGCTGGACTGGTGCTGATGACAAGCACCATGAGTGGCGAAACCGAACTCGCCGCGCTCTGGCCGCATCTGCAGATGATGCTGCTGGAAACGGACGTCGGGCTGGCGTGGGCGCTGCGCATGATTGCGCTGATCGTGGTGCTGATTCAGCCGGGGAAGTGGCTCGCGTCGACGGCCGGCGCGGTTGTCCTCAGCTCCCTTGCGTGGAGTGGGCACGGGGCCATGGACGAGGGCTCGCTGCGGGTCTGGCATTTCCTCAGCGACATCCTGCATCTGCTGGCGGCGGGTGCGTGGTTGGGGGGGATGCTGGCGCTGGTGCTGCTGGCGCGGGGTCGCGTGGATGAAGCGCGGATTCGCCTGCTGGCCGAGGCGGTGAAACGCTTCGAATGGGTCGGCGCGACGATTGTGCTGACGCTCTCAGTGAGCGGCGTGGTGAATTACTTGTTCATCGTCGGCCCGAGGCTGGATGACGTGCTGCTCGGCACTTACGGCGTATTGCTGGCGATCAAGGTCGTGCTGTTTGCCGGGATGCTGGTATTGGCCGCGCTGAACCGCTTCCACCTTGGGCCGGCACTGGAGCGATCGCTACGCGATGGACAGCACGTCATCGCGGCGAACGCACTCAGGCGCAGTGTGCTGCTGGAACTGGGCATGGCCCTGCTGATCGTGGCGGTGGTGGCGTGGCTCGGCACGTTGAGTCCGGACGCGGGATGACACCCGCGAAGGCCTTTCACTACACTGGCTCACCGTCCTCTGCAGAAGCCCGATGTTCATGACTATTCTAAAAAGCACGATGATCCTTTGCGGCGCGCTGACCCTGGCCGCAGGTGTGCAAGCCCAGGAAGCCATTTCGCACCTCGACAGCATCCAGCAACAAGGCCAACTGCGCGTCTGCACCACCGGCGACTACAAGCCCTACACCTTCAAGCGCGCCGACGGCGAATTTGAAGGCATCGACATCGCCATGGCGCGCTCGCTGGCCGACAGCCTCGGGGTCAAAGTCGAGTGGGTGCAGACCACCTGGAAAACCCTGATGCCGGACATGCAGGCCGGCAAGTGCGACATCGGCATGGGCGGCATTTCGGTGACGCTGGAACGGCAGAAAAAAGCCTTCTTCAGCAACACCCTCGACAGCGACGGCAAGATCCCGCTGGTGCGCTGCGCCGACCAAGCCAAATACCAGACCATCGAGCAGATCAACCAGCCAGACGTACGTCTGGTGGAACCGGCCGGCGGTACCAACGAAGCCTTCGTCCACGCCTTCCTGCCCAAGGCCCGACTGGCCCTGCACGACAACGTGACGATCTTCCAGCAACTGCTCGACAACCAGGCCGACGTGATGATCACCGACGCCTCGGAAGCGCTGTATCAGCAGAAACTCAAACCGGGGTTGTGTGCGGTGAATCCGCACCAATACATGCAGTACGGGGAAAAGGCTTATCTGCTGCCGCGCGATGACATCAGCTGGAAGCTGTACGTCGATCAGTGGCTGCATTTGAGCAAAGTCACTGGCAGCTATCAGAAGGTCATTGGTGAGTGGCTGGCAGTGCCGCAGTAATCGTCCAGGCACAAACAGTTGTGGCGAGGGAGCTTGCTCCCGCTGGACTGCGCAGCAGGCCTTCTTTTGAGGCGCCGCTTCGCGCCGCAGCGGGAGCAAGCTCCCTTGCCACAGGTTCAGCCTCGATTTTGATCAATCATCATGCAACATCCCGGAGCTGTACTGATTCAAGCTGCTGCCAATGCTGTTGCCGCCAAACTTCAGGGTCGTGGCATGACTGCGCCCTTCGGGCGACTGACAATCCGCAGAAAAACAACTGGTGGTGGTCAAGCCACCGGCGCCCGAACAGGCACTCAATACCGAAACAGTTGCAGCGATCAACAGCACTTTGACGACAGCGGCGCGCATGGAAAGGCTCCCCTTGGGATGATCTTGTGCAAGCATCCTAGGCGTTCACCGCACCCGGCAAGATGAAACCTGGCTGATCGACAGCACGGGTTCAGCTTCGCATCACACCGCCCGCCACGCCCCGGCCGGAATCTGCGCCATCGCCTCGAACGCCGGTTTGGCGAACCAGAATCCCTGCATCAGATAAATCCCGCAGTCAGCGAGGAAATCCCGCTCCTCCGGGTGCTCGATGCCCTCGGCAATCACCTCGATCCCCAGTTCGGTACACATGCCCACCACGCCCCGCACAATTGCCTGACGTACGCGGTCGCGGTGAATACCGCGTATCAGCGCCATGTCCAGTTTGATCAGATCCGGTTGAAAGTCCGCCAGCAGATTCAACCCGGAATACCCCGCACCGAAGTCATCGATGGCGGTCTTGAAGCCAAACTCGCGGTACTCGCGCAAGATATTCATCAAGTGCTTGTTGCTTTCAACGTGCTCACCCTCGACCGCTTCGAAGATCAGCCGCTCGAGCGGAAACGCATGCGCACGCGCCGCCTCCAGCGTGCTGCGGATGCACAGGTCCGGGCGATAAACCGCGTTGGGCAGGAAGTTGATCGAGAGAAAACCGGTGAGGCCCAGCTGCGCGGCGGTGGAGATTGCCCGCACGCGGCACAGTTGATCGAAGCGATAGCGGTTCTGGTCATCGACCTGCTGCAGCACCGACAGCGCCCCTTCGCCCTGCACGCCCCGGACCAACGCCTCGTGGGCGAAAGTCGATTGATCACGCACATCGACAATCGGCTGGAACGCGAAGGAGAACGCCATGTCGGCCTCGCCTTTTTGCCGGCAGCCTTGGCACCCCCCGCTGGGCTGGGGGAAAATGGGTGTATTGGTCATGACGCCCCCTGAGAGCGGGTTGCAACCATCCATGGCCCAGAAAAAAATCACTGCACGGACCGGGTGGCGCCGCGTGGCGCCCCCCCGCTTATACAGGCTGACCGGTCAATTCCGGCCAAGTTCATTGCGAAATGCCATCAGGTGCGGAAATGCGCCGTCATGCGTTGCAAGTCCTGCCCCAGCGACACCAGCTCAAGGGTCGCGGCAGCACTTTCTTCGCTGGCGACGGCCGACTGATCAGCCACATCGCGCACGCTGACGATGCTGCGATTGATCTCATCGGCCACCGCACTTTGCTGCTCGGCGGCGGCGGAAATCTGCAGGCTCATTTGCTGGATCGTACCGATCGACTGGTTGATCTCGGTGATCGCCTGCTCGGCCTTCTGCGCCAGCACCACGGTGTCCAGCGTGCGTTCGCGGCTGGATGTCATCAGTGTAGAGGCCGCTTGCGTGCCCTGCTGCAAGGTGACAATCAGCGCTTCGATTTCCTTGGTCGAATCCTGGGTGCGCTGCGCCAGCGAGCGCACTTCATCGGCAACCACCGCGAAACCACGGCCCTGCTCCCCCGCCCGCGCCGCTTCAATCGCCGCGTTCAGCGCCAACAGGTTGGTCTGCTCGGCGACAGCCTTGATCACATCGATGACCTTGCCGATCTGCTCACTGTCCTGGGACAGCACGTTCATCGCCGCGCCCAGGTCCTCGATTGCCACCGACAGTTCGCTGATCTGCACAGTCGCCTGCTTGACCACCGCGCTGCCGTGACGTGCCTGCTGATCGGCCAGAGTTGCGGCGGCGGACGCGTCGGTGGTGTTGCGCGCGACCTCCTGCACCGTCGAGGCCATTTCGTGCATCGCCGTGGCGACCTGATCGACCTCGACCTTCTGCTGGCGCACACCGGCGCTGGTCTGCTCGCTCATCGCCGAAAGCTTCTCGGCCGACGTCGAAATATGCGTCACGCCGTTACCGATCCCCTGCACCAGCGTGTTCAGACTTTGCGCCATGTCCTGCATCGCGTTTTGCAGATCGCCCAACTCATCCTTGCGGCTGGATTTGGCTTGCACCGTCAGATCGCCCTTGGCAATCCGCCGCGCCAGTTCCACCGTCAGCGCCAGCGGCCCGGTGATCTGCCGCGAAATAAGCACTGCAGCCAACAGACCAACCACCAGCGCCAGCACGGTCAGCACGGCAATCTGAATAAAGGCACGATGTTGATCGTCCCGCGCCAGACGCTGCTGGGTGTCCATCAGCCCGGTCATGATGCTGTCCATCGCCTGGCTCTGTTGATCCACCTGCTGGCGCAGGCTCTGCTTCTGCTCGAACAGCGCGGCAACATCCACCAGCACCTCGCGATAACGCCGGATCCCGGCCTGCGCCTCTTCAAGCTGACTCGACAGGGCCGCCGGCAACCCGCTGCGCGCCTTGCTGATGTCCGTCAGAAACGTATCGGTGGTGTCCAGCAGCACCTTCTTGTTGGCCTCACTTGGCACCGCGATATAACGCCGCAGCATCAGACGAAACATCGTCATGCCATTGCGCAGATCCGCCACCGTGCGCAAGTCCGCCACTCGCGCACTGTCGGCTGACGCCAACGCACTGGCCGCGGCGCTCTCGAACAACCTGTTGAAGGTCTCGGCGTACTTGTCCGACATCGCTCCCAACGGTTTCAGCGCATCGCTGGTCGCCTTGTCCGCCTCGACCAGACGCTTGACCTGCTGATCGTAAACCAGCGTGGTGTCCTGCAAACGCTTCAAGGCCTGCTGGTTTTCCGCCCGCGTCAGGGTCTGCAAGGCCTTGGCGATCAGCCCTTGCAACACCGTCAGCCGCGACTGATAAGCCTCGGCAAACGCCGCATCGGCCGCCGCTTCGTACTGCTTCTCCGACAACCGCATGTCCTGCGACGCATCGTTGAGCCTGCCGATCAGACGCGTGGTGTCCAGGCGATCCACCAACACATTGCTGCTGCTGTAGCCAATGAAGGCCACCGCCCCCACCGCCAGCAACAGAACGCCAAACCCGGCCCCCAACTTTCGGGAAACCTTGATGTTGCCCAGGAAATTCGATGCTTCTGCCATGTTCAGCCTCTAACGCCCTGACGCGATTCAACGTCAGGCACAAAAAGTAGATCTCTGATAACCGGAGTTACCGCTCATATTCGGGGGCGTCATCCTGAGCAAATGGCGGACAGCTCCAACTGTCCCGGCTGCAACAGACTGACGCGAAGAACCGTACCGACGGCGCACGCACCAGCGGACAAATCCAGGGTTTGCGCTGGATTTATCGTTTCAGCAAAGGTGTTGGAACGGATGCTATAAATTTTGGGAAAAGTTGTACAACTTTATATTTTTGTATAATCGTTGAACTTTTTTGAGCCTGTGATGACGCATTGCCATCATTTTTTGTGGCACATCGCTACTGCTGCGAAATCAGGCTGAAACCTGCCATTTCGGCGGTTGTTTTGCGCATCGACTGAGCGCCCTCCGCGACCCCGCCGCTTGCCACGGAGGGCAGCGATCTACGCTTTGAGCTCGACGTTATCCAGCGCCTGATTCACCGCCAACTCCCCCAACATCACCACCTGCGCAATGCCCAGCAGCGTCTTGCGGTGCGAGACATCCAGCAACGCGGCGAAATCGTTGAGCATGGTGGTGGCGGAACCCAAGGACTCGCTGGCATTGGCGAGCAGGGATTCGGTGTCGTAGGCCGGGTTGGCGAGGAACATCGGTCTGGATTGATCACCGCTGGCCATGATCTGGCTGGCCGGGGTGAAGTAGTGATCAAGGGCGCGCTCGGCGGCTTCGTGGAGTTTGCGGGAATCGAGGGATTCGTAGGGGGATGCGGGGTTGGATTCGGGTGGGTTGGGTGTTGGTTTGAACATGGATGGAGCCTCTAGTGCGAATACTAAAAGGAGCCATCACCCTCGCTACCAAACGATAGGTGGCGGCCATACGCGGGTTGGTAGACCGGTCGCACTAGAACCCGGCGCCCACGAATGAGCCCCACGCATGACCACCATGAAATCGGAGCCCCGAGAAAGGACTGCACACGGTGATGCCATGAGTCTAGAAACGAAGCGGGCTACCAAACCCGATCACTGATTTGCAGTGACACAGGGACGATAGAACCCACGGTCTAGACGCACAAGCCGGCGGATTCTGTCTTAGGTGTAGGGGGAGGCGCAAGGTGTTGTAGGAGCAGGACTGCAAAGATAGGCCTCATTTAAACAGGCGCTTTTTCACTCAAAAAAAGCTTCAAAAATACGCTGATTGTTCGGGATAACGTCACTAGTGCAGAGAGCAAATACGATCCTTTTTCCAGCGCTGTACGTCGCTCCATTGGTGGACTGGACTGACTTACGCTAACCCCTTAAAAACTGGAAATATTCAGGATATGTAATTCCTACTTACCAATTCTGTACCAGTCACCGGTCCCGATTTTTATCCTTTGCTACTCACCCTCATCTCTTCATGGCAAAATGCCTCCACCAGGTCATCAACGTCCTGCTCCTAAATCGCGATTTTTTACAAACAACTCTTAACACAGGGACAATAACCATGGCAGGCAATGATATAAATCTAATTTTATCTGATGATGATTCCGACGATCAGTTCATACAAGTGCCAATTAAGAAAAAAGATTTTGGAGACTTTATTACTAGCCTTCTAGGTCAAAGAGAAACGATAAACGGGCAAAAAGCCGGTTCTTTTGTAATTGATCACGAATGGTTGCTAAACCTACACCACCTAATAGATCAACGTATAAAACTTCAAGCAAAGTCATCCTTAGTTGACTTCTCAGCGACAATCAGCTATCACAACGCACCCGACAGGACAATTACGACAGCTAAAGGCTTCGCACACTTTAACGAAACTAGAATCACCACTACTGAAAGCATCGTATTAACTTGGACTTATTTAGTTATTTTTCCAGGAAAACCATCTCCTGAAAAACAAGAGATTTCAGTTCGCTTTGTATCAGACCCCTCTGTTTTGATTTCACGTCCAGGTGCGATACTCGGTCGAATCCCAGAGCTTACCGGTGGTCTAGCATCGTTTACCGTGGCTCATACAGAGAGAACATGGGGTGATGATATTAGTGCGCTACTTATTCGCGAAATTGAGGCATGCTTTAAACCTGAAACATTCCTTGATAAATACCACAATACAATAACATCCATCCTCGGAATAACTTGTTTAATGGCAGGGATATTCTTACCCGGCTACATCGAAGAGCTCATTCGCCAAAAAGAAGTAGCAGAGTTCTTTCTGAAGGCCTTGCCAAACGGCAATTCATTCACATCATTAAGCATTGATGAAAAACTAAACTTAGCTTTGACAATACTCCAGCCTAGCAACCAACTTCATACTATCGGAACAGGATACAAACTATTAAGCATGGTTTGCAGCATGGCAATTTCAGCTGTAATTTTATTTGGATTTGATACCACAAAAAAATCGCACATTCTTTTAACAAAAAAAGACTCCTCAGAAAAAGAATGCGAAGAGAAAAAGGAAAAATTCAAGCTGGCGAAAAGATTAATTTCAGTTGCATCGGCCATAGCTCTCGGGGTCGCGGGAAATTACGCATACTATTTATTACATCTCCCATCTTAAAAAGATTCTGCCTGCCTTTAGTCGCACAAGGGCATTCGTATTCCAATTTGATAACGAGTGCCCGGTTTCCCTTACCAACCACTATTTCACAAATTCAAGCGAATTCCAGTCATCACCATGCTCAGTTGGTGGTAGTAAGTGCATCCTCGAAAAAGGGGTCAGATTTATTTACTACCAAGCATTCCCCGATGCTGATCCAGTTTTTTCCAAGCACAGACATCTACCAGCCCCCAAACCCGTCCTCCCCCATTCCTGATAAACTCCCCCACCTCCCAGCCCCACCCAATCCAGAACCGCCAATGTCCCCTATCTCCGCCACACCCGCCCCACTCTCCCGCCGCTTCTCCGTCGCCCCGATGATGGATCGAACTGACCCTTCCTCTACCTCCCGCAGATAAAGGCCCAAACGCCTCGTCCCCAACCCGCGTACCAGTTGCGTACCAGCTCTGTTCTTCTCCTTTCTCGTCCCATCCCCTCTGCCGATTGCATTAGCAAATTTTAAGCAGCGGTTCTCGGCTCCAATCCTGGCACTGTCTATCGTCGGCTCAGGCGCGCTTCGTGAGAGTTAGAACCGCGCGCATGAAAGACCAGCGAATGGCCGCGTCTGCGCTTCACCCGTTTTCAGGTTGACCCCTGGGAAAAAGGTAATTTTGGTAATTTTCTTTTTAAAATCCATAAAAACCAAATAAATTCAGTAGGTTAGATTGATCTGGCAAAGGTAATAATAGGGTAATAGGAAGGTTAGAAAATTACCCTTAGTCGTAGTAATTTCACCCACCTACAAAACCCTTTAAAATCAGGCGCTTGGAGAAATATTACCTCCGGCCTTACCAAATATTACCTTCAAAGGTAATACCTCAAAGCCACGGTCTATAAGGGCTGCAGCCAATTTTTCGCACCGGCTTACCAAAATTACCTTTTTCCCAGCCTCGGACTGAAATGAGCCTCCCAAGCACCCTGCTATGCTTTCTGCTTTCCGAATGGAGTCGAATACATGGCCAGCGAATACTCCCTTTCCGTCGTCCTCGAAAAAATGTACGAAAACCAGCTTGGGCTTGAAGCCGCGCTGATGGAGTTAGTGCTGTTGGTCGAGCAACAGGGATACAAGACCGAGGGGGAGAATGCCCGCGTGGCACTTGAGCGAATTGGGGAGAATGCGGGGTTTATCAATCAGGGCTTGGCACGATTAAGAAACCTTGAAAAGGACTAGCTCGTGACCCGTCCTCTCTGTGGATGCTAAAGGTCGCCGGTGGTCAACTGCGCGCCTTTACCTAAAGCAATACTGCAAATCTAAAGGCTTTAAAACTGACCTTAGGGGAGTACCACAAGAGCGCTGGAGTTAGCTAAGAAGTCAGTGTATCCCCCCACGAACAACGGATGTGACCGCAAAGCCACGGTGCAGAGCGATTGAAAGGCTAGCTTTCATCCCTCGATGGGGATTGGTAATTGGGCTTATAGATCCATACTCAACGATACCCCCCTGGTACTTTCATCAGCACGTTTTAGCTTCCACCGCCCGACTGTGAGCAGAAAAGCGTTATAAAACGCACCAAAACAGTGCCGTAATTTTTTTACGGAGAGCCTTGAAAATGCTATGATCTCCGCGCAGTCATGCTAAACCTGGAGTACAAGATGCTTGCTCGATTCGAAGTTACCAACTTCAAAAACTTTAAAGACACTATAACTTTTGACCTCACAAAATCCAACTCTTACGAATTCAACAAAGAATGCATTTCAAATGGAATAATTAATAAAGCAATCGTGTATGGATATAACGGAGTAGGAAAATCAAACTTAGGCTTCGCCATTTTTGATTTAGTTTCACACTTAACAGATCGCAATAACAGTTCCGAACTATACGAAAACTACACTTACGCAGGCTCAAGCGAACATGCTTCCTTTAAATATGAATTTCATTTCTTGGAAGATCGCGTAGTTTACGAGTATGGAAAAACCGATTTAGACACACTCGTATTCGAAAAACTTTATATTAATGGAAAACTATTTGCTGCAATAGATCGAAGAAAAAGCAATACCGCATTCATTGACGCAGAAGGAGCAGAAAGCCTCAAAAAAGATCTAAGCGAAACCGCGATTTCTGTAGTCACATACATTAAAAAAAATACAGTCCTTGAAGCAAACAGAGATAACGACTGCTTTCGAAACTTCGCAACCTACGTTAACGGCATGCTGTTTTTTAGATCGCTAGGACAAAACAATTATATAGGACTTGAGCAGGGCACAACAGGCATTGAGACTGACATTATCGAAAAAAATAATGTCGAAGCATTTGAGAGCTTTTTAAATAAAGCAGGAATTAAGTGCAACTTAATTACAGTCCTGAACGATGGAAAAAAACCTCATCTAGCCTTTGAGTTTGATGGAAAACAGATTCCTTTCTATGATATTGCCTCTCAAGGAACAAGAGCACTTGGAGTATTTTACTTTTGGTTCCAACGCTTAAAAAAGGAAGATACAAAAGTCACATTAGTATTTATTGACGAATTCGATGCATTTTACCACTATTCACTATCGCTGCTTGTAATAGAACAGCTAAGAGGAATAAAACCACAAGTCATTGTTACAACTCATAACACGTCAGTAATGACAAACGAGCTCCTCCGCCCAGACTGCTATTTCTTCATAGATGAAAAAGGCATAAGGTCTCTTTCTAACCGCACTCCAAAAGAGCTACGCGAAGCACACAACATCGAGAAAATGTATAGGGCCGGAGCTTTTGATGGGTAACCATATCTTACTTGTATTTGAAGGTCAAAAAACTGAGCCAGAAGTATTTGAGAGTCTCCGCCGCTTTTATTTGAATGATTTAGGTGATCGCACATTCGTCATAGCGATATATGGTTGTGAAATCTACAGTCTGTATCACAAAATGAAGAACGATGAATATCTAGACCTTTTTCTTTTGTTAAAATCAGACGCTAGAAATAAAGATTTATTAAAAGACATCAACAAAGATCAAGTGTCGGAAATTTACTTGCTCTTCGACTATGATGGTCATGCACCAACAGCGACTGATGATAAATTGCTGGAAATGCTAGGCGTATTCAATGAGGAAACCGAACGGGGCAAGCTGTACATTAGTTATCCTATGGTAGAGTCCTTGAAACACCTACCTGACAATCTTTGCTTTTCAACAGTAGTTGTACCTTGCAAGCAAAACATCCAGTATAAAGCTTTGGTCGGCACGCAAGTTCCGGAACGCTTAAAAAGTTTTAAACTTCTTGAGCAGTCTCACTGGAAGGCCATGCTTGAAGCTCATTGCAAAAAGCTCAACCACTTAATTACTGGGGATTTTTCTATTTCCGAAACCTATGTCTGCCAACACGAAATTCTTTCTACTCAAATACAAAAGCACATCAAGCCCAACGAACACGTAGCAGTTTTAAGCGCTTTCCCCATTTTTGTAAAAGACTATTATGGAGCTAAAAAATTAATAGAACTTATTGAAGCCCAATAAATATTTTCTGTAAATATATAACACCATACCTGATCATTAGAAGTGTGCGTGGCTCGTCCCACTTGTGACGTACAGATGCTTGACAGCAACTGTTCCTTTCCAACCAGATGAACTCGCACATTCAGCATCAAAAATCCAGGTCTGCTTTCACTGGAAATATTTTCTCTCCAGACGTGATAGCACTAATCTCGGAGGTCGGGACTCACTGTATTTAGTCGATTGCGCCCTTATTGATGAGCCCTTTCGCACTCACAATCTATGAAATGCGCTGAACGCGATGAAAGCCAATTGGGCCGGGCTTTTGAGACGATCCAATACCCCTCCTGAAAAGCGCCGTAAGCTTTTCTGATACGTCCTATTAGAAAAACAAAAACCTGGTAAAACGCGTCTTTCAAACGACGCCCCCTAGTAAATAGGGGCCTCTCCAGATGAGTTACCGACTTAACCCAGACGACACGCTGCACAGTGCCGCATCACTTCTTCACAAATCCTTTCATTCCGTGAAATTGAAATGCGCCTCAGATTACCTGCAGTGGCGCTGGGCGGGGCCATAATTTGTATTGACGTCGTCTTTGCAAAAAAAAAGGATACGAGGCCCGTCGGCGGGAGGGGGATAAGTGCTTTTTTCCACACTTTTTTTTCCAAGAGTTGTTTTTACAGTTCACGACATGGCATCTTGACTCCAGGCACAAAATGGAGCCAAGCATGAGAGATTTGGGAACGGCTGGAGAGAAATTCTTCGGTGGGCTGTGTGCAGCGGCTGGAATGGCCGCAAATAAATCTGATACCGACGTAAATGGTTGGGATCTGTTTATAGAGATTGATACCGCGTCAGACACTCTAGATCGGATGACTATGCACGAAGGTTTGATCGAAACCAAAGTTCAGGTCAAATCTACCGACGGCAATAAAAAATCAGTAGACGTGGAATTATCGAATCTTAGAAAGATGGCTACGAGTTCACTGCCATGCTTTTATGTATTACTAGAGTTCGATGGTGGAGATTTCCCTGCTAGAGCGTACTTACGTCACTTCGACAACGACTTGGTAGCGAAGACCCTTAGACGAGTTTCAGACGAATACGCCAAAAACCCCAAAGCGAAACTTAACAAAAAGAGAATGCGCCTTAACTTTGAGGAGCCTATCCACCCCATTTCAGCTTCAACATTAAAAAAAATGGTGAATAGTCATATTGGCCTTTCATACTTAGATTATCTGGAGCAAAAACATGGATATCTCAAGTCGGTTGGCTTTGAAGAAGGCACTCATCGTATAAAATTTTCGATCGTAGGGGATGACAAACTTGAAGAACTCATAGACATATCATTGGGCAATAATAGTACCATCCAAGTCGGAAACGTTCATGGATCATCACTTCGATTCGGTGTCTCCTCGGACAGGCCTGAGTTGTCCAGCGAATCTGCCTTGCTCGCTATGCCAGACGTAATGCCCAGCGATCAGGGGCTTATAATTTTTCGGGACAAATCGACCGGACGCATACTGAAATTCGGAGTTGATCTCTATACGAGTCCTTTCAACTCGTGGGTTCCGAAAAATTATAGAAAAATAAGAATGGATGCCAAACTATTCGAATTCCATATACTTAACTATGGAAAATCTTTTAACATCTCTATGAACATTCATCTGCTTGAACAATTCGAAATTGAGGAAGCACTCAGAATGTTCAAGCTTACTCACATGCTTTCCGCCCCACAAAATATCGAACTCACTTTTAAATTCCAAGAGCTTTTATCAACAGCCCATTTAAAGCACGGAGAATGCTTTCCCGAGCAATCCCAAACAATTGAATACCTTGAAAAATTAGTTAAAATTAAACGCTACTATGATACTGACACTCCGTTACATCTCAACATCCATCAAATAGAAAAGTCTCGCACCAAGCTTGATCAATTGATGCCAGTAATTGAAGGCAAACCAGAAATATTTAAACTAAATTTCTCGTCGACCGACGAGATCCCCCACGACATTGAAATAGAATGCTTTTACTTATTGTCTTTCCAAATTGGAAACTATCTATTCTTAGAGTTAATTCTTTTTCTGGGAAAAGTCGAAAAAACGCCAGATGATCGTTATAGCATCACACCAGAAGCCAAAAGCTCTTTTTACAAAACGATGGTTGACACGAGGGACTTTAACAAAAGCATCCTCAGAGAAGACATTACCAACTTAGTAGAAAACTATGAATCCGCGCGCCCAGTTATAAACTTTACACCTTCCTTCTTCGAAGAATTGGAAGCCCAATAGTTACGCAGAACAATGAAAAAAAGCAGTTTAAAACTTGATTTCCTCCATCAACTTACTTAAACGAGTTGCGACCATTGCTTTTTCCATAAAGGAAGAAGCGTCTACCGTAGCCGGTTTAGGCCCAGGCAAATGCGTATGCGATGCCAGTTGAGTATTCATGTCTCCAATCAAATCGAGCAAATCGCACAACACCTGCAATACATTCACCTCTTCCGATCCCAGCCACGTTCTAGGTGCCTTTAAACTTTGACTTACCCCGGCCACACTCTGGCGCAGTCCCTGGATTCGCTCCTGCATGTCTCCACCCACCGTGGCGTTATGCATTTGCCCCACAACTAGGTTCAGATCTCGGCCGGTAGCCTGGTGTAGATCGTCCACCGCCGCTAGGCTCGCGGACCCGCCCGACAACAACTTGAGCGCACCCAGCGCCTCGATCGTCTTCACACCTCCCACAGACTCAGTCGAGTGGTCATCAATCGTCTGCGTGTGTCTCTGAAACTGCTCGCGGTTGTCCATGGCTTCGACTTCGCGCTCGATTGCCTGATCTCGGATCTTGCCATCGGTCTGGCGTAGCCAGTTGCCGTCGGCGTCAACGCGCTGCTGGGCGGCTGCGCTGTGCTGCCACACCTGATCACCTTTAGGCACCTTAGGCATGCTCAGGCCGTGCGGCAATATCGATTGAATGTAGGGCTTATTCGGCAGGCCGTAGGCAAAGCACACCACGACCCGCGTGCCTTCCTCCGGAAAGGCGTAGATGCCCATTTCTTCGCCACCGGTGGGCAGTGGCAGCGGAACGCCAGTGAGCGCCGGTATGGCCGGGTCTGGCTCGTCATCGGCGCCGAGCACGACAATGTCCACCGCGTAGCGCGGGCGGAAGTCGTCGCAGATCCCGGCGTCCGCCGGCGCATCGGCCACGGCGGTAACCAGGGCGAAGCGCGGCAAATGGTAACCGCCGGTGAGTTCGGGAAATTGGCGCTCTACAGCGCGACGGATTGCGTCTTCCATCGGATAGCCATCTGGTCATTGGCGAGCGCCACACTGGTGACGCGCTCGTCGGCGTTGAACGTTGCACCTGGTCGCAGCCCGGGAAGGGCCGCGATCATCGCGCTCTGGTTGCCCTGGTAGCCGTCGAACAGCTCCGTGGGGATTTGCAGCGGCGCTCGGGCGCCATAAAAACTGTCGGTCCAACTGCCGGCGAACACTTCACCGTTACCCAGTTGGTGCCAGGTAAAGTCGGGAATGCTGAATACCCGGGCGAGACTGTCCATCGCCTGGTAACCGGCGGCGAGGCTGTAGAAGTACGGCGTCTTCACGCTGGCGTATGGTTGATCCGGAACGCGGAAGCGCAACCCGGTTTGTTCGCTGACCTTGGCCAACACGGCGCGCAGATCCGCATGACGCAGGTTCAACGGCAATGGGTTGGCCAGCACTGCCGCCAGTTCCCGGCAAAACAGCACCTGCTCGACCGCATTGGCGGCGGTGCAGCGCTCGACGTAGCCGATGAAGTGGCGTTGCAGCGTTCGCTCGTTGTAGCCGATGTCCAGCGTCACCAGCCCTTTCAGCGGCTCCGTGGATTGCACGGTGAAGTTGGCCCGGCCGGGGCTGGTGGCATCGAGACGGACGTCTTCCTTGATCAGGGCGATCGGCGCGCCATTGATGGCCAGCTTCTTGTGCAGCTTCACTTCTGCTCACTCCCGCCCAGCCACTTATCCACACGTCCCAGCACTTTTTCAAAGCCGCTCAACTCGGGCTTGTTCCCTGCCCCGTCGCCACCCTCTCCCACTGCGCCACCCGGGGCGCCTTGCGCGTTGACCTTGTTGACGGCGCGCCGATCTTCGACTTTTTCCGGGTTCGATTCACGCTCGCTCAGCGTGAATTGCACCAGCCAGGCTTTCAGGCTGTCAGCTTCCCTAGCGCTGACGCCGTCGGAAAACTCGACCTGACGCACGCCGAAGGCCTCGGCCGTGTCGTTGACGATCCGGTACAGGTGCAGCTGCCCACCGCTGGCCGTGGTTTCGGCCATGCGTAGCAGATCCGTCAGCTGGGTTTTATCCACAAAGGGAATCATCAGCGACACGGTCAGCGTCTTGGGCTTGAATCCCTTGTGTGCCTTGTCGGTGTTGCTGGTCTGGCCGGACATATCGCCGCTTTCGATTCGCAGGTTGGCGGTGACCTTGAGGTTCTTCCCCTGGACTTTTTGCCCATCAAGCAACAGCGTCATAGGCCCACCAGTTCCTGGACAAAGCTCAGCCCTTCTTTGCTGCCGACCAGCAGCAGGCCGGCGCACTGAACCCATTCGTGGCCGGGGGCATCGCCGGCCAGCAGCTCGCGGCGCAATTCGCCGGCGTTACCTGGACCGATCAGCCGCGCCCGCATGCTGACGTCAGGGCTTCCCCCCGCCAGCAACGCTTTCAGGGCGTCCAGCTGTTGGTCGCGGCCTTTCTGTTGAGCGCCCTTGCGAGCGGCCAGCGCGGCCAGATCGCCCAGCGGCGAACTGTCGGCGGCGTAGCCCTCCAACACCGCCAGTTGGCCGGCCATGGACTGCTTGGCAGCCCTGACCACTGTGCAGCGTTCCAGCGGCAGGCCTTGCCAGCGCGGCAGTGGCCCGGCGGCGGGGATCTCCCACTTTTCGCTGTCCAGTTTCATCAAGTGCTGTGCCCGGCGTTCGGTGCGGACCAGGTCGGGGATCGGCAGCAGTGCATTGAACCGCGACAGAGCGCTGGCCAACTGTTCCAGGCGCGTGCCCAGGAAAAGAATCGACAGGGCGTATTGCGGACCGGCGGGACGCCCCGAGTCGGTGACGTCCTCCAACTTGCTGGCCAGGTGCTCGAGCGCGTTGGGTGCGGACAGAAAGCGCTGATACCCTTTTCCCTGGCCAATGCCGCTTTGAAATGGCGTCACCACCAGGCACGCCGGCACTTGGCCCAGTTGTTCGGCCAAGGCATCCCGTCCCGCTGCGATCGCACCTTTTGCCGCATCACCGACCGGCCCCGGGTTGGTGCTAGCCAAGCCATTCAACCCGGCCAGACGTTGGGCGGTGCTGGTCAGCTCGCCGCCGGCCAGATCCTTGGCGGCTGACAGTGCTCCCATCCATTGCGTGGCCTGCTCCGGCCAGCGCATCGTCACTGGTGCCCAGGTCATGCGGGCGGCGTCCAGTTGATTGCGTCCATCGCCTTGCTGTCTTGCTCGTTGAAAGCCTTGGCCAGCGCCTGGCGCAGGGTTTCAGCGTGCAATTGGGCCGCTTGCTTGAAATGGAACAAGTCTTGGCCGACGTCACGCAGCTGGTCGGGTGTATGGGTCCTGAAAGCCTTGTGCTGCTCCATGTCTGTGCAGGCGATATCGGCGGACAATCCCGAGAGGATGGAGCCGGTCAAATTGATTTGATCGACCAGCTCACTGTCATAACGAAACGGCCAGCCCAGCGCGTGGGAGATGAACCCGGATTCGGTGTACTGGGCGCACGCCTGGTTTATTTCCCGTCTTTTCTGCTCGTGCAGCGCTGCTAATATCGCGGCCGTGTCGTCGGTCCAGTGGTCCTCTTTCCAGACCTGGTGCGGCTGTGGCTGCTTGAGCGTGTAACCGCTGGGCATCGGCGCGAAGCCGTCCAGCGTCAACGGTTCCCCGGTCTTGATGTTGTACGCGGTCACGCCTTGGAAAAAGTCCAGCAGTTGCCACTTTCCATCGATCCAGCATGCAGCCTTGTGTTCAGGTTCTTCCGGCGGCGGGATTTCAACGCAGCCTGCTGGGATCAGAAAAACGTCAGGTTCCAGCTGGCAGGCTTCGGCCACGGTCGTGCCGATGTAGCGGCCGAAGGAATTGGTTTGATAGACGACTTTTCGGTTCATACAGGCGCTCAGTATTTGATGCAAACGAGATATGCCACGTTGTCCGGACGGGACTCATTGCCCCCGTCTGCGGCGACCGTGACACCATGGATGTGGTTACCGGCGGGATAGATGTTCAGGCCGTGTGTGTGAACACCGTCACCGTTGATGCCGACGGCGTGAGTGTGTGCAGAGTGAGCGCTTCCGAACTCTCGCCAGAAGGCTCCGCCGGAGCTGGAACCCATTACCGACCCCGCGACGTTCCCGCCGACGTTGATGCCTTGGTTGCCCATCAGAATTTGAGTGTTTCCTTCGCCAGCGGCTGCTGTCCAGGCCGAGTGTCCGTGCCAGCCGGCAGCATCGATATGTCCGCCGTGTTGGTGTTCACCTGCTGCCGAGGTTGACGCCGCGTGAGCATGCGCGCGGTTTTGGTTAGCCTGGTCACTGCCCAGCACGCGGCCGGCATCGTAGGCGGCGCCGTCAGACCAGGCGCGAATGAATTTGCCTCGCAGGTCGCTCAAGTTGAAGGTGTTCACGCCATCGCCGGCGCCGTAGCGGGTACCGATAATCGTGAACAGCTTGGCGTAGGTGGTTCGCGAGATGGCGGCACCGTTGCACTTCAGCCAGCCCGGGGGGGCGCTGGTCATATCGAATGCGGCGACCATTCCGGTCATCGAGTTGTCGACCAACTGCTGCAGTTTGTTCAGCGCGGCCGTGGTGGCAAGAATGTCGCTGCTGTTGGTTTTCGGGTCATCGCTCTTGGCGTTGGGCAGATTGCCCAGCTCAACGTCCTCTTTGGTCGTACCCCGGGCGCGCAAGCCCGCGTAATCGCAATCACGCGCTGCAAAGTGCTCGATCAGTGGCCCGGCGATAGATTCGGGTTTACGTGCGTCCGAAAAGTCCGTGGGAGACGTGTAAAAGGCGATCGGCACGCAGTAATGGCGAACGCCGGCCGCGTCGGTGTAATCGGACTTTTCTCCATAGACGACTTTCCAAGTCGCCACCCGATCGTTCAACTGACGTTCCAGGCAGACGTCGAGCGTGATTACTCCTACGGGAATCGCACCGGTGAATGCCCACGGCTTTGACATGAACACTCGAATGCCTTCGATGTAGGCCGTACCGGCATTCAGTTGGAACCCGTTTTCGCTCTTTGCGAATGCCAGAGCTTTACCGAAAAAACAGGCGCGGCCGTACATCTCGCGATTGCTCAGGCGCTCGCGCTCATCAATGCCGGCAAGGCGTACCGTGAAGTCATGCTGCCAGGTGCTGGCGTCGATCTTCACGCCAGTCAGTTGCATGGCACCGTCAAAGGCCACCAGAAAGTTTCGGGTGACGTTGTTGCCGATCTGCTGCGGCGGGATGTTCTTGCGCTTCTGTTGCAGCGGAACATAGGACACGGCGAACAGCACCCCTTCAGCGTCCTCAAGACCGACCCAATTGAAGTCCCAGTCGCCGATGTCCGACCCCAGTTGGCAGCTGTACACCACCTGGTTGGGGTTCACGAAGCCGGCGTTTTGCTCCGGGAGGTCATAGACCTGAACGATCTGGCCTGAAGGTGGTTTGCCGGCGGCGCGGTCTACTGGCGCTTCCGGGTTTAGCCCGGGCACGTTGGCAAAAATGAACCGCGTGACGATCAGCGGCTTTTTCTGGCTTTGCTTCAAGGCAATCTGGCTTTCGCCGGCCAAGGTAATACTGGCGCTCACGGTGCGCTCCTACAGGCTGGCAACCAGCGTTTGCTGGTCGTCGTTGAAGTCGATTAGGGCGATTTGCAGCCCCACGGGGGTGATGGTCACGAAGTCGTAGCGCCGGCAGGTGCGGCCGTATTGCTGGATCAGCACGCGCAGCAGCTCGGGGTTCAGCGACAGCTGGGCGTTGCTGAACTTGAGCAACACCACGTCCCAATCCCGATCGGGCTGGCGCTCCTCGATCTCGACGTAACCCACGCCGAGGCGTTCGAAAATGCGCTTCATACCGGCGGTGCTGCCGGCGTCCACGGAGTTGACGAAGGCGTGTTTCACTCGCAGCCGGAACAGCGACTCCGGCTCGCCCTGAAAGCGCGTGACGTCACGCTGCCAAGCCCACAGCTCAAGGATGCTCATGTGGCAGGTGTCGGGATCGATCTGCGAGTAAGGCCAGCGCAGCCAGCCGGTGACGGTTTCCCACCACGCCTGGGCAGCGGCGACCAGCTTCGAAAGCTCGGTACCGCCGAGCCAGAAAGGCAGTTTGAGTTTGATCATTGCAGGTTCACCTTCACCGAAGACAGGCGCGGGATGTTCAGGCCGCTGATGATGTCCACCCCGGGGGCAAACCGAAGCGATGCGATATCAGCGAACTGCTGGTGGAGTTCTTCCGCCAGCCGGCTGAAGCTGAAACGCGACTGGGGATAAGTCAGCGTGGGCTGATAATCACGCGGGGAGCTTTCCCGAAACGCTGCCCGGATGAACAACTCGACCTCACTTTTCAGCGTGTTGATCTGTTCCGTACTCAGGTTCGGTTGGGGCCAAAGGGACATAACCACACTCACCGGCACCTCCGGCATGACCATGGCCAGCAGGTCATCGCCGTGGCCATGGTTGCCCTGGTCGCGGATGTGCGAATTGATTTGCTCCAGGTAAGTCGCCGCCGGCACGCCCGCGTCAAACAGCACATAGGCGTTGGCACTGCCCGGCCCACGTGGTGCGCCATGCTCAAAATAAACGCCGTCCGGGCGCACGCCGGGGAATACGGAAATCATGGCGCGATACACCGCGTCGGTGTGCCACTGGTTGACCGCCGAGAACTGGTTGCGCACGCGCAAGCGCAGTTGTTCGTTTGGTTCAGGATCCGCACCTGGTGATTCCAGCCAGCCGTCTTTGTTCACCACCTGGACGATGCCGGGGATCGGCACCGGCAGGATCGCGTAGTAACCCGGGGCGAGGTTGAAGCCGCTGCCGGCCTCGATCGCTTGCACTGGAACGTCTCGCTGGAGCTGGCCGGGCTGAAACGTCGCCGGCGCCGTGGTGACCAGTTGGTAGACATTGCCGTTGATCGCCGCTGACTGCACCACAATGCCCTTTTCCAGCTGCAGCACACCGTCAGGCACCGCCCGGGTGAACAGCAACTTACCGCGGGCTTTGGTGGCTCCCTTGCGCTCGACGTTGACCGCCCACGCGAGCATGTCCAGCCAGGCGTCCACCGCCGTTTTCACAAAGAAGTTCGGCAGCACGGTCAGACACAAAAAGTCCAACAGCCACAACACCGGTTTGGTCACCAGCGCGGTCATCACTCGCCAGAACGGCGAATAGCTGCTGGTGTTGGCCACCTTGGCGCCCTGGGCTTCCACTTCCTTTTCCCACGCAGCCTTCAGCCCCGCTTCGGTGGTCGGAATGCCGGCGTCAGCGATCACCTTTTTAAAATCGACCTGACTCACAGACTTACCTCAATCGATCCGAATTTGATGGTTTTGGCAGTCACCAGGTAAACGCCTGGTTCCTGTTGAGTGATGCGCGCTGTCCCCGGTACCAGGCGTTCGTCGTTCTCCACCAACAGTTCCAGCTGCTGGATGCAGTCTCGTTGCCGCAGGCGGTCGCGCTCGGCCACCAGCACGACCAGCAGCCCGCTGTCGCGGATCATGTGGGCGATGTCCTGGGCGATGCAGGCGCGGTCATCGATCAGCAGCGGCTGGTGCGACGGATCCAGCGCCAGGTCGTTGTCGACAATCCACAGATCCACGTACTCGCTCACCCGCCCACCGCCATGGCGACCATGTTTTCCATCTCCAGCGGTGTCATCGTTTTACCGGTATGGATGTTCACGTTTTCCACGTGCGTGCCCTTGTTCTGGCTGCTGTTGTTGTTCTGGATGCTGGTCAGCAAGCCACCGGGCGGTACCGCTGAAGGGCGCGCCGGCGAAAGGCTGGGGATTGCCGCGTTGATGGTCTGCTGGGCTTTCTGCGCGGCGTTGGCGGTGTCGGCGGCGTTGGTCGCAGCATCGACGCCGGGCACTTCGGGCATACCGCCGAAACGCGCCTCGATGTTCACGCCCGGGATGCTGTTCAGCAGCTCGATCACGCCGTTAACGGCCTTGGTGAAAATGCCGACGATGCTGTCCCAAGCGGCCTTGGCCATGCCCGACCAGCTCCCCATGGAGTTGAACCAGTCGGACAGTTTCTGCAGCTTGTCTGCGACGAACTGAAACGCGGCGGTGTTCATCAGTGCCGCCGTCCATTCGTCCCAGTAGTAAACGGCCGCGACAATGACCGCGACCAGGGCGACGATCCCGACCACGATCCACACCACCGGGTTGGCCAACAGCGCCGCGTTGACCAGCCAGATCGCGCCCTGCCACAGCAGCATGGCGCCACGAATGAGTGCCAGGCCGGCGCTCAGCGTGTAGATCACGGCGACGTAAGCCAGGATGGCGAGCTTCTGCAGGATGAACACGGCGACAGTGCGCAGGCTGAACAACTGAACGACTTTCCAGACGGTCAATATGCCCAGCCAGGTCATGCGGGCGATGCCGACCACCATGGTCAGTGCCGACACCGCGGCAACGATGCCCATGATGGCCAACGCGGTGACGCCGATCACCCGGGTGATGTTCGGGAACAGCTGCGACCAGCGCACCAGTGTTTTACCGATGTCCACCATCTTGGCCATGAACGGCGACAGCACCGGGATCAGCACTTGGCCGAACACCGTACGCATGACCTCGACCAGGGACGCCCACTGCTGCCAGGGATCGACCATGGCCCGGGCCATCTGCTCGGCGTTCTCCAGGCCGCGCACCTTGCCCAGCTGCTCGATGCCATTGCGCAACCGATCAGTGTCCTTGGCCAGCGCGCCGATCACCTGGGCGCCTTCACCGCCGAAAGCCTCCATCAGCTTGGCCCCGGCCGACGCGCTGGTCAGGTCGCCGAACTTGCCCTGGAGCTTGTCCAGGATGGCCATCATCGGCAGCACCTTGCCCTGCTGGTCGGTGAACTTCATGCCGAGCTTTTCCGAGGCGGCGCCGATGTTCTCGAAAAACGCCTTGTAGCGTCCGCCGGCGTCGCCGCCTTCCATGGTGCTACTCAGCGTGCCGATCACCGCCATCTGTTCAGCCAGATCGACGCCGGAGGTCGTCGCGATCGCGCCGGCCTCCTTGAAAGCGTCTTTCATGGCCGCCCCGCTGGTACGGAACAACTGCACCGCCAGCGCCGTCTGACCGCCGAGCTTTTCCACCCACGCGCCCTTCCCCATCGCATCGGCTTGAGACTTCTGCAGGTTGTAGAGCGTGCCGACGTATTCGCCCATGGTTTCGGCGTCGGTCTTGGTGGCTTTGGCCAGCAGGTTGCTGGTGTTGGTGAACACGGCGAGCTGGTTGCCGGCGAGGCCTTTGATGGCGCCCTCGATCAGATACGCCGAGGCCACAAAGTCCTTGGCGTTCTCACCGTAGTTCACCGCGAACTCCAGTGATTTACTGTTCAGCGCCGCCAGCGCGTCTTCGGCCACGCCCAGCGATCGGACATCGCCCAGGGCGCGGTTGACCTCCAGCGCCGGTTCCATGGATTCGCGAATCGCGACCACGCCCGCTGTCAGACCTCCAAAGCCTAAGCCGATCGTCTTGATGTGCTTTTCGCTTTGATCGGAAAGCTCGGCAAAACCCATTTTCACCTTGCCCAGGGGCGCGGTGACCTTGTCCTGCAAGCTGAGAATGAAAGCCAGGCTGGCGCTACGGTCTGCCAATGTCGTTACCCGTTCAGCGCAATGGCGATGCCGTTAGCCACGGCAAATTCCATGCGTCTCCAGTGTTCGTCCTCCAGCCACTTGGCCATCCCCATCGCCTCGGGCGTGGGTTCGGCACCAGGTAGCCAGCGGTGCGTCAGGGCCATCAACTGGCCCAGGCCGTTTTCGCTCAGGCGATCAGCGTGTTCGAGCGCTTTTTTACGATTACCTCAACGTTCGGCGCGTATTCCTCCAGCAGCGCGCCGGCGATCTGCATCACCATCACCGGGTTGGCCAGGATCGGTTTCAGCGTGGCTTTTTCTTCCTGCTTGACGGTGTTCATCAGCAGGTTGTTGCCCGGGGCGACCTTGTTGGTTTGGGTCAGGGCGTTGAAATACTTGGTCACGTCCGCCGGCGTCAGGTTGAAGGTAAATTCGTTTTCGCCGACTTCCAGGGTGATTTCTTTGTTCTGTTCGTTCATTGGATGACTCACTTGTTGAGGTTGGGTAAAGGGTTGGTCGAGAGCGCCGGCGATCGCCGGCAAACGTCCAGGGCGTACTGCTGCAGTCCGACGATCATTTGCCGGCTTAGGGCGAGTTGATCTCGGAGGGTGAAATAATCCTGTCGAGCGTCTGCTGCGAGTTCGGCGCGTCCTGCATCAGCCACGCGGGGGGTGCCGGCGGTGGCGGACACAGCTCCGGAAGCGGGACAGGTAGCGCTGACGTACAGCCGGCCAGTGCCATCGCCAACAGCGCGGCGCAGGCGTTCGTTTTCAGTGCGTGCATCGGTCAATTCCTTGGTGTTTCGTTGGTCGATCGCATCCCGCTCGGCGAGCATTTCACCGCTGATGCGTATCGCTTGGCGCAGGCCGACCACCTCAGTGTTCAGGTCTCGCAGGTCTTCCAGCGCGTCGTCGCGTTGATCCACCAGCCGGATAAACCAATACAAGGGCACCAGGGCGGCAATGAGCATCCCGAACAGTGCGGCCTTGAAAGGTGAAATGGTCATTTCAGGCAGACTCCCACCTCGGCCAGCCGCCGGTTGTGCAGCCCTGGTACAAAGCGTTTCTGGCCGTTGGCGTCAGTCACAAAGGCCCACACCGGCGTCTTGCCGTCCGGCGCCCAAGCCAGGGCTTTGCAGCCTTCGGCGATGCGACCAGCGTTGATGAGCGCGACCGCTCGACTGGCGCAAGTGCTGGTCACGCCGAAGTTGTGGCCGTGACTGGTCAGTGCGTCGAACGTGTTCTGGTTCACGTTCGGGTTGGTGATGCACTCGGCCAGCTGCAGCTGCGTGTTGCGGATCACCAGTTGCTCCACCTCAGCGCACTTGGCAGGCGACCAGTAGTCGCCGACCACGACCGGGTACGGGCTGGTGAACCGGGTGATGCCTTTGCACACAGTAGGCAGCCCGCCGGCCAGTTTGTCCGCGTAAACGGTGTTCTGGCCGTTGCCTTCCCAGGTGCCCAAGAAGATCACCAGCGGCGTGCTGGCCAGCGCGATCAAACCGGCGGCTATCCGCCCGCGCAGGCTCATGGGAACCACACACGCAACAGCGCCGGCACGACCATCTGCAGCACAGCGCCAACCAGCGTCAGGATGGTCAGCAAACGCCCGACTTTGGAGCCGATCACGTTTACCGCAAGGGTCAACGCCTGCTGTCCTTTGTTCAGCTCCTTGAGCTGGCCAGTCATGTTTTCGAATTGCTGCTCAAGCTTGGTCACACGAGTCGGCACGGTTTCGTGACGGCCTTCAAACTCGTTCATGCGGTGCTCGATCACGGCAAGTTGCCGCTCCAGCGTTCCCAGACGCGAAGTTTCAGTAGTCATCGGCGTTTACTCTTCTCAACGTCCGTCTGGCACGGAACGCACCGCGTCATACCGCCCAGCGCCTGGCGTGCCGGCGGGATCTCTTTGTCACAGTCCTGGCAATGGGTCAGGCTTGGCCCGACCGGCATAGGCGTCTGCAGCTGCGCCTTGATCGCCTGGTCACGTTGGCGTTGCTCCAGCTCCTGGGCACGGTCGAACCAGTCCACCATTAGCGCAGCCCCTCGGTTTCAGCTGCGGCCAGGTAGGGAACGCCGTTGATACGGATAAAGTCCGGGCTGGTAACGTCAAACGGCACCTTGTATTTGCTCTTTTCGCCGCCCTTGGGATCGATCGACAGCAGGCTGGACACCTTCAACCGGCAACCGAATGCCTCCACACGCATTTCCTCGTCCTCGCCGGCCTTGGCGAAGAACACCGCATCAAAGGGTTTCAGCTCGCGAAAACTGCCTGCCGAGCGGGCGGCGTCCACCAACAGGTTGAAATTGGTGCTGTCCAGTTCGAGTTCGCCGGCGGCGGCGACATCGCCGTCCACATAGCCGTCCGGAACGCCACGGGTTTGAGCCACTGCCGAGTTGTCGGTGATGTCCAAGGTGCAACTCTCAACGTGCAGCGCGATGTCGCCCAGGTTCACGTCAAAATTCTTGCCGCCAATCTTCGCCATGGCGCGTTACTCCGTTTTGTCGGTGGAAAGATCCAGGGCGATGTTCGCGGCCAGGTCTTTCGGGCAGTTGAGGGGTTTGAGCTTGAAGTAGGCGACCACCTTGGTTTTGCTCAACCAGGTCAGCACCAGGTCGCCGTCTTTCGGCGGTTCGATATCGCCGGGGAACACTTGGCCAGCGAACGTGACGGACTTGGCCATGGCGCGCAGTGGAGCCATCAACTGGTTGGTGTTGACCGCCATGCTGTTGGGCGTGTTGTTCAAACGGCGATCGGCCACGCGGCGGATCAGCAGCGCCCGAATCAGGCGAGCGGCTTTGTCGGTGATGCGCAGGTATTCGACGACCTGGAAGTCGCTGCCCGGGGTGTCCAGCATGTTGCCGTCACCCCAATAAACGCCCGGATAGTCCGGATAGGTTTGCGACACCGAGTACCGCGCCCGATCCAGTTCGGAGCGCACAGCCGAGGGCAGGGAGATTTTTTCCCCATCAATCGGCACCGGGCCGAGGCCCAGCACGGAACCGGTGGCCACGCGCATCGGGCTGTCGGCGATGCTCACGGAAGCGTTGGCCAATCGGCCAGCCAGCACGCCCAAGTCATTGCCGTGCAGCTGCGGGACAACCAGCACACGCGGCGCGGCGAGGTTGGCCAGTAGCGTTTTTCGCTCGCCCACGTACTTCGCCCAGGTCTGGTCGGCGGTGATGCCGGCAGTGCAGGCCATTACAAAGATTCGACGCCCATAGGTATTACTCAATGAGATAGCAGCGTCATTCATGGCCGAAAGTTCTGCCGGTGCGGTCACCGGTTTGGTGATGATTACAGCCTCGACGGAATAGCCCAGTTGCTGGGATTGCTCCAACGCATCAGCCCAATTGCCCTCGGCGCCGATCGGAGCGGCCACACATGCCCAGCGCTGACCACCGTTGAGACGGGCAGCGGTGATTTGGGTTTTCAGGTCACTGGCCGCAACGCCCAGGGCGGCGTCCAGATCGCTGTCGTTGTTCAGGGGCAGAAACTGGCCGACGTTCTTGCCGGCAGGGCCGATGAATAGAAAGTAACGCTCAATCTCGCTCACTGGCCCCTGGCCCAGATTGAGATTGTCGACGGTGACTTGACCGAGTGCCATGCAGTGCCTCGTTAGCGGGGTGAATTAAGGATTTGTTGCAACACCTGGTTAATCAGCAGATTGGTGTCGCGATCGGAGTTAACGCCGATGAACTGGCGCTTCGGCAGGGTGATTTCCCAGCTCTGCGCGCCCGAAGACTCGCTGCGCTGGTCGTCCAGGATGCGGATCAGCAAGCCCGCCTTGGCGTAGTTCACATGCTCCTGAATCCACGCCACCGACGGCCTGGTCAGGCTCTTTTTGCCAGCCTGGCGCACGCGAAAACCCAGCCGACGCAGGCGCTTGGCTTGCTTTTCGGTGGCCGCAAGTCCCGGCGGGGTCTTGTTCCAGCGGCGCATCTGCGCAGCGGTGCGGCGTTCACTGACACCGTTGTGTTGCTGGGCGGCGACCCATCGGGTCAGGGCGTTTTTCCAGCCCAGTTCCGCTTCATCAGCGGTCAGTCGAGTGACCACCATCAGCTTGGCCAGGCCGGCTTCCATCTTCTTTTTGCCCTTGCCGTCGCCCTGGCGCGGAGCGAACGCCGAGCCGTCAAGGTTCTGCTGGGCACGCTGACGTTTGCGGCTCATCGTCCGCACGCGCTTGGTGACCTGGTTCAACAACCGGCGGCGCAATTGGGGCGGCATGGCCAGCAATGCCAGTTGCTCGCGCACGCCCAGGCGACCCAGTACGTCGAGTTCGAACGTGCTACGCCCCGCCATTGGTGGCCACCTCGCCATGCTCAGCGACCCACAGGTCAAACGGGATGAACGCCCAGGTCTTGCCGAAGGCCTCGACTTCGCCGTCCGGATCTTCGGAGAGGTACTGCGGTTCAACGAATTCCAGCGTGACTTCCACGTCGAATAGGTCGGTGTCGACCGGCTCCACGGCGAATTCCGGCGCCGGCAGTTCGTGGCGGTCGCGATCACCGTCGTGGTTTTCCAGCCAGCTGCCTATCAGGGCCATCAGACGTGCCGGATGATCGGCAAAGCGCTCAAGCACAATCGCGGCGCGATAGTGCATATCCGCGAAGTGCATGCCGCCGACGTCGGGTTTCCAGATCAGCGAAAGCTTTACCTGCTCGGTGAAGCTGTCGAGCTGTTCAGGCGCAACTAGTCGGCGTTCCAAAAGGTAGGTGGTCAGTCCTTGCAGCTTGGTCATAGCAGCGCCGCCGTGATGCGGCCACGGCCCTGCAGAGCGCGTACTGCTTGCTGACTGAACGCCAGAAAGGTGTCTTCACGCTCCGGCGCTTCCTTGCCGATGTTCTCGGCGCTCTCGCGGCGAGTCACGGTGGCGAACTGCTGCAGGGCGCTGGCCTTGGCGCGGCAATAAACGGCGCGCTTGTACAACTTCGCTTTCCAGGCACGTTCCGGCAGCAACATCGGATCGGCTTTTTCTACGGTGGTAATGCCCGCCGCCAGCCAGCTGGATTTGAGCTTGGCCAAGTCGCTGTTGACCTCGGCCATGGCGATGCTCAGCGCGTCGGTCAGCAGATCGCCCAGGAATTCCGCCGGCAGGCGGTAACCCTTCTGGAATTCGGACACGGAGAGATCCGGCCAGAAGCCGTCGTTCTCGATGATCTGTTCCACAAAGGTGGTGGGTTTCCCGGAAAAGCTCATTGCTGACCGCTCGAATTAGGGCGGGGAGACTGTTTTTCGTGAGGCTGGCCATAAATGGCAGACACACGTCCACAGTTCCCCGCTGGGGGGGTAGTCAGTTATTGGGCGCCGGTGACGGCGGGTGGTTGTTTGGCGATCGCCTTTCGGCACTTCGCAATGCGCGTTTCGTTGCCGGCTTTCGCGTAAAGCGCGGTGGAGCGTTCCAGGTGCTTGAGCGCGGTTTCCCACTGCTCGGCTTCCATGGCGCGCATGCCAATCAACTTGTGGTACTTGCTCGGAATCTGCTCGGGCAGATTCCACTCACTGTCAACACGCGGCAGCAGATCGGACAGGTAAGGTTCCGGGCTGCGCTGGGCGTTGTATTCGGCGTAGGCCCAGTCGATCACTGCATCCGCGACAAAGGTCTGCACGTCGCGCTTGAAGCGCTCCGGCATCTCCTGGCCCTGCTCGATCGCGAAGTCCGCCAGTTCCAGGCCGTCTTCGAATTGCTCGGTGTCGAACAGCCAGATCATTACCTGCACCAATACGCGGTTCGGCATCACCAGGCCCGAATCCATGTAGCGCTGGATGAAGTCCTGGTACTTGGGCAGCAACTCAGCTCGCTTAAGCGTTTGTTTGCTCGCCAAGTTCTTCAAATCGCTCAAGCGCTTCAGGTCTTCATCCAGCGAGGCTTCCATCAGCAGCAGGTGCTTTTTCGCGTTGGCCGGACTGCTCAGGGCTTCCGCTGGCGAATACGCCAGCGGTGCCGCTGCAGCAGCGATCACTGCAGCGGTTCCCATAGCCAGGGTGCGGCGCTTATGTGCGAGAGCCAGGCTCACTTCACCAGCTCCACGTTCTCGGTCAGCGCGATCTTTTCCAGCTGCTCGATCACGTAACCCTCGTTGCGGCTGTTGTAGTCCTCAACGCGGGAACGCTTCGGGTTATCCACGGTTTGCTTTCGCCAGCTGGAGTCCTGGAAGTAAATCGACAGGTTGTCCCAACTGGTGACCAGGACGCCGTTGACCGGGAAGAACGGCACGCTAAAGCTCGGCAGACCACCGTAGGTCGCGATCACCTGGGCGTCCTCGATGCGCTCTTTTTCGGTCGGGGTGTCGCCCTGTTTGGCGTACAGCTTCGCCTTGTCAGCAGCCAGCAGGTCGGTGCCGATGATCGCCACCAGGTCGCCGCCGTCGCGCAGACGCTCGTCCACCATTTGCTTGGTGTCATGCACCAGGCCGTCCAGGTTCTCGTAATCACCGCCCGGCCCCATGGTGACCTTGCCGGGTGTTTTGCCTTCCTTGAGTACCTGCTGCGGCGCCTGTTCACGCAGCTGCTGCAGCCAGCCTTTGTTCACGTCCTGCAGCATCGGATAGGCTTCGATGTCGGTCTGTGCAGCCGCTTTCACACCATGGAAACCGACCATGATGCGATCCAGTGCAATCTGTTTCTGTACGGCGGCGGAGTAGCGTTGATGGAAGTCCGGGAACTTGGCCCAGGCATCGATCTTCGCGTAGGGCAGACCCACGTCCGATTCGGTCGACGACAGCTCATAGGTGCTGTTCTCCAGCGCCGAGGCATCTTTCGCCACGCGATCGGTGGTCTTGGTGTTGGTGCGTCCAGTCACCGGGCCGGACACGCCAATAAACACCTTCTCGCCCTTGATCTCGGTCACCGGAATGACGTTGATGCGCTGCAGGAAGTCCGCTTTGGCGGTAATGGCGTCGTTCAGCTCCTGGGCGATCGACGGTTCAACGGAAAACATCTTGCTGGCCAGCTCGACACCGTAGGTCTCGGCGATAGCCAGCTGCATTTCGGCGTACATCTTGGCGCCGTAGGCACTCAGAGAACGGGCCATGATCAGAGTACCCGCGCTTTGGCTTTGTCAGTCGGGCCGGAATTGCGCGGCAACTGACGTCCGGTCGGTGTGTTCTGCAGCGCAGTGAATTGCTTCTGCAGGCCGGCCAACGCAGCCAACACAGCCTTATTGCCGCCACCGTTACGCTTGAATTCGCGCTCCTCTTCGGCAGTGGTGACGATCTCGTCTACTGCGGCACTGACATCATCGATCGGGGCTTGATCGGGTTCTGGTGCGTCTTCGGCGGCAGGCTCGATCACGGCCTGAATGCCGGCAGCGACGACCAGCAGCTGGGCCAGCAGGGCTTTCAAAGCCGTTGCGGTAGCTTCATCCATTGGGGGGTTGCTCTCGGTTGGGGTTTGCGGGGTGGTTTCGGCGGACGTTTCTTCAATGCCGAAACGCTTGAACAAGCGGGTGAACATGGCGGCGAGGCGCCCGATCTCGCCCTGCGGCTCGGTCTCAGATTTGGTCTTAGTCACGGGTAGAGGTCCCAACTCCAGCGATGCGGCGTAGTACGCGGCGCGGCTGGTTCGGTTGGAGAAATACAGCTCTTGCGTGCCGAGGCTGGCCGGCGAATCAGTCACCGCCAGCCCGGTCAGATAGGCCTTGCCGCTGCCGGCAAAATTCGGGGTGATTTCGATGCTGCTGAACAGCTTCTGGCCCTGATCGTTGAGGTACAGCAGGCGGTCGTTCGGTTTCAGCTGCGCTTCCAGCGCAATTTGCCCCGGTTCCAGATCCTCACCCTCTTCCACCAGGCGCACGGCAAATACGGTGCCGTGCGAGCCTGTCCAGCGTTCGTGGTCACACCAGATCACAGCGGTGTATTTGGCCGGGGTGTAGGTCTCAGCGATGTCGCGCAGTTCCTGGGGCAGTATCTCGCGGCCATCGACGGTCGGGCCGCTGGTGGCAACACGTTTCCAGTAGGAGATAAGGGAACGGGGCATGGTGGGTAACTGCGCTCAATCACTGAATGAGCCGCCACGATAGGGAGCCGATTTGCCCCAAACAAACGGTTGGTTTTCGGCGATCTCCTATTTTCCGGATATAGGCGAATGATGGGATTTAACCCCGCGTTTCCGGCGTTTTCGCCGCATAGACTGCGGCCCATGAATTACCCGACCGAAGTCAAAGAAGCCGCAAAACGCCTCTACCTGCGCCGCTGTTCGGTGAAGGAAATCCAGGCGCATTTGAAGCTGCCAAATATCCGTATCGTCTACTACTGGATCCGCCAAGGCGGCTGGGACGAGATGCTTACGGATGAAGAACCATTGAGCGCCGTCAACCGACGAATCACCTTGATTCTGGAGAAGATCGAGCCGCTGACGAAAGCCGAACTGGACGAACTGGAGCGGCTGACAAGCCTGCTTGAGCGACTGAAAAAGCTCGCGGCCAAACCTGCGCCGGCGGCGGCAACAGATCGTCCGGACGAGCCTCGCGAACGTCAGCCTGGTCAACGCCGTGAGCGTGGCGAAGGCGGCGACAAGAAGCGCGAAAAGAAGGCAAAGAATGACATCAGCGGCCTGACCGAAGTGGACTTCCTGGATAAGTTCATCTCGAAAATGTACGGCTACCAGAGAGAACTGTTCGAGGCGAAACAGAACCCGCTGACCCGCCGTGTCCGGAACATCCTCAAAAGCCGTCAGGTCGGCCTGACCTACTACTTCGCCGGCGAAGCGTTCATGGACGCCGTGTTGAGCGGTGATAACCAGGTGTTCCTGTCAGCCAGCCGATCGCAGTCCGAAATCTTCCGCAGCTACATCATCCAGTTCGCCAAGCAATGGTTTGATATTGAGCTGACCGGTAACCCGATCACCCTGAGCAACGGCGCCGAGCTGCGCTTTCTCAGCACCAACAGCAGCACCGCCCAGGGCTACCACGGCCACGTCTACGTGGACGAATATTTCTGGATTCGCGACTTCGAAAAACTCAGCACCGTGGCCAGCGCCATGGGCACCCACAAGAAGTGGCGCAAAACCTATTTCTCGACGCCCAGCGCCGTGTCGCACCAGGCGTATCCGTTCTGGTCGGGCGAAGAGTTCCGCAACAGCAAGCGCGGCAAGAAGGCCGGCGGTGTGTGGCCGAGCGAAACGGCCTACACACAGGGCGCGCTGTGTCCGGACGGCCAGTGGCGCAAAACGATCACCCTGGACGATGCGATCGCCGGCGGCTGCGATTTGTTCGACCTGGAGCAGCTGCAGCTGGAGTACGACGAGGACAAGTTTCAGCAGCTGTTCTACTGCAAGTTCATCGACAGCACCCAAAGCGCGTTCAGTCTCAAGGATCTGGAGCGCTGCTACTCGGATCTGTCATTGTGGGAGGACTACAACCCGGATCTGGATCGCCCGTTCGGCAACAGCCCGGTGTGGCTGGGGTACGACCCGAGTCGCACCCGCGACGACGCCACCTGTGTGGTCATCGCGCCGCCGCTCGAACCCGGGGCGAAGTTCCGGATCCTGGAGAAGCACAGCTGGCGGGGCCATTCGTTCACCTACCAGGCCGCGCAGGTCAAGAAGCTGACCGAGCGCTTTAACGTGCAGCACATCGGCATCGATGTCACCGGCGTGGGTTACGGCGTTTTCGACCTGGTGCGCGACTTCTACGCCAAGGCGACACCGATTCACTACAGCCTGGAAGCGAAAAACGCCCTGGTGCTCAAAGCCCAGGACACGATTCAAGGCAGTCGCATTGAGTGGGATGCCGGATGGACGGATATCGCCCAGGCCTTCCTGACCATCAAGCGCGGCGCCACCAACAGCGGTCAGATCACCTACAGCGCATCCCGTACCGAAGCCACCGGTCACGCCGACATTGCCTGGGCGGTGATGCACGCCCTGTCCAACGAACCTTTGAACACCAACAAGCGGCGTCGTAGCCGCTACGTCACGAGTAACCAGAGCAGCCATGGCCAACCGCAAACGCAGAAAGCACCACGTAGCCCAACCACAGCAGCATCCGATGCGCTCGTTTACGTTCGGGGAGCCGGAACAGGTGCTGTCGGGCAACATCGGCGAATACGTGGGCGTGTTCCCCAGCGACGACGGCAAGATCTACAAGCCACCGGTGTCGCGAGCTGGCCTGGCCAGGCTGCTGCGCGCCAACGCGCACCACGGCGCCATTCCGAAGTTCAAGCGCAACCTGCTGTTGCGTGAGTTCATCGCTTCGGCTGGCTGCAGCACGGAGACGATGGGACGTGCCGGACTGGACTACATGGTGTTTGGCGAAGCGTACTTCTACAACGACACCAACGCATTCGGCCAGGTGCTGGAGCTACAGCACCTGCCGGCGATCAACATGCGCGTGAAGGTCGACGGCGGTTTCGTGATGCTGCTGCCCGACAACAAGGAAATGGAATTCGAGGCGCACGAAATCTCCCACGTCCTGGACTACGACGTAGAACAGAACATTTACGGGATTCCGGATTACTTGGGAGGTCTGCAGGCGTTGCTGCTGAATGAGGCCGCTACCCTCTTCCGCCGGCGCTACTACAGCAACGGTGCGCACGCTGGCTACATCTTCTACACCAATGACCCCGACCTGACCGAAGAGGACGAAGACGAGCTGCGCGCCCAAATCAGCGCGAGCAAGGGTGTGGGCAACTTCCGATCAATGTTCGTCAACATCCCCAACGGTAAGGAAAACGCCATCCAGATCATCCCGGTGGGCGACTTCCAGGCGAAAGACGAGCTGGAGAAAGTGAAGAACATCACTCGAAACGATGTCATCGCGGCCTGGCGGATGAACCCGGCGCTGGCAGGCATCATCCCGGAAAACACCGGTGGATTCGGCGACATCGAAAAGATTGATCGCGTGTACACCAGCAACGAAATCCGGCCGATCTGCCAGTTGTTCGACCAGCTTAATGACAAATTGCGAAAAGACAGGCGCTTTAGCTGGAAGCCCGCTCAGGAAGCAGTGGATACCACTATATGAACAACCAAGCGGAGAGAAAGCCACTACATATTGTGGCAATATGGTGGCGATCAGCTGCCCCTGGGGAGGGACACAATGAGAGTTGTATGCAAGTGCGGCCACAAGGGTCGAATTGCTTCACGGGAAGAGGTAACAACGGAGTTCGTGAAGCTGTATTGCCAATGCCTGGACGCAAAGTGCGGGCATACGTGGGTGTCAAACCTGACGTTCTCACACACGCTCAGCCCGTCTTCGCAGACCTTCGAACGCATGTTGATCGATCGGTTTCGCGAGTTGCCCAGGGCGAAGCAGCGGGAGCTGTTCGAGCAGTTGGGGTCGCAGGCGGTGGCGTAGGTACAAACCGCCAACGCTGCAGCGTCGGCGATCGGGATCATTCAAAGAATGACGTTCAGCCCCCTACTTTCTCCTTTGGGTTGATTGCCAGTATCTCAGCCACGCGACGAACCTGCTGCTGTTCAACGCGACTCAGCCGACGATACAGATCGATCAGTCGACGCTCGATGTCCGTGAGTACGGTCGTTTCCGACCCGACGTGCTCGAGGTTGATTTGATCGTTCTTCTTGCGATCCAACATGCTAACTACTCCATAAAGTGCATTGCTGAACGGACTTTATGGGGCGTGGCAAAAATCATTGGAATGGTAGCTTTCCCAATGATGTATGGCTTTTCGTGAATTAAGACCGACGCCTGGCGGCGTCGTCAGCCATGGCCTCAAGGAAACGACGAATCGCTTTTTGATCCTCATCCGAGATGGTTCTGAACTGGTTTATCAACTCTTCTTCTGCTGCGCTAAAAAGTTGACCCAGAGGAGTGGATCGCCGGCCGGTCAGCACATAGGCAGCATCAACGCCACGTTCTTCAAGAGCCGTGACGTATCGGAGATCGAGAGAGTTCGCTCCCAATTCGTAGTTCTTTTGTGTGCCCCGGCTGACGCCAAGCAGCACTCCAAAATCAGTTTGATTTAACCCCAAGCGCTCGCGCTCTTCCCTGAGGCGTTCACCAACTCGATCCGCTATGAGCATTTTTTTATTCACCACCATTGACTTGATCATTTTTTTGACCAAGAATCACCACAGACAAACGCAAACAAACAGAAACAAACAAGGGGAGCACTATGCCCGCCACCGTTACGCACGAGCAAGCCCGGGCGGCGCTTGATCGAAAAGGAGTCAGCATTGCGGAGTTCAGTCGCAAACACGGACTGAACAAAAATTTAGTCAGCGACCTATTGAACGGTCGGATCAAAGGTCGCCGGGGGGAGGCACATCGCGCCGCTGTGTTACTAGGGATTAAAGACGGCGTGATCGAACAGTAATAGCGGCGCTCAACAGGGAAAAGTAGAAGATGAAAAGCCCGATCCTAGACACTCGCAAAGAAGTCATGAGCGAGATCATCCGCAGCTATACCGGAGGACGTGAGGCCGCCGCCGCACGCTTGGGGCTGAAGCTTAAAAAGTTCGACAACCATGCCTACGAAAATGCCGGCTGTAGCCCCCTTAGTGACACGCAAGTTTTCATGCTGGAGCAAGATTGCGGCACACACCATTTCCCCAACTACGTCGCGTCGATGTATGGCGGGCTGTTTGTGCCGGTTGCTGATCCTGAGACCTTGGACAACGTCGAGCTTTACGCTCGATCGGTGCAGGTAGCAGCAAAGCGCGGTTGTGTTGACCTAGCGATCGCCAAGGCGCTTGAAGACGGTTCGATCAGCGAAGAAGAAGCCGAGCTGATCCTAGACGCCCACAACCTCCATGTTGCTGCACGACACTCCGAAGTGCTTGCAGCCATCGCTCTATACCGTGCGGGGAAAGCCCAATGAACAATCTGTCTGCAGCACAGGAATATCAGGACATGCTCAAAGCCGCGGCGTCGCTGTTCCTCGAACGGCACCGGTGCGAACACTTGAGCGACGATCTGCAATTGGTCAAACGCGCCGTTCAACATTTGGTGTCCGACTTCGACGTACTGACTCCGACAGCCGAAAAAATGGTTCACCTGGCCTACAGCGATTTATCTGCCGCAAGCGATCGGCAGCGCCTCGATGTACTGACCAGCACGGCGACACATACAGTTATCACTGACACAGGCACCGGTGAGGTTTGGGCCGTCCCCGTCAGCCTGATCTATGAACGCATTCTGAACGCGCCGGACAACGGGCGTTTCCGCGTTACCACTCCTTAACACCCAACCAACAAATTCCCGACCCCCCATATCCGTGGGTTTGGGTGAGCTGCGCCCGAAATTGAGGTTTGACGATGGAAAACACCCTGAACATCAACGCAAAACTGCCGCCAGCGCAGGCCGAAGCGCTCTTGGTAAACCTGCGTGAACAGTACCGTCTCAGCCTCAATGACCTTTGGTATGCAGATCAATACCGATTTATCCCCGAAGGCCTGCGTCACGGATCGATCCTCGCTAACTGTCCTGTGATGGCCGCTCAGAAACACCTGATCGGCGCCCTCTCCCTCTGCCTTAAGAAAGTGAAGTAACCATGAAAGAGCAACTGCGTAGCGACGTGATCGAACGCTTGAAATTCGATTACGGCCTCAAGCACAGGACAAACACCGACTACATGCGGGGGGGTACTTGCCCGAAGTGCCGGCAGAAGACGCTTTACACCCGCTTTGATGCTCCGTGGTTAGTGATCTGCGGCAGACCTGAAAAATGCGCCCACACGATGCATGTGAAGGAGCTGTACGACGACCTGTTTGAAGACTGGAGCAAACGCGCGCCAGCGACCGATCAACACCCTAACGCGACCGCCCGCGCCTATCTGGAATTTGCCCGAGGTTTTCGCTTAGAGCTGATCCAGGGATGGTTCACCCAGGAAAGCTATTACTCGGCCGAACACAACGCTGGCAGCGCTACCGTTCGCTTTGCCCTGGAGAAAGGTGGCTGGTGGGAAAGGTTGATCGACCGCCCACACCGCTTTGGAAAGATGAAAGCGCGGTTCAAATCGAAGGACAGCTACCGCGGCGTCTGGTGGTGCCCGCCTTGCGTGGATCTGCTGGAAGCCAAAGAAATCTGGATAGTGGAAGGCATCTTCGACGCGATCGCTTTGGTGCATAACGAAATCGCAGCCGTATCCGCCATGTCTTCGAATGCGTTCCCGGAGGAATCCCTACGGGCGCTCGTTCGTGACCGTGAGGGGAAGCTGCCGAAGCTGGTCTGGGCGTTGGATAACGAACCAGGTGCACATACCTACACCAAACGCTGGGCCAAGCAGGCGCGAGCGCTGGGGTTCGTCTGTGAGGCCGCGCAGATCCCTCTGCGTGACGGTCGGAAGACCGACTGGAACGACCTACATCAACGCTGGGGCTTCATTGACAACGAAAGCGAGCGAGCCGACCAGATTGCCGCTGACCTGAAACAGACGCGTCATCTGGGTGCGCTGCTGCTTGCCGAGAGCGCCGCCGAGAAAGCGTTGCTGATGTATGACTGGAACAAGCGCGGGGAATTTCACCTCGGCTTCGGTAGCCGCCTCTACTGGTTCAAGTTGGACATGGAAAAATTCAACCGGGCGATGCAGGACATCGAGGACAGCGAAAACCACGACGACCAACTACTCAACCAATCCCAACAGCGCGAGAAAGCTCTGCAGCAGTCCGGCAGCGTGGTCGAGATCGCTAACTGCTACCCACAGGCGCTGTACTTTCAACGCAACGAAGTCACCGACGAATCCTGGTACTACGTGCGCGTGGACTTCCCTCACGACTCAGAAAGCGTGAAGAACACCTTCACCAGCGGTCAGCTGTCAGCCGCCAGCGAGTTCAAAAAACGTCTGCTCGGAATGGCTGCGGGTGCCATGTACACCGGTAGCGGCCAGCAGCTCGACAAGTTGATGAAGGATCAGCTTTTCGGCATCAAAACCGTATCCACGATCGACTACGTGGGCTACAGCAAGGAATACGGCTGCTACGTTTTTGGGGATCTCGCCATCAAGGATGGCACGATCTACAAAATCAACAGCGAGGACTATTTCGAGTTCGGAAAACTTCGGCTGAAATCGCTGCAGAAAGGCGTGCCGATCAAGCTACAGCGTGAGGGGAAGGACTTTAACGAGCAGTGGCTGCAGCTGCTGTGGACATGCTTCGGCGCCCAGGGCCTGGTCGCACTGGTGTTCTTCTTCGGTTCGCTGTTCTGCGAGCAGATCCGGGCGCGCTATCAGTCCTTCCCATTTCTGGAAGCCACCGGCGAGGCCGGCGCCGGCAAAACCACCTTGCTTAACCTGCTGTGGAAACTGCTCGGCCGCGAGGGGTACGAAGGCTTCGACCCGATGAAATCGACGAAAGCCGGCCGTTCGCGGTTGATGGGGCAAGTCGCAGGTATGCCGGTCGTATTCCTCGAAGCCGATCGACACAGCGAGGATCGCTCTCACGCCAAAACCTTCGAATGGGACGAGCTAAAGGATTACTACGGCGGCGGCACCTTGGCCACCAAGGGTGTGAAGACTGCCGGCAACGAAACCTACGAACCACCGTTTCGCGGCACGATCGCCATCAGCCAGAACGCGGCCGTGGTCGCCCATGAGGCGATCATGACCCGGATCGTGAAGCTGCACTTCATCCGGCCGACAGTGACGCCGCAAAGCCGCGCTGCAGCGGACAAGCTGAACGCTTTGGACGGCGGCACGCTCAGCCACTTCTTGATTCGGGCCGTCGGTAAAGAATCGGCCGTCCTCGAGCTTTTCGCCCAGCGCATGCCTGAATACGAATCCAAGCTGCGCCGTCTTCACACCCACTGCTTCGACTGCGGAACCGAGTTCACAAGCGAACAAGGTAATTGCCGCAGCTGCGGATCCGACCTGCGCGGATACATCCGTGTGGAGCGGATCAGTAAGAACCACGCGCAGCTGCTTTCGCTGCTCGATGCGCTGCGCCTGGTTCTGAAACTGGACGAGCCTCAGGTAGCAGCGACCCAGCGGCAGATCGTCCGTATGGCAATCGAGCGTCAAGCCTCAATCAGCTCCGACCACCCGGCCGTTGCCGAATTCTGGGAGGTCTACGACTACCTCGAATCGCTCAATGATGACCCCTTAGTCGATCACAGCAGCGACCCGAACGTGATTGCGATCAACCTCAATGAGTTCAGCGAACGAGCTGCCGAACACAAACAGAAGCTGGCCGACGTCGCCACCCTGCGCGACCTGTTGAAAGAGTCCCGCTCGCACAAGTTTCTGGAGGCAAATAAAGCCGTACACAGCGCAGTCCGCGCAGCGATGAACAGCAGAACCCCCCTGGCGCCGGGCCGTCCCACAACGGTCAAGTGCTGGATCTTCAAAGCGTGAAAAGGAGGCTACACCGATGCAAATCCAAGTCTTTATGGGTAATGCCGGCGACGGCAACACGAACAAGCTGCAGGAGATCATCGATCGCCTGAATGCGCTGGGGAAGAGCCAGCCGGTGATTCAAGCCGGGGCTTACGGCGAGGACGGGCTGCTGCAGATTCTTGAAGTTCGTGCTGCAGGTGGCCAGCGCGAAATCCTGGTGGAGTCGTGCAGCCCGCAGCAGATCTTGAGCGTACTTGAATGGCAATCCTGCACCGAGGAAGACCCGAATTACGCTGACCTGGTTATTCACCTGGCCCGTCGAGACTGACGGATGAGAAGCGATGTCGAGGAGTTGCAGCTCCCCGACATCAACCACCACTGAGGGCTACACCATGGAAGCAAGGCACCAAAGCAGCAGTGATCCAAAGGCTAACACACTCAACAACAGTGACCCGCACGAACGGCATCTGATGGCTATCAGAATCGTAGGTACAGCGCTGTTTGAATATCGAGTACGGAAAACTGAAGCAGCGAGGATCCGGCTTGAATGCCTTACCACTTTCGCCAAAGAGTTGGGCGACATCGATGCGACAGAGTTCGCTGTTGTAGCTCAACTACTGGCAGGCAAATCGACAGCAGACCGCCCCCCAATTGATCGAACTTACTCACTCGAAGGTATCGCACTATGAAAACGCTTTTTGTACTGATGGCTCAATACAATGGCCAAGTGGTAATTCCCCTGGATCGAGTGTGCCAGGACTATTTCACGCACCTGACAACGGATATGTTTCAACGCAAAGTTGGTGCCGGGCAGATAAAGCTCCCGATTACTCGCATGGAGCCGAGCCAGAAAAGTGCGAAAGGTGTTCATATTGCAGACCTGTCGGCCTATCTGGATGAACAGCGCGCTGCTGCAGTCAAAGAGAGTAATCAACTGAATAGCGCGCCGCGCAGCAGCTAATTCACTTCAACGTTTTGGCGCCCAGCTTTACGGGCGCCTGCAGGATGCGCTCGAACCATTCCCAAGTTGCATAAGCATCCCCTCGCCCGCGCAAGTGGGTATAACGGCGCATTGAGTTCCAATCTCGATGGCCCGACACGCTCGCCACCCGCGGAATATCCCAATCCATTTCAAAAAGACGACTGACGCCTTCGTGTCGCAGATCGTGAAAGTGCAGATCTTCAATGCCCAGGATTTTGCAGGCCCTTGTCCAGGACGTCGACACGGATTCAGCGCTGTAAGGAAAAATCTCAGGCAACACCTTGGGCATGGTCTGAAGGATCGCCCATGCTTCTGGCGGCAAATGACACCAGACGTCGTTACCGATTTTTTGCCCAGGGTTCTTCATGTCACGAACCAGAACCCGCTGGCCAACGTCGTCCAAATCCTCCCAGCGGATCCGGGTAATCTCTTCTTGCCTACGCGTGGAGAACAACGCGAAGCCGGTCAGTTTAAGCATGTTGATAGAAGTTGGACGACGGGTTTGGATATCCAGGAAGTGTGTAAGCAGCTTGTCGAGTTCGTCCAGGGTGGGCCGGCGATCGCGTTCGCGGCTTTTCATGTTGTAACCGAGCTTTTTTAATACTCGGCGCGCATCCGCCATTGCATGCGGATCCACCTCATAACCCCAAGCTGGCCGAGCGATCGAGAGAACAGCGCCAAGGTGTGCGAGATCGTTGCCAGCGGTCTGAGGCTGAACGCCCCCACCCTCCTTGCCCATGCGCCATAGCGCATACTCAACCAGGTGCTGGCTACTTATATCTCTGTCGTTCAGTTTCCCCAAGTACGACTCGCTGATCGCCTTCAACGTGCCGAGTTTCGTTTTCCCGAGAGGGCGCGCCTTGGTCATCTCGGCCAAGTAGCGATCGATCATTTCCTTGATCGTCGCACCAGGTCGGTTCGCCCGCTCGATCGCACCTGGTTCGTCCAGTTCGGTTTCTCTTTTACGCACCCAAGCCTGTGCGGCCTGTTTTCGGGCGAAGGTCTGACTCTCTTGGTAAACTTGCGCCCCATCGCGAAACAGGCGTATCTGTGCCGTGTAACTGGTGCTGCCGTCGGTGCGTTTCCGTGCTCTGATCGTGGCCATAGTCAACTGGTACAATTGGGAAAGTGGTTGGTACATTGTACCAACCGACCCCAGAAAACGCCTATTTACCCCCTGAAATCGGCTTAGAACACGTAGAGCAAAATGGTACAGAAATCAGCTACATACCCAACAAACACCGGCTCTACGCTGTCTAGAAGGTTCTCCGTTGCGCCCATGATGGATTGGACTGATAGGCATTGCAGATACTTCCTACGCCTCCTGTCGAAGAACGCCCTGCTCTACACCGAGATGGTCACCACCGGCGCTCTCCTCAACGGCGATCACGAACGCTTCCTCCGTCACAACGAAGCCGAGCACCCGCTGGCATTGCAGTTGGGTGGCAGCGTCCCGCTGGATCTGGCCGCCTGCGCGCGCATGGCGCAGGCGCATGGTTACGACGAGGTGAACCTGAATGTGGGCTGCCCGAGTGATCGGGTGCAGAACAATATGATCGGTGCGTGCCTGATGGGGCATCCGCAGTTGGTGGCGGATTGCGTGAAGGCGATGCGCGATGCGGTGTCGATTCCGGTGACGGTGAAACATCGGATCGGGATCAATGGGCGGGACAGTTACGCCGAGTTGTGTGATTTCGTCGGGACGGTGCGGGATGCCGGGTGTACCAGTTTTACCGTGCATGCGCGGATTGCGATTCTGGAGGGGTTGTCGCCGAAGGAGAATCGCGATATTCCGCCGTTGCGGTATGACGTGGCGGCGCAGTTGAAGGCGGATTTTCCGGAGCTGGAGATTGTGCTGAACGGCGGGATCAAGACGATGGAGGCCTGCCATGAGCATTTGCAGACCTTTGACGGTGTGATGCTGGGGCGTGAGGCTTATCACAATCCGTATTTGCTAGCGGAGGTCGATCAGCAGTTGTTCGGCAGCAGCGCGCCGGTGATCAGCCGTGCCGAGGCGCTGGCGCAGTTGCGGCCTTATATTGCCGAGCATTTGCAGGCGGGTGGTGCGATGCATCACATCACCCGGCATGTGCTGGGGTTGGGCACCGGGTTCCCGGGGGCGCGTAAATTCCGTCAGTTGTTGTCGGTGGATATTCACAAGGCTACGGATCCGCTGGCGTTGCTGGATCAGGCGGGGGAGTTGCTGCAAGGGCGTTGATGCCCTCCTTCCGTAAAACGCGCCAGGCGGGTTGATCCGCCTGGCGTGCGCATCACCCCGCCGCCGCTTCCGTCCAGTTCACCCAGCCAAACACCCACGTCGCCAGAATCAACAAGCCAAACGCGATCCGGTACCAGGCGAACGCCGCATAACTGTGGTTGGCGATGAATTTGAGCAGGCCGCGCACGGCGATCATGGCGAAGATGAAGGCGATGACAAAACCGAGGGCGAACACCGGCAGGTCGCTGGCCTGGAAGAGGTCACGGTATTTGTAGCCGGAGTACACCGCGGCGCCGACCATGGTCGGCATGGCGAGGAAAAACGAGAACTCTGTGGCGGCTTTCCGGGACAAGCCGAACAATAAACCGCCGATGATGGTCGAGCCCGAGCGCGACGTGCCGGGAATCATTGCCAGGCATTGCACGAAACCGATTTTCAACGCGTCTGACCAGCGCATGTCGTCGACGTGATCGACGCTCACCACATGGCTGCGCTGTTCCGCCCACAACATGACGATGCCGCCCACTACCAAGGCCATGGCCACGGTGATCGGGTTAAACAGGTATTGATGGATTTTGTCAGCGAACAGCACGCCGAGGATCACCGCCGGCAGAAAGGCAATCAGCAGGTTGAGGGTGAAACGTTGCGCATTGCGTTGGGTGGGCAGGCCTTTGACGATGTCGAAGATCTTCGGGCGAAACTCCCAGACCACGGCCAGGATCGCCCCCAGTTGAATGATGATGTTGAACGCCATCGCGCGTTCGCCGCCGAAGTCCAGCAGGTCGGCGACGATGATCTGGTGGCCGGTACTGGAGATCGGCAAGAACTCGGTCAGGCCTTCTACCGCGCCCAAAATCAACACCTGGATAAAGGTCCAGAAATCCATTAATCCTCCGTCAGAGCGCTCTTGCTGAGCGACCGGTCAACTGTATTCAGGAATTGAGTATCTGAAGTTAAACAATCGGTATAACGCGACACCCATTGCCTGATCAGGCGACGGAGAATATGTCTTATCAAAAGACACACTCAAGCCATGTTAATAAACGTCCGCCTACGAACTAATCGAAAAATATTTAGGCCTATAGTAGAAAAAAGATCGATTCGCCAATAAAGTGTGATCCAGCTCACACTGTCTCAGGATCGTGAACAGTGGCAATTGGACATGAATAAAGCCATCGCCATAGATTCAAAATAGTGGCACAATTCCACATTGCCACCATGTAATGACTAGTTCACAGCCCCGAGAAAATCAACTAAAAGCTTGAAATGCTTAATTATTGTTAGAAAACTCGGGAGCCACGTCTAAAAATCGCGTGAATGTTACCAATTGTCAGTCACAGATGAGAACCGGTGCTTTAACATCCCGATGTCAGCACCTAATTCGAGTCAATGCATGATGCTCTCAGGGAACTTGGCGACTAGAAGTCCGCGCCCGACAAACGACGTACCTGGTGTTCTTACTCTGGGTCGTACCCGTGGCGTGGCCGAACATTTCAGGGCGCTGATCGCGAAGCACGTACACACTGATATGGCACTTGAGGCCGGTTCGTACACTAGTTCCTTCAACAATGAACTTTCTGGTCCGTATCGCGCCATTTTCATCGTTATCGATACTCCGCAAGCGCTGGAAGACAATCTTGCGCTGATCGAAAGCCTGCGCAGCGACAACTTGAAGCCGATCATCTGCGCGGTCATTACCGGTCGCGGCGCGTTCAACAAGATCAAGTATTTTCTGGCCGGTGCCGACTTCTGTATCAAACTCAATACCCTTGCCGACGAGGGCGACGAGCTGCTCGGTGAGTTCTTCAACAGTGAAGAATGGCAGCGGGATATCAATCTGACGCTCGACCCTACGCGTATCTGCCTGCTGGGCAGCCCCCGTCAGAAACTCGACATCTCGTTCGCCGAGATGAAGATCCTGGAAGCCTTTGCGCAGACCAGCAATCACATTCTCAGCCATGATGAAATCGCCAGCATCATGGGGCTCAACACTCATTTCTACGACCCGAGAGCGCTGGAAAAATCCATCAGCCGCTTGCGTGGAAAAATCAAGGACATGTATGGTACGAACGCGATTCAGAGCATCCGCGGCTACGGCTATCGCCTGATGCGGGGTCTGATATCGACTGCCTGACTCTCGGGCAGCCATCCTCTTTGCATAATTACGAAGGATCGTCATATGCAACCATACCGCTCTAGTTGTACTTCACATCTAATTATAATCAAGCCATTGAATGAGCACGGCTACACCGAACCATAACAATAAACTTCACAACATAGCAGCAGAACGAGTGGAACTTATCGAGGGCCATTTTAAGCCCAGACCCTGCCTGTCGATTACTTCCGAGGAAGTCATTGCTCGCCTGCCGATTTATCTTTTCGCCCATTTTGGTGCACATTTTAGGAGAGAGACATGGAAACGAGTACAACCCTCCCGAGAAAATATTTTGTCGTCGTGACTCACAGTACAACGTCGCAGCGTGAACTTGAGAGCATTCTGTCCAGCGAGCGCTTCAATTCGTTTGGCACGTCTCAGGCACAAATGTTTATTGAAGGTGCTACTTCGCCCTCTTCCGCGCCCATGCTGATGGAGTTCTCTTACCCAAGCGGCACCCGCAAACACGTGGCCCGCACGATTGAACACGACACCCAGCGCATCCTCGCCACCCTCGAATCGGAATGGCTGTCCGCACAATCGGCGAAGCCGTTTCAAAGTGCAGAGTGCGACAACCGCACTGCCGCCATTGAAGACGCTGCCACTGGCAACACGACCTGGCATCTGGACGATGATCAAGGCGCCCTGATCAAGGAAGGCGTCGAAATCAGCCTGACCGGACTGGAAACCGCGCTGGTGCGCAAAATGCTCCATCACGAAGAGCGCGTTGTCAGCCGCGACGATCTGATCCTCAGCATCGGTCGTGAACCGGAGCAATATCGTGGCCTGGAGATGTGCCTGAGTCGCCTGCAGGACAAGTTCAAAAGCGCCAGTAATGGGGAGCGATTGTTCCGTGCCGTAAGAAATCGCGGTTATTGCCTCATCCAGGACATCGTTGCGTAAACACGCACGCTCTCCGCGAACAAAACAAACAGAAAACAGTGCGATTACAAAAACAACAAGAGCACTCTGTTTGACTTCACCTCCCTGGTAAATAAAGTTCCCTGCCTCCACCCCTCCTACAGTAACAAACACAACATCATTTATTCACCCCTTGCTCCACGACCTTTTCTAACAGCGTTGTATTTGATTACTCGAAAGTTGGCACAGTGCCATCTTGTTAGAACTCGTCAGACACCCTCTCCGGCAATAACTTAGTCTATTGATTGACGACAGTTCGGCCTATCGACGTTGTTACCTCAGGACACTCGTCCAATAACAACAACAAGCCTATCTAGCAACTCGGACTTTAACTGTCGAAACCTGAATGGACGTATTTCTGGGGATATCTCATGGAACTCTCTCTACGGATCAATCGAAATAACGGCCTCAAGGGACTTACCTTCTGGGGCCAATGGGCGCTGGCGCAAGGTTTCATTGTCGCGCTGTTGTTCGTACTTGCTGAACGCCATACCGGCACCGTCGAGTTCTATTACCGCCTGTGCGCAACACTGGCGGTACTGGCTTCGGTACCGGCGTACACGTTCAGCGGCGTCTATCGCAAACAGGACAATTACCTGACGGGTCTGGGACGTCTGTTCATGGGCTGGTCGATGACCATGCTCGCGCTGGCCGGCATCGCGTTCGTGTGCAAGGCCGACGAGGTGTTTTCCCGTGAAGTGACGCTGAGCTGGGCGGTGTACGGTTTCCTCGGTCAGGCGCTGCTGTACGCGCCGCTGCATGCGTTTTCCAAGTACTACCAGCGTTCCCGCACCAGTGCGCAGAAAACCCTGATTGTCGGTACGGGTGAGTTGGCGCTGGGCCTGGCGCAGAAGATCAGTCTGGTGGAAAACCTGCCACTGGTCGGTTTGGTCAGCAATGGCACGAAACCGGTTCTGGATTCGGATGCACCGCGGGTGGTGGGCGATCAGGAAGATCTGCTGCAACTGATCAAGGATCATGACATCCGCCGTCTGTACATCACCCTGCCGCTGGCGGAAGCGGCGAAAATCGAAGCGATGTACGTCGATTTGCTCGGGGCCAACGTTGATGTGGTCTGGGTGCCGGACTTGAACAGTCTGACCCTGCTCAACCACTCGGTGAAGGTCGTGGATGGTCTGCCGGCAATCTGCCTCAACGAAAGCCCGCTGACCAGCCGCCCTACTGCTGCGCTGAGCAAAAGTCTGGTGGAAAAAGGCGTGGCGCTGCTGGCGATCATTCTGTTGAGCCCGGTGCTGCTGTTCATCGCGCTGGCGGTGAAGATCAATTCGCCGGGACCGGTATTTTTCAAGCAGGATCGCCACGGCTGGAACGGCAAGGTGATTCAGGTGTGGAAATTCCGCTCGATGCGCGTGCACGATGATCGCGAGGTGGTCCAGGCCAGCCGCAATGACTCGCGGATTACCGCCGTCGGGCGGTTCATCCGCCGCACCTCGCTGGATGAGCTGCCGCAGTTGTTCAACGTGCTGCAGGGGCAGATGGCCCTGGTCGGCCCGCGCCCTCACGCTGTCGCGCACAACCACTACTACTCGGGGAAAATCCTCGCGTACATGGCTCGTCACCGAATCAAACCGGGCATCACCGGGCTGGCGCAAATCAGCGGCTGCCGTGGCGAGACCGACACCCTCGACAAGATGCAGCGTCGGGTGGAGATGGACCTGCATTACATCAATAACTGGTCGTTGTGGCTGGATCTGAAGATCCTGGTGAAGACGCCGTTTACGCTGTTGTCGAAAGATATTTATTGATGGACTGGTGACAAGCCAGGCGATAGCGCAAGGGGACGAAAGTCCCCTTTTTTGTGGGCGGGATTTGGTGGTGGGATCAGGCGGTTGCGAGGGTGGCAGTGCCGACGCCTTCGCGGGCAAGCCCGCTCCCACAGAGTCCGGCGGTGTTCACTCAAATCGGGTACACCACAAAATCACTGTGGGAGCTTGCCTGCAAGCGATAGCGGTGGGTCAGGCAACATGGATTTTGAATGGACTGACGCCTTCGCGAGCAGGCTCGCTCCCACAGGAATTGGGGTGTCGATCAAGATATTTGCTTCACCCCGAACCACTGTGGGAGCGTGGCGTGCCCGCGATGGCGGTGGGTCAGCCGACCGAGATGTTGAATGTGCCGACGCCTTCGCGAGCAGGCTCGCTCCCACAGGGATTGGGGGTGGATCCGGGATATTCAGTTCATCCCGATCCACTGTGGGAGCGTGGCTTGCCCGCGATGGCGGTGGGTCAGCCGACAGAGATGTTGAATGTGCCGACGCCTTCGCGGGCAAGCCCGCTCCCACAGGAATTGGGTTGTCGATCAAGATATTTGCTTCGCCCCGAACCACTGTGGGAGCGTGGGTGGCCCGCGATGGCGGTGGAGCAGCCGACAGAGATGTTGCATGTGCCGACGCCTTCGCGAGCAAGCTCGCTCCCACAGGGATTGGGGGTGGATCCGGGATATTCAGTTCATCCCGATCCACTGTGGGAGCGTGGGTGGCCCGCGATGGCGGTGGAGCAGCCGACAGAGATGTTGCATGTGCCGACGCCTTCGCGGGCACGCCCGCTCCCACAGGAATTGGGTTGTCGATCAAGATATTTGCTTCACCCCGAACCACTGTGGGAGCGTGGCTTGCCCGCGATGGCGGTGGATCAGCCGACAGAGATGTTGAATGTGCCGACGCCTTCGCGAGCAAGCTCGCTCCCACAGGGATTGGGGGTGGATCGGGATATCCAGTTCATCCCGATCCCACAGCTCCCGAGCAGGCTCTGGGGTTACTCGGTAATCTTCGAGAAGTTGCGATAGAACATGTCACCCTCGCGGCTATCGGTCATCGAGTGCAGCTGGAAGCTGCGATTGAGCCTGGCGCCGCCGTCACGGGTCAGCGGGGCCCAGACCAGATTGGCGCGGCGCATGGTCGACATGCTCATCATTTCGTCGAACGGGATCGACAGGTAGATGCCCTTGTCGAAACTACCCTCCCCGTACTCGGCACTGCCAGCCGTGGTGATCGTCGCCCAAGCGCCGAAACGCACACCGTTGAAAAACTCGCGAGAGATGTCCAGCGTACCGCCCCAGTCGCCAGCCAGGTAACGGCCGACGCTGACCGCAGCCAGCGTGTCGTAGGGCAAGTCGGTGTAGCCAGTGATGTGCCCGGTCCAGACCGAGTAGTCGCGCAGGCCGAAGCCCTGATCGAACTCACGCTGACGCACATAATTCAGATCCGCCCCCACCGACCAGCGCTCACCGGTCGGCCGGAACAGCACCTCAGCGCCGACACCGGCAAACATCGACTCCAGATAACCGCCGTAGACCATGCCATACAGGTCTTTGTCCAACTGCTCGGCATGGCTGACCTGAAATAACGGCATGGTCACCTCCGAGGTGGTCAGGTACTGACGCAAATCGGTACGCACCCGCGGCAGGCCGCTCGGCGCGTCGTAGGTGAACTTGTCGAAGTTGTTCACCAGGTTGGCACTGAGCAAGCCGTTCCACCAGGTATTGCGGTTGAAGCGGTACTCCGCGTCCGCATCTGCACTGAATTGATAGAGCAAACCATCCGGGCCGCCGACGTTCTGCTTGAAGCCCAGGCCGACGCCGTAATTGAAGTGCTGTGGCGCTTCGCTGTAGAGGGTTTTCTCGTTGTGCGGCATCGCCGGGTTGATCTCGGTGGTGCGGTGCAGCGACTCCAGCGGTTCCTCGTTGTTGATCACTTCGCGGAAGGTCTGGCGCGGCACGCTGGTCTCTTCCAGCGGCAGGTCGTAGCGCTTGTTGACCACGGTGAACCAGTTGATGTCGTCGTTCACACTGTTGTCGAGAATCCGGCTCGCGCGGCCAACAGCCTTGGACGAATGGAAGTAGCGCTGCTGCTCGCCGTAGACGATCAGCTCGGAATCACGCTGACTGATGCGCTCGACCTTGTACCCGGCATTCTGCTGCAAACGTTGCGACACGTCGGCCCAGTTGACCTGTTCCATCGGCGTGGTCGGCATCTTCGCCGGCAGCGGTTCCGGCGTCGGATCGTAGGTCTTGGCCGGCGCCTTGCGGCTGACAAAATTGGTGTGAAACGTGATGCCGAACATCGCCGTATTGCCACGCTCCCACGCCGCACTGACGTCCACCGAATCGGCCACCTTGAACACAGCGCCGAAGTTGATCGGCGAATCTTGCTTGATCACGTTGTCCTTCGGCTCGTGCTTGTAGTCGTTGCCTTCGTATTCGAGTTTCAGGCTGAGTCGATCCCACGGCGTCTGGTAGCTCACGCCTCCGAAGAACGACGGCCGACCGCGAAAGTACGAGCCGGAGTTGACGTCACCGGTACCTTCGAGAGCCGGTCGGGTATCGAAGCGATCACTGACGTAGCCCAGCGGGTTGTCGAGGTCGCCGCGATTACCCAGATAACCCCAGGCAATGCCGGCGCTGAAATCGAAATTGTCGAAACGTTTGTTGGCGACAAAAAATTCGCTGGAGAACAGACCCGTACCGCCAATGTCTCGGAAGCCCAGCGCGACTTCCGGCGCCCAGTGGCTTTCCTGCCACAACCGAACCTTGGCGTCGACCGCCTTGTCCTTGTAGCTCTGGCTGCCGCTCAGCGCCTCGGAGCCGTACGGCCGGTTGGTGATCGCGGTGTAGCGGAACGAACCTTCGAGCCAGTCCAGTGGCTGCAACGACACGCTGTAGCGGCTGTAAGGCTCGGTGCGGTTGGCATTGACGCTCAGTTCGCCGGCCGGCGCCATGCGCGCGGTCGGGGTCTGCAACAGACCGGTGCCACCAAAATCATTTTGAGTAATACGCGGCTCGGCATACACCAGGCCGCACGGCAATAACAACACAGCTGCAACACGTAACTTCAACGAACCACCTCAGCCAGCTGCGTGGCAATCAATTCGGCCAACTGCTGATTCAGTTCAGGAACAGGCGGATCCAGATCATCGTTTTTCACCGGCACCAGAATCTTGCTGCCGGCCACGGGAAACTGCCCGCTCTCGCGATTCCAGTGCGCAATGCCCACGCGCCGCACCGCACCATTGGGCTGGATCAGCCACAGGTAATCGGCTTCGGCATCGTCCAGCGGCGTGCAGTTTTCCAGATACTCGCGCGCCTCCAGCAAGGGCTGATAAGGCAGGTGGCAGGTCTCGGCAACCGCGCCCAGCACTTGCACCTCGTCGACCCGTTTCGGGTAGATCAGACGATCGCCATCGTCGAGACGCATGTTGCGCGCGAAACCGACTTCCACCGCGACCGGATCGAGGTCCGCTACCTGGCGCCCGGTGACCGGCATCTGCCGCACCTGCTCGGACAGACGCAGCGCCAGTGCCGCGCGGCTCGGTCGATCAAACAACGAGGCCATGCGCTGCAACACATCGAGATCGAACAACACTCCGGCCTTGAGCCGCGCCTGCTGTTCCAGCAACGACTGGCGCAGCAACACGCCGGCCAGCCAGTAACCTTCGGCATTCGGCACCGCCACGCTGATCACGTCGAGCAAGCGCCCGCCCGGCGGCAATTCCACCGGCCCCGGATTGGCCACATCGCCACTGACCGTGACCGCTGCCTGAGTGACGCCACTGAGCAACAGCAAACCTGCCGATAACATGCGTAAGCGCTTCACGGCAGATGCCTGCGATCAGGGGTCAGTTGCACGATGCGCACGCGCAGTTGCGTGGTCAGTTGCTGCTCGCTCTGCAGGATGAAACCGTCCAGCGGATCGACCCAGTAATGGTTGGTCGCGCGCAGGCCGATGGCCGGGACGTCGATGCGTTCGTCGACACGCAGCACGGTGTATTCCTTGTCGAGAATGTGCAGGGTTTGCGTGGCTCGGCGGGAGAACCGGCTATTGACGATCAAACCGACTTCCTGGCCCTTGTACAGGTCGATCCAGCGCTGACTGGTGAAGCCGTCGGCGACCTGATGCAGGCCACGTTTGAACGGCGCGTTGTCAGCCAGCCGCGTGCCGTCCAGATCACCTTCCACACCGAGGCCGATGGTGCGCACGGCGAGGCCGTCACGCAGCAGCAACACCTGTTTGCCGGAGGCGACCCAGAACTGCAGGTCTTCACGCTCGCGCACCAGCGCCAGTACCCCGGAGCCGGACGGCGTGGTCAGTTTGATTTGCGGGTACTTGACCTCGGCCACCTGGGCCGCGCTCACGTCCAGCTCGTCCGGGCCGATCACCGCCGACTTGAGGTTGCGCACCGAGGCGGTCATCAGCGGGTTGCAGCCACACAACATCAAGGCCGCCATCAGGCAGACGCCCACTTTCAAGGTTTTCACGGTCGGCCTTATTTGCTGTTGTTACTGAATTCGCTCCAGTTCTTCGCAGCGGAAGCCCCGGTCCCGACGATCGATGCCGACGGCACCAGTTGGCTGATGAAGCGGTTCCAGCGCGTGACGTTGGCCGGGCCGACGTACACCACATCCTGCGGACGCACTTCAAAATGCGAAGCGAGTGCCATTGAGGTCGGCGACTGAGCTTCCAGTTGATAGATCTTCGCCGGCTCGACATCGAGGTTTTCCACCCCGCGAATCACATACACCGCGTTGCCATTGGAGGTGGTCTGGCTCAAGCCGCCGACCGAGCCAAGCACATCGGAGAGGTTCATCGTCGCGGTCTTGAAGCTCAGCGCGCGGGGCTGGTTGACTTCACCCATGACGTAGATGCGCTTGTTGTCGTTGTACGGCAGATACAACTGATCGCCGCCCTTGAGGAAGACGTGCTGCAACTCGGAGTCCTGCTGGTTCAGCGAGTCGAGATTGAGCGGATACACCCGGCCATTGCGCGTCAGCAGCAGGCCCGACAGATCGGCGTTGTTGGTGTCGATGCCGGCCGTACCGAGGGCTTCGACCACGCTCAGCGGGTTGGTGGAAATTGGCTGCGGACCGGCCTTCGCCACGGCGCCCGAAACCACCACTTTCTGACTGGCGAAACGCAGCACCGCGACATCCACTTGCGGCTCGGCGATGAACGCCGACAGGCGGGATTCGATGTCCGAGCGCAGCTGTTGAATGGTCTTGCCGGCCGCCTGCACTTCCTTGATGAACGGGTAGTACAGCGTGCCATCGGAGCGCACCAGTCGACCGTTGGCGTCGATCTGCTGTTGTGCCCCCGATGGCGCGGTCAGCTCCGGGTGATCCCAGACCGTGATGTACAACACATCGTTGCTGCCAATGCGGTATTCCGCCGGCGTTGCCAACAGTTCCGCCGGCACCGACTCACGCTTTTGCGTGGCGCGGGTCATCGAGATCAGCTTGGGCGTGATCGGAATCAGCTCGACCCGACTGCTTTCGCTGGCGCCTTGGCGCGTGATGTCGCCGGTGCTCAGGTATTGGCCGGGGGAAAACATGCAACCTTGCAAAGCGATACTTGCCAACAGCAAAAGAGAAAAACTACGAGTCATAATGGCACTACGCTATCCAAGGGCGAATCTAAAAATAAAGTCACCCGACTTGCGTCGGGCGACCCTGTACTGCACTAACAAATGTTCCTGTTAGTTGTGCGTGCCAGTGGTGCCGGTAGTACCGGTGGTGCCCGTGGTACCGCCGTTGGCACTTCCGCCGCTGTTGGACGCCGCGACTGCACTGGCAACCATTGCAGTACTGGCAGCAGGCGCTGTAGAAGCCGCGACACTGCCAGATACATTGGTCACCGCAGTAAGCGGCGCTTCAGCAGCGGACGCCCAGTTGCTCAACATCGTCAACAGGGCAATCGCCATCACTTTTTTCATATCAACTCCTTTCTAACATTCGGCCTGTTAAAAACCGGCCTGAGTTAGCGGTGGTAGCGTTCAAGTTCGCGAAAATCGCGAACAAGATCCGTCGTTCTTTCACAGTCTTACCCAACTGATAAAAGTCGAACGGCAGGTTTATATCTACGGACTTGCAAAAGGCATTTCCAGCGTATTTTCCCGACGATATCTAACAGCTGACCGAAACTAACATTCAGTATTAGAACGACATCATTCGAGATAACCGCGTGGATGATTCGATTGCCAGCGCCAGGTGTCGGTGACCATGTCCTGCAAACTGCGCGTGGCTTTCCAGCCAAGTTCTCTTGCGGCCTTGGAGGCGTCGGCCCAACTCTCGGCAATATCGCCGCTGCGCCGCGGCATCACTCGGTATGGCACCGGACGCCCGCTGGCTTGTTCGAAGGCATGCAGCACTTGCATCACGCTGTAGCCGTCGCCGGTGCCGAGGTTCCAGGTGTGAATGCCCGGACGATCGGCAATCGATTGCAGGGCTTTGAGATGGCCATCGGCGAGGTCGACGACATGGATGTAATCGCGAACCCCGGTGCCGTCGATGGTCGGGTAATCGTCGCCGAAAATCGACAGCTCCTGCAGGCTGCCGACCGCGACCTGGCTGATGTAGGGCAGCAGGTTATTGGGAATGCCATTGGGGTCTTCGCCCATGTGCCCGCTGTGATGCGCGCCGATCGGGTTGAAGTAGCGCAGCAAGGCGATGCTCCAGCGCGGCTCGGCCAGGCTCAGGTCGCGCAGCACGTTCTCGACGATCAGCTTGGACTGGCCGTAAGGATTGGTCGGAATACCGGTGGGGAAATCCTCGCGGATCGGCATCTGCTCAGGCTCGCCGTACACCGTGGCCGACGAGCTGAACACCAGTCGGAACACTCCGGCCGCCGCCATCGCCTGACACAGCGTGATGCTGCCGCCGACGTTGTTCTCGTAATAATCCAGCGGCTTGCGCACGCTCTCGCCGACGGCCTTGAGCCCGGCAAAATGCAGCACCGCGTCGATTTGATGCTCGCGAAAAATCCGCTCGAGCAACGCCCGGTCGCAGACATCGCCGCGAATCATCAGCGCGCTTTTGCCGCAAATACCTTCTATCGCATGCAGTGCCGCATCGCTGCTGTTGCAAAGATTATCCAGTACAACAACTTCATAACCTGCTTCAAGCAGCGCAAGTGTGGTGTGCGAGCCGATATAGCCGGCGCCACCCGTTACCAGAATCTTCATAGCGCGGTCCGTCATTGGATAAGTGACAAGTAGCCTGTCAAGTCCCTTTCATTGAATCTGTGGCGCACCACACAAATAAGGACGACAACAGCCTTAAACAAAATTAGTTCAACCACTGGCAATAAATATTTTTGCAGGTCAAACTGTATTGCCCGGTACTTATTAGCACCTCGAGTACACTCATCACTATCAACAGATACCGACTAAAAATAACCAATAACGCTATAACCGACATCTCATAACATTGTCATGTTTTACCCCCTGCGCTAATTGCCATTAACAACCTGACTCAGGTATTAAAGTACTCGTTCAATAATCATTGAAACTTGTGCGCTTTGATAAGTGCGCGCACCCGTTGCCTGTGTTCCATGACTGTCCAGGATACTTTTATGATTCGTAAATGTTTGTTCCCCGCTGCCGGTTACGGCACGCGTTTCTTGCCGGCGACCAAAGCCATGCCGAAAGAAATGCTGCCGATCGTCAACAAGCCGTTGATCGAATACGCCGTTGAAGAAGCACGGGACGCCGGCCTGCAACACATGGCCATCGTCACCGGTCGGGGCAAGCGTGCGCTGGAAGACCACTTCGACATCAGCTACGAACTCGAACACCAGATCCGCGGCACCGAGAAAGAGAAATTCCTCGCCGGCACCCGCGAGCTGATCGACACCTGCACCTTCTCCTACACCCGTCAGGTGGAAATGAAGGGCCTCGGTCACGCGATTCTCAGCGGCCGTCCGTTGATCGGTGATGAGCCCTTCGCCGTGGTGTTGGCCGATGACCTGTGCCTGAACCTGGACGGTGACGGCGTGCTCTCGCAGATGATCCAGCTGTACAAAAAATTCCGCTGCTCGATCGTCGCCATCCAGGAAGTCCCGGCCGACCAGACCCACAAGTACGGGGTGATCGCCGGCGAACTGATGTCCGAGGGCATCTACCGGGTCAATAACATGGTGGAAAAACCGGCGCCGCAGGACGCGCCGTCGAACCTGGCGATCATCGGCCGCTACATCCTCACCCCGGACATCTTCGACCTGATCGCCGACACCCAACCGGGCAAGGGCGGCGAGATCCAGATCACCGACGCGCTGATGAAACAGGCACAGAACGGTTGCGTGCTGGCCTACAAGTTCAAGGGCCTGCGCTTCGACTGCGGTGACGCCGAGGGTTATCTGCAGGCGACCAACTTCTGCTACGACAACGTCTACCTCAAGGGCCGCTGAGACGGCTCCCGCCCACTTCTCTTTTCAGGAGGCAACCATGAACATGGCACAGCATGCAGCAGAGATTGAACGGGAGGTGGGCAACCTCGGGACGGTGAGCCGGCTGTCACGGCATCAGCCGTTGCCCAGCGCCAACGAGTCGTGGCTGGGGAGTATTCTGCTGGTGGAACGCATCGGCATGTTTCCTTCGTCCGGCGACATTCGCCTGCCGCTGGCCGATCCCTATCCCCTGCTCGCCCATCTGAAACAGCTGTATGCCGAGCAGGCGCTGGAAATGGACGACCGCGATGGCCTGAAAGTGATCTTCAGCGACTGGCGCTTCCGCGTACGCCTGTGCTGCAACGAGCCGGCGATCATCATCAATGTCGAGACACGGTGTGCGACGCAACTGATGCCGCAGAAGACTGCGGAGCTCCTGAGCCAGATAGATCACTTCAAATAAAACACCACCCCTGTAGGAGCTGCCGAAGGCTGCGATCTTTTGATTTTGTATTGAAGAGCAAGATCAAAAGATCGCAGCCTTCGGCAGCTCCTACAGGGGTTTCGTTGGGTCGCAACTGGTTGTGTTGATGCCACTGACGATCCAGCGATAGAAGTAGTCGGCAATCACTTTCCCGCCCGTCGCGGGCTGCGGATGAATCTTGTCCGGCCCGATCATCGCCGCCGCATAGCGTTTGACGTCAGGGCCGAACGCGCATTGCAGATTGGCAAAGCCCAACTGCTGCTCATGCGCCCACGGCTGCAAGACCTGCGCATACGCCGACATCGGGTAGGCACTGGACCGCGTGGTGTCCTGACGCATGATCAGGTTGATGCTCGCCGCCGGCTGGATCTCGCGGATCATCGCCACCAACCCTTGAACGTTGTGCAGGTACTGTTCGGGTTTGACCCCGAAACCCTGGTCGTTGCCGCCGAGCATGATCAGGTAAATGTCGGCGGGGATCTTCGACACGGCGGCTTTCCACTGCACTTGCCATTGCGGATCGCGGTGATAGAAGTCCGCTGAGGCCGCGCCCGAGGCCGCCAGTTTCGAGACCCGCACGCCGTTCTGCTCGTTGCTCAGCCACAGGCCAAACAAGGTCGGTGCGCCCTTCACCACCTCCAGTTTGAACGACCAGTCTGCGGCTGCCGAAAGACCTGCGAGCGGTAGTTCCTGTAAGCCTGAACCTCCAAGTGTCAAGGGTTGCCAGGCTTGTGCGGGCGTCCAGCGGTAACGCAGCTCACTCGGCTCGCCGTTGCCCAGGTAGAGCAATTTCGCCTGGGTGACTTGGGTGTCGATGGCGGGTGTCGGGCTGGCGTCGATTTGCAGCCAGGCGCCGGGCTTGCCGATCACCGTGCGGCTGTCGGGGCTGGCCTGGCCGAGGCCGGACACTTGCCAGCCACCGCCGAAGTACTTTTCGCTGCTGCGGGTGTATTTGAAATGCGTGCCGCCCAGCGCCGCGCCATGGTTGAAACCGACATAACCGGGGCCGGCAAATCCGACCTCGCCGGCCACGCGCTGCACCAGTTTGTTCAAGTAAAAATCCTGACCGGCGCTGTAGCTGTCGCCAATTACCGAGACCGACAACACCTTCCCGGCCTTGCCTTCGCGCCACTGCGCAAAGCGCTCGCGGGCATCGCCCACTTCGATTACGGACGCAGCGACCGGCTGAGCGTCATTTACTGCCAACATGCATTATTTCCTTCAGTCTGGAATGGCCCCTTCGCGAGCAAGCTCGCTCCCACATTGGATCGGCGTCATACACCAATTCTCTGTAGGAGCTGTCGAGTGAAACGAGGCTGCGATCTTTTGATCTTCAACCTCAAAAGATCGCAGCGTGCCGCAGCTCCTACCGAGGTCTTGTGTCCTCCGTTGAACCCTGTGGGAGCGAGCCTGCTCGCGAAGCTTTTCAGCTACTGGCCGGCACCACCGGAGCAATACCCGCCGCCGTTTTTTTCTTCGCCGCACGCTCCCCGAGAAACAGCACCGAAGTGACATTGAAGCGACTGAAAATCATCGACAGCACCACCGGTCCCAACAGACCGAACAGCAGGCCACTGAGCACCAGAATGCTTTCGTCTTTTACCCCCAACCGCCCCATGACAAACCGCGAAGTCGCCGCAAACAACACATGAAACAGGAAGATCGCGTAAGAGTAGCCGCCCAGCCAGGTCAGCCACTTCGAGCGCATGTCACTCGACAGCAAAGCAATGCAGGACACGCAACCCACGGTCAAGCCAATCAGGCTACGGCGGTCGACAATCAACTCACGGTCAATCGCCGCCACGTAAAGCAGCGTCAACGAAATCAACACAAACACCAGCGGCCCGATCACCTTGAACCGTTGCTTCAACGCCTCGACATTTTCCTGGCCGATCATCCCCGCCACAAAAAACGGCAGCAGGTAAATCGCACCATTGATGCCGAACGCATCGAGCTTGAACGGTGGCAGCAGAAACAGCGCTGCAGCGAAGGCGAACAGCAGGTACAAGCGGGTCATCGAACGCAGCATCCCACGCCATTCCAGCAGGCCGACGAACATGAAAATGATGAACACCGCCTGCAGGAACCAGAAGTGATTGACCGGCACCCAGAACGACAACAACGCATCGATCACCCCGACGTCCTTGTTCACCCCCGGCCCCACCGCCTGCAACACCGAGAACGGCACACCGACGCAAAACAGCGGCACGATCAACCGTCGCACCTTGCCGCTGAAGAATGCGGAAAAGTCATTGCCACGGATTTTGTAGATCGAATAGATGTAGCCGGAAATAAAGGTGAACAGCGGCATGCGCACATACACCATCGAGTCGGCGATCACCCGGAACGGCGAGCCGAGATCGATTTTCAGCCCTCCGCCCAACGGGCCGATGACGTGGTAGAGCACCAGCAGCAGGCACGCCAGACCACGCAGGGTTTCGATTTCCAGGGACTTTTTCTTGCTCGACATACAGCACCTGCCTCAATTCAGAACGCGTGACTCAACCCGCACCGGTTTGTTCGCACGCAACATCAGGCCCAGGCCGACAAACAGCACCGGCACCACCATGGAAAAGTGTCGGGCAAAGGAGCCGAAGTCCGGCTCGAACAAGCCTTGCACCAACAGAAACGCCAGCGGGATCGCGATCAGTTCCTTGGGTTTGGTCTCGATCGGCGCACCTTTGTAATCGGTGGAGGTGATGACTTTGAACAGCAGCAGCGCGGTCATGATCATCAGCGCGACGAAGATCACCTGACCCGGCCCGGACAACAGAATCAGCTCCACCGGGAACGACAACCGGAAGAAAATGATCATCGAGTCCAGCGCCTGCGAGACGAAGTCGCTGCCACTGAGCCACGAGACGATCAGCGATTTCGACCCCTCCTCCCCCGCCGTGCGCAACTCGTTGTTGCTGGCGCGAATCGACGACACCGGAAAGCCCAGCGCCAGCTGAATCGCCATGGCCACCGCCAGGTAAAACAGGAACAGCATCAGGAAGAAGGTGAAGCGCGACACGTACTTTTTCATCACGCAAACGCCGACCCACGACAGCGAAAACAGAATCCAGTAAGGCCGGATCAGCACGCCATAGATCACCGCCGAGAGAAAAAAACCGCCGCGGTATTTGCGCGTCAATGCGCTGAACAAAATGCTCAGCACCGCCACCGAGACGATGATTTCCTTGGTCAGGTTTTCCAGAAAAAACGAACGCACCACACCCCACAGGCACAGGGTGCCGAAGATCGCCAGCGGCATGCGCCGAAACACCACCACCGGGATCGCCGTGAGGAAGAAGTTGCAGAACATCCCGTAGGCCCAGGCATTGGTCAGGTTGATCCCGGTGGGCCGCAGCAGGAACGCCGAACACTCGTAGGAGGAGCGATCCGGCGAGAACGGGTTCCAGAAATTGCAGTTGTCGGCGCGGGCGTAGGACGACCATAAAGTCATCGCATCCGGGCCCGGATCGCGCGGGATCAGCAGCGGCATCGCCACCGACAGAAACAGCCCGGTGAACAGAATCAGGAACGACAGCGAGGAATCGAGTTTGCGGCCGCGAAACTCGATGCACGGCAATTTCAACCCCATGCCAGCGCCCCTTTGGCACGGGTCGCTCGAGTCAACACGGCGATCACCCCGAGCTGCACGATGATCGCGAAGACATTGCCCCACGCCGCGCCATAAATCGAATAATGCTTGATCAGCAGGTAACTGACCGGCACCGACACCAGCAAACAAATCGCCGCGCTGGCGAATGACACCCGACTGTTTTTCGAAGCGATCAGACCGCCCCAGACGATGTCGCCGATGGCCCGCAGGGCAAAGGAAAAGATCAGCACGCCGAGGAGTGCGTTATCCGGACGCGGCACGCTGTTGGCGACGTAATCGAGCACCACGTTGAAGAACAGATAGATCAACACCGCCACCGCCGCCGACACCACTAACGAACGCATCACCCACTTGTTGACGAACAACTGCCGGATGCTGAACGCCTGTTGATCCGCCTGAAACCGCTTGGCCAGCACCGGAATGCCGACTACCGCCACCACCGCGTAAGACAGCGCCTGCAGAGTGTTCGCCGCCGACCACGCATACACGTATTTGCCGAGGCTGGCGTAGGGTTCGAGGTCGGCAATCAGAAAGCGCTCGGCGCACTGACTCAGCGCGATCAAGCCCGTGCCGAAATAAAACGGCAACCCGGCCTTCCACACGGTCGCCGTCGTCAGCGCTTCGCTGACCCGGCCCTTGTGCACGTTCACCACGATCAGGTAACCGGCGACGATCACCAGCACGTTGGCGGCCACCCACAACCACAGCACACTGGCGATGCCCGACACCCAGTCGAGCATCATCGCGCCCACCGCCAGCAGCGCCCAGAGACCGGTCTTGATGAAGAACAGCAGCGCACCCGCCGTGGCTTTCTGCGCAGAAAACACGAACGAGTTGATCTCGAAGGACAGGTGTTCAGTGAGCAACACCAGCGTCACGCAGAGGATTAGCGCGGTGCTCGCCTCGACCTGCTGAAACAGCGAATAGATCCCCACCGTTGCCAGCGACAGCAGCAGCCCCACCGCGAGGTACAGCAGCAGGACTTTGTCGACCACCCGCCGCGAGCTGCCGCCGACGCTGATCAACCGATTGATCTCGGAACTGAAACCAACGCTGTAGAACTTCGAAGCAATCAGCGACGCGGCGACCACCACGCCATAAAAACCCAGCGCTTCGTAGCCCAGGTAATGGGTGATGGCCAACACCAGCAGAAACTTCGCGCCCAAGGCTCCGCCGCGCAGCAGCAAGCGGAATATCATCGAACGACGCCTTTGATGATCTCGTCCATCATCACCGTCTTGGCTTCGATTTCACGGCAGGTATCCGTCAGGCGCTTGCCGAAATTCGACAGGGCATTGGGCGCGTACACGGTGTCGATGATCTGCTCGACATCGATGTCGCCGCCATTGATCACCCAGTCTTCCACGCCCATGTCCTGATAGGCGCCAAAGCCTTTGCGCTCGTAGCTGATGTGGTACGCCGGGACACCGGACAACAGCGATTCGATGGCGCCGTGCAGACGCACCGAGATCACCAGGTCCGGCTGATATTTGGCAATCGTCGCCTTCAACGACAGCAGCTCTTCGCTGATGCCCAGTTCGCGATAGAACGCACCGTCGTCGTTACCGCGAACGGCACTCTGTACGGCGCAAACCACTTTGCTTTTGTTCTTCAGGCGCTGCAGCAGCAGCTTCAGGTTGGCGACGTAGGCGACTTTCTTTTCCTTGCTCCACTCCGGCGGCTTGCGCAGCACCACGCACACGGTGGCCGGCGAAGCGGCACAGCGGGTGAACTTCGGTTTCTGAAGAATCTTGCTGGCCAGTGACTGCACTGCCAGATCCGGCGCACGATAGACGTTTTCGCAGGCATCGAACATTGCCGAGGAGCGGTTATCGCGCACAAACACCGCGTCCGCGCTGGCGTAGTGATCGACGATCTTGCGGCTCTCGCCATGGAACGGGCCGATGCTTTGCGGCAGGTACACCGACGGCACCTTGCTGAGGATCGCTGTTTCCAGTTGCTTGGCGTGGCCGAGTTTGAGCTTGATGTGTTCGAAAGCACTTTTCGAGCGCATGTAGCCGCCACCGACGCCGACGATCAGATCAGTCTTGCGCAACAGATCCGCCAGCCCGGCATACGACTGATTGAGGAACACCGCCTGCTTGACCCGCCCCAAGCCCTTGGCCGCCATCACCGGCGCGTCGAAACGCGGGTGCGGCAGGTAGGCGAAAGACTGCGGGTCGGACGCCACGACATTGATCGCGGTGTCTTCGCCAAAGTTGCGCTGCACCAACGCGATGGCCAGATCGACGAGCAGGCCGTCACCGGAGTTGGACGCACTGTAGCCATGCAAAATCGTTACGTTCATAAGCTTGAGTTCTACTTAATAAGTGGGAGCGCAATACACGTCGTAGGTCTGGCGGATCATCAGCGCGGCACTGAAGCGCTCACGCACGATGCTCCGGCCTTCGTTGCCGAGGTCGAGCAACCGCGGCTTCTGGATTCGCGCCAGCACATCGGCCAGCGCCTGGTGGTCACCGGTGGGAAAGACGTAGCCGGACACCTCATGGGTAACCAGTTCGGGCAGCGACGTGCAGTTGCTGGCGATCACCGGCAAACCCATGGCCATGCCTTCCAGCGGCACCATGGCAAAACCTTCCCAGCGGCTCGGCACGATCAGCGCGTCGGCCTGTTGATACAGCGCCTGCACTTCGGCCGGCGTGACCCACGGCAGGTACTCGACCGCGTCCATCTCGGGGCACTCGACCTTGTCCTCGTTGACCGCACTGCCAACCACCGTCAGCTTCAGATCGTTGCGCTGTACCTTGGCGAAGGCTTTGAGCAATACGTCGAAGCCTTTCTGGTAGTCGAGGCGACCGACGAACAGCAGATGAATCGGCGCGGGGTTGTCGGCCCTCGGTGCGTCATCCTTGTGCGGGATGCCGTTGTAAATCAGGCGCATGCGCTTGCGCTCGATACCGAACCGCGCGGCTTTGTCCATCTCGTAGCGACTGACGCAAATGATCACGTCGGTGACTTTCTGCAAGACGCGCTCGATCGAGGCGTAGACCTTCTGCTTGATGGGCGAGCTTTCCATCAGGAACGAAAACGCGTGCGGGCAGTAGACGATTTTCGGCCGACGCCACGGCTTGAGCAGCACACAAACACAGCGGCCGATCACCCCGGAAAACGTGCTGTGCAGATGCACCACATCGGGTTTTTCCTTGAACAGCGTCCGTGCCAGTTCCCACGCAAAGCGCAGCAGCGAAGGCACGTTACGCCCGGATCTGACGAACGTGCGAATCTGGCGCTGATCGATGCCGTGCAGCTCCTGTTTCTGGTCGAGCGGCACCAGATAGACCCATTCGTAGTTCGCGTCCTGGCCTTCGGGCGACGCCGATATCGTGCGGATAACGGTGGCAACCCCACCTTTTATCGTTTCAGCCACGTGCAGTATTTTCTTCACAACCCACCCACTTCCTTGCATGTAAGGACAAGCGCTGACACTCAGGATTTGTCCGACGCGTATTCGTAGTTGTAGTAACCGTAGTTGCCGTTGCCGTAGTAACTGGCGGCGCGCTTCTCGACGCCGTTGAACACCGCGCCCTTGAGCTCGATGCCGTTCTGCGCGAAGCGGCGGATGGTCATTTCAATCTCTTTGGCCGGGTTCACCGCAAACCGGGTGACGATCAGGCTGATGCCGGCTTCACGCCCGACAATCGCCGCATCGGTCACCGCCAGCAGGGGCGGCGTATCGATGATCACCACGTCGTAGCGCTGACTCAGCTCGGCGAGCAAATCGCGGAAGTTGGCGTGCATCAGCAGCTCGGAAGGGTTCGGTGGAACCTGGCCACGGCTGATGAAGTGCAGGTTGTCGATTTCCACCGTGTTGATCGCCTGCTCGATGCTGCAGCGCTTGACCAGCAGATCCGACAGGCCATTGGCGATCGGCACATTCAGCGTCTTGTGCAGGTGGCCCTTGCGCATGTCGGCGTCGATCAGCAGTACGCGCTGACCGCTCTGTGCCATGACCGCGGCGAGGTTGGACGAGACGAAGGTCTTGCCGACCTGCGGGCTGGGGCCGGAGATCATGATGCGGTTGTTGGTCGAATCCAGCGCGGCGAAATGCAGGCAGGTGCGCAGGCTGCGGATCGACTCGATGGACAGGTCGGTCGGGTTGCGCAACGCCAGCAGATAGGCCGGTGTTTCAGCGGTGATTTTGGCCCGGCCCTTTTTCGTGTCCTCTTCACGCTGCAAGGCGCTGTAGGGAATCGAGGCGTATACCGGCAGCCCGAGCTGTTCGATGGCTTCCGGGCCTTCCAGACCCTTGCTCAGGGATTTGCGCAACAGCACCAGCGCCACGCCGACAAAGGCGCCGAGGAACGTCGCGATCAGCACAATCAGGGCTTTTTTCGGTTTGACCGGGCTGGTCAGGTCGACATCCGCCGGGTCGATCAGGCGTACGTTACCCACCGCACCGGCGCGAACAATGTCCAGCTCCTGGGATTTGTTCAGCAACTGCGTATAGATCTGCGAAGCCACTTCCACATCGCGGGTCAGGTTGAGCAGCTCCTGTTGCGTCGCCGGCAGGTCGCCGACCTTGCCTTCCAGCGATTTCTGCTGCTGGGTCAATTCACCGATCTGCGACATCAAGGCGCGATACGCCGGATGCTGCTTGGTGAATTTGCGATCCATTTCCGCCTGCTGCATTTTCAGCTCGGAAATCCGCGTTTCCAGCGCCACGGACTGACCGAGCACCGATTGGGTTTCCAGGGAAATGTTCACGGTCTTGCCGTGGGTCTGGTAAGCGTTGAGCGCATCGCTGGCCTTGGCCAGATCACGCTTGACCTGCGGCAACTGACTTTGCAGGAACGCCAGGCTCTGCGCCGCTTCCGCCGAGGTGCGGCGCACGTTCTGATCGACGTAGAGCGCGGCGATCTTGTTGAGGATCTTCACCGCCTCGGCGGCATCGGCGCTGGCCAGCGCCAGACGGATAATCCCCGACTCTTTACCTTGCTCGGAGATATCCAGCGCATCCTGGTAACCCTGAATGGTCACGATCCGTGGATTGCGCACCACTTCAAAGCGCGTGCCCGGGTTGGCTTGCAGGCGCTCGATCAAACCTTCGACGCCGTCCTGCGCGAAGGCTTCGCCGGCGACGCCCTCGATCAGCAGGTTGTCGTTGTCATCGAGCAACTGAAAGTGCTGTTGCTCACCAGCAATCAGGGTGAGCTTCTTGCCCAACAGTTCTTTGGGCAGATCGAGCCGGGCGAATTCCAGACGCTCGCCGCCCCAGGCGTAGCTGTTGAAGCCAAAACGCGGCGGCGCCACGCTGGACTCGGTTTCACCGCGATAACGCCGGGCGAGAAAACCGCCGATGACCGGGAAGGTATTGGGGGTGACGTCGATGTCCAGACGCAGGTCGTCGACGGTTTTGCCGATCACCGCGCGGGATTTGATGATGCCGATTTCGGTGACCGACGGCGATTGCCCACCGAGCATGCTGCTGAGGTCGGAAAAGCCGAGCATGTCGTTTTTTTTCGGCTCGACCTGCACCAGCGCGTTCGCCAGGTACACCGGCGTCGCCAATACCGCGTAGGCAACGCCGGCGGCCATGAAGGCACCGGTGAATGCACCGATCAGCCATTTCTGGTCGATCAAACTGCCGAATATGCCGAGAAGATCAATACTGTCTTGATCGTTATCACGGTTGGCGATTACTGACGGTAACTGCATAAGTCTTTCTTACCATTCACTGATCTGAAGAATATTCATCAATGTCCGAGGCGCTGCGCCCACGAGCTAACAGCATCTTCAATCAATGCATGGGCATGAATAAAAGCGGCCTTACCTTGACGATACGGATCCTGTATTTCTCTTTCGCCCTGCCACTTGCCAAGAAGAAACACTTTGCCTCGGGCATGCGAAGCAATCTTCAGCACCTGATTCACATGTTGTTTTTCCATGACCAGAATCAGGTCTGATGCATTGACGATATCGGTCGTCAATTGCCGCGCCTTGAACCCCTCGGCGCTGTGCCCGTGATCTTCCAGCACCTGGCGTGCCGAGGCTTCCATGCCTTCGCCGACTCGCGCTGCGAGGCCTGCGGAAGTCACGGAGATGGTTGAGGGGGTCAGCGCGTTACGCAGCAGAAGTTCTGCTGTCGGACTTCGGCAAATATTGCCAACGCACACAACCAGGATATTTCTGAACAAGGTTTACTTTCCTGTGTAATATCATTCTGCCAACATCTAGTGCGAATCTTAATGAACCCACTAGATCATCCTGCACTCAGAAATAGATTCGCCCTGTCAGTACCAGCGTATTAAGTACCACAGCCTCAAAAGCCGCCAAAACAGAATTACCGGACTAAAAATAACTGTGATTTTCAGGTCTTGTTTTCCTGACAAAAAATAACAATCACGCACTAAGTACCCTTGTTAGTTTCGAAACAGGAGTAACGGGATAACTATTCGTTGTTGTCATTCTCATCCGGAGAGCAGACATGAAATCAGCCCATCTCACACAGCTCGGCGCCTCGGCGCTGCTGGCACTCAGTGTCGCCACCCATGTTCACGCCAGTGAACTGTTTCCCAAGCTTCCCGCCAGAACCATCGGCGTCCAGGTGAAGATCCAGAGTTTCACCGCCGACGACGCTGCCAACATCAAGTCTGCCGGCTTCAGTTTCGTGCGCTTCGGGGTATGGAGCGACAGCCTCAGTGCCAAGGCCTATCAAAAACAGGTCAGCGATGCCTTCGCCGCAGCCGGCTCCGCTGGCCTGCCGGTGCTCCTGACCGTGCGCGCCATCAAGCCTTTGACCACGACGCCGGCCAACACTAATGAACTGACGACGGCAGGCGAAGCTTTTGCCAATACCCTGACCGGCGTTGAAACCGCCTACAGCTCACAACTGGTAGCACTGGAGATCTGGAACGAGCCAGATCTGGAAACCTACTGGCCCACGCGCAATTTCGACACCACGTTTGTGCCGTTCATGAGTGCGGTGTGCAAAACACTCCAGGACAAACCGCAGTCAGCACCGCGGGTCGGCTACGGTTTCGCGCGGCCGCCAACGGCCGGTTCGGCGTCCACCGTGGCGTTGAGCAGGATTGTCAGTGAATACCCCAAGTGCCTGAATGCGATTTCCTACCATCCCTACGGCATGACAGCCACGCAGATCAGCAATGCGCAATCGTTCATCCAGCAGAATTTCCATCTGCCGGGAGTCATCAGTGAATGGGGTATTTCGGCGCTCGGTTCCAACGGCGGGATTGAAGGACAAGCCAGCAAAGTCGGCGCGTTCATAGCCGACGTCAAAAGGCTGAACATTCCACTGACTTCGATCTATGAGTGGAAAAACAGTGATTCAGGCAGCAATGAACGAGAGAAGAACTTCGGCTTGCTGACCTCTGACGGCCAGCCAAAACCGGCGAGAGCGGCGGCCGAATTGCAACTTAACGCCCAATAAGTCAGCGGCAACTGGCCTGGTCACAGGTCAGTTGCTTTGAACCTGCGGCCGATTTTGGCATCGTATTCATCGATACCGCGCCCCACCCTTCAAACAGCCGTTCTCAGGTTGTTGCCCCCGGGGAGCCCGTTACGCCTTGATGCCCTTGAGTGGCCGTCAGCGCTCGGGTAATGTCGTCAAACCCACAGGACAGAGCACACCCATGACTTCCAAGCTGGAACAACTCAAACAGATGACCACCGTGGTTGCCGACACCGGCGACTTCGAAGCGATCGCCCGGGTCAAGCCGGTCGACGCCACCACCAACCCTTCCCTGCTGCTCAAAGCCGCCGCCATCCCGGCTTACGCCGAGCTGCTGAATGCTTGCGTCAGCGACTGCAAGGGCGACGTGGGCCTGGCCAGCGACCGTTTCGGCGTCGCCGTGGGCCAGGAAATCCTCAAAGTGATTCCGGGCCGCATTTCCACTGAAGTGGATGCGCGCCTGTCATTCGACCAGGACGCCGTGCTCAAGCGTGCCCATCGCCTGATCGAGCTGTACGACAAGGCCGGCATCGGCCGTGACCGCGTACTGATCAAGATCGCGTCGACCTGGGAAGGCATCCGCGCAGCCGAGATTCTCGAGAAGGAAGGCATCCAGACCAACCTGACCCTGCTGTTCTCTTTCGCTCAGGCTGCCGCTTGCGCTGACGCCGGGGTGTTCCTGATCTCGCCGTTCGTGGGCCGCATCTACGACTGGTACAAGAAGGCCAATGGCAACGACTACACCGGTGCCGATGATCCGGGCGTGCAGTCGGTGACCCGCATCTACAACTACTACAAGGCCAATGATTACAAGACCGTGGTCATGGGCGCCAGCTTCCGTAACCTGAGCCAGATCGAACAACTGGCCGGCTGCGACCGCCTGACCATCAGCCCGGATCTGATCGACAAGCTGGCAGCCGACACCGGCAAACTGGAGCGCAAACTCGCCCCGGGCCACGCCGGCGAAGCGCGCCTGAGCCTCAACGAAGCGCAATTCCGCTGGCTGTCCAACGAAGACGCGATGGCCACCGAGAAACTGGCTGAGGGCATCCGTCAGTTTGCCCGTGACCAGGAGAAGCTCGAGGCGCTGCTGCAGGCCAAGCTGTGATCTGAGCGGTTGAAATGCAAAAAGGGCGAACCCGGTTGGGTTCGCCCTTTTTATTTATGCAGTGCCTGAAGATGCATCGTCTGGACTGACGCATTCGCGGGCAAGCCCGCTCCCACAGGGTCAGGTGTGGAATGAAGATCTCGGGTTCACTCAATCACTGTGGGAGCGGGCTTGCCCGCGAAGAGGCCGGAACAGACAACCTCAACCTCAAAGAATCAGTGTCTTTCGAGGGCATTCACCAGGTCATGGAAGGCTTCACGGTTGGAATCGTTCAGCCCCATGAGGATCTTGTGCGCTTCAAGCACCTTGATCCGCACCACTTCTTCTGACTGGTCCTGATCCGGCAGGTCGTCCAGGCACTCGGGGCACGGCACCGGGTGGTTGACGATGTTGAACACCTGTTCGAAGCCCATCGACTGCAACAGACGGGTGATGTCTTCGTGGGTGGTGACGACGGTCGGCAGCAGGCCGACCTTTTGCCGCGACAGGATCGACAGCTTGGCCAACAGGCCCAGGGTGGTGCTGTCGATGCTGCGGGTTTCGGTCAAATCGATCACGATCGCGTTGAAATTCAGCGCGGTGAAGATTTTCTCAATAGTCGCATCCAACGCCGAACACAGGGTCAGGCGAACTTCACCGACGAACTTCAGGACGAAGGTGCCGTCCTGCTCGGCGAACTGGATTCTACCGGTACTCATTGAAGGTTCCTGCTCAACACCAACAGGGCGATATCATCCGGCATCTCCCCTAGCGTGGCCAATCCAAACACTTGCCGCAGACCATCCAGGCTGCCGCCCGCCGACTTCACCCGTTGTGGCAAAGCGGCTTCTTTTTCTTTGAGCGTAGGTTCTGGCAATAGATCCAGAATACCGTCGGACATCAGCGTCAGGCTGAACGTCGGTGGCAGCTCAAGCACATGATCTTCGTAGGTGGCCTCGTTGAACAGGCCCACCGGCAAACCGCGGCCTTCGAGGTAACGAACACTGTCAGGCGTGTACAACACAGGCAACGGCAGATGGCCGCCGATGCTATAGGTCAACAAACCGGTCTCCTCGTCGATGACTCCACCGACCATTGTGACGTGTTTGCCCAGCTTACAACTGATCAGCCCCCGGTTGATATGACCAAGGACTTCCGAAGGCTTGAATTCCGGCAATGTGCCGTTGCGCTTGGACTCGAACAGCAAGCGCGTGGTCATGAACTTCAGCAGCACGGTGACGAACGCCGAAGAGGCGCCATGCCCCGACACGTCAGCCAGGTAGAACGCCACCCGACGCTCGTCGACGCGGAAATAGTCGACAAAATCTCCCGACAGGTACAGCGACGGGATGATCTGGTGGGCAAACTGGAACTCGTCGATGCGCCACGGGCTTTCCGGCAGCATGTTCATCTGTACCTGGCGACCGGCGTTCTGGTCTTCCTGCAGCAGGTTCAGGCTGGCTTCGAGCTCGCGGTTGGCCTTCTCCAGCTTCTCGCGGTAGCGCTGGTTCTCCAGCAGCAGGCGCGCACGATCAAGCGCACGACGCACCGAGTGCTCGAGCACGGCCAGGTCTTCAAGAGGCTTGATCAGGTAGTCCGCCGCACCCAGGCGCAGCGCCTCGACCGCGTCGTTCATCACGCCGGCACCCGAAACGACGATCATCGGCGTTTGCGGTGACCGCTCGGTGACCTGACGGATGAGTTCGAGCCCACCCATCTGCGGCATGCGCAGATCGCAGATGACCAAGTCGGGCTTGTCTTGCTCGAATACCTGAAGACCCTGTTGGCCGTTGCTGGCCTGCAGGACGCTGAAACCACTGTCTTCCAAATAGGCCGCGAGGCTCGCGCGCACTACTTCGTCATCATCGATTATCAGCAGCGTGGCACTGGTTTTTGGCATGTGGGCAAACGGCGCCAGAATTAGGTTGGCGTAGCAGGCGGGGCATCGGCCCGGCTCAGACTACTGGATTCGCTTTCTAGCCTCTCTGCTGCACCGCTTTCGAGCAGTGGCCCGGAACGCGATTGCACCAGAGGTGCCCTTCTAAGGCGCAGACGGTACTCCCATCCGCGGGGCGTTTCAAGCATGCGCCGATGGTCGCTTGACGACTTTACTTGTCAAATCACCGAGAGTTATAAGAACCGCTCAAACCGTAACCCAATGGAAGGTCAAAACCATGAGTCAAACCGGTCGGGACTACAGCGAAAAGCGTGATTTCATCCGCATGCGGGTCGACGCCGATGTGGTGTTGATCCATGAGGGTGATGAGGTATCAGCCGTGTGCATCGACCTCTCGAGCAGCGGCATGCAGGTTGAGGCACCGCGCCAGTTCGCGGTTGGCGACCGCTTGAGTGTGCGCATCGACTCCGATCATGCCGCCTTGAGCGGTCTGGAAGCGGAGACCGAAGTGGTCTGGGTCAAGGCCCAGGATGGCGACAGCCAGAAGCTCGGCCTGAGCATTCTGAAAATGAAATAAGCGCACACAAAAAAGGCGGCCTCAGGGGCCGCCTTCTTGTCATCGGTCGAAATCAGAAATCGTCTTCGACTTGACCATCCTTGACCTTGAACTCGCGATTCTGCAGGTAGGCGTTGCGGATGAAGGTGTACTTGTCGCCGCTGATCAGCTTCTCGCTCGACAGCAGGCTGGCGCGGGTATCGACGATGTTCAGGCCGAATACCGAGTTACGCACAGGCACGTCGTTGATGTAGCGGTACGGACCGGTGTAGCTGTCGACGTACTTCGACGGCGCATCACGCAGGGTGCTCGGGCCGAGCAACGGCAGCATCACGTAAGGGCCGCTGCTGACGCCCCAGTAACCGAGGGTCTGACCGAAGTCCTCATCGCTGCGATTGAGGCCCATTTTGGTGCCGACATCGAAGAAGCCCAGCAGGCCGAACGTGGTGTTGAAGATGATGCGCGCGGTATCGACACCAGCGGCTGCGGGCTTGGCCTGCAGAATGTTGTTCGCCAGGTTGGTGACGTCACCGACGTTGCGGAACATGTTGTGGATGCCGTCTTCAAGGAACTGCGGCGTCACGTACTCGTAGCCCTGCGCCAGCGGCTTGAGCGCGTAGGTGTCAACGAAGTCGTTGAACTGGAAGATCGGGCGGTTGACGCTTTCCCAAGGGTCTTCTTCCGTTGCAGCATTGGCGGCGAACGGAACCAGCAAGACGCTGGCACATACACATAGCTGAGCGAGAGGATTGCTCCAGCGCATAGAAAAGCTCCTTGGATTCGTACTGGCGCGGGCACCGTCGGCCCAAGCGTTAAGACCGCTAGTATAAGCGCAAAAGCCGTTTTGGGCAGTCTACCTGTCAAGAGTAATGCAGGACGTTTCCAGAGCGCGCCTTCACACACCTGTCATCCAGCTGTCACCGATGTCGCCTAACCTCGTGACTATTTCAGGGACGTTGCCATGACCCACGCTGAAGCCTTGCCTGTCGCCGCGCCCGGCCTGACCGCCGTGCTGTTCGGACTCAGTGGCTGTCTGGTGGATTTCGGTGCCCGTGCCCGGCAACACGCCAGCATGCTGCCCGAGCACGCCGACGCCACACCCGGCGCCCTCGACAGCCTGCTCAGCCTGCAGCGCCAGCAGATTCCCTGTGCGTGGATCGATGAACTGCCCCCTGCCCTCGCGCATCCCCTGGCGGCCTCTCTGCCGGCGTGGATCAAACCGACGCAATATTCAGCAACAAACAATCCATGGCCCGCGCCGAATGCCTGCTGGCAGGCGCTGATGGGCTTGAACGTCAGCCGTCTGGATGGCTGCGTGCTGGTCAGTGGCGAGCCGCGCCTGCTGCAAGCGGGCCTCAACGCCGGGCTGTGGACCATTGGCCTGGCTTCCTGCGGCTCGTTGTGCGGCCTGTCGCCGAGCGAGTGGCAAGCCTTGAGCCAACAGGAACGCGAACAGCGCCGCGGCAAGGCGACCCTGCAGTTGTTCAATCTGGGCGTGCATTCGGTGATCGACCACCTGGGCGAGCTCGACACCTGCCTGGCCGACATCAACCTGCGCCGCCTCAAGGGCGAAAAGCCCTGACCGGGATCATGCAGGTTGCAGCAGAGTGGATTAATCTAAAGGTCAGCCATAGACCTTTGGCGCGCGGCTGCGGTCAATGCCAGTGCCTCTTGATAAAAGGAAACCACCATGCCCGCCCAAGAACTGCAAAAACAACTCGACACCCTGCGCGAGCAACTGGAGCAGAATCCGCCGCTGTCCGAAACCGAGCGTGAAGATTTGCATGCGCTGATGGCGCAGATTGAAACCGAAATCAAACTGGAAAGCGCCACTCAGGACGCCAGTATCGCCGATGGCGTGAACCTGGCGGTTGACCGCTTTGAACTCGAACACCCGGCCATTGCCGGCACCCTGCGCAATATCGTCAATGCGCTGGGCAGCATGGGGATCTGATTCGCGGGCATCCCAAAAAAGCAAAAGATCGCAGCCTGCGGCAGCTCCTACAGGGAATCTCATGTAGGAGTTGCCGCAGGCTGCGATCTTTTGATCTTACTGACGGACCAGTCGGTGGTTCGGCAGTTGTACCGCTTCGGTGCTGCGATACGGGTTGATATCCAGCCCGCCGCGACGCACATACCGCGCAAACACCGTGAGCTTCTCCGGCTTCAGCAAACGCTGCAGATCGAGGAAGATCCGCTCCACGCACTGTTCGTGGAAGTCCGAGTGCTGGCGGAAGCTGACGATGTATTCCAGCAGACTGGCGTGATCCAGCGCCGCACCACGATATTCCACGACCACGCTGCCCCAGTCTGGCTGGCTGGTCACCGGACAGTTGGATTTGAGCAGATGGCTGTGCACGCTCTCTTCGACAATTCGCGAATCATCGCAACGCAGCAGTTCCGGACGCGGATGCTCATAGTTGCTGACGCTGATGTCCAGATCGTCGATGCACACGCCCGGCAACGCCACGACACCTTCGGCTTCGACCTCTTTCAGGCTGCGTACGCGCACGCCGACCGGTTTGCCGGCAGCGGCCGACAGGTCCTTGACCAGCGTCGCTTCCAGGCTGGCGATGTCGGCAAACGGCGTCTGGTTCAGCGAGTTCAGGTACAACTTGAACGACTTCGATTCGATGATGTTCGGCGAATCCGCCGGAATGCTGAATTCACCGATCGCCACCACCGGTTTGCCCGACGGCAGCAGCCACGACAGTTCGAAGCAGTTCCAGAAATCCACACCTTTATACGGCAGGGTTTCGGCGGTCAGGCCCAGTTCGGCCCATTTCGCGGTGCGCGGAATCGGGAACAGCAGTGACGGCGTGTACGTGGCGATGTATTCGCTGGATTTGCCCAGCGGCGAATGTTCGGCTGCGGGATGCATGGCGGAAACCTGACTGAAGAATCAGCGGATTCTATCAGCCTTTGCGCCCGCCTTTGAGTGCTTACTGACTGACAGTCAGTTTGCCGACCATGCCCGCCTGGTAGTGCCCGGGAATATTGCAGGCAAATTCCAGGCTGGTGGCCTTGCTGAAGGTCCAGGTCAGCTCGGCGGTCTTGCCCGGCTCGACCAGCACGCTGTTGGGGTCGTCGTGCTGCATGCCGTGGCCCATGCTGCCGTGATCCATGCCCGCCATGTCGTGGGACATTTCTTTCATGCCGGTAGGCGTCAGCATGCCGCTTTGCTGCATCTGCAGCATTTCCTGCTGGTGTTGGGCATGCATCGCCGCGTCACCGAGGTTGAATTCGTGCAGCAACTGGCCTTTATTCACCAGGACAAAGCGAACCGTCTCACCGGCCTTGACCTGAATCGCCTTGGGGTCGAACGACATGTCGTTCAGTACAACTTCAATGCTGCGAGTAGCCTTGGCTGCTGGTGCCGGTTGGCCAAAATCATAAGTGTGTGCGGGAGCGGCCCAGACAGGTGAACTCAGTGCCAGCAAGCAGGCGGCGACGGCCAGAGGGTTGCGCAAAAACATGGTCATACTCCAACAAGAAAAGGTTCAGCCTGTGGGAAACTCTAGCCCGCCTGCGCTGGCAGCTACCTGACAGGCAGATTACAACTTTGTCAGGTTGGCGCGCGCCGTCTGCTCCCACGGTATAACGCTTTCGTTTCTATATATTCGAGTCGCCCATGAAACTGCTAATCGTCGAAGACCAACCGAAAACCGGCCACTACCTGCGCCAGGGCTTGACCGAGGCCGGGTTCAACACGGAACTGGTGGCCGACGGCAACAGCGGCCAGCAACTGGCGTTGAGCGGTGATTATGCGCTGCTGATCCTCGACGTGATGCTGCCCGGGCGCAGTGGCTGGCAGATTCTGCACGCGGTGCGAAGTGCCGGACTCGACACGCCGGTACTGTTTCTCACCGCCAAGGATGCCGTGGAAGACCGGGTGCACGGTCTTGAACTCGGTGCCGACGACTATCTGGTCAAACCGTTCGCCTTCTCCGAGTTGCTGGCGCGGGTGCGCAGCCTGCTACGCCGGGGCAGTGCGACACCCCAGGAAACCAGCCTGCAACTGGCCGACCTGCGCCTGGACCTGATTCGCCGCCGGGTCGAACGCAGTGGCCAGCGCATCGACCTCACCGCCAAGGAATTCGCCCTGCTGGAAATGCTCCTGCGTCGCCAGGGTGAAGTGCTGCCGAAATCGTTGATTGCCTCGCAAGTCTGGGACATGAACTTCGACAGCGACACCAACGTGATCGAAGTGGCGATCCGTCGCCTGCGCCTGAAGATCGACGATGACTTCCCCAACAAACTGATCCACACCGTGCGTGGCATGGGTTACGTGCTTGAAGAGCGTCCAGCCTGATGCGTCGCCTGTCGCTGAGTTCTCGCCTGGCCTTGCTGTTCGCCGCGTGCACCGCCGTGGTCTCGCTGTTCGCCGGGGTGCTGTTCAGCCGCGCCAGCGAGGCGCACTTCATTGAGCTCGATCAGCAATTGCTGGATGGCAAACTGATCGGCCTGCGCCGGGCCTTGCAGGATGTGCAACCCGCTCAGCGTGAGGCGCGGCTGGCGGATGAGCTGAGCCGCCAGGCCGATCTGGCGCTGCGTATTACCGGCAGTGACGGCCAGCGCTGGTACGACAGTTCGACGCAGATCCCTACGGAGTTGCCGAAACAATCCGGCCTGTCGACCATCAGCCATGACGGCGCCGACTACCGCGTGCTCAACGCCCCGCTCTACCCGGACAAGTCCGATACACCACAACTGACGCTGCTGCTGGACATCACCCATCACCAGCACTTCCTGCAACGCATGCAGCATCTGATCTGGCTGACCGTCGGCTTGTCGGCCCTGGCCACTGCGCTGCTCGGCGCCTGGGCGGCGCGCAGCGGCTTGCGCCCACTGCGGCGCATGAGTGCAGTCGCCCGTGGGATTTCTGCACAATCGCTGAATGCCCGACTGCCGGAAGCGCAAATGCCGCCGGAGCTGGCAGAAATGGCCCACAGCTTCAACGCCATGCTCGGACGCCTCGATGACTCGTTTCAGCGGCTGTCGGCGTTTTCTGCCGACATCGCCCATGAACTGCGCACACCGCTGTCGAACCTGCTGACCCACACCCAGGTCACCCTCACCCGCCCACGACCGCTCGAGGATTACCGCGAAGCCCTGCACAGCAACCTCGAAGAACTGCAATGGATGGCCCAACTGGTCAACGACATGCTTTATCTGGCCAAGGCTGACCATGGTTTGCTGATGCCCAAGCGCGAGGCGCTGGAGCTGGCGGATGAAAGCGATGTATTGCTCGAATTCTTCGCGCCACTGGCCGAAGACGCCGGGGTGACGCTGAGTCGCCAAGGTCATGCGCGAATAGAGGGCGATCGCAGCATGCTGCGCCGGGCCTTGTCGAATCTGCTGGATAACGCGCTGCGCTTCACTCCGGTGGCGGGCAGCGTACGCCTGTCCATCGTCGATCAGCCGCACGCGGTGCAGGTGTCGGTGGAGAACAGTGGCGAAGAGATTTCGGCAGAGCTGTTACCACGGCTGTTTGACCGGTTTTATCGCGCCGATCCGGCGCGGCAGGAAGGCAGCATTGAGCATGCGGGGTTGGGGCTGGCGATTACCCAATCGATCGTCCGGGCGCATGGTGGGCAGATTCATTGCGAATCGGCTGCGGGGTGGACGCGGTTTGTGATCGAGTTGCCCAAGGAGGCTTGAGGCCAGCAGGTACGGCCCCATCGCGGGCAAGCCCGCTCCCACAGTGTTTTGTGTCGTTCACATAATGGTGACTCAACTCAATACCTGTGGGAGCGGGCTTGCCCGCGATGGCGATTTCAGCGCTTACGAATATCTCAACGCGTGAGCCGGCTCGATCTTCGCCGCCCGCAACGCCGGGTACACCGTCGCCAGGAAGCTCAGAATAAAGCCCGCCGAGCAGATCAACAGCACATCCCCGCCCTGCAATTCCGAAGGCAGGTTGCTGACGAAGTACACGTCGGAACTGAAGATGTGCTGCCCGGTGACGCGCTCGACCCAGCCGACCATCTCACTGACGTTCAGCGCGGCAATCACGCCGAGCACACCGCCAATCAATGTGCCGACAATGCCGATCACTGTGCCCTGCACCATGAAAATCGCCATGATCTGCCGTGGCGTGGCGCCGATGGTGCGCAGAATCGCGATATCCGCGCCTTTGTCGTTCACCACCATGATCAGCGTGGCGATGATGTTGAACGCCGCCACAGCGACAATCATCAGCAACAGCAGGCCGATCATGGTTTTTTCCATTTTCATCGCGCTGAACAGACTGCCCTGGGTGTGGGTCCAGTCGTCAGCCTTGAACTCGGCGCCCAGGCCTGCGGCGATGTCCGAGGAGACTTTCGGCGCGGCGTACAGATCCTTCACCGCCAAGCGCACGCTCTGCACCTGATTCGGCTGCCAGTGCTGCATGGTCGCGGCATCGGCCACGTGGATCAGGCCCATCGAGCCGTCCAGCTCGGCGCCGACCTTGAACACACCGACCACGTTCAGCCGTTGCATGCGCGGGGTGATGCCCCCCGGTGCGCTGCTGACTTCCGGGACGATCAGGGTGATCTTGTCGCCGACATTGAGACGGAAGCGGCGCGCGGTGATTTCACCGATTACCACGCCGAACTCACCCGGCTTCAGATCATCAAGACGCCCCTGCACGATGTGCTGGGCCACGATCGACACCTTGCCTTCCTGGGCCGGATCGACGCCGCTGATCTGGATCGGCTGCATCAAGCCCTTGTAAGACAGCATGCCTTCCATCTCGGTGAACGGCACGGCGGCGGTCACTTCGGGATTTTTCAGCGCGGCAGCGGCCACCGGCTGCCAGTCATTGATCGGCTTGACGCCAACGATGGTCGCGTGCGGCACCATGCCGAGGATGCGCGAGCTCATCTCGCGCTGGAAGCCGTTCATCACCGACAGCACCACAATCATCGCCAGCACGCCGAGGGCGAGCCCGATCATCGAAGTCATCGAGATGAACGAAACAAAGCGATTGCGGCGCTTGGCGCGGGTATAGCGCGTGCCGATAAAGATCGATAACGGTCTGAACATTCGCTGGGGCACCGTATAAAAATCAAGCTTAAAAAAGCGGCCAATCGTTTGAGAGCGTAGCGAGCGAAGGAAAGACAAGGCAAAAACAGGCGAGGAAGCGGAGCCTACTGGCTGTAAATGAGCATTCCGAGCCTGTTTTTAACGCAGTATTTCCGAGCGCAGTAGCTCTTAAGCGATTGGAGTCAGGCAGCCTTCCTGCAGTTGCAGGACGCGGTCCATCTGGCGGGCCAGGTTCATGTCGTGAGTCACCACCAGGAACGCCGTGCGCATCGAAGTGCTGAGTTCCAGCATCAAGTCCTGAATGCCTTCGGCGGTGTGCGAATCGAGGTTGCCGGTCGGCTCGTCGAGCATCACAAGGCCTGGGTTGTTCACCAGCGCACGGGCGATGGCCACACGCTGGCGCTCGCCACCGGAAAGCTCGGCCGGTTTGTGCTCCAGACGATGGCCCAGACCGACACGCTCAAGCAACGCGGTAGCGCGCTGACGTGCTTGCGGGATCGCGGTCTTGCCGATCAGCAACGGCATGCAGACGTTTTCCAGTGCGGTGAATTCCGGCAGCAAGTGGTGGAACTGGTACACGAACCCGAGGGCACGGTTACGCAGCAGACCACGCTTCTTTTCGCTCAGCGCTGACAGCTCTTCGCCGTCAAGCCAGACGCTGCCCTCGGTTGGGGTGTCGAGACCGCCCAGCAGGTTGAGCAAGGTACTTTTGCCCGAACCGGATTTGCCGACGATCGCCACACGCTCGCCCGGGTGCAACTCCAATTGCAGACCGGCCAGCACTCGCACCGACTCCGGGCCTTCCTCGTAGGATTTGCCCAGGTTGCGGCAACTCAAGATTGCTTTATCACTCATGCCCGACTCACTCATAACGTAGCGCCTCCGCCGGCTGGGTGCGCGCAGCACGCCAGGCGGGATACAGGGTGGCGAGGAAACTCAGGACCAACGCAGCGGCGCAGACCATGACCACGTCCTGGCTCTGCACCTGCGACGGCAGGTAATCGATGAAATACACGTCGGCGTTGAGAAACTTGTGGCCGATCAGCCCTTCAAGGGCGGAAATCGCAGCGCTGACGTTGAGCGCGGCGAAGATCCCGACCACCGCACCAATCGCCGTACCGACCACGCCGATCACGGTGCCCTGCACCATGAACGTACGCATGATCGTCCCCGGCGTAGCGCCGAGGGTACGCAGAATGGCGATGTCGCTCTTCTTGTCATTTACCACCATTACCAGCGTGGAAATGATGTTGAACGCAGCCACCGCGACGATCAGCAGCAACAGCAGACCGATCATGGCTTTTTCCATGCGGATCGCCTGATACAGGTTGCCGTGGGTACGGGTCCAGTCGCGGGCGTAGTAATGGTCTTCGCCCAACTGCTGGGCGATGGTCCAGGCCACGCGCGGCGCCTGGAACAGATCATCGAACTTCAACCGGATGCCCTGCACCTGATCAGGCTTCCAGCGGTGCATCTTCGCCAGATCCTGCAGGTTGGTGACGCCCAGATAGCCGTCCAGCTCACCGGCGCCAACATGAAAGATGCCGACCACGGTAAAGCGCTTCATGCGCGGGAACATCCCGGCCGGGGTCACGCTGACCTCCGGCGCGACGAAGGTGACTTTGTCACCCAGGCCCACGCCGAGCTTGGTCGCGGCCTTGTCGCCGATGACGATGCCGAAGCTGCCCGGCGTCAAATCGTCGAGTTTGCCCTGCTTCATGAAGTTGTCGATGATCGACACATTGCGCTCGAGCGCGGGGTCGATGGCGTTGAGCAACACCTTGGACACCTGGCCGTTGTTGGTCAGCAAACCCTGCATCTGAGTAAACGGCGCAACGGCCGTTACCTCCGGGTTGCGCTTGACCTTGGCGGCCAGGCTCTGCCAATCGTTGATCGGTTCGCCGGTTTCAAGAGTCGCGTGGGGCACCATGCCCAGCACGCGGGTGCGCATCTCATGATCGAAGCCGTTCATCACCGAGAGCACCACGATCATCACGATCACGCCGAGGGCGAGCCCGATCATCGAAGTCAGGGAAATGAATGACACAAAATGATTGCGACGCTTTGCACGGGTATAACGCGTGCCGATAAATACGAAGAGAGGTCTGAACATGTCGGGGCTTGTTCGGAGGGAAAAGGAACGTCCTTGTGGCGGGGGTCGATAACCAGCTTTACACTCAGACCACCGCCGCTACCATGGGTTCGCCATGTCGACATTAGATGAAGAAGATCGCCGCGAATACTACCGTATCGAGGACATGATCGCACTGGAAATTCGGCCCCTGTCCGCTCCCGAAGCCGCAGGCCAGGAAGTGTTGCAGGATGCTTCCCCGCTGTTCAACCTGCTCAGCGAACTGCACCTGAGCGAATTCGAGTCGCAGCACCTGTTGCGCCAGATCAGCGAGCGCGACCGGGCGATTGCCGCGTTCCTCAAATCCCAGAACAAACGCATCGACCTGCTCAGCCAGGTGGTCGCCCTGACCGTGCTCGGCCACATTGGCGAGCCGCAACCGGTGATCCTCTCCGAAGGCGGAATCGACTTTCAGCACCCGACGCCAATCGCCACGGGCGCGCACCTGTCGGTGAAACTGGTGCTGATGCCGCAGGCGCTGGGCCTGCTGCTGCGTGCCCGCGTCACCCATTGCGACCGCAAGGGCGATGGCTACGACATCGGCACCGAGTTCGAACACTTGACCGACGCCCAGCGCCAGTTGCTCGCCCGTTATATCTTGCAGAAACAGGCCCAGGAACGACGCCTGGCCCGTGAACAGAACGAATCAGGCATTTAAATTAAGGAAGCACCGTGACCCTCATCTACGGCCACCGCGGCGCCAAGGGCGAAGCACCGGAAAATACCCTGACCAGTTTTCAGGAATGTCTCAAGCACGGCGTGCGCCGTTGCGAACTGGATCTGCACCTGTCCAAGGACGGCGAGCTGATGGTGATCCACGACCCGACCCTCAAGCGCACCACCGACCGGCGCGGCAAGGTGGTCGAGCACACCGCCGCCGAACTGGTGACCTACGACGCGCGCAAGGGCGGCCCGGGCTGGATCAAGCCGTGCCCGATTCCGACCCTGGAAGAACTGTTCGAGCAGTGCGATTTCGAGCACTGGCAACTGGAAGTCAAAAGCGCTTCACGCACCCGCGCCGCCACCACCGTGTTGGCGATTCGCGAAATGGCCCAGCGTCATGGCTTGCTGGACAAGGTCACCATTACTTCGAGTTCGCGGGAAGTACTGAAGGCAGCGCTGGAGTTGGTGCCGGACGTGTCGCGTGGACTGGTCGCCGAATACGCCTGGCTCGACCCGTTGAAGGTCGCCGCCAGCTATGGCTGTGAGATCTTGGCGCTGAACTGGACGCTGTGTACGCCGGAACGCCTGCAGAAGGCGCAGCGTCAGGGGCTGCATGTGTCGGTGTGGACCGTCAACGAGCCTGCGCTGATGCGCAGACTCGCCGACTTCGGCGTTGACAGCCTGATTACAGACTTTCCCGGTTTGGCCACTGCCACCCTCGAGAATTGCTGAAATCGGTCTCCCCGGCCGGCTCAGGCCACCGGCCGGAGCCCGTCAAAAAAGCCGGTTGAGGCCGTCGTACGCCGCTACCCGATAGGCTTCGGCCATGGTCGGGTAGTTGAACGTGGTGTTGACGAAGTACTTTAGCGTATTCAACTCACCCGGCTGGTTCATGATCGCCTGACCGATGTGCACGATCTCCGACGCCTGATAACCGAAGCAGTGAACACCCAGCACTTCCAGGGTTTCACGGTGGAACAGGATTTTCAGCATGCCTTGCGGCTCGCCGGCGATCTGCGCACGCGCCATGCTCTTGAAGAACGCCTTGCCGACTTCGTACGGCACTTTGGCCTGGGTCAGTTCCTGCTCGTTCTTGCCGATCGAGCTGATCTCCGGAATGGTGTAGATGCCGGTCGGCACATCATTCACAAAGCGCCAGCTACCGTTATCGACAATGCTACCAGCCGCCGAACGCCCTTGGTCGTGGGCGGCACTGGCCAGGCTCGGCCAGCCGATCACGTCGCCGGCGCCGTAGATGTTCGGCACGCAGGTACGGTAAGCCTCGTCGACTTCGATCTGGCCACGGCTGTTGACCTTGACCCCGATGTTTTCCAGACCCAACTGGTCGGTGTTACCGGTACGGCCGTTGCACCAGAGCAAAGCGTCGGCCTTGATCTTCTTGCCGGACTTCAGGTGCAGGATCACGCCGTTGTCCACGCCTTCAACGCGATCGTAATCTTCGTTGTGGCGCACGGTGATGTTGTTGTTGCTGAAGTGGTAGCTCAACGCCTGGGAGATTTCCGAGTCGAGGAAGCTCAGCAACTGACCGCGGTTGTCCACCAGCTCGACCAGCACCCCCAGACCGCTGAAGATCGAGGCGTATTCGCAACCGATCACGCCGGCGCCGTAAACGATCAGTTTGCGCGGGGTGTGGCCAAGGCTGAGGATGGTGTCGCTATCGTAGATACGCGGGTGATTGAAATCGATGTCCGCCGGGCGATACGGACGCGAACCGGTAGCGATGATGATGTGCTTGGCCACCAGTTTCTCGACCACGCCGTTGGCGCAGACCACTTCGATGGTTTGCTCGTCGGCAAAGCTGCCGGTACCGATGAACACGTCGACGCGGTTACGGGCGTAGTAGCCGGTGCGCGAAGCGACTTGTTTGGAGATAACCTTTTCTGCGCTTTTCAACACGTCCGGGAAGGAGAACCAGCGTGGCTCGCCGATCGCCCGGAACATCGGGTTGGTGTTGAACTGCATGATCTGCCGCACCGAGTGACGCAGGGCCTTGGACGGGATGGTTCCCAGGTGGGTGCAGTTGCCGCCGACCTGGCGACGACTGTCGACCATGGCCACCTTGCGCCCTGCTTTGGCGGCGTTCATTGCCGCGCCTTCTCCCGCCGGGCCGGAACCCAGCACCACCACGTCGTAGTTGTAGACAGCCATGCGTACTCCTCAGAACAGGCCGCGGTGCCAGCAGCACCAGCGGCTAAATCACGCCGAATCGCGGCGCGAAGGAACAATTGGGGGCCAGTAAAGAACCCGGACACAGTCTATAGAAGCGTCAACGCCGCGCACATTAACCCTTGGTCGCGTCGTAGGCTACTTTTGCCTGCACTACAACGCCAGCTTTCGTACTGTTTTCAGTCAACTTTTGCACGACTCAGGCGCTCGAAAGCCGCACTGGTGCGAATAACGAAGCCTGTATCGGCACGAATCACGAAGAATGCACCAATGTCGTGTTTTTCGGCATAGTCCCAAGCCCTTTCAAGCCCGAGAATCAGCAACAGCGTCGATAGTCCATCGGCCATCAACGCTGAAGGATGAATCACCGTGACTGATGCCAGGTTGTGCAGGACCGGCGCCCCACTCCGCGCATCAAAGGTGTGGGAATAGCGCCGACCGTCCTGCAGGAAATAGTTGCGGTAATCACCGGAGGTGGACACGCCGTAGCCATCGACCTGAATGATCCGTTCGGCCACCTGTTGATCGTCACGCGGCGCCTCCAGCGCGATGCGCCATGCCGAGCCGTCGAGCTTATTGCCCTTGGCCTTCAGCTCGCCGGTGGCTTCGGCGAGATAGTCATGGATGCCCATCGATTCGAGTCTGGCGGCGATGGTGTCGACGGCATATCCGGCGGCGATGCTGTTGAAATCGACCTCGACAGCGGCGTCCTTGCACAAGCGGTCGACGTCGATACGCAAATGGCGGTAGCCGACCCGCTGCAGGGTTTCGGCCAGCACGGCGGGGTCGGGGACTTTCTCTTCACGCCCTTGCGGGCCGAACCCCCACAGATTCATCAGCGGCTCGACGGTCAAGTCGTAGGCACCTTCGCTTTGCTCTGCCAGTTGCTTACCAACTCGGACCAATTCGAGCACGGCGGCGGGCATGGTCTGACAGCTGTTCGCCGGCAAGGCATTGAAGCGCTCGATGTCGGAATCACTGCGATAGGTCGACATCTGTCGATCCACGTCAGCGAGGATACCTTCCACTTCACGGCGAACTTGCGCCGGCTCGGCAATACCCGCGTGTCGCACGTACTTGATCGAATACGTGCTGCCCATGGTCGGGCCACCAAAACTTTCCAGGGAATCACCGTTGCCACAGGCCACGAGGACAACCACCACACTCACAAGCCCAACCCACCGTCCAGTGAACAATTCTTCATCTCCCCATAAAAGCGCGCCGGCCATTATGGATCAAAGGCCCGCACGCTCCCCATCGGATGCAACGCGTTACAAGAAACCCATAATGAGTAACTGAAAATGTCCTCGACCACGGGCAAAGGCAAAGCGATTTTTCGCGTTGTCAGCGGTAACTTTCTCGAGATGTTCGACTTTATGGTCTATGGCTTCTACGCCACGGCCATCGCCAAAACCTTCTTCCCGGCCGACAGCGCCTTCGCTTCCCTGATGCTGTCCCTGGCCACCTTCGGCGCTGGCTTCCTGATGCGTCCGCTGGGGGCGATCTTCCTTGGCGCTTACATTGACCGTCACGGTCGTCGCCAGGGCCTGATCATTACCCTTGCGCTGATGGCCGCCGGTACGATCCTGATCGCCTGCGTGCCGGGTTACGCCACCCTGGGTGTCGCCGCGCCGTTGATCGTGCTGTTCAGTCGCTTGCTGCAAGGCTTCTCGGCCGGCGTAGAGCTGGGCGGTGTTTCGGTGTATCTGGCGGAAATTGCCACGCCGGGCCGCAAGGGCTTTTTCGTCAGTTGGCAGTCGGCAAGCCAGCAAGCAGCGGTGGTGTTTGCCGGTCTGCTCGGGGTGGGCCTCAACCACTGGCTGAGCCCGGAGCAGATGGGTGACTGGGGCTGGCGCGTGCCGTTCCTGATCGGTTGCATGATCGTTCCGGTGATCTTCGTGATTCGTCGCTCGCTGGAAGAAACGCCGGAATTCCAGGCGCGTAAACATCGCCCTACCCTGCGGGAAATCGTCCGCTCGATTGGCCAGAACTTCGGCATCGTCATCGCTGGCATGGCGCTGGTGGTGATGACCACGGTTTCGTTCTACCTGATCACTGCCTACACCCCGACCTTCGGCAAGGCCGAACTGCATCTGTCGGACTTCGACGCGCTGCTCGTGACCGTGTGCATCGGTCTGTCGAACTTCTTCTGGCTGCCAGTGATGGGCGCGGTGTCCGACAAGATCGGGCGCAAACCCCTACTGCTGGCGGCGACCCTTCTGGCGATCCTGACCGCTTACCCGGCGCTGTCGTGGCTGGTGGCGAACCCGAGCTTCAGTCATCTGCTGATCGTCGAGCTGTGGCTGTCGTTCCTGTACGGCTCGTACAACGGCGCGATGGTGGTGGCGCTGACCGAAATCATGCCGGTGGAAGTGCGCACGACCGGGTTCTCGCTGGCCTATAGCCTGGCAACAGCGACCTTTGGCGGCTTTACGCCTGCGGCCTGTACTTACCTGATTCACGTGCTGGACAACAAGGCTGCGCCGGGAATCTGGCTCAGCGGTGCGGCGGTGCTGGGATTGATTGCGACGCTGGTGCTGTTCCGCGGGAACAAACATGAATTGCGCACTGCGCAAGCCGCTGTGACAGGTGGCGCCAGATAGGACGCCATCGCTGGCAAGCCAGCTCCCACAAGGTCTTGAGGCGTACATGCCATGGCGCAGCCTGCCAGGAAACCTGTGGGAGCTGGCTTGCCAGCGATGAGGCCGGATCAGGCAATAGAGATCTGCCAGGCATAAAAAAACGCCCCGACCTAGGTCGGGGCGTTTTCATTTGCGGTCAAGGCTTAGCGCGGGAACGCTGGCGGGTTTACACCGGCCATGTCTTCCATCACGCGAACCACCTGGCAGCTGTAGCCGAACTCGTTGTCGTACCAGACGTACAGCACAACGCGGTTGTCCTGAACGATGGTCGCTTCAGCATCGACCACACCGGCGTGACGCGAACCCACGAAGTCAGTGGACACCACTTCCTGCGAGTTGACGAAGTCGATTTGCTTGTGCAGATCGGAGTGCAGCGCCATGTAGCGCAGGTACTCGTTCATCTCTTCACGGCTGGCGGCTTTCTCAAGGTTCAGGTTGAGAATGGCCATCGACACGTTTGGCGTCGGAACGCGGATCGCGTTACCGGTCAGCTTGCCGGCCAGCTCAGGCAGGGCCTTGGCAGCAGCGGTGGCAGCACCGGTCTCGGTGATGACCATGTTCAGCGCGGCGGAACGGCCACGACGGTCACCCTTGTGGAAGTTGTCGATCAGGTTCTGGTCGTTGGTGTACGAGTGAACGGTTTCGACGTGACCGTTGATGATGCCGAACTTGTCATTCACAGCCTTCAGCACCGGCACGATGGCGTTGGTGGTGCAGGAAGCGGCGGACACGATCTTGTCGTCAGCGGTGATTTCGTTGTGGTTGATACCGTGAACGATGTTCTTCAGCTTGCCTTTGCCAGGCGCGGTCAGAACAACGCGAGCAACACCCGGGCATTGCAGGTGTTGACCCAGGCCATCGGCGTCACGCCATACACCGGTGTTGTCCACCAGCAGCGCGTCTTTGATGCCGTACTGGGTGTAATCCACCTCGGTCGGGTTCTTCGCGTAGATCACCTGGATCAGGTTACCGTTGGCGGTGATGGTGTTGTTTTCTTCGTCGATGACGATGGTGCCGTTGAACGGACCGTGTACCGAATCGCGACGCAGCAGGCTGGCGCGTTTGGTCAGGTCGTTTTCGGCGCCCTTGCGCACGACGATGGCACGCAGACGCAGACCGTCGCCACCACCGGTTTTCTCGATCAGGATGCGCGCCAGCAGACGGCCGATACGACCGAAGCCGTACAGCACAACGTCAGTGCCTTTGCGGGCCGAAGCGTTTTGCTGACCAACCACGTCAGCCAGTTCTTCACGCACGAACTGCTCGGCGCTGCGGCCATTGCCTTCGCTGCGGAATTTGAACGCCAACTTGCCCAGGTCTACCGAAGCCGCGCCGAGCTTGAGCTCGCTCATGGCTTTAAGCAGAGGGAATGTTTCGTGGACGGAGAGTTCGCTATCGTCGGAGGAACGGTGGCGAGCAAAGCGGTGAGCTTTGAGAATCGCGATGACAGACTGGTTGATCAGGCTGCGGCCATAGATCGAGCTCACCACGTTGTTATTGCGGTAGAGCTGACCGATAAGCGGAATCATCGCTTCTGCGAGTGCTTCACGGTCGATCCATTCACCAAGACACTGGTCGGGCTTCTGAGTCACGGGAACCTTCCACATGTAGGGGCAGAAAAAAGGGGCTACATTATGCCGCCGAGAACCTCTTGTAGCAATGCGCGCTTGTCGCGCAATCGGTAACAAAATTCCGTTCAAAAAAATTACGCCTCGCGCCAGCCCAGTAAAACCGGGGCTTTCAGCGCAGTCAATTTTTCGACGACTGTTAGCCGATGTCTGTAACCCTCCGTAACACCGGTCGATTTCGGCACTACATAACCGTAAAAAAAGTGCTCGTTTTTATGGTTACCACTACATTTCGCGCAAACCGCGCAGATAGACGCAGTCTGCAACTGACAGCCGGCACCTGACGCCGCTACAATTACCGACTTTGTCGCAACGCCTGGAGCTCAACCTTCCGTGCCTGTTCTGCGTCTACCGCTTCTCCCTGCCGCGGCAGGTAAACAGCATTGGGGCAACTTGCCCGGTGCCGCCCTCAGCCTCGCGATTGCCGAGGCTGCCAGCGCAGCCAAGCGCTTCACCCTGCTACTGACCGCCGACAGCCAGAGTGCCGAACGGCTGGAACAGGAGCTGAGCTTCTTCGCCCCGGATTTGCCCGTGCTGCATTTCCCCGACTGGGAAACCCTGCCGTACGATCTGTTCTCGCCGCACCAGGACATCATTTCCCAGCGCATCGCCAGCCTGTACAGGCTGCCGGAACTGGCGCATGGCGTGCTGGTGGTGCCGATCACCACCGCCCTGCATCGCCTGGCGCCGACCAAATTCCTGCTTGGCAGCAGCCTGGTGCTGGATGTCGGGCAGAAGCTCGATGTCGAACAGATGCGCTCGCGCCTGGAAGCCAGCGGCTATCGCTACGTCGATACGGTTTACGAGCACGGCGAGTTCACCGTACGCGGCGCGCTGATCGACCTGTTCCCGATGGGCAGCAAACTGCCCTATCGCATTGACCTGTTCGACGACGAAATCGAAACCCTGCGCACCTTCGACCCGGAAAACCAGCGCTCCATCGACAAGGTCGAATCGGTCAAGCTGCTGCCGGCGCGAGAGTTTCCGCTGCAGAAAGATGCGGTCACCCGCTTCAAGGCGCGATTCCGCGAGCGCTTCGATGTCGACTTCCGGCGCTGCCCGATCTTCCAGGACCTGAGCAGCGGCATCACGCCCGCCGGTATCGAGTACTACCTGCCGCTGTTCTTCGATGAGACTTCGACGCTGTTCGATTACCTGCCGCAGGACACGCAAGTGTTCTCGCTGCCGGGCATCGAGCAAGCAACGGAAAACTTCTGGAACGACGTGCGCAATCGCTACGAAGAGCGCCGCGTCGATCCATCACGTCCTTTATTGCCGCCCGCCGAACTGTTCCTGCCGGTGGAGGACTGCTTCGCCCGTCTCAAGAGCTGGCCACGGGTAGTGGCCAGTCAGCAGGACGTCGAAGCCGGTGCCGGTCGCGAGCGCTTCCCGGCGCAAGCGCTGCCGAACCTGGCGATCGAAGCCAAGGCGACGCAACCGCTGGCGGCGCTCTCGGCATTCCTCGACGAATTCCCCGGACGCGTGCTGTTCACCGCCGAATCCGCGGGCCGTCGTGAAGTCCTGCTGGAGTTGCTGGAGCGTCTGAAGCTGCGGCCGAAAACCGTCGACAGCTGGCCGGACTTCGTTGCGAGCAAGGACCGTCTGGCGATCACCATTGCCCCGCTCGACGAGGGTTTGATGCTCGATGACCCGGCGCTGGCGCTGGTGGCCGAGAGTCCGCTGTTCGGTCAGCGGGTGATGCAGCGTCGTCGCCGGGAAAAACGTGCCGACGCCAACAACGATGCCGTGATCAAGAACCTCACCGAGCTGCGCGAAGGCGCGCCGGTGGTGCACATCGATCACGGGGTCGGGCGTTATCTGGGCCTGACGATTCTGGAAATCGACAATCAGGCGGCGGAATTCCTCACCCTGGAATACGCCGAGAACGCCAAGCTCTACGTGCCGGTGGCCAACCTGCATCTGATTGCGCGTTACACCGGCAGCGATGACTCACTGGCGCCGCTGCACCGCCTCGGCTCCGAGACCTGGCAGAAAGCCAAGCGCAAAGCCGCCGAACAGGTGCGCGATGTCGCTGCTGAATTGCTCGACATCTATGCCCGCCGCGCCGCGCGCGAAGGCTACGCGTTTGCCGACCCGAAAGCCGATTACGCGACGTTCAGCGCCGGTTTCCCGTTCGAAGAAACCCCGGATCAGCAAGCGACCATCGAAGCCGTGCGCGAAGACATGCTCGCGCCGAAGCCGATGGATCGCCTGGTCTGCGGCGACGTCGGTTTCGGCAAGACCGAAGTGGCGATGCGCGCAGCGTTCATCGCCGTGCACGGCGGGCGTCAGGTGGCGATTCTGGTGCCGACCACCCTGCTCGCCCAGCAACACTACAACAGTTTCCGCGACCGCTTCGCCGACTGGCCGGTGACCGTAGAAGTGATGAGTCGCTTCAAATCGGCCAAGGAAGTCAACGCGGCGATTGCCGATCTGGCGGAAGGCAAGATCGACATCGTCATCGGTACGCACAAGCTGCTGTCCGACGATGTGAAGATCAAAAACCTCGGACTGGTGATCATCGACGAAGAACACCGTTTCGGTGTCCGGCAGAAAGAACAACTCAAGGCCCTGCGCAGCGAAGTCGACATTCTGACGCTGACCGCCACGCCGATTCCGCGCACGCTGAACATGGCGGTGTCGGGTATGCGCGATCTGTCGATCATCGCCACGCCGCCGGCGCGACGCCTGTCGGTGCGCACGTTCGTCATGGAGCAGAACAAGAGCACGGTCAAAGAGGCCCTGCTGCGTGAACTGCTGCGCGGTGGGCAGGTTTACTACTTGCACAACGACGTGAAGACCATCGAGAAGTGCGCTGCCGATCTCGCCGAACTGGTGCCGGAAGCGCGGATCGGCATCGGCCATGGGCAGATGCGCGAACGCGAACTCGAACAGGTGATGAGCGACTTCTATCACAAGCGCTTCAACGTGCTGATCGCCTCGACCATCATCGAGACCGGCATCGACGTACCGAGCGCCAACACCATCATCATCGAGCGCGCCGACAAGTTCGGCCTGGCGCAATTGCACCAGTTGCGCGGACGTGTGGGTCGCAGTCACCACCAGGCTTACGCCTACCTGCTGACGCCGCTGCGCCAGCAAATCACCTCGGACGCGGAAAAGCGTCTGGAAGCGATTGCCAACACTCAGGATCTGGGCGCCGGCTTCGTGCTGGCGACCAACGACCTGGAAATCCGTGGCGCCGGCGAATTGCTCGGCGACGGCCAGAGCGGGCAGATTCAGGCCGTGGGCTTCACGCTCTACATGGAGATGCTCGAGCGCGCGGTGAAGTCGATCCGCAAGGGCGAGCAACCGAACCTTGATCAACCGCTCGGCGGTGGCCCGGAAGTCAACCTGCGGGTGCCGGCGCTGATACCGGAAGACTATCTGCCGGATGTTCATGCCCGCCTGATCCTGTACAAGCGCATCGCTTCGGCCACCGACGAGGAAGGCCTGAAGGATCTGCAAGTGGAGATGATCGACCGCTTCGGTCTGCTGCCGGAGCCGACCAAGAATCTGGTGCGCATCACCGCGCTGAAGTTGCAGGCCGAACAACTGGGCATCAAGAAAGTCGACGGTGGCCCGCAAGGTGGCCGCATCGAGTTCGCCGCGCAGACGCCGGTCGACCCGATGACCTTGATCAAACTGATCCAGACTCAGCCAAAACGCTACAAATTCGAAGGCGCCACAATGTTCAAGTTCCAGGTGCCGATGGAACGCCCGGAAGAGCGCTTTAATACTGTAGAGGCGCTGTTCGAGCGCCTCCTCCCGAAAACTGTTTGAAGGACGCCGCATGCGCCTGTTTCGCTCACTGACTTTGCTACTCAGCTTCGTAGCACCGATGGCGTTTGCCGATGACACCTACATGGTCGAAATGATTCTGGTGCGGCAGAACGCCGTACCGGCGATTGTCAGCCGCGCGGCCCCGGAAGACTGGGCAGCCGGCGCTCAACGCCTCGACGATGCCAGCCAGCGCACACCTGCCTTGAATGAGGTGGCCAACAAACTCAGCGCCACCGGCGAGTACAGCGTGCTGCTGCACAAGGCCTGGCAGCAAACCCTCGGCGAAGCGCCGACCAAGGTGGCCGTCAGCGACGGCAAGGAACAGTTCGGCCAGTTCCCGATCGAAGGCACCCTGGAAATGAAACTCGGGCGCTTCACCGACGTGAACGCCGACTTCTGGGTCAACCAGATCGACGCCAACGGCATGGTCACTGCCAGCGAACGCCTGAAGCAGGACAGCCACACTAAAAACGGCCAGCTCAACTATCTCGACAACGGCCACCTGGCGCTGCTGATCAAGATCACTTCCCTGACGGCGCCCGCCCCTCGGCAAGCTCCTGAAGCGATTCCGGACTGATCGAAGTCCTTATGTCCCCGCCCCTGAGTAAACCGTTGGCACCCTCCTGGGTCAGCCGATTCAAGGAACAGAGCCTGGAGCGTGGCCGCCGCTACGCCCTGGAGAATCGGGTACGCATCGCGCAGGTTGGCGATGCGACCATCACCGCCAGTTGCGAAGGCTCTGGCGGTAACGTCTACCGTCAGACCATTCACTTGCGCGAGTCAGCCAAAGGCACCCTGCTGCTGGTTGACGCCAGCTGTACCTGCCCGGTGCGCAACAACTGCAAGCACTGCGCTGCGGTACTTCTGCAAGTGCAGGAAACCCTCGAATACCCGGCCGCCGCAAAAGACGCCGAACTGCTGGAAAAACTCCAGGCCGTATTGGAGAACCGCAGCCCCAAGGCGCCGCCGCAAGTGCTGGTGGACAACGTGCAACCGCTGCCGCGCCTGTGGCTGGCCAGCGTCGAGTTCAGCGCGTTCGAGCCACGCAACGGCAAGATGCAGCGCTACATCCAGCATCGCGCGGCGCTGTCGTTCAGCTATCTGGATGAATACGTCAGCGGACAGAAAAACAGCGACATCCTGATCCGCCAGGAAACCCAGACGCTGCGGATAAAACGCCATCCTGAAGTGGAACAGTCCTACCGCGAACAGTTAAGAATCCTCGGCTTTCGCATCGCCACCCGCCAGAGCAAGGCACTACCGGAAAGCGCTGGTGAGCTGTACGAAATGGTCAACGACAGCGCCTGGCTGACGTTCACCCTCAATGAACTGCCGAAACTGCGTACCCAAGGCTGGGAATTGCAGATCGACGAGGAATTCGGTTTCGACCTGACTGCCGTCGACGACTGGTACGCCACCGTCGAACAGGCGCCGGAGCGCGACTGGTTCGATCTGGAGCTGGGGATTATCGTCAATGGCGAACGCCTGAGCCTGCTGCCGATCCTGCTCAACCTGATGCGCTCGCACACGGAAATCCTCAACCCGGAACGCCTGGCACGGCGACGCGATGACGAACTGATTCTGGTCAATATTCCGCAACGCAACAGTGAGCACGGGCCACTGCAGGTGGCCCTGCCCCTTGGCCGACTGAAACCGGTGCTGGCGACACTGGGCGAGTTTTACTTGCAGGAGCCGGGCGAAACCACCCTGCGCCTGAGCAAAGCCGACGCGACGCGGCTCAATTCGCTGGAAGGCCTTCCCCTGCTGTGGGAAGGCGGCGAGCAGATTCGCAGCTTCGCCCAACGCCTGCGCGACATCCGTGATTACACGGCCAAGGCACCGAAGGGTTTGAACGCGACGTTGCGCCCTTATCAGCTCGAAGGTCTGAGCTGGATGCAGTCCCTTCGTCAGCTTGAGGTCGGCGGGATTCTTGCGGACGACATGGGCCTGGGTAAAACCCTACAGACCCTGGCGCATATTCTCAGCGAGAAAAACGCCGGACGCCTGGATCGGCCATGCATGGTGGTGATGCCCACCAGCCTGATCCCGAACTGGCTCGATGAGGCTGCGCACTTCACGCCGCAACTGAAAGTGGTCGCGCTGTACGGTGCCGGCCGCAAAAAGCATTTCGAGCATCTGGCCGACTTCGACCTGATCCTGACCACCTATGCACTGCTGCCCAAGGACGTCGAACGGCTGGCACAACAGCCGCTGCACGTTCTGGTGCTGGACGAAGCCCAATACATCAAGAACCCCAACAGCAAGGCCGCGCAGGCCGCTCGCGAACTCAACGCGCGCCAGCGCCTGTGCCTGAGTGGCACACCGCTGGAAAACCACCTCGGCGAGTTGTGGTCGTTGTTCCACTTTCTGCTGCCGGGCTGGCTGGGCGACGTCAAAAGTTTCAATGCCGACTACCGCGTTCCGATCGAAAAACGCGCCAGCGAAGTCAGATTGCAGCACCTCAATGGGCGGATAAAACCGTTTCTGCTGCGCCGGACCAAGGAACAGGTGGCTACCGAACTGCCGCCGAAAACCGAGATCATCCACTGGGTCGATCTCAATGAGGCGCAGCGCGATGTGTACGAAACCATGCGCCTGGCGATGGACAAGAAAGTCCGCGACGAGATCACTCGCAAGGGCGTGGCGCGCAGCCAGATCATCATTCTTGAAGCCCTGCTCAAGCTGCGTCAGGTTTGCTGCGACTTGCGCCTGGTCAACGACGCCACCCTGCCCGCTCGCGGCAGCAGTTCCGGCAAGCTCGACAGTCTGATGGAAATGCTCGAGGAGTTGTTTGAGGAAGGTCGGCGAATTCTGCTGTTCTCGCAGTTCACGTCAATGCTGTCACTGATCGAAGACGAACTGAAAAAACGCAACGTGGCCTATGCCCTGCTGACGGGACAGACCCGCGATCGGCGCACGCCGGTGAAGGAATTCCAGAGCGGTAAGCGTCAGATCTTTCTGATCAGCCTGAAGGCCGGTGGCGTTGGTTTGAACCTGACCGAAGCGGACACGGTGATTCATTACGACCCGTGGTGGAACCCGGCAACGGAGAATCAGGCGACTGACCGCGCGTACCGGATCGGCCAGGAAAAGCCGGTGTTCGTTTACAAGATGATTGCCCGGGGCACGGTGGAAGAGAAGATTCAGCACCTGCAGAAGGAAAAATCCGACCTGGCGGCAGGCGTGCTGGATGGGCGCAAGGCCGGGGACTGGAAACTGCAGAGCGATGATATCGAAGCGCTGTTTGCGCCGTTGCCGGATAAGCTCGACAAGCGTTGAGCCCCTCCCTGCCAATTAGAGAGCTGTCGCTGGCAAGCCAGCTCCCACAAGGTTATGAGTCGAACACAACACTGTGATTCAACTCGATACCTGTGGCAGCTGGCTTGCCAGCGATGAGGCCAAATCGGTTTCGGTCAGACTCAGCCCTTGAGCACCCGCGCCAACGCCGATTTCACTTTGCCCATCCCGTCATGCAGCGCCTGCTCGATCTCGGCCATGGTGATCACTTCGGTGGTCTTGCCCGCCGCCGGATTCACCACCAGCGCCAGGCAGGCGTAATCCAGCTCCAGTTCACGGGCCAGCGCGGCTTCCGGCATGCCGGTCATGCCAACGATGTCGCAGCCATCGCGCTCCAGTCGCACGATCTCCGCCACGGTTTCCAGACGCGGGCCCTGAGTGCAGGCATACACGCCCTGATCGCTGTATTCGCAACCTTCGGCAGCCACCGCCGCAATCAATTGCTGACGCAGCGGCTCGCTGTAAGGAAAGCTGAAATCGATGTGGGTGACGTGCTCCAGATCGTCGGCGAAAAACGTGTGTTCGCGACCGCTGGTGTAGTCGACGATCTGATGCGGCACACAGAAGTGGCCGGTGCCCATGGCCGGGTGAATCCCGCCCACCGCGTTGACCGCGATGATCGCCTCCGCGCCAGCCTGCTTCAGCGCCCACAGGTTGGCGCGGTAGTTGACCTTGTGTGGCGGAAAGCGATGCGGATGGCCGTGACGGGCGAGGAACAGCACTTCCTTGCCAGCGTATTCACCGATCTGCACGTCGGCTGATGGCGCGCCATAAGGCGTGTCTACCGCCAGCGATTGGCGAATGGTCAAGCCTTCGAGTTGAGTCAGGCCGGTGCCACCAATGATTGCGTAAACCGTCATAGCAAATAATCCTTAATCGATCAGTTGAGCGTCTTTGAGCGCACCGATTGCAGTGAGCCAGCGCGGGTCCTGACGGTAGTCGGTGCTGGCGAACGCCTGGCCGCGCATCCGCGCAATGCGCGTGGACGGCTTGACCTTCATCCGTTGCGCGGCACTGAGCGCAAGTTCCGCAGCAGCGCGGTCGTTGCACACCAGCCCCATATCACAGCCGGCAGTCAGTGCGGCTTCGATACGGCTGGCGGCATCGCCAACCACGTGAGCGCCGGCCATTGAAAGGTCGTCGCTGAAGATCACCCCGTCGAACTGCAACTCGCCGCGCAGGATCTCCTGCAACCAGCGACGGGAGAAGCCGGCAGGTTGCGAATCGACTTGCGGATAGATGACGTGGGCGGGCATGACCGCCGCGAGCTGCTTACTCAACCTGGCGAACGGTACAAGATCATTGGCGCGGATGTCGTCAAGGCTGCGCTCGTCGTTCGGGATCGCGACGTGGGAATCGGCTTCAGCCCAGCCGTGACCGGGGAAATGTTTGCCAGTGGCAGCCATGCCGGCGCTGTTCATGCCGCGAATAAACGCTCCAGCGAGCAATGCGGCGCGCTCGGGATCACTCTCGAACGAACGGGTGCCAACCACGGCGCTGCGCTGGTAATCCAGGTCCAGTACCGGGGCGAAACTCAGATCAAGGCCGACCGCCAGCACTTCAGTGGCCATGATCCAGCCGCATTGCTCAGCGAGATACTCGGCATTCGGGTTGTCAGCAATGGCGCGCATCGCCGGCAGGCGCACGAAGCCCTGACGCAGGCGCTGGACGCGACCGCCCTCCTGGTCCACCGCCAGCAGCAGATCCGGGCGAATGGCGCGGATCGCGGCGCTCAGCTCACGCACCTGCCGTGGATGCTCGATGTTACGGGCAAAAATGATCAGGCCACCCACTTCGGGCTGACGCAACAATTGGCGATCTTCGGCCGTCAGCCAGGTACCGGCGACGTCCACCATCAACGAGCCTTGCAGGCCAGCAGTCATAGAAATTCCTTGAAAACGAAAAACCCGACCCGCAGGAAATCGCTACCGTGAGCAATGCTCGGCAGGTCGGCAATTTCTTGGGATTTCGGGTTCAGAACGAGAGTCGGCATGGGCGGCTAGCTTAGCGGATGTAAACTGCCGCGCCCACCCGTGTGCGGTTAAACCTTGGCGGCCACCGGAGTCGACTTGCTGCGCGGACGCAATTGCGCTGTTGCCATCGCCGGATCGGTGACACCGGTTTCGGCACGCATGCCAGCGGCGAGGAACGGCACCATCAGGCGCATCACCTGTTCGATCGACGTGTTGACGCCGAAATCGGTCTCGGCAATCGCGCGCAGGGCCTTGATGCCCGACATGCTGAACGCCGCAGCGCCGAGCATGAAGTGCACGCGCCAGAACAGTTCGATGGGCGGAATGCGCGGAGCCGCTTCGTTGACCAGCAGCATGTAGCGGCGGAACACCTTGCCGTACATGTCTTCCAGATAACGACGCAGGTGACCCTGGCTCTGGCTGAACGCCAACCCGAGCAAACGCATGAAAATCGACAGGTCGTTACCGCTGCGTGGCTGGACCACCAGCGCCTGTTCAACGAGGATCTCCAGCAACTCTTCAAGTGTCGGTTTGTTTTCCGGCTTGGCCTGACGCCGTTCCAACTCTTTATCAAGACTGACGCAGAACGGCCCGAGGAAGCGCGAAAAAACCGCCTGGATCAGGGCTTTCTTGGAGCCGAAATGATAGTTCACCGCCGCCAGGTTTACCCCGGCCTTGCTGGTGATCAAACGCAATGAGGTTTCGGCGAAACCTTTCTCCGCGAACAACTGCTCGGCAGCATCAAGAATGCGTTCAACGGTTTCCGACTGGGCCATGGCTACTCCGCCTGACAAACACTTGTTTGAAACATACGTTTCAGCCTGTGCCTTGTCAAGCCTGCCAGTTCGTTTTGGGAATGGTCGGTCAGCTATTTAACCACACTCGTCCGCTCCTTTAATAAGCACGGCAGCCGACCGTCCGGCGGGCCGCAAAAAAACGGGCATTGCCAAGACTGCTTCACTGTATATAATCCCAGTCACTGTATAAAAAGACAGAGCGATCAATATGCTAAAGCTGACGCCACGCCAAGCCGAGATTCTGGCCTTTATCAAACGCTGCCTCGAAGACAACGGCTACCCGCCAACCCGCGCGGAAATCGCTCAGGAGCTGGGTTTCAAGTCGCCAAACGCGGCTGAAGAGCACCTCAAGGCCCTGGCCCGCAAAGGCGCCATCGAGATGACGCCTGGCGCTTCTCGGGGCATCCGCATCCCTGGCTTCGAAGCCAAGACCGATGACTCCACCCTGCCAATCATTGGCCGGGTCGCCGCCGGTGCTCCGATCCTCGCCCAGCAGCACATCGAAGAGTCCTGCAACATCAACCCGGCCTTCTTCCATCCCCGAGCCGACTACCTGTTGCGCGTACACGGCATGAGCATGAAGGACATCGGCATTTTCGACGGTGACCTGCTGGCGGTTCACACTACTCGCGAAGCACGCAATGGCCAGGTCGTGGTTGCACGGATCGGCGATGAAGTGACGGTCAAGCGCTTCAAGCGCGAAGGCAGCAAAGTCTGGCTGATTGCCGAAAACCCTGAGTTCGCCCCTATCGAAGTCGACCTGAAAGATCAGGAACTGGTGATCGAAGGCTTGAGTGTCGGCGTCATCCGCCGCTAAAGGAGGCTTTATGCAGTTCCCACACACACCTCAGCAAACACAACTGCCTTTATTCGAAGCGTTTCTGGCACAACCGATGGCGCCGATCCTGAAAGATGTCGTCGAGCGCCCATGGATTGCCGAACCGGAAGTATTCAGTGAGCTGTCACTGCGCGGTGCGGCCGGGAACTGCCTGAACCTGCTCGCCCCGATCCTTCGCGAACTGAGCGAGGATCAGGATGCACGCTGGCTGACGCTGATCGCCCCACCCGCCAGCCTGACCCAAACCTGGCTGCGAGAGGCCGGCCTGAACCGTGAACGCATTCTGCTGCTGCAACCACGTGGCGCGCAAAGCGCTCAGCAACTGGCGTGTGAAGCGCTGCGTCTGGGCCGTAGCCACACAGTGGTGACATGGCTCAACCCACTGAACACAAGCTCCCGGCAACAGCTGGTCGGCGCTGCCCGCACGGGCGACGCTCAGAGCCTGAACATTCGACTGGGTTGATTCACTGGTAACGCGCACTGTGTGAAGCGCATGGCTTCTCCAGGGACAGAGAAGCCGATCTGATGCGATAGCGGCAATCGCCGACAGGCGGGGCTCAGTGAAGAACCCGCGGCCCTTCTTCCTTATCAAACTCGCCTTCGACCATACGACCGGCCATCTGTACGCCGACGCTTAACATCGCCTTGGCGATTTCCACGTGCTGGCCTTGCAGGAACGCCTTGGCATCCTCGGAGAAATCCAGCGTCACCAGAGACCCCTCGTCCTCAGCCCTGCGCAGTTCGATTCGGCCGTCTGGTAACTCGACAATTTCTAGAAAGGACGTTGGCATATAGGTCTGTTCTCCACGAAAGGCAGGGATTATATAGACATCATTCGGGGTTCGCTCGGGATCTTGACCAGCAGCATGTTTCAGATTGCCACCGTACCAATGCCCATCAGCATTCGTTCAGACCTTCGCGAAAGCGGATCGCCAGACCTTTGAGATTCTGCCGCCAGCTCTCCAGCTCTTCGCGACTCAACTCCTGCGGCGCCTCTTCCTCATCAAGATTAATGGCCTGAATCAATGGCTGCGTCACATCGCCCTTGGGCTTCTGTGGCACCCGTGGCGGCTGGAACAACGCCGAATGCGCCGCCAGCAGTTTCGCCAGCCAGGTTTCAGGGTTACCGGTCAGTTCCACCATCTCGGCCAGCTCAGGGATGGCAATCGATTCCAGGACGTCACGAGTCAACAACACTTCTGCTCGCGAAGCATTAGCCTGAGGCAGACGATAGAAACCGGCGATCTCATGGCACAGTCCCAAAAGCGCGCCGTAGAGGTGAAATAACGCCGATTCACGCCCAGCCTGGATCAGCGCCAGCGAATTCATCGCTCGCCCCTCTTCGGCACGAGCCAGAGCTTCCAGCGACAGGCCGGCGAAATAGATTTTCTGATTGGTGCGGGTATAGAGTTCGTGCGCCATGCCGGCAGTCTCCACAGCGAAATAATTGCGTCACACAGACCCGACAGTGTCATGGATCAACGGATCCGACCGCAAGCACAAAACAAAAAGGCCGCATGAAAACCCGAGGGTTATCATGCGGCCTTTTTTGTATCAGGCTAACGCTTACTCAGCCTTGGCTTTCGTGCGCTTGTCTTCAACAGTCCATTTACCACCATCGTAGTACGCCTTCCAGCCGGTAGGCTTGCCGTCTACTTCGGTCTGCACGTATTGCTCCTTGGTCTTTCGGCTGTAGCGGATGACCGCTGGCAGACCATCAGGATCCTTCTGTGGCGCTTCGCACAAGAAGTGGTACTTCGGATCGATCTCGTCCTTGTGCGGCAGAATCTCGATCACCAGCGGAGCACGGGTCTCGCGGTTTTTCGGGAACTGACTGGCTGCCAGGAACAGACCGGAAGCACCGTCGCGCAGGATGTAGGTGTCGTTGACCTTTTCGCATTTCAGCTCAGGCATTTTCACCGGATCCATCTTCGGCGGCGCCGCATCACCGCTCTTCAGCAGTTTGCGGGTGTTCTTGCAAGTTGGGTTGGTGCAACCGAAGAACTTGCCGAAACGACCGGTCTTGAGCTGCATCTCGCTGCCGCACTTGTCGCACTCCAGGCTCGGACCTTCATAGCCCTTGATGCGATAGTTGCCCTCTTCGATTTCGTAGCCCGCGCAATCCGGATTGTTACCGCAGATGTGCAGTTTGCGCTTCTCATCAAGCAGGTAGGCGTCCATCGCCGTGCTGCAAATCGGGCAGCGATGCTTGCCACGCAGAACCAACGACTCCGACTCGCCCTCGTCGTCCGCGGCAATCTCGTCGCCTGGCACCAGATTGACGGTGGCCTTGCAGCGCTCCTTCGGCGGCAGGCTGTAACCCGAGCAGCCAAGGAACACACCGGTCGATGCGGTACGGATCTGCATCGGACGACCGCATGTGGTGCACGGAATGTCGGTCATCACGGGCTGGTTGGCACGCATGCCATTGTCCGGGTTCTCCGCCACTTCAAGCTTCTTCTTGAAGTCGCCGTAGAACTCGTCCAGCACGTTTTTCCAGTCGCGCTCGCCCTGAGCCACGTCATCGAGGTTCTCTTCCATGCCGGCAGTGAAGCCGTAGTCCATGAGATTCGAGAAACTCTCCGACAGACGCTCGGTGACGATGTCGCCCATCTTTTCCGAGTAGAAACGACGATTGTGCAGGGTCACGTAGCCGCGATCCTGAATGGTCGAAATGATGGCTGCATAGGTCGAGGGACGACCGATACCACGTTTTTCCATTTCTTTCACGAGGCTCGCTTCGGAGTAACGCGCTGGCGGCTTGGTGAAGTGCTGCGACGGATCAAGCTTGATCAGCTTCATCACATCGCCCTGGGCCATGTCGGGCAGAACGTCGTCATCGCCAGGCTTGGCGATCTGCGGCAGGACGCGGGTGTAACCGTCGAACTTGAGGATGCGGCCCTTGGCGCGCAGCTCAAAGTCACCAGCAGCGACGCTGACAGTGGTCGACAGGTACTGCGCCGGCAGCATCTGGCAAGCAAGGAACTGGCGCCAGATCAGCTCGTAAAGGCGCTCAGCGTCACGCTCCATGCCTGCAAGCTTGCTTGGCGTGGTGTTGGCGTCGGAAGGACGAATCGCTTCGTGAGCCTCTTGTGCGCCTTCTTTGCTGCTGTAGACATTCGGCGCTTCCGGCAGGTACTTCTTGCCGAACTCATCTTCGATGTAGGTGCGCGCCATCGCCACGGCATCGGCCGAAAGATTGGTCGAGTCGGTACGCATATAAGTGATGTAGCCGGCTTCGTACAGACGCTGGGCCATCATCATGGTTTTCTTCACGCCGAAGCCCAGACGATTGCTCGCGGCTTGCTGCAGGGTGGACGTGATGAATGGCGCCGACGGCTTGCTGCTGGTCGGCTTGTCTTCGCGCTTGACGATGCTGTAGCTGGAGGACTTGAGTTTCTCCAGCGCGGCCGTGGCCTGGGCTTCGTTCAGCGGCTTGAAGGCTTCGCCCTTCTCGCGCGCCACTTCGAAACGTACAGTCGAGCCCTTGGCGGTGCCAAGATCGGCGTGCACTTCCCAGTACTCTTCCGGGTTGAACGCACGGATTTCACGCTCACGCTCGACCACCAGCTTCACGGCAACCGATTGCACGCGACCGGCCGACAGGCCACGGGCGATCTTGGCCCACAGCAGTGGCGAGACCATGTAACCCACAACGCGGTCGAGGAAACGACGCGCCTGCTGGGCGTTCACACGATCGATGTCCAGTTCGCCCGGCTCGGAGAACGCTTCCTGAATCGCTTTCTTGGTGATTTCGTTGAACACCACGCGCTTGTAGCGGCTGTCGTCACCACCGATGGCTTCGCGCAGGTGCCAGGCAATGGCTTCCCCCTCGCGATCCAAGTCGGTTGCGAGATAGATGGTGTCAGCATCCTTGGCGAGCCGGCGCAGCTCTTCGATGACCTTCTCTTTACCCGGAAGGATCTCGTACTGGGCTTTCCAGCCATGTTCCGGGTCGACACCCATGCGCGAAACCAGTTGCTTGCGCGCCTTCTCTTTCGGCGTGAGCACCGGCCCTTCACCCGCGGCGGCCTTGCCGCGCTTGGCGGCCGGCTCTTTGCTGGCGCTAGCCGAACCGCTGGTGGGCAGGTCTCGGATATGGCCGATACTCGACTTCACCACGTATTGGTTGCCCAGATACTTGTTGATGGTCTTGGCCTTAGCCGGGGATTCCACAATGACCAGCGATTTGCCCATGGATCAGAAAATTCCTGAATTCTAGAAGTGAAAGGCGGTTGGCGCCTGACGCGGCACCGCTATATATAGTGGCTACAAGGTGAGGTCAAGCACAGGGTTCTGTGCGCACTCGCCTCATGGCTTGGAAAAAAGGCTCGGTTCGGCTTGCACCAAAGCAAAGCGTGGCACCTGCTCGCCGTCAACCTCGACCGACTCGACGAACATGCTCAAAGGGCGTACCCAGAAGCCGTAATCGCCATACAGGGCTTGGTAAAAGACCACTTCTTCCTCGGTCTCGGAATGCCGCGCCACACTGAATACGCGGTACTGCGGACCTTTGTAATGTTGGTAGAGCCCAGGTTGTATCGGCATGCTTCGGCCCTCACTCAAATTTTTTCAAAATAAATACAAAAATAAATCCACAAAAACAAAAACCGGGGCACTTGGCCCCGGCTTCCATCGACGAGACGCTTAAACGCGTTCGAAGACGGTGGAGATGCCTTGGCCGAGACCAATGCACATAGTGGCCACCCCGAAGGTACCGCTATTCTGCTTCATCACGTTCAGCAAAGTGCCGGAAATACGGGCACCGGAGCAACCGAACGGGTGACCCAGGGCGATCGCGCCGCCGTGCAGGTTAACCTTCTCGTTCATCTTGTCGAGCACTTTCAGATCTTTCAGCACTGGCAGGGCCTGTGCAGCGAAAGCTTCGTTGAGCTCGAAGAAGTCGATATCGTTGATGCCGAGGCCCGCACGCTTCAGGGCTTTTTGTGTAGCCGGCACTGGACCATAGCCCATGATCGCCGGATCCACACCCGCCACCGCCATCGAACGGATCACGGCCATCGGCTGGATCCCCAGGTCCTGTGCACGCTGCGCCGACATCACGATCATGCACGAAGCACCATCGGTGATCTGCGACGAAGTACCGGCAGTCACGGTGCCACCCTTCGGATTGAAGGCAGGCTTGAGGGCCGCCAGACTTTCCAGAGTGGTTTCCGGACGAATGGTTTCGTCGTAGTCGAACAGCTTCAGGAAGCCGTTTTCGTCGTAGCCCTGCATCGGGATGATTTCGTCTTTGAACTTGCCTTCCACCGTCGCCTTATGGGCGAGCTGGTGGGAGCGCACGCCAAAGGCGTCCTGCTGCTCACGGGTGATGCCGTGCATCTTGCCGAGCATTTCCGCGGTCAGCCCCATCATGCCCGAGGCTTTCGCCGCGTACAGCGACATGTGCGGGTTCGGATCGACACCGTGCATCATGCTCACGTGCCCCATATGCTCGACGCCGCCAACCACGAATACGTCACCGTTACCGGTCATGATCGCTTGCGCAGCGGTGTGCAGGGCGCTCATCGACGAGCCGCACAGACGGCTGACGGTCTGGCCGGCCGAGGTGTGCGGGATCTGGGTCATCAGCGACGCCATGCGCGCGATGTTCCAGCCCTGCTCCAGGGTCTGGTTCACACAGCCCCAGATCACGTCCTCGACTTCAGCAGGATCGACCTTGGCGTTGCGTTCCAGCAGTTTGCTGATCAGGTGCGCCGACATGTCTTCGGCACGGGTGTTGCGGTGCATGCCGCCCTTGGAGCGGCCCATCGGAGTACGACCGAAGTCGACAATCACGACGTCTCTAGGATTCAAGCTCATAAGTTCACTCTCACTCTAGTTGGGGGCGCTTAACCGAAGAAGCTCTGGCCGTTCTTGGCCATTTCGCGCAGCTTCGCGGTCGGGTGGTACAGCGCGCCCAAATCAGCGTACTGGTCAGCCAGGGCAACGAACTCGGCAACACCGATCGAATCGATGTAGCGCAGCGCACCGCCACGGAATGGAGGGAAACCGATACCGTAAACCAGACCCATGTCGGCTTCGGCAGCAGTTTCAACGATGCCGTCTTCCAGGCAACGCACGGTTTCCAGGCACAGCGGGATCATCATCCAGTTGATGATGTCTTCGTCAGTGACTTCGCGCTGCTCGTAAACGATCGGCTTGAGCACTTCCAGCACCGACGGATCGGCCACCTTCTTCTGCTTGCCCTTCTTGTCGGTCTCGTAGGCGTAGAAGCCCTTGCCATTCTTCTGGCCCAGACGTTTGGCTTCGTAAAGCACGTCGACTGCCGAGCGACGGTCATCCTTCATGCGATCCGGGAAGCCTTCAGCCATCACGTCACGACCGTGGTGACCGGTGTCGATGCCGACCACGTCCATCAGGTACGCCGGGCCCATCGGCCAACCGAATTTTTCCATGATCTTGTCGATGCGCACGAAATCCACACCGGCGCTGACCAGCTTGGCGAAACCGCCGAAATACGGGAACAGGACGCGGTTGACCAGGAAGCCCGGGCAGTCGTTGACGACGATCGGGTTCTTGCCCATTTTCTTGGCGTAGGCAACGGTGGTGGCAATCGCCAGCTCGCTGGACTTCTCGCCACGGATCACTTCCACCAGCGGCATCATGTGCACCGGGTTGAAGAAGTGCATGCCGACGAAGTTTTCCGGACGCTTGAGGGCCTTGGCCAGCAGGCTGATGGAAATGGTCGAGGTGTTGGACGCGAGGATGGTGTCCTCTTTGACCTTGTCTTCGACTTCAGCCAGCACGGCTTGCTTGACCTTCGGGTTCTCGACCACGGCTTCAACAACCAGGTCGACGTGACCGAAGTCGCCGTAGGACAGGGTCGGACGAATGCCGTTGAGCACTTCAGCCATTTTCGCAGCGGTCATGCGGCCTTTGTCAACGCGGCCCACCAGCAGCTTGGCGGCTTCGGCCAGACCCTGCTCGATACCGTGCTCGTTGATGTCTTTCATCAGGATCGGCGTGCCTTTGGAGGCCGACTGATAGGCGATACCGCCCCCCATGATGCCGGCGCCCAGTACGGCTGCTTGCTTCACGTCCTTGGCGATTTCGTCGTAGGCCTTGGCCTTCTTCTTCAGTTCCTGATCGTTCAGGAACAGGCCAATCAGACTCTGCGCGGCAGAGGTCTTGGCCAGCTTGACGAAACCTGCAGCTTCGACTTCCAGCGCCTTGTCACGACCGAAGTTCGCGGCTTTCTGGATGGTCTTGATCGCTTCGACCGGCGCCGGATAGTTCGGGCCGGCTTGCCCTGCCACGAAACCTTTGGCGGTTTCGAAAGCCATCATTTGTTCAATGGCGTTCAACTTGAGTTTTTCAAGTTTTGGCTGACGCTTGGCCTTGTAATCGAACTCGCCGGAGATCGCGCGCTTGATCAGTTCAAGGGCAGCTTCCTGCAGCTTCTCTGGAGCAACCACGGCATCGACGGCGCTGACTTTCAGCGCGTCTTCAGGACGGTTTTCCTTGCCGGCGGCAATCCACTCGATGGCGTTATCGACGCCGATCAGGCGCGGCAGACGCACGGTACCGCCGAAGCCTGGGTAGATGCCCAGTTTGACTTCCGGCAGACCGATCTTGGCCTTGGTCGACATGACGCGGTAATCCGCCGCCAGGCACATTTCCAGACCGCCACCCAGGGCGATGCCGTTGATCGCGGCCACGGTCGGAACGTTGAGGTCTTCGAAATCGCTGAAGATCTTGTTGGCTTCGAGATTGCCAGCAACCAGCTCGGCATCCGGCAGCTTGAAGTTGTCGACAAATTCGGTGATGTCGGCGCCGACGATGAACACGTCCTTGCCACTGCTGACGATCACGCCCTTGATCGAAGCATCTGCCTTGATGGTGTCCACGGCCTGACGCAGTTCGTTCAGGGTAAGACGGTTGAACTTGTTGACGGACTCACCCTTGAGGTCGAATTTCAATTCGACGATGCCACTTTCAAGAGCTTTAACCGTGATGGCTTTACCTTCGTAAATCATCAACTGATCTCCACGATATGGAAGCTGAACAGTACACGTCGGACGCAGGTAAATGGCTCGGCAGGACGCTTTTTCGTCGATGCTGACGCCAATCCACCCGGCACACCCGCCAACGCGATAGTCGGGATTCTGTAGGAGCAGTCTGTAAGACAAACGCTCAATTCATACGCCCGTTTGATTTGGGTACGCCACCTTCACGGAATTTCCGACAATTGTCAATCGCCCTAAATACGGGTTGAAATGCGACTTTGCGGTCATTTCTGTAAGACGCAGCCGCCGACACATGCTTGCATGTGAGGGTATTCATAAGATTAATAGTTAGAAATGTCGCCCTAATTCGCTGCAAGCCTTGTTTAACAGGCTACGCTCGCTGGACCACGAAGGAAAACAAGCGCACGTGTGTTGACCGGAACACGCCGAATCAACATCAAAAAGAATTTCCGGCCTGCCTGGCCACCCCGCCCGATGAATCATGTCGGGCTTTTTATTGCTCGTCTGCCAGACGTTTCGCACCGTTGCAGCGCGAAACGTCCGTGAGTCATGCCAGTGCTTTCAGCGTGGCATCAATTTCCAGCAGAACCGAAGCGTCACCCTTCTCGCCCCAATAGAGCGCGATCATCTGCTTGTCAGCTTCGACCTTGAAAACGTTGCCCGGCAATTTTTCGAAATGATTCAACAGGAGCGAATCTTCACAGACTTCCTGCCACTGATTGACCCACACGCCCGGGGTTTTCTGCCAATACGTCCAGCAAGCCGGCTGCTTGCCGCGCCGTGGCCGATGGTATTGCGCGCACGGGTTTGGCGGCTCCTGGCTCAGCCAGTGCGGCCACTCCTGGGGCGCCAGCTGCATGGCCAGCCCGATGCGCCGGGCCTCCATGCGCAAGGCTATCCGGCCACTCTGTGCACGGGACGGACGCAACCAAGCCAGGGGGCTCAACACCACCAGCAGGATTGACACCACCAACCAGACCGTCATATCTCTACTCCCGACTTAAGGTGAGCGCATTGTGTCACTCTGGAACCAATGCGCTTGAAACCAGCCATACTTAACAATATTGATCCCTCACGAGGAGCACCTCATGCCCTACCACCATATCCTGGTCGCCGTAGATCTGACCGAAGAGTGCGACCCTGTGATCCACCGCGCCCGAGAGCTGTCGGTGAGCAATGGCGCCAAGCTGTCGCTGGTGCATATCGTCGAACCGATGGCCATGGCCTTTGGGGGTGACGTACCGATGGATCTGTCACAACTGCAACAACAACAGTTCGATCAAGCCAAGGAACGCCTGGAGCGCCTGAAGCACAAATACACCGAACTGGAAGGCTCAAACTGCCACCTGACCTACGGCCAGCCACGCCAGGAAATCCACCACTTCGCCAAGGATCAGGAATGCGACCTGATCGTGGTCGGCAGCCATGGCCGACATGGTCTGGCACTACTATTGGGTTCAACCGCCAACGATGTTTTGCACGGCGCACCTTGTGATGTGCTGGCGGTGCACCTGGTCAAACGCTGATCCCAGGCCCTTGTGAGAAGCTAAAAAGCCCGGCGTCCATCACTGGACGCCGGGCTTTTTCATGCCTGGAAACAATCAGGCATCCAGCTCGGCCCAACGCTCCACCAGCGCATCCAGCTCAGCCTGCAACTGCTCCAGCGAAGCAATCACCTTGGCCGTTTCTGCGGGCGGACGCTGGTAGAAGCCGGCTTCGGCCATTTCAGCCTCGACCGCAGCAATCTGCTGCTCTTTGTTGTCGATGTCGCCCGGCAGCGCTTCCAGCTCGCGCTGAAGCTTGTAGCTCAGTTTCTTCTTCGCAGCCGGGGCCGCAGCGACAGGCGCGGCAACCGGGGCCGGTTCAGCAGTGACCACCGCCGAGTTCAGGTCAGCCTTGCCCGACTTGCTCTCGGTCACACCCAACAGGCGCGGCGAACCGCCCTGACGGATCCAGTCCTGATAACCGCCGACGTATTCACGGACTTTGCCTCCACCTTCGAAGACCAGAGTGCTGGTGACCACGTTGTCGAGGAATGCCCGGTCGTGACTGACCATCAGCACCGTGCCGTTGAACGTCAGCAGCACTTCTTCGAGCAGTTCGAGAGTCTCGACGTCGAGGTCGTTGGTCGGTTCATCAAGTACCAGCAGGTTCGCCGGTTTGCTGAACAGTTTGGCCAGCAACAGACGTGCACGCTCGCCACCGGACAGCGCCTTCACCGGCGTGCGCGCACGCTGCGGGCTGAACAGGAAGTCACCGAGGTAGCTCAGGACGTGGCGGCTCTGGCCATCGATTTCGATGAAGTCGCGACCTTCGGCGACGTTGTCGATCACGGTCTTTTCCAGATCGAGCTGATGACGCAACTGATCGAAGTAGGCCACATCGATCCGGGTGCCCTCTTCCACTTTGCCGCTGGTCGGTTGCAGGCCGTTGAGCATCAGCTTGAGCAGAGTGGTCTTGCCGGTACCGTTGGCGCCGAGCAGACCGATACGGTCGCCACGCTGCAGGACCATCGAGAAGTCCTTGATCAGGTACGGACCGTCCGGGTGATGGAAGCTGACGTTGTCCAGGACCATCACTTGCTTGCCGGACTTCTCTGCCGTTTCCAGCTGAATATTCGCTTTGCCGGTACGTTCACGACGTTCGCTGCGCTCAACGCGCAGGGCTTTCAGGGCACGCACACGGCCTTCGTTACGGGTGCGACGGGCCTTGATGCCCTGACGGATCCACACTTCTTCCTGAGCCAGACGCTTGTCGAACAGCGCGTTGGCGGTTTCTTCAGCAGCCAGCGCGGCTTCTTTATGCACGAGGAAGCTGGCGTAGTCGCCGTTCCAGTCGATCAGACCGCCGCGATCCAGTTCGAGGATGCGCGTGGCGAGGTTTTGCAGGAAGGAACGGTCGTGCGTGATGAACAGGACGGCGCCCTGGAAATCCTTCAGGGCTTCTTCGAGCCAGGCAATCGCACCGATGTCCAGGTGGTTGGTTGGTTCGTCGAGCAACAGCAAATCCGGTTCGGACACCAGCGCCTGCGCCAGCAGCACGCGGCGACGCCAGCCGCCGGACAACTCGGCAAGAGTCTTGTCGGCCGGCAGTTGCAGGCGACTCAGGGTACTGTCGACCAGCGTCTGCAAACGCCAGCCGTCACGGGCTTCGAGGTCGTGCTGAACGTGCATCAGCTTGTCCAGATCGGCGTCGGTGACGATGTTCTGGCTCAAGTGATGGTATTCGGCGAGCAAGGCGCCAACACCGTCCAGACCCTCGGCAACCACGTCGAATACCGTCCGCCCGTCGGCCACCGGCAATTCTTGCGGCAATTCACCGATTTTCAGACCGGGGGCACGCCACACCGAGCCGTCATCGGGTTTCTGGTCGCCCTTGACCAGTTTCATCATGCTGGATTTGCCAGTGCCGTTGCGGCCGATGATGCACACCCGCTCACCACGGGCGATCTGCCAGGACACCTTGTCCAACAACGGCATCGCGCCGAATGCAAGGGACACATCGCTGAATTTGAGCAGGGTCATGAGCTTCTCCAAAAACCGGGCGCGCATTCTACCTGAATCAGGTCCTCAGCAGGCCGGCAATTTGTCTGCTGAAGCACTCTGCACAACATTTGTTGCGAACTTGTGCTGCAAGACCCGCAAAGCTTTCGCCCGTTGCTGGCAAAAGGCTAAGCTACAGACAATTCAGTGCTGGCCGCGGCCGGTACTTGTCATGATTTCTCTGCCCGGATGTCTCATGCGCAGTCGCCTTTTCAGTGTCTTGTCCTGTTTGCTACTTACCGCCGCTGCCGCTCAATCCGCCCAGGCGGTGGACCTGTCGACCCAACGCCAGTATTACGATGAAGCCAAGCGCGCACTGGCCAAGGGCGATACCGGCCCGTACTTTCGTTACAGCCAGGCCTTGGCCGATTACCCGCTGGAACCGTACCTGGCTTACGACGAACTGACCGCGCGTCTGAAGACCGCCAGTAATGAGGAAATCGAGAAATTCCTCGCCGAGCACGGCGACCTGCCACAGGCCAACTGGATGAAACTGCGCTGGTTGCGCTGGCTCGCTGACCGTGGTGACTGGGCAACTTTCGTCAAGTATTACGACCCGAAACTCAACTTCACCGAACTGGACTGCCTCAATGCGCAGTACCAGATCAGCAGCGGCCACAAGGCCGAGGGCTATGCCAACGCCGACAAACTGTGGCTGACCGGCAAATCGCAACCGGCCGCCTGTGACGGGTTGTTCGGGATCTGGGCCGCCGATGGCCAGTTGACCGAGCAGAAACGCTGGGAGCGCACCAAACTTGCCGCCCAGGCGCGCAACTATCCACTGGCCAACAGCCTGGTCAACGGCCTCACCACCCTCGCCCCACGCGGTCGGCTGCTGGTGGATGTGGCGCAGAAACCCGAACTGCTCAATCAGCCGTCGCGCTTCACTCCCGCTGACGAGCCGATGTCCGACGTGGTCAGCCTCGGCCTGCGCCGCCTCGCCCGTCAGGACCCGGACAAGGCCATGGCCCTGCTCGACGGATACGCCAGCAGCATGCATTTTTCCCGTGACGAAAAAGTCGCGATTGCCCGGGAAATCGGCCTGACCCTGGCTCGGCGTTTCGACAGCCGCGCGCTGGACGTGATGACCAAATACGATCCGGAGCTGCGTGACAACACCGTGTCCGAATGGCGCCTGCGCCTGCTGTTGCGTCTGGCACGCTGGGACGATGCGTATCAGTTGACCCGTCGGCTGCCGCAGGATCTGGCGACCACCAACCGCTGGCGTTACTGGCAGGCCCGCAGCCTGGAACTGGCACAACCGCAGAACCCGGAAGCGCAGACCCTGTACAAGAATCTGGCGAAAGAACGCGACTTCTACGGCTTCCTCGCCGCCGACCGCTCGCAACTGCCTTACTCGCTGATGAACAAGCCGCTGGTGCTCAGCCAGGCCACCATCAACAAAGTGCGTAATACCCCCGGTGTGCGTCGCGCTCTGGAATTCCATGCGCGCGGGCAGATCGTCGACGGGCGCCGCGAGTGGTATCACGTCAGCCGCCATTTCAATCGTGACGAAATGGTCGCCCAGGCCAGACTGGCTTACGACCTGAAATGGTACTTCCCGGCCATTCGCACCATCAGTCAGGCGCAATACTGGGACGACCTGGATATCCGCTTCCCGATGGCCCACCGCGACACCTTGGTGCGTGAAGCCAAGACGCGCGGCCTGCATTCGAGCTGGGTGTTCGCCATCACCCGCCAGGAAAGCGCGTTCATGGATGACGCCCGCTCCGGCGTCGGCGCCAGCGGCCTGATGCAATTGATGCCCGGCACCGCCAAGGAAACCGCGCGCAAGTTCAGCATCCCGCTGGCCTCGCCGCAGCAAGTGCTCGATCCGGACAAGAACATCCAGCTCGGCGCCGCTTACCTGAGCCAGGTGCACAGCCAGTTCAACGGCAACCGCGTCCTGGCCTCCGCCGCCTACAACGCCGGTCCCGGCCGCGTGCGCCAGTGGCTGCGCGGCGCCGATCACCTGAGCTTCGATGTGTGGGTGGAAAGCATCCCGTTCGACGAAACCCGCCAGTACGTGCAGAACGTGCTGTCGTACTCGGTGATCTACGGGCAGAAACTCAATTCGCCGCAGCCGCTGGTGGATTGGCATGAGCGGTATTTCGACGATCAATGACAGGTGCTGAATACCTGAAATGAAAAATGCCCGCATCCATCGATGCGGGCATTTTTTTGCTGCCAGAAAAGCCTTCGGCGGTTCTACACCGCCATCGCATGCCCGTCGTTGAACTGCAACGCCGCCAGCCGCGCATACAGTGGATTGCTCACGATCAGCTCCTGATGCGTACCGATTGCGACCAATCGGCCCTGATCCATCACGGCGATCCGGTCGGCGTTCTTCACCGTGGCCAGGCGATGCGCAATCACCAGCGTGGTGCGGTTGTGCATCAGGCTTGGCAGCGCTTCCTGGATCAGATGTTCGCTCTGGGCATCGAGAGCGCTGGTGGCTTCGTCCAGCAGCAGAATCGGCGCATCCACCAGCAACGCGCGGGCAATCGCCAGACGTTGACGCTGGCCGCCGGAAAGGCCGAGGCCAGCGTCCCCCAGATGAGTCTGATAACCGTTGGGCATCTTCTCGATGAAGTCATGGGCGTGGGCAATTCTTGCCGCTTCCTTGACCTGCTCCAGTGTCGCGTCGGCATTGCCGTAACGAATATTCTCTTCGACGCTGCCGAAAAACAGCGCTGGCGATTGCGAGACCAAAGCGAAATTGCGCCGCAGATCCAGCGGATCGAGGCTCGTCAGCGGCACCCCGTCAATCAGGATCCGGCCTTCAAGCGGGTCGTAGAAGCGCAGCAACAAGTCATACACCGTGGATTTACCGGCACCGGAAGGCCCGACAAGGGCCAGGGTTTCACCAGCCCTGATGGTCAGGCTCAAGCCGCTGATGGCATAGCTGTCCGGACGCGACGGGTAGGAAAAGTGCACATTCTGCAATTGCAACTCGCCTTTGATCCGTTCTGGCAACGTCACCAGCCCGAGGGTCGGTGGCTGGATGATGTTCTGCGAACTGAGCAACTCCGCAATGCGCTCGGCGGCACCCGCCGCACGCTGCAACTCGCCGATGACCTCGCTCAACGTACCGATGGCACTGCCGACGATCAGGCTGTAGAAAACGAATGCCGCCAGTTCACCCCCGGTAATGCGCCCGGCTATCACGTCCATGCCGCCGACCCACAACATCACCGCCACCGCGCCGAGCACCAGCACGATCACCACGGTAATCATCCAGGAGCGCTGAAAGATCCGTTTGCGCGCAGTATCAAACGCGTCCTCGACCGTCGTGGCGAAACGGCGTTCATCCTGCACCTGATGGTTGTAGGCCTGAACGGTTTTGATCTGCCCGAGCGTCTCGGAAACGTAGCTGCCGATGTCGGCGACCCGATCCTGACTCAACCGCGACAGATTGCGCACGCGCCGCCCGAAAATCAGAATCGGCGCGACCACGAAGGGCAAGGCGATTACCACGATGCTGGTGAGTTTCGGGTTGGTCACGAACAGCAGCACTACTCCGCCGATCACCATCAACAGGTTGCGCAGAAACATGGAGAGCGACGAGCCGATCACCGATTGCAGCAACGTCGTGTCGGCGGTCAGCCGTGATTGAATCTCCGAACTGCGGTTATTCTCGTAAAAGCCGGGATGCAGGTAGACCAGATGGTTGAACACCTCGCGCCGGATATCCGCGACAACTCGCTCGCCGATCCACGACACCCAGTAAAACCGCGCGAAGGTGCCAATCGCCAGGCCCAACACCATCAGCATGAAGATACCGATGCTCTGGTTCAGTTGATGCGGCGACTGCGTCATGAAGCCCCGATCGACCAGCAATTTGATCCCCTGCCCCATCGACAAAGTAACGGCCGCAGTGACGATCAACGCCAACAGCGCAGCGCAGACTTGCCAACGATAAGGCGCCAGAAACCGGCTGGTCAGACTCAGCGCTCGACGGTGCCGGGAAGAAAGCTTCGAGATCATTCAGGTACACATCCGTGTTGATGAAAGGGCTAGCCTAAACCTTCTATGGGGCGGAACTCTGTAAATCACAATGAGTCAGGTTAAATATGCCCCCAAAGACTAGGCCATAGTTGCTATTGGTCTAATGTCCCGGTTGAGACGAGCGGTCATTTCTGTTGGAGTGGAGATGCCGCTTTTGACAGACCCAAGGGTGTTGTCACAGCCTGGTCACGTGGCGGTTTTAATCTACGTGCACAACCTGATGAGGAGACAGGCCATGTCCTTGCAACACAGCAGCGATGACAAAATTCAAGTGATCCGCACCAAGCCCGGCCAACCTCTGGGTTGCTCGATTATCGACAAGGATGGGCGTGAAGTACCGATCACTGAAGACATGATCCAGGACGCGTGCCGCGAGCTGGAGAAGCGATTGGTCAAGCCTGCCGAACAAAAGTGATATAGCCACCGTCTTCCTGACCCGGCTCCTGTTTGGCCGGGTTTTTTCTGCCTGCCGTTCTCTTCTGTTCTGTGTAGGAGCTGCCGAAGGCTGCGATCTTTTGACTTTGTTTTTCAAAGGCAAGATCAAAAGATCGCAGCCTCCGGCAGCTCCTACAGGAACTTCAGACAGCCACCGCCCCCAGCGCCGCCACAATCTTTTGCAACTGCTGCGAATCTCCGTCGATCCGCACCTTCAGCCCCTCGATCTCTCGCCGCACCGGGTACTGCTTGCGCAACACATCGAATGCCGCACGCTGTTCAGCGACATTGCCTACAAGACTGCGACGAAAATCCGCGTCATCGCGGCGCGGGTCGTATACGCCACGGCACAACATCGCCAGTGCCCAGGCCGGATCGCTGTCGGCGTGCAGGGTCACTTCTGACAGCCACGGTGCCGGCAACAAGTCACTGAGCTGGATGGTCGGCGTCTGACCGATGAATTCGCAATAAGCCTGATAAATCTGCGCCGTGCCGCGCTGTTTACCATCGAGGCTGTAACCGGCAATGTGCGGCGTGGCCAGCACGCAGAGTTCGGCGAGGTCGACATCGACTTCAGGCTCGGCCTCCCACACGTCGAGCACCGCTTGCAGGTCTTCACGCGCCAGCAGCACGTTGCGCAACGCAGCGTTATCCACCACGGGGCCACGGGCGGCGTTGATCAGCCAGGTACCGGGTTTGAGCTGTTGCAGACGCGGCTCATCGAACAGATGCCAGGTCGCGCCTGCGCCGGTACGGGTCAACGGCGTGTGCAGGCTGATCACGTCGCACTGCTCGATGATCTGCTCAAGGCTCACGTAATCGCCGCCCTCGACTGCCTGACGCGGCGGGTCGCAGACTTTGACATTCCAGCCCAGGCCCTTGAGCACCTTGATCAGCCGACCGCCGACTTCACCGGCACCGATTACCCCATAAGTACGTTGCGGCAAATCAACGCCTTCGATTTCCGCCAGGGTCATCAGACTGCCGAGCACATAATCGACCACACCTCGCGCATTGCAACCGGGTGCACTGGACCAGGTGATGCCGGCCTCGGTGAAGTAATCGAGATCGAGGTGATCGGTACCAATGGTGCACGTGCCGACGAAACGCACTTTGCTGCCTTCGAGCAAAGCACGATTGACGTTGGTCACCGAACGCACCAGCAACACATCGGCCTGCTCGACCGTCGCACGGTCGATGGCACGGCCCGGCACCCGGCGGATCTCGCCGAAACCGGCAAAAAAAGCATCGAGCAGGGGGATATTTTCGTCGGCAACAATCAGCATGGCGGGCTCCTTGGGCGGATCGGCAGTTTAACTGTAGGAGCTGCCGCAGGCTGCGATCTTTTGATTTTGTTTTTCAAGATCGAGATCGAGATCGAGATCGAGATCGAGATCAAAAGATCGCAGCCTGCGGCAGCTCCTACAGATTACAAATCCGCAACAGAGGATTTTTCCTGACCAAAGCGTCAGCGGCGTAGAATGCGGCGCCTTGCGCATCAATCCCTGTGGACGCTTTGCCTGTGAATTCTGTTACTGATCAACCGCTCGCTGCCTCACTCACCCGCCCCGCGCGAATTCGCCTGGAATTCAGGAATCTGCTCGCCCTCGCACTGCCGATCATCATCGCGCAACTGGCGACCACCGCCATGGGCTTCGTCGATGCGGTGATGGCCGGCCGTGTCGGGCCGCGTGACCTGGCAGCGGTAGCACTGGGCAACTCGATCTGGGTCCCGGTGTTTCTGCTGATGACTGGCACCCTGCTGGCCACCACACCGAAAGTCGCCCAGCGTTTCGGCGCCGGCACCCACAGCGAAATCGGCCCGATTGTCCGTCAAGCGCTGTGGCTGGCACTGGTGGTCGGCCTGATCGCCACGTGCATGCTGGTCGCCGCCGAGCCGGTGCTGCACCTGATGAAAGTCGATCCCGAGCTGATCGGCCCGTGCATGCAATACCTGCACGGCATTGCCAGCGGGCTGCCGGCGGTGGCGTTCTATCACGTGTTGCGTTGCACCAGTGACGGCATCGGCCGTACCCGCCCGGCGATGGTGCTGGGTCTGTGCGGTCTGGCGCTGAACATTCCGCTGAACTACATCTTCATTTATGGCCACTTCGGCGTGCCGGCCATGGGTGGCGTGGGCTGTGGCTGGGCCACGGCCATCGTGATGTGGGTCATGGCGCTGGGTCTGGCCGGTTGGGAGCGTTGGGCGCCGGCGTATCGCTCGAGTGAGATCTTCAGCCGCTTCGACTGGCCACAATGGGCGGTGATCAAACGTCTGCTGGCGATCGGCCTGCCGATTGGCATCGCCGTGTTTGCCGAGTCGAGCATCTTCGCCGTGATCGCCCTGCTGATCGGCAGCCTCGGCGCCACCGTGGTGGCCGGGCACCAGATCGCGCTGAACGTCAGCTCGCTGGTGTTCATGATTCCGTATTCGCTGGGCATGGCCGTCACGGTGCGTGTCGGCCAGGCGCTGGGCCGTGAAGAGCCGCGGGAAGCACGCTTCGCCGCCGGCGTCGGCATGGGCACTGCACTGGCGTATGCCTGCCTGTCGGCGAGCATGATGCTGTTGCTGCGCGAGCCGATCGCGTCGATCTACACCGCCGATCCGATGGTGATCCAGATTGCGGCAATGCTGATTGTGTACTCGGCGCTGTTCCAGTTCTCCGACGCGATCCAGGTGACGGCTGCCGGCGCTCTGCGCGGTTATCAGGACACCCGGGTAACGATGATTCTGACCCTGTTCGCCTACTGGGGCATCGGCCTGCCAGTGGGTTACGCCCTCGGTCTGACCGACTGGCTCGGCGAACCGCGTGGCCCAAGCGGTCTGTGGCAAGGGCTGATTGTCGGCCTGAGCTGCGCGGCGCTGATGTTGTCGATTCGCCTGACGCGCAGTGCACGCAAGCGTATTCGGATCAGTCGTTCGGTGGGCTGATCAGCCATAAAAAAAGACCTGCACATGCAGGTCTTTTTTTTGTCCGGATTCAATTGGACTTCTTGCGGATCCAGTACAGATAAGTACCGGCCTCTTCGTGCTGCCCCACCAGTTCGTGGTCGAGAAACACACAGAACTTGGGAATGTCGCGACGGGTCGAGGGATCGGTGGCGATCACCTTGAGCAGGCCGCCCGGCACCAGATCACGAATGTGCTGATGCAGCATCATTACCGGCTCCGGGCAATTGAGACCGGTGGCGTCGAGGGTGCCGTCGACCGGGGTATCGATCATTTCACTCATGATTCACTCCTGAAACTGGCCGGCATTGTCGCGCATTGCCGGGTGCTCAGTCATCTGTAGCGAGGGTATTTATCCCCGATGGGTTGCGAAGCGGCCTCAAAGAGTGGGGATGCGCTGCATCCCCCTCGGGGATAAATCCCCTCACCACAGAGACATTCCCACAGGGTTTAATGGTGACTCAGCGGGATTTGGCTTTCTTGATGTCATGCCGACGCAAATGACAGGTCACTTCCTCGCGGTCGTGATACAGCTGCTTGCAGCCAATATCGACCTTGATCCCGCGCGCCTTGAAGCCATCGGCGATGCGCTCGAGCAAGCGCTTCACTTCGGCATAGCGCTGTTTCATCGGCAGCTTGAGGTTGACCACCGCTTCGCGGCAATGACCGTCGCCGATCCATTCTTCCAGCATCGCCGCGTTACGCGCCGGCTTCTCGACGATGTCGCAGACCATCCAGTCCACCGGTTGCTTGGGCTTGAAGGTGAAGCCGTCGGCCATCAAGTGCTGCACCAGTCCGGTGTCCATCAGGCTCTCGGCCATCGGGCCGTTGTCGATGGCAGTCACCAGCATGCCGCGGTTGACCAGTTGCCAGGTCCAACCGCCGGGTGCCGCACCGAGGTCGACACCGGTCATGTCGCTGTGCAGGCGCTCATCCCACTGATCACGCGGGATGAAATGGTGCCAGGCCTCCTCCAGTTTCAAGGTCGAACGGCTGGGCGCTTCGCGCGGAAACTTCAGGCGCGGAATGCCCATCGGCCACATCGCCGAGTTGCCGGCGTCGGCCAGGCCGAGGAACACTTCGCGGCCACTTTTGAAGGTCAGCAGCAGGCGCGGTTTGCTGGCGTCGTCCACCAGTTTGCCGGCACCGGTCAGCGCCTTGCGCAGCGGGCCTTCGAACTTCTTGCAGAAGTTCGACAGCTCTTTGCCATCGTTGGTATCGACCACTTCCAGCCACAGGCTGCCGCAGACCGGGAAGTCCGCCATCTGCTCGAGGATCACGCTGATGCGATCGGTTTCCGGCAGATTGATGAATACACCGCGCGCCCACTGGCGCGGAAAAATCAGCTCGGCGAAACGCTGGCCGCGCATCAGGCGTTCGGCGCCGTCTGCTTCGCTGCAGACAAACTCCGCGTACGCGGTGGCCGGTTTGGCCTTGGCGTAACCGGCCACATTCAACTGGGCGGCGAGGTCGGAAATCTCCGAACAGACTTCGCCTTCGAAGCCTGGCCGGCAATGCATGAATAGGGTGTTCATTCTTACTCCTGGGCAGAGGGCGGACATTCGGCCCCTGCACGCTGCTCAAGCCTTGCGGTGAAGCAAAGCCTGTCACGAAAACCGGCGCATGATAGCCGAGTTCGGAACCTTGGACTTATCGATAGAGTCCAGTTATTAGCCAGCTACTGAAAACAGGGCTACGTTGATAGCTCTGCCCGTCCCCTCAGTCCGTAGCCGTGCGGACTCAAAGGAGTGATCGTAATGCCATCCCTCGATAGTCTGAAGACCCTTAAAACACTGCAGATCGACCAAAAAACCTACCACTATTTCAGCCTGCCGGATGCCGCGAAAAGCCTGGGCAACATCGACCAGTTGCCCATGTCGCTGAAAGTCCTGCTGGAAAATCTGCTGCGCTGGGAAGATGAAAAAACTGTCACCGGCGCCGACCTCAAGGCCATCGCCGCCTGGCTCAAGGAGCGCCGCTCAGATCGGGAAATCCAGTACCGCCCTGCCCGGGTATTGATGCAAGACTTTACCGGCGTCCCCGCCGTGGTCGACCTCGCTGCGATGCGTGCAGCGATGGCCAAGGCCGGCGGCGATCCGCAGCGAATCAACCCGCTGTCGCCGGTGGATCTGGTGATCGACCACTCAGTGATGGTCGACAAATTCGCCACCCCTAGCGCCTTCGAACAGAACGTCGACATCGAGATGCAGCGCAACGGCGAGCGTTACGCGTTTCTGCGCTGGGGCCAGAGCGCCTTCGACAACTTCAGCGTGGTGCCACCGGGCACCGGGATCTGCCACCAGGTCAACCTCGAATACCTCGGGCGCACGGTATGGACCAAGGATGAGGACGGCCGCACCTACGCGTTCCCCGACACCCTCGTCGGCACCGACTCCCACACCACCATGATCAATGGCCTCGGCGTACTCGGCTGGGGCGTCGGCGGAATCGAGGCGGAAGCGGCGATGCTCGGCCAACCGGTGTCGATGCTGATCCCGGAAGTGATCGGCTTCAAACTCACTGGCAAACTCAAGGAAGGCATCACCGCCACCGACCTGGTGCTGACCGTCACGCAGATGCTGCGCAAGAAAGGTGTGGTTGGCAAATTCGTCGAATTCTACGGTGACGGCCTCGCCGACCTGCCCCTGGCCGACCGCGCGACCATCGCCAACATGGCCCCGGAATATGGCGCGACCTGCGGCTTCTTCCCGGTCGATGACGTAACCCTTGAATACCTGCGCCTGTCCGGTCGCCCGGCTGAAGTGGTGAAACTGGTCGAGGCCTACACCAAGGTTCAGGGCCTGTGGCGCCTGCCCGGTCAGGAACCGGTGTTCACCGACAGTCTGGCGCTGGACATGGGCAGCGTCGAAGCCAGCCTCGCCGGGCCAAAGCGCCCGCAGGACCGGGTCTCGTTGCCGAATGTCGCGCAGGCTTTCAGTGATTTCATGGACCTGCAATTCAAGCCCACCAGCAAGGAAGAAGGCCGCCTGGAAAGCGAGGGCGGCGGTGGGGTGGCCGTGGGCAACGCCGATCTGGTCGGCGAAACCGAATACGAATATGAAGGCCACACCTATCGCCTGAAAAACGGCGCGGTGGTGATCGCCGCCATCACCTCCTGCACCAACACCTCCAACCCGAGCGTGATGATGGCGGCTGGTCTGCTGGCGAAAAAAGCCGTGGAGAAAGGCCTGACGCGCAAGCCTTGGGTCAAGAGTTCGCTGGCGCCCGGCTCGAAAGTGGTCACCGACTACTACAAGGCAGCCGGGCTGACGCAATACCTTGATCAGCTCGGTTTTTCGCTGGTCGGTTATGGCTGCACCACTTGCATCGGCAACTCCGGGCCATTGCCCGAGCCAATCGAGAAGGCCATTCAGAAAGCTGACCTCACCGTGGCGTCGGTGCTGTCCGGCAACCGTAACTTCGAAGGCCGGGTGCATCCGCTGGTCAAGACCAACTGGCTGGCCTCGCCACCGCTGGTGGTCGCTTATGCTCTGGCTGGCAGTGTGCGCACTGACATCAGCAGCGAGCCTCTGGGTAACGACCAGCAAGGGAATCCGGTGTACCTGCGCGATATCTGGCCGAGCAGCCAGGAAATCGCCGATGCGGTGAATCAGGTCAACACCGCGATGTTCCACAAGGAATACGCCGAGGTGTTTGCCGGCGATGAACAGTGGCAAGCGATCCAGGTGCCGCAAGCTGCCACCTATGTGTGGCAGGACGATTCGACCTACATCCAGCATCCGCCGTTCTTCGACGACATTTCCGGCCCATTGCCGCTGATCACTGACGTCAAGGGTGCGCGGGTTTTGGCGCTGCTCGGTGATTCGGTGACCACTGACCACATCTCCCCGGCCGGCAACATCAAGACTGACAGCCCGGCCGGGCGCTATCTGCGCGAGAAAGGCGTGGAACCGCGGGACTTCAACTCCTACGGCTCACGACGTGGCAACCATGAGGTGATGATGCGCGGCACGTTCGCCAACATCCGCATTCGTAACGAGATGCTCGGCGGCGAAGAAGGTGGCAACACGATCTACATCCCGAGCGGCGAGAAAATGCCGATTTACGATGCCGCCATGCGTTATCAGGCCTCGGGCACGCCGCTGGTGGTAATCGCCGGTCAGGAATACGGTACCGGCTCCAGCCGCGATTGGGCGGCCAAGGGCACCAACCTGTTGGGTGTCAAAGCGGTGATCGCTGAAAGCTTCGAGCGCATCCACCGTTCCAACCTGGTGGGCATGGGCGTGTTGCCGCTGCAGTTCAAGCTCGATCAGAACCGCAAGAGCCTGAACCTCACCGGCAAGGAAACCCTTGATATCCAGGGGCTGACTGGCGTCGAGCTGACGCCGCGCATGAACCTGACCCTGGTCATCACTCGCGAGGACGGCCGCCAGGAGAAGCTCGACGTGCTGTGCCGCATCGATACGTTGAATGAGGTGGAGTACTTCAAGTCGGGCGGGATTCTGCACTACGTCCTGCGCCAACTGATTGCTTCCTGAAAATACGTTTCCCTGTAGGAGCTGCCGCAGGCTGCGATCTTTTGATTTTGGCTTTCAAAAGCAAGATCAAAAAGATCGCAGCCTGCGGCAGCTCCTACAGGGTGATGTACTTTTCTACAGGCGAAAAAAAACCCGCCGAAGCGGGTTTTTCCCAAGACCATTATCGACTCCNGCTTTCAAAAGCAAGATCAAAAAGATCGCAGCCTGCGGCAGCTCCTACAGGGTGATGTACTTTTCTACAGGCGAAAAAAAACCCGCCGAAGCGGGTTTTTCCCAAGACCATTATCGACTCCCTGTCGGCAGCGATCCTTGCTAATGGTCGATCATCCGTGATCCTGAAACACTCCCTGTGTCTCAGTTGATGGGTGTAGATTACGCCGTGGATCCAATCGGCAATAGTCGCAAAAGCTACCACCGCGTGTAAGACATTCGCTATAGAACCCCTTCCGAAAACCCCTACGCTCGTCAGGCACCGAGCATGCAGGCCGCGATGTACGCGACGCTCAGCTGTCCGATGGCCTGCTCCTGCTGGTCATCCTCCATAAACCAGGCGGCAGATAACCCGGCGAACGCCTGCACCCACTGCAGCAACCGTTGGCGATCCAGCATGGCGGCCTCGACAATGACGTCGACCTGCCGCCGGAAACGCTCGACATCACCAGCCGTCGGCAAATCCGGGTTGCAGATCAGGTTCGCGTAGTCAAAACCACGCTCACCGCGTACCCGCTTTGGATCGATCGCCAGCCAGCCGCGCTTACCGAAATCAAGGACATTGTCGTGGTGCATGTCTCCGTGCAACACCACCACATCCTGCGGGTCTGCGAGCAACGCTTCAGCCGTTTGCAGGCTCAAGGCATAAGCGCCGCCATGTTTGGCGGCGGCCACTCGCAGCGACGCGAACCACGGTGCCAGCTCCACCAGCGGCGGTGATGGCGTCGGACGCGGCGCATGCAAGCGCGCCAGCGCCGTGCACATGATCCGGGTGGCGTCGTCGTCTTCACCATGAAGCGCCATGTGCATCAGCGAACGCCGCCCCATCGCCCGTTCCAGCAGCAGACCGTTCTCATGATTGGCCAGCACCTGCGCGGCGCCGTCACCGTCCCACCAGACCATCAGCCGATTGCCGTACTGTTCGTCGGTATCCAGTGCGATCTTGAGCATGGCCGGCGCATCACCGTAATTCACCGGTAACAAACGGCTACCCGGGGTGATGATCGGCTCACCATCCGGTACCAGCGCCCAGCGTTGCAGCCAGGGTTCAAATACTGCGCTATCAGTCACCATCACGCTCGCGCGTCTTCGCACTTTCGGCGAGAAACTGTTCAAGTCGACTCAATTGCTCCTCCCAGCCACGACTGTCCATGTAGTACGCCTCCTTCTGCCGCACATCGGGGATATGCGCAAAACCGGACTCGGACACCTTGAGCAATGTGCCGCTCTCGTAATCCTCCAGTTCGAACTTGACCAGCGTTGTCGGCTCCTGGGAATAGTCGATGTTCGGATTGACCGCGTACGGATGCCAGCGAAACGAAAACAGCTGCTGCGGCTCCACCCGCTCCACCAGTACGTTCCACAGCACATGCTCATAACCGGGATACGTGACCTGCCCTTGCGTCCATTCCCCGGCAATGAACCGCCTGCCCTCCAGTGCCACACCAAACCACTGGCCAAACGCCTCGGCATCGACCAATGCACGCCAGACATATGAACGTGGCGCCTTGAGCGCGATTTTTCGTTCGAAACTATTGGGTACCGGTTTCATAAGTCACCTCCTGTTTTGAACAGTAGGCTTGTATGACCACATGTCCAACCTGAAGTTGTATCAAAGGGCTGCACCTGTCCAATCCAAAGGAAACATTCGGCGGCATTTCCGTTCATTGAAACGAGCGCCTCCCTGCGATGAACCTGTTACCGTTTCCTGCGAGATAGACACAGACAAGGACGAAGCATGCAGCCCTCTCTCTCCGAACGTTATCGCGGCGCCCTGCTCGGCCTCGCTTGCGGCGACGCCGTCGGCACCACGGTGGAGTTCAGGCCAAGAGGCTCATTCCAGCCGCTGACGGACATGGTCGGTGGCGGCCCCTTTCACTTGAAACCCGGGCAATGGACGGATGACACCTCGATGGCGCTGTGCCTGGCGGAGAGCCTGCTGAGGAAAAACACATTCGATGCCGCGGACCAGATGGGACGCTATCTGAATTGGTGGCAATGGGGGTATCTCAGTTCAACCGGTGATTGTTTCGATATCGGCATGACGGTCAGCCAGGCGCTGTCGCGGTATCAGCAAACCGGTCAGCCGTTCGCGGGATCTACCGACCCGTTTACCGCCGGCAACGGGTCGCTGATGCGCCTGGTGCCGGTGGTGCTGTTTTATTTCCCTGATGCCCGGCAGATTCGCCAGTTCGCCAGTGACAGTTCGCGAACCACCCATGCTGCACCTGAAGCCATCGAATGCTGTCAATTATTTGCCGAAGTGCTCAGCAAAGCACTGCTAGGCGCCTCCAAGTCAGAATTGCGCAAATTGCCAGACACAACCTTCGTTCAGCCAAAAGTCGCAGCCATCGCCCGAGGTGATTACCTCGCAAAGTCGGCGAGCGAAATCCGTGGCAGCGGCTACAGCGTCGAGTCGCTGGAAGCGGCGCTGTGGTGTTTTCATCACACTGACGGTTTCGCTGCGGCGATTCTGCAAGCCGCCAACCTGGGCGATGATGCCGATACTACTGCCGCGATCGTCGGCCAATTGGCCGGGGCCTACTACGGCATTCGGTCGATTCCCGCCCACTGGCTGGAAATGCTCCATGACGGCGAGGAGATTGCAGCCACCGCAGATCGCCTGCTCGACGCCTCCCGGCTACGCGTCCCTGATTAGAAGCTCCATAGCCGCTAGACTGCACTGCACTTTCCATCCGACTCAGTGAGATTACCCAATGTCGCCACGCCTGCTTCTGGCCCTGACACCCTTTCTGTTCAGCCCCCTCGCCCACGCTGCCGTCGACTGCGCCAATGCCAGCGATCAGGCCACCATGAACCAGTGTGCCGGGCAGGAATTCAAGTCGACTGACAAGGAGTTGAACGCGATGTATCAGCAGATCATCGGCCGTTTGAAGGACAACCCTGACCGCAAGAAGCTGCTGGTGGGTGCGCAGCGAGCGTGGATCGGGTTTCGCGATACCGAGTGCAAGTTTTCGGCATCCGGCGTCGAGGGCGGGAGTGTTTATCCGCTGATCTACAGCAATTGCCTGACCGCTGTGACCAAGGCACGGATTGAGGCGCTGAAGCAGTATTTGAAGTGTCAGGAAGGTGACATGAGTTGCCCGGTGCCAGGGATTTGATTGTGTAGTGGCTTCGGTCTTGCCGCCAGGTTTGTTGATTCCACACTTGGCGCAGCTTCGGCTCGGTGGTCAGTGAATCGATTTCCGCACCATTACCAACGACTGCGCGGAGCCGGAACATAAGAATGTGGCGCAGCAACAAAATACAAACTAATTATTGTAATCAGATAATTTATCATCGAGAATTCGCTACCAAATTGTAACAACCAGGAATTTTCATGAGTACTCACATCAACGGATTGGCGCCGCAGCGCATGCATTGGATCGGTCTGCTGGCTGCGATTCTTGTCTGGGTTCTGGGGGTGACGGAGGTCGGTGGCAACGTGACGATCTGGTTCTTCAAGAAGGATGAAATGCTGGCAAGCCTGCTTTATGCCTTTGCAGAAGGCTCGCCGCAATTGCTTGACCCGTTTGTCGAAGGTGCATTGCTTGATCCTGACACCTGGCTGTCATCAACGGTCACTGCGCTGATCGTCTTTCTGGATTTCCTGCCCGTTGTCCTGTCGGCTTACGCGTTATGGCTGACCGGGTTGTTTTTTCTGCGCTTGTCGCGCGGCGAAACATGGACCGACCGCAACATCAGGGTGCTCTGGCGAGTGGGCGTACTCTGCATCGTTTCTCCGGCAAGCTACCCGCTAATAGAGACCTTGCAAGGTCTGGCGTTGTCGATAGATCTGCCGCCGGGGGATCGGATTTTCCAGTTCTCGATCGGCCTGTCTTCCGCTTCTGCCTACGAGATAATCAAAGGCGTATTACTCTGTATTTTTTCAATTATCATGCGTGACGCAAAAGTACTCAGCGATGAGCAAAGCCAATACATATAGAACAACATAATGACCATTATCGTCCGCCTTGACGTCGTCATGGCCACGCAAAAAATTCGCTCGAAAGAGTTAGCCGCCTTGCTCGGAATAACCGAGGCCAATCTGTCATTGCTCAAAAACGGCAAAGTCAAAGGCGTGAAGATGGCAACTCTGGACAAGCTCTGCGCTGCGCTCGATTGCCAGCCGGGCGATCTGCTGGAATACCAGAAAGACTGAGACATTCTCCGGACGGCGAGTTATTTGTCGCAGGTCCCAATCGTTTAACGCTTATTCAATCCTTAGTTTCAAGGCGGCTTTGTCATGTCCCGTTATTTGTTATGCGCGCTGTTATTGCTGACAGCGTCACTCAGCGGCTGCGCCACACAATTTGACGTAGCACTCAATGCAATTCCTGATCCGGACTATCAGTTCGACCGAAAGGCAACCGTACTGGTGACCTCGACGAATGGCGCTGATGAAAACGCACTGAATGCCCGCTACTATCTCCGCGACATGGTCAACGCATTGAAAGACAGGGGTTTTCAAGAGGTCTATACCGACGCCAGCCTGCCCAGAAATCACGCACCGATCAAAATGACCATCAGCCTCGATATCGGCAGCCGGCAAGTGTCTTACCGTTATACCGCTACCGACTATGGGCAAGTGCCAACCAGTACTACGACCGTTTGCAAAAATACCAAGAAGAAAGATGATCGACTGACCTGCACCAGTAAGCCCAATACGACCTATGGTCCGGTAGGTACTTCGGAGCGAATCGGCTATACCACCTTAAGTACCTTTATTGCCACCGCCCGGGATGAGGCGAGCAAACGCACGGTGTATCTGCTGCGGGCGTCGTCTTATAACGAGGACTGTCAGGCCGCTAAGGTCGAAGTCTTTCTGGTCGAGCAGGGCCTGCAGAACCTGAACTTCCAGGATCGCGTGCAACGCAACTACAGCGTCACGATGCCCGAGGGTTACAGCTGCAAATAGACTGTTACCCAAACCTCTGTCTCGACAGCTTCACGGCGTAGCCCACGTGAGCCGGAGCGGTGAAGCGCATTCCGGCTACACGTGCGGGTCACCCGGCGGCTTGGCCGGCGCCGCGTATTGCGGCTTGAGGTGGCCGTCCTGGTCCAGTAGCCAGGCGTCCATGATCTGCCGCACCACGGGACCGGCAACCCGACCACCGGCCTCACCGTTTTCGATCATCACCGAGATGGCGATCTTCGGATGCTCTGCCGGAGCGAAGCCGACAAACAAGGCGTTGTCGCGATGCCGTTCGAGAGTTTTCTCACGGTTGTAACGCTCACCCTGCTTGATCGCCACCACCTGCGCCGTACCACTCTTGCCGGCGATGCGGTACTGCGCACCGGCCGCTGCGGCGCGCGCGATACCCCGGGCATCGTGCATCACCATCTGCATGCCGTGGTTGACCTGATCCCAGTCACGCGGGTTCTTCAGCAGGATATTCGGCATAGGATGCTCGTCGACCGGCGCAACGCCATCGACGGTCTTCGCCAAGTGCGGTCGATTCCAAACGCCCTTGTTGGCGATCAGTGCGGTGGCCTGAGCCAGTTGTAGCGGCGTGACCTGCATGTAGCCTTGGCCGATGCCCAGGATTACTGTTTCCCCAGGGAACCAGGCTTGACGGCGCGTGGCGCGTTTCCAGGCCTGAGATGGCATTAAACCGGGCGACTCTTCGAACATGTCCAGCGAGACTTTTTCGCCGAGGCCGAACATCGCCATGTAGTCGTGCAGGCGATCGATGCCGAGCTTGTGCGCCAGATCGTAGAAGTAGGTGTCATTGGAACGCATGATCGCCGCATCCATGTCCACCCAGCCATCGCCGCTGTGGTTCCAGTTGCGGTACTTGTGATCGAAATCCGGGAGCTGGTAATAGCCCGGGTCGAAGACTCGTGTCTGCGGGGTCACAACACCGGCATCAAGGCCGGCAATCGCCACTTCAGGTTTGATGGTCGAACCCGGTGCATACAGGCCGCGTAGCACACGGTTGAACAGCGGCCGATCGATGGAATCGCGTAGCGCCGAGTATTCCTTGGAGCTGATACCGGTGACGAACAGGTTCGGGTCGAAGCTCGGATTGCTGACCATGGCCAGCACTTCACCAGTGGATGGATCGAGAGCCACCACCGAACCACGGCGGTCGCCCAGTGCGGCTTCAGCAGCTTCCTGTAGTTTGACGTCGAGACTTAGAACGATGTTTTTGCCAGGGACCGGATCGGTGTGTTTGAGCACTCGCAACACTCGGCCTTGGGCGTTGGTCTCAACTTCCTCGTAGCCAACGTGACCGTGCAGTTGCGCTTCGTAGAAGCGTTCAATGCCGGTTTTACCGATGGATTGAGTGCCGCGGTATTCCACCGAGTCGAGGGTTTTGGATTCTTTTTCGTTAATCCGGCCAACGTAACCGATTGAATGCGCAAAGTGCGGACCCAGCGGGTAATGCCGAACGAACTGCGGCTCGACATCGAGGCCCGGCAAACGGAACTCGTTAACCGCCAACACGGCGATTTGCTCCTCCGTCAGTCCATAGAACAGCGTCACCGGGGTGAACGGGTGACGGGACTGCTTCATGGCCTTATCGAAAACCGTACGATCTTCAGCTGGCAAATGCAGCAGATTGATCACCTCGTCCAGCTCCTGATTAACATCAGTGGCGCGTTCGCGGGTGATGATCAGGTTGTAACTAGGACGGTTATCAGCGAGCAGCACGCCATTGCGATCGTAGATCAGGCCTCTCGTCGGCGGAATCGGCAAGACGTGCACGCGGTTGTTTTCAGAGATGGTCGAGTGGTAGTCGAATTCAACCACTTGCAGGATGTACAAGCGCACCACCAGCGCGCAGCTGATAGCAAAGACAAACAGAGCGCAGGCGATCAACCGTTTGTTGACCAAACGCTTCTCTTTTTCGTGATCTTTGATCGGGATGGGTTCAGGCATTTCTACAGCAACTCTTTGACATAATTTGAGCGCCGATCCATGGGCATGACATCAATCCGTTAAAAAACGAGCTGCACCATACCAAAAACCGAGTGGTCACTTCAGAAGGTTTTTCTCCAATGGCAGTCCTGGCGACGGTTGGAACACCTGTATCGTCTGATCTTGGCGAGCCAAGCACTTTCCTGTGGGCAAAACAAAACCCCAACTGCTTTCGCAATTGGGGTTTCGGAATTTAATCTTGACGATGACCTACTCTCACATGGGGAAACCCCACACTACCATCGGCGATGCATCGTTTCACTTCTGAGTTCGGGATGGGATCAGGTGGTTCCAACGCTCTATGGTCGTCAAGAAATTC
>NZ_CP058974.1:5011221-5131682 GCF_022368695.1 Pseudomonas sp. Y5-11
TTTTTCACCGCTTTCGACCGAGAAGATCGAACCGTCAAAAGAGCCAAACATCACCGCTCTTTCAACTCCCTCCAGGCCTCGATGAACTGAAGCAAGCCGCTGCCGAAAACTGCGTAACTCATTGAATCTCAAGGAGTTTTCCGTTTCGACTACGCCGGAAGTGGGGCGAATTATAGACCTCCAGAATCTGCCGTCAACCGTTAATTTCAGTTTTCTGTCGAGACACCGAAAAAGCCAGCTATATATAGACGCAATGCCTCCGAATGCGCAGTATATTGCCCAACACCTAAAACAATACTCTGCTCTTACCTTTGGACGATGCCTCGCAATGACTGACCAACCTCGCTCTCTGGCCTCAACGCTGTTCCCGGTTGGCCTCTTATTAATAGCCATGGCATCCATCCAGTCTGGCGCCTCTTTAGCCAAAAGCATGTTCCCGGTAGTCGGCGCTCAAGGGACGACCACTCTGCGCCTGATCTTCGCCAGCGTAATCATGCTGTTATTGCTGCGCCCATGGCGCGCAAGGCTGACAGCTCAGTCGCTGCGGACAGTGATCGTTTACGGAATGGCGCTGGGCGGGATGAACTTCCTCTTCTATATGTCATTGCGCACCGTACCGCTTGGCATTGCAGTCGCGCTTGAGTTCACGGGTCCGCTGGCCGTCGCCATTTACGCCTCTCGCCGCGCTATCGATTTTCTCTGGATTGCCTTGGCGGCCGTCGGCCTGCTGTTGTTGATCCCGACGGGAGCAACAACAGCGGGAATTGATCTGGTCGGCGCCGGTTATGCCTTGGGCGCCGGCGTGTGCTGGGCGTTGTATATTCTGTTCGGCCAAAAAGCCGGTGCAGACAACGGCGTGACGACTGCGGCTCTGGGCGTGATGATCGCCGCACTGTTTGTCGCGCCGATCGGCATCGTGCATGCCGGCACCGCGTTGCTGACCCCGTCGCTTATCCCGATCGCCATCGGCGTCGCCATCCTCTCGACGGCTTTGCCCTATACCCTTGAGATGGTCGCCCTCACCCGCATGCCTGCCCGCACCTTTGGTACCTTGATGAGCATCGAACCGGCCTTCGGCGCATTGTCGGGCCTCCTGTTTCTGCAGGAGTACCTCACGCTGTCACAATGGATGGCGATCCTCTGCATTATTCTGGCCTCCGTCGGGGCAACCATGACCATGGGCAGCACCGCCAAGCCCGCCGTTGCGGCGGATTGAGACAGGATTTGACGAAGGTCTGGCAATTGGCGTTCATTTAGGCCATGTTTAGCCCCCTTGACTCAGTGCCAGACATGGATTTTTCGGACAGGGATATCAAACCGCTTAAAGCGCAGGCGAATACAGGCAGACCCGAGCGCCAGACTCGTGGCTACCATAAGGACGGTAATGAAACGAATTTTGATACTGATCGCTGTATTGGCAGTAGCGGGGTGCGCAGCGACCTCCAAGACCCAGGTGAAGCACGGTAAAAAAGGGCTGCACATCAACTGTTCCGGGCTGTCGTCCTCTTGGGACAAGTGCTACACCAGCGCTGCCAATTCCTGCGCCCCCAAAGGCTACAAGGTCATCGCCAAATCCGGGGACGCCGTGGAAGAGCCAGGCGATTACCCGTTCGGTCTCAATCCGGCTGGCTATACCAGCCGCAGCATGATCGTCATCTGCAAGTGAATCATTCAGGCTGCCCGCCTTTCCGAGCAGCCAGTTGACGCCCGATTTCCTCATGACTGGACTGCAATACCGTCTGTTGAATCTCCGGCGTCACCAGCATCCGCGCCACCACCAGCGCTCCGACGCATTGCGACAGAATCGCCCAGGCCAGGCTGTCGCTTTCCAGAATCTGCGCCCAACTGGCTTGTAGCCGACAAATCCACAACTCTGCCTGCTCGCGAACCTGATCATCTGAACGGGCAATTTCCGCGCCCAGCGTCGGCAAGGCACAGCCCGATTCAGGCTGCTCCACGTGAGCCATGCTGAGGTACTGCTTGAGACAGCGTTCCAGCCGCTCACGGTCCTGCGCCCCCTTCCCCCCCAGCCGCTCCAGGCTCTGACACAGTTCGCGCTCGACGATAGCGGTGAACAGCTCGTTTTTCGACGAGAAGTGGCTATAAAACGCCGCGCCACTCAGGCCGATCGCCTTCATCAAACCATCGACACCGACTGTGGAAAAGCCCGAACGCTTGGCTGACAGTGCACTGCTGTTCAGCAGTTTTTCTCGGGTTTCCAGCTTGTGACCGGCGGAATACCGCATGTGCTTACCCTCTTGATCGACCGCCTTGACGTTGTCCGGATCCTAGCATAACGTTCGTTCACTTAACGATCGTTTACTAAAGGGGTTCACCCATGAATAACAACAAGAAGGTCGTATTAGTCGTTGGTGCCGGCGATGCCACCGGCGGAGCGATTGCCAAGCGCTTTGCCAGGGAAGGATTTGTCGCTTGCGTCACCCGGCGCAGTGCCGACAAATTGCAGCCGCTGGTCGACGCGATTTCGGCCGAGGGCGGAGAAGCCCATGGTTTTGCCTGCGATGCGCGCAAGGAAGAAGACGTCATCGCGTTGATTGAAGAGATCGAAACCTGCCTGGGTCCGATCGAGGCGTTTGTCTTCAACATCGGCGCCAACGTGCCTTGCAGCATTCTCGAAGAAACTGCGCGCAAGTATTTCAAGATCTGGGAAATGGCCTGTTTCTCGGGTTTTCTCAATGCCCGCGAAGTGGCCAAGCGCATGGTCACGCGCCAGCGCGGCACCATTCTGTTCACTGGCGCTACCGCTGGACTGCGTGGTGCTTCCGGATTTGCCGCGTTTGCCGGCGCCAAACACGGTATCCGTGCACTGGCGCAAAGCATGGCGCGTGAGCTGGGGCCGATGAACATCCATGTCGCGCACGTGGTGGTAGATGGCGCCATCGACACCGATTTCATTCGCAACAGTTTCCCGGAGAAGTACGCGACCAAGGATCAGGACGGTATTCTCAATCCCGAACACATCGCCGAAAACTATTGGTATCTGCACAGTCAGCCACGGGACGCCTGGACCTTCGAACTGGATCTGCGCCCGTGGAACGAACGCTGGTAAACCCCACCTCCTCCATAACAATAAATAGAGAGCAGCGAAGATGACGAAAACCGTGGAGTTCTATTTCGATCTCGGCAGCCCTGCCACTTACCTGGCCTATACCCAGTTGCCGAAGATCTGTGCCGAGACCGCGAGCCAGCTGATTTACATCCCGATGCTGCTGGGCGGCGTGTTCAAGGCGACCGGCAACGCATCGCCGGCGATGATTCCGGCAAAGGGCCGCTATATGTTTCAGGATCTGGATCGCTACGCCAAGCGTTACGGCGTGCCGCTGAAATTCAATCCGCATTTTCCGATCAACACACTGATGCTGATGCGTGCCGTCACCGGCATCCAACTGCGCCAACCGGAACGCTTTCAGGCGTTTATCGATTGTCTGTTCAAGGCATTGTGGGTGGAGGGACGCCCGCTTGATGAGCCGGCAACTGTCGCTGCGGTATTGAGCGAGCACGGCTTCGACCCCGATGAAGTTCTGGCCCTGACCAACGATGAGACGGTAAAGGCAGCCCTGAAGGACAACACCGAAACAGCCATTAAACGCGGAGTGTTTGGCGCGCCGAGCATGTTTATCGGCAACCAGATGTTCTTTGGACAGGACCGCCTCGACTTCGTCGAAGAAGCCCTGCGTCAAGATTAGAAACAACACCCGGGCATTGCCGCCAGCGCCCGGGTTTCAGCCATTCAGATCGCCGCGGTGCGCGTGTTCAGCCACTCCAGCGCAGCGCCCTCCAGCAACGGACTCAGACGCTCACGCACTTCAGCGTGGTAGGCGTTGAACCACTGCTTCTCTTCCTGCGTCAGCAAGGACGGTTCCAGGCAGCGCGTGTCGATCGGACACAGGGTCAAGGTTTCAAACTTGAGGAACTCACCGAACTCGCTGCTCCCCGCCTCGCGATTCATCGCCAGGTTCTCGATGCGCACGCCCCAACGGCCCGGACGATAAGTGCCCGGTTCGATCGAGGTGATCATCCCCGCTTGCATCGCCGTTTGCGGTGCCGGTGCTGCCTGATAGGCGATCACCTGCGGGCCTTCGTGAACGTTGAGGAAATAGCCGACCCCATGACCGGTGCCGTGACCGTAATCCACGCTTTCCGCCCAGATCGGTGCGCGGGCGATGGCGTCGAGCAACGGCGACAGAATGCCTTTCGGGAACTGCGCCCGCGAAAGAGCAATCACGCCTTTGAGTACGCGCGTGCAGTCACGCTTCTGCTCAGCCGTTGGCGTCCCCACTGGCACCATTCGGGTGATGTCGGTAGTGCCGCCCAGGTACTGGCCGCCCGAGTCGATCAGCAGCAAGCCGTCACCCTCGATCACTGCGTGTTCTTCTTCGGTGGCGTGGTAGTGCGGCATTGCGCCGTTGGCGTTAAACGCGGCAATCGTATTGAAGCTCAGCGACACGTAATCCGGACGACGCTCACGGGCAGCAGTGAGTTTCTCGTCGATGGTCAGTTCGGTGATGCGTTCACGACCCAAGGCCGATTCCAGCCAGGCGAAAAATTCGCACAACGCCGCGCCGTCCTGCTCCATGGCCTTGCGGATGTGCTGCGCATCAGCCTCACTCTTTTGCGATTTGGCGAGCGTGGTCGGGTTCAGGCCTTCGACCAGTTTCACGCCTTTGTCCAGATTATCCAGCAAACCGCTGGTCACCCGCGCCGGATCCACCAGCAGGCTCGCGCCGCCTGGGACAGCGCGCAAGGCGTCGGCGACTTCGCGGTAATCGCGCAAAGTCACGCCATCCTGCTCCAGCACTGCACGCAACTCGGCATCGACTTTGCTCAAGGCCACAAACAGGGTCGCTTGCTGTTGATTGATCAACGCGAACGACACAAACACCGGATTGAACGAGACATCGCCGCCGCGCAGGTTGAACAGCCAGGCAATGTCGTCGAGGGTGGCGATGAAGTGCCAGTCGGCGCCACGTTCCCGCAAGGTCTCACGCAGTTTGGCGAGTTTTTCGCCACGGCTGACCGTCGCTTGCGGTGGCAGATGTTGATAGATCGGCGCGTTCGGCAGGCTCGGGCGGTCCGCCCAGACTTCATTCAGCAAATCGATGTCGGTACGCAGACGCGCGCCGCGGGCTTCAAGCTTGCTGCTCAACGTGCGGGCCGAGGCAACGGCCATCACCGCACCGTCGACCGCGACCACGCCACCTTCGGGTGTCTGCTCGGCGAGCCAGTCCAGCGGACTCGGCTGACCCGGTTGCAGCTTGACCAGTTCGATGCCGCTGCCCTTGAGTTCCTTGGTCGCCTGCTCCCAATAGCGACTGTCAGCCCAGACCCCGGCGAAATCGGCAGTCACGATCAACGTGCCGACCGAGCCATGAAAGCCCGACAGCCATTGGCGCCCTTGCCAGTAACCCGGCAGGTATTCCGAGAGGTGCGGGTCCGCCGATGGCACCAGCAACGCATGAATGCCTTCGCGGCGCATCAATTCACGGGTGTGCGCCAGGCGCTGGGGAACCGTTCCTTCGGTCAAAGTCTGGGTACTCATCATGTCTCCTGCCAATCACTTCATCGTTATTGTTCGTAGCCGTGAAAACCGGCTGGTTAAAGCCCTGTCGCCCAGAATGCCGGGGCACTGGCGCAGGCGCTTTTGATCAGTTCTGCCGCCTGATCGATATCGTCGGCAGTGGTGAAACGGCCGAGGCTCAGGCGAATGGTGCGACCGGCCAGCCGGGCATCGTGTCCCAGGGCCAACAGCACGTGAGAGGGCGTGTTGCTCGCCGAGTTACAGGCCGAGGTCGCGGAAAAGGCGATCGACTGGCTCAAGGCTGCACCGTTGAACTCACCTTCGCTGAACGTCAGGCTCAGGGTATGCGGGATGCGCTGGCTAGCGCTGCCGTTGAGACGCACGCCAGGCAGGCTCGACAACTGTTCGAGCAAGCGCTCACGCAGCGCCACGATGGATGTTTTCTCCTCATCGAACGCCACAGCGGCCAAGGCGAATGCCGCGCCCATGCCGGCGATCTGATGCGTCGCCAGCGTCCCGGAACGCAGCCCGCCTTCGTGGCCGCCGCCATGAATCTGCGCCTGCAAACGCTGCTGCGCGCGCGGGCCGACATACAACGCGCCGATCCCCTTGGGGCCGTAGAGTTTGTGCGCCGAAAACGACATCAAGTCCACCGGCCACTGCTGCAGATCGATCGCCACTTTGCCCGCACCCTGCGCGGCATCGACGTGGAACAGCGCGCCACGGCCGCGCACGACTTCACCAATGGCCGGGATATCGTTGAGGGTACCGAGTTCGTTGTTGACCAGCATCAGCGACACCAGAAAGGTATCGTCGCGCATGGCTTCGCTGACCGCTTGCGGGGTGATCAGGCCTTCGGCATCCGGCACCAGATAGCTCACCGCAACACCGGCGTCCTGCAATTGCCGGGCGGTATCAAGAATGGCTTTGTGTTCGATCTGGCTGGTAATGATGTGGCCACCGGCAACGCCGCGCGCCTGGGCTACGCCCTTGAGGGCGAGGTTGTTGGATTCGGTGGCGCCGGAGGTCCAGACGATCTGCGCGGCTTCGGCGCCCACCAGTTCGGCGACTTGTCGACGGGCCTGCTCGACCGTTTGCCGGGCCTGCTGGCCAAAGGCATGGGAACTGGACGCCGGGTTGCCGAAGTTACCGTGAAAACCCAGACAGTCGATCATCACCTGGATGACTCGCTCGTCCACCGGGGTGGTGGCGGCGTAATCGAAATACAGCGGACGTTTATTCATAAAAGACTCGCAGAGCGTGTTCCGGGATCAGGAGGCTCGTGTCTGCAAACGGCACAACGCAGCCTTGTGAGCTGCGCGTCGGTTCGAGAGCGTCATCAATACCTGATCGGATGCCGTTAAAGAAGAACAACTTCATTTAAAAGTGCGTAGGAACGCTCCTGAAGCCGAGCTTAACAGGCATCGGGCCGGCGGTTGAAGCAATGCGTCAGTGAAAGCTTTCGAGAAGTAACGGGTACAGCGAAATCACCAACAGCGCCGCCATGCCCCAGTTGAACACGCGCAACCAGCGCGGGTCCTTCAGCACGTTGCGCAACAGCGTGCCACACGCCGCCCAGACGCCGACACTGGGCAGGTTGATGATGGCAAACACGGCGGCAATCACCACCACGTTGGTGAAATAACCCTGCATCGGCGTGTAGGTGCTGATGGCGCCGATGGCCATGATCCAGGCCTTGGGATTGACCCACTGGAACGCCGCCGCGCCGAGATAGCTGATCGGCCGGGCCTCGCCTTCGACGCCCTCGCCCACCGGCCCCGAGTGGGCGATTTTCCACGCCAGGTACAACAGATACGCGGCGCCGACATAGCGCAGCACCGTGTACAGAATCGGGTATGTCTGGAATACCGCGCCCAGGCCAAAGCCCACCGCGACCACCAATACGAAGAAACCGCAGGTGATGCCGAGCATGTGAGGAATGGTGCGGTTGAAGCCGAAGTTCACCCCCGACGCCAGCAACATGGTGTTGTTCGGCCCCGGTGTAATCGAGGTGACAAGGGCAAACAGGGCAAAGCCCAACAGCAGATCAAGCGAAAGGGTCATGGAGGGCAATCCGTCGGGGGTCATTCAGGTGTTGACCCTATCGCACGGCAGCCCGCAAACCCACGGACAGTTACGCGAAAATTCGAGCAGTACAGTTTTCGATTAACTTGGACGACCATGCAGCTGTATGGCTCGCCCGGCGCTCATTTCAGCTTTCTTGTCGAATTGCGATTCGCCCAGCAGTGCGGCTTTCTTCGCGTGATATTCGTCGAAGGACAAGCCGCTGCGATTCAGCGCTTCCATCGCCAGTTCGCGGGTTTCTTCGGCGGTGTAAGGCCGTTGTTCGGGGGAAACGTGGGTCGCGCAACCGGCGAGTACGGAGACAGCGAGCAACAGCGAAACAGTCAGTAAATGATTCATGGGGAGCGTCCTGGCGGGGCGGTGGTAGTCGATGGACAAAGGCTACGCCCGCGCCCGTCCGGGCAAAAATCAACGCGTTCAATAGTGGCTATCAGGATTTCAGCTGTATCGTCGCTATATCTCCAAATGATCTATAAATATCGATTAACGTTCTTTTACGGAATAAACAGCAGTCGCTATAAATCCCTGCACACGGCGAACAACTGTTGCTCCAGCAACTGTTGCCCAGGCAACAGCAGATCAACAAACCCGCCTGATATCCGCACAACCGACTTACGCCAGAGCGCTCAGGCCCAATAAAACCGGGCCTCTCAGGAATTGGTACAGCGCTTGCTCAAGCCTTGGCACTGACTCACTGCTCGCTGAGCAACTGTTGAAAAAAAGGAACTGATCATGTCGCGTCCCCTGAAAGTCGTCGCCCTCTCCGGCGGCACCTGGCGTCCATCGCGCACGCTGGTACTGACCCAAGCGCTGTTGGCCGAACTGGCCGGACACTTGCCGGTCGAGAGTCATCTGATCGAACTCGGTGACATCGCCCGGCCGTTGGGTAGTGCCCTGTCGCGTCAGGAGCTGAACACCGAGGTCGAGGCCGAACTGCAAGCCATCGAACAGGCGGAGCTGCTGATCGTCGCCGCGCCGGTGTATCGCGGTTCCTACCCGGGCCTGCTCAAGCATCTGTTTGACCTGATCGACCTCAACGCGCTGATCGACACCCCGGTACTGCTCGCTGCCACCGGGGGCAGTGAGCGCCATGCGCTGGTGCTGGATCACCAGTTGCGGCCGCTGTTCAGTTTCTTCCAGGCCGTGACCCTGCCCATCGGGGTCTATGCCACCGAGGCCGATTTCGCCGACTACCAGATCAACAGCGAACCGCTGAAAGCGCGCATTCGCCTGGCCGCCGAACGCGCCGCGCCGCTGTTCGGCACGCAAATCAAACCGTTGCTGAAAATCGCTTAAGGAGCTGTTCATGGATGTTTTCTGGTTCCTGCCGACCCACGGCGACGGGCATTACCTGGGCACCACCCAAGGCGCGCGCCCGGTCACCCTGAATTACCTGAAACAAGTGGCGCAAGCCGCCGACAGCCTCGGCTACCACGGCGTGCTGATTCCCACCGGGCGCTCCTGCGAAGACTCGTGGGTGATCGCTTCGGCGCTGGTGCCTTTGACCGAGCGCCTGCGTTATCTGGTAGCGATCCGTCCGGGGATCATTTCGCCCACCGTTTCGGCGCGCATGGCGGCGACGCTCGATCGACTGTCCAACGGCCGCCTGCTGATCAACGTGGTGACCGGCGGCGACCCCGACGAAAACCGTGGCGACGGCAGCTTCCTCAGCCACAGCGAACGCTACGAAGTCACCGACGAATTCCTCAAGATCTGGCGCCGGGTGTTGCAAGGCGAATCGGTGGATTTCGAAGGCAAACACCTGAAAGTACAGAACGCCAAGGCCCTTTATCCGCCAGTGCAGAAGCCCTATCCGCCGCTGTATTTCGGTGGCTCGTCCGACGCGGCACATGACCTCGCTGCCGAGCAAGTCGACGTGTATCTGACCTGGGGCGAACCGCCCGCCGCCGTTGCCGAAAAACTCGCCGATGTGCGTGAACGCGCCGCGCGGCATGGGCGCAAGGTGAAGTTCGGGATTCGTCTGCACGTCATCGTTCGCGAGACTGCCGAAGAAGCGTGGAAGGCTGCGGACAAACTGATCGAGTACATCAGCGACGAGACCATCGAGGCCGCGCAGAAATCCTTCTCGCGCTTCGACTCCGAAGGCCAGCGACGCATGGCAGCGTTGCACGACGGGCGTCGCGACAACCTGGAAATCGCCCCCAACCTGTGGGCCGGCGTCGGTCTGGTACGCGGCGGTGCCGGTACCGCGCTGGTGGGCGATCCGCAGCAAGTGGCCGCGCGGATCAAGGAGTACGCCGACCTCGGTATCGAGAGCTTCATCTTCTCCGGTTATCCACATCTGGAAGAGGCTTACCGCTTTGCTGAACTGGTGTTCCCGTTGCTGCCCGAGCCGTACGCAAGCCTGGCCGGACGCGGCGTGACCAACCTCACCGGGCCGTTTGGCGAAATGATTGCCAACGATGTGTTGCCCACCCAGGCAAAGGCCTAAAACGTCCACTGTAGGAGCTGCCGAAGGCTGCGATCTGTTGATCTTGCTTGTAAAAATCAAATCAACAGATCGCAGCCTTCGGCAGCTCCTACACGGAAGTTGTAGAACATAGGAGTTTTGGTGTGACCGCCAAACCACAAAGCACCCTGCTCTCCCCGCTGCAGACCGCGCGTCAACTGGCCGCCGAATTCGCCCTGACCGCCGTCGAGCGTGACGAGCGCGGCGGTACGCCGAAGGCCGAACGCGATGCCCTGCGCGACAGCGGCCTGCTGGCGCTGAGCATTCCCACCCGTTACGGCGGCCTCGGCGCGACATGGAGCGAAACCCTGCAAGTCGTGCGCGAGTTCGCCAAGGTCGACAGTTCCGTCGCCCACGTCTTCGGCTTTCATCACCTGATGCTTGCCACCGTGCGCCTGTTCTCGCGGCCCGAACAATGGCAGCCATGGTTCGAACAGACCGCGCGGCAGAACTGGTTCTGGGGTAACGCCCTCAACCCGCTCGACACCCGCACTGTGGTCAAGGACTTCGGCGGCTGGCGCGAGTTTTCCGGGAAGAAAAGCTTCTGCTCCGGCGCCAGCGATTCGCAGATGTTGATCGCTTCCGCCGTCGACGAAAGTGCAGGCGGCAAGTTGCTGATTGCGGCGATCCCCAGCGGTCGCAGCGGCATCACTCTGCACGACGACTGGAACAACATCGGCCAGCGCCAGACCGACAGCGGCAGCGCCACGTTCGAACGGGTGCGGGTCGAAGAATCCGAGCTGCTGCTTGATCCCGGCCCGTTGAGCACGCCGTTCGCCTGCCTGCGTCCGCTGATCGCGCAACTGACCTTCACCCACCTGTTTCTCGGCATCGCCGAAGGTGCCTTTGCAGAAGCCCGGCAATACACCCTGAGCGAAACCCGGCTCTGGCACAAATCCGCCGCCCGCGACGTGCGCGAAGACCCATACGTGCTCGCGCATTACGGCGAGTTCTGGGTCGCACTGGAAGGCATTCGTCTGCTGGTCGAGCGGGCCGCCGCGCTGCTCGACGAGGCCTGGGCCAAAGGCCCGAACCTGACCGCAGAAGAACGTGGACATCTGGCCACGGCGATTGCCACCGCCAAGGTCGCCGCCAGTCGTCAGGGACTGGACATCTGCAGCCGTTTGTTCGAAGTCACCGGCGCGCGTTCAACCCACGCCTCGCTGCGTCTCGACCGACACTGGCGCAACCTGCGCACGCAGACTCTGCACGACCCGCTCGATTACAAACTCCACGAGCTGGGCGACTGGGCGCTGAACCAGGCGCTGCCGGTGCCGACGTTCTATTCCTGATCTTGCCTTTAATGGAGCGAGTCCCATGCAACTGCTGACCCTTCCGCCCTCACCCGCTCTGGCGACGTCGATCCGCGCCACCGCGCAGGTCTTCGAAGACCCGAAATCCCAGGCCTTGCTGGCGCATCTGCAACAGGTCGCGCCGAGCGAAGCCAGCGTGCTGATCATCGGCGAGACCGGCACCGGCAAGGAGCTGGTGGCGCGGCATATTCACAACCTGAGCCACCGCCGGCATCGGCCGTTTGTCGCAGTCAACTGCGGCGCCTTCTCCGAATCACTGGTGGAAGCCGAGCTGTTCGGCCATGAAAAAGGCGCTTTCACCGGCGCGCTCAGCGCCAAGGCCGGCTGGTTCGAAGAGGCGGACGGCGGCACTTTGTTCCTCGACGAAATCGGCGATTTGCCGATGGCGATTCAGGTCAAGTTGCTGCGGGTGTTGCAGGAACGCGAAGTGGTGCGCCTCGGTTCGCGCAAAAGCATTCCGATCGATGTGCGGGTGCTGGCCGCGACCAACGTGCAACTGGAGAAAGCGATCAATGCCGGCAACTTCCGCGAAGACCTGTTCTACCGGTTGAACGTGGTCAATCTGGAACTCAGTCCGCTGCGCGAACGGCCCGGCGACATCCTGCCGCTGACCCGGCATTTCATCGAGGCCTACAGCCAGCGCCTGGGTTACGGACGGGTCAGTATCAGCCCCGGTGCCGAACAGAAACTGCGCAGCTACAGTTGGCCGGGGAACATCCGCGAACTGGAAAACGTCATCCATCACACCCTGTTGATCTGCCGCAACGGTGTGATCGAGCGCGACGATCTGCGCCTGTCGAACCTGCGCATCGAGCGCGCGGACGATCAGCAGTCGAGCGCCGACGATTCACCGGAAGCGTTGCTGGAGCGAGCCTTCCAGAAGCTCTTCGAGCAACAGGCCGGCGCCCTCCACGAAAAGGTCGAAGACGCCTTGCTGCGCGCCGCCTATCGCTTCTGCCATTACAACCAGGTGCACACCGCCGCGCTGCTCGGTCTGAGCCGCAACGTCACGCGCACACGGCTGATAAAGATCGGCGAACTGGCGGTGAACAAGCGGCGGCTCACGGAGAACCTGCGCGGTGAACGCCTGATCCAGTTGTCGATCTAGCCGACCAGGTTGCAGTGCAGCGCATCGTCATGGCTGCGGGCGATGCTGCTCAACACCTGAAACGAATTGAAGGTCACGGTTTTCGCCTGATGGGCGCGGATCAGCTGCCAGAAATCCTGCTCGCCGCTTTCATAGCGACAGAACGCCGCCTCCCCGGCTTCGCGGCTTTGCCATTGCAGCAAGCTCAGCACCCGCCGACCGTCGTCGCTGACCTGGACACTGGCGCTGACAAAGCCTGCGTAGCGCTGCGCCAGATGTTCGCTCTGCTGCGACAGCGCCGAAACCAATGCCGGCTGCTGACGCGGCTCGATCTCGAATTCGATCAATTGGGTAAAACTGCGATTTTTCGCTGAGGTTTGCATGAGAAGTCCCCACTGATTAAGCCGAGTCTTGCGACTCGAAGACCTGCAGGGTAAAACCTCTAGTTAAGTCAAGGTCAAGAGTGCTTTGCAAAATGATCACCCCGGAAAACCTGCACAAACAACTCACGGTCGGCGAAGTCGCCGCGCGCAGCGGTGTCGCGGTCACTGCCCTGCACTTTTATGAAGCCAAAGGCCTGATCAAGAGCCAGCGCAATGCCGGCAATCAGCGCCGTTATCCACGGGCGGTCTTGCGCCGAGTAGCGTTGATCAAGGTCGCGCAACGCCTGGGTATTCCGCTGGCGGAGATTGGCGAGGCGCTGAAGAGACTCCCCGACGACCGCGCACCAACCGCAGCGGACTGGAAAATCCTCTCCGAGCAATGGCGCCGCGAGCTGGATGAACGGATTAATCAGCTGACCCTGTTGCGTGACCGGCTTACCGGCTGCATCGGCTGCGGCTGTCTGTCGATGGAAGCTTGCCCGTTGCGCAACCAGGGCGATGTGCTCGGTGAGAAAGGGCCGGGGGCGCACTTTCTCGGCTGACGGCTCGTCGGGGAAAAATTCTGCCCGCGCAGACAGTTCTATAGTGAATTTTCCACAAATCCGGTGGAGCCCTACCTCGCAAAACAAAGAACAGGGAGAACGTCATGAGCGTCAAACCCATTCCCGAGGGGTATCACAGCATTACCCCGTACCTCGGCATCCTCAAGGCTGCCGATGCCATCGAATTCTATAAAAAAGCCTTCGGCGCCACGGTGGTCATGCGCCTGGACATGCCGGACGGCCGTATCGGCCACGCCGAGCTGCGCATTGGCGACAGCGCGATCATGCTCGGCACACCGTGCGATCAAGGGCCATTGAGCGGCCCGGACCATGCCGTGTCGGTCGGTCTGCATCTGTATGTCACCGATGTCGACAAATCCTTTCAGCGGGCACTGGAGGCCGGGGCGCAAGCGGTGTCCGAGGTCAAGGATCAGTTTTATGGTGATCGCAGCGGGACGCTGAAAGATCCTTATGGGCATCTGTGGTTTCTGGCGACGCGCAAGGAGGATCTGACCGAGGAGCAGATCAGGCAGCGGGCGATGGAGATGTTTCAGCAGGGTTGAGATTTTCAGGGGCTGGGCTGGCCTCTTCGCGGGCAAGCCCGCTCCCACAGAGATCTTTGGTGTTTACACGATTGGTGTCACACAGAAAAACACTGTGGGAGCGGGCTTGCCCGCGAAGGGGCCAGCCCTGGCGACACACATCACACTTCATGAACCACCACACCACGCTTCAACCCTTGCCCCGCATGCCGAACACTTTCAGGATGCATCCCACCCGCACCTGAACAAGGATCAGCCCGATGTTTGCCGGATTCAGCAAAGACCAGCGCCACATCAACGGTGTCGACATCGCCTACCGCCTCGGCGGCAACGGCCCGGGCCTGTTGCTGTTGCACGGACACCCGCAGACCCATGTGATCTGGCACAAGATTGCCGAGCAGTTGGCGGAGCATTTCACCGTGGTCGCCGCCGACCTGCGCGGGTACGGCGACAGCGCCCGGCCGGCTGCCGATGAACAGCATCGTCATTACTCAAAACGCGAAATGGCCAGGGACAACCTCGAGTTGATGCAGGCGCTGGGCTTCGAACAGTTTTCGGTGCTGGCCCACGACCGTGGCGCGCGGGTCGCCCATCGCCTGGCCCTCAACCACCGCGCTGCGGTGCAACGGATGATGCTGCTGGACATCGCTCCGACCCTGGCAATGTACACGCAGACCAACGAGGCCTTTGCCCGCGCCTATTGGCACTGGTTCTTTTTGATCCGCCCGGCGCCGTTGCCGGAAACCCTGATCGAAGCCGATCCCGAAGGCTATCTGCGCAGCGTCATGGGCAGCCGCAGCGCCGGGCTCACGCCGTTTACCGGGCCAGCGTTCAGCGAATACCTGCGTTGTCTGCAACGTCCCGGCAGCGCCCGCGGCATTTGCGAGGACTACCGCGCCAGCGCCAGCATCGACCTGGAACATGACCGGGCCGACCTCGCTGCCGGCCATCATCTTGACCTGCCGCTGCGGGTGCTGTGGGGCGCGCAAGGCACGGTCGGGCGCTGCTTCGACCCGCTCAAGGAATGGCAGCACGTGGCAACCAACGTCAGTGGCAAGGCGCTGCCGTCCGGGCATTATCTGGCTGAAGAAGTGCCCGAACTGTTGCTCGCCGAAGCGCTGGATTTCCTGCGCTGAATCGAGCGTTCCCCACCGATGCTATGCTGGCAGCTTGTACCGCCAGTGCCCGCCCCCACATGTCCCGGAACCAAGACCCCGTGCCCCTGCCCGAAGACCTGCGGGTGCTGCTGACCGTGATCCGCAAGAACGGCTTCGCAGCCGCCGCCGATGAGCTGGGCCTGAGCCCGGCCTACGTCAGCAAACGCATCCAGATTCTCGAATCGACCCTCGGCACCCGCCTGCTGCACCGCACCAGTCGCCGCGTGTCGCTGACCGAGGACGGCGAGCGGGTGCAGCGCTGGGCTTTGCGCATCCTCGATGATTTCCAGCAACTGCACGACGATCTCGCCGACGCCCACGACTGCCCACGCGGACGCCTGCACATCTGCAGCAGTTTCGGTTTCGGCCGCAACCATGTGGCGCCTGCGGTTTCGCTGCTGGCGGAACGGCACCCGCAATTGCAGATTCGCCTGGACCTGTTCGACCGCGCGGTGGACATCGTCAATGAAGGTTTCGATCTGGAAATCCGCGTCGGCGACGACCTGCCCGGTCAGCACATCGGCCGGCAACTGGTGAGCAACCGCCGGGTGCTGTGCGCTGCGCCCGGATACCTTGAACGCCGAGGTACACCGCAGACCCTGGACGATCTGCAACAACACGATTGTCTGGTGATCAAGGAGCGCGACAACGCGTTCGGCATCTGGCATCTGGATCGTGACGGCACGCAGGAAAGCGTGCGCGTCAGTGGGCCGCTGTCGTCCAACAACGGCGAGATCGTCCTGCAATGGGCGCTCGACGGACGCGGGGTGTTGCTGCGCTCATTGTGGGATGTGAAACCGTTGCTGGAACAGGGCCGACTGCTGCCGGTGCTGGCCGATTACAGCCAGAGCGCCAATGTCTGGGCGGTGTACCCGACGCGGCTGGCCAACTCCGGAAAGCTGCGGGCGTGTGTGGAATTTTTGCAGGGGCATTTCAAGGATCTTTCTCTGTAGCCGGAACACCACAAAACCCTGTGGGAGCTGGCTTGCCAGCGAAAGCGTCAGCTCAGCCAATATAAATGTTGGATGTGCTGGCCTCATCGCTGGCAAGCCAGCTCCCACAGGGTCAAGGGTATGTCAGGCCAGCCATGGGTTGGCGGCCAGGTGTTCGCGCTCGAACGCCTCGATCTGCGCTCGTCGCTGCAAGGTACTGCCAATCGCATCCAGCCCCAGCAACAGCGCGGTCTTGCGCAAGCCGTCAATCTGGAAATCGATGACTTCACCGTCCGCCAGACGAATCTGCTGCGTCTCCAGATCCACACTGATCTGCGCCGTTTCAGGCTGACTCACCAACCGGCCAATGCGCTGCACCTGCGCCTCATCCAGCGTGATCAGCAACACCCCGTTGCGCTGGCAGTTGTCGAAGAAGATCCCGGCGAAACGGCTGCCGATCAGCGCGCGAATGCCCATTTGCTGCAACCCCCACACCGCGTGTTCGCGGCTGGAACCGCAGCCGAAATTCGCCCCGACCACCAGAAAACTCGCGCCCTGCCAGGCTGGCTGGTTCAACACGAATTCCGGGTTGGGCGTACCGTCGGCGAGAAAGCGCAGATCGAAAAACAGCCCACGATCCAGTCCCTGACGGTCGATGCCCTTGAGGAATTGCTTGGGCATGATCACGTCGGTGTCGACGTTGGCCGCGAGCAGCGGCGCGGCCTGGCCGCTGACTTGCGTGAAGGGTTGCAGACTCATGGGCGCTCTCCAAGGTGGCGGATGTCGGTGAGGTGGCCACTGATCGCGGCGGCGGCGACCATCGCCGGGCTCATCAGGTGCGTACGCGCCCCGGCACCCTGGCGGCCTTCGAAATTGCGGTTGGTGCTGGAGGCGCAACGGTCGCCGGGCGCGAGTACGTCATCGTTCATCGCCAGGCACATCGAGCAACCGGACTGACGCCATTCAAACCCGGCGTCGATAAAGATCTGCGCCAGCCCTTCAGCCTCGGCCTGAGCGCGCACTTCGCTGGAACCGGGCACGATCATCGCCCGCACATGCCCGGCCACCCGCCGCCCGCGCACGACGCTGGCGGCGTCACGCAGATCCTCGATCCGCGCGTTGGTGCAGGAGCCGATAAACGCGTGACTGATGACAATATCGCGCAGCGCCATGCCCGCCTCCAGGCCCATGTAATGCAGGGCGCGGCGCATGTCCTGACGCAGGATCGGATCGTCGATGCTTTGCGGGTCCGGCACCTGCGCGCCGATCGGCGCCGCCTGATCCGGGCTGGTGCCCCAGGTGACCATCGGTTCCAGCAGAGTGGCGTCGAGGTGGATTTCGCGGTCGAACACCGCACCGGGATCGCTGCGCAGTTCACGCCATTTTTCCACGCCGCGCGCCCAGCGTTCGCCTTGCGGTGCGCGGGGTTTGCCGTTGAGATAAGCAAAGACTTTTTCGTCCGGCGCCATGAACGCACCGCGTGCACCGGCTTCGACCGCCATGTTGCAAATGGTCATCCGCGCTTCGACGCTCAGCGCATCAATGGTCGAACCGCAGAATTCAATGGCATAACCCGTGGCACCCGACGCACCGATGCGGCCGATCAGCGCCATGATCACATCCTTCGACGTCAGCCCCGGTGCCAGCTCGCCCTCCACCGTCACGCGCAGGCTTTTCAGGCGTTTGTAGACCAGCGTTTGCGACGCCAGCAGGTGCTCGATTTCCGAGGTGCCAATGCCAAACCCGAACGCTCCCAGCGCACCGTAGGTGGTGGTGTGGCTGTCGCCCGCAGCGATGACCATGCCTGGCAGAATGAAGCCCTGCTCCGGGGCGATCACATGCTCGATGCCCTGACGTTTGTCGAGGATATCCAGCAGTTCGATGCCGAAGTCCCGGCAGTTTTCCGCCAGATACGCCACCTGCCGCGCACCGCCGGCATCGGGCATCGCCGCCACCCGTTGCGGCGTGGTCGGATTGACGTGATCGACCACCGCCAACGCCGTGCCCGGCCGCCAGACCTTGCGTCCGGCAGCACGCAGACCGCTGAACGCCTGAGGGCTGGTGTATTCGTTGATCACCTGACGATCGATATACAGCAGCACATGGCCCTGATCGTCGAGGCGGCACACGGTGTGCGAATCGATGTGTTTGTCGTAGAGGGTTCTGGGGTTCATCAGGGTGCTCACTCGGGAAATCCAGTGCTTTCCATCATAAGGAGCGCGAACCGGCCATCAATTGCCCGACAGTGAGAGCGCCATTCATGAATCGTGTTTGATCGCCTGCCCGCAAAAATCCTGTAGGAGCTGTCGAGTGCAACGAGGCTGCGATCTTTGGATCTGTTGTTTAAAGATCAAGATCAAAAGATCGCAGCGTGCCGCAGCTCCTACAGGGGATGTCGTCACCCCCTGCGAAGTGCGAAACATTTACTTTCATATCACCTTTCGGGATTTGTCCGGCTCATCCGTCCTATAGAGATGCAGGCCGTTCGCACAGGCAACCGCCACGACCGCGCCTTTTTGCGGACACCCGCGCTGCGAAGCCCGTAGCCGCGTGCCCTTTCATCGAAATCAAGACGCGCAATCATGTCGAAGAAATCCCGTTCCAAACTGTGGTTCCTGGTGCATAGCTGGCTCGCGTTGCCGATCTGGTTTTTTGTCCTGATCGTCTGTGTCACCGGCACGCTGGCGGTGGTCAGCCAGGAAATCGTCTGGCTGGCCAACCCGCAGATGCGCGCCAGCCAACCGTCGGACGATGCGCCGCGGCTCAGTTACGATCAGGTGCTGGCCGCGATCAAACAGGCCGAACCGCAGACGCTGGTGGAAAGCATCAGCCGTCCCGACGAGTCGCACTTCGCCCTCGATGTCGAGGTCAGCTACCCCGACGGCCGCACCCAGACGGTCTACGTCAACCCGTACACAGGGGTGATTCAAGGCCCGGCGCCGGACTTCAACTTCAAGGCGTTCACCCGGGCCCTGCACGGCTGGTGGCTGGTGCCGTTCACCAACGGTTTCAGTTGGGGCTGGTACCTCGTGTCATTCCTCGGCCTGCCGATGCTGGCCTCGCTGGTCACCGGGTTGGTGGTCTACAAACGATTCTGGAAAGGCTTCTTCAAGCCCACCCTGCGATTTCGCCACGGCGCGCGGATCTTCTGGGGCGATTTCCATCGACTGAGCGGCATCTGGTCAATCTGGTTCATCGCGGTGATCTCGATCACCGGCACCTGGTTTCTGATTCAGGCCATTCTGGCCGACAACCAGGTGTCCATCAGCAGCGAGCCGATCATTCCCGCCATGTCCCGGGAGAGCGTACCGATGTCGAACGACGCCAGTCCTCCCCCGCGAATCAGCCTTGATCGCGCGGTACAGATCGCCGAACAGCACATCCCCGGGCTGGACGTCAGCTTCGTCAGCTTGCCGGGCAATGCCTACAGTCACTTGAGCGTTGGCGGTCGCGGCTGGTATCCACTGATGTTCCAGACCGCCACGCTCAACCCGTACAACGGTGACATGGCCGCCACCCGACTGCTGACTGACCGCTCTTCGCTGGAGTTCGTCACCGAGTCGATGCGCCCGCTGCACACCGGTGATTTCGGCGGTCTGTGGATCAAACTGATCTGGTTCTTCTTCGGCCTGCTGCTGAGCATGATGGTCCTCAGCGGCCTGTTGATCTGGACCAAGCGCACCGCGCTGGCCACCGCCAACGCCCTCAAGCGCGAGAATAAAAAGGCCCGCAGCCCCCGCGTCAGCCGTGAACCGGCGGAGGTCAGCCTGTGAGCCCGTCCAATCGCACTGCCCAACCGTCCGCCCTGCGCCGCTTCTGGCACAAATGGCGCTTTCACCTGAACGCCTTGTTGCTGCTGATTCCGCTGGGGTTCATGCCCAAGTACTTCGCCGATGCCGCGCTGTTTCGCGGTGACGTCGGCCTCGGTGAACATGAGGTCGGCGAAATCCAGGTCGGCCCGTGGAGCCTGCGCCTGGCCGAACTGCGTAACGAAGCACCGCGCCTGAGCGGCCCCGCCGGCTACATGAAGGACTTCAATGCCGCCCTCTGCGACGCCTGCGTCGAACAGGTCAAGGCCACCTACCTGCGCATCGGCAAACCGCGCAGCCTGCGCGCCGCCGGGGTGATTTTCTTCGGCACGCCGTATCGCATGGGCGCGCAACTGCCGGTGGCGGAAAAGACCAAGGCCGATGCCGAACTGTGGATCACCATGGAAGGCTGGGACGGCAGCCTGCACCAAGCCTCGATTCCCCTGAGCCAGGCCTCTCCCGCGACCCTCGCCTGGCTGACCAAACAAGGAGCCAAACCATGAACCGCGTTCAACGCCCTTCCCGCCTGCGGTTGCGCGCCGCGTTGCTGATGCTCTGCGCAGGTTTCAGCACCGGCGCCCTGGCCCATAACCCGATGTGCGAATGCAAAGCCGTTGATGCCGAGCAGATCAAATGCACCGGCGGCTTCTCCGACGGCAGCGGCGCCCCAGGGGTGACCCTCGATGTGATCGGTTACGACGAAACCATTCTGCTGCCGGGCAAGCTCGGCGCCGACTCGACCGTGACGTTCAAGAAACCGGCAGCCGAGTTTTACGTGCTGTTCGACGCAGGCCCCGGCCACGTCGTGGAAATCGACCAAGCCGACATCGAGGCCCCATGAGCACGCCCACCTCGCAAGTCGTCCGCCCGGCCGGCGCCGGGCATGAAACCCTTAACGTTCTGCTGTTGTGTTTGCTGATCCTTGCCGTCGCCGGCTCGGTGGTGGCATGGCGCGGGGTGTCCCATGAACCGGAACCGGTTGCCAGCCATCAGCTCGATGCGCGGCGTGACCTGAGTGCCGCCGAGCAAGGCATCTACGCCGACCTGCGAGTGACCCTCGACGAAATCCGCCTGCTGCGTGCAGAACAGCAAAGCCTGCCGACGCCACAGACCCTGGCTGAAGAAGGTTTCGCCCCGTTCGCCCAGGACGCCAGTTCGGTCAGCCGTGGCGGACATGCCTGGCAATTGCTGGCAGACACCGCTTATTTCGGCCACAGCCAGGCGCCCGCCGTCGCCGGTTCGTTCGTGATGCGGCTGAGCGCCGACGCCACTGCCGCGCCGGACATCTGGCTCAACCGCGCCGCCGAGCTGCAGACGCCCGCCGACCTGACCGACGCCGCGCTGTCCGCCGCTGGCTGGAAACAGATCGTCGCGCAGTTCGATGCCGGTGTGACCCGCGAGCATCGCCACTGAACCTTCGCCTTCACCCGAGAGAAGACCGCTTGCCCATGCTTATTTCCCTGCCTCGCCGTCCCCTCCTGCGCACCCTGCTGTTAGGCCTGTGCGCGTGCCTGCTGAGCCCGCTGGCCAGCGCCGATCCGGGCAAACGCCTGCGCATCGGCATCACCCTGCACCCGTATTACAGCTATGTGGCGAATATCGTCGGCGACAAGGCCGAGGTGGTGCCGCTGATTCCCGCCGGCTTCAACCCGCACGCCTACGAGCCACGCGCCGAAGACATCAAGCGCATCAGCGGGCTGGACGTGATTGTGCTCAACGGGGTCGGCCATGACGACTTCGCCGACCGGATGATCGCCGCCAGCGAAACACCGAACATCAAGACCATCGAAGCCAACGAAAACGTGCCGCTGCTGGCCGCCACCGGTACCGCGGCGCGCGGCGCCGGCAAAGTGGTCAACCCGCACACCTTCCTGTCGATCAGCGCCTCGATTGCTCAGGTCAACAATATTGCCCGCGAGCTGGGCAAGCTCGATCCGGACAACGCCAAGACCTATACCCAGAACGCCCGCGCCTACGGCAAACGCTTGCGGCAGATGCGCGCCGATGCGCTGGCCAAACTGACTCAGGCACCGAACGCCGAACTGCGCGTGGCCACGGTGCATGCGGCTTATGACTATCTGCTGCGCGAATTCGGCCTGGAAGTGACGGCCGTGGTCGAGCCGGCCCACGGCATCGAACCGAGCCCGAGCCAGTTGAAAAAGACCATCGACCAACTGCGCGAACTCGACGTGAAGGTGATCTTCTCCGAGATGGATTTCCCCTCCACCTATGTCGAAACCATCCAGCGTGAGTCCGGGGTGAAGCTGTACCCGCTGTCGCACATTTCCTACGGCGAATACAGCGCCGACAAGTACGAAAAGGAAATGACCGGCAACCTCGACACCGTGGTGCGGGCGATTCAGGAGTCAGGGGCATGACAGCAAAAGAATTCCTTTCTGACACCCCGCCATCCCCTGTGGGAGCGAGCTTGCTCGCGAAGGCGCCGGGTCAGCCAACATCTTTGTCGAATGACACACCGCATTCGCGAGCAAGCTCGCTCCCACAGGGATTGGGGCCGACTCTGGATTTTGCGCAAGTCTCTCTGACGCTCGGGCGCACGACAATCCTCGACAACGTCACCTTTCAAGTGCAACCCGGCCACGTGCACGCACTGGTCGGTCCCAACGGCGGCGGCAAGAGTTCGCTGATCAAGACCCTGCTCGGGCAAATGCCGCATCAGGGTCAACTGAGCCTGCACTGGCCCGGCCAACCCGGCACCATCGGCTACGTGCCGCAGGCGCTGGAGTTCGATCGTGGCCTGCCGATGACCGTCGACGACTTCATGGCCGCCATGTGCCAGCGGCGTCCGGCCTTTCTCGGTTTGAGCAGACACTACGCCAACGCCATCGGCGAGGCGCTGGAACGGGTCGGCATGCAGGACAAACGCAAGCGGCGCATGGGTGCGCTGTCCGGTGGCGAACGCCAGCGTGTGTTGCTCGCCCAAGGCTTGATCCCGGCCCCGCAACTGCTGGTGCTGGATGAGCCAATGTCGGCGCTCGACGAAGCCGGGATCCAGGTCTTCGAACGCCTGCTCGGCGACTGGCGCGCCGCCGGCATCACCGTGCTGTGGATCGAGCACGATCTGGAAGCGGTCAAGCGCCTGGCCGACCGGGTGACTGGTCTCAACCGCCGCGTGCTGTTCGACGCCGCGCCGCAACAGGCGCTGACCCCGGAACGTCTGCTCAGTCTGTTTTCCACCCATCCTCGGAGCGCGGTCTGATGAGTTACGAAGCCTTTCGTTTGATGGTTCAGGGCTGGGCGTCGTCCGGTTACCTGCCGGAAGCGCTGGCCTACGGATTTGTGGTCAACGCGCTGCTCGCCGGGCTGCTGATCGGCCCGGTGCTCGGTGGCCTCGGCACGCTGGTGGTGGTCAAGCGCTTTGCGTTTTTCTCCGAAGCGGTCGGCCATGCGGCGCTGACCGGCGTGGCCATCGGCATTCTGCTCGGCGAACCCTACACCGGGCCGTACGGCAGCCTGTTCGGCTACTGCCTGTTGTTCGGCATCCTGCTCAATTACCTGCGCAACCGCACCGGTCTGGCGCCGGACACCCTGATCGGTGTGTTCCTCTCGGTGTCGCTGGCCTTGGGTGCAAGCCTGCTGCTGATTCTGGCCGGCAAGATCAACGTGCACATTCTGGAGAACGTGCTGTTCGGTTCGGTGCTGACGGTCAACGGCAACGACCTGCTGGTGCTGGCGATTGTCGGCTCGCTGGTCATGGCCCTGGCGTTGCCGCTGTACAACCGGATCATGCTCGCCAGTTTCAACCCGCAACTGGCGGCGGTGCGCGGCGTCGCGGTGAAGACTCTGGATTACCTGTTCGTGATTTTGGTGACGCTGATCACCGTCGCGGCGGTGAAGGTCATCGGCGCGATTCTGGTCGGCGCGTTGCTGGTGATTCCCGCGGCGGCAGCACGCTTGCTCAGCCAGTCGCTCAAGGGCTTCTTCTGGTGCTCGGTGCTGATTGCCACCGTCAGCACCCTGTGCGGAATTCTCGCGCCGATTGTCTTCGATCTGCCGATCCCGTCCGGCGCCGCGATCATTCTGGTCGCCGGCATCGCCTTTGCCCTCGCCGCCATTGCGCGCGGGGTTGTTCCGAGTCTGAAAGGGAACCTTGGATAAATGACTTTCTCCCTGCGAAAACTGACCCTGGCCATGACCCTGTGCGGCGTGGTCGGCAGCCCGTTGCTGGCGGCTGAAAACCCTCAACCGCTACGCGTACTGGCCTCGCTGCCCATCACCTACGGCCTCGGCGAAGTGCTGCTCAAAGGCACCGACGTCAGCCTGGAACGCGCGGCCCCGGCCAATCTGCCGGGCAGCCGTCAGACTGCGTACTTCACCGGTCGCGGCGCACCGGCGCTGGGCAAACTGGCAGGCGATGCCGATGCGGTGATCGGCGTGCGCTCGCTGTGGGCGGATGATCCGCTGTACCCGATAGCACGGCGCAGCAACATTCGCATTGTCGAGGTCGACGCAGCACGTCCGGTGGACGGCGCCCTGCCGGGGATCGCTGTGCAGCCGGGGCTGAAGGTCGATGGTTTGAACAGTCAGCCATGGCTGGCGAGCAACAACATGGGGCGCATGGCCGACGTGATCGCGGCGGATCTGGTGCGCCTGGCGCCGTCGGCCAAACCGAAGATCGAGGCCAATCTGGCGGCGCTGAAACAGCGCCTGCTCAAGCTCAGCGCCGACAGCGAAGCGCGTCTGGCCGAGGTCGACAACTTGAGTGTGGTGAGCCTCAGCGATCACTTCGGTTACCTGATCGGCAGCCTGAATCTGGAGCTGATTGGTCAGGACGCGCGAGCAGATGCCGAGTGGACAGCCGAAGATCTGAAGAAGCTCACGGCGACGCTGAAGGACAACGACGTGGCGCTGGTGCTGCATCATCGTCAGCCGTCGGAGGCAGTGAAAGCAGCAATTGCCGCCTCGGGCAGTCATCTGCTGGTGTTGAGTACCGATGCAGCGGATCCGGTGGCGGAGCTGGAGGGGAATGTGGATTTGTTGCTCAAGGGGTTGAGCGGCGGGCCTTCGGCCTAAGATCAAAAGATCGCAGCCTGCGGCAGCTCCTACACGGGAATATTTACACCCTGTAGGAGCTGCCGCAGGCTGCGATCTTTTGAAGCCCATAAAAAACCCGCTGACTTTCACCAGTCCAGCGGGTTTGTTTTTACCTGTCAGATTACTGAGCAGCCGCCTGCCCTTCCATCTTCTGGCGCAGGCTCAGCGGACGCATGTCGGTCCAGACTTCTTCGATGTAGGCCAGGCATTCCTTCTTCAGGCCGCTCTTGCCCACGGTGCGCCAGCCTTGCGGCACGGCTTTGTAATCCGGCCAGATCGAGTATTGCTCTTCGTGGTTGACCACGACCTGAAAGAGGATGTCCTCGCGGTCGAATACTGACGTCATGCTGGTTCTCCATCGTTGTGAGGGTGGGCTGCAGCCGAGTGCAGCCGGTTATGTAGAAAGAACGTCCGGCGCTGCGAAAAATTTACTCAGCGGCAGTGGCAGCGGCCAAGGCCCGGCCAAATATCTCGGCGACACGGTCGATTTCGGCGGCGGTGATCACCAGCGGCGGCAGGAAGCGCACCACCGCGCCATGCCGGCCGCCCAATTCGAGAATCAGTCCGCGCTTGAGGCATTCGCGCTGCACCAGCGGTGCCAGACGTGCGAACGCGGGTGGATGACCGAGCGCATCCGGTGCGCCGTTCGGGTCAACCAGCTCGACGCCGAGCATCAAGCCACGACCACGAATGTCGCCCAGTTGCGGAAAGTCGCGTTGCAGAATGCGCAGGTGTTCGCCCAGGCGTTCGCCCATGGCGGCAGCGTGTTCGCAGACCTTGTGTTCGAGCAGATAACGCATCACCGCGGAGCCGGCGGCCATCGCCATCTGATTGCCACGGAAGGTGCCAGCGTGGGCGCCCGGCTGCCAGGTGTCGAGCCAGTCGCGATAGACCACCACCGCCAATGGCAGGCTGCCGCCGATGGCTTTGGACAACACCACTACGTCGGGGACGATACCGGCGTGTTCGAAGGCAAACATTTTGCCGGTACGGGCGAAACCGCTCTGGATCTCATCGACGATCAGCGCCACGCCAGCCTTCTCGGTAATCCGGCGCAAACCGCGCAGCCACTCGACGTCAGCCGGAATCACCCCGCCTTCGCCCTGCACCGCCTCGACGATCACCGCTGCTGGCAACTGCACGCCGGCTTCAGGATCGTTGAGCAGGTTTTCCAGATAACTCAGGTTGGCTTTGACCCCGGCTGCGCCGCCGAGACCGAACGGGCAACGGTAGTCGTACGGAAACGGCATGAATTGCACACCGTTGCTGAGCAAGGCGCCCAGCGGTTTTTTCGGCCCCAGGCTGCCCATCAGGCTCAAGGCGCCCTGGCTCATGCCGTGATAACCGCCGGAGAACGACAGCACCGTGCTGCGCCCGGTGGCGGTGCGTACCAGTTTCAGCGCGGCTTCCACCGCATCGGTGCCGGTCGGCCCGCAGAACTGGATTTTCGCCTCGGCCGCGAGTGCCGGCGGCAGCAAACCGAACAGGTCCTGGACGAATTGATCCTTCACTGGTGTGGTCAGGTCGAGGGTGTGCAGCGGTAATTCATCCGCCAATACTTGCTGGATCGCCTCGATCACCACCGGGTGGTTATGCCCCAAGGCCAGCGTGCCAGCGCCGGCGAGACAATCGATGAACGTACGCCCTTCGACATCCTCGACGTACAGGCCCTTGGCGCGTTTGAGGGCCAGCGGAATGCGTCGCGGGTAGCTGCGGGCATTGGACTCCTGCTGGCTCTGCCGGGCCAACAGTGGCGATTCGTTGAACTGGTACAGGGTTTCCGCCGGCGTGGTGGTGATCCGCCCCGACGACTCTTCGATAAGGCTGGTGGCGACTGACATCTCTCGACCCCTCAATACGCTATGGATAGTGACCAAAACAGCACACCGCACAGGTGCGCGTTCCGGTCGCGGGGCGCACATGCAGGTTTTCCTGTTCTGGAAACGCTTAAGCGGGGCGAGGATTTAGACCCTTGATCAAGTTGTCAGCCAGGCAATGCCAACGGCTTGTACAGCGTCACGCGGTGCAAGCCCTGATCGCTGGCGGGTGGCGCCGAATCGCAATAGCCCATATGTCGATAAAAAGCCGCGCCACTGCGGGTGCTGGCGATGCACGCCTGCGGCACGCCACGAATCCGCAGCCAGCCCTCCAGGTCGCTCATCAGCGCACGTCCTGCGCCACGGCGAAACCATTCCGGCTGCACATGGCAAAAGCCGATATCACCGCTGGCCGTGGCCATGCCGACACCCACCGGTTTGTCCTGCAACAAGGCGATATTCAGGTAGCAACGCGCGTCGGCAAGGTGCGCGCTGATGACGTCGGCAGATTGTCGGCCGATCCAGCGGCTGACCAGTTGCGGATCGTTGCGGTGTTCCAGCGCACAACCGACGCGAATCGAACGCTCGATGATGCGACTGATGAGGCCGGCGTCGGCAGGTTTCGCTGGACGAATGCAGATCGGTGCTTGCATGGCGCGTTCCCTCAATCCATTGAGTCAGAGCATCCCCGACCTTAGCGTCGAGATTGCCAAATCACCAACGCACAGACGTTACATTTGATGTGCCACACCACAAATCCCCTGTAGGAGCTGCCGCAGGCTGCGATCTTTTGATTTTGATTTTTTCAAGATCAAAAGATCGCAGCCTGCGGCAGCTCCTACAGGGCGGAAATGTTTTCAGAGGGACTGTAGCGGCATGGTCAGCTCAACGCGCAGCCCATCCGCGCGACTGTCGAAATGCAGGGTGCAGGCGCAGCGCTGGACAATGGCCTGGACGATGGCCAGGCCGAGGCCGCAGCCGGTGCTCTGGCCGTTGCGCCAGAAGCGTTGGGTCAAATGCTGCAGATCTTCCGCCGCAATCCCCGGGCCGTGGTCGCGCACCACAAAACGGGCGCGTTGGCCGACGGTTTCCAGGCTCAGCTCGACCTCAGCGTCCGCCGGGGTATGGCGCAGAGCGTTGTCGAGCAAATTGCGCAACGCGGCAATCGACAGCACCGCCGGCATTTGCACCGGCGCACTGGAGAGCTGCTTGGGCAAGTGCAGTTTGATGCGCTGACGCTCACCGCCCGCTGCATCCTGCATCGCCAGTTTCGCCACCTGTTCGGCGCTGCACTGCACGCCATCATCGAACGACAGACTGCCCTCGACCCGCGCCAGCAACAGCAGTTGCTCCAGCGTGCGGTGCATGCGGTCGGCGCCCTCCTCGGCCCGCGCCAGCGACTGGTCGCGGGCACTGCCTTCGGTCATGCGGGCCACTTGCAGGTGGGTCTTGATGGCGGTCAGCGGGCTGCGCAATTCATGCGCGGCATCACCGGTCAGGCGACGCTCGCGTTCGATGGTCTTGCCGATGCGCTGAAACAGCTGATTCTGGGTATCGAGCAACGGTTTCAGTTCGCTGGGAAACGACTGCAACTGCAACGGTTCCAGCGAGTCGGCGTTACGCCGCATCAAGGCTTCGCGCAGGCGATTGAGCGGCGCCAGGCCCTGGCCGATGCCCAGCCACAACAGGCACAGACAACCGAGCAACGCCACGCCGACCGGCACCGAGGCCGCCAGCAGGATCGACATGTTCAGCGCTTCGCGTTCGATCTGCCGATCAGCCGTAGTGATCCGCACGTCGCCTCGCGCGAGGGTAAAACTGCGCCACGGCGCGCCATCGATCATCTGGTCATGGAAGCCCATTTTTTCTGCTTCCAGGGTTTGCTCGGGACTGCTGTGACTACGCGCGAGAATCTCCCCGCGCAACGAACTGACCTGACAGGCCATGCCGCCGGGAATGTTCAATTGCTCGGCGCTGAAATGGGTGCCCTCGCCCTTGCTCGGCAGCGCCGGCAGTTGCTCCAGCAGCCCGGCGACCATGCGCGCCGAAGCCACCAATCGCTGATCGAGGGAAAACATCATCTGATTGCGCAAGTCGCTGAGCATCCAGGCCGCGGCCAGGGCCCAGATCAGGGCAAACGCGGCGCCGAGGGTCAGGCTCAGGCGCAGACGCAGGCTCATCACTTCTGTTGTTCTCCACCATCGGCCGGCCCAAGGCGATAACCCAGACCGCGCACGGTTTCGACGATGCCCTTGCCGAGTTTGCTGCGCAGGTGGTGGATATGCACGTTGAGGGCGTTGCTCTCCAGTTCGTCATTGAAGCCGTAGACGCTGTCCTTCAACTGCTCGGTGGACAACACCCGGCCACGGTTGTGCAACAACGCCTGCAACAGCGATTGCTCACGGCGCGACAAATCCACCGGTTGCCCGGCCAGAGTGGTTTCGCGGCTGCTTGGATCGTAGGTCAGCGCACCGTGCTCAATCAGGTTGACGCTGCGCCCGGCGACCCGGCGCAGCAGGGTTTGCAGGCGCGCGAACAATTCACGCAGATCGAAGGGTTTGAGCAGGTAATCGTCAGCCCCGGCTTGCAGGCCGTCGACCCGGTCGGTCACCGAGTCGCGCGCAGTCAGGATCAGCACCGGAATTTCGAGGCCCTGCTGACGCAGTTGTTGCAGCAACTTGAGGCCATCTTCGTCGGGCAGGCCGAGATCGAGCACCATCACGTCAAATTCGGCGACCTTGAGCATCGCCCGTGCTTTGGAGGCGGTGTTGACGTGCTCGACCGTCAAGCCTTGGGCTGTCAGGCCGGCGACGATGCCACTGGCGATCAACTCGTCGTCTTCGCAAACCAGTACGTGCATGGTGGTTCCCTGAAATAAAAGGCAAGTCGAACAGAACAGGATTAAGCCGCAATTATGGCAGGGCGACAACCAACACGGCAGCGACTCGCTTGTTCGCCAGGTCCGGACTCAAAACTGCCAACAAACCGCTTGCGCAAAAACAAGGCTCAATCAACATGAAAACAAACTAGCCGACATGAAATTCAACACCTTCAAACTATACAGACCCACAACTAAAAACTAACCTCGCTATCGCAAGCTACATACAACTAATCAAAACTTTAAAACACAAATCAACCTATTAAAGGAACCATGAATGAGCATTACAAAAAACTTCGTAGCCGTTGACTGGCGCACCGGCCCCGACCGCATTTATTTCTTCTTCCCGGAGAAAAACAGTTATTCCCGTTTCGACTTCGAGGATAACAAAGTACTTTCCGGCTTCCCCAAGCCGGTGGATGGCAAATGGGAAGGCTTCGACAGGACTGCTGCAGACTTGCGCTTTGGCTTTACCACGACGACCACCCACTGGAACGGTGGCGTCGACACGCTCTGGCTGTTCTATGACGAAGGAACAACACCCTCCGTTTGTGAGTACAGCCAACAAACCGACAAGGCAATCTCGAAAACCCCCATCGCCAAATCAAAGTGGGAAAAAATATTGCCCTACTACGAAAAAATCGTTGGCGTCATGTGGGCTGAAAGCACTGCACAAAGAGAGAGTTACTGGTTCTTGTTGAATGACGGAAATTATCTGATCTACGAAATATACTCAAAAACCCTGGAAGTACTACCTCTAAATGGCTCGTCCTGGGCACCACTGGAAGAATATAAAAGCCAAATGATGACAGCCGTCACCAATGACTACCCGACCTTCGACACTTACTTTTATGTTTTCCTGAACGACAACCGCTACCTGCGTTATGAACAGAACGCGAAAAAAGTATTTGGCCCGTATACAATCTCCGATTCAACCTGGCCCGGACTGCTGAAGGACTGAGCCACTCGCAGGCACCAGTGAATCGGCGTCGGGTCGCCCATCCGACATCGTGCGGGGCGGTTAATCATCGGTTAATCGCCACCCGCCACTGTGCACCAGACTTGCACAGGGACAAGGCTCCTCCATGCGTCATTTTTTTCTTTTGTTTGCACTGCTGATCTCCAGCCTGGCCCAGGCCGGGAACAATCCATTCGAGACCAAACCGGAGTTTCTGCCGGTCGACAAAGCCTTCGTGCTGACCTCCGAACGCCTGGAATCCGGGGAAACCCAGCTGTTCTGGCAGATCACCGACGGCTATTACCTGTACCAGAAACGCCTGAAATTCGACGGTTTGTCGGCAGAGCAGCAGCCGACGTTGCCCGAGGGCGAGTCGCACAGTGACGAATTCTTCGGTGAACAACCGGTGTATCGCCAAGGGCTGGAGGTGAAAGTCCCGGCCTCGGCCAGCGGTCAGATCAAGGTCAGCTATCAGGGCTGCGCCGATGCCGGCCTGTGTTATCCGCCGCAGACCCGGGTCATTGACCTTGGCGGCAATGCAACACCAACGGCCAGTGCTGAAGCGCCGGATCAGGCCCTGGCCAGCAGCCTGCAACAACGGGCGCTGGGCTGGAGCCTGCTGGTGTTCTTCGGCCTCGGCCTGCTGCTGGCGTTTACCCCGTGTTCATTGCCGATGCTGCCGATTCTGGCGGGCATGATTGTCGGCAGCGGCGCCACCCCGCGTCGTGGTTTCGCCCTGGCCAGCAGCTATGTGATCTGCATGGCGCTGGTGTATGCCGCGATGGGTGTGATCGCCTCGTTGCTCGGCGCCAACCTGCAGGCGTGGCTGCAAAATCCGTGGCTGCTGGGTGCCTTTGCGGCGATTTTTGTGGTGTTGGCGCTGCCGATGTTCGGCTTCTTCGAATTGCAATTGCCGGTGGCTTTGCGTGATCGCCTCGAACACGCTTCGCGCAGCCGCAACGGCGGCAGCCTGATCGGCGCCGGAGTGCTCGGCGCGTTGTCCGGTCTGCTGGTCGGCCCGTGCATGACTGCGCCGCTGGCCGGCGCCTTGTTGTACATCGCGCAGAGCGGTAATGCGCTGCACGGTGGCTTGATTCTGTTCGCGCTGGGCATCGGTATCGGGGTGCCGCTGTTGCTGTTGGTGACCGTCGGCAATCGCTTCCTGCCCAAACCCGGGGCGTGGATGAACCTGCTCAAGGGCATCTTCGGTTTCCTGTTCCTCGCGACCGCGCTGCTGATGTTGCGCCCGGTGCTGGACTCGTCGCTGTGGCTGGGCCTGTGCGGCGCGCTGCTGCTGATCGCGGCGTTCTGCGCCTGGAAGCAATCGGAAGGCTTCAGCCGCGTCGCCCAGGTGTTCGGCGCCAGTTCGTTGCTGCTCGGTCTGTGGGGCAGCCTGCTGTTGATCGGTGCCGCTGGCGGCAGTGACGACCCGTATCAACCGTTGCAGGTGTACAGCGCTGGCCGGGTCGCCAGCACCACGCCGAGCGGGCATGACGCGTTCACCACGATCAAGGATCCGGCAGCCCTGCAGCGCGAACTGGATAGCGCCAAGGCGCAGGGCCAATGGGTGCTGCTCGATTACTACGCCGACTGGTGCGTGTCGTGCAAAGTCATGGAGAAACAGGTGTTCGGCAAGGACAAGGTCCTGCAGGCGCTGAGCGATGTGCGCCTGCTGCGCCTCGACGTCACTGCCGACAATGCCGCCAGCCGCGAGCTGCTCGGCCGCTACAAAGTCCCGGGGCCACCGAGCTTTGTCTGGATCGGCACCGACGGCGAAGAGCGGCGCAGCCAGCGCATTACCGGCGAAGTCGATGCCGAGACGTTCCTGCAACGCTGGACCACCACCCGAGACGCCAATTAAATGCTGACGTTCACCCTCGGCACCTTTGCCATCGCGCTCAACCACCTGTTGCTGATCAGTGCCTTGGCGCTGGCGACCTTTGTCGGCTGGCGGGTGGCCAAGCGTGGTGGCGATAACCCCGAGTCGGCGCTGTTCAGCCTGTTCCTGTTGGGCATGCTCGCGGCGCGCGTGGCCTTTGTGGCCCTGTACTGGGGCCACTATCGCAACGATCCGTGGCAGATCATCGACCTGCGCGACGGCGGTTTCCTCGCCTGGCCGGGGGTGATCGTGCTGCTGCTCGCCGCTCTCTATCGCGGCTGGCGTCGCCCGGGGCTGCGTCGGCCACTGGGTTTTGGCGTGGCCAGTGGCGTAGTGTTCTGGCTGTTGGCGACCCTGTCACTGAATATCTACGAACAAGGCACGCGCCTGCCGGACATCACCCTGCGCAACGCCGCCGGCGAGACCATCCAGCTCAGCGACTATCAGGGCGGCCCGCTGGTGATCAACCTGTGGGCAACCTGGTGCCCGCCGTGCCGGCGCGAGATGCCAGTGCTGGAAAATGCGCAACAACAACGCCCGGACCTGACCTTTCTGTTCGTCAATCAGGCCGAAAGCATGCAAAGCGTTGCGACTTTTCTTGAAACCCAGGGCCTGAGCCTGAACAACGTGCTGTTCGACCGCAGCGGTCGACTCGGCCAGGCCGTGGGTTCCATGGCACTGCCAACTACGCTGTTCTATAGCCCTGACGGTCGCTTGCTGAGCAGCCATCTGGGCGAACTGTCGAACGCCAGTCTGGCCCGCGCCCTGGAAAACTTCGACACCCCGAATCCAACCGCCGCACCGGCCACCTCTGCAAGGAAACTGCCATGCCCCGCCTCCGCCACCTGCTGACGCTGACCCTGGGCACTGCCCTGCTGCACCTGCCGTCGGTACAGGCTGCCGAAGAATTGCCCGCCGCGATCAAGCAGATCGAAGCCAAGGGCGCAAAAATCGTCGGCCAGTTCGACGCCCCGGACGGCTTGCGCGGCTATGCGGCGCAGTACCAGAACCGTGGCATGGCGCTGTACCTGACGCCGGACGGCCAGCATGTGTTGCTCGGCAATCTGTACGACGCCGACGGCAAGGACTTGAGCAGCGAACCGCTGCAAAAACTGGTCTACGCGCCGATGGCCAAGGAAATCTGGGGCAAGTTCGAAGCCAGCAACTGGATTCAGGACGGCAACAAGGATGCGCCGCGTACCGTGTACCTGTTCAGCGATCCGAACTGCCCGTACTGCAACATGTTCTGGGAACAGGCGCGGCCATGGGTCAAGGCCGGCAAGGTGCAGCTGCGGCATATCATGGTCGGGATCATCCGCGAAGACAGCCCGGCCAAATCCGCCGCCCTGCTGGCTGCGAAAGATCCGGCCAAAGCCCTGGAAGACCATGAGAAAGCCGGCAAGGCCAGCACCCTCAAGCCTTTGAAAGACATTCCAAAAGCGGTGCAGACCAAACTGGCGGCCAACATGCAGTTGATGGAAGACCTGGAACTGCAGGCGACGCCGGCGATTTTCTATATGGATGACAAGGGTGAGCTGCAACAGCAGCAAGGCGCGCCTTCGCCGGACAAGTTGGCGAAGATTCTCGGACCGAAATAAGCCAGATCAAAAGATCGCAGCCTGCGGCAGCTCCTACATGGGAACGCGTTTTCTGTAGGAGCTGCCGCAGGCTGCGATCATTTTCAATGACGCTCAGCCAAAAAGCCGAGCAACGCCTCGGTGACAAATTCGGGATTCTCCAGACTGGAGATATGCCCCGCCTCCGGCACCAGCACACACGGGCAACCAATCAGCTGCGCCATCTCCTTGGCCTCTGACGGCGGTCGCGGTTTGTCCTGATCGCCGCACAGCACCAGCGTGGTCGCGGCATTCAATTCGCCCAGACGCGGTAGCAGGTCATCCCGACTGAAGGTGATACGCCCCATGGGCACGATGCTTTCGCGCAGGCGGTCCGCAGTGTACGCCGCCAGTTTCGCGCGGAAGTCCTGATACAGCGCCGACTGCGGATCAATGCCCGGGCGGAAGAAGATCGGTACCACGATGTCGAGCAATGGTTCGGAGATCTCGCCGCTGTCCTCGATCTGCTTGAACAGCGAAAAGTAGTACTGGCGGGTGGGTTCCGGCTCCACGCCCACGTACGTATCCATCAGCACCAGGCCATTGAGCCGCTGCGGTGCCGACAAGGCCAGACGTACGCCCCACATACCGCCGACAGACAGTCCGATCAACGTGACCCGGTCGATACCCAGGTGATCGAGCAAGGCCTCGATTTGCCGCGCGATGTCATCCAGCGACGTGGTGCCTGAAGGTAAACGCCCGGACTTACCGTGGCCCCACAAATCCAGCGCAATCACCCGGTAGTGCGGTGACAGTGCAGCGATCTGCGGCGCCCACATGGCCGTGTCCCACAGATAACTGCCCGCCAGCAACACGGCCGGGCCGGTGCCTTGATCAATGTAGTGCAGCGCTTGTCCGTCAACCGTGAAGAAAGGCATCGACCACCCCCGCGATGAAAAAGAGAACCGGCAGACTGAGCTGCCGGTTGTTGATCGTCAACCCTGGATATGTACGTGAATATGCCGGTTTATCGGTGTTGAATGCACTGACGCCATCGCTGGCAAGCCAGCTCCCACAGTGATCGAATGTGTACACAAATCATGTGTTCACCATGAAACTTGTGGGAGCTGGCTTGCCAGCGATGGGGCCGGAACAGGCGCTGAAGATTTACAAGCCTTCCAGCTCCGCCATCAGATCATTCAAGCGATCCACCTTGTCCTCGGTCATGTCACCGGCCGCCAGACCCTCGATGTACTCGGCCAACGCCTGCACCGTGCTGCACTCGAACATCGCCCGCAGCGGCACATCGCGTTGCAGGGTTTTCTGCACACGCGAGGCGATCTGTGTGGCCAGCAATGAATGACCGCCCAGCTCGAAGAAGTTGTCGCGCACCCCGACCTTGTCGACCTTGAGCACTTCGCCCCAGATATTGGCCAAGGTCTGCTCCAGCTCGTTGCGCGGGGACAGGTAATGCTGGCTTTGCAACTGGCCGATCTCCAGCGCCGGCAAGGCCTTGCGGTCGAGTTTGCCGTTGGCGTTGTGCGGCAGCTGATCTAGCCACAACCAGTGCAGCGGCACCATGTACTCCGGCAATTCGCTGCGCAGGCGCTGCTTGATCCGCTCCAGACGTTCGCCCGAATTCAGCGCGCTATCAGCCGCCACCAGATAACCCACCAGGTGCTTGCCGTTCGGCCCCTCCTGCACGCCGACCGCTGCATCGCGGACTTCCGGTTGTTCGTGCAGCCGCGCCTCGATCTCGCCCAGTTCGATGCGGTAACCGCGAATCTTCACCTGATGGTCAACCCGGCCGACGTACTCCAGCACCCCGTCACTGCGCCGCCGCGCGAGGTCACCAGTGCGATACAGACGTTCGCCCGGCGCGCCGAACGGGTTCGGCACAAACACCGGCGCGGTGCGCAGCGGATCGCTGACATAACCGCGACCGACACCGGTCCCGGCCACGCACAACTCACCCACCGCGCCCAGCGGCACCAGTTCCAGCGCGCCATCGACCAGGTACAGCAAGTTGTTGTCGGTCGGCGTACCGATCGGCAAATAGCTGCCGCGAGTCGAGGCCAGGTCGACGCGGAAGAACGCCACGTCATCGGAGCATTCCGCCGGGCCGTAAGCATTGACCAGACCGATGTCCGGATAACGCAGCAGCCACTGATGCGCCAGTTCCGGCGGCATCGCTTCACCGGTCGGCAGCATCCAGCGCAGGCCGTCGAGGCTCAGGCGATCGGAGGCGAGCATGCCCTGAATCAGCGAAGGAACGCTCTCCAGCACGGTAATGCCCTGCGTCTGCACATGCACCAGCAGACCCTGCGGATCGTGGGCGATGCTGTTCGGCACGATGTCCACCCGCGCGCCAAACAACGGCGCAGCGAGGAACTGCCAGACCGAAATGTCGAAGCTTTGCGAGGCGGTCTGCGCGATCACGTCGGCGTCCGTCAGTTGCAGGTACGGCACCTTGCTCAGTTGATTGTTGAGCATGCCGCGCTGCTCGACCATCACGCCTTTTGGCAACCCGGTCGAACCCGAGGTGTAGATCACGTAGGCCAGGTTATCCGGGCCACTGTAGATCCCCGGGTTGTGCAGTGATGTCGCCAGCGCCTGCACGTCTTCCCAGACCAACAGCCGTGGTCGATTGGCGCAGCTGAATTCATCGAGCAAGGTCTGCGCCTGTTCGCGGCAGGCTTCGCTGCACACCAGCACGGGCGTGCGGCTCAGTTCGATGATGCGTTGCAGACGCTGGCTCGGCAGGCCCGGATCCAGCGGCAGGTAACCGGCACCGGCCTTGAAGCTGCCGATGATCATCCCCAGCAGATCCAGATTGCGCTCGCCCAGCAGCGCCACCGGTTGATCCATCTGCACCCCGGCCGCGACCAGTGCATGGCCGAGGCGGTTGGCGTTCTGGTTCAGCTCGGCATAGCTCAGTTGCTGATCGAGGCAACTGGCGGCAATGCGTTGCGGATGTTGCGCGACCTGCGCTTCGAACAGCGCCACGTAGCTGTGCTCCAGCGGATAGTCGTGCGCGCTCTGATTGCAGCCGTGCAGCAGGAAGTCCTGTTCCTCGGCACCCAGCAGCGGCAGTTCGGCCATGTCGCCATGGAAACCATCGACCAGTGCCAGCAACAGACGCTTGAACTCGCCGAGCATGCGTTCGATGGTCGACTCGTCGAAGTAACGCTGGTCGTAAGACAGGTGCAGACCGAGGTCATCGCCCGGGTAGCACACCGCCGTCAGCGGGAAGTTGGTGTGGGTCCGACCGGAGTCCGACGTCGCGTTGAGGCTCTGTGCACGGTCCAGCACCGAGACTTCCACCGGGGCGTTCTCGAACACGAACAGGCTGTCGAACAGCGGCTGGCCTTTCGGCAGTTCGCTCTGTTCCTGAATGTTCACCAGCGGCAGGTATTCGTACTCGCGCAGCTGCATGTTGCTGTCGAGCAGTCCGCTCAACCACTGACGCACACTGGCGCGTTGATCGTCCGCCGGGATCTGCACTCGCAGCGCAATGCTGTTGATGAACAGGCCGACGGTGCGTTGCATCTCCGGCAACTCCACCGGGCGCCCGGCCACGGTCACGCCGAACAGCACGTCGCGATCACCGCTCAGGCGGCGCAGCACCAAGGCCCATGCCGCCTGGGCGAAGGTGTTGATGGTCAGTTGATAGGTCTGGGCCAGCTCGCGCAGACGGACGCCATCTTCAACGTTGAGACGGGTATAGCAGTCACCAACAATCATGCCGCCGCTTTCGCCTGCGTGTTCGCGCAGGAAAGGCCGGTCGCTCGGGATCGGCGTGGTGCGTTCGAAACCTTGCAGGTTCTGCTGCCACCACTGACGTGCCTCGGCCAGGCTCTGGCGTTGCAGCCAGCCGATGTAGTCGCGGTAACGCGGCGGCAGCGACAACTGCGCTTCACGACCTTCACCGAGGGCGGTGTAGATCTCGAAGAAATCGTTCATCAGCAGCGAACGGCACCAGGCATCGATCAGGATGTGGTGGTTGCTCATCATGAACCAGTAGCGCGCCGCGCCAACCTTGATCAGGCGCAGGTGGAACGGTGCCTGATTGAGCAGATCGAACCCGGCCTCGCGCTCGCTTTTGAGCAGCGCTTGCAGCTTCGGTTCTTGCTCGTCCTCGGCAATGTCACACCAGTCCAGGTACTCGATCGGCGTGCGCCCCGGGGTGTGGATCACTTGCAACATGTCCTCGCCGACGTTCCAGCAGAACGAAGCACGCAGCGCTTCGTGACGAGCGACCACCGCTTGCCAGGCCTGGGCGAAACGCTCGGAATCAAGCTCACTGTTGATGCGGTAGCGATCCTGCATGTAGTACAGACCGGTACCCGGTTCGAGCAAGGTGTGCAGCAACATGCCTTCCTGCATCGGCGTCAGCGGGTAGACATCTTCGATGTGCGCCGCTGGCACCGGCAGGGCATCGAGTTGCGCCTGGGTCAGTTTCGCCAGCGGGAAGTCCGACGGTGTCAGGCCGCCGGCCTCCTCCTGCAGGCAATGTTCGATCAGGCTTTGCAGCTCGCCGAGGTAAGCGTCGGCCAGGTCATTGATGGTCTGCGCGTCATAACGCTCGGCACTGAAGGTCCAGCGCAGCAACAGTTCACCGCCATACACCTGACTGTCGATGCTCAGCTCGTTGGGCAGCGGCGCCTGCGGATCGTGGGCTGCACCGACCGGCTCATCCAGCGGACGGAACAGCGCATCGCTGGCGAAACTCTGGTCGAACTGGCCGAGGTAGTTGAAGGTTACCCGTGCGTTCGGCAGCGCCGCCATACTGCGCTGGCTGAGGTCATCGGCCAGATAACGCAGCACGCCATAACCGAGGCCTTTGTGCGGCACCGCGCGCAGTTGCTCCTTGATCGCCTTGATCGAAGCGCCCTGCCCGGCCGCTTCTTCGATGTTGTGCGGAGTCAGGCGCACTGGATAGGCGCTGGTGAACCAACCGACGGTGCGGGTCAGGTCGATCTCGTCAAACAGGGTTTCGCGGCCGTGGCCTTCCAGTTGAATCAATGCCGACGGCTGCCCGCTCCAGCGGCACAGCACGCGGGCCAGCGCGGTCAGCAGCAGATCGTTGACTTGCGTGCGGTAGGCGCGCGGCGTCTGCTGCAGCAATTGTCGGGTACGCTCGGCATCCAGGCGTACGCTGACGGTTTGCGCGTGATGATTCTGCTGTCCGCCCTGCGGGTTTTCGCACGGCAGCTCGGCGTTCAGGCCGGCCAGTTGGGTTTGCCACCAGTTCAATTCTTCACGCAACGATTCGCTGCCGGCATAGGCCTGCAAACGTGCGGCCCAATCCTTGAAGGCACTGGTTTTCGCCGGCAGTTGTACTGACTGTTCGGCGTCGAGCTGGCGATACACGGTTTGCAGGTCGTCAAGCAGCACGCGCCACGAGACACCGTCGACCACCAGGTGATGAATCGCAATGAACAGGCGTTGCTGACCTTCGGGCCCGTCCACCAGCAAGGCGCGCAGCAGCGGGCCATTTTGCAGATCGAGACTGCGCTGGGCATCGGCAAACAAGGCTGCGCACTTGTCCATCGCCGCCACCCGCACCTGCCACAACACCTCGGCGTCGGACACCGGTTGATGCGTGGCCTGCCATTGATCGTTGACCTGGGTGAAACGCAGACGCAGGGCGTCGTGCTGCTCGATCACCGCCAGCAGCGCCTGTTCCAGACGATGCGGTTCCAGTGCCACGCTCGGCTCCAGCAGCAGCGCCTGGTTCCAGTGCTGACGCTCAGGAATTTCAGTGTCGAAGAACCAGTGCTGAATCGGCGTCATGGCCGACTCACCGAGCACCAGTCCCTGCTCGGCAGTGACTTGCTCGCTGCGGCTGGCGACGGCGGCCAGGGTCTGCACCGTCTGATGCTGGAACAGATCCCGCGGGCTGAAATGAATGCCTTGCTGGCGCGCCCGGCTGACCACTTGAATCGACAGGATCGAGTCGCCACCGAGTTCGAAGAAGTTGTCGTTGAGACCGACCTGCTCGACGTTGAGCACCTCGCACCAGATCTGTACCAGGGTTTGCTCCAGCTCATTGCTCGGGGCGACATAGTGCTGACGATTCAACTCCGGATCCGGCGCCGGCAAGGCGCGACGGTCGAGTTTGCCATTGGCGGTCAGCGGCATGCTCGCCAGCAGGATCAGGTGCGTCGGCACCATGTAATCCGGCAGTTGCGCCTTGAGGTGTGACTTCAGTGCTTCGCGCAACTCGGCCTGGTGGGTTTCGCTTTGTTCGGCGACATCGGTGACGAGGTAGCCCACCAGTTGCTTGCCGCTCGGCGCATCCAGCGCCAGCACTACCGCTTCGCGGATCGAAGCGTGATCGAGCAGCCGGGTTTCGATCTCGCCCAGCTCGATGCGGAAACCACGGATTTTCACCTGATGGTCGATCCGCCCCAGATATTCCACCAGCCCGTCGGCACGCTGGCGCACCAGGTCGCCGGTGCGGTACATACGCCCGCCATCGGCGGCAAACGGATCAGCCACGAAACGCTCGGCACTGATGCCCGGACGGTCGTGATACCCCTGGGCCAAACCGGCACCGCCGACCAACAATTCACCGGTCGCGCCTTGCGGGACCAACGCCAGATCGGCGTCGAGAATGTACGCCACGCGATCACCGATCACGCTGCCGATCGGCACGCTGCCGGCGCCCTCTTCCAGCACTTCCGGTGCCAGACTGGCGAGTGGCATGACCACCGTTTCGGTCGGGCCATAGGCGTTGAAGAACAGGCTCGGCTTGAACGCAGCGCGAATCCGTTGCAGGTGTTCGCCGGTCAGCGCCTCGCCGCCGGTGATGATCATCCGCACCGGCAGAATTTCCTTCTGCGTGGCGAGGAACTGCGCCAGCTGACTGCCGTAGCTCGGGGTGCAGCCGAGCACATTGATCCGGTGGGTGCGGATCAACCCGCAGATTTCTTCCGCATCCCACTGCCCTTGCGCCCGCAACACCACCTGCGCGCCACTGAGCAACGGCACCAGCAAGCGCTCAGTGGCGGCGTCGAAGTTGATCGAATAGAAGTGCAGTTCGCAGTCGTCCGGACGCATGCCGAAACGCTCGATCACCGCCTGGCAATGCATGGCGATTTCACCGTGCGACACCACCACGCCTTTCGGCTGGCCGGTCGAACCCGAGGTGTAAATCAGATAAGCCTGATGCTGCGGCAGGCTGATGAATGGCAGCTCGCTGGCCGGGTAATCCGCCAGCGCCGCGCTGTCATCCTCCAGGCACCAGCGCGCCACGCTCGACGGCAAATCGCCAAGGGCGTTGAACATCGCCCGGTCGCTGAGCAGCAGACCGATGCGGCTGTCCTCGATCATGTAGCGCAGACGGTCGAGCGGGTATTCCGGGTCCAGCGGCACATAAGCGCCACCGGCCTTGAGAATCGCCAGCAGGCCGACGACCATTTCCAGCGAGCGCTCCAGCGCCAGACCGACCCGCACCTGCGGACCGACCCCACGCTCGCGCAGGGCCCAGGCCAGACGATTGGCGCGGGCATCGAGTTCGGCGTAGCTCAACGTCTGCCCGGCGAACGTCAGCGCCGGCGCGTCTTTGCGCGCCAGCGCCTGCTCGGCGAACAGGTGATGGATGCATTGATCGAGACGCCGTTCGCCCGGTTCGACACCGAGGCTGTCGAGCAGGTGTTGCTGCTCAGCCGGGTCGAGCAGCGGCAACTGGCTCAGACGCTGTTGCGGATCGGCGATCAACGCTTCCAGCAGATTGCGCCAATGCCGCGCCATGCGCGCGATGGTCGGTTCGTCGAACAGGTCGGTGCTGTAGGTCAGGCAGCAACCGAGGCGATGATCAAGGTCGGTGACCTCCAGGTTGAGGTCGAACTTGGTCGCCCGCGCATCGTTGGCCAGGTACTCGACAGTCATCCCGGCGAGCATCCGGCTCTGCTGGAACTCCCAGCGCTGCACGTTGCACATCACCTGGAACAGCGGGTTGTACGCCGCACTGCGTGGCGGTTGCAGCGCTTCGACCAGATGATCGAACGGCAGGTCCTGATGCGACTGGCCTTCGATCACGGTGTGGCGCACTTGCTCGAACAACTCACCCACCGACATCTGCCCGTCGAGCTGGCAACGCAGCACCTGGGTGTTGAGGAATGCGCCGATCAGCCCTTCGCTTTCCGGGCGGATCCGGTTGGCCACCGGCGCACCGATGCGCAGGTCGGTCTGGCCGCTGTAGCGGTAGAGCAAGGTGGCGAGCGCAGCGGTCATGGTCATGAACAGGGTCAGACCGTTTTGCGCATTGAACGCACGGACGCGGGCGGCGAGGTCATCACTGAGATCAAAACGGAACAACTCGCCCTGATGGCTTTGCACCGGCGGACGCGGACGGTCTCCCGGCAGTTCGAGGAGCGGATGTTCGCGACCGAGTTGCGCGGTCCAGTAGTCGAGCTGGCGCTGACGCTCACCGGACTCCAGCCAGTTGCGCTGCCACACGCTGTAATCGAGGTATTGCACCGGCAACGGTTCAAGCGGCGAATCGCGCTCATCGACGAACGCTTCGTACAGCGCGCTGAGTTCGCGGGCAAAAATGTCCATCGCCCAGCCTTCAGTGACGATGTGGTGCAGGGTCAGGACAAAGTAATGCTCGTGCTCGGCGGTCTTGACCAGGCAGGCGCGCAGCAGCGGGCCGCTTTCCAGGTCGAACGGCAGATGCGCTTCTTCGTCGGCCAATTGCTGGACTTTCTGTTCGCGCTGGTCAGCCGGCAATTTCGAGAAATCCTGCCAGCCCATGCGCACGCCGGTCTCGGCATGCACCTGCTGACGGGCCACGCCATCGACACTCGGGAACGTGGTGCGCAGGGTTTCGTGGCGCAGGATCAACGCCTGCAACGCCGCCTCGAAATGCTCGACGTGCAACACGCCGCGCAGGCGCGCCATGCCGCCGACGTTGTACGCCGGGCTGTCCGGCTCCATCTGCCAGAGGAACCACATGCGTTGTTGCGAATAGGACAGCGGCACCGCTTGGCGGCGGTCGACTTTGGCAATCGGCGGCTGTTGGTTGGTCTGGCCGCTGGCCTGGATCAGGCGGATCTGTTCGGCGAAATCACCGAGTTCGCTGTGTTCGAACAAGGCGCGCAGCGGCAACTCGACGTCACAGGCCTGACGGCTGCGCGAGATGATTTGTGTGGCCAGCAACGAGTGCCCGCCGAGGGCGAAGAAATCGTCGCGCAGACCGATCCGTGGAAGACCCAGCACTTCACGCCAGATCGCGGCGATCTGTTGCTCCAGCTCAGTGACCGGTTCGACGTGTTCACGCACTTGCCACTGCGGCTCAGGCAAGGCGCGACGGTCGAGCTTGCCGCTCGGGCTCAGGGGCATTGCGTCCAGACGCAGCAGTTGCGCCGGGACCATGTATTCCGGTAGTTCGGCGGCCAGCGCGGTTTTCAGGCGGGCGATCTGCACGTGCTGATCTTCGCTCGCATCGACAGCGGTGAAGTAGCCTATCAGTTGCGCGCCGGCCACGGTTTCGCGCACCAGCACCACGGCCTGGGCGACGCCGTTTTGAGCCAGCAGGCGCGCTTCGATTTCTTCCGGCTCGACGCGGAAACCACGCAGTTTGACCTGCTGATCGAGACGGCCGAGGTATTCGATCACGCCATCAGCAGTCCAGCGTGCACGGTCACCGGTGCGATACAGACGTGCGCCCTGCTCGCCCAGTGGATCGATCACAAAGCGCTCGGCCGTCAGCGCCGGACGACCGAGGTAACCACGGGCCAGACCGATGCCGCTGATGCACAGTTCACCCGGCACGCCGGCTGGCACAGGATTGAGCTCGGCGTCGAGCACGCGACAGGTCACGTTGCCCAGCGGCCGGCCAATCGGCGAGCGTTCGCCATCGGCACTGGTGCAGTGCCAATGGGTGACGTTGATCGCGGTTTCGGTCGGGCCATAACGGTTGTGCAATTGCACCGCCGGCAGTTGCGCCAGTACGCGGTTGCGCAGTTCCGCCGGCAACGCTTCACCGCCGGAGAATACCCGACGCAGGCTGGTGCATTCGGCGCTCAGCGGCTCGTCGATGAACATCGAAAGCAGCGGCGGTACGAAGTGCAGCGTGGTCACGCCATATTCTTGAACAAGCTGCGCGATGCGATGCGGATCGCGGTGTTCACCGGGGGCGGCGATCAGCAGGCGCGCACCAGTGATCAGCGGCCAGAAGCATTCCCACACCGACACGTCGAAACTGATCGGCGCCTTTTGCATCAGCACGTCGCTGTCGTTCAGGCGATAGGTGTTCTGCATCCATTGCAGACGTTCGGCCAGCGCCGCGTGAGTGTTGCCCACGCCTTTCGGCTGGCCGGTGGAGCCGGAGGTGTAAATCACATAGGCGAGGTTGTCGCCGTGCAGGTGCAGACCGGGCGCCTGGCTCGGCCAGTTTTCCAGGTGCAACGCGTCCATGGCGATCACGCTGACACCGTCACTGGCCGGTATACGCTCGAGCAAAGCAGTCTGGGTCAGCAGCAGTTCGACGCCGCTGTCGCTGAGCATATAGGCCAGACGTTCGGCCGGATAATCCGGATCCAGCGGCACGTAAGCGCCACCGGCCTTGATGATCGCCAGCAGGCCGATCAGCAGTTGCGGCGAACGCTCGGCAGCGATTGCCACGCACACATCCGGGCCCACACCTTTGTCGCGCAGGTAGTGCGCGAGACGGTTGGCCCGGGCGTGCAATTCGGCGAAATCGAGACTGCCACCGTCCCACACCAAAGCAGTGCGTTCCGGGGTCTGCCGCGCCTGTTCGCTGAGCAGCTCCGGCAGCCATTGTTGCGCCGGGGCACACGGGGCGACGCTCCACGCTTGTTGCTGTTCCTGCTCGCTCGGAGTCAGCAATGACAGGTCGCCGATCGCCTGCTGCGGTTGCTCGCAGACGGCGCGCAGTAGATTGCTGAAGTGTTCGGCCAGACGCTCGATGGTCGCCGCGTCGAACAGTTCATCGGCGTAGTCGAAGGACAAGGTCAGGCGTCCGTTGCGATCTTCTTCGCTGTGCAGTTGCAGGTCGAACTTGGCTTCGCGGCTGTGCCACGGCAGCTCTTCGGCGAGCAGACCCGGCAGACGCTTGAGCGCACTCAGGTCGCGTTGCTGGTGGTTGAACATGACCTGAAACAGTCCCTGTTCGCGAGCCTGCGGGAACGCTTCGAGCAGTTGTTCGAACGGCAGATCCTGATGGGCCTGAGCCCCCAGCGCAGCCTCGCGGGTCTGCGCCAGCAACTCGATAAACGACTGCCGCGAATCAACCTCGGCACGCAGTACCTGGGTGTTGATGAAGAAGCCGATCAGGCCTTGGGTTTCCAGGCGCGGGCGGTTGGCATTGGGGATGCCGATGCGGATATCGTGTTGACCGCTGTAGCGATGCAGCAGGCTCTGGAACGCCGAGAGCAACAGCATGAATGGCGTCGATTGATGCGCCTGCGCGGTCTGCTTGATCGCATCGCTGAGGCTAACACCGAGGCGCACGCTGTGGCGCGCGGCGCTGTGCAATTGTCTGGCCGAGCGCGGGTGATCGGTGGCCAGTTCCAGCACCGGATGGTCGTTGCCCAGTTGGGCTTTCCAGTACGCCAGTTGCCGCTCGCCCTCGCCTTGCGCCAGCCATTGGCGCTGCCAGCTGCCGTAGTCGGCGTATTGGGTGGGCAGCGGCGCAAGTTCGGCGCGCTGGCCTTGAGATGCCGCAGCGTACAGGCGCGAGAATTCATCGATCAGCACGTTCAGCGACCAGCCGTCGGCGATGATGTGGTGCAGCGTCACCAGCAACTGGTGATCTTCGTCGTCGAGGCGCACCAGCGTCACCCACAGCAGCGGGCCTTTTTCCAGATCGAACTGAGTGCGCGCTTCGTCTTCGCGGATCTGTTGCGCGCGGGCTTCACGCTCGTGCACTGGCAAGTCGCTGAGGTCAATCAGTTGCAGATTGAATTCAGGCGCCGCCTCGACCTGTTGCAGCGCCACACCGTCACGTTCGAAAAAGCGCGTGCGCAGCGATTCGTGGCGTTCGATCAATTGCTGGAAGCTGGCGCGCAACGCCTCTTCGTCCAGCTCGCCACGCAGACGCAGGGCGCCGGGAATGTTGTAGGCGCTGCTGTGCGGATCGAGTTGCCAGGTGATCCACAGACGGTTTTGCGCCAGCGATTGCGGCAGTGCTTCGTTGCGCGACAACGGGGTGATTGCGCCTTGAGCACTGCCGCCATCCTGTTGCTGTTGCGCCACGGCAGCGGCGAACGCGGACAGGGTCGGCGCCTCGAACAGCAGACGCAGGTTCAGCTCCAGGCCCAGTTCTTCGCGCACCTTGGCGATCACTTGAGTTGCTGCAATCGAGTTGCCGCCGAGCAGGAAAAAGTGGTCGTCGGCGTTGACCTGTTTGAGATTGAGTTGCTCGGCCCAGAGCTTGCCGATCAAGGCTTCCAGCTCGGAGGTGGACGCGGTCGACTCGCGGGTTTCAGCGCTGGCCGGCGGGAACCTCGCGTAGCTGTCGAGGCTGCCATCGGCCAGACGCGTGCGGCACGCCGAGCGTTGCAGCTTGCCGCTGGACGTCTTCGGCAGCGCGCCCGGGTTGAGCAGCACCACCACGCTCGGCGCTTCCTGACAGGCCTCGGCCACCGCTTGGCGAATGGCTTTGATCAGCGCTTCGGGCGGCAGGATTTTTTGCACGCTGCGGCTGATTTCCGCCGCGATGCCAATGCCTTCTTCACCGCCCTGAGTGACCGCGAATGCCGCGACGCGACCTTTGCGCACCACTTCCACTTCACGCTCGACGGTTTGCTCGATGTCTTGCGGATAAAGGTTGTGACCGCGCACGATCAGCATGTCTTTCAGGCGCCCGGTGATGAACAGTTCACCGTCGCGGATGAAGCCCAGATCGCCAGTGCGCAGCCAGGTGCGACCGGCGTGCTGGACGAAGGTCCTGGCGCTGGCCTCGGGGTTGCGCCAGTAGCCGTGAGCGATGCTCGGCCCGGCGGCCCAGACTTCACCGACAAAGTTGTCAGCTCGTTCTTTGAGCGTGACCGGGTCGGCAATCAGCACCGCGTGATCAGGCTGGCTGATGCCACAACTCATGATCGCGCTGCCGTCGCCCGGCTCGGCACGATTTTGCGCCAGCGCTTGATCGTCCACGCGTAAAGCAGGAATACCGGTGCCACGCGGTGTGCCGGCAACGAACAGGGTCGCTTCGGCCAAACCATACGACGCCATGAAGCTGTCTTCGCTGAAGCCGCACGGGGTGAACTTCTCGGCGAAGCGCTCGAGGGTGTCGAGACGGATCGGTTCGGAACCGGAATAGGCCACGCGCCAGCGGCTCAGGTCGAGTCGTTCCAGTGCCGATTCGCTGACCCGCTCGCTGCACAAACGATAGGCGAAATCCGGCCCGCCGCTGATGGTGCCGCCATATTGGCTGATCGCTTCAAGCCAGCGCAACGGACGACCGAGGAAGTACGCCGGCGACATCAGGATGCACGGCACGCCGCTGAAAATCGGCTGCAGTAATCCGCCGATCAGGCCCATGTCGTGGTACAGCGGCAGCCAGCTGACGATCACGTCGTCGGGGTTCACGTCGATGCCGAAACCGTGGCGAATCAGCAGCTCGTTGGCCACCAGATTGCCGTGGCTGACCTGCACGCCTTTGGGCAACGCGGTGGAGCCGGAGGTGTATTGCAGGAAGGCGATGTGGTCCTGCGGCAGGGTCGGCTCAATCCAGTTCTCGGCCAGCGTGTTGTCAAGCGTATCGACGCACAGCAACGGCGGCGCCCCTTCGATGTGTTGCAAGGCATCGCGCAGGTCGGCGCTGGTCAGCAGCAAACGCGGTTCGGCATCGGCAATGATCGACAGCAGGCGTTCCTGATGATGACGACGGGCGGACTCCGGCGGATAAGCCGGCACCGCGATCACCCCGGCGTACAGGCAACCGAAAAACGCCGCGACGTAATCCGCGCCGCTGGGGAACAGCAGCACCGCGCGATCACCGAACTCAGCCTGGGCCTGCAATGCGGCAGCAATGGTGCGCGCGCGTTGATCCAGTTCGCGGTAACTGAGCACCACGCCCTGCTCCTCGGTTTCGGCGAGAAAGCGCAGGGCCAGGCGCTCCGGCGTGTGTGCCGCACGGCGCTGGAGGGCTTGGACCAGAGTGCTGGGGAGTTCGAACGCGTCGGTCATGAGGTTTCCTGCCTGAATTCGGCTTGCTAGTGGAATCGGGTTGCTGCGTCACGCCAGTCGTGGGCGTGCAGGGCGTGGTCTGTGCCGACCGCGCAAGGCTTGGGGAATGCTGTCTGGCCGGGGCTGTACCCCCGAAGCCATTCACCAATGAGAACGGATGGCGTCTGCAAATAATTAGTCAGCGGGCAGGATCGCCAACGGGGGCCGGGGTGTGGCGGTGTGTCGCAGTTCTCGATTCGCACCTTTACGGAGCATTAGTTCTCTTTCTCAATTGACAATCATTATCATTCAACATAATTTGTCGCTCGATGTGTAGGACGGCCTCGTCCCCCGGCGTCCCACTAACCTATTGGCAGCAAGGTGATTTCCATGACGGAACAAGTATCCACAAGCAGGTGCGATTCACCGCTACTTCAGGCCTTCGTCGACAATCGACTGATTCTGGTGAAGATCGCAGCGCGCATTACCGGCTGCCGTTCGCGCGCCGAAGACGTTGTGCAGGATGCGTTCTTCCGCTTGCAATCGGCGCCGCCGATCACCTCGTCGATCAAGGCGCAATTGAGTTACCTGTTCCAGATCGTGCGCAACCTCGCCATCGATCACTACCGCAAACAGGCGCTGGAACAAAAGTACTCGGGCCCCGAAGAGGAAGGGTTGAACGTGGTCATTCAGGGCGCTTCGCCGGAAACCTCGCACATCAATTTCTCGACCCTGGAGCACATCGCCGACGCGCTGACCGAACTGCCCAGCCGCACCCGTTACGCCTTCGAGATGTACCGCCTGCACGGCGTGCCGCAAAAGGACATCGCCAAGGAACTCGGCGTCTCGCCGACCCTGGTCAACTTCATGATTCGCGATGCACTGGTGCACTGCCGCAAGGTGTCGGGCAGCCGTGGGGATGCGGCCTCGATGGGTCGGCGCTAAGCCCGGTTCATCGCAGAAAAAGATCGCAGCCTTCAGCAGTTCCTACAGAGGAATACCTTTCATGTAGGAGCTGCCGAAGGCTGCGATCTTTTGCTTTTACGCCAGCTTGCACCGATCAAAAAACCGCTCACGCCCCAGAATCATCAAGGCCGCGCGCTTGTGCGGAAAGTCGAACTCCTTCTCGCAGTGGAAGCACTGGTTGTGCATGTGGCCGATCATCTTCGCGTTATCGGCACGCGGTTCGGCGACCACGTGCTGGGTCCGCGGATCATCCAGAAACAGGTAGTGCACCAGCGCCGACAACCAGCTCGCGACCTTGTGCGGGCCACGGTGGTTTTCCTCTCCCACCAGCATGTGAATGCCACGGTCGTAATTGTCGGCGTCGTAGAACGGCGCGATACGGTCTTCCTTGGCCCAGTAGGCCTCGAAATAGGCAAACGGTTGATCGTCGAAACAGCCGATCAGCGTCAGGGTGTGCGGATCGGCGTCGAGCTTGCTCAGGTATTCGCGATGCTGGTCGAGGCTGCCCTCCTCCTGCCAGAAACTGGCGACTCGCGGGCTGTTCTGCCAGCGATTGAAACGCGCCAGATCCTGCTCGATCTCCAGCGTACGCAGGGAAATCCACGCACCGAGACGCGCATCGAAACGCCGATAGACCTCACCGCGCGGCTTCGCCGGGCGCAGCGGATGGCGCTTGCCGTGACTGATCACCATTTGTTGCGGGTAGCTGCCGGTCAGCGACGTGCCCAGCCAGGGTTGCGGCAACTGCCAGAACAGGGTGCGTTCGCAACGGTATTCACCAGCCACTTCGGTGCTGACCAGCAAACCGCTGAGCAACGCTTCAGTGGGTGGTTGATCGAGTTGCCAGAGCAGTTGCTGACAGTCCGGATCGCGTGCGAACAACCAGTAACAGGCCGCCCACAGCGCCTGCCCCACGGGCAGTGCGTAACGCTCGTCGAGCTGGATAGGGCCTTTGCCCAGGCGATCGAGGCGCAGGCGAATCAGCGGTTGCCCGTCCAGGCTCAGGCTCAGACGGCTTTCAGTGGCATCGGCTACCAGTTGGCTGCCCGAAGGCAGGGCCAGGGCAGTCAGGTCATTCAGATTGGACATGGGTCGGGCTCACGATAATCGTCGACAGTTCAACGATGGGACGTGAGCCGAGAGGAGAAATTTAGCCGCCCGGATGAAAATCGGTCAGCGATGAGCCACCGGCACCACGGCAATCTTGTAAGGATCGAAGATCTTCAGCATCTGGCCATTGTCGCGCAAACCCTGCAGCAACTTGCCGAACGCCTCGCCAGTGATCGGTGCCGTCGGACGCAGAATGGCGTAATGGTGGTAGACCTGATCGATGCGTTGCGACACCAGCAATTCGTCACGCACTTTCTCGTTGCGCAGCAGATAATCGAACAGGTACGAGCGCGTGACCAGAGCGATATCGGCGCGCCCGCGCAGCACCATCAGCAGATTGCTGTCGTGGGAATAGGTCAGCGTCGCGTTGAAGGTATCGGCGAGGTATTTGGGATCGGCGTTGAAGTTGGCGAACTCATAGTGATAACCGCTGTACAGCGCCAGACGTTTGCCCTTGAGGTCGGCGAAATAGTTCTGCTGGCGACCGTCTTCACGTTGCGCGACGAAAATCTCGGCATCTTCCAGGCCCATATCGACGTCGGTATGAGGAATCTCCTTCCAGCCCCAATCGGGGTTCTCGAAGATCGCCATGTCGATCCGGCCCTGCTTGAAATCACCGAAGCGCCGAGGAATCGAAGTCGGTACAAGTACGAACTGATAGTCCGCCTGCAGTGCATTGAGCGCCTCGACCAGTTGCGGCAGCAGGCCAGTGTCGGCACCACTTTCCGGACGCACGGTGTAAGGCGGAAAATGCGCCGCGCCCACCCGAACCAGTTGCGCTGCCTGTGCGGGTAGCACCCAAAATACCGCCAGCGCTACGAGCAAAAGCCCTGCGGTCGTCCGAATTGGCGAAGACTTCAAAACACCCCACTCCCCGAAAAAATGGCAATCAATGCATTCAAGCTAGGCGGTTTCGCCCAGTTAGCCAGTTTCCCGGCCTGTTAGAAAGTGGACTGGCGCTCTTCGAGCACCAGAATCAGCGCTTCATCGGCCAACTGATCAAGGCTCAGGCTGCCGCCGGCACGGAACCAGGTGGTGGTCCAGGACAGTGCGCCGGTGAGGAAACGTCGGGTAATGAAAACATCGCCACGGATAAACCCGGCCTCCTTGGCTTCGCCCAGCACTTGCAACCAGATCTCTTCATAGACATCACGCAGGGCCAGCACCCGGGCCTGCCCCTCCTCGGACAACGAACGCCACTCGTAGACCAGCACCGCCATTGCTTCGCCGCTGCCGCCCATGATCGACTGCAACTCGCAACGAATCAGCGCCAGCACCCGCTCGCGTACATTGGCGGCTTCGGCCAGCGCGGCGCGCATCAACGCAGTGTTGTAGACGATGGTCTCCTCCATCACCGCACGAAGGATTTCATCCTTGCTTTTGAAGTGATGAAAAATGCTCCCGGACTGAATCCCCACCGCCCCGGCCAGATCGCGCACGGTGGTGCGTTCATAGCCTTTGTTGCGGAACAGGTGGGCGGCCACTTGCAGTAGTTTGCCGCGTGCGCTGTCAGGGTCTGTCAGTTGGCCTTGGTCGACCAGTTCGCGCATGACCCTCAGGGCTTTTTGCTCGTCCACCCGTTCTCTCCTACAGTCGATCAGTCTGTTGCCCCCTGAACACGCAGGGTTGCGCGCAATTTAAGCCGCAGGCGGCAACCAAGCAAGCGCTTGGGCAGAAGATATTTCAGCTGTTTACAAACCAAGCGCTTGCTTGGTAGCCTCCAGACACTTCTGTCGCAGGTTCCTGAGTCGGAGATCACCATGCCCACGACCGTTCGCATCGGATGCGCCAGCGCATTCTGGGGTGACACCAGTACCGCCGCCGCCCAGCTCGTGGCAGGCGGGCGCCTGGATTATCTGGTGTTCGATTACCTGGCCGAGATCACGATGTCGATCATGGCCGGCGCCCGTATGAAGGACCCACAAGCCGGGTTCGCCGGGGATTTTGTCGAAGTGCTCGCGCCGCTGCTGCCGCAACTGGTCGAACAGAAGATTCGCGTGATCAGCAACGCTGGCGGAATCAATCCGAAAGCCTGTGCCGCCGCCCTGCAGGCCGCCTGCGACAAGGCCGGTGTCAGTCTGAAAATCGCCGTGCTGCTCGGCGACGACCTGCAGCCGCAATTCAAGCAACTCGCCACTCAAGGCATCCACGAAATGTTCAACGGCGCGCCGCTGCCGCCGATGTGCGTATCGACCAACGCCTACCTCGGCGCGCCGGGCATCGTCGAAGCCCTGCGCCTGGGCGCCGACATCGTCATCACCGGGCGCGTGGTCGACAGCGCGGTGGTCAGCGCGGCGCTGGTGCATGAGTTCGGCTGGGCCTGGCACGACTACGACAAACTCGCTCAGGCGGCGCTGGCCGGGCACATCATCGAGTGCGGCGCACAATGTACCGGGGGCAATTTTACCGACTGGCGCGATGTGCCGGATTACGAACACATCGGTTTTCCCATCGTCGACGTCAGCGCCGACGGCCAGTTCATCGTCAGCAAACCCGAGGGCTCCGGCGGGTTAGTGACGCCACTGACGGTTGGCGAGCAGATGCTCTATGAAATCGGTGATCCACAGGCGTATCTGTTGCCAGACGTAGTCTGCGATTTCACTCAAGTGAAACTGCAGCAACAGGGCAAAAACACCGTGCATGTGCACGGTGCCAAAGGCTTGCCACCCAGCGATAAATACAAAGTCAGCGCTACTTACCCGGACGGCTTTCGCTGCACCGCCAGTTGCCTGATCGCCGGCATCGATGCGGTGGACAAGGCCCGGCGCGTGAGCCAGGCGATCATCGACAAAACCTCGGAAATGTTCAGCCAGCGCGGCTGGCCGCCCTATAGCGAAGTCAACATCGAACTGCTCGGCAGTGAAGCCACTTACGGCCCTCACGGTCAGCGCCGTGACAGCCGCGAGGTGGTGATTAAACTCGCGGTGCGCCATCCACTGAAACCGGCGCTGATCCTGTTCTCCCGGGAAATTGCCCAGGCCGCGACCGGCATGGCGCCGGGACTGACCGGCATCGTCGGCGGACGGCCGACGGTCTATCCGCTGATCCGCCTGTTCTCGTTCCTGATCGACAAAAACGCCTGCACCCTGCAAATCGACATGGCCGGTGAGCAATACCCCTGCGCCCTGCCCGCGCAAACACCACTCGACAGCCACGCTCTGCCAACTCCCGAACAGCCACCCAAACCCCAAGGCCGCGCCGACGCCAGCGTGCCGCTGGTCAAACTGGCGGTGGCGCGCTCCGGCGACAAGGGCAACCACAGCAACATCGGCGTCTTGCCGCGTCGGCCGGAATACCTGCCGTGGATCGCCGAAGCGCTGACGCCGGCGGTCATCGTCGACTGGATGCGCCACGTGCTCGACCCGATCCATGGCCGGGTCGAACGCTGGTACCTGCCCGGCACCCACAGCCTGAATTTCCTGCTGGAAAACGCCCTCGGTGGCGGTGGCGTGGCAAGTCTGCGCATCGATCCACAGGGCAAGGCCTTCGCCCAGCAGTTGCTGGAAATCCAGATCCCGGTGCCGCAGAGCATCGCCGAACAACTCGACTAGAGGTTGGGCTTCATGGCTTACGCATCGATTTTCAAAGCCGATCTGTTCAGCGGCCAGACCCTCATCGTCACCGGTGGCGGCAGTGGCATCGGCCGTTGCACCGCCCATGAACTGGCAGCGCTCGGCGCCAGGGTGCTGCTGGTCGGGCGCAAGCCGGAAAAACTGCAAAAAGTCGCCGCCGAAATCGCCGAAGACGGTGGCCGCGCGCACTGGCACGCCTGCGACATCCGTGACGAAGACGCGGTAAAACAACTGGTCACTGAGTTGATCGCCGAGCACGGGCCGATCCACGGCCTGGTCAACAATGCCGGCGGTCAATACCCGTCGCCACTGGCCTCGATCAATCAGAAAGGCTTTGAAACCGTGCTGCGCACCAATCTGGTCGGCGGCTTCCTGATGGCCCGGGAAGTGTTCAACCAGTCGATGAGCAAACACGGCGGCAGCATCGTCAACATGCTCGCCGACATGTGGGGCGGCATGCCCGGCATGGGCCATTCCGGCGCGGCACGTTCGGGGATGGACAACTTCACCAAGACCGCCGCATTCGAGTGGGGTTACGCCGGGGTGCGGGTCAATGCGGTGGCGCCGGGGTGGATCGCGTCCAGCGGCATGGACACTTATGAGGGCGCGTTCAAAGCGGTGATCCCGACCTTGCGCGAACACGTACCGCTCAAGCGCATCGGCACCGAATCGGAAGTCAGTGCGGCGATTGTTTTTTTGCTCAGTCCGGCGGCGGCGTTCATCAGCGGCAGCACCTTGAAAATCGATGGTGCGGCCAGCCTCGGCAGCCGTGCATGGCCGCTGCACAAGGCGAGCCACAGCGAGTCGTTCAACGGGTTCCATCGGGCGTACCTGCCCGACGTCCTCAAGGACAAGGAGTAAGTCATGCCGCAGATCCAGTCCGAACTTGATCCGCACAGCGAAGCCTTCGCCCGCAACCGCGCGGCGATGCTCACGGCCATCGAGCACGTCCAGCAACTGGAACAGAACCTGCTGAACAAGGCTGCCGAAGCCAAGACCAAATTCGACAAGCGCGGGCAACTGCTGCCCCGCGAACGCCTGAACCTGTTGCTCGACCCCGGTGCACCGTTCCTCGAACTGGCGAGCCTGGCCGGCTACAAACTGCACGACGACAAGGATGGCAGCGCCGCCGGCGGTGGCTTGATCGCCGGCATCGGTTATGTGTCCGGCATTCGGGCGATGGTGGTGGCCAACAACAGCGCAATCAAGGGCGGCACCATTTCCCCCACCGGCCTGAAGAAATCCCTGCGTCTGCAACAGATCGCCCAAGAGAACAAACTGCCGGTGATCACCCTCGCCGAAAGCGGCGGCGCCAACCTCAATTATGCGGCGGAGATATTCGTCGAGGGCGCACGCAGTTTTGCCAATCAGGCGCGAATGTCGGCCATGGGGCTGCCGCAGATCACCGTAGTGCATGGCTCGGCCACGGCCGGTGGCGCCTATCAACCGGGACTGTCGGATTACGTGGTGGTGGTGCGCGGCAAGGCCAAGCTGTTTCTTGCCGGGCCGCCGCTGCTCAAAGCCGCGACGGGCGAGGTCGCCACCGATGAAGAGCTGGGTGGCGCAGAAATGCACGCGCAGGTTGCCGGCACCGCCGAATACCTGGCCGAGAACGATGCCGATGGCGTGCGTCTGGTGCGCGAGATCCTGCGCCTGCTACCGTGGAACGAACAACTGCCGTGGTTACCGGAACCGCAATACAAGGACCCGCTGTACCCGATCGACGAGTTGCTCGGGCTGATTCCCGACGACCCGAAGAAGCCCTACGACGTGCGCGAAATCATTGCGCGGATAGCCGATGAATCGGAGTTTCTAGAATTCAAAGGCGAGTTCGATCAGCAGACCATCTGCGGCCAGTTGAAAATCCAGGGCCGTGCCTGCGGCCTGATCGGCAACAACGGCCCGATCACCCCCGCCGGAGCGAGCAAGGCCGCGCAGTTCATTCAACTGTGCGATCAGAGCCAGACGCCGCTGCTGTTCTTCCACAACACCACCGGGTTCATGGTCGGCACCGAGTCCGAGCAGCAAGGCGTGATCAAACACGGCTCGAAACTGATCCAAGCGGTGGCCAATGCCCGAGTGCCTAAACTGACGATTGTCGTCGGTGGCTCCTACGGCGCCGGCAACTACGCAATGTGCGGGCGCGGTCTCGATCCACGCTTCATTTTTGCCTGGCCCAACAGCCGCACGGCGGTGATGGGCGGCGCACAGGCCGGCAAGGTGCTGCGCATTGTCACCGAGGCCAAACAGCTCAAGGAAGGCTTGGTGCCGGATCCGAAAATGCTCGACATGCTCGAACAGGTCACCGCGCAGAAACTCGACAGCCAGTCCACCGCACTCTACGGCAGCGCCAACCTGTGGGACGACGGCCTGATCGACCCGCGCGATACGCGCACCCTGCTCGGTTACCTGCTGGATATCTGCCACGAAGCCGACATCCGTACGTTGCAACCCAACAGCTTCGGCGTCAGCCGCTTCTGACCGCCACGGATCCCAAGGAGAACAATAAAAATGATCTTCACCCCGGAACACGAAGCACTGCGCCGCACCGTCCGCCAATTCGTCGAACACGAGATCAATCCACACGTTGATGAATGGGAAAAGGCCGGGCGCTTTCCGATCCACGAGATTTTCCGCAAGGCCGGCGACCTTGGTCTGCTGGGGATTTCCAAACCGGAAAAATTCGGCGGCATGGGCCTCGACTACAGCTATTCGATTGTCGCCGCCGAAGAGTTCGGCACCATTCATTGCGGCGGCATTCCGATGTCGATCGGCGTGCAGACCGACATGTGCACCCCGGCGCTGGCCCGCTTCGGCTCCGATGAATTGCGCGACGAATTCCTCCGCCCCGCGATTACCGGCGAGCAGGTCGGTTGCATCGGCGTCTCGGAAGTCGGTGCCGGTTCCGATGTCGCGGGTCTCAAGACCAGCGCGCGCAAGGATGGCGACGATTACGTGATCAATGGCAGCAAAATGTGGATCACCAATTCACCGAGTGCCGATTTCATCTGCCTGCTGGCCAACACCTCGGACGACAAGCCACACATCAACAAGTCGCTGATCATGGTGCCGATGAACACCCCGGGCATCAGCCTCAGCTCGCACCTGGACAAGCTCGGCATGCGCAGTTCGGAGACCGCCCAGGTGTTTTTCGACAACGTGCGTGTGCCGCAGCGCAACCGCATTGGCCACGAAGGCGCCGGGTTCATGATGCAGATGCTGCAGTTCCAGGAAGAACGTCTGTTCGGCGCGGCCAACATGATCAAGGGCCTGGAATATTGCGTCGACAGCACCATCGAGTACTGCAAGGAGCGCAAGACCTTCGGCAACGCGCTGATCGACAATCAGGTGATCCACTTCCGCCTCGCCGAATTGCAGACCGAAATCGAATGCCTGCGGGCGCTGGTCTATCAGGCCACCGAGCAATATGTGAAGGGTCAGGACGTCACGCGTCTGGCCTCGATGGCCAAGCTCAAGGCCGGGCGCCTCGGTCGTGAAGTCAGCGACAGTTGCCTGCAATATTGGGGCGGCATGGGCTTCATGTGGGACAACCCGGTGGCCCGCGCCTATCGCGATGTGCGGCTGGTGTCGATTGGCGGTGGCGCCGACGAAATCATGCTGGGGATCATCTGCAAACTGATGGGCATTCTGCCGGGGAAAAAGAAATGAGCCCCCTGCCCGATTGCCAGACACTGCTGCTGGAGCTGCATGGCGGCGTATTGCACATCACCCTCAATCGCCCGGAAAGCCGCAATGCGATGAGCCTGCACATGGTCGCCGAACTGCGTTCGGTACTGGCGACGGTACGCGATGAGCGCAGTGTCCGCGCCCTGGTGCTCAGTGGCGCGGGCGGGCACTTCTGCGCTGGCGGCGACATCAAGGACATGGCCAATGCACGCGCCCGGGGCGCCGATGCCTATCGCGATTTGAACCGCGCTTTCGGTGCGCTGTTGCAAGAGGCGCAGCAGGCGCCGCAAGTGCTGATCAGCGTGTTGCAGGGCGCGGTGCTTGGCGGCGGACTGGGCCTGGCGTGTGTCAGCGATATCGCAATGGCTGACCATCAGGCGCAGTTCGGCCTGCCGGAAACCAGCCTCGGTCTGCTGCCTGCGCAGATCGCGCCGTTCGTGGTGCAACGCATCGGCCTGACCGAAACCCGTCGGCTGGCACTGACAGCCGCGCGTTTCGATGGTCATCAAGCGCGACGCCTGGGGCTGGTGCATTTTGTCGAGCAGGATCCGCAGGCATTGGCCGAACGCCTCGACGAAGTACTCGACCATGTTCTGTGCTGCGCACCGGACGCGAATGCGATGACCAAAAAGCTGTTGCTGGCCAGCGCCAGACAGCCATCGAATGAATTGCTGGATGACGCAGCGCAGTGGTTCAGTAAAGCGGTGACCGGTGTCGAAGGGATCGAGGGCACGATGGCTTTCGTGCAAAAGCGAAAACCGCGATGGGCCACCTGAAAGCTTCGCAAGCAGGCCCGCTCTCACAGGTTTTGTGAACGATGCAAATTCCTTGTAGGAACGAGCCTGCTCGCGAAGAGGCCAGCCAACCCACCGCCAAATACTCAGGAAGATCACCATGCCCGCCATCCACAAAATCCTGATCGCCAACCGCGGTGAAATCGCCTGCCGCATTCAACGCACCGCCCAGGCCCTCGGCTATCGCACCGTCGCCGTATTCAGCGATGCCGACGCCGATGCCCTGCACGTGCAGATGGCCGATCAAGCGGTGAACATCGGCGCCGCACCGGTACACCAGTCCTACCTGAACATCCCGGCGATCCTCGATGCCGCGCGCCGCAGCGGTGCCGACGCGATCCACCCCGGCTACGGCTTTCTTTCGGAAAACCCCGGATTCGCCCGCGCCTGCGCTGAGGCCGGCTTGACCTTTATCGGCCCCAGCGCCGACGCCATCGAACTGATGGGCAGCAAGCGCCTGTCGAAAATCGCCATGCTCGACGCCGGTGTTCCTTGCATCGCCGGCTATCAAGGCGCCGCGCAGGACGACGCTACCTTGCTGCGCGAAGCCGAGCGCATCGGCTACCCGCTGATGATCAAGGCCAGCGCCGGCGGCGGTGGACGTGGCATGCGCCTGGTGCACAGCAGCGACGAGTTGCCGGCGCAATTGCGCACCGCGCGCTCCGAGGCACTGAATGGTTTTGGCAGTGACGAACTGATCCTCGAGCAGGCACTGATCGAACCGCGGCACGTCGAGGTGCAACTGTTTGGCGACTGCCACGGCAATCTGATCTACCTCGGTGAGCGCGATTGCTCGGTGCAGCGTCGCCACCAGAAAGTCATCGAGGAAGCGCCCTGCCCGGTGATGACCGGCGAGTTGCGCCGGGCCATGGGTGAAGCAGCATTGAAGGCTGGCCGGGCGGTGAATTACGTCGGTGCCGGCACCGTCGAGTTTCTGCTTGATGCCCGTGGGCAATTCTACTTTCTGGAAATGAACACCCGTCTGCAGGTCGAGCATCCGGTGACCGAACTGATCACCGGGCAAGATCTGGTCGCCTGGCAACTGGCCGTCGCCGAAGGTCAGCCGCTGCCGTTGACACAGGAACAGGTGACGCTGAACGGCCACGCCATGGAGGTGCGATTGTATGCCGAAGATCCGACGCAGAATTTCCTGCCGCAGACCGGTCGCGTGCAGGCCTGGGAACCGGTATTGAATCCCGGCGCGCGGATCGATCACGGCTTGCGCGAAGGTCAGTTGATCAGCCCGTTCTATGACCCGATGCTCGGCAAGCTGATCGCTCACGGCGCGACCCGCGAAGAGGCACGCCGCAAGCTGCTGCGCGCAGTGCAGGACAGCGTGCTGCTCGGTGTACAGAGCAATCAGCGTTTGCTGGTCAGCCTGCTGCAGCATCCGAAGTTCATCAGCGGCGAGTTCAGCACCGCGTTCATTGCCCAGCATTTCACTGATCACCCATGCCTGCACACTTACGCCCCCACCGCCGAGGAACTGGCCATCGCCGCCGTGCTGTTTTATCAGTCTGGCGCGCAGGCGCATCGCGCGCCGCTCAAGGGTTGGCGCAACAATGTCGGCGCGCCGCTCGATTACCGCCTCGGGCTGGAACAGCAGGACTGGAACTTGCAACTGCTTGCGAACGGCGCTGGCCGTTTCACCGTGAACGTGATGCAGCGCGCACTGGCGCTGACCGTCATTGAGTGCAACGAACGCTCGGTGACGCTGGAAGTCGACGGCCTGCGCCAGCGTCATGCGTATCGGATCGCCGGCGATGAACTCTGGCTGTTCACCCACCCCGGCAACCTGCGCCTGGAGGATCGAACTCATGCGCTGATCAGCAGTCAGAGCAGCGTCAGCTCCGGCACACTGAAAGCGCCGATGGACGGTGCCATCGTCGACGTGCTGGTCAGCGAAGGCAGTCCGGTCAGCAAGGGTCAGTTGCTGGTGGTGCTGGAGGCAATGAAAATGGAGCATCCGCTCAAGGCCGGCATCGACGGCGTGCTCAAGCGGGTGCAGGTCAAGGTCGGCGATCAGGTAAAAAATCGTCAGGTTCTGTTGCAGGTCGAGTGAGTCGCCAGGCGCAAACGCAAGGTTTGACTACGCTCTGATCTATCAGGACGCGTAAATCAGGAAACCTGCGATGCCCCATTGGCTGGTCATTGATCTGGAAGCCACCACAGATGAAGGTGGCTGGCCGGTTACGGAAATGGAAATCATCGAAATCGGCGCGACGCTGGTCGATCGAGCCGGTCGCGAGCAGGATCATTTTCAGCGGTTCGTCAAACCGACCCGACGGCCGTTATTGACGGCATTTTGTCGTGAACTCACGCACATCACCCAGGCCAATATCGATGCCGCGCAGCCGTTGAACGAGGTCTGGCCAGCCTTTGAGCGCTGGCTCGGGCAACACCAGACGCGCCTTGAGGGCTGGGCCAGTTGGGGCGATTACGACCGCAAGCAGTTACTTCAGGAATGGCAGCGCCTGCAACTCGACAGCGTGCTGGGCCGAGTGCCGCACATGAATCTCAAACAACGCTTTGCCAAGGCCCGACGCCTGGAACGACCGTTGGGCCTGAACGGTGCGCTGCAACTGGCCGGCATGCAGTTCAGCGGTCAGCAGCATCGGGCCCTGGAAGATGCGCGCAATACTGCGCGGTTGTTGCCGTTGGTTTTGCCACTCTGAAGTCAGGGCGAGAACTCGCCGGACACGCCCCGGGCAGGTGACGGCGCCGGGAGCCTTGTGCATACTGGCCGGCCCTTTTTAACCCTTTTAAGCCCCATTCAAGAGGAATCGCCCATGTTCAAAGTCAACGAGTACTTCGACGGCACCGTCAAGTCGATCGCTTTTGGCACCGCTGAAGGTCCGGCGACCATCGGCGTCATGGCCCCGGGCGAATACGAATTCGGCACCGCTCAGCGAGAAATCATGCACGTAGTTTCCGGTGCGCTGACCGTCAAACTGCCGGACAGCAGCGACTGGGAGACCTTCGCCGCCGGCAGCCAGTTCAACGTGCCGGCCAACAGCAAGTTCCAACTGAAAGTCGCCGTTGATACTGCTTACCTGTGCGAATACCGCGGCTAAGCCCACGGCTTTTCCCGGTGCAAAAAAATGCCCGTGTCCATGGACACGGGCATTTTTCATTCCCGGCCTCGGTTATTCGAGGATTTCCACCGGCATACCGACTTCCAGCCGACCATTGCTGTCGTTGACCAGATTCTGCCCGAACATCGCGCCATCAGCCTGGGCACGGTACTTCTGCAAGGTCGCCAGCGGTTCGCGATCGGCACTGCGCTCGCCAGTCTGCGGATCAATCGTGGTCAGGATGCAGCGCGAACAAGGCTTGACCACGCGGAACTCGACATCGCCGATGCGGATGCGCTTCCAGCCATCTTCGGCAAATGCCGTACTGCCTTCGATCACCAGATTCGGTCGAAAGCGCAGCATCTCCAGCGGTCGTCCGACCTTTTGCACCAGATCGTCAAGCGACGCCTCGCCAATCAACAACAGCGGGAAACCGTCGGCGAACGCGACCTGATCGTCGTCGCGGCCATACCCGGCCTGCGTCATACGCGCGCGATCAAGTGGCACCTGCACCAGACGGGTCGGTTTGCCGATGAAATCGCTGACCCAGCGGGCCGCTGCATCACCGGCATCCGGAACGCGCAGGGTGTCACGCCAGATAGTCACACCGCGCAACTCGGCATCGTCCTGCGGTAACGCAATATCCAGCGCGGTATGGTCGGGCGCACTGAGGGTCAGCCCGCCCTGCGCATTCCACAGAGCCGACAGCTGGCTCATTTTCGCCTCGGCCCTTTGGGTCAGGAAGCGGCCGCTGGCCTCGTCCACCAGCATCCAGCGTCGGTCCCCTTCAAGGCCCAGTTTATCCAGGCCAATCGATTGCAGAATCTCGGGCTTGCCGGATTTCAACGGGTAACGATAAAGCGCACTCAGACGCAGCATGTCCAGCTTCCTGATGGGCAAAAAAGCCACCCTATACGAGCTTTATCTGTGAATCAAAGCCTGATGCATGCGCCTGCACAGATAGTTTGTGGCGAGGGGATTAATCCCCGATGGGGCGCGAAGCGGCCCCACTTGAATCAAGAAAGCGGGACTGCTGTGCAGTCCATCGGGGATAAATCCCCTCGCTACAGAATTTCCTCAGGCCGGCACTTCATCGAGCATCAGACGCTGACGCACCACGTCCACCAGTTTGTCCGGCTGGAACTTGGAGAGGAAGTTGTCGCAGCCGACCTTCTTCACCATCGAATCGTTGAAGCTGCCGGACAGCGAGGTGTGCAGCACCACATACAGACCGCGCAGGCGCGGGTCATTGCGGATCTCGGTGGTCAGGCGATAGCCGTCCATTTCCGGCATTTCCGCGTCGGTAAACACCATCAGCAGTTTGTCGGTCATGTTCACGCCGGTATCGGCCCAGGCCTTGAGCATGTTCAGCGCCTTCAGGCCATCACTGGCAATGTGCATCTTCACCCCGAGCTGGCCGAGGGTGTCACGCAGTTGCGAGAGCGCGACGTTGGAGTCGTCCACCAGCAGCACTTCACGGCCACGGGCACGCTCCAGCACCGGATCGTCGAGTTTGTCGCGCGAAACCTTGGCGTTGTACGGAACGATTTCTGCGAGCACTTTCTCGACGTCGATGATTTCCACCAGTTGATCGTCGACCTTGCTGATCGCGGTCAGGTAGTGCTGGCGGCCAGCACTGGTCGGCGGCGGCAGGATGGCTTCCCAGTTCATGTTGACGATGCGATCCACGCCACCGACAAGGAACGCCTGCACCGAACGGTTGTACTCGGTGACGATGATGGTGCTGTTCGGCCCCGGTACCAGCGGGCGCATGCCGATCGCCTGGGACAGGTCGATCACCGGCAGCGTCTGGCCACGCAGGTTGACCACACCGCAGACAAACGGGTGACGTTGCGGCATCAGGGTCAGCTTCGGCAATTGCAGGACTTCCTGAACCTTGAACACGTTGATCGCGAACAATTGGCGTCCGGCCAGTCGAAACATGAGAATTTCCAGGCGATTCTCACCCACCAGTTGCGTGCGTTGGTCTACCGTGTCGAGAATGCCGGCCATCAATGACTCCTGGGCTTGTTCTGATGAATTCACTACTAAGTGGGGTTATCGGCTGTTGATGGCGATTCTTGATCCCCACAAAATCACCACCAAAATGCCACACACAGGCATTGATGTCACATTAACATCATGGTTTACTGGCCCGGCGTTTTCATCTGCTACATTCTCTTCTGGCGCGACCACAGTTTGCGCCACAGGTTCCCGCGTGTAAGGGAATCCCCTAGTAACAATCAGGCCCAACCTGATGTTCGCAATATCCAATAGCCATTAATGTGACGCCATTCTCATTGCATGAACGGAGTCAGGCTATTGTGTGCGATCGCAGGTCAGTGGAAACCCACCCTCTGGAAAACCTCAGCCAGTGCACTTGCACGGCGGGGCGCGATCTCCCGACGGTTCATGATCGTCGACACACACGGCATTCCCTCATCAGACATGACGCTGTGGAGATAAGCATGCCAATCGACCGTAAAGACTGGGCACAACGCTTTCCCGAATTTCTCGTCGAAGCGGAAACACTCCTGGCCAAGTCGGAAGAATGCCTGAGCCACCTGCAATTGATCAGCAACGACAAGGATGCGATCGACTGCATGCGCAGCACCCTGCTCAAGCTGGCGAGTCGTGCCGAAGCGTTGGCACTGGAAGCGATTTCCGAGTTTTCCCTGCACATTCACAGCTTGCTCGATCATGCCCCGGACTCTATCGATCTGCACGCTCAGGCACTGAATGCGCTTCAGGACTGTTTCACCCTGATGGCCTGGCAGATTGAACTGGTCGATCACAATACCGGGCAACTGAGCCTGGATAGCAGCGAGCAGACCTCGCTGATCGAAGCCTTCGCGTTCCAGGTCGGCCAACGCCAGTTTCAGCCTTCGCTCTCGCCCCGGCCTGTTCCGCTCTTGTCTTATTCCGAGCGCCAGGCCTGATTCGCAGCGGTTAATGCGCACATCGAGGCTGTAGAGCCGAATCGCTGAATGTCGCAAATGAATAGTTCATGCCCGCCAGCGACAATTCGAATTAAATAATCAAACCTGACACCCGCAGAAATTTTCCCGCGCATCAGGGTTTGCCTGTGTCCGTGTAACGATCAACTTCAAGCGCCACGGGATATCTATCCAGCATAATAAGGTGACTTTTTTCCATTATGGAACTCACGTCCAACATGGCGACTTTCCTGACCCTTTGGACATATATGGCAAACGCGACCAACGGTATCTTAAGTGGTATTATGCCGCCCGTTAGTTGCTATCAATTAATGGCAAAGTGATTCAGTGACAGTCCTCCCCAACGCAGTTGGCGGTCAAACAGCGTTCACTGAACCTCGTTCAAATCAATAATGTAATTGACAGCATTTTCAGACAGAGACCCGCCAGCCAACGGCCGGTCTGCCCGCAGCGAATATCCATTGGCTCCATCCGATATGTACGCCAGCCTCAAGTCAATCACCACATGGCCACCGTCCCGGGAAAATGCACGCCGGTTCACACTCATATTGTGTGTCACTGCCACCGCCGGCTGCCTGCTGACCTACGGTTTGTCTGCACCGCTTTCGCTGGGACTGCTGCTGTTGAACATGGCCGCCACTGCTTGTGTCTGGGTGCAATATCGGCTGTCGCGCAAATCGATCAAGTTCCAGCCCCAGGAACTCGCCGACCGCTTGCTGGAAGTCCAGGAAAACGAAAGACACCGCCTCAGCCGTGAACTGCATGACGACATCGGTCAGTTACTGACGGCCGCCAAACTGCAAAGTGAATGGCTCAAAAGACGTTTGCCAAGCGACTTGCAAGAGCAATGCTCGACGCTCTGCGACACCCTCGAAGAAACCCTCAACAAGGTGCGCGACGTCTCGGCCATTCTCAACCCGCGCCAGCTGACCAGCCTCGGACTGGAAGCCAGCCTGCGTGCGCACTTGCTCAAGACTCTGGCCAACACACCGGTGCACTGGAGCCTCGATTGCCAGCAGCGACTCAACGGCATTCCGGAAGAAATGGCGGTCGCCGCCTTTCGCATCACCCAGGAAGCGGTCACCAACATTCTGCGCCACGCGCAGGCCAGCAACCTGTTGATCCGTGTGCAGCGCCTGCCACAAGGGCTGACGTTGTTGATCAGCGACGATGGCCAAGGCTTCGCGCCTGCTGCGGATCCGGGTCGGGAAGGACAGCGCGGAATGGCCGGGATGGCCGAAAGGATCGAACAATTGGGCGGCACGCTGAACGTCATCAGCGAGCCGGGCAAAGGCACTCAAATCGAAGCACTCTTCCCCTGGGCGCCCCGTGCACTCGAGCGGGCCAGTACGAATAAGGTTATGCGTTGACTTGTAACTTACTTCTGGTGGATGACCACTCGCTGATCAGGGCCGGCGTGCGCGCTCTGGTGCTCGACATTCCCGGTTACGCCGTCGTTGGCGAAGCCAGCGATGGCTCGCAGTTGCTTGAAATGGTCGAGCATCTGGCGCCCGATATCGTGTTGCTGGATATCTCGATGAAGGAAACCGGTGGCCTTGAAGCCCTGCAACGGCTCAAGCGGGTGCGGCCCCAAAGCAAAGTGCTGATTTTGTCGATGCACACCGATCCGGCACTGATCATGCAGGCACTGGAATCCGGAGCGCATGGTTATTTGCTCAAGGACACCACGGCCACCGAACTTGAACATGCCCTTGAAGCCCTGCGTAACAACGAACGCTACCTGAGCCCGGCGATCGCCCACACCGTGATCAACCAGGCCCTGACCCGTACGCAGAAAAACCCGCCGGAAGTCGCCGATTCGCACAACCTGACAGCCCGTCAACTGGAAATCCTGCGCTTGATCGTGCGCGGCAAATCCACTCGGGAGATCGCCAACGGCTTGGGCCTGAGCATCAAGACCGTCGAAACCCACCGCTCGCAGATCATGAAACGCCTGCAGATCTACGACGTGGCGGGTCTGGTCCTGTTCGCCGTGCGCGAACAGATCATCAGTCTTGACGACTGATCGACCCGGCACCGCCCAACAGCGGCGAATGCTCGGGCAAATGCACCCGCAAGGCCGCAGGGCGCGCCTCGAAGCGCAGGCTGTCGCCCTCCAGCGGCTCACCGTCAAGATTGATGCTCAAGCCCTCGGCGACCTTGATTTCGACCCAGGGCAGACGGGCCCGGACAAACATATTGTCGAGGCCGAAGCCGTCACTCAGCAGGGTCTTAAGCGTACCGACCAACTCCTGCGGTGCCGGCAAAATGCTGATGTCCAACAGGCCATCATCCGCCAGCGCCTGCGGACACAATTCGTGTCCGCCACCCGCCTGACGGCCATTGCCGATTCCCAGCGCCAGCAGCTCGCCACGCCAGTGAAAGTCCGGTCCCTGCAGTTCGCCGTAGGCTGCGTGCAACTCACTGAAACGCGATAAACCGGTGAACAGATAGGCCGCCCCGCCGAGCACTTTTTTCAGATCTTCAGAGGTATTGGCCGTGACTTGGCTACCAAAACCACCCGTCGCCATGTTCAGGAAAATCTGCCCACCGACTTCGCCCAGGTCAATCTTGCGCGGTGGCACGTCCAGCATTTCCAGTGCTTCGGCCGGCTCCAGCGGGATCCCCGCCGCGCGAGAAAAATCGTTAGCCGTTCCTAGCGGCAACAGCACCAGACTGGCCTCGTCCGGATGCGCGGCAAGCGCTTCAGCGATATCGCGCAACGTGCCATCTCCGCCTCCGGCGATGATCGTCCGATAGCCACTCGCCAGTGCTTCCGCGACCAGACGCTGAGCGTCACCGGCCTCCCAGGTCAGGCGTACTGCCAACTCCCAGCCCTGCTTGCGTTTTGCTTCGACAGCGGCGCGAACCGCCTCATTGAGTGCCTGCTTGCCATGCAGAATCAACAGCGCCCTGCGTTCACTCATAACGGTCACTCCCCACAATTGAATCGGTATAAAACATCTTGACCACCGGCACAGGCAAAAAAGCCATCGGAGCACCATTTAATTCAAGCGCCCGGCCTGTCACGTCCTACACAGCGGTATTTTTTCTTACAACAGGTAAGGAATCGGCTCAATTGACCGGACTCGATCCTTGATACACCTTGTGCAGGCAGTATCAATTTTCGTTTTTTAACAACACAAGGATGTGCAGGGAATGAGTGGATACCCCCTCGGAGCTGGTGACAGTTCGAATGACGGAAAGGCCAGCGCGCTGACAGTGAAAACAGCCGACGGATATGTCCATGTCCAGCCATGAAGCCAGAGTTTCAACCCGTCCGATTGCCCCTCTCAACGAAAGTCGCAGCAGTCACAAATCCGATTTCAAAAAGAGCGCCAGAACCGCTGGAGAAGCACAAATGGAACCGCGCGTGACCGAACTGGAAACCCATCTCAAGTACATACGCCGGGATATGGATGAAGTCCGCGCAGATGTAAGAACAATCAAGCACCGCCTCGCCTATTCGGCAGGTGCAACGGCAGTGATAATGGGACTGTTGGGTTGGGTTGCCAACAGCCGCTTCGATCAGTTGGTCACACTGATGAGCCAATGACCGGGGAATGCAGGCTCGACGCTTTCAGGCGTAGAGCCTGCAGTTGCAAGGGCAGGCTCAGCGAAGATCAGAGTCAGTCGAGCAGGTCGCTCAGGGGAATGAACCCGACTTCATCACCTTCTACGAGCGTACGACCCTCCAGCACTTCTACCAGCCCATCCGCCCAGGCAGCACTGCGCAACACACCAGAGCTTTGGTTACGATAAATAATGGCCCGTCCTTGCTCGAGTCGACCACGCAGGTATTCACGCCGATGGCCGGCCACAGGCCAGACGAAACCGGCTGGCACCTTAAACTTCAACGGCACAACGTCTCTTACACCTTGACGCCGCAGCAAGTAAGGTCGCGTCAGCAAGGCAAACGTCACCAGCGTCGAAGCGGGGTTACCGGGCAGGCCAATCACTGGCACGTTGCGAAAATGGCCGAACGTCAGCGGCTTTCCTGGCTTGATTGCCAGTTTCCACAATGCCAGCTCGCCCTCTTCCCTCAATGCAACACCCAGAAAATCTGCTTCCCCGACCGAAACCCCGCCGGTTGAAAGAATCAGGTCGACATCCTGCAAGTCGCCCAGCCGCGCTCGGGTGGTGTCCAGATCGTCCGGCAGAATGCCCGCATCGATCACCTCACAGCCCAATCGCTGCAACCAACTGCACAACACCACCCGATTACTGTTGTAAATCTGCCCCGGCCCCAGCGGCTGGCCCGGCTCAACCAGTTCATCGCCGGTGGACAGCACCGCCACTCGGACCTTGCGTACCACATTCAGCCCGTCACATCCCAGCGATGCCGCGAGACCTTGCTCGATCGGTCCCAGCCTTGTGCCTGCCGCCAGGATCAACTCACCCACGGTGGTTTCCTGGCCTTGCGGACGAATGTTCTGACCAAGGCTCATGATTTCGACGAAGCGCACACTGCCGTCGGCTTGGACTTCGGCGTTCTCCTGCATTTCCACACAGTCGGCACCAGCAGGCACCGGCGCACCGGTGAAGATCCGCGCGCAGGTGCCGGGCTTCAAGGCGGCAGGCGCTTGACCGGCGAAAACTTTCTGGCTGACCGGCAGCGGTGTGCCGGTCCAATCCGCCAGCCTCAAGGCATAACCATCCATGGCGCTGTTTGGCCAAGGCGGCAGGTCCAGCGTCGAAACCAGGTCTTCGGCCAGCACTCGCCCCTCGACCTGCGCCAATGGCAAAAACTCGCGCTCGACAATCGGCGTGGCCTCGGCCATTTGCAGCAGGCGAGCCAGCGCTTCCTCGACGGGCATCAGGCTGCCGGTCTTGCCCGGCTTACCCACGGGATTCACAAGGCGCCGCCTGTTTGAGGTGAGGAACGAAGTTGCACGGTCGATGCCGCGAATCCAGCTGTTCGGCGAGAATGCCGTCCCACCCGGTGCGCACCGCATTGGTCGAACCTGGCAGGCAACATACCAGCGTGCCATTGGCCAGACCGGCCAGTGCCCGCGATTGCACGGTTGACGTACCGATATCAGCCACCGAAATCTGTCGGAACAGCTCACCAAACCCGTCAACCTGCTTGTCGAGCAGACAAGCCACGGCTTCAGGCGTGCTGTCACGCCCGGTGAAGCCGGTGCCGCCGGTAATCAATACAACCTGCACCACGTCCTCGGCAATCCAGTGGGCAACTTGCGCGCGGATCTTGTACAAGTCATCTTTGAGCAGGACCCGTTCGGCCAGACGGTGGCCGGCAGCAGTCAGGCGGTCGACAAAGACCTGGCCTGAGGTGTCGGTGTCCAGGGTTCGGGTATCGCTGACAGTCAGCACCGCAATATTCAGCGGTGCAAAAGGTACATCGGCCTTGGCTTTCATTAGGCTCGTCCAGTTGTAGGAGAATCAGCCCGGTGTTATATCACAGCGCTTGATTCTTTCGCCGCCCTGCTGGAGAGCTGCCATGATCCCGAATACGCCATTGCTCCCCTGCTCCATTCTGCTCTTGGCAGGCGGACGCGGCCAGCGCATGGGCGGCCAGGACAAAGGGTTGGTGGAATGGCAGGGTCAACCGCTGATTGCGCATTTGCAGCGCAAAGTACGACCGCTGACTGACGATCTGATCATCTCCTGCAATCGCAATCGCGAGCGTTATGCTGCCTACGCCGACCAACTGGTGAGTGATGAAGAAGACGACTTTCCAGGCCCTTTGGCCGGCATCCTCGCGGGGCTTGAAGTTGCGCGTTTGCCCCATCTGCTGGTCTTGCCCTGCGATGTGCCGCGCATCGACGCAGCGCTGCTGCGCGACATGCGTGCAACTGCCGGCCAGTTTCCTGACAAACCTTTAATGTTGCGCCATGACGACCATTGGGAGCCCCTGCTGTGCGTGATTCCGGTGGCCCTGTTGCCCGCATTCAAAAACGCCTGGAACGCCGGCGAACGCAGCCCCGGCCGTATCATGCGCAGCCTCGGCGCAGCGGCCCTGCAATGCCCGGACAACGACCCGCGACTGGCCAACCTGAATACCCCCGAACTGTTAAATGCGCATAACACTGTGTCAGACTGACAGCATTCAAGGAACTCTCACGCCTTGTATACGTCTCAAGCTCAGTAACCAAAAGTATTCCCATTCGGAGACACACTCATGACTCAACGGACCCTCGCCACTTTCATGCTCGCACTGGGCCTGGCAACGCTCGCTGGTTGCTCGTCGCCAACAGTGATCACCTTGAATGACGGTCGCGAAATCCAGGCCGTCGACACCCCGAAATATGACGAAGATTCGGGCTTCTACGAGTTCAAGCAGCTGGACGGCAAAGAGACCCGCATCAACAAGGATCAGGTTCGTACCGTTAAAGAGCTGTAATCTTTACGCCGACACCGGATACAGAAAAGCCCGCATTGATGCGGGCTTTTTCATGGGTACGTAAAAGTAAATGGTGTCACCACTGCAGGGTGATCTGGCTCTCGAACTCGCGCTTCTCACCGGTGACCGGGTCGACAAACCGCAGCCCCTGCGCCAGCAGTTTGAGCGGATTGGCGTAGTCATCCTCAACGTCTTTCAACACCTGCGGATAAAACGGATCGTTGCAGATACTCGCGCCCAGCGCAGTCATGTGCACGCGCAACTGATGCTTCTTGCCGGTTACCGGATACAGACCGTAACGCCACAGATCACCGTTCTTTTCCCGGACCTCCACCGCCGTTTCAGTGTTCGCCAGACCCGGGCCTTCCTGCATGCGGAAGAACGGTTCGCCGTCGATCAAGCGACTTTTGTGCACCAGGGGAAACGCCAGCTCCGGCAGCGCACGGGCAATCGCCTCATAGCGTTTATCGATCTGCCGGGTCGGAAACAGCGACTGATAAGCCGAGCGGGTTTGTGGGTTGGCCGAGAAGATCACCAGCCCGGCGGTGTGCCGGTCGATGCGGTGCAATGGCACCAGATGCGGGTTATCGAGGCGGCGGATCAGACGACGCAGCAACGTCTGCTCGACATACTCACCAGCGGGCGTGACTGGCAGAAAATGCGGTTTGTCCGCCACTACCAGATGCTCGTCCGCATAGAGGATCGACTCGACCACCGGAATCGGCTTTTCATCCGGCACTTCACGGAAGTAGTGAATGCGCAGCCCTTCCTTGTACGGCAGTTCCAGCGCAATCGGCTGACCCTGACCATCCAGCACCCGGCCACGGACAATCCGGTCCAGCCATTGCTCGCGACTGATCGCCTTGAAATGCTCACACAGGCAATCAAGGACGGTCGCCCAAGGCCCCGGAGGAAGGTAAAGGGTGCTGGCCTGATTCTGCGCAGCAGAAAACGTTGGTGTGGACATACAGAAATTCGAACCCTCAATGCAGGCCGGCATTATCCAACACTGAGCGAAACGAACCTAGTGCGGAATCCGCGGCCCGCCTCAGGCCGGAATCGACTTGAGTGCCGCAGCTTCGGTGAACTCCTTGAGCCAGCGCAACACATCGACCGCCTCCCAGCGTCCCGGGTCATACAAGGCGTACAACAACCCCTGATAACCGACCACATCCAGTTGTTTGTGATAACCGGCACGCTGGAACAACGCTTCGATCTCGGCAAAGCAGGTGTTGAAATGCAGTTTGTTGAATGGCGTCTTGCCCTCCGTGACCAGCCCGTCCAGGCGCAACTCGAGGACCGCCTCGCGCACCACGTCAACCGACATCCGGTTCACGCTGTTCTTCAACTGTTCGACATTGACCACGGTTCGTCCCTCTGACTGCCGGATTCACCTGCTCAAGACTTCACAAGCAGCAGGCCAACCCAATTACTGTATGCGCATACAGTAAACGAATAAACCGCAGAGTGCCAACGCGACGATGGTCGCTCGCGACCAGCGGATGACAAATCGCTCAGCGCAGGAATGCCACCACCTGATCGGCACTGAACGGCCAATTCAGTTCTGCGCCAGTATCCACTCGGCGCAATACAGGGATCCGCAGGCTGTAAGCCTCATACCAGGATTGATCCTCTGCAATATCCACCAGTTCCACCAGCAGACCGTGCTCGACAAACGGCATCAACTCGGCTTCTGCCACCTCGCACAGATGGCATCCCAAGGTGCCGAACAACTGACATTCAGGAGGCATGATCGCTCAACCGAAAAAATGAGCGTTCATTCTAGGCCCGCCTCGAAAACCCGTCGAGCCGGCGCAGCCAGATGGCTGGCGAACCGCAGCAAACAAGCAAACCCTGATGCAAATCAGTCCATGGGAAAGCCAATCAGGCGATGCTTCCGCGCTTTTTGCCTCTACGCTTGAGAAGCCTGAGCCTGACATCGGAGTGTCTTGTGTTTGCCAACCTGTTGATCATCCTCGCCTCATCCCTGGTGATGATTGCCCTGTTCCGCCGCCTGCGCTTGCCGCCGGTGCTGGGCTATCTCTGCGTGGGCCTGATGGTGGGACCGACTGCTTTCAACTGGGTCAACGAGAGCGAACATCTGCCGGACGTGGCCGAACTGGGGGTGGTGTTTCTGCTGTTCTCGCTGGGCCTGGAGTTTTCCCTGTCGAAGATGATCGCGCTGCGCCAGATGGTGTTCCGCCTGGGCAGCCAGCAGGTAGTGCTCAGCACCGGATTGCTCGGGCTGGTGCTGATCCTGTTGGGCATGCCGTGGGCCCCGGCCCTGTTGCTCGGCGCCGGACTGTCATTGTCGTCGACGGCAATTGTCACCAAGGAATTGGGTAGCCTGGGCGAAGTGTTCAGCAGTCACGGGCAGAACGCGGTCGGGGTCTTGCTGTTTCAGGACGTGGTAGCGGTGTTGTTGCTGACCCTGGTGCCAGTGTTCGCCGGAAGCAGCGCGCAAGCCTGGTACTGGGCCTTGCCCCTGACATTGGTGAAGACCGTGGTGCTGTTTTTCGGTCTGTTGCTGGCCAGCCGCTGGTTGCTGCCACGGCTGTTCCATGAAGTGGCGGCCTCGCGTTCGGCGGAATTGTTCGTGCTGCTGGCGCTGGTGATTGTGCTGTTGACTGCATGGCTGACACACCTGCTCGGCCTGTCCCCTGCCCTTGGCGCATTTCTGGCCGGGATGCTGCTCGGCGAGAGCCACTACCGCCATCAGATAGAGGCCGACATCCGGCCGTTTCGCGACATTCTGCTCGGGGTGTTTTTCGTCAGCATCGGCATGCTGATCGACCTGCAACTGTTCGTCAGTCACAGTGTGATGATTCTCGGCCTGACCCTCGGCCTGATGCTGATCAAGGGCACGGTCGTCGCGCTCTTGGTGAAATGGCGCGGCAGTGATCACGAAACCGCCTGGCGCAGCGGCCTGGCCCTGGCGCAGGGTGGGGAATTCTGCTTCGCGTTAATGGCGCAAATGCAACAAAACCAGATGCTGCCTGCCGAGCTGGGCGCCCTGCTGCTGGCGGCAACCTTCTGCTCGATGCTGCTGACGCCTCTGCTATTGCGCGCCGCGCCGCAAATGGCCGCGCGCCTGCACCGCAAGCCGAACCAGGAGGCGCAAATCGAGGAAATCAGCGCCCTCAATGCCGGGCTGGATCAACATGTGGTGATCTGTGGTTACGGCCGTGTCGGTCAATCCATCGGCCGCTTCATGCGCAACGCCAATCAGCCTTATATCGCGCTGGATAACGATCCGGTGCGAGTGCAGGAAGCCGCAGCCGGCGAAAGCGAGGTGCATTACGGCGATTCTGCGCGCGGCGACCTGCTGACCGCCGTCGGACTGTTGCGCGCCCGGCTGCTGGTGATCGCCGTGGATCAGAGCGATGTCAGCCTGCAAATTCTCAAGGAAGCGCGGCGGCTCAATGCGCGGATACCGATTCTGGTGCGCACCCGCGACGACAGCCAATGGGCTGAACTCAAAGCCGCCGGCGCCAGCGAAGTGGTGCCGGAGCTATTGGAGTCGAGCCTGATGCTCGCCTCCCACGCCTTGGTCATGCTCGGCCTGCCGGCGCATAAGGTGCAGGAGCAAATCGATCAGGTGCGCATTGACCGCTATCGTCTGCTGCATGGCTTCTATCCCGGCGCGGAAGACGAGGAAGCCTAGTCCTGGCTCACCGCGCCGATCTTGTGCAGCGACAGGTCGGCGCCGTAATACTCTTGTTCCTGACTCAGGCGCAGGCCGTGCAAGGCCTTGATCACGCCGTAGACGGCGAATCCGCCGATCAGTGCCACCAGCACACCCAGCGCGCTGCCGATCAACTGACTGATCAGGCTGACGCCGCCAAGCCCCCCCAGCGCAGTCTGGCCGAAGAGGCCGCAGGCGATCCCGCCCCACACGCCGCACAGACCGTGCAACGGCCATACGCCGAGCACGTCGTCGATGCGCCATTTGACTTGCGCGGCGGTAAAGCACCAGACGAACAAGGCACCGGCCAGTGCGCCAGTTACCAGCGCGCCTACCGGGTGCATCAGGTCGGAACCGGCGCAGACGGCTACCAGCCCGGCCAGCGGGCCGTTGTGCAGGAAGCCTGGGTCATTGCGCCCGGCGATCAGTGCCGCCACGGTGCCGCCGACCATGGCCATCAACGAGTTGACCGCCACCAGACCGCTGACGCCCTGCAAGGTCTGCGCGCTCATCACGTTGAAGCCGAACCAGCCGACGATGAGAATCCACGAACCCAGCGCCAGAAACGGAATGCTCGACGGCGCGAACGCCACCAGACGCCCATCGCGATAACGCCCGTTGCGCGGACCGAGCAGCAAAACCGCCGCCAGTGCCAGCCAGCCGCCCATGGCGTGCACCACCACGGAACCGGCGAAATCATGGAACGCCGCGCCAAAGCGCGCCGTCAGCCAGGCTTGCAGACCGTAGTTGCCGTTCCAGACCATGCCCTCGAAAAACGGGTAGATGAACGCCACGATCAGCGCTGTCGCACACAACTGCGGAACGAATCGCGCACGCTCGGCGATCCCGCCGGAGATGATCGCCGGAATCGCCGCGGCAAAGGTCAGCAGGAAGAAAAACTTCACCAGACCGTAACCGTGATCCGCGCTCAGCACCGCCGCCGGCTGCATGAAGGTCACCCCATAGGAGATCCAATAGCCTATAAAGAAATAGGCCAGCGTCGAAACGGCAAAGTCACTGAGGATCTTGGACAGTGCATTGACCTGATTTTTCTGGCGCACCGTGCCGACTTCAAGGAAGGCGAAACCGGCGTGCATCGCCAACACCATCACCGCACCGATCAGAATGAACAACGTGTTGGAGCTGTGGACCAGCGTGTCCACAGCGCTTTGCAGATTTTCCATAAAGAGGCAGACCTGAAGGCTAGAAAGGCACCAAAGCGGTTCGCGCGGACAATTCATGCACCAAGTTGCGCCCGGCCAGGCACCGCAGTGACGCTGCAGTGAACCGCTTTGGCGCACAAGGTCGATGTCCTGACACGGACCAGGATTATTTGAGTTAAGGTTTTGCTGCATGTACGCCCGCCAACAGCGCACGAGCGCGGCAGAACGCACCAGGACATAGCAAAAGCTGTACCAGTCATTTGTACTGAACCTTCGCGCAAGGCTCATACTCGAACGTTTCAGACGTCACTTACGGAGATCCACCCATGGCCAGCATCAAGGCAAAGACCGCTCAAGAAATCCTGATGAACGACTTCCAGACTCTGGTCGCCGACACCGAGCGGTTGCTCGAACACACCGCGACGCTGGCGGGCGATCAGGCTGATGAGCTGCGTGAGCAGATCCACGACAGCCTGTTGCGCGCCCGTGAAACCCTGAAGCTGACCGAAGACACCCTGCGCGATCGCGGTCAGGCCGCCGTCACCGCGACCGAAGACTACGTGTCGGCCAATCCCTGGCAGTCGGTGGGCATTGCTGCCGGAGTGGGCTTTCTGATTGGCCTGCTGGCCACTCGGCGCTGATCATGTCGATCGGCGAATCCGGCCTGGGGTCGGGCACCTCATCCTCCACGCGGCGTCTGGGCGCCGCTGTTCTCGGCTTGCTGCACAGCCATGTCGAACTGTTCGGCATCGAGTTGCAGGAGCAGAAAGCACGCACCGTCAGCCTGTTGCTGTTCGCAGGCCTGGCACTGGTGTTTGCCCTGCTGTTGCTGGTCGGTCTGTCGACGCTGGTGCTGATCGTGTTCTGGGACACTTATCGCCTGGCGGCAATCATCGGCCTGTGCGTGTTCTACACCTTGGCCGCCGCTTTCTGTGGGCTACGCCTCAAAGCAGCCGTCTTCGATGAATCCTCGCCCTTCCACGGCACGCTGGAAGAGTTGGCCAACGATCGGGAGCGCCTGTTGCCATGAGCTTGCCTGAACTGCCACACAACAGCTCGCGCCGGGAAATGCGCAAGGCACTGATCCGCCTGCGCATGGAAATGCACCGGCAGGAAATCCGCCATGAAGCCGGGCAAGTGCTGCAACCCTTGCAGCGCATGCGCGGGATGACGCAAAACCTGCAAGCAGGTTTCGGCATCAAGCACGCGCCGCTATGGGGCGTGGCCGCTGTGACCCTGCTGGGGTTTATCACCGGCAAGGGCGCAAAAAGCGGGGGCGTCGGCGGTCTGACCCGACTGATACGTCTGGGCACCAGCCTCGGGCCGCTGATCAGACTGGTAATGCAGAGCTCTGGCAAACGCTGAGCCGGCGCATCTGGCTGCATTCTTGCAATATCCGCGGGATGAACCTCTTTACCCGGAGGTTCAATCCCGCGCGCCTACCCGGTCGGCGGGGTTCACCCAGAACAAGAACGACTAAGGAGGCCCCGTGATCGACGGGCAACCGCTCGCCTGCTTTCAACCTTTCATCGATACCGCCACTGGGCGCATTGCAGGCGTCGAAGCATTGGGTCGCCTGCGCCAGTCCGATGGCCAACTGGTCTCGGTCGGGCCATTTTTCGCCGACCCGCGCACACCCGCCATCGCCCTGCGCCGCCTCGACCGACAGATCCGCGACAACGCCCTGAGCCGACTGCATGAAGCCCCCTCGGAGTGGTTTCTCAGCCTGAACATGTCGCCACGCTGGATCAGTCGCCTGCGCGCCGAACAGCCGCTGCCCAGCCTCAAGCAAATGTTGCGACACGACGTCGACCCGCAACGCATCGTGTTCGAGATCACTGAGTTGGGCGGCAACAGTCAGCGTCTGGCCGAAGTAGTCGCGCGCTATCGCGACGCAGGAGCGCGGATTGCGATTGATGATTTCGGCGCCGGTTATTCGCAGCTCGATCGGGTGCTGGCCTTGCAGCCGGACATCCTCAAACTCGACATGCGCCTGTTCCAGGCTGCCGCACTCGGCGGGCCGAGCAGTGACGTGGTCAAGGCACTGGCGCAAATGGCCGAGAAGACCGGCTGCTGGATCATTGCCGAAGGTGTGGAAACCGAGGCCCAGCTCAATTTCGCTCTGGAATGCGGTTCGCGCTACGTTCAGGGTTTCCTGTTCGCCCGGGCGCAGGAGGCGCTCTATCCAACGGATGCCTTCGTGCAGCGCTTCGCTGAATTGCGCCAGCGTTACGTGCGGCAGAAACTGGCCGAACGCGGACGCCTGATGCAAATGCGCCAACAGCTCAGCGAACTGATGGCGATTCTCCAGGCCTGGGCTCAGGCCCACGCACCGCTCAGTGCGCTGCCGCAACTGGAAGCCTTTCCGTGGTTGCTGCGGTTCTACCAATGCGACCGGCATGGCACCCAACTCACGCCTAACCTTGAATGGCGCAACAACGGCTGGGTCGCCGATAACCGCTACCTGGGCCATAACTGGTCATGGCGTCCGTACTTCTATCACTTGCTCGCCGAAGGCTGGGAAGAACGTCGCCTGACGCTGTCCAGCACCTACCGCGACGCCACGAGCAACCAGTATTGCCTGACCGCCGGGCAGTTCTTCGATAACGGCGAGCGCCTGCTGCTGATCGATATCGATGCCGCGGGCCTGTAGTTCCGCTTGCAGGTGCGAGCCTGAACCGGGAAGCTAGGGCAACAGTCATCCCAGTCACCGACGGAGAGAACCAGCCTTGGATTGGCAGACCCTGCTCAACCGCGAACGCCTTGGAAAACCGCTGCACAGCCCGCAAGAGCTGGGCCGCAGCCCGTTCCACAAAGACCACGACCGCATCATCTTCTCCGGCGCCTTCCGCCGTCTGGGGCGCAAGACCCAGGTGCATCCGGTATCGAGTAACGACCATATCCACACCCGTCTGACCCACTCGCTGGAAGTCAGCTGCGTCGGCCGCTCGCTGGGCATGCGCGTCGGCGAAACCTTGCGCAGCGCCCTGCCCGACTGGTGCGACCCGAGCGATCTGGGCATGGTCGTGCAATCGGCCTGCCTGGCCCATGACATCGGCAACCCGCCATTCGGCCACTCCGGTGAAGACGCCATTCGTCACTGGTTCCAGCAAGCCGCCGGGCGCGGCTGGCTCGACGGCATGAGCGAAGCCGAGCGCGGTGACTTCCTCAATTTCGAAGGCAACGCGCAGGGCTTTCGGGTGCTGACTCAGCTTGAGTATCACCAGTTCGACGGTGGCACCCGCCTCACTTACGCCACCCTCGGCACGTATCTGAAGTACCCGTGGACCGCACGTCACGCCGACTCGCTGGGCTACAAGAAACACAAGTTCGGCTGCTATCAGAGCGAACTGCCACTGCTGGAGCAGATCGCCCACAAGCTCGGCCTGCCACAACTGGAAGACCAACGCTGGGCGCGGCATCCGCTGGTGTACCTGATGGAAGCGGCTGACGACATCTGTTATGCACTGATCGACCTCGAAGACGGCCTGGAAATGGAACTGCTGGAGTACGCGGAGGTTGAATCGCTGCTGCTCGGCCTGGTGGGAGACGATCTGCCGGAAACCTATCGCCAGCTCGGCCCGCAGGATTCGCGTCGACGCAAACTGGCGATCCTGCGCGGCAAGGCCATCGAGCACTTGACCAACGCCGCCGCCAGGGCGTTCGTCGAACAACAGGACGCATTGCTGGCAGGCACTCTGCACGGCGACCTGGTGGAACACATGCACGGCCCGGCCAAACGCTGCGTGCTGAACGCCAAGGACATTGCGCGCAAGAAGATTTTTCAGGACAAGCGCAAGACGCTGCATGAAATCGGCGCCTACACCACTCTGGAAATCCTCCTCAACGCGTTCTGCGGCGCCGCGCTGGAGCAACATGGCGGACGCACGCCGTCGTTCAAAAGCCGACGCATCCTCGATCTGCTGGGCAACAATGCGCCGGATCCCCATGGCCCGTTGCACACTTCGTTTCTGCGCATGATCGACTTCATCGCCGGGATGACCGACAGCTACGCCAGCGACATGGCGCTGGAAATGACCGGACGTTCCAGCCACTGACAGAACACTGCGCTCACCGGGTCGCCATGACTGCCCGGTTGAGCGCGTGGTCCATTGAACCGGCGTTACGGTTCGCAATATTTGTGACTTCCAAGTGTCATTTGTTTAACACTCAAAAAAACCGGACAAACTCTGCTTCTTCAATACTCTACAAGCAACTTAAGACATTCAGATAAACAAATATCCTAAACACTTCCTTACGCGACACTGAGTTTGATCGTAGTCGATTTCCCTTTAGCGTGTAGGACTTATCCTATATCGCTGCTAGAGCCGTGGGAGTTCATGCGGCCGCTCATTTATCTGAGCTAAGGTGCGCGCTTTATTCGCGCACGTATGGGATTTGATTATGAACTCCGTTTTTATTGTCGATGATCACCCCGTCATCCGGCTTGCCGTTCGGATGCTGCTCGAGCATGAAGGTTACAAGGTCGTCGGCGAAACCGATAACGGGGTCGATGCCATGCAGATGGTCCGCGAATGCATGCCCGACCTGATCATCCTTGATATCAGCATTCCCAAACTCGACGGCCTGGAAGTCCTCGCCCGTTTCAACGCCATGGGGACTCCGCTCAAGACCCTGGTGCTGACTGCACAATGCCCGACCCTGTTCGGCATTCGCTGCATGCAGTCCGGCGCATCCGGTTATGTGTGCAAGGAAGAAGACTTGAGCGAACTGGTCAGTGCCATCAAGGCGGTACTTTCCGGTTACAACTATTTCCCCAGCCAGGCATTGAATCCGGTGCGCAGCGATGATGTGCGTTATGCCGAACTGGAGTTATTCAAGTCCGTCAATGACCGGGAACTCATGGTTCTGCAGTTATTTGCCCAAGGGCGCACCAATAAGGAAATTGCCAAGGGCATGTTTCTCAGCAACAAGACTGTCAGCACCTATAAAAAACGCCTGATGCAGAAACTGAAAGCCAGGTCTCTGGTGGAACTTATCGAGATGGCCAAACGCAACGCACTAGTGTGAGAGCCCGAATGCCCAGTCGTTTAAAGATCTATCTTGCCCTCTTGTGTGCGAGCCTGTGCCTGACGACTCAGAGCCATGCCGACCTGGTCACGGCGCAAGAGTATGTGCTGCGCAGCCGTTCGGGTCATGAAGCACTGTCCGTGACACTGGAGCCTGCGCAGCGACAATGGCTGCAGACTCGCAGCGAACTGGTACTGGGCACTTCCGCACCGGATTATCCGCCGTTCGACATGACGGCCAGCGGTCGCGATTACGAAGGATTTACCGCTGATTACGCCGGCCTCCTCGAACAGGCCAGCGGACTGCCAGTGCGGGTCCAGCGCTTTGCCTCACGGGAAGCCGCCTTGCGCGCATTGAAAGCCGGTCAGGTCGACATGCTCGGTACCGCCAACGGTTTCGAAGCCAGTGACGCGGATATCCTGCTTTCAACGCCCTACGCCATCGATCAGCCGGTACTGGTCACCCGTGAGGACGAAACCCGCACGCTCACCCAGGGCCTGGCCGGTCTACGCCTGAGCATGGTCTATCACTATCTGCCCCAGGACGAGGTCCGGGCGCTGTATCCGAAAGCCATCCTGACCTCCTATCCGTCCTATCAAAACGCAATCAACGCGGTGGCGTTTGATCAGGCCGACGTGTTTCTGGGCGATACCATTTCCACCCACTACATGATCAACAAGGGCTATCTCAACAACATCCGCATGGCCAATTTCGGCAAACAGGAAGCCCACGGTTTCAGTTTTGCCGTACACGCCGAAAACCCTCAACTGCTGGCCATCATCAACGCCGTGCTACAAGCCATACCGACCAGTGAACGGGACAGCATCGCCAAGCGCTGGAGCGCCGGCAGCGACATTCTGCTGACCGACCAGAAGCTGCAATTGACCCATCATGAAGAGCAGTGGCTCAAACAGCATCCAGTGCTGCGTGTGGTGGTGAACGAAGCGTTCGCCCCGCTGACGTTCTTCGACAGCGATGGCAATCTGCGCGGCATTACCGCAGACCTGCTTGAGCTGCTGCGATTGCGCACCGGCATGCGCTTCGAACTGGTGCGCAGCCGCAGCGACGGCGACATGGTGGAACAGATCAATCAGCATCGGGCCGATCTGATCGCGGCGCTGCTTCCCAGCCCCCAGCGGGAAAAAACCCTGCAATTCAGTCGCCCTTATCTGGAAAACTCCTTTGTCCTGCTGACCCGCAAATCCCCCGACAGCCCGACACATCCGGCTCAGCTGAGGGGCAAATACCTGGCGATTGCCCAAGGCAGCCCCATGACCGATTACCTGCGCCGCGAGTTTCCCGATATCCGTCTGACCGAAACCTCGGACACCTTCGGCGCCGCGACATTGCTCGCTGAAGGCAGGGTCGATGGCGCGGTCACCTCACTGGTCATCGCCAATTACCTGATCTCGTCGCGGATCTTCGAACATCAGTTGCAGATCACCACGACCCTGGGCACTCGCCAGGCCGCCTTCTCGCTGGCCACGGCGCGTGACAACCGCGAGCTGAGCTCGATCCTCGACAAAGCGCTGCTGAGCATCAGCCCCGAAGAACTGGGCGTCATCAACAGCCGCTGGCGCGGTTTCTCCAATGCCGCGCAAAGCAACTGGCATCAATACCAGCGCTTGTTTTACCAACTGATCGGGGCGGCATGCCTGTTGCTGTTGCTGTCACTGCTCTGGAACGCCTACATGCGCCGCCAGATCAAGCAACGTCAGGCCGCCGAGCGCGCGCTCAACGATCAGTTCGAATTCATGCGCTCGCTGGTCAACGGCACCCCTCACCCGATCTACGTGCGTGACCGCCGGGGTCTGCTGCAAAGCTGCAACGACAGCTATCTCGAAGCCTTCAACGCCAAACGCGAAGACGTGATCGGCAAGAGTGTCATGCAGGGCACCCTGAGCAATGCCTTCGAAGCCCAGGCCTTCCAGGCGGATTACCAACGGGTTGTGACCGAAGGGACGCCGCTGCTGCTCGACCGTCCGCTGCACATCGGTGGCCGGCGTCTGACGATCTATCACTGGATCCTGCCGTACCGCGACTCCAGCGGCGAAGTACAAGGGATCATCGGTGGCTGGATCGACATCAGTGAACGTCGCCAATTGTTCGATGAGCTGCGCACGGCCAAGGAGCAGGCGGACAACGCCAATCGCGCCAAAAGTACCTTTCTGGCGACCATGAGCCACGAAATCCGCACGCCGATGAATGCCATCATCGGCATGCTCGAACTGACGCTCGAGCGCATGAGCGATCAGGCACCGGATCGCTCATCCATCGAAACCGCTTACTGTTCGGCCAAGGATCTACTGGGCCTGATCGGCGACATCCTCGATATCGCACGAATCGAGTCCGGGCACCTGAGTCTGAGCCCCGAGCGGGTCAATCTGGTCGAAACCGTGGCGTCAGTGGTCAGAATTTTCGACGGTCTGGCCCGCCAGAAAAACCTCGCCTTGCTCCTGACGGTCAATCCTCCCGGACTCGCCGTCGACGTGGAGCTGGATCCGTTGCGCTTCAAGCAAGTCCTGTCGAACCTGATCAGCAACGCCATCAAATTCACCGAGCGCGGACAGGTGCGCATCGCGCTGGACGTACGACCCAACGACGCGGGCGTGTATTCCCTGATCCAACTGACCATTCACGACACCGGAGTCGGAATCAGCACCGAAGATCAACAACGCCTGTTCGAACCGTTTTCCCAGGCCAACAATGGGCGGCAACAGGCTCGCAGCGGTGCGGGCCTGGGGCTGGTCATCAGCCGCAACCTCTGTGAAATGATGGGCGGTCAACTGCAGTTGAGCAGTCAGCCCGGGATCGGCACCCAGGTCTGCCTGTCGTTGCCGTTGCAGACGCTGCCGTGCAAGGCCACCGCAGCGAAAACCGCGCAGCCGATCGCCCCCTCTGCGACACCGCTGAACATTCTGGTGGTTGATGACCATCCGGCCAATCGCCTGCTGCTGTGCCAGCAGCTGGAATTCCTCGGTCATCGTTTCAGTGTTGCCGAAGAGGGGCGAAACGCATTTGCAATCTGGCAGACCGGCGAATTCGACCTGGTCATCGCCGACTGCAACATGCCAGTGATGAACGGCTATGAACTGACCGAGGCCATCCGCCAACAGGAACGGCGCACTGGCCGCACGCCTTGTACGGTGCTGGGCTTCACGGCCAACGCTCAGCCCGAAGAGGTGCAACGCTGCAAACAGGCTGGCATGAATGACTGCCTGTTCAAGCCCTTGAGCCTCAGCGCCCTGAACCATTGGGTCAACGGGTTGCGACCGGCAGCGCCGGGGCCAGCGTTCAATCTTCAGAGCCTGAATCAGTTGACCGGTGGCAATCCGCTGCAAGCCCGGCGCCTGCTCACACAGCTGCTCAAGAGTAGCCGTCTGGATCGCGAGGAGCTTCTGGCCCTGGCGCCGCACAATGACCGTGAAGCCCTGGCGGTCGTGGCACACAAGATCAAGGGTGCCGCCCGGATCGCCCAGGCCTCGCGCCTGATTGCCTGTTGCGATGCGCTGGAACAAGCCTGCCTGCAGACAGCCTCGCTGGCGACCATCGTGCGCTGCACCGAGGCCACCGACGCAGCGATTGTCGAACTGGAGCAGGCATTGCAGCGACAACTGGAACCTTTGGAAGAAGGCACACTGGGCGAGCCTTAACTATGCTTGGACGCTGAGCAGTGTGTTTACTTCAATGGAGAGTCAGCAATGCCCAGCCCACTGCGCCCGGATCAACGCCGATTCCCGTTGCACGTGCACATCAGCGTCATGTTCACCTTCCTGCTGTTGCTGACAGGCGTTGTGCTGGGGTTGTTCAATTATCGCCAGACCACCCGGATCATCCTGTCGAGCAGTGAAAACCTGTTCAATCGCATCGAACAGGACGTGCGCCTGGACCTGCATTCAACTTACGAACCGATCCGGCACCTGCTGAGCCTTCTGGCCAACGATCAGGCAGCCGACGCTTCGAACCTGCAGCAGCGTCTGGCGCTACTCAAGCCGTTCACTCAGTCACTCAAGGACAACAGCGATCTCGCGTCGCTGTATCTGGGGTACGGCAACGGCGACTTCTTCATGGTTCGCCCCTTGCGTACCTACGCCCTTAAAACCCTGCTCAAGGCGCCGCCGACCGCGGTCTATCAGGTCTGGAGCATCGAGCACGACGCCAGCGGCACCGTATCGTCGCAGTCACTGTTCTTCGATCAGACACTGGCGCCGGTGGGGCGCGACGTCAATTCCGACGACCGCTACGACCCGCGTACCCGCAACTGGTACATCAACGCCCTGCAACAGGGTGACCAGATCACCACCGAGCCCTATGTATTTTTCTCCACGCACAATGTGGGCACCACGCTCGCCCGTCGCAGCAGCGCAGACTCCGTCATCGGTGCCGATTTGACCCTTGAAGCACTTTCCGCCACCTTGCTCAAGCATGTCGTCACCCCCTCCACCGAAATCGTGTTGTTCGATGCCGATGGCAATGCGGTGGCCTATCCCGATAGCCGCCGGCTGATTGTCGACGACCGCAGCGCGCGCCTGGCCAAGGCCGCCGACCTGAGCCCGAACCTGCACGCGTTGCTGTCCGCGCCCCATCAGGGTAAACGGCTCGACGTCAATGGGCGCCACTGGATCGTCGCCCGCAGCAACCTGGAGGAAGGTGGGCCGAAAGGTTTGCAGATGGCCCTGCTGGTGCCGGAGGACGAACTGCTGGCCGACGCCTACCGCATGCGCTGGCAAGGCGCGCTGATCACCCTCGCGATCTTGCTGCTGTGCCTGCCGCTGGGCTGGCTGATCTCGCGGATTCTGGTCAAACCGTTGCACGCGCTGGTCAAGGAAGCCGACGCGATCCGCAGTTTCGATTTCAATTTTCCGGTCACCCGCCGCTCGCCGGTGCTGGAGGTCGACCAGTTGAGCCTGTCGATGGCGCGCATGAAAGACACACTCGCCAGCTTCTTCCGCATCACCGACAGCCTCAGCGCCGAAACCCGCTTCGCCCCGCTGCTGCATCGGGTGCTGTTCGAAACGGTGCAGATCGCCCAGGCCCAGGCAGGGTTGATCTATCTGCGCGAAAGCGACGGCAACCGCATGGAACCCTATGGACTGGTGATCGACGGTGTTTCACAGGAGCCGGGCGGGTTCAACGTGCTCGGCCAGGACCTGCTGGCAGATCAGGGCCCGGCGTGGTTTCAGCAACTGATCCACGCCGACAACGTGGTCAGCAGCCTCGGCTTCGAGCAGGCCGCAGACTTGCAAAACGTCCTGTTGGCCATGCAGTCGCCGCGCATCCACCTGATCGGTATCCGCCTGCGTAACCGCCACAACGAGACCATTGGCTTGTTGATTCTGCTGATCAACGACAGCGGCAACGCTCAGGATCTGGAAAAACTGCGCCCGGACCGCATTGCCTTCCTGCAAGCAGTGTCCGGTGCGGCGGCGGTGAGTATTGAAAGTCAGCGTCTGCAAGCGAAACAGAAGCAGTTGCTCGATGCGTTCATCCAGTTACTGGCCGGCGCCATCGACGCCAAGAGCCCCTACACCGGCGGCCACTGCCAGCGTGTGCCGGAATTGACCTTGATGCTTGCGCAAGCCGCTGCCGCCAGCCAGGCACCGGCATTTCAGCGTTATCAGCCCAGCGAAGACGAGTGGGAAGCGCTGCACATCGCGGCCTGGCTGCACGATTGCGGCAAGGTCACCACACCCGAATATGTCGTCGACAAGGCGACCAAACTGGAAACCCTCAACGATCGCATCCACGAAATTCGCACCCGTTTCGAAGTGCTCAAGCGCGATGCCTGGGTCAGTTATTGGCAGGCGCTGGCGCTCGGCGGCAACGCGGCGCAACTGAGCGAACAGCGTGACGCTGCGCTGACGCAACTGGACGATGACTTTGCCTTTGTTGCCCGCTGCAATCTGGGCGGCGAGGCCATGGCACCCGCCGATCTGCAGCGCCTTGAGCGCATCGCCGAGCGGCGCTGGATGCGCACCCTCGATGATCGCCTGGGGGTGTCATGGGAGGAAAACCGCCGTCAGGCGCAAACGCCCGCGCCAACGCTGCCAGTCAGCGAGCCACTGCTGGCGGACAAGCCCGAACACCTGATCGAACGCGCCGAGAGTGAACTGATTCCGGAAGACAATCCGTGGGGGTTCAAACTGGATGTGCCGCGTTACAAATACAATCGCGGCGAACTGTACAACCTGAGCATTGCCCGGGGCACCTTGACCCGCGAAGAGCGCTACATCATCAATCACCACATGGTGCAGACGATCCTGATGCTCAGCCACCTGCCCTTCCCCGGGCACCTGGACAGCGTCGCGGAAATCGCCGGCGGGCATCACGAAAAAATGGACGGCAGCGGCTATCCAAAGCGCCTGAAACGCGAAGACATGAGCCTGCCGGCACGGATGATGGCGATTGCCGATATTTTCGAGGCGCTGACGGCTGCGGATCGGCCGTACAAGAAAGCCAAAACCCTGAGCGAGGCATTGGCGATCATGGCCACCATGTGCCGCGAGGCGCACATCGACGCCGAGCTGTTCGCGCTGTTCATCAATGACGGGGTTTACATGCAATACGCTGCGCGGTTTCTCGATCCGCGCCAGATCGATGCGGTGGATCCGGCCAGCCTGCTGCGCAAGGCTGGCCTGAGTGCCTGATCAGCATTCGGTCAGACGCAGGAAGATCGCCGCCAATTGCTCGATGCCGGCCTGATCGTCGGTGCCAAAACGCGCCAGTTTCGGGCTGTCGAGATCGAGTACGCCGATCAACCGACCGTCCTTGACCAGCGGCACTACCAACTCGCTGTTGGAAGCGCTGTCGCAAGCGATATGGCCCGGGAACGCATGCACGTCTTCGACGCGCTGAGTCTGTAGACTGGCCGCCGCGGCGCCACACACGCCGCGCCCGAACGGAATGCGCACGCAAGCGATCTGGCCCTGGAACGGACCGAGCACCAGCTCTTCATTGCGATTGAGGTAGAAACCCGCCCAGTTCAAGTCATCGAGCTGGTTGAACAGAAACGCCGAAAACTGCGCGGCATTCGCGATGAAATCGCGCTCGTCCGCCAGCAGCGATTCCAGTTGTGCGGCCAACATGCCGTAGCCTTCGAGGCCCTGGCCGCTTTGTTGCAAATCAATCATGCCTTGTGCTCCAGCAATTTCAGACCCACCCAGTAACGGGCGAATTGGTACGCGCAACGGCCGTTGCGATTGCCGCGCCCGGTGGCCCAGCGCACGGCGAGAATGTCCAGTTGTTCGTCGCGCTGCCAGCTCAGGCCAGCCTTGGCGGCCAACTGGCCGACCCAGTGTTCGACGACATTGAGGAAGTGTTCCTGGGTAAACGGATAAAACGACAGCCACAGACCGAAACGGTCCGACAAGGCGATCTTGTCTTCCACCGCCTCACTCGGATGCAGCTCGCCGTCGACACGCTTCCAGTTTTCGTTGTCGCTTTCCTTCTCCGGCACCAGATGGCGGCGATTGGAAGTGGCGTACAGCAGAACGTTGTCCGGGGCCTGCTCGAGCGAGCCGTCGAGCACGCTTTTCAGCACGCGGTAATCGCCTTCGCCGGATTCGAACGACAGGTCATCGCAAAACAGCACGAAGCGCTGTGGCAGTTTGCCGATCTGCTCGACCACGCGCGGCAGGTCGGCCAGATGATCGCGTTCGATCTCGATCAACCGCAGGCCGGCCTTGGCGTGTTCAGCCAGCAGCGCGCGCACCAGCGAGGATTTACCGGTACCGCGCGAACCCCAGAGCAGCGCATGGTTGGCCGGCATGCCGTCGAGAAACTGCTGGGTGTTGCGGCCCAGTTGCTCCAGTTGACGGTCGACACCGATCAGGTCGGACAGGCGCATGTCGAGGCTGACGTCCAGCGGCAGCAAGTATCCGCTACGCCCGTCTCGCTGCCAGCGCGCGGCCAGGCAAGTATTCCAGTCGATCAGCGGACGTGGCGCCGGCAGCAAGGGTTCGATCCGCGCCAGAACCGACTCGGCGCGTTCAAGAAAAGCATTCAATCGGGAATCCACGTCTTCTCCTCGGGCACGTTCACAGTGATTATGTCGATACAGCGACGACAGACAGATCTCAATCCCCGCTCAGGCCTTGTTACAAGGCGATTCGGGAACCTCGGTATCCATACATGATCGACTATGCTTGAGCAGCGAAGGGAAACGGAAGTGGTTCAACACCCCATGGATATCAAATTCACCCACCGGCTGTCTTACAAGCAAGCCAGATTCACTGTGCTGGTCGGGTTCATTCTGGGCACGCTGCTCAGCCTGCTGCAAATCGGCATCGATTATGCCAGCGAAGACGCCTCCATCAACCGTGAAATCCTGTCTTTGCTGGAAATCAGCCACAATCCGGCATCGCGGATCGCCTACAACATCGACGCGGAACTGGCGCAGGAACTGACCCTGGGGCTGTTGCGTTCGCCGGCGATCATCTCGGCGCAACTGACGGACAACAATGGCAACGTGCTGGCCAACGTCAAACGCCCGGAGCTGCAAAGCGGCTATCGAGTGATCAGCGACTTCCTGTTCGGCGCCAAACGCCAGTTCGAAGACCGTCTGTACCTCGACCACCTGCCTGACGAATCATTGGGCATCCTCAGCCTTGAAGTCGACACGTACGCGTTCGGCAGCCGTTTCCTGCGCCGCGCCGAAGTCACTCTGCTCAACGGGTTTGCCCGCAGCCTGATCCTCACCGGGATCCTGCTGGCGTTGTTCTACGTGATGCTGACCAAGCCACTGGTACGGCTGATTCGTGAACTCAGTGCGCGCGACGCACGCAGTGCAGAACCGACAACGCTGGAATGCCCGGCCGGACACGCCAATGACGAGATCGGCGTGCTGGTCAAAGTCGCCAACCAGCAGTTCGAAAACATCGCCACGGAAATCCAGCAGCGCCGCAACGCCGAAAACCGCCTGACCGACTACCTCGGGCAGCTGGAGCACATCGTTTCGGCCCGCACCGCCGAGCTCAAGGCGATCAACACCCGGCTCAGCCAGTCCAACGAAGAACTGGAGATCGCCCGCAGCACCGCACTGGACATGGCCGAAGCACGCTCGGCGTTCCTTGCCAACATGAGTCACGAGATCCGCACCCCGCTCAACGGTCTGCTGGGCATGATCGCCCTGTCCCTTGACGGCCCGCTGAATGCCGAACAACAGCAACAGCTGTCAATAGCCCATGACTCGGGCAAGGTGCTGGTGGAGCTGCTCAACGATATTCTCGACCTGTCCAAGTTCGATGCCGGACAACTGGAGCTCGAGCACATCCCGTTCGACCTCGGCTCGCTGATCGAGGATACCGCCAACCTGCTGTCGCAGAACGCAGCGCCGAGCGTCGAACTGACCTGCCTGATCGATCCGCACTTCCCCGCTCTGGTGCTGGGAGACCCGACCCGGGTGCGGCAGATCGTCAGCAACCTGTTGTCCAATGCCCTGAAGTTCACCCGCTTCGGCCGGGTTGATGTGCGCCTGTCGGCCCATGGCGACGGGGTGCGCATTGAAGTCTGCGACACCGGTATCGGCATCGCCCAGGAGGCCCAGGTGAAAATCTTCCAGCCGTTCACCCAGGCGGGCGCCGGTATCACCCGGCAGTACGGCGGCACCGGTCTCGGCCTCGCGCTGACCTACAACCTCTGTGAAGCCATGCAGGGTCGGCTGACCATCAGTTCCGAGGCCGGTTTCGGCAGTCAGTTTTGTGCCGACCTGCCGCTGCCGTGCCATACCCGGGCGATCATGCCGCCACCACTGCACGGCAAGGTATTGGCGATCACCGCGGCCAGCAGCGGCCTGGCGGAACTCCTCAAAACATTGCTGCCGGTGTGGGGCGTGACGTATGAACAGCGCACCATGGACGATCCGTTGCTGGGCCTGTCACCCGATCTGCTGATCACCGATTGCCCGGAATGCCTGTTCAGTCTGCGCCCGACCCTCAGCGCACCGATCCTGGTGGTGACCGCTTATGGCAGCTTCATGCCCAGCGAAGAGGCCGCAGCGCTGGCGCCATTGCAGCAACAGGCCCGACCACTGGCACGCAACGCGCTGTATCAGATCCTGCGGCGCATTCTCCTGGCAGACATCACCACGAACAACGATGCGCAGCACGAAAGCCAGCCGGTTCAACGCCGCGGACGCGTGCTGCTGGTGGAGGACAATCCGGTCAACCAGTTGGTGGCCAAAGGCATGCTCGGCAAGCTCGGGTGCGACGTGGTGGTCGCCGCCCACGGCGCCGAAGCGCTGGATCAACTGGAGCACGATGAGTTCGACCTGGTGCTGATGGACTGCAACATGCCGGTGATGGACGGCTACGAGGCGAGCCGGCAGATTCGCCAGAGCGGGCGCTGGCCGCATCTGCCGATCGTCGCGCTGACCGCCAACGCCATGTCGGAAGAGCGCGAACGCTGCCGTGCCGCCGGCATGAGCGATTACCTGGCCAAGCCGTTCCGCCGCGAAGAGCTGGCGACCCTGCTCGATCAGTGGATTCCGACTACGTCAGCGCTTTGATCTGCCCCAGCAAGTGATCGAGACCGTTACGCAAATCGTTGAGCCGTTCAAGATCCACGCCGCTGTCGCACAACAATCGGGCCTTGAGCGGCCCGACCTGCTCGCGCAACGCCTGACCCTGGGTGGTCAGGCTTAAATGCACTTCACGCTCATCGCGCGTAGAACGCTGGCGCTGCACCCACTGCAATTGCTCAAGCCGCTTGAGCAACGGCGTCAGAGTGCCGGAGTCCAGCGCCAGACGCTCGCCCAAGGCCTTGACCGTCGGTTGCTCCGGCGCTCTGTCCTGCCACTCCCACAGCACCAGCATCACCAGGTACTGCGGGTACGTCAGGCCGAGCTGATCGAGCATCGGCTTGTAAGCGCGAATCACCGCCCGGGACGCGGCATACAACTTGAAGCACAACTGACTGTCGAGCTTCAGCGAATCGTCGGGCAGGCTGTTCATTTGAGCAGGGCTTCGATCTCGCCGCTGATGTCCTGCGGCTTGGTGGTCGGGGCAAAACGCTTGACCAGTTGCCCATCCTTGCCGATCAGGAACTTGGTGAAATTCCACTTGATGCCCTCGGAGCCGAGCAGACCCGGAGCGCGTTTTTTCAACTGCACGAACAGTGGATGCGCATCAGAACCGTTGACATCGATCTTCTTGAACAGCGGGAAACTCACGCCGTAATTCAGCTCGCAGAACTCGCTGATCGCACCCTCGTTGCCTGGCTCCTGCTTGCCGAACTGATTACACGGAAACCCCAGCACCACCAGGCCCTGATCCTTGTAGGTCTGCCACAGCTCTTCCAGGCCTTTGTATTGCGGGGTGAAGCCGCATTTGCTGGCGGTATTGACCACCAGAACGGCCTTGCCGGCGAAATCGGCCAGGGTCTTTTGCTCACCCTTGATGGTGGTGACAGGAATATTCAGCAGGTTGTCGCTCATGATCCGCACTCTGAATTCTGGAAGAAGCCGAAAACATAGCGAGCAATTAAATTGTGTGCAATTTAATTAACTGCACATAACCCTGTAGGAGCTGCCGAAGGCTGCGATCTGTTGATCTTGAAAATCAAAAGATCGCAGCCTTCGGCAGCTCCTACAGGGGCTCGCATCACTCGCGCGGTACCAGGTCCAGGCACACCGAGTTGATGCAATAACGCAGGCCGGTCGGTGGCGGCCCATCGGGAAACACGTGGCCCAGATGCGCGTCGCAGCGGGCGCATTTGACCTCGGTACGGATCATGCCGTGGCTGGTATCGCGGATCTCGGTCATGGCGCTTTCGCCGATCGGCGCGTAGAAACTTGGCCAGCCGCAGCCGGAATCGAATTTGGTCGTGGAGTCGAACAGCGGCTCATTGCAGCAGACGCAGTGATAGACACCGTCAGTCTTGGTGTCGTTGTATTTGCCGGAAAACGGCCGTTCGGTCGCACTGAGACGGCACACGTTGTACTGCTCGGGGTCGAGCATCGCCCGCCATTCTTCCAGGGTTTTTTCCAACTTTTCCATCATCACACCTCAACGGCTGAAAAAGCCCGATCTGTACCTTTTCCACGGATCGGGTGGCACGTATGATTGCGCCTCGTCACACGCCAGTCTGGCAGCCAGACCGGGCGCATTCAAACGGATTATTGGCGCCATTGCGCAAGACTCCGCCTGTGCGAAGACGCAGGAATCCCAGTACGGTTGGCCATCCGCCGTCTGGATCGTTCATTTTCGGGATCACATCGCCATGCAGTTCAGCAAATCGAACAAGCTCGCCAACGTCTGCTACGACATTCGCGGCCCGGTGCTCAAGCACGCCAAACGTCTGGAAGAGGAAGGCCAGCGCATCCTCAAGCTGAACATCGGCAACCCGGCACCGTTTGGTTTCGAAGCGCCGGACGAAATTCTCCAGGACGTGATCCGCAACCTGCCGACCGCTCAGGGCTACAGCGATTCCAAAGGCCTGTTCAGCGCCCGTAAAGCGGTGATGCAGTACTACCAGCAAAAGAATGTCGAAGGTGTCGGCATCGAAGACATCTACCTGGGCAACGGCGTGTCCGAGCTGATCGTGATGTCGCTGCAGGCACTGCTCAACAACGGCGACGAAGTGCTGGTACCGGCCCCGGACTACCCGCTGTGGACCGCCGCCGTGAGCCTGGCCGGCGGTAACGCCGTGCATTACCTGTGCGACGAGGGTGCCGACTGGTTCCCTGATCTGGCCGACATCAAGGCCAAGATCACGCCGAACACCAAGGCCATGGTGATCATCAACCCGAACAACCCGACCGGTGCGGTGTACTCGAAGGAAGTACTGCTGGGCATGCTGGAAATCGCCCGCGCGCACAATCTGGTGGTGTTCTCCGACGAGATCTACGACAAGATTCTTTATGACGATGCCGTGCACATCTGCACCGCCTCGCTGGCACCGGACCTGCTGTGCCTGACCTTCAACGGGCTGTCGAAATCCTACCGCGTGGCGGGTTTCCGCTCCGGCTGGATCGCCATCTCCGGGCCGAAACACAATGCCCAGAGCTACATCGAAGGCATCGACATGCTGGCCAACATGCGCCTGTGCGCCAACGTGCCGAGTCAGCACGCAATCCAGACTGCCCTCGGCGGCTATCAGAGCATCAATGATCTGGTGCTGCCGCAAGGTCGTCTGCTGGAGCAGCGCAACCGTACCTGGGAGTTGCTCAACGACATTCCGGGCGTCAGCTGCGTCAAGCCGATGGGCGCGCTGTATGCATTCCCGCGGATCGACCCGAAGGTCTGCCCGATCCACAACGACGAAAAATTCGTCCTCGACCTGCTGCTTTCCGAGAAGTTGCTGGTGGTGCAAGGCACGGCGTTCAACTGGCCGTGGCCGGATCACTTCCGCGTGGTGACCCTGCCCCGCGTCGACGACCTCGAGATGGCCATCGGACGTATCGGCAACTTCCTCAAGTCCTACCGCCAGTAACCGGTCGACCGTGCGCAACGGCCCGAACGTTGCGCACTGTCTGATTCAGCAACACTTCTGCCCTACCCGCCTCGCAGGGCCTTCTACACTTGCGATTCGTATAGTCCACTTGCCTCTGGCGCAGTGGTGGCGGGTGGCGGCTGGCTGTCATCCCTTTCGGTTTCGGTCGTGGGCAATGGCCTGCAGCCCCGGAATCCGCTGTAGGACACAGTTTGAAATAGTCACTCAGTTGAATCACCCCGTGCCGCACCTTATATACCCCGCAGTACGCTACATCTTTAGCTTGAGGAGATTTCTACAACCATGATGCGCATCCTGCTGTTTTTGGCCACTAACCTGGCGGTCGTGCTGATAGCCAGCATCACCCTGAGCCTGTTCGGCTTCAACGGGTTCATGGCGGCCAACGGGGTTGATCTCAACCTCAGTCAGCTGCTGGTTTTCTGTGCGGTCTTTGGTTTCGCCGGTTCGCTGTTCTCGCTGTTCATCTCAAAGTGGATGGCCAAGATGAGCACCGGCACCCAGATCATCAGCCAGCCACGTACCCGGCATGAACAATGGCTGCTGCAAACCGTCGAGCAACTGTCCCGCGAAGCCGGGATCAAGATGCCCGAAGTCGGTATTTTTCCGGCCTACGAGGCCAATGCCTTTGCGACCGGCTGGAACAAGAACGACGCGTTGGTCGCAGTCAGCCAGGGCCTGCTCGAGCGCTTTTCGCCGGATGAAGTGAAAGCCGTTCTGGCCCACGAAATCGGTCACGTGGCCAACGGTGACATGGTCACCCTGGCGCTGATCCAGGGCGTGGTGAACACCTTCGTGATGTTTTTTGCGCGGATCATCGGCAACTTCGTCGACAAGGTGATTTTCAAGAACGAAGAAGGCCAGGGCATTGCCTACTACGTGGCGACCATCTTCGCCGAATTGGTCCTGGGCATCCTCGCCAGCGCTATCGTCATGTGGTTCTCGCGCAAGCGCGAATTCCGTGCCGACGAAGCCGGCGCACGTCTGGCGGGCACCAACGCGATGATCGGCGCGCTGCAACGCCTGCGCGCCGAACAGGGCCTGCCGGTACACATGCCGGACACCCTGAACGCCTTCGGCATCAACGGTGGCATCAAACAGGGCTTTGCCCGCATGTTCATGAGCCACCCGCCGCTGGAAGAGCGTATCGACGCGCTGCGTCGTCGCGGTTGATCCATCTGGCGTGACAACCGAAAAGGCCCGCAGCGATGCGGGCCTTTTTGTGCTCGGGATTGTGTGTTGCGGATCTGGCCCCATCGCTGGCAAGCCAGCTCCCACAGTGATTTGATTCGTCCTCGAATCCAGAAAACACCACAAAACCCTGTGGGAGCTGGCTTGCCAGCGATGGGGCCCGCACCGCCAATACAAACCTATCGACCAGAAACCCGGTAAACCCGCTCCTCCAACCGCGTCACCCCCGCCTGCAAAAACTTCCAGCTCTCCCCCAGCACATCCTGCTCTTCCAGCATTCGCACCTGCCAGGCACCCGCCAGCAAGCGCTGCACCTCATCATCGCTCACCGCAAACGGTGGCCCGGACATTTGCGCCTGATCATAATCCAGAGTGATCAACAACCCTTGCACAACCGGCGGCAGGATTTGCTGCAGATGCGTCGCATAGCGTTCACGCATCGCAGGCGGCAAGGCGATCAACGCTGCCCGGTCGTACAACGCCGCGCAGTCCGCTACATCGTCTGCAGTCAGCGCGAAGAAATCACCGCACCACAACTCGATGGAATCGCCGCGATAGACCTTGAACGGCCCCGCGTCGCGGACCTGCGGCGTTATCTGATGTTCACTGAAGAAGTCCTCGATGGCCTTCTGCGACAACTCGACCCCAAGCACCTGATATCCGCGCCCGGCCAGCCACAACAGATCCAGGCTTTTGCCGCACAGAGGCACCAGCACTCGCGCCTGGGCCGGGATATTCAACTGCGGCCAGAGACGCTGCAGATACGGATTCACCTCAGGCAGGTGAAAGCCGATCTGATTGGATTCCCACTTCTTGTGCCAAAACTCAGGCTGCATGTTTCACCTCAAAAAATTCGATCAATAAGCGTTAAAACTTATATTAGATTTAGATCAATGATCTGACTGAAGATGGCACCATCTTACCGCTCAGGAACCTTTCCATGTTTCCCAGCCTGTTTATCTCCCACGGCTCGCCAATGCTGGCCCTGGAACCCGGCGCCAGCGGCCCGGCCCTCGCGCGCCTGGCGGCCGAACTGCCTAAACCGAAAGCCATCGTGATTGTCTCTGCCCACTGGGAAAGCCAGGAATTGCGGGTCAGCAGCCATTCGCAACCCGAAACCTGGCACGACTTCGGCGGTTTTCCCCGCGCCCTGTTTGAAGTGCAATATCCGGCGCCGGGCAATCCGCAACTGGCCACCGAAGTGGCCGAATTGCTCAACGCTGCCCATCTGCCGGCTCGCCTCGATGCGCAACGACCGTTCGACCACGGCGTCTGGGTGCCGCTGTCACTGATGTACCCGCAGGCGGATATTCCGGTGGTGCAGGTGTCGCTGCCGAGTCGCGGTGGCCCGGCGCTGCAAACCCGTGTCGGACAAGCACTGGCGATTCTGCGCGAGCAGGGTATTTTGCTGATCGGCTCCGGCAGCATCACCCACAACCTGCGCGAACTGGACTGGCATGCCGGCCCGGAAAGCGTCGAGCCGTGGGCGCGGGATTTTCGTGACTGGATGATCGACAAGTTGGCGGCCAATGACGAAGCGGCGTTGCACGACTATCGTCAGCAGGCGCCAAATGCGGTGCGCAGCCATCCGAGTGACGAACATTTGTTGCCGTTGTATTTTGCCCGTGGCGCGGGAGGTGAGTTCAGCATTGCTCATCAAGGTTTCACGATGGGCGCGCTGGGTATGGATATTTATCGCTTCGGTTGACGCCTTCGCGAGCAGGCTCGCTCCCACAAAGGCAAAAAGCAGACATAAAAAATCCCCGAACCAGTCGGGGATTTTTCATGTTCGATCAATCAGCCCGAGGGCGGATCAATCTTCGCGGTAGCGACGCAGTTTCAGCTGCTTGCCAGCGACGCGAGTGTCCTTCAGCTTGGTCAGGAGTTTGTCCAGACCATCTTCCGGCAGCTCGACGAGGCTGAAGCTGTCACGCACCTGAATGCGACCGATCGCTTCGCGGGCCAGACCACCTTCGTTGAGGATCGCGCCCAGCAGGTTCTTGGCGGCGATACCGTCACGCGCACCCAGCGCGGTACGGCAACGGGCACGGCCTTCGCCCAGAGGCATTGGCGCGCGACGCTCGCGGTCGCCACGATCAGGACGATCACCGGAACGCTCAGGACGGTCGCCACGCGGTGCGTTGTTCGGCACCAGTGGACGTTCCTTCTCGATCGCTGCCAGGTTCAGCGCTTGACCGTTGGTTGCCTTGCGCAGCAGGGCTGCAGCCAGTGCACGCGGGGTGCAACCGATGTCAGCGGTCAGACGATCGAGCAGCTCGCCGTGAGTCGATTCGGCATCGGCGACCAGCGGCGACAGGCTATTGGTCAGTTTCTTGATGCGTGCATCGAGCACAGCTTGAGCGTCCGGCAGACGCACTTCGGCAACTTTCTGGCCGGTGACACGCTCGATCACTTGCAGCATGCGGCGCTCACGTGGAGTCACCAGCAGCAGCGCACGACCTTCGCGACCGGCACGGCCGGTACGGCCGATACGGTGCACGTAGGACTCCGGATCGTACGGCATGTCCACGTTGAACACGTGGGTGATGCGCGGAACGTCCAGACCACGGGCAGCCACGTCGGTCGCGACAACGATGTCCAGACGGCCATCCTTGAGCGAGTCGATGACGCGCTCACGCTGGTTCTGGGCGATGTCACCGTTCAGCGCAGCGGCTTTGTAGCCTTTGGCGTCCAGGGCACTGGCCAGATCCAGGGTCGCTTGCTTGGTGCGCACGAACATGATCAGCGCGTCGAAGTCTTCCACTTCCAGCAAGCTGAGAACGGCAGAAGTCTTCTGGTCAGCGTGAACCAACAGGTGAGCCTGTTCGATCGCGGTAACGGTCTGAGTCTTGCTCTGGATCTTCACGTGCTTCGGATCGCGCAGGTGGCGCTCGGCGATGGCACGGATCGACTGCGGCAAGGTTGCCGAGAACAATACGGTCTGACGGGTTTCCGGCATGGCCTTGAAGATCACTTCCAGGTCGTCCATGAAGCCCAGTTTGAGCATTTCGTCCGCCTCGTCCAGAACCAGGTGGTTCACGGTAGCGAGGACTTTTTCGTCGCGACGCAGGTGGTCGCACAGACGGCCCGGCGTGGCGACAACGATCTGTGCGCCATTACGGATTGCTTTCAATTGTGGGCCCATCGGCGCGCCGCCGTAGACAGCCACAACAGTTACGCCCGGCATTTGCTTGGCGTAGGTTTCGAAAGCGGTTGCAACTTGTAGCGCCAACTCACGAGTTGGGGCCAGGATCAGAGCTTGCGGCTCGCGCTTGGACGGATCAATGCGGTGCAGGATAGGCAGGGCAAAGGCAGCGGTTTTACCGGTACCGGTTTGCGCCTGACCAATCATATCGTGACCGGCGAGGATGATCGGGATCGACTGCTGCTGAATGGCCGAAGGCTCTTCATAGCCGGTAGCGACTACTGCAGCGACAATATTGGGATGAAGTTCAAGAGCGGCGAAGCCGCCGATTTCCTGGGTCATGGGTCTGCCTCTAAGTGCATCCGCAAAGACCCATGCTCCAAAGCTGCGCATGCCGTGTTGAGACTCAAGAGTCGCCCTGGCAGCTTTGTCGGCGGGGATTTGCGAAAACGTATGAATGAAAAAGAATCGTCAAGGAAGAGCCCGCAGTGCGGACGTGCAGCCGAAGCTGACTTCGGGGAATTGCGCTACCTAAACGCGGCCCGGTTAAAGGCCGGCGCGCACTATACCGGAATTTGCCCAAAAAGGGAGCTTTTTTTATCAGCTGAATCGCGGTGTCACCGCTGTGTAACGGGGTTTTGCGGATAATCGTGCGAAGGTCTATTTTGCAAAGGCCCGGCCTTGCGGGTGATGACGCTTAAACGATTCATCGATGTGCGGCATACCGTCGCTGCACCCGCCCTTCCCGCCCGAGGATCTACCCATGAATCAGCCCTGCCCCGGCCGCGTCAGCCGTGAACGTCGAGGTCATATCCACTTGATCGGCCTTGACCGGGCCGCCAAACGCAATGCCTTCGACCTCGATATGCTCAATGACCTGAGCCTGGCCTACGGTGAGTTCGAGGCCGACAGTGACGCGCGAGTGGCCGTGGTGTTCGGGCATGGCGAGCACTTTACCGCCGGTCTGGATCTGCTCAATGCCAGCGCCGCCCTCGCCGATGGCTGGCAGGTTCCGACCGGCGGTTGCGACCCGTGGGGCGTTTTCGTCGGGCCGCGCGTGAGCAAACCGGTAATTGTCGCCGCGCAGGGCTACTGCCTGACCATCGGTATCGAGTTGATGCTGGCCGCTGACATCAACCTGTGCGCGAGCAATACCCGCTTCGCGCAAATGGAAGTACAGCGAGGGATTTTTCCTTTTGGTGGCGCGACCTTGCGTTTTCATCAGGTGGCCGGCTGGGGCAATGCCATGCGCTGGCTGCTGACCGGCGATGAATTCGATGCGCATGATGCATTGCGCCTGGGTTTGGTACAGGAAGTAATGGCCAGTGAGGACCTGCTGCCCCGCGCGATCGAACTGGCCGAGCGGATTGCCCGGCAGGCACCCTTGGGGGTGCAGGCGACGCTGATGTCGGCGCGGCAGGCACGGTATGAGGGTGAGACGGCGGCGGCACAAGGATTGCCGGCACTGGTGAAGAAGTTGCTGGGGAGCGAGGATGCCAAGGAAGGCATCAGCTCGCTGGTTGAGCGGCGGCCAGGCATCTTCAAAGGGATCTGAGAAATTTGGAGCTCTTCAGGCCCTCTTCGCGAGCAAGCTCGCTCCCACATTTGGAATACATTTCAAATGTGGGAGCGAGCTTGCTCGCGAAGGGGCCATTACTGACCACTCATGTCGCCGGACGAATGGCCTTGATCAACGACTGCAACGAATACCCCAACCGCGGCGCCAGCGCTTCAGCGCGGGCGGTCAGCGCCTGCATGTCCAGCTCCTGATCGAGATCCGCCGGCACAATCAGAATCACATTGCCCTCCTTCACCGGCAGTTCCCAGTAATGCCGGTGGTAGAGCCCACGCAGCAACGCGGCGCCCAGCGGTTTGCCATCATCGGTGGCCCACTGGTTGATCACCAGCCAGCCGCCCGGATTCAAACGCTTCTGACAGTCGCCGAGAAAACTCCAGGCCAGATGCCCGACACCCGGGCCGACATCGGTGTACAGGTCGACAAAGATCAGATCCGCAGGCTCGGCCGTCGGCAGCAACTCCAGCGCATCGCCGACCCGAATGTACAAACGCGGATCGTCATCCAGCCCCAGGTATTCGATGGCCAGACGCGGCACGTCCGGGCGCAGCTCAATGGCTTCGACGTCTTCCAGCGGCAGGAACTTGAGGCAGGCCTGGGTCAGCGTACCGGCACCGAGACCAAGAAACAGCGCGCTCTCCGGTTGTTCATGGCACAACGCGCCAATCAGCATCGCCCGGGTGTAGTCGTATTCGAGCCAGCTCGGATCGGCGGTGAACACGCAGCTCTGCTCGATGGCATCGCCGAATTCCAGAAAGCGGTAATCGGCCACTTCCAGCACGCGAATCACGCCGAACTCATCCTGTACCTCGGCGAGCAACAGCTCGACGCGCTCCTCAGTCATTTCGTCTCCTGATGGTCACCGGGCGCGGTGACGCGATGGCACCGCTCCGGCGCCGTGGCAAAGCGGCGATTGTCGGTGATGGGGCGGGAGCAGGTCACGCACTAATTGCTGCTAACATGGCCTTCCCGTGCGTAGAACCCATTAGAGACCGTGATGAGCCAACCCTGGAGTCCTGACAGCTGGCGCGCCCTGCCGATCCAGCAACAACCCCAATACCCCGACGCCGCGCATCTGCGCCAGGTCGAGCAGACCCTGGCCAGCTATCCGCCGCTGGTGTTTGCCGGTGAAGCGCGCGAGCTGCGCCGCCAGTTTGCCGAGGTCACTCAGGGCCGGGCGTTCCTGTTGCAGGGCGGCGATTGCGCGGAAAGCTTTGCCGAGTTCTCGGCAGCGAAGATTCGCGACACCTTCAAAGTGTTGCTGCAAATGGCGATCGTCATGACCTTCGCCGCCGGTTGCCCGGTGGTCAAGGTCGGGCGCATGGCCGGTCAGTTCGCCAAGCCGCGCTCTGCCAACGACGAAACCCTCAACGGCGTGACCCTGCCCGCCTACCGTGGCGACATCGTCAACGGCATCGGTTTTGACGAAAAGAGCCGCGTGCCGGATCCGGAGCGTCTGCTGCAGTCCTATCACCAGTCCACCGCTACCCTGAACCTGTTGCGCGCCTTCGCCCAGGGCGGCTTTGCCGACCTGCATCAGGTGCACAAGTGGAACCTGGATTTCATCGCCAACTCGGCACTGGCCGAGAAATACAGCCACCTCGCCGACCGCATCGATGAGACCCTCGCATTCATGCGCGCCTGCGGCATGGACAGCTCGCCGCAACTGCGCGAAACCAGTTTCTTCACCGCTCACGAGGCACTGTTGCTGAACTACGAAGAAGCGTTCGTGCGTCGCGACAGCCTGACCAACGATTACTACGATTGCTCGGCGCACATGCTGTGGATCGGTGACCGTACTCGTCAGCTCGACGGTGCTCACGTCGAATTCCTGCGCGGGGTGAACAACCCGATTGGCGTCAAGGTCGGCCCGAGCATGAACCCGGACGACCTGATTCGCCTGATCGATGTGCTCAACCCGGACAACGATCCCGGCCGCCTGAACCTGATTGCGCGGATGGGCGCGAACAAGGTCGGCGACCACCTGCCGGCGCTGATCCGCGCGGTACAGCGTGAAGGCAAGCAGGTGCTGTGGAGCTCCGACCCGATGCACGGCAATACGATCAAGGCCAGCAGCGGCTACAAGACCCGCGACTTCGCGCAGATCCTGGGTGAGGTGAAACAGTTCTTCCAGGTGCACGAAGCCGAAGGCACTTATGCCGGCGGGATTCATATCGAGATGACCGGGCAGAATGTCACCGAGTGCATCGGTGGCGCTCGGCCGATCACGGAAGACGGGTTGTCGGATCGTTATCACACCCACTGCGATCCGCGGATGAATGCCGATCAGTCGCTGGAACTGGCGTTTTTGATTGCGGAAACCCTGAAACAGGTCCGCCGCTAGACCGAGTCGCCCCATCGCCAGCAGGCATGGATTGACCTCTATCCCTGTAGGAGCTGCCGAAGGCTGCGATCTTTTGATCTTGATTTAAAAAATCAAAAGATCGCAGCCTTCGGCAGCTCCTACAAGGATCAAGATCACCCAGAGATCTCTGTGGGAGCCAGCCTGCTGGCGATGAGGTCGGTTCAGGCACCCTCAATTTGCGCCAACGCCACCCGCAACCGCGCCGCACTCTCGCGCTGACAATTAAGCTGCACCCGCGCAAGCCTCAGCCAATCGGCCATCTGCCGCAGATTCAACGCCAGCGCCAGCATCCCCTCTTCATCCAGCCCCGGCACTTCCTCATGCACCGCGTGCACCGCCAGGCGCCCCGACGCTCGTTCGGCGCGCAGATCGACTCGCGCGGCAATCCGTTCGTTGTGCAGGAAAGGCAGCACGTAATAGCCGTAAACGCGCTTGTCCTGCGGCGTGTAGATCTCCAACCGATAGCGGAAATCAAACAGCCGCTCGGTGCGACTGCGTTCCCAGATCAACGAATCGAACGGCGACAACAGTGCACTGGCAACCACTTTGCGCGGCACCTTCGGTTCCGGCAGGCAGTAGGCGATCTGTCGCCAACCGGTGACTTCACAGGTCTGCAACTGCCCGTCCTCGACCAGTTCCGCCAGACGCGGTCGCGCATCAGACGGATTCAAGCGGAAATAATCCCGCAGATCCTTTTCCGTGCCGACGCCGAGCGCCTGCGCCGCGTGCAGCAACAAACCACGCTGCGCTTGCGCCTCGTCAGGTAACGCTTGTTGCAGAATCGAGGAGGGAATGACCCGCTCCGGCAAATCATACAAACGCTCAAAACCGCGACGACCGGCCACGGTCACTTCACCCGCGGCAAACAGCCACTCCAGCGCATGCTTTTCCGCGCTCCAGTCCCACCACTGCCCGGCCTTGTCCTCGCGGGTCGACAGACTGCCGGCACCCAATGCACCGCGCTCCTCGACCGCACTCAAGACCCGGCGCACAACGCTCTGCTGCTCCAGACCAAACTTTGCCAGTTGCTGATAAATGTCTCTGCCATTCCTCGCCCGCTGCATGCGCCAACCCATCAACGGATACATGGCCAATGGCAACAACGATGCCTCATGGCCCCAGTACTCGAACAACGTGCGACGTCGTCCCGAACTCCAGGCGGCCTGATCGAGCAAATCAGCGGAATAGGAACCCAAACGGGAAAACAGCGGCAGGTAGTGCGAGCGCACCACGGCGTTGACGGAGTCGATCTGCAGCAGGCCCAGCCGTTCGATCAGCCGGTTAAGTTGCGGCGCCTTGACGGTTGGCGGCTGGCGCCCGTTGAATCCTTGGGCGGCCAGCGCCAGACGTCGCGCCTGTTTGAGAGAAAAGGCCAGAGTCGCGGGCATGAGCATCTCCTTGTCTGCTCGCAACCTACCTCACCTGAAAGTGGTTTGTGTAGTAAGGCGCCGATCATTTATGCATCGGATCGTCCCAGAACGGCCGAATCGCCTCGTGTTCGACGTCGGCCCGACTGACCCCGATGTCCTTCAGCGCTTCATCGCTCAGACTGGCGAGCAACTCGCGCTCACGGTGCAGTTCGTACCAGCGGCTGAACCTGTGCAGCAGATCGGAAACGATATGGCCGTGGCCGGAAAATTTTGTGTCGTCTACATACTCTCTTTGACCTTTCATCGTGTTGCCCTCCTTGTGGATGGCTCAAGTCTCGCGCTGGCGCTAAGATCAATCCAACGAATGTTTCTGATGACATTCATCACGGAGATTCATCAATTGTCGGCTTACCCCAGTATCGATACCGATGTCCTGCGCACCTTCGTCGCGATTGCCGATCAGGGCGGTTTTACCCGCGCCGGCGAAATGGTCAACCGCACGCAATCGGCGGTGAGCATGCAGATGAAACGTCTGGAAGAAGACGTGTTGCAGCGTCAGCTGTTCGAGCGCGACGGCCGCCAGGTACGCCTGACCGCCGAAGGCCAGGTGTTGCTGGGTTATGCGCGGCGCATCCTGAAATTACACAGCGAAGTGTTCAACACGCTGCGCGAGCCACACATGGTCGGCACCGTGCGCATCGGTACGCCGGACGATTACGTGATGCGGTTTCTGCCGGGGATCCTGTCGCGGTTCGCGCAGTTCTACCCGTTGATCCAGATCGAAGTGCATTGTGAGTCCAGCAAACAGCTGTTGCAGCGCACCGATCTGGACTTGTCGATCGTCACCCGCGAGCCGGGCAACGAGATCGGCCAGTTGCTGCGCAAGGAGCGTTTTGTCTGGGCCGAGGCGCAGAATTTCAGCGCGCACGAGCAGACGCCGCTGCCGCTGGCGATGTTCAACAGTGATTGTTTCTGCCGCTTGTGGGCCTGCAATGCGCTCGACGCGATGGGCCGCGATTACCGCATCGCCTACAACAGCACCAGCCTGTCGGCACTGATGGCGGTGGTGAGCGCGGGTCTGGCGATCACCGCGCAACTGGAAAGCCTGATCACTCCGGACATGCGTATTCTCGGTGCCAACGAAGACCTGCCGCTGCTGCCCGAGGCCAGCATCATGCTGATCCGCAACCTGAACAACCCGTCGCCGATCACCGAATGCCTGGCCGAGCACATCGTCGAAGGCTTCAAACTTTAAACGCGAGCATCACCGCACACAGCACCAGGAAACCGCAGAACAGCCCGCGCAGCAGTTTTTCCGGCATGGCGTGAGCGACTTTCACACCCCAACTGATGCTCGCCAGACCGCCGATGGCCAGGGGCAGGCCGATCATCCAGTCGACCTCGTGATGCACCGCATAGGTCACCAGGGTCACGCCGGTGCTGGGCAGCGCCAGTGCCAGCGACAGGCCTTGAGCGACCACCTGGCTAGTACCGAACAGACTGGTGAGGACCGGCGTCGCCACCACGGCCCCGCCGACACCGAACAGACCGCCCATGGTTCCGGACGCCGCGCCAAGCACACCCAGCCATGGCCATGAGTAACGCATCTCTGAGCTCACTGCCGGCTTTTTGCCGAACATCTTCAGCAAGTTGTACGCCGAGAGCACCACGAGGAAAGCGACAAAACCGATCCGCATGGTTTGCGCATCAATGCCTACCGCCCAGATCGAACCGATCCACGCAAAGCAAAAACCCATGATCGCCAGCGGCAGCGCGTGGCGCAGTTCGATGCGGTTACGCTGGTGATAACGCCACAGCGCCAGCATCACGTTCGGCACGACCATCACCAGCGCCGTGCCTTGGGCGATCTGTTGATCGAGGCCGAACCACACGCCCAGCAGCGGAATGGCGATCAGCCCGCCACCAATACCGAATATTCCGCCCAATGTCCCCAAGGCGGCGCCAAACAGCAGGTACAGCAAAAACTCGATCACAGCGATGTCCTCATCCGTCAGGCGATCCATCCTACGCAGTCGTGACTGGCGGGGAAACGCACAGCAACGCACAATGGCTGTGCCAAAACCGCATAGGCACTGAGATGGTTCATGAATCCCAATCAATTGACCGAACAACTGGGGCTGTTTCTCGATGTGCTGGAGAGCGGGAGCTTTTCTGCGGCTTCGCGTCGACATCCGCTGACGCCATCCGCCGTCGCCCGACGCATCGACAGTCTGGAGAGCGCTGTCGGCAGCCAGCTGTTTATCCGCAGCACTCATGCGGTGCGCGCCACGCCGGCCGGGCTGGCGTTTGCCGAACGGGCGCGGCGAATCGTTGCCGAGCTGCAATTGGCGCGGGCTGAAGCGGTGTCTCTGAGCAGCGCGCCGGAGGGGCTGATTCGGGTGGATGCGCCAGCGGCGTTCGGGCGCCGACATCTGGCGCCGGTGATTGCCGATTTTCTGGTGCTGTATCCGGGGCTGGATGTGCAACTGCATCTGATCGACAGCTTCGTCGACATGGACGGTTCAAACCTGGGCAAGGTCGACCTGGTATTGCGTGCCGGGCAGATGGCCGACACCCGGCTGGTGGCCACTCCGTTGGCGAGCATGGTGCGCATCGCCTGCGCCAGCCCCGACTATCTCAAGCGCCGGGGCGTGCCGAGCGAACCCGCACAATTGAGCGAGCATGACGGCCTCGATTGGGACGGCCTCGCCCCGCCCTTCGCCTGGCGTTTCGAGCAAAACGGGCAAATGCAATTGCACCGCCCGGCGCGGGTGCGCATGAGCGCCAACAACGCTGAGGCGTTGGTTTGCGGAGCGCTTGCGGGACTCGGGATCGCGCATCTACCCACCTGGCTGGCCAGCGAATACCTGTTACGTGGCGAGTTGCTGCCGCTGTTCTGTGAAAACGGCCTGCCAAAACCGGAGAGCACCGGCATCTATGCGCTGCGGCTGGAACAACAGGCCAGCTCCCGCAGCCGCCTGCTGCTGGAATACCTCAAGACCCGTTTCAGCCCCGTGCCGCCGTGGGATCTGGCGCTGCAACGTGAACTGGGCCGGCACTGACCGATCCGCCACCAGACACAATTGTCTGGCGCATTAAAGATTCGAGCGCTAGATTCATCTGCATCACCGTTCAAGGCACTGACATGACCACCGACCGCGACGCCACCGACCACTGCGAAGACCTGCTGCTCGACAATCAGGCCTGCTTCGCCCTGCATTCCACTTCGCTGATGATGACCAAGGTCTACAAGCCGCTGTTGCAAGCGCTTGGCCTGACGTATCCGCAATACCTGGCGATGATGGTGCTGTGGGAGAAGGACGGTTTGACCGTCGGAGAAATCAGCACGCGCCTGCTGACCGATCCGGGCTCGCTGACCCCGCTGCTCAAGCGGCTGGAAGGTGAAGGCTTGCTCAGCCGAACCCGCAGCCGTGAGGATGAACGCGTGGTGATCGTTGAACTGACTGCACAGGGGCGCGCCCTGAAAGACAAGGCCCGAACCGTGCCTCAATGCATCCTGGGGGCCAGTGGCTTCACGCTGCAGCGCCTGCAAAACCTGCAAGCTGAATTGCAGGCATTGCGTGGACATTTGCAGGACAGCCTCGCTTAAGACTCCCCTTCCCTGTGGGCGCAGCCTTGCGTCTGCAGGCGAATCGCACCGTCCCCCCGCTTATCCCCCGAAAAATTCTTTCTCTCGTTTCACGTTAGAAAACCTTCCATATCAAACGCTTGAGATCACGACACTGCCCAATCCAAGTGTCGATCCACGCTTTCTTCAAAAATTTATCTTGCGCGCTAAATATTAGCGAAGTACATTTACTTCGCACCTAGTTAGCGCGCAAACAATTAGCGCAACAATCACACTTGAAGAGGCTCACACCATGCAAACGCTCTACACCGCAATCGCAACCTCCACTGGCGGCCGTGATGGTCGTGCGATCTCCAGCGACAACGTCCTTGACGTCAAACTCGCCACCCCGAAAGAACTCGGCGGTGCCGGCGGCGCGGCCACCAACCCTGAGCAACTGTTCGCTGCCGGCTACTCGGCCTGCTTCATCGGCGCGCTGAAATTCGTTGCCAGTCAGACCAAACGCAAAATCCCGGACGACGCCTCGATCACCGCCCACGTCGGTATTGGCCAGATTCCTGGCGGTTTCGGTCTGGACATCGATCTGCACATTAATCTGCCGGGCCTGGAACAGGCTGACGCACAAAGCCTGGTCGACGCTGCCCACCAGGTCTGCCCGTACTCCAACGCCACTCGCGGCAACGTCGATGTGCGTCTGCACGTCACCGTGTAATCACTGACACTCAGGCCCGTACAGGAAATGAACATGAACACTTTCAGCAAAGTCTTGACCGGTACCCTTCTCGCCCTGTCCATCCAGAGCGCATTTGCCGGGGAGGTTGAACACAACACCCAGGCATTCCTCGATGTACTGAATGCCGGCACTGGCAAACCGATGGAACAGCTGACACCCAAGGATGCCCGCGCCGTGCTGACAGGCGCGCAGTCCGGGGTCAAACTGACGCTGCCCAAAGCGGACGTCAGCGAGAAGACTATTCAGGTCGATGGCCAACCGTTGAGCCTGACCATCGTCCGGCCGGCCGGGGTCAAGGGCGAGCTTCCGGTGTTCATGTTCTTCCACGGCGGCGGCTGGGTGTTAGGGGACTTCCCGACCCACGAACGTCTGGTGCGGGATCTGGTGGCCGGTTCGGGGGCGGCGGCGGTGTTCGTCAATTACACCCCTTCGCCGGAAGCGCATTACCCGGTAGCGATCAACCAGGCTTACGCCGCGACCAAATGGGTGGCCGAACACGGCAAAGAGATCAACGTCGACGGCAAGCGTCTGGCGGTGGCGGGCAACAGCGTTGGCGGCAACATGGCGGCAGTCGTCGCCTTGATGGCCAAAGACAAAGGCACCCCGGCGATCAAATTTCAGGTACTGCTGTGGCCGGTAACCGATGCCAATTTCGACACCGGTTCGTATAACCAGTATGCCGAGGGGCACTTCCTCACCCGCAACATGATGAAGTGGTTCTGGGACAACTACACCACCGACACCAATCAGCGCAACGAGATCTACGCCTCGCCGCTGCGTGCAACCACCGCGCAATTGAAAGGTCTGCCGCCTGCACTGGTCCAGACCGCCGAGGCCGACGTGCTGCGTGACGAAGGTGAAGCCTACGCCCGTAAACTCGACGAAGCCGGCGTGCCGGTGACCTCAGTGCGCTACAACGGCATGATCCACGACTACGGTTTGCTCAACGTGGTCAGCCAAGTACCGGCGGTGCGTTCGGCGATGCTGCAGGCTTCGGAAGAACTGAAACAGCACCTGAAGAAGTAATTTTCATCAGGCACAAAAAAAGCCCGACACAATGGTCGGGCTTTTTCTTTCCGCGAAAAGCAGTGCTTACTTGGCACGGCCTTTGTAGGAACCGCCTTCGCGGGTATCGATCTCGATCATGTCGCCGATTTCGATGAAGTCAGCCACCGACAGCTCGGTACCGTTCTTCAGTTTGGCAGGCTTCATCACCTTGCCGGAAGTGTCACCGCGAGCGGAACCTTCGGTGTAGTCAACCTGACGCACGATGGTGGTCGGCAGTTCTACGGACACCAGACGCTCTTCGAAGAACACGGCTTCGCAAACGTCGGTCATGCCTTCTTCAACGAAAGGCAGAACGCTTTCGATGTCTTCGGCGTTCAGCTCGTACATGGTGTAGTCAGTGGTGTCCATGAACGTGTAGGTGTCACCGCTGATGAAAGACAGGGTGGCTTCTTTACGATCCAGGATCACGTCGTCCAGCTTGTCGTCCGCACCGTAAACGGTTTCGGTCTTGTAACCGGTCAGCAGGTTCTTCAGCTTGGTCTTCATGATCGCGCTGTTACGGCCCGACTTGGTGAATTCAGCTTTCTGAACCAGCCAAGGATCGTTGTCGATACGGATCACGGTACCGGGTTTGAGTTCTTTACCAGTTTTCATTGCGAATATCCGAATTTGGATGGGATTTACAAAAATCTAGGCCGCGTATCATATCCAATTTAGGTAAAACTGTACCAGCGCCGTGGCAAGATCCGCCTGCAAGCCTTGTTCCAGACACCACGCCTCGGCGTTTTCCTGCAGTTCTGGCCAGTGTTTACGGGCCCTGAGCCAGTGCTCGCCGATCGGTTGCCCGGCACTCCAGGCCCGCCACAGACCGCTCGTCGCCTCGGCAGCGGCCGGCGAAAGCCCTTTCGTATACAACGCAAGAAAGGCATCGAGCTTGTCGAGGTGGATGTCTTCGTTCTGCTGATAAATGTGCCAGAGCATCGGTCGCCCAGCCCATTGTGCGCGAACGAACGAGTCCTCCCCGCGCACCGCGTTGAAATCGCAGCACCACAACAACTGATCGTATTGATCCTGACGGACAAACGGCAGCACCTGCACCGTCAGTGCCTGACGCACGTCCAGATCGCCGACAGCCAACGCATCGACCCCGAGCCAGCGCGCAACGTCACCGAGAATCCGCCCTTCCGGCACCAGTAGATGGGTCGGCGCGCTGTCGGCCGCCAACGCATCCAGCCAACTGGCCAGCCCGGCATTTTCGTAGGCAAACAACGAGATGAGCTGTGCGTCCGCTGCGCGATCTACGCCCAGGCCTTGCAGGAATTGTCGCTGCGCAGCCGCGTCCTGCTGAAATTGCCGACGCCGCTCAAGCAGACCGCTTTCACGCAGCAAGCCGCCGGTCCCAGGTCGAAATCCGGGAAAGAAAAAGAATTTCTGCACCGACTTGTACTTCACCGACGGTAAACCGTGACAACCGGTGACCCAGTCTTCAGCGCTGAGGTAATCGAGGTTCATCCACAACGGCGGCTGTTGCCGCTCGGCCATGGCGTCCATATAAGCAGCTGGCAACTGACAAGCAAACGCGGCGATCACCACGTCCGCTGCCTCCGTCTGCGGCCAGTCGCTCGGCCAATGCCATACCTGAACGCCCTGCTGCGATTGCTGCGCAAGGTGGATGTCGATCTCGGGGCAGATACGTTCGAAGGCGCGCAGGTCATCGACCCACAAGCGCACCGCCAGCCCGTGTTCGGCCACCAGTTGCCGGGCCAGACGCCAGGTCACGCCGATGTCGCCATAATTGTCGACCACGGTGCAAAAAATATCCCAGCGGGTTTTCGGTACCGGCATGCAAAGACTCCCGTTGGCAAAAGCGCTGATTGTCCGCATAAATGACCTCGCGCAGAAGAGCCGACGGCGATTAATCTTCGTGCGACAATCGCCACTTGCCCGCAATCATCCGCCAGGAGGCAGCCATGCCCTATCGTCCCGACCCGCGTCGTCCCTTGCCCGTTCAGCTTAGCGCGCTGCAACTGACCGGCAGCATTGCCCTGGGCATGTGGCTGGGCTTTCTGACCATCGCCCTGACCTGCTGGCTGATTTCGCGTTTTGTATTGACCGAACAACTGGCGCCGGTTGCCCAGGCCGTGCAGCAACTGGCCAAGCCGCCAGCGGCCGTCCAGGTGCAACCGGACATTCCGCCACAGAGTCCGCTGTTCGAGCAGTACGAAGAAAACCTGCGCAAGAACGAGCAGCAGGCACGGCTGGATCAGGCTCGCGGCAGCAGTCGCAACCAGTCGAATCCGAAATGCCAGTTCTGGCTGCAACAGGACCAGACTGCGCCGAGCGAAAAGAGCCGCGCCAACGTTTTGCAATTCTGCGATTGATCATGAACAAGCACACCGTCCACCAACTGATCCTAGACAAACTGCGCGTCGACCTCGACATCGCCGAGCGCGCCGCGCAGACCGCTTACGAAACCGCGACCCACGAAGAGAACATTGCCGAGAACAAGTACGACACGCTCGGGCTTGAGGCGTCTTATCTGGCGGCGGGCCAGGCGAAACGCGTCGAGGAAATCCGTCAGTCACTGGCGCTGTGCCAGAACCTGACGCTGCGCGCCTACGACGAAAATCGCGGCATCGAGATCGGCGCCCTGCTCGGTCTGGAAGACGAAAAGGGTCGTGAGCAGTGGCTGTTTCTGGCCCCGGATGCAGCGGGCCTGAAAGTCGATGTGGTGGGTCAGCCGATTACCGTCATCAGCCCACGCTCGCCGCTGGGCAAAGGCCTGCTGGGCAAGTTCGAGGGCGATGAGGTGGAGATTCTGGTGGCAGGCACCCGGCAACAGTTCGCTGTCACCGAGGTGCTTTGAGGCGGGGACTTAGTGGACCGGCAATTCGACGCCGTCGAACAGCTCTTCCAGTTCCTGTTTGTTGTGGCACTGGATGGCTTTGGCCATCACTTCGCGGGTCAGGTGCGGGGCGAACTTCTCGATGAAGTCGCACATGAAACCACGCAGGAACGTACCGCGACGGAAACCGATCTTGGTGATGCTCGACTCGAACAGTTCGCTGGCATCCAGCACCACCAGGTCGTTATCGAGCTTGGTGTCGACCGCCATTTTGGCGACGATGCCCACACCCAGACCCAGACGCACGTAGGTTTTGATCACGTCGGCGTCGGCGGCGGTAAACACCACTTTCGGCGTCAGGCCACGATGGCTGAAGGCTTCGTCGAGTTTCGAACGGCCGGTAAAACCGAACACGTATGTCACGATCGGGTATTCGGCCAGCGCTTCGAGGGTCAGCTTCGGCAACTTGGTCAGCGGGTGGCCTTGGGGCACGACCACGCAACGGTTCCAGCGATAGCAAGGCATCATCACCAGATCACCGAACAGCTCCAGCGCTTCGGTGGCGATGGCGAAATCGACCGTGCCGTCAGCGGCCATCTCGGCGATCTGCATCGGCGACCCTTGGTGCATGTGCAGCGCCACGTCCGGGTATTGCTTGATGAAATTGCTGATCACCGGCGGCAATGCGTAACGTGCCTGGGTGTGGGTGGTGGCGATCGACAGGGTGCCTTTCTTCTCGTTGGAGAATTCCTGAGCGATCTGCTTGATGCTTTCGACCTTGCGCAGGATTTCGCCAGCGGTGGTGATGATGCGCTCGCCGGCCGGGGTGACGCGGGTCAGGTGTTTGCCGCTGCGAGCGAACACTTCAACGCCAAGTTCGTCTTCCAGCAGACGGATCTGTTTACTGATACCCGGTTGCGAGGTGTAAAGGCTTTGGGCGGTAGCGGAAACGTTGAGGTCGTGGTGCGCCACTTCCCAGATGTAGCGCAATTGTTGAAGCTTCATATGTATCCCTCAAAGCAGGTAGACGCCACGGGCATCAGCGACGGTATATAACTATATTAATGGTTTGATGAATAAATCTAGAACTTTTTTATCAGAACGCCATTATTCCCGCTTCAGCGATCCCCCCGGCGCCGACGCTCCATCAACGGCACCAGATAGACCGGCACCTTGGCCAATTGCAGAACCCGGGTCGCCGTGCGCCCCAAAGGCGTTTCCGCCCCTACGCCGTGGCTGTGAGTGCCTACGATCAGCAAATCCACAGAGAGTTTCCGCACCTGGTCGAGAATCACCTGCGCCGGATCGCCCTGCACCACCCGAACCGCGCAAATCCGCTGCAGATCCTGCTCACCCTCGTCACCCAGCTCTTCGCGAAAACTGTCCAGCACCCGTTGCTCGATACTGGCGATGACAGTTTTCAGACCCTGACGGTGAAATTCGTTCAATGCCTGTTCGTCGAGATAACTCTGCAACACCGATTCGGCAAACAGCCCCATGGGCTCCACTGCATGCACCACGTACAAGTCGGCATTGAATGTCCGCGCCAGTGCCAGGGCATGCTGCATCACTAACGGTGCGTACAGACCGAGGTCAGTGGCATACAGCATCGAACGAATCATATGACCTCCTCGCGTGCCAACATGGCGGAGATTTGATTCAGCTTAGCAGTGCCTTGGCGACTACGACGTGCGACGCAACGTCTTGAAGCACAGGGGCTTTAGATCGACGTTTCGTTGCTGATGCCATGCGGCACATGGCCGGTGGCGACCACTTCACGGGCGAGCTCGCAGTGTCCGGCCTGATCGTCGAAAAACACGTCGGCGGCAAAGGCTTCGAGGAATGCCGATTTGGTCAGACCGCCGAGGAACAGCGACTCGTCGAGGCGGATATCCCACTCGCGCAAGGTACGGATCACCCGCTCATGGGCCGGTGCCGAACGCGCGGTGACCAGCGCCGTACGGATCGGGCAGTCGTCCTCGGGGAACTCGCGTTGCAGCGCATTGAGCGCCGCCAGAAATCCTTTGAACGGCCCACCGCGCAATGGCTCGCGTGCCGACTCGCGTTCCTTGGCCTGGAACGCCTCCAGCCCGCCGGCCTGATAAATGCGCTCGGATTCATCGGAGAACAACACCGCGTCACCGTCGAAGGCGATGCGCAACTCATCACTCGCGGCACGGCTGGCGCCACCAGACAGAATTGTCGCTGCAGCAAATCCGGCATCCAGTGCGGCGCGCACGTCCTCGGCGTGCGTGGACAGAAACAGGTCACAGCCAAAGGCCTTGAGATACGGATACGGGCTGCGTCCGCCGACGAAGGCCGCCCGGGAAATGTCCAGCCCGTAGTGATGAATCGAGTTGAACGCGCGCAGGCCGGTATCGGCACTGTTGCGCGAAACCAGAATCACCTCGACCCGGGCGCGGTCGAGGCGACTATTGAGGCTCAGGAGTTTTTCCACCAGCGGGAACGCATCGCCGGGGGCGAGAATTTCGTCTTCGTGTTCGATCTGGTATTGCCGATAGGCTTCGACGCCGCTCGACAGGTAGACCTTGTGACTCTCGCTCAGGTCGAACAAGGCGCGAGACGAAATCGCCAGCACCAGTTTGTCATCGATGTTCTTGGCCATGCCTTCCCCCACTCCCGCAAAAAACCGACTCAGGTGTTGCGTCGGTCGATGAAACCCAGCGTGCGATACAACGCTTCGATTCGTGGCAATTCACATCCTGCCGCCTTGGCGGCGGCCAATGGCCGGGCGTAAATCGCTTCCAGCTCCAGCGGCCGTTTGTGCAGAAAATCGTGGTACATGCTCGGCCAGTAGTCGGGCATTTTCTCGGTCATTGTGAACAAGTACTCGGCGTAACCGGGCGGCATATCGTGACCGCAGGCCTTGGCGCCCTTCACGACTTCAGCCATCAATGCCTGAATCAACGCGCGACTGTCAGCGTCGGCCATCAGCGGCGTGGTGCCGGCACCGAGCAACACCGAGAGACCGTTGTAGGGAATATTCCACACCAGTTTCTGCCAGCGCGCCTGTTGCAGATTGGCCATCGCCTGCGAATCGATGCCCGCGGCGCGGAACAGACTGGCGCCCTCTTCAACGAGCGTCATGCGCGCCGCATCGTCCATTGCCGGGCCGCTGTGATAGCCGACATTCACCGCACCCAAGGCCTGATGGGTGATGTGTCCCGGCCCTTCGCGATGCACGCAGATCAGGCACAGACCGCCGAGCAGATGCAGGGAGTCGGGCAGCAGCTCACGCAAGCTGTCTTCGACGTCCAGACCGTTCTGCAGCACCAGCACTTTCGCGCCGGGCCTGGCCGCGGCAATGATCGCCGGGGCCAGACCCGCGCTGCTGGTGGTCTTGGCGCCGACCAGCAACCAGTCGCAGGCCGGCATGTCCTCGGCCTTGGCATACGCTTGCACCGGGTTCAGTGTCAGCGTGCCATGCACGGCACTGTCCACTTGCAACCCCCGCTCGGCCACCGCTGAAAACTCACTGCGCAGTAAAAAGTGCACATCGAAACCGGCCCGCGCCAGCATCAAACCGTAAAACCCGCCAATTGCGCCGGTGCCGATAATCCCGATCACCGGTTTGCTGTCTGCTCCCACCATCTATGGCAACTCCTCTGCAATTCGACTCAACGCCTGCGCCACTGCCGCGTTCAGCGCAGCGGCGGTCAGGCGCGTGTGCAATGCCCCAAAGAACTCGCCGTCGCGCACCACAAACAGCGCCGGCAAATGAAAGACCTGATAGCGCTCCACCAGCCCACCGTTATTGCCGGCATCAATCCAGCACAGGCGATCGACCGCCAGCGCGAACCCGGGCAACACTTCTCTGGCATAGCGGCAGCTGGAACAGCCGACACTGGTGAAAATCACCAGCGAAACACCGCTCATCGCCAGCAGCCGCTGGTCGGCGTCGAAATCGGTCAGCTCGGATTCGACCACTATACTGGGGGAAACAATGTCAAATGGCCGACACAGGGAGTCTGTGCTCATGGGACGTTTCATTCCTCATCCGGACGAAGTGCCGGTTGAATTAACCTTGCTCAAGCCCGAGTGTATTTCCAGGCAACAGCTGCACACTATCAGCCTCGGCGGGATCGCTTGCAATTATCACCGCGCCTGGCGCCACGGCACCGCCCTTGAAGTGCGTCTGCCGACGCTCAATGCCGACCTCTGTTTTCCGGGCTATGTGGCGTGGTGCCTGCGACGCAAAAAGGGCTATCTGGTGGGGATCGCGTTCACTGATGAGCAGACGTTGTTCAGCGCCCGGATGGGCGAACAGGTGTGCCAGATCGAACGTTATTGCCGCATGAACGAGGCCCATGACGACTTGCAGGATATTCAGGCGCTGGCCCTGCAATGGGTCGAACAACACGCCAACGAGTTCTCCCACGACAGCGTGCGCAAGGCTTTTGCCCAGCCAGTGCTGGATTAAAGCGGCGCTTGCCCATTGTCGAGCCGCGTCTGACGCGCTAAGGTTCGGCTCCCCGACGCGCTTAAATCTGCTGTGCTCCGCCGCGCGGGGATCGCTGGCGGCCGGCACCCGTGACCTGACGAGTAAACGATGGCTGATTTACCGATCAACGACCTAAACGTCGCCTCTAACGAGACCCTGATCACTCCCGATCAGCTCAAGCGTGATATCCCTCTGAGCGACGCTGCCCTGCGCACCGTCACCAAGGGCCGCGAAGTCATTCGCAACATTCTTGATGGCACCGACCACCGTCTGTTCGTAGTGATCGGTCCGTGCTCGATCCACGATATCAAGGCTGCCCACGAGTACGCCGACCGCCTCAAGGTGCTGGCGGAGGAAGTCTCCGACACCCTGTACCTGGTCATGCGTGTGTATTTCGAGAAGCCACGGACCACCGTCGGCTGGAAAGGCCTGATCAACGATCCGTACCTGGATGACTCGTTCAAGATTCAGGACGGCCTGCACATTGGTCGCCAGTTGCTGCTGGACCTGGCCGAGAAAGGCCTGCCGACCGCCACCGAAGCCCTCGACCCGATCTCCCCGCAGTACCTGCAGGACCTGATCAGTTGGTCGGCCATCGGCGCGCGTACCACCGAATCCCAGACCCACCGTGAAATGGCTTCCGGCCTGTCTTCGGCTGTCGGCTTCAAGAACGGCACCGATGGCGGCCTGACCGTGGCGATCAACGCCCTGCAGTCGGTTTCCAGCCCGCACCGTTTCCTCGGTATCAACCAGGAAGGTGGCGTGTCGATCGTCACCACCAAGGGCAATGCCTACGGTCACGTGGTGCTGCGTGGTGGCAACGGCAAGCCGAACTACGACTCGGTCAGCGTCGCCCTCTGCGAGCAGGCGCTGAACAAGGCGAAGATCAAGTCGAACATCATGGTCGATTGCAGCCACGCCAACTCCAACAAGGACCCGGCCCTGCAACCGCTGGTGATGGAGAACGTCGCCAACCAGATCCTCGAAGGCAACCAGTCGATCATCGGCCTGATGGTCGAGAGCCATCTGAACTGGGGCTGTCAGGCCATCCCGAAAGACCTCGCCGACCTGCAATACGGCGTGTCGATCACCGATGCCTGCATCGACTGGTCCGCCACCGAGAACACCCTGCGCAGCATGCACGCCAAGCTCAAGGATGTGCTGCCGAAGCGTCAGCGCAGCTGATCAGCGTTTCGCAGGCATAAAAAAACGCCGGGCATTGCCCGGCGTTTTTGTGTGTAGGGGTAATCAGATTTTCGCCGCGCGCTTCTGATGGCGCTCCATATAGCGCTCGACGTAGGAGCACGACGGAATCACTGTGTAGCCCATTTCCTCGGCGTACTGCAGCGCGCTTTCGNTGGCGCTCCATATAGCGCTCGACGTAGGAGCACGACGGAATCACTGTGTAGCCCATTTCCTCGGCGTACTGCAGCGCGCTTTCGGTCAGCGCTGCCGCGATGCCTCGACCGCGCAGGGCGTTGGGCACGAAGGTGCGGTAGATATCCAGGGTCTGTTTCCCCAGATCCATATAGGTCAGGTAGGCACGATGACCGTCCACATTGGTCTCGAACTGATGACCAGCCTGGTCATGGTGGATGGACAACGCCTCGCTCATCACTACTCCTCGCGGGTCTTGAATTCTGACCCCTACCTTACCGATGTTTTTCCGGCGAAGGAACATCTACGCCACCCCGTGCCTGATGGACACCGAGAAAAGCCACACCGATCTCGCGCAACCGAGCACGTGATAAATAGTAGGCACCATTGGCAAAAATGCTCAAGGTGCGCTCGTCATCGTGCAGGTTGTACGGATAACTCCGATGGGCGTAGTGGCAGGCGCGGGGAACATATCCCGAGGCGCTCACCTGAACATTGCCGGATGTCGAGACTTAAGACGCAGGCTCTTCTTTAAAGTCACCTCAAGAGCGACAAAGATATGTGAGGCGTCATGCAAAATCGGAACAAAAGTGTAGACGAATTCATCTAGGCAGACTTGGTGCAAGACGCCGAAAACAGCACGTGACAGCGGGAACTTTTTCTCATTAACTCGCTCAGGCAGGGGCTTGCAGCTGGATATTTTTTAATCAGCCCCGTTAAAAGTTGCTCGAAAAAGAATCAACGCCTACAATTTTTTTTGCTTCTTGCGCTACGTCAGTTTACTTACTACAAGTAATGGGTAGTATGTACGCCGGCTATTTCCTCAATCGGAGGAGAAAGCCACTTAATTGAAAGTCCTTGAAGGGGAACACGATGAACAACGTTCTGAAATTCTCTGCTCTGGCTCTGGCCGCAGTTCTGGCTACCGGTTGCAGCAGCGCATCGAAAGAAACCGAAGCACGTCTGACCGCTACTGAAGACGCAGCTGCTCGCGCCCAGGCTCGTGCAGACGAAGCATACCGTAAAGCTGATGAAGCTCTGGCTGCTGCTCAAAAAGCACAACAGACTGCTGACGAAGCTAACGAGCGTGCTCTGCGTATGCTGGACAAAGCTAGCCGCAAGTAATAATCCCTCGGGATTGTTATCAAGCCGACCCAGTTTCTGGGTCGGCTTTTTTGTGCCTGCAGCTTTTGTCCGGACAATAAAAAAACCGCCGACGCTTCTCGCATCGGCGGGTCTGGATCGAGCTTATTGCTGCAGGTCGATCGGCGCACTCGAGACAATCGGTGCCGAGGTGTTCGGCGTGCCGATTTCGGTTGGCAGACCGTCTTCAGCCGCCACCACATCACGCACCACATCCCAGTTCACGCGCAGATTGTTGGTCACGTCTTCGCGCTTGAGCATCGCGTTGATCACCGCGGTGTGCTTGTCGACTACCGACGGATTGCCCTTATCGTCGATTGGCGTGTGCGCTTCCAGATAGACCTTGCCGCCACTGCTGCCGAACTTGTACGCGTCATTGAGGATGCGCACCGAAGTGCCGACCGGCACCATGGCCGCCATTTCCAGCACGTTGTTGTTGAACATGCGGAAGCAGCCGTGGCTGGTGCGCATGCCGATGCCGAACTTCTTGTTCGAGCCGTGGATCAGGTAGCCCGGAGTGCCCAGGGTGAACTTGAACGGGCCCAACGGATTGTCAGGACCGGCCGGCACCACGTTCGGCAGCGGATCACCATCGGCAGCGTGCTCGGCCTTGATCGACGCAGGAGGGGTCCAGGTCGGGTTCGGCGTCTTGGCGGTGATCGAGGTATGCGCGATTGGCGAACCCCACCCTTCACGGCCGATACCCAGCGGGAAGGTGTACACCACGTTCCGGCCTTTCGGGTAGTAGTAGAGACGGTATTCGGCGAGGTTGATCACGATACCCTCGCGCGGCCCCGGCGGCAGAATGAACCGCGTCGGCAGAACGATTTCAGTACCCGCGCCCGGCAGCCAGGCATCGACACCCGGGTTGGCCGCGACCATTTCCGAATAGCCCAGGTCGTACTTGGTTCCCAAGTCAGCGAAAGTGTCTTCGTACTTGGCCTTGATCACCTGCACCTGGCCGATGATGTCCTCACCAGGCGGAGGCAGGGGAAACTCCAATGCAGCAACGGGACCGGCCACACACAGGGCGGCAAGTGACAGGCAGCGGGTGACGGCAGGAAAGCGCGGCAACATCCGGAAAATCCTTCGCATGATCAACAAGGGGTATAAGGGCGCGATTGTACACCGCGCCTCGGGAATTCGGGGAGATGCGCCGATGGGCAGCCAGAAGTCTTCATGCAGGCGCTGCCGCAGACTGCGATCTGTTGGTCCTAGAGCTCGAAACGCAACTCAGGCCAGATCGGCGAGGTGCCGCGTTTTTGTGACTCGAGAATCGCCCGGCACAACGAACACAGTCGCTGATCCTGGAACACCCGGCGATCCACACTCGACCAGCGCGGTTGCGCCGGCAACAGACTGCCGCACAACGTGCGGTCGGCCGAGCCACCGAGTTCGAGCTGACGGGTCACCAGATGCACCCGCACTTCCTGGCAGGCGAACAGATCCAGCTGTTCGTCAGGCTCGATCAGTTGGTAGGCAAACAGGGACCAGGCAGGACGCGGCATCGGGGGCTCCAAATAAGGGGGCGCCACATTAGCCGAAAGCCTGCCACTAGAAAAGCCTCATAACAGCGGTTTTAGCGTCGGCCAGACATTTTCCAGCAACTTGCCCTGAGCCCCGACTGCCGGGTGCAGACCATCGGCCTGCATCAGCTCGGG
>NZ_CP058974.1:5131690-5223170 GCF_022368695.1 Pseudomonas sp. Y5-11
AGGGGGCGCCACATTAGCCGAAAGCCTGCCACTAGAAAAGCCTCATAACAGCGGTTTTAGCGTCGGCCAGACATTTTCCAGCAACTTGCCCTGAGCCCCGACTGCCGGGTGCAGACCATCGGCCTGCATCAGCTCGGGATGCCCACCCACGCCTTCGAGGAAAAATGGCACCTGCGGGAGACTATTCATAGATGTATTAGCCTGAAAACCTACATTCCTTGTTACGTCTGTCGGATTTTTACTGCGGAACGCTCAGCCAAGTTAATTCCACATTGACATCACGCTCATCGGACGGAGAGACTCAGCGAGTAACCCCACCCCTGATAAGGAAATCCAATAATGAAAAATCGCTCCTTTCTGGTACCTATGGCGACTCTGGCAGCAGCAATTTCTACAGAGCATGCCTCAGCATCAGCACCTCACCAGATCACCGTCCCCGCCATTGAACAAACAATCGCAACCCAGTCGCCTTCTCAGAGCGAAAACCTTTCGGTACGCGGCGGCAACGATCTGTTCACATTTGTGCTGAAACGCGGAGACCAAGGTCAATTCATGGCCTACCACAGCTCTCACAGCTCCCACTCGTCGCACAGTTCACATAGCTCCCATCATTCTGGCTCCTGACATGAAGCAGGAAACGACGCTCGTATTTGACCAGCAGCTTTACGAAGCGCAAGTTCTGCAAAACGCTGCTTATCGGGCGATGAGCTCGCTGACGGTTGATATCGCGTGCGCTGATGGAAAATTTAGCTGCGTTTTGTCCTCGAATATCGGCGTCGAAGAGCCTTCATTTCTACTCGCTGTCCAAGAATTCAAGAAAGACGTGATCGACTACCAACTGCGCTACCAGTTGAATATTGAAACGTTGCCCATCAAAAACCTGATTCTTGGGCTGGCTTTCTCGAAAACCGGACTGATCAGTGAGTAAATTTCAGAAGCTGGATTTCTATGCTCAGCAACGCCCTTACGAGCTGCTGCCATTCAAATTCGACCGTTTAAATGACTGCGAATACGTCATTACCAATATGGCGGGCGAGTACCACATCCTGCCAATGCCTGTACTCGAACCGCTGATCAGCAGAACGCTGCCACTTACTTCAGAGCTGATCCCAACGCTCCGTTCGAAGCAGTTCATTCGCTTTCCAGAAGAGGAGGCGCCTCTCCAGCTACTCGCTCTCAAGATACGCACCCGCTTGTCCAGGCTCGCTCAGTTCACCAATCTGCATATCTTTGTCGTAACCCTTCGATGTGACCATAGCTGCCCCTACTGCCAAGTCTCACGGCAATCGGAAAGCAGAGATGAATTCGACATGACCTCAGAGATGGCTGATCGGTCATTGGATTTCGTTTTCATGTCACCGAATCCGGCGATCAAAATTGAGTTTCAGGGCGGGGAACCCCTGCTGAATTTTGAAATGGTGAAATACATTGTCCTTGAGGCTGAAAAACGGAACCTCAAAGAGGGCCGTGACCTTCAGTTCGTGATTGCAACCACGCTTTCGCTGTTAACAGATGAAATGCTTGTTTTCTGCAAGCAGCACCACATTGTCCTTTCATCCTCCCTCGACGGACCGATGAATCTCCACAATGCCAATCGCCCGCGCCCTGGGCGGGACAGTCACCAGCGTTTCGAAGAAGGGTTAACAAAAGCACGCGCAGCACTTGGGTACGATCAAGTGTCTGCTCTGATGACGACCACCGACAAGAGCCTACCCCACGTCAGAGCCATCATTGATGAGTACCTGCGCCTCGGCTTTGATGGGATATTTCTCCGAACTCTCTCGCCGTATGGCTTCGCAATCAAGACCAAGAAATTCCTGTCGTATGATACTGAGCGCTGGCTAGACTTTTACAAAGAAGGTCTTGAATACATCATCAAGCTGAACAAGTCCGGCATACGATTTGTGGAGCAGTACTCATCGCTTGTGCTGGCAAAAATGCTCACATCTACAGACCCCGGATTCGTTGATCTGATGAACCCCGCAGGGGCTGGAATTGCTGCCATCGTCTTCAATTATGATGGCTCCGTTTATGCTTCAGATGAGAGTCGCATGCTCGCTGAAATGGGCGACCACACCTTCAGATTAGGTAATATTCTGGAACAATCCTATGAGGAGATCATCCTATCGGATCAACTCTTAGATGCCTTGGAAGATTCCTTCACACTGAGTTCGCCCATGTGCTCAGACTGCGCATTTGAACCCTTCTGCGGCTCAGAACCTGTTTACCATCACGCCATGCACAAGGATCCGGTAGGAAGAAAGCCAGAATCCTCCTTTTGTAAGCGAAACATGGCGATCTTTAAGCACCTCATTGAGTTGATGGAAAACGACGAAGGCACAAAACGGATTTTCATGGGGTGGGCCAATCGATGCTAAAGCTCAGTGGCAAAATAATCCGCATCCAAGCAGTTGATATTTCCAAGGACCTCACGCTAATCAAGGTTTCCACAAACAGGGACCTTCCCCAGATCCTGCGAAGAGAAATGGCTTACTTGGTTAGCGGACACCCTCTCCCCGTGGGATTTGCGCATTATCTTCTGACTGAGCAGCATCAGGATTTGGCTAAAGAACTCCCGCTGGATTCCGACTACTCGATTCTGCCGAATGACTACGATTACATTGATAACAATGACATTGTCCGGCTTTCTGCTGATCGTCAAAGCATACGGGTTCTGTTTCGGGCTTCGTCGCCGAACAACAGCATTCTGCTAACTGAGCAGTGCAACAACTATTGCCTCATGTGCTCACAGCCGCCCAAAGCAGTCGATGACTCATGGATACTCGATGAAATCGAAAGCTTGATCCCGTTGATCCCAAAAGAAACCCGCGAGCTAGGATTCACTGGTGGCGAGCCAACGACCAATAGGGAGCGTTTTCTCAAAATTGTCAGCCTGACGAAAAGCTACCTACCAAGAACCGCCATTCATATCCTTTCGAATGGAAGAAGCTTCAGAGACTCAAGGTTTGCTGAAAAATATGCGGAAATAGGGCTACCTGATGCAATGGTCGGGATTCCCGTCTATTCAGATGATCCAACCCTTCATGACTATATCGTGCAAGCTCAAGGTGCTTTCGACGAAACCATTCAGGGCATTCTGAACCTGAAACGCTTGGGGCAGAAGGTTGAGATTCGGGTCGTCTTGCACAAATTGTCGATCCAGCGGCTTCCTCAGCTATGTGAGTTCATTGCGCGCAATCTCTTGTTCGTCGATCAGGTTGCGTTGATGGGGCTTGAAATGATGGGGTTTACCCGCGCCAATCTTGATGAGCTTTGGATTGACCCCATTGAATACAAAGACATTCTCAGCAAATCGGTACAGATTCTTACCAAATATGGAATGAACGTTTCGGTCTACAACCATCAGTTGTGTCTGGTTAACCCAGACATTCTTCCGCATTACCGAAAATCAATCAGCGACTGGAAAAATGAGTTTGCGCCGGAATGCCTGACCTGCCGAAGGCAAAGCGAATGCGGAGGCTTTTTCGCGTCAGGGATCAAGTTTGGATACAGCAAACAGCTCACCCCCTTCGGAAGCCTCCGCACGGCCAATTCAAAGCAAGGGTTTTAGCGTCGGCCAGACATTTTCCAGCAACTTGCCCTGAGCCCCNGCGGAGGCTTTTTCGCGTCAGGGATCAAGTTTGGATACAGCAAACAGCTCACCCCCTTCGGAAGCCTCCGCACGGCCAATTCAAAGCAAGGGTTTTAGCGTCGGCCAGACATTTTCCAGCAACTTGCCCTGAGCCCCGACTGCCGGGTGCAGACCATCGGCCTGCATCAGCTCGGGGTGCCCGCCCACGCCTTCGAGGAAAAACGGTACCAGCGGGATGTTTTTCTCGTCCGCAAGTTTGCCATAGACCTGGGCAAAGGCATCGGTGTAACGCTTGCCGTAGTTGGGCGGCAATTGCATGCCGAGCAGGAGCACCTTGGCACCGGTCTGGCGCGAGCTGTCGATCATTGCCGCAAGGTTTTGTTGCAATTGCGTTGGCGGCATTCCGCGCAGGCCGTCATTGCCGCCCAGTTCGAGGATCACCAGTTCCGGCTTATGCTCTGCAAGCAGCGCCGGCAGGCGCGCCTGGCCTCCGGCACTGGTGTCACCGCTGGTAGAGGCGTTGACCACTTTGTCGTCAAAACCTTCAGCCTTGAGCCGTTGCTCGAGCAGCGATACCCACCCCAGGCGGGTATCCAGTCCGAAACCGGCGCTGATACTATCGCCAACGATCAGGACAGTACCCGCCGCTGCGTTCTGGGCCATGCACATCAAGGCCAGGCCAGCACTCAAAAACCACACACGCATCGGATTCTCCATGGGCGCAAGCATTCTCACCGCGAAGAACCTCAGCAAAGTGGTTCCCAGCGCGGAAGGTGAACTGACTATCCTGCACGAACTCAGCCTGGAACTGAACCAGGGCGACAGCCTGGCCATCGTCGGCGCGTCCGGTTCCGGCAAATCCACCCTGCTCGGCCTGCTCGCCGGTCTCGATTTGCCGAGCAGCGGCGAAGTCATTCTCGCCGGCCAGGGCCTGAGCAGTCTCGACGAGGACCAGCGCGCGCGCATCCGTGCCGAGCACGTAGGCTTCGTCTTTCAGTCGTTCCAGTTGCTCGACAGCCTCAACGCCCTGGAAAACGTCATGCTGCCGCTGGAACTCGATGGCCGCAAGGACGCCCGTGAGCGCGCCACTGAATTGTTGCAGCGCGTCGGCCTCGGCCAGCGCCTGACGCACTCGCCGCGCCAGCTCTCCGGCGGCGAACAGCAGCGCGTGGCTATTGCCCGCGCCTTCGCTGCCGAGCCCGACGTGCTGTTCGCCGACGAACCCACCGGCAACCTCGACAGCCACACCGGCGAGCGCATCAGCGACTTGCTGTTCGAACTGAACAAGGAACGCGGCACCACGCTGGTACTGGTGACCCACGACGAACGCCTGGCCCATCGCTGCCGGCGCCTGATTCGACTTGAAGCCGGGCTGCTGGTCGCCCCTCTGGAGCCTTGATGGCACGTCTGCCGCTCTTGCGTCTGTTCAGTCTCGCCCTTCGCCAATTGCTGCGCGATGCTCGCGCCGGCGAACTTCGCGTGTTGTTCTTCGCCCTGCTGGTGGCGGTGGCCGCGAGTACCGCCATCGGCTACTTCGGCGCCCGTCTCAACGGCGCGATGATGCTGCGCGCCACCGAGTTCCTTGGCGCCGACCTGGTCCTCGAAGGCAGTTCGCCGGCCCGCGACGAACAGATTCGCAGCGGCACCGAGCTGCGTTTGAATCATGCACGGGTCGTGGAGTTTTCCAGTGTCGTCGCCACCGACAACGGCATTCAGTTATCGAGCATCAAAGCCGTCGACCGCGCTTATCCACTGCGCGGCGAACTGAAAAGTGCCCCGGCGCCGTTTGCCGCCGAGACAACCGGCGGCGAACCGCAACCCGGTGAAGCGTGGGTCGAGGCACGTTTGCTGACCGCCCTGGATCTGAAAATCGGCGACAGCATCGACGTCGGCATGAAAACGCTGAAACTGACCCGCGTGCTGACCTACGAACCGGATCGCGCCGGCAATTTCTACAGCTTGACGCCTCGGGTGATGATCAACCTCGACGACCTTGCCGCCACCGGCGTGGTACAGCCCGGCAGCCGCGTCAGCTACCGCGAGCTGTGGCGCGGCGAACCGCAGGCGCTGGAAACCTATCGGCAATTGCTCAAACCGGGCCTGGCCGCCAATCAGCGCATTCAGGATGCGCGCGACGGCAACCGGCAGATTGGCGGCGCACTGGGCAAGGCCGAGCGCTACCTGAACATGGCGAGTCTGGTCGCGGTATTGCTGGCCGGCGTGGCCGTGGCGCTGTCTGCAAACCGCTTTGCCAGTCGTCGCTTCGACGCCAGTGCCTTGCTGCGCTGCCTCGGTTTGTCGCGTCGAGAAACCATGCTGTTGTTCAGTATTCAACTGAGCGTACTGGGTTTGTTCGCCGCCCTCAGTGGCGCGGTGCTTGGCTGGCTGGCACAACTGGGGCTGTTTGCCCTGCTGCATGATCTGCTGCCGGCAGATGTCCCGCCGGGCGGCCTGTTTCCGGCAATGGCCGGCATCGGTACGGGACTGGTCGCACTGGCCGGTTTCGCCCTGCCACCGCTTGCCGCGCTGGGTCGGGTGCCTCCACTGCGCGTGCTGCGCCGTGACATGCTGCCGATTCCGTCAAGTACCTGGATGGTCTACGGCGCGGCACTGGGCGCACTGGGTCTGATCATGTGGCGGCTGAGTCTGGATCTGTTGCTGACTTTCGCCCTGCTGGGCGGCGGTGTAATCGCGGCGCTGGTATTGGGTGGTTTGCTGTTGTTGCTGCTCAACAGCCTGCGACGGATGCTCGCCCGTGCGCCGCTGCCGTGGCGCCTCGGTCTGGGGCAGTTGTTGCGTCATCCGCTGGCGGCGGCCGGGCAAGCGCTGGCGTTCGGTCTGATCCTGTTGTCGATGGCATTGATCGCTCTGCTTCGCGGCGAGCTGCTCGACACCTGGCAAAACCAGTTGCCGAAGAACGCACCGAATTACTTTGCCCTGAACATCCTGCCCGCGGACAAACAAGCCTTCACCGACCACCTGATCAAAGTCTCGGCTCAAGCGGCACCGTTATACCCAGTGGTGCCAGGACGGCTGATCAGCATCAACGGCGAACCGGTGCAGCAGATCGTCAGCAAGGATTCCGCCGGCGACCGTGCAGTGCAACGCGACTTGAGCCTGACCTGGGCCGCCGATTTGCCGGCCGGCAACACGCTCACCGCCGGTGTGTGGTGGACCGGGCAACCCTCGGAAGACATACCGGGCGTGTCGGTGGAAGGCAAAGTCGCCGAAAGCCTCAAGCTCAAACTCGGCGATCGCATGGTGTTCAGCGTGGGCGGGGTCAATCGTGAAGCCAGGGTCACCAGTCTGCGCGAAATCAATTGGGACAATTTCCAGCCGAACTTCTTCATGATCTTCCAGCCCGGCACCCTGAGGGATCTGCCGGCGACTTACCTGACCAGTTTCTATCTGGCACCCGGTCACGATCAGCAGATTGTCGAACTGTCACGGGCATTCCCGGCGGTGACCATCCTTCAGGTCGAAGCCTTGCTCGAACAACTGCGCAGCATCCTCGCTCAGGTCACCCTGGCGGTGGAATACGTGTTGTTATTTGTGCTGGCGGCGGGGATGGCGGTGCTGTTCTCTGGCTTGCAGGCAACCCTGGATGAACGCATTCGCCAAGGCGCGCTGTTACGTGCGCTGGGGGCGCAGCGGCAATTGCTGGTCAAGGCCCGGCGGATCGAGTTCGGCTTGCTCGGTGCGGTCAGCGGTTTGCTGGCGGCCATCGGTTCGGAAGTGGTGAGCCTGGTGTTGTATCGCTTTGCCTTCGATCTGCCATGGCATCCGCATCCATGGCTGCTGGTGCTGCCATTGATTGGCGCCGCACTGATTGGCGGTGCCGGCGTGTTCGGCACGCGTCGAGCACTGAATGCGAGTCCGCTGACAGTCTTGCGCGAGGGTTGATAGACTCCTGCCTTCGTCACCAAAAGAAGTTGCCATGAGCCGTTATCGCCCTCCCCGCACCGCCGGCACCGCGCTGATCACCCCTGAAGGTGAAGCGCGGATGCGCGCCGAATTCCATGAACTGTGGCATGTGCGCCGCCCGCAAGTGACGCAGGCAGTCAGCGAGGCAGCGGCGCAGGGTGATCGTTCGGAAAACGCCGAGTACACCTACGGCAAGAAAATGCTGCGCGAGATCGACAGCCGCGTGCGTTTTCTCACCAAGCGACTCGAAGCACTGAAGGTCGTCAGCGAAAAACCCAGCGATCCGAACAAGGTGTACTTCGGTGCCTGGGTGACCATCGAGGACGAAGACGGCAAGCAGTCGCGCTACCGTATCGTCGGCCCGGATGAACTGGATCTGAAACTGGGTCTGATCAGCATTGACTCACCGCTGGCTCGTGCCTTGATCGGCAAGGCGCTGGACGCCGAGGTTCGGGTGCAGACGCCAACCGGTGAGCAGTTTGTCTATATCGTGGCGATCGAGTATCCGTAACGCTCAGCGGCGCGTGATCAGTCCCTGCCGCGCAACGCGGGTCAGTTGCTTGATCATTTCTGGCGCGTCTTCAGCGCTCGGCGCCTGAATCACGGCGAGGTCAAAACTGTCACTGGCAAAGCGCGCCAGCGACTCGCCGTCTTCAACGAACTGGATCAGGAACGCGGCAGGACCGCCGCTGCGACGTGGCCAGCCATCCAGATAACGCAACAGCGTCGGCTGGTGTTTGCCGCCAAGCAGGATTTTTGGATTGCGTTGGGTGATATGTGCCGTGATCGGCGCGGGACGTGCTGGAGGGCGTAGTGCATTCATCGTGTCGTGTCTCTGCCTCAAAAGTCTGCATGGCAGGTGAGAGGCAACACCGAACCAGCGCTTTAGCGGTATTTCGAAGCCCTGTTCCGGCTTCTGACGGCAACTGTCTGAGTCACCTGGCGCCCCGCAAGTAGCTGTTTAAATCGGCGCATGTGCAACATCCTAGAGAACGTGACCGATGAGTGTCAAGAATCAGCCACAACAAAAAAAGGCCCGCACAATGCGGGCCTTTTGCTTGATCCAGAGCGCTCAACCGGCGATGGCGCGATCCACCGACAGCTTGCCGGCGCCCTCGATCATCACCGCGAGGCTGCCACCGAGCAGCGCCAGGGCAAACTCGTAACCGTTGTTGGCCATGAACAGACCATTGCTGATGTGCACGGTGAAGATCGCCACCAGCGACAGGAAGGTCAGGCCCAGCGCCGCCGGGCGCACCAGCAGGCCGATGATCAACGCCAGACCGGCAAAAAACTCAGTACCGCCGGCCAATGTGGCCATCAGGTAACCCGGGTGCAGACCGATGCTGTCCATGTACTGCGCGGTGCCCGCCAGACCGTAACCGCCAAACAGACCAAAGAGTTTTTGCGAACCGTGGGCGGCGAAGATCACGCCGACCGCGATACGCAGAATGGTCAGGCCGTAACCGGCGCGGGTGAACAGAACCTTGTTGATCAGTGAGCTCATGGGGCATTCCTTGTTTTGCGAGAAGTGTGTTGGGATTGGCCGCTATATTAATCAGTTAAATTCATGTTAAAAGCGCAATTATTCCGCCATAACAATCAAATTATTTGATCATTTACGTGAGGCGACTTTCTGTTCCCGGGGCTCCAGTGACTCCCGCTCCCGGTCGAACGCCAGGTAGTACTTGTTCACGCTATTAACATAGCTGACGGGGCCCATGCCCACCTGCTCCATGGCGATGCGCTCGACCTGAAAAAACCACTGGTTGGGATTCAGCCCGCGCCGCCGAGCCTCGGCGCGCATGCCTTGCACCCGTTCCGGACCGATGTTGTAAGCGGCCAGGGTGAACGCCATGCGCTCGCGCTCATTGAGTTTCGGACTGTTGAAAAACTTGCGACGGATCATCGCCAGATACTTGGCCCCGGCCTGCACATTCGCATCGAGATTCTGGATGTTGTTCACACCGACCCGCTGTGCCGCGGACGGGGTGATCTGCATCAACCCGGTCGGGCCGCTGCCGCTGCGGGCGCCGGGTTGCAGGGCCGACTCCTTGAAGGCCAGCGCCGCCAGGTTCAGCCAGTCCATGTTCTGCGCATCGGCGTGTTTTTGCAGCGTCGGGCGCAGTTTTTCCAGACGCTGACGGTCAGCCTTGGCCAACGGATAGTGCACTTGGTAGAGGCGCCGATAGATCCGCAGAAATTCGGCATCCTCGTTCGCCGGTTTCTTGTAGCCGCCGAGGAAGCGATCAATGCTCGCCCGCAGCATCGAGGCATCACGACGCACGAACCAGTACTCCTCACCCGGTTCACTGATCATCAATTGCCGGTCGAAACGCAACTTGGGCAGGACCTTGCCCCAGCGCTCGGCGATCGGTTGCTCAACGATAGTCAGGTGGAAGATTCCGCCCTGCACCATCTCCAGCACGTCCTCGACCGCCAGCGTCGGATCGACCCATTCGATCTTGATCGGCGCCAGTTTGTGCAGCGCCAGTTTCTGATTGAGCTGGCTGACCGCGTCCCCCGCCGCACTGCCGGTGGGCAAGGCCAGGGTCTTGCCGGAAAGCTGCTCGACCTTGGTGTAACGGCGCTCGCCCTTGATCCCGACCAGCACCAGCGGCACGTTGCTGGCGATCGGCTCGCTGCTGGCCACCGCGTGGCCGGGTTGCAGATCAAGCAGCTCGCCGGGCGCCACCAGATCACCTTCGCCGCGTTGCAACGCGCCGAGCAGTTGATCCTTGGCTTTGGGAATGATCTTGAGAGTGACTTCCTGGCCGTCGCGGGCGTGGCCATTGAGGTATTGCTCGAAGGCGCGCAGGCGATGGTATTCGACACCGATGGCCTGGCCCTGGACTTCTCCGGAGCTGTTGCGACTCTGGTTGACCAGCACTCGCAATACGCGGCTGCTGCGTATCTCCGACAGGTCTCGGACCTTGGCGGCCGGCACGGCTTGCTGTGGCCCGGGCAAGCGCGCAACCGCCGTTATCGGCAATAGCAGCGACGCACACAACAGGAGCAAAACCGAGGCACGATGCATCCACTCTCCGGAAAGAATACGGGGCGTTTTTTAACCGCTGAACGGTCGAAATCGCCGACGAAAACAGAGCGCCTGGAGCGCTGGCAAAGTGCGAGAGACTGGCACAGTGATGGCTTATCCGCCAACCCGGGCTCTGTCACGGCATCAAAAGACAGCTATAACTCTTTGTAGTTCTTGGCTTTTCTTATAAATCTACAGCTCTGGTATGCTTTCCGGCCTTCGGCCCGAGGTAGAACCATGCAACTCATCGATATCGGCGTCAACCTGACCAATCCCGGTTTTGCTGAAAAACATCAGGCCGTGCTCGACCGCGCCTACGCCGCCGGGGTCTGCCAACTGGTACTGACCGGCACCAGCGTCGAAGGTAGCGAACAGGCGCTGGAGCTATGCCGGCAACTGGATGACGGTGGCCAACAGCTGTTCGCCACCGCCGGCATTCACCCGCATTCGGCCAGTGACTGGAATGCTGACAGCGCGCGCCGGTTGCGCAGTCTGCTGCACGAGCCAAACGTGGTCGCCGTGGGTGAATGCGGGCTGGATTTCAACCGTGATTTCTCGCCGCGCCCGCAACAGGAAAAAGTCCTCGAAGAACATCTGGCGCTGGCGGTAGAACTGCAATTGCCGGTGTTTCTCCACGAACGCGATGCCAGCCAGCGTCTGCTGGAAATCCTCCGGGACTTTCGTGATCAACTGCCCGCCGCTGTGGTGCACTGCTTTACCGGCGAGCAGAAAGCCTTGTTCAGTTACCTGGATCTGGATCTGCACATCGGCATCACCGGCTGGATCTGCGACGAGCGCCGCGGCACGCACCTGCACTCGCTGGTCAAGGAGATCAAACGCGGACGACTGATGCTCGAAAGCGACGCGCCGTACCTGCTGCCCCGCACCCTGCGGCCAAAGCCGAAGAACGGCCGCAATGAGCCGGCGTATCTGACCGAAGTATTGCGCGAAGTGGCGTTGCACCGAGGCGAAAGCGAGGAAGACCTGGCGGCGCACACCACCGCGTGTGCCCGTGCGTTCTTCAACCTTCCCGCCCTTCCCTGACACACCGAAATTCTCCTGTGGGAGCGAGCCTGCTCGCGAAAGCCGTGGTTCAGATGGCATGGGTGTTGGCTGACACGCCCTCTTCGCGAGCAGGCTCGCTCCCACAGAGGGAATGCGTTCTTTTGATGTGTATCAAGATCCGCAGATCTGCATAGCGGCACAATGCTGGCACCTTGCCAAAACTGTTTCCGCTATCAGAGAAGACCTCCATGGGTGCCTGGCTTAGCAATATCTCGCTGAAATACAAATTCTGGGCGGTCAACGCGGTCGCTTTCGTCACCACCCTGTTGCTGGTGCTGTACGCCGTGCAACTGGAACAGCAGGCGCGCAGCCACGCAGCGCAGGCATCCGCCCAGGCCCAGGCACAATTGCTCAAGGCCTGGCCGGCCGGGCAGGCATTGCCCAAGGCTGATCAGATTCTGACCTTCAAACGCGGGGAAGCGCCGCGCCTCAACGATCAGCCGGTGCTGGAGATCAGTGACAACAACGGCTGGAACGAAATCAATCACCTGCCATTGTTCGGCAATAACCCGTTAATGGGCGCCGAAGTGTTCAGCCGTGCCGACGTCCAGCAGGTGGCAGTCATTGCCTATGGTCCAAGCCTGGCGCAAGTGTTCAGCGAACGTTTTGCCAACTACGCGGTGGCAGTGTTCATCCTGATGCTCGCGATGCTCGGCGCTTCGCAATTGCTGATCCGCTTCCTGCTCAGCCAACTCAACACATTGAAAGACGTGATGCTGCACGTGGAGAAAAGCGGTGACCTCTCGGCCCGTGTGCCGCTGGCGTGCAAGGACGAAGTCGGGCAGATGGCCAACGCGTTCAACGCGATGCAGGCCGGTTACCAACGGGTGGTCACCACCGTCGCCAACACCGCGCGGCAACTCGACGTCGGTGCCGCGCGTCTGGCGGCGAGCATGAACGAAGTGCGCCACGGCATGCTCGGTCAGCAAAGTGAAACCGATCAGGCCGCCACCGCAATCAACGAAATGACCGCCACGGTTTATCACATCGCCCAGCACGCCGGCGCCACCCGCGATCTGTCGCAGACCGCCGATGGTCTGGCCGGCAGCGGTCAGCAAGTGGTCAGTCGTGTACAGCAATCGATTGCCGGACTCTCCAGCGGCGTGCAGCAGACCGCCGAAATGATCCAGCGCCTGGCCGAAGACAGCCAGAAGATCAACGGCGTGGTCAGCGTGATTCACAGCATCGCCGAGCAAACCAACCTGCTGGCGCTGAACGCCGCCATCGAAGCAGCCCGTGCCGGCGAGATGGGCCGCGGTTTTGCGGTAGTCGCCGATGAGGTGCGCAACCTGGCGAAACGCGTGCAGACCTCCACCGATGAAATCACCACCATGGTCTCGGCGCTGCAGGCCGGCACCCGCGATGCGGTGGACTTCATGCAGGAGAGTTCGTACAAGGCCGACGACTGCGTGCAGCAGGCACAGGAGGCAGGCGAGGCGCTGGCGGAAATCACTGGCGCCGTGGCGCAGATGCGCGAGAGCAACACGCAGATTGCGGTGGCGGCCGAGCAGCAGAGCCAAGTGGCGGAAGAGATGAATCGGGCAGTGGTGAGCATTCGTGATGTGACCGAAAACACCGTGCAGCAGACCGTGGATTCGGCGACCACCAGTAATGAGTTGGCGACGTTGGCCGGGGAGCTCAACAAGGCAATCGGGCAGTTGAAACTCTGAAGATCAAAAGATCGCAGCCTTCGGCAGCTCCTACAGGTATACGCATTTCAATGTGGGAGCTGCCGAAGGCTGCGATCTTTTTTTGTTCACCATTACTATGATGCCAATAGCCAACCTTGATTCGCCGCCCCACCCGCCCCGGCCTATTCTTCAAGCATGTGTTCAACATGGATCGAGGAGTAGTCAACATGGGCAAACGTCACCCCAACCTTCCCGCGTGGCAATGGCGCGCGTACCCGAACAATCACCAGCACCCGACCAATCTGGTGTTGCACCTGATCGCCGTGCCGTTGTTCATCGTCGCATTTCTGTTGATCGTGTCCGGAGTGTTCAGCCTGAGCCTGGCCAGTGTCGCCATCGGCGTAATCGGGATTGTCGCGGCGCTGGGTTTGCAGCGCCATGGCCACAGCCTGGAGGCGCAAGCCTCCGAGCCGTTCAGTGATCGCAAAGATGCCGTGTCGCGCTTGCTGGTCGAGCAGTTCCTGACCTTTCCACGGTTTTTCCTCAGTGGCGGCTGGTGGCGCGCCTGGCGGGAGCGCCATCGTCGGCACTGAGTGACTCAGGCAAAAATCGTCACGGTCTGGCGACTCATGGCAATCAACTCCCCCTCCGCGCTCCACAGCTTGGCGGCCACATGGCCGTAACCGTCGGCAGCGTACTCGATATCCGCCAGGTATTTGCACCAGTCCAGGGTGCTCAAGTCGCGTAACGGCTGCACGAATTCAATGGTCCAGGTCAACGTACTGCCCGGTGCCGGTTTCTTCAGATACGGCAACAGTGCCGGAGGCCAGGCATCCACCAGCGCCAGCAGATGCGCCTCATTGACCGGTTCTTCCTTGACGTCGCCACGCAAGCGCACCCAACCGCCCATCTGCCGCGATTTATTGCCAGTGAACGGCATGCCGCCGACACTCCAGCGCATCGCCAAGTGACGCATGAACTCCGGGGTCACACCTTTGATATAGGGCAACTCCTGGCATTCGTCCCAGTGTTTCATTTCCACCGCCGGGTAGGCCTCGACCGCGACTTCCGAAGGCCGCGAAGCACCGAAGCTGCCCTGCACGATCGTCACCACCTGACCGTTCTGCATCGCACGCCCCAGCACCTGACTGACCGCTTTGCCTTCACGCAGCACATCGACTTCGAAACGCACCGGGACGTCCGGCTCAACCGGGCCGACAAAGGTGATTGCCAATGAACGCACCGGGCGCTCGGCCGGCACTTTCGCGCGCATGGTTTCGTATTGCAGCGCCGCGACCAGGCCGCCAAAACTGGCCCGGCCCTGACCCCACTCGGCGGGAATGGTCACTTCTGGCTGGCGACGAACCGCCTCGAGCAGATCGGAAAAGCGCATGACAACCTCGGCAAGCGAAAAAGGAATGCAGCGATCTTAACCAGCATGGCAGAGCGTCGCAGCGTCTATTCCGGTCAAATGGACTGACAGAAAGGCCTTACCCCGATTTTCCCGTTCAAACAAAACCCCCTGTAGGAGCTGCCGAAGGCTGCGATCTTTGTTTTTTAAAATCAAAAGATCGCAGCCTTCGGCAGCTCCTACAGGGGCCGGGTAATATCGAGGTTATTTGAAGCAGGCTGAACTGAGTTTTTCCAGAACGCGATCGGCCTTGGCTTCAGCCTTGATCAGGCCCGCCTGCCAGGTCGCGACGCAGGGNGCCGGGTAATATCGAGGTTATTTGAAGCAGGCTGAACTGAGTTTTTCCAGAACGCGATCGGCCTTGGCTTCAGCCTTGATCAGGCCCGCCTGCCAGGTCGCGACGCAGGGTTGCAGATCGCTTTCCTGCTCGGCCCGCGCCAGCCACTGCCAGCAATCGTGCCAGTCGCCCAGCGCACCCTGCGCCGACTTCAGCCGCTCCAGCGCCGGCTCAGGCAGGCGATCCAGTTCCGGATAGGCTTCGATGCCATACCGCACGCGCTTGATCAGCAAGCGCAGACGATGCCGGTCATGGGCCGGATCGTGCAGGGCCTCGTCGAGTTTTTTCCATTGTTTGTGCAGGCGTTTTTCGATGCGTTTGCCCAGCCCCTTGAGCAGACCCTGACGCTCGGAGGCACGCAAAAATCGCGGGAAAGCGTCGAGGATGATCAGCAGCGAAGCCACTTCGGCGCTGGCTGCCAACGCTGGATAGGCTTCGTCCATTTGCGCCATGCGCCGCTGCGCCGCTTGCGGTTGATCATGCTTGAGCAGGTACGCCGCCAGCACCTCGCGGTCGCGCCACGGCGTGGTCAACTGCCCCACCGCGGATGCCGCACCTTCCAGTTGCTCGACCCCGGGCAAACCGCGCAAAGGCCGAAGCAGGCTGCGCAAGCGCCGTACCGTAGTGCGCAAGTCATGCAGCGCCTCGGGGTCGGTACGCGCAGTCAAGCGCGCCTGACAGGCCAGCAAACGCACTTCCAGACTCAGGACATGAGCCACCAACCGGTCAACCAACGCAGACATCACTTGCTCCTGATTCACATGGCTTGAAGGATAAGTCTGCCGTCAGAAGGCAGGCGCATCCTTGCGTCAAGTCAGCAGCTTAGCGTCCGGCGCGGGATTCGCGAATATAGAAACGGGCTTTCTCGGCCTTTTTGCTGCAGCCTTCGAAGCCTTCGAATTGCTGTTGAGTCTTGGCCGCCGTCAGCAACGACAGCGCCTTGGAGTAACTGACCGTGCCAGCAAAACCTTCGGCCTTGGCCAGATCCAGTTCATGCCACGCCGCATCGAGCTGACTGCCACAGCTGTCACGATAAGCAGTCTTGCCAGCGCAACCGGCCAATGCCAGCGCAATCAACGGCACACAGATCCAGGCTTTCATCACTCACACCTCAAAATAGGTCAACAGTCGTGCAGGTAAGACGTTACGGCGCGGGAAAAGTGCCTTGGCGCCCCATGAATCTGCGGTGACCAAAGCATAGCGCCGAGTGGTCACGCCGTAGCGAAAAACGACGCGCCTGCGGCCCCGAACGACCCTGACGATTGTCGCCCGCCCCCGGATGGGTGCATTGTGAAGCCTTGTCGGGGAGGAAGCTTGATGAAAAAGCGTGTCGCACTGGTGCTGGGCTCCGGTGGCGCCCGGGGTTATGCCCATATCGGAGTCATCGAAGAGATCGAAAGACGCGGTTACGACATTGCCTGCATTGCCGGTTGTTCGATGGGGGCGGTGGTCGGAGGAATCTATGCGGCAGGCAAGCTCGATCAGTACCGCAACTGGATCGAAACCCTCGACTATCTGGACGTGCTGCGGCTGGTGGACGTGAGTTTTCGTCTCGGGGCCATTCGCGGCGAAAAGGTCTTCGGGCAGATCCGCAAGATCGTCGGCGAAATCAACATCGAAGACCTGCGCATCCCCTACACCGCAGTCGCCGCCGACCTCACCAACCAGCAGGAAATCTGGTTTCAGGAAGGCTGCCTGCATCAGGCGATGCGCGCCTCGGCGGCGATCCCCAGCCTGTTCACGCCGGTGATGCAGGGCAATCGGATGCTGGTGGACGGCGGCATTCTCAACCCGTTACCGATTGTGCCGGTGGTGTCCAGCCACTGCGACCTGATCATCGCGGTCAACCTCAACGCCACCAACCAGCGGCATTACAAATTGCCGGTAATTCAGCGCCCGCCAGCCTTTCGTTCGCGCTTTGACAGCCTGCTCAGTTCGCTGGGTTCGAAGATGCCGTTCCGCCGCAAACAGGCCGAGCAATTGCTGCTGCTTGAACAGGAAGCCCTGCGTGCGGAGGCGGCGGACATCAACCCGTGGCTGGAAGGCAGCGAACCGGAAAGTCAGCAACCGGCAGCGGCCCCCGAGCGCGAAGGCGCGCCGAAATCCGCCACCGGTTCGTTCATCATCGACAACGTCGGACCGGCGTCACTGCTGGACTTGATCAACCAGAGTTTCGAGGTGATGCAGACCTCGTTGGCGCAATACAAGATCGCCGGCTATCCGCCGGACATCCTGATCAACGTGCCGAAGCGCGTGTGCCGGTTTTTCGAATTCTACAAAGCGCCGGAACTGATCGCGCTGGGGCGGGAGATTGCGCGGGATACGCTGGATCGGTATGAGAGTGAGCAGGGCTGAAATCCCGGCTCGCTGTCAGGGCCTCATCGCTGGCAAGCCAGCTCCCACAGGGTTTTAAGGTGTTATTGAGATTTGTGTAGCACACCGGCCACTGTGGGAGCGGGCTTGCCCGCGAAGGCGTCAGCTCAGCCAACCCGAAACCTACAGACTGTTATCACTAATCAGCCGATACCCAACGCCAGCTTCAGTGACAATAAACCGCGGCCGGGTCGGATCATCCGCCAGCTTCTGGCGCAAATGCCCAACGACAATCCGCAGGTAATGACTGTCCTCGGTATGCGTCGGTCCCCAGATGTCCTTGAGCAATTGCTGCTGGGTGATCACCCGCCCCGGATGCCGTGCCAGCTGCGCCAGCACCGCGTATTCCTTGCGGGTCAGCGCCACTTCGGCGCCGTCGAGCAACACCCGCCGATAGGCCAGATCCACGGTCAACGGGCCGAACGTCAGCGCCGCCTGTTGCGCCTCGCCGGCCGGTGCCTGACGCAACAACGCGCGGACCCGGGCGAGAAACTCCTGAATGCCGAACGGTTTGGTCACGTAGTCGTTGGCGCCGCCATCCAGCGCCTGGACTTTCTGCCCTTCGCTGGCCCGTACCGAGAGCACCAGCACCGGCGCGGTGGCCCACTCGCGAAACTCGCGCAGTACCTGCTGGCCATCCATGTCCGGCAGGCCGAGGTCGAGCACCAGCAAGTCCGGCTTGTTCAGCGCCGCCTGTGCCAGGCCTTCGGCCCCCGTGCCGGCCTCGAGCACTTTGTAGCCTTGTGAGGCGAGGCTGATGCGCAGGAATTTGCGGATCTGCGGTTCATCATCGATGACCAAAATGGTCGCGGTCTGGCTCATGAATTCACATCAACACAAAAGATTGGCAAGAGAGTAGCGCAGTCGCGATCAGGCTTCATGGTCCATCCCCGGTTGCGCCTGCAACGGCAGGTGCAGGGTGATGCAAGTGCCGCGGCCGTCGATGCCGTCGGCGACGCTGATCCGCCCGCCATGCGCGCCGACCATGCCCTGACAGATCGCCAGCCCCAGACCGGTGCCCTGCCCGCCGCGATCGCCACGGGCGGCGGTGTAGAACATGTCGAAAATCTTCGCCCGCTCGTCCTCGGGAATTCCTGGGCCTTCGTCGCTGACCGAGAAGAAAATCTCCTCGTCATTGGCGCCGGCGCTCAGTTGCAAACGACCGTGTGGCGGCGAGAAGCGCGCAGCGTTTTCCAGCACATTGACCAGCGCCTGCTCGATCAGCGCCGCATGCACGAACAGCAGCGGCAACTCGGCCGGCACATCGGTGCTGACCTGCAACGGCGCGAGCACTGCACGCAGGCGATTGAGCGAGCTGCCGACGATGTCCGCCGGCGCCACCCAGTCGCGTGCCAGTTTCAACGCACCGTGACCCAGACGGGTCATGTCCAGCAGGTTCTGGATGTAGCGATCGAGGCGTTCGGCTTCATCGCGTGTGCCTTCGAGCAACTCGCGGCGATCCTCCAGTGGAATCGCTTCGCCGAGGGCCAGCAGGCTGTCGATGCTGCCGCGCATGGCGGTCAGCGGCGTGCGCAGATCGTGGGATACCGAGGCCAGCAGCGCACTGCGCAATTGCTCGGTTTCGCCGTGCAGGCGCGCGGCTTCCAGATCGTCCGCCAGTTGCGCCCGGGCCAGTGCCTGCGCCAGTGGCTGACTCAATGCGGTGAGCAGGCGTCGACGCTGCCCGCTCAAGGTCTGGCCCTCTTTGGCGCAGACCCCGAGCAGCGCCAGCGGCCCGTCTTCCACCGACAGCGGCCACCACCACCAGCGACCGAATGGCAGCGTGCCGGTGCCCATGCCCGCCGGTTGATCGTGCTGCCAGGCCCAGTCGGCGGCGGCACGTTCGGATTCGCTGAATTCCAGCGGCCCGCCGGTCTCGACTTTCCAGCCGCCCTGACCGTCGCGGTTGAGCAGGCACAATTGCAGATCACTCCAGCCATTGAGGTGCTGCGCGGCAGCGCTGATCACGGCCTGACGATCCGTCGCCGCCGTGAGTTTGCGCGACAGGTCGAGCAGCTCGGTGGTCTCTTCCTGCGTGTCGCGCAGCGCCTGCAACTGCCGTCGCTGACGCGCAGCGAGATTACCGGTGAGCGCCGCCATCAGCAGGAAGAACAGCAAGGTCAAAACGTCTTCTTCGCGCTGGATGGCGAAGGAAAAATTCGGCGGAATGAACAGAAAATCGTAGGTCAGAAACGACAGCGCCGCACACGCCAGCGCCGGCCCCAGACTGCTGCGCACCGCCACCAGCAGCACCGCCGCGAGAAACACCAGCGAGATGTTCGGCAGCGGCAAAATACTCGAGACCGCCCACGCCAGGGCACTGGCCAACAGCGTGGCAACCAGCGCCAACAGATAGTCGAACCAGACCAGCGTCGGCGTCGCCCGCAGACGCGGCTGCGGGTGTTCATGGTCGTTATCGAGGACGTTGATTTCCAGGCCGTGGGCCTGACGCAACAAACGCGCGGCGAGCCCACCACCGAACAGACGACGGCGCAGACTCGGCCGCGACTGGCCGACCAGCAGCAGACTCGCACGGCGTTCGGCGGCATGCTGGATCAGGGTTTTCGCCACTTCGCCGGCGCGCAACAACACCACCTCGCCGCCGAGGCGTTCGGCCAGTTGCTGGGCATTCTGCAGGCGCAGGCGCGATTGCTCGTCGCGCACCGTGCCGTTGTCGACATGCACCAGGCTCCACGGCAAATGCCGACGCTGGGCCACGCGGCTGGCGTGACGCACCAGGCGTTCGGCATGCGCGTCGCCATCAACGCCGACCAGCAAACGCCCGCGTACCGCCGGAGCCGCCTGACCGAGTTGGCGATAGCCTTGCGCAAGATCGTTATCAACCTGCGCGGCCGCCGTTTGCATCGCCAGTTCACGCAGCGCGGTCAGGTTGGTCTGGGTGAAAAACGCATCGATTGCTGCCCGCGCCTGTTCCGGCACGTAGACCTTGCCTTCGCGCAGACGCTCCAGCAGCTCGCGCGGTGGCAGGTCGATCAGCAGCAGTTCATAGGCTTCCTGCAGCACCCAGTCCGGCAGGGTTTCGCGCACCTGCACACCGGTGATGCCGCGCACCTGATCGTTGAGACTTTCCAGGTGCTGGACGTTGACCGTGGTGTAGACGTCGATGCCGGCGGCGAGCAGTTCCTGAATATCCTGCCAGCGCTTGGCGTGACGACTGCCCGGGGCGTTGGTGTGCGCCAGTTCGTCCACCAGTACCAGTTTCGGCTTAGCCGCAAGCAGACCGTCGAGGTCCATTTCTTCGAGCATCACGCCTCGGTATTCCGAGCGCACCAACGGCTGCTGCGGCAAACCGCCGAGCAGCGCTTCAGTCTCCGCGCGGCCGTGGGTTTCGACGACGCCAGCGATGACTTTCACGCCGTGGCGCAATTGCGTGTGTGCGGCCTGGAGCATGGCGTAGGTTTTGCCGACGCCGGGAGCGGCGCCGAGGAAAATCTTCAGCCGACCACGGCCGTCGCGGGGCAGGTCTGCTAACAGCGCGTCGGCGCGGCCGGAGTCGCTCATGCTTGATCTCTTCAGTCAGATGTTTATGCGTTGCCAGTTACGGCCTCTTCGCGAGCAAGCTCGCTCCCACAGGTTCAGTGTTGCTCTTGTGGGAGCGAGCTTGCTCGCGAATGGCCGCGCCGCCGGTTCAGAGTTTTTCCAGCGCCATGTTCAGCTCCAGCACATTCACCACCGGTGGCCCCACCAGCGGCTGTTCAATGTGCGCATCGAGCAGTTGCTGCAAGGTCGCCACCGGCAGGTTGCGCGCTTGCGCGACACGCGCCAGTTGATAGGCAATTGCCGCCGGTGGCAAGTGCGGATCGAGGCCGCTGCCGGAGGTGGTCAGCAGCGCCAAGGGCACTGGCCCCTGGCCGGGCACCTGCAACTTGGCGGCGTCGTCGATCACCCGCGTGGCCAGCGCCGGATTGCTTGGTGCGAGGTTGCTGGCACTGCTGGACACGGTCGCAAACGCGCCCGCCGAAGGACGCGGATGGAACCAGGCATCACCGACGAAATCCTGAGCGATCAGCGACGAGCCGCGCACTTTGCCGTCGGCATCGTGCACCAGGCTGCCGTTAGCCTGTTCAGGAAAGGCGACCTGGGCAACGCCGGTCACCACCAGTGGATAGGCCACACCGGTGACCAAGGTCATCAGCACCAGCAGGCTCAGGGCCGGACGTAACATTGTGGACATTGCAAAATCCTCGAATTCAGAAAGCGGATACCGCGTTAATTCAGGTGGACCGAGTCGATTTCATCGCCAGCAGGCTGGCTCCCACAGGGGACCGCATTGCAACTGTGGGGGCGAGCCTGCTCGCGAAGGGGTCACACCAGATGCAGCGCCGTCAGCAGCATGTCGATCGCCTTGATCCCCACGAACGGCACCAGAATCCCGCCCAGTCCGTAGATCAGCAGATTGCGTCGCAGCAATGCCGCGGCGCTCGCCGCCTGCACGCGTACGCCTCGCAATGCCAGTGGAATCAGCACCACGATGATCAGGGCGTTGAACACGATGGCCGAGAGGATCGCGCTCTGCGGACTGGTCAGGTGCATGATGTTCAGCACGCCCAGTTGCGGATAAATCGCGGCGAACAGCGCCGGCAGGATCGCGAAGTATTTGGCGACGTCGTTGGCGATGGAAAACGTCGTCAGCGCGCCACGGGTCACCAGCAACTCCTTGCCGATCTGTACCACGTCCAGCAGCTTGGTCGGGTCGCTGTCGAGGTCGACCATGTTCGCCGCTTCACGCGCGGCTTGCGTGCCGTCGTTCATCGCCATACCGACGTCAGCCTGGGCCAGCGCCGGGGCGTCGTTGGCGCCGTCGCCGCACATGGCGACCAGACGGCCGTCGTTCTGCTCATGGCGGATACGCGCCAGTTTCTTCTCCGGAGTAGCCTCGGCGAGCACGTCATCGACGCCCGCTTCCGCCGCGATGGCCGCAGCAGTCAACGGGTTGTCACCGGTGACCATCACGGTGCGAATCCCCAGTTTGCGCAGCTCGGCAAAACGCTCGCGAATGCCTGGCTTGACCACGTCCTTGAGGTGGATCGCACCCAGCAGTTTGCCGTCGGCGCAGACCAGCAACGGCGTACCGCCGCTCTGCGCGATCTTGTCGATTTCCCGCGACAGCGCCGGGGCCAGATCGGAGCGTTGTTGACCAAGGAAGGCCAGCAGCGAATCCACGGCGCCCTTGCGGTACACGCGGCCCTGATAGTCGACACCGGACAGGCGGGTTTCCGCGCTGAACGGTACGGCAGTCAAGGTATTCAGCGCTGGCTCGGATTGCGGGTGCAGACCGCGCAGGTATTCGACGATGGACTTGCCTTCGGCGGTTTCGTCCGCCAGCGAGGCGAACAACGCACCTTCGGCCAACTCGCGACCACTCACGCCCGGCGCGGCATACACCGCGCTGCAACGACGGTTGCCGAAGGTGATGGTGCCGGTCTTGTCCAGCAGCAGAACGTGCACGTCACCGGCCGCTTCCACGGCGCGCCCGGATTTGGCGATCACGTTCAGGCGTACCAGACGATCCATCCCGGCAATACCGATGGCCGACAACAGGCCGCCGATGGTGGTCGGAATCAGCGTGACCAGCAGCGCCACCAGAAACACCAGCGGCAGGTTGCCGTTGGCGAAATGGGCGAACGGTTGCAGGGTCACCACCACCAGCAGGAAGATCAGGGTCAGGCCGATCAGCAGGATATCCAGCGCGACTTCGTTCGGGGTTTTCTGGCGTTTGGCACCTTCGACCAGTGCGATCATGCGGTCGAGGGTCGACTCACCGGGGTTGGCGGTGATCTTCACCAGCAACCAGTCGGACACCAGGCGCGTGTTGCCGGTGACCGCCGAGCGATCGCCGCCGGACTCGCGAATCACTGGCGCCGACTCACCGGTGATCGCCGCTTCATTGACCGCCGCGATCCCTTCGATGACTTCGCCGTCACCGGGGATCATCTCCCCCGCTTCGACGCGCACCACATCACCTTTGCGCAGGTTGGCGGCAGGCACCACCTGAAAGCTGCCATTGGCCAGTTTGCGCCGCGCGCTGAGGCCTTCGCTGCCGGCCTTGAGGCTGTCGGCGCGGGCCTTGCCGCGCCCCTCGGCCAAGGCTTCGGCGAAGTTGGCGAACAGCACCGTGAACCACAGCCACAGAGCAATCTGCGCGGCGACGAAAGTCGGCACGACGTTGTCCGGGATGAAGCACAGTATGGTAGTGAAAATCGCCGTCAGTTCGACCACCAGCATCACCGGCGAACGCACCAGCTGGCGCGGGTCGAGCTTGACGAAAGCGTGCACCAGCGCCGGACGCCACAGGGCCGAGATCGCGGTTTTCGCTTGTTCCGGCGCCTTGACGGCGGCGGGTTTGATTGCGGGCATATTCATCATTGACTCCTTAGAAGCCCATGCTCAGATGTTCGGCGATTGGGCCCAATGCGAGGGTCGGCAAGAACGTCAGGCCACCCACCAGCAAAATGGTCACGGTCAGCAGCGTCACAAACAGTGGCCCGTGAGTCGGGAAGCTGTTCTGGCCAATCGGTGCGGTTTTCTTCATCGCCAGGCTGCCGGCCAGAGCCAGTACCGGCAGGATGTAGCCGAAGCGACCGATCAACATGCCCAGACCGAGCATCAGGTTGTGGAACGGCGTGTTGGCGCTCAGGCCACCGAACGCCGAACCGTTGTTCGCGCTGGCCGAGGTGTAGGCGTACAGCAACTGGCTGAAACCGTGCGGGCCGGGGTTGCTGATGGTCGCCGCCGGGCCAGGCAGAGTGGCGGCAATCGCACCGAGCACCAGCACGCCGATCGGCATCACCAGCAAGGTCACCACCAGCAATTGCACTTCCCGCGCCTGCAGTTTCTTGCCGAGGTATTCCGGGGTGCGGCCGATCATCAGGCCGGCGAGGAACACCGCGATCAGCACGTTGAGCAACATGCCGTAGAGCCCGGCACCGACGCCGCCGAAGATCACTTCGCCGACCATCATGTTGACCAGCGCGACCATGCCGCTGAGCGGGTTGAGGCTGTCGTGCATGCCGTTGACCGAACCGTTCGACGCCGCAGTCGTGGTCACCGACCACAGCACGGTGGCGGTGGTGCCGAAGCGCGCTTCCTTGCCTTCCAGCGGCGCGGTCTGTTCGACCGCGACATTGTTCAGCGCCGGGTTAGGCTGATATTCGGCCCACAGCGACGTCGCGCCGCCAATCAGGAACAATGCGAGCATGCAGGCGATGATCGCGCGGCTCTGACGCAGGTCTTTCACGTAATGACCGAAGGTGAACACCAGCGCCACCGGAATCAGGATGATTGAAGCGACTTCGAACAGGTTGCTCCACGCGGTCGGGTTCTCGAACGGATGCGCCGAGTTCACACCGAAGAAGCCACCGCCGTTGGTGCCCAGTTGCTTGATCGCAATCTGGCTGGCGGCCGGGCCGAGCGGGATCACTTGATCGACGCCCTGCATCGTCACCGCGTTCACATATTGCGCGAAAGTCTGCGGTACGCCCTGCCATACCAGGTACAGCGCCAGCAGCAGGCACAGCGGCAGCAGGCCGTAGAGCGTGGCGCGAGTCATGTCGACCCAGAAGTTGCCCAGAGTCTTGGCCGATTTGCGCCCGATGCCACGGCACAACGCAACCAGCACCGCCAGACCGGTGGCAGCGCTGACGAAGTTCTGCACGGTAAGGCCGACCATCTGGCTCAGGTAGCTGAGGGTCGCTTCACCGCTGTAGGACTGCCAGTTGGTGTTGGTCATGAAGCTGACCGCGGTGTTGAACGCCTGGGTCCATTCCTGGCCCGGCAGGTTTTGCGGGTTCAGCGGCAAGTGATCCTGAAACAACAGGATCGCAAACAGCAGCAGAAAACCGGCGAGGTTGAACGCCAGCAAGGCCAGCGTGTACTTCTGCCAGCTCTGCTCAGCCTGCGGATCAACCCCGGCAATCCGATAGCAACCGCGCTCGACCGGGCCGAGAATCGGTGTCAGCCAGGTGCGCTGACCTTCCATCACCTTGTAGTAAAAGCGCCCGAGGAACGGCGCCGGCAGCAAGACCACCGCAAAAAACGCGAGGATCAGCCAATAGTCATAACTGTGCATAGCCGCTCCTAGTTCCGATCCGCGCGCAACAGCGCAACCAACAGATAAATGAACAGCCCGGCTGCCAGCAGCAGGGACACCCCGTCCAGAACGCTCATGGAAGATCTCCGTGTTACGGCGTATTGCCGCGTGTGGAGGCATTGTCGGAAAGGAGGCTGTAAAGGAACGAGAGCGAGGGGTGCGGCGAGGCATAAAGAAAGCGTAAAGAGTGGGTTTATGCTGGCTTTACAGCGGGGTTTTGCAGCGGGGTTTTGCAGCGTCAGATCGGGCCTCATCGCGGGCAAGCCCGGCTCCCACAGTTTTTTGCGTGGTCCGCAGAGTTTGATTCCAACGCCAAACCTGTGGGAGCGGGCTTGCCCGCGAAGACGGCAGCACTAACGACGTCGCACCCAACTGGCGCACGAAAATGTGCCCATCCGGTAATGAACATCTTGGATAACGACAGCTTTCAGCCTATTGCGACCTGATTCACATGACTGGCACGCCCACTGCACACGCCCTCCCCCGAGCTTTCCAAACCGTTCAGGGAGCATGCGCATGAACACACAACTCAAACCCACGCTGGGCACTTTGCACCTGTGGGGCATCGCCGTCGGGCTGGTGATTTCCGGCGAGTACTTCGGCTGGAGTTACGGCTGGGGCGTCGCCGGCACACTGGGTTTTCTGGTGACCTCGTTCATGGTCGCCACGATGTACACCTGCTTCATCTTCAGCTTCACCGAACTGACCACCGCGATTCCTCATGCGGGCGGGCCGTTCGCCTATAGCCGCCGAGCCTTCGGTGAAAAAGGCGGACTGATTGCCGGACTGGCCACGCTGATCGAATTCGTCTTCGCCCCTCCGGCCATCGCCCTGGCGATTGGCGCCTATCTGAATGTGCAGTTTCCGGCGCTCGACCCGAAACACGCAGCAGTCGGCGCGTACATCGTGTTCATGACCCTGAACATCCTCGGGGTGAAACTGGCGGCAACGTTCGAACTGATCGTCTGCGTGCTGGCAGTGATCGAATTGCTGGTGTTCATGGGCGTGGTCGCACCGGCCTTCAGCTTCAGCAGCTTTGCCCTGAACGGCTGGGCCGGCTCCGATGTGTTCGGTGCGCCGGCGATTGCCGGGATGTTCGCCGCCATTCCATTTGCAATCTGGTTCTTCCTCGCCATCGAAGGCGCGGCGATGGCCGCCGAAGAGGCCAAGGATCCCAAGCGCACGATTCCCAAGGCCTACATCAGCGGGATCCTGACTCTGGTTTTGCTGGCGATGGGCGTGATGTTCTTCGCTGGCGGTGTCGGTGACTGGCGCACCCTGGCGAACATCAATGACCCGCTGCCACAGGCGATGAAAACCGTGGTCGGCGACAATTCCGGCTGGTTGCACATGCTGGTGTGGATCGGTTTGTTCGGTCTGGTGGCGAGTTTCCACGGGATCATCCTCGGCTACTCGCGGCAGTTCTTCGCCCTCGCCCGCGCCGGTTACCTGCCGGCGTCGCTGGCGAAACTCTCGCGTTTCCAGACCCCGCACCGCGCAATCATCGCCGGCGGCATCATAGGTATCGCTGCGATCTACAGCGACGGCCTGATCAACCTCGGCGGCATGACCCTTACCGCGGCGATGATCACCATGGCCGTGTTCGGCGCGATCGTGATGTACATCATGAGCATGCTCAGCCTGTTCAAACTGCGTAAATCCGAACCCAATCTCGAGCGGACTTTCCGTGCGCCGTGCTATCCGTTGATCCCGCTGATCGCGCTGGTGCTGGCGGTGGTGTGCCTGATCGCCATGGCTTGGTTCAATGCGCTGATCGGGCTGATTTTCCTTGGCTTCATGGCAGTCGGTTTCGGCTACTTCATGCTTACCGGTCAGTTGCGCGCTGACGCTCCGGCCGACGCCATGCTGACGGGACGATAACCCATCATGTAGGAGCTGCCGAAGGCCGCGATCTTTTGATCTTGTTTTTGAAAAGGCAAAGTCAAAAAATCGCAGCCTGCGGCAGCTCCTACAGGGAATTAAGGTGCGGCTTGGATATCGGGCCTAGAATGGAACCACTGCGAAGTCATTTCGCTCATAAGTGGTATGCAGCGTTGCTGGCGAACCCTCGCCCGCCAAGCTGCCATTAAGGAGAGCCGTTATGCCCTGGTATGCCTGGTTGATTCTGGTCGTTGCAATCGGCTCGATCGTTGGCGGATTGATGATGTTGCGCGACACCGCCAACAAGGTTGAACTGACCGATGAGGAACGCAAGCGCGTTGCGCAGCGCAACGCCGAAGCGGACATCAAGGACGCGCAGGATCGCTGAACGAAAAACCCCGTCGGATCAGGCGGGGTTTGTTTTTTGTGGAGCGTATTCCCCCAAGGATCATGTTGGACTCAGCCACACGCTTTTAAGAAGTAGAAGTACAGTCACCATTTCATTTACCTTGGTTAAGATGGTGGTCTTGTTGCGGAGAGTTCCACATGCGTTACTCGCAAGATCATAAAGCTCAAACCCATCAGCGGATCATCAAGGAAGCCTCGGCGCGATTTCGCAAAGACGGCATCGGTGCCACCGGCCTGCAACCCTTGATGAAAGCACTGGGGCTGACCCACGGCGGCTTTTATTCGCACTTCAAATCCAAGGACGAACTGGTCGAAAAAGCCTTGCAGGAGGCGAGTGCTCAAGTCGATGGCCTGTGCGCCGAGATCTTTGCTCAGGAACAGCCGCTGCAGGCATTTATCGACACTTATCTTTCCGAATGGCATCAGACCTCCCCGCACGAAGGCTGCCCGCTGCTGACCATTTCCTCAGAGCTGGGTCTGCGCGGCCAGCCGAGCCCGACCAGTGATGCGGTACTCAATGCCCGACTGAGTCAAATCGAAGGCACCCTTGAGGGCGACAACGGCGCCGACCGGGCCATTTTCATCATGTCGACGCTGGTCGGCGCGCTCTTGCTGTCACGCAGTGTCGCTGACGCCGAGTTTGCCCAACGCATCCTCGACGTCACGCGCGATCACCTCAAGCAATCGCAGGACTAAGCCTGCCAGCGCTTGAACAGCACACTGGCGTTTACCCCGCCGAAACCGAAACCGTTGGACAGGGCATACTCGATCGGCATCGACCGTGCCTGACCATGAACAATGTCTATACCCGCACTCGCCGGATCGGGATTATCGAAGTTGAGCGTCGGCGGGACGACCTGATCGCGGATGGCCAACAGGGTGAAGATCGCTTCCAGTCCGCCGGCAGCACCCAGCAAATGCCCGGTGGCGGATTTGGTCGAAGTCACAGCGATTTTATTCTCCGTACCGAACAGTGCCTTGATCGCTGCCAACTCACCAAGATCACCCACTGGCGTTGAAGTCGCATGCGCATTCAGATGCTACACCTGCTCCGGCGCAACACCTGCCTGAGCCAACGCCAACTGCATCGCCCGTCGCGCACCGCTGCCATCTTCCGGCCCGGCAGTGAGGTGATAGGCGTCGGCAGTGGTGCCATAACCGACCAGCTCAGCCAACGGTTGCGCACCGCGGGCCAGTGCATGCTCCAGCGACTCGATCACCAGCAGCCCGGCGCCTTCGCCCATCACGAAACCATCGCGACCGCTATCAAACGGCCGTGAAGCTCGTTCGGGGGTGTCGTTGTAACCACTGGACAGCGCCCGCGCCGCGGCAAAACCGGCCAGACTGACCCGATCAATACAGGCTTCCGCTCCGCCACAAACCGCGATGTCCGCTTCACCGGCACGAATCATCCGCGCAGCGTCGCCAATCGCCTGGACCCCGGCAGCACAAGCAGTCACCGGTGCGCCGAGCGGGCCTTTCAAAGCGTGCTGGATCGACACATGTCCGGCCGCCAGATTGACCAGAAACGATGGGATGGTAAACGGCGACAGACGACGCGGGCCACGACTGTCGGTGGTGCGTACGGCGTCGGCTATTGCACCGAACCCGCCAACACCGGAGCCGATGATCGTTGCGGTGCGTTCCTGATCCTTGGCCTCGGACGGCTGCCATCCGGCCTGCGCCAGCGCCTGGCGTGCCGCTTCCATGGCAAACAGGATGAAGCGATCCATCTTTTTCTGCTCTTTGGGTGGCGTGGCAAGGTCCGGATCGAAACCGGCCTCGACGTCCTCCGCCGCCGTTGGCACCATCCCGGCGACCCGGGTCGGCAAATCTGCGCTCACCGCGTCCGGCAAATTGCGCAAGCCCGAGCGCCCGGCCAGCAAGCGCTGCCAGACAACCTCGACGTCACTGCCCAAAGGCGAAACCAGGCCCATACCGGTGACAACAATTCGACCTTCACTCATACCACAGTTACCTCTGATCAATGCTTGTAGCGTTGGGCCGCAGAGCTGCGCGACAGATTCGGTGCCATGACATGTCGTGCACGCACAAAGGCCTGCCATTCACCCTCATCCGGCAGCGACGGGATGGTAATCAACTCGCCCTGATCCAGACCGGCCAGCGCCGCATCGACCATCTCGCCAGCTTCCATCACCATCTCCGCCGGAATACCGCTGGCGTCGATGCCCGAGCGTTCCCAGATTTCAGTGCGGGTAACGCCGGGCAGCACCGCTTGCACCTTCACGCCAGTGCCTTCGAGCTCGGCGTTGAGCGATTGAGTCAGGCTCAACACGTAGGCTTTACTCGCGCTGTAGGTGGCATTGAAGCGCTCCGGAAACAGCGCCACCACCGAGGCAATGTTGATGATCGTGCCACGTCCGGCCTTGGCAAGACTGGCGGCGGCTGCCGAGGCCAGCAACGTTACGGCGGTGACGTTCAACTGGATCAGACGCTCCAGTTGCTCGGCATCGGAATTGGCAAGCAAGCCATCGGCTGCGACCCCTGCGTTATTCACCAACAGGCTGATGCTCGAATCACTGCGCAGGCGTTGCTGGAGTTTGAGGACATCGTCCTTTTGCGTCAGGTCGGCTTTGAGCACTTCGACCTTTACACCGTGCGCTTCGCGCAACTCGCCCGCGGCAATTTCAAGACGCTGTTGATCCCGTGCCACCAACAGCAAATCAAAACCACGCGCTGCCAGCCGCTGCGCGTAGATGGCACCGATACCGGACGATGCGCCAGTGACGACGGCCGTACCTTGAGACTGGACTGAACTCATGAGAGCGCTCCTGAAACCTATTGGGAGATGTGCCTCCAAGGCTCACTTGCCTGGAGGTGACGGAAATTATTATAGGCATAATCTCAACACAATATGATACCCATAATTTTCAGCTCGCCGACAGACGTGACGGCGCTCCCTCTGTCGCATCTCTGCCACCAGAAAGCAGAAAGGCCGGTCAATGACCGGCCCCTTGGCGTTGAATTATCAGCTTAGTTCACTTCCAGCTTGTCGCGATTGCGATCGAGGATCGCCTTGCCGATGCCCTTCACTTCCAGCAACTCATCCACCGAAGCGAATGGTCCATTAGCATCACGGTACGCAACAATGGCTTTGGCCTTTGTCTCGCCAACTCCGGCCAATTGTTTTTGCAAAGTGGCTGCGTCGGCACCGTTGAGATCGACCTTTTCACTGGTAGACGTCGCAACGGTATCGCTCACCATTGTCGCCTTTTCCGCGTTCGGGACAACGGCAGGTGCCGCCACTACAGCGATTGAAGCACTGGTGAGCAAAGCAAAAACCAGAGAGTAGAAAAAACCGTTACGCATAAGTGACGCTCCATCATCGTTTGAGAAAGCAGCTTTTCCGAAGCTGCTCTCCAAACTTAGGCGATGGTTGGCGGGTGTCAAAAATGCGTCTATTACAGGATGTGAAACAATCAGGGTTCGAGACGGCGTTGTTGATAGATCCAGTCGACGATTTCGCCGTCCGGGGTGTAGCCGCTGACAGTTTCGCGCAGCAACTGGCGCACTCGTGAGTAATCATCCTTTTCGACTGCGACGAGCAATTCGTGCAGGCGCGCCTTGAGTACATCCCAAGGAAGGTGATCCTCGTTGGCGGACATAATCATCGGATGGGGTGTTGCTGCTACGTTGTCGCCGATCAACAGCTCCTCGTAGAGCTTTTCACCTGGCCGCAAGCCAGTGAACTCGATGGAAATATCGCCCTGCGGGTTGCGCTCGGAACGAATGCTCAAGCCCGACAGGTGGATCATTTTTTCTGCCAGCTCGACAATTTTGACCGGTTCGCCCATGTCCAGCACGAAGACATCGCCACCCTGCCCCATGGATCCGGCCTGTATCACCAGTTGCGCGGCTTCCGGGATCGTCATGAAGTAGCGAGTTATCTTGGGATGGGTGACCGTCAGCGGGCCGCCTGACTTGATCTGGCTGTGAAACAGCGGGATCACCGAACCCGACGATCCCAGCACATTGCCGAAACGCACCATGGTGAAGCGGGTTTTATTGACTCGGGACACGTTGGAACTGTCGCCAAACAATACCGGCGCTATCTCACGGCTCAAGGCCTGCAACGTCAACTCGGCCAACCGCTTGGTACTGCCCATGACATTCGTGGGCCGCACTGCTTTGTCGGTGGAGATCAGAACAAAGTTCGCAACACCGGACTGCAGGGCGGCCTGAGCAGTATTGAGCGTACCGATGACATTGTTCAGCACGCCCTCGGCAATGTTGTGCTCGACCATCGGCACGTGTTTGTACGCCGCTGCGTGGTAAACCGTATCGACTTTCCAGGTTTTCATCACATCAAGCAGTTTGTCCTGATGGCGGATTGATCCAAGTATCGGCAACAGCCGTACTGAGACCGATTCCCTGTTACCGCGCTGCTCAAGCTCCGAAAGAATGCTGTAGAGATTGAACTCGCTGTGTTCGAACAGAATCAGCGTGGTCGGACCCAGGGCAAAAATCTGCCTGCACAACTCCGAGCCGATGGACCCGCCAGCGCCAGTTACCATCACTACTCGGCCCTTGATACACCGGGCTAGCAGGTCAGGTTGAGCCGGAACCGAGTCACGCCCCAGCAAGTCGGCAATATCGACCTCCTGAATGTCTTCCACCCGAACCCGTCCGCTGGCCAGATCAGTAAAGTTGGGAACACTGCGAACATGGAGCGGAAACCCTTCGAGCAGATTGAGGATTTCTCGGCGACGAGCCCGGGTTGATGATGGTAGCGCCAAGAGGATTTCCTGAGCGCCCGTAACGTCGATCATTTGCTGGATGTGCTTGGGCTTGTACACCTGAAGGCCGGAGATGGAGCGATCTGCAATACTCGCGTCATCGTCGATAAATGCAACCGGCCGCATGACCCGTCCCATGCGTAAAGCGGCAACCAGTTGATTGCCGGCTACCCCCGCACCGTAAATGGCGACCTTGGTCAGTCCGTCTTCGCGGCTGGTGAATGGCACATGCTGCGCGGCCGTGAACCAGTCGCCCATGAAGTACTGACGCATACAAAGGCGCAATCCGCCAATAATGACCAGACTGAGCCACCAATAGTTGAAAATAATCGAGCGCGGGACCACTGCCTCATGGTTGCTGTACCAATACACCACCAGCGCCAGGATCAGCGAGGAAAGACTGACCGCCTTGACGATCGCAATCAGCGCATCGTTACCAAAGTAGCGCATGACCGCACGGTACATGCCGAAACGGATGAAAAGCGGAATTGCGATGATCGGTGCACTGACGAACAGCCAGAAATGCGCCCTTAACGGATTGTACATATCGTCGATGCCGAGGCGGACGATAAATGCGAGCCAGAGAGACGCCCAGACCAGAAACACATCTGTGGCAACTTGAATCAGTCGTTTTTGCCTGCGTGGCAAACCCAGCAAAAAGGCGCGTAATTTATCCATAAACCTCAACCGACCTGCGCGTACTCTGCTAAATCCGCAATCATTGTACGTAATATTTTGACACCCTACCGATTTTGTCTATCAATCACCGGACAACGGTTTTGACTTCGAGTTCTCCTGCATGAAACTTCACCGCGAGGACCAGCAACGGAAGGTATGCAATTATCAGCCCCAATCCACCGTCCACCCTACCGGCTACTACGCAAAACGCTATGGGCAACAGCCACAGCACGTTGATCAAGGCAACGGCTGCTGTCACCGGCAGATGTCGCCCATATCGACGTGACGCATACTGATAAGCGTGACTTCTATGAGCCTCGTACACTTTGTCGCCGCGCAACAACCGTCGAAGCAACGTGAACGTGGCATCAACAATGAACACGCCCAGCAAAATAAGCCAAACCCAGAGGAAATCCGGATTTATCGACATTGCCTGCAATGACAGGACACCCAGGATCACACCCAGAAATCCGCTTCCCGCATCGCCCATGAAAATTTTTGCTGGTGGAAAATTCCACAGCAGAAAGCCCAGAACCGCCATGCTCAGCAGAAAAGGTGCCCAAATAAGACCTGGCTGCCCGCTTGCCCAATACAGGACACAAACAGAACCACAGATGCTGATTGCTTCCACACTCGCCAGTCCATCGATCCCATCCATGAAGTTGTACAGATTCAACATCCATACCAGATAGAACAGCGCGAAGAAATGACCAACCCAGCCAAGGTCGAAGCGCAATCCGAACACCTCCACCGGTGCCAGCCCGCCGATCCAGCCCAGCACCCAGAGCGCCGCACCAAAGTGCCCGAGAAGGCGCCAGCGAGCGGCAATATGACCGTGATCATCCATAAACCCGATCAGGGCTACCAACCCGCCCGCACCGGCAGCACCAAGAAAAAAATGCAGATCGATGACTCCCGTCAACCACATCGTCAGCAGACCACATAAAAACGTCACAACGATCGATACGCCACCGCCACGCGGTGTAGGAATCGTGTGGGAGCTGCGATCATTGGGTACGTCGAGCATGCTGCGCGCAAGAGCATATCGGCGAAGGCCTGCGGTCATTGCGAATGAAAAAATGCAGATTGCGGGCATGAGCCACCAGAAAATCATTGAGTACATCACTCCGAAGTAAAAACGCTCGAACGCACTACCGACCCGCCGTCCAAGCGCGAGGGTGAAGCGATAAAAATTTCTCCCGACGCTCCACTATCGCCAATTGATGCGTATAAAGCAGGCCCAACCGGAAAAAATAGCCAAGGATACACGACTAATTGTTCGCTGAACGAACGGCAACGGTTCGATGCAAGTCGTAGCCAGCGGGCTTCCTTGTCGAGTTTCCTGCGAAATGCCAGCAACGAAAAGGGTGACGCCACCTACCGTGCAGATTAAGATTACGCGCTTTTTTTCGAAATTATGGGCGACAGCCTGCGGCTGACGTCTCGAGGAACTCTAAATGGTATTTTTTCCGGTATTTCTTTCGGTTGTTTTCGTCGTTCGCAACCAATCAAACCATCTTGGAAGTATCCTGGCAGACGCAGTCGAACGGATGTCGACACTGGTAAGTGACTATGAACTAATTGTTGTCGACAACGCGTCTGACGATGACAGCATATCCATATTAAAAAGTCTGACTGCTGAAAATGGCCTGCCAAACTTGCAAGTTTATGCCTTGACTAAAGAAGTCGATGCCGACACCGCATCGTGGGCAGGTCTGGAGAATGCCCTGGGTGATTTCGTCGCGGTGATAGACCCACTCGTTGATGACATCGCTTTTCTACCTGAAATGCTCGACAAAGCGGTCAGCGGTGCAGACGTGGTTTTTGCCAAAAACAAACAGAAGCCCCCTCAAAGCCTCGCCTATGAAGTCGCTTACTCCGTTTTCAACAAAGTCTACAAATCGTTCAACGGCATTCATCTCGCCACCGATGCGCCTCAGTACCGGGTGCTCAGCAAACGGGTGATCAATTTTATTCTTCAACATCCGCAGCCGTCGGTTACTTATCGTCACCTGCCTGCGACAGGCGGTTTTGCCCGCGCCAATCTGAACTACAGCTCCAGCCCTCGCGTCACGCAAAGAAAACGACTGCGCGAAAGTATTGATCGCGGCATGTTGTTATTGGTGTCGACTACGCGTGCTCCGATGCGCCTGGTCACTTCACTTTCACTCTTCGGGGCTGTAGCGAATCTCATCTACTGTTTTTATGTGGTCGCCAGCGGCTTTCTGAAAACGGATATTGCACCGGGCTGGATCAGTCTTTCCTTACAACAGTCCGGGATGTTCTTCCTGATTTCGCTGGTGCTGTTGGTATTGGGTGAGTACATCCTGCACATGACCAGTCTTTCCAATGAAGGACCGCTCTACCATATTGCCCAGGAATTCACGAGTGCACGGATCACCCGTCGAGAAAAACTGAACATCGAGGAAGTAGCGTCGCCTGAAACACCGCTGCCTACTTCTGGCCGAGTTGTGTGATGCCGACGACCAACATGCAGGACGCGGTGATTATCGGGGGAGGGTTTTACGGCGCGGCGATCGCGGTCTACCTGGCGAAGCAACGCGGCATGAAGCGAGTCACTCTTATGGAGCGTGAATCGTCATTGTTGAGCCGTGCCTCCTATAACAACCAGGCACGTGTCCACAACGGCTATCACTATCCGCGCAGCTTCACCACTGCGTATCGCAGTCGTATCAACCTGCCGAAATTCGTTCAAGACTGGCCCGAGGCGGTGAAGCAGGATTTCACCAAACTGTACGCCATTGCCCGACGTAACTCGAAAGTCACGGCGAATCAGTTCGAACGCTTTTATCGAGAAATCGGCGCAAAAATTGAACTTGCCAGCCCAGCGCTTCGAGCATTGTTTGAACCTCGCCTGATCGAAGAGGTTTATCTGGTTGAAGAGTATGCGTTCGATTCAACTCAACTGGCCAAGTGGGCGTTGCGTGAACTGCTGGAAAGCGGGGTCAATATTCGCCTGAACACCCAGGCGGTGGCCATCAGCAACAGCCCGAATCGGTCGCTGAATGTAACACTCGGTGGCGACGGCAAAGAACCGGAACAACTCAGTGCTCGATACGTGTTCAACTGCACCTATAGTGGCCTGAATCAGTTTGGCGGCGACTTCCCCGGCACGCGAACTGCGCTCAAGCAAGAAATCACTGAAATGGCGCTGATGCAGATGCCACCGGCACTCCGCGATCTGGGTATCACCGTGATGGATGGCCCCTTCTTCTCAGTCATGCCCTTCCCAGCGCGCGGCTTGCATACCGTATCGCATGTTCGCTACACCCCGCATATGCACTGGTCCGACGAACCCGGCTCCAACCCTTATCAAAAGCTGGACAACTATAAAAGGGACACTCGCGTAGATCGAATGATCCGCGACATTGGTCGCTACCTGCCTTCAGTCATGGACTCCAAATACGTCGATTCGCTTTTCGAAGTCAAAACAATCCTCACCAAAAACGAGGGAGACGATGGTCGACCCATCCTGTTCGAGAAGCACGAAACGCTTCCAGGTTGTTACTCCATCCTGGGCGGAAAGATCGACAATATTTATGACGTGCTGGAAAAGCTCGATACTGAAAACCTGTCCTGCACTCCCTCCTCTTCTTCTGAGCAACTACCATGAATTCGTTGATTGAAATCACCATCCCCATTTTGAACGAAGAGTCAACGCTGGCGGAACAAGTCCTCAAAACACACAACTATATTCAAAGTAACTTGAGCGACATTGGAACTGTTCGTATCGTCCTGGCGGACAACGGTTCCACCGATCGTACCCAAGAGATAGCCCTGCAACTGGAAAAAACCCTCCCGGATGTTCGCTACCTTCGCCTTGAGCAGCGTGGCGTTGGCCGGGCACTTAAAGCATCCTGGTCGCAATCGAGCGCCGAAATCGTCGGCTACATGGACCTGGACCTGGCTACCGACCTGAGCCACCTGCGCCCGGCACTGGAGGCACTGAAAGCCAACAAGGCCGATATCGTGACCGGTTCGCGGCTTGCGAAGGGCGCTAAAGTCATTGGCCGCAAGCCACTCAGAAATGTCACGAGCTTCGGCTTTAACCTCATCGTCAAACTTATTTTTCGCACCGCCTTCAGCGATGGCATGTGCGGATTCAAGTTTCTTCAACGAAAAATTCTGGCGCCGCTGATGCACACAGGGGCCAATAGCGACGGATGGTTCTTTGCAACCGAAGTGCTGATCACCGGCGAACACTTGAAATACCGTGTGATGGATCTGCCAGTCACCTGGACCGACGATCCGAACTCGAAAGTGAAGGTTCTCAAACTGACCATCGAGTATCTCAAAGCCATGGCTTCTCTACGTCAACGCCTCAAAAACTCCCAACGTGAAGCCTGAACATGCCAATACTCACGCCAAGCGACAAGCAGTTGGTACTCGGCACAGCGCTATGGGGCTGGGGGATAGAACGCGATCAGGCTTACCATTTGCTTGAGCAGTTTTTGCTCAGTGGCGGCACAATGGTCGACACCGCAACCAACTACCCTATCAATAAGCGTCCGGAGGACTTCGGTCTGGCTGTTCGCTGGCTCGCGGACTGGGCTGAGCACAACGCTGACTCAAACCTCGCACTGACGGTAAAAATCGGCTCGAGAGACAATATGGGGTCGCCAGACGTCCATCTGGCGCCAGATGACATTGCTCGTGCATCCGACCTTCTGATGGGGCAGTTTGGCTCGGCACTTTCGTGCGTCTCGATCCACTGGGACAATCGCTCCGATGATGGTGTGCACGGCGCAACAGTCGCACAGACCGTCGAGGCCATGTCCAAGCTTGAACAGCAGGGTCTTGCTATCGGGCTTTCCGGCATCAGGCACCCAGAGGCGTACTACAAGGCCAATCCGTCGCTGTCGCAAAAATGGATTATCCAAGTCAAGGAAAACCTCAAGACCCATGCCGCTCGCTTTGCCTACGAAGCGTGGTTTCCTGATGCAAAATACCTGGCCTATGGCATTAATCTGGGCGGCCTGAAAACTGAAGTCTCCAAAACAAACAGCTCGATGGAATTGCGCAACATCAACATTCCCCAAGCGTTTACAGAAAAGCTTGTCGACTTCATCAACACATCGCATGAATTCGAACCAAGGCCGACAACCCTCAACGAACTCGCCCTCGCCGCCTCATTTGTGAACCCCGCCCTGTCGGGAATCGTCATTGGCCCGAGAAACACAGATCAATTGGACAGCACCCTCAGCTATTGGAAATCATTGCAAACGCTAGCAGAGAAAAGCAAAGGACAGAAAATCTTCACCCAACTGTTCGAAGAACTGCCGTCCGACTAGGAAGATTCGCTGACAATGCAAGCGCTTAAATACTTATTTGCAGGCGTCGCCAACACGGCTATCGGCTACGGCGTCTTCCTGCTGCTGATCACGCTTTTTGACATGAATCCGTCCTATGCCAACGCCATTGGCTACGTGATAGCCCTGATTGCAGCGTTCATACTCAATAAAACATTTGTGTTCAATCAATCGAGTACTGATCGAAGCACTATTCCGAAGTTCATTGTGGCGTTCAGCGTCTCGTTCGCAATCAACCAATTGGTACTTCTGGCGGGCTATCGGTGGTTAGGTATCAATGCCGAAATTGCACAAATATTTGCAATGATTTCTTACACGATTGCGTTTTATTTATTAAATAAAAAATTTGTTTTCAACAATTAATATGCCGGCCATATTGACGAGGATCCGAAGTGCCAAAGTATCTTTCACTCAAAATCAATAAGCCGATCGATCGGTGGGGGCTAGCTTATGGCCTCGCCTTGATTTCCTCTGTACTTGTAACCGTCATATTATTCTCCGCCAACAACACTACGAAAATTACAAAACCACCCCTTCAAGAAAATTACATACCCGAACTCAAAGCAAACTTCGACACCTGCGAAATAGGTGCATTCTGGATTTCCGCCAGCGGATGGGCGCTCCTCGACCTTCCCGATAACACAATCAAAATCCATCTGTACGCCCGCGGAGATGGTGGAGCAATAAAGCTACTCACGCGTCGCATCTACAGAAAAGATGTTAGTGATTTCCTCAAAATAAAGAGCGACTTCCACTTGCATGGCTTTCACGCCACAGGCATTCGCCGCAACCTTCAGGCGTATTATGGAAAGTCACTGGAACTATATGTCGAAGACTCTAAAGGCGTAATGCATTACGGAGGCGCAAATGTCTGCACCGGAAAATGATCCATCGAACAACAAAACAATTCTGTTTGGTTTGTTTCTAGTAGCACTCTACGTGAGTTTTTACCTCACACTGAGCATCAACACCTTCTCCGACGACTCCAAGTTCCTGACAGCCGCAACATCCGGAGCATCTTCGCTCAGCTACTTGCTGGAGCGCTACTACACTTGGACAGGCCGAATAGCAATTGAAGGCATCATGTACGAAACCATTGCCACCCCAGCATTCTGGAAGCTGGCAATTCCTTCTTTCCTACTCCTTAGCGCCTACTCCATATGGAAATCGTTTTTTTCGGACAAGATCGACTTCGCCTATGGGATACCGCTGTGCATGTTCGGAGTTTTAATAATCAGCCACCCCATTCTAGACACGACGGTCTTTTACGTAACCGGTTTTTATAATTATTTACTACCAGTTGCTTGCGGGCTTTTTGCATCCGCATTATTCGTAAAACCATCATCTTTTTCGACACCTGAGAAAATACTCGCGATCCCATTGGCGTTCATTGCATCGCAATCTGAACAAGTCGGAATTTCGATGATTGCAATATTTGCAACGTCGCTCATTTGGGATCGGAGAAACCAGGCAACCTTCAGAACTCTCTTGGCCTTGATCGTAATTGCGGGCTTTGCACTTCTAATCACTGCCCCAGGTAACTATTTACGCTTGACAACGGAAGCAGTGTACATGCCGGAATTCACCGAATATTCTTTTATCAGAAAGGTTTTGAATGGATTCGATATATTCAACGCCCACTACATTGACCCGATGAACCTGTACCCGAAGATCATCGCACTTCTACTTGTTTTGTTAACCATGGGAAAGACTTTCGAGTTAAAACGCACTGCACTGATATTGACCATTGGCGGAATTTTCCAAGGCAGCATCCTTTCCTTTTTATTCACAACCGGCAACGATGATTACTATTCAATAAGAAACTTGAACTCCGGATTTGGTCTGAATTATTTCTTTTCGTACGCACTTTCGATCAGCTCATTGATCAGTGCTACTTACCTGATGAAAAGAAGCTTGGCGACAAACAGCAGTTTTTATATAGGAACACTTCTACTTCTATTGCATACAGGCGTAACTGCTGTCGTAGGTCTCTCACCAACAGCTTATGAGTCTGGATACAGGGTTCTGCTCGTTGGCGATATCATCATCCTCATGCTTACTTGCTTGTTACTCAGAAATGTAACATGGCCAAATCAGCACAAGCCTTTGACTTGCAAAGTGCTATCCAACTAGATCTTCAGAGTACCCGAAGGCGAGCGTCACCTGATGGCCACGCTCGCCTGCCAGGTCAACTTTCCGTACCTGCCAACGCCGTCTTCCTCAAGCGAAATCCTGCTAATTGGGCGGTAATCAATACGATACCGAGCAGACTCATCGTGTTTGTATAAAACAGTAAACGAGCGTCAGCCGCATTTCCAAATAGAGCAAGACCTGCAAAATAGAAGCCTGCGGACAAATACACTACGACAATTTCTACGCTGACTTTTTTCAAGGCTACTAACAACATGAACAGCAGGATCGAGATCAAATACAGGCACCAGGGTTTAAATATGACAAGCTTCGAGGCCGTCAGCACATACTGCACAACTTCGTCACGCACATTCGAACTCGGGAGACTATAACCGTATTTATTGGAATCAACCTGCGGCGTCACTACGAGGAATGGCTCCCCTGAGTTCCCCCCCACGAGAAACTTTGCAAGCATTAACTTATTATAGCCAATGCAGACCGGATACTCCTTGACTACGGAAAACCAGAGGGTATCAACACTTTCATCGAAGGGTAATTTTGAGAATAGACCTGATGATAAATTGGAATGCCTTGGGTCATAGCCAGCCTTGATCTCAGACAACGCAAGCGCCGGCGCAATACTTTCAAACAAGTTCTTCTCAGCACATATACTTGCGCCTGCAATATCCATCACCCTAGTAATACGAATGAGTTTGGTCGCACCCTTTATTTCTCGAAACTCGGGTACCGAATACCTGTCAAATTGTATTTTTACAGTATAAACCGCTCCACTCAATATCAGGCCCGATACAATCACGAAGGCCAAAGAGCTTGGTCCTGAGGGAGAACGTTTACTGAAAATCCATACTGAGTAGAACAGCAAAGGCACAGCAGCGGTGATTGCATTATGCCGAGTACAGACAGCTAAAAACACCAGAAATATAGAGACCCCAAATAGAAATAATAAACTTGGACGCGACCTAGGCTCTTTCATTGCAAGCATGACTGCAAAAGCCGCCACAAAGAAAGAAGCCATCAGCACATCTTTCCATATCGCAGCAATGGTACCAATCACAACTGGAACAATCAGATAAAGCAGGAAGAATGCCGTCGAAAGCGTATGCCTTCTCAGAAAATAGTACATCACATAGTAAACCGCCCCCAATAAAAGCAGCAATTGTGAAAACAACATTGCTACAGGGCCACGCGAAACAATATCAACAACACGCCAGACATAACTTACAACGGGAGGCCAGGTCGAATCCACTACGCCACTTCTAGCTCCTTCAAGCGCATGAAATGTATCAAATGTCATAAACCCTGGATAAAACATCCAGCTTATCAGTAACGTGACACTGACGGGCACGAAGAAACCCGGAGCTATCTTCAGTAAACCTTGAACAACACCTTTTGCCAGTGCAAAAAACAGTACGGCAAAGACCAACGAGCTGGCAAAGCTAAGCAACAGCAACCTTTTATAATTGACGTCTCGGCTAGGCTTAAATATTGACAGCTCAAACTGTGGATCTGGAGCCGTGGCGCTTATCACAAGTACGTCGCCTACAACTTCAATTTTGTCGACGCCTTGCAACGGGATAATTCGCGCCAGTAACTCTGTCGGCGTTAACGTCACTGTGGAAAAAAGGTAGTTGAGCTGAACACTTTTTATCGTCATATTGACTAAACTGTCGGCAGGATCAACCCTGAGTGACTTGATTGCGCCATCCGGCAACGCCAAGCCTATGCCGAGCCCCGGTTTCCCCTCGTATGCAACCCGCTCACTATTCTCAGCCGAATAGGATGGATAAATCGAATCATCCTTGAAGACGGGAAAATACAGCTGCATGAATTCAGGCTTATTGGTTTCTGCAAAAAAAACAATAGTGTCTTTATGAACTGCGCCCAAGCCAAAAACCAGCATCAGAGAAAAAATCAGCGCCGCACAATAAAAAAGCGATGCCCTTGCCAGGCACTTTAAAGTTAGAAATCTCATAAACCCTCTGCCCAGCATTTATTTTTCGATTCAAGCCAACCTAATGGCGAAACTCAAATGACGGTCTGAAACGATCCTCAAGTACAACTGTTCGGAACCGCCCGCCAAGGGGCGGTTCCGACGACATCACTCGCCAATATTCCCGACCAGATCGACTGCGAGTTTTTTAGAATACTGTCGCAATTCCGGAACAGCGGTTGCTTCCCAATAATCGGCTTTCAACATAGGGCCTACGTAATACAGCCATGAGGAACAAACACCTGAAGTATTTTTGACTGCCAGTTGCTCGTTGACACACAATCCCAAGCCAAGTGCATCAACCTGTATGACACCGTCGGCGCACAGCTGTTGAATCAGGGGATCCTTGACACGATGCAAGTTGGTAGTCGGGCCTGTGCAATTAATAACCTGCTCGACGTCTAGCTGTTCGAAGGCTTTTTCGTTGCGTCGTTGAATTCCTATACGCAAATGATCAGAACCCGTCTCAACGCTTTTGATACGGCCTGCAAGGAATCGGACTTGTCCGGCGCTCAGCGCTTCTTCAAAACGCTGATAGGCCGCTGGCGCGACCCGATGACGGTGTACATCCCAATACGGCTGGAGATGACGCAAGAAGCGTCGGCGCTCGGTGAGCGGCAATCGAAGCCACAGGTTCGAAGTAATCGGGCGCAGGGCCGCCACCCAGTCACGCCAATCCAGCCCATCATTGCGCTTAGCGCTAATCTCACGCCGAATCAATTGCAAATAGCCACGTACCGAAGGCGCTGCTTGCAGAAGTCGCTCGACGAAATCGGCGGGGACTTCATCAGTCGTTCGCTTCGGGCGATGAGGCAGGGGCCGAAGCCCTCGCCGAGAAACCATATAGATAGGGCCTTTATGTCCGCTTTGCAGCAGACCCAGCGACACATCCAGTGCCGTGAGCCCGGTGCCCACTAGCAAAACAGCCCGATTCGGGTCTTCGGATTGCGTTGCACCCGCTGCCCACGGATCAGACTGATAACGGTCCCCCCCCATCGACGAGCAGAACCCAGGAGGATCGAGCGGTGAGAAATTACCAAAGGCCAGGACCACCTGATGTGCATCGATGTGCTGCCCGTTAGCCAGCTCGACAACCGCGCCCGTCTTTCGAGGTTGCAGACTGCGAACCTCCGCCACGATACGCTCCAGCTTTACTCCACTTGCACAATGCCTCTCTGCATCGTCCAGAACTGAAGTAAGGTATTCCCCATAGATCTTGCGCGGAACAAATGACGACGCCGTATAGGCGGGGTCTTTTGCCTGGCAGTAGCGTAGAAAATGCTCCGGATCATCGACATCCGCACTCATATTGCCGGCCGGAACATTGAGCAGGTGCAGCGAACTGTTCGTACCGTAAGCCAATCCTCGCGCCATGGTTCCAGAGCGATTGATCAACACGACTCGCACATCGGCCGGGCTACGCCGTAAAAACTGCGCGGCCGTGACTGCGCCACTGAAACCAGCGCCAATGATGACGAGGGTTTTCATTGACCAAACCTTTTATCCAGGTAATCCAGCACTCTGGCGATGGACTCGGACAAATCCTCGGTCACAGTGTTGATCCGGATATGCGGATCCGTAGGCGCCTCATAGGCGGAATCGATCCCGGTAAAGTTCTTTATCTGTCCGGCTCTGGCCTTGCCGTAGAGCCCCTTGGGATCACGGCGCTCACACTCTTCCAGAGAGGTGTCAACGAACACTTCGACAAACGCGTCATTTCCGATCACATCGCGCGCCATCGCGCGATCACGGTGAAAGGGGGAAATAAACGCCGTGATCACGATCAATCCGGCGTCAATGAGCAACTTCGAAACTTCCGCAACACGGCGAATGTTCTCGACTCGATCAGCATCGGTAAAACCAAGATCCTTGCACAATCCCATGCGCAAATTGTCGCCATCAAGCAAGAAGGTGTGACGTGCCTTGGCCACCAGGGCTTGCTCCAAAGCATTGGCGATCGTCGACTTGCCCGCACCACTCAACCCGGTGAGCCAGATCACTGCCGGTTTTTGCCCTTTCACCTGGGCTCGAGCCGAGGCGCTGATGGCCGTGGCGTGAAAAACCAGATCCTTACTCATTCGATTAACCTTATTCAAATCAGACGATCAAGGCCCGCCAGCGAACTGGCGGGCCTCCTGAGCGCTATACCTGGGGCAACAGACGATCACGCAAGGCCTTGATACGAGCCTCACAGATGCGATAAGACTCGCTGTTGAGCAAGTCGGCACGCTGTTGCTCGTCAGTCAGCGCAAGGGTATGAGTGTCGCAACCAATTCGGTGAATGTAATCACCGATGAAATCACAGGTACGCAATGACGCCCAATCTGTGCCGTCGCGAGTAAACAACTGCATTGTCAGGTAGTAATCTTCCATGTACTTCATATCATCGAAGTAACTAATGGATTGCAGATCGCACTGGTTCAGATCCAGCAGAAAACTGTGCAGCGGCGCATGGTTATGCTCGATGAAGTCGCGATAGGTTTCACCGTAATCATAAATTTTGTCACGCTTGATTATGCACCCGGTCGCCGAGTCCACCATGGTGGAGTAAACACGCCCGAAGGTTGCGTTCTTGCCGCTGGACTTGAGTTGCTCAAGCTGTGAACTGTAAGCCCACGGAAACAGCATGTCGTCATAATCAAGAAATGCTGCATAGCCACTGCCGACGGCTTTCAGCGCATCGTTCAACATCAACGAACGCAGATCCGGTGTCTGCTCTGTCGAGAAGTAACGACGAATCACCGGTTCGCAATGCTCGCTCCACGGCAGTTGATCGAGTTGCGACTGGAGTTGCGCTATTTCTTCGTCGTCCATGTCCTGGATAGCCAGAACAGGCAACACCCGGCAGCCGGATTGGGCAATCAACGAAAGCAGCGCGTTGAGCAACGACGCACGGTCACCTCGACGGTGGTAGCGCACGATGGTCGATACCGTATCGAGTGTTGTGGACTGAATTCCGCTTTGCGGCAGCAGTCGGAAACATGTGGCTTCACAGCATATTTTGTATCCGGCCGCCGGAGCCACCGGTTGTAAAGCCATGAACGCCACCTGATCCGCATTAATACTGAAGTTGACAGTACTTTCACCCTGCACAAACAGCGGATCATTTCGCACACTGGCGGACACTGCATAACCCTTGTGTCGTTCCGCCATTTTCAGCAACGACTCAATGGCCGATGCAGGAAACAGGCAAATATCACTGAACAACAACGTGAAGTCAGCATCCGCGGGCTGATGGCTGTCGACGGTCAGACCCAGCGCCATTAAAGCCTGCCGGACCTGATCATCGTTCGCTGCGATCGAACAATTCTGCAGCACGTTCGAACCTGCCAGGCACGCAAGGAATTTGCGACGCGATTCCGGTTCGGCTTCAAGACGAGCCAAGGCGTCGGAGGTCAACGTGATGTTGAGCTTCAAATCCGTGGCAAGTGCAAAATGGCTGGTCGCTGCAAACGCCTGACCGGACAGTGCGCGACCGATGGAATTGAGGTAGCCATAACCGAAGCGCGTATCCGGTTCAAGGTGTGCGCCTTCGGCCCATTCATTCCATGCGTTGACGACGACGTATCGACGATCTTCAGGCAGGTTTTGCTCGGAATAGTCGACCAGAAACTCCATCCACGTCTGGAATTTTTCCGTAGTGAAGTTGTTCAGCGCATAGGCTCTGTTGCCGTAACGAGCGGTGTTATCCCACGTCGGAACCAAAGACCGGAACAGGGTGAAATCCTTGCCCAGATCTTGTGCCATGTAATGGTCGGCAACTTCACCGTAGTTAATGACGTTACCTTCCAGAGGCCAGTACGGACGCAACTGGTTGCGAGTATCTGGTACCGCGTCAGCTGTCCAGTCGTGCAGCACCCGCTCAACCGCAGCATCCATCCCGTGGTCTTGGGGCTGCGTCGCACCGCGCGTCAATGTCGCCACCATGTAAGGCGCCTTGAGGCCGACGTTCTCGCACTCTTCGCGCCAGACTTCCAGGTATTCTTCGATATGCTCGATTGACGACGGACGATACACATGCAGCATCGGACGCCCGTCTACTTTGATGTAGCGCTCGTCTTTAAAGAACGGAATGAGATAGCGAATGAAACCACGCGCATCTTCTTTCGAGTAAACCTGACCGAGAAGAATTTCCTGCTCGTTGCCATCCCAACGGCGAGTCCAGTTTTCATTCGCCCAGCAAAAGGCAAACGGCATGTTGATCTCGGGATTGGCCACCAGCATCTGCGCTGGCTTTTCAAGAATCATTCGGCCGGTGAACCAGTAATGGTAGAAAATCAGGCCATGAACACCTGACTTCTGCATCATTTCGGCCTGTTGCTGCAACTGCGCCGGGCCGTCGAGGTGATAGTACCCGATGTCCTCGTGCGGAACGTGTTGCTGATAATGACCGAAGAACAGCGGATTGGCCGAACGAACTTTGTGCCACTCGGTAAACCCGGTTCCGTGCCATTCGTCATTTTCAGGCGTTGGGTGGAACTGAGGCAGGTAATACGCCAGTACTTTGACCGTGTCGTGTTTGATGCTGGCCGAGTAATCAACCTGCGGCTCGTAGTAGTCGCGCGGTTCGTGAGAAATCTGCGGCGCTTCCAGCTGATAATTACGCCCTTCACTGGTTGTTGTATTAACCAGCACCAAGCGCTGCAGAGTACGGCTCAACATGTCCGGCGCGACAGCGTCGCCGGCATTTGCGAAATGCTCAAACTGCAACGGCAGTTGTAACAGATCACTGATCGTGCTGACCCGCGCCCAGAACAGGCCCGCGCGTGGGAATTGCGCACCCGGGAAACTCTTGGCGTCAACTTCCGTGCACTTTTCCAGAACTGTGGCAATCACGTTTCCAGTATCACTCCAGCCAGCCTGATGGTAGTCCGCAGACTCAGCTCGGATGTCGACGGGATAAACCACTTTTGCGTCGCCAGCGAGCAATTGCAGAATCTGCCCGACATTGGCAGGCGAGCCGCAGAGGAGATCAAGACGCTCTTTGACACCCGAACCGTCGTCGTTGCCGGCGTCGTCATGCAAGTGAGCGACAACGTCGTATTCCTTGAGACGGTCACCGAACTGGACAATCAGCGATGCAATAGCGCCGACGTGTTCAGGGACGACATCAACAACCAATTGGCGCAACAGAGGAACGGTAGCGCGCAGCGGTTTATTGTCAAACTTCGACCCACCGCCACCAATGCGCGAAATGTACAGGTCGAATTCGACAGGGATGTTCTTGAGATATGCAAGCCAGTCACCGGACATTTGCTCACTGCTCAGATGAAGATGAACAGCAACCATCTGTGCGGTTGTTTTTGGAACCTCGCAAAGATAAGGATCCAGATAGTAGGGCACGACTCTCAGTACTTCGTACTCAGTCAATGCCGCATCGCCGAGAGGCTTGGCGATCTGGCTCAGCGCAAATCGCTTCTGACTACGCTTGAGTTTACGAACAGCAATCGCCAACGCGTGACGCAGCCCACCACGCCGCGCTTCACGCACAAAACGTCCGAGCAATTCCGGCTGCTGCGAAACCAGGTTCAGCAGCTGCACGACAACTCGGTGACGGCTTATTTTACGGGACAGGTAATAGTTGCGCCCCTTGGTGTCGAAAATCGGTCGCCCTTCATAATACCCATAACGCAAGTAATGTATCAGCGGGTTGATACGTCGCAGCCGTACATCTGAATAATGCTCCAGGTACGCCTTGGTGGAAAAACCAGCCGATGGATCACGCCCCTCACGCCAGCCTTGCTCGAGATAGTGCTGCAACGGATTGATACCTGCGGCACGAACGTCTTCGTTGGTACTCAGGTAGTAATCAGCATCGAACAGTTCGCTTTCAGCGGGGTTATCGCCTCGATAACGCAAGCCAAAACGTTCGGCCATATGCAAGACCAGCGACTTGAGCAAAAACCGCCCGGAAGTGTAGCGGTACAGGTCATTTTCGAGGCTCTGAACGGAGCCTTGCGACTCGGAGAGATTGGCTTGAAAGGAATCGTATTGGCCTTCAAGCCAGTGACGATATTCAATCAGTTTTGAATAATCAGCTTTTAACTCGGCGTGGATCGTCTCAAGCTTGCCATGAGCACTGGCAAGTGCGTTGTGATCAGCTTCGAGAGTCTCCAGGTTCTTGCCTTTCACACTCAACTGCTCGCTTAGATAAGCGTTATTTATATCGAAATGTCGCATGAGCCGGTACGCCGGCAAACGCGTGAGCATCGCTTGATAAAGCTCACTCACCGTAGCCACAACAGCTTGGTCATCTGCATGCTCATCGCGCGAAAGTTGCAAAAGCAGGAGACTGAGATTCAAGACATCGGCGGGGACCTTTTCGTCCTTGGCGAGTCCATCAAGGGTAAAGCTGTTGTGTTGCAACGAATGCTGGAGAAACTCGTGCTTATACTCCTGAAACTCCGGTCCTTGGGGATCGAACGGCAGTCCCAGCGACTTGGAGATTCGGCAGAGCTGCTTCTCAGGCTCCTGAAGCATCAGCTCGTAGTTTACAAAAACTCTTGAAGCACCCTGGCTGTACTTCAAACTCAACAGCATGTGCTCCAGCCAGAGAAAGTAGCCCTTCTCTACCTCGAACTCGTTTCGTTTGACCAGCGAATGGGCAACATTTTTCGGGTTACGGAAAGCGACGACGTAACTGACCTTCAAACCCAGCTCGGCAAAGATTTCCTGCCAAAACGGTAGCAGTCTCGACATCCGAGGGTCTTTTACACCGAAACATTTTATGTCCGCGACTTTCTCGCGCAGATGCTCGATGGCACGAATTTTATGGCTTTGAGTGATTGGTGAACTCAACTCTTCCGGGCTGATGGGTACCAAGCTATCCCAGGCGTGACCCAGGTCGGCCAGCAACTCTTCGTTGTACGCAGTGATCGTCGCATCTTCGAAGAAGCCCTTTTCATTATTGCCAGACTCAGCGGGCAATAGGTTATCGCCCAAGTCGACACCAAGGACTTTTAAACCGCGCGTAATGGCACTGGTACCGCTTCGGTGCATGCCCAGAACTACGACTATTTGTTTTTCATCCATAAGATTAATTATGCTCAACACTTGAAGTGGTAAAGGCTGCAATACATTTGAAATCTACCGTCCCGGTCGCTGTGATCGCAGTTTCCGGCAGAACACGAAACAGGCATGCGTCGCTCAGGCGGTGCAGATAGGTTTCTCCCTCTCCAACGACACCCACCACCCCCGAGTTGAGAAAATAGGTGCCTGGGTTCAGGTTACACTCAAACTTGAACTCGACATCCATTTGCGCGTCGGCTGCAACGTAAGTGATAGAGTCCTGCGCATTGGCCGCACTAACCGCGCCACCGATCTCGATACCCGCCAGCGTTTTGATCATCATGCCAAAGCGGACAGCCACCGCACCTGTCGAAAACGATACGCGGTAGGTATAGCGATAGCTGTCACCACGCTTGAGGCAGTTGACCTGTTTGCCGGCGGCATTAAGGATGCGTGGATCGCTGATCAGAACCCCGTGAGATTCGTAGGACATCACGCTTTTAGATACGATATGAGGATCGAAGTATTCCTCCAGACCGTTGTCCGTGGCCTGCGAAGCCTCGACTGCTACTGCCGAACGCTGCGCTTCTCGATCCAGTTCAAGTCGCTCGAGCGCGCCTGACTTGATCGATTCGCGGATCTCGACAACCTTGCCGGCGGGTGCGTACAGCAGCTTCTGGTATTGACCGACGATGACCTTCGGCACACCCTCAGCAAGCTTCTCGCCCTTGTCCAGCAGAATCGCCCGGGTACAGAGTTCTATGACTGCACTGCCGGAGTGCGATACGAACAGGATCGTGGCGCCACTGGCTTTGATCGCTTCGATGCGCGCAAAGCACTTGCGCTGAAACAGTTCGTCGCCGACGGACAACGCCTCGTCGACGATCAGGATTTGTGGATCGACGTTAATGGCGACGGCAAAAGCCAAGCGAACCATCATGCCACTGGAATAGGTCTTGACCGGCTGATCGATAAATTCGCCGATTTCCGCAAATGCCTCGATTTCGGCAAAGCGTGCGTTGGTTTCCTCTCGCGTTAGACCCAGCACCGCAGCATTCATGTACACGTTCTCGCGGCCACTGAACTCCGGATTGAACCCGGAACCCAGTTCCAGCAAGGCAGCCACACGACCATGGGTCAGAATATCGCCATGAGTCTGATTGAGGGTGCCGCAGATCATCTGTAGCAGAGTGGATTTACCGCTACCGTTACGCCCCAAAATACCGACCGTTTCGCCACGCTCAATGGTGAACGAGACATCTTGCAGGGCCCAGAACTCACGGAAGTACTGTTTGCGGCCGCGAGCGAACATCTGCATCAGCCGATCTCTCGGCTTGTCGTAGATATGAAAGCACTTGCTCAGATTATTGACGGCAATTGCTGTATTAGAGGACATCAGCGAACCCTTTACGCGTTTTTTGGAACCACGCAAATCCTAGCCAAAAGACAAGGGCTGCAGCGATATAGTAGAAACCCAAGTGGAGAAAACTCGGCAGCTCTCCCCGAAAAAGCAACGCCCGTGTATCTTCGATTGCGGGTGTCAGCGGATTCAGTAACAACAGGTGCCGGTACTGTTCGGGCAATGCCGTGATCGGATAGAAAATCGGCGACAGGAACATCAGAACGGAAGTGCAGACTCCAATGATCTGACTCACATCCCTGAGGTAAACCCCAATCGAGGCTAGAAACCAGACCAGCCCCACAACGAAAATCATCAGGGGCGCGAGAAATACCGGCAACAGCAAAACCGTGTACTGCAACTTTCCGAAGAAAATCAGGTAAGCAATCAACCACACGCTAAGACTGACAAGGAAATGAAACATGGCGGCGCCCAGCGTTACCCAAGGAAGAATTTCCAGCGGGAACACCACTTTCTTTACGTAGTTGACGTTGCCGACAATCAGACCGGGAGCCCGGTTAATGCACTCGGCGAACAGATTGAACACGATCAGGCCGGCAAACAGCATGAGCGCGAACTCGGTCTTCGAGCTGCTATCCACACTCCATCGGGCTTTGAACACGACGCTGAATACAAAGGTGTAGATCACCAGCATCACAATCGGGTTGAACAATGACCACAGCATGCCCATGATCGAGCCGCGATAGCGTCCGACAATTTCCCGCTGCACCAGCGCTCGAATGAGACCTTTATTGCGCCAGATGCCATTGAGCATCTCCTTGGGCGAAGTCGAAAAGTTCAGCATTTTTTAAAAACCTCAATAAATCCGAGGGAGTTTAAATTCCCCAGCAAACTCTCTCGCCCAACCATTACTTGAATTACCACAGAACTCTTCCTGAAAGGAGCCAAGCCCGGCTGCGTGTCAGATTCCATTGAACAACGTCGCCAAAACCAGCCCAAGGTTGCCCCATAAGGATTGCCGGTAGACCCCGGATCGTCGTAACCAGATGACCCGGGCCAATCCTCGAGAGCTTCGCGCTCGCTGAAACCGATCCAGCCTCATCCGGCTTTCTTCATTCAACTGGAACCGGATCGATTCCAGTGCTGCAATATTCTTTTGATTCCAGCCACGAAAACGACCGCGAAACTGCATGCGAACCCGCATCAACTGCACCATCACGCCCGACGCAGCACCGATGACATTCGCATCATGTTGCCTGTAGAGAATCGTCGGGCTGGTATCGTAAATGACACTGCCGCCCGCACCGGCAACGAGGAGATAGGCCCACCAGTCATGCGATACCACATCCAGATTCTCGCCTGCCTGTTGAAACAGCCGTCGGGCCGCCTGGTTGAACACCATTGTGTTTCCACCACCTACACTTTGCACCAGTGCATTGGCAAATCCGACCGGACGCTCGAACAAGGGTGACAAGCCGATACGCGCTCCCTGCTCGTCAATCAACTCAGTTCTGCCACAGTACAGCGCCGGACTTTGCGAAGGCGTTTCCTGAAGTTTTTGCAGGGCGCACTCCAGCTTGTTCGCCTGCCAGATATCGTCTTGATCTGCCCAGGCGTAGTAGTCGGCTTCAATCGTTTTGTCACACGTCAATGAGAGGAAATTGGCGGCGTAACCGGACCTCGGCCCTTGACGGACAGAGAGCTTGCCGTCCCCCCAGCGTTCGGAGTATTCACGCAGCAATTCCAGGGTTGAGTCGGTGGAACCATCATCCGAAACCACGACAAACCAGTCAGGGCAAGTCTGTCGCGCGATGGACTCCAACTGCTGAGCCAGAAACCGCTCACCATTGAAGGTGCACAATAGAATCGCAATCCGCACCCTGATCCCGGAGAAATCAGGCCGACCATGATCCACATCGTGATAATCCGAATTGTCATTTTGGACAACCGGGGAAAGGGGGGCTACCACCGAGCACTCCGTTGCTGAAATGATAAAATTTTGCCTGCGACAGCCCGTCTGTTGAGGGCGAGCGACCCCTTGGCCGATCGAGCCGCACAAGGGCTCATGCGTCGCTCCAAGTCGCGCAAAATTTGCAATTATAACGACGAAGCCTTGCCATTTGATAGCCCAGTGACATTATCGTTTTCCACCGCCCGGTGCTGATATGGAAAACTGAACATTAGTAACCCTGAGCCTGGCGCTCGAACATCGACAATGCGCCACCGCGCCGGGGGCATAGGGTACCAAGCGCGCCGCGAGCAAAAAAGGGTAGCAGTTTGCCAACGCCCGAAAACAAACGGCCTCCCACAGGGAACAATCGGGCAATGCGTCCTCAGCGCTGGAGCCTGGAATCATGATGCCCCGCCGTTTGACGCAGCGCCTGCTCCACCGTGATGACAGGCGACCAGCCGAGAACCGAGCGGGTTTTACCGATATCGACCTGCAGCGAACCACACAGGCGTTGAGCCAAAGCACGCCGCCCGAGCAGCGACGCAGCACTACTCAGCAGCCATGAGGGCACTGGCAGTAAATATGATTTTACGCTCAGCGCAACGGCCATACGGCGGAGCAGTTGGGAGGTAGAAAGATCCTCCCCATCGCTGACCAGGAATACCTGTCCGGCAGCAGCCGGATGACGAATGCAGACGGCAATCAAATCGACCAGGTTGCCGATCGCAACCAGACTGCGCTGATTATTTATCCCGCCGAGCGGAAGTGGCACCCTCCGGTCGAGCCAACGCATCATATTGAAAAAGTTGGCTTTGACACCTGGCCCATAGATCAGGGGCGGCCGAATGATGACAACCTCCATTCCCGTCTCTTTGCCGACCTGCATCAACTGCTCTTCGGCCTCCCATTTGGATACGCCATACGGGTCAACGGGGGCGGGTCGATCATCAGCACAAAATGGTTGCCCAGGCTGGGTCATCTCGCCATTGACCTTGATCGAACTGATAAAGATGAACCGCCTGACGCCCGCGCTCGCGGCATGCCGGGCAAGGCGCACAGAGCCCTCGACGTTTATCCTGCGAAACTCCTGCAGCGGATCGGCCGCCACATCGTTCATCACATGCACACGCGCCGCGCAGTGAATGACTACTTCGACACGCTCAAGGCCCGGCAAGGCGCGATCCCCCTCCAGATCGAATGCAACGACCGGACAGAGTCCACTCAGCCTCGTCTCACCACGAACAGCAGCGACAGGTGTGAACACTTTGTCTCGCAATAAACGAAAGATCAGCGCCTCACCCACAAAACCGGTTGCGCCTGTTACCAGAACTCGTGGACCGCTCATTTGGCTTTTTTTCCAACTACCGCCGTCGCCCAGCAGATACAAAAGAAGAACAACTTATCGCGCACTCGGCGTCGACATTTCCAGGCACTCATTGAAAGCCTCAACAGCTGCCACCTCGACAACGAAAACCACTGCTTGACGAAAGCATCATGTTCAAGCCCAACCAAACGCGTGATCGTTTTAACTTGTGAAAACCACCAGCCGTCATGGATGGTCTTGTAGCGCGCAATCAGCGAGTTGATGCCCGTATTGGCCCCCACCTGATTTCGCTCGTGCTGGCGATAGTCCATCGAAGGCTGCTCATCAATGAACCACTCGAAACCTCTACTTCGAGCAAAGGCGTAGCAGTACCAATCATGGAGACTGACTTCCTGCAACTCGCTCCAGTTGGCAAGCATGCAGGCCTTGAGCGGACTCGATAGCTGGCGACTGAACACATACGTGCACCCCGGACCAGCCGCCTCGAACAGAAAATCCCAAGCAGTATGAGGCTGAGCCTTATCGAGTAGATGTGTGCGGCCGTCTGGCCAGAATGCAACAACGTTACTTGAGTAGGCGTCTACTTGCCGATCACCGATCTGACGGATTGCTCGCTCAAGTTTTCCCGGATACCAGACATCATCCTGATCGGCGAACGCGACAAACTCGTACTCTTCAATCGGTACATCGCGAATCAACCTGAAGAAGTTGCGTGAGGCTCCACCGAAAGTACCAGCGCCAGGCAGCACGACGACGGCAGGATGCCGAGCCGCATAGGCATGACACCACGACTCGGTTCCATCCGTTGAAGAGTCAACACTGATATGAACGGTTACATCGACGCCAGACTGCTCAAGAATCGAATCCAGTTGCTCTTCGATCCATTGCATTCCATTGAAGGCTGCCAGCAAAACCGCAACCTTGGGATGTTTTACTGGCATAGCTTTCCTGCTCGGACTGGTTGAACGCTCCCACTCGAAACGAGGTGTTTCAGTCAGTGGGAAGGTGAGTCCAGCAATTTTTGCAAATACTGGCCGTAGCCGGTTTTCTTCAAGGCGTCGGCCTGCACTGCCAACTGTTCTGAAGTGATCCAGCCATTGTGGTATGCAATTTCTTCCAGGCACGCCACTTTCAAGCCTTGACGCTGCTCAATGGTGTGGACGAAGTGACTCGCCTCAAGCAGAGAATCATGGGTGCCTGTATCCAACCACGCAAAACCACGCCCCAGCATCTCGACATTAAGGGTTTGCTGTTCGAGATAAGCACGATTCACATCGGTGATTTCCAGCTCGCCGCGCTCGGACGGCTTGATCTTCTTCGCAATATCGACGACTTGATTGTCGTAGAAATACAGACCTGTGACTGCGTAGCTCGATTTCGGTTTAACCGGCTTTTCTTCGATACTCAGCGCTCGACCAGCAGCATCAAACTCCACAACACCGAAACGCTCAGGATCGGAAACATGGTATCCAAAAACGGTTGCACCCTGCTGACGGGCACTGGCGGAGCGCAAGTTATCGGAGAAATGCTGACCATAGAAGATGTTGTCTCCCAGAATCAAACAGCAAGGATCATTACCGATGAACTCTTCACCAATGATGAAAGCCTGCGCCAGCCCATCCGGGCTTGGTTGTTCGGCGTAAGTCAGTTTGATGCCATAGAGACTGCCGTCTCCAAGCAACTTACGGAAGCATGGCAGATCGTCCGGCGTCGAGATAATCAGAATTTCGCGCATCCCCGCAAGCATCAACACAGACAGCGGATAAAAGATCATCGGCTTGTCGTAAATCGGCAGCATCTGTTTGGACACACCAAGCGTCAGCGGATGCAGACGCGTGCCCGAACCACCGGCGAGAATGATGCCTTTACGATTTGTCGTGGTCATTTATTCAGAACTTCCCTAAGCATTCGGGTTACACCACTTTGCCAATCCGGCAAGTGTAGAGAAAAATTGTCGCGCAGCTTCTGTGTATTCAAACGTGAATTCAACGGGCGGCGCGCCGGCGTTGGATAGGCAGTGGTATCAATCGGATTGATTGCCGTGACAGCGAGCTCTTCACCATGGGCTTTGGCAAAACTGATTACCAGGCTCGCGTATCCGTGCCATGACACTTCGCCGGCAGCCGCCAGATGGTAGATGCCCGAAAGTGCCGGGCGATGCACGACCTGCTGGATTGCCAGAGCAGTAACATCAGCAATGAGATCCGCACCCGTCGGGGCACCTACCTGATCGGCAATGACGCCCAGTGATTCGCGATCCTTGGCCAGGCGTAACATGGTTTTGGCAAAGTTGTTGCCACGAGCGCCATAGACCCAACTGGTACGAAAGATCAGATGCTTACAGCCCGAGGCTGCAATTGCCTGCTCACCTGCCAGCTTGCTGGCGCCGTAATGGTTCACCGGAGCGACAGCATCGGATTCTTGCCAAGGCGTCGAGCCTTCCCCGCTGAATACGTAATCAGTCGAATAGTGGATCAGCCAGGCATCCAGCGATGCGGCCTCCTGCGCCATGACTCGACTGGCCTCACCGTTTACACGATCAGCCAGCTCAGTCTCGGACTCGGCTTTATCGACAGCTGTGTAGGCCGCCGCGTTGACGATAATGTCGGGCCCAACCTTGCGGATCGTCGCGCGCAGCGCATCCAGCTCAGACAGATCACCACTCAAACCTTCGAGCGGGTGCCGATCGAGGGCAACCAATTCCCCAAGCGGTGCCAGAGAGCGTTGCAGCTCCCAACCGACCTGGCCGTTTTTGCCCAGCAGGAGAATTTTCATACCTTGTTCGTACGATCAGCGTAGTTCTGGTCAATCCACTGTTGGTAGCTACCGCTCTTGACGTGAGCGACCCATTCAGTGTTGCCAAGATACCACTCGACAGTCTTGCGAATACCAGTTTCGAACGTTTCTTCCGGCGTCCAGCCGAGCTCGCGCTGGATCTTGCTGGCGTCGATAGCGTAACGCTGATCATGTCCAGGACGGTCCTGCACATAGGTAATCAGACTCGCATGAGGACGATGGGCAGAATCTGGACAAAGTTCATCGAGAAGAGCGCAAAGCGTATTCACAACTTCAATGTTCTGTTTCTCGTTGTGACCACCGATGTTGTACGTCTCACCGATGACACCCTCGGTGACAACTTTGTACAACGCACGCGCATGATCTTCTACGTATAACCAGTCACGCACTTGATTACCTTTGCCATAAACCGGCAATGGTTTTCCTTCAAGTGCATTGAGAATGATCAGCGGGATCAACTTCTCAGGGAAGTGGCAAGGACCGTAGTTGTTCGAGCAGTTCGTGACCAATGTCGGCAGACCATAAGTACGAGCCCAGGCGCGAACGAGGTGGTCAGAACTGGCCTTGCTCGCCGAGTACGGTGAGCTTGGCTGATATGGCGTCGTTTCCGTGAAGAGATCCTCCGGACCTTCAAGATCTCCGTAAACTTCGTCAGTAGAAATGTGATGGAAACGGAAGCTGGCCTTGCGCACATCATCCAGCGCCATCCAATATTGGCGTGCAGCTTCCAACAGTGTGTAGGTGCCAATGATATTGGTTTGGATAAACTCGGATGGACCGGTAATCGAGCGATCTACGTGGGACTCTGCAGCCAGGTGCATTATCGCATCCGGCTGATGTTCACGCAGAACACGGTCGATCTGATCACGATCGCAGATATCAACGCGCTCAAATGCATAACGCGGATCCTGGCTAACTTCTGCCAGGGACTCCAGGTTACCGGCATAAGTCAACTTATCGACGTTGACCACAGAGTCGGTAGTGTTGGAAATGATGTGACGGATGACTGCCGAGCCGATGAACCCGGCGCCGCCGGTAACTAGAATTTTCACGCGAAACCATACCCTTGAGCTGCGGACAGTGGCACGAACACTGTCTAATCCATGAATGCAGAAGCCATCAACCTGAAGGGTTCCGTCAGAGCCAGTCTGAATCGACGTGGAAAAAACCACTATCGAACAAGGATTGCATTTTACAGCTTAATGAACGTTTTACTAATGGATATGGACAGGCGACGAACCAAATTTGAATGATAGCCCGTAGTCGTCGATCTCAGACCAGACGCTTGCGCGCCGCTCTGGACGAACGTCCCAGAAACCACCCCAGAATCGGACCAATCAACATGCCAACGAGCAGTGCGATGACCACCACCACAGAGAGCGGAAGCTGGGGACCCGACAAACCGAGGAACATTAATGAGATGGACTGCTGATTCTCAAGCACAAACGCAAGAACCGCCAACACCAGCAACAATATGAAGACACCTAGAAGTATGCGCTTGAGGTTACGCACAAGTAACTCCTCGAGAGATAGCGACTGTCAAACCCCCTCCTCCTCTTCCTCATTCACCCGGTCACGCAATTCCTTGCCCGGCTTGAAATGCGGAACAAACTTGCCGTCAAGGCTGACAGACTGACCGGTCTTTGGATTGCGACCGACCCTCGGCGCACGATAATGCAGGGAGAAGCTGCCAAACCCACGGATCTCGATGCGATCCCCGGTAGCCAGGCACTGGGACATTTGTTCAAGCATGGTCTTGATGGCCAGCTCCACATCCTTGGATGAGAGTAGCCCTTGATGGGTGACAATTCGTTCGATCAACTCCGACTTCGTCATATTTTTCCCTTCTTTTTCAAGCAGCTAGATCAGCGCTTGAAAGGTTTTAGCACGCCCGGAAGATTTTGAACAGCCCAGGGATTGACATATCTTTCTCGGCATCAAAACGCCCGTTTTCAGCACACGAAAGCACTGAACAGGAGCAGCGCTCATTCAGCGACACATCACCAGCATGGTTCGAGTGACGTAGCCCGCGGGATTGAAGCCAAACGGATATTCATCCTCATCTTTGGCCTGATCAGATCGGGTGATCACCCGGTAACCCACCCCCTTGCACTCCTTCGCCGCGCGCCTTTGGCACTTCTCCCAACCCGACCCCAAACCGGAGCAGTCAATCTCGATACCACTGACGCCACGCACCGCATGCGTCTTGGCACTGGTGGTACAGCCAGCCAAAATCAACACAGCAATCAACACAATAAATCTGTTCATCCACTTCCTTATGCCAGGCAACGCCCGACTACTGCACGACTACTACCACAGCTTAGTCGCGAATAGGCGATTGATCCGATTAAAGAAACAGACAACCCGCTGAAGTGATTGGTTTCACCGTAGCCTCCCCCACCAAATCGCAGGCACAAAAAAGGGCGACCGAAGTCGCCCTTTTTCATGATCAAGCAGAACTTAGTTCTGTTTGGCCATTGCTTGCTTCAACAGAGCAGCCATGGTGGTATCGGCTGGAGCTTCCTGAACGGAGTTCAGGCTCTGGATAGCTTCTTTCTCTTCAGCGTCATCTTTCGACTTGATCGAGAGCTGGATTACGCGGCTCTTGCGGTCAACGCTGATGATCTTGGCTTCAACTTCCTGGCCTTCTTTCAGAACGTTGCGCGCGTCTTCAACGCGGTCACGGCTGATTTCGGAGGCTTTCAGGGTCGCTTCGATGTCGTCAGCCAGAACGATGATGGCGCCTTTGGCGTCAACTTCTTTCACGGTGCCTTTAACGATAGCGCCTTTGTCGTTAACCGAGACGTACTCGGAGAACGGATCGCTTTCCAGTTGCTTGATGCCCAGGGAGATGCGCTCGCGCTCTGGATCAACCGACAGGATGACTGTGTCCAGCTCGTCGCCCTTCTTGAAACGACGTACGGCTTCTTCGCCCACTTCGTTCCAGGAGATGTCGGACAGATGAACCAGACCGTCGATGCCGCCGTCCAGACCAATGAAGATACCGAAATCGGTGATCGACTTGATGGTGCCGGAGATCTTGTCGCCCTTGTTGAACTGGCCAGAGAAGTCTTCCCATGGGTTCGACTTGCACTGCTTGATGCCCAGGGAGATACGACGACGCTCTTCGTCGATGTCCAGAACCATGACTTCCACTTCGTCGCCGACTTGTACGACTTTCGAAGGGTGGATGTTCTTGTTGGTCCAGTCCATTTCCGAAACGTGCACCAGACCTTCAACGCCTTCTTCCAGCTCAGCGAAGCAGCCGTAGTCGGTCAGGTTGGTTACACGAGCGGTAACGCGAGTGCCTTCTGGGTAACGGGCTTTGATAGCAACCCATGGATCTTCGCCCAGTTGCTTCAAGCCCAGGGAAACACGGTTGCGTTCGCGATCGTATTTCAGAACCTTGACGTCGATTTCATCACCAACGTTGACGATCTCGGAAGGATGCTTGATGCGCTTCCAGGCCATGTCGGTAATGTGCAGCAGGCCGTCCACGCCACCCAGATCGACAAATGCGCCGTAATCGGTGAGGTTTTTGACGATACCTTTGACTTGCTGGCCTTCCTGCAGGGATTCCAGCAGAGCTTCACGCTCGGCGGAGTTCTCGGCTTCGAGGACGCTGCGACGGGAAACGACAACGTTGTTGCGCTTCTGGTCCAGCTTGATGACCTTGAATTCCAGCTCTTTGCCTTCCAGGTGCGTAGTGTCGCGCACTGGACGGACGTCAACCAGGGAACCTGGCAGGAACGCACGGATGCCGTTAACGTCGACAGTGAAGCCGCCTTTAACCTTACCGTTGATAACGCCCTTGACCACTTCCTCAGCTGCGAAGGCTGCTTCCAGAACGATCCAGCATTCAGCGCGCTTGGCTTTTTCACGGGACAGCTTGGTTTCACCGAAACCGTCTTCAACCGAATCCAGAGCAACGTGAACTTCGTCACCGACATTGATAGTCAGATCGCCAGCGTCGTTGTAGAACTGTTCCAGCGGGATGAGTGCTTCAGACTTCAGGCCAGCGTGAACGGTTACCCAGCGAGCCTGGTAATCGATATCAACGATAACACCGGTGATGATGGAGCCTGCCTGAAGGTTCAGGGTCTTTAGGCTTTCTTCAAAGAGTTCCGCAAAGCTTTCGCTCATTTTAATTCCTGTAGATGAGGGCGAAGAATACGCCCATCTCCACACCCCAGACGGTGTGGGTTAGTTTCATTTAAAAGAAGCGCTGCAGGACTATGACTGGTCCCCTACGGCCTTCTTGGTCACCCGGCGATATCGCGAATGGCGATCTCGCTCATGATGCGTTCAAGCACCTGATCGATGGACAACTCCGTGGAATCCAGCTGAATCGCGTCGGCCGCCGGCTTGAGCGGGGCCACTGCACGCTGGGTATCACGCTCGTCGCGTGCACGGATCTCATCTAGCAGACTCGACAGACTAACATCCTCGCCTTTGCCCTTCAACTGCAAATATCGGCGGCGCGCCCGTTCCTCGGCGCTGGCGGTCAGGAAGATTTTCAATGGTGCGTCAGGAAAAACCACTGTGCCCATGTCGCGCCCATCAGCCACCAGCCCCGGCGCTTCCTGGAAAGCGCGCTGGCGCTGCAGCAGCGCCTCGCGCACTGCCGGCAGCGCAGCTACCTGGGACGCGCCTGCGCCGACGCTTTCAGTACGGATGACATCGCTGACTTCATCACCTTCCAGAATGATGCGCTGCAACTGGCCTTCGGTCGCCGCGATGAACTGCACATCCAGATGAGCAGCCAGCTTTTTCAGCAACTCTTCATTGGTCAGGTCGACACCATGGTTGTGCGCAGCGAACGCCAGCAGGCGATACAACGCACCGGAATCCAGCAGGTTCCAGCCCAGACGCTTGGCCAGAATCCCGGCGACCGTGCCTTTGCCCGAACCGCTTGGCCCATCGATGGTGATGACCGGTGCAATGTTTTTCACGACTGAGCCTCTTGTGCCACACGAATGCCGACCTGCGCGCACAGCGCGAGGAAGTTCGGGAACGACGTCGCGACATTGGCGCAATCATGGATGCGGATCGGCGCAGTGGCGCGCAGCGAGGCCACGCTGAAGGCCATGGCGATACGGTGATCGCCGTGACCATGCACTTCGCCGCCACCGATCTGGCCGCCATCGATGATGATGCCGTCCGGGGTCGGCTGGCACTTGACGCCCAGCGCCAGCAAGCCGTCCGCCATTACCTGGATGCGGTCCGATTCCTTGACGCGCAACTCTTCAGCACCAGTCAGCACGGTACGACCTTCGGCACAGGCTGCAGCCACGAACAGCACCGGGAATTCGTCGATGGCCAGTGGCACCAGCGCCTCCGGAATCTCGATACCTTTGAGTTTAGCCGCCCGCACGCGCAGGTCGGCTACCGGCTCGCCACCGACTTCACGCTGGTTTTCCAGAGTGATATCGGCGCCCATCAGCCGCAGGATGTCGATAACGCCGGTACGGGTCGGATTGATGCCGACGTGCTCCAGCACCAGCTCGGAACCTTCGGCAATCGAGGCCGCCACCAGGAAGAACGCCGACGACGAGATATCGCCCGGCACTTCAATGTGGGTTGCGGTCAGCTTGCCGCCGGACTCGACCGACGCGGTCGCGCCATCAACACTCACCGGGTAGCCGAAGCCACGCAGCATGCGCTCGGTGTGATCACGGGTTGGAGCCGGTTCAGTGACGGTGGTCTTGCCTTCCGCGTACAGACCCGCCAGCAGCAGGCAGGACTTCACCTGAGCACTGGCCATCGGCATCGTGTAGGTCAGGCCTTTCAGCTTGTGCCCGCCACGAATAGTCATCGGTGGACGACCTTCGGCAGCGGTTTCGATCACGGCGCCCATTTCACGCAGCGGATTGGCCACGCGATTCATCGGACGCTTGGACAGCGACGCATCGCCCGTCAGGGTGCTGTCGAAGTTCTGCGCCGCCAGCAGGCCGGACAACAGACGCATCGAGGTACCGGAGTTGCCCAGATAGATCGGGCCAGGTGCCGGCTTCAAGCCATGCAGGCCAACGCCGTGAATAGTGACGCGACCGTGGTGCGGGCCTTCGATGACCACGCCCATGTCGCGAAATGCCTGCAAGGTCGCCAGGGCATCTTCACCCTCGAGGAAACCTTCCACCTCGGTCACGCCTTCGGCCAGCGAGCCGAGCATGATCGAGCGGTGGGAAATCGATTTGTCACCTGGTACGCGAATCCGACCGGACAAGCGGCCACCAGGTTGAGCCAGAAAAATCAGATCGTTGGAATTCATAGCGTCCACATAGGCCCTGCGGGCCAGGATTTTACTGAAATGCTCGCGGGCAACCCGGGCGCGCGTGAAGACGCCCAACAATTGGTGCCCATCCCCTGCATCGACCGCGTCGCGCAAGGCGTCGAGGTCGCTGCGAAATGTATCGAGTGTGCGCAGGACAGCCTCGCGGTTGGCGAGGAAGATGTCGTGCCACATCACCGGGTCGCTTCCGGCGATTCTTGTGAAATCGCGGAAACCGCCCGCAGCGTAACGGAAGATCTCAAGGTTTTCATTGCGTTTGGCCAACGAGTCGACCAGACCGAAGGCCAGCAAGTGCGGCAGATGACTGGTCGCAGCCAACACTTCGTCGTGGCGCTCGACCTGCATATGCTCGACATCGGCACCCAGCTCGCGCCACAAGCGATCAACCACCGCCAGTGCGGCCGGATCGGTTTGCGCGAGCGGGGTCAGAATCACCTTGTGCCGACGGAACAGCTCAGAGTTGGAGGCTTCCACCCCGCTCTGCTCGGAACCGGCAATCGGATGGCCCGGCACGAAACGCCCCGGCATGCCGCCGAACGCCTCGGTCGCCGCGCGCACCACATTGCCCTTGGCGCTGCCGACATCGGTCAGAATCGCCTGACCCAAATCGACACTCGCCAGACGCGCGAGCACCTTCTCCATGGCCAGAATCGGCACTGCCAGCTGAATCACGTCAGCACCCTGACACGCAGCAATCAGGTCGTCTTCGCAACGGTCGACCACACCCAACTCGACCGCCAGCTTGCGCGATTGCGGGTCGAGATCGACCCCGACCACTTCACGGCAGATGCCGCTTTCACGCAAGCCTTTGGCAAACGAACCACCGATCAACCCCAGACCGACCACCACAAGGCGACCGATCATAGGTGCAGCAGATTGCAGAGCAGTGACATCACCCACGAGCCAGAACCTTGCGCAGCGCTTCAAGGAAGCGGCTGTTTTCCGCCGGCAGACCGATGGTCACCCGCAGGTGGTTCGGCATGCCGTAATTGGCCACCGGACGCACGATCACGCCTTCACGCAGCAGCCCCTGGAAAATCGGCGCAGCGACCTGACCAAGATCGACGCAGATGAAGTTGCCCTTGGACTCGATCCAGCTCAGACCCAGCTCACGGAAACCCGCCTGCAGTTGCTGCATGCCGGATTCGTTGAGCTGACGGCTTTGCGCCAGATACTCGTCATCCTTCAACGCCGCACAGGCTGCGGCCAGAGCCAGGCTGTTGACGTTGAATGGTTGGCGCACACGGTTGAGCACGTCCGCTACTACCGCAGTGGACAGGCCATAACCAACGCGCAGCGCTGCCAGGCCATAGGCCTTGGAGAACGTGCGCGATACCAGCAGATTCGGGTACGCCGCGAGGAAATCCAGACCGTCCGGCAGGTCGCTGCCTTCGGCGTACTCGATGTACGCCTCGTCCAGCACCACCAACACATGTTCCGGTACATCTTGCAGGAACTCGTCCAGCGCTTCGGCGCCGAACCAGGTGCCGGTCGGATTGTTCGGGTTGGCAATGAACACTACACGAGTGTTGGCATCGATGGCCGCGAGCATCGCAGGCAAGTCGTGCCCCCAGTCCTTGGCCGGCACCACTTTGGCCTGCGCGCCGACCGCCTGGGTGGCGATCGGGTAAACGGCAAACGCATGCTCACTGAACACGGCGTTCAGACCCGGCGCCAGATAGGCGCGCGCCACCAGCTCGAGAATATCGTTGGAGCCGTTGCCAAGGGTTACCTGGTTCAGCTCGACGCGGCACTGCTCGGCCAACAGCGATTTCAGCGCGAAGCCGTTGCCGTCCGGATAACGGGTCAGCTCGGCCAGCTCATCGCGGATTGCCGCCAGCGCTTTCGGGCTGGCGCCCAGCGGGTTTTCATTGCTTGCCAGTTTGACGATTTTCGCCGGATCCAGATCCAGCTCGCGCGCCAGTTCGTCCACAGGCTTGCCCGGAACGTACGGCGAAAGTTGTTGCACGCCCGGCTGTGCCAGAGCGAGGAAGTTGCCACTCATTTGCTACCGCCCCTTAAAGAACTGCTTTCGGGTAGGAACCCAGCACTTTGAGTGCTACTGCTTCCTGACTGATCTTTTCCAGCACACCCTTGATCAACGGATCACGGTGGTGGCCGACGAAGTCGATGAAGAACACGTAGGTCCATTTGCCACTGCGCGACGGACGGGTTTCGATCCGGGTCAGGTCGATCCCGTTGTCATGGAACGGCACCAGCAGCTCATGCAGCGCGCCAGGCTTGTTGCTCATCGAGACGATGATCGAGGTCTTGTCGTCGCCGGTCGGCGGCACTTCCTGGTTACCGATCATCAGGAAGCGCGTCGAGTTGTCCGGACGATCTTCGATCTTTTCCGCCAGACGGGTCAGACCATACAAGCCAGCAGCCATGTCGCCGGCAATCGCCGCCGAGTTCCATTCACCCTTGACCCGCTTCGCCGCTTCGGCATTGCTCGCCACCGCCACGCGCTCGACATTCGGATAGTGCGCGTCCAGCCACTTGCGGCACTGGGCCAGCGACTGGGCGTGGGAGTAGATGCGGCTGATGCTGTCGGTCTTGGTGTTTTCACCGACCAGCAAGTGATGGTGAATGCGCAGTTCGACTTCGCCGCAGATCACCATGTCGTGCTCGAGGAAGCTGTCGAGGGTGTGGTTGACCGCGCCTTCGGTGGAATTCTCCACCGGCACCACGCCAAAATTCACCGCACCCGCCGCCACTTCACGGAACACTTCGTCGATCGCCGCCATCGGCTTGCTGATCACCGCGTGGCCGAAGTGCTTCATCGCCGCTGCTTGAGTGAAGGTGCCTTCAGGGCCGAGGTAAGCCACTTTCAATGGCTGCTCGAGCGCCAGGCACGAGGACATGATTTCGCGGAACAAGCGCGCCATCTCTTCGTTGCCCAGCGGCCCCTGATTGCGCTCCATCACGCGCTTGAGCACCTGGGCTTCACGCTCGGGACGGTAGAACACCGGCACCTCGCCTTCGGCCAGCGAAGCCATCTTGACTCGCGCAACTTCCTGGGCGCAGCGCGCACGCTCACTGATCAGTTCCAGGACCTTTTCGTCCAGAGCGTCAATACGCAGGCGCAGGGCCTTGAGTTCTTGCTCGGACATCAGCCGTGTTCCTTCTCGAATTCAGCCATGTACGCCACCAGCGCGTTGACGGCGTTGATGTCGACGGCGTTGTAGATGGAGGCGCGCATGCCGCCCACGGAGCGGTGGCCCTTGAGGTTGAGCAGACCGCGCGCATCGGCACCGGCCAGGAACGGTTTGTCCAGGCGATCGTCAGCCAGACGGAACGGCACGTTCATCCACGAGCGGTCCGACTTGTTGATCGGGTTGCTGTAGAGGCCACTGGCGTCGATGAAGTCGTACAGCGTGCGCTGCTTGACGTCATTCAGTTTGGCGATCGCTTCAACACCGCCCTGCTCTTTCAGCCACTGGAACACCAGACCGGAGAGGTACCAGGCCAGGGTCGGCGGAGTGTTGTACATCGAACCGTTATCGGCCGCGACCTTGTAGTCGAGCATGGTCGGGCACAGCGAACGCGCCTTGCCCAGCAGGTCTTCGCGGATGATGTTGACGACAATACCGCTCGGGCCGATGTTCTTCTGGGCGCCGGCGTAGATCATGCCGAAACGCGAGATGTCGACCGGACGCGAGAGGATGTCCGAAGACATGTCAGCCACCAGCGGCACGTCACCGGTTTCCGGGATCCACTGGAATTCCAGACCGCCGATGGTTTCGTTCGGCGCGTAGTGAACGTAAGCGGCGTCTTTCGACAGCTTCCACTCGTTCTGACTCGGGATGGCGAAATAGTCGTAAGGCTTGGCGGTGGCAGCAACGTTGACGTGGCCGTAGCGCGAAGCTTCGTCGATAGCTTTCTGCGACCAGATACCGGTGTCGATATAGTCGGCGCTGCCGTTTTCCGGCAACAGGTTCAGCGGGATCTGTGCGAACTGCTGGCTGGCGCCACCCTGCAGAAACAGCACTTTATAGTTCGACGGGATATTCAGCAGGTCACGCAGATCCTGCTCGGCCTGGGTGGCAATGGACACGAACTCATCGCTGCGATGGCTCATTTCCATGACCGACAGACCCTTGCCATGCCAATCAAGGAGTTCACCCTGGGCACGTTGCAGGACAGCTTCAGGAAGCGCCGCAGGACCGGCACAGAAGTTATAGGCTCGCTTGCTCACATCCAATCTCGCTCTGATTTGGTGGTATCACGCAAAAAATCACACTACCGATCAACACAGTCCTGTGGGAGCGAGCCTGCTCGCGAATGCATCACCGCGGTGCGTCAGAGGTACCGCAGCGCCTGCTTTCGCGAGCCGGCTCGCTCCCACAGGGGATCTCCATGATGTCGAAATTTCATACCGGACAAATAACAAGGGGGCGAATTTTCATCCGCCCCCTCGCTTGTCCGCTTATTCCTGCGGCTCTTCGTCAGCTGCGGCGTCGAGTTGCTGGTCCTCGGCAACGTCGTCGATCACGACATCTCCCTCGAACCCGGCACCCTCTTCACCTTCAAGCTCGTCGCCTTCGACCTCCGATGGCTCCTGAACCCGCTCCAGACCGACCAGGGTTTCATCCTTGGCCAGCTTGATCAGAGTCACGCCTTGGGTGTTACGACCCAGGCTCGACACTTCGTCGACGCGGGTACGTACCAGCGTGCCCTGATCGGAAATCAACATGATTTCTTCGCCGTCGAGCACCTGAACCGCACCGACCAGACGGCCGTTACGCTCGTTGCTGACCATGGCGATCACGCCTTGACCGCCACGCTTGTACTCTGGGAACTCGGTAATCGCGGTGCGCTTGCCATAACCACGCTCGGAAGCGGTGAGGATCTGGCTGCCTTCTTCCGGGATCAGCATCGAAATCAGCTTCTGCCCTTCCGGCAGACGCATGCCGCGTACACCACGGGCGGTACGGCCCATGGCGCGTACGTCGGACTCTTTGAAACGCGTCACTTTGCCGCCGTCGGAGAACAGCATCACTTCGCGCTCGCCATCGGTGATGGCCGCGGAGATCAACACGTCGCCTTCGTCCAGCTCCAGCGCGATCAGACCGACGCTGCGCTGACGGCTGAAGGATTCCAGCGGAGTCTTCTTCACGGTGCCGTTGGCGGTCGCCATGAAGATGTAGTGACCTTCGGTGTACTCCTCGACCGGCAGCATGGTGGTGATGTATTCACCGTCATCCAGCGGCAGCAGATTGACCAGCGGACGACCACGGGCGGCGCGGGACGCTTCCGGAATTTCGTAAGTCTTCAGCCAGTACACCTTGCCCCTGCTGGAGAACAGCAGCAGCGTGGTGTGACTGTTGGCCACCAGCAGGTGAGCGATGTAGTCCTCATCCTTGACGCCGGTCGCCGATTTGCCTTTGCCGCCACGACGCTGAGCCTGGTACGCAGCCAGTGGCTGGGTCTTGGCGTAGCCACCGTGGGAAATGGTCACGACGCGCTCCTCTTCCGGGATCATGTCGCCCAGGGTCAGATCGAGACGCGCATCGAGAATCTCGGTGCGGCGCACGTCGCCGTATTCGGCACGGATCACTTCCAGCTCTTCGCGGATCACTTCCATCAGGCGCACGGCGCTGTTGAGGATGCGGATCAGCTCGCCGATCTGGTTGAGGATCTCTTGATACTCGGCCAGCAGCTTCTCGTGCTCCAGACCGGTCAGACGGTGCAGACGCAGTTCCAGAATGGCTTGCGCCTGTTCTGGCGACAGGAAGTACTTGCCGTCGCGCAGACCGTATTGCGGATCGAGGTTTTCCGGACGGCACGAATCGGCGCCGGCACGCTCCACCATCGCCACCACTGCCGAGGATTCCCAAGGGGTGCTGACCAGCGCTTCCTTGGCTTCCGACGGAGTCGGCGACGCCTTGATCAGAGCGATCACCGGGTCGATGTTCGACAGGGCAACGGCCTGACCTTCAAGAATGTGACCGCGCTCGCGGGCCTTGCGCAGCTCGAATACGGTACGACGGGTGACCACTTCGCGACGGTGACGGACGAATGCTTCCAGCAGATCCTTGAGATTGAGGATGCGTGGACGGCCGTCGATCAGCGCGACGATGTTGATGCCGAATACCGATTGCAACTGGGTCTGGGCGTAGAGGTTGTTGAGGATCACCTCAGGCACTTCGCCGCGACGCAGCTCGATCACGACGCGCATACCGTCCTTGTCGGACTCGTCGCGCAGCTCGGTGATGCCTTCGAGCTTCTTCTCTTTGACCAGTTCGGCGATCTTCTCGATCAGACGCGCCTTGTTCAGCTGATACGGCAGTTCAGTGATGACGATCTGCTGTCGGCCACCGACCTTGTCGATGTCTTCGATGATCGAACGCGCACGCATGTAAATGCGGCCACGACCGGTGCGGTAGGCTTCGATGATGCCGGCACGACCGTTGATGATCGCGGCCGTCGGGAAGTCCGGACCGGGGATGTATTGCATCAGCTCATCGACGGTCAGCTCGGGATTGTCGATGAGGGCCAGGCAACCGTCGATGACTTCACCGAGGTTGTGCGGCGGAATGTTGGTCGCCATGCCCACGGCAATACCGCTGGAACCGTTGACCAGCAGGTTCGGCACGCGGGTCGGCATGACCGCCGGGATCAGCTCGGTACCGTCGTAGTTCGGCACCCAGTCCACGGTTTCCTTGTGCAGGTCGGCCAGCAGTTCGTGCGCCAGCTTGGTCATGCGCACTTCGGTGTATCGCATGGCCGCAGCGTTGTCGCCGTCCACCGAACCGAAGTTGCCCTGACCGTCAACCAGCAGGTAGCGCAGGGAGAAAGGCTGAGCCATGCGGACGATGGTGTCGTACACCGCAGTATCACCATGCGGGTGATACTTACCGATCACGTCACCGACAACACGGGCAGATTTCTTGTACGGCTTGTTGAAGTCGTTGCCCAGCTCGCTCATCGCGAACAGTACGCGACGGTGCACGGGCTTGAGGCCATCGCGCGCATCCGGCAGTGCACGGCCGACGATTACGCTCATTGCGTAGTCGAGGTAGGACTGTTTCAGCTCGTCTTCGATATTGACCGGGAGGATTTCTTTGGCCAGTTCGCCCATGAGAAGCCTGATTCCTTTTTCTGGTGAAACTTCGTCATATCCATATGGGATGTACGAAGCTCGTCGGGGCAGGCTGAGTGCCGTGCGCCGACTTACGACAAATCAACGGATAGAACCACGGATTTGCGCAGTAAAGACAGCTCCGTGAAGCCGCCTCGGAAAACGCCGGATGTTATCACAAGAGCCGCCACGCACCTATCCCCCAGATGCGCATGGAGCATAGTTAGTTGACCGATGACAGGCGTAAAGGGGACGAGAGAGGCTCAGAGCTTCTTTGAATGCAGTTTTGAGGTCAGGTTTTGCGATGTTTATTGACTTTCAGGCCCCCATCGCGAGCAGGCTCGCTCCCACAAAGTTCTATGCCGTTCACAAAACCTGTGGGAGCGAGCCTGCTCGCGAAAGGGGCAACGCAGACACCAAGCCAATCAATGCAGGCGTTTGCGGCACATCAACTGAGCCATTTTCGCCGTATCCGGCCGCTCGACGATGCCCTTTTCAGTGACGATCGCGTCGATCAGATCCGCCGGCGTCACATCGAACACCGGGTTGAACGCCTCGACGTCCGCCCCCACGCGCTTGCCACCGACCTCCAGCAACTCGGCGCCATCACGTTCCTCGATCGGGATGTCGTCGCCACTGGCCAGATGCATGTCGATGGTCGAACTCGGCGCCACCACCATGAAGCGCACGCCGTGGTGCATGGCGTTGACCGCCAGTTGGTAGGTGCCGATCTTGTTCGCCACATCGCCATTGGCAGTGATGCGGTCAGCACCGACGATCACCCAGGTCACGCCTTTGGTTTTCATGATGTGCGCGGCGGCGGAGTCAGCATTGAGCGTCACCGGAATGCCTTCGTTCGCCAGCTCCCAGGCGGTCAGGCGCGAACCCTGCAGCCACGGGCGGGTTTCATCGGCGTAGACGCGCTCTACCATGCCTTCGAGATAGGCCGCGCGAATCACCCCCAGCGCGGTACCGAAACCTCCGGTGGCCAGAGCGCCGGTATTACAGTGAGTGAGAATCGCCTGGGCGTTGCCCTGATGCTTGCGGATCAGATCGACACCGAGCTGAGCCATGGTCAGGTTGGCTTCGCGGTCGCTTTCATGAATGGCGATGGCTTCAGCTTCCAGTGCCGCCAGCGGATCGGCGTTTTCTTTCAGCCGGTCCAGGCGATCGTGCATGCGGTTCAGCGCCCAGAACAGATTGACCGCCGTCGGCCGGGAATCGGCGAGCAAGGCGAAATCCTCTTCCAGCGCCGCGTACCAGTCACCCCCCTCAGCGATCCGTGCGCGGACCGCCAGCACTATGCCATAGGCCGCACTGATGCCGATCGCCGGTGCGCCACGTACCACCATCGAACGAATCGCCTCAGCCACACCGGCCGCGCTGGTGTAGGCAATCCAGTTTTCCTCAAACGGCAAAATACGCTGATCCAGCAGGTGGAGCGCGCCATCTCGCCAATCGATGGCCTTTACTTTCTCCGCAGCCAACAGTCGATCGCGCATCCCTCACCCCGCACTCATGAACAAAAGCCGCCGATTATAGCGATCCCCCCGCGAAGACGCTCGGGTATACTTCGCCATCCTTTACAAAAGCACTGGAACCGACCCTCGATGCCGAAACCTGCCATTGCGCTCGACTTATTATTGCTGCCGACCTGGCTGGTACCCGTCGAACCTGCAGGCGTTGTGCTCAAGGAACACGGCCTGGGCATCCGTGACGGTCGCATCGTGTTTATCGGCCCGCGCGCCGAAGCATTGAAGTGTAACGCCACTGAAGTCCGCGAATTGCCGGACGTGCTGCTCAGCCCGGGCCTGATCAACGCCCACGGGCATGCGGCGATGACCCTGTTCCGTGGCCTGGCCGACGATCTGCCGCTGATGACCTGGCTGGAAAACCACATCTGGCCGGCCGAAGCCAAATGGGTCGATGAAGATTTCGTCCGTGATGGCACTGACTTGGCGATTGCCGAGCAGATCAAAGGTGGCATCAGTTGCTTCTCGGACATGTACTTCTTCCCGAAAGTCGCCAGTGAGCGCGTGCACAACAGCGGCATTCGCGCACAGATCGCGATTCCGATCCTCGATTTCCCGATCCCCGGCGCCAGCAGCGCCGATGAGGCCATTCGTCAGGGCGTCGAGCTGTTCGGCGATTTGAAGCATCACGAACGGATCAAGATCACTTTCGGCCCTCATGCACCCTACACCGTGGGCGACGAGAACCTGGAAAAAATCCGCGTGATCGCCGAAGAGCTGGACGCGTCGATCCACATGCATGTCCACGAAACTGCCTTCGAAGTCCAGCAATCGCTGGAGCATCGCGGCGAGCGGCCACTGGCCCGTCTCGCTCGCCTCGGTTTGCTTGGCCCGCGCTTCCAGGCGGTGCACATGACCCAGATCAGCGATGACGATCTGGCATTGCTGGTAGAAAGCAACACCAGCGTGATCCACTGCCCGGAATCGAACCTGAAGCTGGCCAGCGGTTTCTGCCCGGTGGAGCGTCTGTGGCAGGCTGGCGTGAACGTTGCCGTCGGCACCGATGGCGCCGCCAGTAACAACGACCTCGATCTGCTCGGCGAAACCCGCACCGCCGCGCTGCTGGCCAAAGCCGTCGCCGGCTCGGCCACCGCGCTGGACGCCCATCGCGCGCTGCGCATGGCCACGCTCAACGGCGCCCGGGCTCTGGGCATTGAGGCACAGGTCGGTTCGCTGGAGATTGGCAAGGCTGCAGACATCGTCGCCTTCGACCTGTCCGGCCTGGCCCAGCAACCGGTCTATGACCCGGTGTCACAGCTTATCTATGCCACCGGCCGCGACTGCGTGAAACACCTGTGGGTCGCCGGCAAACAGTTACTCGACGACCGGCGCCTGACCCGCCTGGACGAACAACAGCTGGGCGCCACCGCCCGGGCCTGGGGCCAGCGCATCAGCGGCCACTCCGAATCGTAAACACCGCGGAGCAGACTTCGCGGCTACAGCCTTTTTCAAGTTTTTCGAGGAATAGATCATGAGCAACGTCGACCACGCCGAAATCGCCAAATTCGAAGCCCTGGCCCATCGTTGGTGGGACCGTGAAAGCGAGTTCAAACCACTGCACGACATCAATCCGCTGCGCGTCAACTGGATTGACGAGCGGGTCAATCTGGCCGGCAAGAAAGTTCTCGACGTCGGCTGCGGCGGCGGCATTCTCAGCGAAGCCATGGCCCAGCGCGGCGCCACGGTAACGGGCATCGACATGGGCGAAGCGCCGCTGGCGGTCGCGCAACTGCATCAATTGGAATCCGGGGTCAACGTCGAGTACCGACAGATCACCGCTGAAGCCCTTGCCGAAGAAATGCCCGAGCAGTTCGACGTGGTCACTTGCCTGGAAATGCTCGAACACGTACCGGACCCGTCGTCGGTGATCCGCGCCTGCTACCGCATGGTCAAACCGGGCGGCCAGGTGTTCTTCTCGACCATCAACCGCAACCCGAAGGCGTACCTGTTCGCCATCGTCGGTGCCGAATACATCATGAAGCTGCTGCCGCGCGGCACCCACGACTTCAAGAAATTTATTCGCCCGTCCGAGCTGGGCGCCTGGAGCCGCATCGCCGGCCTGACCGTCAAGGACATCATCGGCCTGACCTACAACCCGCTGACCAAGCACTACAAGCTGGCCAGCGACGTTGACGTCAACTACATGATCCAGACCCTGCGCGAGGAGTAAGCCGATGGCCATCAGAGCAGTCCTTTTCGACATGGACGGCACCCTGCTCGACACCGCGCCGGATTTCATCGCCATCTGTCAGGCGATGCGCGCGGATCGCGGCTTGCCGCCAATGAACGACAAGCACATCCGCGACGAAATTTCCGGCGGCGCCAAAGCCATGGTCGCGGTGACGTTCTCGATGGACCCGGAATCGCCGGGCTTCGAAGAACTGCGTCAGGAGTTCCTCGAACGCTATCTGGCCGGTTGCGCGGTACACAGCAAGCTGTTCGACGGCATGGGCGAATTGCTGGCCGACATCGAGCGGGGCAACCTGATCTGGGGCGTGGTCACCAACAAACCGGTTCGGTTTGCCGAGCCGATCATGCAGCAACTGGGGCTGGCCGAGCGCTCGGCGCTGTTGATCTGCCCGGACCACGTGAAAAACAGCAAGCCGGATCCGGAGCCGCTGATCCTCGCATGCAAGATGCTTGATCTGGATCCGTCCACCGTGCTGTTTGTGGGCGATGATCTGCGCGACATCGAATCGGGGCGCGATGCGGGCACCAAAACCGCCGCCGTGACCTATGGCTATATCCACCCGGACGACAACCCGCGGCACTGGGGCGCGGATGTGGTGGTGGATCATCCGCTGGAACTGCGCAAGGTCATCGACAACGCGCTGTGCAGCTGCTGAAAACGGCCGTTGTGGCGAGGGGATTTATCCCCGATGGGATGCGAAGCAGCCCGCGCACTTTCAGGTCGATTCGATAGACAGGTTTCACGACTGCTTCTCAGCCGGTCGGGGATAAATCCCCTCACCACAGGGAAGCAGGTCTTCATGAATGGATTGTGAGGTTTTTATGTTTGATTACACCGCCCGTCCCGAATTGCTCAAGGACCGGGTCATTCTGGTCACCGGTGCCGGGCGCGGTATCGGCGCCGCGGCTGCCAAGACCTACGCCGCCCATGGCGCTACCGTGCTGTTGCTGGGCAAGACCGAAGCCAATCTGACGCAGGTCTACGACGAAATCGAAGCCGCCGGCCATCCACAACCGGCGGTGATCCCGTTCAACCTCGAGACCGCCCTGCCCCATCAATACGATGAGCTGGCGGCGATGATCGAAACCGAGTTCGGCCATCTTGATGGCCTGCTGCACAACGCCTCGATCATTGGGCCGCGTACGCCGATCGAGCAACTGTCCGGCGAAAACTTCATGCGCGTCATGCAGGTCAACGTCAACGCCATGTTCATGCTCACCAGCACCTTGCTGCCGCTGCTCAAGCTGTCGCAGGATGCCTCGGTGGTGTTCACCTCCAGCAGCGTCGGACGCAAGGGCCGGGCCTACTGGGGCGCCTACGGTGTGTCGAAGTTTGCCACCGAAGGCCTGATGCAGACGCTGGCCGACGAGGTCGATGGCGTAGCACCCGTGCGTTCCAACAGCATCAACCCGGGCGGCACGCGTACCAGCATGCGCGCACAGGCCTATCCGGGGGAAAACCCGCTGAACAATCCGACCCCGGAAGAGATCATGCCGGTGTACCTGTACCTGATGGGCCCGGACAGTACGGGCATCAATGGCCAGGCATTCAACGCGCAATAAGTGCCATACGTCGCTTTTGTTGCCGTGGCGGATTACCGTCGCGGCACACCTTTGCCGCTTTTCGCCGTCACATTCCAGTCAAATATCTGCCACCCCCGCCCAAAGCAAAATGCCATCCCGTTGATTCATAACGTTTTTAATTATCGTGAACCGAATGGCACGACTTTCGCTCTAAATCTCCTCAAAGCACGCCGTGTGAAGGCACTGGGGCAAGGGCGATTTCGATAGCTGACTAATCGTCATCCGGCAGACTAAACTTACGCCAAATGTCCTACGGGACTGATGGATCAGTATGACGCGCAGCCCATAGCCGCTCTCACCCAGCCTGTAAGACAGACTTACTGCTTAGGGGCTCACGCCATATGAAATCACCTTCCCAGACCAATGCAATTGACTTTGACAGTGCCAAATTGCAACGCCTGGGCTTTGGTCAGCTGCCTCCGCTTCTGGAACGCCCGGCCAGCCTCGCGCAATTGCGCCAGCAAATGAGCCTGCAACTGCAAACCAGTCTTGAGCCGCAACGAATCCTCGGTCTGTTTTTTCGCGAAGTTCAGCGCCTGGTGCCGCTGGATGCCTTGAGTTACGTGCATTCAGGCAGCGACCTGCGTCTGGAATTCGGTGCGCGCGGTCACCATTCCGTCAGCTATAGCCTCAGCCACGAAGGCGAGCACTTGGGCGAACTGGTGTTTCGCCGCAACCAGCGCTTCAGCGAGCAGGATCAGGGCAACCTCGAATCGCTGCTGTCGTCGCTGTTGTTCCCGATGCGCAACGCCCTGCTCTACCGCGCTGCGACGCAAAGTGCGCTGCGCGACCCGCTGACCGGAACCGGCAACCGGATCGCCATGGAGCAGACCCTGCAGCGCGAGATCGACATGTCACGTCGGCACCTGCAACCACTATCGGTTCTCATGCTCGACATCGACCACTTCAAACGGGTCAACGACAGCCACGGCCACAGCGCCGGCGATGACGTGCTCAAAGCGGTGGCAGCCTCGATCAAGAGCCAGTTGCGCAACGTCGACATGGTGTTTCGCTATGGCGGGGAAGAGTTTCTGATCCTGCTGTCGAACACCGGCCGGGAAGCGGCGCAAATGGTTGGCGAGCGTTTGCGCCATGCCGCGCAGGCTGAGGAATACTTCGTCGACGGCCAGTTGATCGACCTGACCGTGAGCCTTGGCTGTTCGACTCTTCTGCCGGGGGAATCGGCCGACAGTCTGCTGCGCCGGGCGGACAGTGCGCTGTATGTAGCCAAGCGCGAAGGGCGTAATCGGTTGGCGATGGCGGGCTGAATATTCTCAGACAGCACACAGCAGTGTGGGAGTGAGCCTGCTCGCGAAAGCGGTGAATCAGTCAAAACCGTGCTGACTGAAGCGCCGTCTTCGCGAGCAGGCTCGCTCCCACATTTTTGCTACACCTCAGACCTTGAATCAGCTCTCTGCCAACGCCAGACGTTCACGACCGTGGATCGCGCGCTCCGTGGTTTCCAGCTGCATGCAGCGCTCAAGGAACAGGTACATGTAGTCGTAGCTCTTGCACACGGCCTGGCGCAGCTCGGTCTGCAATGCCTGGCTCGGGTTCATCCCCGCCAGCGTGCAGATGATTTCCAGCGCTTCCCATGGATGGGCGTCGTCGTATTGGGCATGCATCTTCAGCCATTTCATCGCGCGCTTGCGGTCTTCTTCAGGGAACGCCGCAGCGTACACGCCAGTGGAACACACCAGCGCCGACCACTCCCCGGTAGCGCCCTCGATGGCGTAGTTGGTGGCGGCGATGGCGACGATCAGCGAGTCCGCCGAACTCGTATGCCAGCACCAGTGACTCAGCGCATGCAGTTCCGGCGGCACTTGCTGAGCCTGAAGATCCTCAAGGCTGACGCCGTGCGCGCGGCTCCAGTTCAGCCAGTAATCGGCATGATTGAGTTCAACACGGATGTTCCGCATCAGCCAGCGGCGCGCCATGTCCTCCCCAGGATGGCGGGCAAACCTAGTCTTGGTCAGGTTCTGCGCCATATACAACGCAAACTGTTCAACGACCGGCCAGCCCCCGATCAGGTACTGGCGCATGGTCCTGGCGCTGAGCTTGTTATCGCGCATGCGCTGGTACAGTTCATGTTCGACAACCCGGCGCTTGCTCTCGCTGCAATCCGTAATGAGCTGTTGCGCCCAGGCGGGATAACTTGCAGCTTCCATGAGTGGTCCGGTTCGGTTGAATGTGTCGATCACTGTTCGGCTCCTTTTGATTTGTGATTGTAAGGATCGGCAAGAGATTTCAACGGAACGTGCCAGGCGCCTTGAATAACAACGGCTGCGGTCTGGCGGGCCGACTTTGCAAACTGTCGCAGGTAAACAACTGCGGGCGTTCGATGACGTAACCCTGAGCGTAATCCACCCCGATTTCAAGCAATGCCTGCTCGATCTGGGTTGTTTCTACAAACTCGGCAATTGTCTGCTTACCCATGACATGCCCGATGTGATTGATCACTTCGACCATTGCGCGGTTAATCGGGTCGTCCAGCATATCCTTTACGAAACTTCCGTCGATCTTCAGGAAGTCTACAGGCAAATGTTTCAGATAAGCGAATGAAGACATTCCGGCGCAAAAATCATCAAGCGAGAAGTAACATCCTAAGCCTTTGAGTTCATTAATAAATCTAATTGCACTCCCGAGATTGGCAATGGCACTGGTTTCGGTAATTTCAAAACAAATCATTTCAGGAGGTATGGCGTAGTTAACAAACTGTTCACGCAGAAAGTGCAAAAACGCGTCATCTCCGATAGTAATGCCTGAAAGATTAATCGCACACATTGCCAAAGGCTCTTCATGTTGTTCGGCAATACATTGGGCAATGACTTTAAAAACATTTTCTACAACCCAGCGGTCCAGTTGACTCATCAGACCATAACGTTCGGCCGCCGGAATGAAACTGTCCGGCAGGATCATCCGCCCGGCCTCGTCATGCAGACGCAAGAGTATTTCGATGTGCCCGCCGCCATCAGCTGCGGGGCCCAGTGGCGCGATTTCCTGGGCGTAAAGGCAAAAGCGGTCTTCTTCCAGAGCCATGTGCAGGCGCTGCACCCAGGCCATTTCGCCGAAGCGCAGAGACAGTTCGGAGTCGTCTGCGTGATAAACCTGCACCCGGTTACGGCCCTTTTCCTTGGCCATGTAGCAAGCCATGTCAGCCGCGCGCAATGAGGCTTCCAGAGTGGTCGGGGTCTGGGCGATGTGCACCAGACCGATACTCACCGTGGTCAGGAACGGTCGCCCCTTCCACACGAAGTGCAGGTTCTGCACAGTCTGACGCAAGCTCTCGGCAATTTTCTCGGCAGCGTCCGGGGCGCAGTTCTCCAGCAGGATGCCGAACTCGTCGCCGCCCAGCCGTGCCAGGGTGTCGCTCTCGCGCAAGCCCGATTGCAACAGCGCGCAGATGTGCCGCAGCAACTCATCGCCTGCGGCATGGCCGCAGGTGTCGTTGACCAGTTTGAACTGGTCCAGATCAAGGAACATCAGCGCATGCCGACCGGGCTGGCGCGTCAGGTTGTGCAGGGCTTGCTCCAGGCGATATTCGAATTCGCGGCGGTTGGCCAGACCGGTCAAGGCATCGTGGGTGGCCTGCCACGACAGGTTGGCGATGTATTGCCGCTCCTGAGTCATGTCATGCAGCACCAACACCGTGCCACTGACTTTCTCGGCATTGCGGATCGGTGCGCCCACCAGCGTCACGGAAACCGTGCTGCCGTCCAGGCGCTGAATCAGTTTGGAATGTTCGCTGCCGCCGACCAGTTGCCCGCTGAGGATATGCTCGATCAGCGTCAGTCCTTCTGCCTGCGCGTTGTCGTCCAGCAGATTAAACAGCGCGGCCAGAGGCAGCCCCGCCGCATGCTCGGACTTCCAGTGCGTCATGGCTTCTGCCGCAGGATTCATGTAATCGATCGCACCGTTGACGTCGGTGGTGATGACCCCGTCGCCAATCGATTGCAGGGTGATGTGCGCCCGGTCCTTCTCCAGCTGCAGCGCCTGGGCAAAAGCATGGCGCTGCTTGAGCAGTTTGTGGGTGCGCAACAGTGCCAGCATGATCAACCCCAGCGCCGTGGCCAGGTTGGTGAACAGCAGCAGGCGCAGGATCATCCGCGAGCCCTCGCCCAAGGCATCGCTGAAAGCCTTGGCCGCCGGCGTTACACCGTCGTTGATGGCAAAGATCTGCGCTTTCCAGTGCTGGATGTCAGCCGGCGTCGCGACATTCTCGCTGATGCCCTGATGCATCTCGCGCGCGACATTGTCCAGTTGTACCAGATAGGCATCGCCGATGGTCCAGCGGTCGATCGCTGTTTCCAGATAACTGAAATGACGGAAATTGAGGTACAGCCAGATCAGGCTCGAAACGTCATCGGGATGGTTGCCACCCTTGAGAATCCCCTCCCGCGCCGCCTGCAGATCCGGTGGTTGACGATCCAGCGCCAGACGCAACTGGTGACCGCCCTGAGGCACCGCAATCGCGTCCTTGTACTTGAGGAAGATCGCCTCGTCGCGGCTGTCGGCATACAGGTTCAAATAATAGATGGCGTCCTTCTGGCCCTTGGACCAGAGACTTTCACCGGCAACGTAGCCCCGCACGGCCGACAGGACGTAGAGACTCACGCCCCCCAATAACGCCTGAAATAACACGACGGCAATAAATGGCCAGACGATGCCCAACAACCGTGGCGTTCCGAGTGTCCTTTTTTGCTTCATGAGGTCCTTTGCGTACGTACTGCCATCATCAAGGGGAGACCGCTAAAGCCAGACTAGGGGGCGTTACCCCTTCCGGCAAGCCAGGAAGCGTGCAACCGACCATACATATGTACCGCACCCAAGGTGCGCGATGCTTCGACACTGACGGCTTTCAATCATCCAGAGCCATCTTCAATGCAGTCACTTTCAACCGCGCTGCAACGCCATACTGCCCAACAGAGCGAATACCGCGCAATGATCACTGCCCTGCGCGCGGTCCTCGACGCTTCGACTCCACTGGAGTCCTACTACCTGGCGCCCCAGGCCCATTCACGCCTGGGCGCAGCGCAAGACCAGGCGCAAAACATGCTGCAGACGCTGTTCGAAAACAGCGGCGAACCACAATTGACCGCGTACCTGCAGACATCCAGAGAATCACTGCTGCAAGTCGACGCCACGGCTGATCAATGCAGCTTCTCCTTCAACCGTCGCGATGGCAGCATCGACCGGTATGTCATCGACAGCGTCAGCCGCGCCTCCAGCAGCGTTCAAGCGTTTCAGCAAGCGTTGCTGAGTATAGGCGCACACCTGCGTTCCGACAGGCTGCTACCGCTGTCACAACTGCTGCGTGAGTCCGGGTTCACATTTGCGGATGCACCGGACGCCGCAGCACTGACCCGGCTGATCGGCAAAGTCGAAGAACAGTGCGCCAGCCACCGGCTGAGTCTGCGACCTCTCTCGACGCTTACGGTAATGATGAGCGACGAGGACAAAGCCGCGGCTCACGATGTGATTGGCGCCTGGCTCATCGGTAAATCCCTGTCGGCCATCGACAGTCTGGCCAGCGAAGTCACGCCTCCTTTTACCCTCCAGCAACTGGAGCAGCAGCCCGCCACCTGCCTGGAGCGCTTGCTCGACACCCCGCAGGCCCATGACCTGGGCCTGCGCTTGCTGCAAAAGCTGCAGTGGTACGGTGCCCGTCCCGATGAACTGACCGTCCCCGATATCGGCCTGCGTTTACTGCTCGAAGCGTTATGCCTGTGGTACGAACTGCCCGGCAACCACAGCTCGACCGAAGTGGCCGGTTTTGCGCTCGAACAACGCGCTCACTACGGAGCCGGCTACGCCACCATTCGCCGGGACTTTCTACAGCATCTGGAGGATTCTGACCGAACCTCGACGACGATCGAAAAACACCTGCTGGGATGGGTCTGTCTGGCGCAATTCGGACCGGAATTTCAAGTGCGCGACATCCCTGACGACTTGCCTTACGCCAGCTCGGTGGTCTGGGTCAATTTCGTGCATGGCGTGCACCTCGCTCATGCCCTTGATCCAGGGTTGCTGGAGTATTTGAGCTTCCAGCAACTGGTGGATCTGCCGCTGCACAAAAGTCAAAACGCCAGCAGCGACCTGCAAACCCTGATCGCCATGACCCGAGCGGCTGCCGCACGTACCTGGACCGCAGCCACCGGAGCGTTGGCTGTCGCGAGCGAAGCCTCCGACGGTCAGGCGCCGCTGCACGCTCTGGAAGACCACGAGAAACAACTGAACGCGGCGATCCTGCAACTGGACACCGAGCCGCCACGCAGACTCACTCTGGCACAACAAGAACTGGACAAGGCACTGGCCAACGATCTGTACGATCACACGACGATTCGCCTCAAACGCTACCATCACTCAGCGCGCAACCGTACCCGACGCAACATTATCGATACCGAAGATGTGGCATTGCATACCTGGCCGCTGCTGGAGGTCTATGCCTCTGGCGGGCTGAACAACGACACGCGCTGGTACGTCAGCAGCGATGGCCGCAACGCCAGCGAATGGATCAGCCTGAATCCGCAAGGCAGGCTGCAAAGTGGTTTTGTCGACACCGAATATCGGGGCCGACGCCTTTCACGCTTCCCGAGCAATTGCACCCTGCCCGAGATCAAGACAGAGTTTGACCGGCAGTTCGACGACTATCTGAGCAAGACCCGCGAAGCCTATGAATATTTGATCAAGTCATTATTGGTCACGCTACCGTGGGCTGAACGCCGGGCACTGGAGCACGGCGAAGTGAGGATTCACAGCCTCAGGGATCAGACGCGGCACATCGAGGCACACCTGGAAACAGCGGAAAATATCCTGCCACGTCGGGCACGCATGGGTTTCGTCCTGCAGGTGACGTATCAGGGCCCGTCCCGCTTCTACGAATGCCTGCCGCGCGCCGGCATCATTCGCCACCGTGCAGATCTGGACGGTACCCATATTGGCGGTCTGTTAATGCCACCACTTGCCCCTAAACGTGGACGCACCAAGGCCCAGCGCATCACTCGCATCATCGCCCGCCGCCTGCCATTTGATCGACAAGCACACTGGAACGGTTCGTCCCCCGCCCCCGACGCCAGGTGCATCGCCATCCTCGAACCACTGGGTAAGCCGCTCCCGGTTTCGATGATCCCGGCGGCCCATCACGACAGTTCGCCGAACCTGAGCTTTACTTCGCCACGCACTGCGCAAATCGCTTCATTCATCGCGACGCAGCTGTTCTATGTCGACGAGCAGGCGCTGCGCAGCGACGCCTGGGGAAAAACCCGCTTCGAACAAGACACCAGCAAAACGCACTGGATTCATGCCCTCAAGGGCTTTATTCCGTTCTGGGGCAGTCTCGAAGACCTGCAATCGGACAGTCCGGAGAAACGCGCACTGGGCGTACTCGGCCTGTTCCTCGACATCGTCTCGTTCGCGATTCCCTTGGGCAAATTTGTCGCCGGCAGCATCCGTCTTGCAGCCGTGGCAGGAAGAATGGCGATTCGCGTCGCACTGCCACGCATGGCGCAATTGTCGAAGAACCTGCTGGTTTCGAGCTTGAGAAACCTCAATCCGCTGGACGCTGTGCCTGCCTTGCTCAAGCTCGGAGGCCGAGGCGTGATCGGCGCCGTGCGGGCCGTGGCGCATCTGGAACACCGCGCCGTGGCGCGTCTGAAGAGACTGGCCGGCAGAAGTGCTGACTATGACGTGATACGCAGCCTGCCCCAGGCGCTGGATGCCGGTCGGTGGAAAGCGCTGAACCCTGCCGATCAATTGGCGGTGGTCAGGGGCATTGACGACGTACCGGTACGCAACGTCGGCGGTTCCCGGTATCACCTGCTCGATCCGCTGTCCGACCGCCCTTACGGGCCTCAGTTACTCGCACACGAACACGATTTTTCGCTGGGGCGTTCGCATTACAGCGTCGTGAAAAAAACCGATAATCAAGTCGATATCGAGCTGGCGCCCGATACGCGCATCGAACTCATGCCCGAGGCTGGCGGACGCACCACGGTATTGATCGATAATGTGCCCTATCGACTCGACGGCGATGAACTGCGCCGGGTCGATCTGCTCGATGACAGTCAGCACTGGACACTGCTGCCATGCCGGGTCCGTCGTGCACCGGGCGCGAGCGACTGCCGCGTCAGCTACATCACCGCAGAACCCGCCCCGACCCCCGCCCTCGGCACGATCGACAGGGAAAAGGGTTACGCGCCGTGGTTTGGCGAGCGGATTTCGGAGCCCGCCGCCCTGCCCCGGCAAAAAGGAACGTTCCTGGCGGTCGATGCCAGGCTTTATCAAATCATTGATAACCGCCCGCGATTGTTCACCGGCGACCTGCATCGCCTGGGCTTCAATCAGGGCAAGCTGATGCCAAGACAGCAGATTCAAGCCACGCTGCAGTTTCGCAAAGGTATTTATGCCCGGATAAAAACCGGCGGTACCTACGACGGGATCAATGATTCACATCAGGTCGGCGCAGTGCTGCTGCCGGCCATCGACGACTCGGCCACCCATGTATTTTTCCGGGTCAACAACCATGAGTACTACCTCGCCACTTTCGCCAAAGGCAAAGTCCCCGGCAGGCAGCTGACATTCAAACGCCTGGCCCCCGCCGAACTGGTCGACGGCAGCCTCGGTGCGGAACTGCTGACCGTCTACACCGGCTCGCTGCACGCCAACAACATCGTACGCATCCATGGCCTCGAATCGGTGCAGCGCGCGATGCAGACCATGGAGCAGATCGCGATTCCCATCGGCACCACGGCCAGTCCGGCCAACCATCTGAAATGGCTGAAAGTCGACACCAGCCCGGGCGAGGCGCTGATGTTTGATCACTCGACCCGGATGATCGTCACCCGCCTGCCCGAAGGCGCCGTCACGTGGGCGCGCAGCAAGGAAGCGCCGGAAGCCTTGCGGCAGAAAACCGCAGAGATTTTCGACACGTTGTTCCTGTCACCGACGATCAACCCGGCCAACAACAACGCAGCACTGCGTATCGACAGTGCCATGCAGAAACTGCACAACCTGTTGCCTGTGCGTGAACGGCCACTCAACGCCCGTAACATCGCCTACGCCGAAGTCACCACGGCCAGCGGTAAACGGGAAGTCTACGTCAGCGTCTCCGGCGCTCAGGGCAGCACCCAGCGCCTGCCGCTGTTTCGCCACATGGGCGCCAATCATGTACGGATCGGCAACACCACTTACATCAATATCGACTACAACCCGGCCTTCCCGCGCACCTCGCTGGAGGTGACCGAGCAAGGGCAATTACTGGCCGTGCCGCTGACCATCAAGGATCTGAAAACCTATCAGCCAACGCAGACCAGCCGGCCGACCTCGCTGGACAGCGAAAGCAAACTGATCAGCGTACTGCGCGAGAAATACCCCGATCCGAAGGAGATCCGCTCGGTCGACATCGCGACAACCATGCGCCCGTGCGAATCCTGTTCGGTGGTGATGAAGCAGTTCGGCCATGATGGCGGCGAGACAGCGTTGCAGGTGCTGTGGGGCTGATTACAGACGCTGCAAGTGGCCGTAGAGCTTGGCGTAGAGACCGCCATCGGCGATCAGTTGCTGGTGGTCTCCATCCTCGGCTACGCGTCCGCCATCGAACACCAGCACCCGATCCGCCTGCTTCACCGCCGACAGGCGATGGGCTATGATCAGCGTGGTGCGGCCGCTGAGGAAGCGCGCCATGGCCTGATGCAGGTTGTATTCGGTGGCGGCATCGAGGGCCGAGGTGGCTTCGTCGAGGATCACCACTTTCGGCTCGGCGAGGATCATCCGCGCAATCGCCAGACGCTGGCGCTGACCGCCGGACAGGCGCACGCCGGAACGTCCAACGATACTGTCCAGGCCATCCGGCAAGGCGCGGATGGTCGCCTCCAGCTGGGCGATTTCCAGTGCCTGCCAGCAGGCTTCGTCGCTGCGGGTGCGGCCCATGGTCAGGTTGGCGCGCACGGTGTCGTTGAACAGTGCCGGGTGCTGCAGCACCACCGCGACGTTTTCGCGAATCAGTTCCAGGCCGATTTCCTGCTGGGTCGAACCGCCGAAACGAATGGTGCCGGACAACGGCGTGTACAACCCGAGCAGCAACTGCACCAGCGTGCTCTTGCCGCCGCCACTGGCACCGACAATCGCGACTTTTTCACCGGGAGCAATGGACAGGTTCATCTGATCCACCACCAGCTCATCGCCGTAACCGAAGCTCAGCCCCTGCACCTCGATGCCCACGGTTTCACGGCCCTTGAACGGGTCGACGCCACCCGGGTACTGCGGCTCGTCAGCCCGCGCCAGCAGTTCGTTGATCCGCGCCAGCGCGCCGCCCGCTGCGTAGTAGGCGTATTGCAGATTGAGCAGTTGCTCGACCGGGCCGATCATGAACCACAGGTAACTGAACACCGCGAGCATCTGCCCGATCGACAGGTCGGAGAACAGCACCGTGAGCATCGCTGCCGCGCGGAAGATGTCGATGCCGAACTGGAACAGCAGACCACTGGCGCGGTTCGACGCATCGGTCTTCCACTGCGAATTGACCGCATAGTTACGCACTTCCTGCGCGCGCAAGCCGAGTCGCCCGAGGAAGAAGCCCTGACGGTTGCCGGCGCGCACCTCCTGGATCGCATCAAGGGTTTCGCTCAAGGCCTGAGTGAAACGCGAGGTGCTGTCGTTCTCCAGTTTCTTCAGGTGCTTGACCCGCTTGCCCAGTTGCACCGTGGCGTAAATCACCAACGGGTTGAACAGCAGGATCAGCAGCGCCAGTTTCCAGTGCATCCACATCAGAATGCTGGCGGTGCCAACCAAGGTCAGCATCGCCACCAGAAACCGGCTGAGGGTTTCGCCGACGAATTTGTCGAGGGTGTCCAGATCGGTGACCAGATGCGTGGTCACGGTGCCGCTGCCGAGGCTTTCATATTCGCCGAGGGAAATCCTTTTCAGGCGCTCGATCAGGCGCACGCGAATACGGTAGACGATGTCTTTCGCCAGCCGGGCAAACAGCCGCGCCTGCAACACGCCAAAACACAAGGCGCTGCAACGCAGCGTCAGGGTGACCAGCAGCATCAGGCCGATATAACCCGCCGCCTGCTGCCACATCGACGGCAACACATGGTTCATGACTTTCAGCGCGGCATCGCCATGGCCGAGCAGAACCTCGTCCACCAGCAACGGCAACAGCAACGGAATCGGCACGCTGCACAGCGTCGCCAGCACGGCCACGCCGTTGGCGATCCACAGAGACTTTTTGTGATGCAGTGCCAGGCGCCGGACTTCTGCCCAGCTCAGCCGGTCGACACGCTTTACGGCTGGCGTGTCATCGGCCCGGTCAGGCACAGGCTGCGCGCTCCAGCCAGCGGCCGAGCAATGGCGACAGCTCACTGAGCGGTTGATAGCCGTTGGTCAGCAAGGCCAGTTGGCCATTGCGCTCGGCGAGCAGGGTCGGGAATCCGGCAATGCCCAGATCCTGCACCCAAGTGAAATCCGCCTGAGTCGCTTTGTGTTGGTCGGCATGATCAAACAAGGCAGCAAATTCGATGCGCGGCACGCCAGCCTTTTCAGCCAGCTCCACCAGCACACTGGCCTGGGTGACGTCGCGACCTTCAGCGTAAAACGCCTGCTGGATCAGGCCGACCAGCGTCCAAGCGCAATCCGGTGCCAGGCTGCGCGCGGTAACGATCGCGCGGCAGGCCGGCTCGGTGTCGTAGACAAAACCGTCGGGCAAGGCGCCGTCGAACTTGAACGGCTGCCCGGTGGCCTCGGTGACCGCCTGCCAATGCTCAAGGATGTAGCGCCGCGTGGTCGGCTCCAGCGCCGCACCGTTGCCGGTGCGCAAGCCGCCGACCACCAGATGCAGCTCCACTCCCGCTGCCTGCGCCTGCTCGACCAATGCCTTGGCGACCGGAGCGAACCCCCAGCACCAGGAACACATCGGATCCATCACATAGAGCAGGCGCGCAGTCATGATCAGGCCTCGGTGGATGCTTGTTTATAGTTGTAGCCGATCGGGTGCGGCATGTTGCGCGCCTTGGCCAGTTCGATCTGCTTCTGCCGATCGATGGCGCTGCGGCGGGTTTTCTCGCTCAGCTTGTCCCAGCAATGCGGGCAGCTGATACCGGCCACGTAATGTTCGGAGGCACGATCTTCAACACTGACCGGTGTGCGGCAGGCATGACATTGATCGTAGTCGCCTTCGCTGAGGTCGTGACGCACGGTCACGCGGTTGTCGAAGACGAAGCAGTCGCCCTGCCACTTGGTTTCTTCCTGCGGCACTTCTTCGAGGTACTTCAGGATACCGCCCTTGAGGTGGTAAACCTCTTCGAAACCCTCGCCCAGCATGTAGCTGGAGGCTTTTTCGCAGCGAATGCCGCCGGTGCAGAACATCGCGACTTTCTTGTGCACGGCCGGGTCGAAGTGCTCTTTGATGTAGTCGGGGAATTCACGAAAACTGGTGGTTTTCGGATCGATGGCGCCTTCGAAGGTGCCGATTGCCACTTCGTAGTCGTTGCGGGTGTCGATCAGCAGCACTTGCGGGTCGCTGATCAGCGCGTTCCAGTCCTGCGGCTCGACGTAAGTGCCGACCTTCTTGTTCGGGTCCACGCCTTCGACGCCGAGGGTAACGATCTCTTTCTTCAGCTTGACCTTGGTGCGGTAGAACGGCTGCTCGTCGCAGTATGACTCTTTGTGGTCGATGTCGATCATGCGCGGGTCGTTCTTCAGCCAGGCGAGCAGGCCATCGATGCCTTCGCGGCTGCCGGACACGGTGCCGTTGATGCCTTCTTCGGCGATCAGCAGCGTGCCTTTGATGCCGTTGTCGACCATCGCCTTGAGCAGTGGCTCGCGCAGGTCAACGTAATCTTCGAGGGTGACGAACTTATACAGTGCCGCCACGACAATCGGTTGTGTCATGGGTATTTCTCCAGGTGGCTACCCTCGCAAAGGGTGAACCGGATTCAAAAAAACGCGCCGGCTGAGCGGCGCGTTGCGGATTCTAGCAAAAAAGATCGCAGCCTGCGGCAGCTCCTACAGGGAACTCAATCCGATGTAGGAGCTGCCGCAGGCTGCGATCTTTTGATCTTAATGTTTGCTACCGCCGGCACAGGTCGGCGACGCCGGAGCGGCGCCGACTTCTGCCCATTCCTGCGGGGTGTAGGTGTGCAGCGCCAACGCATGGAACTCGCCCATCAGCTCGCCGAGCGTGCCGTAGACTTTCTGGTGGCGCTTGACCCGGTTCAGGCCTTCGAACTGCGCGCTGACCACCACCGCCTTGAAGTGGGTCTGCAACCCGCGACTGTGCATGTGGCTTTCGTCCAGCACCTGCAAATGTTCAGGCTGAAGCAGAGCCAGCGTCGATTCGATGCGTTGTTGCATGCTCATCACGAACTCCGCTTACTTCTTCTTGGCCGGCGCAGCGCCTTTCGGTGCCAGCTCGTTGGTCATGTCGTCGAGCAGCTTGTTGACGACTGGCACGGCGCTTTCCAGTTTGGCCTGAGTCATCTGGGCCGATTGCTGAGTCAGCTGCGGCATTTTTTCCAGGACTTTCTTGCCCAGTGGCGACTGATAGAACGCAACCAGGTCTTTCAGCTCCGATTCGCTGAAATTGCTGGTGTAGAGCTTGACCATGTCAGGCTTGAGCTTGTTCCAGCCGATGGCCTGGTCCAGCGCGGCGTTGGCCTTGGCCTGGTAGGTTTCCAGTACGGCTTTTTTGGATTCCGGGGCTTTGGTCTGTTCAAAACGCTGAGCGAACATTTGCTGCACTTGCATGTACACCGGAGTGCCCAGCTTGTCAGCGTGCGCCAGGGTCAGGAAAGCTTCAGCACTGGCGTTGTGGCTGGCGGTATCGGCAAGCACCTGGCCGCTGGCGCAAACCAGTGCAACCGCGGTGCAGATGGCACGAAGACGAGTCATCGAGTTTCCTTTTCAGCTAGGCGAGGTCAAACCCCAAGGGCGACCATTCTGCGCCTAAAAAACCTCGTGGCTCAACCCCCGGGCCTTGCCGTGCTTGATTGGCGGGGTTTTGCCGGTCAACAATCGGTTCGAGGGAACCACCTGGGCCTGACCGGGCCTAAACTGCGCAAACAGACCAACAGGAGTGTGCACGATGAGCCGTATCGAAACCGACAGCCTGGGCCAGATCGAAGTCCCGGACGACGCCTACTGGGGTGCTCAGACGCAACGCTCGCTGATCAACTTCGCCATTGGTCAGGAACGCATGCCGCTGCCGGTATTGCACGCGCTGGCCCTGATCAAGAAAGCGGCCGCCCGGGTCAACGACCGCAACGGCGACCTGCCCGCCGACATCGCCCGCCTGATCGAACAGGCCGCCGACGAAGTCCTCGACGGCCAGCACGACGACCAGTTTCCGCTGGTGGTCTGGCAGACCGGCAGCGGCACCCAGAGCAACATGAACGTCAACGAAGTGATCGCCGGCCGGGCCAACGAACTGGCCGGCAACCCGCGCGGCGGCAAGACGCCGGTGCACCCCAACGATCACGTCAACCGCTCGCAAAGCTCCAACGATTGCTTCCCCACCGCCATGAGCATCGCCACGGCCAAAGCCGTGCAGGAGCAATTGCTGCCCGCGATTGCGGAGCTGTCCGGCGGTCTGGCCGAACTGGCGGCGCGCCACATGAAACTGGTGAAGACCGGGCGTACGCACATGATGGACGCGACGCCGATCACCTTCGGTCAGGAGTTGTCCGGGTTCATAGCGCAGCTGGATTACGCCGAGCGAGCGATCCGTGCGGCACTGCCGGCGGTGTGCGAACTGGCGCAGGGTGGCACTGCCGTCGGCACCGGCCTGAATTCGCCGCACGGTTTTGGCGAAGCGATTGCCGCCGAGCTTGCCGCGCTGTCCGGCCTGCCGTTCGTCACCGCGCCGAACAAGTTTGCCGCGCTGGCCGGGCATGAGCCGCTGACCAGCCTGTCCGGTGCTCTGAAGACCCCCGCCGTGGCCCTGATGAAAATCGCCAACGACCTGCGCCTGCTCGGCTCAGGCCCCCGCGCCGGATTGGCCGAAGTGAAATTGCCGGCCAACGAACCTGGCAGCTCGATCATGCCCGGCAAGGTCAACCCGACCCAGTGCGAAGCGCTGTCGATGCTCGCCTGCCAGGTATTGGGCAACGATGTCACCATCGGCATCGCGGCGAGTCAGGGTCACCTGCAACTGAACGTGTACAAACCGGTGATCATCCATAACGTGTTGCAATCGATCCGCCTGCTCGCCGACGGCTGCAGCAACTTCCAGCAGCACTGCATCGCCGGGCTCGAGCCGGATGCGCAGGTCATGGCGCAGCACCTGGAACGTGGCCTGATGCTGGTGACCGCGTTGAACCCGCACATCGGCTACGACAAGTCGGCAGAAATCGCCAAGAAGGCTTACGGCGAGGGTCTGACCTTGCGTGAAGCAGCGCTGCAACTGGGCTATCTGACCGATGAAGAGTTCGATGCCTGGGTGCGGCCGGAAAACATGATCGAGGCTGGCGCCAAGGGCTAACAGCAAAAAGATCGCAGCCTGCGGCAGCTCCTACAGGGGAACGCATTCCAACTGTAGGAGCTGCCGTGTTGTGGTCGAATTTTTTTAGACCATGATGTAGGAGCGTCGATTTAAGGAAGCATCATGGGATATCGGGTTGTTACGTCAGAGGAAAAAGCAGAAGCCATTCGCTTGGTCGTGGAGATGAATTACTCCATCCCTAAAGCCTG
>NZ_CP058974.1:5223181-5401991 GCF_022368695.1 Pseudomonas sp. Y5-11
TTGAAACACGATTGGATGCCGGAAAACGGCTACCGAAACCATTTCGAAGCGGAGAAGGATGTGATGGATTTTGTTCATCACTACAACCATCGTCGTTGCCACTCTGCCTCGAACCACTTGCCGCCTGCGCTGTTTGAGCAACAAGCGGTCTAATGCTCCTAAGGAGTGGTTTAAAAAAACTGAACCACTACACCGCAGGCTGCGATCTTTTGCTTTTCAGGCCACCCGCATGCGCCGCGCTTTCAGCCCGGCAATCAACGACGGCCCCAGCGCCACCAGCGCCGACCCCAACACCACCAGCACCGCCCCGCCATAGCCCAGACCGTTGATCTGCTCGGCATGCACATAGTCCGGCCACACCGCGGCGGCAATCGCCACCGCGCCAAAGGTCACCAATGGCGTGATCGCCAGCGTCGCACTGACCCGCGAGGCCTCCCAATGCGCCAGCGCCTCGGCAAAGGCACCGTAGGCAATCAGCGTGTTCATGCAGCACGCCAACAGCAGCCAGCCCTGCAACGGGCTTAACTCCAGCGCTTTGAGTGGGTGCACCCACGGCGTCAGCAGCAGCGCGCAGAACAGGTAGATCACCATCATCACCTGCAACGAATTCCATACTGTGAGCAATTGCTTCTGACCCAGCGCGTAGAAGGTCCAGACCGTCGAGGCCAACAGCACCAGCAACACGCCGGCGGTGTAGTCCGACAACGACGTCAGCAACTCGGCCAGCCGCTGATTGAAAAACAGCACGAAGCCGATCAACAGCACCGCCAGGCCAATGCCCTGACCGATGCTGAAGCGCTCCTTGAACACATACAGGCTGGCGATCAGCAACATGATCGGCCCCATCTGCACCACCAGTTGCGCGGTACCGGGGCTGAGCAGATTGAGCCCCATCAGGTACAGCACGTAGTTGCCCACCAGCCCGAGCACCGCCATTAACACCAGCCAGCCGCCCCGGGGGCCGAGGACCTTGCGGCTCGGCAGACGCTTGACCGACGCCAGATAAATAAACAGGCAACCACCGGAGACCAACAGACGAAACCAGGTCACGGTGATCGGGTCCATCACCTGCAACACCTGTTTGAGCTTAATCGGCAGGATGCCCCACAAGAACGCCGTCAACAGCGCCAGGAACAGACCGTAGACCCAGCGACCGGATGAAATGTGCATGCGAACCCCAATGCCTGCTGACGAGAGCGGTCATTCTAGGCCCGCGCGCAGGCGCAACACAGGGACAGTTCGGGCCAGGCCGCACATGAAACTGTGCAGGTCGCAGCATTAAATTGACGCTTTGCCGTTGATCGGCTGGCCGTGCGCACCAAGTGCTTCAGGCATAAGCTCATTGGATCCCTTTCAGCGCATCAACCAAGGAGGCCGATCATGTATGGAATGCGCGCCCAGGACAGCGCCCCCGCCACCCACTTTCGCAGTGAGCGGATGTGCCGGGTCAATGGCGAACTGTTTTTCTGTACGCGGGAGAACACCCTTGAAGGGCCGTTCGATTCCCCGGAGAAGGCGGAGCAGGAAATTCAGGCGTATATCGCGCGGATGCAGCTTCTGGATTCCAACCGGTCATCAGGTTGATCCCATCGCTGGCAAGCCAGCTCCCACAGTGTTCCAGGGTGTTCACAAATACAGGCAACATCTGCAGAACCTGTGGGAGCTGGCTTGCCAGCGATGACGGTTTGAATGCCGACTATTATCTCCAGGGTTACCGAACAGCCTCAAACAACCCCGTCGCCCCCATCCCGCCGCCCACGCACATGGTCACGATGCCGTAACGCAGATTGCGCCGTTGCAACTCACGCACCAGATGTCCGACCTGCCGCGAGCCGGTCATGCCGAACGGGTGGCCGATGGAAATCGAGCCGCCGTTGACGTTGTATTTTTCGTTGTCGAGCTCCAGACGGTCGCGGGCATACAGGCACTGTGAAGCAAACGCCTCGTTCAGTTCCCACAGATCGATATCAGCCACTTGCAGGCCCTTGGCCTTGAGCAGTTTCGGCACCGAGAACACCGGGCCGATGCCCATTTCGTCCGGCTCGCAACCGGCCACGGTGAAGCCGCGGAAAAACGCCTTCGGCTTGAGCCCCAGTTGCAGGGCTTTTTCCAGGCTCATCACCAGCGTCATCGACGCGCCGTCAGACAACTGCGACGAGTTGCCGGCGGTGACCGAGCCGTCTTCGGCAAACACCGGCTTCAGTCCGGCGAGGCTGTCATACGTGGTGTCCGGGCGGTTGCAGTCGTCGCGATCGACGATGCCGTCGAGGATCTGCACCTCGCCGCTGTTCTTGTCCTCGACCCGGTACTTGACCGCCATCGGCACAATTTCGTCATCGAACAGCCCGGCCGCCTGAGCCTGGGCGGTGCGCAACTGGCTTTGCAGCGCATAGCGATCCTGCGCCTCGCGACTCACGGCATAACGCTGCGCCACCACTTCAGCGGTCTGCCCCATGGTGTAGTAGATGCCCGGCACCTGCTGCTTGAGCAGCGGATTGATCAGGTGATCGGTGTTGACGCTTTTCAGGGTCAGGCTGATCGACTCGACGCCACCGGCGACGATGATGTCGCTGCAACCGGAAGCAATCTGGTTGGCGGCAATCGCAATCGCCTGCAAACCCGAGGAGCAAAAACGGTTGAGGGTCATGCCGGCCACATGGGTGCCCAGCCGCGAGAGCACCGCCACGTTGCGACCGATGTTGTAACCCTGCGCCCCCTCGTTGGAGCCGGCGCCGACAATGCAGTCCTCGACACTGGCCGGGTCGATGTCGTTGCGCGACAGCAGCGCGTTGACGCAATGGGCCGCCATGTCGTCGGGGCGGGTCTGGTTGAACTTGCCGCGAAAGGACTTGGCCAGGCCGGTCCGCACGCTGTCGACGATCACCACTTCACGCATGGCATACCTCAATTGTTGTTGTCGGAGGAGAGTCAACCGAGGATAAGTCCACCCCGCCGCCGACCGCGACAATCATTCACCCCGCGTATGCGTGCCCATCGCCTCAGTCCTTGTGTTTTTTCGCGCGCTTGTCGGACTTCTCGAACGCCTCTTCGAGTGCTCGGTTGATCGTGCGCAGCACCTTGACCCGCGCCCAGCGTTTGTCATTGGCCTCGACCAGTGTCCACGGCGAAATCTCGGTGCTGGTGCGGTCGACCATGTCGCCCACGGCGGCGCGGTAGGCGTCCCACTTGTCGCGGTTGCGCCAGTCGTCCTCGGTGATCTTGAAGCGCTTGAACGGGATCTGCTCGCGAGCCTGGAAACGTTCCATCTGCGTGTCCTTGTCGATCGCCAGCCAGAACTTGACGACGATGACCCCGGCGTCCGCGATCTGCTCTTCGAAGTCATTGATCTCGCTGTAGGCGCGCAACCAGTCGGCCGGGCTGCAAAAGCCTTCGACTCGCTCCACCAGCACCCGGCCATACCAGGAGCGGTCGAACACGGTGAACTTGCCGCGTGCCGGCAAATGTCGCCAGAAGCGCCACAGATACGGCTGCGCGCGCTCCTCTTCGGTCGGCGCGGCAATCGGCACGATGCTGTACTGACGCGGATCGAGCGCCGCCGCCACCCGGCGAATCGCCCCGCCCTTGCCCGCCGCATCATTGCCTTCGAACACCGCTACCAACGCATGGCGACGCATGCGCTTGTCACGCATCAACCCGGACAGCCGCGCCTGCTCGGTGATCAGTTGTTCTTCGTAATCTTTCTTTTCCAGCTGCTGGTTCAGGTCGAGGCTGTCGAGCAGGTTGAGTTCGTCGACGGCAGTGCCCAACGGGGCGGCGTTGACCTCTTCGGTATGCACCTCAGGACGCTTGAGCGCGTTCTGCAAGCCCTCCAGCAGGATCTTGCCCACCGCGAGGCTGCGGTAGTTGGCGTCCATGCCTTCGATGATGTGCCAGGGCGCGTAGTCGCGGCTGGTGCGGCGCAACACGCGCTCGCCGTATTTGACGAACTTGTCGTAGGTCTGCGATTGCTGCCAGTCCAGCGGGCTGATGCGCCAGCTGTGCAGCGGGTCGTCGGCCAGCGCCTTGAGGCGGGCCTTCATCTGTTTCTTGGACAGGTGAAACCAGAACTTGAAGATCAGCGCGCCTTCATCGCAGAGCATCTTTTCCAGACGCTCGGCGGCGTTGATCGCCTGATCCAGACGCGGATCCTTGAACAAACCATGGACTCGGCCCTGAAGCATCTGGCTGTACCAGTTGCCGAAGAACACGCCCATCCGTCCCTTGGCCGGGAGCATCCGCCAGTAACGCCACGCCGGTGGCCGCGCCAGTTCTTCATCGGTCTGCTGATCGAAAGTACGCACCTCGATCAGACGCGGATCCATCCACTCGTTGAGCAACTTGACGGTCTCGCCCTTGCCGGCGCCCTCGATGCCGTTGATCAGAATGATCACCGGGAAGCGCTTCTGCTGCTGCAATTCGAACTGCGCTTCCAGCAGTGCTTCACGCAAGGCAGGCACAGCCGCGTCGTAAGTCTCTTTGTCGATGGCATGGCCGATTTCGGCGGATTCAAACATGGGCACGGCTCCTTCCAGGATTCAGCAAGACTAGCGGATTGGGCATGGGTACGACGGAGAAATTCCGCTCCTTTTGGCTTCAAGAAAAACTCTGTGGTGAGGGGATTTATCCCCGATGGGCAGCGCAGCGGCCCCAAAACCATTCAACGCCAGATGCACGCTGGTCGCGGGATTGCGACTGCTGCGCAGCCGATCGGGGATAAATCCCCTCGCCACAGGTTGCTCTGATCAGCGCCCAAATCATTGATTGTCTTCGAGGCTGCGCAGCCAGGCCTTGCCATGGATCAAGCCCCTTCCACCCAATCAGCTAGAATGGCCGCCTTGTCGTTGCCGAGCCTGCCATGAAACCTGTACTGCCCCACGCCCAACTCGACTGGGATGACCAGGGACGCCCGCGCTCGCGGGTGTTCGACGATGTGTACTTTTCCGACCAGTCGGGGCTGGATGAAACCCGTTACGTGTTCCTCGAACAGAATCGCCTGGCCGAGCGCTTTGCCGCGTTGCCGGCGCATGGGCGACTGGTGATCGGTGAAACCGGGTTTGGCACCGGGCTGAATTTTCTCTGCGCCTGGCAACTGTTCGAGCAGCACGCAGTAGCCGGTGCGCGGCTGCATTTTGTCAGTGTCGAAAAGTACCCGTTGAGTCCGGCGGATCTGCAGCGGGCTCTGGCCCTGTGGCCGCAACTCAAGCCGCTGGCCAATCAACTGCTGACCCATTACGTGGCAATCCATCAGGGCTTTCAGCGGATCGTCCTCGGCAACGGCCGGGTCACGCTGACGCTGCTGATCGGCGATGCGCTGGAGCAATTGCCGCAACTCGATGCGCAGATTGACGCGTGGTTTCTCGACGGTTTCGCCCCGGCGAAAAACCCCGACATGTGGACCGCCGAACTGTTCGTCGAACTGGCTCGACTGGCCGCCCCCGGCTCGACCATCAGTACCTTCACCAGCACCGGTTGGGTGCGGCGTCTGCTCAACGCCGCCGGGTTCAAGATGAAACGCACACCGGGCATCGGCCACAAGTGGGAGATCCTGCGCGGCGAGTTTCTCGGCTGGCCGCAGGACGTCGCGCCCCCGCTGCCGGACAAACCGTGGTTCGCCCGCCCTGCTCCGCTGACCGCTGACCGTCGGGCGCTGGTGATCGGCGCCGGACTGGCCGGTTGTGCCACGGCCGCCAGCCTCGCGGCGCGCGGTTGGCAGGTCAGTCTGCTGGAACGGCATGCCGAGGTGGCGCAGGAAGCGTCAGGCAATCCACAGGGCGTGCTGTACCTGAAGTTGTCGGCCCACGGCACGGCGTTGTCGCAACTGATCGTCAGCGGCTTCGGCTACACCCGCCGTCTGCTGGAAACCCTGCAACGCGGCACCGACTGGGACGATTGCGGCGTGCTGCAACTGGCGTTCAATGCCAAGGAAGCCGAGCGTCAGGCGCAACTGGCCGCGGCATTCCCGGAAGACCTGGTGCACTGGGTCGATCAGCCGCAAGCCGAGATTCAGGCCGGTATCGGTCTGGCCCATGGCGGTTTGTACTATCCCGAAGGGGGCTGGGTGCATCCGCCCGCGCTGTGCCAGGCACAAGCCGCGCAAGCGAACATCGAACTGCTCAAGCATCACGAGGTGCTCGAACTGCGCAAGGTCGAGGGACAGTGGCAAGCCCTCGATGGCGAACGGGTGCTCGCCAGCGCGCCAGTGGTGGTGCTGGCCGGCGCAGCGGAGATCAAACGCTTTGCGCAAAGTGCCGAGCTGCCGCTCAAGCGCATTCGCGGGCAGATCACGCGCCTGCCGCAAACCAACGAAAGCCAGGCGCTGCGCACCGTGGTCTGCGCCGAAGGTTATGTCGCCCCGGCACGTCTGGGCAAACACACGCTTGGCGCCAGCTTCGACTTCAACAGCGATGACCTGACACCGACCACCGCCGAACACCTGGGCAATCTGGCGATGCTCGAAGAGATCTCCAGCGATTTGGTAGCGCGTCTGCACATCAATGAGCTGCCCCCGGAAACCCTGGAAGGGCGCGCCGCATTCCGCTGCACCAGTCCTGACTATCTGCCGATTGTCGGCCCCCTCGCCGACCGCGAAGCCTTCGCCAAGGCCTATGCCGCGTTGAGCAAGGATGCGCGCCAAGTGCCGGACATCGCCTGCCCGTGGCTCGATGGCCTGTACGTCAACAGCGGCCATGGTTCACGCGGGCTGATCACGGCGCCGCTGTCGGGCGAACTGCTCGCGGCGTGGCTGGACAACGAGCCGCTGCCACTGCCCAAAAGCGTCGCCGAGGCGTGCCATCCCAACCGTTTCGCGCTGCGCACGTTGATTCGCGGCAAATGAAAAATGGCGGCTGGCCGCTGGTCAGTCGCCGCCTCTTATAACTCATCGTTCTAAAACTCCCACATCTGCAGCGGGTCAGTTTCTGAGTACCGGCCATTTTGGCCAGACTTGAATCACCCCTCCCCAACGGAAAAACCGGTAAGGACTTTATGTGCGGATTAGCTGGCGAGTTACGTTTTGATCATCAACCTGCAGACCTTGCAGCGGTAGAGCGAATCACCCATCACCTGGCCCCTCGCGGCCCCGACGCGTGGGGCTTCCATGCCCAAGGGCCAATTGCCCTGGGCCATCGTCGCCTGAAAATCATGGACCTGTCGGACGGCTCGGCGCAGCCGATGATCGACAGCCAGCTGGGCTTGTCCCTGGCCTTCAACGGCGCGATCTACAACTTCCCGGAACTGCGTGCCGAACTCGAAGCGCTCGGCTATGCCTTCTACTCCGGTGGTGACACCGAAGTGCTGCTCAAGGGCTACCACGCCTGGGGCGAAGCGCTGCTGCCAAAACTCAACGGCATGTTCGCCTTCGCCATCTGGGAGCGCGATGCCCAGCGCCTGTTCATCGCCCGTGACCGCCTCGGCGTGAAGCCTTTGTACCTGTCGCGCACCGGTCAGCGTTTGCGCTTTGCCTCGGCCCTGCCGGCGCTGCTCAAGGGCGGCGACATCAACCCGATCCTCGATCCGGTGGCGCTCAATCACTACCTGAATTTCCATGCAGTGGTGCCGGCTCCACGCACTTTGCTCGCGGGCATCGAAAAGCTGCCACCGGCGACCTGGATGCGCGTCGAGGCTGATGGCCGCACCGAACAGAAAACCTGGTGGACCCTGCCCTACGGCCCGCACGACGACGAGAAAAACCTGACCCTCGAAGACTGGCGCGACCGCGTGCTCGACAGCACCCGCGAAGCGGTAGCGATTCGTCAACGGGCGGCAGTGGATGTCGGCGTGCTGCTATCCGGCGGTGTCGATTCGAGCATGCTCGTCGGCCTGTTGCGTGAAGTCGGTGTGGAAAACCTGTCGACCTTTTCCATCGGCTTCCAGGATGCCGGCGGCGAGCGCGGTGACGAGTTTCAGTATTCCGATCTGATCGCCAGACACTACGGCACGCAGCACCATCAATTGCGCATCGACGAAAAAGAGATCATCGAGCAACTGCCCGCTGCGTTCCGCGCGATGAGCGAGCCGATGGTCAGCCACGACTGCATCGCCTTCTATCTGCTGTCGCGCGAAGTGGCCAAGCATTGCAAAGTGGTGCAGAGCGGCCAGGGCGCGGATGAGCTGTTCGCCGGTTATCACTGGTATCCGCAAGTCGACGGCGCAGCGGAACCGTATGCAGCCTATCGCGCGGCGTTTTTTGACCGCAGTTACGACGACTACGCCGCCACCGTGCAACCGAAATGGCTGACCGCGAATGACGCCGCTGGCGACTTCGTGAAAGAGCATTTCGCCCAACCCGGCGCCGAGGCCGCGGTGGATAAAGCGCTGCGTCTGGACAGCACGGTGATGCTGGTGGACGACCCGGTCAAACGCGTCGACAACATGACCATGGCTTGGGGTCTGGAGGCGCGCACGCCGTTTCTCGACTATCGACTGGTTGAACTGTCAGCGCGGATTCCAGGCCAGTTCAAGCTGCCCGATGGCGGCAAACAGGTGCTCAAAGAAGCTGCACGGCTGGTGATTCCAAGCGAAGTGATCGACCGCAAGAAAGGTTACTTCCCGGTGCCGGGCCTCAAGCATTTGCAAGGCGACACCCTGAACTGGGTGCGTGAACTGCTGCTGGATCCGAGCCAGGATCGTGGCCTGTTCAACCCGGCCATGCTCGACAAATTGCTGACGGATCCGCAAGGCCAACTGACGCCGTTGCGCGGCTCGAAACTGTGGCAACTGGCGGCCCTGAACCTGTGGCTCAGTGAACAAGGAATCTGATTGATGAAACCTCACGCCACGGCTATCAATCAACGCCTGTTGCGCGGCCAGACACCGTCGTATGAACGCTTGCAGGCGCGTCTGGCCGAAGACGGCAGCGAACTCGGCGCCGACCCCATTGCCGTGCATTGCGGTTGGGGCCGGCTGCTGATCGGTCACACCTTTCCTGATCCGGCGACACTGGCCCAGGAACTGCTCAACGAGCAGCCCGGCGAACGCGATATCGCTCTGTACGTTGCCGCACCGCAACAGATTCTCGGGCTCGAACCGACGCAACTGTTTCTCGACCCGTCCGATACCCTGCGCCTGTGGTTCAGCGATTACCGCCAGGCCACCCGCGTGTTTCGCGGCTTCCGCATTCGCCGCGCGCAGAGCGAAGCGGACTGGCAGGCAATCAATCTGCTGTATCAGGCACGCGGCATGCTGCCGATCGATGCCACGCGCCTGACTCCGCATCATCAGGGCGGCCCGGTGTACTGGCTCGCCGAAGATGAAGACAGCGGCGCGGTGATCGGCAGCGTCATGGGCCTCAATCACCAGAAAGCCTTCAACGATCCGGAACACGGCAGCAGCCTGTGGTGCCTGGCGGTGGATCCACAGTGTTCGCGGCCCGGCGTCGGCGAAGTGCTGGTGCGGCACTTGATCGAACACTTCATGAGTCGTGGCCTGAGTTATCTCGACCTGTCGGTGCTGCACGACAACCGTCAGGCCAAGAATCTCTACGCCAAACTCGGCTTTCGCAACCTCTCGACCTTCGCCATCAAACGCAAGAACGGCATTAACCAGACGCTGTTCCTCGGGCCCGGGCCGGAAGCCAATTTCAACCCTTATGCGCGGATCATCGTCGAGGAAGCGCATCGGCGCGGCATCGACGTGCAGGTGGACGACGCCGAAGCCGGGCTGTTCACCCTCAGCCATGGCGGGCGTCGGGTGCGTTGCCGCGAATCGTTGAGCGACTTGACCAGCGCGATCAGCATGAGTTTGTGCCAAGACAAGAGCCTGACCCACAAAGTGTTGAAAGGCGCCGGACTGAAGCTGCCCTCGCAGCAATTGGCAGGCAACGCCGACGACAATCTGGCGTTTCTCGATGAGCATCAGCGGGTGGTGGTCAAGCCGCTCGACGGTGAACAGGGCCAGGGTGTGGCGGTGGATTTGCAAAGCATCGAAGAGGTGCAGCAGGCCATCGAAGCCGCCAAGCGTTTTGACAGCCGCGTACTGCTCGAAAGCTTCCACGAAGGCCTCGACCTGCGGATTCTGGTGATCGGTTTTGAAGTGGTGGCGGCAGCGATTCGTCGTCCCGCCGAGGTGGTCGGTGACGGCCATCATTCGATCGGTGCGCTGATTGAGGCGCAGAGTCGACGCAGGCAAGCCGCGACCGGGGGCGAAAGCAAGATCCCGCTGGATCACGAAACCCAGCGCACTCTGCATGCGGCCGGTTATGACTACAGCACTGTCTTGCCGGCAGGCGAACACCTGTTTGTGCGCCGCACCGCCAATCTGCACACCGGCGGCACGCTGGAAGACGTCACGGCGATTCTGCACCCGACTCTGGTCGATGCCGCCGTTCGTGCAGCGCGGGCGCTGGATATTCCAATGGTCGGCCTCGACTTGATGGTGCCGGCGGCGGATCAAGCGGAGTACGTGTTTATCGAAGCCAACGAACGCGCTGGCCTGGCCAATCACGAGCCGCAGCCGACGGCGGAGCGGTTTGTCGATTTGTTGTTTCCGCACAGTCAGCCGGCTGTTTCTTGATTCTGCTTTGTCTTGGCTGATGTCTTCGCGAGCAAGCTCGCTCCCACAGGGGAACGCATCCACATGTGGGAGCGAGCCTGCTCGCGAAGGGGCCGAATCAGGCGCCACAAATCTTCCTCATCGAAACCATCGATGCGCCTCAACTCATCAGGAGTTTCCATGACCACACAAATTCCCGAACCGGATCTGAACTACCTGCAAAAAGTCCTGCTGGAAATGCTCGCCATCCCCAGCCCCACGGGCTTCACCGACACCATCGTGCGCTACGTCGCCGAGCGTCTGGAAGAACTCGGTATCCCTTTCGAAATGACCCGTCGCGGCACCATTCGCGCCACGCTCAAGGGCAAGAAAAACAGCCCCGACCGCGCCGTTTCCGCGCACCTCGACACCATTGGCGCCGCCGTGCGCGCCGTGAAAGACAACGGTCGCCTGACCCTGGCCCCGGTCGGTTGCTGGTCGAGTCGGTTTGCCGAAGGCAGCCGGGTCAGCCTGTTCACCGACAACGGTGTGATTCGCGGCAGCGTGTTGCCATTGATGGCCTCCGGGCACGCGTTCAACACCGCCGTGGACGAAATGCCGATCAGTTGGGATCACGTCGAACTGCGTCTGGATGCCTACTGCGCAACCAAGGCCGATTGCGACTCACTGGGCATCAGTGTCGGCGACGTGGTGGCGTTCGACCCGTTGCCGGAGTTCACCGACAGCGGCCACATCAGCGCCCGTCACCTCGACGACAAGGCGGGTGTCGCCGCGCTGCTCGCCGCGCTCAAAGCCATCGTCGACAGCGGTCAGGAATTGATGATCGACTGTCATCCGCTGTTCACCATCACCGAAGAAACCGGCAGCGGCGCGGCAGCAGCCTTGCCGTGGGATGTCAGCGAATTCGTCGGCATCGACATTGCACCGGTCGCGCCGGGCCAGCATTCCAGTGAGCACGCGGTGAGCGTAGCGATGCAGGATTCCGGTGGCCCTTACGACTATCACCTGTCGCGGCATTTGCTGCGGCTGGCCAGCGAAAACGAACTGCCGGTAAGGCGCGACCTGTTCCGCTATTACTTCAGCGACGCGCATTCGGCGGTGACCGCCGGGCACGACATTCGCACGGCCCTGCTCGCCTTCGGTTGTGATGCAACCCATGGCTACGAGCGCACGCACATCGACAGTCTGGCGGCGCTCAGTCGTTTGCTTGGAGCGTACATTCTGAGTCCGCCGGTATTTGCCAGCGATGCCGCGCCGGCCAATGCTTCGCTGGATCGCTTCAGTCACCAGATCGAGCACGACACGCAGATGGAGAGCGATACGCGAGTGCCTTCGGTGGACAGTCTGGTGGGGCAGCGCTCCGACAGCTGATCCGGGCTTCCGTGGTGGCTGGACCGGCCCCATCGCTGGCAAGCCAGCTCCCACAGTTTTCGGGGTGGATCAGTTGTTTGTGTACACCATCAAACCCTGTGGGAGCTGGCTTGCCAGCGATAGGGCCGATACTGCCCACACAAAACTGGCAGCCAGCCACCAATCGCCGTAGCATCCCGCCATTGATTGAACCGAGGTGCCCATGCTGATTCCCTACGACGCTCTAGAAGTCGACACCCTCACCCGCCTGATCGAGGACTTTGTCACTCGCGATGGCACCGACAACGGTGATGACACGCCGCTGGAAACCCGCGTGCTGCGCGTACGCCAGGCGTTGACCAAAGGCCAGGCGCTGATCGTCTTCGACCCGGAAAGCGAACAATGCCAACTGATGCTCAAACACGACGTGCCCAAGCACCTGTTCGACTAGCGGACCTTCTCGGTAGCCTGTTTGCGCTGAATTCGCTCGTAGACCTCCGAACGGTGCACATTGATCTTCTGCGGCGCTTCGACACCAAAGCGCACACTGGAGCCGTTGACGGACAACACCCGCAGGGAGATGTCGTCACCGATGGAAATCAACTCGCCCACAACACGGCTGAGTACAAGCATGGAGTTCGTCCTTCAAGGGTTAACCAGCCCTGAAGATGCGCGGTGCACGCCCGCTCTACAATGCGCGGCGAGCAATTCAGTCTTGCCCTACACCCGCAAGCGCTGCGCCCGTCAGACGTTTCCTGCAAATCGCTAAACAGTCTCGCCTCACGCGGCGCTAAACCGCGGCCCGAACAGGATCACGCTGGCGCCGATCACGCACAGCGCCACGCCGATCCAGTCCGAACCCAAGGGACGCACCCGTTCAACCACTGCCAGCCAGCCAATCGACGCGACGATGTAGATCCCGCCATAGGCGGCATAGGCGCGACCGGCGTAAGCCGCTTCGACACGGGTCAGCAACAGGGCGAACAGCGTCAGGCTGAGCAGCGCCGGGATCACCCACAAGGCACTTTTGCCCTGGCGCAACCACATGAAAAAGGCGAAACAACCGGCGATTTCAAACAGCGCCGCGAGGAAGAACCACAGGTAATTGAGCATTGATGCGTCTCGACAGGGTGACCATTGCGGCCACCCTAGCGACGCGACACCCATGGGGCAAGTTCAGCCGTTGGTTTGTTTGGCCTTGGCGCGCATTTTATCGGCCATGGTGGTCATTTCGTTGTAGATCAGTTGCGGATTCTTCTGCTTGATCGCCCAGGCCATGCGTCCCTGCTCGTGCGGCAGGATCATGAACTCGCCGGCGGCCACTTGCTGATAAATGTAGTCGGCGATGTCGGCCGCGCTGATCGGCGAACTTTCCAGCAACTTGCCAACCTGCGCTTTCATGGCTGGCGTCGGGCCACGGAACGAGTCGAGCAAGTTGGTCTGGAAGAACGACGGGCAGACCACATGCACCCCGACTTCCTGCTGCGCCAGTTCCACCAGCAAACTTTCTGACAGCGCCACCACACCGGCCTTGGCCACGTTGTAATTGCTCATCGCCGGGCCCTGCATCAATGCCGCCATCGAAGCAATGTTGATGATCTTGCCTTTGCTCTGTTCCAGCAGCGGCAGGAAGGCCTTGCAGCCTTTGACCACGCCCATCAGGTTGATCGCGATCTGCCAGTCCCAGTCTTCCAGCGACAGTTCGCTGAAGAACCCGCCGGACGCCACACCGGCGTTGTTGACGATGATGTCGATGCCGCCGAGCTTCTCTTCGCAGGCCTGGGCAAACGCGGTGAGCTGGCTGTAATCACGCACATCGCAGCGCTGGACGAACCCGTCGCCACCGGCCTCGCGCACCCGCTTCAGGGTTTCCTGCAGACCAGGCTCGCTGACGTCGGACAAGGCCAGCTGCCAGCCTTCACGCGCCCAGCGCAGTGCAAGTTCGCGACCTAAACCTGAGCCCGCACCCGTGATCATCATGCGATTTTGCATAGCAGACAGCCTTGTTGTTCTGTAGGAGATGCGCGGAGTGTAGCGAAGGAACACTGGCCACCCACGCTCCATCAGAATGCTGAATACAGGATCAAAAGATCGCAGCCTTTGGCAGCTCCTGCATCAGTTCCCTGTAGGCGCTGCCGAAGGCTGCGATCTTTTGATCTCGCGCTTCAAAGGAAATAAACGAGTCATCCAAATACATTAAAAAAACATTGAATTTTCTTTCATACGCACCGGTCGGAATTTGTAAGCCGTCTGGAATTAGTTAGCCTCCAGTCGCCCTTGAATACCAAGACTTCTCGAACGCTATAAACAAGGAAATCGACATGGGCACAATTCTTATCATTATCCTGATCCTGTTGCTGATCGGTGGTCTGCCGGTCTTCCCGCACTCCAGAAGTTGGGGTTATGGCCCTTCGGGCATTATTGGCGTGGTGTTGGTGGTGCTGTTGGTCTTGCTGTTACTTGGCAGGATATAAAACCCCAAGACAAAAAAAAGAGGCCCTCAGGGGCCTCTTTTTTATGCAGCGGTTTTATCAGTCCGGCTTGCCGTTGATCACACCGGCCGTGTTGTCCATCAGGCTCTTGGTCGCCGTTTGCAGGAACGCTTCAAGCTTGAGTTTCAGTTCGGCGGTACGCGGTGCGTCCGGAATGATCTCCGCAGAAGGGTTCGCGCCCAGTTGGTACTGGTAGATCTTCGGCGCCATTTCTTTCTCCTTCGGCAAGACCAGGATCTGGTCAGCGGTTACGATGGCAGTGGTCTGCTCGCTGCCCGACGGCTTGATCACACCGAAACCGGTGTCGCCGGCCGGCAGGTTGAGCAGGTCGCGGCCCCAGCACTGGTGACGCACTTCGCCACCCAGACGACCCATGATGGTCGGCACGATGTCGATCTGCGTGCCCACGGTATGGTCACGGGTACCGAACTTCTCCTGAATGCCCGGCGCAATCATCAGCATCGGCACGTTGAAGCGGCCCAGGTCCATTTCGGTGATCTGACGCTCGTTGCCGAAACCGTGGTCGCCGACGATGACGAACAGGGTTTCCTTGAAGTAAGGCTCTTTGCGCGCCTTCTCGAAGAACTGGCCCAATGCCCAGTCGGAATAACGCATGGCCGTCAGGTGTTCGTTGAGCGTGCCGCGATCGGTCACGCGCTCCACCGGCAAAGGCGTTGGCAAGGCGTACGGCGTGTGGTTGGACAGGGTTTGCAGCAGCGCATAGAACGGTTTGCCATTCTCCCGCGCCTTAAGCTCCACCAGGCCACGGTCGAACATGTCCTGGTCGGACACGCCCCAGGTCGGATCGGAGAACACCGGGTTGACGAAGTCGTTACGACCCACGAAGTTGGTCATGCCCTGATTGCTGAAGAAGCCCGACTGGTTGTCCCAGGCGAAGTCGCCGTTGTAGACATACACGTCGTCATACTTGCGCGCACTGAGCAGCTGCGGCAGGCCGGAGAGCTTGTGGCTGCCTTCCGGGGTCTGCATCAGGTATTCGAAACCCGGCAGGTTCGGGAAGCACGCCATGGTCGCAAACATGCCCTGGTGGGTATGGGTGCCGTTGGAGAAGAAACGGTCGAACAGCAGGCCTTCCTTCGACAGTTTGTCGAGGTACGGCGTGATGTTGCCCGGCGCGCCCAGAGCGCCCACCGAGTGACCGGCCATGCTTTCCATCAGGATCACGACCACATTCTTGATCGGCAGGGTCTTGTCGGCCGGTGGCGTGTAGTCACGACGCACCGCCGCAATGTCGGCATCGACCAGTTTGTCGTCCGGCATCACCAGCATCTCGCGCACCACTTTCTGCGCCTGTTCCTGCGGCAGGGTGGCTTTCCAGATGTTGTTGCGATCCTCGCCCATGCGGTCCTTGGCGGCGGCGATCAGCGACAGCGTACCGTTGAGGCCGAGCTGGTTGGCGAAATTCGATTCGGTGGTGTACACGTCACCCCAGCGCAGCGGCGGGCCCTGACGCAGGGTGCCACGGGCGGCCACGACGCAGATCAGCAGGCAGACCACGAACACCGCCAGACGGGTGTACCACGGCGCCACCTGGCGGGTGCCGACGTTGCCGCCGCTGAACGGGCCGCGCGGACGGGTTGCACGATCGGCGCCCTTGAAGGCCAGGGTCAGGATCACGGTGCCGATCACCCACGCCAGCAGGTAGCGCACCACCGGGAAACCGTACCAGAGCATGCTCATCACGGTTTTCGGGTCTTCTTTCACGTACTGGAACACCAGGCCATTGAGGCGCTGGTGGAACTCACGGTAGAAGTCCATCTCCATCAGGCCGAGGAACAACGCGATGCTGGACGCCACGGTCAGCCACAGACGGAAGAACCCGCGCGCAGCCATCGCCCGCGCACTGAACAGTGCCAGCAGCAGCGGAACGCAGACGTAGACCACCAGGCGCAGGTCGAAACGCAAGCCGTTGGCGAAAGCTTCGAGGAAGGTCGAAGCCGGGGTATCGAGGATCATCTCGCGGTTGTAGACCAGCAGCGCGAGGCGCAGCACGGAAAACATCACCATCATGACCAGGGCACACAACAGGGTGTAGGCCAGATGCGATTTGACGGTCGGTTGCAGCAGGCGAGTTGAAGATCGCTGCTGATTCAGGGCGTCCGGGTTTGCCATGTCGTTTTAGGACCCATTGGAAGTTGAAGTTGCAAAATACAGCGGCGCGATGCCCTCTATTGGCCATTCCAGACCCCGGGGCGTGCGCGGTGCGCAAATGTTGCACGATCACCGGCAGCATTGCCATTGATTAGTGCCCCGCTGCCCGACTCTTTCATAAAGGCAATCGTTCGCAGACAGCACGCATTGCGCGGGCGAATTGTCAGGAACGCTTTGTGAAAATTTCGTGCAGCGCATATCTGGAAACACAATATAACGACAAAACAAAAACGCCCCGAGTCGATCGGGGCGTTTTGCTGTCAGCGCGAAAAATTACTTCTCGGCGCGTTCTTTCAGGGCTTTAAGGGTATTGAAGGGAGCGTCGACCACGAACTTGTTGGCAATCATGCTCGGTACGCTGCCGCCGGGCTCAGTGTGCACCTGATAGGTCACTTCGACTTGATCACCTTTGGGTACGAACTTCCAGAACCCTTTGACCTGAGCGACACGGACAAAGCCTTTCTCTTCGGGAATGTACTTCGGCACGCCTTCGAGGTTGCGGGTCAGGCTGCCATCGGCGCCCTCAACGGTGGTGATGTGCAACACCGAATCACGTGGGGTCACTGGCCACGGCGTATTGAACTGGGTGTAGGTCCAGCTCTGATCGCCCTCGTGCTTGAGCAGCTTCTGGGCTTTGCACTCGTGAATCCAGGTGCAGGCGCCAGCCACGTCGTCCTGCAAGGCACGCAGTTTGGCCACGGTGGTCTTCATCAGGGTCACGCCCTGGTAGGACTTGTAATCCGAGCCCGGCACTTGAGCCAGTGAGACCTTGATCCCGTCCTGCTCCTTGGCGACTTTCCAGTCCTCAGCCTGAGCCAACGAAGTAGCCAGTACAGCGGTCAAACCACACAACACAGCGATACGATGCAGCGAACCCATAGTCTTATTCCTTATTGTTGAAGTTCCGTTCGTTTGACACATCACGCCGCCGTCATCTGCTCCCACCAGCCGATCAGTTTGATCGCTTCCTCGGAGCTGCTGCCACAGACTTCGACATCGGCGGCAAATCCTGAACAAACCGCCGGACGCTCCGGCTGGCCGAAAATGCTGCACAGGTTTTCGACCGAGAGCTGCACGCAACGTTCGCCGGCAGGCTTGCCGTTGGGCATGCCCGGAATGGCAGAACTGATGGAGGGGGCAATACAGCAAGCGCCACAGCCTTCACGGCATTTCATGACGAGCAAGTCCTCGCAACGGGCAATGTGTTAAAGAGACGCGGACAGAGTAACCGCTAAAACGGTTGTTTCAAATTCCCTGTACCGGGGTTTTTACCGATAACTGAATGTGACTGACCAGTCTCCGACAAAGCGTCTGGTCCGCGGGTCACGGATCGATTGAATTTATTGCTTGAACTCGAAATCCAGTGCTGCGCCTTCGACTTCACGGCGCTCCTCATTGCGCAGCTGCAACTGCATTTCGTTGCTGAGCAGGCGGCCGTTGAGCTGAAAGCCACTGTTCTTCTCGCCAAACATCTGCGGCAGGATTGCGTCGTGCTTGGGCATCGGTACAGTACCGGCAGGTTTAAGCTGCTGAACCATATCCTTGGGCAAGCTCAGGTCAAGCTTGGCCGGTGGCAGTCGGGTTTTCGCCACTTCGCTGGCCGGTTTCGACTTGGAGGCGACCGGGGGCCGTTTCTTCACCGCGGCGGCTTTCTTCTGTGGGGCTTTTTTAGCCGCAGCTTTGTTATCTGCAACGGCTTTTTTGCTCGCCGCCGGTTTGCCTGCCGGCGCGGACGTTGCGGGCTTTTCCTGAACGGCAGCTGCCATGACACCGGGCGCATGGCCCATCATCAACACACCAAGCAAAATCCAGGCAGCAGGCAAAATCGCTTTCATGAACCCTACAACACTAACGGCAGAGGGCCATATGCTCGCCTGTTGAGCGCCACAAGACAAGCACGACGCGCCGCTCGTTCAGAAACCGCCAGCCGTTTCCTGACACAGTTGAGTCGCCAGCAGACCGAGGGTCATCAGCGCCCTTTCCGCCTCGCGATTCCACGGTGTGCCGCAGTTCAGGCGGATGCAGTGATTGAACTGCTCGGTATTACTGAAGATCAGCCCCGGTGCAATACTGATGCCCTGCTGCAGTGCGCGGACATGCAATTCCTGGGTATTGACCCTGCCCGGCAGACTCACCCAGAGGATGAAACCGCCCGTGGGCCGGGTCATCTGTGTACCTTCGGGAAAGTACTGCTGCACCGCCAACTGGAACGCGCTGAGATTTTTCCGGTATTCCTGGCGGATGTACCGTAAATGCCGGTCATAGCCGCCATTTTCCAGATAAGCGGCAATCGCCATCTGCGTCACGCTGCACGCCGAATGCGTGGTGAAGGTCTGCAGACGCTGGATTTCCTGCTGATACTTGCCGGCAATCATCCAGCCGACGCGCACGCCCGGCGACAATGTTTTGGAAAAGCTCGAGCAGTAAATCACCCGATCCAGTCGATCGTAAGCCTTGAGGGCTTTGGTGCGGCCCTGTTCGAACATCAACTCCCCATAGATATCGTCTTCGACGATCTGGATATCGAAGTCCGAGGCCAGACGCAGCAGCTGTTTCTGCCGTTCTTCCGGCATGGTGCCGCCCAACGGATTGCTCAGGCGCGTGGTCAGTACCAAAGCCTTGATCGACCATTGGTTGGCCGCCAGTTGCAAGGCTTCGAGGCTCATGCCGGTGGCCGGATCGCTGGGGATTTCGATCACTTTCAGGCCCAACAGATCGGCCAGTTGCAGCAGGCCGTAATAGGTCGGCGATTCGGCAGCGATCAGATCTCCCGGACGGGTCAGCACCCGCAGCGACATCTGCAGCGCATCGACACAACCGTGGGTAATGACCACTTCCGACGGATCGACCACCACTCCAGCATCACGCATGCGGATTGCCACTTGCCGGCGCAACGGTTCGAAGCCGGGGCTGAACATGTAGCTGAACGCGCGAGGGCTATGGAATCGGGTGACCTTGGCCAGTTGCTGATGCAGTGCGCGAACCGGGAGGTAATCGACACTCGGCACCGCAGCGCCCAACGGGAAAACCCCCTCGCGCCGAGACTCGACCAATACTTGCTGAATGATGCTGGCGCGGGTGACCAGGCCTGGGCGCTCGACCCGGGCGATGTCCGGGGTCGGCGCCGTCAGTGCCGGGGTCTGGTGCACGTAGTAGCCGGACTGCGGCCGTGCACGGATCAGGCCTTGATCTTCGAGATTGGCATACGCCTGCAACACCGTCGCATGGCTGACATTGAGCTGCGAACTCATCTTGCGCACCGACGGCACGCGTTCTCCGGGTTGATAGACACCGCGCCGGATGTCTTCCGCCAATTGTTGAGCAATACGTTGGTAGAGCAAGAGGTTGGTCATGACGCAGCACTCGATTTCACGGGCATTTTATTCTTGTGTGAAACAATACCGGAACAGTTTAGAAGTGTACTGGGACAGTTGCCACCATAGTCGACCGTACAGTGCAGTGTCAGCCACAACTGTACGGATTTGCGTGCCAATCGACAGACGTAAAAAAGCCCGGCGCTGCATGACAGGCCGGGCTTTCCAGAGACGCAGCCCTCAGCGGGCGGCGCCAAGCTGGCCTTTTTCGTCGGAGAAGACAATTTCCACCCGACGGTTCTGTGCCCGACCGCGCTCGGAAGCGTTGGCGTCCACCGGGTATTCGTCACCGTAACCTTCGACCTGAATCCGCTTGTCCTCAATCCCCAGGTCCATCAACACATCGGCCACTGCTTGCGCGCGATCACGCGACAGCTTGAGGTTTTCCTGTTTGCCACCGGTGCTGTCGGTGTAACCCTCGATACGCACCACACGTTTCGGGTTGAGTTGCAGGAACTGCACAATCTTCAACACCACCCGATTGGCCGAGTTCTTCAGCTCCGCCTCGCCAGTGTCGAACAGAACATCACCAAGGGTCATCACCAGGCCGCGATCAGTCTGCGTAGTAGCCAACGCCACGATCTGTTCTTCAAGCCATTTACCCTGCTGCTGTACGCTCAGCAGTTTGGACTCGCGCAGGGCCAGCTGCAGACGCTGACGCTCCAGTTCAAGCTTCGCCGCGCGCTCTTCGTTGAGCACCAGATTGGTGTGTTCGCGAGCGATTTCGCTGTAGCGCTGACTCAAGTACGCGTAATGCACCACGTCCGCGCCACTGCCCCAATAGGTGGACAAGCGATCGGCGCGGGCCAGCGACTCACCGGCGCGGATCACATCCTTCGGCGCGATACGCAGCACATTGGAATCTTCCTTGACCTTCTGAAAGTCACTGCCAGCCTGTTGCAATGCGGCTTCGCCGTGTTGACCGGCGCAGCCATAGAGGCTTGCGCAACCGGCCAGAATCATCCCGCCGAGGATTTTGGACTTGAGGCTCATTGGGCATCTCCCAGTTGCTTGCGCAGACGGATGATGCGGGTGTTGAGCACGTTGAGTTGCTCTTCGCTCTTTTGCGTCAGCACTTTGGCTTCGGCCAGACGCGCATCCAGCTCAGCCTGTTCGGCGCGCATGCGGGCGTTCTTGAAAGACTCGTCGGTCATGTTGCCCTTGGCCCGGTTGAACTTGTCTTCGGCCAGTTTCATTTCCGGCATTTCATCGGCGGTCGCACCGACGGCCTTGGCCTGGGTGATGGCCTGCTCGGTCAGGCGCATTTGCTCATGGGGTGCCGGATCGTTGGCGCAGCCGGCCAGGGCCAGAACGGCCATGGCCGCGAAAAGAGGTCGAATACTCACTAAGAATCCCTACTGTTTTGGGGCACTGACAGGTGGCTGCGGCTGTTGCTGCTGCGCCTTCCAGCGCTCGATGTTGCGTTGCAGCGCGGCCTCGGTCAGTCCGGACGCGGGCAATTCTGTCATCTTTTTAGCGAGCTGTCCGCGCAACCACGGATCGTTGCAGGCCGAGTTATGCGAAACCGCGAGGAACAATCCCGGTCGGTCGATCGGCTGTTCGAACGCCAGCAGATCATTGGCCATGCCCAATGCCTGCGCGGCAGCCATGCCCGAGTAGCGCCCGGCGAGTACATATTCCACTTCGCCCAGCAGAAGTTTCTGAAAGGCCTGAGTGATGTTTGCCGTCCGCCTCAGGGTCAGATTCTGCTCGGCGAAAGTGCCAAAAGCCTGGGTCATTCGAGACTTTTCCGACAACCCGCCAGCGTGCCCGTGCAGGTCTTTTGCTTCGCTGTAGGCCAGCGTCGAGCCTTTGCGCGTCCACACCAGGTAGTCGTTTTCCAGCAACGGCGGATAGACGTAGTCGAGGTTTTCCAGCTCATTGAACATCAGCGGCGTGTCCGCCAGCATGTCCATGCGCCCGCTGCGCACTTCGTCGAGGGCCTGCGCGCGTTTGCCGGCGTAGAGCAGCTCGACCTTGATCCCCAGATCCTTGGCCACTTGCTGCAACAGGTCGGCACTGGCGCCGATCAAATATTTGGGGTTCTGCGGGTCCTGCCACAGGTACGGCGGCGCGTCCGGGCTACCGGTGACGACCAGGCGCTCGCACTTGCCGGCAGCCGCAGCCATCCCCGGCAACAGGATCAATCCCAATAACAACCTGCGGCGCAGATCCATGGCAAACGCTCTCCACTCAAATTCGAGACAAAAAAAAGCCCGACCAGAAGGCCGGGCTCTTTATAAGTGAAGCCGCCGGATTAGACCAGCTTCTCCAGCTCAGGGACTGCTTCGAACAGATCCGCCACCAGACCGTAATCGGCCACCTGGAAGATCGGCGCTTCTTCGTCCTTGTTGATCGCAACGATCACTTTGGAGTCTTTCATGCCGGCCAGGTGCTGGATCGCGCCGGAGATACCGACGGCGATGTACAACTGTGGTGCAACGATCTTGCCGGTCTGACCGACCTGCATGTCGTTCGGTACGAAACCTGCGTCGACCGCGGCGCGCGAAGCACCGACGGCGGCGCCCAGCTTGTCGGCCAGGGCGTACAGGTGTTTGAAGTTGTCGCCGTTCTGCATGCCGCGGCCGCCGGAAACCACGATCTTGGCAGCGGTCAGCTCAGGACGATCGGACTTGGCCAGTTCTTCGCTGACGAAGCTGGAAGTGCCGGCGTCGTGCGCAGCAGCAACGGCCTCAACAGCCGCCGAACCGCCTTCAGCAGCAACCGGGTCGAAACCGGTGGCACGCACGGTGATCACTTTGATCGCAGCGGTCGATTGCACGGTAGCGATGGCGTTACCGGCGTAGATCGGACGCTTGAACGTATCGGCGCTTTCTACCGAGATGATCTCGGAGATCTGGTCAACATCCAGTGCAGCGGCAACGCGCGGCAGGATGTTTTTACCGTTGGACGTGGCGGCAGCCAGGATGTGGCTGTAACCAGCGCCCAGCTCTGCTACCAGCGGCGCAACGTTTTCCGGCAATTGATGTGCGTAAGCGGCATTGTCAGCGTTCAGGACTTTGCCCACGCCTGCGATTTTCGCCGCGGCTTCGGCCACGGCGCCAGCGCCCTGACCTGCAACCAGTACGTGAATGTCGCCGCCGATTTTGGCAGCGGCAGCCACGGTGTTCAGCGTGGCCGGGGCCAGCACTTTGTTGTCGTGTTCAGCGATTACCAAGATAGTCATTTTTAGATTACCTTCGCTTCGTTTTTCAGTTTCTCGACCAGTTCAGCCACCGACTTGACCTTGATACCCGCGCTGCGTGCAGCCGGCGCTTCGACTTTCAGGGTCTTGTTGGTGGAGGCGGTGGAAACGCCCAAAGCGTCCGGAGTCAGCACTTCGAGAGGCTTCTTCTTGGCTTTCATGATGTTTGGCAGGGACGCGTAGCGCGGCTCGTTCAAACGCAGGTCGGTGGTGACGATGGCCGGCAGTTTCAGGGAAACGGTCTGCGCGCCGCCGTCGATTTCGCGGGTCACGGCAACGCTGTCGCCGGAGACTTCGACTTTCGAAGCGAATGTGCCCTGACCATAGCCGCTCAGTGCAGCAAGCATCTGGCCGGTCTGGTTGTTGTCGCTGTCGATCGCCTGTTTGCCCAGGATCACCAGCTGAGGCTGTTCCTTGTCGACCACAGCCTTGAGCAGCTTGGCCACGGCCAGCGAAGTCAGGTCTTCAGCGGATTCGACGAGGATGGCACGGTCGGCACCCAGAGCCAGTGCGGTACGCAGCTGTTCCTGAGCGGTGGACGGGCCGATGGAGACGACGACGATTTCAGTCGCAACACCTTTCTCTTTCAGGCGTACGGCTTCTTCCACTGCGATTTCGCAGAACGGGTTCATCGACATCTTGACGTTGGCGAGGTCTACGCCGGAATTGTCCGCCTTGACGCGAACCTTGACGTTGTAATCCACAACGCGTTTGACAGCTACAAGAACCTTCATGGATTCCTCGTTACTCTCCGGTGAAAAGAAAGTCGCCTAGGCGAACCTGGCGGTTGATGCTCATCGGGCACAAGGGCACCTCTAAAAACGCCGGCGGGGGGCGATGACCGTTCGTCAGTGGTGACCAACGGGTCATTGAATCGCACGGTGTGTAAACTGCGCGCCGGACTTGCGCTGCGCATCACCTTGAACTGCCTGTGCCCTGTCTTTAGAGGTGCTCTTGAAACCGCCAGTCTGCCTACGGCGAGCGCAAAACCGCCCGTATCTTGACCGGAACGCCTATTCCGGTCAATACGGCAAAATGGCCGTTCATAAGCCGCGCTTCTTTGATTTCTCTGGGCTGGAGCCGATTCAAACAAACGTTTGTATTGGACGCTCGGAGTGGTGTAGATATAATGCGCCGCCTAGAGAGAAAGGTGGTTTGCCCATTATTACCCTTGACGTTAACGTAAAGGCAATAACGGATGCGACACCGAACCTCCAAATTAGAAAAAAAACTGTTGAGCCTTGAGTAGGAGATAGCCTGTGGAACGCGAATACATGGAATTCGACGTGGTCATCGTCGGTGCCGGCCCCGCTGGCCTGTCCGCCGCCTGCCGTCTGAAGCAGAAGGCCGCCGAAGCCGGTAAGGAAATCAGCGTCTGCGTGGTCGAAAAAGGCTCCGAAGTCGGCGCACACATCCTGTCCGGTGCCGTGTTCGAACCACGCGCTCTGAACGAACTGTTCCCGGACTGGAAAGAACTCGGCGCCCCGCTGAACACGCCGGTCACCCGCGATGACATTTTCGTGCTGAAAAACGCCGACAGCGCGCAGAAAATCCCTGACTTCTTTGTGCCCAAGACCATGCACAACGAAGGCAACTACATTATTTCCCTGGGCAACCTGTGCCGCTGGCTGGCCCAGCAGGCCGAGAACCTGGGCGTGGAAATCTACCCGGGCTTCGCCGCTCAGGAAGCGCTGATCGACGAAAACGGCATCGTGCGCGGGATCATCACCGGTGATCTGGGCGTCGACCGCGAAGGCAACCCGAAAGAAGGCCTGTACACCCCGGGTATGGAACTGCGTGGCAAGTACACGCTGTTCGCCGAAGGCTGCCGTGGCCATATCGGCAAGCAACTGATCAAGCGCTACAACCTCGACAGCGATGCCGATGCCCAGCACTACGGCATCGGCCTGAAAGAAATCTGGGAAATCGACCCGGCCAAACACCAGCCAGGCCTGGTGGTGCACACCGCCGGTTGGCCGCTGGACATCATGGGCACCGAAAACACCGGCGGCTCGTTCCTCTATCACCTGGAAAACAACCAGGTCGTGGTCGGTCTGATCGTTGACCTGTCTTACAGCAACACTTACCTGTCGCCGTTCGACGAGTTCCAGCGCCTCAAGCATCACCCGGTGCTGGCGCAGTACCTGGAAGGCGGCAAACGCGTCAGCTACGGCGCCCGCGCGATCTGCAAAGGTGGCCTGAACTCGCTGCCGAAAATGGTCTTCAAGGGCGGCGCGCTGATCGGTTGTGACCTCGGCACCCTGAACTTCGCCAAGATCAAAGGCAGCCACACGGCGATGAAGTCGGGCATGCTCGCTGCTGAATCGGTGGCCGACGCCCTGTTCGCCGAAAAGGATGGCACCGAAGAGCTGACCTCCTACGTCGACGCGTTCAAGAAGAGCTGGCTCTACGACGAACTGTTCGCCAGCCGTAACTTCGGCCCGGCGATCCACAAGTTCGGCGCGATTGTCGGCGGTGGTTTCAACTGGCTGGACCAGAACATCTTCGGCGGCAAACTGCCGTTCACCCTGCACGACACCAAGCCGGACTACGCCTGCCTGAAGCTCGCGGCCGACTGCAAGAAGATCGACTATCCAAAGCCGGACGGCAAACTCAGCTTCGACAAACTGAGCTCGGTGTTCATCTCCGGTACCAACCACGAAGAAGAACAGCCGTGCCACCTGAAGCTGACCGACCCAAGCATTCCGCTGAGCCGCAACCTGCCGATGTACGACGAACCGGCACAGCGCTACTGCCCGGCCGGTGTATATGAAGTGATCACCAAGGAAGACGGCGAAAAACGCTTCCAGATCAACGCCCAGAACTGCGTGCACTGCAAGACCTGTGACATCAAGGACCCTTCGCAGAACATCACCTGGGTCACGCCGGAAGGCGCTGGCGGCCCGACTTACCCGAACATGTAAGTCGCATCGCTGAACAACGAGGCTCCCGAAACGGGGGCCTTTTTGTTGCCCACAACTAAATGCATCACATCAGCCCCTGTGGGAGCTGGCTTGCCAGCGATGGGGCCGTGTCAGTGGACATTTGGCAGCGTGGATCACCGCCATCGCTGGCAAGCCAGCTCCCACAGGGTTACGCAAACTCTCAGGCCACGCGCTCCTCGCCCGGACTGCGCTCGAAGTAGCGCTTGTACTCACGACTGAACTGCGACGTGCTCTGATACCCCACCCGATGCGCCACTTGCGCCACGCCCAGGCCTTCAGCGACCAGCAAGGTCTGCGCCTTGAGCAGGCGCAGGCGCTTGAGATACTGCACCGGCGACAACAGCGTGCTGCGCTTGAAGTGCTCGTGAAAGGACGAAACGCTCATGTTCGCGCAACTGGCCAACGTCTCGACATTCAGCGGCTCGGTGTAATGCGCATGCAGATGGCTGATCGACGCCGCGACCCGGGCGAACTGCCCCTGCTGTTCGACCAGTGCGCGCAACACATCGGCCTGCGGCCCGCGCAACGCAGTGAACAACAATTCACGGACCCGCGCCGGTCCGAGAATCTGCCGTTCCAGCGGATCGTGCAGGCAACGCAGCAAGCGTTCGACACAGCCGCGCATGTCATCGTCGAGCACCACCGAGGTCATCGACTCCGGTGTCTGCGCCGGAATGTGCCGCCCCGGCGCCAGCCCCATGGCCAGCACCAGTTCGCCGAGCAACACCCGGTCGATGGCCACCGATACACCCAGCAACGGCGCATCCGGCAGGGCAAAGGTTTCGCACTCGAACGGCACCGGCAGCGCCTGAATGAGGTAGTGCCCGGCACCATATTCCATGGTGCGCGGGCCGAGGAACGCCAGTTTGCTGCCTTGGGCGATGATCATCAGGCTCGGCTCATAAATGTGCGGGCCACGCGCGACGTCGCAACTGGCGCGCAACACCTGCACACCGGGTAACCCGGTCTGGCTGTAACCGTCGCAAAGCGCCAGCGGCTCGATCAGCGAAACCAGCGTGGCATTGGCATCAAGGTGGCGGGTCAACTGCATCGGAGGGGTCTTCAAAAAAGTCACGGAAAAAGGCATGCAAGCATCATCGCAGATCCTTTTGCCACTGCGCTTGCCCAGACCTGCATGCCGGAGGATTAGGCATGAGACCCGGAGGAATCGTCATGGCCGCAGCGGCAGTCGGCGCCCAAAATGCGCCACCTCACCTGTCACTGCTTCTGCGAGGTTTCACATGTACACCGCTATCGGTTATGCCGCTCAATCGGCCACCACTCCCCTCGCCCCGATGAAATTCGAACGCCGCAGCCCGCGCGCCGACGACGTGGCGATCGAGATCCTGTACTGCGGCGTCTGCCACTCCGACATCCACCAGGCGCGCAACGAATGGGGCATCGCCGTGTATCCGTTGATGCCCGGCCACGAAATCGTCGGCAAAGTCACCGCCATCGGTGCCAACGTCACTCAACATAAAGTCGGCGACCTGGTCGGTGTCGGCTGCATGGTCGACTCTTGCCGCACCTGCGCCGCCTGCCAGCAGAACCTCGAGCAATACTGCCTCGAAGGCCCGACCATGACCTACGCCACCCCGGACCGGGTCGACGGCAGCAACACCATGGGCGGTTATTCGGACAGCATCGTGGTCAGCGAGCACTTCGTGGTGCGCATTCCGGAAAAACTGGATCTGGCCAGCGCCGCGCCGATCCTCTGCGCCGGCATCACCACCTACTCACCGCTCAAGCACTACGGGGTCAAGGCCGGCGACAAGGTCGGGATTCTCGGCATGGGCGGCCTCGGTCACATGGGCATCAAGTTCGCCAAAGCGTTGGGTGCGGAAGTCACGCTGTTCACCCGTTCGGCGAGCAAGGCCGAAGAAGGCCGTCGTCAGGGCGCCGATCATGTGATCGTCTCCACCGATGCCGAGCAAATGGCCGCCGCTGCGGGCCGTTTCGACTTCCTGCTGGACACCATTCCGGTGCAGCACGACCTCAACCCGTACCTGCAAACCCTGCGCTTTGATGGCGTGCACATTCTGGTCGGCCTGATCGAACCGATCAATCCGCCGGTGCACGCTGCCAACCTGGTGCTGGGCCGGCGCGTCCTGGCCGGCTCGTTGATCGGCGGTATTGCCGAAACCCAGGAAGTGCTGGATTTCTGCGCCGAGCACAACATAACCTGCGACATCGAAATGCTCGACATCCGCCAGATCAACGAAGCTTACGCGCGGATGATTGCCGGTGACGTGAAGTACCGCTTCGTGATCGACATGGCGACCTTGAAGCTTTAAACCTTCAAGCCAAGCTCCGCCGAGAGCCGGGCTGTGACCCCTTTGATCAGGGGGATCAGCTCGGCCATTTTTTCCAGCGGCATGTACGGCACGGTGCTGGCGATGCTGATGGCCGCGACAATGCGCTTGCTCGCATCGCGAATCGGCGCCGCCACGCAGCGGATCGACGGTTCGTTGTCCTCCAGATCGAAGGCATAGCCGCCGGCCACGTACTCGGTCATGCGCTGCTCGAGCTGTTCCCACGATTGCTGGGGATGCTGCGGCCAGAACTGACTTTTCCCACCCGCCGGCAGGCTGATGTCGTACAGGCGCTGCCAATCCTGCGGCGCATCATCGAGCATCAACGCCTTGCCGATCCCGGTGCGCGCCAACGGCATGCGGTGGCCGACACGCGAGCGCATTTCCGGGCCGTTGCGCCCCGGATTCTTCAGCAGGTACAAGACCTCGTCGCCTTCGCGAATGCCCAGGTGCACGGTGTCGCCGGTCAGCGCCGACAACTCGTCCAGATACGGCCCGGCCAGACTCACCAGCGGCAACTCTTCACGCGCCTGAAACCCCAGCTCGATCAGCTTCGGCCCCAGCAAATAGCCGATTTGCGGCACTACGCGCAAATAGCGCTCGTCCACCAGGCAACTGGCCAGACGATGGGTGGTGCTGCGCGTGGTGCCGATCAGCCGGGCAATCTCTTTCAGATCGCGGGCGCCACTGGCCACCGCGTGCACCACACCCAGGCCGCGAAGCAGCGTCTGGGTGCCGGTGGGTGCGGCGTCCTTGGTTTTTTCCGGGGCGTCTTCCTGCATATCCAGCCTTTACCGTTGAGCGAGGGAACGGGCGGCATTATGGTCGCCCGACGCAGACGACTACAACTCGATACGCTCGACCTTGCCCACCAGCAGCACGTAGGACAATGCACCGATCAGCGCCAGAACCGCGATGTAAGTAATCGCCGGGGCGAACGAATCACCGCTGGCGAGGAAACCGATGACAATCGGCGTGGCAATTGCCGACAGGTTGCCGATGAAGTTGAACACCCCGCCGGTCAGCCCCAGCAAGCGCGCCGGAGCGAGGGTCGAGACCAGCGACCAGGTGATCGAGGCCAGCCCGTTACCGAAAAATGCCAGCGCCAGGAAGGCGATCACCAGCGGTGTCGATTCAACGAAATTGGCACCGATGATCGAGGTGGAAATCAGCAGTCCGCCAATGATCGGCAACTTGCGCGCAAAGCCCACGCTGCAGCCACGGCGAATCAACAAGTCGGAGAAGAACCCCGAACACAGCACGCCAATGAACGCGGCAAGAAACGGCAGCGACGCCAACAGGCCGGATTTGATGAAGTCCATACCGCGATATTTCACCAGATAGGTCGGAAACCACGTCAGGAAGAACCACAGCGTCGAGTTCAGGCAGAACTGGCCAAGGTAGATGCCCCACAATTTGCGTTTGCTCAGGACGATGCCGAGATCGGTCCAGCTGAACGAGGCCTTGGTTGCTTGCGCTTGAATGTCTACCAGTCCGCCACCCTCGCGGATCAGGTCGATCTCCGCGTTGTTGGCGCCCTTGAAATCTCGCGGTTCGCGATACACCGCGTACCAGACCGCCGCCCAGATGATGCCCGCCGCACCGGTCGCAACAAACACCATGTGCCAACCGAATTCATGTTGCAGCCAGGCCAGCACCGGGGTCAGAAACGCCAGGCCGACAAACTGCCCGGAGGTGTAGAAACCAATCGCCGTGGCCCGTTCGCGCTCGGGAAACCAGGTGGTGACCACGCGGCTGTTGATCGGATAGGCCGGCGCTTCCAGCGCGCCGACCGCCATGCGCAGCACGAACAGCGCGATGAAACTCGCGGCAAATCCGAGCAGCACCGTGGCCAGCGACCACAGCAGCAGCGCGACACTGTAGAGGATCCGCGGCGGCACCCGATCCACCAGCCAGCCGCCGGGGATCTGCATGGCGGCGTAAGTCCAGCCGAATGCGGAGAAAATCAGCCCGACGTGAACCGGATCGATGCCCAGTTCGCTGGTCAGCGCGGGCGCGGCAATCGACAGGTTGCTGCGGTCGAGATAGTTGATGACCACGGTGATGAACAGCAGCACCATGATGAAAAACCGCTTGCGGCTAGGCGTGACTAAAGACGCCTGCCCGGTGAGGGTTTGCGTTGGCATGGGGGTGCCTCTTCTTATGATTATTTGAGGTCATTGACGCCATCTCCCATCCATGGAGATCAACACTGTGGGAGCGAGCCTGCTCGCGAAAGCGTCGGGTCAGTCACATCGATGTCGGATGTGACATAGCATTCGCGAGCAGGCTCGCTCCCACAGGGGGACACAGGTGATTCAGGGACTCACCACTCGGCAAAACTGCCATCGGCATGGCGCCAGATCGGATTGCGCCAGCGATGGCCGACGGCGGCACGCTCGATCACGTATTCCTCGTTGATCTCGATACCCAGCCCCGGCCCGTTCGGAATCTTCACGAAGCCTTGGTCGTAATCGAACACCCGCGGATCCTTCACGTAGTCGAGCAAGTCGTTGCTCTCGTTGTAATGGATACCCAGGCTCTGTTCCTGGATAAACGCGTTGTAACAAGCCGCGTCGAGTTGCAGACACGCCGCCAGCGCAATCGGCCCCAGCGGGCAATGCAGCGCCAGCGCCACATCGTAGGCTTCGGCCATGTTGGCGATCTTGCGGGTTTCGGTGATGCCGCCGGCGTGGGAGGCATCCGGCTGGATGATGTCGACGTAACCTTCGCTCAACACCCGTTTAAAGTCCCAGCGCGAGAACAGCCGCTCACCGAGGGCAATCGGCGTGCTGGTCAACGGCGCCAGCTCCTTCAGCGCCTCATAGTTTTCGCTGAGTACCGGCTCTTCGATGAACATCAGCTTGTACGGGTCGAGCTCCTTCATCAGCACCTTGGCCATCGGCTTGTGGACCCGACCGTGGAAGTCGACACCGATGCCGACGTTCGGCCCGACCGCATCGCGCACGGCGGCGACATTGGCCAGGGCCAGATCGACTTTCTCGAAGGAATCGAGGAACTGCAGCTCTTCGGTGCCGTTCATTTTCACCGCCGTAAAACCACGGCTTACCGCCTCTTTGGCGGCACGCGCGGTGTCGGCCGGACGATCGCCACCGATCCACGAATACACACGAATCTTGTCGCGCACCTGACCGCCCAGCAGATCGCTGACCGACACGCCAAGGGCCTTGCCCTTGATGTCCCACAGCGCCTGGTCGATACCGGCCAGCGCACTCATATGGATTGCGCCGCCACGGTAGAAGCCGCCGCGGTACAGCACGGTCCAGATGTCCTCGATGTTGCGTGGGTCTTTGCCGATCAGGTAGTCGGACAATTCCTCGACCGCGGCCGCGACGGTGTGGGCGCGGCCTTCGACTACAGGCTCGCCCCAACCGGTCACGCCCTCATCGGTTTCGACCTTGAGGAAGCACCAGCGCGGCGGGACGATGAAGGTGGTGAGTTTGGTGATTTTCATCTGCTTGTCTCTCTTGTTAGATGCAGCGCACGCAGCGCCGGATAAATCTCAGCGAAGGGCTTTCCACGCGGCCACGTAGGCTTCGGCATTGGCCGCCACTTGCTCAACCGTCATGCCCGGTTTGAACAGGCCGGAACCGAGGCCGAAACCTTTTACGCCGGCGTCAATGAACGCTTGCATGTTGTCCGGGGTGATCCCGCCGACCGGCGCCAGCACCGTCCCGGAAGGCAACACCGCGAGCCACGCCTTGACCACTGCCGGGCCCATCTGCTCGGCCGGGAACAGCTTGAGAATGTCCGCGCCCTCCTCCAGCGCCGCGAAGGCTTCGGTCGGCGTGGCGACACCCGGCGACAGGTACAGCCCCGCCGCTTTCGCTGCTCGCAGTACCTTGGCATCGCTGTGCGGCATGACGATCACCTGGCCGCCAGCCTCTTTCACCAGTTCGACCTGCTCCGGGGTCAACACCGTACCGGCACCGATCAGGCAATCGGCGGGCAAGGTCTGACGCAGGATGCGGATACTTTCATACGGCGACGGGGAATTGAGCGGTACTTCGATGACGCGAAATCCGGCGGCATACAGGACTTCTCCGACAGCGGCGGCTTCCTGCGGATGCAGGCCACGCAGAATCGCGATCAGACCGTTTTGTGCCAGTGCTTGCTTGAGCATGTCAGGCCTCCAGTCAGGGTTAACGGGATGAGGAATCGAGCAGGCCGGCGGCCAGCGCCAGTTGCCACAGGCCACGCTCGGTGGCCTGCTCGGCCAGCGTGACGCGAGCGAAACCGCAGGCCTCGAGCGCACGGCCGTAACGGGCGCAGAGTTGCGCGTTGCCAATAAGGATGATTGCGGGCAGGTGCACGCTGTGGCGCCGACGCCGCTGCACGGCGGCAAGCGCCACCAGTTCATGGCCGATCATCAGCCCGGACAGGTAATCCGCTTGCGCCGTCGGGACCAGTTCGCCGGTCAGGCCCAAGGTGCGGGCACTGAATAATGTGGAGAGCACACCCAGTTCGCCGTCCGCCGACAGCGCCACTTGCACGCCACGGTCAAACGCCAGCCCGTCGAACGCTGCACCCTGTTGCTGGGTACGCCCGAGAATGCTGTGTTCACTGAGCACGGCAAACACTTCGCCGGTCATGAACGTATCGAAATGCGTGATGCAGCCGTCGATCACTTCCACCCACTTGGAATGGCTGCCCGGCAGACCGATCAACAGATCGCCGCCCGCCTCGACCGGCAAGTTCTGCAGCACGCCGAGGACTTGGGTTTCTTCACCGCGCATGACATTGGGCAGACGAGAGCGCTGGATCACGCCCGGCACGATATGCACCCGTGTGCCGCGCAGACTGACCAGCGTTTGTAGGGAGTTTCCGAGATTGGCGACGTTTGCCGGCGTCTCGCAGTAAGCCGCTTCGCGCCAGCCTTGAGCGCTGCCCACCATGCCGCAGGCGATCACCGGCAGATCCGGCTGCGCATCGAGCCAGTCGCCACACGCCTCTTCGAAGGCCAGTTCAAAACCGTCGGTGCATTCACCACCGTTGATGACTCGCGGCGTCTTCGGTAACTGCATGATCCCGAACGACAGCGCACGCTGCTCCAGCACCACTGCGCCCGCTGCGAGTTTGTAAGCACGTAATGAGGTCGTCCCCCAATCGAGCGCGATCAATTGCGCTTGCATCGCATCACCTGTTTTGTTTTTGGCAGTGAGTGCGACGGACTATAAACCTTGGCGCAGACAAATCTCAATATATAAATATAGTTCCCATATTATGGGATTGACCCAAAAAAGATCGCAGCCTTCGGCAGCTCCTGCAGAGGATGATCAATCTTCTGTAGGAGGGAGCTGCCGAAGGCTGCGATCTTTTCCTGAGGGATCAACTACCCCTCGGCAAACTCGCGCAACACCTTGCCATCCATGCGATAGCGCACCCACTCTTCCTGCGGCTGCGCACCAAGGGATTTGTAGAATTCGATGGCCGGGGTGTTCCAGTCCAGCACACTCCATTCGAAGCGGCCGCAGTCGTTGTCGCAGGCGATTTTCGCCAGATGCCGCAGCAGGGTTTTACCGGCACCGCCGCCGCGTTGTTCGGGAGTGATGTAGAGGTCTTCGAGGTACAGGCAGTTGCTGCCGAGCCACGTCGAATAGCTGAAGAAGAACACCGCGAAACCGATTGGCATACCGTCACGCAGGCAGATCAGGCCATGGGCCGTGGCGCCTTCGCTGAACAGGCTGCGCTCGATATCGGTGACGCTGGCGATCACTTCGTGGCGGGCCTTTTCGAAATCTGCCAGTTCGGTGATGAAGGCGAGGATTTGCGGCGCATCGCTGGGGGTCGCCGGGCGGATTTCGATCGTCATGAACGGGCCTTGTCGGAAAAGGGAAAGCGCCATACTAAAGCCGTGGGCGGCGCTCGTCACATTCCATACCTGGTACAGAACCTTGCGGTGAGGGGATTTATCCCCGATGGGGTGCGCAGCAGCCTTGAAAAATGGGAGTGCTTCGCACTCCATCGGGGATAAATCCCCTCACCACAGAAGTATCATGGGCTTCGAAATTCAGGTAAGTCTGCAAGGATGTTCATGAACGCCACTGCTTTTGCCCCGCTCACCTCACTCGCCGCCGAGTTGCTGCCCCACGCTCTGGAGACCTCCGACGACGGCGCCCACGACCTCGCTCACTTGCAACGGGTCTGGCACACCGTGCGCACTTTGCAGGCCGAGGAAGGTGGCGACTTCGAAGTGTTGCTCGCCGCCGTGCTGCTGCACGACTGCGTAGTTGTCGAGAAGAACTCGCCGCTGCGCTCGCAGGCCTCGCGCCTTGCCGCTGACAAAGCGGCCAACGTGCTGGCTGAACTGGCTTGGCCCGCCAGCAAAATCGCCGCCGTCAGCCACGCCATCGAAGCCCACAGTTTCTCCGCCAATATCACCCCGCTCACCCTCGAAGCAAAACTGGTCCAGGACGCCGATCGTCTCGATTCGCTGGGCATGCTCGGCGTTGCCCGTACCTTCTACGTTGCCGGGCGCATGGGCAGTGCGCTGTACGATCCACGCGACCCCGAAGCCAAGACACGCGACTACGATGACACACGCTTCTGCCTCGACCACTTCCAGACCAAACTGCTGCACCTTGCCGACGGTTTTCAGACTGGCGCCGGTCAGCGTCTGGCGCAGATCCGCCATCAGCGTCTGAAGGGTTTCATGGAGCAGTTCAAGGAAGAAATCGGCATCGACTGATGACCTGTGTCTCGACCGTTCGTCGTTCATCAGGCACCAATCCAGTCCAGGGGCAGACCAACGAAAGGTAAGGAATTCAATCACTGGAGAAGCCCTATGATCCCGTCAAGGTTGACTGCCCTCGTCTTCGCCGCCCTGCTGAGTCCTGCGGTTTTCGCCGCTTCTACCACCGCAGCAGGCACCGGTCCTACTGATCCGGTTCCGTCACCACGCGCTCCCGCCATTAACAGTGCCCCGGGCATGAACACCGATGGCTCCGGCGTTCCGTTGATCAATCAGCCACCCGCCACCGGCACCGATCCGCGCACCCAGGGCAGTGATCCCGGTCGCCAGGGTGGCATGAACACCCCCGACTCCCCCGCCACACCCGATAACGCCGGCCCCGGCATCGGCTCGAAAACCACTACCGGTGGCTCGGGTTCCGAAGGCAGCGGTCAGTAGTTCGCCGACGCGAGCGTCCTATTCACATCCATGAAGAGGTAACCATGAACGTCGATAAAAACCTGGAAAAAGAAGTCCTCACCCGCCTGCTGCACGCCCATCCGAGCGGACTGGGCAAAGAGGTGCTGGACAACTATCGCGGTGAGAAAGTCGTGGCCAGTGCCCTCGCCGCCCTGCAGGATCGCGGACTGATTCACCATGGTCATGTGACTTGCAACGAGGCCGGCGAACACTCGTTGAATCTGCCGATCAAGCTCAGTGCCGCGGGCGTCGAAGCGGCGCGCAAGCTGGATGTCTAGAAGCAGTGGTTGTGTGAACGCATGATCATGCAGGAGCTGCCGCTGGCTGCGATCTTTTGATCTTGTTTTTTAAAAGCAAAAGATCGCAGCCTTCGGCAGCTCCTACATATGAAACCCATCTACTGATGCAAGGAGAAATCCCATGCCTCGTGGAAGCAAAGACAAATACACCGCCGAGCAGAAGCGCAAGGCTCAGCACATTGAAGACAGCTACGAGCATAAAGGCCTGTCCAAGGACGAAGCCGAAGCGCGCGCCTGGGCGACGGTCAACAAACAGTCGGGCGGTGGCGAAAAGGCTGGCGGTTCCGGGCGCAGGAAACCGGCGAGTGCCAAGTCCGAAGATCGCAAGGAATCATCGCGGCGAGCGGTGGCCAGTCGTGAAGGACATGCGCGTGACAGCAAGGCTTCGCGCGAGACGCAGACCGTGGACAGTCTGAGGAAAGAGGCGCGGGCGAAGAATATCGCCGGGCGTTCTTCGATGCGCAAGGATGAGTTGATTGCGGCGTTGCGCAAAGCGGGCTGATCCATATTTTTTGTGCTGAGCCGTATGGCCCCTTCGCGAGCAGGCTCGCTCCCACAAAGGGAACTGTGAACGACGCAAATCTCCCTGTGGGAGCGAGCCTGCTCGCGAAAGCGTCAGTTCAGTCGCCGCAGGACTCGCGGATAAAAACATCCACTTCAGCCGCCACCGGCGCTGTAGCCGGCCCCCATCGCGTCACCGCCAAAGCCGCTGCCGCATTCGCCCGCCGCGCCGCCTCATGCGCATCCAGGCCCTGCGCCAACCCGGCGACAAACACCCCGGCATGCGCATCCCCCGCACCGTTGCTGTCCACGGCTTTCACGGCGAACCCCGGCACATGCCGCCGCTCACCGGCCTGCTGAATCCAGCACCCCTGCGGCCCGTCGCGAACTACCAACAGCACGTCTTGCGGTAAATGTTCAGCGAGTCGGTCCAGTGCCGCGCCAATGTCCGCCGCCCCGGTAAAGCGCAACGCTTCGACGCTGTTGCTGGTCCACACATCAATGCGCGGCAGCAGCGCCCGCATCAACGCCGAGTCCGGCGACTCCACCAGCGGGCCCGGATCGAACACCACGTTGATCGCGTCCGGCAGCGCCAGCGTCCAGTCCAGCAGTGCCTGCGCCTTGCCGGCATGCAGCAGGCTGTAGCCGCTCACATAAACGTAATCGCCCGCCTCGGCGGTCACGCTGTTCAAATCCTCCCAGGTCACCTCACCTTCAGCGCCGATGTAGGAAATGAAACTGCGCTCGGCCGACGCATCGGTCAGCGCCACGCAAATCCCGGTATCGCGTTGCGCAGGCGTCTGGATACCGATGTGAATGCCTTCGGCGTTCATCGCCTGACGCGCCAGATCACCGAAGCGCCCGCTGCCGTGGCGACCGAGATAAACCACCGGCAAACCATTGCGTACGGCAGCGGCCATCACGTTGAAACCGCCGCCGGCCTCGAACGCCGCAGACTGCGCCAGCACATCGCCGCCGATTTGCGGCAACTGATCCACCGCCATGACCAGGTCGATGATGACCTGGCCGGTGTGCAACATCTTAGGCATGAGCATTCTCGACTTGCGCGGCGCGGCGGTCTTTCGCCCCGCCGAGAACCAGATAAATGCCACCGGCCACCACGAAGGTCACGATCCAGCCCAGACCGTTGTGGCCCAGCCACGAGTCAGACAGGACGCCTTTGAACCAGACATTCTCGGCGGTGGTGCCGATGGTGGTGAAACTGAAGCCGAGCACGATGGCAATCGCCCAGGCGCCGAACGCACGCCACTCGATGCCGCCGCGATACCAATAGGCGCTGCTCGGGCTGACATCAAGCAGGTCGTTGGGGCTGTAGTAATGCCGGTGAATCAGGTCGACCACGAAGATCCCGACTCACGCGGTGATCGGCACCGCCAGCAGGGAAATGAAGGTGATGAACGGGCCGTAGAAGCTGTCGGCAATCAGCATGAAGTAGATCGAGCCGGCAAAGATCGCGACGATGTCCACCACCACCGCGTAGACGCGTTTGACCTTGAGACCCAAAGTCAGCGTGGTCAAACCGGCGGAGTACACCGAGAGGTTGTTCGACAGCAGCAGTCCGCCGAATGCGGTGATCAGGTACGGCACGGCCATCCACGTTGGCAGCATGTCGCGGATTGCCACGATCGGGTCAGTCGCCGATGCCAGGTCGTTGTTACCCACCGACAGCAGGCCGCCGAGGGTGATCAGCAGCACCAGCGGAATCCCCGCACCGAACGCCGCCGATGCCACCAGCCGCACCGCCTTGACGCTGCGGTGCTGATAGCGCGACATGTCCGCGCCAGCGTTGGCCCAGCCGATCCCGGTGCCGGCGGCCATGGTGCCGATGCCGATGATCATTGCGCTCAGCGGCGCTGGCGTGGCGTTGAACACCGCGCTCCAGTCGATCGTCGCGCAGAGGAAGCCGCCAACCAGAATGTTCAGCGCGCCGAACACGTAGGTCGCCCACTTCTGGATCACCAGCAACGTCGCGTGACCGAGACCGGAAACCGACAGGGTCAGCAACACGAAAATAGCGATGAAGATCAGCGTCAGCACGGGCGCGCTTTTCGCTTCCACCGGCGAGCCGAACAGGATCGAGCACAGCGACAGCAGCACGAATGCCGCGGTGGTGGTGTTGACCGTTTCCCAGCCCAGACGCGACATCAGCGAGACCAGGGTCGGGCCGATGTTACCGCGCACGCCGAAGATCGCCCGCGACAGGGTCAGGCTCGGCGCGCGGCCGCGGCGGCCGGCAATCGAGATGATCCCCACCACCGCAAACGAACCGGCTGCGCCGACAATCGCGACGATGATCGCCTGCCAGATCGCCAGCCCGCGAAACGCCACCAGCGTAGCGCCCAGCGGCAGTCCGAGAATGGAAATGTTGGCGGCGAACCAGACCCAGAACAGTTGCAACGGATGGCCGTTGCACTCGGCTTCCGGCACCGGCTCGATACCCCGGGTTTCCAGTTGCCCGGCGCTTTGCCCGACGTTTGATGAACTCATGAACAGTGCTCCTGTTTGCCATTCTTGTGTTTATGGGCAATTCAATAACCCGCACATCTCCTGTAGGAGCTGCCGCAGGCTGCGATCTTTTGATCCTGATTTTGCGGCTGCCCGAAGACTGCTGAAGATCAAAAGATCGCAGCCTTCGGCAGCTCCTACACGGGTCCTCAGCGTAAGGTGAGGAGTCCTTTCACGAGGGGCTCAAGCTCCAGATGATTGACCGCTTTGACTGTGGCGATCATCGGCGCCGGCCAGCTCTCAAGACCCAGGCAGGCCCCGAGCATGGCGCCGAGAATCGCCGCGATGGTGTCGGTGTCACCGCCCAGGCTGGCGGCCATGCACAACGCTTCGAACGCACTCATCTCGCCGACCGCCACTTGCTGCGCCAGGGCGAATGAGACCACCACCGATTCCTGCGATGCCACTGACGTGCCAATCACGTCGTACAGCAGATCCGCCAGCAGCGCCTTGTCACTATCGACGCTGATGCTGCGCGCCCAACTGATGCGCGAAGCAATGCGCCCGCCGGCCACCCAGTGCCCATGTGCCTCGGCCTGTTGCGCAATCTGCTGGCCGAGGTTCAATGCCTCGCCCAGATCCATGCCGTTGATCCCGGCCGAGACCACCGCCGCCACCGCCGCCGCACTGGAAATCCCCAGCGTGGTGTTGTGAGTGACCTGACAAGCTTGCACCACCGCCGCAATAAAACGCTGTGGATCGGCGACATCCGCCGCAATGCCCACCGGGGTGATGCGCATCGCCGCGCCGTTGGTCGTGCCGTAACGCCCGGCCTCCTCCGGCGAGTGGCCGGCGAGGATCATTTCAATGGCGCGCTTGGTCGACGGGCCGAGCAGGTCCTGCGAACCCTTGGCCTGCATCTCGGCTTCCCACTCGATCAGCCGTTGGGCGAGCACGGCCGGCTCGATCCGGCCCTTGCCCTCGAGCAGCAACTGACCGACCAGAATCGCCTGTTCGGTGTCGTCGGTGATCGAGCCTTTGGGCATGTTGGCGGCAATCGGTTGCAGAGGACCGGCATCCTGCAGATCGGTGATCCGGCCGAAGCGGGTCTTGATCGTTTCGCGGTTCAGCGATTGCGTCGGCATGCCCAGCGCATCACCGAGGGCCAGGCCATAAAACGCACCGAGGGCACGGTTGAGCGTGGTCATTTCGATTCTCCAAATTGCAGGTGCAGGCGGAAATGCACCGGGTCGAGCAGGCTTTCGACCTGTTCCATGAAACGGTTCTGCCGGTCGTAAGTGGTGCGCAGGGCCTTGAGGAACACGGTCCCCACCGGGCGTCCGAGCAGCTCAGCGTCTTCGGCATTCAGCGGTTCGGCGCCGATCCATTGATCGCCGCGTTCGCCGATGTAGCCGTAGGCCGCGAGGGTAATGGTCAACGAGTTGTCGATCAGACCGACCCGCGGCAGGCTTTCCAGGCCGCCGGTGGCCGGCATCAATGAGCGTTCGAGGGACACCAGAGCGCCGTCGTTGGAGCGGCGACGGCGGTCGAGGGTGATGAATTGGTCGGTGCCGAACCGCGAGAGCAGATCGGGCCGGGTCACGGCTTCCAGGCGCAGCACTTCAGTGTTGATCAGCGCCCCGCTGTCGGCCAGCGCCTGCGCCCAGCCGCTGCGCTGATCGAGTGCTACACCGTCGAACGTGACAATGGAGCCGACCCCGCTTTGCGTGGCGATGTAATTGCGCCGCTTCAGTTCGGCCAGCGCCTCGCGCAACGTGCCACGGCTGACGTTGAATTCCTGAGCCAACTGATGCTCGCCGGGCAACAGAAAGCCGTCCTCCATGAGGCCGCTTTCGATACGCCGGACGAGCTCGTCGACCACTCGTTGTTTCTTGTCAAATCGTACCTGTCTAATCATGTACAAAGTGATACCCGAAACGGACGCGAGCGAGCAAGGAATTTTTAGGAGAGATGACGGAAGGTCTGGCGCGGCGCAACCACCTGTGGGAGCTGGTTTGCCAGCGATGGCGGCGGAACATTCAAAGTTAATGTTGAATGATCAACCGAAATCGCTGGCAAGCCAGCTCCCACAGGTTCGCGTGCTGAGCGGGAATCAGCGTTGTTTGAGGCGGTCGATCACCACGGCCAGCAACAGAATCGAACCGCGAATCACATACTGATAAAACGTGTCGATGTTCTTCAGGTTCATCGCATTTTCAATGATCGCCAGAATCAGCACCCCGGCAATCACATGCCGGATCATGCCGATCCCGCCGCTCAACGACACGCCGCCGAGCACACACGCCGAAATTACGGTCAGCTCGAAACCCTGGCCAATCATTGGCTGCCCGGAGGTCATGCGCGATGCCAGAATCACCCCGGCCAGTGCACCGATCACGCCGTGTACGGCGAAAATGATGATCTTGGTCCGGTCAACGTTGACCCCGGCGAGCAAAGCCGCTTCCTGGTTGCCGCCGATGGCCATGGTGTTGCGCCCGTAGGTGGTGTAGTTCAGCAGCCAGCCGAAGAACAGGAAGCAGACGATGGTGATCAGGATCGGCACCGGCACGCCGAACAATTGGCCGTTGCCGAAGACGAAGAACGATTCCTGCGACACGCCCACTGCTTTGCCGTTGGCAAAAATGTAGGCCAGGCCGCGAACAATCTGCATGGTCGCCAGCGTGGTGATCAACGCGTTGACCCGCAACTTGGCAATCACGATGCCGTTGATCAGCCCGACCATCAGGCCCATCACCAGCGCCGCGCTGACGCCGAGGAATACGCTGTTGGTGTCGCGCATCACCACCGCCGCCACCACGCCGGCGCAAGCGATCACCGAGCCTACCGACAAGTCGAAGTGCCCCGACGCCAGGCAGTAGAGCATGGTGCACGCGGCGATGCCGGTGGTGGAAATCGCCAGGCCCAGGCCGCGCATGTTCAGTGGTGAAAGGAAGTTGTCGATCAGCAGCGTGCAGGCGACGAAGATGCCGATGGCCGCCAGCAGCATGACCCAGTCGTCGAGGAAGCGCCGCAGGTCCAGTGGTTTGCGGGGAGTCGGCAGCGCCTTGTTTTGGATGGTCATCATAGTCACCTCTCAGTTCGCCACGCCGTCAGCGCGATGGCGCGGCAAAGCCAGTTGCAGCAAGTTGGATTCATTGGCCTGGTCGCGGCTGACTTCGCCGCGCAGCGCGCCTTCGCAGAGCACCAGAATGCGGTCGGAAATGCCCATCACCTCCATGAGGTCGCTGGACACCACGATCACCGAAATGCCATCGGCGGCCAGGTTATGGATGATCTGGTAGATCTCGGCCTTGGCGCCGATGTCGATGCCACGAGTCGGCTCGTCGAGCAGCAGAACCTTCATCGGCATCGACAGCCAGCGACCGAGAATGGCCTTCTGCTGATTGCCGCCGGACAGGAATTTGATCTGCTGGCCAGCGTGCGGGGTTTTGACTTTCAGCGCCTTGATCTGCTTGTCGGCGTTGCCCTTCTCCCACAGCCCGCGCAGCAGGCAGCCGAGGCTGGCATTGGCGCCGCGCGCGCTGATGTTGATGTTCTCGGCAACGCTGGCCAGCGGAATGATCCCTTCTTTTTTCCGGTCCTCGGGGCATAGCAGAATCCCGGCGGCAATCGCGTCGCGCGGTGAGCGCAATTTCAGTTCATGGCCGCGCAATTCCAGGCGTCCGGCGGTGTTGCGCTCAAGCCCGCTGAGCAGCCGGAACAGCTCGGTGCGCCCGGCCCCGACCAGGCCGAACAGCCCGAGAATCTCGCCCTTGTGCGCCTCGAAACTCACCGGTTCGCGCAGGCCCGGGCCGAGCAAACCGTCGACCTTCAACGCCACCGCGCCGCGTGGGCGACTGCGGTAATCGTAGATATCCTGAATGTCGCGCCCGACCATGCAGATCACCAGTTGATCGTGGGTCAACTGGCTCATGTCATCGAAGGTGCGCACGTAACGGCCATCCTTGAACACCGTCACCGCGTCGCAAATGCGGAACACCTCTTCCATGCGATGCGAGACGTAGAGCACCACTTTGCCCTCATCGCGCAGGCGGCTGATGATCGCCATCAAACGGTCGATTTCGCGCGCCGAGAGGCTGCTGGTCGGCTCATCGAAGGCGATCACATGCGCGCCACGGGACAGCGCCTTGGCGATTTCCACCAGTTGCCGCTGGCCGAGCGACAGGCGCCCGACCTTGGTCTGCGGGTCGATCTCATCGGCAAGGCCCTTGAGGCAGGCCAGGGCATTCTGGCGCAGGACGCCACGATTGATCAGGCCGAGCCTGGCCGGCAGATGACCGAGAAACAGGTTCTCGGCCACGCTCATTTCCGGCACCAGATGCAGCTCCTGGTGAATCACCGCGACGCCGCTGCCGATGCTGTCGGCGGTCGACTTGAAGGCCATGGTCTGCTCGCCGATCTGCAACTCGCCGCTGCTCGGGATGTAGGCGCCGCCGAGGATTTTCAGCAGGGTCGATTTGCCGGCGCCGTTCTCGCCCATCAAGGCGTGCACCTGCCCCGGATGGGCGACGAAGCTGATCGCGTCCAGCGCCTTGACCCCGGGAAAAGTCTTGCCGATCCCGTTGAAGCGCAGGCTGCCGCCGCTGCTGTTTACATGTGTCTGTACTTGCGCGTGCATCTGAGTCACCTCTTCACACCGATCGAGCAGCCATCAGTTCCACAGGCCGATTTTTTCCAGCTCTTGCTTGAAGTTCTCGCGGGTGATCAGGGTGACGTCATCCATCGCCGTGTACTTCGGCGGTTCTTTGCCGGTGGTCACCCACTCGTACATCATCTCGGCGGTCTTGTAGCCTTCGATGTGCGGGCTTGGCAGCATCGAACCGAAGAAACCGCTGTTGGGCTTTTTCAGCTCGCCGATGGCGTCGGTGCCATTGATGCCGATACCAATCACATTGGCCGCAGCGAACCCGGCGGCTTCGGTGGCGCGGACGCCGCCGAGCACGGTGTTGTCGTTCATGCCGCCGATGATCAGGTTCTTCGCTGCGCTGGGCAGCTTGACCAGCGCCGAGTTGGTGGCGTCCATGCTGCCCGGCACGTCGAGGGTTTTCAGCGCGGCGGTCAGGATGTGGTCTTTCGGCAGGCCGGCGTCTTCGAGCGCCTTCATCGAACCGTCGGTGCGCTTCTTGCCGGTGTCGAGCTCGTTATAGGTGTTGACCACCGCGTAGGTGTCTTTCCAGTCCCAGTTGCGTTTCTTCGCTTCGGCGACCATCGCGTTGCCCTGCTTCTGGCCGACTTCGAACGCGGCCATGCCGAGATACGGCACGTCTTCCATGAACTTGCCGCTGGCGTCGACGAAACGGTCGTCCACGGCGATCACTTTCAGATCATTGAGTTTGGCTTTGGCCATGATCGCCGGGCCGAGCGAGACATCCGGCGGACAGATCACGAAGCCTTTGGCACCGTTGGCCGCGAGGCTGTCGATGGCCGAGAGGGTTTTCTCGCCGTCCGGCACGGCGATCTTGATCAGTTCGAAGCCTTTGTCCTTGGCGGCTTTTTCAGCGAAGGCCCACTCGGTCTGGAACCATGGCTCTTCAGCCTGCTTGACCAGAAAACCGATTTTCACGGCGTCGGCAGCGAGCAGCGTACTGCTCAGACTGAACGCGGTGACCGCCAGCGCGGCACTGCACAGGGTACGAATCCCGAAACGACGTTTCATAAGCTGACTCCTTGTTATTTTTCTTGAGCAAATTAAACAGCTTGTGGCGAGGGAGCTTACTCCCGCTGGGCTGCGAAGCGGCCCTAAAACCGGTTACCTCGGTCAATCAAACACACCGCGCAGCCCGAATTTACGACTGCTGCGCAGCCGAGCGGGAGCGAGCTCCCTCGCCACAGGTGTGGTGGCGTGACACGTACTGCTGCAAAGCCTGTTGAAAATAGTCATATCGTATGATGATTGGATTTCAAGCGGAGTTCACCGCCTGAAACCCAAGCTATTCAGTCGTGGTACATCACCGAGCGCCCACCATCGATGGTGATGCACGAGGCGTTGATGAACGGCGCTTCATCACTGGCCAGAAACACCGCGGTCATCGCCACTTCAATCGGCTGGCCGATACGTTTCGGCGGGTGCAGATCGAAGGCGCGCTGACGCTCGGCGTGGGGATCGGCAAAGCCGTTCCAGTAATCGACGTTGAGTTGCGTCTCGATGTAGCCCGGCGCGATAGCGTTGACCCGAACGCCCTTCGCCGCGTATTCGATGCCCAGTGCCCGGGTCAGTCCGAGCAGGCCGTGCTTGGCCACCGGGTACGGGAAGCAACCGGGAATGATGTGGGAGGAATGGGTCGAAGCGATGTTGATGATGCTGCCGACGCCCTGCTCGATCATCTGCGGCAACACGGCCTTGCAGCCGTACCAGGCGCCGTCCAGATCGATGGCGAAGCAACGACGCCAGTCTTCTTCGGTCATTTGCAGCGGATCGCGGAACACGTTGACCCCGGCGCAGTTGACCAGCACGTCGATGCGCCCGTGCCGCTCAACCGCCAGTCTGGCCATGGCATGCAGGTCTTGCTGGCGCGAGACGTCGGCCTTGATCGCTTGAACGTCGTAGCCCTTGTCGCGCCACTGGGCGGCAACCTTCTCGACCTTCTCTGCCTGAATGTCGCTGATCACCAGCCTGGCTTGCTGTGAGGCGAAGGTGGCGACGATGGCTTCGCCGATGCCTTGAGCGGCGCCGGTCAGCAGCACCACTTTGTCTTTCAGACGCTCACCCTTCGGCGGCGCAGGCACCGGCGGCAAGGAAAGAGGTTCAGCCATGGATCAGGACTCCTGTTCGTCGACACAAAAAAACCGGGCATCTGACGATGTCCGGTCTGGAAGACTGTGAAAACGAAACAGGCAGGCGCGGCGAGCGACGCCGGGCCGTTGCGAGACGCTGACTCCGTTGGGGAGTGCGATCGAGATTCGCTGCATCACTTCACCTGTTTTGTTCTTTTTAAGTGTGAGTGCGTGTTACTGCTGGAGCCGACTATAAACCCGACCGCCGAATAATCTCAATATATAATTTTGCATCCCATATTTTGGGATTCAACCAGCGAAGCGCGTGCAGAGTTTGCCCGGCACATCGACCCGCATCGACAACAGCGCGCCATCCAATGGATGGTTGTGCGGACTCTGGGCGCTGGTGATGTAGAGGGTTTTCAGGTCTTCGCCGCCGAATACGCAACTGGTCGGTCGGCTGACGGGCAGGTCGATTTTGCGCTCGACCTTGCCTTCCGGGCTCAGGCGCAGCAGACAACTGCCATCCCAGCGGGCGTTCCACACGTAGCCTTCGGCGTCCATTGCCGAACCGTCAGGACCACCCTGCCCGTTTGCGGCATACCAGACCTCAGGACTGCCTAGATTGCCGTCGGTGTGAATGAAATAGCGATTGAGCACCCCGTCCAGGCTGTCGCCGAACAGCAGCGTGGTGCCGTCGTCGCTCCACAGCAAGGTGTTGGGAATCCCCAAGCCCCGCAGCAACGGTGTGACGCGCTGGTCGGGATCAATGCGGAACAGGCCACCGGAACGACGCTCGACCGGCAGGTCTTCGCCGTTGGCGCCGATGTTGTTCTGCATGGTGCCGAGCCACAATCGCCCCTGACCATCGCAGCGCGCTTCATTGGGCCGATTGCCCGGTTGCGGGTCGGCGATACAGAACAGCGTCAGGCGTGGCTCGAGGCCTGGCGAGTCGAGATCCAGTCGATAGACGCCGCTGCTCAGGGTTACCAGCGCATCGCCGCTGGCACACGGGATAAACGCCGAAACGTGCTCGGGCATCTGCCAGATCTGCACGTTGTTGCCGATCAGCCGCAGCGCCTGCTGGCCGGCGATATCGACCCAGTACAGCGCCTGGGTGGGGGCGTCCCAGAACGGGCCTTCTCCGAGTCTGGCGCGGTGTTGGGTTACGGCGGTCCAGCTCATGGCAACTCCTTGGTTCTTGTGGTTTTTATGGTAGGGATTTGTGTTGTCAGCTGGCTTTTTTGTCGGCCATCACCTGCGGGTAAAAGCGCTTGATTGCCAGGTCGGCATTGTCGATCAGGGTCATGCAGGCCCACACCCCGCGCGCCGCATCGCGGGCGGCGATGGCGTCGGCCATGTCCTTGTGGATTGGCAAGGTGCGACGCAGTTCATCGGGGTCAGCGGCGGAGACTTCAAACGACACGGCGAGCAAAGCGCCGAGGGCCGGGACCATTTGCTCAATGAACTGGTTATGGCTGGCCGCCAGAATGCACTCGTGGAACACCTGGTCGGCGCGGTTGTAATCGATGCCGCTGTCGACCGCCCGTTCCAGCGCGTTGTAGGCCAATTGCACTGCGTGAATCTGCTCCAGGCTGGCGCGCTCGCAGGCCCAGCGCACGGCCATCGGTTCGATGGTGCGACGCAGATCGAGCAGGTCATCGACAAAGTTTTCCGGCAAACCGTTGCGTGACAGCCAGCCGACGACTTGCGGATCAAACAGGTTCCAGCGCCGCACCGGTAACACGCGGGTGCCGACTTTCGGCCCGACCTCAAGCATGCCTTTGGCGACGAGGGTCTTTATCGCTTCGCGAATCACCGTGCGGCTGACGCCGAGTTGCTCGCCCAGATCGGCCTCGACCTTGATCGTCTGCCCCGGTTTCACCTGGCCAGCGGCAATCCAGCTGCCCAGCCAATCGACTGTTGATGCATGAAAGCTGCTGGACATGAAGACCTCAAAGCGCTTGGCGATGGGTGTTCACGCTAATCATCATATGATTAACAGTCAATCGGGATTTCAAGGTGACTCTAAAATCCTATGTGGGAGCGAGCCTGCTCGCGAAAGCGATGTATCAGTCGCCCTAAGATCTACTGACATATCGTCTTCGCGAGCAGGCTCGCTCCCACAGGGATTTTTGTTTAAGGCTCGAGGCCGATGCGGAAGAATTCGCCGCCACTCCATACGCCCAACCAGCGCTGCCCGTCGATTTCGCGACTGACCGCCAGTTCCACCAGTTGGTAAAACACATTGCGGTGAATCAGCGCTTCGAGGTTGCTGCGCACGTGCACGTAAGGCGCGGGCTCTTGAGTCACCGGGTCGATCTCGACGCGGATCGGATGTTCCGGCCCGGCCTCGGCGGTCTCCTCGACGTTGGTGGTGAAGCGCAGCAACTGCGCTTCACCCTCGCCTTCAACCTCCACGGCAATCGCCACAAACGGCGCGTCGTCGACTTTGATCCCGACCTTTTCCACCGGGGTAATCAGGAAGTAATCATCGCCGTCGCGGCGGATGATGGTGGAGAACAGCTTGACCATCGGCTTGCGCCCGATCGGCGTGCCCAGGTAATACCAGGTGCCGTCACGGGCGATGCGCATGTCGATGTCGCCGCAGAAGTCCGGATTCCACAAATGCACCGGCGGCAGGCCTTTGGTTTTGGGGATCTGTCCCAACAGGTCATTGGCTTTTTGCGGGCCACTCATGGCGTACTCCTTGGGTTTATTGGTCGCCGACTCCCAGCAGGCTGCGCGCGTATTGCGCCAGTGGCGGGCCGATCAGGTCTTCCGGCTTGTTATCGTGGAACGTCAGTAAACCGCCACGACTCTTGATCCGTGCAGTATCAATCAAATACTGCGTGCTGGTCTCGATCAACATGATCTGAATCACCCCGCCGTCGATGCCGAGGCGATCCACGGCTTCCTGATCGAGCCACTCGTCGGAGTTGCCGATGCGGTCGTCAGCCTTGGCGAAGCGGGTATACAGCAGGTAGTGAGCACCGGCATCGCGAGCTTCGCCCAATGCCTGATCGAGGCCTTCCGGGGCTCGCGCACGGCGGACCATCGGGAAGTATTCGACAAAACCTTTGAACGCTTCTTCGGCCACAACGTTCGGGCGCGGATAGGAGCCACCCGGCGGTGCGAATGAACCCTGGGCGATGTAGATGAACGAGTCCGGCTGAATGCGGAAGTTGTTCACCCGACGGCTGTCGCTGTGATCCAACAGCCCCGCGTCGCTCATCTGATAGCGAGTGCCTTCGGCCATATCGCTGACAGTCATACAGCCGCCAAGCGCCAAAACGGCCAGCAGCAAAACCAGGCTACGCATCCTCATCCTCCAGAAGCCGGTGACGGAAAACCGGCGAATGGCCGTTGGATGCAGCTTTTGCGCCAGCTCAGGAAAATCGTTGATTGTAAGATCGTATTCGCGAGCAAGCTCGCTCCCACAGGAGAATGCATTCGAAATGTGGGAGCGAGCTTGCTCGCGAAAGCGGTTGTTCAGCCGCCGATAATCTTCATGACGGTCGCACCACCGGAGAACGCCACTTCCTGCTTGTCGCCCAGCGCCTTGACCAGCAAACGCTGCAACGCCGGCAATGCCTGATGACGCGGCTTGTCGAGCAGATCGCCGACATAGTGGCGGTTGCTCGACGACAGGCAGCCGTGCAGCCAGCCGGTCGACGACAGACGCAAGCGCGAACAGGTTCTGCAGAACGGCACGCTTTCGTTGGCGATCACGCCGAAATGGCCCAGCCCCGGGATCGCATAGCGCACGGCCGTGGCGTCCACCGGCGCATCGGCTTGTGCGTACTCATAACGCTCGCCAATCAGGCTCAGCAACTGCTGCAGGCTGACGAACTGTTGCAGGAAGGCATTGGAGTCAGTAGCGAGGTGGCCCATGCGCATCAACTCGATGAAACGCAGCTCGTAGCCACGTTCCAGACAATAGTCGAGCAGCGGCATCACCTGATCCAGGTTCTGCCCGCGCAGCGGCACCATGTTGACCTTGATCTTCATCCCCGCCGCTTTCGCCTGATCCATGCCGTCGAGCACGGTTGCCAGATCGCCGCCACGGGCGATGCTGCGGAACGCGCCGGCGTCGAGGGTATCGAGGGATACGTTGATCCGGCGCAGACCGGCATCCACCAGCAGCGGCAGCTTTTTCGCCAGGAGTTGACCGTTGGTGGTCAGGCTGATGTCTTCCAGGCCCATCTTGCCGACGGCGCTCATGAAAGATTCGAGTTTGGGGCTGACCAACGGCTCGCCGCCGGTGATGCGCAGGCGCTCGATGCCGGCGGCTTCGATCAGATAAGCCACGCCACGGGCCATGGCCTCGGCCGACAGTTCATCCTGCGCAGCCACCAACCGCTTGCCGTTGGGCACGCAGTAGGTACAGGCGTAATTGCAGGCTGAAGTCAGGCTGATGCGCAAATTGCGAAAACGCCTGCCTTGACGGTCAACGATCATGATCACTCCGGCGATAGAATTTCGAGCCGCTAAAACTTGACTCACAAATCAAGTTTTAGCAAGCCCTATGCCTGAGTATATTCCTGCGGTACTGCGTCATGTAGCGAAATCATGGCGCAATAAGGCCGCTGAATGATTCAGCTGCTCGGGGTTTCCGGATCGCGCTTGCGCTTGTTGCCCATGCGCACGCCGATGTCCATCAGGAACTGGAAGAAGCCTTCCTGATCTTCGAGCACGTTGCTCCAGAACGGCGAGTGATACAGCGCGACAGCGCCGTGCACCAGCGCCCAGGACGCGCAGTAGTGGAAGTACGGCGGCACGTCTTCGAGCTTGCCTTCGCTGATCCGGCCCTTGATGAGCAAGGTCAGGCGTTCGAAGTTCGAGGCACGGATCTTGTGCAGTTCCTCGACCATTTCCGGTACCTGATTGCCTTTCACCACCTTCTCTTCGAGACGGTCGAACAGGCGATAGCGCTGAGGGTCGCGCATACGGAATTCGAAGTAGGCACGGGACAGCGCTTCCTTGTCCTTGTCGACATCGGCCGAATGCAGCAGCTCGTTCAAATCGCGCTCGTAATCGAGCATCAGCCGCAGATAGATCTCGGCCTTGGATTTGAAGTGCTTGTAGATTGTGCCTTTGCCGATACCCACGGCATCAGCAATCATCTCGACGGTGACACTGTCTTCACCTTGTTCGAGGAACAGCTTGAGCGCGGTATCGAGAATTTCTTGCTCACGGCGACGAAACTCACGGACCTTACGAGGTTCTTTGTGCATAAGAAAAGGTCTGTAGGGGTCAAAATTCGAAGCCGCGTATTATGCCTAACTTGCACAAAAATGCACGGATCATCCGACCATATCTGTGTTTCTTGTTCATTTTGCGAACGCTGAGGCGGCAATGAGAACTCAACTGAAGCGCACGTATTCCAAATTTGTTTAAAAACCCCGACCGCTCAACTGGACTGAACGCCAGACTGATCAATACTTGAACTGTCGGGCGGCATCTCCCCCAAGTGCCGTGCCGGTAAAGGTACCAAGGGACCGCGTGCCTTTGTTTTACTCCTAATGGTCTTAACCCGGATTCACCCCCCAGAACCCGGGTTTTTTTTGCCTGCGATTTGGCGTAAATCCCTGTCATTTACGCCCCACCGCGCTTGTAGGAGCTGCCGCAGGCTGCGATCTTTTGATGTTGTTTTTAAAGAATCAAAATCAAAAGATCGCAGCCTGCGGCAGCTCCTACACGATCAGCCTTTTACATGCGCCAAGGGAAACAGCCGCTTGAAGTTCTCGGTGGTCTGCTCGGCAAACCGCTCATAGTCTTCCCCACGCAGCATCGCCAGAAACTCCGCCACCTCGCGCACGTACTGCGGCAGGTTCGGTTTGCCGCGATACGGGATCGGCGCCAGATACGGCGAATCGGTCTCCACCAGCAAGCGATCAGTCGGCACCTTGCTCGCCACATCGCGCAGAGCGTCGGCGTTGCGGAAAGTGACGATGCCCGACAGGGAAATGTAATAACCCATGTCCAGCGCAGCCTTGGCCATGTCCCAGTCTTCGGTGAAGCAATGCAGCACACCGGCCTGGGGCAACGCCGCTTCACGCAGTAGTTCGAGGGTATCGGCACGGGCGCCACGGGTGTGGATGATCACCGGTTTACCGGTCTGCCGGGCGGCTTGCAGGTGCAGGCGGAAGGATGCCTGCTGCAGCTCGGCGGCTTCCGGCTCGTAGTGATAGTCCAGACCGGTTTCACCGATCGCCACCACTTTCGGGTGATTGAGCTCATGCAGCAGCCAGTCCAGTGCCGGCGCCGCGCCCGGTTGCACATCCAATGGGTGCACACCGACCGAGCAATCGACGTCGTCATAGCGCTCGGCCAGGGCCTTGACGTCGGCAGCGTTGTCGGCACTCACGCCGATGCACAGGAAATGCCCGACCCCACGCTGGCGGGCTGCATCGAGTGCGGCATCCAGCGAGCCATCATGGGCGGCGAGGTCGAGGCGATCAAGGTGACAATGGGAATCTACGAGCATAAAAAAGACGGCTACTTACATCGTATGAGTGGGACGGTCGGATTTCAGGGCTCCGGCCAGATGGGTTTCGATGCGACTGCGGGCAGTGTTGTCGCCCTCGTTGAATTGCACGCCGACGCCGGCTGCGCGGTTGCCCTGAGCGCCTTTGGGGGTAATCCAGGCGACCTTGCCGGCCACCGGGATCTTCTCCGCCTCGTCCATCAGGTTCAGCAGCATGAACACCTCGTCGCCCAACTTGTAGCTCTTGTTGGTCGGGATGAACAGGCCACCGTTCTTGATGAACGGCATGTAGGCCGCGTAAAGCACCGATTTGTCCTTGATCGTCAGGGACAGGATGCCGTTGCGCGGCCCGGGGCTGATGGCTTCATTCATGTTGACCTCCACTGCTGATGTTCAGAGTCTAGGTACACATTCTTATCTTTGACCAGGCAAACCCGCCCATTGCACCAACAACGCTTCCAGCAGCAGTGCCGGGTTGAGGTTGGCTTTGCTCAGGACTTTCTGCCGCTGGGCGAGAATCCAGTCCTGGATATCGAGGACTTTGCCCTGGGCGCTTTTCTGCGCCAGGTACTGCACGACTTTGCGCATATCGGTCAGACCGAGGCCGGCTTCATCCTGGGTCAATTGATAGCGCAGGATCAGACTCGACCAGTCGCAGAACCAGTCGAACAGGCGCAGCATCGGAATGCTTTTCCATTCTTCGGCCAATTGTGTCGGCGATTGCTGCTGCTTGAGCAACTTCTTCACCCCTTCGACCACCTGCGCCCGCTGCTCGCGCACGCCCTGGGACTGCAAGCTGACCGCCGCCAGTGGCGAACCGGCCGCCAGCGTCAGCAATTCGATGCGCTCCTCTTCGGAACACTCTGGCAGCGCCTGTGCCAGCCATTGCAGGCTCATGGCCTCGCCCGGCAGCGGACACGCCTGCTGCACGCAGCGGCTCTTGATCGTCGGCAGCAAACGGCTCGGCTGGTGGCTCACCAGCAACAGCACGGTATCGCCGGAAGGCTCTTCAAGGCTTTTTAGCAAGGCGTTGGCGGCGTTGATGTTCATCGACTCCACCGGTTCGATCAGCACCACTTTGCGCCCGCCCAGTTGCGCGGTCTGCACCACAAAACTGACCAGATCGCGGACCTGATCGACCTTGATCGCCTTGTCGGCTTCCTCGGGCTCAAGGATGTAATTGTCCGGGTGGCTGCCGGCCTTGAGCAGCAGGCACGATTTGCACTCACCGCAGGCTTCCGGTGTCGGACGCTGACAAAGCAGGCTGGCCATCAGGCGTTCGGCCAGTGCGCGCTTGCCGATCCCGGCCGGGCCGTGCAGCAAATACGCGTGAGCGTGCTGACTGCGTCCCGCCAGTTGCTGCCAGAGGCTGTCCTGCCATGGATAGGCCTCAGCCACGAATCAGCTCCAGCAAGTTCGGAATCAAGGTATCCAGCGATTGCTGAACCTTGACCAATGGCTGACCGGCATCGATGCGCACATAGCGTGCAGGATCAGCCTCAGCGCGCTTGAGAAACGCATTGCGCACCGCTTCGAAAAACGCCCGGCCTTCCAGCTCGAAACGATCCAGACGGCCACGGGCACTGGCGCGAGCCAGACCCATTTCCACCGGCAGATCGAAAATCAGTGTCAGATCCGGCCGCAAGTCGCCCTGAACGAACGTCTCCAGCGCAGCAATGCGCTCCATTGACAAGCCACGACCGCCGCCCTGATAGGCGTATGTCGAATCGGTGAAACGATCACACAATACCACCGCGCCACGGGCCAGTGCCGGGCGAATCACTTCGGCCAGATGCTGGGCGCGCGCGGCGAACACCAGCAACAGCTCGGTGTCGGGGTTCATGACCTCATCGGCCGGGGCCAGCAGCACGTCGCGAATCCGTTCGGCCAGTGGCGTTCCGCCGGGTTCGCGAGTCAGCACCACTTCGATACCTTCGACGCGCAGACGCTCGGCGAGGTACTCGCGGTTGGTGCTCTTGCCAGCGCCTTCCGGGCCTTCCAGGGTAATAAACAAGCCAGTCACAGGCAGTCCTTAATCAAAGTCATTGCGCGTTTTGCGGTGCCGCCGTCTCAGGCTCGGCAGCAGGGGCTGGCGCAGGTTCCTGAGGCGGAACCTGCGGCAGCGCTTCAGGCGCGGTATTCGGGGACGCGGCAGGAATCGCCTCCTCCGTCGCCGTGGCCGGAGCCGCCGGCGCATTCGCCGGGGCCGGGCTGGAGCGGTAATCGGCGCGGCGCTTGAGCTGGAACTCGCGCACCGCACTGTTGTGTGCATCCAGGTCATCGGAGAACACATGGCTGCCATCGCCACGGGCGACGAAATACAGGCTGTTGCCTTCCACCGGATTGAGCGCGGCGTGAATCGCCTCGCGACCGACCATGGCAATCGGCGTCGGCGGCAACCCGGGAATCACATAGGTATTGTAGGGCGTCGGCTCCTTGAGATGAGCACGGGTCAACTTGCCGGTGTAGCGGTCGCCCAAGCCATAGATCACGGTCGGGTCGGTCTGCAACTGCATGCCCAGCGCCATGCGGCGCACGAACACGCCGGCAATCTGCCCGCGCTCCTGTGGTACGCCGGTTTCCTTCTCCACCAGCGACGCCATGATCAGCGCCTGATAAGGCTCGCTGTACGGCGCATCGGCCGAGCGGTTTTCCCACTCCTTGGCCAACACTTCATCGAGCCGGTCAAAGGCCTTCTTCAGCAATTCGACATCGGAAACGCCCCGCACGAAACGGTAGGTATCCGGGAAGAACCGTCCTTCCGGGAACAATCCCCGATGACCGATTTTCTCCATAACTTCGCTGTCGCTCAAGCCCTTGAGGGTTTGCTCGATCTTTTCATCTTTTGCCAGCGCGGCGCGGACCTGGTGGAAATTCCAGCCCTCGACCAGCGTCAGACTGTACTGCACCACTTCGCCACGCTTCCACAAGTCGATCAGACCGTTGACGGTCATGCCTGGCTGCATGCGGTACTCGCCGGTATGGATCGGTGTGCCGGCCAGATTGAAGCGCCAGTAAATGCGCAACCAGAAGGCATCCTTGATGACCCCCTCGGTTTCGAGTTCAAGAAAGGTGCGGGTCGGTGTCGAGCCTTTCGGCACATCCAGCAGTTCTTCCTGCGTGATGTTCAGAGGCTGTTCCAGCGCCGAATGAATTTTCCAGGCGCTGGCGCCCATTACCAGCCCTGCCAGAACCAGTCCGGTTTCCAGCAGCAGCAAGAATTTACGTCTCACGAATCAGGCATCCAGTAGCGCGCGGGCAATGGTTTGCAGTTTACGGGTGAGCGGGCCAACCGGCCAGCTCAGTGCAGCGTAGGCGCGTACCGGCCAGACGCCATAAACGCTGTTGCAGATAAAGACTTCGTCAGCCCATTGCAGCTGTTCGAGGCTGACATCGGTAATTTGGGTGGGGATAGCCAATGACTCGGCCTGAAACAATAGTTCGGCACGCATCACACCGGCCACGCCACAGCGCTTCAGATCCGGGGTGATCAGTACGCCGTCGCGCACCAGAAACAGGTTGCTGAACACGCCTTCGATGACGCGTCCGGCCTGATCAAGCATCAAGCCTTCGGCGTGTTCGCCGTCGCGCCATTCGGCGCGGGCAAGCACTTGCTCCAGACGATTCAGATGCTTGAGCCCGGCCAGCAACGGCTGATTCGACAGCCGCGTGGCGCAGGGAAACAGGCGCACACCCTGCTCGCCATGCACCGCAGGATAAGCCGCAGGCGGGTTGCCTTGCAGGATGCGTCGACCCTGCGCCGCAGGATCGGGCGCGTAGCCACGCAAGCCATCACCACGGGTGAGGATCAGCTTGAGTACGCCCTCGCCCATTGCCGCGGCATAGGCCCGCAGTTCCGTGCGAACCCGATCAATATCCGCAGCGATAGCCAGACGCGAGCAGCCCTCGGCCAAACGCGTCAGGTGACGATCCAGCAATATCGGCTGGCCGCCGCGCACGGCGATGGTCTCGAACAGCCCATCGCCATAAGCCAGGCCGCGATCTTTCAGCGACAGAGCGTCAGCCGGCTGACCGTCGACCCAGCTGTCCATCAGCCGGCGAACCGACGGAACGCCAACGTGCCGTTGGTGCCACCAAACCCGAAGGAGTTGGACAGTACGACATCGATGTCCATGTTGCGCGCCGTGTGCGGCACGAAATCGAGATCGCAGCCCTCGTCCGGCTCGTCGAGGTTGATGGTTGGCGGGGCCACCTGGCTGTTGATTGCCAGCACACTGAAGATCGCCTCGACCGCGCCCGCCGCACCCAGCAGGTGACCGGTCATGGACTTGGTGGAGCTGACCGCCAGGTTGTAGGCGTGCTCGCCGAACACGGTCTTGATCGCATTGGCTTCGGCAAGGTCGCCGGCCGGGGTCGAGGTACCGTGGGCGTTGATGTACTGCACCTGGTCGATGTTGATTTTCGCATCGCGCAGGGCATTGGTGATGCAGCGCGCTGCACCAGCGCCATCAGCGGGTGGCGAAGTCATGTGGAACGCATCGCCACTGGTGCCGAAGCCGATCAGCTCGGCATAAATGGTCGCGCCGCGAGCCTTGGCGTGCTCGAGCTCTTCGAGCACCAGCGCACCGGCACCGTCGGACAGCACGAAGCCATCACGGCCCTTGTCCCATGGACGACTGGCGCGGGTCGGCTCGTCGTTGCGGGTCGACAGCGCACGGGACGCGCCGAAGCCGCCCATGCCCAGACCGCACGCGGCCATCTCGGCACCGCCGGCGATCATCACGTCGGCTTCGTCGTACATGATGTTGCGCGCCGCCATGCCAATGCAGTGCGTTCCGGTGGTACAGGCAGTGGAAATGGCGTAGTTCGGTCCCTGCGCACCCAGGTGGATGGACAGAAAACCGGAAATCATATTGATGATCGAGCCTGGCACGAAGAATGGCGAGATTCGACGCGGGCCCGTCTCATGCAGGGTACGACTGGTTTCTTCGATGTTGGTCAGACCGCCGATGCCCGAGCCCATGGCCACGCCAATGCGCTCACGATTGGCGTCGGTGACTTCCAGACCAGCATTGCGAACAGCCTGAAAACCCGCGGCCAGACCGTACTGAATGAACAGGTCGAGCTTGCGTGCTTCTTTGACCGACAGGTATTCCTCGACATTGAAGCCCTTTACCGAGCCGCCAAAACGGGTGGAATAGGCAGAAAGGTCGGTGTGTTCGATCAGACCAATGCCACTGCGGCCAGCCAGAATGCCCTGCCAACTGCTCGGCACATCCGTGCCCAGTGGCGACAACATACCCATACCGGTGACTACGACGCGTCTACGCGACACAGCACTCTCCTTTTTCAAATGACGACTTTGCATCAGGCCTAAAGAAAAAACCGCACGCCATGATGGCAGTGCGGTTTTTCCATGACAGCAGACAACGATTACAAACTATTACGCCTGGTGGCTAGTAACGTAGTCGATTGCAGCTTGTACAGTAGTGATCTTCTCAGCTTCTTCGTCAGGGATTTCGGTCTCGAATTCCTCTTCCAGAGCCATCACCAGCTCAACGGTGTCAAGGGAGTCGGCACCCAGGTCTTCAACGAAGGAAGCAGTGTTGACCACTTCTTCTTCTTTAACACCCAGTTGCTCGGCAACGATTTTCTTGACGCGCTCTTCGATGGTGCTCATACCTTGTTTTCACTCCTAATGGACAAATTCAGGCAGCTGGCCAGTGGGTAAGTGTATAGAAAGGCTTTTCAGCTTTTCAACTGAAAGCTTCACTCCTCAAACCCTGCGGCCCTCTGCCTATAAATAGATTGCAGCTTTATAACGGATTTTAGACAGCTCGTATGACATTTTTTTGAAGCAATCCGTCACATTTTACTTACATGTACATCCCACCGTTCACCGGGATTGTAGCCCCAGTGACGTATGCCGCACCGTCGGATGCAAGAAAAGCGACCACCGAAGCGATCTCTTGAGCTTGTCCCAGACGACCCAGCGGAATCTGCGTCTGCAAGGCTTCACGCTGTGCTTCCGGCAGTTCGCGGGTCATATCGGTGTCGATGAACCCTGGGGTTACCGAGTTGACCGTAATCGAACGCGAACCGACTTCACGCGCCATCGCACGGCTGAAACCTTCCAGACCGGCCTTGGCGGCTGCATAGTTTACTTGGCCTGCGTTGCCCATGGCACCCACCACCGAGCCAATACTGATAATTCGGCCCCAGCGCGCTTTGGTCATGCCACGCAAAACGCCCTTGGACAGGCGATACAGACTGTTCAGGTTGGTATCGATCACGTCGTACCATTCATCGTCTTTCATGCGCATCATCAGATTATCGCGGGTGATGCCAGCATTATTGACCAGAATTGCCGGCGCACCGAACTGCTCCTGAATGCTCGCCAGCACCGCGCTGACCGATTCGTCGCTGGTGACGTTCAGTTCCAGACCCGTGCCCTGGATACCATGCTCTTTCAGGGTGGCAGCAATGGCCTCGGCGCCTTTGGCGGAGGTCGCAGTGCCAACAACGATGGCGCCCTGACGACCCAGTTCCAGTGCGATGGCCTGGCCGATACCGCGGCTTGCACCGGTGACCAGTGCAACTTTACCTTGCAGACTCATGCAAGTTTCTCCTGATTCAGGCCAGCGCTGCACGGGCGGCAGCGAAAGCGTCTGGGGTATTGAGGTTGGAAGTCGAAACGCCTTCGGCGCAACGTTTGTTCAGACCGGCCAGGACTTTGCCCGGACCGCATTCGACCAGACTGGTGGCGCCTTTGGCGGCCAGGGTCTGGACCGATTCAACCCAGCGAACGGGCTTGTACAATTGCTCGAGCAGATCACGCTTGAGGGTTTCCAGATCGGCCGGCACTTGCGCGCTGACGTTCTGTACGACCGGGATCTGCGGTGCCTGCCAGTCGATGGCAGCGATGGATTCGGCAAAGCGCTCGGCCGCCGGACGCATCAGCTCGCAGTGCGACGGCACGCTCACCGGCAACGGCATGGCACGCTTGGCACCACGGGCCTTGCAACCTTCAATGGCACGCTCGACGGCAGCCTTGGCACCGGCAATCACCACCTGGCCCGGCGAGTTGAAGTTCACCGCGCTGACCACTTCACCTTGCGCCGCTTCGGCACAGGCGGCCAGCACATCAGCGTCTTCCAGACCGAGAATGGCGGCCATGCCACCCTGCCCGGCCGGAACGGCTTCCTGCATCAGCTGGCCACGGCGCTCAACGAGTTTCACCGCATCAGCCAGGCTCAGGCTGCCGGCAGCAACCAGCGCGCTGTATTCACCCAGGCTGTGACCGGCAACGAATGCCGGACGCGCGCCACCTTCAGCCAGCCACAGACGCCACAGGGCGATCGAGGCGGTCAGAATGGCCGGTTGGGTTTTATCGGTTTGATTGAGCAGCTCTTCCGGGCCTTGCTGGGTCAATGCCCACAGGTCATAGCCCAAAGCCTCAGAGGCTTCTTTGAAAGTTTCGAGGATCAGCGGATGTTCCGCGCCCAGCTCGGCCAGCATGCCGAGGGACTGCGAACCCTGTCCTGGAAAGACGAATGCGAGGGAAGCAGACATGTAACAAGCCCCTAATGATCTTGTCGTCGGAAAGTGACGCCCCACCGGGGGACGCAAGAAACTGACAGTTGGATGGCCCTTTGAACCGGGCGGTCACATTTAAGCATTGTCCGACGAAAACGCCTAAGACAACAAATCCTCCAGACGACCGTGGAGGCGCTCGGGCAGGTTCTCCTGAATCTCGATCAGCGCGCGCTGAATCGCGCTCTGAAAGCCCTGAACCCCGGCCGAACCGTGACTTTTCACCACGATGCCCTGCAAGCCGAGAAAACTTGCGCCGTTATGTCGCGCAGGCGCCAGATCCGCCTGCAGACGCTTCATCAATGGCAGGGCCAGAGCACCTACTACGCGGGAAGCGAAGCTTTGCTTGAACAAGGCCTCGATACGCGCAGCGATCATCGTCGCCAGGCCTTCGCTGGACTTGAGCAGGATATTGCCGACAAAACCGTCACAGACCACCACATCCGCCTCGCCGCGATACAGGCCATCGCCCTCGACAAAACCGATGTAGTTAATGCCGCGCGCCGCCTGCAACAAGGTCGCCGCCAGCTTGACCTGCTGATTGCCCTTGATGTCCTCGGTGCCGATATTCAGCAACGCGACACGCGGCCGGGCGATGCCCAGCGTCTGCGCCGCCACCGAGCCCATCACCGCGAACTGCAACAGATGCTCGGCGCTGCAATCGACGTTGGCGCCCAGATCGAGCAACTGGCAATAGCCCTTTTGCGTCGGAATCGCCGCCACCATCGCCGGCCGATCAATCCCCGGCAAGGTCTTGAGCACGAAACGCGACAGCGCCATCAACGCCCCGGTATTGCCCGCGCTGACACAGGCCTGGGCCTTGCCGTCACGCACCAGTTCAAGGGCGACACGCATCGACGAATCCGGCTTGCCACGTAAGGCCTGGGTCGGCTTTTCGTCCATGGTGATGACTTCAGACGCCGGGACAATCGTCAGGCGCGCGCGATCGGCAGCCGATTGGCCGTTGATCAGTTCTTCAAGAAGGGAGGGTTGACCGACGAGGGTCAGGTGCAGCGAGGGCGTAGCAGAAAGGCAAGCAAGGCTGGCCTGAACAATGCTGCGGGGACCGAAGTCCCCGCCCATTGCGTCAATCGCGATGACTTGAGCGGACAAGTGATTACTCGTCAGCGCCCTTGTCGATCACTTTACGGCCACGGTATACGCCTTCTGGCGATACGTGGTGACGCAGGTGAACTTCACCAGTGGTTTTTTCTACAGACAGGGTGCTAGCCTCGAGAGCGTCGTGCGAACGGCGCATGTCACGGGCAGAGCGGGATTTTTTGTTCTGCTGAACAGCCATAATTGATTAACTCCTAAACGTTTGGGTCACGCTTTAACTGCGCCAATACACTGAACGGGTTGGACCGCGTTACCTCGTCCTCGCTCGGTTCGGGCTCATCTGCTCCCGCCGGCTGCTGGCATTCTTCCGGATGATGAGCAGGCACAATGGGCAAGGCGAGCAGAAGCTCCTCCTCGATCAGTGACTGCAGATCCAATGGATCTTCGCCCAGTTCCAGCACGTCATAACCTTTCGGTAACGACTGGGTATTCGCACCCTCCTTCACAACAGCGTAACTGCATTCGCTGTGGATCGGCAGGGTGACCAGCTCAAGACAACGCTGGCAAACCATTTTGACTTCGGTGTCGATAAAGCTGTGGATCACCACAGATTTACGTTCATCTCGCTCAAAAACGAATTTGGCCTGCACCGTACCGACATCGTCGGAAAGCGGGTCGCAGAGTCTCTTCAAATCGGCCAGCAGCAGTTCACCTTGAAGGGTGGTGCCACGGTCAGCCAATTTGCGCGGGTCAACGTGAGGTGGAATCGGGTCATTCAACATAGGCGCAGCATTATAGGGATGCACCCACCCATGTCAAAGGAAATTGTGCCCTGTCCGTCACTTGCGTGCCTCCGCTAGAATTCGCACCTGCCTCAGGAGACGCCCATGCTGCCTTTATTACTTGCTTCGAGCTCGACTTATCGCCGTGAATTGCTCGCCCGTCTGCACCTGCCGTTCGTCTGCAGCTCGCCGGATATCGACGAAAGCCACCAGCCGGGCGAATCCGCCATCGAACTGGTCAAGCGCCTCGCCGAACAGAAAGCCCGGGCACTGGCCGCCAGCCACCCCGCTCATCTGATTATCGGCTCAGACCAGGTTGCAGTGCTCGACGAACGGATCATCGGCAAGCCGCACACCTTCGACAAGGCTCGCGAGCAACTGCTGGCGGCCAGCGGCGCCAGCGTAACCTTCCTCACCGGCCTGGCCCTGCTCAACAGCCAGACCGGTCACTGCCAGGTCGACTGCGTGCCATTTACCGTACACATGCGCCAGCTCGACGAAGGACGCATCGAGCGCTACCTGCGCCTTGAGCAGCCCTACGACTGCGCCGGCAGCTTCAAAGCCGAAGGGTTGGGGGTGAGCCTGTTTCAGTCCACCGAGGGGCCTGACGCCACCAGCCTGATCGGCCTGCCACTGATTCGCCTGATCGACATGTTGCTGGCCGAAGGCGTGCAAGTCCCTTAAAGCAAAAGATCGCAGCCCGCGACAGCTCCTACATTGATCTCTGTAGGGGCTGCCGCAGGCTGCGATCTTTTGATCGTTACAACGAATCAGCGTAACGAAGGCCCGTGGAACCCCATCCACATCGCCAACTGCTCAGCCACACTGGCACCGAGCTTTTTCGAGAAGCGGTCGAACGGCGATTCCTGAACCGTGAAGTCCACCAGCTCTTTCTCGCCAATCACGTCCCGCGCCACCGAACTGGCATTCCCCAAACCATCGATCAGGCCCAGCGGCAGCGCCTGCTCGCCAGACCAGACCAGCCCGGAGAACAGCTCCGGATGCTCTTTATCCTTCAGGCGATCGCCACGCCCCTGTTTGACGCTATTGATGAACTGCTTGTGCGTGGTGTCGAGCACGGTCTGCCAGAAAGCAGTCTCATCAGGCTTCTGCGGCTGGAACGGATCCAGAAACGACTTGTGCTCGCCCGACGTATAAGTGCGACGCTCAACGCCCAGCTTGTCCATGGTGCCGACAAAACCGTAACCGGCCGCCGTTACACCGATGGAGCCGACCAGACTGGCTTTGTCGGCATAGATCTGATCCGCCGCACTGGCGATGTAATAGGCACCGGACGCACCGAGATCGGAAATCACCGCATACACCTTGGTATCCGGATGCAGGCCGCGCAGACGCTTGATCTCGTCATACACATAACCCGATTGCACCGGACTGCCGCCAGGGCTGTTGATCCGCAGGATCACGCCTTTGACCTTCTTGTCCTCAAAGGCTGCACGCAGACTGCCGACGATGTTGTCGGCACTGGCAGGCTCCTTGTCGGCAATCATGCCGGTGACGTCGATCAGCGCAGTGTAGTTCGGGCCACGGGTGGCGCTCTTCTCCATGTCCATCAGCGGCGTGAACAGGATCAGCGCAACAAACAGGTAAACAAATGTCAGCAGCTTGAAGAAAATCCCCCAACGCCGCGAGCGACGCTGCTCCTGCACACTGGCCAGCAAAGTCTTTTCCAGCAGCTTCCAGCTTTTCTCGTCACCGTCGTCGGCACTTGCCTTGGCCGGTGCTTTCCATTCGTCGGTCATGCGCTGTACCCCAGCAAAAACGTATTAAGCCTGCTGCCCCAGCCAGGCGTGCAATTCACTAAAACGGTCGATCGACAGGCGCGGCTCGAACTGCTGCAGCGACTCGATCGACTGCGCGCCGTAGCTGACCGCCACCGACGCCATGCCCGCGTTGCGCGCCATCAGCAGATCGAAGGACGAATCCCCGACCATCAGCGCCTGCTCGGGCCGCACGTCGCAATGCGCGAGAATTTGCTCAAGCATCAACGGATGCGGCTTGCTCGCGGTCTCGTCGGCGGCGCGGGTGATATCGAAATAATCTTCCCAGCCATTGGCCTTGAGCACCCGGTCCAGTCCACGACGATTCTTGCCGGTCGCGACCGCCAGGTGATAGCCCTGCTCGCGAAACGACGCCATCGACTCGACCACACCCTCGAACAGCGGCGAAGGCACGGCTTCTGCCGCGATGTAGTGGTCGGCGTAATACTCGCGAAACAGGGTCATTTCGGCATCGCTGATGTCCGGGTACAAGGTGCGGATCGCCTCGGGCAAGCCCAGACCGATGATGCCCTTGACGGCAAAATCATCGCGCAACTCGAAACCGGAGCGCGTGGACGCCGAATGCATCGCCTCGACAATCCGACCAATGGAATCGGCGAGGGTGCCGTCCCAATCAAAAATCAGCAGCTTGTAATCAGATGGGCGCACTCAATCGCTCCACGGTCTTGGCCCACATTTCATCGACTGGGGCTTGCAGCTTGAGTTCACCGCCATCGGGCAGCGGCACGGTCAACATGTAGGCGTGCAGGAACAGGCGCTTGCCGCCCAGATCACGGATTTCCTTGCTGAAACCGTCATCGCCGTACTTGGTGTCGCCGGCAATGCAATGCCCGGCGTGCAAGGTGTGGACGCGGATCTGGTGGGTGCGCCCGGTGATCGGCTTGGCTTCGACCAGGGTGGCAAAGTCGCCAAAGCGGCGCAGGACCTTGAACACGGTCACCGACTCCTTGCCCTCCTCCTCGTCGACCTCGACCATCCGTTCGCCGGAGCGCAGGTTGCTCTTGCCCAGCGCCGCACGGACTTGCTTGATCGAGGTCGCCCAGTTGCCGCGAACCAGAGCCATGTAACGCTTGTCGACACCGTCACCGCGCAATGCCGCGTGCAAGTGACGCAACATGCTGCGCTTCTTGGCGATCATCAGCAGGCCGGAAGTGTCACGGTCGAGACGGTGAACCAGCTCCAGCTCCTTGGCATCGGGACGCAACTGACGAAAGGCTTCGATCACCCCGTAATTCAAGCCGCTGCCGCCGTGAACCGCAATGCCGGCGGGCTTGTTGATCACGATCAGGGCTTTGTCTTCGTAGACAATCGAGGCTTCCAGACGCTGCAACAGACCTTGAGCCAATGGCACCGGCTCGTCGCGCTCAGGCACGCGAACCGGCGGCACTCGCACGATATCGCCGGCCTGCAGCTTGTATTCGGGCTTGATCCGCCCCTTGTTCACACGCACTTCGCCTTTACGCAAAATGCGGTAAATCAAGGTCTTGGGCACGCCTTTGAGCCGGGCAAGGAGGAAATTGTCGATTCGTTGGCCGGCATACTCCGGCGAGACTTCAAGCAGTTGAACGCCTAGAGTCGAAGGGGCAGTAGTTGTCATGCCGCGGATGATAACAATTTTTATGGAATTGAAGCACTTAATCATTGCTGCTATAGTCGCGAACGCCGCCAAAAGCGGCCTGGACAGCGGAACCACGGTCAAAAACCGGCCCTGACCAACGCAATTCACCAGGACGCGAGGCCGTCCTACGGGGCTTTCGCTACGTAACGGTGGAGTTTGCAGTTGTAACAAGCGCAGGTGACATGAGGCCTGAATTACACCGTCGAGCAGAGTTTTCACTCGCCTGACAGGCACATATTCGAGGCCAGTTCACAAAGTGCAGTCAGCTGCAGATGACCCCGAGCGAAGGCTTCGGAAACATCGCCTGAATTAGCCATGATGCGTGACCTCCCCTTTCGGAGCTCACGGTAAATGCCAACCCGCTGCGGATTCTGCGCGCGGCAGCACCCGAATTATCAGGGATACGTGTAGGGTGGAGATGCACAACCGCCGGACTGTGTAGCAATAGGCTTTATCAAGACGCTTCATCTCGTCCACAGCCGCTGGTTGATTCCTCCTCCTGACTGAGTGCTTAAGTAGCCACAGCAAGCAGGACGCGTACGTCGCGATATCGGCCCAATTGGCCTGACATCGCTGGACACGGGAATGGCCAACCACTCCCGACGCACCTGACACCGACCGTGAGAAGTCGTGTGTGCCGAACGCCGTTTCCGGCAGCCCGGAAACCGACGGTACTACATGAAAAGAATGCTGATTAACGCAACTCAACCCGAAGAGTTGCGTGTTGCACTGGTAGATGGCCAACGCCTCTACGACCTGGACATCGAATCCGGTGCACGCGAGCAGAAGAAGGCCAACATCTACAAAGGCCGTATCACTCGCATCGAACCAAGCCTTGAGGCTGCCTTTGTCGATTTCGGCTCCGAGCGCCACGGCTTCCTGCCCCTCAAAGAAATCTCCCGCGAATACTTCAAGAAAGCCCCCGAAGGCCGCGTCAACATCAAGGACGTCCTGAGCGAAGGCCAGGAAGTCATCGTTCAGGTCGAAAAAGAAGAACGTGGCAACAAGGGCGCTGCCCTGACCACCTTCATCAGCCTGGCCGGTCGTTACCTCGTGCTGATGCCGAACAACCCGCGTGCCGGCGGTATCTCCCGTCGCATCGAAGGCGAAGAACGCAACGAACTGCGTGAAGCGCTGAACGGTCTGGTTGCACCGGCCGACATGGGCCTGATCGTGCGCACTGCCGGCCTGGGCCGCAGCAGCGAAGAAATGCAGTGGGATCTCGATTACCTGCTGCAACTGTGGACCGCCATCAAAGAAGCCTCGCTGGATCGCTCCGCGCCATTCCTGATCTACCAGGAAAGCAACGTGATCATCCGCGCCATCCGCGATTACCTGCGCCAGGACATCGGCGAAGTGCTGATCGACAGCGTTGAAGCCCAGGACGAAGCCCTGACCTTCATCCGCCAGGTGATGCCGCAGTACGCCAGCAAGATCAAGCTGTACGAAGACAGCGTGCCGCTGTTCAACCGTTTCCAGATCGAAAGCCAGATCGAGACCGCTTTCCAGCGCGTCGTCGAACTGCCTTCCGGCGGTTCCATCGTTATCGATCCGACCGAAGCCCTGGTGTCCATCGACATCAACTCGGCGCGCGCCACCAAAGGCAGCGACATCGAAGAAACCGCACTGCAGACCAACCTTGAAGCCGCCGAAGAAATCGCCCGTCAGTTGCGCCTGCGCGACATCGGCGGCCTGATCGTCATCGACTTCATCGACATGACCCCGGCCAAGAACCAGCGCGCCGTGGAAGAGAAAGTCCGCGAATGCCTGGAAGCCGACCGCGCTCGCGTGCAGATCGGTCGCATTTCGCGCTTCGGCCTGCTGGAAATGTCCCGTCAGCGCCTGCGTCCATCCCTGGGCGAAAGCAGCGGCATCGTCTGCCCGCGCTGCAACGGCACCGGCATCATCCGTGACGTCGAATCGCTGTCGCTGGCAATCCTGCGCCTGATCGAAGAAGAAGCCCTGAAAGACCGCACTGCCGAAGTGCGCGCTCAGGTGCCGATCCCGGTTGCCGCGTTCCTGCTCAACGAAAAACGCAACTCGATCACCAAGATCGAACTGCGCACCCGTGCCCGTATCGTCATTCTGCCGAACGACCACCTCGAAACCCCGCACTTCGAAGTTCAGCGTCTGCGTGACGACAGCCCGGAAGCCGCGACCAACCAGTCCAGCTACGAAATCGCTGCCGCCGCTGCCGAAGTCGAAGAAGTCCAGCCAGCCGCTGCGACCCGCACCCTGGTTCGCCAGGAAGCCGCGGTCAAGACTGCTCCGGCCCGCGCCAACGCGCCAGTGCCGACCGAAGTCGCCGCGCCCGCCGCTGCGCCGGCTCCGGTTGCCGCGCCAGAGCCAAGCCTGTTCAAAGGTCTGGTGAAATCGCTGGTCAGCCTGTTCGCTACCAAAGAAGAGCCAGCCGCACCGGTCGTCGTTGAAAAACCGGCCACCGAGCGTCCGGCCCGCAACGAAGAGCGTCGCAACGGTCGTCAGCAGAGCCGCAACCGTAACGGTCGCCGCGATGAAGAGCGCAAGCCGCGCGAAGAACGTGCACCGCGTGAAGAACGCGCCCCACGCGAGCCGCGTGAAGAGCGTCAGCCACGTGAAGCCCGTGAAGTCCGCGAGCCACGTGAAGCCCGTACCGAGGCGCCAGCCGCTCGCGAAGAACGTGCTCCACGCGCTCCGCGTGAAGAACGTGCGCCACGTGCTCCACGCGAAGACCGCAAGCCACGTGGCGAGCGTGAAGAGCGCGTGCGTGAACTGCGCGAGCCTCTGGACGCCGCTCCGGCTGCACCCGTAGCGGCTGCCACTGCCGCCGTGGTTGCAGAAGAGCGTCCGGCCCGTCAGCCACGCGAAGAACGCGCACCGCGTCCGCCGCGTGAAGAGCGTCAACCGCGCGCCGAGCAGGCCGCTGCTGCCGTCGCTGAAGAAGAAGTGAACACCAACGAAGAGCAACTGCCGGAAGACGGTCAGGACAACGCCGAAGGCGATCGTCCACGTCGTCGCTCCCGTGGTCAGCGTCGTCGCAGCAACCGTCGCGAGCGTCAGCGTGATGCCAACGGCAACGTGATCGAAGGTTCGGAAGAATCCGAGTCCGGCGAAAACGCCGCTGCTCCAAGCGCTGCCGATCTGGCTGCCGGCCTGGCCGTGACCGCCGCTGTTGCCAGCAGCGTGATCAGCGCTCCGGCCGAAGCACAGGCTCACGAGCAAGCTGAACGCGCTACCGCCGCTGTTCAGGAAACCGCTCCAGTGGAAGCGCCGGTTGTTGAGGCCACTACCCCGGTGGAAGTGATTGCTGCTCCGGAAGTCGAAGTCGCGCCGGTTCGCGAAGCTCAGCCTCAAGCTGACGTCGCTGCCGAACCTGCTCCGGCGGTTGAAGCGCCAGTCGTGGCCGCAGAGCCGGTTGCTGAAACCGTCGCTGAAACCGTGACCGAAACCGTGCGTGAAGTTCGCGAAGAACAGACCGCGTTCAACTGGGTTGCCGAGCCTGCCGTCGCTGAAACGCCAGCGCCAGTCGTTGAAGCCCCAGTGGTTGAAGAAGCCAAGGCTGCCGCGCCAGTGGTCGAAGCCGCTGAACCTGCTCCAGTGCCAGTCGTTGAAGCACCTGTGGTGGCCGAAGAGCCTGCTCCAGTGGTTGAAGCCGCACCGGTCAGCGCCCTTACGCCAAACGGCCGTGCGCCAAACGACCCACGTGAAGTGCGTCGCCGCAAGCGTGAAGCCGAGCGCCTGCAGAAGGAAGCCGAACTGGCTGCCGCTGCTGCTCCGGCTGCTGAAGTGGTCGAGGTTGCTGCCGTGACTGAAGAAGCCGTGGTTGAATCGGTCATCGCCGAAGCACCACGCTCCGTTCAGGACGCGGTCGAGCATCACCAAGAGGCCGAGGAAAAAGAACACGAGCCTAAACCGCTCGTCTGATTCCGAAAGCCGATAAAAAGCCCCGCCGGGTGAAAACCTGGCGGGGCTTTTTTTATTCCATTTAGAAGATCAAAAGATCGCAGCCTTCGGCAGCTCCTACAGGAGACCTGTGTAGGAGCTGCCGAAGGCTGCGATCTTTTGATCTTGCTGTTATCTAAAAACCAACGCTTCTGGCACATCGATATCCCACACCACCCCGGGATCATCCACCGCCACTTCCACCACCCGCCCCTGCTTGAACAACGGCCTGGCACCGCGATCACCGGTCAGCGCCTGCAACCCCGCTCCGTATGAACGCCCGAAACCCACCGGATGGCCAAACTCGCCGTCCTGCACCGGTACGCTCACAGCGTCGTCAGCCATCGCCGCCACCACCCGCTCAATACTCGATGGCAAGATAAACGGCATATCCCCCAGCACGATCAGCCAGCCATCGGCGTCCGGGCAAGCCGCAACGCCTGCCGCAATGCTGTCACCCATTCCGGTCGATTCAATCGAGACCACATCGCAGCCATAAGCCTGCGCCATGCGCATCGCCTGCGGCCGTGCTTCAGTGGTCACCAACACCCGCTTGTCGAGATTGGCCGGCAGACTCAGCAGCACCTGCTCGATCACCGAACGCACCGCACCGTCGCGTCCGGTGCAATCGGCCAGCAGCTTGTCCTTGTCGGCACCGGCAACTTCACGAAAGCGACTGCCCTCGCCCGCTGCCAATACGATCACTGCAATGGATTGACTCATGGCTTGTCCCTAACGTTTTTCTGTTTCAACTCGACGCCGTTCTTGATCGCCACAATCTCCGCCAACAACGACAGGGCAATCTCCGCCGGTGAATGGCTGCCGATGTGCAGACCGATCGGCCCATGCAATCGCGCAATGGCTGATTCTGACAAGCCTAACTGAGCCAGATTGTCCCGGCGCTTCTGGCTGTTGACCCGCGAACCGAGTGCGCCGACATAGAAGGCCGGCGAATCGAGCGCCGTAAGCAACGCCATATCATCCAGACGTGGGTCGTGGGTCAGCGCGACGATGGCTGTGCGTTCGTCCGTCTGAATGCTTAGTACAGCGTCATCCGGCATGCCCGGAACAAAGCGCCCGTGATGCTCTTCCCAACCGTAGACGAACTCGGTACGCGGATCGCAAATCAGCACTTCGAAATCCAGCAGCCGGGCCATGTCCGCCACGTAGCGCGACAGCTGCCCGGCGCCAATCAACAGCAGACGCCAGCGCGGGCCATAAATGGCGCGCAGGGTCTTGCCGTCGAATGCCAGCACATCGGATTTGCTCGCCGCTGATAGCACCACTTCACCGGTTTCGATGTTCAGCTCACGGGCGACAATTTCATGCGCTTCACACCGCGCGAGCAATTCGGCGACCCACGCCGGATCAGCGACCCGCTCTTCGGTCAGACGCAACGTGCCGCCACAGGGCAAGCCAAAGCGCGCAGCCTCCTCGCGGGTGACGCCATAGGTAATCAGTTGCACCGGTGGCCCGTCACTGGCGATGCGCCCGTCGTGCAGACGGGCGATCAAGTCATCCTCGACACAACCGCCCGACACCGAGCCAATCACCACGCCGTCCTCGCGCAACGCGAGCATCGCACCCGGCGCCCGGGGCGCGGTGCCCCAGGTTTGCACCACGCTGAACAGCACCACTCGCTGCCCGGCGCGGCGCCATTCGAGCACGCTGCGCAGAACGTTGAGATCGGCGCCGTCCATCACGCTTGCGCCTTCTGCCAGCCCTGCAGTTGATAACGCACCGGCAAGTTGCGGATGCGCTGGCCGGTGGCAGCGAAGATCGCATTGCACAGTGCCGGCGCAATTGGCGGCACGCCCGGCTCACCGACTCCGCCCAACGGCACGTCACCCGGCGGCGTCACCAGATGCACCGCAACTTCTTTCGGCGCCAGCGACATGCGCGCCACTTCGTACATGTGGAAGTTGTCCTGCTGGACCTTGCCGTCCTTGAAGCTGATTTCACCCAGCACCGCGTTGCCCAGGCCCATCACACAAGCGCCTTCGAACTGCGAGCGGATGCGTTCCGGGTTGATCTGCGGCCCGCAATCGACGGCGATGTCAGCCTTGTGCACGATCAGCGTACCGTCGTCCTTGACCTCGACTTCGATCACCGCTGCCACATAGGTGACGAAGCTGTAATGCACCGCCAGACCCAGACCACGGCCCTTGGGCAACTGACGCCCCCAACCGGCAGCCTTGGCCGCAGTTTCCAGTACCGTGCGCATGCGTCCGGTGTCGATCGGGTAGCGCTCGGGGGATTCGCCGTAGTTCCACTCCTCGCTCAGGGTGCGCGGGTCAATCTGCCGATCCGGGCCGAGCAACTTGATCTGATACTTCAGCGGATCAACACCGGCCTTGTGCGCCAGTTCATCGACAAAACTCTGAATCGCAAACCCGTGAGGAATGTTCGACACCGAGCGATACCAGCCGACGCGGGTATGCACCGTGGCTTCGGGGTTTTCCAGACGCACGTTGGGAATCGCGTAGGCCATGTTGGTAAAGCCCATGCCCAGCTCGAACGCCGCTTCATGGTTCATGCCCGGAGCAAACAGCGCGGTAATGCTTGGTGCGACGGTACGGTGCAACCAGCCGGACGGCATGCCGTCCTTGCCGACAGCCGCCTTCAAATACTCGGCGGACACTGTGTGGAAATACGAGTTATGGATGTCATCTTCGCGGGTCCATTGCACTCGCACGGCTTTACCGGGGAACTCCTTGGCAAGGATCGCCGCTTCGACGACGAAATCCGGCTTGGATTTACGGCCGAAACCACCACCGAGCAGCGTGACGTTGAAGGTGACATTGTCGAACGGCAGCCCCAGACGCTCGGCGATGCGCTCGCGAGTCACCTGCGGCGCCTGGCTCGGCGCCCACGCTTCACACACACCTTTGTCGTAGCGAGCGATGGCGACCATCGGCTCCATCGGTGCCTGGGCCAGATGCGGCAAATAATAGGAGGCTTCGAGGCTACTGGCAGCGCCGCTCAACGCCTTGTCGATATCACCGGTATTGCGCACCACTTTGCCGGGTTTGCGCGACGCCGCTTCCAGCGCTTTGCGGTAAGCGATCGAGTCATAACTGGCGTTGGGCCCGTCGTCCCATTCGATCTTCAGCGCCTCGCGGCCCTTGATCGCCGCCCAGGTATTGCTGGCAATCACCGCAACGCCGCCCAGCGGCTGGAATTCCGAAGGCAGTGGACGGCTCTCGATCTGCATGACCTTCAGCACACCCGGAACCTTCAGCGCGGCGCTGTCATCCAGCGACTTGACCTTGCCGCCATACACCGCCGGACGGGCGATGGTCGCGTAGAGCATGCCGTCGAAATGCACGTCGGCGCCATACACCGCGCGTCCGTTGACGATGTCGGCACCGTCAATGGCTTTGGTGCCTTCCTTGCCGATGTAGCGAAACTCCGACGGCTGCTTGAGGCGCAAGCTGTCACGGGCTGGCACCGCCAGCGCACTGGCTGCGGCGGCAAGTTCGCCGTAACCCAGCTCGCGGCCGGACGGTGTGTGCAGCACTTTGTGCAACTGCGCATGGCACTCGCGTACGGGTACCTGCCACTGCGCGGCAGCTGCCTGTTCCAGCATGGTCCGGGCCGCCGCGCCGCAACGGCGCATCGGTTCATACCAGTGCCGCATGCTGCGTGAACCGTCAGTGTCCTGATTGCCGAACCGCACTTCATCGCCCGGCGCCTGCTGCACTTTGACCTTGGCCCAATCGGCGTCCAGTTCGTCGGCAACCACCATGGTCAGGCTGGTGCGCACGCCCTGGCCCATTTCCGAGCGGTTGCAGACCACGGTGACCGTGCCGTCTGCGGCAATGCTCACGTAAACCTTGGGATCGTCAATCCAGCCGTTGGGCATGCCATCAGCGCCAAACTTCTTCGGCGCTTCTTCAGCCAATGCCTCCTGCCAGCCCCAGCTCGCGGCCAGCACCAATGCGCCCGTGGCGCCGACGCCTTTGAGAAAACCGCGGCGGCTGAGATTGCTCAGGGCGAAATCATTCGGCAAGCGGCTCATGCCTTGGCCTCCTTCAAGTGAGTCGAGGCCTGACGGATCGCGGTCTTGATCCGGTTATACGTGCCGCACCGGCAAATGTTGCCGACCATCGCTTCTTCGATCTGCTCGTCGCTCGGATCCGGATTGGTTTTAAGCAACGCCGTGGCAGACATGATCTGCCCGCCCTGACAGAAACCACATTGCGCCACAGCGCTGTCGAGCCAGGCTTGCTGAACGACTTGTCCAACCGGATCGGCGTGCAGATTGTCGATGGTGGTGACGTTTTGCCCGACCACCGAGCCGATCGGCGTGATACAACTGCGCGCCGGTAAGCCGTCGATGTGAATGGTGCAGGCGCCACACAGGCCCATGCCGCAGCCGAATTTGGTGCCGTTGTAACCGGCGACATCACGAATAGCCCACAACAGCGGCATGTCTTCCGTGACATCGAGGGAATGGTCTTGACCGTTTAGTTTCAGGGTAATCATGGGCACGCCCGCATATTAGTGGTTATGGGGTCGAGCAGAACTGGCGGTGGTTCACGCAGATCGACTCAGGCTAATGGGCCAATACACATCAGTGAAGCCGAACACTGAACCTGTGGCGAGGGAGCTTGCTCCCGCTGGGGCGCGTAGCGGCCCGGTTTTCAGGCAGGGTCTGCTACGCAGTCCAGCGGGAGCAAGCTCGCTCGCCACAGAGATCACTGTTTACTGATCTGTATTAACCATGGCTCTCTTGTGCCGACGCGAACGTCTGCACCGGGCCTTGGGTGGAGCAAATGACGGTTATCGTTAGCTGGCTAAGTTAACCCACCGTTAACAAAAAAGCCCTGCACTTTTGCTCAGTGCAGGGCTTTGGATACCGACTTGAAGCGTAGCCTCAATAACGGTTCGGCTCCATTTCCAGTTCGACATTGAAACGTTCGGCAATATCTTTCTGGATGCTTTGCGCCAGCTCCAGCAATTGCAGGCCGGTGGCGGTGCCGTAGTTGACCAGCACCAGCGCCTGCAATTTATGCACGCCGGCATCAGCCTCGCGAAAACCTTTCCACCCGGCGCGCTCAATCAGCCAACCGGCCGCCAGTTTCACCTGCCCGTCCGGCTGTGCATAGGCCACCAGATCCGGGTGTTGCGCCTTGATCTGCTCGACCAGTGCAGCCGATACCAGTGGATTCTTGAAAAAACTGCCGGCATTGCCGAGCACCGCCGGATCCGGCAGTTTTTCGCTGCGGATACTGCAGATTGCGCGGCTGACGTCGCTCGGCGTTGGTTGCTCAATGCCCTGCTCGGTCAGGCGCTGGCGCACCGGGCCGTATTCCAAATGCAGATGCGCGACACGATCAAGCTTGAAGCGCACCCGCAGGATCAGCCAACGCCCCGGCTGCTGCTTGAACAGGCTGTCGCGGTAGGCGAAGTTGCATTCTTCCAGGCTGAAGTCGCGCAGTTCGCCGGTCTGGCGGTCCAGCGCGGTCAACCCGGCGAACACATCCTTGATCTCGACCCCGTAGGCGCCGATGTTCTGCATCGGCGCAGCACCCACGGTGCCGGGGATCAGGCTGAGGTTTTCCAGACCGGAAAAACCGTGCGCCAGGGTGTGCTGCACGAACGGATGCCACGGCTCGCCGGCTTCGGCTTCGATCACTACGCGGTTGCCGTCGTCGCTAATCAGCCGAATGCCTCGGGTCGCCATGCGCAGCACCAGCGCCGGAATGTCTGCGGTCAGCAGCAGGTTGCTGCCGCCGCCGATCACCAGCAACGGCACGTCATGGGCAGACGCATAGGCCAGGGCTTCGCGAACATCGGCGTCGCTGTGGGCCTCGGCAAACAACTGCGCGCGAACATCGACGCCAAAACTGTTGAACGGTTTCAGCGAAACCTGTGATTGAAGCTGCAAACTCATAACCGGCCCTTCACTTCGATCAACAGTTGGTCACACGCCGCTTCGATCAGGTCCAGTACCTGCTCGAAGCCCTGATCGCCGTCGTAGTACGGATCCGGCACTTCATCGACCACACCGGCGTAACGCCGCAAAAACAGATCGAGTTCAGCCTTGCCAGTGGACGGCTGGAGGGCCTTGAGGTTGCGCAGGTTGCTGTGGTCCATGGCCAGAATCAGGTCGTAACTGGCGAAATCGGCACGGCTGACCTGCTGCGCGCGTTGCGCTGACAGGTCATAACCTCGCACTTTGGCTGCGGCCTGGCTGCGTTTGTCCGGCGGATTGCCGACGTGCCAGTCACCGGTGCCGGCGGAGGCCACTTCGACCTGATCCGCCAGCCCCGCTGCGCGCAGTTTGTGGCGCAACACGCCTTCAGCGGTGGGCGACCGGCAGATGTTGCCCAGGCACACGAACAGAACGCGCATCAGGCCTCCAGCAGGCGACGAACGCGCTCGAGGTCTTCAACGGTGTCGACCCCGGTTGGCGGCGCGATCAACGCATCGGCCACATGAATCCGTACGCCATGCCACAGAGCACGCAGCTGTTCCAGCGATTCGGTGTTTTCCAGCCAGCACGGGCCCCAGCTCACAAAGTCCTGAAGGAAGCCGGCGCGGTAGGCATAAATGCCGATGTGGCGACGATACGGCACGCCTTCGGGCAACACGTCGCGGCTCTTGGCGAAAGCATCGCGGGCCCACGGCAAGGTGGCGCGACTGAAGGTCAGCGCCAGACCGTTAATGTCGCTGACGACCTTGACTACGTTGGGGTTGAACAGGGTTTCGACGTCTTCGATCGGCTCGGCCAGGGTGGCCATGCGCGCTTCGGTGTGGGCCGCGAGGTTGGCGGCGACCTGGTCGATCACGCTTGGCGGGATCAACGGTTCATCGCCTTGCACGTTGACCACGATCGCGTCCGGCGCAAGGCCCAGTTTGGCGGCGACTTCAGCCAGACGATCGGTGCCGGAATTGTGATCTTCACGGGTCAGCACCACTTCCGCGCCGAATGCCTCGCAGGCCTCGACGATGCGCGCATCGTCAGTCGCAACCACCACGCGGCTGGCGCTGCTTTTGCTCGCCTGTTCCCAGACGTGCTGGATCATCGGCTTGCCGGCGATATCCAGCAGCGGTTTGCCCGGCAGGCGGGTCGAGGCGTAGCGCGACGGGATGACAACGGTGAAGGCGGTGGTCATTTATCCAGACGCTCGTCAGTGGTCAGGGTGCGCGCTTCGCTTTCGAGCATCACCGGGATGCCGTCGCGGATCGGATAGGCCAGACCGGCGCCCTTGCTGATCAGTTCGGTCTTGTCGGCGCTGAGCTTGAGCGGGCCTTTGCAGATCGGGCACGCGAGGATATCGAGCAATTTGGTGTCCATGAACATTCCCTGGATAAAGAGTTAAGGCAAAAGACGATTGGGCAACAGGCGCATCAACTGGGTGTCGAACCAGGCCACGAAGGCCGGTGACGGCACGGCATCGACCGCCAGATACCACCAGTCGTCAGCCGCGAAGGCACGGCACTTCACCGCATCCTTCTCGGTCATCACCAACGGCAATGACGGTGTGAAATTCAAGGCCTGCACGCTGTACTCGGCGTGGTCGGCAAACGCATGGGGGATTGCCCGCCAGTCTAGCGCTTCGAGGGTATTGAAGAAACGTTGCGGATTGCCGATCCCGGCCACCGCGTGCACTGATTGACCGGGCGCAAAATGCGCCAGCGGCTGGCGCTCGCCGCTGCGCAGATTGACCAGCGACGTCGGCTGCAGGTGAAAGGCGAAACCCTCTTCACGATCCGCCGTGGCACCGTTGAACAGTACGCCATCGACGCTTTGCAGGCGCTCGATCGGCTCGCGCAACGGGCCTGCCGGCAGGCAGCGTTTGTTGCCCAAACCTCGGGCGGCGTCGATCAGTACCAGCTCCAGATCCCGCGCCAGACGGTAATGCTGCATGCCATCGTCGGAAAGGATCAGATCCAGCGGTTCACTGGCGAGCAAGGCTTTGACCGCTGCGCTGCGATCAGGGTCGATCATCAGCGGTACGCCGGTGCGCTGCACGATCAACAGCGGCTCGTCGCCGGCGATATCGGCGCCCTGCTCGGCGGTGACCCGCCACGGCAGTTGCGGCGGTTTGGCGCCGTAACCACGACTGACCACGCCGACGCGCAGGCCGGCACGGCGGCAATGCTCGATCAACCACAGGATCATCGGCGTCTTGCCGGTGCCGCCGACGGTGATGTTGCCGACCACGATCAACGGAACCGGTGGCTGATAGATCGGGCCTTCACCGTCGAGAAAGCGTTGGCGCTTGTTGACCACCACGCGGCGGTAGAGCATTTCCAGCGGCCGCAGCAGCGTCAGGGCCGGGTGCCCCTGATACCACGCGGCGAGCAAACGATCGGACAGGCTCATCAGGATTTGGGCGCCGCCTCGACCGTGGTCATGCGCAGATGGCTGAAACCGAGCTTGCCGGCCGCGTCCATGGCGGTGATCACCGATTGGTGCTGGGTCTTGCCGTCGGCACTGATCGACAACGGCATGTTGGTGTCACCGTTGGCTTCTTTCTGCATGGCTTCCATCAACGTCGCCAGGTCGTTCTTCGGCAGAATCTTGTTGTTCACCGAGAACACACCTTCGGCGCTGATCGCGACGTCCAGTTGCTTGAGCTGCTGATCCTCGGCGGGCGAGCCGCTGACCGATTCCGGCAGATCAACGCGTAATTGGGTCTCACGGGTGAAGGTGGTGGTCACGACGAAAAACAGCAACAGGATGAACACCACGTCGATCAGCGACGCGAGGTTGATGTCGATCGTTTCCCGGGGTTTGCGACGGAACTTCACGCTTTGTCCCCGGCCAGATCGACGTCACGGTCGCCCTGCACCACTTCGACCAGTTTGATCGCTTCCTGCTCCATGCCCACCACCAGTTCATCGATGCGGCGCTGCAGGAAACGGTGGAAGAACACCGATGGAATACCGACCATCAGGCCCGCTGCGGTGGTGATCAGTGCCTTGGAAATACCACCGGCCAACACAGAAGCGTTGGTGGCCATGCCGGAACCGGTGAAAGCGCTGAAAATATCGATCATGCCCAGTACCGTGCCCAGCAGGCCGAGCAACGGTGCCATGGCAGCAATGGTGCCCAGCGCGTTGACGTAGCGTTCGAGCTCGTGAATCACCCGCGCGGCGGCTTCTTCGATGCATTCCTTCATGATCTCGCGACCATGCTTGGAGTTGGCCAGGCCCGCGGCGAGGATTTCACCCAGCGGCGAGTTGGCGCGCAATTCCTTGAGCTTTTCTTTATTGAGCTGCTTGTCCTTGATCCAGACCCAGACCTGGCCCAGCAGATGCTCGGGGGTGACGCGGCTGGCGCGCAGGGTCCACAGGCGCTCGGCGACAATCGCCATGGCCGCGATGGAACTCAGAATGATCGGCAACATCATCCAGCCGCCGGATTTGACCAATTCCCACACAGTGACAGTCCCCTCGAAAAAGTGCGCCACTTTACCATACCGGTTCGCGATTAAGACCCGCCGCCCCGACGACCTGATGCCGCATTCGGCGATCCCGCGATCAATGGTGTTTCAACGCCAGAAACGCCGCTGTTGACGCATCAGCCACGGCGCCTGAAAGCCGCCCAGGCGCAGATGGATGGCGCCGTGCTGCGCGCTGTCGTAGATGCGCAACCCTTGCTGACGATAGCGCGCCAGCACCAGCGGGTGCGGATGCCCGAACGAATTGCCCTGCCCCCGGGAGATCAGCACCGAATGCGGCCTCAGTGCCCGAAGCAGCGCCATTGAAGACGAACTGCGACTGCCATGATGCGGCGCTTGCAGCCAGTGCGTCGGTAGCGCCAACGGACTCTCCAGCAGAGCCCGTTCGGCAGCCGTGTCGATATCGCCGGTCAGCAACAGACGCTCGCCATTGGCCTCGATCTGCAACACGCAGGAGCGCTGATTGCTGTCATGGGCCGCCGACCACTGCCACAGCTGAAACCGGACCCCGTCCCACTGCCATTGACGTCCGCTTTCACAGGCTTCGGCCCGCAGGATGGCGGGCAGCCCCGGAGGATCGCCGCTGATCACCCGTGTCACTTTCAAGCCGCGTGATACCGCCAGCGCACCACCGGCATGGTCGGCATCGGCATGACTGAGCAGCATCAGGTCGATGCGCTCAACCCCCAGTTTGTGCAGCGCCGGCAGCACCACTCGCTGCCCCAGATCGAAATCGCCGAAACGTGGACCGGTGTCGTAGAGCAATGTGTGATGACGCGTGCGGATCAGGATCGCCAGGCCCTGACCGACATCAAGTTGCCAGATATCAGCCAGTCCCTCGGCCACCCGCTCGCGAGGCGGCGCCAGCAAAATCAACAGCAACGGCCAGCCCAATGGTCGCAAGGGCACACCGCGCGGCAACAGCAACAATACGGCCCCGAGACTGCCAATCAACAAGGTCCACCACGGCAGCGACGGTGAGATCCATGCCGGCCAGATCCCGGCGATCACCGACAAGCCGCGAAACAGCCAGTCGATCAAACCACCGGCCAGCCACAACAAGCCTGCACCGACGTAAGGCACCGGCAACAATAGCGTGCCCAGCAGCGCTGGTGGCAGCACCAGCAGACTGACCCACGGCACCGCCAGCAGATTCGCCAGGGGGCCGCTGAGGCTGATCGGCAGGTTCAGCGCCAGCAACAGCGGGCACAGGCCCAGCGCAATCAGCCATTGCGCGCGAGTCCAGGTCTGCCACCAATTCCACGCGCCGAGGCGCCCGCCGAAGGTGAAAATCAAAATCCCCACGGCGGCGAACGACAGCCAAAAACCGGGACGCAAACTGGCCAACGGATCGAATAACAGCAGCACATTGAAGGCCAGCAACAGCGGCCACCACGCGCCGAGATGGCGAAAGCGCAGGCGCCACAACAACACCAGCCCGACCATCACGCAGGCGCGTTGCACCGGCACATCAAACCCGGCGAGCAAGCCGTAGCCGAGCGCTGCGGCAAACGCCAGCCCACAGGCCCATGGCAGCCAGGGCCAACGCAGCGGCCACCAGCCGTAGCGCGCCAGCCCGGCGACCAGCAGATACATGACCGCCGCCAACATCCCGATGTGTTGACCGGAAATCACCAGCAGATGCACGGTGCCGGTGTCCTGCAGGATCTGCCAATCCTCGCGACTGAGCCCGGAGCCATCGCCGAGCACCAGCGCCGCCAATGCACCGCCCCGGCCCTGCGTGTCCACTTCGAGCAAGCGCTGCCGAATGCTGTCGCGCCACGCCCAACCCGCCTCGGTCAGTCGCTGACCGTCCTTGATCGTGCCGGTCGCGCCGATGCGTTGCGCCAACAGCCAGGCTTCGTAATCGAAGGCGTCTGGATTGAGCAAACCACCGGGGCGTTTGAGCTTTACCGCTAGGCGCCAGCGCTCGCCGCTGTTGAGCGGCGGCCCGGCGTACCACGCCAGACGCATCAACGACGGCAATTTTTCGTGTCGCGAGCGGGCATCGGCCAACTCGAACCGCACCACGCCCTCGCTGGTTTGCGGCAAACCGACCACCCGCCCTTCGACCCAACGGGTTTCGCCGTCAAGCGCTGCCGGCAGGCGATCATTCAACGCCCACAGTGCACTGACGCACGCCCAGGTGAAACCGAACAGCAGAAACGCCAGCGGATAGCTGCGAAACGGCAGCAACATCAGCCCCACCAGCGGCAACAACATCATCAACCCGACCGGCGGTAAAACCGGCAAAAAAACCGGCACCAGCAGACCGACTGCCAGCGCCATCATCCCTGTGCGCATAAGCCTGTCCTTGAGGGTTCCTGCGTTAGGCATAGCTGCTGCGAAGGCGGGGCGTCGTCAACAATTGTCACAAAGTCTGAATGGGCGCTTCGTAGAATCCAGACATACTTGCCGCCTTAACCGACCGAGAAGCCTTATGCCCCGGCGCTTATTCAAACGTTACATGCCCGACCCGACGAGCATCAGGGAACACAAATCCTTACGCTTTCTCGGCAAGTTGCTGCATGACCCGAACCTCTGGCACCTCAATCGTCACTCGGTGGCCCGGGCGATGGCCGTCGGCCTGTTCGCCGCGTTCCTGCCGATTCCGGCGCAGATGCTGGTGGCGGCCGCACTGGCGATCACCGTGCGCGGCAACATGCCGATTGCCGTCAGCCTCGTGTGGCTGACCAACCCGATCACCATGCCAGCGGTTTTTTTCTGTACTTATCAGGCCGGAGCCTGGTTGATGAATGTGCCCGCCCGCACCCTGCCCGACTCCTTGACCTGGGAATGGATCAGCGGAGAGCTCTCGACCATGTGGCAGCCGTTTTTGCTGGGGTCGGTGGTATGCGGACTGCTTCTGGGCATCCTCGCCTACTTCACGGTGATGCTGTACTGGCGCTGGTGGGTGGCGCGGCAATGGGCGCGGCGCAAAAAGAACCGCGTGCATTGAATGCAAAACGGCCTCCGCAGTGGGAGGCCGTTTATTTTTGTGTTGTCTGCATTCGCGAGCAAGCTCGCTCCCACATTGGATCAGGTCCGCATTCCGCGCCCACTCACCAGCAACCGCGCACAACCGAGGTACAACACCACAGTCGCCACCAGCATGAAGGTGATCGCGATACCGATGCGGATATCCGACACCCCGAGAATGCCGTAGCGGAAAGCGTTGACCATGTGCAGCACCGGGTTGGCCAGCGACACGGTCTGCCAGAACGGCGGCAGCAAGGTGATCGAGTAGAACACGCCACCGAGGTAGGTCAGCGGCGTCAGCACAAACGTCGGGATGATCGAAATATCATCGAAGTTGCGCGCAAACACCGCGTTGATGAAGCCCAGCAGCGAGAAGATCGTCGCGGTCAGAATCACCACCAACAAGGTCACGCCGAGGTGATGCACCTGCAGATGGGTGAAGAACAGCGACAGGATGGTCACGATCACCCCGACCATCAGACCACGCAGCACGCCGCCGATGGTGTAGCCGATCAGAATGGTGTGCGGCGACACCGGCGAGACCATCAGTTCCTCGATGGAACGCTGGAACTTGCTGCCGAAGAAGCTCGAGACCACGTTGCCGTAGGAGTTGGTAATCACCGACATCATGATCAGCCCCGGCACGATGTACTCCATGTAACTGAAGCCACCCATGCCGCCGATCTGCTTGCCGATCAGGTTACCGAAGATCACGAAATACAGAACCATGGTGATCGCCGGCGGCAGCAGGGTCTGCGGCCAGATCCGGGTAAAACGCCGGACTTCACGGTAAACAATGGTATTGAGGGCGACGAGGTTGGGGCGCAATTCGGAACTCATACCGCCACCTTCGACAGATTTTTCTCCACCAGGGACACGAACAGCTCCTCGAGGCGATTGGTTTTGTTACGCAGGCTCAGCACTTCGATGTTCTGTTGCGCCAACTGAGTGAACAGCGCGGTGATACCCATGGATTTGTCGACCTGGACCTCCAGGGTATGGCCGTCGAGCAACCGCGCGGGATAGCCGATCAATTGTGGCGCAGCGTGCAAGTCGTTTTTCAGATCCAGCAGGAAGGTCTCGACGTGCAATTGGCCCAGCAGCTGTTTCATGCTGGTGTTCTCGACGATGGTGCCGTGGTCGATGATGCCGATGTTGCGGCACAACTGCTCAGCCTCCTCCAGATAGTGCGTGGTGAGGATGATGGTGATGCCTTTCTGGTTCAGCTCGGTGAGGAATGTCCACATCGAACGACGCAGTTCAATGTCGACGCCTGCGGTCGGCTCATCGAGGATCAGCAGGCGCGGCTCATGCACCAAGGCGCGGGCAATCATCAGACGCCGCTTCATGCCGCCGGACAGCGAGCGCGACGGCACATCGCGCTTGTCCCACAGCCCCAGTTGCGTCAGGTACTGCTCGGCGCGCTCCTTGGCGACTTTCGCCGGAATGCCGTAGTAACCGGCCTGGGTCACGACGATGTCGAAAGTCTTTTCGAACTGGTTGAAGTTGAATTCCTGGGGCACCACGCCGATCGAGCGCTTGAGCGCGGCGGGGTTCTTGTCCAGGTCATGACCGAAGATATTCACCGTGCCGCTGGTCTTGTTGACCAGGGTCGAGAGAATGCCGATGGTCGTGGATTTGCCCGCGCCATTAGGGCCGAGCAAGGCGAAAAAGTCACCTTCGGCGACGTCCAGATCGATACCACTCAAGGCCTGGAACCCGTTGCCGTAGGTTTTGGTTAGCTGCCGGATGGACAGAGCGGAACTCATATCGGATTTACGCACCAAGAAGGGAAGAAAAGGAAAGATTGGGCCGGGCGGCGAACAAAACAACCACGGCGCGTGAACGCAATGGTGCTTGCCGCCGCCACACAAGTACAGTCAAGAGTGTCGATAGTTATTATCAAGTCAACGCGGTCATAACCGCTTTCTGATAGGCCGGACGCTGCTTCAACCGTGCGTACCAGGCCTCCAGATGCGGCTGCGCGGCGCGTTCGATGGGCATCTCGAACCAGGCATAAATGAAACTGCCGAGGGGAATATCGCCCATGCCGATTTCTCGGCCGGACAGGTATGGCTGGCCGGCGAGGGCCTGATCGGCCATGGCCAGCAGGGCCGCGCACTCCTTGATTGCGGCGTTGATCGCTGGCCAGTCCTGCTGGTCCGCTGGCGTACGCACCACACCCCAGAACACCGTGCGGAACGGCCCGGCAAAACTCGAGGTGGTCCAGTCCATCCATTTGTCGGCGATGGCCCGGGCTTGCAGGTCTGCCGGAAACCATTGGCTGTTCGGCGCATGTTTGGCCAGCAGGTAACGCACGATCGCATTCGATTCCCACAGCACGAAGCCGTCATCCTCGATCACCGGGACCCGGCCGTTCGGGTTCATCGCACGATACTCAGGTGTGTCGACCACCCCGAAAGCGCCACCCGCGTCAATCGCCTCATAGGCCAGGCCAAGCTCTTCGGCGGCCCACAGTGGCTTCCTGACATTCGATGAGTTTTTCCGTCCCCAGATCTTCAGCATGACCGCCTCTTTTTCAATGCGTGGGCAGGCAGCATACGCCGGATCATGTACGGCTCAAATCACTCTGCATATCGCCCAGCACCTTCGCCTGATGTTCGCCGAACAGGTGCGGGTAGCACTTTTCCAGATGTTCGAAGAAGAACTGTTCCGGCACATCGGCGAACTGCCCGTGATCGACCAGATACTCCATCAGCAACGCGCCGTCTCGGTTGTACGGGTGGAAAACGCTGTCATGGATCCCGTCAAAGTCCAACGGTGCGACGTTGAACAGTTCGCACAGTTGCTGGTTGAAGGCCGGCGTGGCCTTGACCCAACGGTCGTTAAGGAACAGCTCGGTATAGCCGTGCATGGCGAACACATCGCTACGCAGCAGTTCCAGCAATCGCGGGGTCGACAGGTGATTCCTGACGTCGGCCAGACCGATACGCGCCGGGATGCCGCAATGCCGCGCACACCCGGCCAGCAAGGTGGCCTTGGGCACGCAATAACTTTCTCCGGTCGCCAGCGCATGGCTGCCACACAGGGTCTGCGGGTCGAGGCTGAACGTGTACGGGTTGTAGCGCACCGCTTCACGTACGGCGTAATAGAGACCGAGCGCCTGCTCGAGCGGGTCACGACTGGCACCGCGGTGCTGTTCGGCGAACTCCACCACCGCCGGGTGGTCACTATCGATGAAGCGGCCGGGACTCAGATACTCGCGCATGACGATGTTCTCCTGGGGGAGCCCCGAGTCTAGCGACAGCTCAAGCACAGAGATAACGACGTTTCGGCCAAACATGCACGCGAAGACGCGGGAATGGCGAACGATTTCCCACGGGTGTTGCCCACCGAACCTACGAAAACCATCCGGGGTTTCCCACGAGTTCAATCACCATGTTCTGACCACCCGTTTTACAGATGCCGTCTAAGCTCTGGTGGGTCGGTTGGCCTTGGTTCACGGAGGATTACATATGCTGTTGTTGTGGATACTGGTTCTGATCGTCGGTGCGGCGTACCTCGCTCACCGCCGCATCGCCCCGCTGCCCGCGTTGGGCATCGTCGCCATTTACCTGCTGGCGATGGGTATTTTCAGCCACGCTCCGGGCTGGCTGCTGCTGGTGCTGTGGGTCGTGCTCGCGGTGGTTGCCGCGCCGTTGCTGCTGCCTGACCTGCGCCGCAAACACTTCACCGCGCCGCTGTTCAACTGGTTCCAGAAAACCCTGCCGCCGATGTCGCAGACCGAACGCGACGCGATCGATGCCGGTACCGTCTGGTGGGACGGCGAGCTGTTCAGCGGCCGTCCTGACTGGGACAAGCTGCTGTCCTACCCGAAAGCGCAACTGAGCGAAGAGGAACAGGCCTTTATCGACGGCCCGACCGAAGAACTCTGCGCGATGGTCACTGACTGGCAGATCGGTCAGTCGATGGACCTGCCGCCCGAAGCCTGGAGCCACATCAAGGAACACGGCTTCTTCGCCCTGATCATTCCCAAGGAATTCGGCGGCAAGGGCTTTTCCGCCTACGCTCACTCGCAAGTGGCGATGAAACTCGCCACCCGCAGCGGCGACCTCGCCTCCACCGTAATGGTGCCCAACTCCCTCGGCCCGGCCGAACTGCTGCTGCATTACGGCACCGATGAACAGCGCAATCACTACCTGCCGCGGCTGGCCCGTGGCGACGACATTCCGTGCTTCGCCCTCACCGGCCCGCTGGCCGGTTCCGATGCTGGCGCCATGCCGGACACCGGGGTCATCTGCAAAGGTGAATGGGAAGGCCAGGAAGTCATCGGTCTGCGCCTGAACTGGGAAAAACGCTACATCACCCTCGGTCCGGTGGCGACTCTGCTCGGTCTGGCCTTCAAAGCCTATGACCCGGAGCATCTGCTGGGCGACAAGGAAGATCTCGGCATCAGTCTGGCGCTGATTCCCACCGATACACCGGGCGTGGAAATCGGCCGTCGTCACCTGCCACTGGGTGCTGCGTTCATGAACGGCCCGAACTCGGGCAAAGACGTATTCATCCCGCTGGACTTTCTCATCGGCGGTCAGGAAATGCTCGGCAAGGGCTGGATGATGCTGATGAACTGCCTGTCAGTCGGGCGTTCGATTTCGCTGCCAGCCGTCGGCACTGGCGCGGCCAAGTTCACCAGTCTGGTGACTGGGCAATATGCGCAGATTCGTGAGCAGTTCAACGTCCCGCTGTCGGCCTTCGAAGGCATTCAGGAAGCCATGGCGCGCATCGGTGGCAACGCCTGGATGATGGACGCCGCGCGGATGCTGACTGCCAACGCAGTGGATCTGGGCGAGAAACCGTCGGTGCTGTCGGCGATCCTCAAGTACCACCTGACCGAACGCGGCCGCGAGTGCATCACCCACGCCATGGACGTGCACGGCGGGAAAGCGATCATCATGGGGCCGAACAACTACCTCGGGCGCAGCTGGAACGGCGCGCCAATCTTCATCACCGTGGAAGGCGCCAACATCCTTTCGCGCAACCTGATGATCTTCGGTCAGGGCGCCATTCGCTGCCATCCGTTCGTCCTCAAGGAAATGGCCCTCGCCGGCCGTGAGGACAAGGATCAGGCACTGAAAGAATTCGACGGCCTGCTGCTCAAGCACATCGGTTTTGCCGTCGGCAACGCCGCCAGTACCCTGGTGCTGAACCTGGGCTTTGGCCACTTCGAACATGCGCCAGGGGACAGGATCAGCCAAGGTTATTTCCGCGCACTCAATCGGCAGGCAGCGGCTTTCGCCATGCTCGCCGACTTCAGCATGATGTTGCTGGGTGGCGAACTGAAGCGGCGCGAACGCCTGTCGGCGCGTCTCGGCGATGTATTGAGCAACCTGTACCTGGCCTCCGCCGCGCTCAAGCGTTATCACGACCTGGATTCGCCGGCGCATATGGAGCCGCTGTTCCGTTGGGCGATGGAAGAAAGCCTCGGTCAGTCGGAACGGGCACTGGATGAGCTGCTGAGCAACTTCCCGAACAAAGTGTTTGGCTGCCTGCTGCGGGTGATCGTGTTCCCGTTCGGCCGTCGCCACAAAGGCCCGTCGGACAAGCTCGGCGCCGAAGTGGCAGCGGTGATCGGTCGTGCCAAAGGCGATCCGACCCTCGAAGAACTGCTCGCCGGCTGCTATCGCCCGCAGTCCGTCGACGATGCCGTCGGTGCCCTGCAACACGCCAGCGATCTGCTGGGTGCCGCGCAACCCCTGCACAAGAAACTGCACACTGCGCTGAAAAGCGGCCAGGTCAAACCGGCGGCGGGCGAACACGCTATCGACGCCGCGCTGGAGGCCGGGGTGTTGCAAGCGGCGGAGGCGCAGACCCTGCGCGATGCTGAAGCGGCTCGGCGCAAGGTGATTGATGTCGATGATTTCGACAAGGAAGAACTGAAACAGGCAGAAGGCAAAGTCCGCTGATGCTGACGACCGTGTAGCTGTTTATTTGTGAAAAACGGGCGCGAGAGCTTTATACTCCCGCGCCCGTTTTGCTCTTGAGGACTTATCTCGTGTCCAACGTCGTTGCCGATCATCTGGTTTTGCTCGACCACCTGCGCAGTATCCTGGTCGCCGTAGGTGAGGCCGATCAGGTTCCCGAAGAAAGCCATGCCTTGTTCCTGGAGCGCTTTGACGAACTGCTGGCATCCCTGCCGATCGATCCGATCGAAAGCCAGTACCTGGGCCAGGACATCCTGACCCAAGTGATTACCCGCTATCCGCAAATTGCCCACCTGATCCCGCGGGATCTGCTGTGGTTCTTCGCTGGCGACTGCCTGCACTACCTGTCCGATGAAGAAATCGACCTGTATCAGGCACTGGAAGAACGTCGCTACGAAGCCGAACAGAACGACGAACCGTTCGACTGGAATCAGGAAAAGCAGTTGCTGGCGATGTCTGCTCAAGACAGCAAGCACTAAGTTTCCAAAGATCAAAAGATCGCAGCCTTCGGCAGCTCCTACAGGGAATCATGTGATTCATGTAGGAGCTGCCGAAGGCTGCGATCTTTTGCTTTTAAAGCAGCCCCTCGCTCTCCGGCAATTCATACGCAAGCGCCAGATTATTCGGCGCCCCCGCCTTGCCCGNTCATGTGATTCATGTAGGAGCTGCCGAAGGCTGCGATCTTTTGCTTTTAAAGCAGCCCCTCGCTCTCCGGCAATTCATACGCAAGCGCCAGATTATTCGGCGCCCCCGCCTTGCCCGGCTTGCTCAACGTCGGCTCTTTCTCCAGACATTCCACCAAATAATCGATGAACACCCGCAGCTTCGGCGGCAGATAACGCGTCGGTGAATGCAGCAGCCACAGCCCACCGTGATAGGACGCGAGGAATGTCCACTCCGGCAGCACCTGCACAATCAGTTTCTGCTCCAGCGCATAACGCGCGGTGAAGTACGGCAAGCTGCCGATACCAATGTGCTGCAACACGGCTCCGAGCCGCACGCCGGTATGGTTGGCGGCATAGCGGCCACGCACGCCGACCGTCACCGCTTTACTGCCCTTCTTGAATTTCCAGCGGGCATCGCTCGGGGTTTCTCCCAGATAGATACAACTGTGATTGAGCAGATCATGCGGATGCGTCGGTGTGCCGTGGTCGGCCAGGTATTGCGGGGTGGCGCAGAGCAAATGGTCGATGGTCAGCAACTGTCGCCCGACCAGCCCGGCCGGCGGACGGTCCGTAATTCGAATCGCCAGGTCGACATGATCGTCAATCAAATCAACCTGGCGGTCTTCCAGCAGCAACTCGACATCGACCTTTGGATAACGCCGCAGAAACTCGGGCATGTGCGGATGAATCACGAAGCGTCCGACCGCTTTCGGCACGCTGACCCGCACCAGCCCTTCCGCTTCGTGGGTGAACTGCCCGCTGATCTCCATCACCGACTTGGCGGCACTGACCATCTCCTGACAGCGCTTGAACACTTCTTCACCACCATCACTCAGACGCAATTTACGCGTCGTGCGCTGCAGCAAACGCGTGGCCAGAGCCTTTTCCAGTCGGGAAATGCTGCGACTGATCGCCGACGGCGAGGAACCCAGCTGGCGGGCGGCTTCGGAGAAACTGCCGGTCTCCACGACCTTGACGAAGATCGCCATTTCACCGAGCAGCGGCAGCGGAAGATTGATGCTCACAGCGCACAAGTCCTTTGATGTTTGAACGGATTATCACGTTATTGCACGATTCATATAATAAAAAAAGACACTTTAATAAGGGCATGGAATATGACGCTTCGCCTCTTTTTCCATAGTGATGACCTCAAGGCTAATGTGGAAGTCCTCGACTGCACGCCCCACGAGAACGAATTTGCCGTGGTGTTGCGCGCCACGCTGTTTCATCCGCAAGGCGGTGGGCAGCCTTGCGATACCGGCATGATCGGCGAAAGCCAGGTGCTGCGCGTGATCCAGGAGCCGGATCGGATCGTGCATTACGTCGACCGTCCGGTGAAACTCGGCATGACCTGCATCCACGTCGATGAACAACGTCGCCGCTACAACACCCGCATGCATTCAGCCGGGCACCTGATCGGGCATTTCGTGCAAGCGATGGGCTGGACGCCGGTCAAGGCGCACCACTGGCCAGACGAAGGTCGGGTGCAGTTCAAACCGGGCGATGCTGCTCAGGAAGTCGACGCACCAACCGTTCAGTACGGTATTCGTGAGTGGATCGAACACGACCTGCCCCGCCTGACCTCGCTGCGCGAAGGCGCGCGGGAAATCGGTTTTGGCGAGCTCCCGGCCTACGGTTGTGGTGGCACCCATGTACGCAGCCTGAAGGATTTGGGCACAGTCACGATCGCTTCCCTTTCGCAGAAGAAAGGCACGTTATCCGTCCACTACAGCGTGGATTAAGCATCTCGGGCGCTGCCTCGCGCAGCGTCCGGCGCCGGGGGAACCGCACTCGCCGGTTCCGTTGACTATCGATAGATGGACCTAAAACAATGATGCTAGACGTCGAGCGTCTCGATGAGACGTGCATAAAAAAACTGGCCAACGAAGAAGTCCTCGCCATTCGCGTCAAAGGCTTTCTGCCGGAGCCGCTGGCGGTTCAGCTTGGCGACAAGATTCTTGCTCCGGGCTTTGAAGGCTACATCAACGCGCCGAGCATCGGCCGCATCGGCATGGCGTTTTACGAGGCGGAAAACCAGCCGCTGCTGATCGAGGACTACTTCGAACGCGCCACCCGCAACATCGCTGAACTGCGCGAACGTTGCGCCCCCTACTCCTCGCCGGTCGATACCCTGCGCTGCATGCTCGACGAGTCCTGGCCGGCCGGCGCTCATCTGGAAAACCTCTATGGCCGCAAGATGTATGTCGGCCTGTCACGGGTGGTCAAACCCGGTGTGTGTTTCCTCGCTCATCACGACATTTTCGCCAAGGACGCCCCGGACAGCTTTCAGGCCCGCAGCCTGGAGGCGCAGTTCGCCTGCAACGTGTACCTGAACATGCCGACCGAGGGCGGTGCGCTGCAGATGTGGGACGACGATATCAGCCCGGACCGGTTCGACGAGATGCGCGGCAACAGCTACGGCATCGACCCGGCGCTGCTCGGCCCACCGACCCTGGAAGTGCGGCCGGAGCCGGGCGATTTCATCATGTTCAATTCGCGCTGCATGCACTCGGTGACGCCGGGCGTAGCGGATCCGCGACTGAGCCTTTCATTCTTTGTCGGCTATCGCGGCAATGCTTCACCCCTGACCTTCTGGAGCTGAGATGTTATCGAACTACCTGGGCGAGTTTCTGGCACTGGCCACCATTCACTTTCTGGCCGTGGTCGCTCCCGGCCCGGACTTCGCCGTGACCATCCGCCAGAGCGTACGCTTCGGCCGACTGGTGGGCATCTGCACCGCACTGGGCATCGGCGCCGGTATTTCGGTGCACGTTCTCTATACTTTGCTCGGTGTAGGCGCGCTCATGCACACCACGCCGTGGTTGCTGACCGTGGCCAAGGTGATCGGTGGCGCGTACATCTTTTACCTCGGCATCAGCCTGATTCGCAGTAAACCGAAGTCCACGCTCGAGGGTGAAAACAATACCGACGAGCCGCTGGTCGCGCAGTCACTGTTCAAGGCGTTCAGCACCGGCTTTCTGACCAATGCCACCAACCCCAAGGCCACGCTGTTTTTCCTGGCGATCTTCACCACGATCATCAGCGCCACTACCCCGTTGAACATCCAGGCGCTGTACGGGGTGTGGATGTGCTTCGTCAACGCGCTGTGGTTCGTGATCGTCGCACTGTTTTTTTCCAGCAGCCGGGTGCGGTCCCTGTTCATGCGCATGGGCCATTGGTTCGAACGCAGCATGGGCGTGATCCTGATTCTGTTCGCCGGCAGGCTGGTGCTGTCGATGTAAACGCTGCGCCAAAACAAAAGGCCTGATCCGTTCAACACCGATCGGGCCTTTTTCGTTTGTGCGCCGCTTTTGCATTTCTGTGCGACGGATCCCACTTCAGGGACTCCCCTTCAACACCTTCGTGGTGTTAGTTTGGAAAAGATTTGTTTCAACTTTCAAACACTTCCCCTGTAAATGCCTGCAAAGGAATGCCCACTGCAATGAATTTTTCCCTCAAGCGTCTGGCTGCCACCAGCCTGGTTCTGGCCAGTCTTTCGTCGTTCACCCTGCCGGCCCAAGCCAACATCAGCCCCGAGCAAAGTGCTGCGATCCTCAAGGCGTTCAGCAATACGACGGTCAGCGATTTTCGTCAGTTTCTCGGTGCGGTAGCGAGCAGCAATCCGGGCAAGACCGACAACCTCGCCCCGGCGATCAATGGTTTTCTCGACAACAAGACCCTGACCGCCGAGCAGCAGAACGAGATCAATCGCCTGCTGGGCATCTACACCCGCGCCAAGTACGGCAAAGCCGCCCTGGAAACGCTGCGCGAACTGGTGGAAATCCCGACCTTCCGCAAAGAAGGCGTGGCTCAGCACGACAATCCCGAGTTCATCAAAATCGCCGAAAAGATCAAGAACCTCGCCGAATCGTTCAACCTGAAATTCCGCAACGTCGACAACCGCGTCTATGAAATTTCCCTCGACGGCAGCGGCGATGACGTCGTGGGCATTCACGCCCATGCCGACGTGGTCCCGGTCACCCCGGAAAACTGGGTGCTGAAGGACGGCACCAGACTCGATCCATTCAAAGTGACGTTGATCGGCGACCGCATGTATGGCCGTGGCACCGAAGACGACAAGAACGGCATCGTCGTCGCCATGTACGCCATGAAAGTGATCAAGGAAGAAAAGCTGCCACTGGCACGCAACTTCAAACTGCTGGTGGACACCACTGAAGAAACCACGGGTGACGCGATTCCCTACTACTTCGAGCACAACCCGACACCGAACTACAACATGGCACTGGATGGCGGCTACCCGGTGGTCATCGCCGAGAAAGGCTACGGTACGGTCATGGCCAATTTCCCGCTGCGCAAGGCTGAAGGCAGTGGCGCCGAAATCACTTCGATGACCGGCGGCCTGGCGACCAACCAGATCCCGTCGGTTTCGGTCGCTACCCTCGTCACCGACAAACCGGAGCAATTGGCGGCGAGCCTGCAGAAGGCCGGCAACGAGTACGCGAAAAAACACGGTGGCGACTTCAAAGTGGCGGCCAAGGTTGACGGCAAAGACGTCAAGCTGAGCGTCACCGGTGTGTCCGCGCACTCCTCCGAACCCGAGTCCGGCGTCAACCCGGTCGCGCGGATGCTCGACTTCATCAACGGTCTCGACGGCAAGGTGGCGCTCAAGCACAACCAGATCACCGACGCTGCCCGCTATGCGTCCAACAACTGGGGCCTGGATTATCTGGGGAAAAAACTTGGCGTCGGCTTCTCCGATTCGTTCATGGGCCCGCTGACTGCTTCGCTGACCTACGTCGGTGTGGACGACAAGGCCTTCAAACTGGCTGTCAACCTGCGCGTACCGAAGGGTAAATCGCCAGAAGTGCTGCAGAAGGAAATCGCTGACAAACTCGCCGCCTGGAGCAAGAAAACCCACGTCGCCGCGGACTTCACCTACTCGATCGACGAACCGATGTATCGCAACCCGGAAGGCGAATGGGTCAAAGCACTGTTGGCGGTGGCCACTGAGAACCTGGGCATGAAGCATGAGTTCGGCACCTCGGCCGGGGCGACCTCGGTGCATGACTTGCCGAACGGCGTGCAATTCGGCCTGGCCCGTCCTGAAGTCAAATACACCGGCCATACCGACGGTGAGTTCAAGACGGTTGACCAGTTCCTGCTGGACCTGCAGATCGTCACTGAGATGATGGGTCGTGTCGGCCAGCTGCCGAAGCTCTGACAAGACACAGGCCCGTGATTCAGCGGGCCTGACGTGAAAACAGAAAAGGACCCGAAGGTCCTTTTTTGTTGCGTGCAAAATGCTGCACAAACAAAAACGCCGATCATCACTGATCGGCGTTTTTGTGAAATTGGAGCGGGAAACGAGTCATGCACTAGAGCGCTAAGTCTCTGTTTCCCAATCAATTTCTCCGCTGTGGTGAGCAGCGAAGGCCTGAATTCTAGCCTTGTTTTTTTTCCTCGTCAACAAAGTTCATCCACCAACTTCCATCAACGTCCAAGGACTGCCATTCCATTCTCTCGCCACGGACGCAGAACACGTCGCTACCAGAGGCCCACCACTGCCGCGCCGTTGGCACAACCTGGTCTCCTTGCGTCAGAAATGGCAACAGCATCGAGAGTTGAGACCGCGCTTGGGTGGATGCCGTGTGGACCACAGCTCAAGGTTGCTCGTGGCGAAGGTCACGCGGCGAGCGAGGAGAGATGGGGGCGTATGTTCACATCGCCTGGTCGGCTGACGACCGAGTCGGAGCGACGCACAACAGCCTCAAACTAGCCACAGCGCATCTTCGCTCGATGCTATGTCGATATATCAGGATGCCGAAACGAGCATGACATGCGCGGATTTCTCTACGTCCCTCTGGACGTGGAGCAGCGGATGCAATCCCCTGCGCCTTGTGAAACCGTGGGGATATCAGACCATATCGAATCGGTCTTGATGTGCTTGACGCACCCCATGACGCTGGCACCGTGAGCGCAATTGTCGAGCGTGCTTCTTCCTTTATTACTCGACGGGCCGGCAACTGGTCAATTCTTGCATATCGAGCAAGAGAGAACCACCTGTGACGGGTGCCATGATCTCTTCCGTCCATGTTCCAGGGCATCGCCCCAGGCATCAGCCACAGGCATAACGAAAAAACAGCCCCTTGGTGGGGCAAGAAAGGAGCCGGTGATGTAGCGCTTCCGAAAGGAGACGAAAACATGCACAAGGAGCCACCACTATCAAAGGTGTTCTATCGTCCCATCGAAGCTGCCATACGGTGGGCTGGGTTGTTGCGGTACGAAGCGATGATCGTCGCATCGATCGCATCACCGCGTTGTCTGCCGCAGATGTTGGACTGCCCGCGATGGAACGAGTGTCGGCTGTACTCGGAACGCATCTACGACGGTATCCTCAACGCCGAACTGCCCTTCGGCAAGAACGGGATCACACTTAATGACCCAGATCTGGTGAGTTCACTCGATCTGACCGTCCGCCATGTCGATCTGAAGCGGTGGATGCGCACCCACTATCCCGAGCATCGGCCGGGATTTCTGTTCAGTCGCGGCGAGCGCATGGTGCATCCCTTCATCACCATCGAGACAGGACAGGCAATCCTGCTGGAACGGCTGGCTCTGCAAGCCGCGCTGGACCATAGCCGACGCGAGATGCGCGAACTGCAACAGCAACACGAAGTCTTGCTCAAACAGTCCGCCGTACTGCTGGCTCCCAAGCAGAGCGTGATCAGTGATCGAGCGGAAACCACATACCTCAACATCATCGGCGGCATGCTGACGCTGATGCTGAGCCAATCCCCATCCGGCGTGCCGTACTCCAGCTTCAAGACACAGGAGGCCATCGTCACCGCATTGCTCGCCCACTATGGCGGCACCATGGGCATCACGGAGCGAACCTTGAACGGCAAGTTCGCCAATGCCAGGAAGAATGTCCGTAGCGCAGCCGCGTGAATTCTTCCATCTTGTATGTGCAGTCGCGGAGATTGCATTTGCAATGTTTTTCCGCAGCCATGTCTATTGAATAGAGGTCACGCCAACAAACGCCACTAAGCGTTCAGGAGTGACCGCCATGTCGCAAGTACCTGTACTGCCACCGCACGAGCGCCGCATCCTGCGGCTCGATGAAGTTGAAGCGAAGTCCGGCTTCAAACGCGCCCACATCTACAACCTGATGAAAAAGCGCCAGTTTCCACAGGCGCTGCGCCTCGGCGTGCGCGCCGTGGGCTGGGATTCGGTCGAGATCGACCAGTGGATCGCCGAACGCCTCAACAACCGGACCTGACCCGCTCCCCCCTCGATTTTCCCATCGCCAAACGGAGAGCGCCATGCAGGTCGTATCCATCATTTCAACGAAAGGTGGCGTCGGCAAGACGACCACGGCCGCCAACCTCGGCGGCCTCGCCGCGGACGCAGGGCTGCGTGTGCTGCTGCTCGATCTCGACGTGCAGCCGACCTTGTCCTCCTATTACGAACTGGCACACCGCGCTCCCGGCGGTATCTATGAGTTGCTGGCGTTCAACGAACGTGCCCTCGATCAGTTGGTGTCCCGCACCATCATCGCGGGCCTGGACCTGGTGCTCTCGAACGACCACCGGGGTGAACTGAACACGTTGCTACTGCACGCGCCAGACGGACGCCTGAGACTGCGGCACCTGCTGCCGGCGCTGGCGCCACTTTATGACCTGGTGCTGATCGACACCCAGGGTGCACGCTCGGTGCTGTTGGAGATGGCGGTGCTCGCCTCTGACTTGGCGCTGTCGCCCGTGACCCCGGAAATCCTCGCGGCCCGCGAGCTGCGGCGCGGCACCATGCAGTTGCTGGAAGACATCGCGCCATACCGACACCTCGGCATCGAGCCACCGCCGCTGCACCTGCTCATCAATCGCGTCCATCCCGTATCCGCCAATGCGCGGCTGATCCAGAAGGCTCTTCGGGACCTGTTCCAGGATCATGCCGGCATCCGCGTGCTCGACACTGACGTGCCGGCGATCGAGGCCTATCCGCGCGCCGCGACCCGTGGCCTGCCGGTGCATCGAGTCGAGCATCGCCAGCCACCGGGCAGAGTTGCGCCCGCAGCGCTCGACACCGTGCGCACGCTCGCTGGCGAATTGTTCCCTCAATGGCAAGACAAATTTGTCCACGTGTCCGGCCGTCCTCCACGTATTGACACCGGGAGGTCCCATGGCGAACGCACATGAATTGGCCCGTGGCCACAAGCGGCTGCGCGCCCTGATCGAGTTTGCTGTGAGCGAAGGCTGGCACGTGAAGCGCACAGGTGGCGGACACCTCAAGTTCACCAAGGCCGGCTGCGCCGCCATCTACACCAGCTCGACAGCGAGCGACCACCGGGCGGATCTCAACGCCCGTGCGCAAATTCGTCGAGCCGAGCGCATGGCCCGGGCCTCCAACGCCGAGGGATGCGGCCATGGCTGAGATGACCTCCCAGGACATGGCCGGCAAGCTGCTTGCCGCCGGGTTCGAGCGCAGCGGCCCATCGGCCACGGCCCTGAGTGACCCCATCGCCGACACGCCGATGGTCGTGACACTGGACCAGTTGCGGCCCTACGACCACGACCCCCGCAAAAAGCGCAACTCGGCCTACGATGAAATCAAGGCTTCAATTCGAGAGCGCGGCCTGGATGCGGCGCCAGCCATCACACGCCGTCCAGGCGACGCGCACTACATCATCCGCAACGGTGGCAACACCAGGCTGGCGATCCTGCGTGAACTCTGGGCGGAAACGAAGGACGAACGCTTTTTCCGCATATCGTGCCTGTTCCGGCCGTGGCCTGCGCGCGGAGAGATCGTCGCTCTGACCGGGCACCTCGCCGAGAACGAACTGCGCGGCGGCCTCACTTTCATCGAGCGCGCCCTGGGCGTCGAGAAGGCGCGCGAGTTCTATGAAGAAGAAAGCGGAACCACCCTGAGCCAGTCCGAGTTGGCCCGCCGCCTGGCCGCCGACGGCTTCCCGGTCCAGCAGTCGCACATCAGCCGCATGGCTGACGCGGTGCGCTACCTGCTGCCCGCGATCCCGACCGTCCTATATGGGGGCCTCGGCCGCCACCAGGTCGAGCGGCTGTCAGTCATGCGCAAGGCCAGCGAGCGCACGTGGGAGCACTATGCCAAGGGCCATTCCCTGTCGCTGGACTTCGACAGCTTCTTTCAGGAGGTGCTGTCGCAGTTCGACGCCCAGGCGGACGAGTTCTCACCGCAGCGTGTACAGGACGAGTTGATCGGTCAGATGTCCGAGCTGCTGGGCATTGACTACGATCTGCTCGCCCTGGACCTGACCGAATCCGAGAGCCGTCATCGCGCCCTGGTCAGCGACCCAACCCCGCCTTCGGCGCCGCCGGCATTGCCTGAGCCTGGGCGCATCGCACGGCCGCCGATCGAACCGGCACCGTCCCCCGCTACACCAGCACCTCCCGCAGGCCATTCCGAGGCCGTACCTGCAAGGCGCGAAAACAATGCGGCCCCGAGCGAGGCATCCACGGCGAGCCCTGCGGCAGCGGCTGGCGATCTGCTTGCCGAGCACATCATCTCCCCGGCACCCACGACGGAGCGGCTCCAGTCCATCCAGCGCATGGTCGCCGACCAGTTGGGCGATGCGCTGCCACCCGACTTCTCGGCCAACGTATTGCAGTCGATACCCGTGCAGGCTGGTGGCCTCTATCCCATCTCGGACATCTGGCATATCGACCCTGGCCTCGACACGCCTGACCGGTTGCGCATCCACATCGCGCAGTTCGCGCGCGAGATCGCGGGCGAGGCCGACCTGGACGAGTGCGTCGAGGATCGACCTGACGGCATCGGGTTCGCGTGTCGTGCCCCGACTCAGGCTTCGTCTCCACTGGGCCGCGCCGTGCTCGGGCTGCTGGTTTCCCTGGCCGGTCAGCAGCCAGCCAGCGTCGGCTTGGACAGCAGGCAACTCGCCGCCGACCTGCCAACGGTGTTGCACGGCCATGGCCAACGTCATGACGACGGGGCGCAGCGATTGAGCGACACCGCGCTGGTCAAGCTGTTCCGGCTGCTGCGACTGGCCCGGCGCCTGTTGGATCTGGAGCCCGGCGCTGTCGGTCCTGGGACCTGAGCGAGGGAGACCAGCATGTCCGCACCGAACCCACTCAACCAGGCCGTCATCGCGCAGGCGCTCTACGACCTGCGAAACGGGCAACTGCGTCGCTGCAAGGCGATGGGATTCGGCGAGGAAGAGTTGGATGCGCTCAAGCATCCGGCGCTGATCAGCGTACTGGCCAATGCCAACGTCTCCTGGTGCTCTGTCTCCGTGAACCGGGAGGTGCTCCGGCGATTGCTCAAACAGGCGCAGGACGTGGAGAAGGAGATCGCCACCGTCGATCGCATGCTGCGCCTGGGCGCCAGCACGGAAATGGTGAGCCGTTTCTATGGGTTGACGCATCAGGAAGTCGCGCTACGGCGCGAAGTTCTCGGCCTGCCCAAACGCAAGGGGCGCCATCCGGTTCTGGACGAGGAGCAGGACACCGAGCTGTGGCGGCGCTGGAAGGCCGTGACCAACAGCAGGAATGTCGAGCTGGAGGATGAGACCTCGGTTCTTGACGCAGCAATGGACCTCGCCGAAGGCATGGAACTGCCGCTGTCGGTGGTCTGGGCTGCGATCAAGAACTGGATCGATCAGGGATTGGGTTGAATCATGGCCGTGGACGACGCTGCACCACGATCACCACGTCAAGGCCCGGTCGCCCTCGCTGATCTGTTCGACAGCGCGCTGAAAGACCTTGCACCGAAACCTCGCCCACCCGCGCCGGCTCCCGCCTTCGCATCCGCGACGTCTCCTGTGTCTGCAACCGGCGACGGTTTCCTGTTCAGTGGAAATCGGCACGAGAGCGTGCCGCGACGGCTGTTCCTCGACCGACGCCTGACGCCGCTGGAACGCAATGCCTGGCAAGTCTTCCGGATGATGCTCAACGAGGATGGCGTCACGGCGTTTCCGACGTATGAGCAACTTCGCCCGTGGCTCGCGTCAATGCCCTGCGCCGGACAGGCCTCCCACGAGACCGTGGCACGGGCGCTGACGCTGTTGCGCCTGACGCGCTGGTTGAGTCTCGTGCGCCGCAGGCGCGACCCCAAGACCGGGCGCATCCTCGGCAACCTCTACGTCCTGCACGATGAGCCCCTGACCCCGTTCGAGGCGATGCAGCTTGACCCGGACTACCTGCAGCTCGTCAGCCAAGCCCTGGGCCATTCGGCCAGGGCCGTTCAGGTCGTGGGCTTGCACACGCTCAATGAGATCGCCGAAGACCCGCTGCTGTCTGGCCGCATGCTGCCCTCGCGGCTGCAGGTCCTTGCCGAACGCCTCGCAAGCCAAGGCATTGGGTCGCAGGAGAGTTATCCACAGGAGGACACGGTTCACGATTCCGAAGAAGGGGCGCCGAGCCTTCTTCGGAATTCTGATCGGCCCTCTTCGGATTCCGAAGTAGGGCCGAAACATGCAGCAGACGGCGCTCTTCGGAATCCGAAGCAGGACCGTACTGTACGTAGTAGTCGTATTAATGAAGTACGTACTACCGCGCGTGAGCGTGGGCAGGCGCGCGCGATGCCGGGAGTTCGTTTGCCTGATCGCTTTCTCGGCTTGAAAGATGAACAGCAGGCCGGCGCCATGGTGGCATTGCAGCAGGTCGATGCCCCGCTACGCCAGGCTGTGCTGGACGAATGGGCGGATCGCTGTCGTGGCAGCACCATCCGCAACCCGGCAGGCTACCTGTTCGGCATCATCCAACGTGCCATCCGTGGCGAGTTCAACGCATGGGCCAAGCAAGCTGGGTCAGCACCGCCACCTGCCCCTGCACGAGATGCACCGCCTGAGCCACCGCGCAATGTGGTTCCGCCCGAGGTAGCCCGGCAGCACATCGACCGGCTGCGCGACCTTCTGCGCAGTAGCTGAGCGCGACGAGCGACAAGGGCGTGAAGCAGACGCCCATGGCCGTCAGTAGAGCTATCCCCTGGGGATAGATGTGATGCAAGGCGTAACACCGACAGGCACAGGCTGGGTGCTTCTGTCCACGGAGCTGCAGTGGCGTCCGTTTCATGAGCGCCCCACCATCTGCGCGAGCAGCGCTCTGTGGCGTTTGATGGAGCTATCCCCTGGGGATAGCTCGCATTGCGGGCCGCCACCACGACGACAACCGGGGACCAGTTCATTTCGGTTTGTTGACTGACTGCCTTCCGCTGCGTGCCGATCCTGACCGCTCCTTTTCCCAAGCGAGCGGACACCATGGCAACCAACGAACCTCTGCAACTCAATCTCGGCTCTTTGCGCAGCGCGATGTCGCTGACGCTTCACACCCACCACGCCTCGCGCATCTGGCATGGCCGCGCCGCCGCCGAGGGGCGACCCGGCATCGTCGGCCTGAACGGCTACATCGCCGTGATGAACAAGATGAAGCGCGGCTCGGAACAGGACGACCCGTACAGCGACTGGTGGATGTTGCGCATCGAGGAAAAGCTCGACCAGGCCAAGACCACGTTGCAATCGCTGCGCGAGCAGGTGGACCAGGCATTGGCCGGCGTGCCTGCGGCGTTGAGCCTGGGCGAGAACCTCAACGTGCAACCGGTGAAGCTCCCCTTGTTCGTGAACGCGCAGCTCGGCTTTGCCGCGGTCTATCTCCTGGCCGACTATGACGACATCGCCCGCAAGCTGATCCTCGCCCATCACACCGCACTGATCGATCGCTCGACATTGGAGCGCTGGCTCAACGAAGGCGCTCACACGCTGCGCAGCCTGTTCAGCCTGGCCCAGCAGTACCGCTACTCGGGATGCACCCGCGACGACTTCGCGGCCAAGAACGCCGCAGCGCGGGCGGCGCTGGAGAAGTTCGGCGACCTGCCGCAGGACGTGCTCGAAGGCGCTCGCCGCTCGAAGTTTGCGCCGCCCGTCGTGCGCCGCGGCCTGCAACAGCGCAGTGATAGCGCTGCCGCAGCCGCACCTCCCAGCGACGAAGGCACTGCCGCCGATCCGGCCGAGGCCAGCACTGGCGAGGACGAACAGGCATGAGCGACCCGAACCGCGAACCTCGCTACTTCCGTGGTCTGGAACAGCCAGCCTTCATGCGGCTGGAACACGCGGCCTCTCTAAAAGGCCTTTTAAAGCCTTTTAAAGGTAAAGGGGACTTCGAGGCCTGGGCCAGCCAGTGCTTCGCCATGCGCGACGAGTTGATTGCCCTGGCGCAGCGACAGGTGCTGCCACAGGCGTGCGGGCATCCCTTCCACCTGCTTCCCGTCGAGCTGGCCCAGCAGACCACTGGCGCAGGCACGACCTTTCTTCGCTGGCGCAGACACGACCGATCGGCCATGGGCGTGGCCCTGTGGCAGGAGCTGGTCGCCAGCACTAGCACGCCGGTCAACCTGCTGACCGATCTGCACGTGATCGAGTTGCAGCGCATCACGCTGAACATGCAGATCAGCCTGCTGCACACCTTGGGCAGGCAGGCGCAGGAATGCGCCAGCAAGGCGGCCGAGGCGGACGACGCCTACCTGCGCCGGCTCAAGTCCACCCCACCCGCAATGCGTGATCGGTGATTGCGCCAGACATCCCAGCACGCGCCCGGCGCCGACGAGGCACGGGTATTTCAACCACCACGGAGATATCAACATGAGCACACAATTCATCGGCGAGGGCAACATCGGCTCGCCTCCCGAGTACCGCGAATTCCCCAACGGCAACGACGATCCTCGCCGGCTGCTCCGGCTGAACGTGTACTTCGACAACCCCGTTCCCACCAAAGGCGGCGAGTTCGAGGACCGTGGCGGCTTCTGGGCGCCGGTGGAACTCTGGCACCACGACGCCGACCGCTGGCAGCAGCTCTACCAGAAGGGTATGCGGGTGCTGGTCGTCGGCCGCATGGAGCGCGACCCCTGGACGGACAACGAAGATCAGCCGCGTGAGACTTGGCAGGTCAACGCGCGCAGTGTCGGCATCCTGCCGTACCGCATCGAGTCCGTGACCCTCAGCCCGAAGCCACAGGAGGCAGAGCCGAAGCCCCAGGCCACCCAGGAACCAGCGGCACCGAAGGAAACGAAGCGCAGGAAGTGACCCTACATGGAGGGCGGCTGCTGCAGTGCTTCGCCGCCCTCCATGCGCTGCGAACTATCCCCAGGGGATAGCTCCACCAACGTCCACCGACTTCCAGGCGCTCCCGGAAATCGTGGCTATCGGCCCGCACACGTCCGGCCACGCGCCTTCCTCCGCACACGCCATTTCATCCCGTGAAAGCGGTCGCCACCGCATGCGGCTTGTTTGCTGCTGCCCTCAGTGGTGCTTGGCATCCTCGATCCCAGCAACTCCATGAACCACGGGAATCGGATGAACGGACATGCGGCTGTTCTTGTGCGAGAAGCCCTCCCAGGGCAAAGACATTGGCCGGATTCTAGGCGCCACACAACGCGGTGAAGGCTGCCTCAACGGTTCCGGCGTCACGGTCACCTGGTGCATTGGCCATCTCGTAGAGGCGGCAGCGCCGGAAGCCTACGACGAGCAACTCAAGCGCTGGTCCATCGAGCAGTTGCCCATCATTCCCCAGCATTGGCGGGTCGAGGTCAAACCGAAGACCGCCACGCAATTCAAGGTCGTCAAAGCGCTCCTGGCGAAGGCGACCCAACTGGTCATCGCCACCGATGCCGACCGGGAGGGCGAGTTGATCGCTCGCGAAATCATCGACCTGTGCGGCTATCGCGGGCCCATTGAGCGCCTCTGGCTGTCAGCCCTCAACGATGCGTCGATCCGCGCCGCCCTCGGCAAGCTACGGCCCTCAGCCGAGACGCTGCCGATGTACCACTCGGCGCTGGCGCGATCCCGTGCGGATTGGCTGGTGGGCATGAACCTCAGTAGGTTGTTCACGGTGCTGGGGCGGCAGGCCGGCTACGACGGCGTGCTGTCGGTCGGCCGCGTCCAGACCCCGACGCTCAAGCTCGTCGTGGACCGCGACCGCGAGATCGCAGCCTTCGTGTCCGTGCCGTACTGGGCCATCGTCGTGTCCCTGTCCGCAGGTGTCCAGGCTTTCACCGCGCACTGGGTTCCACCCGATGCCTGCACCGACGACGCAGGCCGCTGCCTGCAGCAGCCGGTCGCACAGCAGGCCATGCAGCAGATCCGCGCTGCGGGCAGCGCCCACGTAGTGTCGGTTGAGACCGAGCGCGTGCGCGAAGGCCCGCCGCTGCCGTTCGACCTGGGCACCTTGCAGGAGGTGTGTTCAAAGCAGCTCGGGCTGGACGTGCAGGAAACCTTGGAGATCGCCCAGGCCCTGTACGAGACGCACAAGGCCACGACATACCCCCGCTCGGATTCCGGCTACCTGCCCGAGAGCATGTTTGCCGAAGTGACCACCGTTCTCGACAGCCTGCTCAAGACCGATCCCTCGCTGCGCTCGATCATGGGCCAGCTCGACCGTTTGCAGCGCTCGCGCGCCTGGAACGATGGCAAGGTCACGGCCCACCACGGCATCATCCCGACGCTCGAACCGGCGAACCTCTCCGCCATGAGCGAGAAGGAACTGGCCGTGTACAGGCTCATCCGGGCGCACTACCTAGCGCAGTTCCTCCCTCACCACGAGTTCGACCGTACTGTGGCCAAGCTTTCGTGCGGTGGGCAGAACCTTGCGGCCACCGGCAAGCAGGTTGTCACGCCGGGCTGGCGCCAGGTGCTGGCCGAGCCGCAGTCCGAGGACGGCGATGGCGATGGCGACGGCGACACCGCAGCCCGCGCCCAGGTGCTACCGGCGCTGCACGAAGGTCTGGCATGTCAGGTGGCCGACATCGATCTGAAGGCACTCAAGACGCTGCCGCCCAAACCGTACACGCAAGGCGAGTTGGTCAAGTCTATGAAAGGCGTCGCCAAGCTGGTGTCCGACCCCCGCCTGAAGCAGAAGCTCAAGGATACGGTCGGCATCGGCACCGAAGCGACGCGGGCCAACATCATCGGCGGCCTGATCGCCCGCGGCTACCTCGTAAAGAAAGGGCGCGCCATCCGCGCCTCGGATGCGGCTTTCACCTTGATCGATGCCGTGCCTGCGGCGATTGCCGACCCCGGCACCACCGCCGTCTGGGAACAAGCGCTCGACATGATCGAAGCCGGCCAGCTCACGCTGGATGTGTTCATCGGCAAGCAGGCCGCATGGATTTCGCAGTTGATCGCGCAGTACGGCAACGCGTCCCTGTCTATCAAGGTTCCCCAAGGGCCGACATGCCCGCAGTGCGGCGCACCCACGCGCCAGCGCAGCAGCAAGAGCGGCCCGTTTTGGTCGTGCAGTCGCTTCCCGGACTGCAAAGGCACGCTGCCGGTCGAATCCGGCAGCTCCAAGCGCGCCGCCTCGCGCCCACGCCGTAGCGGCCGCAAAGGCTCCTGACCGATCCCGTTCCCCGTGAGCTGTGCCCGCCTTCGGCGGCGTGGCCCGTGTCCCGCATGCCCTGCGGGACGCCCAGCGCGCAACGCCTTCTTGATTTGTGCGCGCGTCCCGCCCAGCCGTCCCCGGCCGCGGGACCTGAAGGTAGCTTCTCTGCGAGCCGCACCACGCGCGTTCTGTTGATCTGCGTTTCTTCCACCCTCTGCGAAGGGTCTCCCGGTGGCTTGCCAGCGTGCACGAGCCACCGGGAGACCCTTCGTGGTCAGCGGTAATCGGTGCCGGTGCCCGCCGGTGCAAAAACGGGCTCCCTTTGTGCGCGGATGTGCGCCAGACGATGCCGGCCCCAGCCACGACATGGGCCGGGTGTGATTGCTGAGAGCAGACGGTTCTAGCGACGACCGGGCCTGCCAATCAGCCCACGGGTGGCTCCTCTTTCCTCCCGAGCCGAAGGCCGCAGGGCCTTCGGCGCCTTTTTCCTGCCCATCAACGTCCCGGTCCGGCCATTGGCCTGGGCCACACGAACAGGAGAGATGACATGCACCCTCAACCTTGCGCGCAACTGCTGTACGGCAGTGTGTGCAGCGGCATCGATCCAGCTTCTCCTACCCGTCCTGACAGCCCCGCACTTGCTGCGGGGCTTTCTTTTTCCACGTTCGCCAATCGGGGCTGTAGCAGGTGCCGATTTCCGGCTGACGTGGCTCGACTCGCGCACGAAGCTGCCTGCATGTGTCGCTGATCCGTCAGCACCATGCCAGCAGCCAGGGTTTCCAGGCTGCCGCGGATTCTCTCCGCGCCACCCGCCAGTCCGCCATCGCATCGAGTCTGCGGACGCGCGTCCTCGTGACGCCGATGCTTTTTCTCAACCGCATGCGGGAGCTGCCATCCCGTGAGGGACAAGGCCCTCGCTTCTCCAAGGAGCCCATCCATGTCCCAGCAAGCCTCTTTCGGCCAGTTGGCCTTGATCCATTGCGGCAAGTTCCTGCCGCTCGAAGTCCTGCATAGCGCCGCCGGCCACTACATCGGCACGCGCGATACCGAAGGTCCCGTTTCGCGGGAATCCAGCGAGTACTTCCGCAGCTATGTCGCGGCTCAACGTGCCCTAGAAAGAGGCGGCTGGTCCCAGCTCGCCACGCCCTGATCCAACTGGAGGAATCACGTCATGAACCAGCTTTTGCCACAGGAAGTCGTCGATCAGATCATGCGGGAAGAGCAGCATTTCGCCGCCGCGCCCCAAGCCTTCTTCGAGGCCTGGAAGCGCGGTGTAGAGATCGCTGGCCCGCAATGGTTTGGCGACGGCACACGCGAAGGCCTGAACCAGGCCAAGAGCAAGTGGGATCTGCGTCCCGACATGCTGCGTGCCAACGACGCTCTCGGCGTCCTGAGCAGCGGAGAACGCATGTTCCTGTCCGCCATGTTCAGCTTCTACAACGCGCGCGAGGGCGGTGCCATGCTCAAGCGCTGCCACTTCCAAGGACTGTCGGACTTCGACGGTCTCGATCTGCAACGCCGCAAGGTCATCGCCGACCTGCTGGTGAACTACAGCGGTTGGTGAGCCAGCTTCCGGAATATCACCACCTTGTCGTTCGCCACCCCATGAGGGACATGCGCCCACCAGGCCATGTCCCTCAATTTTCCCTCCGTCAGCCAGCGCCGATTGGCCCAAAGCCATCGATCAGTGCCGCCTGACGCTTTTTCGACTTTCAACCCACCGGGGTCCAGTTCCCGGTGGCGGGGATTGGCTCCATTATTCAATCTGGAGAAATCCTATGACCCAGAATCCCAACCCCTTTGTACGCGGCTACTGGAATCTGAAAATCGTCCGAACGCTGTGCATCAGCTACGAGGACGGAAGCCCGCATGTGTGGCGAAACATCCACGCAAGCCAACAGCACCTCTCCGACGAGGAGCTGGTTTCTTCCCCCTGCATCGTCACCAGCGACTTCGCGGTGGTCAGGAATGGCATTGAGCCTGTCAGTGCCGAACTGATGGCCGAATGCGATGCCATTGAAGGCGTCAGCGGCGAAGGCGTGGTGGGTGCCGTGGTTTATGCCATCCATGGCGACGACCTGGACGGTCGCCCGATCCACGTCGGTGATACCTATTCGGCCGAGGCCGCGCGAGACGTGGTGCAGCGGTTGAGTTTCGAGACCGGCTATTACAGCCGATGCTGGGAAATCAGCAGCGCGCACATCAGCCAGGAAACCGGCCAGTACCTGGCCAGCCTAGCTGACCTTGCGACACCGGAGGCCTTTCTGTTCATCGCCTTCCGGGTTCCATACAGCCCGGCGATTGGCGTCAAGCTGATTTCCACGCCCTGGACAGACAAGAACCTGGAGTATGCCGAGGGCATCAGTGCGGAGCAGCTTCAGCAGGAGCACCGAGACAAGGGCATGCCTGACGACCTGGCGAACATCCTTGAATTGGCCGGCCAGGCCGATGTGCGCATCCTCATCCTAGATGCTGACGCACCCGCGCTACTGGGCCTGCCACTGGCCGAGATCTAGCAGACGCGCGACGCGCAAGCCTTCCCCTTTATCCCCCACATGCCAGCCCGCCTCCCACCAGGAGCTGGGCCGGTTCAATTCCATAGGAGCAATCTCATGTTCCCCGATCTCATCTCGCCTACGCCTGACTTCGAGAATCAGCTTGGAGCCTGCGTTAACGCCATGAGCCAGAACGACGCCATCGGCCAGATTCTGGTGTTCGAGCGCATGAGCGGCACGCTGCACGTGCGCCATATCGACAGCGCCGATCTGATGGACACCGACATTGACGACTACGAAATGGTCGTGTTTGACGGTGGCAATACAACCGGCGACACGTGGAAACACGTGTTTTTCCCACGTCAGCGCGAACACTATTTCGTGTACGAAGCCTGACATCTCCAGCCCCTTTCGAGGGGCTTTTTCTTGCCCACAGCGCTGGAAAGCGGGTGCGATGAGGTGCCGTTTCCTGCGGGCGGGCCGCTCACTCCGAGGCCATTCTTGCTCCATGTTCGTCGGCGTTGCCGACACATGCCCAGGCAGCCGAGACCTTCAAGGCTGCAGGTGCGGGAAACCGTGCTGGTCGATGCTTTCCACGGACGTACCGCGTCCATCCACACCACCCACAAGGGACCTCTCCCTTGCGGGTGGGGAATCCCTTGTTTCTTCCTCAAGGAGATTCCCTATGGACCGTTCCCTCATCAAATCCATGATGCCTTCGCTTGTCGCAGGCCACGTGCCCCGCAACGTGCGGTCGTTCAAGTACCGCGTGTTCGACGATCAGCCGCAGTCTTCGACATTGGGCTTCGCCATCGACCCCCAGCCCTTCGACGGGAAGGTAATCGCCATCACCGACGACGCCATCGTCGTCAAGCTCAAACCCAGCGAATTCGCTGTGCTCGATTCCAAGCTGGTGACTACCGTCCCCGACGAAGGCGCCAAGGTGCATGTCCAACCCTACGCACGGCACCGTTTCGATGGGCTGCGCGCGGACACCCCGGAAGAGCGCACCGAGATGACGTCCGACGGGGTTCCCTACACCGTCAAGACGCACATCCTCGGCTCTGCGCCGGCCAAGCTGCCCATCCCCGAGCCGCAGTGCATGGAACTGGGCCAGCTCATCCAGCAGTTGGAGGAAATGCCGGCGCCCGATGGCTTCCGGCGGATCACCCACATGCTGGTCGATGCGGGTGCCCGGGACTTCACCTGGGTCGATCCCAAGCCTTCCAAGATCATCGAGACACCTCCTGCGATCAGCTTCACGGTCTCGACCGCGAAGTTCGAGGGACGGGTGACGGTGCTGTACGACCGAGGCGGCGACACCTATGTGGTGGAGCTACACCGCGACGGCGATTTGGTCGACCGGCATGACGAGGTGTATTTCGACATGCTCGGCGAAGTGCTGGAGCGACTCGTCGACGACGGACGTTGGCGCCTGATCGATGTGAGCGTGATCGACGCCAAGGCTACCCGGCAGCGCCAGGCGGTACCGGCATGACCCTGGGAACCGAATCCTGGGGGCTCTTCGGCTGACACGAGGCTCCCTCACGTCGTTTCAGCCCATTGACCATGTGCCCCACAGGCTCTCCATCCATCCGGGTGGAGGGCCTTTTCTCTATTCCACACAGGAGATTTCAACCATGTCACTGCGATTCAGAGGCTCCGACCTGCGCCCCGTGCTGACCGAGGCGATCGCTGGTCAATGCCGCGTCATCCTGGTCAAGGACCAGGGCGTGTACTTCCTCGCCGAGCAGGGAGAGCGCCGCCCGGATGGGCGTGTGAAGCTGCTGGCCTATGCCGTCGGCTGCAACCCGGATACCGACCCGTTCGACGACTGGTGGGAACTGGCGCGCGCCGAACTGGGCGGCGACGACTTCGCGGAGTACTTCGACCCGGAGGACGGCGTATTCACGCGCATTCTGCACACCGCAGACGACCTGATGCTGGCCGCCACAGCCACACATCTGTCACTGGAGGTAGTTCCTCCCGCATAGGGCGGCAACTGACGCTCGCCCCTAGCAGCCCCCGCACCGGGGGCTTTCTTTTGGTGCGCCAGGCATGGCGCGTTGCGCGCAAGCGCAACCAGCTTGGCTGTGGTGGCCACGCTGGTGACTGGGAGGTGAAAGTCCTCTACACACCCGGCAAGGGGAAGTGTTAGCCAGAGGCAAGGGTGTCGCGGGTGACTGCGAATCTGAAGGAAGCCCGAGGCAAAATGCTGGCCTGACGAACAGGAAGCGGATAGAGGCGGCGCAGCGGGGTAAGAAGGCCAAAATCTTCAAAGCCCAATACTTGCACGGAACGCTGTGACGTAGATCCGACAGGCATAAGCAGGAAGGTCGCGCGAATTACCCTGGGAGATCTGCACGTTTGCCAGTGTGCTACCGAGCGTCGAGAGGCGATGGGATGAGCGTGCAGAAGTCAGCCGAAGCCGTAGTAAGTGGCGAATAACCGCGCCACCAAGGGCCGAACAGGTTATGCCGCCAGTAGGCGTCAGAGTCTCGTTGAATACCGAAATGCAGAAATTTCTCCAAGAGAAGACTGTGACTCCGAGTCCCGGACAGAATCCGAGGATGACGGCTGACAGCGCAAAGGTATCGACGGCATCTGTGACGTGGACGAACGCGGAGCCGGACACGCTGATGGCGCGGGTGCTTGCACCGGCCAACCTCAGACGTGCGTATCAGCGCGTGGTCAGCAACAAGGGCGCGCCGGGTGCCGATGGCATGACGGTCGACGACTTGGCGGACTACGTGAATCAGTATTGGCCGATCCTCCAGAGGAGGTTGCTGGCCGGCGAATACCACCCGCAAGGTGTACGCGCCGTCGACATCCCCAAACCCAAAGGCGGCACCCGACAACTGGGCATTCCCTGCGTCGTGGATCGCCTGATCCAACAGGCACTGCTGCAACAGCTCACGCCGATCTTCGACCCGCTGTTTTCGGATTACAGCTACGGCTTCCGTCCGGGCAGAAGCGCCCACCAAGCCATCGAGACAGCCCGCGCCCATGTGGCGGCAGGGCATCGCTGGTGCGTGGAACTCGATCTTGAGAAATTCTTTGACCGGGTCAACCACGATCTCCTGATGGCGTACGTGGCGCGCCAAATCGTAGATAAACGCGTGCTCAGACTGATCCGGCGGTACCTCCAAGCCGGTGAGATGTCGGGTGGGATCGCCAGCCGACGGCAGGAAGGGACGCCGCAAGGCGGCCCGCTCTCGCCGTTGCTGTCGAACATCCTGCTCAACGAACTCGACCGCGAGCTGGAACGGCGGGGTCATCGCTTCGTGCGTTATGCCGACGATGCGAACATCTATGTGCGCAGCCCTCGTGCTGGCGAACGAGTGATGGCCAGTGTTGAGCGCTTCCTGAATCAGCGCCTGAAACTAACGCTGAATCGGGATAAGAGCCGAGTAGCCGGGTCTTGGATGTGTGATTACTTGGGTTACGGGATGAGCTGGCATCAGCAACCGAGACTGAGAGTGGCGACGACGAGCCTGGGTCGCTTGCGCGACCGGCTCAGAGAGCTGCTACGTAAAGCGCGGGGCCACAAGGTGGCGACTGTCATCGAGCGGATAAACCCCGTGCTGCGCGGATGGGCGGGCTACTTCAAGCTGAGCCAGAGCAGACGGCCACTTGAGGAATTGGACGGCTGGGTGCGTCACAAGCTTCGCTGTATCGTCTGGCGTCAATGGAAGCGGCCCTCTACGAGGGCGCGCAACTTGATACGCTTGGGACTTAATGCGGCGCGGGCGTGGAAATCGGCAGTCAATGGCCGAGGCCCATGGTGGAACTCGGGAGCGCCCCATATGAATCAGGCGTTGCCGAAGAAGCTGTGGGACCGCCTCGGGCTGGTCTCGATACTGGATACGATAAACCGACTTAACCGTATAACCTGAACCGCCGTATACGGAACCGTACGTACGGTGGTGTGAGAGGACGGCGGATGTGAATCCGCCTCCTACTCGATCGCTGAACCGGGCTGCGTGGACAAAGGGAAACTCCCGGATGCCAATTGATTGCTGCCGCGCGCACAAGGGCCGCCCATGCTGACCCCATGCCTGCTGACGTTGTCAGCGACATGCCAGGCAACCATCGGTCTTCGAGGTTGCGGCGCAGTTTCCACTGCGTGACCGAGCCAGCTCGCACCGCATCCATACGCGAGCGGCCACCAGTCTCTGGTGGTGGATGCTTTCGCCTTATCAACCCAGCGCGGGGTTACGCACCTTTCCCCGCATGCGTGGGCTCGGTGTGTCTCCGCTTTTCCCAATGGAGATTCACCATGAACACCACGTCCAACCAGAAATCGTATTTCGACCTCCACACATCGGGCATCGGCTACATCCAGCGTGTCCGTGAAGTGCCCGTCAGGGGCGGCCGCCGTGCGCAGCCCTTCCTGGCATGCACCATCGCCGCGCTGGTCGGCCCCGCCAGGGACCCCAGCTACCGCTACTTCGACGTCAAGGTCTCGGGTGCCGAGGCCAAGAAGCTCGTTCAGCGCTACATCGGCGTTGACGATTCCAAGCAGCGCCCGCTGGTGCGCTTCCGCCTCGGCGACCTTTGGGGCGATGCGTACATCCGCGACAAGGGCGAAAACCAGGGCAAGGCCGCCGCGTCCCTCAAGGCGCGACTGCTCAAAGCCGAGCTGATCGAGCGGGCCGAACTGGCTTCGATCGAGCAGCACGAACTGATTACCCGTGGCATCGGCTACCTCAACCGTGTCAAGGACGTCACCCCGAAAGCCGGTGACGCGTTCCTCTCTTGCACCGTCGCCGCGCTGGCCGGACCTGTCGATGAACCAGAATATCGGTACTTCGACACGATCGTCGTCACCCCTGAAGCCGAGCATCTGGTTCGCCGATGCGTGCAGGCCATCGAAGGGGATCGCAAGGTGCTGATCGCCTTCCGTCTCAACGACATGAAGATCGATCCGTACATCCGTACCAAGGGCGAGCACGCTGGGGAACCGGCCGCAAGCCTGGAATCGACGCTGATCCACATCGGTCTGATCAAAATCGATGGCACCCAGGTCTATCCGACGAGCCAGGGGCAAGCCGAGGCGCCAACGGTAGAGGACGCACCCGCGCCCGAAGCCGACAACGCTATCGATACTGCCGCCGACGCCGTTTCCGACCTACCTGTCGAGCCCGCCGAGCGCGAGCCCGAGGGCGAAGTCGAGGAGCAGGAGCCGGCCTTGGTTGCTTCGTTCTGATCCGGCATGGCCCCCCACGGGGCCTTGTCGCTTCTCCTCCCCCGCATCCGCCGCGTCCCCAAGACGCCGAAGGTGCTTGCGTCTTTTCATCCCCCGAGTCCCGCGTGGTCACACGACCGCGCGGTTATCGCATTTCTCAAAGGAGATTAGCCATGTCTCTGGCATCCCGTTTTGCTCCGCAATCCCCGATCTTGCGCTCCGATCACCCACTCTCGGACGACCGTATTCGTGCCGTTGTTCCCTCGATCTTTGCCGACGCTCCGCATGGGAGCCGGTCCGATCGGTATGCCTACATACCGACCTCGGTCGTGCTGACCAGGTTGCGCCAGGAGGGTTTCGAGCCCTTCATGGTGTGCCAGACGCGCGTGCGCAACGAGGATCGGCGCGAGTACACCAAGCATCTCATCCGACTTCGCCATGCAAGCCAGATCAACGGCGACGAGGCGAACGAGATCATCCTGCTCAACAGCCACGACGGCACGAGCAGCTACCAGATGCTTGCCGGCATGTTCCGGTTCGTCTGCCACAACGGCCTGGTCTGCGGTGACACCACCGCTGACATCCGCGTTCCTCACAAGGGCGACGTGGCAAGCCAGGTGATCGAAGGTGCCTACGAGGTTCTCGAAGGCTTCGAGCGCGTGCAGGACGCGCGCGATGCGATGCGCACCATCACCCTCGATGAGGGCGAAGCGGAAATCTTTGCGAACTCCGCGCTCGCACTCAAGTACGACGACCCGGCCAAGTCCACGCCTGTCACGGAGAGTCAACTTCTGGCGCCTAGGCGCTGGGACGACCGCAAGAACGACCTGTGGGCCGTCTTCAACCGCGTCCAGGAGAACCTCGTCAAAGGGGGACTGAATGGGCGCTCGGCCAACGGCCGCAATCAACGCACCCGCCCGGTGCAAGGAATCGACCAGAACCTGCGCCTGAACCGGGCGTTGTGGCTGCTGGCCGAAGGCATGCGCCAGCTCAAGGCGTGATGCCAAGCGGACCTCGCCCAGCTCGGACGAGGTCCATTTCCTCTCATCCACCGGGTGCCGTCGGCGGCCCGCTATTCATCATCAGGAGAACCAACATGGCAACCACATCGGCGCCCGAGCAATCGGTATCGCCCATCATTGTTCCGGGCCAGCTCACGCTGCGCACCATACGCGGCAAGAACGGCCCGTTCACCGTCGGCCGCCTTGTCACCCCCATTGGCAAGTTCGCGGTCAAGGATGCGGAGCTGGAGCAGTACCCCGAAGGAAAATACGACGGGGAATTCATCATCCGCTACATCTTTCCGAAGTCCTATCCGGTCGGCGACGGCATGCGGTTCGAGATCCGTGCCAACTTGGACGGAATGACGCTCAACGGCATCGACAAACTGAGCCGCGACGAAGCCCGCAGCTTCGCCACCCAGGACGTCGATCCACTCGATGAAGAGCTGGGGACGCAGCCTGCGGCAACGCCGGCCAAGCCCGCCAGAACGTCCAGGCCCGCCAAACCTGCACCCGTGCAGGCGTCCGCTGACCCGCTGGTCGATACCACCCCCTTCGGCGTGGATGCGCCACCGCCCGCCGCGACCGCTGCCCCTGGCAGCATCGAAGACGGCGACGCCGCGCTGTTCGGCCTGCTGTGGCCGCTGGGCGAGTCCGTGAAATTGGATTCAACCATCGACCGCCGCGCCCTGCGCACACAGATCGCCCGCCTGGGCGAACTGGGCTACGCGCTGGACTTCAAGACGCAGGAATGGAGCCGCCAGGCCGAACTGCAACCTGCGTGATCGCAGACGCCGCATCCGCGGTGTTCTTCATCCACCCGCCGGGGTTCCTTCCCCATGCGGGGGAGGCCCCGGCTTTCTTCTGGAGGTCTTCATCATGTCCACCATCGCTTGCGATACCCCCCGTTTAACGCTGGATGAAATCGCGTGGCGGGCTCTTTGCAGGACGGCTGCCGAACACGCCCAGCGTGGTTGCGGCCTGTCCTGGGATCACTGGGTCACGCTTTTCAGTTCGGAGATCGACGCGCAGACCAGTCGATTGCCGGAAGACCAGCGCATTCAAGCGCTGAAAATCGCAGCCCAGGAATGGGACTACGCAACACCTGCCGAACGGCAGGAAACCCAGGACTGGAATGCCGCGAATGGCTACTGCTCACACGGCATTGAACTGGGCTGCTGCCCGGCCGGATGCGGTTCATAGGCTGCACTGAGTTCCATCGCCGCACACGCGGCATTTCATCACCCGCTGGGGGTTCCTCCCCACGGGGAGGCCTTCCGGCTCCACTTTTTCAGGAGGCCTCTCATGGGCTGGTATTTCTCTCCCCAATCGCGGTCTGAATTGATCGCGGAACTGATCGCACCGCAAGAGACCGAGCGCGCCAGCGTCAAGGTCATCGCTCACGCCCTGCGCGGCAACGTGCTGTGGTCCGTGGTCGAAATGACCGCCAAGGTCGAAGGCGTGCATCGTGATCTCGCGCCGGGCCAGTCCCTGCGCTACATCCGCTGCGATCTGCTGGAACGCAGCGGCATCCAGTGGGGCTACAAGCCGCTGGAAGAGTCCATGCACCCGTACTATTACTCGTGCCCACTGTCCTATCTGGACCTCGCACCGGAGCAGTCCGCCGACTGGCGTGCAGGCGTTCGCGCTTACCACGCACGGCGGCGCACACCCACGGCTGTCACGGCACCCGCCGCGACGCTGTTGGCCTGAGCCAGGAGGAACCGACATGGACCTGATTCTGGCTGCGCTCTCACCCTCGCTGCTGGCACTCGTTGAAGGAAGTTTGTCCAACGACGAAGTGTCTTCTGACGAGGAGATGCTGGAGTACTTCATCAGCAACGGCCTCACCGAGGAACAGGCGCGGCAGGCACTGACCTACCGCGACCAGTACCTCAACAACATCTACCTGGACGGCTTCACGCCGATCACCGCGGTGGACGAGGCGCTTCACTTCAACCCGCACACCCGGCAGTTCGAGCCGGACTGAGCGGTTTTCTTCCACCCCCTGGGGCAGTACTTGCCCCAGCGGGCGGTGCTGTTCCCGTTTATCCGAGGACACCACCATGCCCGCAAACACTTCTTCCACGCTGTACCGCATCGACGAATGCCCGGACGTGATGGCCGACGCCTGCGTCGGCGATGACCAGGGCAACCTGATCTTCCTGTCCATCTGGGCGCGCGACACCGCCGTCCAGCAGTTCCTCGCTCGCCTGACCCTCGGGCGCGACGAGCAGGGACTGGACCAGTTCCACGTCATCACCGACCAGGGCGGCAGCGTCCCGGTGTTCATCGGCAACGTCGATCGTCTGGAAAAGCGCATCACGCGCGCCTACCGGCGAACGCTGTTCGGTTCGCTGTCCAACGTGTGGCTGTTCGACCGGCGTTGCGTGAAGCCCGACAAGGCCAACGCCAGCGCATTGGCACTGCTGCCACGCGATAGCGCCCACCGGCTTGACCGCCTGTGGATGTTGGTGCGGGACACCTGCCCGTTGCCGCTGCTCGACCACTGGCGCGAGACCGTGCTGGACCTGCTGCAAAGCCGCGAGATGCTGGCCCGCCTTCCGTTTGCCCTCGGGCCGCTGGAAGGCCATCGGCTCGCCATCGACGTGCCGGCGCTGACCATGGCGCTGGGCTCCCTGATCCGCAGTGACGCGCTCACCGCCTATCCCTATCCGGCCAAGATTTGGACACCGGAAGCGGTAGCGGCTTGACCCACCCTCGGAGGCACGCCTCGGCGTGCTTCCGTCTTTCATCCCCGCCAACCAGGAGACTTCCATGGCCCTCATGTTCCCGCGGCTCGCCCGCAATTTTGCCAAGAACGGGTACTACCCGACCGACGAACCCACGCTCGAAAGAGCCCTCAACGCACTGATGCCCAGCGACGGGCCGATGTGCATCCTCGATCCCTGCGCCGGCGAAGGCGTGGCGATCGCCGAAGCCGCCCATGCCCTCGGGCGTGAGCAGGCCAAGGCGTTCGCCGTCGAGTTCGACGCGGAGCGGGCACGCCATGCCCGAGGCCTGGTCGATCACTGCCTGCACGCGGACCTGATGGACACGATGGTCTCCAAACAGTCCTTCGGGTTGCTCTGGCTCAATCCGCCGTATGGCGACCTGTCCAAGGACGTCAACGGCAACATCGGCTACCAAGGTCAGGGACGTGCCCGCCTCGAAAAGCTGTTCTATCAGCGTTCGCTGTCGCTGCTGCAGTACGGCGGCATGCTGGTCTTCATCGTCCCCGGCTACGTGCTCGACGCGGAGCTGGTTGGTTGGCTGACACGCCACTACACGGACCTGCGGATCTACCGAGCGGTGGAAACGCAGTTCAAGCAGGTGGTGATCTTTGGCCGAAGGGTGCGCCAGCGCGAGCAGGCCCCCGATGGCGTCAAGGCCGTGCGCAATCTGCTGCTGCAGGTTGGGCTTGGCGAAGTCGAAGCCGAGGAACTGCCGAGCGAGTGGCCGTTCCTGCCGTACATCGTCCCCGCCAGTCCGGCCGAGCCGGAGCATTTCTTCCGCGTGACGATGGAGCCCGCGCAGTTCGCCGACGAGGTTGGCAGGTTGCAAGGCCTCTGGCCGTCGCTGGACACGCACTTGGGGGCCGCGCAGCAGTCGCTGCGTCCACCGGCGCGTGCCTTGTCCCATTGGCATCTCGCCCTGGCTCTGGCCGCGGGCGCGATCTCCGGCGTGGTGCGCTCCAAGACCGGGCGCGTGCTCGTCGTCAAAGGTGACACCCACAAGGACAAGACGCTCCAGCGGGAATTCACCGAACGCGAAGACGGCTCCATCGCCGAGACCCGCATCCTCACCGACAAGTTCGTGCCTGTCATCCGCGCGTGGGACATGACGCCTGGCTCCCCGACACGGGGCGACGTCTTGACCATTCGTTAATCCACCGGACGCGCTGCTGTCCTGCTGTACCACATCGAAGGAGAAACACCATGTTCCCAAATCTGTTCAAGCGGCCCGCGCCGCAGAAGCAACCGTTGTTCGCACCGGGCTCGCTGAAGTTGAGCGAGAAGGTGCATTGGTTGGCCCGCAAAGGCCTGATCGACCCCTTGACCTATGTCCAGCGCCATGTGCGCGGTGACTGGGGCGAGATCGACAAGGCCACCCGCCAGGCCAACGACGTCGCACTCCAACAGGACAACCTGATGATCTCCTACTACCGGATCACGCCGGAGCTGGTTCTGATCGTCAAGACCAGCGAAGACCACCAGACCACGGTGGTCCAGCTTCCCGAAGAGCGCGACATGATCTGAAGTCACCCATCGTCATCCCAGTCACCTGACGGAGCCACTTCACTCCGCCAGGGGTGTCGTGGCTCAATGAATCCATCAAGGAGGAATCCATGGCATCCCGACACATCGAAACCTACTGCCAGGACCTGCTGTTTCCGGTAGGTGCACTCATCCTCAGCGAAGGTATCGACCGCCTGGTCCGCGCCGGTCGTCTTGACCCGATTCCGTACTTCCGTCGCCATGTCCGTGGCGACTGGGGTGACGTCAGCGACGGGCAATGGCAAGCCAACGGCATCGCACTTCAATCGGGTGCTTTGCTGGAATCGCACTACGTGATTCATCGTGCGCTGTGCATTCGCATCGTCACCGATGCGGAACGCCATCTCACATCCATCGTGCTGCCGTCCGAAGACTAAGCACATTTCACCAGTAGGCCGCCAGCGCCTGCGTTTTTCATCCACCGTCGGCCGTGTGCCGATTGATCTTCCCACCCTGGGGCATGCCATTGCCTCGTTGGGGGTGGTGCATGCCCCATTTTCTTTGGAGCATCACCATGTCCCTCGATCTCGAAAACACTACTGCCGAAGCCACGCCCGTACAGGGCGAACTGCTCGACGCGGAATCCAATCCTCTGACCCTGAGCCTTCAGGATTTTGTCGGCGAGTTCGGCGACGAACTGCTCGACGCCCTCAACAGCGCCAATCCGCCGGTCTATACCGGCCAGCCGCAGGCGCATCGTCAACTCGTCGTCGCCAGCCTCAAACGCAAGCTATTCCAAGCCCAAGCCGAAGTCGTCCATGCCGCCGCCGAGCTGCTGATCGACCGTGGCGAACACGCCGCGATCGTCAACGGCGAGATGGGTTGCGGCAAAACGACCGTTGGTATCGCCACAGCCGCCGTGCTCAACGCCGAAGGCTATCGCCGTACCCTGGTTCTTTCTCCACCGCACCTGGTCTACAAGTGGCGGCGCGAGATCCAGGAGACGGTGGCAGGCGCCAAGGTCTGGGTGCTCAACGGCCCGGACACGCTGGTCAAGCTCATCAAGCTGCGCGAGCAGTTGGGTGTGCAGCCCACGGGCCAGGAGTTCTTTGTCCTGGGGCGCGTCAGGATGCGGATGGGATTCCACTGGAAGCCTGTCTTCACCACGCGGCGCACCCGCCATGGCGACGTGGCAGCGTGTCCTGACTGCGGCACGATCATCACCGACCTCGACGGCGAGCCGGTCAACCCGGTCGCGCTCGAAGCCGAGGAGTACCGCAGGAAGTGCAGCCATTGCGCCGCGCCCCTGTGGACATTGATCCGCCCGCGCAGCCTGTCCGGCAGCGACCAGTCCTCGGCCGTGCTGAAAGCGTTGAAGCGCATCCCGACGATCGGGGAAGTCACCGCGCAGAAGCTGATGCAGAAGTTCGGCGACGGGTTCCTGGCGTCGATGCTGGGCGACAACATCCATGAGTTCATCAACCTCATGGACGGCAACGGCGAGCTGGTGTTTTCCGACCGTCAAGCCACGCGCATGGAACGTGCGATGGCCAACATGGAGTTCGGCTTTGGCGAGGGCGGCTATCAACCGTCCGAGTTCATCAAGCGCTACCTGCCGCAAGGCACGTTCGACCTGCTCATCGCCGACGAGGCGCACGAGTACAAGAACGGTGGCAGCGCCCAGGGCCAGGCCATGGGCGTGCTGGCGGCGAAGGCTCGCAAGACCTTGCTGCTGACCGGCACGCTGATGGGCGGCTATGGCGATGATCTGTTCTACCTGCTGTTCCGAGCCCTGCCTGGGCGAATGATCGAAGACGGCTACCGCCCGACCACGAGCGGCAGCATGACCTCGGCCGCGATGGCGTTCATGCGCGATCACGGGGTCTTGAAGGACATCTACTCCGAGAGCACCGGCACGGCGCACAAGACGGCCAAGGGCACCAAGGTATCGGTGCGCACAGTCAAGGCTCCCGGCTTCGGGCCGAAAGGCGTCTTGCGCTGCATCCTGCCGTTCACGATTTTCCTCAAGCTCAAGGACATCGGCGGCAACGTCCTGCCGCCGTATGACGAGGAGTTTCGTGAAGTCCAGATGGACGTGGCGCAAGCCGCGGCCTACCGCGACCTGGCAGGTCGGCTGACCGCGGAGCTGAAACAGGCTCTGGCGCGACGCGATACTACCTTGCTCGGTGTAGTCCTCAATGTGCTGCTGGCCTGGCCGGATTGCTGCTTCCGGTCGGAGACCGTTGTGCATCCGCGTACGCGCAACACCCTGGCGTTTGTCCCGGCTCAGTTCAACGAGTTCGAGATCAGCCCCAAGGAGCGTGAGCTGATCGACATCTGCAGGGAAGAGAAAGCACAGGGCCGCAAGGTTCTAGCCTACACCGTCTATACCGGCACGCGCGACACGACTAGCCGGTTGAAGGTATTGCTGGAGCAGGAAGGCTTCAAAGTGGCGGTACTGCGCGCAAGCGTGGATGCCAGCCGCCGCGAGGACTGGATCGCCGAGCAGTTGGACCGTGGTATCGACGTGCTCATCACCAATCCGGAGCTTGTCAAGACGGGATTGGACCTGTTGGAGTTTCCGACGATCGTGTTCATGCAGTCGGGCTACAACGTGTATTCGCTCCAGCAGGCGGCACGCCGCTCTTGGCGTATCGGGCAGAAGCTGTCCGTGCGCGTGATCTACCTGGGCTACGCCGGCTCCTCGCAGATGACCTGCCTGGAGCTGATGGCCAAGAAGATCATGGTCTCGCAGTCCACTTCGGGCGATGTACCCGAATCGGGGCTCGATGTCCTGAACCAGGATGGTGATTCCGTGGAGGTCGCATTGGCCCGGCAATTGGTAACTGCGTGATCTGCTGTCTGCCGGCATCCTTTCGGGGGTGCCGGCATTTTTCTAGGAAATTGCTGCTCGGAGGATTCGATCACCGCCCCGCTCCCAGCGCGGGGAAGGCTAAACTGATTAGACAATACCGAGATTCAAGGAGGCACTATGGCTATGGTGATCGAAGCAGCATATGCAGATGGTACTGGTGCAGCCAACGCACTGCATATGTCTCAGGCGCAGTGGGAAGAGTTGCAACGGGCGTACTGCGTCGGTGATCTGCTGATGCCTTGCTGCAACGCTCCAGCGATTCCCAAGGTTAGTGCTAATGGGTACCCCTTCTTCGCGCATCTAGGAGGTGCGTGCAGTACTTCCGAAGAAAGCCAATGGCACCTGGCGGCCAAGATACTTGTGCGCAGCGTGCTTGAAGATCTTGGATGCCGTGCCTCGGTTGAAATGCCGGGTTCGGGTGATGCAGGTCGCTGGCAGGCTGATGTCTGGGGTGAGCGCAATGGGGTTAGGTTGGCTGTCGAGATCCAAAGATCGTATCAGTCGCTCCGTGACTACCGTAAACGCCAAGAGCGGTACCGCGAGGCGGGCATCAAGTCTCTTTGGTTGCTGCGGCAGGAGCGATATAGCACACTCACCAAGAGCATGGGAAAGGAGCGTCTGCGCACCGAGTTTGGGGGCAAGTTCCCTTCGGCCGGCCACTTCGGCCCGTGCCTTTCTGACCTGCCGGTCGCGATGCTTGAGCTAGATCCGGCCCCAACGGTCAAGGGTGCCGGATTCTTCAACGCAACCCTTCCAAACATACTTGAAGCAGTGCTTAGTGAGCGCTTTCTTTGCATCAACGGTCTATGGTGTATCGATAACCTAGACTCGATGAATAACGCCGCCAGACTCTCGCGCGAGCGTTTTGCAGCCAATCGCTTGGCTGCAAAGATGTAGCTCGACTGTGGTGTTGCTCGACATGCGCCGACGCAGCACCGACACTCCAGATTCCCTGGTTCACACTCAAATGCCAGCGGCACGCATTCGCGCCTCCAGCTCATCAAGGAATGGCGAGCGCCCAAAGCGCATAGGGCCATAGCGGCCATCAACGAAGCCCGAATACAGCATGTGGACCTCGTCGCGAGCACGTGTGAGTCCCACATAGAAGAGCCGGCGACTTTCGCGCAACTTCTCTGGAGTTTCATTGCGCCACGGCAGATTTCCGAGGTCGAGTCCAACCATGATGACGACGTCGTACTCACAGCCCTTTGCGGAATGCAGTGTCAGCAGATTCAGGTGATCGGGCGAACCGTCCCGACCGCCCAAACTAGTGATGTCTAGCGAAGCCAGTGCACCGCCTTCGGCGAGCGCTGCCGTCATGCGATCCAGTTGCTCCTTCTGATCAGCGAGCGCCAATTCAGCCGCCAGCAGATGATCCACTACACCGTTGCGCAGCGAAGCAACAAATTCTCGCGCAGGTTGCTGGTCAGCGCGCAGCTCCCATAGCAAGGCGGTTAGCTCTTGCTCTTCGCGCTTGGCCTGTGAATCGTCCAAGCTCGCCCGATGAAATGCGCGATAGCGGTCGAGTAGTCCACGCAATTGTGGGCGTCCGACACGCCAGCCACCCGCGCACCACGCCGCACAGTCTTCTACCCAACTTGTTAGGGCAACCTTGCGGTAAGGTGCTGCGGTATCCACACGGATGTAATCGAGACCGCCGGTTGCCACAGCTTCAGCCACGATATCGCCTGCGCGATAGTCTTTGTATAGGATCGCGATATCGCCCAGTGTTCGTCCCGGCTTGGAGGCTAAGGCCGCCGGAATGATCTGCGCGACGGCGTGCGCAGCCTGGTCCGCCATACCACCCGGGCGCAGGACAAATTCGATGGTCGTTTGTCGCGCAGGATCGCTCGCTTGATAGCCTCGGGCTTCTCCAAGCGCCATCTCTGACGCAGTCACGATCCCTGCACCAGAACGGTAATTTAATTGAAGCTGGACAGGCTCAATGTCTCTGCGAGCCGCCAATTCCATGAGCAACGCGCCATCAGCTCCCGTAAATCCATATATCGACTGATCCGCATCCCCGACAGCGAAAAGTCGGACACCCCCGTCGAAGGCAAGGCGTTTGACGATGCGATGCAGTGCTACACCTAAATCCTGGTACTCATCCACCGCGAGCACGGGGAATTTTGCCTGAACCAGAGGTAGTACCCAGTCGTGCTCGGCGATCAGACGTTGGCCGAAGACAACCATGTCATCGTAGTCAATCAGCCCCTCGTCGCGCAGAGCGGCCTCGTAGGCCTCGGCCCAGGCAGCGAGTTCCTCCTCGCTACGCCAAGCGACGCTATTTCGATTGAGCACGGAACGGCGATGCCGCCCAAGGTCAATAACTTTGTACGGATGGTTCTGGCCGAAAAGCGCATCTCCAGTTTGCTTCAACAACCGATCACTGACTCGTTGAGTGGCCACCGAAAGTGGGAAAGATATGGGCAGGCCGGCCAGGCGTCCATACGGCATCAAGAGATGACGCAGACAGAACCCATGGACCGTACCAATGAAAAGATTAGGTGCCTGCTGAAGTCCCAAGCTTTCAATTCGGCGAGCGAGTTCGCGAGCGCACTCCTGGCTATATGTGATGCACGCAACGCCACGAGGGGCCTCGACGTCTTCGGCTAGGATGCGGGCGAGCTTTAGGACGAGTGTCTTGGTCTTACCGCTCCCGGGACCGGCTAGTACCACACAATGTCCTTGAGAGTTGTAGGCTGCCAACTGACCCGGATTCCCAGCCAGTTCGGCAGCCTGCGCCAGGTAGGCTGTACCGACGTTACGCGACGGCATCGCGGATATGCTCCAGAGCGGAACGAATGTAAGCCGGACAAACGTCCTGTGACACCGACGGTGCAAGTGCCTGCGCAAACCTCCCCTTTCCGATCCTCTCGATCAATCTGAGCAGCCAGTCTTCATCAACCTGATCAGGATCGTCCACCCACTGCTGCAAGGCATTCAGAGTTTCTCTCCTTAATCGCGGCAGTTCCTCCCGAATTACCTCCTGCATGTCCTGCGCCAGTCCACCTGCAAATAGTTCGGGCTCCAACGTGTTCTCGTTGACGAAGTATCCGTACTGCTCGGCAAGCTCGATCACTTCATCCGCATCCAAGTTTTCGTGATCGACACCGCCCTCAATCACGTCAAGGACATTGATAAGCCGCCTGCGAACCAATGGATGATTACCATTGGTTGGATCCCGGTCCGTCAGGATCACATGGGGAATGTTGAGTCCTTCAGGGCCCAGTAGCTTCACATACGGGGTGAAGTTAGTCCCCCCCACCGAGCACACAGTGATTCCAAGCATATCGAGGGGAATATCGAGTACCTCGGCAAACGCGGGAACGATGAAGCGCTCGGCGTCGCCTTCGACCAGAATCACCCCCCGAGAAAAGAAAATCTCGCCGCGAGTGACGTCAATGTAACGCTGAAGATCCTCTTCATCCCGCTGCGTGAAAGGTGCGTTTGCTGTCGAGACCGCGACAGTCTTGCCTTCCGCTGTGTCATGGCGCAGCAGGACAATAGATCTGATCGGCGCAACGCTTGCGATATGTGGCGAGTGGGTTGTGAGGATTGTCGTAAGCGGTGGCTGTTCCTCACCATCTTCCGCCCCCGTGCCAAGGAAGTAACGATAGATTAGACGCTGCACGTGCGGGTGCAGGTGCGCTTCGGGCTCCTCGACTACGAAGAAGGTGTGGTCGCGCTCTCCATCGGAAACGAGGCGGTCCAGTTCGAGACTCTTCAGCGCCAGGAAGATCAGGTTCGCGGTTCCTAAACTGGCATCGCCGACTCCGCGTACGCCATTGTCGATCAGCAGCCGCAGGCTGCGCAGCAACGCGTCGACTCTAGTTGGTGCAAGTCCGAGCGATACCGGAACGGCATGTTGCCCCCCAGCGATGGCGATCAGCCGTTCGCTGATCCGTTCTGCTGTCGCTACCACTTCCTCGTGTCCAGCCAGCTCTCGCTGTGCTTGGTCGACCTGATCCTGAATCTCCTCACGGGCGTCATCATCCAACGATGCGGCAAGATCCTCAATGAGCGGCCTCAATGGCGAATTGCGCCAGCTCGCAAGGTCCTTCTCAGCGTCACGCAGGGCTACCTGAACATCTATTGGCAACATCCGGCGGAGTGCGCCGCCGATACGCATGTCGGGATCGTCGCCACCGAAGATCACATACTCATAGTCCTTCAACGATTCCGGGGCGCGTCCCAGGCCCACCTTAGGCTGGAAGCGGTAGGTGAGTCGGGCCACCATGGGTGGGCCAGGATCAATCACGCAATCGTTGAGGTGAGCCATCAGTCGGGGATCGTTTGTGAAGTCCGTTAGATCCACAGAGATCTCAATGGTCGCACCAACCTTGTCTTCGCCAAGTCCGTCCCAGAAATGTTCAAGCCCCAGTTGTCGATCGCGCTCAGACAAGCCCGGATCAAGGATCAACTGCAGGCCGCGAATGAAATTGCTCTTGCCAACCTTGTTCTCTCCCACGATGACGATACTTTCCCCCGTCTCGACATCAACATCCGAGAAATTGGCGAAATTGATCAACCTGACCCGAGAAACCCTCATTTACGCCCCCGTCCACTGGTGTTTTAACAAATAGTAGCAGTCAAGCGGCCGGCCTCCATCCGCCGACTGCGACCGAGCTTTTCCGTTACGGCCCCCTCAAGGCCGCTTTTGTTCGACTAGACCGCTGCCGGTAAATCGGACGCAGCGTGGTTCGCATTGTTTGCTGCTGCCCCGGGTCTTAGCGGCGATGGTGAGGGCTCGATGTTTCAGGACGCCGAGCTTATGTGCCCCTCTCCACCTTGGTTTCACCATCCCGAACGCCGCCTGCTGGCGGGAGTCCTCGGCCTGCTCTGGTCGGTGCTGGCTGGCGGCTGCGCGACGACGACTGCGCCGCCCGCGCCTGATGCCATCGAGGAAGTCTCGGCCGCGCCCAAACCGGAGACTCCCGAGTACATCCCCGTTGTGCGCTACGGTCGCTACACGCTGGTCGAGCTAGCGCCCACGGCGGCGCAGCGGGACCTGCTGTTGCAGACCATCGACGTATCCATGCCCGAAGATGCCCGCGCCACCGTCGGCGATGGGTTGCGGCATGTACTCAAGCGCAGCGGTTACGGCCTGTGCCAGACGGCGCACGCGGTGATCGAGCTGTATGCGCTGCCGCTGCCGGCGGCGCACCTGCACCTCGGCCCCATGACCTTGCGCGATGCGCTGCTCACACTGGCTGGCCCGGCCTGGGAACTGCACGCGGATGATCGCGTACGGCAGATTTGCTTCGAGCGACCCGGCGACAGCGCGGCTATCGAACCCGCATCCGAGTCACCCGCCGTCGAGGTGGTGCAGACGTTCCCGCTGGAGCGTTCGGTTTCGGGAGGCCAGCCATGAACGCCCCGCAGTCTTCCCGGCGCCCGGCCGCCGCCGTGGTGGTGCAGAGCCTTCTATGGCTCTGGCTGCTCGGTCTCAGCGTCATCGTGGCCCTCGGCTACCAGGCAATGAGCGACCAGGCCGACGAGGAACGGCTCGATTTCCGTCTGCAACGCCTCGAAGCGCAGACGGCGGGCCTGGCCGAAACCATCCAGGCCATCCAGCAGCCTCCGGCCGTCGCAACGGCGGCGGACCTCAAAGATACCCGCCAAATCCTGGAAGCACGCGCGGCCCAGGTCGAGAAATCGCTGAGCGGCTACGCCGCCGCCGATGACCTTCAGGCGCTGCGCGCGGAGGTCGAGCAGTTCAAGGAACGCCAGACCACTGCGCGGGCCGCAGCACCCGCCCAGCCGCGCGCATCGACTAGGCCCGTCGCCAAGCCCGAACCGCCGCCATTGCCGTTCCGCGTCGTCGGCGCCGAGCTGCGCGCCGGCCATCGCAGCGTGTCCGTCGCGCCGAGCAGCGGGGGCTTCACGCCCGACCAGCTTCAGGTGCTGCTGCCCGGTGATGCGGTCGGCCCATGGCGCTTGCAGGCGATCGAGGGCAACGCCGCGGTGTTCCAGGCCGGCGCCCAGACCCGCCGCGTGGCGATCCCCTGATCGGAGCACACCACATGAAGCCGTCGATCATCTTTTCCGCGCTCCTGCTGGCGTCCGCCCAGTTGCCCGTCTGGGCGCAGCAGCCGGCCACGGCTCCCGCCCGCAATGCGCAGAGCCAGGAGCGCCCGCTGGTCGCCCGCACCCTGGATGACCGGGTGGCAAGCAACTGGGGACTGCAACCGCAGGATTGGGCGCGCTACCGTGAACTGATGGACGGGCCGCTGGGCATCTATTCGCCCAACCTGGACCCGCTATCGGCCTTGGGCATCGAGGCCCGCACCGATGAAGAACGGCGGCGCTACGCAGAACTGCAAGTGCAGGTCGAAGCGCGTCGCGTCGAGAAGCTGCTCGCCTACCAGCGCGCCTACGACGAAGCCTGGCAGCGCCTGAACCCCGGCATGCAGCGCGTGAATCTGCCCGACGACAAGCCTGTCGCAGGCGCCACGCGCGGCTCTGGTCGCACGGCGGTGTTCGTCAAGGACGGCTGCGCAGCCTGCGGACAGCTCGTGCAGCGCCTGCAATCCTCAGGTACCGAGTTCGACTTGTACATGGTCGGCAGCCGCCAGGACGACGCGCGCATCCGCGACTGGGCCAAGCGCGCACAGATCGACGCGGCACGGGTGCGCAGCGGCAGCATCACGCTCAACCACGACGGCGGCCGCTGGCTGTCGCTGGGCCTGCCCGGCGATTTGCCCGCGGTCGTGCGCGAAGTGAACGGCCAATGGCAGCGCCAACCCTGACGGCGCCGGTGCGCGCACTGGTGCTCGCTGCTGGTCTCTGCGCCTGCGCGGCCCGTGCCCAGGAAGTTCCGCCACCGGCCTACCAGCTCGCCGCCCGGCACGCAGGCATCCCCTCGACGGTCCTTTACGCCGTGGCCTTGCAGGAGAGCGGCATCCGGCGCAACGGGCGCATCGTCCCGTGGCCGTGGTCCCTCAACGTCGCCGGCCAATCGCGCCGCTATGCAACCAGCGCCGACGCCTGCGCCGGTTTGCAGCAGGCCATGCGCTCCACGCCGCACACGCGCATCGACGCGGGCCTGGGCCAGATCAACCTCGGCTACCACCAGCAGCGCTACGCCAACGCGTGCGACTTGCTCGACCCGTACCGCAATCTCGCCATCGCCGCCGAGATCCTGAAAGAACAGCACACCCCCGGCGAGGACTGGCTGGTGGCGATCGGCCGTTACCACCGCCCCGCGGGTGGCGAGCCCGCCGCCCGCTATCGGCGCAGCGTGTCCCGCCACCTCGCGCGCGTGCAGGGCGCGCGCCCAACCGCCGCGGTCCTCGCCGCGCGCCAGGAGACCTCCCCATGACGAAATCCCATCTGGCCCATCTCGCGGCAAAGGGCCTGCTCGTGCTGCTGGCTGGTCTGCCGCTGGTCTCGCGTGCCGGCGATCCTCTGATCGTGGTCGAAGACCGTGGCGGCACGTCGGCGCTACCGTACTACGAAACCCTGAACCTCCAGCCGCGCGCCAACGCTCCGGCCCGGTCGCCGATCCCGACGCCTCAGATCTCGGCCACGCCGGCGGACGAGGCCGCGATGCTGCCGGTGCGCAGCACCAAGCTCACGCCCGGCACCGTCGCGCGGCGGGTGATCGAGGCCCCAGGCCTGCGTCCCTTCGTAGTCGTGGGCGACGACGAGGCTTCCCAGGCCTGGGTGCACCGCCATGCAGCCTCATTGCGCGAGCGCGGCGCGGTCGGTCTGGTGGTCAACGTCGAGACCGTTCAGGGCCTGGAACGGCTGCGCGCACTGGTGCCCGGCGTCCCCCTCGCACCCGTGTCCGGCGACGACTTGGCCGAGCGCTTGGGCCTGCGGCACTACCCGGCGCTAGTCACGGCCACCGGCATCGAGCAATGAAGCCATGTCGGGGAAACAGCCGGTCGAGGTTTTGCTTCGCCCAGCGGTGGAGCTATATACCGTCGCGGCATGTGCAGGCGCCGCGTTTCTGTCCCTGGTGGCCCCGTGGGCGCTCGCGCTAAACCCGGAGATGGGTGTCGGCAGCGCCTTGGCATTCGGCGCTTACGGCGCGATCCGCTACCGCGACGCTCGCGTCATCCTGCGCTACCGGCGCAACATCCGCCGCCTGCCGCGCTACGTGATGACCAGCAAGGACGTGCCGGTCAGCCAGCAGCGTCTGTTCGTGGGGCGCGGGTTCCTCTGGGAGCAGAAGCACACCCATAGGCTGATGCAGACGTACCGGCCGGAATTCCGCCGCTACGTCGAGCCGACGCCGGCCTACCGGCTTGCGCGGCGCCTGGAGGAACGGCTGGAGTTCGCGCCGTTCCCGCTGTCCCGGCTCTCCGCTCTCACGGGCTGGGACATTCCTTCCAACCCGGTGCGCCCGCTGCCACCTGTAGGTGGCCTGCCGCGCCTGCACGGCATTGAACCCGACGAGGTGGACGTCAGCCTGCCGCTCGGCGAGCGCGTTGGGCACTCGCTGGTGCTGGGCACCACGCGCGTGGGCAAGACGCGGCTGGCCGAGCTGTTCGTGACCCAGGACATCCGCCGCAAGAACGCTGCCGGCGAGCACGAAGTCGTGATCGTTATCGATCCCAAGGGAGACGCGGATCTCCTGAAGCGGATGTACGTCGAAGCGCAGCGCGCAGGCCGTGAAGGCGAGTTCTACATCTTCCATCTCGGTTGGCCGGAAATCAGCGCCCGCTACAACGCGGTAGGACGCTTCGGTCGCATCTCGGAAGTCGCCACCCGTATCGCAGGGCAACTCTCCGGTGAAGGCAACAGCGCGGCCTTCCGGGAGTTCGCGTGGCGCTTCGTCAACATCATTGCCCGCGCTTTGGTGGAACTGGGGCAGCGCCCGGACTACATGCTGATCCAGCGCCACGTCATCAACATCGATGCGCTGTTTATCGAGTACGCTCAGCATTTCTTTGCCAAGACCGAGCCCAAGGCCTGGGAGGTGATCGTCCAGATCGAGGCCAAGCTCAACGAGAAGAACATCCCGCGCAACATGATCGGGCGCGAGAAGCGCGTGGTCGCGCTGGAGCAGTACCTCTCCCAGGCGCGCAACTACGACCCGGTGCTCGACGGCCTGCGCTCCGCAGTTCGGTACGACAAGACCTACTTCGACAAGATCGTCGCATCGTTGCTGCCGTTGTTGGAAAAGCTCACCAGCGGCAAGATCGCGCAGCTCCTGGCACCGAACTACTCCGACCTGACCGACCCGCGCCCGATCTTCGATTGGATGCAAGTCATCAGGAAGCGCGCCATCGTCTATGTGGGACTGGACGCACTGTCCGACGCCGAGGTTGCCGCTGCGGTCGGCAACTCCATGTTTTCCGACCTGGTTTCGGTCGCGGGCCATATCTACAAGCACGGGATCGACGATGGCCTGCCGGACGCTTCGGCTGGCGCGCGCGTGCCAATCAACGTCCATGCAGATGAATTCAATGAACTCATGGGTGACGAATTCGTGCCGCTTATCAACAAGGGCGGCGGCGCCGGGCTGCAAGTCACCGCGTACACGCAGACCCTCTCAGACATCGAGGCCCGTATCGGCAACCGCGCGAAAGCTGGCCAGGTGATCGGCAACTTCAACAACCTGTTCATGCTGCGCGTGCGCGAGACGGCCACCGCCGAACTGCTGACGCGGCAGTTGCCGAAGGTCGAGGTCTATACCACCACCATCGTCTCAGGGGCAACTGACAGCTCGGACATCCGCGGCGCGACGGATTTCACGTCGAACACCCAGGACCGCATCAGCATGTCCAGCGTGCCCATGATCGAGCCATCGCACGTAGTCGGCCTGCCAAAAGGCCAGTGCTTCGCGCTGCTGCAGGGCGGCCAGCTTTGGAAGGTTCGCATGCCGCTGCCGATACCAGACCCGGATGAAGTGATGCCGGCGGACCTGCAACAACTGGCCGGGTACATGCGCCAGAGCTACAGCGAGGCCACGCAGTGGTGGGAGTTCACCAGTTCCTCGGCATTGCAGGATGCGGCCTTGCCCGATGACCTGCTGGATGATGCTGCTCCGGCCGAGCCTACGGCGGTGGCCACCGACACCGACCACAGTGCCGACGAGGCCGCACCATGAAGGACACCGCCTCGACCGCGCAGCGGGAGCAGAACCAGCGCCAGGGTTTGATCGTCGGCACCATCACCTTGCCGTTTCGCCTGCTCGGGGTGCTGATCGGCTCGCTGTTGTTCTCGATCGTGGTGGAGTGCGTCGGCATGCACCTGTTCTGGAAGGACCAGGGCTGGCGCCATTCCCAGCAGATGTTGCAGTACGAGCTTGGGCACCTATCCAGCCACTTCACGCGCAGCGTAGTCGTGCAGGAGCCGGGGCGCACGGCGCACGAGTTGGTGGATACAGGCTACGAATGGGTGTTCGTTCGCTCGGGGCTGCTGGAGCGCATGAGCCAGACCGCCGAGCGCGTCCGCGCGCCCAGCCACGAGCAGGCGCGTAACTTCCGCTACTACATCAGCCAAGTCTATGTCTGGGCCGAGAGCTACCTGATCGCCGCGGCCTTCACGACGCTGACCTTCCTAGTGCGCCTGCTGGTCCTGGTGCTCACGCTGCCACTGATCTTCACCGCGGCATTCGTCGGCCTGATCGACGGCCTGGTGCGGCGCGACGTGCGCCGGTTCGGCGCGGGCCGGGAATCCGGCTTCATCTACCATCGCGCAAAGGCGAGCCTCATGCCGCTGGCCGTGCTGCCCTGGGTCACGTACCTGGCGCTGCCGATCTCCGTGCATCCACTGCTGATCCTGCTACCCAGCGCCGCGTTACTGGGACTGGCCGTCAGCCTGACCGCAGGCAGCTTCAAGAAGTACCTTTAAGGCATTCAGCGTCTCTGCAAGACATCCAGAGCGGCATCCAGGGCTGCGACCGATTCGACAACGACCCTCACGGTGGTGCGGTCGAACTCGTGATCACGCTGCGAATCGTGCACGCCGCTATTGAGGTAACCCCACTCGATGCTTGTACCGCTGACATTGAGCAGAGCAACGAGGGCCGCCACCGCCTGCGGCGCGCCGGGGTGCTGCGCCGCGATCCGATCAACCGCCGACCGCAACTTGGCGCACTTGTTGTTCAGCTCCCACGGCGAACGAGGACCACCAAGCTTGATCTCGATTCGACCATCGGCGCGACGTCCCAGCCATGTCCAGAGACGGTCCGTCAGGCTCTCCAACGCAGGACGGGCCTGCCGCAGCGCCTCACGCTTCTCATCGGCCGCCAACGCCTGCTGCGCCAGCAGGACATAGTTCTTCGTGGGCGGATCACTGTCGACGCGAAGCTCGTGCTCCCCCTGGTGAGGAAGGAACTTGTAGCGCTTGATGGCGCCAGCGCGCCGGGCGCCCAGCTCCTGCTGGATGCGATGCAGGAATTCCTCGGCGTGCGAGGTGAGGATGACCTGCTTGCCGTCGAGCAGGCCATTCTCGAAGAAGGTACGCCAAATGCCGTCGCGGTGGTCATCGTCGATCGCATTGACGACGTCATCAAAGATGACGACGGGACAACCCTGCGCGATGTTTTTGGCGAGCAGTATCGCCAGGCCGAGGCACTTGATGTGCCCCTCGCTGAACACGATCAGCGCGTCATAGCGTGTGCCTGGCTCCCCGGCGAACTCCACCTCGATCTTGCCGTTCTCGGCCACTGGCAGCCACAGCGCGTGCAGCAGATCGCCGGGCGGATCGGCCCGGTTGAATGCGTTGTAGAGCTGGCGCGCTTGTTCTCCCAGCCCTTGGAGCAGCACACCTGGAAGTGCGGCAAGGTAGGCCTGAATCTCGGGCAAAAAGCCGTCGTAGGCAACCTTGACCCGCTGATGGTGCGCCACCACCGCCACTTCCGCAGCAACGGCCTCGATCAGTTCGCGGTTCGCCTCGTCGAACTGGGCGACGGTCCGGCGGGCAGTGGCCAGATCCTGATCGGCCGCCCCCCGCATGGTGCGCAGTCGTTCGACCTCCAACTGGTGCTGCTGTAGGCCATCTCGCTCCTGTGCCAATGCGCCGCGCTGGGCATTCACTTCCCGCGCCTGCGCGTCGATTCCTTCAATGATCTCGGCGATGCGCAGCAGAGCGTTCCAGGCACGCCGATCTCCATCGACCCAGGCACCAAGCCAGTTGCCGGCCGCAGTGGGAGGCAGCAGCGGCAAGCCAGCACCCTGTGATTCGGCCGGACAGGCAACGGCCCCCGCCGTCACCACGCGCCGCATCTCCTCCCACAGGACTCGGACCGCCTCGCTCAACTGCGTGCGATGTCCGGTCTCCTGCTGTTGGAGGGCAGCCAGTTGCGCGAGCTGCTCCAGGCCTGCGCGCGCCTTGGCGAACGGATCCTGCGCCACGGCGGCTAGTGCGGTTCCACAGGCCGGGCAACCCGTCGCCCCATCCGCCAGCGCCAACACGGCCTCGTAGAGCTTCGCGTATGACACCTCCCCGGCGCGGGCGGCAAGCTGTCCGGAGGACGCCTGCCACAGTCCCTGGATCCGGTAGGCCTCTGCTAGCAACGCCTGCAGACGGGCCTGCGTCACTTCATAAATGGCAGGCGGGTTGGCGTCCAGTTGTGCCTGGACGTAAGGCAGCCGCCCTTGTTGCTGCGGTGTACCGAGCAGCCAGTCGACGCAGGCCTGGTAGGTCGCGCCAGGCGAAATGCGCTGCGCCAAGGCCTGCTCCAGCGCCTCGACCGCAGCAATCTTCTGCGGATAGCCGGCGATCGTCTGCTCGGAGTTTGCCAACTGTACGCGGCGCTGTGCCAGCTGCGCGGCTTGGACACCGGCGAGCATCAGGTCCTGATCGAGCGAGGGGTTGAAGCCCCGCACGAATTCGCTGAACTGGTCCACGCCGAACAGGGTTGCGATCAGCTGCCGCTGGTCGCCCGGCGTACGTGCGGCGATGCGCGCAAAGTCGTCTAGGCGGTTCTTCTCGATGAAGCAGAAGCGGTATTCAGCTTCGTCCGGCTGGACGGCCTGAGGCCGGTCTACATCCCGGGACGATAGGACAGGCGCGACATGACGGCGCAGGCGAGCGTTGTTGCAGTAGGTCCGTTGGTCGACCCGCTTGACTTGCGCCTCGCTGATTGAGCCGAGCATGGCAATTTCCAGTGCCTCGCAGAAGCTGCTCTTACCAGTGCCGTTCGCACCGTAGACCAGGGTGATGTCATGGCTAAGGTCGAATGTCTCCTGACGCATGAAGCCCCGAAACGGCCCGACGTCGAGCTGATGCAATCTCCCGAGGGCCGGCCCGGCTTCGGGGCCACCCGCCTCTGCATCGAATGCGGCGGGTGTCTGCGCCAGATGCTCGACAGCCAGCGGTGCGAGGCGCGTGGATCGACCGCGTCGTGCAGCGCCTACCTCGGAAAGAGGGTGCAGGTGGTCGAGTACCAAGCGCGCGAGTCGGCGCACGTCGTCATGCACCTGTCGCTGGGCCAGGTGCGCCAGGAAACGGTGGTACTCCGAATGAATGCTTGCCATGCAGTCCCCTCTACACAGACAGACGCTCTGAGTCGCGTCTTGGTGTTGTTATCTGCCGTCTACAACTCAGTCGCCTGATGATCGCGGCCTATATCTTCATGGCGTGCTGTCGTTCAGCGCGCACGGTAGTCCATGATTAAGCACTCAGCCTTCATAAATTACAGTCCGCCAACACCCACTGACCGCGCCGTCAATTCGTCAGCCACTGACCATAGGCTTCCACGTCGATCATGGGAACGGTTCCACTGAACTGGAGCTGGGCGATCAGCTTGAACAGAAACGCCGTGGCCGGCTTGTTTTCGTTGATGTAGCTGTAGTTTCCAGTGGCAGGGTCGTGAAAGAAGTGTCCATGGGCGGCGACGCAACCGACGTCAAGACGCCCATCGGCCAACTCGGCTTTCAGTGCCTTATCCATCGAGGGTCCCAGGGCGGGACTCCATTCGCTCTCGAAGGTGAGCAGGCCGCCGAGTATCGGAATGAGCGGTTTGGCCGGATAAGTCCCACCGGCATGAGGGATAGGCAGGCTCGTGCGGTGCAACCTGCGCACGCTGGCCACCTTCTCCTGCGCATAAGCGACCAACGCGGCATCAGCGGTTTGCTTGGCCTCGAACACGGCATACACGCTTTCGGCAGGGATGATCGTCTCGTTCTCGTAGGTGAAAATGAACGGCGAGTACTGCCGGTCAAACACCACGACGTCGATCTGCTGGCTGAAGTTTCCCAAGCTGTCCACCACGTGCGCCTTGGCCGCTTGGTATCGTTTGGGAAGATACGTGTCCAGCATGCTGATCCAGACGTTTTCACTGGCATCGCCTTTCGTGCCCGGATGCGCGAAGCTCTTGCGCACCACGGACAGGCGCTGCTGGATATCGTCATGCAACGACGACAGCAGTTGGGAAAGCGACCATTGAGACATGCTCTACCTCGATTGGATGGTGGGAGAACCGGGGACTCAGGACAATGGAAACTTCGGTCCAAAAAGCGTGCGCCAGGCACGAAGCGCTTCAAGGTTACGTCCCCGCCGGCTATGGTCGATGGCAACTGCTGCGTCACGACTTGCTTGAGCCAGCAATTCCTGCGCTCGCTGCTTGCGTGCGGCGTCCATGTCGTTGCTGATCGCCGGACCCAGACCTGCAGGATCAGGCCACTCGTCGTGGACGCGGTCTGCGAGCGTGGCGAAGAACGACTGGATCTCGCGATCGAACGAGCCTCCCCAGCCACCGTAGAGGCATTCCAGTGCCATGACCTCAATGAGGAAAGATGGCTTTACCGGCTTGTCAGTACCGTGCTTGGGATTGTTGTTCCAGTACTTCACCATGCGCACGAGACCCTTCCACTCGTTCCCGTAGGCCTGATGCGCCGCCGTTGCTTTCTCCTTGTGGATTTCAGGATCCGTCTTGATCCATTTTCCGGAAGCCGAGTCGGGGATCTCATATTCGCTTCCCGTGTCGAATGCCGGCACGGCATCCACACTGACCACGCGGTAGTCAGTATTGTCTTCAGCGTCGATGTGCACGCCGAAGTCAACGTTGATCGAACGCGCCTGCTTGCGGACGGCAGCAGCACCATACTTTTCGACCAACGCCGCATGAAAGTCATCCAGCACGACAGACGCGGCCTTGCCGTGATAGTGCTTCTCCGAATCCTTCAGCACGAAGAAGATGTCGATGTCTTTCAGAGGCTTGGTCTTTGTGTACCGCGCATAGGAGCCAGTCAAGAAGCTGCGGGCAATCCCGAACTTGGTCTGCAGGTAGTCCCGCACTTCATTCTGGCGCTGCGAGGCGTTCTTCTGTTCGCGCTCGTTGAGTTCAAGGCGCGATTTGAACTTCCGGAAAGCTTCATCGATCGATAGCATCAGCGCTGCCTCCAATATCCGGCCTGCCCCGCTAGGCCACTGTGTTCGACGGTCGAGCCGAGGCTCTGCTTGACCATCCCATCGGTTGACCGGTAGCTACCCTTGCTCCAGCCGTCCACATCTGGACGTTCTGGCTTCGTGTCGAGCAAGAGCTTGTACTTGGCCTGCGAAGGCAGCAGTCCAGCCTTCTTGATCGCGTATTTCAATTGTTCGGTATCCGTCCAGAAGCTGCCGTCTTCATCCGACCAGCCGTACACGATGTCAATGTCCCATCGAGTGACTAGCTTGTCTGTCGCTGGGTCGTAGACCTCCAGGATGACTTTTCGCAGATCGCCAGTTCCGAGCCAGGTCTTGATCGCGCGCGTGTTGCTCTCCCATCGATCGGCGAAGTACTCGGGATCCAGACCACTGAGCCGAATGATGTCCTTGAGACTCTTGAGGATGTTGTCCGTCACATAGGTGACCGAATGCGTGTACGAGTAGGTGGCGACGGTACTCATGACTTGAGGAACCCTCCAAGGTCGAGCGAAAGCGCCTGTGCACTGGCAGACCGTTCGTCGGTGGCGATGCCCTGGGTCATGTCCCTCGCAGTGATGCGTGTGCCGTGCTTTTTCAGAGACGCCTGAACCCAGGTGAGTTCGTCCTTCGGGCACGGCAGAGACACCGCCCAGTCGCCCTTCAGCGGTTCGAAACCCAGCGCGTCTTCGCTGGCATCGCTGCCATCGATGGCATCCTCGTCAAAAAGGCAGTAGATACGGGTTCGTGGCCCGTCACAGGTCGCCACGATGGGCGCCCCCTTGGGTGCCTGATCGGTGATCAGGCTAGCCGCTACTCCTGCTACCGCTTTGAGTTCCGTGCGAGCGGCACTCTCTTTACCCTGTGTGAGCAGCTCAACAATAGCGTCCCAGGTTTGCAACGCATCGCGATGCGGGCTGCTTCGGAACGTTCGACTGACGACAGTGGTCATCGTTGCTTTCCTCCTTGAAGACGCGCTTGCTTGGCTTGGCCGATCGCACTGCGCAGATGATCGATCGACAATTTATTGGGATCGACCGCCACATGGGGATCTGCGGCAAGCGCGTTTGCCACCACTTTACGGATGGCGCGGCCGTCCAGCCCCACGCATTCGCCGGCGCAAGCGTCGAACGGGGCCCCCGAGGCAATTTTGCCGATGTGCGGAAAGGTCTTGGCCAGCCCCTTCAAACACTCAATGAGTATCTGCTTGCATGCCTCTTTGCCCGGCAACGGCACCTCCATCACCATGTCGCAACGAGACATGAAGGCGCTGTCGACCGCTTGCGGGAAATTACTGGTGGCCACGAACAACAGATGGGGGTGTTGCTCGGCAAGGATGTCCAACTGAACCAGCACCGCGTCTGTCGCACGATGGACGTCGACGGGATTGGCCTCCAGGCTGAGCTTCGATCGGTCCGCTGCAAGGGTCTCGACTTCGTCGAGCAGCACGATGGTAGGCCCCACCGCGGCAGCTTCGGCAATCGATTGCGAGAAGAGTTCCGCCACTGCGCGCTGTGTCTTGCCCATCGCAGAGCTGGTCAGCGTATGAGGATCGACTTCAAGCAAACGAAACTTCCCCGAAGGGAACGATTCCGCCACACGGTGCGCCAGGCCGCGCGCCAATGATGTCTTACCCGTTCCCGGTGGTCCCACCAGCAGAATCACACCATGCAGCGGCAACACCGTGCGGTCCACCTTGGGTCGTACCGTGAAGTTGACGATCGCCTGAGAGAGCAGTTGCTTCTTGCGTGCCTCGTCCATCACGATGGAATCCCACAGCGCACCCAGCGAGGCGTCCGGCAGCTTCCAGCTTCGGTGGATGCCTTTCGGCAGGGATACATCCGTCGGGGGATTCTTAGTCATCCGTGTGTCTCAACAGGTCAGAGGATAGTGCGGTAGCCGGCAAGCACCTTGGTGGTCTGGACCAGGCCTTGGCGCAGCAAGATATCGAGATAGCGATCGACGTCGATCGTCGGGTTCCTCAGTTGGGCGCGCTGGCGCTGTGCGGCCGAGACGACTGCAGCCGCATCCAGATCCAGCAAGTTGTCCACGAACTCATCCGGATGCTGCGATTCGACGCCGTAGGGCGCCAGCAGCTCATTCGGGAAATCTCGCTGGTTGAATGTCACGATCACACTCGCCCCACAGCGAATGGCGGCGGCCAGCACGTGGCGGTCGTCCGGATCTGGCAAGGTCAGACCGGCCGCGAGCGATTCGTACCCTTCTACCAATCCATCGGGGATGGCACGATCCATCAGGTCAGACGTTCGGTCAACTTGCGCCCTGGTGAGATCGGGCCGATTGATCAGCAGGTTGCGTTTCCACTCCTCGTGAATGGTTTGGCTCCAACGCGCTCGGAACCGACCGGACAGCCCCAGCCACATCAGGAAGTCCCGCAGCGGAGCGGGATAGAGAACGCATGCGTCGTAGACGGCCGTGAAGGGGGAATGCCTCATTCGTACCCCATTCCCAACTCTTGCGACTGCTGTGTGAGTTCAGCCATCGCCTGCTCGCTGGCGCGCTCACGCGCCTCCTTGTACTGCATCAGGTCGGCAAACCTCACCCGGCGGTGCTTGCCAGTCCGATGAAACGCCAACACCCCATCTTCGAGCAGCTTGACGAAATGCGGACGGGACACGTTGAGCAGGTCCGCGGCCTCCTGTGTTGTCAGCTCGGCATGGACAGGCACCACCTTCACAGCATTGCCGTCGGCCAGTTCGGCCAAGATGTCCACCAACAAACGCAAAGCCGAGGTCGGCAGCTCGACTTGGTGTGCCTGCTTCTGGTCATCGAAAATCTGGATGTGCTGAGTTTCAAACTGCGTCGCGAGGTAGGCAGCCAAGGCGCGTTGCCCCTGCACGGCTGCCTTCACCTCACCCTCGGCGGGCAGAGTCATCTTGGATTGGGCAGTAACGGTCATGGGTATCTCCTGGGCGAAAACGGGTTGCGAGTCGTATCTTAGTCGAAATAAACGAAAAGCGCAATAAACGAAACGGGGCACCGATCCCGACCGTTCGGCCGCCGTCATTCGCCTCCGCTTCAATAGGGGAACGAGCCAGTTCGGATTGTTTGCGGCCTAAAACACCGCTGATCTCCAGGATCTGGCCATTGCTGATCACACAGGAATGGCGCGATGTTGGCTCCGATCTGGCTGCGCGCCGCGCATCGCGGCGTGCCCACTTTTCTCGTGACGGCCCTTGTGTTGGGCCAGTCCTCGATGGCCTTGGCCGAGTCCCCAGCGCAGCGTCAGGAGCTGGTCGCAGCGCTGCGCCAACTCGACGCGCTGGAGCGCACGGTCGCCGACAGCGCCGCGCATGCCCCCATCCAGCCGGGCGAGCGCTACCACTTCGACTACCCGAGGCTGCTGGCTGACCTGGCGCGCGTGCGCGCCGGCATCCAGGCCCATCTCACACCGTCGCGCGCCCAGCCGCGCGACCCGTCCGAATTGGCCGGCGACTACCGCACGGAGCGGGTCGTCCCGCCATCACCGCCGACGACCGCGGAGGGCAAGCCATGAACGGCGCCCAGGTCTCGGCATTTCAAGCCAACAGCGGCATCGCACCTTCAGCGATGGCGACCGTCCTGGTCGGCGTCGTGTTCGCGGTCCTGCTCGTCTGGGGCGTCTGGGCCATGCGAACGGCCTACGTGGGGTGGTCCGAGAGCCGCCTCAACCAGCGCCAGTTCCTCGGCGTCTGCATCCGATTCGTCGCGATGTACCTCGTCCTGACTTTCTTCCTCCTCTCCTGACCTGAAAGGCATGACCATGCAAAACCGCATCCTCAATTCCCGTCTTGCCCAGCGCGCCGCCGTGGCCCTGGGCGCCGCTGCGCTGCCCGTGCTGTCGTTCGCGCAGGGTCTGCCGCAATTGGAGAACCCGACCCGCGGCACGGGCAACGGCATCATGGAAACGATCCGCAACTACGGCTACGACATCATCATGCTCGTAGCCCTGCTGGTGGTGGCGTCGATGTTCATCGGCGTGTGCTACCACGCTTACGGGACCTACGCGGAAATCCACACAGGCCGCAAGACGTGGGGCCAGTTCGGCCTCACGGTCGCCATCGGCGCCGTCCTGCTCGTGATCGGCATCTGGCTGCTCACCGAAGCCACCGGCATCCTGTAAGGCGAGGCCGGTATGTCTGAGCAGCAGCACGTCCGTGCGGACGGGACCGTGACGTTCCTTCCGCACCGGCTCAACCGACATCCCGTTGTTGTGCGCGGCCTCACCGCCGACGAGCTGTGGATCTGCTGCGGCCTGTCCGGCGCCGCCGGTCTGCTGGTCGGCGCACCACTTTCCTGGGTGTTCCGCACCATTGCCATCGCACCGACATTCGTCGTCCTGGGCGTGGCCTTCGGCGTGTTCATCGGCGGCGGAATTCTTCGCCGCCTCAAGCGCGGGCGTCCCGACACCTGGTTGTACCGGCAACTGCAATGGCGCATTGCTACACGCCATCCGCTGATGGCGGGCTGGGTGGGCGGCCATGTGCTGATTTCGCGCACCGGCTTCTGGACCACCCGAAGGAGCGTACGATGAGCCGCTTCAAGAACGAGATCACCCACCTGCAGGCGCACATCAAGACGCTTCGCCTGGGTGCTGGCGCCCTGATCATCGTCGCCCTGGTCATGGGTGGCGGCTGGTGGAGCGCTCCCCGCGATCTGACCATCCACGTTCCGCCTGACCTGCGCTCCGGCAGTACCAGGAAGTGGTGGGAAGTGCCGCCCGAATCGGTCTATGCGTTCACGTTCTACGTGTTCCAGACGCTCAACCGCTGGCCGACGAATGGCGAAGAAGACTACGCGCGCAACCTCCACACGCTCTCGCCGTACCTCACCCCATCCTGCCAGGCCTTCCTGCGCGCGGACTACGACTACCGCCGCAGCACGGGCGAGTTGCGCCAGCGCGTGCGCGGGATTTATGAAATCCCCGGCCGCGGCTACGGCGACGACCCTACGGCGCGCGTGCGCGTGGTCTCCGACCGCGACTGGGTGGTGACGCTGGACATCACCGCCGACGAGTACTACGGCGCCGAGCAAGTCAAGCGCGCTCTGGTGCGCTATCCAGTGAAGGTCACGCGGGTGGACGTCGATCCTGCCCGCAACCCGTTCGGCCTGGCGCTCGACTGCTATGAGGGCGCGCCCCAGCGCATCAGCACGCCGGAGCCAACGCGCCCGGCGTCTGGCGGCCTGTCTCCGCAAGCGCCCCAAGGAGAAACCCCATGAAGCATCCTGTACTCACGCTGCTGGGGCTGTTGGCCGTGGCCGCCGCTCCTGCTGTCCAGGCAGTGGAGATCCTGCGCTGGGAACGTATGCCGTTGGCGGTGCCGCTGAAGGTCGGCCACGAGCGCATCGTGTTCATCGACCGCAACGTCCGCGTGGGCGTACCTGCGGGCGTCGGCGAGCGCCTACGGGTGCAGAGCGCGGGCGGCGCGGTGTACCTGCGCGCCAGCGAGCCGATCGAGCCCACGCGGCTGCAATTGCAGGACGCCGACACGGGCGCGCTGATCCTGCTGGACATTGCGGCGGAGCCAGCCAAGGACGGCGAAGCCGAGCTGGAACCAGTGCGCATCGTCGAGGGCAACAGCACCCCGGCGCGCTATGGCGATCAGCCCGGCGATGACAACGAAGCTCCGGCGCGCGCCCAGGACCAGGCCGGCGCGCGAGCGGCGCGACGCGAGACCCCGGTGTCGGTTGTCCTGACGCGCTTTGCCGCACAGAACCTCTACGCGCCGCTACGCACCGTGGAGCCGCTGCCGAGCGTCATGCGGGTGAACCTGCGCCGTGACCTCGACCTCGGCACGCTGATGCCGACGCTGCCCGTGCGCGCGGTCGCGCTCGCGTCATGGCGTCTGGAAGACCAGTGGGTGACCGCCGTGCGCCTGACCAACAGCAGCAGCGGCTGGATCACCCTGGACCCGCGCGTGCTGCAAGGCGATTTCCTCACCGCCACCTTCCAACACGAGGCGCTTGGCCCGCGCGGGACGCCCGAGGACACGACCGTTCTGTACCTGGTGACGCGCGGGCGTGGCCTTGCGCAATCGCTGCTACCAGCGGTCAACCGCTTCGACCCGGCCGTGCATCTCCCGCAACCGGAAGCCGGTTCCCAGGATGGCACCGACCGCAAGGAGGTCCGCCATGCGCAGTAATGGACTCCTGAAGTGGCTGATGATCCCGGTTGCCGTGCTGGTGCTGTTCGTCGCCATCCGGCTGTTCTCGGGAGGCAGCACTTCGGCACCACCGACCGCGGATGCCGGCGCCAAGCTCACGCCAGCGGAAATGAAGGCGCTGGGCATCGAGGGCGATACCCCGCGCGACACCGTGGCGACGCTCGTTGCCCAAGTGAAGCAGTTGCGCACCGAGCTTCAGACCGCGCTCTCGGACAACAAATCCCAGCGCGAAGAAAACCAGCGACTGCGCCAGCGCGAGAACTCCATTGACCAGCGCATCAATTCGGCCCTCGACTCCGAGCGCACCAACCTGCGTCGCGACCAAGAGCAGGCAGCCAGCGCGCGTCAGCAGACCGAAGGGCTGCTGGCCGACCTGCAACGGCGCCTGGACAGTATCGGCGGACGTGGCGGCGGCCATGCCGACCTGCCGGTGGGTCTGGGGCTGCGTGACGGCGACGAGGCCGGCATGGAAGGCGGCGTGCGCTGGGTCGAACCCGACGATGCGAGGAAAGCCGAGGGGCGCAACAGCAGTCGTGGCACGGGTAGCGGCATGAGCTTCCCGACGAGCTTCGGCCCCGCGCAGAGCACGTTGGAAACCACGGCGGAAACCGTGGCGAACGCGGGCGCACGCGCCGCAGGCGTGAAGAGCGCCAAGGCGGTCTATACCGTACCGACCAATTCGACGCTGATGGGGTCGGTGGCGATGACGGCGCTGATCGGCCGCGTGCCGATCGACGGAACCGTCAACGATCCGTACCCCTTCAAGGTGTTGGTCGGATCGGACAACCTGACCGCCAATGGCATCGACATTCCCGACGTGGCCGGTGCCGTGTTCAGCGGCACCGCATCGGGCGACTGGACGCTCTCGTGCGTGCGCGGCCAGGTACGCAGCATCACCTTCGTCTTCCACGACGGCACGATCCGCACCATCCCCGAAGACCGCGACGGCAACCAGCAAAACAACCAGCAGCAGAACTCTCAAAGTGGAGGCCTGGGCTGGATCAGCGACCCATACGGCATTCCCTGCGTCAGCGGGGAGCGGCGCAGCAACGCCCAGCAGTACCTTGGCTCGCAAGCCCTGATTACCGCCGCCGGTGCCGGCGTCGCCTCGCTGATCGACAGCGACAGCGGCCAGATGTCCTACGTCGGCGCCGACGGCTCCATCGGCAGCGTCGGTATCTCGGGCAATGAAGCCGTGGGCCGCATCCTGGCCGGTGGCGTGCGCGACATGGCCGACTGGGTGAACAAGCTGTACGGCCAGGCGTTCGCCGCTGTCTATGTCCAGCCCGGCGCGAAGGTCGCCGTCCACCTCGAAAAGCCGCTCGCCATCGACTTCGATCCCGAAGGCCGCAAGGTCGATCACCGCGCAGGAGAAAGCCATGCTCTCGAACTTGAATAAGGCCCTGGCGCTGGCCCTCGCCGTCGCGGTGCTCGGCGGCTGTGCCACCAGCAAGGAAAAGCTGCTCCCCCACGGCGACAGCACGATGATGGACATCTGGCAGCAGAACGCCGGTGACGGGGGTGGTGGCGCCGGCCAGGTGGCGCGCAGGCAATTGCTCGATGCACGCCAGAGCCTGCGCCGGACGCTGACCGAGGCCGACGTGGAGGCCGCGCCCACCGAGCAGATGCGCTACACGCGCACGGCGCGCAACGAGGTCTATCGCCAGTTCCACCGCCTGCCGAACCCCGATCTTGTCATGTATGTGTACCCGCACCTGGCGGGCACCGATCCCGTGCCGGTTCCGGGCTACACGACGGTCTTTCCCCTGTACCAGCGTGTGCAGTACGCCATGCCGGGCGAGCGCGTGGAGGACTACTGATGCGCTGGAAACTCCCCTGGCCGAAGCTGGCTGCATCCGATGGTGGCAATGACGAGCAGCCGGACGGCTGGCAGCGCCACGTCGAGGCGTTGCGCCAGGCCGGCATTGCCGAACCCGGAGCGACGGTCCAGGGCCGCAGGCCGGCGACCGTGGCGGACGAGCAGGCGATGTACGACGTTGCGCAGTCATTCGCGGAGCTGCTGCCCTGGGTGGAGTTCCTGCCGCCGTCGAAGTCCATGCTGCTGGAGGACGGGCAATCGGTCGCGGCCTTCTACGAACTGGTCCCGCTAGGCACCGAAGGTCGGGAACCGGGCTGGCTCGCTCATGCCCGCGATGCGCTCGAAAACGCGCTCCAGGACTCGTTCGATGAGCTGGATGAGAACCCGTGGGTGCTCCAGCTCTATGCACAGGACGAGCCCAGCTTCGACCAGTACATGCAGACGCTACGCGACTACGTGCAGCCGCGCGCCCGCAGCACGGCCTTCACCGAGTTCTACCTCCGCTTCTTTGGCCACCACCTGCGCGCGGTGGCCAAGCCCGGCGGACTGTTCGAGGATACGGTGGTCACGCGGTTGCGCTGGCGCGGCCAGACGCGGCGCGTGCGCATGGTGGTCTATCGCCGGGCCGCCGGGCAGGCGAACCGCCGCGGCCAGACACCCGAGCAAATGCTGAACATCGTCTGCGATCGCCTCTGCGGCGGCTTGGCGAACGCCGGCATCCAGGCCCGGCGCATGGTCGCGGCCGATGTTCACGACTGGCTGCTGCGTTGGTTCAACCCACGCCCCACGATGCTCGGGCCCGGCGCTGAGGAGCGAGAGCGCTTCTATGCGCTGGCCCGCTATCCCGACGAGGTGGAGGAAGGTGAGATTGAGCTGGCGAGTGGTCGGGACTTCAGTCAACGGCTGTTCTTCGGTCAGCCTCGCTCCGATGCCGAGCACGGCACCTGGTACTTTGACGGTATGCCGCATCGCGTACTGGTCACCGACCGGCTACGCATGCCGCCCGGTACGGGGCACCTGACCGGCGAAACCCGCAAGGGGGACGCTATCAACACGCTTTTCGATCAGATGCCCGAAGACACCACGATGTGTCTGACCATGGTGGCGACGCCCCAGGACATCCTCGAATCGCACCTGAATCACCTGGCGAAGAAGGCTGTCGGCGAAACACTGGCATCGGAACAAACGCTCAAGGATGTGCAGGAGGCACGCTCGCTCATCGGCAGCGCGCACAAGCTCTACCGCGGCACGCTGGCCTTCTATCTGCGCGGACGCGATGAAGCCGAACTTGACAGGCGCGGTCTGGACCTCGCCAACGTGATGCTCAACGCGGGGTTGCAGCCTGTGCGCGAGGACGATGAAGTCGCGCCGCTCAACAGCTACCTGCGCTGGCTACCGTGCTGCTACAACCCTGCGCAAGATCGACGGAACTGGTTCACCCAACTGATGTTCGCCCAGCATGTGGCGAATCTCTCGCCGGCGTGGGGTCGCAGCCAGGGTACGGGTCATCCGGGCAACACGTTCTTCAACCGCGGCGGCGGGCCGATCACGTTTGATCCACTGAACCGCTTGGACAGGCAGATGAACGCCCATCTGTTCCTGTTCGGCCCCACCGGCTCGGGCAAGAGCGCAACGCTCAACAACCTCTTGAACCAGGTCACGGCCATCTACCGGCCGCGGCTGTTCATCGTGGAAGCCGGCAACAGCTTTGGCTTGTTCAGCGACTTCGCAAAGCGCCTGGGTCTGACCGTGAACCGGGTCAAGCTGGCTCCTGGCTCGGGCATCAGCCTGGCGCCGTTCGCCGACGCTCGCCGGCTGATCGAAACGCCCAGCAACGTGCAGACGCTTGATGCCGATGCACTGGATGAAGAATTGCCAGCCGATTCCTCGGTCATGGAGGAGGACGAGCAGCGCGACGTGCTGGGTGAACTGGAGATCACGGCACGGCTGATGATCACAGGCGGCGAGGACAAGGAAGAAGCCCGGATGACGCGGGCCGATCGCTCGCTGATCCGCCAGTGCATCCTCGATGCCGCCGAGCACTGCGTGGCCGAGAAACGCACGGTGCTCACGCGCGACGTGCGCAACGCGCTGCGCACGCGCGGCCAGGACCCGACGCTGCCCGAGATGCGGCGCGTGCGGCTGCTGGAGATGGCGGACGCGATGGACATGTTCTGCCAAGGCACGGACGGCGAGATGTTCGATCGCGATGGCACGCCGTGGCCCGAGGCCGACATCACGCTGGTGGATCTCGCGACCTATGCCCGGGAGGGCTACAACGCGCAGCTCTCCATCGCCTACATCAGCCTGATCAGCACGGTGAACAACATCGCCGAGCGCGACCAGTACCTGGGCCGTCCGATCATCAATGTGACCGACGAAGGCCACATCATCACGAAGAACCCGCTGCTTGCGCCCTACGTTGTAAAAATTACAAAAATGTGGCGCAAGCTAGGGGCCTGGTTCTGGCTGGCTACACAAAATATCGACGATCTGCCGCGTGCCGCGGAGCCCATGCTCAACATGATTGAGTGGTGGATCTGCCTGTCGATGCCGCCCGATGAGGTCGAGAAGATTGCACGCTTCCGCGAACTCTCGCCCGCGCAGAAAGCGCTGATGCTCTCGGCGCGCAAAGAAGCGGGCAAGTTCACCGAGGGCGTCATCCTTTCCAAGAGCATGGAAGTGCTGTTCCGCGCCGTGCCGCCCAGCCTGTACTTGGCGTTGGCGCAGACCGAACCCGAAGAGAAGGCCGAGCGCTACCAGCTCATGCAGCACTACGGCTGCACCGAACTGGAAGCGGCCTTCAAGGTGGCCGAGAAGATCGACCAGGCGCGCGGCATCGAGTCGCCGGCCTTGGAACTGTCGTAAGACGGAGAACGCCATGGAACAGAAACGTCCTTCCATTCCGATGCAGGTCCAGGCGTTCCGCCGCCGCAACGGGCGGCCCCGCTGGCCCTGGGCATTGGCTGCTGTGCTGGTCGCGCTGCTGCTGATCTGGCTTGTGTCAAGGTCGCCCGGCGAATCCCCGCCGCAGCCGCCCACGCCGGTCAGCATGGCACCGGTGGCCGGGCCGCCCTGGCTAATGGGCAACCCCAAAGGCCGTTTCACGCTGACGCTCTATGCCGACCTGGAGTGCCCGTTCTGCCGGGAGTATTTCCCGCAGCTCAAGCGGTGGATCGGCAACAACACCGACGTGGCGCTGCAATGGCACCACCAGCCGCTGGCCGAGCACGAGCCGGCCGCGTCAGCCGAGGCACGCCTAGTGGAATGCGCTGCCGAAGCAGGTGGGCATGTCGCGTTCTGGCAGGCGATCGAATGGGTCTATGCCCACACGCGCAGCGGCGGCCAGGGCTTGCCCGATGGCTTGCGGTACCCCGAATCGACGCCAGCCAGCGAGCAGTGCATGGCAAGCGAAAGGCCCAGTGCGGCTATCCGCGCCCAGGCTGCGGAAGCCACCAAGAGCGGCGTAACCGCCACGCCGTCGCTGCGCCTGCTCGATCGCCAAACGGGCCAGGCCATCCTGCTGCAGGGGCCGATCGAGGGCGATGCCTTGCTGTCAGCCATGGACATGCTGGCGGCTGAGGGTCCGACCAGCACACCCACATCCGAAATGCCTGCCGACGTCGTCGGCGACATGCCCAGGTAGCCCCGGTCTTCAAGGCTACGGCGCAGTCCTCTGCGCTGACCGCGACTCGTTCGCCTTGCATCCTGGCCGCGAACGGTCACCGCAATCGCGGTGATGGATGCATCTTTTCATTCTCATCCCCAGGAGGGCTTGCCCTCGGGGGCGCGCGCCCTCCGATCTCACCGTCTGGAGGTTCGCCATGTCTTTCGCCATCAATGACTCCTGTGTGGAGTCGCTTTCCGCCGTAGCTGCCCAGCACGAAGACTGGATCATCCAGCAGGCCATCGTGCTGCTGGAAAAACGGATCTTCAAAGCTGGACCATGCCTCAGCCAGCCGGCCGCCGTGCGGGACTATCTGCGCGTGAAACTGGTCGCTGAACCCAACGAGATATTCGCCGCTGTGTTCCTGGATAGCATGCACCAGGTGCTGGCCTACGAGCCATTGTTCAGGGGCACGATCAACTCGACTTCTGTTTATCCACGTGTCGTCGTACAGCGTGTGCTGGAGTTGAACGCCGCCGCGGTGATCTTCGCGCACCAGCACCCCTCGGGCATCTCCGAGCCGTCGAGCGCGGATCGTGTGCTGACCCAGCAACTGCAGGCCGCGCTGGCGCTCATCGATGTACGGGTACTGGATCACATCATCGTAGGCCAAGGTTCCCCGTTCTCCTTTGCGGAGTCAGGCCTGCTGTAACGGTCGCATTGCTTCATTGATCCTCGCGGAGGCTTCGGCCTCCGTTTTTTTATGGCGCGGGACAAGCAGGTATGCGGGCAGCCCGCGATGCGCATTGTTTGTTGGGGTGGCATCGGGTTCGCGTTTGACTATGGCCCTGATCAACTTTCGGGGCACGCGACATGCCGGCATCCTTTTCCACGTTCGCGTCGGGCTGGCGAACCCTTGGTCTCGTCGTGGCGCTGCCGGCGTCCCTGGCCGTGTTCAGCCCCGTCACCTTCGCAGCCGACGTACTGGTCGTCACCGACAGCCACCACCCGGTCAAGACCATGGGCGGCGAGCGGCTGATCGAGCTGGACGAAGCCCGCCGGATTGAAGCGGAGCTTTCTGCGGAACTGCCCGCCGCCCCCGAACAGGCGGCGGCCACCGTCAAGCGTCGGCTGAACCAAGGCGGCGCCGACCTACAGCGCCGCATCGCTTCCGCATACCAGGGCGTCACCGACGCATGGAGCCTGGGCATCACCAGCATCCCGGCTGTCGTGGTGGATCAGCGCTACGTGGTCTATGGCGAGCCGGATGTGGCCCGCGCTGTCGCGCGCATCGAGCAGCGTCGGAGGACCCAGCCATGACGAGGCCATTCGACCTTATGCGCCGCATGCGGGCTGGCGTGGCTTCCTTGCTGCTGCTCAGCGCCACGGGTAGCTACGCCTTGAACACCACCGCCATCGTTGCCTCGGTGGCCTCGCCCGATTGCTTGGAGTACCGGGTGGTGGGTATCTGCTACTGGCTCTACTGCACCTGGGGAGGCTGCACGGTGCGCACCTCTGTCAAGGTGCGCCACTACATCCCCGATGCGGTCGTCTCCAGCTACAGCAACACGGGCGAGAACCCGTGGGTCGAAGTCCGGGCGATGAGTACGGCCAACCCGTCCGCCCAAGCGGGCGGCGATGGAACGACGAACGAGGATCACGAAAACAATCTCGCGAAATTCAAGAACGCCGACGTGATCGGCCATCCCGGCGTCGAGGTGTTCAACCAGTTTGTTTCGTCCTCGGGCTACTTCTGCGAGGGCGCGGGAACGGCATTCATGCCGTATCTGCTCAGCACCTTGGACACGCTTGCCTGGCGCTACAACGTGCCCGAGATGGCCTACCCGGAGGCATTGATTCCCGGCATGCGCGAGGTCGGCGCACGCACCACGATGAACCTTTGGGGCAACGTGTATCCCCGCGGCGGCTTCCTGCACCAGACCGACGACCACAAATCGGGAGCCGTGGTGGCCCAGCGTGCGGGCGATGTCGTCACGCGCCGCGGGCAGTTGCACGTGTACCAGCCGCTGCTTGCCAATGCCCGCGATGGCTACTGGCCCGCCAGCGCGCTGATGGAGGGTGATGCCTCGACTGGCAAGTGGCAGGAACTCACGCCCGTCCTGTCCTCGTCCTGCACGGTTTTCCCACGCACCGGCTTCCTGACTCAGGCCCAGCAAGGCGACTACGCCTGGGCGCTGTGGCGGCCGTATGCCTGCTGCGAACGCCGTGGACAGGTGTTCCTTGGCAGCGTTGATTTCCTTTGAGGTGCCGCGATGAAGCGTTCCGACTCTATGCAGTTCTCCCCACCGGCTCGTGGCAAGAGGATCTGTTTGGCGCTTACCGGCGCGTTGGTTCTGGCAAGCGGCGTGGCCTGGGGCCAACTGGGCTACCAGACCAGCGGCAACGTCATCGGCGATGACGTCATGTACTCCATCGGCGGCGGCAGCGCCGTTTCGATGGGCCGCGCAGCCGGCATGCGCTCGCTCGGCGTGGGTGTCGGCTGGAACAGCAATCTGATCTGCGGCGACATGAGCATCCAGACCACGTTGAAGAATCAACTCAACGGTGTCACCAATGGCTTTCAGCAGATCATGTCCTCGGTGATCCAGAGTGCTACGAGTGCTGTGGCGTCCCTGCCGGCGTTGATCATCCAGCGTGCAGATCCAGGCCTCTACAACCTGCTCACCAACGGCGTTCTGCAAGCGCGGCTGGATTTCGACCGCTCGAAGCTGACGTGCCGCGCCATGGCCGAAAAGATGGCCGAAACGGCTGGCGGCCAACTCGGCTGGAGCCAGATGGCAGAGGGGTTGGCGCTGCGTGACGCTGTTTCGAGCACGGATGCCGTCTCGGCCATCGAGCAGGCCGAGACGCGCCGTGGCAACGATGGCGTGCCCTGGGTCGGGGGAAGCAATGCCGGCGGCTCCGGTCAGCCCGCGATCAAGGTGGTCGGTGACGTCACCCGCGCGGGCTACAACCTGGTCAATGGCCGCGGGGTGACCGACACGTCGGCAATCGCTCCGGCCAGTTGCACGAGCCTGTCGTGCCAAACCTGGACCACGCCGCAGGCGGCCATCGAGTGGGCAACACGGGTGCTCGGCGAGAAGGAGCAGCGCACCTGCGACGCCTGCACCAAGACGGAGACGGTGCCCGGCGTCGGGCTGACGCCCCTGATCCAGGAGGAGTACGACGCCAAGCTGCAGGCGCTCCAGGACCTGGTCTCCAAGGCGAAGAACACGACGCCCGAAAACCTGCGGGAGGCCGGCAGCGCGTCGCTGCCCATCACGCGCGGCGTGGTCGAGGCACTGCGCGACGAACCGGACCAGCACCTGCTGTCGCAGCGCCTGGCGTCCGAGGTTGCGCTGGCGTCGGTGCTGGAGAAGGCGCTACTGCTGCAACGCACGCTGCTGACCGGCAAGAAGGAGCCCAACGTGGCGGCCAACCAGCTCGCCGTGGAGGCGGTGAACCACGAGAGCGACACGCTCGATCGCGAGATTCGCAACCTCAAGACCGAGCTGGAGCTGCGCCGGGAGCTGGCGAACAACTCGCCCATGGCGATCATCCAGCGCCACGGCACGCGCGCGGCGGGCTCGCGTGGCATCTACGAAGGCGATCCGGTGCCTGACCGCCTCGATCAGTTGCAGAAGGGCAATCCGGGAGGCCGGCCATGAGCCTGATGCGTGCGGCCTGGCTGCGCCCGCGCTGGCTGTTCAACCGGCGCGCAGCGAAGGCGCTGCTGTGGACGATGGTACTCGCGGCCGTCGCCGTGGGTGCCAACATCGTTGGCATCTACCTCGTCGGAAGTGTCGCGGGCTGGGAGCGTTGGCTGGCGGCAGCAGCGGGCTACTTCCTGGTCTGGCGGCTGTGCCTGTATGGCGCGACGGCCTACGGCTGGGTCTGGATGCGTCGCCGGCTGCTTGCGCGTGAGGACGACGCGCAAGCGCGGCGCCGCCTGGTACGCAGCGAGATCGCCGGCGTCGTTGCCATCGTGGCGCTTGAAGCCAGCCTGTTGATGCAGGGCTGAGGGGAGGTCCGAGCCATGACGCTTTTCACAACCGACTACCTGGAGTACTACCTGACCTTGGTGTCCTGGATCGTCAACAACGGCATCTGGGCGGTACTGGTATCCAGCGGGGTATTCGCACTGCCCTTCGTGGCGATCATCGTGCAGGAATGGCTTAAGGCCCGTGCGGAAGGTGCCGACGAAGGCAACAAGGGCGTGCTCTCGGCCGCACGCATCGAGAACCGGGTGTTCGTCGCCATCGTGGTGGTGATATTCGCCGGCATCCCCTTCATCGACGTGGACCTCAACACAATTCAGTACGACAGCTCGCGCTCGGCCCAGTGCCAGGTCAACGTGCCGCAGCCCACGGATACCGGCTGGTCCCAGTCCTTCAGCACCATCAACAACCAGAGTGCCAAGGTGCCGGTCTGGTGGGCCTTCATGCACGCGCTCTCGCGCGCCGTCACCAGCGCCTCGGTGGCGGCAATCCCGTGCGGGACAGACCTGCGACAGATGCGCATGGAGATCGACGCTACCCGCATCAATGACCCGGTTCTGGCTCAGGAAGTGGCCGATTTCACACACGACTGCTACGGACCTGCACGCGCTAAATTGTTCATGGCGCGGCCGGAGCTGGACGACGCTCAAATGAACGACGTGACCTGGATCGGTTCGAGGTTTTTCACGGATACCGGCGGCTACTACGACAGCTACCGTTCCAGCACGGCGCGCGAGTCATGGCCCTATGACGACACCCGCGACGCAGGGCTTGCGCAGGTGGCCAGTGGCGGCGGCTACCCGACCTGCAGGCAGTGGTGGGCCGATGGCAGCAACGGCCTGCGGGCACGGCTGCTGGGCCAGGTGGACCCCAGCCTGTTGAATCGCTTGGCGGGCTGGGCCGGGTTCCTGAGCCGTACCGAGGTGGACGATTCGGTGGTCCGTACCATCGCGTCACCGCGACAGCAGAAGCTCAACCAGGGTTCGGTCTATACCGACTACGGCGGCCAGATCGACAAGACCCTGCCGAACATCGTGACGCGGGCCACGGGGGATGTAGGAATGGCGGTCGGGGCACTTGCCGCATTTCCCGCCATGGACGTGGTGCGCCAGGCGCTGCCCATGGTGCTTGCCTTGCTCAAGATGGCACTGGTCATCTGCATCCCGCTCGTACTGGTCGTCGGAACCTATGACCTGAAGACGGTCGTCACCGTCAGCGTCGTGCAATTCGCGCTGTTCTTCACCGATTTCTGGTTCCAACTCGCACGCTGGATCGACAGCACCATCCTCGATGCGCTCTATGGGTGGGGCTTCGGCTGGAACCGGCCACACACTAACTTCGATCCGCTGGTGGGGTTGAACAATGCCTTTGGCGACCTGCTCCTGATGTTCGTCATGGGCACGATGTTCCTGGTCTTGCCGGGCTTTTGGCTTGCGAGCCTTACCTGGGTTGGGATTCGGGCCGGGCACGTCATCCAGGGGCTTTCAGATGGCAGCAAGAGCGCCGGCCAAGCAGGCGGTAAGGGCGCTGGGGCCCTTACCGGAGGTAAGCTGAAGTAGCGCGGTGCCGATCAGTCGTCGGTGTACAACTCGTGCGACGTATCGTTGTACAGATTGGGATCGTAGCCGGGTGTCTTGCGCAGTTCGGTGAGGTCGGTGAACGGCCACTCGTCTTCTTCCGATGTATTGGCAGCCGCCGCCCATCCCGCCACCACGACTCCCAGCAACACGAGTGCGAACCAGAAGGCGGCGTAGAGCAGCGCGCCCAGCACAGCCAGCTTGACCACCCACAGCAGCACTGTGGCACCAACCGAAGGCACCCCTTTGGCCACCAACCAATTCGATACCCGCCGTTCGCCACGCGCATAGACGCGCCATCCGCGGCCAAAGGTACGGCCGAGGCGTTCTGCGGTACTGGTGCGGGTCGTCGTGTTCATGGTCGTCTCCTGCTACTGAGGAATGCCTATTCCTGTTTGCTCCACTTCATTCCGTTTCGGGCTTCAATGTGTTTTCTTGCTGCTTCAGGACGCTTCGTCATCCGGTTCCACCGGGCCGGGGTCGGGCTCCACGCCGATGCGGTAGGTGGCAACGAAACGCGGCCAGTCCACATGGTCAACCAGGTCGATGTCCTCGACAACGCTGACCTTCGTTCCCGCACGCTCGAACAGGGCGATGCTCGCGGCGGGATAGTTGTTGCGCGACGGATAGAGCACCCCGTCGAACAGCGGCTGGCCGTCGTCGCCGACCATCGCATGCACCTGAGCGGACACCTGCTGCGTGTGCGTGTAGTCGCGGCTCGCCAACTGCTCCAGATTCAGGCCGAAGTAGCCCGCCATGACGCCCGGCGCCGTGAGGTCGGCCAGGAGCACGTCGTCCAGCACGCCCACGGCGCGGACCATCCGGGCGTGGACCTCCTTCAGGGCGATGGAGCGCTTCGTGTCTTCAAGCCACTGGTGCTTGTGAAACACCGACTCCATCAGCGCCGTGGGCAGGTCGCGCCCCAGGTAGAGCACGCCGTAGGCCCCCGCCGGGTCATCGTAGCGATTCGTGCTGCTGCGACCATAGTACAGCGGGCTGCCCCGATAGACGACGCGGCTCACATGCTGGAGCAGTTCACCGGCATCGATCAGGAACGAAGGCAGCTCGTGGCTCATGGCGATCTCGCTTCAATGCACCTGGACGCCCAGCACGTTGAACACGGCCTCGGCCACGTCATCGATCGTGCCATGCGTCACCGCATCCACCGGCGAGCGCCCACCCAAGCCTTCGAGCGGTTCGGACAGTGCGCGGTAGATCGTCCAGTGATCGATACCCTCGACCTCCTGAAGCACGGTTTGGGTCAACTGCTGTTTCACCGGGTCGAGCTGCCAGTCGGGCAGCTTCTGACCGCGCGGCCCCACGTTCAGCGCCAGCAGCCGACGCGCGAGGATGTCCTTGTAGATCTGCTGGCGCGACTTGTCCGCCAGCTTGGCGAACTCCGCGGGCGGCAGGTTGTGCGGCTGGTTGAAGGTTTCCAGCAGCACGGCGCGGCCTCGCTGGACGTCGGTTTCATTCGGTGCCCAGCGCGTGTCGGCGCGCAGCGCGGCCGCCTTGCGTGCAAGGGCCTGCCCAACGGTCTCCCCCTCCAAGTTGGCGGGCAGTGTCACCGCTTCCACACGCTCGTGGACGAACGCCTGCAACTCGGCCGCGAAAGCCGTGGCATCCCGGATTTCGACGGTATCCGCGAAGCGGCGTACATCTTCCACCGTGACGCGCGGCAGACGGTCGGCAATGAATTCAATGGCAGTGGGCATGGTCATCTCCCGAGTAGGTTTGGGACAGGATTCACTCTAGTCGCCTTTGTCGCGTCTGTCAACTTAGTCGCCTGAGTGAGAACAACCTACCTGGCGGAAGCAGCGTTCCCACAGCATAGGCAGAGGCCAGCGCCGGGTCGCCGTCCAATGCATTCGAGCGGGTTCCACATTGACGCTGGAGCCGCAACCCAGGCCTCGCTATACCGAAACGGTTAAAGGCCAAAGGGCCGAAATGGCAAGGGAATGGGGTGCAAGGGGAAAGGCCCTACCTCGAAAAGGCCAAAAGGCCTCCCGGTCGGCCCGTCATCAGGACACCCACATGCTTTCCCTGTTCCAGCGAAAACGGCCCCCGGTCGCTGCCGCACCGACGCCACCACCCGTCACCGCCCTCCCGAAAGGGCTGCTGCGTCCTGAGTCGGCCGCATCGCTGCTGGCCACCCCACGCCGGCAGAAGCTGCTGGAGCACATCTGGCAGCGTACCTCGCTCTCGCGTAGGCAATTCGCCACCCTGTATCGCACGCCCCTGGAACGCTATGCCGAACTGGTCCAGGCCTTCCCGGCCTCCGAGGCGCATCACCATGCCTACCCGGGCGGCATGCTCGACCACGGCCTGGAGATCGTCGCCTACAGCCTGAAACTGCGGCAGTCCCATCTGCTGCCCATCGGTGCCAGTCCCGAAGACCAGGCGGCCCAGTCCGAAGCCTGGACCGCCGCCGTTGCCTATGCTGCGCTGCTCCACGATATTGGCAAGATCGCCGTCGATCTACACGTCGAACTGGCCGACGGCAGTACTTGGCATCCGTGGCATGGCCCGCTGCACCAGGCGTACCGATTTCGCTACCGTGACGACCGCGAATACCGCCTGCACAGCGCCGCAACAGGCTTGCTCTATCGCCAACTGCTCGACCGCCACGTCCTGGACTGGCTCAGCGACTATCCGGCTCTCTGGGCACCGCTGCTCTATGTGCTGGCCGGTCAGTACGAACATGCCGGTGTACTGGGGGAACTCGTCGTGCAAGCAGACCGGGCGTCGGTGGCCCAGGAGCTGGGCGGCGATCCGGCGCGCGCCATGGCCGCGCCCAAGCACGCACTGCAACGCAAGCTGCTGGACGGGTTGCGCTACCTGCTCAAGGAACAGTTGAAGCTGAACCAGCCGGAAGCCTCCGATGGCTGGCTCACCGAGGATGGTTTGTGGCTGGTGAGCAAGACGGTTTCGGACAAACTGCGCGCACACCTCCTGTCTCAGGGGATCGATGGCATTCCTGCGAACAACACCGCCGTGTTCAATGTGCTGCAGGACCACGGCATGCTGCAGCCCACACCGGACGGCAAGGCGGTCTGGCGCGCGACCGTGACCAGCACGACCGGCTGGTCCCATTCGTTCACCCTGTTGCGTCTCGCTCCCGCGCTGATCTGGGAGTCTGGCGAGCGACCAGCACCTTTCGCGGGCACGGTAGAGATCGACGCGACGCCCGCGGAAAACGACGCCAGCATGTCGGCTCCCGCGCCTACCGTCTCGGTGAACCCAGCGCAGGGAGGTCAAGAGCCTCCGATTTGGGAGGGCGACAGCACCACCATCGTTTCACCGCCCGCAGCCCAGCCCGTGCCCGACGTCATGGAGGATTTGCTCGCGATGGTGGGCTTGGGTGAGTCGGCCGGCGTTGGCCAGGATGCCGAGGAGTTCCTCCACACCCCCGCGCCAGCAACAGCCGCGACGTCCATTCCATCGCCTGCACCTGCACCCGCGCCTACGCCTGGGTCATCGGCAACGAAGCCATCCGGGGAACAGTTCATGGTTTGGCTGAAGCAGGGAATCGCCTCACGACGGCTCATCATCAACGACGCGAAGGCACTCGTGCATACGGTGAATGACACGGCCTACCTGGTCAGCCCGGGTGTGTTCCAACGCTATGCGCAGGAGCATCCCGAAGTGGCCGCACTCGCCAAGCAGGAGAGTCAACAGGATTGGCAGTGGGTGCAGAAGCGCTTCGAGAAGCTGCAGCTACATCGAAAGCAGCCCAATGGCCTGAACATTTGGACCTGTGAAGTCACGGGCCCGAGGAAGTCCCGCCGACTGCATGGCTACCTCCTCGAAGATGGGTCCTTGGCACTCGCCGAAATACCGCCCAACAATCCCTATCTTGCTCTGACTCAGGAAGGATGACGCGATTCGGGCATTGATCGCCACCGTCGTGTGGCGACGATCAATGCCCCGCGAAAACTGGCAACATTTGGCGAACTGAGCTACTCGGCCCGCGCCAACTCCTGTGCAAGGAACGGAGCGGTTCTGCTGCCAGACGTTCGGGCCACCTGCTGAGGGGAGCCCGCCACCACGATGCTGCCGCCGGCAGCGCCTGCACCAGGCCCCACGTCGATCACCCAATCGGCCTGGGCCACCGCGCGCATATCGTGTTCGATCATCACTACGGTATTGCCGGCATCGACCAGGCGCTGCAACTGCACCAGCAGCCGGTCGGCGTCCGACGCATGCAGCCCGGTAGTCGGCTCGTCGAGCACGTACAGGCTTCGGCCGCGCTGGCTGCGCTGAAGCTCGGTCGCCAGCTTGATACGCTGCGCCTCGCCACCGGAAAGCTCGGTGGCCGGTTGCCCCAGGCGCAGGTAGCCCAGTCCGATATCGCGCAGCAGTTGCAGTGGCCTTGCCACAGCGTCTTCACCCGCGAAGAATTCGCTGGCTTCGTCCACGGTCATCTGCAGCACCTCGGCGATGTTGCGCCCGTTCCATTGCACCTTCAGCGTGGCCTCGTTGTAGCGTGCGCCATGGCACGTCGGGCACGGCGCGTACACGCTGGGCATGAACAGCAGTTCCACGCTGACGAAGCCCTCGCCCTCGCAGGTCTCGCAGCGCCCCTTGGCGACGTTGAACGAGAACCGTCCGGCATCGTAGCGGCGGCGTCGCGCATCGGGCGTGGCAGCGAACAGCTTGCGCACATGGTCGAACAGGCCCGTGTAGGTGGCTAGGTTCGACCGCGGCGTGCGCCCGATCGGTTTCTGGTCCACCTGCACCAGACGCTGTACGGCGTCCACGTCGCCCGCCAGATGGCCGCCGGTCGCTTCGATCACTGCCGGCCCTTCGCTGGTGGCGCTTTCGGCTACATCGTCTTCCGGCTCGTGGCCCAGGTGCAGCAGCACCAGCTCCGGCAGGGCCTGCGCGACGAGGCTGGACTTGCCCGAGCCGGAGATGCCGGTGACGGCCGTCAGCACGCCCAGCGGAATGCGTGCGTCCACGCCATGCAGGTTGTGGCGGTGGACGCCCTGCAGCTCCAGCCAGCCGATCGCTTCGCGTGCCCGGCTCCCCGGCGCGGGGATCTCGTCGAACAGGTAACGGGCGGTGCGCGATTCGGCAATCTTGCGCAGGCCATCCGGCTCGCCACTGTAGAGCACGCGGCCGCCACGCTCCCCGGCATCCGGCCCGACATCCACTAGCCATTGCGCGCGGCGCATCAGTTCCAGGTCGTGCTCCACCACGAACACCGAGTTGCCTGCGTCGCGCAGCCGATCGAGTGCGTCGTACAGGGCCTGGCTGTCGGAGGGGTGCAGCCCCGCCGAGGGCTCGTCGAGCACGTACACGACGCCGAACAGCAGGGAACTCAATTGCGTAGCCAGCCGCAGGCGTTGCAACTCGCCAGCCGAAAGCGTCGGCGTGGCCCGGTCCAGCGTCAGGTAGCCCAAGCCCAGCCCGCGCAGTTGGCGCAGGCGTGCCATCACGCCACCGGCCAGGCGCTGCGCGGCGAGGCGCTTTTCTTCCGACAGCGCGGAGGTGCGGCGCACGTCGGGCGATACCGCGTGTACGGCACGACCGGAGGCCGCGCGTTGGGCACGGTCGCGCCGGGTCGCTTCCTTGTCCGTAGCCGCCCCCGCTGCATGGGCGCGGAAATCACCCTGGGCAATGGGTTCGAGCAAGGCCGCCAACTGGTCCAGCGGCATCTGCATGAACGCGCCGATGTCCACGCCGGCGAAGGTGACCGACAACGCCTCGGGCTTGAGCCGCTTGCCGTGGCAGGTGGGGCACGGCTTGCCCTCCATGAACCGGGACACGCGCTTTCTCATCAGCGCGCTCTGGGTGTTGGCAAAGGTGTGCAGCACATACCGGCGAGCACCGGTGAAGGTGCCCATGTAGCTCGGCTCCATCTTGCGCTTGAGCGCGGCGCGGGTCTCGGCGGGCGTGAAGCCGGCGTACACCGGCACCGTCGGTGTTTCCTCGGTGAACAGAATCCAGTCGCGATCCTTCTTCGGCAGGTCCTTCCACGGTCGGTCAACGTCGTAGCCCATGCTGACCAGGATGTCGCGCAGGTTCTGGCCTTGCCAGGCGGGGGGCCAGGAGGCGATCGCCCGCTCGCGGATGCTCAGGGAGGGATCGGGCACCATGATGGCCTCGGTCACCTCGTACACATGGCCCAGGCCGTGGCAGGTCGGGCACGCTCCCTGCGGCGTGTTGGGCGAAAAATCCTCGGCGTACAGCATCGGCTGGTTGGCTGGGTAGGCGCCGGCGCGCGAATACATCATCCGCACCAGGCTGGACAGGGTGGTCACACTGCCCACGGAGGAACGCGCGTTGCTGGAGCCACGCTGCTGCTGCAGCGCCACCGCCGGCGGGAGGCCGTCGATCGCATCGACGTCGGGCACGCCGGCCTGGTCGATCAATCGCCGCGCATAGGGGGCCACCGACTCGAAGTAACGTCGCTGAGCCTCGGCATAGATGGTGCCGAAGGCCAGCGAGGACTTCCCGGAGCCGGAGACTCCCGAGAACACCACGAGCGCGTTACGCGGGATGGAAACGTCCACCTCTTTGAGGTTGTTCTCGCGCGCCCCGCGCACCTGCACGAGGCCGCTGGCCGCAGCGGTACAAGAGGATTCACCGAAAGAATTGTTTGGCATGTTCTTATCCTGTAGTTCGTCCCGCTCAGGACGGGACTTCCTGAGTTCGTGGGCCGCGGCGACTGGCTTCGAGCGCCGCGGTGACAGTGCGGGCGTCGTAGCTGCCGCGCAGACGACGACCCTCGACGAAGAACGTCGGCGTGGCGTGCGCACCGCTGGCGACCGCACTGGCGAGGTCGCGCTCGACACGCTCGATCACCGCGGTGCTGTCGAGATCCGCGATGAACCGTTCGACGTCGAGCCCAAGCTCGGCGGCGTAGCCGATCAGATGCTCGCGCTCCAGCGCATGCTGACGGGTGAACACGAAGTCCAGCCACGGCCAGAACATCCCCTGGTTCGCCGCTGCCTCGGACGCCCGCGCGGCGATCGGCCCGTGCGGGTGGTGCGGCAGATGGCGCACCACATACCGCAGGTCGTCCCCGAAGTGGGCACGCAGATCGTCCCAAGAACCGGTCGCGTGCGCACAGTACGCGCACTCGAAGTCCACGTACTCGACGAGTGTGAGCTGGGCGTCCTCCGGCCCGCGGATGTGATCGATCTCCGGATCGACCGGTGGCTCAAGCACCATCGGCAGGTCAGCGGTCTTCTCACCCCACCGCTTGGCGGCGACCTTGAAGATCAGCCACCCGAGCAACGTGGCGAACACCATCGACACGAGCACGCCGACCGTCGCCTGGCGGCCCAGGTCGGAGGTCGTGCCGAACGCGAGCCCGATGATCAGCAGCGACACGGTGAAGCCGATCCCGGACAGTGCCGCACCACCGAACACGCTCCCCACCCCGACGCCCTCGGGCAGCCGGCCCAGGCCGAGACGGACGGCGACGAGCGTGATGAGCCCGATGCCCACGAGCTTGCCGAGCACGAGCCCTGCGATGACGCCCCACGTGACTGGCGAGCCGAAGGCCTCGGCGAGCAGCCCGCCACGCACGTCCACTCCGGCGTTCGCCAAGGCGAACACCGGCACGATCAGCAGCGCCGTCGGCAGCCGCAGGAACTCGTGCAATCGCTCGTTCACCGAGATACCCCGGGACAGCCCGCAGTCCACCGCGCGGGCCGATGCGGCACTCGGAGACTGCCAGAAGTCGCGGAACAGTTGTTTTGCCGCGACGACCTTGTGACGTTGCGTCGCGTAGGCGGGGATCAGCAGCCCCGCGGCCATCCCGGCGAGAGAGGCATGGATGCCGGAGTACACGGTTGCGAGCCACAGCACGATCACGATCAGCACATACGGCATTGCCCGCCACTGGCGGGTGCGCCCTAGCCACCACAACGCAACGAGACTGGCGAGGGCGATCAACAACGGGACGATCCGAATCTCCTCGCTATAGACGATGCCGATGATGGACACGGCGAGGAAGTCATCGACCACGGTCAGGGTGAGCAGGAACACGCGCAACTGACCGGATAGCCGCGGGCCGACGATCGCCAGGGTGCCCAGCATGAATGCCGTATCGGTGCCGACCACCGCCCCCCACCCGTGCAGGCCTTCACTTCCGGCCAGCCCCACGATCAGGACATACACCAGCGCGGGAAGCACGACACCTGCGACACCCGCGATCAGAGCGAGACGGGCACGGCTGCGGTCCCTGAGCGATCCGTGGGCGAACTCCTGACGCACCTCCAGGCCGATCAGGAAGAAGAAGACCACCATCAGGCCGTCGTTGACCCAGTGATGCAGATCCATGTGCATGCCCAGCGGCCCGAAGTCAAACCCGACGTCCAGGTGCCACAACGCGAAATAGGCATCGGATAGCGGCGAGTTCGCCCACGCCAGCGCCACGACCGTGACGATCACCAGCAGCACCGCAGCACCAGACTCCGTGCGCAGATAGCGGGCAACGCGTCCCCGGCTGATATTCGCCGAGGATGCACCGAAAGAAGTGGCTGACATGTTCTTATCCTGTTCCTGTAGTTCGTGAAGTCGCGATGAGCCGGTTTCGGAGGCGACCGGTCAGGCGTCCGCCTCTGGCAGCGTCCCATCATCCAGCGAGCGCAGCCAAGTAAGCCTTTCTCCCAGCCTGCGCTCAACACCTCTGTCCGTTGGCTGATACCAGCCCGGCCGCGCCACGCCCTCGGGAAAGTAGCTTTGCCCAGCGGCATAGCCGTTGGGCTCGTCATGGGCATAGCGGTAGCCTTCGTGATACCCCATCTGCTGCATCAGCTTCGTCGGCGCATTGCGAAGATGGAGAGGCACAGGCAGGGAGCCGCTGTTCTTGACGAAGGCCTTCGCCTTGTTCCAGGCGGCATAGGCAGCGTTCGACTTGGGGGCGGCAGCAAGGTAGGTCGCCGCGTGGGCAATCGGTATTTCGCCTTCGGGGGAACCCAGCCTCTCATAAGCCAGCGCGGCATTGAGCGCCAGTTGCAGCGCCTGCGGGTCGGCATTGCCGATGTCTTCGCTGGCCACCACGATCATGCGGCGCGTCACCTGGCTGACGTCGCCGCTGCCGTCGAGGATGCGGGCCAGCCAGTACAGGGCCGCGTCGGGGTCGGAGCCCCGCAGCGACTTGTGGAAGGCGGAGAGCTGCCAGTAGAACTCGTCGCCGCCCTTGTCGAACCTGCGCAGTGATGGGCTGGTGGACAGTTTGGCAAACTCGCCATCGACCACGGCCTTGCCCGCGCCCGACGCAGCATTCGTCACCTGCTCAAGCAGATTGAGGAAGCGCCTGCCATCGCCATCGGCAAAGCCCTTGAGCAGATCCAGCGCGTCCGCGTCCAACGTGACGCCCTGGAGATGCGGCAGTGCGCGTTCGTAGAGCTGGTTCAGTTCGTCGCCGGACAGCGGTTCGAGGGTATAGACCTGCGCGCGTGAGAGCAGAGCGGAATTGACCGCCAGCCCCGGATGCTCGGTCGTTCCCCCCACCAGGGTCAGGAGCCCCGACTCGACATGGGGCAGTAGGGCATCCTGCTGCGCCTTGTTGAAGCGATGGATCTCATCGACGAAAAGCACCGTCGATCGACCATGGTTGCCCAGTTCTGCCTGGGCCTCGTCGATGGCTTGCCGGATGTCCTTCACCCCGGCAAGCACGGCCGAGATGGCGATGAATCGGCTGTCGGTCGCACTGGCGGCCAGGCGCCCCAGGGTGGTCTTGCCCACGCCTGGCGGCCCCCAGAGGATGAACGAGTGCAACTTGCCCGCCTCGAACGCGAGACGAAGCGGCTTGCCGGGGCCGAGCAAGTGCCGTTGCCCGACGAATTCATCCAGCGTCTTGGGCCGCAGGAGTTCGGCCAAGGGAGGCTTGGGCTTTGTCGTGAATAGATCGGTCAAGTTCCTCTCCCTGGTATTTCTGATAGTTGACGTTCCGATAAGGTGTGCACCTCAATCCAGAGAGCCGGATTTATCCAACGCCGTGGGCTCTTTGTCGCTAATCGCATGCATGATGATGCGAGAGCCGCGGTAGCCGATGCTATGGTTCCATACCCAGCTCAACGCGACGCTGAGACGATTTCGCGTACCGATCAGAAAGTAGATATGCGCGAGCTTCCAGATCCACCACGCAAAGGCTCCACGCAGCTTAACCCGCCCCATGTCAATTACGGCCAGGCTGCGGCCGATGGTGGCCAGGTTCCCCTGATGCCGGTATTTGAAAGGCCCGTCAGCGGGCTTGCCTTTCAAACGCCGTCCAATGAGGTTGGCGACGTACTTGCCTTGCTGTTTGGCGGCGGGGGCGATGCCCGGTACGGGCTTCCCATCAGCCATGGTGCACGAGGCGGTATCGCCGATGGCGAAGACCTCCGGGCGACCGGCCACCGTCAGGTCGGGACCAACGACCACTCGACCCGCACGATCAGACGCAGCACCCAACCAGCGAGCCGCGGGAGACGCCTGGACGCCGGCGGCCCAAACGATGGTCTTGGCCGAAAGAGGCTTGCCGCCATACACCACGCCGTCGGCCGAGCATTCGGTGACCGGCGTACCCAGCACGACCTCGACCCCGAGCTTTTCGAGTGCCTGGCGCGTATAGGCCGAAAGATCCTCTGGAAAGACGGACAACAGACGCGGGCCCGCCTCGATCAGTACAACCCGGGACGTGCTCGGGTCGATCGAGCGGAAGTCACGCGCCAGCGTGTCTCGTGCAAGCTCGGCGATGGTCCCGGCCAATTCAACCCCGGTGGGACCACCACCGATGATGACGAACGTCTGCAGCGCGGCACGCTGCTGAGGATCGCTCGTGCGCTCGGCCTCCTCGAAAGCCGCGAGGATTCGGCCTCGAATGGTCGTGGCATCTTCCAGCGTCTTCAACCCCGGCGCGAAAGCCCCCCATTCGTCGTGTCCGAAATAGGCATGGGTAGCACCTGTCGCGAGTACGAGCGTGTCGTAGGTTTGGCGCGAGCCATTGTTGAGAATGACCTGACGCGCGTCCTGGTCGATACCTTCCACTTCCGCCATCAAGGTGTTCACTTCCGGGCGATTTCGGAATAGATAGCGAATAGGCCAGGCGATCTCGGATGTCGAGAGAGATGCCCCTGCGACCTGGTAAAGCAGCGGCTGGAACAGGTGATGATTGCGCCGGTCGATGATCGTCACATCGACCTCGGCACCAGCAAGCTGGTTGGCAACCTCGATCCCGCCGAAGCCCGCTCCGATAATGACGACGTGATGTCGGTTTTTGGAGGTCTTTGTCATGACCTGATCTCCTCTCTCTCAGCGTTTCAGCGCCGATGCGTGGTGTGCCATATGCTCGCCAATGAAACTGGCAATGAAGTAGTAGCTGTGGTCGTAGCCTGGGCGCAGATTCAACGTGAGCGGGTGCCCCGTCTCGTCGCAGGCCTTGCGCAGCAGATCGGGCTGAAGCTGACTCTCCAGGAACTCGTCGCCCAAACCCTGATCCACCAGCAGCGGCAGACGCTCCTGCACGGTGCGAATCAGCTCCACGGTGTCGTACTGCTTCCACGCCTCCCGGTCGCTGCCCAGGTACGCCTCGAAGGCCTTGTGTCCCCAGGGAACCTGGGTGGGCGCGACGATGGGCGAGAAGGCCGAGACGCTTCGATAACGGCCCGGGTTGCGCAGGGCGATGACCAGAGCACCGTGTCCCCCCATGGAATGGCCGCTGATGCTCCGCTCCGCTGTCACGGGAAAGTGGGCCTCGATCAGCGCCGGTAGTTCCTGCACCACGTAGTCATACATCCGATGATTCGCAGCCCAGGGTTCCTGCGTGGCGTTGACGTAGAAACCTGCCCCCTGTCCGAGGTCATAGGCGGGATCGTCGGCAACGCCTTCGCCGCGAGCGCTGCTATCGGGCGCGACGACGGCAATGCCATGTTCGGCTGCGTAGCGCTGGACGGCGGACTTGGTGATGAAGTTCTGCTCGGTGCAGGTGAGGCCTGAAAGCCAGTACAGCACCGGCACCTTGCCGTGCTGTGCCTGCGGAGGCAGATAGACGCCGACTTTCATCGTGCAACCGAGCGTCGTGGATTCATGCTGATAAACGTCCTGCCAACCATCAAAGCTGGCGTGATGTTCGATGCGTTCCATGGTGTTCTCCTATGTTCAAAGGAACGGCGCAGCTCTCGCGCGCCAGGACGGCAGCTCGTCAGGAAGATTTCTCTTCCGCTGCCGTGTCGCCGTGGGCGTGTCTGATCCTGCGCACGATCCACCAGATCGTCAGCATCACCGCAGGCACCAGAACCGCCATCACCGGCGCCACGCTGTCGTGAACCATCGGAATGCCCTTGAGCAAATAGCCGAGAAGACTCACGACGTAATAAGAAATTGCCGCGACCGACAGGCCTTCGACGGTTTGCTGAAGGCGCAATTGCATCTTGGCCCGGTTGTTCATCGACGCAAGCAGATCGCGGTTCTGGCGTTCAAGCTCGACGTCGATCCAGGAACGCAGCAACGCGATGGCCCGGGTCAGCTTGTCGGAGAGCTTGGTCTGGCGCTCCTTTACGGATTGGCATGTCCGCATGGCGGGAGCGATGCGACGCTGCAGGAAATCCGCCCAGGTGCAGTACCCGGATACGGCCTCTTCCGAAAGCGCTGCCAGCCTTTCCTCGACGATCTCGTAGTAGGCACGGCTGGCGCCGAAGCGATAGAGATTCGCCGCAACGCCAGCTTCCAGCTCGGCAGCCAGGCCGGTCAATTCGGACAGCAGCACGTCGCTGTCGCGCCGTTCCACCAAGCTCGTACACATCTCGTCGGTGATCGCCGCAAGGCGCGACTCCATGCGTCGCAGTTCCGACGTCATCGATCGTGTCAACGGCAGGGACAGCAACGCCAAGGTGCGGTAAGTCTCGATCTCCAGCAGACGTTGAGCCAGCGCACCCGCCCGCGCCGGGGTCAAATCGCGGGCCAGGACGAGGATCTGCGTCAGGCCATCCTCATCCTGTCGAAAGTCGGTCAGGATGGCGGCAGAGCCGTTCTCCACCAGCGAGTAGCACAGGCTGGCAGGATCGAAGCGATCGACCTCCTTCTCCGTTTCCGGCGTCCACGGAAGAAGTCTCAAACGGATGCCGGATACGACCGGGCCGGGAGGAACAAATCCATGCTTGAACGGATTTTCGCCGCACGGCTCTCCCGTCTCGGAATCCAGCGAAGCGCACCAGAGATACGTCGAGAACTCGGTGTGCTTTTCGCAGTGCAGGTCTCCTTCATCCCATGTCACGCCGTGGAGCGGCGTAGTATGGTCGGGTTCGGCAACGCCGAAGCGATGAGACAACTCGCTCATCGCCATCTGATCCCTGGCCTGGTCGCCTTCGGTCATGAAAGCGAGCTGCAATATGCCGCGGGGGGCCTGAATCAAGAGATGCGGGCGCGCGTGCACTTCACCCACGGCGGCAGCACGATCGGTATAGGCCGGCATGCCGTACACGGTGGCGGTCGGGGTGGGTTGTACGGTCGTCGTATTGATGTTGGCCGGCTCTTTCATAACGACCTCATTTCTTCTTGGTTGAAAAACACGCTTCAAAGCAAATGCCCGCAGCCATGCGTTTCGCACATGGCTGCGGGCCGATCTTCATGAGCGGGCACCGCTCTACACGGTCCGTCTAATAGGCTCGCCGTGTAGAGGCTTGTGCTGGCCCTTTCAGAACGCCCTCAGCTTCCTAGCTTTCAGACGAAGGTGTACGAGCAAACCTTGTTGCCCGCCGGATCACGCAGGTAGGCCGCATAGGCACCCGGCAGGTGGCCACGCGGGCCAGGCTGGCCCTCGTCGGTGCCGCCTGCGGCAAGGCCGGCGGCGTGGAAGGCATCCACTTCGGCGGGAGTGGCGGCCGCAAAGCCGACCGTCACGCCGTTGCTGGAAGGCGCTTCACCATTGCCCGGACGGGCGATGATGAAAGCCGGCTTTTCGCGACCGAAAAGCACCCATCCGTTGCCGAAAGGACCGAGGTTCTTGATGCCGAGAGCACCCAGAGCGGCGTCATAGAACGCGGCCGACTTCTGGACGTCGGCGGCGCCGATGAAGACGTGCGAGAAGATGCCGTCGCCGGAAATGACAGGATTGGACATGGTTAATTTCCTTGGTGGTTGGTGTTGAATGGATAGTGAGTGATCAGTAGTGGATCACCGTGCGAATCGACTTGCCTTCATGCATCAGGTCGAAGGCGTGGTTGATCTCGTCGAGACCCATGGTGTGAGTGACGAACGGGGCGAGATCGATCTCGCCTTTCATTGCGTCTTCCACCATGCCCGGGAGTTGGGTGCGCCCCTTGACCCCGCCGAAAGCCGACCCCTTCCAGGTCCGGCCGGTGACCAACTGGAACGGACGGGTCGAGATTTCCTTGCCGGCCCCGGCGACGCCGATGACGATCGACTGGCCCCAGCCGCGGTGGGCAGCTTCCAGAGCCGAACGCATCACGTTGACGTTGCCGATGCACTCGAAGGTGTGATCGACACCCCAGCCAGTCATCTCGATCAGAACCTCGTGAATCGGCTTGTCGAAGTCCTTCGGGTTGAGACATTCGGTCGCGCCGAAGGTACGAGCCAGTTCGAACTTCGCCGGATTGGTATCGATGGCGATGATGCGGCCCGCTTTGGCCTGGCGTGCACCTTGAATCGCAGCGAGACCGATGCCGCCGAGGCCGAAGATGGCCACCGAGTCGCCGGGCTGTACCTTGGCCGTGTTGTGCACGGCGCCGATGCCGGTGGTCACGCCGCAGCCCAGCAGGCAGACGTGCTCGGGGTTGGCGTCCGGGTTGATCTTGGCCAGCGAGACTTCGGCGACGACCGTGTATTCGCTGAAGGTCGAGCAGCCCATGTAGTGGTAAAGCGGCTGACCGTTGTACGAGAAGCGAGTCGTACCATCGGGCATCAGCCCCTTGCCCTGGGTTGCGCGAACCGCGACACACAGGTTGGTCTTGCCGGACTTGCAGAACAGGCACTCGCCGCATTCGGCGGTGTAGAGCGGAATGACGTGATCGCCAGGCTTCACGCTGGTCACACCTTCACCCACCTCCACGACGATACCCGCACCTTCATGACCCAGCACGACCGGGAAGAGACCTTCGGGGTCGTCGCCCGACAGGGTGAAGGCGTCGGTATGGCAAACGCCGGTATTCGTGATCTTGATGAGCACCTCGCCCTTGCGCGGCGGCTCGACGTCGATCTCGACGATTTCCAGCGGCTTTCCTGGCCCGAAGGCAACTGCTGCACGTGATTTCATGATGTCGCTTCCTTTACTAGCTAACTAAATTTGCCCTCACCGAGGGCACCCTGGTGCCTCTATCGCAGATAGGAGCGGACGATAGAGATGGTCTCGTCAATGGACTTGTTCTGCGAATCGCTCCTGATTTCGCTACTGGGAAATTCTTCCCGCAGATAGCTCTCCAGAACGGTTGCCATCAATCCGTTGACTGCCCCACGAACGGCCGCAAGCTGCTGAAGAATTGCAGGGCATTCCGCACCTGCATCAAGCGCTTGCTCAAGAGTCGCTACCTGACCTTTGATGCGCCGGATGCGCGTCAGTGCTTGCTTCTTTTCTTCCGGACTGTGTGGCATCGAACACCTCTCTACTTGGGTACACCGCCGCATTATACAATACTCCCCCATAGTATATGCGGCCGAACTTTGCCACAAATTCTGTGCTCTTCGAGCACTCTTACAGGCTAGTACAGGTTTGTTCCCAAGAAGCGCAAAACATTCAAATCAATGAATATTTCTTGCATGTATCGACAGCATCGGGGCAAGTTCAAAACTGGTCAAACTGGAAAAATCTATGCGCAGATAGATATGACCTATCTAAGCCGACTCATCGAGTTGAAGCTATCAAGATGAGACCGGCTAGGCGACCTGATGACCCGAGTGTCGAGCTTTCCGCAGTGCAGGCAACATCTGTCCGTCCCAGTCACGATCGACCGCAACCTGGGCCTGTTCTTGGTTTCGTTCGAGTGCTTCAACGTCAAGATCACCGATCGCCCATGTCTGCGTGCCGCAAGTAGTCGCGAGAATGCCATCCTCGGGGAATCCACGATCCATGGGTGCATAGATCGTGGCCTCGCCAGTGTTCGTGTCCAGCGCCGGACTCCAGTCAGCAGCTCCGGTCGTCACGGCCTGTGCGACGAACATCCGGTTCTCCAGTGCCCGCGCCATGCAGCCCACACGAACCCGGGTTGCACCTGCCCTCGTGTCCGTACAGCTCGGGACCAACAGCAGGCGTGCACCCGCCTCTCGCTGGGCTCGCACGGGCAATGGAAACTCACTGTCGTAGCAGACAGCGATGCCGGCACGCACGCCATTCAGGTCGAACACTTTGAGTTCGTCGCCCCCCTCGATGACGCCAGTGTCTTTCTCGAACCCCGTCAACTGCAATTTGTCCTGGTAGTCACGCGTGCCGTCCGGCGCAAACCACCACGCCCGGTTGCGATAGCGATCCGGTCCAACCCGGGTCAAGAACGTACCGGCCTGAATGGTCATGCGCAGCTCGCGCGCCAGGTCGGTGTACAGGGCCAGCCACGCAGGCTGCAAGGCCTGCAGCGCGGCCAGCGAGGCGTTGAAATCCTGGCGGATGCCAGGCTCGAACATCGCAGCCAGTTCGAGGGACAGATATTCTGGCAACACGGCCAGTTCCGCTCCGGCACGGCTCGCCTCCTCCAGAACCCGCCGCTGCCGCGCTGCGAATGCCTCGAAGCCCGTGGGCTGACCCACTGCGTATTTCGCAACTGCTACTTTCATTTCGCGTTCTCCAGGGAGCGCAGCCACATCGTGAGCGTCTGCTCGGTTTCGCTCGGCTCACCCACCTGTTTCCAGGGCAGCGTAACCTTCATGTCCGACTGCCGCACGTAGCCACGACGGATCCAGAAGGGATCATTACTGCGGTAGTTGGAAGGACGCCGGGGATCGTCGTCTGCTCGATCCACCGACGCGAACGATGTCCACTGCATGCCGCCCAACGAACGGGCATGCGCTTCGCGTTCGTCAAAGAAGCGATGGCCCAGGCCAAGGCCCCGGAAGGCCGGGAGCAGGACTGATTCGCCGCAGTAAAACACTGCCTCCATCGGGATTCCTCGATCGGCGAACGGCACCTGGAAGGCCGGCTCCGCATCGCCGAGCGGCAATCCCGTGGACGCACCCACGACCACGTCATCAGCGAGCGCGAGTACCAGCAGGCTGTCTGCCGAACGGGCGTACATAGCGAGGTAGTGCTTCTCGTATTCGGTGTCGCCCTCGTACAGGTAAGGAAAGCTGCGGAAGACGCTCGCCCGCAGGCCTGCCACGGCATCGAACCATTCGGCAATGTCCGGACCACGATGAACCAGCACCTGCACGTCGCTGGTCATTTCAGGCGTCCCCTCCAACCTGTGCGATCCAGTCGCCGAGGTTGTAGTAGTTGGTGACACGAGCGATCTTGCCATCGCGGATCTCGAAGAACGCGCCGCCCGGCAGCACGTAGCGCTGGCCCTGGGCTTCCGGCAGCCCGTCGTCCGTGACCTTGTATTCGCCATGCACCACGTACTCCGCGCCTGCACACAGGCCGTCGGCGCTGACCATCACCACGATCCCGCGCAGTTGCTCGCCATAGCAGCGGTCCATGCGCTGCAGGAAGGCGCGGAAGGCTTCGCGACCGACCTCACGAGCGCCCTGGTTCAAGTCGTGCGCGACGTCATCGGTCAACATTGACAGCATGGCCTCGCGGTCACCGCGGTTGAAGGCGTCGTAGTAGGCAGTGATGAGAGTCGCAGCGTTCATTCGCGTTCCTTATTGGGTTGTTCGGAGCGGAGCATTCCGGGGTGTTGTCAGTCTGGGCAACCGCGCCTCCCTTGTATATGGAATTGTTGCGATTTTATAATTCCACAATCTGGAACAATCAACGAGCAGCGAAATCGGCCATAAGGCGTGCGTCATGAACAAGGAAATGGAACTACTGCGCATCTTTCGGGTGGCGGCCGAAAGCAGCAGTTTTCGCGATGCGGCCGTCCGGCTGGGGACTTCTCCGCAAGGTGTAACCCGTGCCATCCAGCAACTGGAGCAACACTACGGCGAGGTGTTGTTTCATCGAAGCACGCGCCAGGTGCGCATCACCGCCTTCGGCGAAGGGCTGCTAGACCAAGTGCGCCCCGCATTGGAGCGGTTCGAGGATCTGTGGCGAACGCCTGGCTCCGACCAGCAGGCCTCTCTGTCCGGTACGGTTCGCATCACCGCACCGCACAGCTTGGGCACCAGAGCGGTGCTACCGGCACTGGAGCGCGTGGCCGCGCGCCATCCCGGCATCACGCTGGATGTGCGCCTGTCCGATCGCATCAGCAATACGGTTGACGAAGGGATTGACGTCGGGATCAGGGTCGGATTCATGCGCGATAGCCGCTTCGTCGCACGCAAGGCCGCCGACATGAGACTCCCCATCGTTGCCGCTCCGCGCCTGATCAAGAAAGTGGGCGTACCTGCAAACATCGATGCGCTAAGCAGCCTGCCAGTTACCGTGGCCTTGGATATCAATACCGGCCGTCCCTGGCCTTGGCACTTCAAGGCGGGACGCCAGTGGACACCTACCGCACCCACTCTCGTCGCAGACAATGCCGACATGGAAATGGGAGCGGCGCTGGCCGGGATCGCGTTCGCGCAACTGGCGGACTACATGGCCGCCCCCTACATTGCCAGCGGGAAGCTCGTGCGAGTGCTGGAGAACGAAGAACCTCCGGCATGGGGGTTGTACGTCTATCGGCCTCAGCGTGGCCCCATTCCGGGAAGGGTTCGAGCGGTATTTGATGAAATGCTGGTCGCCGTTGGATCGTTGCCAGCTTTGCGCTGACACGTCGCAAGACGCTGTAGGGCACACACCTTGGAAAGCGGGGCACTGAGCCTCGGCGGCTCACCCCTCCGGTTGAATGATGAGCCGACCGTCTGCCCGCTTGCCCCAGGTGCAGATCGGTCGGCCATGCAACTCAATGCCGGCGAACGATTAGATGTAAATGAATTGCCGGTACAACCCATCCAACTGATGACGAATGTCTTCGACGCGCTGCTCGTCACCGGTATCGGTAAATTCGAGTAGCTGCTGTTCCTTGGCAGTGATCTGATCGCAAAGGTCGGACAAGTTCTCGCAGAAAGCCTCGGAATGAACGGTGGGCTCCTCCGTATTCGTCTCTTCCCCTGCTAGTTTTCGCACAGACGAGGCTGGAGAAATCCCATTTTCCTCGTTAAAGGCAATTTGAAGCTGCCTGCGCCTATTGGTCTCATCGATCGCCTGCTTCATCGCCGGCGTCACCGCGTCGGCGTACAAGATCGCCTTGCCGTTTTCATTCCGAGCGACTCGACCGATCATCTGAATGAGCGCATGGGCCGAACGCAAGAACCCTGCACGGTCTGCATCGAGAATGGCAACCAATGATGCCTCTGGAATATCCAGCCCTTCGCGCAAAAGACTAATCCCAATCAAAACATCGAACTCTCCTGCGCGCAGGCCATTGATGATCTCAACACGATCCTCCGCTTTTATGTCCGAATGCATGTAGCGCGCTCGAATCCCGTTGTCCGTCAAGAAATCCGTTAGCTCTTCTGCACTGACCTTCGTCAGCGTAGTCACAAGCACTCGATTCTTTCTCTTCACGCACTTCGATATTTCGGCAAGCAGGTCATCTATGTATCCATCCGCTTTCCGCACTTCAACCTTGGGGTCAAGCAGTCCCGTTGGCCTGATAACCTGTTCGACAACCCTGCCTTTCGACACCCTCAGCTCGTAGTCGCCCGGAGTAGCGGAAACAAAGATGGTCTGAGGCTTGACCTTCTCGAACTCGTCAAAGTTCAATGGCCGGTTGTTCTTCGATGAAGGCAAACGGAACCCGTAATCGATCAGCGTGTCCTTGCGCGCCTGATCCCCCCGGTACATTGCGGATATCTGTGGCACCATGACATGAGATTCATCGACGAACAGCAGCCCGTCTTTCGGCAAATAATCCAGCAACGTGATCGGAGGAGAAGCTGCGTCTCGGTCGCTGAAGTAGCAGGAATAATTCTCCATCCCCGAGCAATAGCCGACCTCGCGCATCATTTCCACGTCATGCGTGATCCGCTCGTACAGTCTGTTTGCCTCGACCAAGCGATTATTCCTGTTCAGCTCGGCAACCCGCTCTTCCATATCAGCGAGTATCTTTTTGGATGCAGAATCTATTTTGTTCGTGGGCGGTGCGAAAAGCGTTTTTGGCGAAACCAAATAATGGTCTATCTCTCCCAACGTCTTGCCAGTAACAGGGTCCATCCATTGGACAGACGCAACAGTGTCATCCAACAGTTCCACCCGAACCGCCCTGTACTCGGAATCAGCGGGGAAAATGTCAATCACATCACCTTGGACGCGGAACGTTGCACGCTTGAGCGTACGCTCCGTGCGATCATATTGCAGCAAAGCCAAGCGACGAATTAGCTCTCTCTGGTTTAGTTTGACCCCAGGGGACAGAGCGATCTGTAGCGCTCGATATGCATCTGGATCACCCAGGCCGTAGATTGAAGACACCGAAGCGACGACGATCACGTCACGACGCTCAATCAAGGATTTGGTCGTGGACAGGCGCAGGCGCTCAAGGTGGTCATTGATGGCCGAGTCCTTCGGTATGAAACGATCGGTGCCCGGCATATAGATCTCGGGCTGAAAATAGTCGTAATACGAAACGAAGTACTCGACCGCATTCTCAGGAAAGAAGTGCTTCATTTCACTATAGAGCTGCGCGGTCAACGTCTTGTTGGGAGCCAAGATCAACGTGGGCCGCTTCAGACGATGAATCACATTGGCCATGGTGAAGGTCTTACCTGAGCCGGTGATACCTTTCAGCGTCTGGTGCGTCGCACCTTCTTCTATGTCCGACAGCAGCCGCGCGATCGCCTCTGGCTGGTCCCCCGCCGGCGTATAGTTGGAGTGCAGAATAAACATACCGGTTGACATTAGATATCTCCTAATTGAGCTACTTCAATTTGTCCTGATGTATCGGCTATTCCAGAAGACCTATAGCAGTACCAAACTGGGGTGTAAATGACGGCGATCCTGCCGCGCCCCACCTGGGCGTAGGCGTCGCCAACATGATAGCCCAACACATGGGCGGGCTTCCCAGTGCATATCCGCCGATCGCCACGACGTCAGCCAGCGGCCCGTCTGCCAATGCACCTGGAGCCACTCGCCTCGTTGAGCGCTGACATCGAGCCGTGGCGGGCGAGGTTGCTCTGTACGCCCAATGTGTGGCGCCGGCTCCCGCCGATACGCGCCTTTGTCTCTCTCAGCCCTCCAGACGAGGCGTTGGAAACGTGGAGCTACGTCGCCCCTCTAAAGATGCACGATCTCAACATTCGGCCATTTGCCTGCAAGGTACTCGGCCACTAGCCTCCGATGGCAGTGATGGGGCTTGTCTTCGCTGCAAAGCAGGCAACTGTTATCAATCTTTTCTTTATCGATTGACTCAATCTTTCGGGACGACATTAAATCCAGAAATTTACTGGCGTAGATATCCCAATCTCCCCCTTTTATTTTATATTCCTCGAACATGTCTTTGGTTGGAGCAAGTGCTGGTAGATGTTCATATTCCATCCCACACAACGCCTCGGAAAAATATCGAAGATCCTCGCGTTTAGCGAACCCGGCCAATTGCGAAACATTATTCAGGCGAACATCGACAAGGCGCTTGGCACCAGAAGCACTTAACTTGGTGAAGAAGGACCGCGCGGAGGTCTTAGTGAATCCAATCGTGAATATCTTCATCTGCCTTATTCCCCTCGTTCCTTCATCCATAAATGGCTGTTATTGAGCTACCGCCAGGCATGCCCGTCAATCGCAGCTAAGGAAACGCTGGGGGCATGGTGTACTAGGGATGGTCTGAAGTAGCCCCTGTTTTCCGGCTACTTCGCCATCGACACTTTCAAAAAACGGTAGCCGCTCAAATCCCGGTCAAACCTGCCGTCTATTTCAGCCTTTTTTGCCGCTGCAAGCACCTCGCAGCAGTCACTTCACTCTTCACGGACGCACCTCTCCTGCATTGGAGAGCAAATGTCGACGCGCCATCCAAATGTTCGACAGGGCGAACAGCGTCACCATCTGAGCAGTGTTTTTCACCAAGCCTCGGAAGCGCACTTTCGTATAACCAAACTGGCGCTTGATCACCCGAAATGGATGCTCAACCTTGGAGCGAACCTGGGCCTTGGCTCTTTCGATCTTACGTATCGCTTTGTATAACGCGCTGCGGTTACCGTGCTTTTTGTAAGTGCTGCGCCGGGCTGCAATCTGCCAGATGACTTGGCGCCCCTCATGCTCTTCACGCTTCTCTACACCGGTATAGCCCGCATCAGCGCAGACCACGTTCTCACCACCGTGCAGCAGTTTGTCGACTTGGGTTACGTCCGCGACGTTGGCCGCAGTGACCACCACGCTGTGCACAAGCCCGGACTCATCGTCGACACCAATGTGAGCTTTGGCACCGAAGTAATACTGGTTGCCCTTCTTGGTCTGATGCATTTCCGGGTCGCGTTTGCCGTCCTTGTTCTTGGTCGAACTGGGCGCATGAATCAGAGTGGCATCGACGATGGTGCCTTGTCGCAGTGACAAGCCACGGTCGCCCAAATAGCCATTGATCACGCCGAGAATACCGGTGGCCAACTCATGCTTTTCCAGCAGGCGACGGAAGTTGAGGATGGTGGTTTCATCCGGGATTCGCTCCAGGCTCAGACCGGAAAACTGGCGCAGGATCGTCGTCTCGTACAGCGCCTCTTCCATCGCCGGATCGCTGTAACCGAACCAGTTCTGCATTAGATGAATCCGCAGCATCGCCATCAGCGGATAGGCTGGACGGCCCCCTTCGCCCTTTGGGTAATGAGGTTTGATCAGAGCAATCAAACCCTCCCAGGGTACGACCCGATCCATCTCTATCAGGAACAGCTCCTTGCGGGTCTGCTTGCGCTTACCGGCGTACTCGGCATCGGCGAAGGTCATTTGTTTCATCATCGAAAAGCTCGGCGATTGGTGTCCGGGGATTTTGCCAAATCAGGAAGTCTTTTTCAGGATTTCCCCAGCTGCGCCACAACGGCCATGGCAGGCTCCATTCTCTCCCCGCTTCAACGGCCACGACCCGAACAGCTCAAGAGCTTAGCACCGCCTTTTGCGGTTGCGTGCCTCACCACTCACGCTTACTCCCTTCCAGAACGCGCCAACTGCTAAGCTACATGAGGACGACTCGCCCACAGCGCAAAGCACCTGTGTTCGCGCTATTGGCTGTCCCGTGCGTTGTGGTGCTGACCGTCGATGACGAGTCGAACCTACTGTATGGGCACTGCGCGCGGCAGCCTTTCATGCGTGCCAGCTACGTGCCCAAGGTTGGACGCGGATCGAAGCGTGCGCAGGGTTTTTCGTGAAAGTATAAAATCTAATCAACTTTATCAGAAGAAAATATATGATCGTAAGAAACTTTGAATACTTGCTTGCTTTGCACCGTGAAGGCCATTTTGGCAACGCGGCCAAAAGCTGCAATGTTTCTCAGCCGACACTCTCCGCGGGCATTAAGCAATTGGAGGAAGACATGGGTGTCGAGATCGTGCGTCATGGCCGACGCTATGACGGCCTCACTTCTGAAGGGATGCGCGTACTGTCTTGGGCTCAGCAGATGTATGACGACTGCAAAGGGCTGGAGCGAGAACTCTCCGCACTACGGCGAGGTATAGAGGGGCAATTCCGGCTAGGGATACTCCCAGGAACTGCCGGTGTAGCGCCCACATTAAGCATCGCCCTTGCTGAAAAAACACCCTTACTTCAACAATCAGTTCTGGTTTCCGGCGCTTCTTCCCTGCTACAGGCGATTCGAGAAAACAATTTGGATATCGCACTCATGCATTTGGAGGATATCCCAGGGGAAGACTTCGATACTCACCTTCTGTACCGTGAACGCATTTTCCTTTTTCACGCCGCGAGAACACAGCAACCCCGAAGCACAACGTGGGACCATGTTCTCAATAGACAACTCTGCGTGCTGAACTCGGCAGTACCTGAACCCATTCAAGATAGGCTGATGCAATGTACCGCGCAGACTATTCGCACTGATTCAATTGACGTGCTATCGGCACACGTGGCGACAGGAAAATATTCGGCAGTTCTTCCGCAATCTCTCGCCGGCCAACTCGCGCACATTCCAAATCTCCACGCAATCGCAATCAATGGACCAATGTCGCACTCAAATGTCGGATTCGTTGCTGGGAAAAATGCGTTCGAGGCACCGTCATCGCGTGCATTGCTCGAAATGGTGCACACCCCCGAACTCGCCGCCACTCTTCAATCCGTTATATCGATCCATCGTCGGTTCCAGCCCAAAGCAGACTCATCTCAAAGCCCCCTGAAATAGCGAGTCTTGAAGAGCAACTCTGTATTGCTTCAACCAGGCGAAGATTGCAGGCATGCCGTGTGCGCCGCTAACAGGCGCCACGTGCTGAGCAACCCATCGAAGGCCACTAGGTCCAGGGGCAACTCGGGGGACAGGAGTACCTGCTGCATGCGGCCTCCTCATGTCTCGCTGGGTCGAGCTGACTGTTCCTAGATCAAGCTAGGAGGCGCGATGTAGCGATGATCGTTGCCCTCTCCCGGCTAGGAGACGAGCACGGCTCGACGATCCCGCGTAGATAGATCGTGCCTATCTGTACATAGATTATTCCAGTTTGACCACTTCTGAGCTTGATCCGATGCTGTCAAGACCGCAGAAGGAGACGCGGCCAACGGCTAGGCAGTACCACGATCGTTCTTCTTGACAGCGGTAAATTTCGTTTCCCACTTCGATTTAGAAGATGGAAACATTAACGCACAGAGGTGACGAAATGACTCCGACCGGTAACCGAATCGTGACTTTCGAGAAGCCCTTGGAAATGAAGGTCAACACCTTCAAATTTCCAGAGCTGATAACCCCTCAAGGGAAAAGCGCACCCCATGGCGCTATCCTCAAAATAGTTACCACAAATATCTGTGGCAGCGACCTTCACATTTATCGCGGTTCGTTTGCTGTTCCCAAGGGAATGACCATGGGCCATGAAATGACCGGCGAAGTGATCGAAGTGGGATCAGACGTCGAAGTCGTGAAGAAGGGCGACATCGTTTCCGTTCCCTTCAATGTGGGGTGTGGGCGTTGCTACAACTGCAAGCATATGCGCTCCGATGTATGCGAGAACACCAACCCCGAAATCGACTGCGGAGCCTACGGGTTCAACCTCGGTGGCTGGACGGGGGGGCAAGGTGATTATCTCTTCGTACCGTATGCGGATTTCAATCTCCTTCGCTTCCCTGACAAGGATGCCGCCATGGAAAAAATCCGCGACCTGACCCTTCTCTCTGACGTATTACCCACAGCTTTCCATGGGTTCGCTGGCCCAGACTGGCCAGCCGCGCCGGCCTACGTCGTCGGCGAAAACATCCTGATCTTCGGTGCCGGGCCGGTCGGCAGAGCGGGTGCCGCCTGCGCCAGACTTCTGGGTGCAGGCGCCATCATCGTTGCCGATTACATTCAAGAGCGGCTGGACCTTCTCAAGCCACACGGCGTGGAAACCATCAACCTTTCCGACGGCGTGCCGATCGAGGAGCATCTCGAACGCATTACCGGGCACAGGGAGGTGGATCGCGTCATCGACTATGTTGGTGTGGACTGCCGCGGGTTTGGCGCGGAGGCTGACAAGATCGTGGAGAGCGCTGTTACCAACGCAATGCTCAAATATGTCCGCTTCGGCGGAATGACCAGTACGGTCGGTGTGTACTGCGCAAACCCGATCTCGAAAGACCCGAAAGCCAAGAAAGGCCATATGGATCTGGAATGGTCCAACGCCTGGATCAAGTCGCCGCGAATGTCGGCTGGTCAATCTCCGACGGCCAACTACAACCACGCGTTAATGCGGGCGATACTGAACGATCGCATGCCTTACCTTTCGCCGATGATGAACACTAAGTTCATCAAGCTCGAAGACGCGCCCGCCGCGTACAAAGAGTTCGACGCGGGTTCTGCATACAAGTACGTCATCGACCCGCATGGTTCAGTGCGGCATTAAGCATCCGGCGCGGGCTAAGCATCAGGATGTCTCACACTTTCTGGTGAGAGGCATTCTGGTCCCGCCAGTCTCCGGGCAGCAACTGGAGCCGGCGAATATTTTCGCCGGCATTTGCCGTCTGCCCCAGGGTACTTGCCTTGGCTCGGACCAGGAGCAGAGCCTCAGCAATCCGCAGGTGATGATCAACCGCAAGCGTGTTCAAGCGCTTGGTTCGCAATCGGCCAAGGGTCAGACGGGGACGATGCACGGCATCCATTGACGTGCGTGGCTGGAGATAGCCTTCGTCTGATCCTTATCACCCCACGGACTTGATCAGGCTCGCCTAGCCCGGATTTCTCATGAGGCCGGCAGGCGTGGCCGGTGAAGCCTCGGCGTATCAACAACCTGCCTTCCACCGCTAAAAATTGATCGTTTTTTATTCAATTCCCGCGTATGGGGCGCACTGCCCCCTTTCCCCCATTGAGCCGGGCCG
>NZ_CP058974.1:5402002-5910913 GCF_022368695.1 Pseudomonas sp. Y5-11
TTTGGCGACAAGAATCATAAGGCTTTCAGCCGTTTTTGTTTATGCGGTCATGAGAAATCCGGGCTAGTGTTGTGCCTGCCTCGGGCCATCGCACGGTCAACCCAGCCCTGGCTCATTCAGCCAGAAGTTTCCAATGATGTGGCCGAACTCGCCGCCGCCAGAATGGCAGTCACTTCTATAGGGAGATAGCACAGTGTTGGATAAGTCGGAACGGGAGGGTGGCCTATGGAGCTGCGCCATCTTCGCTGCTTCGTAGTTCTTGCTGAGGAGCTACATTTCACGCGGGCGGCTGAGCGCCTGCATATCGAACAACCACCGCTATCACGAGCCATCAAGGAACTTGAGGACGAGTTGGGCGTAGTGCTCTTCGACCGAAACCGACGAGGAACAGTTCTAACGGCGGCGGGCGCGGTCTTCTTGCAAGATGTTCGCCGTCTATTCACAGTGCTGGAACAGGCTCGTGAAAATGCCAAGGCTGTGGCATCGGGCTTGCGCGGTAGCCTGCGCATCGCTGTATCAGATGGGGCTATCGATCCACGGCTGTCGGCATTTCTGGCTCGTTGCCGCGCCGAGGAGCCGGAGATCGAAATACGCTTGTCAGAAGTGCCTCTGGCAGAGCAAGTGCGTGGCTTGCGTTCGGGCGACTTCATGATCGGGTTCGCGCACACGGGCGATGTCGGCGACGGTATCGCTGCCGAACCAATCTGGCACGACCCGCTGGTGATTGCGGTGCCAGCTCGTCACTCATTGCTCACCTACAAGGAGGTGCCACTTCAAGAACTTCAAGGCCATCCACTTGTCCTGTGCGACCCGCAGGTATGCGAGGGCTATTGCCGCGAACTCAAGCGGCTGCTCAACACGTTGGAGCACAAGCTGAATGTTGTCGAGGAAGTGTCCTCGCTGGACATGATGCTCACGTTGGTCGGCGCCGGCTACGGCATCGGCTTCATGACGGCGACCAAGATTCCCATCTCCCAACGGCCGGATGTGGTGATCCGCCCCTTGGCGATGGATTCTGCCGTGATCACCACCTACCTGCTTCGGCCGGACGGCGGCAATTTATCGGCTTCGGTGGAGCGATTTATCGTTCGCCTTCGCGACTCTTCGGACGGTTGACGGAGCCTGGCAGGCTAGACACTCAGGGATCAGTGTCGGCACGCAGATTGCGTTCGGTCGCCGTCATCAGGTCAGCCGCGCTTATTCCAAGTGCCGTAGAAATTTTCAGTATGAGCGGAAGCGTGGGCACGTGCTCACCACGCTCGATCTTACCCATGTGAGAACGCGAAATGCTTGCCCGAGATGCGAACTCGTCTTGCGCGACTCCTTGAGCGACGCGCGCAGCGCGCACGGCCTGTCCGAAGGCTAACGCCGACTCGGATTCATACGTCGATGTGCCAGAAGGACGGCCTGGCTGAATTGTTGATTTCTGCATTAGCAGAAGCGTCAAACAATCTGCCACAATTAACCACGTTAAAGATAACGACGTTAAACTTCACTCTTTCCTGAAACGCTGGTTTGCCTTTCTGGACAGATCGCTTATTGGGGGCCCTCATGCATGACGCCACCAGCCAGTTTTCCCATTTCAGGCTTGCTATCGCGCCCGGAGTGCCATCCTCTTGCCTCACAACGCTTCTTGCCCTACAGCGCGCGGAGGAACCAGAAGTCACCATCACGTTCTTTGAGACCTCAGCCGATGATCTGTTGACGGGCCTTGAGGAAGGCCGCTACGACGCTGGAATGACGCTTCGGAACGCTGGTGCTCCGGCTGTGAAAAGCCAACCGCTCTGGGTGGAGAACGTGGCTGTTGCAGTGCCGCTGGGGTCCCCCTTAGTTGCCCAGGCGAAGATCACGCTTGCCGAGCTTCTGGACTATCCGGTGTTTCGCTGGCCGGCGGAGGCTTGCCTACTGCTGGATCAGCGACTGTCCTTTCTTCCGTTGAGCCAGCAGAGCATTCAGCACGTGACTTCGTTCGAGATGATGGCGCTTTGGGTGACCGCTGGCTACGGAGTGGGGCTCTCCGCGCAATCGCGCATTGAGCGTGCCCATGCGTGGGGGATCACTATGCGACCGCTTTCAGACGGCCCCTACGAGATCGTGACATACCTGCAGCGACCCCACGGACGAGCCAATGTTGTTTCTGAGCGGTTCGAGCACAGGGCAATGCTGGTTGCCAGGGACAGGGCGGCTTGCTCGAATACCCCATAGCCCGCTCTCGCCGAGGCTGCGTGCGGGTAATTGCAGCGGCACGCGCCTGTTAGCGCGCCAGTGATAGCGCTTCCATCTCTGGCAATATGATGAATTAACATGGTCTTTGGAGGCACGAATGGTTGGAAGTGGTTGGGATCGAGTACCAATTGACTCGCAAAGCATCGATGCGCCGCTGTCGCGCGCGGCGGTGTTTCTCACGTTGACGGTCGCCGAGGGCCACGAGGCCCTTCAGGCGGTCGCCGGCGTCTTGGACGGGCTGGACGACCTGATCAAAACGGTGGGCTTCCGCGATCTCAACGGCCGGCTGTCGTGCATCACTGCACTGGGATCGGCGCTATGGGACCGTTTCCAGACCGGGAAGCGCCCGAAGGAACTACGGCCCTTCGTGCCCATCGAGGGTGCCAAGCACACCGCGCCTGCCACGCCCGGCGACCTGTTCTTTCACATCCGTGCCGAACGCGAGGACCTCTGTTTTGAATTCGAGCGCCTGCTGCTGGACCAACTGGGCAGCAGCGTGACGGTGGCCGACGAGGTGGTCGGTTTTCGCTACTTCGACTCCCGCGACCTGCTTGGCTTTGTCGATGGCACGGCCAACCCGACCGGGCACGACATCGGCGCCTCGACGCTGGTCGGCAGTGAAGATCAGGCGTTCGCCGGCGGCAGCTACTTGGTGGTGCAGAAGTATCTGCACCAAATGCAGCCGTGGGCTCGGCTCGCCAAGGACGAGCAAGAGCGGATCATCGGCCGGGAGATCGTCAGCAATGTCGAATTGCCCGACGCGACGAGCGGCCAGAAATCGCACAAGACCCTCGCCACGATCGTGGACGACGACGGCACCGAGCACGACATCCTGCGCGACAACATGCCCTTCGGCCGCCCCGGCCAGGGCGAATATGGCACCTACTTCATCGGCTACTCCAGGCATCTGTGGGTGACGCAGAAGATGCTGGAGCGCATGTTCCTCGGCGATCCGCCAGGCATGCACGACCGCCTGCTCGATTTCTCGACGGCGCACACCGGCGCCGTGTTCTTCGCTCCCGCACCGCGCACGCTGAGCGAACTCGTGGAGGCGGTGCAAGCGTAATGCAGGGGCCGCAAGGCCCCTGCAAGGTTTGAGAGCCCTATGCTCCGTCTAGAACTACTGCGCTATCCACCAGCCGACGAACGCTTTGCCGCACATCCTCGGGGATGGGGTACGGGGCAATGGCCTCGGGCATATCCGCATAGTGCTGGTAGTCGCCCATGATGACCTGGATGATCGCCGGTACGTTGGTCGGCGTGACCGCATCAATGGCCGCGCGGTCCCCCAGGTCAGGGTGCGGCTGGGTCAGCATGCGGTACAGATCCCACGAATCCGCGTGCGGGCACTGGTTCATGAGCACCTGGGCCAGCTTGTGCTTGAGCGGCACCAGTTGCCAATCGGGAACACGCTGCCCCCGATTGCCCAAACTGATGGACAGCAACTTGCCCGCTTTCAGTTCGCGGTTGATCTGGTCCTTGGACTTTCCGGCCAGCTTGCCGAACAGCGGGACCGGCAAGCTGCTTGGAGACTCGTAGATGGTCAGCATTTCCTCGCGCTCGCGCTGGATCGCGGACACTTCCGGCTCTGGGGCATGCGTCGGAGGCGGCGGTACCTGAGACAGCCGCTGGAACGTGATGCCGCCGCTGCTCGGGGTTACGACAATAGGCGTGGCCACGACGGGCGGGACGCCGGGAGGAGTGGGCTCGGCCATCGCGAGGGTCGCATCCACCGCTTCCTCCACTTCTGCCATCGCCGGCGCCCCGTCGATACGGATGGTCAGATGCGCGCTCGCGGCTTCCACTTCGCCCTGTTCGAGCAGGTCGAGCCGATCGGCCCAGTCCTGCATCATCCGACGGCGCGGCTCAACGTACTTGGCGTGGTTGTAGGACGAACTCACCTTGTTGGGGTCGGAATGGGAAAGCTGCGCGTCCACCCAAATCTTCGGGTAGCCAATCTCGTTGAGCGCCGTCGAGATAGTGCCGCGGATGCCGTGGCCGGTCAGGCGCCCCTCATAGCCCATGAGCTGCACGGCCTTGTTGAGGGTGTTCTCGCTGATGCGCTTCTTGAGTTCGCTGCGGTGTGACAGCAAGTACTTCTGCGCCGGCCGCATCACCCCCAGGAGATAGCGCACGATCTCGATGGCCTGCAGGGATAGCGGCACGATATAGGGGGGCACATCCTGCGGCCGCTTCCCTGCCTTGCGCATTTCATCCTGGAGCTGCTTGACGATCTGCGGTGGGATGATCCACAAGCCCCTGTCGAGGTCGAACTGTTCGGGTTCGGCCAATCGCAGTTCGCCGGTGCGCACCCCGGTCAGGAACAGCAGCCGGACGCCAAGCTGGGTCTGCCAGCCACGGGGGTTGTAGAGCCGGAGCTTCTGGAGGAACTCGGGCATCTCGGGCAGGTGCAGGTAGGGATTGTGGGCTACGGGGGGCTTGGGCTCTGCCACCACGTCCAGGTCGGCGGCCGGGTTGACTTCCAACCCCTCGGCAATGACCAGGGCATAGCGGAACAACTGGTTGAACCAGGTGCGGACCTTCTCGGCGGTGGTGAACGCCTTGCGTTTCTCGATCGCCGCCAAGACGCCCAGGAGTTGGGGGCGGCGAATGTCGTAGATCGACATTCTTCCCAGGGTGGGCAACACGTCCTTGTTGAAGATGCGCAGGATCTGCGACAGCGTGCTTTGACGGCCTTCCTTGAGTTCCTTGCGGCGATGCTCGACCCAGGCATCGAAGACGGTCTTGAAGGTGTATTCGCCCGCCAGCTTGGCCGCGTGCCGTTTCTGGTCGCGCTCGACCTGAGGATCGATCCCCCTGGCGAGCAGGGCCTGGGCCTTGTCTCGCTCGATCCGGGCCTCGCGCAGGCTGAGAGCAGGATAGCCGCCCAGGCACAGGCGCTTTTGCTTGCCCAGCCAGTAGTAGCGGAATTGCCATGACTTGCCGCCTGCGGCTGAGACCATCAGGCCCAGGCAGTCGTTGTCGGAGAGGGTGTAGCGTTTTCCGGTGGTCTTCGCCTGCCGGACGGTCAGATCAGAGAGCGCCATTTCGAGACTCCTAAGTAATGACTTAGGCCCTATGCTCGTCATGGTCCCCGCTCAGCCCCAGCAACTATCCGGTAGCCGACCCACCCGTATTCTTGTGCCTTATTTGGTCACTCAAAAACGGTAGCTGTGGGTGGATTTCCGTGGCACTCGCTGGAATGAAAAAAGGAGCCGAAGCTCCTTTTTTCAATGACCTACAGACCCCAGTAGAAGTCTGTGGATCAAAATTTGGAGCGGGAAACGAGACTCGAACTCGCGACCCCGACCTTGGCAAGGTCGTGCTCTACCAACTGAGCTATTCCCGCAATGGCGTCCCCTAGGGGACTCGAACCCCTGTTACCGCCGTGAAAGGGCGGTGTCCTAGGCCACTAGACGAAGGGGACAGGCTACAACTTTCACTAATAAAAACGCCGCTCACTGAGCGGCGCTTTTAGAATTTGGAGCGGGAAACGAGACTCGAACTCGCGACCCCGACCTTGGCAAGGTCGTGCTCTACCAACTGAGCTATTCCCGCAATGGCGTCCCCTAGGGGACTCGAACCCCTGTTACCGCCGTGAAAGGGCGGTGTCCTAGGCCACTAGACGAAGGGGACACGCTACCCGGAACACATGGTGTGTGTTTCGGTGTCCAGAGCCGTCTCCGAAGATCAGGTTCTGGTTTCACTCAGCCCTGCCCGAAAGCAGTGCTGTTTAAAATTGGAGCGGGAAACGAGACTCGAACTCGCGACCCCGACCTTGGCAAGGTCGTGCTCTACCAACTGAGCTATTCCCGCATTGGCGTCCCCTAGGGGACTCGAACCCCTGTTACCGCCGTGAAAGGGCGGTGTCCTAGGCCACTAGACGAAGGGGACACGCTACCCGGAACACATGGTGTGTGTTTCGGTGTCCAGAGCCGTCTCCGAAGATCAGGTTCTGGTTTCACTCAGCCCTGCCCGAAAGCAGTGCTGTTTAAAATTGGAGCGGGAAACGAGACTCGAACTCGCGACCCCGACCTTGGCAAGGTCGTGCTCTACCAACTGAGCTATTCCCGCATTGGCGTCCCCTAGGGGACTCGAACCCCTGTTACCGCCGTGAAAGGGCGGTGTCCTAGGCCACTAGACGAAGGGGACACGCTACCCGGAACACATGGTGTGTGTTTCGGTGTCCAGAGCCGTCTCCGAAGATCAGGTTCTGGTTTCACTCAGCCCTGCCCGAAAGCAGTGCTGTTTAAAATTGGAGCGGGAAACGAGACTCGAACTCGCGACCCCGACCTTGGCAAGGTCGTGCTCTACCAACTGAGCTATTCCCGCATTGGCGTCCCCTAGGGGACTCGAACCCCTGTTACCGCCGTGAAAGGGCGGTGTCCTAGGCCACTAGACGAAGGGGACACACTACAACATTCACTCCCTGCCGCGTTTCGCTGTGTGCTTTACGCTGCAAGTGGCGCGCATTCTATGGATGGTTTGAGAGGTCGTCAACCCCCGAATATAAATTTATTTAAATCAATGACTTCGACCTGCTTTACGAGAGCATTCGGGCTTTTCCGTCGCCCGACGATTGACGCCTATATTCCGCCACTCGCCAAGGCGTTATAGTCCGCAACACGATGATGGCAATCTGCGCACCTTGCGCCAGCATTCATATAAGCAGTGTGCAGCCGATATACACAGAAGCTGCTGAATCAACTCGTCGAGCGGCGCTGGGCGCCCAAGTGCCCAGCCACTACACTCGCATGCGAACCCTATAAAGAGGTCTTACCGGTGACACCACTCATGATCACCCTGCTAGTCGTAGCCGGGATCGCAATTCTGATCGCCATTGGCTACATGAACCATGTGGTGGAAAACAACAAACTGGAGAAGGCCCGCACCAAAGTCGAACTCAACGACCGCCTGCGCCGCTGCGGCGAACTGACTGAAACCTTCCCCGGTCAGTTCATGACGCCGGCACTCAAGCTACTGTTGACGCGTCTGGAACTGAACGTCTGCCAGCGTCTGCTGAACCTGGAAAAAACCAGCGCCACGATCAAGGCACGGATCACTGAACTCAGCGCACTGGTAGCCCAGGGCGAATCGATTCCGGTCAACAACCCGCCGGCACCGATCCTGACCGAAGCCAAAGCCAAGGACGTCCGCTTCCTGCTCGAAGCCCTCCACGGCCAGATCACCCGCGCCGCCCACGACGGCTTCCTGCCACCGAACGAAGCCAAACACTGGATCAAGGAAGTCCGCCACATCCTGGTCCTGCTGCACATCGAGTTCTTCAACAACCTCGGCCAACAATCCCTGCAACAAAACCAGCCAGGCCAGGCCCGCCTCGCCTTCGAACGCGGCGTGCAATACCTGCGCAAACAGCAAGACCCGCAGATGTACTCGGAACAACTGCAATACCTGGAAAAACTGCTGGCCCGCGCCAACGCCCAGGTGATGGACAAAATTGCACCGGTCGAAGGCGAAGTGAACCAGTTGACCGAAGGCCTCAAGGAAGTTGAAGCCGACGCGGACTGGAAGAAGAAAGTGATCTACGACTGAGTGTCGAGAGTTAAGAGAAGCCACCGAGAGGTGGCTTTTTTGTGGGTGGTGGACTGGCTGCGATTGAGGTCATTCAGTTAGGGATTGGTCGGCTGTCAGGCCGCCATCGCTGGCAAGCCAGCTCCCACAAAATCAAGATCAAGATCAAGATCAAGATCAAAAGATCGCAGCCTTCGGCAGCTCCTACACAGGATGAGCGCAAGCTCGGCTGCAGCTCTTGATCTTGCCGTACCGGCCCCGTCGGCAGGCTGAGTGGAGGGGTTTATCCGGGGGTGGGAGCGCAGCGACCGTTCGACGCAGTCGAACACATCGAGAGGAGGTGCAGCGAAGCAAACCGGAGGCGATGCCCCCGGATGAATCCCGGAGCGAAGGAACCCGAGCCACGGCGAGGGCCGTACGTTGGGGCCAAAGACCTTTGCTTCCTTTGGGGCGTTTGCCAAAGGGAGTCGCTGTAAGAGCGAAACCGTCAGCCGCAACACCCAAAAAAACGGATATACACCCAAAACCCCAAGAACCTGGTCGGCCCAGAGGCCGCCAAGTCAAAGCCGAAAATGCCCCACCATCCCCTTGAGTTCCCCCCCCAACCGCGCCAGCTCAACACTCGAAACCGCATTCCCCCGCATCGCCATCGAAGACTGATCCGCACTCGCACGAATACTCGTCACACTGCGATTAATCTCCTCGGCCACCGAACTCTGCTCCTCGGCCGCCGCCGCAATCTGCTGATTCATCTGCTGAATCAACGACACCGCCGCCGCAATACTCCCCAGCGCACTTTCGGTCTGCAGAGCATCACTGACGGCAAGCTTCACCAACTCGCCACTGCTCTGAATTTGCTGCACGGAAGCATGCGCCGCCGACCGCAACGCGCTGACCAGCCGCTCGATCTCCTCCGTCGACTGCTGCGTACGTCGCGCCAACGCACGAACCTCATCGGCCACCACTGCAAAGCCCCTGCCCTGCTCCCCGGCCCGCGCTGCTTCGATCGCCGCGTTGAGCGCCAGCAGGTTGGTCTGCTCGGCAACGCTTTTGATCACATCCAGCACCGTACCGATATTCTGGATCTGCGCACTGAGGCTTTCGATGCTCGAACTGGCCGACGTTGCCGAATCCGCCAGTTGCTCGATCCGCGCCATGCTCTGGCGCACCACCTGCTGCCCGGTCTCGACCTTGCCATCCGCGGTTTGCGCGGCCAGCGCGGCTTCCTCGGCATTGCGCGCCACGTCATGCACGGTGGCGGTCATCTGGTTCATGGCCGTGGCCACCTGCTCGGTCTCTTCCTTCTGACTGTTGACCTCGAGGTTGGTCTGCTCGGTGACCGCCGACAGCGATTGCGCGGAACTGGCCAATTGCTCGATGCCCGCCTGCAATCCGCTGACAATCGTGCTCAACCCGGCCCCCATCTGCTGCATCGCCAACATCAACTGGCCGATTTCATCACGCCGGGTAACCTCGACTTTCGCGCTCAAATCTCCGGCCGCAATCTGCTGGGCGACGCGCATCACAGCGCGCAGCGGCGCGACGATCAACCGGGTAATGACCCACGCGGCAATCAGCCCCACCAATAAGGCCAACGCCGAAGAACCGAGGATCAGCACCGAGTTTTTCTTCAATTCCACCTGCATTGCGCCGTCTTCGGCCACATAGGCCTGGTCGACACGCGACATCACTTGCGCCGCGCGCTGGTGCAACTGTTCATAGACGGTTTTTTCCTGGGCCAGCAGACCGGTGTACTCGGCCAGTTTGTCGTTGAAACCGGCGATGTGCCCGGACACTTCGTTGAGCACCGTCAAATAGCCCTCATCCTTGACCGTAGTCTTCAACTGCTCGGCCTGAGCCTGGGCCTGGGCCGCCTGTTCGATGCTGCCCTTGTCGGCACTGTCGGCATCGCCCTTGCGGCTCTGATCGAGACGAACCCGTGCCTCGTTCATCGCTTGCAGCATCAACCGCGACACCTGACTGACCTGACTGGCCTGTTCGATGAACTGCGCACCATCCTTGCCTTCGCTGTCCTTTAACGTGTACGCGCCATCATCGGCCAGCCCGGCTTGCAGCACGTCCAGGTTATTGGCCACGCTGGACACCGACCAACTGGCCATTTCCAGCGCCAGATCCTTGGCCTGGGTCAGTGAAACGAACTCGTCAAACGCCTTGCGATAGTCGCCCAAGGCTTGCTCGACATCGCTCATCACCGCCCCGTTCGCCGGCGTCTGCGCCTTGAGTTGCGCGGCCTGGGCCAACAGACCGTCGACGCCCTCGTGCACGGCATCAACCGTTTTCGGGTTGCTGTGCAGCGCATAGTCCTGCTCCAGCAACCGCACCTTGAGCAAGGCACTGTTAAGCGACGACATTTGCTTCAAGCCGTCGAAGCGCTGGCTGATGGTCTGCAGGGACCAGACTCCAATGGCAGCCACCAGCGCAGTCAACAGCAGCACCAGTACGAACCCGAGACCCAGTTTCTTTGCCATACCGAGGTTGGCAAAACGTCCTTGCACGGCCGAAATCATTGCGCGTAGTCCCCTGCCAAAGTCTGTTGCCGAAGATTCGCAACGGTCATGGAGCAGCACAAGTCTCTGGCGTCGGAATAATGGCAAAAAGCTACGCACGCGTCGTTTTCAGAACGCTTGAGGTCGATTCACGCCGGTACTGCGAAAAAACTGCCGGGCCCGTGGATCACAGGCATAGGCCACATTGATTCGCTGCCACTGACTGATCTCGCCGCTCGGACTGAAGGCCCCCGCAGGGCTGAGACTGACACCACTGCACTGCGCATGCCTGTGCAAGCGCTCCGGATCACTCAGCGGGGAGCGGGCCCAGATGAACAGGCCGCCACACGGCTTGCCGAAAACCTCCCAGCCTGCGTCCTCCAATGCCTGCAATGCGGCGACGCGGTCGGTATTCAGGCGTTGACGCTGGCGCTGGACCATTTTTCGATAGGCGCCACTGGCCAGCAGGCTCGCCAGCACCGCTTCATTGAAACTCGAGGCTCCCATGCTGCTGATCATCTTGACCCGGGCCAGACGCGCGATCAGTTCTGGCCCGGCGTACACAAACCCGACGCGCAGCGAACTGCTCAGCGTCTTGGAAAAACTGCCGACGTAAATCACCCGTTCATCAAGTGCGGCCAGGCGTACACCGTTGCCATTGTGCAGATCGGCGTAGACATCGTCTTCGATCAGTTGCACATCGTGCGCGTTGCACAATCGCAGGATCTGCTGTGCCACACACGGACTCAGGCAGGAACCGGTGGGATTGTGGTGATGGCTGTTGACGAACATCGCGACGGGCCGGCACTGACGCAACAGTGCCTCCAGCGCCTGAGGGTCAGGCCCGCTTGGCGTACGCCGGACTTCCAGCAGCTGCGCGCCACGCAGGCGCAACAGCTCGAACAGCGGCGCATAGCCCGGGGTTTCGACAACAACGCAGTCCCCGGCCTTAACCAGCGTGCGCACGAGCAGATCCAGCGCCTGGCTGGCACCGGAGGTCGTCAGCACCTGTTCCGCCAGGGCCTGGATGTCGATCAGCCTGAGACGTCTGACGATCTGCGCACGCAGCGCCGCAAACCCCAGCGGGGTGCTGTAATTGAACAGACTCGCCATGTCGGTTCGCGCCACCTGACGGATTGCATAGCTCAGGTCATCGGACTCGCGCCAGCTTTGCGGCAAACCACCCTCACCGAGTTTCAAGCCGCTCTCGGCACGCCCGTATTCAAGCCCGAGCAAAGCGCGACTGTGCGCGGCGACCATGAATCCCGCGCCCTGACGCGGGGCCAGGATACCTTGCGCCACCAGCCGCTCGCAGGCCTCGGTCACACACGACTGGCTGAGCAGATTGGAGCGTGCTATCTGTCTGACGGAGGGCAGTCGCGTGCTCGGCGCCACACCCGTTCGCGAGATCCACTCGGTCATTCCATCAACAATCTGCTGTACGACCGGCACCATTGCCTGTCGGTCAATTCTCAATTCCATGAGCACGCAAACTCCTGTCCGTTTTGCTGGCAGCAGTAAATCACAGCCGCGTCGTTCAGACTGTGCGACAACGCCGTCAAAAACAGCCGTTCTAACCGTTTGATACACATTGTTTAGCGGTTTAAAGAAACGGCAGCCCAAGAATAAGAAAACCCGCGCTCAGGCGGGTTTCTCGGGTCTTGCCATTGGGCTTCAAAAGGCAGTGACGCCGCCATCCACGGCCAGAGAGTGACCGGTGGTGAACGCCGCGCCATCGCTGCACAGATACAGCACGGCACTGGCGATTTCCTCGACCTTGCCAATACGCCCCACCGGGTGCATCGCATTGGCAAACTCGCCCTTTTTCGGATCGGCCTCGTAGGCCCGGCGGAACATGTCAGTGTCGATCACCGCCGGGCACACAGCGTTGACGCGGATTTTCTTCTTCGCGTATTCGATCGCCGCCGATTTGGTCAGGCCAATCACCGCGTGTTTGGACGCCGCATAGATGCTCATCTTCGGTGCCGCGCCAAGCCCTGCCACTGAAGCAGTGTTGACGATCGCCCCGCCGCCCTGGGCCAGCAGCAACGGCAACTGGTACTTCATGCACAGCCAGACGCCCTTGACGTTGACGCCCATGATCGCGTCGAACTCGTCCATCGAGCCATCTGCCAACTTGCCTTGCTCGATTTCGATCCCGGCATTGTTGAAGGCATAGTCGAGACGACCGTAGGTATTGATCACCTCGTCCATCAGATTCTTCACTTCGCTTTCAACGGTAACGTTGCAGCGCACGAAGGTCGCTTCACCACCGGCTGTACGAATCAGCGCCACCGTACCCTCGCCCCCTGCCGCGTCCAGATCGGCCACCACCACTTTCAGGCCTTCGGCGGCGAACGCCTGGGCGGTCGCGCGGCCAATGCCATTGGCCGCGCCAGTGACTACGGCAACCTGACCGGAAAACGTCATGCTCATTGTTATGTCCTCGAAGGAGAGATGCAGGAGGGATTTGCAGACTGACTCGCAGCATAGCCATCACGGCCCGCCCCGCATCAGCACTATCAGAAGGCTGTTTATGCCTTCATGCGTCGCAGTGATAAAACCCGCCGGGCGACTATCACTGCACTGGATCATCGTGCATTCGCCGCATCAGCCCACCTTGCAGCATTGGCCTTGAGGGTCTATCAACAAGACTTCATTCAGTTCGAGTGCCTGCCATGACCAGCCAGACCAATCGCCAGTTCCTGCTCGCCAAACGCCCGGTGGGTGCTGCCACCCGCGAGACCTTCACTTATCAGGAAGTCCCGGTCGGCGAACCTGCGGCAGGGCAGATTCTGGTCAAGAACGAATATCTGTCCCTCGACCCGGCCATGCGTGGCTGGATGAACGAGGGCAAGTCCTACATCCCGCCGGTGGAAATCGGTGAAGTGATGCGCGCTCTGGGCGTCGGCAAAGTCATCGCTTCGAATAACCCGGGCTTTGCCGTCGGCGACTACGTCAACGGCGCCCTCGGCGTGCAGGATTATTTCCTCGGCGAGCCCAGAGGTTTCTACAAGGTCGATCCGAAACTGGCGCCGCTGCCGGTGTATTTGTCTGCACTGGGCATGACCGGCATGACCGCCTACTTCGCGCTGCTCGACGTCGGCGCACCGAAGGCCGGCGACACCGTGGTGCTGTCCGGGGCTGCGGGCGCGGTGGGCAGCATTGCCGGGCAGATCGCCAAGATCAAAGGCTGCCGGGTCGTCGGCATCGCCGGCGGGGCCGACAAGTGCAAGTACCTGATCGATGAACTGGGCTTCGACGGCGCCATCGATTACAAGCACGAAGACGTGCTGGCCGGGCTCAAGCGCGAGTGCCCGAAAGGCGTAGACGTGTATTTCGATAACGTCGGCGGCGAGATCCTCGACGCCGTGCTCAGTCGTCTGGCGCCAAAAGCCCGGGTGGTGATTTGCGGCGCCATCAGCCAGTACAACAACAAGGAAGCGGTCAAAGGCCCGGCCAACTACCTGTCATTGCTGGTCAACCGCGCACGCATGGAGGGCTTTGTGGTGATGGACTACGCCGCGCAATACGCCAGTGCCGCGCAGGAAATGGCCGGCTGGATGGCCAAGGGACAACTCAAAAGCAAGGAAGACATCGTCGAAGGTCTGCAGACCTTTCCAGAGACACTGATGAAATTGTTCAGCGGGGAGAATTTCGGCAAGTTGGTGCTGAAAATCTAAAATAAAAGATCGCAGCCCCTGTAGGAGCTGCCGAAGGCTGCGATCTTTTGATCTTGCCTTTAACAAGCAAAATCAAAAGATCGCAGCCTTCGGCAGCTCCTACAGGTAATGCTAATACCTGCGGAAACTGATCAGGCCAGTTCTGCCACGACCGAGGCCAGGGCCTTGGCCGGATCCGCCGCCTGACTGATCGGACGGCCGATCACCAGGTAATCGGAACCGGCATCCAGTGCCTGACGCGGGGTCAGGATACGGCGCTGATCGTCCTGCGCACTGCCCGCCGGGCGAATCCCCGGGGTCACCAGTTGCAGCGAAGGATGCGCCGACTTCAGTGCGGTGGCTTCCAGCGCCGAGCACACCAGTCCATCCATTCCGGCCTTCTCGGCCAGCGCGGCCAGACGCAGCACCTGCTCCTGCGGCTCGATGTCCAGACCGATACCGGCCAGATCCTCGCGCTCCATGCTGGTCAGCACGGTCACGCCGATCAGCAGCGGTTGCGGGCCGCTGCGCTTGGAGAGCTCTTCACGGCAGGCCGCCATCATGCGCAGGCCACCGGAGCAATGCACGTTGACCATCCACACGCCCATCTCGGCAGCGGCTTTCACAGCCATCGCGGTGGTATTGGGAATATCGTGGAATTTCAGGTCGAGGAACACTTCAAAGCCTTTGTCACGCAGGGTGCCGACGATTTCCGCGGCGCAACTGGTGAACAGTTCCTTGCCCACTTTGACCCGGCACAGTTTCGGGTCCAACTGGTCGGCCAGCTTCAGTGCGGCGTCACGGGTGGGGAAATCCAGGGCGACGATGATAGGAGTCTGGCAGGCGGACATGGATGGGCTCTCAGGCAAGTCGAAATCGGCGCGCATTGTAGCGGAAGCGGCGACGGCGCGGCACCCGATGATCGGTAAATCGTCGCCGCAACCGTGATCAGCATAGCGCTCGCTGCTATTGTGTCGAACCCGATACACAACCGACACGCCGCCAACATGCGCCCGCGCTAGCCTCGCCAGCCGCAACACGTCCTTACATCAGCACTTCCCGCCTCACGACAGGACGCCTATGCTGAAACCACCACCTCGCAGCCCATCTTTGTGGTTGGCGGCCTACTGGCAGATGAACAGCCCCATGCACAACACCCAAACGACAGTGACTGATGAGCAGAAAGACGACAAGCGCTGGAGCATCCGCGCGCTGATCGTCGATGACGATGTGCCGATCCGCGAGCTGATGATCGACTACCTCGCGCGCTTCAACATCCACGCCAGCGGCGTCACCGACGGTGCAGCCATGCGCCAGGCGATGCAGGCCGAACATTTCGACGTGGTGGTGCTCGACCTGATGCTGCCCGGCGAAGACGGCCTGTCGCTGTGCCGCTGGCTGCGTGCCGAATCGGACATCCCGATCCTCATGCTCACCGCCCGCTGCGAACCCACCGATCGCATCATCGGTCTGGAACTGGGCGCCGACGACTACATGGCCAAACCATTCGAGCCACGGGAACTGGTGGCGCGGATCCAGACCATCCTGCGCCGGGTGCGCGATGACCGCACCGAACAGCGGGCCAACATCCGCTTCGACAACTGGCGCCTGAACAGCGTGCTGCGTCAGCTGATTGCCGACGATGGTCTGGTGGTGCCGCTGTCCAATGCCGAATTCCGCCTGCTTTGGGTGTTCATTGAACGCCCGCGTCGGGTACTCAGCCGCGAACAACTGCTGGACGCCGCCCGGGGCCGTTCGATCGAAGCGTTCGACCGCAGCATCGATTTGCTGGTGTCGCGCCTGCGACAAAAACTCGGCGACGACCCGAAAGCCCCGCAGTTGATCAAAACCGTGCGCGGTGAAGGTTACCTGTTCGACGCGCGGGACATCGGCTGATGCGAGGGCGCTTCGACACGCTGTTCGGCCGCCTGTTTGGCATGCTGTTCGTGGCGATCGTCCTGGCGCATCTGCTGGCCTTTGCCTGGTTTCACCACTACGGCCCGCCCCCACCGCCGCCCCCGCCGGAATTTGCCGAGGGGGTCGACGGCCAACATCCGCCGCCGGATCCGCGTTTCGCCCATCGCCCGCCACGTCCGTGGTTCGGCGGACCGCTGGTGCCGCTGACGTTCCAGTTCATCTCGCTGATGATTGCTGCGTGGTACGGCGCCAAACTGCTCAGCCGGCCGATCCAGCGCCTGAGCGACGCCGCCGAACGTCTGAGCGAAAACCTCGACAGCCCACCGCTGGACGAATCCGGCCCGCGTGAGGCACGGCAAGCGGCGCACACCTTCAACCTGATGCAACAACGCATCCGCGAACAGGTGCAACAACGAGCACGCATGCTGGGCGCCGTCTCCCACGACCTGCGCACCCCGCTGTCGCGACTGAAACTGCGCCTGGAACAGATCGACGACGAAAAGCTGCAAGGTCAGATGCGCCAGGACCTCAACGACATGATCGGCATGCTCGACGCCACCCTCACCTACCTGCACGAACAACGCACCAGCGAAGCCCTGCAGTTGATGGATGTGCAGGCGCTGGTCGAATCGTTGTGCGAGAACGCTCAGGATCAAGGCGCAGACGTTGAAGTCAGCGGCCATTGCGCGCCGCTGCAGGTGCAACCGATGGCGCTGCGCTCGTGCATCAATAACCTGATGGACAATGCCCTGCGCTACGCCGGGCAGGCGCGCATCGAACTGCAGGATCAACGCGAACAACTGCTGATCCGCGTGATCGACCACGGCCCGGGCATAGCCGAAGACCAACGCGAAGCGGTGTTCGAACCGTTCTATCGCCTGGAAGGCTCCCGCAACCGCAACTCCGGCGGCGTCGGCCTGGGCATGACCATTGCCCGTGAAGCGGCGCAGCGTTTGGGTGGGCAGTTGAATCTGCAAGAAACACCCGGCGGCGGCCTGACCGCAATCATCCGCCTGCCGCGCGCCTGAGAAGAACACCTGTCCCACAGGGAATTTCTGGTGTTCCCGCCACTGTGTACCACCCGGTACAAAACCCAAATACCCAGGACAACTTGCTCCTTGAGTCTGCACAAGCCGGTACACCGACCGGCTTTACAGTCCAAGGAGTGAGCCCATGATCGGTAGCGTCAGCAACTACACGAGCTATACCAGCACCAGCACCAGCAGCACCGCCACCCAGAACACCCGCAGCCAGCAACTGCAAAAGCAACTGTTCGCAAGACTCGACAGCAATAGCGACGGCGCGGTGGACCAGGACGAACTGAAAAGCGCCCTGTCGCAGAAGTCCGACGACGGTTTGCTGGTCAACCTGAGCAAGCAATTCGGCGACCTGGACAGCGACGCCAGCGGCAGCCTCAGCGCCGAAGAAATGACCGCCATGGCACCCCCTCCGCCGCCCAACGACCAGGCCCCGAACACCGACCTCGCCGACGCCTTGATCAGCGCCCTCGACACCGATGGCGACGGCGCCATCAGCAGCGACGAACTGAGCAACGGCCTCACCAGCGCCGGCAGCAGCGCCGACAGCAACCAGATCTTCTCCGCGCTGGACAAGAACAAGGACGGCACCGTCAGCCAGGACGAACTCACCGCCAGCCTCACCCCGCCACCACCGCCACCGCAGCAAACTTCCAGTGATGAACTGTTCAGCCAACTGGATGCCGATGGCGACGGCAGCATCAGCGCCACCGAACTGAGCAGCGCGCAACAGACCCGCGACAACACCTCAACGACCAGCACCGACGCCAGCGCCGCACTGCTCAAAGCGCTGGACAGCGACAGCAGCGGCGACGTGAGCAGCGACGAACTGAAAGCGGCGCTACAGGCAGGTCGGGAACACCCGCCTGAAGAAAGGACCGCCAGCACCCAGACCACCAGCGAAGCGCTGAACCGGATAATTGCCAACTTGAGCAAGCAGTATTCCCTGGACAATACTGCGCCGGTGGGCAAATACCTGAATGTGGCGACTTGAGTTGATGTAGTGATGTGTGATCGTTTCCATGCAGTGGTGTGGGAACGGTCATTTGAGTACAGCGAGAAGAGAGTGGTTGCCTGAGAGAGCCTCATCGCCAGCAGGCTGGCTCCGACCGTGGGGTTGGGTGTGGTCAGTTGGAGATTGGTCGGCTGTCAGGCCGCCTTCGCTGGCAAGCCAGCTCCCACAGGGGGAATGGGTGCGGTCAGTTGGAGATTGGTCGGCAGTCAGGCCGCCTTCGCGAGCAGGCACGCTCCCACACTGGGAAGGGGTGCGGTCTGTTGGAGAGTGGTCGGCTGTCAGGCCGCCTTCGCTGGCAAGCCAGCTCCCACAGGGGGAATGGGTGCGGTCAGTTGGAGATTGGTCGGCAGTCAGGCCGCCTTCGCGAGCAGGCACGCTCCCACACTGGGAAGGGGTGCGGTCTGTTGGAGAGTGGTCGGCTGTCAGGCCGCCTTCGCTGGCAAGCCAGCTCCCACAGGTGGATTGGGTGCGGTCTGTTGGAAACTGGTCGGCCCATAGGCCGCCTTCGCGAGCAAGCTCGCTCCCACAAAAAAGCAAAGCAGTCCAGGCAGACCGCATGCTTTTCACCACTCAACAGGATGAGCGTTAGCTCGGCTGCAGCTCTTGATCTTGCCGTGCCGGCCCCTTCGGCAGGCTGAGTGGAGGGGTTTATCCGGGGGTGGGAGCGCAGCGACCGTTCGACGCAGTCGAACACATCGAGAGGAGGTGCAGCGAAGCAAACCGGAGGCGATGCCCCCGGATGAATCCCGGAGCGAAGGAACCCGAGCCTAAGCGAGGGCCGTACGCCGGGGCCAAGCGTTTTGGTTACTTTTGGGCGTCTGCAAAAGTGACTCGCCGTAAGGGCGAAACCGCCAGCCGCAACACCCGAAGCAACGGATAAACACCCAAAACCCCAGGAACCTGGTCGGCCCAGAGGCCGCCAAGTCAAACCACCCCAGCCAAATCTAAACCCGAGCCTGACTCTTGCTCCAATCCGTCAACAAACTATAAGCCACCGCCAACAACGTAGGCCCGATAAACAGCCCGATAAACCCAAACGCAATCAACCCGCCAAATACCCCAAGCAACACAATCACCAACGGCAGATTCCCGCCCCGGCTGATCAGATAAGGCTTCAACACATTATCCACGCCACTGATGATGAACGTGCCCCAGATCCCGAGAAACACCGCCATCCCGTACTCGCCCTTCCACGCCAGCCAGGCCGTCGCCGGAATCCACACCAACGGCGGCCCCATTGGAATCAGGCTCAACAGGAACGTCACGATCCCCAACACCAGCGCCCCAGGAACCCCGGCAATCAGGAACCCGATCAACGCCAGAATCGCCTGCGCCGCTGCCGTACCGATCACTCCGTTGACCACTCGCTGCACGGTACCGGCCACCAGCTCGATGTAATACCCGGCCCGCTCGCCAATCAGCCGCTCCAGCAGACCGTGCACAAATGCCGCCAGTCGCGGCCCGTCGCGATAGAAAAAGAACACGAAGACAATGCTCAGGGTCAGCTCGAGGATTCCGCCGCCGATCTGCGCACTGCGCGCCAGCAACCAGTTGCCGACCTGCCCCAGATACGGCTTGATCGACACCATCAGCGCGGCGCCCTGCTGATCGATGCTGTTCCAGACCCCGACCAGCCGCTCGCCGACCAGCGGCACGCTGCCGAGCCAGGCCGGTGCTTCCGGCAGGCCGTCGACCTGTACATCCTTGATGAACGCCGTGGCATCGCGCACGTGATCGGCCAGATTGAACCCCAGCCACACCAGTGGCGCCGCCACCAGCAGCATCCAGCCAAGGGTCAAAATAGCCGCAGCAAGTGATTCGCGGCCATTGAGCCAACGGGTCAACAGACGCATCAGCGGCCAACTGGCGAACGCCAGCACCGCCCCCCAGAACAGCGCCGACCAGAACGGCGCCATCACCCACAGGCTGGCACCAAACAGCACCAGCAGGAGAATCTGCACCAACAGCCGATCATTATTGAGCATGTAAAGTCTCGAAGAAGTCAGTCGGTCAAAGCGTAGGCGAACACGCCCCGCGTGCACGTACGATGCAGCTTATCGCAACAGATCAATGCGCAGGCCAGCGCCGTCGGCGCTTCCCGCCTCCATCCGCGCCGCGCGCACGCCCTGACCGATCAATGCCTGACGCCAGGCCTCGGCCTTCGGCCCGGAAATCGTCACGCGCTGGGTGGTGTCGAGGTTCAAGCCACGGGAAATCAGTCGTAGCCAGGTGTCATCCGGGTCCGCGGTCAGCTTGGGAAAGTCCAGTTCGCCGGTGCTTTTGAGCTGTCGCAACAGCGTCGCCGACGTTGGAAGCAACTCGCCCAACGGCGCGCCCGCTTCGAACTGTTCGACATGCAGGTAGGCTTTGCGATTGCCGCGGGTGATGCTGTAGAGCGCCACCAGGGTGTTGTCCTTCGGTGCAGCCAGACGCAACAGCAGATAGGCCTGTTGCTCGTCGGCACCGTACAGCTTGGCATTGCCGAACACTTCATTGGCCCACAGGCTGCTTTCGCCGCAGTCGCGGGCCTGGCACCAGAACAGCAACTCGGCGTCCTGCTTTTGCAGGGCTTCGCGAGCAGCAGTGAAGGCTTCGGTGGCGGAGTGCTCCGGGGGCAATTCATAGGTGACCGAAGTGGTCTGGCCGCGCGCGGTGACCTGGCCGTCGAAGCGCAACTGGCCGCTGATCTTGCGAATCGAGCCCAGCGGATAGATCCGCTCGAGCTCCACCGGAGGGCGATAGTCGACAATCTGCGCATCGGCCAGGCGCGGCACGATCTGCAGATCCTGGCTGCCTGGCACATCGGCAGCGAAGAGAACGGGACTGAAACAGCACAGCGCCAACAGACTGAGTGACCGCATAGTCAGGCTCATCGGATCGGCATGGCTTGGCGGGTCGGGGTCGCAGCGGTATAGAAATCCATCGTGTTTGTCTCCCATTTCAACCCGCCCAGCCTCGACAGTTGCCCGGTGCAAGTCAAGGAATGGCGAAGAAGCGATTGAAACAGTCTGCGACAAGGTCGGCACCGGACTCATCGTTCAGGTGCAAATGATGCCCGCCCGCCAGCTGTTCCTGGCTAAAGGGTAGACGCTCCAGCAACTCCGGATGCCTGGCCAGCATGCCGTCGGCGGCGACCACCAGTTGCGCCGGACAGGCGATGCGCTGGACGAACGCCATCGCCTGTTCCTGAGTCAGGCGCAACGGCGATGGCAGAGTCAGCCGATTATCAGTGCGCCAGGTATAACCGCCGGGCACCGGCATCAAACCGCGTTGCGCCAGCAGTTCGGCGGCTTCGCGACTGACCGCCACCAGCCCTTTCATCCGCGCTTCGATGGCACGATCGAGGGTGTTGTAGACCGGTTTGCGCTTCTCGCGCAGATCCAGCTGCGCCTGCAGGGCCATGCCCATGCGCTCGGCGGCGTTTTCGCCTTTGTCTGTAGGCGGAATCACCCCATCGATCAGCGCCAGATGGCTGATGCGCTCCGGCAATGAACCGGCCAGCACCAGCGAAACGATGGCACCCATCGAATGCCCGAGCAGGCCAAAGCGTTTCCAGCCCAATTGCTCGGCGACCTGCAGCACATCATGGGCGTAGTCCCACAGCGCATAACCGGCGCCGTTCGGGCGATGTCCGGAATGCCCATGCCCGGCCATGTCCAGGGCAATGATGCGCAGGCCTTTGAGCCTCGGCGCCAGGCGGGCGAAGCTGTTGGCGTTGTCGAGCCAGCCATGCAGGGCGATCACCGGCAGACCGTCCTCGGGGCCGAACAAGTGCGCCGCCAGTTCGATATGCGGCAGGCTCAGGCGCACTTCTTCGAAGGTCGGGCTCATGCGCAGTCCTTCTGTTGGCGGCGCTCCCAACGCGTAAACAGCTCTTTGAGCAGGCGCGCGGTGTCCTGCGGACGTTCGAGCGGGAACATGTGTCCGCCGGGCATGCTCAGGGCTTCGCCCTGGGGCAGGCGCCCGACGAACCGCGTGTGATGACGCATGACCACGCGACTCTTGTGACCACGCACCACGGCCAGCGGCACCTGCAATTGGCGCGTACGGCCCGGGCTGGTGTGCGGCACGCCGCGATAGATGCTGATTTCGGTGGCCGGGTCGAAGCGCAAACGCAACTTGTCGCCGACCGTCTGCAACCCGTGTTGCAGGTAGGCATCGAAGCATTCCGGATCGAAACCGCGAAACAGGGTCTTGCCGGCAAAGTAGGTGCGCGCCGTGTCGAGGTCGGCGAACTCTTCGCGCCGCCCCAACGTACGTCCGGCCGGGGTCAGCCTGTCGATGAAGCCGAAACGCTTGGCCGCGCGGATCACCCATTGGTCAGTGCGGGTCAGCACCGGCGAGTCGAGCATGACCACGCCGCGATACAGCTCTGGGCAGCGCAATGCGGCGTGCAGGTGCAACACGCCGCCAAAGGAATGGCCGACGCCCCACACCGGTTGATTCTGCTGCTGCAAATGGTGGATCAGTTCGTCGACCAGGTTGTACCAGTTGTCGTCCGCCGGGAAACGCGGATCATGGGCATGCTGCTCCAGATGCGCAACCCGGTACTCGGGCGCCAGCGCCGCGAACAACTTGCCATAGGTGCCCGAAGGAAACCCGTTGGCGTGGGCGAAAAAGATCGGTTGCGACATGCAGGTTTATCCATGAGCAGAAACATGCCGCTGATTGTCCGCAAGAGCGCGGCGCTGAGCAATGACCGTAACTGCCAGGAATGATGACAGTCCGGTCATGGCAGTGGCGCATCGGACTTCAACGCACCGGCGGCTGCTCACCCAACGGCACCACCGCCATGGTCAAACGCGAGACGCAACTGGCCTTGCCTTCATCGCTGGTCAGGCGAATGTCCCAGACATGCGTGGTGCGACCGATGTGAATTGGCGAGGCCACTGCGGTCACCCGCCCGCTGCGCAAACCGCGCAGATGGTTGGCATTGATCTCCAGCCCCACGCAATAGAATTTGCTGGCATCGATGCACAGGTAACTGGCCATGGAACCGACGGTTTCCGCCAGCACCACCGAAGCGCCGCCGTGCAGCAGACCATAAGGTTGATGGGTGCGGTGATCGATGACCATGCTCGCCGTCAACGACGCTTCGTCGAAGGACTCAAAGCGGATATCCAGCACTTCGCCGATGGTGTTTTTCTGGATTGCGTTCAACTGCTCGATGTTCGGAGTGGTGCGCCACAAGGTCATCGCAGGCTTCCTTTGTTGTTTTGATCGTCACTCAATCCTGCCACAGCACCGCCTCGCTGCGCGCGCTCCATTCTTCAAACCGCGCGCCATAAGTGTCTTCGATGACGTTGCGCTTGATCTTCAAGGTCGGCGTGAGAAAGCCGTTTTCCACCGCCCAGCTGTCCTTGACCACCACCAGCCGGCGCAGGCGTTCGTGCTTGTCGAGCACGGCGTTGACCTCTTCGAGCAGCTTCTCCAGGCTCGAATGCAGACTCGCCCGCGCCTCCTCCTGATTGACGTTCGACAGCACGCACAAGCCCAGCGGGGCACTCAGGCCATCACCGACGACACAGACCTGTTCGATCCGCGAATGCACCGCCAGCCGGTTTTCAATCGGCGCCGGGGCCACGTATTTGCCCTTGCTGGTCTTGAAGATTTCCTTGAGCCGGCCGGTCAGGCGCAAGCGCCCCTCGGCATCCTGTTCGCCCTTGTCACCAGTACGCAGGAAGCCGTCCTCGGTGAGGGTCTCGGCGGTTTTCTGCGGCTCCTTGAAATAGCCAAGCATGTTCGCCTGACTGCGCACCTGCACCTCACCGGACTCGTCGATTCGCACCTCAACCTCCGGGCACGGCTTGCCGATCCAGCCTTGCTTGTACTGACCCGGCAGGCAGATGTGCGAATAGCCGCAACTCTCGGTCATGCCATACACCTCCAGCACATCGAGGCCGAGTTTCTGATACCAGCCGAGCAGGGTCTGCGGCACCGGTGCCGCACCGGACAGGGCAACGCGCAAGGCATCAAGGCCTAACCCGGCCAACACCTTGTGCCCGACCCGCTTGCCAATGAATGGCAGGCCAAGCAGGAAATCCAGGCGCTTGGCCGGGATCTTGCCGTACACGCCCATCTGGAATTTGGTCCAGATGCGCGGCACCCCGAACATCGCCGTGGGCCGCGCCCGCTGCAGATCGGTGATGAAGGTGTCGAGGCTTTCGGCAAAGAACACGGTTTGCCCGGTATAAATCGCCGCCAGTTCAACGAACATTCGTTCGGCGACATGGCACAGCGGCAGGTACGACAGCAGGCGGTCTTGCTCGTTGAGCCCGAACAGTTGCGTGCCGCGAGTCGTGGCAAAGCCCAGATTGGCAAAACTGTGCATCACGCCTTTGGGCAACCCGGTGGTGCCGGAGGTGTAGATGATGGTCGCCAGTTGTTCGGCCGCCGGGCGTGGATCGTCCTGGATCGGCGAGCTCCCTTGCAGGTCATCCCAACTGAAATCAAACTCGCCGGGCGGATGCAGCGGCAGACTGATGGTTGGCAGATCCGCCGGCACACCGACCGACATGCCCGGCCAATCATCGAGCTTGCCGATGAACGCCAGCACGCTTTCCGAATGTGTCAGGACCTGATTCACCGAGTCTGCCGTGAGGTTGGGATACAGCGGCACCGAGACGTGTCCGGCCATCCAGATCGCCAGATCGGCAATGATCCAGTGCGCGCAGTTTTTCGAGATCAGTGCAATGTGGCTGCCTTGCGGCAATTCCCGTGCGCGCAGCCAGTGCGCGGCGCAACGGGCCTGATGGCCGACGTCGGCCCAGGTCAGCGTCTCGACCTGCCCGCCACCGATGGGCTGCACCAGAAAACGCTGGCGCGGGTGCCGGGCCTCACGCTCGTAGAATACGTCCAGCGGTAAACGGAAGGCGGCAGACATGCGACTCGCTCCTGTTTTTTGGGTCTGGAGCAAGCGTAGTCAACCAAGCAAGTGCTTGGTTGGATTTTTTACCAAAAGAAACAAGATCAAAAGATCGCAGCCTGCGGCAGCTCCACCAGAGACCTGTGCAGGCTGCGATCTTTTGCTTTTAGGGGTGCTTGAGGCTGTTGAGGGTCATCGAGCCTATCAACAACTCAGGACTTTCCAGTTCGGCCAGGCCAGCGGTGCTGACCTTCTCCGGCGGATACCCGGCGCCATGCTGCAGATAGCTCAGCAGGTTGCCCACCAACGGGTTATGGCTGACCAGCAGCACATTGCTCACCGACACCAGCTGATCCGCCACCTTGTCCGGATCGCTCTCCGGCGTCAGCCAATCGACGGTGCGGATCTCCGGCTCGAAACCCAGAGCCTCGCGAACGATCTGCGCAGTCTGTTGTGCGCGCAGATAAGGGCTGGCGTAAATCGCCGTCAGTGGCTGACCGATCAATCGGGCTGCGCTGCTCAAGGCCTCTTGGCGTCCGTGCGCGGTCAGTTCCCGTTCGGAGTCGGGGCACGAGCCATAAGGCACGGCCTCACCGTGACGCAATACCCAGAGTTTCATAGCTTGGGTTCCTCATCGCGGGCCGGATGCGGGGCTGGCGGCACGGCGTGCGGCGTCTCGCCTTCCGGGGCACGCGGGGTCGGCCAGTCGGCGAACGGCCAGGGTTTCTGGTCGCTGTGAAAGCTGCCGAAGCGGCCGATCTGCGCGAGGAACTGGCTCAGACTGTCGCCGAAATTCATCAGGCTGGCGCTCGGCGCGCCGTAAATCAAACGATAGATCAGTTGCACCAGCACCACCGCGCCGAGGATGAACTGCGCCACTTGCCAGACCAGCACGTAGACGATCATCCACAGCACCCGCAGGAGGATGGATTCGTACTTGGCTTCGGTTTTCGGATCGTTCATGGCTCGCTTCCTGTTGAATCAATTGAAACCGCTGGTGGAAATAAAGTCGACGTCGGTTTTCGGCTCGGCCCGCATCAGTAGACCGATCACCTGCTCCAGCGTGCGTCCTTCAAACAGGATCGCATGCAGCCCGGCGACCAGCGGCATGTACACGCCAACCTCCTGGGACTTGGCCTTGAGCACCTTCAGGGTGTTCACGCCTTCAGCGACTTCGCCCAGGCGCGACACGGCTTCATCAAGGCTCAAGCCCTGACCGAGGGCAAACCCGACCTGATAGTTGCGGCTCTTGGGTGACGAGCAGGTCACGATCAAGTCACCGACCCCGGCCAGACCGAGGAAGGTCATCGGATTGGCGCCCTGGTTCACCGCGAACCGGGTCATCTCGGCCAGGGCGCGAGTGATCAGCATGCTCTTGGTGTTCTCGCCCATCTCCAGCGCTACCGCCATGCCGGCAATGATCGCGTAGACGTTTTTCAACGCGCCGCCCAGTTCGACACCGAAACGGTCAGCACTGGCGTAAACGCGGAAGGTGCGACCATGCAACGCAGCCTGTACCGCTTTGCAGAGTTCTTCGTCTTCGCTGGCGACCACCGTGGCGGTCAGCGCGTGCTCGGCGATCTCCCGCGCCAGGTTCGGCCCGGACAGCACGCCGATGCGCGCCTGCGGGGCGATCTCTTCGAGGATCTGGCTCATCAGTTTGAAGGTGTGGGCTTCGATGCCCTTGGTCAGGCTGACCAGCATCTTGCCGCTCAGGCGCTCGGCATGAGCAGCCAGCACCGTGCGCAGGGCGCTCGACGGCAGCGCGACGAAGCACAACTCGCAGGCGTCGAGGGTGGCCTGCAGGTCGGTGACCGCCGTCACCCCCGGCAGGATCTTGATGCCTTTGAGGTAACGCGGATTCTCGCGATTGACCCGGATGGCCTCGGCCTGCTCGGGGTCGCGCATCCACTGCAGGACTTGATGGCCGTTCTCGGCCAAAAGATTGGCCACGGCGGTACCAAAACTTCCGCCTCCCAGGACCGCAATCGGGCGCTGTTCAGTCATATGCAATCCGTTAATCCATACCAGTGGCGATGCCGGCATTATACGGGGCGACCGGAGCGCGGCCAGCCCCTGCGTCAATTACCGGCACTTGTAGGAAGAAGACCAATAAAACCTAGGAAAATGCCAGCATCGTGACTGGAAAAGTCACTGTCCTCGGTTAACATGCGCGCCAATTCTTTGTGATCAAGGCTGTGTCGTGTCTTTTGGCTCTCCCCCTTCACGTTCATCCCTGTTGCTGGCGCTGCTGTTCAGCCCGGTGTTGCAGGCGGACGACCTGTTTGTCGACAGCGAAACGCTGCCGCAGGTGCTGACGGCCACACGCCTGAAACAGACACCGGCGGAAGTGCCGGGGAGCATGACCGTACTCGACAGTGAACTGATCAACGCCAGTGGCGCCCGCGACATCAGTGAGTTGCTGCGGCTGGTGCCGGGAATGATGGTCGGCAACATCAGCGGCAATCAGGCGGCGGTCAACTATCACGGGACCAATGCCAGCGAAGCGCGACGCATGCAGGTGCTGATCGATGGCCGCTCGGTGTACCGCGCGGGCCTGGCCACGGTGGACTGGAGTGATATTCCGGTGGCCATGGAAGACATCGAGCGGATCGAGGTTTTCCGTGGGCCGAACACGGTCAGCTACGGCGCCAACGCGCTGATGGCGGTGGTCAACATCATCACCCGCAACCCGGCAGACAGCCACGGCACACGCCTGAAGTACACCCGTGGCCAGCGCGGCATCAACGATTTCTATGCCAGCCAGGGTACGGGGTGGAATGGCGGCGACTTGCGCCTGTCGCTGTCCGGCCAGGAAGACGATGGCTTCGACAGCGACCGCACCGGCGCCGATTACCGCGACAGCCGCCGTTTGAACCGCTTCAGCCTCGCCGTCAGCCAGACTCTGAGTGACAACCAGAGCCTCGACTGGCAGGTCAATGCCAAGGACGGTACCAACCAGCGGCCTTATACCTACCGCCCGGTGTTCTCGGGGATTACCGCTGCCGGGAACAATTCCGACGTGGTCGCCAAGGATTACGCCGGCTCGGTGCGCTGGAATCTCGACATCAATCCCGAACACAGCCTTTATATACAAGGCTCGGCGCAGCACTGGGATCGCCAGCAAGTGTGGCGCGCCTGCGATGCCGAAGTGTCGTTCAGCCCGCAACTGACACAGCTGTGGCAGCTCAACCCGAACTACACCGAACGGCTGGCGCGCAACATCATCCGCTTCACCGGCCCCGGTCCGGAAGCCGGAACGCCACAGGAAATGGCTCTGGCCAATCAAGTGCTGGATCAATGGCGCAACGGTGCCAGCCAGACCTTGTGTGGCGACATCGACCAAAGCGCCCGCGAGTCGCGCTACGATCTGGAATTGCAGGACACCCTCAGCCTGTCCGACAGCCTGCGACTGGTCAGCGGCCTGAATTATCGTTACGACCGGGCCGACTCCGAGACCTACTTCAACGGCACGCTGGACGACACCACCTGGCGCGCGTTCGGCCAACTGGAGTGGCGCGCCAGTGAACACTGGCTGTTGCAGGGCGGCGCCATGTTTGAAAACACCCAACTGATCGGCAGTTCGCTGACGCCCCGTTTCGCCGTCAACTACCTGATCAACCCACGCCATGGCCTGCGCGCGGTGTACTCGGAGGCGATCCGCTCGCCGGACATGTTCGAGAACAACGTCAACTGGAGCTATCAGGTGAGCAACCTGCGGCCGTCCGCCTATGGCCAGTCTTCGGCGCGCTACTTCGTCAAGACCCGTGGCCCGGGCAATCTCGATCAGGAACACATGCGTTCGCGCGAGTTGGGCTACAACGGCTATTTCGCCGAGTGGGGGCTGGCCGTGGACGTGAAGCTGTTCTACGACGAAATCACCGGAATGATCAGCGAGCCGCTGCGTAACAACCAGTACATCGCCAGCAACGCCAACAGCTCACGCTTTCGCGGCACTGAAACCCAGCTCGACTGGCGCCTGAGCATGATCGACCGCCTGCGCTTCACTTATGCCTACGTCGATGCCGAGGCGAGCAATCCGCTGGATCAGCAATTCACCTCACGCAACAGCGGCTCTGCCGGCTGGCTGCGCGATTGGGGCCATGGCTGGAACAGCGCCCTCTTCTATTACGGCGACAACGCGCTTAACGGCTATCGTTTCGAGCGGGTCGACACGCGCATCGCCAAACGCATCCCGCTGGGCAAGGCGCAACTGCAACTGGCCGGCGTGCTGCAGCAGCGGCTCGACAACCAGCCGACCACTTTCGTCGACAACCAGTACGACGAGCGCCGGGTGCTGTATTTCAGCGCCGAGCTGGAGTTCTAGGGTGCGCTACGCCACGGCAAACAAGACGCCCACCCTTGGCCACTGGCTGGCGGGTGCCTGTCTGTTCTTGACCGCGTGGCTGCACGGCGTGGCGGTGCAAGCCGCCGATATCCTGTTGACCGGCGCCGAAGAAAGCCCCGGGGTGCAAGCCTTCGTCCAGGCCCTGAGCGAGCTGCGCCCCACTGACAACGTGCGGTTTCAACCGCTGGCCAGCCTGCCGGCGCCGGGCAAGTTGCCGGGCAATTTGCGGATGATTCTGCTCGATCTGCCCAGTCTCGACTGGCGCCTGCAGGAGTCCCAGGGGCCGCCGACGCTGGTGTTGCGCATCAGTCGTCTGCAAGCGCGCAAACGCCTGGGTGCCGCACAGCCACCGCACTTGAGTCTGCTGTGGAGCGATCCGCCGCTGGGGCGGCAACTGCAGCTGATTCGGCGGATTCTGCCGCAGGTGCAGCGGGTCGGCGTGCTGTTCGACCAGCACAGCGAATTCCTGCTCAAGGAGCTGCATCAGGCCGCAGCGCCGCTGAATCTGCAAATCGTCAGCCAGCGCTGGGACAACACCCAGGACAGTCGCCCGTTGCAAGGCGTGCTGAGAAACAGCGAGGTGCTGCTGGGCCTCGACGACCCCGACCTGTACAACCCGAAAACCGTAAAAAACCTGTTGCTCAGCAGTTACTCCCGGCAAGTGGCACTGATCGGGCCGAACGTTGCGTTCGTGCGTGCCGGCAGCCTCGCCAGCACTTACAGCGATCAGCCCGACTGGCTGGCGATCCTTGACGGGTTGCTGGACCGTCCCCCGGCAACATGGCCGCGCGCGCTCTACTCCGATCGCTTCAAGGTCTCAAGTAATGCGCAGGTCGCTCGTTCCCTGGGTATCGAGCCAATCGATGAAGCGTCTGTCGCCCGCCAGTTGGCTGAAGGAGAAAGCCACCCATGAATCTGCGTCGCCGCTGGGACATCAACACCCGCACGCAATTGATCAGCCTCGGCCCGGCCCTGCTGCTTACGCTGCTGCTGATCAGTTTCTTTACCTTCGTGCGGATTCAGGATTTGCGGCAGGAGCTCAATCACACCGGGCAACTGATCGCCAACCAACTGGCGCCCGCCACCGAGTACGGAGTGATTTCCGGCAACAACGAAGTGCTGGAAAGCCTGCTCAAAGCGACCCTGGCGACACCAAACGTGCGTTTTCTGGAAGTACAGGACAGCGCCAACCGGATCCTGGCCTACGTAGAACAGGCCGCCGACGCGCACAACCGCCCGCATCAGGTCGAAGTGTTCCAGGCCCCGGTGCGCCTGCAACGGATCGCCCTCAACAGCGATTTTTTCCACGACGCCAAAGCCAGCAACAACGTGACCAGCGAGGACTATCTGGGCCGGGTGATCGTCGGTCTGTCCAACGATGCCTTCAGTCAGCGTCAGCAGGAAATTCTGTTCAAGGCCGGGATTCTGGCGTTGTTCGCCCTGCTCTTCACGTTTGTGCTGGCGCGGCGTCTGGCCGGCAGCCTGTCGGCGCCGATCCGCGATATCGGCAACGCGGTCAAGGCGATTCAGCAAGGCGACTACAAGACTCCGCTGCCGATTGTCGATGACACGGAACTGGGCGCCCTGTCGCAGCACATCAACAACCTCGCCCAGGCACTGGAACAGGCCAGCCGCGAACAGCATCAGGCGATGGCGCAACTGATCCAGACCCGCGAGGAAGCGGAAAAGGCCAACAACGCCAAATCCGATTTCCTGGCGATGATGAGCCACGAACTGCGTACGCCCATGAATGGTGTGCTGGGCATGTTGCAGTTGCTGGAAACCACGGACATGACCGAGGAGCAGATCGAGTACGCGGCGCTCGCTTCGGAGTCGACCGAACATCTGCTGAAAGTCATCAACGACATCCTCGACTTCTCGCGGATCGAACGTTCGGAGCTGGAGCTTGAGCACATTCCATTCAACCTGGCCGACCTGATCGGCGCTTGCGCCCAGTCGTTCCAGCACAGCGCGGTGCAGCGCGGCCTGGCCCTGAACCTGCGGATCCCCGAGGACATGCGCGACATGCAGGTGCAAGGTGACCCGACGCGGATCCGGCAGATTCTGGTTAACCTGGTGGGCAATGCCTTGAAGTTCACCGAGCTTGGCCGGGTCAGTATCGAAGCGCAATGGCAGTCGCTGGATCACGAACTGCTGTGGTTCACCTGTTCGGTGCGTGACAGCGGCATCGGCATCTCCTCGGAAAGTCTGGAGTTGATGTTCAACGCCTTCCAGCAGGCTGACAGTTCGATTTCCCGGCGCTATGGCGGCACCGGCCTCGGCCTGCCGATCGCCCGCACCCTGGCCGAACGCATGGGCGGGACGTTGCGCGCGCAAAGTGAAGAAGGCCTGGGCTCGGTGTTCACCCTGGAAATCCCGCTGGCCTTATATAAGCAGACATTGCCGCCGCTGGCGGCACCGCGCGCGGCCAATGGCAACGGGCATGGCGAGGGGCGCCATGTGTTGCTGGTGGAGGACAATCCGGTCAACCAGACCGTGATCGAGGCGATGCTGCGCAGCCTTGGCTTCACCGTCAGCGTCGCCACCGATGGCGCGCAGGCGGTACGCAGCGCTGAGGGCAATGAGTTCGAAGTGATTCTGATGGACTGCCGGCTACCGATCATCGACGGCTATGAGGCGACCCGGCAGATTCGCCAACTGCCTGGACGCGGCGAGGTGCCGATCATCGCCCTGACCGCCAACGCGCTACAGGGCGACCGCGAAACCTGCCTGTCGGCGGGCATGAACGATTACCTGGCGAAGCCGTTCAAACGCAATGACCTACAACAGATTCTGCAGCGCTGGGTGCAGTAGTGACGGTTTTTCGACCATCTGCGACTGGCGTGAAAAGCGAAAGTGCGGCAGTCTTAGGCACCCGAACGAGCCTCAAAAGAGGCTTGAATAAAAATTTCAGTGCACAAGTGTACATTCATGTCCTTGGTGCTGTGACTTTCACCACAACGCAATAGTCTATGAGTAGGCTGCCGGTACGAGGCATGAACGCGTCGATCGGCCGGGAAGATTTGCCCCACCTGCCGCATGGGATTATTGAGGAGCTCGCATGACCAAACAAAACGCCTTTACTCGGGAAGACCTGCTGCGCTGCAGTCGCGGTGAGCTGTTCGGCCCAGGTAACGCGCAACTGCCCGCCCCGAACATGCTGATGGTGGATCGCATCACCCTGATCAGCGAAGAAGGCGGCAAGTACGGCAAAGGTGAATTGGTCGCCGAGCTGGATATCAACCCTGACCTGTGGTTCTTCGCGTGCCACTTCGAAGGCGATCCGGTGATGCCGGGCTGCCTCGGTCTGGACGCCATGTGGCAACTGGTCGGCTTCTTCCTGGGCTGGCAAGGCCTGCCGGGCCGTGGCCGTGCGCTGGGTTCGGGCGAAGTGAAATTCTTCGGCCAGGTCCTGCCGACCGCCAAGAAAGTCACCTACAACATTCATATCAAACGCGTCCTCAAGGGCAAGCTGAACCTGGCCATCGCCGACGGTTCGGTGACTGTCGACGGTCGCGAAATCTACACCGCCGAAGGCCTTCGCGTCGGCGTGTTCACCTCCACTGACAACTTCTAAGGGTTATTCGCATGCGCCGCGTCGTTATCACTGGTCTGGGCATTGTTTCGTGCCTGGGCAATGACAAAGAAACCGTCTCCGCTAACCTGCGTGCAAGCCGCCCTGGCATCCGGTTCAACCCGGAATATGCTGAAATGGGTCTGCGTAGCCAGGTTTCCGGCTCCATCGACCTCAACCTTGAAGAACTGATCGATCGCAAGATCTATCGTTTCGTCGGCCACGCAGCGGCTTACGCCTACCTGGCCATGAAAGACGCCATTGCTGACTCCGGCCTGACCGAAGAGCAAGTGTCCAACCCACGTACCGGCCTGATCGCCGGCTCGGGCGGCGCGTCGACCCTGAACCAGATGGAAGCGCTGGACATCCTGCGCGAGAAAGGCGTTAAACGCGTTGGCCCATACCGTGTAACGCGGACCATGAGCAGCACCGTTTCCGCATGCCTGGCCACGCCGTTCAAGATCAAGGGCCTGAACTACTCCATCGCGTCTGCCTGCGCCACCAGTGCTCACTGCATCGGTACCGCCATGGAACAGATCCAGATGGGCAAGCAGGACATCGTCTTCGCCGGTGGCGGTGAAGAAGAGCACTGGAGCCAGTCGTTCCTGTTCGACGCGATGGGCGCCCTGTCCAGCAAGCGCAACGACACCCCGGAACAAGCTTCCCGCGCCTACGACGCCGACCGTGACGGTTTCGTCATCGCTGGCGGTGGCGGCATGGTCGTGGTTGAAGAGCTGGAACATGCGCTGGCCCGTGGCGCCAAGATCTACGCCGAAATCGTTGGCTACGGCGCAACGTCCGACGGCTACGACATGGTTGCCCCAAGCGGCGAAGGCGCGATCCGCTGCATGCAGATGGCAATGTCCACCGTCGACACCCCGATCGACTACCTGAACACCCACGGCACTTCGACTCCGGTCGGCGACGTCGCGGAAATGAAAGGTGTGCGCGAAGTGTTCGGCGACAAGGCGCCTGCGATCAGCTCGACCAAGAGCCTGTCCGGTCACTCCCTGGGCGCCGCTGGCGTTCACGAAGCGATCTACTGCATGCTGATGATGGAAGGCAACTTCATCGCCGGCTCCGCCAACATCGACGAGCTGGACCCTGAAGTGGCCGATCTGCCGGTGCTGACCAAGACCCGCGAGAACGCCACCATCAACACCGTGATGAGCAACAGCTTCGGCTTCGGTGGCACCAACGCCACCCTCGTGCTGAAGCGCTGGGAAGGCAAGTAATTTCCTTCTGCTGAGCCGCACATAAAAACGCCCCGACTGGTTCGGGGCGTTTTTTTTGGCCTGCAGAAATGACTGAGTAATGCATAAGCCCTGTAGGAGCTGCCGAAGGCTGCGATCTTTTGATCTTGTCTTTTAAAAATCAAAGTCAAAAGATCGCAGCCTGCGGCAGCTCCTACAGAGGACATCAGTACCTTCCAAGATGAAACTTCTGTCATGCAACTTCCCGCCCTGCGACCGAATGTCGCGGATTTAGCGGGCTGCAGCACTGTTGCAAAAACCGCAACAACACCTTGCGCAAATCAAGCGTTTACTTAGCAGGCTAACAAATTCTATAACAGAGGCCTGCACACGCCTTGCTGCAGATAACAGAGATTGGAGCTAGCAGATGACCGTAAAAGTAACTGAACGCGACGATTCACACATGTCCCATGAAGGCGTAGCCGCCGGCGTACGGATCTGGGATGTGCATCAACAAGACTTGCTGGTCGGCATGTTCCACAACGAGATCGATGCCCATAACTACAAGGCCGAACTTGAACTGCAGGAACAGCAGCGGGATCTGAAATCCGCTTAGGCGATATTGAACCTGTGGCGAGGGAGCTTGCTCCCGCTGGACTGCGCAGCAGGCCCTGCTTTAAAACAAGGGCCGCTCCGCGCCCCGGCGGGAGCAAGCTCCCTCGCCACAGTTTGTCGTTATTACAGCTTTATCGGTTTACCACATCAGGTCATCAGGGATCTGATAGGCCGCGTACGGATCGTCCTCGGCATTGACCTCTTCGGTCTGCACGTTGAGCTGCACGATACGCTGCGGGTCGCGCTCCTGGATCTTCAGGGCCGCTTCACGGGGGATCACTTCGTAACCGCCGGCATGGTGCACGATGGCCAGCGAACCGCTGCTGAGTTTGTTGCGCATCAGCGTGTTGACCGAGATGCGCTTGACCTTCTTGTCGTCAACGAAGTTGTAGTAGTCCTCGGTGGTCAGCTTGGGCAGACGCGAGACTTCGATCAACTGCTTGACCTGCGCGGCACGGGCCTTGGCCTCGGCCTTTTCCTGCTGCTGACGGTTCAGCTCCTGGTCGCGTTTGACCTTCTCGGCCATGGCTTCCTGAGCGGCGCGCTGCTGCGAATCATCCAGTTCGGCCTGACCTTTGTGGGCCAGGCGCTGTTGCTTCTGCTTGTCTTTGCTGACCTGCTTGGCCTGCTTTTGGTTGACCAGGCCTGCTTTGAGCAACTGGTCGCGAAGGGAAAGGCTCATTAATGCTTACTCACTTGGGCAACGGCTCAGCCGCAGCTGGGCAGATTCTTTTCCTGGCGTTTGGCTTCACCCCACAGGGCGTCCAACTCTTCGAGGGTGCAATCTTCCATGGGACGACGGGTGTCGCGCAATGCCTGTTCGATAAAACGGAAACGTCGTTCGAACTTGGCGTTGGCGCCACGCAGCGCAGTTTCCGGATCGACCTTCAGATGCCGGGCCAGATTGACCACGGAAAACAGCAGATCGCCGATCTCGTCGGCCACCGCTTGGGGATCATTTTCGGACATGGCCTCGAGCACTTCATCGAGTTCTTCGCGCACCTTGTCCAGTACCGGCAGGGCATCCGACCAGTCGAACCCGACCTGTCCGGCACGTTTTTGCAACTTGGCCGAACGCGACAGCGCCGGCAATGCGGCGGGCACATCATCGAGCAGTGACAGCTGCTCGGGCGCGGCAGATTTCTCGGCACGTTCTTCGGCCTTGATCTCTTCCCAGCGCTGCTTGACCTGTTCTTCGCTCAGGCGCGGCACATCCAGCGGCGCATACAGATCGCCGGTGGGGAAGACGTGTGGGTGACGGCGGATCAGCTTGCGGGTGATGCTGTCGACCACCCCGGCGAATTCGAAGCGCCCTTCTTCCCGGGCCAGCTGGCTGTAATAGACCACCTGAAACAATAGATCGCCCAGCTCGCCCTGCAAATGATCGAAGTCACCGCGCTCGATGGCGTCAGCCACTTCGTAGGCTTCTTCGAGGGTGTGCGGAACGATGGTTGCGTAGGTTTGCTTGATGTCCCACGGGCAACCGTACTGCGGGTCGCGCAGACGGTTCATCAGGTGGAGCAGGTCTTCAAGGCTGTACATACAAAATCTCACTCAACCGTGTAGGAGCTGCCAAAGGCTGCGATCTTTTGATTTTGATTTTCAAGATCAAAGGATCGCAGCCTTCGGCAGCTCCTACAGGGGACCGCGTTATGGGGTACGGTTACGCCGCGTTTCGATGATGTTCGGCAACTGCGAAATCCGCCCCAGCAAACGCCCCAGCGCATCCAGCCCCGGAATCTCGATGGTCAGCGACATCAGCGCGGTGTTGTCTTCCTTGTTCGAGCGGGTGTTGACCGCCAGCACGTTGATCCGCTCGTTGAGCAGCACCTGCGAGACGTCACGCAGCAGACCGGAACGGTCGTAGGCGCGGATGACAATGTCCACCGGATAGGTGAGCACCGGCACCGGACCCCAGCTGACCTGGATGATCCGCTCAGGCTCGCGCCCGGCCAGTTGCAACACCGAGGCGCAGTCCTGACGGTGGATGCTCACGCCGCGGCCCTGGGTGATGTAACCGACAATCGCATCGCCCGGCAGCGGCTGGCAGCAGCCAGCCATTTGCGTCATCAGGTTGCCGACGCCCTGAATCTGAATGTCGCCGCGCTTGCCGGGCTTGTAACCGGTCGCCTTGCGCGGAATCAGCTCCAGCTGTTCGTTGCCGCGTTCCGGCTCGACCAGTTGCTGCGCCAGGTTCACCAGTTGCGCCAGACGCAGGTCGCCGGCACCGAGGGCGGCGAACATGTCTTCGGCGGTTTTCATGTTGGCCTTTTCGGCCAGCTTGTCGAAATCCACCGCCGGCAGACCGAGGCGATTGAGTTCGCGCTCGATCAGGGTTTTACCCGCCGCGACGTTCTGGTCACGGGCCTGCAACTTGAACCAGTGAACGATCTTCGCTCGCGCCCGGGAGGTGGTGACATAGCCCAGGTTCGGGTTCAGCCAGTCGCGGCTTGGCGTACCGTGCTTGCTGGTGATGATCTCGACCTGTTCACCGGTCTGCAGGCTGTAGTTGAGCGGCACGATCCGCCCATTGATCTTCGCGCCACGGCAGTTGTGACCGATCTCGGTGTGCACGCGGTAGGCGAAGTCCAGCGGCGTCGCGCCTTTCGGCAAGTCGATGGCGTGGCCGTCCGGGGTGAAGATGTAGACCCGATCCGGTTCGATATCGACTCGCAGCTGTTCGGCCAGACCACCGATATCACCCAGCTCTTCATGCCACTCGAGGACCTGACGCAGCCAGGAGATTTTCTCTTCGTAGTGATTGGAGCCGGATTTGACGTCGGTGCCCTTGTAGCGCCAGTGCGCGCACACGCCCAGCTCGGCCTCCTCGTGCATGGCGTGGGTACGAATCTGCACCTCAAGCACCTTGCCCTCCGGACCGATCACCGCCGTGTGCAGCGAGCGGTAGCCGTTCTCTTTCGGGTTGGCGATGTAGTCGTCGAACTCTTTCGGGATGTGCCGCCACAGGGTGTGGACGATGCCGAGCGCGGTGTAGCAGTCGCGCATTTCCGGCACCAGCACGCGCACCGCGCGCACGTCGTAGATCTGGCTGAACTCCAGACCCTTGCGCTGCATTTTGCGCCAGATCGAATAGATGTGCTTGGCCCGGCCGCTGATGTCGGCGTCGACGCCGGTGGCCTGCAATTCATCCTTGAGCTGGGTCATCACATCGCTGATGAAGCGCTCACGGTCCAGCCGCCGCTCGTGGAGCAGCTTGGCGATCTGTTTGTATTGATCGGGTTCGAGGTAACGGAAGGACAAGTCCTCCAGTTCCCACTTGATATGGCCGATGCCGAGTCGGTGCGCGAGCGGCGCATAGATGTCGAAGACTTCCCGGGCGACACGGTTACGCTTCTCGTCGTCGGCGGTTTTCACTGCGCGAATGGCGCAGGTACGTTCGGCCAGTTTGATCAGCGCGACGCGAACGTCGTCGACCATCGCCACCAGCATCTTGCGCAGGTTTTCCACCTGGCCCTGGGTGCCCATCACCATCGACTGGCGCGGGCTGAGGCTGGCACTGATCGCCGCCATGCGCTGCACGCCGTCGATCAGCTTGGCCACCACCGGACCGAAACGCTGGCTGACGGCCGCGAGTTCAATCTGGCCTTCACGCACGCCGCGGTACAGCACCGCCGCGACCAGCGAATCCTGGTCGAGCTTGAGGTCGGCGAGGATCTCGGCGATCTCCAGGCCCGTACTGAAACTGCCGCTGCCCTCGGCCCACAGGTTCTTCTTGGCATTGGACTGCTGTTCGGCCTCGCGAGCGAACTCGCAGGCTTCTTTCAAGGCTTCGCGATCCAGTGCCATGTCGACACTGACCGCGTGATCGAGCCAAGCCTCGAGATTGATACTGCCGTCGGTGTTGATCGGCTGGTGTGCTCTCACCTGTACCATGCTGCTTTACCTTCCCTACGACGCAGATTCAATGCGTCAAATCGCTGATCCCTAATGCCCGTTTGCGCTCGCGGGGCTGAAGCGAGCGCTGCGCGGACAGATCAGACGGATTCAGACGAGCCATCCTGGCTCGCTTCAAATAACGCCATGGCCTCGACATGCGCCGTCTGAGGAAACATATCGAGAATCCCGGCACGTTTTAACCGGTAGCCCTGCTTGATCAATTCGACCGTATCGCGCGCCAGAGTTGCAGGGTTGCACGACACATAAACCAACCGCTCGGCACCCAGGGTCGCGAGCTTGCGCACCACCTCGAAAGCACCGTCACGCGGTGGGTCCAAGAGTACCGCAGAAAAGCCGTTTCCGATCCATTCGACATCGGTCAAAGGCTGGGATAAATCGGCTTGAAAAAACTTTGTGTTATGCAAATTGTTGCTAGCGGCATTCGCAGCGGCGCGGTCGACCATGGTCTGCACGCCCTCCACCGCCACCACTTCGCGCACGCTTTTGGCCAATGGCAAGGCGAAGTTGCCCAGGCCGCAGAACAGGTCGAGCACGCGCTCGTCACCGGTCGGCTTCAGCCAGTCCAGTGCCTGCGCCACCATCGCCTCGTTGACCCCGGCGTTGACCTGGATGAAATCCCCCGGCCGCCAGGCCAGATCCAGATCCCATTGTTCCAGGCGATAACCCAGCGACTGCGTGGCATCCACCGGTTGCGGCTCGCCGTCGCCATGCAGCCACAGTTGCGCGTCATGGAACTGGCAGAATTCCTTGAGGATCGTCAGGTCGGTTTCAGACAACGGCGCCATGTGTCGCAACAACACCGCCAGCGAAGAACCACTGAACAACTCGACGTGCCCCAGCGCTTGCGGTTTGCTCAAACGACGGAGCATCTCCGGCAAACGGGTCATGATCGGTTGCAAGGGCTGTACCAGCACCGGGCATTCGTTGATACCGACGATGTCCTGACTGCCGGCGGCGCGAAAACCGACTTCGAGCTGCTTGGCTTTCATGTCCCAACGCACGGCGATCCGCGCGCGGCGGCGATAGCCGAATTCCGCTCCGGTCAGCGGCGCCGCCCATTCGTCAGGCGCGACCCCGGCAACCTTCGACAGCTGCTCGGCGAGCATGCGCTGTTTCAGGGCAAGCTGTTCGGCGTGGGGCAAATGCTGCACGCTGCAGCCACCGCAACGGCCGACGTGCTGACAGGCAGCCGGGCGACGCAGTTCACTGGCCTTGAACACGCGCTCGGTGCGCGCTTCGACCACTTTGCCGTGGGTACCGAGCACCCGCGCCTCGACTTCTTCACCGGCGAGGGCGCCGAGGACGAACCAGGTTTTGCCTTCGAAAAACGCGATGCCGCGACCGTCATTGGCCAGGCGCTCGATGCTCAGGCGCTGCTTTTTGCCAGTCGGGATTTGCGCGGCCTTGCTGCCGCCGGTGGGCTGGAAGCGCAGGCCTCTCTCGTGCCTGGCCATCAGTTGGCCGCGTCGAAAATGCCGGTCGACAGATAACGGTCGCCACGGTCGCAGATGATCGCGACGATCACCGCGTTTTCAACTTCTTTGGACAGGCGCAGCATCGCTGCCACCGCACCGCCCGAGGACACGCCACAGAAGATGCCTTCTTCGCGGGCCAGACGCCGGGTGACGTCCTCGGCTTCGCTTTGCGCCATGTCGACGATGCGGTCAACGCGGTCGGCCTGATAGATCTTCGGCAGGTACTCCTGCGGCCAGCGACGGATGCCGGGAATGGCCGAGCCTTCCATCGGCTGCAGCCCGATGATCTGCACGCTGTCGCTCTGCTCTTTCAAGTAGCGCGAGACGCCCATGATGGTGCCCGTGGTGCCCATCGAACTGACGAAATGGGTGATGGTGCCCTGGGTCTGACGCCAGATTTCCGGGCCAGTGGTGGTGTAGTGCGCTTCAGGATTGTCGCCGTTGGCGAACTGATCGAGCACCTTGCCACGGCCTTCGGCTTCCATCCGCTGGGCAAGATCGCGCGCGCCTTCCATGCCTTCTTCCTGGCTGACCAGAATCAGCTCGGCACCGTATGCGGTCATCGCCGCTTTACGCTCGGCACTGGAGTTGTCCGGCATGATCAGGATCATCTTGTAACCCTTGATCGCGGCAGCCATGGCCAGCGCGATGCCGGTGTTGCCCGAAGTCGCTTCGATCAATGTATCGCCAGCGTGAATCTGCCCGCGCAATTCGGCGCGAGTGATCATCGACAACGCCGGACGGTCCTTGACCGAACCCGCCGGGTTATTCCCTTCAAGCTTGAGCAAAAGGGTGTTGCTGGTAGCACCGGGCAGGCGCTGCAAACGCACCAGCGGCGTGTTGCCGACGCAATCGGCGATGGTTGGGTACTGCAGGGTCATGGCGTATTCGCAATCCAGACGTGCGGGGGCGCCTATCATACCGGCAAACGTTCGCAGGCCATATCACGCAAAGTGCGGTGCTTATGGTTTCTGGGAATAAGCAGATGGCTCAGCCTTCTTCATCCCCTGCGACATTCATGGCATAGAACTCGTGCAATTTGGCTTGCAGCAATTGTTTGTCTGGCAACTGCACCTGATATTCCGCGATCAATGCTGCAGACAAGCTGCGGTTGAGGGCGTACTCGACGACCTCGTCCTCCTTGCTGGCGCACAGCAATACGCCGATGGCCGGATTCTCGTGAGGCTTGCGAACGCCGCGATCCAGCGCTTCAAGGTAGAAATTCAGCTTGCCCAGATATTCAGGCTCAAAACGTCCGACCTTGAGCTCGATGGCGACAAGACAGTTGAGCCCACGATGGAAGAACAGCAGATCAAGGGCGAAATCACGGCCGCCAACTTGTACCGGATACTCCGAACCGACGAAGCAGAAATCGCGCCCCAACTCGATCAGAAATTCCTTCAGTCGCCCCAGCAAACCTCGATGCAGATCGGTTTCGGCGTGCACGCCGGGAAGGTCGAGAAACTCGACCATGTAGGCGTCACGGAAGATTTCGAGTGCGGCGGGATGAGTCTGTTTGAGGACAGCAGAAACCTTTGCGGGCTGGGTGATGCTGCGTTCGAAAAGCGCAGCCTTGAGCTGGCGTTCGAGTTCGCGCTTTGACCACTTTTCCTGAATAGCCATGCGGACGTAGAACTCGCGTTCTTCTGGACGTTTGCTTTGGCTGAAAATGATCAAATTGTGAGACCAAGACAATTGTCGCACCAGTGGTGCGACTTTTTCTTCAGCGTGATAAGTCTCGTAGAACTGGCACATGCGGAACAAGTTCGAACGGGTAAACCCACGCAGCCCTGGCTGCGTTCGAGCCAGATGTTCGGCCAGTTGCCTAACCACCGCATCGCCCCACTCAGCGCGAGCGATCTTGCGGCTGATGTAACCCCCCACCTGCCAGTACAACTCGATCAGTTGAGTATTTACTGCTTGCACGGCTTGCTGCCTGGCGCTCTGAATCAGCGCCAGTACTTCATTGAATCGGTTATCGGAGGCATTGCCGGGGATGTCAGTTGCAGTCATGACCAGTTCCTTGAGGACGAGCGGAGCCCCGAGAGTAAATGGTCAAGGACGGGTTAAAACGTCGATAAAGTCCTTTAGGAAAGGTCGTACAAAAATACGCGACCCCTCCCGCACGGGCTGACAGCGGTGAAGCGAAACTCCCCATCGCGAGCAGGCTCACTCCTACAGATGGCGTTTGCTATTCACACAATCTGCGGACGACCGACATCCACTGTGGGGGCGAGCTTGCTCGCGATAGCATCAGTCGATGCGACATCAACGTCAGCCACCAGGCGCAAATTCAGGCGCAACCCCGCCCCGGTATTCTCCGCCCACACCATCCCGCCCTGACGCTGCACCGCATTCCTGGCAATGCTCAGCCCCAACCCAAACCCGCCATCCCCCGGGCGTGAGCCGTCGAGGCGGGTGAACGGCGAGAAGATCCGTTGCAGATCCCCCTCGGCCACCCCGCCGCCCTGATCCTCCAGCCACAAATGCCAATAATCATCGTCACGCCGTCCATCAAGGCGCACGATGCCGCCCTCGGGCGAATGGCGGATGGCATTGCGCAGAATATTTTCCAGCGCCTGCGCCAAAGTATTGAGGTTGCCGCGCACCCAGCACGACGCCGGCACCGCGCACTGCAATTGCAGGCTCGGCCAGCCGCTTTCATAACAGGCGTTGTCGGTGAGCATTTCCCACAGCGCCTGGATCTGGATCGCTTCGTCCGCCAAGGGCGCGCGTTCGGTGTCGAGCCAGGCCAGTTGCAAAGTGTCTTCGACCAGCCGCTGCATGCCGTCGACTTCACGGCCGATGCGCTCGCGCAGTTGGCGCAGATCCTGTTCGCTTTCACTGGCCACCCGCAGCCGGCTCAGCGGCGTACGCAATTCATGGGACAGGTCGCGCAGCAGCTGCTGTTGCAGGGCGACGGTGGATTGCAGGCGTTCGGACATTGAGTCGAAGGCCCGCGCCAGCTCGCCGAGTTCGTCCGGGCGCTGGGTGATGCCGCTCGACAGACGCACATGCAATTGGTCGGCACGCCAGGCGTTGGCCTGCTCACGCAAGTTATTCAACGGCACTACCAGCAAGCGATACAGGCCAATGCACAGCAATAAGGTGAACAGCCCCGGAATCACGCCGTTGGTGATCACCCGCCAGAGCACCCGGTATTTCCCCGGCAGGAAACGCTCGGGCAACTCAATCACCAGACTGCCGGCGGACGGGTCCTTCGGAAACGGCACGCGCAGCCACGGCCGGCCCTTTTTGTGGATCGGCCAGTCGAGGCCGCGCAAAAAGGTCAGGTGCTGGATTTCCTGTTCATTCAGCGGCTCGCTGCTCAACGATTGCAGATTGCGGTCGATCACCCCGACCCAGGCCGCCTCGCGCAACTCCATACTCTGCAACCAGTTATCGACACCGTCGCGCTCACCGTGCTGCCACGCCCGCTCGGCCTCGCCGGCATAACGGCTGAGGGTGCCGCGCGCCTCGTCGGAGAGGAACTGATTGCGCTCCTCCATGTAACGCCCCCACGACCAGCTCAGCCAGATCATCAGCAGACAGAACGCCACCAGCAGACACGCCAGTTTCCAGAACAGCGAATGCCGCCCCGGCAAGTCAGAGACTTTCATCGGGCGCACTCAGCACATAACCCTTGCCCCATACCGTGCGCACTTCTCGTTCGGTGTAGCCGATGGCCTTGAGTTTGCGGCGGATCTGGCTGATGTGCATGTCGAGGCTGCGGTCGTGGGCCGCATAGCCGCGTTGCAGCACGTGCTGATACAGGAAGGCCTTGCTCAGCACTTCTTCATCGTTGCGATTGAGGGTTTCCAGCAAACGGTATTCGCTGCGGGTCAAACCGGCAGCTTGCGCGTTATAGAAGACCTCGCACTGTTCTTCGTCGAAACGCAGCGCGCCGTGAATCGCCGCCGGTGCAATGGCTGCCGGGCGCCGATCCAGCGCCACCCGGCGCAGGATCGCCTCGATCCGCACATGCAGCTCGGCCATGCTGAACGGCTTGGGCAGGTAATCATCGGCGCCCAGACGAAAGCCGCTGATGCGATCGGCCTCGGCGCCCAGCGCCGACATCAGCAGCACCGGCGTCGAATGGCTCTGGCGCAACTGCGTCAGCACCTTCAGGCCATCGAGCCCCGGCAACAGAATGTCCATCAGCACCACGTCGAACGGCTGATGGCGGGCGATGTTCAGCCCTTCCTGCCCGTTCTGGCACCAGGTCACCGCAAAGCCGCTCCGGCCCAGGTGTTCGTGAACATAGGCACCGAGCACCGGGTCGTCCTCGATGGCAAGAATGCGTGGCAGGTCGGTGGAAACAGGAGTCATGAGTATCTGCAAATAATTCTCAGTTGGCCGATTATTCAAGATTGCCCGCCATCGGGCAACCCAAGCTCGACCGGCCGGACAAACGCGCCTCGCCCCGCCGACCGATGGCGAGATGATTTTTCCGAAGATTGCCTGCCTGCAAATCGCTACACTGCGCCAATGTCGCGTGCCGGACGCACGTGCGAGTCAACAGTTCAGCGGGATGCAGGAGATGGGTGTGCTCAAGAAACTGGGAATCAAAGGTCGCGTATTGTTGCTGACCCTGTTGCCCACCAGCCTGATGGCGTTGGTGCTCGGTGGCTATTTCACCTGGATGCAGCAGTCCGATTTGCAGACCCAACTGATGCAGCGCGGTGAAATGATCGCCGAACAACTGGCGCCACTGGTAGCGCCCGCCATGGGCCACGGCAACACCGATCTGCTCGAACGCATCGCCACCCAATCGCTGGAACAGCCTGACGTGCGCGCCGTCACCTTCCTCGCCCCAGATCGCACACCGCTGGCGCACGCCGGACCGACCATGCTCAATCAGGCGCCCAGTGGCGACAGTGCACAACTGCAACGGCGCAGCGGCAATGACGCCACACGTTATCTGATGCCGGTGTTCGGCAAGCATCGCAACCTCGCCGGCGACGTGATCCCGCAAGAATCCGAGCGCCTGCTCGGCTGGGTCGAACTGGAGCTGTCGCACAACGGCATGCTGCTGCGCGGTTATCGCAGTCTGTTTGCCAGTCTGCTGCTGATCGCCGCGGGCCTCGCCGGCGCGGCCCTGCTCGCCTTGCGCATGGGCCGCACCATCAACCGCCCGTTGAGCCAGATCAAACACGCCGTTGCGCAACTCAAAGACGGTCATCTGGAAACCCGCCTGCCACCACTCGGCAGTCAGGAACTGGACGAGTTGGCCTCGGGCATCAACCGCATGGCCGGGACCCTGCAGAACGCGCGCGAAGAACTGCAGCACAGCGTCGATCAGGCCACCGAAGACGTGCGGCAGAACCTGGAAACCATCGAGATCCAGAACATCGAACTGGACCTGGCGCGCAAAGAAGCGCTGGAGGCGAGCCGGATCAAATCCGAGTTCCTCGCCAACATGAGCCACGAAATCCGTACGCCACTCAACGGCATTCTCGGCTTCACGCATCTGTTGCAGAAAAGCGAGCTGACCCCGCGCCAGCTCGACTATCTGGGTACCATCGAAAAGTCCGCCGACAGCCTGCTCGGGATCATCAACGAGATCCTCGACTTCTCGAAGATCGAGGCCGGCAAACTGGTGCTCGATCATATCCCGTTCAACCTGCGCGACCTGTTGCAGGACACCCTGACGATTCTGGCGCCGGCGGCGCACGCCAAGCAGTTGGAGCTGGTGAGCCTGGTCTATCGCGACACGCCGCTGTCGCTGGTCGGTGACCCGCTGCGGCTGAAACAGATCCTCACCAACCTGGTCAGCAACGCGATCAAGTTCACCCGCGAAGGCACCATCGTCGCGCGCGCCATGCTTGAGGAAGAACACGAGGACAGCGTGCAACTGCGCATCAGCATTCAGGACACCGGCATCGGCCTGTCGAGTCAGGATGTGCGCGCGTTGTTTCAGGCGTTCAGTCAGGCCGACAACTCGCTGTCGCGCCAGCCCGGCGGCACCGGTCTGGGTCTGGTGATTTCCAAGCGCCTGATCGAACAGATGGGCGGCGAAATCGGCGTCGACAGCACCCCAGGCGAAGGCTCGGAGTTCTGGATCAGCCTGAGCCTGCCGAAAACCCGCGACGACACCGAAGATTTGCCGGCCCCACCGCTGCTCGGACGCCGCGTGGCAGTGCTGGAAAATCACGAACTGGCGCGCCAGGCCTTGCAGCATCAACTGGAAGACTGTGGCCTCGATGTCACGCCATTCAATACGCTGGAGAGCCTGACCAACGGGGTCACCGGCGCGCACCAGACCGATCAGGCGATCGATCTTGCGGTGCTCGGCATCACCAGCAACGACATGCTCCCGGAGCGCCTGAACCAGCACATCTGGGATCTCGAACACCTCGGTTGCAAAGTGCTGGTGTTGTGCCCGACCACCGAACAGACGCTGTTCCATCTCTCGGTGCCCAACCCGCACAGTCAGCTCCAGGCCAAACCGGCCTGCACGCGCAAATTGCGTCGGGCGCTGGCGGATCTGGCCAACCCGCGCCAGCCGCGCAGTGAGCCGGGCGAACCGCTGTCGAGCCGTGCTCCGAAAGTGCTGTGCGTCGATGACAATCCGGCCAACCTGTTGCTGGTGCAGACCCTGCTCGAAGACATGGGCGCCAAGGTGCTGGCCGTGGAAAGCGGCTATGCGGCGGTCAAGGCAGTGCAGAGCGAATCCTTCGATCTGGTGCTGATGGACGTGCAGATGCCGGGCATGGACGGACGCCAGACCACCGAAACCATCCGCCAGTGGGAAAGCGAACGGCATTGCACACCGCTGCCGATCGTCGCCCTCACCGCCCACGCCATGGCCAACGAAAAACGCGCCTTGCTGCAAAGCGGCATGGACGACTACCTGACCAAACCGATCAGCGAGCGGCAACTGGCGCAAGTGGTGCTGAAATGGACGGGGCTGGCCTTGCGCAATCAAGGCGCGGAGCGCGCCAGCGAGAGTGCGACGGGCAGCAACGAACTGCCCGTGATCGACCACGAAGAAGGCTTGCGCCTGGCCGCTGGCAAGGCCGATCTGGCGGCGGACATGCTGGCGATGCTGCTCGCCTCGCTGGAAGCCGACCGCGAAGCGATTCGCGCCGCCAGTGAAGCCCGCGATCAGAATGCACTGATCGAGCGTGTGCATCGCTTGCACGGCGCGACTCGGTATTGTGGCGTACCGCAATTGCGCGCGGCCTGCCAGCGCAGTGAAACCCTGCTCAAACAGGGCGATCCGAAAGCACCGGCGGCGTTGGAGGAATTGGAGCGGGCGATCAATCGCCTCGCGACCCAGGCCAGAATCAGCGCCTGACCCATGGCAATACCGGCGGTGGCAACCGCCGATAAAGTGGGGGTGGTCAACATTGACTCGCCACCCCGCTCCAGGAGGAATACATGCGCACGCTCGTTTTCAGCAGCCAGACCTACGACCGCGACAGTTTCCTCGCCGTCGATTGCCCGGGCGGGATAGAACTGCACTTTCAGCAGGCCCGGCTCAGTCTCGACACCGCCGCCCTGGCCGAGCACCACGAGGTGGTCTGCGCCTTCATCAATGACGATCTCAGTGCGCCAGTGCTGGAGCGTCTGGCGGCCGGGGGCACGCGCCTGATCGCCCTGCGTTCGGCGGGCTACAACCATGTCGATCTGCTCGCGGCGAAACGCCTCGGGTTGGCCGTGGTACGGGTGCCGGCCTATTCGCCACATGCGGTGGCCGAACATGCGGTGGCGCTGATTCTGGCGCTCAACCGGCGCCTGCACCGCGCCTACAACCGCACCCGCGAAGGCGATTTCACCCTGCACGGCCTGACCGGTTTCGATCTGGTGGGCAAAACGGTCGGCATCGTTGGCACCGGGCAGATCGGCGCGACGTTCGCGAAAATCATGCACGGTTTCGGTTGTCAGTTGCTGGCCTACGATCCGTATCCAAATCCGGAGGTTGTGGCTTTGGGCGCGCAGTATCTGAGCCTGCCGGAGCTGCTCGCACAGTCGCGGATCATCAGCCTGCATTGCCCGCTCAATGCGCAAAGCAAACACTTGATCAACCGTGAGTCACTGGCCCATCTGCAACCGGGGGCGATGCTGATCAACACCGGGCGCGGCGGCCTGGTGGACACACCGGCGTTGATCGATGCACTGAAGGACGGCCAATTGGGCTATCTGGGACTGGATGTGTATGAGGAAGAGGCGCAGCTGTTTTTTGAGGATCGCAGCGACTTGCCGCTGCAGGACGACGTGCTGGCGCGGTTACTGACGTTTCCGAACGTGATCATCACTGCGCATCAGGCGTTCCTGACCCATGAAGCCTTGGGTGCGATTGCCGCGACCACCCTGCACAACATCGCGACCTGGGCCGCAGGCACGCCGCAGAACCAGGTCGAAGGTTGAAGGTTGAAGGTTGAAGGCTGAAGGCTTGCCGGTTTATTTCGGCGACAGCGAAGAAGCGAGGATCAGCAACGCCAGCCAGCCGAACCCGAAAAAGCGCTGTTTCATCGAGTGGCCGTTGCGCAGCAGGAACCAGACAAAGACCATCGGCAACAGAAACACCATGATCTTCAACCAGCCTTCCACCGGACGCGAACCATCAGCGTTGGCCTGAGGCTGCGGCGCGGGCTCGGGCTGCCGACGGCGCCGGCCGACAGCGGCCGGTGTCACTTTCGGCGCCGGCTCCGGAGCTGGCGGCGGAACAAAGGCGTCGGGCACGGATTTGTTGCGCGGCAGGCTGCCGAATGAAATCGTCGCGGCTGCCGTCGCCTGCGGCGGGTTGTGGTCATGCTGCTCCGCCATCGGAGCGCCACAATGAATGCACGCCTTGGCTTCGGAGCTGATGCTCCGCTTGCATTCATAACATTCGATCAGCGCCATGTTCCGTTCCCTCAGATTGAAGGGCGGCAGTTTGCCATGAGCGCCAGCCGATTTGAACCGGATCGAAGGTCGCACGCGTACGCCATCCTGCAATCAAGCCCGTGCTAGCATGTCGCGCAGATTTGGAGGACCCATGGTCGAACACGATTTCCGCTACACCCTGATGAACCCGCAACACACCCTCACCGAATGCCGCGCCCTCGTACCGGGCCGCTATCAGGTCACCGGCAATGGTGGCTCGATCCGCAACGGTGATGTCCTGTTGGTCACGCTCAAAGGCAGCAAGGACTTGTCCATGCGCCTGACCGTCGACACCGTGCGCCACCTGATCAATCCGCCGGGCCAATGGACCGCGATGACCACCGGCCCGGTATTCGGCGAACTGGCGATCCACACCTGGCAGGTCAACTGCGACAGCTGCGCCAAAGAGCTGAACTTCGAGTTCGCCGTGGACGCCAAGCTGGGCAAGAGCGCCGAGAAGCCGGCCGCCACCGCACGCATCGCCGAGCTGGGCTGGAAAGCCGTTGGCGACAAGCACTTGTGCCCGAAATGCCAGGAGCCTGCGTGATGAAACGCCTCGCCCTGCCGCTGTTGGTCGGTGCCGGTCTGGTGGGCTGCGCCGCAGAGCCTGTGCAATTGCAGCAGAACCGCAGCTACATTCTGGAGTGGATCGGCGAGCGGCCCTTGATGGATTACAGCCACCTGACCGTGACCCTCGGCGACGATGGTCGTGCTTACGGCAACGGCGGCTGCAACCACTGGTTCGCGCCGTACACCCTCGAAGGCGACAAGCTGAGCTTCGGCCCGATCGGCAAGACCCGCAAACTCTGCGCCCCGGCGCTGATGGAGCAGGAACAACGCTTCCTGCAGGCCCTGCAAGGCGTTGAGCGCTGGGACATCTCACCGATCGAGCAGATGCGCTTCTGGCCGGCGCAAGGCAAGCCGTTGCGTTGGTGGCTGGAAGAGGGTTAACCCCCTCCTGCTGCTGAGACTACCCTGTGGTGAGGGGATTTATCCCCGATGGGGCGCGGAGCGCCCCCCCTTCGGAGGGTCAGGGTAAACCGAGCTCTCGGGTTTCAGGGCTGCTGCGCAGCCCATCGGGGCGGTGCGACGTTTCGCTAAATCCCCTCACCACAAAACCTCACTTGCCCTACTTTGTCGCCTGCAACGCCTCCAGCTTCGCCATCACCCCCGCCGCCGTCTGCTCACCCATCAACTGCTCACGCACCTTGCCCTTGTTGTCGATGATGTAGGTCACCGGCAAGGCCTCACTGCGCGGCAGGTCGAACAGGTCGGCCGGATCCTGCGCCAGCACGGTGAATTTGATGCCGAGTTTCTCGCTGGCGCTCTTCAGGTCTTCACCCTGGACGTTGTCGAAGTTCACCCCGAACACACCGACATTCTTGCTCTTGAGTTCGTCCGCCAAATGATTGAGCTCCGGGATTTCAGTGCGGCACGGGCCACACCATTCGGCCCAGTAGTTGAGCACTACCCATTGCTTGTCCAGGCGCTCGGACGCCACTTTCTGACCACTCTGGTCAATGCCGTAGTCGTTGCCGCAGCCCCCCAGCATCAACGCCCCGATTATCGTCAATGCCGCTGCCAATCGCCGTGTCATGTCATGTTCCCTGGTCAAAAATTGAAGGCGCCTGCGACCCGTTGCCTCTGAAGGTTCTGGATTGCGCGCTGCACAGTTAGAATAGCCGCCACTTTACGCCAGAAGCGACCTGCCATGACCGATCTGACGCTTTATCACAATCCGCGCTGCTCGAAATCCCGCGGCGCGCTGGAACTTCTTGAGGCCCGTGGCCTGACCCCGAACGTGGTGCGTTACCTCGAAACCCCGCTGAATGCGGTGCAAATCAAGGCACTGCTCGGCAAGCTCGGGATCAGCGCGCGTCAGTTGCTGCGCACCGGAGAAGATGAATACAAAATGCTTCAGCTGGCTGACGAAAGCCTCAGCGAAGCGCAATTGATCGACGCCATCGCCCAGCACCCAAAACTGATGGAGCGGCCAATTCTTGAAGTCGGCAACAAGGCCGTGATCGGTCGTCCGCCGGAAAATGTGCTGGAGCTGTTGCCGTGAGCGCGCCCTATATTCTGGTGCTGTATTACAGCCGCAACGGCGCGACCAATGAGATGGCGCGGCAGATTGCGCGCGGTGTCGAACAGGCGGGTCTCGAAGCGCGCTTGCGTACGGTGCCAGCCATTTCCACCGAATGCGAAGCCGTGTTGCCGGACATCCCGGATGAAGGCGCGTTGTATGCCACGCTCGATGACCTGAAGAATTGCGCGGGTCTGGCGCTGGGCAGCCCGACGCGCTTCGGCAACATGGCCGCACCGCTGAAGTATTTCCTCGATGGCACCAGCAATCTGTGGCTGACCGGTGCACTGGTCGGCAAACCCGCTGGCGTGTTCACCTCCACCGCCAGCCTGCACGGCGGCCAGGAAACCACTTTGTTGTCGATGATGCTGCCGTTGTTGCACCACGGCATGCTGATCACCGGCCTGCCGTACAGCGAGTCGGCGCTGCTGGAAACCCAGGGCGGCGGTACGCCGTATGGCGCCAGTCATCACGCCGGGGCCGATGGCAAAAAAGGTCTGGATCCGCACGAGATGGCGCTGTGCCGTGCCCTCGGCCTGCGTCTGGCCAAGACTGCGCAAAAACTGGAGGGCTGAGGGTGGCGAAGAAGCCGAAAGTCCTGCCCTCTGTCGAGTGGCTCGAACCCCGCGTCAAGGCGATGCGGGTCGTCAGCCTGCTGTGCTTCTTCGGCCTCGCCGGGCTGCTCGCCGTTTACTACCTGGTGTTTGCCGACCTGCATGGCGCCCGACCGTGGGTGATTCTGCTGGTCGAGCTGATCCCGTGGCTGATCCTCGCGCCGGGGATGCTGATGGGCAACGCACGTGCGCACTCGTGGATGTGCTTTGTGGTGAATCTGTATTTCATCAAAGGCGCACTGGCGGCCTATGACCCGAACCGGCAGCTGTTTGGCGTGCTGGAGATGGTCGCGAGCCTGGCGCTGTTCTGCTCGGCGCTGCTGTATGTGCGGTGGCGGTATCAGTTGAATCGCAAGCTGGCTGGCGAGGGCGAGATTTCCTTAGCCTGATGAAAAAGATCGCAGCCTTCGGCAGCTCCTACAGGGGGAACGCATTCCAAATGCAGGTGCTGCCGAAGGCTGCGATCTTTTAGCGATTCAATGATTGACGGTGTACGCCAGCATCATCGAAATCTGGCTCATCGGCCGCCCGCCACTCTGTTCATGCCACTGATTGAACGCGTTCTGCACAATCGCCAGATCACGCAGGCTGGTCGGCACCTTGTCGACGATCTTCTGCGCATTCAGCGCCGCGACCACGTCATAGCTCGGCACGAAGGTGTCCTTGCCGACCATGCGCAGGAAGCGCGGTGCCGACAGCCCACCTAACTGACTTCCGTGTTTTTTCAGGTAAGTCCACAGACCGACGATATCGGTCACCGGCCAGTCGGCGATCAGCGCGCCGAAACTGCCCTTCTCCTGCTCGACATCGAGAATGAACTGCGCATTGCGCGGCACGCTCTTGAGCTTGCCCAGGTGACGGATGATCCGCGCGTCCTGCATCAGGCGTTCAAGATGTTCGGCGCTCATCAGCACGACTTTTTCCGGGTCGAACTTGAAGAACACCTCTTCGAAAGCCGGCCACTTGGCGTCCACCAGGCTGTGCTTGAGGCCGGCGCGAAAGACGCGCAAGGCCATGGTCGAGAGGTAGCGGTCGTCGCTGATTTTGCGCAATTGCGCGGGGGGCTTGGGAACGGGCAGATGGGCTTCCAGTTCAGCCGCCGAACCGAAGCGGTTCAGACAGTATTCGTGCAGCCACTTGTAATCGCGCATGCCCTCTCCTATTGAATGAAACGAAAAACCCCATGTGGGGGCAGGCCCTGTGGTGAGGGGATTTATCCCCGATGGGCTGCGCAGCAGCCCCAGCTTTTCTGGGGGCGCTTCGCGCCCCATCGGGGATAAATCCCCTCACCACAGGGCTCGCTCCCACAGGGAAGGGGTTTACAGATTGACGACGTTAACGAAGCGCGAAGCCGCGGTCTCGTCGATCTTCAGGCTGGTGAAGTCGAACAGGTTGCGGTCGGCCAGTTGCGACGGCACGACGTTCTGCAGACTGCGGAAGATGCTTTCAGTGCGGCCCGGAGTCTTGCGCTCCCAGTCCTGAAGCATTTCCTTGACCACCTGACGCTGCAGGTTTTCCTGCGAACCGCAGAGGTTGCACGGGATGATCGGGAATTCCTTGAAGTCCGAGTAGGCCTGGATGTCTTTCTCGTTGCAGTAGGCCAGCGGACGGATCACCACGTTGCGCCCGTCGTCGGCGCGCAGCTTTGGCGGCATCGCCTTGAGGGTGCCGTTGAAGAACATGTTGAGGAAGAAGGTCTCGACGATGTCATCGCGATGGTGACCGAGGGCCATTTTGGTCGCGCCGATTTCGTCGGCAAAGGTGTACAGCGTGCCGCGACGCAGGCGCGAGCAAAGCGAGCAGGTGGTTTTGCCTTCGGGAATCAATTCCTTGACCACCGAGTAGGTGTCTTTCTCGACGATGTGGTACTCGACGCCCAGCTCTTTCAGGTAGGCCGGCAGCACGTGCTCGGGAAAGCCCGGCTGCTTCTGGTCCATGTTCACCGCGACGATCTCGAACTTGATCGGTGCAACCTTCTGCAGGTGCAGCAGCACGTCGAGCATGGTGTAGCTGTCCTTTCCTTATAGCTTAAGAAAACATAACTGGACAGCATCAGAATAATCGCAACTTGTTGATTTTAAATGAATTAAATAGAAAGCTGGCTTTACAGAAAAATGCGAAAAAGTAAATTTTGCGTCTTCTTGGCCTCTAAACACCCTCTCCCCCCCCCGAAAAATCACCTTGAACCTTTACAAAATCCGAACGACATCAATCCGGCCTTCAACGCTGGATGATGAAACCTCGGCTGCTTCGAATTCGTAGGGCGGTCGGGCATCCGACCTATCAATGGATAGATCTATAAAATTGAAGAGACTACGATCAGCTAACTGGGATGGACTTACGTTTTGTAAGCTGTGAAAGATGTTTTCTACGCAGCCAGGATTTACCGAATCCCACTCCGCAATCATCGACTTGATTTTTTTCCTCTGCAAATTCTCTTGCGAGCCGCAGAGATTGCACGGAATGATTGGATATGCGCTATCGGCAGCGACCTTTGCTATATCTTTCTCGCGACAGTAGGCGAGCGGCCGGATAACTATATTTCTCTTGTCATCGCTAAGAAGCTTAGGAGGCATCCCTTTCATTTGCGCCTGGAAGAACATGTTCAGAAACAAAGTTTCAACCATGTCATCCATATGATGACCGAGTGCCAATTTAGTAGCCCCAATTTCCTCAGCAAAACTATAAAGCGTGCCCCTTCTGAGTCTAGAGCAAAGAGAACAAGTAGTCTTACCCTCCGGGATCTTACTCTTGACAACGGAATAAGTATCCTTGTCAATTATATAGTAATCAATCCCTTTAGCCTCGAAAAACTCAGGCAAGATATGCTCCGGAAAGCCAGGTTGCTTCTGATCAAGATTAACCGCCACAACACTGAATTTTATTTGCGCAACTCTCTGCAAGTGCAGCAAAGCGTCAAGCATAACGAATGAATCTTTGCCACCACTTACGCAGGCCATAATTTTGTCGCCATCTTCGATCATTGCATAATCTACAACAGCCTTGCCCACATTGCCGCGCAGCTTTTTACGACGAAGTTCCGCAGCTTTATTAATCTGAGATGCTTGTTCGCCCATCATCATAAACACTAGCTTCCAATTAAAATATTTACAAACCCAATTTACTATAAAAATATCGCCCACCTTGCAACATCCCGCACCACTTGCGAAGGATTGAGATAGTTAGACACTACCAAAATCGGACACAGGAACAATCCGAAGCAAAGCACAGCACAGCATTTAGGCCACGTATTTAATATACGACATACACTCTTAAGTAAATCTATAAGGCCGTATCATCTGCCGAGTTTGACGCCAGCTATATCATAACAAGATTATGCCTGCGTTTTATAGAAGCTCCTGACCAACGATTGCATTTAGCTTGACCGAGTCGCAGCAGAGGTGGATCACAGCACGGAACTCTGCGAGTCACGCGGAGGGGCCGCAGCAGCCTCAGAATCGCATGTGGTGTCAGGCAGGCTCAGTCATTGGGGCTGGATTCAGACGTTGAAGATCAAGCCTTCAGCGCAGCCTCGATCGCGGCAAAGTCGATCTTCGTCATGCCATCAATGGCCTCGAACGAACGCGTTGTTGCCGCTCGATCAGGGCTGGGTATTGCAGCCGTCAGAATATGCAGGGAGATCTACCACGAAACACCCACTCGTCCCTGTACCAGCCATACGCGCTCACCTGGCCCCATTGTTAATGATCGTGTTCACAAGTGGTCCGTCTCAGCCTGATCATCGGTCGCGACCTGGAACGAAAAGGCTCTTTGTACTGGAACACCGGACCGTCGCTCAGGCCAAGGCAGGACATGCGCGCTACCCTGAACTCGACCGCGAACACATCGCCCTGTTTGCCGGCTGGATAGTCGCCCGGAGCGTGGCGGACGGCCACCACCACTCAGTCAGAAAAGTCTCTGCATAGAAAGAAGAAGTCTCCCCTTTGATTACAACAAAACGGCAGTAGCTGATTGCGGTGACGATTCGAAGCTTCCACTCATCTAGGTCTCAGTGGTCCACGATGGTTCGGCTGTTGCCAGTCACGACGGGCCGGATTTAATCCATAGCTGCCGGTGGCGACAGGCCGAAACCGGCCAGAAACTGCTGGTCACGCCAAGGCTGGGCCGGTTTCGCTGAGGCTCGAAAGCATCTATGAAACTGGGGGCTATTCACTCGCCCCAATACTTGGCGTCGTAAAGGTTCTTCATGCGATGTGTTTCAACGTGTCGTTGATAAATCGTATGGCCAGGGAGGCTGAAAACTTTTTGTTCCTCAGTGATCTCAATCTCGGATTTTATCTTTGCAATAAATGCTTCAATTTGTTCTGGTAGTTCAGTTAAAACATTGCAGCAAGGCAATACGTTTTTAAGAAGATTGCAGTTTATTGGGGTTATTTTGTTGCTTTCTAGTAATTGCCAGCTAAAAGTGCTTCCGAAACTGGAATTTGTTAAAACTGCGCGAATATGATTGATTTGCGCCGAATCATCCAAGCTGGGAAAAGATTTTTTGAATAAACTAGTTTTCTCTTTGGGTTCGAGTTTATCAAATCGTTTGGTCTGCTCAACTGCTTCCCGAATTCTATCGTCCAAACGTCGCACCATGCGAGCTGACTCAGGGTATAAAGTGGCTTTTGCCTGGACGGTCATCACGGTATTGGATTTATTGCAAAAAACCAATAAATCAATCTCGCCCCCAGTAAAGTCACATTCTAAATAAGTATAAAAGCCATTGCTTTCGAAATGCCTTTGAGCCCTTCTCAAGAGTTCAGGTTCGAAAAAGTGAGATATCAATCCGTCATAGTTGTATTTAGTATTTTTATCATCATCTATTAGTATGGAGATCAAAAGATTTCTCGTGCCCAGTAGGGTTGGAACTAAGGCCGGGCAGAAGTATACGTCATCCGAAATGCTCCAGAATGGCGGCATGAATTTTAAGCTTAGGCTGCCATTTTTTCCCTCGCCGCAGAAGAAAAACTCAGAAAATTTATCGTAGTCTGACTCAGCCACCCCGGTGAGCTTTTGAACTAGAAATTTCAGCTCGGCGGCACCCAGCCTGGCCATGCCAAGGCCTTGTAAATGATGATCTCCATCCCCTGAGTCTTTAAGTTCATTGACTTCCAGGTATTTGTAAACTATGAACGTGATGTCATTATAGATTTGCCCTATGCAGATAAAAGCATTCCTGATTTTTTTAAAGGCATCGGCAGAAGAAAATCCAATCTGCGTATAGAAATCAGGTGGAATAATATCTGCTTCAATGAATGCATTTTCAGATGCTTTGTACTGCTCGGAAATGTAATCAAAATAAAATGTGGGATTTACGGGCTTGTTGGTTTTTAGCCGATTAACAACGCTCTTGAGCCAAGGTCTAGAATCGTGAGCTTGGTTTGAAATAACTGGTAGAGATAAATGCGTTACAATGATGTCATTGATTTCATGTTTGAGTGTAATTTCATCAGCGTAGTCGATCGTTGACTTTTCGCTGCTTTCGCGAGTGAATCTATATATTTTGCTACGAATAAATGGGATGACTATATTGAGGTTTGCGCAAGCGAATAAATTTTTAAAGTCATCAGGGTTTAGCTTGCGCAAAAAATCATCGCATGATTCAGGGCTTTGAGGACTAAAGTCGTTCATGCGCTCAAATACAAATGTATACGGAATTGCGAAGCTATGAGGTGCTTGCTTTTCTTGAATGAATTGGAAGGTGGCAACCTGGCAGAAATGATTGTAAACATGGAGAAAAGGTTGTCGAAGAATTGGGTTGTCATCAAACAGCTTGTCGATCTGTGGTTCGAGGATTTTCATTTACAAGCCCGGCTATCAAAATTTGAAAATAGAAAAAGCAACCCGTCGCATCAGGGTTTTTTATCGATTTTATAGGGTGGAAGAGCGATATTATCTCATGATTTGCCAAGGTGGGTGGAGTGAGATAAACAGAAAGTCAAGTTTGGTCTGAGGTATATGTTGTTTTCTTAGCCCCAAGACAATCTCTGCAGGCCTTGCCTGAAAGTTTTGGTTTGGTAACTGAATCGCTAAAGGTTCTATAGACACAATTGAGCGGCTGCTACTGGCCGATTCTGTTGAAAAAGTCGGCTTCTGAGAGAGCTGCTTATCAGTAGCTCAAAAAACGCTCGATTTCGGCATTGCTACGTAAAAACTAAGGCAGCTCTGTCTTCTGAGCGCACCAGATTTCAACGTCGCTCGCGCTCTTTTATGGGCAAAAAACGCGAGGGGACTTTTTCAACAGAATCGGCCGAAAGCCGTGTTTCACAACGGTAACTACCGGCCAGAAGCGGTCACACTATGGAGGCAGCTCAACACTGTACAGGGAGCTGAAGCGTGGCTTCTGGAGTCCGAGAAGGCATTACAGAAGCAGCTTCGCGATAGCGCCAAAAATATTCCGGCACTATTCGGAATCTCCATTCGCCGAAGCATCCTCAGAGAGCAGGCGTTGGAGCACCCTGTATGTATGCCTGGATGTCTTGGATAACCCTTTCTCGACGCGGGGTATCGTGCATCAATTGCTCGACCATCTTGATGGCTAGCTGTCCTGAACTGAGCATATGGTTCACCTTCACGCGTGACCCAGACAAAGGAATCCCTTTTTTTACGACTGTCTCATCAGCAGACGCTCGCAGCTTGGCGCGCGACAACTGTGGAAGCATTTTGGCTAAAACGCCGGGGGCCTTGGCGCTAAGCAATGTGACTGCCAGCACATCCGTAACGTGGTCGTATTCAGAGAAAGACTTAAGCTGGAGGCTCGTCGCATTTAGCACGGCTCGCCCCCCATCATTAAAGAGACTCTCGTAAATCACCTCCGTTTCTTTATCTACTACTCCGGCTTTTACCTCTGATGAATATCCATAGTAAAAGGCAAAAGGAAGGCGCTTCTGAAGGCTCAGATTTTCTACGGCTTTCATCGAATGGCAGGCAGCGACAATAACTGTCAGCTCACCCCCTGTCCGCTGAGTGACGCTATCCAAGCTGTCCAACAACTCATCCCAGCCAATAAACTCCCCGGACGGCGTTCCAAGACCCTTCTCGGAGTGGCCGTGAGCATCAATGAATATGATTGGTCGAATGCCAAGCTCACACGCGCCTGTGATTTCCTCGAAGCATTCTGCAAATTTGGTTGCAGAGCCCGCCTCGAATCGATGGGCGAAATTCTTGTTGTATTCAAATCGCTCAGGATCGCGCGCGAGAAGCAAATCGTGCAGTTCTCTCAGTCGAGAGAGACCGGTTTACAGATCCCGCTCGCTTAAACAGTCGATGATGAAAATGGCGTTTCCGGGCGAGAACGCGCTGCGTCTGAGGGTAAATTTCGTCGGATCCATGAATCGCCCCTAGTTGTGTGGACATTCTTTGGCCTCGTAGCGGCGGGGGCTACATGAGCATACGCCCTTGCCTTGCGAAGTAGTCAACTTGTGGCTGCCTTTGGCCGGTTAGCGGCCACTGCTCTGGCTAGCCATGCTTGTCCTTCCACACGTGGAGGACTTGCCATGGACATCATTGCTACCTGCAGCCGTCAGCCCTGGAACAAAGGAAAATTGGTCGGGCAGAAAACCCCGCTCCGACAGAGAGATATCTGGGCCATCCGAGTAAGGCTTCAAATTGCAGAACGAACCCGGGATCTGGCTCTGTTCGATCTGGCCATCGACAGCAAGCTTCGAGCCTGCGACTTAACCAAGCTCCGTGTGTGCGACGTTGCTCATGGCGAGCATGTGTCATCACGAGCAATGGTTATGCAGCAGAAAACGAAGCGACCAGTGCAGTTCGAGATTACTGAGCAAACACGGTCTGCTCTCGCAGCCTGGATACACCAAGCACAACTCCGTAGCCAGGACTGCCTTTTCCCGAGCAGGCTGCATACCTCAGATCATCTATCCACTCGTCAATATGCTCGTATCGTCAAAGGCTGGGTAAAAGCCATTGGCCTTGATCCAGCCATGTATGGCACTCACACAATGAGACGTACGAAGGCATCGCTGATCTATCGCAGGACGAAGAACCTACGGGCGGTTCAACTTCTGCTCGGCCATACGAAGCTGGAGAGCACCGTTCGATATCTTGGGATTGAGGTCGATGACGCTCTGGAAATGGCGGAGCAGACCGAAGTCTGACCATATATTGCGACGGTCGAAGTCAGGCCGTCGCTAACCGGCCAAGACCGGCCAATGATGCGCCGATAAACGTGCCGAATCAGTCAGAATACTGCGCCTGCGCCCCGGTGAAGCCGGCGCGCCAAGTTTGAGGTAGGTTCAAGACTGCACCAATGCTTCCGCAGCCCATTTGCGCCGATAAAGCCAAAGGCGATCTCTACTTTCGTCGGCGAAGCGTCGTGATGATTACCCCGCCCAGCAGCAATAGCGCCGCCGCAGCCAGGGTGCTCATAGTGCCTAGCGCAGGCACCATCGGGGTATAACCGGCGACCATCTTCGAGTACAACCACTTGGGCACGGTCGAGTCGGCCCCGGAGGTGTACAGCGACAGCGGGAAGTTACCCCAGGACAGCAGGAAGGCGAACAGTGCCCCCGACCAGATCCCCGGCCACAGCAGCGGCAGGGTGATTTCGCGGAATATGAACAGCTTGCCGGCGCCCAGATCGCTGGCAGCCTCCTCCAGGCTCGGGTCATAGTTGTAGACCTGGATGGCGATGACCAAGGTCACCACCGGCACGATCCACACTAGATGGGCGATCACCGCGGTCTTCCAGCTCGGACTGAGGCCCAGCGCGTTCATCCACAGCAGCAGGGCCAGGCCCAGCACAGTCTGCGGAAAGAAGATCGGCAGCAGCAGCAGCTTCTGGTACAGCTTGCGGCCCTTCCAGTCGTAGCGGGCGAAGGCCAGCGCGCCGAAGAAGGCCAGCACTACCGAAATCAGCGTCACTAGCAGGGCGATCTTCAGCGAGTTGTGCACGAGGATCTGCACCTCAAACGAATCGACCGTGCGCTGCCACCAGCTCAGCGAGTATTCCCGTACCGGGAACAGGAAGTAGCGACTCATCGACAGCCCGGCCAGCGCACTGCAGATGATCGGCAAGTAGATGGCCACGAGTACGAAGCCCGTCCAGCAGCACACCAGAAAGTCGGAACGGATTTGTGCCTGATTTCTCATCTCAACGTTTCCCTAACACTCGATCAAGGTCCAGGCGCGTCAGCACGAAGAGCGTCAGACTGCCGATAATCAGCACCAGCAGTACCGCCAGCGCGGCGCCTAGCGGCCAGTTCTGCGCGTAGGTGAAGGCCACCTCGATGTCGTGAACCACAGTGATCACCGACTGCCCGCCGAGAATCCTTGCCTCTGCCACCGCGCCCACGGCGAGCACGAAGGTCAGCAACATACCGATGAGGATGCCCGGCATCGCCAGCGGCAGCTCGACCTCGCGCCAGACCATCAGCCGGCCGGCGCCCAAATCCTTCGCCGCATCCACCAGATCCCGCGGCACCATGGCCAGCCCTAGGGTGATGGGGAACAGCATGAAGGGCAGGTACACATAGACCATGCCGAACAAAGTCAGTCCCGGGCTGTAGAGCACATCGGGCGCGCGGCCCAGATCGAACGCCTTAAGCACGCCGTCGAGCACGCCGTTCTTAATGAAGAACTGCACCCAGCCGTAGAGCCGCACGTTCTCCGAGACGAACAGAGGGAACACGAACAGCACGCTGATCAGCGGGGCGAAGCGGCCAAACACCCGGTTGAGCCCGTAGGCGATGGGATAGGCGATGACCGCTAGCATCGCCACGCAGAGCGCGGCCAGCACCAGCGACCAGACGAACGAGCGCCACACCGTGTTGGACGGATTCAGCACGGCGGCGAAGTTATCCAAGGTGAAGGTGCGGAACACCTCGAAGCTTTTCGGCTCGGCGAAGGCGAAGGCCACCACTGTCACCAGCGGGGCGAGAAAGCCCAGCAGCAGAAAGATCACCAGCGGACTGGCGTAGCGGGCGCCGGTGGATAGGCCGCGCCCCGAAACAGCATCCATGGTCAGGCTCCTGCAATGATGGCGTTCGCCGCGTTCCAGCCGATGAGCACCTGCTCGTCACGGGCCCGGTCGCGGGTAAAGGTGCGCGGATTTTCCAGCAGCACGCTGCGGTCGCCGCAGCGGATCTGGTATTGCATGCGCGAGCCGAGCGAGTACTCGTTGAACACCGTGCCGCGGATGACGTTGTCGAATTCGTCCTCCGAACCGGCGAACTGCATGTATTCCGGGCGCACCACCACGGTGGCGGCCGTCGCGCCCTGCAGCTCGGCCGGCAGGTCGAGGCGGAGCGGACGGTCGAGGCCGGCGCTGTACCAGCCCCGCCCGGCTACCAGGCTGACCGGGAATTTGTTGACCTCGCCAAAGAATTCGGCGACGAACTCGTCGGCCGGGTGCGCGTAGATCTCCTCCGGCGACCCTACCTGAATGATCTGCCCCGATCGCATCACGGCGATGCGATCGGACATCACCATCGCCTCTTCCAGCGAGTGGGTGATGTAGATGAAGGTCTTACCGCTTTCCCGGTGCAGATCCTTCAGCTCCTTCTCCAGCACCTTCTTCAGCTTGTAGTCCAGCGCCGAGAGCGGCTCATCGAACAGCAGTACGTCCGGGTCGTAGGCGAAGGCGCGGGCCAGCGCCACCCGCTGACGCTCGCCGCCGGAGCACTTCATGACGTTCTTGTCGTAGTAGTTCTCCGGCAGCCGCAGCATCCGCAGCAGTCCCAGCGCCCGGGCCCTGCGCTCAGCCTTCGGCACCTTCTTCACCTTCAATGGAAACTCGATGTTTTCCCCCACCGTCTTGTGGGGAAACAGCGCAAGGGACTGGAACACCAGACAAGTAGGCCGGCGCTGAGCGGGCAGGTTGTTGATCGCCTCCCCGCGCAGGGTGATGTTGCCGCTGCTGGGGGCCTCCATGCCCGCCAGCATACGCAGCATCGTGGTCTTGCCGGAACCGGACGGCCCGACGATCGTCAGGAACTCACCTTCCAGTACATCCAGCGAGATGTTCTTCACCGCCGTGAAATCACCGAACTTCTTCTGCACATCCACCAGTTGCAGCACCGGTAGTGGCTGTTTCGCGACGTTGTCGATTGTCGAGCTGTTCATTGATGCCTGCCCTGACCGAACCATATCAACGCATCCGCTTTGCCGCGGAGATCATTTCCAGAGCCTGGTCGAACTCCGGCACGATGTCGTAGGCCACGCAGCGCTCCATTTCCTCCCCCAGGCTGTCCCACTGGATAGCGGCGAGCTCGTCCTTGGTGAACAGCTTGAAGCACTCTGGATTGCCCATCTGGCTGACCGGGTTGAAGGTGCCCTCGGCGAAAGCCACGCGATGGGCGATCTCCGGCTCCTGCACGTACTTGAGGAAGTCGTTGGCCAGCGGAGAGAGGTTGGGGTTGTTCACCAGCGAGGTGATCTCCACCCAGGACACGCCCCCCTTGCCATCCACCGGACCGCGCAGAGGGGTGATGCCGCGGATTTCCGGGAAGCCGTCGGCCCGCGCCGGCGAGCAGCTGTAGGTGCCGCCGGTCATGTACAAGTCGATTTCGCCGGAGATCATTGCCTGATTGAGGCTGGAAGCGTCGCCGATCATCTTCGCGCCCTTGAATACCGCATTGGCGGTTTCCTGGAACTTCGCCATCTGCGCCGGCGTGTGCTCGATGAAGGGGTTGATCCCGGCCACCAGGAATATGTCGAAGACGTTCCAGTCATCCGACTCCTGGATGCCGTACTTGCCGCTCAGGGCCTTATCGTTGAACAGGTCCCAGCCGGTGTCCTCGGCCGTCGCGCGGCTGATCCGGTCGGTATTGACCACGTAGTTGAACGGACCGAAACGCTGTGCCATACCCAGCAGCTCGTTGCCGTCGGCGCTCATCGCCCACTGATACGGCGGCTTGAACTGGGGCAGCATGTCCTCGAAATAGGGCTCGAACTCGGCCCGCGGCAGCGGCTTGATCAGGCCCTCGGGCAACATCACCTTGCGCGCCCAGGGGTTGTTCACGTTGATCAGGTCCCAGACGTTGGTCTCGCCGGCGCGCAGCCGGTTGATCATGGTCGGGTCGTTGGTCAGGGACTCGGCGCGCACATTGGCACCGGTCGAACGGCGGAACGGATCGAGCACCTGTGCCGAGTTGTAACCCTCCCAGCAAAGGATGTTCAGCTCCTTCTCCCGCGCAGCAAAGGCGCTGGAGCTCATCAGCAACGAGCCGCCACCGAGGGCTGCCGCACCGGCGCCCATCCCCATCAGCTTCAACAGTTCCCTTCTCGATACGCCCTTCATGATTCGTCCTCGCCTGTCTTGAAGTGAAAGAAACGAGGGCGAGTAAAAACCAGATACGAGGCGAGTTCAACATTTTTTTGGCAAGCACCAACATGATGCGAGGCGCCCCAAAATGGGAGGCTCAGCGCCCTCCCGCTGGGCTAACCTCGGCTGTATAACCCATTTTTAGAAGGTGAATGCCTGGTCCGCATATTGCAAATTGGACCACAGGAGGCGTTGCAGGCCGTCCTTAACAGGAGATAGAAATGTTTGAATCACTACAAAAAAAGACGGTAATCGTCACGGGCGCTAGCCGGGGCATCGGCCGCGGCATCGCCCGTCGCTTCGGCGAGGCCGGGCTGAATGTGCTGGTGGTGTCACGCTCGCTGGGCGACGCCCGCAAGGTGGCCGAGGAAATTGGCCCGCAGGCCTCGGGCTTCGCCGCTGACGTCAGCCAGCAGGCCGACTGCCAGGCGATGGTCGATACGGCCGTCGAGCGCTACGGATCGGTGGACGTGCTGGCCGCCAACGCCGGGATCTTCCCCTCGGCCCGCATTGCCGAGATGACGGTAGAGGATTTCGACCATGTGATCCACACCAACCTGCGCAGCGCCTTTCTCTGCACCCGCGCGGTCACACCGGTGATGGAAAAGCAGGGCTTCGGCAGGATCATCCTCACCTCCTCGATCACCGGACCGATCACCGGCTTCCCAGGCTGGTCCCACTACGGCGCCAGCAAGGCCGGCCAGCTGGGCTTCATGCGCACCGCGGCGATCGAACTGGCCCGCGCCGGCATCACCGTCAACGCGGTGATGCCGGGCAACATCGCCACCGAGGGGCTGGAAGGCATGGGCGAGGAATACGCTGCAAAAATGGCCGCCTCGATCCCCTCCGGCCGGCTGGGCAAGGTCGAGGACATCGCCAACGCCGTGCTCTTTTTCGCCAGCCGCGAGGCCGGATTTATCACCGGGCAGACCATTGTCGTCGACGGCGGCCAAGTCCTGCCGGAATCCTCCGAGGCGCTGGGGTGAAACGAGGCAGTTGAAACTGAAAACGGCGGACCCGGTCCGCCTTTTTCATGCCCTGGACTCCACAGTCGGAGCCGGATTCCGGTTCACGGCCAAGACCGTCCCCCAGGAGCCCGCTGGCCCGGGTCACCCCTGGCGCAGCACCTCCTGCAGGGTGGTCAGGAACTGATCGGCATTGGCCTCGCTGAAGCATAGCGCCGGGCGGATCTTCAGTACGTTGCCATAGGCGCCGGCGGCACCGATCAACACGCCCCGCTCCTTCATCGCATTGATGACGAACCCCGCCAGGGCGGCATCCGGCGTGGCGTTTTTGCTGACGAACTCCAGGCCGATGAACAGCCCGGCCCCACGCACGTCGCCAATCCGCGCATCGCTCAGCCCCATCTGCTTCAGGCCGTCGCGCAAGTAGCGGCCGACCCTGTCGGCATTGGCGATAAGCCCCTCCCGTTCCAGGGTGTCCAGCACCGCCTGGCCGGCCGCCGCCGCCACCGGGTTGCCGGCGAACGTGTTGAAGTAGCCTGTCTCGGCGCAAAAGCCGTCGAGCAGCTCCGGCCGGGTCACCACGCCGCCCATGGGAAAGCCGTTTCCCATGGGCTTGCCGAGGGTCACCACATCCGGATCGACGCCGTGGCGCTGGAAGCACCAGTGCCCCTGGCCGGTCCGGCCGAAGCCCGGCTGCACCTCGTCGGCGATGAACAGCCCGCCGGCGCGATGCACCGCCTCCACCGCCTTGACCAGAAAGCCCGGTGGATCGGCAAACACGCCATCGCTGGAAAAGATGGTGTCGACCACCAATCCGGCAAAGCGGATGTCATTGCGCTGGAGGTCGGCAATGGCCTGCTCCAGATGCGAAGCGAATACCTCGCCAACTTTCTCCCCCGGCGCCAGGCGGAAGCTGTCTGGTGCCGGAATAGTGCGGATATGTGGCGGCAGCTCGCGCCCCTTGCGGTAAGACGAGGGGGAAATTTCCATCACCGCGCTAGTGTTGCCGTGGTAGGCCGTCTCGGTCACCACGAAACCGCTGCCGCCTGTCGCAGAGCGGGCGATGCGCATGGCGATGTCGTTGGCCTCGCTGCCGGTGCAGGTCAGCAGCAGGTTCGATAGCGACGGGGGAAAGGTACCGAGCAGGGTTTCGGCGTAGTCCGTCAGGTTCTCGTAGAGATAGCGCGTGTTGGTATTCAGCCGGGCGGCCTGCTCGCTGATGGCCTCCACCACCGCCGGATGGCAATGCCCGAGCACCGGGACATTGTTGTAAACATCCAGATAGGGCCTGCCCGCGGTGTCGTACATGAACACCCCCTCGGCTCGGGCGATCTCCAAAGGCTGCTCGTAGAACAGCACCGAGGAGGCGCCAAAACAGCGCCGGCGCTTCTCAACCAGCGTACCCAGCCGGCCGCCCAGCGCGCTGGCGCGGCCAGCGTCGAAGCGGTTTAGGGCAAGGATTTGTTTGGGTTCGGTCATGGGATGTCCCCGCTGTGGGTGTCAAGATAGCGTTGAGCCAGGGCCACCGTGCCCCGGGTGTAGTCCTCGCCCATGGACTGCGCGGTAGGCGTTTCCGCATGGCTGGCGACCCAGGCGGTCAGCTGCATGCGGCGCAACATGAGAAACATCGGAATGGCTCGCTCGTCCTCCTCGGAGAGCGGCGCCACGCTGCGATAGCCTTCGAGCCAGGCAGCGAGAAACTCGCCCACCCGCGGGTCTTCCTCGAGAAAGCTGAGGCAGGCGGCAAAGTCGTAAACAAACCAGCTAAAGCCACAGTCGTCGAAATCGATCACCGTGAGCCGCTCACCATCCACCAGCAGGTTGGCCAGGCGCATGTCGCAGTGCACCAGCCCAAACCGCTCCGGCGCCATGCCGTAAGCTTCAGTCTGCCCGCGCAACAGCGCCTGGGTGCGCTCGAGTACCTCGCGCCCTTCCGCGGTCAGTCCCAACGCATTGCGCCAATCGCCCCAGTACGCCTGTTCGCCAATGATGGTGTCGAAGTTCCAGACCTTGCGCGTAAAGCCTTGGGGCTGAGGCCAGCACAGGCTGTGCTGGTGCAGGCGCGCATTGGTCTGGCCGAGGACCCGGTACCAGCTGATCAGCTGCGAGCCTGGCTCCGGCTCACTGCCCGGCACCCACTCGAAGGCCGTTACATGACGAAGGGTCTGGCCATCGACGAAACAGCTCAGGGCCCGTCCATCAACCGTGGCTACCGGCGCCGATGTGCTGACCAGCCCCGATTCCCGCAGCGCCCGGATCCAAGCCAATTCCGATTCGATTTCGGCGAGACTGTGGTACTCCGGGCGCTGCACCCGCAGTACCAGTCGCCGACCGGCCACATCCTCGGCAAGGTAGGTGGCATTCTCGGAAATGGTCAGAAGCTTCAGCGCAGCGTCCGGCGCCATCTCCCATTCAGGAAGCAGGACGCGCAGCCCGGCCTCCAGTCTTTCGAGAAAATCCGATTGATAAAGCATTGTCGCCCCTCTTGGAGTGATGCGAGAAGTACAACATTTTGCAGAGATAACCACAAATTTATTTTAGTGTTTACCACATTAAAATGTCGCACTACCTTCAATTAATCCAGCCTTTTAGGAGTTAGCGTGGTCTGCGCCAAAAGACTGCATTACCATGTCCGCTTCACCATTTTGTGGCATTCACCACATCCCGGCCGATGTCGACAAGGAACCAAGCGCGTAATGTCCAGAGCCAAGACCGCCCGCCAGGCTGAGATTCTCGCCGAGCTCAACAACACCCCCAGCCTGCGCATCGCCGACCTGGCTAGGCTGCATGGCGTATCCAGTGAAACCATACGCCGAGACCTCGACGAGCTAACCCGTAGCGGCCACCTGAACCGTACCTATGGCGGCGCGGTGCGGGCCATCACCAGTGAGCCCTCGGTCACTGAACGTCACCGACTGTTCGGCCCCGAGCGCGAACGGATCGCCCGGGTGGCGGTGGAGCTGATGAAGGACGCGCGCATTCTGATGATCGGCTCCGGTTCAACCACCTTGCATGTGGCTCGCCGCATCGCGACGGCGATGAAGGACATCACCGTGATCACCCATTCCTTCGGGGTTGCCACGGTACTGTCGATCAACCCGACCATTCGGGTCATCGTTGTGCCGGGGGACTATCACGCAACCGAAGGCGCCATGGTCGGCGCCCACACGGTGGCCTTTCTCAACGGCCTGACTGCCGATTTCGCCGTCCTCGGCGCCAGCGGCCTGTCCGCCGAAGGTCCGACCGACGCGCTGATCGACTGCGGGGTGGTCTACAGCACCATGCTGCAGCGCTCGGGTAGCACGCTGGTGGTGGCCGATCATTCGAAGTTCGACGCGACCTTCCCGGCTCGTTATGCCAGCTGGCAGCAGGTGGATCACCTGGTCACCGACGAGCAGCCGACCGGCAAGCTCGCCAGCGCCCTGAGCCAGCACAAAGTCATTGTGCGACGCGAGTAGCCGCCAGGGCGTGGAAGCGGGCGCGAAACTTGCTTTGCTCCCTTCGCAGGCCGCTCGAGCCCCCGCCCGGGGAAGTGCCCGATGAGTCGCGGCCTCCGTACGGAGACGACCATGCTGGAAAAATTCGAGATACCAGAACTGCAACCTGACTTGGTACAGCGGGTTCAGGTGGATGGCCACGAGGTGGCGGCCTACAGCTACGGCAGTGGCGACGAGGTCCTGCTGTGCCTCAACGGCGGGCCTGGCCTGCCCTGCGACTACCTGCGCGACGCCCACGCCTGGCTGAAGGACCGAGGCCTGCGCATCGTCGCCTTCGATCAGCTCGGCACCGGCAAGGCGGACCGCCCGGAAGACCCAGCGCTGTGGACCATAGCCCGCTACGTAGAGGAAGTGGAAACCGTACGCAAGGCCCTCGGCCTCGGCCGGGTGCACCTGCTCGGGCATTCATGGGGTGGCTGGCTCTCCATCGAATACAGCATCCATTACCCGCAGGCGGTGAAGACGCTGATTCTGGAGAACACCGTTGCGGACATTCCGCACCTGTCCCAAGAGCTCGGCCGGCTGCGCGCGGCACTTGGCAGCGAAACCGTGGCGATGATGCAGCGCCACGAAGCGAAGGGGACCACCGATCACCCCGAGTACCAAGCCGCGGTCACCCTGCTGAACTACCGTCACGTGTGCCGCCTCGAGGAATGGCCGGCCCCGGTGAAGCGTTCGCTGGACGACTGGAACATGGGCCCCTACCAAACCATGCAGGGACCGAACGAGTTCCTTTACATCGGCAACCTGCGCGACTGGAACCGACTAAAGGAAATGGGCGAGTTCCGCATGCCTATCCTCATCACTACCGGCCAGCACGACGAACTCACCCCCGCCTGCGCCCTGCGCATGAAACTGGCCGCGCCCCATGCGGAAGTGCATGTATTCCCCAATAGCAGTCATATGCCATTTTATGAAGAGCCGGCGGCTTATTTTCCAGCCTTGCTCTCATTTCTGAGGCGTCATTTTAGTTGAGCACTAGCCTTAAGGCGAAGACTGAAGGCGCTGCTGAGCCGCCAGTTCAACGAGGCCCCGCCCGGCCGCTCCAAGGAATTCGCCACAAGCGGCCAGTCGTAACAGGCTGAAATCGACCCGGAGCTGCCGGTCACGACAGGCAACAATCGGCCAATAAGTGCCGCACAAATCCCGGCGGGTGCAGATTTCCGGGCGGTTTGCGCCAGATCAGTTGGAGACGCTTTTCAAGCCCCGGGATGGGAAGAGCTACCAGCGCGCCACTGCGAACTTCGTCTTGTACTGCGGAAGCCATCACCAACGACACGCCGAGTCCCGCCCTGACTGCTTGTTTGACTGCCTCGGTGCTGCCTAGCTGCATACCGCTGCGAGGCACGCCCAGCTCGCCAAAGTATTCGGTCAGAAGCCGTCCGGTACCGCTACCCGGTTCACCTCCCAGCATCGGCAGGTCCACCAGACGATCGCGTTCTATGCACCCTGCTTCAGCCAGCGGATGGTCGGGGCTGACGATAAGTACCAGCGGCTCGACCCGCCAGAGGCGGTGTTCGAAGTCGGGGTGAGGTAGCCACCATTCCATGATCGCGGCGTCGAGCTGGCCCGCCAGTAGCTGGTCGGCCACATCCGGGTTGGCGGCGATGCGCAGATCCACCTCGCCCCTCTCATTTGCGGTCGTCAGATAGCTGCGCACGAATGGCTGGAGAAGGTAGGTGCCGATGTTGGAGCTGGCCCCGACGCGCTCACTATTTCCATGCAGGGCTTCTAGCGCCCGGGCGTGCATGTCGAGCAAGGCGGTCGCATGCGGCATGAAGGCCAGCGCACGTGTGGTAGGCTGGCAGCCGCTACGACTGCGCTGCACCAGCGTTACGCCGACCTGCTCTTCAAGCTTCTGCAAGTGCTGCGACACCGTCGGCTGGGCCAGCCCCAACGCCCTCGCCGCGCTCTGAAAACTGCCTGTTTGAACGATCGCTACCAGGCTCTTCAGCCAGACCGGATTCAACATGCGGCAGGCTCGGCCTGGGGCAGACGGTTCGCAGCGTTGATTGGGCGCGCACCTGCCAACGCCTGGATGATGCTCTGCGCTGCACAACGTTCAATCTCCAGGCGCACCGCGCGCACTGCCGACCCTATGTGCGGAGTGAAGAGCGTATTCGGATGCGCGAGCAGCGCAGGATCGATCAGCCGCGGCCGGTCCGCGCGAGCCCAGTCTTCCATTTCGAATACATCCGCCGCATACCCGCCGAGCTGGCCTCGCTCAAGCGCCGCGAGCACGGCGGCTTCATCCACTACCGAACCACGACAGGGGTTTACAAGCAGAGCGCCCGGCCGTACGAGGGCAAGCAGCTCGGCGTTGACCAGATGCTCAGTATCGGCATTCAAGGGAAGCGCCAGCAGGATGAAGTCCGAGCTGGCGAAGAGTTCGCTGCACGCCACCTGGCGCAGGCCGAGCCGTTGCTCGGTTTGTGTATCCAGAGCCTTCGCCTCGTGGTACTGCAGGGTCGCGCCCCATCCCTGCAAGCGCTCAGCCATGGCCTGTCCGATGGCGCCCATGCCAAGGATGCCGACCGTCGCGTTATCCAGCCCCGTGCCGTAGAACTGTGGTTGCCAGCCCTGGAACTCGCCAGAGCGGACGAACGCATCTGCTGCGCGCAGATGCCGCCCCAGCCCCACCGCCAGTCCGATCGCCAGCTCGGCAGTCGGGACCGTCAACAGATCAGGCACGAAGGTCAACCAGACCCCGCGGGCAGTACAGGCGTCCACATCGAAATTGTCGAAGCCCTTGAGCGCGCAGCCGACCACACGCAGCTCGGGGCAGGCTTGGAGAAATTCTGCATCGACCCGATCGGGCATGAACGCCATCATCGCCTGAGCATCGCGGCAGCGGCGCAGAATTTCCTCGCGCGTCAGCGTGCTGTCGCTCTGGTTGGTCATCAGCTCGCAATGTGGCGCCAGCAGTTGCAGGATCTCATCGTGTACTCGGTGAGTTATAACGAGTTTCGGCAGCATGGTTTGTCCTATTTGAAACGTTTGCGCAGCACGCCACTGAAGGCGTCTACTAGCGTGACCATGGCCAGGATGACCAGCAGGATTGCTGCAACCTCCTGGTACTGCATGATGCGCAGCGAGCCCATGAGTTCGAAGCCGATACCGCCGGCGCCAACCATGCCCATCACGGTGGAGGCGCGAAAGTTGTATTCCCAGCGGTAGATCGCCACGTCGGCGAACTGTGGAGTCACCTGTGGCAAAACCGCGTGCAGCAGCACTTGCATCGGCGTAGCCCCCGCCGCCCGAGCGGCTTCCACCGGCGCTTCGTCGACGTGCTCGATGGCCTCGGCGAAGAACTTGCCGACCATGCCGATCGAATGCAGACCCAGGGCAAGCACGCCCGGCAAGGCGCCGAACCCTACGGCTGCAACGAAGATGATGCCCATGATCAGCTCCGGCACCGACCGCAGGGCATTGAGCAGCACCCGGGCAACACCGAACACAAGGGGGTGCGGCGCCGTATTGCGCGCTGCAACGAAGGCCACCACCAGCGAGAACACCACTGCGATGGCCGTGCCGGCGATGCTCATCGCCAGCGTGTCGATCAACGGGCGAATCCAGCTTCGATAGCCCGAAAAGTCTGGCGGCATGGCCTCGCCTGCCAGGGTCGCGATGGAGGGCAGCCCGTTCAGCAGCGTGGTGGCATCGAGCAGCCCCACGTACCAGCAGGCCAACAGCACCACTCCGAGTACAATTGCCACCTGCCCCAGCTGGCGCCACCAACCGAGGCCGAAGCCTCGAAGGATGTGCTCGCGTTGCTCTGCAGGCAGCGCCTGCACGTCATGATGAGTAGACATATCGGTGCTCACATCGTGGCGAAGTCGAGGCCGAGCAGCGATCCCATGTTGCGAATCACATCGTAGTCGGCGTCGGTGATTGGCGCGAAGGCCTCGGCTTTGAAGTTGCGCAGCACTTCGGGATCGTCGATACCGACGAATACATCCCGCACCTTGGTTTTCAGCTCGGGGCTCAGGTTCGAGCGCATCGCCCAGGGGTATTGGGGATATTCGCCGCTGTAACCAAGTACTTTCACCTTGCTCGGATCGATTAGGCCACGTTCGGCTACTTGATTGAAAATTACCTCCGACAGCCCACCCGCATCGGCGTTTCCGTTCGCCACGTTGACGGCAACGGCGTCATGCGTGCCCACAAAATGTTGTTCGTAGTCCTGCCCACCCGTCAGCTCGGCCGTCTCAAGAAGCACGGTTTTGGGAATCAGATGGCTGGACGTCGATGCCCGGTCACCATAGGCCATCTTCTTGCCCTTAAGGTCGGCATACTCATTCGCGCCTGACGCCACATTGGCGATAATCACTGAGCGATAGGTCGGCTTGCCGTCGATGACCATGGCAGCGAAGGGCTCGATGTCGCTTTTGCTTTTGGCCATGACGTAGGACAGCGGACCGAAATACGCCAGGTCGATACGGCCAAAGCGCATCGCCTCAATCATCGAGGAATAGTCGGTGGTTACGATCAGCTGCACCTTCTTGTCCAGATGCTCTTCCAGATAATCCTTCAGCGGCTGGTTTCGCTTGATCAACTCCGAGGCGTTTTCGTCCGGCAGCAGCGCAACCTTTAGCACATCCGGATCGGCATCGGCCGCTACGGCGGACAGACTTGAAACAGCGGACAGCAAACAGGTCAATAAGAGAGCGGATAAGCGTTTCATCGGGACATCTCCAGTGAAGGTGCGAGCATGACAGGGGTTTCAGCCGGAGCAGTTGCTGGCTGAGTCGTAGAGCGGCCTGCATAGATGCGCTCAAGCTGCGCATCGGTGAGTTCCGAGGGCGCGGCATCGAAAACGATCTGAGAATCGGCCAGCCCGACGACGCGATCGGCGAAGCGGCGGGCATATTCGAGTTGATGCAGCGAAACGATGGCGGTGATGCCGTCTTCCTTGCAGATGTCGCGCAGCAGTCCGAGAACACGGACCGAAGTGGCCGGGTCGAGACTGGCTACCGGCTCATCGGCAAGAATGATCGCGGGCTGTTGCGCTAGCGCACGCGCGATGCCTACCCGCTGCTGCTGGCCACCGGACAGTTTGTCCACCCGGCTTAGCGCCTTGTCTGCCAGACCGACCCGAGCGAGGCAACTGAGCGCAATCTCCTGATCGGCACGCGGCAGAGGAAACAGCGAGCGGAGCGTGTTGTGAAAGGCCAGCCGACCGGTAAGCACATTAGCCAGTGCGCTTTGACGTTCGATTAGCTGGTGGTGCTGAAAGATCATGGCGGTACGCCGACGATGCTGACGCAAGGCCGAGCCGCTGCCGAGCTCACCGAGCTCGCTGGTGACACTGCCGCGAGTGGGCGTGACGAGTCGATTGAGGCTACGGAGCAAGGTCGACTTGCCTGCGCCCGAGAGACCAAGCAGCACGGTGAACTCACCACGCCGAAATGCAATCGAGGTATCGCGTAGGGCTGTCACGCCGCCTGGGTAGACGACGCTCAACCGGTCGACCCGCAGCACGGCGTCCTGTATCGGATGGGGCGTCATTTGATCACCTTTCGCAATATTGCTGGCCGCACAATTGCGGTTCGCGATGCAAAGGGTAGAAATTCCTTGTTAACGCACTGCTTCTAAATGATGACATTTCGATGAATGCTTCGAATCTGCCGTAGCGGGGCGGCAAGCGAAGCCGTGGAAGAACGGGCGCAACGTAGCGTCTTTCTTCACGCGGGATACAGGAGGCTTTGATTGATACTGCTGCGGATTCGCTACAGTAACGTTGGGCCAGAACGTAATGCCATCCAAGCAAGAGAGCGCACACTAGCGGACTATAGGAGACATTCTACTCTTGCCCGTCGATTGACCCAGGCCGTTATGTGGCTGGTCGAAACCTTCAGGTGCCGCCCAACTAGATGTCTGTTGTCGCGCCCAGCTTAATGCTAGCGCAAGCCGCTTATTCTTCTAGCAACGCCGCGCTAGTCTTGAATGATGTTTCCTCAGTAGACTGATCATGCGCGGTATCTGCTTCGATGCCTTGAAGAGAACGCCTTCGGCTAAATGTCATATGACCAGCGCTTTTTACACTTCGGTTATTACTCCTTTTTTCAGCGAGATTGGGAGGGAAGGATGATTGCATATACAATGGTCGGAACGACCGATCTGAACCGTTCAGCGCGTTTCTACGAACCTATATTCTCAGCAATGGGGTTGGAAATTTCGTGGAGGGACGAGCGATCGGTTGCTTGGGGAGTTCCGGGCAACCGGACCCCCACCTTTCACGCTTGTCTTCCTTATAACCAAGAGGAAGCATGCCCCGGCAATGGAACCATGACGGCGTTACTCACGGAGAGCCCAGCGCTAATAGGGCGACTCTTTGAACTCGCGCTTGAGAACGGAGGTACTGACGAAGGCTCTCCTGGCCCCAGACCTGAGTACGGAACGGGATTCTACGCAGCCTATGTTCGTGATCCTGACGGCAACAAGTTGGCCTTTGTCTATTTCGACGATAACCAGTGTGGCGGTTAGCGTTACCACTAAGTCTTGGTCGCCTCTATATAGATGAATCATTTATATGAACAAGCGACCAAACAAACATGTATTAGCTACTCAAGATAGCAATCCGATATATCCTGCACTTAGTGACCAAATCGTCTTAGCTCCTTTTGACCCCTTCGGCGATATTCGCTGGCATGCCCCGGCTGGCGTCACCCCGGTAAATCTCATGCCGTTTCTGGTTCGGGGTCGACTCGGAACGCTTCGTTAGCTGAACGATGCCACTTGATACGCTACCGGCCAGTACGAGGAGTTACAGTACTAGACGACCGCTTTCGGCCAAAAGCAGCCACTTAACAGATCTTAGATATGATGTGGCCGGCGCCTAAAACTTACCAATTGTTACGTGCAAGCGATTAGCGAGTCATTGCACGTAACAAGACAACTTTCCGCCTCTTAGTCGTGAGAATGACCGTGACTTTCGACTTCAGCTTGCGTCTCCGGCTCGCTGCCGCCACATGCCGACAGCAGACCTAGTAAACAAACCAGCAGCAGGGAGCGGCTCAGCGTAATTGAATTCGTCATGATGTATTCCTTCAATATCGATCAGGGATGTAAAAGCCCCGGCGCCCATGACGCTGGGGCTATTTCTCTTAGATAACGCGTTTGACGCTCAGGTACTCACCCTTGGTCTTGAGCGTAATCGTCACGTCACGGTTGCTACGGTTTCGCCAGAACCAGCCGTGGGTGCCGTCGAAAATGGCAGTGAATTCGCCTTTATCACCTTTGACCTGCTTGGCCTTGCTGTAGCTGTGGTAATAGCCCTTCGGGCCGTTATAGGGCTCGCCATGGGTGTCGTGATTGACCGGAACGCCATCGGTTGCCCACTCGTAGCTGACCGTGGCCTTGTCCAGCATCTCCAGCTTAATTTCACTGGCCTCGCCCGGCTTCAGCGTGACAGTCACTTCATCGGACTTCAGGGCGGGCTGCGGCTCTGCAACCGGCTCAGCCACAGTTGCTGCCGCAACTTGCTCCTGAGGCGCCACCTGACTAGACGCGGGGGCTTGTACGACCGGGGCCGCTGCTGGCGGGACAGCTGCATCCGCAGCCGCTTCTTCGGCGAGAATTTCTTTCATTTCACCCATCTGAGTCAGGCCAAGTACACGGCCGACGCCCGTGGGGTCGATGGCATATTCAGAAGGCATCACTACGGTGACCAGTAACGCTGCGGCAACACCCACGGCGATCACAGTGGAGCGCAGCAGCTGGCGGCTGGTTGGCAATTCACACTGGGTTGGAAGCTTGGTATTGAACATGCTGAGAATTCCTTACTGAGAGACGATCAGGCCGGTGAGCTGGTAACCCATCAAGAGGAAACCGGCGCTCATCATGGCGACGTTAGCGGTGTAGGCATGGCGCCAGAAGCTGGCGGTTCGTCGCCAGTAGCCCATGACGATCAAAATGGCGCTCAGCGCCAGTAGCTGGCCAATTTCGACTCCGACGTTGAAGGCGATTAGGTTGGCGACCAGGCCATCCGCGGAGATCTCGTACTCCTGGATTTTGGTTGCCAGGCCGAAGCCATGCAGCAAACCGAAAATCAACGTGGCCGCTTTGGTGTTCGGCTGGTGGCCGAACCAGCGCTGGAAGGCGCCCAGGTTATCCAGGGCCTTGTACACCACCGAGAAACCGATGATGGCGTCGATCACATAGGAGCTGATGGTGATTTCCGCCAATACACCGAGCAGCAGCGTCACGGTGTGGCCCACGGCGAACAGGGTGACGTAGAGCCCCACGTCTTTCAGGCGGTAGAGAAAGAAGATCACCCCAAAGAGAAACAACAGATGGTCGTAGCCGGTGATCATGTGCTTGGCGCCCATGTAGATGAACGGCAGCACCATCACCCCGGAGCTTTCCTGGATAAAGCCCTTGTCGCCCTCGGCAACAGCGTGGGCCAGCGCGTCAGGCATGCCGAGAAATAGCAATGCGGTGAACAAGAGCAGCAGTATTAGCGAGCGGTTTGGGCGCGCGGAAAATGCGCCCATATCGCACATGGATAGCGAATGCATAGTTGAGTCCTACGTGACAGTGGTATTGGCCGCATAGCGGCCGTTGTCAGAGTGCGAATCTTGGGCGTGGTGGCCGCTCGATCAGGAAGATCGGACTGGGAGGGATGACGTAGCGCGTGGCTTCTATCGGCTGCGGACGCTCTGGCAGCGTACTGACGGTGAGAAGCGTACTCAGGTATGGCGTTTCGTGCACGTGGTCGGCGGTAAGCGTGGAGTGGTAGTGATCCGCGCATCTGGCACAGACCGAAATACCCGTGCTTTGGGAATGAGCATGAGCATGGTCCCCGCCGTTCCACCCACCTTGGCTCACCCCAGGGCCAAGTGCGGCGCTATGCCCGGCCCATGCCATTAGCATGACGAGGGCAAGGACAAACGTTAACTGAGCGCTGACCGGTTTACTGAGCATGATGTGTCTTCGATTGCAGATTCGGCTGGCCGCCCGACGACAACGGCCGGTTTACACTGGTCGTGTGGAAACTGGATCGGCTCGGACGCGACCTGCGACATCTCATCAACACCGTGCACGACCTGACTGGGCGCGGCATCGGCTTGAAGGTATTAACCGGGCACGGCGCGGCCATCGACACCACGACCGCCGCCGGCAAGCTGGTCTTTGGCATCTTCGCCGCCCTGGCCGAGTTCGAGCGCGAGTTGATCGCGGAGCGCACGATTGCCGGCCTAGCCTCGGCCCGCGCGCGCGGGCGGAAAGGCGGCCGGCCGTTCAAGATGACCGCCGCCAAGCTGCGGCTGGCGATGGCGGCAATGGGTCAGCCAGAGACCAAGGTCGGCGACCTGTGCCAGGAACTTGGCGTCACGCGGCAGACCCTGTATCGGCATGTTTCACCCAAGGGTGAGCTACGTCCAGATGGCGAGAAGCTACTCAGCCGAATTTGATGCCGGCATGAGGCAACGTAGCGACAGCGTGGTTTGTCTCAATGGGAAGCGCTCATGATCGATCTTTGAAGGCCCGCAGCAGTCGTGTCACAGACAGGACGAACAAACCGGTCAGCGTGAGGGCTGCGATACCCCAGTACTCTCCGATGAACGCGCCGGCCGTCGTGCCGGCCAGCACAATGGCGAGAATCGGCAAATGGCAGGGACAGGTGAGCACGGCCAGCGCGCCCCACAGGTAGCCGGTGATCGGTTTGTGCGTCTCGGACGGCAAGCGCTCGGGGCTGTTCATGGCAGACTCTCCGCGTGCTGTGCCGGCTCGGTCGGCATGGTGGCCAACTGCACCTCCAGATCGGCCAACGCTTCGCGCCGACGCTCGACGAACTGGCGCAGAACGGCAAGCTGCGCGGCCGCTTCATCGCCGTCCGCAGCATCCAGCGCCCGGCACAGCCGCGCCAGCGCGTCCAGGCCGATGCCCGCCTCGAAGGCCGCCCGCACGAAGCACAGCCGTTGCAAGGCGGCATCATCGAACAGGCCATAGCCGCCCGGGGTGCACGCCACCGGACGCAGCAATCCGCGCAGCAGGTAGTCGCGCACGATATGCACGCTCACCCCGGCATCAAGGGCCAGCCGGGACACGGTGTAGGCGCTCATTGAAAACCTCCTTTTTTTATCCAGCGCAGCAGGAAAGCTGCTTCACGTCCTTGTTGAAGGTCTGCGCCGCAAGCTTCAACCCCTCGACCATTGTCAGGTAGGGGAACAACTGGTCGGCCAGTTCCTGCACCGTCATGCGGTTGCGGATGGCGAGCACCGCCGTCTGGATCAGTTCGCCCGCTTCCGGGGCCACCGCCTGCACGCCGATGAGCCGTCCGCTACCTTCCTCGATGACCAGCTTGATGAAGCCGCGTGTGTCGAAGTTGGCAAGCGCTCGCGGAACGTTGTCGAGTGTCAGCGTGCGACTGTCGGTCTCGATGCCATCGTGGTGCGCTTCCGCCTCGCTGTAGCCCACGGTGGCGACTTGCGGGTCGGTGAACACCACTGCCGGCATCGCGGTCAGATTGAGGGCTGCGTCGCCGCCGGTCATGTTGATCGCGGCACGGGTGCCGGCGGCCGCTGCCACGTAGACGAACTGCGGCTGGTCGGTGCAGTCGCCGGCCGCGTAGATGTTCGGGTTGCTCGTGCGCATGCCTTGGTCGATAACGATGGCCCCTTGCGCATTGACAGTGACCCCCGCCGCGTCCAGCGCGAGGCTGCGCGTATTCGGTGCCCGACCGGTGGCAACCAGCAACTTGTCAGCGCGCAATTCACCGTGTCCGGTGGTCAGCACGAATTCGCCGTTCACATGGGCGACCTGGCTGGCTTGCGTGTGCTCCAGCACCTCGATGCCCTCGGCGCGGAAAGCGGCTGTCACGGCCTCGCCGATGGCCGGGTCTTCCCGGAAGAACAAGGTGCTGCGTGCCAGGATCGTGACCTGGCTGCCGAGCCGGGCAAAGGCTTGCGCCAGTTCCAACGCCACCACCGACGAACCGATCACGGCCAGGCGTGCGGGAATGGTGTCGCTGACAAGCGCTTCGGTGGAAGTCCAGTAGGGTGACTCTTTCAGGCCCGGAATCGGCGGCACGGCCGGACTGGCACCGGTGGCGACCAGGCAGCGGTCGAACGTTACCTCGCGCTCGCCACCCTCGTTCAAACGGACGACCAGGCTCTGGTCGTCCTTGAAACGCGCTTCACCGTGCAAAACGGTGATGGCTGGATTGCCGTCCAGGATGCCTTCGTATTTGGCGTGCCGCAGTTCATCGACACGGGCCTGCTGCTGGGCCAGCAGTTTGCTGCGGTCAATCGCAGGCACAGTTGCCGCAATACCGCCGTCGAACGGACTTTCCCGGCGCAGATGGGCAATATGGGCAGCGCGGATCATGATCTTGGACGGCACACAGCCGATATTGACGCAGGTGCCGCCGATGGTGCCGCGTTCGATCAGCGTGACCGTCGCGCCTTGCTCGACGGCCTTCAGCGCCGCCGCCATCGCGGCCCCGCCGCTGCCAATGATGGCGATATGCAAACCGGCGCCCTCAAGTGCATCACGGATTTTTGGTTCATCTTTGAAATCACCAACCCGGATCGAGCCTTGATAACCCAATGCGGCGATGGCGGCCAGCAGTTGGTTGTGGCTCACGGCGGTGTCTGCCATGACTTGCGCGCGGCTTTCTGGATAGGACACCACAGCGGCATTCACGCCGGGAATCTTTTCCAAAGCATCTTTGACATGGGTGGCGCAGGATGTGCAGGTCATGCCATTCACGGTGATTTCGGTCATTTTTTTACTCCATTGAATTTCGGGGTGCAGCAGGCATCGGCTTGGCGTTTTCGTTGGATGGCGTAGATGGTCAAGCCGATGAAAATCGCCAGCGCAGGCAGCAGCACATAGTCCAGATAGCCGGTCAGCGCGGACAAGCTGACCACACCGAGCAAAATGACCAGAACAGGGGTGAAGCAACACAGCGCCACGAGGGTTGTGCCAATGATGCTGACCCGCAGCAGTGTCTTCGGGTCTTTCATGATCAGTTCTTGACTGATGATGGGTAGCCCGCATCCTCGGTAGCCTTGGTCAGTTTCTGCACGCTGGTCTTGGCATCATCGAAGGTGACCACCGCTTCGCGCGTCTCGAAGGTCACGTCAACTTTACTGACGCCATCGACCTTGGAAATCGCCTTCTTGACAGTGATCGGACAGGCCGAGCAGGTCATGCCCGGTACGGACAGCGTAACGGTCTGGGTGGCGGCCCACACGGGGGCAACAACGGCAGCGAGGGCAAGGGCGGAAAGCAGCTTTTTCATGGTGAACTCCTGTGATCAATAGAAAAATGGCACGACGTAGGGAAATCCGAGCGCGACCAAAACCAGCACGGCCACGCCCCAGAAAATGAGCTTGTAAGTAGCTCGCACTTGGGGAATCGCGCAAACCTCACCCGGTTTGCAGGCGGCTGACGGCCGGTAGATGCGCCGCCAGGCGAAGAACAACGCCACCAGCGCCACGCCGATAAAGATGGGGCGATAGGGTTCCAACACCGTCAAGTTGCCGATCCAAGCGCCGCTGAACCCCAAGGCGATCAGAACCAGCGGCCCGAGGCAGCAAGCCGAGGCGAGGATGGCGGCCAGCCCGCCAGTGAAGAGCGCGCCGCGCCCGTTTTGAGGTTCAGACATACGTTTGTCCTTTCGAATCTGAATTGGATAGCTTAAGCTTACTTCCGTAGTTATGTACGGAGTCAAGCGATATGGAAAACAATTTGGAGAACCTGACCATTGGCGTTTTCGCCAGGACGGCCGGGGTCAATGTGGAGACCATCCGGTTCTATCAGCGCAAGGGCTTGCTCCCGGAACCGGACAAGCCTTACGGCAGCATTCGCCGCTATGGCGAGACGGATGTAACGCGGGTGCGCTTCGTGAAATCAGCCCAGCGGTTGGGCTTCAGCCTGGATGAGATCGCCGAGCTGCTGCGGCTGGAGGATGGCACCCATTGCGAGGAAGCCAGCAGCCTGGCCGAGCACAAGCTCAAGGACGTGCGCGAGAGGATGGCTGACCTGGCGCGCATGGAGGCCGTGCTGTCTGATTTGGTGTGCGCCTGCCATGCGCGGAAGGGGAACGTTTCCTGCCCGCTGATTGCGTCACTGCAAGGGAAGAAAGAACCGCGCAGTGCGGACGCGGTGTAGCCCGAGGGAACTACGCCTTAGCGTGCTTTATTTTCCGTTTTCTGAGGCGACTCCAACGTCAGAAAAGACCGTGCGGTCGACTTTTGATATTTCGTGCTGTCGCCTTCTGAAAGTGACAAACGGGCCAAGGAGAACATCGAGCGCTACTGCCTGGAACCCTACGGCATGAAACGGCTGGAGTCGGGCCACTACGAGTTGGCCATTTCGTATCGAAGCGACGACGAGCTGGACAAGACCGTGCACGACCTGCTGACCGAGATCAGCCAGGAAGCCGACATGCGCAACTGCTTCATCGAGGCGGATGCCTGGGAAGAAGGCACCGAGCGCAGGTGGTAGGGCTTACGTTGGTTTTTGGTTCCATTGCTCCCCAAACCCCACAAACCTCTTTCGTAATCCGGCATAAAGTCATTTTTGCGTCGTCTTGAATCGCCCATAGCGCTTGACCCTATAGCAGCTATAGGGTGTTCACTCGGGCATCTACTGCGTAAGTGAGATCCAGATGAATACCGCTCTCAGCATTGCCATTGATGAGGCCTTCTTCCAGGCTAGGAAAGCACTTAATGAAGAGGCGCCAACCGAGGCTTTCTCCTGGCTGGAGCGAGCCCACATATTGAGCCAGCGAATGCCTATTCTTCATGCTCAGAGCCATTGGCTGATGCTGAGGGCCGGCTGGCAGTTGCGCGACTTACGAAAGGTGCTCAGCCAAGTACCGCGAATCATGGCGGCCCTGCTGTTCTCGAAGATCTGGGTGCCGCTCGGAAACAGCGGGCGCGCCAGGGTCAGTGCTTTTGCGCCGATGCCTATTTCACCGGAGCTGCAGCGACTTCTTCAAGGAGAAATGCAATGAGGTCGTCTCCTAGATCACCTCTTGTTGCTCCTGGGTTCTGGTGGATGCTATCGCTAGCCATTGCCTCGGCCGACCTAGCGTTGAAAAGCGCAATTACGGGTTCGCTCCCGGTCGGCACCGTGATTCCTCTCACCCCGTTCTTCAACCTGGTTCACTTCTGGAATACCGGTGCAGCGTTCAGCTTCCTGGCTGACGCGGGTGGTTGGCAGCGTTACTTCTTCATTGTCATAGCTTTGGTCGTTTCGATCGTGCTGGCTCTGATATTGCGTAAACGCAGAGCCAAAAGCGAAGCCCTAGGCTATAGCCTTATCTTGGGCGGGGCAGTTGGGAATCTGATTGATCGCGCATTTCGAGGCCATGTAATCGACTACCTGGATTTTTACTGGCTGTCCTGGCATTGGCCTGCGTTTAACCTGGCGGATATTGCTATCGTCGGTGGCGCCGCCATGTTGATCCTGAGCAGTTTGCTAAGCCCAAATGCGGAAGCCGGCCGAGTCAACGAATGAAAGGCTCGCTCTCAACGGATACCGTACGCTGGGCAGGCCAGGCCTGGATAGGGCCCGGCATCGGCATCTTTCATGGCCGTGCCGGCCACCAGGAGTGGCACCACCATCAGGCGCATCAGATTTCAGTGGGCCTCGATTCACCTGTATCGGTTGAAACCCCGTTGGGCATTCAAACAGGGGCTGCCATCTTCATCGCCGCGGGCCTGAAACACCGGATCAGTGCTGGTCGAGTGCTGTCGATCTATCTGGATGCACTATCCGATGAAGCCCCAACTATGCGGGGTACCGAAGAAGCAAGGGTAGTCGTGATCGCCCCGGCGGACGTAGTAGCGATTATCGATATGCTGCGCGAGACAGGACATACCGCTCTCCAGGTTAGGACGGGGGTGCGCCAGGCACTGCGGCTACCCGATCCACCGATTCCAGATCCTCGCTTGACAAAGGTGATTGAAGCGCTGCATAGAGGCCAAATGAGGCGCGAAGAAATGGCCGCGTTGGTGCATTTATCCCCTACACGGTTTTCCCATTGGTTCGTGGAACAGACAGGCTTGCCGCTGCGCAGCTATGCGAAATGGTTACGTCTCACACAAGCCCTACAGCACCTAGCCAAAGGGGGTCTACTCACTGAAGCGGCCCATGAGGCGGGCTTTTCTGACTCGGCACATTTCTCCCGGACATTCCGGGCACTGCTGGGCATCGATCCTTCCTCCGCCCTGGCTGAAGTCGATCTTCAGGGGTCGTAGCTCTTTCGTTCAAGCCGAAAGCGGACCTTCCCACATACAGTCATGGCTCCCTACTCAGGAGCTGAGCGATGTCTATTCCCTTGCGATTCGCCATACGGTGGCTGAGCTATCCACTTGTGTTTGGCGGCTGTGCCTCCTTCATGATTTGGGCGCTGTATGCAGGTATACCGTATTGGCCCACCACACCCATAGTCGCCGCGGCGGGGCTGCTACTCATTGCTGGCTTGGAGCGCATCCAGCCTTTTCGGCGAGCCTGGCTGGAAGATCATCAGGACACCCTGACGGATCTGCTGCACATGCTGGTGAACCTGTCTGTCATTCAATTTACTGCAGAATTTCTGGCTAAGTTAGGCGATGCGGTACCGGCTTCGGTTCGGCTCTTTCCGATCGAGAGCCCATTGTGGCTGCAATTGCTACTAGTCGCCGCCGTGCTCGACTTGAGCCTGTATGTGATGCACCGCATCAGCCACCGGGTGCATTGGCTGTGGCGCTTTCACATGATCCATCACAGCGCTGAGCGGCTCTACTGGATGAACGGAGAACGTCGACATCCTCTGCATGCGGCGTTGATGGCCGGGCCGGGGCTGGTGGTTTTGCTCATATCTGGAGCTCCGTCTGCCGTAGTCGCAACGTGGTTTGGGATCCTAACCGTCCATCTGGCCTTTCAGCATTCGAACCTGGACTACAGCGTGGGTTGGCTGCGGCATGTGCTAGGGGTTGCTGAGGTCCATCGTTGGCACCATAAGCGCGACTTCGAAGACGCTCAGGTCAACTTCGGTGAGTTTTCAACTGTGTGGGATCAGATGTTTGGAACCTTCTACGACAGCGCCGGGAAGCTGGGCGAGGCTGAGGTTGGATTGCATGAAAAGGACTACCCCAGAAATTATTTCGGGCAATTTATTGATCCTGTTCATCCAACATCTGCTTACCCGGCCGGTCACAATTCTTCAGAGCAGGATGAAATCCGCAACACGTAGCTAGAACGGGTGGAGTCAGCAATGCCAAACATACCGCGTGACACCGGATTGGACAGTACTTGGGCCTTTTTGCGAGATCCCTACCGATTTATCTCCACGCGCAGTAAGTTTCATCAATCGCCTGTGTTTCAAACTCGCTTGATATTACAGAAAACTCTGTGCCTAACAGGTGCCGAAGCTGCTCGCTTGATTTGCGACCCTGACCGATTCGTTCGCCAGAACGCTGCGCCCAAGCGACTGCAAAAAACCTTATTCGGACAAGACGGTGTCCAAGGTTTGGACGGTGATGCGCATCGTCACCGAAAGGCCCTCTTCATGGGAGTGCTCACACCCGCGAACGTGCAGGAACTAGCAGAGTTGAGCGAGGTTCGTTGGAGGGAGTATGCGCGAACTTGGCGTCCCGGTGAGTCAATCGTCCTCTACGAGATTGCTCGCGAAATTCTATGCCGCACCGTATGCGACTGGGCCGGTGCTCCAATCGCTGAAAGAGATGTTCAACAATGGACTCAAGATCTTGCAGCTCTCTATGAGCACGCCGGCGCGATCGGTCTGCAGCACTGGCAGGCACGGAAGGCACGTCGCCGATTGGAGCAATGGGCGGCAGAGCTCGTCGAGTCCACTCGCGCCGCTCCCCCTACACCCGAGCAATCGCCTCTCGAACGCATCGCCCATTACAAGGACCAGCACGGACAGCCGTTGGATCTACATACCGCATCAGTGGAACTACTAAATCTGCTGCGGCCGACGGTAGCCGTCTCTGTATTCATAACCTTTGCAGCGCTAGCGCTGCACAAGCACCCGTTCTGTCTGAGAAACCTGCAGTCGGGAGATGAAAGAGATATAGGTTGCTTTGTGCAGGAAGTGCGGCGTTTCTACCCCTTCTTCCCAGCGATCAGCGCTCGCGTGAAAGAAGATTTTCTATGGGAAGGATTTGCCTTTGGCAGGGGCACCTTAGTCCTGCTGGACTTATACGGAACCAATCACGATTCCCAGCTCTGGGAGGAGGCAGATCGTTTCAAGCCTGAGCGCTTTCGATCCAACTCTCCGTCGCCATACTGCTTCATCCCACAAGGACCAGGCGACCCGCATGTTAACCATCGCTGTCCAGGTGAAGGCGTCGCCGTCGCATTGATGAGCGTTGCTGTTCGCTTCCTGGCTCGCTCGCTCCAATATGAGGTTCCCGAACAGGATCTATCAATCACCTGGGACCGATTGCCGGCACTGCCCCGAAGCCACTTCGTCATGCGGAATGCGCGAATCACAATGTAAGTTTGGTGTTTAACGAAGCGAGTCTCGCCCATCTCAAGATATGAACGGTGGGGCATGGCGTTGAGCTGCCCAGCGCAACCACGGCAATCGGGGAATACTCAGAATAAGCTGTTCACAGTCATTCCCCAATTGAGTCATTTCCGAGGGCCGTTCTGACTTATTGTCGCTTGGTATCGTCCAGATTCAGCGCAACGGGCAGGTCAGTCGGTGCCAGACAAATGCCCTCGTCACTGCAGGCCTGCACCCGTACAATCATTTCGAGCCTGCCTACCTTTTCCAGCACGGCGGTCTGTTTTTCGTCGGGCCGCAGCCGAATACTTGCACCGTCGTCATACACCTCTAGGGCGGTGTCACTCAGCACAATGTCACTGACCCGGCCGCGCGGGTACTGCGTCGGGATTATAAGCGCCTGGCCGTTGACTGAAGAGCTGACGACGGTGGGAATCAGGAATTCCATGGAGGCCGGATTTGCATTCACATGCCAGCCCGGTTGAATGTTCAGTGTTAAAACGAAATCACCCGTCTTTCCCGCCATTGCTGCGGCGCCTCCCGCAACAGTGAGGCGGACCTTATCAGCGGAATTTGCCAACCCTGCTCGGGTCGGCACCGGGACTTCAAGACCGGCACGTTCAGTCTGGGCAGCGTCGAGGTTGTTTCCGTTGGTGTCGATCAACATGAACGCAGCGATCGCGATCGCAAAAACCACTACTCCAGCTAGCAATCCTTTTTGTCGAATCACCATGATTGGGTCTCCAGTATCTAAGGTTGTGGGTTTCCGGTGCGATTGATAGCTTCGACCAAGCTGTCGGTGTCAAAAAGCCCCGTGAAACGGGCGATAACGGTGTCGTCACGGTCAACAACCACTGCGAAGGGTAAGGCCTGCCCGCCGGTCGCAGTTAATAGCGCATCTTTTTCTGGGTTGCTCGCTGTCACGTCAACTTGTATGGGCACCATCTTGGTGCGCCGCACGGCTTCGGCCACAGCGGCCTCCTGGTAGACCGTGCGCTCAAGTATCTTGCAGTTGATGCACCAGTCGGCGGTGAACTCCAGCAAATAGGGTGTGCCCTGGGCTTTTGTCTCCGTCAGTAGTTTTGCGGAGTAGGGTTGCCAGACGAGTTCGTCTTCGCTGTTGCCCAGCGGGGATGCGAATTCCACAGTCATCGCAAGGGCAAGGCCTGCCGCCGTTGTGGTGATCACACGCACGGTACCATTACCCTGGACGAAACGGCGGGCACCCCAGGCCAGCACCAGGGCCAGCCAAGACCACCATAGCCAGGTATAAACCGCTTTGGGCACCAGGCTCGCGCTGAAAAAGACGGCTGCGGCCAGCAAGACCAACGCGAGCACTTCTCTAATGACCAGGGTCCAGGGCCCCGCCTTGGGCAACCGGCTCAGCCAATCGGGTTTGAGCATCAATGCTGCGTAGGGCAGCGACAACCCCAGCCCGATACTGCCGAATATCCCCATACTTACCGGCGTCGGCTGGGTAACGGCAAAGGCTAGGACTCCACCAAGGAAAGGACCGGCGCAGGGTGCGGCCAAAACCGCACTCAATAACCCAGATACGAATGCTTCAAAGTAGCGCCGGCCATGGACCGAGGCGGCGAACGCCGGGATCGGGATGGGCAAATCCAGCCAGGTGACCACCGCAAACCCGACCATCAAGGCAACAAGGACACCAACGAACACCGCAGACTGAAACAAAGTGCCCCAGCTCCACTGCAGAAGTGCGGTCAGTCCGCCCAACGTCAGGAAAAACGCGAGCGTTCCTGCGGTGAACGCCAATGCCGCCAGCACGCGGTGCGATCGTTGGCTGCCCGCCTCTCGTAAGATGGTCCGGACCTTAATGGGAATTGCAGGCAAAACGCAGGGCGTCAGGTTGAGCAGCAAACCTGCCACTATCGCCATTAAGAGCTGGCCGGCGATGAGTAAAGAGGGAATTTGATCCATCACTCAGCTATTCCCAGCCCCTTCCCACCCTTCCTGGCCGGAACGTCCGGTCTGACCCCGCCATTGGCTGCTTGCATACTTAAACAGCAGATTTTTTGAGTGCTCATATCTCTTCTCCATATAGACCCCGTCCTTTGAGTTATTGGCAAACGTCAGCTATCGGTAACGATTATCGCATCGGCTTCAGGCATCGCGAAGAGCTGAGATGACATTAAGGAGACGCTGAACAATTAGCCAATTCTCACCGTCCCCCCTTTTTCAACCCGGTTTTTTCAACCTACCGGCCTTATTCTGCGTTTCTTGGGCCGATTTCTACCCTGATTTTGCTGATTAGCGGGCCAGCCCCGCCTTTCGGACGGACTTATCCCGCCGTCCGTTGCAAATACCGCTTGGCCAGTACCAGATTGGCCAACCCAAACAGACTGAACAACTGCGCCGTATTCTTTTCCAGTCCACGGTAGCGAACCTTACGATGATTGAAGCGCACCTTGATCACCTGGAAGGGATGCTCGACCTTGGCACGCAGCTGCGCCTTGGCGTATTCGACTTTGCGCTTGACTCGGTACAGCACGCTGTCTTTGCCGTGATGTTTGTAACTGCTTGGCCGTGCTGCAATCGACCAGACAACGTCCCGTTCAGCATGCTCCGGTCGCTTGGCCGCACCAGTGTATCCAGCGTCACCCGAAACATAGGTTTCGGCGCCGTGCAGCAACTGATCGACCTGGGTGACATCCGCCACGTTGGCGGCAGTCCCTACCACGCTGTGCACGAGTCCCGATGTGGCGTCGACACCAACGTGGGCCTTCATCCCGAAGTGCCATTGATTGCCTTTCTTGGCCTGATGCATCTCAGGATCACGCTTACCTTCTCGGTTCTTGACCGAGGGCGGCGCGGCGATCAGGGTAGCGTCGACGATAGTGCCTTCCTTGAGCAGCAGACCCCGGCTGGCCAGATGCTGGTTAATCGTTTCAAACAGCACCCGCGTTAGCTGATGGGTTTCCAGCAAGCGGCGAAATCGCAACAAGGTAGTGGCATCCGGTGCCGACTCACGGCCCAGGTCGATGCCGATGAAACCACGAATGGCCTGGCTGTCGTAGACGGCATCTTCGGTACCTTCATCGGAGAGACCGAAACACTGCTGCACGACATACATGCGCAGCATGCGCGACAACCCAATCGCAGGGCGTCCACGCTTGCCTGTGGTGTCGCTATAGAACGGCGCCACTTGCGCCTCCACTTGTGCCCAGGGCACCAGCTGTTCAAGGTCAGCCAGGAAGCGATCTCGGCGAGTCTGCTTTTTCTTGCCGGTATATTCGAGTTCGGAGAAGGTCTTCTGCACGCGCGTAACAAAGCTCATGGAGGGGGCTGGTTGAGGGGGCTCAGTGTGCCAAGGGTGGGGGCGGCTGGCTATTTATGCAGTGTCTCCTTAAAGAATTTTACACAGGCGAGGCAGATGCTTGGTTAGTGCCACTCTGGGTATGCTAAAAACCTAGCGGCTTACCATTTTCATACGACTAGCCAACAACTAAATATAAGTCTGTTCACGCTGAGGCCCACAATCGCTCAATGAGCAGCTGCACGCACCGAGCCTACTGGTCCTCTCAAGAATAAGTAATGGCCTATAAACAATCCCCTAGGGATGGTCTGAAGTAGCCATGTATTTCTGGCTGACTTCAGCTTCCGCCGATTTTGAAAGCGGAAAATCGACCAAAAATGATCAGATCACCGCTCATTTCTGTGTTTTTAGCCGCCGCGAGCACCTCGCGGCGGCCATTCCCCGCATTACAGGCGCACCTCTCCCGCGTTGGTCAGTAACCGTCGGCGCGCCTTCCACAGATTCGACAGCGCGAACAGCGTGACCAACTGAGCGGTGTTCTTCACCAGCCCGCGGAACCGCACCTTGGTATAGCCAAACTGCCGCTTGATCACGCGGAACGGGTGCTCGACCTTGGCGCGTACTTGGGGCTTTGGCCTTCTCGATCTTGCGCTTGGCTTTGTATAGCGCGCTGCGCTTATCGAGCTTCTTGTAGGTGATGCGGCGTGCCGCAACCTGCCAGATCACCTGACGCCCCTCATGCTCGGGACGCTTCTCAACGCCGGTGTAACCAGCGTCGGCGCAAACCACATTCTCGTCGCCGTGCAGCAGCTTATCGACCTGGGTGACATCCGCCACGTTGGCCGCCGTGCCCACCACGCTGTGCACCAAGCCCGATTCGTCATCCACGCCGATGTGCGCCTTCATGCCGAAGTAGTATTGCTGGCCTTTCTTGGTCTGGTGCATCTCCGGGTCGCGCTTGCCGTCCTTGTTCTTGGTTGAACTCGGCGCGTTGATCAGTGTGGCATCGACGATAGTGCCTTGGCGCAGCGACAGGCCGTGGTCACCCAGGTGGCCGTTGATCACAGCCAGGATGCCGGCAGCCAGCTCATGTTTCTCCAGCCCGGCTTTGGAGCTTTTTCCTGCGAGCCAATGCCATATGTAGACAAATCCCTTCCTTCTCACCCGATACAGAGTCTGCTCGCTGTGAGAATGGCAAGCGTTATGTATCCAACCGATGATACTGCCGAATTCGACGGAGCAGGAGCAGGCCGAGTCCGAGTGCGGTCAGGCCAAGGACAGGCCAATCCCGCCAGCGCACATAAGGGGGCGCGCCAGTTCGCGGTGTCACTTCGGCGCTGAGGGTGGCCACTTCGAACTGCGGAGCACGCTTGAGCACTTTGCCCTCATGATTGATGGCTGCTGTGATACCGGTGTTCGTGGCTCGAAGAAGGTCACGTCCGGTTTCGATGGCACGCATGCGTGCCATCTGGAAATGCTGGAGGGGGCCGAGCGAGCTGCCGAACCAGGCATCGTTGCTGACATTCACCAGTAACTGCGCTTCGGGCAGAAGCTCAGTGACTTCGGCACCAAAGACCGCCTCGTAGCAGATGAGTGCCCCTACGGGCACCCCTGCTGCATTCAGGACGTGCGCTTCCCGTCCCGGTGTGAAGTCGGACATGGGCGCCCCGAGCACGTCGAGGGCCGACCCCAAAAGATCCCGAAACGGAACATATTCACCGAAGGGCACCAGGTGGCGTTTGTAGTAGAAGCCTGAGGGATCGGAGAGGCTTACCACGGCGTTGTAGGTACGGCCCTCCGCCTCGCGTACCGGGACGCCAATCATTAACGATGTGCCTGCCTGATCGGCTAACGCCTCAAGCTCAGCAAGATATGCTTTGGCCTGGTCATGCCACATCGGGATTGCCGCTTCTGGCCAGATCACGATATCGGCTCCGAGATGCTGCGCGGTAAGCGCCTGATAGCGCTCAAGTGTGATGTCCCGGTATCTCGGGTCCCATTTCTTGTCTTGCGCGATGTTTCCTTGCAAGAGGACGACATCGATCGGGTCAGCGGCTGGCTGCGTCCATTCACGATCCAGCAGTTGCAAGCCGGCGAGGGTAGCGACTAACACGGCACCGACTACCGCAGCACGGCGCAGGCTTGGCCCCTGGACAACCCAGGCAAGCCCGCCAGCGAGAAGTGCCACCAGTAAACTCACGCCAAGCACGCCAAAGACGGGAGCGATAGTGGCAAGTGTGGTGTCGGTCTGGCTGTAGCCAATGAAGAGCCAGGGAAAGCCGGTCAAGAACCAGGTGCGCATCCATTCACTCAACACCCATGCCGCAGGTAGCCCTAGCCAGAGTGCCATTGCATCCATCTCAGGGCGCAGGCAGCGCACGAGGTACGCGACGCCCCATGGAAAGAGGGCGAGCAGCGAGACAAAGGCCGCCGTGACTAACACCGCCACCACGGGGCCATTGCCGTACTGGCTAATGCTGATAAAGACCCAGGAGACACCCACGCCGAAGTAGCCAAGGCCAAAGAGGTAGGCCGACCACAGCGCCTGACGCCTTGAAGACTGCGCGGTCAGGACAAAAAATGTTGCCAGAGCGATCACCGCAAGCCATGCCCAGCCCACAGGGGCAAAGGCAAGCGGCATGGCGCCTCCAGCAAGTAGAGCCATCCCCCCTGTCAGAAGCGGCTTATAGCGCACGCCCGTGTATAGGCTAGAGGGTAGCGCGCACTTATCACCCAATGCTCTCTCGCCTCCGAATCCAGGATCAACCCTGTGGCTCATGCTTTCTTGCTCCGCTTAATCAAGCTGCGTCAATTCATTCGGCCGGCTGGCCAGGGTGGCAAAGTGAATGTTTCTGGACTCGACTAGGTGCGCCGTAAGCTGGGAGCTGCTTCGTATTCGGCCAGCACGACAGTGGCTGTGTTGGGGAGCAGTACGTTAGCTTTGCGATACCACCCCTTCCAAGCCCGCTGATACCAGAACGAACAGGACGAAGCCGCCTATGAAAGCCAGCGGTGAGATGTGCGTATCGTCACCGCTCTCGTGAGCCTCGGAGACCATATCTTCGATGGCAGCGACCGTGAGAAGGCCTGCCGTGAACGTCAGTGCCGCTAGCTTAAATGCCTCCGGCTGGTTCCTGAGTACGAAGTAAGCAAAGACGGCTGCCGAGAGCACAGGAATCGCGAAGGAAGCAGAGAGCAGTATCCGCTTGCTACGAGGGATTCCTTTATCTTTCATGGTGGCGATCGTCGCAAAGCCCTCAGGAACATCGGCGAGAACCTGACCCGCCGCCAGGATTATCGCGACCGACGGTGAGACCGCCGACCCCGCCCCGATCAGGAGGCCATCGCTGAACAGGTCGATGGATACGGCGATATAGATCATCCAGACACTCGTCTGACCGCCTTCTCCCTGCTGGCCTTGTCGCTTCTGGAGACTCTCAACGAGCTTCTCGATACCTACGTAAGCAATGCCGCCCAGCGCGAAAGCGAGGGCGATTACCCAGGCTGAGAGGTTCTCTAGCACGCGCGGCATGATTTCAACCGCCACCACCGCAATGACGAGGCCGGCAGCGCCGTGAAGGGCGTAATTGAGACGGCGCCCGGTAGTTCGGGAGGCCTCCGCAGCGAGCCCACCACTAAAATTGCCTAAGGCGGGCAACAGCGCCAGGCCGAGTACCAGCCAGATACTATCCATCATCTTCCTTGGTTGATTCCTAGATACGCTACCTTGCTGGCTCCGAGCCTTCGCGCTATATGCTGTCGTTCAGGCCTAGCGCGCTTGTACAGCCACTTCGATCAAGTGTCCCAGGCATCGATAGCTGCGTACCGTGCAGCCTCACCCCTTGAGCGCCAGGATGCGCCGAGCGCCGTTGAGGACGATCAGGCCCACGATGGTACCGATAATCAGGTCGGGGTAGCTGGACCCCGTCCAGGCGACCAAGGCACCGGCGGCGATGACGCCCATGTTGATCACCACATCATTGGCCGAGAATATCCAGCTTGCCTTCATATGCGCGCCGCCTTCGCGGTGCTTGGATATCAACAGCAGGCAACCGGTATTGGCGATCAACGCGACGAAGGCGATCGCCATCATCATCAGCGATTCAGGCTCACTACCGAAAACAAAGCGTCGCACCACCTCGACGAGTACGCCGATAGCCAAAATCAGTTGCAGTACCCCTGCCAGATGCGCGGCACGTACCTGCATTTTCGCACTGCGCCCTACGGCATAGAGAGCCAGGCCATAGACGGCTGCATCGGCAAACATATCCAGGGAATCAGCGATCAGGCCGGTAGACTGGGCGATCAGGCCAGCAGTCATTTCCACCACGAACATGATCGCATTGATACCGAGCAACACGCGCAGAGTGCCTGACTCCTGCGTAGCAGAGACTGCCGAGCTCTCAGCGGCCTTGATCGTCTCTGGGTCGGCAATGACGGTTTCCTGAAGAGAGGCGCCTAGCCCCAAGGTCGCCAGTTTCGCGGTAATGGGCTCAGCCTCGCCGTCATGCACGACCTCCAATCGGCGGTTCGACAAGTCGAAGGACAGCGTTCGAATCTCATCAAAGCCGTTCAGCGCCAAGCGGATCATCCGTTCTTCTGAGGGACAATCCATCTTCGGCACAGCATACACGCTGACCCATTCCCCTGACGCTTCGGAGGAGACCGGCATATCGGTATCCGCTGCAGGCGTTGCATCGCAGCTACATGGGCCACCACAGGCTTTACTCACGATACGGCTCCAGTTAACCAACATAGATTGCTAGTATTAAAAACTATATAGCTACTATAAGGTCAATGGGACAGATGATCCGTTGAGGAGTAAGCCTGATGCGCATTGGTCAGTTAGCCCAGATAGCGGGTATCGACACGCAGACGATCCGCTTCTATGAGCAGCAGGGCCTGTTGCCGCCGCCAGAACGGCAGGAGAATGGTTACCGTGTCTATACCGAGAAGCATGGCGAGTGGCTTGCCTTTATCCGCCGCTGCCGAATTCTGGACCTGTCACTGACAGAGATTCGCGAGCTACAGAGCTATCAGGACGACCCTCGCCAGCCCTGTACCGCCGTCAACGCCATGCTCGATGACCACATCTCTCATGTGCGGTCGCAGATAACTGCTCTGCAAGCGCTTGAGCAACAACTCGTTTCACTGAGGGCGAGTTGCAACGAGGGTCGGGAGATCAATGCCTGCGGCATCCTGACGGGGATCAGCGAGGAGAGCAAACAACAGCTGTATAGGGCTAGCTCAGGCCGTAAGGACTGAGCAGAGACATGCCGGACCTTGCAGTGACATTGTGAATGCATGGTGTGTTGATCGCGAAGCCTCACTGCGTATCTCGGCATGCGAACCTGGGCGTTGCTGCAAACTTGCAGGGGCCGTGAAGAAGAGTCGTCATCAACCAGGTAATCCGCTGAGCTGATGGTTGGTTCCGTCATCATGATATGAGCCAATCAACCAAAAAATCCGGATACCCGCCAGGTCAAGCAAGCCGCGCCGCTCCAGATTCGGCGGCTGGTCGAGCTCGATGACTGGTTGGCTGCAGCGATCGCTGCGGCGCATGCCCGGGGCGATGGAGCGGCAGCGCTTCGCCACCAACGGGACCGAGCGCTGGTGCTGCTCGGATTCTGGCGTGGCTTTCGCGGCGATGAACTGCTGCGGCTGCTGGCGAACTCACGAGCGCACCGCGCTGGCCAGCGCGTCGCCGGAAGCTCTATGCGCCCATCTGCCTCTACTGGAAAACCAGGTCAGCAACGTCTGGTCGATGGGTAAGGATGGCCGCTCCTACTGGCCCATCAAGCGCCAGGCCGCCACGGCGGATCGCATTGCCAACCACAAGGGACGCAATCCGCAAGAGCGCGCCTCCCTGAAAAAGCGTCTGCTGCGCAAGTGGATGAGCAAATGAACCTGTCCACCATCGAGGCGCTGGCTATCGCTTGGGCGCGAATCGCTGAAGAAGCAGAACTCCCAGCCGGCTACGAGGGCACGGCGACGCCAGAGGCGCATCGGGCCTGCGAGGTGATCCAGGAGCGGATTCGAGAGCACGTCGTCGCCACCAATGACATGCGGCTGTTCGGCCTGCTGCACCTGCTTGGGCAGGCGTCGCTGCGCATGGAGCAAGCGCTGTGGCCGGAAGAATATGCGCGGATGACCCGCGAGGTCGAGGAAGCTCTCCGAGAGGCCGACGACCCCAACGCCAAGTCGTACAGGCTCACGAACTGAAGAAGGCCAGCGTGCGTGGCCTGGATGACGCGCTGGCGCGGGTCCCAGGGGTGAAGATCCTCGACGAGACCGGTGCCGGGGTACTGCCGCAACTGTCCGTGCGCGGGCTTTCGGAAAGTCGCAGCGGCCGCGTCCAAGCGCTCGCCGATGGCATCCCGCTGGCCCTGGCGCCCTATGGCCAGACCAGCCTGTCGCTGTTTCCGCAGACCCTGGCGACGGTCGATCGCATCGACATCGTGCGTGGCGGCGCGTCCGTGCAGTACGGACCGAACAACGTCGGCGGCGTGATCAACTTCATCAGCCGGCCAATTCCGGATAAGTGGGAAACCACCCTGCAGGAGCGTGTCACCTTCGCGCCCGGCGGGCGCCAGCTGTACGACAGCTACCTGGGCACCGGTGGGCGCCTGACCGACAACTTCGGCCTGCAGCTGGACGTCAACACCATCAGTGGCGAGTACGGTCGCGAGCATTCTGAGACCGATGTGCAGAACTACCGCCTGCGCGGCCAGTGGGATATCGATGACAGCCGCAGCCTGAGTTTCGGCGTGCAGCGCTACATCGCCGACATGGACCTGGCCGGCGCCCTCAGCGTGGCCGACTACAAGGACGACCCGCGGCAGTCGACCCGCAAGCTCGATCGTTTCGAAGGCGACAGCGACCGCGTCTGGGGCACCTATACTCAATACCTCGGCGCCATGGGCCCGTTCGACGACGTGGAATTCAGCTGGACCAACTTCGCCCAGCACAGCTATCGCAACTTTGTTGTCGGGCTGCCCTTCGCGCCGGATGCCACGCCGACCACCCTGCAGGATGCTCCCCGCGACTTCCGTGTCTGGGGCAGCGAGCCGCGCCTGAGCCTCGGCATCGACGGTGATGGCGTCAGCCAGACCTGGCTGCTTGGCGCCCGCCTGGTCAAGGAAAACGTCGACTTCGATGTCGACCGTCTGAACCTGAATACCGGCGCCACAAGCGTGGTGCGCGACTGGGTATTCGATACCAAGGGCCAGGCCGCCTATGTGAGCAACGAAATCAAGCTGCTCGACGACCGCCTGACCCTCACCCCCGGCGTGCGCTATGAGCACGCCAAGATGGAGTACGCCGACGGCGTCAGCGGCATCGAGCGCAAGACCGTGGCCGAAGAGTGGCTGCCCGGTCTGAGCATCGGCTACCAGGCCAGCGACGACTGGTTCGTCTACGCCAACGCGCAGCGCTCGCTGCGGGTGCCTCAGGTGTTCCAGATCGTCAGGGATGGCGTGGTGCAGGCGGAAATCTCGCGCAACTACGAGACCGGCGTGCGCTTCACCCCACAGGACAACCTGCGCATCGACTTCGGCCTGTACCGCATCGACTTCGACGACCAGATCGTGTTCGCCAACAGCCGCTTCCAGAATCTCGGCAGCACCCGCCACCAGGGGATCGAGACCGAGGTGTTCTGGACGCCGGCCGCGCTGCCAACCCTCGACCTGCACGCCGGCTACGCCTACCTCGATGCCGAGCTGCGCACCGGCGACTTCAAGGGCAACGAGGTGCCGTACAGCTCCAAGCACCAGTTCACCGTCGATGGTCGTTACCGCTTCGCCGAGTTCTGGACCTACAGCCTGGATGGCCTCTACGTCAGCAGCGCCTATACCGACGACGCCAACAGCGCCGAGGAGAATGCCAGCGCCTCAGTAGGCGAGCTGCCCGCCTACTGGATCTGGAACACCGCCATCGAGCGCGAGTTCAAGCTGCAGGACGACAGCGTGCTGACCGCCTCGGCCGGCATCAGCAACCTGTTCGACCGCCAGTACTACTTCCGCGGCATCGACACCAGTCCCGAGGGACGCCAGCCAGCACCGGGCCGTACCCTGACACTGGGGGTGAACTACCGCTTCTGATCGCCTAGTCGTCCTGCCTCATCCCCTGGCGTCACGCCAGGGGCCTCATTTCACGCGCCCGGCTGCAACGTCGGTACCGTATTCGAAGCCATCAGCCTCACTCCGAACGCCACCAGCACGCCACCCTGTCAGCCGATCCAGCGCCCTAGTCAGTCCACGCCGGCGCAGCAGTCTGCCGAGCGGAATGGTTGCGGCGATCAGGATGGCGAACCCGCCCAGGGTCAGTAATACGTGAAGGCCTGAGAGGAACGAGTACGCCGCCACATCCGCACCGGGCGGAACGAACTGGGGCACAAAGGTGACGTAGAACACACCGGCCTCGGGGTATTCAGACGGACAACTGTCGCGCGCCGATACCCTGGCGATCTGCCAACCAACGCCGATTCGAGAGCCACTTCGGGCTCAAGCGAAACAGGGACAGATTTATTTATTGGGCTGACTGTCCGCTTGTGGCCGCTTCCCGCCAGTCGCAGCTGACTGGCGCATCTCGCCTCCGGTCGATCAGAGCCTGTCGGGTGGGGCCAATTAGCGCTGCCCCGGTGTTTTTCACGTTACCCACCGCCTTGCTGACCTGGTACCACTCGAATGCCTCGGACTGCAGGCCCAGTTCCTGCACTATCTGCTCGGCACGCTGCGAAGTTGTGTTTGGGTCTATCCACTCTCGGGCCAAGTCCGCTGGTAGTACCACTGGCCGGCGATCATGGATATCCAACATGCCACCTTGGGCGTCGGCGGTGATGATCACGAACCCATCGTCTTCGCGAATCTCGCTGCCGGCGTGGGGGAGCTGGCCGATGGCGGCGAAGAACATCGGCTCGCCGCTGCGCAGGCGGATGAAGTAGGGTTGCTTGTGCTTCGGATCGGTCTCGTCCTTCACCCATTCATACCAGCCGTCAGCTGCGACCAGCGCGCGGTACGGCCATATCTGCTTGAAGAACTTGCCGCTCGCCACCGTCTCGGCGCGGGCGTTGATCGGTGCTGGCATCTTTCCCTTCATCGCCCAGTGCGGTGCCCACCCCCATCTCACCGCGGCGATCGTCAGGCCCCCTCCCTCCGCGTGCAGCAGTTGCACGTTGGTCTGTGGTGCCACGTTATAGCGCTCGATCGGCAGGTTGTCGTAGCCGCCGATCACCTCCTGCTCGCTGTTCAGCTCCCGCAGGTAATCCGCCATCCCCTGATACTGCGCAAATCGTCCGCACATGACCGTCCGCTCGTCATCGCCTTTCTCATTCTGATTGTAGGTGGGTTGGTTTGTTTTATACTGTATATAAATACAGCATTATTGCGGGTGCACTATGTCCTGCACGATCCTTGGGCCACTGAGCAGCAGCTCCGTGTGCCTGCCTTTGTATTCCTTCCGCGTCCCGGCCGGGTTTCCCTCGCCGGCGCAGGATCACATCGAAGCCGAGATATCCCTCGACGAGCTTCTCGACCTCCGCGCGCCGCATATGTATCTGGTGCGCATCAGCGGCGACAGCATGATCAACGCAGGGATGTTTGATGGCGACCTGGCTATCGTGAATCGGGCGATGGAGGGGCGGCCTGGCCTGATTGTCATCGCTGCGCTCAACGGCGATGCCTTGGTGAAGCGTTTGGCCAAGGAAGGCGAACAGATCGTTCTGCGGGCGGAGAACCAGGCCTACGCGCCGCGCTACGTACTCGAGGGGGATGAGCTACTGATCTGGGGCGTGGTCACCCACAGCGTGCGCTGCCATGCCCCAGGCTGAGTCGGCAATTGCCCTGATCGACTGCAACTCGTTCTACGCCAGTTGCGAGCGGGTGTTTCGCCCGGACCTGCTGCGTACGCCTATCGTCGTGCTGTCGAACAACGATCTGAGGGGTGGGAATCGTTAGTAAATCCTGTAGAGTCCGCGCCACCTTCTGAACCCCTCTGGAACAGCAGTTTCCAGGCTTCATAAGGCAATCCATTGGAAGTGTTTTAGGGCAGCGGCATGAGGCTGGTATTCGCAACAAAAGACCTAGCATTAGCAGGTCGATCCTTTGAAGGCTTTCCGTTGCTGATTGGGTCAGAGGGATGGCCAGTCGAGCCAGCTCAATCCTTCCTTTGGCACACGCTTATCGAGTCAGGTGAGGCCCTAAGCGATTTGACTTGGGAAGCCTATGGACGGCGTCTGTACGATTACTTTGCCTTCCTGGAAGCCAATGGATTGGGCTGGGACGAGGAAAGCCCGGCTCACGGTCTGAGTGCTCTGTCGAGGTACAGGGATTGGTCGAGCGGAGAATTAGCACTTGATCCCGGCACGGTGAACAATCGTCTGGCCTTGATCGTGAGGTTCTACCGATGGGCTAAGCAGCGCAACCTGATAACTGTGCTGCCCTTCGGTGAGAAAAGGGTAAGAGTTGCCCAACATTCCGGTCTTCTCAGTCATATCGCTCTGCCCGGAGCCGAGAGCACGAAAGTTTCGGTGATGGTTCGCGACCGAAAGCGCTTGACCAAATTCCTGACCAAGGATCAAGTCAAGGTATGCCTTGCCCTGGATACCGATCCAAGCCACCAGATATTGTTCCACCTCATGGTGCGTACCGGCCTTCGCTCCTGTGAAGCGAGGTCTTTTCCTCTCAAATATGTGTTCAACCCCAGGTTGAAGAAGGGACTGCGCCCAAGGCAAATGATCAGTGTTGCTCTTGATCCTTCAGACATGCATATCAAGTACGACCGGCCTAGAACTATCGACGTGCCATGGTCGTTGATGGAGAGCATGTGGTCTTACTCCCTTCACCAACGAGAGGTTCGTAAGTCCAATGGTGATGGACGTGTTACCGCGCTGCTGCTGACTAATGAAGGCAGGCATTATTCAAAAGATTCCGTAGTGGACGTTATGAAGTCCTATGAAAGAAAGTGCGGTTTCTATGTTCGGGCCCACATGCTACGCCACACCTATGGGACTTATACCTTGCTTGCTCTTCGAAAAAGCAAAGAGTTTGAAGGTGAGCCATTGTTGTATGTCCGAGATAGGCTGGGGCATTCAGATGTGCAAACAACTATGATCTATTTGCATCTCATAAACCAGCTTGAAGCCCAATCCGTCCTTGCTCACGAGGACGAAATTGACATGATGTTTATGACTGATTCGGTTTCGCGTATTTGAGGTAGCACCATTGGCTCGGCAAAAAAGCTACAAGGCGGTTATGCGGTCGGTTACAAAAGGATTCGAGGCTGTCGAAGATGATATCAAGATTGACCTGCCGAGAAACCCGAGAAACCACAGGCAACTCGATCATACGAAATATTTAGGCTTGGGCTTCGACGCTTGGGCAATTCAAAGTCTTCACGTTATCAAAGCTTTGCTACAAGGAGGAAACTTCTCAGTGACGACCTTGATTGGTTACTCTACGAACGGGCTGAGATTTTTTATAAATTTCTTGAGTGGAGGTTCGGTCAAGTCGCCACCTGCAACGCCAAACAGTCTTACCAAAAGCCACTTGGATCGATACGTCTCTTGGCTGAGGCTAAAATACCCTAACGGCTCGACAGCCAAGAATTACTATACTAGCTTCAAGTCGTTAGTTGTTGTTTTGGCTGAATATGGATTTATTGAAGTTAATCTTGACGATCTTTTGCCCCTCAATCCATTTCCTAATAATTCGCAGAGCACTAAAGATGCAGATCCGCTCACCTTGGGTGAAATGCAAAGGCTGATTGGCGCTTTGAAGTCAGATCTTATTGCCATCCATAAGGGTACATTCCTTGGAAATGGCGCGGAGGCGATGGCTGTATTGCTACTAATTACTGCGGCAAGGTCTGGAATCAATACTACGCCGCTCTTGGAGATGAAAAGGGATGCCCTACAGCCTCACCCATTTATTCCTAATCTCAGGTTGATTACTACCGTCAAACGTCGAGGTAAAGGCGCACAGAGCAAAACAATCCGTCAGACTAATCTGCTAGATGAGTACAGTGCTATTCCCCTGGATGGGGTGGCAGTCCTCAATAAGGCGCTGGAGATTTCTAAGCCACTCGTAGCACTGGCACCTGATGAAATATCTTCATGTGTGTGGTTATATCGCTCGGGCCAGCCTGGCCGCTCGAACGACATCGTTACCCTTACACCCGGTGCTTTATATGTCACGGCAAAAAGCATTTGTGAGCGTCATGCGCTTCAGGATGATCAAGGCAATCGGCTAAATGTCACGCTTAGTCGGCTGCGAAAGACTATGGAAAGCCGTTTGTGGAAACTGAGCGGTGGCGACATTATAGAAGTTTCCTCCGTTATGGGTCATACCCCTGGTGTCGCCGATAATCACTATTTGAAAATCAACGATGAGATCAAGGTCGACGGGGCGACATTTGTTGGGGAGGCTTTTCCGGACAAACTACGTGGCATAAACGTTATACCAACCCCACCAGGCGGCTGCAAAGATAGCCTTTACGGTAGTCTGGCACCAAAGGATGGCGTCAATCATTGTTCTGAATTCATCCACTGCCTCGGTTGCCCTAGCTATGCAATTGTAGGCACCTTGGAGGACTTATACCGGCTGTTCAGCTACCAACAATTCTTGTATGCAGAAGTCGAATACTTTCTCACGGACGAGTGGGGCGCATGGCGCAAGCGTCAGTTTGACTATATTCGATTGATAGATGATTTCACCCAGAAGTTTGATCTTGCATTGGTTTCGCAAGCAAGGGCTCAGGCTGAGTCATCTCCGCACTTGTTCTGGGCTAAAAAAATCGAGTTCATGAAGAAAAAATTGGGCGGCGAAATTTGAGCATAAGAACCACGAATGCGGTGTTAAAGGCATATGATGTCCTCATCGCACAGCCAGTTTCAGCGAATGGTCTAAGTCCCGCAGAGCGGGATGCAATCGTGATCAGCGCTATCGTTAATGAAGATGGAGAAACCTTCGTTCTTAGCAGGTTTGGCGATGCACAGTGGGATCTTCGCCCGTTTTTTGATCAGGCCAATATTGCTCATTCTTATAAATTCATCAACTGGGATATGGGCATGCCTCGGGCGCTTATTGATGACTGCAAAGCTGTTGCTTATGCTTGGTTTAAAAGAGGAATGCCTAGATCCAAACCTCCTATCGCACGGGGCATTACTACTTTCGCCGTCGTCAGCGTGATGCCTTTTGTTCGCTGGTTAAACAATCTAGGAGTTTCAAGCTTTGCAGATGTCCGTCCGATCCATGTCAGCAATTACGTTCATCATTGCAAATATGAATTGAAGTTAAGGCCTCTCCCGCTGTATGGGCGATTACGGGTTATTGATTTTCTTTGGGTGTTTTCTGTCGACACGATGTTTCCCATTCAGAGTTATCCTTGGGGTAATTCGACATTGTGGCGGATTTGTGGGGTCGCGAATGTAAAAGGGTTGGGTGCTGCCACTAAAAACGTCGGGCGAACAGATATCATTCCTCATGATGAACAATCTAGGATTTTCAACTATTGCGAAAGCATTGTCCGGGAGATGAAGGCCGAATTGGCAGTCAATGGTATTGGATATCATCCTAGTGATGAACGGATGGCAATTCGTTGCAGAGATGCTGTTCTGTATATAGTTTCAATCACTAGCGGCATGCGCAATGACGAGGCAATTGGAATTGAGGTTGGCGCTTGGCGCAAAGAGTTAAGAAATGGAATTAATTTTTGCTGGGTGACCACAGTCGAGCACAAGACAGGTAAAGGCCAAGTCGAATATCTTGTGCCAGAACTAACGATTGAAGCTTTAAGTCTTTTGGCAAAATATTCAGCACCCATCAGAAAAGAGCTGGATGAAGAGATTAGACAGCTTGCAAGCAATCGGGATTTTTCGTATTCAACTGAACATCTCCTTAGGCTCGAAAAAGCCCGAAAAGACGCGAATAAACTATTTTTGGGACGAAACACACAAGGAGGGAAAGTTCAGGAAAGCCATCATGTTGAGGCTCTCAGCGGGCAAGCATCCAATGCTGCGTTTGACCGTATAGCTAAAGCCGCTGGAAGCGATTGGCCGTTGAGGACGCATCAATGCAGGCGAACATATGCAAGATGCTTTGTAGAATCCCGTATGGGCCGCACTTCATTGATCTACCTCAAATGGCAGTTCAAACACAGCAGCATGAGTATGACCCAACTCTATGCATCCAATCCGCAGCAAGACCTGACTCTCTTTGATGAGATCTTCCAGCAGATGACAGAGTTTAAAATTGACCTGATCGAATCATGGCTCGATGATCAGCCACTGGCAGGGGGCGCTGGCGAAAAGATTGTGGAATTGCGGGCAATTCCAATCAAGGATAGAGCTGCTTTGCTTGCCCAGACCGCCCCACATGCCAACATTCGTGCGACTGGACACGGCTGGTGCATCGCCACAGAGCGGGGCTGCGGAGGTGCTGGTCTATACGAAGCCACACGGTGTCCAGGGTGCAAAAATTCGGTGATCGATGAAGTCTTCGCCAGCACTTGGCAGGACATCTACATTCAACAGCGAGAGCTGATAAAAATTGAGGATGCAGGCCCGGCTGTTAGGCAGCGCGCAGAACGCGACTTGCAGGTTGCACTAGATGTAATTACCAGCCTTGGCCTTTCTCCAGTTGAGGAAATGGAGGAGGCGGCAAATGACTAGACAGGCGGTGGGCCCTGACTCTCCTATTCGCTCCAGGTCGAAGACACTCGCCGCGCTCAACAAGGTCGTCGACGATCTCATTGCTGGTGACGGAAAGCTTTCCATCACATCCGTTGCCCGTGCCGCAGGTGTGACTCCGGGACTCATCCATAACACTTACCCAAGCATAGCGGAAAGGATTCGCAACATCGTTGGCAAGTCGGTGCGAGCCCAGCGAGACTCTAAGCATCAAGCGTTGATGAGCGAGAAAGAAAAGAACAGGGTGCTCCGTGCAGAGAATGATCAGCTTTTAGCGGAGGTAGCTCGGCTGGCTTCGGTTAACCAGCGACTAATATTCGAGATGATTCAGCTGAAGGCGGTTGCCAACGGTAAGGTCACCGCACTCCCTCTGAAACCAGGGCCCAACTAGGCCCTGATGGGGAACCCGCAGAATTCGTAAAAATCGTACGCTAACAGTTCAAGCGTCCCGGCCACGCCTGACTGTAGCTTGTTGACTGGTCAATCTGTCTCGCGGGTAAAGCGATAGAACAAGTTCGGCTCGCTGACCACGTACAAATACCCTTCATCGTCGATGGTTACGCCTTCGGCTTGGGGTATGCCTTTCAGCAAACCAGCAAACCCCCTCGCCAAGGAGCGGAAACTCACCACCGTGCCCTCATCGGTCATTTCAATCAGCAGTTTCGACTCGTCGCTGAGCAATATCAGATGACCGCTCTGTTGATCGAAGACGACCGAAGACAAGTCAGTGGCAAATACCTTGTCTTTTACTAAGCTGGACAGGTCGCGGACGTGCAGGGAAAAACCTCCTGTCAGACTGGCACGAAGGCCGCTCACCTCAAGCAATTGGCGAGGGTCACGCTCCTTGGTCACAAACAGGCGGTCACCTTCCAGGTCGTAGGCGAGCCCTTCAAGGCCTTTGTTGCCCTCTTTGCCAAGTGCCAAGGTCAGAGCTGGATACTGGTTTCGGCTCAATGAGCGGTCAGAAGAAAGCTTGCCGTTTTCGTCGATGGGGACATCCACGATAACCAGGCTCTGCCGACGCTCCTCGGCAATTACCAATTGACCGTTGCCGGCATAAGACACCGCTTCCACATCGTGGAAGCCATCCAGGCTGTAACGTCGCTCCACGTCACCGTCACGGCTTAGGGCCAGCAGTTCGTTCGGGCCATTGGTAACCGCCCACAGCAGTTTTAGATCAGGGTCGAAGGTCAGGCCCGAAAGGTTATTGTCCACACCGGGAACCGGCCTAGCATCCAGTTCAACCCGATAGCCAGGCAGCCAAACAGAACGTTCCTGCCAATCGTCTGTGTGCCAGTGGGTCTTGATCCAGAAGTACAGACGATCATCAAGGTGATGAGTACGTACTTGGAATACGGTGAGCAACACAAGGCACAGAAGCGCCCACATCCAAACACTTACTTTCCGTGTTCTGCCCAGCCAGTTTTTAGCCATCAAATACATTAGAAGTCTCGTTAAATGGGACTGACGCCACCAGCCGTGATGGTTTCAACCCGACTCGGTGCGGCTGGCACAGGTGACGCAAAACGGCGTGGCCGGATCGAATTCCAAGCGGCCCGAGGCGATCAACTCGCCGCATTGGTTACACCAGCCATACTCACCCTCGTGCCAACGCTTGAGGGCCAGTTGGAGGCGGACGCGTTCATGCTGCGCCCGACTGCGGATGGCATCGTTCATTGCTTGCTGCTGGAGTGCATCCATCCTCGACAAACGCCCTACCTTGCTTTGATCCAGCTCTACCGATTGCGAGCGAGACTCAGCGTCTTCCAGCAATCGATCCAGCTCGGCAGCCCGCTGTTCCAGCAGGGTCTTGAAATGGGCAAGATCGAGGGCGTCCTCCAAGGCCATTAGCGCAGCAGTAACAGCGGACTGGTTGTGGTGCGGAGCATGCTGGTCGTGGTGCTACCGACCAGGAATTGCCGGATACGGGAATGGCCATAGGCCCCCATCACCAGCAGATCGATGCCATGCTCTTTCTGATAGGCGTGCAAGGTAGGCTCTATCTCGCCGTTCAGGGTCTCGGCGCGAACAGTGAATCCGACGTTGAGCAGCACTTTCTGCGCCCAGTCCAGCTGCGCGGACGATTCGTCGTTCACTGGCCCAACCATCACCAGGTGGATCGGCAGCCCCTTCAGCAGGGGGCTGGCCGCCAGCATCTCCACACCCTTGCGGGTAGTAGCGCTGCCATCGAAGGCCAGCATCGCGCTCTCGGGCTTTTGGAAGTTGGCCGGGGTGACCAGGATTGGCCGGTGCATGATACGAATCACGCTCTCCAGCTGGCTTCCGACATGCTGACTCAGACCGCCGCTAGACTCGCCTTGGCGACCGATGACCAATAGGCGCGTTTCGCTTTCCAGCTCTTGCAGGTTTTCCAGCAGATCGCCATGACGTTGCTTGGACTCCGGCGCGGTCACACCATCCGTCATGGCCCGCTCTTTCGCGGCCGTTAACATGATCCGCCCCTGCTCCAGGGCCAACTTACCGCGCTGTTCATCCAGGGAAGCAAGCTCATCGAGCAGATGCTCGCGGCTGCCAAGGCCGATATTGCCACTCAAGTCGGCCGCAACTGGGTACTGGCGCTGATCCAGCACATGCAAGAAGGTCAGCGGGGCTTCCAGGCTCAGACTGGCCCAGGCTGCGTAGTCGCACACAGCTGGAGCCGAGGTGGAACCGTCGATACAGGCAATTACTTGGGTCATCGTTGTTCTCCTTCTCAGTGGCCCATGAGTTGATCAATGGCGTCGGGTTTATCGTGAACTCCGAATCGATCCACGATAGTGGCGCTCGCTTCGTTGAGACCTAACACTTCAACTTCGGTGCCTTCGCGGCGGAACTTGATAACCACCTTGTCCAGGGCAGCAACTGCGGTGATATCCCAGAAGTGGGCGCGATTCAGGTCGATGGTTACCTTGTTCAGGGCTTCTTTGAAGTCGAAGGCCGCGACGAACTTGTCTGCCGAGCTGAAGAACACCTGGCCAGTGACGTTATAGCTACGATGCTCGCCGGATTCGTCCAGCGAAGAACTGATCGCCATGTAATGGCCAACCTTGTTGGCGAAGAACATCGCGGCCAGCAGCACGCCGGCCAAGACGCCGAAGGCCAGGTTGTGGGTGGCCACCACGACCACCACGGTGACGACCATGACAATGTTGGTCGACAGTGGGTGCTTCTTCAGGTTGCGCAGCGAATCCCAACTGAAGGTGCCGATGGACACCATGATCATCACTGCCACCAGCGCAGCCATCGGGATCTGCTTCAGCCAGTCGCCGAGGAATACCACCATCAGTAGCAGGAATACGCCTGCGGCCAGGGAGGACAGACGAGAACGACCGCCGGATTTAACGTTGATGATCGACTGACCAATCATCGCGCAACCTGCCATACCGCCGATTAGGCCCGAAGCAATGTTGGCCACGCCTTGACCCTTGCACTCGCGGTTCTTGTCACTGGAGGTGTCGGTCAGGTCGTCGACAATAGTCGCGGTCATCATCGACTCCAGCAGACCGACCACGGCCAGCGCTGCCGAGTAAGGGAAGATGATGGCCAACGTCTCGAACGTCAGCGGCACGTCAGGCCAGAGAAAGATTGGCAGCGTATCCGGCAGTTCCCCCATATCACCGACCGTGCGGATATCCAGCCCAACCGACATGGCGACTGCGGTCAGCACGATGATGCACACCAGTGGCGATGGGATGAGCTTGCCGATCCTGGGGATATAGGGAAATAGGTAGATGATGCCGAGGCCTGCGGCTGTCATGGCGTAGACGTGCCAGGTGACATTGGTCAGCTCGGGCAGCTGAGCCATGAAAATCAGGATCGCCAGTGCATTGACGAAGCCGGTCACCACCGAGCGCGAAACGAAGCGCATCAGCGAGCCGAGCTTCAGGTAGCCAGCACCAATTTGCAACACGCCACACAGCAGCGTGGCGGCCAGCAGATATTCAAGACCATGGTTCTTGACCAGGGTCACCATCAGCAGTGCCATGGCCCCTGTCGCGGCTGAAATCATGCCTGGGCGGCCACCGACAAAGGCGATCACCACGGCGATACAGAATGAGGCGTAGAGACCAACTTTGGGGTCGACGCCCGCAATGATAGAGAAAGCGATGGCTTCAGGGATCAGCGCAAGTGCGACGACGATCCCCGCGAGCACGTCGCCACGGACGTTGGAAAACCACGTTTGTTTGAGTGTTTGTAGCATCAGAATATCCAAAGCAATGCACCGCACGCATGCCAGGAAAATGGCGAGCGCGTCGATACGAATTCAAATTGTGAGGATTATTTTGCTGTGCGCTTTGGGTGTAAGAACCGGGCATACAGCAGTACGCAGCAGCCAGCGAAACTGGCGGAGGCGAGGTTGTTGCGAGGGGGCGTAGCGCTAAGGCGGCGTAGGCTGCCAGTAGAGCGTTTGGAGTACAGTCATGCTGGTGTTCCTGTAGCTCAAGGGGTATGCGGAGCCAAAAGTATACAGTGAAGCTATCGTCGATTGCGATCCGCCGCCCTGCTTTGCGAAGCCACGTCTGAAATAGGCTTAGTCGAGGAGTATCGCCATCAGGAACGAAGGAAAATAATCAAAAAAATGTTAGGGAGTTAATTTGCTTATAAATCAATATCTTACACTCAACTAACTGTTAGGGTCATTCAGATACAACGACGGCTGCGTGATCGCCCGCTCGGCCGAGGCCAAGGCGCTGGGCATCAAGATGGGTGAGCCGTATTTTCAGATCAGGCAAAAGCTTCGGCAGCACGGCATTTTTGCGTTCTCCAGCAACTACGCGCTTTATGGCGACATGAGTCAGCGGGTGATGACCATTCTCGAGGGGATGGCTCCGGTGCTTGAGGTGTACAGCATTGATGAAGCGTTCGCCGACCTGACCGGTATGCCTGGCAGTTTGGAGAGGTTGGGGCGGGAGATGCGTGCACGGGTGCTGCGCTGCACTGGCATCCCGGTGGGGGTGGGCATTGCCCAGACCAAGACCTTGGCCAAGCTGGCCAATCGTGCGGCGAAGCTATGGCAACGGCAGACCGGTGGGGTCGTGGACATCCGAAAGCCCGAAAAGCGCAACAGGCTCCTGCAGGTGATGGATGTCAGCGAGGTCTGGGGCATCGGCCGGCAGATGACCGCCCACCTGGCCGACATGAACATTCGTACTGCCTGGGATCTTGCCCAGGCTGACGCCTGGACACTGCGCAGCAAGTTCTCGGTAGTGGTGGAGAAGACGGCCCGTGAGCTGCGTGGCACATCCTGCCTGGCGCTCGAGGAGCAAGTACCGCCGAAGCAAGAGATCTGCTGCAGCCGGATGTTCGGCAAGCGTTTACATGAACTGCCGCCGATCCGCGAAGCGGTCGCCTCCTACACCGCTCGGGCTTGTGAAAAGCTGCGCGCGCAGCACTCCCTGTGCAAGAAGGTACGGATCAGCATTCGTACTGGCATGTTCAACCCGGACGAGCCGAAGTTCACCAAGGGCATTATCTGTGAGTTGCCCTATCCGACCGACGATACCCGACTGATAACCAAAGCCGCCTCCGCGGGGCTGGAACTGATCTTCCGGGCCGGCTTTGCATTCAGTAAGGCGGAGATCCTGTTGCTCGATCTGCGCCAGCGTGGCGAGTTCACTGATGACCTGTTCGTCGCGACACCGCCGATGGCTGCCGAGCGGGTGATGGGGGTGATGGATGCGATCAATGCACGATGGGGGCGTGGAACGATGCGACCTGCAGGGGTGCCGGCGAAACCGGACTGGGGCATGCGTCGGGAGATGATGAGCCCGAGCTATACGACGCGGATTGATCAGTTATGGACGGTAACGTAAGGGCTTGAGGCGGCTTACCCTGGAAGAGACAGGTGCCGGCCAAGAGCTGCCCGAGTGCGAACTGACTCGATCTAGTTGACTCAAGCGTTCACTGCCCCAGAGCAATCAGCGAGGCGTGGACTGACTGACGGCTGTTGCGGCTCTATGATGAAACCTGCCTGATATCCAACACGACCCAGACCTCATACCCTTTCTCCCGTGCTGCTTTCTCGGCCTCGAGTTGGGCAGCGAGAGTACTGATGGAACGGGAGCGGTGCTCGAAGCGGAATGGCGAACCACCGTTCTTACGCACGCTCAATTCAACGAGTGTGACGGTAGAGTGCTGTTTGGGTATGGGCTGCTTCGATTTCGAAGGCGCGAGGTCTAGGCCAAGCGCGCGCCGCATCTCGACTTCAGTGAGTTTTGCGTCAGTCAAGCGAGATCCCTAGAGCGATTGCCGGTGACGCCATTGTACCGAGAAGTCGTGCAGACATGGCCTGAGTTCGATGCTGGCGAGCCAATAACCTCATCTCTGCGATATGGCTACGAATCACCAAAGTAGTCATCGCGGGCGACTAGTCCGAATGGGCGCTCCTCGCAGGGCTGCTCATCGCTGAACAGATTCTGCGTGCGGCGCTCCTGCTTCAAAAACGCTAGTGCCGCGAAAAAGCAGCTTTCGCATAGATTGACTCGATAGCGTTCGCCATCATGCCCTGCGCCATAGCCCCAGAGCGCCTGAAGCGTCCCGAACTGCTCGCCGTACCCCGGCACCCTCGTACTGGTAGCGCATACATCGCAAATGGTGTCTTTATGGCTCTCTGTCACCGGGCAGACCTCATCTTCGTATTAAAAAGAGTAACCGAGGGCACTGCGCAACGGAGCGCCTTTTGCCAGTTTTCCAGCCCCGCTGCGTTAGCTCAAGCATGGTCTGGTGTGCCATGACGGCGGTGGATATGGCAGGTCTTCGACAGATGCGGTTGGCGGTGGTTCGTCATGGTTGTCCGCTGCACGTTTCTTGCGTTGCGGGCGGCGACCACTCCATTCCCTCTTCGAGGATCGGATGGCTTTCACTAACGACGATCAACGGTTTGTTCCGATTCTCCAGCGCGAACATGGCGATGGAGCCTTCGACGTCCACCGCCGGCACCTCCCCCTGTGGGTCAAGCCTGCCAACCCAGACATATTGCCGGGTCTCCAAACATGCGAGGTAATACGAAATACCCATGCTTCCTCCGAATTTGAATCAAGTCTATTACTGTGCCAATCCGGAACGGGAGGCGGTACTGCCGCAAACATCAAATGTTATCGCCAGTGCATTTTTAACCCAGGTGCCGACGCTATTCTGCCCTAACCCAGCAGTCTGAAAGCGAAATTCTACAACTCGCTTGGTGCTCGAAACTGGGTCAATGAAATTCCGGCATGTGGGTGGAAAATGCACAGGCGGCAACACGCATGCTGCAACGTCCTCTCGGTCTCCCTCCGCGACGTGTGCTTCTTGTTTTTTTACCTCATTTGAGGAAGAATAACCGGAAGTCACCGTTGTGTTAGGAGTCCTCAGATGCAGGCTTGCCAGGTATTCAGTGATCAGGATGAAATCGCCGCCCGTCTTGAACAGTTGAGTCTGGAGCGCGAGCCACTGCGTGAGGCTATCAATCAAGCTCACCTACAGCGGGTTCGCCTGACTCCTAACCATCCCAGCATTTTTCCCGGCCTTGAAATGTGGGGCTGGTTGGTAGGAGCGGTGCGCGATCAGCTGCGCCCACTAGGGTGGGTCGCGCATGAACAGTCGAACTACCCTCTTACCGTTCACTCGGCGCTCAATCTCGCGATTGCTGTCGCATCGGGAGATAGCTATGTTGGAAATCTGCTGGGGATGCCGAGCAGCCGATCCAGGAAGGGTAAAAATACAGTTGATGCTGTTGAGCGGAACTGCCAGTTCGACATGTTTGATGACTTGCTGCCCGATCCGGAGGAGCTGCCTGAATCAGGCCCTCATGAGACCTGGATCCTGCTCCACCACACCGACACGGTGAAGAAGGAAATCCGCATCGAGCTCTCACGTCCATCGGGAATGGGTAAAGGCGGCAAGATCAATTTCTGGTCTGAACGCATCATGCTTGGCACCCTTGCTCTTGATGATGATTTCTTTGAGGTTACCTCCCCAGGCGGTCCGGATATCGACATCGAAATTCGCCGTAAAAGCTCGTGATAGATCATGTTTAATCCACAACGATTTGCGCTCGCCCGTCGCCGGCGAGGTATGAAAAAGCGTGAGCTTGCCACTCATATAGGAGTAACGGAGCGATCAGTCTCCGGCTACGAGAGTGGCACGCAGGAGCCTGAGCCTGGAACCCTTGCAAAAATCGCTAAAACGCTTCGGTTCCCCGAAGCGTTTTTCTTTGGTGATGATCCTGAGGTGCCAACGCCGGATGTTGCCAGTTTCCGGTCGCTCTCAAAGATGACTGCTGGCCTTAGGGATTCAGCTCTCGGTGCAGGCGCAATTGCGCTCCTGCTGAATGACTGGATCGAGCAACGTTTCGATTTGCCAGAGCCAGATCTTCCGGACCTGGGGTCCGAACGCGCTGCACTGACGAATTTTGAGGCGCTCGATAAGCTGGCACTATCACGCAGTGCCCAAGCGCCAGAGGCCGCTGCGGAGATGCTGAGGGCACACTGGGGTTTAGGTGAGCAGCCGGTTAAGAACATGATTGCGCTTCTTGAGTCGAAAGGCGTTCGTGTCTACTCACTTGCAATTGATGCAAAGGAGGTCGACGCGTTCTCGATGTGGAGTGGCGGCCGCCCCTTTATGTTCTTGAATACCTTTAAGTCGGCCGAGCGTTGCCGCTTTGACGCAGCTCATGAATTAGGACATTTGGTTATGCACCAGCATGCCCACCCACAAGGACCTGATTTAGAGCGTGAGGCGAATGCCTTTGCGTCGGCTTTTCTAATGCCACGTGCAAGCGTTCTAGCGATGGCTCCACGTTCGATCACTATCAAAAGCCTAATCAAATACAAGAAGCTCTGGTCCGTTTCTGTGGCAGCCTTAAATTACCGGCTTCATAGCCTGGGGCTTTCCACGGAGTGGGCTTACCGAACGCTGTGTATTCAGATTGCTCAAGAGGGCTATCGCACCGAAGAGCCGGAATCTATTGCTCATGAGCGGTCAGTGATCCTGGAGAAGATTTTCGCCGCGTTACGTGCAGATGGGGTTGGGAAAGCTGGCGTCGCGGGAGAACTGGCAATCAGTCCTGAGGAGATCAATGAATTGACGTTCGGATTGATGTTGAACGTGTTGAAGGGGCAGAGCGCTAACCCATCCGACTCTGGTGGGAAATCAGGTGCCCATCTCCGTTTGGTCAAGGGGTGAAGGGATGCCGCCGATGTCGCTTGGTCGGACTCGGCCAGCAACGGAAATCTGCCTGACAGAGCGTTAAGGAGCAAGCGTGTTGACGGTGTGTATGCGCGCTGACTACTCCAACGCCATGCGCATCCATTTCGGCATTTTGCAGGCCATTAATGTGGTTAGGTCTTCTGGCCTGAGCACCTTCTTGATCGCGGCAATGCATTCCGGGGTCGAGCCGTCTTTACCGAGATAAAATAGTGCGCTGATAGCCGTCCCTACCTCGGTCCCGGCACGCTGCATGACCATTGGTGCCGCATGTACCAACCGGACCTCACCCTTACCTATAAAAAATGATCGGCTGGGTCCGCTGGTGTAATAGATCGGAATGAGCGGCATCTGGGTGCTCAGTCCAAACAACCTGACCGCATGAGCGCCATGAATCTGTAGAACATGGCGGTTCTGCCTAGCGATCAAGCTCACTACTTCCCATACATTTGGGCGGACCCGTGCAACGTATCGACTGGATTTCGGGCGCATGTAAATTCCTCGATGCACCCGTTCAAGTTCGCCTTGGCTGACCAGCCGAGCTAGTGCCTTGGATATGGCGCCACGCGCTCCAAGCTCCGCAAAGCGGCCGATGCAGAAGGGTTGCCCTTTGGGTAAGCGCTTAATCCGTTGCGCAATGCGGGTGGATACCGACAGAGCAAAATCAGTGCTGGACATTGCGGCTCTCATTTCTATCGCGTGAAGTCCAATGACGAGCTGAACAGCGGCTGATGAAAAGCGATCACCCGCCGTCGATATTCATCATCTGGTGCATCGCTCACCAGGCACTCTTCAAGGCGCCCCAACGAGAGGATCTGGTCGGCCGACGGGTAGTGCCTGAGCAGGCTTTTCGCATAGCTGCGGATATCCTGAGGCAGCTCAGTGTTACGGGCGAGCTCTCGCAGGAACTCTTCGGTCTTGATGACGCTGCGGGTTCTTTCGTGAGGAAGGGTCAATGCGGCTATCTCCTGATTCAGTCAACCACGTCTGCCGACGCTTGAATTCAGTCCTCCATACAAGCATCAAAAGCAAGCCAGCAACTGTTGCCGGTAGTGCTTGGAAAAGCTGACCAGATGGTTTGGCTCAGCGGCAGAGCCCCCCAGGGATAAGGCGCATGTAGCACCTGCCCCAATTACCTGCGCAATGCCACTTCCATTACTGTCATCCAGGACATCGATATTACCAGCAGCCCCAATCCAGCCAGATATTGAACCTGAAGTGGAGGCTGGCATCTCTACCTCGTTCAGCACTGCCAGGTCATCCGGTAGATCATCTGCAATTCTCTCTGCCAAGCACTGCAGTGTCGGCTCCGCTAACATGAATAGCCACGCCTGATTATCGGGCTCGCCTGTGCGCCGAAGCACTCGCCCAAGCACTTGTCGGTAATGCAGCTCAGTGCGGATGCGACTGAGGTAGCAGCACACCTGGAGTCGAGGAATGTCCGTGCCTTCGCTGATCATTCCAACTGCGATAATCCAACGGCATAGTCGAGGAGGTGTACGAATGATTAGCCATTTTGTATCTCTTCAGGTCTTTTCTTGATCAAGGCATAGAGATCAAGGTTGGGAATGGCATTGGCGTTCAAAAGCATCCTCTCAATCATACGCAGTTGCTCTGCATTATTTCTTTTGAGAACCGCAACCTCAGCCTTCAAGTGCTCTATTTGCTCCACAAGCTTTACTTCAGAAGCAGTTATCTTTGTGAGCAGGGAAGGAGTTGCGCCACGAAGTTGAGCTTTTTTATTCTTATAATATGTATTGATACCGACATAAGTGCATAGGGTTTGTCTAGTTGTTTTTATGCCAAGCTCAAGCTCTACCTTAGCGACCAGCGCGTCCCAAGTCAGCTTACCTACCCACTTAGCTAACATAATCTCAATTTTACGCTGTTGCTGAGCTGATATTTTTGGTACTACCACATCACACCTCCCCTTCAGACAGACCGAAAGAGGATAAAAGAGAGCGCAACTCGGGATTAGCATCAGATGCTGTTCTGGCAGTCTTATCTTCAATAATACCCTTCAGGCGAGCCTCAAAATCCGGTAGGGCACACGCGACCTTTGTAATGATCTTGGTATTTAGATCGGTCAAACTGAACTCAGAATTTTTATTTGAGTAACGAATCATCGTTCCGACAGGCTTACTTTTCATCAAATCATTCAGCATGGATAGAATATGGGTATTTCGCGAGTGAATTAGATACCACTGCCTCATCGCCTGGGAGTTTGGTAAGCGTGGATCACACGCTACCGATTCTAATCTCAAAGTTTGAAACGATAAATCTTTCTCAAAAAACTCGATTGTCTTCACATCGCCTGCTATGTGACAAGTCTCCGGACACATGAAGCACTGCGAGACGAAATCGTTCAAATAATTGCAAGGCGTTACATTAAGATTTTGAGTACAAAGACCGGTGGAGGTGACAGATGCCGGCAGGTTGGTGGTTTGTGTAAGTTGATTTTGGGAAACGACTCGAATATCCCGCCTGTCGATATCTGGCGGATTCAATATCGCACTCACACGACTGGCTTTCTCGTCGTGAGTCGTATGAATATAAGTATGGGTTTGCTCGGGATTCTTTCTGCCAGACCAAGCAGTGATAATTTCAACTGGAATGCTACTTAAATCAGCAAGGGTGTTAGATAAGTGCCGCAGACTATGCGGTCGCAGAATTAATTCTGACGAAAATCCGTAATCCTGAAAAATCGATGTCGTGTAGCGCCCCTGGCCGACCAGTCGAGTAAGAACCGAGGCGCCTAGCGACGCTAATGGCACCACCGCATAGTTTGTCTTTTGAAAAACTTTCCCACCACTTCCGACACTCTCGGGCGCACCATAAAGCCAACTCCCCAAGAAGCAGAACATGGCATCCTTAAGCTTGATACTTGATTCTCCGCTTGAAAATGAGAGTGGAAATTCCGGCAAAATTGATGTCCTATAGAAAGCAATCCACCACTCCTGCACTTCTTCAACCGAAACGACAGACTTATCGGAAAAAACTTTTGGCATATTGGCGTACCCGAACAAGTGGGGTAATCCTGCTAAAGCTGCACTTCTTGTTTGCGACACGGACAACTGATCTTTAGGCCGCAATGAATAAATCGGTTTTTTTTCGAAAAAATGGCCTCTTTGACTTTTATAGGTGGAAGTCAGATCAACTCCTTCCTTAAGGATCGGAACGCAATCATTAGCCCCATAGAACCCTAATGCATAACCCAATGTGAAAAGATTGGGCCGCTGCGCTAAATTTAAATTCCTCTTTAGTTCTGGCGCTATCTCGAACCCACCAAGCAACGCTTTCAAGCTTTGGTCCGGGTTCTCGTAGAATCGACATAGAATTCTCGCTGGCTCGCATGCTTTGTAAAAGAAGTTCATGGCTTTCTTTATCGGATCAGCGAGCACCGCAAGTATGTGGTTCTTGTTGTTCCCGTAGCCTTTACTTCCAATCCAGTCGAGGTAATAAACTGGCTCTCCATTGCTTTCAGAGTAACAATGCAGTCTTTGTTTAGGAAGAACAGGTATTTCCGCAGAAGTTCGATTAGGCGACGCCAGCGACAGCGTTCCAAAAGTCACTACTAAGGCATCATGGATTTTTATCTCTTTACCAGGGCGCAGCGAGCCATGTTCATCCACATACTCAAATACAGTAGAGAAGATGTCGGCTAGCGCAAGCACTGCTTGGATATCTGGAAGTTTCTCCAGCGTATTGTCAAACGTGGCATGTCCCGTCCTGTCTCTGCTGTCGCTGCCCTTCAGGTTGACCTTTCGCATCACCCCCTTTTCAGCGCAGAACGCGAGAAACGGCCGCAAGCGGTCAGCTGAACGCGCCCCCAAATTAAGACTGGTGATTGTGCACTCTGATTGCTCATAGAGATCACCATCCATGAGTGACAACAATTTCCTAGCTACCGACGTCCGAATTTTTTTCTCGTTGACGGAAAGTGGTGTGTTCGTTGTTTCTATGATCCACACTTTTATCAGGTGGTCATAGGGGTAAGGAAGGGCGTATATGGGATGGTTGCCGGCGTTGCTTTTGCCCTTACGCCCATGTACACCACACAAGAATCTGGTTCGGCGGCCAGTATTGGGGTCCACGTGATACCAGACCAAATCATCAAACTCCGCCTTCTTGCCGCCATGTCCTTCAAATTGCGCTAGCTCGGCTTCGCGATATTCGTTGATGAGCCGCTCCAATCGGCCAAGGTATTTGTTAAGCATTGATTGTGCGCTGCCTTGCGAGTTCTTCATCGCAAACCATTATTGTCTGCTTCACCCAAACAATCTGTCTCTCCAGTTTTTCAATACTTCGGGCGTAAATAGGACTAACTAGGGAGTTGCGGTTTGCAGCAAGCTTGCCCTCTGCATCAGCCAATACCGACCTGTGATCAGCTTCTAGCATCGGACGAAAGTTTGGGCACCCATAACACCCCAATGGTCTCCCTAAAACAGTTGAACAGGTCGCGCAGGAATGCTTGTTGAGTGCCCCACCAACAGGGTTGAACTTATTGTCGACAATGACCTCATCGCCTTCCGGAACGACAGTTAAGGTATGGCTAAAAGCCTTCTTTAGAAACTCATTTCCGATATACTTTGTGTCAATCTCTCTCCTAGATACATAATCCAAATCTATGTAATGCCTTGCAGCCGGCACGGTGACACCTGTCATCTTGGCCAATTGAACGGCGGGCAGACCATTTTGAGCACCGCGAGTTAATACGGTGTGACGAATTCTATTGGAAGTAGCCATACATTCGACAGTTCGATCAGAGGCAACCGGAACCCATCTCATGGCGTGTGCAACTGCAGTCTCCGATATGTGGTAGGCAGTAGACTTTGGCGTAAACATGCTTTTGAACAAATCTAAAGAGTCAAATCGCACTTTAAAAAAATCAACCGCTGGAAACATAGGCATATCATTCATGAGGCTCAAGAGTTCAGATTGATCCACTTTAATCTCTGCTGAGTCCATCACTAGTCTGAGCCCTTCCAATACCACCCGTTTATAGTCTATAAGAACCCCTGAGATATATTCGGAAAGATGTATTGGATAGCGCTCGGGCCGCTCCCTTGAGAATTGTGCGCCCTTAGACTTAACTATGAACACTCTAAGCTGCAATGTTTGCCCCCCTACCGTGCCGATTTCGTCCACAGGAAGAATTCCCGCGTCGCGAAAACTCGCACCCGAGGGGATCAAATCAGACCATTTCAATAGCGCAATTTGAATTGGCCGCCTTACGATGGAGAGCAACAACTTGTTAGTGACTATATTTCTGAGCCGCGCATATAGCCTCGGCGACTGAAAAAACAAAAGATCCCGACTGGCGCCCCAGTCGAACTCTTGTATATTTTCATTGATCTGCCTGGCTAACGAGTCAAACTCAATATCGCTTAGTGCCCCAATGGAAGGATCAAGAGTATTGTCTTTACCCTTGTCCAAATGTGTCCGCGTATACTTGTGATATTCTTCATACCGTGTATTACCTTGCCTAGAGAGCGTCCCAAAGAACTGATTGAGCCCCTTCTTATTGTTTGTCTGCAGCCCACTCCATATAGATTTAACTCTGGCTAAGGACGGAATGCCATTCAACATAAATGGCTTTACATTGCAAACGATACCTGACGCCGTACTCGCAGCCTTGGTTCGTACGTAGTCCACAAATACACTCAGAATTAAGTTTTTATCATCATCTGGCATGTTAGACGAATGAACCCAGTCAACGCACAACCGTTTTCCTTTTCCATTATTCGGCAGTAATATCCATACATCCTCCGAGGTATTTACCATCAGGCCAGATTTGGCCGTAATCCATGAGCCTTCATTAGTCAGAGACTTAAAAACTTCCCGCCTCTTCTCGCGAGTCATTTTTGCGGATCCACTCTTTTTTGATGCGCCATTGATATCTCTCTCGTCTTCAGCGCAATTCGCTTTTCATTATATCGTCTGTTCTGAGTCGTATTTTGCGACCAGCCCATGGCATATTTTCTAGCATCCTCAAGCAAAGCCGGATTGACCCCAAGCGACTCCCCTTTCTTATCAAAAATTTCATTCCATTTGTGGCGCAACAAATGAGGATGGACATGAAAGCCCAGCGACCTAGAGAGCTTTTGAAATATTGCATTTATTGCCTTTAAAGAAAGAGGCTGACCCGCAGTGCCTTTAGAGTCATTTTCGCTGACAAACACGAAGTCATGGAATTGCGCACGAGGAAAGACAATACGAACGTTGTCAATATAGAACTTAACCTTCTCCAAAAAACCTGGATCAACCGAGGCGAAGTGTGCTTTTGTCTTTTGATTGGGTTTTTCAGAGCGCAGATCTGTTGGATCATTTGCAGATCGATAAATAGCTAGCTGATCGTTAGTGCCATGAAATAGACAGTCAGAAATCTTCAATTTTGCCAGCGCACCTCTTCTGATGCCGCTTAGGACTAGCAAATTGACGATCAAGTAATTCCTCACCCTAGATGCTTTAAAGGGATTATTAGGAGAGGACGGCATCACCATCTCTAAAAACTTTACGAAAACGTCATCCGGGATCACCGATTCCTCAGGATCGCCAACATGTTGCCCTCCATTCTTGCCAAGGGCATCTTCATCTAACCTAATTTCTGCAATAAGCCCATTAAATTTATTTTTTGTTTTTTCGTCAGCATCTTGCACTTCGTGAAACTCATCGAACAACCATAAAAGAAATTGTCGAAGTCGTCTGATGCGACCTTGCAAGGTTTCGCTAGCGACCTTTGCCATCCCTTTCTGATTGGCAACAATGATGTTCCTTAGATGTTTATCATTTATATCTAGAAATCTTATATTTATACCTTCATCACCAGAACCCTTACTTAAGCAGCATCTGTCATAGAACTGCATGTACTCCATCTGGGAGATAAAAATGCCCGACGCAACTCGTTCGGGTAGGTCAATATTTTTTTCCGAAAAGTACTGCAGCACGAACAGCAGTTCATTTGCGTACCTAAATCTCGTATTGGCCGATTTAGCAGATAAAGCACCATTGAGGTAGCAGGAAACATACGGATCAATAGGGCAATCCGCTTCGTCCACTATCGACACGAAGGGCAACGAATTGAATTGGTATCGTTTGACTTTCATAATTGACAAAAAAGCTAGTCCAATAACCGATTTAGTTACAAACTAGTCCATAAATGAGTTCTGTCAAACGAGAGGAAAGGAAAAGCGACGGAAGGCGGGGCTTACAGGCAATGTCTACAGGTTTATAGGCTTTACAAATATTTTTTTGGTTATAACTTGCCCCCGGACAGGCAGACCATGACCTTGTCGCCGTCTTCAATCATGTTGAAATCGGCGACCGCTTCGCCGGCCAGGCGGCGCAGGCGCTTTTGCAGTTTGTTCTGGTTGACCGTAAGAGTGCCCATGACGCGAAATCCGTGAGGTGTGACGAAAGGCGGGCATTTTACGCAAAAACCCACCGGCGGCGCAGCCTCCTGACGGACGCACCCTGTAGGAGCTGCCGAAGGCTGCGATCTTTTGATTTTAAAAACAGGATCAAAAGATCGCAGCCTTCGGCAGCTCTTACAGAGATAACTGCGATTAACCCGTCCGTTTACAGCGCAATTTGCTCTAAGCCCCTAGTCCCTGTGCGGTTAAGTCCTTTCTATACTGCGACATAAGGTCGCACACATCTGAAGACCTGTATTTGCTCGGCCACCTTGGCCCGTAGGCGCTCCGCTGGGGGGCGATGGCAATAACAAGAGGAGTGACTGGCATGATCCATCACGTAGTGGGACTGTTTACCCACCCCGATCAGGAATGGAAGGAAATCCGTGGCGACCAAGAGGAAAGCATCAGCCACATGTACCTGACGCACACGCTGATCCTGGCGGCGATTCCGGCCGTTTCGGCGTTTATCGGCACCACTCAGGTCGGCTGGGTGATCGGCAACCGCGCACCGGTGATGCTCACCGTCGAAAGCGCGATCTGGATGACGGTGATGTCGTACCTGGCGATGCTCGGCGGGGTCGCGGTGATGGGCGCCTTTGTGCACTGGATGGCCCGCACTTATGACGCCAATCCAAGCCTGGCGCGTTGCGTGGCGTTCGCCACCTACACCGCGACGCCATTGTTCGTTGGCGGGCTGGCGGCGCTGTATCCGCATATGTGGCTGGGGATGATCGTCGGCACGGCGGCCATCTGCTACACGGTGTATCTGCTGTACGTGGGGCTGCCGACGTTCATGAACATACCGTCGGACGAAGGCTTCCTCTTTTCCAGCTCAGTGCTGGCGGTGGGTCTGGTGGTGCTGGTGGCCATCATGGCGTTCACCGTGATTGTCTGGGGCCTCGGCGTGGGGCCGGTGTATACCAACTGACAGGCTTTATCCCCGAGAAAAACAAGATCTGCCAATACAGGCCGCCGCAAGGCGGCCTTCTCGTTTCGCGCATGACCATTCGGCAGGTCAGCGATTCGCAAGTCCTGGAGGTTGCGGCATACTCGACGTCTCTGGAGATCCATCAAGCATGCCCGAGCAACTCAATACCCGCGTCGAAGACTGTTACCAACTCGCTGAAGCCTTTTTCAAACGTCATTTCCAACGCCCGGTCGTGAGCCTCAAGCTGCGCGGGCAAAAAGCCGGTGTCGCGCATCTGCACGAGAACCTGCTGCGCTTCAACCCGCAGCTGTACCGGGAAAACACCGAACACTTCCTCAAGCAGACCGTGGCCCATGAAGTCGCGCACCTGATCGCCCATCAACTGTTCGGCGACCGTATCCAGCCGCATGGCGAAGAATGGCAACTGATCATGCGCGGGGTTTATGAACTGCCACCGGATCGTTGCCACACCTACGCCGTGAAACGCCGCAGCGTGACCCGCTATATTTACAAATGCCCGTGCGCCGACAGTGATTTTCCGTTTTCGGCGCAGCGTCATGGCCTGGTGCGCCAGGGGCGGCGGTATTTGTGCCGGCGCTGTCGCAACACCTTGGTGTTCAGTGGTGAGATGCGGGTGGAATAGGCGGTTCGTTGCTGCATTGGAGGGCCTCATCGCTGGCAAGCCAGCGATGAGGCCGGCACCAACGCTAGAGAATCACCTTGGCCGCCCGCAATTGAGCAATCCGCTCAGCATCAAACCCCAACTCCCCCAGCACCTGCTCCGTGTGCTGTCCCAACTTCGCGCCAACATGCCGCGGCGTCGGCAGTGGCTCGGAAAATTTCAGCGGACAGGCCATCTGCGCCTGTTTCGTACCGTCGCCACGCGGCACCTGGGTCACCAGCTCCCGTGCCTGCAATTGCGGATGCTGCACCGCCTCGCTCAGGTTCAAGACCGGTTCGACACAGGCATCGACTCCGGCGAACAATTCGCACAGCTCGGCAAAGTCGTGCCTCTCGAACTCGACTTTCAGCGCATCCTTCAATAACCGTTGGTGTTCGGGTTTCGGCGACAAGCCCTGCGCCGCCAGCTCCGGCCGGCCCAACGCCGCGCACAGTTGCTGCATGAACCCCGGTTCCAGACTGCCCACCGACAGCCAGCGCCCGTCGCGCGAGCGGTAATAGTCATAGAAGCTCCCGCCATTGAGCATCTGGTCTTCCCAGTGCGGTTCCTCGCCACAGGCCAGATACCCGGCACCGGCCATGGCGTTCAGGCTGAAGGCGCAATCGGTCATGCTCACGTCCAGATGCGTGCCCTGCCCGCTCTGCTGCCGGGCGATGACCGCCGCCAGCAGGCCGATCACCCCATGCAGCGAACCACCCGCGATATCCGCCACCTGCATGCCCAGCGGCAACGGCCCGCTGTCGGCGCGGCCGGTGTAACTGGAAAGACCGGCCAGGGCGAGGTAGTTGATGTCATGCCCGGCGCGATCCTTGTACGGCCCGGTCTGGCCGTAGCCGGTGATCGACACGTAAATCAGCTTCGGGTTGATCGCCTTCAACGCCTCGTAACCCAGACCCAAACGTTCCATCACCCCGGGACGGAACTGTTCCAGAACGATGTCGTATTCGCCCAGCAACTGCCTGATCACCTCCAGCGCCTCGGGCTGCTTGAGATCCAGCGCCAGACTGCGCTTGTTGCGGTTGAGGTAAGCGTGGCTGGCGGACACCCCTTGATCGTGCGGCGGCAACACCCGCAACAGATCCATGCGCGTGGGCGACTCGATGCGCAGCACTTCGGCGCCCATGTCGGCCAGCAACAGCGAGGCGAATGGCCCCGGTAGCAGGGTCGAGAAATCCAGGATCTTCAGTGAGGCCAGCGGTGCGGACATGGGCGAACTCCTTGGGCGATTCACTCAGACTAGGCAGCGATGCCGCGCACGGCAATCACCGGATGCATCAGCGGCAGTGACCGTAATGCTCAAATCGCAGGCAATAAAAAACCCCTGTAGCGAGGGGATTTATCCCCGATGGACTGCGCAGCAGTCCCCTTCTATCTAAGAAGGGGCCGCCTCGCGACCCATCGGGGATAAATCCCCTCACCACAAGGGTTATCAGGCTCCAGCATTACACTGGAGCCAATTCAGATTACTTGACGTTGCTCGGGGTAGCACCTTCAGCCACACCCAGGTCGTCTTCCGGACGGGTGTCAGCAATACCGCGACCACCCGAAGCCAGCTCGGATTGCAGCACGTCGGTGTCCAGCTCTTTCACCCACTTGGCAACCACGATGGTCGCCACGGCGTTGCCGACCAGGTTGGTCAGGGCGCGGGCTTCGGACATGAAGCGGTCGATACCGAGGATCAGGGCCAGACCGGCCACCGGCAGGTGACCGACCGCCGACAGGGTGGCGGCCAGCACGATGAAGCCCGAACCGGTCACACCGGCGGCGCCTTTGGACGACAGCAGCAATACCACCAGCAGGGTGATCTGGTGCGTGATGTCCATGTGCGTGTCGGTGGCCTGAGCAATGAACACGGCGGCCATGGTCAGGTAGATCGCAGTACCGTCGAGGTTGAACGAGTAACCGGTCGGGATCACCAGACCCACGACGGATTTCTTCGCGCCCAGACGCTCCATCTTGATCAGCATGCGTGGCAGTACCGATTCCGACGAGGAAGTGCCCAGTACGATCAGCAGCTCTTCACGGATGTAACGGATCATCTTCAGCACGCTGAAGCCGTGCATACGGGCGATGGCGCCCAGCACGATCAGGATGAACGCCAGGCAGGTGATGTAGAAGCAGGCCATCAGTTGACCCAGTTGCACCAGCGAGCCGACACCGTAGGCACCGATGGTGAACGCCATCGCACCGAAGGCACCGATTGGCGCGAGCTTCATGATCATGTTGATGATGTTGAACATCACGTGGGCGAAGCGATCGATGAAGTCGAGGATCGGACGGCCGTAGTCACCCAGGCGGTGCAGGGCAAAACCGAAGATCACCGAGAACATCAGCACTTGCAGGATGTCACCGGTGGCGAACGCGCCGACGATGGTGGTCGGGATCACGTTGAGCAGGAAGCCGACAACGCTCTGGTCTGCGCCTTGCTGCACATAAGTGGCGACTTTCGAGGCGTCCAGGGTGCTGACGTCAATGTGCATGCCGTTGCCCGGCTGCACGATGTTGACCACGATCAGACCGACCAGCAGGGCGATGGTCGAAACGATTTCGAAGTAAAGGAGTGCGTAACCGCCGGTCTTGCCGACCGATTTCATGCTTTGCATGCCAGCAATGCCGCTGACCACGGTGCAGAAAATGATCGGGGCGATGATCATTTTGATCAGCTTGATGAACCCGTCGCCCAGCGGCTTAACCGCCACACCGAACTGCGGGTAGTAGTGACCAAGGGCAATACCGATGATGATCGCGACGATCACCTGGAAATACAGGGATTTGTACAGTGGCTGACGAGTCGTCATTGCAAGTGTCCTCAAGCGTCCCGCGGGCAACATCCATCTGTTGAGCGCAGAACCTGAATTGCGAACCCTCCTGCACTGGAGGGATTTGTTGTGTCGAGCAGCGCTTTTCCAGCGGAAAGACGCACACTTCTGTCGCTCTTATCGCAAACGCCGTGCCACTTTGGTGCGAATCGCTGCAAGCCTTTTGATATCAGGGTATGCAGGGTATTTTTTGTCACTGCCCGGTGACGCGGGTGTGGCGGATTTCCGCCAAGTCAGCGGATCACGTCCTACAATTTGGCGGAAATCCGCCTTGTTGCCCTGCGCTTGCCCCGGCTACCATCCGGCGCCTGAGGAAGGATCAGCCGCTTATGCGCGAACGTACCATCGCCAGTCATTTCGCCCGCGCCGCCCTCGGTGGCGCACGCCGTTCGGGATTCGACTATGCGCCGCTGCTGCAGCAACTGGGCATCAGCCCCGAATTGCTCGATGAGCCACGGGCGCGCATCGCCCCGGAGCAATTCACCCGCCTGATCCAGAGCCTGTGGCTCGCGCTGGATGACGAATACCTGGGCTTTGGCAACGCGCCAAGCAAACCCGGCAGCTTCGCGATGATGTGCCACGCGCTGATCCACTGCCGCAATCTGGAGAAGGCACTGCAACGCGGTTTATTGTTTTATAGCCTATTCCCCGCGGCCCCGCGCCTGAGCCTGAGCCGCGAAGACGAATGGGTGCGCCTGAGCCTCGATGATGCGCAGTTATGGGACCCGGATCACTTTCTCAGCGAGAGCCTGCTGGTGATCTGGCATCGCCTCGGCAGCTGGCTGATCGGCCAGCGGATTCGTCTGGAGCAGGCCACCTTCAGTTACCCGAAACCGGCGCACGGTGCCGAGTACGACCTGCTGTTCCCCTGTCCGTTGGTGTTTTGCGCCGAGCAGAGCAGCCTGCTGTTTCACAGCCGCTACCTGCACATGCCGCTGTTGCAGGACGAACGCACCTTGAAGCATTTCCTTGAACGCTCCCCCGCCGACCTGTTGTCGCGCCCGGACGACGGCGACAGCCTCAGCAGCCGCCTGCGCCGTTTGCTCAGCCGCGACAGCGCGCACTGGCCGGACCTGGAAGCGGTGGCTGCGCAGTTGCACATCAGCCCGCAGACCCTGCGTCGGCATTTGCGTGAGGAAGGCACCAGTTTTCAGGAATTGAAGGATCAGTTGCGCCGCGACATCGCGATTTATCACTTGGGCCGGGCGGATCTGTCGTTGCAGCAGATTGCCGAGCAACTGGGGTTTTCCGAACCGTCGGCGTTTCACCGGGCGTTCAAGAAATGGACGGGGCTGACACCGGGGGCTTATCGGGCGCAGGAGCAGTGATCTGCTCGCCGTCTGTGGCGCCTTGACTGGCCTCATCGCTGGCAAGCCAGCTCCCACAGGTGTTGATGTCGTTCAAGGAATTTGTATACGACTCGGACACTGTGGGAGCTGGCTTGCCAGCGATGGCGCCCGAAAGACCAACACCTAAATCGCAGGAAACTGAATCCTGAATGCCGCCCCGCCCATCGGCGAATCCCCGAGCATCAGCTTGGCGTTGTAGCTTTCGATGATGTCCTTGACCACCGCCAGCCCGATGCCCTGCCCCGGATGCTGACGATCCAGTCGTTCGCCGCGCTCAAGGATTCGCGCGCGCTGATTCGGCGGCACGCCGGGGCCGTCGTCTTCGATGCACAACTCGATGCCGGTCAGGCTCTCGCGCACGCTGATGCGCACTTCGCTCAGGCACAGGCGATAGGCGTTTTCCAGCAGGTTGCCCATCATCTCCAGCAACGCGCCCTGTTCGATCGGCACATAACATTGCTCCGGCAGGTCGAACGCCACTCGAACATGTTTGTCGCGGTAAACCTTGTCCAGCGTATCGCACAGGCTCTGGAGCACCGGCCGCAGCCGCACCTGATGGCGCACCAGACCGCTTTTGCGCAGGCTGGCCCGTTGCAGTTGATAGCTGATCTGCTGGCTCATGCGTTCGATCTGGGTTTGCAGCACCCAGGCCTGATCGCGTTCCTCCGGGCGTTGGGCCATGTCTTCACTGACCCCTTGCAACACCGCCAACGGGGTTTTCAGGCTGTGCGCCAGGTCATCGAGAGAGTCGCGGTAACGGCTGCGTTGCTGGCGCTCACTGTGCAGCAAACGGTTGAGCGAGCCGGTCAGGCGCAGCAGTTCGCGCGGGTGCTGTTCGGTGAGACTTTCGCGGGTGCCGCTTTCGATTTCGTCGAGTTCCTGACTCAGCCGACGCAGCGCCTTGAGGCCCCAGGTCAGGCCGATCCACAACAGCGCCAGCAGCACCAACAAGGCAGCGCCGAAGCCCAGATAGAGGTTCTCGCGCAGGCCTTCAAGGGTGTTTTCATATTCGCGCACCGGTTGCAGCGCAACGATACTGAAAGCCGCGCTCTTGCCGCCGAGCAGTTTGACTTCGACGTCGTAGACGAAAAACTCTTGGCCGTTGCTCTCGCGGATCCGCGCGAACTCGTTACCCATGCCGTCGTAACGCGGCTTGTAGTTGATCTGCTCTTCCTGCGTACCTTTCGAGCGCCAGACCAGTTTGCCTTCGCGGTCGTAGATGTAGCCGAGCAGGCGGTTGTCGGTAAGATTGAAGCGCTCATCCGGCAGTTGCGCCGGCATCACCAGATGACCACTGTCGACGCGTGCCGCCGAGATCAGCGTGGTGACATCCGAGGCCAGGCGCTGCTCGATCGAGTCCTGCAGTGCCAGGCTGAACGCGCCTTGCATGGCTGGCAGCAAGCCGAGCATGAACAACACCGCCAACGTGGTGGCGGCGAGCATCAAGCGAACGCGAAGAGAACGAATCAAGTGCAGCGCTCATTGAACAGGTAGCCGAGACCACGCACGGTATCGATCGGCTTGAACCCGCCCGGGCCTTCGAGCTTGCGGCGCAAGCGGCCGACCAGCACTTCGATCACGTTCGGATCACGCTCGTCGTCGTCCGGATAGAGCTGTTCCATCAGGCGATCCTTGGGCACCACTTGCTGGTGGTGGCGCATCAGGTATTCGAGGATGCGGTATTCGTAGGCGGTCAGCGCCAGCGGCTCTTCATCCAGTGACGCCTGCTTGCGATTGAGATCAAGCAACAGCGGCCCGGCAACGATGGTCGATTGGGTGAAACCGCTGGAACGGCGCAGCAAGGCGTTGAGGCGCGCATCGAGTTCTTCGAACTGGAACGGCTTGACCACGTAGTCGTCGGCACCGGCGGCGAGGCCCTCGACCTTGTCCTGCCAATTGCCACGGGCAGTGAGAATCAGGATCGGAAAGGTCTTGCCGCTCGAACGCAACTGGCGAATCAGGTCCAGACCGCCCATGCCGGGCAGACCGAGGTCGATCACCGCCAGATCGAAGTTGAACTGTCCGGTCTGGTACAGCGCCTCTTCGGCATTGGCCACGGACTCGACCACGTGGCCACTCTCCGTCAGGCGGGTTTGCAGGTGATGGCGCAACAGCGCTTCATCTTCGACGACCAACAGCTTCATAACGCTCTCCCGGGCAAATCAAAAACTCCAACAACGCATGTGTGGGAGCGGGCTTGCTCGCAAAGGCGATGTATCAGCCAACAGTGCTGTCGACTGATAGACCGCTTTCGCGAGCAAGCTCGCTCCCACAGGGTCTAGAGCGAACCGCGCTTTAGAAAGCGTAGTTCGCCGACAGGTAAGTCTGGGCGCTGCTGGTCAAGTCCAGCGAGCCTTGCTTGCTGCCACCGCTCTCTTTCATTTCAGTGCTGGCGTTGCTCATCAGGTAACGGTAGCCGAGTTCGACCGACACATTCTGCGCCACCTGTTGCAGCACACCGAACTGACCACCGACGGCGTACCCGATGTCGCTGTCACGGCTGTAGCCTGGCGAATCCTGAGTCAGCTTGGTCAAACCGGCCGTGGCGCCGCCGAACAGCTTGGTGCTGCCGCCCACTGGATAGAACAGATCGTAACTGCCCAGCAGATTTTCCTGGCGCAGTTTAATGCCATTGTGCGAACCGGACACGTTGTCGTAGGTGGCGTAGTAGCGACCTTGCGAGTTTTGCTGACCGAGGCGCACGCCGTAGGTGTTGTTGCCGTCGATTGCACCGCTGGCGTCCGGGTGGCCAAGGTTGTCGTTCAGCGCGTGGGACTTTTTGACCTTGTCACTGGTCTGGCCAAAGGTCAGGCCGGCGAAGTTGCTGGTGTCATCGGCATGTGCCGCAAGGCTGGAGCCCAACAAGGTAAAAGCCAGCAGCAGTTTGTTCAGACGATTCATCGCGTTTCCTCTTTCACAGTGCTGTTTGGGTATGGCGCAAGGTTACTGACCTGCCCCTGTACCTGCCCTGAACACTCTCTGAACCTGCGCTGAATCAAATCGACTAGGCTGTTCTGACCACTTTCGATAAGGAGACCGACCATGCGCCTGTTCCTCGCCCTCGCCTTGCTCGCCGCCAGCAGTCTGGCCAACGCCGCGATCAAGACTCAGGAGATTCCCTACCAGAGTGCCGACGGCACCCGACTGATCGGTTATTACGCTTACGACGACGCGATCAAGGGCAAACGCCCGGGCGTGGTGGTGGTGCATGAATGGTGGGGCCTGAACGACTACGCCAAACGCCGCGCCCGCGACCTCGCCGAACTGGGCTACAGCGCCTTGGCAATCGACATGTATGGCGAGGGCAAGAACACCGAGCACCCGAAAGATGCGATGGCGTTCATGCAGGCCGCGACCCAGGATGCCGCTGCGTCCAGCAAGCGCTTCGAGGCCGGGTTGAATCTGCTGAAAAAGCAGCCGCAGACCGACGTCAATAAAATCGCCGCCATTGGCTACTGCTTCGGCGGTGGCGTGGTGCTCAATGCGGCGCGTCAGGGCGAGCCGCTGGCGGGCGTGGTGAGTTTCCACGGTGCGCTGGCGACCACCACCCCGGCGACGCCCGGCAGTGTGAAGGCGAAAATTCTGGTCGAACACGGCGCGCTGGACAGCATGGTCACTGCCGACAACGTCACTGCGTTCAAATCTGAAATGGACAAGGCCGGCGCCGACTACAGATTCGTCAGCCTCGACGGCGCCAAGCACGGTTTCACCAATCCGGATGCCGATCGCTTGAGCCACGGCGATCACGGTGGCCCGGATATCGGCTACAACAAAGCGGCCGATGAAAAATCCTGGGCGGACATGAAGGCGTTCTTCCAGAAAATCTTCAGCTGACCCACTTCGCCCCCTGTAGGAGCTGCCGAAGGCTGCGATCTTTTGATCTTGCTTCTTAAGATCAAGAACAAAAGATCGCAGCCTTCGGCAGCTCCTACAGGGTCAGCGACGCCTGATACAGGTTTTGGCTCTACCCAGCATCCGCGCCAACCGGCAAAATGCTCGTCATGAATTCCAGCCCGCCCCTCCCCGCCTGCTGCACCCCGCTCGACGCCCATTGGCCGTTGCCCAACGTGTTGCCCGACACTGTCCTGCTCAGCACCCGTTTCGATCCGAAGCAACTGCTCGGCGATGACTTCCAGCGCAGCGCCATCGAGCCGCCGCCGAGCATTCAGCGCTCGGTGGCCAAACGGCAGGCCGAGTTTCTCGCCGGGCGGATTTGTGCCCGGGCTGCGCTGCAGCAACTGGAAGGCTCAAATGTGATTCCGGCGATTGGCGAAGACCGGGCGCCGGTGTGGCCGGCGCACATCTGCGGCTCGATCACCCACAGCACCGGACACGCGGCGGCGATTGTCGCCAACAAGCGGCACTGGCGCGGCTTGGGCATGGACCTGGAAAACCTGCTCGAGACCGAGCGTGCCGAACGCCTGGCCGGGGAGATCCTCACGCCAACGGAATTGCAGCGCATGGCCGCCGGCTCGCGAGAGCAACTGGGGTTGTGGGTGACCCTGACGTTTTCGGTGAAAGAGAGCCTGTTCAAGGCGCTGTACCCGATTGTGCAGAAGCGCTTTTATTTCGAGCACGCCGAGGTGCTGGAGTGGACGGAGCAGGGTCAGGTTCGCTTGCGCTTGCTGACCGATCTTTCAGGTGAATGGCGTCATGGCACCGAGCTGGACGCGCAGTTCGGGGTGCAGGATGGGCAGTTGTTGAGTCTGGTCAGCATTCCTGCCTGAAGATTTTTCAGCGCCGGTAAGTCCCCATCACTGGCAAGCCAGCTTCCACAGGTTTCAGGGGTGTATCCAAAACGTGTGCTGCCCCCGGACAATGTGGGAGCTGGCTTGCCAGCGATTGCGGCCGGCAAAACCAGCACAAAATTCAGCGGCGTTCCTGATTCCTCGGCCAGCTCAGACTGAAACAGGCCCCACCCAGACTCTTGCTCTTGTTGATCAGCGCCCGGCCGTCATGCCAGTGAATGATCCGCCGCACAATCGACAGACCCAGCCCATGCCCGCCCGACGCCCGTGTGCGGCTGTCATCCAGACGCAGGAACGGCGTGAAGATGCGCTCCCACGCTGACTCCGGCACACCCGGCCCGTCATCCTCGACATCCACCCGGCAGCGCAACTGTCCAACCTGATAACTCACCGTGACGCTCGAGTGCGCATGGCGCATCGCGTTGCTCACCAGGTTCTGCAACGCGCGGTGCAGGAAGCGCGGCTCGGCCTCGACCCAGGCGCCGTCATTATCGGCAGCGGACAGGCACAACCCGCGTTGTACAGTGACCTCGGCACGTAACGGCGCCAGTTCTTCGATGACTTGATTGACCAGCGCATCGAGGTCGATGCGTTGAAAGGTCAGCGCGGGTGACCCCTGCTCCAGCCGCGCGTAGGTGAGCATTTCGTCCACCAGCTTATCGAGATCCTCGATGTCGTGATCCATGCCCTCGCGGTACTTTTCCAGCGCCTGCGGGGTGGTGGCCGAGCCGATCATCTCCAGCCCGAACCGCAGACGCGCCACGGGAGTACGCAACTCATGGGACACTGCGCGCACCAGTTCGCGCTGGATCGCCAGCAACTGCTGCAAGTGCTCGGCCATGCCATTGAACGCTGCCGCCAGCCGCCCCACCGAGTCAGCGCCACGAGCCGGCACTCGGGTTTCCAGACTGCCCTTGGCGATGCGCGTGGCTGCGGCTTCGAGACCGCGCAGACGTCGTTCGAGCTGGCGCACCAACAGATAAACGATCAGCCCGATCAGGCTCAGGCCGAGGGCCGCAATCAGCACCAGCCATTGCGGCGGATACGGATTCATCTGATACAGCGGGCCGATCTCCAGCACCCACGGCGTGCCGACCATGCCGGCAAACACCCGGATCGAGTCCCCGCCCTTGCCCAGCGCCATCACCGTATCGCCCTCGGACACACGGCGGCTCTGGTCTTCGTCCATGTCGGCCTCGTTGACCGTGACCAGGCGCAAATCAAAACCGAAACCTTTCTCCTCCTTTAACTGCGCCAGCCGCTTGGGCTGTTCGCCAACTGGCACACGCACCAGTTCATCGGCCAGCAGGTAAATAGTCGCACGGGCCAGTTGTTCGCTGATCTGCTGGACATCGCCGGTCAGCAGCAACTGTTCCTTGTCGCTGACCAGTCGATAGACCCGCGCCGCATGCGGACCGGTCTGCTCCACAAGTGCCTGACCGCGCTGCACCCGGGCGCGCTGAGAGAGGTCCAGATCGGTCTCGGAAAACTTCTTCAGCGCCAGCGGAATCCCCAGCAGGCGCTCCCAGACCAACAATGCCCGGTGGCGCTCGGTTGCGTTCATCGGTTGCAGGTTGTCGGCCATCAGCGAGAACGTGCCGTGGGCCAGGCGCTCGCGGTATTGCTCGCTGCGCACCTGATTGAGCAGGTGCAGTGCCAGCACCCCAAGCACCGCCACCAGAATCAGCGCCGCGCACATGCCGCCATAGATGCGCAGGAAGATCGAGTTCACAGCGCCAGGTCCACGCAGGCTTCTGGAACGAACAGATAGCCTTTGCTGCGGATGGTCTTGATCAGGCGCGGATGATCGGGGTCATCGCCGATTTTCGGGCGGATGCGCGAAATGCGCACATCGATCGAGCGGTCCTGACCGTCATAGCCGATGCCACGCAGCGCAGTGAAAATCTCTTCGCGAGAGAGGATTCGTCCGGCATTCGACACCAGCAGCCAGAGCAGGTCGAATTCGGCGCTGGTCAGTTCGATGCCGCTGTCACTGAGCCAGGCTTCGCGCAAGGCGTTGTCCACCACCAGCGGGCCGAATTGCAGGCGGCGGCTTTTTTCCGCGACCGGCTCGGCGCTGTCACTGCGCCGCAGCAAAGCCTGAATCCGTGCCAGCAACAGCCGTGGGCGCACCGGTTTGCACACGTAATCGTCAGCACCGAGGTCGAGGCCCTGGATCTGGTCGGCATCGTCGGTGCGCGCGGTGAGCATCAGGATCGGCCCGTCGTAACGGTCGCGGACCTTGCGGCAAATGCTCAAGCCGTCTTCACCGGGCAGCATCAGGTCGAGGATCACCAGGTCCGGCTGTTCCTTGATGATCCGCGCCGCCGCCAGCGCACCGTTGCCTTCGATCTCCACGCGCAATCCATTGGCTTGCAGGTATTCGCGGGTGAGTTCGGCCAGTCGCTGGTCGTCCTCGACTATCAATACCTGCCAGGCTTCTTGCTCCACCGGTGACCTCTGCTTTCTATTGTTATTAATAAGGCAGAAACACACTGCCCCCTGCGGCTGCTCCTACACAGGCGTGCGGTTGTCCGCAGATTCCGACGCTCCCGTCTTTTTGTCATCTTTTGGGAGCATAAGAATGGGTAAACCCCGCCCGATTGTATAAACGGCGTACCGGCAGAACACAAGTCGGCAAATGCGTTCGGACAAGGCGGTTTTTTGTGATAGGGTTCGCGCCCTTAAAAATCCGCTGAAGCGTTTTTCCCGCGTGAAAAACAGTGACAAACGGTCTGGCTCAGCAGGTTCGCGGCCTACACGGGAATTCCTGGTTTCTTACACAATTTACGCACAGGTTTATCCACAGCTAGCACGTTGCAAGCCCTCTCGAAACGCATTATCTTGTAGCACGGCGCGAGGAGAGACCCTACATATAGGGTTTTCCGCTCAGGCGACCAACCACATTTCGGGCCTGAAACTCAAGCGCTTTATTGCCAGTTTCCGGTTGAACCAAGCAAGTTTTTCAAAGCCCAAACCGCACTTGCGGATGGCGCCGTTTTTCAGGTCGGAAACGACCGGAACGGTACGGGTGTTGCAGTCATTACTGTCATCCGGGAAGGAATCCGGCTCGAGCCCTGGCTCGCAGCCAAAAACTTCGGCAAGGATGCGGCGTCATTAGCCTTTTTCCTACTGATCCGAAGTTGTTATGCCCGACGCCCGTCGGTTGTAGTGCTTCGGACCAGAACGGTGAGCACCATGATGGTGCCCAAACAAACATAGAGAATGTGGAGATCACCCCCCATGCAAACCGACACAACTCGCGAGAACCCGCAGGGCACCTTGCCGCAGGCCGCCGATTCGAATTCGGATCTGGCCGCCACCGCGCCTGGTCAACTGCGCGTGATCAAGCGTAATGGCACTGTCGTTCCTTACACCGATGACAAGATCACCGTCGCTATCACCAAAGCGTTTCTCGCAGTTGAGGGCGGCACCGCTGCCGCTTCGTCGCGAATCCACGACACCGTTGCCCGCCTGACCGAACAAGTCACCGCGACCTTCAAGCGTCGCATGCCGTCGGGCGGCACCATCCACATCGAAGAAATCCAGGACCAGGTCGAACTGGCCCTGATGCGTGCCGGCGAGCAGAAAGTCGCGCGCGACTACGTGATCTACCGTGACGCCCGCTCGAAAGAACGCGCAGCCCATACCCCGGTCGAAGCCGCAGTCGACGCGCACCCGTCGATCCGCATCACCCGCGCCGACGGCAGCCTCGCGCCGCTGGACATGGGCCGCCTGAACACCATCGTCACCGAAGCCTGCGAAGGCCTGGCTGAAGTCGATGGCGACCTGATCCAGCGCGAAACCCTGAAAAACCTGTACGACGGCGTGGCCCTGAACGACGTCAACACCGCACTGGTGATGACCGCGCGTACCCTGGTTGAACGTGAGCCGAACTACTCGTTCGTCACCGCCCGCCTGCTGATGGACACCCTGCGTGCCGAAGGCCTGGGCTTCCTCGGCGTGGCCGAGAGCGCCACTCACCACGAAATGGCCGACCTGTACGCCAAGGCACTGCCGGCTTACATCGCCAAAGGTATCGAGTTCGAACTGCTGAACCCTGTGCTGGCCTCCTTCGACCTGGAAAAACTGGGCAAGGCGATCAACCACGAGCGCGACCAGCAATTCACCTACCTGGGCCTGCAGACCCTGTACGACCGTTACTTCATCCACAAGGATGGCGTGCGTTTCGAACTGCCGCAGATCTTCTTCATGCGCGTGGCCATGGGCCTGGCGATCGAAGAGAAGCAGAAAGAAGACCGCGCGATCGAGTTCTACAACCTGCTGTCGTCCTTCGACTACATGGCTTCGACCCCGACCCTGTTCAACGCCGGTACCCTGCGTCCACAGCTGTCGAGCTGCTACCTGACCACCGTTCCGGACGACCTGTCGGGCATCTACCACGCGATCCACGACAACGCCATGCTGTCGAAATTCGCTGGTGGCCTGGGCAACGACTGGACGCCGGTGCGTGCACTGGGTTCGTACATCAAGGGCACCAACGGCAAGTCGCAAGGCGTGGTTCCGTTCCTCAAAGTAGTGAACGACACCGCCGTAGCCGTTAACCAGGGTGGCAAGCGCAAAGGCGCTGTGTGTGCCTACCTGGAAACCTGGCACATGGACATCGAAGAGTTCATCGAACTGCGCAAGAACACCGGTGATGACCGTCGTCGTACCCACGACATGAACACCGCCAACTGGATCCCTGACCTGTTCATGAAGCGCGTCTTCGATGACGGCAAGTGGACCCTGTTCTCGCCTTCCGAAGTACCGGATCTGCACGACCTGACCGGTAAAGCCTTCGAAGAGCGCTACGAGTACTACGAAGCCCTGACCGAGTACCCGGGCAAGGTCAAGCTGTTCAAGACCATCCAGGCCAAAGACCTGTGGCGCAAAATGCTCTCCATGCTGTTCGAAACCGGCCACCCGTGGCTGACCTTCAAAGACCCGTGCAACCTGCGTAGCCCGCAGCAGCACGTCGGCGTGGTTCACAGCTCGAACCTGTGCACCGAGATCACCTTGAACACCAACAAGGACGAGATCGCCGTTTGCAACCTGGGCTCGATCAACCTGCCGAACCACATCGTCGACGGCAAGCTGGACACCGCCAAGCTGCAACGCACCGTGAACACCGCCGTGCGCATGCTCGACAACGTGATCGACATCAACTATTACTCGGTGCCGCAAGCGAAGAACTCTAACTTCCGCCACCGTCCGGTCGGTCTGGGCATCATGGGCTTCCAGGACGCGCTGTACCTGCAGCACATCCCTTACGGTTCCGACGCGGCCGTCGAGTTCGCCGACAAGTCGATGGAAGCGGTCAGCTACTACGCGATCCAGGCGTCCTGCGACCTGGCCGACGAGCGTGGCGCGTACGAGACCTTCAACGGTTCGCTGTGGTCCAAAGGCATCCTGCCGCTGGACTCGCAACAGATCCTGATCGAACAACGCGGCCAGAAGTACATCGACGTTGACCTGAACGAAACCCTGGACTGGGCACCGGTTCGCGCCCGTGTACAGAAAGGCATCCGTAACTCCAACATCATGGCCATCGCACCGACCGCAACCATCGCCAACATCACCGGCGTATCGCAGTCGATCGAACCGACCTACCAGAACCTGTATGTGAAATCGAACCTGTCGGGCGAATTCACCGTGATCAACCCGTACCTGGTTCGCGACCTCAAGGCTCGCGGTCTGTGGGACTCGGTCATGATCAACGACCTGAAGTACTACGACGGTTCGGTGCAGCAGATCGAGCGCATCCCGCAAGAACTCAAAGAGCTCTACGCGACCGCGTTCGAAGTGGACACCAAGTGGATCGTTGACGCCGCCAGCCGTCGTCAGAAGTGGATCGACCAGGCCCAGTCGCTGAACCTGTACATCGCCGGCGCCTCGGGCAAGAAGCTCGACGTGACCTACCGCATGGCCTGGTACCGTGGTCTGAAAACCACCTACTACCTCCGTGCCCTGGCCGCGACCAGCACCGAGAAGTCGACCATCAACACCGGCAAGCTGAACGCTGTTTCCAGCGGCGGCAACCACGGCGACGATTCGGTTCTGGCCGCTCCGGCAGGTCCGGCGCCAGTGCCAAAGGCTTGCGCGATCGACGAGCCGGATTGCGAAGCTTGCCAATAAGCTGAGCCCGGGTCAGGCGTCGCGAGACGCCTGATTCCTCCAGGCAAAAGAAAACCCCCGACAGACTTCTGGTTTGTCGGGGGTTTTCTTTTGTCTGCCATTTACCTGTAGGAGCTGTCGAGTGCAACGAGGCTGCGATCTTTTGATCTTTAGTGCCGCTGCCACAGATCAAAAGATCGCAGCCTTCGGCAGCTCCTACATGAGCCTGGGTGCGTTCAGTCAGAGATTGGTCGGCTGTCAGGCCGCCATCGCCAGCAGGCTGACTCCCACAGCCAAGCGCTCGCTTTTCCGCCATCCAACACGATGAGCGTTAGCTCGAGTACCGCTTTTGATCTGAGGGCCCGTCGGCAGGCTGAGTGGAGGGATTCATCCGGGGGTGGGAGCGCAGCGACCGTTTGGCAAAGCCAAACACATCGAGAGGAGGTGCAGCGAAGCAAACCGTAGGCGATGCCCCCCGGATGAATACCGTAGCGAAGGAACCCGAGCCACGGCGAGGGCCGAACGCTGGGACCAAGCGTTTTGGTTACTTTTGGGCGTCTGCAAAAGTGACTCGCCGTAAGGGCGAAACCCTAAGTAGCCGTTACCGCAGCAACGGATAAGCCCACAAAACAATAGCCCACAAAAAAGCCCCTCAAAAAGAGGGGCTCCCTTGCACAATCAGAAACCGCAATCAGGTCATCTGAATGATGGTCTGCATGATGGTGCTCTGGGTGGAGATAGTCTTGGCGTTCGCCTGATAGTTGCTCTGGCCCTTGATCAGATCCACCAGCTCGTTGGTCAGGTTAACGTTGGACTCTTCCAGCGAGTTGGACACCACCTCACCCAAGGTACCGGTTTTCGGCGCGTCGTAACCCGGGATACCCGAGGCGAACGTCTCTTTCCAGCTGGTGCCGCCGACAGGCTGCAGGCCTTGCTCGTTGGTGAAGCTGGCCAGCGCAACCTGGCCGATGGCCTTGCTCTGGTTGTTGCTGAAGTTGGCGAACAGCGTACCGGTGCCGTCGATGGTCAGGTTGGTGATCTGGCCAGTGGCGTAACCATCCTGAGTCGGGATCGAACGAGCGGTATCTGCGTTGTACTGGGTGGTCTGCGCCATCGAAATGGTGATACCGGCCGGGTTCGCCGAAGCGCCGTTAGGCGTGAACGTCCCGTTAACCACAGTACCCGGCACCCAGCCAGTGAGCTTCAGGTCACTGCTGATCACAGGACCTGGCAGAGTGCTGACCTGGGTCAGCTTGCCAGCGGAGTCAAACGTCATGGTAGAAGGTGTCGGCGCGGTGACCTTCGGATCGCTGCCAGTAGCGTCCGGGTTACGACCGTCTACCAGGGTGTAGACCTTCCAGGTGTTCTGGCCAGTCTTCACCACGTACTGATCCATGACGTGCGAGTTGCCCTGGGAATCATAGATCGGCGTACTGAACTGCTTGGTGTAAGTCTCAAGTTTTGACGGATCGAACTTGCCGGCCGCCACTGTGTCGTCGATCACCGGTGCCGACGAATTCAGGTTGATGGTCGAGGTCACCAGCGAGGTGGACTTCGGCGCCAGGTTGGAAGTATCGATTTTCAGGTCGGTCAACACACCGTTGATGATCTTGCCGTTGGCATCCACACCGTAACCTTGCAGACGCGAGGTGTAATCGGTGTTGGTGATGTAACCGGCGTTGTCGACTTTGAACGTACCGGCACGGGTATAGGAAATCGAGCCGTTGTTGCTCATGGTGAAGAAGCCGGAACCGTTGATGCCCATGTCCAGCACGTTACCGGTGTTGTTGATGTCACCCTGGGTGAACTGCTGGGACACGTTGGCCAGACGCACGCCGTTGCCGATGACCTTGCTGCCGCTACCCAGGCGAGTGGCCGAGTAGACGTCTTCGAATTCTGCACGGGACGATTTGAAACCGGCAGTCGCGACGTTGGCGATGTTGTTGCCGGTCACGTCCAGTTGTTTGTTGGCTGCATAGAGACCGCTAAGGCCGATATTGAAAGACATATTCCACTCCTTTGTGCCGGTTGGTCGGCTCTATATACCAATGGTTTGTACTTTGGACAGGGCGACGGTGCCCTTGCCGGACAGGTTGAGCATCAGCTCGCCACCGGTCTGGCTGATGGTCACGCTGTTGACCGTGGCTGGCAGGTAGGTCGCCATATCGGTCGAGGTGCCATTGATCGAGGCGTTGGCCTTGACGGTGTAGGTACCGGTCTTCACCAGGTTGCCGTCCTTGTCCTTGCCGTCCCAGGTGAAGCTCGCGCTGCCTGCGGCGCGACTGCCCAGATCGAGGGTGCGAACCACCGTGCCGCTGCTGTCGGTAATGCTCACGGTACCACCGGCAATCGACGACGGAACGCTGACCGAACCGGTCATGCCTTTGCTTGGGTCGTCCAGTTGAACGGTGTTGGTCTGCACGATCACGTTGCGGCCCACCAGCGACGACGCCTGCAAGGCTTGCGAGGAGTTGTAGTTGCCGGCCAGCGAACTGACGGTGCTGTTGAGGGTGGTGATGCCCTCAAGGCTGCTGAACTGCGCCAGCTGCGCAACGAAGGCGCTGTTGTCCTGCGGATCAAGCGGGTTCTGGTTTTTCAGCTGGGTGACCAGCAGTTGCAGGAACGCATCCTTGCCCAGGGCCTGGCCGCCGGTGGTGCTGTTGGTGGCCGAGGCAATGCCATCGCCGGTCGTACTGCTCGTTTTCTTCGAGGAGTTCGACAGGATGTCATTCATGCTCAGGCTGCTGGTGGTATCGGAAACACTCATGGCCGTCGCCCCTTATTACTGACCGAGGGTCAGTACCTTCTGCATCATGGTTTTGGCGGTGTTCATCATTTCGGCGTTGGTCTGGAACGACCGGCTCGCGGAAATCATGTCAGCCATTTCTTCCACCACGTTGACGTTCGGGTAGTAGACGTAGCCCTTGGCGTCAGCGGCCGGATGGTTCGGCTCGTAGCGTGCTTCGAGGTTGCTCTGGTCTTCGACCACGCCGAGCACTTGCACGCCCTGCCCTGCGGCATCCTGGCTCTGGAACAGCGAGTTGCTGCCGCTGTTCTGGCCGCCCTGAAACATGGTGGCGAACACCGGGTGACGGGCGCGGTAGGTCTGGTCGATGCTCGACGAAACGGTTTCGGCGTTGGCGATGTTCGACGCCACGGTGTTCAGACGCGTGGTTTGTGCGCTCATGCCGCTGCCGGCAATGTTGAAAACGCTGGACAGGGACATGGATTACTCTCCGCGCAGGGCCGATACCAGCCCTTTGAATTTGCTGTTGAGCAGGGTGAAGCTGGCCTGGAAGCCCACGGCGTTTTCCGCGTAGTTGGACTGTTCCAGCTGAGCATCCACGGTGTTCTGGTCGATCGAAGGCTGCATCGGCGTGCGATACATCAGCGACTCGTCGCCATTGCCCAGGCCTTCAGCTTCGATGTGACGGCTGTTGGTCATGTTCAGGGCGATGGTGCCGTTGGCGTTTTTCTGGCTCTGTGCTTCGAGCACTTTGGAGAAGTCCAGATCCCGAGCCTTGTAGTTCGGGGTATCGGCGTTGGCGATGTTGTTGGCCAGCACTTCAGCGCGCTGGGCACGGAAACCCAATGCCTTTTCGTGAATGCCGAGCGCTTTATCGAAGCTGATGCTCATGTCGGGAACCTTCGGGTGAGCGGTTTTTCGTACCTGAGCTTTAGCAAGCGCCGTGCCAAACACAAAAACCCGCGTAAATCGGGGCTTTGCGGGGAATCGGCAAAGCGGCAATGCCAGAAAAGCGGCAACCGGTTTCCGCTGCCTGCCGCTTTTCTGCCGCTTCGTCCTGTTAATACCTCTCCCTGTAGGAGCTGCCGAAGGCTGCGATCTTTTGATCTTGATCGTTCAAAACAGGATCAAAAGATCGCAGCCTTCGGCAACTCCTGCATGGAACAAAGCATCAGGCATAAAAAAGGGAGCCCTTGGGGCTCCCGATTTTGTATGCCTGATGCTTTGTTTCACTTCGCCTGGTAAATGATCCCCGGACTGCACTGAACCATCTGGTAATGATCCGGCAAACCGTTCAGCGCTTCGGACGCGCCAAGGAACAGATAGCCGCCCGGCTTCAGCGTGCTGTGAATGCGCAACAGGATGTCTTTCTTCACCTCGGCGGAGAAGTAGATCAGCACGTTGCGGCAGAACACGATGTCGAACTTGCCCAGACTGGCGTAGCTGTCGAGCAGGTTGAACGAGCGGAATTCCACCCGGTTCTTGATCGGCGCCTTGATCACCCAGCGCCCCGGCCCTTTCGGGTCGAAGTAGCGTTGCAAGCGATCGGCGGACAAACCGCGGCCGATGGCCAGGCTGTCGTACTCGCCGGTCTTGCAGTTGGTCAGCATGCTGCCGGACAGGTCGGTGGCAACGATCTGTACGCCCATCTTCAACTGACCAAGGTTGCTGCGCTCGAACTCGTCGATCGACATCGACAGCGAATACGGTTCCTGACCCGACGAGCAGGCCGCCGACCAGATCCGCAGACGCTGGTTGGGGCTGGCCTTGATCGCCTCGGGCAGCACCTTGTTCTTCAAGACTTCAAACGGATAGGTGTCGCGAAACCACAAGGTTTCGTTGGTCGTCATGGCATCGACCACCTGCTCGCGCAAACCGCTGCGCGGCTGGGTCTGGATGCGCTGTACCAGCTCACCCAGGGACTTGATGCCTTGCTGCTCCATCAGTTTGTTGAGACGGCTCGAGACCAGGTACTGCTTGTTTTCACCGAGCAAAATGCCACAGGCTTTTTCCAGGAAGACCCGGAACTGTTCGAAATCCAAATTACCCGTAGACAATGATGCCGCCTCTTAAATCGTGTTGACCGCCAGGGGCAGAAGGCCCCTAGCTGATATCTGCTGCTTTGATCCGGTCGACTACCCGGGATGCCAGGTCATCAGGACGGAATTTGGCCAGGAAGTCATCGGCACCGACTTTCTTGACCATCGCCTGATTGAATACTCCCGACAACGAAGTATGCAGGATGATATGAAGCTTTTGCATGCGTGGATCGCTGCGGATCTCCGCCGTCAGGGTGTACCCGTCCATCTCCGGCATCTCGATGTCGGAAATCATCATCAGGAACTCTTCTTCCGGCTTCTTGCCCTCATCGACCAGCTTGCGCAGGTAGTCCAGCGCCTGCTTGCCATCGTTCAGCGCCACCACTTCGACCCCGACCGTCTGCAGGCAGCGCGTGACCTGCTTGCGCGCCACCGACGAGTCATCGACCGTCAGCACCCGCAGCGACAACGCCTTGCTCTGGGTCTCGACATCGACCACGCCGACCGAAATCGCTTCCGGCGTCGGCGCGACTTCCGCCAGCACCTTCTCGACATCGATGATTTCGACTAACTGATTGTCGACTCGAGTCACAGCGGTCAGGTAATGATCGCGCCCCGTGCCCTTGGGTGGCGGATGGATCTCTTCCCAGTTCATGTTGACGATGCGCTCCACCGAGCGAACCAGGAAACCCTGGGTCTTGGTGTTGTACTCCGTGATGATCACGAACGGACTGTTCTTGTCTTTCAACGCCCCGGAACCGGTCGCCATTGCCAGATCAAGGATCGGAATGGTCGCCCCCCGGATATTCGCCACCCCGCACACGACAGGACTGGACTTGGGCATCAACGTCAGCGACGGGCATTGCAGCACTTCCCGCACCTTGAACACGTTGATGCCGTAGAGCTGCTGACCGTCGAGACGGAACAACAACAGCTCCAGGCGATTCTGCCCTACCAGTTGCGTGCGCTGGTTCACCGAATCCATTACACCAGCCATGCCCAGACTCCTACACCAACGCCAAGTGTTGTTGCGACGCACATTCATTGCTAAACGGCACGGCGCTTGCTTTTTAACTCGTATGAACGCTCAAACGACATTTTTTCGACGCCTGACCTCCCGCACCCGCAAAGCGCTGTGCGCGACGTCTGCCGTCTGCTTGTTTTTCGCTGGCAGCCCTGCCGGTGCTGATACGGTTACCTTGCCTGACATGCTTATCGGCGTCACTCAGGGCTTTCTTGAGTTCACCGTAGAAGACTATCTGGCTACCAGTCAAACGGAAGGCCGCTATGAAATCGAGGTCAACCAGCTCGACCCGCGTATGCGCATGCCTATGTGCGACAAGGAATTGACAGCGTCGCTGGAGAGTCCTGCACGTCCGCTGGGCCGGGTTACGGTCAAGGTCCGGTGCGAAGGAAGCTCGCCGTGGACGGTGTTCGTGCCCGCTCAAGTCCGCCTGTTTCGCGAGATTGTCACCACCACCCGACCGCTCAAGCGCGCCGCAATTATCGAACCGCAAGACGTGACCTTGCGTGAACGCGACATCAGCCAGGTCAATCAGGGTTTTCTGACGTCGGTGGATGAAGCCATCGGGCAGAAATTAACCCGACCAACGGTAGCCGATCAGGTGATTACCCTGGTGCATCTGGAACAGGCAGAAGTGGTACGCAAGGGCGATCAGGTGGTCATCATCGCCCGCAGCGGTACACTCGCCGTGCGCATGCCCGGTGAAGCCCTGGCCAATGGCGGTTTGAAAGAACAGATCCGGGTAAAAAACCTCAATTCCAACCGGGTAATCAAGGCGCAGGTCATCGCGCCGGGCCAAGTGGAAGTCGCCATGTAAAACGCTCGAGCAGAAAACTGGCGCCAGCCCCGACGCTTCCCTAAACTGTGCCGCAGCAGGACACGCTTCGGCACATGCAGCTCATTGCAAAGTGAGCCTAAAGTTTTCCAGGGAATGGCCGAGAACATGGCAAGCGTCCAAATTCCCAGAGGTTTTTAACATGGTCATCGATTTCAGCCGTTTGAACAGCTCCTCGTCACTTACGGGCAGTACGCGTACCAGCAACGCCAAGGAAACCGCCGAAACCGGCACCTCCGCGCCGCTGAATACCCAGGCCGAAACGGCCGGTACCGCAAAAAGCGGGGAATCGGTACACCTCAGCAATGAGGCTCAACAGTTGCAGAAGGTCACTGACAAGCTGCGCGATCAGCCTGCCGTCGACAAAGCCCGCGTGGCCGAGTTGAAAGCAGCGATTGCCGATGGCAGCTACAAGGTCGACAGCAACCGTGTAGCCAGCAAACTGCTCAACTTCGAAGCCCAGCGCTAGGCTTTTGCCGGCGCCAGGCTTTTGGACGCTTAGAACCCAAGGCCAGCCATGCACGACACTAATTTATTGCAACTGATCACCGACGACTTTGCTCCAGCTCAACAATTGCTGGAGTTGCTGCAAACCGAGTCCCTCGCTTTGCACGGTCGCGACATGCCTCTGCTCGAAGATATTCTGGCGCGCAAACAGGCATTGATCATTCTGCTTGAACAGCATGGCCGCAAGCGCAGCGAAATCCTTGCCAGCCTCAACCTGCCGCTCGACCGTCAGGGCCTGGAGCAACTGGCCAGCCAGTCGAGCATTGGCGACCAGTTGCTGTCCCAAAGCGATGTGCTGACCGACCTGATTGCCCAGTGCCAGGCGGCCAACGTCAAGAACGGCCAGTCGATCCAGATCCAGCAGGCCGCTACGGCCAATCAGCTGAAAATCCTCACCGGGGGCGAACCGCCAGCGCTGTATGACGCCTCGGGCACTTTCGCCAAACCCACCAAGCCGCGTACGCTCAGCCAGGCGTGAGCCATTCGATGTGCCTGCACTATCAACCCGCGAAACATGCTGGCAAAATGCTGGCTAGTCGTAGTCAAATTTTGTCTGGAGATTGAGAAAACGTGCCAAACGCCCTAAGCGCGGATGATACTCCGCAGCCACCAAAGGTGCTGACCACGCCCCTGGAAATCTCCAGCAACCTGCGCCAGCTGCAAGAAAGCCACGATCCGCTGATCATCACCTTCCATGAGCGCAGCCAGCGCTTCCAGAGCTACCTGATCAAGGTTGACCGGGAAACCGCGACGATTGCCCTGGACGAGATGATCCCGCGCGATGGCGAGCGTTTTCTGCAGGCGGGCGAACCGTTCAAGGTCGAAGGCTTCCACGAAGGCGTGCGAATCGCCTGGGAATGCACTGGCACGCTGAACATCGAAGAATCCGACGGTGACCGCTTCTATACCGGTCAACTGCCAACCGAAGTGGTCTACCACCAGCGCCGTAATGCCTTTCGTGCCGCGTTGAAGCTGACCGATCTGGTCAGCGTCGAACTTGGCGGCGAAAAACTCAAGGCGCCGATCAACGGCAAACTGCTGGATATTTCCGCCACCGGTTGCAAACTGCGCTTTGAAGGCGACATCACCGACCGCCTGCAACTGGGTCAGGTCTATGACCGCATGATCGCCACCCCACTGTTCGGCAATCAACCGATCTCGGTCGAGCTGCGCTATCTGCACTTCGAAGAAAAGCTCAACATCACATTCGCCGGTTTGCGCTTCCACAACATCAGTGGCCAGGCGGCACGTAACGTCGAGCGCTTCGTCTATCAGTTGCAGCGTGAAGCACGCCGGTTCGATAAAGACGATCTGTGATTCGCACAGGCAAATAGAAAGGGCAGTCCCTGGCGGGACTGCCCTTTTTTATTTCTACTGTCCCGTCCTGGGCTGGAGATAACTGTGGCGAGGGGATTTATCCCCGATGGGTTGCGCAGCAGCCCCAGACCGGACGCCTCGATTCCACTGCCACTCCGCACTGAATGGCTTTAGGGCCGCTTCGCAGCCCATCGGGGATAAATCCCCTCACCACAATAAAGCGTCACTCTTTGAATATCGTTGCAATCACCCGATTCAGGGCCTGGCCCCACTGATGTCCGGTGTCGGTTTATCGCCCTCATCAGCCGGATCAGGTTCGGCCGCCGCTTCGGGCTGCACTTCGGGCTCCGGCTCCGGCGTAACCGTGGTCTGCATCTGCTCCTGCACCACCTGCTCATCCACCCGCGGGTCGAGCGCGGCCACCAGCGGCGAGCTGGACATGCTGTCGGGCATCGCCACGTGATGCAGCGGTGCGTCGTCGACCTGATGCAGATTGGTCACCGCTTTCGGGCGGATGCGCCACACCAGCACCAACGCAAAGAAGCTGAAGAACGCGTAAAGGCTCTGGCTGCCGAACAGCTTCATCAGCACGCCCGCCAGCAGCGGACCGATACTCGCGCCGACCCCGTAGGTCACCAGCAGCATCGCCGTCAGCGACACCCGGCGATCGCCCTCAACATGGTCGTTGGAGAACGCCACCGCCAGCGGATACAGGCAGAACTGCACCAGCGAACAAAGGAAGCCGACCACGAACAGCACCTCAAGCGGCACCTGCGGCAAAATCGCCAACGGCAACGCCGCCACCGCGAGGAATCCGGCAAAACAACGAATCAGCAGCGCTCGGTCATAACGGTCGGACAACCAGCCCAACGGCCACTGCACCAGCAGTCCGGCAAAAATGCAGCTACCCATGAACAGACCGACCTGCTCGGTCGACAGCCCCTGCTGCGACGCATACAACGGCGCCAGACCGTAGAACGAGCCGATGATCAGGCCTGCGCCGAGCACCGTGCTCAACGACTGCGGCACGCGCTTGATAAAGAAGCGCGGCTCCATCGGCGCCGGATGCAGCGGCGCCGGGTGAATCCGTCGGGTCAGCGCGACCGGCACCAGACACAAGGCAAAACACAGCGCGACCAGCATCAGCAGCTCCAACCCCAGGCCCGGGTGCATGACCAGAATCAACTGACCGAGCACCAACCCCAGGTAAGAAGCGATCATGTAACCGCTGAACACCAGCCCGCGCTGATTGGCGTCGGCCTGCTCGTTAAGCCAGCTCTCGATCACCATGTACTGACACATCATGCCCAGACCGACGATGGTCCGCAGCACCAGCCATGCCGGCAGCCAGTCGACCAGACCATGCCCGAGCACCGCCGCGCCGACGATCCCGGCACACGCCGAATAAGCCCGAATGTGTCCGACGCGGGCGATCAAGCGGTGACCGATCTTGCCGCCCAGTACCAGACCAAAGTAGTTGGCTGCCATCAGCGCACCCACCCACAGTCCATCGACATGGTCAGCGGCCAGGCGCAATGCCAGGTAAGTAGAAAGAAGGCCCGAGCCGATCAACATCATCAGCGAGGCGAAGTACAACGCTCGAAAGGATTTCCAGATTTGGCGCATCGGCGTTCCGAGCGGCTCCTTGCAGTAAGTATCGGGCTATCCAAACGATAGCCCGATGGCGACGGTTCGTCAGGCCTGGGCTGCTAGAACACGCCGTTCCCAGGGAGTGATTTCATCAAAGAAGCTGGTCAACTCCATGGTCTTCGAAGCGATGTAGCCTTCGATGAACTCCTGTCCGAACAGTTCCCTGGCCAATTGGCTACGTTTCAGACGCTCGAGCGCGGCATGCAAGGTACACGGCAGCGAAAGATTGTCCGGCACTTCGAATTCACCCTGAATCGCCGCGCTCGGCTCCAGCTCATGCTCGATCCCATGCAAGCCGGCGGCCAGACTCGCGGCAATCGCCAGATACGGGTTGGCATCGGCGCCAGGCAAACGGTTTTCCACGCGTCGAGCTACTGGCGAACTGGCCGGAATGCGCAGTCCTGCCGCACGGTTATCATGGGACCAGCAGGCATTGTTCGGCGACGCATAGGGGTGGCACAGACGCTGATAGGAGTTCACGTTCGGCGCAAACAGCGCAGTGAAATCGGCCATGCCCGCCTGCTGTCCGCCGATGAAGTGGCGGAACATCGCCGTCGGCTGGCCATTCTCGTCGCTGAACACGTTGTTGCCGGTGGCGATCTCGACGACGCTCTGGTGAATGTGCATCGAACTGCCCGGTGTGTGCGCCAGCGGCTTGGCCATGCACACCACGCTCAGACCATGCTTGAGCGCGACTTCCTTGAGCAGGTGCTTGAACAGGAAGGTCTGGTCGGCCAGCAACAGCGGATCACCGTGCAGCAGATTGATCTCGAACTGGCTGACGCCCATTTCATGCATGAAGGTATCGCGCGGCAGACCGAGGGCCGCCATGCATTTATAGACTTCGCTGAAGAACGGCCGCAGACCGTTATTGGAACTGACGCTGAACGCCGACTGCCCATCCTCGCGGCGTCCATCAAGACCTACCGGCGGACGGAACGGCTGGGCCGGATCGGTGTTCGGCGCGAAGACAAAGAATTCCAGCTCGGTCGCCACCACCGGCGCCAAGCCATGTGCGGCGTAACGGGCGATCACTTTCTTCAGTTGGCCACGGGTCGACAGGTTGGAGCTTTCGCCGCTCAGTTCGTCGGCATCGCAGATGGCCAGGGCGCGCGGTTCGTCGCTCCATGGCAGGGGATGGATCATGCTCGGCTCGGCGACCAGTGCCAGGTCACCGTCATCGCTGCCGTAAAACCGCGCCGGCGGATAACCGCCCATGATGCATTGCAGCAGCACCCCCCGCGCCATCTGCAAACGCCGGCCTTCGAGGAATCCCTCGGCGGTCATCACCTTGCCGCGCGGCACGCCATTCAAATCCGGTGTGACACATTCAATCTCATCAATGCCGGTCAGTCGCTGCGCGAGTGAACGCTGGCCATCGGTTGTCATGACGCAATCCTTGTTATTGTGCGAGCCGCAAGCGGCGACCCGTACAAAATAGGCTCCGGCTGTTCGGAATATCAAGCAGCGTCAAACAAAAAAGGGCCGCCACTGAATTTCCGTGTAGGAGCTGCCGCAGGCTGCGATCTTTTAATCTTAAAAAAGTCAAAAGATCGCAGCCTGCGGCAGCTCCTACACGGGGCATGCCTTCAGGGCAGGTAGAGGTTGAACACCCCGCCACCCAATGGCCCGCCATTGCGAATTTCGGTGTGCCCGACCACGCCGTTGCGCTGATGCAACGCAGCAATGCGGTTGGCGAAATACAGACCCAGACCCGTGCTGCCGCTGCCGTGATTGATGCCCTGCACGTAATCCGCCTGACGCTCGAGCATCTCGACCGGGTAACCGTCGCCGTCATCATTGATGCTCAACACCAGTTGCCCGGCTTCGTCACTGACAGTGATCAGCAGCGACTCGCGGGCATAACGAATGGCGTTGTTGATGCAGTTGCCCAGCACCGACGCAACCAACTCACGATCGAAGAAACCCAGCGGGCTCAGCGGATCGACTTCATAGGTGGCGATGATCCCGCGACTGGCAAACACCTCCTGGTGCGCGGCCAGTTGCGCCTCGATGAAATCATCCAGCTCGTGATACGCCGGTTGCAGCGGCAACTGGTTGACGCCGAGCTTGTACAGCCCAAGCAACTGCACCAGCATGCCGTTGAGGTGGGCAAACTCGAAGTCGATCACGCCCTGCTCCGCCCCTCCACGCTGCCCCTCGGGCAAACGCGCCAGCCACTGGCTATGGGCCTGCGTCAGCATCGCCAGCGAGTTCTTCATGTCGTGAACGGTGGAGGCGATCACCGTGGAAAAATCCAGAGCCGGATCAAATTGGTTCATTCGCCAAACGCCTTGCTTTTCAGCTTCTGATAACGCGCATAGCGCGCGTCGGTGTCGGGCATCAGGCCGACCATTTTCAGGCAGGCCCGACATTCTTCCAGCTCCGCCGACGGCACACTGGTGTCGGTGCCGTGCAGCAGCGACTGGGCCATGTTCAGCGCGATACTGATGTTCTTCGGTTGCATCTTCAGCGCCTTGCGGAACACCTCGCGGGCCTCCACCAGGTTGCCGGTCTTGTACACACGTACGCCCTGACGGTTGAGGTCGGCAGCGGCGTTGCTCGAACTGAGGATAGTCGGGTCGTCGGTGAGCTTGGCGATGTCTTTCATCACCGCCGGATCATCACCGTAAATCTCCGCACAGCTCTTGAGCATCGAAGTGCCCGCCTCGGCCTGACCAAGCATCTGCAATTGCTTGGCGACCAGCAGCGCCGCTTCAGGGCTCATGAACTGCTCCATGCCGTCGAGGCGCATCAGCGCTTGTTCGGTGAGCTTGTCAGCGGTCTCGGCATCGTTGAGCAACAGACTGGTGGCCTTCATCAGCCGCGCACGAATCTGCAGACCCGGGTCAGACGGGTTCTCTTTGGCGACCGCGCTGAGCGTGGTGTTGATCTCCAGCCGCGTGCGCGTGTCGAGGCCGCGCTCACTGCCCTTGCTGATCAACGCATGAGCCAGGCCAAGGTTGCTTTCCGGATCCTTGAACCGCGACTGCGCCCCCTGCGCCACTGCCTGGCGATACGCCCGGGAAGCGGTGTCGAAATCCTCGTTGGCCATCGCCAGTTTGCCGAGCAACGCTTGCCGGCGCACCGCCAGCGGCGACAAACGAATCGCCTCCTCCAGCACCCGCTGCGCGCCTTTGCTATCGCCCTCGGCGACCAGCACATCGGCCATGCCGTCGTACAACGCCGGCATCATCGGGAACACTTTCAGCGCCTTTTCGTAAACATCCTTGGCCTGCGCCACTTGCCCACGCTTGAACAGCAACTTGCCCAGCCCGGCAAACGCCCACGGCAACGGCCGGTCAGCGATAATGCTGTCGTAGAGGCGTTCCAGCGCTTCGTTCTGGTTCATGTCGCGCAGCGCATCGGCGCGATAACGCAGGCACAGCGGCGAATAACGGATGTCCTGCTTGCACAGCGCAATGCAGGCGTTGAGCACCTCGACCGGTTTACCGCGATCAAGGGCTTGCAGAATCGGTTTGAGCAACGTCTTGCGCTGCTCCAGACGCTCCAGGCGCTGCGCCAGGCCGGAGCGGTTGAACGGCTTGGTCAGGTACGCATCCGGCTCGTGCTCCAGGGCACTGAGCACCATCGCCTGACTGGTCTCGGCCGTGACCATGACAAACACCGCTTCATGGCTGATGAGCTTTTCCGACATCAGGTCTTCCAGCACCTGCTGACCATTCTTCTTGCCGTCACCGAGGTGGAAATCCTGCAGGATGAAATCGTAGGACTTCTGCGCACACATCTTCAGCGCCTGCTCGCCGGTATCAGCGGTGTCCACATCCTTGACCCCCAGCTCGCGCAGCATTGAGCGTACGGAACTGCGGAAATCCGAGAAATCATCGACGATCAGAAAACTCTTTTGGTGATACGACAGCATCGAGGATTTCCAGGCAATTGAAGTAGGTGAACCGGGGGCGTTTTCACAAGCGCGCAGATGATAGCTGGAGGCCAAATGCTATCAAGCGATTTCGTGCGAGTCTGAGGTCGCCGAATGAGTTATCGGCAAGGGGTGGGGTTCTCTGAAGTGGAGGGGTTCAAGATTCCTTGTGGAAGAATCTGCTGATGAGAATGTCTGATGACGAACCGCGCCACCGCTCGAATCAGCCTGACCATCAGCGCATGAAAAAAGCCCCGAAAGATAATTCTGCTCGAGGCTTTTTAGTAGACGCATTCAGCGTCCGGAATGGATGGTGTCCCAGGGCAGGTTCGAACTGCCAACCTTCCCCTTAGGAGGGGGATGCTCTATCCAATTGAGCTACTGAGACACTGAGTTGTCGCGGCCGGACACGGCGCGACGGACGGCGAGCATGTTAACGGCCAGCCCTTGGTTTGTCATGTCGTCCATGGGTTTTTTAAGTGTAGGCAGGCGGCTTGCAATGCTGCGGGAACATTTACCGTGCAATTTGCACTACCGCAAAAAGCCATCATTGCAGATTGCAACCCGACACTTGGGAAAAACCCTTCCAAATGCTTGTTTTTAAAGGACTTCACAGCGGTTAGACTGTTGGCACGCCGGGTGCTTTGTCTGTTCCTATAACAGAACAAATGGAGTCAGCCCCATGAACAGCACTCTCTTGCTTGCAAACGCAATCGCACTGGCGGTTTTGGTTGGCTTTCATTTTGTTCCAGAGCGTGCTGAACCGGTGGCTCAGCGTATGCCGCATTACTTGCAGGTGCAGAGAGCACCGCAGTTGGCGGTGCTGAGCGATCAGGGCGACTTCGCGGCGCAGGCAGTCAATCAGCCTGAGCAAGCACTGCCGACGCGCGACACCGAACGTCTGGTTTTTTGAAATATCTTCAGGAGTACAGCATGTCCAAATCAGCCGCAGGATTTCTGATCCTCGCCTTATTGAGTGGCGTTGTGCATTTTTCGCTGTTCGAGGAAACCGAAGTCACTCTGCCGCTGATTGGCTGCGGCGTGTTTGCGGTGTTGTTTGTGCTGGCCTTGGCGGCCGGGCGCAAGATCAAGTTTGATCCGGTGCTGCGTTAAGCCGGATCAAGTCCAGCAGTTGCTTGACGGCGGTTGCCAGGTCGCCCGAGTTGTCGATCAGATGCACGGGAAAGTCAGTTGCCCTTCTGTCCTTGAACAGCGCATTGCGCGCCAGCCTCGCATCAATCTGCTCAGGTGTTTCCCGGCCACGCTTGAGCAGGCGTTCACGCAGAACCTCATCCTTGACCGTCAGCAGCACCGGCAGCAAAGTCGGATAACGCTCATGCGCCTGACGCAAATTGGCCCGTGAGCCATTTACCAGCACGAATCGCCCTGCACGTAACCGTTCATCCATCTCTGCCGGGATGCCGTAAGCCAGCCCGTTGGCGTGCCAGGATAGCGAGAAATCCCCGGCCTGCTGACGTCGTTCGAATTCTTCGGGTGTTACGCCGATGGCATCTTCACCCACCGATTCCGCTGATCGGGTAATCACCCTGCGGATGATTTCGCAGTTCAACCGGCGCAATGGCTCACGCGCGGCCTCGATCAGGCTGTCCTTGCCTGAACCGGAGGGTCCCATCAGATAAATAAGCCTGCCATCCATCCTGAAAACGCCCTCCAATGGGGGTTTGCCCTAGTAAATCGGCAAATTGCCACTATCCTGTACAAGTAGGGAACAAGGATTGAAAGCCGCACAGCATGCACGTTCTGACGTCTTAGGGCATCAATAGATGTGCAACAGGAAGCGGCCAGTGATGCGGGCCAAGGCAAAGTTTTCAAACCAGTCCGCATTTCTGATAATTGGTGCTGGCATTACGCCTTTACCCAGCTCAATATTTGTCACAGAATTGACGCCAATGATCTGGCAATTTTGAGGCATGATGCGGGCCTCTTAACAATTCAGGTTGAACCATTTGGCGCGGATGCTTGTCCTATCACACATCCTGCGGCCAATCCCGAGAACCGCTCCCCTGAACTAACCGGTTAAATATATGCGCCCATTGAAACAGGCAATTTATTCCAGCCGTACGGCTGACAAGTTTGTCGTACGTCTGCCAGACGGAATGCGTGAACGCATTGCCGAGGTGGCTCGCAATCATCATCGCAGCATGAACTCCGAAATCATTGCGCGTCTTGAGCAGAGTCTTATTCAGGAAGGCGCACTGGGCGAAGAACTGAGCATGCGCCTGGACAGTCCGGAGCTGTCGCTGCACGAGCGTGAGCTGCTTCAACGCTTCCGTCAGCTGTCGCACCGTCAACAGAACGCTCTGGTGTCGCTGATTGCTCACGACGCCGAGATGGCCGCAGACGCGTCCTGAGTGACATTGAACATCTCAAGCCAGCTTAAGTGCTGGCTTTTTTTTGCCTGAAATCTGCCCCCGAGTAAACCTTGTTGCGAGGGGACTTATCTCCGATGAGTTGCGCAGCGTCCCCGGAAGAGGGCCTGCTGCGCAGTCCATCGGGGATAAATCCCCTCGCCACAGATCAATACACAAGCACAGATAACTATACAGGCACAAAAAAGCCCGCCATTTCGGCGGGCTTTTGCATGGTGGCGAATCAGAGCAGAAAGATCGTCGCCAACCCCAGGAAGATGAAGAAGCCACCGCTGTCCGTCATGGCCGTGATCATCACGCTGGCGCCCATCGCCGGGTCGCGGCCCATCTTGGCCAGTGTCATTGGGATCAACACCCCCATCAGCGCCGCGAGCAGCAGATTGAGGGTCATCGCTGCCGTCATCACCACGCCCAGCGACCAACTGCCGTAAAGCAGGTAGGCGACCACGCCGATTACCCCGCCCCAGACCAGACCATTGATCAACGCGACCGCCAGCTCTTTGCGCATCAGCCGTGAGGTGTTGCCGGTGCTGACCTGGTCCAGCGCCATGGCACGCACGATCATGGTAATCGTCTGGTTACCGGAGTTACCGCCGATACCCGCCACGATCGGCATCAGCGCCGCCAGCGCCACCAGCTTCTCGATCGAGCCTTCGAACAGACCAATCACCCGCGACGCAACAAAGGCGGTGATCAGGTTGATCGCCAGCCACGCCCAACGGTTGCGCAGGGATTTCCAGACGGAGGCGAAGATGTCTTCCTCTTCGCGCAGACCCGCCATGTTGAGGACTTCGCTTTCGCTCTCCTCACGAATCAGGTCGACCATTTCGTCGATGGTCAGACGGCCGATCAGTTTGCCGTTCTTGTCGACCACCGGGGCCGAGATCAAGTCGTAACGCTCGAATGCCTGAGCAGCGTCGTAGGCGTCTTCGTCCGGGTGAAAACTCACCGGATCGCTGGCCATGACTTCAGCCACCTGTTTCTCGGGGTCGTTGACCAGCAGACGCTTGATCGGCAGCACGCCCTTGAGCACGCCGTCGTAATCGACCACGAACAATTTGTCGGTGTGGCCCGGCAGCTCCTTGAGACGACGCAGGTAACGCAAAACCACTTCGAGGCTGACGTCCTCACGGATGGTCACCATCTCGAAGTCCATCAACGCACCGACCTGCTCCTCGTCATAAGACAGAGCCGAACGCACGCGCTCGCGTTGCTGCTGGTCGAGCGTTTCCATCAGCTCATGGACGACGTCTCGCGGCAGCTCGGAGGCCAAGTCAGCAAGTTCGTCGGCGTCCATGTCCTTGGCCGCAGCCAGGAGCTCGTGATCGTCCATGTCGGCGATCAGCGTTTCACGAACGGAATCGGATACTTCAAGAAGAATGTCGCCGTCGCGATCAGCCTTGACCAGTTGCCAGAGCGTCAGACGTTCGTCCAGCGGCAGGGCTTCAAGGATGTAGGCAACGTCGGCGGAGTGCAGATCATCGAGTTTGCGTTGCAGTTCGACGAGGTTCTGCCGGTGAACCAGGTTCTCGACCCGGTCGTGATGCGCGCCTTCCTGGCGATGAGTCAGGTCTTCGACGACCTTTTGGCGCTGCAGCAGCTCAACCACCTGAGCCAGGCGATCCTGCAGGCTTTCCTGTGTTTTCTTTACTTCGATTTCGGACATAGGCGAACTCCACTCCCAGCAGCGGGGCACGCCGGAAGGATCAATCAGTCAATTCATGATTGGTGAAACGGGCTACTGAGTAACTACTGGGTAAGTCCATGGAGGTTTTCCATAAGCCCCGGCGGGGCTGACGGGCGCAATGATACACCGCCTGACAGTTTTAAACGTTAAAAAATCGCGGTCGAAACAAGCGCTTGCGCAACAAAGCTGAGTGCTGTCCTGACCCGTGCAGATGCGACGACTCATCTTGAAAAGAAAACACACCGGCATTGAAAAATGTAGCGACTACCCTTGAGCGTAGACCGTCATGGAGGACGTCGAATGCTATCCAGAACATCCCGTTTTGTAGTCGCCAGCCTGCTCTGCCTGCCGCCCGCCGGGGCCGCCACCACCCTTCACCGATGCGAAGCGCCCGACGGCAGCATCACCTTCACCAGCCTGAGTTGTGCCAACGATGAGCAGCTCTCCGTGCAGCAGGTTCACCCTTACATGCCCGGCTCCGTCGTGCCGATCATGCCGGAACACAATCACGAAGAAATATCCGGCATGACAATCAAGGGACGTGAACCGGGCATCGTTGGCCGCCTGGAGGACAAATGCGGCAACCTGATCGATGCCAGACAGCGCCGCGAAGCGATCATCAATCGTCGCGTTATCGCCGGGATGAGCCAGCGGGATGTCGAGAGCGCCCTCGGCAAACCGGACAAGGTGAATATTCGAACGTCGACAACGAGCTATCGCTATGACCTGAAACGCGGCCGTAGTGCTCAAGTCGATTTTGATGAGAGGGGATGCGTGAAAGGAAAAACCAAATCGCAGACAACAAAAAGCCCGCGTTAAACGCGGGCTTCTTGAATATGGTGCACTCGACAGGATTCGAACCTGTGACCGCTCGGTTCGTAGCCGAGTACTCTATCCAGCTGAGCTACGAGTGCATTTTGTGTTTTTAAACCAGACCACAACTGGCTGAATCCAAGTTACCTGCATTACTGCAAACAACTCTTAAAATGGTGCACTCGACAGGATTCGAACCCGTGCCCGCTCGGTTCGTAGCCGAGTACTCTATCCAGCTGAGCTACGAGTGCATTTTGTGTTTTTAAACCAGACCACCACTGGCTGAATCCAAGTTACCTGCAGTACTGCAAACAACTCTTAAAAGGGTGCACTCGACAGGATTCGAACCCGTGCCCGCTCGGTTCGTAGCCGAGTACTCTATCCAGCTGAGCTACGAGTGCATTTGTGTTTTTTTACCAGACCACAACTGGCTGAAGCCGAGTTCTTTATATCGCTATAAACAACTCTTAAATGGTGCACTCGACAGGATTCGAACCTGTGACCGCTCGGTTCGTAGCCGAGTACTCTATCCAGCTGAGCTACGAGTGCATTTGTTGCGCCGCATTATAGCCCGTCTAATCTCTATTCCAACCACTTTTTCTAATAAATTCAACAACTTACAGAAAAAGCCAGATTACAACGTACTAAGCAAATAATGGCGGAGAACGGGGGATTCGAACCCCCGACACCCTTTTGAGGTGTACTCCCTTAGCAGGGGAGCGCCTTCGGCCACTCGGCCAGCTCTCCGCAACACGGGGCGTATATTAACCACCTTCTTCCCCGTTTGCAAACATAAAAATCGATAAAAATTAATGGCTTGGTTCTTCGTCCTTCTCTTTCTTTATACGCAGGTAAATTTCCTCACGGTGCACGGCAACCTCTTTCGGGGCGTTGACGCCGATGCGCACTTGATTTCCTTTGACGCCGAGCACGGTCACGGTGATTTCGCCATCACCGATAATCAGGCTTTCTGCGCACCGACGAGTCAGAATCAGCATACCTTTCTCCTCACGCATTTCATTTCAGGGACAACAGTCTGCAAAAAAAAGGCACCCGACCTACAACCGGAGCGATCGTAGCCCTACATGCCTGAGTATTGACCAGCGCGAGCAAAAGAACAGTTCAGGGGGCTCGCGCCATTCAAAAAATAAAGGGCGCGGTCAGACCGCGCCCTTCAAGTGACCGGATTACTCGCCCTGACGGGCCGGAGCGTCCAGTTCGAAAGCTGTGTGCAGGGCGCGCACAGCCAGTTCCAGGTACTTCTCTTCGATCACCACGGAAACCTTGATTTCCGACGTCGAGATCATCTGGATGTTGATGCTTTCCTTGGCCAGGGATTCGAACATGCGGCTGGCCACGCCTGCGTGGGAACGCATGCCGACGCCGACGATCGAGACCTTGGCAATCTTGGTATCGCCTACGACTTCACGGGCACCGATCTCGCGAGCGGTGTTTTCCAGCACGGTCTGTGCGGCCTGGTAGTCGTTGCGGTGCACGGTGAAGGTGAAGTCGGTGGTGTTATCGTGCGCGACGTTCTGCACGATCATGTCGACTTCGATGTTCGCGGCACTGATCGGGCCGAGAATCTTGAACGCCACGCCCGGGGTGTCTGGCACGCCACGGATGGTCAGCTTGGCTTCATCGCGGTTGAAAGCGATGCCGGAAATGATCGGCTGTTCCATGGTTTCCTCTTCATCAATAGTAATGAGGGTGCCCGGACCCTCCTTGAAGCTGTGCAGTACGCGCAGCGGAACGTTGTACTTGCCGGCGAACTCCACCGCACGGATCTGCAGCACCTTGGAACCGAGGCTGGCCATTTCCAGCATCTCTTCGAAGGTGATCTTGTCCAGACGCTGAGCGACTGGCACAACGCGCGGGTCAGTGGTGTAGACACCATCGACGTCGGTGTAGATCTGGCACTCGTCAGCCTTCAATGCAGCCGCCAGTGCCACGCCCGTGGTGTCGGAACCGCCACGACCGAGGGTGGTGATGTTGCCGTGCTCGTCGACGCCCTGGAAACCGGCGACAACCACCACGCGACCTGCTTTCAGATCACCGCGAATCTTCTGGTCATCAATCTGCAAGATACGCGCTTTATTGTGCGCACTGTCCGTCAGGATCCGCACCTGATTACCGGTGTACGACACCGCCGGCACACCGCGCTTGATCAGCGCCATGGCCAACAGGGCAATCGTCACCTGCTCACCGGTGGAAACGATCACGTCCAGCTCACGCGGAACCGGTTGCACGTCGCCACTGATTTGCTTGGCCAGATCGATCAGACGGTTGGTTTCGCCGCTCATTGCAGACAGCACAACCACCAGGTCATCGCCGGCATCGCGGAATTTCTTAACCTTGTCGGCGACCTGCTCGATTCTCTCGACAGTGCCGACCGAGGTGCCTCCAAATTTCTGTACGATCAAAGCCATTTCAAAGCCGCCTCTGCCCATGAAGGGCGCCCAATAATCACTCGAACAGCCGCCGGACCCGCCACTAGACTGCGGGCCCGGCGGGCCGTCTTATAAACCCTGCTCGACGAATGGAACGGTCAGCGCCAGAGCGCCATCCAGTGCGCCGGCGTCGACACCGCCGCCCTGCGCCATGTCCGGACGACCACCGCCCTTCCCGCCCACTGCCGCAGCAGCTTGCTTCATCAAATCACCGGCTTTGAGTTGGCCAGTCAGGTCCTTGGTTACGCCTGCAACCAGTACGACCTTTTCCTCATGGACACTGCCGAGCAGGATCACTGCGCGACCGAGTTTGTTTTTCAGCTGATCAACCAGCGCCAGCAGCGCCTTGCCGTCCTGACCATCCAGACGTGCAGCCAGCACCTTCACGCCTTTGACGTCGACTGCCGAGTTCGACAGATCGTCGCCGGCGGCGCTGGCAGCCTTGGCCTGCAACTGCTCGAGTTGCTTTTCCAGCGCGCGGTTGCGCTCCAGCACGGCCGACAGCTTGTCGATCAGATTGTCGCGGCTGCCCTTGACCAGGTTGGCCGCTTCCTTGAGTTGTTCTTCAGCAGCGTTCAAGTAGGCCAGCGCCGCAGCACCGGTGACTGCCTCGATACGACGCACACCCGATGCCACACCGCCTTCGCTGATGATTTTCAGCAGGCCGATGTCACCGGTACGGTTGGCGTGGATACCGCCACACAGCTCGACAGAGAAGTCGCCGCCCATGCTCAGCACGCGCACGTTGTCGCCGTACTTCTCGCCGAACAGCGCCATCGCGCCCTTCTGCTTGGCGGTTTCGATGTCGGTTTCTTCGGTTTCAACCGCGGAGTTCTTGCGGATCTCGGCGTTGACGATGTCTTCCAGCGCCTTGATTTGCTCTGGCTTGATCGCCTCAAAGTGGCTGAAGTCGAAGCGCAGACGCTGGCTATCCACCAACGAACCCTTTTGCTGAACGTGCTCGCCCAACACCTGACGCAGCGCAGCGTGCAGCAAGTGAGTCGCGGAGTGGTTCAGCGAGGTCGCGTGACGCACTTCGGCATCGACGTGGGTTTCCACTGGCGCGCCGATGGTCAGGCTGCCGCAATCCAGCACGCCGTGGTGCAGGAACGCGCCGCCGGTCTTGGTGGTGTCACGGACGTCGAAACGTGCGTTACCGGCCTGCAGGAAACCGCAGTCGCCGATCTGGCCGCCGGATTCAGCGTAGAACGGCGTCTGGTTCAGCACGATCACCGCCTCTTCGCCTTCACTCAAGACGTCGACCGACTGGCCATCTTTATAGATAGCGACGATTTTTGCCGAGCCGCTGGTGTCGGTGTAGCCGGTGAACTCGGTGGCCACATCAACCTTGACCAGGGTGTTGTAATCCAGACCGAACGAGCTGGCCGAACGTGCACGCACACGCTGGGCTTCCATTTCACGCTCGAAGCCGACTTCGTCGACGGTCAAGCCACGCTCGCGAGCGATGTCGGCCGTCAGGTCCATCGGAAAACCGTAGGTGTCGTAGAGTTTGAACACTACGTCGCCCGGCACCACGGTGCCTTTGAGTTCCAGCAGATCCTGTTCGAGGATCTTCAAGCCGTGCTCCAGGGTCTTGGAGAACTGCTCTTCTTCAGCCTTGAGTACGCGCTCGATGTTGCTCTGCTGCTTCTGCAGTTCCGGGAAGGCTTCGCCCATCTCGGCAACCAGCGCCGCGACGATCTTGTAGAAGAAGCTGCCAGTGGCGCCCAGCTTGTTGCCGTGACGGCAGGCGCGACGGATGATCCGGCGCAGCACGTAACCGCGACCTTCGTTGGACGGCAGCACGCCGTCGGCGATCAGGAAACCGCACGAACGGATGTGGTCGGACACCACTTTGAGCGACGACTGATCGCCGTTTTCGCAACCGATGGCTTCAGCCGAGGCTTTAAGCAGGTTCTTGAACAGGTCGATGTCGTAGTTGGAATTGACGTGCTGCATCACCGCACTGATCCGCTCCAGGCCCATGCCGGTGTCGACCGACGGCGCTGGCAACGGATGCAACACGCCATCGGCGGTGCGGTTGAACTGCATGAACACGTTGTTCCAGATCTCGATGTAACGGTCGCCGTCTTCTTCCGGCGAACCCGGTGGGCCGCCCCAGATGTGGTCGCCGTGATCGTAGAAAATCTCGGTGCAGGGGCCGCACGGGCCGGTATCGCCCATGGTCCAGAAGTTGTCGGAGGCGTAAGGTGCGCCTTTGTTGTCGCCGATGCGGATCATGCGCTCGACCGGCACACCGATTTCTTTGGTCCAGATGTCATACGCTTCGTCGTCGGAGGCGTAGACGGTGACCCAGAGTTTTTCCTTCGGCAGTTTCAGAACGCCGGTCAGGAAGGTCCAGGCGAAGGTAATCGCGTCGTGCTTGAAATAGTCACCGAAGCTGAAGTTACCGAGCATTTCGAAGAAGGTGTGGTGACGAGCGGTATAACCGACGTTTTCCAGGTCGCTGTTCTTGCCACCGGCACGCACGCACTTCTGGCTACTGGTTGCGCGGGTGTACGCGCGCTTTTCCTGGCCCAGGAAGCAGTCCTTGAACTGGTTCATCCCCGCGTTGGTGAACAGCAGGGTTGGGTCGTTGCCCGGAATCAAAGAGCTGGAGGCTACACGGGTGTGGCCTTGCTCTTCGAAGAAGCGAAGGAAGGCTTCACGGATTTCTGCGCTTTTCATTAGGTTCTTCCACGGAGGCTGCGGCCAAAGGCCTGTACGAAACGTCAACAGACGAAACGACGGCAAAGGGCCGCATTATATCGGCCCTTCGCGCGGGGTACAGCGTGTTTATACGATAGTAACGGTCAATTGGACGGCTAACGCTGTCACTTGCGCGAAAACTCGACGAATGTCGCGATCACTTGCTCGATTTGCGAGCGATTGACGTCCATGTGCGTGACCATGCGCAAGCGCGCGGCGGCACTCAACTTGATCCCGCGTTCGGCGGCAAACGCCTTGAGCGCTTCGGCACCGTCGCCCGTTTGCACGTAGACCATGTTGGTCTGCACCGGCTCGACGCTGAACCCGGCCTCGCGCAGCCCTTCGGCCAGATAGTGCGCGTTGGCATGGTCATCCGCCAGACGCTCGACGTGGTGATCCAGCGCGTACAGCCCCGCCGCCGCGAGCAAACCGGCCTGACGCATGCCGCCGCCGACCATTTTGCGCAGGCGGCGGGCCTTGCCGATCAACTCGGCTGAACCGCACAGCACCGAACCCACCGGCGCGCCAAGGCCTTTGGACAGGCACACCGACACCGAATCGAAATGCCGGGTGATTTCCCGGGCATCCACACCAAGCTTGACCGCCGCGTTGTACAACCGCGCGCCGTCCAGGTGCAGGGCCAGACCATGCTTCTGGGTAAATTGGCGCGCGCGGACCAGATACTCCAGCGGCAGCACTTTGCCTTGCATGGTGTTTTCCAGCGCCAGCAAACGGGTCCGGGCGAAATGGAAGTCGTCCGGCTTGATCGCTGCCGCGACCTGCTCCAGATCCAGCGAACCGTCGGCCTGCACCTCCAGCGGCTGCGGCTGGATCGAGCCGAGTACCGCCGCGCCGCCACCCTCGTACTTATAAGTGTGCGCCTGCTGGCCGACGATGTATTCGTCGCCACGTTCGCAGTGCGCCATCAGGCCCAGCAGGTTGCTCATGGTGCCGGTCGGCACGAACAGCGCGGCGGCGAACCCCAGGCGCTTCGCCAGTTCCGCCTCCAGACGATTGACCGTCGGATCTTCGCCGTAGACATCGTCACCGGTGGCCGCCGCTGTCATCGCGTCGAGCATGGCAGGAGTCGGTTGGGTAACGGTGTCGCTGCGAAGATCGATAATGCTCATGAACCTGGCCTCAGAGTCAGCAGGGGAAATCCCTTTTCGAAGGTGAATTACTGCGGTCATGGCGCCAATTTATCAACCCTTGAATGAGAAAAGGTCAGATTACTTCTTGAGAACACACTTCCACAGGTTCTGTGCAAGGCCGGAAAATATGTGATAAAAACGCTGCGCCGCCCGAGAACGGGCGGCAAAAACGTTCTCAGGGCGGGGTGTAATTCCCCACCGGCGGTAATTGCGCGCAATGCGCATAGCCCGCGAGCGCTTGGCGACGGACACGGCAAAGGCTGTGATCGGCGGCAAGGTCAGCAGACCCGGTGTGATTCCGGGGCCGACGGTCATAGTCCGGATGAAGAGAGAACGGGATTGACGCCAAAGGGCCGTCCGCGCGCTTGTGTGCTCGTGCGTACCCTTGAATCCCTTTCGATTCATAACGCCCTGTTTTTCACACAAACAGGAGTCAGAACATGCAACCCACCGCTATCGACAGCAAAAGCAAACACCCCCACGGCGAGCGCGTTGCGTTCATCCAGGCCTGCTGGCACAAGGAAATCGTCGACCAGAGCCGTAAGGGCTTCGTCGCCGAAATGCTCGTTCAGGGTTATCAGGAATCGGACATCGATTTCTTTGAAGTCGGCGGCGCCTTTGAAATGCCGCTGCACGCCAAGTTGCTGGCCAAGACCGGCCGTTATGCCGGCATCGTCGCGGCCGCTCTGGTCGTGGACGGCGGCATCTATCGTCACGAGTTCGTTGCCCAGTCAGTGGTCAGCGGCCTGATGCAGGTGCAGCTGGAGACCGAAGTGCCGGTGTTCTCGGTATCGCTGACCCCGCATCACTTCCATGCCGGTGAAGAGCATCAGAAATTCTTCTTCGAGCACTTCGTGCACAAGGGTCAGGAAGCGGCGCGGACTTGCGCGGATACACTGCAGAAGGTTCGCGCGCTGCGTCGCAGTGAGCCGCGTGCAGTCGCCGTCTGACCACAACACTCCCCTGTAGGAGCTGTCGAGTGAAACGAGGCTGCGATCTTTTGATCGTCTAAAAACAAGATCTAAAGATCGCAGCCTTCGGCAGCTCCTACAGGAATTTCTGTCAGCTCAGAGACGGCATCAGGCGAGGTTTTCGTCGGTGGTCGGCACGATCAGAATGCCGGCGCGCAAGCCGTTCTTGACCTTGGGGTTCGGGAAGATGATGCGTGCGCCCTCTTCCTCGATGATCCAGCGGGTATTGGCCAGATCTTCGGCCAGCACATAACCGACGTCCAATTCAGAAAAGTTCTCGATGTCCGCTGGCAGGTTCAGGCGGAACGCATCGCTGTGCTTGATGATTTCCCGGGCGACGCTGAACAGCTGCAAACCCTCCAGTCCCTCTGCAGCCAGATCCGGCTCATTGCCCTCGATGATCTGCTTCAGACGGGTTTCCAGACGTGAAACATCCACCCCTTGGTTCTGCCCGAATGGCCGCGCCTTCCCCAGTTCCAGGGTGAAAGCCTCGGCGCCGAGCTTGTCGTAGGTGTAGGAACTGAACACGATCGACGGCTTGTTCTGCAACAGCACCGCGTCCATCCCGGCAGCACGCAGACGCGCCAGTTCGCGGCGCGAATGCTGGCGTCCTTCTTTCCACGGATACAGGGCGAACTGCTCGATCTTCGAACCACGAATCGCGGTGTGCAGGTCGTAGTGCAGACGCTGACGGTCCGGCAGGCTGAAGAAACTCGCCGCCAGGCGTTCCAGCTCACAGGCGCGGATGGCTTCGGAACCGCTGGTTTGTTCATGCCGGCCGTTAAACAGCCGGTTGACGTCCTGCTCGACGAAGCGCTCGCCCTTGCGAATCGCTTCCGGATTGCCGAACAGGAACAAAATGCGTGCACGCGGCTTCAGATCGCCGCGTGCGATGTCATGCAGCAGCCGGTCGAGCAACTCGATCGGCGCTGTTTCGTTGCCGTGGATGCCTGCCGACAGCAGCAGGTCCAGGCCATTGTCGCGCGCTTCGGGGGGCCGGACTTCCAGCGCACCCTCGCTCAACCAGCGCATGCGCACGCCTTCGACAGTCAGTTGAGTCTTCTCCGCCGGTTCACGGCCGGCGAGGGTCAGTTCAAGCAGTTTGCCGAGGGCGAGCATAGAGCGGTTTCCTTAGTGATCGTGGTTGCAATCCGGGCCGTGCACGTGGTCTTCGTCGCCGACCTCAGCCGGTTCCATTTCCAGTTGCAGACTGACCAGATTAGTTGCCAGTGGGCGCAGCAGCAGGTTGGCGTACTCTTCGTCACCTTCCTCGACGTCCACGCCGATCAGCAGCTGGCCACGGCCGTCCTGCTGGATCCACAGCTCTTTGCCTTGCCACATGACCGCGACGCGGGTGCACGAGGTTTGCAGTTGCGTGCCGTCGGTGTCTTCAAGGATCAGCTGCAGGGAATCGCTCATGTTTTTACTCTCTTGGGGAGACAAGCCGCGCGTCGCGTTCGGCGACGCGCCGGCCATCAATTGATCTGGAATGGATAAACCGCGCCCAGTTTAAGGATTTGCGTCAGTTCATCCAGTGCCGTCCGGCATTCAAGCAGCAATTGCGGGTCCGCCAGATCGGTTTCGCTCAGGCGGTCGCGGTAGTGCTTTTCAACCCATGCGGTCAACGAACCGTACAACGGTGCGGTCATGATAACCCCTGGGTTGACTGCTGCCAGCTCGGTTTCGTTGAGCGCGACGCGCAGTCGCAGGCACGCCGGCCCACCGCCGTTCTGCATGCTTTGCTTGAGGTCGAAGACTTTGACTTCGCGGATCAGGCCGCCGGAGCTGGTCAGCCCCTGCAAGTAGTTCCACACGCGCTCGTTGCCACGGCACTCTTCCGGCACGATCAGCAGCATCGAGCCATCCGGACGCGACAGCAACTGGCTGTTGAACAGATAGGAACGCACTGCATCATCCACGGTGACCACCGAACGCGGCACGCAGACCGACTGGAACTGGCCACCGACCTTGGCCAGTTTGCCCTGCAACTCGGCCAGCATTTGCTCGGTGTCGAGGAACGCGTCCTCGTGATAGAACAACACCTCGCCGTTACCCACCGCGATCACGTCATTGTGGAATACGCCCTGGTCGATCACCGCCGGGTTTTGCTGCGCGTAGACCACGCCCTCGTCACGCAGACCGTGCAGACGCGCCACCGCTTGCGACGCTTCCAGCGTCTGGCGCGCCGGATACTTTTGCGGCGCCGGGTAACGGGTGTCGAACGCACTGCGCCCGAACACGAAAAACTCGACACCGGCCTCGCCGTACTCACGGCAGAAACGCGTGTGGTTGGCCGCACCTTCGTCACCGAATTGCGCCACCGCCGGCAACGCGGCGTGGTGGGCGAAGTGCTGTTGATCGGCGAACATCGCACCCAGCACGCGGCTGGTGGTCGGGTGTTCGATACTGCGGTGGTATTTGCAGTTGAGGTTGGCGGCGGTGAAGTGCACGCGACCGTCAGCGGTGTCGGCACTCGGGCTGACGGTGGCGGCATTCGCCACCCACATGCTCGACGCCGAGCAACTGGCAACCAGCAACGGCATGGCTTCTTTGGCGGCGCGCTCGATCACTTGCGCGTCGGTGCCGCTGAAACCCAGGCGGCGCAATGCGGCCACGTCCGGACGCTCCTGCGGCGCCAGCACGCCTTGCTGAAAGCCCATTTCCATCAGCGCTTTCATTTTCGCCAGGCCTTGCAGCGCCGCTTCCTTCGGGTTCGAGGACTGCTGGCTGTTGCTCTGGGACGCGACGTTGCCGTAGGACAGACCGCCGTAGTTATGGGTCGGCCCCACTAGACCGTCAAAATTGACTTCATAGGATTTCATCAGCGAGGCTCCACGAGAATCTGTTGTTATAGGCTTCAGTAACTAACTGTTCAGTGCGACCGCGTCGCGGCCTTCGCGAGCAAGCTCGCTCCCACAGGATCTCATCGCCCTTGTGGGAGCGAGCTTGCTCGCGAATAGGCATCACGCCATTTTCACGCCAGGCGTCAGGGCCGCCGGCAACGTCAGGCTCGGGGTTTCCAGCGAGGCCACCGGGTACGCGCAGTAATCCGCCGCGTAGTAGGCACTGGCGCGATGGTTGCCCGAAGCGCCGACACCGCCGAACGGCGCGCTGCTCGCGGCACCGGTCAGCTGTTTGTTCCAGTTGACGATACCGGCGCGGCTTTCCAGCCAGAACTGCTGATAACGATCTTCGGAATCCGACAGCAAGCCAGCCGCCAGACCATAAGCGGTGTCGTTGGCCTCAGCGATCGCCGCAGCGAAATCGGCGTAGCGGATCACTTGCAGCAACGGGCCGAACAATTCTTCATCCGGACGCTCGGCCACCGCGGTCACATCAAGAATGCCCGGGGTCAGCAAGGCCGATTGCGCTTGCGGCTGCGTCATCGCCAGTAGCGACACCGCGCCATTGGCCAGCAGATGTCGCTGGGCATCCATCAGCGCTTTCGCCGCGCCAAGGGAAATCACCGAGCCCATGAACGGCGCCGGCTGTTGATCGAACGCACCGACTTCGAGGGTCGCGCTCACATCCACCAGACGCTTGAGCAGGCTGTCGCCCCACGCGCCTTGCGGCACCAGCAGACGACGCGCACACGTGCAGCGCTGGCCGGCGGAGATGAAGGCCGACTGAATGATCGTGTAAACGGCTGCGTCCAGATCAGCGACCTGATCGACCACCAGCGGATTGTTGCCGCCCATTTCCAGCGCGAGGATCTTGTCCGGACGCCCGGCAAACTGCTGGTGCAGGTGATTGCCGGTACGGCTCGAGCCGGTGAAGAACAGACCGTCGATGCCCGGGTTCGCCGCCAGGGCGATACCGGTTTCGCGAGCGCCTTGCAGCAGGTTCAACACGCCGGCCGGCAGACCGGCTTCGATCCAGCACTTGACCGTCAGCTCGGCGACTTTCGGCGTCAGCTCGCTTGGCTTGAACAGCACGCTGTTACCGGCCAGCAGCGCCGGCACGATGTGGCCGTTCGGCAAGTGGCCCGGGAAGTTGTAAGGGCCGAACACCGCCACCACACCGTGCGGCTTGTGGCGCAACACGGCGGTGGCGTCGCCCAGCGGGCCGCTCTTCTCGCCGGTACGTTCGCGGTAGCTCTGCACCGAGATCGCAATCTTGTTGACCATGCTGGTGACTTCGGTCGCGGCTTCCCACAGGGGCTTGCCGGTTTCCTCGCCGATGGTGCGGGCCAGTTCGTCGCTGTGGTTTTTCAGGGCGGCGGCAAAGGCTTCGAGGACGCTGATGCGCTCATCCAGCGAACGCCGCGCCCAACCCGGAAAGGCCTGACGCGCCGCCTGCACGGCGGACTCGACCTGAGCGACGCTGGCGCCCTCCCCCGACCACAGCACTTGCTGGGTCACCGGGTTCAGCGACTGGAAGGCTTCGCCCTGACCGGCCAGCCATTCACCTGCGATGTATAGCGAATTCATTATTTCGACTCCCGAGCAGCAGACAACGCCACGGCGCGCACTTGATCGCCGGCGTTGAGTTGAAGACGTTTGGCGGTCAGCGGATCGACCACCAGCGTGCCGGCGGCCAGACGGGCCGGGGCAGCCGTGATGCGGCAGTCTTCGCGTTTGCGGTTATGGATGATGAACGGCGTGGCGTCTTCGCCCGGCGTACCGATCGCCAGCACCAGCGCTTCACTGTCGCGGACTGCGCGGATCTTGCTGGTTTCGCACTCGATGGCCGGGCCGGCATCGAAGATATCGACGTAGCCCTGATAGCTGAAACCTTCGCTCTTGAGCATCGCCAGCGCCGGCTCGGTGTCCGGGTGCACCTGACCGATGACGTTGCGCGCATCCGGCGACAGGAAGCAGGTGTACAGCGGGAATTTCGGCATCAGTTCGGCGATGAACGCCTTGTTGCCGACGCCGGTCAGGTAGTCGGCCTGGCTGAATTCCATCTTGAAGAAGTGCCGACCCAGGCTTTCCCAGAACGGCGAACGACCGGCTTCATCGGAGACGCCGCGCATCTCGGCGATGATCTTGTTGCCGAACAGCTCCGGGAACTCGGCGATGAACAGCATGCGCGCCTTGGACAGCATGCGGCCGTTCAGGCCGGTGCGGTAATCGGCGTGCAGGAACAGCGAGCACAGCTCGGAGTTGCCGGTCAGGTCGTTGGCGAGGAACAGCGTCGGGATCTCGCGATAAATGTTCAGCTCTTGCGAGGCGCTGACGGTCAGGCCCACGCGGAAGTTGTACCACGGCTCACGCAGACCGACCGCGCCGGCGATGGCGGAAATCCCCACCACGCGACCGTTGTCGTCTTCGAGCACGAACAGGTAGTCCGCGTCGCCACGACCGGCTTCGCCGCGGAAGGTCTTCTCGGCCCAGCCGACCCGGTGGGTCAAGCGTTCTTCGTTGGCCGGCAACGTGGTCAGGCCGGTGCCGGTGCTGCGGGCCAGGTCGATCAGCGCGGATAAATCGCTGCTGCGTACGGGACGAACAATCATGCTATCTCCTCAAACGGGCCGCCTTCGCCACCCGTGAAACTCGCTAAGGCGTTAAACCGCCACCAGGCGCACGCTGGCACCTTCACCGACGCCCAGGGCTTCGGCTGCTTCCAGATCCAGGGTCACCGGTTTGCCCGGCGCGTAATCGAGTTCCAGCAGCACCGCGCGGTAATCCTGCAACTGCGCGTTGGCCACCAGATACTGGCGCCCGGCACCTTTGACCGGCTCGCCGATCTTCACCGGCACCACACGGCTCTGGGCGATCGAACGGATCCCCGAAACACGCGCATGCAGGGTCGGGCCACCGTCGAAAATGTCGATGTAGTGATCGGTTTCGAAGCCTTCGCGCATCAGGATGTCGAAGGTGATCTGCGCACGCGGGTGCACCTGGCCCATCGCTTCTTGCGCGGAATCCGGCAACAGCGGCACGTAGATCGGGTAATGCGGCATCAGTTCGGCGAGGAACGTGCGACTCTTCAGGCCACACAGGCGCTCGGCCTCGGCGTAGTTGAGGTCGAAGAAGTTGCGACCGATTGCATCCCAGAATGGCGAGTCGCCGTTCTCGTCGCTGTAGCCGACGATCTCGGTCACCACCGAATCGGCGAAACGCTCCGGGTGGCTGGCAACGAACAGCAGGCGACCACGGGAGTTGAGCTCGGCCCACGGCGACCCCACCAGCTCACGCTGCACGTAGAAACTGGTCAGCAAGCTGTTGCCGGTCAGGTCGTGGCATTGCGAAAGCACGTGGATCTTGTTGTGGATCTTCAGCTCACGGGAGGCGTGGACAAAGGTCTCGTTGCGGAAGCTGTAGAACGGCTCCGAGTAGCCGGCCGAGGCGACAATGGCCGAGCAGCCGACCAGTTTGCCGGTGGCGGTGTCTTCAAGAACGAAGAAGTAGCTCTCCTCGCCGTTGAAACTCACTTCGGCAGCGAACGAGGCTTCGCTTGCGGCGATCTTGTCGCTCAGACGTTCCACGTCATCCGGCAAGGAAGTGACACCAATCGGGCTATCCGCAGCCAGACGCTGTACCTCGCCCAGATCAGCCATTTGCGCAGGGCGCATCACCAGCATGGTGTCACTCCTTTCTCTTATAAAAATTTACTGAAAAAAACACCGGAGACTGTGGAAGCGGGCTTTTGTGGTGAGGGGATTTATCCCCGATGGGGCGCGTAGCGGCCCTCAAAAAGCTTGGGGCTGCTGCGCAGCCCATCGGGGATAAATCCCCTCACCACAAGCCCGCTCCCACATTTGATATTGCCCGGTATCAAAATTGGGTTCGACGCCCGAAATACTCGGGCGTCGAAGGGTCTATCAGGCTTGCGTCAGTGCGGCGGCGGCGCGTTCGAAGCGGTCCAGGCCAGCATCGATATCGGCGTCTTCCACCACCAGGCTCGGGGCAAAACGAATCACGTCCGGGCCGGCCTGCAGAATCATCAGGCCTTCTTTTTCAGCGGCGTTGAAGATGTCCTTGGCCTTGCCTTTCCAGGCATCGCTCAGCACGCAACCGATCAACAGACCGAGGCCACGCACCTGAGTGAACAGGCCGTACTTCTCGCCGATCTGCTGCAGGCGGGTCTTGAATTTGTCGTGCTTGGCGTTGACGCCGTTCAGCACCTCGGGGGTGTTGATCACGTCGATCACCGCTTCGGCTACCGAACACGCCAGCGGGTTGCCGCCGTAAGTGGTGCCGTGGGTGCCGACCACCAGATGCTTGGCCAGCGCTTCGGTGGTCAGCATCGCGGCGATCGGGAAACCGCCGCCCAAGCTCTTGGCGCTGGTCAGGATGTCCGGGGTCACGCCGTAATGCTGGTAGGCGAACAGGTGGCCGGTACGGCCCATGCCGGTCTGCACTTCGTCGAACACCAGCAGCGCGTTGTGCGCGTCGCACAGTTCACGGGCACCTTGCAGATAAGCCAGTTCCGCCGGCAGTACACCGCCCTCGCCCTGGATCGGTTCGAGCACGACCGCACAGGTCTTGTCGGACACCGCCGCTTTCAGCGCGGCCAGATCGTTGTAAGGGACGTGGGTGATGCCGGTGATTTTCGGACCGAAACCGTCGGAGTACTTCGACTGGCCACCGACGTTGACGGTGAACAGGGTACGGCCGTGGAAGCTGTTGAGCGCAGCGATGATCTCGTACTTCTCGCTGCCGAAACGGTCGAACGCCACGCGACGGGCCAGCTTGAAGGCGGCCTCGTTGGCTTCGGCGCCGGAGTTGCAGAAGAACACGCGCTCGGCGAACGTGGCGTCGATCAGCTTGTGCGCCAGGCGCAGGGCCGGCTCGTTGGTGAACACGTTGGACACGTGCCACAGCTTGTTCGCCTGTTCGGTCAGCGCACCGACCAGCGCCGGATGCGCATGGCCCAATACGTTAACGGCAATCCCGCCGGCGAAGTCGATCAGCTCGCGGCCGCTCTGGTCCCAGACGCGGGAACCGGCGCCACGCACCGGAATAAAAGCGGCAGGCGCGTAGTTGGGAACCATTACCTGGTCGAAATCGGCGCGTTCTACCGCAGCGTGCTCAACGGACATCGGAGTCTCCTGAAGAGGAACACCCGCCTGAAACTGGCGAGCGATGGGGGGATTGTAAGGACAGTTTTCAGCCCGGCCTTGTCGCCAAGCGACAACTTCTTATAGCGCAAACCCCGGATTTTCCCGGGTTTACGGCAATGCGACATATAGCGTCGCAAAGGCGCAGTTTAACTGGCCGCAGCCGTTTGCGGCAGCTGGCTGATTTGTACCCGAGAACGAATTGGCGAGTGCGGTATATATGTACCGCACATCATCCTGAAGAGCCGTTTTTACCGGGCGGGCTTTTCCAGCGCAGGCGACCGCCCAAGCGCCGAAACAACCGGGCAACCCGATACACCCACGAAGGCGAGATGAAAGAGGCCAGGGTCGACGCTGCGAAACACTCGGCCCGCCCCTGAACAGGACGCGGATCAACCGCGCTCTGGCGGCACCGACGACAGTTCGAAAGGACTGCTGCTGCGCCGCTGGTTGCGATCTTCCCGCGGCGTCGCGCCGAAGAAGTTGCGGTAGGCACTGGAGAAATGCGGCCCCGAAGAGAAACCGCAGGACAGGCCGATCTGGATGATCGACTTGCTGGTCTGCATCAGCATCTGCCGGGCCTTGTTCAGGCGCAATTCCAGGTAGTACTGGCTCGGCACGCGGTTGAGGTATTGCTTGAAGATCCGCTCCAACTGGCGACGGGACACGCACACGTGCTGGGCGATTTCGTCGGTGGTCAACGGCTCTTCGATGTTGGCTTCCATCAGCAACACCGCTTGGGTGAGCTTCGGATGGCTGGAACCGAGGCGGTTCTGCAGCGGAATGCGCTGGCGTTCACCACCCTCGCGGATGCGCTCGACCACCAGTTCTTCGGACACCGCACCAGCCAGCTCGGCCCCATGATCACGGGCCAGCACCGCCAGCAGCAGATCGAGCACCGACATGCCGCCACACGCGGTCAGGCGATCGCGATCCCAGTCGAACAGGTGACTGGTGGCGATGACTTTCGGGAAACGTTCAGCGAAATCGTCCTGCCAGCGCCAGTGCACGGCTGCACGATAACCGTCGAGCAGACCGAGTTGCGCCAGCGGATACACACCGGCCGACAGACCACCGATCACGCAACCGGCACGCACCAGTTGCTTGAGCGCGCTGCTGAGGGCCGGGGCCAGGGTGGTCGGCGGCTCGTCGGCGAGCAGGAACAGTTTCTGGAAGTTTTCCAGCTTGCCGGTCCAGGCTTCGCCGGGCAGTTGCCAGGCTCCATCGGCCGCCGCTTCAGGACTGGCTTCAGCCTGCAGGAACGACAGTTCGTAAACCACCTCCGGATGCACCCGCTGAGCAACACGCAAGGCCTCCTCCGCCAGCGCCAGCGTCAGAGCTTTAGTGCTGGGCCAAATCAGGAAACCAATTCGATGGGCAGTCATGGGCGGGCAATCCGAAACGAAGAACGGTGATGAAGGCATGGGCCAATGCTAGCCCGTAAATGAACGCAAATCTCGAAACCTGCACAGCGCCCACTGTAGGAGCTGTCGAGTGAAACGAGGCTGCGATCTTTTGAATTTCAAAAGCAAGGGCAAAAGATCGCAGCCTTCGGCAGCTCCTACAGGGGATTGGAGCCAGCCTTCAGGCTGCGAAGCATGCACTATTCCGGTGCATATCGGCAGCTCTGATTACTTCAAGCTGCCCGAGAGGAACTGCTGCAAACGCTCGGATTGCGGATTGACCAACACTTCGCGCGGGTTGCCGCTCTCTTCCACCACACCTTTGTGCAGGAACACCAACTGGTTCGACACTTCACGGGCGAAGCCCATTTCGTGCGTAACCACGACCATGGTGCGACCTTCCTGAGCCAGCGCTTGCATCACCTTCAGAACGTCGCCCACCAGTTCCGGATCGAGCGCCGACGTCGGTTCGTCGAACAGCATCACTTCCGGCTCCATCGCCAGCGCACGGGCAATCGCCACACGCTGCTGCTCGCCGCCAGACATGTGCCCCGGGAACGCGTCTTTGCGATGGGCCACGCCAACCTTGTTCAGGTAGTGCTCGGCTTTCTCGCGCGCTTCGGCCTTGGACACGCCCAGCACGTGGACCGGCGCTTCCATGATATTTTCCAGCGCGGTCATGTGCGACCACAGGTTGAAGTGCTGGAACACCATCGACAGGCGCGAACGCATGCGCTGCAGCTGTTTCGGATCAGCGGCTTTCAGCGCGCCGTCCTTGTTGGCCACCAGTTTCAGCTCTTCGTTGTTGAGCAGGATCTTGCCCGCGTGCGGCTGCTCAAGCAGGTTGATGCAGCGCAGGAAAGTACTTTTGCCGGAGCCACTGGAGCCGATGATGCTGATCACATCGCCGGCTGCCGCTTTCAGGGACACGCCCTTGAGCACTTCGTGACTGCCATAGCGTTTATGCAGGTCTTGGACTTCAAGTTTGTACATGCGGTCGGTTCTCACAAAAACAGTCAGTCAGTCGTTGAGCAAGCGCCCGTGACGCAGCGCTTCGCGCCCCGCCACCTTGGCCAGCCAGAAACCGGGTTGGGCATAGCGCAGCCGTTCAATGGCAAACAGCACCCCGGAGGTACCAGCACACACCGTGCTGACCCGATCGGACACAGGATCGATCACTTCGAAAATTTCATCTCCGGCTTCAACCCACTCGCCGGGTTTACGCAGAAAACTCACCACACCGGGGTGCGGCGCCAACAGTAATTCAGTGCCTTCGAACGGCATGCCTTCGCACGGTTCATTGGCCGGCTTTGGCCACTCGCCAGTGATCAGGCCTTGCTCGGCGAGGAACGCCAGAATGCCTTCGGCCCAGGCCAGCGCATCGGCGCGGTCGGTGTTGGCCTGACCGCCCAGCTCGACAGTCGTCGCCAGGCACGCCAGCGGAATCTGCGCGTCCGGGAACTGCCGCGACAGGCGCAGCCACGGCAACGAGCACGCCTCATCGAAGGAGCTGCCACCAGAGTCTTCCGCGAGCAAACCGACCTTCACATTCAGGTGCGCAGCCAGCGACCGCCACTGCGGCCAGTGCTGCGGCAGTGCATACATGTGCAGCGCGGCTTCGGCATCGCAGTGCAGGTCCAGCACCACATCGGCGGTGCAGGCATGGCTGAGCAACACGCGCTGCATGCCTTGCAACTGGCTGCCCGCCTCGGGCATTGCCGCCAGATGCTCAGCCATGGCCTGACGGATCAGGCGAATGTTGGCGTGCGGATCGTCACCGAGACGCTCGGCCAGCGCCGCTGCAACCGGCGCGCTCAGCTCGACGAAATCGCGGTTGAAATTCTTGCCGCTGCCCGCCTCGAAACGTCCCTGATGATTGCCTTGCAGCAATTGGCCGAGGCCCAGCGGGTTGGCGACCGGCACCAACTCGATCACGCCGTTGAGCAGGCCTTGGGCTTCGAGTTCGCCAAGGCGCTTTTTCAGCTCCCAGGCGGTGCGCATGCCCGGCAGTTCGTCAGCGTGCAGGCTGGCCTGAATGTAGGCCTTGCGCTCGCCCTGACCGAAGCGGAAGACCGAAATCTTGCGCTCGCTGCCCAGATGGCTCCACGGCAATACGTGGTCGATGCGTTCCATATCAGTGCTTCCGCGGGGCCAGGTAGCTCAGCCAGCGACGCTCGGCCAGCTTGAACAGCTTCACCAGAATGAAGGTCAGGCACAGGTAGAACAGGCCGGCGGTGATGTACGCCTCGAACGGCAGGTAGTACTGCGCGTTGACGGTACGGGCCGCGCCGGTGATGTCGATCAGGGTCACGATGGACGCCAGACTGGTGGTTTGCAGCATCATGATCACTTCGTTGCTGTATTGCGGCAGCGCCCGACGCAAGGCCGATGGCAACAGGATGCGCTTGTACATCTTGAAGCGCGACATGCCCATCGCCTTGGCGGCTTCGATCTCGCCGTTCGGCGTGGCCTTGAGGCTGCCGGCGATGATTTCGGCGGTGTAGGCGCTGGTGTTGATCGCGAAGGCCAGGCACGCACAGAACGTCGCGCTGGACAGCCACGGCCACATGAAGCTTTCACGCACGGCTTCGAATTGCGCCAGACCGTAGTAGATCAAGAACAGCTGCACCAGCATCGGCGTGCCGCGAATCACGTAGGTATAAAGCCAGGCAATGCCGTTGACCGCAGCGTTCTTGGAAACGCGCATCAGGCCCAGCGGCAGTGCCGCCAGCAGACCGAACAACAGCGACAGCGCGAGCAGTTTCAGAGTGGTCAGCAGGCCGCCGAGGTACAGCGGCATGGCCTCCCAAATGACGTTGTAGTCGAAGATCATAGATCAGCCGCCCTTACGCCTACCGAGTAGCGCTTCTCAAGGTGACGCAGCGCCAGCAACGAGACACTGGTAATCACCAGGTACATCGCCGCCACTGCGAGGAAGAAGGTGAAAGGCTCGCGGGTGGCATCTGCCGCCTGCTTGGCCTTGAACATCATGTCTTGCAGGCCGACCACCGAAATCAGCGCGGTGGCCTTGGTCAGCACCAGCCAGTTGTTGGTGAAGCCAGGAATCGCCAGGCGAATCATCTGCGGCACCATCACCCGGAAAAACACCTGAAAACTGCTCATGCCGTAGGCCATGCCCGCTTCGGCCTGGCCCTTGGGGATCGCCATGAACGCACCACGGAAGGTTTCCGACAGGTAGGCACCGAAGATGAAACCGAGGGTGCCGATACCGGCGGCCAGCGGGTTCAGGTCGATGTAGTCGTCATAGCCAAGCATCGGCGCGACGCGGTTGAGCAAGTCCTGACCGCCGTAGAAGATCAGCAGGATCAGCACCAGGTCGGGAATCCCGCGAATCACCGTGGAATACAGATCGCCCAGCCACGCCAGCCAGCGAATCGGCGACAGGCGCAACGCGACCCCGATCAGCCCGAGAACGATGGCCAGGGCCATGGACGACAAGGCGAGCTGAAGCGTCAGCCATGCGCCATCGAGGATGACAGCCCCGTAGCCTTTCAACATGATTCAGGTCCTCGAAAGTTGGGATGAAAAAATGGCGCAAACCGCAGAGATCCTGTTGCTTGCGCCATTTCTGACTTGTCGCAGAGACGTGTTACTTGCCGTAGATATCGAAGGCGAAGTACTTGTCCTGGATAGCTTTGTATTTACCGTTTTCACGGATAGCCGCGATCGCAGCGTTGATCTTGTCTTTCAGCGCGTCGCCCTTGCGCACCGCGATGCCTACGCCGTCGCCGAAGTATTTGACGTCGGTGAATTGCGGACCGACGAAGGCGAAGCCTTTGCCGGAGTCAGTGTTCAGGAAGCCGTCCTGCAGCAGGGTGGCGTCCGCCACGGTACCGTCGAGGCGACCGGCGGCCACGTCGAGGTAGATTTCGTTCTGCGAACCGTATGGCTTGATCTCGGCACCCAGCGGGGCCAGGACTTCGCGGGCGAAACGCTCGTGGATCGAACCACGCTGCACGCCGATGTTCTTGCCCTTGAGCTCAGACAGGTTGTCGCTGACAACGGTGCCCTGCTTCATGACCAGACGGGCCGGGGTATTGTAGTACTTGTTGGTGAAGTCCACGGATTTCTTGCGGTCTTCGGTGATCGACATGGACGACAGGATCGCGTCGATCTTGCGCACTTTCAGTGCCGGGATCAGACCGTCGAACTCTTGCTCGACCCACTGGCACTTGACCTTCATTTCTTCACACAGGGCATTGCCGATGTCGTAGTCGAAACCAACGATGCTGCCATCCGGCGCTTTGGAAGCGAACGGAGGGTAAGCCGCTTCGATACCGATCTTCAGAGGTTTTTCATCAGCGAAGGAATTCAGCGACAGCACGGACAGTGCCAGGGCGCCAAGCAGCACAAGTTTCTTCATCTTGGGACTCCATCGGTAAAGGGCAAAAACGGCAGAGTGAGCGACAGCCCAATATGCGAATGGGTGAATCGGGAAAGCGGTGCAGCATCGGTGGGAAATTTCCCATTGAAACCTTCAGGGGTTTCAACGTCAGCCACGATGAGCGAGTGATCGGCATTCTAACGACAGGCCCGAAGCCGATATTTCTTCAATGCGACAACTAATTACAGATGCACAGAGAAACCCGCTTGAGCGCATTGACAGCCTTGCAAATTCATGCAAGAGCGAAAGACAGTGAACCGATCTATGCTGCAAATTGCGGGCCTATTATTCGCAAACCCTTCTAATCCGGCAAGCGCAGCGTTGGGTCTTATTTTTCAGCGGGGATTTTGAGGCTCTAAAACGGGGCGATGCGTTTCCCTTCGCCCCGGTTTGACGCGGGCGGTTACACATTCGGTTACGTGGACGGCAGGCGGTAACAGCGGGAAATGGCTTGCGCGGGAGATCGATAATTATTGGTTGGGTGGTTTGGGTTTCTGACAGGGGAATACTGCGGCGTCTGACAGATGGCTATCGCTGGCAAGCCAGCTCCCACAGGGATTTCGATTGAGATTGAAATCCCGTTCACACCTCGGAAACCTGTGGGAGCTGGCTTGCCAGCGATGAGGCCGGCACAGCCACCACAAAACCATCTGACACAAAAAAGCCCCGCCCGGCATCACCGGACAGGGCTCTTCAATGCATCAGACAGGCTTAAGCCACATTCATCGTCTTGTGCGTATCAATCAAATGCTGCACCACACTCGGGTCCGCCAGGGTCGAGATATCGCCCAGCCCTTCGTACTCCGCCGTGGCGATCTTGCGCAGAATCCGCCGCATGATCTTGCCCGAACGGGTCTTCGGCAGCCCCGGCGCCCACTGGATCACGTCCGGTGAGGCAATCGGGCCAATCTCTTTGCGCACCCAGTTCTTCAGCTCCAGGCGCAGTTGCTCGCTCGGCTCTTCGCCATTTTTCAGGGTGACGTAGACATAAATGCCCTGCCCCTTGATGTCGTGCGGCACACCGACCACCGCCGCTTCGGCGACTTTCGGGTGGGCGACCATTGCGCTTTCGATCTCGGCGGTACCCATGCGGTGGCCGGAAACGTTGAGCACGTCATCCACGCGCCCGGTGATCCAGTAGTAACCATCGGCGTCACGCCGCGCACCGTCACCGGTGAAGTACATGCCGCGGAACGTCTTGAAGTAGGTGTCGACGAAGCGGTCATGGTCGCCATACAAGGTGCGCGCCTGACCCGGCCACGAATCGAGAATCACCAGATTGCCTTCAGCCTCGCCCTCGATGATGTTGCCAAGGTTGTCGACCAGCGCCGGCACCACGCCGAAGAACGGACGTGCCGCCGAACCCGGCTTCAGTGCATGCGCACCGGGCAGCGGGCTCATCATGTTGCCGCCGGTTTCGGTCTGCCACCAGGTATCAACGATCGGGCAGCGCGACTTGCCGACATTCTTGTAGTACCAGTCCCAGGCTTCCGGGTTGATCGGCTCGCCCACCGAACCGAGCAGACGCAGGCTGCTGCCATCCGCGCCCTCAACAGCAGCGGTACCCGACGCCATCATTGCGCGGATCGCGGTCGGTGCGGTGTAAAGGATGTTGACCTTGTGCTTGTCGACGATCTTCGCCACCCGGGTGATGTCCGGGTAGTTCGGCACGCCTTCGAAGAGCACGGTGGTCGCGCCATTGGCCAGCGGGCCGTAGACGATGTAACTGTGACCGGTGACCCAGCCGACGTCGGCGGTGCACCAGTAGATTTCGCCCGGACGGTAGTCGAACACGCGCTCGTGGGTCATTGCCGCGTACAACAGATAACCGCCGGTGGTGTGCTGCACGCCCTTCGGCTTGCCGGTCGAACCCGAGGTGTACAGGATGAACAGCGCTTCTTCAGCGCCCATCTCTTTCGGCGCGCAGACGGTGCCCGCCACTTTCATCAGGTCTTCGTACCAGATATCGCGATGCTGGTTCCACTTGATGTCGCCACCGGTGCGCTTGCACACGATGACTTTCTGGATGCTGCTGGTTTCCGGATTGGTCAGCGCGTCGTCGACGTTGGCCTTCAGCGAGATCTTCTTGCCGGCACGAATGCCTTCGTCAGCGGTGATCACCACTTTCGATTTGCAGTCGATGATCCGCCCCGCCAGCGCTTCCGGCGAGAAACCACCGAACACCACCGAGTGAATCGCGCCGATCCGGGTACAGGCCAGCATGGCGACCACGGCTTCGGGGATCATTGGCATATAAATAGTCACCACGTCGCCACGGTGCACGTCCTGACCACGCAGGGCGTTGGCCAGTTTGCAGACTTGTTCGTGCAGTTCGCGGTAAGTGATGTTGCGGCTCTCGGAAGGATCGTCGCCTTCCCAGATGATTGCGACTTGATCGCCGCGCTCGGCCAGATGACGGTCGAGGCAGTTGTAGGAAACGTTCAGGGTGCCGTCGGCGAACCATTTGATGTCGACATGGTGATCGTCGAAGGAAGTCTGCTTCACCGTGGTGAAAGGCTTGATCCAGTCGAGGCGCTTGGCTTGCTCGCGCCAGAAACCGTCAGGGTTGACGACCGACTGCTGGTACATGGCTTTGTAGGTCGCCTCGTCAGTCAGCGTATTGGCCAGAACCTCGGGACGAACGGGATACAGAGAAGCCGCACTCATCTTTCTTACCTCGGTGGAATAGTTGTTTTTGTATGACCCCGTTGTAGCCGGGCCGGCCCCATAGAACCATTCGACGATGGTTGTAGGAGCTGCCGCAGGCTGCGATCTTTTGATCTTGCTTTGCAAAAATCAAAGGCGAAAGATCGCAGCCTTCGGCAGCGCCTACAAGGGTTGGGCGGTGTTTTGTGGGGATTGTTACCAAAACCACCAAAAGTGTTTATCAAAACCCCACCTGTTTACCCCCACCCCACCTGCCTAAAATCCACATCGCCGACAAGGCAAACGCGATTAACAACGTTACAGCCCCCACGAAGGCCGTTAATCCAGCTCTCAAGTAATAACTGCAAATGATGAAGTTACACACGCAACCCTAAAAAGGTTGCGTGACCCCACTCGACCTCAAAAAGGTAAATCTGAAATGAAAGCTTTATTGGTTCTGGCCCTCAGCAGTCTGTGCGCAACCGCCATGGCAGACGAGGTCCCGACTGATGTCGCACAGCAACAACCGGTGATCGAGGAATACACTTACTCCACTCACCTGGACATCGCCAAAGTTGTATCGATGAGCGAAGTGCCGAATGTCTGCGAAGTGGTACCGGCCAAAATGGAGTACGACGACTCCAAGGGTCAGCGCCACATCCTGCGTTACAGCGTCATGGGTAACGGCTGCACCAATTGATGATCGAGACTGCACCGAATCGGACCGCTCAGCGCCTCATTTGAGGGTCGATTCCAGCCCGGCTTCGGTCGGGCTCAGTTGTGTCTGGAGTCGTCAAAAATGCTTGCAAAACACTAGATGTAGTGAAAAACCAGTTTTTTTGTTCGTTTTTTGAGCAAATCCACAATCGCGAGATTTTTACGAAAAAAAATCTATCCCCGGCAAAGCCCTGTAAACCCGCACTCTCATCGAAAAACCAGCCTCCTCGACCGCTCCATGCGCGGATTCGCCTCAGCACAGCCGTGTTTTTTTCCCTATAATGCCGCCCTAATCGGGTCAGCAATATTCCCTTACAGGGAGCAAAAGCCATTCTGAAGCCCCGCAGCAGCGTCAATGCTGATCTGCGCCCGTCAGAGGCTCTCGGAAACCCGTACAAAATTCTGTTTTATTGCCTGCCTTGGCTGCCGCAAAAAACGATTCCTTAAGATCCAACGCGGTCTGTACGACCGTGTGAAAAAACCACCAATCAGGTTTCACACGGGGCGACAGGCCCTCACGCAGGAGACGACACGTCATGCTGAGCTGGGACGAATTCGACAAAGAAGACAGTGAAGTAGCAACCGTGAAAGGCGCCAACGCCGGCCACGCTACTGAAGCCAACATGGACCGCCTCGACAGCGCCGGCGGTGCCGCAGCGCTGGAAGCCCGCGCCGTGACCGCCGACGACTCGGCCGCCGTGGCCCGCGCCAAGGCTGCACTGGATTCCCTCGACGTCGCCGAAGGCCTCGCCGAACTCGAAGGCGCCTCCGCCCGCGTCGCCGTTGACGAAAAGCGCATGATCAACTGCCGCGCCGACCTCAACCAACTCGTACCTTTCAAGTACGACTGGGCCTGGCAGAAGTACCTGGACGGCTGCGCAAACCACTGGATGCCGCAAGAAGTCAACATGACCGCCGACATCGCCCTCTGGAAAAACCCGGAAGGCCTGACCGACGACGAGCGCCGCATCGTGATGCGCAACCTCGGCTTCTTCTCCACCGCCGACTCCCTGGTTGCCAACAACCTGGTGCTGGCCGTGTACCGCCTGATCACCAACCCGGAATGCCGCCAGTACATCCTGCGCCAGGCCTTCGAAGAGGCGATCCACACCCACGCCTACCAGTACTGCATCGAATCGCTGGCCATGGATGAAGGCGAGATCTTCAACATGTACCACGAGATTCCATCGGTCGCCAAAAAGGCAGCCTGGGGCCTGAAGTACACCCGTTCGATCTCCGATCCGAAGTTCGAAACCGGCACCCCGGACACCGACAAAGAACTGCTGCGCAACCTGATCGCCTACTACTGCGTGCTGGAAGGCATCTTCTTCTACTGCGGCTTCACCCAGATCCTGTCCATGGGCCGCCGCAACAAAATGACCGGCGTCGCCGAGCAGTTCCAGTACATCCTGCGCGACGAATCCATGCACCTGAACTTCGGCATCGATGTGATCAACCAGATCAAAATCGAAAACCCACACCTGTGGGATGCCGAGATGAAGGAAGAAGCGACCCAGATGATCCTGCAGGGTACGCAGCTGGAAATCGAATACGCCCGCGACACCATGCCTCGCGGCGTACTGGGCATGAACGCGGCGATGATGGAGGACTACCTGAAGTTCATCGCTAACCGTCGTTTGTCGCAGATTGGTTTGAAGGAAGAGTACCCAGGGACGACTAACCCGTTCCCTTGGATGAGCGAGATTATGGACTTGAAGAAAGAGAAGAATTTCTTTGAGACTCGGGTTATTGAGTATCAGACTGGTGGTGCGTTGAGCTGGGATTGACAATACAAAAAAGAGCTGCCGAATGGCGGCTCTTTTTCCTTATCATTCATTAACTTAAAAAATGTTAGCGTTCGCAATTATTTCGATATTGACTTTCACGGTCGGGACATGGGGCATTCTAAGTGGTTCGCTTTATAGAAACCCGCTATACCTCTGCATATTTGGACTTTTTCTAGCCATCGCTGGCGGATACATGGCCTATACTTTCGACGTATACTCTCAAAACTCAACAATGGTAGAAATATTTGGCAATCTCAAACTATCATCTAGCCTCATCAGCTATACAGTTGTTGCGGCGGGAGGTAGCTTAATTGCTAGCGGCATAGTTTTGAAGGCCCAACACCTAGCAAAAAGAGATATCACCGAAGCAAAACTGAAAATAAAAATGCTTATATCCGAGTTGAATTCAATAAAAAAATCGGCACAGGAAATAATTAAGAACGATCAAAACCTGGATATTAAGGCTCTTGAAAAAAAACTATCCCATCTAAAAGCATATTTATGTCGCATTGAAATCCAACTAAACATTGCCATGAAAGAAACAAACAAGCTAGACAACTAGAACACAAAAATAAAATTATTCCTCACCATCTGCTTCTAAACGATCTAACAGAATTCGCGAATGAGCCTGAAGGCTGCTTGATAGAACATAGAACTCGCCCCAAATTGCGATTGCCATACCCTCATCTTTAAACTCAGCGATAATTCCCACCGCCCTATCGAACATTTCTTTATTCATTTGATCTAATTTTTGCAAGCGCAACCAATGATGCGAGAGAAGCTGTAGAAGCTCTGGTTCCCTGCACAGCTTAGAAAAAGAATGACCAATTACTTCCCATGTTGTTAATTGCAGATCTGGATTTCGCATTGCCTTTTCCTCGGCACAAAGCTCAGCTATTCTCCCAAGAACTTTTTCATTGTAACTAAGAGACCTCTCAATCACTCCCACCAAATCCGCTCGAAGTCGAAACTCACGGGCCTGCTCTTGGCTATTCTGAAAAACTGTTAATCTATAATTAACATATAGCGCAACAGGAAACCCAAGTACAATTCCAAGTACAGTTGCCGAAAAGCCCGGTAAAAATTCTGATAGAAAAACCGACACAGCACCTCCAGAGTGCCAATAAAAATCAAAAAGTCGCTGCAAAAATTATAAAAATTCGGACGAATATTTCTTCGTCCGAAAGTAAAAATTAGGATTTTACAAGTTTCGCCCGGTCAACCCGCTCTAACAAATAAGATGTCAAACTCAAAATATTCAAACAATCCAACTCAGTGAAAATCTTTGGAACAATGGCATCCAACGGTGCATGAGCCACCGGATTTCTAAACCCTGTAATAAGGCCTCTTGAAAGAAAATCTTGACCGCTCTGCAAGTTAACACCAGTAACTGTCGAGATATCACCTATCTGGAGAAAAGGGGGCGATTTCGCAGAAAATGCCTTACCTGTCAAGTCAGTTCCATCCTCGAGAATCCCCGTTAATTCCCGAATATGCTCACAGTAGATTTTTACACTCTGATCCGCCGCATCACCGTATTGCTTATTTTCGTAATAGCTCTTTATCCGCTCCCTCAACTTTTCATTTAAATGCCGCCAATGCAATTGAGGATACTCAGGAATGATCTTGTGTAGAGCTTCGATCACTGGAGTAAACTTACTAAAAGCATCTTCACCACTAAGAGATTCCAAAATCTTTGACGCATGGGACTGAATATCTGCAGGCATTGTTGAAATCCATTTCCTAGTATCAATCCCTGTAACTTTTTTCAGATCCTCATCTTTTTTATCTTTTCTCTGGTCCCGCCAACTGATATTAACTTTTGAAATCAAATTTGACAAAAACTCACGAAACTCCTGCATTTCCTCATTATCCCAATTAATCGACTGCCGATTAGTAGAGATAACATCCTCAGATAGTAAATCAATGAAATCCGCTTGAATCCAACCAGTCAAATACTGAAAGAAATGACTAGATGTACTATTTGAAAAAAACTCTGGAGCATTTACCAATTTACCCCGAGAAAACACTGAGACTCCCCTGAGCCCGGAGTTCGGCTTAATAGGGGTTTCACCTGTATATAGCTTTCCCGAGACCTTCCCTTTGTAAAAACTGCCATCATCAACAAGCTCATCAACATCCCACTCAAACTGTTTGTTTAGCTGGGCATAACGACGCTCATTGTTCACTAGCAAACTCTCACCATTAGAGTCCTGCAAGACAATATTAAAGGTGCTATCAACAATGAATATCTTTGAAAGACTGTCCGCCAACCCTTCCACATCAAAAGCAGACTGACGCTTTAGCTTAGAAAGCTTAATTACTGTACCGTTTTGTTTATCAGTAGGCTCGTCGGTAATTTCCGCTATAGGATTGTAGCTTCCCTCAGCACTCATCAACGCATCCCAATCAAGAACAAACCTATTTCTTTTACCATTATTCACAGTATCTACAGTAATGACTTTGGCCAACCCAAACAACGCCAACTTCCCTAGACCTTTCTTTCCCGTTGGCAATCTTGAGAAAATCTTGGTTGGTTCATCTCCTTCATCCTTTCGTCTATTTCGACCAATCACTAGAAACTTATTTTGGATATCTGACGATGACATACCATGACCATCATCGATGACATTAATAGAAACGGGCCGACCATTATTCTCATGAAACTTCAAGCTAACCGTCGAGGCATCAGCGTCATAGGCGTTAGATATTAGCTCTGCCAGAGCAGGTGGAAGCGTCGAATACATCCTTACGCCAAGATGCTCGATGGTTTTCGGGTCAAATTTCATTTCAAAACTACTGGTCATTTCAGCCCCATCCCTAGTTAAATAAGCTTAGATGCTTTCTAAATTCTATTGCGTGTCTTTTAATAAATTCTGGCGGCAGTGCATTCCCTATCATTAGGGCAACAGCGTCTTTCCCCCTCGACATAGAAAACCTATATTTAGGAGGAAATGTTTGAAGTAGTGCCGCCTCCCTTAATGTTATTGCTCTATTTTGGTCAGGATGGATAAACCTGCCTTTTGATGGGCTGATGCATCCCCCTGTAATTGTCGGGGAAACTGTATTCCATGCCATTCGACCATAGACATCTAAATAGCCATCGGGCTTTCTAAGGTGGCAGGGAAGCCAATACTCAATTGGAAGATCTGTTCTGGAACCACCATCAATTGGAATTAAACTTATCATCTCGTTGATTTTATCTGTTCTTTTAACAGGTAAATCATGTAGATAATCGCCTGTATCACCCGGCGGTCTCATCCCCCCGATAGCACTCCTTACTGTCGCCACATCAGCGCTCTCAACTGGATCGTCGATGCAACCTAATAAAGATGCTTTTAGAATCATTCTTTTACGTCGTTGAGGCACACCGAATGACGCAGCGTCTTTAACCTGAACTGTCTTATCGTCGATATAATAATTAAGCTCTTCGAGCTGATTCTTTACTTGGTCAATGCGATTATCCTTGGCCAGCCCCGGAACATTTTCCATCATAATAGTCTTGGGCAACATCGCACTCACAAACTTCATAAACTCGAAAACAAGGTCATTTCTTTCGTCCACCACTGAACTTGATTTATTTCGAGTTCTATGCGAAGAGAAACCTTGACAGGGAGGGCACCCTGCAAGTAAATCTAACTCACCCGGCTTTATGCCCAGATCATTCATTACATCAAACGGGCTAAGATCTCGAATATCGCGCTCATATAGAAGATGTTCCATATGATTCAACCGGTAGGACTCAGCGGCAACTGGGTTAAATTCAACACCAGCCACAACATTAAAACCAGCATCTTTCAAGCCAACTGTTAGTCCGCCAGCGCCACAAAATAGATCTATAGCAATCATTTTTTTAGACTGCATTCCTTTCAACACCTCTTCCACTTTGTAGAGATATCCGTCGCAGGACCAATATCTTCGCCGAACTCCCTTTTCAAACTCTGAATCGAGCTGAAATTCAACGCTCCGAACCCAGAATTCACAAAAAATTTACACATTGTCGTATGTGCCTAACTTTGTGTAAATAACAAGAAGAATTAATTTTTACCGTAACCTCACGAAGGTAGCTCATTTTTTAGCTTGACCCCTCCCGTATGATTCAATAGCCTGAAACTCGGTGCCTAAGAAACACCTCACACAGCGGATCGACCGCACCCGACAGTAGCGGCTTTTTTGTGCCTACGGTTTCCCCGTGCGCATCAAAAAACTCTGTTATGCCGGGAGTGGGCTAATACAAGACCCGAAAGGGGAATATGTCCGGCCCTCTGTGTGGGGTTTCTTAGCTCCCGGCACCCAGCCTTAAGAAAGCTGACATCACACAGAGGTAATGGATATGCCTAAAAATGTCTCCTTCGGCACGAAAAAAATTAGCTTCAACCTGAACATCATCTGCATGCTTCCAGCACTGGAGGCCTGCCATGACTGAACCCCACAGTTCGACTGTATTCACTCTGTACAAACTCTCTCTCCACGCCCTTCTCCTTGAAGGCCAGCCGTGGTTTTGCGCACGCGATATTGGCCGTTTGATGGGTGTCCATCTCAGTGATCGTATGGTCAGTAAACTGGACAAGGATCAGCATCGTTTTCTGTGGATTGAGTATCACCGCCAGCCTGACAAGCAGCTGATGCTCAGTGAGTCAGGCGTATATGCGCTATTGGTGTATCACTACGTCCCAGGGAATCGGCTGTTGCGTGAATGGCTGACCCATCAAGTAGTTCCAGCCTTACGCGATGCCGCGTCCTCGGATTCGGATCTGCCTGTGCTGAGTTTTTTGAAATGGCCTGAGATGTCTGTGAGTCTGTTGCATTGGCAGAATGAGAGTTGGATTCGGCTGCGGGACATGCCCTATCTTTTGAGCGATCAAATACCGCGAAAAGCTACCGCGACGAAGCCTTGGTGGCGGAGGGTCGCTCAGGCGTTTCAGTCGTCCAAGCATTCGATGGGTTGAGCGATACGCTTGTAGGATCACATGCGAGATCCGTCGCTATTTTTTGTAGGAATTTTCGTAGACAGCAGTAATGGCCACTCAGTATCGTCCGAGGGTTTTCAACCCTCGGCGACTGTATGGCTATGGAAAAAAGTAATAGCGACTGGAGTGAAGTAGAGATTCAGGCGGCGGTCGACGCCTATCTACGGATGTGGTCGTGTGAACAGAAAGAACAGGCATACAACAAGGCACACGAGAATCGCGTACTTCGCGAGGGCGTACTGGCTGACCGAACCAAGAGCTCTATCGAATTTCGGATGCAGAACATTTCTTCCGTCATGGTCGAGTTGGGCCGTGAACCTATCAAGGGTTACAAACCTGCCAAGAATGTCGGCGCTAATGTCGCGCGTAGTATCCGTACAGCGCTCGATGCTTCCAGTGTTGTTACTCCTGAGGACTCTGATCCCACGGCGGACGAAGAAAAGCTAGAACAGCGTGCGGCCAAATTTGAGCGGCAACCATTCCTGTACGTCCCAAAAGGGATAAAAAATCCTGTTTGGACCGAGTCCACCAGGAAGACTTACTTTCGCGATCCTGAATTGAGGGGTTGGGTTCGTCAGCAGGCCAATGGAAAGTGCGAAGGCTGCGGCGAAGAAGCGCCATTTAAAAAGAATGGGAAACCGTTTCTGGAAGCGCATCACGTTAAACATATGTCGCAAGAGGGTTCTGACCTTCCTTCGAATGTTGTGGCGTTGTGTCCCAACTGTCATCAACGTTGCCACCATTCGGACGACAGAGAGGCTTTCATTGCTTGGCTGTATGACAACGTTGGAAGACTCGAAAAGGAATAATCGCGGTTTATCTGACTAACCGTATTGGCTGATCTTGGGGCTGCTTCGCAGCCCAGCGGGAGCAAGCTCCCTCGCCACAGGGGTGATGTGTGGCCCGCAGTGGCAGGGTGAGGATTGAAATCTGGTTGATGTTTGGAATCGCCAGCAGGCTAGCTCCCGCAGGTTTTGCATCATCCTGAAAACAATCAGTGCAACCCGCTGCGCCTCCCGCTATTAATACCCCTCCCCCACTCAAGGATCCGAGCCCCGCCATGAAATTCGATCTCGCCTACTGCCTCAGTCTCGACGACAAGTTGTCGATCTATGACGTTCGCGATCTCAATTTCGATGAGACGGTGGCGTTCGATTCGGCCAAGGAGCACTTCCAGTGCCCCAACGATGCCTGTCGTTTGGCGTTTGATGCCTCCAACGAGTTGGGCACGTTCAACGCGAAAAATGTGAATTACGTGCGCACGCCGCACTTCAAGAATCTACCCACGACGCAGCATGTAGCGGGTTGTCCGTATGTGAGTTTGAAAGCGTCGGCATCTGGCGTTGAGACGGCGGATGGCGAAACGGATGACGCTCGCGAGGAACACTTCCCATCGGAGTTGTTGCTGACGCGGCGTGAGTATGTGCGCAAGCCAGCTGCGCCTGCGGGGGCGGCGGATGTGTTGCGGGATGATCCGGTGCGGGTGGCGCAGGTGAGTTCCAGGGAGTCGCCGGGGCGTGAGACGGCGCCGGACAAGACCAGTGTGTTTGCGCATCCGGTGGAGTGTTTTGTGACGAACTTCGCCGACAAGGAATTGCTCAAACGCATGCCGTTGAAGATCGGCGAGCACACGGCGCCTTATGGCTCGTTCTTCAAGAAGATCGAGTATCTGACGGACAACAAGGGGCTGATTTACTGGGGCAAGATCAAGGAGATCAAGGATTACACCCAGAGTTTTCGCATCGATTTCGAGCAGAAGGTCTGGTTCAAGCAGGCGGATGAGGCGAAGAAGAAGCCGTATTCGGTGAACGTGTATTTGAGCAAAAAGTTGATCGACAACTACCGCAAGCGCAAGGCGTTTCTGGAAGAGATCAAGCACGCGATCGACAGTGATAAGGCGTTGTTCTGTTTCTTCTATGGCGTGACGCCGGAGTTGAAGCAAGTGCCGAGCAAGAAAAACCCCGAACAGACGTTCGGGGTGTTCAGTGCCAACATCGAGAACCTGGATCACTTTATTGTGCGGGAGGCGCCGGGGTTGGTGTGATGGATCAACTCACACACATGCTGATCATCACCATCATGAGCAAACCGATGTACACCCACGCATGCACCCGATCCGGTATCCGCCCGATCCACGGCGTGGCCAACCGAATCCCGACCAGCGCCCCCAGCGTCAGCACCGTAAACGCCAGCAAATCCACATACCCGATAAACCACGCGCCCAGATCCGTCTCGCTGAAACCGGCCAGCGCCATGTACGTCAGCGTCCCGGTCAGTGCCACCGGCACGCTCAGTGGATTGGCCATGGACGTGGCCTGGGACATGCTCAACCCGCAGCGACGCAACAGCGGCACGGTCATGACGCTTCCTCCTACGCCGAGGAACGTGGCGACGGCGCCGATGCCTACACCACCGGCGGATATTTCCTTGCGATTCAATCGACGTGGGATGACGCCTTCGTCATGGATGAGGAAGCCGCGTCTGAACAGGCAGTCGATGATGGTCACGCCGAGGTAGGCGATGAACGCGTAGCGGATGACCTCGCCGCTGACCCACACCGCGGCGATCGCGCCGATGATCGCGCCCTGGGCGATGAAGCCGCCGAGGGGCCACAGGTAATGGCGGATCAGGTTGCCGGCGCGGCGGTGTTTGTCGGTGGCGATCAGGGCGTTGACGATCATCACGCAGGTCGAGGTGGCGACGGCGATGTGCATGGCCGATTGGCCGATGGCGTCGTCGGCGCCGTGACTGGCGCTGAGCATGCGATAGAGCAGCGGCACGACGACGAAGCCGCCGCCGAAGCCAAAGAGCACGGCGGTGATGCCGGTCATACAGCCGAACAGGGTTAGCAGGAGGTAGAACATGGCGCGTCTTCCGGTGATGGGCAGCGGTCGACGATAGAGCGACGCGGCTTGGCCTGCTTCAGCAACTAAGCCAATAATGTTTGCGTTTACGCCAACTGCAGGGAAACGCTCGATGCGCAATGTTTCGATCAATCTGCTGGATGACACGCCGCGCCCGGTGGTGGCGGTCGGTACGGATTATTCCCACGGTCATCTGTTGCCATTTCATACGCATCGGCGGGCGCAGTTGTTGTACGGCGCGACCGGGGTAATGCAGGTTCGTACGCATGACGGCAACTGGGTGGTGCCACCACAACGGGCAGTGTGGATTCCGCCGGGAGTGGCGCATGAGGTGCTGATGCTGGGCGTGAGCACGCGCAGTCTGTACATCGAGCCGGGGTCGGTGGATTTGGGGCAGCGCTGCCAGGTGATCAGCGTTTCGCCGTTGATGCGGCACTTGTTGATGGAGGCGGTGGAAGTGCCGCCGGCCTATGACCTCGAAGGTCGCGATGGCGTACTGATCGACTTACTGCTGCATGAACTGGCGCGCAGTGCGCCCCTGCCCTTGCACATTCCGCTGCCGACTGACGGAAAGCTCCTGGCTTTGTGTCAGAACTTTCTGCATCAGCCGAACGCCCATCAGTCACCGCAACACTGGGCCGAGCAGTTGCACATAAGCTTGCGCACCTTCAACAGACTGTTTCGACAGCAGACCGGGTTGAGCTTCAGCCAATGGCGGCAACAGGCCTGCGTGGTGCTGGCACTGGCGCGTCTGGCGGCCGGAGAAGCGGTGACGCGGATCGCCCTGGACTTCGGTTATGAGAGCCCGGCGGCGTTCTCGACGATGTTCCGGCGCATCCTCGGCCAGGCACCGTCCGTCTGGTTGGAGGCGGCGAACTAGGGCAAATCAAAAAATGCGTTTGATCCCGGCCGAAAACAACTGTACAAAAACCCAGTACATTTTAAATCAGCACTCTTGAGCCCGGAGCACACCATGGCCTCTCTTGCGATGAACCACATCCTCGAACGCATTGCCCTTTTCCAGTTCACCCCGACGCACTGCGTCCAGGCCCGAGCGATGCTGGGCTGGAGCGTGGAACAGCTGTCGCGCGAAGCGCAGGTTGCGGTGGACGACATTCAGCGGTTTGAAGCGCAGCAAGACGTGGCGGATGCGGCGCGGCTGGCGCTGGCTTACCGGTTTGAGGCACAGGGGTTGGTGTTTTTTCCCGGGTTTGCGCCGGGTCGCAGTGCGAGTATGGGCGCGCCATCGGAAGCAGTGGGGCGTGGGGATTATGCGATGGCTGAATAAGGACGTGAAAATTGAGTGAAATCGAAGAAAGCAAAGGTTGCGTTTATAAGGATCTGGAAGGCGTAGATGCGAGTGACATGCAAAATAAAGCCCGGCATGTCACACGATTAGCTGCACTCATCGAAACAGCTCCCATGAGCAAAGCCGACGTAGCTCAAAGACTTGGTTTGAATCCGGAAAATCTGGAAGAGATTCTCCGGGGGAAATTCCGCGACATAAACGTTTCCACGTTGGTGGGCTATGGTGACTTGATGTCGGAAAACAATCTCGAAAAATAAGGTTCGCCTCTATAGAGGCGAACCGGTTTTAACTCATCAGGCGTTCTGCACCACCCCTTCACTCTCCTCTTCAACCTCCAACCACCACGCACTTCCGCGCTGCGGTTGCATCAGGTTGAACGCCTCGCCCATTTGCGGCGTGGTGATCGCCACACTGCGCTCCCAGGCCAGTGACAGGATGCGATCAAAGGGTTCGTGCCAGGCGTGCATGGCCAGGTCGAAGGTGCCGTTGTGGATCGGAAACAGCCAGCGGCCCTTGAGGTCGATGTGCGCTTGCAGGGTTTCTTCGGGTTGCATGTGCACGTGCGGCCATTCGACGTTGTAGGCGCCGGTTTCCATCAGGGTCAGGTCGAACGGGCCGTATTGTTCACCGATGCGTTTGAAGCCGTCGAAGTAGCCGCTGTCTCCGCTGAAGAAGATGCGGGTGTCGCCATTGATCATCACCCACGAGGCCCACAGCGTGCTGTTACTGTCGAACAGGCCACGGCCGGAGAAGTGCTGCGACGGCGTGGCGACGAAGCGGATGCCGGCGATTTCGGTGCCCTGCCACCAGTCGTACTGGCGGACTTTACTGGCATCGATGCCCCATTTGACCAAGGTATCGCCGACGCCCAGCGGGGTCAGGAAGTAGTTGGTCTTGGCCGCCAGTTTCAGCACTGCCTGGTAATCGAGGTGGTCGTAGTGGTTGTGCGAGAGGATCACCGCTTCGATCGGCGGCAATTGGTCGATACTGATCGGCGGCTGGTGAAAGCGTTTCGGGCCGGCCCACTGCACGGGCGAAGCGCGCTCGGCGAAGACCGGGTCGGTGATCCAGAATTTGCCGCGCATTTTCAGCAGCAGGGTCGAGTGGCCGAGGCGATAGACGCTGTGGTCAGGCGCGGCCAGCAGGTCTTCAGTTGTCAGCGACTGCACCGGGATCGCAGCGGCGGGACGGGTATTGCGCGGCTTGTTGAAAATCATGTTCCACATGATCCGCAGCATCTTGCGCCCACCCTCGCGTTGCACCGGCGCATGGTTACGGAATAGCCCTTGATCCTGACGAGAGGCTTCAGGCGTGGAAATTTGATCCGCAGAAATATCTGAATTGGCCATGACTGAGAGACTCCAGAAAAACCGCGCAATTCACGGTTTTTCACGGTGGGACGATAAATGGCCAAGGCACGCACGCATCAGCCGAACTGTCTGGTTTTTAGGTTGCGCGGATTAACGCAACATTACACTTGGCGGTGTAGTTTCTAGGTTGCATCAAACCGGATGACAAGTAAACTGCCAAGTGTAATTTCCCTCTTTCTCTGCCGAAGCGTACTTATGACAGCTGCACAGCGCCTTACCGACCGCAAACGCGAAGCCATCATTCAGGCGGCGATTGCCGAATTCCGGGCCAACGGGTTCGAGATCACCAGCATGGACAAGATCGCGGCTACCGCCGGGGTGTCGAAGCGCACGGTGTACAACCATTTCCCCAGCAAGGAAGAGCTGTTCGCCGAAATTCTCAACCAACTCTGGGCACGAATTACCGAAGAGCAGACGGTGAGCTACCGCGCCGATCAGCCGCTGCGCGAGCAACTGCTGCCCATGTTGCTGGCCAAACTGCAGATGATGGCCGATGACAATTTTCTCGGACTGGCGCGGGTGGCAATTGCTGCCACCATTCATTCACCGGAGCGCGCGCAAGACATGGTGGCGCGCATGGGTGAGCGGGAAGAAGGCCTGACAGTGTGGATTCGCGCCGCATTGGCCGATGGTCGGTTGAAGTCCGTGGATGCCGATTTCGCCGCGCAACAGGTGCAGGGGCTGTTGAAGTCATTCGGTTTCTGGCCGCAGATTTCCATGGGTTTGCCGCCGCTGGATGCAGACACGCAAAAAGCCGTGGCCGAGTCGGCATTGGAGATGTTTCTGGCACGTTATCAGCTCTGAACCGGCCTCTTCGGCACCCGCCCGGTGTCACCGACTCGAACTTTGAAAAAGCCGGAAACGTACCGATGCGCAATTTCTTGTACAACTTAACTTGGCTTGTATAAGATCGAGCCGTCAGCCTGGATGCTGGCACTTTGCAGTCAATGACAAATGCCGACCCGGCATTTGCTCTGCCAGCGCGGAAACAGGGACACAAACCTCGTCTTTCCCTACTTCCAGGTACTGCCCCTATGTTTTTCAAACGCCAACAAGCCGAACTCAACGATCTTCAACACACCCTCACCGAACAAAACGGCCTGCTTGAAGCGATCAATCGCTCCATGGCGGTGATCGAGTTCGACCTTGACGGTGTGGTGTTAAAGGCCAATGACAACTTCCTCAAAACCATGGGTTACCGCGCCGAACAGGTGATCGGCCAGCCGCATCGCTTGTTCTGCACTCCGGAGTTTGGCCGTAGCGCGCAATACACCGAACTGTGGTCGCGCCTGAAAAACGGCCAGTTCCAGTCCGGCACCTTCGAACGGATCAACAGCCAGGGCCAGCCGATCTGGCTGGAAGCCAATTACAACCCGATCAAGGATGCCTCGGGGCGCGTGGTCAAAGTGGTCAAGTTCGCCATGAACGTGACGACCAAGGTGCAGCAGGAAAGCGAGGCCAACGCCAAACTGCAGGCAATCGACCGGGCGATGGCGGTGATCGAATTCGACCTCGACGGCGGCATTCTCACGGCCAATCAGAATTTTCTGACACGCATGGGTTACACCCTCGCTGAACTCAAGGGTAAACATCACCGTTTGTTCTGCCGCGCGGAACTGGTCAACAGCAGTGCCTACGAGGACTTCTGGCGACGCTTGAATCAGGGCGAACTGTTCCAGGGCCAGTTCGAACGCGTCGACAAGCGCGGTCAGAGTATCTGGCTGGAGGCCAACTACAACCCGGTGTACGACGCCGCGGGGCGTTTGTGCAAAGTGGTGAAATTCGCCACGGACGTCACCGCCCGCGTCGAGCAGCACGAGCACGATGCCCGTAGCGCCAGCGCCGCTTATCACATCTCCGTGGAAACCCGGAAAGTCGCCGAGCAAGGCACTCAGGTGATCCAGCAGGCGGCCAGCGAAATGCGTGAAATTGCTGACGACATCGCGCAGTCATCAACGCTGATCGCGCAACTTGGCGAGCGCTCGGAGCAGATTACCGCGATCGTCAATACGATCCGCGCGATTGCCGACCAGACCAATCTGCTGGCGCTCAACGCGGCGATTGAAGCGGCGCGCGCCGGGGATCAGGGCCGCGGTTTTGCCGTGGTGGCGGACGAAGTGCGGCAACTGGCGGCGCGCACCAGCGGCTCGACGGCGGAGATTTCCAACATGATCGGCCTGATCCAGAGCGAGACACGGCAGGCGATCAAGAGCATGGAAGGCACCCGCGGGCGGGCGGCGCAAGGCGTTGAACTGGCGGATCAGGCCGGCAGCGTGATTCTGCAGATCCGCGATGGCGCCAGTGAAGCGGTGCAGGCGGTGAGCATGTTTGCCAATGAGCGGGCGCCGGGCTAAGAGACCGCGTCGCGGCTTTCGCGAGCAGGCTCGCGAACGGGCCATCAGCCTCGATGCAGGGCTATAGTGACCTCCAGTCCCAAGTCCTGCCGAGCCCACCATGACCACAGAAAAACCCGACTTCCCCGCGCCCGCCCCGGTCGATCACCTGCGCTTCCACCGCCCCCACGCTCACCTCAACACCACCTTCGGCAACGACGCGTTCGCCCTGCGTGCCGAGGCCTTCGCGCGGTTCTTCGGCACGCCGCTGTTTCTCGGCGCGCAAACGCTGATCGTCGCAGTGTGGATCGGCCTCAACGTGTCGGGCGTGACGCAGTTCGACGTCTACCCGTTCATCCTGCTCAACCTCGCGTTCAGCCTGCAAGCCGCCTACGCCGCGCCGTTGATTCTGCTGGCACAGACCCGACAGGCCGCGCGGGACAAGGCGCAGTCGGACGCCGACGCGCAACACCGTGAAGCGCTGGCGGTGGCCAACAGCGAGCGCCAGGCGCAGGCCGCACAGACCACCGCGCAACTGCTCGAATTGCTGGAACAGAACACCCGACTCACCGAGATGACCAAGAGTCTGACTGAACGCATCGAAGGCCTGACCCGCGAACTGCATGCGCACATCTGCCAGGATCCGCAACGCTGATCACGGCAGACGCAGCGCCCGCCCCAGTTCATCGAACAGCGTGACCACCGCGCGCAACGAGCGGCAGTCCGCGCGGGTCAGCAGCCACAGCGCGGTGTCATAGCCGTGCAGCGGTGCGCTGAGGGGCTGCAAACCTTCCGTGATCAGAAAGTCCGGCAACGCCGCCACGCCGAGACCGCCGCGCACCAGTTCCGTCACCGAGAGCATGCTGTTGCAGCGATAACTCGGGATCACGCCGGGCAACTGTTGGCGGCGCCAGGCGACGGTCGGGTGATCCGGCAGAAACTCGTCCGGGGCGATCCAGGTCAGCGCCGCCAGATCCGTCGCATCCACATTCTGCAGATAACGCGCACTGGCGCAGACCCGGTAGGAAACCTTCGCCAGTTGCCGTCCGACCAAATGCTCAGGTGGTGTACGCGTCAGGCGCAGGGCGATGTCGGCATCCCGCCGGCTGAGGTTGGCGAAATCGTTGGAGGTGCTCAGCTCAAGAGTCAGCGCCGGGTAGTTCGGCATGAACTGCGCCAGCGCCGGCAACAGCAGGCCTTGCAGCACCGAATCGGTACAGGTCAGGCGCACCGTACCGCTGACCACTTCCCCGCCCTGTTCGACACCGATTCGCGCCGCTTCCAGTGCCTGTTCGGCGCGCTCGGCCTGCTCGGCCAGCGTCTGCGCGAGGGTGGTGGGCAAATAACCGGCGCGGCTCTTTTCGAACAACTGCTGGCCCAGCGCTGACTCCAGACGACGCACCGCGCGAAACACCGTCGACACGTCGACCCTGAGCAACTGCGATGCCCGGGCCAGAGAGCCGCCGCGCACCAACGCAAGGATCAGCGCCAGATCCGGGTAGTCGAGTCGATAGTGCGTCGCTGCATTGATCACTTGGGAAAACGCCAATATTGAGTGCGTGAACGCCAATCTATAGTGAGCCCCGGTGATCGACAACTGCACACCCTCACCACAGAGGTTAATCACTCACTCAAATCAAGGAAATCCCATGGACGCCATTTCCATCGCCCTGATCGGCGATTACGACCCGCAAGTCACCGCCCACCAGGCGATCCCCGTTGCCCTCGGCATGATCGCCGAGCAGTCCGGCCAAAATGTGCAATTCGACTGGCTGGCCACGGAGCAAATCCACGTCGATACACCATTGGCACATTACGACGGCTTCTGGTGCGTCCCGGCCAGCCCCTACAAAAGTGAGGCCGGTGCACTCAGGGCGATTCGTTTTGCCCGCGAACAACAGCGCCCGTTCCTTGGTACCTGCGGCGGTTTTCAGCATGCGCTGCTGGAATTTTCCCGCAATGTGCTGGGCTGGGCCGATGCCGAACATGGCGAAACGTCACCGGATTCGCCGCGAGCGGTACTGACGCCGCTGACCTGTTCGTTGGTGGAGGCGGTAGACAGCATTCATCTGGTCGCCGGTTCGTTGATCGCCAAGGCGTACGAAACGTCTGAAATTCATGAAGGTTATCGCTGCCGATTCGGTGTGAATCCGCAGTTCGAAAAGGAATTACTGACCCCTCCGCTACGCGCCGTGGGGCACGATTCGGCGGGCGACTTGCGCGCGATCGAATTGACTGACCATGTGTTTTTTGTCGCCACGCTGTTTCAACCGGAACGTGCGGTGCTCAACGGCCAGATCCCACCGTTGGTGCGGGCGTTCGTCGAAGCGTGCGTGGAGCAACGGCAATGAAACCGGCCCCAACCTGCTTCGCGGTGATTTTCACCTCGACCCGCACCGAGGGTGACAATGGTTACGCGGCGGCCTCCGAGCGCATGATGGCGCTGGTCAGCCAGCAGCCGGGGTTTCTCGGGATTGATTCAATTCGCGGGGAAGATGGCGTCGGCATCACCATTTCCTACTGGGAGAACGAGGCGGCGATTCTGGCCTGGCGCGAGCATCCCGAGCACCGGGTGATTCAGGCGCGTGGGCGGGCGCAGTGGTATTCGACGTTTCAGACGCGGGTGTGTCGGGTGGAGCGCGAGTATCGGTTTGGGCAGTGACCATTGCGGCGCATGAACTGCCCCTTTCGCGAGCAGGCTCGCTCCCACAGGGGAAATGCGATCAACTGTGGGAGCGAGCCTGCTCGCGAAGAGGCCGCAACAGCCACTACAAAACTTCAGCCTTTTACCAGACTGCGCACCGCCAAAATCTCCGGCACCTCAACCTTGCTCATGTACACCCGCAACGGCTCGCTGATGTTGATCCGCTCGTCGATGTTCTGGTCCAGCAGCAACTGAATCAGCTCGCGCCTCAAGGTCATGGTGGTATCCGAAACCGGCGCCCAGACAAATTCGCTGGTGGGAATAATGCCGTCATCGGCCACGTCCATGCCGAACGAATCCTCGCTGAATCGCACGATGTACTGACCGGTCTTGCGGTTGAGGCCGACAAAACCCTTGAGGTCATCGGCGGCCTGACAGATGAGTTGGGAAGTGATGCGCATGGTAAACCTCACGAAAAATCATCGATGGTTTACACGCAGGGCAACAGACTCGGCGCGCCCTCTGCCGGAGCGTCTGCCGAGGGCAAGCGTACTGCAAACCGCGCCACAAAAGTGCAGGAAAAATCGCTTTTAATACGTTTATGTCGGTCTGGCGATAGCACGCAATCGCTTCAGTTGTTAAAAGGTACGTCTTTGAAAATGCCCTGCGAAAGGAACTCGAACATGCCCGCCACTTTCACCAAAAGCGCCCTCATGCTGAGCCTGATGCTCGGTCTCGGCCAGGCCCACGCCGCCGCGACTGACGTCAACGCGCTGGCCGCCGCCCATGGCATCCCGCATCCAGCCGTGATCGCGCACCGTGGCGCGTCCTTCGATGCGCCGGAGTCCACCGCCGCCTCCTACAAACTGGCCCGCGACCTCGGCGCCGACTACCTGGAAATGGACTTGCAGCGCAGCAAGGACGGCGTGCTGTTCGCCCTGCACGACAACAACCTGCAACGCACCACCGACGTCGCCACCAAATTCCCGGAGCGCAAGGACAGCCCGGCCACCGCCTTCACCATGGCCGAACTGAAAACCCTCGACGCCGGCAGCTGGTACAACAAGGCTTACCCGAATCGCGCGCGTCCGACCTACGCCGGGCTGAAAATCCTCACCCTCGATGAAATCATCGACATCGCCCAGGCCAACCCGAAACACAAGCCGGGCCTGTACATCGAAACCAAGGAACCGCAACTGTTTCCGGGGATCGAGCATGACCTCAAAGAGAAGCTGCAAGAACGCGGCTGGCTGAGCCCGGCCGGTTCGAAACTGGCCAAGAGCGAACTGGGCGTCGGCCAGGGCAAAGGCAAGGTGATCCTGCAGACTTTCGAGAAGAACAGCCTCGAACTGCTGCAAAAGGAAATGCCGCAAGTGCCGAAGATCCTGCTGCTGTGGGTCGGCGAAGGCAGCATTGAGCCAAAATCCAAAGTGAGCTTTGCCGAGTCCGGCGAGAAGGACAAGAACGTGTTCTACGGCAAGCAGGAGCCGAAGTCCGAAGCCGAATTCAAGCAATGGGTGGATTTCGCCAAGGCTCACGGCGCCATCGGCACCGGTCCTTCTGCCAAGTTGACCAAGGGCGGCGATCAGAGCTACTCGGATCTGGTGCAACCGTGGATGAACCAGTACACCCACGATCAGGGCATGCTGGTGCACGTGTACACCGTCGATGAGCCGGTGGACTTCGAGAAAGTCATGGCGGCCGGGGTTGATGGCATCTTCACCAACCGCGCCAGCGAACTGTTGAAGTTCTACAAGCGTCCGGCGCCAGCCAGTGTGGATCAGGTGTTGAAGAACAACGGGTTCTGATCTGCAAAACCGAGGTGCCTTCATCGCGGGCAAGCCACGCTCCCACAGGTTTTGTGTCGGGCATGGCTTGTCCGTTTTGTATTCGGGGTTTTAAGGGTGAATTAAGTTGCGGTGGTTAACCTGAGCCCACTTCAACGAACAACCCAAGGAATGACCCGATGAAAACTTTGACTGCCCTGTTTACCGCCGCTGCCCTGACCCTGACTGCTGGCCTGGCCCAGGCCGATGTGCGCGTCGACCAGATCCCTGAGCTGGTCAAATCCGGCAAGATCAAGTCGCTGGAGTCGATGAATGCCGAAGCGCTGAAACTGCATCCGGGTGCGACCATTACCGACACCGATCTGGATAACCACTTCAACGGTTACGAGTACGAAGTCGAGCTGAAAACCGCCGATGGCAAAGAGTTTGACGTCGATTTCGATGCCACTACCGGCAAGGTGCTGAGCAACAAGCAAGACACCTGATACACCGCCAACGCAAAGCCGCACGATCCCGGATCCTGCGGCTTTTTTGCGTCCGTTGCCCGGCGAATCACGCGGATGCCGCCTGAAGGGATGCCAAAACCGCCATCAGACGGCTAGTATGGCGACCATCAGATAAACAATTGCAGCCGAGAGCGATGGGCATGGGGCAGACAGCGGCAACAGACATCGCAACGATCGGACGGATCAGCGCGGTTCCGGCGATTCTTCAGGTGATTCGCGAACTGACCGGCCTGCGCTTTGCCGCCGTGGCGCGGGTTACCGAGGAGTCGTGGACAGCCTGCGCCGTCCTCGACCAGCTGGATTTCGGCCTGCAGGTCGGTGGCGAACTGGATGTGGTCACCACGCTGTGCCACGAAATCCGCGCTGCCCACACTTCGGTGGTGATCGACAAGGCCAGCGAAGACCCGCTCTACCGCGATCATCACACCCCGCGTCTGTACAAATTCGAGAGTTATATCTCGGTGCCGGTGTTCCGCACCGACGGGCGCTTTTTCGGCACAATCTGCGCCCTCGATCCGAACCCGGCACAGCTCAAGTCCAGCAGCATCCAGAGCACCATGGAGTCGTTCGCGCGGATGCTTGCGTTGCAGATCGAGGCCGAGGAAAACGCGCAGCTCACCGAAACCGCGTTGTTGCAGGAGCGCGAAACCGCCGAGTTGCGCGAACAGTTCATTGCCGTGCTCGGCCACGACTTGCGTAACCCGTTGTTCGCGATCAGCGCCGGCGCCGAAATGCTCCTGCGCAAGCATCCGGATCCGGCCATCGACGTTCGGGTACGCAATATCCTCGGCAGTGCGCAACGGGCAACCCGGCTGGTGGATGACGTACTCGACTTTGCTCGCGGACGCTTGGGCAAGGGCATTCCGGTGAATATCCAGCCCTGCGCGGATTTGACCGAAGCCGTGCAGCAAGTGGTGACGGAAATTCGTAACGTGCATCCGCAGCGCACCATTCACGCGTCCATCGGCGACTTGCAGGGCTTGCCCTGTGACCGCGCGCGGATCGCTCAATTGCTGTCGAACCTGCTGGCCAATGCGGTGGCCCATGGCGACCCGGCGGGTGACATTGAGGTCATTGCGCAAGTCGAGCACGACGTGTTGATGCTGGCGGTGAAGAATCAGGGGCATATTCCCGAGGCGGTTTTGCCGCATCTGTTCCAGCCTTACTCGCGCCCAAGCGCCAGCACGCCACAGGCCGGGCTCGGTCTGGGGCTGTATATCGCCAGTCAGATCGCCCAGTCCCATGGCGGGCATTTGCATGTGGCGTCCACCGCGCAGAGCGGCACGCTGTTCACCTTCAGCCTGCCCACTGCCTGAAACACCACAAACTCAAATCCACCACAGATCCCTGTGGGAGCGAGCCTGCTCGCGAAAGCGGTCTGTCTGCCACATCTGAGGCGACTGGCACTGCGCCTTCGCGAGCAGGCTCGCTCCCACATTGGACCTTCAGTGCTCTTGAGAAATCAGGCCGACGTGCTGACCAACGACCCGGAGCTGCTCGACCCGGAATCCTGCAACGCCTGCAACAAAGCCGCCGTCGCGGTCTGCAACGAAGCCGAAGTGCTGGAGATCTGCGACTCGGCGGAGGCCACGTCAGCCGCTTTGGCATCAGCGTCTTCCTGCTTGGCCTGAGCCGCTTGCAGCGCTTGCTGTTGCTCCTGCAATTGCTTTTGCAGCTCGGCGATCTGCTTGCGCAGTGCCTTCACCGAATCCGATTCACCGCTGCTGTCGGAACTGCTGTCGCCTGCCGGAGCCGCGCCCCCGCCGGCCGCCACTTTGCTGGTATCGGCGCTGACGCTTGCGCTGCTGGTTGCAGTGGCCGAGGTGTCGTCACTGGCGTCGCTGATTTTGGTTTTGCTGGTGGCGGTGGTGACGGTCTGATTGATTGAAACAGAGGTGATGCTGACCATGGGCTGGCTCCAATGCCGGTTATAGATAACCGGCCATCGGCGGCACTCGCACGGATTTGAGATCGACTGTGTACCGACTCGGTAACCGAACCGGTACACGTCAGCGGACGTCAGGCGCTCAGGCGTGCGGTGACCTCATTGAGTTGCCCGGACAGGCCATGCAGATTCTGGCTGGCGCTTTCGGTGCGCTGCACGCTGTTGAGGTTGGTGCTGGCGATGGACGTGATCTCGGTCAGGTTGCGCGAGATGTCTTCGGCCACCGAGGTCTGCTCTTCGGCGGCGGTGGCGATCTGGCGGTTCATGTCGCGGATCGCTTCCACCGCATGGGTGATGCGCTCCAGCATCGCACCGGCCTGAGTCACTTGTTCGACGCTTTCGTCGCTGCGGGCCTGACCGCTTTCGATCGCTTGCGCAGCATCCACGGCACCGGTCTGCACGTTCTGAATGATCTGATTGATCTCGATGATCGACTCGGCGGTACGCTGCGCAAGGTTACGCACCTCGTCGGCGACCACCGCAAAACCACGCCCGGCTTCCCCGGCCCGTGCCGCTTCAATCGCTGCGTTGAGCGCCAGCAGGTTGGTCTGTTCGGCGATGCCGCGAATCACTTCCAGCACCTTGCCGATGCGCCCGCTGTCGCTTTCCAGGCGACGAATCACTTCAGCGGTGTTGGCGATTTCGCCACGCATCCGGGTGATGGTGTGGATGGTGCCCTGCATGACCTTTTCACCCTGCTGGGCGGACTGGTCGGCATCGTCGGCAGCCCGCGCCGCATCCGCCGCATGCCGGGCGACTTCCTGGGCGGTGGCGGACATTTCGTTCATTGCCGTGGCCACCTGATCGGTGCGGTTGAACTGCTCGTTGGTGCCGCCGGCCATGGTCGTGGCGATCGCATTCAGTTCGCCGCTGGCGCTGTCCAGATCACTGGCACTGCGTTGCAGGTGAGTGAAGGTTTCAGCGAGGAAATCGCGCAGGGTATTGGCGGCGGCCGCAAGGTTGCCCAACTCGTCCTGACGGGCGTTGGCAACGCGTTCGGCGAGGCGTCCACGGCTCAGTTGGGTGACGTAATCGATCAGTTTGCGGATCGGTTCGATCAGGTTGCGGTTGACCAGCCACAGGCTGAGCAAGCCGATCAGCAGACCGGAACCGAGCATCACCACAATTCCCAGCAGCACTGTGCTGTCGGCATTGGCACTGATCTGCGCCGACTGTTCGATGCCCTGCTTGCGCAGCTCGGCGACCAGTTCGCTCATCTGATCGCTGGTGGCGCGGTCCACGCCTTTGACCGCACTGTCGCCAGCCGCTGGATCGGCACCGGCCGCGACGTAGGCATCGCGACCCTTCTGGTAGGCGCTGCCGAGTTGGCGGTGCTCTTCACGCAGGCGTTCGATGCGGGATTTCAGCGCCGGCTCCAGGCCTTTCTGGCCGGCCAGTTCACCGAGAATGCTCTGCACATCGCGCTGACGATCTTCGAACTGGCTCCAGTATTTGGCCAGGTCCGCCGGTTGCTTGCCGCGCAGCAAGACGTTTTTCCACTCCTGCACCTGCACCTTGAATTGCAGGTTGGCCTCGTCGATCAATTGTGAGGTGTGCAAGGGGCCGGCGATCAACTGGCTGTAGTTCTGCACGCCATTGGACAGGAAATGAAAGCAGGCCAGTGCGATCAACAGCATCGCCAGCAGGCTGCCGCTCAGCAGGGCGAGAATTTGTGCTCTCAGGGATTTTTGCAGCATCGCGAGATACTCAGGACAGGGATGAGGCACGCCCGATAAGGCGTGGAATTTTGCCGGACATCCGTGTCGGCGAGCCTTGGCTCATGGCCAAGCGCGCGCAACGTAACCCAAGCGTGATCGGCGCACCAGAGCGCTTCTTGAAAGAAATCCGACCGCCGGTAAGGCATTGATCTGGCGTCACTTTATCGTCACACAAGTGTCATATCCGGTTGCGATGATGCGGCTCAGGTGAATCTGAAAACTCCACGCCAGACGCCCTCCTCGCAGCGAGCCTCCATGAACCACAGCCTCGACCTCAGTCATCGCGATCCTGATTTGTTCGGTCTGCTTTACGGCTTCCGTTTTCGTCCCGGTGAGCGTGGCCGCGAAGTCGATTCGGCGACCGCCCTGCGTTGCTTGCAAGACGACGGCGACCGTGATGAATTCCTCTGGCTGCACCTGAACCTGGCGCACGCCGCGTGTGAGCGCTGGATGAAAAGTCATCTGCAATTGCCCGAAGAATTCTTCGAGGCGCTGCACGAAGGCTCGCGCTCGACGCGCATCGAACACGTAGATTCGGCCTTGCTGGCGGTGGTCAACGACGTGGTGTTCAACCTCAGCAGCATGGTGTCCTCGGACGTGTCGACGCTGTGGGTCTGTGTGCGCAGCAAACTGATCGTCAGCGCACGCCTGCAACCGCTGCACTCGGTGGACAAACTGCGTTCGTCGGTGAAGGCCGGCGAATGCTTTCGCTCACCGTCGGAACTGCTGGTGCACCTGCTGCGCGATCAGGGCGAAGTGCTGACGCAGATCGTGCGCAAGACCAGCATGAGCGTCGATCAGGTCGAAGACGAATTACTCTCCTCGCGCCTGTCGACCAACCGCGCCGAACTCGGTGCCAACCGTCGGGTGCTGGTGCGCCTGCAACGCCTGTTGGCGCTGGAGCCGGGCTCCTTGCTGCGCCTGCTCAACCGGCCGCCGGCGTGGCTGCAGAAGGAGGACGTCAAGGAGCTGCGCAAATCCACCGAGGAGTTCGCGCTGATCATCAACGACCTGACCGCCCTCGGCGAGCGGATCAAACTGCTGCAGGAAGAAATCGCCGCCAACCTCAACGAACAGAGCAACCGCACGCTGTTCACCCTGACCGTGGTCACGGTGCTGGCGCTGCCGATCAACATCATCGCCGGCTTCTTCGGCATGAACGTCGGCGGCGTGCCGCTGGCGACGGATCCGGAAGGGTTCTGGATTCTGGTGGCGCTGGTGGCGACGTTTACCGTGATTGCCGGGCGCTGGGCGTTTCGCAAGCGCGGGGATTACTGACCACCGAACCTGATGTCCAGCACAGTTCCCCTGTGGGAGCGAGCTTGCTCGCGAAGACGGAATATCAGGCACCATCATTGTTGAATGACACACCGCGTTCGCGAGCAAGCTCGCTCCCACAGGGATCTGCTTCAGCCTTCAGATCAGTGGTGGAGCTAAAAACCCAAACACTGATCTATCGCAGTCTCTCTGTAATATTTAGCAACGATCATGACGAACAAACCTTCCCTCGCTCAGGATTGTCCGCTCATGGCTACTCCCTCCCTGACCGCCGCCCGCCCCACGTCCGCCCACGGCGGCCGGCCGGCACTTGATAAGAAACCCGGTCCGTTCACTTACGTGGTGTTCTTCGCGGTTCTGGCCATGGGCATGTTGTTCACCGCTTACAGCCTGATGCACGACATGCATGAGCTGGGCACCACCGTCACCACCTGGACCCCGTTCCTGTTGCTCGGCGTGGCGTTGCTGATTGCGCTGGGCTTCGAGTTCGTCAACGGTTTCCACGACACCGCCAACGCGGTCGCGACGGTGATCTACACCCACTCGCTGCCGCCGAATGTGGCGGTGGTCTGGTCGGGCTTCTTCAATTTCCTCGGGGTGCTGCTGTCCAGCGGTGCGGTGGCGTTCGGCATCATCGCCCTGCTGCCGGTGGAGCTGATTCTGCAGGTCGGTTCGTCCGCCGGTTTCGCGATGATCTTTGCCCTGCTGATCGCGGCAATTCTGTGGAACCTCGGCACCTGGTGGCTGGGCCTGCCGGCCTCCTCTTCCCACACGCTGATTGGCTCGATCATCGGCGTCGGCGTGGCCAATGCCCTGATGCACGGGCGCGACGGCACCAGCGGCGTGGACTGGGCGCAGGCAACCAAGATCGGTTATGCGCTGTTGCTCTCGCCGCTGGTGGGCTTCGGCTGCGCGGCGCTGTTGCTGCTGGCCATGCGCGCCTTCATCAAGAACCGCGCGCTGTACAAGGCGCCGCAAGGCAACAACCCGCCACCGTGGTGGATTCGCGGTTTGCTGATCGCCACCTGCACCGGTGTGTCTTTCGCCCACGGCTCCAACGACGGGCAGAAAGGCATGGGCCTGATCATGCTGATTCTGGTTGGCACACTGCCGATGGCTTACGCGTTGAACCGCACCATGCCCGCTGATCAAACGCTGCAATTTGCCGCCGTCGCCGAAGTCACTCAGCAAGCGCTGGTGAAAAACACCCCGCTGCCTGCGCCGGTCGATCCGCGTCCGGTGCTGTCGGATTACGTGCGCAGCAAGCAGGCCACGCCGCAACTGATCCCCGCCCTCGCCGCCCTCACCGGGCACATTGGCGAAGAGGTCAAAGGCTATGGTTCGCTGTCGAAAGTCCCGGCCGAAGCCATGGGCAACGTGCGTAACGACATGTACCTGGCCAGCGAAAGCATTCGCCTGATGGAGAAGAACAAGGTCGGCAACTTCGACGCCGACACTACTGACAAACTGCAACTGTTCAAGCAGCAGATCGACAACGCCACACGCTTTATCCCGCTGTGGGTGAAGATCGCCGTGGCCATCGCCTTGGGGCTGGGGACCATGGTCGGCTGGAAACGGATTGTGGTGACGGTCGGCGAAAAGATCGGCAAGACCCACCTGACCTACGCCCAGGGCGCCTCGGCGGAAACCGTGGCGATGCTGACGATTGGCGCGGCGGACATGTTCGGTTTACCGGTCTCGACCACCCATGTGCTGTCATCGGGCGTGGCCGGGACCATGGTCGCCAATGGCGGTGGCTTGCAGATGAAGACCATCCGCAATCTGCTGATGGCGTGGGTGCTGACCTTGCCGGCGGCGATTCTGCTGTCGGGCAGCCTGTACTGGCTGTTCACCCAAACCTTCTGATCCCCACAAATCCTCTGTAGGAGCTGCGGCACGCTGCGATCTTTTGATCTTGTTTTTTACAAGCAAAATCATAAGATCGCAGCTCCTACAGGTGTAGTCGGTCAGAGCGTCGAACGAATCACATCGCCCAACCACTCCATGAACACCCGCACCCGCAGCGGCAAATGCCGTTGCCGCGCATACAGGATTGCAATGCCCATCGCCGGTGCCGTGAACTGCGGCAGCACCGTCACCAGCTCCCCGGTGTCCAGGTGCGGCTGCATGCCGGTGCGCGGTACCTGAATCAGGCCGAACCCGCCAAGACAGGCCGACTCATAGGCATCAGTGCTGTTGACCGTGACACTGCCAGCCATCGGCAGGCGCCGCACCTGACCGTCCTGTTCATACACAAACCCTTCCGAGCGCGAACCGAGCACGCCGACGTAATGCACCAGTCGATGCTGCGCCAGATCCTCCAGCGTCTGCGGCACGCCGTAGCGTTCAAGGTACGCAGGGCTGGCGCAGTTGATCATCGGGAAGTCGCCCAAGTGCCGCGCCACCACCGACTGATCCGGCTGCGCGCCGATGCGCACCACGCAATCGAAACCCTCGCTGAGCAGATCGACGCGGCGGTCGGTGCTGCTGATTTCCAGTTCCAGATTCGGGTGGCGGGCCATGAACTCCGGCAGCAGCGGCATGATCAGGCGTCGCGCGAGGATGTTCGGCATGTCGACGCGAATCCGCCCGCTCAGCGACGCTGGATCCTGGCGAAACAGACCCTCGATCTCGTCCATGTGCGACAGCAGATCCTTGCTGCGTTCATACAGCACCAGACCGTCCTGCGTCGCCTGCACCTTGCGCGTGGTGCGTTGCAGAAGGCGGGTGCCGAGCAGGCTTTCCAGAGCCTGCACATGCTCGGACACCGTCGAGCGCGGCAACCCGAGACTCTCGCCGGCCAGGGTGAAACTCGACAGTTCGCTGACCCGGACGAAGGTGCGCAGCAATTCCAATTTGTTCATGAGGACACCCGTTGATTGTTCGGCTTATCCGATCAGTGATTCCGGTTTCAGTCTGTTTATCACCCCACGGCGGACAAATAAACTTTGCTCATCACCACTCACCGCAATCGAGGATTTCACATGAGCCGCAAAATCGCATTGATCACCGGCGCCAGCCGTGGCTTGGGCAAGAACGCCGCCCTGCACCTCGCCGCCGAAGGCGTGGACATCATCGGCACCTACAACAGCCGCGCCGATGAAGCCCAGGCGCTGGTGGCTGAACTGGAACAACGCGGCGCCAAAGCCGTGATGCTGCAACTGGATGTGGGCCGCAGCGAAAGCTTTGCCGATTTCGCTTCGCGGGTTGAGCAGGCGTTGCAGCACTTTGATCGTCCGCGCTTCGACTTCCTGATCAACAACGCCGGGATTGGCGTGCACGCACCGTTCGCCGAGACCACCCCGGAACAGTTCGACCTGCTGATGAACATCCAGCTCAAAGGGCCGTTCTTCCTGACTCAGCAGCTGCTGCCGCTGATTAATGACGGTGGACGCATTATCAACATCTCCAGCGGCCTGACCCGCTTCAGCCTGCCGGGCTACGCCGCCTACGCGGCGATGAAAGGTGCGATGGAAGTGTTGACCCGCTATCAGGCCAAGGAGCTGGGGGCGCGGCAGATCGGCGTGAACATTCTGGCGCCGGGCGCCATAGAGACTGATTTTGGTGGCGGCGCGGTGCGCGACAACGCCGCGTTGAACGCGATGGTTGCGAGCAACACCGCACTGGGACGCGCCGGGCAACCGGATGACATCGGTGGCGCGCTGTCGATGCTGCTGGCGCCGGGTGCGCAGTGGATCAACGGGCAGCGGGTTGAGGCGTCGGGCGGGATGTTTCTCTAACCCCCCCGACTCACTAAAAACTTTCTTGGTGAGAGCCTCTGTGGCGAGGGGATTTATCCCCGATGGACTGCGCAGCAGGCCCTTCTTTTCTGGATAAAAAGAAGGGCCGCTACGCGCCCCATCGGGGATAAATCCCCTCGCCACAGGTTTTACATTCGCCACAGGTTGTGGTTATCCCGCGCATACCCGGCGGGTCACAAACCGCTCGCGCACCACGTCATACCCCCAGTGATACATATAGGTGTACGGCAGGAAAAACAGCAGCACGCCGATGTCCAGCAAGAACGCCTGCCACAGGCTGACCGACAGCCACCAGGCAATCAGCGGCACGCCCATCATGATCAACCCGCCCTCAAACAGCAGCGCATGGATCACCCGCGTCCAGGCGTTGTGCCCCAGGCTCAGGCGCTTGAGCGCCCGGTCGAAGAGTCCGTTGAACAGCACGTTCCACGCCAGCGCCAGCACGGCGATCAGCACGGTCACCGCGCCCATGTCGAGCAACGGTTTTTGCATGATCCACGCCAGCAACGGTGTGCAGATCAGGATCGCCAGACACTCGAAACCGATGGCCTGGAAGATACGTTCAGTGATGGATTTGTTGGCAGTCATGGCCTGACTCCTTGAGTGAAGAGGGTTGCCATGATCCGCCCTCAAACCGATACTTCATAACCAATAACCATCGACCAAGGCGATAGTTCATGGCTTCGCAGGAAGTGCTATTGGCGTTTGTGCAAGCGGCCACTCAGGGTTCGTTCTCGGCGGCGGCGCGCAAACTGGGGCGCAGTCAGTCGACCATAAGCGCCGCTGTGGCCAGCCTGGAGATCGATCTGGATCTGATGCTGTTCGACCGCAGCAGCCGCAAACCGACCCTGACCCCGGCCGGCCATGTGATGCTGCAACGGGCCGAGGCGATTCTGGCGGCCAACCATCGTATGGCAATGAGCGCCCGGCAACTGGCCCAAGGTGTCGAGCCGAAGCTGACCGTGGCGATTTCCGACACCTATCAATCGGCACGCTTCGAAGCGGCGCTGGTCGACTTCGAGCAGCGTTACCCGGACCTGGAACTGGAATGCCTGATCGCCGAGTGCGACGACCTGATCGAACTGGTCCAGCGTGGCCGCGCGCACCTGGCATTTGCCGAAATGCGCGACAACTACCCGCCGGACCTGGTGACCTCGACCGTGGCCGAGCACACCGACATCGCACTGTTCGTCAAACGTGATCATGTGCTGAGCGGCATCCAAGGTGTCGATCAGCAGGTGCTGGAGCAGCATCGCGAGTTGCGCCTGGCGACCATCGTCAATCCCTACGACAGCCGGGCCAAAGGCCGGGTGTGGTCGGCGCCGAGTTACCTGATGCTGATGGAGATGGCGGAAATGGGCTTCGGCTGGGCGGCGTTGCCACGCTGGCTGGTGGGGCGTTTCGGCAATGGCTCGCTGGTGGAGCTGACGGTGCGTGGCTGGCCACGGCCGGTGTATGTCGATGCGTTGTGGTCGCGGGTCTATCCGCCGGGGCCGGCGGGGAGCTGGTTGCTGAGCAAGATGCTGGAATAGCGGCGCCGCCAATCGCTGGCAAGCCAGCTCCCACAAGTACCGAGGTGTTCATTAACTTTGTGCACGCCGCACAAATACTGAGGTGTTCATTAACTTTGTGTACGGCGCAGACACTGTGGGAGCTGGCTTGCCAGCGATGAGGCCGGCACTGCCAATGAATTCCCCGGATCAATCCAGTTCGCTCAGCCGCCCCTCGATAAACCGCCGCTCCGGCTCTTGCCGGGTCAGTTCCAGTGCTCGCCGATACGCCGCCCGCGCCTGCTCTACCCGGCCCAACTGCCGACAAAATTCCGCCCGCGCCGAATGCGCGAGGTGGTAATCCTGCAATTCGCCGCGATCCAGAATCCCTTCGATCAGCGTCAACCCGGCCACCGCCCCATCACGCTTGGCCACCGCCACGGCGCGGTTCAATTCGATCACCGGCGACGGCACTGCGCGCAACAGCACGTCGTAGAGGCCAACGATCTGCTGCCAATCCGTTTGCGCCGCTGACGGCGCTTCGGCATGCACCGCAGCAATCGCCGCTTGCAGGCAATACGGACCGAATCGTCGCGTACTCAGCGCGCGTTCGATCAGCCTGCAACCCTCGGCAATCAGCCCGGCATCCCAGCGCGAACGGTCCTGGTCGTCCAGCAGAATCAGTTCCCCGCTCGGCGAGCTGCGCGCAGACCGTCGCGACTCGTGCAGCAGCATCAATGCCAACAACCCCATGACCTCCGGCTCCGGCAGCAATTCCATCAGCAACCGCCCGAGCCGGATCGCCTCGCGGGTCAGATCCTCGCGGGTCAATTCAGCGCCCATCGACGCCGAATAGCCTTCGTTGAACACCAGATAAATCACCCGCAACACACTGTCGAGGCGCTCGGGCAACTCGTTCAGGCTCGGCACTTGATAAGGGATTCTGGCGTCGCGAATCTTCGCCTTCGCGCGCACGATGCGCTGAGCAATCGCCGCCGGAGCCGAAAGAAACGCGCGGGCGATTTCCTCGGTGGTCAGGTCGCAGACTTCACGCAAGGTCAGCGGCACTTGCGCATCCGCCGCCAAGGCCGGGTGACAGCAGGTGAAGATCAGCCGCAGGCGGTCGTCTTCCACGTCTTCGCCACTCCAGTCGGCCTGTTCCAGCTCTTCGAGCTGCGCGAGCAACAGCGGCTGCGAGGCCTTGAAGCGGGCGCGGCGGCGCAACACATCGATGGCCTTGAAACGCCCGGTGGACACTAGCCAGGTGCGCGGATTGTCGGGCACGCCGTCGCGCTGCCAGCGCTCGACCGCGACGAAGAACGCCTCGTGCAAGGCTTCTTCGGCGAGGTCGAAATCGCCGAGCAGGCGAATCAGGGTTGCCAGAATCCGCCGCGAGTCTTCGCGATAGACCTGCTCGACCCGCGCCCGGACTTCAGACATTCAACTGCCGCACCGGACGCACTTCGACGCTGCCGACCCGGGCCGCCGGAATGTGGCCGGCGACCTGAATCGCTTCGTTCAGATCCTTGGCATCGATCAGGTAAAACCCGGCCAGTTGCTCCTTGGTTTCAGCGAACGGGCCATCGGTAATCGACAGCTTGCCGTTGCGCATGCGCACCGTGGTCGCAGTCTGCACCGACTCCAGCGCTTCGGCGGCAACCATCCGCCCGCTGCCCTGAATCGACTCGGCATAGGCCCAGCACTCGGCGTCTTCCGGGCTGTCGGGCGAGGTGTGCAGCAGGCGCTCATCGCTGTAGACCAGGCATAGATACTTCATGGTTTTCTCCTGAATCGAACGGATCAACTATGGCTGAAGATCAGGGTTGCACATCGAACAGCGTGCTGCCGCTCATCGGATCGAACGGCGCCGACCAGTGCTCGTGGACAATCTTCCACGTCCCGTTCACTGGTCGATAACACGCGGTAGCGCGCATCCAGCAGCTCTGGGTTTCGCCCTTGTCGTTGGTGCCGCCGCAGTTGGCGACCCAATGGGCGAACGCGAGGTTGTCGGCGGTCTCGATGGCGATCTCGTGAAACTCGAAAACGTGCGGGCCGGGGCACATTTCCATGCAGGCTTCCCAGTGCGCGCGATAGGCTGCCTTGCCCTTGAATTGCAGGGCCTTGATCGCATCGAACGAGACGATGTCGTCAGCGTACAACGCCATGACTTTGTCGACGTTCTTGGTCATCACCGCTTCGCGATAAGTGTTGATCAGGGCCTGGATTTCAGTGTGTGCGCTCATGGTGTTCTCCGTGGTTTTTGTAGTGAAGACACCCTTAGTCGTTCGGCCATCGGGCAGATCGACAGACGAAACAAAAAAATTCCGCCGAAGACAAAATCGCTAGAATCCGAGGCTCACCTTTGTAGGAAAAAGGAAATTCCCGTGCCAGCCCAACTCGTGCCGTACGACAGCCTGAACGCCTTGCAGCGTCAGCAGGTCGAGGCGATTGAAATCCATCCCGAACAGATCAAGTTTTCCGGCGACATTCACGGTGCGTTGCACACGCTGCTGTCCAAACCTGGTCCCGGCGTGAAAGGCTTTGCCCTGCTGGCCGATCAGGTGCCGGTGGCGTTCCTGCTGCTCAAGCGCCCGCCGGTGTTGCCGGCCTGGGCCGATGAACACAGCGCCACCCTGCACGCCTTGCAGGTCGATCACCGCGCGCAAGGCAAGGGGTATGGCAAGGCCTGCCTGCAAGCGTTGCCCGACGTCGCACGTGAAGCATGGCCGGAGATCAAAGGGCTGGAATTGTCGGTGGATGCCGATAACGACGCAGCGATCGCGCTGTACGCCAAACACGGTTTCGTCGACAGCGGCGAAGCGTACAAGGGCCGGATCGGTTACGAGCGGCGCATGGGGCTGTTTTTCTAAATCATCGAGGGATGCACGATGATCGATTCAATCGAAGCACTGGAAGCTATTTACGGCCTGCCCCACGAGCGCGCGGTGCGCAAGCAGATCGGTTTTCTCAACGAGGATTATCAGGCGATGGTGCGGGTCTCGCCGCTGGTGATCGTCAGCTCGGTGGGCGCCGACGGCCTCGACAATTCGCCACGCGGCGATGCGCCGGGATTTGTCCGGATCATTGACCAAAACACCCTGGCGCTGCCGGATCGCCCGGGCAACAACCGCATCGATACCTTGCGCAATGTGCTGCAGGATCCACGGGTGTCGCTGCTGTTCATCATTCCGGGGATCGGCGAAACCTTGCGGGTCAACGGCACCGCGACCATCAGCGCCGATCCTGAGCTGCTGGATAGCTTTGCGGTGAACGGCAAACCGGCGAAAACGGTGTTGCTGGTGACGGTAGAGGCGGCGTTTTTCCATTGTTCGAAAGCGTTTGTGCGTTCAGATGCATGGAACCCCGAGACTCACCTGCCGCGCTCGGCGCTGCCCTCTACGGGCGCTTTCCACAAGCGTCTGAATGATGGGCAGTTTGATGCCGAGACGTACGATCGCGAAGCGCCGAAGCGGGTAATCGACACCCTCTACTGATCCACCACCGACCCCTTTGTAGGAGCTGCCGCAGGCTGCGATCTTTTGATCTTGATCTTCTCAACAGCAAGATCAAAAGATCGCAGCCTGCGGCAGCTCCTACAGGTTTTGATTGGTGATGACTTAGAGCGTGAGGATCATCTCGTGCCACGCCATCCCGCCATGGTCGGACTCCGACGGCTTGATGTAGTCAAAGCCGAACCCGGCATACAGCGCAATATGCTTCTCCTTGCACATCAGATGAATCGTCGCCTTGTCCATACCGCGCATGCGCTCGATGAATTCGGCCATCAATCGCTTGGCCAGGCCCTGCCCCTGATAGTCCGGGTGTACCACCACCGACATGATCACCACGTTCGGCCCTTTCGGGTCGTGGCCGATCAGTTCCTTGAACGCCTCGTCGGACATCTGCACGTCAAACGCCGCGCCCGAATTGATGAACCCGGCGACCACGCCCTCCACTTCGGCGACGATAAAACCCTCCGGCCAGGTGGCGATGCGCGTGGCGATCTTTTCGCGCGTGGCGGCTTCATCGCCTTCGTAGGCAACGGTTTCGATGGCGTAGCAGCGGTCCAGGTCGGCGGCGGTGACGTTGCGGATGACGGTGTTCATGGCAGCTCGAAAATCAGCGGAGAAAAGTGCGCAAAGCATAAAGGAATAAGGTGTGCATATCGATCCGCGCGGGGGGCGTAAAGCCTGCGTATAAGCGCTTTTCTTCGCGCCGGTGACAGGCTATTCCTGCGGTGTGTCTCTGATCATCCTTGGGGGTAACCGCTTATGAGCAGCGTTGAAATCGGCCTGTTGATGGTGTTGGGCATCAGTACGTTCGGCTTTATCACCTTGGGCATCGACCTGTTGCGGGCGCGACGGCTGGGCAAGGGCAAGCGCGGTTGAACAACATGAGGCGGATCAGTGATCCGCCTCATCGTTATGGTTCAGGCTTTGGTATCGACCGGCACGCAGATTTCCAGTTTGCCGGTGTGCAATCGCGGATTGAAATCGGCGCTGTAGCGTTCCAGCTCCGGGGCGTTGAGCTCGACATAGTGGGAAGTCGGTAGCCAGGTTTTGTAGATGTATTGCAGAGTCTGAGGTAACTGATCGAGCGGTCCCTTGTGCTCGAACACGGCGTACTGACGAGGCAGCACTTCGACCCACTGATAGATCTTCTGGTCGAGGTCGTCGAGCTTGCTGATTTCCACCCCGGCGATGTAATCGAAGCCACCCTGGCCGTCGAAATTGCTGCAGACGCCGTAGGTCACTTCGTTTTTTTGTCCCTGTATCTTTCCCAGGTGCGGCAAGAACTTTTCCCACAGCGCGGGGATGTCCTTGGCGGTGTCCTGGGTAAATCGCCCACGAAATCCTGCGATCAGCAGGAAGTGTCCATGTTCGAAGCGAGGTTCAGCCACTTCGACGCGTTTTTGCTCATCCATGACTCGACTCCTGGAACAAAAGAAGGGGTTCGGCTGCTGAGTATAGAAGCCAAACCCGATTCGCAATGTCACAAGGCGTGCAACTGGTCGGCAGCCCCTGAGCCAACGAACTCGTTATAACCGGATACGATCACGTACACCGCGAAATAGCAGAAGATCGCTGCCGATGCCATGTAGGAGTAGCGCAACAGCTTGTCGCCGAGCAACTTGCCGCCGTGACTCGCGGCGAAGCACAGCCCGGCCGACCACAGCAGCCCGGCGCACAGGAAGCCGCCGAGGAACAGCACCGAACTTACAGGGCCACCGCCACCGGAACGGGCGATCAGGGTGCCGCCCACCGCGGCGAACCAGAGAATCGCGCTCGGTGAAGACATGGCGAGGAAAATCCCGCGAAAGAACTCCTTGCGATGCGAGTTCTGCCCCACCTCCGCCGTCGCCGCCAGCTGCGTTTCGTGATGAATCGCCGAATAGATCATCTTCGCCGCAAAGTAGACCAGCAGCGCCGACCCGCCGATCCACAGCACCCAGCGCACGCTTTCGTACTGCAGCAGCACGGTCATGCCTGCCAGCGCCAGCACCGCGTAGATCAGGTCGCCGACGCAGGTGCCGAGGCCCAGCGCGAAGCCCTGAAAGTAACCGCGCTGCATCGCCAGGGTGATCATTGCGATGTTGGCTACGCCGATGTCCAGGCACAGCGAAAGGCTCAGCAAGAAGCCGCTGGTGAATTCCATCTACCGATTTCCTTGGGAAAAATTTGTTTACATGCAGGCTGGACAGTCTGCCATCACAGCCCTTATCTTCCGCCACAGGTCACCGCAGTGACCAGCGTCGCTCGGACGGTTCCGGGCGCTTACGTTATCCGAGGCAACAATGGCTGAACAAGGTTCGCCGCGCCGCTTTGCGCGCATAGATCGACTCCCCCCTTACGTTTTCAACATCACCGCCGAGCTGAAGATGGCCGCGCGGCGCCGTGGTGAAGACATCATCGACTTGAGCATGGGCAACCCCGACGGCGCCACGCCGCCGCACATCGTCGAAAAACTGGTGCAGGTTGCCCAACGTGAAGACACCCACGGTTACTCCACGTCCAAGGGCATTCCACGTCTGCGCCGGGCGATCTCCAACTGGTACAAGGAACGCTACGCGGTCGATATCGACCCGGAAAGCGAAGCCATCGTCACCATCGGTTCCAAGGAAGGCCTGGCGCATTTGATGCTGGCGACCCTGGATCAGGGCGACACGGTACTGGTGCCGAACCCGAGCTACCCGATTCACATCTACGGCGCGGTGATTGCCGGCGCTCAGGTGCGTTCGGTGCCGCTGGTGCCCGGCGTGGACTTCTTCGCCGAGCTGGAACGGGCCATTCGCGGTTCGATCCCGAAGCCGAAGATGATGATCCTCGGTTTCCCGTCCAACCCCACCGCGCAGTGCGTGGAGCTGGATTTCTTCGAACGGGTAATCGCCCTCGCCAAACAATACGACGTACTGGTGGTGCACGACCTGGCCTACGCCGACATCGTCTATGACGGCTGGAAAGCCCCGTCGATCATGCAGGTGCCCGGCGCCAAGGACATCGCGGTGGAGTTTTTCACCCTGTCCAAAAGCTACAACATGGCCGGCTGGCGTATCGGTTTCATGGTCGGCAACCCGGAACTGGTCAACGCCCTGGCGCGGATCAAGAGCTACCACGACTACGGCACTTTCACTCCGCTGCAAGTGGCGGCGATTGCTGCGCTGGAAGGCGATCAGCAATGTGTGCGTGACATCGCCGAACAGTATCGCCAGCGCCGTAACGTGCTGGTCAAAGGCCTGCACGAGCTGGGCTGGATGGTCGAGAATCCGAAGGCGTCGATGTATGTCTGGGCGAAGATTCCCGAGGCTTATGCGCATCTGGGCTCGCTGGAGTTTGCCAAGAAACTGCTGGCCGAAGCGAAGGTCTGCGTCTCGCCGGGGGTGGGTTTTGGTGAGTATGGCGATGACCATGTGCGCTTTGCGCTGATCGAAAACCAGGACCGGATTCGTCAGGCAGTGCGCGGGATTCGCGGGATGTTCCGGGCGGATGGGTTAGCACCGAAAGCCGTCTGACGACACGTCACACTGTGGGAGCGGGCTTGCCCGCGAATGCGGCGGTTCAGACAACATTGATGTCGACTGACACGACGCCTTCGCGGGCAAGCCCGCTCCCACAGGGGTAATGTATTGAGCCTGATACCGTCGCCCACAAAAAAACCGCATCGCTGCGGTTTTTTGTGTCTTGCGTTCGAGGTTAAACGAACAGCGACAGCAACAGAATGAAGCCCAGGCCCACCACCGACAGAATGGTTTCCATCGCCGTCCAGGTCTTGAACGTCTCGGCCACGGTCATGTTGAAGTACTGCTTGACCAGCCAGAAACCGGCGTCGTTCACATGGGACAGGATCAACGACCCGGCACCGGTGGCCAGCACCAGCAGTTCACGGTTGACGCCCGGAATCATCCCCACCACCGGCACCACGATGCCCGCGCCCGTGATGGTCGCCACGGTGGCCGAACCGGTGGCGATACGAATCACCGCCGCCACCAGCCATGCCAGCAGGATCGGCGAGATCTGCGCGCTGACCGCCATGTGGCCGATCACGTCGCCCACGCCGCTGGTCACCAGCATCTGCTTGAAGCCACCACCGGCACCGATGATCAGAATGATCGCGGCGGTCGGCGCCAGGCTTGCGTCCAGCCACTTGAGCATCTGCTGCGAACCGATGCCCTGCTTGTGACCGAAGGTGTACAGCGACAGCAGCAAGGCCAGCAGCAGTGCCGAGATCGGGTGGCCGATCATGTCCATCCAGGTGCGGAAGAAATGACCGTCCGGCAGCGCCACGTCAGCGAAGGTTTTCAGCAGCATCAGGAACACCGGCAGCAGCACAGTCACCAGGGTGATGCTGAAGCTCGGCAGGTTCTGCGAATCGGTTTCGCGGGCCAGTTGATCGACCAGTTCCTGATTCGGCGTGCCGGGAATGTGCTTGGCGATGAACGTACCGAAGATCGGGCCGGCGATGATGGCGGTCGGCAGCGCCACGATCAGACCGTAGAGGATGGTCTTGCCGATGTCGGCACCAAACACGCCGATTGCCAGCAGCGGGCCCGGGTGCGGCGGCACCAGACCGTGTACCGCAGACAGACCGGCGAGCAGCGGAATACCGATCTTGATGATCGACACCCCGGTGCGTCGGGCAACGATGAACACCAGCGGAATCAGCAGCACGAAGCCGATTTCGAAGAACAGCGGAATACCGACCAGGAACGCGGCGAACATCATTGCCCACTGCACTTTGTCCTTGCCAAACGCGCGGATCAGGGTCTGCGCGATCTGATCGGCGCCACCGGATTCGGCCATCATTTTGCCGAGCATGGTGCCCAGCGCAAGGATGATGCCGACGAAACCGAGCACGCCACCGAAGCCGTCCTGGAACGCCTTGATGATGGTGCCGATCGGCATGCCGGACGTCAGGCCGAGGAACGCGGCCGCGATGGTCAGGGCGATGAAGGGGTGAATCTTGAATTTGGTGATCAGGATAATCAGACCGATTACCGTGACCACTGCATCGAGCAGCAGGTAGGCGTCGTGGGACATGCCAAACATTGGGGGTGTCTCCTGGCTTGTTGTTGTTATTAAAGCGGGTTAAACAGAATTCGTGAGGACAGCGCTAACTCTTTCAACACACTCATACCGCCTGTTTCAGACCATGAGCCTGCCACCAGACGTGCGCCTGGGCCGCCAGCTCTTCAACGCTGTGGATCGAAGCATTCAGCGCCAGGGTCAACGGCTCGCCGACCGGCGATTCGAGGGTGGCAAACTGGCTTTCGATCAACGTTGCCGGCATGAAATGGCCCGGGCGATGGGACACGCGGTCAGCAGCCACTTCTGGGGTCAGCTCAAGGAACACGAAGCCCAGGCCCGGCAAGGCACTGCGCAGCACTTCGCGATAACTGTGTTTAAGCGCCGAGCAGGTCAGCACCGGACGCTCGCCGAGTGCATCGACACGACGCAACTCAACGCACAGGCTGTCGAGCCAGCCGGCACGGTCGTCGTCGTTCAGGGGGATCCCCGCGCTCATCTTTTCGATGTTGGCGGCCGGATGAAAAGTATCGCCTTCAATGGCAGTGGCGCCGCTCAATTGGCACAGGGCCTGGCTGACGCACGTCTTGCCGCAACCGGCAACGCCCATGATGACCAGGGCGGTGATGGGATGACTCATATAACACCTCAGCGCGCAGACAGCGCTACCTTTGCTAGCTATGACTCTAGTGCACAGGCAGAAGTTGCCGACGCCTTCTTGTCGTTTTTTTGGGTTGCAGCAGGTTGTCGCCCAACGCCAAAAAGCGAGGATCAGGCAGGACCTCGCTTACGCATTTGCAGCTGCATCAGGACAGCGCTACCTTAGTGCCTTGATTTTTGTTTGGCAAGCCGCCCGATGACCACCCCTAAAAACGATAAAAACACTCGCACCACCGGCCGTCCCACCCTTAATGAAGTTGCCCGTCTGGCCGGCGTCAGTCCGATTACCGCCTCCCGCGCCCTGCGCGGTGTCAGCACCGTGGCCACCGAACTGGTGGAAAAAGTGCAGAAAGCCGCGCTCGAACTCAACTACGTGGTCAACCCTGCCGCCCGCGCCCTGGCCTCGGCGCAGAGCCATTCGGTGGTGGTGCTGGTGCCGTCGCTGTCCAACCTGCTGTTCATCGACACGCTGGAAGCCATTCATCGGGTGTTGACGCCCAAGGGCTTCGAAGTGCTGATCGGCAACTTCCACTATTCACGCGATGAAGAAGAAAACCTGTTGCGCAATTACATGGCTTATCAGCCGCGTGGTTTGCTGTTGACCGGATTTGATCGCACAGAAAGTTCGCGGCGGATGATCGAAGCCAGCAACATTCCCTGCGTGTACATGATGGAACTGGACAGCGCGGCCGGCGTGAACTGCGTGGGTTTCTCGCAGCTCAGCGCCGGCGAAACCGCGGCCGAGCATTTGCTCTCGCGCGGTCGCAAGCGTCTGGCCTATATCGGCGCACAGCTCGATCAACGCACCTTGTTGCGCGGCGAGGGTTTTCGCAAAGCCCTGCAGAAGGCCGGGCGCTATGACCCGGACCTGGAAGTACTGACCCCGCGCTCCTCGTCGGTGGGATTAGGCGGAGAGCTGTTCCTGCAACTGCTGGCGGCGCATCCGGACGTCGATGCGATCTTCTTTGGTAACGACGACCTGGCGCAGGGCGCCCTGCTCGAAGCGCTGCGCAACGGGATCAAGATCCCCGAGCAAGTGGCGATCCTCGGCTTCAACGACTTGCCGATGTCCGAGCACATGGTGCCGCGCCTGAGCAGCATCAACACCCCGCGCGAGGCGATTGGCCGGCGCGCGGCGGAGCAGATGTTGACGTTGATGGCCGGCAACAGCGTGGCGCGGCCGGTGGAAGACATGGGTTTTGAGCTGAAGATTCGCGAGAGTACCTGACCTTTGAAATCCTGTCGGAAGCAATCCCTGTGGGAGCTGGCTTGCCAGCGATGGCGTCAGGCCAGTCGATACAGTGTTGACTGATACACCGCAATCGCTGGCAAGCCAGCTCCCACAGTTTTTGGGTACACCCACCCTGCGCATGTATCAGTGGCTGAGCAGTTCGACGAGGACCGATGCGCCCTTCTGCAGTGGCTGGCTCTTGAGCCACACCGCATGCACCGGCAGCACCAGGCCATTCTCGATATTGCGGAAATTCAGGCGTTGCAAGCGCCCGCTGTCCAGCCACGGCTGCACCACCGACAACGGAAAATTGCCCCAGCCCAGTCCCGCCTCAACCATCTCCAGCGCCGCCTCCAGCGTATCGGTGCGCCAGTGCGATTCGGCCACCAGCGGCCGGGTTTCGCTGATCGGCAAATCACGACTGGCGACGAAAATCTGCCGCACATGCACCAGGTCTTCAAGGAACAGATCCTGCCCCTGCAACAATGGACTGTCCGCCGCCAGCGTGGCGATCATCCGTTCGCTGCCGACAAACTGAAAACGCTCCAGCACGTTCATGCTCAACCCGGCGAACGCCAGACAGACGCTGACGCGGCCACGGTGCAGCATCGCCAGCACATCGTCCTGCGGCGCGGTCAGCACTTCGATGTCGAGCAGCGGATGACGTTCGGCAATCACCTTGATCGCGGCGAGCAAGCGCCGGCGATCGATGTCGGCGACCACACCAATCGACAGCTTGCTCTCCAGCCCCAACGACAACTCCACCGCATGCACTTGCAGCTGCTTGAGCTGCTCGGCAATTAACCGCGCATGGGGCACCAGTGACAGCGCCATCGCCGTCGGTTGCGGTTCGCGATGGCTGCGGTCGAACAAGGCATAGCCAAGCTCCGCCTCAAGATTGCCGATGCCCATGCTGACCGCCGAAGGCACCCTGCCCAAAGCGCGGGCGGCGGCGGAGAACGAGCCACGATCAATCACCGCAAGAAACAGCTCGATGCTGTCGCTGTTGAAATTCAAAACACCACCTATCACCAAAACTGAAAGCTACTGACTTTTTCTGTCACCACTATTGAAGCTATCTTTCGCCGCCTCCGCCAGCCCCGCTGGCCAACACATTGCAAGAAAGAGGCAAATCCCCATGCAAGGCGTCAAACGCAAACTGGTCTATGTGTCGCTTTACGAAGTGATCGGCATGACCTTCTCCGCCCTCGGCCTGGCGCTGTTGTCAGGCACTTCACCGGGCAGCACCGGCCCGCTGGCGGTGATCATCACCACCATCGCCGTGACCTGGAATTTCATCTACACCACACTGTTCGAGCATTGGGAAAGCCGCCAGAAATCACGCACCCGCACGGTCAAGCGGCGCATCGCCCACGCCGTGGGTTTTCAGCTGACACTGATCGTGTTCCTGATCCCGCTGATCGCCTGGTGGATGAACATCAGTCTGGTGCAGGCGTTCCTGCTGGATCTGGCGTTGATCATCTTCATCCCGTGCTACACGTTCACCTTCAACTGGCTGTTCGATCGCATTTTCGGCCTGCCGGCCTCAGCGCTGCCCGACTCGGCCGCCGCGGCATAAATCGTTAATTCGTAAGCAGTTATTGCGAAAAATCAGCGGTATCTGCGGGAAAACCGCCGATATTCACAATCCACTCACTCCGATAGCAGGCTAAGCTTTTCCATCAATAAAAAATGGACCAGCCCCATGACTGCTCACGCCCCCGCCGCCGCGCAAAGCGACGGCATCGATCCGATACGCGCCGCCGAGATTTCCGCTCGCATCGACCGCCTGCCCGCTGTTGCCACGATCTGGCGACTGGTGGCGCTGCTGTCGATTGGCGGTTTCTTCGAACTCTACGATTTGTTCCAGACCGCCTACATCAGTCCGGGGCTGATCCGTGACGGGATCTTCGCCACCGGCAATCAGGGCGTGTTCGGCTTCTCCGATCAGGCGGCGTTCGCTTCGGCGACCTTCCTCGGCCTGTTCCTCGGCGCGAGTTTGCTCAGTCCGTTGGCCGATCGTTTCGGCCGCCGCGCGATCTTCACCTTTGCGCTGGTCTGGTACACGGTGGCCACGGTGCTGATGGGCATTCAAAGCTCGGCGCTGGGCATCATCTGCATGCGTTTTCTGGTGGGGATTGGCCTCGGTATCGAGCTGGTGACCATCGACGCCTACCTCTCGGAACTGGTGCCCAAGCGCATGCGCAGTTCGGCGTTTGCCTTCGCCTTTTTCGTGCAGTTTCTCTCGGTGCCGGCGGTGGCGTTGATGTCGTGGTGGCTGGTGCCGCAGGCGCCGTTCGGTGTGTCGGGCTGGCGTTGGGTGGTGCTGGCGAGCGCGGTGTTTGCGCTGTTCATCTGGTGGCTGCGCAAGCGTCTGCCGGAGTCGCCGCGGTGGCTGGCGCAGCATGGACGATTCGATGAAGCCAATCGGATTCTCGACGCCATCGAAGCCCGCTGCGAGAAGGATCATCGCCAACCGCTGAATGCGCCTGAAGCCGTTCCGGTGGATGTCGAGGGCAAGGGCCGTTTCGCCGATATCTGGCAACCACCATATCGGCGTCGGGCGCTGATGTTGATCGTGTTTCACGTGTTCCAGGCGATCGGTTTCTTCGGATTTGGTAACTGGCTGCCGGCGCTGCTGTCCGGCCAGGGCGTCAGCGTCACCCACAGCCTGATGTACGCGTTCATCATCACCCTGGCCTACCCGCTCGGGCCATTGCTGTTCGTGAAGTTCGCCAACCGTTTCGAGAACAAATGGCAGATCGTCGGCTCGGCCCTCGGCGCCATGACTTTCGGCACCCTGTTCGCGTTGCAGACCAGCGCCTTCGGCCTGATCTTCTGCGGGGTGATGATCACCTTCTGCAACGCCTGGCTGAGTTTCAGTTATCACTCGTACCAGAGCGAACTGTTCCCCACCAACATCCGCGCCCGGGCGGTGGGTTTCTGCTATTCGTTCAGTCGCTTGTCGACGGTGTTCAGCAGCCTGTTGATCGGATTGTTCCTCGACCACTTCGGCACGCCCGGCGTACTGGCGTTCATCGTCAGCAGCATGCTGATCGTGATGCTGACCATCGGCGGGTTCGGCCCGCGCACGCGCAATCTGGCACTGGAAAACATTGCCCATCGTTGAGGGCCGCACGGTCATCCTCTGCCGCCCGGCGGCAAGGGATGACCGCCTGGTTGCGCACGCACCAACAGTAAAGCCTTGAAATAGCAGGATGTTCTGCAAAGGCACGCTAATTGCTCAGCTATGCCCGTCAGCAATTATCCAAAGGTCTCCATCATGATGTTGGTCAGTGCCAAACAACAGCAGCTCATCCACCTGCCCAAGCGGTTGGCGGATGACGCGACCACGACCGCCGCTGCCGGTCTGCAAAGCGGCCTGCACGGCGCCATGTTGCAATCGCTGCAGAACCAGACTCAGTCGCAAGCCACCGATGCAACCTCCAGGGTCCAGGATTCGGCCACGCAGATCGCCACCCAGCAAGTGGCTGCCGCCACGCGCATCAGCGATAACGTCGACGAAGCCTTCGCCAAGACCCGTGTCGGCCTGCAAACCACCGACGCCACGACTGCCGGCAGCACCACCGGCACCTCGGCCACCGACGCGTTCAAGGACTACATGAGCAAGTCGCCGGAACAGCGTCTGCGCGACAGTATCCTTCAGAGCATGGGCATCACCGAAGACGACATCAAAGCCATGCCGCCGGAGAAACAACTGGCCATCGGCAAAGAGATCGCCGAGCGTCTGCAGGACAAGATGAAGCTGGCACAAGCGGAAAAAGACAACGCCAATGACGTCAAGGACAGCGACAAACTGGCGGACAAGTTTCTCGCAGCGCTTTAGTTTCATGCAAAACGGAACGGGGTCCATTGCGACCCTGTTCTCTCGTACGCTCCCCCCTTATTGCTACCACTCATCAGAAAAGCCTGAGACCTGTAAGAACTGACAGTGGTGCTCTTTCGACCCGCGCTTGTTAAATGGAACGGTGATCACATTCGTGCTCACGTACCTGGATCAGGAGATCATCATGGAAGCCAACGCATTCACCGGCACTTGCGAGTGCAATTCCACCTATAACGGAAATCCGGTTGGAGAGAACTTTAGTACAGAGAAGGTTGTTTTTGATCGCAGACTTTTCAAAGCGGACATGGGCGCTCAATTTGTTCAGATCATCTACCCCGCAGAGCTTGATCCCGGTACCCACGATCTGGTTTTCGTCTCAGAGGGAGTTCCTCAGCTGCAATATCACAATGGAAAAAAACTGCTCACACTCACTGGAACCGGGAAAGTCACCATCGGGCCGAATCTGGATACCCAAGTCGGAACGATTGACGCTAATTACTTTGATGATATAGGGCGGTTGATCGCGTTCAAGGGCGAATTCACTGCCAAGTACGAATTGAAATAACAGGAGCCAATAATAAAACAAGGGCAGTCGCTACTGCCCTTGGATGCCAGGACAATGTCCATCGCTATTTCAGAGCATCAGTTCAACTGCAACGTCGCATTGAACTGCCCGATCGCATCCACTACATGCCGTGACCCCTGCTGAATCTCCAGGATCACCTCCCCCGCCTCGTTCGCCAGTTCCACACCCAGCCCGGTGCGGCTCAGGCTCGACTGCATGCTCGACACCGCGCTCAGCGACAGGTCATGGTTTTTGCGCACCACTTCGACAATCTCCAGCGTCGCCTGACTGGTGCGCGCCGCGAGACTGCGCACCTCGTCCGCGACCACGGCAAACCCGCGCCCGTGCTCACCGGCCCGGGCCGCTTCGATGGCGGCGTTGAGCGCCAGCAGATTGGTCTGGTCGGCGATCCCGCGAATGGTCTGGACGATGGTGCCGATGATGTCCGACTGCTTGTTCACCGCATCGATGCTCCGCGCCGCTTCGTTGAGGTCGCGGGAAATGTCCTGGATGATCTGCACCGTCTGCTGCACGACCTGTGAGCCTTTTTGTGCGCAGGCATCGTTCTGTACCGAGGTGCTGTGGGCCGATTCTGCGGCGTTTTGCAGCGTGGTCATCTGCTGGGTGATGTCACTGGCAAACTTCACCACCTTGTACAAGCGGCCCTTGGTGTCGAACAATGGGTTGTACGAGGCTTCGAGATAAACCATCTGTCCGGACTTGTTCTTGCGCTCGAAACGGTGCGAGTGATATTCGCCGCGATTGAGCGACGCCCAGAACGCTTTGTACTGCGCCGATTCGGATTCGGAACGATGACAGAACAGGCTGTGGTGATGGCCGACGATTTCCGGCAGCGTGTATTGCATGGTGCGCAGAAAGTTGTCGTTGGCGGTAATCACATTGCCTTCCGGGGTGAACTCGATCACTGCCATCGAACGGCTGATTGCCGCCAGCATGCTTTCTTCTTCGTGCTCTTTGTTGACCCGGGCGGTGATGTCGGCGGCAACTTTTATGACGCTTTTGACCTGTTTGTCCGGGCCATACACCGGCATGTAACTGGCTTCAAGCCAGATCTCCCTGCCGGACTTGTTCAAGCGCAGAAACGTGCCGCTGATCGGCTCGCCCCGGGCCAGGTCGCGCCACAATCTGGCGTATTCCTCGCTGCGATAAAACGCTTCTTCGCAAAACACCCGGTGATGTTTGCCGCGCACTTCCTCGGCGCTGTACCCCATGGTCTTGCAGAAGTTTTCGTTGGCATCCAGAACAATGCCTTCGGGGGTAAATTCGATCATCGCCATCGAGCGGCTGATCGCTTCGAGCTTGGCATTGGCTTCGGTCAAGGCGCAGCTGAAACGCTCGATTTCCTGCAGGTCAGCCTTGTGATGTAGGTTGAACATGGTTGTATCACCTTCCGCGCGGTCTTTTGATTTGATGAAAGTTCAGGTCTTTCAGAATCCACCACTACGTTCCACAGAACAGGCACACGCATTCCTCCACAGGAGGAAGTTGTCAGGTGATAAATGATGTTTAATCCGAGCGTGCATGCCGCGACGCTCTCATCAAGACATCCTTCTCTTGATAGCCCGCGAGCGGGCCAGCCCTAACGTGCAGAAGAACTTCCATGTACAACTGGCTCCTTGTTGGTTCAGTGTCCGGTGCCTTTGATTGCGCACTCTGGCAGCGTTGAAATCACGGCTAACCGATGACGGTCGACATAGTTAGTTACAGCTAGCATAGCCAGCGCCCTGCCACGCGCAAGGCCACTAGTCGGCCAGTATCTGGCACTTTTTGCACAAGAAACGGTTCAGCGAACGGAGGCAAGCGAAGTCTCCGCCAGCAAATCCAGCAGCGCCTGCACCGCTGCCGACGCCGTCTGCCCTGCAGGCAACACCAGCGAAAACACCCGCTCGACAGGTGGTTGCAGAGCAATCACGCGCAAGCCCTGACGGTCGACCGGCAAGGTCATTTCCGGCACCAGCGTCACGCCGAGGTTTTCCCGCACCAGCGTAAAGGCGCTGCTCCACTCGCGTACCTCGACCCGCACATCCTGCAACTGCAAACAGGCTTCGGCGGCAAGGCTGCGGGCGTTGGTCGAGCAACCGCCGGTGGCCAGCACAAAGGGCAGCGCGGTCAGTTCTTGCAGGGTGACGCCCTGCTCGGTTCCTCGCAGCGCCAGCGGATGGCCCGTCGGCATGACCGCCACCCATTCATCACGGCCCAATGGCCCGGCATTGCGCTCGGGGGCCGGGTTGAGCACCACACCGACATCCACCAGACCGGCCGCAAGCAAGGTTTCCACTTCGTCATCGCTGACCTCCAGCGCCACCACTTCGATCCCGGGGTACAGGCGATTGAACTGGCGCAGCAGCGGCGGCAGAAAACTCGCCAGGACCATGGGAAAACTTGCCAGGCGAATCGTCCCGCGCAGCATCGGGCGCACGCTGTCGACGGTCTGGCGAATGGTTTGCAACGCGCCGAGCATTACGCGCGCCTGCTCAATCACCGGCAGCCCAATGGCGGTGGGCAAGGTTTGCCGGCTTTCGCGACTGAACAGTTGCACGCCGAGGGTTTGTTCCATCAGCGCCAGGGCCTGGCTCGCGCCGGACTGCGTTATGCCGACCCGCTCGGCCGCGCGGGTGATGTTGCCGTGATCGGCAACAGCGACCACCAGCCGCCAATGCATCAGGTTCATCATGGCAGTAGCTGTCCTTATGGCTGCTTTCTGAAAGATTAATTTTACCGAGGGTGCGGCGCACTATGACACTGGCGCCAAATCCTCACCAGAGAGCTGCCGATGAAGCTGTATTACGCCCCGCAAGCCTGTTCGCTGGCGCCGCACATTGTGTTGCGCGAACTGAAGCTGCGCCGTGTTGGTCACGGTGCTGGAGCAGCAGGAGTATCTGCTGCCGAGCGGCTTCAGCGTGGCGGATGCATTGTTGTTTGTGGTGCTGCGTTGGGCCGGGTTGTTCGGAATCGAACTGGCACAGTGGCCGGCGCTGGCGCGGTTTCAGGCGCGGATTGAGCAGCGGCCGACCGTGATGGCGGCGTTGGCGGCGGAAGCGGTGTAAGTCTGCAGATCATTCGCGAGCAAGCTCGCTCCCACACTGGATTCGGACAAGCCATGGACCCAGTGTGGGAGCGAGCTTGCTCGCGAAGGCGGTAGCTCAAACGCCACCGATCAAACAGTTGAAACTCAAAGTCCCGCCGTCACCTTGCTCGCCACCTCCCCCGGTACCCACGCCTGCCACACCTGCGGCTGATCACGCAAAAACGCTTCGGCGACCTGCCGCGGTGGCTGGCGCTTTTCGCTCATTCCGGCCAGCGTCTGGTTCAGCAGATCAATTGGCAAATCGACTTTCTCGAAGAACGCCACCAGTTCCGGGTATTGCGCCTTGAACGGCGCCGACACGCCAATCGCCAGGCTGGCCGGCATCGAGCGGGTGCCCTTGGGATTCGGGTTGTTGGCATCGGCCAGGGTTTTCCAGGCCTCGGCATCGAACGGCGGCTCTTCGAGTTTTACCAGTTTGAAGCGACCGAGCAGCGGCGTCGGCGACCAGTAATAGAACAGCACCGGTTTGCCGCGTTTGATCGATGATGCCACCTCGGCATCCAGCGCCGCGCCGGAGCCGGTGCGGAAGTTGACGTAGCTGTCGGTCAGCGCATAGGCCTTGAGCTTCTGGCTGTTGACGATCTCCGAGGTCCAGCCGGTCGGGCTGTTGAGAAAGCGTCCACGGCGCGGGTCTTCCGGGTCGCGGAACACGTCCTTGTAGCGCGGCAGGTCAGCCACCGATTTCAGCTCCGGGGCCAACGCTTTGATACCGCGCTCGGGGTCGCCCTTGATCACGTATTCCGGCACCCACCAGCCCTCGGTTGCGCCCTTGACCGTGTCCCCAAGGCCGAACACCTTGCCTTCATTGGCAGCCTTGACCCACGCCGGACTGCGCCCGGCCCATTCCTCGCCGATCACTTGAATGTCGTTTTTTGCCAGCGCCGCCTCCAGGCTGACGGTGCTCCCCGGCAGCGTATCGGTCGGGTAGCCGTAGCCTTTCTCGACGATCAGGCGTAGCACTTCGGTGATGAAACTGCCGCTTTCCCAGGTGATGTCACCGAAGTGGATCGGCGCGGATTTCTCCGCCGCCGAAACAGCGCCGACGCTCAGGCTCAGCGCCAGCAACGAACGGCCGAGCAGGGTTTTGATCGATCTCATGCGGACCTCTTGTTTGTCAGGATTGGGTTGGCGCTGTGGCGGTCGCACAGGGCCTGGGAACGGCTCATGTAAGCGCTGACCGAACGCTGGGAAATGCCCAGTTCGGCGGCGATTTGCGGGTAAGTCAGGCCATCGATCCGTGCCAGCAAAAAGGTCGAACGGACTTTGCCGGGCAGGCGTTGCAGGCTGCGGTCGAGGCGCTTGAGGGTCTGGCTCAGGTGTGCGAGGTCTTCAGGCGAAGTGGCGACCTCGACCTCGATCTGCTGCGCATGCCGGCGCTCCAGGTCCGCGCGGCGCCAACGCTGATAAAGCAGGCGCTGGGCAATCGTGGTGAGCATGGCGCGGGGTTCACGAATCGCCGTGACACTGGGCGCCTGAAGCAATTGCGCGAAGGTTTCGGCAGCGATGTCTTCCGCGTTTTCGGCGGCGTGCAGCTGCCGGCGCAAGTACGTGCATAGCCAGCGATAGTGGGCGCGGAACAACACGTCGAGATGATTGTGGTGAACGGTATCGGCGCCGGACATAAGGGCTCCTGGGCAAGGGGTCGCTGGATGTCCGGTGATCCGGTGGCGCGATCCTAGCAAGGCGCCTTATGCATTAATAATATTTATATTTCATTTTTATATTCCTTTTGGAGATATAAAAGCAAAAGAGCGCAGCCTTCGGCAGCGCCTGCATTTGAAATGCGTTCAACCTGTAGGAGCTGCCGAAGGCTGCGATCTTTAGCGCAAGCGGCCATAGCCCAACTCTTCAGCCTCACGCTGATAGTCGAGCACAACCTGATAATCGCTTTCACTGGCTGCCAGAACCTCAGGCAATCCAAGGACCTGCGCCACATCCGGCAACTCAAGCAGCGTCTGATTCATCACCTCGCGCAAGTGCTCGATCTGTCTATCCGTAGTCGATACGGCGGTGATAAACGGCAACGTCGGACTGAACGCACTGCGCGCCACCACCCGCAATCCGTTGACCTCCTCGGGTGCGTATTGCGCAAGGCAGGCATAGGTCACGCTGTCGATGGCCGCCATATCGGCGCGTTCTTCACGCAGCCAGCGCAGACTCTCGCGGTGCGCGCCACTGATGCCGACCTTGGCGAAGAACTGCCCGTCAAGGTGTAGCGGCGCCAGGCGCTGGCGCAACAGATTCATGCCACTGTTGGAGTCTTCGCTGTTGATCACCCCGCGACTGCCACGAAAATCCGCCAGGGTTTTGCGCGCATCGTCTGCACGGCTGAGAATCAGGCTGCAGTGATTGCCGGCGCTGGCGTCGGGCAATTCGTAGCGCGGGCGACCGACGATGCGCACCTGATCGCGCAGCAAGGTCATCAACGGGTAGCCGCAGGTTTGCGTCAGTAGCAGATCGGGCGACAACCACAGTTCGGGCAGCGACAGGCTGGCGGCGTTCAGGCGGGAGTGGCCGAGGTGTTTGAGGATGCGTGAAATCCAGCGCTCGTTGGCCGCACGAATGGGCTCGGGGGCGGTGTACATCAGCAGTTCAACGTGATGTTGGGTCATACACATTATTTCCCTGCAAATACTTACCTGTGGTGGTCCTGGGGTCAGTGAAAGGGATGCTCGGGACTGTCGATCGGCTTGAACCCGTGGCGCCACCACAACTGCCCATAACCCTGCACCAGAAATCCGCCGCTACGCGCGACCCATTGCTCGCGGCGCATACGGTAAGCCTGGGGCAAGTCGTACCACGCCAGCCCCGGCAGGTCGTGATGCACCAGATGAAAATTCAGATTCAGAAACAGCCAGCGCCATGGCCAGCCGGCCTCGTTGAGCACGGTGCGTTGCTCCGGCTGTGCGTGCGGGCGGTGTTCATAGTAGGAGCGGATCATCGCAATCGACAGCGCCGGTACGCTGATCAGCAACAGGTAATGCCAGACCGGCAACACGCTGAAGCGCGCGACAAACCGCAGCATCAACACGGTGAACGCACCGTGGGTCAGCCACATTTGCCAGGCTTGCCGCTCGCGGTTTTTCAGGCGTTGCAGTTCTTCCGCGGCCAGTGCCAGCAAGGCCAGCGGCGCGCCAATCGCGAACCGCCCGAGCACGGTTTTGTTCAGCCAGTGCAGGCCGCGTTCGAACAAGGAACTGCCCTGCCAACGCACCGCCGTCAGATAACGGCTTTCCGGATCGACACCGGGCACTGTGAGGTGTTCATCGCGGTGATGCAACAGATGGCTGTCGCGGTACAAGGTGTACGGGTACCACACCGCAAAGGGTGCATAACCGAGGATTTTATTGAAAAGCACCGAGCGGGTCGGATGCCCATGCAGCAACTCATGCTGTACTGACAGCCACAGCACCAGCAGCGGAATCAGCAGCAATGTGCTCAGGCCGCGCCCCAGCCATGCGCTGTTGAGGATGATCGCGAACCAGCCGCCATACACGCCGATCAGCAGCAGCCATGTCGGCCATTCGGTGCGGGCGGTGAAGCGCTGGCGCAGGGTTTCGATTTGCTGGCGATGGTCGGCGTCGAAGTAATTCGGCATGGCGAGGCTCGGAACGGGAATCTTCCCCTTCTGTGCAACGATGCCGGGCAATCTTGCAGATTATTTTTGCGCTGAGGCGGGAGCCCGGAGGACGGACTCCCGAGGGACGTGATCAATGACCGAAAATATCGACCTTCTTGGCTTTTTTCTCTGCACGCTTTTCAATCGCCGTCTTGGCCGGTTTCTTCTTCGCAGCTTTCTTTGAATCCATACCTTTGGACATGATGCGTACTCCATTCACAGGGATGTAGGCTCAGGTATACACCTATCGCGCGTCGCGCGTTCTTTTATAATCGGCGCTTTGCCCGCCGTCAGTCCGATCCCATGTCCGATACCCAGTACAGCCTGCTCGACGAGCCTTTGTGGCCGTTGATGAACAAGTTTTACCGCCGCCACCAATCGTCGATGAAAGCAGTGCGCGACGCGCAACTGTGGGTGGCCCGTCGCGAGGACATCGTCGCCGCGTTGTGCTTGCGGCCGGTGGCGGGCGGGTATTGGTTGACCGGGCTGTTTGTCGATCCGGATTGCCGTGCGCAAGGGATTGCCGGGCAGTTGATCGCGGCGGCGGTGAAGGATGTGCAGGAACCGGTATGGCTGTTCTGCCATCCGGATTTGCGCGGGTTTTACGAGCGGCGTGGCTTCAGCTTCGATCCTGCCCTGCCCTATGCATTGGCCGAACGGTTGAGCCGGTATGCGCGGAGCAAGCCGATGATTGCGATGGGGCTTGTTTGAAGATCAAAAGATCGCAGCCTGCGGCAGCTCCTACAGGGATTGGTGCAGGAGCTGCCGAAGGCTGCGATCTTTTGATTTTTGCTTAATCGTCTGCGCTCGGATCAAGATCCGGGAACATCACTTCGGTAAAGCCGAACTTGCTGAAATCAGTAATCCGCGAAGGATACAGACGGCCGATCAGGTGATCGCATTCGTGCTGCACCACCCGCGCATGAAAACCCGAGGCCACGCGCACGATCGGCTCGCCCTTGGGATCAAAACCTTCGTAGCGGATCTGCTGATAACGATCCACCGCGCCACGCAGGCCGGGCACCGACAGGCAGCCTTCGAAACCCTCCTCGGTCAGCGGACTCAACGGCGTGATCAGCGGATTGATCAGGATTGTCTGCGGCACCGCTTCGGCGTCCGGGTAGCGTTCGCTGTGCTCGAAACCGAAGATCACCAATTGCAGATCGACGCCGATCTGCGGCGCGGCCAGGCCAACTCCGCCGACGCTTTCCATGGTCTGGAACATGTCATCGATCAGTTGCCACAGCTCGGGGCTGTCGAACATCTCCGGCGGCACTGGCGGGGCGATGCGCAGCAGGCGTTCGTCGCCCATTTTGAGGATTTCACGAATCATGATCAGGCTTCGTCAGTGTCAGGCTTGAGCGAATGATCGCGCCCCAGGCCCGAGACGTGTTGTTTGGGATGTACATCGAGTTCCCCGGGGACTTTCTCGCCCGCGTCCTTGCCCTCGCTGGACATGTGTTCGATCACCGCATTCATCTCCGCGCCGAGCAGCAGCACCGCCGAGGAAATGTAGAAATACAGCAAGAGCACGATGATCGCCCCGATGCTGCCATACATCGCGTTGTAGTTGGCGAAGGTTTTGACGTAGAACGCAAAGCCCAGCGAGGCGATGATCCACACCACCACGGCCAGCACCGAGCCGGGGGTGATGAAACGGAATTCCTGTTTGACGTCGGGCATCACGTAGTAGATCAGCGCCACCGCGACCATCATCAGAATCACGATCACCGGCCAGCGCGCAATCGTCCAGACCGTGACGATGAAGTCTTCCAGCCCTACCTGCGCGGCAATCCAGCCCATCACTTGCGGCCCGAGCACCATCAGCGCGGCGGCGACCAGCAGCATGCCGGCAATGCCCACGGTGTAGACAATCGACAGTGGAAAGCGTTTCCAGATCGGCCGTCCCTCGACCACGTCATACGCGGCATTCATCGCGCTCATCATCAGGCGCACACCGGCCGACGCGGTGTACAGGGCGATGACGATACCCACCGAGAGCAAGCCGCCCTTGGACTGCTGCAACTGATCGATCACCGGGTTGACCTGTTCCAGTGCCTGCGGCGGCAATACCAGTTCCGACTGCAGACGCAGCCAGCTGAAGAAGTCCGGCAGGTGCAGGAAACCGATCAAGGCGATCAAAAACAGAATGAACGGGAACAGCGAGAACAGCATCTGGTAGGCCAGTGCCGAGGCGTAAGTCGACATTTCGTCGTCGACGAATTCAGTGACCGTGCGCACCATCACTCGATGCAGGGGCAGACCTTTCATGTCCGGAAAAATCATTCGCGTCTCCTTTCGCCGCATTACAGGTTGAAGTCTTGGCGACTCAGGGGCCGTTTTTTACATCACGGTAGCCTACTTGGCGACCTTCGTGGATGACCGTCGGGTTTTGACACAAAAACGGCCATCCTTGGATGGCCGTTCGTGTGTTTCGTTCAAGGCGGGAATTACGCCTTGTCGACACCTTTCTTGATGGCGTCTTTGGCTTTGCCGACAGCTTGCTGGGCTTCGCCTTTTTTCTCTTGCAGCTTGCCTTCGGCTTGCAGCTTGCTGTTGTCGGTGGCTTTACCGACACCTTGCTTGACGTTGCCGACAGCTTCGTTGGCCATGCCTTTTACTTTATCGCCAGTGCTACTCATGGTGTTTCTCCTTGGTGCATTGAAGGGGAAAAGTCAGTACGTAATGATTGACTGGCCGGGTTTGCCACGAGTTTCATTTATTTTTGCCCTTCATTTCGTCGTGCAATGCAGGTTGGGCTTTATGTTTGCCCCCCAAGCCCCGAGAATGCGCAGCTATGGGCGCGCTGCGCCAACGATCAGACCCCGCAGGAATGTTATGAAACTCGATAAAAAGCAGGCCATTGCCCGTCGCAACCAGGAACTGGGCGGCGCTGTGCTCGGCACCAACAACTGCCACTTCGCCGAACTGAACCGCAACCGCAACATCTGGTGGTTCGACCTGCCGGTATCGCGTCTGGCCGTCGGCCAGTACGAGTGGATTCACCTGCTGATGCACACCCCGGCCACCGACGAACTGCTGCACCTGAAAGTGCCAACCGTGTTTCTGCGGGAAAAGCTCGAAGGCCTGGTGATTCGCAACGAAGGCAAACGCAAGGCGGCGTTGAGCCTGGAGTTGAGTGCAGACAAGGATTCGTACCTGCAGGACATGCGTCCGGCGGGCACCAACGTGAATTTCGCGCCGTTTCGGCAGTAACCGCGATGCCCCTGTAGCGAGGGGATTTATCCCCGATGGGGTGCGAAGCGCCCCCCAGATCCTTGCGCTCAAGCAACTGGCGGCAGCTACGCTGCCGATCGGGGATGAATCCCCTCACCACAGGATCTCGTCACCCAATAAAAAGCCCCGCATTTGCGGGGCTTTCTGTTTTAGGCGGCGTTCTTCGCCTTGATCTTCTTCAGCTCTTCGTCACGCAGCTCGCGGCGCAGGATCTTGCCGACGTTGGTGGTCGGCAGTGCATCGCGGAATTCCACCGAACGCGGCACCTTGTAACCGGTGACGTTGGCGCGCATGTGTTCCATCACGGTTTCCTTGGTCAGGGTCACGCCCGGTTTCGCCACGATGAAGATCTTGATCGCCTCGCCCGATTTCTCGTCCGGCACGCCGATGGCCGCGCACTGCAACACGCCCGGCAAGGTTGCCAGCACGTCTTCCAGTTCGTTCGGGTAAACGTTGAAACCGGACACCAGGATCATGTCTTTCTTGCGATCGACAATGCGCATGTAGCCATCGGGCTGAATCAGCGCGATGTCACCGGTCTTCAGCCAGCCTTCGCTGTCGAGGATTTCGTCGGTGGCTTCCTGACGCTGCCAGTAGCCCTTCATCACTTGCGGGCCCTTGACGCACAGCTCGCCGATTTCGCCCATCGGCTGCTCGACACCGGCATCGTCGATGACTTTGCACAGGGTCGACGGCACCGGAATGCCGATGGTGCCGATCTGGATGTTCTGGATCGGGTTGACCGTGGCCACCGGGCTGGTTTCGGTCATGCCGTAACCTTCGCAGATCGAGCAGCCGGTCACGGCTTTCCAACGCTCGGCCGCGGCCAGTTGCAGGGCCATACCGCCGGACAGGGTGACTTTCAGGTTGGAGAAATCCAGCTTGCGGAAACCTTCGTTGTTGCACAGCGCCACGAACAGCGTGTTCAGGCCGACGAAACCGCTGAACTTCCACTTCGACAGTTCCTTGACCATCGCCGGCAGGTCGCGCGGGTTGCTGATCAGGATGTTGTGGTTGCCGATCAGCATCATCGCCATGCAATGAAAGGTGAACGCATAGATGTGGTACAGCGGCAACGGGGTGATCAGGATCTCGCAACCTTCGTTGAGGTTCGAGCCCATCAACGCCTTGCACTGCAGCATGTTGGCGACGAGGTTGCGATGGGTGAGCATCGCGCCCTTGGCCACGCCGGTGGTGCCGCCGGTGTACTGCAACACCGCGACATCGCTGCTGTGCGGGTTGGCTTCGGTCACCGGCTGGCCCTGGCCCTTGCTCAGCACGTCATTGAACTTGACGGCTTTAGGCAGGTGATAGGCCGGTACCATCTTTTTCACGTACTTGATCACGCTGTTGATCAGCAGGCGCTTGACCGGCGGCAGCAGGTCGGCGACTTCAGTGACGATGACGTGTTTGACCCCGGTTTTCGGCACCACGGCTTCCGCCAGGTGCGCCATGTTGGCCAGACACACCAGGGCCTTGGCGCCGGAGTCGTTGAATTGGTGTTCCATTTCCCGCGCGGTGTACAGCGGGTTGGTGTTGACCACGATCAGCCCGGCGCGGATCGCACCGAAGACGGCGACCGGGTACTGCAGAACGTTGGGCAGTTGCACGGCAATTCGATCACCGGGCTGCAAGTCGGTATGCTGTTGCAGATACGCGGCAAACGCACCGGACAATTCGTACAGTTCACCGTAGGTGATTGTCTTGCCCAGGTTGCTGAAAGCCGGTTTGTTGGCGAAGCGTTGGCAGGACTGCTTCAACACTGCCTGAATATTCGGGTACTCGTCTGGATTGATGTCGGCAGCAATTCCAGCCGGGTATTTATCCTTCCAAAAGTCTTCGATCATGGAAGCCCACTCCTCAGCAACGCGAATTCTTCACCGCATTTGATGCGATTATTATTGGTGTGTGTTTTGTATTGGTGAATCTGGCTTTTCTATAGGCCGAGAAGTCACAAAGCGCGCCGAGAGTAGCAGCTTTGCCAAGGGCCGACTAGAGCCAAAAGCGGCCTCCATGGTCACTTTAATGACTCAAGACTTTCTAACAGTCATTTTAGAGCAAAAATCCTATATCACCCTGAAAGCCCCGGTTTTCCGGGCCTTTAAAGCAAAAGATCGCAGCCTGCGGCAGCTCCAACAGGGAATACATTTCCCATGTAGGAGCTGCCGCAGGCTGCGATCTTTTCGTTTCTGCCCTTTAAGCGATATCGCGCAACTCCCGCCGCAAAATCTTCCCGACCGGCGTCATCGGCAACGACTCACGCAGTACGATGTGTTTCGGCACTTTGTAAGCCGTGAAATTCTCTTTGCAGTACGCCTTGAGCTCTTCGAGGCTGACCCCGGTTTCCCGCGCCACCACGAACAGCTTTACCGCCTCGCCCGAACGCTCATCCGGCACACCGATCACCGCGCAGTTGGCGACTTTCGGGTGAGCCATCACCACGTCCTCGATCTCGTTGGGGTACACGTTGAAACCCGAGACGATGATCATGTCCTTCTTGCGGTCGACGATGCGCACGAAGCCGTCCGGGTCGATCACCGCAATATCACCGGACTTGAACCAGCCCTCGGCGTCCAGCACTTCGGCGGTGGCCTCGGGTTTATGCCAGTAGCCTTTCATGATCTGCGGGCCTTTGATACACAGCTCGCCGCGCTCGCCCATCGGCTGCTCGACGCCCTCGTCATCAATGACTTTCAGCAGCGTACCCGGCACTGGCAGGCCGACCGTGCCCAGGCGCGACTTTTCGCCATACGGGTTGGTGCAGGCCACCGGCGAGGTTTCGGTCAGACCGTAACCTTCAGTAATGCGGCAACCGGTGATCTGCTCCCAGCGCTCGGCGGTGGCCTTGACCAGCGCGGTACCGCCGGAGTTGGTCAGCTTGAGGCTGGAGAAATCCAGGGTCTTGAAGTCCGGGTGATCCATCAGCGCGACGAACAACGTGTTCAGCCCGAGCAACGCCGAGAAGCGCCAGTTCTTCAGTTCCTTGATGAAGCCTGCGATGTCTCGCGGATTGGTGATCAGCACGTTGTGGTTGCCGGAAACCATCATGCACATGCAGTTCGCGGTGAAAGCATAGATGTGATACAGCGGCAGCGGCGCCACCATCACCTCTTGCCCTTCGCGCAGCAGTGGCTGACCGTCAGGCCCCAACTGGGCGAGACAGGCACGCACTTGTTGCATGTTCGCCACGAGGTTGCCGTGGGTCAGCATCGCGCCCTTGGCCAGCCCGGTGGTGCCACCGGTGTATTGCAACACGGCGATGTCGTCGAGGCTGACTTTCAGCGGTTTGATCCCCAAACCACGGCCCAGGCGCAGCGCACTCTTGAACGAGATGGCCTGCGGCAGCGAATAGTCCGGGACCATTTTCTTCACTTTGCTGACCACGGTGTTGATCAGCCAGCCCTTGGCGGTGGGCATCAGATCGCCCATTTTCGCTTCGATCAGGTATTGCAGGTCGGTGTCCGGCAGCACTTCCTGGACCTTCTGCCCGAACATGTTCAGGTACACCAGCGCCCGGGCACCGGAGTCCTTGAACTGGTGGCGCATCTCGCGCGCGGTGTACAGCGGGTTGGTGTTGACCACAATCAGCCCGGCGCGCAAGGCACCGAACACGGCAATCGGATATTGCAGCACATTGGGCATCTGCACCGCGATGCGATCCCCCGGCGCCAGATCGGTGTGGGCTTGCAGGTAACCGGCGAACGCCGCGCTGTAGCGCTCGAGTTCTGCGTAGGTCAGGGTCACGCCCATATTGCTGAAGGCCGGACGGTCCGCGAATTTCTTGCAGGAACGCTCAAACACCTCGATCACCGACTTGAACTCGCCCATGTCGATGTCCAGGGGTACGCCGGCGGGGCGTTTGTCATTCCAGAAATCAGGTTGCATTGTTCTTGTCCTCTTTACCTGAATCGATCCGGGAGCCGCTTTTCTGTGGTTTCGCGCTTATCCCTGAGGGCACAAAGCAAAAAGCGGAGCTTCACGGACACTAGCAGTTATGGCCATTGAGGCAAATAAGGGCAATGGCGACATTGATCGTATGAATCTTCCTGCCGTGGCGTGAGCTGATCGGACGCGCTATACAATGCAACGACTGCGGGCCGTAACCGCTCGATCAAAAAGGAATTGCCATGATCCACCGTGCCTTCTGGCTGGACGCGAGTGACCGCAGCCGCCTGTTCGTCAACCAGTGGCTGCCCGCCGCGCCATTGAAAGCAGTCATTCTGCTGGCCCACGGCATGGCCGAACACAGCGCTCGCTACGAAAGGCTGGCGAATGCATTCTGCGAACAAGGCTACGGCGTGTACGCCCCGGATTTGCGCGGGCATGGCAAAACCGCCGAACACGGGACGCTCGGGCATTTCGCCGATGACGACGGCTGGTGCAAGGTGATCGGCGATCTGGCCAGCCTCAATCAGCACATCGGCCAGCAGCATCCCGAGGTACCGATCATCCTGCTCGGGCACAGCATGGGCAGCTACCTCGCTCAGGGTTACCTGCTGCATCACAGCGCCAGCCTGCACGGGGCGATTCTCAGCGGTTCGAACTTTCAGCCTGTCGCGCTTTACGGCGCGGCGCGGCAGATCGCCCGTTTCGAAAAACTGCGTCAGGGCGGCAAGGGCCGCAGTGCGTTGATCGAGTGGTTGTCGTTCGGCTCGTTCAACAAAAAATTCAAACCGGCGCGTACCCCGTTTGACTGGCTGAGCCGCGACCCGGTCGAGGTCGATCTGTATGCCAACGACCCATTGTGCGGCTTCCGCTGCACCAACCAATTGTGGATCGACTTGCTCGGCGGCTTGCAGCAGATCAGCAAAGCGTCCAATCTCGCGCAGATCGACCCGGGCCTGCCGCTGCTGGTGATCGGCGGTGAATGTGATCCGGTGAGCGAAGGCAAGCGTCTGACAGATCTGGCCGCAGCGTTGCGCTCGGCCGGCAGCCAGAACCTGCAACTGAAGATCTACCCGCAGGCGCGGCACGAATTGTTCAATGAAACCAATCGCGACGAAGTGATCGCCGATGTGCTGGCCTGGATCGACCAGGCGCTGAGCCATCGCCGCCCCCATCGCAGCGAATAATTTTTTGTGGATTCACTTTAATCCGTCACAGGAATCAAGACCGATGACCCAGGTTACCAACATCCCTTACGAAGCCCTCGAAGTCGGCCAGACCGCCAGCTACAGCAAGACGGTGGAAGAACGTGATATTCAGCTGTTCGCCGCGATGTCCGGCGACCACAACCCGGTGCACCTGGACGCCGAGTTCGCCGCCGCCAGCATGTTCAAGGAACGCATCGCCCATGGCATGTTCAGTGGTGCGTTGATCAGCGCGGCCGTGGCGTGCGAGCTGCCTGGGCCGGGCACCATCTACATCGGTCAGCAGATGAGCTTTCAGAAGCCGGTGAAGATTGGCGACACCCTGACCGTGCGTCTGGAAATTCTCGAGAAATTGCCGAAGTTTCGCGTGCGCATCGCCACTCGCGTGTTCAATCAGCGTGATGAATTGGTGGTGGATGGCGAGGCCGAGATTCTCGCGCCGCGCAAGCAACAGACCGTGACCCTGCCGACGTTGCCGGCGATCAGCATCGGCTGATGGAAAAGATCGCAGCCTTCGGCAGCTCCTGCCCTGGAATGCGATCCCCTGTAGGAGCTGCCGCAGGCTGCGATCTTTGGCTTTTCCCTCACGCAAAAAAAACGCCAGACTAGCTGGCGTTTTTTATAACCTGCAAACGCTTACGAACGCGCGCGAGCCTGGTTACGCAGGGCTTTCACCTGGTCGTGATTGCGTTGCACGCCGTGGTACTGACGCTCAACCAGGTCACGGATGCCGACCAGGTTGTGCTTGTTGATTTTCTCGATGGCTTCACGATAAGCCTTGAGTGCATGGTCTTCACCGCGCTCGGCTTCGTTCAGTACAGCCTCTTCGTCCTTGCCGGTGAACATGGCTTTGACGTCGACCCAGCGACGGTGCAGGTCACCGCTGACGCTGGTAGAGGTTTCAGGATCACCGCCCATCGAGCGCACGGTAGCCTGCAGTTCGGCAGCGGCAGTAGCGCAATCGGCAGAACGCTTGGCGAACAGCGCTTTGAGTTCTGGATGCTTGATGTCTTCGGCGCAAGTCTTGAACCCTTCCTGACCGTCCTTGCTGGTTTCGATCAGGTCGTTGAGTACAGAGATGGCTTCTTTGTTCATGTCAGTCATTTTTCAATTCCTTGCGGTTGGTTGAAGATGCAAGGGTTATTGCAGTGTGCGTGCCAGCTTTCTGATAAAAAATAAATCCTTGTTTTTCAACAAGTTAAAGATATTTGAACTATCTGTATCACGGTTATTTGCATGATCTGTCATTTGGCCTGCATGCAGAATGCCTGTATTTTCCAGAGTGTTCCGAAGCCAGATGATTGCCCCTGATGAATCCTGAAAAACTCGAACTGCTGATCACCCGTGAAATGCCCTTTGGCAAGTACAAGGGCCGGATCATTGCCGACCTGCCGGGCCCTTATTTGAACTGGTTCGCTCGCGAAGGCTTCCCTCACGGCGAGCTCGGCGGACTGTTGGCGCTGATGCAGGAAATCGACCATAACGGTCTGTCGGAGCTGCTTGAACCGCTACGCGCCAAACACGGCAAACCCGCCCCGCGCCACTGAAGCGCCCTCCCCCTGAGCCGAGTCGACCATGCCTGACAACACCCGCCGCGCCCGTGACGAAGCATTCTGGCAAACCTTCGCCGATCGCTACGAAGCACAAACCGGCCCGCTGAACCTGGAAAACGGCTACTTCGGACGCATGTCGCGCACGGTGATCGAGGACTACCAGCGCAACATCGAGCTGATCAACACCCGCAACTCGGTGTATGTGCGCCAGCGTTTCGAACAGCACGACAGCCTCGACATCCGCGCGCAACTGGCCGAGACGATCGGCGTGCGCGCGCAGAGCATCGCCTTCACCCGCAACGCCAGTGATGCGCTGCAGTCGCTGATCCGCAATTACAATCGCCTGCAGCCGGGCGATCAGGTGCTGATCTGCGACCTGGAATACGACACGGTCAAAGGCGCCATGCGCTGGCTGGCGCGCCATCGCGGTGTGGAGGTGATCGAGATCAGCCACACCCATCCGGCCACTTTCGACAGCCTGCTGGATACCTATCGTGAAGCCTTCGTCCGCTATCCAAAACTCAAGCTGATGGCCCTGACCCACGTGACTCATCGCACGGGGCTGGTGATGCCGGTGCAGGCCATCGCTGCGCTGGCGAAACAACATGACGTAGACATCATCCTCGACGGCGCCCACGCCCTTGGCCAGATAGAGTTCAACCTTGAAGCCTTGGGCATTTCGTTCGCTGGCTTCAATCTGCACAAATGGATTGGCGCACCGCTGACTCTGGGTTTTCTGTACATCGCTCCGCAGCGCCTTGCCGACATTGATCCGGACATGGGCGAAATGCATTTTCCAGCCAGCGACATCCGCGCGCGCACGCCGTACAGCACACCGAACATTCCGGCGTTGATGTCCCTGCCGCTGGCGCTCGAGGAGCATCGTTCGCTCGGCGGCGCAGCAGCCAAGGGCGCGCGACTGAATTACCTGCGCAACCTGTGGGTCAGCGCCGTGCGCCACTTGCCGGGGATCGAAGTGATGACTCCGGACGATCCGCGCTTGTATTGCGGCATCACCTCGATGCGTTTCACTCGTCACGCCGATCAACAGGCAATGGTCGAGCGTCTGCTCAACGAGTACAACCTGTTCACCGTGGTGCGCAACGGCGCAGCGAGCGGGCCGAGCATTCGCATCACTCCGGGGCTGACCACTACTGCGGACGACATGCAGTTGCTGACCCGTGCACTCAACGAGCTGCGCTGATCCGTTCACACGGTGTACTTGTCGAAGTCCTCGGGCTTGATCTGCGACGAGGCGGCAAAGGTGTCGATGCCAATGGTCAGCTGGCCGAAGAAACCGTCCTCGTGAGAGTCGCGGCCGATCGGCCACACCGTCAAGGTTGAGCCCTCGCCGCCCATGTTGGCGTAGTAGCTGTCCTCGGCGTTGTTCAACGGTGCAGAGGCCCGCCCGCGATAGTCCCGGGCATTGAGCACGGCGCGTGACACCACCTCGGGAAAATACAGCTGACCGACCCAGGCCACGTTGCGCTCATCCAGATATTCACGGCCGGTAACCATGCGCACGGCCACATGAATGTGCAGCGCCCGACCGGCGTAGAAACCCGGATAGATGGTGGTGAAGCGCGCCCGCCCCTGCTGATCACAGAACTGGCTGCCGCGCAGGTAGGTGTCATCATCGGTACGCGGGATCGAGCCGATGGCATCGGTGTCGACCTCCCGATCCGGATTGATCCGGCTCCACCCCGAATAGGCGCCCCGCGCATTGCAGTGCCAGATATCCACCAGCGCGCCGCTCACCGGCTCGCCGGTCATCGCGTCGACGATCGTCAGGCGCAGCAGCAGTGGCAGGCCCTCGGCGCCCTCGCTGATATTGCGTCGCAGTAATTTGGGATTGCGGAAATACGGCCCGGCGATCTGCTCGGGCGCCAGTTGATACACCGGTTGGGGTGTTGCGGCTGAAATGTCTCGTTCCATGACACGTTCTCTCTTCCATAAGATGAACGCAGATTAACGGCGCACGCCGCTCTCGGTGCGGTAACTATGTATCGCAGCGTAACGGTGATCCCGCACGCCCCCACTGTAGGAGCTGCCGCAGGCTGCGATCTTTTGATGTTGTTTTTTAAATCAAGATCAAAAGATCGCAGCCTGCGGCAGCTCCTACAGGGGTTGGATTTTCTTCGGGCAAAAAAAACGGTGCACCGACCAAGCGCACCGTAAAGCCGTAGAACACACAACGAAGTGTCAGGTAAAACGTTTAGTCCAGCAGTGCCAGGGCCTCGGCGGTGCATTCCTGAATGCGCGCCCAGTCGCCGTTCTTGATCCACTCCGGATCGAGCATCCAGCTGCCGCCCACGCACATGACGTTTTTCAGTGCCATGTAGCTCTTGATATTGGCCGGGCCGACGCCACCGGTCGGGCAGAATTTCACTTCACCGAACGGGCCGCCGAGGGCCTTGATCGCCGCCACGCCACCGCTGACTTCCGCCGGGAACAGCTTGAAGCGGCGATAGCCCAGGCCATAGCCTTCCATGATGCCGGAGGCGTTGCTGATGCCTGGCAGCAGCGGAATCGGGCTGTCGACGCTGGCTTCGAGCAGGTCACGGGTGATACCCGGGGTGACGATGAACTGCGAACCCGCCGCTTCAGCCGCCGCAAGCATGTTGCGGTCGAGCACGGTGCCGGCACCGGTCACCAGTTCCGGACGCTGCTCACGCAGGATCTGGATCGCCTTGAGGCCGAACTGCGAACGCAGGGTCACTTCCAGCGCCGTCAGACCACCCGCGGCCAGGGCGTCGGCCAGCGGCAGCACATCCTGTTCACGGGCAATGGTGATCACCGGCAGGATCCGCGCCTTGGCGCAGAGGCTGTCGATCAGGGCAACTTTGTCCGCCATGGAAACGGTCGGGGATGGGGTTGTCATAGCGGCTGTTCCTTGGCTCATGGGCACCAGTAGATCTCTAACGTAGGTTGCAGAAACGCGCGCACCGGCATGGCCGCGACGTCGTCGGATGCCAGTGCGGCATTCAGTGTGGTCAGTTTCGATTGACCGGAAATCGACAGAATCTTGTGCTTCGCCGAAGCCAGCAGTGAGCGGCTCATGGTCAGGCGTTGACGCGGTACGCTCGGCGCCAGCATCGGCCAGCAGCGACGGCTGCCGTCAACCTGCAAGGCTTCATTCAGGTTCGGGCTGTCGGGAAACAGCGACGCGGTGTGACCGTCATCGCCCATGCCCAGCACCAGCACGTCAATCGGCGGCAATTCGGCAAGCAAGCGGTCGGCCTGCTCCGCAGCCTGCTCGACGTTCGCCGCCGCGCTGTAGAGGCTCAGGAACTGCGCCTTGGCGGCCGGGCCCTTGAGCAGGTACTGCTTGAGCAGACCGGCGTTGCTGTCGGCGTGTTCGACCGGTACCCAGCGCTCGTCGGCGAGGGTCACGACGACCTTCGACCAGTCCAGCTCCTGCTTGGCCAGGTGCTGGAAAAACGCCACCGGGCTGCGACCGCCAGAAACCACCAGCACCGCGTTGCCGCGTGCCGAAATGGCATCGCTCAGTTGCTTGGCAACATTCAGCGCCAGACCTTCGGCCAACAGCACCGGACTCTTGAACTGGTGCGCGTGGACGCCCGCAGGCAGTTTCACATCAGATATCGCCATACCACGACCTCCCGTCCCGCGTGATCAGTGCAATCGAGCTCATCGGCCCCCACGACCCGGCCGCATACGGCTTGGGCGCGTCACCGGATTTTTTCCAGCCGGCGATCAACTGGTCACACCACTTCCACGCGGCTTCGATTTCATCTTTACGGACAAACAGGTTCTGATTGCCGTTCATCACTTCCAGCAACAACCGCTCGTAGGCATCGGGGATCCGTGCACTGCGCCAGGTGTCGGAGAAATTCAGTTGCAGCGGGCCGCTACGCAATTGCATGCCCTTGTCCAGGCCTTGCTCCTTGGTCATCACACGCAAGGAAATGCCTTCGTCCGGTTGCAGACGGATGATCAGTTTGTTGCTGATTTGCAGGCGCTGTTCCGGCGCAAAGATGTAGTGCGACGGTTCCTTGAAGTGGATGACGATCTGCGACAGCTTCTGCGGCATGCGCTTGCCGGTCCGCAAGTAGAACGGCACGCCGGCCCAGCGCCAGTTGCGGATGTCGGCACGCAGGGCAACGAAGGTTTCGGTGTCGCTCTGGGTATTGGAATTCGGTTCTTCGAGGTAGCCCGGCACGGACTTGCCTTCGCTGTGCCCGGCGATGTACTGACCGCGCACCACTTGCGTGGTCAGGCCTTCCGGGCTGATTGGCGCCAGGGCCTTGAGTACCTTTACCTTTTCGTCACGGATGCTGTCGGCGGACAGGTCCGCCGGCGGGTCCATGGCGATCAGGCACAGCAGCTGCAACAGGTGATTCTGGATCATGTCGCGCAGCTGGCCGGCCTTGTCGAAGTAGCCCCAGCGGCCTTCGATGCCGACCTTCTCGGCCACGGTGATTTCCACGTGGGAGATGTAATTCTGGTTCCACTGGGTTTCGAACAGGCTGTTGGCGAAACGCAGGGCGATCAGGTTCTGGACGGTCTCTTTGCCCAGGTAGTGGTCGATGCGATAGGTGCGGTTCTCCGGGAAGAACTGCGCCACGGCGTCGTTCACCTTGCGTGAGGATTCCAGATCGGAGCCGATCGGCTTTTCCAGGACCACGCGGGTGTTTTCTGCCAGACCGACTTTCGCCAGGTTCTCGCAGATCGCGCCGTACACCGCTGCCGGTGTGGCGAAGTAGGCAATCATGCGTTGCGCGCTGCCGGCCGCTTCGGCCAGCGCCACATAGTCTTCAGCCTTGAGGAAGTCGACGTGCAGATAGCTCAGCCGCGCGAGAAAGCGCTCGGCCACCGCCTCGTCCAGCTCTTTGCCGACGTAACGGCGCAATTCGGCGGCGATAAACGCCAGGTGCTGCTGCTCGGAGCCGGGTTCACGGGCCAGCGCGATAATGCGCGTGTTCTCGTGCAACAGGTCGGCGCCATCGAGGTGATAAAGGGCAGGAAACAGCTTGCGCAGGGCCAGATCGCCCAGAGCGCCGAACAAGGCAAAGTTGCACGGTTCAACCGTAATCGAAGGCATGATGTTTGTTCTTTTATCAAGTTAAGCTACAAATACCTTTTTTCAAGGCATCACTCAAGGGAAAATGTAGTAATAACCACAACATTTTCGCAAAATACAGATTCCGAGTGGTGGTCGGTCGGAGCCATCAGTAGGATAGGCCACCGTCACGGGCCACATCAAAGGCCCAATTTGCATAGCCCGGCGCACCTTTGCGCAGGTGAATTAGGAATTCCATATGGACCGCGTGCGAAATTTACTGGAACAGATCCAGAGTCGCCTTGAAGAGCTGAACAAGGCCGAACGCAAAGTCGCCGAGGTGATCCTGCTCAACCCGCAGCAGGCCACCCGCTTCAGCATCGCCGCCCTCGCCCAGGCCGCGTCGGTGAGCGAGCCGACGGTCAACCGTTTCTGCCGTTCGTTCGGTGTCAGCGGCTACCCTGAACTCAAGTTACAACTGGCGCAGAGCCTGGCCAGTGGCGCGGCGTATGTCAGCCGCGCGGTGGAGGCCGATGACAATCCCGAGGCGTACACGCAAAAGATTTTCGGCAGCGCCATTGCCTCGCTGGACAGCGCTTGCCAGGCGCTCGATCCGAACCTGATCAGCCGCGCCGTCGACCTGTTGATCCAGGCGCGGCAAATCCACTTTTTCGGCCTCGGTGCGTCAGCGCCTGTGGCTTTGGATGCGCAGCACAAATTCTTCCGTTTCAACCTCGCCGTCACCGCCCATGCCGATGTGCTGATGCAGCGGATGATTGCGTCGGTGGCGCACACTGGCGAGCTGTTCGTGATCATTTCCTACACCGGGCGCACCCGCGAACTGGTGGAAGTGGCGCGCATCGCCCGGGAGAACGGCGCTTCGGTGCTGGGCCTGACCGCGGAGAATTCGCCGCTGGCCAAGGCCAGTACCCTGAGCCTGAATATTCCGCTGCCGGAAGACACTGACATCTATATGCCGATGACCTCGCGGATCATTCAGTTGACAGTGCTGGATGTGTTGGCGACCGGCATGACCCTGCGTCGCGGGGTGGATTTCCAGCCGCATCTGCGCAAGATCAAGGAGAGCTTGAATGCCAGCCGGTATCCGGTGGGTGACGAGTTCAACTGAGGCCTGATAATTCTTTATTGAATGATCCGGCCTCATCGCTGGCAAGCCAGCTCCCACAGTGTCCGGGTCGTCCACAAAATCCATGACCGCCACTGAGTCTGTGGGAGCTGGCTTGCCAGCGATGGGGCCAGCAGCCACCGTACAAACTCAGGCAGCAGCCCACGCCTGCAAGCTCAGATGCGCCTTCTCCCCCGGCGCCAGATGCAGGCTGTCGGTGCCGCCCGCCGCCGCTTCAACACAGACAAACTCCGTTACTTCATCCCAGCTCACACCCAGCAATGGTCGCGAGCCAGGATGCCAGACCACGGTGTCGCCGCTGTCACCGGTATCGATGCACAATTCGCGCTGCCAGGCGTGATCCTTGAGCTGCAATTCGCCGTCGTGCTGGAACACCCGCTGACAACCGCCCTCCACGCGCAATTCGCCTTCCTGCTGGCAGGACTGGCGCCTCAACTGGTCATAACCCTGCGCACCTTCGAGGCCAGACAGCGCTATCTCACCCACGTCACCAATACGCCAGTAAGCATGCAAAGCCTGGCTCAACTGGCACGGCATGTCGTCCTGATGCTCGGTGCTCAGGCGTAATTCCATGCGTTCACCCAGATGCGCATGCAGGTCGACCTGCCAATCGCACAACTGCAATTGCCAATGCAGGCGCACGCCATCCTCGGCGCTGCTGCTGTCGAGCAATTTCCAGTCGAGCAGTCGCGCCCAGCCATGGGACGGCCACGCGTTTTCGCTCGGATGGCGGCCATACCACGGCCAGCACACCGGCACACCACCGCGAATGGCGCCCACGTGCGGCCACTTCGCCGCGCACCATAACCACGGTTTCTGTCCACGCGGCTGAAAGTGCAGCAACTGCGCACCCTGCCGACTGAACACCGCCTGACACAGCGGATGGTCGATCACCAGCACATCGCGCATCTGATAGCGCTCCCAGGCAAACACCGGTCGTTCGCGCAGGGATTTGAAGAAGCGTTGCAGCGGATGCTCATGCATTGGCCACGGTCCTGAAAATCATGGGGGTACTCAATTACCTTTGTGCCCAGTGAGAGTGAACACTGTGGCGAGGGGATTTATCCCCGATGGGGCGCGGAGCGGCCCTGAACCAATTGCATACGGTATGTCAGGGTGAAAACGGTTGCAGTTCTGGGGTCGCTTCGCAACCCATCGGGGATAAATCCCCTCGCCACAGGTATATCATCGGACGTCTATCGCAAAAAAAAGCGGACAGCCTGGGCTGTCCGCAAATATGCGCACATGGAGAGGAGCTTATCGCAGACGCGTCAGAACGTAGACTGAATTTTCAGGCCAGCGACCAAAGCGTTGTCCACGGCATCAACACCGCCCGGGTGAGTGATGTACTGCAGGTTAGGACGCACGGTCAGCCAGTTGGTGACGTGGAAGCCGTAGTTGATCTCGTAGTTGTATTCGGTTTCACGAATCGGCGAGAACACCGGATTGTCGTAATCCGAGACACCGTTGGAGGCATTCAGCAGTTCGGCGTTTTTCTTCACGTCATCGTTGACGTGGATACGCGCCGCGCCAATGCCGACGTCATCCTTCGGACGGGCGTCGAACGGGCCTTTGTAGACAAACATCACCGACTGGTAGTTATCGATGAAGTTGGTGTCCTTGTCGTGGAAGGTCGCGTTGGCAGCGATGTTCAGACCGCGGCTGGCATCACCGTTGTGGCTGGTGAGTTGCTGCTGCGCGACGAACCAGTAACCGTGTTTGCTGCTGTGGGTTTTGTACGCGTCACCAGTGGTTGCCGCGTCGAAACCGTTGACGTCTTCGCGGACGTCGCTGGCATCAGCGGTACTCTTGTAGTAACCGACGCGGTATTCGCCCGGCAGGCTGTTGACCTTCGGCGACCAGACCAGTTCGACTGGCAGAACAGTCCCTTTGGTGCCGCTGCCGCTGAGCTTGAAGCCGTTACCGTGTTCCAGCTGCGACGGGTTCTGGTTGTACGCACCGATCTGCGCGTAGAGCTCGTCGTTGATGTTGTACTTCACGCGGATCGCGGCCTGGCTGACCGGCCAGTTGTACCAGATGTTGGTCGCCCAGTTACCCACTTGCGAGCCGCAGAACGCCAGGTTCTGGAAGTCGCACGGGAAGGTGTTGAAGTCTTCGCCCTCACCGAAGTAACCGGCCTTGACGTCGAGTTTGTTGTCGAAGAACTGGTGCTGAATCCACAACTGGGTCAGACGCACCATGTGGCCACGGCCGTAGACTTCCTGCGAAGACGACAGAGTGCCGGCACGCGGATCGCCAATACGATCGTTGGAGATGTTCTGACCGTTACGGTTGGTCAACTGGATCTTGGCCTGAGTGTTGTCCCAGCCCCAGAGTTTTTGCAGGTCCAGCGCCACGCCCAGACCGAACTGATCGCTGTAGCGACCGGTCTTGTCGTCGTTGTAGCCGCCATGCAGGTTGGCGCCCATTTCCCCAACGTAGTCAGCCTTGATGTCGATACCCTGCTCGATCAGCTTGGTCCGCTCGCCACCCCAGTCGCCCGTCATCCATTTCGAATCGGAGCTGAACGCATCCGCAGCCATTGCATTGCCGGCCAGCACCAATGCCGCCGCGGCTGACACTTGGCAGATCAACCGGGCATTGACGTGTTTCTTTTTCATCCCTACATCCTCGTCTTTATTGTTATTAACTGTTTTTTTCCAACGCGGTTTACATAAATTGCACTGGATTACAGGCAATCCAGCGCGTGCTCCTGATTGGAATCCGATCCCTGTGGGAGCTGGCTTGCCAGCGATGGCGGTGATTCAGGCGACATCCATGCTGGATGTGCCGGCCCCTTCGCTGGCAAGCCAGCTCCCACATGAACCTTATTCCTGCACGGATCTTTTACCGGCCTTTGAATTGCGCGACGTTCGCCGACCGCGCCTCGGTCTGCGCCTGGCCCGCAACGCCCAGACGCTCGCCAGTCTTGGCATCGAACAACAACACTTTCGACGGATCGAATTGCAGGGTCAGGGTTTCGCCCACCTGCGGCGCCACGTCCGGTGCCAGGCGGCAGCAGACCTTGGTTTCGTTCAGGTTGACGAACACCAGGGTGTCCGGACCGGTCGGCTCGGTAACCTGCACTTCGGCCTTGATGCTCGGCAGGCCATTGCCCTCGCCGTTCGCCAGGACAATCTGTTCCGGGCGCAGGCCGAGGATCACTTCGCGATCTTCAAGCCCTGCGTCCTGCATGCTCATTGGCAGTTCGCAACGGGCCTGGCCGCTGTCGAGCAGCGCCAGCAGGCGACCGTCCTTGCGTTGCAGACGCAGCGGGATGAAGTTCATCGGCGGCGAACCGATGAAGCTCGCGACGAACAGGTTGGCCGGGGCGTTGTAGATCTCTTTCGGCGTGCCGAACTGCTGAATGATCCCGTCCTTCATCACCGCAACCTTGTCGCCCAGGGTCATCGCTTCGATCTGGTCGTGGGTCACGTAAACGGTGGTGGTTTTCAGACGCTGGTGCATCAGTTTCATTTCGGTGCGCATCTCGACGCGCAGCTTGGCGTCGAGGTTCGACAGCGGTTCGTCGAACAGATAGATCTTCGGCCGACGCGCCAACGCACGGCCCATCGCCACACGCTGTTGCTGACCACCGGAGAGCTGGCCCGGCTTGCGGTTGAGCAGGTGTTCGATCTGCAGCAGCTTGGCCACGCGGGCGACTTCTTCATCGATCGCCGACTGGCTCATCTTGCGAATTTTCAGACCGAACTCGATGTTCTCGCGCACGCTCATGGTCGGGTACAGCGCGTAGGACTGGAACACCATGGCGATGTCGCGATCCTTCGGGCTCATGCCGCTGACGTCCTGGTCGCCGATCATGATCGCGCCACCGGTGATGGTCTCCAGGCCCGCGATGCAGTTCATCAGGGTCGACTTGCCGCAGCCCGACGGGCCGACCAGGATCAGGAACTCACCGTCCTTGATCGACAGTTCGATGTTCTTCAGGGTATCCGGCAGGCCGGCACCGTAGGTCTTGTTGACGTTGCGAAGTTCGAGCGTTGCCATGATTACCCCTTGACTGCGCCGGCCGTCAGCCCGCGCACGAAATACTTGCCTGCGACCACATAGACCAGCAGGGTCGGCAGCCCGGCGATCATCGCCGCTGCCATATCAACGTTGTATTCCTTGGCCCCGGTGCTGGTGTTGACCAGGTTGTTCAGCGCCACCGTGATCGGTTGCGAATCACCGCTGGAGAACACCACACCGAACAGGAAGTCGTTCCAGATCTGGGTGAATTGCCAGATCAGGCAGACCATGATGATCGGGGTCGACATCGGCAGAATGATCTGCCGGAAGATCGTAAAGAAACCCGCGCCATCCAGCCGTGCAGCCTTGATCAGCGCATCGGGAATGCTCACGTAGTAGTTGCGGAAGAACAGCGTGGTGAACGCCAGACCATAGACCACGTGCACGAAGACCAGGCCGGTGGTGGTGCTCGCCAGGCCCATCTTGCCGAGGGTGAACGAGGCCGGCAGCAGTACGGTCTGGAACGGCAGGAAGCAGCCGAACAGCAGCAGACCGAAGAACAGCTGCGAACCACGAAAGCGCCAGAACGACAGCACGTAACCGTTCAACGCGCCGATGGCGGTGGAGATGACCACGGCCGGCACGGTGATCTTGATCGAGTTCCAGAAGTAACCGTCAACCGTGGCCCAGGCCTTGACCCAGCCGATGCCGCTGACCACGGTCGGCCAGCTCAGCAGGTTGCCGGTGCTGATGTCTTCCGGGGTCTTGAAGCTGGTCAGCAGCATCACCACCAGCGGGATCAGGTACAGCAATACCGCGAGGATCAGCACCGCGTAGATCGCCACACGACTGAGGCTGAACGCGGGTTTGGCAGCGAGACTAGTCATGACGCTTGGTCCTCAGCTCGGAGTACAGGTAAGGCACGATGATCGCGAGAATCGCACCGAGCATCAGAATCGCACTGGCCGAGCCCATGCCCATCTGGCCGCGACTGAAGGTGAAGGAGTACATGAACATCGCCGGCAGGTCGGAGGAATACCCCGGGCCACCCGCCGTCATCGCCGCGACCAGGTCGAAGCTCTTGATCGCGATGTGGGCGAGGATCATCACCGCACTGAAGAACACCGGACGCAGGCTTGGCAGCACGACTTTCCAGTAGATGGTCGGCATGCTCGCACCGTCGATCTGTGCGGCACGGATGATCGACTGATCAACCCCGCGCAGGCCGGCGAGGAACATTGCCATGATGAAGCCCGAGGCTTGCCACACAGCGGCGATCACCAGGCAGTACACCACGCGATCCGGGTCGATCAGCCAGTCCAGACGGAAGCCTTCCCAGCCCCAGTCACGCAACAATTTGTCCAGGCCCATGCCCGGGTTGAGCAGCCATTTCCACGCAGTACCGGTGACGATCATCGAGAGCGCCATCGGGTACAGGTAAATGGTGCGGATAAAGCCTTCGCGACGGATGCGCTGGTCGAGGAACACCGCCAGCAGCACACCGATCACCAGCGTGATGCCGATGAACATGCCACCGAACACCGCGAGGTTCTTGCTCGCCACCCACCAGCGGTCGTTGTCGAACAGCCGGGCGTATTGCGCCAGACCGGCCCACTTGTAGTTGGGCAGGAACGTCGAGGTGGTGAACGACAGCACGAACGTCCACAGGATGTAGCCATAGAAGCCTACCAGCACGATGAACATGCTCGGCGCCAGCACCAGTTTCGGTAGCCAGCGCTGCAGTGCATCGAACGGCGAGGCTTTGCTGAACACAGCAACAGAACTCATGGGGAAATCCAGTACAGGGAATAAAAACTACAGTGAGATCCCTTGTGGGAGCGAGCTCTGTGGCGAGGGGATTTATCCCCGATCGGCTGCGAAGCAGTCGCAAAACCTTTGCACGCGGTCTTTCTGGTACTCCACCGCTGCAACTTTCCGGGGCTGCTACGCAACCCATCGGGGATAAATCCCCTCACCACAAAGCCCGCTCCCACAAAGAAGGGCCTGCGCTACTGACGGTTATTTGGCCGCCTGAACCGCCGCGCCCAGTTTCTTGGCCGCATCAGCCGGGTCGGCTTTCGGGTCGTTGATGTAGTTGGTCACGACATCAAAGAACGCGCCCTGCACCGCCAGCGTGGTCGCCATGTTGTGCGCCATGCTCGGCTGCAGGCCACCGGACTTGGCGTCAGCCAGGAAGTCCTTGGCAGCGGTCTGCGCGCAGGAGTCGAAACCGAGTTTGTCCATGTTGTTCAACATGTCGTTACGTACCGGGATCGAGCCTTTGTTGATGCTGAAGACTTTCTGGAAGTTTTCCCCCAGCACGACTTTGGCGATGTCTTGCTGACCGGCCGCAGTGCCTTTGTCTTTCTGCTTGAACACCGCCAGGGAGTCGATGTTGTAGGTGAACGCCTTGTCGGTGCCCGGGAAGGCTACGCACTCGTAATCCTTGCCGGCGACTTTCTTGGCGGCGGTCCATTCGGACTTGGCCCAGTCACCCATGATCTGCATGCCGGCCTTGCCGTTGATGACCTTGGCCGCTTCCAGGTTCCAGTCCTGACCCTTGCCGTCGGCGTCCATGTAGGTCGCGACTTTTTTCAGCTCGGTCAGCGCCTTGACCATTTCCGGGCCGGTCAGCGCCTTGTTGTCCAGATCGACCAGGGCTTTCTTGTAGCCATCCACGCCCATGACCGAGAGCACCACGGCTTCGAACACGGTGCTGTCCTGCCAAGGCTGACCGCCGTGAGCCAGCGGGATGAAGCCCGCAGCCTTGAGCTTGTCGCCAGCGGCGTAGAATTCTTCGAGGGTGGTCGGGTTCTTGGTGATGCCGGCTTTCTTGAAGACTTCCGGGTTGATCCACAGCCAGTTCACGCGGTGAATGTTCACCGGTACGGCCACGTAATCACCGTCGTACTTCACGGTATCGGAGACTTTCTTGTCGAGCAGGCTGTCCCACTTCTCTTCTTTGGCCACGTCCTTCAGGACGTCGGTGTCGAGCAGACCGGTGGAGGCCCATTCCTGGATATCCGGGCCTTTGATCTGGGCCACGCCCGGCGGGTTGCCGGCCACGGCGCGGCTCTTCAGCACGGTCATGGCCGTGGCACCGCCACCGCCGGCGACAGCGCCGTCTTTCCAGGTGAAACCGTCTTTTTCAACTTGCGCCTTGAGCACATCGACAGCGGCTTTTTCGCCACCGGACGTCCACCAGTGCACGACTTCGACCGAACCTTTGGATTCGGCAGCGGACACACTGAGAGGCAGAATTGCGAGCGGGAACAGGGAGGCGACAGAAATGACAGTAGCGAGGCGAGAAATCGCATTCATCTGAGATGTACCTTTCTTGTTGTTATGCATGCAAGTCTGGTGCTTGCGCTGCACAGGAGTTTAAACAGGGCGATTCCCTTCGCAGGTAACGAAGGGACGCGCAAATGTCACCACATGGTTACACAGGAACAGCCCGGGATATTTGCGCCAGAGCGGTTGCCATACTCGGTGACAAGGGTAGACGAGGGATCAGTACCGCTTGCCACGCGTGGTAGAGATCGGGTTTGCCCGGCCAGATATCGGCGCTCGGGCGGTTTTGCGGATCGAGTTCGTGGTGCCAGCTGCCGTCACAGCGATCGATGAAATGGCCTTCACAGAATTCCCAGAACAGCCGGTACCAGGGTTCGTATTGCGCATCACCGGTGCGTTTGAGCAAGACGCTGGCCGCCGCGCTGGCTTCGGCATGGGTCCAGTGCAGACGATGTCGCACCACGGCGTTGTTGTCCCAGTCGAGGGTATAGACGATGCCCGGCGCGCCATCGACGTCCCAGCCGTGTCGGCAGTTCTGCTCGAAGAGCTTTTGCGCATCGGTCGCCAGCCAGCCCGGCGTGAGCATCCCGGCCTGGACCCGCGCCGCTTCGAGGTGCAGCAGCAGCCGCGCCCACTCGAAACCGTGGCCCGGGGTGGTGCCGTAAGGGCGGAAGCCGTCAGCGGGGTTGTCGTGGTTGTACTCGCGCAGCGGTTGCCAGTCGCGGTCGAAGTGTTCGATGACCATGTAGCCGTTAGCTGCTGCATGACCATGAATCACCCGCTCGACGATGCGTTGCGCGCGCACCAGCCAGCGCTGATCTTCAGTGACATCGGCCAGCGCGAGGAACGCTTCGGTGGCGTGCATGTTGCTGTTGGCGCCGCGATAGGCCTCTTCGTCGCGCCAGTCGCGATTGAAGAATTCGCGCATGGCGCCCTCTTCTTCGCTCCAGAAATACGTGTCGATGATGTCGATCGCATCATCCAGCAGCGCCTGGGCGCCGGGACGCTGTGCGACCACCGCCGAGCTGGCCGCGAGCGCGACAAAGGCATGCAGATAGGCATTCTTGCCGGTGTTGCCGTCGCGATGTTCGGCGACCGCAAACCAGCCGCCGTGCAGCGCATCCCGCAATGGACCACGCAGGGCCGCAATGCCGTGATCAACCAGTTCGGCAAACCCCGGCAAGCCTTGAATGTGGGCCATGGCGAAGCTGTGGGTCATGCGCGCGGTGTTCATGGTTTCGGCCTGCGCGTGCGCCGGCAGACGGCCGCGTTCGTCGAGGTTGCCGAAACCTTCAGGCAGCTTTGCAGCCTTGGCGAATGCCAGCAGGCGCAGACCTTCGTCGGCGAGCCATTGCTGGTGGGCAGGGGCGTTCAGCCAACTGCTGAAGCCTGGGTGGAAAAGATCCATGAGTGGCCTTTTTTGTTGTTATGACTGCGGGAAGTCTAAACAACGGGCCGGTGTGGGCTTGTAACGAAGGGGACGGGGTTTGTCACCAAGCCGTGACATTAGAAAAGCAAAGTCAAAAGATCGCAGCCTTCGGCAGCTCCTACAGAGTACGGTGTAGGAGCTGCCGAAGGCTGCGATCTTTTGATCTTCAGTCTACTGAACGCGGCAACTGCAACGTCACCCGCAACCCGCCCTCACGCAAATTCTGCAGCGTCACCTCACCGCCGTGGCTGTGGGCGATGTTGCGCGCAATGCCCAAACCGAGACCATAGCCTTGCTGCTGCCCGGCCAAGCGAAAGTGCGGCTCGAACACCTGCTCCAACCGCTGCTCCGGCACGCCCGGGCCTTCGTCGTCGACGTGCAGGACAAACGCGCGCTCATCGTCATCGATGTGCAGGTGCGCGTTCTGCCCGTACTTCAGGGCATTGTCGATGAGGTTGCCGATGCAGCGCTTCAACGCCAGAGGCTTGCCCGGATACGCCGCCAGCGCCTTGCCTTGCAGGGTCACGCGGCCATTGCCGTTGGGCGCCAGGTACGGTTCTACGAGGCAGTCGAGTACATGGTTGAGATCCACCGGCTCGATGTTCTCGTGGATGTCAGTGTCTTTCACGCATTGCAGCGCGCCCTTGACCAGCAACTCCAGTTCATCCAGATCGCGACCGAACTTGGCTTGCAACTGCTCGTCTTCGAGCAGCTCGACGCGCAAACGCAGGCGAGTGATCGGCGTGCGCAGGTCATGGGAAATCGCGCTGAACAATTGGCTGCGCTCGGTCAGGTAGCGGCTGATGCGTTCGCGCATGGTGTTGAACGCACGGCCCACTTCCACCACTTCACTGCCACCGCCCTCGGCCACCGGCTCGACATCGGCGCCCAGCGACAGATCCCGCGCCGCCCGCGCCAGACGCTTGAGCGGCCGGCTCTGCCAGTGCACCAGCAAGCCGATGAACAGCAGCAAAAAGCCGCTGGTGAGGACGATGAACCACACCTGCTGTGCCGGCAGGCCTTGCTCTTCAAGACTGGTGTAGGGCTCGGGCAGCAACGAGGCGATGTACAGCCACTCGCCCGGGGCCATTTGAATCTGCGTCACCAGCACGGGTGGATTCACCGGTTCCAGGGTCAACGCGTAATGCGCCCACGAGCGCGGTAGCTCATCGAGTTTCAGCCCGGCATTGAAGATCCGCAGATCCTCGGGGCTGACGAAAGTCACCGAAATATCCGTGTCATGGCCCAGCGACTGACGCAGCACTTCATCCACCGCTTGAATCACCGCAGCCTTGCGCGGGGTGATCGGCAGCACGTCCATGCCCAGCGGTTTGTCATTGAGCGTCACCACGAAACGGGTGCCGCCCATGCTGCGCAACTGGTCGAGCACCAGTGGTCGATACGCCACCGGCAACGAGCGGAAATAACTGACGCTGGCGGTCATCGAATGGGCGAGGCTGCGGGCACTGGTGACCAGGCCCTCGAGCTGGGTGGCGCGCAGTTGCGAGACCCAGATCACGCTCGACAAGGTCTGTGCGAACAACACCGCCAACAGAGTCAGCAGGAGCATGCGCCCGAGCAGCGAACGCGGCACCGGTACTGTGTTGGCGAGCCTGCGCAGCGACTCAGTGACCATTGCCGGCAACCACATTGGCTGCCAGTTGGTAGCCACTGCCGCGCACGGTGCGGATCAGCCGTGGCGGTTTTTCCGTGTCTCGCAGGCGCTGGCGCAAGCGGCTGACGGCCATGTCGACGATGCGGTCGAGCGGCATCAGGTCACGGCCACGGGTGGCGTTGCCGATGGTGTCGCGGTCGAGAATTTCCTGCGGATGATCGAGAAACAGCTTCAGCAATGCGAAGTCGGCACCGGAGAGAATCACTTCTTCGCCGTCGGTGTGGAACAGTCGATGGCTGACCATGTCCAGCCGCCACTCGTCGAAGGCCAACACGTCGCTGCCACTGCGTTCCTGACCGAACTGCGCCCGTCGCAGCAAAGCCTTGATTCGCGCTTGCAGTTCGCGGGGGCTGAAGGGTTTGCCGAGGTAGTCGTCAGCGCCGAGCTCCAGACCGATCACGCGGTCGGCTTCGTCGGAACTGGCGGTGAGCATGATGATCGGCACCTGCGCCTGACGCGGATGCTGGCGCACCCAGCGGCAGAGGCTGAAACCGTCCTCGTCGGGCAGCATCACATCGAGGATCACCAGATCGCTCGGCGCCTCGTTGAGGGCCTGGCGGAAACTGGCGCCATCGGCGGTGGCCCGCACCTGAAACCCGGCGCGGGTCAGGTAGGTTTCCAGCAACTCGCGTATTTCCTGGTCGTCATCGACCAACAATATCGACTTGTTGACTGAGCTCACTTCGAAGGCATCCTTGTTGTTGGAATTGGGGCGGATTATGCCTTAAGCACTGATTTTACAAACACCACAAAACACCTGTGGGAACAAACCTGTGGTGAGGGGATTTATCCCCGATGGGTTGCGCAGCGACCCTGGAAAAACCGGGCCTGCTTCGCAGGCCATCGGGGATGAATCCCCTCGCCACAAAGGCTCACTCCTACAGTTTGATTGCATTTCAGGTCGGGATTGCTTGCTCCAGTGCCACACCGGCACCCACCAGCCCGGAATACGGTGCCGTTACCAGCCACACCGGAATGCCCTTGAAGTAATCGCTCATGCAGCCCTTGTCGGCGAAGCTGCGGGCAAAACCACTGTTGACGAAGAAATCGGCAAAACGCGGTATCACCCCGCCAACGATGAAGACCCCGCCACGAGCCCCGGTGGTCAGCACGTTGTTGCCGGCCACGCGGCCGAGCCAGCAGCAGAACTGTTCCAACACTTCCAGGGCGATCGGATCGCCAGCCAGACCGGCTGCGGTGATCGCTTCCGGCGTCTCAAGCTTCGGTTCATGTCCGTCCACTGCGCAGATCGCCCGGTAGACGCGCGGCAGGCCACCGCCGCTCAGCGCAGTTTCCGCGCTGACATGGCCGATCTCATTGTGGATGTGCTGCCACAACTGGGTTTCACGCGGACTGCTCAGCGGCAGATCGACGTGCCCGCCCTCGCCCGGCAGCGCGGCAAACCGGCCTTCGCCCAGATCGAGCAAGGTGCCGACACCCAGCCCCGTGCCCGGACCGATTACCACCGCCGGGCGCAACGGCTCCGGCGTGCCTTCGCAGACCACACGAAATTCCCCGGGCTGCAAACGGGTCATGCCCAGCGCCATCGCCGAGAAATCGTTGATCAACAGCAGTTGTTCGACCTGCAAGGTCTTGCAGAACGCCGTGCGACTCAAGCGCCAGTGGTTGTTGGTGAATTTGAATTCATCCCCACTCACCGGCCCCGCCACCGACAGGCACACCGAACCGATCGAACCCGGCGCCAGACCGAGGCCACTCAGGTACAGGCTGATCGCCTCTTCCGGGCTGGCGTGGTCGGCTGTGGCCAGCACCTGAACCGATTCCAGTTGCTGGTTTTTCCACAACGCGAACCGCGCGTTGGTGCCTCCGATATCACCGACCAAAGCCAGTTTCAATTAAGCGTCTCCAGGGCAGAAGTGAAGGCGCTGGCGCCCTGCTCCGCCGAGCTGAAGGCCAAACGCATGAAGCCAAACAGTTCGCGACCGCTGCCGATGTTGTTGCCCAACAGGCCTTTGGCGGGTTCGCGCGCTGCAAATTCGGCGGCGTCGACCTTGAGTTCCAAAGTGCCTTTGACGCCATCGACGCGGATGATATCGCCCTCTTGCACCCGCGCCAAAGCACCGCCGACATACGCTTCAGGGCTGACGTGAATCGCCGCCGGGATTTTCCCCGACGCGCCGGACATGCGCCCATCGGTCACCAGCGCGACTTTGAAGCCGCGATCCTGCAGCACGCCGAGGAACGGCGTCATCTTGTGCAGCTCGGGCATGCCGTTGGAGCGCGGGCCCTGGAAGCGCATCACCGCAACAAAATCCTTCTCCAGCAAACCGGCCTTGAACGCGTCGGCCAGGTCCTGCTGATCCTGGAACACCATGGCTGGCGCTTCGACGATCTGGTTTTCCAGCGCCACGGCGGAGACTTTCATCACGCCGCGACCAAGGTTGCCTTCCATCACCCGCAGACCGCCCTCGGCGGAAAATGCACGGGCGACCGGACGCAGGATGTTTTCGTCGAGGCTTTCGGTCGGGCCTTCGCGCCACACCAACTTACCGTTATCGAGGAATGGCTCTTTGGTGTACTGGCTCAAGCCGTGGCCGAGCACGGTGTTGACGTCTTCGTGGAGCAGGCCGGCTTCGAGCAGTTCGCGGATCAGGAACGACATACCGCCAGCAGCCTGGAAGTGGTTGATGTCGGCTTTGCCGTTCGGGTAAACGTGGCTCAGGGTCGGCACCACTTCGGAGAGGTCGGCCATGTCCTGCCAGGTCAGTTGGATGCCCGCAGCCATCGCGATGGCCGGCATGTGCAGGGTGTGGTTGGTCGAGCCGCCGGTGGCGTGCAGCGCGACGATCGAGTTGACCAGCGCCTTCTCGTCGACGATTTCGCCGATCGGCATGAAGTTGCCGTTTTGCTTGGTCAGACGCGTGACCTGATGCGCGGCTTCGCGGGTCAGGGCATCACGCAGCGGCGTGTTCGGGTTGACGAAAGAGGCGCCCGGCAAGTGCAGGCCCATGACTTCCATCAGCAACTGGTTGGTATTGGCGGTGCCGTAGAAGGTGCAGGTGCCCGGGCTGTGGTAGGACTTCATTTCCGATTCCAGCAGCTCTTCGCGGGTCGCCTTGCCTTCGGCGTACTTCTGCCGCACATCGGCTTTTTCCTTGTTGGAAATCCCCGAGACCATCGGCCCGCCCGGGACGAAGATCGTCGGCAGATGGCCGAAGCGCAGCGAGCCCATCATCAGGCCCGGGACGATCTTGTCGCAGATGCCGAGCATCAGCGCGCCGTCGAACATGTTGTGCGACAACGCCACCGCCGTCGACATGGCGATCACTTCACGGCTTGGCAGGCTCAGCTCCATGCCCGGCTCGCCCTGGGTCACGCCATCGCACATCGCCGGCGTACCACCGGCGAACTGACCGACCGAGCCGATTTCGCGCAAGGCGGTTTTGATCTGCTGGGGAAAGACCTCGTACGGCTGGTGCGCCGAGAGCATGTCGTTATACGAAGAAACAATGGCGATGTTCGCCGAGTTCATCATCCGCAGGCTGTGCTTGTCTTCGCTGCCACATCCGGCCACGCCGTGGGCGAAGTTGGCGCATTGCAGCTTGCCGCGCATCGGCCCGTCAGTGGCGGCGCCGCGAATCAGTGCAAGGTAAGCCTGACGCGTGGCGCGGCTGCGGGCGATAAGCCGTTCGGTGACCTCAAGAACGCGGGGATGCATGTGTAGAACTCCAGGCTAACGGATGTGGCGACCTGATTGTCTATGCTGATCAAACGCCGTTGTTGTTGGAATGACAGACGGCTTTTTTGACCATTCGGACCAGTTGATTCAGGTCACTCGTTGTAGATAAAACAAAATATTGCCACTAAAAAGGCTTGTTTTCTATTTTTATGCGAATAATCTTGTAATTCCAACAACAAAACGACGGCGGCGCTGTTCAATGACTCTTCGAATCGCAATCAATGGTTTTGGCCGCATCGGCCGTAATGTCCTGCGCGCACTGTATACCCAAGGCTATCGACAGGATTTGCAGATCGTCGCCATCAACGATCTGGGCGACAGCGCCATCAATGCCCATCTGCTCAAATACGACACCGTTCACGGCACATTCGATGCCGAAGTGGCCCATGACAATGAGAGCCTGACGGTCAATGGCGACCGCATTGCGGTCAGCGCCATTCGCAACCCGGCCGAGCTGCCATGGGCCGCGGAAAAGATCGATGTGGTGTTCGAATGCACCGGTCTGTTCACCGACCGCGCCAAAGCGGCCGCGCATATTACTGCCGGCGCGCGCAAAGTCATTATCTCGGCCCCGGCCAAAGGCGCCGACGCTACCGTCGTTTACGGCGTGAACCACGACATTCTGCGCCAGTCGCACCAGATCATCTCCAACGCTTCGTGCACCACCAACTGCCTGGCGCCCGTGGCGCAGGTGCTGCACCGCGAACTGGGCATTGAAAGCGGTCTGATGACCACGATTCATGCCTACACCAACGACCAGAACCTCACCGACGTCTATCACACCGACCCGTACCGCGCGCGTTCGGCCACGCAGAACATGATCCCGAGCAAGACCGGCGCCGCCGAAGCGGTAGGCCTGGTGTTGCCGGAACTGGCGGGCAAACTGACCGGCATGGCCGTGCGGGTGCCGGTGATCAATGTGTCGCTGGTGGACCTGACCGTGCAGTTGAAGAAGGAAGCCACGGCTGACGAGGTCAACGCGCTGATGAAAGCCGCCAGCCAGCACTCGAAAATTTTGGGTTACAACACGTTGCCGCTGGTTTCCAGCGACTTCAACCACAACCCGCTGTCGTCGATCTTCGACGCCAATCACACCAAATCCAGCGGCAAACTGCTGAAGGTGCTGGCTTGGTACGACAACGAATGGGGCTTCTCCAACCGCATGCTGGATAACTGCCTGGCGCTCTGCAACGCCGAATAATCCCGCCCGCCCCTGTAGGAGCTGCCGCAGGCTGCGATCTTTTGATCTTGTTTTAAAAGCAACATCAAAAGATCGCAGCCTTCGGCAGCTCCTACATTTGCTTCGTTCAAAACAACACTTGACCACTCGACTAGATGATAAGCATTATCATTCGCTCGAAATGGATCAGGTTCCCCCGTGAGTCAATCGCGCTTCAATCACGTCTTCCTCGCTCAGCGCACGTCCCTGCTGCGTACGATCGAGCGGATGGTCAACAATCACAGCACCGCCGAAGACCTGTTGCAGGAAACCTACCTGCGCGTCACGCGAGCGTTGAGCGAGCGCGCCATCGATCACCTTGAACCCTTCGTGTTCCAGACCGCGCGCAATCTGGCGCTGGATCACCTGCGTGCGCGCAAGATCCATTCGCGAACCATGGTCGATGACGTGCCGCAGGACGTGGTGCACAGCGTCGCCGCCCCTGCCAGCAGCGCCGAAGACGCCGCCCACGCCGAACAATTGCTGGAGCGCCTGAACGTGAGCATCAGTCAACTCAGCCCGCGTCAGCAGCAAATCTTCATCCTCAGCCGCCTGCACGGGCACAGTTATCAGGAAATCGCCGACGAGTTGAACGTGTCGCTCAGCACCGTGCAGAAGGAACTCAAGCTGATCATGTCGATCTGCATCGGTGTCGCCGAGCGCTTGAATGGCGCCTGAGGTCGCAGGCGATTTCTGTCAGCATCAGCATCGACTGCACTGATCAGCGGGCTTTGCTACCCTTGCGCGACTTTTACGCTTCACTAAAACAACAGCCGTGCACAGACACTGCCGAGGAAACACCGTGACGGACACCCACCGCCCGCCTTCGCCCGACACGGCGCAGGACGCCGCCCGTGCAATGGACCAGGCTCTGGACTGGCTCATTGTGCTCGGCAGTGCGGACGAAGAGCAGACCCGGCAATTTCACGCGTGGTTGGCTGCCGATCCGTTGAATGCCGAGGCGTTCGCCAGGGCCCAGGCGATCTGGGACGGGCCGCACGTGGTGCAATGCGCGCAGAGTCTCGCTGCGACACCCGCGAAAGTGACGCTCATCAAACGTCTGCGCCCGCACTGGAAACCGTTGGCGACTGCTGCGGTGCTGATCCTCGGCCTGTTCAGTTTCAGCAATCTGCCGATGCGCCTGCAGGCCGATCATCTGACCGTGGTCGGCGAGCGTCAGCGCCTGCAACTGGAGGACGGTTCCAAGGTGCTGCTCAACACCAACTCGGCCTTCTCCAGCAGCATCAATGAGCGCCAGCGTGTGGCGCGACTGTATCAGGGCGAAGCGTTTTTCGAGGTAGCGGCCAACCGGGCTCAGCCACTGGAAATCGATGCCGGCCCGGTGCAGGCCAGCGTGCGCGACACCGCGTTCGCCGTGCGCTATCTGGACGGCGTGGCGCAGGTCAATGTGCAGCGCGGCGATGTCGATCTGCGCGCCACCCACAACGACGCGCGCGTGCGTTTGAGCGCCGGCGAAAGCATCCGTATCGGCCCCAACGGTTTCGATCGTCCGGCCAAACTCGATGCCGCCACCGACCTGGCCTGGGTCCAGGGCCGGTTGATCTTTGAAAACTGTCCGCTCGACAAGGTGCTGGCCGAACTGCGCCGCTACTACCCGGGCTGGATCATCAACACCAACGAGCAGTTGGCCGACGTCAACGTCACCGGCAATTACCGTCTCGACCAACCGCTGGACGTCGTGCGTTCCCTCGCCCACATCACCTCGGCGCGCCTGCAGGAATTCCCGGCGCTGGTGATCCTGAACTAAATGAGAATTATTTTTACTCGATAGCAAAACCCCGTTCGTCTCGTTATAGCCAATGCAATTGATTCGCATCTTCGGAGGCGGATCAGCACCTATAAAGATTCGTGCGACACGGAGCGCTATCGATGTCCTCTCGCCTTACCCGCCAGACTGCTTCCCCTTCCCGCGTATTGTCGCTGCTGACGGCTGCCATCCTCATGGCCGGCACCGCACCGCTGATGGCTGCCACCGAGCAACCGGCACGCAACATGGGTGATTACTCGTTCTCGATTGGCCAGCAACCGCTGGTGTCGGCGCTCAATGCCTTTACCAGCGTCACCGGTTGGCAGGTCGGCTTGCCGGCGGAACTGGGTCAGGGCGTATCGTCGCCGGGCGTGCGCGGTTCGCTGCCGCCGGAGAAAGCGCTGGAACGCCTGTTGGTGGGGACCAACCTGAGCTTCCGCAAGCTGAGCAACAACAACGTGGTGCTGGAAAAACGCAGCACCAGCGGCACCTTGAATCTGGATCAGGTGACCATCAGCGCCACCCGCCAGGAACAGTCGGTCAACAGCGTGCCGGCCACAGTCACCGTGCAGACCCGCCAGGACCTGGACCGCAACAACGTCAACACCCTCAAGGATCTGGTGCGCTACGAGCCGGGCGTGTCCGTCGGCGGCGCCGGTCAGCGCGGCGGTATCAGTGGCTACAACATTCGCGGCATCGACGGCGACCGCATCCTCACTCAGGTTGACGGCGTCGAAGTGCCGGACGGTTTCTTCAACGGCCCGTACGCCAAGACCCAGCGCAATTACGTCGACCCGGAAATCATCAAACGCGTGGAAATCCTCCGGGGCCCGGCCTCGGTGCTCTACGGCAGCAACGCCATCGGCGGCGCCGTCAGCTACTACACCCTCGACCCGGACGACATCATCAAGCCCGGCAAAGATGTCGGTGCCCGGTTGAAGACCGGCTACAGCTCCGCCGATGAGAGCTGGCTGAAATCCGCCACGGTTGCCGGGCGTGCCGAGCAGTTCGACGGCTTGCTGCACTTCAGCCAGCGCGACGGTCACGAAACCGATTCCTACGGCAGCAACAACGGCACCGGCCTTGCGCGCACCGCCGCCAACCCGGAAGACGTCAAAGCCACCAACGTGCTGGCGAAGATCGGCTGGAACTACAACGACGATTCGCGTCTGGGCCTGACCTACGAGAAGTACAAGGACGACCGCGACACCGATCAGAAAAGTGCCTACGGCGGCCCATACTTCAACGGTGCCCCGACCATCCCCAACAGCGTGCTGCCCGGCGGCATGTACCAGTGGCGTACCGGCAACGACACCATCACCCGCGAGCGTTTCGGCCTCGAACACAGCTTCGCCCTCGACAGCCTGCTGGCCGATAACGTGAAGTGGAGCCTGAACCACCAGATCGCCAAGACCGACCAGAGCACTGAAGAGTTCTACTACCCGATGACCCGTAAAGTGCTGCGCACCCGCGACACGGTCTACGAGGAAAAACAGTGGGTATTCGACGCGCAACTGGACAAGGCCTTCGCCATCGGTGACACCGATCACGTGCTGACCTACGGCACCACGATCAAGCAGCAGAAAGTCACCGGCTCGCGCAGTGGCGACGGCAAATGCCTGGCTGTCGGCCGTGGCTGCACCGCCATCGGCGCCACCAGCGCGGCGGATGTGCTGAAAAAATCCAGCGACTTCCAGGACCCGACCATCAACACCTACAGCCTGTTTGCCCAGGATCAGATCAGCTGGAACAAGTGGACCTTCCTGCCTGGCCTGCGCTACGACTACACCCAGCTCAAGCCGCACATCACTGAAGAATTCCTCAACACCGTGGCCGCCGACGGCAACGGCACCGTCAGCGACGAGAACAAGACCTGGCACAAAGTCTCGCCCAAATTCGGCCTGACTTACGCCCTGACCGACAACTACACCTGGTACGGCCAGTACGCCGAAGGCTTCCGCACGCCGACTGCGAAAGCGCTGTACGGGCGCTTTGAAAACAGCACCACCGGCTACAACGTGGCGCCGAACCCGAACCTGGAACCGGAAAAAAGCAAAAGCTATGAAACCGGTCTGCGCGGCAACTTCGAGCAAGGCTCGTTCGACGTGGCGGTGTTCTATAACAAGTACCGCGACTTCATCAACGAAGACGCCGTCACGCCTGGCTACGACGAGCTGACCTTCCAGTCGAGCAACATCAAGCACGCGACCATCAAGGGTGCCGAAGTCAAAGGTCGCCTGAACCTCGATGCGTTCGGCGCGCCGCAAGGCCTCTACACCCAGGGATCAATTGCTTACGCCTACGGTCGCAACAACGACAATGGCGAGCCGCTCAACAGCGTCAATCCGCTGACCGGCGTATTCGGTCTGGGTTACGACCAGGACCACTACGGCGGCCTGCTGAGCTGGACCTTGGTGAAGAAAAAGGACCGCGTCGACGACAGCAACTTCAAGTCGCCGGATGGCGTCAGCAGCCAGTTCAAGACCCCGGGCTTCGGCATTCTGGATCTGGCCGGTTATTACAAAGTCACTGACGACGTCACCGTCAGCGGCGGCATCTACAACCTCACCGACAAGAAGTACTGGCTGTGGGATGACGTGCGCGGTTACGACAGCGTCGGCGAAGCTTCGGTGACGCAACCGGCCAACCTCGATCGCCTGACCCAGCCGGGCCGCAACTTCGCGATCAATCTGGTCTGGGACATCTGATCCGCACGGCCCTGCGGCGCGCGTTGACCGACGCGTCGCGGGGCTTTTTTTACGGTTTGGCACCTGCCCGTTCGTCTCGTTATCAAGCGCCTCTTTTATCAAGGACACCCCATGACCACTTCGGAAAAAGCCCTGCGTTCACAACGCCTGAACCAGATCACCCACGAGCCGCACAGCAAGCTCGACGCGCTGGTCAAAGCCCACGCGCCGTTCGAAACCCGCGCCAACTTTGCGCGTTTCGTGGTCGCACAGTACCTGTTTCAGTCGGAACTGGTCGATCTCTATAACAACGCCGAACTGACGGCCATCGTCCCGGATCTGCCGGCCCGTTGCCGCGCCGAAGCGGCCAAGGCTGACCTGGCGGACCTCGATACCGACATCCCGGCACCGGTGGCCGGTGCGCTGAAAAACCCGAGCAAGGCCCGCGCCCTCGGCTGGATCTTCGTCTCCGAAGGCTCGAAGCTGGGCGCTGCGTTCCTGATCAAACGCGCGGTGGCGCTGGAGCTGAGCGAAACCTTCGGCGCCCGCCACCTGGGTGAACCGGAAGGTGGCCGCGCCGAGGGTTGGAAAAGCTTCGTGCGTATTCTCGACTCCCTGCCGTTCACCGCCGAAGAGGAAGCCGAAGTCGAGCAAGGCGCAATCGACGCGTTCAACCGCTTCACCGTGTTGCTGGAACAGGCTTACGCCACCGAAGCCGAACCGGCCTGATTTACCGGCACAACACAAAACCCTGTGGGAGCTGGCTTGCCAGCGATGGCGGCGGGTCAGACAAGATCTATTTCGACTGATACATCGCTATCGCTGGCAAGCCAGCTCCCACAGGGGTCTCGACAAGTCTGTAAGATTCCCGTTTCGTCTCACTGTACTCCCCGAGCCCATGCCGCAACCCGCCTCCTCAAAACTCGCCCGCCTGCTGTTCGGCCTGCTGGCCTATGTCAGTCTCGGCATTGGCCTGATCGCCATCGTCGTGCCCGGCCTGCCGACCACCGAGTTCATCCTGCTCGCCGCCTGGGCTGCGACCCGCAGCTCGCCGCGCCTGAGTGCCTGGCTGGAAAACCATCGGCTGTTCGGGCCGATCCTGAGCAACTGGCGCAACGGCAAGATCATCGCGCGCAAGGCCAAGGTCAGCGCCACCGTCAGCATGCTGCTGTGCGCGACACTGATGCTGGTGATGCTCGACCACGGCTGGCCGGTGTATCTGGCGATTGCCGGAATGAGCCTGGGCAATCTGTGGATCTGGTCGCGCCCGGAAACGATCCCGCCCCCCGCCTGACCGCCCGCTATTTTTGGCAAATGAGCTTTTGTGGTGAGGGGATTCATCCCCGATGGCTGCGCAGCAGCCACTAATCAGGCTCCGCAGAGTTTCAGTTAAAAATGGTTGTCAGGTTTTGGGCCTGCTGCGCAGTCCATCGGGGATGAATCCCCTCACCACAAAGCCTCATCACCAAAAGCTCCTCAGTGTTCACCAGGCTGAAACTTCCCTGTAATTAATCGCCTTTTCAGCACATTCCCCTGCGCAAACGTTTAGCGCTGACCGTTCGTCGGCGAGCGCCTCATGCGCCGTCGCTGTGCGCCGATGAGCAATGCATGGCGCTGAATGGATTTGGCGAACCGGGTAGTTCATCCCCGCGGCCACCTGCTCATTCATTCACGAGATCGCCCCATGTTCGACTCTCTTTCCATTCGCCTGAAAATCGTCCTGCTCTCCGGTCTGTGTCTGCTCGGTGTGGTCGCGCTGATCGTCGGCATGAATATTTACCAGACCAACCAGAACGACGATCTGGTCAGTGACTCCAGCAGCAAAATGCTCACCGCCAGTGTGCAAAACCTGTTGCAGGCCAAGGCAGCCGAGCAAGCGGTGCGGGTACAGAAGACCTTTGGCGAAAGCCTGACGGTGATCACTGCCCTGGCCGACCAGATCAAGGACATGCGGGTGATGGCCGCCAAGCGTTCGCTGGACGCCGGTGCCCTGCGTGAAGAGTTGAACCAGAGCCTGAAAACCGCGTTCGAGCGCAACGACAAGGTGCTCGGCATCTGGCTCGCTTTCGAACCCAACGGCCTTGATGGCAAGGACAGCGAGTTCGTCAACGATGCTGCGCGCCAGTCCAACGAAGCCGGGCGCTTTGCGACCTACTGGAGCCGCGCTGCCGGTTCCGCGCTGAACACGATCATGGTCGAAGAAGACATGACCAAGACCACCCTCAGCGTCAGCGGCACGCCGTACAACAGCTGGTACACCTGCCCTCGCGACAACAAGCGCACCTGCCTGCTCGACCCGTACGCCGACACCGTGGGCGGCAAGGAAATGTTGATGACCACCATTTCCGTGCCGCTGATCGTCGACGGCAAGGCCATCGGCGTGGTCGGTGTCGACATCGCCCTCGATGCCCTGCAAGCAGCAGCGGTGGACTCCCAGCGCGACCTGTTCAACAACGCCGGGCACATGCTGATCGTCTCCGGCAGCGGCGTACTCGGCGCCGACAGTTCCGACGCGACCAGGGTCGGCAAAAAAATCAGCGATACCCTCGGCGCCGACGGCAAGGACCTGCTGCAACTGGTCAGCAGCGGCACGCCGAAGATTCTTGAACAGGGCGAGCTGATTCGCGCGGTGTACCCGGTCGATCCGATTGGCAATTCGCGGGCCTGGGGCGTGGTCATCGACCTGCCGAAACAGGTGCTGCTGGCCGACTCGGTCAAGCTGCAAGCGGTGCTCGACGATGCTCAGGAAACCGGTGTCATCACCGCGCTGCTGGTGGCCGTGGTCGCAGGTCTGGTCGGTTTGCTGCTGATCTGGCTCACCGCCTCGGGCGTGACCCGGCCGATCAACAGTGTCGCTGAAATGCTGAAGAACATCGCCAGCGGTGAAGGCGATCTGACCCAGCGCCTGAACTACAGCAAGAAGGATGAACTGGGCGAACTGGTGAACTGGTTCAACCGCTTCCTCGACAAGCTGCAACCGACCATCGCCCAGATCAAACAGAGCATCACCGAAGCGCGTGGCACTGCTGATCAATCCTCGGAAATCGCCCGCCAGACCAGCGAAGGCATGCAGGTGCAGTTCCGCGAAATCGATCAGGTCGCCACCGCGTCCAACGAAATGAGCGCCACCGCCCACGACGTCGCCAACAGCGCGTCGAACGCAGCAAACGCCGCCAAGGGCGCCGATCAGTCGGCCCGCGACGGCATGTCGATCATCGAACGCAGCACCCGCGACATCAATCAACTGGCCGACGAAGTCAGCAAAGCGGTGACCGAGGTCGAAGCACTGGCGGTCAACAGCGAGCAGATCGGTTCGGTGCTGGAAGTGATCCGCAGCATCGCCGAACAAACCAACCTGCTGGCGCTCAACGCCGCCATCGAAGCGGCCCGCGCCGGGGAAAGCGGTCGTGGTTTCGCAGTGGTCGCCGACGAGGTGCGCAACCTCGCCAAGCGCACTCAGGATTCGGTGGAAGAAATCCGCATCGTCATCGAGCGCATCCAGACCGGCACCCGTGGCGTGGTCGCGACCATGCATTCGAGCCAGACCCAGGCACACAACAACGCCGGGCAGATCCGTCAGGCCGTGGACGCGCTGGGCAAGATCAGCGACGCGGTCACCGTGATCAGCGACATGAACCTGCAGATCGCCAGCGCCGCCGAACAACAGAGCGCCGTGGCCGAAGAGGTCAACCGCAACGTCTCGGCGATTCGCACCGTGACCGAAACGCTGACCGAGCAAGCGACTGAGTCGGCGGCGATCAGCAGCCAGCTCAATTCCCTGGCAAGCCAGCAGATGAAGCTGATGGACCAGTTCCGCGTCTGATAATCACCACCGTTCCTGTGGGAGCTGGCTTGCCAGCGATTGCGGTGTGTCAGTCACTCATGTACTGACTGATCCACCGTCATCGCTGGCAAGCCAGCTCCCACAAGGGGCAGCGTGGGTTGTCCGGAATTTCATCTGGCCCGAGATTTTTTTGCACTATCATCGCCCTCTCTCCCGGAGGGCCTTCGATGACTGATCTACTCACGTCCATTCAAGCCGCACTCGGCTTGCCCCACACGCCGATTCCGTTCACGGGCCATGGCGCACTGCCCTCGGCATTCGCCGTGACCGACCTGGCCTGCGCCAGCATCGGCGCTGCCGGGCAGGCCGTCAGCGAACTGCTCCGGCAACAGACCGGGCACTTGCCCGCGGTGGAGGTCGATCGACGTCTGGCCTCGTTCTGGTTCGCCACTTCGCTGCGTCCGATGGGCTGGAACGTTCCGCCGCTGTGGGATCCGGTGGCCGGTGACTACGCAACCGAGGACGGCTGGATCCGCCTGCACACCAACGCCCCGCATCACCGCGCCGCCGCCGAACGCGTGCTGGGCGCCTGCGCCGACCGTGCCGCCATGGCAGCGAACGTCGCGCAATGGCGCAGTGCCGATCTGGAACAAGCAGTCGTCGACGCCAACGGCTGCGCCGCCGAAATGCGCAGTTGGGCGCAGTGGCAGCAGCATCCGCAGGGGCTGGCAGTGAATGCCGAACCGCTGGTGCATTTCCTCGATGCGCAGGATGAACACACCCGCGCGTGGCAAGGCTCGGCAGCGCAGCCGCTAGCCGGCCTCAAGGTGCTGGACCTGACCCGCGTGCTTGCCGGCCCCACCGCCAGCCGTTTCCTTGCCGGCCTCGGCGCCAATGTGCTGCGCATCGATCCGCCGACCTGGAACGAACCGGGCGTCATCCCGGACATGACCCTTGGCAAACGCTGCGCGCGGCTGGATCTGCAGCAACCGGCAGATCGCGTGGTGTTTGAAAACCTGCTGAAGGACGCCGACATCCTCGTGCACGGCTACCGTGCCGACGCGCTGGAACACCTCGGCTTCGGCAGCGAGCGCCGGCGGCAACTGGCCCCGGGGCTGATCGACGTCTGCCTCAACGCCTACGGCTGGAGCGGCCCGTGGAAGAACCGCCGTGGCTTCGACAGTCTGGTGCAGATGAGCAGCGGCATCGCCGAGGCCGGGCAGCGCTGGAAGCACGCGGATCAACCGACGCCGCTGCCGGTGCAGGCGCTGGACCATGCAACCGGGTATTTGATGGCGGCGAGTGCGCTCCGGCTGTTGACGCAACGTTTGAAGACGGGTCGAGGTGGCTCGGCACGCTTGTCGCTGGCGCGCACCGCCAAGCTGTTGATCGAACAGGGGCCGGGGTCGAGCGAAGCGTTACGGGCTGAAGATGCGCAGGATCAAAGTCTGTCGCTGGAGCAGACTCCATGGGGGCCGGCGCATCGCTTGCTGGTACCGGTGAATATCAGCGGGACGCCGCTGCAATGGCAGTTGCCGGCCACAGAATTGGGTTCACACAGCCCGCTATGGTGATGACCATTCGGGCCCCTTCGCGAGCAAGCTCGCTCCCACAGGGGAACAAATGTGGGAGCGAGCCTGCTCGCGAAGAGGCCCGCACTGATATCGCCTACAACGACAACACCCCGCTGTACAACCCATACGCCGCCAGCCCCGCACCAATGATCACGCCGGTGAAAATCACCTTCTCGACATGATTGAACAACGGCTCGCCCTGCTCACGCTTGGCTTTGGCAAACAGCACCACCCCCGGCGCATACAGCAACGCCGACAGCAGCAGGTATTTCACTCCGCCGGCATACAACAGCCATACCGCGTAGCACAGGGCGATGCCGCCGATCAGCAGATCCTTGGTGCGCTCGGCCGAGGCATGTTCGTAGGTTTCGCCACGCCCGCTGAGCAACACCGCGTACGCCGCCGACCACAGGTACGGCACCAGAATCATCGACGAAGCGAGGTAGATCAGGCTGGTGTAGGTGCCGGCGGAAAACAGTGTGATCAGCAGGAAAATCTGAATCATCACGTTGGTCAGCCAGAGCGCATTGACCGGCACGTGGTTGGCGTTTTCCTTTTTCAGAAACGCAGGCATGGTCTTGTCCCGCGCCGTGGCAAACAGGATTTCGGCGCACAACAGCGCCCACGACAGCAACGCGCCGAGCAGCGAAACCGCCAGACCAAGGCTGATCAACAACGCGCCCCATGGCCCGACGATGTGTTCCAGCACCGCCGCCAGCGACGGGTTTTGCAGGGTCGCCAGTTCTGGCTGGCTCATGATCCCCAGCGACAGCACGTTGACCAGCACCAGCAGCGCCAGCACGCCGAGAAAACCGATCACCGTGGCGCGGCCGACATCGGTGCGTTTCTCCGCCCGTGCCGAGTACACGCTGGCGCCCTCGATGCCGATGAACACGAACACCGTCACCAGCATCATGTTGCGCACCTGATCCATCACCCCGCCGAAGCTCGGGTTGCTGCGGCCCCAGATGTCGCGGGTAAAGATATCGGCCCTGAACGCCACCGCCGCAATCACGATGAACATGATCAGCGGCACGATCTTGGCGACCGTGGTCACCTGATTGATGAAGGCCGCCTCTTTGATCCCGCGCATCACCAGAAAATGCACGGCCCACAGCAGCACCGACGCACAGCCGATGGCGACCGGCGTGTTGCCCTGGCCAAACACCGGGAAGAAATAACCGAGCGTGCTGAACAGCAACACGAAATAACCGACGTTGCCCAGCCAGGCGCTGATCCAGTAACCCCAGGCGGACGAGAAACCCATGTAGTCGCCAAACCCGGCCTTGGCGTAGGCGTAGACGCCGGAGTCCAGCTCAGGCTTGCGGTTGGCGAGGGTCTGGAACACGAACGCCAGGGTCAGCATGCCGATGGCGGTGATTCCCCAGCCAATCAGGATCGCCCCGGCATCGGCGCGCGCGGCCATGTTCTGCGGCAGGGAAAAAATTCCCCCGCCAATCATCGAACCTACAACCAGGGCGATCAACGCACCAAGGCGCAGCTTTTGCGTCGGTTGCGACATTCCAGTCTCCCTTTTCCTGACAACGGTTCTCGAAACCTGTTTATACCTGTGGCGAGGGGATTTATCCCCGATGGGTGGCATAGCCGCCCCAAAACCTGAGAACTCGTTCTGCCTGATACACCGCGCTGAATGGATCTGGGGCGGCTACGCCACCCATCGGGGATAAATCCCCTCGCCACAAGGTGTGTCTATTTCCGGGTATTAACTAAACGGATAAAGCGTAAGTACGTTTTTTGAATAACGCCAACCCCCCTCTTATATATAGCCAACAACGCTAACGCGTAGCACGACTAATCGCTTTTGTGCGCGAATCCTGATTATTCGATTCTGTACTGAAAACAGATGTGAAAAATTTGCCAAAAGCTGAAAACCAACTAGCGTGATAATTCCAAAGTAATAGGAGAAATTCCCAACCCCATCTGCCGCAAGCCTCTGGAATGGGCCTCTTCGGGCAGCAGCTTTATGCCATCAGCCTTTTCATAAGTCATTCATTAACAATGGAATGTGGCCATGAACTGATCTAAGTCAGCTGTTTGAACAGACAACGGCACTACGCTGTGAACTCTTCTCTCCTGCAATGGAGTCATGCAATGTCTGAAGCTCCCGGAAAACTACGACTCGGTGCACTGGTTGCGTTGGTAGTCGGTTCAATGATCGGTGGCGGGATATTCTCTTTGCCACAAAACATGGCCGCCAGCGCCGACGTCGGTGCGGTGCTGATCGGTTGGGCCATCACCGCTGTCGGCATGCTCACCCTCGCTTTTGTCTTTCAAACCCTCGCCAATCGCAAGCCTGACCTGGACGGCGGTGTCTACGCCTACGCCAAGGCCGGATTCGGCGATTACATGGGTTTCTCGTCCGCCTGGGGCTACTGGATCAGCGCCTGGCTGGGTAACGTCGGTTACTTTGTTCTGTTGTTCAGTACCCTCGGGTATTTCTTTCCGGTTTTCGGCGAAGGCAACACGGTGGCCGCCGTGATCGGCGCCTCGGTGCTGCTGTGGGCCGTGCATTTCCTGGTGCTGCGCGGAATCAAGGAAGCGGCATTCATCAACCTCGTGACCACCGTCGCCAAAGTCGTGCCGCTGCTGCTGTTCGTCCTGATCGCGGTCTTCGCCTTCAAACTGGACATCTTCACCGCTGACATCTGGGGCGTGAAAAACCCGGATCTGGGCAGCGTGATGAACCAGGTGCGCAACATGATGCTGGTCACCGTGTGGGTGTTCATCGGCATTGAAGGCGCGAGCATCTTCTCGGCCCGGGCGGAAAAACGCTCCGACGTCGGCAAGGCCACCGTGATCGGCTTCATCACCGTGCTGCTGTTCCTGGTGCTGGTCAACGTGCTGTCGCTGGGCATCATGACCCAGCCGGAACTGGCCAAACTGCAGAACCCGTCGATGGCTGCCGTGCTCGAGCACGTGGTCGGTCACTGGGGCGCGGTGCTGATCAGCGTCGGTCTGATCATCTCGCTGCTGGGCGCGCTGCTGTCGTGGGTGCTGCTGTGTGCGGAGATCATGTTCGCCGCCGCCAAAGACCACACCATGCCGGAGTTCCTGCGCAAGGAGAACGCCAACCACGTACCGGTCAATGCGTTGTGGCTGACCAACGCGATGGTTCAGTTGTTCCTGATCATCACCCTGTTTTCGGCCAGTACTTACCTGTCGCTGATCTACCTCGCCACTTCGATGATTCTGGTGCCGTACCTGTGGTCGGCGGCCTATGCCCTGCTGCTCGCGGTACGCGGCGAAACCTACGAAGGCTTCGCGGCCGAGCGGCGCAAGGATCTGATCATCGGTGGTATCGCCCTGATCTACGCGGTCTGGCTGCTGTATGCCGGTGGGGTGAAGTACCTGCTGCTCTCGGCCCTGCTGTATGCCCCCGGCGCGATCCTGTTCGCCAAGGCCAAGCTCGAACTCAAACAAGCGGTTTTCACCAACGTCGAGAAGCTGATTTTCGCCGCGGTGGTCGTCGGTGCCCTGGTGGCAGCCTACGGTCTCTACGACGGCTTCCTGACCCTGTAATTGCCCAAGTTTTTACCTCTGGAGGATCACTGCAATGACCACGGAAAAAGTTAAGTACGGCGTCCATTCCGAAGCCGGCAAACTGCGCAAAGTCATGGTTTGCTCCCCAGGTCTGGCCCACCAGCGGCTGACCCCGAACAACTGCGACGAACTGCTGTTTGACGACGTGCTGTGGGTCGCCCAGGCCAAGCGCGACCACTTCGACTTCGTGACCAAAATGCGTGAACGCGGGATCGACGTGCTGGAAATGCACAACCTGCTGACCGACATCGTCGCCATCCCGGAAGCACTGGACTGGATCCTCGAGCGCAAGGTCACTGCCGATTCGGTGGGCCTGGGCCTGATCAGCGAAGTCAAATCCTGGCTGAAAAGCCTTGAGCCACGGCACATCGCCGAATTCCTGATCGGTGGCGTGTCCGCCGACGATCTGCCGGACAGCTTTGGTGGCAAGACCATCCAGATGTTCCGCGACTTCCTCGGCCACTCCAGCTTCATCCTGCCGCCGCTGCCGAACACCCAGTTCACCCGCGACACCACTTGCTGGATCTACGGTGGCGTGACGCTGAACCCGATGTACTGGCCGGCGCGCCGTCAGGAAACCCTGCTGACCACCGCCATCTACAAATTCCATCCGCAATTCACCAACGCCGATTTCGAGATCTGGTACGGCGATCCGGACAAGGACCACGGCAGCTCGACGCTGGAAGGCGGCGACGTGATGCCGATCGGTAACGGCGTGGTGTTGATCGGCATGGGCGAACGCTCATCCCGACAGGCTATCGGCCAACTGGCGCTGAACCTGTTCAAGAACAAAGCCGTGGAGAAAGTCATCGTCGCCGGCCTGCCGAAGTCCCGCGCCGCGATGCACCTGGACACCGTGTTCAGTTTCTGCGACCGCGACCTGGTGACGATTTTCCCGGAAGTGGTGAACCAGATCGTCGCGTTCACCCTGCGCCCTGACGAAAGCAAACAGGGCGGCATCGACATCCGCCGCGAAGAAGGCAGTTTCCTCGACACCGTGGCCAAAGCCCTCAACCTGCCGAAGCTGCGCGTGGTGGAAACCGGCGGCAACAGCTTCGCTGCCGAACGCGAGCAATGGGACGACGGCAACAACGTGGTCGCGGTAGAACCGGGCGTGGTCATCGGCTATGACCGCAACACCTACACCAACACCCTGCTGCGCAAGGCAGGCGTCGAAGTCATCACCATCAGCGCCGGCGAACTCGGCCGTGGTCGCGGCGGCGGCCACTGCATGACCTGCCCGATCATCCGCGACCCAATCGATTACTAAACGACCATCTCCCCGGCCGCACTCACCCTGTAGCGGCCGGGCCGATTACCGAATCCAAGGAGAATCATCATGGCGTTCAACATCCACAACCGTAACCTGCTCAGCCTGGAACACCACACCCCGCGCGAGCTGCGTTATCTGCTCGACCTGTCCCGCGATCTGAAGCGCGCGAAATACACCGGCACCGAGCAGCAACACCTCAAGGGCAATAACATCGCCCTGATCTTCGAAAAAACCTCGACCCGCACCCGCTGCGCGTTCGAAGTAGCGGCCTACGACCAAGGCGCCAACGTCACCTACATTGACCCGAACTCATCGCAGATCGGCCACAAGGAAAGCATGAAAGACACGGCCCGCGTGCTGGGTCGCATGTACGACGCCATCGAGTACCGTGGCTTCAAACAGGAAATCGTCGAAGAGCTGGCGAAGTTCGCCGGGGTCCCGGTGTTCAACGGCCTGACCGATGAATATCACCCAACGCAGATGATCGCCGACGTGCTGACCATGCGTGAACACGCCGACAAGCCGATCCACGAAATCAGCTACGCCTACCTCGGCGATGCGCGCAACAACATGGGCAATTCGCTGCTGCTGGTCGGTGCCAAACTCGGCATGGACGTGCGCATCTGCGCGCCAAAAGCCCTGTGGCCGCATGACGATCTGGTGGATCGCTGCAAGAAATACGCGGAAGAATCCGGTGCACGTATCACCCTCACTGAAGACCCGAAAGCGGCGGTCAAAGGCGTCGACTTCATCCACACCGACGTCTGGGTGTCGATGGGCGAACCGGTGGAAGCCTGGGCCGAGCGTATCCAGCAACTGCTGCCGTATCAGGTCAACGCCGAGCTGATGAAAGCCACCGGCAACCCGCGCACCAAGTTCATGCACTGCCTGCCGGCGTTCCACAACAGCGATACCAAGGTCGGCAAACAGATCGCCGAACAGTACCCGCACCTGGCCAACGGCATCGAAGTGACCGACGACGTGTTCGAGTCGCCCGCCTGCATCGCCTTCGAGCAAGCGGAAAACCGCATGCACACGATCAAGGCGATTCTGGTCTCGACCCTGGCGGATCTGTAAACCAATACAGCTCTCACTGACACGACACGGTCACTGTGGGAGCTGGCTTGCCAGCGATTGCGGTATGTCAGCCAGCGACAATGTTGCCTGATCCACCGCCATCGCGGGCAAGCCCGGCTCCCACAGGGATCGCATTCGTCCTGCGAGCTTTCACTGTTTTCCAGAAGGACATGCACCATGCGTATCGTCGTAGCTCTGGGCGGTAACGCCCTGCTCCGCCGTGGCGAGCCGATGACCGCTGACAACCAGCGCGCCAACATCCGCATCGCCACCGAGCAAATCGCCAAGATTCATCCCGGCAACCAACTGGTCATCGCCCACGGCAATGGCCCGCAAGTCGGCCTGCTGTCGCTGCAAGCAGCGGCGTACACCTCCGTCACCCCTTACCCGCTGGACGTGCTCGGTGCCGAAACCGAAGGCATGATCGGCTACATCATCGAACAGGAACTGGGCAACCTGCTGGACTTCGAGGTGCCGTTCGCCACCCTGTTGACCCAGGTTGAAGTCGACGCCAAGGACCCGGCCTTCCAGAACCCGAGCAAACCGATCGGCCCGGTCTACGAGAAAGCCGAAGCAGAAAAGCTCGCCGCTGAAAAAGGCTGGGCCATCGCCCCGGACGGTGACAAATTCCGCCGCGTGGTGGCCAGCCCTCGGCCAAAACGCATCTTCGAAATCCGTCCGATCAAGTGGCTGCTGGACAAGGGCAGCATCGTCATTTGCGCCGGTGGCGGCGGCATTCCGACCATGTACGACGAGCACCGTAACCTCAAGGGCATCGAGGCGGTGATCGACAAGGATCTGTGCTCGTCGCTGCTGGCCGAGCAACTGGAGGCCGACTTGCTGGTGATCGCCACGGACGTCAACGCGGCATTCATCGATTACGGCAAGCCAACCCAGAAAGCCATCGCCGAAGCGCACCCGGACGAACTAGAACGCCTCGGTTTTGCCGCCGGTTCCATGGGGCCGAAGGTACAGGCAGCTTGCGAGTTCGCGCGCCATACTGGCAAGGTCGCAGTGATCGGTTCGCTGGCGGACATCGAAGCCATCGTTCAGGGCACCGCCGGAACCCGTGTCAGCACCGCGAAGCCGGGCATCAGCTATCGATAACCAGAAACTCCGGGGGCAGGCCCAGGGTCTGCCCTTCTCCCATGCCTTGAGAAGGAGAAACCCATGGCCATATTCAACCCCGGTCATTTGCACATCGAGCGACATGCGTTGACGCCAGATGACGTCAGCTACGACCTGTGCCTCGACTATGAAGTGTTCACCGATCCGCAAAAAGGCAAAGGGATACAGTTCACCCTGCACGGCAATATGCAGGGCAAGGACATGAAGGAAGCGTTTTTCCTGCCCAAGGAAGAAGCTTACAACTTCGCCCGCGACGTGACCCGGATTGCCGAGAAGTACGGGATTCCAAAGGCTCACAGCCAGATCGGCTCGGTGCACAAGCATTACGATCTGATGTTTGAGGACATTCGGCAGAAGTTGAATATGCAATCCGGAGATCCGGTCAATCCCGAGCACTTCGAATAACCCCAGAATCAAAAGATCGCAGCCTTCGGCAGCTCCTACATTTATCGCGTTTCTCTGTAGGAGCTGCCGAAGGCTGCGATCTTTTGATCTGATTTCACCAATCCCCCGCCCCAAGGCATACTTGCCCCCCTCCGCATTCCAGAACACTGAACCGCCCCATGCGTATCCACGTCAGCTTCATCGACCGCGTCGGCATCACCCAGGAAGTCCTGGCGATCCTCGGTGGGCGCAATCTCAATCTGGATGCGGTGGAGATGATTCCGCCCAACGTCTACATCGACGCCCCGACCTTGAGCCCGCAAGTGCTCGAAGAACTCAAAGATGCGCTGTTCAGGGTGCGCGGTGTCGAAGCGGTCACGGTGGTCGACATCCTCCCCGGCCAGCGTCGGCACCTGCAGCTCGATGCATTGCTCGCAGCGATGACCGATCCGGTGCTCGCCCTCGACAGCGCCGGGAAAGTGCTGCTGGCCAACCCGGCACTGATCGCGCTGTATGGACGCGAACCGGCGGGTGAAAGCGTCTCTGAACTGTTCAACGATCCGGGACTGCTGGACGCCCTGCTCGAACAAGGCTTCCGTCTGCCGCTGCGCGAGATCACCGTCAATGGCCAGACCCTGTTGCTCGACGCCACGCCGATCACCGACGCCGGCGCGCTGCTGACCCTGTATCAACCGAACCGTATCGGCGAACAACTCTCGGCGTTGCACCACGACCATGCCGAAGGTTTCGATGCGCTGCTCGGCGAATCCCCGGCGATCCGCACCCTCAAGGCCCGCGCGCAACGGGTCGCCGCCCTTGATGCACCGCTGCTGATTCAGGGCGAAACCGGCACCGGCAAAGAGCTGGTGGCCCGCGCCTGCCATGCGATCAGTACGCGACACAGTGCGCCGTTCCTCGCCCTGAACTGCGCGGCCCTGCCGGAGAACCTCGCCGAGAGCGAGCTGTTCGGCTATGCCCCCGGCGCCTTCACCGGCGCGCAACGTGGCGGCAAACCGGGGCTGATGGAACTGGCGAACCAGGGCACAGTGTTTCTCGACGAAATCGGCGAGATGTCGCCGTACTTGCAGGCCAAACTGCTGCGTTTTCTCAACGACGGCAGCTTCCGCCGCGTGGGTGGCGACCGCGAGGTGAAGGTCAACGTGCGGATCCTCAGCGCGACCCACCGTGATCTGGAAAAAATGGTCAGCGAAGGTCTGTTCCGCGAAGACCTGTTCTATCGCCTCAACGTGCTCAACGTCGAAGTGCCGCCGCTGCGCGAACGCGGTCAGGACATCCTGTTGCTGGCGCGCTACTTCATGCAGCAGGCCTGTGCACAGATTCAGCGGCCGGTCTGCCGCCTCGCGCCCGGTACCTATCCGGCACTGCTCGGCAACCGCTGGCCGGGCAACGTGCGGCAGTTGCAGAACGTGATCTTCCGCGCGGCGGCGATCTGCGAAAGCAGTCTGGTGGACATCGGTGACCTCGACATTGCCGGTACTTCGGTGGCGCGGCAGACCGACAGCGACGTCGAGAGCCTTGAACAAGCCGTCGAGTCCTTCGAAAAAACGCTGCTGGAAAAACTCTACGTCAGCTACCCCTCGACCCGCCAACTGGCCAGCCGCCTGCAGACTTCGCACACGGCAATCGCCCATCGCCTGCGCAAGTACGGCATTCCGGGCAAGTCTTAAATTCACCCTAACCCCCTGTTGGAGCTGCCGAAGGCTGCGATCTTTTGATCTTGATCTTAAAAAACAAAATCAAAAGATCGCAGCCTTCGGCAGCTCCTACAGTCCGGGTTTCCAGTTCAAAATTTGTATTTTTCTACTTGAAAACGACCTCCATCTGTACTGAAAGCGCTACAGCGGAATGATATCGCTACACCCTTCGCCAGCGACCGCTGTGCAAGGCTTTGATCCGCTTCAGCTTTTTTCCCCGCCCCAAGCTGTAGCGATTTCGCTACAGGAGCCTTATCCCCATCACAACCAGAAAAGCATAACTATTTGATTTATATAGATAAATCTAAGATGGCCGCGTTCTTGCTAAGTAACCGCTCATAAAATCAGGGCTTTCATGCCCCCGCCTTCCACCGCGTCCACCAGACGAGTCTGGCCCCTTAGGAGTTTCCATGAGCGAGTTGCGTTTTACTGAAGATCACGAATGGCTGCGCACCGAAGCTGACGGCAGCGTTACTGTCGGCATCACCGCTTTCGCGCAGAACGCCTTGGGCGACGTGGTGTTCGTGCAACTGCCTGAGCTGCAGGCTTACGAAAAAGGCGCCGAAGCCGCCACCGTGGAATCGGTGAAAGCCGCCAGCGGCGTGTACATGCCCCTCGACGGTGAAGTTGTGGAAGTGAACCCGGCATTGGACGGCAGCCCGGAACTGGTCAACGAAGATCCGCTGGGCGAAGGCTGGTTCTTCCGCTTTCAGCCAAGTGACGCCGCCGCTGTCGGCAAATTGCTCGATCAAGACGCCTACGACCGTCTGATCAAAGCCCAAGCCGAAGCCTGAGGAGTAGCGACATGACCCAAGTAAACCTCGGCACTGCCAACGAATTCATCGCCCGTCACATCGGCCCGCGCGCCGGTGACGAGCAAGCCATGCTCAACAGCCTCGGTTTCGACTCGCTCGAAGCGCTGAGCGCCAGCGTCATTCCGGAAAGCATCAAGGGCACCAGCGTGCTCGGCATGGACGACGGCCTGAGCGAAGCCGACGCCCTGGCGATGATCAAATCCATCGCCGGCAAGAACCAGCTGTTCAAGACCTACATCGGCCAGGGCTACTACAACTGCCACACGCCGTCGCCAATCCTGCGCAACCTGCTGGAAAACCCGGCCTGGTACACCGCTTACACCCCGTACCAGCCGGAAATTTCCCAGGGCCGTCTCGAAGCGCTGCTGAACTTCCAGACCCTGATCAGCGACCTCACCGGCCTGCCGATCGCCAACGCTTCGTTGCTCGACGAAGCCACCGCCGCTGCCGAAGCCATGACCTTCTGCAAACGCCTGAGCAAGAACAAGGGCAGCCACCAATTCTTCGCCTCGATCCACAGCCACCCGCAAACCCTCGACGTGCTGCGCACCCGTGCCGAGCCGCTGGGCATCGAAGTGGTGGTTGGCGATGAGCATGAACTGACCGACGTCACGCCGTTCTTCGGCGCGCTGCTGCAATACCCGGCGAGCAACGGTGACCTGTTCGACTACCGCGAACTGACCGAGCGCTTCCACGCCGCCAACGCGCTGGTGGCCGTGGCTGCCGATCTGCTGGCCCTGACTTTGCTGACCGCTCCAGGCGAGTTCGGCGCGGACGTCGCCATCGGTTCGGCGCAACGCTTCGGTGTACCGCTGGGCTTCGGTGGCCCGCACGCCGCCTACTTTTCCACCAAGGATGCATTCAAGCGTGACATGCCGGGCCGTCTGGTCGGCGTCTCGGTTGACCGCTTCGGCAAGCCGGCCCTGCGCCTGGCGATGCAGACTCGCGAGCAACACATCCGCCGTGAGAAAGCCACCTCGAACATCTGCACCGCGCAAGTGCTGCTGGCCAACATCGCCAGCATGTACGCGGTGTACCACGGCCCGAAAGGCCTGACCCAGATCGCCAACCGTGTGCATCACCTGACCGCGATTCTCGCCAACGGCCTGAGCGCACTGGGCCAGACCGTCGAGCAGGCAAGCTTCTTCGACACCCTGACCCTCGCCACCGGCGCGCACACTGCCGCGCTGCACGAGAAGGCGTACGCTCAGCAGATCAACCTGCGGGTGATCGACGCCGAGCGTCTGGGCCTGTCGGTGGACGAAACCACCACCCAGGCTGACATCGAAACCCTGTGGGGCCTGTTCGCCGACGGCAAGACCCTGCCGGACTTCGCTGCACTGGCCGCTTCGGTGCACAGCACCATCCCGGCGGCGCTGGTACGTCAGTCGCCGATCCTCAGCCACCCGGTGTTCAACCGTTATCACTCGGAAACCGAGCTGATGCGCTACCTGCGCAAACTGGCGGACAAGGATCTGGCACTGGATCGCACCATGATCCCGCTGGGCTCGTGCACCATGAAACTCAACGCCGCCAGCGAAATGATCCCGGTGACCTGGGCCGAGTTCGGCGCGCTGCACCCGTTCGCTCCTGCCGAGCAAAGCGCCGGCTACCAGCAACTGACCGATGAACTGGAAGCGATGCTCTGCGCCGCCACCGGTTACGACGCGATCTCGCTGCAACCGAACGCCGGTTCGCAGGGTGAATATGCGGGTCTCTTGGCGATTCGCGCTTACCACCAGAGCCGTGGCGATGAGCGCCGCGACATCTGCCTGATCCCGTCGTCCGCCCACGGCACCAACCCGGCCACCGCCAACATGGCCGGCATGCGCGTGGTCGTGACCGCGTGCGATGCCCGTGGCAACGTCGACATCGAAGACCTGCGCGCCAAAGCCATCGAGCACCGCGAACACCTCGCAGCGCTGATGATCACCTACCCGTCGACCCACGGCGTGTTCGAAGAAGGCATCCGCGAAATCTGCGGGATCATTCACGACAACGGCGGCCAGGTGTACATCGACGGTGCCAACATGAACGCGATGGTCGGCCTCTGCGCACCGGGCAAGTTCGGCGGCGATGTCTCGCACCTGAACCTGCACAAGACCTTCTGCATTCCGCACGGCGGTGGCGGCCCGGGCGTCGGCCCGATCGGCGTCAAGTCGCACCTGACCCCGTTCCTGCCGGGTCACGGTCAGATGCAACGCAAGGAAGGCGCGGTCTGCGCAGCGCCATTCGGCAGCGCAAGCATTCTGCCGATCACCTGGATGTACATTCGCATGATGGGCGGCGCCGGTCTGAAGCGGGCTTCGCAACTGGCGATCCTCAACGCCAACTACATTTCCCGTCGTCTCGAAGAGCACTATCCAGTGCTGTACACCGGCAGCAACGGTCTGGTGGCGCACGAATGCATCCTCGACCTGCGCCCGCTGAAAGACAGCAGCGGCATCAGCGTCGATGACGTCGCCAAGCGCCTGATCGACTTCGGCTTCCACGCCCCGACCATGTCGTTCCCGGTGGCCGGAACGCTGATGATCGAGCCGACCGAAAGCGAATCCAAGGAAGAACTGGACCGCTTCTGCGACGCCATGATCCGCATCCGCGAAGAAATCCGCGCAGTGGAAAACGGCACCCTGGACAAGGACGACAACCCGCTGAAGAACGCCCCGCACACGGCGGCGGAGCTGGTCGGCGAGTGGACGCACCCGTACAGCCGCGAGCAGGCGGTGTACCCAGTGGCGTCGTTGATCGAAGGCAAATACTGGCCACCGGTCGGTCGCGTCGACAACGTGTTCGGCGACCGCAACCTGGTCTGCGCCTGCCCGTCGATCGAAAGCTACGCTTAAAAAGAACGGGGCGGTTCGTCCGCCCCACCGCTTTATCGCTTTATCTGTAGGAGCTGCCGAAGGCTGCGATCTTTTGATCTTGATCTTGATCTTGCTCTTGTTTCTAAAAAACCAGGATCAAAAGATCGCAGCCTTCGGCAGCTCCTACAGGGGATGTACTCAGCCTGATATTCCGCCAATTCCTATAACAAGAAACCGGAGAACCACTCATGTCGTTAAGCGTGTTCGACCTGTTCAAGATTGGCATCGGCCCTTCCAGCTCCCACACCGTCGGCCCGATGCGTGCCGCTGCGCGTTTCGCCGAAGGCCTGCGCCGCGATGACCTGCTGTCGGCCACCAGCACCGTCAAAGTCGAGCTGTACGGCTCGCTCGGTGCCACCGGCAAGGGTCACGGCAGCGACAAGGCCGTGCTGCTCGGTCTTGAGGGTGAACACCCGGACACCGTCGACACCGAAACCGTCGCCGCGCGCCTGCAGGACATTCGCGGCAATGGCCGGCTGAATCTGCTCGGCGAACACAGCATTGCCTTCAATGAGAAAGAACACCTGGCGATGATCCGCAAACCGTTGGCCTATCACCCCAACGGCATGATCTTTCGCGCATTCGATGCAGCCGGTATTCAGATCCGCAGCCGCGAGTACTACTCGGTCGGCGGTGGTTTCGTCGTCGATGAGGATGCCGCCGGCGCTGACCGCATTGTCGAAGACGCCACACCGCTGACCTTCCCGTTCAAAAGCGCCAAGGACTTGCTCGGCCATTGCGCCACCTACGGTCTGTCGATCAGCCAGGTGATGCTGACCAACGAAAGTGCCTGGCGCCCGGAGGCCGAGACCCGCGCCGGTCTGCTGAAAATCTGGCAAGTGATGCAGGACTGCGTCGCCGCGGGCTGTCGCAACGAAGGCATTCTGCCGGGCGGGCTGAAGGTCAAACGCCGGGCGGCGGCACTGCATCGACAGCTGTGCAAGAATCCGGAATCGTCGCTGCGCGATCCGCTGTCGGTGCTCGACTGGGTCAACCTCTACGCCCTCGCCGTCAATGAAGAAAACGCCAACGGCGGGCGCGTGGTTACCGCGCCGACCAACGGTGCGGCCGGGATTATTCCGGCGGTGCTGCATTACTACATGCGGTTTATCCCGGGTGCGAACGATGACGGCGTGGTGCGCTTTCTGCTGACCGCCGCCGCAATCGGCATTCTGTACAAGGAAAACGCCTCGATCTCCGGCGCTGAAGTCGGCTGTCAGGGCGAAGTCGGCGTGGCCTGCTCGATGGCCGCCGGCGCGTTGTGCGAAGTGCTCGGCGGCAGCGTGCAGCAAGTAGAGAACGCCGCGGAAATCGGCATGGAACACAACCTCGGCCTGACCTGCGACCCGATTGGCGGGCTGGTGCAGGTGCCGTGCATCGAGCGCAATGCCATGGGCTCGGTGAAAGCGATCAACGCAGTGCGCATGGCCATGCGCGGCGACGGGCAACACTTCGTCTCGCTCGACAAGGTCATCCGCACCATGCGCCAGACCGGCGCCGACATGAAAAGCAAATACAAGGAGACCGCCCGTGGCGGTCTGGCAGTCAACATTATCGAATGCTAATTAGTCCCCTCTTCCTCCGAGAGAGAGCTGGCATGAATCAAGGAGTCACGCATGTCCACCGAACAACTGTCGAAAACCCCGCTGCACGCTCTGCACCTCGAACTCGGCGCCCGCATGGTGCCGTTCGCCGGCTACGACATGCCGGTGCAATACCCGCTCGGCGTGATGAAGGAGCACCAACACACCCGTGAACAGGCCGGGCTGTTCGATGTCTCGCACATGGGCCAGATTCGCCTGACCGGCGCCAATGCCGCCAAGGCCCTGGAAACCCTGGTGCCGGTGGACATCATCGACCTGCCGGTGGGCATGCAGCGCTACGCGATGTTCACCAACGACAACGGCGGCATCCTCGACGACCTGATGGTCGCCAACCTCGGTAACGACGAGCTGTTTCTGGTGGTCAACGCCGCGTGCAAGGATCAGGACCTGGCGCATCTGCAAAAGCACATCGGTGATCAGTGCACCATTACGGAGCTGTTCGAAGCGCGCGCGTTGCTGGCGTTGCAAGGTCCGGCTGCAGTCACCGTCCTGGCGCGTCTTGCACCAGAGGTGGCGAAGATGACGTTCATGCAGTTCAACCGCGTGCAGCTGCTGGGCATCGATTGCTTCGTCAGCCGTTCGGGTTACACCGGTGAAGACGGTTTTGAGATTTCCGTACCGGCAGCCGATGCAGAAAAACTCGCCCGTACCCTGCTGGCCGAACCGGAAGTCCAGGCCATTGGCCTCGGCGCCCGCGACTCGCTGCGCCTGGAAGCCGGCTTGTGCCTGTACGGGCACGACATGAACACCGACACCACCCCCATCGAAGCCAGCCTGTTGTGGGCGATCTCCAAGCCACGCCGCGCCGACGGCGCGCGGGCCGGGGGTTTCCCGGGTGCAGAGCAAGTATTTGCTCAGCAGCAGAACGGCGTCGCGCGTAAACGCGTCGGCCTGCTGCCGCAGGAACGTACGCCAGTGCGTGAAGGTGCGGAAATCGTCAACGAAGCCGGCGAAATCATCGGCAGCGTATGCAGCGGTGGCTTTGGTCCGACCCTGGGCGGGCCGTTGGCGATGGGTTATCTCGACAGCGCTTATGTCGCACTGGGCACGCCAGTCTGGGCCATCGTTCGTGGGAAAAAGGTGCAAATGCTTGTAAGCAAAATGCCATTTGTTCCACAACGCTACTATCGTGGTTGATTGGCTGTTTCTATAAGTAACGCGATTGCGTTATGCGTGCACTAATGTGTAACGCAATCGCCACAAAAAAGTGCATTTTCTAACATCTGATTCGAATATGAACTTTGCTTATAACGATCGAAAACAATTGAACCCGGTGATCGTCTAAGCCAACACTAGTGAATTGACTAACTGCCAGTAAGCGCAGGAAAACCGGGCCTTCGCGGGGCTTGTTTTTTCTCCCGTAGTTGGCGTAGAGTTTGTCCACTGTGTTTGCATGGGTCAGCTTGGAATCGTGACCTGGGCAGTAGCCTACAAAGTTAGCTACATCCCGCTCGACGTCTTCTTACTCTCCTGCAACCAGCCCCAGTACTCTTTCATGAGAAAGAGACTGTCATCAATTTATGCGTCAAAGGAAATAAGAAATGTCGACACGTCAGAGCGGTACCGTCAAGTGGTTTAACGACGAGAAAGGTTTTGGTTTTATCACTCCAGAAAGCGGTCCGGATCTGTTCGTGCATTTCCGCGCCATTCAGGGCAACGGCTTCAAGAGCCTGAAAGAAGGCCAGAAAGTGACCTTCGTTGCTGTGCAAGGTCAGAAAGGCATGCAGGCTGACGAAGTCATCGCCGAAGCCTGATTTTCTGTCACAAAAAAGCCCCTGATATTGATATCAGGGGCTTTTTTGTGCGCGCGAATCCGTAAAATGACGCTTCATTTTGCGCCCAGAGGCTGCCATGTCGAAAAACCTGCTCACTCCCCAGGGCGACTTTCCTGCTGTTGGCCTTGGCCGGCGCCTGGCAGCAATGTTCTATGACTTCCTGCTGTGCACTGCCCTGCTGATCGTCACCGGCTTCGTCTACAAGTTGATCCAGGCAGCGATCATCGGTGAAGAACGCCTGCGTGCACTGACCGATGCCGGCAAGATGGATGGCGATCCGCTGTATTCCACGGTGCTGTTGCTGGTGCTGTTTGCGTTCTTCGCCAAGTTCTGGACGCACGGCGGGCAGACACTGGGCATGCAGGTGTGGGGGATTCGAGTGCAGAACGCCGATGGCAGCGCGATCAGCCTGTGGCAGGCCCTGCTGCGCTTCATGGTGTCGATCGCGTCGTGGCTGTGCGCAGGGCTTGGATTCTTCTGGTCACTGTATGACAAGCAGAAGCGCACCTGGCATGACATCTATTCCGATACCCGCGTGGTGCGGATCCCGAAGAAGACCAAATAATTTCCTGACACCGAATACCACTGTGGGAGCGAGCCTGCTCGCGAAAGCGTTGCATCAGCCGACATTTATGTTTGCTGATTCACCGCCTTCGCGAGCAGGCTCGCTCCCACAGGTTTTGGGGTGTTTCTGAAGGACCTCAGGCGTTACCCGCCAGCTTCATCCGCGCCGCCTGGGTGAAATCCAGCATGCGCTTCAATGGACGTATCGCCTGCGGAATCAGCGCCGGATCAACAAAGATCTCGTTCGTCCCTTCCTTCAGGCTCTTGAGCGTGCGCTCAAGGGTGTTCATGGCCATCCACGGGCAATGTGCGCAACTGCGGCAGGCGGCGCCGTTACCGGCGGTTGGCGCCTCGATGAAGACCTTGTCCGGGCACAACTGCTGCATCTTGTAAAAAATGCCGCGGTCGGTGGCGACGATCAGGGTCTTGTTCGGCAGGCTTTGCGCTGCAGCGATCAACTGACTGGTGGAACCGACGGCGTCGGCCAGCTCGATCACCGAGGTCGGCGACTCCGGGTGCACCAGAATCGCGGCGTCCGGGTACAACGCCTTCATGTCTTCCAGCTGCTTGGACTTGAACTCTTCGTGGACGATGCACGCACCGTCCCACAGCAGCATGTCGGCGCCGGTCTTGCGCTGAATATAAGTGCCCAGGTGCTTGTCCGGGCCCCAGATGATGGTCTCGCCGTTGTCCATCAGGCTTTCGACGATCTCCAGCGCACAGCTCGACGTCACCACCCAGTCAGCACGGGCTTTGACTGCGGCTGAAGTGTTGGCGTACACCACCACCGTGCGCTCCGGGTGCTGATCGCAGAACGCCGAGAACTCGTCCACCGGGCAACCCAGGTCCAGCGAGCAGGTCGCGTCCAGGGTCGGCATCAGCACACGTTTTTCCGGGTTGAGGATCTTCGCGGTCTCGCCCATGAACTTCACACCGGCGACCACCACGGTCTTGGCCGGGTGAGCGTTGCCGAAGCGCGCCATTTCGAGGGAGTCGGACACACAGCCGCCGGTTTCTTCGGCCAGGGCCTGAATCACCGGATCGCAATAGAAGTGGGCCACCAGCACCGCGTCCTGAGCCTTGAGCTCGGCGGCGATGGCAGAACGGTAGTAGGCCTCTTCCTCGGCAGTCAGCGGTTTGGGCTGCTTGGCATCGAGGTGGGCTTGAACCAGAAGGCGTTCGGAAATCTGCGTCATGTTCGCAAGACCTGCAGGCGCATTCGCGCGAAAGTCGAGTATACACCCGGCTCCGGACCACTTGAGGGTACCGCCGGGAGAGTGAGTATTATCAGGCACGGACAGCATTGAAGCTGCGCAAGGCTACAGAATATCCCGTTGATACAAAAGATGATTCTGACCTGTGTCAGCGCAGGCAATGATGAAAGGAGCGGTGCCTGATTCGCAGGCAAAAAAAAACCCGGAAATCCTCACTTTCGTGGGCCTTCCGGATTTTCTAAACCGCCAAATATGGTGGGTCGTGTGGGATTCGAACCTACGACCAATTGGTTAAAAGCCAACTGCTCTACCAACTGAGCTAACGACCCGCTGTGTGGTGGCGCGTATAATACTGATTTTTAAGGACTATTCAACACCTTTTTGAAAAAAATCAAAAATAAGGTGTTGGATCGCTTACACCGGCCGCTGCGAAGCCCTCTGCACGCAGGCGGCAGCTGTCGCATTTGCCGCACGCACGGCCGTCATCGTCCGCCTGATAGCAGGAAACGGTCAGGCCGTAATCGACGCCCAGCTTCACGCCCGCCTGGACGATCTGCGCCTTGCTCAGGTTCTGCAGCGGCGCCTGGATACGGAAACCGTTGCCTTCCACGCCCGCCTTGGTTGCCAGGTTGGCCATGCGCTCGAACGATTCAATGAACTCGGGACGGCAATCCGGGTAACCGGAATAGTCCACCGCGTTGACACCGATAAAGATGTCACGCGCGCCGAGTACTTCGGCCCAGCCCAGTGCCAGTGACAGAAACACCGTGTTGCGCGCCGGCACGTAGGTCACCGGGATGCCCTCGCCCAGTTCTTCCGGGATGTCGATGCTGGTGTCGGTCAGCGCCGAGCCGCCCATGCCGTTGAGGTTCAGGCCGATCACTTTGTGCTCGACCACGCCCAGATCGCGAGCGACGCGCGCGGCAGCATGCAGCTCCGCATGAGAGCGCTGGCCGTAATCGAAACTCATGGTGTAGCAGGCGTAACCTTCAGCCCGGGCCATCGCGACCACAGTGGCCGAATCGAGGCCCCCCGACAGCAGGATGACCGCACGTTTTTCGTGAGTGTTCAGTTGTTCAGTCATATCAGCGCCCCGGCTCGTCATTCCATAGATATTTATGCAACTGCAATTGCAACCGCACCGGCAGGTTGTCTGCCACCACCCAGTCCGCCAGATCCCTGGCATTGAGGTCATGATGACTTGGGGAAAACAGCACTTCACCCGCACGGCGATCAAGACCGTACTGGATCAGCTTCGAGACCGCCCAGTCATAGTCGTCCCGCGAACAGATGACAAACTTCACCTGATCGTTGGGCGTCAACAGTTCGATGTTTTCGTAGCGGTTGCGGTGCGCCTCTTTGGAATCCGGCGTCTTCAGGTCGACCACGCGACTGACGCGCGAATCCACCGCCGAGATATCGAGCGCGCCACTGGTTTCCAGTGACACTTCATAACCGGCATCGCACAGCTGCTTGAGCAAAGGGATGGCATTGGGCTGCGCCAGCGGTTCACCGCCGGTCACACAGACGTAGCGTGGGCGAAACCCGGCCACTTGTTCAAGGATATCGTCGAGGGTGCGGATCGTGCCGCCGCTGAATGCATAGGCGCTGTCGCAGTATTGGCAACGCAATGGGCAACCAGTCAGGCGCACAAAAACCGTGGGCAGCCCGGCAGTCCGCGTTTCCCCCTGCAACGAGTAGAAAACTTCGGTAATTCTCAATGTGTCTTGCATAGTCGCCACGGGCGTAACAGCTAAACAGGCTGTCCGCCTCCGTCAGGCACTTCCGGCAACCCCGCCAACGCGTAGATCACCAGAAGCGTGTTTCAGAAAAAGGGCATGAATTCTAACGAAAAAACCCGCGACAAGCGCGGGTTTCTTCCAAACGGGTCAAACACACTTACATGCGTTGCAGATCGCGTTGGGCCAACTGAGCAGCGGAGGTCCCCGGGTATTGGGAAACCACCTGTTGCAGAATGCCTTTGACCTTGTCGGTATGACCGAGGCGGCGTTCTACGTCAGCCAGCTTGTACAGCGAATCTGGCACTTTGGCGTGCTTGGGATAGAGCTGTGAAACCTTGGCAAAAGCCTGACCCGCACCTTGCAGATCGCCCTTGGCCAGGTTCACTTCGCCCAACCAGTACTGGGCATTGCCCGCATATTGACTGTTCGGGTATTTGCGCAGGAATGCCGAGAAAGCCTGGCTGGCCTTGTCGAAATCCTTGGCTTTGATCAGGTCGAAAGCCGCATCGTAATACAGCTTTTCCTTGGCCGGATCACCCGGTTCGCTACTGGCAGCAGGTGCCTGGGCAGCAGCCCCGGCGCCAGCGGCAGCACCGGCAGCAGCACTTGCATCGCCACCGGCAGAAGAATTCTCAGGAGTCGCGGCAGGTGCAACACCGGATCCTATGCGCCGATCAAGATCCTGGTATCGCTCCAGGGATTCCTGTTTCATGCGCGCAACCTGATTCTGCAGTTCTTCGATCACACCTTGCTGGCGCGATATCTGATCCTGCATCTGTTGCAGTTGGTTGAACAGCATGCCCTGTGCCGAGGCAGGGGCCGAAGCCGCTCCCCCGGCATAGGCGCCGTTCGTACCGTAACCCGCAGGCGGATAACTGCTCCCGCTATTGTTATAACCGGAGTTGTCATCGACCACAGGAACCGCAGCCCACGCCGCAAGCGGCGCGAGGCTGAGAGCCAGAACAGTTACAGCACGACGGCACGTTCGCATATCGAATTACTTACGCAGTTCGACGCGACGGTTTTGAGCCCAGGACTGCTCGTCGTTGCCGGTAGCAACTGGACGCTCTTCGCCGTAGGAAACCAGTTCCAGCTGAGCTGGGGAAACACCTTGCAGTACCAGGTAGCGCTGAACGGCTTTCGCACGACGCTCGCCCAGTGCCATGTTGTACTCACGAGTACCACGTTCGTCGGTGTTGCCTTCCAGAACAACGCGAGCGCCGTTTGCTTTCAGGTCTTTGGCGTGAACGTCCAGAGCGCGCATGGCTTCTGGCTTCAGGTCCGAGCTGTCGTATTCGAAGTAGAAGGTGGTGATTGCGCGCAGAGCAGCTTCTTCGCTCAGGGAACCGTCAACGGCACCAGTGTTTGCGCCGTAACCAGCGTTTGGATCAACAGCGCCTTCACCGGCGTTGTCGCCGCCTTTGGACGAGCAACCTACAGCTACAGCCATGGCCAGAGCCAGCGCAGCAAATTTACCAAACTTCAGCATTTCCATCGTGAAACTCCTAATGAACCCCAGTGTGTTAAGTAAAACGTAAAGCGCCGCGTCAGTTCAGGTAAGGGGACCAGGACGGTTCTCTGACTTCGCCTTGTGCGGTAGGAAGCGGGAGCCTCACGCGTCCATTAATGGACACGAGCATCAAGACTCCCCGGCCCTGCTGGCGGGTGGCGTAGATTACCATGGTGCCGTTGGGCGCAACAGTGGGTGACTCGTCCAGAGTGCTATCAGTGAGGATCTTTACACTGCCTCGCTGCAAATCCTGGGCCGCCACCTTGAAATTGGTGAAACCGTCCTGGCGATGGATCATCACCAGGGTCTTTTCATCAGCCGAAAGCTTCGGGTTGGCGTTGTAGTTGCCAATGAAGGTTACACGCTCGGCACCACCGCCGCTGGCGCTGGTTTTGTAGATCTGCGGCTTGCCGCCACGGTCCGAGGTGAAGTAGATGGTCGAACCATCCTTGCCCCAGTACGGTTCGGTGTTGATGCCAGGGCCTGCCGTCACACGAGTGATCTGACGCGAACCCAGGTTCATCACATAGATGTCCGGGTTGCCGTCTTTCGACAGTACGAACGCCAGGCGATTGCCATCCGGCGACCAGGCTGGCGCGCCGTTCAGGCCTTCGAAATTGGTGATCTGCTCACGGCGACCGGTGTCGATGTTCTGCATGAAGATCCGCGGACGCTTCTGCTCGAACGACACGTAGGCGATGCGCTTGCCATCCGGTGCGAAACGCGGCGACAGGATCGGCTCGCGCGATTGCAGCAGAGTCACGGCACGGGCACCGTCGTAGTCCGAACGCTGCAGGGTGTAGCGAGTGTTCTTCTCGGAGAAACGCTCGGCTGTCACGTACAGCAGACGGGTCGAAAACGCACCTTTGATACCGGTGAGTTTTTCGAACGACTGGTCCGAGATGAAGTGCGCCATGTCACGCAGTTGCTCGGTGGTACCGGAAACACTGCCGTCAGCCACTTTCTGCTCGGTGGCCACGTTGAACAGTGCCCACTGCACCTGCAGACGACCGCCCGCTGGCGCAATGCTGCCGACCATCATGTATTGAGCGCCCACCGCCTTCCAGTCACGGAAGATGATTTCGCTCGGCTGGCTTGGCTGGCTGATCATGTTTTGCTTTGGAATCGGCGAGTAGTAGCCCGAGTTCCGCAAATCGTTACCAATGATTTCAGCCATGTCGTCCGGCAACACGGCACCGCCCTGCATGCCGAACGGTACGACGGCAATCGGGGTGGCCCGATCGCTGCCGCTGGTGACCAGAATGTTCTTTTCATCAGCCATCGCGATCCCTGCCATGCAGCAGATCACGACCAGCATTCCTCGAAGAAGGTTTCTCACAAGGCTAGATCCTCAGGTGTGAATGTCATCTTGAATGAACGATACGGAGCGAAATCGCTCGGCTTCATTCCCTGCATTTCCGTCAAACGTCCAATATTCTTCACTGCCGCGACTGCCGAAGCATCGAACGGACCGTCGCCACTGGATTTGGCCACGCTGACCGAAGTCACCGTACCGTCCGGCAACATGCCGATTTGCAGCACGACCGTCATGCCTTTGCGTGCCGAAGGAGGACGCGCCCAGCCTTCCGCTGCCCGTGCACGAATCAGGTCATCGAAACTGCCCGCGACTTCATCACCCTGCTCATCGGCCAAGGCCTGCTGACGCTGTGGCGTATCGGAAAGCAAATCTGCCAGGGCCTGAGCCTTTTTCTCTTCGGCGGATTTACGTGCCGCTTCCTGCGATTTTTTCTTCGCAGCATCGGCAGCAGCTTTCTTCTTCGCTTCGTCGGCGACTTTCTTCTTCGCCTCTTCAGCTTCAGCTTTTTTCTTGGCGTCTTCGGCGGCTTTCTTCTTCGCGTCTTCGACGATCTTCTTCTTGGCTTCTTCAGCGGCCGCTTTCTTGGCCTCTTCTTCAGCCGCCTTCTTGGCTTCTTCTTCGGCTTTCTTCTTGGCTATATCAGCCAATTGTTTCTCTTCTGCCTTCTTGGCCTCGGCTTTTTTCGCATCGTCGGCTTTCTTGGCTTCATCAGCCTTTTTCGCCTCGTCCGCTTTCTTCGCCTCGTCGGCCTTCTTGGCTTCCTCGGCCTTTTGAGCCGCTTCTTCTTTCTTTTGTTCCGCAGCCTTCACCGCTTCCTGCTCGACCTTTTTCTGCTCCATCTGCTCGACTTCGGTCTGGCGCGCGGCGGATTTCTTCGCCTCACCCGCAATCTTCTGATTGGTCTGGGTGGTTGCCTGACTTTTCGATTTCAGCTGGTACAGGGTCGCCTGGACAATCGGCTTGGCCGGCGGCAACTCGGGTGTGAAGGCGAAACTGACGAACAGCATGCCGAACACCAGCACGTGCAGGACAATCGCCAGAACACTGGGCCAGAAGTAGCTTTCCGAGGCGGACGGCTCTCGCTGTTGCTGCATCAGGGGGCCTCGGTAATCAAACCAACATTACCGACCCCGGCTTTCTGCAACCCGCCCATGGCACCCATGACGGCACCGTAGTCGACCGACTTGTCGCCACGGATAAAGACCTGGGTACGCTTGCCGCCTTCGGTGCCGGCGCGGATGATCTTGGTCACTGCGTCAGTCATCTGTGGCAACGTCATTGCCCTGTCCTGCTGCTTTTCAGTATCGACTTCGCTGCCAAGGTTCCAGTAGTAGGTCTTGTCAGCCTTGATCGAAATGGTCAGCACCTGAGTGTTGTTGTCCTGCGGCAAGGCTTCGCTGGAAACCTTGGGCAGATCCACTTTCACGCCCTGATTGAGCATCGGCGCGGTCACCATGAAGATAACCAGCAGCACCAGCATCACGTCGATGTATGGCACCACGTTCATCTCGGCGACCGGCTTGCGCTTGTTTCGGGCTCGAGCGATTAAAGCCATCGGGAAATACCTGCTTATTCTTCGCTGGTGTGCACTTTGCGGTGCAGGATCGCCTGGAATTCATCGGCGAAGGTGTAGTAGCGGCTCAGCAAGGTTTCGCTGCGGGCAGAGAAACGGTTGTAAGCGATAACGGCCGGGATCGCGGCGAACAGGCCGATCGCGGTGGCGATCAGGGCTTCGGCAATACCCGGGGCCACGGTGGCCAGGGTCGCCTGCTGGGCACTGGCCAGACCACGGAAGGAGTTCATGATGCCCCACACGGTACCGAACAGACCGATGTACGGGCTGACCGAACCCACGGTGGCGAGAAACGGCAGGCTCTGCTCCAGCTTCTCTTCCTCGCGGGAGATGGCAACACGCATGGCACGGGCCACGCCTTCCATCACCGCTTCCGGATCGACGCCTGGCTGCTGACGCAGACGGGAGAATTCCTTGAAGCCGGCACGGAAGATCTGCTCCACACCCGAATCCGGATCCGGGTTGCTGCCGGCCTGACGGTACAGCTTGGACAGGTCGATACCCGACCAGAAGCGCTCTTCAAAGCTCTCCAGGGCGCGTCGACCGGCGCGCAGCAGATTGCTGCGCTGAAAGATCATGATCCATGAGGTCACCGATGCGGCCACCAGGGTCAACATTACCAACTGCACCACGATGCTGGCATTGCTGACCAGGCTCCACATGGAGGAATGGTCGACGACGTTAGCTTCCACGCTTTATCTCCTGCTTTGAGTGTGTACCCGTGCCGCCCGCGTCGGCAAAGGCCGTACGCAAGGATTCGGGCATGGCCCGGGGTTTCAAACTGTCGGTGCGCACGCAGGCCACCAGAAACTGCCCTTCACAGAGCAGCACATTATCCGTGGCCCGCCTGACCTGCTGTTTGAAGCGCAGGCTGGCACGGTTCAATTCGATTACATCAGCGCTTACCAGCAGTTCGTCGTCCAGTCGCGCCGGCGCGTGGTAGCGCGCTTCGCTGGAATGCACGACAAACAACAGGTCCTCTCCGGCCAGTTCCGACTGGGCAAAGCCCAGCGTCCGGAGCCGCTCGGTTCGAGCCCGTTCCATAAACTTGAGGTAATTAACGTAATACACGATGCCGCCCGCATCGGTGTCCTCGTAATAAACGCGACAACGATGTGCGAACGGCTCAAGCCCGTTTTGCGCGCGCATACTCTAGTGCTTACTCCTCGGGTTGCCAATCCGGCCAGGCAACTGTTTTTTCAGTGTTTAAGGCTTTACCGCAAAAGTACCGTCCTGTGACAGTACAAACGCTGAATAAATCGCCAAAAAATGTGTATCAATCGTCCACGGCATCGAGAAACTCGTCTGCCACGGGCATCTCGCCCATTCGTGACGGAATGTTTAAACCGAAATGCAGGTACGCATGCCGTGTCACCACCCTGCCCCGTGGCGTACGCATGATGTAGCCCTGTTGAATCAGGTACGGCTCCAGCACGTCCTCGATGGTGTGGCGCTCTTCACTGATCGCCGCCGCCAGACTGTCGATGCCCACCGGACCGCCATCGAACTTCTCGATCATGGTCAGCAGCAAGCGCCGGTCCTGGTGATCGAAACCGTGTTCGTCGACGTCCAGCAGGTTCAACGCCAGATCGGCCACCGACTTGGTGATGTGGCCCTTGGCCCGCACTTCGGCAAAATCGCGTACCCGCCGCAGCAGACGGTTGGCGATCCGCGGCGTACCGCGGGCACGACGAGCAATTTCAAAAGAGCCTTCCGGATCCAGCGGCAGTCCGAGAATAGACGCCGAACGACTGACAATCGTCGCCAGATCCGCCGTGCTGTAGAACTCAAGACGCTGGACGATACCGAAGCGGTCACGCAACGGATTGGTCAGCATGCCGGCACGGGTTGTGGCGCCCACGAGAGTGAACGGTGGCAGATCAAGCTTGATCGAGCGTGCCGCCGGCCCTTCGCCGATCATGATGTCGAGCTGGAAATCTTCCATCGCCGGGTACAGCACTTCTTCAACGATGGGCGACAGACGATGGATTTCATCGATGAACAACACGTCGTGTGGTTCAAGATTGGTCAGCAGAGCCGCCAGATCGCCCGGACGCTCAAGTACCGGGCCGGACGTGCTCTTGATCGACACGCCCATTTCCTCGGCGATGATGTTGGCCAGCGTGGTTTTACCCAGCCCCGGCGGGCCGAAAATCAGCGTGTGGTCGAGGGATTCACTACGGCCACGCGCCGCCTGGATGAACAGTTCCATCTGCTCGCGCACGGTCGGCTGGCCAATATAGTCGGCCAGACTGACCGGGCGGATGGCCCGATCCTGGACTTCTTCGCGCTCGCGCGGACTGTGCGCGGCGGCGATCAGACGATCAGCTTCAATCACTTAAATCATTCCCTTCAGGGCGCGGCGGATCAGGTCTTCACTGCTCAAATTCTTGTCCTTGATGGCGGTAATCGCCTTGCTCGCTTCCTGCGGCTTGTAGCCCAGGGAAATCAGCGCACTGACGGCATCGTTCTCGGCAGTGTTGACCGGCGCCGGGCCGTCCGGCTGGTTCGGCACCAGAGCGAACATGGCTGGCGAGGTTTCCCAGGCCTTGAAGCGATCCTTGAGTTCGACCAACAGGCGCTCAGCGGTTTTCTTGCCAACACCGGGCACCTTGGTCAACGCCGAGGTATCCTGCGATTGCACGCAGCGGATCAGCTCATCGACTTCCAGACTCGACATCAGGGCCAGGGCCAGTTTCGGCCCGACACCATTGAGACGGATCAGCTCACGAAAAAAGTCTCGCTCACGCTTGCCGGCGAAACCATAGAGTAACTGCGCGTCTTCGCGTACGACCAAATGGGTGTGCAGCGTCAGCGGTTCACCGACCGACGGCAGACGATAAAGGGTGGTCATGGGCACTTCCAGCTCATACCCGAGGCCGTTTACATCCAGAATCAGGTGCGGCGGCTGTTTCTCAGCCAGGGTGCCGCGCAAGCGTCCAATCACGTTTCAGATCCTTGAGCGTTGGCCAGCCGTGGGCTGGCGACAGATGGAAGGCGGGAATCGGGCCGACGACCCAGGCGCGAAATCCGCATTCCGCAAAAATGATTGCTGATGCTATCAGAGACGCAGGCGCCCGCCACGACTGCGTGCGGTTCCCAAACCATGCGGCAGCAGACTGGAACGGGTATGTGCGTGACAAATGGCAATGGCCAGGGCATCCGAGGCATCGATCTGCGGCTTGCTGGTCAGCTTGAGCATGTGCATGACCATCATCTGCACCTGTTCTTTATTGGCCGCGCCGGTGCCGACCACGGCTTGCTTGACCTGAGTCGCGGTGTACTCGGCAATCTCCAGGCTCTCCTCGGCGCCGGCCACAATGGCGGCGCCGCGAGCCTGCCCGAGCTTGAGCGCGGAATCAGCGTTTTTCGCCATGAACACTTTTTCGATGCCCATGGTCACCGGGCCATAGGTCTGAATGATTTCACGCACGCCGCGATAAACGATCTGCAGCCGCTCATGCAGCTCGCCGGCGCCGGTACGGATGCAGCCCGAGGCCACATAGATGCAGCCGCCACGTCCGGTATCGCGAACAATCCCGTAACCGGTGATGCGCGAGCCGGGGTCGATACCCAGAATTAATGTCATAACGCCTGCAGAAATTGATGCGAAAGCTGAGGGTACATCCAGGAGCTGCCGAAGGCTGCGATCTTTTGATCTTTTAAAAGCAGAAAGATCGCAGCCTTCGGCAGCTCCTACAGGTGAATTGTAGAGCCATCAAAAACTGCGACCTTTCTATTTTGCGTCAACCGAGCTGAGCCGCCACGTCTTCCGGAATGTCCGCGTTGGAATAGACGTTCTGCACGTCATCCAGATCCTCAAGCATGTCGATCAGCTTGAGCACCTTCTCCGCGCCTTCCAGATCCAGTTCGGCGCTGGTGGTCGGCTGCATGACGATTTCCGCGTCGTCGCCCTTGAACCCGGCCGCTTCCAGCGCGTTACGCACGGCATAGAAGCTGGTGAACGAGGTGAACACGTCGATCGAGCCGTCTTCATGGCTGACCACGTCGTCGGCATCGGCTTCCAGCGCCGCTTCGGTCAAAGCGTCTTCATCGACGCCCGGGGCGAAGCTGATCTGACCCTTGCGCTCGAACAGGTACGCGACCGACCCGTCGGTGCCGAGGTTGCCGCCGCATTTGCTGAATGCATGGCGGACGGCTGCAGCGGTGCGGTTGCGGTTGTCGGTCATGCATTCGACCATCACCGCCACGCCACCCGGACCGTAACCTTCATAGGTCAGCTCTTCAACGTTGTCCGCTTCGGTCGCACCGGCGCCACGCGCCACGGCGCGGTCGATGATGTCGCGGCTCATGTTCGCGCCGAGGGCCTTGTCCAGAGCCAGACGCAGACGCGGGTTGGAACCCGGATCGCCGCCGCCCTGACGGGCCGCAACAGTCAGTTCACGGATCCACTTGGTGAAGATCTTGCCTCTCTTGGCATCCTGACGTTCTTTGCGGTGCTTGATGTTCGCCCACTTGGAATGACCTGCCATAACTCGCTCCGAATTCTCTTGAAACGTTGCCCGCCCTGCTCACGCAGAGGCCAGCCAACAAAAAATCTCGACCTGCTCTCTATAGAAAGAAAAAAGGCGCATCCGAAGATGCGCCTTCAGGCCCGTCTTACTCAGCCTTTGGCGTTTCGCGCAAACGAATGTGCAGCTCGCGCAGTGCCTTGGCATCCACCACACCCGGCGCTTGCGTCATGACGTCCGCAGCACTCTGGGTTTTCGGGAAGGCGATCACTTCACGGATCGACTGGGCGCCGGTCATCAGCATCACCAGACGGTCCAGACCGAAGGCCAGACCACCGTGCGGCGGCGCACCGTACTTCAGCGCGTCGAGCAGGAAGCCGAACTTCTCTTCCTGTTCCGCTTCGTTGATGCCCAGCAGGCGGAACACCGCTTGCTGCATTTCCTTGCGGTGGATACGGATCGAACCGCCACCCAGCTCGGTGCCGTTCAGTACCATGTCGTAGGCACGGGACAGAGCGCCAGCCGGATTGGCTTCCAGCTCTTCAGGCGAGCACTTCGGCGCAGTGAACGGGTGGTGCAGCGCCGAGAAGCTGCCGTCGTCGTTTTCTTCGAACATCGGGAAGTCGACGACCCACATTGGCGCCCACTTGCAGGTCAACAGGTCGAGGTCGTGGCCCAGCTTGATACGCAGCGCGCCCAGGGCTTCGCTGACGATCTTGGCCTTGTCGGCGCCGAAGAACACGATGTCGCCGTCAACTGCACCAACGCGATCAAGGATCACGTTCAGGTTGGCTTCAGGGATGTTTTTCACGATCGGCGATTGCAGACCGTCAACACCGGCAGCGCGCTCGTTGACCTTGATGTACGCCAGGCCCTTGGCACCGTAGATGCCGACGAACTTGGTGTAGTCGTCGATCTGCTTGCGCGGCATGCTCGCCCCGCCTGGAACACGCAGTGCAGCGATACGGCATTTCGGATCGTTGGCCGGGCCGCTGAAGACCTTGAATTCGACTTCCTTGAGCTGATCGGCAACGTCGACCAGCTCCAGCGGGTTACGCAGGTCCGGCTTGTCGGAACCGTAACGACGCATGGCTTCTTCGAAGGTCATGTGCGGGAATTCGCCGAATTCCAGATCCAGCACTTCCTTGAACAGGTTGCGGATCATGCCTTCGGTCAGGCCCATGATGTCTTTTTCGTCGAGGAAGCTGGTCTCGATGTCGATCTGAGTGAACTCAGGCTGACGGTCGGCACGCAGGTCTTCGTCGCGGAAGCACTTGGCGATCTGGTAGTAACGGTCGAAACCGGCAACCATCAGCAGTTGCTTGAACAACTGAGGCGATTGCGGCAAGGCGAAGAAGGAACCGGCGTGGGTACGGCTCGGCACCAGGTAGTCGCGAGCACCTTCCGGGGTCGCGCGGGTCAGGATCGGCGTCTCCACGTCGAGGAAGCCGTTCTCGTCGAGGAAGCGACGGATGCTGGTAGTCATACGCGAACGCAGACGCAGCTTCTCGGCCATTTCCGGACGACGCAGATCGAGGAAGCGGTAGCGCAGACGGGTTTCTTCGCCGACGTCGGAGTATTCGTTGAGCGGGAACGGCGGGGTTTCCGCTTCGTTCAGCACTTCCAGCTCGTAGCCCAGCACTTCGATCATGCCCGACGCCATGTTGGCGTTGGTTGCCCCGGCCGGACGCAGACGTACCTTGCCGGTGATCTTCACCACGTACTCGCTGCGCACGCGATCGGCGGCGGCGAAGCTTTCGGCGCGATCCGGATCGAACACCACCTGCGCCAGACCATCACGATCACGGATATCGAGGAAAATCACCCCGCCGTGGTCGCGACGACGGTGAACCCATCCGCAAAGGGTAATTTCCTGGCCTTCCAGGCTTTCGTTCAGTTGGCCGCAATAATGGCTGCGCATCATGGTAGTGGTTTCGCTTCTCGTAATTCGAAATTCGGTGGAGATCCCGTCGCACTCAAGCACTGCGGAATCTCACGCGTGTCGTTCGACCTGGGCCTGAACCCTAGTCAGATTTGTCGCCACCGGCCAGATTCTTCTTGGCTCCGGTCTTGAAATCGGTCTCGTACCAACCGCTGCCGCTGAGGCGGAAACCCGGCATGGACAGCTGTTTTTTGAGCTCTGGCGCCTGACAGGCAGGGCAGTCGACCAGCGGTGCCTCGCTGATCTTTTGAATGGCTTCCAACTGATGACCACAGGAAGCACATTGGTAATCGTACATCGGCATGGGGGTGTCTCGGCGATCAGATTGCCACCGCGCGCAGGGCTTTGCGGCGAAAGAGCGGGATTATATCCATTAAATGCGGGCTGTGCAGCCGTAAGACTGCACAGCCCGCCACGTCATTTCAAGTATTGGTCGTTCCGGGCATGACGGCCGCCGGGGTATCCCGCAGACCATTCATCACACACACCACCCGCACCAGACCGCTGAAGTTTTTGACCCCGCCGTGGCGCAGGTGCACTTCACGGTCCACATGTGACAGCAGCGTGCTGACCGAACAGCCGTTGTGCCCGGCCATGTCACCAAGAATGTTCCAGTAAACCTGCTCGAGCCTCAAGCAAGTGGCAAACCCGTTCAAACGCACTGACCTTGCCAGCGGCCGGATCAACTCAAAATCAAAATCGCCGACAAACGGATCGACCTTCATTTCCCGTTGCGAACCGACATGCTCGCATCGCCTGTCTCCACCTACCATATCGCTGACACTCCTTTGCCATCGCTGCTTGTAATAAAGACAACATCCTGTGCCTTCATAAAAACGCAGACGCAAAGTCAGCGCCAGATGACTAGTTGCCCAGCAACGTAGGATAAGCCGACATGTTCAGTAAGATTTGAAACAGCACGCGGACATCCCCCCGGACATCCGCGCAAAGGCTTGTCAGGTCTCAAGCAACGCGCGCAGCATCCATGCGGTCTTCTCATGCACCTGCATGCGCTGGGTCAGCAAGTCGGCTGTCGGCTCGTCACTGACCTTGTCCAGCAGCGGGAAGATCCCGCGAGCGGTGCGAGTCACGGCCTCTTGGCCCTCGACCAACTGCTTGATCATGTCCTCGGCGCTTGGCACCCCGACTTCCTCTTTAATGGAGGAGAGTCGCGCGTAAGTCGCGTAGGCACCCGGCGCCGGAAAACCCAGGGCCCGGATACGCTCGGCGATCAGATCCACCGCCAGCGCCAGCTCGTTGTATTGTTCTTCGAACATCAGATGCAGGGTCCTGAACATGGGACCCGTGACGTTCCAATGGAAGTTATGGGTTTTCAGATACAGCACATAGGTGTCCGACAACAACCGCGACAGCCCCTCGACGATGGACTTGCGGTCTTCTTCACTGATACCGATATCGATTGCCATGCTTACCCCCTAAGGCGATTGAATTCATCCAACAGGTGCAGACCCACTCTAGCAAGGCAGCCGCGACCTCGCAGCCGGCAATTTTCGCTAGCCGTGCGACAAATCGACCGGGCAGGTGCCGCTGGCCGGGGTGATTTGAGTCGCTGCAGGCTTTGCTGTTAAATAGGCAGTGTGTCGCCATGCCCCATTTTTCGGGGCCTCGCGCATAGGCTGATGCCGGGCACGTGTCCAACGCCTCTTTATTGTTTCCGAAGCGAACCGTGCGCCTTCAGCTCTTCCTTGTGAGCCGTCATAACGTGAGCCAATCAAAATGTTGAAAATCGTCCACCTGCTAATGGGCGCAGCGGCCTTGCTGCTGTCGTTCATACCCAGCTTGAAAGCCGAAGCCGTTCCTTACCTGCAACAACCCGATGCACTTTATCTGGCCCTTTTCGGCCTGCTGAACCTGGTCATCGCTCCTGTAATTCCTTACTGGAACAAAGGCCCGCGCCAGCATTTGCAAAATCTGGTCAGCGCTCTTCTCGTGCTGACTGTCGTCCTGCAAACCCTGACTCTGATTGCACCGATGCCTGTCATCGCCGGTCAACCGGCCGTGTTGTTCAGCCTGGTGATTGCACTGATTGCCGTGATCCTGCATCTGGCCATCAGCTTCTACAAGTCTTCACCGGCCGCCGCACCGACTACCTATGACATGAGCAACCGCGATACCGGTACCGTCAAGTGGTTCAACACCTCCAAAGGCTTCGGCTTCATCTCCCGGGATTCCGGCGATGATATTTTCGTGCACTTTCGTGCAATCCGTGGCGAAGGCCACCGCGTCCTGGTTGAAGGCCAACGCGTGGAGTTCTCGGTGATGAACCGGGACAAAGGCCTGCAAGCCGAGGACGTGATCGCCGCCCTGCCGCGTCGCTGATTCGAGGCAACAAAAAACCGCGAGCAGCCACGCTGCTCGCGGTTTTTTTACGCCTGCACAAATGTGTTGGCATCAGTAATGCGGCGGTGGCGCTTCTTCCTCGAAAGAGTCGAACTGCCCAACCATCTCTTCCTGACGCTTGATCAGAGCCGCCATCTGCAGTTGCAGGCGTTCGATCACGCGCTGCTGCGCCACCAGCTCATCGTTCAACGCCTGAATGGTGTCATCCTGAAACGCCAGGCGGCTTTCCAGATCGGTAACGCGTTCTTCAAGGTTCATGGTTCAACCCTCCAGAAACGTGAAGTCTTCGGTCAGCACCAGATGCAGCCGTTCACGAATGCCCGCAACCTCTTCGGCGCTGTAGGGTCTTGCCGGGTGTTTACCCCAGACCGGCGCCGGCCATGCCGCGTCATCACGCTTGCGCACGATCACATGCATGTGCAACTGGCTGACAACGTTGCCCAGCGTCGCAACGTTCAACTTGTCGGCGTCGAACAGATCCTTCAGCAGCTCGGCCAGCGCCGTGGTCTCCTGCCACAACTGCTGCTGATCGGCGACATCCAACTGAAACAACTCGCTGATATCGTCGCGACGTGGCACCAGGATGAACCACGGGTAATTGGCATCGTTGGACAGCAGCAGCCGGCAGAGCGGGAAGTCACCGATGGTCAGGGTGTCCTGTTGAAGTCGTGAATCTAAAGCAAACACTGCGTGCACTCCCGGCTGATCGACATAATTCAGCTTAGCGGCCGTGAAAGACAGGCGACACACCAAGCGACAGGCAGGCAGCATACCTGCGAATCCATCAGGCTTCACGAGCGCCGTGGCCGCCCAGGCCATCAAAGCCCAGGCAAGGGACATTTGCAGAGACCGCGCACCATTACAGCGCCAGGACGGTGCCCGGACACGGGCAAACACCCGAAATGGGCAGGTCCAATCGACAGCAGGCTCGTCACAAGCTGTATGAATCCGGTACAGCCTGTAAATTTTTTGCACCAAAACCGCACAGTGCGTCTACGCTCAGTGCGTCGGGCATCCGCCAAATACTCACTGACGGGGTGAACCGGTAACGTTTTTGGTTGTCATGGCCCCACGCGAACCTGACAACACGATGCAAAGGTATGCGTCAAGCCCCTGATACAAAAGGGCTTGAACCCCCGTTTTTATGCGGTTTTTACAGTGAAAGGCGGGTGTGCAGAAAAATAAACGTGGCAACCCTGCACTTTGTGCACGCTTGTTGCATTAAGACACACATGGCCTATAAGCGCACCACGGGAAGTGGCAGCTTGAGACCAAACAAATACGGTGGCAGGGTTGCCCCAATGGAGATTCAAGTGTTTTGCCAGGGACTCTTTTTTACCGATGCAAAAAGGCCCAGAAACAGCGATAAAGTTGTCAGCCCGGCTGCATGGGTAACGTGAATTTGCGACATCAACCCAGCTGTTTGCGACGTCGTCGTAAAGATCATGAAAGGTTGTATGAGCAAGTATCGCCAACATTGTCGGCGTGATATAAGTTTGCGCCGACACAAAAAGAAAGAGCCGCCCAGATAATAAAACAGGTGGGACGGCAGTACTCTTCTAAAACCAAAGGAGCAAATCACGATGCGCGTGATGAAGTGGAGCACAATCGCACTGGCAGTTGCAGCAGCAGCCAGCACTCAGTTGGCTACGGCCGCCCCGTTTGTTAGTGACCAGGCAGAAGCCAAAGGTTTCGTTGAAGACGCAAAACTCACCGAAACGTTGAAGAACTACTACTTCAACCGCGACAACAAGAACGGCGGCCACGACCAGAAAGACTGGACTCAGGGCTTTCTCGGTAACTTCACTTCCGGTTACACCCAAGGCACCGTAGGCGTCGGTATCGATGCATTCGGTTACCTGGCGGTCAAACTGGATGGCGGTGATGGTACTTCCGGCACCGGTAACATGAGCCGTAGCGACACCGTCAAAGCCAACGGTTATGCACACGACGTTAACGACAGCCAAGGCAAAGCCGGCGCAGCCGTTAAATTCCGCATCTCCAAAACCGAGCTGAAATTTGGCGACATGCAGCCAAGCACCGCTCCGGTATTCGCTGTTGGCGGCTCCCGTATCCTTCCGCAAACCGCCACTGGCTTCCAGTTGCAGAGCAGCGAAGTCAAAGACCTTGACCTCGAAGCCGGTCACTTCTACTCGGCCACCAGCCAGGACAAAAACGCTCGTGAAGGCGGCCTTTACGCCACTTACGCGGGTGTTGAGGCCAAAAACATCGACTACTTCGGTGGCAAATACGGCATCACTGACAACCTGACTGCCTCGCTGTACGGCGCCAAGCTGGAAGACATCTGGAACCAGTACTACGCCAACGTGAACCTCACCACCCCATTCGGTGGCGACACTTCGCTGAATACTGACTTCAACATCTACCGCACCACCGACACCGGCAGCGCCAAAGCGGGCGACATCAGCAACACCGCCTTCTCGCTGGCAACCGCCCTGTCGTTCCTGAAGGCACACACCTTCACCCTGGCCTTCCAGAAGGTCAACGGCGACACTCCGTTCGACTACATCGGCGTAGGCAAGAACAACCGTGGTGGCGACTCGATCTTCCTCGCCAACTCCATCCAGTACTCCGACTTCAACGGTGCAGGCGAGAAATCCCTGCAAGCCCGTTACGACCTGAAAATGGCCGAGTACGGCGTTCCTGGCCTGAGCTTCATGGTTCGTTACGTTAAAGGTTGGGATATCGACGGTACCCACACTCCAGCAGGTAGCGCTTACGCCGGCCTGTACGGTGAAGACGGTAAACACCACGAAACCAACTTCGAAGCCAAGTACGTTGTTCAGTCTGGCCCAGCGAAAGACCTGTCCTTCCGCATCCGTCAAGCCTGGCACGTTGCTAACGCTGACGAAGGCGAAGGCGACGTTAAAGAGTTCCGCCTGATCACCGAATACCCGCTGAACATCCTGTAATTGTCAGTGGTTAGTTTGGAAGCATAAAAAAAGGCCCATCTTCGGATGGGCCTTTTTTATTGCCTGTCACTTGTCATAAATGCCTGACCAACAAGTCAGGCATTTAATTAGCAACCTATCATTGTGTAGCTGTTTCCTGAACCACACGAATCACCCGCTGTGGAAACGGAATATCAATACCGGCCGCCTTCAAACGATCACGCGACTGTTCGTTAAACATGAACATCACGTCCCAGTAGTCTGCAGTTTTAACCCATACACGCAGGGAAACAGTGATCGAACTGTCACCCAGCGTCGAAATGACCGCTTGTGGCGCAGGGTCCTGCAATACGCGCTCATCCTTGGCCAGATCCAGCAGCACCTGACGGGCTTTCTGCAGATCCGCTTCGTAATCCACACCCACGTCGAACACCACCTTGCGGGTTGGCTGACGGTTGGTGTTGGTGATGATGCCGTTCGACAGATTGCCGTTCGGGACGATGATGGTCTTGTTGTCACCGGTACGCAGCACGGTGTGGAAAATCTGGATGCTGTCGACAGTACCCGCCACGCCTTGCGCTTCGATCCAGTCGCCGATACGGAACGGACGGAACAGCAGAATCAGCACGCCGCCAGCGAAGTTAGCCAGGCTGCCCTGCAACGCCAGACCGATGGCCAGGCCGGCAGCACCGATCGCGGCCACGAACGAGGTGGTTTCCACGCCGATCATCGAGGCGACGCTGACGATCAGCAGCACCTTGAGGATGATGTTCGCCAGGCTGCTGATAAAGCCTTGCAGCGCCAGGTCGGCATTACGCAGCGCAAGCAGACCGCCGAGCTTTTGCGTGACCTTGTTGATCAACCACCAGCCAATGGCCAGGGTAATCACCGCCAGCAACACACGGCTGCCGTATTCCATGATCATCGGAATCCACGCCTGGGACGCCTTGACCAGGTTGTCTACCTCAGCATTCAAATCCATCTTCCATCTCCTGATGTCCGGCTACCCGGGCTGTAAAAAATCAGCGGCAGAAAGACCGAGTCCATTGAGGCTCAATCGTTTCTGCCGTTGTTGGGGCCTCGGACGCTGAAAACGCCGAGAGGTTCCGCATGGGGACGCTTAGTCGCGGAAGTTGTTGAACTGCAGCGGCATGCCGAATTCCTTGGCGCGCAGGGCTGCGATGGCTTCCTGCAGGTCATCGCGTTTCTTGCCGGTCACACGCACCTGTTCGCCCTGAATGGCGGCCTGCACCTTGAGCTTGGCATCCTTGATGTGCGCGACGATTTTCTTCGCCAGCTCCTTGTCGATGCCTTCCTTGAGGATCGCGTCCTGCTTCATCAGCTTGCCCGAGGCGTAAGCGTCTTTGACTTCAAGGCACTGCACATCGATCTTGCGCTTGGTCAGGGCCAGCTTCAGGATCTCGATCATCGCTTCCAGCTGGAACCCGGCTTCAGCGGTGAGGTTGACGGTCAGGTCCTTTTCCTTGAACTCGAAGCTGCCTTTGCCTTTCAGGTCATAGCGACGATCGAGTTCCTTCACGGCGTTCTCGACCGCGTTGGTCAGCTCGTGTTTGTCCAGTTCGGATACCACGTCGAACGACGGCATGTAGTCTCTCCAATAAAAAGGCGCGCTCGATCAGGAGGGAGCGCGCTTGGCTTGCGGTTAAAATCCGGCTCATTATAACGGGTCTTTTCCCACCGATACGGCGAGCCTTGCATGCCAGTACCTTACCGAGTGAAAAACTGATGTCCACCCCCTGGCACGTTCTCGGCGCCGGCAGCCTCGGCACCCTCTGGGCCACGCGTCTGGCCCGCGCGGGTCTGCCGGTGCGGCTGATCGTGCGTGATGCCGAACGTTTGCGCAGCTATCAGGCGGCCGGCGGGCTGACCCTGGTCGAGCACGGCGCAGCCACCACCTATGCGGTCCCCGCGCAAACGGCAGCTGACCCGGAGCGGATCCGTCGCCTGCTGGTCGCCTGCAAAGCCTATGACGCCGAAAGCGCGGTCGCCCGCCTCGCCCCGCGCCTGAGCGCAGATGCCGAGCTGATCCTGCTGCAGAACGGCCTCGGCAGTCAGGACGCGGTCGCAACGGTGGTTCCGCAAGCACGCTGCATCAGCGCCTCCAGCACCGAAGGCGCGTTCCGCGACGGCGACTGGCGCGTGGTGTTTGCCGGTCACGGTTTCACCTGGCTGGGCGATGCCGGTCATCCGGTGGCGCCGATCTGGCTGGACGACCTGCAAGCGGCGAACATCCCCCATGAATGGAGCACCGACATCCTCACCCGGCTGTGGCGCAAACTGGCGCTCAATTGCGCGATCAATCCACTGACCGTGCTTCACGATTGCCGTAACGGCGGACTGGAGCAGCATCAATGCGAAGTCGCCACGCTGTGCGCGGAACTGGCCGAGTTGCTGGAGCGTTGCGGTCAACCGGCAGCCGCGCTCGATCTGCAGCAGGAAGTCGAGCGGGTGATCCATGCCACAGCGGCCAACTACTCGTCGATGTATCAGGACGTGGCGAACCGGCGCCGCACCGAAATCAGCTACCTGCTGGGCCACGCCTGCAAAGTCGCCACCCGTCATCAACTGAACCTGCCGCACCTCACGCAATTGCAGCAGCGTCTGGTCGAGCATCTGCGCAGCCTTGGATTGCCCAGCGACTGAGCAGCGGCTACGCTGGCCACTTGTTCCTTTGCTGCGATAAACCTGATGCCATTGCGCCAGCGCCTCGAAAACCTGCCGGTCGGCCAGAAACTGCTGGCCGCCCTGCTGGTGTTGTTGACCACCGTTCTGCTGGTCGCCAACCTGACCTTTATCAGCGCCGCCTATTACATTTCCCAGGAAAGCATGGCGCCACAGGCGCTGCAGACCATTGGCCGGCTGATCTCCAATCCGAGCCTGGTCGCGCAAGCCCTGGAATCGCCACAAAGCGCCGAACGCCTGCTCAAGGAACTCGACAGTTATTCGCCGCTGCGCGCGGCAGCGCTGTATGACGGCAAAGGTGACCGTCTCGCTCAGGTGCAGCGTGGCGACAAACTCAATCTGCCGGAACGCTATCGGCACATCGAAGCCTGGCAACTCACCGAGTTTCGCAGCAACCAGTTGATCACCCTGCCTCGCCCGGGCACTGCACCGGGTCATCTGCTGCTGGTGGCCAGCAGTGAACTGCCGATGGCGTTTTACACCGGCACCCTGACTGCCAGTCTCGGTATCCTGATTTTCAGTGTGCTGCTGTGGCTGGTGATTGCGCGGCAGATCAAACGCCTGATCACCCGCCCGATTCATGAGCTGGAAGAGCTGTCGCGTCAGGTCACTCGCGAAGAGAACTATGCCCTGCGCGCCTCGCGCGGCAATCACGACGAAATCGGCAGCCTCGCCGAAGCGTTCAACACCATGCTCTCGCGCATCGAAGCCCGCGAGCAACAGCTCAAGCGTGCCCGCGATGACTCGCAGGCCGCCTACGATCAGGCTCAGGGCCTGGCCGAAGAAACCCGCCACACCAACCGCAAGCTGGAGCTGGAAGTCCAGGTGCGCAGCAAGATCGAGAAGAAGCTCACCGGCTTCCAGAACTACCTCAACAGCATCATCGACTCCATGCCCTCGGCGCTGATCGCCCTCGATGAGCAGCTCTACGTGACGCAGTGGAACCAGGAGGCCAGCGCCCTCTCCGGCACGCGCCTGGATGAAGCGTTGAACCAGCCGATCTTCCTCGCCTTCGAACCGCTCAAGCCGTTTCTGCCGCAACTCAAGCAGACCGTGGAAGAACACACGGTGGCGAAGATCGAGCGGGTGACCTGGTTCAAGGACGACGAACCCAAGCATTACGCCCTGACCTTCTACCCGCTGATGGGCGGTGCCGGGCGCGGTGTGGTGATCCGCATCGACGACATCACCCAGCGCCTGTCGCTGGAAGAAATGATGGTGCAATCGGAAAAGATGCTCTCGGTCGGTGGCCTCGCCGCCGGCATGGCCCACGAGATCAACAACCCGCTCGGTGCGATCCTGCACAACGTGCAGAACATTCGCCGGCGGCTGTCGGCAGATCTGCCGAAGAACCTCGAAACCGCCGAACAGCTCGGCATCGAGCTGGACACGGTCAACCGCTACCTGCAAAGCCGTGAAGTGCCGAAGTTGCTCGACGGCATCCAGCAGGCCGGCGCCCGCGCAGCAAAAATCGTCACCCACATGCTCAGTTTCAGCCGGCGCAGCACCCGGCAAATGGCCCCGTGCGATTTGCCCGCGCTAATCGATCAAGCAGTGGAAATTGCCGGCAACGACTTCGATCTGGCGATCGGTTTCGACTTCAAGGGGCAGGCGATCATCCGCCAGTTCGACCCGGCACTCGGCCCGGTGCCGGGCACCGCCAACGAACTGGAACAAGTGCTGCTCAATCTGCTGAAAAACGCCGCGCAAGCCATTCACCAGCGCGAAGACGACAGCGAGCCGGGGCGGATCATTCTGCGGACCCGACTCAATCCGCCATGGGCCGAGATTCAGGTCGAGGACAACGGCATTGGCATGAGCGAGAGCGTGCGCAAACGCACCTTCGAGCCCTTTTTCACCACCAAGGAAATCGGCCAGGGCACGGGACTGGGGCTGTCGGTGTCGTACTTCATCATTACCAACAACCATAAAGGCCAGATGGAAGTGCAATCGGCGCCCGGCCAGGGCACCTGTTTCACCCTGCGCCTGCCGCTGACCCAACCGGCAGCCATCGCCGCCGAAACCAATCAATCAACGAGGTAACTCATGGGCTTTCGCTTGTCGAAGATCTACACCCGCACCGGCGACACAGGCGAAACCGGCCTGGGCGATGGCCGCCGCGTCCCCAAGGATCACCCGCGCATCGAGGCCATTGGCGAAGTCGACACTTTGAACAGTCAGGTCGGTGTGCTGCTGGCCGGGTTGATCGCCGAGCGTGAAGCGTTTCCGGGCTTGGATGAACTGATCGACGCGCTCGCCCCCTGCCAGCATCGTTTGTTCGATCTGGGCGGTGAGCTGGCGATGCCGGCCTATCAGGCGTTGAACACGGCGGAAATCGAGCGCCTGGAAGCAGCGATTGATGCGTGGAATGAAGAATTGGGGCCGCTGGAGAATTTCATTCTGCCCGGCGGTTCGATGCTGATCGCCCAGGCTCATGTATGCCGCAGCCTGGCGCGCAGTGCCGAGCGGCGCTGTCAGCATTTGAATGCGATTGAGCCGTTGGCCGGGGTGGGGTTGGCGTACATCAATCGGTTGTCGGATTTGCTGTTTGTGGCCGCAAGGTTGATTGCACGGCGGCAGGGGATTGCGGAGATTCTGTGGCAGCCGGCGGCGAAGCCTTCAGGAACGTAGTGTTTGATCGGCCGCCATCGCTGGCAAGCCAGCTCCCACAAGGTTTTGTGTCGTTCTCCGCATTTGCGGTGCATCCAATACCTGTGGGAGCTGGCTTGCCAGCGATGAGGCCAGTGGCCTCAGCACATAATCAAGCTTCCGGCCAGAATGCGCGAATCCCCGCTACACCTTGAGCGCCAACACCCCAAGCCTTCTCGCGCTCCGCCGGGCCAACGCCACCGAGCAAGAACACCGGCTTGCTGAAGCCCTCGATCAACGTCGACGCCTGCTCCCAACCCAACGGCTGCGCATCCGGATGGGTCAGGGTCGGCTGTACCGGCGACAGGGTGACGAAGTCCACGCCCATCTGTTCGGCCAGCGCCAGCTCTTCAGCGTTATGGCACGAAGCCGCGAGCCAGCGCTCCGCCGGCAATGGTCGCCCCGCTTCGGCATATTTGCGCAGTTGCGCGGCGGTGATGTGCCAGCCGGCGGCCGGGAAATCGCCAAGCCATTCGAACGGCCCCTTGATCATCAACTGCGCCTTGCCAGCACACAGGCCGACCGCATCCACCGCCAGGTCTCGATACTTGGGGTCATAGCCGTTCGGTGCACGCAGTTGAATCAGTTTGATCCCGCCGGCAATTGCCTTCTGAATGCCGCGCAGCAGGGCCGGGGCTTCCAGATCTTCCGGGGTGATCAAGTATTCGCCGGGCAAACGCGCAGCAGCGACAATCGGCTGGTTGGCGGCCGGGAACTCGTAGTTCAGCAGATCCTTGGCGCTGACCCAGGCCAGTGGCTGACCTTCGGCACCGTGCGGTTCGCCGCTGAACTGCGACACTTCCCAGACATCCAGCAACACCTGCTTGTCGGGGTAATCATGGCGGACCTTGATCAGTGGACGAGCAGCGCCGACAACAATGCCCAGCTCTTCCTGAAGCTCGCGAGCCAGGGCACTTTCGACCGATTCATCAGCCTCGACCTTGCCACCGGGAAACTCCCACAGACCTCCCTGATGCTGGGTATCGGCACGACGGGCGATGAGGATTTTGCCACTGTCGTCACGAATGACGGCAGCGGCGACGTGTACGCGTTTCACGGATTCAACTCCTCCAGTCCAGCCATTTGCCACGCCTTGAAGGCGGGCCATTGGTAGACGGTTTCAACATAGGCTTGATCAACCGCCGGTAACGGCACCTGGTAAGTTCGCAGACGCACGGCGATCGGCGCGAAGAACGCGTCAGCCAGGCTCACCCGGCCAAACAGATACGGCCCGGGCTCCGTGGCGGCGGCGCGGCATTCAGCCCACAACGCGAGCATGCGTTCGATATCGACCTTCACCTCCGGCGGTACCGGGTTGAGCGGAGCATCGTGGCTCAGGTTGAACGGCATGTGATTGCGCATGGCGAAAAAGCCACTGTGCATCTGCGCACACGCAGAGCGGGCCTGCGCGCGAGCGAATAGATCGCTCGGCCAGAGCTGTTCGGCCGGGAACTGCTCGGCCAGGTATTCAGCAATCGCCAGAGAGTCGGCGATGGTGCCGCGAGAGGTTTGCAGCAACGGCACCTTGGCGGTCGGCGAATGCTTGAGCAGCCGCTCGCGGGTGTCGGGCCTGCCGAGCTTGATCAGTTCTTCGCTGTAAGGGGCGCCGGTCAGTTCCAGCGCCAGGGCGGCGCGCAAGGACCAGGAGGACAGCAGTTTGTCGCCGATGATCAGGTGCAGGGACATAGTGTGGCGCCTTTTCGTCAGTGGAAAGCTTCAAGACTTGTGGTGAACGGTCCGACGCTTTCGCGGGCAAGCCCGCTCCCACAGTAGTTTCGGTCGTGCACAAATCTCGTGTACACCACAGAACCCTGTGGGAGCGGGCTTGCCCGCGAAGAGGCCGGCAGCCCACCCTCACCCTTTGGATCAGGTGCGGTATTCGGCGTTGATCTTCACATACTCATGCGACAGGTCGGTGGTCCAGATGGTTTCGCTGCAATCGCCGCGACCCAGCTCGATACGGATGGTGATCTCTTCCTGCTGCATCACCGCCGAGCCCTGTGCTTCAGTGTAGGTCTCGGCACGGGCGCCACGGCTGGCGATGCACACGTCGCCGAGGAACACGTCGATCTTGCTCACATCCAGGTTCGGCACGCCGGCACGCCCGACAGCGGCCAGAATACGGCCCCAGTTCGGGTCGGAAGCAAACAGCGCGGTCTTGATCAACGGCGAGTGGGCCACGGTGTAACCGACGTCCAGGCATTCCTGATGATTGCCGCCACCGTTGACTTCAACTGTGACGAACTTGGTCGCGCCTTCGCCGTCACGCACGATGGCCTGGGCCACGTCCATGCACACTTCGAACACCGCCTGTTTCAGCTTGGCGAACAGCTCGCCTTCGGCGCGGGTGATTTCCGGCAGGGCAGCCTTGCCGGTGGCAATCAGCATGCAGCAGTCGTTGGTCGAGGTGTCGCCGTCGATGGTGATGCGGTTGAACGACTTGTTTGCACCGTCCAGCATCAGGTTGTGCAGCACGTCGCGGGAGACTTTGGCGTCGGTGGCGATGTAGCCGAGCATGGTCGCCATGTTCGGGCGAATCATGCCGGCGCCTTTGCTGATGCCGGTAACGGTGATGGTCACGCCGTCATGCTGGAACTGGCGACTGGCGCCCTTGGGCAGGGTATCGGTGGTCATGATGCCGGTGGCGGCCGCTTCCCAGTTGTTTTCCGACAGATCATCCAGCGCCGCTTGCAGCGCGCCTTCGATCTTCTCGACCGGCAGCGGCTCACCGATCACACCGGTGGAATACGGCAGGATCTGGCTGGCATCGACACCGGTCAGCTCGGCCAGTTTGGCGGTAGTGCGCTCGGCAGCCGCCAGACCCGGCTCACCGGTACCGGCGTTGGCGTTACCGGTGTTGGTCAGCAGGTAACGCACGGCGTTCTGCACACGTTTTTTCGCCAGGATTACCGGCGCGGCGCAAAAGGCATTCAACGTGAACACGCCGGCCACGGTCGAACCTTCGGCACAGCGCATCACTACCACATCCTTGCGCCCGGGGCGCTTGATGCCGGCCGAGGCGATACCGAGTTCAAAACCGGCAACCGGGTGCAACGTTGGCAAAGGACCAAGACCAACAGCCATGAATGCGCTCCTTACTCAATGATGTCAGCACCGCTCACAGGGATGGCGGTGGTGTAAATGGCAAAACGCCGCGACGGCAGGAGCCGGTCGCGGCGCGGGTATTTCAGCGATTGAAACGGGGTTTACTGGATCTGCCCGTGGCAATGCTTGAATTTCTTGCCCGAACCGCAGTAGCACAGTTCGTTGCGGCCCAGCTTCTGCTCGTTGCGCACCGGCGCGGTGGCAAGGGCTACATCGACCTCTTCACCCAATACTTCCGGCTGCTCCAGACCCGGGGCCTCGGCGTGTTCGAACTGCATGCGCGCGGCCAGTGCTTCGGCTTCCTCACGCAGGCGTTGCTCTTCGGCTTCCGGATCTTCGCGGCGTACCTGAACGTGCGACAGCACACGGATCGAGTCGCGTTTGATCGAATCCAGCAGCTCGGAGAACAGCGTGAACGACTCGCGCTTGTATTCCTGCTTCGGGTTCTTCTGGGCGTAGCCACGCAGGTGGATGCCGTGACGCAGGTGATCCATGGTCGACAGGTGGTCTTTCCACAGATCGTCCAGCACGCGCAGAACGATTTGTTTCTCGAACGAGCGCAGTGCTTCGGCACCGGCCTGATCTTCTTTCTCGTTGTACGCCGCCATCAGCTCGACCATCAGCTTCTCGCGCAGGGTCTCTTCGTACAGGTGATCGTCTTCGTCGAGCCATTGCTGGATCGGCAATTTCACCCCGAAGTCGCTGGCAATCGACGCTTCCAGACCGGCCACGTCCCACTGCTCTGGCAGCGATTGCGGCGGAATGTGCGCGCTGACGGTGGCGTTGAGCACGTCCTGACGGAAATCGGCGATGGTTTCACCGATGTTGTCGGCGGCCAGCAACGTGTTACGCATGTGATAGATCACTTTACGCTGTTCGTTGTTGACGTCGTCGAACTCGAGCAGTTGCTTGCGGATGTCGAAGTTGCGACCTTCCACCTTGCGCTGCGCCTTCTCGATCGCGTTGGTCACCATGCGGTGTTCGATCGCTTCGCCCGGCTGCATGCCCAGGGCTTTCATGAAGTTCTTCACCCGGTCAGAGGCGAAGATGCGCATCAGGCTGTCTTCCAGCGACAGGTAGAAGCGGCTGGAACCGGCGTCGCCCTGACGGCCGGCACGGCCACGCAGCTGGTTGTCGATACGACGGGATTCGTGACGCTCGGAGGCGATCACCTGCAGACCGCCGGACTCCAGCACTTGCTGGTGACGCTTCTGCCAGTCGGCCTTGATCTGGGCGATCTGCTCGGGGCTCGGGTTTTCCAGCGCCGCGACTTCCACTTCCCAGTTGCCGCCCAGCAGGATGTCGGTACCACGACCGGCCATGTTGGTGGCGATGGTCAGGGCGCCCGGACGACCGGCTTGCGCAATGATCTCGGCTTCTTTTTCGTGGAACTTGGCGTTCAGTACCTTGTGTTCGATACCTTCCTTGTTGAGCAGGCTGGACACGTGCTCGGAGGTTTCGATGGTCGCGGTACCCACCAGGATCGGACGGCCCTGGGCCATGCCTTCCTTGATGTCGTTGATGATCGCCGCGTATTTCTCTTCGGCGGTCAGGAACACCAGGTCGTTGTAGTCTTTACGCGCCAACGGCTTGTTCGGCGGAATGACCATGACCTGCAGGCCGTAGATCTGGTGGAATTCGAACGCTTCGGTGTCAGCGGTACCGGTCATGCCGGACAGCTTGGTGTACAGACGGAAGTAGTTCTGGAACGTGGTCGAGGCCAGGGTCTGGCTCTCGGCCTGGATGTTCAGACCTTCCTTGGCTTCGATGGCCTGGTGCAGGCCTTCGGACAGACGACGACCCGGCATGGTACGACCGGTGTGTTCGTCGACCAGTACGACCTGACCGTCCTGCACAATGTATTCGACGTTGCGGTGGAACAGTTTGTGCGCACGCAGACCCGAATAAACGTGGGTCAGCAGGCCCAGGTTATGCGCCGAGTACAGGCTCTCGCCTTCGGCCAGCAGGCCGACGCCGGTGAGCATTTCTTCGATGTACTGGTGACCGGCTTCGTTGAGTTCGACCTGACGGGTCTTCTCGTCGATCGTGTAGTGGCCGGCCTTGGTGACCTGGCCTTCGACTTCTTCGACGTGCAGTTCCAGCTGCGGGATCAGTTTGTTGATCTCCATGTACAGCTTGGAACTGTCCTCGGCCTGACCGGAAATGATCAGCGGGGTACGGGCTTCGTCGATGAGGATGGAGTCGACTTCGTCGATCACGGCAAAATTGAGTTCGCGCTGGAATTTCTCTTCCATGCTGAACGCCATGTTGTCGCGCAGGTAGTCGAAACCGAATTCGTTGTTGGTGCCGTAGGTGATGTCGGCAGCGTAGGCGGCGCGCTTCTCTTCCGGCGGCTGGAACGGCGTCACGACGCCGACGGTCAGGCCGAGGAATTCATACAGCGGACGCATCCAGTTGGCGTCGCGGCGGGCCAGGTAGTCGTTCACGGTCACAACATGCACGCCCTTGCCGGACAGCGCGTTGAGGTAAACGCCCAGGGTGGCCACGAGGGTTTTACCCTCGCCGGTACGCATCTCGGCAATCATGCCTTCATGCAAGGTCATGCCGCCGATCAACTGGACGTCGAAGTGGCGCATGCCCATGACGCGCTTGCCGGCTTCACGGGCGACCGCGAAGGCTTCAGGCAACAGCTTGTCGAGGGATTCCCCTTTGGCGATACGGGCCTTGAACTCGTTGGTCTTGGCACGCAATTGATCGTCCGAAAGGGCCACCATTTGCTCTTCGAAGGCATTGACGAGCTGCACCGTCTTGAGCATGCGTTTGACTTCACGCTCGTTCTTGCTTCCAAAAAGTTTCTTTAACAAAGGCGCAAACATATCGGCAGGATCTTCCACACTAAAGGGATGGAGGGCGGCCCCGTGAGTCGCCCGTGCAGCCCTCATGGCCGCATGCGAACGAGCATTCTACCCGGAAACGGTGGTGAGGAAAGTGGCGATATTCCACGATGCTGGCACTGCGCTTTGACGGGGCTCACTTAAAATAAGGGCGTTTTGCTCAACTTCAACCCATCAAGGCAAGAAGTTAGTTGTTGATTTAATGGGTAAAGCAGGGACAAAAGCAATGGGCGAGTGGTTCCGTCGCTTTCTGCTACCATGGCGCGTCTGTTACTTCAGGTGTTCGATCATGGCATTTCGCCCCCTCACAGCCAGAGCGCCCGCCGTTCTGCTACGCGAAGCCAAGCCGCTCAAAGCCATTCTCGGCCATGCCCAACGCCTCGCTCATCTGCAACGCCTGCTTGAAAGCCAGCTGCAACCGGCCGCCCGCACACATTGCCATGTGGCCAAGTGGCGTGAAGGCCAATTGACGCTGGTGGTGACCGACGGGCACTGGGCGACGCGCCTGCGTTACCAGCAAAAACGCCTGCAACGCCAACTGCAGCTGTTCGAAGAATTCGCCAACCTGACGCGCATCCTGTTCCGCGTGCAACCGCCGCTGGTCCAGCATCGGCCAGGCGGACACTCAATGGATCTGTCGACGGATGCAGCGCAGACGATTCAATCAACGGCCGACGGGATCAGCGATCCTGGCCTGCGTGCAGCGCTTGAGCGTCTGGCGGCGCACGCCAAAGACAAGACCTGAAGCAAAAGCAAAAGATCGCAGCCTGCGGCAGCTCCTACATTGAGAATGCGTTCCCCTGCAGGAGCTGCCGCAGGCTGCGATCTTTGCTTTTAGCGGCGTTTGCTGCCGCCGAGCAACGAGCCCATCAGCCCTCTCACCAGTTGTTTGCCCAGATTATTCGCCGCCTGACGCATCGCTGACTTCAGCGCCTGCCCCGCCGCCGTGCCCAGAAACTCTCCGGCACGATCGGCCAGGCTCGGTTCTTCAGGCGCGGCCTTACCGGTCGGCATTTCTGCCTCCGGCGCCAGATCCTTGCGGCCCATCAGGATTTCATACGCCGATTCACGATCGATCGGCTTGTCATAACGTCCCTTGAACGGCGACCCGGCGATCAGCATCGTGCGTTCGGTCTCGCTCAGCGGCCCGATCCGCGACTGCGGCGGCGCCACCAGCACTCGCTGGACCATTTCCGGCGTGCCCTTTTCCTGCAGCGTCCCGACCAGCGCTTCGCCGATGCCCAGCTCCGTCAATACCGACAACGTATCGAACGCCGGATTAGGCCGGAAGCCATCGGCCACCGCGCGCAGGGATTTCTGTTCCTTGGCGGTAAACGCGCGCAAACCGTGCTGGATGCGCAGGCCAAGCTGCGCCAGCACGTTATCCGGCAAATCCCCCGGCGACTGGGTGACGAAATACACGCCGACCCCTTTCGAGCGGATCAGCCGCACCACCTGTTCCAGACGTTCCTGCAACGCCTTGGGCGTATCGCCGAACAACAAATGTGCTTCATCGAAGAACAGCGCCAGCAGCGGTTTGTCGGCGTCGCCGCGCTCCGGCAACTGCTCGAACAGCTCGGCCAGCAACCACAGCAGGAACGTCGCGTAGACCTTCGGCGCCTCGTGTACCAGACGGCTGGCATCGAGCAAATGAATGCGCCCACGGCCGTCCGCCGCCGGTTGCAGAATGTCTTCGAGTTGCAATGCTGGCTCGCCGAACAAGGCTTCAGCGCCCTGCTGCTCCAGGGTCGCCAGCCGGCGCAACAGCGCCTGACTGGAACCGGTGGTCATCAGCGCGGCATCTTCGCCCAGCAACTGCGGGTTGTCCTTGAGGTGGTTGAGCAGCGCCTTGAGGTCTTTCAGGTCCAGCAACAACAGACCTTCGCGGTCCGCCACTTTGAAAGCCGCGTACAGCGCCGCCTGCTGACTGTCGGTCAGTTCCAGCAGGCTGCCGATCAGCAGCGGGCCCATTTCACTCAAGGTAGTGCGCAACGGATGACCGGATTCGCCGTGAATGTCCCACAGCGTCACCGGATAGGCCTGCGGCTTGTGGTCGAGCCAGGGCATCCCGGCGATGCGCTCAGCGACCTTGCCCTGCGGATTGCCGGCAGCGCCCAGGCCGCACAGGTCGCCCTTGATGTCGGCGGCGAACACCGCGACCCCGGCGTCGCTGAACGCTTCGGCAAGACGTTGCAAAGTCACGGTCTTGCCGGTCCCGGTCGCACCGGCGATCAGCCCGTGGCGGTTGGCCAGGCGCATGGCCTGAGCAATCGGTTGCCCCGTCAGATCGGCGCCGATAACGAGTTGCGATGTGTCAGGCATTTTGTCACCTATGGTTAATCTTTAATCCGCTGTGGCCGATAGCTAAGGGCGAGAACCTGACTGAAAAGTCGGTCGGACATTTCCCTAAGGAGAGCCGGAAATATCAGTTTTTTTCACCCTTGCCCATATTGCGCGTCTTTATAAAAGCACGCCCAGGACATTAAGACCTTAGCGGAACCCCAAGCCATGAACAAAAACCTGCGCTTCAGCCATAAAATTTTGCTTGCCGCCGCCCTCATCGTCATCGCCGCTTTCGCCTCGTTCACGCTGTACAACGACTGGCTGCAACGCAACGCGATCCGCGATGACCTGAACAACTATCTCAACGAGATGGGCGAAGTCACCGCCGATAACATCCAGACCTGGCTCAACGGACGCATTCTGCTGGTCGAGAACGCGGCCCAGAACATCGCCATCAACCCGGAACCGGCCAACGTCGCGAGCCTGCTGGAGCAGAAATCCCTGACCTCGACGTTCATGGCCACTTACCTGGGCGATGCCACCGGTCACTTCACCATCCGCCCGGACGTAAAGATGCCGGACGGCTTCGATCCACGGGTGCGCCCTTGGTATAAAGGTGCCGAGAGCAGCAGCGCCTCGACCCTGACCGAACCGTACATCGACGCCGCCACCGGCCAGTTGATCATCTCCATCGCCACCGCCTCGAAAAAAGCCGGTCAGAGCGTTGGCGTGGTCGGCGGCGACCTGAGCCTGCAAACCCTGGTCGACACCCTCACCGCCCGGGACTTCTCCGGCATGGGCTATGCGTTCCTGGTCAGCGCCGACGGCAAGATCCTCGTGCACCCGGACAAGGCGCTGGTGATGAAGTCACTGAAAGAAGCCTATCCGCAGGACACCCCGCGCATCAGCAGCGACTTCAGTGAAATCACGGTCGACGGCAAGACGCGCATCGTCAGCTTCACACCGATCAAAGGCCTGCCGTCGGTGAACTGGTACATCGGTCTGTCGGTGGACAAGGACAAAGCCTTCTCGATGCTCAGCGAGTTCCGCACCTCGGCGGTGATTGCCACCGTGATTGCGGTGGTGATCATCATTGCGCTGCTGGGCATGCTGATTCGCCTGCTGATTCAGCCGCTGCACGTCATGACCCGCGCCATGGAAGACATCGCCGATGGCGAGGGCGACCTGACCAAGCGCCTGACTATCGTCAACAACGATGAATTCGGCGTGCTGGGTACCGCATTCAACCGCTTCGTCGAGCGTATTCACGGCTCGATCCGCGAAGTGTCGTCGGCCACCGGCCAGGTCAACGAGGTCGCGCTGCGCGTGGTCGCCGCGTCCAACTCGTCGATGTACAACTCCGACCAGCAAGCCTCGCGCACCAGCAGCGTCGCCGCCGCGATCAATCAACTGGGCGCTGCCGCCCAGGAAATCGCGCGCAATGCCGCACAAGCCTCGAACCAGGCCAGCGACGCCCGCGGCCTCGCCGAAGACGGCCAGCAAGTGGTGGATCGCAGTATCAAGGCGATGAATCAACTGTCGAGCATGCTCAGCGCCTCCAGCACCAACATCGAGTCGCTGAACAGCAAAACCGTGAACATCGGGCAGATTCTGGAAGTGATCACCAGCATCTCCCAGCAAACCAACCTGCTGGCGCTCAACGCCGCCATCGAAGCCGCGCGTGCCGGTGAGGCCGGACGTGGTTTTGCCGTGGTCGCCGACGAAGTGCGCAACCTGGCGCACCGCACCCAGGAATCGGCGCAGCAAGTGCAGACCATGATTGAAGAGCTGCAGGTCGGCGCCCGTGAATCGGTGAGTACCATGAGCGACAGCCAGCGCCACAGCCAGGACAGCGTGGAAATCGCCAACCTTGCCGGCGAACGCCTGAACAGCGTGACCCAGCGCATCGGCGAGATCGACGGGATGAACCAGTCGGTGGCCACCGCGACCGAAGAGCAGACAGCGGTGGTCGAGTCGATCAACGTCGACATCACCGAGATCAACACATTGAACCAGGAAGGCGTCGAAAACCTGCAGGCGACCTTGCGCGCCTGTTCGGATCTGGAGCAGCAGGCTTCGCGGCTGCAGCAGTTGGTCGGCAGTTTCCGCATCTAAGATCAAAAGATCGCAGCCTGCGGCAGCTCCTACAGGGTGAACACACATCCTGTGTAAGAGCTGCCGCAGGCTGCGATCTTATTACCCTTGAGACCCACCGCCAATTCCCGACCGAACATCTATTCTGGATAAAGGTCAACCAAGGGAGTGCAACGCAGCGGAGGGTTGATCACTGTGCATATCGCCGACATCACCATGTTCTACGCCCCGGCCAGCGGCGGCGTACGCACTTACCTGGACGCCAAGCACCGCCGGCTGGGCGTCAAAACGGGCATTCGCCACAGCCTGCTGATCCCCGGTGCGCACTTCGGTGAACACGATGGCGTCTACACAGTGCCCGCACCTGCCCTGCCCTTTGGCAAAGGTTATCGCTTCCCCGTGCGTCTTGCTCCGTGGCGCAATGTCCTGCAGGACTTGCAACCGGAGCTGATCGAAGTCGGCGACCCGTACCTGACTGCCTGGGCGGCGCTCGACGCGCGGCGTCACCTGGATGTGCCGGTGATCGGCTTTTATCACTCGGATCTGCCGTTGCTGGTGAGCAATCGCATGGGCCATTGGGTCACGCCGAATGTCGAGGCTTACGTCAGCAAACTGTACGGCAACTTCGACCGGGTGCTGGCGCCGAGCCAAGTGATGGCCGATAAACTTCGAGGCCTGGGGGTGCGCAACGTGTTCGTGCAACCGCTGGGGGTGGATCTGCAAACTTTCCATCCTGGCGCCCGCGACAAGGGTTTGCGCGCCGAACTGGGCATTGCCGAAGACACCCGTCTGCTGATCTTTGCCGGACGCGGCTCCAAAGAGAAAAACCTGCCAGTGCTGCTCAAATGCATGCAACGCCTCGGCCCGCGCTATCAACTGTTGTTGGTCGGTTCATCGATGCCCGCCGTGGTCCCGGACAATGTCAGCGTGATCGACGGGTTCTGTCCTGCCGCCACCGTGGCGCGATTAATGGCCAGCGCCGATGCCCTGATCCATGCCGGCGATCAGGAAACCTTCGGTCTGGTGATCCTCGAAGCCATGGCCTGCGGGATTCCGGTGCTCGCAGTGGCGGCCGGTGCGTTTGAAGAAATCGTCGCCGAAGACTGCGGCTTGCTCTGTGCACCGAACAACCCGCAAGCCATGGCCAATGCGGTGCGCGAGCTGTTCAGTCGCGGCTGCCTGAAACTCGGCCATCAAGCGCGACAACATGTCGAACGGCGTTACTCCTGGGACAGCGTGGTCGACAGCCTGCTCGGTCATTACCACGCGGTGCTCGGTCACTCGCGGCAAAGAGTGGCCAATGGCTGATTCCTTGAATGACCGCGCAGTGCTGCTGGTGCTGCACGACGTGGCGCCGTCGACGTGGGCGGATTATCGGCCATTTGTCGAGGCGGTCGACGCAATGGGTGGCGTACCGATGACCTGGCTGGTCGTTCCGGATTTCCATGGTCACGATGCGCTTGAGGATCATCCCGCGTTCTGCCGAATGCTCGGCGAGCGGCTTGTCCGTGGCGATGAACTGGCCTTGCACGGCTATTACCATGACGACCGCGAGCCAGCCCCGACCACGCCCCGTGACTGGTTCATGCGCCGAATCTACACCCACGAGGGTGAGTTTTATCGGCTGTCCCGGGAAGCGGCGCAGGCTCGCCTGCGCCATGGCATCGAACTGTTCCGGCGCAATGGCTGGCCGTTGCACGGCTTCGTCGCCCCGGCCTGGCTGATGAGTGAGGGCACCCGCCAGGCCCTTCGTGAAACGCCATTAAGCTACACCAGCGACCCGCAACATCTTTATCAATTGCCGGATTTCACCGCCATCAATGCCCCGGGCCTATTCTGGAGCGCGCGCAGTGCCTGGCGCCGGGGTTTGTCAAAAATCGTCAGCGAACAGCGCCAACAGCACTGGCGCGACGCCGCGGTGATTCGTCTAGGCTTGCACCCGGTAGACATGCGCCACGCCTTCGCGCGTGATTACTGGCTACGAACCCTTGAACGGCTGCTGGCAGAAGGACGCACGCCCATGAGCAAAATCGACTGGCTCACCCAGCACCGCGGGCGAATGGAGCGCGCTGCATGAGTCGCGGCATTGTGTTGTTGATCGGCCTGCTCGCCGCTGTACTGATCCCGGTGCTGCTCGGCGGCGGCGAGATCGGCGCGCGGTTGCAGAACTTTCCGCTTCACTGGCTGCTGATCATGTTCGGCATGATTCTGTTCTGCTGGGGTATCAACACCCTGCGCTTGCGCCTGCTGCTGGGCGATCAGCGCGATCGGGTCACGCCGCTGAAAAGCCTCGGTGTGGTGATGGCCGCGGAGTTCGCCTACTGCGCCACTCCCGGCGGCAGTGGCGGGCCGCTGACGATCATGGCCTTGCTGGCGCGCTGCGGTGTGCGCCCGGCCCGTGGCAGTGCGGTGTTTGCCATGGATCAGTTGAGCGATCTGCTGTTCTTTCTCTGTGCCTTGAGCGGCATCCTGATTTACGCCTTGTTTCAGCACCTCAGCGATCGCCTGGAGTGGCTGCTGATGGTCAGCGCCGTGTCACTGTTCGGTGGGTTGTTCAGTTGCGTGCTGCTGGCGCGCTACCACCGTCGCCTGATTCTTCTGAGCGGACGCCTGCTCGCCCGCCTCAACGTGCAACCGGCCTTGCGCCGGCGCTGGGCACGCAAGCTGCTGCATTTTCTCGATGCGTTTATCGACACGCTCAAGTTGCCGTGGCATACGCTGATCAAGGTTTTCGCCCTGACCTGCATGCACTGGCTGCTGCGTTACAGCGTGTTGTACCTGGCCTTGCGCGGGCTGGGCGCGGACCTGCAGTGGGCCTGGAGTTTTCTGGTGCAGATGCTGTCGCTGGGGGCCGGTCAAATGAGCTTGTTGCCCGGTGGCGCGGGGGCGGCGGAACTGACCTCGGCAGCGCTGCTGGCGCCGATGGTCGGTAAATCCACCGCGGCGGCAGCGATTCTGATCTGGCGGGTGGTGACGTTCTATTTCTATCTGGTGGTGGGCGGCCCGGTGTTTCTGTTGATGCTCGGGCGGCCGCTGCTCAAGAAGCTGCTGAAGTTCAGGCAGGCTTCTCAGGTTCGTCCGCCTGCTCCTTGAGTTGCTCCCACAACTCGGCGGCGCCGGGAAACTCGGTGCCGTCTTCCGGGCTCAGGTCATCCGGGTCGTAGCGGCTAAGACAGCCCTCACCCAGGGTGGCCGGCGCTTTCGAAGTGGCTTTGTCCAGTGGGTCGCTCACGGCAGTTCCTCAAGGGCTGAAACGAAAAAAGGGCCTGGGACGATTGAACGCCCAGGCCCTTCATTATTCAAGTACGCGTGGGTTCGATCAGAACACCACGGTCTTGTTGCCGTGCACCAGCACGCGGTCTTCGAGGTGATAACGCAGGCCACGGGCCAACACCATCTTCTCGACGTCACGGCCAAAACGCACCATGTCTTCGATGCTGTCGCTGTGGCTGACGCGCACCACGTCCTGCTCGATGATCGGACCGGCGTCCAGCTCTTCGGTCACGTAGTGGCAAGTCGCGCCGATCAGCTTCACGCCGCGCAGCGACGCCTGATGGTACGGCTTGGCACCGACGAACGACGGCAGGAAGCTGTGATGAATGTTGATCACCTTGTGCGCGTATTCGCGGCACAGCGCCGGCGGCAGGATCTGCATGTAGCGCGCCAGCACCACCACTTCGGCGTCGTGCTGTTTGACCAGACGCGAGACTTCGGCGAACGCTGGCTCCTTGTCCTGCGGATTGACCGGGACATGGTAATAAGGAATGCCGTGCCACTCGACCATGCTGCGCAGGTCATTGTGGTTGGAAATCACGCAGGAGATTTCGCAATCGAGCTCGTCGCTGTGCCAGCGGTGCAGCAAGTCGGCCAGGCAGTGGGATTCGCGGCTGGCCATCAGCACCACGCGTTTCTTCTGCTCGGTGTCAGTAATGCGCCAGTCCATCGAGAACTCTTCGGCAATCGGCGCAAACTTCTCGCGCAGCACTTCAATACCGAACGGCAGCGAATCGGCGCGGATCTCGTGACGCATGAAAAACCAGCCGTTCTGATTATCCGAGTGGTGGCTCGCTTCGGTGATCCAGCCGTTGTGGGATGCCAGAAAGTTACTGACTTTGGCAACGATGCCAACGCGGTCAGGGCAGGAAATCACCAACCGAAAGGTGCGCATGAGGGGGAAACTCCAGAACTTCGCAAAGGCGGCCATTCTAGCGACTGTGCGCGAAATCTGCAGTAATGATGAGCACTTGCCGGAGAGGGCGCGGTTCATGGCGCCTGAGCGCACTGTACGACGAAGCGATGATGCGCCGGTGAAGCTGTTCGGCCAGATAATTGTGAATAATCGTGATGACTGCATCACATTATTTAGATGACCATTCAATTTACCGGTTATTTCACGTAACTAATTCAAATAAAAAATACGCTTAAATGTTTACTTGATGAAACAGCCTGACTATTATTGCGGCACTGTCCCCTGCCATTCAACACATCCGCATAAGGTAGTTACCATGTCCTTGATCAACGAATATCGCGCCACCGAAGAAGCTATCAAAGAGCTGCAAGCGCGTTTGAAAAATCTGTCGCAAGACGACAAATTGCAAGCCGAGCTGGAATTCGAAGGCAAACTGCGCACCCTGATGGGCGAATACTCCAAATCCCTGCGCGACATCATCGCCCTGCTGGATCCGGAATCGAAAACCAAAGGCACCCGTGGCGTCGCAGTCAAAACTACTGGCACCAAGCGTGCACGCAAAGTTAAACAATACAAAAACCCGCACAACGGCGAAGTCATCGAAACCAAAGGTGGCAACCACAAGACCCTGAAAGAGTGGAAAGCCAAGTGGGGCGGTGACGTGGTTGAAGGCTGGGCTACCCTGCTGGGCTAAGCCGCAATGCCTGTCGCAGACTGATTCTGCGGCCCATGAAAAACGCCAGCTTACGCTGGCGTTTTTTTATGCCCGGTATTTCATGGGCACACTATGTTCGATTTCAAAGATTCAAACGTTTGCGCAATGCCTGGACATAATTCTGCCACTCATTGAGCACTTGATTCTGTATCGACGTCGCATTAAGCGCCCATTGCTGCGCGGCCTCGGCGAAAGATTGCAGGGTATTAGGTGCGCCCATGTGCGGCTCGGACAAACGCTGCTGACAGAATATTCTCCAGCGCTCTTGCTCGGCAAAATTCAACGTATCGGGAAAGTTGCGTGCGCGATATCGAAAGAGTAATTCCGGCAGACGTTCGTCATCGAACGGCCATTGCTCTTGCGCTAATTGCGCCGGATCCGCTGTCCTCACTTGCTCGCATAGACGCCGATCACGATCACCGATAAATCCATCGTACAACTGCTGTTCCGGGTCTTCATTCGGGGTGAAGTCTTCGCTGGCATAAATTGCCGTAACTTTATCTTTCCAAACTTGTTGTGCGTCACTTAGCCGCAGCGCACGCGCCTGGTAGAGCGCCATGTCCAGGCCCAGACGCTGCTGATCGTCGGCACGCAATACCGACAACGGCGCCACCACCGGGCAGCGATTGATGTGAATCAGTTTGAGCGGCACCGGAAACTCCCCCTCGGCGAGATCATCGCGACGGGTGTACAGGCGCTGACGCAGCGTTTCGGCGTCCAGATCGAGCAGACCTTGCGGGTCAAGGTGCAGGTCACAGACGATCAGGGCATTGCGATTGCGCGGATGCCAGGCCAGTGGCAAGACCACACCGACATAATGGCGAGCCGCCGAGAAGCGTCCGGAGATGTGCACCAGCGGCTGCAACAGGCGAATCTGATCCATGACTTTCTGTTTACTGCGCAGTTGAAACAGCCAGTCATACAACTTCGGCTGTTTCTCGCGGATCAACCGCGCCAGGGCGATGGTGGCGCGCACGTCCGAGAGCGCCTCGTGAGCATGCCCATGGTCAATGTTGTTGGCGGCTGTCAGGCGTTCGAGCTTGAGGGTGACCTTGCCTGCGTCATCGGTCGGCCAGACCAGACCGTCGGGGCGCAACGCATACGCGGCGCGTACCACATCGATCAGATCCCAACGACTGTTGCCGCCCTGCCATTCACGGGCATACGGGTCGAAGAAATTGCGATAGAGGCTGTAGCGGGTCATCTCGTCGTCGAAGCGCAGGGTGTTGTAACCCGCACCGCAAGTACCGGGTGCCGCCAGTTGCGCATGCACCCGAGTCATGAAATCGGCTTCGCTCAAACCCTGTTCGGCGAGACGGCTCGGGGTGATACCGGTAATGGCGCACGCCGCCGGGTGCGGCAGGATGTCTTCACTGGGCTGGCAGTAGAGGTTGACCGGTTCGTCGATCTCATTGAGATCGTGGTCGGTGCGAATCCCGGCGACCTGCAGCGGGCGGTCATTGCGCGGATTGATGCCGGTGGTTTCGTAGTCGTACCAGAAGATTGAAGTCACGGGCGGTTCCTGAACTTGAGATCGGCAAAGTCTAGGCGTTCAACCGCCATTGCGGCCAGCGCCGTGTCATTCGGCCAGCCTGCGCCACACGCGGTGCAATACATAGTTATGTCGTTTTCCCCCAAGAGGCTGCTAGCATCGGACAAACCTCGTATCCCGATCCGGCCCCATCAGGTAGCCCATGCTCGAGAACACAGCACTGCCACGGAAAGCACCGCTGAACCCGCCACTCGATACCCGCCATCCAGTGGAAACCCCGGAGGGCATCGACCTGCCGTTGCGCCCGGCCGGTCTGATGGTGCGCAGCCTCGCCTTCGGCATCGACCTGGGCATTCGCGGCGCCATCCTCGGCGGATTGTTCCTGGTGCTGGCGTTTCTTGGCCAGCTCGGCATGGGCCTGGGTTCGTTGCTGCTGTTTGCCGTCAGCTGGTGGTACATGGTGCTGTTCGAAGTGCTGCGTCAGGGCCGTTCACCAGGCAAGCAATGGATGGGCCTGCGAGTGATCCACGACAACGGCACACCGGTCGGCTGGTCGGCGTCGCTGCTGCGCAACCTGCTGCGTTTTGTCGATCTGCTGCCGTTCGGTTATGCCTTCGGCGCCATCAGTTGCCTGCAACATCCCACCTTCAAACGCCTGGGCGACATCGCCGCCGGCACTCTGGTGGTCTACAGCGAACCGGCCCTGCTTCGCCCGCAATTACCCGACGTCCAGCCGCGCCGCTCGCCCGTACCGCTCAACCTCAGTGAACAACGGGCCCTGCTCGCCTTCGCCGAACGCCAGGCCGAACTGTCGCCGGCGCGGGTCAATGAGCTGGCCGCGCTGCTCGCCCAGCCGCTGCACATCCCGACGCCCAAAGCGGTCAGCGAGCTCAATGGCATCGCCCGCGGCCTGTTGGGTCCGACATGAAGCAGAGTCTTTTCGAAGCTCGCCACAAGGCCGAATGGGAGCGCTTCACCCTCGCCCTCGAACGCCTCGAACATGGCAAGGACACCTCGCAGGCAGCCAGTTTCCCCAAGGCTTATCGACGCCTCTGCCAGCATCTGGCGTTGGCGCAGGAGCGCGGCTACAGCAGTTTTCTGATCGACTCGCTGCAACAACTGGTGTTGCGCGGCCACCAGCAGCTGTATCGGCACCGCAGTCGCTTCGCCGCCAACCTGCTCGGTTTCATCCTCGCAGACTTCCCCCGGCTGGTGCGCGCCGAGTGGCCCTTCGTGCTGGCCGCCGGACTGGTGTTTTTCGGCAGCCTGATCGGCTTCGCCTTGCTGGTGCATGCCTTTCCCGAACTGATCTACAACCTGATCCCCGCCGAACAGGTGCGCGAAATGCAGACCATGTACGACCCGGTGGCCGGGCACCTCGGGCGCTCGGCCGAACGGGCGGCCAGTGAGGACTGGGTGATGTTCGGTTATTACGTGATGAACAACATCGGAATCGCCTTTCAGACCTTCGCCAGCGGTTTGCTGCTGGGCGTGGGCAGCACATTTTTCCTGTTCTACAACGGGCTGGTCATCGGTGCGGTCGCCGGGCACCTGACCGAGATCGGATTTGGCCAGACGTTCTGGTCGTTCGTGATCGGCCACGGCGCTTTCGAGCTGACGGCCATTGCCCTGGCGGGGGCGGCGGGGATGAAACTCGGCTGGAGCGTGATTGCGCCCGGGCGGCTGACGCGCGGCGAGGCGCTGGTGGAGGCCGCGCGCAAAAGTGTGCTGCTGGTGTGCGGGGTCATGCTGTTCCTGTTGATCGCGGCGTTCATCGAAGCGTACTGGTCGTCGAAGACCGGGGTCACACCGCAGATCAAATACGCGGTCGGCGCTGCGTTGTGGATCGCCGTCGCGGCTTATCTGCTGCTCGCCGGAAGGACACGCCATGCGCCTGAGTGATGCCACCGTGGCGATCCGCCCGCGCAGCAGCTGGGAAGCCATGGACCTGGGCGTGCTCATGAGCCAGCAGCATCGACGCCTGCTGATGACCAGTTGGGCCATCGTCACCTTGCCGTTGTTCGCCATGCTGACCTTGTTGCTGTGGGATTCGCCGTCGCTGGCGGTATTGATTTTCTGGTGGCTGAAACCGGCGTACGAGCGCCTGCCGCTGTACATCCTGTCCAAGGCCCTGTTCGGCGAAACGCCCACGCTGAAACAGGCCCTGCGCGAATTTCCACGGCTGTTGAAACCACAACTGCTGGCCAGCCTGACCTGGCGCCGCCTGAGCCTGAGTCGCAGCTTCCTGCTGCCGGTGGTGCAACTCGAAGGCCTCGACGGCACGGCGCGTCAGCAACGCTTGCAGGTGTTGCTGCAACGCAATGCCGGCGCCGCGCAATGGCTGACGATCATCGGCATGCACCTGGAGACTGCGCTGTGGATCGGCCTGATGGTGCTGTTCTACATGCTCCTGCCACAGCAGATCGAAACCGACTGGGACTGGCAATCGCTGATCCTCGACAGCGACCACCACTGGCGTTGGCTGGAGCACCTGACCAACGCTTTCTATGCGCTGGTACTGGTGGTCTGGGAACCGGTGTATGTCGCTTGCGGTTTCAGTCTGTATCTGAACCGGCGCACGGCACTGGAAGCGTGGGACATCGAGCTGGTGTTCCGCCGTTTGCGCCAACGCCTGAACGGCAGCGCTCTGGGCCTGCTGTTGGCCGTCTGTCTATGGTTGCCGACAGTGCCGCCGGCGTGGGCGAATGCGCCGGCCAACGCCCCGGAGGCACCTCGCCTGCTGAATCAACCGCTGACCAGTCAGGCTTCGCACGACAGCATCAAGGCGCTGCTCGAACAACCACCGTTCAAGAACAAGGAAAGCGTGACGCGCTATCGTTTGGGTGACGACCCGGCAACCCCGGCCGAGGGCAAACCCGGCGAGGCCCCGCAATGGCTGAAAACCCTGCTCGGCTGGCTCGACGGTCAACGCTTCAATGCTGTGGCGGTCTTGATCGAAGTGCTGCTGTGGGGCGCGTTGCTCGCGGCTATCGGCTGGCTGATCTGGCGCTACCGCGAATTCCTGCGCACCTTCGTCAGCCGTCGGCCGAAGCCGCCCGCGCGCGTCCGGCCTCCTGCTCCACAACAAGCATTCGGCCTTGACCTGAACCCGCAATCCCTGCCCGACGACATCGCCGCCAGCGCCGAACAACTCTGGCAAACCCAGCCGCGCGCTGCGCTGGGCCTGCTCTATCGCGGATTGCTCAGCCGTCTGCTGCACGATTTTGCCCTGACCTTGAAACCCGCCGACACCGAGCATCAGGTACTGCTGCGGGTTGAGCAATTGCAGCACCCTGAACTGCTGGCGTTCAGTCGCAGCCTGACGCTGCACTGGCAGAACATGGCCTATGGGCACCGCATGCCGGCGGCCCATCTGCAACGGGAACTGTGTGACGGTTGGCGCGCCTTGTTCGACCATGGAGCGCACGCTTGAGCCGGCGCAGCGCGTGGTTGCTCGGCGGGCTGATCGTCGCGCTGCTCGCCGCGTTGAGCGTTTATCTGTACGTCAGGGCCCGGCCCTATCAGGAAGTGATCGATCACGGCCCGTCGCCCCAGGCGCAAGCCAATCCTTATCTGGCGGCAGAAATGTTTTTGCGCGAGCACGGCCTCAACGTCAGCCATGCCGAAACGCTGGCGGTGCTGCCCGATATTGATCCGCGCCGGCACACCCTGCTGTTGTTTGGCGAGCGTTCGCGGATGACACCACGGCAGGTTGATCAAGTGTTGAACTGGGCTCGCGCCGGCGGGCGAATCGTATTCGTGGCCGAAGCGTTGTGGGACAAGCAGGCCAAACAGAGCGATGACCTGTTGCTGGACCGGGTGCAGTTGCACCAGTCGCTGAGCAAGGATCTCAAGGAACCGCCGGCGGACCTGGCCGATGACCCGTACCCGAACCTGACCAAACTCTACCTCGAAGACGAGGACGCGCCGGCCTACGCCGGTTTCGACACCGCGTTCCATCTGGACGACCCGAAGAATCTCGCCCAGGCCTGGGCCAACAGCGCCAAGGCCACGCACATGATGCAATTGCCCTACGGCGTCGGCTCGATCACGGTGGTCACCGATGCCGAACTGTGGAAGACCCCGGCTATCGCCAAGCACGACAATGCCTGGCTGCTCTGGTACCTGAGCGCCGACACCGACGTCACGCTGATTTACAGCACGGCGCACGATGGTCTGCTGACCTTGCTCTGGCGCTACTTCCCGCAAGCCATCGTCGCCCTGCTGGCGCTGATCGTCCTTGGCTTGTGGCACGTTGCTGTGCGCCAAGGGCCACTGCAGGCACCTGCCCCGAGTGGCCGTCGCCAGCTGCAGGAACACTTGCGCGCCAGTGCCGACTTCATCCTGCGCCACAACGGTGAGCACACGCTGTTGCAAGCCCTGCAACAGGATGTGCTGCGCCGCGCTCGCCGCCGCTATCCCGGCTTCGACCAGTTGAACGTGGCTGAGCAATGGCTGGTGCTGTCGCGCCTGACCCGACAGCCGACCCGCGCCATCAGCCAGGCCCTGAGCCCGCTGCCAAAACAGCGCATGAGCAGCGCTGATTTCAGTCGCCAGGTGGCCCAGCTGCAAACCTTGAGGAACACGCTATGAGTGAACAGATCGAACCCGGCAGCGCCACCCACGCCGCCCAGCAACGCCAGCGTGCCAGCCAGTTGGCGCAAGCGCTGCGCGGCGAATTGCAGAAGGCCTTGATCGGCCAGAACAGCGTGATCGACGACGTGCTGACCGCGTTGATCGCCGGCGGCCATGTGCTGCTCGAAGGCGTCCCCGGACTTGGCAAGACGCTGCTGGTTCGCGCCCTGGCGAAATGCTTCGGCGGCGAGTTCGCACGCATCCAGTTCACCCCGGACCTGATGCCCAGCGACGTCACCGGCCACGCGGTCTACGACCTGCAAAGCGAACAATTCAAGCTGCGCAAAGGGCCGTTGTTCACCCACCTGCTGCTGGCCGACGAGATCAACCGCGCCCCGGCCAAGACTCAAGCGGCATTGCTCGAAGCCATGCAGGAACGCCAGGTCACCCTCGAAGGCCGGGCGCTGCCGATACCCCAGCCGTTCATGGTGCTCGCCACGCAAAATCCGATCGAGCAGGAAGGCACTTATCCACTGCCGGAAGCCGAGCTCGACCGTTTCATGCTCAAGGTGCGCATGGATTACCCGGAGGCCGAGCAGGAGTTGAACATGGTGCGTCAGGTCAGCCGCTCGACCCGCGCCGACATGCTTGATGTACAGCCGTTGCGCACGGTCTTGCAGGCCAAGGACGTGCAGGCCTTGCAACGCATCGCCAGCGACCTGCCGATTGACGACCAAGTGCTGGATTACGCGGTACGACTGGCACGCAGCACCCGCTCCTGGCCCGGCCTGACCCTCGGCGCCGGCCCGCGAGCCTCGATTGCGCTGGTGCGATGCGCCCGCGCCCGTGCGTTGCTGCGTGGCGGCGAGTTTGTGCTTCCCGATGACATCAAGGGCTGCGCGCTCTCGGTGCTGCGCCATCGGGTGCGAGTAGCGCCGGAGCTGGACATCGAAGGTCTGCAGGTCGATCAGGTACTGCAGCAGTTGCTCGACCAAGTGCCGGCGCCGCGTCTGTGAGGATCCAGAAAAGATCGAAAGATCGCAGCCTTCGGCAGCTCCAACAGGGGATCGCGCTCTATGCAGGAACTGCCGCAGGCTGCGATCTTTTCAGCAGACAAACCGGTGCAGCGCCATGAAACCCTCACGTCTGTTGTTGATCTGGCTCGCCGCCCTGTGCCTCATCGGTATCCTCACTGGCACGCTACAAGCCCTCGACATCGACGTGCCCGCCCCACTGTCGGCGATCAACTGGGGCTTGCTCCTGGCGCTGCTGGTACTGGCGATCATCGATGCGCTGCGCCTCAGCCGCCGGCCATCGCCGCGCCTACAGCGCCAGACGCCCGGCAGCCTGGCGCTCGGACGCTGGAGCGAGGTACGGCTGCAGCTCAGCCATGACTTCAACGGGCCGGTCGCGGTGGAGATTTTCGACCATGTGCCACAGGGGCTGAGTTTCGAAAACCTGCCGCAGGTGGTCGAACTGCAACCCGGGCAATACAGCGAGGTCGGCTATCGCCTGCGTCCGCTCAAACGTGGGCACTTCAGCTTCGAGCATTGCGAAATCAATCTGCCCAGCCCGTTCGGTCTGTGGACAGGCAAACGCCTGCTCGACGTGAGCGGTGAGATCCGCGTCTATCCGGACTTCGCCCGGCTGTACGGCGGCGAACTGCTCGCAGTTGACAATTGGCTCAGCCAGCTCGGCGTACGTCAGCGCCAGCGTCGTGGCCAGGGGATGGAGTTTCATCAACTGCGCGAATTTCGCGAGGGCGACAGCCTGCGCCAGATCGACTGGAAAGCCACCGCCCGTCAGCGCACGCCGATTGCCCGCGAGTACGAGGATGAACGCGACCAGCAGATCATGTTCATGCTCGATTGCGGCCGGCAAATGCGCAGCCAGGATGGCGAGCTGTCGCATTTCGACCATGCCCTGAATGCGTGTCTGCTGCTGAGCCACGTGGCCCTGCGTCAGGGTGATGCCGTGGGGCTGAGCACATTCGCCGTCGCGCAACCGCGTTTTCTCGCGCCGATCAAGGGTTCCAGTCAGCTCAAGGTCCTGCTCAACGCCGTTTATGATCTGGACAGCAGTCAGCGTCCTGCCGACTATTCAACCGCGATCAATCAGCTGTTGGCGCGGCAGAAGCGCCGGGCGCTGATCGTGCTGCTGACCAACCTGCGTGACGAGGACACCGAAGACCTGCTCGCCAGCGTCAAACGTCTGAGCCAGCAGCATCAAGTGCTGGTGGTCAGCCTGCGCGAGGAAACCCTCGATCGCGTGCGCAATGCCCCGGCACAAACGCTGCCCGAAGCACTGGCTTATTGCGGCACGGTGGATTACCTCAATGCCCGGGCAGAGTTGCATGAGCGGTTGAATGCGCAGGCAGTTCAGGTGCTCGATGTACAGCCCGGAGAGTTGAGCGCCGCATTAGTGACTGAGTACCTCAACTGGAAGAAGGCCGGAACGCTCTGAGCCCGGCTGCCGTTCCCTCACACGTTCTCAGTTACGGTAATAAACAATTCCTCGTAGGCCGAAAAGGTTTGGGCGCTCAGCTTTTCCCGACCTGCTCGCGGGAAGATGAACTTGACGTACGCGATCCCGTCAGCGTCGGACCTCATCGAGGCCAGCGACAAATTCGAATAGAACCACGCAATATTTCTGTTGGCTACAGGCTGCCCTGTCTGCTGGTCAATGATTCTGACTTCGACATGCGCCTCGCTGCCGACAACATTTCGCGGTGAAAGATTAGTGATGCGCTCAAACATGGGAATTTGTGCAGGATCGAATACGTAAAAAGTCCATGTTTTGGAACTTCCAAGACCGACACTCGCTTCGAGCGTGTTCGGCCCCAACTCGATCGGGCTCAGTTGCAGTGTCGACTTGCCATCCATATCTGTAGTGGTGACAAGCAGGTCCAGGCCGGGGATCCGCCACCGGACTTTAATCCCTTCCAGCGGCTTGCCATCATTCCGGGAAACTACACGCACAACCGCGCTGACTGACTGCCCCAAGTTGATGTCAGTGTACAAACTGGTCAACGACTCAATCACCGGCACCAGCCCGCCATACACCAACTGCGCCATATCCCAACCGCCTACTCCACCACTGACCGTGGCAGACAATACGTCATCCTGTTCAGCCGGATAATTAAAGGTCAAACGCGCAAGCCCCTCCTCATCCGTCACCGACGGCGTCAAGGCACTGCCGGCAAAATCCCAGCGCACCTGCACCCCCGCCAGCGGCAAACCGGTGCGTGCCGACACCACTCTGGCAATGGCTTGCGCGCGATCCTCATTGGGTGGCAAACGAGAATCTTCCGGTTCGTACAGTTCGCTGATGACGCGCGGTTCTTCAAGCGTATAGGGCAGCTCGACCGACTCCGAATGCGCCGTCTCTCCCACCGTCGCCGTCACTACCGCCGGGCCCGGCGTCTGCGGTTTGAAGCGCACAGTGGCAACACCATAAAAGTCGGTCAGACGGGTGGTCGTCCCCAAATCCTCATTGCGCCAGGTCACCAATACGCCGGCGATACCTTGACCGGAAACGGACGACACCACTTTCACCTGCTCGACCAGTTCCTGCTCCCATTCCAGCACTTGCTGAACGCTAGTACTGGTGAGCAGTTTCCACACTTGCTCGCCCTCCCCCAGCGACATCGCGTTGGCCGGCGACAGGCTGGCCAGACGCTCAGCCCCGAGACGCAAGGCGAAGCCACCGTCCTTCAAGTCGGCACAGCGCAAGGAATAGCGCAGAAAACCGAAGGCTGAAGGCTGGCGTGGCGCGCCGAGCGCGGGTTCGAAACTCAGCCCCAGTTCCACTGGGCCGGTGCCGGTCAAACCCAGGGTCAGTTTCTGCTCGAGCAACGGGCTGCCCTCCGGGAACAGTACCTCGATGGCATGTGAGCCATTGCGTCGTGGAAAGTACGTGTGATTGCCCCATGAATGTTCATCATGGCCATCGAACCGCACCCGCACATCTTCCCAAGGGTCACGGGCAAGTGCCGTAAAAGACAGGGCACGCTGCTCCTCATAGCCATCGAACAGGCTGTGCACATGGGCCACCACCTCCTGCTGACCCGCCGTGCCCGGCAGCAGGCCAAACCCCGACCAGCCGAGGTCATCGCTGGCGACGGTGTCGGAGCCGATTGCGCTCTTCCACTGCACCGCCACCTGCGCGACTGCCTGGCGGGTGAAAGCCGAGACCACCCGGATCCAGCTCCAGGCTTTGTCCTTGCCAACAACAGCATCGACTGCGGACTCATGCCAGTCTTCGATTCGCAACTTGTTGTGACCGAGCTGCATCGGGTTGGCGGTCATGGACAGGTTCAATGCCGGCAAATAAAGACCTAGCATAAAGGTGCCGGAGACCTTGCTCGCGCTGAAGTCCAGTACCCATTCGACGCCACCGTCTTCGAGTGGCCGGACAGTATCGAGCGGAGGCTCGACACTCACGTCCAGCTCTTCAGCCGGGGTTCCCAGCCACATCAACGTCCCCTGCAATCCCACCAGAGGGCTCAAGGCATTGGGCAGGTAGCGCAAGCTGTGCGTGGCCCCGATGCAGGGAAACATTCTCTGACTGGCGCTTGTCGCAGTCACCTGATCCAGCATCACCGTCAGTTCATCCACAAGCTCTGTAGAGATCAGCCGACCGAACAACTCCCGGGGCGCGGCCATTACCGGACTGCTCAAGGTCAGGCTGAACAGACTGCTGGTACTCGAGTCGACTTGCGAACAGAACGTCCACTCCAGCCCGCTTGCCTCAAGCTTGCGCGGCTCGCCGATAGACGTGACGGTCAACCCGATTCCCGGCGACGCCCCTCGCCATTGCAGCGTCACCATCTGGTCAAGCAACACACTGCCGGCCGTGGGTTCGACTTTCAGTGTGTGGGGAGCTCCGCGCCAGCACAGCAACCCCAGCTCGGCCAGATCGACGTCTACATCGTCGAACACAATCCTGACCTGATCCTTCCACGGACTGCTGGCCAGCGCCGTCACTGCAAACGTTCGCTCTATCGGCACCGCTTCATCGTGGGCCAGCACGCGAGCGGTCACCACCCGTTCACCGGCGTGGCCTGGTTGATACAGCACACTGGCCCAGCCGCCGATCCCCGATCGGGTGACAATCGTGCCTTCGGGCGTCTGCCAGTCCACCCGTGCATTGTTGACCGGATCGCCGTCGCCACTGGTGACCACATGCACCACCTGAACCCGCAACAGAACACTTTCGCCTTCGTCCACCACGGGAAACTTGTTGGCCTCCTGAATGTCACCAATGCGCACCAGATTGCGTGCCAGTGACATCGGTTTTCTGTCCGAACGCAGCAATAACTTCGAGCACGAAAGCTGCAACTGAAAACGCCCGTCAAGCTCGTCCCGGCAGTCCAGTTCCCAGCTCAGGTCGGCGGCGCTGGAGGGCGCCCATTCTTCCAGCTCGGGACGTACCTCCACCCCCAGCTGTGCCGCGCTATCGCCTTCCCAGTGCATGGCCAGCTCAGTGCCAAGTAACGCCTCAGGCAGCCGCACACTCAGCTGATAAGTCGAACCCCGATTGGGATAACCGGTCTTTTGCGCCCAAGGCGAGGTAACGTCTTCTACCACGGCCAGTACGTCCTTCCATGGATCAGTCGCCAGCACTCGAACGTCGAGCTTCGTGGTTTCGACACCGCTGGCGTAGTAAGGGCTCGCCACCGAGGCCAGAATGGCAATGTCGCCTGCCGCAACGGGCAGATAATCGACATACGCCCAGCCTTCCGGGTCAGTGGGGGTCGTACTCAGCACACCCTGCTCTTCTGTGGCCCAGGTCACCGTGCGTCCAGCCAGAAACTGACCGGTGTACCAGGACGCTACGCGCACCCCCAGACGCACTGATTGCCCCAACTCCAGCACCGGGAAATACGCAGCCTCCAACACCTCATCGAACATCAGCCGGTGATGCCCCAGCGAGACCTGCATCGAGTAAGGCTCGGCGGTGAACTGGTTCACTAGTTGCAGCGTGAACAAGTAAGGTTCCTGATCACCGATCAATGGACATTGAAGGAGCCACGGTGAATCCAGTGGTTGATCCACGCCCCAGGCAGGGGTCGCAATAATGGCGCCTTGTGGATTGTCATCGCTCACCAACGCAGCGCTGGTGTGCAACCAGGGACTGTCGGGGGCGAGTATGAACTCAAGCCGGTGCTGCAAGTCCCCCATCGCGCCCAGACCCAAGTGAACCGGCTCGTCAGGTAACAAATGCTCTGCGTCTACCTTCACCGTGCGCACCTGCGGCAGCGCCAGGTGCAATTCCAGGCGAATGCGGGTGATCAAAACCCGCAGGTGATAGTCCTCGGGATCAGCATTTTCCGGAGCGACGATTGTGAGGCGAATCTTGTCCTCGCGCTGCCCCGGAAATTCCAGCGAAGTGCTGCAGAACGTCGGTTTGAAATCCAGCGGCTGCCCATTGGCAATCCGGACCTGCTCCTCTGCAGCGTCGCGAGCGCTGCCCGGCGGCAACGGTATTTCTCTCAACGGGGTGCCATCTTCAGCCGTGATGAGTATGTTTCCCGGTTCGGTGTGCCGCGTTTCATACATGAAACTCAGCACATACCGGGCACTGTCACTTGGTTGCAAAGGTAAAGTGAACGTTTGATGGACAGAGGCAAGGTTTCCCGCAGCAAGCACTTTAATCTGCACATCTTCATACACTTCGCCTATGACTGAGATCTCACGTCCATTGTTGCCCTTGTTCCAGAACTCCAGACCCTCACGGAAATCCCCATTGAGCACCAGACTGTCATTGGCCTGAATCACGGGTTCAAACATGTTGGTCTGCTCCTTGGTTATTACGTGAGCGGGACGTCAGCGCCCGGGTGACCAGGTCTTTGACGGCGAGGGTAAACGTCGGCTCACCGGCCTTGGCCGTGTACCGCACGCGCACAATGATGTCGGTAAGCGAGTTGAGCATCGACGCCTGCCGCTCGCATGTGGGCCAGGGAAAGTGCAACTGCCAGCGCGAAACCGCGCCGGTGTTCTCGAACGGGTTGAGCAAGCCCTCATCCGGTTTAGAGGCGTTCATGCCTGTGTCGGCGATCCCTGCCGATAAACCGATCTGCTGACCACTGCGCAGATTGAACAGCACCTCGTCCGGCGCCACCTTGCCCGCGGGACGATGCAGGTACTCGACGGACTGCGCCGTAGCCTGGGTAGCGATCATGCTGCCGATCTGCAGCAGCGTCGCCTGTAGGTCCTGATAAGAGCCGAGCAGTCCGGGCGTATGGACCTCGACCAGGTTGATCAGCCGGCAATACTCGCCGGGGTGATCGCGATCGAATGACAGCTGCGTCAGCTGAAATTCCAGCGTGCCCTTGTCGGTCAGCTCTTTCAGTGCCTGGGTCCAGTCGGAGAATCCCGGCTGCGGATCTTTCCGGTCATCGAACAAGCGTCGCAACGAAACGGTCTTGACCCGCTCCAGACGGCGTTCATGGCTTTGCAGGTACAGGCGGTCCATGCGCAGCAGGTATTCGCGCAAGTGCTCACCGGCGGTCAATCCGTGACGATTGTCCAGCCAGACCTGTGGTAACGCCTCAACGGTGTCGTAATTGCCGGTTTCAGCACTCAACGACGCACGGGCACTCAGGCACAGACTGACCACCGCATCGTAAGCCTGATAGTGCAAGGCCTTGAGCTGGCCCAGGAGCCAACCGAACAATTCGGCGTTGGTCGCACGTTTTTTCAGGTAGTTGTAGAGCGTCAGCGCCTGACCGTTGGCCCGCAGGGTTTGCTCCAGACTCTTCCTGGCCGCTTCCACGGCGAATGTTTGCGCGGTGATCTGCCCGGCCAGCGCCGCGACTTCGGCCAATGCCTGATCGCGTTGCAATTCCCACTCCCTGCGGCGCAGGCGGTAGCTTTCGGTGAGGGCTTGTTTATCTGCGTCGACCTGCACAATCATCGCGCCGAGCTCCAGACCATAGACCACGGCATCGGCGATTTTTTCTGGACGATGACCACCGTTGGCCACGCCGAAAATATTCGGCAGGGCCCCCACGACTGCGCCTCCGGTCTTGATCGCGTGCGTCCCTGCATTCATCCATTTGACGGCCTGCAGCTTTTCCATGACCTGGTATTCGGCATCGCTGATGTGTTCGTCGTACCAGGCGTCGTATCGTTCGGCCCGCTGCCTGGCCATGGTCTGACTCTGGCTCAGGGCCGTGAGCCCCGCTTCAAGCTGGGCAATGGATTGTTCTTGAACCGCACGGGCGTAATCGCCCAGTTCCTTGAGATGCTCTTGCTGCAGTTCTTCCTGCTCGGCCCGATCGCGCTGTTCCAGCAGGCGCAAAACCTGGCTGCCGTACTCCTGCAAGGTCTGCACGGCGCGCAATGCCGCCTCGTAGGTGACCCGCCAGCGGAAGGCGCCCACCACCAGACGTCCGCCCATCGGTCGCGGCAGGCCAACGCCGCCAGCGGCCAGATCGCGCAACAATTGATTGGGATCGGTGGGCGGGCTGAACAGCGCAACGTCCAGTGGTTTGCCATCCAGGGTCAGGTTGTTGCGCAAGTTGTTCAGACGCTGGCCCGGCCAATCGAACAGATCAAGCAACTGTTCGTTGATCGGCAGTTTGAACGGCTCGTTCGCCAGCAGGCCCATCAACGGTGACGCTTCGGCAGCCGGGGGAATGTCTGCCGGAGAAAACTGCAGTTCCTGCTCGAACTGTTCGAGCGCGGGGCGGTTCGTGCTCTGTCTCAACAAGTCGTCTACCGTCTGCGCTTGCCAACGAGTCACCGCGCGAACAGAGGGTGGCTTGCCCATCAGAAACTCGGCTTGTACGTAACACAGTTTTGCCGCCACCAGCGCATCGCGGGTGAGCTGACGGTAGTACCAGTCGCCCCAAGCGACCAGGTTTCTCACGTACTCGGTGAACAACAGAATCTGATAGTGCTGTGGCGCGGCATAGGCGATCGCATCAGGATCGGTGGGCATCTGTGCTTCGTGCCCGACTCTCCCCTCGCTGTACAGAGGACGGCAGCGCCAAAAACGAGGTTTCTTCGGCTCCACCGACGTTTCAACGGCTTGCGGATCGAACACATAGTGCAGCCAGTTCTGCGCTTCCAGATAGCGATCCTCAGCCCGCAAACGGGTCGCCACCAGATGCGGCAGATGAAAAAACAGCTCCCAGAAATACAGACCATTGGCCCCGTCGAACGCCCCGTTCGGCTCATCGATCGGTCCCGCAGCTGGAGGTGGTTCGGTCAGGAACTGGGTGTCCCAGTCCAGTACGGCATCCACGGAGACATTGCTGCGCTGCACCAGCTCCGGGCCGAACAGCGAATTCAAGCGCGTGCGGGACAACACACCAGGCTGCCTGAAGCCGATGAACTGCGCGGCATCCAGCGTATTTTTTTCCAGCGTCGGCGGCACGAAACGGGTGATTTTGGTCAGCGAGACTGTAAATTGCCTGCTGCCTTGTTCGGCGTTGCTCAAGGAGAACTCGACCAGCCCGGTGAATCCTCCTTTCAAGCGCTTGAGTTCCATCCATTGAGTGGCCCACCCCCCTGCAACCGATTCTGATGCCTTGACAGGTACAGGGTCGCCTTCTGCACCATTGCTCAGTGCCAACTCAAACTCGGCGCGCTCGCCGGTGTTTCCGCCCGTTGCCCGACACAGCCCCCTGACCCAGAGAAAATCCTCTGTACCCTTCTCCGAAAACACCGCCTGCAGCCCGTAATAACCCGTCAGCGGTCCCGAGGTCTCACTCTTGATCGCGACCACTGGCTGATTCTTCGGCGTCAGCGAATGCTGCAAGGTCAGAATATCGGTGAAGCGTTCATTGGCCAGATGATCGAGCCAAGTGCCGTTGTCTTCGGCCAGCGGACGAAAGAGCACATCGCGGGTGGCGCGTACTTCCAGACCCGCCGGGCTGGTGAGCAATACACCCAGCCGTCCCTTGGGGTGAATCAGGTCATCGGCCAACGTCATCGCCAGCAACCGGGCATCCGCGCTGGTATCGCTGTCCTGATCAGCGCTGTACAGGCTCAGTGGTGCGGACCATTCCGCGTTCTGGCTCATGAACGCCAGGTTGATATCCAGCTTGGGGGGCACATAGCCGTTCGCCCCTTTTTCACCTACCTGATCAGACCATTCGGCCCACACCAGACACAAGCGTCCCGCCCAGACCAGCGGCCGTATATCCAGAACCCGGCCGCCCACCGGAATGTCGACGGGTTGCCATTCATTCCATGTCGCCGGGTTGACCGGATTGACCGGATTGCCGGCAGTGGTGAGGTCGATGTCGGCCTTGCGCCAGTAATACTGCAACGGCTGCACCCGCTGACGACCGACGAAATAGTAAGTTGCACGGCTTGCCGAATCGCCCTCCAGGCAGGCGCTGATGACGTCCAGATTGCAGGTCTGTTCGAATGCCTTGAGGTATTCCTGCAACGCACGCCGCACCGAATCGTCGGTCAGACGCGTTTGGTTCAAGTCATTTTCCAGTGCCTTGAACAGACGGGTCTTGCGTTGCCGCACAAAGGGATTGATGAAGTTTTCCGGATAGTATGCGATCAACGTCAGCGCCGCCCAGTCGGGGTAATTGCTGTACAGCTCCCAGAGTTTCAAGTGTTCTGTCGGGAAAACCGTGTCTTTGTAACCCGGCTCAAGCTTGCGATAGGCCGCATGGATGAATTGCTGCGCGCAACTGGTCGCCTCGGCGACCCACGAACTTTGCACCGGGTAGTTGTCCAGCGGATCCATGCGCAATAACTCGAACAGATCCTGCGGCGTTTTCACGAAAGAGTAATTTTCTCTGGCAGCCTGACCGATGCAGTACTCGACCAATGCTGCGCGGCGTTTTTCCAACAAGGGAGACAATTTGCGCTGGGTCATGGTCTTGTCCTGAGTCGTGGGGTTAACGCTGCGTCAACCAACGCTGTCATTGGAGAATCGGGGCTTCGGTGAAAGTGACCGGGTCAAAATCTATTTGGTGGTTATTGGCTTCGCAGCGCACGCTGAAAATGAACGTGCCACCGGACGGACTCGACACGTACACCCGTGTAACCCCCTCGGCATCGGCATAATTCTGTTCGGGACGGATCACCGCCGTGCCGCTGCTGCCGCTGGCCGGTCTGGCAAACCAGCGCACCAGACGATTGCGTCCGGGGTTTCGATAGTTGTCGCGCAGCGTGGCGTACAACGCGATTTCCTGCCCCGCAGGAACCGGCTCCAACGGCACCAGAGACGTTAATGGTGCCGGGAAGAAAAGCGTATCGGGGTCATCGGCGATGTTGATGGTCGGGGCCTGTTGCGCGTCGATCAGGTCAAGCCAGAACAGCGGCGTTTCCTGCCCCATGACCTTGCCCGGCAGATACTCGACCGTTACCGTTCCATCGACTTCAGTGGCCTTGGGCACAATCGTGCCGAGGCTCACTTGCCAGCACACATTGACGCCACTCAGTGGCCGCTTGTCGGCATCGCGCAGCGTCACGGTAAACATCACTTTCTCGTCGTCCTTGCCGGCCACCGCCTCAGTCTTGTCCACCACACAAGTCATGGTGACCAGCGGTTGCGTCACCTCATCGGCGAAGGTCACCACCGACTCGCGGCTGTCTGAAAGGCTGAGCAGCGCACGCTCGGCGGCGAACCGGTACGCATCCTTGTTGACGTCTTCCGGCAGACTGCCCACGAGGAAAATCGTCAGGGCGTCCATGCCGCTGTCCCGGGCCAAGACGCGGATGCGCATCAGCAAATCGAGCTGGGGCAGTGTCTTGAGAATGTTCAACGTCGGGTCGATACGGCTGACACACTCACGCACCTCCTGCACGCTCCAGTCGAAAAACGCCGCCAGTCGCAACGCGGCCGCTTCCTGTGCCAGGCGCAACGCGTCGCCTGTCAGAGGGCTGGGCAATGCATTGACCTGACGCAGGTAATCGAGCAGTTTGCCGGCCGGTTGCGCGCTCAGCTCGAAGGCCCGACCCAGTGTGCTCAGGTAATACAGGGTACGGATAGACAGCAGATGTCGATCGTTCTGAGCCATCCAGGCCTTATGGCCGTACTGCAGAAAGTCTTCGAGCAACACCGCAGACAGATCCAGCTGGTTCGTCACGGCGCTGCGACGTCGCACGTCAGCCAACAAGCTCAGCAGCGGGTCGGGTTGTTCAGAAGCACGTGCAGCGCGCCTGAGCGCATCAGCCGCATCACGATCGGCACGCGCGCTGACCTGAGACAGCAATTGATAAACGGTGGACTGTGCCCAGGTCAGCATCAGCAATCCGCGTTCGATATCAAGGCCGGTGTACGCCACCAGACACTCCCTGACGACCGAGACCTGCGCTTCCCGCGCCTGCAACAGCACGCCGAGCATGCGCTCGACAAGAACGCTCCGAACGGCGTCTTCGCTCTCGCCCAGCCCTTCCCTGATGGCCTGGTCGAAGATTTCCCTGGCCAGGCTCAGGTATTGGGCCTCGGGTAATTGCAGATCGATGATCAACCCCCTGTCGTCGACCAGCTCGGTCAGCAAATGCAGCCAGTCCAGCCCTTCCAGCGAGGGCACGCCAGCCATCGACAACCCGGCATTGTTGAACAGCGTCGCCGGCAGCAGGTTGAGAATCTGCTCAAACAACCGACGCTCAGCCTGCGTGGCTACCGCCAGCGCCTGCAGCGGTGCCACGTGGTTCAACGTCCACAGCACAGGGATTTCGCGATCCCTGCACCAGGATACACAGGCGTGCAGGGCATCAATCAGATTGAGCACGTCCGGTGGGGTTTGGCTTTCGAGTCGTGTGTACAGGCGCGGTACACCTGCCAGCCCGTCGACCCAGCGCTCGCCACCCAGCAGGGTCAGCATCAACACCCCTTCGACCGGGGTAATGCCCAATAACCGTGGCAACTTCACCAAACGGTAGAAACTCGAAATGACTGCCGGGGTGCGCCTGAGCGTGCCGTTGAACCCGTGTGCCCGTTCGATCGCGACCGCAAGGTAGGCATATGTCTGCAGATCGATAGCCAATCCGCTGCACAACTGGCTGATCGTCAGCGCCGTCCCGGACTGTGCCGGCAGCGTCGCAAATGCTTCGCCGTCCAGCACCAGGGGCTGACGATAATTGCCCTGGCTGTTGAAGGTACGATCGAACAGTGACAGGGCATCGGCACGGCCGTAAATCGGGATTTCATCGAGAAATGCCGCGAAGTCCTCTGCCGAACAGCCATAGCGTTCACGCAGCGACTGAAACAAGCCGAGGGCCTGCACCTGATGGGTGGAAATCCACCACGGGTCTGCCCGTTGCGCCTGACGTGTCTCTGCCCTGATCGCCGCCGTCAACAACGCGTCCACCTGCTCGCTGGGCAGTTCCAGCCATCGATCCAGACGCAACTTGCGATTCATTCGTTCGTAGCGGTCAATGGTGGCCGGGTCTTGTGTAAAACGATGCAGAAAAGTTGTGCTGTCTTCACTGTAAACAATGCCGAGTGCCGGGCTGGTCGCGGCATTGAGGTACACCGAGCCGGATCGCTGGCTCTCGTCAGCGCCCGGTTGCTCGCTTTCATACACAGTGACGTTGGCCGAACGCGTCGGGGCGAATTCGCGAATCGACAGCAACGACTCGATATCACGGGTGTCCAGCCCTGTTTGCTGGCCAAAGAACTTCACCTGATTGAGGTCCTGCCAATCTTCTACGGTCGTACCAAAGTTGCGTTGGTAATATTCGAGTTTGTTTGCCTCGTCAGTGGGCGCCTCCGTCAACAGTTCACGCTGGTAGGGCCCCAACCGCGACGCATGGGTAAAGGCGCGACCGGCATCGTTGTCCCACGCCTCGGGCTGCAGGAAGTAGGGATAGGCCAAATCCACCATCTGGACGATATTGCCCACCGACAAGCCATGTTCCCGGGCGACAAAATCAAGCGTGACCCAGTGCTGGTAGTACGGCAGACCGTTGGGATAACGGGTCTGGATCAACGCCTCTTCGAGGTCAGTGGCGTTATCGTTTTCCTCGATGAACGTTTCGAGTACCGGGACGATGATGTCCAGCGCCGACACCGCCTGATGCACGGCATTGAAGTCAACCCGCAGCCTCTTCAGATCCTGCCGACGCTCATGCAAATCGAGCTTATCGGCGCTGCCCATGGGGAGTATTTTCTCTTCGATCCAGCGCAACAGCTCAATCAGGTAGGCCACCGGGGAGACGATTGACTCCAGTGCCTGCGGCGGGCACATGGCATCGAAATCTGGCGAGAACAGCTGCTCGTAGCTTGGGCCATCGACCCTCGACAACAGACCGCTCCCGGGGCGGGTGACCCGGGCGTTCGAACCGCTCAACGAATGTTCAATGAACTGGCGCCGGACAAACACCGCCAGGCTGTTGGCCCTGCGTAAAAAGGTCTGCGCATCGTCGGGGTTCATCCGGTAATGCCTGACCAGCCCCTGAACGCCTTGTTCGACCAGCGGAAAAACCGAACCACCGTTTTCCAGGTGATCACAAAAATCGGCGTAGGTTTCGCGCTGTTCGTCACTGAATACCTGTCTCAGCCACTGCTGCACCGGGCGGATCAAAGGCTCGGTCATGGTCGGGCTCCCGGAGCAATCGACGTGATCTCGAAACGCTCGCTTTCAACCCAGTCGGATACGGTCGAGCCATCCGCAGCGTCAGTGATGGTCTGCTGGAATCGACACCACTGGCCGCCTGGCAGCAGGGGCTGCGTTGCCTCGGCGCTCCAGCCTTGAGCAGTGACGGCAATACCTGCGCTCAGCACGGTGTCAGGGTTGAACCAGGGCACAACGCACCCGACACCCGTGCGTCCCTTGCCGACGAAACGCAGCGGATTTTCGACCCGGAATCCCGGTGCCGGCTCATCGATAGCTGGCAAATAGGTGCCCAGTACCACTGGAAGTGCAGCCGAGGCGGCAGAGTCGAAATCATCACGCGAAGCCACCGCCACCAGATTCGCAGGGCCGACGGACTGCCCCGTTTCCAGCGTCAGTGACCAGGTACGGTCCTCAAGCACCGGGGCGCTTGCGCGCGTCGTGCCCCTGCTGCCTGTCAACGTCACAAGCACGGTGTCGCCCGGATAGCCAAAGCCGGACACCACGACCTGACGACCGATGTGCACGCCGCGTCCGGGGCTTTCGATCACCGGGGCGGCAGGCACCACTTTGTAAGTGCGCGGAGGACTTTCCCTGGACGCGTGGGTCTCGAAGAATTGCCGGCCCTTTACGGTGTAGCTGCCGACCGGCAACGTTACCTCGGCACGCCATTCGCCCACAAAGTTGACCGGGACTTTATCGAGCAGGATTTCACTGGGATTTTCACGCCAGATCGTCACTTGACCAAAGGGTTCGGCGGTGCCCGAAAGCGTCGAGGTCCGGGCCAGCGATTGATTCGGCGCCGGCACCCTGATGACCGGCGGCACCAGCACGACAAAATAGCTGCGCACGGCACTGGGCAAAGAAGGTCTGCCCGCGATGGTTTGCACGGCTTCGATCTGGTATTTGCGAAACTCGAGTTTTTTCAGTTCGACGAACCAGGCGCCATGAGTGGTCAGCCGTTTCGGCTCACCCAGATTCCGTCCGAATTGCGCATCCCGCAGTTGCAACGTCGCACCGTTGTAGCCGTTGATTCCCCGCACGGTCATGTTGTAGTGGGTGTCTGTGTTTTCAGTCGGCTCGGTGATCACCAGTTGCTCCGGGCTGACTGTAAACGCTTGAGAAACGGGTGGCGATGGGCGCCCGGCAACGCTCTGGATCACCGTCACGGTGTGCTGCTTGTCCGGGGCGAATCCCGCTTCGCGCTTGAAGGTCCATGTGCCGCTGGTGCCGACGGGCCGGTGTTCGTTCCCGCTGTCGCTGTATTTCAGGCTCAGCGTCGCGCCGGGCCAGCAGGTGCCGGAGATTTTCGGTGACAGTCCATCGTCCTCGACATCAGTGATAACGGGAGCCAGCAGCGGCACGGTGATTGTCATTTCCACCGCGGCGGAAGCGAGCGCACCGTCCTTCTGCACCAACAACACAACCTTGGTGGTGTTCGGCTCCCAGACTGCAGAGGCCCGTGCCGACCACCCTTGCGCCGTGACCGGTGCAGGCGGTGCGATCGGCGCGCCGGTTGCCTTGTCCGTCACGTGCACCGTCGCGCCACTGACCCCCTTGCCAGTCAGGACCGGCGTGTAATCGACCACCGTACAAGCCAGCTCAGTCGGCGCCGGAAAACGGTCGATATTGATGATCCGCTCCACCGCAGGCGACACCGCTTCACCCAGTTTTTGCACGACTTTCACCGTGCGCGTCGAACCGGGCGCCCAAGCCTGAGTAGCCCGGGTCAACCAGCCTTGCGCCGTGACGGTGGTTGCCGGAGCAACCGCACTGCCATCGGCCTTGTCGGTAACCTCGACCGAAGCGTTGATAAAGCCCTTTCCGGTGAAGGTCGGGGTGTAATTGGAAACGGTGTGAGTCACCTCCGTGGGCGCCGGCAACTCTGATGAAGTCCTGAACAGGTACTCGTGGGAGGGAATCCAGCCTCCGGCGTTATCGGAAACTTTCTGCACGACCTTCAAATTGTAAACGCCGAAGGGCCATTTCTGTGAGGTCGTTCTCCAACTGCCTGCGGTCACGACTACCACAGGTGGCGGTGTCGCCTCTTCCGGGCCGTTGACGATGGTGATCTCAACCGTGGCGCCGGTAAAACCTGCGCCGGAAAACTCGATGGTGGTGAGGGTTGGATAGGTGACGCTGACGGAGGTCAGTGCAGGGGGGCGGATTTTGAACGAGCGCGGCGAACTTACATCGGAAGTGACGCCTGACAGCGTCTGCCGCGCAACAATCGTAAAGCTGCCCGGCGGCATGTCTTGAGTGAACGCAGTGACCTGCCATTGTCCGTTGCTTTCTGCTGTGCCCTGGCCAATCTTGAATGAATGTTCCAAATCCTTTAGGACTTCGACAACGGCACCTGAAACAGCCCTCCCCCCCGCTATCGGACCTCTCGGATCGGTCACTGCTGATTCGGATGGCGTCGTGATTGTCGGCCGCAGAAGCAAGGTGAAATATTGCGTTGCAGTCCAGTCATTCAGCCCGCGGTGACCAGCCTGCATTTCGACCAGACCACCGTTAGGATAATTATCCTGGTTGAACGGGGCCTCCCATGTGCGGTTGGATTTAACAAGTGCTGTTGCATGTAAAACACCACCGCCGGGTTTCATCACGTCAATTGTTTTTCCCGGCGTACCCCGTCCGGTAATCAATAGTTGAGCGCTGGCGCGTACCACTGCTCCTGGTGACGGGGAATCGATGACCGGAGCTACTTTCAAAACCACAGTCATCAAATTGGATCTAGAGGATGAGTATGTGCCGACTTTCTGAATGGCATAATAAGTCAGTGGCTGTATTTCAACAGGCAGACTAATATTAGCCGTCCAACTGCCACCGACCCGAATAGTGGCGTTACCCAGCGAGGCATTATCCGCAGCATTATAGAGAGTGATTACACCATCATTAAATAAACCACCACTACCCTGCACTGTGAATTGGGGTGACGTTACGTCACCGGAAGGCTCATTAATAATTGGTGTAGTAACTTCGATAGTGAACGACACTCTTGATGTCGAAGCCTGAATCGCTTCCAGGTGATAACTACCAGGGGGATGAGCATTCAGGATGCGGGACCATGTATTCCCGTTGATTATTCCGCTACTTATCTGAACCGATTCTTGCCCCCGGTACAAGTGCAATACTATATTCATCGGAAGGCTTGTGGTGCCCGTGACGGAAATCGGGACAGGAGGGATAGTTCCATTATTTGCAGGCGTGATAATTACAGCGCTGGCTGGACCAGTTTCGCCATCATATTCCTGAACCATGAACACGCCCTCCGGTTCCACCCCCAAGAATTGAACATCTGTATATAGCTCATTGGGGAACTATTAAAATCCATTCACTCATTCACCCTGTTTATTCTTTCGCCCTGAAAAAAATCGCTCGACAACGATTCGCGGATTGCCGAGCCTCTCATCAACTACCTCATCACCCTGAACAGCATTTATTGGAAATACTTCCCATGAAGAATGCTCCCACCCATCATTATGAGTACCATCAAAGTTGCATGCGATACGGAATTGTATATTAGCGGATTGAATCGGAATTGATCCGTATCGTACATAGGCAATAAATTCTGAAGGCTGTACTTCCTGCCACATTGCATCGGGAGAAGGTATAGTTCGCATTACACTGAAATTATGAAATTCAAGATTCAAATTCCCTCTGTACCACGGCTTATCTATTGGACGCGTAGTCATTTTGTACATATTAGTCCTGACATCAACCGTTCTTCCGTCGGCAGATTTTTTATATTGATAATACAACCACGCATGCAACTCAGGAATCCTGTGATTAAGATAAGCCACTCTGGTTACTGCGTTATCCCAGCCATCAGAATAAGTAAAATCAGTATCAAAAAATTCACCTCGCCCATGATAAATAGTTCCTGACCTTTCAGCTTGGAACTTCGCCCAAAGCTCAACTTCACTCAAATCAATTTTCGCGTCCTTCATAACATTCTCCTCAAGTGAAGTTTTAATTTACTTCCCCGCTGCTCACCCGCCTACTGTCAGAACTGACAGTTAAAAAGATCAAATACTTCTAAAAAAATATTTTATAGACACTAAAATAGCTAACGATTCCCCGCCCTACTTCGACACGCGCAGCAAACTACAACGCCTTGCGCCTTTGCCTACAGATCCGCCAGAATCCGCCGGCTTGTGCGCCTTGCCGATGCCCCGTAACGTGATCCGTGCCGCTGCCAATCAGTGGTCGGGTTTAGTCGCCCGGGAGGTACTGCGAAAGGTGCATGAGCGTCATTAAGTCGGGTATTCCCTATCCCCGCACTCAATGGTGGCTGTGCGCAGGGCGCCCTCGGGCGCGCCGGTTTTTTCGTAGTCCTCCCGGTCGACTAACCTGCGTCCAGCCGCCACCTCTCGTTTAGTCGGTGAGCACTAGCCTGGAAGACCAACCACGGCATCTGGCGATGGCGATTTATCAGTTGAGCGAGATGGGGTTGTTGCTGGCAGAGAAGACGCTGGACAGTGAGCGGGCGATTGCTGTGGGTTAGCCCGTAGATAGACGTTGTCGGGTCTGACGCCTTCGCGGGCAAGCCCGCTCCCCCAGGGATTTGTTGTGTGCACACATTCCTTGATCAACCCCGGACACTGTGGAAGCGGGCTTGCCCGCGATGGCAATCGTGCGAGCGCCGCCGAAGTCAGGCCGAAGCCGGCAATGGCTGGAAGCTGAAGTACTGGCGCAGCGCCTCGACCAATTGCCCGTATTCCGGAGGCGGGCGTTGCAGGCTGAAGCCGGCGTCGTAATGCAGCGGTGTGGCGTCTTCCTGGCACCACAGGCAGCACGCGTTGAAGTCGATCACCTGCTGGCAACCATCGCTGGCGGGGATTCTCAAACGCAGATGGAACTCGGCGCCGATCATCATCGGCAACTGACTGATGAGCATCAGCCCGTCTTCGGACACGTTGCCCAGAAAACCGATGGGTTTGTCGGTGACGCTGTTGTACACCCGGAGGAAGTACGGCAGTTGATGCCGTTCGATTCGGCGGTCAGTAAACATGCGCAGTACGCCATGCAAGGCTCCACTACAGAGCCGCACCTTTGCTTCGGAACGGGCCCGTCTCGCAGACACGCTCTCCCCGCTCCCGGTGTGACGGTCGCCAATACGCCATCACCTCAACCTCTACCAGTCGCAGGTGTTGCCTCGGTTCGAGCGCCAGGCGCCGAACCGGATCAATGGACTATAGCTCAGCTTGTACAGTCGGCCAGCGTTTGTATGACACCCGGCATCAGAAGCGTTGCGGACCTGGCACGGCCGCTGCGCTACGCGTCGGGTAATGACCCAGGCTCTGCAGGGTTTCCAGGCGCGCGCGAGCGCGGAAGGCGTATTCGCTGTTGGGGTACGAGGCGATGATGAACTGATAGGTCTGCGCCGCGTCGATGTACATTTTTTGCCGTTCCAGGCACTGACCGCGCATCATCGACACTTCCGGCCACACATACGGGCGGGCACGGCTGGCGCGTTCGACCTTGGACAGTTCGAGCATCACCTGCTCGCAATTGCCCCGGTCATAGGCGCTGTAGGCGTTGTTCAGATGATGGTTCATCGACCAACGGGTGCAGCCCGTGACGGCGAGGACGCTGAGGGCAAGGGCGGCAATGGGCACGAATCGCATGGGGTATTCTCCTGTCTTGTGATCATTATCGACCTCGGGCGAGAAATCTTCAGAGTCCTTTGTTCCGATTGTCGCGTTCAATAAAGAAAACAATAAGTAGTGCAAACGAACAATGACTACACCCAAAGAGCGTAGTAGCCTCTGCGAGCGCTTGAACCTGAGGAGTCTTTGCATGTCCGTCCGTCGTACCAAAATCGTCGCTACCCTTGGCCCGGCCAGTAACTCGCCGGAAGTTCTCGAACAGCTGATTCTGGCTGGTCTGGACGTCGCCCGTCTGAACTTCTCCCACGGCACCCCCGACGAGCACAAGGCTCGTGCGAAGCTGGTGCGTGACCTCGCGGCCAAGCACGGCCGCTTCGTCGCCCTGCTGGGCGACCTGCAAGGCCCGAAAATCCGTATCGCCAAATTCGCCAACAAGCGCATCGAGCTGAAGATCGGTGACAAGTTCACCTTCTCCACCAGCCATCCGTTGACCGAAGGCAACCAGCAAGTGGTCGGCATCGACTACCCGGATCTGGTCAAGGACTGCGGCGTGGGCGACGAGCTGCTGCTCGACGACGGCCGCGTGGTGATGCGCGTTGAAACCGCCACTGCCACCGAACTGCACTGCATCGTGACCATCGGCGGCCCGCTGTCCGACCACAAAGGCATCAACCGTCGCGGCGGCGGCCTGACTGCTCCGGCCCTGACTGAAAAAGACAAGGCCGACATCAAGCTCGCCGCCGAAATGGAAGTCGACTACCTCGCCGTGTCTTTCCCGCGTGATGCGGCGGACATGAACTACGCCCGTCAACTGCGCGATGAAGCTGGCGGCACTGCCTGGCTGGTGGCGAAGATCGAGCGCGCCGAAGCCGTGGCCGATGACGAAACCCTCGACGGTCTGATCAAGGCCTCCGACGCCGTCATGGTTGCCCGTGGCGACCTCGGTGTGGAAATCGGCGACGCCGAGCTGGTGGGCATTCAGAAGAAGATCATTCTGCATGCACGCCGCCACAACAAAGCGGTGATCGTGGCGACCCAGATGATGGAGTCGATGATCCAGAACCCGATGCCGACCCGCGCCGAAGTGTCCGACGTGGCCAACGCCGTGCTCGACTACACCGACGCCGTGATGCTGTCTGCCGAATCCGCTGCCGGCGCTTATCCGCTGGAAGCCGTGCAGGCCATGGCGCGCATCTGCGTTGGCGCTGAAAAGCACCCGACCAGCAAGACGTCCAGCCACCGCATCGGTAAGGAATTCGAGCGCTGCGACGAGAGCATTGCGCTGGCGACCATGTACACCGCCAACCACTTCCCGGGCGTCAAGGCGATCATCGCGCTGACCGAGAGCGGCTACACCCCGCTGATCATGTCGCGTATCCGTTCGTCGGTGCCGATCTACTGCTTCACCCCGCACCGCGAAGCCCAGGCCCGCGCGGCGATGTTCCGTGGCGTGTACACCGTTCCGTTCGATCCGGCTTCGCTGGCCCCGAACGAAGTCAGCCAGAAAGCCATCGACGAGCTGGTCAAGCGCGGCGTCGTGGAAAAAGGCGACTGGGTCATCCTGACCAAGGGCGACAGCTACCACACCACCGGCGGCACCAACGGCATGAAGATCCTGCACGTTGGCGATCCACAGGTCTGAGTGAATCGCTGAAAACCAAAAGCCCCGGCATGTGAATGTCGGGGCTTTTTGCATTCTGATCCAACAGATTTTGTATCGGCTCTGGCCTCATCGCTGGCAAGCCAGCTCCCACAGGGCCAGGCGGTGATCACAGATCTTGCATCCACCACAAAAACTGTGGGAGCTGGCTTGCCAGCGATGAGGCCAGCCCGGCCAGCGAGAATCTCAATGCCGCTTGATAAACCCGGTCAATGCCGCCAACGCCTCCGGCGAGCGCAAGCGCTGGGTGAACAGCGCGCCCTCCTCCTCGATCACCTTACGGATCATTTCGCGATCCGGCGCCCTCATCAATTGCTTGCTGATGCGCACCGCGTCCGGCGGCAATTCGTCGAAACGCAGAGCCATTTCCCGGGCCTTGTTCTGCGCCGCTTCGCCACTGCCCAGCGCCTCGCTGGCGATGCCCCACTGCGCGGCCTGCTCACCGCTGAAACCTTCACCGAGCAACAACAACTCGGCCGCTTTGGCCTGCCCGAGCAAACGCGGCAGGATCAGGCTGGAACCGAACTCCGGGCACAGCCCCAGGTTGACGAACGGCATGCGCAGCCGCGCATCGCGGCTGACGTAGACCAGATCGCAATGCAGCAATAACGTGGTGCCGATGCCCACGGCAGCACCGGCCACGGCGGCAACCACTGGTTTACGGCATTCGAGCAGATTGAGCATGAAGTGGAACACCGGGCTGTCGAGGTCGCTCGGCGGTTGCTGGATGAAGTCGGCGATGTCGTTGCCGGCGGTGAAGCATTCGGCGCTGCCAGAGATCAGCACGGCAGTGATTTCAGGATCGCTGTCGGCCTGCTTCAGGGCCCCGGCAAGGCGACTGTACATCGCGCGGGTCAGGGCGTTTTTCTTGTCCGGGCGGTTGAGGCGCAGGGTGAGCAAACCGCGTTCGCGTTCCAGCAGGATGGCTTCGGTCATCAGCGTTACTCAACATTAAAAAGGGCTGACAAAGTTCTTTTTTGGTGATGCAAAACTTTTGTGGTGAGGGGATTTATCCCCGATTGAGTGCGCAGCGCTCACAACATCCTGGGGCCGCTGCGCAGCCCATCGGGGATAAATCCCCTCGCCACAGGGTTCCGCCTTGCTCCAAAAGGATCAGCGCTTAACGGCGGGACAAAAACACATCGGCCAGCAGCTGATTGCGCGGCAGTCCGGCCAGGTACAGACGCTTGGCAAAGGCCTCGACGCTGGCAGTCGAGCCGCAGACTAAGGCCAGGGTCTGACGGGAAACAAGGCGCAGTTGCGCCAAAGCGGCGGCTGACTCGGCCGCCGTCCATAGCTCGACGCTGAGGTTTTCGCGCTGCGCAGCGAGCGCCGCCAGAGGTTTGGCCAGATAGTGCTCACGCGCGTCATGGGCCAGATGAATAAGGCGGATGGCGCCTTGGTGATCCTGACGCAAGGCTTCGCGCAGCACGCCGAACAACGGCCCCAGCCCGGTGCCGGCAGCCAGCAGCCACAGCGGGCGCGCGTGCCAGTCCGGGTCGTAATGCAGGGCGCCGCCGCGCAGCTCGCCGAGGCGGATCGGGTCGCCGATCTGCAGGCGCCGCGCCGCATCGCTGAATTCGCCGGGCTGGCGACAGTCGAGGTGGAATTCGAGATAGCGGTCTTCCTGCGGCAGACTCGCCAGCGAATATGGCCGGGCGATGTGGTTGATCCACAGCACCAGATGCTGCCCGGCGCTGTAGCGCAGCGGTCGTTGCGGGGTCAGGCGCAAACGCAGTACGTTGTCGCTGAGCCAGTCCAGCGCCTCGACCAGCGCCGGGCGACCGTCAGTGAGCGGGTCGAACGTGTGCACGTGCAAGTCTTGCGTAACCTGACACTGACAGGCCAGTCGCCAGCCTTCCTGGCGCTGTTCGGCACTCAAGGCGTCCGGACGACTGTCGGTGGGCAAGCCGTTCACGCACTGCACCAGACAGGCATGGCAACTGCCGGCGCGGCAACTGTAAGGCACCGCGACGCCGTGCTGATTCAGCGCGTCGAGCAAATTGCTGCCCGCCGCCACCGACCATTGCCGGTCACCGACCCTAAGTTCAGGCATCTACATTCTCCCATGCCGCGGCACAGCGATTGCGCCCGTCGCGCTTGGCCCGGTACAGCGCCTGATCGGCGCGCTGCAAGGCGTCGTCCAGATCATCACCCAGTTCCAGCAGGGTCATGCCTGCCGACAGGCTGAGGTTGCGCACGTTCAGCCCCACCAGTTCGACATCAGTGAAAGCAATGCGCAGGCGTTCACAACAAGCCGTCAGGCGTTCGGCATCGCAGTCGGGCAGCAACACCACGAATTCCTCGCCACCGTAACGCGCCAGTACGTCGCCGTCACGCAGGCAGGCACCCGCCACACCGGCGAAGGCCTGCAACACCTGATCGCCGGCGGCATGACCGTGCAAATCGTTGATGCGCTTGAAATGGTCGAGATCGATCAGCGCCAGACCGTGAACCACACCCGGCTCCATGTCGTCGAGTTCGCGGGAAGCCAGACGCAGAAAATGCCGGCGGTTGAACAGCCCGGTCAACTCATCGGTGGCCACCAGATCTTCGAGCTGGCGCATCATCCCGCGCAGGGTGTCCTGATGCGCCTGCAGGGCAAACCGGCGCTGGCGCATGCGTTGCCGTGACACCTGGACAAAGCGTGCGTAGATCACCAGCCAGGCCAGCACCATCGCCAGAATGCACACCTGCAATGCCGCCAGCGCCGGATCCGGCAGACGGAAGTGGTAGCCATCCCAGAGGGTGATCGCACAGAAACTGAAGAACACCAGCAGCGCGCAACGAATGAATGCGCGACGGGTTAAATGAAACAGGCCGAACAGCAGGATCAGCACGTAGAACACCAGAAACGCGCCGCGTGCTTCGTCCAGATGAGCGATCAGCCAGGTCTGCCAGCCGAGCCCGAGCAGCACTTGCGCTTCGGTCAGGCTGGGGTCGGCAAAGCGCTGATTGTGCCCGGACCAGAACAGCGCAAACAACGTGGCCTGGCAGATCACCACCAGCGCACTGCCGATGGCCACGCCGTTCAATGATTGCGGGTAATGTCCGGTGAAAAATGCCAGCCACAACAACAGCAAAGCCAATCCATAGGTGGCCGCAGCGAGGGCGAAGCGTTTGAGCAAAAGACGTTGAATGGCGTTATGGGTCAATCGTTGACTCACCGTGCGATAGGAGGCTGACCGAGTGTCCTACTCTACAGACCGGATGCCACTTTAGAGGGGCGGTCGATAAATGACCACCGATTTTCGGCGCCAAAAATTGACGTCAAATGCATGACCCATCAATGCCCCATGAAGACCTGTGGTGAGGGGATTTATCCCCGATGGGGCGCGAAGCGGCCCCCTGTAATCCCTCAGACAAACCGGGTGCACAGGATTTACGGCTGCTGCGCAGCCGATCGGGGATAAATCCCCTCGCCACAATGTTTATCCGACCAAAAGCCAATGTGTGCCCACCACCGAGGCGCGGTATACTGCCGCGCCTTTTTAGCGTCGCGCCAGCAGCCCCGGCGTGCCTTGAAAGGTGCTTGCAACCGACCGATGCACCCAAGCTGCAAGCACCTTATTGAATGTTCCCGTCTTTTAGAGGAGCGCGACTCATGACCGTGATCAAGCAAGATGACCTGATTCAGAGCGTTGCCGACGCCCTGCAATTCATTTCCTACTACCACCCCGTGGATTTCATCCAGGCGATGCACGAAGCCTACCTGCGCGAAGAATCGCCAGCGGCCCGTGATTCGATCGCACAGATCCTGATCAACTCGCGCATGTGCGCCACCGGCCACCGCCCGATCTGCCAGGACACCGGCATCGTCACCGTGTTCGTACGTGTGGGCATGGACGTACGTTGGGATGGCGCGACCATGAGCCTGGACGACATGATCAACGAAGGCGTGCGCCGCGCCTACAACCTGCCGGAAAACGTCCTGCGAGCCTCGATCCTCGCCGACCCGGCGGGCGCTCGCAAAAACACCAAGGACAACACCCCGGCGGTCATCCACTACTCCATCGTCCCGGGCAACACCGTGGAAGTGGACGTGGCGGCCAAGGGCGGCGGTTCCGAGAACAAGTCGAAAATGGCCATGCTCAACCCGTCCGACTCGATCGTTGACTGGGTACTGAAGACCGTTCCGACCATGGGCGCCGGCTGGTGCCCACCAGGCATGCTCGGCATCGGCATCGGCGGCACCGCCGAGAAAGCCGCGGTCATGGCCAAGGAAGTGTTGATGGAGTCCATCGACATCCACGAACTCAAAGCCCGTGGCCCGCAGAACCGTATCGAAGAGATCCGTCTGGAGCTGTTCGAGAAGGTCAACCAGCTGGGCATCGGCGCCCAGGGTCTCGGTGGCCTGACCACCGTGCTCGACGTGAAGATCATGGATTACCCGACCCACGCCGCTTCGTTGCCGGTGTGCATGATCCCGAACTGCGCCGCCACCCGTCACGCGCACTTCGTGCTCGACGGTTCTGGCCCGGCATCGCTGGAAGCGCCATCGCTGGATGCCTACCCGGAAATCGTCTGGGAAGCCGGCCCGTCGGCCCGTCGCGTCAACCTCGACACCCTGACCCCGGAAGAAGTGCAGAGCTGGAAGCCGGGCGAAACCGTCCTGCTCAACGGCAAGATGCTCACCGGTCGCGACGCGGCGCACAAGCGCATGGTCGAGATGCTGAACAAGGGTGAAACCCTGCCGGTGGATCTGAAAGGTCGCTTTATCTACTACGTCGGCCCGGTGGATCCGGTCGGTGACGAAGTGGTTGGCCCGGCTGGCCCGACCACCGCGACGCGGATGGACAAGTTCACCCGTCAGATCCTGGAGCAGACCGGCCTGCTGGGCATGATCGGCAAGTCCGAGCGTGGCCCGACCGCGATCGAAGCGATCAAGGACAACAAGGCTGTGTACCTGATGGCCGTGGGCGGCGCCGCTTACCTGGTGGCCCAGGCCATCAAGAAGTCCAAGGTGCTGGCCTTCGCCGAACTGGGCATGGAAGCGATCTACGAGTTCGAGGTCAAGGACATGCCAGTCACCGTCGCGGTGGACAGCAACGGTGAGTCGGTACACATCACCGGCCCGGCGATCTGGCAACAGAAGATCGCCGAAAGCCTGGCGGTAGAAGTGCAGTAAGCGTTTCGCAGCATGAACAAGGCCGGCCCGTCATCTGACGGGCCGGCCTTTTTTGTGCCCTGCACATTCAAAGCCCTTTGGCACCTGTCAGATCTGACAGGTTACGAAATCTTTTCTTGTTGATAGCGTCTGTCCACGCACGTGCTTCGCGTGTGCAATGGATCCGACCATGGCCGATCAAGAGCTGAGCATCATCACCCCGTCCATCGCCAGCAGCGCGTCGATCACAACGATCGGCAAAAGCTGGGGGGCAGTGGGTGCCACTGGCGCGGCTACATTTGAACTGCCACTGCCGCTATCCGCCGGACGTGGCTGGGATCCGCAACTGTCGCTGACGTACAGCAGTCAGACCGGCAACGGGCCGTTCGGCATCGGCTGGAGCCTGGGCATTGCTCAGATCAGCCGTGGTACCGCAAAAGGGGTACCGCGTTATAGCGATCTCGATGAAATCATCGGTGATGATGGTGAGGTGTGGCTGCCGGAACTCAACGACGACGGCACAGTAAAGTCGCGCCTTGAAAAATCCTACAACGGAATTGAAGTCGGCTATCACAACGTGGTGCGTTACTGGCCGCGGGTCGAACGTGACTTTGCGCTCCGCGAGCGCTGGCAACGGGCGACAAAAACGGCAGCCGAGCCACCCTTCTGGCTGATCCACGGCGCGGACGGTTCACTGCAGGTATACGGCAAGACCCGCGCCTCGCGCCGGGCCGATCCGGACGATGCACTTCGCGTCGGCAGTTGGTTGCTGTGCGAGAGCATGAACCCGCTTGGCGAGCACATCTGCTTCGCCTATCTGGCCGATGACCAGGACCTCGACCCGATTCACGATTACCGCGCCCAGCGCTACTTGCGCGCGGTGTTCTATGGCAACGTCACGGCCAGCCAGCATTTGTACAGCTGGACCGTGGAGGATCCGGCCGAACTGGATTGGCATTTCCATCTGTTGTTCGATTACGGCGAGCGCACCCGTTCACTGACAGAGGCTCCGGTGTACGCTGGCGACAGCCTGGCTGTCTGGGATAAACGCCGGGATCCGTTCTCCACCTTCGGTCAGGGTTTCGAGCTGGGTACGCGGCGCCTGTGTCGACAAATCCTGATGTTTCACAACTTCTCGCGGCCTGCCGGTGCGGATCCACTGCTGGTGCGGCGGCTGCTGTTCGAATACCCGTCACCCTCTGATCCGTGGACGTACAACCGGATCAACGCCGCTCACTATCAGGCCTTCGATGCCAGCGGCGCGCTGGAGACGACACCGCCGGTGGAGTTTGATTACTCGCCCTTCGCGATCAATAAAATCCCGACCCGGATGTTTGCCGAAGACAATATGCCGGGCGTTGAGGATGGCCAGTTTTACCAGTGCCTCGACCTGTACGGCGAAGGTCTACCGGGATTTCTCTGCCGCTACGATCAGTGCTGGTATTACCGCGAACCGCTTCGTGCAATGGCGGGACCTGACGCCATCACCTATGCGCCCTGGACTGAACTGGAACAGATCCCGGTGGCCAGACGCGACGGCGCCGCCCGGCAGATCTTGCTCGACCTGACCGGCAACGGGCGACTGGACTGGAGCGTTGCCGAACCGGGCATCAGCGGATATCGCACGTTGAATGCCGACCGCAGCTGGGCGCCATTCATCGCGTTTAACGGCATGCCGCTGGAATTTTTCAACACACTTTCGCAGCTCGGCGACCTGGTCGGTGACGGCCTCAACTCGCTGGCACTGATCGGTCCGCGCGCGGTGCGCTTGTATGCCAATCGCCGGGAGCAGGGATTTTCCAGCGCCGAAGAGGTGCCTCGCGAAGACAATGAGGACAGTCTGCCGCTGTTCGGCAACGCCCCCACAGAACTGGTGTTTCTGGGCAACATGCTCGGCAGTGACATGAGCGAGCTGTGCCGGATCCGGCACAACGAAATCAAATGCTGGCCCAATCTGGGGCATGGCAAATTCGGCGAAGGCCGGGTGATCAGTGCCCTGCCCTTCCTGTACGACGAATTCAACGTCGAGCAACTGCGGATCGCCGACCTCGACGGCTCCGGCGCACCGGCCTTGATTTATCTGAAAACCGCCGGCTTCGAGATCTACCTCAATCGCGGCGGCAATGGCCTGGAACAGACGCCCGTCTTCGTGCCGTGGCCGCCAGGCGTGAGTTACGACCGTCTGTGTCAGGTCACTTTCGCCGACCTGCAAGGCCTGGGTTGTGCCAGCCTGATCCTGACGGTGCCGCACATGACCCCGCAGCACTGGCGCTACGACTTCGTCGCAGCCAAGCCTTATTTGCTGACCGCGACCAACAACAACATGGGCTGCGCCACGCAGGTGGTCTACCGCAGCTCTGCCCAGGAATGGCTGGATGAAAAGCAGCAGTGGCGAGTCGAGCATCCCGGGGAAATACCGGTGTGCCATTTACCGTTCGCGGTTCAAGTCGTCAGCCGGCAACGCCAACTGGATGAAATTACCGGCAATTGCCTGACTCAATCGTGCGTCTATCGCGAAGGCGTCTACGACAGCACCGAGCGTGAATTTCGTGGTTTCGGTCACCTGCAGCAGACCGACAGCGAACGTTCGGCGGGCGATGACGAAGCTGGCTTCACAGCACCGGTGCGGGTCTGTACCTGGTTCTTGACCGGGCAGGCGATGGATCGATCAAGGTACGGCTACTTCGACGGTGACCGTGACGCAGTTGATTTGCGACCCACCGTCTTCAGTCGCTATCACCCCGGTGATGAATACGATGAACCCGTAACGCCAGAGGACGAAGGCGTACGCCATGCAATCGCGCGCGCGCTGGTCGGCGCCGTCGCCCGTATCGAAACCTGGAACGGCACTGACGAGCCGGCCAATACACGGCTCTGTGCGGTAGAGGAGTTTCGTTATCGGGTGCGAGATGTCTTGCCCGCGGGGCAGCGGGGATCGGCAGCCGTGTTGCTAGTACAGCCCTTGGAAAAACTTAGCTATCAGTACGATGGTTTCATTGACGACCCGTTGTGCCGTCATGAAATCCTGCTCGCCAGCAGCGAATACGGCCACGCCACTCACAGCCTGACCATCAGTTATGCACGACGGCGCCTGCCGGGCGATCCCCCGCCTTTCAGCGACCCCGACGAACAACAGTGGTGGCGGGACGCGCATGACCCGGCGCAGCGTTTTTTTTATCTCGACGAAACACGCGCACGCTCGATCAATCTGGACAAGAACCCGCAACAATGGCGCCTCCACCTGCCCTGGCAGCAACGCCGCAATGCCCTGGTATTGCCCAACGGCGACTTGCCATCGGGTCTCAACCCGCAAGAGACAAACTGGGAGTCACTCAAGGAACATGTCCGCTCGCCCGAGTGGAATGCCCTGCGGGTGCTGACCGGACAAACCGTGCAGCGCTATATCAAGACAGAAGACGGCAGTCTGCTGCCCGACGGCTCGGCAGAATTTGAAGCGCTGACAGGGCCGCTGGAAATGGCCAGCTTTGACAAGACGGCCCTCGCCGCCTACGACGTTCTGCCGCCACCGTTCGATATCCTGCAGGAGCTGGCGAACATCGGTTACACACCCATGCCGCTACTGTTCGACGACACGGCGGTAAACGCGAACGCCGAAAGCCTTTGGTCCGCGCATTACAACTACGCGAAGTACGCCGAGGCCAAGGATTTCTTCCGGGTCCTTGCGTATCGCGAAACCCTGAGCCACGGCTGGACCGAGGCGCAATACGACGAGTATCGCCTGCTGGTCATCAGCGTCGAACTGCCGGATGGCTGCATCACCCGCTGCGAATACGATCGCCATGCTCTGCAGCCAGTGCGCATCATCGATGCCAACGAGAACATTCAGGAAGCGCTCTATGCACCTTCCGGCCAACCTTTTGCGACCAGCTTCCATGGCACAGAAAACGCTGTCGCTGCCGGTTTTCGACCGCTCGACGAATACGTTCGCCCAGTAGATCCAGGCCCGGACGCCGCGATTGCCAACCCGCAGGCGACCGTACAAAAAGCGGCCAGCACCTTGCACAGGGATTTGTTCAGCTGGATGGGACGGTTGCCGACACAGGTCAACACAACGCCGCAACTGCTTGACCAATGGCTGGCCAGCGGCGATGTCTTGCCGAGCCTGCACATTCGCGCCAGCGCGCGCCGACGGCTGGCGCAATTGACGGCGCCGACACCCGCCGAACAGGCACTGCGTGAACTCATCAACGTGGTTGCGCGCACACCGGTGCACAGCGCGACGCTGAGTGCCGACCGCTATCCCGATGATCCGGTGGCGGCACAAGTGCAGATCATCATCAGCTACGTGGACGGTTTTGGCCGCGCGTTGCAAACCCTGCAACGGGTCGAACCCGGAATCGCCTGTGTAGTGGCCGCTGATGGGTCACTGATCGTCGATCGCGGACAGTTGCGCGAGGAACACGCCGAGTCACGCTGGCGGGTCAGTGCCCGGGTCGAATACAACAACAAGGGCCTGGCCGTGCGGCAGTTCCGGCCGTTTTTTGCCGATACTCACGGCTACGTCAATGATCAATCGCTGCGACGGTACGGCTACTTCGATCAGCTGTTCTATGACCCGCTCGGGCGTCCGGTCAAGTTGATCAACGCCAAAGGCTACTTTTCTCGCGAGACCTATCATCCGTGGTATCAGACCAGCGAAGACTTCAACGACACCGACGAAACCGCTGAGCAGGCGTCGGCTTCACCACGGATGCTGCACTGATGAGCGCCAATCTCCATCGGCGCACGCCATCGCTCGTCGTGATCGACGGTCGCGGCTTGCCGCTGCGTCAGGTTGGTTATCTGCGCGCACGGGCCGATGAGACGGCCCAGGCCCTGGTGACTCGCCAACAGCACGATATGGCCGGGCGTCTGGTGGCGCAGTTCGATCCACGCCTGAGCGGCCCGAGCACTACTCACCTCTACGACCTCAACGGCCAGCCACTCAAGGTCAGCAACGTCGACGCCGGCTGGCGCCTGAGTCTGCCCGGGCTGGCCGGGCAAACCGTGCAGCGCTGGGACGCGCGCGGCGTGCACTGGCGCAGCCGCTACGATGAGCTGCTGCGCCTGGTGGCGATCAGCAACAGCGCCGACACGCTCAGTGGCACCTTTACCTATGCCGATGCCAGTGCTCCGCCCGAGCACAACCAGCGCGGCCGATTACTGGAACAAATCGACCCGTCCGGCAGCCTGCACCTGACCAGCTACAGCCTGGCCGGTCAGCCACTGCGCGAAAGCCGCACCTTTACCGATGCCCGGGAATTTCTCACTCAGCGTATTTTCAGCCCGCTGGACGCGATGCTGGAACAGACCGACGCTGGCGGCCATCGTCAGCAATTGCGCTACGACGTCGCCGGCCAACTCAAACAGTTACAACTGCTGCTGGCCGGCGACCACACCTGGCAGGAGGTGTTGCTCGACACGCAGTTCAACGCCGTCGGACAAATCATCAAACAACAGGCCGGCAATGGCATTGCCAGCGACTGGGACTACGAGCCAGGCACTGGGCGTCTGCAGCGGCAATGGGCGCGAAAAGGTGCGCAGCCACCCCTGCAGGACATCAGTTATGAATACGATCCGGTCGGCAACCCGACACGCATCCTCGACAACGTGTTCACTCCCAGTTATTTCGCCAACCAGCGGGTCGACGGCGAACGCGCGTTTCATTACGACTCGTTGTATCGGCTGATCAGCGCCAGCGGTTACGACGATGCCACCCCCGGCGACATTCCCGGCCGACCGCAGCCCAGCGATCCCAGGGATCGGCGCAATTACCTGCAGACCTACCGCTACGATCACGGCGGCAACCTGACGCAACTGCGTCATGTGCGCGAAGGCGCCTGCCAGACCCGGTTGATGCATATCGACGCAGCAAGCAATCGCGGTGTGCGCTGGACAGAAGGTGATCCCGCACCGGATTTCGAACGGTTATTCGACCGCCACGGCAACCTGATGGCCCTGCAACCGGGACAGACATTACGCTGGGACGCCCGCGATCAACTGGCTTCGGTGACTCTGGTCCAACGCGAAAACGGCCCGGATGACGCCGAGTTCTATCACTACAGCCAAGGCGCGCGTGTCTACAAACGCCATGACACCTACAGCGGTTCTACCCGGCATTTCCACGAAGTGCGCTACCTGCCCGGACTGGAAATCCGCAGCAAGGACAACACGGAGCAACTGCACGTCATCAGTCTCGCCACCGGCGGCGGCCATGTCGTTTGCCTGCATTGGCTCAGCGGAAAACCGCCGGGCGTTGCCGACAACCAGTTGCGTTACACCCTCAATGACCACTTGGGCTCATGCGTGATGGAACTGGACCAGCAGGCGCGCCTGATCAGCCACGAAGGCTATTACCCGTTCGGTGCGACCGCGTGGATGAGCGCGAATTCGGCGGTTGAGATTGACTACAAGACGCTGCGCTATTCAGGCAAGGAAATGGATGTCAGCGGTTTGTATTACTACGGTGCGCGGTATTACGCGCCGTGGTTGCAACGATGGCTCAGTGCGGATCCGGCGGGAGATGTCGATGGGCCAAACCGGTTTGCGTTCGTGGGTAACAATCCGCTGCGCTATGTGGATCCTGACGGAAACAACAAGGCGGAAAGTGTGATCATGCTGTATTCAGCCTTTCTTTCCAGCGTCCAGGGACATTCCACGCAGGTGGCGGGACAAATCCACAACATTCTCCATGAGGAGGGTGTGGCAATGAATCTGGCACTGAACATGGCAGGCGAAGTCGTGAGAGGGGTCGTCGGCTATGAGGGCGGTGTCGCAGGCGGCAAGCTGGTTGACCTGGTCATTCCCAATATGCCTGGCACCACACCTTACACCACGACCGGAGGAGTGATCGGCGGCAATATTGGCGGCGACTCTGCCACGGCCATGATAGATCCGATCGCCAACAGCGCCGGTCTCAGAACGGGCCCACTGATTCCGCAAACCTCGCAGATCTCGGTCAAGGCCATTGATCACAAGCTGGGCATCCGAGCAGGCGCCAAGGACATCAGCTCCTGGCGAAACGTGAAGGACGAGCTGATTCATCCGGGCCTGGATGCGGTACTCAACCCCTCCTTCATCATGGGCCGGCTCATGGCTTCGTGGATCTCGATCATCCCCGCAGCACAGAACATGTTTGCCCGGGCAGTAGAAGCAGAAGACATCAAAAACCGCCTTGATCCGGTAAAGATCCAGAAAATAGACACAATGCTCGATGACTGGAAATCGGCGGTAGAACAACGTGCCGGCTGGGCTGAAAATGCATTCGATGCGCTGGGCACCGACATCGTTTACCCGGCCAACTCACTGCCGAACATCAACCACATGACATCGGTAGAGACCCTGGCCCCCATCTCTCGCTCGGACCTGCGTCGTCTGACCCGTTTTACGCTGTCCACCATCAAGCGCTCTCAAGACATGATGACGGCGTACAAAGCGATGGGCACTACTGACAATCAGTTCTTGCTGGCGCAGCGCCGAACCCGGAAAAAGGCAGCCTGAATGATCCGTTTCTCAGAGGGGCGGGCATGAGTCCTTCAGTGCACTGGCGAACGCCCACCCTGTCGGCTCACGATCCCAGGGGGCTGCCGGCCAGAAACGTTGCTTATCTGCGGACGGTGGTGGACGCCGAAGTCCAATGCCAGATCACCCGCCAATGCTACGACCCCAACGGCCGTGTGATCGAACAATATGACCCACGGCTCCCCATGCCCTGTCTGACCACCGCCTACCGTCTGGACGGCGAACCACTGAAAGTCGACAGCGTCGATTCCGGCTGGCGCGTCAATCTGCCCGGTCTGGCCAATGAAGTGTTGCAACGTCACGACCAGCGCGGCAAGCAATGGCGCTATCGATACGACCCGATGATGCGGTTGATCGCCGTCACTGAAAATGCGCAAGTCGACGTCGAGCGCTACAGCTATGCCGACCACAATGCCGACCCCGGACATAACCTGCGCGGTGAGCTGAGCGAAAGCGCCGACCCGGGCGCCACGGTGGTGGTCGACGGATACAGCCTGCATGGCAAGGCCGTGGGTGAAACCCGTACGCTGTCTGGCGAGACGACGGCGTTCATCACGCGTATGGATTTCGACGCACGCGGCAATGTGGTGCAAGTCACCGATGCCGGTGGTCACCGACAATGCTCCAGCTACGATGTCGCCGGCCAGTCAAGTCGGGTATTACTGTGGATAGCCGGGGCTGACGCAGCGCAACCGGTGCTCGACGCTGCCGCATACAACGCCTCGGGCCAGCCGCTGGAACAACTGGCCGGCAATGGTGTTCGCAGCCGCCGCGTCTACGATCCTGCTGACGGTCGGCTGCTGCATCTGCTGGCCGGCAAGGATCAGGAAAAACCGCTGCAAGACTTGCGCTACACCTACGACCCGGTCGGCAATATCCTGCGTATCGAGGACCGCACCCTGGCCACGGTGTATTTTGCCAATCAGCGCGTCGAGGGTGATCGCCACTTTGTCTACGACTCGTTGTATCGGTTGAGCGAAAGTCGTGGCTTCGAAGGCGAGATCCCGCAGCAGTCACCCGGTTTACCGCAACCGATCCAGCCTGTGGATCCGGGACGACGCTACAACTACACCGAACATTATGCATATGACGCGGGAAACAACCTCGTCGAGCTTGTGCATGCGCGCGAAGGCCACAATTTCACTCAACTGATGAAGATCGACCCGAACAGCAATCGTGGGGTGCGCTGCAAATCCGCTGATCCCGACCCGGTGTTCAGCGATCACTTCGACGAGCACGGTAACCAGTTGAAACTGCAACCCGGCGCTCAGCCTCTGGCGTGGGACAGTCGTGATCAACTGACTCGCGTGACCTTGTTGCAACACAGCAACGGCTTGCCCGACGACGTTGAAACCTACCGTTACAGCCAAGGTGAGCGCATCTACAAGTGCTCGCTGAGCCACACCCCGTCCGTCACCCACCGTCACGAGGTACGCTACCTGCCAGGTCTGGAAATCCACAGCCGCAGTGACGGGCAGCAACTGCATGTCATCAATCTTCCAGGCGCGCGTTGCCTGCACTGGCTCAATGGCCGACCGTCCGGCATCGAAGCCGATCAACTGCGCTATAACCTTGATGACCATCTTGGTTCTTGCGCACTGGAGCTTGACCGGCAGGCTGACGTGATCAGCCTGGAGCATTACTACGCATTTGGTGGAACCGCCTGGCTGGCGACTCGCTCGGCACTGGAAGTCGGCTACAAAACCATTCGCTATTCAGGCCGGGAAATGGACAGCAGCGGCCTTTATTACTATGGCGCACGCTATTACGCACCGTGGTTGCAACGCTGGGTCAGCGCTGATCCGGCCCTGGATATCGACGGGCTGAACCTGTATGCCTTTGTCGCCAACAATCCGATTGGCCACATCGACACCGACGGCCAGACCCTGGACAGGTTTATCGAAACCCCCGCTCAGCGCGATCAGAGAAAGGCACTGAGCAAAGAGAAAAAGCAGCGTTACCGGGATCGGGTCAGCCTGTCACAACAGGTCGATCGTCATCTGAACATTCTGGCGCTGTCGCTGCGTCGCGGTCTGGATGCCCAGCAACAGGTACTCAACCAGCGCTCGACCGGGCAATTTGCCGGGGCCGTCCTGCGCCGCACCGGTGTACACCTGACCGGCCAAGTCGTGGCCTACGGCGGCGGCATTCTGGTCGGTATCGGCGCCCAGGCGCTGGGCGCCGTCGCTCCCGGCGCAGGTAACGTCGTAGGGATTGCAATGGGCATTGGCGCGAAGAAACTGATCAGCGGATTGTGGGATTACGCCGCAGAACGCACCGGCACCAGCGCGTCTGTCAAATTCAAGGCCAGCCGTCTGTCCAAAGAAAAAATTGTCGAGAAAGCCGAATATAAGACCATGGCACCGATCAATTACCTGCAGCAAAAGTACGCGAAAATGATCCCCGATACGCAGAAGGGCGTGCTCAAGGGCTCCAAGGAACTGGCGTCGACTCTGATCAGTGTTGGCGCCAAGGAAATGCTGCCGCAAGCTGCCGCTGAAATCAGCGCCACGGCGGGGGCACTGTTGGGTGCAATTGAAATAGGCCATGAAATCGCCGGAGCAAGTCATGAGCTCAGCGCTGAAAAAATGGCCAAGGGCATCGCCAATGCGAGCGGCCTGATCGATTATTTGTCTGCCAACATGCTGGATATCGAAAAAGCCTTCGAGAGCGCAGGTTTGACAGCAATCAATACCTATGGGCTATTGGGCCGAAACGAAGGCGATACCCCGCAAAATCTATGGCAGGCCACGGCGGCCGTGATCAACGAGCTGGAATACACGCGCACGATATTGCGTTCCAGATCCCGTCAGTTCACTACGGTCTGATCCGCTGACACATGAAGCGAACAGGATCGCCGGCCCCATGCTATCGTGCCCGCCCGTCCCCTTATCCATTAGTCCAGCATGCTGCCGACTTCTCGTACCCTGCGTTTGACGTTGTACACCCTGCTGATCATTGCCGGTGCGGCCATCGCGGCGGCCCTTGCCATCCGCCACGCCGAGCGTCAGGCGCTGGAGGAAGACGCCACCCGCGCCAGCCAGCAATTGGCGTTGTATGCCAATTCACTGCATACCCTGATCGACCGCTACCGCGCCCTGCCCGCCGTGCTGGCGCTGGATCCGCAATTGCGCGGCGCGCTGGCCGGGCCAGTGGGTGCTGAGCAACAGAACGCGCTGAACCTGAAGCTGGAGCAGATCAACGGCGCGGCGCAGTCCTCGACCCTCGAACTGCTCGATCACACTGGCCTTGCGGTGGCCGCCAGCAACTGGCGCCTGCCAAGCAGTTACGTCGGCCACAACTACGGTTTTCGTCCGTACTTCAGCCAGACCCGCACTCAGGGCAGCGGGCGCTTTTATGCGGTGGGCGTGACCAGCGGCATCCCCGGTTATTTTCTGTCCAGCGCCGTGCTGGGCGACAACGCCGAGTTCCTTGGGGCGATGGTGGTCAAACTGGAGTTCCCCGAGCTTGAGCGCGAATGGAGCCAGGGCAGTGACACGCTACTGGTCAGCGATGCGCGCGGGATCATCTTCATCGCCAACCAGCCCGGCTGGCGCTATCGCTCGTTACGGCCGCTGGACAGCCGCGACATGGCCGAGATCAAGCGTACGCGGCAGTACGACAAACAATCGCTGGTCCCGCTAACGCATCTGTCGCTGCGTCACTTCAACGACAACAGCGACTTGCGCCGGGTCGAAGGCCCGGACGGAACGGCGGATTACTTGTGGGAATCGCTGCCGCTGACCACCGAAGGCTGGACCCTGCACCTGCTGCGCCGCCCGCAAGTGGCCTTCGAGGACTTGCGCAACGCCGGGCTGGCCGCTGCGGGAGTGTGGCTGGCGCTGGTGTTTCTGTTGCTGTTTCTCAATCAGCGCTGGCGTCTGTCGAAAGTCCGCCAGCGCAACCGCGAAGAACTCGAACAACTGGTTGAGGAACGCACCCGCGATCTGCGCACCGCGCAGGACGGTCTGGTGCAATCGGCCAAACTGGCGGCGCTGGGGCAAATGTCCGCCGCCCTCGCCCACGAAATCAATCAACCGCTGACTGCGCAACGCATGCAACTGGCGACCCTGCGCCTGCTGCTCGAGCATGGCCGTGTCGATGACGCCTACAAGGCGCTCAAACCAGTGGACGACATGCTCACGCGCATGGCGTCGCTCACCGGCCATCTGAAAACCTTCGCCCGCAAGAGCCCCAGCGGCCTGCGCGAACGCCTGGATCTGGCGACGGTGGTCGATCAATCGCTGCAATTGCTCGACGCCCGTCTGCGCGATGAACAGGTCAGCCTGGTGCTGCACCTGACGCGCCCGGCGTGGGTGCGCGGCGATGCGATCCGCCTCGAACAGGTGCTGATTAACCTGCTGCGCAACGCCCTCGATGCGATGCAAGGCAAACCGTGCAAGCGTCTGGAAATCCGACTGGAGGCCGACGAACAGCTGTGGCGCCTGAGTGTGATCGACAATGGCGGCGGGATTGCCGAAGAACACCTGAATCAGGTGTTCGACCCGTTCTTCACCACCAAACCGGTCGGCGACGGTCTGGGGTTGGGGCTGGCGGTATCCTTCGCTATCGTGCACGAATCCGGCGGGCGTCTGAGCGTGGAAAATGGCGAAGCCGGTGCGGTGTTTGCCCTGACCCTGCCGATCGATCTGGAGGCACACCTCTGATGCTCAATTCAGTGATGGTCGTCGATGACGAAAGCAGCATTCGCAATGCCGTCGAGCAATGGCTGAGTCTTTCGGGGTTCGAGGTGCAGCTGTTCAGCCGCGCCGAAGATTGCCTCGCGGCCCTGCCGGCGCACTTTCCCGGGGTGATCCTCAGCGATGTACGCATGCCCGGGCTCAGTGGCCTGCAATTGCTGGCCGAAGTGCAGAAACGTGATGCCGATCTGCCGGTGATTCTGCTGACCGGTCACGGCGATGTGCCGATGGCGGTCGAAGCCATGCGTGACGGTGCCTACGACTTCCTGGAAAAACCGTTCAGCCCGGAGACCCTGCTTGGCAGCCTGCGCCGCGCACTCGACAAGCGTCGGCTGGTCCTGGAAAACCGCGCCCTGCACGAGCAAGCCGACCACCGCGCCCGCCTCGATGCGACGCTGCTCGGCGTGTCCCGTGGCATGCAGACCTTGCGCCGCCAGGTGCTGGATCTGGCGGCGCTGCCGGTCAACGTGCTGATCCGTGGCGAAACCGGCAGCGGCAAGGAACTGATCGCGCGTTGCCTGCATGATTTCGGCCCGCGCGCCGACAAGCCCTTCGTCGCGCTGAACTGCGCGGCGATCCCCGAGCAGTTGTTCGAAGCCGAATTGTTCGGTCACGAAAGTGGCGCGTTCACCGGGGCTTCCGGCAAGCGTATCGGCAAGCTGGAATACGCCGACGGCGGCACGCTGTTTCTTGATGAAATCGAAAGCATGCCAATGGCCCAGCAAGTGAAATTGCTGCGAGTGCTGCAGGAACAGAAGCTGGAGCGCCTCGGGTCGAATCAGAGCATTCGTGTCGACTTGCGCATCGTTGCCGCGACCAAACCTGATCTGCTGGACGAGGCCCGGGCCGGACGTTTTCGCGAAGACCTGGCGTATCGCCTGAACGTCGCCGAGCTGCGTCTGCCGCCGCTGCGTGATCGGCGCGAAGACATCCCGCTGCTGTTCGAATCCTTCGCCTTCAGCGCCGCCCAGCGTCTGGGCCGCACCTTTGCGCCACTCTCCGGAGCGCAATTGAGTCACCTGCTCAGCCACGACTGGCCGGGCAACGTGCGGGAACTGGCCAACGTTGCCGAGCGGCAGGTACTGGGGCTGGATGAGCCGGTGCAGGGCATCGACCCCGGCCAGTCCCTCGCCGCGCAGCAGGAAGCGTTTGAAGCGCAGTGCCTGCGCGCAGCGCTGACCCGGCACAAGGGCGATGTGAAAGCGGTGCTGGAGGAGTTGCAGCTGCCGCGCCGGACCTTCAATGAAAAGCTGCAGCGGCATGGGCTGAGTCGGGAGATGTTTGTTTCGGGCAGCTGAGTTTTGCAGTGTCTGATCGGGCCTCTTCGCGGGCAAGCCACGCTCCCACAGGGTTTTGTGCTGAACACAGAATGTGTGAACACCACCGACCACTGTGGGAGCGAGCCTGCTCGCGAAGGGGCCGGCACAGCCAACGATGATCCACGGGTCTGAATGAGCAATTTTCCGCTCACCACAATCCAGCCATAAGCGGATTTCCGCTCATTAAATTCCGCCACCCCGTCTAAACCGCCCCTCTCGCCGTTGGCACAGCTCCTGCTATAGCCCCGGCAGGCTGCGTTTTAACGCGCTCCACAAAAACAATTAAACGAAGGATCCTTCAATGGATAACTCCAACGCCCTGCCCCTTGGGTCGGCTGCCGCGCCCGCCAAAGCAAGAACCACCGCCAGCCGGATCAAATCGATCTTCAGCGGCTCGGTCGGCAACATGGTCGAGTGGTATGACTGGTACGTCTACGCCGCTTTCTCGCTGTACTTCGCCAAGACCTTCTTCCCCGCCGGTTCCACCACCGCGCAACTGATGAACACCGCCGCGATCTTCGCCGTGGGCTTCCTGATGCGTCCGATCGGTGGCTGGCTGATGGGCCTCTACGCCGACAAGGTCGGTCGCAAGAAAGCCTTGATGGCCTCGGTCTACCTGATGTGCTTCGGCTCCTTGCTGATCGCCCTCAGCCCAAACTACGAAACCATCGGCATCGGCGCGCCGATCCTGCTGGTGTTTGCCCGTCTGCTGCAGGGCCTGTCGGTGGGCGGCGAATACGGCACCTCGGCCACCTACCTGTCGGAGATGGCGACCAAGGAACGTCGCGGTTTCTTCTCCAGCTTCCAGTACGTGACCCTGATCTCCGGCCAGCTCATCGCGCTGGGTGTGTTGATCGTGCTGCAGAACCTGCTGACCACCGAACAGCTGTACGCGTGGGGCTGGCGTATTCCGTTCGCCATCGGCGCACTGTGCGCGGTCGTCGCGCTGTACCTGCGTCGCGGCATGGAAGAGACCGAGTCGTTCACCAAAAAAGAGAAGTCCAAGGAAAGCGCCATGCGCACCTTGCTGCGCCATCCGAAAGAGCTGCTCACCGTGGTCGGCCTGACCATGGGCGGTACGCTGGCGTTCTACACCTACACCACTTACATGCAGAAATACCTGGTGAACACCGTCGGCATGAGCATCTCCGACTCGACCACCATTTCCGCCGCCACGCTGTTCCTGTTCATGTGCCTGCAACCGATCATCGGTGGCCTGTCCGATAAAATCGGTCGACGTCCGATCCTGATCGCTTTCGGCGTGCTCGGTACGATCTTCACCGTGCCGATCCTGATGACCCTGCACACCATCCAGACCTGGTGGGGCGCGTTCTTCCTGATCATGGCCGCACTGATCATTGTCAGCGGCTACACCTCGATCAACGCCGTGGTGAAAGCCGAACTGTTCCCGACCGAAATCCGTGCGCTGGGCGTCGGTTTGCCGTACGCACTGACCGTATCGATCTTCGGCGGCACCGCCGAATACATCGCACTGTGGTTCAAGAGCATCGGCATGGAAACCGGTTACTACTGGTACGTGACCGCGTGCATCGCAGTGTCGTTGCTGGTGTACATCACCATGAAAGACACACAGAAACACTCGCGGATCGTGACGGACTGATCGGGCGTTAAAAGCAAAAGATCGCAGCCTCCGGCAGCTCCTACAGGGAAACGCATTCCCTTGTAGGAGCTGCCGGAGGCTGCGATCTTTTCGCTTCAACCGATTATCAAGTCAACTCGGCCACCGGCGGCTTGCCATAACGCTTCTGCGCATACGACGCGCCGGCAATCATCACCAGCAGAATCCCCGCCAGCACCGCCGACGAGCCGATGGTGCCGAAGTCCAGGCCACCCTTTTCATGGGATTTGGTCATCAGGTCACCCAAGGTCGCACCGAACGGCCGGGTCAGCACGAACGCCACCCAGAACAAGACCACGGTCGAAATTCTGGTGAAGTATTTGAGCGCAACCACCACGGCAATGGTCGAGCCGATCAGCAGCGCGCCACCGGCAAAACCCAGGCCCGAATCATCGGCCAAGTAGTCGCCGAGCGCGGTTCCCAGGGTGTTGGAAAACAGAATCGCCATCCAATAGAACATCTCGCCGCGGAAGGTTTGCACCTTGCTGACGTTCAGCGAATCGCCGCTCAGGCGCCAGGCCGCGAAGATCGCCAGCAGAATCGCAATCAGGATCATCGATCCGGTGGCGTAGCCCAGTTCAAGGGTGCGGTCCATGAAGTCGGACATGGTGGTGCCGGCGGTGCTGGTCGACAGAATCACGATCCAGTACAGCAGCGGCTTGTAGGTCTTGGCCATCAACTGGGTGATCAGGGTCAGCACGAACACGCTGATCAGGATCAGCGAGCTGAGGGCGTAACCGACGTTGAGGGTCATCGACAGCAAATCCCCCGCGGTTTCCCCCAGGGTCGTCGCGCAGATTTTCATGACCCAGAACGCCAGGGTGATTTGAGGCAGTTTGTTCATCGCAAGCAAAGCTCCAGTGTGAGACGGCCGGTTCTTGGTTTTCTGGCCGTGGGCAGACTGGCGTTGCACCGGTGAAAAACCGGTCGGGAATGTATGAAAAATCTGTCACACAGCCCGAAGGAGGCCATTAATTAGCGGTTAATGCATCTCCCGCATCCTGCACCTGCCTGATCGATGACCTGCGCGGCGCTCGCTCTGACGACGAAAGCGAATTGAATGCGCCGCCCTTAATATCAATTTAATCGATTGTTTTTAGCATTTATTTGCGCTTTTTAATCAATTTAGTTGGCGTAGCATTAGATCCAAGCAAGACACATCGCCAACGCATCTGGAGTAACTGACATGAAAACCAAACTGATCCTCGCCCTGACCCTGTCCGTATTGGCCGCCAACACCTTCGCTGCCGATGGTTCGGACAAAACCAAATCGGCCGACTTCATTTCCGGCGCCAGCGCCGCCATCGAAACCAGCCACTCGGGCACTTACGCCGCTGACGGTTTCGATAAAACCAACATCGGCAAAAGCGTGGCTGCCGATGGCTTCGACAAGACCGGTACTGCCAACGCCATCGCGGCTGACGGCTTCGACAAGACCGGTACTGCTGCAGCCATCAGCTGAATATCAGCAGCTCTTCCACAGCCCGGCTTCGGCCGGGCTTAGTCATTTCTGAAGCCGCACAATTCTCAAATCCACCAAAATCCCCTGTAGGAGCTGCCGAAGGCTGCGATCTTTTGATTTTGTTTTTAAGAGCAAGATCAAAAGATCGCAGCCTTCGGCAGCTCCTACAGTGGGATCAGCGTTTGACTGGAAATACGCGGTGCGCTCTTACACTATGGCGTCTTTCAGAATGCCCTCTTGAGGAACCCCGTCCATGTCCGATGACATCCACTTCTACGAACCCGCTCACGGCCACGGCCTGCCCCACGATCCGTTCAACGCCATCGTCGGCCCGCGCCCCATCGGCTGGATTTCTTCGCAGGATGCCAATGGGCAGTTGAACCTGGCGCCTTACAGCTTCTTCAACGCGTTCAACTACATTCCGCCGATCATTGGTTTTTCCAGCGTCGGGCGCAAAGACAGCCTGAACAACATCGAGCAGACCGGCGAGTTCGCCTGGAACCTCGCCACCCGGCCACTGGCCGAGCAGATGAACCAGAGCTGCGCGATGGTCGCGCCCGAGGTCAACGAGTTTGAATTGGCGGGACTGACGCCGGTGGCGTCGAAGCTGATTGCAGTGCCACGGGTAGCCGAAAGCCCGGTGTCCTTCGAGTGCAAGGTCACGCAGATCATTCAGTTGCAGCGCGCCGATGGCGAAACCGTGCCGAGCTGGCTGATTCTCGGCGAAGTGGTTGCCGTGCATATCGCCAAGTGGCTGTTGAAGGACGGGATCTACGACACCGCCGCGGCAGAACCGATTCTGCGCGGCGGCGGGCCGGCGGATTATTTCCAGTTGGGGCCTGAAGCCCTGTTCAAGATGTGGCGCCCGGGGGCGGGCAAGTAAGCGCAGTTACCAGATCAGCTCGGCGTCATCAGTGACGCCCTGCAGACGTTCCAGCTCCTGGGTCGCCGCGTCATCGGCAGCGATGGCGCCGGGGAACACCTGATCACCCAGCAGTTTATGGAAACGTGGCGCACCGCCATCGACCAGGGCCTTGACCGCGATTGCCGCGTGATAACCCTTGTTGCCGCCCAGCTCGACGGGGACGACTGCGGAGACTGCTTCGAAATGTTCGAACTCTTTACGTGCCATGGCACACATCCTGGCTCAGACCAATAAGCCGGACATTAAACCCTCAACCGGCGAGTTTGTGTATCGGTGCCGGGCATTGTCCCAGCGCCTGCACCGCTGACACCTCTTTGAAGGTGTGGAAATCCAGGCTGTTGACCACCAGGTCCTGAACCAGCTCGGCAAAAATCTGCATCGACGGGCTGTTGAAATACGCGGTCATTGCCTGTTGATGGCTCCAGAAACCGGAGACCAGCCACAGCTCCGGATCGCATTGCGACTGCTGCAAGGCGAAGTTCAGGCAACCGGGGGCGTTGCGTGACGGTTCGATCAAGGCACTGAGGCGCACACCCAGTTCGGCGGAGCGTCCGGCGCGCGCTCGAACGAAGGCCATATGACTGACGGGAATCTGCTTGGACATGTTCAACCCTCCCAGGGAGTCGCGTGGCAGCCGGGGGACGGGCTGCGACAGGATCAAAGGTTAAGGGCCAGGCGCAAGATGCCGTTAGTCGATTCCTGCCGCTGCGTTGCACAATCCTGCGAGACTGCATAAACGACTGGCAACCACCGCTAAAACCTTGTCACACCGCTGTCATACGAGTTTTGTGTAGGAGCTGCCGAAGGCTGCGATCTTTTGATTTTTGTTTTTAAAATCAAAAGATCGCAGCCTTCGGCAACTCCTACAGGGGGATTTGACCGCAGGCACTGCGCGTCGGATGCAGGCTGATCGCGGCGGCACAAAACCAGCCGATGCAGAATCAGGCAAGCATTTGACAGGATGTGTCTACCGCTGGCGCTTGCACAAATATAGGCTCTGCCCCATTCCACCGTCTTAGCAGAGGATGCCGCGCATGACGTCATTCGATCGTTTCCAGTCTCCGCCCGATGCCGACATGGAAAAACAGCGTGCAGAACTCGCGGCGATCATCCGCCGCAACACCACGGACGACGGCAGTTACCAGACCGCCATCGGCTCACTGTTCATGTCGCGCCACACAAAATCCCATGACTTCGCCCCGGTGCTGGCGCAACCGGCGCTGTGCATCATGGCCCAGGGTCGCAAAGAGGTACGGCTGGCCGATGAGTTCTTCAATTACGACCCGCTGAATTACCTGGTGGTCTCGGTCTCGATGCCGCTCAGCGGGCGAGTGGTGAATGTCTCGCCGGAGGAGCCGATCCTCGCCGTGCGCCTGGACATCGACCCGGCGGAAATCACCGCACTGATCGCCGACGCCGGCCCCATGGGCGTGCCGACCCGGCCGACCGGGCGCGGCCTGTATGTGGAGAAGATCGACAGCGCGATGCTCGACGCGGTGTTGCGTCTGGCGCGACTGCTGGATGCGCCGAAAGACATTGCCATGCTCGCGCCACTGATTCGCCGGGAGATTCTCTATCGCCTGCTGCGCAGTCCGCAGGGCCACCGTTTGTATGAAATCGCGATTGCCAACAGCCAGAGCCATCGCATCAGTCAGGCGATCAAATGGCTCAACGGCAACTTCGAGCAGCCGCTGCGCATTGATGATCTGGCGAAAGAAGTGAACCTCAGCGTCTCGACCCTGCATCACCGTTTCAAGGCGATGACCGCGATGAGTCCGCTGCAATATCAGAAGCAATTGCGCCTGCAAGAGGCGCGGCGCCTGATGCTGGCCGAAGGGCTGGAAGCGTCGGCGGCAGGCTACCGCGTGGGCTATGAAAGCCCGTCGCAATTCAGCCGTGAGTACAGCCGCTTGTTTGGTGCACCGCCGTTAAGGGATCTGGCGCGGTTGCGGCAGTCGGTCTGATCCGGAACTTGTGTCAAGGCTGATGGCCTCTTCGAGAGCAAGCTCGCTCCCACATAGGATGTGTGATCTACACAAATCCCCTGTGGGAGCGAGCTTGCTCGCGAAGAGGCCGGAATGGTCGGTAAAAATCCGGATCAAGCCCCCAACACTCGACACGCCTCACTCGGCAACGTCACCGACACCGGATGCCCTATCCCCAAACCAATCCCCTGACACGGCGTGCTCAACGCCGTGAACGTCACCCCGGAACACTCCACCGTGGTCTCGATGGTCGCGCCAATATCACGCACGAACGTCACCTTGCCGAGCAAGCGATTGCCCGCCGTCGCCTGTGGCGCGGACAGTTGCAGGTCTTCCGGACGAATCAGCATCTTTACCTTCTGCCCCGCCTCGATGCTGCTGCAGATCGGTACTTGCAGCGCATCACCGCCCGGCAGGCTGACTTTGCCGTCGCCCAGCGCCGTGGCCGGAAAGATGTTGCCCGAACCGATGAAGTCGGCGACGAACTCGTTGGCCGGGTGCCGATAGATTTCGATCGGCGTGCCCACCTGCTGCACCTTGTGCTCGCCGAGCACCACGACGATGTCGGCCATGGTCATGGCTTCGCGCTGATCATGGGTGACCATGATCGTGGTGATGTTCAAACGCTGCTGCAACTGGCGGATTTCCACCTGCATCGACTCGCGCAACTTGGCGTCCAGCGCCGACAGCGGTTCGTCGAGCAGCAGGATTTTCGGCCGCGAGGCGATGGCCCGGGCAATCGCCACCCGCTGTCGTTGCCCGCCGGAGAGTTTCGCCACCGGCCGGTCGATCATCGCTTGCAACTGGATCAGCTCCAGCAACTCCACTACCCGCGTCTGCTGCTCGGCCTTGCTCACGCCGCGCAGTTTCAGCGGGTAGGCGATGTTCTCGCCAACGGTCATGTGCGGAAACAGCGCCAGCGACTGGAACACCATGCCGAAGTTGCGCAGGTGCGCCGGGGTGCGACCGATGTCCTCGCCATCGAGGCGAATCTCGCCGCCGGTGAGGGTTTCCAGCCCGGCGATCATCCGCAACAAGGTGGTTTTGCCGCAGCCCGACGGGCCAAGAAAACACACCAGTTTGCCTTCCGGCAAATGCAGGTTGACGTCTTGTACCGCGCACGCCGAGCCGTAGAATTTCTCGACGTTTTCCAGAATCAGACCAGTCATGTTGCACCTCAAATCAAAAGGAAACGCCACCCTCGCCCACCAGCTTCTCCAGCGCCCAGATCAGGACGAAGTCGATCAGCACGATCAGCACGGCAAACGAGAACACGGTAGGGTCGAGCGATGACACGGTGCGGCTGTACATCCAGATCGGCACGGTCATGACGTCGATGGTGTAGAGGAAATAGGTCACGGTGAATTCGTTGAACGAGACGATGAACGCCAGCAGCATCCCCGCCAGAATCCCCGACTTCATCAACGGCACCACCACATCGACAATCGCCCGCAGCGGTGAAGCGCCGAGCATCCGCGCCGCTTCCTCGACTTCGCTGCCGATGGAGAGCATCGCGGCGGTGCAGTTTTTCACCACGAACGGCAACGCCAGAATCACGTGGGCAATCACCAGCCGCGAGGTGGTCAGGTGAAACGGCAGGCTGTCGAACACCAACAGCAACGCCAGGCCCAATACCACCATCGGAAACACCAGCGGCAGCGACATCAGTTGCAGCGCCACGGCTTTGCCACGGAACTCGCAGCGGGTCAGCGCATAGGCGGCGGGCACCGCGATCAGCGTGGCGAAAACCATGGTCAGGCACGACACCAGCAGGCTGGTGGCCATGGCCTGGCCGAGGCTCAACACATCACTGGCGTCCGGCGAAACGAAGGTGTGCCAGGCCGCCTTGTACCATTGCAGGCTGTAGCTGCTCGGCGGGAAGTCGAGGTTCGACGCACCGCTGAACGACATGACGATCATGGTCAGGATCGGCAACACCGCCAGCAGCAGAATGACCCCGGAAAGGATCCCGGCGAACTTGCCGGTGTCGCCGGGCAGCAGCGCCATGCGCTTGTTGGTCAGGGTACTCATTGCGAAGCCTCCAGCAGGCGCCGACGACGGCCGGTGATGTATTCGGACAGGGTCATGATCGCCAGCGTGGTGACGATCAGCACCACCCCGGCCGCCGATGCGGCGGGCCAGTTCATCAACGGCGCGATCTGGTCATGCACCATCACCGCGAGCATCGGCACACGGCGACCACCGAGCAGCAACGGCACGACAAAACTGCTGGCGTTGTAGGCGAATACCAGCGTCGCCCCGGTGATGATCCCCGGCAGACTCATCGGCAACACCACCTGACGGAACACCTGAAAACGGCTGGCGCCCAGCGTTGCGGCGGCCTCTTCGTAGGTGCGCGCGACACCGCGCATGGCGCTGGCAATCGGCAACACTGCCAGTGGAAACGCAGTCTGCACCAGGCCCATCAGCACGCCGTTCTGGTTGTACAGCAGCATGATCGGGCGCTTGATCAGACCCAGGCCCATCAGCGTCTGGTTGAGCATCCCGCCCGGGCCGAGAATCACCAGCCAGCCGTAGCTTTGCAGCAACAAGTTGACCAGCAGCGGCAACAGCACCGCCGCGAGAAAGATCCGCCGCACGAACGGCGAGGTCAGGCGTGACATGGTGTACGCCACCGGGATCGCCAGCAGCACGGCGATCACCGCACTGATCAACGCCAAACGCAGGGTCAGCAGCAGGGATTTCAGGTAATAGGGTTCGAGTAATTGCGCGTAGCTGGCGAGGCTGAACCCGCTCCACTCCGCGCCTTTAGTGCCGACACTCATGCGCAGCACCAGCAGGCTGGCGGCGATCAGCACACCGAGAAACAGCATCGACGGCGTGAGGAAAAACCACGCCCGGGCGGTCGGCGAAACACCGCGCGCCGGGCGCACGTCTGCGGCGCCGACCGGTTGGGTCAGGGATTGATGTTCCATAGCAATGATCTCGTCAATGGAAAACTAATCTGCCGAACACCTCTGCCTCCTGTGGGAGCCATTTTTTGTGGTGAGGGGATTTATCCCCGACCGGCTGCGAAGCAGTCGCAAAACCATCGTACGCGGTACATTTGATGCACCGTATTTGCTGATCTTGGGGCAGCTGCGCTGCCCATCGGGGATAAATCCCCTCACCACAGGGCTCGCTCCCACAGGAGGGCCGTGGTGTTCGGGAGGCCGGCGTCAGGAAGAAAAGATTTCCGTATAACGACGAATCCATTGGTCATGCACGGTCGCCAGGAAGGCGTTGTCGTGCATGATCGCCTTCTCGGCAATCTGCTCCGGGGTGAGGATGTACGGGCTCTTGCGCGCTTCGGCGGAGATGATCGCCTTGGCGTTGACCGGGCCGTTGAAGATGTCTTCGGCCATCTTCCCCTGCACCAGCGGGTCGAGAGAGTGATCGATGAAGGCGTAGGCCAGATCGGTGTCGCCCGGACGGTTCTTCGGCATCACCGAGAGCATCAGGTCGGTGTAGAAACCTTCCTTCATGCCAAACGTGGCACCGAGGCCGTAGTTCGGGTCGCGGATCTGCTTGGGGAAAAACGCCGGGGCGTACAAACCACCCATGTCCAGGGAACCGGTGCGGAACAGCTCGGCGATCTGGTTCGGGTTCTCGCCGAGGGTGACCACGCGGTCCTTGAGCTCGGCGAGTTTCTTGAAGCCCGGCTCAATGTTGTGTTCATCACCGCCGGCGAGTTTCGCGGCGATAATGATCAGGTCCATGGCCTCGGTCCAGTTCGGCGGCGGCAGGAAAATGTTCGGCGCCAGATCGGCATCCCACAGCGCGGCGTAACTGTCCGGAGCCTGTTTGAGGGTGCGGGTGCTGTAGACCAGACTGTTGCACCACAGCAGGTAACCGATGCCGTGCCCGTTGGCGCCGGTGCGGTATTTTTCCGGTACGTCGATCAGGTTGGGAATGCGGTTGAGGTCGGGTTTTTCCAGCAGTCCGGCGGCGGCCAGACCTTCAGCACCGACCCCGGCCAGGGTGATGATGTCGTACTGCGGACGGTCACCGCCGGCCTTGAGTTTGGCGACCATTTCCGAGGTGCTGCCAGTGCGGTCGGCGATGACCTTGGCGCCGGTCTTGGCCTCGAACGTGGCGGCGATGTTGCGCAGTGCGGCGAGGCCGGTGTCATCCGACCAGGTCAGCAAACGCAGGGTCTTGCCGGCAAACCGTGTGTCGCTGGCGCTGGCCCGGATGAAGGGCATGCTCAGGGCCGCCGCTGCTACCGAGGCGACGCCGACGGTTTTAATGAATTGACGCCTGTTCAGATCATGCTCGCCCATGAAGGACTCCCTTTGTTCTTTTAAGTATGAGGTTGGTCGCAACCGTTGCATCCGCGCGGCCGGATCCGCTACAGGCCTTGTATTCAAAGGCCTGCAGCGCAGCCGACGGGTTCATCCTGAGGTCGTGCAATACACCTGACTATCGATAAAAACTCATCGAAGCCATGACACCGACGCATGCCTCGTTGCGAGGCATGCGCTCACCTTTTTCGGGCGTTCAGAGCGCCCGGATCACGTGTTTGATTTCCTGAAACGCAGCCAGGCCCCACGGCCCCAATTCGCGGCCGATGCTGCTCTGCTTGTAGCCGCCCCACGCCGTCTGCGGGAAGATCACTTGCGGCGCGTTGAGCCATACAAGCCCCGCCTGCAGGGCGTTGGCGACGCGGTCGGCAGTCTCGGCGTTACGCGTCACCACACTGGCGACCAGCCCGAACTGGCTGTCGTTGGCCAGGGCAATCGCCTCGGCTTCGCTGCCGAAACGGCGCACGCAGAGCACCGGGCCAAAGATCTCTTCACACCACAACGCACTGTCGAGGGGCACGTCGGTGAACACCGTCGGCTGCAAAAAATAACCGCGCGGCAGATGCGCCGGACGATTGCCGCCGCACACCAGCTTCGCGCCGGCGCTCAAACCACGGTCGATGTGGCCGAGCACACGCTGGTATTGCGCCTGATTGACCAGTGCGCCCATCTCCACGTCCGGGTCGAACGGGTCGGCCACGCGAATCGCTTGCGCGCGTTTTTGCAGACGCTCAAGAAATTCATCGGCCAGCTCCTCGGCGACCAGCACGCGACTGGTGGCTGAACACATCTGTCCGGCATTGAAGAAACCGCCGCCGCAAGCCAGTTCCACCGCCAGTTCCAGATCGGCGTCTTCGAGCACCAACAACGAAGATTTGCCACCCAGCTCCAGGCTCACGCCCTTCACGGTTTCGGCGGCGCGCTGCATCACCTGCACGCCGACAGCGTTGCTGCCGGTGAAGGAAATCTTCGCGATGCGCGGATCCGCCGACAGCGGTGCCCCCACCGCCAGACCGGTGCCGCAGACCAGGTTGAACACGCCGTCGGGCAGACCGGATTCAGCAATGATCGCCGCCAGTTCCAGCTCCGGCAGCGGCGTGACTTCCGAAGGTTTGAGCACCACGCAGCAACCAGCGGCCAAGGCCGGTGCGAGCTTCCACGCAGTGGTGACCATCGGGAAATTCCACGGCACGATCAGCCCGACCACACCGCACGGTTCACGACGCAGACGCGCGCTGAAATCGTCGCTGGGCAGCACCACGTTACTGTCGAGTTGTGCGTCGAGGCCTTCGGCCAAACCGGCGTAATACTCGAAGGTGGCGATCACATCATCGACGTCGATGGCTGCTTCGAATTGCGGTTTGCCGTTGTTGCACGACTGCAATTTCATCAGGTGTTCGCGACCGTTGCGCACGCCGTTGGCGATGTTGCGCAGGATCGCGCCGCGTTCGGCACCGCTGGTTTTCGACCAGCGCTTGAACGCTGCAGTGGCGGCGCTGACGGCCAGATCAACTGCGCTTTCATCACCACCATTGACCGTGGTCAGCAGCGCTTCGGTGGCCGGGTTGATCACCCGCAGGTGTTCACGCCCGGCCGACCATTGGCCGTTGATGTACAGGCCATCGAGTGTGGTCGGGAAATTGATCATTGGGCCACCGCCTGCATCCATTGGGTCTGGTCGATTTCGATCAGGGTCGGGCCCTGCCGATCAGTGGCGGCACGCAGCGCGCCGCGCAGTTGTTCAACCGAGTTGATCGCTTCGGCGGCACAGCCCAGGGCCTTGGCGACGCCGATGAAATCCGGGGTGTAGATGTCGACGCCGACCGGCTCGATGGCGCGGTTGACCATGTACTTCTTGATCTCTTCGTAACCCTGGTTATTCCACAGCAGGATGATCACCGGCGTGCGCGCTTCAACCGCGCTGGCCAGTTCCGGCAGGGTGAACTGCAAGCCGCCGTCGCCGATCAGGCACACCACCGGCGGACGAGCGCCACCCTCGAGGTTGCCACCGAGCCACGCGCCAATCGCCGCCGGCAAGGCGTAACCGAGGGTGCCGTAACCGGTGGACGAGTTGAACCAGCGCCGCGGTCGCTCCGGGTTGAAGGTAAGGTTGCCGATGTACACCGGTTGCGTGGAGTCGCCGACGAACACCGCGTCCGGCAACTCGTGCAGGACGGTTTCCAGAAAACGGGTCTGGGCCAGGGTGGGTGCATCCCAGGTCGCGGCCAGCTCATCGCGCAGACGCGCTGCCCGCACCTGGCCCCAATCGTTGCGCCGCTCGGCCAGCGCCTGCTGCGATAGCGCACCGAGCAGCGCTTGCGCAGCGTTGCGCGAGTCGGCGACCAAGGCCACGTGCGGCGGATAATTGCGCACGGTCTGATCGGCGTCGATGTCGATGCGCAGCAGCTTGCCGGGAATCTCGAAGCCGCCGGCGAAGGTCACGTCGTAATCGGTTTCGGCCAGTTCGGTGCCGATTGCCAGCACCACGTCGGCATCGGCCACCAGCGCGCGGGTCGCGACCAGGCTTTGCGTCGAGCCGATCAGCAGCGGATGGCTGGCCGGCAACATGCCTTTGGCATTAATGGTCAGCGCCACCGGGGCGTCGAGCAACTCGGCCAGTTCGGTGAGTTCGGCGGCGGCATCGATGGCCCCGCCACCGGCGAGAATCAGCGGACGCTGAGCGCCGGCCAGCAGTTCGCTCATGCGCCGTACGGCAGCCGGTGCAGCCCCGGCGCGGTCGATATTGACCGGGACGCTGGCGAGCAGTTCGTCGGCCTCTTCCACCAACACATCCAGCGGAATCTCGATGTGCACCGGACGCGGACGCCCGGCCTGGAACAGCGCGAAGGCACGGGCCAGCACGGCCGGCAATTCTGCCGCCGACATCAAAGTGTGGGAGAACGCCGCCACGCCACCGACCAGCGCACTCTGGTTCGGCAACTCGTGGAGCTTGCCGCGACCGCCGCCCAACTGGCTGCGGGTCTGCACGCTGGAGATCACCAGCATCGGGATCGAGTCGGCATACGCCTGGCCCATCGCGGTGGTGATGTTGGTCATGCCCGGACCGGTGATGATGAAGCACACCCCCGGTTTGCCGCGGGTGCGCGCGTAGCCGTCGGCCATGAAACCGGCGCCCTGTTCATGCCGTGGAGTGACGTGGTTGATGCTCGAACGGGCCAGCCCGCGATACAGCTCCACGGTGTGCACCCCGGGAATACCGAACACCTGCTCGACCCCGTAATCCTCGAGTAACTTGACCAGTACTTCGCCACACGTCGCCATGTCGATTGCCCTTCTTGTTGTTCAATACGCCGTGCCAGTGTGGGAGCGAGCTTGCTCGCGAAAGCGGTGTATCAGCCACATTGATGCTGAATGGAAAACCGTATTCGCGAGCAAGCTCGCTCCCACATCGATCCGGGTGGAATGAGCTCATTGAACGGGTGGCAGGTAGCGGCAACAATCGATTAAAAGTCATACTAGCCATGTCCTCACGTCATACCTTGGATCCACATGAAACGACTGCCTCCCCTGCCCGCCCTGCACACGTTTCTGATCACTGCGCAGTGCTGCAACTTCACCCGGGCGGCCGAGCAGTTGCACATCACCCAAGGCGCCGTGAGCCGGCAGATCGCCGGGCTGGAAGATCATTTGGGGTATGAGCTGTTCATCCGTCTGGCCCGAGGCCTGGAGCTGACCGCCGAAGGGCGCGAATGGCTGCCGCGGGTGGAGAAGATTTTCGGGTTGATCAGCGAGGCCACCGAGCAGATCGGTCGCAAGCGTCAGACCCCGCAACTCAAGGCGCCCAGTTGCGTGATGCGCTGGCTGGTGCCGCGCCTGTTGCAATGGCAAAAGGAACGCCCGGACGTACCGGTCAAACTGACCACCACACTGGCCCACGGTGTCGACTTCCAGCGCGAGCAGTTCGATGCGGCGGTGATCTACGGCACGCCGCCGGACAACTCATCCACTGCCCTGCATCTGTTCGATGAGCAACTGACGCCGGTCTGTTCGCCAGCGTTATTGAAAGGCCCACCGGCGCTGAGCGAACCGGCCGACCTGCAACAACATCTGCTATTGCATCCGACCCGCGATACGCAGGATTGGACGGTATGGCTGACGGCGGCCGAATTGCAGTTGAACAACGTCAACACGGGCCAGCATTTCGAGACGCTGGATCAGGCGATGTCGATGGCGTCCCACGGGACGGGTGTGGCGATTGGCGACTGGTCGTTGATCGGCGATGACCTGCGCGCCGGGCGGCTGGTGATGCCGTTTGAGCTGAAGGTGAAGACGGGGCTGGGCTACTACGTGGTGATGCCGCAGGGTGCAGGGGCGTCGCCGCAGCTGGAAGAACTGATGATCTGGCTGGTGGAGCAGGCGCACACCCGCTGAAACACCACATTCCCCTGTAGGAGCTGCCGCAGGCTGCGATCTTTTGATCTTGTTTTTTAGAATCAAAGTCAAAAGATCGCAGCCTGCGGCAGCTCCTACAGAGGGCGTTTGCAGGTCAGTAGCCGACGGTAAACCGCTGACGCGAATGCTTCGGCGTTTCCACTTCGTCGATCAACGCAATCGCGTAGTCGGCGAAGGAGATCCAGCTGCGACCTTCGGCACTCACCAGCAAGTGATCCTTGCCGACGCGGAAGCTGCCGGTGCGCTCACTTTCGACAAACTCGGCCGATGGCGAGAGGAAGGTCCAGTCCAGTTCCTTCTCCTGACGCAAGGCATCGAGAAACGCTGCCCCGGCGCTGGCCTCGGCTTTGTACTCGGCCGGGAAACCGGCGCTGTCGATCACTCGGGTGTCATCCGGCAGCAGCAGCGAACCGGCACCACCGACCACCAGCAGACGTTTCACGCCCGCCTGCTTCACCGGGCCAACCACGGCACTGGCCGGTACCGTGGCGAAATGCGCGGCGCTGATCACCACGTCGTGACCGGCGACGGCGGCTTGCAGCGCCGCCGAATCCAGCACATCGACATTCTTGCTGACCACACCGGCACGTGTGCCGATCTTCGAGGTATCGCGGGCGATGGCGGTGACGCTATGGCCGCGACGCAGGGCTTCTTCCAGCAGTTGGCTACCGGCACGGCCGGTGGCACCAATGATTGCGATCTTGCTCATGACATTCTCCAGTTGGCTTGAGAGTTTCAACGACGGCATAAATCTAATCTTGAAGCGGTATTCCCTGTGGCGAGGGAGCTTGCTCCCGCTGGAGGGCGGAGCACTCCCCGCCTGTTTCAGCTACAACGCATTGGCAGGTTTTACGCCTGCTGCGCAGGCGGGCGGGAGCAAGCTCCCTCGCCACAAAAGTCCTCTCGACCTGTGTTCCAGATCAATCGGCTTACCACTGCATTTCGCCCTTGGCGACTTTTGCGCTCAGTTCCAGCGAGCTTTCTTCGCCGAGTGTCGGGTAGCGCTTTTGCATGGCCTTGATCAGTGCGGCGGAATCCTTGGCCTTGGCGGTTTCTTCGTCGAAAGCCTTAATGTAGTCAGCGGTGAATTTCACGCTGGCCAGCGAGCGGCTGCTCTCGCCCAGGTAGTGACCGGGCACCACGGTTTTCGGCTTCAGGGTTTCGATCGAATGCAGGGTTTGCAGCCAGTCGGCGTGGGATTGCGCGGTCTGGGTATCAGCCATCCACACATGAATGTTCTCGGCGACTACCACGCCACCGACCACAGCCTTGAGCGACGGAATCCACACGAAGCTGCGATCCGGTTGTTTGCCTTCAAGGCCGACCACCTGCAGTTTCTGCCCTTCGAGCATCAGGCTGTCACCCTTGAGCACGCCCGGCACGATGGTTTTGGCCGGCACGTCGGCGCCCATTTTCGGGCCCCAGAAAGCGAGCTTGCCGGCGACGGTTTTATTGATGTGATCCACAGTCGGCTGCGACGCCAGCACCTTGGCATCGGGGAAGGCCTGGGTCAGGGTGTCGAGGCCGAAGTAGTAATCCGGGTCACCGTGGCTGATGTAAATGGTGGTCAGGTGTTTGCCGCTGGCGCGGATCTTTTCCACCACCTGTTCGGCCTGGGCCTTGCCGAATTGCGCGTCGACCAGGATCGCGTCTTTCTCGCCGCTGACCAGCACCGAGGTCACCGGAAAAATCGCGTTGGTGCCCGGGTTGTAAGCGTCCAGGGTCAGGTTGGCGGCAGCGGCGTGGGCCGCAAAACCGAGGGTGGCGGTGGCCAGCAAAACGCGCTTGAGGGTGGTGAAGCCGATCATCTGTTGCTCCGTGATCCGAATGCCGTGTTTGGCGATGGGACAGAGCTTAGTTGCCTGACTCGGTACAAAAAATGCGATGCTTGAACATAGTTTGTTTCTGAAAGCGGGCAAATCATGGATCGTCTTCAAGCAATGCGCGTGTTTGTCACCGTCGTAGATCTGGGCAGCCAGTCGGCGGCGGCCGATCATCTGGAGCTGTCGCGGCCGGTGGTGTCGCGCTATCTGGCGGAGCTGGAAGACTGGGTCGGCGCGCGCCTGATGCACCGCACCACACGCAAATTGAGCCTGACGGCCGCCGGCAGCGAAATCCTGCCGCGCTGCCGACAGATGCTCGAACTCTCAAGCGATATGCAGGCCGCTGTCAGCGAACCCCACGATGCGCCGCGCGGACTGCTGCGCATCAGTGTCAGCACCTCGTTTGGCCAGGCACAACTGGCCGATGCCATGGCGGCGTACGTCAAGCGCTACCCCGGGGTCAGCATCGATCTGCAAATGCTCGACCGCACGGTGAATCTGGTGGATGAACGCATCGATCTGGCGATCCGCACCAGCAATGACCTGGACCCGAACCTGATCGCCCGCCGCCTGACCGTATGCCGTTCGGTGGTCTGCGCCGCGCCCGCCTACTTGCGCGACAACCCGCCGCCGCAGCGGGTCGAGGACCTGAGCCGGCACAACTGCCTGACGCATTCATATTTCGGCAAGAGCCTGTGGCATTTCGAAGAGGACGGCGAACCGGTGTCGGTGCCGGTACAAGGCAACATCAGCGCCAACGAAGCCAGCACCCTGTTGCGCGCGACCCTGGCCGGTGCGGGCGTGGCGATGCTGCCGACCTATCAGGCCGGGGTGCATGTGCATGCCGGAGAACTGGTGCGTCTGCTGCCGGATGCCGAACCACGGCAGATGAACATCTACGCGGTGTACGCCTCGCGCAAGCACATGCCGGCGGCGCTGCGCAGCATGCTGGATTTTCTGGTGCAACGGTTTCCCGAGCATCCAGAGTGGGATGTGGGGTTGTAGAAAAGCAAAAGATCGCAGCCTGCGGCAGCTCCTACAGAGGAAATGCATTCCAAATGTAGGAGCTGCCGCAGGCTGCGATCTTTTGATCTTGTTCTATGCTGAAAGTAATACCGCAGGGTATGCGTTCAGAGGTCTACGCCATGAACATCAGAACAAGAAGGTACTTCGCGATCTTCATCACCTGCGCCGCCACGCTGGCGCTGTACGGCACCGCGGCCTGGCGGGTCGAGCAACTGCGACAACTGCCCCGCGATTATGCGAGCTGCAATTTCGAGCGTTGTATTCCGCACAATGCGACGCTGAACGCATTGCGCTGATTGACCTGAGCTGGAATGCGGTCCTGTGGGAGCGAGCCTGCTCGCGAAAGCGGTGTGTCAGCCAACAACAATGCTGAATGAAAAACCGTCTTCGCGAGCAGGCTCGCTCCCACAGGACTTTGCAGCGTTTACAAGATCACTGCTCGGCCTTCAGCCGGTCGCGAAACGCCTTTGGCGAAATCCCCACCCTGCGCCGGAACAGGCGCGTGAAGTTGGTCGGATCGGAAAACCCCAACAGCTCCGACATCTCGTAAATGGTCATGCTGGTGTAGGTCAGCAAACGTTTGGCTTCCAGTAACTGGCGTTCGTGCATGATCTGCAGCGCTGGCTGCCCTGCCAGCTCCCGGCAAGTACCGTTGAGGTGTGACACCGAAATCCCCAGGCGATGCGCCAGGTCTTCGACCTTCACATGCTGGCGATACGTCTCCTCCACCAATTGAATGAACCCATTGAGGTATTCGCGCTGGCGTTGTGGGCGCTGACTGGCGTTATGGCGCACGATCGCCTGACGGCTGACCCAGACCATGATCACGCTGACCAGCGAATGCATGAGCATTTCCCGCGCGGGTTGATGGCCGTTGTACTCGGCCTGCAATGCTGAAAACAGACTGTGCAGGTACTGCGCATCCTTGCCCGCCGGATAGTGCTCGGCCTGCGCCAGGGCATGTACCGAATTGCCCAGTTGCGCCAGCAGGTGGTTGATCAACGGATTGGCGAGGGTAACGACGAAACCTTCGACGTCCTCGGAAAAACGAAAGCCATGCACCGATAACGGGGGCAGGACTTGAATCGCGGGTTCGTTGAGCTGCGTGCGTTGACCTTCGATTTCAAGCTCTGCCTGACCTTTGAAAACGAAGAGTAACTGGCACAAATCGGCGTGGCGGTGGGGTTTGATTTCCCATTGATGTTCGCGGCTGCGTTTGGAAATGGTTTCACAGTGCAGCAAGTCAGGGGTCGGCCAGTCCAGGCTTTCACCGTAGAGCTTGAACACCGGAATCGAAGGCAGGTCAGGCTTGTTCATCACTTCAATCCAGGCCTCGAGGTTTGCGGGCGATAATCGCACCGATTGGCAGAATGTACAGGTATCGGCTCAGTTTTCACCTTCAATTGACAGACCCGCAAGGGAAAAATGCAAGCACTCGATCCATAAAAATCATTCACCGACTCACGTCGCGTGAAGCTTGCGAGTCATAAAAACAATGAAAACGCTGAAAACCCAAGTCGCCATCATTGGCGCCGGCCCCTCCGGATTGCTCCTCGGTCAGTTGCTGCACAACGCCGGCATCGACACCCTGATTCTTGAACGTCAGACACCCGATTACGTACTCGGGCGGATTCGCGCCGGCGTGCTCGAACAAGGCATGGTAGAGCTGTTGCGCCAAGCCGGAGTCGGCCAGCGCATGGACGCCGAAGGACTGGTGCACGGCGGTTTCGATCTGGCCCTGGATGGGCGTCTGGCCCACATCGATCTGCAGGGTTTGACCGGTGGCAAAACCGTGATGGTCTATGGCCAGACCGAGGTCACGCGCGACCTGATGGCCGCTCGTCGGGAGGCTGGCGCACTGTCGTTTTATGAAGTGAGCCATGTCGTTCCTCACGGCATGAAAAGCGACGAGGCCTTTGTCACCTTCGAAAAGGACGGCGAAAGCTGGCGCGTCGATTGCGATTACATCGCCGGTTGCGACGGCTTTCATGGCGTGTCCCGGCAGTCGATTCCCGAGGACTGCCTGAAGATTTTCGAACGAGTCTATCCGTTCGGCTGGCTGGGGATTCTGGCGGACACCCCGCCAGTGCACGAAGAACTGGTCTACGCCCGTCACGAACGCGGCTTCGCCCTGTGCAGCATGCGTTCGGCCACCCGTACCCGTTATTACCTGCAAGTGCCGGCCGAGGAGAACGTTGCCGACTGGTCCGACGAGCGCTTTTGGGCTGAGCTGAAAACCCGTCTGCCCGCCGAGCTTGCCGAAAAACTGGTCACCGGCCCGTCGATTGAAAAAAGCATCGCGCCGCTGCGCAGCTTTGTCGTTGAGCCGATGCAGTACGGACGGATGTTTCTGCTCGGCGATGCCGCGCACATTGTGCCGCCCACCGGCGCCAAGGGCCTGAACCTGGCCGCCAGCGATGTCAGTACGCTGTTCAATATCCTGCTGAAGGTTTATCGCGAAGGGCGCACGGATCTGTTGGAGAAATACTCGGAAATCTGCCTGCGCCGGGTCTGGAAGGCCGAACGGTTTTCCTGGTGGATGACCTCGATGCTGCACCGCTTCGACGAGCATGATGCTTTCAGCCAACGGATCAGCGCCTCGGAACTGGACTATTTCGTCAGTTCAGAAGCGGGTCGGAAAACCATTGCAGAAAATTACGTCGGGCTTCCTTATGAGGCTATCGAATAGCTTCCTATCGACTTACACTGGCGAGCATCCCCGCTCGCTCGATGGCCTGCGGGATTCTCACTGCCCGCAGGTTCCGCCCGTGACCAATCTTCACCAGCCTGAAACACCCAAACCGGCCATTCGCAGCGTGCTGGTCGCGCTGATGCTAGCGATCTTTCTCGGGGCATTGGACCAGACCATCGTCGCCGTCTCGATGCCCGCCATCTCCGCACAGTTCAAGGACGTCAGCCTGTTGGCCTGGGTGATTTCCGGGTACATGGTGGCAATGACCGTGGCCGTGCCGATCTACGGCAAGCTCGGCGACCTGTACGGACGGCGCAAATTGATGCTGTTCGGCATGGGCCTGTTCACCCTCGCCTCGTTGTTTTGCGGCATGGCGCAGAGCATGGAGCAACTGGTGCTGGCGCGGATTCTCCAGGGCATCGGCGCCGGCGGGATGATTTCGGTGAGTCAGGCGATCATTGGCGACATCGTTCCGCCCCGCGAACGCGGGCGCTATCAGGGTTACTTCAGCAGCATGTATGCGGTGGCCAGCGTCGCCGGGCCGGTGCTCGGCGGTTACATGACCGAATACCTGTCGTGGCGCTGGGTATTCCTGATCAACCTGCCGCTGGGGTTGGGCGCCTGGTGGGTGGCCAATCGCAACCTGCGCGGGCTGCCGATTCCGCAGCGCAAACCGATCATCGACTACCTCGGCACGCTGTTGATGATCATCGGTTTGACCGCGTTGCTGCTGGCCATCACTCAGGTCGGTCAGGGCCATTCGTGGCGCAGCAGCGAAGTGCTTGGCTTGTTCGCCTGTGCGGTGCTGGTGCTGGCGGTGTTCGTCTGGCATGAACGCCGGGCGCGCGAGCCGCTGCTGCCGATGCATTTGTTCACCAACCGCAACGCGTTGCTGTGCTGGTGCACGATTTTCTTCACCAGTTTTCAGGCGATCTCGCTGATCGTGCTGATGCCGCTGCGCTTTCAGAGCGTCACTGGAGCCGGTGCCGATGCGGCGGCGTTGCACTTGCTGCCGCTGGCGATGGGCCTGCCGATAGGCGCCTATTTCGCCGGACGTCGCACCTCGGTGACTGGTCGTTACAAACCCCAGATTCTGACGGGTGCGATCCTGATGCCGATTTCGATTCTCGGCATGGCGTTCAGCCCACCGGATGCGACGCTGGTCAGCAGTCTGTTCATGCTGCTCAGCGGGATTGCCGGCGGCATGCAATTCCCGACGTCATTGGTGGGCACACAGAACTCGGTGGATCAGCGCGACATCGGCGTCGCCACGAGCACCACCAACCTGTTCCGCTCGCTGGGCGGTGCGGTGGGGGTGGCCTTGATGTCGGCGTTGTTGCTGGCGTTGTTGCAGGATTCGAGTTTCGCCCCTCTGGCGAGCAACTCGCTGCTCAGCGAAGGGCATTCGGGCAACGTGCTGCTCGACGGTTTGAACGCCGCACCGGGCGATGCGCAGAACGCCTTGCGCGCCGAGCTTTCGGTGACGTTCCGCCATTTGCTGTGGGTGAGTACGGCGGTGTCGCTGCTGGGGCTGGCGGCGGCGATTGCGATGCCGAACAACCTGCTGCGCGGGCGCGAGCACGGCGCCAAATAACAGCACAAGATCGCAGCCTGCGGCAGCTCCTACAGAGATGCATTCCCATGTAGGAGCTGCCGCAGGCTGCGATCTTTTGATTTTCAGGGGCTGTAGTAACCCACCGCCACCAGAAAATGCCCGACCTTCTTCAAGTACGCATGCTTGTCCTCGACCTTGCCGGTCACCGGGTTTTTCCAGCGGTATTCGTATTCACCGTCATCCTGCTTGGCGATCAGCGCCAGCATCGGCTCACCCACCGGTTTGCCTTCCGGATCCTTGATCTTGCTGAAGTCGGTGTTGATCAGGCGCAGGTTGGTGCCGTGGGCAACGTAGCGCTGGGTGTCCAGATCGACCACGAACACATACAAGTCATCCTGCAGATAACCGCCCTTGAGCGAGTTGATGGCGGTCAGGGTGCCCTTCTCGTTTTTCCCCAGATCGGTTGCAGCCTTGTCGAGAAGTGCCTTGGCCTGCTCGGCTGAAGCACGCGGCAAATAATAGCCAACCGCGAGAATGCGCTGACCGATGCGCTGGTAGTAGACATGTTTGCGTTCGACCTTGCCGTCGGCCCAGTTCTGCCAGCGGTACTCGGCCTGTTGAATGCCGTTGCCCTCCGGCACCAGCAGGGCGTCCTTGAAGGCTTTCTGCAAATCCGGCGCGAGCACCTCGCTGACGTCACGGCCGATCAAGGCTGAAGAGGGCCCGCCGCTGGCGAGCATCACGCCCTTGGTGTCGACCACGAACACGTAGCGATCCTTGTCGACGAACTCGCCCTGACGGCTGAACGCGGCGAAGGCCTTGTCGCCGTTGTCGTGGTAATAGGCCAGGGCCTTTTCCAGCAAAGCGATGGCGGCCTTGCTGTCGTCCTTTTGCGTGGCGGCAGCGTTGACTTGCCCTGCCCCCACAAAAAGCATCACCCCGAGCCACGCCACTTTATGCAGAAACCCCATAACGCATCCCTCGTTCTTGTTGGTGTTTCAAGAGCGTAGACGGCTTGGGCTCGGACGGGGCGCCACATCCTGTAGCGAGGGGATTTATCCCCGATGGGCTGCGCAGCAGCCCTGATGGAGAGAACACATATTTTCTGACACACCGAGCTGATACCTGGGAGCTGCTGCGCAGCCCCATCGGGGCTGAATCCCCTCACCACAAAGGTCCCTGGCTACAGTTCATGAGGCCCTACGGCCGGGCATTGATCTGCTGTTGCAGGTTCTGGATCTGCGCCTGCAGGGTGTTGAGGTTGCGGGTCATCTGGCCACGAAATGCGTCGAACTCGGCGGTATTGCCGCCACCCTGCGCAGCGGCCGGGCGATTGTCCTGTTCACTCTTGAGGACGACAATTTCCTGCTCCAGACGCTCGATCGCCGCGTTCGAATTGCCCTGCTTCTTCAGTGCCGTGATATCAGCGCCGAGGCTTTTCAGCTGAGCGTCATAACTCTTGAGCTGGGCGTCGACCTTGCCGGTGTCGGCCGGGGCGCTTTTCAGGGTCGCCAGTTCGGCACTCAAGGCTTTGACCTGAGCCTGCAACTGGGTATTGGCGTTCTGTTGCTCGGTGGTCTGCGCGGTCATTTGCGCCAGACGCTTGTCCAGATCACTGGCCTGACCGACCACGCCTTGCTGCTGCTTGCTTTGATCCAGCAACTGGGTTTCCAGCTGTTTGATCTGCAGCTTCAAGGCTTCGCTGTCGCTGTTGACGTTGCTCTGGCTGGCCACCACCTTGCCGGAAATGTCCTGTAACCGCCCCGCCGCTTCCTCGCTGATGCGCGCAAAGCTTTCCTGAGTCGCGACCAACTGCTGCTCCATCAGCGAAATCTGCTGAAAACTCCACCAGGCCAGACCGATGAAGGCGAAGAACAACGCGCCGACCAGTGCCCACAGCGGCCCGGTACTCGCAGCCTTGACCTTGACCACCGGCGGCGTGCGCGAGTGCACGGAGGTGCGGGCGCTGGGCGGAATGTCATCGTCGTCAAAGGTGTCGGCCCGCAGGCTCGGCACATCGTCGAAATCGTCGTTGGCATCGTTACGCATGGACATTGAGGCAACCTTTGTGGAACGCGGTGATGGCTAAATGCTGCGAAGTATAACCGCCGCAGCCGCAGGGATTGACCCTCAAGCGGCAGTGCGGTTCATTACTGGCCGGGCGACTTGTATCAACGGATGTCCTGGGCTTTCCACCAGCCACAGAACTCGTCGAGGGCCGACCACAGGCTGACTTTCGGATCGTAGTCCAGATAATGCCGGGCGCGGCTGATGTCGAGGGTGAAATTTTTCTTCATGACCTGCATGCCCAGCCGCGACAGGGTCGGCTCCGGACGGCCCGGCCAGAGTTTGCACACGCCTTCATTGAGCGCAGCAACGCTGTAGGCCAGGCCGTACGAACGGTATTTGGTGACCTGCGGCACTTCCATCTTGCGCATCACGTAATTGACCACATCCCACAACGGTACCGGCGCGCCATTGCTGATGTTGTAGGCCTTGCCCAGCGCGGAGCCGGCCGCCAGCAAGCTGCTGAGCAGCGCTTCGTTGAGGTTCTGCACACTGGTGAAGTCGACTTTGTTCAGACCGTCGCCAATGATCGCCAGACGGCCCTTGCGCTGCATGTTCAACAGCCGCGGGAAGATGCTCATGTCGCCGGCACCGGTGACAAAGCGCGGACGCAGGGCGATGGTTTCCAGACCGAACTCCTGCGCACCGAAGACCTTTTGTTCGGCCAGGTATTTGGTCGCCGCGTAGTGATGTTTGAAACGCTTGGGCACTTGTTCTTCGGTCAGACCGAGGTGATCGCGGCCATCGAAATAGATCGACGGCGACGACAGATGCACCAGGCGCCGCACGCGTTGTTTGAGACAGGCTTCGACGACGTTTTCAGTGACCTGCACGTTGCCCTGATGAAAGTCCTGATAGCGTCCCCACAAGCCGACGGCACCGGCGCAGTGCACCACGGCTTCGACGTCGGCGCAGAGTTCGCGCACCAAGTCCGCATCGGCGAGATCGCCCGGGACGAACTCGGCCCCACGGCGCACCAGATGCTCGACGCTTTCGGCCCGGCGACCGTTGACCCGCACGTCCAGGCCTTGCTCCAGGGCGAAACGCGCAAAGCGCCCGCCGATGAAGCCGCTTGCGCCGGTGAGCAGAATTTTCATGTAACGCTCCGATGACTTTCGTTTACCTGATACGTCTGTCTTGACGCTGATCATCAGCCCAAGGGCACCAGCCAGCGCGATGAAGAACGTAGCAATTGTTCGGTCAGCAAGGCCAGCAGCTGACCGCCATTGCGCCAATGATGCCAGTACAACGGCACATCGATCGGTTTATCTGGCAACAGTTCGCGCAATACGCCGCGTTGCAGCTGCTCGCGCACTTGCAGTTCCGGCACCAGTCCCCAGCCAAAACCGGCTTCGGTCAGGCGCACAAATCCTTCGGAGGACGGACACAAATGGTGCTCGAATCCGCCATCGACACCCAGCGACGCGAGATAGCGATGCTGGAGGAAATCGTCCGGGCCAAACACCAGCGCCGGGGTGCGCGGCAACTGTTCGGCGCGCACCCCGTCGGGGAAATGCCGCTCGATGAATGCCGGACTGGCCAGCGCCCGATAGCGCATCGCCCCGAGCAACACGCTGCGCGCACCGGCCACGGGGCGTTCGCTGGCGCAGACACATGCCGCCACTTCCCCGGCCCGCATGCGCTTGAGGCCGACGGTCTGATCTTCCACTACCAGATCCAGCAATAAATGCTGCTCGGCGCAAAAATCGCCCACGGCTTCGGCCCACCAGGTCGCGAGGCTGTCGGCGTTGAGGGCGATGCGCAAACGCTCCGGCAGGCCCTCCTCGTCGAGTGCGGGGACCAGGGTCTGCAAGTCCCGCTCAAGCAGGCGCACCTGCTGCACATGGTTGAGCAGACGTCGGCCAATCTCGGTCGGCGACGGCGGCGTACCGCGCACCAGCACCGGTTGGCCAACCCGCGCTTCCAGCAGTTTGATCCGCTGGGAGATCGCCGATTGCGACAGGCCCAGCACCTGCGCGGCACGTTCGAATCCGGCCTGCTCGACCACGGCGGCCAACGCGGAAAGCAATTTGTAGTCGAACATCAGTTTTCCTAATGAGCGATCAGCACTATTGGTTTTTCTTATACAGCTTTCGACCGGAGAATAGCCAGCAAGCACTCTTTATCAAGGAACACGGCAATGGCTGGCGAAACCTCTCTCACGACTCTGCTGCGCAGCATGAGCCCGCAGCTCAATGCCGGCGAATACGTGTTTTGCACCCTGCGCGACGCGCCGTTGCCCAATGGTCTGGAAATTGTCGGCAGCTTCCGCGAGCAGGAAGGCCTGACCGTGATTCTCGAGCGTTCCCAGGCTGAACACGCCGGGTTCAGTTTCGATTATGTCGCGGCGTGGATCACCCTCAACGTGCATTCGGCACTGGAAGCGGTCGGCCTCACTGCTGCGTTCGCCACGGCATTGGGCAAGGCCGGGATCAGTTGCAACGTGATCGCCGGTTACTACCACGATCATTTGTTTGTCGGTCAGGCCGACGCCGAACGCGCCATGCACGTGCTGCGCGATCTCGCAGCCAACGCGGAGTAATTATTGATGTGGCAAAGCTACGTGAACGGGCTGTTGGTGGCCCTGGGGCTGATCATGGCGATCGGCACCCAGAATGCTTTCGTATTGGCTCAGAGCCTGCGCCGCGAACATCACCTGCCGGTGGCGGCGCTGTGTGTCGCCTGCGATGCGCTGCTGGTGGCGGCCGGGGTGTTTGGCTTGGCCACTGTGTTGGCGCAGAACCCGACGTTGCTCGCGGTGGCGCGCTGGGGCGGCGCCGTCTTTCTGATCTGGTACGGCAGCCAGGCGCTGCGCCGGGCGTTCTCGAAACAGAGTCTGGATCAGGGCGAAAACCACACTGTGCGCTCGTTGCGCGCGGTGATGCTCAGCGCATTGGCAGTGACGCTGCTCAATCCGCACGTTTATCTGGATACCGTATTGCTGATCGGCTCGCTCGGTGCGCAGCAGTCGGTGCCGGGGGCTTATGTAGTGGGCGCCGCGAGCGCGTCACTGCTGTGGTTTTTCACCCTCGCCCTCGGTGCCGCATGGCTCGCGCCGTGGCTGGCGCGGCCGAGTACCTGGCGGATTCTCGATCTTCTCGTGGCAGTGATGATGTTCACCGTAGCCGGTCAGTTGATCCTGGCCTCGTGATTTATTCCAAAAGGCTCTGGAACCTCTATCCCACACAGTTGTTGCGTGGTTAAGCCTTGACCCCGGTGCTATGATCCGAACCCTGCGCCGCAAAGAGTAAAAACTCGTCGGTGCATTTCTGGCCGCCCGTGATCGGCCTTGCGCTCACCGCAACAGACCTGATTAGGAGAATCATCATGGCTTTCGAATTGCCGCCGCTGCCTTACGCACACGATGCCCTGCAGCCGCACATTTCCAAGGAAACCCTGGAATTTCACCACGACAAGCACCACAACACCTATGTCGTGAACCTGAACAACCTGGTGCCAGGCACCGAGTTCGAAGGCAAGACCCTGGAAGAGATCGTCAAGACTTCCTCGGGCGGCATCTTCAACAACGCCGCTCAGGTCTGGAACCATACGTTCTACTGGAACTGCCTGGCGCCAAACGCCGGCGGTCAACCAACCGGCGCACTGGCTGAAGCCATCAACGCAGCGTTCGGTTCGTTCGACAAGTTCAAGGAAGAGTTCAGCAAAACCTCGATCGGCACCTTCGGTTCCGGCTGGGGCTGGCTGGTGAAGAAGGCTGACGGTTCCCTGGCCCTGGCCAGCACCATCGGCGCCGGTAACCCGCTGACCAGCGGCGACACCCCGCTGCTGACCTGCGACGTCTGGGAACACGCTTACTACATCGACTACCGCAACCTGCGTCCGAAGTACGTTGAAGCGTTCTGGAACCTGGTCAACTGGAAGTTCGTTGCCGAGCAGTTCGAAGGCAAAACCTTCACCGCTTAAGCTGCGCGCCAGTCAAAAAACCCGGCTATTGCCGGGTTTTTTTATGCCTGCGTGTATCTCACGATGAACACCGTCTCCGGCCACTTGCCGGTGAAGCACAGCGGGCTACCATCAAATCAGCAAAAATTTGTTCCAGCCTGCTCAAGTTGAGGGCCGAAACTACCGACACAGTACAAATAGAGCTGACACTCCAGACAGCAGCATTTCGGCCAACGCCACAGGCAAATATCCTTGGGCTTGATTGTCCCTTTGACTGCCAACACGGGATTGCCAATACTCATGGCAACTTGACGCTACCCGCACGGAACAAGGAATAACCCTTTGAAGCTGGAACTCAAGAACAGCTTGTCGGTGAAGTTGCTCCGGGTCGTGCTCCTTTCGGCATTGATCGTCGGCGTGGTCTTGAGCTGCGCCCAGATTGTTTTCGATGCCTATAAAACCCGCCAGGCGGTGGCCGGCGACGCGCAGCGCATCCTCGACATGTTCCGTGATCCCTCGACTCAGGCGGTCTACAGCCTGGACCGGGAAATGGGCATGCAGGTGATCGAAGGCCTGTTCCAGGACGACGCCGTGCGCCAGGCCTCCATCGGCCATCCGAACGAAGCGATGCTCGCGCAAAAATCCCGTGAGTTGCAGCACTCCAACAGCCGCTGGCTGACCGATCTGATCCTCGGCCAGGAACGCACCTTCACCACCCAACTGGTCGGTCGTGGCCCCTACAGCGAATACTACGGCGACCTGAGCATCACCCTAGACACCGCCACCTATGGCGAGAGTTTCATCGTCAGTTCGGTGATCATTTTCATTTCCGGCGTACTGCGCGCCCTGGCCATGGGCCTGGTGCTGTATCTGGTCTATCACTGGCTGCTGACCAAGCCGCTGTCGCGGATCATCGAGCACCTCACCGAAATCAATCCCGATCGCCCCAGCGAGCACAAGATTCCGCAGCTCAAGGGCCATGAGAAAAACGAACTGGGGATCTGGATCAACACCGCCAACCAGTTGCTCGAGTCCATCGAGCGCAACACCCACCTGCGCCACGAAGCGGAAAACAGCCTGCTGCGCATGGCCCAGTACGACTTCCTCACCGGCCTGCCGAACCGCCAGCAATTGCAGCAGCAACTGGACAAGATTCTGGTGGACGCCGGCAAGCTGCAACGCCGGGTCGCGGTACTGTGCGTGGGGCTGGATGATTTCAAGGGCATCAACGAGCAATTCAGCTATCAGACCGGCGACCAGTTATTGCTGGCACTGGCCGATCGCCTGCGCGCCCACAGCGGTCGCCTTGGCGCCCTTGCTCGTCTGGGTGGCGACCAGTTTGCCCTGGTGCAGGCCGATATCGAGCAGCCTTACGAGGCGGCAGAACTGGCGCAAAGCATCCTCGATGATCTGGAAGCGGCGTTTGACCTCGATCATCAGCAGATCCGCCTGCGCGCGACCATCGGCATTACTCTGTTCCCCGAAGACGGCGACAGCACCGAGAAGCTGTTGCAGAAGGCCGAGCAGACCATGACGCTGGCGAAGACCCGCTCGCGCAATCGCTATCAGTTCTACATCGCCAGCGTCGACAGCGAGATGCGCCGCCGTCGCGAACTGGAAAAAGACCTGCGTGACGCGCTGATTCGCGACCAGTTCTACCTCGTCTATCAGCCGCAGATCAGCTACCGCGATCACCGCGTGGTCGGGGTCGAAGCACTGATTCGCTGGCAGCATCCGGAGCATGGTCTGGTGCCGCCGGACCTGTTCATCCCGCTGGCCGAGCAGAACGGCACCATCATCGCCATCGGCGAATGGGTGCTGGATCAGGCCTGCAAACAACTTCGGGAATGGCACGATCAGGGCTTCGTCGACCTGCGCATGGCGGTCAACCTGTCCACCGTGCAACTGCACCACGCCGAGCTGCCGCGGGTGGTCAACAACCTGCTGCAGATCTACCGCCTGCCGCCGCGCAGCCTCGAGTTGGAAGTCACCGAAACCGGCCTGATGGAAGACATCAGCACCGCCGCCCAACACCTGCTGAGCCTGCGCCGCTCCGGGGCGCTGATTGCCATCGACGACTTCGGCACCGGCTACTCATCGCTGAGTTACCTGAAAAGCCTGCCGCTGGACAAGATCAAGATCGACAAGAGCTTCGTTCAGGACCTGCTGGATGACGACGACGATGCGACCATCGTTCGCGCCATCATCCAGCTGGGCAAGAGCCTGGGCATGCAGGTGATCGCCGAAGGCGTGGAAACCGCCGAGCAAGAGTCCTACATCATCTCCGAAGGCTGTCACGAAGGTCAGGGTTACCACTACAGCAAGCCGCTGCCTGCCCGGGAGTTGACGGCCTACCTCAAGCAAGCCCAACGCAGCAACGCGGCTATTTTATAAAGTCAAAAGATCGCAGCCTGCGGCAGCTCCTACAGGGATCGCATTCCCCTGTAGGAGCTGTCGAGTGAAACGAGGCTGCGATCTTTTGATCTGCGCCATCACACCGGCGTAAACAAGAAATATTTCCAGCCACAACCCTTTACACATAATGCGAAAGATTTGCATTATGTCGCAGCTTTGCGCACCCCCGCGCCCTGTCCATTCCATTACCGAAGCAGGATGTTCGCCATGATTCGTATGCCTCTGGCTACCGCCAGTCTGCTGGCCATCGCTATTTCCCTCGCCGGTTGCGGCGAAGGCAAAGACAAGGCTGCCGCTCCGGCCGCGCCGACGCCGGCCGCCAGCACCGCCGCTGCACCGGCCCCCGCCGCTGCCGGTAAAGTCGATGAAGCCGCCGCCAAGGCTGTGGTTGCGCACTACGCGGACATGGTCTTCGCCGTCTACAGCGATGCCGAATCCACTGCGAAAACCCTGCAAACCGCGGTCGACGCGTTCCTCGCCAAGCCGAACGCCGACACCCTGAAAGCCGCCAAGGCTGCCTGGGTCGCTGCGCGCGTGCCTTACCTGCAGAGCGAAGTGTTCCGCTTCGGCAACACCATCATCGACGACTGGGAAGGTCAGGTGAACGCCTGGCCGCTGGACGAAGGCCTGATCGACTACGTCGACAAGTCCTACGAACACGCACTGGGCAACCCGGGTGCCACCGCCAACATCATCGCCAACACTGAAGTACAGGTCGGCGAAGACAAGGTCGACGTGAAGGACATCACACCGGAAAAACTCGCCAGCCTCAACGAGCTGGGCGGTTCCGAAGCCAACGTCGCCACTGGCTACCACGCGATCGAATTCCTGCTCTGGGGCCAGGACCTGAACGGCACCGGCCCGGGCGCCGGCAACCGTCCGGCGTCGGATTACCTGGAAGGCGCCGGCGCCACTGGCGGTCACAACGATCGTCGCCGTGCCTATCTCAAAGCCGTGACCCAACTGCTGGTCAGCGACCTGGAAGAAATGGTCGGCAACTGGAAGCCGAACGTGGCTGACAACTACCGCGCCACCCTGGAAGCCGAGCCGGCTGAAAGCGGTCTGCGCAAAATGCTGTTCGGCATGGGCAGCCTGTCCCTGGGTGAACTGGCGGGCGAGCGCATGAAGGTTTCGCTGGAAGCCAACTCGCCGGAAGACGAACAGGATTGCTTCAGCGACAACACCCACAACTCGCACTTCTACGATGCCAAAGGCATTCGTAACGTGTACCTGGGCGAGTACTCCCGGGTTGACGGGACCAAGATGACCGGCGCCAGCCTGTCGTCGCTGGTGGCCAAGGCTGACCCGGCTGCCGACACCGCGCTGAAAGCCGATCTGGCCGCTACCGAAGCCAAGATCCAGGTCATGGTCGATCACGCCAACAAGGGTGAGCACTACGACCAGTTGATCGCTGCGGGCAACACCGCCGGCAATCAGATCGTGCGTGACGCCATCGCCGCGCTGGTCAAGCAGACCGGTTCGATCGAAGCCGCTGCCGGCAAGCTGGGCATCAGCGACCTGAACCCGGACAACGCTGATCACGAGTTCTGATCAAGCGCGTCTGCGTCAAAAAAGGCGACCTTCGGGTCGCCTTTTTCATGCCTGCTTTTTGCGGTGATGCTGATGGCCTCATCGCTGGCAAGCCAGCTCCGACAGGTTTCGCGGCGTTCACACACTCCGGGTACAACACAAATACTGTGGGAGCTGGCTTGCCAGCGATGGCTGCGCCTCGGTCTCGAGTGAAACCCTGCCGCAAATCAAGCAAACGATAATTCCTCTTATTCAAACTCCCCCGCCCTGTTAGACTTTGCGCCTTTGTTTTCGCCCGTCCGCAGGATGTCTGATGCCCTCGCTGCTGCTTCGCTTGTCCGCACTGTTTCTGGCCCTGGGCCTGAGTGCCTGCGATGACGCCCCGCGCTTTACCAAGGCTGAGCCCGGTGAAGCGCGTTCGGGCGGGGCGACGACCGTGCGCAAGACCGATCAGAATGCGTTCTCGCTGCCTTCGGCCAATCTGCCGCCGTCGCGTCGGGTCGACTTCAGTGTCGGCAACAGTTTCTTCCGCAGTCCGTGGGTGATCGCGCCGTCGACCACCACCGCCCGCGATGGCCTCGGCCCGTTGTTCAACACCAACGCCTGCCAGAACTGCCACATCAAGGACGGCCGTGGCCACCCGCCGGCACCGGATGCGGCGAACGCGGTGTCGATGCTGGTGCGCCTGTCGATTCCCGATTCGCCGGCCTACGCCAACGTCATCGAGCAACTCGGCGTAGTGCCGGAGCCCGTCTACGGCGGCCAGTTCCAGGACATGGCCGTACCCGGAGTCACGCCCGAGGGCAAGGTGCGCGTCGAGTACACCCCGGTGCCGATTCGTTTCAAGGACGGCACCGAAGTCGAGCTGCGCAAACCGGTGCTGCAATTCACTCAGTTGGGCTACGGCCCGATGCACCCGGACACGCGCTTCTCGGCCCGGGTTGCGCCGCCGATGATCGGCCTCGGCCTGCTCGAAGCGATTCCCGAGGACGCGATACTCGCCAACGCCGCCGCGCAAGCCAAAGAGAACAACGGCATCAACGGCCGAGCGAATCGGGTCTGGGATGACGCGCAGCAAAAGACCGTCATGGGTCGATTCGGCTGGAAAGCCGGGCAACCCAATCTCAATCAGCAGAATGTCCACGCGTTTTCCGGAGACATGGGCCTCACGACCAGCCTGCGCCCCTTCGATGACTGCACCGACGCGCAAACCGCGTGCAAACAGGCACCCAACGGCAATGGCCCGGACGGCGAGCCGGAAGTCAGCGACAACATCCTGCGTCTGGTGCTGTTCTACACGCGCAACCTGGCGGTGCCGGCGCGCCGTGGCGTCAACGACGGGCAAGTGCTGGCCGGCAAGAACCTGTTCTTCCAGGCCGGTTGCCAGTCCTGCCACACCCCGAAATACACCACCGCCGCCAACGCCGCCGAACCTGAACTGGCCAATCAAGTGATTCGCCCGTACAGCGATCTGCTGCTGCACGATATGGGCGAGGGTCTGGCCGACCACCGCAGCGAATTCCAGGCCTCCGGCCGCGACTGGCGCACCCCGCCGTTGTGGGGCATCGGCCTGACGCAGGCAGTCAGTGGCCACACTCAGTTTTTGCATGACGGCCGCGCCCGCAACCTGCTCGAAGCCGTGCTCTGGCATGGCGGCGAAGCGCAGCAGGCGCAGCAACAGGTTTTGTCTTTCAACGCCGAGCAGCGTGCCGCGCTGCTGGCGTTCTTGAACTCACTTTAAACACTTAAAAGAATCGGGAGCCCGACATGTTCCGTCCCAAATTGTTGTTCACCAGCCTTGCCGCACTTGCTCTTGGCGCCTGCTCGCCGCAGGACCCGCAAGCAGTCACGTCGGCGGCCATCGCCAAATCGGTGATCCTGCCGACCTACACCCGTTGGGTCGAAGCTGACAAGCAACTGGCGGTCAGCGCCCTCGCCTACTGCCAAGGCAAGGAAACCCTGGAAACCGCCCGCGCCGACTTCCTGCACGCGCAGAAAGCCTGGGCCGAACTGCAACCGTTGCTGATCGGGCCACTGGCCGAGGGCAACCGTTCGTGGCAGGTGCAGTTCTGGCCGGACAAGAAAAACCTCGTTGGCCGTCAAGTCGAGCAACTGGTCACCGCCCAGCCGCAGATCGACGCCGCCGCACTGGCCAAATCCAGCGTGGTGGTGCAGGGCCTGTCGGCTTACGAATACATCCTCTTCGATGAAAAACCGGACGTCGCCAACGCCGAGCAAAAAGCCAAATACTGCCCGTTGCTGATCGCCATCGGCGAGCGCCAGAAGCAACTGGCCGAAGAGATTCTGCAGAGCTGGAACAACACCGACGGCATGCTCGCGCAAATGAGCAAATTTCCCAACCAGCGCTACGCCGACTCCCACGAAGCGATCGCCGATCTGCTGCGTGTGCAGGTCACCGCCCTCGATACCCTGAAGAAAAAACTCGGCACGCCAATGGGCCGTCAGAGCAAGGGGGTGCCGCAACCGTTCCAGGCCGATGCATGGCGTAGCCAGTCGTCGCTGACCGCGCTGGAAGCCAGCCTCGCTGCCGCCAAAACCGTCTGGGAAGGCGTCGACAACAAGGGCCTGCGCGGTCTGTTGCCGGCCGAGCAGAAACCGTTGGCAGACAAAATCGACGCCGCTTACGCCGCATCGCTGGAGCTGTTCGGCAGCACGCAGCGCTCGCTGACCGAAATGCTCCAGGACGACGCCGGTCGTCAACAACTCAACGATCTCTACGACAGCCTCAACGTCGTCCATCGCCTGCACGAAGGCGAACTGGCCAAGGCGCTGGGCATCCAACTGGGCTTCAACGCCAACGACGGTGACTGATGAGGGCAAGTGCCATGCTGCGACGCCAGGCTCTGACTTTAGGTAGTTTGCTGCTGGGAGCAGTGACACTGGGCGGCTGGACGCTGTTCAAGCGCAAGGATCAGAGCCCGCTGCTGCTCTCGGCGCGCGACGACACCGACGGCAAGCATTACGCCGTCGGTTATCGGCTGGACGGTACTCGGGTGTTCGCCACCCAGGTCGGCCAGCGTTGTCACGACATAATCAACCACCCGACGCTGCCGATCGCGCTGTTCGTCGCCCGCCGCCCGGGCACCGAGAGTTACCTGATCGACCTGCGCGACGGGACCTTGCTGCAAACCGTGACCTCGCAGCCGAACCGGCATTTCTACGGCCACGCCGTGGTGCACAAGGACGGCGAATACCTGTACGCCACCGAGAACGACACCACTGATCCGGGGCGTGGCCTGCTCGGGGTGTACAGGTTCGAAGGCGAGCGGCTGGTGCACAGCGGCGAGATCTCCACCCATGGCCTCGGACCACATCAAGTGTCGTGGATGCCCGATGGCGAAACCCTGGTGGTGGCCAACGGCGGGATCCGCACCGAGGCCGAAAGCCGCGTCGACATGAACCTCAACGCCATGGAACCGAGCCTGGTGCTGATGCAGCGCGACGGCACGCTGCTGAGCAAGGAAACCCTTGCGCAGCAGATGAACAGCGTGCGCCACCTGGGCATTGCCAGCGACGGCACCATCGTCGCCGGCCAGCAGTTCATGGGCGCCTCGCATGAGCGTTCCGAACTGTTGGCGATCAAGCGTCCGGGTCAGCCCTTCGTGGCGTTCCCGGTGCCGGAGCATCAGTTGCAGTCGATGGGGCATTACACCGCCAGCGTTGCGGTGCACAGTGAACTGCGACTGGTGGCGTTGACCGCACCGCGCGGCAACCGCTTCTTCATCTGGGATCTGGACAGCGGCGAAGTGCGCCTCGACGCGCCGCTGCCCGATTGCGCCGGCGTCGGTGCGGTGCAGGACGGCTTCGTCGTGACCTCGGGTCAGGGCCGTTGCCGCTACTACGATTGCCGCCAGGATGAGCTGCTGGCCAAGCCGCTGGAACTGCCGGCGGGGCTCTGGGACAACCATCTTCATCTGATGGCGTAACCCACCTGTTCTGAGTACGACTCATAACCTGTGGCGAGGGGATTTATCCCCGATCGGCTGCGCAGCAGTCGCAAAACCATCGCACCCGGTTCAATTGACAGTCCGCGGTTGCAAGTTTTGGGGCGGCTTCGCCACCCAACGGGGATAAATCCCCTCACCACAGGTTCAGTGTTCAGACTTCTTCACTCCGAACTCCCCTGTAATAACTGGCAGTTGGAATCCCCACCTGACTCGGGGTAATGTGCCCGCCTGTCTCACCTGATTTATCCAAGGAACTGGAAAAATGCTGCGTCGCCGCATGCTGATCATGTTGGGTGTTGTCTTGCTGGTCGTCCTGGTATTGGGCGGGTACAAAGCCTTTTCGATCTACACCATGATCCAGGGCTTTGCCAAACCGAAACCGCCGATCAGCGTCGCCGTGGCTCGCGCTACCGAACAGCCGTGGCAGATGCGTTTGCCCACCGTCGGTTCGCTCAAGGCCTTGCAAGGCGTCGAGCTGAGTCTTGAAGTCGCCGGCACCGTCACCGAACTCAAATTCGAATCCGGACAGAAGGTCAAGGCCGGGCAGCCACTGCTGCAGCTCGACAGTGCCGTCGAAGCCGCCCTGCTGGAAACCGCCAAGGCTGACCTGGGCCTGGCGCAACTGGATTTCGGCCGTGGCAGCCAGTTGATCGACAGCCGGGCCATCTCCAAAGGTGAATACGACCGGCTCTCGGCGGTGCTGCAAAAGGAGCGGGCCACGGTCAATCAGCTCAATGCAGCACTGGCGAAAAAGCGCATCGTCGCGCCGTTCAGCGGCACCATCGGGATTCGTCAGGTCGACATCGGCGACTACCTCGCCAGCGGCACTAAAATCGCCACCCTGCAGGATTTGAGCAGCCTCTACGCCGACTTCTATGTGCCGGAGCAATCGGTGCCAAAACTGGCCATCGGCCAACCGGTGCAGATCGGTGTCGCGGCCTATCCCGGACAGACCTTCCCCGGCGCCATCAGCGCGATCAACCCGATTGTCGAGAGCACCACGCGCAATATTCTGGTGCGCGCGACCCTGGCCAACCCCGACGGCAAGTTGCTGCCGGGCATGTTTGCCAGCCTCGACGTGCTGCTGCCCGATCCGCAACAACACATCGTGGTGCCGGAAAGCGCGATCACCTACACCCTCTACGGCAACTCGCTGTACGTGGTCGGGCAACAGAAGGCCGAGGATGGCAGTGTGGTCAAGGACGACCAGGGCCAGCCGGTGCTGATCGCCGAACGCCGTTTCATCGAGACCGGTGAACGCCGCAATGGCCTGGTGATGATCAACAAGGGCGTGCAGAGCGGCGAACAAGTGGTGACCGCCGGCCAGATCAAACTGGACAACGGCGCACACATTGCCATCAGCGACGACAAGACCCTCGGCGAGCAGAACAGTCCGCCCCGCGCCGACTGATCAAGGAATCCCCATGGCTTTTACCGATCCGTTCATCCGCCGCCCGGTGCTCGCCACCGTGGTCAGCCTGCTGATTGTGCTGCTGGGTTTCCAGGCCTGGAGCAAACTGCCGCTGCGCCAATACCCGCAAATGGAAAACGCCCTGATCACGGTGACCACCGCCTACCCCGGGGCAAACGCCGAGACCATTCAGGGCTACATCACCCAACCGATGCAGCAAAGCCTGGCCAGCGCCGAAGGCATCGACTACATGACCTCGGTCAGCCGCCAGAACTTCTCGGTGATCTCGATCTACGCGCGCATCGGCTCCAACACCGACCGCTTGTTCACCGAACTGCTGGCCAAGGCCAACGAGGTGAAGAACAAACTGCCGCAGGACGCTGAAGACCCGGTGCTGAGCAAAGAATCGGCCGACGCCTCGGCGCTGATGTACATCAGCTTCTTCAGCAAGGATTTGAGCAACCCGCAGATCACCGACTACCTGTCGCGGGTGATCCAGCCGAAACTGGCGACCCTGCCGGGCATGGCCGAGGCGGAGATTCTCGGCAATCAGGTGTTCGCCATGCGCCTGTGGCTCGACCCGGTGAAGCTCGCCGGTTTCGGCCTCAGCGCCAGCGATGTGACCAACGCCGTGCGCCAGTACAACTTCCTCTCCGCCGCCGGCGAGGTGAAGGGCGAATACGTGGTCACCAGCATCAACGCCAACACCGAACTGAAATCCGCCGAAGCCTTCGCGGCGATTCCGCTCAAGGTCAGTGGCGACAGCCGCGTGCTGCTCAGTGATGTGGCGCGGGTCGAGATGGGCGCGGAAAACTACGATTCGATCAGCTCGTTCGGCGGCACGCCGTCGGTGTACATCGGCATCAAGGCCACGCCCGGGGCCAACCCGCTGGACGTGATCCGCGAAGTGCGCAAGCTGATGCCGGAGCTGGAAGCACAGCTGCCGCCCAACCTCAAAAGCGAGATTGCCTACGACGCCACCCTGTTCATCCAGGCCTCGATCGATGAAGTGGTGAAAACCCTGTTCGAAGCGGTGCTGATCGTCATCGTGGTGGTGTTCCTGTTCCTCGGCGCGTTGCGCTCGGTGGTGATCCCGGTGGTGACCATCCCGCTGTCAATGATCGGCGTGATGTTCTTCATGCAGATGATGGGCTACTCGATCAACCTGCTGACCCTGCTGGCAATGGTGCTGGCCATCGGTCTGGTGGTGGACGACGCGATCGTGGTGGTGGAGAACATCCACCGGCATATCGAGGAAGGCAAGACGCCGCTGGAGGCCGCACTGGAAGGCGCACGGGAAATCGCCATGCCGGTGGTGTCGATGACCATTACCCTGGCGGCGGTGTATGCGCCGATCGGCTTTCTCACCGGACTGACCGGGGCCTTGTTCAAGGAGTTCGCCCTGACCCTGGCCGGCGCCGTGGTGATTTCCGGGATTGTCGCCCTGACCCTGTCGCCGATGATGTGCGCCCTGCTGTTGCGCCACGAAGAAAACCCCAGTGGCCTGGCGCACCGCCTCGACCGTATTTTCGACAGCCTCAAACGCCGCTACCAGAGCATGCTCCACGGCACATTGAACACGCGGCCGGTGGTGCTGGTGTTCGCAGTGATCGTGCTGTGCCTGATCCCGGTGTTTCTCAAGTTCACCAAGTCGGAACTGGCTCCTGATGAGGATCAGGGCATCATCTTCATGATGGCCACGGCCCCCCAGCCGACCAACCTCGATTACCTGAGCACCTACACCGACGAATTCATCAAGATCTTCAAAGAGTTTCCGGAGTACTACTCCTCGTTCCAGATCAATGGCTACAACGGTGTGCAAGCGGGCATCGGCGGCTTCCTGCTCAAGCCGTGGAACGAGCGCAGCCGCACCCAGATGCAGATCCTGCCCGAGGTGCAAGGCAAACTGGCGAGTATCCCCGGCCTGCAGATTTTCGGTTTCAACCTGCCCTCCCTGCCCGGCACCGGTGAAGGTCTGCCGTTCGAGTTTGTGGTCAACACGGCCAACGACTACGAGTTGCTGTTGCAAGTCGCTGACCGGATCAAGAAACGTGCGATGGAGTCGGGCAAGTTCGCCTTCGTCGACCTCGATCTGGCGTTCGACAAGCCGGAAGTGGTAGTCGACATCGACCGCGCCAAAGCCGCGCAGATGGGCGTGTCGATGCAGGACCTCGGTGGAACACTGGCGACGCTGCTGGGCGAGGCGGAAATCAACCGTTTCACCATCGAAGGCCGCAGTTACAAGGTGATTGCCCAGGTCGAGCGACCGTTTCGCGAGAACCCCGGCTGGCTGAACAATTACTACGTGAAAAACACCCAGGGCGAGCTGCTGCCGCTGTCGACCCTGATCAAGGTCAGCGACCGGGCACGGCCGCGCCAGCTCAACCAGTTCCAGCAACTCAATGCGGCGAAGATTTCCGGATTCCCGCTGGTCAGCATGGGCGAAGCCATCGACACCGTGCTGCAGATCGCCCGGGAAGAAGCGCCGGCGGGTTTCGCTTTCGACTATGGCGGCGCCTCGCGCCAGTACGTGCAGGAAGGCAGCGCCCTGTGGGTAACCTTCGCCCTCGCGTTGGCGATTATTTTCCTGGTGCTGGCGGCGCAGTTCGAAAGCTTCCGCGACCCGTTGGTGATTCTGGTGACGGTGCCGCTGTCGATCTGTGGTGCATTGATTCCGCTGTTCCTTGGCTGGTCGAGCATGAACATCTACACCCAGGTCGGCCTGGTGACATTGATCGGGTTGATCAGCAAGCACGGGATCCTGATCGTCGAATTCGCCAACCAGTTACGCAAGGACAAAGGCCTGACCGCGCGCGAAGCGGTCGAGGAAGCCGCGGCAATCCGCTTGCGTCCGGTGTTGATGACCACGGCGGCGATGGTGTTCGGCATGGTGCCGTTGATTCTGGCGACCGGTGCCGGTGCGGTGAGCCGGTTTGATATCGGCATGGTGATTGCCACGGGGATGTCGATCGGCACCTTGTTTACCCTGTTTGTGCTGCCGTGCATCTACACCCTGCTGGCAAAGCCCGATCCCAAATCATGACCATGTCCGTGTAGGAGCTGCCGAAGGTTCGGGCCGCGTTCGGACGATCTTTTGATTTTGTTTTTCAAAGCCGAGATCAAGATCAAAAGATCGCAGCCTGCGGCAGCTCCTACACAGGGGATTTTCATTCATGCATAAAAAAGGCCTCGCATCTGCGAGGCCTTTCATTTTGGCTTCAATCGGTTCAACTCTGTGGCCTCATCCCTTGAGAAAGTCCGAACATGAACAACAACAGATCATGGTCGGGTTTAGTCGCCACGGTGGCTTTCGCCACCCGTGGTACTGCGCAGTGAGCATCGCCGGTCGTGGCACCGATCACCTGCATGCGGGGCTGCTCCCAGGCCGCCACCGCCAATGAAGCAACTGCCAAGGCTCCAACCAAAAACAAACCTCGTGCAATTTCGAGTTTCATCGCTATAAACCTTTGATAGCGCTGCCAAACGCCGTCTCATAAAAGTAGACGAGTTTTTTCCAGTCCGTGTCGCTGAACGACGAATGGCGACGCAATTGCTTCATGTCATGGGAGGCCGCGCGATAAGCGGTCAGACGCTGGCGGCATTTTTCCAGATCGATCAATGCCACTTCGACCTGCGCCGCGTCGCCCTCACCGGTCACCCGTACAAATACGTGTTTGATGTAGATACAGCTGTGCTGCCAGCGGCCCTTGTGCATGCGCGCCAGGTTTTCTGCCAGGTCCTTGAGCACGCGCTCGTAGACGGCTTCGCCGTATTGCGCACGACCACCGGCGGCTTCCCACTTTTCAAGTTCGTCGAAGCCGTCCAGTGATTTGGTCACCAACAGCGCACGCCACTTGTGTTGCGGATCGGGCTGCGCGCCGCAGAACACGATTTGCGGTACGCGGACGCCGAGACGGCTGACGCCGGTCAGCGCATCCAGCTCGCGCAAGACCGTCGGACGGCCGAAAGGGTGCAACCAGCTGCGATAGATATGTCCGGTCTGGCGCTTGGCATACAGTAACTGGCCGTCACGGCCCACGACCCGTTGCACACCACTTTCCCCGCCACGGCGTACGTTGGGCTCTTCCACCCATTCACCGCGCTGGTTCCAGTAGTAATCGAAGCGATCCTGGGGAGCGACTTCCGTTTCTGCTGCTATTTGCACCACCATCCTGTTACCTCTTGCGTAATACGTAAACCCGCCACATGGCATAGAGCGGGATAAAATCGAGTTGTTCCTGAATGCGAAAACCTGCTTCTTCGAATTCTTTTTCAACTGTCACAGCCGGTAACACAAACCGGTTCTGGTAACCTTCCTGCCCGCGACGCCGCTCGGCGCGCTTGCGCTTCCAGGCCTTGAAATTACCGTCCACCCACAACGAAATGATGACGCTATCACGGGTGACGCGCTCGAACTCGCGCAGAATCGCCCGCCGGTGCTCGGCTTCACCGATGTGATGCAGCAATCGCATGCAGAAAATGCTGTCGACGGCGTTATCGGGCAAAGCAATGTCGAACGCTGAGGTGTGCAAAGGTTGTACCCGTTTCACGACGTCAGCCGGTTGCGATTGCATCGCGGTCTTGATCATCGACTCGGAATTGTCCGCACCAATGATCACCCGGTTGGGCTTTTCCGCCAGCAACGGCCAGAAACGCCCTGCACCACACGGCAGATCCAGAACCAGCCCCGGCTCGCCGGCCAGCGTCAACGCCTTGCGGGCCAACTGCTCGTCCCGCCAGTGAGACAACCGACGACCTAGACCGTCCTGATGCTTGCGCAAATATTTTTGTGCATGCTGGTCATCATACTTTTCGGAAAAATCGAGCTTGATCGGTCTGCTCATCATGGGGGCTCCTGAATGACTGATACCCTTACCATAGGTAGTGGCATGTCAGCGTCAGGTCGTCCCTATGTGAAAATTACGTCAGGTAAACCGGCAAATTATTACAGGGTTTTACACGCGAAAAGCAATAGCGCGGGGCCATCAACGATCTTCAGCGCTTGCCCAGCGTGACCTCGAAGCGGCAACCATTAGGCTCCATGGTGCTCAACGTCACCTCCCAGCCCTGGTTTTCACAGATTCGCTGCACCAGTGACAAGCCCAGCCCCAAGCCTTCACCGCGCTTTTCATTGCCACGCACGAAGGGCTGGAACATGGCTTCGCGTTTTTCCTCGGGAATGCCCACGCCAGAGTCTTCGACGACGAAACCGTTGTCGTTGAGTGTCAGGCGAATGAATCCGTGTTCGGTGTAGTGACAGGCATTGCGCAGCAAATTACCCATGACCGCGCTGAGCAGGGTGGCATTGAAACAGGTGTCCGGCGGGTTGCCCGGCTCGAATATCAGCCGCAACCCTTTGGACTCGATGGGTTCGCGCCAGATACCCAGCAGTCCGTCGGCCACCTGGGCGAGGTTCTGCTGCGGCGCGGAACCGGCGTCTTCCCGCTGAGCGCGGGCGAGCATCAGGAAGGTCTGCACCAGTTCGCGCATTTCCTCGCTGGCTCGGGCAATTCGCTCGACCTGGGCCCGACCGCGCTGATCCAGCCCGGGGTTTTCCAGAAGCAGCTCGCAGGAACTGGCCAGCACCATCAACGGCGTACGCAGTTCGTGACTGACATCGCTGGTGAACAGCCGCTCGCGGGTCAGTGCCTGTCGCAGACGCCCGAGCGTGGCATCGAACGCCACCGCCAATTCGCCGACTTCGTCAGCCGCATAGTCCGGTGCCAGGGGCGGCGCCAGCCCCAGTAATTGATCGCGATGGCGCACTTGCCGCGCCAGGCGCACCACTGGCGCCATGACCTTGCGTGCCAACACCCAGCCGAGAAACACCGCCAGCGCCAGACTGAGCACAAAACCCACCAGCACCACGGCAAACAGCACGCGTTCACGTTCTTCGAAATCGCTTTGATCCTGCAGCAGGACATAACGACGGCCGTCGACGATCTCGACCATCGCGTGATAAGACAACTGCTCGCGGAACACTTCGTGGAAGCCCGCATCAAGGTGACGCAGATCCTTGGGCAGCTCGAAATCGCCTGGCCCACCGCTGAAATAGAACAACTGATCCGGTTCCGGGCGATGGCTCCAGTCCGAGACGTTGTCCATCAGCAACAGACGCTGCAGGTCGCCGCCCAGCCCCGCCGAAATCAGTTTTTCCTCCACCAGGTGCACGGTCGCCACAATACCCATGGCAAAGGCCCCGGCCACCAGCGCACTCATCAGCGCAAAGGCGATGATGATCCGCTGGGAAAGGCTTTGCTTAAACTCCATCACGCCCCTCGGCCAGGCGGTAACCCACGCCGTGCACGGTTTGCAGCAACGGCTTGGCGAAGGGCTTGTCGATCACCTGACGCAATTGGTGGACATGGCTGCGCAGGCTGTCGCTGTCCGGGCAGTCATCGCCCCACAGCGCTTCTTCGAGAATTTCCCGGCGCAGGACATGCGGACTCTTCTGCATCAACACCGCCAGCAGTTTGAGGCCGACCGGGTTGAGCTTGAGCAGCTTGCCCTCGCGGGTCACTTCCAGGGTGTCGAGGTCGTAGCTCAAGTCACCGACCTGCAACGCACGGCGTCCGCCACCCTGGGTCCGGCGCATGACGGCCTCGACGCGCGCCGCCAGTTCGGACAGGGCAAACGGCTTGACCAGGTAATCGTCGGCCCCGGACTTGAAGCCCTGCAGACGATCGTCCAGTTGATCGCGAGCGGTGAGCATGATCACCGGTGTGTCGCGCCGCGCGTCTTCACGCAGGCGCTTGCACAGGGTGTAGCCATCGATCCCGGGCAACATGATGTCGAGCACAATCAGGTCGTAATGCTCGGTGGCCGCCAGATGCAAGCCTGACAAACCATCCTGGGCACAATCGACGGTATAGCCTTTGAGCCCCAGGTAATCGGCCAGATTGGCCAGGATATCGCGGTTGTCTTCGACCAATAGAATTCGCATTGGCATTTCCTCCGTACACAGTAACGGCCGTCTTGGCCCGCGCAGCTTAAGGCCTCCGCCGATTCAGGGCTAGGGCCGGCATACGCGCAAGTCCATTTGCCCGGACAAATTAAATAATTAACAAAGTTTTCACTATCGATTCACAACCTGATTACAGTGACGCCGCGACACTCGCGCGCCATTGATATAAGGAAAACGAGACAATGGACTCTTTCAAGACCGCGCCCGTGCGCTTTCTGCTGCTGATCACCGGCACCTGGCTGGTCATTTTTCTCCTGACGCGAGCGGTCCTGTTGCTGACTCACCTGGATGAGGCCGGTGGCCTCGCCCTTTCCGTGTTCGGCATCGGTGCGCTGTATGACCTGGGGTTCCTTGCCTACGCGGCACTGCCAATGGGCCTGTACTTGCTACTCTGCCCGCCGGGCCTGTGGCGCCGTCGCGGACATCGCGGGTTCCTGCGCGTCCTGCTGACGATCAGCCTGTTCGCCATGTTGTTCGTGGCGGTGGCCGAATGGCTGTTCTGGGACGAGTTCGGCGTGCGCTTCAACTTCATCGCCGTCGATTACCTGGTGTACTCCGACGAAGTGCTGAACAACGTCCTTGAATCCTACCCGATCGGCAAACTGATGAGCCTTCTCGCCGTATTGGCCGTGGTCATCAGTTTCGCTTTGCGCAAGCCGTTCAATGCCGCCATGAATGCCCCGCTGCCAGCGCTGCGCGGACGCCTGCTCAGCGCCTTGGGCCTGCTGATCGTCGCGGGCCTGAGCCTGCAACTGCTCAGCCAGGACGCCCCACGCGCCCAGGGCGGCAACGCCTACCAGAACGAGCTGGCCAGCAACGGCCCGTATCAGTTCTTCGCCGCGTTCCGTAACAATGAATTGGACTACACCCAGTTCTACAAAAGCCTGCCGGCGGAAAAAGTCGCCAGCCAGATCCGTTCCGAGCTGAGTGAGAGCGACGCGCGCTTCATCGGCAAAGATCCACAGGACATTCGCCGGGTGATCGACAACCCGGGCACCCCGCGCAAGCCGAACATCGTGCTGGTGACCATCGAAAGCCTGAGCGCCAAGTACCTGGGCAGCAACGGCGACGGTCGCAACCTGACGCCGAACCTCGACGCCTTGCGCAAGCAGAGCCTGTACTTCAATAACTTCTACGCCACCGGCACCCGCACCGACCGCGGTCTGGAAGCCATCACCCTGGCCATCCCGCCAACGCCGGGCCGCTCGATCGTCAAGCGCATCGGCCGTGAGAGCGGTTTCGCCAGCCTTGGCCAACAGCTCAGCGCCGTAGGTTACGACAGCGTGTTCGTCTATGGCGGACGCGGTTACTTCGACAACATGAACGCGTTCTTCAGCGGCAACGGCTATCGCGTCGTCGATCAGAGCAGCGTCGATGAAGCCGAAATCCACTTCAAAAACGCCTGGGGTATGGCTGACGAGGATCTGTATCGCCAGACCCTGAAGCTGGCGGACGCCGATTACGCCAGGCAACAGCCGTTTCTGCTGCAATTGATGACCACCTCCAATCACCGCCCTTACACCTACCCGGACAACCGCATCGACATCAAGTCCGGTAACGGCCGCGATGGCGCGGTGAAGTACACCGACTATGCGATTGGCCAGTTCCTCGAGCAGGCGCGGCAGAAACCGTGGTTCGACAATACGATCTTCATTTTCGTCGCTGACCACACTGCAGGCAGTGCCGGTAAAGAAGACTTGCCGATCACCAACTATCAGATCCCGCTGTTCATCTATGCGCCGAAAATGATCGAGGCTCGCGAAAGCGCGCAACTGGCCAGCCAGATCGATCTGGCCCCGACGCTGCTGGGCCTGCTGAACCTGGATTACACCTCGACGTTCTTCGGCCGCAACCTGTTGCAGGACAACCCGCTGCCACCGCGCGTGGTGGTCGGCAACTACCAGCATCTGGGCCTGTTCGATGGCAAGGATCTGGCGATCCTCAGTCCGCGCCAGGGCTTGCGCCGGCATGACGATGCGTTGACCGAGAGCCGCGAGTCGCGGGTCAGCAGCGACGACCCGCTGATTACCCGCGCGATCACCTATTACCAGACCGCCAGTTATGGCTTCAAACAGCAGTTGCTGAGCTGGAAGCCTGTGAAAGAAGAGGCTCCGCAGGTCAGTGATCGTTAACTGAAGACGGACGTTGTTGTGTCAGTCAGCCTCTGTGTTGACTGACATGACGCCTTCGCTGGCGAGCCAGCTCCCACAAGGATTGCGCTAAACCTGTGGGAGCTGGCTTGCCAGCGATGGGCGCACCTCGGTATAGCGCCAACGACAAATCGAAGGCAATAAAAAACCCCGCCTGCTCATCGCAGGCGGGGTTTTTCGTTACAGGGTAAGGCTGGCTTACATCATGCCGCCCATGCCACCCATGCCGCCCATGTCTGGCATACCGCCGCCAGCCGAGCCTTCTTTCTTCGGTGCATCAGCAACAGCTGCTTCGGTGGTCAGGATCAGACCGCCGATCGAGGCTGCAGCTTGCAGAGCGGAACGGGTGACCTTGGTTGGGTCCAGGATGCCCATTTCGATCATGTCGCCGTATTCGCCGGAAGCGGCGTTGTAACCGAAGTTACCTTTGCCGTTCTTCACTTCGTTGACCACTACGCTTGGCTCGTCACCGGAGTTGGCAGCGATCTGACGCAGCGGCGCTTCAACAGCGCGACGCAGCACAGCGATACCGACGTTCTGGTCAGCGTTGTCGCCGGTCAGTTCGGTCAGGGCTTCCAGAGCGCGGATCAGCGCAACGCCACCGCCAGGTACCACGCCTTCTTCAACGGCTGCACGGGTTGCGTGCAGGGCGTCTTCAACGCGGGCCTTCTTCTCTTTCATTTCAACTTCGGAACCAGCGCCAACCTTGATCACTGCAACGCCGCCGGACAGTTTGGCCAGACGCTCTTGCAGTTTTTCACGGTCGTAGTCCGAGGAAGTTTCGGCAACCTGGGCGCGGATCTGAGCGATACGTGCTTCGATGTCGCCTTGTACGCCAGCACCGTCAACGATGATGGTGTTCTCCTTGGACAGGGTCACGCGCTTGGCGTTACCCAGGTGCTCCAGGGTGGTGCTTTCCAGGCTCAGGCCGATCTCTTCGGAGATCACGGTACCGCCAGTCAGAACGGCGATGTCCTGCAGCATGGCCTTGCGACGGTCGCCGAAGCCTGGCGCCTTGACGGCTGCAACCTTGACGATGCCACGCATGTTGTTCACGACCAGCGTCGCCAGGGCTTCGCCTTCAACGTCTTCGGCTACGATCAGCAGTGGACGGCCGGCTTTGGCAACGGCTTCCAGCACTGGCAGCATTTCGCGGATGTTCGAGATCTTTTTGTCGACCAGCAGGATCAGCGGGCCGTCGAGCTCGGCCACCATGGTGTCCGGCTTGTTGACGAAGTACGGGGACAGGTAGCCACGGTCGAACTGCATGCCTTCTACAACCGACAGTTCGTTTTCCAGGCCCGAGCCTTCTTCAACGGTGATCACGCCTTCTTTACCGACCTTTTCCATGGCTTCGGCAATGATGTCGCCGATGGAGTTGTCGGAGTTGGCGGAAATGGTGCCGACCTGAGCGATGGCCTTGGTGTCAGCGCATGGCTTGGACAGGGCTTTCAGCTCTTTGACGATGGCGATGGTCGCTTTGTCGATACCGCGCTTCAGGTCCATCGGGTTCATGCCGGCAGCGACGGCTTTCAGGCCTTCGTTGACGATCGATTGAGCCAGAACGGTCGCAGTGGTAGTACCGTCACCAGCGTCATCGTTGGCACGGGAGGCAACGTCTTTGACCAGCTGCGCGCCCATGTTTTCGAAGCGATCTTCGAGTTCGATTTCCTTGGCGACGGAAACGCCGTCCTTGGTGATGGTCGGAGCGCCGAAGCTCTTCTCGAGAATCACGTTACGGCCTTTCGGGCCCAGGGTCGCTTTTACCGCGTCAGCCAGAACGTTGACGCCTTTGAGCATCTTGGAGCGAGCGGCATCGCCGAACTTAACTTCTTTAGCAGCCATGATCGATATTCCTTAAATACTTTGTAGTAACGGGAAAATGAACGGGGGTATCAGCCTTCGATAACAGCGAGGATTTCGTTCTCGCTCATTACCAGCAGGTCTTCGCCGTCAACTTTCACAGTGTTGCTGCCGGAGTAAGGACCGAACACAACCTTGTCGCCTTCCTTCACGGACAGTGCACGCACTTCACCGTTTTCCAGAGCCTTGCCCGGGCCTACAGCGAGAATCACACCGTGGTTGGCTTTTTCAGCAGCCGAACCTGGCAGGACGATACCGCCAGCGGTTTTCTTTTCTTCTTCGCTGCGACGGATGACGACGCGGTCATGCAGAGGACGAAGCTTCATTGTCGATCTCTCCTAATTGTGGTTTTCATCGGCCGGTGTAGTCCCGGCGGGTTTAACAAATCCGGCCTGCGCCGGTTGCGGTTCGTCGAGCGAACCGCGGAAGTCTGTCCGGCTTGAATGCCGGAAACCTTTCGGTGACCGATACATAAGGGCGCATAAGCTGATTACAAGGGCGGGGACAGAAAATTTTTCATCCTGTGCCCCTTGAATGCCGCGCATAAACAAACGGCACCCGAAGGTGCCGTGTCTATGCAGGGGTTACTGGCTGTCGCGATGTTCGAACTCGCCTTCGATCACATCACCCTCGCGGCCCAGAGGCTGGCGCGGTGCAGGACCGCCACGGGGTTGCAGGTCATCGGCAAAGGCCCGCTGACGCATCGCCTGTTCTTCGGCGCGCTGACGCATTTTATTGGCCAGCAAACGACGGGTGAACGGCAACAACATCACCAGACCGACCACGTCACTGACGAAACCCGGCAGGATCAACAGGCCGCCAGCCAAGGCGAGCATCAAGCCTTCAAGCATGGTCTGTGCGGGCAACTCACCGCGATTCAGGCTTTCACGGGCACGCAGCGCAGTTGCCAGACCGGCGACGCGCAGTACGAACACACCGAACATCGAGCCGAGAATGATCAGCAGCAGGGCCGGGAAAAACCCGATCGCCCCTGCCACTTTGACGAATACGAACAGCTCCAGCACCGGAAACAGCAGAAAGAGCAACAAAAAAGGGCGCATCAAAGATTCCTCAACGCAAGAAATGCCTTGCAGTAAGCCTTAGATGACGTCGCCCTTTCGTGAATTCAAGCGTCGGCCACCGCATTTTTTGGCCAGACCTCGGCGTGAGCCAGAGAAACCAAGGCTTCGCGCACTTGTATCGGCGTATGACAAGGCGCTTGAAAGGGCAACCAGTACAGTGCCTGACCGATGCGCAGGTGCATGCCTTCGCTGTCGATTCCGGCCAGTTGCGCCGGCACGGTTTGCGGCAACCCGCTGAGCTCCACGTAATGCGCGATGGCTTTGGCGTGATCGCTGTTCATGTGCTCGACCATGCTGATTTCCGCCTTGCCGGCAAACGGGTTGGCCAGGGTCAACTGATCGACCCAGTGAATCGCGCCGAAACCGCCGATGTAGCGGTGACGTACCGGGTTGAGCACCCAGAAATCAAAATCGTGGGCCTTATGGTAGTTCTGCGAATCGGGGAAATACCGGTAGTAACGCTCGGCGGCGGCTTCGATAGCCGCCGGATCTTCGAGCTTTTGCGCCTCGGCCAGATAGGTCAGGCGACCAACGGCCTGCACGTCGTCGGCCTCACGCTCGCCCACCAGCAGCGAACACTTCGGGTCCTTCTGCAAGTTGTGAGTGTGTTGGGCGATGCGGCTGATCAGGATCAGCGGACGGCCTTGCTCGTCCAGGCAATACGGCACCACTGAGCCGAACGGGAAACCGGGCATCGATTTGGAGTGGGTCGACAATACGCCACGGTATTCCTTGAGAAGCAATTCTCGGGCATTCTTGGCCGCTTCAACGCTCAATTTATGACTCCTTAAATAGAATCCGTCGAAAAAACGGACAGGCGCCTGGGGATAAGTCCCTGTAACGCCATCGGGCAATGCTCATGTGCAATCTGGCCATACCGGTACGGATCGAGCGTCGCCAATAACAAAAACCACTCAGACCGGCTATCGGGGCATGCGCATGCAACTCAACGACAAAGTAATCATTATCACCGGCGGTTGCCAGGGTTTGGGCCGTTCCATGGCCGAGTATTTCGCCGGCAAAGGCGCCAGGCTTGCACTGTTTGACCTCAATCAGGAAAAACTCGATGACGCGGTGGCAGCCTGCAAGGCCAAGGGTGTCGAGGCGCGCAGCTATCTGTGCAACGTGGCCAATGAAGAACAGGTTGAACACATGGTCGCGCAGGTTGCCGAAGATTTCGGCGCGATCCACGGCCTGATCAACAACGCCGGAATCCTGCGCGATGGCCTGCTGCTCAAGGTCAAAGATGGCGAAATGACCAAAATGAGCCTGGCCCAGTGGCAGGCGGTGATCGACGTTAACCTGACTGGCGTGTTCCTGTGCACCCGTGAAGTGGCGGCGAAAATGGTCGAGCTGAAGACCAGCGGCGCGATCATCAACATTTCCTCGATCTCCCGCGCCGGTAACGTCGGCCAGACCAACTATTCTGCGGCCAAGGCAGGCGTGGCCGCAGCCACCGTGACTTGGGCCAAGGAACTGGCGCGTTACGGCATTCGTGTGGCGGGCATTGCGCCGGGCTTCATCGAAACCGAGATGACCCTGGGCATGAAGCCCGAAGCGCTGGAGAAGATGACCTCGGGGATTCCGCTCAAGCGCATGGGCAAGCCGGAAGAGATCGCCCATTCGGCCGCGTACATCTTCGAGAACGACTACTACACCGGGCGGATTCTGGAGATGGATGGCGGGTTGCGCATCTAAAGCAAGATCAAAAGATCGCAGCCTGCGGCAGCTCCTGCACAGAGCTTTTCTGTAGGAGCTGCCGCAGGCTGCGATCTTTTAGCAAACGACGCCGATCAATCGTCACTGATGCTGATATTCGGCATTGCCGGCGTCGCCGCTTCCTGCAACACAATGCGCGCGCCGACGTGGCGGGCCAGTTCCTGATAGACCATGGCGATCTGGCTGTCCGGCTCGGCGATCACCGTTGGCTTGCCGCCATCGGCCTGCTCGCGGATCAGCATCGACAGCGGCAGCGAGGCCAGCAGTTCGACACCATATTGAGTCGCCAGCTTCTCGCCACCGCCCTCACCGAACAGATGCTCGGCATGTCCGCAGTTCGAGCAGATGTGCACCGCCATGTTTTCCACCACGCCCAGCACCGGGATGTTGACCTTGCGGAACATTTCCACGCCTTTGCGTGCGTCCAGCAGCGCCAGATCCTGAGGGGTGGTGACGATCACCGCACCGGCTACCGGGACTTTCTGCGCCAGGGTCAGCTGGATGTCGCCAGTGCCTGGCGGCATGTCGATGACCAGATAATCCAGATCGCCCCACGCGGTTTGCGTAACCAGTTGCAGCAAGGCGCCGGAGACCATCGGCCCGCGCCAGACCATCGGCGTGTTGTCGTCGGTCAGGAACGCCATCGACATGACTTCGACACCGTGGGCCTTGAGCGGCACGAACCACTTCTGATCCTTGACCTCGGGGCGAGTGCGCTCGGGGATGCCGAACATGATGCCCTGGCTCGGGCCATAGATGTCGGCGTCGAGAATCCCCACCCTGGCGCCTTCGCGGGCCAGCGCCAGTGCGAGGTTGGCCGCAGTGGTCGACTTGCCCACACCGCCCTTGCCCGACGCCACGGCGACCACGTTCTTGACGTTGGCCAGGCCCGGGATCTGGGCCTGGGCCTTGTGCGCGGCGATCACGCTGTCGACCTCGACCCTGGCGATCGTCACCCCATCGAGGTTTTCGATGGCCAACTGCAGCAACTGCGCCCAGCCACTCTTGAACAGGCCGGCGGCGTAGCCGATTTCCAGCTGAACCTTGACGCGGTCGCCATCGATCTCGATGTGCTTCACGCAACCGGCGCTGACCGGGTCCTGGTTCAGGTAGGGGTCGGTGTATTGGCTGAGGACGGCTTCCACCGCTGCGCGAGTGACGGCACTCATGGGCAACTCCGATAACAAGACTGGGAAAAGATGGCGGGTATCGTACGCTGGACGCTGATTTGTGGCGAACTGATTACTTCAACCCGTTAACCCCTGTGGCGAGGGGATTTATCCCCGATCGGCTGCGCAGCAGTCGCAAAACCATCACCCGCAGTGTGTCTGACAGGCCCTGATATCGGGTTTGGGGGCGGCTTCGCCACCCATCGGGGATAAATCCCCTCGCCACAAATGCTCTCAAAGTACCCAGCGGCACAGGGTGAAAAATATGCGCCAGCGCTTTATAGTGGCCGACCTCCGTTTCATCAAGTAGCGAAGCCCCACATGTCCGAACCACGCAAGATCCTCGTCACCAGCGCCCTGCCCTACGCCAACGGTTCGATCCACCTTGGCCATATGCTGGAATACATCCAGACCGATATGTGGGTGCGCTTCCAGAAGCATCGCGGCAATCAATGCATTTATGTCTGCGCCGACGACGCCCATGGTTCGGCGATCATGCTGCGCGCGGAAAAGGAAGGCATCACTCCGGAACAACTGATCGCCAATGTGCAGGCTGAACACAGCGCCGACTTTGCCGAATTCCTGGTCGACTTCGACAACTTCCACTCCACTCACGCCGAAGAAAACCGTGAGCTGTCGAGCCAGATCTACCTGAAACTGCGCGATGCCGGGCACATTGCCCAGCGCTCGATTACCCAGTATTTCGACCCGGAAAAGAAAATGTTCCTGGCCGACCGCTTCATCAAGGGCACCTGCCCGAAATGCGGCACTGAAGACCAGTACGGCGACAATTGCGAAAAATGCGGTGCGACCTACGCCCCGACCGACCTGAAGGATCCAAAGTCGGCCATCTCCGGCGCGACTCCGGTGCTGAAGGATTCCCAGCACTTCTTCTTCAAGCTGCCAGACTTCCAGCAGATGCTGCAGACCTGGACCCGCAGCGGCACCCTGCAGGACGCCGTGGCCAACAAGATCGCCGAGTGGCTGGACGCCGGCCTGCAGCAGTGGGACATCTCCCGCGATGCGCCGTACTTCGGTTTCGAGATTCCGGACGAGCCGGGCAAATATTTCTATGTGTGGCTGGATGCGCCGATCGGCTACATGGCCAGCTTCAAGAACCTCTGCGACCGAACGCCGGAGCTGGACTTTGACGCGTTCTGGGGCAAGGACTCGACCGCCGAGCTGTACCACTTCATCGGCAAGGACATCGTCAACTTCCACGCCCTGTTCTGGCCTGCCATGCTCGAAGGCGCCGGTTTCCGCAAGCCGACCGGGATCAACGTGCACGGCTACCTGACCGTCAACGGCCAGAAGATGTCCAAGTCCCGTGGCACGTTCATCAAGGCGCGCACCTACCTGGATCACCTGTCGCCGGAATACCTGCGTTACTACTACGCGGCCAAACTGGGCCGTGGTGTCGATGACCTCGACCTGAACCTCGAAGACTTCGTGCAGAAGGTCAACTCCGACCTGGTCGGCAAAGTGGTCAACATCGCCAGCCGTTGTGCCGGTTTCATCCACAAGGGCAACGGCGGCCTGCTGGTCGACAACAACGCTGCGCCAGAGCTGACCGAGGCCTTCCTCGCCGCAGCACCAGGCATTGCCGACGCCTATGAAGCCCGCGACTTCGCCCGCGCCATGCGCGAAACCATGGCCCTGGCCGACCGCGCCAATGCCTGGATCGCCGACAAGGCGCCATGGTCGCTGAACAAACAGGAAGGCAAGCAGGATGAAGTCCAGGCGATCTGCGCCACCGGCATCAACCTGTTCCGCCAACTGGTGATCTTCCTCAAACCGGTGCTGCCGCTGCTGGCCGCCGACGCCGAGGCATTCCTCAATGTCGCCCCGCTGACCTGGAACGACCACACCACCCTGCTGGCCAACCATCAGTTGAACGAGTTCAAACCGTTGATGACCCGCATCGACCCGGTAAAAGTGCAGGCCATGACCGACGCCTCGAAAGAAGACCTGACCGCCAGCCAGACCGACACCGGTGCTGCCGCACCTGCGGGCAATGGCGAACTGGCCAAGGATCCGCTGTCGCCGGAAATCGACTTCGACACCTTCGCCGCCGTCGACCTGCGCGTGGCCCTGATCGTCAAGGCTGAACACGTGGAAGGCGCGGACAAGCTGCTGCGCCTGACCCTGGACATCGGTGATGAGCAGCGCAACGTGTTCTCCGGAATCAAGAGCGCCTACCCGGACCCGTCGAAACTCGACGGTCGCCTGACCATGATGATCGCCAACCTCAAGCCGCGGAAAATGAAGTTCGGCATGTCCGAAGGCATGGTGATGGCCGCCGGCCCTGGCGGTGAAGAAATCTACCTGCTGAGCCCGGACAGCGGCGCCAAGCCGGGTCAACGCATCAAGTAAGACCCAGCGGTAAAACGATCCCACAGGCATGTTCTGCAGGCCTGTGGGATTTTTCATATCTGGCCCACCCTTCGCGGGTGCCGGATAATGCCTAACCTTAAGTGACACCCGCCCGTTGCTGCCGGCAGAACCATGACCGAACTTGCGCTTACGCTGATCAGTGCCGCCCTGCTCAACAACTTCGTGTTGCATTGGCCGCTGGGTGTCGATCCGTTGCTGGCCGGCAGTCGGCGCCTGGTGCATGCGCTGGGGCTGGCGACGGGGTGCCTGATGCTGAGCGTCGGCATCTTCGGTTACGCAATCTGGCACTGGCTGCTGGTACCGCTGCAACTGCAGGCCCTGCACCTGTTCGTGTTCTTGCCGCTGAACGTGCTGCTGATCGCGCCAGTATTGAAACTGCTGACCCGTGCGCTGCCTGACTGGCCCTTCGATGGGCTATGGCCATTGTTGTTGGGCAATGCCGGCGTGCTGGGGCTGGCCTTGATCAATGCGCAAAATGATCATGGCCTGTTGCAGGCGGCGGCACTGAGCCTCGGCGCCGGGCTAGGTTTCTGGCTGGTGCTGAGCCTGTTCAGCGACTTGCGTGAACGCACGGCGGACAACGACATTCCCCTGCCCTTTCGCGGCTTGCCGATCGACCTGATCGGCGCCGGACTGATCGCAGTGATTTTTCTCGGATTCAGTGGACTGATCAAAACATGAGTCTGATTCAACTCATCGACGCCCTCCTGCCGCAGACCCAGTGCGGCAAATGCGGCCACCCCGGGTGCAAGCCCTATGCGCAAGGCATCGTCGACGGCGAACCGATCAACAAGTGCCCGCCCGGCGGCGACGAAACCATCGCCGCCCTGGCTGAACTGTTGAAAGTACCGGTGCTGGAACTGGACGTCAGCCGCGGCGCGGCACCGCCACAAGTGGCCTACATCCGCGAAGCCGAGTGCATCGGCTGCACCAAGTGCATCCAGGCCTGCCCGATCGACGCCATCGTCGGCGCGGCGAAACTGATGCACACCGTGCTGATCGACGAATGCACCGGTTGCGACCTGTGCGTGGCACCGTGTCCGGTGGATTGCATCGAGATGCACCCGCTGCCGCTCGGCACCTTGCCGGTGGTCGGTGGTCTGGCGACCCGCCTTGAAGAGCTGCACGCACGCACGGCCAAACGCGATCATGCGCGCCAGCGTTTTGAACGCCGCAACGCCCGCCTGCAACGTGAAGAACAGCACAAACAGGCTGAGCGCGAAGCCCGCGCGCAACGGGCGGCGCAACCGGCGGCGCAACCGGCGGCGGCCACTCTCGACCCGGTGCAGGCAGCTCTGGAACGGGTGCGCGCGCAGAAAGCCGCAACCGCCGATGCGGCGCTGAAGAAAGCCAAGATCGATGTCGCCATGAGCCGCGCGCAATTGCATAAATCGCTGAAAGCCTTCGGCCATCCACCGACCTTCGAACAGCAATCGCAACTGATCGTGCTGCAGCAGCAGTTCGAAGCGGCAGAACAGGCGCTGGCGAAACTCGAAAGCAGCGCCGCCGTTCCAGCCGCTGCGGCTCCGGCTCCAGGGAAAGACGCGGATCTGAAACGGGCAAAAATCCAGTTGGCCATGCGTCGCGCCGAACTGAAAAAGGCTCAGACCGCTGAAGTACCCGCGCAGCAGATTGCCACGCTGGAACAGGCCCTGCGTGATGCCGAGCAAGCCCTGCATGTGGCCGAGGCGGCCAGTGAGCAGCCTGTGCCTGATCGGGTCCGGGTGGAAAAGCGCCCGATCGACAACCAGCTCCGCCAGTTGAAAACCGAATTGGCCTACGCCCGCGCCGACCTGAGCAAACTCGAACGCCGCGCCGACACACCGAATGACATCCTCGACAAGGCCCGCGCTCGCCTGCTGGCCGCCGAGCGTCAGGTGCAAGACCATGTCGCCCCGTGAGGCACCGGATGATCGCCTGCAACAGGCGATGAAGCAGGTGCTGCTGGCCACGCTGCCGGGATTGTTGGCACTGTTCTGGTGTTACGGCTGGGGCGTGCTGATCAATTTGATTCTGGCGGCGAGCACGGCGCTGCTGATCGAAGCTGGCGTCACCCGCCTGCGGCGCCAACCTTTGCAACCGACGCTCAGCGATGGCAGCGCGCTGGTCAGCGCGACACTGCTGGCCGCTGCCCTGCCGCCTTACTGCCCGTGGTGGCTGACCGTGACCGCGGTGGCTTCGGGTCTGCTGTTCGGCAAGCATTTGTACGGTGGTGTCGGCAAGAATCCGTTCAACCCGGCCATGCTCGGTTTCGCCCTGGCGATGCTGCTGTTCCCACAACCGATGACCCACTGGCCGGCACACGGCATGAATCTGCAGGCCGCTTTTGCCCAAGTCCTGAATCTGGGCCAGGCCCCGGACGCCTGGGTGCAGGCCACTGCGCTGGACAGTCTGCGCATCAACAAGAGCCTGACCATGGATGAGTTGTTCGCCGCCAATCCGGCGTTCGGCCGCTTTGGCGGACGCGGCGTGGAGTGGATCAATCTGGCGTTTCTCGCCGGCGGGCTGTGGCTGTTGCAGCGCCGGGTAATCGCCTGGCAAGCGCCGGTCGGCATGCTGGCCAGCCTGTTTGTCGTCAGCCTGCTCTGCTGGAACGGTTCGGGTTCCGATTCCCACGGCTCACCGCTGTTTCATCTGTTGAGCGGGGCAACCATGCTCGGTGCCTTTTTCATCATCACCGAACCGGTGTCGGGCGCCAAAAGTCCGCTGGCCCGGCTGCTGTTCGGCGTTGGCGTCGGCTTGCTCACCTACCTGATTCGCACATGGGGCGGCTACCCCGACGGTGTCGCGTTTGCGGTGTTGCTGATGAATCTCTGCGTGCCAGCGCTGGAACGTTTTGCCGCCGCCCGCCAGACGCAGGTGCAATCATGAGCCGCACGGTTTCTGTCGTGACGCTCGTGCTGCTGGCCGGCGCGGGGCTCGGCCTGACTTATGTGGTGCAACGCGCCAGTGCGCCGCAGATTGCCAGCGAGCAAGCCCTGCTCGACAGCCGCAAGCTGCTCGATGTGCTCGCGGCCGATGCATACGACAATCAGCCGCTGGAGCAGCCACTGGCATTGACTGATGCGACGTTGAGCCACAGCAAATTGCTGGCGGGTTACCGCGCCAGCAAAGCCGGACAGCCGGTGGCGGTGCTGTTGCGCACGCAGACCGAGGGTTATGCCGGCGTTATCGAACTGCTGATCGCCATCGATGCCAACGGCAGACTGCTGGGCGTAAAAACCCTGCGGCACAACGAAACGCCCGCGCTCGGCGGGCGGATTGGCGACTGGCCGAACCACTGGCTGGCGACATTTACCGGTCAATCGCGTCACGCGCCTGACGACGCAGGCTGGGCGCTGAAAAAGGATCAGGGACAGTTCGATCAACTGGCGGGCGCGACCATCACCTCCCGGGCCACCGTCAATGCAATCCACGACGCCTTGCGCTACTTCGATGAGCACCGGGCAACCTTGCTCGGGATCGGATCATGAACCGGCCGACAAACCTGACGAATGCCTTGATGCTGGTTGTTCTGCTTGGCACCAGTACAACACTGGCTAGCGCATTGGGCATGCTGCTGATGTCGGGCGTCGTCGTGGCGGTTTACGGTGTCTGTTTCGGCGCATTGCGCTCGCGACTGTCTGACCGCGACCGGATGCTGGCCAGTCTGCTGCTGGCCGCCACCCTGACCAGTTGCGCCAATATCCTCGCGCAACGCTGGGCGTTGCAGTGGCAACAGTCACTCGGAATCTATACCGGGCTGATCGCCTTGCAATGCGTGGTGCTGGAATACAATGGATTCTTTGCCCAGGCATTTGGCCTGCGCCTGAAGTTTTTTGGCCTGTCGAGCGGGTTGCTGATCGCGCTGGCTGGACTGCGTGAACTGTTCGGTCAGGGCCATATCGGCCGTGGCCTGCCTGAGCACTGGCAAGGCCTGGTGCTGTTCGACGAAGGGCTGCACCTGTTCACCCTGGTTCCCGGCGCCTTTATCGTGCTTGGGCTTCTGCTCGCCGCCCGCCAGGCCTGGACCCGTTCGAACGCTCTCTCCAAGGAAACACATCATCCATGAATGCCGCAAAACGTCTGGAAATCTTCCGCAGACTTCATGAAGACAATCCCGAGCCGAAGACCGAGCTGGCCTATTCCTCGCCGTTCGAGTTGTTGATCGCGGTCATTCTTTCGGCGCAATCAACCGACGTCGGCGTCAACAAGGCCACGGCCAAACTGTTCCCGGTGGCTAACACCCCCGCTGCGATCCACGCACTGGGCGTCGAAGGGCTGTCCGAATACATCAAAACCATCGGTCTCTATAACAGCAAAGCGAAAAACGTGATCGAGACCTGCCGCATGCTGGTCGAACTGCACAATGGCGAAGTCCCGCAGACGCGCGAGGAACTGGAAGCGCTGCCCGGCGTCGGCCGCAAGACGGCCAACGTGGTCCTGAATACCGCTTTCCGTCAGTTGACCATGGCGGTCGACACGCACATTTTTCGTGTGAGCAACCGCACCGGTATTGCCCCGGGTAAAAATGTCGTTGAAGTTGAAAAGAAGCTGATGAAATTTGTGCCAAAAGACTACCTGCTGGATTCTCACCACTGGCTGATTCTGCACGGTCGCTATGTGTGTCTGGCGCGCAAGCCACGCTGTGGCAGCTGCCGGATCGAAGATTTGTGCGAGTACAAACACAAAACCTCGGACGATTGATTGGCTATTGGAATAATTGATTTACCGATTGAAAAAATCTTTTTTACCCGCAGCAGGAATATCGATATAAGGAGCGCCAAAGGCAGTCTTAGCCTGGAGTTCACCTTATGACTGACAGCAAAGAACAACTGGATGTAGATGACGATTTCACCGCTGTAGAAACCGACGACGCCGAACCGGTGGTCGAAGTCGCCAAGACCAATCTGAGCAAACGCCGCACCATCGACAACCTGCTTGAGGAGCGCCGACTGCAAAAGCAATTGGCCGACTACGATTTTGATCTTTGACACTTGAAAGCCTCCCTGACCGGAGGCTTTTTACTTTCTGCAGCATCTGACATGGCGCAGCGCACGTTGCCTCGGGCTTCAGGAGCATCAGACAAGCCCGTTGCGTTGCGCCAGTTCAATCAGATCCACCAACGACCGGGCATTAAGTTTCAATAGCAGGCGGGTCTTGTAAGTGCTGACCGTCTTGTTGCTGAGAAACATGCCATCGGCGATTTCCTTGTTCGTTTTACCCCGCGCCAACTGCTGCAACACCATCATTTCCCGCCCTGACAGGCGGTCTACCATATCGGCCTCGCTGGCATTACCAAGGCTGGTACGTACGGTATGCAGGGCCTGATTGGGAAAATAACTGTATCCGGACAGTACGGCTTTGATCGCACTGAGCAGCTCCGTCAGATCCTGCTGTTTACAGACATACCCTGCCGCCCCCGATTGCATGCAGCGCATTGAAAAATGCCCTGGGGCCTGGGAAGTCAACACCAATACTTTCAGGGGCATCGGTGTCGAGTTCAGGCGCGCAATAACTTCAAGACCATCGAGCTTCGGTATTCCAATATCCAGGATAACGATGTCCGGCATCTGTTCACGCGCAAGTTGCAAGGCATCTACACCGTTATCCGTTTCTGCAATGACTTCGTAGCCATGACGTTCCATCAGCATACGCACAGCAAGACGAATGACGGGATGATCATCCACGATCAGCACTTTATTCATGGGCAAGTCCAGTTTCGCTGTTCGAATTTTTAGAGCACGCACAATAGCCCAGTCACTTCCGACATGGCACAAGAGAGTTCCATTGCACTCCCAGCGAAAGACATTCCCTACAACAAATAAAGACTATTCCTACAAAAAAACCCACTGACGCACTATTTCCATGACACGACTGTTTTTCCACCCCCTGCACCGACGTGAAAAATACTACGCCCTGAAGCCCTTGCGCACTCGCTTTCAGAGCAAGTTGCTCATCGAATGCAGACCGAATATTCCTGTTCGACGAATACCTGTGACTCACCCGCCATCGGCACTTGGCAGATGACCAATTGTAAAAAGCAACATACAAACCATTCAAAGCACTTTAACAATCAATGTCTGAAACAAGATACTTCTACCCAACTGATTTTCTTTAATATAAAAATAGCCTCAAGCATAAACTTCAACCCACACCCAACCACTCCACCTATCGGAAACACACATTTAATGAGCACTTCCCATGATAAAAGTCAGAAAAAAGATAACCAACCCCATGACTATAATTGCGATATTTGCATTTATTTCCGAATCATCAGCCGCCATTTCCTTGCCTTTTTTAGATAACGACGAAAGGGAGGTCTATGTCTGGTTTCTGATCAGCTTCCCGTTTTACTTGTTGCTGCTGTTTTTTCTAACACTGAACTTCAACTACCGCTCTCTGTACGCCCCCTCGGATTTCGAGAAAGATGACAGCTTTCTAAAAACCTTTGAGGAACTCAAGACCACCGAGAGTACCCCTGATTTGTCTCCAACAGACTCTTCAATTGCAAGCGGCAAGAAATCAAATTCGAATAAACCAGAACGAACGCTACTAAAACAAGGTACTGACCAGACGTACTCCCATCGGTCTGCTGAAATAGCCTGCCCGGAGGAACCGTGGATAGAACACAACATTCAGTTCCCTAAACCCATGGGCACGTTGCGTGCCATAGATGTACGTCCGATGAACAATTCACAGGCGTTCAATATTCTGGTCGAACACTTTCCGCGCCTGAGCAAGCAATCAACCAAGGCAGTGCTGTTTTTGACCGATCCCGTATCCGAAGTTTTGCTCAAGCAAAGGACGCTCAGCCTTATCAGACAGTCGAAGAAAAGCGGCGGCGCGAAACTCTTTGTCGCCTATAACGTGAGTACACAAAGCACTACGGTTCTGAGAGAACTATGAAACGCAAGGCAGATGCCTGAAATGGGTATTCAAGAAAACCCCGGAATGGGCCGTAGCGACAGACAATCCAGGAGAGCGCCAGACGAGCACAAAAAAATGGCGGCTTTGTCCAGAGACAAGCCGCCATTTTTCATACAGGCCTGCGTGACTTAAAACAGCTTGCGGCCCTTGTTGGCTGCAATGCGCATGCGCAGCGCGTTGAGCTTGATGAAGCCCGCCGCATCGGCCTGGTTGTATGCGCCGCCGTCTTCTTCGAAGGTCGCGATATTGGCGTCGAACAGCGAATCGTCGGACTTGCGACCGGTGACGATCACGTTGCCTTTGTACAGCTTCAGACGAACCACACCGTTCACGTTGACCTGCGAAGCGTCGATCATCTGTTGCAGCATCAGACGCTCCGGGCTCCACCAGTAACCGGTGTAGATCAGGCTGGCGTATTTCGGCATCAGCTCGTCTTTGAGGTGAGCGACTTCGCGGTCCAGAGTGATCGATTCGATGGCGCGGTGTGCACGCAGCATGATCGTGCCGCCCGGGGTTTCGTAGCAACCACGGGACTTCATGCCGACATAGCGGTTTTCCACGATGTCGAGACGGCCGATGCCGTGAGCACCACCGATCTTGTTCAGTGTCGCCAATACGGTGGCCGGGGTCATTTCGACGCCGTCGAGGGCAACGATGTCGCCGTTACGGTAGGTCAGTTCCAGGTATTGCGGGGTGTCGGGAGCCTTCTCCGGGGAGACGGTCCAGCGCCACATGTCTTCTTCGTGCTCGGTCCAGGTGTCTTCCAGCACGCCGCCTTCGTAGGAGATGTGCAGCAGGTTGGCGTCCATCGAGTACGGGGACTTCTTCTTGCCGTGACGCTCGATCGGGATCGCGTGCTTCTCGGCGTAGTCCATCAGCTTCTCGCGCGACAGCAGGTCCCACTCACGCCATGGCGCGATCACTTTCACGCCTGGCTTGAGGGCGTAGGCACCCAGTTCGAAACGCACCTGGTCGTTGCCCTTGCCGGTGGCGCCATGGGAAATGGCGTCGGCGCCGGTTTCGTTGGCGATTTCGATCAGGCGCTTGGCAATCAGCGGACGTGCGATGGAAGTACCCAGCAGGTACTCGCCTTCGTAAACGGTGTTGGCGCGGAACATCGGGAACACGAAGTCACGCACGAATTCTTCGCGCAGGTCGTCAATGTAGATTTCTTTGACGCCCATGGCCTGAGCCTTGGCGCGAGCCGGCTCGACCTCTTCGCCCTGACCCAGGTCAGCGGTGAAAGTCACCACTTCACAGTTATAAGTATCCTGCAGCCACTTGAGGATCACCGAAGTGTCCAGGCCGCCGGAATACGCCAGAACGACCTTGTTTACGTCCGCCATGCCATCACTCCACGGGGTTCTACGGAAAGCCGAGGAGTCTACCGCTCAAATCCGATAATTTACAGAGGCGCGACAGCTTAAGACGACAAAGCGACAGAATCTGTCGAGAGCGCGACGATGACCGGCGGGTCAGGAAGTCGCCGCAGCATTGGCGGGTGTGCTGGCTTGCGGCGCTGGCGCGGTGGTCGGCGCCACTCGTGCAAGCTTCACGCTGACCCGGCGATTCTTCGCCCGGTTAGCCGCATTGTTGTTCGGCACCAGCGGGTACTGCTCGCCGTGGAAGCGCACGGTGATCTGCGATTCGGCGATGCCGTTGGCCTTGAAGAAGTCGACCACCGCCAGCGCGCGCCGGCGCGACAGTTCACGATTGGTGAGGCGATTACCGCTGTTGTCGGAATAGCCATCCAGTTCGATGTGATTGACCGTCGGGTCGGCCTTCATGAACTCGAGCATCACCTGCAGCCTGGCCTTGGCGTCGGCATCCAGATCGGTGCCTTCGCCAGGAAAGCCTATCTGCGAGTGTTTGACCTGATCGAAATTCTGCGGCAGCAGCTTCGCCACGCAGGTCTGGTATTCGTTGAACGCCTTGCTGAACTTCACCGGCAACAGACGCACTTCAGAAACCCGGCCATCGCCGGACGCACGACGCACCACCGGACTGCGACCGTCGAGCAAACCGCTGATCAGTCCGCCGGCCTGGGATTGCGAACTGTTGAACAGCACGTTGCCGGTGCCGATCCTGACACTGCCCAGATTGATGTCGTTGCGCCCCGGCTGCCAGGGCGCGGCCGCCGCGAGCAACGTCGCCGAACCGCCGCCGAGCATGGCGTTGTAGGCATTGAGACGAAAGATCGCCTGCTCGCCGGCCTTGCGCACGAACTGGCCCGAGCCGAAATCGGTGATCGGCTGGGTCAGACGGCACTCGAACTTGTCGCCCTCGACCGTCCACTCAATGTTCTCCAGACGCGTCTGGTAGGTGAGCGCCATCGCGGGGAGGCTGGCAAACACACTGAGCAAGGCTAAATATCGCTGGCGCACGGGAGGCTCCATTGGCTTCTGTCACACAAAGACCGATTCACACTATGTTTACGGCATACCTACGGGCTATCGGAAGGTTCCGGCAAAACTTGATAGCGAGTGCCTGCAAGAGTCTTTTCCGGTAGCATTCCCCTCAGTTTGACCCGCCTGGAATCCCCTCATGTCCGACCGCCTGACCCTGCTGCGTCCCGACGACTGGCACATTCATCTTCGTGATGGTGCCGTGTTGACCAATACCGTTGCCGATGTGGCGCGCACCTTTGGCCGCGCCATCATCATGCCCAACCTGGTACCACCGGTGCGCAACGCCGCTGAAGCCGATGGCTATCGCCAGCGGATTCTCGCTGCCCGCCCGGCCGGCAGTCGTTTCGAACCGCTGATGGTGCTGTACCTCACCGACCGCACCCAGCCCGAAGAAATTCGTGAGGCCAAGGCCAGCGGTTTCGTGCACGCTGCCAAGCTGTATCCGGCTGGCGCCACCACCAACTCCGATTCCGGAGTGACCAGCATCGACAAGATCTTCCCGGCGCTGGAAGCCATGGCCGAAGTCGGCATGCCGCTGCTGATCCACGGCGAAGTCACCCGTGGCGATGTCGATGTCTTCGACCGCGAAAAGATTTTCATCGATGAACACATGCGCCGTGTGGTCGAGCGTTTCCCGACGCTCAACGTGGTGTTCGAACACATCACCACCGGCGACGCCGTGCAGTTTGTCAACGAAGCCTCGGCCAACGTTGGCGCGACCATCACCGCGCATCACCTGCTGTACAACCGCAACCACATGCTGGTGGGCGGGATCCGGCCGCACTTCTACTGCCTGCCGATCCTCAAGCGCAATACCCATCAGGAAGCCCTGCTCGACGCCGCCACCAGCGGCAGCGCGAAGTTCTTCCTCGGCACCGATTCGGCGCCGCACGCCCAGCACGCCAAGGAAGCCGCCTGCGGCTGCGCCGGCTGCTACACCGCGTACGCCGCCATTGAGCTGTATGCCGAAGCGTTCGAACAGCGTAATGCGCTGGACAAGCTCGAAGCGTTTGCCAGCCTCAACGGCCCGCGCTTCTACGGTCTGCCGGCCAACACCGATCGCATCACCCTGGTTCGTGAAGAATGGACCGCCCCGACCAGCCTGCCATTCGGCGAGCTGAACGTTATCCCGCTGCGCGCCGGTGAAAAACTGCGCTGGCGCCTGCTGGAGGAACACGCGTGAGTGAAGACCATTTCGACGACGAACTGGACGGTCAAGGTGGCGGCGGTGGTTCCCGTCATCCAATGGCAGCGCGTTTTCGCGGTTACCTGCCGGTTGTCGTCGACGTAGAGACCGGTGGCTTCAACTCGGCCACCGACGCTCTGCTGGAGATTGCTGCGACCACCATCGCCATGGATGAAAAGGGTTTCGTTTACCCGGACCACACCTACTTCTTCCGCGTCGAGCCATTCGAAGGCGCGAACATTGAAGCAGCCGCGCTGGAATTCACCGGGATCAAGCTCGATCACCCGCTGCGCATGGCGGTCAGCGAAGAAACCGCGCTGACCGACATCTTCCGTGGCGTGCGCAAGGCACTGAAAGCCAACGGCTGCAAACGGGCGATCCTGGTCGGCCACAACAGCAGTTTTGATCTGGGCTTCCTGAATGCCGCCGTGGCGCGTCTGGACATGAAGCGCAACCCGTTCCATCCGTTCTCCAGCTTCGACACCGCGACGCTGGCCGGCCTGGCTTACGGGCAAACCGTTCTGGCGAAAGCCTGTCAGGCCGCCGACATCGACTTCGATGGCCGTGAAGCGCATTCGGCGCGTTACGACACCGAGAAGACCGCCGAGCTGTTCTGCGGCATCGTCAACCGCTGGAAGCAGATGGGCGGCTGGGAAGACTTCGACGACTGATCCTCGTCGGGTATTTCCTGCGCATGAAAAAACCGGCCACTTGGGCCGGTTTTTTTGTACCTCGACGTTGCGCCTTACAGGGCAGCAGCGTTCTCGGTCAGGTAAGCCGCGACGCCTTCTGGCGAAGCGTTCATGCCTTTGTCGCCTTTCTTCCAGTTGGCAGGGCAAACTTCGCCGTGCTCTTCATGGAATTGCAGAGCGTCGACCAGACGGATCAGCTCTTCCATGTTACGACCCAGCGGCAGGTCGTTGATGATCTGCGAACGGACGACACCCTTGTCGTCGATCAGGAACGCGCCACGGAAAGCCACGCCGCCTTCGGATTCAACGTCGTAGGCCTTGGCGATTTCGTGCTTCATGTCGGCAGCCATGGTGTATTTCACCTGGCCGATGCCGCCGTTGTTGACCGGAGTGTTGCGCCAGGCGTTGTGGGTGAAGTGCGAGTCGATCGACACGGCGACCACTTCCACATTGCGCGCCTTGAAGTCAGCCATGCGGTTGTCCAGAGCGATCAGCTCGGACGGGCAGACGAAGGTGAAGTCCAGCGGGTAGAAGAACACCAGGCCGTATTTGCCTTTGATGGCCGAGGACAGGGTGAAGCTGTCAACGATCTCGCCATTGCCGAGTACGGCCGGGACGGTGAAGTCAGGGGCTTGTTTGCCTACGAGTACGCTCATGGATATCTCCTGGTGAATAACTTTGAAGTTCAGGGTCCGGGCCAGCCTGCCACCCTCAGGCGACAGCCCTGTGACACGAACCCTCTTCGCAAGGGCTGACCATCATACACTGCGTTTTTCGCCTGTCCTTAACGGTTTTTTGCCCAATGCAGGTAACGGACCCGCATTTTCGGGGCCAGGCAATTCGCCATTAATCACCGTTCGTCAGTGACCCGCCTTTCGATCGAAAACCATTCAGAAAGCACTTTGACAATCATTCTCGTTAACATTAAGATCCATCGCAATTGAGTCACAACCAGCGACGGTTCTCACTTATGTATGTTTGCCTCTGCACTGGCGTCACCGACGGACAGATCCGCGAAGCGATCTATGAAGGTTGCTGCAGCTATAAAGAAGTCCGCCAGGCCACCGGCGTCGCCAGTCAATGCGGCAAATGTGCCTGCCTGGCCAAGGAAGTGGTTCGCGAAACCCTGACCAAGCTGCAAACCGCTCAGGCTGCGATCCCCTATCCGGTAGAATTTACAGCTGCGTAATTACCCAGATTTCGAAGAACCGGACTTATGTCCGGTTTTTTTATGTCCGCAAATCAAGTGCTTAGGTGCCAGACGCGGAACACAAACATTCTTATTCAGATTTAATTTCATTTATTATTCAATAACTTAGGTTTGACACTTATAAGTACCCGGCTCAAACTCCGCCTTATATACAGCTATTACAGGGCAGGACTCCCATCATGAAAGGCGACATTACAGTCATCCAGCATCTCAACAAGATCCTTGCCAATGAGCTGGTCGCGATCAATCAGTACTTCCTGCATGCCCGCATGTATGAAGATTGGGGCCTGAACAAGCTGGGCAAGCACGAGTACCACGAATCCATCGATGAGATGAAACACGCGGACAAGCTGATCAAGCGCATCCTGTTCCTCGAAGGACTGCCAAACGTGCAGGACCTGGGCAAGCTGCACATCGGCGAGCACACCCGGGAAATGCTGGAGTGTGACCTGCGCATCGAGAAGACCGGCCACGCCGACCTGAAAGCCGCCATCGCCCATTGCGAATCGGTTGGCGACTTCGGCAGCCGTGAACTGCTTGAAGACATTCTCGAATCCGAAGAAGAGCATATCGACTGGCTGGAAACCCAACTGGGCCTGATCGATAAAGTCGGTCTCGAGAACTATCTGCAATCGCAGATGGGCGAAGAGTAGGAGCTGCCGCAGGCTGCGATCTTTTCAGATTGCACCGGCAACTCGCGTTAACTTTTCCAGCGCACTAAAAAGCCCCGCCCTCTTTCGAGGTGCGGGGCTTTTTATTGGCTGAAGATCAAAAGATCGCAGCCTCGTTTCACTCGACAGCTCCTACAGCAGAAGCATGTGCCGAGTGAAAGCCCGATCAGGCTTCGGACTTGGCCGCAGCCGCCTTGGCCGATGCTTCCTTGACCAGAGTCTGCAGCTCACCGTTGGCGAACATTTCAGCCATGATGTCGCTGCCGCCGACCAGTTCACCACCAACCCACAGTTGCGGGAAAGTCGGCCAGTTGGCGTACTTTGGCAGGTTGGCGCGGATTTCCGGGTTCTGCAGGATGTCGACGTAGGCGAACTTCTCGCCACAGCCCATTACAGCCTGCGCAGCTTTCGCGGAAAAGCCACACTGTGGGGCATTCGGCGAGCCTTTCATGTAAAGCAGAATGGTGTTGTTGGCAATCTGCTCTTTAATCGTTTCGATGATATCCATGGAGCACCTCGGCTGAACTTTCCGACTCATGGGTCGGCACGGTGACGCATTGTAACGGAATCCCGAGCGCGCTGCTCGGTCTCCCCGACAGGCATATTCAAGCCGCCACCACCGTCACCGGTACGCCATTGAGCGCCGCGTTGCCCGACAGCTCGTCGAGCTGGCATTCATCGGTCAGGTCGTTGGCGCTCGACCCCGGCTGACCACTGGCAATCGCCATCTGCACGCCCGGGCGCGCGTGCCCCCAGCCATGGGGCAGGCTGACCACGCCTTTCATCATGTCCAGGCTGCCGAGTACCTCCACTTCGATCTGTCCGACCCGCGAACTGACGCGCACCAATTGCCCGTCGTCGAGTCCGCGACTGGCCAGATCGTCGGGGTGCATCAGCAGTTGATGACGCGGCTTGCCCTTCACCAGACGATGGTAATTGTGCATCCACGAATTGTTGCTGCGCACATGGCGCCGGCCGATCATCAACAGCTCATCGGCTGCCGGCGCCTGCAAGGCCGCAAAGCGTGCGAGATCAGCGAGGATCTCCGGCGGCGCAGCCTGCACCCGTTGATCTGGCGTCTTGAGGCGGGCGGCAAGATTCGGTCTCAACGCCCCAAGATCAATCCCGTGCGGATGATCGAACAATGTCGCCAACGACAGCTTCCGATCGGACGTATCGCCATACAGTCCCATGCGCAGGCCCATATCGATCATCTTCGCCGGCGGCAGGGTCGGTTTCAGTTCCTTGCCGGTCTTTTCGGCAAAGGCTTTGGCCAGGCCGACGAAGATCTCCCAATCGTGCAACGCTCCCTCTGGTTTGGCGAGAATCGCCCGGTTGAAGCGAGTGACGTTGCGCACCGCGAACAGGTTGAACGTAGTGTCGTAGTGATCGTTCTCCAGCGCCGAGGTCGACGGCAGGATCAGGTCGGCGTAACGCGTGGTTTCGTTGATGTACAGGTCGATGCTGAGCATGAACTCCAGACCGTCCAGCGCCTGCTCCAGTTGCCGGCCGTTGGGCGTCGACAACACCGGATTGCCGGCCACCGTGATCAGCGCGCGGATCTGCCCTTCGCCTTCAGTGAGCATCTCTTCGGCCAGCGCCGACACCGGCAGCTCGCCGCCGTATTCGGGCCGTCCGGACACCCGGCTCTGCCATTTGTTGAAATGCCCGCCCGAGGTCGACGCCACCAGATCCACCGCCGGCTCGGTGCACAACGCGCCGCCCACCCGGTCAAGGTTGCCGGTGACCAGATTGATCAACTGCACCACCCAATGACACAAGGTGCCGAACGCCTGGGTCGAAACGCCCATACGCCCGTAGCACACCGCACTCGGGGCGGCAGCGAAATCCCGCGCCAGTTGGCGGATCTGCTCGGCCGGCACCGCACACAGCGGACTCATGGCTTCGGCAGTGAAGGTTGCGACGGCTGCGCGCACTTCATCAAGGCCATCAACCGGCAAGTGGCTGTCACGGGTCAGGCCTTCGCTGAACAAGGTGTTGAGCACCCCGAACAAAAGCGCCGCGTCGCCACCAGGCCGCACGAACAGGTGCTGATCGGCGATGGCCGCCGTTTCGCTGCGCCGTGGATCGACCACCACCACTTTGCCGCCGCGGGCCTGAATCGCCTTCAGGCGTTTCTCGACATCCGGCACGGTCATGATGCTGCCGTTGGACGCCAGCGGGTTGCCGCCGAGGATCAACATGAAATCGGTGTGATCGATGTCCGGGATCGGCAGCAGCAAGCCATGGCCGTACATCAGGTAACTGCTCAGGTGATGCGGCAACTGATCGACCGAAGTCGCCGAGAAGCGATTGCGCGTCTTCAGCAAGCCGAGAAAGTAGTTGCTGTGAGTCATCAGCCCATAGTTGTGCACGCTCGGGTTGCCCTGGTAGACCGCCACCGCATTCTGCCCGTGACGCTCCTGAATCGCCGCCAGACGCTCGGCCACCAGTGCAAAGGCCTCGTCCCACTCGATCGGCAGCCATTCGCTGCCGACCCGGCGCATCGGCTGACGCAGGCGATCGGGGTCATTCTGGATGTCTTGCAGGGCCACGGCCTTGGGGCAGATGTGCCCGCGACTGAAGGTGTCGAGCGCGTCACCCTTGATCGAGGTGATCGCAACGTTGCCATCGGTTTCGGTGGTCTCGATGGTCAGGCCGCAAATGGCTTCACACAGGTGGCAGGCACGGTGATGGAGAGTCTTGGTCATGGCCAGTCTCTGTCTTGTTCTGGGCAGGCAACGGGCATGCCTGCGGGAACAAAACTATGGCCCCCGCGCAGATCCTGCGCCAGCGACGTTTGTCCTGTGAATCGACGGTTATCAGGCGAGCCGATAAGCCGCCATGATCAATTCGACGGCAGCTGCGGCGGCGCGGCCAGCTGAATTTCCTGAATGGTTTCGATCTGCTCGTGGGCGACGTGCACGCCGGTGAGTTCGCCGATCAGTCGCCAGTGCTCGTCGAGCCCGGCACTGATGGTCGCCATGCGATCGATCATGTGACGGCCGGCGGTCTTGACCACTTCGTCTTCGCTGCGCAGCAGTTCGAAGGACATTGAAGTCACCGACGCGGTGAGATGGGTCAATGAGCGAGCCGTGTGACCCAGCAGTTCCATTAACAGTTTTTCTTTCGATTCCATGCGGAGGCTTCCTGCGTCGCTCGAAACTTATTTATAACCCAGCACTTTGCTTTAGCAAATGTTTCAGTCCGAGCATCCGACCAAGTGATGGCATGGCGCCACGGTCGTAAACCGACTCAGGCGACTCGATCCCCGCCACACTCGATTGCCAAGCCCTGCAAGGCCGGTGTACAAAGAGCCTCGCTGCGGCCTTGAACCGGTCTTCATATGTCCGCCAGCAAGATACGAAACATCCTCCGAGTCCCGCAAAATCCGTAGCCTATTGGCGTAACGCGACATTTAGTGTCAATATCGCGCCTTCCCCTATTTCGTCGCCCCGTGCGGCTTACGCCGCAGGTCTCGCCCGTTGTTCCGTTAAACAAGGCTTTGAGCATCTGCGGTTTGTAACAAAAAGGTAGTCAATGATGAGCGCAAGGCACTTTCTCTCCCTGATGGATTGCACGCCCGAAGAGCTGGTCAGCGTGATCCGTCGAGGCGTTGAGCTCAAGGACCTGCGTAACCGCGGCGTACTGTTCGAGCCGCTGAAAAACCGCGTCCTGGGGATGATCTTCGAGAAATCCTCGACCCGTACCCGGATCTCCTTCGAGGCCGGCATGATCCAGCTCGGTGGCCAGGCGATCTTCCTGTCGCCGCGTGACACCCAACTGGGCCGTGGCGAACCGATTGGCGACTGCGCCATCGTCATGTCGAGCATGCTCGATGCGGTGATGATCCGTACCTTTGCCCACAGCACCCTGACCGAATTCGCCGCCAACTCGCGCGTGCCGGTGATCAACGGCCTGTCCGATGACCTGCACCCGTGCCAGTTGCTGGCCGACATGCAGACCTTCCTCGAACACCGTGGCTCGATTCAGGGCAAGACCGTGGCGTGGATCGGCGACGGCAACAACATGTGCAACAGCTATATAGAAGCGGCGATCCAGTTCGACTTCCAGTTGCGCGTTGCCTGCCCGCAAGGCTACGAGCCCAATCCTGAGTTCGTCGCCCGCGCCGGCGATCGCGTGACCATCGTCCGTGATCCGCAAGACGCCGTGCGCGGTGCGCACCTGGTGAGCACTGACGTCTGGACTTCGATGGGTCAGGAAGAGGAAACTGCCAAGCGCCTGAAGCTGTTTGCACCGTTCCAGGTGACCCGCGCCCTGCTCGATCTGGCGGCTGAAGATGTGCTGTTCATGCACTGCCTGCCAGCGCACCGCGGTGAAGAAATCAGCCTCGACCTGCTCGATGACCCGCGCTCCGTTGCCTGGGATCAGGCAGAAAACCGTCTCCACGCACAGAAGGCCCTGCTCGAGTTCCTCGTCGAACCGGCATATCACCACGCATGAGTCATGAATTACTGCTGAACCTGCGCAACCTCGCTTGCGGCTACCAAGATCAACGCGTGGTGCAGAACCTCAATCTGCACCTCAACGCCGGCGACATCGGCTGCCTGCTCGGCTCGTCCGGCTGCGGCAAGACCACCACCCTGCGCGCGATTGCCGGTTTTGAACCGGTGCACGAAGGGGAAATCACTCTGGGCGGCGAAACCATTTCCAGCGCCGGTTTCACTCTGGCCCCGGAGAAACGCCGAATCGGCATGGTGTTCCAGGACTACGCACTGTTCCCGCACCTCAGCGTCGCGGACAACATCGCCTTCGGCATCCGCAAGCACCCGAACAAGGCGCGCGTTACCGAAGAGCTGCTGGAACTGGTCAACCTGAAGAACCTCGGCAAACGCTTCCCGCACGAGCTCTCCGGCGGCCAGCAACAACGCGTCGCCCTCGCCCGCGCCCTGGCGCCGGAACCGCAACTGCTGCTGCTCGACGAACCGTTCTCCAACCTCGATGGCGAACTGCGGCGCAAGCTTAGCCACGAAGTGCGCGACATTCTCAAGGCCCGTGGCACCAGTGCAATTCTGGTGACCCACGACCAGGAAGAAGCCTTCGCCGTGAGCGATCACGTTGGCGTATTCAAGGAAGGTCGGCTGGAACAGTGGGACACACCCTACAATCTCTACCACGAGCCGGCGACGCCGTTTGTGGCCAGTTTCATTGGTCAGGGTTATTTCATTCGCGGCCAGCTCGGCAGCCCGGAATCGGTGCAGACCGAACTCGGCGAACTGCGCGGCAACCGGGCCTATACCTGGCCAGTGGGCGGCGCGGTGGATGTGTTGCTGCGTCCGGATGACATCGTTTATGCGCCGGAGAGCGCGTTGAAAGCACGCATTGTCGGCAAGACCTTCCTCGGTGCCTCGACCCTGTATCGCCTGCAACTGCCGACCGGCGCGCAGCTGGAATCGATCTTCCCCAGCCATGCCGACCATCAGGTGGGCGCAGATGTCGGGATCCGGGTTGCTGCAGAACACCTGGTCCTGTTCCAGGCATCGGGCAGCACCGCCGCACAAATCCCGGCAGTGGAAAACGGCGTCCGCCGCTACAGCACCGCCCTCTGATCAAACAGAACATCGGAGTGTGGAGGTTTTTTGTGGTGAGGGGATTTATCCCCGATGGGGCGCGAAGCGGCCCTTTAGCCTGCACCGCAGAGTGCCTGGCACTGTGCAAGTAATGGTTTGGGGCTGCTGCTCAGCCCATCGGGGATAAATCCCCTCACTACAAAGGCTCACTCCAACAAAGTTTTGCGTTAACCGAGGATCAGCGTGCCGCTGGCAACCAGCGTCGCATTGCCGCCGATCTTCACCCGATCTCCCTCCAGCCGACAGAACAACTCCCCGCCCCGCGCCGAACGCTGGCACGCGGTCAAACTGGACTTGCCCAGACGTTTCGACCAATACGGAATCAGGCTGCAATGCGTCGAGCCGGTCACCGGATCTTCGTTGATGCCGATTGCCGGGGCGAAATAACGCGAGACAAAATCATGCTGATTGCCGCGCGCTGTCACGATGGCGCCAAGCCACGGCAGTTTCGCCAGCGCGACCATGTCCGGTTTGCAGTCGAGCACTGCCTGCTCCGACTCCAGTACCACGAACAACTCGTTGGAACCGAGCACATCCACCGCCTCGACACCCAGCGCCCGCTCGACATCCAGCGTCACGCCAATCGCTGATGGCACGATCGACGGAAAGTCCAGCCACAGGCGATCGCCTTCGCGGCTGACGCTCAACGGCCCGGACTTGCAGGTGAAATCCAGACGCTCGACGTTTTCTTTGTAGACCTCGAACAACACGTAGGCACTCGCCAGCGTCGCATGCCCGCACAACGGCACTTCGGTGGTCGGAGTGAACCAGCGGATGTGCCACGCGGCGCCTTCACGCACCACGAACGCGGTTTCCGCCAGATTGTGTTCGGCGGCGATCTTCTGCATCAACTCATCCGCAAGCCATGCGTCGAGCCGATACACCATCGCCGGATTGCCACTGAACGGTCGATCACTGAACGCGTCGACCTGATGAAACTCAAGCTGCATAACCTTCTCCCTAAGTCCGTGGGCAGAGCATGCGGCGCGGGCCGGATCAGCGCCAGTGACAGAACCGGCCAATTTTCTTCATACAGAATTCAGCGTTACACCCGACCGATGTCGGCAAATTTGCCCTGGGTGTGCTCGGCGAGTACGGCGGGCGCCAACTCGACCTCCAGGCCGCGTCGGCCAGCACTGACATAAATAGTCGCAAAACCCTGAGCCGAGTTATCGATGAAGGTGCGCAGACGCTTCTTCTGCCCCAGCGGACTGATCCCGCCCAGCAGGTAACCGGTGGAGCGTTGCGCCGCAGCCGGGTCAGCCATTTCGACTTTCTTCACGCCCGCCGCGTGTGCCAGCCCCTTGAGATCAAGGCTTCCGACGACCGGTACCACCGCCACCAGCAATTCACCTTTTTCGCTGGCAGCGAGCAACGTCTTGAACACCTGCGCCGGCTCCAGCGCCAGTTTCTCTGCGGCCTCCAGCCCGTAGGACGCGGCCTTTGGGTCATGTTCGTAACTGTGCACGCGATGTTCGGCACGAACTTTTTTCAACAAGTCCAACGCAGGGGTCATGGCAGCTCCAGGCTCGGCATCAACAGAAAAATCCTGCGCCGGATTCTAGGTCATCACAGCGCAAAAGGCTCTAGCGCAAGCCCCGTTTTCCGGGCTTTGCGCGTGAGCCGCCAGGCTATCGCCGCCGCCATCGGCAGGACCATTCAGCAGGTTGATAGTTGAATTGTGACCGATGGTTCACTTTCGACCTTTGACAGGTTTGTTTCTTGTCTATATTTTTTCGAATCTGAATAATGTAAGAATTATCGTCACCGCAGCACCCAGCAGTAAACCGGGAACAGGATGGGGATCCTGCCTCGGGGAAAATCGCGCCTTGCCCTGACGGCAAACGCGCCAGACAACAACAAAAACCGAGGTTTTCAATGACAACTGCTTTACAGCAACCATCGCTTTCCGGCCAATGCCTGGCCGAGTTTCTGGGGACTGCACTTCTGATCTTTTTCGGCACCGGCTGTGTCGCCGCGCTCAAAGTCGCGGGTGCCAGCTTCGGCCTGTGGGAAATCAGCATCATCTGGGGCGTCGGCGTGAGCATGGCGATCTACCTGACCGCCGGCGTTTCCGGCGCGCACCTGAACCCTGCCGTGAGTATCGCCCTGAGCATTTTCGCCGACTTCGAAAAGCGCAAACTGCCGTTCTATATCCTGTCGCAGATCGCTGGCGCCTTCTGCGGCGCGCTGTTGGTTTACACGCTGTACAGCAATCTATTCTTCGATTACGAACAAACTCACCACATGGTGCGTGGCACCGCCGCCAGCCTCGAATTGGCCTCGGTGTTCTCGACGTTCCCCAATCCAGTGCTGTCCACCGCCCAGGCGTTCCTGGTCGAGATGATCATCACCGCGATCCTGATGGGCGTGATCATGGCCCTGACCGACGACAACAACGGCCTGCCGAAAGGCCCGATGGCCCCGCTGCTGATCGGTTTGCTGATTGCCGTGATCGGCAGTTCGATGGGCCCGCTGACCGGTTTTGCGATGAACCCGGCACGTGACTTCGGTCCGAAACTGATGACTTTCTTCGCCGGCTGGGGTGAAATTTCCTTCACTGGCGGCCGCGATATTCCGTACTTCCTGATACCGATTTTTGCACCGATTGTCGGTGCCTGCCTCGGCGCTGCCGGGTATCGCGGGCTCATTGCCCGTCACCTGACCGGCGCCACACCTGCTACAAAGGATGCAGAACCGGCCATTGACGGCAAACCAAGAACTTCTTGAAACAGTCGGCGCGGGTTCCTGCCCATTCAGAACCCGCGCCACGGCCCACTCTCCCTTATTTCGTCCAAGGCAATCGACATGACCGACATTCAGAATAAGAACTACATCATTGCCCTCGATCAGGGTACGACCAGCTCCCGCGCGATCATCTTCGACCGCGACGCGAACGTGGTCTGCACCGCCCAGCGCGAATTCGCCCAGCATTACCCGCAAGCCGGTTGGGTCGAACACGATCCGATGGAAATCTTTGCCACCCAGAGCGCGGTGATGGTCGAAGCGCTGGCCCAGGCCGGTCTGCATCACGATCAAGTCGCCGCCATCGGTATCACCAACCAGCGTGAAACCACCGTGGTCTGGGACAAGACCACTGGCCGTCCGGTGTACAACGCCATCGTCTGGCAGTGCCGCCGCAGCACCGAGATCTGCCAGCAGCTCAAGCGCGATGGCCATGAAGACTACATCCGCGACAACACCGGTCTGGTCACCGACCCGTACTTCTCCGGCACCAAACTGAAGTGGATCCTCGACAACGTCGAAGGCAGCCGCGAACGTGCGCGCAACGGCGAACTGCTGTTCGGCACCGTCGACAGCTGGCTGATCTGGAAATTCACCGGCGGCAAAGTGCACGTCACCGACTACACCAACGCCTCGCGCACCATGCTCTTCAACATCCACTCGCTGGAGTGGGATTCGAAGATGCTGGAAATCCTCGACATCCCGCGCGAGATGCTTCCGGAAGTGAAAGCGTCTTCGGAAATCTATGGTCGCACCAAAAGCGGGATCGCCATCGGCGGGATCGCCGGTGACCAGCAAGCGGCACTGTTCGGCCAGATGTGCGTCGAGCCGGGCCAGGCAAAAAACACCTACGGCACTGGCTGCTTCCTGCTGATGAACACCGGCGACAAAGCGGTGAAATCGCAGCACGGCATGCTCACCACCATCGCTTGCGGCCCGCGTGGTGAAGTGGCTTACGCCCTGGAAGGCGCAGTCTTCAACGGTGGCTCGACCGTGCAGTGGCTGCGCGATGAACTGAAGATCGTCAACGACGCTCATGACACCGAATACTTCGCCAATAAAGTGAAGGACAGCAACGGCGTGTACCTGGTACCGGCGTTCACCGGTCTGGGCGCTCCCTACTGGGACCCGTATGCCCGTGGCGCACTGTTCGGCCTGACGCGCGGCGTACGCGTGGATCACATCATCCGCGCCGCGCTGGAATCGATCGCCTACCAGACCCGCGATGTGCTCGACGCCATGCAACAGGACTCCGGTGAACGCCTCAAGGCCTTGCGCGTGGACGGCGGCGCGGTGGCGAACAACTTCCTCATGCAGTTCCAGGCCGACATCCTCGGCACCCAGGTCGAGCGCCCGCAAATGCGCGAAACCACGGCACTGGGCGCGGCGTATCTGGCCGGTCTGGCGTGCGGTTTCTGGGGCAGCCTGGAAGAACTGCGCGGCAAAGCGGTAATCGAGCGCGAGTTCGAACCGAGCCTGGACGAAGTCGAGAAAGAGAAACTGTACAAAGGCTGGAAAAAAGCCGTCAGCCGCACCCGTGACTGGGCGCGTGAAGACGCTGAATAAGCCAGTCTGAGGACTGACTTAAGCTGTCCAAACAGCGTGAAAGCGTAGCGAGCGAAGGCAAGACAAGGCAAAAACAGGCGAGGACGCGGAGTTTACGGGTTTGTAAATGAGCAGTCCGAGCCTGTTTTTAACGCAGGATTGCCGAGCGCAGTAGCTTTCACGTTGTTTGGAAACTGGTCGGGAGGAGATTCCTGCGTCATCATGGGCAAATTTTGCACGGCAGCCCAAAGGAAGCCCCATGAATCTGCCTCCCCGTCAGCAGCAAATCCTCGAGCTGGTCCGCGAACGCGGCTATGTGAGCATCGAGGAAATGGCCACGCTGTTCGTTGTCACCCCGCAAACCATCCGCCGCGACATCAATCAGCTCGCGGAAGCCAATCTGTTGCGTCGCTACCATGGCGGCGCGGCCTACGATTCCAGCGTCGAAAACACCGCCTATGCGATGCGCGCCGATCAGATGCGCGACGAAAAACAACGCATCGGCGAAGCCATCGCCGCGCAGATCCCCGATCACGCTTCGCTGTTCATCAACATCGGCACCACCACCGAATCGATTGCCCGCGCCCTGCTCAATCACAACCATCTGAAGATCATCACCAACAACCTGCACGTCGCCTCGATGCTCAGTGCCAAGGATGATTTCGATGTGCTGCTGACCGGCGGCAACGTGCGCCGTGACGGCGGCGTGGTGGGTCAGGCGAGCGTGGATTTCATCAATCAGTTCAAGGTCGATTTTGCGCTGGTGGGCATCAGCGGCATCGACGAAGACGGCAGCCTGCTCGACTTCGATTATCAGGAAGTGCGCGTGTCGCAAGCGATCATCGCCAACGCGCGGCAGGTGATTCTGGCGGCGGACTCCAGCAAGTTCGGGCGTAACGCGATGATCCGCCTCGGTCCGATCAGCCTGATTGACTGCCTGGTGACCGATCAGCAACCCGTGCCGGCGCTGGCGCAGTTGCTGAGCCAGCACAAGATTCGTCTGGAAGTCGTTTAACCCCGTCGACATTCCCCTGTGGCGAGGGGATTTATCCCCGATGGGCTGCGAAGCAGTCCCAAAACCACCCAATGCGGTGTGCCTGATATCCAACATTGAGGGGCCGCTACGCGGCCCATCGGGGATAAATCCCCTCGCCACAGAGAGCATCCCTGCCTCAATAATGTTCGAAAATTTTCTCTTAGCCGCCCTTCGATGAGTTTTTTCAATCGAAGGCGACTGGCTGCGCGCGTCTTTATGGGCTACCATTTTCGCAAATGAACATTTATGTTCGATTTCAAAGACAGAAAATCAAAAGAGCCCGAGGCCAGCCGATGTCCACCTCTACCTTGCGTACGCCCCCGATTGCCGAGATTTACGATGTTGCCGTGATTGGCGGCGGGATCAATGGCGTGGGGATTGCAGCGGATGCCGCCGGTCGCGGTCTTTCGGTGTTCCTTTGCGAAAAGGATGACCTGGCCAGCCACACTTCGTCGGCCAGCAGCAAGCTGATCCACGGTGGCCTGCGCTACCTCGAACATTACGAATTTCGTCTGGTGCGTGAAGCACTGGCCGAGCGCGAAGTGCTGCTGGCCAAGGCGCCACACATCGTCAAGCCGATGCGATTTGTGCTGCCGCATCGCCCGCACCTGCGTCCGGCGTGGATGATCCGCGCGGGCCTGTTCCTTTATGACAACCTCGGCAAGCGCGAAAAGCTGCCAGGTTCGAAAAGCCTGAAGTTCGGCGCCGACAGCGCACTGAAAAGCGAAATCAAGAAAGGCTTCGAATACTCCGACTGCTGGGTCGATGACGCCCGCCTCGTTGTGTTGAATGCGATGGCTGCCCGTGAACACGGCGCGCACATTCACACCCAGACCCGTTGTGTCAGCGCCCGCCGCGCCAAGGGCCTGTGGCACCTGAACCTGGAACGCGCCGATGGCAGCCTGTTTTCGATCACCGCCAAAGCGCTGGTGAACGCCGCCGGTCCATGGGTCGCCAAGTTCATCCGTGACGACCTGAAAATGGAGTCGCCGTACGGCATTCGCCTGATTCAGGGCAGCCACATCATTGTGCCGAAGCTGTACGAAGGCGATCACGCGCATATCCTGCAAAACGAAGATCAGCGCATCGTTTTCACCATTCCGTACCTGAACCACTTCACTCTGATCGGCACCACCGACCGTGAGTACACCGGCGATCCGGCGAAAGTTGCAATCACCGACGGCGAAACCGATTACCTGCTGAAAGTGGTCAACGCCCACTTCAAGAAGCAGATCAGTCGCGACGACATCCAGCACAGCTACTCGGGCGTGCGCCCGCTGTGCAATGACGAATCCGACAACCCGTCGGCCGTGACCCGCGACTACACCCTGGCCCTGTCTGGCGGCGGTGAAGAGGCACCGCTGCTGTCGGTGTTCGGCGGCAAGCTGACCACCTACCGCAAGCTCGCAGAGTCGGCGATGGCCCAGTTGATGCCGTACTTTACCCAGATGCGCCCAAGCTGGACCGCTGCCGCGACCCTGCCCGGCGGTGAAGACATGACCACCCCGCAAGCCTTGAGCGCACAGATCCGCGACAAGTTCGACTTCGTCCCGAGCGAAATCGCCCGCCGCTGGGCCACCACCTACGGCAGCCGCACCTGGCGCATGCTCGAAGGCGTGGAAACGCTGGCCGACATGGGCGAACACCTCGGCGGCGGGCTCTATACCCGTGAGGTTGACTACCTGTGCAGCGAAGAATGGGCGACCACGGCGCACGATATTCTGTGGCGTCGCAGCAAACTGGGCCTGTTCACCACCCCGGCCGAGCAGGAGAAACTGGCGGCCTACCTGGGCAAGGTCGAGCAGAACCGCAAGACTGAAGCGGCGTGAATTGAACCTCGCTTAAACGAAAGCCCCTGAATCTCGAGATTCAGGGGCTTTTTGCTGCGTGACTTACTTTGTCTGCCACTAACCCTGTGGCGAGGGGATTTATCCCCGATGGACTGCGAAGCGGTCCTCGCCTTTGCGCTGAAGAAGGCCGCTTCGCGACCTATCGGGGATAAATCCCCTCGCTACAAGGTTATGCGGGTTCGAGCGATCATCTATACGAGAGCAGCGATTAAAGATCGTTCGGATTTCCGAACGCGACCTCCCGGTCAATTCGGATAACCGGATCAGTTTCATCGAAAAACACCGACACGAAACTTTAATCACCTTATAAATCAAGCCATTAGCCACTATCGACTGGTCTGGCACGACTCATGCTCTACACTCTCTCGACGAATGCCTGCCGTGCCAACACTTCAGGAGCCGTCAGGCATTCGAAGCACAAAAGGGCCGACGAACTGGCTCCATAAAAAAAACAATTCGAGGAAAATTTGATGCGCATCGTTTCCCCTATCCTGGGCGCAGCCATTGCGGCCGCTCTGATCAGCACACCAGTTTTCGCCGCCGAACTCACCGGCACCCTGAAGAAAATCAACGATTCCGGCACCATCACCCTCGCTCACCGCGACAGCTCCATCCCGTTTTCCTACATCGCGGATGCTTCCGGCAAGCCAGTGGGCTACTCCCACGACATTCAAGTGGCCATCGTTGAAGCCCTGAAAAAAGACCTGAACAAGCCAGACCTGCAGGTCAAGTACAACCTGGTGACCTCGCAAACCCGTATCCCGCTGATCCAGAACGGCACCGCGGATATCGAGTGCGGCTCTACTACCAACAACGCCGAACGCGCCCAACAGGTCGACTTCACCGTCAACATCTTCGAAATCGGCACTCGTCTGCTGGTCAAGAAAGACAAGGATGGCAACCCGTCCTACAAAGACTTCGCCGATCTCAAGGGCAAAAACGTCGTGACCACCGCTGGCACCACGTCCGAGCGCATCATCAAAGCGATGAACGCCGACAAGCAGATGGGCATGAACATCATCTCCGCCAAGGACCACGGCGAATCCTTCAACATGCTGGAAAGCGGCCGCGCCGTTGCCTTCATGATGGACGACGCCCTGCTGGCCGGCGAAGAAGCCAAGGCCAAGAAGCCGGACGACTGGGTCATCACCGGTACTCCGCAATCGTTCGAAGCCTACGCGTGCATGGTTCGCAAAGACGACCCGGCCTTCAAGAAGGCTGTGGATGACGCCATCGTCGGCCTGTACAAATCCGGCAAGATCAACGAGATCTACAAGAAGTGGTTCGAAACCGCGATTCCGCCAAAGGGCCTGAACCTCAACTTCCCGATGAGCGACAAGGTCAAGGAACTGATCGCCAACCCGAGCGACAAGCCGGCGCCTGACGTAAAAATCTGATTCCTGACTAACCTTATCCCCTGAGGGAGCCACCCTCCCTCAGGCGTCTGTTACCTGCTGGTTTTACAGTGGAACACTCGACCTGGCGGTTTTCGAGCCGATCGCGTGTGCCCGACGTTCAACGTCGGACGGGAAAGGATCTTCCCCAAGCGGGTGCTTGTACATCGATCGATTTCGAGGGGAGACCCTAATGAATTACAACTGGGACTGGGGCGTGTTCTTCAAGTCCACCGGCGTGGGCAGCGAGACATATCTCGACTGGTTCATTTCCGGTCTGGGCTGGACCATTGCCATCGCCGTCGTGGCCTGGATCATCGCTTTGCTGCTGGGCTCCATTCTGGGGGTCATGCGCACCGTGCCGAGCCGCCTCGTGTCGAGCATCGCGACGTGCTACGTCGAGCTGTTTCGCAACGTGCCGCTGCTGGTTCAGCTGTTCATCTGGTACTTCCTGGTGCCCGACCTGCTGCCGCAGAACCTGCAGGACTGGTACAAACAGGATCTGAACCCGACCACCTCGGCCTACCTGAGCGTCGTCGTGTGCCTGGGCCTGTTCACCGCCGCCCGGGTCTGCGAGCAAGTGCGCACCGGTATCCAGGCGCTGCCGCGGGGCCAGGAATCCGCCGCCCGCGCCATGGGTTTCAAGCTGCCGCAGATCTACTGGAACGTGCTGCTGCCCCAGGCCTACCGCATCATCATTCCGCCGCTGACCTCGGAATTCCTCAACGTCTTCAAGAACTCCTCCGTGGCGTCCCTGATCGGCCTGATGGAACTGCTGGCGCAAACCAAACAGACCGCCGAATTCTCGGCCAACCTGTTTGAAGCGTTCACCCTGGCCACGCTGATCTACTTCACCCTGAACATGAGCCTGATGCTGCTGATGCGCATGGTCGAGAAGAAAGTCGCGGTGCCCGGCCTGATCTCCGTGGGGGGTAAATAATGGACTTCGATTTCAGCGGCATCATCCCCGCGATCCCGGGCCTGTGGAACGGCATGCTCATGACCTTGAAGCTCATGCTCATGGGCGTGGTCGGCGGCATCGTGCTCGGTACGATCCTCGCGCTGATGCGCCTGTCGTCCAGCAAACTGCTGTCTCGCGTGGCCGGCGCCTATGTGAACTATTTCCGCTCGATCCCGCTGCTGCTGGTGATCACCTGGTTCTACCTGGCGGTACCGTTCGTGCTGCGCTGGATCACCGGCGAAGACACCCCGATCGGCGCGTTCACGTCCTGCGTCGTGGCCTTCATGATGTTCGAAGCCGCGTACTTCTGTGAAATCGTCCGTGCCGGCGTGCAGTCGATCCCCAAAGGCCAGATGGCCGCCGCACAAGCGATGGGCATGACCTATGGCCAGACCATGCGTCTGATCATCCTGCCCCAGGCGTTCCGCAAGATGACCCCGTTGCTGCTGCAACAGTCGATCATCCTGTTCCAGGACACCTCGCTGGTCTACACCGTGGGCCTGGTGGACTTCCTCAACTCCGCCCGCTCCAGCGGCGACATCATCGGTCGTTCCAACGAGTTCCTGATCTTTGCCGGTGTCGTTTACTTCATCATCAGCTTTTCCGCCTCGCTGCTGGTCAAGCGTCTGCAAAAAAGGTTTGCCGTATGATCTCCATCAAGAACATCAACAAGTGGTATGGCGACTTCCAGGTGCTGACTGATTGCAGCACCGAGGTCAAGAAAGGCGAAGTGATCGTGGTCTGCGGCCCGTCGGGCTCGGGCAAGTCGACCCTGATCAAATGCGTCAACGCGCTGGAGCCGTTCCAGAAAGGCGACATCGTCGTCGATGGCACCTCGATTGCCGACCCGAAGACCAACCTGCCGAAACTGCGCTCGCGCGTCGGCATGGTGTTCCAGCATTTCGAGCTGTTCCCGCACCTGACCATCACCGAAAACCTGACCATTGCGCAGATCAAGGTATTGGGCCGCAGCAAGGAAGAAGCGACCAAAAAAGGTCTGCAACTGCTGGAACGCGTTGGCCTGTCGGCGCATGCCCACAAGCACCCGGGGCAACTGTCCGGCGGTCAGCAGCAGCGTGTGGCGATCGCCCGCGCGCTGGCGATGGACCCGATCGTCATGCTGTTCGACGAACCGACCTCGGCGCTCGATCCGGAAATGGTCAACGAAGTGCTCGACGTGATGGTGCAACTGGCCCAGGAAGGCATGACCATGATGTGCGTGACCCACGAAATGGGTTTCGCCCGCAAAGTGGCTGACCGGGTGATTTTCATGGATGCCGGCAAGATCATCGAAGACTGCCCGAAAGAGGAGTTTTTCGGCGACATCAGCGCCCGCTCCGAACGCGCGCAGCATTTCCTCGAGAAAATCCTGCAGCACTAAAAGCAACACACTGAACTCTGTGGCGAGGGAGCTTTGTGGCGAGGGGATTTATCCCCGATGGGCCGCGAAGCGGCCCCAGCATTTCAAACTCGAACCGCATCTGCCGGTTTGACGACTGCTTCGCAGCCGATCGGGGATAAATCCCCTCGCCACAGGTTCCGCGCTCGAACAAACCAGGATGCTTTAACCATGCTGGTTGACCCAAGGCAACTGTGATGAAATGCGACCCCAATCTCTATCGCGCAGCGCCGCCATCACTTGCCGTGAAGCCTCGTCTGATTCGCCATCTGTTTCTGCCGCCGCTGATCATCGTGCTGATGATCGGACTGGGTTACGCCGGTTTCTGGACCAGTGAACATTTCGGCATCCGCAGCCTCAGCGAAAACGGCCAGCGTCAGCTTGAACTGCACGCGCGCACCGTCGAGAGCGAGATCAGCAAATACACCTACCTGCCCAGCCTGCTGGAACTGGAAACCAGCGTCCCGCAATTGCTGGCCGATCCAACCCCGGAACACCGGCAAACGGTCAATGCTTACCTTGAAGGCCTGAACCGGCGCAGCCGCAGTCGGGCCATCTATGTCATGGACACCACCGGCCGCGTGATGGCCACCAGCAACTGGCGCGACGTCGACAGTTACCTCGGTGAAGACCTGTCGTTCCGCGCCTATTTCCAGAAAGCCGTGCGCGGCGAGCCCGGACGTTTCTACGGCATCGGCAGCACCAGCGGCGAACCCGGTTACTACCTGGCCCACGGCCTGGAAGAGCACGGCAAGATCATCGGCGTCGCCGTGGTCAAAGTGCGTCTCGAAGCCCTGGAAGAACGCTGGCAGCGCGCCCGTCTGGAAGCCTTCGTCAGCGACGAGAACGGCATCATCATTCTTTCCAGCGATCCGGCGCGGCGCCTGAAATCGGTGGTCCCGCTGAGCGATGAAACCAAAGAGAAGCTCGCCCGCAGCCTGCAGTATTACTGGTTCCCGCTCAACGAACTGCAACCACTGGCCCGCGAAACCCTGGCCGAAGGCGTGGAGAAACTGACCTTCCCTGCCAACAGCGAAGTGAGCGCCGATGACGACAGCATCAGCTATCTGGCCCAGACCCGGCCACTGAGCGACACACCGTGGAATTTCACTTTGCTCACGCCGTTGCAGGACCTGCGCCGCGAAGCGATCAACCAAGGCATTCTGGTGGCCGTGGCGTTCGCTCTGGTGGCGTTTTTGCTGATTGCCTGGAACGAGCGGCGCAAGGTCATCGCCACCCGCCTCGCCGCCCGCGAAGCCTTGCAGGAAGCCAACAGTCAACTCGAGCGACGGATCACCGAACGCACCGGCGACCTGCGCGCCAGCAACGAGCGCCTCAAGAGCCAGATCCGCGAACGACGGCAAGCCGAAGAAACCCTGCGCCGCGCTCAGGACGAACTGGTGCAGGCCGGCAAACTCGCGGCCATCGGCCAGATGTCGACCAGCATCGCCCACGAATTGAACCAGCCGCTGGCCGCGATGCGCACCCTGTCCGGCAACACCATTCGATTCCTCGAACGCGGCCAGCTCGACGTCGCCAGCACCAACCTCAAGACCATCAATGACCTGATCGACCGCATGGGCCGAATCACTGCCAGCCTGCGCTCGTTCGCCCGACGCGGGGACGACAAGGGCCAGGCCAGTCTCGGCAAAGCGGTGGACGCCGCGCTGCAGGTGCTGGGTGCCAGGGTCGAGAGCGCGTCACTGCAACTGCATCGGCAATTCATCGACGTGCAAGTGCAGATCGACCAGACCCGCCTCGAACAGATTCTGGTCAACCTGATCGGCAATGCCCTCGACGCCATGCAGGCGCAGCCGCAGCCGGAACTGTGGCTGGAGGGTGAAGAATTCAACGGCAAATATCGTCTGCGGGTGCGCGACAACGGCCACGGCGTCGATGCCGAGGCGCGCAAGCATCTGTTCGAACCGTTCTTCACCACCAAACCCGGCGAACAGGGCCTGGGCCTCGGCCTGACCCTCTCCGCGAGCCTCGCTGCCGCCACCGGCGGGCACCTGGGTGTCGAACATCCGGCCAGCGGTGGCACCACCTTCGTCCTCAGTTTACCGTTGGTAAGCCCTACTCCTGCCGAGCCAATATGAACCACGACCTTAGTGTGCTGATCGTCGAAGACGACCCCCATGTGCTGCTCGGCTGCCAGCAGGCACTGACCCTGGAAGACATTCCCTGCATCGGTGTCGGCAGTGCCGAAGAAGCGCTGGAGCAGGTCGGCGACAACTTCGCCGGCATCGTCATCAGCGACATCCGCCTGCCGGGCATCGATGGCCTGGAGCTGCTGACCCGCCTCAAGCAACGCGACCGCAGTCTGCCGGTGGTGCTGATCACCGGTCATGGTGATATTTCCATGGCGGTCGGTGCGATGCAGAAAGGCGCCTACGATTTCATGGAGAAACCGTTCTCGCCGGAGCGTCTGGTCGACGTCGCCCGCCGCGCACTGGAGCAACGCAGCCTCGCCCGCGAAGTCTCGTCGCTGCGTCGGCAACTGGCCGAACGCGACTCCCTCGAAGGCCGGATCATCGGTCGTTCCCCCGCGATGCAGAACCTGCGCGAGCTGATCGCCAACGTCGCCGACACCTCGGCCAACGTATTGATCGAAGGCGAGACCGGCACCGGCAAGGAACTGGTCGCGCGCTGCCTGCACGATTTCAGTCGCCGCCACACCAAGCAATTCGTCGCGCTGAACTGTGGCGGCCTGCCGGAGAACCTGTTCGAAAGCGAGATTTTCGGCCACGAAGCCAACGCCTTCACCGGTGCCGGCAAACGGCGTATCGGCAAGATCGAACACGCCGACGGCGGCACGCTGTTCCTCGATGAAGTGGAAAGCATGCCGCTGCCGTTGCAGATCAAACTGCTGCGTGTATTGCAGGAACGCACCCTCGAACGCCTCGGCTCGAACCAGAGCGTCGCGGTGGATTGCCGGGTGATTGCGGCGACCAAATCCGACCTCGACCAAGCGAGCAAGGCCGGCGAGTTTCGCAGCGACTTGTACTACCGCCTCAACGTGGTGACGCTGGAACTGCCGCCGCTACGCGAGCGCCGTGAGGACATCCTGCAACTGTTCGAACACTTCACCCAGCAGTCGGCGCTGCGCTTCGACCGCGCGTTGCCTGAGCTGGACAACCAGACCCTGTCGAACCTGATGAGCCACGACTGGCCGGGCAACGTGCGCGAACTGCGTAACGTCGCCGAGCGCTTTGCCCTCGGCCTGCCGGCGTTCAAGAAGTCCGGCGCCAGCAGCGGCGGTCAGGGGCTGGCGTTCGCCGAAGCGGTGGAAGCCTTCGAGCGCAACCTGCTCAACGATGCCTTGCAACGCAGCGGCGGCAACCTGACTCAAGCCAGTCTGGAGCTGGGCATGGCCAAGACCACGCTGTTCGACAAAGTGAAAAAATACGGGTTGAGTCACTGATGGATCTGATTCTCAAAGCCGCCCTCGGCGCAGCAGTGGTGGTGATTCTCGCCGCGCTGTCGAAGACCCGAAACTATTACATCGCCGGGCTGGTGCCGCTGTTTCCGACCTTTGCGCTGATTGCCCACTACATCGTCGGCAAGGGCCGTTCGGTCGATGATCTGAAGGCGACCATCGTGTTCGGCATGTGGTCGATCATTCCGTACTTCATCTATCTGGCGACGCTGTACGTGATGGTTGACCGCATGCGCCTGGAGGCGTCACTGGCGGTGGCGGTTGTCGCGTGGTTGATTGCCGCCAGCGTATTGGTCTCGGTGTGGGTGCGCCTGCACACTTGATCCCTGTAGGAGCTGCCGCAGGCTGCGATCTTTTGATCCTGCTCTTTAAAGGCAAAGATCGCAGCCTGCGGCAGCTCCTACAGGGTTGGTATTCAGTTGTTGACGGTGCCCCGAATTGGCATTCAGTTGTTGACGGTGCCCCGAATTGGCATTCAGTTGTTGACGGTGCCGCCCCGGGTTTCGCTCATGATCTGCCGGATCGCTCCGACAAAGGTGTCCACCGGTTGCCCGCCCGTCACCGCGTACTGACCGTTGAACACCACGGTCGGCACTGAGCTCACGCCGCGTTGCAGCCACAGTTGCTCTTCTTCGCGCACTTCATCGGCAAATTCGTCGCTGGCCAGAATCGCTTCGGCACGCTGTCGATCCAGCCCCACGCTTTCGGCAATCTGCGCCAGTTGCGCATGATCGGACGGATTACCGCCATCCGTGAAATAGGCTTTGAACAGCGCTTGCTTCAACGGCAACTGCACCCCCTCAATGCCGGCCCAATGCAACAGACGATGAGCATCGAAGGTGTTGTAGATGCGGCTGTTGCCATCGGTACGAAAGGCGAACCCGACCTCGGCGCCACGGGCACGAATCGCTTCGCGGTTTTTCTGTGACTGCTCCGGGGTCGAACCGTACTTTTCGCTGATGTGTTCGGTGATGTTCTGCCCGTCCGGGCCCATCTTCGGGTTCAGCTCGAACGGCTGGAAATGAATCTCGGCCTGCACTTCATCGCGCAGAATCTCCAGCGCCTGCAACAAGCCATTCAAACCGACGATGCACCACGGGCAGGAAACGTCGCTGACAAAATCGATTTTCAAAGCGGAACTCATCACACACCTCGCGGACAGAAGTCCGAAAGATACACCTGTAGGAGCTGCCGAAGGCTGCGATCTTTTGATCTTCAAAAGCAAAAGATCGCAGCCTTCGGCAGTTCCTACAGAGAATGCCTGCCAATTTGTGTGCGGGCTTGCTCGCGAAGAGGCCCGAATCAACACCCTTAAAACCTCAGCTACAGCAGGTTGCCGCTCGCCGCCGGTTCGATCTGCGCCCAGTGCGAAGTGTCTTCACGATGCGCTTGCAAATACGGCAACACCGCCGCCAGCAACGGTGCCTTGAACGCTTCCTGAAAACGATGGGCCAGCCCCGGAATCAGCTTCAACTGACTGCCACGAATATGCGCCGCCAGATGCACGCCGTGCATCACCGGCAACAGCGGATCCGCCGTGCCGTGCACCACCAGGGTCGGCACCCGCAGTTGATTGAGCAACGTCACCCGGCTCGGTTCGGCGAGGATCGCCATGATCTGGCGCTTCACGCCTTCCGGGTTGAACGCCCGGTCGTAGGCCACCGCTGCCTGATGCAGCAACGCCTGCCGGTCATCCGCGACGGCCGGGCTGCCAAGCGCTGCCAGCAGATCGGCCTGCTGTTCCAGCGCCACTTCGCGATTCGGCGCGCCACGCCGCGCCAGCAGTTGCACCAGCGCCGCACTCGGTGCCGGCAAACCTTCGGCGCCGGAACTGGTCATGATCAGTGTCAGGCTTTCCACCCGTTGTGGCGCCATCGCCGCCAAGTGCTGGGCGATCATCCCGCCCATGCTGGCACCCAGGACGTGAAACTGCTCGATGTGCAGCGCGTCCATCAAACCCAGCGCGTCGTCGGCCATGTCGCTCAGCGAGTACGGTGCCGACACCGGCAATCCGAGCTTGTAGCGCAGCACTTCAAAGGTCAGGTTCGCCTCGGCCGGGGCCTGCCGCCAGGTCGACAGACCGACATCGCGGTTGTCATAGCGGATCACCCGAAAACCCTGCTGACAGAGCGCAACCAGCACCTCGTCCGGCCAGTGAATCAACTGGCCGCCCAAACCCATGACCAGCAACAGCGCCGGATCCGAAGCACGGCCGATGCTCTGGTACGCCAGGCTCACCTGGGCCAGATCGACCCGTTCAGTCGGTACATTGACGTCACAACGCGAAGCCGCCATCGACGGCAGGCCGAACAACAGCGCGGCCAACAGAAAAAATAAACGCATGAAGAAACACCGAAACGCAGAACCCCAGAGCGCGAGTCTGATGAAGTTTGTTCAAGCGCGCTGCCACAGTTGCGTGACAGTTTGATGAAGTTTGCCGAGCGGTCATTCTCCGACAACGAATCAGGCCGTAACGGTCTGTACATCCTCAGCAACAAAACCATTACCCAGCGATAACCATGTACCGCATGGGCTCGTGACAGCGCGCCTCTAATAGGCATGAAAACCGGAATTACCCGGACCGCATGCCCTCTGGAGCCCTGTCGCATGACCCATTCGCCTCCCCTTGTACCAGCCGACTTCGGCCTTGATCAGCGGCTACAACCCAACGTCGATCAGCATCTTCACCTGTTGGCCACGGCGCGCTTGAACGACTGTCACCGGCAATGGCTGGATCTCATGGCCCGGCATCCCGGCCAACCCGAAAGCGCCTGGTGGAGTGCCCGCGCGCCCGGCACTGCGCAGTCGCGGCGTGAGTACGCCCTGAGCCTCTATCACCAGCATTTCGAGGCTGCACTTCAATGGGCGACTGCCGAAGGCAGGCTCGACACCTCACAACGCCACAGGCTTGAGCCGCTTCTCACCCCGTCGAGCCAGGTCGCGGCGGATCTGCGGGTCGCGCAACCGGTACTCAATCGTCTCGATAAAAGCCGGCTGCGCCTGTACGGCACGTTGCTGCTCCAGCTGGAGGAAACGCTGCTGCTTTACCTGCCCGCGCACCCACAACCGTTGCTCCGCTTCGAAAAACAAGCCGACCTTGAGCGCTGGCTGACGGATCAGCAACCGGAGCGACTGCAAGTCTCCTCGCTGGACTTCATCGAATTCGGTAGTGATCCGCTCAAGCGCGGCGTTGAACCACTGCTGTCGGGTTCGCCCGTCACTGGCGACAACGGGATCGCACTCGACAGGTTTTTCCCCATCACGCCCGCCCAGCCGGAGAGCGCCGGACCAAGCATCGATGAAGTTGCGCCCTTCGGCTTGCTGGTGGCCGACATTCCCCTGGATCTGCGCCGGCAGACGCTGGCGCTTGAACAGCGTGCGCTTGACCGCTTGTTTGGCGACGCCGAGCCGAACAGTCCGCAGCGTCAACAACTGGCACAACGACTCGACGCCTTGAGCGAGGCTCAGCAGGCCAGTCATGACGCGGCATCGGCCCTGCTCGACAGCCCCACTCCGCTGACCCTGCTCGAATTACGCCGCCGCTCGAACGAGTATTACCAGGCCCTGCTGCAGGCCCGCATGGCAGGACTGCGCGCGGAGGTCGAACTGCAACGGACGCTGGAGCAACTGTCCGTCGCCGAATATCGGCGAGTCATCGCAATGCTGGACGCACCGGGACACCACCTGCCGCCAACGGAGGGGGTCATCGCCTGCATATCGTTGGCCACTTCAGATGACAACATCAGCGCCGTCGAGGAGCTGCCAGGTGTACTGATCATCGCCCCCCCGGCAGCGCTGGCCCCCGGTTCCACCGACAGCCTGCTGCTTTACTGGCCCGGCGAGTTCGGCGGCCTGCAACGTTTTGCTTCGCGTGCGGCACTGGAGCAGAACGTGTTCAAACGCTCGCCCCACGACGGCGGGCTGGCCCTGCACCTGACACCACTGACCGATGACCCGCTCGCCTGGTCACTCGATCAGCAGCTCTATCAATGCGAACAACAGGCCGCACAGATCCTGCGCGACAACCCGCTGCCCGGCCGTGCCGACGCGCGCCAGGCCGAGATGGAGAAGCTGCGCGAACAACACTTGCCACGCCTGACCGTGCCGATCGCGCAGGCCCGCGAACGGGCATTTGCCGAACGTCAGGCGCAAGATCGCAGCGCTGCGCTGGCCGGCAGCCTGCCCGAGTGGCTCGACAACCTCGACGCGGCGCACCGTACCACGCTCAAAGCGCTGATCAGCCACTACCTCGGCGCCATGCATCGCGCCAATGCGTTGCTCGAACGGGAGTTGCCGTCGCGTCAGGCCTTCGCCGAAAAACGCATCGATGCCCGCTTGCGCACGGACTTCGCACTCAAACAAAGCGTGAGCGTGAGCCTCGATCTGCCCGACTCGACGGTCTGGCAAAAAACCGTGATGGAAGGCGCCGCGTCTGGCACGCCGCAACGCACTGTCCTGACCGCGAGCGACAAGCGCAGCGATCTCGCCCTCGAACAACTGGCACAGCACAACATCGATCAGGCCATGTGGTGGCGTCTGTCGTTCATGCAGGCCAGGATCAGCGCCGAGGACGAAACCGATCGGCAGCGTGTCGAGGCCGGGCTCAACCCGGTCTACTTGCGCAAACTGGTGACAGAGCTCGATCTGCCCGGACGTTACGAAGAACAGATTCGCCAGGTGTTTTTCGGCGCGTCGACAGAACCTGCGTTTCAGCAGGCCTGGCGCCGCGAATGCCTGAGCGAACCGTGGCGGCTGATGCTCCGGTTGCAAGGTGAATGCGCCCTGCTGCAACGGCACATCGACAGTGCCGGCCATGCCGTGTTGCAGGTTGCCATTGATGCGACTTCACCCCAGGCGTATGCCGTTGATGGACAACGCATCGCGCTGCGGCCGGTGCACCTGACGGTCGGTGGCGAAGACACCGCGCATCAGGGACCGAGCACGCTCGCCGGGCTGACGTTCATTGTCGAGCAAAACAGTGGCCTGACCCTGCTCTACCTGCCTGACAGCACCGACGCCCTCTTCCTGCGGCAGTACGAATCGCTGGAGCAGGCACGGGTGGATCTGTTCAGGCGTTGTGTGGACAGCAACATGGTCAATTACCTGGCCGGGCGTGCCGTGGGCGGCGATTTCGCCAGCCATGTCAGTCGCATCAACCAGGCGCAATTGCGCAAGTTCGATGCCCTGATCGGCGTCGGAATGGCCTGGCCGGCGACCACATCGCTGGCCATTCATCTATTGAACGTGCACATGGGCCGGTTGCTGGAGGCCCATCGCAGCAGTTCGCGTTCCAACGATGCGTTGTATCTGGAACGCTGCGCACTGAAATCCGGGGCATTGTTCAACTACCTGAAAATGGCCATCGGCATGGTACCGTTCGTGGGTACGGCGGTGGCCCTGTATGACGCCTGGAACAGCGCCAATCTGGCCGTCGCGGCGTTCTTGCGCGGCGAGCTCGGGCATGGTCTTGCGGAAGTGGAGGCGGTGCTGCTGTCACTGATCGACGCGGCAATGGATGTGCTGCCCGGAACCGTCTCGGCCCCCGCAGCAGCACGTCTGGTCACCCGTCAGCGACAACGCACGGCCCTGGGCGGATTCGCCACGGTGTCGTCGTCCTGGCAACGGGCCCGGCAATGGCTCGACCGCTTCAAGGGTTACGAGTACGAATCCGACATTTCCCTGGCCGGCCTGCACCCGGCCACCCACGGTGTCTATCGCAACGTCTATCGTCACGCCGATGGCGACTTCATTGTTCGTCAGGGGCGCATCTATCGGGTTCAGCTCAGCGATCTGCCGCGTGGCTGGAGGCTTTACGGCACACGGCTGCGCAGCTACAAACAACCGATCGCCCTCGACGACAGCGGCCAGTGGAACACTCACTATGCGGTGCATGGCACTGTAATGGACGGTGGCGGTGCTGGCGGCGGCGCGGTACTCGGACATCTGGCCGACGGCCTGGAACCGCTTTGGCCTGCACCGATCCGCCAGTGGTTACCGCGCTGGTGGACCGATCGGCAACTGCGCCGGCAAATGACCCTGACCAACACCGCCGACAACTACACCCGCCGCCTCGATGCTCAGACCCGCGCCACCAACCAGTTGCTGGAAAACTACCAGAACCTCGATCTTGCCGGGCGCAAGCCTCTACAGACAGCCGTTGACGCAGCCTGCCTGAATGATATCGACGTCGCGATCGCCCAATACGACAACCTTGTCGAATTGCTGCCCCTGAGCCACGGCCGCAAACGTCTGCAGATTGAAGCCATCCAGAGCCGCTGCGCCTGGATCGTGGTCGACCGCGCCGTGCAGCGCGTCACCGTTGCCCGCGATCGCTTGCTGGAGCACTTGAACCGGATCGACGCACTGGTCGCCGAGTCCGATGCTGTCCCCTCCGACCAGACCGCTGTCCATATCACACTCATGGCCCGGCGCAAGCGGGTGCGCGAGGATTTCCTCAAGGAGTTCGATCAACTGCACGCGATCACCGAGCAGGCCAGACTGTGGAACAACCGCATCAGCAACCGCGCGCAGAAAGCCCGGATGGCGAAGGACATGGCCGCTATCAACCGCAACCTGGGAGACAACACCCATCACTACCTGAGGACTGCGCATCTGCTGGAAATCATTACCCGCTACGACGCGGTCACTGACCTGTCCTGGGCGTATTTCCATACCCAGCTCAAAGACGCCCGGGTCAAGGTCGGGCGCGCGTTGCTGACCCAGCATCACCTGCCAGAGGTCAGCGCCAGCGTGGTCCAGCACAATCGGATCCTCGAAGATTGCCTGCAGATCTATGCCGGTTTTCGTCGTCAGCTCAACGCCTGGATGCTGGGTTATGCACAGCATCTGGATCTGGAACAGGTCGGCTTGTTCCTCGAGGGGCTGACCCAGGTCGAAGCGCAGGCGCGGCACGCGATCAGGCACCGTGCGCCAATCAAGCCGAAAGAGCCTGGCGGCAAGCAACTGTTCGAAACCGAGGACAACCAGTTGCTGATCGGCACGGAAAGCATCGACGCCGGCACCCGGGAAAAACGCATCACCATCGAAGGCATCGACGGGTTCCGCGAAACCTGGCTGCCGCGCTCCAGTGGCAAATACCATCTGCAAGTGCGCACCGCCCCGACGGCAGCAACGTTGCCGACTGACGTTCAGCCGCTGCTGGTCGAAGCGCGCAGACGTCTGGCAGCTGTTCCGGCCTACAGCAACAAGGTGCAGGGCTATGCCCGCCAGGACATGCTGCCGGTAGATCTGGAACACATGTTCAACAGCGAAGCGACGGAGTTGAGCATCCGTGCCCAGGCCATCGAGCGACTGTCGCCGACCGAACCGGTGGTACTGCAACTGCACGACAAGGCCCGCGAACTGCGCCGTACCGGTCGTACGCTGCGCATTGATCAGTCACTGCGCAGCAAGACGCCCACCGAAGGCTATCTGGATTATCTGCTGCAACAGCAAGTGGTGGACATCCGCCGCGAAGGTCCGCTGCGGGCACTGGGCAAAAGGGCTGACGGGCGCAAGGATTTCCTTCAGGAATACGCCGTGCGCGACCTCACCTCCTCGCCGCCGCGCACGCTGTGGTACGCGCACTTTCACTACACCTCGGACAAGGTGCCGTTCGCTGACTTCGTCAAGGCGCACCTGAAATTGCCGGAGCAACGCAACCTCGGCCTGCAATGGCAGCAGGTTCAGGCCGCCAGTGGTGCACAGGTCGAGGCGATCTGGCGCGGCGATATCGGTAAACCGCTGGGTATCCGGCATTTCGCAGAGCTCTAGGGCAAAAAGCAGCGGGGCATGGCGATGCCCCGCTTCTGCTCGAATGGTCGACAGCACTGTCAACATGAGACAAACTCACCGCCTTTGAATTTGTCACAAGTTTTCCTCATGGGGCCAGCCGTGCTTGAAATCCGTCATCTGAAAACCCTGCATGCCCTGCGCGAGGCCGACAGTCTGGTCGATGCCGCCGACCGTCTGCACCTGACCCAATCGGCGCTGTCGCACCAGTTCAAGGAACTGGAGGAGCGCATGGGCATGCCGTTGTTCGTGCGCAAGACCAAACCGGTACGCTTCACCAGCGCCGGTCTGCGCCTGCTGCAACTGGCCGACGCGACCCTGCCGCTGTTGCGCGCCGCCGAGCGCGACATCAGTCGTCTGGCCGGCGGCACCGCTGGACGCCTGCACATGGCGATCGAATGCCACAGCTGTTTCCAGTGGCTGATGCCGACCATCGACCAGTTCCGTGACGCCTGGCCGGAAGTCGAACTCGACCTCGCCTCGGGTTTCGCCTTCGCCCCGCTGCCAGCGCTGGCCCGCGGTGACCTGGATCTGGTGGTGACTTCCGATCCGCTGGACATCGCCGGCATCACCTACGTGCCGCTGTTCACTTACGAAGCGATGCTCGCAGTGGCGAACCAGCATCCACTGGCGAGCAAACCGTACATCGTTCCCGAGGACCTGCTGGCTGAAACGCTGATCACCTACCCGGTGGAACGCGACCGGCTGGACATCTTCACCCGCTTCCTCGAACCGGCCGACATCGAACCGGCGCAGGTTCGCACCTCTGAGCTGTCGGTGATGATGATGCAACTGGTCGCCAGCGGCCGTGGCGTGTGCGGCATGCCGCACTGGGCACTGCACGAATACAGCTCGCGCGGCTATGTGAAAGCCAAGCGCCTGGGCGAGAAAGGTCTGTTTGCCACGCTGTACGCGGCGATCCGCGCCGACATGCTCGATGCGCCGTACATGCGCGATTTCCTGCTGACCGCCAAGGACACCTCGTTCTCGACGCTGGATGGGGTCAGTGCGGTGCGTTGATTCACATCCACTTGTGAGCGCCGGTTCAGTGTGGCATCAGAGTTCGCGCCACATGTGAATCTTGTCGAAGTAGTCTTCACCCACCCGCACCGCCAATGGCTCCAGGCCGAACTGGATGAAGCCGCAGCGCTGGTACAGGTTGAACGCGGCGTCGTTGCCGGCGGTGACGGTGAGCTGGAGGACTTTCAGTTCGGGATGGGTTTGGGCTTCAGCGATGGCAGCCTCGACCAGCTGATGGCCCAGGCCGTGCTGGCGAAAATCGGCTGAGACGTACAGGCCGAACAAGGTCGACTTGTGGCGGGCCTTCTCTCGCGGTTCGAACGCCAGGCCGACGATGCCGGCCAGTGTGCCTGCCTCGAACGCACCGAGCACCACATCCAGCTTGCTGGTCAGCCGCGCTTCCCACCAGCTCAGCGGCATCACCGCGCGCTCGCGCACGCTGGAGGTGAAGGCCTGCGGATGGCGGTCGTAGGCTTCGAGCATCAGCTCGCGATAAGCCAGCGCATGGCTGGCGTCGAGGCGTTCGATCCACATGCTCAGGCGGTCCTGCGTTGTTCAAGCATCAGGCGCACCGCCAGACCGGCGAGTACAAACCCCATGAAATAACGCTGCAGCGCCAGCCATGTCGGGTTGCGCACGAACCAGGAAGCAATGCCTGCCGCAAACAGCGCGATCAACAGATTGACGCTGAAACTGACGCTGATCTGGGTCAGGCCGAGGAGGATACTCTGGGTGAATACCGAGCCGTGTTCGGGGCTGATGAATTGTGGAAACACTGAGAGGTAGAACACCGCAATCTTCGGGTTCAACGCACTGGTGAGAAAGCCCATGGTGATCAGTTTGCGCGACGAGTCCGGGGGCAATTGCTGCGCCTCGAACGGCGAGCGCGCACCGGGTTTGAGCGCTTGCCAGGCCAACCACAACAAATACAGCGCACCAGCCCACTTCAGCACCTCGTAGGCCATCGGCACCGCGAGAAACACCGCGCTCAAACCGGCAGCCGCGGCAAACATGTGCACGAAGAAACCACCCACCACACCGAGCAACGACGTAACCCCGGCCTTGCGTCCCTGACAGATCGAACGCGAGATCAGGTAAATCATGTTCGGCCCCGGCGTCAGTACCATCAACAACGCGGCGGCGGCGAAGATCAACAGGTCTTGAAGCGGGATCATGGTGGACATCCTGTGCGTGGGGGATCAGGCGATCGCGGTCAGCGAGTGGCGATAAAACGGCAGGATCAGGTCGCGTGTCAATGGCGCCAGAACGACAGCAGGATCACTGACCGGATCGACCCAGAGCACTTCCTCGATTTCGGCAGCGGGCGTCACATCGGCGTCGATTGTCAGCTGAAAAATCTCCGCCTGCACCACAAACCCCGGCTCGTTGGCGGCCGGCGCCGAGAACTGGCCGAGAAAAGACGCCTGCGCCGGATCGATCGTCAGCCCGAGTTCTTCTTCCAGCTCGCGGGCCAGCGCGTGCACCGGCAACTCGTGCGCTTCGATCTTGCCGCCCGGTTGCATGAACGCCGTGGTGCCACGCTTGCGCACCAGCAGGGTCTGGCCTTGAGGGTTGAGCAACAGCGCAGCGGCGATGCGGATCACGGCGGGCATTTCAGTGGAAAAATTCGACATGTAAGACAAGCCTTTGGCGCAAAAACGGCAAGCATCACATGCTTGCCGTTACCGAGCAAAGTCACTGTTGGAGATCTTACGTCGCTTCCTGAAAATCCATCTCCGGCGGCTGCCGCCGAAAGCCGCCAGTGAGCACCGCCAGATACACCACGCCAATCGCCAGCCAGCTCAAGCCCAGATACACCGCCAGATGATCAAGGCTGACCATCAGCCACACGTCCGCCAGCAGCCCGATGAACGGAAAGATCAGAAACAGCACCAGCTCACGCGGGCCTTTTTTCTCTCCACCGATCCAGTAATGAAAAATCACCGACAGGTTGACCAGGCTGAACGCCAGGAACGCACCGAAGTTGATGAACGAGGTTGAGGTGGTCACATCGAGTTTCAGCGCCAGCAATGCCACGACCGCACACAGCAGGATGCTGTTGACCGGCGTGCCGAAGCGCGCATGCAAGGTGCCGAAAAACGACTTGGGCAACACGCCATCGCGCCCCATGGCAAACAGCAAGCGCGAACCGCTGGCCTGGGCCGACAGCCCCGAAGCGAACTGGCCGACGATCAGGCCGATGAGGAAGATCGAGACGAACAGGTCGCCGCCGATGTTGCGTGCGATTTCATAGGCCGCCGAGTCGACGCTGTCGAACTGGAACGATGGGTGGGCGATCTGCACGAAGTACGACACACCGACGAAGATCAGCCCGCCGATCAAGGTGATCAACATGATCGCCCGTGGAATGGTGCGGCGTGGGTCGCGGGTTTCTTCGGTCAGCGTACTAACCGCGTCGAAGCCGAGGAACGAATAACAGGCAATCGCCGCGCCGCTCATGATCAGCGGCATTTGCATGTCACCGTTGAAGAACGGTTTGATCGACCACAACGGCGTGCGCGCATCACCGCCGACGTAGTGCACACACAGCGCGACGAAGGCGATCAGCACCAGAAATTGCACCAGCATCAGCAAGGCATTGATGCCATTGGCCAGTTTCAGGCCAACGATGTTGATTGCGCTGGTGATGCCGATGAACGCCAGTACCCAGATCCACTGCGGGATCGACGGGAATGCCGAAGCGAGGTACGCCGCGCCGATCAGCCAGATCGCCATCGGCAGAAACAGGTAATCGAGCAACACCGCCCAACCGGCGATGAAGCCGAGCCTGGGGCTGATCGCCTTGCGCACGTAGCTGTAGGCGGAACCGGCAAGCGGGAACGCGGCGGCCATGCGCCCGTAACTCATGGCGGTGAAGAACATCGCCACCAGTGCTGCCAGGTACGCGGCCGGGACCATGCCGGCGGTGGATTGCGCGAGGATGCCAAAGGTGCCGAGGACAATGATCGGCGTCATGTAGGCGATGCCGAACAGCACCACCGACCCTAATGACAGGGTGCGTTGCAAACGAGCCATGGGCGACTTACTCCGAATGTTATTGGATTTATGGCAGAGCCGAGTTCGGCGAATGTTTCGGGTGTGGCTTTGTTGTTTTTTGGATCAAGCAGTTGTGTGGTCTGGGCTGGCCTCTTCGCGAGCAAGCTCGCTCCCACAGGGGGACGCGGTCAATGTGGGAGCGGGCTTGCCCGCGAAGGCGTCAGTCCGACCGACACAGAATCCCGATCAGCACGCAGGAATCAGCAACTCACGCCGTCCGCACGCGTGCTCCACCACCTCCCCCGGCAGCTTCAACCGCTGATCATCCAGATAGCGGTAATCCTGGCGCGCGACCTGCAACCGGTCGAAATCCAGTTCGACGCTGAACGTCCCTTCTTCGCGCCCCGCCTCGAACAGCAACGTCCCCAGCGGATCGACCAGCGCACTGCCGCCGGCAAACATCAAGCCGTCATCCCCGGCCTCGACACGATTGACCATCAGCGCAAACGCCTGGTTTTCCTGAGCACGGGCCATGATCGCGGTGCGGTGAGTCGGGGCGTACGGGTCCATGTTGCCGTTGGTCACGATCAGCAACTCGGCGCCCAGTTGCGCCAGTGCGCGGGCGGACTCCGGGAACTCGATGTCGTAGCAGATCAGCAAGCCGACGCGCACACCGTTCCACTCGCAGGTGGCGTAGCGGTCGCCGGCCTCGAACACGCCGCGATCCGACGCCCAAAGGTGGGTCTTGCGGTATTTGAGGGCGATGCCTTCGGGGGTGATCAGCAGCGTGGTGTTGTAGAAGCGACCGTTGTCGTTCTCAGCCATGCCGATCACCACGGCGATGTTGTGCTCGCGGGCAGCGGCCAGTACCGCGCGGACGGTCGGGCCATCCAGCGGCTCGGCGATCTGTGCCACGGTGTCGGCCGTCGGGAAGCCCATCAAGTGGGTTTCCGGGAATACGATCAGTTGCGTGTCGGCACCGCACGCGGCAATCGCCGCGAGGGCGCGTTCGAGGTTGTATGCGGTGCCATTGTCACGGCCCGCCAGTTGGGCGAGTTCGACTTTCATTGCGAGTCCTTGTGGGTCAGGGCCGGGCGCTGAAAGATTGCCCGGTGGCTGTCTGTGGGCCAGTATGCGCAGCAAGCAACCGGCAGGGAATCACGCGGCCGGGGTAACCCGATAGGGGTAGATTCATGACCGTTTCGTTTGATGACATCACTTGGCACCGCGCCGTCGGGCAGTTGATCGATGCGCTGGACAAGCCGAATTTCTGGGCACAACTGGTGCGTCTGCTCGACCAGTACGTGGCGTTCGATAGCTGGGTGGTGTTGCTGTTCAGTGCCGATCAGCACCCGCAAGTGTTCGCCGAATGCCCCGCCGAGGACGGCAGCCCTGACCCGCTGTTTCAGGATTATCTGCGCGGGTTGTACTTGCTCGATCCGTTCTACATCGCCTGCCGCGAGCAGTCGCGCACCGGGCTGTATCGCCTGTCGGAGGTGGCACCGGAGCATTTCGAGCTGACCGAGTATTACCAGCGATACTTTCGTCTGAATGTGGTCGCCGACGAAATCCAGTTCAATTGCCAACTCGAAGGCGAACGCACGCTGTGCCTGTCGCTGGGCAGTGAACAACGTTTCACTGGCGAACAGATCGCTTTGCTGTCATTGATCCAGCCGTGGGTGCTGGGTCTGTTGCGCCAGCGCCTGCCGTACGAAATCAACGAAACCGTGGCCCTCGCTGCCGCGCCTGCACCGGCCGACTGGCGGGTGCAACTGGAAGCATCGGTGCAGCAACTCAAGGGCGCGCAACTGACTGCCCGGGAACTGGATGTCGGGCGTTTGATGCTCAGCGGTTGCTCCAGTAAAGAAATCGCCCGTAAGCTGGAAATCTCCGTAGAAACCGTGAAAGTCCATAAGAAACACATGTACAGCAAGCTGGGGATCAAATCCCAGTCGGAGCTGTTTTCGATTTTTCTCCAGGCGCAGAACGCCTGATAACGCGTGGAAATGCTTTCCTGTGGGAGTTGATTTGCTGTGGTGAGGGGATTCATCCCCGATGGGCTGCGCAGCAGCCCCAAGTCTATGCATGCGGTCTTTCAGTTACACCGCAGTGAATGGTTTTGGGGCGGCTTCGCCACCCATCGGGGATAAATCCCCTCACCACAATAAATCTCATCAACAGGCCCGCCTGCTGTCACAGGTTTGCAAACCATTGAGTCCGAACCAGGGAAACCGTATGAGCCTGTCACTCCTGAGCCGCTACGCCTTCTTTGCCGTCTGCGTGATCTTCACCCTCGCCAGCCTGCCCTTTCTCGAACACGACTGGCTGTGGCCGATCACCGCCGTCACCGGCGTGCTGAGCCTGCTCGGTCTGTTCGACCTGCTGCAGAGCCCGCACGCGGTACGCCGCAACTACCCGATCCTGGGCAACATCCGCTATCTGGTCGAAGGCATCCGCCCGGAGATCCGTCAGTACCTGCTTGAATCCGACAGCGACGCCCTGCCCTTCTCCCGCGCCCAGCGCTCGCTGGTCTATTCGCGGGCGAAGAACGAAACCGCCGACAAACCCTTCGGCACGCTGATCGACGTCTATCAATCGGGCTTCGAATTCATCGGCCACTCGATGCGCCCGGCGCCATTGAGCGACCCGAGCAGTTTCCGCGTCACCGTCGGCGGCCCGCAATGCACGCAGCCGTATTCGGCGTCGGTGTTCAACATTTCGGCGATGAGCTTCGGCTCGCTCAGCGCCAACGCCATCCGCGCGTTGAACCAGGGCGCCAAACTCGGCAACTTCGCCCACGACACCGGCGAAGGCAGCATCAGCCCGTATCACCGCGAACACGGCGGCGACCTGACCTGGGAACTGGGCAGCGGTTATTTCGGCTGCCGTACCAGCGATGGCCGTTTCGACCCGGAACGCTTCGCCGCCCAGGCGCAGAATCCGCAGGTGCGGATGATCGAAATCAAGATGAGCCAGGGCGCCAAACCCGGCCACGGCGGGATTCTGCCCAAGCACAAAGTTACCCAGGAAATCGCCGACACCCGCGGCATCCTGATGGGCGAAGACTGCATCTCGCCGTCTCGCCACAGCGCGTTTTCCACGCCGATCGAAATGATGCAGTTCATCCAGCAACTGCGCGAACTGTCCGGCGGCAAACCGGTGGGCTTCAAGTTCTGCCTCGGGCATCCGTGGGAGTTCATGGGTATCGCCAAAGCCATGCTGGAAACCGGCATCCTGCCGGACTTCATCGTGGTCGACGGCAAGGAAGGCGGCACCGGTGCCGCGCCGGTGGAGTTCACCGACCACATCGGCGTGCCGATGCGCGAAGGCCTGCTGTTCGTGCATAACACGCTGGTCGGCCTGAACCTGCGCGACAAGATCAAGCTCGGCGCCAGCGGCAAGATCGTCAGCGCGTTCGACATCGCCAGCGTGCTGGCCATCGGCGCCGACTGGGCCAACTCCGCGCGCGGCTTCATGTTCGCCATCGGCTGCATCCAGTCGCAAAGCTGCCACACCAACAAATGCCCGACCGGCGTCGCCACCCAGGACGCCCTGCGTCAACGCGCCCTCGTCGTCCCGGACAAGGCCCAGCGCGTCTACAACTTCCACCGCAACACGCTCAAGGCACTGGCAGAAATGTTGGCGGCGGCCGGTCTTGAGCATCCATCACAACTGTCGGCCAAGCACCTGGTGCGGCGCATGTCGGCGACCGAGATCAAGCTGTTCTCGCAGCTGCATGTGTTTCTCAAGCCAGGTGAGTTGCTCACGGGCGAGGTCAATGGCGAGTTCTACTCGCGGATGTGGCAGATGGCCCGGGCTGACAGTTTCGAGCCGCAGGAGGTGGCTGCGGCTTAAGGCCACCGGTCGCGACTGACGCGGTGTTGACGCTGAACAGGTAGGCCGCCGCCGAGCCGCTCCACAGCGTCTGCCGCGTTTGCCAATCGCCGCTGAACAGGGTGCGGAAGTGATCGGGCGATTCCAGCGGTATCCACCAGACTCGGTGCCGGCGGCATTGCACCAGCGCCGGGTCATGGAAATAGATCCAGCGCTTGGCGAGCGGGATCAGCGCGTAGCCACCGCCAACCGAGGAGGCGAGGAACGCCGGGAACGCCGTGCGCACATGAAACCGCGGCTCAATGGCGCTGGTGTTGTAGTAGAGAAACGGCAAGTACGAAATCAGCGAGTCGAGGACGATGTCATCGCCGGGCTGGGCCTCGCGTTCGATCTGGCTGGCCAGCCCATCCAACCGGTAGTCCCGGCGCATCTCGGTGCCATTCATGCCATCGGCCTGGCGATAGACCATCGCCAGACCGTAGCATTGTCCGACGACCACCAGCACGAACAGCGCCATGGCCGGGCGCGGGTATCGGCGTGCCAACGAGTCCAGTGCCACGGCGATAAGCAGGGGGATGCCGGGGGCCGCGAACACCAGATAGCGCGCAAGAAACAGCGGCATGAACAGCGCCAGGACAAACAGCGAGATCGTCGGAATAAAAAAGTAGCCGAGCAGCAACGGCCGGTAACGCCGTTCGCCGATGCCTTGCGCCACGATCAGCGTTGCGCAGAGCACGATCAGCAGCGAAGGCGCCAGCCGCCACCACGACGCGGGTGCCACGCGCGGCTCCATCAACATGAATTGCCAGGGCAGCCCCAGTGCAGCCTGCACGGTCACAGGCTCGATCCACGCCGCGACACCGGCGGACAACTGTTCAAGCAGATTCGGCAGCCACGGCACAAACAACAGCACAATCGCCGCGTTGGCCAGGCACCACGCGCGGGGTGAAAGGCTCGCGGCGTGATCCGCTCGCGCCCGCCACCAGAACAGCCAGTGCACCAGTACGCAGCCCGCGGCGAAATAATGCGTGTAAAACGCCGCGCTCATCAGCAACACGTACAGGCACGGCCAGCGTTTTTGCCCGGGTGTCCGCGCCCAGCAGACCAGCGCCACGGTCGCGGCCATCAGCCAGAATCCGAGCAAGGTGTACATCCGCACTTCCTGGCTGTAGCGCACCGAAACGGGCAGCAGCGCCAGCAACAGTGCCGCCATCCAGGTCGCCCGCCGCGTGGCCACCAGACGCATCAACTGGATGCCGAGCAACACGCTGCCAACGTCCGCCAACACGCTCAAGCCCCGTGCCGCCCCGGCAGAATCGCCCCAGGCCATGCCCCAGTAATGCAGCAGCACGTAATACAGCGGCGGATGCACATCCAGTGCGGTCAACGCCCAGATGCGCGCCGGCGTTTCTCGAGCCAGCAGCACACTGTAGGCCTCGTCATACCAGATCACGGGGACAGTAATGGAGTAGAACCGCACACACAGCGCGATAATCAGAACTGTCGCCAGAGCCAGCTGATCGGCCCGCACTGAAACATTCGCGTCTTTGAAAAAAGGTGCGGCTACCCAGAGTTTCATGTCCGTTGTCCTCGAAACAGCACGAACCGGAAAAAGCAGTACCCCAACATCAGGTTCAGCGCGGTAAACACTGTCACCGTCAGCAGCCCGCCCCAGTCGCGCGTATCGGCAATCGCGCCGATACCGAAGCTTGTGCCCCCCAGCAGTGCGATAAACAGCACGTAGCCGAGCACCCATGTCTTGCTGTCGAAGGTGTAAAGCAGGTTCACGTAAAACGAGAACGCCGCCACGCAGAATGCGGCGAAGTTACTGGCTGCCTGGGTCAACCCGATGGCGCTGCACAGGACGAAAAAAATCTGCCAGTGGATAAGTGCATCAGCGATGCCAATCACTGTCAGCGCAGGAAATCCTTTCATTACGGTTCCTTGCCATGGCTTGGTCCGGCTGACTTTCGAAGCTAGGGCAAGGCGCTTGAGTGGTCTACTGTCAGAAATTACAGGTGCGGGATGGATTGCGACGGACGGTCAGGGTTACCACTGCAGCAACCTGCCGTGAGGCGGTTCCTTCATGACGATGAAACCGTAATCGCCAATCAGGTAAATCCGGTAATACAGGCTGTCCACCAGCGCTGGAAAACCCTGATAACCGACGTGGGTGGCGTTGCGCCGCTCGCGTTCGGCGACCACGTTGGTGATGCCCGCCGACGGCAGATTTTCCGCGAGGATGAAGTAGTCGACGTTGAGCAAATAGTGCAACACCGGCAGCTGTTTGAATGAACCGGCCGCACTGGCCAGCCAGCGATCGGAGTAGCTGACTGAGAGGTAAATCCGTTTCGCTTCACGTAGTTCACGATGGGCGGCGATGTCGTGGCTCAGGCTGTACAGCGCGCTGTTGGCAAAGGTTTTCTGCAGGCTCAGCACCCGGCCATAGGCGAAGGACAGCGAGAGTGTCGCCAGCAGCGGAATGATCAGCAGCAAGGGCAAGCGGCGGTGCCCGGACGCCAGCGCAACGTGCGCCAGATAGAACAGCCCCAGCAGTAACACGCCGAACCCCATCAGGGTCCGCGCGCCTTCATTGAAATCCCGAAACAGCAGGGTGATTCCGGGCACCAGCAAGATCAGAACGGGCAGCGTGAGCAAACACAGCAGCAGGCTTGGCCAACGGCGTTGGCGGCCCCGAACCAGACGCAGACAGCCCGCGAATGCACACAACACCAGTGCAGCGAAAACCCACGAGTAGCCGCCGTGAAACAGCAGCGCAACATTCTGTAGCACCCGAGAGAAATTGATACCGATCTGCAACAGCGGGTGGGTGTCCGGGTTCAGCAGATCCGTTCTTCGCAACGTCTCCATGAACGGATAAGCCGTGACGCTATAGATCAGGATGCCGAGGCCCGCTTGTGCGAGCTTCCAGCCCAGCATCCGCAAGATCTGCGGCCACTGCGTTTGCCGCTGAACAGCCCTGATCAACTCGACACCACACAGACCGAGAAACACATTGAGGCTGATCTGATACAGCCCGATCGCCAGCGCCAGCAACGCCGCCGGTACCAGCCAGCGCTGTACCCGCGATGAAGCGTCGAACGTGATGGCGTAAATCACCGCGACCATGCTCAAGGCCATGATCGGGCCGTCGTATTGATAGGACAGGTTCTGCAGCAGAAACGGGTTGTACCAGAGCGGCAACGCGACCAGGCAACAGGCCAGTGTCGGTTCGACAAAGTAGTGAACGGTCAGCCGAGTCAGCGCCAGACTCATCGCCACGACGGCGAGCAACAGGGGTAACGGATAGATGTTCGGTGCCGCCCCGGTGAACGTCAGCGCCTGATAAAACCAGTCGGCAAACAATCGGCCCTGCCCGGCCCAGGCATTAGCGGCGGCCAGCGTACGCCAGTTGTCGTCGATGTAAGGAAAGTCAGCGAGGATCAGCGGCAGGACGTACAGCGCGGTGGCAAGCAGGAAGAACAGCACGACTTGCCGCTGACTGAGCTCTCGCTCGAGAAATGCGCTCGCCCTCATGTCTGCGCCTCGGTTACTGCCGCGCGGGATTGCTGAGTGATACAGGTTTGAGCCTTGCTTCTGGGTTTGTATCGCTCTTTCAGACCGGCGGTAAAACGGTAAAAGATCGCAGCCTGCGGCAGCTCCTACAAGGTGGATACATTTCCGTGTAGGAGCTGCCGCAGGCTGCGATCTTTGGCTTTTGCTATCGCCTACATCAAGTCGCCGAACGCACCGCGCCCTGCGTTTCACCGCTCGGCTGCAACTTGAACACGTAGAACAACACCGTCAGCAGCACCAGGAACGCCGGCCCGACATACAGCGCCACACGGGTGTCCGGGAAGTACGCCATCAGGCCGACCACCAGCACCAGGAACGCCAGCGCGAAATAAGAGCTGACCGGGTAAAGCCACATCTTGTATTTCAGCCCGGCACGTTCGCTGGCGCTCAAACCTTTGCGGAATTTCAGTTGCGCCAGCAGGATCATGACCCAGGTCCAGATCGCGCCGAAGGTGGCGATCGACGTCACCCAGACGAAGACTTTCTCCGGCACCAGGTAGTTGAGCAGCACACCGATCAACAAGGCGAAAATCGACAGCAGCAACGCCCGGCGTGGCACGCCGTTGGAGGTCTTGGCGAATCCGGCGGGGGCCTGGCCGTTCTGCGCCAGGCTGTAGAGCATGCGCCCGGTGCTGAAGATACCGCCGTTGCATGACGACAGTGCCGCCGTGATCACCACGAAGTTGATGATGCCGGCGGCGGTCTTGATGCCCAGACGCTCGAAGGTCATCACGAACGGGCTGCCTTGAGTGCCGATTTCGTTCCACGGGTAGATCGACAGGATCACGAACAGCGCGCCGACGTAGAACAGCAGAATGCGCCAGAACACCGAGCCGATCGCATCGGGAATGGTCTTCTGCGGGTTCTTCGCTTCACCGGCGGTCAGGCCGATCATCTCGACACCGAGGTAGGCGAACATGACCATTTGCAGGGACATCAGCACCCCGGTCACGCCGTTGGGCATGAAGCCGCCGTGGGCCCACAGGTTGGAAATCCCCAGCGCCACGCCGTCGTTGCCAAACCCGAAGGCAATGATGCCGACGCCGCCGATGACCATGGCGATGATAGTGACGATCTTGATCAGGGCGAACCAGAACTCGAATTCACCGAAGGCCTTTACCGCGATCAGGTTGATCGAGCCCATGCTGACCAGCGCCGCCAGGGCCCAGATCCAGCGCGGCACATCGGGGAACCAGATGCCCATGTACACCGCAACAGCCGTGATTTCCGCGACGCAGGTCACCAGCCACAGGAACCAGTAGTTCCAGCCAGTAAGAAAACCCGCGAGCGGGCCGAGGTAATCCTGGGCATAGCGGCTGAACGAACCGGCCACCGGGTTGTGCACGGCCATCTCGCCGAGGGCGCGCATGATCACCAGGATCGCCAGGCCGCCGAGAATGTAGGAGAGCATGATCGCCGGACCGGCCATTTCAATGGCCTTGGCCGAACCCAGGAACAGGCCGACACCGATACAGGCGCCGAGCGCCATCAGGCGGATATGCCGTTCACCGAGTTCACGTTTGAGCGGGCCGCCGTGAGCGGTCTCGCCATGGGGCAGGTGATTGCCGACTGGCATAGGGATACAACCTCGTCTTGTTATTGGATATGACCGCCGAGTGGCGAAGCGTCGACCGATAGGCCTGAACTTCCCGAAACCGCGCCGGCCTCGTGGGCAAACGCGTCTCGCAGGTCCCGACCTGCAAGATCAGCGGGGCGTGCAGTATAAAAAGCTTGTGACAGGGCTTTTCACTCTATAAGCCCTAACATTTAGCGGGAAATCTCGGCATTCCGCCGGTTTACGGAGAGGCATTACCTGGACTCCGTAGGATTTTTCCCCACTAAAAAGGCCAGCGAGTATTGCACAGCATTGGTGCATCGTCATGCCCCTGCGTTGGTGGTATTGCGTAGGTGATGGCTCTAGCACAGCTGTTTCGATGTACTTGGCTGTCTATTCCCCTGTGGCGAGGGAGCTTGCTCCCGCTCGGCGGCGAAGCCGTCGTATTAACGCGCACGCGATGCTTCAGACAAATTGCGACTACAGGGATTGGGACTGCTGCGCAGTCCAGCGGGAGCAAGCTCCCTCGCCACACAGAAGGCGACATCTGCAAATTTTCGGAAATTTCGTACAGTCATCGCAGACTCAATTCTTGAATGCTGCGACTAGCGTGAATAAGGATTGAACTCGCAAAGGACGCAACGGAATGCGTAACCCCCCAAATTCACATCGGCTCCGCCGAGGGCGTTGTTCGGAGTTAGGACGTGCTTATCTCATAACTACTGTGGTGCATCAGCGGCGCAGAATATTCAGCGATTGGCAGGTGGGGCGTTTGTTGATTGCGGAACTCAGGCGAGCTCATGATCAACGATGGGTCGATTCGATAGCCTGGGTGGTGATGCCTGACCACTTACATTGGTTGGTCCAGCTGGAAGAAATACATATTGAACGTCTGATGCAAGCGGTGAAATCCCGCAGCACATTGACGATCAATCGCGCCTTGAACCGAAAAGGCGCGTTTTGGCAAACCGGCTATCACGACCATGCCATCCGTGACGGCGAAAACTTGAAACCATACGCGCGGTACATCATCGCCAATCCGCTGCGGGCTGGTCTGGTCGAAAAAATTGGCGACTACCCGCTTTGGGACGCCTGCTGGCTCTAAAGCTCCCACTTCCCCTGTGGCGAGGGAGCTTGCTCCCGCTCGGCGGCGAAGCCGTCGTAAGCCCTGCGCACGCGGTGTTTCAGAAAGATCGCGACTACAGGGATTGGGGCCGTTGCGCAGTCCAGCGGGAGCAAGTTCCCTCGCCACAGCTGCATTTTTATTCAGAAACCAACCCACTCAAACCCCGCACATTTTTTTCCCCATCACCAACCACCGTCTAAGCTTCAGTCAAGTCCGATCAATCTGCGTGAATGGATCAATCGACTATGGGCGCTTTGTGGCAAACCGATTCGAGTAAAGCCGTGGTTCCGACTGAACGTGTGGATGAAGCGCCTGTCCCCCCCAAAAAACGCCGCAACCGGCATGGCTGGAAGGCGTTCTGGTTATTGCTGCTGATTATTGCCATCGTCGTGGGTCTGGCCGCGAGCAAGGAGATGCGCACCTCGCGTTTCCAGTCCCGGGAGCTGAGCCAGTACGCGGCGTCGCTCAAATATCAGCTGGAACCCGGCCCCAGCGAAGCGATCCGCTATCCGGGCAACGGGCCGTTCGATCTGCGTCTGGGCTACAGCTCCCTCGATGAATTCTTGCCGCGCCTGCTCAAGCGCGACTACGTGATCACCGAGCAGACGCGGTTTTCTCCGGCGCTGCTGAGCTACACCGACAAAGGCCTGTTCGTACCCTATGCGGAAAAGATCCAGGCCGGGCTGTCGATCACCGATTGCCGCGCCGCGCCTTTGTATCAGTACAAGTATCCGCAGCAGCTGTATTCGAGTTTTGCGGCCATTCCGCCGGTGGTGGTCAGCAGTTTGCTGTTCATCGAAAACCGCTTTCTGCTCGATCCCAAACAACCGCTGGCCAACCCGGCGGTGGACTGGCCGCGCTTCGGCATGGCCGCCTGGTCACAGGTGGCGAAGTTGCTGCACCTGCCGGGGCAATCGGCGGGCGGCAGCACTTTGGCGACGCAACTGGAGAAGTACCGGCACTCGCCCGATGGCCTGACGGTGTCCGGTGCGGAGAAGATCCGCCAGATGATTTCCGCCAGCGTGCGCGCCTATCAGCCCGGGCCGCAAACCCTCGGCGCGCGGCAGAACATCATTCGCGACTACCTCAACAGCGTGCCCCTCTCTGCCGTACCGGGGCATGGTGAGGTCCATGGCATGGCCGAAGGTTTGCGGGTCTGGTACGGCAGCGATTTCAACCAGGCCAATGCACAGCTGAACAGCTCGGCCACCGACCCGACAACCATGGCCGACAAAGGCCTGGCCCTGCGCGAAATGCTCTCGCTGATGATCGCCCAGCGCCGTCCTTCGCACTACCTGACCAAGGGCCGTGAAGAACTCGCCGACCTCACCGACAGCCACTTGCGCCTGCTCAAGCAGAACGGCGTGATCGACAGCGCACTGGCCGATGCCGCGCTGGCGAGCAAGGTCACTTACCGCGACTGGCAGACCCAGCCGACCCTCCAGCCGATCGAAACCAACAAGGGCATCAGCGTTGCCCGCAGCCGTCTGGCGACAATGCTCAATCGCCCGCTGTACGACCTCGATCGGCTCGACCTGTCAGCCACCAGCACCTTGCAGGGCGATCTGCAAACCCAGGCCACCGACTACCTGAAAAAACTCGCCGATCCCGCGTTCGCCGGGCAGATCGGTCTGATTGGCGAACGCCTGCTCACCCCCACCAGCACCACCCAGGTGCGCTACAGCTTCACCCTGTTCGAACTGACCCCGGACGGCTCGCGGGTACGCGTGCAGACTGACAGCACCGATCAGCCGTTCGACATTAACGAGGGCAGCAAGCTGGAGCTCGGCTCGACGGCGAAAATGCGCGTGCTCACCACTTATTTGCAGATCATCTCCGAACTGCACGACAAGTACGGCGCCATGAGCGTGCCGGAACTGAAGAAAGTCGAAGTGCCGGATCAGGATCGCTTGAGCCAATGGGTAATCGATTATCTGATCCAGAACAAGGATCACGACCTGTCGAAAATGCTCGGTGCCGCGCTCGACCGCAAATACTCCGCCAGCCCCGGCGAGGCGTTTTTCACCGGTGGCGGCCTGCATGTGTTCCATAACTTTCGCAAGGAAGACAACGGCCGCATGCCGACCTTGCGCGACGCCCTGCGCGAATCGATCAACCTGCCGTTCATTCGCCTGATGCGCGATGTGGTGCGCTACGTCACCTACTCCGGCCCCAACAGCAGCGCCGAATTGCTCAAGGACGACCGCGACCCGCGACGGCAGGAATACCTGGCCAGTTTCGCTGACCGCGAAGGCACCTCGTTCCTGCTCAAGTTCTGGAAGAAGTACAAGAACAAGGACACCCAGGCGCGCCTCGACACCTTCCTCGACAGCATGCGCCCGACGCCGATCCGCATGGCCGCCGTGCATCGTTACTTGCTGCCCAATGCCAGTCAGGAAGACTTCAACAGCTTCGTGCGCGCGCACCTCAAAGGCGCCAAGCTCACCGAAAAACTCACCGACGATCGTCTGATCCGGCTGTACGACGCCTACGGCCCCGGCACCTACGATCTGCCGGATCAGGGCTTCATCGCCAAGGTGCACCCGCTGGACCTGTGGTTGATGGGCTACCTGCTGCACAACCCGGATGCCACCTTCAGTCAGGTCGTCAAGGCCAGCCAGTTCGAGCGCCAGGAGGTCTACAGCTGGCTGTTCAAGAGCAAGCACAAGGGCGCCCGTGACAGCCGCATCCGTACCATGCTCGAAATCGAGGCGTTCCTCGAGATTCACCAGCGCTGGCAGAAAGTCGGCTATCCGTTCGACCATCTGGTGCCGTCGCTGGCCACCGCCATTGGCAGCTCCGGCGATCGCCCGGCAGCACTCGCCGAGCTGATCGGCACCATCCTCAACGACGGCGTGCGCATGCCGACCCTGCGCATCGACAGCCTGCATTTTGCCGCCGGCACGCCTTATGAAACGCGCCTGACCAACGACCCGCATGTCGGTAAACGGGTGATGCCGTCGGAGGTCGCAACGGCGATGCGCGAAGCCCTTTCGCAAGTGGTGGACTCGGGCACGGCGAAACGGGTGTCCGGCAGTTTCAAGACCGCCGACGGCACACCGTTGGTGATGGGTGGCAAGACCGGCACCGGCGACAACCGCATCGAAGCCATCGGCTCCGGCGGGCGGATCCTCAGTTCCAAGTCGATCAACCGCACCGCGACCTTCGTGTTCTACATCGGCAACAACCACTTCGGCACACTCACCGCGTTCGTCCCCGGGCGTTCGGCGGAGAACTTCAAGTTCACCTCGGCGCTGCCGGTGCAGGTGCTCAAGGGCATGGCGCCGATCCTTTCACCGTACCTGCAGCCGGGTACGCATACCCTGTGCCAGCCCGACCCGCTGACCGCAGCACGTTAGGTTCGCTCCGGGGCGGTATCGGAGTATTTTTTGCCATTGAATTTCCGCTGTGTCGCGGCGTAAACCTGCCGTGCTTTCAACCTGTTTTTGCGCTTTTTTCGCGCCGGGTCATTTCTTAGTCTGATCGCTCCATTTTGATCAACGGACGATCAGGCCATGCCCAACCCTTCCCTGACACTGTATCGATCGCAGCAGACGCCTTCTGCCCAAGGTCATAAAAGTGTCCATTACGATCTGGTTAAAGACGCCCTTCCCGACTGGCTGTACAAGGCTTCGGCAGCACGGATCGAATCATTGAAAAACGTCACCCTGACCATGCCTGCATGGCATCGCAGCGCTGCGGCCAGCGAGCATCAACAGCTCAAGGATGAAATACGCCAGGCATGGATCGCGCAGAACAGCATCGATCGCGCGCTGAGCACGCTGCAGGATCCGCGCACCTTTGCCAGACCTTTGCTGCAACAGGCCCTGAAGACGCGCTTCGGTGTCGAGGACGACGTCGAAGACACCTGGGTACGGCTGTACATGCCGGCCAAGACCTCCTGGTGGGCGCATGACTTTGCCAACGGCACGCAAAGTCGCACGGTGTCGCTGCTGGACGCGGCATTGCACAACTTTTCCAGCGACGAAACGTTCGCTGCCGACTCCTGCTTTATCACCCGTCCCGATGCGCTCGGGCAGTTTTCGGTCAAGGCGCTCACGCACAGGATCAGCGTCGAGCAGTTCAAGGCATTGTGTCGCGAGCTGGATATCGGCGCGCGCTACCAGACCCACTTGCACGAATTCGTGCTTTCGAAAAACCCGGTGGCCCGTCAATACCTGCAGATCAAGGTGACACGCAGCCAGAAACAGACATTGCGGGTCGCCGCGCGCATGGCCCTGCTTAAAGGCGACATCGACCGTCTGGCATTTGAAGTGGTGCAAGGCATGCTCGAAGACCGTGCCCAGGTACTGTGGCACGGCAAGGCTGTGCGCTATCACACGCTGACGATGATGGACACAGCACTGACAGGCATTGTCCTGATCTGCGCCGACCCGCTTGCCGCCACGCGGCCCGTGCCGGTTCTGGCCTATGTGCCCAACGACCCGGAACACCCGCTCAAGCAATATCCCGATTCACTGGCGTTTATGGCCGAGCTGACCCGCCAGTTGCGGGACACCTCAGCGTCCTCGTCCTACCAGCGGTTTTTCAGTCAGTTTGTCCCGCAGCGTCAGCGAGGCTATTTCTTCGCCCGATTGAACGAGCGCCTCAGTCATGTGACATGGCAGCCGACGCCCTCCGGGTCGAATTTGCCCAACTGGCGCGATACGCCTGTGGATCATCCCAACCTGCAATTTCGCGTGGCGCCGGTTCAACAGGATCGCGAAACACGCTTTACCGGTGACCTGTGGCAGTACCTCTACCAGCAGAAACTCAACAAGATGCTCAACGATGCCCGGGAGATTGCGATAGCCACCGAATACGCCGATCGTATGGCCCGCTGGGCATGGTGGGACAACCTGGAAAAAATCCTGACGGACATGCTCAATCTGGCGATGCTGGTGGCCGTGCCCTTCGCTCCCGAGCTGGGCGTATTGATGCTGGCCTATACCGCGTACCAGGTCACCGATCAGATTGTTGAGGGAGTCGTCGATCTGGCCGAAGGTCACTTGGCCCAAGCCGGCGCTCAAGCCATCGGTGTGCTGGAAAGTATCGTGCAACTGGGGATTTTCGCTGCAGGTGCCGAATTGGGCAACGCGGCGCTGGTCAAGCTCTCGCCGTTTTTTGAAAACCTGAAACCGGTAAAACTGGGCGACGGCCAGACACGCCTCTGGAACCCTGACCTCACTCCGTATCGCGTCACCGACCAGATACTGCCCGCCTCCATCCGTCCTGATGCGCAAGGCTTGCACGTACTGGGCAACAAGCACGTGGTGAAACTGGATCAGCAGGTGTTCGAAGTGACCCGGGATCCGCTGAGCGGTGAACACCGGATTCGTCATCCACGCCGCCCCGACGCCTATGCGCCGACACTCAGGCACAACAGCCATGGCGCATGGGTCGGTGAGTCGGAAAACCCGCGTCAGTGGCAAGGCCCGCAGTTGATGCGCCGAATCGGCCATGCCACCGATGGATTCAGCGATGCGCAACTGGAACAGATTCGCCAGTTGACCGGCACCGACGAGAACATCCTGCGGCGCATGCATGTGGAAAACACCCCGCCCCCGCCTCTGCTCGCCGATACCCTCCTGCGCCTGGCAAGCCACCCGGCACCAAAGGACGTGGCGCAAGCTCTTTCTGCCCCGGCCGCCCGGGTACTGCGCGACTGCCCGCAACTGACGCCGGTGCTGGCCGAACGCGTGATTGGCCTGGCCCGTCCACTGGAGATGCAGCGGATCACCCTGCGACGGCAGGTGCCGCTGCGTCTGAAAACCCTGGCCCGCGAGCTGGAGTTTGAGGTGCAGTCGGTTCGAGCGGCGCAAGGGCTGCAGCGCGAAGCGCTGATCACGGTCGAGAGCGAACGCCTGGCCCTGGGCGCGTTGCGTCATCACAGCGATGCCTTTGGCGCGCTGCGGATCGACATCCGTGACGGAACATTCGACGGCCCCCTGCGCAGCAGTGCCGGCGTCGAGTCGGCCGAGCGGAACCGGGTGCTGGTGCGCACCGGCGAGAACCTTTATCAGGTGCGTGATGGCTCGAATCAACTGCTGCATCGGGCTTGCGGTCTGTATGAAGCGATTCTCCATGCGGGCGAACATCAGGGCCGCAGCGTGCTGGGTTACAGCACCCGCGACGCCGCGCAGCTCAAACAATGGATCATTGCCAAAACCACCGCGCCGAGCGAACGGCGCACGGTGCTGGCCGAACCGCCGATCCGCCCCGTTGTTCAATTCGACACTCAACTGTTGGTGCGCGGAGGTGGTTTGAGCCGAGACGGCGAGAGCCTGCATGAACGTATCGAGGATCTGTATCCGCACTTCACGGCGCGCGAGGTCGATGCCTTTGCCCAGGCCTTGACCGAACAGGGCGAACCGCTCAAAGCCATCGAGGCAATGGAGAACGATCTGGAAGAACTGCGTGAAACGATCAATCGCTGGCGCTATCAGCAACCGGACACCTGGGGACCGGGCAGTCATCAGTTTCGCGATGGCGGCGGATTACATATCCACAACCGTCTGCTCGATTGTCTGGAACGCAAGACCGAAAACTTGGGGCAACGCACCGATCCATCCTCCTACGCGCTGGACCTGTCGCGCGAGATGCTTGCGCTGGATCTGGAAACCTGGTGGGCCAAACGTCCGGCGATGAAAAAATTTCTCGACAAGGTCACCGTACTCAAACTCGATAACACCCGATTTGCCACTGATTCCAGCGGTTTGCTCAAGGACTTCCCGCACCTGATCGAACTGAGCGCCAAAGGCTGTGATCTGACCCGTTTGCCAGAGCGCATCGGCACGTCCTTGCGCCGGCTCGAACGTTTGCGCCTGAGCGATAACAAGATTGTGCTGGATGCCGCTGCCGTCGAGCGTTTACGTACCCTGACGTATCTGGAGGTGCTCAAACTCGATGACAACCCGCTGGGGCTGTCGCCTAACCTGTCACGCATGCCCAGGCTCAAGGTGGTGGGCCTGAAGAACACCGGGCTGACCGCCTGGCCTGAAGGCATTCTGGCCAGGCCTCGTCCGCGTGGCCTGTTACTCGACCTGCGCGGCAATCCGCTGGCGACAATTCCGGAGGTGGTCAGCGGCTCCGAGGCACAGTGGCTGGTGGCCCGTACGCGCCTGGACGTGATCAGGCTCTCGGAGGTCAATCAGGTGATCTACCAGGCCCATCGACGCGCGGTGGGTCTGCCCGAGGAAACGCTTCTGCCGGCCGACCCGGTACGCAATTTCTCGATCATTTCCGCGTTTGGCGCCGATTATTGGAGCGACGTGCCCGGTTGGGGCATCAACCGCGAAACGCCTTGGTCGGAGCTGGTGGAAGAACCGGCTGCGCAACCGTTCATGGCGACGCTGCTCGGCGTTCGCGAATTCGCCGACTATCGCGCCGGCGGTGAACTGCGCCAGCAATTGATGCAACGTGTGTGGCGCATGCTCGACGCCGTGCACCACGACACTCGCTTGCGGGAAAAACTCTTCACCATGGTGGTCGCTCCGGTGGACTGTGCGGACGCCGGCGCTCAGTTGTTCAACCACATGGGCATCAACGTGCTGGCTTCCGAGGCCTACGCCTACGCGATCGGCCCCCGGGAACTGGAAAACAGACTGGTCACCCTGGCCCAGGGCGCGGCGCGCCTGGAACAGGTGAACGACATTGCCCGAGCGGACGTCGAGAGCCGCGGTGGCACCCCGGACGATGTCGAAGTCTACCTGGCCTACCAGACCGGCCTGGCCAGACGCCTGGGCCTGCCCTGGCAGACCGAGTCCATGTTGTTCCGACCGGTGTCGGGCGTGACTGACGCGATGATTGATACGGCGTACGACACGGTGCTGGCACTGGGTGAAGGCGATGGTCTGGTGGACAAGATGCTCGAACAGGACTTCTGGCAGAACTACCTGCAAGAGCAGTTTCCCGCGCGCCTGGCATCGAACAAGCATCGCTACCTGAAGCTGTTCGAACAACTGGAAACCGTGCGCGAAGTGCAGCAGCAATGGCTGGATTCGACCACGGATCAACAGCGCACCGAGCGGCGCAACCGACTGCGCGAACTCGCTGCCGGTCTGCCGATCCCCGACACCGTCCTGTTCGCTGATACACCGATCAGCGAAGCGGCCTATAACCGCGTGCTGATCGATTTGGTGGACGAGGAAAAGGCTCTGGCCAGACGTTTGACTCGTGATGCCATGAGACGCGCCGGTCTGTAACGGTACGTACACCGCGCTGGCCCAATCGCAGGCGTGCGCCGCCGGCCCACTGGGCCAGCGCAGTCCCCGGTGGCAGAACGGCTGTCAGCCAGTCTGCCACCGGAAAAAGCGCAATGGCGGTCTTAGACACCCGAGGGAGGCGTGGCACTGAAGATCAGTTGTACGGTGCCATGGTACGTCCCGGGTTTATAGCCATCGGCGGGCACCTTCGGCTGGATCTCCAGTGCAAAGCGCCCGCCTTTACTGGCCTGAGCCGCCGAAACCACTTCCCGGGGGGTGGGGTCATGGCTCAACGGTTGCCCATTGAAACTGACCTGCAAAAAGATAGCGTCCCGCCCGTTGAACAGATAAGGCTCGGCATCCAGCCGCGCTTCGATCGCGCTGGTGCTGTGTTTGACATCGAAATTCTTGCGCAGCCCCTGCAAGGTCGAGGTATGGATATTCCACGGCAGCGTCTGCTGCAGATGAATCCAGTTGGCTTCGGCGGGAAGCACATAGAAGTCCAGAGTCGGTATATCCACCGACACCTCGAACGTGCGCGCTTCCCTGGCCGCGAACGCTTGCGCACTTGCCAGCGCCATCACGCTGCACAAAGCAATGGTCGATTGCTTGATCATGTCTGCTACCTGTTGCATCGAAAAAAGCGGCAGGGCGAATCCCCCTTTTGCCGCCGCGGGTTACTGGCTGGCGACACGCAGCGCTTTCCTGGCTGCACCTTCGACCAGATTGAAACGGTATTCCCGGCCCGGTTTCTTCTCGAATTCGAACGACTTGCCAGCCAGGAGGTGGTGCTTGGTGGTCGGTTCGCAGTCGGTCTCGTTCTTTTGCGAGCAGTTGCGAAACTCATCGATCACCACCACCGTATTGCCGTTGTTACGCAGCCGATAAACCCCGGCACGGTCATCGATGACCGTGTCGAACCGAGCGTCTTTCGGCCGGACAAAGAACACCGTGCCAAACCCGGTCATGACATTGACGCCGGCCGAGAGGTTTTCCTTGTAAGCCTCGCGCTCTTCGCTGGAAACGGCGAACTGGTCTTCCTTTTCCGGGACCACCGGCACAAAGCGCACCCGGAAATAGCGCTCGGTATCGCGCTTGCCCATCAGCACCAGACGGGTGGCCTGCATGCCGTTGGCCGGAACAATCAACCGCGCCGGACTGGCCATCAGTCCATCACGGCTGCTGCCATCGGCTTGCTGCCTGACCGGGACTTCGCGGTGACTGCCATCAGCGTCGTAAATGATCTCCAGAATGTTGACCTTGACGAATGCGGTGCCGTCGCCGCTGTTGAATACCCGCTTGAGATAGGTGCTCTTGTCGCTGTCGAGGTAGTCGTAGACCGTTCCGACATTGATTTGCGGCCCGGCCTGAACACCTGCGCAACACAGGCTCAACCCCAGTAAAACCCATAGACCTTTCATACCTTTGAACCTCGTGAAGTTGAACATGGCGCTGGCACGCCTCATCGATCTACGGCCCATCAAATGTCCGAATCCCAGATCACCGTGATATTGCCGACGTAGGTGCCACCCACCCCGGGTATCAATATGATCGGCAGAACATATTCCGGGATTTCAAAGTGCAGGACGCCGGCTCCTCTATCCACATAAAAACCGGGCTGGAACTGTTGCGCGCTGGCTTGGCCGACACGCAGACGACGGCGGTTGACCGGTTGGCCGGAAAGGTCAGTCAACCCATTGGGCAACGTGACGCTGACCCGTACTTCGATGTAGTTGTCTGCCGAAGCCGGGTTTTGAATCACACATTCGAGCAGCCCGCGGGAGTCGCATTCCAGGTGCATTTTGAAACGCGATGAGGCCGAAATATGAAAAGGCTGATCGCGAAACAGTCGCACCGGTTTGCGTCCGGCCTGCAACCAGCTTTGCCAGCCACCGGCAGGCACCAGGCGAATTTTTTCGCCGCCCGGCGGAATGTCGACTTTCAAGGTGTGCTGAACTTCCAGGTTGAAATCCAGCGTCAGCTCGGTGTCGTCAGGAATCATCACGTCACCGAAATCGAAATCGCCTCTTGGTCCCATGCTGTATCTCAACGTACCGGTGTAATTGCCGGACGACATTTTCAGCGGGTCGGGTGTCCGTAATTCGTAGGCAAAATCGAGGTAGCCGTAAGTCATTCCGGGGATGTTGAACTGAGCAATTTTGGTGCAGGAACGTTCGTCGGGAACCTTCCAGAAAAAAGCGTAGGTTGACGCCCCGAGAAAGCCCACTCCGGTGGTGCCACAGGGAGGCGCCGGATTGACCCAGCCGTAGCCGTGCCACAGGCGGTTGTGACCCTCACTTGCGGTCGAGGAGCCCGTCAGACTGGCCGCTGAATGACTCAGCACATAGTTGGACCCCACACCTGAGATACGCACTTCCAGATTGCGGGTTTCACCGGTTTCGGTATGGCTGACGGTCAAGGTGCGCCATGCCCCCGGCACTTTGAACATCGCACTGTTGCGCTGGCTGGCATTGGCCTGAATGGGCTGACTGGACTGCACCTGAGTCATCAGCCGCAGGCTGAAGGTATTGCTGTCGCGGCAGATTTGCGGGTAATACTCGCAGTACCCGGTGGAAGGTGTCTGATTGATGAACTCGTTTTTCTGCGGGTTGGCGGGATCGGGTTTGAACAACGCTCGGATTTGCAGCGACGCCGCCTCAACGGGCGGTGCCGCCAACAACCCCAACAGACATAGCCACTGCCCACGGCGCAGCCAGCGCGACGCGCATTTTTTGAAGCTGACCATTCAACTGGCCTCCTGTCGTGTGAACGAGACGTCGGCCAATGTGTCGGGTGAGCAGCGCAGATCGCCGATCATCAGCACGTTGCTTTCACTGCGGTGTTTGTCGGTATCGAGCCGGAACTGGCACAACAACTGATCGGCGTAGCGCACTTCCAGGGTCGGTGAGCCGACATGCATCTCCATCGAGAAGAACCCGTCGACCTCGCTCACCCCACGGCTGGCGTGGTTGATCACGTGGTGGCCCTTGAGCGGCCGCCCTTGCGGATCGAGCAGACGTCCGAGCACGGTCACGGTTTTCATCACGCGCACCTTGCGGTACTCCACGCCTCCCTTGTTCAGGTGGTAGCGGGTGCGCGCCGGTTCGATGTTCGCGGCGGGGGCGTGGTTGCCCTGGAAGTCGAAGCTCACCGAGCTGTTCCTGTAGGCGGTCAGCGGGATGAAATTGCGCCCCGCCCGCAACGCCGCGCTGCCTGCGCCGAGATCGTCGGCACGCAAGGCAATGTCGTCGATGTCTGACTCGACATCGACGATCATCCCGGCGCCACGTCCCGGATGCTGGCTGGTCATGACCAGTTGCTGGCCTCCCATGACCACCGTGCTGTCGAGGTTGAGGCCGCCAGTGAAGTTGCCGTTATAGGACGAGCGCTGAAGAAAGCCGTCGCCATTGACCTGATCGGTACGAAAGCTGGCCAGACTCGCCAGGCCGACCCCGTATGTGTCGGTCAGCGCAGTGACCGACACGCTTTGCAGGACATGGTCCTGCAGGTCTTTGCGATAGCCGAACGAGCCATTGTTGTCGCGGCTGCCATCACGGGCGGTACGACTGCCGATACTGGCGGACAGTTGCTGGCCAGGCCCGCCCAGCGCCATGTTGATACTCAGGTCGATCCCGCGATTGCGTGCATCGCCACTGCTGTAACTGCCCGGCCGATCGAACAGCGACAGGCGCCAGTTGGCGTCACTGCCAAACAGCTCGGTGCGTTGTGTCCAGCTCAGGTCCATGCCCACGCCTTCGACGTTGCCTTCGCTGTGCGAGACCCGCGCACTCAGAGAGTTCTTGCGACTGATGCGGTGGTTGAGCGCCAGCGACGAATTGCTGGTTTCGCCGATGAACACGTTGCGCTGGCGTACGCGGGTGCCATCGGGCAGCGTGTCGTAGCTGTTGCGGGTGTCGAGCCAGCTGCGGTTGTGGCTGACCACCAGGCTGCCGGCGCCGTAGTTGTACAAACCCTGCACATCGGCGCCGGTGCCGTGATCTTCGGTCTGGTAAAGGTTGGCGTAGAGGCTGATGCTGTCCGCCAGGCTCCAGTCGATCGAGCTGCCGTACTGCAACGTGTCGCGTACCTGGCGCGCCGACAGGCCGAGGATCACACGCGGGTGCAACAAATAGTTGAGCGCGGCACCGGCGGTGAGATCGCCGCTTTGCTGTTGCTCCCAATTGCTCAGCAGTTTGCTTTCCTGTCCGGCGAACACGTTGTAGCGCCAGCGCTCGTCGAGGTTTTGCCAGTTGAGCGGTTTATAGACCAGCTCCTGGGTGGTCGACGTGGTCTGGCCGTCTTCGATCAGGCGCACTTCCACCTCATAAATGCCACCGGGCAGCGGTCGGGTGTCGAGGGTCTGCAGACCGGCAGTGACTGACTGGGTGTTGATCAACAGTCCATCGCGATAGATCTCCACCGATGCCTGGCGATTGGCGGTGACGAAAATCGGGTAGACGCTGGGCCGCGGGCTATCGACCGCCAGACTGTCGGAGCTGCCATACATCACGCCGACCGCCGTGTCCGGGCTGGTGCCGAACGAACGGGGCTGGCGGGTCAGGCCTTCGGAATTGGGGGTGAAATAGCCCAGACGGAAAAAACTGCCCTGCAGTTCGCGCTGGGTGTAGAGCTCGTGCACCGCGTGATAGGTCTTGGTGTCCGGCCCGCCAAGGCGCGCCAGCTGCATATTGAGGGACTGGCTCCAGTTGCCGAGACTGGCACTGGCTTCCAGACCGAAACGTCCGCCCAGATCCTGATCCTGGCCGCCGTTGAGGTTCAGCTGATTGCGCAACATCAAGCCGTGGCTGCCACCTTCCGGCTGATCATGAAAACGCTGGACCTGCAGATCGCGCTCGGCGTTGGCAGTGGCGATCGACAGCAGCGAGTTTTGCAGGTTGTAATGCAACTCCAGCAATTGCTCGGGACACTGTCCGCTGCATTTGCCGAGGGCCACACCGGGTTTGAGAATGCTGGCCCACGTTTGCTGTTCGATTGCGCTGTAACGGCTGTCACTGGTGTCAGTGAACTCAAGCAAGGTAATGCGATCATCGCGTGACAACACAATCATTGCCTCGCCCAGCGGTTGTTGATCAAGTTCGACACGAACCGCCAAAGGCACATCAAAGAAATGCTCTTCGAAGTCCGCCGGCAGACCTTTCGCCTGAGCCAGCAAACTTCGCGGGGTATTATCGACTGGAGGCGGCGCCGCCAGTACGCTGCTGCTAAAAAGCAACGCAAGCGCAGTCGCGATGGGCGTCATCGGATACATGAATTAATACTCTGATTACCGGAAGTAAAAGCCCGGCCGGGCAACTTGCAAGTTGCAAATCGCCGACCGGTTACGCCACTTGAACAAGTAACGTCAGGTATTGCCGTTATTACTTACACCGAAGGTTCGACGACCAGCATGACCACACCGGTGTAATCGCCAGCGGCCGGTTTGGCACCGGTGGCGCTGATCTTGAACGGTGCGCGATAACGCGTATTGGACTCGGTATCACCCACCACTTCCTGCGAAGTGGTGGTCAGCGTCTTGCCGTTGAGTTCAACCTTCAGATCGATGGTCTGGTTGCCGGCGATCAGCTTCGGCACGCCTTCCAGACGCGCATGGACCTTGCCTGCGGTATGCAGCACATCGAAGTGGCCATTGACTTCGCGCATCGAAGCGGTCGCCGGGTTGTAGCTCATGTCCTGATCCTTGTTGACCAGATCGGCATCCACCGGCACCGCATAGAAGTCATCGGCCGGTACGTGCGCCACGATGCTGATCGAGTGCTTGGCTTCGGTCGCGGCAAACGCCATCGAGGCGCTCATGGCCAATACAGTCAGAGGGGCGGCAAAGGCGAGTTTCTTGAACATCATTGAGTACCTGTCTTATATAAATTAGTTGAGTCGTCAACCAGTCAAGGCAAACAGAACAGTCACGAGCAGTCCCTGTTCACCCCTAACTTTCAACGCCGAAGCATGTTCAACCAATTTATCTTCAAAGTAAGCAGGCAACGTCCTGCGACCTTGTAGCCTGGACGCCATCAGATGAGAAAGAAAAAACTACAAAACTCAGGAAAGTTCTTGTCCGACTGTAAGATACCGGCTACAGCGCGCCATCCGAGTGACTGTACGCGCCACAACTTTGCAGCAACTTCCGTCAGACATGTACGACACTTTTCCGGAAATAAAGGGCGAAACAGAACATTAGAGACTCAGCACTAATCTGCGCCTTTGCCGGGGGATTTAATACTGCGTTTTCTTGATCATTTTCCGGTTTTTTCGGGCCGCAGATTCGATCGATCAGGTGAGCACCGTTGGTCAGGCCCCCTTGCATGACGGGTAAGATATATCTTAAGTTGTATCTAAACAAGACGAGAGAGAAGGAAAATGAGAGACCATCATGCCCCCCATCACCACCGCGAACACGGCGACGGCCGTGACGGCTTCGAAAAACGCCCCGGCCGTGAACGCGGCGGACGCGGCCCACGGGTGTTCGCCCCGGGCGACCTGAAATTGTTGCTGCTGGCGCTGATCGCCGAGCAGCCGTGCCACGGCTACGACCTGATCCGCCAGATCGAAGGCATGTTCGACGGCGCGTACAGCCCAAGCCCCGGGGTGATCTACCCGACCCTGACTTTCCTCGAAGAAAGCGACCTGATCAGTGGCGACGCCGAAGCCGGCAAAAAGCGCTACAGCGTCACTGAAGCCGGTCGTCTGTCTTTAAGTGAGCAAGCCGTCGCACTGGACGGTGTGCGCATGCGCATTGACGTCAGCAAACGTTCGTTGCGCGGCCACGACCGGCCGCCGGAGATTCACGAGGCCGTGCACAACCTGCGCCATGCCCTGCAAATGCACCACGGGCGCTGGAGCGCCGAAGAAATCCTGCGTGTGCGTGACCTGCTCAACGACACCGCCAAAGCCATCGTCGACGGCCCCGCCGTTCAATCTGCCCCGGAGAAAGCCGAATGACTGCAGTCGATACCCAAACCATTCACCGCGTGATGCACGACATCAAACGCCGCAAGCTCGAAGTGCTGCGCGTGGTCGACCTGACCCCGCGCATGCGCCGCATCACCCTCGGCGGCCAGGAGCTGGCCGGGTTCATCAGCCTGGGCACCGACGATCACGTCAAACTGCTGTTCCCGCAGAACGCCGAACAGGCAGCAGCGCTGGAGACCATGGTGCTCGGCGCGGGCAAGGACAATGGCCCGATGCCCGAGATGCGCGACTACACCCCGCGTCGCTATGACCTGGAAAAGCTCGAGCTGGACATCGACTTCGTCCTGCACGGCGACGGCCCTGCCTCGACTTGGGCCGAACAGGCCAGGCCAGGGCAATTCCTGCACATTGGCGGCCCGCGCGGCTCGATGATCGTGCCGGACATCTTCGACAGCTACCTGCTGATCGGCGACGAAACCGCCCTGCCCGCCATCGCCCGACGCCTCGAAAGTCTGGCGGCCAATCGCAAGGCACTGGTGGTGATCGAAGTGGAGAACGGTGCCGAGCAACAGGTGCTGGAGAGCGCGGCGCAGGTCAACGTGATCTGGGTGCTGCGCGAAGGTGGCAAGGACAACCTGCTGACCACCGTCAGACAGCTGCAGGTGCCCAAGGGCAATCTGTATGCGTGGGTGGCGACCGAGACCAAAGTCTCGCGGCAGATCCGCCGGGTGCTGCTGGATGAGCATGGGCTCAATGAACAGTTCGTCAAAGCCGTGGGCTACTGGCGGGCCGAGGGTTCCGCAGAAGAGTGATTTGCCCTGTAGGAGCTGCCGCAGGCTACGATCTTTTGATCTTGTTTTTGAACAATCAACGTCAAAAGATCGTAGCCTGCGGCAGCTCCTACAGGTGCTTTAACTTCGTGCAAATCTCCAGCGATCCAGGCCGATCACCAGCAAGCCAATCAGCACAAACCCCACCAATATCCCCCCGGCATTGATGAACACCTGTGCATAACCGAGCAGCGCCACATCAATGAACGGATACGCATACGCACCGAGCAGATGCCCGCGCAGCAACGCGTAAATGAAATACACCAATGGGTAAATCAGCCACAGCGGCAGGTGCCAAAGGCGCAACGTGCCTTTGGGTACGCAAAACCACCAGTAGCCGAGAAACAGCAGCGGCATCACGTCGTGCAGCAGTTCGTCAGCGATAAACTGCCAGCCCTGCGGATGCCACAAATGCCGCAGCAGAATGCTGTAGGCGAGACCGACCACGGCGATGCTCACGGCAATCCCGCTGCTGACCCACGGCTGCAGAAACCAGCGTTGCGCGGCGGATTCACGCCGGGTAACCGCGCAGGTCAGCACGCTCGCCACCAGGGTGTTGGTCAATACGGTGAAGTAGCTGAAAAAACTCACCAGCCCGCCCAGCAGGCTGGCGTCGACACTCAGCCGTGCGAGGAAAATCAGGTACAGCTGAATGCTCAGCCCGGCCCAACCGAGGCTGGCGATGACCGTGATCAGGCGTCGCCGCATAACGGCGTCCATCTCAGAGCGGTCGCTTGGTGCGCATCAGTTTCACGTACAAGCGCTCGACCTTCTCCCGTGCCCAAGGCGTTTTGCGCAGGAACGTCAGGCTCGACTTGATGCTCGGATCGCTCTTGAAGCAGCGGATATCGATACGCTCGGCCAACCCTGACCACTCGTAATGCGCCACCAGCGCATTGAGGATCTGTTCGAGGGTGACGCCATGCAGCGGATCAGGAGAGTGGTCGTTCATGCCAAGCCTTTGGACGGAGTGAAAATGCACAAGCCGCGCACCTTAGCCGAGGGGCCGGTCAGGTGGAAGGCCTTGCATCAAATGTAGGCCAACCGGAGAAGATCGCAGCCTGTGATCCGCGCCACAATGCGCCCGTTTGACGCACTGTTACCGAATCCGAAACGCTGCATGTCTGCAAAAGCCCTTTGTCTTTTTGTTGCAGATCATTATCCTGCCGCCCTTCAGCTGAATCGCTTCACTGCCTGCGTCAAATTGAAGCGTTCGGTTCACCCCCAGAAAACATCAAAAAAAGACTGATCCATGCCTGATTTTTCCTTCTCCCGAGACAGCGCTATCTCAGCCCTGCGCCTGATCGGTGGCTGCACCGCGCTCGGCTTCGTCACCTGTACCCAGGCGACCCCCGCCTTCGACAGCGACTCACCGTGGATGCTCGGTGACTGGAACGGCACCCGTAGCGAACTCGCGGAAAAAGGCTACGACTTCAAACTCGATTACACCGGGGAAATGGGCAGCAACCTGCACGGCGGCTACGACCACGATCGCACCGCGCGCTACAGCGATCAGTTCGGTCTGGGCACGCATCTGGACCTGCAAAAAATCCTCGGCTGGGACGATGCCGAATTTCAGCTGACCCTCACCAAGCGCAGCGGCAACAACATCAGCAACGACCGGATCAACGATCCACGCGTGGGCGGCTTCACTTCGGCCCAGGAAGTCTGGGGCCGTGGCCAGACCACGCGCCTGACGCAGATGTGGTACCAGCAGAAATTCTTCGACCAGAAGCTCGACATCAAGGTTGGCCGTTTCGGTGAAGGCGAAGACTTCAACAGCTTCCCGTGCGACTTCCAGAACCTGGCGTTCTGCGGTTCGCAGGTCGGCAACTGGGTCGGCGGCATCTGGTACAACTGGCCAGTCAGCCAGTGGGCGCTGCGGGTCAAATATCACCTGACCCCAGAGTTGTACGCGCAGGTCGGCGCTTACGAGCAGAACCCGTCGAACCTCGATCGCGGCAACGGTTTCAAACTCAGCGGCAGCGGCACTCAGGGCGCCGTGCTGCCGGTGGAGCTGGTGTGGACGCCAAAGCTCAATGGTCTGCCGGGCGAATACCGCGCCGGTTACTACTACAGCAGCGCCAAGGCCTCTGACGTCTATAAAGACCAGAACGGCCAGCCTGCCGCGCTGAGCGGCGAAGCCTACCGCAGCGCGTCGAGCAAACACGGCGTGTGGTTCGGCGCGCAGCAGCAAGTCACCAGCATTGCCAGCGATCATTCGCGCGGCTTGAGCGTGTTCGCCAACGCGACGATGCACGACAAGAAAACCAACGCGATCGACAACTACGTGCAGGCCGGCGTCGTCTACAAAGGCCCGTTCGATGCCCGCGCCAAGGACGACATCGGTTTCGCCCTGGCCCGCGTGCACGTCAACCCGGCCTTCCGCAAAAACGCCGAAGCGAGCAATCAGGCGCAGGCGGTCTACGACTACGACGACCCGTCCTTCCTGCCACCGCAGGACACCGAATACAGCGCCGAACTGTATTACGGCGTGCACCTCGCCAACTGGCTGACCGTGCGCCCGAACCTGCAATACATCCGCCACCCCGGTGGCGTGAACGACGTCGATGACGCGCTGATCGCGGGGATCAAGATCCAGTCGTCGTTCTAAAAAACACTGAAGAAACCTGTGGGAGCTGGCTTGCCAGCGATGCGATTTCACATTCGACATTATTGTCGGCTGACACTCCGCCATCGCTGGCAAGCCAGCTCCCACAGGGAAACTCATGAAATTCGTTAGCTAGACAAGTTTTTATCTGAACCATACCTGCGCCCAATCGTCATCTAAAGTGACTACAGCGCGGGACTACATAAACGTCACGGAGAATCACACTATGAGCACCGAAAGTGCTTCGAGTCGGGGCCGTCTGCTACCGAGCCTGCTCGGCATTCTGCTTCTACTGATGGGCCTGGCCATGCTGGCCGGAGGGGTCAAGCTGAGCATGCTCGGCGGCTCGCTGTACTACCTGCTGGCCGGTATCGGCATTGCGCTGAGCGGCGTTCTGTTGCTGCTGCGTCGTCGTGCCGCGCTGGGCCTGTACGCCATCGTGCTGTTCGCCAGCACGGTCTGGGCCCTGTGGGAAGTCGGTCTGGACTGGTGGCAACTGGTGCCGCGCCTGGCCCTGTGGTTCGTCCTCGGCATCGTGATGTTGCTGCCGTGGTTCCGTCGTCCGCTGCTGCTCAATGGCCCGGCGCCGATGGGCACCGGTGGTCTGAGTGTGGCCGTGGTTCTGGCCGGCGTCACTGCCCTGGCCAGCCTGTTCACCCACCCGGGCGAAACCTTTGGCGAACTGGGCCGCGACACCGCGGACATGACCAGCACCGCACCGCAAATGCCTGATGGCGACTGGCAGGCCTATGGCCGCACCGAGTTCGGCGACCGCTATTCGCCGCTGAAGCAGATCACTCCGGCCAACGTCGGCAAGCTGCAAGAAGCCTGGCGCATCCAGACCGGCGACCTGCCAACCGCCGATGACCCGGTCGAGCTGACCAACGAAAACACCCCGCTCAAAGCCAACGGCATGCTCTATGCGTGCACCGCGCACAGCAAAGTGCTGGCGCTGGACCCGGACACCGGCAAGGAAATCTGGCGCTTCGACCCACAGATCAAGAGCCCGGTGGGCTTCAAGGGCTTCGCCCACATGACCTGCCGTGGCGTGTCGTACTACGACGAAGCGGCTTACGCCAAGTCTGAAAACGCTGCGTCCGCCGTTGTCTCCGAAGCCGGCAAAGCCGTTGCTCAGGCCTGCCCGCGTCGCCTGTACCTGCCAACCGCCGATGCCCGCCTGATCGCGCTGAACGCCGACACCGGCAAGATCTGCGAAGGCTTCGGCAACAACGGCGTGGTCGACCTGACCCAAGGCATCGGCCCGTTCACCGCCGGTGGCTACTACTCCACCTCGCCGGCCGCGATTACCCGTGATCTGGTGATCATGGGCGGTCACGTTACCGACAACGAATCGACCAACGAGCCATCGGGCGTGATCCGCGCTTTCGACGTGCGCGACGGTCACCTCGTATGGAACTGGGACAGCGACAAGCCGGACGCCACCGAGCCATTGGCCCCAGGCGAAACCTACAGCCGCAACTCGGCCAACATGTGGTCGCTGGCCAGCGTCGACGAAAAACTCGGCATGGTTTACCTGCCATTGGGTAACCAGACTCCAGACCAGTGGGGCGCTGACCGCACCCCAGGCGCCGAGAAATTCAGCGCCGGCATCGTTGCCCTCGACCTGGCCACCGGTAAAGTGCGCTGGAACTACCAGTTCACCCACCACGACCTGTGGGACATGGACGTTGGCAGCCAGCCAACCCTGCTCGACATGAAAACCGCCGACGGCGTGAAACCGGCGCTGATCGCCCCGACCAAACAGGGCAGCCTGTACGTCCTCGACCGTCGTGACGGCACGCCGATCATCCCGATCAAGGAAATCCCGGTACCACAAGGCGCCGTGAAAGGCGACCACACCGCACCGACCCAGGCCCGTTCGGACCTCAACCTGCTGGCCCCGGAACTGACCGAAAAAGCCATGTGGGGCGCCAGCCCGTTCGACCAGATGCTGTGCCGCATCCAGTTCAAGGAACTGCGCTACGAAGGCCAATACACGCCTCCGTCGGAACAGGGCAGCCTGATCTACCCGGGTAACGTCGGCGTGTTCAACTGGGGCGGCGTCTCGGTCGACCCGGTTCGCCAGATGCTGTTCACCAGCCCGAACTACATGGCCTTCGTTTCGAAAATGGTGCCACGCGAGAAAGTCGCCGCCGGCAGCAAACGCGAAAGCGAAACCGCTGGCGTGCAACCGAACACCGGCGCGCCCTACGCGGTGATCATGCACCCGTTCATGTCGCCACTGGGCGTACCGTGCCAGGCCCCGGCCTGGGGCTACGTTGCCGGCATCGACCTGACCACCGGCAAAGTCGTCTGGAAACGCAAAAACGGCACCAGCCGCGACAGCTCGCCGATCCCGATCGGCTTCACCCTGGGCGTGCCAAGCATGGGCGGCTCGATGGTGACTGCCGGCGGCGTCGGCTTCCTCAGCGGCACCCTGGACCAGTACCTGCGCGCCTACGACGTGAACACTGGTAAAGAACTGTGGAAATCGCGTCTGCCGGCTGGCGGCCAAGCGACTCCGATGACCTATACCGGCAAGGACGGCAAGCAATACGTGCTGCTCGTTGTGGGCGGTCACGGCTCGCTGGGCACCAAAATGGGTGACTACGTGATTGCGTACAAACTGCCGGAATAAGTTTTAACGGCGGTAATAGAAAGGCGATGCTCCGTGAGGGGTGTCGCCTTTTTTTCCGTCCGGGTCTATGACAACGCTACAAATCTGTGGGACCCGAGCGACAAAATCTTTCGCTCATTTTCGCTTGATACAACCATGCTGATGGTGTGTCGCTTGGGACCGTGCTGGTAACACTCCCATGCTCCGTGAATGCCTGAATGCCTGAATGCTCATGACTCATGTCTACTGGCAAGTCGCCTAGGCTCACAAGCAATGGCATAATGCCCCTATATAGTTCCAAGGAATAGCGCATTAGAAACTGTAAATTTTCGTAATCCTTCATCTCTCCCTAACTACGGATATCCCCCAATCAAGGACGTCACATGCGCTTGCACTCAATCCCGAACGTAGTCGTGCTACTTACAATAATTCTCTTATTGTTTATTTCTTGTTGGGCTTCGACCTATTTCGGCCTGAACCATGCATTATTTGAGCTCACCGAGAATCAAATTATGTACCTATACTCAACATCTGCTCAGGTACTAGCCGCTGTCTACGGTTTAACCCTCACGGGGTATATCTTTTTGCGTGGTGACTTGAACCGCGAAGCAAGAAGCGACGAAACTCGAGCCAAATCCATTGAAAAACTAGAGGGTAGATACTTCTGGCAACTGGCAGTAATTACCGCTCTCGTGATGTTTACGATCCTTCTAACAAATCTGGTTAGTGCACAGGAAAACTCAAAAAACACTGAACCCCTCACGTACCTTATGAATTTCAGCCAGTCATTCTTTGCTATTTCTTTTGTGGCCATTGCTTTCTTTGTTGTAGATATTGTTGGACCCGGCAATATCCAAGCTGCGAGTCAAGCCCTCCAAGACAAAATCGATCCCGAACACAACGTAAAAACAATGCAAGGAGACTTGTCAGAGTTTCTCAAACTGTATAACAACATAGAATCTATTTTAAACACAAATACCAACATCACCGTTCTGACGCCGGACTTTTCTAACAAAAAATACAACAAACACACTTCAAATACCCGACTTGCTGAAATTCTGTTACGCAGGGAAAAAATAAATAACGAATTATTTTCTCGCCTAAAAAACTTGATTACCTTGAGAAACGCTATAATCCATGGAGCAGACCCATCAGTAAGCCAACATATGGTAGAGGAATCCAAATCAATTCTTGAGGAGCTTAATAAGTCCTTGGGCAATGTGGATCAGATGCACTCCGAAACCGATAACAGCATAGTAGGCCCTTAGTTCTGAAAATCTGGCGTTTTACTAGATATTTTTGCGAAGGATAACGCTCCAATATTTATCAAAGAAACTACACAAAGTCGCCGAGCGCGCCCTCGACCACCATTTCAATCCCATTCCGAAAAATGCCTTGGCCGCCGACCGAGCCAGATGTTCCAGATCGCACCAGACATGGACGGCAAGCTGCTCGTGGTGGGTGGTCACGGCTCGCTGGGCACCAAGATGGGTGACTATGTGATTGCGTACAAACTGCCGGAATAAGTTTTAGCGGCGGTAATAGAAAGGCGATGCTCCGTGAGGGGCATCGCCTTTTTTGTGCCCACCCAATATCCCTGTAGGAGCTGCCGAAGGCTGCGATCTTTTGATCTGGCTTTTAAAAATCAAAGTCAAAAGATCGCAGCCTTCGGCAGCTCCTACAGGGTGGAATGGGCCGGTTTGTGGGAAATGTGTTCGTCCTACAAATGCTGGTGATTGCGCGGAGTTTTCCGACAGGTCGCGTCGGTTGTGCCTCGGAAGTTGGCTGGATAGGCTCTGGTGGTCGCTGGAAATTCAGCGGCCGGGCGTCGCGGCCCGAGCAATCCATTCGATTTGATGCATAATCGCCAGCCCAAACGGGAGCGCTCAGGTGCTCTGTGTTTGGTTTGATGGTGGCTGTGCGCGGGATACCTTCGGGTATGCCGAGATTGCCGAATGGCTCGGTCCGCGAACCCGCGTACAGCTGCCACCCTCAGTCGCGTCGCGGCGATTGAGAGTGACAGCCCCACTTCTCATTCGGAGCTTCACCATGATCAAACCCACACCCAATCCCCCCGAAACCTCCCCCTACGAATCCCTCGATTCAAAAAAACTCCACGATGCCGCCGAGCGTGCGCTGGATCACTACCTGAAACCCTCCGCCGCCGCGGTGAGATTCCACAAACCGAGCAGCATGTTCCAGGTCGCCCCGGACATGGACAACGAAAGCCTGCTGGTTCACGCTTGCGAATCACTGGCCCAAGCCAGCCTCATGACCAGCGACATCGCCGCGTACATCGACATCCCGCAGCGCCGGACGATACTGGCCATTCAGCAAATCATCATGCTCGCCGAACTGGCGGTAAACCGAGTGCTGGATAACCACGAAATCTCGCAATCTCCAACACACAACTAATCCCCTGCTCGCGAAGGCGCCAGCGCATTCAATATTTAAGGTGCCTGACCCACCGCTTTCGCGAGCAGGCTCGCTCCCACAGGTAAATTGAGTGCGTTCCGCCAGAACATGGCCGGCTGTCAGGCTGCCATCGCTGGCAAGCCAGCTCCCACAGTTTTGATTGTGAATGCCCCATGCGGCGCAGCCGCCCCACTCAAAACAATGAGCGCAAGCTCGAGTACCGCTCTTGATCTCCCACAGGTAAATTGAGTGCATTCCGCCAGAACATGGTCGGCTGTCAGGCCGCCATCGCTGGCAAGCCAGCTCCCACA
>NZ_CP058974.1:5910924-6134307 GCF_022368695.1 Pseudomonas sp. Y5-11
TTGATCTTGATCCACGGGCGACATCGGAAGGCTGAGCGGAGGGATTGATCCGGGCGTGGGAGCGCAGCGACCGTTTGGCGCAGCCAAACACAGCGAGAGGAGGTGCAGCGAAGCAAACCGTAGGCGCTGCGCCCGGATCAATCCCGCAGCGAAGGGACCCCGAGCCCCAGCGAGCGGGCCGAACGCAGGAGCAAGCCTTTTCGGTTACCTTTTCGGCGTTTGGAAAAGGTGACTCGCCGTAAGGGCGAAACCGCCAGCCGCCACACCCCAAAAAACGGATATACCCCCAAAACCCCAAGAACCTGGTCGGCCCAAAGGCCGCCAAGCCCAAAGCGTGACGCCTGTCAAAACCCTGAACACACAAGCAGAAACACCGCCCCCCATTGAAACCACCCCAAGCCTGCCCCATCTAAGACCCATACCCCATTGCGCAGGTGCCCCATGAGCGACCAGCAAGAATTCCCGGACAACCCCGACGACTACACCGAAGCCGAACACATCGAACACACCTCCTCCGGCAAAGGCCTGGCCCTGCCCGGCCAGAACCTGCCGGACAAGGTCTACGTCATCCCGATCCACAACCGCCCGTTCTTCCCGGCCCAAGTGCTGCCGGTCATCGTCAACGAAGAACCCTGGGCCGAAACCCTCGATCTGGTCAGCAAATCCGAACACCATTCCCTGGCCCTGTTCTTCATGGACACGCCCCAGGAAGACCCGCGCCACTTCAACACCGGCGCACTCCCCGAATACGGCACGCTGGTCAAGGTCCATCACGCCAGCCGTGAAAACGGCAAGCTGCAATTCGTCGCCCAGGGCCTGAGCCGCGTGCGCATCAAGACCTGGCTCAAGCACCACCGCCCGCCGTATCTCGTTGAAGTTGAATACCCGCACCAGCCCACCGAGCCGACCGACGAGGTCAAGGCCTACGGCATGGCGCTGATCAACGCGATCAAGGAGCTGCTGCCGCTCAACCCGCTGTACAGCGAAGAGCTGAAGAACTACCTCAATCGCTTCAGCCCCAACGATCCGTCGCCGCTGACCGACTTCGCCGCCGCCCTCACGTCGGCGACAGGCAATGAGCTGCAGGAAGTGCTCGACTGCGTGCCGATGCTCAAGCGCATGGAAAAAGTCCTGCCGATGCTGCGCAAGGAAGTCGAAGTCGCGCGCCTGCAGAAAGAGATCTCGGCGGAAGTTAACCGCAAGATCGGCGAGCACCAGCGCGAGTTTTTCCTCAAAGAACAACTCAAGGTGATCCAGCAGGAACTCGGCCTGACCAAGGACGACCGCAGCGCCGACCTTGAACAGTTCGAACAACGCCTGGAAGGCAAAGTCCTGCCGGCGCAGGTGCAAAAGCGCCTTGAAGAAGAAATGAACAAACTGTCGATCCTCGAAACCGGATCGCCGGAATACGCGGTCACCCGCAACTACCTCGACTGGGCGACGTCGGTGCCGTGGGGCGTGTACGGCGAGGACAAACTCGACCTCAAACACGCGCGCAAGGTGCTCGATAAACACCACGCCGGCCTCGACGACATCAAGGACCGCATCCTCGAATTCCTCGCCGTCGGTGCGTACAAGGGCGAAATCAGTGGCTCGATCGTGCTGCTGGTCGGCCCGCCGGGCGTGGGTAAAACCAGCGTCGGCAAATCCATCGCCGAATCCCTCGGCCGACCGTTCTACCGCTTCAGCCTCGGCGGCATGCGTGACGAAGCCGAGATCAAGGGCCACCGCCGCACCTACATCGGCGCGCAGCCGGGCAAACTGGTGCAGGCGCTGAAAGACGTCGAAGTGATGAACCCGGTGATCATGCTCGACGAGATCGACAAGATGGGCCAGAGCTACCAGGGCGACCCGGCCTCGGCGCTGCTGGAAACCCTCGACCCGGAACAGAACGTCGAATTCCTCGACCACTACCTTGACCTGCGCATGGACCTGTCGAAAGTCCTGTTCGTGTGCACCGCCAACACCCTGGATTCGATCCCCGGCCCGTTGCTGGACCGCATGGAAGTGATTCGCCTGTCGGGCTACATCACCGAAGAAAAAGTCGCCATCGCCAAGCGCCACCTGTGGCCGAAGCTGCTGGAAAAGGCCGGCGTGTCCAAAGGCAGCCTGAGCATCAGCGACAGCGCGCTCAAAGCCTTGATCGACGGTTACGCCCGGGAGGCCGGGGTGCGCCAACTGGAAAAACAGATGGGCAAACTGGTACGCAAAGCGGTGATGAAGCTGATTGAGGACCCGAAAGCGGTGATCAAGCTCGGGCCGAAAGACCTCGAAGCCTCGCTGGGTCATCCCGTGTTCCGCAACGAACAAGTGCTGTCCGGCACCGGTGTGATCACCGGTCTGGCCTGGACCAGCATGGGCGGCGCCACCCTGCCGATCGAAGCCACACGCATTCACACGCTCAATCGCGGTTTCAAACTCACCGGGCAATTGGGCGATGTAATGAAAGAGTCGGCGGAGATCGCCTACAGCTACGTCAGCTCGCACCTGAAGTCGTTCGGCGGCGATCCGAAATTCTTCGACGAAGCCTTCGTCCACCTGCATGTGCCGGAAGGCGCCACACCCAAGGACGGCCCGAGCGCCGGCGTGACCATGGCCAGCGCCCTGCTCTCGCTCGCCCGCAATCAGCCGCCGAAAAAAGGCGTGGCGATGACCGGTGAACTGACGCTCACCGGGCACGTGCTGCCGATTGGCGGGGTGCGTGAAAAGGTCATCGCGGCGCGGCGGCAGAAGATCTTCGAACTGATCCTGCCGGAGCCGAACCGGGGCAACTTCGAGGAATTGCCGGATTACCTGAAGGAAGGGCTTACCGTGCACTTCGCCAAGCGCTTTGCAGATGTGGCGAAAGTGCTGTTCTGATCATCATGTAGTGCCCTGATATACCGCTTTCGCGAGCAAGCTCGCTCCCACAGGGTTTAGGGTGGACACAGGATTTGTGGACACTCCCGGCCACTGTGGGAGCGAGCTTGCTCGCGAAGGCATCCGTCCAGACACTCCACTCCTGACTGTCACACTTTGTCTCATCTTCAGTTATGCTCGCCGTTCGTCGTCAACGCCGGAGCCACTGAGCCTATGTCCCCCACTCGCCTGTTTGTCCCCCTCGCCCTCTCTTTACTGGCCGCCTGCGCCACGCAGCCAAAACAGAACGTGACCGTGGAAAAACAGAGCGAATGCCCCGTGCGCCTCACCAACGGACAACACCTGATTGTGATGCTGCCGAGCAATCCCACCACCGGTTACCGCTGGGCGATTCAGGACTCGGCCGGTGGTGTGCTGCGCGCGCTCAGCCCCGAGGTCTACAGCAGTCCGAAAGACTCGGGGATGGTCGGTGCGGGCGGATTCTCCACCTGGCGCTTTCAGGCCTTCGCCACCGGCACCGGACGCCTGCGCCTGACCTCGCAGCAACCTTGGGAACCAGAAGTTGAACCGGCAGAAACCTTCGACTGCGCGATTTCGGTGAACTGATCGTGGGCTGGCTGATTCTGGCGCTGATGGGCGCGGCGACATTTCTCTACGGCGTCAGCACCCATGCGGCGCTGCTGTGCCTGTTGGTCAAACCGTTGCCGGTGCTGGCGCTGCTCGGCTGGCTGCACGATGCGCCACCCAGCGACTATCGGCGCTGGATCAGTCTCGGGCTGATTCTTTCTGTGCTCGGTGACGTGTTGCTGGCGTGGCCGGGGGATCTGTTTGTGTTTGGCCTGGGTGCGTTTCTGGTGGCGCATCTGGCGTACCTCAAGGCTTACCTCAGCGATTGCAAACGGCTGGCGCTGCTGCCACTGGTGCTGGCGCTCGGCGTGGGCGCAGTGCTGCTGGGGATGCTGATTTCCAGCGGTCTTGGGCCATTGCTGGTGCCGGTGGTCGTCTATGGCACCGCGATCAGCACCATGCTCTGGCGCGCCCTTGCCCGCCTCGGCACCGACGTGCCCAAGCGCTCGGCGCTGCTGGCGGCGGCGGGTGCGCTGGCGTTCGTGTTTTCGGACAGTGTGATTGGTATTGATCGTTTCGTATCGCCATTCCACGCGGCGCCGTACGTGATCATCCTCAGTTACTGGCTGGGGCAGTGGGGGATCGCCGCTTCGGCGTTTTCCGTGAAACACCGCTAATTTTGTAGTGAGGGGATTTATCCCCGATGGGCTGCGCAGCGGCCCCGAAAGTGTCATTGAGTTATGTCAGACAGACCGCAGCCACAGGTTTTGGGGCTGCTTCGCAGCCCATCGGGGATAAATCCCCTCGCCACGTCGGACAACCCAAGCATCCCAGCGCCACTTTGGCTAAAATGCCGGCCTTTTCATCGACACCGCCGGAACCGCCGTGAGCAAAGAACCCGATCGCATTTTCGCCCAGCCGATGGCCCAGGTGCCTGACTTCGCCTTCAACGAGGACGTGGTGCGGGTGTTCCCGGACATGATCAAGCGCTCGGTACCAGGTTACCCGACCATCGTCGAAAACCTCGGCGTGCTCGCGGCGCAATTCGCCCAACCAAACAGCGTGCTGTATGACCTGGGAGCCTCGCTCGGCGCTGTCACTCAAGCGCTGCGCCGTCACGTGCGCACCGACGGTTGCCGGGTGATCGCGGTGGATAACTCGGCAGCGATGGTCGAGCGTTGCCGCGAATACCTCAATGGTCAGGATTCGATGTTCCAGGAATTGCTGCCGGTCGAGGTGATCGAAGGCGACATTCTCGCCCTCGAATTCAAACCGGCTTCGGTGGTGGCGCTGAACTTCACCCTTCAATTCATTGCGCCCGAGCAGCGTACCGCGTTGCTGTCGCGCATCCGTCAATCGCTGCTGCCCGGCGGCGCGTTGATTCTGTCGGAAAAACTGCGCTTCAACGATGCCGAAGAACACGCGCTGCTGACCGACCTGCACGTCGCGTTCAAACGCGCCAACGGCTACAGCGAACTGGAAATTGCCCAGAAGCGCAGCGCCATCGAAAACGTCATGAAGCCCGACAGCCTCGAAGAACACCGCGAACGCCTGCTGGCCGCCGGGTTCTCGAAAGTCGTGCCGTGGTTCCAGTGTCTTAACTTTGCCTCGTTGATTGCCTTGCCATGATTGATCTGTCCCCCCTCGCCCGCCGTTTGGCCGGCACACCGCTGGCCGACTGGGCCAACACCCTGCAAGTGCAACTCGACAAGAAAATGGAGAAAGGTCACGGCGATCTGGAGCGCTGGCAGAGTGCGCTGGACGCGTTGCCGAAACTGGAGCCGACTGAAGTCGATCTGCTCAACGGCCTGAAACTCGACACCGATTGCGACGCCGAAACCCGCGCCCGGATGCGCACCGCGCTGATGGGCCTGTCGCCGTGGCGCAAGGGGCCGTTCGACCTGTTCGGCGTGCACGTCGACACCGAATGGCGCTCGGACTGGAAGTGGTCGCGGGTCGCCCCGCATCTGGACCTGAAAGGCAAACGCATCCTCGACGTCGGTTGCGGCAACGGCTATTACATGTGGCGCATGCTCGGCGCCGGTGCCGACAGCGTGATCGGCGTCGACCCGAACTGGTTGTTCTTCTGCCAGTTCCAGGCCGTGCAACGCTACCTGTCGGAACCGAATGCCTGGCACCTGCCGTTTCCGTTCGAAGACCTGCCGGCGAACCTGGAAGGCTTCGACACGGTGTTCTCCATGGGCGTGTTCTACCATCGCCGTTCGCCGATCGAGCATTTGCTGGCGCTGAAGGATTGCCTGGTCAAGGGCGGTGAACTGGTGCTGGAAACCCTGGTGGTCGAAGGCGACAAGCATCAGGTGCTGGTGCCGGAAGATCGCTACGCACAGATGCGCAACGTGTGGTTCCTGCCGTCGGTGCCGGCGCTGGAATTGTGGTTGCGCCGGGCAGGCTTCACCGACATCCGCTGCGTGGACGTCAGCACCACGACGGTTGAAGAACAGCGCGGCACAGAGTGGATGAAGTACCAGTCGCTGAGCGACTTCCTCGATCCCGAAGATCACAGCAAGACCATCGAAGGCTTGCCGGCACCGATGCGGGCGGTGATTGTCGCTCGCAAATAAAGCAGAATCTAAAGATCGCAGCCTTCGGCAGCTCCTACATCAATCCCTGTAGGAGCTGCCGAAGGCTGCGATCTTTTGATCTTAATCCCGGTTTGCCCGCCGCGCCCTGAAGAATTCGGTCAACACCGCCCCACACTCCTCCGCCAGCACCCCGCCTTCATACAGCACCCGGTGATTCAAAAAGCCCTGGGTGAAGAACTGCCCCTGACTCTGCACAATCCCGGCCTTGGGCTCCAGTGCGCCATACACCACACGAGCAACCCGCGAATGCACGATCAACCCGGCGCACATGCTGCACGGTTCCAGCGTCACGTACAGCGTGCTGCCCGGCAGACGATAGTTATCCACTGCTTGCGCGGCGGCACGGATCGCGACCATTTCCGCGTGGGCACTCGGATCGCTGGTGGTGATCGGGCAGTTGTAGCCGCGACCGATGATTTCACCGTCCTGCACCAGCACCGCACCCACCGGCACTTCGCCGAGGGCGGCGCCTTGGGCGGCGAGTTCCAGGGCTTCGCGCATGAAATCGCGGTCACGGCTGCGGTCGATGATCGCGGCGGGGCGAATCTGACGCATCACTTCACCTCGATGGCGGCCATCAGGCCGGTTTCCATGTGGTCGATCACGTGGCAATGGAACATCCACACCCCCGGGTTATCCGCCACCAGCGCCACTTGCGCACGCTCGTTCTTGCCCAACAGATAGGTGTCGGTGAAGTACGGAGTGATTTTGTGCCGGTTCGACGCAATCACCTTGAAGCTCATGCCGTGCAGGTGAATCGGGTGCTGATACTGGGTCATGTTCTTCAATTCGAAGATGTAACTCTGGCCCAGCTTCAGGCTGGCAATCGGCCGATCGGCGCAGGTCTTGTCCGTGATGTCCCAGGCCTTGCCGTTGATCTGCCACAGGCTCGGCGGCTTGCCGTTGTCGACATTCACCGACACCGAACCGACCCATTCGAAATTGAAGTTGAGTTTCTCGGCATTCGCCAGATCCGGCTCGGCCACCGGGTTGGCGGGCAAGGCTTTCGGCCACGCGGTCGGCGCATCGTTATTGGCCACCGAGCGCAAGGTTCCCAGACGCACCGGGCCGTTGCGCAGCGACAACTCTTCACCGGCCGGCGGCGCCTTGATCGCCAGGCAGATACGCATGCCCGGCCCCAGCCAGTATTCCTTGCCCAACGGCCGCGGCTCGATCGGGTTGCCGTCCAGCGCATAAATCTGCGCTTCGACGCCGGGGATGTTGATGCGATACGTCAGGGTGTTGTCGAGGTTGAGCAAGCGCACCCGGGTGATCTGCCCGGCCGGCAACTCGATCACCGGCGTTGGCACGCCGTTGATGGTCGACAAGCGTCCCGCCGTACCGCCACGCGCCGCTTCCCGGGGGATGCTGAATTCGACGAAATTGCCTTGCTCGTCGATGTGCCAGTTCTTCAGGCTCAGGGTCTTTTCGTACTTGAAACCGGTCGGCTCGCGCTCTTCGACGATCAACGGCCCGACCAGCCCGCGCCCCAGCTCTTCGCTGCTGCTGACATGCGGGTGATACCAGTAGCTGCCGGCATCCGGCACGCGGAATTTGTAATCGAAGTATTCACCGGGCAGCACCGGCAATTGCGAGACGTACGGCACACCGTCCATCTCCAGCGGCAGGCGGATGCCGTGCCAGTGAATGGTGGTCGCCACCGGCAGGTGGTTGATGAACCGTACCCGCAGCCACTCGCCCTGACGCACGCGCAACTCGGTGCCCGGTGCCGACGGGCCGAACGCCCACGCCTCGGTCTTGTGCCCCGGCACCAGCTCAACGTCCAGCGGCGCCGCGATCAGCTCGTAGTCATGCCCCGCGTCGGCGTCGGCCCTCTTGCCCAACCAGTAACGCGACGCGCCTCCCGCTCCGACACCAACGACAACAAGACCGGCCAGGCCACCGAGGATTTGGCGACGGGTAAAGGACATGAACTCAACTACCTCACGTATCTGCGGCGGGCCCGCAGGCCCGTAAAGGGCGAATACGATACACCTGCAATTGAGAAAGATTAAGTGAAGTGTTGTCGCATTGAATCCGGTATTGACGACAAAAAGAAACTCACTTTGCTCTTGAGCCTCAAGCAGGGGCGGCGTTTACTCCAATGGTTGTATTGGCCCACTGTGCCATAAACGCGGCTACCCGCTCCTCGATGCGACTCTCGACGGTGCGTAGACGCAATAGAGCAACACCCGCCTTTTGCAAGATGCTGTCTTTCAAGGCATCCCGTTCGATTTGCATCGGTGTCGCGTGACTCCCCCCGTCGACCTCTATTACTCCGAGTGGTCTTTTGCCGACTTTGAAATAGATAACGAAATCACAACTGGCGCGGTTGTCCATGAACTCCCTCTCTCTCGGGGTAAGCCACTCGTTGGTCATCGAGACCAACTGGTTCAACTCGACCTGGCCGTGGGCTGCAATGCCCCGGTAGACCTCCTGATCAAGGGTCTCTCGCAGTATCTGCGCCATGATCTGCTCGGACTTGTAGTCGGAATCGCTCCTTCGCAACTTGCTATTGAGCCGCTCCAGAGACTTGTCGTATTCCTTGTAGAGCAGATCGAAAGCCGATATCACTGGGGCGCGATAAAGTTGCGCTTCATCAGCGTAGTACTCCATGTAGCGCACCAGCGCTGCGATGTGCCCATTGTTGGCCGTGAAAACGTCTTCACCGGTGACCAGGGTGAAGCGCTTCTTGGCCCGCGATACCGCCACATTGATCATCCGAGGGTCGTCCACGAACGACAGAAGTTTCGGTGTCGTGCTCTTTTTATCCAGCACAGTGGAAAAGACAATCTCGTCGCACTCCCGCCCCTGGAATTTGTGAACGGTGTCTTTGACGAAATACTTTGGCAAAAGCGTGCCAGATAACCTGGCTTGGTTCCTGAACGGGGCGATGAAGCCTCTGCCGTCTTCGTCCTCCCAAGCACTTTTGCCCTCACCATCAAGCACTGCCAACAGTGAATCCAGTTCCCGGAGATTGGTTTTGCGCCGCGTGTGATTACCCTTCGCGGTGATCAGCAATGACAACGGCTTTTCCCCATGATCTTCAGTCATCGGAACCAGTTGATTGTCGTAGAACTGCTGATTGCAGAACTTGATGATCTGCGGATGACAGCGATAGTGTTCCTTCAATAGGGTCATTGGGATGGCACCTTCGAACACGCTGATACACGAATCAAGCAAACTGTACTTCTCGCAGTCGTAATGAACCGCTGGCGCGGCCATGCACAGCGTCGCCGGAATGTGTGCCAACTGCTTTCTGTCACCGACAACGATCAGATTCTTCGCACAGCCCAGAGCCAATATTCCAGGAACGATGTCCTGCTGCGAAGCCTCGTCAATGATGACATAGTCGAGCACTGTGCCGGTTTTCAAGGAATTGACGATGGAATGCGTACCGCTTGAAATGATCGGATAGCGCATGATGAACTCATCGAATCTGGCTTTCCGATAACTATTGCCATCGAAGGGCTCAGTTTGCGGAACATGCCGGTGGAGATGCTGCTTCAAGTACTTCATAGAGGTACTCGTAAGTTCTTCAAGCAACACCTGATAATTACCCAGCCGCAGTTTTTCCTGAACCCCTGCCAGCGCCGCTTTTCTTTCCTGAAGCGCTTTGTCGTAGTAGTGAAGCTGCAGACCGTAGAAGACCGACTTACGCTTGGCCCAGTCATCGAATGGTTTCATGCGCAGGATCTTGAAGTTGAACAGCATTTCTATCCTGTCCTTGATCCGCACGCGGTTGCCAGCAAGGTGCGTCAGGAATGCCATCAGATCGGTGGCCTTTTGCGGGGTCAGGTTGTATTTGCCCAAGGGAATGGGATCCAGCACGCCACTTTCTTGCTGCCACTGCCGCAAATAACTGCGTTCAATCTCCAGTTCACTGACTTCAGTCTGCAGCCTGGCCATCGTGTTGCGGTCAGACAGGTAGCATTTTAGCTGCTGAAAGACACTTTGAATGGTCGCCATCTCAGGCGCCGCCTCAGGAGCCATTGAGGGTCGGGGACGAGGATTGGTAAAAAACGCTTCACGGTTTTCGTTGCTGCCCAGCTCGGCAACCAGATAATCGAGGCCTGACTTACCCAGCTTTTCACATACGTTGGAAACGGCCGCATTATTGTTCGATACCACCGCCACGGTTTCTCCACGCAACAGAATGTTGGCGATGATGTTCAGGATGGTTTGTGTCTTGCCGGTGCCGGGAGGGCCTTCTATCAAACTGATTTGAGAAGTGAAAGCCTGCTCTACCGCTTCAAGCTGACTCTCATTGAGACCAAATGGAAAAATAAGGTCTGCTACCAGCTTCTGATTTCCATTACGACCGGTGCAATAGGCGTGCAATGCTGTGCTCGAGCATGCAGGTATTAACTCGAGTTGGCGCCGCACATTCTCGGCGATAACTTTATCCTTCTCCGATTCTGCCTGAATGACTCTCGCATCAGCTACAGAGCGGAAATACCGGAAAACCGAATCATCTTTTATCTTCGTCGGTGTGGCGAATTCGATATCGGCGAGCTTGTAAGCGTACTTTTTACCACCTGCGAAATACTGAACGACGGCATATTTCTCGCCGTAAATCACTGCGCTCTCGATAGCACTTATCACTGAGCTGGATTTTTTCCTCATAAGCTGGTTTTTCAGATCTCGAGTCGGAACAACCTCGCAGTCGGCAAGCGGACTGGGCCAACTCTTGCCAGATGGATAGTGACAAGTCAGCGAAACTCCACCGCGCCCATCACCTTTTATCGTCCAGTCGCTAATCTGAGGGGTCTTGTCTATTCCGTTCACATAGATGGAAACCATATATCCCTTACGCAAGCTGCGCTCACAGCCCACTCACATCCCTGTCGTTGAAATCCGAAACCAGTGTTCCGGAGCAATTGACACTATTTTGCCACTATCGTTCTTCCGTATACCAGCTTCTCGCCGGCATACGCAGCAAACAGAAAAAAGCGTGTAGCGCCCCATCACTCATAAACATCCTAGTTTTTCCAGTGAAGCAGCTTGTTACTGTTGAAATGCGAGGCAGCCTGACAACCGGAGAAAACTTTCCGTAGAATGCCAACGTGGCTATGGAACACCTTCCTTCTAAACCCTATGAACTAGGGGTTCCGCTCTCCACACCGCGCCTGCTCCCAGCAGGCGTTTTCATTTTGGCTGTAGATACGATGCTGCAGCTCGCTCACAACGGCGACTCAGGGAGAAAATCAAGCATGAATCAGGAGCTGTTCCTGCGTCGCCGCAGTAAAGTTCACGTCCCGATGGGCACTGGGGGTGCCACGCACGCTCAGGTCGCGTCGGCTGTCCGGGAAATCGCGGCGTTCCGGTGCGTACTGTCAGAGCCTCTGATTGAACAAATCGGCCTGTTGTCGGCGACAGAACTCAAGTACTGGTTGCGTGACATTATCGAAGTTCTTCGGCGCAGGAGTGGCGCTCATGTGCACCACCGGCCGTTTTACCCTGACTTTCCTGAACAGGTTCTGACGGCCTCGGAGGCCGAGCTCTACCTCAACGCCGTCATGCATTACCTCACGCTTCGACGTTTACCCGCGACTGAAGAATCTCGACCGCCACTGCTTGAAGGCAACTTCACGCCCTGGGTGATCGAACCAGGAAGCATCCCTGAGTTCGAGTCACTGCTCGAGCCACTGGTTTCATCACGCACCTCGCTCTCCGAAGAGGAAGCGGCCGATGTCATGTGGTTTATCCGCGAGTACAAAAGTGATGTGTTCCGTCTGCTGCCTGAGGTCGTCCCGTTCCGGGAGATCCGGGCACAGGTTGGCGGCGCACTGATCCTGCATGTACCTGGCGATGCCCGAGTAGATGCATTCCTGGAGCAAAACGTCGAAACGGCGACTGACGTGCTACGACTGGCGATCGCGCTGAATGGAGGAGACGTGTCACTGGCGACCGCTACGACACGTTTCAAAGCGATGAAGCGCTCGATGCGCCGTCGGTTGTTGAGTCTACTCGATCAAATACCCAACGCTACAGAAGACGTGATGCGGCAAGCCGAGCGATGGAAACGCCTGGCTGAAGTACTCCATCCGGGCGATTACCCCGATAAATACCCACGAGCGTTGGCCGCCATCACCGCAGCGCGTCGCAACGAAGCGCCCGCCTCATTTGGTTCACGTGTCGAAACACTGTTCGCCCAGCGTGATATTGCCGAGCTTGTGTCCGTGCTACAGAGTCGTCCCGGTGAGTTCGCCCGACGGCTGGACGCGACACTGCGGCGGGCGACGGAACCTGAGCCGGTTCTCGATGCGTTCGAGGCTGTTGCACCACAAGTGTCCACGCCTGTCCTGCTGCAGCTACTGGCTCAGTCACGTGCGCCGCGCCCTTTGCCTCTTCGGGCATTCACACCCAAAGGTTCATTCGCCAAAGTGTATGGCATCAAGGATGACCGAGAGCTTCTCGCACCCGAGGTGTTGGCCCGCGCAGCCCGAATCTGCGAGGACGCTCTGGTAACTCGGTTTGCGACACTCTCGCCATTGGGTCGCTGTTACATCGATCCACAATTACGCGAATACAGGGTACCGCTAGCACAACGCGCTTCTTCGAAGTCGCTACGTACACTGGTGCGGGGCAGCCGATTGCCAATGCCTGACACACGTTTCATTCGTCTGTTCCTGTGGTGGAAAAACGGTCGCTCACGTACGGATATCGATTTGTCCGCCGCTTTTTTCGATGCCAACTTCGTGTTCAGAGAGACGGTTGCGTACTACAACCTGAGAGATTACGGCGGCTGCCACAGCGGCGACATCGTCGACGCACCCGAAGGGGCTTCGGAGTTCATCGACCTCGACCTTGACGTCCTCGTCGAGAAGGGAATCCGTTATGTCGTCACGTCCATCAACTCGTACACCCAACAGCCGTACTGCGATCTTCCAGAGTGCTTCGCTGGCTGGATGGCCCGCACCGATACGGCATCGGGAGAAATATTCGAGCCGCGAACCGTGTTCGATCGTATCGATATTGCATCCGACACACAGATCTGCCTGCCATTCGTGATGGACTTGCAGGAGCGGCGCGTGATCTGGGCCGACCTGGGACTGACCTCAGCTCCCCGGTGGAACAATGTCGGGAACAACCTCAGCGGAATATCCTTGATGCTGCGAGCCTTGGTACATACACCACGGCCTGATCTGGAGACATTGTTCGATTTGCATGTACGATCACGAGGCGAACGAGTGGCTTCGGCGCAGCATGCACAAGCGGTGTTCGCACCTGATCAAGGGGTAACGCCGTTCGATACGGACTTGATTCGGTCACTGTTCCTTTAGTATCTGCGCCTGCCCTCCGCACTTTCCGCCCAAAAACAAAAATGCCAGTCAGATTAACTGACTGGCATTTTCTATAACCCCTTTTGCGCCTCTGCGAATCCAATATTGAATTCTAGAGGGCGCGACGCAGGATCACTCCCACTCAATGGTCGCCGGCGGCTTGCTCGACACGTCGTAGGTAACGCGCGAAATGCCTTCGATTTCATTGATGATGCGGCCGGAGACGGTTTCCAGCAGTTCGTAAGGCAGGTGTGCCCAACGTGCGGTCATGAAGTCGATGGTTTCCACGGCACGAAGGGCCACGACCCAGGCGTAACGACGGCCATCGCCGACCACGCCAACCGATTTCACTGGCTGGAACACCACGAAAGCCTGGCTGACCTTGTGGTACCAGTCGGCCTTGCGCAGTTCTTCGATGAAGATGTGGTCGGCACGACGCAGCAGGTCGGCGTATTCCTTCTTCACTTCACCGAGGATGCGTACGCCCAGGCCCGGGCCCGGGAACGGGTGACGGTAGACCATGTCGTACGGCAGGCCCAGTTCCAGACCCAGACGACGGACTTCGTCCTTGAACAGTTCGCGCAGTGGCTCGACCAGTTTCAGGTTCATCTCTTCCGGCAGGCCGCCCACGTTGTGGTGCGACTTGATCACGTGGGCCTTGCCGCTTTTCGCGCCAGCCGACTCGATCACGTCCGGGTAGATGGTGCCCTGCGCCAGGTACTTGATGTTGTCCAGCTTGCAGGATTCGGCATCGAACACGTCGATGAAGGTACGGCCGATGATCTTGCGCTTCTTCTCCGGATCGGCTTCGCCGGCCAGGTTGTTCAGGAACTGGTCTTCAGCGTTGGCGCGGATCACCTTGACGCCCATGTTTTCGGCGAACATGGCCATAACCTGCTCACCTTCGTGCAGGCGCAGCAGGCCGTTGTCGACGAAGACGCAGGTCAACTGGTCGCCGATGGCTTTGTGCAGCAGCGCCGCAACCACCGAGGAGTCAACGCCGCCGGACAGACCCAGCAGCACGTTGTCGGTGCCGACTTGCGCGCGGATGTTGGCGATGGCGTCTTCAGCGATCTTCGACGGCGTCCACAGGGCTTCACAGCCGCAGATGTCCAGTACGAAGCGCGACAGGATGCGGCCGCCCTGCTTGGTGTGGGTCACTTCCGGATGGAACTGCACGCCGTAGTAAGCGCGCTCGTCGTTGAACATGCCAGCGATCGGGCAGCTCGGGGTGCTGGCCAGGATGTGGAAGTCTTCCGGCATCTTGGTGACCTTGTCACCGTGGCTCATCCATACGTCGAGGCCGAACAGGCCGTCGGCGTCGATGTGGTCTTCGATGCCGTCGAGCAGGCGGCTCTTGCCGACCACGTCAACGCGGGCGTAACCGAACTCACGCAGTTCGGAACCTTCAACCTTGCCGCCCAGTTGCTCGGCCATGGTCTGCATGCCGTAGCAGATACCGAAGACCGGCACGCCCAGGTCAAACACCGCCTGCGGGCAGCGCGGGCTGTTGGCTTCGTGTACGGACTCGGGGCCGCCGGCGAGGATGACGCCTTTAGGCGCGAATTCGCGGATCGCATCTTCGTCCATGTCGAACGGGTGCAGCTCGCAGTACACGCCGATCTCGCGCACGCGGCGGGCGATCAGTTGGGTGTATTGCGAACCGAAGTCGAGGATCAGGATGCGGTGAGCGTGAATGTCGAGGGCCATGATTCAGTCTCGTCTTAAGTAATTCAGAAACAGTCGTGATTCAGAAACAACTCGGGGCTGAATAAAACAGCCCCGGTTGCTTGATGATTTGCTTGAAGCCTCAACCTACGCGGTAGTTTGGCGCTTCTTTGGTGATCTGCACGTCGTGAACGTGGGATTCGGCCATGCCGGCACCGGTGATCCGCACAAACTCAGGCTTGGTGCGCATTTCTTCGATGTTGGCGCTGCCGGTGTAACCCATCGAGGAACGCAGACCGCCCATCAACTGGTGGATGATCGCCGTCAGAGTACCTTTGTACGGCACGCGGCCTTCGATCCCTTCTGGAACGAGCTTCTCGGCGCCTGCCGAGGAGTCCTGGAAGTAACGGTCGGAAGAACCTTGCGCCTGGGACATGGCGCCCAGCGAACCCATGCCGCGATAAGCCTTGTACGAACGGCCCTGGAACAGTTCGATCTCGCCCGGGGCTTCTTCAGTACCGGCAAACATCGAACCCATCATCACGCAGGACGCACCAGCGACGATGGCCTTGGACAGGTCACCGGAGAAACGGATGCCGCCGTCGGCGATCAACGGCACGCCAGTACCTTCAAGGGCAGCGGCGACATTGGCGATGGCACTGATTTGCGGCACGCCGACACCGGCGACGATACGGGTGGTGCAGATCGAGCCAGGGCCGATACCGACCTTGACCGCATCGGCGCCCGCTTCGGCCAAGGCCTTGGCAGCGGCGCCGGTGGCGATGTTGCCGCCGATCACCTGCACTTCAGGGAAATTCTCTTTGACCCAGCGTACGCGGTCGATCACGCCCTTGGAGTGACCGTGCGCGGTGTCGACTACCACCACGTCCACACCGGCGTTGACCAGCGCAGCAACGCGGTCACCGGTATCTTTACCGGTACCGACGGCAGCGCCCACGCGCAGACGACCTTGATCGTCCTTGCTGGCCAGCGGGTAAGCCTTGGCTTTTTCGATGTCTTTGACGGTCATCATGCCTTTGAGGGCAAACTTGTCGTCGACGATCAGGACTTTTTCCAGGCGGTGCTTGTGCAGCAGCTCGCGGACTTCGTTCTTGTCAGCGCCTTCACGCACGGTGACCAGACGCTCTTTAGGCGTCATCACTTCGCGGACGGTGGCTTCCAGACGGGTTTCGAAGCGTACGTCACGGGACGTGACGATGCCGACCAGGTCGCCATCGTGCAGCACCGGAACGCCGGAAATGTTGTGCAGACGGGTCAGTTCGAACAGGTCACGCACCGTGGCATCAGCCTCGATGGTGATCGGATCTTTCACGACGCCGGCTTCGAACTTCTTGACCTTGCGCACTTCGGCAGCTTGCTGCTCGATGGTCATGTTCTTGTGGATGATACCGATACCACCTTCCTGAGCCATGGCGATTGCCAGACGGGCTTCAGTGACGGTGTCCATGGCGGCAGAAACCAGAGGAATATTCAGCTCGATGCCACGGGTAAGGCGGGTCTTGAGACTGACTTCGTTAGGAAGCACCTCGGAATAACCGGGCACTAGGAGAATGTCGTCGAATGTCAGAGCTTCTTGGCTGATACGCAGCATCGCGGGGGCTCCCGAGCGGGAAAATGGAAGCGCGCCATTATAGTCAGACACCCCCTGCTGTTCAATGTAAAACTCAGCTTAATATCAATGTTGCTGATATACGGAGACCCCCGCCGCTACAGCTCCACCTTGACCCAAGAGACAGGTTGATCGAGCCAATCGGCGAACTCATCGATAAAGCTCTGCTTGAACCCCGCTTCCAGCCAGTTGTTGAAGATGAACCCCAGGTTGGAAAACGCGCATTCCTGCAAGTACAGAAAGCCGTTGATGTCGTCTTCATGCCCGCATTCCGGGCAGGTGAAGTTGTCGGTGCGGCCTGGAAACCAGTCTTCGAGGCTTTCGAACAGCGCTTCGCCGACTTCGCGGCGGCATTCGGCGCAACCGGCCTCCTCGAGAAAGCCTTTGGCCGGCGTGTAGATGCAGCGTTTGACGATGATCTCCAGACCATTGATCGGCTCGCCAAAAGGCAATGCCTCGGGGTGCAGCACCACCGCACGTGCGCCGTCGGCAATCGCGTACGCCATGCGGTTGCCGGTGCGACCGCAGGTGCTCAGCTCTTCCTTGACAATATTCTTGCGTACCAGCCAGCGCAGAATCGCCCGGGCCCGGGGTTCGTGAACCGGCAGGGTGGAGATTTTCGGGACGATGATGCTTTGCGAATTCATGGAAAGTCCTGCGGTATGGCTTCTGACGCCTTCGCGGGCAAGCCCGCTCCCACAGGGTTCTCTGTCGATCACAAATCCTCTGTGCGCTCGAGAAACCTGTGGGAGCGGGCTTGCCCGCGAAGGGGCCCTAAAGGCCGGCAGCTTAATCCCTGAAAAAATCCGGTCAAGTACCGAAATAGCGCCCGATCAACGCAATACCGCTGGCCAGCACCAGCCAGGTCACCAATCGTACAAACGCTTCACGCGACAAACGCATGGTCAAGCGCCGCCCGATCCACAGGCCCAGCGCCATGGCCGGCAACAGACAGACCGCCAACATCAACAAGGGTAGTTCGGCATACACCCCGGCGAGGGCAAACAGGCTCAAACGCACCACAGTGCTGCAACTGATCAGCGCACTTTGCGTGGCCCGCGCTGCGTCCTTGGGCAGGCGGCTGTTGAGATAGATCGCATATAGAAAGCCGCCACTGCCAAACAGCGCACCAAACAGGCCGCCTACCGTGCCCATCGGCAACGCCCATGCGGCGGACAACTGCGTCGGCCGGGTTTTCACCCACAGGCTGTAAACCGCATAAGTGCTGATGAACAACCCCATCAACAGCAACAACAGATCGGATTTGAGGTTGAGCAGGAAAATCACCCCCAACGTACACCCCACCGCCATGCACGGCAGCAGCCGCAACAATTCGGGCTTGGCCACGTCCCGGCGCGAGGGCAGCAGATTGCCGAACGCCGCGACAAAATCCAGCAGCACCAGCAGCGGCACGATTTTCGACAACGGCATGAACAGAATCAGAATCGGCCCCGCGACCAGCGCCGTACCGAACCCGGCAATCCCGAACACGATATAGGCCAGCGCGATCCCCAAACCGATCACCACCCAGCCGTCTGCGCCCCATGTCCATTCGCTCAACAACCCAACCACACTCATTGATCCACTTCCTTTATAAGCCTGAGATGACTTTAGCCAGCGCCAAGTCTTGCGACTAATATGATCAAAGTCGCTCACCCATCTCGAAAAGGCATACCTGGTGCTTTCAACCCGTCAACTGCGCTACTTCGTGGAAATCGCCGACTGTGGCAGCTTCAGTGCAGCGGCTGAACGCTTGTTCGTTGCGCAATCGGCGCTGAGCCGGCAAATCAAGGACATGGAAAGCCGCCTGCAAACGCCGCTGTTCGAACGCACCGCGCGTCAGCCAAGACTCACCGCGGCGGGCGAGGCGTTTCTGCCACGGGCGAGAAATCTGCTCAATGAGCTGAGCAAAGCCAGCGCAATGGCAACCGAAGTCGGCAACGGGCAAGTGGGCACTGTGCGCCTGAGTCATTCCAGCACGGTGTCGATCAGCGGACATTTATTACGTCGGATCAGCACTTATCTCGATCAGCAGAATGGCGTGTCGCTGGACATCGGCAAGCTGTCCTCCGAGGCGCAGCTTGAGGAACTCGCTGAAGGACGTCTGGACATTGGTTTGTTGCGCTTGCCGGTGTTGCGTCAGCGTGAGGGCATTCACATGCTGCCTTTATTCACCGAACGCCTGCTATTGGCGGTACCGAATGAACATCGATTGACTGACTCACCCGCTGTTGAACTGGCGCAACTGAAAGACGAGCCGTTTATCTCGATCCCGCATCCGCAACGTGGCGGACTCAGTTATCTATGCGCCGACCTGTGCATGCGTCAGGGCTTTTTTCCCAAAGCGGCGCGGGTGATGTCACGCAAGACGACGCAGTTGCAGTTGATTCAGGCTGGATTCGGCGTCGCCCTGCTGCCCGAATCGATGCAGGACATTGCTCCAGTTGGCGTACGATTTCTGCCGCTGAGCGATCCCGATTGCCAGACCACCGTCGCCCTCGCCTATCGCCAGAACCCTGCGCCGCTGGTCCAACACTTCATCCAGACCTTCACAAATCCCCTGTAGGAGCTGACGAGTGAAACGAGGCTGCGATCTTTTGATCTTGCCCTCCAAAAAAGATCAAAAGATCGTAGCCTTCGGCAGCTCCTACAGGGATTCGTGTATTGCGTCGGAAATTAGCTTTAAACTGCGGCCCATGATTAAAGATCCCTTTGCAAGACTTGGCCTGGACCGTGAAGTCCTGACCGTCAGCCAGCTCAACGGCCGCGCGCGGGTGTTGCTCGAAGACGTGTTCAGCAACATCTGGGTCGAAGGCGAAATCTCCAACCTCGCCCGCCCGGCGTCCGGCCACGTGTACTTCACCCTCAAGGACAGCGGTGCGCAGGTGCGTTGCGCGCTGTTTCGCAATAACGCGGCGCGGGTGCGTCAGGCGCTCAAGGACGGCCTGGCCGTGAAGGTGCGCGGCAAGGTCTCGCTGTTCGAAGGCCGTGGCGACTATCAACTGATTCTCGACACCGTGGAGCCGGCCGGTGACGGCGCGCTGCGCCTGGCCTTCGATGCACTCAAGGAAAAGCTCAGCGCCGAAGGCCTGTTCAGTGCCGAACGCAAAGTGCCGCTGCCGGCACATCCGCAACGCATCGGCATCATCAGTTCGCCGACCGGCGCGGTGATTCGCGACATCATCAGCGTATTCCGCCGCCGGGCGCCGCAGGTGCAACTGACGTTGATCCCGACTGCCGTGCAGGGCCGCGAAGCCACCGCGCAAATCGTCCGCGCGCTGAAAATGGCCGATGCCCGTGGTTTCGACGCGCTGATCCTCGCCCGTGGCGGCGGTTCGCTGGAAGACCTCTGGTGCTTCAACGAAGAAGCCGTGGCCCGCGCGGTCGATGCCTGCGTGACGCCGATTGTCAGCGCCGTCGGGCATGAAACCGACGTGTCGATCAGTGACTTCGTGGCCGATGTGCGCGCTCCAACGCCCTCCGCTGCCGCCGAGCTGCTGGCCCCGGATTCGAGTCACCTGATCCGTCAGGTCGAAAGCCTGCACCGGCGTCTGGTGATGCGCATGCGCGACCGTTTGATGCGCGATCGCCTGCGCCTGGAAGGCATGGCCCGTCGCTTGCGTCATCCCGGCGAACGTCTGCGTCAGCAAGCGCAACGCCTGGATGACCTGGACATGCGCATGCGCCGCGCCTTCGAGCGCCAGCTCAATACTCGCCGCGAACGCCTGATCCGTCTGGAAACCCGCCTCGCCGGGCAACATCCGGGACGCCAACTGGCAATGCTGCGCCAGCGCCTCGACAGCCTCGCCGAACGCCTGCCGCGAGCCATGCGCGAAGGTCTGAAAAACCGTCGCCTGCAACTGCACAGTCAGATGCAGACGCTGCACGTGGTCAGTCCGCTGGCGACTCTGGGCCGTGGCTACAGCATTCTGCTGGATGAACGCGGCCACGCGATTCGCAACGCCGCGCAAACCCACACCGGCCAGCGTCTGAAAGCCAGACTGGGCGAAGGCGAACTGCAAGTGCGCGTCGAGGACAATCACCTGACGCCTGTCACCCTCTCTTTACTGGACTGATCCATGCCGCGTTTTTTCGCTCCGTTATTGCTGCTGTGCCTGACCGCCTTCAACGCCCACGCTGACAGCTACATCACCCGCCTGCTGAACAAACCGGTGCCGGGCGGCGTGGCGGTGGTTGATCTGGGCAGCGCCGCGCAGGCGCCGAAAGCCACCTATCAAGGCAAACCGGTGCTGGTGGTGAAAGAACAGAACAACTGGCTGGCGATTGTCGGCGTGCCGCTGACGGTCAAACCCGGCAGCCAGCAGATCAGCAGTGGCGGGCGCAATCTGCCGTTTACGGTCGGCAACAAGAAATACCCGGAACAGCACATCACCCTGAAGAACACTCAGCAGGTCAATCCGAATCCGGCCAACCTCAAGCGCATCGAGGGTGAGCTGGCCGAGCAGATCAAGGCTTACCGCAGTTTCAGCCCGAACACCCCGAGCAACCTGCTGCTGGACAAACCGGTCAACGGGCCGCTCTCGAGCAAGTTCGGCGTGCGCCGCTTCTTCAATGGCGAAGAGCGCAACCCGCATGCGGGCCTCGACTTTGCGGTGCCGGCAGGCACGCCGATCAAGACTCCGGCGGCGGGCAAAGTGATCCTCACCGGCAACTACTTTTTCAACGGCAACACGGTGTTTGTCGATCACGGGCAGGGCTTTATCAGCATGTTCTGCCACATGTCGAAAATCGATGTGAAGGTCGGCGATCAACTGGCCCGTGGCGCCGTGGTTGGCAAGGTCGGCTCGACCGGGCGGGCGACCGGGCCGCACATGCACTGGAACATCAGCCTGAACGATGCGCGGGTGGATCCGGCGATTTTCATTGGTGCATTTCAACCCTGAATTATGTATTGAGGCCAATGGCCTCTTCGCGGGCAAGCCCGCTCCCACAGGTTTCTCGGGTGTACATAATATTCGTGTACGACACGGACACTGTGGGAGCGGGCTTGCCCGCGAATGCGGTCTATCCAATCCGAAAATATTGATGACACCCAACCAACATCAATTGCGCCCCAATCTAACCTCACGCAAACATCAACAAGAAACGCCGACTTACAAGCAATAAAATTCTGCAAAATCCAGTATTTCGAGTATTCCTCTCAATTTTTTTCGACTGCTTGCCATCCTCTCCCCTCGCGGTTAGGGTTGAAGGCATGAAAACCTCTCACACCCTTATTCAGCTTCGCCAGCACCGCAGTCTGTGCCTCGTCAGCGCACGACTGCCGGGCTGAATCGCTGCGCCTCGTCCCAAGCGTTTTCCCGAACATTCGTTCCACCGGCAGGCCGCCTCTTTTCGGCCCAGACAATAAGGAATTTCCCGATGAGCATGCTCAAAGACCCGTCTTCGAAATACCGCGCGTTTCCCGTCATCAATTTGCCGGATCGCACCTGGCCGTCGAAAACCATCGACGCCGCGCCGATCTGGTGCAGCTCCGACCTGCGTGACGGCAACCAGTCGTTGATCGAGCCAATGGACGCGGTGAAAAAGCTGCGCTTCTGGAAAACCCTCGTGCAGGTCGGCGTGAAGGAAATCGAAGCCTCGTTCCCGGCCGCTTCGCAGACCGACTTCGACTTCGTGCGTACCCTGATCGAAGAAGGCCACATCCCGGACGACACCACCATTCAGGTGCTGACCCAGGGCCGTGAAGACTTGATCGAGCGCACCTTCGAATCCCTGCGCGGGGCGAAGAAAGCCATCGTTCACCTGTACAACGCCACCTCGCCGTCTTTCCGTCGCATCGTCTTCAATCAGGACAAGGACGGCATCAAGGCCATCGCAGTGAACGCCGCCAAGCTGTTCGTCAAATACGCGGCGATGCAGCCGGACACCGAATGGACCTTCGAATACTCGCCGGAAACCTTTAGCGCCACCGAGCTGGAGTTTGCCAAGGAAGTCTGTGACGCGGTGATCGAGGTCTGGAACCCGACACCTGAGCACAAGATGATTCTCAACCTGCCAGCCACCGTTGAATGCGCGACGCCGAACGTCTACGCCGACCAGATCGAATGGTTCGGCCGCAACATCAACCGTCGTGACAGCGTGATCATCAGCCTGCACACCCACAACGACCGTGGCACCGGCGTCGCCGCCACCGAGCTGGGCCTGATGGCCGGCGCGGATCGCGTCGAAGGCTGCCTGTTCGGCAACGGCGAGCGCACCGGTAACGTCGACCTCGTTACTGTCGCACTGAACATGTACACCCAGGGCGTTGACCCTGAGCTGGACTTCTCCGACATCGACGGCGTGCGCAAAGTCGTCGAAGAGTGCAACCAGATTCAGGTGCACCCGCGTCACCCGTACGTCGGCGACCTGGTCCACACCGCATTCTCCGGCTCGCACCAGGACGCGATCCGCAAGGGCTTCGCCCAGCAGAAACCGGATACCCTGTGGGAAGTTCCGTACCTGCCGATCGACCCGGCCGACATCGGTCGCAGCTACGAAGCGGTGATCCGCGTCAACAGCCAGTCGGGCAAGGGCGGCATCGCCTACTTGCTGGAGCAGGAATACGGCATCAGCCTGCCACGTCGCATGCAGATCGAGTTCAGCCAGGTGGTGCAGCGTGAAACCGACCGCCTCGGCCTGGAGATGACCGCCAAGCAGATCCACTCGCTGTTGATCAGCGAATACCTGCAAGCCAACACGCCTTACGCGCTGGTCAGCCATCGCCTGCAGGAAGAAAACGGCAACAGCGCCGTCGAAGTGGAAGTGGCGAGCAAGGGTCAGGGCGAAACCAACCTGCACTGGCGCGGCAAGGGCAACGGTGCGCTGGAAGCTCTGGTGGCCGGTCTGCCAATCCCGGTGGAAATCATGGACTACAACGAACACGCGATCGGCGCGGGCACCAACGCCAAGGCAGCGGCTTACATCGAGCTGCGTGTGAACGGTGAACGTGCGGTGCACGGCGTGGGTATCGATGAAAACATCACCACCGCCAGCTTCAAGGCGCTGTTCAGTGCCCTGAACCGCTCGCTGAGCCAGCCTGAGGCGAAAGCAGCTTAAGCCTTTGCTGACATGCAAAAGGCCCCGGAGTGTGAACGCCGGGGCCTTTTTTTGCCTGAAGCTTTTTTACTGACTTTTATGGTCCCTTCGCGAGCAGGCTCGCTCCCACATTTGGAATGCATTTCCCTGTGGGAGCGAGCCTGCTCGCGAAGGCGTCCTGACAGGCGCTGCGAGTATCAAGTGAACTCGAAGGTATCCGCATCCAGATTCGCCGGAAAGCGCTCGCGATACGCCGCCAGTGGCGCCGCTTCCAGCACCGCTTTGAACACGCCGTCTGCCTCCCCCGCAGCCAGCAAGGTCTCGCCCTGGAAATCCAGCACCTGACTGTCGCCGGTATAGGCAAAGCCCTTGCCGTCGGTGCCGATCCGGTTCACCGCCGCCACGTAGCACAGGTTTTCAATCGCCCGCGCCGGCAGCAAGCGGTTCCAGTGCAGACGCCGTGCGCCCGGCCAATTGGCAGTGTACAGCAGCAGATCGGTGTCCTGCGCATCGCGACTCCACACCGGGAAACGCAGGTCGTAGCAAATCAGCGGCCGAATCCGCCAGCCCTTGAGTTCGAACTGCACCTGACGCTCGCCGGGCGTGTAGTGATTGTGCTCACCCGCCATACGGAACAGGTGGCGCTTGTCGTAATGCCAGACTTCACCGTCCGGGCGTGCCCACAGCAGGCGATTGCGATGGCTGCCGTCCGCCGCCTGAATGATCACGCTGCCGGTAATCACTGCATTGAGCTTCGCGGCCTGCGCCTTCATCCATTTGCGGGTCGGGCCATGCTCGGCTTCGGCGAGGGTTTCCGAAGCCATGGAGAAACCGGTGGTGAACATCTCCGGCAGGATGATCAAATCCGCGCCTCGGGCCTGCTCCAGCAGCACGTCGAAGTGCTCAAGGTTGGCCTGACGGTCATGCCAGGCGAGGCTGGTCTGGATCAGCGCCAGATTGAGATCGGGCAACGCACTCAGATCACGCATAGTTTTGCCGCTGCCTCGCGCAGCGTCTCCTCGCGTTTGGCAAAGCACAGGCGCACCAGACGCTGGCCCTGCGGTGGATTCTGATAGAACACCGACACCGGAATGCTCGCCACGCCATGTTCGCGGGTCATCCAGATCGCCATGTCGACGTCGTTCAAATCAGGGCGAATCTGCGAGTAGTCGACCAGCTGGAAATACGTGCCGGTAACGCGGGTGAAGGTGAAGCGCGACGGCGCCAGCAAATCGCAGAACAGGTCGCGTTTGGCCTGATAGAAACCCGGCAGCTCTTCGACGTGTTCCGGGTGCTCGGCCATGTAATCGGCCAAGGCGTATTGCAGCGGCGTCACGCCGCAGAAACTGACGTACTGGTGCACCTTGCGCAGCTCGGCGGTCAGCGCCGGGGGCGCAACCACGTGGCCGGTTTTCCAGCCGGTGACGTGGTAGGTCTTGCCGAACGAACTGACCACAAACGCACGCTGATACAGCTCTTCGTGGGCCAACACGCTGACATGCGGCACGCCGTCGAACACCAGGTGTTCGTAGACTTCATCGCTGATCAGGTAGATGTCGCGCCCACGGATCAACGCTGCCAGTTGATCCAGTTCGGCACGGCTGATCAGCGCTCCGCTCGGGTTGTGCGGGGTATTGATGACGATCATTTTCGTGCGCGGGCTGAGGGCCGCAGCGAGCTTGTCGAAATCGATGGAAAAGTCGGCCGGGTTCAGTTGCACATGCACGCAGCGACCACCCGCCAACTGCGTCGCCGGTTCGTAGCTGTCGTAGCACGGGTCGAACACGATGACTTCGTCGCCGCTGTGGATAACCGCCTGAATCGCACAGAAGATCGCCTGGGTTGCGCCCGGCGTGACGGTCACTTCGCTGTCGGCATCGACTTTCACGCCGTAACTGCGCGCGATCTTCGCCGCGATCTGCTCGCGCAGCGCCGGCAGGCCGGTCATCGGTGAATACTGGTTGTGGCCGCTGGCGATATGCCGACCGACCGCGTCACGCAGGGATTGCGGGCCGTCGAAGTCAGGGAAACCCTGGGACAGGTTGATCGCTCCGGTCTGCGCCGCGAGCTGAGACATCTGCGTGAAAATAGTGATGCCGACGTTCGGCAACTTACTGGTGATCATCGAGGGGTTCCCTGCTCTACACCCGGCTCTGACGGCGGCGCGGGAGAGCCCGAGAATAGCCCATCCGGCGCCCATAAAAAAAGGGCGCTCAACTGAGCACCCTCTTTATCGCCGGACCTGTAGGAGCAGCCGCAGGCTGCGATCTTTTGATCTTGCCTTCAAAGCAAAGCCAAAAGATCGCAGGCTTCGCCAGCGCCTACAGAAGCGGTTGAGCATTCCCACGAAATTGTGGGAACAATCAAATTGATCACTTCTTGTCGCGACGTTTCTTGCTGGCTTTCTTGTTGTGCGACATCAAGCGGCGCTTCTTGTTGACCTGGCGGTCGGTCAGCGTGTTCTTGTTGCCTTCGTACGGGTTCTCGCCGCCCTTGAACTCGATGCGGATCGGCGTACCGACCAGCTTCAGCACTCGGCGGTAAGTGTTTTCCAGATAGCGCACATACGACTTCGGCACTTTCTCGATCTGGTTACCGTGGATCACGATGATCGGCGGGTTCGCACCACCCAGGTGAGCGTAACGCAGCTTGATCCGGCGGCTGTTGACCATCGGCGGCTGATGCTCGCTGACCGCGTCTTCGAGAATCTGCGTGAGGCGGCTGGTCGGCCAGCGGGTCACCGCGGACTTGAACGAGTTCTGCACCGAGGCGTAGAGGTTGCCCACGCCTGTACCGTGCAATGCCGAAATGAAGTGGATGTCGGCGAAGTCGACGAAGAACAGACGACGTTGCAGCTCGACCTTGACGAAGTCGCGCTCGCTCGGGGTCATGCCGTCCCATTTGTTGATCGCGATCACCAGCGCACGACCGGCTTCAAGGGCAAAGCCCAGCAGGTTGAGGTCGTGATCGACCACACCTTCGCGGGCGTCCATCACGAAGATCACCACGTTGGCGTCTTTGATCGCCTGCAGGGTTTTGACCACGGAGAATTTTTCGACTTCTTCGTGGATCTTGCCGCGCTTGCGCACACCGGCGGTGTCGATCAGCGTGTACTTCTCGTCGTTACGCTCGAACGGGATGTAGATACTGTCGCGGGTAGTGCCGGGCTGGTCGTAGACGATGACCCGGTCTTCACCGAGCATGCGGTTGACCAGCGTCGACTTGCCGACGTTCGGACGGCCGATGATGGCGATCTTGATCCCGTCTTTTTCGCTCGGGCCAGGAATGCGCTTGGCTTCCTCGCCTTCGGCGACGATCTCTTCTTCTTCGCCTTCCTGCGGCTCGTCTTCATCACGCGGGAAATCGCTCAGTGCCGCTTCCAGCAGTTGAGTGATACCACGGCCATGAGCACCGGCGATCGGGATCGCGTGGCCCATGCCCAGTGGGGCGAATTCAGCGCGGGCCATTTCCGGGTCGATGTTGTCGACCTTGTTGGCGACCACGTGGGAACGCTTGTTACGCTTGCGCAAGTGTTCGGCGATCATCTGGTCGGCGGCGGTAAAACCGGCCTTGGCATCTACCAGGAACAGCACAACATCCGCTTCTTCAATGGCCAGCAGCGACTGCTCGGCCATTTTTTCGTCCATACCATGTTCGTCACCGGAGATACCGCCGGTGTCGATCAGAATGTAGGAACGCCCTTGCCACTTGGCCTCACCGTACTGGCGATCACGGGTCAGACCGGACAAGTCGCCGACGATGGCGTCGCGAGTCCTGGTCAGGCGGTTGAACAAGGTGGATTTGCCGACGTTCGGTCGGCCCACCAGGGCGATTACGGGAACCATGCGGCTCTCCACTTCGTTATTTCAGAAAATACAAAAGCCGCTGCGAGGCAGCGGCTGGTGCTCGGGGCAACGCCGGTTAGCGCTGCAAGCCCCGGAAATCCGGGGCCGCTTGGGGGTTAACCCCAAGCATAGTTGTTACTTGATGGTCAGGGCTTCCAGTTTGCCGCTGTTGCCATACACATAGATCGTGTTGCCCACCACCAGCGGACGGGCACGCAGGCCGTCACTGTCGATACGCTCACGACCCACAAAACGACCGTCCACCTGGCTCAACAGGTGCAGGTAACCTTCCAGGTCACCGACGGCTACGTAACTGGAGAACACTTCCGGCGCCGACAGCTGGCGGCGAGCCAGCGAGTCGTTGCTCCACAGCGCAGTGGTCGAACGCTCGTCAACGCCTTCAACGGTGCCCGAAGACAGGCTCACGTAAACGTTGCCGAAACCCTGGGCAACACCGGCATAGCTCGATGCATCGCGCTGCCAGAGTTGACGGCCGCTTTGCAGATCGAGTGCTGCGACGCGGCCCTGATAGCTGGCGACGTAAAGGGTTTCACCGGACAGCAGCAGACCGCCGTCGATGTCGACCACGCGCTCCAGTTCGGAACGACCGGTTGGAATCGCAACGCGCTGCTCCCAGACCGGCACGCCGTTGGAAATGTCCAGGGCAACCACTTTACCAGTCGACAGGCCAGCCACCGCGAGGCGGTTGGTCACGACGGGTGCGCTGGTGCCACGCAGGGTCAGGACCGCAGGGGTACTGTCGTAAGTCCAGCGACGGTCGCCAGTGGCAGCGTCCAGACCGATCAGACGATCGTCCTGAGTCTGCACCACGACAACGTCACCGTTGTTGGCCGGCGGCGCGAGGACTTCGCTGGAAACCCGGGCGCGCCACTTCTCTTCGCCGTTGATGGCGTCGAGAGCAACGATTTCACCCTTGAGGGTACCGATCGTGACCAGACCGTAACCCACGCCAACGGCGCCGGAAACAGGCAGTTCAAGATCCTTTTTCCACTTCACGTCGCCATTGCCGCGATCCATGGCCATAACAATGCCGGTCACATCGGCCGCGTAGATGGTGTCACCATCAATCGCCGGAACCAGCATGTTGTAGGTTTCACCCTGACCGTCACCGATCGAACGGCTCCACTGCTTTTGCAGAACCACTTCTTCCTTGAAGTCGGTCAGCTCGGCCGGTGGCAGTTCTTTTTTGCTGTTGCTGCTGCAACCCGCGGCCAGAATGGCCAGAGCCAGCAATGCTGCATGCTTCCAACGGATCACGTCACGCATCCCCTTTGGCCAGGTCGTCGAGCTTGATTTGAAGGCCACCGACTGCCGCTTCATCCGACAGTGCCGCCTTGGCTTTTTGATACGCGGTGTTCGCCTCGTCGGTACGACCCAACTGAACCAGCAAGTCACCCTTGAGTTCTTCGCGAGTGGCCAGGAACGCCTTGTCGGCATCGCCGTCGAGCAGTTTCAGGGCTTCATCAGCCTTGTTCTGCGCACCCAGCACCTGCGCCAGACGCTGACGGGCGATTTCGCCCAGCGCCGGGTTGGCCGGTTTGGCAACGATGGCCTTGAGTTCGGTGGCGGCGTCGTCCAGCTTGCCGCTGTCGACCGCTACCTTGGCCACGAACAAGCTGCCGTACTGCGCGTACGCGGTGCCGCCGAATTCGCTGTTGAGCTTGCCGGCCAGGTCTGCAACGCGTGCAGCGTCAGGCTTGCCATCCGGAGTCAGCGTGGTTTCCAGCAGTTGCTGATAGAGCACCGAGGCGCCTTGCGCCTGGTTGCTCTGATACTTGTGAAAAGCCTGCCAGCCGAACACGATGACCAGCGCCAACAGGCCGCCGGTGACCAGAGGTTTGCCGTTGCGTGTCCACCAGTCCTTCAAATCCGCCAACTGTTCGTCTTCGGTACTCGACACCCCAATACTCCTTAATCGCTAAATCGGCTGTTTGGACAGCTTCAACCCTGCACGACGCAGGTGGCCAGGTGAGCGGCAAGCGCATCCCAGGCAATGCTTTGTTGTTCGCCCTGGCCACGCAGGGGTTTGAAACCTACCACTTGCTGGGCCATTTCGTCGTCACCCAGGATCAGTGCATACAGCGCACCGCTCTTGTCGGCTTTCTTGAACTGGCTTTTGAAGCTGCCGGCGCCGGCATTGACTTGCAGACGCAGGTTTGGAAGCTGGTCACGTACTCGCTCGGCCAGGGCCAGGCCGGCCAGTTCGGCCTGCTCGCCAAAGGCGCAGAGGTAGACGTCGACCTGACGGGAGATTTCTTCCGGGATCTGCTCCAGGGTTTCGAGCATCAACACCAGACGCTCGATGCCCATGGCGAAACCGACGCCTGCGGTCGGCTTGCCGCCCATCTGCTCGACCAGACCGTCGTAACGACCGCCCGCGCAAACAGTGCCTTGGGCGCCGAGCTTGTCGGTGACCCATTCGAATACGGTTTTGCTGTAGTAATCGAGGCCGCGTACCAGTTTCGGGTTGAGCACGTACGGGATGCCAACCGCGTCCAGACGCGCCTTCAGACCTTCGAAGTGCGCACGGGATTCGTCGTCCAGGTAGTCCGCCATTTTCGGCGCATCGACCAATACCGCCTGAGTGTCGGCATTTTTGGTGTCGAGCACGCGCAGCGGGTTGGTTTTCAGGCGACGTTGGCTGTCTTCGTCGAGCTTATCGTGGTGCGCCGAGAGGTACTCGACCAGCGCTTCACGATAGCGACCACGGGACTCGCTGGTCCCCAGGCTGTTGAGTTCGAGCTTGACCGCATCACGGATACCCAGCTCGCCCCACAGGCGCCAGGTCATGATGATCAGCTCGGCATCGATGTCCGGGCCGTCGAGGTTGAACACTTCCAGACCGATCTGGTGGAACTGGCGATAACGGCCTTTCTGCGGACGCTCGTGACGGAACATCGGGCCGATGTACCAAAGCTTCTGCACCTGGCCACCACCGGTGATGCCGTGCTCGAGCACCGCACGCACACACGCTGCAGTGCCTTCCGGACGCAGGGTCAGGGAGTCGCCGTTGCGATCTTCGAAGGTGTACATCTCTTTTTCGACGATGTCGGTCACTTCACCGATCGAGCGCTTGAACAGCTCAGTGAATTCGACAATCGGCATGCGGATCTGCTTGTAACCGTAGTTATCCAGCAGACGCGCGACTGTACCCTCGAAATAACGCCACAGCGGGGTCTGTTCGGGCAGGATGTCGTTCATGCCACGAATGGCTTGCAGAGACTTGCTCACTTTAAATCCTTAAATTCGTTCGGCGCTTCAGTCAGGTCAGCCGCGCGCGATGACCGCTGCGTCAGCTTCGACCTTCTCGGCCGCTTTCTCGCGGATCAGCTTTTCCAGCTCGTCCACCAGATTGTCATTCGTCAGTTTCTGCGACGGCTTGCCGTCGATGTAAATCAGGTTTGGCGTACCGCCGGTCAAGCCGATATGGGCTTCCTTGGCTTCGCCGGGGCCGTTGACCACGCAACCGATCACCGCGACATCCAGCGGCACCAGCAGGTCTTCAAGGCGCCCTTCCAGCTCGTTCATGGTCTTGACCACATCGAAGTTCTGCCGCGAGCAACTCGGGCAGGCGATGAAGTTGATGCCACGGGAACGCAGATGCAAAGACTTGAGAATGTCGTAACCGACCTTCACTTCCTCGACCGGATCGGCCGCCAGCGAGATGCGGATAGTATCGCCAATCCCCTCGGCGAGCAGCATACCTAGGCCCACGGCGGATTTCACTGTGCCCGAACGCAAACCACCGGCTTCGGTGATGCCCAGGTGCAGCGGCTGGACGATTTCCTTGGCCAGCAGACGGTAGGCTTCAACGGCCATGAACACATCGGAGGCTTTCACACTGACCTTGAAGTCCTGGAAATTCAGGCGTTCGAGGTGCTCGACGTGACGCAGCGCGGACTCGACCAGTGCAGCCGGAGTCGGTTCGCCGTATTTCTTCTGCAGGTCTTTTTCCAGGGAGCCGGCGTTGACGCCGATACGGATCGGAATCCCGCGGTCACGGGCGGCATCGACCACCGCGCGCACCCGGTCTTCACGACCGATGTTGCCCGGGTTGATGCGCAGGCAGTCCACACCGAGTTCGGCGACGCGCAGCGCGATCTTGTAGTCGAAGTGGATGTCGGCAACCAGCGGCACCTTGACCAGTTGCTTGATCTTGCCAAACGCCTCGGCGGCGTCCATGTCCGGCACCGAAACGCGGACGATGTCGACGCCGGCCGCTTCCAGACGATTGATCTGGGCAACGGTGGCCGCCACATCATTGGTGTCGCTGTTGGTCATGCTCTGCACAGCGATGGGCGCATCGCCGCCGACAGGCACGTTACCGACCCAGATCTTGCGCGAAACGCGACGTTTGATTGGAGATTCGCCGTGCATGACTTATTGACCCAACTTCAGGCGAGCAGTCTCGCCACTGGTGAACGGAGCGATATCGACCGGTTGGCCGTTGTAGCTGACCTGTGCGGCACGGGCCACACCCAGGCGTACCGCCAGTGGCGGCTTGCCGGAAACCGAGACGCTGTCGCCTTTGTGTTTCAGACCGCTGAACAATACCTTGCCGCGACCGTCGGTGACCTGTGCCCAGCAATCGGCGCTGAACTGCAATTGTACCTGGCCATCGCCTGCCGCCGGAGCAGCCGCTTCTGCGGTTGGCGCTGGAGTGGCCGCCACCACTGGCGCAGTCACGGTCGGTGCCGGAGCAGCCGGAACGTTCGGTGCAGGTGTAGCCGGAGTGGCAACCACCGGAGCCGGAGTATGAGCCGGGGCGGCCGGCGTTACGGCCGGTGCTGCTGGCGTTACGGCCGGAGCGGCAGGCTCGGCACCGGTCGATTCAGCGGTGGTTTCCGACTGTGGCAGCGCCAGAGCGGTCGCGCCCTCGGACTGACCTTCGGCCACGGCCTGGTCTTCCGGCTCGTCGATCGGGTGAATCTGCGTGGTGCCGTCGGCGCCTTCGACTTCAACGTGCTCCGGGGCGAGGCTGGTCAAATCCTTGGTGCGCAGCGAGGTCTGATCCTGCCACCAGACGAAACCGCCGCCGATGACCGCAATCAGCAACAGCAGGCTGACGATCCGCAAAATGGTGTGGGACACCCGCACCGGCTCTTCAATACGACCCAATGCATGCACATTGCTGCCTTGTGAGTCGGTGCCAGTGGACTGGTCGAACTGCTGGACCAGAACGGTCTGGTCCATGCCGAGCAATTTGGCATAAGCGCGAATGTAACCGCGAGCGAAAGTATGCCCCGGCAGCTTGTCGAAAGCGCCAGCCTCAAGATTGCTCAGGGAAGTCACGGTGAGGTTGAGCTTGAGGGCCACTTCGGCCAGCGACCAGCCATTGCTTTCGCGTGCCTGGCGCAAGGTCTCACCGGGATTAACGCGAGTCGCTGCTACAACTTCGGGATGCGCCGCTTTCATCATTGCTCCGACAGGTATTGCTGATATTCCGGCGTACCGGGATAGAGTCGTTTTAATTGCAGGCCGTAACTGGCGGCCTTGTCGCGATCTTCAAACACTTTTGCCAGCCGAACGCCGAGCAATAGACTACGTGCATTTTGCTCGGTTAGCAGGCTGAAACGGTCGTAATAGTCACGCGCGGGCACATAATGCCTGTCTTCGAAGGACAACTCAGCCATTTCCAGCAAAGCGCGCGGTTGTTGACGGTTCAGCCGCAGGGCTTTTTCCAGTTGCTGTTGTGCCAGATCCCGCTGCCCGAGCTTCGAGGCGGTCATGCCGAGGTTCTCGAACACCCGCGAACGCTCAGGATACAGGGTATCGGCGGCGGCCTGCTCAAAACGCTCGTAGGCTTCCTTGTAACGCTGTTCTTCGTAGAGAAAACTGCCGTAGTTATTGAGGATTCGTGCATCGGCGGGACGCGAGGACAGGGCTTTGCGGAAATGCTCATCGGCCAGTTTCGGCTCCATTTCGGCCTGGAACACCAGCCCGAGGGCAGCATTGGCATCAGCATCGGAGCCGTCCAGCTCCAGCGCCTTCTTCAGCGGCACCTTGGCGCGCTCGGTCATCCCTTGCTGCAAGTATCCCAGTCCCAGCTGCACGTAGGCGGCACGCGCTTCGTCGCGGCCCTTGCTGGTCTTCATCGGGTTGTAGTCACCCGACAGGACACAACCAGCACACAGGCTGGCCATCAGCAACAGCAGCGCAAAGCGCAGGGACATAGAGATCCTCTCTTAGTTAGTGTTCGCGGCGTTCTGTGCCAGATCGCTGTCGGCGCTCAACTCGCGCACGGCGATGTAACGTTCGCTGCGACGGGTGCGATCCAGCACCTGCCCTACCAATTGACCACATGCGGCGTCGATGTCTTCACCACGGGTGGTGCGGACAGTGACGTTAAAGCCGGCCTGATGCAACTGATCCTGGAACCGACGAATGGCATTGTTGCTCGGCCGCTCGTAACCGGAGTGCGGGAACGGGTTGAACGGAATCAGGTTGATCTTGCACGGAATGTCTTTGAGCAACTCGATCATTTCCACCGCGTGCTCAAGCTTGTCGTTGACGTCCTTGAGCAAGGTGTACTCGATGGTCAGCACACGTTTCTCGCCCAGGGCGGACATGTAGCGCTGGCACGACTCGAGCAGCATCTTAAGCGGATATTTCTTGTTGATCGGCACCAATTGGTTACGCAATGCGTCATTCGGTGCGTGCAGGGACAACGCCAGGGAGACGTCGATGTGCTTGGCCAGCTCATCGATCATCGGCACCACGCCCGAGGTGGACAGGGTTACGCGGCGCTTGGAGATCCCGTAGCCCAGGTCATCCATCATCAGATGCATGGCGGCCACGACGTTGTCGAAGTTCAGCAGCGGTTCGCCCATGCCCATCATCACCACGTTGGTGATGGCGCGGTCGATGGTAGCCGGAACACTGCCGAAGGATTTGTTGGCAATCCACACCTGACCGATGACTTCGGCGGCGGTGAGGTTGCTGTTGAAGCCTTGCTTGCCGGTGGAGCAGAAACTGCAGTCCAGGGCACAGCCTGCCTGGGACGAAACGCACAGAGTGCCGCGTTTGCCCTGTGGAATGTACACGGTCTCGACACAGCTGCCGGACGCCACGCGCACCACCCACTTGCGGGTGCCGTCGCTGGAAATGTCCTCGCTGACCACTTCGGGACCACGGACCTCAGCAACAGCCTTGAGCTTTTCGCGCAAGGCCTTGCTGACGTTCGTCATGGCGTCGAAATCATCGACACCAAAGTGGTGAATCCATTTCATTACCTGACCGGCACGGAAACGCTTCTCCCCGATTGAGTCGAAGAATTTTTCCATTTCCGGCTGGGTCAGACCCAGCAGGTTTGTTTTCACAGTCGATGTCGTCATGGATTCACCTTCACTCTTTAAGCAATGCTTAGCGAGTGGTTACTTCAGTAGCTGCGAAGAAGTACGAGATTTCGCGAGCAGCAGCGGCTTCGGAGTCCGAACCGTGAACGGCGTTGGCGTCGATCGACTCGGCGAAGTCAGCACGGATGGTGCCGGCAGCAGCTTCTTTAGGGTTGGTAGCGCCCATCAGCTCACGGTTGCGAGCGATAGCGTTTTCGCCTTCCAGAACCTGAACAACCACTGGACCGGAGATCATGAAAGCAACCAGGTCACCGAAGAAACCGCGCTCTTTGTGCTCAGCGTAGAAGCCTTCAGCTTCGGCTTTGGACAGCTGCTTCATTTTCGAAGCAACCACTTTCAGACCAGCCTTTTCGAAACGGGTAACGATTTCGCCGGCAGCGCCTTTAGCAACGGCGTCAGGCTTGATGATGGAGAAAGTACGTTGAACAGCCATGGTGTAACTCCAGAAACAGTAATTTGCGAAAAATTAAACCCGCGAATTATACGCGGGTTCTTGGGTATTGCCTAACCTGCGGGGAGGATCAGTCCAATTCTGCGGCCCAGAGCTCCTGAACCGCCTCGAGCACCTTCTCGCCGACCCGGCCAGAAGTGCTGTCGAAATCCGGCAGCTCAAGAATCATCTGCTGCAGACGGACAAAACCTACAGAGTACGGATCGAGCCCCTCGTGGGCCTCGGCCAGCTCTTCTGCAATACGTTGAACATCATTCCAACCGTAGCTCATGACAGTCTTACCAGTCAGTGCGGCGCTTCGGCCGCATGGTTAAGCGAATATTTCGGGATCTCGACGGTGAGATCTTCTTCACCGACGATCGCCTGACAGGCCAGGCGCGATTGCGCTTCCAGACCCCAGGCACGATCAAGGAAGTCTTCTTCCAGTTCGTCGGCCTCTTCCAGCGAGTCGAAACCCTCGCGAATGATGCAGTGGCAAGTGGTGCAGGCGCAAACGCCGCCGCAGGCACTTTCCATCTCGATATGGTGTTCGTGGGCCAGCTCGAGAATCGAAGTGCCAGGCTCAGCCTCGACGACCATCCCTTCAGGGCAGAACTTCTCGTGGGGCAGAAAAATGACCTGCGGCATCAGATATCCTCGATTTCATTCAGATTGCGCCCCGACAGAGCGGCTTTCACCGTCAGATCCATGCGGCGGGCAGCAAAAGCATCGGTCACTTGCGACAGACGCTTGGTCTGCTGCTCGATGGCGTAACCATCGGTGCCTTTCATCAGTTCGGCCAGTTCCTGCATTTGCAACTCGATGACCATGCGCTCTTCGGCGTCGAGCAAGCGCTCGCCATCGGCCTCCAGAGCGCCCTGCACCGCCTCGATCAGACGCTGGGCATCAACTTGCTGCTCGCGCAGGACGCGGGCGACCTTGTCGTCGTTGGCGTGCTGGAACGAGTCCTTGAGCATCTTGGCGATTTCACCGTCGGTCAGGCCGTAGGACGGCTTGACCTGAATGCTCGCCTCAACGCCCGAACCCAGTTCACGGGCAGACACGCTGAGCAGACCGTCGGCATCGACCTGGAAGGTCACGCGAATCTTCGCCGCGCCAGCCACCATCGCCGGAATGCCGCGCAGTTCGAAGCGCGCCAGGGAGCGGCAGTCGCTGATCAGCTCGCGCTCACCCTGCAGCACATGGATCGCCATGGCCGACTGACCATCTTTATACGTGGTGAAATCCTGCGCGCGGGCCACCGGAATGGTGGTGTTGCGCGGAATCACCTTCTCCATCAGCCCGCCCATGGTTTCCAGCCCCAGGGACAGTGGGATCACGTCGAGCAGCAGCAGTTCGCCGCCATCGCGCTTGTTGCCAGCCAGCGTATCCGCCTGGATCGCGGCCCCGATGGCCACCACTTGATCCGGGTCGATTTCGGTCAATGGCTGACGACCGAAGGCTTCGGCAACCGCCTCGCGAACACGCGGCACACGGGTCGAACCGCCGACCATGACCACGGCATGCACGTCTTCCAGTTCGACACCGGAATCACGCACGGCGCGGCGGCAGGCTTTCAGACTGCGGGCAACCATTGGCTCGATCAGCGCATCGAAGGCTTCGCGGGTCAGCTGCGCTTTCCAGTCACCGTAGGCGACTTCGACGTTGGGCGCATCGGTCAGGGCCTCTTTGGCCGCGCAGGCGGTTTGCAGCAGATTGCGTTGCGCACCCGGGTCGAGATCGGCGGACAAGCCGGCGCTCTCGATGATCCAGCCAGCAATCGCGTGATCGAAGTCATCGCCGCCCAGCGCGCTGTCGCCGCCGGTGGCCAGCACTTCGAATACGCCGCCAGTCAGACGCAGAATCGAAATATCGAAGGTGCCGCCGCCCAGGTCATAGATTGCGACCAGACCTTCGGCGTGTTGATCCAGACCATACGCCACTGCCGCAGCAGTCGGCTCGTTGAGCAGGCGCAGCACGTTCAGACCGGCGAGTTTCGCCGCATCCTTGGTGGCCTGACGCTGAGCATCATCGAAATACGCCGGAACAGTAATCACCGCACCGACCAGTTCGCCACCCAGGGTCGCTTCAGCACGCTGACGCAGCACCTTGAGGATGTCAGCGGAGACTTCGACCGGGCTTTTCGGGCCTTGCACGGTGTCGATGAACGGCATGTGCGATTCGCCACCGACAAAGCGGTACGGCAGTTGCTCGCCCAATTGCTTGACGTCGGACAGACCACGGCCCATCAGGCGCTTGACCGACAGTACAGTGTTCAAGGGATCGGAGGACGCGGCCAGCTTGGCCGACTCGCCAACCTCGACGCGGTCGGCGTGATAACGCACGGCGGACGGCAGGATGACCTGCCCGTCAGCGTCGGCCAGTGGTTCGGAAAGACCACTGCGCAACGCAGCGACCAGCGAATTGGTAGTGCCCAAGTCGATCCCCACAGCCAGACGACGCTGGTGCGGTTGAGGACTTTGGCCGGGTTCGGCGATCTGCAGTAGGGCCATCGTGATCAGGACTTATCTGTATATCAGGCGTGCGACCGGAGCGGCACTGGGTTAATCGTCGAGGCGCTCTTCTAACTGGCGCACTTCGTAGGTGAGCTTGTCGAGGAACTGCATGCGCCGCATCAGGCGTTCGGCCTGCTCGCGCTGCGCTGCATCGTCCCAACAAGCTGCGAAGCTTTCGTTCAACTGTTCCTGAGCGACTTTCAAGCGACGCTTGAATACCGCGACACCGTCGAGGTCGGCGCTGTCCTGGAGGTCTTCGAGCTCTTCGCGCCACTGCATCTGCTGCAAGAGAAACTCGGGATCATGCACCGTGACTTCCATCGGCACTTCATGCCCGCTGATGGTCAGCAGGTAGCGTGCGCGCTGGGCAGGACTCTTGAGCGTCTGGTAGGCATCGTTGAGCCGCGCAGACTGCTCGAGCGCCGACCGCTGCTCGCGCTCGGAAGCGTCGGCAAAGCGGTCAGGATGAACACCGCGCGCCAACTCACGATAGCGCGTGGCCAACTGCTCGAGATCCAGGCGGAAGCTCGGTTGCAGCTCGAATAAAGCGAAATGACAAGGAATACCCACGACAAGCCTCAGATGTTGAAGCTTTCGCCGCAGCCACATTCACCGCGGACGTTGGGATTGTTGAACTTGAAGCCTTCGTTCAACCCTTCCTTGACGAAATCGAGCTCGGTGCCGTCCAGATAAGCCAGGCTTTTCGGGTCGATGATCACTTTCTCGCCGTGACTTTCGAACACCTGATCCTCGGCAACCACCTCGTCGACAAACTCCAGCACGTAGGCAAGGCCGGAACAGCCTGTGGTGCGAACACCCAGACGAATCCCTTCACCTTTGCCGCGCCCGTCGAGGGAGCGTCGCACGTGTCGAGCAGCCGCTTCTGTCATGCTGATAGCCATCGTTGACTCCTTACTCGTCGCGCAATGCTTAGATCAAGCCTTTCTTCTGCTTGTAGTCGCGAACAGCCGCTTTGATAGCGTCTTCAGCGAGAACCGAGCAGTGGATTTTCACTGGCGGCAGGGCCAGTTCTTCGGCCAGCTGAGTGTTCTTGATGGTCTCGGCTTCGTCCAGCGTCTTGCCCTTCATCCACTCGGTGGCCAGGGAGCTGGAGGCGATTGCCGAACCGCAGCCGTAGGTCTTGAACTTGGCGTCTTCGATAACGCCCTGATCGTTGACCTTGATCTGCAGACGCATCACGTCGCCGCACGCCGGAGCGCCGACCATGCCGGTGCCGACATCCGGATCTTCCGCGTTCATCTTGCCGACGTTGCGCGGGTTTTCGTAGTGGTCGATGACCTTTTCACTGTAAGCCATGGTGCTTAATCCTCACTCATCAGAGAGTCGCTCTTTAAACCCTGCAACCTTGGGTCGCAGGGTCGGTTCGCGGCGACTTGAAATCAGTGTGCCGCCCACTCGATTTTCGAAATGTCGACACCGTCTTTGTACATATCCCACAGCGGCGACAGGGCGCGCAGCTTGGTAACGGCCTCGCAGACCTTCTGCGCGGCGTAGTCGATTTCTTCTTCGGTGGTGAAACGGCCGAAGGTGAAACGGATCGAGCTGTGTGCCAGTTCGTCGTTGCGGCCCAGGGCGCGCAGTACGTACGAAGGCTCCAGGGACGCCGAGGTGCAGGCCGAACCGGACGATACCGCCAGATCCTTGAGCGCCATGATCAGCGACTCGCCTTCAACGTAGTTGAAGCTCAGGTTCAGGTTGTGCGGAACGCGGGCGGTCAGGCTGCCGTTGACGTACAGCTCTTCCAGATGTTCGACCTGCTTGTAGAAGCGGTCGCTCAGGGCTTTGATGCGCACGTTTTCGGCAGCCATGTCTTCCTTGGCTACACGGAACGCTTCGCCCATGCCGACGATCTGGTGCGTCGCCAGGGTACCGGAACGCATGCCACGCTCGTGACCACCGCCGTGCATGGTCGCTTCGATGCGCACACGCGGCTTGCGGCTGACGTACAGCGCGCCGATGCCCTTAGGGCCGTAGGTTTTGTGGGCGGAGAACGACATCATGTCGACTTTCAGCTTCTGCAGGTCGATCTCGACCTTGCCGGTGGACTGAGCCGCATCGACGTGGAACAGGACGCCCTTCGAACGAAGCAGCTCGCCAATGGCAGCGATGTCGTTGATGGTGCCGATTTCGTTGTTCACATGCATCACCGACACCAGAATGGTGTCCTCGCGCAGTGCCGCTTCGATCATCGCCGGAGTGATCAGGCCGTCTTCGGTCGGCTCGAGGTAGGTCACTTCGAAACCTTCACGCTCCAGTTGGCGCATGGTGTCGAGGACAGCCTTGTGCTCGATCTTGCTGGTGATCAGGTGCTTGCCTTTGGAAGCATAGAAATGTGCCGCACCCTTGATAGCCAGGTTGTCGGACTCGGTAGCGCCCGAGGTCCAGACGATTTCACGCGGGTCGGCATTGACCAGATCGGCCACCTGACGACGAGCGTTTTCGACGGACTCTTCAGCTTTCCAGCCGAACACGTGGGAACGGGACGCCGGGTTACCGAAGTTTCCGTCGACCAGCAGGCATTCACTCATCTTTTGCGCAACGCGCGGGTCGACCGGGGTGGTCGCAGAGTAATCAAGGTAAATCGGCAATTTCATGGACTATCTCCTAAATCAGGGCTGGCGTTCCGCTAGCTCTTCGGCTGTCATTCGACGGCGGACGCTTCAATCTTGTCCAGGCGTGGCGCCTTGCTGTTGCAACGGCGCTGGTCCTGACGCTGGGCTACTTCTTGCACCTCACGGCGAGTTACAAGATCAGCCAAGCTGATACCACTTAGAAATTCGTGAATCTGCAGGCTCAGGTCGCACCACAGGTGATGGGTCAGGCAGGTGTCGCCGGAATGGCAATCGCCCTGGCCCTGGCACTTGGTAGCATCAACCGATTCGTTGACCGCATCGATCACCTGCGCCACCTGGATACCCTGCATGTCGCGCGACAGCTGGTAACCACCGCCAGGACCGCGAACACTGGAAACCAGGTTACTGCGGCGCAGCTTGGCGAAAAGCTGTTCGAGATAGGACAGGGAGATGCCTTGGCGCTCGGAGATATCGGCCAGGGACACCGGCCCGTGCTGCGCGTGCAACGCCAGGTCAAGCATGGCGGTCACGGCGTATCGGCCTTTTGTAGTCAGTCGCATGGACAATTACCACGGAGTTCGGAATGGGCGGGAGTATGCAATTCCCGAGCATTTAAGTCAACTATAAGACCTAGTGCTTTAGTCGGGTTTACCCGCAAAAGAGCGCGCGCATGATAGCAGGGTCTGCGGCTTAATGGCACACCGGTTGCCGCATGCCTGTGCAGGAGCTGTCGAAGGCTGCGATCTTTTGATTTTGCTGTTAATCAGATCAAAAGATCGCAGCTTTCGGCAGCTCCTGCATAGACGTGTCAGCCCGCTTTGGATTCGTCTTTGCCTTTGACGCAGGCAAAATCTTCTTCGCGCAGCTCGGGCAGATCTTTCGCACAGTAATTACTGCCCAGATCCTTCAGCGCGCCGCACATCCCCTCCAGCCGCCCGTCCACCGCCTGCAGGTGATCGAGCAACTGACCGATGGCACGCGCCACCGGGTCAGGCATGTCTTCGCTGACGCCATAGGCATCGAAACCGATCTTCTCGGCCATGGCTTTGCGCTTAGCGTCCTGTTCTTCATCAGACTTGACGATGATCCGGCCCGGAATCCCCACCACCGTGGCACCGGGTGGCACCTCTTTGGTCACGACGGCGTTGGAGCCGACTTTGGCACCCGCCCCCACCGTGAACGGCCCGAGCACTTTGGCGCCGGCACCTACGACAACGCCATCACCCAGCGTCGGGTGGCGCTTGCCCTTGTTCCAACTGGTGCCACCGAGGGTCACGCCCTGATAAATGGTCACGTCATCGCCGATCTCGGCGGTTTCACCGATAACGATGCCCATGCCGTGATCAATAAAGAAGCGCCGACCGACCTTGGCCCCCGGGTGAATTTCGATTCCGGTCAACCAGCGCCCGAAGTTCGACACCAGTCGCGCCAGCCATTTCAGCTCGTGGCGCCACAGCATCCCGGCCAGCCGATGAATCCAGATCGCATGCATGCCGGGGTAGCAGGTCAGGACTTCAAAAGCGTTACGCGCCGCCGGGTCTCGATGGAATACGCTCTGGATATCTTCACGCAAACGCTCAAACATCATTCAGTCCTTCCGCTTAAGAAGCTCACCACGGGCCGCTTTCTGGGTTTCCGTGAGGATGCCACGCAAAATATTCATTTCCGCCCGGCTGACCGAGCTGCGTCCGTACAACCGGCGCAGGCGCGCCATCAAGTGCCGCGGCTTTTCCGGATCAAGAAACTCGATGGCGACCAGCGTCTGCTCCAGATGCTCATAAAAGCGCTCCAGCTCATCCATCGTCGCAAGCTCGGCACTTTTCACCGAGGCCACTTCTTCTTTCTCGATCTTGGTCGGCTGCCCTTGAGCGGCCAGCCAGGCCATGCGCACTTCATAGCTCAACACCTGCACCGCCGCCCCGAGGTTCAACGAACTGAACTCAGGATCGGAGGGGATGTGCACGTGAAAGTGACATCGCTGCAACTCTTCGTTGGTCAGGCCGGAGTCCTCACGACCGAACACCAGCGCGATCTCCGCGCCCTGCCCGGCCTCCTCGACCACTTTGCTCCCGCATTCGCGGGGATCGAGCAGCGGCCAGGGAATGCGCCGGTCACGGGCGCTGGTGCCGAGCACCAGATTGCAGCCGACCAGAGCATCTTCCAAGGTGGCGACGACCTGTGCGTTTTCAAGAATGTCACCGGCACCGGAAGCACGGGCATCGGCTTCGTGGTGCGGAAACAGGCGCGGCTCGACCAGCACCAAGCGCGACAGACCCATGTTTTTCATGGCGCGCGCGGCCCCGCCGATGTTGCCGGGGTGGCTGGTATTGACCAGGACGACACGAATGTTCTGCAGCAAGGGAGGCGCTCTCGGACACAGGAAAGGGGTGCAAATCTTACAGAACAGCCTACCGTTAAGCTATGAAAGCGAACAGCGACCTTCACCTGAAGAAAAGTTCTGATAGAATGCGCGGCTTTCTTTAACAACCTTAGGTGACACATCCATGCAGCCCATGCTGAATATCGCGCTGCGCGCCGCCCGCAGCGCCAGTGAACTGATCTTCCGCTCCATCGAGCGCCTGGATACCATCAAGGTCGACGAAAAAGACGCCAAGGATTATGTATCCGAGGTCGATCGCGCCGCCGAACAGAAAATCATCGATGCGCTGCGCAAGGCTTACCCGAATCACTCGATCCAGGGTGAAGAGACCGGCATGCACGTCGGTAACGGCATCGAAGGCGAAGAGTACCTGTGGATCATCGATCCGCTGGACGGCACCACCAACTTCCTGCGCGGCATTCCTCACTTTGCGGTCAGCATTGCCTGCAAATACCGTGGCCGCCTGGAACACGCAGTGGTTCTGGATCCGGTACGCCAGGAAGAATTCACCGCCAGCCGTGGTCGCGGCGCTCAGCTGAATGGTCGCCGCCTGCGCGTCAGCGGTCGCACCAGCCTCGAAGGCGCCCTGCTGGGTACCGGCTTCCCGTTCCGTGACGACCAGATGGACAACCTCGACAACTACCTGGGCATGTTCCGCGCCCTGGTTGGCCAGACTGCCGGCATCCGCCGCGCCGGTTCCGCCAGCCTGGACCTGGCCTATGTGGCTGCCGGTCGCTTCGACGCGTTCTGGGAATCGGGCCTGTCCGAGTGGGACATGGCGGCTGGCGCCCTGTTGATCCAGGAAGCAGGCGGCTTGGTGAGCGACTTCACCGGCGGTCACGACTTCCTTGAAAAAGGCCATATCGTTGCCGGCAACACCAAATGCTTCAAGGCCGTGCTGACGGCCATCCAGCCGCACCTGCCGGCTTCGCTGAAGCGCTAAGCTTCCCGCGAAACGAAAAAGCACCCTTCGGGGTGCTTTTTTTGTGCCTGCGACTTCAGCCTCCACTCGAATCCACTGTGGGAGCGAGCTTGCTCGCGAAGGCGGCGGGTCAGCCAACATCAATTCTGGATGGCAGATCGCATTCGCGAGCAGGCTCACTCCCACAAGGGGCACGGCGAGGCCAAAAATTGCGAGCACAAAAAAGCACCCCGCAGGGTGCTTCTTGTTAAACAGTCAGTGCTTACTGACCCGGCTGATTCTGCGACAGAATCAACTTGCCTTCCTTGTCGACCGGAATCTGGTTGCCCGGATCACGATCCATCCGCACTTTGCCTTCCTTGCCATCCAGCGAATAACGCACGTCGTAACCGACAACCTTGTCGCTGATGTCATTCACCGTATTACAGCGAGTCTGGGTGGTGGTGTAGGTGTCACGGTTCTGCATGCCTTCCTGCACCTTGTTACCGGCATAACCACCACCGACCGCGCCAGCAACCGTCGCAATCTTCTTGCCGGTACCGCCGCCGATCTGGTTACCCAGCAAACCACCCGCTACCGCACCAATCGCGGTACCGAGGATCTGGTGTTGATCCTTGACCGGCGCCTGGCGGGTTACAGCAACATCCTTGCACACTTCACGTGGAGTCTTGATCTGTGTTTTGACCGGTTCTACGGCCAGCACTTGCGCATACTCAGGGCCGCTTTTAACCAGGCTGTAGGTGGCAACAGCACCCCCGGCAGTCACACCGACAGCACCCAATACCGCACCAACCAGCAACGACTTGTTCACATGAACCTCCTGACCATCACATGCGGGACGCGCCCGCGCTTCTCCCAGCCTTGGAGCATAAAAAAAGGCGCGAGTTCAACTCGCGCCTTTTCTGGGCTGACAGCCGGAGAAAGGATGGCCGTTATGGACGGTCGTCGACTTCCTTCTCGGTGTTGGCCGGAGGAATCAGATCCTCGGTGCTCAGGTTCAGCCAGATCAGCACCACGTTCGCGATGTAGATCGACGAGTAGGTACCCGCCAGCACACCGATGAACAGGGCGATGGAGAAGCCGAACAGGTTGTCGCCGCCGAAGAACAGCAGCGCAGCGATCGCCAGCAAGGTAGAGATCGACGTTGCCATGGTCCGCAGCAGGGTCTGAGTGGTCGAGATGTTGATGTTCTCGATCAGCGAAGCCTTGCGCAGCACACGGAAGTTCTCGCGAACCCGGTCGAATACCACAATGGTGTCGTTCAGCGAGTAACCGATGATCGCCAGTACCGCCGCCAGCACCGTCAGGTCGAAGGTGATCTGGAAAAACGACAGGATACCGATGGTCACGATCACGTCGTGGATCAGCGAAACGATGGCGCCGACCGCGAATTTCCACTGAAAGCGGAAAGCCAGGTAGATCAGGATGCCGCCGAGCGCCAGCAGCATGCCGAGGCCGCCCTGGTCGCGCAGCTCTTCACCGACCTGCGGGCCGACGAACTCGACGCGCTTGACCGTCGCCGGGTTGTCGCCGCCGACTTTCTGCAACGCGTCTGCTACCTGATGACCCAGCTGCGGGTCTTCACCCGGCATGCGCACCAGCAAATCGGTGGTCGCACCGAAGTTCTGCACGATGGCTTCGTGGTAACCCGAAGTCGCCAACTGCTCACGCACTTTGGTGACGTCAGCCGGACGCTCGTAGGTCAGCTCGATGAGCGTACCGCCGGTGAAGTCCAGGCCCCAGTTCATGCCCTTGTGGAAGACGCTGAAAATAGCCAGCAACGTGAGAAACACTGTGACGCCGAACGCGAAGTTGCGAACGCCCATGAAGTTGATTGTACGTAACATGGCAGCCCCTTAAATCCACAACTTCTTGAAGTCACGTCCGCCGAAGATCAGGTTGACCATTGCGCGGGTCACCATGATGGCCGTGAACATCGAGGTAAAGATCCCGAGGGACATGGTCACTGCGAAGCCCTTCACCGGGCCGGTGCCCATGGCGAAGAGGATGCCGCCGACCAGCAGAGTGGTCAGGTTGGCGTCGAGAATCGCAGTGAATGCCCGGCCGAAGCCTTCGTTGATTGCACGCTGCACGGTCATGCCGGCGGCGATCTCTTCACGGATCCGCGAGAAGATCAGCACGTTGGCGTCGACCGCCATACCCATGGTCAAGACGATACCGGCGATACCCGGCAGGGTCAGCGTTGCCCCCAGCAGCGACATCAGCGCCAGCAGCAGCACCATGTTCACCGCCAGCGCAACGGTGGCGATCAGGCCGAAGAAGCGGTAGATGGCGATGATGAACAGCGAGACGAACAGCATGCCCCACAGCGACGCATCGATACCTTTGGTGATGTTGTCAGCACCCAGGCTCGGGCCGATTGTGCGCTCTTCAGCGAAGTACATCGGAGCGGCCAGACCACCGGCACGCAGCAGCAGCGCCAGTTCGGACGATTCGCCCTGGCCGTTCAGGCCAGTGATACGGAACTGCGCACCCAGCGGCGACTGAATGGTCGCCAGACTGATGATCTTCTTCTCTTCCTTGAAGGTCTGAACCGGCACGTCTTTCTCGACGCCGTCCACAACCTGCTTGGTGTAAGTGGTCACCGGACGCTGCTCGATGAAGATCACCGCCATGCTGCGGCCGACGTTCGAACGGGTCGCGCGGCTCATCAGCTCGCCACCGTGACCGTCCAGACGAATGTTCACTTCAGGCGTGCCGTGCTCGCCGAAACCAGCCTTGGCGTCGGTCACCTGGTCACCGGTGATGATCAGGCCACGCTCGATCTGCGCAGGAGGACGCTTGCCTTCACGGAACTCGAAGGTCTCGGAGGTGGCTTTCGAAGCACCCGGCTCTGCAGCCAGACGGAACTCGAGGTTGGCCGTCTTGCCGAGAATACGCTTGGCTTCGGCAGTGTCCTGCACGCCCGGCAGCTCAACCACGATGCGGTTGGCGCCCTGACGCTGAACGATCGGTTCGGCAACACCCAGCTCGTTGACGCGGTTACGTACCGTGGTCAAGTTCTGCTTGATGGAGTATTCACGGATTTCCGCCAGCTTGGCCGGGGTCATCGCCAGACGCAGCACCGGTTGACCGTTGAGGTCGGCCGGAACAATGTCGAAATCGTTGAAGTTCTTGCGGATCAGCGCACGGGCCTGTTCGCGGGAGTCAGCATCGCTGAAGCCCAACTGAATGGCGCCGCCCAGTTGCGGCAGGCTGCGATAGCGCAGTTTTTCTTTGCGCAGCAGGCTCTTGACGTCGCCTTCGTAGACTTTCAGGCGGGCGTCGAGGGCTTTGTCCATGTCCACTTCCAGCAGGAAGTGCACACCACCGGACAGGTCCAGACCCAGCTTCATCGGGTGCGCGCCGAGGTTGCGCAGCCATTGCGGGGTGGTTTGTGCCAGGTTCAATGCGACGACGTAGTCATCACCCAATGCCTTGCGCACAACGTCCTTGGCCGGCAGCTGGTCTTCAGCCTTGGTCAGACGGATCAGACCGCCCTTGCCGTTGGCCGCCAGCGAGGCTGCCTTGACGTTGATCCCGGATTCACGCAGCGCGGTGCTGACGCGATCCAGATCGGCCTGATTGACCTGCAGAGCCGTGCTGGCGCCGCTGATCTGAATGGCCGGGTCATCGGGGTATAGATTGGGAGCGGAATAAATCAGACCGATCGCCAGCACCGCCAGGATCAGAATGTATTTCCACAGAGGATATTTGTTCAGCATCACGCCGCCCGTTATGAACGCGGGGCGCCTTGCGCGCCCCGTCGATTGAGTAGAAGTTGGAACCTTAGATCGCTTTCAGCGTGCCTTTTGGCAGCGTGGCGGCGATGGCGCCTTTCTGGAACTTCATTTCCACGGTGTCGGAAACTTCCAGAACCACGAAGTCATCGGCCACTTTGGTGATCTTGCCGGCGATGCCGCCGGTGGTGACCACTTCGTCGCCCTTCGCAAGGCTGCTCAGCAGGTTCTTCTGCTCTTTGGCGCGCTTGGCCTGTGGACGCCAGATCATCAGGTAGAAGATGACCAGGAAACCGACCAGGAAAATCCACTCGAAGCCGCCGCCCATAGGCGCAGCAGCCGGTGCAGCCGCGTCAGCCATGGCATTAGAGATAAAAAAGCTCATTTAGCACTCCAGTTGCAAATGTTGAATCTTGGGGTCAGAAAACTCAGTCCAAAGGCGGAACGGGGAGCCCGCGTTTGGCGTAGAAGGCATCGACAAAGGCGGCCAATGTACCCTGTTGAATAGCCTCGCGCAAACCAGCCATCAGCACCTGATAATGGCGCAAGTTATGGATGGTATTGAGCATGCTGCCGAGCATTTCGCCGCACTTGTCCAGGTGATGCAGATAAGCGCGGGAGAAGTTCTGGCAGGTATAGCAATCGCAGGTCGGATCCAGCGGCGAATCATCATGGCGATGGAACGCGTTACGGATCTTCAGCACGCCTGTATCAATGAACAGATGCCCATTGCGGGCATTACGGGTTGGCATCACGCAATCGAACATGTCCACACCGCGGCGCACACCCTCAACCAGATCTTCCGGTTTGCCAACGCCCATAAGGTAACGAGGTTTGTCAGCGGGCATCATGCCCGGCAGATAATCCAGCACCTTGATCATCTCGTGCTTGGGCTCGCCCACCGACAGACCGCCGATGGCCAGGCCATCGAAGCCGATCTTGTCCAGACCTTCCAGCGAGCGCATGCGCAGATCCTGGTGCATGCCGCCCTGAACGATACCGAACAGCGCCGCGGTGTTGTCGCCATGCGCGTTTTTCGAGCGCTGGGCCCAACGCAGCGACAGCTCCATCGAAACGCGAGCAACGTCTTCGTCAGCCGGGTACGGCGTGCATTCGTCGAAGATCATCACGATGTCGGAACCGAGATCGCGCTGCACCTGCATCGATTCCTCCGGACCCATGAACACTTTCGAGCCGTCGACCGGGGAAGCGAAGGTCACGCCCTCCTCCTTGATCTTGCGCATCGCGCCCAGGCTGAACACCTGGAAACCGCCGGAGTCGGTGAGGATCGGGCCTTTCCACTGCATGAAGTCGTGCAGGTCGCCGTGCTCCTTGATCACCTCGGTGCCCGGGCGCAGCCACAGGTGGAAGGTGTTGCCCAGAATGATTTCCGCGCCAGTGGCCACGATGTCACGCGGCAACATGCCCTTGACCGTGCCGTAGGTGCCCACCGGCATGAAGGCCGGGGTCTCGACGGTGCCACGCGGGAAGGTCAGCCGACCACGACGAGCCTTGCCATCGGTGGCAAGCAGTTCAAAGGACATGCGACATTCGCGACTCATTCTGTTTCCTCTGGGCCTGTGTGTTCAGGGGCAGTCGGGGCGGGATTACGGGTGATGAACATCGCATCACCGTAGCTGAAAAAACGGTACCCGTTGTCGACGGCGGCTTTATAGGCGGCCATGGTTTCGGGATAACCGGCGAACGCCGAAACCAGCATCAACAGCGTCGATTCCGGCAAATGGAAGTTGGTGACCAGGGCATCGACCACATGGAACGGCCGGCCCGGGTAGATAAAGATGTCGGTGTCACCACTGAACGGCTTGAGCACGCCATCGCGCGCGGCACTTTCCAGTGAACGCACGCTGGTGGTGCCCACGGCAATCACCCGTCCGCCACGCGCGCGGCATGCGGCAACGGCGTCGACCACGTCCTGGCCGACTTCCAGCCACTCGCTGTGCATGTGGTGATCTTCGATCTTGTCGACGCGTACCGGCTGGAACGTCCCCGCACCGACGTGCAGCGTGACGAACGCGGTCTCGACGCCTTTGGCGGCAATCGCCTCCATCAGCGGCTGATCGAAATGCAGCCCCGCCGTCGGCGCCGCCACCGCACCCAGACGCTGGGCGTACACGGTCTGATAGCGCTCGCGATCCGAACCTTCGTCCGGGCGGTCTATATAAGGAGGCAACGGCATGTGCCCGACGCGATCGAGCAGCGGCAGCACTTCTTCAGCGAAGCCCAACTCGAACAGCGCATCATGACGCGCGAGCATCTCGGCTTCGCCACCGCCGTCGATGAGGATCTTCGACCCCGGCTTCGGCGACTTGCTGGAACGCACATGAGCCAGCACGCGATGCGTATCGAGCACGCGCTCAATGAGGATTTCCAGCTTGCCGCCCGAAGCTTTCTGCCCGAACAAACGCGCCGGAATCACCCGGGTATTGTTGAATACCATCAAATCGCCCGGGCGCAAATGCTCAAGCAAATCAGTGAATTGACGGTGTGCAAGGGCGCCGCTCGGCCCATCAAGGGTCAGCAGGCGACTACCGCGACGCTCGGCCAAAGGGTGGCGGGCGATCAGCGAATCAGGAAGCTCGAAAGTAAAGTCAGCAACGCGCATGATGGGGTTCGTCTAGCAGGGCCGGAAAGTCTAGCGGAATTATCAAAAATTGACCATGAAACGTGATTGACCAACGGTAATCACCTCTCTATACTTCGCCGCCATTGAGCCCTGATGGCGGAATTGGTAGACGCGGCGGATTCAAAATCCGTTTTCGAAAGGAGTGGGAGTTCGAGTCTCCCTCGGGGCACCAAAATTAAGAAAGGTCTTGCTTAGCAAGGCCTTTTTTTTCGTCTGGAGAAAAGTGAACGCTTGGCGCTGGCCTCGCGCGCCCCGCACCTCCCCGCGATTTGTTTTTGATCAGAAATCCGGCACGTGAACGCTCACAACCTGCGGGCAATTTCCTTCCAGATGTAGCCATAGTTGTATTTGAGCCAGAGAACCAGCGCTTTATCGAATTGCCTGCGAAACCAACTGCGCTCTCTCTCCGCCAGCCTTACGTTGATCATGCTATTGAGCGACTCGGGGTCGAAACCCGTCCAGACAGAGGGCACGGCAGCCGCGATATTGGTGAAACACACCGGTGCGACTTCTGAATAAAGGATCTCGTACAACACACCGGGATCGATGTTCTTAACCTGACTGGCTATGTAGTCGTAATCCACAGGGAAATCGTTGAACGGATCAGAGAGTGCGACCCTTACATTCTTCAGTTCCGGCTCACTCAGAAAATGTCCCAATGCGAAAACTCCTCCAGTTCTTCATCCAGTGAGTCAGCGACCACTCCACCTGCGACGCCACCGGCAACCGATCCAACCAAAACAACAGCTATTGCACAAATGGGAGCCCCTGGGCCACAGAGTGCGCTAACGCCCATACCCGCAAGAATACCGCCTACGGCACCACCGCCAACGATGATGCCTTGACGTGCCGCTTCTTTCGGTTTGTTTTCGGCATTGAGGATTTGATAAGTCGCGAGGGCCGCAGTCACCAGGACTCCGAGCTTCCCCATGATCAACATTTTCTGAGTGCCCTTCGTGAACTTCACATCGTCCCGACCGGCAGCTTCCAAAATGGTGTAGTGAACCTTTGACTGCTCTGCTGCAGTAAGACTGTTGTAAGGTTTTTTGAAAAGTCGCTCTGAGTAGCGGTCAAAAAGAGACTGCAAAGTCCTGCCATCAGCTTTTTTCTTTTGTGAAGTGTTTCAGGGACAGACCACATTTTGAAAATGCGGTCTGTCTCTGAGGGATCCAAGATGAATGAATGCCTGGGTTTGGCGATGGACGCCTTCGGCGGTGACGAGAAACCGCTGGGCGTGAGTTGCGAAAGTTTTCCGCCGAGTTCAGCGAGGCGCGTTCGCAGGAGCAGCTGGATCAGCCGCCCCTCGCGCTCAAGGGTTATTTGAAAGATATTCTTTAACGTCAGCCAGTACGATCAACCGCTTTTTTTGAGTCCCCCACCGACATTGAAATCGACTGGTTGACAAAAAAACGGAAAAGATCGCGTTACCGCCGAGCCATTTAGTTCAACGTATTTTACTTGCAGAAAACAGTTCTCCTTCATATGAAATCTGGTCCTGAGAACTTCGTTGATTTCAGGTGGAATAACGGATGGTATTACACTTCCGTTAAAAGCTTTCACCACATAGGCTTTTCCCGGATCTATCAACTTACCCTTCAAGTCGTCATCCAGAATATGCCATTCGCTCAACCCTTCCTCGCTTGTGGTTTTTATTTCGACTCCCGCAAGGCCTGCGGGTTTGGTTCCAACATTGGCGAGCATGAAAGTAGTGCTAAAGGAATCACCCTTTAGAAACGACACTTTGATTTCCGCGACCTGAGATTCGAACAAACGCTTCACAGGTTCCGCTGCCCAAATTGAAATCACTGTTAACAAGAGGCTTGAAATGACCACGGGGCCAGCAACCCAGCGTCGCCAGCCCTGGAACGCACCACAATGGTGACACTTGGTTGCATCCTTATTTACAGTTTCTCTACACGCCACACACCGCTGTTTATCTGGGTTCACAAAACACCTTTAATTCATTCCTTTGTCCAACATGCTCGTCGCTGCCTGTCGATATATATGCCATCGTCACAGCGACCAACGGTTTCAGGGACAGACCTCATTTTGAAAACGTGGTCAGCCCCTTATTGACGCCCGGCGGCTTTCTGGCGACTGATTGCTTTCTGCAATTCTGCGGCTAACCTCCATCACTGCTAGCCATCGCGATTTCCGCCAGTGCGGCACACATGGTTAGAACTCTTCAGTCATTACCGATCCGACACACGGAAGCGAGGACTAGCAAATGGCATCATTTATCGTGAATAGAAACGTTCAAGCAAATGGCGACTACGAAGTGCACAACACGACGACTGGCTGTCAGTTCATGCCGCTGCCTGCCAATCAGGCATCACTGGGAAATCACCTATCGTGCACTGGTGCTGTAAGCGCCGCTCGAGTGGCAAACCCGACCCTACGGATTAATGGTTGTTACTATTGCTGCAATCCTTGCCACACCAGCTAGGTTTTCGACTACCTAAAGGCGATTTATTCCTATATCTGGGACTGTGCAATCATAGGGCCAAGCATGCTGTATCCCTACGTGTACCCCGAACCGTGAAATCTGGCTGTAGTCCACGGATTACATGGAAGACTCCAGTCTCCCTCGGGCACCTAAAATCAAGAGAGGTCTTGCTTAGCAAGGCCTTTTTTTTCGTCTGTCGGAAAGTGGACGCGCAATGCAGAACGCTCACCACCGCGCGGGTAGCACGTGACATGGCACGGACTCAAGTATCGGAGTCGGTTGCAGACTCAATCTGACCATCTCCCCCAAACAACCGCGCTGCTATCGCCCGCCCCCGCTCCAGCCCCTCCTCCGTCAACCAGACGGACTTGTTCCTGTTCACCGGATTACTAATGAAACCCTGTTCATGCAATCGGTTCATGATCTCGAAGTCGAACCCTTTCCAGGCATTTCCTTTATCGGAACTGAGTGCTGCCAACAGGGCAAGCACAGCGTCTTCCATCAGTTTGTCGTCGTATTCCATGGTCGTCACTCCATTCGTATCCAACAGTTAACGTCGAGTGTCTGAAGGTTCACCATAATACTCGCCGACCTCCGATCGAAATACCGCTCAACCCCGTGAAGGTTATTGATCGGCTTGCGAGTGCCCGGCCTCGCCTTTGGGCTGCACTTGTTGGTCTCACTCCGTATAATCACGCCCCTCTGAAAGTAGTCCACCGCATCAGTGGTTGCATCTACGCATTAACACTCATATTGACGGACATCGCTAAGGTCCCCCATGGAAACGTCACTGGAAACAGTCGCCCTTTTCTCCCTCAAGCTCGCTTACGAGGAAGAAGGCCTGAGCCCGATCCTGCGAGACGACATGGTCATGGGTGACTATCAGAAAGACGTATTCGAACTACTGGTGCGACGCGGGGATGTCGAGACCATTCAGTTCAAGATGAATGAATGCCTGGGCTTGGCGATGAATGCCTTGGGCGGCGTCGAGAAACCGCTGGGACGTGAGTTGCACAAGTTGTCCGCTGAGTTCAGCGAAGCGCGTTCGTTAGAGCAGCTGGATCAGCCGCTCCTCGCGCTCAAGGGTTACTTGAAAGACATCTTGTAATGGGCTTTGTCGTTACAGCAGATGCTTCGAGATGTACTTGGAAATCTCCACCATCGACGTCTTCCCGGTGAACTCGAACTTCACTTTCCCCAGTGACGAGAAGTAAATCTCCAGCTCCGAATCCAGATCGAAGGTGCCCGAGGTTTCCACGGAGTAGGCGACGATGTTCTTGTATGGCAAGGAGGTGAAATCCTTCTTGCTGCCGGTAATGCCCTGAACGTTGACCGCGATGATGCGTTTGTTGGTAAACACCACGCCATCACGCATCGCCTTGTAGGAGTCGATCACTTCCTCACCGTCCAGCAACAGCGCGCTTACGCGCTCGGCGTACTCATCGTTTTGCTTGAGTTTGAAGAAGCCTTTGTTGTTGAAGTCGATCATCTGTCCATCCTCATATTCAAGAAAACATCCCGGTATTTTTTTGGTTCAACGACGGGCTTTCAGCACGCGGATATCGGTTGGGAACCCATCAGCGCCGACAAGCTTCTTCCAACCCAGATACTGAAACTCGCCCTTCTCATCAATGTAATCGCCCTTCTCCACGGATCGACCGCCAACCACCGCGATGCGTTTCACTTCGCCGCATCCGCCATCCGAAGGCCTGACGGTATAGATCACATACGGCTTCACATATTGCGTGGCGCGGAAGAATTGGCCGCAGATTTCGTCGACGGTGATCAGCATGGTTTTCAGGCGGGCTTCGCCGTCCATGTCTTCGTGGAGTTTGAGGAAGGAGATCTCGCCGACGTCGCTGTAGCCGAGTGAACGGGCGCGTTTGTATTCAGGGGAGTTCTGGTGGGCGATGCGGCCTTGCTCGGCGGCCTGGTTCATTCTGGCGGCGAACTCGGCATTGCCTTGCGCAATGGTTGCCTCGGCCTGGGCGGCGACGTTTTCGCATTGCGCGTATTCGCGGGAGCCGAGGTATTGGGGCGTCAGGTTCGAGCGGCGCTGGTTCATGCTCCGCAGGCTGTTGTCGAGGTCGCCGATCACCTCATAGGCGCTGGGTACGCGACCGCTTTGGACGTCGGCGATTTTTTCCTGCATTCGCTGGCAGTTGGCGAGGTAATACTGCCAGCTGCTTTCCGGGGGCTCCTTCCACTCGGCGAATGCCGGGGTAATGACAGCGGCGCACGTGATTGCACAGAGCAAGCGCAGAACAGAAGCGGCTTTTTGCATGAGTAGTCCATTACAGGAATCAAGAAAGTGGCGCGACGCTACTATTTTGCTATCGTGCCGTCCACTGTCGGCGAGGTGCCGAGCGTTTGTACCGCGACTGGTTCGAAGGATGGATACGATGGATGTAGCGTTTTTCTTTATCGCCTGGATAGGCATGTGGGTCTGGGTCGTCAGGCAGCGTGGGGCGTGGAATCTGCTACTCGCCAATGTGTTGGGGGCGGCCAGCGGCATGATTGTCGGCCTGGTGGTTTCGCAGCTTTGTGTCGGTCTGTTCGGCTCCAGCCGGCCACCGGTCCCGGGGGTCATGGGATCGCTTCTGGAAATGCTCGCGACTGCTGCGGCGCTGACCGGCGTATGGATGCTGGTGGCCCGTCGCTCGCAAGTCGAACATCCCGTTGCGCGTCAGCTGCTGGCCGGCCTTTGCGGCGTTGTGGCCGGCATCACGGCGATCATGTTTTTTGTTCAGATCAATCCGCCCAATCTCGGCATGTGAATGTCTTCGTGGCGTCAGACCTCTATTTTGATATCTTGCCGCCCAATCTCAGCATTCACCGCCAGTGAGTGCTGTTTGGCAGGCTATTGAAGGGTTAAGGAAAGGATCGCATGGAGTTTCTGAGTTTTCTGGCATTTGTTGCGGCCTGGGGTTTGATGTGGCGCTGGGTGGTGAAAAACCGCGGCAGCTGGAATCTGTTTTACGGCAACATCGTTGGCGCGGCGGGTGGTTTTATCGTCGGCATGGTGGTGCTGTCGATCTTCCTGTCGTTGTTCCCGTCGGCGCATAAGCCCAAACGGGCGCCCACCGAAGAGGTGATTACCCAGAACGAAGTGACCACCAGCCTGCTGCCGGAAGCCGAGTCGGATTCGACGCCCGTGGCACTGGAAAACGCTCCGGGGTTCGCCGCTATCGAGCCAGACAATCAGCCTTCGCCCCGCGACTCTGCACTGCTGCCGAACTACGCCAACCGGGCACCGAAATCGATGTCCGAAAAAACCGTTCTGGATCAGAGCGACGCGCAGGGCCGCAAAGCGTTCAGCGCGCTGCGCGACAAGCTTGCTCAGCATGCCGACAGCGACAAATCGATGCTCGCGTATGTCATGTGCAGCCCTTACGTGACCGGTGCCTTGCGCTTCCCGGCGTCGGCGCGCTTCGCTGACAGCACCGCCGTGGTCACCCAACGCTTCAAGGGCCAGGTCTACACCCTCAGCAACAAGGTCACTGCACGCAACATGAATGGCGATGACGTCACTTATCGCTTCGAATGCTCGGTGCAGGAGCAACCCGCTTCCAGCGAATGGCGACTGCTGGCGCTGAAGCTGCAGAAGGCTGACGCTTAAGCCTCGTTTAAGGGTTCAAGGCGCCGGCTGCGCTATCATCGCCAGCCTGTGCGCCTTGAGCCTTGCCTGCGAATGTCCTCGATACCTGCTGACCTGAATCCGTTGCCTCCTGTCTTGGCCGGCCCGCTGCTGCGCCGGTTGGAACCGACGCGAATCGTCCTGTGGCTGGTCGGCACCCGCACACTGGCGCTGACCCTGCGCCTGCAAGGTGTAGGAGACATCCCTCTCGATGCCGGGAAATGCACGGTCATCCCCGTCGGTCGTCATGCGTTCGTCCATTTGATTGACGTTGTGCTCGACAGCGCCCTGCCCTGCGACACGTGCATCGACTACGACCTGTTGATCGACGGCCACTCGCCCATCGCCGAATGGGCGCCGCACCTGCTGTACGCTAACGCTGGTTGTCCGAACCTTGTCGTGCGTTCGCGGATCGATCAGTTGCTGCACGGCTCCTGTCGCAAGCCGCATCATCCGGCGGCAGACGGTCTGCTGTGCGTTGACCAACTGCTTTCTGGCGAAACCGATCCGCAACAACGTCCGGCCCTGCTGATGATGAGCGGCGACCAAATCTACGCCGATGACGTCTCCGGGCCGATGCTGCGGGCGATTCACTGTCTGATCGAACGTCTTGGCTTGTTCGACGAACACCTCGAAGGTGCCGTGGTCAGCGACAGCGCCAGACTTTACGAACACCCGGCCAGCTACTACCACCGCGCGGATCTGTTACCGGCGCTGGAGAGTAACGAGACCTTGCGCGAGCGTTTTTTCGGCGGTGCGCGCAAACCGATTTTTACCAGCAGCAGCGCCGACAATCACCTGGTGACCTTCGCCGAAGTGATGGCGATGTACTTGCTGGTGTGGTCACCGATTGCCTGGGCGTTGATCAATCCTGCTGCTCCAGCGCTGACGCCTGAACGCTTGCAGCGCTACACCCTGGAGCAAACCCGTATCGATGGCTTCAAGGCCGGTTTGGGCAACGTTGCCCGAGCCTTGGCGCATCTGCCGAGCCTGATGATTTTCGACGATCACGACATCACCGATGACTGGAATCTTTCCGCGCAATGGGAGGAAACCGCCTACGGCCATCCGTTCTCCAAACGCATCATCGGCAACGCCTTGATCGCGTACATGTTATGCCAGGGCTGGGGTAACAATCCGGATGCGTTCAAGGATGTGCTGGAGAACACTCGACGCCTGAGCGCCAGCGGTGACGATCGCTACCTCGACAGCCCGGTGCAGGACGCGCTGATCGATAACTTGCTGCGTTTTCAGCATTGGCATTTCGTGTTGCCGAGCAGCCCGGCGCTGGTGGTGCTCGACACCCGCACCCGGCGCTGGCGCAGCGAGATGGCACTCAAGCAACCCTCGGGGCTTCTGGATTGGGAGGCGCTGTGCGAGCTGCAGCAGGACCTGCTGGATCATCCGTCAGCGATCATCGTGTCCCCCGCGCCGATCTTCGGTGTGAAGCTGGTCGAGACCGTGCAGAAGGTTTTCAGCTGGTGCGGTTATCCGCTGCTGGTCGACGCGGAAAACTGGATGGCCCATCGCGGTGCGGCGCAGGTGATCCTGAACATTTTCCGACACACCCGCACGCCCGGAAACTACGTGGTGCTGTCCGGTGACGTGCATTACTCCTTCGTCTACGAAGTGCTTATCCGACACCGCAAGGCCGGGCCACGGATCTGGCAGATCACCAGCAGCGGGATCAAGAACGAGTTTCCGAAAACCCTGCTGGAATGGTTCGACCGCCTCAACCGCTGGCTCTATTCGCCGCGCTCGCCGTTGAACTGGTTCACCAAACGCCGGCGCATGCGCATCGTGCCCTATACCCCGGAACATGCCGAAGCGGGTGAACGGCTGTGGAATTCAGCCGGGATCGGCCAGGTGTTTTTCAATGTGCAGGGGCAGCCGAGCGAGATCATTCAGCACAATTCGAACGGGGCGGTGAAGACGCGGATGCTGGCGCCGGAGTTGGGGGATTATCCTGATTGATATGGCCTCTTTTGCCCACAGTGAGATTGCAGTGACGATACCTTCGCGATTACTTATCACCCGCGACAGCGTACATGCCGGCGATGATTGCGAGGCTCCCCATGCGCGCTGGATCAACCTGCAAGAAATTGAAACCCTGGAGGCCGCCCTGCGCCTACTACTTCACAATGGTTATCTGCCAAGCATTGCTGGTGGATGTGCGACATGGATCGTACGCGGGCCTCAGGCCCTTGCTGTAATTGCCCAGCAATGGCAGGAGCCTCGTTGTCTGGTCAATGCCCAGTCGACACTGGTCAATTTGGAAGAGTTGAGGTTTGTATATTGGTGCCAGGTAGATCCGGAGCTTGTTTTCGACTGCCTGCTAACAGGCGCCGAACTTCCTGACAAATACAGCGGATTTAAGACGTCAAAGTAGTCGGAAGGGGACTACAGTTTTTAAGGAAACATCTCTGGAATCGCTGATTCATACTCTGCTTCCCTTACACAGGAAGCAGAGCCATGCGAAAAAGAAAGCCAGACCCTTTAGAAATCGATACAACGACTTACCTTTTAAGCTCCCCGGCCAATGCTAGAAGACTGCTGAGATCTATCGCAGAAATGCACAATGGAATTCGTGCAAATACGGACGCCTCTTCGTTCAATTTCCTGCCTCTCAGTCAGTTGAGACCGCCAGCCCCACACCTCTGACAATCATCCCCACCTCCCGCTCATCAATCGTCAGCGGCGGCAGCAGCCGTATCGTCTTGCCCCGTGTGACGTTGATCAGCAACCCATGATCCCGCGCCGCAATCAGCGTCAAATCGCGAATCGGCTGTTTCAACTCGATTCCAATCATCAAGCCCTGCCCGCGAATCGCCAGCACATTGGGGTTTTCCGCCAGCTCGGCGCGCAGACGAGTCAGCAGGCGTTCGCCCTGCACCCGGACATTCTCCAGCAGCCCCTGTTCTTCGATGATGTCCAGCACCGTGCAGCCGACCCGACAGGCCAGCGGATTACCACCAAACGTGCTGCCATGGCTGCCGGGAGTGAACAGGTCCGCCGCTCTGCCCCGTGCCAGACAGGCGCCAATCGGCACGCCGTTGCCGAGGCCTTTGGCCAGGGTCATGACGTCCGGCACGATGCCTTCATGCTGGAACGCAAACCACTGGCCGGTGCGGCCGATGCCGGTCTGGATTTCATCGAGCATCAGCAGCCAGGCGTGCCGATTGCACAGGTCACGCAGGGCTTTGAGGTAGCCGGGCGGCGCCAGTTGCACACCGCTTTCGCCCTGGATCGGCTCGACCAGAATCGCCACGATGCGCGCGCCGTGCTTTTGCTGCAGCTGATCCAGCGCCGCCAGATCACCAAAGGGCACTTTGGCGAAATCCCCCGGCAGATCATTGAAACCCAACCGCACCGCCGGGCCATCGCTGGCCGACAAAGTGCCCAACGTGCGGCCATGAAACGCGTTTGCCATGACCACCACCAGCGGCTGTTCGATACCTTTGCGCCAGCCGTATAACCGGGCCAGCTTCAGCGCGGTTTCATTGGCCTCGGCGCCGGAGTTGTTGAAGAACGCCCGCTCCATTCCCGACAGCTGCGTGAGTTTCCGCGCCAGTTGTTGCTGCCAGTCGATGCTGTACAGGTTGGAGGTGTGCAGCAGCATTGCGGCCTGTTCGCTGATGGCAGCAACGATGCGCGGATGCGAGTGCCCGACATTGGTCACCGCGACACCCGCGACGGCATCCAGGTATTCACGACCGGCCTGATCCCACAGGCGAGTGCCCAGGCCTCTGGTGAAACTCAAGGCCAGCGGTTGGTAGGTGTTCATCAGGGCGGCGGTCATGACTTCAAACTCCAGTGAAGGTCGGTGTGTTTGCAGTATGGTTAGCCACCAGAACTGGATAAACTCGGCAAAACTTCAATCATTTAACAGCAGAGCTTGATAATGGACCTGTTGCAGGCGATGGGCGTTTACGTGAAGGTCGTGGAAGCCGGAAGCATGACGGCGGCCGCGTTGCAGTGCGAAATGTCCACCACCATGGTCGGAAATCACCTGCGCGCACTGGAGCAACGGCTCGGCGTGCAGTTGCTGCAGCGCACCACTCGCCGCCAGCGGCTGACCGAATTCGGCAGCGTTTACTACCAGCGCTGCCTCGACGTTCTGGGTTTGGTGGCCGACTCCGAACGTCTCGCCGAACAGGCCCTTGATGAACCCCGTGGCCTGCTGCGCATCACCGCGCCGCTGACCTTTGGCGTCGAACGTCTGGCCCCGGCACTCAGCGAGTTTTCCCTGCAATACCCGCAGGTGAAAATGGATGTGGTGCTGACCAACAGCCGACCGGACCTGCTGGAAAGTGGCCTCGACGTGGCATTTCGGCTGGGGCATTTCGAGCAGTCGAACCTGATCGCCCGGCCGCTGATCGACTACACCCTCACCGTCTGCGCCTCGCCGGCCTATGTCGCCCGGCGCGGCATGCCGATCACCCCGAACGACCTGCAACAACACGACTGCCTGTCGTTCGCCTACCCTGCCGGCGACGACTGGCAATCGGTGGAAAAACGCTGGCGCCTCAGCGGCCCGCACGGCGAGATTCTGGTCGACGTCAGCGGCCCGATGCTGATGAACACCTCGGCCGGCCTGCATCAGGCAGCGCGCACCGGCATGGGTATCGTCATGCTGCCGGACGCGCTGGTGGAACAGGACCTGCGCGACGGCAAACTGGTGACGGTGATCCCCGATTACCAGCCACCGAGCCGTCCGTTGCATTTGCTGTACGCGCCGGATCGTTATCGTTTGCCCAAGCTGCGGCGCTTCGTCGAGTTCGCGATGAAAACCTGGGGCAGATCCTGACCCGGTTGCTATCGACTACGCTCCGATGATTGCCGACAAGGATGCTGCCACGCGATGAAGAACGACCTTACCGTACGCGATCTGTTGCCCGACGAAGTGGAGCCAGTTCGGCTGTTTCTTGGGCAAAATGGCTGGAGCCACCGAACAGGCTCCAGCGACTACTTCGCTCAACTCATCGAGAACTCGCAACGCACTGCCGTCGCACTGAGCGGCGAGCAGATCATCGGTTTCGCCCGAGGCATCACCGATGGTTTGTCCAACGGCTATCTGTCGATGGTCGTGGTCGATGACCAGCATCGACGCGCCGGCGTCGGCCGCGCGCTGGTCGAGCATGTCATGGGTGACAACCCGGAGATCACTTGGGTCCTGCGCGCCGGGCGCGAAGGTGCGGAGGCGTTTTTTGCCAGTTTGGGGTTTGAAACATCGGTGATTGCCATGGAGCGCCCGAGGCTCAAGTAACACGTGAGAATCAACTCCCGCTTTTCACCAACACCGGCTTCTCCTGATAACGCTGCGCAAACAACTGCTTCAACTGCGCGACCTTCGGCATGTCGTTGATCACGATGTACGGATAAGTTGGATGTTCGGTCAGGAAGTCCTGGTGGTAGTCCTCCGCCGGGTAGAAACCGTTGTAGGTTTCCAGTTTCGTAACGATCGGTTTGCTGTAGGCATGCGCCGCGTCGAGTTGGGCGATGTAGGCCTGCGCCACCCGTTGTTGATCGGCGTTGACCGGGAACAATGCCGAGCGATATTGCGTACCGCTGTCCGGCCCCTGGCGGTTGAGTTCGGTCGGGTTGTGAGCCACCGAGAAGTAGATCTGCAGCAGGCTGCCGTAGCTGACTTGCGTCGGATCGAAGGTGACTTGCACTGACTCGGCATGACCGGTGTCGCCTGCGCTGACCCGTTCATACTCCGCCGTATCCGCCGCGCCGCCGGCATAACCCGAGACGGCTTTCTGCACGCCTTTGACGTGCTGGAAAACCCCTTGCACGCCCCAGAAGCAACCACCGGCGAACACCGCCGTTTCGCTGTGCGCCTGAGTGGTTTCGTCGAGGGCTGGCGGCGGGATGACCACCGCGTCCTCTGCACCGAAAGAGAACGCCGAGCATTGGCCGATCACACCCGCCATGGCGACACCGAGCAACACACGGCGCCAGTTGTTTTGAGCTTTCATGTTGCGCACTCCCGATCAGCCGAAGGTGAAGGCGTAAGCCGATACGCCCGGGTCAAGAAATTCGATGGTGAAGGTCCGATCCTTCACCGCATCGGTTTGCCGCACCAATTGGTACAGGCGCTGCTCGGTCACACGGCCGCTGCCATCCGCGGCGACATCGACACCGTGGGCATCACCTGGCGCCTGACCGTCAATCGAGACTTTGAAACGCACCGGTTTGCCATCCGCGCCCGGGCCCAGCACCAGATGCAGGTCGCGGGCATGGAAGCGATAGACGATGCGGCTGGCCGGCGCGCTGGCGGTAGCGCGTTCGGCACCGACGGCCCACTGGCCACCAAGGCTCCAGTCATTCAGCGTCAGGTTGACCGGTGGGTTATAGGTCGCCACCTTGTCAGGCACCAGGCCGGTTTCCGGTACGAAATGTTCCGCACGCTGGTAGCCGACATAGGTTTCCGGTGACAGCACCTGATTCATGTCCGGCGCCTGTTGCACGCCTTGGGCGTCAGCGTTGATCAGGCCGTCGGCGACGGTTTTCGCCCCGGCTTCACGCAGTAACTGCTGGATGACCCGCTCCGATTCGGCGTAGTCGCCTTCGCCAAAATGGTGGTAACGAATCCGTCCCTGAGCATCGGCAAAATAATGCGCCGGCCAGTATTCGTTGTTGAAAGCGCGCCAGATCTTGTAGTCGTTATCGATGGCCACCGGGTAGTTGATGCCCAGCTCCTTCATGGCCTTAGTGACATTGCCCACATCGCGCTCGAAAGCGAACTCCGGGGCGTGCACGCCGATCACCACCAGGCCTTGATCGCGGTACTTCTCGGCCCACGCTTTGACGTACGGCAGCGTGCGCAGGCAGTTGATGCAGGAGTAGGTCCAGAAATCCACCAGCACCACTTTGCCCTTTAATGCCTGAGCGTCCAGCGGTGGCGAATTGAGCCATTGCACGGCGCCGTTGAGCGGCGGTAACTGGCCTTCGACTGGCAATGTACCCGGAGCCTTGTCGGCGACTTTCATGGCTGCGCCCGCCGCGGGAATCTGCGCCATCATCGTGCCGTTGCCAGCGGGAGATTTGCCGGAGAGTTGTCCCACCAGTGCCTGTTCAATGCCGCCCGTGGACGCCGTCGACAGCCGCGCCAACAGCCCGGTATCGAGGCCCAGCGCAATCGCCGCGACACCCGCGAGCATCGCCGCCCCCAACCCGCGCCGGATCCACTCCCCCGTACCGATCGAGCGCTTCATCAGCGCAAAGACCTTACCGCCCAGCAGCAGCGCCGCCGCCAGTGAAGTCGCGGCGCCCGCCGCGTAGGCGAGCAACAACAGCGTGGTGGCGATGCTTGCCCCTTGCAGCGCGGCGCCGGTCAGAATCAAACCGAGGATGGGCCCGGCGCATGGCGCCCAGAGCAGCCCCGTGGCGACGCCGATCAGAAACGAGGCGCCGGGACGCGGACGATTGTCCTGGCCGGCGGCCTCGGACAGCCGACTGCCGGCCGAGACCAGCGGTCGCGTCAGGCGCTCGGCGAGGCGCGGCAGCAGCAGCGTCAGCCCGAACAGTGCAACGAACAGCAACGCGAGACAGCGCCCGTACTGATTGACTTGCACCACCCAGCCGCCGCCCACCGCCGCCAGTGTGGCGACGAGGGCGAAAGTCAGCGCCATCCCGGTCAATAGCGGCAAGCCACTCTTGATAAACGGCTGCCCGCTGCGAGCGAAGACAAAAGGCAGAACAGGCAGGATGCACGGACTGACGATCGTCAGCACACCGCCCAGATAAGCGAGAACCAAGAGCCACATGGTGTCGTCCTGTAGAAAGTGAAGATCGAAAAAGTGCCATGGCTCATGCCGCCACGGGTTTGAACGTCATCGCCAGGCCATTCATGCAATAGCGCAGGCCGGTCGGTTTCGGGCCGTCATCGAAGACATGCCCCAAGTGCCCGCCGCAGCGCCGGCAGTGCACTTCATTGCGGACCATGCCGAAGGAACGGTCCTGACGCGTGGCCACCGCCTGTTCCAGCGGTGCCCAGAAACTCGGCCAACCGGTGTGGCTGTCGAACTTGGTTGCCGATGAAAACAGCGCCAGGTCACAGCCCGCGCAGGCGAATGTGCCGCTGCGATGTTCGTTGTTGAGCGGGCTGGTGTAGGCCCGTTCAGTGCCTTCTTCGCGCAGGATGGCGTATTGCTCATCCGAGAGCAGCGAGTGCCATTCGCTGTCGCTATGGGTCACCTCAAACGCCTCATCCGCTTGCGCCTGCTCGACCAGCGCGGTGCCCGGGGACAATTTTGGCAATACACCCGCTACCAGGGCTGCGAGCCCCAGCCCGCCGCTCGCTACGAGAATCTGTCGCCGTGAAAACATGGCCGTCTCCAAAAATTCCAGGTGCCTGTCATGGAACACAGCCTAGGCTTGGGTTGATCGCCAAATCCTCACGGGAAGTTAACGAATTCGTGATAACTCGCCCCGAGGAAAACCCGCACAATGCACTCATTGCGCCGAAGGATTGAGCTTGATGGAACCGACCAGACGCATCCTCGTGGTCGAGGATGATCAACACATCGCTGACCTGATTTGCCTGCACCTGCGCGACGAGCATTACGACGTCGTGCACAGCGCCGACGGCGATGAAGGCATGCGCCTGTTGCAGCAGGGGCAATGGGATGCGCTGATCCTCGACCTGATGCTGCCGGGCGTCGACGGCCTGGAAATCTGCCGCCGCGCCCGGGCGATGGCGCGCTATACGCCGATCATCATCACCAGCGCGCGCTCCAGCGAACTGCACCGCATTCTGGGTCTGGAACTGGGGGCCGACGATTACCTCGCCAAACCGTTTTCCATGCTGGAGCTGGTGGCCCGGGTCAAAGCCTTGCTGCGCCGGGTCGACGCCATGGCGCGCAACCTGAAGATGGACGCCGGCAGCCTCAGCCTCGATGGTCTGAACATCGACCCGATCACCCGCGACGTCACCCTCAATGGCGCACGTCTGGACCTCACTCCGCGAGAGTTCGACCTGCTGTATTTCTTCGCCCGGCAGCCGGGCAAGGTCTTCTCACGCATGGACCTGCTGAACGCGGTGTGGGGCTACAGTCATGAAGGTTACGAGCACACGGTCAACACCCACATCAATCGCCTGCGGGCGAAGATCGAAAGCGATCCGGCACAACCGACCCGCATCCTCACCGTGTGGGGTCGCGGCTATAAATTCGGCACGGAACAACCATGAGACTGAACCTGTCGCAGCGCCTGTCGCTGGTGTTCGCCGTTTTGCTGCTGGTGTGCTGCGGCACCTCGGCATGGCTGCAAGTGCGCTCGAGCAAGATGCATGAACTGGAAGTGGTGCAAGGCCTGTCGCGGGATCTGGCGCAGCACATCGCCCATGACACGGTGCTGATGGACAGCAATGGCCTGATGCCCGGCGCCGTGCGCGAACTGTTCAGCAAGCTGATGCTGGTCAACCCGAGTGTCGAGGTGTACCTGCTCGACAGCGAGGGGCGGATTGTCGGCAACGCGGCGCCGGAAGGCCATCTGCGCCGGGAAACCGTCGATCTGGCGCCGATCCGCCGCCTGCTCAATGACCAGCCGCTGCCGATCCTCGGTGATGACCCGCGCAGTGCCGACGGGCGCAAGGTGTTCAGTGCCGCGCCATTGAAGGTCAACGGCAAATCCGCCGGTTATCTGTACGTGGTGTTGCTCAGCGAAGAACACGATCGCTTCGCTGAACGGGGCGCGACCAGTGCCGCACTCAATACGGCGCTACTGTCGATCGGGCTGGTGGCGCTGTTGTGCCTGATCGCGGGGCTCACGGCGTTCAACCTGATTACCCGCCCCTTGCGCCGGTTGACCGAAACCGTCAGCCGCTTTGACATTGATGGCACGCCGCAACCGCTGCCCGCTCCTTCAGCAGTTGTGGATAAAAGCGCTGACCCGGATGAGATCGCCGTGCTTGATGGCGCCTTCCGCCAAATGCAAAAACGCCTCGGTGAGCAGTGGCGCTCATTGACCCGCCAGGATCAGGAGCGACGCGAACTGGTGGCGAATATCTCCCACGACCTGCGCACGCCACTGGCCTCGCTGCACGGTTATCTGGAAACCCTGTCACTCAAGGACGCTACGCTCACCGCCGAAGAACGCCGCCGCTATCTGGGCATCGCACTGGATCAGAGCCGCAAGGTCGGCGGGTTGGCGCAATCGCTGCTGGAGCTGGTGCGTCTGGAACACGGTTTCGTGCAACCGGTACTGGAACGCTTTTCGCTGATCGATCTGCTGCAGGACATCTTCCAGAAATTCGAACTGGCGGCCGAAGCCCGCCATGTCGAACTCAAGGCCAGCTTTGTGCCCAACCTGCCAACGGTCTGCGCCGACCTCGGATTGATCGAACGGGTGCTCACCAACCTGGTGGATAACGCCTTGCGCTATACGCCGGCGGGCGGTGAAATCGAGCTGGATGTGAAACCCCTGGGCGTCTTGGTCGAAGTCACCGTCAGCGACACCGGCCCCGGCATCGCTCCGGAGCTGCGCGAAGGTCTGTTCCTGCGTCCGTTCAATATTGGCGGGGCGCGACGTGACGGCGGACTGGGTCTGCGCATCGTCCACCGTATCCTGCAACTGCACGGGCGTGAGATTCAGTTGATCGATGTCGCCGGGCGCGGGGCGACTTTCCGCTTCACGCTGCCGACCGATCAGCAAACCGCGGAACAGTGGATGGTGCGCTCGATGAACCTGAACACGCCGGACAAATAATCCGCACCACCGGACTGTTGTTCCGTGACAACGCCGCCCCGCTCCCCTAAATTAACCGGCCTGAAAAAGACCTCGCGCTTTCTCGTTTCCACTCAAGTTAAAAAAGTAGTGAAATTTCAATGTCCGATTTCAACACCGCTGAATCCGTAGTCACCGAATCGTCCAAAGCGGAATACGAAAACTCCATCAATCTTTCACAACACCTCCCACAAGCCAAAATCATCAGCGAGATGGTGCTGGACGCTTTCCAGTCGACCCGCGAAAGCGACCAGATCCGCGAGCTGCGCGCCGCGATCCGTCAGGCACACGACAGCTTCGACGACGACAAGGCCTATGAGCTGATGGGCCAGCTCAAGGCGCTGAAAGACGCCGAAGCCGCCGACCTCGCCGCCCTTGAAGACCTGAGCAGCAAGTTCTCGATCGGCCGCATCCTGTCCTGCTTCAAGGACGATCCGGCGTTCCAGGAAATCGTCTACGGCCTGGCCCTCAAGGTGCTGAACCAGACCCATCAGGCGATCAGCAACCCGAGTGGCGGCAAGGGCAAAGCCGCTCGCGCCAAGAAAGAAGTCGAAATCTTCACCATCAGCAAGGACGGCAGCAGCGTGACCCTGCCGCTGCGCACGCCGCGCTCGCGCATGAACGTTGACCGTGAGGCGCTGGAGTTCCTCGGTTTCACTTTTGTCGGTGAAGGCGAAGAAGCCGAGCTGGAAGGCGAAACCTTTGTCGACAACGCCGGCACCGAACACGCAATCAACCGCAAGAACATCATCACCGCACTGCAACAGCAGACGGCGTTCGAGGGTTACAGCATCGCCGCGCAGTAAATCCGGCGCCGACAAAAAAGCCCCGCTCTGAGATTCAGGCGGGGCTTTTTTTGGGCGTTGCGGCGGTCAGACTTCCGGCTGTACCGCAACGATCATGTCGACCTCGATCGCAGCATTCTTCGGCAACTGATAGACACCGACCGTGGTGCGGGTGTGCCGGCCAGCATCGCCGAGCACATGGCTGAACACGTCCGATGCGCCGTTGGCCACCTCGCTCAGGTCAACAAAGTCCGGGGTCGACTTCACATACACCGTGACCCGCAACAAGGCGCGGATCTTGTCCAGCGAACCGACCGCATCGACGATCAGTGCCAGGCAGCGCATGGCACTGATGCTCGCGGCAGCCTGGGCATCCTTGAGCGTCAACTCCAACCCCACGCGACCGGGATACAGAATCCTGCCATTGACCCGCGGCACCATGCCGCTGATGTACAACTCATCGCGATGACGGATCAGCGGCGCGTAATTGCCGCCGGCAGTGTTCTCGCCATAGATGTCGTAGTTCAGCTCTTGTGCCAGGGCAATGAAGCGTTCGTCGCAGGTCATCCTCTCAGTCATTTCGCCCAGCCTTTTGATCGATGCATGAAAAATCGCGGAGTGGAACAGTTGAGCGCCGAGAGAGTGGCATGGCGCTATCACTGAAGACTGGATCCAAATCTAGGTGGTTTGCAACGATACCGCAACCTGTCGCTCTGAACGAAAAACCCCGCGACTCTATCGAATCGCGGGGCTTGATGACGTATATCAACGAACGATCTACACAGCGCCCAAGCGCTCAACCATATCAGGGAATTTCTCCACCAAGCGGATCAACAGTGCCGCCTGAGCATTGGGCTTGGACTTCTCCTGCTCCCAATTCCTCAATGTGCTCGGGCTGGTCCTGATTCGCTTGGCAAATACCGCTTGTGACATGTGCAATTTTTCACGCAGTGCAACGATCTCTTGTGCACCGACCTCGGGAACCGGTTTGTCCTCGACGACCGTATTGCGCAGCGTAATTTTACCTTCGCGATGGGCGGCCATCTCTTCAACGCCCTGCATCAATTCCGCAAACAGGTCGCGTTTTTTCATGGGGCACCTCTTTTTCTCAACTCTATCTCAATGGCTTTTTTGAGCGCCTTCTCTTGCTCGGCGGACAGATTCTCAAGCTCATCTTTGTCATAAATCGCAAACATCCAGAACTGACGATCATTCATAAGCCAATAGTAGATGACCCGCAAGCCACCTCGTCGGCCCTTGCCACGTCGTGTATCAGACCAGCGTACTTTTCGGAAGCCACCAGTCCGCGGTATTACGTCGCCCGCCGCTGGATTGCACTGCAGATAATTCTGCAACTCCCGATACTCATTGTCCGTCAGGTAACGACCAACGCTCGCAGTGAATATTGTGGTTTCAAAAAATACGGTTCGCATGGGCAAACTATAGGCAACTTGCCTATAGACAGACTATCAACAAATTCGACCATTGATAAACATCCGATCAACAAAAAACCCCGCACATCTCTCGATCTGCGGGGTTTTTCGTGAAGCCATCGAGCCTTACGGCGCGTACGTCAGCAGCAGCTCGGCCGGCACCTTGAAGTCCAGGGACATCATGACGCTCAGGGCGGTGATGGTGAAGATCGAGAACACGAACAGCTTGCGTGCCCAGACCGTGTCATCCACCGCCTTGTAGCCGGTCCAGGCCATGTACAACCAGTACATGCCCATGGCCGCGGCAACGGCGAGGTAGCTCATGCCGGCGTAACCGCTGAAAGTCAGCATCAAGGTCGCCACGAGGAACGCCAGGATGTAGAGCAGGATGTGCTTCTTGGCCACTTCGATTCCGCGCTTGACGGGCAACACCGGAATCGATGCGGCCAGGTAGTCGTTGAAACGGAAGATCGCGATGGCGTAGGAATGCGGCATCTGCCACAGGCTGAACATCACCAGCAGGGTCAGTGCGGCCATGTCGAAGCTGTTGGTCACGGCAACGTAACCGATCACTGGCGGCATGGCGCCCGACAGACTGCCCACCAGCGTGCCGTGAACCGACTTGCGCTTGAGGTACAGGCTGTAGAAGCCGACGTAGATGATGAAGCCGATTACCGCGAACAGGGCGGCCAACGGGTTGGCCACCTTGTACAACAAGGCAACGCCGAGAACACCCAGGATGGTCGCGTAGACCAGGGCCAGTTTCAGGGAGATCAAGCCCTGCACCAGCACCCGGTTCTTGGTGCGTTCCATCTTCAGGTCGATGTCGCGGTCGATGCAGTTGTTGAACACGCAACCGGAGGCCACAACCAGGGAAGTGCCGATCATGGCGGCCAGGAACACCGCCAGATCTACATGCCCTTTCGAGGCCAGGAAGAACCCGCCTGCCACAGAAAGCACGTTACCGAAAATGATCCCCGGTTTGGTGATTTGGATAAAGTGCTTGAGCGACATCGGGTCTACCTCACTTCGCCATCATGTACGTGTGGATGCTGAACATGATCCACAGCGACAGGCCAACCAGCAGCAGGATCACGATGGCCGTAAAGACAAACGCGATCACGTTGTTACGTTGTGCAATCGAACGGTCCAGGTGCAGGAAGTAGTACAGGTGAACGATCACCTGGATTACCGCGAACAGCAGGACGATTGCCAGCGTCGTGGACTTCGGCAAGGTCGGGTACATCACCAGGCCGAACGGGATGACGGTCAGGATCACCGACAGGATGAAGCCGATGGCGTACGACTTTACGCTGCCGTGGCCAGCATCATGGCTGTCATGGGAGTGTGCATTAGCCATTACAGGGTCCCCATCAGGTAAACAACGGTGAATACGCAGATCCACACCACGTCCAGGAAGTGCCAGAACAGGCTCAGGCAGCTCAGACGGGTCTTGTTGGTCGCCGTCAGGCCGTGCTTGTTGACCTGGTACATCATGATGCCCATCCAGATCAGACCCGCGGATACGTGCAGACCGTGGGTACCGACCAGGGTGAAGAACGCCGACAGGAAGCCCGAACGGCTAGGACCGAAGCCCTCGGAGATCAGCAGGTGGAACTCGTTGATCTCCATGGCGATGAAGCCTGCGCCGAGCAGGAAGGTCATGAACAACCAGCCCAGAACCTGCTGCTTCTTGCCTTTGTACAACGCCAGCATGGCGAAGCCGTAGGTGATCGAACTGAACAACAGCAGAGCGGTTTCGCCCAGCACGTATGGCAGTTCGAAGATGTCGTGGCCCGAAGGGCCACCGGCAACGTTGTTTACCAGTACTGCGTACACCGCGAAGATCGACGCAAACAGAATGCAGTCGGTCATCAGGTAGAGCCAGAAACCGTATACGGTCATCTCGCCCGAGTCGTGGTGATGGTCATCGTGCCCATGGTCACCATGGGCGTGTCCAACATTGGTCACTAAGTTCGACATGGTTTAAGCCTGTTCCAACGAGGTTACACGGGTGGCATTGGCCGGGATTTTCCCTGCCGCGACCAGACGCTTGTGCTGCTCGGCTTCGATGCGCTCGATCGTTTCAACCGGAACCATGTAGCCCTGGTCGTCACGTGCCGCGTGGATCACGAAGTAGATGACAGTGCCGGCCAGGCTGGCGATCGCCAACCACCAGATGTGCCAGATCATCGCGAAACCGAAGACGGTCAGCAGTGCGCCCATCACCACGCCAGTGGCGGTGTTGTTCGGCATGTGGATCGGCTCGTACTTGGCCGGAGCCTGGTACGCAGTACCGTTTTCCTTGGCTTCAGTGAACGGGTCGATGCAGTCAGCCTTAGGCAGCACAGCGAAGTTGTAGAACGGAGGTGGCGACGAGGTCGACCATTCCAGAGTGTGGGCATTCCACGGGTCACCGTGTTCGCACATGTTCTCTGGCTTGTTGCGGTCACGCACACTGACGTACAGCTGGATCAGCTGGCAGGCGATGCCCACGGCGATCAGGATCGCACCGAACATGGCCACGTACAGGTACGGTACCCACTCAGGGTTGGTGGTGGCGTTCAGACGACGGGTCATGCCCATGAAGCCCAGTGCATAGAGCGGCATGAACGCGACGAAGAAGCCCGAGATCCAGAACCAGAACGCTGCTTTACCCCAGCCTTCGTGCAGCTTGAAGCCGAACGCTTTCGGGAAGTAGAAGCCGAAACCTGCGATGTAGCCGAATACCGCGCCGCCGATGATCACGTTGTGGAAGTGCGCAATCACGAACAGGCTGTTGTGCAGAACGAAGTCAGCACCCGGGATGGCCAGCAGTACGCCGGTCATGCCGCCGATGGCGAAGGTCACCATGAAGCCCAGGGTCCACATGACCTGGCTGGTGAAGCGCAGACGGCCCTGGTAGATGGTGAACAGCCAGTTGAACAGTTTCACACCCGTCGGGATGGAAATCAGCATCGTCGCCAGACCGAAGAAGGCGTTGACGCTGGCACCCGAACCCATGGTGAAGAAGTGGTGCAGCCAAACCATGAAGCCCAGTACCGAGATCGCGCCCGAAGCGTAGATCATCGAGTGGTGGCCGAACAGTTTCTTGCCGGTGAACGCCGAGATCACTTCCGAGAAGATGCCGAATGCCGGCAGGATCAGGATGTAAACCTCAGGGTGGCCCCAGGCCCAGAACAGGTTGACGTACATCATTGGATTGCCACCAAGTTCATTGGTGAAAATGTGGAAATCCATGTAACGGTCGAGGGTCAGCAGTGCCAGGGTAGCGGTCAGGATCGGGAACGAAGCCACGATCAGGACGTTAGCCCAGGTGCAGGTCCAAGTGAAGATCGGCATGTCCATCAGTTTCATGCCAGGGGTACGCATTTTCAGCACGGTGGCGAGGAAGTTGACCCCCGTCAGCGTCGTACCCAACCCGGATAGCTGTAGCGCCCAGATGTAGTAGTCCATCCCCACGCCAGGGCTGTATTGCAGACCCGACAGCGGCGGATAGGCAACCCAGCCGGTCTTGGCGAATTCGCCGACGCCCAGGGACAGGTTGATCAGCACAACGCCGGACACCAGCAGCCAGAAGCTCAGGGAGTTCAGGAACGGGAAGGCAACGTCACGCGCGCCGATCTGCAGCGGCACTGCAAGGTTCATCAGGCCGGTGAAGAATGGCATCGCCATGAAGATGATCATGATCACACCGTGAGCGGTGAAGATCTGGTCATAGTGTTCAGGTGGCAGGTAGCCAGGCGAACCCTCGGTGGCCATGGCCAGCTGGGTACGCATCATGATGGCGTCGGCAAAGCCACGCAGCAGCATGACCATGGCAACGATGATGTACATCACGCCGATTTTCTTGTGGTCGACCGACGTCAGCCACTCGGTCCACAAGTAGGTCCACTTCTTGAAGTAGGTGATTGCAGCGAACAACGCCAGACCACCGAGCGCGATCATCGAGATGGTGACCATCACGATCGGCTCGTGGAAAGGGATCGCTTCCCAACTTAATTTACCAAACATCGTTTACTCCTCTGCCCCGGCAGCTGAATGCGAATTCGAGTCCATGTCCGTTGCCGCCACTTCTTTCTCTTTCTTCTCGTGCTTCAGCGGCTTGCCCGGTTTCATGCCTTCGTACTTGTCGACGATGGTCTGGAACAGGTTCGGCGTGACCGAGGAGTAGAGCTCGACTGGATTGTTCTGGCTTGGCTTGGCAAGGGCTGCGTATTCAGCTTGTTCAAGCTGTTTAGGTGCCTTTTTGACTTCACTTACCCAGGCGTCGAAATCTTCCTGAGAAGTTGCGATCGCTTTGAATTTCATACCGGTGAAACCAGCGCCGCTGTAGTTGGCGGAGATACCGTCCATTTCAGCGTTGCGGTCAGCGATCAGGTGCAGTTTGGTGGTCATGCCCGCCATCGCGTAGATCTGGCCGCCCAGGCCCGGGATGAAGAACGAGTTCATCACGGCGTCGGAGGTGATCCGGAAGTTGACCGGGGTATGCGCCGGGAACACGATCTTGTTGACCGTGGCAATGCCTTGTTCCGGGTAGATGAACAGCCACTTCCAGTCCAGCGCAACGACTTCGATGGTCACCGGCTTGACGTCGGATTCAATCGGACGGTACGGGTCCAGTTTGTGGGTCGAAATGTAGGTGATGTAACCCAGGGCGATGATGATCAGAACCGGGATGGTCCAGACCGCCACTTCGATTTTGGTCGAGTGCGACCATTTCGGGGTGTAGACGGCATCCTTGTTGGACGCGCGGTACTTCCAGGCGAACAGGAAGGTCATGACGATAACCGGCACAACGACCAACAGCATCAGCAGCGTGGCGGTGATGATCAGGTTGCGCTGTTCCAGGCCGACCTGGCCCGTTGGATTGAGCAGGGTCATGTTGCAGCCTCCCAGCAACAACGTGCCGAGCAGCGGCACTAGGCCTAGTAATCTGGGGTACCTGTTTTTACTCATCTCACGACCTCTAAAGCAGCTTGCGCAATGCAGTTGGGTTTTGATCGCCAACACTTCACCCTGCCAAGGGTTGGCATTTTCTTTGGATTGAATAAGGGCCGCCCGTCGCGCGTCAGACGCTCGACAAAACCTTGGGACAGCGGTCAGTTCTTATTCGAATTCGTGGTCAAAGGCCTTGTTACAGACCAATTCCATTTGGTGCGGAAAGTTGGAAGGCACCGACACCTGGGTGTCTCGAAAGCCTTTCGGCCGGCTCGACACCCGACTTCCTGTCCAGTTCCTTAATAAAGGTTGAACAGTGCCGGGAATTCAGTGCGGGCGATTGTAGATAGGTAGCGCCCTATACACCATGTCTTATCCCGAAATAATTTTTATCGCTCAGAGCAACAATCCATCACCGTTTTTGCAAAAGTTCCGCATGTTATCGAAATCGATTCTCAACAAAAACACCAAAAAATGTAGGCCTATACACCTCAGTTCAGACAGCTCCGAAGGCTTTTTCCCGACACCGAATTGGCGCAAAGCCCGATATTCAAAGGCCTCTGGCCATCTGCCAGAGCCTGTTAAAACTGCCTGATCTGGCACCTGCGTGCAAAACCAGAAAAATGCCGAAACAGACCAATCCTTTTTTGTAACATTACGCCAATCCGGGTTGCTGAAACGCCCTGCGACAGGATGTGTGTGACAACATGTCGCACACCTGTCGCACGCTCCATTGCCGTTCGTCACGGTGATTTCACAAACTCTCTGAAATGCAAAACGCCCCGCGCGGCTGATCCGCAAATCGGGGCGTTTTCTGTATCGGCCAATCCGTCGAAGAGTTGACTCAGCGCAGTGCTTTTCGGTTACGCGAGGTCAGCAGCGGCACCAGGATCACCACCAGTACGAAGGCCACCAGTGCCCATTGCGCCAGCGACAGGCCGAGGATCGGCGGGTACGGCGTCGAGCAGAAACCGTCGACCTGGAAGCCCAGCGGGAAGATCTTCGCCAGCGGCAGGTCGTCGACAATCGGCTGCAGCACGTCGATGCCGCAGCTCACCGCCGGATAGAACTGGGTGTACACATGATGCCCGGCGACACCGGCACCGGCGATCGCGCAGATCACCACCAGCACCTCAAACACTGTGATGCTGCGGCGGGTGCGCATCGCCGCGCCGATAAACGCGAACAGCGCAATCAGCAGCAATGCATAACGCTGCAGGATGCACAGCGGGCATGGCGCCTCGCCCAGCACGATCTGCATGTACAGCGCACCGCCGATCAGTGCCAGACAGATGATGCCCAGCAGCACCAGAAAGCGCCGCTCACGTCCCAGTCGAATCGTTTCCTCGCTCATCGCGTTTCCCTTGTATGCCCATGGTTCAGCTGGCTGGCGGCTGCGCTTGCAGTTGCGCCATCAGACTGATGTTGTCTTCGATATGCCAATTGGCCGCGATGCGACCGTTGTCGATCTGATAGATATCGGTTGCCCGGAAGTCTACACGCTGGCCCTGCCCTTTGAGAGTCTTGAACGTACCGCTGAAGTGGCCGCGAAAGTGCAGGTGCACCACCACGCGGTCACCGGCAATGATCATTTGCTCGATCTCGCAGCTCAGGTCTGGCACCGCCGTGCGAAAGAACTTCGACGCCAGCAACGGCCCGCTCGGGCCCTGCACCCGCCCTTCTGGCGGGGTCTTGTCGACAAACTGCGGCGACAAGGCTGCCGTGGCCATGGCCTCTTCCCCACTGTTCCAGAAACTGCCGTAACGCCGCGCCGTCAGTTCCATTGCGTCGCGCTGAGCCTTGGGCAGGCTCTGATCGACGATCAGGGTCTGTGGTGCGATCAACGCCGATTCGGCCGAAGCAAACGGACTGGCCAGCAAAGCAGCCGACAGGCCAAGCATTGCCAGGCTCGAACGAGAGGAGAAGATGATGTGCGACATGGGGCGATCCTGATCAGTTAAACGAACGAGCGCCTATCATCAGCATCAGGGAATAAACGATAAACCGGTTAAGAAACGATTAACCTTTAAACAGAATTTAAGAATCGAGACCGCTTAACGGCCTTCGCGAGCAGGCTCGCTCCCACACTGGACCTGCGTTGAACACAAGTCCTGTGGGAGCGAGCCTGCTCGCGAATGAGGACAACCCGGTTTCAGATCACTCCAAAGCCGCCGCCGGCCCGAAGAACTCATAACGGCTCTGCTGCTCCGGCACACCCAGCGCCTTCAAATGCCGCTTGATCGCGCCCATGAAGCCCTTCGGCCCGAGGAAGTAAGCGTCGACATCCCGTTGCGCCGGCAGCCATTCAGCCAATTGCTCTTGGCTGAGCATTCCGACCTTGTCCGCCGCCGGACTCACGCCGTCATCTTCGGCGTAGCAATAGAAGCGCTTGAGCTGCGGATGACGCGCCGCCAGCCCGTCGATCCAGTCGCGGAACGCATGCACGCTGCCGTTGCGCGCGCAGTGGATAAAGTGCACCGGGCGCTCGGTTTGCAACGCCGCTTCGAGCATCGCGAGGGTCGGGGTAATGCCGACACCGCCGCTGATCAGCACCAGCGGTTTGTCGCTGGCAGTCAGGGTGAACTCGCCCGATGGCGGGAACAGTTGAATGCTCGCGCCGACGTGCAATTGATCGTGCAAATGGTTGGACGCACGACCACCCGGTTCGCGTTTGACGCTGATGCGGTACTGACCTTTATTGGCCAGTGCCGACAGCGAGTAATTACGGCGGATTTCTTCGCCATCGAGGATCAGCTGCATGCCGATGTACTGACCCGGCTCGGCGGCAAGAATCGGCCCCTTATCCGCCGGTTCGAAGTAGAACGAGATGATTTCCGCGCTTTCCTCGACCTTGTCCACCACGATGAACTCCCGCGCCCCGCGCCAGCCGCCGAGCGCTTGTTCCTTCTGGTCGTAGATCGCCGCTTCAGCGCCAATCAGGATCTCGGCCAGTTGCCCGTACGCCGCGCCCCACGCGCTCATCACTTCCGGCGTAGCGATTTCGTCGCCAAGCACTTCGGAAATGGCGCGCAGCAGGCAGGTGCCGACAATCGGGTAGTGCTCAGGGAGGATTTGCAGGGCGACGTGCTTGTTGATGATCTTCGCCACCAGATCGCCCAACTGGTCGAGCTGGTCGATGTGTCGAGCGTACATCAACACGCCATTGGCCAAGGCACGTGGCTGGTCGCCGCTGGCCTGATGCGCCTGATTGAACAACGGGCGGACTTCAGGGTATTCGGAGAGCATCATGCGGTAGAAGTGGGTGATCAGCGCTTCACCGCCGCTTTCCAGCAGAGGCACAGTGGATTTGACAATGGCACGATCCTGAACGCTAAGCATAAGAGTGACTCCAGAGCTTTTTTGAGAATTGCCTTAGGCTTATCAGCTTTCATGCCAGATATTTTATCCTTATAAATCAAAAGCTTAATTTTTACGTAGTCATTTAGACACGAAGCACTTTATAGTCATATCGACCACATCGAGTCTCTTTGACTACATACCATGACCGCCAAATCCCTGCTCACCGCTTTACTGCCGCTGGTCTCCGACCTGTCCCGCGAACTGCCCGAAGGCGAACGCTATCGACGCCTGCTCGAAGCCCTGCGCGCCCTGCTGCCGTGCGACGCCGCCGCGTTGCTGCGCCTGGACGGCGAATGGCTGGTGCCCCTGGCGGTGGATGGCTTGAGCACCGACACCCTCGGCCGGCGCTTCAAGGTCAGTGAACATCCTCGTTTCGAGATCCTGCTGGGCGGCGCCGGGCCGACGCGGTTCGCCGCCGACAGCGACCTGCCCGATCCCTACGACGGCTTGGTCGATGGTCTGGGCGATCACCTCGAAGTGCATGACTGCCTCGGCTGCCCGCTGTTCGTCGATGAAAAACTCTGGGGCCTGATCACCCTTGATGCGCTCGATCCGGAGCGTTTCGAGCCGATCGAACTCGACGCCCTGCAAGCGTTCGCCAGCCTCGCCTCGGCCACGGTCAACGCCGCTGAACGTATCGAACGCCTGGCGCTGCGCGCCGAAGACGAGCATCAGCGCGCCGAGGTCTATCGCCAGGCCAGCGGCCAGCAGCAGCGCGAAATGATCGGCCAGAGCAAGGCGCACAAACGGCTGGTGGAGGAAATCAATCTGGTCGGTGGCAGCGACCTGACCGTGCTGATCACTGGTGAAACCGGCGTCGGCAAGGAGCTGGTGGCGCAAGCGATCCACGCCGCCTCGCCGCGATCCGACAAACCGCTCATCAGCCTCAACTGCGCGGCCCTGCCCGATACGCTGGTCGAAAGCGAACTGTTCGGCCATGTGCGCGGCGCCTTCACCGGTGCCACCAGTGACCGTCGCGGCAAGTTCGAACTGGCCAATGGCGGCACGCTGTTTCTCGATGAGGTCGGCGAACTGTCGCTGACCGTGCAGGCCAAGTTGTTGCGCGTGCTGCAAAGCGGCCAGTTACAGCGGCTTGGTTCGGACAAGGAACATCAGGTCGATGTGCGCCTGATCGCCGCAACCAACCGCGATCTGGCCGAAGAAGTGCGCAGCGGCCGTTACCGCGCCGACTTCTATCACCGCTTGAGCGTGTACCCGCTGCGAGTCCCGGCGCTGCGCGATCGCGGGCGCGATGTGTTGCTGCTCAGCGGCTTTTTTCTGGAACAGAACCGCTCGCGCATGGGCCTCAACAGCCTGCGCCTGAGCAGCGACGCCCAGGACGCGCTGCTCGCCTACACTTGGCCGGGCAACGTGCGTGAACTGGAACACTTGATCGGGCGCAGTGCGCTGAAGGCGCTGGGCAACTGCAAGGTCAGGCCGAAGATTCTCAGCCTGAGCGCGGCGGATCTGGATTTGCCGCGTGAGGTTGTGGGTAACTCGCCAGCGCCTGCCTCTGCAGTACCGGCGATACCGTTGATCAGCGGTGATTTGCGCAGCGCCACCGAGCAATATCAGCGGCAGTTGATCAGCGCTGCGCTTGAGCGTAACCAGGATAACTGGGCCAGTGCGGCGCGGGAGTTGGGGCTGGACCGGGCGAATCTGGGGCGGATGGCCAAGCGATTAGGCATGAAGTAATCACTTCATCCAGTTTGAGTGGATTCCTTGTGGCGAGGGGATTTATCCCCGATGTGCTGCGCAGCGGCACCAAGAAATGGGACTGCTGGGCAGTCCATCGGGGATAAATCCCCTCGCCACAGATGATTCTTGCCCTACCCGATAACCGACCTAAAGCCCACCCCGTTAACGCCGATAACCCGGCATCAATAGTTTCTGGCGATTTGCACCCTCGCCCATCACCTTTTTCCACAGAAGGTTTATATGTCTTCCACCAAAGCCCGCGCAGATTCACTTTCGCTTCTTCTGTTTACCTTGCGCAGCGGCAAGCTGATGGCGATCAACCTGCTGAAAGTCAGTGAAATCATCCCCTGCCCGCCGCTGACCAAAATGCCCGAGTCACATCCGCACATCAAAGGCATCGCCACCCTGCGCGGCGCGTCGCTGTCGGTGATCGACCTCAGCCGCGCCATCGGCGAGCGACCGCTGGAAGACCCGAACGGCGGCTGCCTGATCGTTACCGACGTCAGCCGTTCCAAGCAGGGACTGCACGTGCAGGCGGTGAGCAAAATCGTCCATTGCCTGACCACCGACATCAAGCCGCCACCGTTCGGCTCCGGCGGTTCGCGCGCCTACATCACCGGCGTGACCTCGGTCGACGGCACGCTGGTGCAAGTGCTCGACATCGAGAAAGTCATCCACAGCATCGCCCCGGCACAGATCGAAATGGCCCCGACCGACCTGAGCATGGAAGATGCCGAAGTGCTGGGCAATGCACGGATTCTGGTAGTCGACGACAGCCAGGTAGCGCTGCAGCAATCGGTGCACACCCTGCGCAACCTCGGCCTGCAATGCCACACCGCGCGCAGTGCCAAGGAAGCCATCGACTGCCTGCTGGATCTGCAAGGCACCGCGCAGCAGATCAACCTGATCGTCTCCGACATCGAAATGTCCGAAATGGACGGCTATGCCTTCACCCGCACCCTGCGCGAGACGCCGGACTTCGCCAACCTCTACGTGCTGCTGCACACCTCGCTCGACAGCGCGATGAACAGCGAAAAGGCCCGCCTGGCCGGGGCCAACGCGGTGCTGACCAAGTTCTCGTCGCCGGAACTGACCCAGCGCCTGATCGAAGCCGCCAAACACGTCGCTGCCAACGGTCATTGATTCTTGAGCCAGACGTACTGCTTTCTGATGCGGCGCGACCTTCGTCAAGACGTGCCGCCGCCGCACTGGCCGGAAGGCATTGAACTGAGTACTTACCGCCCGGAACTGGCGGCGGCCGTGCATCAACTGATGCAACGCGGTTACCGCGAGGGCGGCGGCCGCGTGCCAGTGCTGAAAGAGTGGCAACAGCGCTTTGAAAGCGATGCCGAATACGATCCCGAGCTGTGCTGGATTGCCACAGACGCCGAAGGCGTGATCGGTGTGGCGCAGTGCTGGACCAGTTCCTACATCAAGAATCTGGTGGTGCATCCACGCGCTCAGGGTCGTGGACTGGGTCGGGCGTTGCTGTTGAATGCATTCAAGGTGTTTCAGCAAAGGCGCGAAGGATTTGTCGATCTGAAGGTGCTGGAAGACAACCTGCGGGCGCAGCGGTTGTATGAGAGTGCCGGGATGATGGTGGTTCGCCGGGAATTGGTGCCAGCCGAATAAAAGTCAAAAGATCGCATTTCTCTGTAGGAGCTGCCGCAGGCTGCGATCTTTTAGCGGCTCATCAGGCAACAAAAGTCTTTAGGCATACTCCAACCTTTGGACTCTCAAGACCAAGGACGCCGCCCCCATGAAAACCCTCACTCTGAGCCTGCTCTGCCTCACCGCCCTCGCCTCCCAGGCCCACGCCTCCAGCCCCGATGCCTGGGCCGCTTACGACAAAACCGTGCTCGCCAGTTGCACCAAGGCCAGCGGCCTGAAAGCTGCGAAACCGGTCGGCAGCCCCGCGCAGTTCGATGACCGCGTCGGCTATACCGCCGTGCTGCTGCAAGGCCAATACCCGCAAAAACACATGAAAGGCCAACAAGGCACCGAACTGTGCCTGTACAACAAAAAGTCGAAAACCGCGTTCGTCACCGAATGGGACTCGATTCATCCGACCGCCAAGCCTTGAGGACTGGCGCACAACTTGCTTCGATCAGCCTCAGCCTGGCGACTTTACGTCGCTGTTTCACACCCTGATTGAAGATTGATCGTGCAATGAATACGACGTTTTCCTGCGTTGGCTGCGGCAAATGCTGCACCGACCACCATGTGCCCCTGACCCTCGCCGAAGCCCGCATGTGGGCGGCGGACGGTGGTCAGGTGATCGTGCTGGTGGAGGCTTTTCTCGGCAACGGCCTGGGCCTGCCGGCGCAGCAGCGTGAACACGCTGAACGACGTTCAGCGGCCGTGCGCAGCGGTACCACCGAGGCCCACGTGGCAATCACTTTCGCCGCCTACAACGTCGGTCGCTGCCGGAATCTTGACGAAGACAACCGGTGCCGCATCTACGAGCGCCGACCGTTGGTGTGCAGGATTTATCCCGCTGAGATCAATCCGCACATCCCGCTCAATCCGGCCGCCAAGGATTGCCCGCCAGAGTCGTGGCAGCAGGGGCCGCTGCTGATTGCCGGCGGGGAGTTGGTTGACCAGGAGCTGTTGGAATTGATCCAGCGCTCACGCCAGGCTGATCGCGACGACATCCGGATCAAGGACGCGATCTGTGCCGCTCTGGGAATTCGAACCACAGCGCTCAAGGGCGATGGGTTCACCGCGTATTTACCGCAGATGGACGCTTTTGCGTCTGTGATCGATCAGGTGTCTTCCCAGCCACTGAACACAGCATCCAGTGAATGGCTGTTTCATTTGTCCGGAGACGACGTGGCCGGGCAATTGCTGGCGGCTGGGGCGCAGGTGGTGACGGAGCCGGCGCAGACGTATGCGTTCATTTCGCTGCGGGCGGCTTGATCCGGAATTTCCGTCAGGGCGAATGGCCCCTTCGCGAGCAGGCTCGCTCCCACAATGGATTGCATTTCAAATGTGGGAGCGAGCCTGCTCGCGAAGAGGCTGGCCCAGGCAACCTCAATCCCGAACCTGTCGCCGCCCCCAGAACTCCCGCGCCAGCAAGCGCAAATCCCCCGCCAACCCCGCCACATCCTCAGAGTTGCGCTGACTCAGCCGCCCCTCATCCACCGTCAATTCGGACGCCGTGCGAATGCTGACGATATTGCGATGGATGTCTTCGCTCACCGCGCTCTGCTGCTCCACCGCTGCGGCAATCTGCAGGCTCATTTCGGTGATCTGCTCGACCCGCTCGCTGATCCCGTCCAGCGCCCGCGCCGCACGCTGTGCCTGTTCGACGCTGTTATCCACATGCTCACTGCTTTGCTGCATCACCAGCACCGCATCGCGCGCGCCGTTTTGCAAGGTGCTGATCATTCGTTGAATCTCGTTGGTCGATTGCTGCGTGCGCCGCGCCAACCCGCGCACTTCATCAGCCACCACTGCAAAACCGCGCCCGGCATCACCCGCGCGCGCCGCTTCGATCGCCGCGTTAAGCGCCAGCAGATTGGTCTGCTCGGCGATGCTGCGGATCACCTCCAGCACCCCGGAAATCTCGCTGCTATGGCCTTCGAGCTGATGGATCACCTCGGTCGCCCGCCGCAATTCCTCGGCCAGACGCAACACCGCACTGCGACTTTCACCGACCAGCCAATGCCCTTCACGGGTTTCCGTATCGGCCAGGTCCGCCGCCACCGACGCCTGCTGCGCATGGCTGGCGACCTGCGCGACACTCGCGGCCATTTGGTGAATCGCTGCCGCCACCTGATCGGTTTCCGCCTGCTGCGCCAGCGAACTGCTGTGGCTTATTTGCAGATGATCAACCAGTTGCGCCGCATGCCCGGCCAACTGTTGCGATGCGTCACCCATACGCCCGACCACCGCGCCGACCTGGGCTTCGAGCATCTGCAGGGCAAACTCGATCTGGCCGAACTCATCGCCGCGCCCGGTGTAAATGCCCTGGCTCAACGGATTGTCCGCAACCTGCCGCGCCCGCTCGCTCAGCCGTTCCAGCGGACGCAGAATCCAGCGCACGCCTAATGCACAAACACTGCTGCCGACGACTAATGCCGTGCCATCGATCCACGCCGACTCCGGACGCAACCAGGCCTCGATCCCCAACACCAGACCCAGCAACGCACTGGCCAACGCCGTGATCCGGCCGCGCAAACCTAACCTGAGCAGCGGCCGCCGTCCCTTCACGTCGCCACGCAACTGCGCATAAACCCGCTCCGCCGCGGCCACCCACCGCGGATCAGGCCGGGTGCGCACCGACTGATACTCCACCGCCACGCCGTTCTGCGTGACCGGCGTGACATAGGCGCTGACCCAATAATGGTCGCCATTCTTGCAACGATTCTTCACCAGCCCCATCCACGAACGACCGCTCTTGAGCGTCTGCCACATATGGGCAAACGCCTGCGCCGGCATGTCCGGGTGACGCAACAAGTTGTGTGGCGTGCCGAGCAATTCGTCGCGGCTATAACCGCTGATCTGAATGAAATCGTCGTTGGCGTAAGTGATCGCGCTGGTCAGATCGGTGGTCGAAAGAATGTTCGCATCCAGCGCCACATCGACGTTACGGCCGGTTACCGAGAGATTGATCTTCATGGAAAGCGCGCTCGTTTTATGGGAAGAGTCGGCAGGGCTGCTGACTCTAAGCGCACCAATTGGTCAAATATTGATCTGGCTCAGGGGATGAGCACTTAGCCATCACTGCGACGGAAAATCGCAGTCGATGGCTGAAGGCGGGATGAAACTCAGCGCTTGCCCATCGAACGGCGGGTACCCGGCGGGGCCATGCCCGGGGTCTTGGTGTGGCCATTCTTGGCGCCGTTCTTATACCACGGCTGATTCGAACCCTTGGCGGCCGCCAGTTCACCCGGTTTGAACGGGAACTTGAACGCCGGGATCTCGGGTTTGGTCTCGCTGGCGTCAGTCAGCTCGGCCGGGACATCGCTCACAGCGTCGTCAACCGGCGGTTGGATCGGGGAAGTCATAAAAGCTCCGCAAAGCAAAAAGTCCGGCCCGAACAGTGAGCCGTGAAGGCGCGCAGTATACCTGCGCGCCCGGACTCGGCACCTGGAGATTTGCAGCGGCTGTCAGGCCGTCTTCGCGAGCAGGCTCGCTCCCACAGGTGGACCGAGTACACCCGCCAGAGATTGGTCAGCTGGCAAGCCGCCATCGCTGGCAAGCCAGCTCCCACAAAAGAGCAAAAGCAAAAGCAAGATCGAAAGATCGCAGCCTGCGGCAGCTCCTACAGGGAAAATTAAGTACAACCCGCACGCGGCGCATGCCGCCCCACTCAACAGGATGAGCGTTAGCTCGGCTGCAGCTCTTGATCTTGATCCACGGGCGACATCGGAAGGCTGAGCGGAGGGATTGATCCGGGCGTGGGAGCGCAGCGACCGTTTGGCGCAGCCAAACACAGCGAGAGGAGGTGCAGCGAAGCAAACCGTAGGCGCTGCGCCCGGATCAATCCCGGAGCGAAGGGACCCCGAGCCCCAGCGAGCGGGCCGAACGCAGGAGCAAGCCTTTTTGGTTACTTTTTCGGCGTCTGGAAAAAGTGACTCGCCGTAAGGGCGAAACCCTAATCAGCAACACCCGCAGAAACGGATATACACCCCGGCGAAACTGACAGCGCTGACAGCCAGCCGTCACCCTCCTGACCCCCAAACAAGTTTATAAAGACCCAACCTGCCCAAACTCCAGCCCTTGGCGCCCCATTTCATGCGAATCAAGAAAAACCAAGCCCTGCTAGCCCTAGTGATCGCCCTGGCCGCCGCAGGCACATGGTGGGCAATGAAACCCACCCCGACCAAACTGGCCATCCCAACCGCCATCCCGGTCCGCGTCGTCACCGTCAGCGAAAAAGACGTCCCCCGCTACACCAGCGGTATCGGCTCGGTGCTCTCATTGCACAGCGTCGTAGTGCGCCCACAAGTCGATGGCATCCTCACCAAAATCCTCGTCAAGGAAGGCCAACTGGTCAAAGCCGGCGACCTGCTGGCCACCATCGACGACCGCTCGATCCGCGCCAGCCTCGACCAGGCCCGCGCGCAACTGGGCGAAAGCCAGGCACAACTGCAAGTCGCCCTGGTCAACCTCAAGCGCTACAAACTGCTCAGCGTCGACGACGGCGTCTCTAAGCAGACCTACGACCAGCAACAGGCACTGGTCAACCAACTCAAGGCCACCGCCCAAGGCAACCAGGCCTCGATTGACGCGGCGCAGGTACAACTTTCCTACACGCAGATCCGTTCACCAGTCACCGGCCGCGTCGGTATTCGTACAGTCGACGAAGGCAACTTCCTGCGCATGACCGACACTGCCGGCCTGTTCACCGTGACCCAGATCGACCCGATCGCCGTGGAATTCTCGCTGCCGCAGCAAATGCTGCCGACCCTGCAGGGCCTGATCAACGACCCGCAGCACGCGCAGGTCAAGGCCTATATCGGCGCCGACACCGACGGCGAAACCGGCAACCTGCTCGGCGAAGGTCACCTGACCCTGATCGATAACCAGATCAACGCCAACACCGGCACCATCCGCGCCAAGGCCGAGTTCGACAACTCCAGCCAGAAGCTTTGGCCGGGCCTGCTGGTGACGGTAAAAATTCAGACGGCGCTGGACAAGGGCGCGCTGGTGGTGCCGCCCACCGTCGTCCAGCGCGGTCTCGATCAACACTTCGTCTATCGCGTGAACGGCGACAAGGTCGAAGCCGTGCAGGTGCAGATGGTTTATCAAGGCAGCGGCCAGGACATCATCAAAGGCGTGAAGGCTGGTGATCAATTGGTCAGCGACGGCCAGTCACGGCTCAAACCCGGCTCTACCGTGCAGGTCATGAGCGAGCCGCCGCAGGTGGTGCAAGCGGAGCCCAAGCCATGAAGCAGCACACAGGCGTCTCCACCTGGTGCATCGATCACCCGGTCGCGACCATTCTGCTGACCATCGCGCTGGTGCTGGTCGGAGTGATTGCCTTCCCGCGCCTGCCGATTGCCCCACTGCCGGAAGCGGAATTTCCGACGATTCAGGTCTCGGCGCAGTTGCCTGGCGCCAGCCCCGACACCATGGCCTCGTCCGTGGCCACACCGCTGGAGGTGCAATTCAGCGCCATCCCCGGCATGACCCAGATGACCTCCAGCAGTGCGCTCGGCTCCAGTCTGCTGACCCTGCAATTCACCCTCGACAAGAGCATCGACACCGCCGCCCAGGAAGTCCAGGCGGCGATCAACACCGCCGCCGGCAAACTGCCCAAGGACATGCCGACGCTGCCGACGTGGAAGAAGGTCAACCCGGCCGACAGCCCGGTACTGATCCTCAGCGTCAGCTCGACGCAAATGCCCGGCACCGAACTCAGCGACCTGGTGGAAACCCTGCTGGCGCGTCAGATCAGTCAGATCGACGGTGTAGGCCAGATCAACATCACCGGTCAGCAACGTCCGGCGATCCGTGTGCAGGCCTCGGCGGACAAACTGGCGGCGATCGGCCTGACCCTCGCCGACATTCGTCTGGCGATCCAGCAGACCAGCCTCAACCTCGCCAAAGGTGCGTTGTACGGCGAGTCGAGCATCTCGACGCTGTCGACCAACGACCAGTTGTTCCACCCCGAGGACTACAGCCAACTCATCGTTTCCTACAAGGACGGCGCCCCGGTTCACCTGCGCGATGTCGCCAAAGTCGTCAACGGTTCGGAAGATGCCTACGTGCAGGCCTGGGCCGGTGATCAACCCGGAGTGAACCTGGTGATTTCGCGCCAGCCCGGCGCGAACATCGTCGAAACTGTCGACCGCATTCAAGCCGCCCTGCCCGGCCTCGAAGCCATGCTCCCGGCCTCGGTGCAGGTGAAAACCCTGATCGACCGCACCCAGACCATCCGCGCCTCGCTGCATGAAGTCGAGATCACCCTGTTGATCGCGATCCTGCTGGTGGTGGCGGTGATGGCGCTGTTTCTGCGCCAGTTGTCAGCGACCATGATCGTCTCGGCGGTACTCGGCGTGTCGCTGACCGCCAGTTTCGCCCTGATGTACCTCTTGGGCTTCAGCCTGAACAACCTGACGCTGGTGGCGATTGTCGTGGCCGTCGGGTTTGTCGTGGACGATGCGATTGTCGTGGTGGAGAACATCCACCGGCATCTGGAGGCCGGCGACAGCATGCGCGAGGCGGCGGTCAAAGGTGCCGGCGAAATCGGCTTCACCGTGGTCTCGATCAGTTTCTCGCTGGTGGCGGCGTTCATTCCGCTGCTGTTCATGGGCGGTGTGGTCGGGCGGTTGTTCAAAGAATTCGCCCTGACCGCAACCTCGACCATTTTGATTTCGGTGGTGGTGTCGTTGACCCTCGCACCGACGCTGGCCGCGCTATTCATGCGCAAACCGGTGCACCATGCCCACGACAAACCGGGCTTCAGCGAACGCTTGCTGGCCTGGTACGAAAAGGGTCTGCGCCGTGCCCTCGCCCACCAGAAACTGATGATTGGCGTGTTCGGCCTGTCGCTGGCACTGGCGATTGCCGGTTACATTTTTATCCCCAAGGGATTTTTCCCGGTGCAGGACACCGGTTTCGTCCTCGGTACCACTGAAGCCGCTGCGGATATCTCCTACGGCGACATGGTGAAAAAACACCTGGCGATGGCCGAAATCGTCGCCGCCGACCCGGCCGTGCAAGCGTTCTCGCACTCGGTCGGCGTGTCCGGCAGCAACCAGACCATCGCCAACGGCCGCTTCTGGATTGCCCTGAAAAAACGCGGCGACCGCGACGTCTCGGCCAGCCAGTTCATCGACCGCATTCGTCCGCAACTGATGAAAGTCCCGGGCATCGTCCTGTACCTGCGCGCCGGTCAGGACATCAACCTCAGCTCCGGCCCGAGCCGCGCGCAGTACCAATACGTGCTCAAGAGCAATGACGGCGCGACCCTCGCCACCTGGACCCAGCGTCTGACGGAAAAGCTGCGCAGCAACCCGGCGTTCCGCGACATTTCCAACGACCTGCAACTGGGCGGCAGCATCACCCACATCAGCATCGACCGCAGTGCCGCCGCGCGTTTCGGCCTGACCGCCAGTGACGTCGACGAAGCGCTGTACGATGCCTTCGGGCAGCGCCAGATCAACGAATTTCAGACCCAGGTCAATCAGTACAACGTGATTCTGGAACTGGACACCAAGCAACGCGGCAAGGCCGAAAGCCTCAATTATTTCTACCTGCGCTCGCCGTTGAGCGGCGAGATGGTGCCGCTGTCGGCGCTGGCCAAATTCGATGCGCCGACCATCGGCCCGCTGTCGATTGCTCATGACGGCATGTTCCCGGCCGCCAACCTGTCGTTCAACCTGGCGCCCGGCGTGGCGTTGGGTGATGCGGTGATTCTGCTCAATCAGGCCAAGGCCGAAATCGGCATGCCGACCGCGATCAGCGGCAACTTCCAGGGCGCGGCGCAGGCGTTCCAGAGTTCGCTGGCCAGTCAGCCGTGGCTGATTCTCGCGGCGCTGGTGGCGGTGTACATCATTCTCGGCGTGCTTTATGAGAGCTTCGTGCATCCGCTGACGATCATCTCGACCCTGCCGGCGGCCGGTCTCGGTGCGGTGATCATGCTGTGGATCTGCGGCCAGGACTTCTCGATCATGGCGTTGATCGGCCTGGTGTTGCTGATCGGTATCGTCAAAAAGAACGGCATCCTGATGATCGACTTTGCCCTCGAGGCGCAGCGCAATCGCGGCTTGCCGCCGCAGGATGCGATTTACGAGGCGTGCCTGACGCGATTCCGGCCGATCATCATGACCACTCTCGCCGCCCTGCTGGGTGCCCTGCCGCTGATGCTCGGTTATGGCACCGGCGCCGAACTGCGCCAGCCGCTGGGGATCGCGGTGGTGGGCGGCTTGCTGGTCAGCCAGATGCTGACGCTGTTTACCACGCCGGTCATATACTTGTGGCTTGAGCGGCTGTTCCACAGGCCCAAACCAATGCCCACGACGGCATTGGCGACTACAGACTGAGGCGGTCATGCGCGTTCTGATTATCGAAGACGAGGAAAAAACCGCGGACTATCTGCACCGCGGTCTGACGGAACAGGGTTACACCGTGGACCTGGCCCGCGACGGCGTCGAAGGCCTGCACCTGGCGCTGGAGAGCGACTACGCGGTGATCGTCCTCGACGTAATGCTACCGGGCCTGGATGGCTTCGGCGTGCTGCGCGCATTGCGTGCGCGCAAGCAGACCCCGGTGATCATGCTCACCGCCCGCGAGCGCGTCGAAGACCGCATCAAGGGCCTGCGCGACGGCGCCGATGATTACCTCGGCAAGCCGTTTTCCTTCCTCGAGCTGGTGGCGCGCCTGCAAGCGCTGACCCGACGCAGCGGCGGGCATGAACCGGTACAAGTGAGCATCGCCGACCTGTGGATCGATCTGATCAGCCGCAAGGCGACCCGTGCCGGCACCCGGCTGGACCTGACCGCAAAAGAGTTCTCGCTGCTCAGCGTGCTGGCGCGCCGGCAAGGCGAAATCCTCTCGAAAACCGCGATTGCCGAGATGGTCTGGGACATCAATTTCGACAGCGATGCGAACGTCGTCGAAGTCGCGATCAAACGGCTGCGGGCCAAGCTCGACGGGCCGTTCGACGAGAAACTGCTGCACACGATTCGCGGCATGGGTTATGTGCTGGAGAGCCGTGGTGTCCAGTAATTCGATTGCCCTGCGTTTAAGCGGGATGTTCACCCTGGTGGCGCTGCTGGTGTTCCTGTTGATCGGCGGCGCGCTGTATCAACAGGTCGACAAGGGCCTGGGCCTGCTCCCGGAAGCGGAGCTGGATGCGCGTTACAGCGTGCTCGAATCGGCGCTCAATCGGTATGGCACGCCTGAGCATTGGGTGAAGATCAACGCCAAGCTCAAGCTGCTCGGCGAAGAAGACAAGCGCATCCGTTTCTGGGTGGTCAGCGCTGATCCTGGTTACGAGTATGGCGAGCCGGACGCGCAAATCCGCGCCTTCGCCCAGGGCCCGACCGGCATGCATGATCTGCAGTTGCCTGAACATCCTTATCCGCTGAAAGTGCTGCTGACCGAGTTGCCGGCCAAGGATCAGCGCCCGCCGCTGCGGTTCATGATCGGCATCGACACCGAAACGTTCCACGAGACCCAACACAAGCTGTTGATCGCTCTCGTCAGCCTCGCGATTGTCGGTGTGCTGATGGCCTCGGCGCTGGGGTACTGGGTCGCGCGAATCGGCCTCAAGCCGTTGATCAAACTGTCGGATGAAGCCCAGCGCCTCGCGCCCCCCCTGCGGGCTGGACGCTTGCGGATGTCGCCATTGCCGCCGGAGCTTGAGCAGTTTGTCGATTCGTTCAACTCCACGCTGGAGCGGGTTGAACAGGCCTACTCGCGGCTGGAGTCGTTCAACGCCGACGTCGCCCATGAACTGCGCTCGCCGCTGACCAACCTGATTGGCCAGACCCAGGTCGCATTGACGCGCGGACGCTCCGCCGAGCATTACTTCGAAGTGCTGCAGTCGAATCTTGAAGAGCTCGAGCGCCTGCGTTCGATCATCAATGACATGTTGTTCCTCGCCAGCGCCGACCAGGGCAGCAAGGCGACCAAACTGACATCTACGTCGCTGGCCGATGAAGTCGCGACTACGCTCGAGTATCTGGATTTCATCCTCGAAGACGCGCAAGTGCAGGTGCACGTCAGTGGCGATGCGCAGGTGCGGATCGAGATCGCACATCTGCGCCGGGCATTGATCAATCTGCTGAGCAACGCCGTGCAGCACACCGAGCCGGGCAAGGTGATTGAGGTGCGCATCGAGGTTGAGGAACATCAGGTCAGCATCGGTGTGGCCAACCCGGGATCGCCGATTGCCAGCGAGCATTTGCCGCGACTGTTCGAGCGCTTCTACCGGGTCGATGCCTCGCGCAGCAACAGCGGCAACAACCATGGATTGGGGCTGGCGATCGTCAAGGCGATTGCGCTGATGCATGGTGGGGATGTGTTTGTGCGCAGTGATCGCGGGATGAATACCTTCGGCATCCACCTCCCCGTTTAATCGCTGATTAAAGTCCCCTGTGGCGAGGGGATTCATCCCCGATGGGTTGCGAAGCGACCCCAAAATCAGCAATCGCGATCTTCCTGACACAACCAGTACAAAGGATTGAGGGCTGCTTCGCAGCCCATCGGGGATGAACCCCCTCGCCACAAGGAATGGAGTCAACCCGTGGTTGATCTTTGCTTTTGCTGTAACAGTCATTTATGAAAATCACGCTGTTTCCCAACGCTCGGCAACCTTATCTTTGCCCGCACCAAACAGCACTTGCCAAGCAAGAAGGTTTTCAAGATGTCCAACAGTATGGGTATTGCCAGCGCTTTCGTTTTGTCCTCATTGATCCTGTCGCCAATGGCGATGGCTGAAGAATCGCAGGCGTTCGTCGCGCAGAATGCTGCTCGCGCTCACGCCTTCGAGCAATCTCAGGCAGAAGTGATGGCCAAGTCGCAAGACGCCTCGCAAGCCCCACAGGCCGCCACTTCCCAGGCTCAAGCGGCCGAGAAAGACAGCTGAGTCGCGCACCGCGAAACATTTCCCTCGACGCGGTTGTTTGGCTCTTCCCGTTCAACCGTCGTCCTTCCAGGCCGCTGCCTTTTCAGCGGCCTTTTTTCGTTGTGGTCTGAAAGCCGTTTGGTTCGTCTGTAACAACAAGAAACATCCCGCACCTCAAGACATTGAAGTGTCAGTTGACCCCAAGGAGCTCCATCGCAAGTGCGTTACCCAGTCAGCTTCACCCCGCTGTTCATTGCAATTGCCGCAACGATTGCCCCCGCCGCCCATGCCGACGAAGCCGCCAGGGAAGGTTTCGTCGACGGCTCGAGCCTCAACCTCAACGCTCGCAACTACTACATGAATCGCAACCGCCTGCAGCAGACGGACGATAACATCGAGTGGGGTCAGGGTTTTCTCGGGATATTCCAGTCGGGTTATACCGAAGGCACGGTCGGCTTCGGCATTGATGCCCACGCCATGCTCGGGCTGAAGCTCGACGGCGGTGGCGGTACCGATGGCTCGAGCATCCTGCCGATCAGCGATGGCAACGGCAAAGCGCCGGGGTCGTTCTCGACCGCAGGTGGCACGTTGAAAATGCGCGCGTTCGATACCGAGTTGAAGGCCGGTGACCTGTTCCTCACCAACCCGGTGATTGCCGGCGGTGAATCGCGCATGTTGCCGCAGACCTTTCGTGGCGTCAGCCTGACCAACCACAGCTTCGACGGCTGGATGTTCGAAGGTGGCCAGGCCAGTTTTACCAAGCCGTACAACCAGAGCGGTCGCCAGCGCATCGGCACCTCGTACGGCAAACTCGCCGAGGGCGACGAAAGCCGCCACCTGAACTGGGCCGGAGTGTCCTGGAGCGGCGTCGAGGGCCTGACCAGCAATCTGTATGCCGCTGAACTGAAGGACATCTGGAACCAGTACTACTACGACCTGGATTACACGTGGCAGTTGAACGATCTGGTCAGCCTCAACCCGGGCCTGCACTTCTATCACACGCAGGACACCGGCGACGCGCTGCTGGGCGACATCGACAACAACACCTACAGCCTGCATTTCACCGTCGGCATCGGCAACCACAGCGTCACCGCTGCGTACCAGCGCGTGAACGGCAACACACCGTTCGACTACATCAGCCAGGGTGATAGCGTTTACCTCGACAACTCGCAGCAGTACTCGGACTTCAACGGCCCCAACGAGCGCTCGTGGAAGCTCAAGTACGCCTACGACTTCGCCGGTCTCGGTCTGCCGGGTCTGACGTCGGCGGTTTCCTATTCGCGTGGCACCGTGGACCTGACCAAGGTCGATCCGGACAGCAAGGGCTATGCCTCGTGGTACAGCGCTGACGGTCGCAACGCCAAGCATTGGGAGCGCGACCTTGATCTGAAATACGTGGTGCAGAGCGGCCAGGCGAAAGATCTCGCGGTGCGCCTGCAATGGGCAACCAACCGTGGCGGCAACGGCTACGGCGCGATCGATACCGACACCGATGAATACCGTGTGATTGTCGACTACCCGATCAACGTCTTCTAAGATCACCTCTAGCTCAGTAACAACTGATCCTTTTTTGAATGGAATAGATTTTGTGGCGAGGGGATTTATCCCCGATAGGCTGCGCAGCAGACCCTTTTTTGGGGCCGCTTCGCAGCCCATCGGGGATAAATCCCCTCCCCACAGTAGATCTGTTTTAGTGTTATCCCCCGCAGTGTTTGTGCAACTAAGCTTATAAGATCCCCCAACTGATAACCCCATCATGATCGCGAGCCGTACCCCACCTCTGGCGGGCAAGCCCGGACGCCCCGAATTGCTGCTGATCTGCGGCAGTTCGCTGACCGTGATCGCGATTCTGTGCATCGTCACTTTTTTGCTGATTCGTGAGCACGCCAACGCTCAGGAATCGGCCACCCGCAGTGCCACCACCATCGCCCAGTTGATCGACGCCGACGTCCTGCGCACGGTCGAGTTGTACGACCTGACCCTGCAAGGCCTGATCGCCGCCGCCCAGCGCGATGACTTGCGCGACGTCACCCCGCAGATTCGCCATCTGGCGCTGTTCGACCGTTCGACCACCGCGCGTTTCAAGGGCGACATCCTCCTGCTGGACAAGCATGGCGATGTGGTTGCCGACTCATCGCGGATCGAACCCAAACCAGGCAACTTCGCCGATCGCGATTACTTCCTTGCCCACGCCTTCAACCGCGATACCGGCATGTTCATCAGTCGCCCGTTCAAGACCCGCTGCGATTGCGACGACGCCAATCAGTGGCGCATCAGCTTCAGTCGGCGGATCTCCTCGGAAACCGGCGAATTCGCCGGAGTGGCGGTGGCGTCGATGAAACTCGACTACTTCGATCAGTTGTTCAACAGCCTCGACATCGGCAAAGACAGCACCCTGAACATCATCAACAGCGACGGCGTGCTGCTGGCGCAGAAGCCGCATCTGCAAAACGACTCCATCGGCAAGAGCTTCGGCAACCGACCCAACGTGGTACGGATTCTCGGCGACAAGGATGGCAGCGGCAGTTTCACCAGCACTTCGAGCATGGATCACCAGCAACGGCTTTACACCTATTCGCGGGTCGGCAACTTGCCGCTGACGGTGATGGTCGCGCTCTCCAGTGATGAGGTGTTCGGCACTTGGCGGCGCACGGCGCTGTTGGTCAGTGGTGCCACCGGCGTGCTGTGTGCCGGGCTGCTGTGGCTGACCTGGCTGCTCGCTCGCGAGCTGCGCTTGCGCCAGCGCGCCGAACGCGAACTGGCGCAACTGGCTGCCACCGATGCGCTGACCGGCGTGGCCAACCGGCGGAGGCTCGATCAGTCGCTGCGCCACGAATGGTTCCGCGCCCAGCGTTCGGGCAAGCCGCTGTCGGTGATGATGATCGATGCCGACCACTTCAAGGCGTTCAACGACCGTCACGGGCATCAGGCCGGTGACCAGGCGCTACGCGAACTGGCCAAGGTGATCACGGCGAACGTGCGCCGCCCCGGCGATCTGGTCGCCCGTTACGGCGGCGAAGAGTTCTCGGTGATTCTCGCCGAGACCGACAGCAACGGTGCCCGGCAAATTGCTGAACACATTCGTCAGGCGGTGGAGCAGATGCCGAAGGTCGAGGGCGCGGACGTGGCAATGACCGTCAGTATCGGTATCAGCACCTGGACATCGGCAGTCGAGATGTCACTGGAGCAACTGCTGTTTGCGGCGGACAAGGCGCTGTATCAGGCCAAGGAGAGCGGTCGCAATCGGGTTGTCAGTTCGTAAGATCAAAAGATCGCAGCCTTCGGCAGCTCCTACAGTTGGAATATCTTTCCCTGTAGGAACTGCCGAAGGCTGTGATCTTTTGCTCTTAATAAGGGCATAAAAAAAGGCCATCCGAGGATGGCCTTCAAAAAACTAGAGAGGTTTTTTACTTACACCGCCGCAACCGGGCGCATGTAAGAGATCGGTGCAGTGCTGGCGTCTTCGAACGTCACGACTTCCCAAGCATCTGTCTGCTCAATCAACTTGCGCAGCAGCTGGTTGTTCAGTGCATGACCGGACTTGAAGCCTTTGAACTCACCAATCAGGCTGTTACCCAGCAGGTACAGGTCGCCAATCGCATCGAGGATCTTGTGCTTCACGAATTCGTCTTCGTAGCGAAGGCCGTCTTCGTTCAGTACACCATCGGAATCCACCACGATCGCGTTTTCAACGCTGCCGCCGAGTGCGAGGTTGTGCTTGCGCAGGTACTCGATGTCACTCATGAAACCGAAAGTACGGGCGCGGCTGACTTCTTTTACGAACGAAGTGCTGGAAAAATCCACGCTTGCACTCTGGGTGCGGTCCCGGAAAACCGGGTGATCGAAATCGATCTCGAAGCTCACCTTGAACCCTTCGAAAGGGACGAAAGTGGCGCGCTTGTCGCCGTCTTCCACTGTCACTTCACGCAGGATGCGGATGAACTTCTTGGCGGCGTCCTGCTCTTCCAGGCCAGCCGATTGAATCAGGAATACGAACGGTCCAGCGCTGCCATCCATGATCGGGACTTCGGACGCGGAGAGCTCGACGTAGGCGTTATCGATGCCCAGGCCAGCCATGGCCGAGAGCAAGTGCTCTACCGTGTCCACTTTGACGTCGCCATTGATCAGCGTCGTCGACATAGTGGTTTCACCGACGTTTTCCGCGCGGGCAGGAATCTGCACCACAGGGTCGAGGTCAGCGCGACAAAACACAATGCCAGTGTCGACAGGCGCAGGCTTGAGGGTCAGGTAGACCTTCTCCCCGGAATGCAGGCCTACACCTGTGGCACGGATAATATTTTTCAGTGTGCGTTGTTTAATCATGGCTTGGGCCGCTTCAGCGCAAATTGCGAACTGGTATCAACAAAGGCTGGCGATAATAGCAGACCGAGCCTTTGCTGAACACCAATCACCGTCATAGCCCTGATACATTCCATCAATCGGCCTGACGACGCAGGAATGCCGGGATGTCCAGGTAATCCAGATCGTCCTGCGGGTTCATCTTCGCGGCAGTCGCAGCACCGGCCTGAGCCTGGTTGCGCATGACGGTCGGACGGTCCAGGTCACGGTAGTTCACCGCCGGAGCTTCCTGACGCGCAGGAGCCGGTTGTTGAACCTGAGCGGCAGCCATGGAGGTGTGAACGGTGTTGTCGATGACCTTCACAGGCTTCTCGATTTTCGCGCCCAGACCGGTGGCAACCACGGTAACGTGCAGTTCGTCGCGCATGTCCGGATCGATCACGGTACCGACCTTGACCATCGCGTGTTCGGAAGCGAAGGCTTCGATAATGCTACCCACGTCGGAGTACTCACCCAGGGACAGGTCAGGACCGGCGGTGATGTTCACCAGAATGCCGCGTGCGCCTTGCAGGTTCACGTCTTCCAGCAACGGGTTGCGGATGGCCGCTTCGGTCGCTTCACGTGCACGGTTCGGACCGCTGGCGCAGCCAGTGCCCATCATCGCCATGCCCATTTCGCTCATCACGGTACGCACGTCGGCGAAGTCGACGTTGATCATGCCCGGACGCTTGATGATGTCGGAGATACCGCGCACGGCACCGGCCAGTACGTCGTCAGCCTTGGCGAAAGCCGACAGCAGGCTGGCGTCTTTGCCGAGAATGGTCAGCAGCTTCTCGTTCGGAATGGTGATCAGCGAATCGACGCTTTCGGAGAGCATGCGGATGCCTTCGTCGGCGATCTGCATACGCTTGCGGCCTTCGAACGGGAACGGACGGGTCACGACCGCAACGGTCAGGATGCCCATTTCCTTGGCCACTTCGGCGATGATCGGCGCAGCACCGGTACCGGTACCGCCGCCCATGCCAGTGGTGATGAACACCATGTTGGTGCCGGCCAGCACTTCAGCGATGCGCTCGCGATCTTCCAGCGCAGCCTGACGGCCGACTTCCGGGTTGGCGCCGGCGCCCAGGCCTTTGGTCACACCGGTGCCCAGTTGCAGAATGGTGCGCGCGCCGATGTTTTTCAGCGCTTGAGCATCAGTGTTGGCGCAGATGAATTCAACGCCTTCGATGTTGCTCTTGACCATGTGGTTGACAGCGTTGCCGCCGCCACCGCCAACACCGATAACTTTGATTACCGGGCTTGCGGGGATGTTGTCTACGAGTTCGAACATTTTCCCTCTCCTTACATTCTCTAGTTTTTTCGCCTACTGCATTTTTGTAGCGGTGTTGCGGTAAAGCTTTAGAAGTTGCCTTGAACCCACTTCTTCAATCGGTCCAGCAACGGCGCCTGTGGCTCATCGTTGCTGTAGCTGTCGCGGCTGCCGATGCCCGAGAACGAGATCCCGTCGGACTGCTTCTGCAGGCCGTACATCAGCAAGCCAACGCCAGTGGAATAAATCGGGTTGCGCACCACGTCATCCAGCCCCTTCACGCCGTGCGGCACGCCCAGGCGCACCGGCATGTGGAAGATTTCTTCGGCCAGCTCGGTGGCGCCTTCCATCTTCGAGGTACCGCCGGTCAGGACGATGCCCGCCGGGATCAGGTCTTCGTAGCCGCTGCGACGCAGTTCGGCCTGGATCAGGGTGAACAGTTCGTCGTAACGCGGCTCGACCACCTCGGCCAGGGCCTGACGCGACAGTTCGCGCGGCGGACGGTCGCCAACGCTTGGCACCTTGATGGTTTCGCCGGCACCGGCCAGTTTGGCCAGGGCACAGGCGTAGCGGATCTTGATCTCTTCGGCGTACTGGGTCGGGGTGCGCAACGCCATGGCGATGTCGTTGGTCACCTGATCACCGGCAATCGGGATCACCGCGGTGTGGCGGATCGCGCCTTCGGTGAAGATCGCGATGTCGGTGGTGCCGCCGCCGATGTCGACCAGGCACACGCCCAGCTCTTTTTCGTCGTCGGTCAGTACCGAGTAGGCCGAGGCCAGTTGCTCGAGAATGATGTCGTCGATTTCCAGACCGCAGCGACGCACGCACTTTTCAATGTTCTGTGCGGCGTTGACGGCGCAGGTGACCACATGAACCTTGGCTTCCAGACGCACACCGGACATGCCCAGAGGCTCGCGGACGCCTTCCTGGTTATCGATCACGTAATCCTGCGGCAGTGTGTGCAGCACGCGCTGGTCGGCCGGGATCGCCACGGCCTGGGCAGCGTCAAGTACACGCTCCAGGTCAGCCGAGCTCACTTCGCGGTCACGAATCGCTACGATGCCGTGGGAGTTCAGGCTGCGGATGTGATTGCCGGCCACGCCGACGAACGCCGAGTGAATGCGGCAGCCCGCCATCAGTTGGGCTTCTTCGATCGCGCGCTGGATCGATTGCACGGTCGACTCGATGTTCACCACCACGCCCTTTTTCAGGCCGCGGGACGGGTGAGTACCGATACCGACGATTTCCAGCGTGCCGTCGTCCGCGACCTCGCCTACCAGCGCCACCACCTTGGAGGTGCCGATATCCAGACCGACGATCATTTTGCCGCTTTGCACGTTTGCCATGGGTCCTGCCTCTTCTTAATTCTTTGCGACAGCGGGTTGGGCTGTCGTCGGCGCTACTGGTTCCCGCCAGCCAACAGCGAGGCCGTTGGCGTAGCGCAGATCGATGCGCGCAATGTTCGTAATCTGGTCTTTAAGCGTCTTGTCATAGATGGCAATGAAGCGGCGCATCTTTTCCACCAGGTTGCCGCGTCCCAGCAGCAACTCGATGCCGGGGCCGGAGCTGCCGGCACCGGTGGTCAGGAACCAGCTGCCACGTTCACGCAGTTCCAGGCGCGCGATCGAGAAACCCAGCGGCCGGAGCATCTGGCTCAGCACCTGATATTGCTGCATCACTTGCTGCTGGGCCCGTTGTGGGCCGAACAGCTGTGGCAGGTGTTCGTAGTTCGCCAGTTCCTTGGGCGTGAATGCCTGGCCCTGGTTGTTGAGCAGCGACTCGTCGCCCCAACGGGCCACGGGCAGTTGCTCTTCCAGGCGGATCACCACCTGGTCCGGCCACACCCGGCGTACTTCGGCGTGGGCGATCCATGGCATCTGCTCAAGCTCGGTGCGCATGCCGGCCAGATCAATGGTGAAGAAGCTCGACGCCACGTACGGGGCGATTCGCTGCTGCACCGCTTGCTGACTGATGTAGCTCAGGTCGCCCTGCACCGCGATCTTGGTGATCGGCCGGTCGGCATACGGCAGCAAACGCTGCGCGCCTTCGTAGGTACCGAACCCCAACGCCACCAGCAGCACTGGCCAGAACAGGCTTTTCAGAAAGCCGAAATTGGCTTTCGGCAGGCGCGCAGACATCGGCTCTTTGGCCACCATTCGGCTGGCACCCCGCGGCACCGGCTTGCGGCCGGGTGCGGGTGGCTGATGTCTGAGCTGAGCGCCTTGCATGGTCTTAACCTCGCGCCTCTGTGTGACCGGAGCCTTCAACACTGGCGGCCAGAATGGCCAGAACCAGTTGCTGGAAGTCCAGACCGGCAGCACGGGCCGCCATCGGCACCAGGCTGTGATCGGTCATGCCCGGTGCGGTGTTCACTTCCAGGAACCAGAACTGCCCGTCGGCGTCCTGCATCACGTCCGCCCTGCCCCAACCGGCAATCCCCAGCGCCTCACAGGCCTTGGCCGTGAGATCCATGAGTTCCTGTTCCTTGGCGGCATCCAGCCCGCACGGAATGCGGTACTGGGTATCGTTGGCGATGTACTTGGCGTCGTAGTCGTAGAACGTGTGCGGTGTACCCAGGGCGATAGGAGGCAACACCTGGTCACGCAGGGTGGCGATGGTGAACTCCGGACCTTGAATCCATTGTTCAACCAAGACTTGCGAATCGTAGGTACTGGCCGCTTTCCATGCGTCGATCAACTCGGACGCAGAACTCACTTTGGCCATCCCGATACTTGAACCTTCATGCGCCGGTTTGACGATCAAAGGGAAGCCCAGTTCCGTCGCCGCGGAAATACAATCGGCTTCGCTGCACAGCACGGCGTGACGCGGCGTCGGAATCCCGAGGCTGTGCCAGACCTGCTTGGTGCGCAGTTTGTCCATCGCCAGTGCCGAGGCAAGGATGCCGCTGCCGGTGTAGGGAATGCCGGCGCACTCGAGCAGGCCCTGCATCGAGCCATCTTCACCGCCACGACCGTGGAGAATGATGAACGCACGATCGATCTTTTCGCTCAGCAGACGCTGCAGAAAATCCTCGCCGACGTCGATCCCGAACGCGTCCACACCCGCGCTTTGCAGCGCGTCGAGCACAGCGTTACCGGACTTCAGCGAAACTTCACGCTCGGCACTCATGCCACCGAACAGCACGGCGACCCGGCCGAAGTCTTTCGGCGCGATGGTGGAGAACAGGTTGGCGTAGGCAGCAGTCATTTCAACTTCCCCTCGACCGACGCCGCCACGGCACCGGCGAACAATTCACTTTTCAACAGTTTCGGCGCGAGACCGCCGATATCCCCGGCGCCCTGGCACAGCAGGATGTCGCCGGCGCGCAGCAACGGCTTGACCAGCGGCGCGAGGTCGACACCGCGCTCGATGTAGATCGGGTCGAGCTGACCGCGCTGACGGATGCTGTTGCACAACTTGCGGCTGTCCGCGCCCGGGATCGGCTCTTCGCCGGCCGGATAGACTTCCATCAGCAGCAGCACGTTGGCATCGGCCAGTACATTGACGAAATCGTCATACAGATCACGGGTGCGGCTATAACGATGCGGCTGGTAAACCATCACCAGACGGCGCTCCGGCCAGCCACCGCGCACGGCTTTGATCACCGCCGCGACTTCGGTCGGGTGGTGACCGTAGTCATCGACCAGCATCACGTTGCCGCCGTCCACCGGCAGTTCGCCGTAGACCTGGAAGCGTCGGCCAACGCCCTGGAACCCGGACAGGCCCTGAACGATGGCTTCGTCACTGACGCCTTCGTCGGTGGCGATGCAGATGGTCGCCAGCGAGTTGAGCACGTTGTGGTTGCCCGGCATGTTCACGGAAACATCCAGCGGCTCGCGGTCAGGACGCAGCACGGTGAAGAAGGTCTGCATGCCTTGCTGGCGTACATTGATCGCGCGCACGTCGGCGTCTTCGCTGAAGCCGTAGGTCACGGTCGGACGCTTGACCAGCGGCAGGATTTCACGCACCACCGGATCGTCCAGGCACATCACGGCCAGACCGTAGAACGGCAGGTTGTGCAGGAACTCGACGAAAGTTTTCTTCAGTTTGTTGAAGTCACCGTCGTAGGTCGCCATGTGGTCGGCGTCGATGTTGGTCACCACCGCCACCAGCGGTTGCAGGTGCAGGAAGCTCGCATCGCTTTCGTCGGCTTCGGCGATCAGGTAGCGGCTGGTGCCGAGCTGGGCATTGGTGCCCGCCGCATTCAGACGGCCACCGATGACGAAGGTCGGATCCAGGCCACCGGCGGCGAACACCGAAGCGATCAGGCTGGTGGTCGTGGTTTTGCCATGAGTACCGGCGACGGCAATGCCGTGGCGGTAGCGCATCAGCTCGGCGAGCATCTCGGCACGCGGTACCACCGGGATACGACGCTCAAGGGCGGTCGCCACTTCCGGGTTGGAGGTGTTCACAGCGCTGGAGACCACCAGTACGTCGGCGGTGGCAGCGTTCTCGGCACGGTGGCCGATGTAGATGTGCGCGCCGAACGATTCCAGACGCTCGGTCACCGGCGAAGCCTTCAGGTCGGAACCGGACACTTCATAGCCCAGGTTCAACAACACTTCAGCGATGCCGCACATGCCCACGCCGCCGATACCGACGAAGTGGATGCGACGGATACGGCGCATTTCCGGTTGTGGCATGGCTTTCTGATTCTCAACCATGGGCCACCTCCAGGCAGGTATCGACCACGCTGCGGGTGGCATCGGGTTTGGCCAGACGGCGGGCCGCTTGGGCCATTTCTTCGAGTCGTTGCGGTTGCATCAAGACCTCTGTCAGGCGCGCGGCAAGGTCCGCGGCACCAGTCGTTCTTTGCGGCATCACGAAGGCAGCGCCTTCACGGGCCAAATAATCGGCGTTGCGGGTCTGGTGATCGTCGATCGCGTGGGGCAAAGGCACCAGCATCGAGGGCAGACCAACGGCGGCCAGCTCACTGATGGTCAGCGCGCCAGCGCGGCACACCACCAGGTCAGCCCAGCCATAGGCCTGGGCCATGTCTTTGATGAACGGCTGCACCTGCGCATCCACGCCGGCGGCGCGATAGCGCTCTGCAGTCACTTCATCGTGGTTTTTGCCGGCCTGATGAAACACGTCCGGACGCAAATCGGCAGGGACTTGCGCCAGGGCTTCAGGCAGCAACTTGTTCAACGGTTCTGCGCCCAGGCTTCCGCCGAGGATCAGCAAACGCGCTTTGCGCCCGGCCAGAGCCGGTCGCGATGTTTCGAGGAACAGCTCGCTGCGCACCGGGTTTCCGGTGGTACGGCGGGTGTCCGACAGAGTAAAGGTGTCGGGGAACGCTTCACACACCCGGGCGGCGAACGGCACCAGCAACCGATTGGCGGTGCCGGCCACGGCGTTCTGCTCGTGAACGATCACTGGCACACCGGCCAGTTTCGCGGCGATACCGCCAGGCCCGGTCACATAACCACCGAAGCCGACCACGCAGACTGGACGCAGCTTGCGAATCACCGCCCGCGCCTGCCACACCGACTTGAGCAGCATGAACGGTGCCTTGAGCAGCGACAGCTTGCCCTTGCCACGCAAACCCGTGGCATTGATCCGGTGCAGTTCCAGACCTGCAGCCGGTACCAGATCGTTTTCGATCCCGCGTGGCGTGCCGAGCCAGTGCACGGTGTAACCGCGTGCCTGGAATTCGCGGGCACAGGACAGCGCCGGAAACACGTGGCCGCCGGTGCCGCCGGCCATGATCAATACGTTAGCGCCCATGGTTCGGCTCCTCGGCGAAGTCGCTCTCATGGAATTCCATCTCTTCACTGCCCAGGTGGGTCCGACTCTCCCACTCGATCCTCAGCAACAGGCCAAGGCAGGCGCAGCAGATCACCAGGGAACTGCCGCCATAACTGAGGAACGGTAGCGTCAGGCCCTTGGTCGGCAACAGGCCGACGTTCACCCCGATGTTGATCAAAAACTGACCGATCCACAGGAACGACAGGCCGTAAGCCACATAAGCGGCGAAGAACTGCTTGGCTTTCTCCGCCCACAGACCGATGTACATGCCGCGAATACACACGAAGACGAACAGCGCCACGGTGCACAGCGAACCGACGGCGCCCAGCTCTTCGGCCAGCACCGAGAATACGAAGTCGGTGTGCGCTTCCGGCAGGTAGAACTGTTTCTGCACGCTGTTGCCCAGGCCAACACCCAGCCACTCACCGCGACCGAAGGCGATCAACGCCTGCGACAACTGATAACCGGCGCCGAACTGGTCGGCCCACGGGTCTGCGAAGTTGGTCAGACGCGCCATTCGATAAGGCTGCATCTGAATCAGCAAGACCACGGCCCCGACTGCCAGCACCACCATCAGCGAGAAGCGGAACAGCCCGACTCCGCCAAGGAACAGCATCGCCGCCGCAGCCCCCATCATTACCACGGTGGCACCGAAGTCCGGCTCCATCAGCAACAGGCCCGCCATCGGCAGCAGCACGATGAACGGCTTGAAGAAGCCCATCCAGCTCTCGCGCACTTCTTTCTGCCGACGTACCAGATACCCGGCGAGGTAGATCACCACGAAGACCTTGGCGATCTCGGACGGCTGTACGTTGAAGAAGCTGAAACCGATCCAGCGCATCGACCCGTTCACTTCACGGCCGATCCCGGGGACGATCACCATCACCAGCAGACCGAATGCACCGATCAGCATCATCCAGCCCAGACGCTGCCAGGTGGCAATCGGAATCATCATGGTGATGATGCAGGCACCCAGGCCCAGCGCCACATAGATCAGGTGGCGAATCATGTAGTACAGCGCGCTGCCCGACTGCGCCGCCGCCACTTCGGTGGAGGCCGAGGCAATCATGATCAGGCCCAGGCCCAGCAGCGCCAGGCAGCCGGCGAGCATCGGGAAGTCGAGGTCGATGCCACGGCCGGTGATGATCGGCGACGGGTACGGTTTGATGATATTGCGCAGGCTCATGCCAGATCCTCCACGGCGCGGACGAACTGGTGACCACGGTCTTCGTAATTCTTGAACATGTCGAAACTGGCGCAGGCTGGCGACAGCAGCACCACGTCACCCGGTTGGGCGACTGCGCGGCATTGCGCAACGGCGTCGACCAGCGAGGTCGCGCGAATCAGTGGCACGGCGTCACCGATGGCCGCGCCGATCTTGTCGGAGTCGCGGCCCATCAGGATCACGGCGCGGCAGTTGGCCGCCACCGGATCGCGCAAGTCGTTGAACTCGGCACCCTTGCCGTCGCCACCGGCGATCAGCACGACCTTGCCGTCGATGTCCGCACCGAGGCCTTCAATGGCGGCCAGCGCGGCGCCGACGTTGGTGGCCTTGGAATCGTTGTAGTAACCGACACCGTCGAGATCACGCACCCACTGGCAGCGGTGTTCGAGACCGGCGAAATTGCGCAGGGCCGACAGCATGGCGTCGAACGGCAGGCCGACCGCATGCCCCAGTGCCAGTGCCGCGAGGGCATTGGCCTGGTTATGCGCACCGCGCACTTTCAGTTCGCGCACCGGCATCAGGTTCTGGAATTCGAAGGCCAGGTATTTCTCGCCATCCTCTTCGCGCAGGCCAAAAGCCTTGAAATCGGGTTTGTTCAGGCCGAAGGTCCAGCACGGCTGGCCCTCGCCGATCAGCGGACGGCTGAGCGCGTCCTGACGGTTGACCACGAACTGCTTCGCGCCACGGAAGATCCGGTGCTTGGCCAGGTGATAGGCCGGCAGGCCGCTGTAGCGATCCATGTGGTCTTCGCTGATGTTCAACACGGTAGCCACTTCAGCGTTGAGCTGGTCGGTGGTTTCCAGCTGAAAACTCGACAGTTCCATCACGTACAGCTCGACGTCGTCGCTGAGCAGGTCCAGCGCCGGCGTGCCGAGGTTGCCGCCCACCGCGACGCGTTTGCCGGCCGCAGCCGCCATCTCGCCGACCAGGGTGGTGACGGTGCTTTTCGCGTTGGAACCGGTGATGGCCACGATCGGCGCCCGCGCGTTACGCGCGAACAGCTCGATATCGCCGGACATTTTCACGCCACGGGCGGCAGCGGCTTGCAGGGCCGGGGTCGCCAGCGCCAGACCGGGACTCACGTAGAGCTCGTCGGCGCGGCACAGGAATTCGACGTCCAGCTCGCCACAACGCACTTCCACGTGCGGATAGTCACGCTTGAGCGTGGCCAGTTCCGGTGGATTGTCCCGCGTATCGGCGACGGCAAACGACACGCCCCGGTTCGCCAGGAAGCGAACCAGGGACATGCCGCTCTTGCCGAGGCCGACAACGATGCGGAAGTGGTCAGAAGCGATCAGAGACACTCGTTCTACCTCAGCTTCAGGGTGGCAAGGCCGATCAGCACGAGAATCACGGTGATGATCCAGAAACGGACGATCACGCGTGGCTCGGGCCAGCCCTTGAGTTCAAAGTGGTGGTGAATCGGTGCCATGCGGAACACCCGGCGACCGGTCAGCTTGAAAGAGGCCACCTGGATAACCACCGACAGGGTTTCCATCACGAACACGCCGCCCATGATGAACAGGACGATTTCCTGGCGGACGATCACCGCAATGGTGCCCAGTGCCGCGCCAAGTGCCAGAGCACCGACGTCGCCCATGAACACTTGCGCCGGGTAGGTGTTGAACCAGAGAAACCCGAGCCCCGCACCGATCAACGCGCCGCAGAACACGATCAGTTCGCCCGCGCCCGGCACGTAAGGAATCAGCAGGTATTCGGCGAATTTCACGTTACCCGACAGGTAGCAGAAGATGCCCAGACCACCGCCGACCATCACGGTTGGCATGATCGCCAGACCGTCGAGGCCGTCGGTCAGGTTGACCGCGTTGCTCGAACCGACGATCACGAAGTAGGTCAGCACGATGAAACCGGCGCCCAGCGGGATGCTGTAGTCCTTGAGCATCGGCAGGATCAGCGTGGTCTCCACAGGCGTGGTGGCAGTCATATAAAGGAAGATCGCTGCGCCCAGGCCAAAGACCGACTGCCAGAAATATTTCCAGCGGCTTGGCAAGCCACGGGAGTTCTTCTCGATCACTTTGCGGTAGTCGTCGACCCAGCCAATGGCGCCGAACAGCAGAGTCACCAGCAGCACGACCCAGACGTAGCGGTTGCTCAGGTCAGCCCACAACAGGGTGCTGACACCGATGGAAGACAGAATCAGCGCGCCGCCCATGGTCGGCGTACCCGACTTGGACAGGTGCGATTGCGGGCCGTCGTTGCGAACGGACTGGCCGATCTGACGGTTCTGCAGGGTGCGGATCATCCACGGGCCGTAGCACAGCGACAAAACCAGCGCGGTCAGTACACCGAGGATCCCGCGCAGGGTCAGGTACTGGAAGACCGCGAAGCCTTTGTAGAACTGTTGCAGATACTCCGCTAGCAGCAGCAGCATTAATGTTTCTCCAGACTGGACCCGCACAGAGCCGCAACGATGTTTTCCATCGCTGCACTGCGCGAACCCTTGATCAAAATGGTGGTGTTTGTGTCCTGCTCGGCGTCGAGGGCCTGGATCAGTTCGGCTTGCGTGCCGAAGTGATGCGCCTCTTGGCCGAATGCGTTCACGGCGTGGACCATGTTCGGCCCGACCGCGTAAAGCGCGGAAACCTTGCCCCGGGCGTATTCGCCCACGTCGCGGTGCCCCTGCTCCGCCCAGTCGCCCAACTCGCCGATATCTCCGAGCACCAGGACGGTGCGGCCGGAAAAGCCGGCGAGTATATCAACGGCAGCGCACATGGAGGTGGGGTTTGCGTTGTAAGTGTCATCGATCACGCGCATGCCGTTCTTCGCCAGTTGCGCGACGGTGCGACCCTTGACCGGCTGTACCGCACCAAGCCCGGTGGCAATGCCGAACAGCGACACGCCCAGGGCGTGAGCGGCAGCGGCGGCAGCCATGGCGTTGGCGACGTTATGGCTGCCGAGCAGGTTCAGTTGAACGTGCTCCACACCTTCAGGTGTATGCAGGTTGAAGGCCGGGCAACCCCGGGCATCGGTGTTCAGGTCGCTGGCGTAGAAATCTGCCTGCGGATTGCTCAGGGAGAAGGTCAGCACCTTGCGTGCGCCGGCGCGGAGCTTCCAGATGCCAAAGGCCTTGTCGTCGAGGTTGAGCACGGCAATACCATCTGCCGCGAGACCGTCGATGATCTCGCCCTTGGCCTCGACGATTTTTTCAGGCCCGCCGAACTCGCCAACGTGGGCAGTGCCAGCGTTGTTGAGGATCGCCACGTGCGGCTTGGTCAGCCCGACGGTGTAGGCGATTTCGCCCAGACGCGAGGCGCCCAGTTCGATCACGGCGGCAGTGTGTTCCGGCGCCAGTTCGAGCAGGGTCAGCGGCGCGCCGAGGTCGTTGTTCAGATTGCCGCGCGTCGCCAGCACCGGACCGCGGGTACGCAGGATGCTCGCGAGCATTTCCTTGACCGTGGTCTTGCCGCTGGAGCCGGTAATGGCCGCCACCGGTTGCGTGAACGCGGCACGGTTCAGCGCACCCAACTGGCCGAGGGCCTGACGGGTGTCCTTGACCAGCAGTTGCGGCAAGGTGCTGTCGGCGACTTCACGCTCGACCAGTGCCGCCACCGCGCCTTTGCCGGCGACATCGTTCAGGTAGTCATGACCGTCAAAGCGCGGGCCAGTCAGGGCAATAAACAGTTGGCCAGCGGTGATCGCACGGCTGTCGATGCTGACGCCATCGAAACTGGCGTCGCTGCTGATCAGACGTGCGTCGAGCACGTTGGTCAGTTCGCTCAATGTCAGGGCCTTAAGCATGGGCCACCTCCCACGCGGTGAGAGCATGATCGGCCTCGACCAGATCGGAGAAAGCGTGCCGCTCGCCGTTGATTTCCTGATAGTCCTCGTGGCCTTTGCCGGCCAGCACGATCACGTCATCGGCCGATGCAGCAGCGATCAGCTGGGCAATCGCCTGACCACGGCCGGCGACGAAGGTGACTTTATCCACAGCGGTGAAACCGGCGCGGATGTCGTCGAAAATCTGCGCCGGATCTTCGGTGCGCGGGTTGTCATCGGTGACCAGTACGCGATCGGCCAGACGCTCGACCACTTCGGCCATCAGCGGACGCTTGCCGCGATCACGATCACCGCCACAGCCGAACAGGCACAGCAACTGGCCTTTGACGTGTGGACGCAGCGCGGTCAGAACTTTTTCCAGGGCATCCGGGGTGTGGGCGTAATCGACCACCACCAGTGGCTGAGTGCCGCCACCCAGACGCTGCATGCGCCCGGCCGGGCCTTCAAGTTTCGGCAGCACCTTGAGGATTTCGTCGAGCGCATAATCCAGACCGAGCAAAGCGCCGACCGCCGCCAGCACGTTGCTCAGGTTGAAACGACCGAGCAGCGTGCTGCGCAGGTGGTGTTCGCCCTGCGGCGTGACCAGCGTGGCGCGTACGCCGTGGTCATCGAACTGCGCTTCGCGGACATACAAATAGGCGCTGCTGTCGAGCAGGCTGTAACTGATCAAACGCGACTCGCGTTTTTCGCCGGCCAACTGCCGACCGAAATCGTCGTCGAGGTTGACCACGCGGCACTTCAGGTCATTCCAGGCGAACAGCTTGGCCTTGGCCTCGGCGTACGCCTGCATGGTGCCGTGATAATCCAGGTGGTCGCGGGACAGGTTGGTCATCACCGCGACGTCGAACGCCAATGCAGTGACCCGGCCCTGATCCAGACCGTGGGACGACACTTCCATGGCCACGGCTTTGGCCCCGGCCTTTTTCAGGTCGGCCAGAGTGGCTTGCATGGCGATCGGATTCGGCGTGGTGTGCAGGCCGCTTTCCAGCGCGCCATGGAAGCCGGAACCCAGCGTACCGACGATGCCGCAATGCTGACCAAGCAGATCGAGTGCCTGCGCGACCAGTTGGGTCACGCTGGTTTTGCCATTGGTGCCGGTAACACCGATCAGGTTCAAGTGATGGCTCGGCTCGCCATAAAAGCGCCCGGCGATGTCGGACAACTGCGCCGCCAGGCCTTTGACCGGAATCAACGGCACTTCGGTGATCGGCAGCACGGTGGCGCCTTCCACTTCATACGCAACCGCAGCCGCGCCGCGCTGCAAGGCATCGGCGATGTGCGCACGGCCATCGAACTTGCCACCGGGCACAGCGAGGAACAGGTCGCCCGCGCGCACGTTGCGGCTGTCCAGCGCCAATTCACGGATCAACAGATCATGGCCGGCGTGGGGGAATATCTTGTTCAGACTCAGAGACATCAGCCGCGCCCTCCATTGGCTTTCAGCGGAACGACCGGGGTAGCGTTGGCCTGTTGGGTAGTCGGCAGGTTGTCCGGGGTCACGTTCATCAGGCGCAGGGTGCCGGACATCACACGGCTGAACACCGGCGCCGACACCAGACCACCGAAGTAACCGGCCTTGGACGGTTCATCGATCACCACCACGATGGCGTAACGCGGATCGCTCATCGGGCCGAAACCGGCGAACAGCGAGCGGTAGGAGTTTTCGGCGTAACCCTTGGTGCCCACCGACGTTTTACGCGCAGTACCCGACTTGCCGGCCACGTGATACGCCGGCACCTGCGCACGGAACACGCCGCGCGGTGCTTCGATCACTTGCTGCAGCATGCCTTGCATGGTTTTCGCGACCGCTTCCGGCAATACCTGAGTGGTCTGCGGCGGCTTGTCGGTTTTGATCAGGGTCAGCGGCGCCAGACGCCCGTTGTTGGCCAGCGCCGAGAATGCGTGCACCAGCTGGATTGCGGTCACGGAAATACCGTAGCCATAAGACAGTGTCGCGGTTTCGGCTTTGCGCCAGTCGCGGTAGTTCGGCAGGTTGCCGACGCGCTCGCCCGGAAAGCCCAGGCCGGTGTCCTGGCCGAGTCCGACTTTCTGTGCGAGACGGTAAATGGTTTCACCGCCGATATCGAACGCGACCTTACTCATGCCGACGTTACTGGAATTGATCAGGATGCCGGTCATGTCGAGTACCGGCCCCTCGGTCTTCGACACGTCCTTGATCGTGTACTTGCCGATCTGCAGCGAGCCCGGATACACCTCGACGGTGTCGGTCGGTTTCCAGCGCCCGGATTCGATCGCGGCACTCATCGAGATCGCTTTCATGGTCGAACCCGGCTCGAACACGTCGATCATCGCGCGGTTACGCATCATCGCCGGCTGCAGGTTACGACGGTTGTTCGGGTTATAGGTCGGCTGGTTGACCATGGCGAGAATCTCGCCGGTCTTCACGTCCATGATCACCAGGCTGCCAGCCTTGGCGCCGTTCTCGATGATCGCGTTGCGCAGCTCGCGGTTCGCCAGGTATTGCAGACGCAGGTCAATCGACAACGCCAAGGGCTTGCCGGCCTTGGCGTTCTTGGTGACCTGGACATCCTTGATCAGCCGACCGCGCCGATCCTTGATGACCTGCCGCTTGCCCGGCACCCCGGCCAGCCACTCATCGTAGGCCAGCTCGACGCCTTCGCGCCCGTGATCGTCAATGTCGGTAAAGCCGACCATGTGCGCCGTGACTTCACCGGCCGGGTAGAAGCGGCGGAATTCTTCGATGCCGTAAACGCCCGGGACTTTCAGGTCGAGCACAGCCTGGCCCTGCTCGGGGGTCAGCCCGCGCACCAGGTAAATGAATTCTTTGTTGGCCTGAGCTTCGAGACGTTCGGCCAGGGCTTTCGGATCCTGCCCCAGCGCCGCGGCCAGTGCCGGCCACTTCTCTTTGGCCGTCTGCATTTCCTTGGCGTTGGCCCACAGCGTCGTCACCGGGGTACTTACGGCCAACGGCTCGCCGTTACGGTCGGTGATCAGACCACGGTGAGCAGGAATCGGGATGTGACGGAGACTGCGCGCGTCGCCCTGCCCCTTGAGGAAGTCGCGGTCAACCACTTGCAGGTCGATGATGCGCCAGCAGATCGCCGCGACCATCACGCCGAGCAGAGCCACCATCAGGCGGAAGCGCCACGGGAAGAGTGCGCCTTCGAGTTTCATCATGGCGCCACCATCTTCACGTCAGCCGCGCCCGGAATGTGCATTTTCAATTGTTCCGTGGCCAGCACTTCAATGCGGCTGTGCGCTGTCCAGGTGCTTTGCTCGAGAATCAGGCGCCCCCACTCGGCCTGCGCCTTGTCGCGCACGCTGAGTTCGTTGTAAAGGGTGTTAAGCAACTGCCGGTTCCAGTGCGCGCTGTAAGACACGCCGATGGCCGACACGAGCACGCCGATAAACAGCAGCAGCATGATAAAGCTGCCGCCCGGCAGGGGCTTGGCGAAAAGCTTGCTCACCGCAACTTCTCCGCGACACGCATGACAGCGCTACGGGAACGTGGGTTGGCTTTGAGCTCGGCGTCGGAGGCCGTCTGCGCTTTGCCATGGATTTTGATTTTCGGTTCGAACGCCACGTGGCGCACAGGCAGGTTGCGCGGCAGGTTGTCGGCTTCGCCTTTTACCAGCTTGCGCATGAACAGTTTGACGATGCGGTCTTCCAGCGAATGGAAGCTGATGACCACCAAACGGCCACCGACTTCCAGAGCATCCAGTGCGGCTTCAAGGCCGGCTTCCAGATCGCCCAGTTCGTTGTTGACGTGAATACGCAAACCCTGGAACGCACGGGTCGCCGGGTTCTTGCCCTTCTCCCACGCCGGATTGGCGACTTTCAGAACTTCGGCCAGATCAGCGGTGCGCTCGAACGGCTTGATGTCGCGGCGCTCGGCCACGGCACGAGCCATGCGCCCGGAGAAACGTTCTTCGCCGTATTCCTTGAACACCCGGGCGATTTCTTCCACCGGCGCAGTGTTGACGAACTCGGCGGCGCTGATGCCACGGGACGGATCCATGCGCATGTCCAGCGGGCCGTCATTGAGGAAACTGAAGCCGCGCTCGGCGTCATCCAGTTGCGGCGACGACACGCCGAGATCGAGCAGGATGCCGCTGACCTTGCCGCTCAACCCTTGTTCGGCAACCACCGAACCCAGTTCGGCAAAGCTGCGCTGCACAACGACAAAGCGGCCGTCTTCGGCCGCTAGCGTTTGCCCGGTGGCAATCGCTTGAGGATCCTTGTCGAATCCGATCAGTCGGCCGTCCGGCCCGAGCTGGCTGAGGATCAGCCGACTGTGCCCGCCGCGCCCGAACGTACCGTCCAGATAGCAGCCATCAGGACGTACGGCGAGAGCCTCGACGGCTTCGTCAAGCAGTACGGTGATGTGGTTAAAGCCGCTATCAATAGTCACAGGATCAAATCACGCAGTTCGTCAGGCATGGCGCCCGGTTGTTGAATAGCAGCAAGGTCAGCGGCAGACACCGCGTTCCATGCATCCTCGTCCCACAATTGGAACTTGTTCAGTTGGCCCACCAGCATCGCTTTCTTATCAAGCTTTGCGTATTCGCGCAGACGCGGTGGAACCAGAAAACGACCACTGCCGTCGAGTTCGAGGTCGACGGCATTACCAATCAATAAACGCTGCAGGCGACGGTTCTCTTCGCGAAGCGAAGGGAGTGCACGCAACTTGGTTTCAATAATTTCCCACTCGTCGAGCGGGTAGACACACAGGCACGGATCAACGGCATCAATGGTCACGATCAACTGGCCGGAACTACGCGAAACGAGCTCGTCACGGTACCGGCTCGGCATGGCGAGACGGCCCTTTGCATCGAGACTGATAGCGTTAGCTCCGCGAAACACGTCAGCGTTTCTCCAATTTTTATCGTTTTGAGCTCAAAAAACCCACTTCATGCCACTTTCCGCCACTTGCGCACACTATAGGAATGCGCCCACCACACCGTCAAGGCGCGGATTAAAGGAAAACCCTTACAGAACGGAGATTTAGGAGCTTAAAAGGAGGGGCAACGACAATTTGGCGGATACTTTTGACCAATAACTTGATGCAGCACTGAAAGCTGCGCTCGGAAGTTAAAGTGATTTGTTAAGAGTAAGATTTTTTCGGTATTACAAAAGCGCTTCTGCTGTTGATTGAAGCAAGGTGGGAAATGGCTATTACCGCATTGCCGCTGCCGGACTTTAGCTCAGGCCTGCCGATAATAACCAGCCCTGATGCCATTGATTCAAGCAGGAAAGAAAAAGGTGGAGAGTCGATCTGTAAGCCGGGTTCTGTCTTGAACAGTCATTCGTCTACGATGGCCATCACTGGACATCTTTAGCAACCTACCCGGTCCCAGCGCGGGCCACGCCTTGGGACCCTATTTGGTCTTGCTCCAAGTGGGGTTTACCTAGCCACGAACTGTTGCCAGACGTGCGGTGCGCTCTTACCGCACCTTTTCACCCTTACCGGCGCCGAAGCGCTTAGGCGGTTATTTTCTGTGGCACTTTCCGTAGGCTCACGCCTCCCAGGCATTACCTGGCACTTCGCCCTATGGAGCCCGGACTTTCCTCCCCCCCCTAATTTTCATAGAGGGCAGCGACTGTCCGATCGACTCTCCGCCGCGCAGGTTAACGGCAGAGCGCCCGAAGAACAAGCGCTAATAGCCGTGAAACCCGTCTGCGCGACGGGTTACTCGCCCTTCTGCTGTTCCAGCGCGACCTGATACAGCACATTTTTGCGCTCACCGGTGATTTGCGCGGCGAGCGCTGCGGCACGCTTGAGCGGCATCTCGTCGAGCAGCAGATTGAGGATGCGCATCGCCTCACTGCTGACCGCGTCCTCGGACTGCGGTGCAGACCAGCCCGCGACCAGCACCACGCACTCGCCGCGCTGCTGATTGCTGTCGGACTCGACAAACGCCCGCAACTCAGCCAGCGGCAAGCCTTTGAGCGTCTCGAAGGTTTTGGTGATTTCCCGGGCCAGCAACGCCTGACGCTCGCCACCGAACACCGCTTCCATGTCCTGCAGGCACTCGAGAATGCGATGCGGGGCCTCGTAGAAAATCAGCGTGCGTGGCTCTTCCTTTACGGCTTCCAGGCGCGCCTTGCGCCCTGCCGACTTGGCCGGCAGAAAGCCTTCGAAAATGAACCGGTCGGACGGCAGCCCCGCCGCCGACAACGCAGCGATCAACGCACAGGCACCCGGTACCGGCACCACATTGATCCCTGCCGCCCGCGCCTGACGCACGAGGTGATAACCCGGATCGGAAATCAGCGGTGTCCCGGCATCGGAAATCAGCGCGACGTTATCGCCTGCCAGCAAACGGGTAATAAAGCGGCTACCTTCATCACGCTCGTTATGTTCATGGCACGCGGCCAGCGGCGTGCCAATGCCGAAGTGCTGCATCAAGCGCGCCGAGTGCCGCGTGTCTTCGGCGGCGATCAGTGCCACTTCGCGGAGGATTTTCAGAGCCCGGGCGCTGATGTCGTCCAGGTTGCCGATGGGCGTCGCCACCACATAAAGCGAGCCAGCAGCGGAATTCAAAGGACCTGGAGCAGTCAAAGCGCACACCTCATGATCGGTAAAAGCCGGCATTGTAACGCGTCATGAGGCTTGCGATGCGTTCCGGCCGACGCCGGTTTTGCGCGCCTTTGTGCGATGCCGCAACATTTGCTTCAGCTAAATTGACGGTTTCACGCCAGTAACATCGCGCCCCGGCCAGCGCTTGGGTACAATTCCACGCTAATTTGATCGAGTATCAGGAACACTTACATGATCGCTTGCCTGCGGCTGTTCACTGCCCTCTGCCTCGCTGCCTTATTGGCGGCCTGCGCCAGCTCCCCTTCCTCCAGCCTTGGCGAACTTCCACGGACTCCGGATGCCAGCATCGAGCAACTGCTCGAACAGGCTACCCAGGCCAAAACGCCGGAAAAAGCCGCGTTGTTGCGCCTGAGCGCGGCAGACCTCGCTTATCGCCAGGGCAATGCCGGCCAGTCCGCGCAGATCCTGCAACAAGTGCCGATGGAGCAGTTGAAGCCAGGCCAGCAGATCTTCGCCAGCACCCTTTCCGCTGAACTGGCGATGACCCGCAATCAGCCGAAAGCTGCGCTGACCGCTCTGAGCCATCCGAGCCTGCAGCACCTGAGCGAAATGCCGGAAGATCAGCAAGTGCGCACCGGCACCGTGCACGCCCGTGCACTGGAAGCCGACGGCCAGACCCTGGCAGCCGCTCGCGAGCGCATCTTCATCGCTCCAATGCTCAAAGGCGAAGCCGCGAGCAAGAACCACGAAGCCATCTGGACCCTGATCGCTTCGCTGCCGACCGATCAACTGCAACCCAACACCGCCGACGATCTCGGCGGCTGGATGGGCCTGGCCCTGGCCGTGAAAACTGCCGGCACCCTGGAACAGCAGCAAGCGGCGATCGATGCCTGGCGCGCACAGAATCCAAAGCACCCAGCCGCAATCAACCTGCCGCTGCCACTGACCAAACTCAAGGAACTGGCCAGCCAGCCCCTGAGCAAGATTGCCCTGCTGCTGCCGCAAGACGGCCCACTGGCCTCGGTCGGTAAAGCGCTGCGTGAAGGTTTCATGGCGGCGCACTATCAAGCACAACAGGCCGGTCAGAAGCCGCCCGCCATCGAGTTTTACGACAGTTCCAAACTGACCTCGATGGACGAGTTCTACCGCAAGGCCCAGGCCGATGGCGTGCAACTGGTGGTCGGCCCGCTGGAAAAACCGTTGGTCAAACAATTGAGCACCCGTCCGCAACTGCCAATCACCACCCTCGCATTGAACTACAGCGAAGGCGATCAAGGTCCGGCGCAACTGTTCCAGTTCGGTCTGGCAGCTGAAGACGAAGCTCGCGAAGTTTCACGTCGCGCCCGCGCCGACGGCCTGCATCGCGCGGCGATCATGGTGCCGAAAGGCGAATGGGGCGACCGCGTACTGCGCGCCTTCAGCCAGGACTGGCAGGCCAATGGCGGCAGCATCGTTGCCACCGAACGCGTTGATCAACCAGTGCAGCTGGCCCAGCAGATCGCCGACATGTTCCAGCTGCGCCAAAGCGAAGCCCGCGCCAAGAGCCTGCAGAACGCTGTTGGCACCAACGTCGCCGCGCAGCCGTCGCGTCGTCAGGACATCGAGTTCATCTTCCTGGCAGCCACCCCGCAGCAAGCGCAACAGATCAAGCCGACCCTGAACTTCCAGTACGCGGGTGACGTGCCGGTGTACGCAACTTCCCACGTGTACAGCGCCAGTGGCGATGTGAACCAGTACAACGACATGAACGGCGTGCGCTTCTGCGAAACCCCATGGTTGCTGGAAGCCAATGACCCGCTGCGTCAGCAAGTCACCGCGCAATGGCCGCAAGCGGCCGGCAGCCTTGGCCGCCTTTACGCCATGGGCGTCGACGCCTACCGTCTGGCGCCGCGCCTGGGTCAATTGAAGGCGTTGCCGGACAGCCGCATCGAAGGTCAGTCGGGCAGCCTGGGCATGACCCAGACCCAACGCGTGGTGCGTCAGTTGCCATGGGCGCAGTTCGTCAACGGTCAAGTTCAACGCCTGCCGGACACCCCGCGCTGATGCCTGACGGCTCGCACCTGCAAAGCGGTAAAGATGCCGAGCGCCAGGCGCTCGAGCATCTGCAACACCAGGGTCTGCGCCTGCTGGCGCAGAACTGGTCATGCAAACGGGGCGAGCTTGATCTGGTCATGCTTGATGGCGATACAGTAGTATTCGTCGAAGTCCGCTACAGAAAAAACACTCAATGGGGTGGCGCGCTCGCTAGCATCGATGAGCGCAAACGGCAGAAGCTGATTTTCGCCGCACAGTATTTTCTTCAGCGCGAGTCGCGCTGGGCCGATTCCCCTTGCCGCTTCGACGTGGTGGCCATCGACAGGCACCCGGATCAGTTGAACTGGTTGCAGAATGCGTTCGATGGTTGATTCTCTGCACACCACCCCGGACACTTTCACCGACAATTTTTGCTCTTTGCTTTGCGGGCTGCACATTCACGTGCCGAACAGCCGCGCTACTTAAGGTCACACAGATGGACATGCAATCCCGAATTCGCCAGCTTTTCCAGGCCAGTATCGACACCAAGCAACAGGCGATGGACGTACTTGCACCGCACATCGAGCAAGCCAGCCAGATCATGGTCAACGCCCTGCTCAACGAAGGCAAAATGCTTTCGTGCGGCAACGGCGGCTCTGCCGGCGACGCCCAGCACTTCTCTTCCGAACTGCTCAACCGCTTCGAGCGCGAACGCCCGAGCCTGCCGGCCATCGCCCTGACCACCGACAGCTCGACCATCACCTCGATCGCCAACGACTACAGCTACAACGAAGTGTTCTCCAAGCAGATCCGCGCACTGGGTCAACCCGGCGACGTATTGCTGGCGATCTCGACCAGCGGCAACTCGGCAAACATCATTCAAGCAATCCAGGCCGCACATGATCGCGAAATGGTTGTCGTAGCTTTGACTGGCCGCGATGGCGGCGGCATGGCTTCACTGCTGCTGCCTGAAGATGTCGAGATTCGCGTACCGGCCCATGTCACTGCACGTATTCAGGAAGTCCATCTGCTGGCGATCCATTGCCTTTGCGATCTGATCGACAGCCAACTGTTCGGGAGTGAAGAATGACCCCTAATCGCCTTGGCCTTCTGGCCTTGACCCTGTGCCTCGGCATCAGCGGCTGCACCTCGGTGGTGAATGCCAGCCGTGAAGCGCCGATTGAAGACGACCGCGGCACCCGGACCTTCGGCAGTAAAATCGACGACTCGCTGATCGAAACCAAAGTCGGCGTCAACGTGGCCAAGGCCGACCCAGGCCTGGACAAGGATTCACATATCGTCGTCACCAGCTTCAACGGCGTGGTCCTGCTTGCCGGCCAGACGCCGCGCGAAGATCTCAAGGCCAAGGCCGAACAGGCCGCCGCCAACGTCCAGCGCGTGAAGAAGGTGCACAACGAACTGCAAGTGATTGCACCTTCAAGCTTCCTCGCTCGCCAGAACGACGCCTGGCTGACCACCAAGATCAAGACCCAGATGCTGACCGACGCCAGCATTCCCGGCTCGCGCATCAAAGTCGTGACCGAGAACGGTATCGTTTACCTGCTGGGCCTGCTGACCAAACAGGAAGCACAACAGGCGACCAATCTGGTGCAAGGCGTTGCCGGCGTGCAGAAGATCGTGAAGCTGTTCGAATACATCGACTGACCGATACCCATGTAGGAGCTGCCGCAGGCTGCGATCTTTAGATCTTGATATTGGTCTTGAAAAACAAGATCAAAAGATCGTCCGAACGCGGCCCGAGCCTGCGGCAGCTCCTACGTAATAAAAAAGGCGACCCTCTCGGGTCGCCTTTTTTATTACTTCACCACTTTCAAACTTGGCCGGCCACTTGGGCGCGGCGGTTCGCTGCCCGGTGGCGGCAAGTCGTCATCGGGCTCGATATCGTCTTCGTCATCCATCGGCGACTCGAGATCGAACACCATGCCCTGACCGTTTTCCCGGGCATAAATACCCAGAATTGCACTGATCGGCACATAGAGACTATGCGGAACGCCACCGAAGCGACCCTCAAAGGTCACCACGTCGTTGTCCATGTGCAAGTGCCGCACGGCACTGGGCGAAATGTTCAGGACAATCTGCCCGTCGCTGGCGAAACCTTGCGGCACCTGCACGGCCGGGTATTCGGAATTGACCAGCATGTGCGGGGTGCAATCGTTATCCACAATCCACTCGTAGAGCGCGCGGACCAGATAAGGTCGACTGGAGTTCATAGCGGCTCCTTAAGCCTTAGCGCATATCGCGTTCGACGCCAGACAGACTCGCCTGGAAAGCCTCACGCGCAAACTGGCGCTCCATATAATCAAGCAGCGGCTTGGCCGGCCGCGGCAGTTCAATACCCAGAATCGGCAAACGCCAGAGTATTGGCAATAGGCAGCAATCCACCAGACTTTGTTCCTCACTGAGGAAAAACGGCTTGTCGGCAAACAACGGCGACACGCCCGTCAGGCTTTCACGCAATTCCTTGCGTGCCACGACACGCGCGGCTTCCTTGGTTTTCGGATCCAGGATCAGATCCACCAGACCACACCAGTCGCGCTGAATACGGTGAATCAGCAGACGGCTGTTGGCACGCGCCACCGGGTAAACCGGCATCAGTGGCGGATGCGGGTAACGCTCATCCAGATATTCCATCACCACGGTCGACTCCCACAACGCCAGGTCGCGATCGACCAGTGTCGGGAGACTGCCGTAAGGGTTCACCTCAATCAGTTTAGGCGGCTGGCGGCCAGCTTCCACGTAAATGATTTCGGCGCTGACACCCTTCTCTGCAAGCACGATGCGCACTCGGTGGGAATAGTGGTCGGCGGGGTCGGAGTAACAGGCCAACCGATTGGTCACGCCCATGGCGATCCTCCTCGCTTGTTGAAATGATTGGAACCGGAAAAACGCGCGCGCCCAGAGGGCGCCTCCCGCAATGCCTGGCGAACCAGACATTGCGTTATCGGAGGCACCCTTGGGCGCGCGCGATTAACAGCAATGCTTGAAGCGTATCAGTGCACGTCTTTCCAGTATTCACGCTTGAGCAGGTAGGCGAACACAAAGAAGAACGCCAGGTACAGCAAGACGTAAGTACCGATGCGCTGATGTTGCAGCTTAACCGGGTTAGCCGAGTAAGCCAGGAAGGTTACCAGATTCTTGACCTTCTCATCGAACTGCTCTTCGTTCAGAGCACCGGTTTTCGGCACGATGGTCAGCTGATCGCATGCTTCATGCGTCAGCGGCGTACCGGTCAGCGGATCGTATTGCTTCTTGCCGTCCTCGACGATCTGCACTTGCTTGCAGCCCACCACCTGACGACCTTGCAGGCCGACCAGCACGTTAGGCATGCCGACGTTCGGGAAGACCTTGTTGTTCACGCCCCATGGGCGCGCCGGATCTTCGTAGAACGAGCGCAGATAACCATAGAGCCAGTCGGTGCCACGCACCCGAGCCACCAGGGTCAGGTCCGGCGGTGCCGCACCGAACCAGGTCTTGGCGTCTGCCGGCTGCATGCCGATGTTCATGTGATCGCCGATCTTGGCGCCGGTGAACACCAGCTTCTCGAGCATCATGTCGTGGGGAATGCCGAGGTCATCGGCCACCCGTTCGTAACGCTGGAACTTGGCACTGTGGCAACCCATGCAATAGTTGGCAAAGGTGCGCGCACCGTCCTGCAGGGCAGCTTTATCGGACACGTCGATGTCGACTTTTTCCAGCTCCGGACCACCGTGTTCGGCGGCAAAAGACAGCACAGGCAGCGCAGCAAAAATCAGAGCAAAAAATAACTTTTTCATCAGCCAGTCACCCTTTCCGGAACCGGTTTGGTCTTCTCGAGCCTGGTGTAGAACGGCATCAGAATGAAGTAGGCGAAGTACAGGAAGGTGCAGATCTGCGACACCAGCGTGCGCTCCGGCGTCGGGGCCAGTACGCCCAGAATGCCGAGGATCACGAAGGAAATGCAGAACACCAGCAGCCAGATTTTGCTCATCCAGCCCTTGTAGCGCATCGATTTGACCGGACTGCGGTCCAGCCACGGCAGCACGAACAGCATCGCAATCGAGGCGCCCATGGCGATCACGCCCATGAGCTTGTCCGGAATCGCACGCAAGATCGCGTAGAACGGCGTGAAGTACCAGACCGGTGCAATGTGCTCAGGCGTCTTGAACGGGTTGGCTTGCTCGAAGTTCGGCTTTTCGAGGAAGTAGCCGCCCATTTCCGGGAAGAAGAACACGATAAAGCAGAAGATAAACAGGAACACCACCACGCCGACGATGTCTTTCACGGTGTAGTACGGGTGGAAGGCAATGCCGTCCAGCGGGATACCGTTTTCGTCTTTGTGCTTCTTGATGTCGACGCCGTCCGGGTTGTTCGAACCGACTTCGTGCAGCGCCAGAATGTGCAGCACCACCAGACCGAGAATCACGATCGGCAACGCCACGACGTGCAAGGCGAAGAAGCGGTTCAGCGTGATTCCGGAGATCAGGTAGTCACCCCGAATCCACTGGGTCAGGTCGTTGCCGATGACGGGAATCGCACCGAACAGCGAGATGATCACCTGGGCACCCCAGTAGGACATCTGCCCCCAAGGCAGCAGATAACCCATGAAGGCCTCAGCCATCAGCGCCAGGTAGATCAGCATGCCGAATACCCAGACGAGCTCACGCGGTTTCTGGTACGAACCGTAGAGCAGCCCCCGGAACATGTGCAGATAAACCACGATGAAGAACGCCGAAGCGCCGGTGGAGTGCAGCAGACGCAGGATCGAGCCGTACTCGACGTCGCGCATGATGTACTCGACGGAAGCGAACGCCTCTTCTGCCGACGGGGTGTAGCTCATCGTCAGCCAGACACCGGTGACGATCTGGTTGACCAGCACCAGCAGTGCCAGCGAGCCGAAGAAATAGAAGAAGTTGAAGTTTTTTGGCGCGTAATACTTGCTGAGATGGTCTTCCCACATTTTGGTGGCAGGGAAGCGCGCATCCACCCAATCCATGAACTTGCTCATCACGCTTTCTCCGTATCGACGCCAATGACAATCAGGTCATCGGTCTCATAGGAATGCGGGGGAACTGGCAGGTTCAAAGGCGCGGGTTGCGACTTGTAGACGCGACCAGCCAGATCGTAGTGGGAACCGTGGCAAGGGCAGAAATAGCCGCCGACCCAGTCTTTACCCAAGTCCGCAGGCGCCACTTCGGGACGGAAGGTGGGTGAGCAACCCAGGTGAGTGCAGATCCCGATCAGCAGCAGGATTTCCGGCTTGATCGAGCGCACTTCAGGATCGACATAAGTAGGTTGCGTGGAGTTTTTGGAAGTCGGATCGGAGAGCTGGCCCTCGATCTTCTTGAGATTCCCCAGGATTTCCGCAGTACGGCGGACAATGAACACCGGCTGGCCGCGCCATTCGGCAATCATCTGCTGTCCTGGCTCGATCTTGCTGACATTCACTTTCACCGGTGCACCGGCGGCTTTCGCCTTGGCACTGGGAAACCATGACCCCACGAACGGGACCGCAGCCCCCACCGCTCCTGCAGCACCCACCACGGATGTGGCTGCTACCAAGAAGCGACGCCGGCCTGCATTCACGCCGTCATTGCTCATTCAGTCCTCTCCCATCAGCTTTGTGGCCTGTTAAATCAGGCATCTACTAAATAAATCAATGTTACTTATAAAAATTTTGCCGAGATGGTAATGAAAAGCCCCAATTCTGACAAGGGAATTACCGGGAGCTCCCACCCTCAAGCCTTGTAGTATAGGGGGTCTACGAATGTGGCAAGTTGTCACAGCGCAATTCTTTAATAAATCGCAGGCATAAAAAAACGCCCGGTTCCGTGAGGAATCGGGCGTTCTTTTTTGAACGTGGAAACGAATTAACGCTTCGAGTACTGCGGACGCTTACGCGCTTTACGCAGACCAACTTTCTTACGTTCAACTTCACGGGCGTCGCGAGTAACGAAGCCAGCTTTGCGCAGAGCGCTACGCAGGGTTTCGTCGTAGTCCATCAGAGCGCGAGTGATGCCGTGGCGGATTGCGCCAGCCTGACCACTTACACCACCGCCGATGACAGTGACGTAGATGTCGAATTTCTCGACAGTCTCGGTCAGTTCCAGCGGCTGACGAACTACCATGCGGGCAGTTTCGCGGCCGAAGAACGAGTCCAGGGAGCGGTTGTTGATGGAGATGTTACCAGTACCCGGACGCAGGAAAACGCGTGCGGTTGCGGTCTTGCGACGGCCAGTGCCGTAATTTTGAGTCGCCGACATAATGAACTATTCCGTTAAATCTTCAGTTCTTGGGGCTGCTGAGCAGTATGAGGGTGTGCAGCGCCCGCATAGACTTTCAGCTTACGGTACATGTCACGACCCAGCGGGTTCTTAGGCAGCATGCCTTTAACCGCGGTCTCGATCACGCGCTCAGGGGCCTTGGCGATCAGCTTTTCAAAGTTGATCGACTTGATGCCGCCCGGGAAACCGGAGTGGGAGTAGTACATTTTGTCAGTGGTTTTAGCGCCGGTTACACGGATCTGCTCGGCGTTGATGACGACGATGTAGTCGCCGGTGTCAACGTGAGGAGTGTACTCAGGCTTGTGCTTGCCACGCAGACGGCTCGCGATTTCGGTGGCCAGACGACCCAGGGTCTGACCAGCAGCGTCGACGACAAACCAGTCGCGCTTTACTGTTTCCGGTTTAGCAGTAAAAGTTTTCATTCTTTATAGCCTCAGGGGCCGCCTGTAAATAAGACGGCGGATCTTACTGAATAGTGCGTACTTTGACAAGTCAAAGGCAGCCGGATACAGACGCTTTCGGGGGCTCGGGTCGGCGCGTCCGTTCAACGGCAAGATTCTTCGGCGGCGGCGCATCACTTCCACTGCAGAAAGAGGTCGGCAATTATGCAGATTGCGAAAAAATTTTCAACCTGCTTTTATGATTGTTTTGCCCAAGGAGCACCCGATGGACTATCGCCAGCTAGGCCGTACCGACCTGAACGTGAGTGCAATCTGCCTCGGCACCATGACCTGGGGCGAGCAAAACACTGAAGCTGAAGCCTTCGCCCAGATCGAGCGGGCCAAAGAAGCCGGGATCAATTTCATCGACACCGCCGAGATGTACCCGGTGCCGCCGAAAGCCGAAACCTACGCCACCACCGAGCGCTACATCGGCAATTATTTCAAAAGCCGTGGTGATCGTGCCGACTGGATCCTCGCCAGCAAGATCGCCGGCCCGGGCAATACCATCGACTACATCCGCGACAAAAACCTGCGCCACAACCGCCAGCACATCACCGAAGCGGTGGATGCCAGCCTCAAGCGCCTGCAGACCGATTACATCGATCTGTATCAACTGCACTGGCCGGAGCGCAGCACCAACTTTTTCGGACAACTGGGCTACAAACACAAGATCGAAGCCAACCTGACGCCGCTCGAGGACACCCTCGAAGCCCTCGACGAGCAAGTGAAGGCCGGCAAGATCCGCCACATCGGCCTGTCCAACGAGACGCCATGGGGCACCATGCGCTTCCTCGCCCTGGCCGAAGCCCGTGGCTGGCCGCGCGCGGTGTCGATCCAGAACCCGTATAACCTGCTCAACCGCAGCTTTGAAATCGGCCTGGCGGAAATCGCCATCCGCGAACAGTGCGGCCTGCTCGCCTATTCGCCGCTGGCGTTCGGTTTCCTGTCCGGCAAGTACGAAGGTGGCGCTCGCCCACCGAAAGGTCGCCTGAGCCTCTACAGCCGCTTCAGCCGGTATTTCAACGCGCAATCGGAAGCGGCCTGCAGCCGTTACGTGGCCCTGGCCCGTCAACACGGTCTGGATCCGGCGCAGATGGCGCTGGCGTTCGTCACTCAGCAACCGTTCGTCACCAGCAACATCATTGGTGCGACGACGCTGGAGCAACTGGACAGCAACATTGCCAGTTTTGATCTGAAGCTTTCCGATGAAGTGCTGGCAGGGATCGAGGCGATCCACAAGGATCATCCGAACCCGGCGCCTTGATCGGCCGTTAAAAGCTTCGCGAGCAGGCTCACTCCCACAGGTACAGCGTGATCCTTGTGGGAGCGAGCCTGCTCGCGAAGGGGCCCGTCAATTCACCGCAGAACTCACAGCGACCGCGCAATGATCTCCTTCATGATTTCGTTGGTACCGGCATAGATCCGCTGCACCCGTGCATCCGCCCACGCCCGGGCCACCGGGTACTCCCACATGAAGCCGTAGCCGCCATGCAACTGCACGCACTCGTCGAGCACCTTGCATTGCAGGTCGGTGCCCCAGTATTTGGCCATCGCTGCTGTCGGAACGTCGAGCTTGCCTTGCAGATGCAATTCCAGGCACTTGTCGACAAATACTCGGCCGATCTGAATCTCCGTCGCCATTTCCGCCAGTTTGAAGCGGGTGTTCTGGAAGTCGGCAATGGCCTTGCCGAACGCCTTGCGATCACGGGTGTAATCCAGCGTCCATTGCAGCGCAGCTTCGGCTGAGGCCAGACCTCCGATGGCTACCGTCAGTCGTTCCTGTGGCAATTCCTGCATCAGGTAGGCAAACCCTGCCCCGGCCTGGCCCAGGAGGTTTTCCTTCGGCACGCGCACGTCCTGAAAGAACAATTCCGACGTGTCCTGCGCCTTCATTCCGACCTTCTCCAGGCGTTTGCCCTTCTCGAAGCCCGGCGTATTCGCCTCTACCACAAACAGGCTGGTGCCCTTGGCGCCGGCCTTCGGATCAGTCTTGGCGACCACGATCACCAAATCAGCGAGAAAGCCGTTGGTGATGAAGGTCTTGGAGCCGTTGATCACGTACTCGTCGCCGTCCAGCACTGCGGTGGTCTTGACCCCTTGCAGGTCGGAACCGGCACCCGGCTCGGTCATCGCAATCGCGCTGACCATCTCGCCCGAGACCAGTTTCGGCAGGTATTTTTGCTTAAGCGCTTCGCTGCCGTAATGCAGGATGTACGGCGCGACGATGTCCGAATGCAGCGAGAAACCGATACCGGTCAGACCCAGGCGACCGACCTCTTCGATCACCACGGCGCTGTACAGAAAGTCCGCGCCCAGGCCGCCGTATTCTTCCGGCAGGTGCGAGCAAAGCATCCCCGCCTCCCCTGCCTTGTTCCACAGCTTGCGGTCGATGTGGCCTTGTTTCTCCCATTGCGCATGGAACGGCACGGCCTCTTTTTCGAGGAAGGTTCGTACGCTGTCGCGGAACAATTCGTGCTCGGAGCTGAACAAGGTTCTGGGGATCATGCGGCACCTTTCATTGTTGTTGGAGGAATGTGACGTTCAGAGACTAAGCCTCACCTCCGACACAGGACACTGGACACATCCGACAAAAAATAAGACGATCCAGCCGTCTGGTGACCACTTTCCCTTATAAAAACAAAACAAAAGTTGAATTATGTCCAAGCAAGTCTCCACGCCCTTGCGGCGCGTCAGCATCCTGGCAATCGACCGGGTTTTCGCATCCACTCTCATGCAGGCCAAGGACTTTTTCCATCTGGCCAGCCTGCGTTACGGCAAACAACTGGGCCACGGCCTGACACCGGCGTTTGAAACCCGCCTGGTCAGCCCCGACGGCAAACCGGTGAACAGCTTCAGTGACGTGATGATGCCGGTGGACGGCGGCCTGGAAAACGCCGACGTCATCATCCTCCCGGCGTTCTGGGACGATTTCGACACCCTGTGCGGCCGTTATCCACAAATCCTGCCGTGGCTGCGCGAGCAGCACGCCCGCGGCGCCGTGCTCTGCGGCGAAGCCACCGGGGTGTTCTGGCTGGCCGAGGCCGGTCTGCTCAACGGCAAGGAAGCGACCACTTACTGGCGCTTCTTCAATGCCTTCGCCGAGCGCTTCCCCAAGGTGTACCTCAATCAGGACAAGCACCTGACCGACGCCGACAATCTGTATTGCGCCGGGGGCACCACTTCGGCCTGCGATCTCTATATCTACCTGATTGAACGCTTTTGCGGCGCCAACGTGGCGCAAGCCGTGGCCCGCGACATTCTGTATGAAGTACAGCGCAGTTATTCGCCGGGACGTATCGGTTTCGGCGGACAGAAGCTGCACCAGGACGTGATCATCCTGCAGATCCAGCACTGGCTCGAAGAGCATTTCGCCGACAAGTTCCGCTTCGAAGACGTGGCCCGCGAGCACGGCATGAGCATCCGTAATTTCATGCGCCGCTTTCAGACTGCGACTGGCGACAAGCCGCTGCACTACTTGCAACGCCTGCGCATCGAGACTGCCAAAGGTCTGTTGTCGGGCAGCCGCAAGAGCATCAAGACCATCAGTTATGAGGTCGGCTACGACGATGCGAGCTTCTTTGCGCGGCTGTTCCGCCAGCACACCGAGCTGTCGCCGAACCAGTATCGGCAGCAGTTTCAGCAGGCTGCCTAAAAGCAAAAGATCGCAGCCTGCGGCAGCTCCTACAGAATGGCGTACACCTGTAGGAGCTGGCGAAGCCTGCGATCTTTTGATCTTCAGTGCATAAAAAAGGGCCTGCAAATGCAGGCCCTTTTTTATGCACCGAATCTGTTTAAGGCTTGTGCGCCCGCGACAAGAATTCGTGCGATTGCATCTCCAGCAGACGACTCAGCGTACGCTGGAATTCGAACGTCAGGCGTCCGCCGGTGTACAAGTCTTTCAGCTCGACTTCGGCAGAAATGATCAGCTTGACGTTACGGTCGTAGAACTCGTCGACCATGTTGATGAAGCGCCGGGCGATGTCGTCGGTGGTGACACTCATCTGCTCGACGCCGCTGAGCAGCACGGCGTGGAAGATCTTGCCCAGTTCGATGTAGTCGTTCTGGCTACGCGGGCCGTCGCACAGTTCGCGGAAGTCGAACCAGGCCACGTCGTCGCAGGTGCGCAGGGCACGGATTTCGCGGTTCTCGATGATCAGCACATCATTCTCGACCGCTGCGGTGCATTCCGGCGTCAATGCCTTGAAGCTCTTGCGCAGGCTTTCGTGGGCCGCTTCGTCCAGCGGATAGTGGAACAGCTCCGCTTGTTCGAGGTGGCGCAGACGATAGTCGACGCCGCTGTCGACGTTGACGATTTCGGTGTTCTGCTTGATCAGCGCAATGGCCGGCAGGAAGCGCGCACGTTGCAGGCCATCCTTGTACAGGCCGTCCGGAACGATGTTCGAGGTCGCGACCAGGGTCACGCCGTTCTTGAACAGCTCTTCCATCAGCGTGCCGAGGATCATCGCGTCGGTGATGTCCGAGACGAAGAATTCATCGAAGCAGATCACTCGTGACTCGGTCGCAAAGCGCTTGGCGATGATGGTCAGCGGGTTTTTCTCGCCGCCGAGGGTTTTCATCTCTTCGTGCACGCGCTTCATGAAGCGGTGGAAGTGGGTGCGGGTCTTTTCCTTGAACGGCAGCGCTTCAAAGAAGGTGTCGACCAGATAAGTCTTGCCGCGCCCCACGCCACCCCAGAAGTACAGGCCTTTGACCGGCGTCTGATCCTTCTTGCCAAACAGTTTGCCCAGCAAGCCCGGCTTGTTCTGCTCGGCCGCGATCAGATCGTCGTACAGGCGCTGCAGATGACGCACAGCAGTTTCCTGCGCGGCGTCATGGAAGAAGTCCGGGCGTTTCAGATCAGCTTGGTATCGTTCTAGGGGCGTCATAATTCGTTAGCAAGGCAACAAAAACGGGCCGTCACTGTAGCGACGGCCCGTGGGAATGGCAATCAGCCCTTGGTCGGGCCGCGCCGTTGTTTAGTCCTGAACCGGGGTCAGCGCTACACGCAAAGCTTCGATGGCCGCGTCCCGCGCAGCAGCATCGGCGAACGCCGGGCTGTCACCCACGCACTCGCCTTCCAGCCATACGCTGAAGCTCAGGTCTTGATTGCGGATGTCCAGCGCCTGACCGGTTTGCAGTTGCTTGGTCACCTGGCCGGCGGTTTTGCCGTCGGCGAAGTTGCGCGACAGCAGCAGTTGCTCGCCATCGGCCGCCAGCAGACGGAAACGGAAGCTGCCGTCGTCTTCACGGAAACTGACGAAACGTGCAGCTTTCACGGCTTTCTTCTTGGTGGTCGCCGCGACTTGCACCTGATTGACGAACGAACGCAAGCCAACCGCTTCACGCAGTTCGTTGAGGAACGGCGTTGCCACCGCACGGGCCTTTTTCGCACCGTGTTGCAGGATGTCTTCCAGATCCGCCGGGCGCTCGATCAGTTGGTGATAGCGTTCGCGGGACTCGCCCAGTTCATTGTCGAGCAACTGGAACAGACGGTTCTTCGCCTCGCCCCAACCCAGACCGCCGAGCAGTTCGCTGCGAAATTCGTCAGCCTGCGCCGGTGTGGCGAACGCCTGGAACAGGGTGAACAGGTGCGAGTTGTCCGGATCCTTGGCTTCGCCCGGCGCTTTGGAGTCGGTGACGATCCGCGAGATCGCGTCCTTCATCTCTTTGGCGCTGGAGAACAGCGGGATGGTGTTGTCGTAGCTCTTCGACATCTTGCGCCCGTCGAGGCCTGGCAACGTCGCCACGCTCTCCTCGATCAGCGCTTCAGGCATGGTGAAAAACTCTTTGCCCTGGCCGAACAAGTGGTTGAAGCGCTGGCCGATGTCGCGGGCCATTTCCACGTGCTGGATCTGGTCACGACCGACCGGGACCTTGTGCGCGTTGAACATCAGAATGTCCGCCGCCATCAGCACCGGGTAGCTGTAGAGGCCCATGGTGATGCCGGCATCCGGGTCTTCACCGCTCTCGACGTTCTTGTCCACCGAGGCCTTATAGGCGTGCGCACGGTTGAGCAGACCCTTGGCGGCGACGCAGGTCAGCAGCCAGGTCAGCTCGGGAATTTCCGGAATGTCGGACTGGCGATAGAAGGTCACACGGTCGACATCCAGGCCACCGGCCAGCCAGGTCGCGGCGATTTCCAGACGCGAGCGCTGGATGCGCAGCGGGTCATCGCATTTGATCAGGGCGTGGTAGTCGGCCAGGAAATAGAACGAATCGGCATTGCTGTCGCGGCTGGCGAGGATCGCCGGGCGGATGGCGCCGGCGTAGTTGCCCAGGTGCGGCGTGCCGGTGGTGGTGATGCCGGTGAGGATACGGGTACGGTTCGTCATGGGTAATCGCTTGTCAGACTGCAATCAATTCGAGAGACGCGGCAGGATCAGATCCTTGAGATCGGTCAGCTTGCCATGAAAAAAGTGTCCGCATTCTGCCACTTTCAGCAGCTCATGGGGGCGCTGGAGTTGTTCCGACCAGTCATAGACCAGCTGCGGATCGATCACTTCGTCGGTTTCCGGCTGGATCACGGTCAGCTCGGCGTGCTGTGGCAGTTGATCCTGATCGCCCAGACGCATCACCGCCGGCGCGACCATGAACAGCTGCTTGAGCTGTACGCCTTGCGCTTCGAGACGACCGCCGAGACTTGCTGCAACAAATCCGCCGAAGGAGAAACCGAACAGGGTCAGCGGCAGATCCGGATGCTTTTCCCGCAGCCAGGCGGCAGCGGCCTGGGCGTCGTCGACTTCACCGCTGCCCATGTCGTGGGAGCCTTCGCTGGCACCGACGCCGCGATAGTTGAAGCGCAATGTAATCAGCCCGGCGTCGCGCGCAGTGCGCTGCAGGGTCGAGACGACCTTGTTGAGCATGGTGCCGCCCTGCACCGGGTTCGGATGGCAGATCAGCGCGATGCCGACTGGCTGCTCGTTATCGAGGTACAGCGCTTCGATTTGGCCGACTGGGCCGGCAATGACTACAGGGGTTTCACGCATCAGCAAGGAAGGAACTCCGTGACCTCGAATCGGGTCGACTCGTCTAGCAAATTGTCTGTGCCAATCTATTGCGAGTGAATCGCGGTATACAGCGCAGGTTCGAGCCGTTAACGTAAAGCAAAGCCGTTTATAGAGGAAGGACTCGTGGAACACTCGCTCTTAGTTTGGTTGTTACCGACTCTTGCCCTGGTTGTGGGTGTCGCCATTGGATTCCTGATCGCTCGCGTCGCACCGAATGCCGCGCCGAGCCGCACGCAGCGTCAACTGGATGATATCCAGGAGCGTTTCGACAGCTATCAAAACGAGGTGGTCACCCACTTCAACAGCACCGCGATGCTGGTCAAGAAGCTGACCCAGAGCTATCAGGAAGTGCAGGATCATCTCGCCGAGGGCGCCAACCGTCTGGCCCTGGACGAGCAGACCCGTCAACGCCTGATCGCCGCTTTGCACGCCGATGCCACCCAGGCACCGCGCGAACGTCTGACGCCACCGCGCGATCAGGAGCCGCCGCGTGATTACGCGCCAAAAGCCCCGAACTCACCGGGCATGCTCGATGAGCATTACGGTCTGAAGAAGTAATCGGGTTTCGCGCCCAACAAAAAGCCCCCGGACATTTCGCTTGTCCGGGGGCTTTTTTGTGCCTATGGAGTTTGTGGTGCTGCACAGGCCCAGCAACCCTGCAGGAGCTGTCGAGTGAAACGAGGCTGCGATCTTTTGATCGTGCTGTTGAGAGCTGAAGATCAAAAGATCGCAGCGTGCCGCAACTCCTACAGGGCGACTGCGTTCAGGCAAAAAATGCCCGGTCACAAGACCGGGCATTTCATCACTCAAGCATTCAGTTACGGATATTGCTGAACCGTACCCGGCTGTTGCTGCTGACCACCATACTGCTGACCCGGAATCGCCTTCAGGTTGACCTCGACGCGGCGGTTCTGCGCGCGACCATTGACGTCGCCGTTGCTGGCAATCGGGTTATCCGGGCCGGCGCCACGGGCCGACAGGTTGGCACCGCTGACACCTTGCGAGGTCAGGTAAGTTGCCACGCTCTGTGCACGACGCTGGGACAAATCCATGTTGTGCTGGCGACTGCCGGTGCTGTCGGTGTAGCCGACGATTTCGATCTGGTTCTGGTTGAACTCCTTCAGGGAGTTGGCCAGATTGTTCAGAGGCTGATAGAAGCTCGGGGCGATGTTCGCCGAATCGGTGGCGAAGGTGATGTTGCCCGGCATGATCAGTTTGATCTGATCGCCTTGGCGCTGCACTTCAACCCCGGTATTGGCCATGCTGGCGCGCAGCTTTTTCTCTTGCTGGTCGGCGTAGTAACCGTAACCGGCGGCCGAAGCACCGACCACCGCCGCGCCGATCAAGGCGCCCTTGCCACGGTTGTTGTGGTCGATGGCGGCACCTGCCAGGGCACCGGCCAGAGCGCCGAGTCCACCGTACTTGGCAGTTTTGCTCATGCCTTGCGAGCCACCGTCGGCCTGCCCCTGATTGTCATACGGGTTGGGCGAGGCGCAACCGGCCAACATGGCCACAGCGGTAGCAACAATAATCAAACGAGGCGTGGTGAACATGAAGTGCTCCTGGTTTTTGCATTTTGTGTGGCAGCGGCCCTAGGCAATAGACCTGTGCGGGCGTTGGATCATGACAATGCCGAAAAATTCCGCCGCATACTCGTGACAAAATGTTTAGGCGCGCACGAACGGGTTTTCGCGCATTTCATCTCCGAGACGCGTGTCCGGACCATGCCCGGCAACCACGATGGCGTCTTCGTCGAGCGTGTACAGCCGCTGCTTGATCGATCGCACGATGGTCGCCTGATCGCCGCCCCACAAATCCGTGCGCCCTACCCCGCGACGAAACAGCGTGTCGCCGGCAATCAACAGCTTAGCCTCGGAAAACCAAAAGCTCATGGAACCGGGCGTATGTCCCGGCGTATGCAGCGCGACACCGCAGCCACAGGCCAGTTCTTCATCGTCGCTCAACCAGCGATCCGGCGACGGTACCGGGGTGTACGGCACACCAAACATCTGGCATTGCATCTCGAGGTTGTCCCATAGGAACTGATCGTCCTTGTGCAGATGCAAGGTTGCGCCGGTTTTCTCTTTCATCAGCCCGGAAGCGAGGAAGTGATCGAGGTGGGCGTGGGTATGAATGATGCTGACCACTTTCAGACCGTGGGCATCAAGGCGCGCCATGATCAGGTCAGGATTGCCGCCCGGGTCGACGACGATGGCTTTTTTAGTGAGCGGGTCGCCGATGATCGTGCAGTTGCACTGGAGCGGGCCGACGGGGAAGGTTTCGCGGATGAGTGTAGAGCTGAGAGCAGTCATGAAAAATCCTGGACGAACGGTCGTGAGGCTTATTTCAGAATTCTACTGCACATGCCGATACAGATCGCCCGGTCAGTTATTTGACGCCACCAATCCGAAAAATGATGGCTCAATGATGTCAAATGTATTGTTTCTGGTGCAAAATCGCATTTTTTGTAGCGGTCGCATTCAGGAAGGGCCGCAGCGCACTCAGGAAATCCACGCATGCCTACGCCCTTGACGTACTCCTTTACGTTTCCCGCTTCACTGACTGGCAACGCGCTCGTCGACAGCCTTATCGCCGGTAAATTCTGGCTCGGATCCGACTGGAATCCTTTCGGGGCGACTAACCTCAGCTATAGCTTCATGGCTCCGGGGACTTCGTATTTCGCCACCAATTACAGCCCTAAGAATGAATACAACGCACTGTATGAACTGACGACCGCGCAGAAGACTTCGATTATCGGAGCCCTGGGGGCGTGGAGCGCCGTTGCCAACATCAATTTCACCCTCACCAGCGATAACCTGGGCACTGTGGGTGATCTGCGCTTCGGCGGCTATCGATTGATGGACAACAAAACGGCGGCTTGGGCTTACTTTCCTGACAACCTGCCTGCTGCGGGCGATGTATGGGTCGGGATGGCTACCGATGATCCGAATCCGGTCAAGGGCACCTACGACTACCTGACGTTTGTGCATGAAATCGGACATGCCCTGGGCCTCAAGCATCCTTTCGATACAAGTGCAGCCAACAAACAATTGCTCGATCCGTCGTTTGATGACGTTCACTTCACCGTGATGAGCTACAACAGCAACTACTCCTATCAGCCAACGACGCCAATGGTGCTGGACATCATTGCGATGCAAAGCCTGTATGGCGCCAACATGCTTTGGCAAACCGGCGACAACGTTTACAAATGGGATGCCAACCAGTCCGTCTTCGAGACGATCTGGGATGCAGGTGGCAATGACACCATTGATGGCAGCAACCAGCTCGCAGCCGTCAACATCAATTTGAATGAGGGCGCCTACAGTCAGATCGGCAAAGCCTTCACCGACCTCAACACCAACACTTTGATCAATGACGGACTCGGGATCGCGATTGGTGCCAAGATCGAGAACGCCATTGGCTCGGCTTTCAACGACAAGCTGACCGGCAACGATCTGAATAATACCCTCAACGGTATGGCCGGCGCCGATACCATGATCGGTGGCGCCGGCAACGACACCTACTACGTTGACAACATCGGTGACGTGGTTGTCGAGACCGGCACCTCGCTGACCGAAATCGACCGGGTCTTCGCCTCCATCGACTACACCCTCGGCGCCAATGTCGAGAACGTGCTGCTCACCGGCACTGCCAACCTCAACGGGACCGGCAACGAGCTGAACAACCGCATGACCGGCAACGATGGCAACAACACCCTCGATGGCGGCCTGGGCGCCGATACCATGATCGGCGGGCTGGGCAACGACACCTACATCGTCGACCACGCCGGCGACACGGTCATCGAATCCAGCACTCTGGCCAGTGAAATAGAGACCGTACGGTCGTCGGTGAACTGGACTCTGGGTGACAACCTGGAAAATCTCGAACTGACAGGCAGCAGCAACCTCAACGGTACCGGCAACGAGCTGAACAACCGCATGACCGGCAACGATGGCAACAACACCCTCGATGGCGGCCTGGGCGCCGATACCATGATCGGCGGTCTGGGCAACGACACCTACATCGTCGACAACGCCGGCGACACGGTCATCGAAACCAGCACTCTGGCCAGTGAAATAGATACCGTACGGTCGTCGGTGAACTGGACTCTGGGTGACAACCTGGAAAATCTCGAACTGACAGGCAGCAGCAACCTCAACGGTACCGGCAACGCCCTGAACAACGCATTGACAGGCAACGACGGCAACAACCTGCTCAACGGCGGAGCCGGCAATGACTTTCTCATCGGCGGTCTGGGCACCGATACGTTGACGGGTGGTTCAGGTGCTGACACCTTCGTGTTCAACGCCTGGAACGAAACCGGTACTGGCAATCTGCGCGACGTCATCACTGACTTCAACAGCGCGCAAGGCGACAAGATCGACCTGACGAAGTTTGATGCCAACTTGCTGACTGCTGGCTTCAACGGCTTCACCTTTATTGGTGCGGGCGATTTCACCGGCGCAGGCCAACTGCGCTTCGTCGACCACGTGCTGTCCGGTAACGTCAGCGGCAACGCCGGTGCGGACTTCGAGATCCAACTGGTGGGTGTAAACAGTTTCAGCGCCAACGATCTGGTGGCCTGATACAACCGTAACCGACCTGGTCGCAGGTCGCGATCCCCAACAAAAACGCCCCGATAATTCGGGGCGTTTTTGTTGGGGCTATCCAAGTCAGTGGGCTAGGTCAACACACCCAATGCCTTGGCCCGCGCCACCGCCTGCGTACGCCGCTCGACCCCCAGCTTGCTGTTGATATGGCTCGCATGGGTTTTCACGGTGTGCAGTGAAATGAACAGTTGCTCGCTGATTTCCTGATTGGAACAGCCTTGGGCAATCAAACGCAGTACCGCCAGCTCCCGGCTGCTGAGTTGTTCGGCTGCGGTGGACTCGACCACTGGCCGAGTCGCCACCAGCGGAAAATGCGCCAGTAACGGTTGTCCTGCCAATGCCGGCGAAGCATGCAATTGGCTGCGCAACCAGTCCGGATATTCTCGGATCAGTGCGTCAAACGGCTGTATCACGCCACCCGCCGCCGCTTCCAGCGCCTGACTCAATACTTTGCGTGCTTCCGGTTCGCGGCCAGTGCCCAGCAACAAGGCGACCTTCTGCGCCAGCGCCATCACACACAGCAACTGTCGACCGGTTTGCTGACCGCTTTCCAACAGCACATTCAACCGTCCTTCGGCGAGCATCGGCTGCCCTTGAATCACATCGAGCAGCGCTTGCTGCAGTTCGACATGCAATGGCAATTGAGGATGAAATTCCGGTGGCGCCGCTGCACGCTCGCCGGTATAGGTCTGACCAAGATGCGCCAGCCAGGCCTCGGCCAGATCGGTACGGCCCTGCACCAGCCACAGTTCGCATTTGACCAGGGTGATCATCGCCAGGTAGTAGATCGGCGGCACATCCCAGATATGCATCAGGCGCTCGACTTCGGCGAGTTCGGCAAAGGCCCTGGCAAACTCGCCTAAGCTGCCGTCCAGACGAGCGATCACGCAGTGGCCGATCAACACACTGATATCGCGGCAGGCCCGCGCTTCGGCCAGACCGCTCAGCAATCGAGCCCGGGCCTGCTGGGGTTGCAGGCGCATGGACAACAGAAAACCTTCGTACAGCGTCAGCCGCGCACGCACCGCATACAGACGTTGCGGGGACAGTCCACGCAACCGTTCCAGGCCCTGATGCACCTCATCCAGCGCGCGCAGTATTTCCCCTCGCGACTGCAGTACCCGCGCCCGGTCGTAATGCGCCAAGGCTTCGAACAACGGATTGCCGACCCGCTGCGCCAGTTCGAGGGATTCGCGATTCAGGCCCCGGGCGCGCCACAGGTCGCCGTCGGCGATCGCCAGATTGGACAAGGTCGACAGGCACATCAGACGTTGCCCGTAACGTTTTACCGGCAGGCTTTCCAGCGCTTCGCTGCAATAGCGTTGAGTCAATTCACGATGACCACGCCCACGAGCGATGATCCCGCTGAGCGCCAGCCATTGTGCAAGCATCGACTTCTGCGCAGAGGCCGAAGGCGCGGGCAGGAAGCGACTCAAATGACTGGCCAGCTCTTCAGCGGCATCCAGCTGACAGGCCAGCCCCAGCGCCCAGCTGTACAGAACGATCAAGCGGGGTGTACTGATCAACAGGCTGTCGGGCAAGTCCATCTTCCAGCGCAGCAGCATGCCGATATTCTGCTCGGCGAGCAGTTGTTCCTCGGACAGGTTCTGCACCAGGTTCGCCGCCACATCCAGATGGCCGGCGCGCAAGGCCTGCTCCACCGCTTCGTCGAGCAGCCCTTGAGCATTGAACCAGCGGCAGGCGCGCAGATGCAGGGTCGCCGCCGGCACCAGCGTCTGGGTCACGGGCCGGCTGCGCAGCAGATCGGAAAACAGATGGTGATAGCGATACCAGTGACCGTGCTCGTCCAGCGGCACCAGGAACACCTGATGCGCCAGCAGAAACCGCAGGATTTCGGCGCTGTCGTGGGCTTCACGCACCGCGTCGCACAGTTCGCTGCAAAAGCGTTCCTGAGGCGCGGTGTCGTAGAGAAATGCCTGGACCTCGGCGGGCAGGCAATCGATGACTTCCTCCAGCAGATAGTCGCGAATCAGCCCCTCCCCGCCGTTCAGCGCTTGCGGTAACGCGGCCTCACTGCCGGCTTCAGATGCCGCCAACAACCAGAAACGCAGCCCGGCCACCCAGCCTTCGCTGCGCTGGATCAAGTTTTCCAGGGCTTCACCGCGCAATGAACTGCTGTGACGATCAAGCAGGGTCAGTGCTTCGTCATGGGTCAGTCGCAGATCCTGCTCGTGCAGTTCCAGCAGTTGCCGCGACAGGCGCAGGCGCGCCAGATGCCAGTCCGGGCGCTGCCGACTGGTGACCATGACCAGCAAGCCATCGGGCAAGTGATTGAGGAAAAACTGCAGGCAGCGGTCGAGCACCGGGCCTTGGGCGAGATGGTAATCATCGAGCACCAGCAACAGTGGCGCCGTTGGCTGCAGTTGCAGCGCCAGCTCATCGAGCAAGCCGTCGAGCCATTCTTCGAAGGCAAACGGTTGATGGCGCTGGCGCATCTTCAACAGGCCCAGCGCGCGACTGCCCAGGTTCGGAAAGTAGTCCTGCAACCCTTCCAGCAAACGCTCGAGAAAACGTCCCGGATCGTTATCCCGCGGGCTCAGGCCCAACCAGAGGCTTCGCCAGTGCGCCGGCAGGCTCTGACAGAACTCCACCGCCAGCGAGCTTTTGCCGAAACCTGCCGGCGCACAGACCAGCAACAGGCGCCCCGCAAGCCCCGCACTCAGGCGCTCACACAGACGCGGTCGCAAAACGTATCCGTCGGGCAGTGGCGGGCGAAAAAAACGCCCGTCCAGTGTCGCGACGGCAGCGCTTGCAGGATCCGGAAGCGGGGACAGATCAGTCATGGCCGGCTCTTGTTTGAATGGCTGTTGGCGGCGTAGCAGATGTCCGCAGACTAGCGGTAAACGTAGAGGGTTTGAAGGTTATTGCTACAAATGGCTACAAAAAGACTACGAGCCAGCAGGCGCTCGTGCACAAAATCGCGACGAAAAAAAACGCCCCGAACCAGTCGGGGCGTTTTTTCGAGGATGCGGCCTCGGGTCAAAGCTTAGCGGATACCGTCCTGGCCCAGGTTGCCCGGCTGGAATTCGCTCTTGGTGGCAGAGAAGCCGAAGTCATACGCTGATTTCTCTTCGTTCTTCATGCCCAGTGCCAGGTAACGGCCCGATTGCAGGTCGTACAGGGCTTCCAGCGCGTACCACGGCACTTGCTTGTCGTAGTAATCCTCGGCATGCGCCTCGGCCACACGCCACAGCTGACCGCGACCGTCGTAATGGTCGATGACCGCTGCCTGCCAGGTGTCTTCGTCGATGTAGAAGTCACGTTTGGCATAGATGTGGCGCTGACCCGGTTTCAGGGTAGCGACCACGTGCCAGACCCGACGCAGCTCGTAACGGGTCAGATCCTGATTGATGTGACCGGCCTTGATGATGTCGGCGTACTTGAGGGTCGGCGAGTCGATCTTGTAGCTGTTGGAGGCGATGTACATCTCTTTCTTGCCTTCCAGCGCCCAGTCGTAGCGATCCGGCGCACCGTTGTACATGTCGAGGTTGTCGGAAGTGCGCAGACCATCCGCGGCAGTACCCGGACCGTCATAGGACACTTGCGGTGCCTGACGTACACGGCGCTGGCCAGTGGCGTAAACCCAGGCCTTGCGCGGTTCCTTCACCTGGTCGAGGGTTTCGTGCACCAGCAGCACGGTACCGGCCAGACGTGCCGGCGCGGTCACTTTCTGCTTGAAGTAGAACAGGATGTTGCCCGGGTTGGCCGGATCGTAATCCTTCATCTTGTCGCGGAACACGAACTGGTCCTGGAAATACACCAGGCTGAACGAGCCGTTGGTTTGCGGCGTGGCCTGGGTGACCAGACGGGTCACGCTGCCACCGCGATAGCGGGTGATGTGGTTCCAGATCACCTCCAGACCGCTTTTCGGAATCGGGAACGGCACGGCAGTGTCGAAGTTTTCCAGACCGTTACCGCCGGCAACCAGATTGGTGGTGGTGGCGTTCTTCTTGATCGCGGCAAACACGTCATCCGGCACGGTCGAGCCGCGATGGGACGGGTACACCGGCATCTTGAAGGTATCCGGGTAGCGCTTGAACATTGCGTACTGGCCCGGAGCAAGCTTGGCCTTGTACTGCTCGACGTTCTGCGCGGTGATGGTGAACAGCGGTTTTTCACTGCCGAACGGGTCGGACAGGAAACCCTTGCTGTCGACGGTACCGGCATTTTTCGGCAGCGGTTTCCAGGCCGGAATCGAACCGTCGGCGTTACCGGCCATTTCAGCGCCCATCGGCGTCAGGCTCTTGCCCAGTTTGTCGGCTTCGGCGGCGGGAACGGCCGCCATGACGCTGGTCGCGAGCAGCGACAGCCCCAGAACACCGGCTTGGAACAGACTCTTTGTTATTTTCATATGTGTGTTCGTCCTGAAAAAACTGTGCTTAGAAGTTCACGCCAACACTGAGGGCAACGAAGTCACGATCGTCCACGGTCGTGTAGTCGCCGCCAAAGAAGTTGGTGTAGGCCAGGCTCGCCGTGTAGGTGTTCTGGTATTCGGCATCCAGACCGAGGCTGATCGCCTTGCGACCTTCCTCGAAGTTGCCGCCAGGGCCTGGCGAGTAGCCTTTCACGTCATGCGACCAGGCCACGTTCGGCTTGAGGTTCACACCGGCGAACACGTCGCTGTAATCCCAGATCGCACGAGCGCGATAGCCCCACGAGGTCGAGGTGGTGAAACCGTCGTTGTTGCAGTTGCTGGACACGTTATCGCGCGACGCCCCCGGACCGGCACCGTTGATGGTCGAGGTGTTGAGGATCTGCGAGCAGGTGTTCAGACCGCCAGTGGCAGGCAACTCACCCGGGCCGAACACCGGGTCGCGGCCGTAGCGGGCTTCGGATCTGCTCTCCAGGCCACCGACGTGGGTCACGCCGACCTCACCCACCAGGGTCAGGCGGTTGGCGCCCATCACCTGATCGAAGAAGTGCGTCAGGGTGGTTTGCAGTTGGGTGATCTCTTTGCGGTTGTAACCGTGCAGGTCCTGGCCCGGCACGCCGTTGAGGACCGATGCATTGCTCAACGCACCACCCAGCGGACGCACGCCGGCGAACAGGATGTCGGTGGAGTTCAACTGTACCGGCGCATTCGGCCGGTAGCTGACCTCACCGCTCCACGCCGTACCGGTAGGCAGGGTGGTGGAGAAGCTCAGACCGTAGAGGCGAATGTCTTCAGGGTATTCGATGAAGTATTCCGAGTTGCCCGCGACCACCAGTGGCCCCAGCGCCCGGAATGGCCCCGGCAATGCCGCCACGCCGTTATAGATCGACTGTGGCGCGCCGGTGGCGCTGAAGATCGGCGCGCGGCTGTGATAGTTCATGAAGTAGGCACCGAACTCGGTGGCCAGTGGGTCGAACATGTACTTGGCGGAAACGCCCCACTGTCCGCTGTCACGCGCATTGCGATTAGGCGAACGGCGCACCAGCACACCCTCTTCGTTGACGTCGACACCCGCGCCTGCCAACGGGCCGAGCGCGATGGCCGGGATGGTCGAGCGCTTGTTCAATACCCGCAGGTTGTCGTCGCAACCGGTAGTGACGATGTCCGGCTGCGAGAAGAACGTGCCGCAGTTGTCGGTGACGGTCTTCTGCCAGTCGATCTGATAGAAACCTTCGGCCGAAAGGTTTTCGGTGAGGTTCTGCGACACATAGAACATGTTGACCGGGATCAGACCTTCCTTGATCTCGGCACCCGGACGACGAAACGCGGACACGTCGATCGGGTTGATCGAGTTGATGCCACCGCCGATGAAGGTACTTTCGCCCCAGTTCACTACCTGCTTGCCCAGGCGCACCGAACCTGGCTCATCGGCAATCGAGTAGTTGTGGTAAACGAAGGCGTCGAGGATCTGCCCGCCGGAAGAACGCGCCGCCACATCGCGGTTGTGGTTGCTGACGTCCTTGTATTCCAGGTCCTGGTTCTGCAGCGCGAAGTCGTACCAGTATTTGCCCCGGACGAAGACCCCGGTGTCGCCGTATTTCAATTCGAGATCATGGATGCCTTTGAAGATCTTCGAGAAGGCTTGCCCGCTCTTGAAGTTCAGGTGGCCGTTGTCGGAGGTCTGGAACAGGCCCTTGCCGCCGTTGTTGACACCAATAAGGTCCTTGTTCGGCTGCTGAGTCGAAATACTCATGCCCAGGGAGAGCGAAGAGTCGAACTGACCTTCGATTTCACCGACGTTGAAACTGACGCCGAATGCGGGCCCGGCGAGCGTAGAGGCAAGACTGACGGCCAGAGGCAGTTTAGCCCGGCGCCAGAACTGGTTTACTGATGTCATCGACGCTACTCCATGTGCATTATTGTTATGGCATTGAGTACTTTTAAAAACGCCTGGAAGACCGGGAGCCAGTAGCCGCCCGACGTCACTCCAAAGTTGCATCGCCCCGTGTCGTGCGTGTGCCCCGTTCTTAAAAATCCTTGAGCGGACTATAGCCAGCAGGCGGGTATCGCTTGATCCCTCTAAAGTGTGATTTGCAGCTGCCGGCCACTCTGGAACAGTCCTTTCGCCAGTCCGACAGATGTCGGCCCGGCAAGGATGGCTGATTTTTTCGATTTAACAAGCCAAGCGCTTGCTTGGTGGGTCTGGCGCGCCGTTTTCGGCGCGCCAGCAGACACTCAAAGTGTCGAGAGGAAGGTGCTGTTGTTGGCCTGCCATTCGGTGATGTCGAGGCGAATGCGCTTCTTGTCGAGCTTGCCGACACTGGTCTTGGGAATTTCCGTAACAAGGGCGATCTGGCTCGGAATCGCCCACTTGCTCAAGTGCCCCAATTCCACGAACGGCTTGAGGTGTTCCTTGAGCTCGCGCGCGCCGATCTCGTGCCCTTCGCGGATCACCAGCAGCGCAAACGGCCGTTCGCCCCACTGCGGATCGGCGATGCCCACCACTGCTACTTCACGTACCGCCACATGACGGCTGATCAGGTCTTCAAGGTCCAGCGAAGAGATCCACTCGCCGCCGGTCTTGATCACGTCCTTGATACGGTCACGGATGTCGATCACGCCCATGCTGTCGAGCGTTGCCACATCGCCGGTGTGCAGCCACCCGCCGGCCCACAGTTCGGCGCCTTTCTGCGGCTCGTTGAAATAGCCTTCGGTCAGCCACGGCGCGCGTAGCACCAGCTCGCCCTGGGTTTCGCCATCGGCGGGGAGAAAGTTGCCCTCGGCGTCGACGATCGCCGCTTCCACCAGCGGCCCGGGCACACCAGCCTTGATCCGGTAAGTGGTGCGCTCATCTTCGGTGCCGGCCATCAATTCATCGTTGAGGTGCGCACAAGAGACCAGCGGCCCGGTCTCCGACATGCCGTACGCCGCCGTCAACTGAATGCCCCGGGCCTTGGCGGTTTCATACAGCGTGCGATTGAGCGCACTGCCGCCGATGACGATTTTCCAGCCGCCGAAATCGGTGCCCTGCGCGCCTTTGGCGTTGAGCAGCATTTGCAGGATGGTCGGCACGCAGTGGGAGAACGTGACCTTCTCCTTGCGCCACAGCTCGACCAGGAACTCCGGGTCGTAACGCCCCGGATAAACCTGCTTGAGCCCGAGCATCGTCGCCACGTACGGCAAACCCCAGGCATGCACATGGAACATCGGCGTGATCGGCATGTACACGTCGTTGGTGCCGAGCAGGCGCACGCTGTCGATCGCGCCCATGATCGTCGACACGCCCATGGTGTGCAGCACCAGTTGCCGATGGGTGAAGTACACGCCCTTCGGATTGCCGGTAGTACCGGTGGTGTAGAACGTGGTGGCGACGGAGTTCTCGTCGAAATCCTGAAAGCCGTAGTGCGCACTGGCGGCGGCCAGCAGTTGCTCGTACTCGCCGACCAGATTCGGCAGCTCGGCGGTCTTTTCCGGCAGATCGGTCAGCAGCAGGGTTTTCTCCACCGTGGTCAGGTGCGGCGCGATGGCCTGATACAGTCCGACGAACTCGCTGTTGACCAGCACGAAGCGGTCCTCGGCATGGTTCATGGTGTAGAGGATCTGCTCCGGCGACAGCCGTACGTTGATGGTGTGAATCACCGCGCCGATCATCGGGATGGCGAACATGCATTCCAGGTAGCGATGGCTGTCCCAGTCCATCACCGCCACGGTGTCCCCCGCCTTCACCCCGGCCGCCGTCAACACGTTGGCCAGCCGCGCAACCCGCTCGATCAGGGTCGGATAGCTGTAACGCAACTGGTCACGGTAGATGATCTCGCGGGTTTTCTCGTAACGGGCGCCGGACATCAGCAACCGCTTGATCAGCAATGGATACTGGTAGGCCCCATCGGCCGGGGGAATGACGCGAGTCTGCAACATATGAATCCCTTTTCTGGCTGCACGGTGTTGGCGTAGAGAGCATTACTCTAGAGCCGTTATACCCCAGCCAAATCAGCCGAAGGAATGATTTGCACAGCCGTACAAATGCTAGCTTTGCGCCAGCATTTGCCGGTATTTCAGCGCCGATCAGGCCGTTTGCCCTACAGCCGCTTCGGAAGGCGTCCGTGGGAAAACCAGCGCAGCAAGGAAGGTCAATGCGCCGAAACCCGCCAGAATCAAGTAAAGCCCTGCGAAACCATGACGCGGCTCGACATAGGCAATCAGCGGAATCGCCGTCGCACTGGCGCCGAACGACAGGCAGTAACGCAGGGCGAAGACCCGTGACTGCCACTGCGGCGCGACAAAATTGGCGACCATCGAGTCGTTCACCGTGACCTGACCGAACACCACGAACATGAACGCCGCACCGAGCACGATCACTGCCCAGCCATCGACATACGCCATGGCGTACAACAGCGGCGCCTGAAACAGCGTCAACACAATAAACGGCCATTTCAGGCTGACTCGGTGCAACACCTGGCCGATGCTCAACTGCGCCACTGCACCAAAGGCATACGCCAGGCTGACCACCACGCCGAGGGTTTGCGGCGAGGCGAACAAGTCATGCAGACGTTCCTGAAACAGCTTCGGGTAGGTCATGGTGGTGGCGTTGAACACCACACCGCCGGTGGCCGTCGCCAGTGCCAGCACACCAAACACCATGAACATCGAAATCCGCTGCCCGGCAGCGCCCTTCAGTGCGGTGTGCGGACGCTGCGGGATCGGCTCTTCGCGCACCTGCACGGCAAAGCCGATTCCCAGCATGATCGCCACCACGCCCGGTAACACAAAGGCCGAACGCCAGCCGAACTGCGCCACCAGCAAACCGGTGACCAGCGCCGAGAACGCCACGCCGAGGTTGCCCCACATGCCATTGATGCCGATCTCCCGCCCGCGATTCTGCGCGTAGGCCACCAGCATCGCGGTGCCCACAGGGTGGTAGATCGCGGCGAAAATTCCGATCAAGGTCAACCCGATCACCAGCATCGTCGGGCTGGTGCTCAGCCCGGTGAAGATTGCCGAGGCGCCGATGCCGAAGAAAAACACCAGCATCATCTGCCGCCGGCTCCAGTGATCGCCCAGCCAGCCGGCGGGTAACGAGCAGGCGCCAAAGGCAATGAACCCACCCAGGGACAGACCGATCAGCGCGGCGTAATCGAGACCAAAGGCCTGGGTCATGCCGAGCACGGCGGCGGGGAAAATCAGCATGAACATGTGATCGATCACATGGGCAGCATTGACGTAGCGGATCACGTTTCGGGATTGGTTCATGGCGGCACGCTTTAGTTTGTTATGGGCGAATGGTTGTCAGCGGCTTTATGCTAAGTTGGCGAAAAAGCGCATACCTGCCAACCAGGTCATCGAATCCGACATGTTGATCAGCCACTTCGAACACGGCCCGGTGAGTGCCTATCCCCGGGATTATCTGGACGGCGCGCACCAGCCGCTGCACCTGCACCGCGAGGCGCAGTTGCTGTATGCCGTCAGAGGGATCATGCGGGTGGTCACCGCCCTCGGTGCCTGGGTGATTCCGCCAAGCCGCGCGGTATGGATTCCACCGCAAGTCGCGCACGAAATCTTCATGTCCGGCGATGTGCAGATGCGCTCGCTGTTCATTGCCCCCGAGCTGTCACCGGCCAGCCTGCAACAGTGCTGCGTGCTGGCGGTGACGCCGTTACTGCGCGAGCTGATCCTGCGCGCCGTACAAGGCCCGCCGCACGCGGACAATCCGCTGATCCAGCAGTTGATGCTGGAAGAGCTCGCCAGCCTGGAAAACCTGCCGCTGCACATTCCAATGCCCACCGACCGACGCCTGCAGAACATCTGTCTGGCGTTGCTGGACACCCCGGATCACCCCAACACCCTGGAAGACTGGGCGCAACAGGTCGGCGCCAGCTCACGCACTCTGGCGCGGCTGTTCCAGCGACAATTGAAGATGAGTTTCAACGCCTGGCGCCAGCAACTGCGCCTGATGGAAGCGCTGCCGCGCCTGCTAGCCGGGGACAGCGTGCAGCGCGTGGCGCGGGACCTGGGGTACGGCAGCGCGCGGGCGTTCAGCGCGATGTTTCGCCGTTTGCTCGGGGAGAATCCTCGGGATTATCTGCAAACCCTGAGCAAGCTGAGCGAACTCGTGTAGGAGCTGTCGAGTGAAACGAGGCTGCGATCTTTTGATTCTGCTTTTAGAAGATCAAAAGATCGCAGCCTGCGGCAGCTCCTACAGTGAGTGTTGATCAATGCATCTCGGTGAACGCCAGTTTCACGCCGATCGCGATCAGTACCGCACCCATGGTGCGGTCGAACCAGTGGCCCATGCGGGCGAAACCGGCGCGTACGCGTTGCTGGCTGAACAGCATCGCCACCAGACAGAACCAGGTCGCAGTCGCCACCGCCAGGTAAACCCCGTACCCGGCCTGCACTGCCAGCGGGGTGTGCGGGTTGATCACCACGGTGAACAGTGAGAGAAAAAACAGCGTGGCTTTCGGGTTCAGGCCATTGGTGACGAAGCCCGAAGTGAAGGCGCCGCGCGCGGTACGCACGCCAGCTTCCTTGTGCAGGTCATCGGTAACGGTTTTCGTCGGCTGCGCGCGCAAGGCTTTGAAACCGATGTACAGCAGGTAAGCGGCCGCGGCCCACTTCAAGGCGTTGAACAACACGATCGACTGCGACACGATCAGGCCGATGCCCAGCAGCGAATACCCCACATGCAGGAAAATCGCCGTGCCCACACCCAGCGCGGTCCAGGTGCCGGCGCGACGACCATGGGTCACGCTCTCGCGCACCACCACGGCAAAGTCCGGTCCGGGGCTGGCCACGGCCAGCAGGTGGATCAGGGCAACGGTCAAGAACTCGGTCCAGTACATGGGGGCTCCTCTTTAATGAGTAAAAACAATTCATCAGCTGGCTCAAACCCTGTGGCGAGGGAGCTTGCTCCCGCTCGGCTGCGCAGCAGCCGTAACCTGAAACACCGGTGTGCCTGACACAGTACGGTGAATGGGTCTGGGTCTGCTTCGCAGCCCAGCGGGAGCAAGCTCCCTCGCCACAGGGAAGGCGCCTGCCTCTGGCTGAGTAACCAATTGTTTCATCTGGTAGGCTCGGCAGATTACGCCTTCCGTTCCAAGCACAAAAGGTACAGTTGATGACGAACCCGCGCCGCGCCGTATTCCTCGATCACCCGTCTCTGGATCTCGGCGATCTTGACCTCAGCCCCTTGCGCACCTGCTTCAGCGACCTGCAACTGTTCGCCCAGACCGCACCGGAACAAGTCGCCGAGCGCCTGCACGGTGCCTGCGTGGCGATCACCAACAAGATCCGCATCGACGCCGCCGCGATGGCCGCGAATCCAGATCTGCAACTGATCCTGATCACCGCCACCGGCACCAACAACGTCGATCTGGACGCGGCCCGCGCCCACGGCATTACCGTGTGCAACTGTCAGGGTTACGGCACGCCGTCGGTGGCGCAACACACGATCATGTTGCTGCTCAACCTCGCCACCCGCCTGACCGATTATCAAAAAGCCGTTGGCGACGGTCGCTGGCAGCAAGCCAGACAGTTCTGCCTGCTGGACTACCCGATCGTCGAACTGGAGGGCAAAACCCTCGGTCTGCTCGGTCATGGCGAGCTCGGCGGCGCGGTCGCAAGGCTGGCGGAAGCGTTCGGCATGCGCGTATTGCTCGGGCAGATTCCCGGCCGCCCGGCACGCCCGGATCGTCTGCCCCTGGACGAACTGCTGCCGCAGATCGACGCCCTGACGTTGCACTGCCCGCTTAATGAACACACCCGACACGTCATCGGCGCCCGCGAGCTGGCGGCGATGAAACCCGGTGCCTTTGTGGTCAACACCGCTCGCGGTGGTTTGATCGACGAGCAAGCCTTGGCCGATGCCCTGCGCAACGGTCACCTCGGCGGTGCGGCGACCGATGTGCTCAGTGTCGAACCGCCGGTCAACGGCAACCCGCTGCTGGCGGGCGATATTCCACGGCTGATCGTCACTCCGCACAACGCCTGGGGCAGTCGCGAAGCACGGCAGCGTATCGTTGGCCAATTGACCGAAAACGCCCAGGCGTTCTTCAGCGGTACAGCGCTGCGGGTCGTCAGTTGATAAACTGCGGCACTTTTTTTCCAAGGAGCAGTTATGGATCCGCGCAGTGAAGTACTGCTTCGTCAGGCCGAGTTATTCCAGGGTTCGCTGTTACTGGCCGGTTTGCCCGCCGACGATTTGCTCGGGCGTTTGCCGAATGCGTTCGGCTGGTGCTGGCACGCCGGCGATCAAGCCGCACTTGATGCTCGTTTCGAAGGCCGCAGCCATTTCGGCGTAAACGTGCCGGAGCGCGCGTTCGACAGCGCGGTGGTGTTTTTGCCCAAGTCCAAGGACCTGACCGACTACATCCTCAACGCGGTGGCCGCACGTCTGCCCGGGCGCGAAGTGTTTCTGGTCGGGGAAAAACGCAGCGGAATCGAGGGTGCTTCCAAGCAGCTCAACCCGTTCGGCAAGCCGCGCAAACTCGACAGCGCGCGCCATTGCCAACTGTGGCAAGTGACCGTGGCCAATGCGCCGGAAGCCAAATCGCTGGAAAGCCTGGCGCAGACTTACGAGCTGCCACTGGCCGAAGGCCCGCTTAAAGTCATCAGCCTGCCCGGTGTATTCAGTCATGGCCGGCTGGATCGTGGCAGCGCCCTGCTGCTGGAACACCTGGACAAACTGCCGAGCGGTCATCTGCTGGATTTCGGTTGTGGCGCCGGGGTTTTGGGCGCGGCGGTCAAACGGCGTTATCCGCACAATCAGGTGACCCTGCTCGACGTCGATGCCTTCGCTGCCGCCAGCAGTCGTCTGACTTTGGCGGCCAACGGTCTGGAAGCCGAAGTGCTGACCGGTGACGGCATCGATGCTGCACCCATGGGTTTGAACGCGATTCTGAGCAACCCGCCGTTCCATGTCGGGGTGCATACGGATTATTTCGCTACTGAGAATTTGCTGCGAAAAGCAGCCAAACATCTGAAAAACGGCGGCGAACTGCGCTTGGTTGCGAACAGCTTCCTGAAGTATCAGCCATTGATCGAAGAGCATCTGGGCGTGTGCGCGATCAAGGCCGAAGGCAATGGTTTCCGGATTTACCGGGCCAAGCGCGGCTGAAAATTAGCACTTGCCGAATGGATTCTGCCTAGGCAGAATCCGCTCCGTCCTAGGGGAGTAGTCTCCCACGAGCGCCAAGCTCGTCCGGCATACGTCAACATACTTGATCCTCAGATCATGGCGTATGCGACCCCAGCGTCCGCACCAGACGGATCGCAGGGTTTGACAAGACCTATGACACGCACACCTTACCCGGGGCGGGAAGGCTGTACGTGTCATAGCCGTGTCGACCCGCCCCTTAGGAAAATCCTGATGCTGGACTCGTTACTCGTTCCCACCGCAATCGTTGCCTTGGCCGAAATCGGCGACAAGACGCAACTGCTCGCGCTGATTCTCGCCGCTCGCTTTCGCAAACCCTGGCCGATCATTGCCGGTATCGTCGCCGCGACCCTGGCCAACCACGCAGCAGCCGGTGCGGTAGGCGCCTGGTTCGGCAGCTTCTTCTCCGACTCGGTGTTGCACTGGATTCTTGCCGCGAGCTTCGCCGCCACTGCACTGTGGACGCTGGTCCCGGACAAGATGGATGACGATGAAGCCAGCACCGCGCGCAAGTTCGGGCCCTTCCTGACCACGCTGATCGCGTTCTTCCTCGCGGAAATCGGTGACAAGACGCAGATCGCCACTGTGATGCTGGCGGCGCAATACCCTGAGCTGTGGCTGGTGATTATCGGCACCACGGCAGGCATGCTGATTGCCAACGTGCCGGTGGTATTGGCGGGTAACTTTGCTGCGGAGAAATTGCCACTGACGTTGATCCGTCGCCTGGCGGCTTCGGCGTTCTTCATTCTGGCGATTGTTGCGGTGTACAAGGCGATGCAGAGCAGTGGCTGGGTTTAACCCTATCCACTGAACCCCACAAAATCTGTGGTGAGGGGATTTATCCCCGATGGGCTGCGAAGCGCCCCAAAGCTGACCACCTCGGTGTACCTGGTACACCGCAGTCATAGGTTTTGGGGCTGCTTCGCAGCCCATCGGGGGATGAATCCCCTCACTACAGCAGCAGGTTCGACTTGCCCGGAATGCCTATCAGGACTTCGGGGCTTTCTCGTACAACGGCATTACCTTCGGAATCGCCGCCTGCAACGAAGCGATCCGGCTGGACGAGGCCGGGTGAGTGCTCATGAATTCCGGCGGCGCGCCTTCCGAGGCCTTGCTCATCTTGTTCCACAAGGTGATCGCGGCATTCGGGTTGTAGCCGGCGCGGGCGGCCAGTTCGAGGCCGATCAGGTCGGCTTCGTTTTCATTGGCGCGGCTGTTGGGCAAGGTCATGCCGTAGTTGGCCACGGTGTCGGCCAGCGCCAGGCTGTCCTGGCCCAGACCGAACAGTGCACCGGCACCCTGCTTGGCCATCTCGATCCCATAAGCCTTGGACATCGCTTCACGACCGTGCTCGCGCAGGGCGTGGGCGATTTCGTGGCCCATGACTGCGGCGATTTCATCGTCGGTCAGCTTCAGGCTGTCGATCAGTCCGGTGTAGAAAATGATCTTGCCGCCAGGGCCGCAGTTGGCGTTGAGCTCATCGCTCTTGATCAGGTTGACTTCCCATTGCCACTGCGCGGCATCCGGGCGGAAATTCGGCGCCTGAGCGATCAGCCGGTTGGCAATTGCCTGAACCCGCTTGGCCTCCGGGCTGGTCTTGTCCAGCACGCCTTTGCTCGACGCCTCGCCGACGGTCTTCTGATAGGACTGGGCATACATCTGGTCGACCTCTTGCGAGGACAGCATGCTGAACATGTACTGCTTGCGCTCCACGCCCACGGCTCCGCCGCTGGTGGTGTTGACCGACTGACAACCGGCCAGCAACAACGCTGCGCTCAGTGCACTTACAACCAATGTCTTGTTCATTCAAAAGCTCCCTGAAAACCTGCCGCGTATCCTAGGGGGTGAATTGTATCGGCGCCAGATACAACAGACGTGTTGCAGCGTCTTTCGGAAGTTTCCCACCGCTGTTGTCGTAAAAAATTCACAGCAACCGGCAAGTCTGCTGCCGCTGCGTCGCGCACCGATCCATTTGCGACATCCTCCGCCCTTTGTTCCGCTCAACGCTCATGGCGCCATGCCTGCTGCCGATACAACAGCGCAGACGTCCTCTCGCGTGCGGAGCTCCCATGAAGTTCAAGTCGATCCAGTTTTCCGTCGCCGCCCTGGCCGGCGCCATCGTCCTCAGCGTGGTCGCCGCGCTGGTGCTGTACGCGCTGTTTTCCGGCGCCCGCACTCAAGACATGGTGCAACAGCGCACCCAGGCGCAATTCGAACAAGTCATCGAACAGCGCCTGACCTCGCTGGCGCAGACCCAGGTCAGCCAGATCCAGCGCGAACTCGAAGCGCCGCTGCTGATCGCCGGCGGACTGGTGCGGGTCAACACGCTGCTCGGCACACCGGGCGCCGACGGCCAGCCGCGACTGAACATCAGCCGCGAGCAATTGATCAGCCTGATCAAGGAAAACGTCGAGCAGAACCCGAAAATTCTCGGCACCTACATCGGCTGGGAAAAGAACGCACTGGACCACAATGACGCGGCCTACGTCGGCAGCGCCGTGACCGGTATCGATCCCGCCAATGGACGTTTCCTGCCGTGGTGGTTCCGCAATACCGACGGCAGTCTGGGCGTGGACAAACTGGCCGATGTCGACGATCAGAAAACCCTGTCCACCGGGGTACGCGCCAGTGAGTACTACCTCTGCTCCAAGGAGACGAAAAAGCCCTGCGTGATCGATCCGGCGCCGTACAAAGTCGGCGACAAAGTCGTCATGCTCGCCTCGTTCATTGAACCGATCATGCTCAACGGCGCGTTCCAGGGCATCGTCGGCGCCGACCTGTCAGTGAACTTCATTCAGGACATGCTTCTCGCCGCCAACCAGAAGCTGTACAGCGGCGCCGGGCAAATGGCCCTGATCGGCGGCAACGGGCGGATCGTCGCCTACACCCAGGACCCGAGCAAATTCGGTGAAAAGGTCAGCGACATTCTCGACGCCGAACAGATTGCCAACATGGCCAATCTCAAACGCGGCGAAGTCACCTACTCCGTCAACAAGGACAAGGGCCGCATCGAGTTGTACCTGCCATTCGGCATCGGCCAGACCGACGCGCGCTGGACCCTGATGCTGCAGCTGCCGCTGAACGCGGTAATGGCCGATCTGCAGAAACTTCAGGCCGATCTCGAGGCCCAGCGCAAATCCGATACCTTCGGCATGGCCATGGTCGGTCTGATCATCGCCGGCATCGGCCTGCTGGTGATCTGGCTGGTGGGCCACGGCATCGCCCGCCCCCTGAAGCAGATGGTCGCCATGCTCGACGACATTGCCAAAGGTGAAGGCGATCTGACCCGTCGCTTGAGCAGTGATCGAAGCGATGAACTCGGCTCGATTGCCAAAGGCTTCAACACCTTCCTCGCCAAATTGCAGGCGATGATCACGCAGGTGGTGACGTCGGTGCAGAGCGTCAGCGATTCCTCCGAACACACGGCCGACATCGCCATTCGCACCAACATCGGCATTCAGAAACAAATGGCCGAGATCGATCAGGTCGCCACGGCCGTGCAGGAAATGACCGCCACTGCGCAAGACGTGGCGCGCAACGCCACCCAGGCGGCGCAAGCCGCCAGCCATGCGGATCAGGCCGCAGGCCAAGGCATGCAGATCGTCCGTGATACCTCGAATTCGATTGGTGCGCTGGCGCTGGAAATCGGCAAGGCCGTGGGCGTGGTGCAAACCCTGGCCAAGGACAGTGAAAACATCAACGCGATCCTGACTGCCATACGCGGGATCGCCGAGCAGACCAACCTGCTGGCACTGAACGCCGCGATCGAAGCGGCGCGTGCCGGCGAACAGGGGCGCGGCTTTGCCGTGGTGGCGGACGAGGTGCGCAATCTGGCGCAGAAGACCCAGAAGGCCACCGAAGAAATCCAGAGCATGATCCAGCAACTGCAACAGGGCACCCGCGACGTGGTGCGGGTCATGGAGGACAGCCAGAACCGCACCGACGAAAGCGTGCAGCACGCGGCGAAAGCGGCTGAAGCGCTGGAGACGATTACTCAGGCGGTGTCGGTGATCAATGACATGAACACGCAGATCGCCAGTGCCGCTGAAGAGCAAAGCGCCGTGGCGGATGACATCAACCGCAACGTGATCAATATCGGTCAGGTAGCGAATGAGGTGGCGGGCGGTGCGGATGAGTCGAGTTCGGCGAGTGCCGGCCTGACCAAACTGGCGGAGCAGCAGCGGCGGTTGATCAATCAGTTCAAGGTTTAACAGCAAGATCAAAAGATCGCAGCCTGCGGCAGCTCCTACACCAATCCTGTAGGAGCTGCCGCAGGCTGCGATCTTTTCGCTTTTCACATCAACCCGGGGTCAGACACTCCGGCCCATTGAGCTTCGGATCATTCACCAGATTCGCCAGCACCCGCTCGCGCAACGCCGCCGGCTCACTGGCGAGCAAGCCCTGCAGCACATGCAACGGCGTCGCAGGATCGAGCCAGGCCGCCTGCCCCGCCTCATCAAGTATCAAAGGTCGGCGCTGACTGGCCGCCGGCTGGGTGATGACCGCGGTGCTCAGCCACACCTGTTCCTGCACCGGGTACGCCTCCCAGATCGCCGCGAAAAACAACGACGAACCCTCTCCGGGCGTCAGCCAGTACGGGCGCTTGCGCAGATTGCCGCGCCATTCGTAGAAACCGTTGGCCGGCAGCAGACAACGACGCAGGCGCAGTGCTTCACGGAACATCGGCTGTTCGGCGACGGTTTCCGCCCGGGCATGCGCCGGGGTTTTCGACAGATCGGTCAGCCACGGCGGCGTCAGCCCCCAACGGGCGCGGGCCAGCGTGCGCTGGCCGTCGGCCTCGGCACGCAGCATCAACACCGAATCATTGGGAGAAATATTCCACTGCGCCTGCTGATCGGCGGGAAATCCGGGCAGGGCCGCGAAGTCGCGGTTCCAGCGAAACAGGGCATAACGTCCACACATGGGGCAACACGACTCAGCAATAAAACGAACGTCAGCCTAACAGACCAGCGTCCCGGGGAAGCTCTCCGGTTCATCGCCGGGCAGCGGCAGCGCAGCATTGTACGCGGTGATCAGCTCGCGGGCGTATTCGGCATGATCGTTATCGACCGACAACCCCAGCAGGCCAAAAATCGGCAACTCCCCCGTGCCGCCGAGCAGATCCCGGCCCACCAGATGCGCCTCGATGCCTTCGCTGGCGAGCATGCCCTTGAGCATCTCGCCTTCCATCAGGTTTTCCGGCTCGTAGATTCGCTGCATGGGCGCCCCTCATTCGTTTTCACTGAACACTTCCAGAAACCAGTCCTCGCCGTGAACCTGCAAGACAAACGTGATCGGTCGACAACACACCTCACAGTCCTCGATGTAGGTCTGATCGCCTGCGGACAGGTCCACCATCGTTTCGACCTCTTCACCACAATACGGACATTCATACAGTGCGCTTTCCAGCATCGCGGTCTCCCAGGTGACTTGTGCGTATAATCGCCGGTCTATTTGCAGGGCTATTTTTGTCTGGCTACTTTTTCAGACCGTGCCCCGTTGGTTTTCGATCAAAACCTTTACTTACCCTAGCCGTTTCCAACAAGAGAGCATGATGGGCGAATTCGATGCCATCCGACCTTACGACGACAGCGAAGTACCTGTGGTACTGGCAAGACTGCTCGGCGACAAGGCGTTTCTAGATATCCTCACCCACTTCCGCTTCCCGCGTTTTGCCGGTGCCTTCGGCTGGATGCTCAAACCCCTTATAGCCCATCGGCTGCGTCGTGAGTTCGCCAGCGTGACCTCGGTGGCGACGTTGCAGGACAAGATCGAGTCCTACGTCGACCACACCATCGAGCGCGCCACCGACGGCGTGACCTACACGGGTGTCGAGCAATTCAAGTCCGGCAGCGCTTATCTGTTTATCGCCAACCACCGCGACATCGTGATGGACCCGGCCTTCGTCAACTATGCGGTGTACCACGCCGGCCTGCCGACGCCGCGCATCGCAATCGGCGACAACCTGCTGCAAAAGCCCTTTGTCAGCGATCTGATGCGCCTGAACAAGAGCTTCATCGTGCACCGTTCGATCACCGGGCGCCGCGAGAAGATGGCGGCGTATCAATTGCTGTCGGCGTACATCAACCACTCGATCCGCAACGATTGCGCCTCGATCTGGATCGCGCAGGCCGAAGGCCGGGCCAAGGACGGCGACGACCGTACCGAGTCGGCGATCCTCAAGATGTTCCACATGAGCCGCAAGGACGAGCCGTTCGGCGAAGTGATCCAGTCGCTGAACCTGACCCCGGTGTCGATCAGTTACGAATACGACCCGTGCGACCAGGCCAAGGCCCGCGAGCTGTATATCCGCGCCACCACCGGCACCTACGCCAAGGCACCGGGCGAGGATGACGTGAGCATTGCCAAGGGCATTACGGGCTACAAGGGCCGGGTGCATGTGAACTTCGCCGCGCCGATCACCGAGCTGTTCGAAGACACCAAGCAATTGGCGGTCGAGATGGACAAGCAGATTCTCGGTGGTTATCGCCTGTTCCCGGTGCATTACCTGGCATATGCGCAGTGGGCCGACGCCGATCCGCAACTGAACGTGCCGAAGGCTGCCGAGCTGTTCCCCGCCGATGAACTGGCCAAGGCGCAGGAAGAATGGCAGAGCCGTCTGGATGCCTGCCCTGAGGAGCACCGTCCGTATCTGGTGCTGCAATATGCGACGCCGGTGCGTAATCAGTACCGGGTGAAGGCTGGATTGCCGTTGTAAAAACTGTTGGCAAATCACACTGTGGCGAGGGGATTTATCTCCGATGGGTCGCGAAGCGACCCCAGGATTCTGCCTGAATAATTATGGGCCTGCTGCGCAGGCCATCGGGGATAAATCCCCTCGCCACAAGGTTTTGCATTCACTTCAGAAGCGCGTGCTGATCCAGGAGACGATCAGGGCCAGGCCGAGGCAGGCAAAACCGAAGCGGTAGAAAAAGCGGTTCATGCGCAAGGTCGCCCAATCCAGAATCGGTTCGGCGTTCGGTTGGGCCTGGCGCTGAGCGGCGATGCTGGCCATGGCGCGTTGTTCACGACGGCGGGTCGCATGCAGCAGCCAACTGCCCGGGAAAGCCAGAGCCAGCGCCAGCAGGTTGATCAATTTGGCGGGATGGGCGGTAAACAGCGTCATCAAGTGCAGCGACATCACAGACCTCGGATCTGAATCAGTGTGGCAGGCGCCCGATCGACGACCGCGGCGCGGATTCTACCGAAACACTCCGCCACCGCCCTACCCTTTGCGACAAATAACCTGACAATCGACCGATGGCTGTCCTGTGTCACGGCATCGTCATTTACATCGGCCACCATGCGCGCCTCGAAACACACATGGAACGCGACATGCTGCACGCCGAAAACCAGGATCGCCTGTACCTCATCACCCCGTCCGACGAACAACAAAGCCTCGTCGGCAGTCTCGCCTTCAATGTTCAGGATCGCCACTGGCTGGTGTATTGCGCTCTCGGCGGGCATCAACATGCGGATTTGCCGGAGACTGATCTGCTGACGGGCGTGAGCGTGCTCGACTTCTACTCCCAGGCCGCCTGACCCACATCGTCCTCTGCAGGAGCTGCCGCAGGCTGCGATCTTTTGATGTTGTTTTAAAAATCAAAGTCAAAAGATCGCAGCCTGCGGCAGCTCCTACAGGGGATTAGCGTCGTCCTGCAGGCATGAAAAAGCCCGGCGCCATCACTGGCCCGGGCTTTTTCACATCAGCCGAACAGTTTACTCGGCGAGGATCTGACCCACGGTCGGGTCCTTGAACAGGCGAGTCAAGGCGTCGCTCAACACGTCGCTGACCAGCTTGGTGTTGGTTTCCTGGTTCGGCGCCATACCGAAACGCTGGTCCAGCGAAGCGCCGTAGCGGCCGCTGTAACGACGGTTGCCGCTCTGCACGTCGGAACGGAAGGTCGCGCCGATGGTGGCCTCGGTCACGTACATGCCTTCTTTCGGCGACTGGTACTTGAGCTCGGTCAGGGTCACGGTCAGTTGCGGCGCATTCATCGCGTTGCTGGTCGGGGTGAAGCCGAGCAGCCGCACGGCGGCTTCAGCCTGGGCCTGCAACTTCGGCAGGATCTGCTCGCGTTGTACAGTGATGGCGCTGGTTTCCGGGTACAGGCCGCCACGGGTGCCGAGGGTTGGCGACGGACGACCGTCAACCACGCGCACCACCACTTGCTGGCCATGGCCGACCGGGGCCAACTGCGTGGTCAACTTCGGTTCCGGGCTCAGTTGTTGCGGGCTGTGGGCGCAGCCAACCAGGGTCAAACTGGTCACAGTGATCAAACCGAACAACAGGCGTTGCAACATGCTCTTTTCTCCAGAATCAGGCACAAACAGGCCGGCAGTATAGCGGTGGGCCACTGCGGGTAACCAGCACTCGACAGTGAATACTCAAATGTCTGACCCAGCCGAGAGAATGCGGTTCCTGTCACAGATTATTCACCGCCCATACACCTTGGCGTCACGGCCGCCTGGCAAGCTTCAAACCAGTCCCCAACAAGGTACTTGCCATGCGTTATCTGATCTCGTTGTTCGCGCCACGTCCGCTGCACCGCAGCTTCGCCCTGCTGGATCGCAACGGTCACTGCCAGGCCTTCAAACAGTGCAGCCTCAAGCCAATGGGTGACGGCTGGGTGGAAATCGAAGAAATCCGCCTCAACTGGTTGCACCAGCCGCTGCCCGCCAGCGCCCGGGTCATCGAGCAACAACCTCGCGCACGTGCCCAGGCGATGTTGAGCATCTGACCGGATGCCTAATAAAAGTCATTAAACTCGACCAACTGCCCGCATTTCTTCGATACAATCTCCCCCCGATTATAAGGACGTCTCCTGATCGGGCCCCGCAACACCGGCAATGCCCTGCATTCGCCATCAAAATCGCCCACAGAGAGCCGCCCACACAGATCGAGTGAAGTTGGCGCGCTTGCCTGTTCTTCCGGCAAAACCCCGCTTTTCGCGAATCTGCAGAGCTGTCATACGCTCGGCCACCGCGTTGTTTTGCCTTTGCGGGCACGGTGCCAGGCCTGGACAGCCCTTTTTTGAGGTTCACGTCTTCAAAAGAGCGTGAAAAAAACGGGTTTTCACAACTTCACAAGAGTGTGGCGAGCAAATGAATAGTTTTGCGTCTGAACATGCACCATTAGCGTCTGTAACAGCCCAACGACACAGGACCGGGGATATCTCGAACATCGGAGCCTGAAGCCTGTCCGCTACGGATTTGGTTGCACAAAACGGATGTCTCGACCATAAGTCGAATTGCCAGCCACGCGCTGAAATGAGTTCATGCAACTCTTGAAGCCAGGCCGCATGCATCCGTCGAAGTTGCGAAAAATTGCGAAGATTCGGACATGACGAACCTGACCATGGGTTATCCGGGGCGCAACTGACCTGCCCCGCCACTCCCTGGCAGCCATGCCGACAATTTGGTGCTGCAGATTTTGGAGACGCGTTAAATGGCGCATAACGAAGCAGTCGACGTAGTTCTGGTTGGGGCCGGCATCATGAGTGCCACCCTGGCAGTACTGCTCAAAGAACTCGACCCGACGATCAAGCTGGAAGTCGTCGAGTTGATGGATTCCGGGGCCGCGGAGAGTTCCAACCCGTGGAACAACGCCGGTACCGGCCACGCCGGCCTGTGCGAGCTGAACTACACGCCGCAGGCCGCCGACGGCAGCGTCGACATCAAGAAAGCCGTGCACATCAATACCCAGTTCGAAGTGTCCAAGCAGTTCTGGTCGTACCTGACCAAAAAAGGCACCTTCGGCTCGTGCAAGTCCTTCATCAGCCCTGTGCCGCACCTGAGCTTCGTCCAGGGTGACAAAGGCGTGTCGTTCCTCAAGGAACGCTTCAACGTGCTGCACAAGCACCACGCCTTCGCCGACATGGAATACACCGAAGACAAGGCCAAGATGGCCGAGTGGATGCCGCTGATGATGCCGGGCCGTTCGCCGGACGAAGTCCTGGCTGCGACCCGCGTGATGAACGGCACCGACGTCAACTTCGGTGCCCTGACCAATCAGTTGCTCAAGCACCTGACCAGCGCACCGGACACCCAGGTCAAATACTGCAAGCGCGTGACCGGCCTCAAGCGTAACGGCGCCGGCTGGACCGTCAGCATCAAGGACGTCAACAGCGGCAACAGCCGTGAAGTCGATGCCAAATTCGTCTTCCTCGGCGCCGGTGGCGCGGCCCTGCCGCTGCTGCAGGCTTCGGGCATCGAGGAAAGCAAAGGCTTCGGCGGCTTCCCGATCAGTGGCCAGTGGCTGCGTTGCGATAACCCGGAAGTGGTCAAGCACCACCAGGCCAAGGTTTACAGCCAGGCCGCGGTGGGTTCGCCACCCATGTCGGTGCCGCACCTGGATACCCGCGTGGTCGACGGCAAGAAATCCCTGCTGTTCGGACCATACGCCGGTTTCACCACCAAGTTCCTCAAGCACGGTTCCTTCATGGACCTGCCGCTGTCGGTTCGCGCCGGCAACATCGGGCCGATGCTGGCAGTGGCGAAAAACAACATGGACCTGACCAAGTACCTGGTCAGCGAAGTGATGCAATCGATGGAGCAGCGCCTGGAATCCCTGCGTCGCTTCTACCCTGAGGCGAAAGCCGAAGACTGGCGTTTGGAAGTGGCCGGCCAACGGGTACAGATCATCAAGAAAGACCCGAAAAAGGGCGGCATCCTGCAATTCGGTACCGAACTGGTCGCGGCGAAAGACGGCTCCCTCGCCGCCCTGCTCGGCGCTTCGCCAGGCGCTTCGGTGACTGTTTCGATCATGCTGGAACTGATCGAAAAATGCTTCCCGGCCAAGGCCAAGGGTGAGTGGGCGGCCAAACTGGCCGAGATCTTCCCGGCCCGTGAAAAGGTTCTGGAAACCGATGCTGCGCTGTATCGCAAGATCAACACGCAGAACAACATCGCCCTGGAACTGGTGGAAGAAAGCAGCGAGACCCCAAGCTTCGCTTGATCTTGCGACATGAAAAACGCCCCGTACTCAGTGAGTGCGGGGCGTTTTTTTATGGCCCTGAAAAGCAAAAGATCGCAGCCTTCGGCAGCTCCTACAGGGTAAACACAAATCCAGTGTAGGAGCTGCCGAAGGCTGCGATCTTTTGATCTTGTCTTTTGATCTTAACCGCGCGCCTTGTCGATCAGCTCAATGTACTCGGCCGCGTTACGCTGATCCTTGATCAGATCAACAAACGTCTGGCCCTGCTCATCCTTGCCATCCACGTCGTAACCGGCAGCCACGAAGAACGTCAGGAAGCGCTCGAAATCGTCGATGCGCAAACCACGATAAGCCTTGATCAGTTTGTGCAGCGACGGCGAAGTGGCGTCGACCGGTTCAAAATCGAGGAACAGCTTGATCTGCTCATCGCCGATCTCGTCACCAATCACCTGTTTCTTATCTTTACGCATTGCCGACTCCAGCTCGCAGACATTACACGGGGCGGGCAGTTTACCCCTGCCCAGCCTCAAGGCTCAACGCGCACGAACGGCTCCGGTGTGCAGATCGGCCCAGATGTGGCCGTTGGCGTAACTGAGGAACTGTACATACACGGTGTCGTTGCGCAGCAGGTCGATCACCACCCGGTACTGGGCCAGCGGGTAGAACAGGGTCAGGGTTTTGCGCGTGTCGTCATAAACCGGTTTTTTCAGGCTTTTGCTTTCGCCGTCGAAATTGACCAGCACCTGGGTGATGGTTGCGCCCTTGTTCAACGATTTGCCCTTGAGGCGGATCATCAACGGTGAGGTCACCGGAATCGGCTGCTGATTGGACTGGCGTTGCGCACCGACCACCACCGAATAATCGGTGACCTGCAGCAGTTGTTGCTGCTCGGGTTCGGCATCACGCAGGGTCAAGTCGTCCGGCGGTAGAAACTGACTGTGCATCGGCGCCGGGGCGGCGGCCAGGGGCAGGCTGAGGGTCAGCAACAGGGCGGTAAAGCTGCGGATCAGAAGGCTCATGACAGGCTCCGGGGGCGAGGCCGAGCACTCTAGCATGGGATTAAAAGCAAAAGATCGCAGCCTTCGGCAGCTCCTACAGGGTGTACATCAATCTCCTGTAGGAGCTGCCGAAGGCTGCGATCTTTTGATCTTGCTTACATGCCTTTAACGGCAAAGATCCCGTTGGCGTTACGCCAGTAGCCTTTGTAGTCCATGCCGTAACCGAAGATGTAGCGGTCAACGCATGGCAGGCCGACGAAGTCTGCCTTCAGGTCAGGACGCGCCTTGCGGTCGTGGTCCTTGTCGATCAGCACGGCGGTGTGCACTTTGCGGGCGCCGGCGTGTTTGCAGAAGTCGATGATCGCGCCCAGGGTGTGACCCTCGTCGAGGATGTCGTCGATGATCAGCACGTCGCGGTCGATGAATGAGACTTCCGGCTTGGCTTTCCAGAACAGGTCGCCGCCGCTGGTTTCGTTACGATAACGGGTGGCGTGCAGGTAGGAGGCTTCCAGCGGGAACTGCAGATGAGTCAGCAGTTTGCCGGAGAAAATCAGGCCGCCGTTCATCACGCAGAACACCACCGGGTTGCTGTCGGCCAGTTGTTCGTTGATGTGTGCACCGACGCGGGCGATGGCGGCCTCGACTTCAGCTTCGGTGTACAGGCAGTCAGCCTCTCGCATGATTTGACGGATATGCTCGAGATCAGCGGACATGGCGCTCTCCAGGGGTGGCGGAATTGGAAAAGCGGGCAAAGGTACGCATCCCGCGAGGTCGAATCAAGCGTTAATGGACTAACGTACTCAATGTCCTATAGGACATCACCCTCGGATAGATTAATCTAGGCCGGTTTTTTTGCCCGCCGCCGGAGTTTTTCCATGCCCATCCTCGAGATCCGCCATCCGCTGATCCGCCATAAACTCGGCCTGATGCGCCGCGCTGACATCAGCACCAAGAATTTTCGTGAGCTTGCTCAGGAAGTCGGCGCCCTGTTGACCTATGAAGCTACCAAAGACCTGCCCCTGGAAACCTACGATATTCCAGGTTGGTGCGGCACCGTGTCGGTGGAAAAAATCGCCGGCAAGAAGATCACCGTCGTGCCGATCCTGCGCGCCGGCATCGGCATGCTCGAAGGCGTGCTGAGTCTGATCCCGGGCGCCAAGGTTTCCGCAGTGGGCGTCGCCCGCAACGAAGAAACCCTGCAAGCGCACACCTACCTGGAAAAACTGGTTCCGGAAATCGACGAACGGTTGGCGATGATCATCGACCCGATGCTCGCCACCGGCAGCTCCATGGTCGCGACCATCGACCTGTTGAAGAAAGCCGGCTGCAAGGACATCCGCGCGATGGTGCTGGTCGCAGCGCCGGAAGGCATTGCTGCCGTAGAAAAGGCTCACCCGGACGTGACCATCTACACCGCGTCCATCGATGAGCGTTTGAACGAGCACGGTTACATCATCCCTGGGCTTGGCGACGCCGGTGACAAGATCTTCGGCACCAAGCAGAAGGACGCGTAAACATGCAGCAAGAGTTCAACGATCCGCTCTGGCGCACGGTGCTGTCCGGTGCCCAGATGCTGTTCGTGGCTTTCGGCGCCCTGGTGCTGATGCCGCTGATCACGGGTCTTGACCCGAACGTGGCACTGTTTACCGCGGGTCTGGGAACGATCCTGTTCCAGATCGTCACCGGGCGTCAGGTGCCGGTGTTCCTCGCGTCGAGCTTTGCCTTCATCACTCCGATCATTCTCGCCAAGGGCCAGTTCGGCCTCGCCGCGACCATGGGCGGCGTGATGGCGGCCGGTTTCGTCTATACCTTCCTCGGCCTTGCCGTGAAGATCAAAGGCACCGGCTTCATTGACCGTCTGCTGCCACCGGTGGTGATCGGTCCGGTGATCATCTCCATCGGCCTGGCGATGGCGCCGATTGCCGCGAACATGGCAATGGGCAAGGCGGGTGATGGTTCCGAGCTGATCCATTACCAGACCGCGATGATGATCTCGATGCCGGCGCTGCTGACCACGTTGATCGTGGCGGTGTTCGGCAAAGGCATTTTCCGCCTGGTGCCGATCATTTCCGGGGTGCTGGTCGGTTTTGCCATGTCGTTCTATTTCGGCGTGGTCGATACCGCGAAGATTGCTGCCGCGCCATGGTTCGCCCTGCCGCACTTCACGGCACCCGAGTTCAACTGGCAGGCGATCCTGTTCATCGTTCCGGTGGCGCTGGCGCCGGCCATCGAGCACATCGGCGGCGTCATTGCCGTGGGCAGCGTGACCGGTCGTGACTATCTGAAAAAGCCGGGCCTGCATCGCACCTTGCTGGGTGACGGCATCGCTACCACGGCCGCCGGCCTGTTTGGCGGCCCACCGAACACCACCTATGCCGAAGTGACCGGCGCGGTGATGCTGACCAAGAACTACAACCCGAAAATCATGACCTGGGCGGCGATCTTCGCCATCACCCTGGCGTTCATCGGCAAGTTCGGCGCGCTGCTGCAAAGCATTCCGGTGCCGGTGATGGGCGGGATTCTGTGCCTGCTGTTCGGCTCGATTGCCGCAGTGGGGATGAACACCCTGATCCGCCACAAGATCGATCTGGGCGAAGCGCGCAATCTGGTGATCGTCTCGGTGACTCTGGTGTTCGGCATCGGCGGTGTGCTGGTCGGCACTGGCACCGGCCCTGATGACTTCGGCCTCAAAGGCATCGCGTTGTGCGCGGTGGTGGCGATTGCGCTGAACCTGATCCTGCCGGGCAATGACAGCTGGAAGCACAAGAAGGCGGATGAGCCGCTGATCTAAGGCTTTAGATCTTTATTGTCTGACAGATAGCTTTCGCGAGCAGGCTCGCTCCCACATTGATCTTCGGTGCGCTGAAGATCCCCTGTGGGAGCGAGCCTGCTCGCGATGCTTTCAGAGGGCCAACGGCGCTCGTTCACACAGGGTTGCCAACGCCTTCGCCCATTGCGGGTCGTCATTCAGGCACGGCACCAGCACCAGCTCCTCGCCCCCCGCCTCGCGGAACTGTTCCTGGCCGCGATCCCCAATCTCTTCCAGCGTCTCGATGCAATCGGCGACAAACGCCGGGCACATCACCAGCATCTTTTTCACGCCGCTTTTCGCCAGCTCATCCAGCCGCGCCTCGGTGTAGGGTTCGATCCACTTCGCCCGCCCCAGACGCGACTGAAACGACACCGACCATTTGCCATCGGCAATGCCCGCACGCCTGGCGAACTCGGAGGCGGTGCGTAGGCACTGGGCGCGGTAACAGGTGGCCAGCACAGCCGGCGAGGCATTCTTGCAGCAGTCTTCGTTTTTGAAGCAGTGATTGCCGGTCGGATCGAGCTTGGTCAGGTGCCGCTCCGGCAAACCATGAAAACTCAGCAGCAAGTGATCGTAATCCTGCTGCAAGTGCGGTTGGGCGCTGGCGACCAGTGCATCGAGGTATTCCGGCTGATCGTAAAACGGTTGCAGCACCGACAGTTTCACGTCGAGCTTGTTCTCGCGAATCACCCGCTTGGCTTCTTCGAATACCGTGGTGGTGGTGCTGTCGGCGAACTGTGGATAAAGCGGCGCCAGCGTAATGCGCTTGTGCCCGGCGGCGACCAGTTCCAGCAATTTCGTTTCAATCGACGGCTCGCCGTAACGCATGGCCAGTTCCACCGGGCCATGGGTCCACTGGGTGGTCACCTGCTGTTGCAGACGACGGCTCAGCACCACCAGCGGCGAACCCTCCTCCCACCAGATCGACGCGTAGGCATGGGCCGATTGTTCGGGGCGCTTGATCAGGATCAGCGACACCAACAGTCGCCGCACCGGCCACGGCAGGTCGATCACGTACGGGTCCATCAGAAACTGATTGAGGTAGCTGCGTACATCGGCCACCGAAGTCGAGGCCGGGGAGCCCAGGTTGACCAGAAGCAAGGCGTGATCGGTCATGCATCGTCCTATTTCAAAGGCGGCCGGAGAGATCATCCAGAGCCGCGCGCAAATCCGTGAACTGGAAAGTGAAACCCGCTTCCAGCAAGCGTGCCGGCACGGCCCGTTGGCCGCCCAGCAACAGCAATGACATTTCGCCAAGCCCGACCTTCAGCGCCAGGGCCGGCATCGGCATGAACGCCGGACGGTGCAGCACGCTGCCCAGCGTCTTGGCAAACTCGCGATTGCGCACCGGTTTCGGTGCGCAGGCATTATAAGGACCGCTCGCCTGATCGCGGTGCAGAAGAAAATCAATCAGGGCGATTTGATCATCAATATGAATCCATGGCATCCACTGCCGACCATTGCCCAAAGGCCCGCCCAGGCCAAGCTTGAACGGCAGCAACAGCCGCGACAAAAAGCCGCCCTCGGCTGATAGCACCAGCCCGGTTCGTACCAGCACCACGCGCACGCCCAACGCTTCGGCACGCTGCGCGGTTTCCTCCCAGGCAATGCACAACTGGCTGGCAAAATCGTCGATCACCGGCGGTGAATCCTCGGTCAGCTCGCGCTCACCGCCGTCACCGTACCAACCGACTGCAGAACCGGAAATCAACAACGCCGGTTTCTGTTGTCGCGCTTCCAGCCACGCCAGCAGGGTTTCGGTCAGGGTGATGCGGCTGCTCCACAACAACGCTTTGCGCCGATGGGTCCATGGCCGATCTGCGATCGGTGCTCCAGCCAGATTGACGATTGCGTCCAGTGGCTCGTTGCCGAAGTCTTCGAGACGAGCAATACCACGCACCTGCGCACCGCAGATCTGCGCGACTTTCTCCGGACGCCGACTCCACACCGTCAGTTGATGGCCTTGCCTGGACCAATACTGACAGAGCTGACGTCCGATCAAACCAGTACCGCCGGTCAGCAATATGCGCATGACATCTTCCTCGCGTGGCGTTTTACCCGGATCACTAGTCTATTTTTATAAGCAGGGATCTTTTCTATCGGGCAGGCTCTATTGTTTAACCATAGGCCAAGCTGTCAGAACGAGAACGCTAGAAGTTATACCAAAAAACAAAATTGTACAGGTTTCATTGACGGCGTAGTCTGTACAGAAAGGTAAACGAGGCCCCTATGACTGTACCTATCGCAATCATCGGCACCGGCATCGCCGGACTCTCCGCCGCGCAGGCGCTGACAGAGGCCGGACACACCGTCCAGCTCTTCGACAAAAGCCGCGGCAGCGGCGGGCGCATGTCGAGCAAACGCAGCGACGCCGGCTCTCTGGACATGGGCGCGCAATATTTCACCGCCCGCGACCGACGCTTCGTCACCGAGGTGCAGCGCTGGCAAAGCCAGGGCTGGGTCGCCGAATGGCAACCGCAGCTCTACACCTGTCAGTGCGGGCAATTGAATCTGTCGCCGGACGAGCAGACCCGTTGGGTCGGCACGCCGCGCATGAGCGCCATCACCCGCGGCTTGCTCAATGGCCTGGAAGTGCACTTCGCCTGCCGCATCACCGAGGTGTTTCGCGGCGAAGAACATTGGCATTTGCAGGACGCCGAAGGCTTCACCCATGGTCCCTTCAGCCATGTGGTGATCGCCACTCCGGCGCCACAAGCCACTGCATTGCTGGCCGCTGCACCGAAACTCGCCGGCGCGGCCGCCGGGGTGAAAATGGACCCGACCTGGGCCGTCGCCCTCGCCTTCGATACGCCACTGGACACCCCGATCGAAGGTTGCTTTGTGCAGGACAGTCCGCTCGACTGGCTGGCACGCAACCGCAGCAAACCGGGACGTGACACGACGTGCGACACTTGGGTACTGCACGCCAGCAGCGCCTGGAGCCGGCAACACATCGACCTGCCCAAGGAAGCGGTGATCGAGCAACTGCACGGTGCCTTCGCCGAACTGCTGCACAGCGCCATGCCCGCGCCGACCTTCAGCCTCGCCCACCGCTGGCTCTATGCGCGCCCTGCGACCGGCCACGAATGGGGCACGCTGGCCGACGCCGATCTGGGCCTGTATGCCTGCGGCGACTGGTGTCTGTCGGGGCGCGTCGAGGGGGCCTGGCTCAGCGGCCAGGAAGCTGCACGCCGTTTGCATGAACACTTGCAATGAACCGCATCAATCCGCAAAAGCTGCTGCTCTCGAAGTGGACAGCAGCCCACCCGCAAAACCGTGAAAAGCATTTTCTGGTCACCGAGCTGTTCCGTGATGAGGAAGGTACGGTGCTGGAGATCGAGTTGCAGGCAGTCCTGACGCAGCGCAGCGAAAGGCTTGAATGGCAGCGCCTGAGAATTTCGACTGAATGGCTCCAGGGCTGGAAGTAAACACTCCCGTGATCCGACGCCTTCGCGAACTAGCTCGCTCTCACAGTTGAGAGCGTTAAACCTGGAAAAACTTATACAAATGAGTTGACTTGTACACGCATGAATCTATGCTGAGGAAAAGTTGTACAGAAATAAATACCTGTACAGGAATAGATTCGAGGTGTGCATGTCCGATCTTTCTGCTTTGCGGCCCAAAATCGCCATCAGCGCGTGCCTGATGGGCGCCGAAGTGCGCTACAACGGCGGGCACAAGGAATCGCGGCTGTGCAGCCGCACACTCGCCGAGCATTTCGAATTCGTCCCGGTTTGTCCTGAAGTCGCGATTGGCCTGGGCATTCCTCGCGAGCCGATCCGGCTGGTCGGGGATCCGGACGCTCCTGAAGCGGTCGGCACCGTCAATCCGCAGATCAATGTCACCGAACCGCTGGCAGCCTACGGGCAGAAAATGGCCGGCGAGCTCAATGACATCTGCGGCTACATCTTCATGCAACAGTCGCCTTCATGCGGTCTGGAGCGGGTCAAGGTCTATCACGCCAACGGCGCGCCGGTGAATGGCGGCGGCCGTGGCATCTATGCCCAGGCGTTCTGCGCACAGCACCCGGATCTGCCGGTGGAAGAAGCCGGACGTCTGAACGATCCGGTGTTGCGGGAGAACTTCATCACCCGCGTACTCGCCTACAGCGCCTGGCAACAAGTGCTCAAACAAGGCTTGAGCCGCCGCGCACTGACCGAATTCCACTCGCGCTACAAATACCTGTTGATGGCGCACAACCCTGAGCAATACAAAGCCTTGGGCAAATTGCTGGGCAACATGGCCCAGACCGATCCGGTCGAACTCGGCCCGCGCTATTTCAGCGAGCTGATGAGCGCGTTGAAGAAATGCGCCACCCGCCGCACCCACAGTAACGTCCTGCAGCACATCAGCGGCTATCTGAAACAGGCGATCAGCCCTGAAGACAAACAGGAAATGCAACATGTCATCGGCCAGTACCGTCACGGCATCGTGCCGCTGGTGGTGCCGCTGACCTTGCTCAAACATCATTTTCGCCAACACCCGGATCCGTACATCGCGCAACAGGTGTACCTGCAGCCGCATCCGGAAAACCTCAGCCTGCGAAACGCCATTTGATGAACGACACACTCGACAGCAGCGCCCGGGAAGACCTCGGTGCGGACTTCAAGAAAGCCCTCGACGAGGGCTGGCTGCCCATCCGCGAAGTGGCGCGGCAGACCGGCGTCAACGCCATTACCCTGCGCGCCTGGGAGCGCCGTTACGGGTTGATCGTGCCGCAGCGCACGCCCAAGGGCCATCGTCTGTACTCCAGCGAACATGTGCAACGGATCCTGACCATTCTGACCTGGCTCAACCGAGGCGTGGCGGTCAGTCAGGTCAAACCGTTGCTCGACGCGCCGCAAGCCTTCACCGAGACGGTGGAGAATGACTGGCAACGACAGCGTCAGTCCTTGCTCGGCGCCGTCATCCAGCTCAATGAGCGCAATCTCGACGACAGCATCAACCAGGCCATGGCCCTGTACCCGCCACGCACGCTGTGCGAGCAATTACTCCTGCCGCTGCTGGCCGAACTCGAACAGCGCTGGCAAGGACAGTTCGGTGCGCAGATGGAGCGTGTGTTCTTTTATTCGTGGTTGCGCAGCAAATTCGGCGCGCGCATCTACCATAACAATCGGCAATTGCACGCTGCACCGCTGCTGCTGATCAATCACTCGGACCTGGCGCTGGAACCACACCTGTGGCTCTGCGCGTGGCTGATCAGCAGTGCCGACTGTCCGGTACAAGTGTTCGACTGGCCTCTTCCGGCCGGAGAACTGGCGCTGGCGGTCGATCACCTGCAAGCGCGAGGAGTGCTGCTGTATTCCAGCAAGGCAATGAACCTGGCGCAGCTGCCGAAACTGCTGAACGGCATCAGCGCGGCAAAAATGCTCGTCGGACCAACGGTATGCATCCACCAGACCGAGTTGTCCGTAAGACCCCTTGAGATCGCTGATTTGATCCTGGCCGAAGATTCGCTCTCGGCGCATCAGGTACTCGTTCAGCGTGGGCTGATTTAATGGAAACCGCGATGCAATTGATCTGGCTGCGCAGCGACTTGCGCCAACATGACAACACCGCCCTCGCGGCTGCCGCTGCGCGCGGCCCGACGGTTGCCGTGTATCTGTTGAGCCCGCAGCAGTGGCTGGAACATGACGACGCGGCGTGCAAGATCGACTTCTGGTTGCGCAACCTGCGTGAATTGAGTGCCAGCCTTGGCGCGCTGAATATCCCGTTGCTGCTGCGCACTGCCGACCATTGGGATCAGGCACCGGCGGTGTTGCTTGAGCTTTGCCGGCAACTGAACGTGGAAACCGTGCACGCCAATGAAGAATACGGCGTCCACGAAAGCCAGCGCGACGCCGCAGTCGCCGCGACCCTGAGAACCAGAGGCATCGCGTTTCACAGCTACCTCGATCAACTGCTGTTCAGACCCGGCACGGTACTGACCAAAACCGAAACTTACTTTCAGGTGTTCAGCCAGTTTCGCAAGGTTTGCTATGAGCGCCTGCATCGTTCGGTGCCAGCGTTGGTAAAAGCCCCCGGCAAGCAAGCGAAGCTGAATGTCGACAGCGATCCGGTGCCGGCCTCAATCAAAGGTTTTGCACCACCGAGCGAGTCATTGCGCGCCCTGTGGCCGGCTGGCGAACAGGAAGCCCGACGCCGTCTCGACACCTTCGCCGATGCGCAGATCGACTACTACCAGAGCGAACGCGACTTCCCGGCCAAACCCGGTACCAGTCAACTCTCGGCCTATCTGGCCGCCGGGGTAATTTCGCCGCGCCAATGCCTGCATGCGGCCCTGCAAAGCAATCAGGGCGAGTTCGACAGCGGCAAGGTCGGAGCGGTGACCTGGATCAACGAGCTGCTGTGGCGTGAGTTCTACAAGCACATTCTGGTGGGTTATCCACGGGTGTCGCGTCACCGCGCGTTTCGCACGGAAACCGAGGCCCTGGCCTGGCGTGATGCGCCGGACGATCTGGCCGCGTGGCAAGAAGCGCGCACCGGTTTGCCGATCATTGATGCGGCCATGCGCCAATTGCTGGAAACCGGCTGGATGCACAACCGTCTGCGGATGGTGGTGGCGATGTTCCTGACCAAAAACCTGTTGATCGACTGGCGTGAAGGCGAGCGTTTTTTCATGCGGCACCTGATCGACGGCGACCTGGCAGCGAACAACGGCGGCTGGCAATGGAGCGCTTCGACCGGTACTGATTCGGCACCGTACTTCCGTATTTTCAACCCGATCAGCCAATCGGAAAAATTCGACAGCGAAGGCTTGTTCATCAAGCACTGGCTGCCTGAGCTGGCTGGCCTGAACAAGAAAGAAGTACATGACCCGGCCAGCGCCGGCGGACTGTTCGGCGTCGCCAACTATCCGGCGCCGATCGTCAATCTCGGGGCTTCGCGCGAACGCGCGCTGGCGGCTTTCAAGAACCTGCCGTCGCGCTCGTCTACAGGAGAGGTCCATGAGTGAATTCCTGCGCCGCTTCGCCCACCAGTTTGCCGGGTTGAACAAAGACAACTTGCAACGCCTGGGCGAGCTGTACAGCGATGACATTCACTTCACCGACCCGCTGCATGAAGTGCAGGGTTTGAAACAACTGCGCCATTACTTCAGCGAGTTGTATGCCAACGTCAGCGAGCTGCGCTTCGATTTCCACGGCTTCGACCAGATCGCTGACGGCGAAGGCTACTTGCGCTGGGTCATGAGTTACCGCCACCCGCGTCTGGCCGGCGGCCGTTTGATTCGCGTCGCCGGGTGTTCGCACCTGCTCTGGCGAGACAAGGTTTATCGCCACCGGGATTATTTCGATGCCGGGGCCATGCTGTATGAACATTTACCCGTATTGGGCCGGGCGATCGCCTGGTTGAAAAGGAGAATGGGATGAGTCGTACACCTCCGCGGCGGTATTGGCTGACCGGTGCCAGCAGTGGCATCGGCGCAGCACTGGCTGAAGAGATTCTGAAAAGCGGCGCGCATCTGGCCGTCAGCTCGCGGCAAGTGGCACCACTCAAAGTGTTGTCGCAACGCTATCCGGGGCAAGTGCTGGTGGTGGCGGGCGATCTGACCAACAGTCAGACCGTGCGCGAAATCGGTCAGCAGATCGAACAGGCCTGGGGGTCACTGGACAGCGTGATTCTCAATGCCGGCACCTGCGAATACGTGGACGCCCGACAGTTCGATGCCTCGATCATCGAATACGTGGTGCGTACCAACCTGCTCGCCAGCAGTTACTGCATCGAAGCCGCCCTGCCGTTGTTGCGCAAAGGTACCGCGCCGCATCTGGTCGGCATGGCCAGCTCCGTGACCTACCTGCCGCTGCCTCGGGCCGAAGCCTACGGCGCGTCGAAAGCCGGGCTGCGCTATCTGTTCGAATCGCTGCGCATCGATCTGGCCGTCGAGGGCATCGAAGTCACCATCATCAGCCCGGGTTTTGTCGAAACCCCGCTGACCGCGAAAAACGACTTCCCGATGCCGTTGAGCTGGCCTGTGGATAAAGCCGCGCGGCACATCTTCGCCAAGCTCAAGGACCGTCCGCTGGAAATCGCCTTTCCGGCACTGTTCATGGCGGCGCTGTGGCCACTGTCTAAACTGCCGGCGCGCCTGCAACTGGCGATCGGCAAGCGCATGGTGCGCAGCAACCCACCGCTGCGAGACCCGATATGAAGATTGCCATTGTCGGCAGCGGGATCGCCGGCCTGACCTGCGCCTACCTGCTCAATCGCCGACACGACGTCACGGTGTTCGAGGCCAGCGACTGGGTGGGCGGCCACACGCACACCGTGCAGGTAACCGTCGACCGCCGCGAATACCACGTGGACACCGGCTTCATCGTGTTCAACGACTGGACCTACCCGAACTTCATTCGTTTACTCGGCCAGCTCGGTGTGTCGTTCAAGCCGACCGAAATGAGCTTCTCGGTGACCGACCCGGACACCGGCCTGGAATACAACGGCAATAACCTCAACAGCCTGTTCGCCCAGCGCAGCAACCTGCTGTCACCGGGCTTCTGGGGGATGTTGCGCGACATCCTGCGCTTCAATAAAGAAGCCCAGCGCGACCTCGCCGAACAGCGGATCGCCGCCGACACCACCCTCGACGATTACCTCAAGGCTGGCGGTTACGGTGAACGTTTCATCCTGCACTACATCGTGCCGATGGGCTCGGCGATCTGGTCGATGCCGATGGCCGAAATGCTCAATTTTCCACTGCAATTTTTCGTGCGCTTTTTCAAGAATCATGGCCTGTTGTCGGTCAGCGATCGCCCGCAGTGGCAGGTGATCGAGGGCGGCTCAAGTGCTTATGTCGCGCCGCTGACCGCCGCGTTCGGGGACAAGATCCGTCTCAGTTGTCCAGTGACGCGCATCGATCGCGATGAACACGGCGTGGTTATCCACAGCCCGGCCGGCATCGAGCGTTTCGACAAGGTTGTACTCGCCTGTCACAGCGATCAGGCCCTGCAACTGCTGGGCACGCCCAACCATAATGAACGCTCGATCCTCGGCGCCCTGCCTTATGCCGATAACGAAGTCGTATTGCATACCGATACCCGTCTGCTGCCGACCCGAAAACTGGCGTGGGCCAGCTGGAACTATCGCTTGAGCGGCGCCGGCCATACTCACGCGGCAGTCACTTACGACATGAACATCCTGCAGGGCATTCAGAGTGACACCACGTTCTGCGTCAGCCTCAACCAGAGCGCCGGGATCAGCCCGTTCAAGGTACTCGCCAAATACACCTACGCCCACCCGCAATTCAGCCTTGCGGCCGTTGCGGCGCAAAACCGCTGGGCCGAAATCGACGGTCAGCAGCACACCCACTACTGCGGCGCTTACTGGGCTAACGGCTTTCATGAGGACGGCGTGGTCAGCGCATTGCGCGTGGCCGCCGCGTTCGGGGAAAGCTTATGAACAGCGCCCTGTACAGCGGCTGGATCGGTCATCGGCGCTTTGCGCCCAGACGCCACGAATTCCGCTACCGCATCGGACTGTTGTACCTCGATCTGGCCGAACAGGACGCCGTGTTCGAACTGTCGCCGTTTGCCAGCCGCAGCCGTTTTGCGCCGTTTTCGTTTCGCGAAACCGATTACCTGAAAGCCTTTACCGCCAGCGGCATGCGCCTGATCGACGCGGTACGCCAGCAGGTCGCAGGCGCCCTTGGCTATCAGCCGCAAGGTTCGGTCTGCCTGCTGACCCAGCCGCGCAGTTGGGGTCTGGCGTTCAATCCGGTGAGCTTCTTTTATTGTCACGAAGCCGACGGGCAACTGGCGGCGATTCTTTGCGAAGTGACCAACACGCCGTGGCGCGAACGTTATCACTACGTTTTGCCCGCCCGCACGCCGACCCACTTGCAAGACTTTCATCAGCATTTCGCCGTGGCCAAGGCCTTTCATGTTTCGCCGTTCCTGCCGCGCGATCTGGAGTACCGCATGAGTTTCAGCCCGGCTGCGCAAAACCTCGGCGTGCACATGGCCGACTGGCAGGGCGACCTCAAGCTGTTCGACGCCACGCTGAACTTGCAACGCGAGCCCCTTGATCGCCGCAGCCTGCACCGCTACTTGCGGCGTTTTCCGTGGATGACCGCGAAAACCTGTCTGGCCATTTATTGGCAAGCCCTGCGCCTGTTGCTCAAACGCGCGCCGATTTTTGCTCATCAGGCTGCCGACGGCAGCTTCCAAATCGCCACTGTGCCTCCCAAGGAGCACCGCCATGAAATCCTCTAGCCTGACTGTCAGTCGCTTCAGCACCAACGGCTTGACCGGCTCGCTGCTGCGGCGCGGCGTATTGCGGCAACTGAGCCGACTCAAACACGGGCAATTACTGGTGGTCGAGGACGGCGAACGCCTGATGTTCGGTACGCCGGGCAGCCACCTGCTCGGTGAAATCCATGTCCAGGATGCAGCAGTGTGGGGCATGGTCGCCGGCAACGGCTCGATCGGTGCCGGTGAAGCGTTTATCCACGGTTACTGGAGTTCGCCGGACCTGACCGCGGTGGTGCGCGTGTTCGTCAGCAACCTCGACGTACTCGACGCCATGGAACGCGGCCTGGCCCGCCTCAGCCGGCCACTGGTGCAAGGCCTGCACTGGCTCAACCGCAACACGCGCAAGGGCTCGCAGAAAAACATCGCCGCGCACTATGACCTGGGCAACGATCTGTTCGAACAGTTTCTCGACCCGACCATGATGTATTCGGCCGCGCAGTTCCTCACGCCCGAGGACAGCCTGGAACAGGCACAACTGAACAAGCTGGAGCGGATCTGCCAGAAGCTCGCGCTCCAACCCGAAGACCACCTGCTGGAGATCGGCACCGGCTGGGGCAGCATGGCGCTCTACGCCGCGCAGCATTACGGTTGCCGTGTCACCACCACGACCCTGTCGAAAGAGCAGTACGCGTTTACCGTCAAGCGCATTGAAGCCCTGGGGTTGCAGGATCGGGTGACGCTGCTGCTCAAGGATTACCGCGACCTTACCGGCGAGTACGACAAACTGGTGTCGATCGAAATGATCGAAGCGGTCGGCCATCGCTTCCTGCCGACCTACTTCAAACAATGCGCGCACCTGCTCAAGAGCAACGGCCTGATGCTGTTGCAGGCAATCACCATCCGCGAGCAGCGCTACGAGCAGGCCAAGCGCGGCGTCGACTTCATCCAGCGCTACATCTTCCCCGGCGGTGCCCTGCCCTGCGTACAAAAGATGCTTGAAGTGGTCAGCCGCGAGACCGACATGAACCTGCTGCACATGGAAGATTTCGGCCTGCACTACGCCCGTACCCTGCGCCTGTGGCACGAAAACTTTCGCCGCGCCCACGGCCGCTTGAGTGAATTGGGTTACGACGATTACTTCCTGCGGCTGTGGGAGTTTTACCTGTGCTACTGCGAAGGCGGTTTTCTGGAGCGCACCATCGGCACGGCGCAATTGCTGCTGGCGAAACCGGCGGCCATGCCGGCGCCGTTGCTCGGGCGCTTCGATGCTTGAGCGAGTGGCCAATGCCGTACTGTTTCAGGTCGGCTGGCTGGCTTGTGTCATCGGCGGCAACAGTCTGTGGCTGCTGCTGGCGCTGGCGGTGCTGGTGATTCATCTGGGCTGGATCAGCAGTTGGGCGGCGGAAGGTCGCTTGATCCTCAGCGTGGTGATTGTCGGCACGGCGGTAGACAGCCTGTTGCGGGCCACCGGGGTGTTCGAATTCCAGGATCTGTCGCCGCTGATTCCGCTATGGCTGATGCTGCTCTGGGCCTTGCTCGCCACCACGTTGCGGCATTGCCTGCAGTGGAGCGCCCGTCCCTGGTGGCTGGCCAGCGGACTCGGCGCAGTGGGCGGCGCTGTCTCCTATTACGGCGGCGGACATCTGGCCGGCGTGCGATTCCCCTACGGTGAAGTGCCGACCCTGATCGGCATCGGCCTGCTGTGGGCCCTGCTGTTTCCGTTATTGCATGCCATGGCGCGGCGCTTGAGCCACTGAGCGTCTGTCAGACCTTTCACACGACAACCGGCGGCTGCCTTACACTGCCCGGCATGAAAACCATTCCCCACCAGCAAATCACCGAGCCAGCGGTCACCTGCTCGACCTGCGCGGCGTGCTGCTGCCAGCTTGAAGTGATGCTGATCACCGACACCGGCGTGCCTGAGCGCTTTATCGATAACGATGAGTGGGGCGGTGAAGTGATGCTGCGTCTGGACGACGGCTGGTGCGCGGCGCTGGATCGCGACAGCATGATGTGCACGATCTACGAACGACGTCCGCTGATCTGTCGCGAGTTCGAGATGGGGGCACCGGAGTGCCTTGAAGAACGCAAAGGCATTGCCACGGCCTACCGTTGATTAGATGCAAAAAGATCGCAGCCTGCGGCAGCTCCTACAGGGGATTGGGTTTTCCTGTAGGAGCTGCCGCAGGCTGCGATCTTTTGATCTTGCTTACAGCGGCATCGTGTAATGCAGCGCGTAGCTTTCTACACCGTCGTTGCTGCTGGCCAGGCCGGCGTTGGAATAGTGCGTCGCACGGATCCCGACTTCATGCCCGCCATTGAAGCGCAGGCCAAAACCGATGCGGTCTTCGAACTGCAAAGAGCCGCCGATGTTGTTGCTTTCATATTTGGTGTTGGAGAACGCTGCGACACCAATGCCCGCTTCAACATACGGCTTGACCGACTGACCGGCAAACTCGTAAACGAACACCGGCGAGAACGACAGGCTGTTGTTGCTGGAAGTCTTGTCACCCTCCCAATACGTGTAGGCACCGCTCCAGTAACCGGTCAGGCGACCGACGTCACTTTGCAGCCAGCTCTTGTCCCAATCGAAATTCATGCCGAGGCGATACGTCATGGTCGAATCGCTGGTCGCACCCACTGCAAACTCAACGCCTGCCGCTTGTGCGGTAATACTTTGCCCCATCAGTGCAGCCGCAATCGCGGCCAAGCAGAATAGTCGCTTCACTTTGAAACTTCCTTTTCCGGAACGATCGTTTGGTTTTTTAGTAAACCCAGCGGTATAGAAATCAGCGCTTGAGCAGAAGTTCAGCTGACTTTTTAGATATTTCACATTTTTTTTACAAGGTGAATTTTTCGACGTCGCCGGCGGCTTGGCCCAACAGGGGCAGGATTTTGCGAAAGGACGCCGGATCCGCGCTGGTCCAGAATCTGACTGGCTGGTTCGGTCCGTGGGCGAGCAACCCGCGCTCGGCCAGCAGCCGCTGCAACTGGCGGGCGACGGCGGCACCGGTGTCGATCAGGCTGATGCTGTCGGGAATCATCGTCTTGAGCATCGGCTTGAGAAACGGATAGTGAGTGCAACCGAGAATGATCGTGTCGCAACCATTGGCCAGCAGCGGCTCGACATAGTGCTGGAGCAATGCGCGCAGCTCGGCGCTATGCAGATCACCGCTTTCAATCAGCTCAACCAGACCGGGGCACGGCTGGGTGATGACGCGAACGTCGGTAGCGAAACGATCAAGCAACGCGGCGAACTTGGCGCTCTGCAACGTGCCGGTGGTGGCAAGTACGCCAACCACACCGCTACGGGTCGCGGCAGCAGCAGGTTTGACCGCAGGCTCCATGCCGACAATCGGCCACTCGGGGAAATCCCGGCGCAGATCGGCAACAGCGGCCACCGTCGCGGTGTTGCAGGCAATCACCAGGGCCTTGGCGCCCTGCTCGCGGAAAAAACCGGCCATCACCTTGCAGCGCTGGCGGATGAACTCAGGGGATTTCTCGCCGTAGGGAATGTGCCCGCAATCGGCGAAGTACAGCAGTGACTCATGGGGCAGCAACCGCTGGACTTCGGCCAGTACCGACAAGCCGCCGACACCGGAATCGAACACCGCGATCGGTGCCTCACGCATCGTGCGATCCGCAGACGCTGCAGCCCGGATCGCGCTTGACCCGCAGCTCACGAAAGCGCGAACCCAAGGCATCGATCAGCAGCAAGCGGCCTACCAGTGGTTCGCCGAAACCGACCAGCACTTTCAAGGCTTCGAGCGCCTGAAGACTGCCGACCAGGCCCACCAGTGGCCCGACCACACCGGCCTCGCTGCACGTCAGTTCGGCTTCGCTGCCATGCCCGTACAGGCAGTGATAACACGGACTTTCCGGGCGACGCGGGTCGAACACCGCCAACTGCCCTTCCAGACGAATCGCCGCGCCGCTGACCAGTGGCTTGCGCGCGGCCACGCATGCGGCGTTGACCGCTTCGCGGGTGGAGAAATTGTCGGAACAGTCGAGCACCAGATCCACCGCCGACACGGCAGCGGCAAGGGAGTCCTCGTCCAGCGCCTGACGGTGCGGCACCAGTTGAATCTCGGGGTTGATCGCGCCGAGGCGCTTGAGCGCCGAGTCGACCTTGCTCATGCCGACACTGTCGGTGTCATGAATGATCTGGCGCTGCAGATTGGTCAGGTCGACCGTGTCGAAATCCGCCAGATGCAACTCACCGACACCGGCCGCCGCCAGATACAGCGCGACCGGCGCACCGAGGCCGCCGAGGCCGACGATCAGCACGCGGCTGTCTTTGAGCTTCAGTTGCCCATCGATGTCGATGTGTTGCAGCAGAATCTGCCGGCTGTAGCGCAGCAATTCCTGATCATTCAGCACGGCAGGCGCCCCAGGCTGATCCGTTGATGGCCGCCCAGATCGGTGCGGCTGTGGACTTGTTCAAAACCGCGGGTCAGCAACAGATCACGCACGGCCTCGGCTTGATCATAGCCGTGTTCGAGCATCAGCCAGCCGCCGGCTTCCAGATGATCCGGCGCCTGGGCGACGATCAGGCGCAGATCGTCGAGCCCGTCGACACCGGCCACCAGCGCACTGGCCGGTTCGAAGCGCACGTCGCCCTCGACCAGATGCGGGTCGGCAGCGGCGATGTAGGGCGGGTTACTGATGATCAGATGGAAGCGCTGGCCTTCGAGGGAGCTGAACCAGTGGCTGCTCAGCACCGTGGCGTTGTTCAGGCTCAAGCGCTGGCGGTTGCGTTCGGCCAGGGCCACGGCTTCCAGCACGCGATCCACCGCCGTGACTTGCCACGCCGGGCGTTCGCTGGCCAGGGCCAAGGCAATCGCGCCGCTGCCGGTGCCCAGATCGAGCACTTTCGCCGGCGTCGCCGCCAGCAACTCCAGCGCGGCTTCGACCAGCAATTCGGTGTCCGGACGTGGAATCAGCGTGTGCGGTGCAACTTCCAGATCGAGTTTCCAGAACCCCTGCTGACCGAGAATATAGGCCACCGGCTCACCGCCGCGACGTCGCTGCAGATACTCGGCGAAGAGCAGCGCCGCTTCGCTGGGCACGATGCGCTCAGGCCAGGTGTGGAGGAAGCTGCGCGGCTTGCCCAGTGCCGCCGCCAGGAGCAATTCGGCATCCAGACGCGCCGTCGGCGAATCCGGCAGTTCGGCGGCACGCAACAGACTGGCAATGATGGTCATTTATTCACCTATCGCTGCAAGCTGGTCGGCCTGGTATTCGGCCAGCAGAGGCTCGATCACCGCTTCAACGCCACCGGCGAGAATTTCATCCAGGGAGTACAGGGTCAGGTTGACGCGATGGTCGGTGACCCGGCCCTGAGCAAAGTTGTAAGTACGAATACGCTCGGAACGGTCGCCAGAACCGACCAGCAATTTACGCTCGCTGGCAATCGCATTGGCCGCTGCGGCGGTCTGCTGGTCGTTGAGCTTGGCGGACAGCCAGGCCATCGCCCGCGCGCGGTTCTTGTGCTGGGAACGTTCTTCCTGGCACTCGACGACGGTGCCGGTCGGTATGTGCGTGATGCGGATCGCCGAATCGGTGGTGTTGACGTGCTGACCACCGGCCCCGGAGGAGCGGTAAGTGTCGACACGCAGATCCGCCGGGTTGATCTCGATGGCTTCCCGCTCGTCCGGCTCGGGCAACACCGCCACGGTGCAGGCCGAGGTGTGGATACGGCCCTGGGATTCGGTGGCGGGTACACGCTGTACGCGGTGCGCGCCGGACTCGAATTTCAGCTTGCCGTAAACGTTGTCGCCTTCAATGCGGGCGATGACTTCTTTATAGCCACCGTGCTCGCCTTCGTTTTCCGAAAGGATCTCCACGCGCCAGCCACGCCGTTCGGCGTAACGCGAGTACATGCGAAACAGATCGCCGGAGAAGATCGCCGCTTCGTCGCCACCGGTACCGGCGCGAATTTCGAGAAAGACGTTACGCCCGTCATTGGGATCCTTGGGCAGCAACATGCGCTGCAGATCATCTTCCAGTCTGATCAGCAATTCCTTGGCTTCGCGGACTTCCTCCACGGCCATTTCACGCATGTCCGGGTCGCTGTCCTTGAGCAGCGCCTGGGCGCCTTCAAGATCACTTTGTACGCCGAGCAGCTTTTTATAGCCTTGTACCACCGGCTCGAGTTCGGCGTATTCCTTGGAATAAGCGCGGAATTTGGCCTGGTCGGCAATGACTTCGCCGTCGCCGAGCAGCGCGGTCAGTTCCTCGAAACGGTCCTGGAGGGTGTCCAGCTTGTTGAGCAGTGACGCTTTCATTGCGGTTTTTTATCCGAAAAACTATCCGGTGAGCCCTCGAGGGCGAAGAGTTCCTGGGCCATGGCCAGCGCATCGAGGCGGCCTTCGGCAGAAAGCTTTTTCAACTGCACGCTGGGCGCATGCAGCAGTTTATTGGTCAGGCCACGGGCCAGTTGCCCGAGCACCTCTTCGGCGTTGCCGCCGTTGGCCAGCAGACGCAGGGCCTTTTGCAGCTCCTCGTCACGCAGGCGTTCGCTCTGTTGCCGATAAGCCTTGAGCACATCGACCGCCGCCAGTTCGCGCAGACGCACCATGAAATCGTCGGCGCCGACCGAAACCATCTCTTCCGCCGCCTGGGCTGCACCCTGCCGACTCTTGAGGTTCTCGGCGACCACTTCGTGCAGATCGTCGACGCTGTACAGGTAAACGTCGTCGAGTTCGCCGACTTCCGGCTCGATGTCGCGGGGTACGGCGATGTCGACCATGAAGATCGGCTTGTGCTTGCGCTGCTTCAGCGCGCTTTCGACGGCGCCTTTACCGAGGATCGGCAACTGGCTGGCGGTCGAACTGATCACGATATCGCTGCGCACCAGTTCTGCCGGAATGTCCGAGAGCAGCACCGCATGCGCGCCGAACTGCTCGGCCAGCAGGCTGGCGCGTTCCAGCGTACGGTTGGCCACCACGATGCGCTTGACCCCCAGCTCGTGCAAATGGCGGGCGACCAGCGTGATGGTCTCGCCGGCGCCGATCAACAGGGCCTGGCTGCGCTGCAAATCACTGAAAATCTGTTTGGCCAGGCTGACGGCGGCAAACGCCACGGACACCGGGTTTTCACCGATGGCGGTGTCGGTACGCACTTGCTTGGCGGCGTTGAACGTCGCTTGAAAAAGTCGCCCCAGCAGCGGGCCGATGGTGCCCGCCTCACGCGCCACGGCGTAGGCCGATTTCATCTGGCCGAGGATCTGCGGTTCGCCCAGCACCAGCGAGTCGAGCCCGGAGGCGACGCGCATCATGTGACGAACTGCCGCATCATCTTCGTGCACATAAGCGCTCGCGCGCAGCTCATCGAGGCTTAAATGGTGATAATCCGCCAGCCAGCGCAGAACCAGATCAGCGGAAATCTGATCCTGTTCTATATAAAGCTCACTGCGATTGCAGGTGGAGAGGATCGCAGCTTCGCGGCTGTCGGTGAGTCGGCAGAGCTGCTGCAAGGCCTCAACCAGCTGCTCAGGGGTAAAGGCCACGCGCTCGCGGACGTCTACTGAAGCAGTCTTGTGGTTAATACCGAGTGCAAGGAAGGCCATTCAAGGTCGCTGATGGTGACGTGAAGCCGGCAATTGTCCTACTTCGTCAGATTCAGAACAACTACCGCTGACTATTGTCCCAATTGTCGGCCACTATAAAGGCCACATTCGAGACTCGGTTATGTTTGACCGAAGGCTTGTGTCATGATGATCCGACCGCAGGTTAGTCGTCCTTCTCCTATATGAATAGATCTTCCGCGTTGCTCCTTGCTTTTGTCTTCCTCAGCGGCTGCCAGGCCATGGCACCCGTTTCGCCGGACGGTACCCCGCCGGTCGAAGACACCACGCCCGCGCCTGAAAAACCCAAGGTTTACAGCTCGTTCAGCGAGGAAACCGTCTTCAGCCTGCTGAGCGCCGAACTCGCCGGCCAGCGCAATCGTTTCGACATTGCCCTGGACAACTACGTGACCCAGGCGATCAACACCCAGGATCCGGGGGTTTCCGAGCGCGCGTTCCGCATCGCCGAATACCTCGGTGCCGACCAGCCTGCGCTGGATACCGCACTGATCTGGGCAAAAAACGCCCCGGACGACCTCGAGGCGCAGCGCGCCGCTGCCGTGCAGCTGGCCCGCGCCGGGCGTTACGACGACTCCATGGTCTACATGGAGAAAGTTCTGCAAGGCAAGGGCGACACTCATTTCGACTTCCTCGCACTGTCGGCGGCCGATACCGATCAGGAAACCCGCAACGGTTTGATGAAAAGTTTCGACCGTCTGCTGCAGCGCCACCCGAAGAACAGTCAGCTGATTTTCGGCAAGGCCCTGTTGCTGCAACAGGACGGCGACAATAAAGCCGCACTGACCCTGCTCGAAGACAACCCGCCGGAAGAAGGCGAGATTGCTCCGATCCTGTTGCGCGCACGTCTGCTGCAAACCCTGAATCGTGGCGACGAAGCCTTGCCACTGCTGCGCAAAAGCATCAAGCAATACCCGGACGACAAGCGCCTGCGCCTGACGTATGCGCGCACCCTGGTCGAACAGGACCGGATGGACGACGCCAAAGTCGAGTTCTCCACCCTGGTTCAGCAATACCCGGAAGATGACGAACTGCGTTACTCGCTGGCATTGGTCTGCCTGGAAGCCAAGGCCTGGGACGAGGCCAAGGGCTACCTGGAAGACCTGATCGCCCGGGAAAGCCACGTCGATTCGGCACACCTGAACCTCGGCCGCATCGCTGAAGAGCGCAACGATCCACAGGGCGCGCTGATCGAATACGCCCAGGTCGGCCCGGGCAATGACTATCTGCCGGCGCAACTGCGTCAGGCGGACATTCTGATGAACAACGGCAAGACCGCCGAAGCCCAGAGCAAACTGGCGGCCGAGCGCGATGCCCAGCCGGATTACGCAATCCAGCTGTATTTGATCGAATCCGAAACCCTGTCGGCCAACAAACAGGACGACAAGGCCTGGAAGGTCCTGCAGCAAGCGCTGCTGCAATACCCGGACGATCTGAATCTGCTCTACACCCGCGCCATGCTCGCGGAAAAGCGCAATGACCTGGCGCAGATGGAAAAAGACCTGCGCCTGATCATCAAGCGCGACCCGGACAACGCCATGGCGCTCAATGCGCTGGGCTACACCCTGTCCGATCGCACTACCCGCTATGCCGAAGCCAAAGCCCTGATCGAACAGGCGCACCAGATCAATCCGGAAGACCCGGCGGTACTCGACAGCCTCGGCTGGGTGAATTTCCGCATGGGCAATCTGGACGACGCCGAGAAGTATCTGCGTCAGGCGCTCGAGCGCTTCCCGGACCACGAAGTCGCCGCGCACCTGGGCGAAGTCCTGTGGGTCAAGGGCAATCAGCGCGAAGCCAAACAAGTCTGGGGCAAATTCCTCAAGGATCAGCCCGACAGCACCATCCTGCGCAGCACCATCAAGCGCCTGACCGGATCCGAGACTCTTTAACTCATGTTTTTGCGCCACGTTATTGTTTTCAGTTTCATCGCCCTGCTCGCCGGTTGCGCGGGCTTCGGTGCTCGCGAGTCGGTCGAGGGCCACGGCAGTCCGGCTCAGTGGACCGCAAACAAACAACAGCTGACCGGCCTCGACGGCTGGCAGATCGACGGCAAGATCGGCATCCGCGCACCGAAAGATTCCGGTAGCGGCACGCTGTTCTGGCTGCAACGCCAGGACTATTACGACATTCGTCTGTCCGGCCCGCTGGGTCGTGGCGCGGCGCGTCTGACCGGGCGTCCGGGCAAGGTCTCGCTGGAAGTCGCCAATCAGGGCCGCTATGACGCCGAGTCACCGGAAGCGCTGCTCGAAGAGCAACTGGGCTGGAAGTTGCCCGTGTCGAATCTGGCCTGGTGGGTCCGTGGCTTGCCGGCACCCAGCAGCAAAAGCCGTCTGACCCTGGATAACGACAGTCGCCTGGCCAATCTGGAACAGGACGGCTGGAAGGTCGAGTACCTCAGCTACGCCGAGCAGAACGGTTACTGGCTGCCCGAGCGGATCAAACTGCATGGCACCGATCTGGACGTGACGCTGGTGATCAAGACCTGGCAACCGCGTAAATTGGGGCAATAACCCATGACCGCTCCACGTCTGACGCTGCCGTCGCCGGCCAAGCTCAATCTGATGCTGCACATTCTCGGGCGCCGTGCAGACGGTTATCACGAACTGCAGACGCTGTTTCAGTTTGTCGATTACGGCGACGAAATCACCTTCGCCGTGCGCGACGACGGCGTGATACAGCTGCACACCGAATTCGCTGGCGTGCCCCACGACAGCAACCTGATCGTGCGCGCGGCGAAAATGCTTCAGCAACAGTCCGGCTGCCCACTGGGCATCGACATCTGGATCGACAAGGTGCTGCCGATGGGTGGCGGCATCGGTGGCGGCAGCTCGAACGCGGCCACTACCCTGCTCGGTCTCAATCACCTGTGGCAACTGGGCTGGGATGAGGATCGCCTCGCGGCACTGGGCCTGTCGCTCGGCGCTGACGTGCCGGTTTTCGTCCGTGGCCACGCGGCATTTGCCGAAGGCGTGGGCGAAAAACTGACCCCGGTCGAACCCGAAGAACCGTGGTATCTGGTGCTCGTGCCGCAAGTCTCTGTAAGTACGGCAGAAATTTTTTCCGATCCTTTGTTGACACGTAACACGCCGCCCATTAAAGTGCGCCCCGTTCCCGAGGGAAACAGTCGAAATGACTGCTTGCCGGTGGTTGCAAGGCGTTATCCAGAGGTACGTAACGCATTGGATTTGTTAGGTAAATTTACCGAAGCAAAACTCACCGGAACTGGAAGTTGTGTGTTTGGGGGCTTCCCAAGCAAAGCTGAAGCTGATAAAGTCTCGGCCCTTCTTACAGAGACCCTTACAGGGTTTGTAGCAAAAGGAAGCAACGTTTCGATGTTGCATCGCAAGCTGCAAAGTCTGCTCTAAAAGGAATCAAGTGCCAGGCACTTGAAGCAACAGATACAGGGGCGTCGCCAAGCGGTAAGGCAGCAGGTTTTGATCCTGCCATGCGTTGGTTCGAATCCAGCCGCCCCTGCCATTTTCTATACTCATCCAGGTTACCCTCAGCCTCTAGGTACTGCGCGTGTCCAAGATGATGGTCTTTACGGGGAACGCTAACCCCGATCTGGCTCGGCGTGTTGTACGTCAGCTGCATATCCCTCTCGGTGACATCTCTGTCGGCAAGTTTTCCGACGGCGAAATTACTGCCGAGATCAATGAAAACGTTCGCGGTAAAGACGTTTTCATTATTCAGCCGACTTGCGCCCCGACCAACGATAACCTGATGGAACTGGTCGTGATGGCTGATGCCTTCCGCCGCTCCTCGGCTACTCGTATCACTGCTGTTATTCCTTATTTTGGTTATGCCCGTCAGGATCGCCGTCCGCGTTCCGCACGTGTGGCTATCAGCGCGAAAGTCGTTGCTGACATGCTTACCGTAGTCGGCATCGACCGTGTGCTCACGGTTGATCTGCATGCTGACCAGATTCAGGGCTTCTTCGATATTCCGGTAGATAACATCTACGGCTCCCCGGTTCTGGTGGATGACATTGAAGATCAGCGCTTCGAAAACCTGATGATCGTGTCTCCGGACATTGGTGGCGTCGTGCGTGCACGTGCCGTTGCCAAATCCCTGGGCGTGGATCTCGGGATCATCGACAAACGCCGTGAGAAAGCCAATCACTCTGAAGTGATGCATATCATCGGTGATGTCGAAGGGCGTACCTGCATTCTGGTCGATGACATGGTCGATACCGCCGGCACTCTGTGCCACGCGGCCAAGGCCTTGAAAGAGCATGGCGCAGCCAAGGTCTTTGCCTACTGCACACACCCTGTGCTGTCGGGTCGGGCCATCGAGAATATCGAAAATTCCGTGCTGGACGAGCTGGTGGTGACTAACACCATCCCGCTGTCCGCTGCAGCACAAGCCTGTGCACGTATCCGTCAACTGGATATCGCACCGGTTGTTGCCGAAGCGGTTCGCCGCATCAGCAATGAAGAATCGATCAGCGCGATGTTCCGTTAAGGGCCCTGCCCTTCTCGAAATGTCTCGTTGACGAAAAGCGCCCCGCCCCGGCATTCCTGTCGGGGCGGGGCTTTTTTGCCCATACCGTGTTTGGCGCTGGTCGCAAACGCCGCTCGGTCATGGCTATTTTGGAGATACAAAATGAACGATTTTACTCTGAATGCTGAAGTGCGTTCCGACCTGGGGAAAGGTGCGAGCCGCCGCCTGCGTCGTCTCGCCGCTCTGGTTCCAGCTGTTGTTTACGGTGGCGACAAAGCCCCTGAATCCATCAGCATGCTGGCCAAAGAAGTTGCCAAACTGCTCGAAAACGAAGCGGCTTACAGCCACATCATCGAGCTGAACGTTGGTGGCAAGAAACAAAACGTCGTGATCAAGGCACTGCAACGTCACCCGGCCAAAGGCCACGTGATGCACGCTGACTTCGTACGCGTTGTCGCTGGCCAGAAACTGACCGCTATCGTTCCTGTGCACTTCATCAACGAAGCTGCTCCAGTGAAGAAAGGCGGCGAAATCTCGCACGTTGTTGCCGAGATCGAAGTTTCCTGCCTGCCAAAAGACCTGCCTGAGTTCATCGAAGTCGACCTGGCTAACGCTGAAATCGGCACCATCGTTCACCTGTCGGACCTCAAAGCTCCTAAAGGTGTCGAGTTCGTTGCTCTGGCACACGGCGATGACAAGGCAGTAGCCAACGTCCACGCTCCACGTGTTGCTCCAGAAGCTACCGAAGAAGGCGCAGCAGAGTAATTTCACTCTGTTCGTCGGAGTGAGTGAAACATCGCGGACTGGAACGTAGCGAGAAAGCGGGCGGGAACGCGGAGTTTACATTCATGGTAAATGAGCAATTTTCGTCCACTTTCGCCGCCTTCACTGATCGCGGCGATGTCAAACACCACTCCAAGGAAGGGCCCCTATCGTGACTGCCATCAAACTGATCGTTGGCCTGGGAAATCCAGGCGCCGAATACGAACAGACCCGGCATAACGCAGGGGCCCTTTTTGTTGAGCGCATCGCCGCCGCGCAAGGTGTGAACCTTGTGGCCGATCGCAAATATTTCGGCCTGACCGGGCGCTACTCGCATCAGGGTCAGGATGTTCGTCTGCTGATTCCCACCACCTACATGAACCGCAGCGGCCAGGCCGTGGCGGCACTCGCCGGTTTCTTCCGCATCAAGCCTGAAGAAATCCTGGTGGCGCACGACGAACTCGACCTGCCTCCGGGCGTCGCCAAGCTCAAGCAGGGCGGCGGCCATGGCGGTCACAACGGGTTGCGCGACATCATCGCGCAACTGGGCAATCAGAATACGTTCTACCGCCTGCGGCTTGGCATCGGCCACCCGGGCGTTGCCAGTATGGTTTCAAATTTCGTCCTGGGTCGTGCGCCACGCGCCGAACAGGAAAAACTCGATGCCAGCATCGACTTTGCCCTCGGCGTGCTGCCGGATATCCTCGCCGGTGAATGGAACCGCGCGATGAAAAACCTGCACAGCCAGAAGGCCTGACTCTAATCCGAGGGGAAACACCATGGGATTCAATTGCGGCATCGTCGGCCTGCCTAACGTCGGCAAGTCCACCCTGTTCAACGCCCTGACCAAATCCGGGATCGCGGCCGAGAACTTCCCCTTCTGCACCATCGAGCCGAACAGCGGCATCGTGCCGATGCCGGATCCGCGTCTGGACGCTCTGGCGGCCATCGTCAATCCGAAGCGCATCCTGCCGACCACCATGGAATTCGTCGACATCGCAGGCCTGGTAGCCGGCGCCTCGAAAGGTGAAGGTCTGGGCAACAAGTTCCTGGCCAACATCCGTGAAACCGACGCCATCGCTCACGTGGTGCGCTGCTTCGAAGACGACAACGTGATCCACGTGTCCAACAGCGTCAACCCGAAGCGCGACATCGAAATCATCGACCTGGAACTGATCTTCGCCGACCTCGACAGCTGCGAGAAGCAACTGCAGAAAGTCGCGCGCAATGCCAAGGGTGGTGACAAGGACGCAGTGGCTCAGAAAGCCCTGCTGGAGCAATTGATCCCTCACTTCACCGAAGGCAAGCCTGCGCGCAGCCTGATGAAGAACATGAGCGCCGACGAGAAGGCGATCATCAAGGGTTTCCACCTGCTGACCACCAAACCGGTCATGTACATCGCCAACGTCGCTGAAGACGGTTTCGAGAACAACCCGCACCTGGACGTGGTCAAGGCCATCGCCGAAGAAGAAGGCGCCATGGTGGTTCCGGTGTGCAACAAGATCGAAGCGGAAATCGCCGAGCTCGAAGACGGCGAAGAGAAAGACATGTTCCTCGAGGCCCTGGGCCTGGAAGAGCCTGGCCTGAACCGCGTGATCCGTGCCGGCTACGAAATGCTGCACCTGCAGACTTACTTCACCGCCGGCGTCGAAGAAGTCCGCGCCTGGACCGTCCGCGTCGGTGCCACCGCACCACAAGCTGCCGGCGTGATCCACACCGACTTCGAAAAAGGCTTCATCCGCGCCGAAGTCATCGCTTACAACGACTTCATCCAGTACAAGGGCGAAGCCGGTGCCAAGGAAGCCGGTAAATGGCGCCTGGAAGGCAAGGACTACATCGTCAAGGACGGCGACGTGATGCACTTCCGCTTCAACGTGTAAGCGTTACGTCCAAGAAAAAGCCGCGTTTGATACGCGGCTTTTTTGTGCCTGAAATTTACTGCTGAACATATTTCCCCTGTGGGAGCGAGCCTGCTCGCGAAAAGGGAGTGTCAGTCACACCTCTGTGAATACCACACCGCATTCGCGAGCAGGCTCGCTCCCACAGTTGGAAATGGTGTGGGGTCAGGCCTTCTTGGTTCGTGGCAAGAAGATCGCCAGCACGCCAAACAACGGCAAAAACGAGCACAGGAAATACACGTATTCGATGCCGTGCACATCCGCCAGATGCCCGAGCAACGCCGCGCCGATCCCGCCAAAACCGAACATCAAGCCGAAGAACACGCCGGCAATCATCCCGACATTACCCGGCACCAGCTCTTGCGCGTACACCACAATCGCCGAGAACGCCGAGGCGAGGATGAAGCCGATCACCACACTGAGGACAGAGGTCCAGAACAGATCGACGTGCGGCATCAGCAAGGTGAACGGTGCCACGCCGAGAATCGAAAACCAGATCACCGCCTTACGCCCGATCTTGTCGCCAATCGGCCCGCCAAAGAACGTCCCCGCCGCCACCGCACCGAGAAACAGGAACAGATGCAACTGCGAACTGGCCACCGACAGGTCGAACTTCTCGATCAGGTAGAAGGTGAAATAGCTGGTAAGGCTGGCCATGTAGAAATACTTGGAAAACACCAGCAAGCCGAGCACCACCAGCGCACTGATCACCCTGCCCTTCGACAGCCCGTGAGTCGCCGCCTGGCCAGCCTTGAGCTTGAACAGGTTCAAGTGATGGGCGTACCAGCGACTGATGCGGTACAGCACGAACAGCGCAAACACCGCGAACAAACCGAACCACGCCACGTTGCCCTGACCGAACGGAATAATGATCGCCGCTGCCAATAACGGGCCGAACGCGGAACCGGCGTTACCGCCGACCTGGAAGGTCGATTGCGCCAGACCAAAGCGCCCGCCCGAGGCCAGCCGGGCAATTCGCGAGGCTTCGGGGTGAAAGGTCGAAGAACCGATACCGATCAATGCCGCCGCCAGCAGAATCAACGGGAAACTGCCGACCACCGACATCATCACGATGCCGATCAGCGTGCAGATCGAGCCCGCCGGCAACAGCCACGGTTTTGGATGGCGGTCCGTGTGGTAACCGACCCACGGCTGCAACAGCGATGCGGTCAACTGGAAGGTCAGCGTGATCAGCCCAACCTGAGTGAAGCTCAAGCCATAGTTGGCTTTGAGCATCGGGTAGATCGACGGCAGCACTGACTGAATCAGGTCGTTGATCAAATGCGCCAGCGCCACCGCGCCGATGATACGCATCACCAACGGGCTGCTTTGGGGAGGAACGGACGCCGAGGCAGCGGCGGTCTGAGCGTTGCTGATAGCCATGGAAGTTTCCGTACAGCAGATGGGTGCACGCAGGCAGGTGCGTCAATGTGCCATTTTTCGGTGCATCAGCGCCATCCCCTTAGCCAGCTAACTAATCAACCGAATAACAGACCAATCTCTGTAGGAGCTGCCGAAGGCTGCGATCTTTTGATCTTGATCTTAAAAACAAAGATCAAAAGATCGTCCGATCGCGGCCCGAGCCTTCGGCAGCTCCTACATGGGATAGGTGATAGCTCAACGCCATGGTCTGAATCTTGCCTTGCTTCTCCCCTCGAACGCGGCGGCCTTACAAAGGTCGTCGAGAATGGGAAGTTTCGCTACAGAGCCGGCCTACCGAGCGGGCGAGAGTGAACTTTCGAGGCCTTTTAGCAGGGCACAACATCGAGGTCGCAAGACCGCGATGCACGCCATTGGTGCGTAGTGTCCAGAGGAGTCATGGGGCATGCAGGCTTTCCTTTCACCGGGGATCAAATTGCTGGGGCGGTTTGGCTTCGCGCGTAAATTCCAGCTGTTGTTTCTGCTGTTCATTCTGCCGTTGGCCGGCAGCCTGTTGATGATCGGTCAGGACTATCGCAACAAACTCAATCTGATTGCCGGTGAGCGTGCCGGCGTGCGCCAGTTGCTCAGCCTCGATGCCCTGGACAACCTGCTCGCCGCCCAGCGTGACCGCGCCGCCCGTTGGCGCGCCACCGAAACCAATCGCCAGCCGACCCCGGCCACCCTCGCCGCCATGGCGGCATTCGATGCAGTACAACCGGCCCTCCAGCAAGCCACCAGCGATCTGGGCAATGCTCTGAACAAGGAAGGCGCCGAAGGTGAAACTTTCGCCCGCTATCAAGCCCTGCAAACTGCGCTCGGCGGTCTGGATTCGAAAAGCCTGAGCAGCGTCGGCTGGTGGCCGGACGGTTACGACCGCTTCACCAACGCCCTCAGCGCCCTGCAAGCGTTGCGCGAGCAAATCGTCATGGACAACCGCCTGACCCTGGCGCCATGGCTGGAAACCTATCTGCTGACGCAGATCTCCACGCAGCACGCACCGGATCTGATCGAGCGCGTAGGCCGCCTCGCCGCCGTCGGCCAGGCTTCGGTGGTCTCGGGACAATTCACTTTGCAGAGTCGCTTGCAACTGCGCGATCTGCGTGGCCGCATCGGCGATGCCCGCGAACAGCTTGTCAAAACCGCAGGTCTGCTCGAAGCGCGTCTGCCGAGCGATTTGCACACCTGGGCCGGTCAGTATCACGACAGCCTCAAGCGCCTTGATGCCGGGCTGAAGGTGCTGGATGACGGCGTGTTTGGCGGCAGCATTACACTCAAACCGGAAGACTTCGAACGCAGCCTCGATGCACTGTTGGGCGATCTCGCCTCATTGCGCCAGCAATCACTGCTGTCGCTGGATCAGCGCCTGGACGCTTACCACGGCTCGGCGATTCGCCAATTCATCGTGGTCGCCGCGGTGTTCGGTTGCCTGTTGCTGGCGGCGTTGTACCTGTTCGTCTGCCTGCAAGCCTCGATCCGCCGCAGCGCCAGCGGCATTACCCTGCTTGCCGAAGCCCTGCGTGACGGCAACCTGAGCCTGCAAGTACCGGTGGTGGGCCGCGACGAGCTGGCGGCGATCAGCACCGCGCTCAACGTCGCCGTGGTGCAACTGCGCGCCAGCATGCTCGGGGTCGATCGCGAAACCTCGCAACTGAGTCACGCGGTGCGCAGCCTCAACGATCATTCCAGCGGCGCGCTGAGCGAAGTCGAAGCGCAGCAGTTGCAGATCAGCCAGATCGCCGCCGCTGCGACGCAACTGGCCGCCACTTCGCAAGGTGTGGCGCAGAGTTGCGAACAGGCCTCCGGCAGCGCCCAACAGACCCGACGCATCGCTGCCGACAGCAGCCGCGACAGCCAGCGCACCACGGCGAGCATTCAGCAACTCAACCAACGCCTGAACGACACCGCAGCGGCACTCGGTCGCGTCAGCGAGCAGGGGCAGCAGATTCAACTGGTGGTCGACACCATCCGTGGCGTCGCCGAGCAGACCAACCTGCTCGCGCTCAACGCCGCCATTGAGGCCGCGCGCGCCGGCGAACAGGGACGCGGCTTTGCCGTGGTCGCCGATGAAGTGCGCAGCCTGTCGCAACGTACCCAGTCATCGACCGCGCAAATCGCCGGCACGGTCGACAGCCTGCGCGCCACGGTCAACGAGGCGGTGAGCCTGATGGAAGCCGCCTGCGGCCAGGCGCAATCGGATGCCGAAGCCGTGACCGGTCTTGGTGAACGTCTCGGCGAAATCGCCAGCGCAGTGCAGAGTGTCACTGACACCCTGGCGCAGATCGCCACCGCCGTGGAGGAACAGGCAAGCACCGCCGATGAAGTCAGCGGCAATATCCAGCAGGTCGATCAAGCCGCGGTGCGTCTGCTTGAGGGCGCCCGCGCGGTGAATCTCGCGGCGGATACCCTGAGTCAGGGCAGCAAGGCTCTGAGCGACAACACCGCACGCTTCCGGCTCAGCTGATCACGGCTTCGGGGAAGTCCGCTTCCAGCTCGGTCTTCAGCCACTGGATAAACCACGCCACATCCGCCGAGAACTCGGCGGACGGCGTGAGGACCCGATAGCTTTCCAGCTTCACCTGCGCGTCCACCGCGCGCACCAGTTTGCCGGACTTGAGCTCCTCGCGAACCAGCACTTCATTGGCCAAGGCAATGCCCTGCCCGCTCTCGGCCACCGACAGCGCGTGATCGTTGTTGACGTAAAGCATGTCGGAATTGAGGTGAATATCCAGCTCGTTGGCGGCGAACCACAGGTTCCACCACTCGCCGTCATCGACGTGGATCAGTTCATGGCGAACCAGATCTGCCGGGCCGATCACAGGCTCGATGCTGGCGAGGTATTGCGGGGTGCAGATCGGAAACACGCGCGGGCAGATCAATGCTGCACGGGAGTCGGCGTACTGCCCGTCGAGGCCATAGACGATGCCCAGATCGGCACTTTTGCCGTCGACTTCGGTGAAGGTGGAGTTTGGCTCGATCGCCAGTTTCAATCCCGGTCGCAGATGCCGCAGGGTTTCGATCCTTGGCATCAACCAGCGCTTGGCAAACCCCGGCACCACCATGATCCGCAACCAGCGCTCGGCATCTTTCGGCCGCGCCTCCTTGCCGGCTTCGATGATCAACTGCAACGCGGCGCTGATCTTGCGGTGGTACTTCTCACCCGCCGGCGTCAGGTTGACCCCGCGCGAGGTGCGCTCGAACAGCTGAATGCCCAGCCAGTCCTCCAGCAACTTCACATGCCGACCAATCGCCGGTTGGGTCACGTGCAGGGCTTTCGAGGCTTCGACGTAGCTGCCCAAGCGTGCGGCGGCATCAAACGCACGCACCGCGTTGAGCGGCGGCAAACGGTGGTCGGGCATGATTCCTGGCGCCTTTGGCTGTTAAATTAACTAACAGCTGCCATGTTTAAATTGAAGTGTCGCCTCACGCAAGCACTGGCTGATAATCGAGCCACAGCAGAACAATAAAACAGCTGGTTTCACCCCGTACGCAATCTCGATCCTGCCCAGAAAAATAATATCCATGGCCCGACGACTTCGCTGATTCACAGCGCAATCGCAGGCGATGGGGGAATCGGAGGTAACGCATGAATGCCCTGCATTCGCTGCAAACGCTGGCGGTGTCGATCCGCTCGGTGCGCAAGGTTTACGGTGATCCGGACACCGGTCCGGTGGCGTTGAAAAACATCGATCTGGACATCCGCGACAACGAATTCTTCACCCTGCTCGGCCCTTCCGGCTGCGGCAAGACCACCCTGCTGCGGATGATCGCCGGCTTCGAGTTTCCTACCGAAGGCGAGATCCTGCTGTACGGCGAAAACATCGCCGACCGACCGCCGTTCCAGCGCCCGGTCAACACGGTGTTCCAGCATTACGCGCTGTTCCCGCACATGACCATCGCCGAGAACCTGGCCTTCGGCCTCGAATCGCAGCCGATGGGCAAGGTGCTGAACAAGGCGCAAATCACCGAGCGCGTGCGGGAGATGCTCGCGCTGGTGCAAATGGAACGCTTCGCCAATCGCAAGCCGGCGCAGTTGTCCGGTGGCCAGCAACAACGCGTCGCCCTCGCCCGCGCCCTGGCACCCCACCCGAAAGTATTGCTGCTCGACGAACCCCTTTCCGCGCTCGATCTGAAGCTGCGCCAGGCCATGCGCGAAGAGCTGAAAACCATTCAGGCCAAGACCGGCATCACCTTCATCTTCGTCACCCACGACCAGGAAGAAGCGCTGACCATGTCCGACCGCATCGCCGTGTTGTCCGAGGGCGAAGTGCAGCAGGTCGGCCGTCCGGAAGATATCTACGAACGCCCGCGCAATCGCTTCGTCGCCGACTTCATCGGCGAAACCAATTTCATCCAGGGCACGGTGACGAAGATCGAGGACGGCATGGCCTGGTTCGCCGGGCCGGGCGTGCACCCGCTGCCGGCGCAAGCGTGCAGCGACGTGGCGATCGGCGCCAGCGTGACCTTGTCGGTACGCCCCGAGCGCCTGCATCTGGTGCCTGCCGCGACCGAGGCCGCGCTGCCGTGTCGGATCGAAGCGCAGATCTACCTCGGCACCGACCTGCAATATCAGGTCAGCCTCGGCGACGGCTCGCGCCTTACCGTGCGCACGCCCAACTGCGTCGACCAGAGCCTGCGCTTTGCCGTCGGTTCTCAGGCCGGTCTGCTGTTCGACCGGGGAAGCGCCAGCGTCCTGCACGATTGAGCCTGAGGAGTTGCCATGCACACCTTACCGATTACCAACACGCTGGAACGCCGCAAGGCCTTCCAGAGCTTCCTCGGAGTCAGCCCGGCGCTGGTCGCCATCGGCCTGTTTCTGCTGGTGCCGATCCTGATCGTCATCGGCTACTCGCTGATGGAAGCCAACCCCTACGGCGGGGTCAACAAAGTCTTCAGCACCGATGCCTACACCTCGTTGCTGTTCGAACGGCAAATGGACGACAGCCTGGCCTTCGCCGATTCCTACCTGATCATCGCCCTGCGTTCGGTCGGCATTGCCGGGCTGACCACACTCATCACGCTGTTGATCGGCTTCCCGGTCGCGGTGTGGCTGGCGATGCAACCGGCGCATCGGCGTGGCTTGCTGATCTTCCTGATCACCGTGCCGTTCTGGGCCAACCTGCTGATCCGCACCTACGCGTGGATTCTGCTGCTGCGCAACACCGGGGTGATCAACAACAGTCTGCTGGGCATGGGCGTCATCCATGAACCGTTGCAGCTGTTGTACACCGACGGCGCGGTGCTACTGGGGCTGGTTTATACCTACGCGCCGTTCGTGGTGCTGCCGATCTACGCCACGCTGGAAAAGATGGATATCCGCTTGCTCGAAGCCGCTCAGGATCTGTACGCCGGCCGCGTGCGCACCTTGCGCAAAGTGGTGTTGCCGATCGCCAAACCGGGAATTCTCGCTGGCGCCATCCTCACGTTCGTGCCGTGCCTGGGTGCGATGATCGCCCCGGAACTGCTCGGTGGCGGCACGCGGATGATGCTCGGCAACCTGATTTTCCGGCAGTTCAGCGATGCACGTAACTGGCCTTTCGGCGCCGCGCTGTCGCTGGTGCTGATGGCCGCCGTGATGCTGGTCTTGACCGTGTATGCCCTGCGCGCCGAGCGCCAGCGCATCGCTAAAGGAGGTGCGTGATGCTCGCGCCATTCAAACGCAAAGGGCTGGGCGTGCAGGACTTCCCCGGTTTCGGCGGCTTCAGTTTCCTGTTCTATCTGTACCTGTACGCGCCGATCGTGGTGCTGGTGGTGTTCTCGTTCAACGCCAACCAGTCGGCAACGGTGTGGACCGGCTTCAGCCTCGACTGGTATCGCGCCGCGTTCGCCAATCAGGCCTTGCGTCAGGCCGCCGGCAACAGCCTGTTGATCGCGGTCTGCGCGAGCATGATCGCCACGGCAATTGCCACCCTCGCCGCCCTCGGCACCTCACGCGGCGCCAAGTTCAAAGGGCTGCAACTGTCGATGGGCGCGATCATGTTGCCGCTGGTGCTGCCGGAAATTGTCGTCGGTGTGGCGACCCTGGCGCTGTTCTCGACCATTGGCCTGTCGCTGGGTTACGGCAACCTGATCATCGCGCATACGGTGTTCTGCATTCCGTTCGCCTACCTGCCGATTCGCGCGCGCCTCAACGACATGGACCTGTCGCTGGAGCAAGCCTCGGCCGACCTGTATGCCGGCCCGTGGCGGACCTTCCGCAAGGTGACCTTGCCGCTGCTGATGCCGGGAATTTTCTCCGGGCTGATGCTGGCCTTCATCGTCTCGCTGGATAACTTCGTGATCTCGATGATGGTCGCCCAGGCCGGTACGACAACGCTGCCGATCTTCATCTTCGGCCTGTTGCGCATGGGCGTGACACCCGACGTCAACGCCGTGTCGACCCTGATCCTCGGCGTCTCGGTGCTGTTTGTGAGCCTCTCTTACCTGCTGGGCAAAAAGAACGCCTGAACCTTCCAAGAACTGTGGGGAAATAACATGAGCAAGTGGATAAAAAGCGTCGGCACTGCGTTGTTCCTGACTGTGCCGCTGGCGATGACCGGCAGCGTTCAGGCCGCGGAAAAACTCAACGTGGTGAGCTGGAGCGGCTACTTCTCGCCGGAGATTCTCGCCAAGTTCCAGAAGCAGACCGGCATCGAAGTCACCGTCGATTCCTACGACTCCAACGAGACCCTGCTGGCCAAACTGAAACAGGGCGGCGCCGGTTACGACGTGGCGATTCCTTCGCACCAGTTCATCCCGATCCTGCTCAAGGAAAACCTGCTGGAGCGCTTCGACCCGGTCAAGGAGCCGTATTACGCCAGCGTTGTGGATAACCTGAAAAAACCGAGTTGGGACCCGGAGGGCGCGTACTCGGTGCCATTCATCTGGGGCACCACCAGCGTGGTCCTCGACACCGCGCGCTATAAAGGCCCGACTGACAGCTACAAGGTGTTATACGAGCCGCCAGCCGAGTTGCAGGGACGGATCAACATGTTCGACTCGACCAGCGAGATGGTCGACATGGCCAGCCTCTATCTGAATGTGCCGCTGTGCAGTGAAGACCCGAAACAGATGCAACAGGTGCTGACGCTGCTCAAGGCGCAGAAGCCGTTCGTAAAGACTTACAGCTCCAAGGCCGGCTCGATCCGCGAAAACCTCGCCTCGGGTGAAATCGACATGTCGATGTTCTGGGGCGGCTCATCGATGCGCGCCCGCGAGATGAAACCGAGCCTGAAATACCTGTACCCGAAAGAAGGCGTACTGGCCTGGGTCGACAACATGGTCATCCCCACCGGCAGCAAGAACCCGGCGAATGCCAAGGCGTTCATCGCCTTCCTCAGCCAGCCGGAAAACGCGGCGATGACCCAGAACTTTCTCAAACACCAGAGCCCGATCAAAGGCGTCGAACCGTTCCTCGATGCGGCGCTCAAGGATGCGCCGGAATTGCACATTCCCGAGGGCACTCACGTGGTGTTCAGCAAGACTTGCGGCGAAGGCGCGATCCGCCTCGCTGACCGTCTCTGGACCAACCTGATGCGTTGATTCCTGCCGCCTCGGCATGACGCCGGGGCGTTTCTTCAGCCGTCTGAAAGGCGCCGTTGTCATGAACTCCAATAACATCAGCGAACTGGTCCTTTTACAGGCCCACGCCCTCGCCGACCGCATCCGCCTGCGCCAAGTGTCCTGCCGCGAAGTGATGCAGACTTATCTTGCCCATATCGAACGCTTCAACCCGCAGGTCAACGCGCTGATCAGCCTGCAGGCACCGGATGTTCTGCTGGCCCAAGCCGATGCGCGCGACGCCGAACTGGCCCGTGGCGAATACCGTGGCTGGATGCACGGCCTGCCCCACGCGATCAAGGATCTGTCGCTGACCCAAGGCATCCGCACCACGCTCGGCTCACCGTTGTTCAAGGACTTTATCCCCGAGCGCGACGGCATTATGGTCGAGCGGATCAAGGCTGCCGGCGCGATCATCATCGGCAAGACCAACACCCCGGAATTCGGCCTCGGTTCGCAGAGCTACAACACGCTGTTCGGCGCTACCGGCTGCGCCTTTGACCCGAGCAAAACCGCCGGAGGCAGCAGCGGCGGCGCAGCAGCGGCGCTGGCAATGCATCTGGTGCCAGTGGCCGATGGCAGCGACATGATGGGTTCGCTGCGCAACCCGGCGGCGTTCAACAATATCTTTGGATTCCGCCCGTCTCAGGGCCGCGTGCCGTTTGATGACAGTGCCGATCTGTTTTTCGATCAACTTGGCTATGAAGGACCGATGGCCCGCAGCGTGCGCGATGCGGCGTTGCTGCTGTCGGTGCAGGCTGGGGGCGATGCGCGGGCGCCGCTGTCGATCAGCGAATCGGGAGCGGCATTCGCCGCGCCGCTGGCGCGTGACTTCAAAGGCACGCGATTGGGTTGGCTGGGAGACTTCAACGGTTATCTGCCGATGGAAAACGGCGTTCTGTCGCTGTGCGAGAGGACCTTTGCCGACTTTGAAAGCCTTGGCTGTCACGTTGAATCCGTTCAGCCGGGGTTCGCGCCTGAGCGACTGTGGAGCAGTTGGCGCACTTTGCGGCACTGGATGGTCGCGGGTTCGTTGGGCGCGGCCTACGCCGATCCGCAGAAACGCGCGCAGTTGAAACCGGAAGCCTGTTGGGAAGTGGAAAACGGTCTGAAGCTTTCGGCGAGCGAAGTGTTCGCCGCGTCGGTGGTGCGCAGCGATTGGTATCGGGCGATTTCCCGGTTGTTCGAACGCTTCGATTACCTGCTGCTGCCCAGTGCACAGCTCTTCCCGTTCGATAAAACCCAGCCTTGGCCGACGTCTATCGAGGGCGTGAGCATGGACACGTATCACCGCTGGATGGAGGTGGTGATCCCCGGCACGCTGTCGGGTTGCCCGGTGGCGAGCGTTCAGGCCGGCTTCAATGCGCAGGGGCTGCCGATGGGGCTGCAGATCATCGGCCGGCACCAGGCCGACTTCGCGGTTCTGCAACTGGCGCACGCCTATGAACAGGCCAGCCGCTGGTTCGAACGTTGTCCTTCGCCGCTACTTGGCCTGTGATTTTGATAAACGGTTGAAAGCGTAGAAAAAATTTTTAAATTTACGCTTGACGCTTTTCCGTTTCAGGGGAATAATGCGCGCCACTTGGCTACATAGCTCAGTTGGTTAGAGCATAGCATTCATAATGCTGGGGTCCGGGGTTCAAGTCCCTGTGTAGCCACCAAGTACTAAAAACGGCTTACCGAAAGGTAGGCCGTTTTTTTATGCCTCAAGAAAAGTCCGATTTTGTGATGAGGGGATTTCTCCCCTCATCTGGTTTTCAGCTTGCCAGTGCTGTCAGTCCTTTCGCCCAGATCTGCCGAGTGCGCAACCCGACCATCGCACGCCAGTCCGGATCGGCCGGATAAAACTGCTCCAGCAGATTCAACTTGATCGCCCGCCCCGTCGCATCCAGCGGATCACCATGCAGGTGCAGCCATTGGTCATCGCGCAAATAACGATGCACCTCCGGCCCCGGATACGTTCCGCACTCAATCACGAACGGCATCAGTTGCACACCCGGTAATGCGTTGAGCAACGCCTGCGAGGTGTAGCCGGTCGCCGTCGCTGCGACACCGGTTTCGCTCAACGTTTGCGCGCCGGTGTGCAAGGTGTAAAGCCACGGGCCGTAGATCGATTGCGCTTGCACCAGCGCCGGGTAAGGCGCTTGGGTAATGGTCAGCAACATCGGATGGCCGTACTCGCCAGCACCGGTGTGCAGGTCGAAGCACATCACGGTTTCAGCACCGGTCAAATGCGCGTCGATAATCTGATGCAAGGTGCGATTCGACCAGCTCGGTGCGCGGCCGCCATAGAACAAGCCATCGGGATGACTGTGCTGACCGCCCTCGACAATCGACATCACCGCCGGCCAGCCGTGTTCGGCAATCTGTGCGTCGAGCAAGGCATCGGCCTGCGCGCGCTGCGGTCCGTGCAAATCGGTGCAGGCGTATATCTCGTGCAGCGTGGCGTAGGCGCGGTTATCCGGCAACGGGGCGGTGAAATCCAGATGATTGCGGTTGAGGTCGATGTTGTCTTCGTTGACCCGGCGCAGCCACGCGGTGCCCCATGGGTTGATCAAGTGGATCATCACAACCGCGACATCCTTGGGCAGCGAGCCGGGAACGAAAGCTTGCAGCCAGTCGATCTGGCAATCCGAACCGTAATAGCCCTCTACCCCGTGAGTGCCGCTGAGTGCCACCAAACGACGTTTGGCCTGCGGATCACCGAGCACAGCGACGTCGGTACTCAAGGGTTCGCCGAAGGGGCCGCAACGCGGATGGGCGTACGAGGTGAGCGTGGCTCCGGCAGTTTGGGCGGCGGTCAGGAACTGTTCGCGCTGATCACGGTAACTGGACTCGGTGGGAAACTCGCTGTGCATGTCGGCCTCTTGTTGGTTTTGTATGTGTGGAAGCGAGCTTGCTCGCGAAGGCGATTGCGCATTCAACATTTTGATTGCCTGACACGCCACATTCGCGAGCAAGCTCGCTCCCACAAGGGCTTTGTTTCAGTTCGATCAATTTGGCATTGACCCTAGCGAACATCCGCCCCGAAAAGAAAGGCAAAAATGCCCGGCGGTTTGCGTCGCGACCGGCCGGTCGATAAAGTCCGTCAGACCTTTTACCCCACGGACGGAGAGCCCCACGTGTTCCCAGCCCTGCCCCTGAGCCGCTTTCGCCTGCCTGCCCTGACGCTGATCATCAGCGCCCTGACCCTCACCGCGTGCAACGCCCCGCCTTCCTCGACCTTGCCGCTGGCATCGGAAGCCGCTTCCGGTTACCGCACCGATCTGCAGACTCGCCACGCCAGTCAACACATGGCCGCAGCCGCAAACCCGCTGGCCGCCGAGGCCGGGCGCGAGATGCTGCGCAAGGGTGGTTCGGCGATTGATGCAGCGATTGCCATGCAAGCAGTGCTGACCCTGGTCGAGCCGCAATCTTCCGGGATCGGTGGCGGCGCGATGATCGTGTTGTGGGACGGCAAACAGGTGCGTACCTACGACGGTCGCGAAACCGCGCCGGCCGGCGCCACCGAGAAGCTGTTCCTGCAGGCCGACGGCAAACCGATGCCGTTCCCGCAGGCGCAGATCGGCGGGCGCTCGGTGGGCACGCCGGGCGTGTTGCGTGCACTGGAGATGGCGCACAAGCAACACGGTCGGCTGCCGTGGGCCACGCTGTTTGAGCCTGCGATCAAACTCGCCGAGCAGGGCTTCGCGATTTCGCCGCGCCTGCATTCGCTCTTGGCGTCCGACCCGGTGATCGGTAAATCGCCGGACATGGCCGCCTACTTCCTCAACCGCGACGGCAGCGTCAAAGCCGTCGGCACGCGCCTGCAGAATCCGGCACTGGCCGCCGTGCTCACGCGCATCGCCCACGAAGGTCCGGACGCGCTGTACAAAGGCTCGATCGCCGAAGAGATCGTCGCCAAGGTGCAGGGCCACGCCAACCCCGGCAGCTTGTCGCTGAATGATTTGCAAGGCTACAAGGCCAAAGAGCGCGCTCCGCTGTGCACCGACTATAAACGCTGGCAGGTCTGCGGCATGCCGCCGCCGTCGTCGGGCGGGATCGCCGTGGCGCAGATTCTCGGTACCCTGCAAGCGCTGGAAAGCCGCGATCCACGCCTGTCGCTGACGCCGCTCAAACCCGTGAAAACCAACAAACCGGCCGGTATCGAACCCGATCCACAAGCCGTGCACCTGATCGCCGAAGCCGAGCGCCTGGCCTATGCCGACCGCGCGCAATACGTGGCCGACACCGACTTCGTCCCGGTGCCGGTCAAGGGTCTGGTGGATCCGGGTTATCTGGCCAGCCGCGCCAGCCTGATCGGCGAACGGAGCATGAGCAGCGCCAAACCCGGCACGCCGCCGGGCGTACAGGTGGCCTACGCGCCGGATCGCTCACCGTTGCGTATCTCCACCTCGCAAGTGGTGGCGGTGGATGACCTCGGTGGCGCGGTATCGATGACCACCACCATCGAAGCGGCGTTCGGCTCGCACCTGATGGTGCAGGGCTTTTTGCTGAACAACCAGATGACCGATTTCTCGTTCATCCCCGAAGAGAACGGGCAGAAAGTCGCCAACCGCGTCGAACCCGGCAAACGCCCGCGCTCGTCGATGGCGCCAACATTGATCTTTGATCGCGACAGCGGCGAGTTCTTCGCCAGCGTCGGCTCGCCGGGCGGCTCGCAGATCATCGAATACGTGGCCAAGACCACCGTCGGCCTGCTCGACTGGAACCTCGACCCGCAAAGCGCGATCAGCCTGCCCAACTTCGGCAGCCGCAATGGCCCGACCGAACTGGAACAAGGCCAGTTCAGCCCTGCGTTGATTCAGGCGTTGAAAGACAAGGGCCACACAGTCAATGAAATCGACATGACCAGCGGCACCCAGGCCATCGTGCGGGTCAAGGATGCGCAGGGTAAAGCGTCGTTGGCGGGTGGTGCGGATCCGCGGCGTGAAGGGGAAGCGTTGGGAGATTGAGGCTACGCACGGAAAACAAAAGGCTTACTGCGAGGTAAGCCTTTTTTATGTCGGATAAATTGTGCTCATCTGCCGCAAAAGGCTCGCGAATCAAACCGGCAGGGTTTTACCGTCCACCGCATCGCCAATCGTCAGGAAATGCCCGCCGGCCACGTGGTGCAGCGTGCGCAAGCCGTCGTGCCCGTCGAAGTGCCAGCGGCCGTCGCTGAACACCCGTTCATCGGCCTGAGCGGCGATGACTTCGGCGAGGAACAGGTCGTACTGCTCGTGATTGCGCGGTTCGGGCAGCAAGCGGCATTCAAGCCAGGCCACGCAGCCTTCAAGCAACGGCGCCTCGACAGTTTCACCGGTGAAGGTTTGCAAGCCGTAAGCCTGAAACTTGTCCAGCCCCTGACTCTGCTGGATCTCCAGCCCCGAGGTATTGCCGACGGTTTGCACGATGTCAGCCTGATTGACACACGGCACGTTGAGCACAAAAGTGCCGGACGCTTCGAGCAACTGCCGGGTCCAAGTGGACTTGTCGAGGACGACGGCCACTTTCGGCGGTTCGAAATCCAGTGGCATTGCCCAAGCGGCGGCCATGATGTTGCGCTGGCCTTCATAAGCGGCGCTGACCAGCACGGTAGGCCCGTGATTGAGCAGACGGTAGGCTTTGTTCAGGGAAACCGGGCGGCGGTGGGAGGCGCTCATGGGGATCTGCTCCGGGAAAAAGGAACAGATTGTAGCGCCAGCTGCTGGTGAAAACCTGTAGGAGCTGCGGCACGCTGCGATCTTTTGATCTTGATGTTGATCCTTGAAATCAACATCAAAAGATCGCAGCCTCGTTGCACTCGGCAGCTCCTACAGGTATTGGCGGGGAATCAGTTAGAGAGTTGATTGGCAAACTGCCCGACCGCATCCACCACTTTCTGCGCGCCGTCCTGAATCTCGACGATCACCGTGCCCGCCTCCGCCGCCAGCGCCAGGCCTTGTTCTGCCTGCAGCTTGCCATCGGTCATCAGGGCCACAGCGTTACGCGCCATTTCCTGGTTCTGCCGCACCACGCCAACGATCTCTTCGGTCGCCTGACTGGTGCGCGAAGCCAGTTGTCGGACTTCGTCGGCCACCACCGCAAAGCCCCGGCCCTGCTCGCCAGCGCGGGCCGCTTCGATGGCCGCGTTGAGCGCCAGCAGGTTGGTCTGTTCGGCAATGCCACTGATGGTTTTGACGATAGTCCCGATCACCTGCGACTGCTCGTTCAGTGCCTCGATGCCCTCACCGGCCGCCTGCATGTGGCGTGACAGATCACGCATCACATTCACCGCCTCGGTGACCACCGTGGTGCCACGTTGCGCGGTGCTGTCGGTTTGCTGCGAAGTGCTGTAGGCAATGCTGGCCGCGTCGGCAACCGCTTGTTCACGGTTGACCTGATCGGTGATCACCGTGGCGAATTTCACTACCTTGTACAGTTTGTTGTTGGCATCGACCACCGGGTTGTAGGACGCCTCCAGCCAAACCGTACGACCGTGGCTGTCGACCCGTTTGAAACGGTCGGCGACAAATTCGCCATTGTTCAGGCGACGCCAGAAATTCTGGTACTCGGCGCTGTTGTACTCCTCAGGCGTGCAGAACATCCGGTGATGTTTGCCTTTGATCTGCGCCAGGCTGTAACCCATCCCATGCAGAAAACGCTCGTTGGCATTGAGCACGTTGCCGTTGAGGTCGAATTCGATCACCGCTGTCGAGCGCACCAGAGCGCCGATCAGGTTTTCGTGTTCGCGCGAGGCTTCGATGGTGCGGGTCAGGTCGCTGGAGAAGATCGAAAAATGCTTGATCCGCCCGTCCGAAGCGCGCACCGGCTGCACGATGGAGCGCAGCCAGGCTTCTTCGCCATTACCGCGCAGCAGGCGCACTGCACCAGCGAAATGTTCGCCACGGGTCAGGGCGGCCTTGAAACGATGATGAAAGTCATCGGCCTTCACATGCGCCGGAACAATGTCTTCAATGGCGCGCCCCACCAGATCCTGGCTCTTGTAGAGCATCTCGCCGAGGAAGTTGTGGTTGACCGACTGAATCCGGCCATCGGGTTCCAGGGTCAGCACCAGCATCTCGCTTTCCAGGCTTTCCTTCACCTGCAGCAGGCTGGAGAGTTCTTCACGAAGAGTGGCCAGCTCTTGCTTGAGGCGTTTGTTGAACATGGGCAGATACCGATGGAAAGAAAGCGGGATGCAGACTAGCCATCGGCCTTGAATTTCTTTTCTGAAGAGCGCTTGAGACCCGTCGGTCAAAAATAGTTCACGAGCGTGCGATCAGACAGTTCCGGCCACCTGGCATTGCCCTGTACGCGGCATCCGCGAGCCGAAATACAGCGCACTCAACAGCCCCACCACGCCCATCACCGCACAGAACATCACGCAGATCCACGGGCTCCACGGCATCAGACCGATCAGCAACAGCGGTGTCATGCTCGCCCACGCGGCGTAGGCAATGTTGTAGGTGAAGGAGATGCCTGACACGCGAATTCGCGCCGGGAACAACCCGACCATCACCGACGGCACCGCCCCCACCACACCGCAGGCCAGGCCGGCGATGGCGTATGCCAGCCCGATCCAGTGACCGCCCATGATCAAGCAGCTGTAAAGCACGCCGATTCCCAAGGGCAGCAGCAGGCTATAGAGCATGACGGTGCGCCAGGCCCCCAGACGGTCGACCAGCAGCCCGGCGATCACACAGCCGATGTTGAGGAAGACAATGCCCAGCGCACTGAGGGCGAAGGTATGGCTGGCGGTCATGCCGAAGGTTTTCTGCATCATGGTCGGCGTAATGACCACGAACACCACCACTGCCGAGGTCAGCACGCAGGTCAGCAGCATGGCCGGCAACATCGCCAGTCGATGCTCGCTCAGCACCGTACGCAGCGGCAGTTCAACCCGCGCTTCACGCTGCGCCTCCATGGCCATGAACACCGGGGTTTCGCTCAACCAACGGCGCAGGTACACACCGACCACGCCGAACACGCCACCGAGCAGGAACGGATAACGCCAGGCGTAATCGAGGATTTCCGCCGGGCTGAACACTTGTGCAAGGAAAGTCGCGGTCAGCGCACCAATCAAGTAACCGAAGGTCAGCCCGGCCTGCAAAAAGCCCAGCGCGTAACCGCGATGTCCGGCAGGCGCGTGCTCGGCGACGAACACCCAGGCACTCGGCACCTCCCCTCCAACCGCTGCGCCTTGCAGGATGCGCAGCGCCAGCAACAGCAGCGGCGCGAAATAACCGATCTGGGCATAAGTCGGCATGATCCCGATCAGCAGGCACGGCAGCGCCATCATCAGGATACTCAGGCTGAAGACCTTTTTCCGGCCCAGGCGATCGGCGAAATGCGCCATCAGGATCCCGCCCAGTGGACGCGCCAGATACCCGGTAACAAAGATCCCGAAGCTTTGCAGCAGACGCAGCCATTCGGGCATTTCCGGCGGGAAGAACAACTGGCTGAGGGTCAGGGCGAAGAACACGAAAATGATGAAATCGTAGATCTCCAGCGCCCCACCAAGGGCCGCAAGGCCGAGGGTCTTGTAATCGGAACGGCTGAACGGCGCCGGTCGGGCTGGGGATTGGGCAGTCATGGCAAAGCACTCTGGCAGGCAAAAAACCAAGGCGCTCATGGTCTACGCAAATCCGCCCGGGGACAACCCGTTAGACCATGGTCACGGTTTGGCAGAACCTGCTCACAAAATGGCGGCGGTTGATTTACTGTTGAGGCTTGTCTGGCGGGACACATCTGAATCAGGTCTACCTCTGTGGCGAGGGAGCTTGCTCCCGCTGGGTCGCGAAGCGGCCCCCCTCTGAACTTTAGAAGAAGGGGACTGCTACGCAGTCCAGCGTTAGCAAGCTCCCTCGCCACAGGGTTGTCGGGTTTGAATGTCCCAAGGACCACAATAACCATAAAAATCCGAGGTACTCCCTGTGGCCGTTGATATCGAAGATAGCCGCTCCGCGCGCTTTGCCTTGCGCTGTTCAAACTTTGCCGAACGCTGGTTCCCCGACTCCTGGGTGTTCGCCGCGTTGGCCGTAATCATTGTCGCGCTGGCCACGTTGGCCATGGGCGCGAAACCCACCGATGCCGCGATGGCCTTCGGTGACGGGTTCTGGAGCCTGATTCCGTTCACCATGCAAATGGCCTTCGTGGTGATTGGCGGCTACGTGGTCGCCAGTTCGCCGCCGGCGGTCAAACTGATCGACAAACTGGCGCGCATCCCGAAAAACGGCCGCTCCGCCGTGGCCTGGGTCGCACTGATCTCGATGATAGCTTCGCTGTTGAACTGGGGTCTGTCGCTGGTGTTCGGCGGGTTGCTGGTGCGCGCCCTCGCCCGCCGCACCGATCTGAAAATGGATTACCGCGCGGCCGGTGCGGCGGCGTATCTGGGCCTCGGTGCGGTCTGGGCCCTGGGCCTGTCATCATCGGCGGCGCAATTGCAGGCCAACCCGGCCAGCCTGCCGCCGGCGATCCTGTCGATCACCGGGGTGATTCCGTTCACGCAGACCATTTTCCTCTGGCAGTCCGGTGCGATGCTGCTGGCGCTGATCGTGATTTCGATCATCGTCGCCTACGCCACCGCGCCCGGCCCGAACTCTGCGCGCGACGCCAAGGATTGCGGCATCGACCCGGCGTTCAATCTGCCACCGCTGCAACCGCGCACCCGGCCCGGGGAATGGCTGGAGCACAGTCCACTGCTGATCATTCTGCTGGTATTGCTGGCGGCCGGCTGGCTGTTCCACGAGTTCTCGACCAAACCGGCGATCACCGCGATTTCCGGGCTCAACACCTATAATTTCCTGTTCATCATGCTCGGCGCGCTGCTGCACTGGCGCCCGCGCAGCTTCCTCGATGCGGTGGCCCGCGCGGTGCCGACCACCACTGGCGTGCTGATCCAGTTCCCGCTGTACGGCTCGATTGCTGCGCTGCTGACCACGGTCAAAGGTGCCGATGCGCAGACGCTGGCGCATCACATCTCGACCTTTTTTGTCAGCATCGCGTCCCACGACACCTACGCGCTGTTGATGGGCGTGTACTCGGCGATTCTCGGTTTCTTCATCCCGTCCGGCGGCGGCAAGTGGATCATCGAAGCGCCGTACGTGATGCAAGTGGCCAACGATCTGCAATACCACCTCGGCTGGGCGGTACAGATCTACAACGCCGCTGAAGCGCTGCCGAACCTGATCAACCCGTTCTACATGCTGCCGCTGCTGGGTGTGCTCGGCTTGAAGGCGCGGGACCTGATCGGCTTCTCGTTCGTGCAATTGCTGGTGCACACGCCGCTGGTGCTGTTCCTGCTGTGGGTGCTGGGGACGACATTGGCGTATACGCCGCCGGTGATGCCATAGATTGACGAGATAGCACCTGCCTCAGGGCAGGTGCTATCAATGTTACTCGGAGGGCAAGACTCTCAATAGCTCAGGCAGGGCAACCTGAACTGTTTCCCAAACGACATCCAGATTGATGTCGAAATAACCATGAGCGATCCGGTTACGCATCCCGCGCATGCTGCGCCAGTAAGTTTGAGTGTTCTGAGCCGCGAACTCCGGAAACCGGTCCATTATTTTGGTTGCCGCTTCGCCAATAATGACCAGGCTCATGATGACCGCTTGTTGCGTCCGTTTGTCGTCGACGAACTCTTCCTTGCTCAGACCTTCGACGAAGACCAGCGCATCGCTTGCAGCTTGACGCATATGCTCAAGGTAATCGCCAAGCCGGTTCGCGATCATACGGGACGGGCCTGTTCAAGTACCTGCTGACGAAACTTCAGCGGAAGATCTCCTGGGGTCAACAGGTCGACGGTAACGCCCAGCAAATCTTCGAGCTCAACCTGAAGCCCGCCGAGATCAAACAAGGTGGTACCGGGCAATGGATCGACCAACAGATCAAGGTCACTGCCCTCCATATCGGTACCTAGCAGCGTCGAGCCAAACACACGCGGATTGGCCACACGGAATCTGCCGACAACCTCACGAACGGCAGCTCGTTGCAGATCAAGAGCAATGGAAGGCTTCATGGTTCACTCAGGCCAGTTTCGCTATTGCAGCAGTCTAGCAGTGCGAAGGGGTCCTAGACACCGCACGATTTTGTAACCCAACCGTCACATTCCCTTGCTAGCGTCCGCCCGAAACAAACTGAAACAATTAAGCAAAACGGGCTGACAGATGAAAGACGAAACAGACAGCACTGACGCACCTGAATCCGACACCCCCACCGACACCAGTCGCCGCCGCTTCCTCGGTGGAGTTGCCGTCCTCGGTGTGGGCGCGACGTTGGCCGGTTGCGGTAACGCCAGCAACCCGCCGGGCAAACCGGCCGAGCGCCCGCTGACGTCAGCCGAGCTGGACAAGGCCCTGCGCGATAACGTGAAAACCGTGGTGGTGATCTATGCCGAAAACCGCAGCTTCAACAACCTGTTCGGTGATTTCCCCGGTGTCGAGAAGCCGCTGTCTGCGCTCAAACCTGCCAATTACCAGCAACGTGATCGCGACGGCAGCCTGCTGCAGACACTGCCTCCCGTCTGGGGCGGCGTGTTGCAGATCGGCCCGCAAACCCTCGATGGCGTGACCTACCCCGCCGCCGTGCAGTTTCAGGAAAACCTGCCCAACGCACCGTTCGCCCTCAAAGGCCCGAACGGTGAAGACCTGCCATTCGGTCTGGTCACCCGCGATTTGTGGCACGTGTTCTATCAGAACCAGATGCAGATCAACGGCGGCAAGAACGATGGCTTTGTTGCCTGGGCCGATTCCGGCGGGCTGACCATGGGCCATTACGCTCAGAGCCGTTATTCCCTGCGTCTGTGGGACGTGGCTCAGGAATTCGTGCTGTGCGATAACTTCTTCCAGGGCGCGTTCGGTGGCTCGTTCCTCAACCACCAATACCTGATCAGCGCCACCGCGCCGTTCTATCCGGACGCGGCCAATTCGGTGGCCAAGTCGCAGATCGCCGCTCTGCAAAGCGCCGACCCGGCCGATCCGCGCCTCAAGCCGCTGGAGGCATCGCCGGCCAGCGCCATGAGCGGCCCGCCGCAGTTCGGCCCGAGTGCGCTGACGCCGGACGGTTACGGTGTCAACACCCTTGCCCCGCCGTACTGGCCGACATGGATTCGCGACCCGGAGCGTCCGGCGTACTCCAAACCGGATCTGCCCAACGTGCTGGTGCCGCAGACCCACGAGCACATCGGCGACAAGCTGTCGAAGAAGAATGTCGATTGGGCCTGGTACGCCGGCGCGTGGCAGGCGACGCTGGATCAATACAAGGATTCCGGCGGGATTCCGAAGATCCCCAACTTTCAATATCACCACCAGCCGTTCAACTATTTCCAACAACAAGGCCCGGAAAACCCGCAGGAGCGCAGCAAACGCCTGCGCGATGCCGGGCTGGGGGATGAATCGAGCACCAACAAATTCTTCGCCGACGCCGAGGCCGGCAAGTTGCCAGCGGTCACGTTCTACAAACCACAAGGCAACCTGAATATGCACGCTGGATATGCCGACGTGGCCTCCGGTGACCGGCACATCGTCCGCGCCCTCAAAGTGCTGCGCGAAAGCCCGCAATGGAAAAACATGGTGGTGATCGTCACCGTCGATGAAAACGGCGGCTGGTGGGACCACGTGGCACCGCCCAAGGGCGATCGCTGGGGGCCGGGATCGCGGGTGCCGGCGCTGGTGGTGTCGCCGTTCGCCCGCAAAGGCACGGTGGATCACACGGTCTACGACACGGCGTCGATCCTGCGCCTGATCACCCGGGTGTTCCAACTGGAAACCCTCGACGGCCTCAAGCAGCGCGATGAAGCAATGATTGCCCGTGGCCAGAAACCCATGGGCGATCTGAGCAACGCCCTGCATTTTCAGGCGTGAGCCGAGTGCGGCGAGCTGACGAAAAATCCGCGAATGACAGCTTCACTGTGCAACACGGCTGATCCAATATGAAGCGCCCCAAACTCCGGGGAACCCACGCTGAAAAGGATCTGAGCATGTTCAAACTCGCAGGATTTACCCCCGCCGCGCTCACATTGAGCGCGGCGGCGCACGCCGATGTCGATCTGAAGCTGGGCAGCACCGAGCGCGTCACTCGCCTTTTTGCTTACCCCAACAACTGCAGCGTGATCTGCTATCGCAACTGGACGCGGGAGCAGACCGTCGCGCATTACCTGAGCCAGAGCGTGCAACGCGATGGCTATAGCAATGCGAAGGTGTTGGTGAAGAACGATAACGGGCAGATTTACGCCGAGATCAGCGGCGTTCCCGAAGGCTACGACAAGCCGCTGTCAGCGCTGCTCGACGCCGGTGATCTGGCCTATACCGGCGCCAGCAAGCTCAATGCCGATGGCAAATGGGCGTACAACTGGTACCTGTTCCTGCCGCTGGGCATGGCCCTGGAAAACCGCAAGAGCGTCGAGCTGCTGCACTTCCCGCCGGATTACTCGCTGACCCAGGCCCAGGATTACCTGCGCTCGAACACCACGGATCGCTGGGCCACGCTGTTGACCGCCAACGGCATTCCGGCCGACCAGACGCCGGCCTATCAGACCATCATCGACATCGCCCCCATCGCGGCGCCGTCCAATGCCGGCAGTGACCTGGAAGGTGTCTACGACTACTTCAAGGATTATCAGACCACGCTGGTCAAGCAGTTCAGCCAGACCAGCGCCGGCACCACCCTGCCGATGGTCGCGTTCGGCGCACCGGTGCGTAACTGGATCAAGCAGCAATATGGCCCGACCGTCGCCGTACTGGGGCTGGCGACCATCAGCCCGAGTGCGGGGGTGAACGTGCCGGTGCTGGGTTCGAACCATCCGAGCTACATCTGGTACGCCGCCGATCCGGCCAGCTACGACGGTGATGAAGCGAAAGCCGATGCCGCCGGCTTGAAGGTCATGGGGCAGGACTTGAGCGCGGCCTGCTGGCAGGCCGGGATGGGCAGCAAGCCCGGCACCGATGCGAAAACCCTGCTCAACAGCTGTACGCAAACCTGGCAAGTGACGCAAAAGGGCAAGACCTGCGAGTTGTTCTACACCTCGATCCGCAATCTGACCCCGGCCGAAGCTGCTGCCAAGTGCTCGACCACGCCGATCAAGGCACAACTGCAACAGCTTCAGGGCGAAATGCCGGCCACCGCCGTTCCCGCGCCACACCTCTGATGGGCTGAAAGCCTTCCCGTGTCAGTCGATGCTGACACGGGAAGCAGTCGATCACGCCTGTCAGATCTGACAGTAGACGCTTTGACGTATACGCGAGAGGATTGGATCCAAACATGTTGCAGCGCTGACAGGACGTCAGACCAGGGAAGTCGCAACATTTGCCGACAGGGATCGTTATGAACAATCAGGCTCATCAGCATCACATCCCCCGCGACGCACCCGGTATCTATCCGTTTGCCGGATTGCCCGTGCGCCTGGGTTTCCCATCCAGCGAGGATTTCGAAATCGTTCAGCAAGACGATGGCCGCGCGTCGGTGGTAGCGCGCCGGGCGTTCCTGCGGATCACCCGGATGTGTCGGGTGTCCGGGCAATTGCTGCCCTATCGCTGCCGCCAGACTCGCCAGCTACTGGTCGGCATCCATCTCTACGATCCGCGTTTTTGCGGATTGCTCGAACATGCCTGCGACCCGAATGCGTTCCTCGACATGAGCGAATTGTGGTTATGGGCGCTGCGCGATATTCAGCCGGGAGACCACCTGACCATCGACTTCGCGGCCACCGAAGACCGTTTGCTGCAACAGTTCGCCTGTACTTGCGGCTCGCCGCGCTGCCGTGGGTGGATCACCGGTTACGATGAACCACCCACGATCGAGGGTCAGCACTTTTTGCAGCGCTGGCGACATCCAGACTGAGTTACAACGCTCCGACCGGACGCAGACGGTACTGCGGCGGCAGTTGCTCGAAGCCGCTGATGGTGGTGTTCAGGCTTTTCCAGCGACCGTCCTTGATGCCGTAGATGCAACCGTGAATCGACAGGCTCTGGCCGCGATGCCAGGCGTTCTGGATGATGCTGGTATGGGCGACGTTGGCCACTTGCTGGATAACGTTCAGCTCGCAGAGGCGGTCGACCTGTTCTTCCTCGGTCGGCAGCTTGGCCAGTTCTTCACGTTTTTCGTAGTACAGGTCACGGATCGAGCGCAGCCAGCCATCAATCAGGCCGAACTGGCGATCCTGCATCGAGGCACGCACGCCGCCACAGCCATAGTGGCCGGTCACGAGAATGTGTTTGACCTTGAGCACGTCGACCGCGTACTGGATCACCGACAGGCAGTTGAGGTCGGTGTGCAGCACGACGTTGGCAACATTGCGGTGTACGAACAGATCGCCCGGCAGCATGCCGACGATCTCGTTGGCCGGCACTCGCGCGTCGGAGCAGCCGATCCACAGATATTCCGGGGTCTGCTGGCGCGCCAGTTTGGCGAAGAACTCCGGATCTTCCTTGGTGATCGCGTCAGCCCAGCGCTCGTTGTTATCAATCAGGTCTTGTAAGTCGTGCATGGTTAAGGCCTCAAGAAAGATGCGCAGGTATGACAGACGACCACCCGTCGGGGTCACGCAAGGGTCGCAAGTGTTTTCGTTGGAATTCCTGGGTGTGCGGTGAGTCCACCTAGTAAGGCCCACAGTATGAGGATTTGCCATGACTGATTCACGACGACCGTACGATGCGGTGCAACCGGAACCGATCGATGATAACGAGGACCGCATGGGCTCGGTGCATGAACTGGATTTTGATGAAGAAGAACCCAGCGCGAAAATCGGTGACGAGATTCCGGAACGTGAACGCGAGCAGTTGATGCCCAATGAGCGAGTGCGTGAGGCCGGGTTCACCGGCGCATCGACCGCTGACCATGAACCCACCGATGATGACCTGAGCCCGGAAACGCTGATTCATGAAGATGGCGCCCGGGATGCCGAGGAAGCTGGCGAAGGCAATCAGGCGGATTGGGATCTGAGCATTGTCGACGAAGATGACATCGGCGGCGGCAATGGTCTGGATGAGGCGGAGCTGGCGCAGCGCGATCCGCTGGATGGCAACCGCTAGTCACCGCCATCATGCAATCCCCTGTAGGAGCTGCCGCAGGCTGCGATCTTTTGATCTTGCTTCTAAAAACAAAATCAAAAGATCGCAGCCTGCGGCAGCGCCTACAGGTATTCAGTCAACCAGGGTGCAGGCCATGACCACGGCNAAAACAAAATCAAAAGATCGCAGCCTGCGGCAGCGCCTACAGGTATTCAGTCAACCAGGGTGCAGGCCATGACCACGGCGTCTTCACGCCCGCCCACCGCCGGATAATAATCCCGGCGCCGGCCAATTTCGTTGAAGCCATAGCGCTCATACAGCTTGAACGCTGCGGTATTGCTGTCACGCACTTCCAGAAAGCATTCCCGAGCGTCAGCCTTGTAGGCAATCGACATCAGATGCTCCAGCAACGTCAGCCCCAGCCCTCGCCCCTGATTCTCCGGTTTGACCGTGATGTTAAGCAGGTGCGCCTCATCCAGAATGATCTGCACCACGCCGTGGCCGACTTGCTGCTGGCCTTCGAACATCAGCCAGATCTGGTATTTGCCCAGCCCGTCGAGAAAAATCCCGCGCGTCCAGGGATGGCTGTACGCCGCGTATTCGATCTTCAATACCGCGTCCAGGTCCGCCTCGGTCATCGGGCGGAACGATACAGCTTCACTCATTCGATGGTTTCCAGCGCGCCATCAGCCGACGCATGGCTTGCCACACAGCGGCTTTGCGCTGTGGCTCTTCCATTAACAATTCCAGACCGGGAATGGCCCAGGCCAGGCCCAGGCCTTCGATCTGCAGCTCACTGTTGAACGCTTCAGCGTCCGCTTCACCGGCAAAGCGCACCGCCGGCAGGCCAATCAACCACAGGCAGGCGCAAGGTGCCGCTTCCATCTGTACCGAAAGAAAACCCTGAACGAAGTCGCGTGCCGCTTCCGGGCCCTGATCCATGGTGCCGCGGTTCAGCCACGGCCAGCGCACCGGCTCGCCGACGATTTGTGGCGCATCCGGCAGACCGGCGGCGCGCAACATGTCTTTAAGCAGCAGGTAGGCCGGATCGCGGCTCTGGAACGCCTCGCCTGTGGGTAACTCGACCAGCAGCAGGCAAGCCCCGGCGCGCAGCAATTGCAGGGCGAAACGCGGTGGCGGCACGGGCGCGGGTCTGGCGACAACTGGCGCCTCCTCGACCTCTTCCACCGGTTTGGCGCCATTGCGCGTACTGGCGAGCGACGGGCGTGGCACTTCGATCTTCGGCCGTTCGACCGGACGCGCGGCGGGCGGCACCGCCGCATCGGCCTGCACAACCGGCATCACCGCCACCTCTGGCTCAGGCTCGGGCATGTCCAGCAGCTCGGGCCGCGACGGGGCGGCGAAAGGTAATTCGGTGCGCGGCAGCCAGTTGACCACCTGCATGGCGTTCAAATAGGCGCGGCGGCGGGACTCGATAAGCAAAGGGTCGGCCACTTGTGGATAACTGAAGTGGGCTGATTCTACAGCCCTTCGTTCAAGATCGCTTGCTGTTGATCGATAGCCTTTACCTGGGCTCGCTCCCTTAGAAAATGCGACAGCCCGTCCCGAGAGTGAATCGCATCCCTCCTGATGCAGTACAATCGCGGCTTTTAATCGCCAACCAGCCGGCCATTCCGATGATCGAACCCAAGCGCGTCTTGCGCGCCCTCGCTGAACACTGGGCACTTCTTGAGCCACTGTGCGAGCACTTCGACCAAGGCACCCTGAGCCTCAACGAACTGCGCACGCAACTGGCCGCCCAACAACTGGACAGCACGCCGCAGGACATCACCAGCCTGCTCGACGTGTGGATTCGCCTCGACATTCTGGTCCCCGTGGCGAAAAGCCCGAACCGTTTCGAGCTCAACGCGCAAATTCACGACTTCCTTGCCTATCTGCGCCGTGAACACCGGCTGGGCCTGTGCCTGGAAATCGAAGCCTATCTGCGCCACCTCGAACGGCTGGCCGGCTACATTCAGGACGCGTTCGATGTGCGCGACGGCAACGACCTCGCCCGTCAGTTGCGCTTGCTCGACATGCGCGTGCGCGACGTATTGAAGAAACTCGACAACGACGAACAGGCGCTGGTGGCCGTCGCCGAACGGGCCAAGACCAGCGACCGGCAGATTCCGCTGCGTCAGCGTTATGCCGAAGTGTTGGCGACCTGGGACGAATACGTCGAGCCGATGATCGATCTGGTGAACGCGGACGGCGCCTTCGAACAAGGTGTGCGCAAGGTCGAAACCGTGCTGCTGAAAATGCTCAGCGAACAGCAGCGCCTCGGCCATCTGGTCGACGACGACATGCTGCTGCGCACCCACGCGCGCATCCTCGAAATGCAGACCAGTGCCCAGCTGACCCTGCGTCATGCCCGCGAACTGCTGCTGCCGCTGCGGGAAGAAGCGCGCCGACACAACGCCGTGACCCGTGGCGCGGCGCTGGCACTGGCGGCGATCCGTCGCAAAGGCATCGATGCCGTGCCGCAAGCGGCGATGCCGCTGTTCACCCGGCCGCAAAGCACCTTCCTCGGCAGCGCCAGTCAGGTCGAGGCCTACGTCTACGCCCTGGCGCGTTTCGAGCCGAAACCGGCGCGGTTCCCCAAAGCCCACAAGACCCAGAAATCCGGCGACGCCCCGCGTGCACCGCGCACCGTGCGCGAGATGGTCGAGCGTTGCGAAGAGTCCCTGCCAATGCCGGATCTGATGACCTGGCTGCTGGAACAGGAACCGGACGGCGCCACCGACGAATTGCTCTACTGGTTCTCGCGCCTGTCGCGGGAAAAACGCTTCACCCGCGAGCGTCTGGAACGCCGCGAATACCACACTCACGAGCATCAGGTCAGCCTGCGCTCCTTCGCCCTGCTCTCGGCCCGCGACCCTGCCGCCGCCGAGGATTCTGCGAGCATCCCCAATGCATCTTGATCTATCCGAACTGTCCCAACTGGCGCCGATCTTCCGCGAGCTGTTCAAGGGCTACCACGTCAGCCGCCGCGACCCGGAACTGTACGCGCAACTGTCGAACTTCCAGGATCAATACCGCACGCTGTTCAAGGCACTCGGCTTCGAACTGGTCTGCGACACCCGTGGCTTCTACTACTTTGTGCCGGATATGGCCGCTGCAGCGGTGAACAAGACCGCCCAGCGCCTGGCGCTGTTCACCTTCATCCTCGTCGAGCATCTGGCCGATCAGGGCCGCGATCCGATCGCCGTGCTCGACGGCGGCAGCCTCGGCCGTGAAGAGCTGCCGTCGTTGCTGGATAAATACCGCGACCTGTTCATCCAGGCCGAAGTTCAGACCGTTGAAGAGCTGGAAGAAAAAATCATGCGCCGCATGACCCAGCTCGGTTTCGCCAGCGAAGAAAACGGCGTGTACCGTTTCCTGCCGCCGATGCACCGTTTCCTCGACGTGTGCCTGTCGGTGCAGCAGGACCGCGATCTGGCGGCCAGCGTGCACAGCGTACTGCCGCTGCCAGCACCGGTGCTGATCGACGAAGAAGCCGAAGCCAGATTCCTCGAGACCGACGATCCGCTTGATCTGTCCGAATTCGAAGAAGAAAGCGAAGAAGACGCACTGGCCCGCGCCATTGCCGAAGAACAGGAGTCCGACGCATGAGCCAGGAACGCTACGGCATTCGCCGCTTTGCCCTTTTGAACACCGCCGGCTACAGCCTCGGCCTGTTTCCGCTGGAAGAACCGTTATCGGTTTACGGCGCGAACAACCTCGGCAAATCCGCCTCGATCAACGCCTTGCAGTTCCCGATTCTGGCGCGCATGTCGGACATGAGTTTCGGCAAGTACAGCCTGGAACAATCGCGGCGCTTCTACTTCGCCTCCGACACCAGTTACATCCTCGTCGAAGTCAATCTGCCTCACGGCCCGCACGTGATCGGCGTGGTCGGTCGCGGCCCGGGCGGTGGTTTCGGTCACCAGTTCTTCGCTTACGCCGGCAAGCTCGACCTGGCGCATTACCAGAAAAACGATACCTGCCTGCGGCAGAAAGAGCTGTTCAGCAACCTTGAGAAAGAAGGCCTGAAAGCCTACGAACTCAAGCCTGATGAATTGCGTCGTCTGCTGGTGGGCGGGCACACCTCGATCCCGCTGGACCTGACGCTGATTCCGCTGCGCTCCACCAGCGAGCAGAGCCTGAAGACCTTCCGCGCGCTGTTCATCAACCTGCTGCACATGCGCGAAATCACTGCGGCCAAGTTGAAGCAACTGTTCCTCGATGCCTTCGAGCACAGCCTGCGTTCCGGCAGCGTCGATTACATTGCTGCGTGCGAAGAAGCCTTCCGCGATGTGCGCCGGATGGAGCAGGACTACAACTCGCTGGTCGCCGCCGGCCCACTGGTCGAGGCCTTGGCCAACGGCGTGAAACAGCGCGACGTGCTGCGCGGCAAACTGCATCGCCTGTCGCCGCTGCTCGACTCGTTGCTCGGCACCTGGTCGGACTACGCCAATGCACGCAAGGAAGAACTGACGATTCAGGCCGAACACTATCGTCGCGAGCAGGACGATCTGCAAAACGATCAGCGTGGCGGCACGCAGGAGCTGATGCGTCTGGAGCGGGAAATCTCCGGTATCCAGCGCTGGCTCGGCGAGTTGTCGGTGCTGAAGAACCGCTTTGCGCTGGTCGATGACGTCAAAGTGCTGGAGCAACAACTGCTCGCAGCCAAGGACGCGCACGACGAACTGGCCGGTGCGCTGGCCCAGTCCCGGCAGTTCAGCGCCGAGGATCTGGAAGAACGTCTGCGCGATCTGGAAAAGCGTCTGAAGTCGGTGAAGCAGCAACTCGATCACGCCGACAACAACAGCTACGCCCGCCTGCGTGAAGAATTCTCGCAGCAGGACGTCGAGCGCCTGATGCGCCTGTTCAATAGCGCGCTGTTCAGCCTGCCGCTGGGCGAGCACGGCATCACCCTCGACGACGATGGCGAGTGGGTCAAATCAGTCGAATTGATCCTCGATGGCTTCAAGGGCGAGCGTTTCGAAGTGCCGGGGCTGTCGATCGACATCTCGCACATCGAGCCGCCGGCTCTGCAAGCGCTGGCCGACCGCGCCGCGCTGCGTGACCAGAAAGAGCGTCTGGAAAAAGAGCTCAAGCAGCTCAAGACTCAGCAAGCCGTAGCCGCCGACCGCGCCGCGAGCAAGACCCAGACCGAGGCGCTGTACCAGCAAGTGCTGGACGCACAGAAAGCCCTGGAAGATTTCCGTCGCACCCAAACGCTGAGCGCCGAAGAAGGCGACAAGCTCGAGCAACTGGCACAGATGGAAGCGGCGCAGGACGAACTCAAGCGCTCCAGCGATGCGTTCACCGAGCGCGTCCAGCAACTCTCGGCCAAGCTGCAACTGGTCGGCCGGCAGATCGCCGACATGGAAGCCAAGCAACGTACCCTCGACGATGCCCTGCGCCGCCGTCAGCTGCTGCCGGCGGATCTGCCATTCGGTACGCCGTTCATGGATCCGGTCGACGATTCGATGGACAACCTGCTGCCGCTGCTCAATGACTATCAGGACAGCTGGCAGGGTCTGCTGCGCGCCGACGGACAGATCGAAGCGCTGTATGCGCAAGTGCGTCTGAAAGGCGTGGCCAAGTTTGACAGCGAAGACGACATGGAGCGCCGTCTGTCGTTGCTGATCAACGCTTACGCGCACCGCACCGACGAAGCCCTGACATTGGGCAAGGCGCGGCGTGCGGCGGTCACCGACATCGCCCGGACCCTGCGCAACATTCGCAGCGACTACGACAGCCTTGAGCACCAACTGGCGCTTTTCAACCGCGAGATCAACAAGCGTCAGGTATCCAACCTGCAGAGTTTCCGCATTGTCCTGGCGCCGAACAAGGAAGCGCTCAAGCACATCGACCAGATCATCCACAGCGCCGGTCAGTACGAAGAAGGCGAAACCCTGTCGGTGTTCGATCTGAGCCAAAGCGCCGAACAGGACAACAAGAACGAAGAGGCCAAGGAATACCTCGCACGGCTGGTGGCGGCGAACCACAACCAGCTCGGCCTCAAGGACTTGTTCGAACTGGCGTTCGAGATCACCAAGGTCAACGGTCAGCCGGTGATTCACACCGACATCGACGGCGCGGCCTCCAACGGCACCACCATGACCATCAAGGCGCTGACCAACATGTACTTGTTGCTGCACTTGATGGATCGCGACCTGGCCGGTCGCGTGCGCCTGCCGTACTACCTCGATGAGGCGGCAGACATCGACGAGAAGAACCAGGCCGCATTGCTGGAAACCAGCCTGCAATTGGGCTTCGTGCCGATTCTGGCGAGTGTGAAGCCGCAGGTCTGCGCCAGTGTCGCCATCGACCTGGAAGGCGGCAGCGGCCCGGCGGGGATCTACATCGATGAGGCGGACTGGAAGTACATCCGCCGGCATGATGTGGTGAAGGCCACCGTCAACGTGCAAGCCGATGAGCCAGAGCTGGATGAGGTTTGACCGGCTTTAGCTGAAAACCAAAAAGGGCCGCGATCTGTTGGGATCGCGGCCCTTTTTTATGGCTTTGGATTTGTGCTGAATAGGAGGAACTCATCGCTGGCAAGCCAGCTCCCACAGGTTTTTGCGTTGAACACACATTCTGTATACGCCATGAAACCCTGTGGGAGCTGGCTTGCCAGCGATGGCGTCTTTGTAGACGCCACATCAATTCCGGATTACTTACCGAGCGAAATCTTCGGCGCCCAGGTCAGCCACTCATCCTCAAACTTTTCGAACAGCGGGAACGTCTGTTCCGCACGCGCCGGGTTGCCCATCCGTTCACCGTCCGGGGTAGCGAAAGCGATGCCCCCCTGAATCGCCGTCTCCAGCGACTCTGTGCGCACTGTCAGACCATTGAACAAGCCGATGTCGAAACCGACGCCGCTGGTATTCCAGAATCGGCTGCCGCTGCGCACCAACGGCGCATATTTCGGCTCGATCAGAATGTGCACCAACACCCGGTCGGCCGTCTGCCCCAGTTCATAACCGGTGACCTTGCCCACGGTGATTTCCCGGTAGGTCACGGGTACGCCCGGTTTCAGCGAGCCACGACGGGCGGCACTCAACACCAGACTCAAACCGGCCTCTTGCTTGACCACCTCCGGCGGATTCGCCAGCGCGACGAAGTTCTTCTGCGGGCCAAGATTTTTCGCCGCCGGCTGCACTTCCACGTACTGCCCGGTGACCAGGGTTTCCAGATTCTGGGTCTTGATCAGCCCCAACTCCGGCTTGACCACCCAGAACTGGCTGCCGACCCGGGCAATCTTCTCCGGCACTTCAGTGATCCGCGCGGTAATCATCACGGCTTGCAGATCGTCGGTCAGATCGACGTCTTCAATCTTGCCGACATCCAGCCCCTTGAAACGAATCGGGGTGCCCGGGCGCAAACCATCGGCGCGGTCGACCTTGATCGTCACCAGCGTGCCTTTCTGGTTGGCCTCGTCATGGTTGGCGAACAGACGGAAGCGCGGAATACGCTTCTGCAACGGCGCCTTGGCTTGCGGGGTTTCGAAAGCGATACCGCCGGCCATCAACGTCTGCAACGACTCGCTCTTCACTTGAATTCCGCCCGTCAGACCACCGGTGAGGGTGATGCCGCTGACATTCCAGAAGCGCGTCGAGGCGTTGACCAGGTTTTCGTACTCCTTCTCGATATGCACGCCAATGACGATCTGTTTTTTGGTCTTGGAGAATTGATAGCTCTGGACCGAGCCAACCTTGACCTGTTTGTACAGAATCGGACTGCCGACTTCGATCGAACCGAGAACATCGGTGAACAGCACCAGATGCAGACCGGGGGCGCGCAGATCCAGTGGCGGGGCTTTTGGCCGCGCCTCGAATTCGCGTTTCGGCGCAGCACCTTTGTCGCCCGGACGCACGGCGATGTAGTTGCCTTTTACCAACGCTTCGAGCCCGGTAATACCGGCCAGGGAAATCGACGGCTTGACCACCCAGAACTGCGTGCCATCGACCAGGTAGTCTTCGGCCAGAGGATCCAGCGTCAGTTCGGCCGTGGCGCTGTTGAGATCCGGATCGATTTTCAACGCTTTCAGGTTGCCGACCTGAATGCCCTTGTACATCACCGGCGTGCGACCGGCCTGCAGGCCTTCAAAGTCACTGAGTTTGACCTTGACCCGAATGCCGGCAGCGGCGGCGTCGAAGTCCTCATACAAACGGAACGGCAGGCTTGGATCGGTGGGTGGACTGTCCTTGCGATTCTCCGGAGTGGCGAAGGCGATACCGCCGGCGACGATGCTCGCCAGGGACTCGCTGCGCACTTTCACCCCCGACAGGTTGGCGTCGATGCTGATGCCGCTGGCATTCCAGAAACGCGTGTGTTTGCGCACCAGTTTGGCGTAGGTCGGTTCGATGAACACTTTCAGTTCAACAGTGCTCTGGTCTTCAGACAGCACGTAGCTTTTGATCTGACCGACTTTGATCTGCTTGTAGAACACCGGGCTGCCGCGATTCAGCGAACCGAGGCGATCGGCCTTGATAGTCAGGTGCAGACCGGGCTTGGAATCCGACAATGGCGGCTCTTCAGCCAGGGCCTTGAACTTGCGGGTCGGCTCGCCTTCACCGGGGCTGATGGCCACGTAGTTCCCCGAAACCAGTGTTTCCAGTCCTGTGATGCCGGCCAGGGTGACGCTTGGTTTCACCAACCAGAAGCGGGTGCTGGTCTTGAGGTATTGTTCGACGTCCTTGTTCATCTCCACAGTGGCGATCACGCCTTTGGAATTGCCTTCGTCGTCGAGCTTGAGCGTCTTCACCTTACCGACCGACATGCCTTTGTACATGACCTCGGTTTTGTTGGCCTGGATGCCTTCACCGCTTTCGAAACGAACCTGAATCTCAATACCGGTTTCGTTATAAGCACGCCAGCCAAGCCAGCCGCCGATGATCAGGGCGATCAGGGGCAGTACCCAGATGGCAGACCAGTTGGAGGCCGGTCGGGTTTTCGCTACAGGCAAATCAGTCATGGTCGTCGTCCGACTCCGTGTTATCCCAAATCAGTCGGGGATCGAAAGTTACTGCGGCAAGCATCGTCAGAATCACCACACTGGCGAAAGCGATGGCGCCAAGATTGGCTTCGACACTGGCAAGCCGGCCGAAGTTGACGACCGCCACCAGAATGGCGATCACAAAGATGTCGAGCATCGACCAGCGACCGATGAACTCGATGAAGCGATACATCCAGATCCGCTGCCGTGCAGACAATGGCTGGCGGCGCTGTACAGAAAACAGCAACAGCGCAATACCGACCAGTTTGAACGTCGGCACCAGAATACTGGCGATGAACACCACCGCGGCAATCGGGATCATGCCGTGCTGCACCAACTGGATCACGCCGGACATGATGGTGCTGGGATCGCCCTGACCCAGCGAACTGACCGTCATGATCGGCAACACATTGGCCGGGATGTAGATAATCGCAGCCGTGATTAGCAGGGCCCAGGTTCGGGCCAGACTGTTCGGACGACGAGCGTGAACCAGCGCACCGCAGCGGGTGCAGGTCTGCTCGTCGGTGTCCGCATCCAGTTTGTTCAATTCATGGCATTCGGTACAGATCAGAATGCCCGCATCAATCGCCCGCATGGGCATCCTCTCCTGATAACGCCTGCCAGATCTGATGCGGTGACATCACCACTTCCAGCCAGATCTGAACTAACAACAAACCGATGAAACACGCCAGACCGAGGCCGACGGTGATGGCCGCCATGTCCGCCAGTTTGACGATCGCCACGAGGACGCCCATGAGGTAAACCTCGAGCATTCCCCAATCTTTGAGGTGGTGATAAATGCGATACAGCAGCAAACCGTAGCTACGCTCGACGTTGAAACGGATCGTCAACAATACGAATAACTGGCAGAGCAACTTCAGCAACGGAATAGCCATACTGCACAGGAATACAACGATCGAAACGCCCTGCATGTCCGTATTGAACAAGCCGAGCACGCCACTCCAGACCGTATCCTGCGAAGATTGTCCGAGGATATTGAGTTGCATGATGGGTAAAAAGTTTGCCGGGATGTACAGCAATAATGCTGCGATCACCAGGGCAAGGCTGCGCTGCACCACGTTATGGCGGTGGGCGTACAACTCGTAACCGCAGCGAGGGCAGAGTGCTTTTTCGCCATGGGCAAGCTTGGGCTTGCGCATTAGCAGGTCGCACTCATGACAGGCCACCAAGTCTTCCAGCGGTAAATCTGACAGCCCTTGGGCGTCAACCGGATCTGACATAAAGGCTCTGGCTCCGAAAAGGATGGGGCTATTCTAGTGTTCTGATTCGAAAATAACTGTGCAAAATTGTTCGCTGCCTAAGTAAAAATACTTTCCTGCGGGCAAAACAAAACCCCAACTGCTTTCGCAATTGGGGTTT
>NZ_CP058974.1:6139784-6361934 GCF_022368695.1 Pseudomonas sp. Y5-11
TTTCGAAGAATTCTTCAACAACTTCAACCACTTGCGCTTCCGATCTCTCGTTAGCGGGAGGCGAATTCTACAGCGTTACACGCTGCTGTCAACACCTCTTTTTCACCGCTTTCGACCGAGAAGACCGAACCGTCAAAAGAGCCAAACATCACCGCCCCTTCAACTCCTTCCAGGCTTCGATAAACTGAAGCAAGCCACTGTCGAAAACTTCGTAACTCATTGAATCCCAAGTAGTTTTCCGTTTCGACTGCGCCGGAAGTGGGGCGAATTATAGACCTCCAGAATCTGCCGTCAACCGTTAATTTCAGTTTTATTGCAAAACCTGCTTTTTAGCCAATAAACGCGGGATTCGACGGGCAACAGTAGGCACACGCAGCAGTAAAAGCACTGCACCTATAAAGGTATAGATCGCCCACTCCTTGAGATCAGCACGCACGATCCACAACATATGCAGCAATCCCAGCCCCAGAATCACGTACACCACCCGATGCAATTTCTTCCAGCGCACACCCAAACGACGCTGACTGTAACGATTTGAGGTTACTGCCAGTGCCAACAATCCAAGAAAACCCAGCGTACCCACAATAATGTATGGCCGCTTGCGTAACTCCACACCCAACTGTGACCAGTCGAAACCAAGGATGAACGCCATATAGCTGAACAGGTGCAGAACCACATAGGCAAAACACCAGAGCCCCAACTGACGGCGAACAGCAATCCAGCCCGCCCACCCCGTCAATTTCTGCAACGGCGTCATGCTCAACGTGATCAGCAGGAATACCAGCGTCCCCAGCCCCAGTCGATCAACCAGCACCTTGCCGGGATCCGGACCGAGCAAATCGGCAAACGCCTGATAAAACCAAAACAGTGGCCAGATCGCCGCCGCAATAAAAACGCCTGCACGCCAAAACGGATATCGCATCAGTAGTTCTTCCGCAGATCGAGCCCTGTATATAAAGAAGCGACTTCATCCGAGTAGCCGTTGAACATCTGGGTATCGCGTACATTCGGCTTGAACAAACTGTTCGGCAGACGCCGCTCTCTTGCCTGAGTCCAGCGCGGATGATCGACCGTCGGATTCACGTTGGCATAAAAACCGTATTCATCTGCCGCAATGCTCTGCCAGGTAGTCTTGGGCTGCTCGCTGACGAGACTGATCCGCACAATGGATTTCACACTCTTGAAGCCATACTTCCACGGCACCACCAGACGCAGCGGCGCGCCATTCTGATTGGGCAATTCGCGGCCATACATGCCAACCGCCAGAATCGCCAAGGGATTCATCGCCTCATCCAGACGCAAGCCCTCTACATAAGGCCAGTCGATCAGCGCGAAACCCGAGCGCTGCCCAGGCATGCTCTTGGGATCCTGCAAGGTTTCAAAGCGAATGTACTTGGCGTTAGAGGTCGGCTCGACCTGCTTGAGCAGTGCGGAAATCGGAAAACCAATCCAGGGGATGACCATCGACCACGCCTCAACACAGCGAAGACGATAGATACGCTCCTCCAACTGGTACGGCTTCATGAAGTCTTCCAGCGCGTAACGCCCGGGCTTACCCACCTCCCCATCGACGACCACGCTCCACGGCTCGGTTTTCAGCGAGCCGGCATTGGCTGCGGGATCGCCCTTGTCGGTGCCGAACTCATAGAAATTGTTGTAATGGGTCGCGTCTTTATAAGGCGTGATCGCCTCATCCTTGACGTTGACTGCCCCCCACTTGGTAGAAGGGAGCTTCTCGGCAAACCAGGCAGGCGCCTTGCCTGGCTCGACATCAGCATAGCGCGCCGCGTCCTCGGCACTGGCCCAACGCGGCAGGCTGCTCACGGCGATACCGGCCGCAGTAGCTCCGAGCAATTGACGACGGGAGAGATAAATGGACTCAGGCGTGACATCCGACTCATGGCAGTCGGACGCTTTGGGGATTTTGATCAGCATGGCAACTCCGCAGCTTTGGAGGACAGATGCACCCATAGACTGCGGAGTATGCGGGAAATTACATCACTCGGCGTTTTTGTGCCGACGAAGATGCAACAGGTATTGCACCGGTCCGGAAGCCGCGTAGGCGAGGAACACCAGCAGCAAAATACGCGGTGGATCGCTGAACACCACAGCGAACACCAGGACCACGGCGAGGATCGCCACGAACGGCACGCGCCCCTTCAGGTCCAGCTCCTTGAAGCTGTTGTACTTGATGTTGCTGACCATCAGCATGCCGGCAGCCGCCACCATCAGAGCGACCAGGAACGACATCTTCGAACCCTGAATACCGTAATCGCTGAACGCCCAGACAATCCCCGCCACCACGCCTGCCGCCGCCGGGCTGGCCAGGCCGATGAAGTAGCGCTTGTCGGCCGTACCGACCTGAGTATTGAAACGCGCCAGACGCAGCGCTGCACCGGCTACATAGATGAAGGCCACCATCCAGCCGACCTTGCCCATGTCGCCCAGCGCCCAGCCGAACGCCAGCAGCGCCGGTGCCACACCGAAGGCAACCATGTCGGACAGCGAGTCATACTCGGCACCGAAAGCACTTTGCGTATTGGTCATCCGCGCCACGCGGCCATCAAGACCATCGAGCACCATGGCCACGAAAATCGCGATCGCGGCAAAGGCAAAATACTTGCTCGCATTCGCAGAATCCCCGGCGCTCAAGGCAGCCTGGGCACTCATCGAGTTGATGATGGAATAAAACCCTGCAAACAGGTTCGCAGTGGTGAACAGGTTCGGCAGCAGATAGATACCACGATGCCGGACTTTACGACCTTCTGCGTCGTGCCCTTCCTCGACATGTTCATCGATGGGCAGCAGGCTTTCGGCGTCAGAAGCCTGGTTCGGCTCTTCGGGACGTTCGCTCATGGACATTACCTTGCAACGGTTTGGAAAGTTTCGACAGGTGTCTGTGACGACGGTTCGGCCACAAACGATGCAGCTTTATACCAGAACCATCGGTTTCAAACGAAAAAACGCGGCCGAGGCCGCGTTTTTCGTACAAGGGACGACGACTTAGTTTTTGGCTTTGTCGACGATCTTGTTGGCACCGATCCACGGCATCATGGAGCGCAGTTGCTCGCCGATGATTTCGATACCGTGAGCGGCGTTGTTACGACGCTTGGCGGTCATCGAAGGGTAGCCGGTTGCGCCTTCGCTGATGAACATTTTGGCGTATTCGCCGTCCTGAATACGTTTCAGGGCATTGCGCATGGCCTGACGGGATTCGGCGTTGATTACTTCCGGACCGGTCACGTACTCGCCGTATTCAGCGTTGTTGGAGATCGAGTAGTTCATGTTGGCGATACCGCCTTCGTACATGAGGTCAACGATCAGTTTCAGTTCGTGCAGGCATTCGAAGTAGGCCATTTCCGGCGCGTAGCCAGCTTCAACCAGCGTTTCGAAACCGGCCTTCACCAGCTCAACGGTACCGCCGCACAGTACGGCTTGTTCGCCGAACAGGTCGGTTTCGGTCTCGTCCTTGAAGGTGGTTTCAATGATGCCGGTACGACCGCCGCCCACGCCAGCTGCGTAGGACAGCGCAACGTTTTTGGCGTTGCCCGAGGCGTCCTGGTAGATCGCGATCAGGTCAGGGATACCGCCGCCCTTCACGAACTCGGAACGTACGGTGTGGCCCGGAGCTTTCGGCGCGATCATGATCACGTCGAGGTCGGCACGCGGAACAACCTGGTTGTAGTGGATCGCGAAGCCGTGGGAGAAGGCCAGGGTGGCGCCTTTCTTGATGTTCGGCTCGATTTCGTTCTTGTACAGCTGGGACTGGAATTCGTCCGGGGTCAGGATCATGACCAGGTCGGCGCCGGCAACGGCAGCAGCCACGTCGGTCACTTTCAGGCCATGAGCTTCGGCCTTGGCAACAGTGGCCGAACCTTTACGCAGACCGACGGTAACGTCGACACCGGAATCTTTCAGGTTGCACGCCTGGGCGTGGCCCTGGGAACCGTAACCGATGATGGCAACTTTCTTGCCCTGGATGATCGACAGGTCGCAGTCTTTATCGTAGAAAACTTTCATGAATTTCCCCTATATATCCAGGCCGTTCAGGCCATTCGCTAATTTGGTTTAGATGCTGAGTACTTTGTCGCCGCGGGCAATGCCGGTCACGCCGCTACGGACGGTTTCCAGAATCGATGCGGTGCCGATGGACTGAATGAAGCTGTCGAGCTTGTCGCTGGTACCGGTCAATTGAACGGTATACACGCTGGCACTGACGTCGACGATCTGTCCACGGTAAATATCGGTGGTGCGTTTGATCTCGGCGCGCTGGGCGCCAGTGGCCTTGACCTTGACCAGCATCAGCTCACGCTCGATGTGAGCGCTTTCCGACAGGTCCACCAGCTTGACCACTTCGATCAGCTTGTTCAGGTTTTTGGTGATCTGCTCGATGATTTCATCGTGGCCGACAGTGGTCAGCGTCAGACGCGACAGAGTCGGGTCTTCGGTTGGCGCCACCGTCAGGCTTTCAATGTTGTAGTTGCGCTGCGAGAACAGGCCGACTACGCGAGACAAAGCACCGGGTTCGTTTTCCAGAAGCAGGGAAATAATGTGCCGCATGATTAAGTACGCTCCGTCTTGCTCAGCCACATATCGCGCATGGAGCCGTCTTTGATCTGCATCGGATAGACGTGCTCGCTGGTATCGACCGAAATATCGATCACCACCAGACGATCTTTCATGGCGAACGCTTCTTCCATCTTCGACTTCAAATCCTTCGAATCGGTGATGCGCACGCCGACGTGACCGTAGGCTTCAGCCAGTTTGACGAAGTCAGGCAGCGACTCCATATAAGAGTGCGAGTGACGGCTGCCATAGCTCATGTCCTGCCACTGACGAACCATCCCCAGAACACCGTTGTTCAGGATGACGATTTTCACCGGCAAGCCATATTGCAGGCAGGTCGACAGTTCCTGGATGTTCATCTGGATGCTGCCTTCGCCGGTGACGCAGGCAACGTCGTCATCCGGGAAGCTCAACTTGATGCCCATGGCCGCCGGGAAACCGAAGCCCATGGTGCCCAGGCCACCGGAGTTGATCCAGCGGTTCGGCTTGTTGAACTTGTAGTACTGCGCCGCGAACATCTGGTGCTGGCCCACGTCGGACGTGATGAAGGCATCGCCCTTGGTCACTTCGCACAGGGTCTCGATCACGGTCTGCGGCTTGATCAGGCTGCCGTCGCCCTTTTCATAAGGGAACAGGCCGCGATCACCGCGCCACTCATCGACTTGCTTCCACCAACTGGCCACGGACTCCTTGTTCGGGGTCTCGCCGATTTCCTTGAGGATCGCGACCATTTCGGTCAGGACACTCTCCACCGGACCAACGATTGGCACGTCGGCCTTGATGGTCTTGGAGATCGAAGCCGGGTCGATATCGATGTGGATGATCTTGGCGTTCGGGCAGAACTTCGCTGCGCCGTTGATCACACGGTCATCGAAACGTGCGCCAACAGCCAGGATCACGTCGGCATGGTGCATCGCCAGGTTGGCGGTGTAGCTGCCGTGCATGCCGAGCATGCCGATGAACTGACGATCAGTACCCGGGAAACCGCCCAGGCCCATCAAGGTGTTGGTCACTGGCAGGTTGAGCATTTTCGCCAGTTCGGTCAGCGGTGCGGAACCGTTGCCCAGAATCACGCCGCCACCGGAATAGAGCACGGGACGCTTGGCCGCCAGAAGCATTTCTGCCGCCTTGCGGATTTGCCCGGAGTGACCGCGAACGGCCGGGCTGTAGGAGCGCAGCTTGGCTTTTTTCGGGAAAACGTATTCGAACTTCTCGGCCGGGTTGGTCATGTCTTTCGGGATATCGACCACGACCGGGCCCGGACGACCGGATTGCGCCAGGTAGAACGCCTTCTTCATGACTTCCGGGATTTCCGAGGCGTGCTTGATCATGAAGCTGTGCTTCACGATTGGCCGGGAGATACCGATCATGTCGGTTTCCTGGAACGCGTCGGTACCGACCATGGTGCTTGGCACCTGACCGGAAATGATCACCATTGGAATCGAATCCATATAGGCGGTGGCAATACCGGTGATGGCGTTTGTGGCGCCTGGACCGGAAGTCACCAATACCACGCCGGCTTTACCGGTGGCACGGGCGTAGCCGTCAGCCATATGGGTCGCCGCTTGTTCGTGACGAACCAGAATGTGGGTCACTTCCGGTTCTTTGAACAGGGCATCGTAAACATGCAGGAGAGCACCACCCGGGTACCCGTAGATATATTTGACGCCTTCGTCACGCAAGAAGCGGACGAGCATCTCACCGCCAGATAAAAGCTCCACGTTGTTCACCTCTAAAACGCCAGAATACCGTCCACAAAAAGGGGCGGGTCTTAATAGGTTTACTTCTCGGCAGAGCATGAGCGACGGTGGTCGCCGACTACGTCAGCACTGACTGAGCAAGTATTGGGATCGTCCCAAGTGTTGCGGGCCTTTCCCACCCAGCGCGAGGTAACGCGTTGCGGGTGTAACAGGTCGACGCGGATAGGCGCCTCATGATCTGCCGAGTGGGTCTGCTTCTGGCAGTCCCTCTACAGCGGACTTTGGATTCTTCTGTTTCGCCCTCTCCAAGTCAAGCCGTCAATGTGCTTAATTGTGGGTAAGCACATGAGAACGCAAGAAAAAACCTGAAAACAGCTACTCTGTTAGCGTCAATTGCGCAATTTTGCCAAGGAATCAGCATGCGAACGCTTCTGTTAACTCTGCTGATCGGCCTCAGCCCCTGGTGCTCGGCCGCTCAGATCTACAAATGGGTCGACGTTCAAGGCGTCACGCACTTCGATGCGCAGCCGCCGCAAGGGCTGCCGGCGACGACTGTGCAGACGCCCTCCTCGCCCCCACCGAAACCTGCCGCCATGCCTGGCAGTGGTGCGCTGGGCGATCAGAAAGCCATCGACGACAAGGTGAAGAAACAGGTGGCGGAGCAGCAGGCGCAGCTCAAGGCATTTTGCGAACAGGCACGGACGAACCTGGCGCAATTGCAGAACAATCCGCGTTTGCGGGAGGAAGTGGAGGGACAAGTACGGCGGCTGGATGATGCGCAGCGTCAGGAGCGCATTGTCGAAGCGCAGAAGCAGATTGCGCAGAACTGCGAATAAAAATCTGTAGGAGCTGCCGCAGGCTGCGATCTTTTGATGCTGTTTTCAAAAGCAAGATCAAAAGATCGCAGCCTTCGGCAGCTCCTACAGGGGATCGGCTCTAGCGGGAAGCGGTGATCAGCAGATCGAACTCTTTAAGCAGCACCTGCAACTGGCGATCCTTGCCCTGCAGATTACGCTGGGCGAAGACCATTTCAGCCATTTCCTGAATGCCCGAGGCATTGGGCAACGGCAAGTCCTGCTCAAGGATCATCTTCATTCGCGGCAGGAAGATCCATTGCAGCCACTGCTCGAAATCCAGCGTGTCGACCGAAAACGGTTCGACACTGCTCAAGGCTTCGGCTGATGGCTGGATCTCATCCCACCAACCCTGCGTGCGCAGTTCACGCTCGATCAGCAGCAATTGATCGGCGATTTTCGGGAAACGGGTGTCCATCAGAGCGAAACCTTGGCCTTTTGACGAGCCAGTGCAGCGCCGGCGGAGTCGCCCTGCTTCTCACGGGACTGCGCGATGATTTCCCACAGGTTGGCTTGCAGATCCGGACGGCCGTTGGCCATGGTCAGCGCGCGACGGGCGAACTGTTCCGCCTGCGGCGCATCACCTTGGGCCATGCGCACCTGCGCCAGACGGTAGAGCACTTGCGGCTCACGCGGAGCTACACGCTGAGCGCGCTCCAGACTGGAGGATGCACCGTTGAGGTCGCCGCCGGCCTGCTGCTGTTGCGCAGTGGTCAGCAAGGCGAGTACCGGACCATCCAGTTGCTCGTCGGCGGACAGACCTCCGCCACTGCTGGCCGAAGGAATGCCGCTCGGCGTCGAAGGCATGCTGTAGCTGCCAGTGTTGATCGGTGCCGACTCGACCGGCGAAGGATTGTACGGACCCGCCGTAATCCCACCGGACGCCGGACCAGGAACGATCGGCGAGGAGCTGATCGGCGCCGATGTCGCAGCACCGCCACCCGGCACCATCACCACCACACCGGTATCGCCTTGCGGAATGGCCTGGGATTGCGCCTGCCCCTGCACTGGACGTTTGACTGTCGTCTTGCGGAAACCGCCATTGGCCGACAGACGTTCGCTGTTGGACACGGCTGTGCCGGAATCCACCACCGGGATCGAACCACGCTGTACGGTAGAGCAGCCGCTGAGCAAAGCCACGGCGGTCACCGCTGGAATCAACCACTTGTTCACTTGAAACCCTCTTTGCTTAATTCATCCAGCCCTTGACCCAATCCATCACCGACTCCGGCGAAGCAGGCGTTTCGCTTGCACACGCGGCACCGGGTGGCGGTTCACTGCCGCGAATATACGGCATCTGCACGGCTCCCGGACAGTTGGCATCCGACCCTTGCCCGGTACGCGAATCGACCCAGGCCTGAACGATGTTGTCCGGCTGCGGCATGTCCAGCGGCAGCGGATCGGCCTTGCGCATGAAACTGGTCCAGACCTGCAGCGCACCGGTCGCCCCGGTGAACGGGGTCTTGCCGTTGTCGTCACGACCGAGCCAGACCACCGCCAGCAGATCCTGACTGAAACCGGCGAACCAGCTGTCACGCGAGTCGTTACTGGTACCGGTCTTGCCGGCCAGCGTCAGGGTCTTGGGCAGCACGTTGTAAACCGAGCTGCCGGTACCTTCACGCATCACCCGCTGCATGGCGTTCTGGATCAGGTAAATGGACGCCGGATCGAAGCGCTGCTCGATCTGGAACGGATAACGCTTGAGCGGTTCACCCTCGGCGGTCAGTACGCTGCGAATCCCACGCATCGGCGTATTGAAACCACCGTTGGCGAGGGTCTGATACATGGTCGCCACTTCGATCGGGGTCATGCCGCCAGCCCCGAGCAACATCGACGGGAACGCCGGGAATTCCCGGGTCACGCCCAGACGCGCAATGGTCTTGAGCACATTCGGCACACCGACTTCCAGGCCCAGACGCGAGGTCGACAGGTTGTAGGAATGTGCCAGCCCCTGATAGAGGAAGACCGTGCCGTGGGAACGACGGTCATAGTTCTGCGGCTTCCACACCTGGCCGTCCGCGCCTTTGATCGACAGCGGATCATCCGACAGCCAACTGGTCAGCGTGTAGTGGCTCGGTTTCTCCAGCGCAGTCAGATAGACCGCCGGTTTTACCAGAGAACCGATTGGCCGCACGGCGTCCAGCGCCCGGTTGAAACCGGCGTAACTGGCCTGACGGCTACCAATCATCGCCTGCACTTCGCCGGTCTCCGGGTTGGTCACGACCATCGCCGCTTCCACATCATCGGAGCCCTTGCGTCCAGCCAGACGTTTAAAGGTGTCGTTAACCGACGCTTCGGCTTTCATCTGCAGAATCGGGTCGAAACTGGTGAAGATCCGCAAGCCTTCTTCGGTCAAGTCTTCGTCGCGGTAGTCTTCACGCAACTGGCGTTTGACCAGATCGATGAAGCCCGGGAACGAGCTGTCGGCGAGCTTGCCGCGCGTGGTTACACCCAATGGCATTTTCTTCGCCGCCTCGACCTGTTCGGCAGTCGCCACGCCTTGCTGCTCAAGCACATCAAGCACCAGGTTACGGCGCTCCAGCGCGCGCTCCGGGTTGCGACGCGGGTTGTAGTAGGACGGGCCCTTGACCATGCCGACCAGCAGCGCGACCTGATGCAGCTTCAGCTCGGACAAAGGCTGGCCGAAGAAGAACTGGCTGGCCAGACCGAAACCGTGCACGGCACGCTGACCGTCCTGCCCGACGAAGACTTCGTTGAGGTAGGCCTCAAGAATTTCCTTCTTGTCGTAGTGCAGCTCCAGCAGCATCGCCATCATCGCTTCGGTGAGCTTGCGGCTCAGACTGCGCTCGTTGGTGAGGTAGAAGTTCTTCACCAACTGCTGAGTCAGCGTGCTGCCGCCCTGGGTCATTTTGCCGCCAGAGGTGTTGACCCAGATGGCCCGGGCAATCGATTTCGGCGACACGCCCCAGTGGCTGTAGTAGTCGCGGTCTTCAACGGCGACCAACGTATCGAGCAAATACGGCGGCACCTGATCGAGCTTGATCAGGATGCGGTCTTCAAGATTTTTCGGGTAAATGCCGCCGATCATCAGCGGCTCGAGCCGCACCACGGACAACTTCCCGCCATTGAGCCCGGAGAGTTCGGCCACATAGTCGCCAGAGAAACGCACGCGCACCGGCTGCGGTTTCTCCAGGCCTTCATAGAACTGGAAGCCGCGGGTATTCAGATCGACGGTATTGCCACTGACGGCAGCAGCGCCGGGGCCATTGCTCACGGCTTCACGGCGATAGCCCAAGGCGTCGAGTTCGGTGAGGAAATCTTCCTTGCTCAGCTTTTGTCCGACGAACAGCTCGAGCGGACGCGCGTACACCTTCGCCGGAATGGTCCAGCGCTTGCCGGAGAATTTCTCCTGCACCACGGCATCGAGGTAAACGGCGAAGCCGGCCAGCACCACAAGGCCGACCAGACTGAGTTTAATGGCCCAGCCCAGCCACGGCCGCAGGCCCTTGGCAGGTGGTTTTTTCTTGGTACGGGGGGATCGAGTTCGAGTCATGGCGGCGGATTATACGCACTTTATTCATCCTCAACAGGAGCGCTCCGAGGTTTGCGTCAGGCTGGCGAGCGGCCATAATGGCGACCTCGAATTTCCCAGTCTCTGAAGGATCGCCCGTGAGCCAGTCACTGATCGCTGCCCTGCAAAACCCGGCCCTCTACCCGCACCCCGTCGACGGGTTCCAGGTCATCGAAACCCATATCTCGTGGGTGATCCTCACCGGGTCGTTTGCTTATAAAGTGAAGAAGCCGGTGAATTTCGGCTTTCTCGACTTCACCAGCCTCGAAGCGCGCGAGCACTTCTGCGCTGAAGAACTGCGTTTGAATCAGCGCCTGACCGAAGATTTGTATCTGGACGTGTTGCCGGTGACCGGTAGCGTCGAAGCGCCGCGACTGGGCGGCGACGGCCCGGTGATCGAGTATGTGTTGAAGATGCGTCAATTCCCGCAGGCCGGCCTGCTCAGCACCCTGCAAGCCAACGGTGAACTGACCACTCAGCACATCGACGAAATGGCCGAGCAGATCGCCAGATTCCACCTCAATGCGCCAAAAGTCCCGGCCGAACACGAGGCCGGTACACCAGAAAGCGTAATGGCCCCGGTGCGCCAGAACTTCGAACAGATCCTGCCATTCCTCAGCGACAAAAACGATCTGCTGCAACTCGAGGCCCTGCAAGCCTGGGCCGAGAGCAGCTTCGATCGTCTCAAGGCACTGTTCAGCCAGCGCAAGGCCGAGGGTTTCACTCGCGAATGCCACGGCGACATTCACTTGGGCAACGCCACTGTGATCAATGGCAAAGTGGTGATCTTCGACTGCATCGAGTTCAACGAGCCGTTCCGCTTCACCGACGTCTGGGCCGACACCGGTTTCCTGGCGATGGACCTTGAAGACCGCGGTCTGAAATCCCTGGCCCGCCGCTTCATCAGCCAATACCTGGAATTGACCGGCGACTATCAAGGCCTGGAAGTGCTGAACTTCTACAAAGCCTATCGCGCGCTGGTCCGCGCCAAAGTCGCGCTGTTCAGCATGCCGGCAGACGCCACTCCGGTGCAGCGCGCCACCACCCTGCGCCAGTACCGCAACTACGCCAACCTGGCGGAAAGCTATAGCACCATTCCTTCGCGTTTCATGGCCATCACCCACGGCGTATCGGCCGTCGGCAAGAGCCACGTGGCGATGCGCCTGGTCGAAGCACTGGGCGCGGTCCGCCTGCGTTCCGATGTCGAGCGCAAGCGCCTGTTCGGCGAGCAAACCGTGGCCAACGACGTGCAGGCGGGGATTTACAGCGCCGACGCCAGCGCTGCCACCTACGCCCGCTTGCATGAGATTGCCGGAGTCATTCTGCACGCCGGTTTCCCGGTCGTCATTGATGCGACCTACCTCAAGCGCGAGCAACGTGACAGCGCGGCGAAAGTCGCCGAGGCCACCGGCACGCCATTCCTGATTCTCGACTGCAACGCTCCGCAAGCCGTGATCGAAAGCTGGCTGGCGATTCGTCAGGCCGACAAGAAGGACCCTTCCGACGCCACGCTGGCGGTCATCGAGGCCCAACAGGCCAGCCGCGAAGCACTGACGCCAGAAGAAATTCTGCGCAGCAAGCGCGTACAGACCAATGAAAGCGGGACCCTCGACACCGTCGTGGCGCAGATTCGTCAGCGCCTGCCAGGCCTGTAAGAAACTATTTCGGCCGTGAAGCCCTCGCTGGCTTCACGGCCGTCAAATAGTGGCACTATACTGGCGTCATAAAACCAACAGGTGATGTGACATGAGCCAGCCGAAACTTCTCGACACCCCGCTTTATGCCCTGCTGCACAAAGACGACATCGCAGGCTTCAACAAGGAACGCCCGAACGACGGCCCGATCGACATGGTCGGTGGTGACTTCCGTGGTCTCGATCTGCGTGAACTGAACGCCGACGGCGTGGATTTCCGCGACGCCTACTTCCGCTCCGCCGATTTGCGCGGCATCGATTTCCGTAATTCCGCTTTGGAAGGCGCGAGCCTGGCCCATGCGCAGATTTCCGGTGCGTACTTCCCACCGGAACTGAGTGCCGACGAGATCCTGATGTCGATGAATTTTGGTACCCGCCTGCGCTATCGCACCCGCTGATACTTTTTATCTTTCTCTGACCAGACGCCTTTCCCGCGAGGGAGCGGGCTTGCTCGCGAAGGCGTGGTGTCAGTCGATACATCTTGCGGCCGACAGGACGCCTCCGCGAGCAAACCCGCTCCCACATTTATTTCCGCGTTTCTTCCCTCCTTTCTGCGTTCACAGCTGCTTTCTTAGAAGCGTTTGCGTCTAATCCGACCAAACAACCACGCTTTTCCTACTGATGGCTACACTCCTGAGAAGATCGCCCACGCACCATTCGGCCGTCGCAAGGAGGCTTGATGAATGATGAACTGCAACACCTGAAGAATCTTGGCAAGACGTCGGCGCAATGGCTGCATGCCGTGGGCATCCACAGCGCCTCGGACTTGCGTCGCCTGGGGGCGGTGGACGCCTATCGGGCCGTGCGTACCCGCGGGTTTCGCGCATCAAAGGTGTTGTTGTACGCGATCGAAGGGGCACTGATGGATGTGCACTGGAACGATATCCCGGCCGAACGCAAAGACGCCTTGAACAAGCAGCTCGAAGCCATCTCCTCGCGTCACAAGAACTGACCAGGCGCTGACGACCATGTATCTGCTCGGGGAACAATCGGCATCGATCGATGCGCTGATCAATCGTTTGCAGAGCTTGCCCGCACGCTGGCTGGAAGGGCTTGCACCGTGCGGGCCAGCATTTGAGCCGGAAATCTCTGACGACCTGATGGCGCAGCTCCCACGCGATCAGCTGTTTCTGCTGACAGAAGGCGTGATCCACGGCTACATCGGTGGCCGTACGCTGTTTTACTGGCAGGAAGGCGATCTCATCGGCCTGCAGCAAGGTGACGCCTGGACCGATTGCCGACTGCGCAGCGATGGACTATTGCGCTTGCTGCCCTATCGACGAACCGATCTGTTCCGACATTTGTACGCCGAGCCGGAACGGGCTGAGCAATGGCTGGAATATCTGCTGGGGCAGATGGCGCTGCTGGCACACGCGGTGGCCGAACTGAAGCCACGGGAGTTTCGCAGCACCCATGGCTTTAAACGGGTCGAGAGCGGTGACGTGCTGATCCAGCAGGGCGATGCCGCCGATCACGTCTTTGTGATCATCGATGGACATGCCGAAGCGTTTGTTGACGGGCACAAGGTTGGCGACGTGCCCAAGGACGAGATTTTCGGCGCCATGGCCGTGTTCACAGGCGAGCCGCGAAACGCCACGGTCATTGCCCGCGAGCCAAGTACAGTGATGTTGATTCCCGGCGATCAGTTTCTGAGCATGACCCGCAACAATCCGAAGATTGCCCACAGCCTGATCGAGAGCATGGCCCGGCGCATTGGCCAGCTCAACCAGCAAATCACCCAACTGAGTGCGGTGAAAGCTGCGCATTGAGTCCCCTGTTTCCGGGGCATTCCGGCCATTTGCACGACTAAATCACGCGAATGGAAAAACAGTGGTTGACTCGTTAATGAGAATCGCTATGATTATCACAACTGATCGCGAGATCAGTCGATATTCTGAAAAGCCCTTGGTTCGGACTCTCAGATTATCTCCTCATCAGGCTAATCACGGTTATTTGACCCGGTTTTTACCGGGTCTTTTTTTGCCTGTGGAAACTCATTGACCGAACTGTTTGCGCATCTGTGCGCAGTAATCCTGCGCAGGCGCGACCGGGGTGTACCAGACGTAATCGGCCATCGCCGCGCTGACCTCGGCGCCCTGTTCGGCCAGCATCAGCACCGTGGGCGCTTGGGCTGCGCCAAGATCAAGCACATGCAGCGGCACGCCAGCATCCTTGCGCGCATGCCAGGCTCCCGCCAACAGCATGGCGGGGGTTGGTGCCGCCAGCAAACGTTCGGCCATGCGTCGATCACGTTGTTGCTGAACGCTGAGCATCGCCGGCATCTGCGATTTGAGCAGCAAGCCACAGTGGGAGTCGCTGATCTGCTCAAGCAGCGTGGCTTTTACCGTTGCCGCATTGCTGCGAACACCGGTCAAGGCCGGCGGCTGACGATAGACCGCGCGGATCTCGCTGTCGTCCAGATTGGCTGCCAGCAACGGATAGGATTGTGTGAGGGCGAAGCGAACAATCGGTCCATAAAGCTTCCAGTCCCAGCCATCCTGCCAGTCCAGAGCGGCGGCAAGATCGGTGGGCCGCGCTGCTGCATGGCGAACCTGATCAACGTTCGGCTGTTGATCAGGCGTAAGCATCTCCAGCAGCAGACTGCCCTGAGGGCGTTGCTCACCCAGCGACCGCAACAGCCACAACTGCGCAGCGTGATGATCGGCATTGTCATGCTGCTCGCCAATGATCACGTGTGGCGCACCGGCCAGACGTGTCAGCAGTTCCTGCGCGGTCAGCACCTGACCGCTGTGCAGATCGCGTATCTCACCGCTGACCGGTGGTGGCGCAGCAACATGCTGACACCCCGCAAGCCACAACACCGCCAACAACCAGATCCCGCGCATGCCATCACCTCGATGAGAAATCAGCGGGCGATGATCAGCGGATGCCCACGCTCCGGGTGCGGCTGCACCAATACTTCGAGACCGAACACCGCTTTGAGCGAGTCCGGTCGTAAAACTTGCTGCGGCGTATCCAGCGCTACCGGGCGCCCGCCTTCAAGCAGCAACACCCGATCACAATAGCGCGCCGCCAGATTCAGATCATGCAGGATGACCAGCACCGCCGCGCCACGGTCGGCAAATTCGCGCACCGCTTGCAGCGTCGTATGTTGGTGCAGTGGATCTAGCATCGAGGTCGGCTCATCCAGCAACAGCGTTTGCCCGGCCTGCCCCGGCCATAACTGCGCCAGCACCCGCGCCAGATGCACGCGTTGGCGCTCGCCACCCGACAGCGCCAGATAACTGCGCCCGCTCAGATGCCCGGCATCCGCAGCGTCCAGCGCTGCCGCAATGATTTCGTCGTCGCGCACCCGACCACTTTGATACGGCAAGCGGCCCATGCCGACCACTTCTTCCACACGAAAGGCAAAATCCAGCGTCGAGACCTGCGGCAACACCGCCAGACGCTGGGCGCGTTGCGTACCTGTCCAGTGATTCAGCGCCTTGTCGTCGAGCAACACCCCGCCTTCACTCGCCGTCAGCTCACCGCACAAGGCACCGAGCAAGGTGCTTTTGCCGGCACCGTTCGGTCCGAGCACACCCAGCACCTCACCGGGCTCCAGTTGCAGGGTGACGTCGCTGAGGACGGTCTTGCGCCCGCGACGGATGTGCAGATTGTGCGCACACAGCATCAGGCACGTCCTCGCAGCAGCAGATAAAGGAAGAATGGCGCGCCGATAAACGCGGTGACAATACCGATCGGCAACTCCGCCGGCGCCAGTGCCAGCCGCGCCACCAGATCCGCCAGCAACAGCAGGCTCGCACCCGCCAGCACCGACGCCGGCAACAGCACCCGGTGATCGGGCCCGGCCAATAAACGCACCAGATGCGGCACCACCAGCCCGACGAAACCGATCATCCCCGCCGCCGCTACCGCTGCGCCAACACCCAACGCGGTGCAGAACACCAGTTCACGCTTGAGCCGTTCGACATCGATCCCCAGATGCCCTGCCTCGGACTCACCCAGCAACAACGCATTCAGCGCCTTGGCACGACGCGGCAACCACAGCGCAACACCGGCGCTGATGATCAGTAACGGCCATAAACGCGCGTAACTGGCACCATTGAGGCTGCCCAGATTCCAGAAAGTCAGCGTGCGCAAAGTCGCGTCATCCGCCAGATAGGTGAACAACCCGACTGCCGAGCTGGCCAGCGCCGTCAGGGCGATCCCAGCCAGCAGCATAGTCGCGACGTTAGTCTGGCCGTTGCGCCGTCCGAGCCGATAGACCAGCGCCGTTACCCCCAACCCGCCGAGAAACGCGCACGCCGACAACAGGTACGGCCCGAACCACTCTGGCAAACCGCCAAAAAACGCACCGCCGACAATGGCTACAGCCGCACCAAGCGCCGCACCGCTGGAGACCCCGACCAACCCGGGATCGGCCAGCGGATTGCGAAACAAACCCTGCATCGCCACGCCGGACAGCGCCAGTACACCGCCGACGGCCAGGCCGAGCAAGGTACGCGGCAGACGGATCTGCCCGAGAATCAGCTCAGCCTGCTCCAGACCGTCCGGCGCCAGTGGCACACCGAGCATGCGCAGAGCCGCGCGCAACGTATCGAACAGCGGCAGGCTCACCGGCCCCAGCGCCAACGACAGCCAGATGGCCAGCAAACACAGGAGCGTCAGCCCGATAAACAGGCTGCGTGGTTTGACCAGTACGGTCATTGGCCGCTCGCAGTCGGGTAGAGGCCGTCAGACAAACCCTTCAACGCCGCCGGTAAACGCGGCCCGAGCCCGCCGACCAGCAGCGTCGGATCCAGCTCCAGTACCCGTCCGGTCTTGGCCGCACGGCTTGAATTGAGAATGGGGTTTTCCTTGAACAACGCCGCTTTTGCCGCCTCACCGCTCAACGCGCGATCCGCAAACACCAGCACCTCAGGATCAAGCCCGGCCAGCGACTCAACAGAGAACGGCTTGTAACCTGTATGCGTTGCCAGGTTATGTCCGCCGGCCCGTTGCAGCAGCCAGTCGGCGACAGTGTCCTTGCCGGCAATCAACGGTTTGCCGCCGGCATGTCCGATCAGCACCAGCACACCGGGCGCCTTGTGCCGGATCTGCCACTCGGTGACTCGCGCCTTCTGCGTGGCGAGCTGCTGTTGATAACTTTCCAGCAACTGCGTCGCCTGGGCTTGCGCGCCGAGCAACTGCCCGAGATGCGTGAGGTTTTTTTCCAGCGTCGGCAGATCCGGCTGCGCCGAGAACAGTTCGACCTGCACCTTGGCGCTCCTTACCTGAGCGATCACCGGTGGCGGGCCCATTTCTTCGCTGCCGATAAGGATGTCCGGGCGCAGACTGAGAATGCCCTCTGCCGACAGGCTGCGTTGATAGCCGATACTTGGCAGTTTCTTCAGCGACTCGGGATGCTGGCTGGTGGTGTCGACGCCGACCAGTTTCGACTCGCCGCCCAATGCACTGACCCACTCCGAAAGCGCGCCACCGGCACTGACCCAACGCTGTGGCAAGTCGGCAGCTGTCACCTGAAGGCTGGCGAGGAGTCCGACACACAGCACAGCAACGCGGATAATCAGGCGCATACGCAGCTTTCCTTGAACAGTTTTCCCGGGCAGCGATCCGGCAGGCCAAGTATCCTTGGCGGCGGCCGCGCACAGTGGGCGAAGGCGGCCATTTGATAATTGTTTGCATTTAAACGTCAAGCTCGGACATTTCCTGAAACGAGCAGACAGTTGAGGATAGTCATGAAGTTTTTGTGCGCGGGCGCCGATCTCGCCGAGGCCGGCAGCCGTGGGTTCGACATCCACGGCAACAAACTGTTTGCCGTGCGCCGCAATGGTAAGGCCTATGTTTATCTCAACCGTTGCCCGCATCGTGGCGTCGGCCTGGAATGGCACCCCGACCAGTTTCTCGACCCGAGCAACAGCCTGATCCAGTGCGCCACCCACGGCGCACTGTTCCTGATCGAGGATGGCGAATGCGTCGCCGGGCCCTGCGCCGGGCAATCCCTGACCGCCATCCCCTGCCGCGAAGACGCAGAAGGGGTGTGGATTGATGTTTAACCGTTGAGCAACACGTCCAGCCGCCGGTCGATCACCATCTCTTCGTGGTTCAAGCGCACGCCGTAGGCCAGCACTTCAACTCCGCATGCCACCGCCTCGCGCAGGGCATCGGCGTACGCCGCATCGATTTCCTCGGCCGGACGCACTGCGTCAATCCCGCTGAGATTGACGCAATACAGCTGCACCGCCCGAATGCCGTCACGGGCCAGATGCGCCAGTTCACGCAGATGCTTGGCGCCGCGCTGGGTCACCGCATCGGGAAACGCCGCGACATTCGTTCCGTCGAATCCCAGCGTGACACTTTTCACTTCCACGTAGGCCGGACCGCTCGGGTACTCGAGACGGAAATCGATACGGCTCTTTTCCTGGCCGTACGCCACTTCACGTTTAAGCGCCGTAAAGCCGCTCAACTCGTTGATGACTCCCGCCTGCAGCGCCTCTTCCACCAGTGCGTTGGCACGGCCGGTGTTCACGCAAAACAGCCGGCCCTGCGGGGTTTCGCCAATTTCCCAGGTGCCAGGCAGCTTGCGTTTCGGGTCGTTGGAGCGACTGAACCACACCTGTCCGCCCTCAACCTGGCAGTTGAGCATCGAACCGGTGTTCGGGCAGTGAAGGGTCAACAGCTCGCCATTGACCGTTTCAACATCAGCCAGAAAACGTTTATAGCGGCGAATCAGCCGCGCCTCTTCCAGAGCCGGATAAAAACGCATCAGCCTTGCCAGCTCTTCAAACCGCGAGCGATGCGTTCCACCGCTTCCTGTAAGCGAGGGAGGTTTTGCGTGTAGGCAAAACGCACATGATGGCCCGCTTGATAACGACCGAAATCCAGCCCCGGGGTAAAGGCGACGTGCTCGGTTTCGAGGAAATGCCGGCAGAACGCGAAGGCATCGCCGCCGAACTGGCTGATATCGGCATACAAGTAGAACGCACCTTCAGGTTCGACGGCGATATTGAAACCCAACTCGCGCAACGCCGGCAGGAGGAAGTCGCGACGGCGGCCAAATTCGGCGCGGCGCTCTTCGAGAATGCTGATGGTGTCCGGCTCGAAACAGGCCAGTGCGGCGTGCTGCGCCATGCTCGGCGCGCTGATATAGAGATTCTGCGCGAGTTTTTCCAGCTCACTGACGGCCGCATCCGGCGCCACCAGCCAGCCGAGACGCCAACCGGTCATGCCGAAATATTTGGAGAAGCTGTTGAGGACAAAGGCGCTGTCATCGACTTCCAGCACGCTGGCGGCATCAGTGCCGTAAGTCAGGCCATGATAAATCTCGTCCACCACCAGATGGCCGTGCCGCGCCTTGATGGCTGTGGATAATCCGGCCAGTTCGTCGCGGGTCAGGAGGGTGCCGGTCGGGTTGGCAGGCGAAGCCACCAACGCACCAACGCTGTCGTGATCCCAATGCCGCGCCACCAGATCCGGGGTCAGTTGATAGCGCACCTCCGGCCCGACCGGAACCAGTTGTGCCGCGCCTTCAACCAGACGCAGGAAGTGCCGGTTGCACGGGTAGCCCGGATCCGCCAGCAGCCAGTGTTTGCCCGGATCGACCAGCAAGGCGCTGGCCAGCAACAGGGCGCCGGAACCACCGGGGGTGATCAGGATCCTTCGCGGATCAATGTTCAAGCCGTAGCGCGATTGATAAAACCCGGAGATCGCTTCGCGCAATTCAGGAATGCCCCGCGCTGCGGTGTAGCGAGTCTTGCCCGCCGTCAGCGCCGCTTGCCCGGCGCGGATGATCGGTTCGGCTGTGGTGAAGTCCGGCTCGCCGATTTCCAGGTGGATCACATCGTGACCTTCGGCCTGCAGTTCATTGGCCCGCGCCAGCAGCGCCATCACATGGAACGGTTCGATCGCACGACTGCGCGCACTGTAGGGCTGAGCCATTGGTTTTCCTTCGACGGGGAAAAAGAGACGATTCTACCTGTCTGCCGGAACGAGCGAGAACCCGTCGCGGTCACAGCCTCAAGAACGCTGGACTGTAACGATATGCGCGTACGCTCCAGGATTGACTAAAATCAGAGATTGATCAGGCCTCCATCACTGTCAGACATGACTTGCCAAACTTCTGCAAGCGCCGCCCGCCGGGGCCTCGACATCCGGGAGTAGCGCAGGCCGAATTGATCTGGTAAGTTCGCCCGCTTGCAGCCGCAGGGCCGGCAGGTGTCGGTGATGGAGCAATCCTGCGCAATGGATTACAAGAGTAGAGGCGGTCCATTTCATGCCCACCCAAGCAAAGCAACAGGCAAGTCAGACACTCAGCGGTTTCGAACCCTACGTCCCGAAAGCGGGCGAAGAGTACATGGGCGCTCCAATGCGCGCGCACTTCACCAAGATCCTGACCAAGTGGAAACTGGACTTGATGCAGGAAGTCGACCGCACTGTTGATCACATGAAAGACGAAGCGGCCAACTTTCCTGATCCGGCCGACCGTGCCAGTCAGGAAGAAGAGTTCGCCCTCGAGCTGCGCGCCCGCGACCGCGAGCGCAAACTGATCAAGAAGATCGACAAGACCCTGCAACTGATCGAAGACGAAGAGTACGGCTGGTGCGACTCTTGCGGGATCGAGATCGGCGTCAAGCGTCTTGAAGCCCGTCCGACTGCCGACATGTGCGTCGACTGCAAGAACCTGGCGGAAATCAAGGAAAAGCAGGTCGGCAAGTAATCTCGACCCGAACGAAAAACGGAGCGTGCGAACGCTCCGTTTTTGTTTCTGCCTTTTGCCCTTGTGGGAGCAAGCCTGCTCGCGAAAGCGGTGTGTCATTCAACATTTAATCGTCTGACATCAAGCTTTCGCGAGCAGGCTCGCTCCCACCCGTTGACCTGCGTATCGCCTGAAAAGTAGCTTCGTTTCCATGACAGCCAAAATCTCCCCCGCCTACATCGGCCGCTTCGCCCCCACCCCCAGTGGCCACCTGCACTTCGGCTCACTGGTGGCTGCCCTCGCCTCTTACCTCGACGCGCGTGCAGTCAGTGGGCGTTGGCTGGTGCGCATGGAAGATCTCGATCCGCCCCGCGAAGAACCGGGCGCGCAGGCGGCGATTCTCAAGGCGCTGGAAAGTTACGGCTTCGAGTGGGACGGCGAGATGGTGCGCCAGAGTGACCGCCACGCCGCCTACGCCGAAGTGCTCGACAGCCTGTTCAATCACGGCCTCGCCTACGCCTGCATCTGCTCGCGCAAGCAGCTGGAGCCGTATCACGGGATTTATCCGGGCTTGTGCCGCAATGCCGGTCATGGACAGCAAGATGCGGCGATCCGCCTGCGCGTGCCGGAACTGGAATACCACTTTATCGATCGGGTGCAGGGCGAGTTCCGGCAGCATCTGGGGCGCGACGTGGGAGATTTCGTAATCCGCCGCCGCGACGGTCCCTACGCCTACCAACTGGCGGTGGTGCTGGATGACGCCTGGCAAGGCATCACCGACATCGTGCGCGGTGCCGACCTGCTCGACTCCACGCCACGCCAGCTCTACCTGCAAGAACTGCTGGGCCTGCGTCAGCCGCGCTATCTGCACCTGCCACTGATTACGCAGCCGGACGGCAACAAGCTCGGCAAATCCTACCGTTCGCCGCCGCTTGAGGCCGATCAGGCCACGCCGCTGCTGTTGCGAGCCCTGCGTGCGCTGGGGCAAAACCCCGGTGCCGAACTGGCCCATGCCACCCCCGAGGAATTGCTCAAATGGGGCGCAGCCCACTGGGATGCATCGAAGATCCCGCGCACACTGACGTTGCCCGAGGCGCAACTGCAATGACGACACTTGCAGTGGCGCGCCCATCCGTTACCATCGCCGCACGTTTTCGGGCACGCGTATAAAAAAGAGAGGCCGGGATGTACATCTATCGCTTGGTCCTGCTTCTGGTCGTGGGAATCTATCTGTTTTCGCCAGCCATCATGGATTGGTGGATCGACGCCACGGGCGCCTGGTATCGGCCGTATCTGCTGTGGTTGATCCTGATTGTCGTGACCTTCATCCTGCAGAGCCAAAAAGATGCCGATGAGCTTTAGCCTGACCCAGATGATCCTGATCAGCGCCGCGTACCTGGCGGTGCTGTTCGGCGTTGCCTGGATCAGCGAACGGGGCATGATCCCGCGGGCGATCATTCGCCACCCGCTGACCTACACCCTGTCGCTGGGGGTCTACGCCAGTGCCTGGGCGTTTTATGGCACGGTGGGGCTGGCCTATCAGTATGGCTACGGCTTTCTGTCCAGTTACCTCGGGGTGTCTGGTGCGTTTCTGCTCGCACCGGTGCTGCTGTATCCGATCCTGAAAATCACCCGCACCTATCAATTGTCGTCGCTGGCCGATCTGTTCGCGTTCCGCTTTCGCAGCACCTGGGCCGGCGCGCTGACCACGATCTTCATGCTGATCGGCGTATTGCCGCTGCTGGCGTTGCAGATTCAGGCGGTGGCCGATTCCATCGGCATTCTTACCGGTGAGCCGATCCAGAGCCGCGTCGCGCTGGCGTTCTGTGCGCTGATCATTCTGTTCACGATTTTCTTCGGTTCCCGGCATATCGCCACTCGCGAGAAACACGAAGGGCTGGTGTTCGCGATTGCCTTCGAATCGGTGATCAAACTGATCGCCCTCGGCGGCGTCGGTCTATATGCGCTGTACGGCGTGTTCGATGGCCCGCAACAACTCGAACTGTGGCTGCTGCAAAACCAGACCGCCCTCGCCGCCCTGCACACGCCGCTGCAGGAAGGACCATGGCGCACGCTGTTACTGGTGTTTTTCGCCTCGGCGATCGTGATGCCGCACATGTATCACATGACCTTTACCGAGAACCTCAATCCGCGCTCGCTGGTCAGCGCCAGCTGGGGCCTGCCGCTGTTCCTGTTGCTGATGAGCCTGGCGGTGCCGTTGATCCTGTGGGCCGGCCTGAAGCTCGGCGCCACCACCGACCCGGAATATTTCACCCTCGGCATCGGCATCGCCGCCAACAGCAAACCGCTGGCCTTGCTGGCGTACGTCGGCGGGCTATCGGCCGCCAGTGGCCTGATCATCGTCACCACCCTGGCCCTGTCGGGCATGGCGCTGAACCACCTGGTGCTGCCGCTCTATCAGCCGCCGGCCGAAGGCAACATCTATCGCTGGCTGAAGTGGACGCGTCGGGCGCTGATCGTCGCGATCATCATGGCCGGTTTCTGCTTCTACCTGATGCTCGGCGCCGGGCAGGATCTGGCCAACCTCGGCATCGTCGCTTTCGTCGCTACGCTGCAGTTCCTGCCCGGCGTGCTTTCGGTGCTGTACTGGCCGACCGCCAACCGGCGCGGCTTTATCGCCGGCCTGCTGGCGGGGATTGTGGTGTGGGTGGTGACCATGCTGTTGCCACTGGTCGGCAATCTGCAGGGTTTCTACATTCCCCTGCTGAACATGATTTACGTGCTGGACGACACCAGTTGGCACATGGCGGCGATCGCCTCGCTGGCAGCCAACGTATTGATGTTCACCCTGATCTCGCTGTTCACCAACGCCAGCCCCGAAGAAGCCAGCGCCGCCGAAGCCTGCGCGGTGGATAACGTGCGTCGTCCGCAACGCCGCGAACTGCATGCTGCTTCGCCCCAGGAGTTCGCCACGCAACTGGCCAAACCGCTGGGCGCCAAGGCGGCGCAGAAAGAAGTCGAGCAGGCCCTGCGCGACCTCTATCTGCCGTTCGACGAGCGCCGTCCTTATGCCTTGCGCCGCTTGCGCGACCGCATCGAAGCCAACCTCTCCGGCCTGATGGGCCCGAGCGTGGCGCAGGACATGGTCGAAACCTTCCTGCCGTACAAGGCCGGCGGCGAAAACTATGTGACCGAAGACATCCACTTCATCGAAAGCCGCCTCGAGGATTACCACTCGCGCCTCACCGGACTGGCCGCCGAACTCGACGCCCTGCGCCGCTACCACCGCCAGACCTTGCAGGAGTTGCCGATGGGCGTCTGCTCGCTGGCCAAGGATCAAGAGATCCTGATGTGGAACAAGGCCATGGAAGAACTCACCGGCATCGCTGCGCAACGGGTGGTCGGTTCACGCCTGAGCACCATCGCCGATCCGTGGAAGCCATTGCTGCAAGGCTTCATCAACCTGCCCGACGAGCACTTGCACAAGCAGCACCTGGCTCTCGACGGCCAGACCCGCTGGCTCAATCTGCACAAAGCGGCGATCGACGAACCGTTGGCGCCGGGCAACAGTGGTCTGGTGCTGTTGGTGGAAGACCTGACCGAAACGCAGATGCTCGAAGACAAACTGGTGCACTCCGAGCGCCTGGCGAGCATCGGTCGCCTGGCGGCGGGTGTGGCCCATGAAATCGGCAACCCGATCACCGGCATCGCCTGTCTGGCGCAGAACCTGCGCGAAGAGCGCGAAGAAGACGGCGAACTGACGGAAATCAGCGGGCAGATCCTCGAGCAGACCAAGCGCGTGTCGCGCATCGTGCAGTCGCTGATGAGCTTTGCCCACGCCGGCAGCCATCAGCACAGCGACGAGCCGGTTTGTCTGGCCGAAGTCGCGCAGGACGCCATCGGTCTGCTGGCGCTGAACCGGCGCAACTTCGAAGTGCAGTTCTACAACCTGTGCGATCCGGATCACTGGGTCGAAGGCGATCCGCAGCGGCTCGCCCAAGTGCTGATCAATCTGCTCTCCAACGCCCGTGATGCCTCGCCTGCGGGCAGCGCCGTGCGGGTCAAGAGTGAAGCCGGCGAACACACGGTCGATCTGATCGTCGAAGACGAAGGCAGTGGTATTCCGCAGAACATCATGGACCGATTGTTCGAACCTTTCTTCACCACCAAGGACCCGGGTGAAGGTACCGGTCTGGGCCTTGCACTGGTCTATTCCATCGTTGAAGAGCATTATGGACAAATCACCATCGACAGCCCGGCTGATGTACAGAGCCAGCGCGGCACCCGAATCCGGGTGACCTTACCGCGTCATGTCGAAGCGACGTCCGCTGTGAACTGAGACCGTCGAGAGTATCGAATCAATGCCGCACATTTTGATCGTCGAAGACGAAACCATTATCCGCTCCGCCTTGCGCCGCCTGCTGGAACGCAACCAGTACCAGGTCAGCGAAGCCGGTTCAGTGCAGGAAGCACAAGAACGCTTCAGTATTCCCACATTCGATCTGATCGTCAGCGACCTGCGCCTGCCTGGCGCCCCCGGCACCGAGCTGATCAAGCTCGGCCAGGGCAAACCGGTGCTGATCATGACCAGCTACGCCAGCCTGCGCTCGGCGGTCGACTCGATGAAGATGGGCGCGGTGGACTACATCGCCAAACCTTTCGATCACGATGAAATGCTTCAGGCGGTTGCGCGGATCCTGCGTGATCACCAGTCGGCGCCTGCCGCCGGCGAAGCGCTTGCCGGCAAACCGAGCAGTGGCAGCGGTAAATCGTCTGTCGACAACAGCAACGGCGAGATCGGCATCATCGGCTCGTGCCCGCCGATGCAGGACCTGTACAGCAAGATCCGCAAAGTCGCGCCGACCGATTCCAATGTCCTGATCCAGGGCGAGTCCGGCACCGGTAAAGAACTGGTGGCCCGCGCCCTGCACAACCTGTCCAAGCGTGCCAAGGCACCGATGATTTCGGTGAACTGCGCGGCCATCCCGGAAAGCCTGATCGAGTCCGAACTGTTCGGCCACGAAAAAGGTGCGTTCACTGGCGCCAGCGCCGGGCGCGCCGGTCTGGTGGAAGCGGCGGATGGCGGCACGCTGTTCCTCGACGAGATCGGCGAACTGCCGCTGGAAGCCCAGGCTCGTCTGCTGCGTGTGCTGCAGGAAGGCGAGATTCGCCGCGTGGGTTCGGTGCAGTCGCAAAAGGTCGATGTGCGTTTGATCGCCGCGACCCACCGTGACCTCAAGAGCCTGGCGAAAATCGGCCAGTTCCGTGAAGACCTGTATTACCGCCTGCACGTGATTGCCCTGAAATTGCCGGCATTGCGCGAACGTGGCGCCGACGTCAACGAAATCGCTACGGCGTTCCTCGCCCGACAAAGTGCGCGCATCAACCGTACCGACCTGAAATTTGCCGCCGACGCCGAACAGGCCATCCGGCATTATTCCTGGCCGGGTAACGTGCGAGAGCTGGAGAACGCGGTAGAGCGCGCGGTGATTCTGAGCGAAAGCCCGGAAATCTCTGCCGACCTACTGGGCATCGACATCGAGCTGAGCGATCTGGAAGACGACGAGTTCATCGGCTTGCCCGCGCAAACCGCGGGTAACACCAGCAACAGCAGCCATGAGCCGACCGAAGACCTGTCGCTGGAAGACTACTTCCAGCACTTCGTTCTTGAGCATCAGGATCACATGACCGAGACCGAGCTGGCGCGCAAACTGGGCGTCAGCCGCAAGTGCCTGTGGGAACGCCGTCAGCGCCTGGGCATTCCACGGCGCAAGACCGGGGTCACCAGCGAGAGCTGAACGTTACTTGTAGAGTGTGCGGGTAACGCTTGAAGACGTGAAAAAACTGTTACCTCAGCTTTTTCACGTAACAGAAGCCGGGGTTATCGGTAACGAAACCCCGGCTTTTTTTCGCCCCGAGAAAACCGTTATATCGACCTAACCCCTTGTTTTATTGGGCTTCGCAAAAGTTGGCACGGCACCTGCTATATGTTTGGTACAAGAACAATAACAAGCAATGCACAAGACAATAAAAATAAGACGAATCGACTCACGCACAATAAAAACAAGACGGCGAGAGGCGCAGCTAACTGATTCTTTTGGAGAGGCGTTGTATTTGGGGCTAGCCCCACGACCAGGCCGAGAACAACAAAAACTGTCCTAAGACAGAGCCTGTACTGGTTGGATCGCAAGATCACTGCAACACAGCGACCAAAGCAATCCGTTTGCTCTTGGCTCCCGATTGGGAGGGTCATGAAGGAAAAGCTTCATGACGAGGGCACTCAACAAAAACAAGAAGCCCGAATCAATAATAAAAAGAGCACGCAACTACTTCTTGGGGAGCTTCGGCTCCCCTTGTAGTTTCTGTCTTTCGGCAAAAACCTCCGTTTCGACCCTGCCCGATGCCTGTAGCCTGCGGCTTGCAGCGCAAATCTGCTGCGTCCTACACCATCCCCCGACTAAATGCTAGAATCTGCGCCCATCATGCGGTCATTCTTTGGTATGGCCGAACATTCCTTCAAACAGTGCATCCCATGCTGAAGAAGCTGTTCCAGTCATTCCGAACACCCGTGCGTCGTACGCAACACATCCGCAGCACTCCTGAAGTGCTCAACAGCGGCCAACATTCGCTGCAAAAGGGGCAATTCAGCCGCTATGCGGTGAATATCGTCGAACGCTTGCAGGGCGCCGGTTACCAGGCCTATCTGGTCGGCGGTTGCGTGCGTGACATGCTCCTGGGCATCACGCCCAAGGATTTCGACGTCGCCACCAGCGCTACCCCCGAGCAAGTCCGGGCCGAATTCCGCAATGCGCGGATCATCGGTCGCCGCTTCAAACTGGTGCACATTCATTTCGGTCGCGAAATCATCGAAGTCGCGACCTTCCGCGCCAATCACCCGGTCAATGAAGACGACGAGGACAGCAACCAGTCTTCGCGCAACGAGAGCGGGCGGATTCTGCGCGACAACGTCTACGGCACCCTGGAAGAAGACGCGCAACGCCGCGACTTCACCATCAACGCTTTGTATTACGATCCGGTCAGTGAGCGCATTCTCGATTACGCCAACGGCGTGCACGACATCCGTAATCACCTGATCCGGTTGATCGGCGATCCAAAGCAGCGTTACCAGGAAGATCCGGTGCGCATGCTGCGGGCCGTGCGTTTCGCCGCCAAGTTGAATTTCGGCATCGAGAAGCACACCGTGCAGCCGATCCGTGACCTGGCGCCGATGCTGCGCGAGATCCCGTCCGCTCGCCTGTTCGAGGAAGTTCTCAAGCTGTTCCTCTCCGGCCACGGCGCGATCACCTTCGAGATGCTGGTCGATCTGCAACTGTTTGCCCCGCTGTTCCCGGCCAGTGCCGACGCACTGGAATACAACCCGGAATACACCCACACGTTGATCAGCGAAGCGTTGACCAACACCGACCTGCGCATAAAACAGAACAAGCCGGTAACTCCGGCGTTCCTGTTTGCCGCCCTGCTGTGGCCTGCCCTGCCGGCCCGCGTATTGCGCCTGCAAGAGCGTGGCATGCCGCCGATTCCGGCCATGCAGGAAGCCGCGCATGAGCTGATCGCCGAACAATGTCAGCGCATCGCCATTCCAAAGCGCTTCACCATGCCGATCCGCGAAATCTGGGACATGCAGGAACGTCTGCCACGCCGCAGCGGCAAACGCGCCGACCTGCTGCTGGACAATCCACGTTTCCGCGCCGGTTACGACTTCCTGCTGCTGCGTGAAAGCGCTGGCGAGGAAACCGACGGTCTGGGCGAATGGTGGACGGATTATCAGGACGCCAACGACAGCGAACGTCGCGACATGATCCGCGATCTCAGCGGCAAAGGTGATGACGCCAGCGGTGCGCCACGCAAACGTCGCCGCAGCAGTGGCTCCAAGCGCAAGCGCGCCGGGGCTTCCAGCTCGACGGGCGAATAAGGCATGGAACGCATCTACATCGGTCTGGGCAGCAACCTCGCTGACCCGGCCGAACAATTGCGCAGCGCGCTCAATGCGCTGGGGCAATTGCCGCAGACTTCCCTTGCTGGTGTTTCGGCGTTCTATCAGAGCGATTCACTGCTGCCGGGGCAACCGCGTTACACCAACGCGGTCGCTGCCCTCGACAGTGATCTCGCGCCGCTCGACCTGCTTGATGCCCTGCAAACCATCGAAAACGATCAAGGTCGGGAGCGCCTGGAGCGCTGGGGGCCGCGTACGCTGGATCTGGATATCCTGTTGTTCGGTGATCGCCTGATCGACGAGCCGCGCCTGAAAGTCCCGCACTACCAGATTCAGGAGCGTGCGTTCGTGCTCTATCCTCTGGCCGAACTGGCCCCCAAGGATCTGCGCCTGGCCGATGGCCGCACATTGGCTGACCTGCTCGCCGCCTGCCCGTTCGTCGGCCTCGAACGCCTCTCCCACGCCTGACGCAAATCTCCCCCTGTGGATGGGGCCTCTGTGGCGAGGGGATTCATCCCCGATCGGCTGCGCAGCAGTCGCAAAACCGGCTAATACGGTGTGACTGATTAATGCGTACTACCATTTAAGGGCCGCTTCGCAGCCCATCGGGGATAAATCCCCTCGCCACAAAAGCGATGTTCCGTGTTCGTTTTTTGTCGGACAAAAAACCTCCCGATCAGCCCCGCCGTGCCGCTGAATCGCATCAGTAACGCCGGTAACACTCCCCTCGTAACAATGCGGTAACACACGTAATTGACTTCCTAGGTTCTCCTCACGACTATAGGCGTCCCGCTGCCGCCAACCCGGCACATACGGGCGCAATCCAGGCCTTATAAGCACGACAAAAGACCGTGCGCCTGAGTAGACGAAGAATCACGCGCGTTACTCGCAGTAGTTTCCAGAGCGCCTGAACGAGGATTTTTTACATGCCAGCCATCACCCTGACCACGCTCCAGAGCCTCAAGCAGAAAGGTGAAAAGATCACCATGCTGACCTGCTATGACGCGACCTTCGCCCACGCCTGCAACGAGGCCGGTGTCGAAGTGCTGCTGGTGGGCGACTCCCTCGGCATGGTTCTGCAAGGGCACGACAGCACCTTGCCGGTGACCATCGCAGAAATGGCCTATCACACCGCTTGCGTCAAACACGGCAACACCGACGCCCTGATCCTGGCTGACCTGCCGTTCATGGCCAACGCCACGATCGAGCAAACTTTGACCAACAGCGCCACACTGATGCAGGCCGGCGCGCACATGATCAAGGTTGAAGGTGCATTGTGGCTGGCGGAGTCAATCCGTCTGCTGGCCGAGCGCGGTGTACCGGTCTGCGCACACATGGGCCTGACCCCACAGGCGGTGAACATTCTTGGCGGCTATAAAGTGCAGGGCCGCAACGAGAACCAGGCGCGGCAGATGCGTGCCGATGCGATCTCGCTGGAACAGGCTGGGGCCGCCATGCTGCTGCTCGAATGCGTGCCGAGCGAACTGGCGGCGGAAATCAGCCAGGCCGTGAAGATTCCGGTCATCGGGATTGGCGCCGGTAGCGATACCGACGGGCAGGTACTGGTACTGCACGACATGCTCGGCCTGTCGATCACGGGTCGCGTACCGAAATTCGTCAAAAACTTCATGCAGGGTCAGGACAGCATCCAGTCCGCCCTGAAGGCCTACGTCAACGAAGTCAAAGGCGTTACTTTCCCTGGCCTCGAACACGGATTCTCTGCATGAACACTGTCAAAACCGTACGCGAACTGCGTGCCGCCGTGGCCCGCGCCCGCAGTGAAGGCAAGCGCATCGGCTTCGTGCCGACCATGGGCAACCTGCACAGCGGTCACATTGCGTTGATCACCAAAGCCACTCAGCGCGTGGATTTCGTGGTCGCAAGCATTTTCGTCAACCCGCTGCAGTTCGGCGCCGGCGAAGACCTCGACAAGTACCCGCGCACCCTGGCGGCGGATCAGGAAAAGCTGCTGCAAGCAGGCTGCCATTTGCTGTTCGCCCCGACCGTCGAAGAGATGTACCCCGACGGCATGGCCGGGCAGACCCGGGTCAGCGTGCCGCAACTGTCTGAAGGTCTGTGCGGCGCCAGCCGTCCGGGGCACTTCGAAGGTGTGGCGACCGTGGTCAGCAAGCTGTTCAACATGGTGCAGCCGGACTTGGCGATCTTCGGTCAGAAGGACTTCCAGCAACTGGCGGTGATCCGCGCGCTGGTGCATGACCTGAACATGCCGATCCAGATCATCGGCGAACCGACCGTGCGTGCCGCCGACGGTCTGGCGCTGTCGTCGCGCAACGGCTTCCTCAGCGAAGATCAACGTGCGGTGGCCCCGGTGGTTTATCGGACCCTGAGCGCAATCGCCGAGTCGATCAAGCAAGGCGAGCGCGACTATCCGGCGCTGGTCGCCGCTCAGGTGCAACAGCTGGAGGCCGCCGGCCTGCGCCCGGACTATCTGGAAATCCGCCACGCCCTGACCTTGCGTCCGGCAACGGCTGAAGACCGCGATCTGGTGATTCTGGTAGCCGCGTTCCTCGGCACCACGCGGTTGATCGACAACTTGCATCTGAATCTCGATAGCCCAGCTTAAAAAACAGCGCAATACCCCTGTGGGAGCGAGCCTGCTCGCGAATGCGATCTGTCAGTTGACAACGATGTCGACTGTTCCGACGCTTTCGCGAGCAGGCTCGCTCCCACATTGGTTTCTGGTGTCCACACAGACCATATTGCCGCCCCCAAAGCCTTCGGGCACACTGCCCGCCGTTTGCATCCAACCCGGGAAATCCCTCATGCACGCCATCATGCTCAAGGCCAAGCTGCACCGCGCCGAAGTCACTCATGCGGTACTCGATTACGAAGGTTCCTGCGCCATTGATGGCGAGTGGCTGGACTTGTCCGGCATCCGTGAATACGAGCAGATCCAGATTTACAACGTCGACAATGGCGAGCGCTTCACCACCTACGCGATTCGTGGCGAAGAAGGTTCGCGGATGATTTCGGTGAACGGCGCAGCCGCGCATAAAGCCAAAGTCGGCGACCGCGTGATCATTTGCGCCTACGCCCATTACAGCGAAGCGGAACTGGTCAATTTCAAACCGCGCATGCTGTACATGGCGCCGGGCAATGAGCTGAGCCACACCAGCAACGCGATTCCGGTTCAGCTCGCCTGAGCCGCTTCGACGCGCCACTCCCCTTCCGTTGGTCGGCCCGTTCCCGGTTTTGATGTTAAAAAAGTACAGGGAACAGGTCAGAAGAAGTCAAGACAGATCGCAGCGCGAGGTTTACTGTATTCGCCCTGCGTTGAAAAATCGTGTCGACGCATTTGACCCTCGCCCAACCAGGGCGTATCGGTCTGTTCTGTGTTCAAAAGGCCGTTCAAGTAAAAAGGAAAACCGCAGCGATGGCGTACTACCGCACTCCTCATGACGTTACCGCTCTGCCTGCCTGGCAGGCGTTGAAAGATCACCGCCAAGCCATGCAGGATTTCAGCATGCGCGAGGCCTTCAACGCCGATCCGCAGCGCTTTAATCAATTCACGCTCAGCAGCTGCGGCCTGTTTCTCGATTATTCGAAGAACCTGATCAACGCCGAGACCCGCAACCTGCTGGTGGGCCTGGCCAATGAAGTCGATCTGAAAGGCGCGATCAAAGCGCTGTTCGACGGCGAAATCGTCAACGCCTCCGAAGGCCGCCCGGCGCTGCATACCGCCCTGCGCCGACCAGTGGGCGACAAGCTGTCGGTCAATGGCGTCAACGTGATGCCGGAAGTGCACAAGGTGCTGAACCAGATCACCGATCTGGTTGGCCGCATCCACGACGGTCTGTGGCGTGGTTACACCGAGAAGCCGATCACTGACGTGGTCAACATCGGCATCGGTGGCTCGTTCCTCGGCCCTGAGCTGGTTTCCGAAGCGTTGCTGTCCTATGCGCAGAAAGGTGTGCGCTGCCATTACCTGGCGAACATCGACGGCAGTGAGTTCCACGAGCTGACGCAGAAGCTGCGCGCCGAAACCACGCTGTTCATCGTTTCGTCGAAATCCTTCAACACCCTCGAGACCCTGAAAAACGCTCAGGCCGCCCGCGCCTGGTATCTGGCGCAGGGCGGCTCGGAAGCCGAGCTGTATCGCCACTTCATCGCGGTATCGAGCAACAACGCGGCGGCCGTCGCGTTCGGCATCCGCGAAGAAAACATCTTCCCGATGTGGGACTGGGTCGGCGGTCGTTACTCGCTGTGGTCGGCCATCGGTCTGCCGATTGCCCTGGCCATCGGCATGTCCAATTTCAAGGAGCTGCTGTCCGGTGCCTTCACCATGGACCAGCATTTCCAGAGCGCACCGTTCGAACAGAACATGCCGGTGCTGCTGGCCTTGCTCGGCGTGTGGTACGGCAACTTCTGGGGCGCGCAAAGCCACGCGATCCTGCCGTACGACCACTACCTGCGCAACATCACCAAGCACTTGCAACAGTTGGACATGGAATCCAACGGCAAGAGCGTGCGTCAGGACGGCACCTCGGTGTCGACCGATACCGGCCCGGTGATCTGGGGCGGCGTCGGCTGTAACGGTCAACACGCGTACCACCAGTTGCTGCACCAGGGCACCCAACTGATCCCGGCCGACTTCATCGTGCCGATCGTCAGCTTCAACCCGGTCTCCGATCACCATCAGTGGCTGTACGCCAACTGCCTGTCGCAGAGCCAGGCGCTGATGCTCGGCAAAACCCTGTCGGAAGCCGAGGCCGAACTGCGCGAAAAAGGCATGAGCGAAGAGCAAGTGCGCAAACTCGCGCCGCACAAGGTGATTCCGGGCAACCGCCCGAGCAACACCCTTGTGGTCGAGCGCATCAGTCCGCGTCGTCTTGGCGCGCTGGTCGCCATGTACGAGCACAAAGTGTTCGTGCAGAGCGTGGTCTGGGGCATCAACGCCTTCGACCAGTGGGGCGTGGAACTGGGCAAGGAATTGGGCAAAGGCGTTTACAACCGTCTGGTCGGCAGCGATGAAACCGTTGCTGACGATGCTTCCACCCAAGGCCTGATCAACTACTTCCGCGGTCGTCACCGCGGGTGATATGTATGGGGCTGCCCACAAATCCTGTGGGCAAGCCATTTCCAATGTGGGAGCGAGCCTGCTCGCGAATTCGGTGTGTCATTCAGCATCTTTGTGACTGATACAGCGCATTCGCGAGCAGGCTCGCTCCCACAGTTGTTTCAGGGATGACTTGAACCTCCAGGCCGCTCGGCGCATCTTTATTCCTGTCGCACAACAAGAATAAGGAACCGTCATGTTCGATATCAGCACGTTCCCCAAAGCCGATGCCGTCCGCCGGGCTGCGCAGTTGAGTCAGGACGACTACAAGCGCCTGTACCGCGAATCGATTGAACACCCCAGCACCTTCTGGGCCGAACAGGCCACGCGCTTCCTCGACTGGAGCACACCGTGGCAGACCGTTCAGCGCTACGACCTGAAAACCGGTGAAGCGGCCTGGTTTGCCGGCGGCCAACTGAACGTCAGCTACAACTGCATCGACCGCCACCTCGCACAGCGCGGCGAGCAGACCGCGATTCTCTGGGAAGGCGACGACCCTGCCGAATCGGCGCAGATCACTTACAAAAAACTCCACCACCACGTCTGCCGCCTGGCCAACGTCCTGAAAAGCCGTGGCGTGAAAAAAGGCGACCGGGTGTGCATCTACATGCCGATGATCCCCGAGGCGGCCTACGCGATGCTCGCCTGCGCGCGGATCGGCGCGATTCACTCGGTGGTGTTCGGTGGCTTCTCCCCGGACTCCTTGCGCGACCGTATCCTCGACGCCGACTGCCGCACGGTGATCACCGCCGATGAAGGCGTGCGCGGCGGCAAATTCGTACCGCTCAAGCAAAACGTCGACAAGGCCCTGCGCAGTTGCCCGGACGTCAGCACCGTGGTCGTGGTCGAACGCACTCAAGGCAAGGTCGATTGGGTCGAGGGCCGTGACCTCTGGTATCACCAGGCCGTGCGTGACGTCAGCGACGACTGCCCGCCGGAGCCGATGGACGCCGAAGATCCGCTGTTCATCCTCTACACCTCCGGCAGCACCGGCAAACCCAAGGGCGTGCTGCACACCACCGGCGGCTACCTGCTGCAAGCGGCGATGACCTTCAAGTACGTGCTCGATTACCGAGAGGGCGAAGTGTTCTGGTGTACCGCCGACGTCGGCTGGGTCACCGGCCACAGTTATATCGTCTACGGTCCGCTGGCCAATGGCGCGACCACGCTGATTTTCGAAGGCGTGCCGAGTTATCCGAGCACTTCGCGCTTCTGGCAGGTGATCGACAAACACCACGTCAACATCTTCTACACCGCGCCGACCGCCCTGCGCGCGCTGATGCGCGAAGGTGCCGGGCCATTGCAGGAAACGTCGCGCCAAAGCCTCAGACTGCTCGGCAGTGTCGGTGAGCCGATCAACCCGGAAGCGTGGGAATGGTACTTCAACGTGGTCGGCGAACAGCGCTGCCCGATTGTCGATACCTGGTGGCAGACCGAAACCGGCGGCATCATGCTCAGCCCGCTGGTCAGTGCCCAGCGGATCAAACCGGGTTGCGCCACGCAGCCGATGTTCGGCGTGCAACCGGTGTTGCTCGACGAGCACGGCAAGGAAATCAAAGGCGCCGGCAGCGGCGTGCTGGCGATCAAGTCGAGTTGGCCGGCGCAGATCCGCAGCGTCTACCGCGACCCGCAACGGATGGTCGACACCTATTTCAAACCCTACCCCGGCTATTACTTCACCGGTGACGGCGCACGCCGCGACGAGGACGGCGATTACTGGATCACCGGGCGCATCGATGACGTGATCAACGTCTCCGGCCACCGCATCGGCACCGCCGAAGTCGAAAGCGCGCTGGTGCTGCACGACAGCATCGCCGAAGCGGCCGTGGTCGGTTACCCGCACGACGTCAAAGGCCAGGGCATCTATGCCTTCGTCACGCCCATGAACGGCGTCGAGCCAAGCGATGAGCTGAAGAAAGAGTTGCTCGCCCACGTCAGCAAGGAAATCGGCAGCTTCGCCAAACCGGACCTGATCCAGTGGGCGCCGGCCTTGCCGAAAACCCGCTCGGGCAAGATCATGCGGCGCATCTTGCGCAAGATCGCCTGCAACGAACTCGACAGCCTCGGTGACACCTCGACCCTGGCCGATCCGAGCGTGGTGCAAGGTTTGATCGACAAGCGCCTCAATCAGTAACATCCGTGGCGCGGTCACCCGGCCGCGCCCGTTCATCATCTATGAGTTGTCATGGAATTCATCCGCAGCCGTATCGAAAACCAACTCATGAGCCTGACCGGGCTGTCCCTCGGTCAGCTCGATCTGGAAAACCCCAAGGGCGATCCCGGGCTGTTCGGGCCGGACTCGATCAGTTGGCAAGTGCACGGCGATTTCAGCAGCATGCTGATCGGCGGCATTAGCGCGTTGTTGCTGCAAGCCCTGCATCCGCTGGCGCTGGCCGGGGTCTGGGATCATTCGAATTTTCGTCAGGACATGCTCGGGCGTTTGCGCCGCACCAGTCAATTTGTTTCCGGCACCACCTTCGGCTCGCGCCGCGACGCCGAATGGCTGATCGACAAAGTGCGCACCATTCACCTGCAAGTGGTCGGTATCGCGCCGGACGGCCGACCGTATGCGGCCAGCGATCCGGACCTGCTGACCTGGGTGCACGTAGCCGAGGTCAGCCATTTTCTTGCCGCGCACCTGCGTTACCGCAACCCGCAATTGTCGGGGGCGGATCAGGATCGCTACTACGCAGAAATCGCCGTGGTCGCCGAGCGCCTGGGTGCGCGGGAGGTGCCGAAATCGCGACAGGCCGTGGCCAATTATCTGCAACGCCTGCGCCCGCAACTGCTCTGTGATGAGCGCAGCCGCGAAGTCCTGCGCCTGCTGCTCGACGCCCCGGCCCCAAGCGTGCTGGCCCGACCTTTTGGCGACCTGATGATGAAGGCTGGCATCGATCTGCTGCCGGACTGGGCCAGCGCCATGTTCGGCATACGGCAGAATCCGCTGCAACGCCAGCTGATCCGCGCCAGCGTCAAGCGCAGCGCACCGATGCTGCGCTGGGCGATGCGCAATGGTTCGGTGCAGCGAGCCAAACGACGGATGGGTCTGTTGACCTGAAAGCTTCGCGAGCAGGCTCGCTCCCACAGCAGATTTGATTTGCAGCATAGATCCTGTGTGGGAGCGGCCTGCTCGCGAAGGGCACAACTCGATTGCCCGCCAAGCTGCTAAACTCCCGCGCCCCCATTCTCACCAGCAAGGCGCACGCATGTCTTCCTTGAATCAGGCGCTGCGCGCCGCCCTCGATAAACGCCAGGATCTGCTCGCTGAGCTGCACAACCAGGGTACCGATTGCTATCGGCTGTTCCACGGCAGCCAGGAAGGCGCCGGCGGCCTGACGGTGGACCGCTATGGTCCGCAACTGCTGGTGCAGAGCTTTCACCAGACGCTGGAGCGTGACGACCTGCTGCAACTGCACGCCATGGTCAACCAGACCTTGGGCTTCGAAACCCTGCTGGTCTACAACGACCGCTCCCGGGGCAACTCGCGGATCGATCGTGAAGACAGTGTCTACAAAGCCGACGAGGCCGCGCTGGTGGATCTGGTCGGTCATGAGTGGGGCCTGAACTATCGCGTGCGCGGGCGGCATGCCGGCCAGGATCCGCTGCTGTTCCTCGACCTGCGCAACACTCGCGGCTGGGTCAAGGATCACGCCAAGGGTAAAAGCGTGCTCAACCTCTTTGCCTACACCTGTGGCGTCGGCCTGAGTGCCGCTGCCGGTGGTGCGCGTGAGGTGTGCAATCTGGATTTCGCCGAAGGCAATCTGGCGGTCGGCCGTGAGAACGGCCTGCTCAACCCGCAATTGCCCGAGATGCAATTTATCCAGTCCGATTATTTCCCGGCGATCCGTCAGCTCGCCGGGCTGCCGATCAGCCAGCGGCGCGGGCAGAAACTGCCGAGCTATCAGCGCCTCGAACAGCGCCAATACGATCTGGTGCTGCTCGATCCTCCGGCCTGGGCCAAGAGCGCATTCGGCACCGTCGACCTGCTGCGCGACTATCAAAGCCTGCTCAAACCGGCGCTGCTGACCACCGCCGACAACGGCGTGCTGATCTGCTGCAACAACCTGGCGAAAGTCAGCATGGACGACTGGCGTGAACAGGTGCTGCGTTGTGCCGAGAAGGCCGGGCGACCGGTCCGCGACTGGAGCGTGATGACCCCGGGCGCCGACTTCCCGTCGCTGGATCAACAGCCACCGCTGAAGACCCTGATCCTGCAGCTGTAACCCCCCTGCGGGACTGGCAACCATCCAATGTGGGAGCGAGCTTGCTCGCGAAGGCGGCGCGTCAGTCAGCATATTTCTCGACTGATCCGCAGCCTTCGCGAGCAAGCTCGCTCCCACAGTGTGTTGGTCCTACAGAAGAATCTGAACAATCCTGCCCCCCACGATGTACTTCGGAACCAGAATCGCGTGCCATACTCCAAGGCACTCCGATTCAGACAGATGAAGCCGCACATGCCCAAAGGATTGATTCGCGCGATTGGCGCCTTGTTGACTGCTCTGGCCCTCTACAGCCTGCTGGGGTTTCTGATTTTGCCGGGCATTGCCCTGCGCATTGCCAACCAGCAACTGGCGAACTACGCCACGGTGCCTGCGCACATCCAGCGCATCGAGCTCAATCCGTTCAGCCTTGAAGTCACCCTGTGGGGCCTGGTCGTCGGTGAGCCGGGCAAGGAGCAGGTCGGCTTCGAGCGGCTGTACGCCAACCTGCAACTCGACAGCCTGTGGACCAAAGCACTGCATCTGGCCGATATCGAGCTGGACAAGCCCAAGACTGAAATTCTCTTCGCCAAGGACGGCCAGCTCAATCTGCTCGGTCTGTTCAAGATTCCCGCCGGCGAGCCGACCCCGACCGACCCGAATGCCAAACCGTTCCCGCTGCGCATCGACCGCATTCAGTTGGCCGGCGGCAACGTGCATTTCGAGGACGCGCGGCCGAGCGAGCCCATCGAGTTCCTTTACGACAAACTCGACTTCGAACTGAAAAACCTCAGCACCCTGCCCGAAGACAATGCCGACATGACCCTGGTGGCTGCCGGCCCGGCCGGTGGGCAGATCGACTGGAAGGGCAACTTCAGCCTGATCCCGTTCACCTCTGAAGGCACCTTGAAAGTCACCGACGGCAAGATGAAATCCTTCTGGCCCTATGTGCGTGACGCGCTGCCGCTGGTGCTCGAAGACGGTGTGATCAACCTCAGCACCGAGTACAAACTGAATCTGTCGAAACAAACCGAACTGCTGCTGAACAACGTCGCGGTGAATATCGCGCCGTTCGCAATCAAGGCGCCGGACGGACGTCCGCTGGCCAGACTCGAACGCCTCGATGTCAGCGAAACCTCGCTGGACCTGGCCAAACAGCAAGTGGTGGTCGGCAAGATCCGCAGCAACAAACTGGAAACCTGGGCCGCGCTCGAGGCCGACGGCCAGCTCGACTGGCAGAAACTGTTCGCCAGTCAGCCGTCAAAACCTGCCGCCAAGGCCGCCGCCGAACCCAAGTCCACTCCGGCCGCCGCCGACTCGCCGAAAGAACCGGCAGCGCCGAGCAAGCCCTGGCAGGTGCTGCTCAAGGATGTGCAGTTGCGCAACTACACCGTGCATCTCGCCGACCGTTCGGCCAACCCGCCGGTGGCGCTGGATGTGACGCCGCTGAATATCGACCTGCAGGATTTCGACAGCCTCAACGGTTCGCCTTTCAAGGTCAGGCTCGACAGCGGTCTGGGCAAACAAGGCAAGATCAACGCCGACGGCGTGGTCAACCTCGCACCGGTTACCGCCCAGCTCAACGTGAAGACCCAGGACATCGACCTGCGTGTCGCGCAGTCCTACATCAATCCGTTCATTCGCCTGGAACTGCGCAGCGGCATGCTCGGCAGTGACCTCAAGGTCAACCTCAAGAGCACCGAGCCACTGGCACTCAGCGTTACCGGGCGCGCGCAGATCGATCAACTGCACACCCTCGACACCCTGAAAACCCGCGACTTCCTCAAATGGCAGCAAGTGGTGGTTGAAGGCATCAACTATCAACACGGTGACAGTGTGTCGATCGACAAGGTCAACCTGTTCCAGCCGTACGTGCGGTTCATGATCAACGATGACCGCACCACCAACATTGATGATTTGCTGATCCCGCAACCTGCCGATTCCGGGGCGAAAACGGCAGCGGCCAAACCCGCCAATCACTCGAAACCGCTGGGCATTCACATTGGCGGTATCGCGATCAATGACGGCTCGGCCAACTTCGCCGACTTCAGCCTGACCCCGAACTTCGCCACGGCAATCCAGCAACTCAACGGCCAGATCGGCACCATCGACAGCCGTCAGGCGAAACCGGCCAGCGTCGACGTCAAGGGCAAGGTCGACCGCTATGCGCCGGTGACCATCAAAGGTGCGGTCAATCCGTTCGACCCGATGGCCAGCCTCGATATCGCTACCAGTTTCAAACGCGTCGAACTGACCACGCTCACCCCGTATTCCGGCAAATTCGCCGGCTACCGCATCCGCAAGGGCCGGCTCAATCTCGACCTGCACTACCTGATCACCAAGGGCCAGTTGAAGGCTGAAAACAAAGTGGTGGTCGAGCAGCTGCAACTCGGCGAGAAAGTCGACAGCCCGGATGCCGTGAGCCTGCCGTTGAAACTGGCGATTGCCCTGCTCAAGGACGTCGATGGCAAGATTTCCATCGAACTGCCGGTCACCGGCGACCTCAACAACCCGCAATTCAGCGTAATGCCGATTGTCTGGCAGACCCTGCGCAATCTGATCGTCAAAGCGGCTGCCGCGCCGTTCAAGCTGATTGGCGGACTGGTCAGTGGCGGCGGCTCTGAAGACCTCGGCACCGTGTCCTTTGCACCCGGGTCGAGCGATCTGAGCAAAGACGCCGAATCAGCGCTGGACAAACTGTCCCAGGCGCTCAAGGAACGTCCGGCCCTGCGCCTGGAGATCGAAGGTACCGCCGCGCAAAGCAGCGACGGGCCGCTGCTGGCCGAACAGCGTCTGGAACGCGAATACCAGTACAACTACTACAAGATGCTCCAGCGCCGTGGCGACAAGGTGCCGGCCCAGGCTTCCCTGCTGCAAGTGCCGGAAAGCGAGAAAGGCCCGTTGCTCGAAGGCATCTACCGCACGCGTCTGAAAACCCAGCCGCCGGCCGAATGGAAGGATCTGGGCAAGGAAGAACGCACGGCGAAAATGCGTGACGGCGTGATCAAGTTCTGGAGTTCCAGCGATGTCCTCCTGCGCCAGTTGGGACAGGAACGCGCCAGCAGCATCAAGGACTATCTCGTCGACAAAGGCCAGTTGGCGGACGACCGTGTGTACTTCATCGATGCCAATCTGGGCGAGGCCGAGAGCGATGGCCGGGTCGTGACGCAAATGCACCTGGACGCCGAATGATGAACCGCAAATGGCGGGTGGCTTTGACGCTGCTGCTCGCCGCCAGCCCTGCGCTGGCCTCCGACACGCTGCGTTGTGGCAGCCAACTGGTCAGTCTCGGCGACCGTGCCAGCGAAGTGCTGCAGAAATGCGGCGAACCGGTCAGCCGCGATGTCCTCGGCTACAAGCGCAGCGCCAACCGGCGTGAAGAATTTCAGGTCGAGGAATGGACCTACGGCCCGAGCAACGGCATGTATCAATACCTGCGCTTTGAAGGCAATCGCCTGCGGCAGATCAACAGCAAGCGCGGTAACTGAAAGATCAAAAGATCGCAGCCTCCGACACCGCCCACAGGGAAATGCATTCCACTGTAGACGCTGCCGGAGGCTGCGATCTTTTGCTTCTACCCAATAGAACGGGCCCCGACACAAGTGCCGGGGCCCGTAATGGTCACATCCGTGTGACCGTTCGCATGAACTCTAAAGTTGCGGCAGACGTATTGCTCGGCCCGTCTGTCGCGTCTTCTCCCGGTCCAGGCGAGAAGTCATGCCTTACTCGGCTTTCAGGCCGTCAGCGGAGACCGCTTTGACACCTTTGATTTTCTTGGTGATGTTCACAGCGGTGGTTTTCTGAGCTTCGGTGACAGCGACGTCAGAAGACAGGGAAACCACACCTTTGTTGGTTTCGACTTTGATGTCGGTACCAGGAATGCCTTTTTCGGTTACCAGGTCGCTTTTGACTTTGGTAGTGATCCAGGTATCGGAAGTAGCTTCTTTAGCCTTGGTCATTTCACCAGCAGCCAGAGTCATTGGAGCCTGAGTAGCCTGGGTGGATTGTGCAAAGGCACCGGAAGCCATGGTCAGGGTCAGCGCGGTAGCAGCAGCGGCAGTGATAGCGAACTTCTTCATACGAGTAACTCCTGTTTTTCTGGAAAGTCTGCTGGTTGTCTTGTCAGCAGGGTTACTGGGTATATTGCGAACGCTGTGCCAACTTTTCAAAAGACAATAAATCGTTATAAATCAATAAGTTATGAATTAGATAAATTTTCGAAATCATGCAATTTGCATGACGCGTGCATTATCGACATGCAAGTTGCGGTTTTTTGGAAAGTTCCTAAATGGCTGAAATTATTGAAGCTTTTTTTACTGCTCTGGAAATGAAAATGCCCCGAAGATCGGGGCATTTGCCATTCAGGCCCTCGCATCAAGTGCCGCTGGCAGTGCAACCTTTTGGCGAGTAGTCAGGGTTGACGGTGGTTGCGCAGGTCCACACGCCAGAGGTGCTGCCCGTTGCAGCGCCGGAACGGGTGAGCGTGATTGTCTTGCCCAATACCGGACCCGGTGCGTTCACCAGTGTGCAAGTGATGGTGCCGGCACCGGTCGAGGCCGTCCCGGAGGCCGCCAGTGTGCAGTTCGACGTGGTCGCGGAAGCGCCGCCCGCCACCAGTGTCAGCGTCGGATCCGTACCTTGATTGATGGTGTCTTCAAACGGCACTTTGAGCGCGCTGATTTCTGCCAGACCTGCTGTCACTTTCGAACGGGCCTGGTATTTGGAGTATTGCGGCAAGGCGATGGTCGCCAGAATGCCGATGATCGCCACCACGATCAGCAGCTCGATCAGAGTGAAACCTTTTTGGTTGTTCATAGACAGGCTCTCCATGCATGAGTCGGAATCTCATGATCTGCCAAGAGCCCAGCACAGGCCATGCCAACCGCCTGCAGACCCCGTGCGCTGGGCATAAACGCGCGATATCGCGCTTTCCTACAACCTGTAACCGCACTATCTGACACTTTTTGTCACCTGCACCGGGGGTGTTTGGCGCTGTCACTTGACTAGGCTATAAGTCATGAACTGTCAGCTTCCGGAATTCTCATGAATGACATCGCTCTGAGCGGTCTGGCCAAGCAGTTGGTACAGGCCGAACTGCTCACGGAAAAAAGCGCCCAGCAGGCTTGGCAACAGGCGCAGCGCAATCGGTTGTCGCTGGTCAGCTATCTGGTGCAGAACAAACTGGTGAAGAGCTCACAGGTGGCCGAGATCGCTTCCGAGCATTTCGGCATGGCCTTCATGGACCTCAATTGCCTGGACAAGGAAACCCAGCCCAAAGGCCTGGTCAGTGAAAAACTGGTGAGGCAGCACCACGCCCTGCCCTTGTGGCGCCGTGGCAACAAGCTGTTCGTGGGCATTTCCGACCCGAGCAATCATCAGGCGATCAATGACATCCAGTTCAGCACCGGGCTGAGCACCGAAGCCATTCTGGTGGAGGACGACAAGCTCACCGAGGCCATCGAGAAATTCTTCGACACCCACGCCAGCGGCCTGGAGGACATGGCCGACGTCGATCTCGACGGCGTAGACGTCGAGTCCGTCGACGACAGCCGCCAGGACGCCATCGGCGGGCTCGACGCCGATGACGCGCCGGTCGTGCGCTTCGTGCACAAGATGCTGCTCGATGCGATCAAGAGTGGCTCCTCCGACCTGCACTTCGAACCCTACGAGAAAAATTTCCGGGTGCGTGTGCGCACCGACGGCATCCTGCGCGAGGTGGCCAAACCGCCGATCCAGTTGGCCGGGCGAATCGCCGCACGCCTGAAGGTCATGGCCAGCCTGGATATCTCGGAACGCCGCAAACCGCAGGACGGGCGGATCAAGATGCGTCTGTCGAAGACCAAGTCGATCGACTTCCGGGTCAACACCCTGCCAACCCTGTGGGGTGAAAAAGTGGTGATCCGGATCCTCGATCCGTCGAGCGCACAGATCGGCATCGATGCATTGGGTTACGAGCCGGCGCAGAAAGACCTGTACATGGCGGCGCTCAAGCAGCCGCAGGGCATGATTCTGGTGACCGGGCCGACCGGCTCGGGGAAAACCGTGTCGCTGTATACCGGCCTGAATATTCTCAATACCGTCGACATCAACATTTCCACCGCCGAAGACCCGGTGGAAATCAACATGGAAGGCATCAACCAGGTCAACGTCAATCCGAAACAGGGTCTGGATTTTGCCCAGGCCCTGCGTTCGTTTCTGCGGCAGGACCCGGACGTGATCATGGTCGGCGAAATCCGCGACCTGGAAACTGCCGAGATCGCGATCAAGGCCGCACAGACCGGCCACCTGGTGCTGTCCACGCTGCACACCAACAGTGCCGCCGAAACCCTGACCCGCCTGCACAACATGGGCATTCCCGGGTTCAACATCGCCACCTCGGTGAGCCTGATCATCGCCCAGCGCCTGGCGCGCAAGCTGTGCAACCACTGCAAGAAACCGATCGAAATCCCCCGCGAAACGCTGATCAAGGAAGGTTTCCCTCCGGAACAGATCGGCAATTTCACGATCTACGAGCCGGTCGGTTGCGATCACTGCAACGGCGGCTACAAGGGGCGCGTGGGGATTTATGAAGTGGTGAAAAACACTTCCGAGCTGCAGCGGCTGATCATGGCCGAAGGCAACTCGCTGGAAATCGACAGCCAGATGCGTCGCGACGGCTTCGACGACCTGCGCACCTCGGGCCTGCACAAGGCCATGCAAGGCATCACCAGCCTGGAAGAAATCAACCGGGTCACCAAGGACTGAACATGGCGGTCAAGGCAGCGAAAATCAGCATCTACGCCTGGGAAGGCACGGATCGCAAAGGCAGCAAGGTCACGGGCGAGTTGAGCGGGCAGAACCCTGCGCTGATCAAGGCCCAGCTGCGCAAACAAGGCATCAACCCGGGCAAGGTGCGCAAGAAATCCACCTCCTTGCTCAGCCTCGGCAAACGCATCAAGGCCCAGGACATCGCCCTGTTCACCCGGCAGATGGCAACCATGATGAAGGCTGGCGTGCCGTTGTTGCAGTCGTTCGACATCATTGGCGAAGGCTTCGACAACCCGGCGATGCGCAAACTGGTGGACGAAGTGAAGCAAGAGGTGGCAGCCGGCAACAGCTTCGCCGCCGCCCTGCGCAAGAAGCCGCAGTATTTCGATGAGCTGTATTGCAACCTGGTGGATGCCGGCGAGCAATCCGGTGCACTCGATACGTTGCTCGAACGAGTCGCAACCTATAAGGAAAAAAGCGAAGCGCTCAAGGCCAAGATCAAGAAAGCCATGACCTACCCCACAGCCGTGGTGCTGGTGGCGATGGTGGTCACGGGGATTTTGCTGGTGAAAGTGGTGCCGCAGTTTCAGGCGGTATTTTCCGGTTTCGGCGCTGAACTGCCGGCCTTCACGCTGATGGTGATCAGCATCTCCGAGTTCATGCAGCAATGGTGGTGGGCGGTGCTCGGCGCCCTGATTGCAGCAGTGTTCGGCATCCGTCATGCGCTGAAGACATCCCAGGCATTGCGCGACCGCAAGGACACCTGGCTGCTGAAGCTGCCGCTGGTGGGCACGCTGATGTACAAATCGGCGGTGGCGCGATTTGCCCGCACCTTGTCGACCACCTTCGCCGCTGGCGTACCGCTGGTGGAGGCACTGGATTCGGTAGCCGGCGCTACCGGCAACGTGGTGTTCAAACGTGCAGTGCTGCGTATCCGCCAGGACGTCGCCACCGGCATGCAGCTGAATTTTTCCATGCGCAGCACCGGGGTGTTCCCGAACATGGCGGTACAGATGACCGCGATCGGTGAGGAGTCGGGCGCGCTGGATGACATGCTCGACAAGGTCGCCGGTTTTTATGAGGACGAAGTGGATAACATGGTCGACAACCTCACCAGCCTGATGGAGCCGTTCATCATGGTGGTGCTCGGGGTCATCGTCGGCGGGCTGGTCGTGGCTATGTACCTGCCGATTTTCCAGCTCGGCTCAGCGATCTGACATGCCTATCGACCAACTCTTCAGTCTGTATCCGCTGGCCTTTGTGTGCACCGCCCTGCTGCTGGGCCTGGTGGTGGGCAGTTTCCTCAACGTGCTGGTCTGGCGTCTGCCGAAAATGCTCGAGCGCGATTGGCGCCAGCAGGCGCAGGACGTCCTCGGCCTGCCGAGCGAAACGCCACTGCCGACCTACAACCTGATGCTGCCGCACTCCCAGTGTCCGCACTGCGGCCACCGGATTCGGCCGTGGGAAAACATTCCGCTGCTCAGCTACCTGTTGCTGCGCGGACGCTGTTCGGCGTGTACCGCCCCGATCAGCAAACGTTATCCCCTGACCGAACTGGCTTGCGGCCTGCTCTCGGCATTCGTCGCCTGGCACCTGGGTTTCGGCTGGCCGGCCGGCTTGTTGATCGTCCTCACCTGGGGCCTGCTGGCGATGAGCCTGATCGACACCGAACATCAGTTGCTGCCCGATGTACTGGTGTTGCCGTTGTTGTGGCTGGGGTTGATCGTCAACAGCTTCGGGCTGTTCGTCTCGCTACACGCCGCGCTGTGGGGCGCGGTGGCCGGCTACATGGCGCTGTGGTCGGTGTTCTGGCTGTTCAAGCTGCTGACCGGCAAGGACGGCATCGGCCACGGCGATTTCAAGCTGCTGGCGCTGCTCGGGGCCTGGGGCGGCTGGCAGATTCTGCCGCTGACGATTCTGCTATCGTCGCTGGTGGGAGCGATTGTCGGGGTGATTCTGCTGCAGCTGCGTGAACAGAAAACCTCGACGCCGATGCCCTTCGGCCCGTATCTGGCAATTGCCGGCTGGATTGCCTTGCTCTGGGGTGGTCAAATAACCGACTTCTATTGGCAGTTTGTCGGTTTGAAATGAATACCCCTGTGGAAAAACCCTGGATTCTCGGCCTGACCGGCGGCATCGGCAGCGGTAAAAGCGCCGCGGCCCAGCACTTCATCGATCTCGGAATCCATGTGGTCGACGCCGATCATGCGGCGCGCTGGGTGGTCGAGCCGGGGCGTCCGGCACTGGCGAAGATTGCCGAACACTTTGGCCCCGGCGTCCTGCAGGCCGATGGCACGCTGGACCGTGCGGCCCTGCGCAAGTTGATCTTTGAAGTGCCGGAAGAACGCCGCTGGCTCGAAGCCCTGCTGCATCCGTTGATCGCCGAGGAAATCGCTCACCATCTGGCGCTGGCAAAATCGCCTTATGCGATTCTGGTGTCACCGCTGCTGATCGAATCCGGGCAATACGCGATGACCCAGCGCATCCTGGTGATCGACGCCCCGCAACAACTGCAGATCAAACGCACCTTGCAGCGCGACCAGACCAGCGAACAGCAGGTCCAGGCGATCCTCAAGGCCCAGTCGAGCCGCGAAGACCGCTTGAGCCGTGCCGATGATGTGGTGGTCAACGACCGCGACCTCGCCTGGCTGCACAGCGAAGTCGAGCGCCTGCATCACTTTTACCTGACTTTATCCGGAGGCCAAGCATGAGCCCGATCCCAACCGTTGACTGCCCAACCTGCGGCGCCCCCGTGGAATTCACCCCAGAGAACAAATTCCGCCCGTTCTGCTCCGATCGCTGCAAGCTGATCGACCTCGGCGCCTGGGCGTCCGAAGAGCACAAGATTCCGGTCGCTCCGGATGCCGAAGACGAAATGTTCTCCGGCGATTTCGACCCGCGTCACTGATCGCGATCAAGGCCGCATGAAGCCGTAGTCCTGATCGTCGTCGAGGTTTTCCGCGAGAAAGCGCAATTCATCGGCCAGGTCTTCGGCGTTGCGCACCGTCTTGCTCTGTTGCACCACCGCGCTGAGCAAGGCGCGCAAACTCAGGCCCGGATCGAAGCCGACCTCCAGCGCCATCTCCAGACTCTGCCGCGTTTCCTGCCTCGCCCACTCGTAAACACTCATGCCGCTGCTCCTGAAGGGATTTGATTGAGCATGAAATGCCGCGAGGGTGACGGATTTGATGTGGATCAAGACTTGGGATCGTCGTCCTTCCACGGCGCCGAAAGGTAGCGGGTGCGGTTGAAGGTCTCCAGCCACTCGGGACTGAACACCACCAGCGCGCTGATCACCATGCCGTTGATGAACGCTTCGGGGAAAATCAGCAGCCACAGGTAGCCGATGAAGTCTTCCAGCCATTCCGGCATGGCAAACAGGCCGTCGTACCACAGCAGGCCCAGGCTCAACGTCAGGCACAACAAGGCCGACAACGCCGCAGCAAAGAATCCGGAACAGAAGATATACACGAACGGATTTCGCGGCTGGGCACGCTCGACGATGATCGCCACGCACTCAGTGATCAACACCGGCAACAGGATCAGCAACGTACCGTTGACCCCGACCGCCAGCAGATCCTGACGCCCGAGCAACACCAACCCCATCTGCGCCACCAGCCCGCCGACAATCGCCAGCGGCCAGTCCAGCAAAAGTGTCACGGCGGTCATGCCGATGAAGTGATAAGAAACCCCGGTGTCGAAATCCCTGCGCACCATCCACAGCAAAAACACGGCGAACACGGTGCCGAACAGCAGGTGCTGACGGCGACTGTCGCTGAACAACTCGACCCACGGCGCACGACAGATCGCCCAGATAAGCACCGGCAGATAGATCAGCCAGCCGACCGTCAGGCTTTGCGATGACAGCAACTCGGCGCCGATCATGGGCGGGCCTTCTCCAGTGCCTCGTGCAGTTGGGCCGCGTCGGTGTACTCATGTTGCTCGAGCAGTCGGCCGTCCTTGAGTTGCAGCCACAGCACCGAGCCTTCGGCGCCGGGATAACGCGACGCCACCCTGCCTTCACGATCAAGCATGACCCGATAGCTGTAGTCACGCATCGCCGGAACCGCGAACATCTTCGCGATCAGCGCCGGCATGCGCTGGATGTCAGCGACGAACACGGCGTGGCGCGCCTCCAGATAGCCTTCTGGCTGGTCTTTCAACGCCTGCTTGATCAGCTTGGCGCCGTCCATGTCGCGCGCCACCAGCAGCGTCGTGGTGCGGTTATCGAGGGTGAACGGCTGATCGTATTGATCCAGCAACGTCCAGGGCGCCAGCCGCTCACCGATTTCCAGCGCCTGGGCCCACAGCGGAATCACAGCCAACACCAGCAGCCAGCGAAATTTCACGTTCATCCCCTCGATTTGGCATTAATGGACGGTTTTCCTCAGTCTACACCGCCCATTGCAACCGCCCACTGACACACATTGCCGCGTGGTGCTTTCAGCTTGTCGCAATTGAACGCTAAGCTTGGGCTTATGGATGACTCAGATTATTTACGCCTGCTCACCATCGCGGCCGAGCAAGCCAACGCGTTCCTGTCCAATGCCCGCAAATGGGAGCGTGAGCGTTGGGTCTGCCAGCGCCTGCTGCAAGGCTTGAACATTCCTTACCGCGCCGATGAGTTTGCCCCTGCTGGCGAGCCGCCGGACGTGCTGTTTCGCGATGCCAATTTCGAAGTGTTTTTCGTGCTCGACGAAGGCCGCCGACTCAACGACGAATGGCGCGACGAACTGCAACGCCGCCGCAGTGCATTTTCCCTCAGCCAACTGGTGCGCCGTGAAGCCAAGCCACGGCGGATCCCGGCCAATGAATTCTTGCTGCGGCTGGCGCCGACCTTGCGCAAAAAAGCGCACAACTACAAGGAACGCGGCATGGATCTGGGCGAACTGGACATCATCGCCTTCGCCAGCCTCAAGCGCGAAGTGCTGGACCTCAACAGCCACTTTCCACCGCCGACCGAATACCTGCGTCAGGGCTGGCGCTCGCTGTCGCTGGTCGGGCCGACCTTCGCCCGGGTGCTGTTCGCGCATCCTGATGCACCGGATTTCCTGCGCAGCAACCTCGGTCGCAGCATCGTCTTCGATGTCGGAATCAGCCTGTGACGCCGCTGCAGCAGTTGATTGCCGACCTCCCGCAGACCGGGCGCGTGCGCTGGATCGGCGTGCGCCCCGAGTCTCGCGGGCCGATGATCGAACTCGACGCGGTGGAAGCACGACTGGAGGCCGGACTGACTGGCGATCACGCCCGCCCGGGAGTACGCAACGCGCGGCAAGTGACGTTGATCCAGTTCGAACACCTGGCCGTGATCAGCGCGTTGATGGGCCGGTCAGAGGATCATCCGGTCAAGCCTGAAGACCTGCGGCGCAATCTGGTCATCAGCGGTATCAATCTGTTTAGTCTCAAGGGTCGGCGCTTTCGCATCGGTCAGGCAATATTCGAGACCACTGGCTGGTGTCAGCCCTGCGCGCGCCTGCAAAACAACCTCGGCCCCGGCACCTTTCAAGCGGTGCGCGGGCATGGCGGAATTACCGCTCGGGTGTTACAAAGCGGGATCATCCGCCTCGACGACGGTGTTTCGGTCGAACCGGTTCCGGCCAGTGGCTATGCTGCGTTCAATCCGGGATAAAAACCGCTGTAGCGTCTCCACCTTCAGCAACGTCTACCTGACGAGGCCTTTATGACCAGCCGCCTGAACCCCGAAGACCAGAAGCATGTCGAAGAGTACCTGCAGTTGTCCCAACACCGTGTCGAGCGCCGGCCTTTCCGGCCGTGGATGCTCCTGGTGCTGGTGCTGGCAGTGACCATTGGTCTGGGCTTGCTGAGCCGACTTATCAGTTACCTGACGCTATGAGCTGCCTGGCGCTCGCTCGGGTAACCGCACCGATTTCCTTTAAAAACCTTGCGAGTTATCCCTATGTCCCATCGTATTGTCATTGTCGGCGGCGGCGCCGGCGGTCTGGAGCTGGCTACCCGTCTGGGTAAGACTCTGGGCAAGCGCGGCACGGCCAGCGTGATGCTGGTCGACGCGAACCTGACGCACATCTGGAAACCCCTGCTGCACGAAGTGGCCGCCGGATCGCTGAACTCTTCCGAAGACGAACTCAACTATGTTGCCCAGGCGAAATGGAACCACTTCGAGTTCCAGCTGGGGCGCATGAGCGGGCTTGATCGGGCGCAGAAGAAAATCCAGCTGGCCGCCACCTACGACGAGAACGGCGTGGAACTGGTACCGGCGCGTGAAGTGCCTTACGACTCGCTGGTGATCAGCGTCGGCAGCACCACCAACGATTTCGGCACCCAGGGCGCGGCGCAGCACTGCCTGTTCCTCGACACCCGCAAACAGGCCGAGCGTTTCCACCAGCAGTTGCTCAATCACTATCTGCGCGCGCACGCCGGACAGACCGACGTGGTCGAGCAGATCAGCGTGGCCATCGTCGGTGCCGGCGCCACGGGTGTCGAGCTGGCGGCAGAACTGCACAACGCGGCGCATGAACTGGCGGCTTATGGTCTGGACCGGATCAAACCGGAGAACATGCACATCACCCTGATCGAAGCCGGCCCGCGAGTGCTGCCAGCCCTGCCGGAACGCATCAGCGGCCCGGTGCACAAGACTTTGGAGAAACTCGGGGTCAATGTCATGACCAATGCGGCGGTCAGCGAAGTGACCGCCGACAGCCTGATCACCGCCGATGGCAACGTGATCAAGGCCAGCCTGAAAGTCTGGGCCGCCGGGATCCGCGCACCGGGTTTCCTCAAAGACATCGACGGTCTGGAAACCAACCGCATCAATCAGCTGCAAGTGCTGCCGACGTTGCAGACCACCCGCGACGAAAACATTTTCGCCTTCGGTGACTGTGCCGCGTGCCCGCAACCGGGTTCGGATCGCAACGTGCCGCCGCGTGCACAAGCCGCACACCAACAGGCATCGTTGCTGGCCAAGTCGCTGAAGCTGCGTATCGAGGGCAAAACCCTGCCGGAGTACAAGTACACCGACTACGGCTCGCTGATCTCGCTGTCGCGTTTTTCCGCTGTGGGTAACTTGATGGGCAACCTGACCGGCAGCGTGATGCTCGAAGGCTGGCTGGCGCGGATGTTCTACGTGTCGCTGTACCGCATGCACCAGATGGCGCTGTACGGACCGTTCCGCACGGCGATGCTGATGCTGGGCAGCAAGATCGGTCGAGGTACCGAGCCACGCCTGAAGCTGCATTGATCTAAAACTGTGGGAGCGAGCCTGCTCGCGAAGAGGTCGTGTCATTCAACATTCATGTCGACTGATACACCGCTTTCGCGAGCAAGCCCGCTCCCACATTGTTTTGCGCAGCTCAAAAATCGAGCTCACTCCTGCAATCGATCTCTGCACATCAGAGCTGAAAGCGGCGCACCATGCCTTGCAGCGCGTTGGCCAGTTGCGACAGTTCGTGGCTCGACGCACGGGTCTGATCGGCACCCGTCGCCGAACGGACCGACAGGTCGCGAATGTTCACCAGATTACGATCCACTTCCCGCGCGACTTGCGCCTGCTCTTCGGCGGCACTGGCGATCACCAGATTACGCTCATGGATCTCATGCACCGAAGCGGTGATGGTTTCCAGCGCCTCCCCGGCGCGCTCGGCCAATGCCAGCGTGGTCGTGGCCCGTGCAGCGCTGGCCTGCATCGAATCCAGCGCCAGGCTTGAACCACTGCGCATGCCCTGCACCATCTGCTCGATCTCCTGCGTCGATTGCTGGGTGCGATAGGCCAGCGCCCGCACTTCGTCGGCGACCACCGCAAAACCTCGCCCACTTTCCCCTGCGCGGGCCGCCTCGATGGCGGCGTTGAGCGCAAGCAGGTTGGTCTGCTCGGCAATGGCACGGATCACATCCAGCACTTTGCCGATGTCCTGTGACTGGTTGGCCAGCGATTGCACCAACTCGCCAGTGTGCTGCACGTCGCTGGCCAGCGCATTGATGGCCGATGCGGTATCACTGACCCGCGCCTGCCCCAGTTGCGCCGACTCACTGGATTGGCGGGTGGCATCGGATGTCGACACGGCATTGCGAGCGACTTCTTCAACGGCTGTGGTCATTTCATTGACCGCCGTCGCTGCCTGTTCGATTTCATTGTTCTGCTGCTGCAAGCCTTGTGTGCTGTCGAGCGTCACCGCATTGAGTTCATCGGCAGCGGTCGCCAGTTGCGTGGCCGAACCGCTGATGCCTTGCAGCGTTTCCCGCAGGTTCTGCTGCATGGTCGCCAGCGCCTGGAGCAATCGGCTGACTTCATCGTTACCGTGGGTTTCGATCGGCCGGGTCAGGTCGCCCCGGGCCACGCTTTCGGCAGCGCTGACGGCGCTGCTCAGCGGACGGACGATGCTGCGGGTGAGCAACATCGCCAGCGCCACCGTAGCCAGCGCCGCCAGCCCTATGAACAGGCTGACGATGGTGCGCGAGGTCTGGTAGTGGTCAGCGGATTTCTGGCTTTCCGCGGCGACCTGCCTGGCGAACAGATCCGCCAGGTCATTGAGCTGCTTGCCGGAGCCATCGACCACGGTCTTCATATCAATCAGCAACAGTTTGGTCAGTTCGTCCCGCTGGCCTTGATCGGCCAAGGTGAAGGATTGCGCGATGCCGGTGCGATAGGCAGCGAAGGTCTTTTTGAACTGGTCATAAAGCTGCTGGCCTTCCGCCGTGGTGACCAGTTTGTCGTAGGCGGCGATCTTCTCGCTCAGCTCCTTGTCGCGGGTATCCATCTGGCTGCGGTAAGTCGCGATGTTCTGCGGATCCTGATCAAGGGCCATGCGCAGGGAAATCGTACGAATCCGCAACATCAGCTCGCGAATTTCGTCACCGCCGCGAATGCTCGGCAGCCAGCGGCTCTCGACCGCGACCTCACTGTCACGGATGCTCGACATCTGCCCCAAGGCAAATACGCCGAGCAACGCCACCAGGACCGCGATCAGGGCAAAACCCAGCGCGGCACGTGGAGCAATATTCAACTGACGAAGCAACATGACGAACGCCCTTATTCTTGTATTGGCCAGATTGAAGGGGCGAACAGTGGCAGCCCCTCTCGTTAGCGGGCTATCGGCAAGTTGTACGATGACTTGAAAGGAATTGTCTGGCGCGAGGACAAAAAAAATCCCCGTATCTTTCGATACGAGGATTTTTAATATGGTCGGGGTAAGGGGATTCGAACTCCTGACATCCTGCTCCCAAAGCAGGCGCGCTACCGGACTGCGCTATACCCCGGTAAAAAAAAGGCGACCTTTCAAAGATCGCCTTCTTCGATCAGCGCTTTTGGCCTCTGATCTTAAGATTCGATCCCAGTGTTACCTGGTTTCAAAAATGGTGGGTCGTGTGGGATTCGAACCTACGACCAATTGGTTAAAAGCCAACTGCTCTACCAACTGAGCTAACGACCCAAAAATGGTCGGGGTAAGGGGATTCGAACTCCTGACATCCTGCTCCCAAAGCAGGCGCGCTACCGGACTGCGCTATACCCCGGTTTGAAATTGGCTCCGTGACCAGGACTCGAACCTGGGACCCAATGATTAACAGTCATTTGCTCTACCGACTGAGCTATCACGGAACTACATATTTCAATTTACAACGGTGAAACTTACAGCTCTTAGACGCCGTTCGCATCGCTGCGTTCGTGTGTCTGAGGCGCGCTATTCTACAACCTAGAACACCTCTGTCAACCCCCTAAATCGCTTTCAAGTTAATGATTTGCAACTTATTTCAGATTTCAGCTCGGTGAGCTGAGATGCTGCGGGTGACTGACTGCGGGGCGCACTTTACAAGCCTTTTCCTTAGAGTTCAACAGCCTAACGAAAAAAAGGCCTCGCAAAGCGAGGCCTTCCTTATTTCATTGGCTTTACCGCTCAGTCGAAAACGATTTCGTCGCTCACGACCTTGCCGGTTGCCGTGTCGCCCGGCAGGAAATGCCCCGACAGGATCAACTGCGCCAACGGGTTTTCGATCCAGCGCTGGATTGCACGTTTGAGCGGACGTGCGCCATACACCGGGTCGTAACCCACGGCAATCAGCTTGTCCATCGCTTCCGGGCTCAGTTCCAGCTTCAGCTCGCGCTCGGCCAGACGACTGCGCAGACGGCCCAACTGGATCTCGGTAATGCCCGCGATCTGATCCCGCGCCAATGGCTCGAAGATCACCACTTCGTCGACCCGGTTGATGAACTCGGGACGGAAGTGACTGGTCAGCGCGTCCATCACCGCTGCACGCTGCGCCTCACGGTCACCGACCAGTTCCTGGATCTGCGACGAGCCGAGGTTCGAGGTCATGACAATCACGGTATTACGGAAATCCACCGTACGTCCGTGGCTGTCGGTCAGGCGTCCATCCTCCAGCACTTGCAGCAGGATGTTGAACACATCCGGGTGCGCCTTCTCGACCTCATCCAGCAGGATCACCGAGTAAGGTTTGCGGCGTACCGCTTCGGTCAGGTAACCGCCCTCCTCATAGCCAACATAGCCCGGTGGCGCACCGATCAGCCGCGCCACGGAATGTTTCTCCATGAACTCGGACATGTCGATCCGCACCATTGCCTCTTCCGTATCGAAGAGGAATTCGGCCAGTGCCTTGCACAGCTCGGTTTTACCGACCCCGGTCGGGCCGAGGAACATGAACGAACCGCTCGGACGATTCGGATCCGCCAGCCCGGCACGCGAGCGCCGTACGGCGTTGGCCACCGCGACCACCGCTTCGTCCTGACCGATCACGCGCTGGTGCAACAGGCTTTCCATCTTCATCAGCTTGTCGCGCTCGCCTTCGAGCATTTTCGACACCGGAATGCCGGTCCACTTCGAAACGACTTCGGCGATTTCCTCTTCGGTCACCTTGCTGCGCAGCAACTGGTTTTCGCTCTTGCCGTGTTGGTCGACCATTTGCAGGCTGCGTTCCAGATCCGGGATCACCCCGTACTGCAATTCGGCCATGCGGTTAAGGTCGCCTTTACGGCGCGCGGCTTCCAGTTCCTGACGCGATTGCTCGATCTTTTGCTGAATCTGCGCCGAACCCTGTACCTCGGCTTTTTCCGAGTTCCAGATTTCTTCCAGATCCGAGTACTCACGTTCGAGGCGGACAATTTCTTCCTGGAGTTTTTCCAGGCGTTTCATCGCCGCTTCATCGCTTTCTTTCTTCAGTGCCTGGGATTCAACCTTGAGCTGAATCAACCGACGCTCCAGACGATCGAGCACTTCCGGCTTGGAGTCGATCTCCATGCGGATGCGGCTGGCGGCCTCGTCGATCAGGTCGATGGCCTTGTCCGGCAACTGCCGATCAGTGATGTAGCGATGGCTGAGCTTGGCGGCCGCGATGATCGCACCGTCAGTGATCGCCACCTTATGGTGAACCTCATAACGCTCCTTGAGGCCACGCAGGATCGCGATGGTGTCTTCTTCGCTCGGCTCGTCCACCAGCACTTTCTGGAAACGCCGCTCAAGCGCCGCATCCTTCTCTATGTATTGGCGGTACTCGTTGAGCGTAGTTGCGCCGACGCAGTGCAGCTCACCGCGCGCCAGTGCCGGCTTGAGCATGTTGCCGGCATCCATCGAGCCTTCGCCCTTACCGGCGCCGACCATGGTGTGCAGCTCGTCGATGAACAGAATGATCTGCCCTTCCTGCTTCGACAGTTCGTTGAGCAGCGCTTTGAGGCGTTCTTCGAACTCACCGCGATACTTGGCACCGGCAATCAGCGCGCCCATGTCCAGCGACAACAGGCGCTTGCCCTTGAGGCCGTCCGGCACTTCGCCGTTGATGATGCGCTGGGCCAGACCTTCGGCAATCGCGGTCTTACCCACACCAGGCTCACCGATCAGCACCGGGTTGTTCTTGGTGCGACGTTGCAGCACCTGAATGGTCCGGCGGATTTCGTCGTCACGGCCGATCACCGGATCGAGCTTGCCGTCTTCGGCGCGCTTGGTCAGGTCGACGGTGTACTTGTCCAGTGCCTGACGCGACTCTTCATGGTTGGCGTCATTCACCGCCTCACCACCGCGCAGGTTGTTGATCGCGTTTTCCAGGGCTTTCTTGCTCACGCCCTGGCCGAGCAGCAGTTTGCCCAGTTTGCTGTTCTCGTCCATCGCGGCGAGCAGCACCAGTTCGCTGGAAATGAACTGGTCGCCCTTCTGCTGGGCCAGACGATCAGCCTGATTGAGCAGACGCGCCAGATCCTGCGACATGTTGACGTCGCCGGTCGGGTTCTGGATTTTCGGTAATTGATCGAGCTCTTTGGTCAGCTCTTTGCGCAGGCTGTTGACGTCGAAGCCCACTTGCATGAGCAGAGGTTTGATCGAACCACCCTGCTGTTCAAGCATGGCTTGCATCAAGTGCGCCGGCTCGATGGCCGGATGATCGTGGCCAACGGCCAGGGATTGGGCGTCGGACAACGCCAACTGTAATTTGCTGGTTAAACGGTCTATACGCATGGGGTCACCTTCCTTTTGAGCAGGTCGGACCTAAAAACCATCCTGAATAAAGAAACCTGCCAGATACCACTGTAGATGCGGTCGATTCTGGGAGATTCAAGCGTCGGGAGATTGATGTAGATCAGACAAGCTTAGCGGGTGAGCCAGACAAGGGAGGCAAAGCGCCCCGTGCGCGACGCACGGCGGTAAGAAAAGAAGCGCGGATCGGTCACCGTGCAGAAACCGCCACCATAAACCGCCGTGACACCTTTGGCCGCCAGACGCAGACGCGCCAGCAGATAGATGTCAGCCATGAACTTGCCAGCATTGTGGCTGGGCACGAAGGCGGCTGCCGCTTCCGGCAGTTGCTTGACGAAGACTTCGCGTACTTCCGGGCCGACTTCAAAGGCTTTCGGGCCGATGGCCGGGCCGAGCCAGACCAGCACGTCCGCCGCAGCGGTGTCGAGATGATCGAGGGTGGCTTCCAGTACGCCCGCCGCCAACCCGCGCCAACCGGCATGGGCCGCCGCGACGCGAGTACCGGCCCGGTTGCAGAACAATGCCGGCAGGCAATCGGCAGTCATCGCCGTGCAGGCAATCCCGGGAGTTGCCGTCCAACTGGCATCGGCGGTGGCCACCACGCCCGGATCAGCATGGGCCACGACAATGCCGTGCACTTGCTGCAACCAGGCAGGCTTTATAGAGAAATGTTCGGTCAGACGCCGACGATTCTCGGCGACTGCGTCCGGGCGATCATCGACATGATCGCCCAGATTGAGGCTGTCGAACGGCGCCTCGCTGACACCTCCCTCGCGGCTGGTGACACAGGCCCTGACGCTGGCCGGCGCAGGCCAGTCCGGCGTCAGCCAGTTCATCCGACGAAGGCCTCGCGATCCTGCTTGAGCAAGGTCAGCAGCCAGACGAAATCTTCCGGCAGCGGCGATTCCCAGCTCATGCGCTCACCGGTGGTCGGATGATCCAGCTCAAGGAAGCGCGCGTGCAGCGCCTGACGCGGGAAGTGCTTGAGCGACTCGACCATGGTCGGGTTCGCAGCAGGCGGAATGCGGAAACGACCACCGTACGCCGGGTCGCCGACCAACGGGAAGTTGATGTGCGCCATGTGCACACGGATCTGGTGGGTCCGGCCGGTTTCCAGCTTGACCCGCACGTGGGTGTGGGACCGGAAACGCTCCAGCACACGGTAGTGACTGACGGCCGGCTTGCCGCCTTCCATCACGGCCATGCGCTGGCGCTGCTGACCATGGCGACCGATCGGCGCGTTGATCTTGCCCCCGGCGGTCACCACACCGATCACGATGCACTCGTAGATCCGGCTAACACTGCGGCTTTGCAGCTGGGCAACAAGCTTGGTCTGCGCCTGGATGGTCTTGGCCACCACCATCAGACCGGTGGTGTCCTTGTCCAGGCGATGCACGATACCGGCGCGCGGGACATTGATGATGTCCGGCACGTGGTGCAGCAAGGCATTGAGCAAGGTGCCATCGGCGTGGCCGGCAGCCGGGTGCACCACCAGGCCCGCAGGCTTGTTGATCACCAGGATGTCGTCGTCTTCATAGACGATGTCGAGTTCGATGTCCTGGGCGATCCACTCGCCCTGGGCTTCCTGCTCGGCAGTCAGCTCAAGGACGGCACCGCCATGCACGATGTCGCGCGGGCGGATGACCGCCCCGTCCACAGTCAGGCGACCTTCTTTGATCCAGGCGGAAAGGCGCGAGCGTGAGTGCTCAGCGAAGAGTTGGGCGGCGACTTGATCGAGGCGTTGGCCGCCCAAATCGGACGGCACCTCTGCGCGAAGTTCAATTTTATCGGACATGCTCTGACTGGGCGTCGGCACAGCCTTTGGTTTCGGCTGCGCGCTTGTGGTTAAATACGGCGTCTTTTGCCCCGAGGCTTTTCAACGGGGCGCTCATCATAACAGGACGGCCCCGCCCAAGACAGCGGCCGTCATAGGGACGCAAGCCGCCATGCAAGTGAAACACCTGCTGCTGATCGCCATCCTCGCATTGACCGCTGCTTGCTCATCGAAGGAAGTCGTCGACGAAAACCTGAGCGAAGCCGAGCTGTACCAGCAGGCTCAGACCGACCTGGACAACAACAGCTACACCAGCGCCACGGCCAAGCTGAAGGCTCTGGAGTCGCGTTATCCGTTCGGTCGCTACGCGGATCAGGCACAGCTTGAACTGATTTATGCCAACTATAAAAACGCCGAGCCGGAAGCTGCCAAGTCCGCCGCCGAACGTTTTATCCGTTTGCACCCACAGCACCCGAACGTGGACTATGCCTATTACCTCAAGGGGCTGACCTCGTTCGACCAGGACGTCGGCCTGCTGGCGCGCTTCCTGCCGCTGGACATGACCAAGCGTGACCCGGGCGCTGCCCGCGACTCGTACAACGAGTTCGCCCAACTGACCAGCCGCTACCCGAACAGCCGCTACGCGCCGGACGCCAAGCAGCGCATGATCTACCTGCGCAACCTGCTGGCCGCCTACGAAATCCACGTAGCCGACTACTACCTGACCCGTCAGGCCTACGTCGCCGCCGCCAACCGTGGCCGTTATGTAGTGGAAAACTTCCAGGAAACCCCATCGGTCGGCGACGGCCTGGCGGTGATGACCGAGGCTTACCAGCGTCTGCACCTGGACGAACTGGCCGCTACCAGTCTGGAAACCCTGAAACTCAACTACCCGAATCACCCAAGCCTGCAGGACGGTCAGTTCGTGCCTTCGGTTGCCGAAGCCGACAACCGTTCGTGGCTGAGCAAGGCCACTCTTGGCCTGATCGAGTCGCGTCCACCGCTGCCGCCGGGAGAAACCCGCGCCAACCAGGACGTGCAGAAGCAGTTCCAGGACGCGAAAGACGCGATCCCGAACGAGCTCAAGCCTAAAGACGAAAACGGCGACGTGATCGAGGAAGAGCGTCATGAAGCCGAAGGCAACAACGAAGATCGTTCGTGGTTCAGCTACATGACCTTCGGCGTGTTCGACTGATCACATCGGGTACATAAAAAGGGAGATCTGCGGATCTCCCTTTTTTGTGGCGGCGCGTTAATAGTCTGTGCGCCTGCCGGCTCCTTGGCTAAACTGCCGAATCATTAGCCGAAAAGCCGCCCATCATGCTTCGTTTACTGTTCTGGATTGTCCTGATTTTCGCCGCGGTATGGCTGTGGCGCAAATTCAAGGCGCCCGCCTCTTCTGCTCAATCGCCCCGTGAGCAAGACGCCGCCCCGATGGTGCGCTGCGCCCACTGCGGCGTGCATCTGCCCCGCGACCGTGCGCTGAACCTTCAGCAACAATGGTATTGCAGCCAGGCTCATCTTGAGCAAGGCCCGGGTGCCAGTGATCGCTGAGGCCGCCAACGCCGACCGTAAACAGGCGCAGCGCCTGCTGCGCCTTTATCATCTTTACCGTTTGAGCGTCGGCATCACGCTGGTGCTGCTGATCTCCAGCAATATGGACAATCGCCTGCTGACGTCGGCCGACGACGATCTGCTGCGCAGTGGCAGCTGGTTGTATCTGGTGCTGAACATCCTGCTGGTGGTGTTTCTGGAAAATACCCGGCGGCCCTCGCAGCTGTTCAGTCTGGCGCTGGTGGATGTGCTGCTGCTGTGCGGTTTGTTCTACGCGGCGGGCGGGGTGGCCAGCGCGATCGGCAACCTGCTGATTGTCTCGGTGGCGATCAGCAACACCTTGCTGCGCCGGCGCATTGGCCTGCTGATTGCCGCCATCGGCGCACTTGGCATTGTCGGCTCAAGCTTCCTGCTGAGCCTGAGCCATCCCCTGAGCGCCAATGACTATCTGCAAGCCGGAACCTTGGGCGCCTTGTGTTTTGCCGCATCGCTGCTGGTCCAGGGCCTGATCCGGCGCCTGGAAGTCAGCGAAAATCTCGCCGAACAGCGCGCCAGCGAAGTCACCAGCCTTGAAGCCCTCAACGCTCTGATTCTGCAACGCATGCGCACCGGCATCCTGGTGCTCGACGAGCAGCGTCGGGTACAGCTGGCCAACCACAGTGCGAAGACCCTGCTGGCCCAGTCGCATCTTGAAGGCCATTTGATCAGCGACTATTCGCCGGCATTGGTCGAGCGCCTGCAACTGTGGCTGAGCAACCCGACCCTGCGCCCGCAGAGCCTGAAGATTCCCGGCAACGGCCTGGAACTGCAACCGAACTTCATCGCCCTCGATCAGAGCCCCAACCAGCAAACCCTGGTGTTCCTCGAAGATCTGGCGCAAGTTGCGCAGCAGGCCCAGCAACTCAAGCTCGCCGCGCTCGGGCGTCTGACCGCCGGCATCTCCCATGAAATCCGCAATCCACTGGGCGCCATCAGTCACGCCGCGCAGCTGCTGGGCGAGTCCGAGGAACTCGATGGTGCGGATCGGCGTCTGACGCAGATCATTCAAGACCACTCCCAGCGCATGAACCGAGTCATCGAAAACGTCCTGCAACTGTCGCGCCGCCAGCAGAGCGCCCCTCAGCGCCTGGATCTCAAGCCATGGCTGGAGCACTTCGTTGCCGAGAGCCGCGAACAGGCGAGCGAGCGGCAGTCGATTCATTTGCGGATCAATTCCGGGGACTTCATCACGTTGATGGATCCGGATCAGCTCACGCAGATTCTCGACAATCTGTTACGTAACGGCTGGCGCCACAGCGCCCTGCTACACGAGCAGGCCGAGGTCTGGCTGGCGCTGTTCATCGACCCCGAGAGCCAGCTGGCGGTGCTTGAAGTCCAGGACAATGGCCCCGGTGTGCCGCTGGATCAACAACCGCATCTGTTCGAACCCTTCTTCACCACCAGCAGCCAGGGCACCGGTCTTGGGCTTTATCTGTCCCGTGAGCTGTGCGAAAGCAATCAGGCGCGCCTAGACTTCAAACCACGCCAAGGCGGCGGCTGCTTTCGCATCACCTTTGCTCACGGACGGAAACAAAGTTGAACACGAGCCCACGGCAAAAAATCCTCATCGTCGACGACGAGCCGGATATCCGCGAACTCCTGGAAATCACCCTGGGACGGATGAAACTCGACACCTTCAGTGCTCGCAACCTCGGCGAAGCCCAGGCGCTGTTGCAACGCAATGCGTTCGACCTGTGCCTGACCGACATGCGCCTGCCCGACGGCACGGGGCTGGACCTGGTGCAGCACATTCAGCAACGTCATCCACAACTGCCGGTGGCGATGATCACCGCGTATGGCAGTCTGGAAACCGCGATCAACGCGTTGAAGGCCGGCGCCTTCGACTTCCTCACCAAGCCGGTTGATCTGACGCGCTTGCGCGAACTGGTCAGCACCGCGTTGCGCATGCCGGCGGTGGGCGGCGCCGGCACGTCGATAGATCGGCGCCTGCTCGGCGACTCGCTGCCCATGCGCGATCTGCGCAAACAGATCGACAAGCTGGCGCGCAGTCAGGCGCCGGTCTACATCAGCGGAGAGTCGGGCAGCGGCAAAGAACTGGTCGCACGGCTGATCCACGAACAGGGACCGCGCGCCAGCAAGCCATTTGTGCCGGTCAATTGCGGGGCGATTCCGTCCGAGCTGATGGAAAGCGAGTTTTTCGGCCATCGCAAGGGCAGCTTCACCGGCGCGGTCGAGGACAAGCCCGGGCTGTTCCAGGCCGCGCACGGCGGCACCCTGTTTCTCGACGAGGTGGCGGACCTGCCGCTGGCGATGCAGGTCAAACTGCTGCGGGCGATTCAAGAGAAAGCCGTGCGCAGTGTCGGCGGGCAGCAGGAAGCGGTGGTCGATGTGCGCATTCTCTGTGCTACCCACAAGGATCTTGAGGCCGAGGTCGCCGCCGGGCGCTTTCGCCAGGACCTGTATTACCGCTTGAACGTGATCGAACTGCGCGTGCCGTCCCTGCGCGAACGGCGCGATGACATTCAGGTGTTGGCTGCACACATGCTCCAGCGTCTGGCGGCAGGCAGCGGTCGAGCGGCGGCCCGCCTGCACCCACAGGCGCTTGAGGCGCTGAAGAGTTACCGCTTCCCGGGGAATGTGCGAGAGCTGGAAAACGTCCTCGAACGGGCGCACACACTGTGTGAAAACCAGTTGATCGAGGCGGCGGACTTACGCCTCAGCGAAGGTAATTGCGCGGTCGAGGGCGGCATCGCCGATCTTACCCGGATCGACAACCTTGAGGATTATCTGGAGAACGTCGAGCGCAAGCTGATCCTGCAGGCGCTGGAGGAAACCCGCTGGAATCGCACGGCAGCGGCGCAGCGCTTGAGTCTGTCATTTCGCTCGATGCGCTATCGGCTGAAGAAACTCGGTCTGGATTGAGGGCCCCTTCGCGAGCAGGCTCGCTCCCACATTGGATTTTGTGACCGACAAAGATCAACTGTGGGAGCGAGCCTGCTCGCGAAAGCGATCTGCCAGGCTACAGAAAATATCAGACTAAATGCGACCTTCAGGCGCATACGGCGCCGGATCGATAATCGGCGTACGCCCGAGCATCACATCGGCAAACAACTGACACGACGCCGGCGCCAGCACCAGGCCGTTGCGGTAATGCCCACAGTTCAGCCACAAACCGTCAAACCCTGGCACCCGGCCGATATACGGAATCCCCTCCGGCGAACCCGGGCGCAAACCGGCCCAATGCCCCACCACTTCGGCCTCCGCCAGCGCCGGCAGCAATTCGACTGCCGAAGCCTTGAGGCTCTCCAGCGCGACCTCGGTCGGGCTCTTGTCGAAGCCTTCGTGCTCCAGCGTACTGCCGATCAGAATGTGCCCGTCGCGACGTGGAATCGCATAACGTCCCTTGGCCAGCACCATGCTCGGCAGGAAATCCGCTGCACACTTGTAGAGAATCATCTGGCCCTTGACCGGCTCCACCGGCAGCGTCAGATCCAATGTCTTGAGCAGATCACCGCTCCATGCCCCGGCCGTCAGCACGATCTGCTCGCCGCGGATCAGGCCCTTGGACGTCTCGACGCCAATCACTCGCTCGCCTTCGCGAACAAACCCGCTGACTTCGCATTGTTCGTGAATCGTCACGTTCGGCAGCGCCAGCAACGCCGCTTTCAGCGACTTCACCAGCCGTGGGTTACGCACGTTGGCCACATCGGCCATGTAGATCGCCCGGGCGAACCCGCCACCCAGCACCGGCACCGCGTCGTGCACCGCCGAGATATCCACAGCCCGCAGCGGACGGTTTTCCCGCTCGGCCCAGGCCAGTGCTTCGGTTTCATCTTCCAGATCCAGCCAGTACAGGCCGGTGGTGTGCACTTCGGGATCAACCCCGGTATCGGCAAACAGCCGCTCGCCCAGCTGTGGATAAAAATCCTGCGACCAATGCGCCAGCGCAGTGACGGCCGGGCTGTAGCGCCACGGGTACAGCGGGGAAACGATGCCGCCACCGGCCCAAGACGATTCCTGGCCGACGTTCGAGCGATCCAGCAGCACCACGCTGCGCACTTCGGAGGCGAGGTTGTAGGCGGTCAGCAGGCCAATCACCCCGCCACCGACAATCACCACTTGCTGTTGCCTGGTCATGTTTGATCCAACCGTAATGAAGACAGCGGGCGCAAAGAGGCGCCCGTAAGAAGTTACCTCAGCGGCCCCAGCAATCCTTGGTGGTCAGCCCGGTGGTAGCGTTGTTCATGCTTCTGACGCCGGTGTTGGTCAGGGTGAAATCCCCGCACTTGTCGGTCGCCATGGTCGTACCGGCCTTGCGGGTGGCGGTCAGCAGGAAAGTCTGGTCGGCGATCGTCGGGGTGATGGTGTAAAAATCATTGCCCGTGCTCAGACCGGTGATGCCGGTGTAGACGTTGTTTTTGGTGTAGAAGCGCTCGAGGATCTGCGCCTGTTCCGAAAGCAGCGACACCACTTCGGCGCGCCGGCCCTTTTTCAGGTACTCGGTGTAGCTCGGTGCGGCGATGGTGATGATGATCCCGATGATCGCAATCACGATCATGATTTCGATCAGGGTGAAGCCCCGGTTGAATCTGCGCATGCCTCAAACTCTCACTTACTGTATTTGTCGCCACATGATACGACGGCTGCCGCCACCGGATTTTTCCACCAGCGTGGTCACGGTGCCACTGGAATCGTTGACGAGCTTGCGAGTCCCGCCGTTGACGATGGCGTTCAGGGTCGGAATCCCGCCGGTGAACACCACGCCACTGGAAATCGTGTCGTTGCTGTCGACCACGCCATCGGAATTGGTGTCGAGCACCGCGTAGTTGAGCATCTTACCGCTGAACGCATCGAGTTCGACCAGTTTGCCGGTACCGAAACTGGCACATGGGTCCGTGGTGTCGACACTGGCGGTGGTAAACACGACGCGTCCGAGCACCAGACTGGCCTGATTGATCACCCGCTCGCCGGTCAGCACATTGTTGTACACCAAAGGCAGATACCAGCCCTTCTCCCCCGGATAGGTCGTGTCGTTCTGGCTGGTGGTGATGAACTGTCCGGTGCTGCCGGAGAACACGCCGGTCACCGCCTGCGCCTGCAGGCTGCTGACCGTCAACTGTCCGGAACCGCCGTCGGCATCCCACACCGAGTAGAACGCCTGCAAATCCTTGTTGGTCTTGTCGGCGGTCTCGTTGAATTTGCCGGTGCCGACGAAGATCTGTTTGCCCCCCAGCGAATTGTCCGCCAGCAACGGCTGCGCGGTGATCGGCTGAGTCGCCCCGCCCGCCGTGGTGAACAGTGGTTTGCCGGAAAACGCCACGCCCCAGCTGTCGGTCGACGTCGCGCTCAGATCGAATTTCCACAGGCGCCCTTTCAAATCACCGCCGTAGGCGGCCTGCACCACGTTCGAAGAATTGACCTTGAGCTTGACCGACGACAGACCATTGGTGGTCTCGGTGCTGTCGATGACGATCTTCTTGATCAACGAACCGTCACGCACATCCAGCACATACAAAGCCGCCACTCCGGAGTTGCTGCCATAACCATTGGCAATGAACGCTGCCCAGCGACCATCGGCCAAGCGTGCCACTTCCGGGCGCGCGTAGGCATAACCCAGATCATTAAATGCGTTGGCTGTGTTCGCTGTGGCGGGTGCGCTGACTTCCCACAAGGCATTGAGCACATTGCCCGCAGACGCGTCAAACAGTTGCAGCGCGTAGAAAGTCTTGCCGCCAGCACCGGTGCCGCCGATGGCCAGGGTTTTCCAGGCGCTGTTGATTTGCGCGTCATACACACCGACCTGACCGTCCACCAGAAATTTGTGGCTGACGCCATTGATGTACGCCGGATCGGCAATCAGCCGCAGGGACGGCAACACGCTGGACGGCATGTAGGCATAACGTCGAGTGCCGTTGGCCGCGTTGATCACGTTGACGAAGCCGTCGTTGGCGTTCACCACCAGACTCGAATTCATGTTCGCTGCCTTGGTGGTCAGGTACGTGGTGTAAGTGGTGTCGCCCGACAGGTCGGAGGCGGTTTTATCACTGGGCGAAGCCAGCACCAGTGGCGAGTTGATGATGTCGCCGAGCAATACGCTGCGCACCTTGAGCCCGGTCTTGTTGGTGCCCTTGCTCCACTCCACCAGATCGCTGCCGCTGATGCCGGTGGGCAGGCTCTGGCTGAGCGCCGTCTGTTGGGACGCGGAAAAGTTGCCGTAGGCCAGCGTCACGGCGGCGTTGCTGCTGGTGTTCCACGATTGATAGGTCGGTGCGGTCGCGCCCGGGACAATGGTGGTATCGGTGGTCCACAGGGCCGTCGAGGTGTTCACCGCGCCCGCCGAAGTGAAGCCGAATGACTTGATCGTGCCGCGCCAGTCCTTGGGGTCGTAGCTGGTCTGGAAATAACTGGTGCCACTGGCCAGCGTGGTGCCGCTGGTGACTCCCGCGCCACCGGAACCGGCCTTGGAGGTGATATCGCTCAACGCCGAAGACAATGCGGTGTTGAGACCGGTGCTGTCGGTCGCCTGATAATAGCGGCCCTGCCCGTAGCTGGCAGCGTCCGAGAGCATGTCGTTGTCGGCGGTAAAACCGACGGTGTAGGTATTCATGTTCTGCTTGGGAAAATCCACCGCGTTCCAGCTTTTGCCGGCAGCGTCGGTCCCCGTCGAACGCATGTCGATGTCGAACGCAAACTTGGCAATGTCATCCAGATACAGCGTGTCACCCTCGTTATCGCCATTGGGGTTGTTGCCGTCATTGTTGATGCCGTCCCAGTTCGGCAGACGACTGCCGCCCAACGGATCGTTGCTCGGGAAGGTGCGGTCGTAAGTCGGCAGACCGTCGGTGATGACCACGCCGTAGTTTTTCTGGCAGCGGTACTGGATTGGACTGGTGTAAGTCGTCGGCGTGCTGTTGTAGTACGGCGCCATGCCGCGCATGTAGCGGGTGATTTCGTAGTAGGTTTCCGCCAGCGGCGTGTTGGCCACGGCACCTAAAGCGTTGATCGAGGAAATCAGCGCGTTGTAGTTGGTGTCGGCCTGCGCCTGGGTCACGCTGCCGGACACCGGAGACAGGTCGCTGATGGCGCGGGCAATGTAGCCACCATTCCCGGGATTGTTGTTGGTGACCGGGTTGAAGGTCGACAGGCCCATGCGCAAGTTACGGTTGCTGGTGACCAGGGCGGTGGACACGTTGCGCGCGACGTTGATCCGGTAGTCGTTGGGAATCGCCCCGGTGGTGAAGTCGCGGGTGCCGTTGTTGATCGCCAGACTGACCACATAAGAAATGTAATCCCCCGTGTAGCGCGTATTGCCGCCGCCCACCGGATCAGGCAGTTTCAGGCACAGCGGTGCAATGCTGTTGTTGTAAAAGGCGAAGGCGCCGCCGGAACAGCCGGATGTCGGCAGGCTCGATAAAAACACCGGATCGCCGGTAATCGCGGGCGCATTCAATGCCGAACACAGGCCAAGGAACGCATTGCACTGCCGGGCCGGGGTGCGCGTGACGTTCGGGTCGAATCCTGCCGCGTAAATGATGCTGTTCATACTGCCGGAATCGTCGATCAGCAACATCACGTTGGGCGGCACCGCCGCTGCGCTCAAGAGTGGCGAATCGGACGGCGTGAACGCATACGCCGGCGCCGCCAGATACAAGCCCAGCAGCATGCCGGTCAACAGTGTCCGGCAGCGCTCAATACTTCGCATAGACACTCTCCACTACACTGCGCGAAGTGCCAGCGATACCGACCGCAGTGACCCGATACAGGGTCGCCGACGTGTTGCTCGGCACGTTGACCGCCGTCAGAGTGGTACCGATGTTCTGTACACCATAAAAGCCGTTACCGGCTGCGATCCACGTGACGCCGGAAGTCGAATTGAGCCCCGCCGCACTGACCACCGAGGACTCTGCTGGCGGCGCACACTGCGTGGTATTGGCACACACCGCCAGCGAGTAGCTGTCGAGTTGCACCGCACTCTCACCGATGCGCAACGCTGCCTCGGCGGTCTGGAACGACTGATTGCGCAGGCTGACGCTGCCGGCCATTTTTTCCTGCAGGTTGGCGCTCTGCATCGAGGACAGCCCGATCAAGGTCAACAGCAACAGGAACACCAGACTGACCAGCAGCGCCATTCCGCGCTGGTTTTGCCGCTGGTTGAAGCTTGTCTTCATCGGCCCGATCCTCACTGCAAGCGGTTGCGCAATGCGGCAACCACGTTGAAGGTTTGATTGGCCACCCGATTGCTCGGGTCGGTGAGGGTCAGGCTCAGGCGCACACTGCGGATACGCGCCGGATCACTGGGGTTGGCGCTGTAAGAGGAAGCCGCGACGTCAGTGGCGGACGCGGCCAGGCCGAAGGTCACATTAAAGGCACTGACGTTATTCACCAGCACCTGTTGGGTCGGGGTGCCGCTGCCGCTGCCCATGAGAATCTGGTTGTTGCTGAAGCTGTAGATCAAGCGGCGGATCGGAAAGGCGATCTGCCCGCTCGCCGCCGCCCGCAACCCGGTATAAGCCGTGGCGCTGTTGCGGCAATCAGAGAGCACCGTCCAGGTCGGAGTGCCGCCACTGCCGCCAACATCGGCGGTGACCAGGGTCAGCTTGAGGTTGCTGTTGTCCCAGTTGATCGGCGTGACCTGCGCCGCGTAGAAATCCCCTGCCGAACTCGCGTCAGTAATCGTGCCCAGGCAGCCAAACATGCCGACCATGCGCAGTTCCTGGATCATCTTGCTCAGGACAAAACGCGCGTCTTCCTGCATCGCAGCGGCGGTGTTCTGGCTGACGTAAGTGTTTTTGGCTGCAAGGAACGTCTGCACCACCCCCAGTACGATGATCAGCCCAAGCGCCAACGCGATGAGCATTTCGATCAGGCCGAACCCTCGCTGATCATGCTTCATGGCGTGGCCACCGGGTCGACCGTGGCGCGACTGGTCAGAACGAAGCTGCGTGTGGTACCGGTGGCATTCGCGGCCCGCGAGTCATTCCAGTTGATGGTGATGGTGTACACCCGCTGATTGAGGGTGATCGTGCCCGTGGCGGTGGGCCCGCCGAAATTGACGATGTTGGTGGTGAAGTCGTAAAGATCCTGATCGCGGGCCACGCCGAGATTGCCCGAGGTCGGCGGCGTCACCGTGTAGTCGGCGGCAGCGTTGGCGCGGATGCGGTCCATCATGTCGTAGGCGATAAAGCTGGCCTGACTGGTCATCCGTGAACTGTCGGTGTATTTGAGCGCATTGAGCTGCACGGCGGCTGCGCCCAATATCCCGACCGTCAGAATCAGCAACGCGACCAGCACTTCGATCAGCGACATGCCCTCCTGTGCCTGTGTGCTCCCTGCCCTCATCCGCAACTTCCACCCGATTGAATTCGTCCGTTCAGACACACGTTCAGCGTCCTGCTTTGCGTTCCCAGCACGTAACTGATGACCACCGCTGTCGACGGCGCCGCCAGGCCACCCAGATTATTGAAATCCAGTGCGGACACTCCTGAGGGTAGCGTCAGAGTCGCGCCGCTGCTCATCGCTGGAACAACCCGCAATACATTGGCCGCAGTGCCAGTACCGTCGTAGACCGACAATTCGCCGGTCCACACGCTGCCGCCGGCGCTCGGGCGCAAGCGTGTGGTCACGCCGCGATCAATCGCCTCCAGCCGCGCAAAGTTGATGGCACGCTGCAGGTCGCCCATTTCCGTATCGGCCTTGCTGCTCTGGATCGAGCGGGTGAAACCCGGCACCGCCAGGGTGATGAGGATCACCATCACGGCGACCGCAGCCAACAACTCGGGCAGCGTGAAACCTTTTGTACGATGATCCATCGATGCCCTCCGTTGCCGTCGGCTATACCTGCTTCTACAAACTAGAACATTCGACCGGCCTGCGTCGGTTGATTTGCCCTGCCCGACGAAAAGGATCGTGCCGGGCTTCATGCTCCACGGAGGGAGTCGTCATGCCGCAACAGGGTTTCAGCCTGATCGAATTGCTTATGGGACTGGCGATTGGCGCAATTGTTCTGTCACTGGTCAGTCCGGCGTTCGCCGCCTTCACCGAGTCGACTCATCGCGAGCAGGCAGCGCGGTCGCTGCTCGAGGGCATTCGCAACGCCCGCACCCTGGCCATCACCCGCAACCAGAGTGTGGTAATCCATGGCATCAATGGCGACTGGAGTCAGGGCTGGCGGATCATTCTGGATCTCAACGGCGAGGGGCCGCAGGACAGCAGCAATCCGCTGCTGGTAGAACAGGCGAGTGACGGACGAATACCGATCGTCGGCAATTGGACGGTGAGTCGTTATGTGCGTTTCAGCAGTCTGGGACAACCGCTGATGCCCGGGCGGGCGTTTCAGGCGGGAACGCTACATATTTGCTCAGCGCGCGAGCCGGTCAGCCAACTCCAGGTGGTGCTGGCGGCAACCGGTCGGGTGCGCCTGACCAGCGCAAAGGCTGAGCAGGCGCTGTGCCTGAAGACGAAGAACGTCAGATCGAGCGGACGCGCAGCTCTTTCGGCATCGAGAAGGTGATGTTCTCTTCGCGGCCGGCCAGCTCATCGGCCCCCGTCGCGCCCCAGGCCTGCAACTGCTGGATCACGCCGCGCACCAGAACTTCCGGCGCGGAGGCTCCGGCGGTGATGCCAATGCGCTCAACGCCATCGAACCAGCTTTTCTGCAGGTCTTCAGCGCCGTCGATCAGGTAGGCCGGCGTGGCCATGCGTTCGGCCAGTTCACGCAGGCGATTGGAGTTGGAGCTGTTCGGGCTACCCACCACCAATACCACGTCGCATTCGTCAGCCAGTTGCTTGACCGCGTCCTGACGGTTTTGCGTGGCGTAGCAGATGTCGTCCTTGCGCGGACCACCGATGGCCGGGAAACGTGTGCGCAAGGCATCGATCACGCGACTGGTGTCGTCCATCGACAGGGTGGTCTGGGTCACGAACGCCAGTTTTTCCGGGTTACGCACCTGCAGTTCGGCCACGTCTTTTTCGTCTTCGACGAGGTAGATCGCGCCGCCATTGCTGGCGTCGTACTGGCCCATGGTGCCTTCGACTTCCGGGTGGCCGGCGTGGCCGATCAGGATGCACTCACGACCATCGCGGCTGTACTTGGCGACTTCGATGTGCACCTTGGTCACCAGCGGGCATGTGGCGTCGAATACCTTCAGGCCACGGCCGGCGGCTTCATTGCGCACGGCCTGGGAAACGCCGTGGGCACTGAAGATCACGATGACGTCGTCCGGCACTTGATCCAGTTCTTCGACGAAGATCGCGCCACGGTTGCGCAGGTCTTCGACGACGAACTTGTTGTGCACCACTTCATGACGCACGTAGATCGGCGGCCCGAAGACTTCCAGGGCGCGGTTGACGATTTCGATCGCCCGGTCCACGCCGGCGCAGAAGCCACGGGGGTTGGCGAGTTTGATTTGCATGCTGTGCCTCGTGTCTTGCGCGCAAGAAATAGCGAAAACGGTTGAAAACATTGTGGGAGCGAGCCTGTTGTGGCGAGGGGATTTATCCCCGATCGATTGCGAAGCAATCGTCAAAACAGTCAACGCTTTCCGGCTCTGGATCGCGGTGATCGGATTCGGGGCCGCTTCGCACCCCATCGGGGATAAATCCCCTCACCACAAAAGCCCATTCCCACACTGGTTCTGCTGTGTACTCAGATCGCTTTGACGTTGATGATCTCGACGTCAAAGGTCAGCGTCTTGCCTGACAGCGGGTGGTTGAAGTCGATGGTCACTTGCGCGTCGTCGAACGCTTTCACCACACCCGGCAGCTCAGTATTGGCCGCATCCTTGAAGATCACCAGCAAACCCGGCGACAGTTCCATGTCGACAAACTGCGAACGCGAGATGATCTGTACGTTTTGCGGGTTCGGCTGGCCGAAGGCGTTTTCCGGCTCAACGGTCAGCGTACGCTTGTCGCCGGCCTTGAAGCCGAACAATGCCGCTTCGAAACCCGGCAGCAGGTTGCCATCGCCGACCTTGAAGGTCGCCGGGGCTTTGTCGAATGTGCTGTCGACCGTGTCGCCGTTCTCCAGGCGCAATGCAAAGTGCAAAGTGACTTCCGTGTTCTGGCCGATGCGTTGCTCAGCCAATACCTGTTCAGTCATGAACGGCTTCTCCGGTTTTCTTCGATTTGAACATGTCCAGTGCCAGCATCACCGCACCCACGGTGATAGCGCTGTCGGCGAAGTTGAATGCCGGGAAGTACCAGCGGTTCTGCCAGTGCACCAGAATGAAGTCGATCACATGGCCCAGGGCAATGCGGTCATACAGATTGCCCAGCGCACCGCCCAGCACCAGCGCCAGAGCGACGGCCAGCCAGGTATCGTTGCGGCCCAGACGCTTGAGCCAGACCACCAGCACCGCACTGACCACGATCGCGATCAAGGCGAACAGCCAGCGCTGCCAGCCGGAGCTGTCAGCCAGGAAGCTGAACGCCGCGCCGGTGTTGTAGGCCAGGGTCCAGCTGAAGTAATCGGGAATGATCACGATCTGCTGGAACATTTCGAGCTTGCCTTCGAAGTAGAACTTGCTGGCCTGGTCGATGACCAGAACCAGCAAGCTCAACCAGAGCCAGCTCAGCCGTCCGAAACGGCCAACGGCGTTAGGCATAGTGACGAACCTCGCCGGCGCCATCGATGTTGTCGACGCAACGGCCGCAGATTTCCGGATGCTCCGGGTTCACGCCAACGTCTTCGCGGCAGTGCCAGCAACGGGCGCATTTCGGGAAGGCCGATTTGACGATCTTCAGTTTCAGGCCGCTGACTTCGGTGGCTACCGCGTCCGCAGGAGCCTGAACGAAAGGTGCCACGCTGGCAGTCGAGGTGATCAGGACAAAGCGCAGCTCGTTGCTCAGCTTGGCCAGGTCGGCGCTCAGCGCGTCTTCGGCGAACAGCGTCACTTCGGCTTGCAGGTTGCCACCGACGGCTTTGGCCGCACGCTGGATTTCCATTTCTTTGTTGACCGCCACCTTCACTTCCATGATGCGATCCCAATAGGCGCGACCCAGCTCGAAGCCCTCCGGCAGTTCGGTCAGACCTTCGTACCAGGTGTTGAGCATCACCGACTCGTTGCGCTCGCCCGGCAGGTACTGCCACAGCTCGTCGGCGGTGAACGCGAGGATCGGCGCGATCCAGCGCACCAGCGCTTCGGAGATGTGGAACAGCGCGGTCTGGCACGAGCGACGGGCCTTGCTGTCGGCGCCGGTGGTGTACTGGCGGTCCTTGATGATGTCGAGGTAGAAGCCACCCAGTTCCTGCACGCAGAAGTTGTGGATCTTCGAGTAAACGTTCCAGAAACGGTATTCGCCGTAGTGTTCTTGCAATTCGCGTTGCAGCAGCAGCGTGCGATCCACCGCCCAGCGATCCAGCGCCAGCATGTCTTCAGCCGGCAGCAGGTCGGTGGCCGGGTTGAAACCGGTCAGGTTCGAAAGCAGGAAGCGAGCGGTGTTACGGATACGACGATAAGCGTCCGCGCTGCGCTGCAGGATCTGTTCGGACACCGCCATTTCGCCGGAGTAGTCGGTCGACGCGACCCACAGACGCATGATGTCGGCGCCCAGGGTGTCGTTGACTTTCTGCGGCGCGATCACGTTGCCGAGCGATTTGGACATCTTGCGGCCGGACTCATCGACGGTGAAGCCGTGGGTCAGCAGTTCGCGGTACGGCGCGTGGTTGTCGATGGCGCAACCGGTCAGCAGCGACGAGTGGAACCAGCCGCGGTGCTGGTCGGAACCTTCCAGGTACAGGTCGGCGCGCGGGCCGTTCTCGTGACCCATCGGGTGCGAACCGCGCAGCACGTGCCAGTGGGTGGTGCCCGAGTCGAACCAGACGTCGAGGGTGTCGCTGATCTTGTCGTACAGCGGCGCTTCATCGCCCAGCAGTTCGGCAGCGTCGAGTTTGAACCAGGCTTCGATGCCTTCGACTTCAACGCGCTTGGCGACTTCTTCCATCAGTTCGACGGTGCGTGGGTGCAATTCGCCGCTTTCCTTGTTCAGGAAGAACGGGATCGGCACGCCCCAGTTGCGCTGGCGGGAGATGCACCAGTCCGGACGGTTGGCGATCATCGAGTGCAGGCGCGCCTGGCCCCAGGCCGGCACGAATTTGGTGTCTTCAATGGCTTTGAGCGAGCGCTGACGCAGGGTGTCACCGGACACAGGTTCTTTGTCCATGCCGATGAACCACTGCGCGGTGGCGCGGTAGATCAGCGGGGTCTTGTGGCGCCAGCAGTGCATGTAGCTGTGTTCGATGACGGTGGTGTGCATCAGCGCACCGACTTCGGTCAGCTTGTCGACGATGGCCGGGTTGGCCTTCCAGATGAACTGGCCGCCGAAGAATTCCAGCGACGGCACGTACACGCCGTTGCTTTGCACCGGGTTGAGGATGTCATCGTTGACCATGCCGTATTTCTTGCAGGTCACGAAGTCGTCCACACCGTAGGCCGGAGCGGAGTGAACCACACCGGTGCCAGCGCCCAGTTCGACGTAGTCGGCCAGGTACACCGGCGACAGGCGGTCGTAGAACGGGTGGCGGAAGTTGATCAGTTCCAGCGCCGAACCCGGCGCGGTGGCCAGTACGGTGCCTTCAACGCCGTAACGGGTCAGGCAGGATTCAACCAGCTCTTCAGCCAGGACCAGCAGCTTGTCGCCGATATCCACCAGCGCGTAGTTGAACTCAGGATGAACGTTCAGTGCCTGGTTGGCCGGGATGGTCCACGGGGTGGTGGTCCAGATCACGATCGAAGCAGGCTTGCCCAGCGACGGCAGACCGAACGCGGCGGCCAGTTTGGCTTCATCGGCAATCGGGAACGCCACGTCGATGGTCGAGGACTTCTTGTTCTCGTACTCGACTTCGGCTTCGGCCAGTGCCGAACCGCAATCGAAGCACCAGTTCACCGGCTTGAGGCCCTTGAACACGAAACCGCCCTTGACGATTTCGGCGAGGGCGCGGATTTCACCGGCCTCGTTCTTGAAGTCCATGGTCTTGTACGGGTTGGCGAAATCGCCGAGGACGCCGAGACGGATGAACTCGGTCTTCTGCCCTTCGATCTGCTCGGTGGCGTAGGCACGGCACAGCTCGCGGGTCTTGTCCGCGCCCAGGTTCTTGCCGTGGGTCACTTCAACCTTGTGCTCGATCGGCAGGCCATGGCAGTCCCAACCCGGAACATACGGCGCGTCGAAACCCGACAGGGTTTTCGAGCGGATGATCATGTCCTTGAGAATCTTGTTCAGTGCGTGACCGATGTGGATCGTGCCGTTGGCGTACGGAGGGCCGTCGTGCAGGACGAACTTCGGACGATCCTTGCCAATCTCGCGCAACTTTCCGTACAGGCCAATACTGTCCCAGCGCTGCAGAATCTGCGGTTCGCGCTGTGGCAGGCCGGCCTTCATTGGGAAGGCGGTGTCCGGAAGGTTTAGCGTGGCTTTATAGTCGGTCATTTAAGGCTCTTCATTAGCGATGGGCGCTAGGTGCGGCTAGTGCACGGGCGGCGGCGACATCCGCGTTGATCGCCGTTTTCAGTGCCTCCAGGGAGGCGAAACGCTGCTCTTCACGCAGCTTTTGGTGGAAAACCACCGTCAGACGCCGGTCATACAGATCGCCGGCAAAATCCAGTAGATGAACTTCAAGGTGGGCTTTGCCGTCACCTTGGACCGTGGGCCGCACGCCGATGTTGGCGACGCCTGGCCAGGTCTTGCCGTCGATGTCCACATCCACCAGGTAAACCCCGGTGAACGGCACGCGACGACGCTTGAGTTGAATGTTGGCAGTGGGCGTACCCAGTTGCCGGGCCAGTTTCTGACCATGCAGCACGCGACCGGCAATCCGGTAAGGACGGCCGAGCAAGCGTTCGGCCAAGGCAAAATCGGCGGCGGCCAACGCATTGCGCACCTGGGTGCTGCTGACGCGAATGCCATCCAGCTCGACGGTTTGCGCGGCTTCCACGGTAAAACCGTGGACCTGGCCAGCCTGCAGCAGAAAATCGAAATCGCCAAGGCGATCGCAGCCAAAGCGGAAATCGTCGCCGACTTCCAGATGCTGCACGCCAAGGCCGTCCACCAGGATGGTATCGACGAACTCACTGGCGCTGAGCTTGCTCAGGCGCTGGTTGAATGCCAGGCACAACACCCGGTCGACACCTTCGGCAGCCAGCAGCTGCAATTTGTCGCGCAAGCGGGCCAGACGTGCCGGCGCGGTCTCCGGGGCAAAGAACTCCCGGGGTTGCGGCTCGAAAATCACCACGCAGCTGGGTACGCCCAACTCAAGCGCACGCTCACGCAGCCGGGCCAGGATAGCCTGGTGACCACGGTGAACACCGTCAAAGTTGCCAATAGTGGCGACGCAGCCCCGATGCTGGGGGCGCAAGTTGTGGAGGCCTCGAACCAGCTGCATAACGCGCTTCTTGCTCATAAAGTGGTCGATTATAACCACACCCGACGGTCGACGACAGGCAACACCGTAACGCAAAGTGCTCGAGCCGACAAAACTGCCGGCCCGCGCCCGTATTTAAAGGCTGAAACCTCAGCTCAAAGCCTTGCGATTGAAGTCACGCAGGCGGAAACCGAGCAGCAGCAACATACCGAAATACGCAACCACACCAGCAACCACCAGCGCCCCCAGACGCAGGAAGCGCTCCAGCATGTGCCCCTGATCCCAGGCCGGCATGAAATGCATGCCCAGCAACAGAACTGCCGACATCACCGCCACCGCTACCACCAGCTTGAAACCGAACATGTACCAGCCCGGTTGCGGCTGATACATCTTTTGCTTGCGCAGTTGATAGAACAGCAACCCGGCATTGAGGCAGGCTCCGGCACTGATCGCCAGCGCCAGACCGGCGTGTGCCAGCGGGCCGATCAACACCAGATTGAACAACTGCGTGCACACCAGCGTGAAGATTGCGATTTTCACCGGAGTGCGGATGTTCTGTTGCGCATAAAAGCCCGGCGCCAGCACCTTTATCACGATAATTCCGAGCAGACCGACAGAATAGGCAATCAGCGCACGCTGGGTCATAGACGCATCGAACGCGCTGAATTGCCCGTACTGGAACAGGGAAACGGTCAGCGGTTCGGCGAGAATCCCCAGCGCCAATGCACACGGCAGCACCAGCACAAAGCACAGGCGCAGGCCCCAGTCGAGGATCCGCGAATACTCGTGGCGATCCTTGCTCGCATAGGTCTTGGCCAATGTCGGCAGCAGAATCGTGCCCAGCGCCACACCGAGCACGCCGGACGGCAGCTCCATCAAACGGTCAGCGTAATACATCCACGACACCGACCCGGCCACCAGAAACGAAGCGAAAATGGTGTTGATGATCAGCGAAATCTGACTCACCGAGACGCCAATAATCGCCGGCAACATCTGTTTCATCACTCGCCAGACGCCGGTATCACGCAGGTTCAGGCGTGGCAGCACCAGCATGCCGATCTTTTTCAGGTGCGGCAGTTGATAGAGCAACTGCGCCAGACCACCGACCAGCACCGCCCAGCCCAACGCCATCACCGGCGGATCGAAATAGGGCGTCAGGAACAGCGAGAACACGATCATGCTGACGTTAAGCAAGGTCGGCACGAAGGCCGGCACCGAAAAACGGTTCCAGGTATTGAGAATCGCCCCGGCCAGCGATGACAGGGAGATCAGCAATATATAAGGGAACGTCACCCGCAACAGATCAGAGGTGAGCTGGAATTTTTCCGGCGTGTCGGTAAAACCCGGAGCCGTGGCCCAGATTACCCACGGTGCAGCGATCATCCCCAGCGCGGTAACCAGCGCCAGCACCAGGGTCAGCAGGCCGGAAACGTAAGCGATAAAGGTGCGAGTCGCCTCTTCGCCCTTTTGGCTTTTGTATTCGGCCAGAATCGGTACGAAAGCCTGCGAGAACGCCCCCTCGGCAAAGATTCGTCGCAACAGGTTGGGCAATTTGAAGGCAATGAAAAAGGCGTCCGTCGCCATTCCGGCGCCGAAGGTGCGAGCGATGAGCGTGTCACGGACGAACCCCAGAATCCGGGAAAGCATCGTGATAGAGCTGACAGCGGCCAACGATTTGAGCAGATTCATTGAGGAAATTAGTGCCTGTCGATAAACAGCAGGCGAACAATGCGCCCACTTGTGCGATACTCCGCGCCGCAACAGCACAGAGCCAAAGCTCGCGAGTTTACAGGTCAAGCGCCGGAAATAAATATCCCGCCTCTTTATACCTACCACTTAGCGGAACGTTTCAAGCGCCCTTGACAAGACTTCTCTTCATCGGCATGATTCGCGGCCTATTTTGTTTGCTATTTCCTAAAAAGTCTTTCGAGGAGCTCGACGGTGGCCAACTCACCTTCCGCCAAAAAACGTGCAAAACAGGCTGAGAAGCGTCGCAGCCACAACGCCAGCCTGCGTTCCATGGTTCGTACCTACATCAAGAATGTAGTTAAAGCCATCGACGCAAAAGACGCTGAAAAAGCTCAAGCTGCATACGTTCTGGCTGTGCCAGTTATCGACCGTATGGCCGATAAAGGCATCATCCACAAGAACAAGGCTGCTCGTCATAAGAGCCGTCTGAATGGCCACGTCAAGGCACTGAAAGAAGCTGCTTAATCGACGTAGTCATTAAAAAACCGACCTTAGGGTCGGTTTTTTATTGCCTGCAATTTGATAAACGCAGAGCAAAAAAATGCAGGAGCGAGCAAGCTCACCCCTGCAATTGGTTTTGCGCTGTTACTGCTGGACCGGCACCCACGGCACGATCGGAATTGCGGTTACCGCATTCTGCGGACTCCCTTCGATCACGCGATCGCTGTAAACCAGGTACACCAGCGTATTGCGCTTCTTGTCGAGGAAACGCACCACCTGCATGGTCTTGAACACCAGCGACGTGCGCTCCTTGAACACCTCGTCGCCATCTTTCAACTCGCCCTTGAACTTGATCGGACCAACCTGGCGACAGGCAATCGACGCTTCGGCGCGATCCTCGGCCAGACCCAGACCACCCTTCACCCCACCCGTTTTGGCGCGAGACAGGTAGCAGGTCACGCCGTCGACTTTCGGATCATCGAAAGCCTCGACTACGATTCGGTCATTCGGGCCGACGAACTTGAATACCGTCGACACCTGACCGATTTCCTCGGCCGAGGCCAGCAATGGCAACGCCATCAACAGCCCTAACAATCCTTTTGCCATGCGCATGCGTAATTTCCCTTAGACCAGAATCAGGTTGTCACGGTGAACCAGTTCCGGCTCAGCCATATAGCCCAGCACGCCGACAATCGCATCCGACGACTGACCGATGATTTTTTGCGCCTCAAGCGCACTGTAGTTGGCCAGGCCACGGGCGATCTCACGACCATCAGGTGCCACGCAGACCACCATTTCGCCCCGGCGAAAACTGCCCTGGACCAGTTTCACACCGACCGGCAACAGACTCTTGTGGCCCTGCGACAATGCCGACACCGCACCTTCGTCCAGCACCAGCGTGCCGCGAGTCTGCAGATGCCCGGCCAGCCACTGCTTGCGCGCCGCCAGCATGCCGCGCTCAGGCGACAGCAGCGTGCCGATGCGCTCGCCAGCCTTCAGGCGATCGAGCACTCGCTCCAGACGCCCACCGACGATGATGGTATGCGCCCCGGAACGCGCTGCCAGACGCGCCGCACGCAGCTTGGTCTGCATGCCGCCACGCCCCAGCGCACCGCCGGTGCCACCCGCCACCGCATCCAGGGTCGGATCATCGGCACGCGCCTCGTAAATCAGTTGCGCATCGGGGTTATTGCGCGGATCAGCATCGAACATGCCGTCGCGATCAGTGAGGATTACCAGCAGATCCGCCTCCACCAGATTGGCCACCAGCGCCGCCAGCGTGTCGTTGTCACCGAAACGGATTTCGTCGGTGACCACGGTGTCGTTTTCGTTGATCACCGGAATGACCTTCAGCTCGACCAGCGCACGCAGGGTGCTGCGGGCATTCAGGTAACGCTTGCGGTCGGACAGGTCGTCATGGGTCAGGAGAATCTGCGCCGTGTGCCGACCATGCTCGGCAAAGCTCGATTCCCAGGCCTGCACCAGACCCATCTGACCGATTGCCGCGGCAGCCTGGAGCTCGTGCATCGCACTGGGTCGCGCGGTCCATCCGAGACGGCTCATGCCGGCAGCCACAGCACCGGAAGACACCAGCACCAGCTCGACACCCGCCTCATGCAAGGCCACCATCTGCTCGACCCAGACACTCATTGCCGCGCGATCCAGCCCTTTGCCATCAGCTGTCAGCAAAGCGCTGCCGATCTTCACGACCCAACGCTGCGCACCTGTCACCTTGCTCCGCATCATCTTCAACCTTAGCTTGAGGGCAGCGCGACCCAGCGCCGCCCATGTCGTTATTTGTGACTTGCGATTTCCAGATACTAAAACGCCGCTCGATTGAGCGGCGCTTAAGTTTACTGCAACGAATCAGTCGCGCACGTAAATGATTTCCGGACCGTCTTCATCATCCACATCTTCTTCGTCCCAGTCATCGTCGCCGATGTCGTGGACCGACTTCACGCCGCTGCGGCGCAGGGCACGCTTGTCGTCCAGTGCCTGCAACTGTGCACGAGCTTCGTCTTCGATACGCTGATCGAGATCGGCCAGCTCTTCCTTGTACGCCGGGTCGTTAGCCAGACGATCGGCACGGTCTTCCAGGTAACGCATGATGTCGCGCGTCAGACGCTCAGTGCCTTCTTTGGCGATGGCCGAGATCACGTAGACCGGACCTTCCCACTGCAGGCGATCAACGATTTCCTTGACGCGCTCTTCGTGCTCTTCCTCAAGGATCTGGTCGCATTTGTTCAGCACCAGCCAGCGATCACGCTCAGCCAGCGAAGGACTGAATTTGACCAGTTCATTGACGATCACTTCAGCCGCGTCCGGTGCACTGCTGTCATCCAGCGGCGCCATGTCGACGAGGTGCAGCAACAGACGCGTACGCGCCAGGTGCTTGAGGAAGCGAATGCCCAGACCGGCACCGTCGGAAGCGCCTTCGATCAGCCCCGGAATGTCGGCAATGACAAAGCTTTTCCAGCGGTCGACGCTGACCACACCCAGGTTCGGCACCAGCGTGGTGAACGGGTAGTCGGCAACTTTCGGCTTGGCCGCCGACACCGAACGGATAAAGGTACTTTTACCGGCATTCGGCAAGCCCAGCAGACCCACGTCGGCCAGCACTTTCATTTCCAGTTTCAGGTCGCGCTGCTCACCCGGCTTGCCCGGCGTGGTCTGGCGCGGCGCACGGTTGGTACTGGATTTGAAACGGGTGTTACCCAGACCGTGCCAACCGCCCTGCACCACCATCAGTTTCTGGCCGGCCTTGGTCAGGTCGCCAATCACTTCCTGGGTGGCCGAGTCGATCACGGTGGTACCGACCGGCACGCGCAGGATCAGGTCTTCACCCTTCTTGCCGGTGCAATCGGTGCTGCCGCCGTTGGAGCCACGCTCGGCATCGAAGTGCCGGGTGTAACGGTAGTCGACCAGGGTGTTGAGGTTTTCGTCGGCCATCATGTAGATGGAACCGCCGTCACCGCCATCACCGCCGTTCGGGCCGCCGTTTTCAATGAATTTTTCCCGACGGAAACTCATGCAGCCATTGCCGCCGTCGCCAGCTTTTACGCGGATCGATACTTCGTCTACAAACTTCATAACTCAACGCCTCTCGCCATACGGACGAGCCGAAAAACAATCAAGACATAAGACTCTTGCAAAAATGAGCGCAGCGACCCCAAAACACGACCTGCATCGCACGCCGACAGCCCATACAAACAGTTTTGCAAGAGACTCACCCCACAAACGAAAAAGCCCCGTCGCAAGACAGGGCTCTTCCAGCGATCTCGCGATTAAGCCGCGACAACGCTCACGTAACGACGACCGAAGGCGCCTTTTACTTCAAACTTGATCACGCCTTCGATTTTCGCGAACAGGGTGTGATCTTTACCCATGCCAACGCCGTAGCCAGCGTGGAATTGGGTGCCGCGCTGACGTACGATGATGTTGCCGGCCTTGATGACCTGGCCGCCATACATCTTCACGCCAAGGCGTTTGGCTTCTGAGTCGCGACCGTTACGGGTACTACCACCAGCTTTTTTGTGTGCCATGAGTTCAATTCTCCTAGTGAGGAATTAGGCTGTAATTAAGCCTGAATACCGGTGATTTTGATCTCGGTGAACCACTGGCGGTGGCCCATACGCTTCATGTGGTGCTTACGGCGACGGAACTTGATGATGCGGACTTTATCGTGACGACCTTGGGAGATCACTTCAGCCTTGACGGTTGCGCCAGCAACAACAGGTGCGCCGATGTTCACGTCGTCGCCATTGGCGACCAGCAGAACGCGGTCAAAAGTCACGGATTCGCCAGTAGCGACTTCCAGTTTTTCGATCTTCAGGTATTCACCTTCAGCGACCTTGTATTGCTTACCGCCGGTAACGATTACTGCGTACATGGTATTTCTCCGATAATCCTGCTCACCCAGCTCTTTATAAGAAGAGGTATTGGCTGGCATGGCTGCATGGGGCTGGAACGGCCCAAGTGCAATTGCGTAAGGCAGGTGCTGCCCAGGAAGTTCAGGGTGCGCGATTGTACGCAAGCATCGAGAGTCACGCAAGAGGCCGTCCATCGCGCCTTGACAGGCCCCGGTGGGGGTCCTAGCATGCCGCGCAACCCTTCTGGAGCAACTGTCGCTGATGCAACCCCAAGCTTTCTACCGCGCGGTGGCGGACGATTTTAGCGCCGTCGACGGCATCATCAAGAAGCAGCTGACTTCCCGAGTGCCGCTGGTATCGAAAATCGGCGATTACATCACCTCGGCCGGCGGCAAACGCCTGCGTCCTTTATTGGTGCTGCTGTGCGGCAAGGCCCTCGGTCGCGAAGGCGACGACCTGCGTCTGCTGGCCGCCACCATCGAATTCCTGCACACCGCGACCCTGTTGCATGACGACGTGGTCGACATGTCCGGCATGCGCCGTGGTCGTTCGACCGCCAACGCCATGTGGGGCAACGCGCCAAGCGTGCTGGTCGGCGATTTCCTGTACTCGCGCTCGTTCGAAATGATGGTCGAACTGGGCTCGATGCCGGTGATGAAGATCCTGTCCCAGGCCACGCGCATCATCGCCGAAGGCGAAGTGCTGCAACTGTCCAAGGTGCGCGACGCCAGCACCACCGAAGAAACCTACATGGAAGTCATCCGCGGCAAGACCGCGATGCTCTTCGAAGCCTCGACCCACAGCGCTGCCGCACTGGCCGGCGCCACCGCCGAGCAGAGCGAAGCCCTGCGCACCTTCGGCGATCACCTCGGCGTGGCGTTCCAACTGGTCGACGACTTGCTGGACTACAAGGGCGACGCCGAGACCCTGGGCAAGAACGTCGGTGACGATCTGGCCGAGGGCAAACCAACCCTGCCGCTGATCTTTACCATGCGCGAAGGCACGCCGGAACAGGCTGCCCTGGTACGCCAGGCGATCCAGAAAGGCGGAATCGAAGACCTCGAAAGCATCCGCATCGCCGTGGAGGCCTCGGGTTCGCTGGAGTACACCGCGCAACTGGCCCGTGACTACGTGGCCCGTGCGATCAAGTGCCTCGACGCGCTGCCGGCCAGCGAATACCGCGATGCACTGGTAGAACTGAGCGAGTTTGCGGTCGCCCGCACGCACTGAATTCGCCAGGCAGATCAAAAGATCGCAGCCTTCGGCAGCTCCTACATCAATCACCTGTAGGCGCTGCCGAAGGCTGCGATCTTCTGCTTTTGGCTCCATCAAAGGCTAAAACCTTATACAATGTGCGACTTTTAGCGATCCACATCCCAAGGAGCCTTAGTGAGCACGTTGCCACCCTGCCCGAAATGCAATTCCGAATACACCTACGAAGACGGTGCCCAGCTGATCTGCCCTGAGTGCGCCCACGAGTGGTCGGCCAACGGCGAAACCGAAGTGGCGTCCGATGATGCCGTGAAGAAAGATTCGGTCGGCAACGTCCTGCAGGACGGCGACACCATCACCGTGATCAAGGACCTGAAGGTCAAGGGCACCTCGCTGGTGGTCAAGGTCGGCACCAAGGTCAAGAACATCCGCCTGTGCGATGGCGACCACGACATCGACTGCAAGATCGACGGCATTGGCCCGATGAAACTCAAGTCCGAGTTCGTCAGAAAGGTCTGATCCGCTTGTCATCCATCCCGCGCCCGCCGTGGGATGGAGCTCCGACCTCTCCTGCTTTGCTCCCGCATACTCGCGTAATAGCCAGACGCCAGCCGTTTTGACCTTACGCAATCTTTACCCGGAAAAAATCGCATTCCGCCAATAGGCACTTGCTATTTGACGAATAAGAATTATTCTCATTGAAACCTTTCAAGGAGATGAGACCCATGACTTATTTGATCGATGCCTGGCTGGATCGCCCACACCCGTACCTCAGGATCCTGCATCGGGAAACCGGCGAAGTCTGTGCGGTTCTGGAAGAAGAAGCCCTGCATGAGCTGCAGGATCAGGGCGACCTGGACGTCAGCAGCCTGAATTCCAGCGAGCCGCTGGTGCTCAAGGAGCTGGTGCGCAATCTGTTCCTGTTCTGCTATGCCCGGGCGTTGCGCCCGACCCATGAGCTGCATCACAAGATCGAAATATGAGTAGCGCGGAAAAAACTGTGGGAGCCAGCCTGCTGGCGAAAGCGGTGTGTCAGGCACGGATGATTGCCTGAAAGGACGCCTTCGCGAGCAAGCCCGCTCCCACATTATTGACCTGTCACCGGGACAGGCCAGGCATTACAGAACGTCCAGCAGCTCGACGTCGAATACCAGAACGCTGTGCGGCGGGATGCTGCCAACGCCTTGAGCGCCGTAAGCCAGTTCGCTCGGCACGTACAGGCGCCATTTGCTGCCGGCGTTCATCAGTTGCAGGGCTTCGGTCCAGCCGGCGATCACGCCGCCCACCGGAAACTCTGCTGGCTGGCCACGATCGTAGGAGCTGTCGAACACGGTGCCGTCGATCAGCATGCCGTGGTAGTGAGTACGCACGGTGTCTTCACGGGATGGCTTGGCGCCTTCGCCCTGGGTCAGCACTTCGAATTGCAGACCGGAAGCCAGGGTGGTGATGCCGTCTTTCTTGGCGTTTTCAGCCAGGAACGCACGACCTTCGCCAGCAGCCGCTTCAGCTTTGGCGGCGGCTTCGGCTTGCATGATCTCGCGGATCACCTTGAAGCTGGCGGACATGGCTTCCTGATCGACACGGCTTGGCTTGCCGGCGAATGCGTCGGTCAGACCGGCCAGGATGGCGTCCAGGCTGACACCCGGTGGCGGGTTGTCGCGCAGCTGGTCGCCCAGCTGACGGCCAATGCCGTAGCTGACGCGGGTTTCGTCGGTGGACAGATTTACTTCGGACATGACACTGCTCCGCTGTGCGGACGGCCGCAAGACTTGCCGTGCGTGCACAGCGCGTCCCGGCGCGCCCGGAACCTAAAAGGGCGAGCAGACTAGCACAGATGCCCAGCGATGGCGCGCAACGCCTACAGGGCCGAGCGCCACGCCAGCGGCACTTTCAGGCTTTCATCGACGCTGCCGCCCAGGCCGCACATTTCATCGTGCACCGAGGTATGTACGAGGTTGAACGGCAGCACCGGGAAGTTATGCAGCAAATCCCGCGCGTGCTCCACCGAACGCAGCTGCAGCATCTCGCCCTTGAGATCACTCAACGGATACGCGGCGCCATGCATCCGCGCTTCGAGCAGATAAATCCCGCCCTCCATGGAGATCAGGTTCAGCTCATCGACCTTTCTGGCGATGGCAAACGCATTCAACTCTTGCAGGTTCATGAAGGCACCTCGTGCGATGGCGAGCCAGGACCTTTACAGGGATATGCCCGCGCGCACCAAAGCACAAGCCACAAACGACACCGCCCGTCTGTTTCGCAACAGACGGGCGATGCATTTGCAGCGAGCAATCAATGATCAGTGCTTGGTGAGCTTGTCCAGATAGCCCATCGCAAACGCCGAGATCACGAAGGTCATGTGGATGATCACGTACCACATCAGGTGCTCGGGATCGACGTTCTTGGCGTCCATGAAGATCCGCAGCAGGTGGATCGAGGAAATCGCCACGATCGACGCCGCCACTTTCATCTTCAGCGACGAGGAGTCCATGGTGCCCAGCCAGCTGAGCTTCTCTTTGCCTTCGTCGATGTTCAGCTCGGACACGAAGTTCTCGTAGCCGGAAATCATCACCATCACCAGCAAACCGCCCACCAGCGCCATGTCGATCAACGACAGCAGCACCAGGATCAGATCCGATTCGGCCATGGAGAACACGTTGGGAATGACATGAAACACTTCCTGGAAGAATTTCAATGCCAGCGCCAGCAGCCCGAGGGACAGCCCGATATAGATCGGCGCCAGCAGCCAGCGCGTGGCGTACATTGCATTTTCGATAAAGCGTTCCATTGACTCTCACACAATAAGGATTGAAATCGGCGGCGAGTATACCAGCCGACCGTGACAGCCAGAAACGGCCCGGCCCGCCCCTCCAATCAGCGCAACCTGCGTGTGTGTATGATTTTTTTTCTGCTACTGTCCAAACCATTGACCGCCTAGCGAAAGTGGACAGGACGACTGGAAATGCATGTGCGATTGCCGTTGAAAACTGCCGGGATTTGCCTCGCTCTGCTGCTGGGCGGCTGCTCTCCCGGCGAAGAGAAAAAAACCTCGGTCAGCCTCGACGCGAAGACGGCAACCTTCGAACATTCACTGGACGCCATCACCGATCCGAAGCTCAAGGATGCCGTGACCGAACTCGGCGGTTCGCTGCTGTTGCTCGAACGCGCGCAACTCAAGCTCGATAGCCCTCCCCTGAAAACCGTCTACGGCGAAGACACCCTCGGCATCCTCAAGCACTACCCTTCGCCGCAGGCGCTGGTCGATACATTCATCAACGGACTGTTCGTGCTGCACAAGGACGCCAGCTCCGACTACCTCACCGACCTGCAACCAGTGTTCCCGTTCAACCTGAACATTCCCGGTGGTTTTCTGTTTCCGCATGGCGTGGAATGGCAGTCGGTGACCCTGAGCAACAAGCGCGTGATCACCTATCAGCCGGAATGGTCGGAAACCGATCCCGGCATTCAGTTGAGCCCGTCCAGTTCCAATGTCAACAACCCCGATGACCTGACGGTGACCTACCCGTTCATCGAGGGGCTGGATGTCGACAAGAAGACACAACCGCAGCCAGTGAGCCTGCAGGGCAACGTCGAAGTCATCACGCCGCGCCGCCTGTTCACCTTCAACCTGAGCCAAAAGGATGTCGGCCAGACCCGTACCGACGACAACCTCAGCGTCACCCTGCTGAAGCTTGCAAAAAACTACGCCGAAATCGAATTCAGCAACAGCCTGCCATTGGCCCCAGAGGTTGAGGGTGCGCAGCTCAATCCGTTGATCGTTCAGGCCCGCGACACCACCGGGCAATACCTGGTGCGCGCCGGCTCAATCAATGAGAGCCCGGCACAGGTGGCTTTCTACGAGAAACAACTGGCACATCTGCAACAGCAGAAAACCTGGAGCGAGGCACTGGAAAAACAGCTGGAGGACGAACAGCGCGCCTTCGAGCAGCAACATCCGCACCGCTATAACAAGGTTTACTTCAACGGCCCCGTCGACACCCTTGAGGTCAGCGTGCTCGATTTTTCATCGGCGACCGTGACCCGCAAGGCGCTGGATTTGCCGGTGCGCACTTTCAGTCAGCACACCACGGAAAAGACCATCCAGCCGCTGGACCCGGACGTAGTGGTCTATGACGATCTGGCGCCGAACTGGCTCAAGGGCGCGAGCCTGACCGAGGAAGCGTTGAAGGCCGGCATCCGCATCCATCAGTCCGTGGAGGATCCGAGCGCCGCGCGCATCCAGTTCTCCCACCGGCGTACCTTCAACGATGAATTGCTCGGCGATGATTTCAGCCCGGGAGAAAGCCCGGTGACGTTCTTCACCGAGAAACGCAGCGGCAAACTCGACGAGCCGATCGAACTGCCAGCCGAGGCCTATCAGGTCGATCCGCTGCAAGCGACGATCACTTACGATTTGAACCTGTTCCCGGAAACTCCGGCAATTGCTGTGGGTTCGATGCCGCTGTTTCTGGCGAGCGTCGACAAGAAAACCTACGACGCCAAGGCCCTGCCCAAAGGCCTGGAGATCAAGAACAACACACTGGTGGTGGACCTGAAACGGTTCCCGGCCAACGCCTGGCGTTTCTTCGTCAAGGACGACAGCGGCAACTACCTGAAACAGATTCTCTCGGTCAGCCATGACGCGAGTGCGCAAGGCCCGGCGCTGTTCGGCGTGCATTACTTCTATGGCCGTCCAACGCAAGTAGAGACCTATCAGCGAACTGAACTCAATACCGTGCAATACGGGTTTGAGGTCAAGCTCGACAAGGCGCCGTTGCCCGACACGGCGCGGTGATTGCGCCTAATGGTCGAACACGCCGACCGGACGCCCACGGCCACCGTTGATCTGGCGCAGCTGCGCCTGCAGGTGCAGGCTCCAGATCTGCGGATCGTTGGCCAGTTCGTAGCCGTGCATCGTCAGGCTTTCCACAATGGTGTCGAGAATCGACTCGGCGGCAACCGGCCCGTGAAACGGGCCCTGGGCCTTGATGGCGGAGGGTTGTTCGCCGGCCATGCCGGCGGCGAAGAGCAAGGTCCACATGCCGTTATCGCCGGCCAGGGGTTTAATGGCGCATTCGATACGGGTCACAAGACCCAGGCATTGACGGGTGAGGCAGAGGTTGCGCGACATGGCGGCGACCCTCGGTAAAACCTGTATTCAGCCTTCACGCGAAGGCTGTTTCGATCCAGTGATACTGTCGATGTCCTTGAGCTGAGAATAGAAGAAAAGTCCGCTGCGCAAGCCGGATAGAACCAGAAGGCGCCGAATGGTCATTGTGTGAATTCTGACGCCAGAGTAGTGGCACTTTTCCCGAAGATCAGCGCAAAAATCAATCTGGAAAAACACAGTGGGAGCGAGCCCGCTCGCGAATGCGGACTGTCAGGCAACTTATTCGTCGTCTGATACAGCGCTTTCGCGAGCAGGCTCGCTCCCACTGCTTTACTGCATGAAGGCTCAGGCTGGTTTGGCCTCTGCCAACGCTTCTTGCGCCAACTCCTTCTCCGCTTCCTTCAGATCCTCTTCGCTGATCATCTCGGCAATCACCCGCAGACGTTCAACCACGCGTGCGTTGACGCTGCCCTCAGGAAATTCGCCTTCGGCATTCGGCTCACCGGCCGGCTCGCCGACCAACAGGCTCAAAGCCTCGTCAGCCTGACGCACCGCGTACACGTGGAACTGCCCGGCGCGCACGGCCGCCAGCACCTTCTCGTCGAGCATCAGCGTGGCGACGTTGGCCTGCGGAATGATCGCGCCCTGCTCGCCGGTCAGCCCACGCGCTTCGCAGAGACGGAAGAAGCCTTCGATCTTCTCGTTGACGCCACCGACCGCCTGCACTTCGCCGAACTGGTTGATCGAGCCGGTGATCGCGAAGCACTGCTTGAGCGGGGTTTTCGACAACGCCGAAATCAACGTGCAAGCCTCGCCCAGCGACGCACTGTCGCCATCGACGTAACCGTAGGATTGCTCGAGCGCAATGCTCGCGGAAATCGCCAGCGGGAATTCCTGGGCGTAACGGCTGCCCAGATACCCGGTGAGGATCATCACGCCCTTGGAGTGGATCGGCTGACCGAGATTAACCTCGCGTTCGATGTCGACGATGCCGCTGCCGCCCGGGTACACCGTGGCGGAAATCCGCGCCGGTACACCGAACGCCGAATCGCCGACTTCCAGCACGGTCAGCCCGTTGCACTTGCCGACCGCGGCGCCGTCGGTGTCGATCAGGATGATCCCGGCGAGCATGTCGTCGAGAATCCGCGCCGATACGCGGCCAGTGCGAGTGGCTTTGGCTTTCAGCGCACGCTCGATGTGCCCGGCGTCGGTCATTTCATCACCGGCCAGATGGCGAATGAAATCCGCCTCGCTGACCAGTTGGAACAGGTCGCCGATACGCGCCGACAAACGCCCCTGATGCTCTGCCAGGCGTGCGCTGTAGGTCGCCAGACGCGCCACCGCATCGGCGGTCAGCGGCGCCATGCCTTCTTCCGAAGTGCGGGTTTTCAGCAACTGGGCGAACTGCTCCAGGCTTTCGTCGACCATCGGGATGTCTTCGTCGAAGTCGACCAGCACGCGGAACATCTCCTGGAAGTCCGGATCCAGGTCCTGCAGCGTGTAATACAACTGCCGCGCACCGATGATCACCACTTTGACCTGCAACGGAATGTGCTGCGGATTCAGGGTTACGGTGGCGAAACGGCCCATCTCCCCCAGCGGCGATTCCATCTTCAGTTTGCGCGATTGCAGGGCGCGCTTGAGTGCGTCCCACACGAACGGCTCACTGAGCATTTTTTCCGCTTCAAGAATCAGGAAGCCGCCATTGGCGCGATGCAATGCGCCCGGGCGCAACTGGCGATAAGTGGTGTAAAGCGCCCCTTGATCGGTGGTGTATTCAATGCGGCCGAACAGGTTTTCGTAGGTCGGATGCGGCTCGAACACCACCGGCGCACCACCACTGTGCGGATGACCGACCACCAGGCTCGGCGCGTATTGCTCTTCCAGCAGCTTGCGCGCCACGGCGTCGGTCTTGCTGTCGTCGACCAGTTGCTCGACCACGGTTTTCAGCAGATACACCTGCATCGCTTGCAGGTAACCGCAGACCGCGGCGTTCTCCGCGTACTTTTCCGACAGCGGCGACAGCAACGGCTGCAAGGCCAGGGTGATGGTTTCTTCGTTGAGCTGACGCAGCTGATTGTTCGACTCGCGCTTCCACTGCGGCAGGCTCGCGAGCTCTTCATTCAGCCGTTCTTCGAGACCGGAAATATCCTCGTGGAAACGCTCGCGCTCGGCTTCCGGCAATTGCGAAAACTCGGCTTCATCCAGCGCCTTGCCTTCGAGCATCGGGGTGAAGGCGATGTTGCTGCTGTCGCGGTACAGGGCGACGTCTTTTTCCAGGGCCAGACGTTCGATGACGTCCAGCGCCTTGTCGTAGCGCTGGTTGAAGGCGCGGTCGATGGCGCTTTTTTTCTGCTGGTAGGACGGGTGCTCAAACACCGCCGGGAACGTCGCCAGCAGGTTGTCGATCAAGCCGTTGATGTCGCCGATGAACGCGCTCGCCGTGCCCGACGGCAGCTCCAGCGCGCGGGGCTCGCGCGGCTCATCGAAGTTGTTGACATAGACCCAGTCCGCCGGGGTCTGCAGGCGTTTGCCTTCGGCCTTCAGGTAGCGTTTGACGAACGAGAAGCGACCGGTGCCCGGTTCGCCCATGACAAAGACGTTGTAACCGGGGCGTGGCATGGCCACACCGAACTGCAAGGCTTCGACCGCACGTTCCTGGCCAAGCACACCGCGAAAGGGCTCCAGATCATTGGTGGTAGTGAAGCTGAACTGTTCAGCGGAAAACGGACGGGTCAGCGCTTCGGGCGCTAGACGCAAGCTGGCAGCAACAGGATCAGGCATCGGGCTTCCTTAACAATCAGGCGGGGCAGATAGCGGCATTCTGGCGCTGCCCGTGCCCCACTGGCAAGGCGCGCCACACGACAAAGCATAGACAACCGGGTGACCCTGCCCCGCCCCCCGGCAAATCGGGGTTATCGCCAAATCTTTTGTAAAAACTCACGGAACCCCAGGAACGTGCCTAAACTCCAAACTGCGCGGCTGGAACGAATACTGGCCCACTGGCACCGTCAGGTGTCAGAACCCTGTCCATTGGTATGCACACAAAGAGAACAAAGCTATGAAACGGATTCTTCTCGGTACTCTCTTCACCGCTGTTTCCATCAACGCCATGGCTCAGGCGCCAGGCGGTCCGGATTGCGGTTGGGGCAACATGCTGTTCGAAGGTCAGCGTGGCACCCCGGCCCACTTCCTGGCATCCACCACCAACGGCACCTCCGGTAACGCTACGTTCGGTATGACGTCCGGCACCAACGGTTGCTCGACCAACGCGTCACTGACCTACGGCGGTAAATCCTGGTTCGCCATGAATGGCATGATGAACGAGCTGTCCGAAGACATGGCAAAAGGCAACGGCGAAGCGCTGACGACTTACGCTGTGGTACTGGGCGTGGCGCCGGAAGACCGTGCGCATTTCGCCGCTGTCACTCACGAGCACTTCCAGCAGATCTTCAGCAAGGCTGACGTGACCGCCGAAGACGTGCATACCAACACCCTGGCTGTACTGAAATCAGACCCACGTCTGGCCAAGTACGCCACTCAGGCTTAAGCTCGACCCCACCCGCTTCTTTCGGGAAGCGGGTTTTGTTTTGAGTGCAATCACTCGAATGTGACGCTGAACCTGTGGTGAGGGGATTTATCCCCGATCGGCTGCGTAGCAGTCGTGAAACCATTCAATTGGTGTATCTGATACACCGAGTTTTGCAGGTATGAGGGCCGCTTCGCAGCCCATCGGGGATAAATCCCCTCGCCACAGGGAGTGATCGCAGCCCGATCCGGTTTTTTTCTTTCGACTTAAGTTGCCACTTATGCTCAAACGCCTTGCCTGGCTGGCGCTCTGTGTCTGCGCCCCGCTGTCCGCCGCGCCTCACATCGACCCTCAACGTTTGCAGCAACTGGCCAACGACCGCTTCTGGATTTCCCTCGGTCATTACGAAACCGCCAAGCTCGGCGGCTGGCGCAGCTATGTCAGCGACAGGAAATTCTTTCTCGCGCCTGATGGCAACGAACACCCCGACCATGAGTTGGCCGCCACCGTGCAAGCGCTGTATGCCCCGGCCAGTCTCGGCGAGCAGCACGCGCAGTGCGTCTATCCGGCCCGCACCCGCTGGCTGAAAGCCCAGCTCAATCTCAGCGATCTGCCCGCCCCCGATTGCGCCGAATTCAAGAAATGGTTCAAGGATGTCTCGCCGCACAGCGCGGTGATGATCTTTCCTGCGGCGTACCTCAACAGTCCGTCGTCGATGTTCGGCCACACCCTGCTGCGCATCGATCAGGCCGACGTGCAGGCCGACAAGACTTCGCTGCTCAGCTACGCCATCAACTTCGGCGCCTACATCGAAGGCTCTGACAACAGCATCCTCTACGCCTGGAAAGGCTTGATGGGCGGCTACCCGGGGCTGTTCGCGCTGGTGCCGTATCAGGAAAAACTCTCCGAGTACCGCAGCCTGGAAAACCGCGACCTGTGGGAATACCGGCTGAACCTGACGCAAGCAGAAACCGCACGCATGGTCGAACATGTGTGGGAGCTGAAGCAGATCCAGTTCGACTATTTCTTCTTCGACGAAAACTGCTCCTATCGCCTGCTCGAACTGCTGCAGGTGGCGCGTCCAAGCCTGCGCCTGACCGAGCAATTCCCGCTGACTGCCATCCCTACCGACACGGTCAAAGCCGTGAAGGAAGCCGGACTGGTGGAAAGTATCGAATACCGCCCATCCCGCGAACGTGAACTGCTCAGCCGTGCCCAGCCGTTGAGCAGTGACGAACAGCAATGGGTGCTGAACGTCAGCGCCGATCAACAGGTATTGCAAGAGCCGACCTTCAAAGCCCTGCCCCGGGATCGGCAGGCGCTGATCATCGATGCTGCGTATCGTCTGGAACGCTACCGCGCCAACGGTCAGGAACGTGATCCGCAACGCGCACAGCGCAGCTTCGAACTGCTGCGGGCGATCAACAAAAACCCGGCGCCGGAGCTGCAGATCCCCCAACCGGGCCTGCCCGAAGACGGCCACGAATCACGCACCTGGCAGGCCGGCATCGGCACCCGGGGCGACCGTGCGTTCGGCGAGTACGGTTTGCGCATGGCCTATCACGACCTCAACGACAACGCCGAAAGCTTCCCCCTCGGCGCACAGATCGAAATCCTGCAGATGAAGCTGCGCCAGTACGAAGGTAACCAATGGCAATTCCAGCAACTGGATCTGGCGACCATTCGCTCGCTGACCCCGCGCAATGAGTTGCTGCAGCCGCTGTCGTGGCAAGTCACTGGCGGCCTCGAGCGCGTACCGGGCAAGCATGATGACGAGACGCTGGTCAGCCACGTCAACGGTGGCGGCGGCGGCACTTGGGCGCTCGGTGATGACGTATTGGGTTTTGCTCTCGGCACCGTGCGCGTTGAACACAACAATGACTTCGCCGAATTCGTCTCCCCGGCCGGCGGTTTCAATACCGGCGTGTTGTGGAAAAACCCGCTGGGCAATCTCAGCCTGGAAGCCAAGGGCGATTACTTCTTCAATGGTGAAGTGCGCCGTAGCCTGAGTCTGAACCAGCAGTGGGAATTGTCGCGCAACCTCGGTTTGCGCCTGAGTGCGCAGCGTGAGTTCAGTCATGTGGCGACGCCGGAAAACGAAGTGATGCTCGAAGTGAAGTGGTATCACTATTAAAAGATCGCAGCCTGCGGCAGCTCCTACAGTGGGAATGCATTTTTCCTGTAGGAGCTGCCGCAGGCTGCGATCTTTTGATCTTCCTTTCACACCCCATCAACGAATCACCTTCTAGACTTTCCCTATCAGCCGAGAATCGGCGCGGGAGAGTGCGATGTGGCGGTGTGCGGGACTGTTGGGTGTTTTGCTGTTGCTCGGGGGTTGCCAGACCACCCATGAAGACTTGATCGCCAAAGGTTATCCACCGGCCTTCGCCGACGGTTTCGATGACGGTTGCGTCAGCGGCCGGCAAGCCGCCGGCTCGATCAGTGGCGAGTTTCGCAAGAACGTGCCGCGCTACCTCAAAGACAAGCAATACGCCGAAGGCTGGACCGACGGCTTTCGCCAGTGTCAGGCGATGCTCGAGAACAAGGATCGCGAAGAGTATCGCAATGAACACTGGGACGAGCGCGAGCGCGTCTGGCAGCAACAGAAGGATCAGGACGCCGGACGGGCTTATCGCTCGCAATAGGTCGTTTCCAGACATCCAGTGAAACCAAATGCCGGCGACCATGGCCCAATTCCTATCACAGGAGGACACCATGAGCCGCGCTTTCGTCAACGAAGACAATGCCGCTGCGCAAGCCGACCAGCCCGTCGAACGGCAGGTCAGCGCGCAGCCCAATTACGTCACACCGCAGGGGCTGGCGCAGCTGCAGGCCAAAGTCACCGAGCTGCAAGCCCTGCACGCTGAACAATCGGCCAAGGGCGAACAAGCCGACAAGCAGCGCCAGGCTGATCTCGAAAGAGATTTGCGCTACTTCAACCAACGCCTCACCAGCGCGCAGGTCGTTGCCCCCGCGACCTCTACCGAAAAAGTGCAGATTGGCAGTTGGGTGACCTTTGCCGACGAGCACGACACCGAAAGTCGGGTGCAACTGGTCGGCGAAGATCAGGCCGACGCCAGTCAGGGCCTGATCAACTGGGGCTCGCCGCTGGGCCGGGCGCTGCTCGGCGCCCGCCTCAATGACGAGGTGCTGTGGCAGCGCCCCGCTGGCGATCAGGTGATTGAAGTGATTCGCATCGAACCGGCTTAAACCACGCCTTGGGCCAACATCGCATCGGCGACTTTGACGAAGCCGGCGATGTTCGCGCCTTTGACGTAGTTGATCCGCCCGTCCTCTTCGCCGTAATGCACGCAAGCGTGGTGGATCGACTGCATGATCGCGTGCAACTTGCTGTCCACCTCGCCTGCGTTCCACAGCAGGCGCATGGCGTTTTGCGACATCTCCAGCCCGCTGACCGCGACCCCACCGGCGTTCGACGCCTTGCCCGGGGCGAACAGAATGCCGGCCTCGATAAAGATATCCACAGCCTCCAGCGTGGTCGGCATGTTTGCGCCCTCGGCGACGCACACGCAGCCGTTGCGCAGCAGTGTGCGCGCGGCGTTGACGTCGAGTTCGTTCTGCGTGGCGCACGGCAACGCGATGTCGCACGGCAGCGACCACGGCAACTGCCCGGCACGGAATTCCAGACCGAACGCCGTGGCCAGTTCGCTGATGCGTCCGCGTTTGACGTTTTTCAGTTCCAGCAGCGCCTGCCACTGTTCTTCGCTCAGGCCCGATTCGCAGTACAGCGTGCCTTCGGAATCGGACAGGGAAATCACCTTGCCGCCCAGGTCCATGACCTTGCGCGCCGCGTACTGCGCGACATTGCCGGAACCGGAGATCGCCACGCGTTTGCCTTCGACGGTCTGCCCGCGGCGCTTGAGCATTTCTTCGGCGAAGTACACGCAACCGAAACCGGTGGCTTCCGGGCGAATCAGGCTGCCGCCGTAGGTCATGCCTTTGCCGGTCAACACGCTGGTGAACTGGTTGCTCAGGCGTTTGTACTGGCCGAACAGGAAGCCGATCTCCCGCGCCCCGACACCGATGTCGCCAGCCGGCACATCAACGTCCGCGCCGATGTGGCGGTACAGCTCGCTCATGAACGCCTGACAAAAACGCATCACTTCAGCGTCGCTCTTGCCCTTCGGATCGAAGTCCGAACCGCCCTTGCCGCCGCCCATGGGCAATGAGGTCAGAGAGTTCTTGAAGGTCTGCTCGAAGGCGAGAAACTTCAGCACGCCCAGGTTCACCGAAGGATGGAAACGCAAGCCGCCCTTGTACGGGCCGATGGCGCTGTTCATCTGGATGCGGAAACCGCGATTGACCTGGACCTTGCCCTGATCGTCGACCCACGACACGCGGAACACAATCGCCCGCTCCGGCTCGCAGATACGTTCCAGAATCCCCGAGGTCAGGTAGTGCGGATTGGCTTCGAGAAACGGCCACAGACTGCGCAGGACTTCTTCGACGGCCTGGTGGAATTCGGGTTGATCCGGGTCGCGTTTTTTCAGGCGGGCGAGGAAGGATTCGACGGATTCGATCATGGGAAAAGTCTCGGCAAATTTATTGTCGTTGGAAGCGATTGAGCCGGACTGTAACAAACGAATTGCGCACAGGAACAGCGCAAAATGTCGCAGTTATGAAATTAAATGGTGCACAGGATATAAATCAGAGGGCTTTTCGGACTGATATTGCACCTGAATGGGGAGTTAAAATTGAAGTCATGCACCAACAGTTATACCGCCTTCGCGAGCAAGCTCGCTCCCACACTTGAAATGCGCTCCCCTGTGGGAGCGAGCTTGCTCGCGAAGGGTTCGACTCGGTTGCATCTGAAAAACCAGACAAAAAAAAACGGAGCCCGAAGGCTCCGCTTTTCATCCAACCAACCCGAATCAGGCCAGTTTCTTGTGGCGTACCCGGTGTGGCTGGGCCGCCGCTTCGCCAAGACGCTTTTTACGGTCGGCTTCGTACTCGGTGTAGTTACCTTCGAAGAACACCGCTTGCGAGTCGTCTTCGTACGCCAGGATGTGGGTCGCGACGCGGTCCAGAAACCAGCGATCGTGAGAGATCACAATGGCGGCGCCCGGGAAGTCCAGCAGGGCTTCTTCCAGGGAACGCAGGGTTTCGACGTCGAGGTCGTTGGACGGTTCGTCGAGCAGCAGGACGTTGCCGCCCTCCTTCAGGGTCAGCGCCAGGTGCAGACGACCGCGCTCACCACCGGACAGGTCCTTGACGAACTTCTGCTGGTCGCCGCCCTTGAAGTTGAAGCGACCGACGTAGGTGCGCGACGGGATCTCGTAGTTGCCGATGCGGATCTGGTCGGAACCGTCGGAGATCTGCTGGAACACGGTCTTGCTGCCGTCGAGGTCTTCACGGCTCTGGTCAACACAGGCCAGTTGCACGGTTTCACCGACTTCGATGCTGCCCGAATCCGGCGTTTCCTTGCCCATCAGCATGCGGAACAGGGTCGATTTACCAGCACCGTTACCACCGATCACGCCGACAATAGCGCCCTTCGGCATGGAGAACGACAGGTTGTCGATCAGGACGCGATCGCCGTAGCCCTTGGTGACGTTCTTGAATTCGATGACCTTGTCGCCCAGACGTGGACCGGCCGGGATGTAGATCTCGTTGGTTTCCGAACGCTTCTGGAATTCCTGCGACTGCATTTCTTCAAAGCGTGCCAGACGAGCCTTGGATTTCGACTGGCGGGCCTTGGCGCCTTTGCGCACCCACTCCAGCTCTTCCTTCATGGCTTTTTCGTGAGCCGACTGTTGCTTGGACTCCTGGGCCAGACGATCGGACTTGGCTTCCAGCCAACCCGAGTAGTTGCCCTCGTAAGGAATGCCCGCGCCGCGGTCGAGTTCCAGAATCCAGCCAGCAACGTTATCCAGGAAGTAACGGTCGTGCGTGATCGCGACCACGGTGCCCGGGAAGTCGTGCAGGAAGTGCTCCAGCCACGCCACGGAGTCAGCGTCCAGGTGGTTGGTCGGTTCGTCGAGCAGCAGCATGTCCGGAGCGGACAGCAGCAGGCGGCACAGGGCCACGCGACGCTTTTCACCACCGGACAGGTGTTCGACCTTGGCGTCCCAGGCCGGCAGACGCAGCGCATCGGCAGCGACTTCCAGTTGACGCTCAAGGTTGTGACCATCGCTGGCCTGCAGGATTGCTTCGAGCTTGGCTTGCTCGGCAGCCAGCTTGTCGAAGTCGGCATCCGGGTCAGCGTAAGCGGCGTAGACCTCGTCCAGACGCGCTTGCGCGTCCTTGATCACGCTGACCGCTTCCTCGACCACTTCACGCACGGTCTTGGTCGGATCAAGTTGTGGCTCTTGCGGCAGATAACCGATGTTCAGGTCCGGCATCGGACGGGCTTCGCCCTCGAACTCGGTGTCGACGCCGGCCATGATTTTCAGCAGCGTGGACTTACCCGAACCGTTGAGGCCGAGTACGCCGATCTTGGCGCCGGGGAAGAACGACAGCGAAATGTTTTTCAGGATTTCCCGCTTCGGCGGAACAACTTTGCCCAGCCGATGCATGGTGAAGACGTATTGAGCCATGGAGAACCTTGGGTCAGTGACAGATGAATGATTGGAGCGCAGGCGATGCCCGGCCAGACCGATGCGCGTCGTTCACTTGATGGTCATCAATGCGTGCGCGCTGAAAAAGTCTGAGTCTAGGAGCTGGAACGCTCCCGCGTAACCGGCAAAGCTACCTGAATGACGGAAGGCAGTCCAGCCGAGTGGGGCTGGCACTTCGCCACAACTCAAGGCATGCTAGCCGCCCTTCGGGCGTCCGGCTTATAGTGCACGTCGCGCCAGTCCAGCCAAACCGCAGGATTTCAGCTTGTCCAACGTTACCCCGCCAGCTTCTGTGAGCGCGTCCAATCCGGGGACCGGCTCGCCCCTGCGCGGAACATTGAAGGGTGCCTTGGCGACGCTGGTACTTTTGCTGCTGGCGTTGCTGTTCTGGCAGTTGCTCGACCAATTGCGCGAGACCCAGAAAAACCAGCGGCAGTACACCATCGACTACACCGCCGACCTCGCCTCGCAGGTCAGCCTGAACATGTCGCTGAATGCGCAAATCGCCCTCAACCTGCTACCGATCGTCGAACAGCCGCAGTCGTCCGACGAACAGCAGGCGCTGCTGCGCAAGCTCCAGCAATCGCTGCCGGACGTGCGCAGCCTGGCCCTGCTCAGCCCATCCGGGAAAATCCTCAACGACAGCGCCAGCGACAGCCACGACGCCGATTACCTCGCTGAACTGGTGCGCCGCAGCCGCGCCCAGGCGCATTACTTCAGCAACGCCGACGACGGCTCGGTGGTGCATCTGTTATTGCATCAGGCCAGCGGCAGCACGCGCGGCTACTGGGTGTTGCGCCTGACCCCGACCTTCTTCGACTCGCTGACCCAGCAGGGTGAAACCGGCATCCGCCCGTTGTGGCTGGTGGAAAACCGCCTCAACCACCAGATCATCAGCCGCGACGAAGCGCTGTCTTCAGCCAGGCCCGGCGTGCTGAGCCCCGACGACCTGGCCAACACTGTATTAACCGTGCCGCTGAGCAGCAGCGACTGGCAGTTGCGCGGGCTGTTCGACCGTCAGCGGGTGCTCGAAGAACTGCTGCCAGCGTTTATCGGCAAATGCCTGCTGGGCCTGGCGTTCTCGATGTTGCCGGTGATCGCGCTGCTGAACATGCGTCGCCGCCAGCGCCAGTTGCATGAAGGCCGCCGGCGTTATCAGGACATCTTCGAAGGCACCGGTGTTGCGCTGTGCGTGCTCGATCTGTCCGGCCTCAAGCAAGTGTTCGACAAGGCGCAGATCCAGACCAGCGACCAGCTCAAGGCCTGGCTCGACCAACCGGCCCAGCGCCAGCAACTGCTGCAAGAACTGCGCGTCACCGAGGTCAATCAGGTCGCGCTGCAACTGCTCAATGTCCATTCCTGCGAGCACGCCTGGCAACTGCTGATCGACGGCCAGCCGCACAGCCAGTGCGCCATCGGCAACCAGGTGCTCGACGCCGTTCTGCAGCAACAGAAACAACTGGAACTGGAAATCAGACTGCCAGACATCAACGGTCGCGATCAGCACCTGTGGATGGTTCTGCGCCTGCCTGAGGAGCTGCACGACTATAAAGCGGTGATCCTCAGCATCAACGACATCACCAGCCGCAAGCTGATCGAACTGTCGCTGCTGGAGCGCGAAGGCTTCTGGTCGGACGTGGTGCGCACGGTGCCGGATCATCTGTATGTGCAGGACGTGATCAGCCAGCGGATGATCTTCAGCAACCATCACCTCGGCCAGACCCTCGGTTACAACCGCTCCGAGCTGCACCAGATGGGCGAGTACTTCTGGGAAATCCTCCTGCACCCGGAAGACGCCGACTATTACCACCGCTCACGGCAGATGCAGCGGCACGCCGGTTACAGTCAGTTGCTGCAATGTCAGCTGCGCTTCCGCCATCGTGACGGCAAGTGGCGGCGCTTCGACATTCGTGAGCAAGCGCTGGCCCGTGACAAACACGATCAGGTCACGCGGATCATCGGCGTGGCCAAGGACATCACCGAGCAGATCGAGGCCAGTGAATCGCTGCGTGACAGCGAGCAGCGCTACCGCATGCTCGCCGAAAGCATCAGCGACGTGATTTTCTCCACCGACAGCAAGCTGTCGCTGAACTACGTCAGCCCGTCGGTGCAGGCGGTGCTGGGTTACGACGCCGAGTGGATTTTCCAGAACGGCTGGCAATCGACCATCGCCAACCCGCAACAACTGAGCGGCATCTATTCCCTGATGGACCGGGTCAGCAAAGCGCTCGACAAGCCTGAGCAACTCGCACAGCTGCGAAGCCAGGTGCAGACGCAGATGTTCCTGTTCGACTGCCTGCGTGCCGACGGTCGCAAGATCCCGATCGAGCTGCGCTTGGTGCTGGTGTGGGACGAACACGGTGCCTTCGAAGGCGTGCTAGGCGTCGGCCGCGACATCAGTCAGCAACGCCGCGCCGAAAAAGACCTGCGTATGGCGGCCACGGTATTCGAGCACTCGACTTCGGCGATTCTGATCACCGACCCCGCCGGCTATATCGTGCAGGCCAACGAAGCCTTCAGCCGGGTCAGCGGTTACGCGGTGTCGGAAGTGCTCGACCAGTTGCCGAACATGCTCACCGTCGACGAGCAACAGGACGCGCACCTGCGTTACGTGCTCAAGCAACTGCATCAGCACAGCACCTGGGAAGGCGAAGTCTGGCTCAAGCGGCGTAACGGCGAGCATTACCCGGCATGGGTCGGCATCACGGCGGTCCTCGACGATGAAGGCGACCTCGCCAGTTACGTGTGTTTCTTCAGCGACATCAGCGAGCGCAAGGCCAGCGAACAACGCATTCATCGCCTCGCCTACTACGACGCCCTGACCCACCTGCCGAACCGCACGCTGTTCCAGGATCGCCTGCACACCGCGCTGCAATCGGCCGAGCGGCAGAAGTCGTGGGTGGTGCTGATGTTCCTCGACCTCGACCGCTTCAAGCCGATCAACGACTCCCTCGGCCACGCCGCCGGCGACCGCATGTTGAAAGACATGGCCACGCGCCTGCTGGCCTGCGTCGACGAAGACGACACCGTGGCGCGCATGGGCGGCGACGAGTTCACCCTGCTCCTGCAACACCGCTCCAGCCGCGAAATGGCGCTGAACCGGGCGATTCATGTGGCCGAGCAGATTCTCGCCAGTCTGGTGCGCCCGTTCGTGCTGGAAGGCCGCGAGTTCTTCGTCACCGCCAGTATCGGCATTGCTTTGAGTCCGCAGGACGGCAACGAACTCAGTCAGTTGATGAAGAACGCCGATACCGCGATGTACCACGCCAAGGAGCGTGGCAAGAACAACTTCCAGTTCTATCAGGCCGACATGAACGCCAGTGCGCTGGAGCGTCTTGAGCTGGAAAGCGACCTGCGCCATGCGCTGGAACAGAACGAATTCGTCCTGTATTACCAGCCGCAATTCAGCGGCGACGGCAAACGTCTGACCGGTGCCGAAGCGCTGCTGCGCTGGCGTCATCCGCGTCGCGGGCTGGTGCCGCCGGGGGATTTCATTCCGGTGCTGGAGGAGCTGGGGCTGGTGGTGGACGTTGGCGACTGGGTGATCAGCGAAGCCTGCCGTCAACTCAAGACCTGGCACCAGAACCGGGTGCGCGTGCCGAAAGTCTCGGTGAACATCTCGGCGCGGCAGTTCTCCGATGGCCAGCTCGGTACACGCATCGCCACCATCCTGCGCGAAACCGGGCTGCCACCGGCGTGCCTGGAACTGGAGCTGACCGAAAGTATCCTGATGCGCGAAGTCAGCGAGGCGATGCAGATTCTCGCCGGGCTGAAAAACCTTGGCCTGAGTATCGCGGTCGACGATTTCGGCACCGGTTATTCATCGCTGAACTACCTCAAGCAGTTCCCGATCGACGTGCTGAAGATCGACCGCACTTTCGTCGACGGCCTGCCGTCCGGCGAACAGGATGCGCAGATCGCCCGCGCGATCATCGCCATGGCCCACAGCCTCAATCTGGCGGTGATCGCCGAGGGCGTGGAAACCCATGAGCAACTGGACTTCCTGCGCGAGCACGGTTGCGATGAAGTGCAGGGCTATCTGTTCGGCCGACCGATGCCGGCGAGCCGGTTTGAAGCGCAGTTCAGCAATGATGCGCTGTTCATGTTTGACTGAAGAAAAGATCGCAGCCTTCGGCAGCTCCTACAGGGATTGATGTCGGTCACAGTATTCGCAATCAGCCCCGATTACTGTAGGAGCTGCCGAAGGCTGCGATCTTTTCAGGCCGGCAAAAGCACCGCACATCTGTCATGAACGCCACTTGTCTGCGACATGATGTCGTTTCATATGCCATCCAAAACCCATTGGGTTAGAATGCCCCCCTTTTCTGCCCCCGATCCTTGAGGACCGCCATGTTCAGCCGTGATTTGACTATTGCCAAGTACGACGCCGATCTCTTTGCCGCCATGGAGCAAGAAGCTCAGCGCCAGGAAGAGCACATTGAGCTGATCGCTTCGGAAAACTACACCAGCCCTGCGGTGATGGAAGCTCAAGGCTCGGTTCTGACCAACAAATACGCCGAAGGCTATCCGGGCAAGCGCTACTACGGTGGCTGCGAGTACGTTGACGTCGTTGAACAACTGGCCATCGACCGCGCCAAAGAGCTGTTCGGCGCCGATTACGCCAACGTTCAGCCGCACGCCGGCTCGCAAGCCAACGCCGCTGTTTACCTGGCCCTGCTGCAAGGTGGCGACACCATTCTGGGCATGAGCCTGGCCCACGGTGGTCACCTGACCCACGGCGCCAGCGTGTCCTCCTCCGGCAAGCTGTACAACGCCGTGCAGTACGGCATCGACGCCAATGGCCTGATCGACTACGACGAAGTCGAGCGTCTGGCCGTTGAGCACAAGCCGAAAATGATCGTGGCCGGTTTCTCTGCCTACTCGCAGATTCTCGACTTCCCGCGCTTCCGCGCCATCGCGGACAAAGTCGGTGCCTACCTGTTCGTCGACATGGCTCACGTGGCCGGTCTGGTCGCCGCTGGCGTCTACCCGAACCCGGTGCCTTTCGCTGACGTCGTGACCACCACCACGCACAAGACCCTGCGCGGTCCACGTGGCGGTCTGATCCTGGCGCGCGCCAACGCCGACATCGAGAAGAAGCTGAACTCCGCAGTATTCCCGGGCGCCCAGGGTGGCCCGCTGGAGCACGTGATCGCCGCCAAGGCGATCTGCTTCAAGGAAGCGCTGCAGCCTGAGTTCAAGGCTTACCAGGAACAAGTGGTGAAGAACGCCCAGGCCATGGCCGAAGTGTTCATCGCGCGCGGTTTCGACGTGGTGTCCGGCGGCACCAAGAACCACCTGTTCCTGCTGTCGCTGATCAAGCAGGACATCTCCGGTAAAGACGCCGACGCCGCGCTGGGCAAAGCGTTCATCACCGTGAACAAGAACTCCGTGCCAAACGACCCACGCTCGCCGTTCGTCACCTCTGGCCTGCGCTTCGGTACTCCGGCTGTGACCACCCGTGGCTTCAAAGAGGCAGAGTGCAAAGAGCTGGCCGGCTGGATCTGCGACATCCTGGCTGACCTGAACAACGAAGCGGTGATCGATGCCGTTCGTGAGAAAGTCAAAGCCATCTGCAAGAAACTGCCGGTATACGGCGCTTGATGCGACGTTAAACCTGCAGCATGAAAAACCGGCCAAGTGATTGGCCGGTTTTTTTTCGTCTGCGTGAAAGTCCCTGCCGCCTCACTTAAAACTTGAAACAACAACTTCAAAGAAAAACAGGACATCAACAAAACTTAGCTGCTAGTGTTAAAAACAGAACACGCAACATCAACTAAAAATCCACACAAAACAAAGAAACACCCATCAAAAACTCAAGGAAGAGTTCATGACAACGAACAGGAAAAAGTCATTTATCGCAACATTAATGCTGGACCAGCACCACCTGAATATCCTGGGAGCGCTTTATGAAGAACCGGTCTTGCGCACCGACAAATCATTTTCCGGCGGTTTTTACACCGGCACTCCCAGATTAACCGATGATGCCCACCTATTGGGTTGCCGCTTCCAAAGGGAAGTAACAAACGTACAACCCATGAACATTTATTTCCGCTGTACCGATGACTATTACCACCTTTACATACGCGATCACGCCACGCACACCGGCTATTGCCTGAGCAAGGATCGCGCCGGGGTGTTAGGGGCTTTTCTGCCGGCGGGCAGCGACACCACCTCTTTCAACTTGCTGAGCCACGATAACCGGATCATCACCCTGCAGGATATGGGCGGTGATCGTCAGCGAGTGCGACTCAAGGCACGTAACGCCGGCCAGATCACAGCGTTGCGTCGACGAGGCGCACCCTACATTTATATGGCCGAGACGGATAACACAGGCCTGCCGTTCACACTGAAAATCATCGAGCGCAATGCATCGTTTCTCAGTGATCCCGACGAAATCTGACATCAACGTTTCAGCATTCAACACTTACGCCACTGAACAGCCCGGCTGTTTAATTATCAGCATTCAAAAGATCGAGTAATACCATGAGCACCAATCAGGAAAAATCCTTTATTGCAACATTGAGCACTCGCTATGGCTATCCACACTTTCCCAAGTTGACGTATGGCAGAAAGGTCACGACTCCACGTCCCGATTATGAAGCCTTTACGTTTTCCCACCACCTGGATGTTTCAAACTATCTCTTTCTCAAGCCAGATGTTGCACCGGACGCACTGACCCTTTACTTCCGCTGCCTTGATGACTACTACACTATTTATATCTTTACGCCGGGCGAGTACTACTACAGAACCATCAGCCGTGAAGAAAAAGACTTCCTGAACTCTTATGCAACCGAAGATGGGGACCAGACCACATTCAACCTGCTCAATGCCAAGGGCAATATCATCACGCTGGATCAGATCGACACGGATACGCCCACTGTCAGAATCCAGACCCGAGGCGGCGCGCTGTTGTGCGCCGGGCAAAGTCGTAACAAACATGATCCCAGAGTCGGCACGTTCGTACGCACCAATTTGAACCGCAGCGCCGGTGTTCTCGACTTCAAGCTCAATATCCTGAAGCGCAACGTGCCTTACTGAGCAGATTGAAATCCGCCAGCGTCAGTACAAACCAGCCCGGCGCAACAGCGCCGGGCTGGTTTTTCGTCGGGATTACCGGGCAGGGCACCACTGGTCAGACCGGTCATGCCAATTTCCGCCCTGCCCCTTGTATTTCAGGAAATCCCGCGCGTAGACTGCGCCTGCACTGGACATACCGGTAAGACCACAATAATTAAGTCCTCAATCTGATGTGCTCCGCACACGGCAGCCAGGACACCGACCAGGATTCCTCCCATGCTCAGATGGTGCTCGCGTTCAATCTTTCTCCAAGTGGTTCTCGGACTGGTGCTCGGCATCATCTGCGGACTGACCCTTCCCGAATATTCCGCTCAGCTCAAACCCTTGGGCGACGGCTTCATCAAACTGATCAAGATGCTGATCGGCCTGATCGTGTTCTGCGTGGTGGTCAGCGGCATCAGCGGCGCAGGGGATCTGAAGAAGGTCGGGCGTATCGGCCTCAAATCGGTGATCTACTTTGAAGTACTGACCACCATCGCGTTGGTGATCGGTCTGGTGTTCGCGTTCAGCACCGGGATCGGCAGCGGCGCGAATATCCATCTGGAGCAGTTGTCCGCCGCTGACATGGGCGACATCGCCGAACGCGGCCAGCACATGCACACCACCACGCAGTTCCTGATGGACCTGATCCCGACCTCGGTGCTCGGCGCCTTTGCCGACAACAACATCCTGCAAGTGCTGCTGTTCTCGGTGTTGTTCGGCAGCGCACTGAATCTGGTGGGTGAAGCGGCCTCGGGGATCTCGCGACTGATCAACGAACTGAGCCATGTGATCTTCCGGATCATGGGCATGATCGTGCGTCTGGCGCCCATCGGCGTGTTCGGCGCCATCGCCTTCACCACCAGCAAGTACGGCCTCGATTCGCTGCAGCACCTGGGCAGTCTGGTCGGTTTGTTCTACCTGACCTGCGTCGCGTTCGTCAGCGTGATCCTCGGTGTGGTGATGCGCGCCTCGGGCCTGCGCCTGTGGCCATTGCTCAAATATCTGCGTGAAGAGCTGCTGATTGTCATGGGCACCGCCTCCTCCGATGCCGTGCTGCCGCAGATCATGCGCAAACTCGAACACCTGGGCATCGGCAGCTCGACCGTCGGGCTGGTGATTCCCACCGGCTACTCGTTCAACCTCGACGGTTTTTCGATCTACCTGACGCTAGCCATTGTGTTCATCGCCAACGCCACCGGCACGCCATTAGCGATGACCGACCTGCTGACGATTCTGCTGGTGTCGCTGATCACCTCCAAGGGCGCTCATGGCATTCCCGGTTCGGCGCTGGTGATTCTGGCGGCGACACTTACAGCGATCCCGGCGATTCCGGTGGTCGGGCTGGTGCTGGTGCTGGCGGTGGACTGGTTCATGGGCATCGGCCGGGCGCTGACCAACCTGATCGGCAACTGTGTCGCCACCGTGGCCATCGCCCGTTGGGAAAAGGACATCGACGTACAACGCGCCAACACAGTACTCAGCGGTCAGCAGGGCTACACCTTTCAACCGCGTAAAACCGGAACTCCGGCGCACCAGCAAGAGTTCTGATTTTCAACCCCGCAGGAGCTGCCGCAGGCTGCGATCTTTTGATCTTGTTTGCGGCATCCCCTATGGGCTTACGGAGCTAGACAAGTGATCACCACATCAACCGTCGTCAACTCAGTCGTAGAAAAACTGCGCGCCGCCCTCGCCCGTGGTCAGTGGCGCTCCGGCGACATGCTGCCGGGCCAGCGCGAACTGGCCGAACAACTGGGCATCAGCCGTCCGAGTCTGCGCGAAGCGGTGATCGTTCTGGAGACCCTGGGCCTGGTCCGTTCGATGCCGGGCAAAGGCGTGGTAGTGCTCGACGCCCAGCTCAGTGACAGCCAGAGCCACGACAGCGCGGTCGCCGGCGCCAGCCTCGAAGACGTGCTGCAACTGCGCTATACCCTTGAGCCGTTCATTGTCGGCCTGGTCGCGCAGTCGATCAGCAGCAAGGAGGTCGGGCAGTTGCGCCTGACCTTGATGGACATGCGCGAAGCCCTTGACGCGGGCGACAGCGAAGCCGGCGTCAGCGCCTACATCGCCTTCCACGAAGAGCTGTTCACCCTGACCTCGAACCCGATTTTCCAGAGCGTGGTGCAGCAGACCAGCAATGCCCTCAAGCAAAGCGCCGAAGTGCTGCGCAATTCGCCCGAGCATCTGGCCGAGCGCCTGGAAGAAAACGAGGCGGTGGTGCGCGCGATCCGCAGCAAGAACAGTGCTCAGGCCAGCGCCGAAATGCGTCGGCACATCCTGCGCGAAGGCCAGCGGATGGGCATCGAACTGAATATCCCGGAAGACAACCTCAGCCACTGAATGCTTCACACTGGAGACCGGCCATGAACAGTCTTGCCACGTCGCCGCACACTCGTCAGATGTCGGCACCTTTGCCCTTCTCCCGCCTGCGAGCGCCGACAGATGCTCTGTACCCGCGGCTGTTCGAGGCGATTCTGGACCAACGAATCGACCCGGCCAGCCGCTTCACCGAAGACAGCCTCAAGCAGATGTTTGGCGTCAGCCGCGCCGATGTACGCCGGGTACTGACGCAGTTGTCCCATGAGCAGGTGATTGTGCTGCGCGCCAATCATCGGCCGCGGGTCGCCGCACCGGATGCAGAACAGACCCGACAAACCCTGCACGCCCGGCGCCTGACCGAAGCGACGCTGGTGCGTCTGGCTTGTCAGAATGCGTCAGCGGAGGGTTTGAAACGCTTGCGCACGCTGGTCGAACGCGAACGCCTGGCCGTGCTTCAGGAACGGCGTGCGGCGGCGATTCGTTTGTCCGGAGAGTTTCATCTGCAGTTGGCACAGATGGCGGGGAATGCACCGTTGGCGCATTTCCTTGGCAGCCTGGTGCCGTTGACGTCGCTGGCGATTGCGCGGTGTCAGCACCAGACGCATAGTTGTTGCGCATGGCAGGAGCATTTGGCGCTGCTTGAGGCGGTTGAATGTGGAGATGGGGTCAAGGCCAGTCTACTGATGAACCGGCATCTGGATGATCTGGAGCAGACGCTGCTGGAGCCAACCATCAAGCATTACGTTGTCGGTTGAATCGCCATCGCGGGCAAGCCCGCTCCCACAGGGTTATTGTCGTTCACAAATCATGTGTACACCTGTAAACCTGTGGGAGCGGGCTTGCCCGCGATGGCGTCAGCCCTGACACCGAAGAACCATCAGGCAGAAGCCACCTTGGCAAACCCCGCCCGGATCTTCTCTTCCGGCAGATCATCGGCAATAAACACGATCACGCTTTCCCGCGCCTCACCCTCGGCCCACTCGGTGTCCCAGTCGAAACCGTAGAGTTTCAGTACGCCCTGAAACACCAGCCGGCGATCCTCGCCAGCGATGTTCAGCACCCCCTTGTAACGCAGCAATTGCTTGCCGTGCTCTTCCAGCAACCCATTCATGAATTCGCTGAGCCGATCGATATCCAGCGGCTGGTCCGTGCGCAGTACCAGGCTGGAGATGCGATCGATGGAAGGCGCCTTGCTCACCGGACGCAGGCTGACCCCGCCGCCCAGATCGGCATTGAGGTTGAAACCCCGCACATCAAGCAGTTCCGCCAGATCGATGTTCCCGTGCTCGACCACGCGGATCGGCGCACGGCGGTTGATCCGCGTCAGGCGTTCGCTCAGTGCATTGAACGTGGCCTCATCCACCAGATCAGTCTTGCTGACCAGCAAGCGGTCGGCAAAACCGATCTGCGCCTGGGCGATGGTCTGGGTCAAGTGCAGGTCGGCGTGGGCGGCGTCGACCAACGTGATGATGCCGTCGAGCAGATAGCGCTCGCGCAGCTCTTCATCGATGAAAAAAGTTTGCGCCACAGGCGCTGGATCGGCCAGCCCGGTGCATTCGATCACCAGCCGGTCGAAGGCGATTTCGCCGCTGTCCAGGCGTTCGAGCAGCAGGTACAGGGCCTTGGTCAGATCAGTGTGAATGGTGCAGCAGACGCAGCCGTTGGCCAGGGTCATGACTTGCACCGGTTCATCGCCGAGCAACTGGGTGTCGATGCCGGCGTCGCTGAATTCATTCTCGATCACGGCGATTTTCAGACCGTGCTCGGCTTTCAGCAGATGGCGCAGCAAAGTGGTCTTGCCGGCACCGAGAAAACCGCTGAGTACCGTTACAGGTATGGGAGAAGACAAAACAGATCCCCTTCACAAAATGAATGAACAACACAAAAACAAATGTGGGAGCGAGCCTGCTCGCGAAAGCGGTGTGTCAGTCAAATCATTCATCAACTGACACTCCGTATTCGCGAGCAGGCTCGCTCCCACAGGGGGGATTGCATCAGCCGCCGGCTGTCAGCTCAACAGCACTTCGGCCCACCCTTGCCACCGTAACGCGCTTCCTGACGCTCGCGAAAGAACATCTCGTAGCTCATCACCGGTTTGTCCGGGTGTCTGGTTTGCATATGCTCGACGTAGGTGTCGTAGTCGGGCATGCCGACCATCAGGCGCGCGGCCTGACCGAGGTATTTACCGAGGCGACTCAGGTCATTGAACATGGTGCAATCCTCTGGTTACGCGTCCGGCAGGGCCTGGAATGGCGATTCTTTATCCGTACGCTCTTTTTTGCCCCAGGCGGCGATGCCGACCTTGAGCGCATAGAACAGGATGCTGAAGACCACGAACAGGAACAGTGCGGTGAGCGTTGCGTTGGTGTAGGCGTTGAAGATCACGTGCTGCATCTGCTCGACGCTTTTTGCCGGTGCCAGCACCTGACCATTGGCCAGCGCATCGCTGTACTTCTTGGCCAGCGACAGGAAGCCGATCGCCGGGTTGGCGTCGAACAGCTTGATGAAGCCCGCAGTCGTGGTGCAGATCAGCAGCCAGGCGGCCGGCAGCAGGGTGACCCAGATGTAGCGCTGGCGCTTCATCTTGATCAGGACCACGGTGCCGAGCATCAGCGCGATACCCGCCAGCATCTGGTTGGAGATACCGAACAGCGGCCACAGGGTGTTGATGCCGCCCAGTGGATCGATCACGCCCTGATACAGCAACCAGCCCCACATCGCCACACATCCGGCGGTGGCGATCAGGTTGGCGGTCCAGGATTCGGTACGTTTCAGCGCTGGCACGAAGGAGCCGAGCAGATCCTGCAGCATGAAGCGCCCGGCACGGGTGCCGGCGTCCACAGCGGTCAGGATGAACAGTGCTTCGAACAGGATCGCGAAGTGGTACCAGAACGCCATGGTGTTTTCACCCGGCAGAACACTGTGCAGGATCTGCGCGATACCGACCGCCAGGGTCGGCGCACCGCCGGCACGGGCGAGGATGGTGGTTTCGCCGATGTCATGGGCCACGGCTTGCAGGGCTTCCGGGGTAATTGCAAAGCCCCAGTTGCTGACTGCGGTTGCCACGGCCACCACGTCACCGCCGACCACGGCGGCCGGGCTGTTCATCGCGAAGTACACGCCCGGCTCGATCACCGAAGCGGCAACCATCGCCATGATCGCCACAAACGATTCCATCAGCATACCGCCGTAACCGATGTAACGGGCGTTGGTTTCGTTATCCAGCAGCTTCGGCGTGGTGCCCGACGAGATCAGTGCGTGGAAACCGGATACGGCACCGCACGCGATGGTGATGAACAGGAACGGGAACAGACCGCCCTTCCACACCGGGCCGGTGCCGTCGACGAACTGGGTCAGCGCCGGCATTTTCAGCTCGGGCATGGTCACCAGAATACCGATCGCCAGAGCGATGATGGTGCCGATCTTGAGGAACGTCGACAGGTAGTCGCGTGGCGCGAGAATCAGCCACACCGGCAACACGGCGGCGACAAAGCCATAACCGATCAGCATCCAGGTGATTTGCACACCGGTGAAACTGAAAGCCTTGGCCCACACCGGATCAGCGGCAATCTGCCCACCGAGCCAGATCGAACCGAGCAGCAGCAACACGCCGATGACCGAGATTTCGCCAATGCGGCCCGGGCGGATGTAGCGCATATAGATGCCCATGAACATCGCGATCGGGATGGTCGCCATCACGGTAAAGATGCCCCACGGGCTCTCGGCCAGGGCCTTGACCACGATCAGCGCCAGCACCGCAAGGATGATGATCATGATCAGGAAGCAGCCGAACAGGGCGATGGTGCCGGGGATGCGGCCCATTTCTTCACGGACCATGTCGCCCAGGGAACGGCCGTTGCGCCGGGTCGACATGAACAGGACCATGAAGTCCTGCACCGCGCCCGCCAGTACCACCCCGGCAATCAGCCACAACGTGCCGGGCAGGTAGCCCATCTGCGCCGCCAATACCGGGCCGACCAGAGGTCCTGCGCCGGCGATCGCGGCGAAGTGGTGACCGAAAAGAATGTGTTTGTTGGTCGGCACGTAGTCCAGACCGTCGTTGTTGAGCACGGCGGGGGTGGCCCGACGCGGATCCAGTTGCATCACCTTGTTGGCGATGAACAGGCTGTAGTAACGGTACGCAACCAGATAAATGGCCACCGCCGCGACCACGATCCACAAGGCGTTGATCGCCTCTCCTCGGCGCAATGCCACTACGCCCAGGGCGCACGCTCCTACGATTGCCAGCACTAGCCAGGGTAAGTGGCGTAGCAGGCTATTATTATTTTTCATTTTATTATTCCAGCCAGGGTGGACAAGAAAGACAGCCACCCCGAGTTTAGCGCTTACGGCGCCAAAGGCCATACCCCGACGTTGGTCTAGACGCCTTGTCGATTGGCAGTCACCCGCCGGTCGGGTCTATAGTCAGCGAACGCTTCCGAGGATTGCGCCATGAGCGAACACCCAGCCAATCGCCGTCGCTTCAAACGTATTGCGTTCGATGCCAGAACCGAGCTGAGTCAGGGCCAATTCATATGGCCGGTGAAGTTGATCGATCTGTCCCTCAAGGGGCTGCTGATCGAGCGGCCGGAGCCTTGGCTCGGGGACAAGGAACAGGATTTCTTCGTCGACATTCATCTGAGCGATGACGTGGATATCCAGATGGATGTGCATCTGGCCCATGAGGATCACGGGCAACTGGGGTTTGTCTGCCGGCATATCAGCCTGGAATCGATCCAGCGCTTGCGGCGGTTGATCGAGCTCAACCTGGCTGACGAAGCCGAGCTTGAACGCGAACTGGGCGCACTGATCGAAATCTAGCCCCCAAATCGATCTGTGGAAACAACCGTGTGGTGAGGGGATTTATCCCCGAGGGGGCGCGGAGCGGCCCTGATAAATTCGGGTCTGCTGCGCAGCCCATCGGGGATAAATCCCCTCACCACAGGTTTTCATTCAATCAAGGGAATGGCAGCTATTCGAACAGTGCGTCGAGCGCCTGTTCGAGGCGGGTCACGGCAATGATCTGCAGCCCCGCCGGCGCCTCTTTCGGCGCATTGCCTTTGGGCACGATCGCGCGTTTGAAGCCATGCTTGGCCGCTTCCTTCAAGCGCTCCTGCCCACTCGGCACCGGACGCACCTCGCCGGACAAACCGACTTCGCCAAACACCAACAGATCATGCGGCAACGGCCGGTTGCGCAGGCTCGACATCACCGCCGCCATCAAGGCCAGGTCGGACGCGGTTTCCAGCACCTTCACCCCGCCGACCACGTTGAGGAACACGTCCTGATCGTGAGTCGGAATGCCGCCGTGGCGGTGCAATACCGCCAGCAACATCGCCAAACGGTTCTGATCCAGACCCAGCGTAACCCGACGCGGGTTGGCCAGATGGCTGTCATCCACCAGCGCCTGGACTTCCACCAGCATCGGCCGGGTGCCTTCCCACGTGGCCATGACTACGCTGCCCGGGACTTCCTCCTGGGCACGGGTGAGAAAAATCGCCGAAGGGTTGGAGACTTCTTTCAGGCCCTTGTCGGTCATGCCGAACACGCCGAGTTCGTTGACCGCGCCGAAACGGTTTTTCACCGCCCGCAGCAAACGCAAACGCCCGTCCGATTCGCCTTCGAAATACAGCACGGTATCGACCATATGCTCCAGAACTCGCGGGCCGGCGAGCGCGCCTTCCTTGGTGACGTGGCCGACGAGAAAAATCGCCGTGCCGCTCTGCTTGGCATACCGCACCAGCAACGCCGCACTCTCACGCACTTGAGATACGCCACCCGGAGCAGATTGCAGCTGTTCGGTGAAAATGGTCTGAATCGAGTCGATCACCATCACCTTGGGCTTTTCCTGGCGGGCGGTGGCGATGATGGTTTCGATGCAGGTTTCGGTCATCACCCGCAGTTGATCCTGCGGCAGTCCGAGACGACGCGCACGCATGGCCACTTGTTGCTGGGATTCTTCGCCGGTGACGTACAGCGCCGGCATGCTCTTGGCGAGGTTGCACAGTGTCTGCAACAGGATCGTCGACTTGCCGATGCCCGGGTCACCGCCGATCAATACCACCGAGCCGTCGACCAGACCGCCACCCAGGACCCGGTCCAGCTCTCCGGACGCGGTAGAGAAACGCGGAATCTCTTCGATGCTGACTTCGGCCAGAGTCTTGATCTGCGCCTGCTGCCCGGCCCAGCCGGTACGCCCGGTGGGCGCCGTGGCGCCGCCGCTCTCGATCATGGTTTCGGTCAGGGTGTTCCAGGCGCCGCACTCGCCGCACTGGCCCGCCCATTTGGGAAAGGTTGCGCCGCATTCGGTGCAGCCGTACATGCGCTTGGCCTTGGCCATCTGGATCCCCCGGCAAAAACCGCGATGATAACGCAGCCACCGCTCAGCGCGGCACGGCGGTGCGGATTTCGCCGTTGGCCAGACGCGCGGCGCTATTGCCCAGCGGATCCTCGGCATTGAGGTCGGCGCCCTTGGCCTTGAGCGCGTCGAGCAGTTCGATGCGCTTGAACAACCCGGCGTACATCGCCGCAGTCTGGCCGGCGCCGTTGCGTTGATCCGGGCTGCAATCGGTGGCCATCAGTCGCCGGGCGATCTGCATCTCGCCCTTGAAAATCGCGCCCATCAGCGCCGTGTTGCCGCGCTGGTCCTGCGCGCAGGCATCCGCCCCCGCCGCCAGCAATTGCTCAACTGCCGCCCCCTGGCCGTGATACGCCGCCAGAATCAGTGCGGTGTAGCCCTTGCTGTCGCGGGTATCGAGGGAATAACCGGACTCGATGAAGGTCTCGAGCATCGGCACATCACCACGCCGGGCGGCATCGAAGTAGTAATCCTGCAACTGGGCCTTGATCGCCTCGGGGTTCTGTTCGGCCACCGCAGTCAATGACCAGCAACCGAGCAACAGTAAAAGGAAGGGACGCATAAATGCTCTCCTGGGGCAGAACGGGGCCTGCATCAGGCCCCGCGTTGCATGGCGTCGAGATCAGTCGACCAGTTTCGCTGCCAGCGCCTTGACCCGGCTCAAGTCACCCTTGGCCACTTTGGTCACGCCGGTGCCGTATTCCGGGTCGGCCTTATAAAGGAAGGACAGGATGATGTGCTTGCTCTCGTCATCGGTGGTCGCCAGCGAGCCGCCGAAACTGGCGATCAGGTCCTGACGCTCCTGCTGGCTGAACGAGCGATACAGATCACCGGCCTGCTTGAAGTTCTGCTCGCGCTGAATCTTCGCCTGCTGGGTGCTGCCGGACAGCGCCAGCTGGCTGTAACGCGCGCTTTGCGGCTCTTCACGCGGTTGCAGGCGGCTTGGCTGATAGTTCACGCCAGACTGCGTAGCACCGAAGTTCAGCGCACCGTCCTGATTGCCATTGTTGACCGCAACTTTCGGCGCATTGATCGGTAGTTGCAGGGCATTGGCACCTAAGCGATACATTTGCGTATCGGCATAAGAAAATACCCGGCCCTGCAACAAACGATCTTCCGAAGGTTCGATACCCGGCACAACATTGGCCGGGGCCATCGCAACTTGTTCGGTTTCCTGGAACACATTGGCCGGATTACGGTTCAACACCATTTGTCCAACTTTTCGCTCAGGAACATTTGGCCAGATCTTGGTAGCGTCCAATGGATCGAAATCAAACTTGGACAAATCTTGCGGATTTAGCACTTGGATGTACAAGTCCCATTTCGGGAAATCACCCTTGTTAATATGGCTGACCAGATCATTAGTCATATGACTGTAATCCTTGCCCTGAACTTTCTCGACTTGTTCAGGTGTCAGGTTTTTGATGCCCTGCAAACTTTTCCAGTGAAACTTCACGTAGTGCACTTCGCCCTTGGCGTTCACCAACTTGTAGGCATGCACGCCATTACCGTCCATCTCGCGATAACTGGCCGGAGTACCCGAATTGGAATACAACTCGGTCAGCGTGCGGGTCGCTTCCGGCACGTGGGAGAAGAAGTCGAAACGACGCGAGTCATCGTCCAGGTTGGTACGCGGATCGGGCTTGAAGGCATGAACCATGTCCGGGAACTTGATCGCGTCGCGGATGAAGAACGTCGGGAAGTTGTTGCCCACCAGATCCCAGTTGCCATCGGCGGTGTAGAACTTGGTGGCAAAACCCCGTGGATCGCGCAAGGTTTCCGGTGAGTGGTTGCCATGCACCACGGCGGAGAAACGCACGAACACCGGTGTGACCTGGCCGGCGGCGAATACTTTGGCCTTGCTCAAATCGCTGAGGTCGTTAGTCACGGTGAAGGTCCCGTGAGCCCCGGTGCCGCGGGCATGCACCACGCGCTCGGGAATGCGCTCACGGTCAAAACGCTGGAGCTTCTGGATCAGTTGCACATCCTGCAGCAACACCGGACCGGTGGCACCGGCAGTCTGCGAATTCTGGTTGTCGCCGACCGCGGCACCGTTATCCCGGGTCAGGGGTGCAGCGTGCACGGAGAAGGTCAGCAAGCTGGCGGCGAGCACGCCGAAAGTACGGCGATGGGGAAAAGCCCCCAGTCCAAGAGTGGAATTCATATCAGGTTCCTCTGGTTTTTTGGGCGCATCCAGGTGCGCAAACCAGAGGCTAGAGGGCTATGGCGGTGAACATAAATAGAAAGTTCGTAACTCGACGATTGAAAAAAATGGCTTTGCGATCAGCGATTTACGGCGTATTTCGCGCGCGATTAGTGGCACTTTGCAAACTAATCGTTGATTCATGTGTCGATAAAAACGGGCATTGTAAGAAGGTGTTTCGCGCAGGACGCGTTTTGCTGATTTACACTGCGTACACCAAACTCATCTGTAACAAGGAAATAACCTATGGGCGTGCTAAGTGAGTTCAAGGCCTTCGCGGTCAAAGGCAATGTGGTCGACATGGCCGTCGGTATCATCATCGGTGCAGCCTTCGGCAAAATCGTTTCATCGTTTGTCGGCGACGTGATCATGCCGCCAATCGGCCTGTTGATCGGTGGGGTGGACTTCAGTGATCTGGCCATCACGTTGAAAGCCGCCGAGGGTAACGCCCCTGCCGTGGTACTGGCTTACGGCAAATTCATCCAGAGCGTTCTGGACTTCGTGATCGTTGCTTTTGCGATTTTCATGGGTGTCAAAGCCATCAACCGCCTGAAACGCGAAGAAGCCGTAGCCCCTTCCCTGCCGCCGGTTCCAACCAAGGAAGAAGAGTTGCTCGGCGAGATCCGCGATCTGCTCAAGGCGCAGAACAATCGGCCTTGACGGTTTCATGAATGAAAACGGCGCCTGATGGCGCCGTTTTTTTTACCAGTAATTTTCCACCGCCACCTGACCGGGCCGCCGCGTCAGGCTCAGGCTCATGTGGCGTTTCTTCAGCAACGCGCGGGTGTCATCGATCATCTGCGGATTGCCGCACAGCATGACACGCGAGTGCTCAGGGGTCAGTTTCACGCCGGCTTCACGTTCCAGTTCGCCGCTTTCGATCAACGTGGTGATGCGACCGTGCAAGGCGCCAGGCCCTTGTTCGCGGGTAACCGTGGGGATGAACCGTAATTTATGGGCATGCTCTGCCAGGTAATCACGTGTGGAAAGCTCAGCGATCAATGATTGATAGGCCAGCTCCCTAGCCTCGCGCACGCTGTACACCAGAATAATTCGCTCGAAACGCTCCCACACTTCGAAGTCCTGCAGGATCGACAGAAACGGTGCCACGCCGGTCCCTGTGGATAACAGCCACAGATCCCGGCCGTCGACAAAACGATCCAGCGTCAGGTAACCAAAGGCCTGGCGCTCCACCAGCACGGTATCGCCGACCTGCAACCGGTTCAGTTCGCTGGTGAATTCGCCACCCGGCACCACGATAGAGAAGAACTCGAGAAACTCGTCGAAGGGTGAAGAAACCATCGAGTAGGCACGCCACACCGTGCTGCCATCCGCCTTGGTCACGCCCAGGCGCGCGAATTGTCCTGCGCGGAACCTGAAACCTGTATCGCGCGTAGTGCGCAACGTGAACAGGCTGGGGGTCAAGGGCTGCACGTCGAGCAAGGTCTGGGCAGTAAACTTTTCTGCACTGACAGTCATGGGCCACTCCACTGTAAAGAACCCAGACAGTTTCGCGCAAACTGACACTGTAAACACCACTGTTTTTGTAATGTCTTTTCATTTAGCTAGCGAACCCAATGAGACACAAACTCAGATACACCAATGGAGAAATTTTCAGATTTCAATCTGAAATTGAATGACACATTGAATACAACGCTCTACTCCGGGCTAATAACATTCTTGCAATCAAACTTCTCTGCAAAGAGCAAAAAAGTTCAACGCCAACTGTAGGACATGTCCTAAACTCGGTTGCGTGATGGATTCATTGGATCCAAAAAGCCCAGCGCGTAAAAACGATTTCACGGAGCGTTTGTGATGGAAATGTGGAAGGAGTCGCAATTAAAGCAACTGACTTTCGCGAGAGAAATAGAGACTGCTTATCCGATCCTGCTGAGATTCGCTCAAAACATAGGCTTCAACTTTTGTGCCATCTCTTTGACATCAAACAATCGGAACGCCGACTTTAAAGCCTTGCAAATCAATAACTACCCCACGCAATGGAACAAACTTTATGAACAGGAAAGCTACAGCAAAATCGACCCGATAGTTACGCATTGCAGCCAATCCATGCAGCCCATTGTCTGGAGCGAAGCGTTGTTCTCGCAGACGCCAGCATTGTGGAGCGCTCAGCAGAAACACGGTTTGCGGCACGGCTGGTCGCAGTCGTTCCACCATGACGCCACCGGGTTGTGCAGCACACTGAGTCTGTGCAGAAAAAATGGTCCGCTAAGCCCACTCGAGTTGTACGAGCATTTTGGCTACATGTTTTACGCGACCAGTCATCTTAGTAATCTGTTTGCCAGAAACCTGCCCAAACCACCGGAAAAACCAGCCCGACCCCATCTGTCGCCGCGGGAGCTGGAAGTGTTGAAGCTGTCGGCCGTTGGCAAGACAGCCTATGAGATCGCCAGGATCCTCTGTTTGAGCGAGCGAACGGTGAACTATCACGTGCAGAACATCATCCTGAAACTCGACGTTTGCAACAAAATCTCAGCGGTCTCTGCCGCCCAGCAATTGGGCCTGCTCAGCGCCAGTTAACACTAAATCCCGCGGGCAATCGGCCGGAAAAAAACGTACCATTTGTGACCTTCCTGAGTGATGACGTGCACTGCACGCCGCAGTCCACTCGGACGGTTCCGCCGCGCTATGCCCAAGGCAGCGGGCCACCCGTTGATTAATCAGAGTCCCCGCCCCATGCCTTTGCTCGACACGCCCTTCGCCCAACTCGACCTGATCCGCCAGCCTGAGCAGCAGAATGAACCGCTGCAAGCGTTCGATGCGGCTGACGAGTACCTGCTCAATCATCTGGCCGCGCAACAACCGGCGGCAGACACTCGGGTATTGGTACTCAATGACAGCTTCGGGGCCTTGGCGGCGAGTCTGGCGGGCAAGGTTCAGGTCAGCAGCAGCGGCGATTCGTTTCTCGCGTTCCAGGGGCTGGAAAAGAACCTGGTACGCAACGGCCTGGCATTTGATGCCGTGCGAGGGATTGCGGCGAGTGAGCCGTTGACAGGGCCGTTCGACAAGGTATTGATCCGCGTCCCCAAGACGCTCGCACTGCTGGAAGAGCAACTGATCCGTCTGCAAGGGCAACTGGCCCCCGGCGCCGAAGTGGTGGCAGCGGCCATGGTCAAACACTTGCCGCGCGCCGCCGGTGATCTGCTGGAGCGTTACATTGGCCCGGTACACGCTTCACTGGCGGTAAAAAAGGCTCGCCTGCTGATCGCGACACCCGAAGCCAAAGCCCCGGCGACCTCGCCCTACCCTTCACGCTACCAGCTCGACGAGCCGGCCATCGAATTGCTCAACCACGCCAACGTGTTCTGCCGTGAAGGTCTGGATATCGGCACCCGGGCCTTTCTCCCGCACCTGCCCAAAAACCTTGGCAGCGCCCGGGTCGCCGACCTTGGCTGCGGGAACGGCGTACTGGCCATCGCCAGCGCGCTGCGCAACCCTGACGCATACTACACGCTGGTCGACGAATCGTTCATGGCCGTGCAATCGGCTGCGGAGAACTGGCGCGCCGCGCTCGGCGAACGCGAAGTGATCGTGCGCGCCGGCGATGGTCTGGCCGGGCAGGAGCCGCAATCGCTGGACGTGGTGCTGTGCAATCCGCCGTTCCATCAACAGCAAGTGGTCGGCGATTTCCTCGCCTGGCGCATGTTCCAGCAGGCCCGCGAGGCACTGGTGGTGGGCGGTGCGTTGTACATCGTCGGCAACCGGCACCTGGGTTATCACAGCAAGCTGGCGCGGCTGTTCCGTGGCGTTGAGCAAGTGGCGGCCACGCCGAAATTCGTGATTCTCAAAGCCCGCAAGTAAACCATCAGGCAAAAAAAACCCTCCGCGGTACAGAGGGTCATAAAACCGTGCCCAAGGGCAACGGGACGGGATGTCTCAGTGTGTGGTCAGGCCGGCCGCGCTCATGAACAGGCGCATCAGACTGGCGGCAATGAACAGCGCGCCGACGCTACCGATCCAGATCAGGGCCAACCAGCCGAGCCGCTGCCACAGCGGCTTTTTTTCGGCTTCTTCAATCTCGTGCAGGGAATGTTTGCCGTTCATTGCATCGTTCCTCCATCAGGCGATGACGTCGTCAGGGACGCCATCGCGAGCAGGCTCGCTCCCACAGGTGTGCGGGGCGGCAGTCTAGTGGTAACCGTCTTCATGGGTGACCTTGCCGCGGAACACGTAGTAGCTCCAGAAGGTATAACCCAGGATGAACGGGATGATGAACAGCGTACCGACCAGCATGAAGCCCTGGCTTTGCGGCGGTGCGGCGGCGTCCCAGATCGAGATCGACGGCGGCACGATGTTCGGCCACAGGCTGATGCCCAGACCGCTGTAACCGAGGAAAATCAGCACCAGGGTCAGCAGGAACGGCATGTAGTTGGCGTTGCGTGCCACCGCGCGGATCAGCCCGTACAGGGTGACCAGCACCAGAATCGGCACCGGCATGAACCAGAACAGATTCGGCATGCTGAACCAGCGAGTGGCAATTTCCGGATGCGCCAGCGGCGTCCACAGGCTGACGATACCGATCACAGCGAGCAGCACGAACGCCAGCGGCCGCGCCAGGTTGTGCATCTGCTCCTGCAACTTGCCTTCGGTCTTCATGATCAACCAGGTACAACCGAGCAAGGCATAGGCCACCACCAGCGCGGCGCCGCAGAACAGGGTGAACGGTGTCAGCCAGTCCAGTGAACCGCCGGCGTATTGCCGATTAACCACCGGCAAACCGTCGATGAATGCCCCGAGTGCCACGCCCTGAAAGAACGTCGCTGCCACTGAACCGCCGATGAACGCCTTGTCCCACAGGTGACGTTTGTCGTCCTTGGCCTTGAAGCGGAACTCGAACGCCACGCCGCGGAAAATCAGGCCGATCAGCATGAAGATCAGCGGCAGGTACAGCGCCGACAGCACCACCGAATAGGCCAGCGGGAACGCGCCAAACAATGCCGCGCCCCCCAATACCAGCCAGGTTTCATTGCCGTCCCACACCGGGGCGACAGTGTTCATCATCACGTCACGGTCGGTCTTGCCCGGGATGAACGGGAAGAGAATCCCGATCCCCAGGTCGAAACCGTCCATGACCACGTACATCATGATGCCGAAGATGATGATCACGGCCCAGATCAGCGGAAGATCAATACCCATGAGTCAAATCTCCTTTTCCAGGCTGCGCGGCGAGTCAGCGTCGGCGCCTTCGTCATCGGCGGCGGACAACGGCCGCGCCGGTGTGCGTTTCTGGCCAGGACCACCTTCGTTGGTTTCCTTGCCTTCGTCGGTTTTCGGCCCTTTGCGCACCAGACGCATCATGTAGCCGAGCCCCGCACCGAACAGCGCGAAATACACCACGACGAACATGATCAGGGTGATGCTCATCTGCATGAAGCTGTGATTGGACGAAGCATCCGCCGTGCGCATCAGCCCGTAGACCACCCACGGCTGGCGACCGATCTCGGTGGTGAACCAGCCGGCGAGGATCGCGATCAGGCCGGACGGCCCCATCCACAACGCCAGATACAGGAACGGGCGCGAGGTGTAGAGCGTGTCGCGCTTGCGCAGCCACAGGCTCCACAGACCGGTAAAGATCATCAGGAAACCGAGGCCGACCATGACCCGGAACGACCAGAACACGATGGTCGAGTTCGGCCGGTCTTCAGGCGGGAACTCCTTGAGCGCCGGCACCTGCTTGTCCAGCGAGTGAGTCAGGATCAGGCTGCCGAGGTACGGGATCTCCACGGCGAATTTGGTTTTCTCTTCTTTCATGTCCGGCCAGCCGAACAGGATCAACGGGGTCGCTTCGTTGCCTTTATTCTCCCAATGGCCTTCGATCGCGGCGATTTTCGCCGGCTGGTGCTCAAGGGTGTTGAGGCCGTGGAAGTCGCCGATCACCGCCTGGATCGGCGCGACGATCAGTGCCATCCACATCGCCATCGACAGCATGGTGCGGATCGCCGGGTTGTCCCTGCCGCGCAGCAAGTGCCAGGCCGCCGACGAGCCGACGAAGAACGCCGTGGCGACGAACGCTGCCGTCGCCATGTGCATCAGGCGATACGGGAACGACGGGTTGAACACGATGGCCAGCCAGTCGGTCGGGATCACTTGACCATTGACAATCTCGAAGCCTTGCGGCGTCTGCATCCAGCTGTTGGACGCGAGAATCCAGAACGTCGAAATCAGCGTGCCGATCGCCACCATCACCGTGGAGAAAAAGTGCAGTTTTCGTCCGACCTTGTTCCAGCCGAACAGCATCACCCCGAGGAAACCGGCCTCAAGGAAGAACGCCGTGAGCACCTCATAGGTCAGCAACGGTCCGGTGACGGAACCGGCGAAGTCCGAGAAACGGCTCCAGTTGGTACCAAACTGGTAGGCCATGACCAGACCAGAGACCACACCCATGCCGAAGTTGACGGCAAAGATCTTCGACCAGAAGTGGTACAGGTCTCGGTAAGTGTCGTTATGGGTTTTCAACCACAGCCCTTCGAGCACCGCCAGGTAGCTCGCCAGACCAATGGTGATGGCCGGGAACAGGATGTGGAACGAGATGGTGAATGCGAACTGAATTCGGGCGAGATCGAGCGCCTCTAAACCGAACATAAGTCTTCCTCTGTCAGGTAATACCGGCGATGGGGCTTGTGGCCCCTGCACCTACTGCCCCCACGGATATCGAGTGCGGCGAATTCTGATTCGTTCTTTTTTAATAACCATCGCAACGCAGGGAGTCTGGCCGTCGGGCCACCAGACCATGGCCCGGGAGGGTCTTGATCTGGATCAAGCAACGTTAAAAGAGTAGTCCCATTTCCGACGAAGAACGGCGTGGTCGTTTGCCGCGTGACAAGTTGCCTCAGCGCCTGGGCAACGCTCTGAAATACATGTCCCAGAGCGGCACGACCTGTAGGGAGGGGATTCATCCCCGATGGGCGGCGAAGCGGCCCCCCTCCAATACACAATACACACTGCCTTTTGGTCGTGTCGGCAGTTTTTACGACTGCTACGCAGTCGATCGGGGATGAATCCCCTCGCCACAGGGGGATCGGCATCCAGTCCGGAGATAGATGTCTGGCTAACTAAATTTTTCGTCATGGCAACTTCCTGTTACAGACTGGTGATAACCTCACCCCTCCGCCCCGAGCCAGACCTGCCTTCAGATGCCCAGCCAAGAGCCCCTGCTGTTACGTCACCATCGTCCGTTTCTCGCGTTCTGGTTCGCCCGGATCTTCACCGCCAGTGGCTTTCAGATGCTCACGGTGGCGATCGGCTGGAATCTGTATCAGTTGACCGGCAACGTGCTCGACCTGGGTCTGGTCGGTCTGGTGGAATTCGCGCCACGGGTGCTGTTCATGCTGCACACCGGTCACGTCGCCGACCGCTATGACCGGCGCCGGGTCGCGGCGATCTGCCAGTCGTTGCAGGCGTTGATTGCCCTGGCACTGGCCATCGGCAGTGCGACCGATCACGTGACCCGGGAAATGATCTTCGTCCTCGCCTTCCTGCTCGGCGGCGCGCGCTCCTTCGAGCTGCCGACCACCCAGGCGCTGCTGCCAAGTATCGTGCCCAGCGCCCTGCTTCCACGGGCGGTCGCCGCAGCGCAATCGGCTCAACAATCAGCCACCATCGTCGCCCCGGCCCTCGGTGGCTTGCTTTACGCGTTTGGCAGTGTCTGGGTCTACGGCCCGACGGTGTTGCTTTACGTCATCGCCTGCACCTTGATGCTCAACCTGCCCGCGCGACAGACGCCATTGAACAAAGGCAAAGCCACGCTCGACTCGTTGCTGGCGGGCATCCGTTTCATTCGCAGCCGTCCGGACATTCTCGGAGCGATCTCACTGGACCTGTTCGCCGTGCTGCTGGGCGGCGCCACCGCGTTGCTGCCGGTGTTCGCCAAGGACATTCTGCTCACCGGGCCGTGGGGCCTGGGCCTGCTGCGTTCGGCGCCGGCGGTCGGCGCGCTGGGGATGTCGCTGTTTCTGGCGCGATTCGCCGTCGAGCGCAATGTCGGTCGCGTGATGTTCACCGCCGTCGGCGTCTTCGGCGTGGCGACCATCGCCTTCGGCCTGTCGACCTCGTTCTGGTTCTCACTGGCGGTGCTGGTGGTGCTCGGCGCGGCGGACATGATCAGCATGGTGATCCGCGCCTCCTTCGTGCAACTGGAAACCCCGGACGAAATGCGCGGCCGGGTCAGCGCGGTGAACGGCCTGTTCATCGGCGCCTCGAATCAGCTCGGCGAATTCGAATCCGGCCTCACCGCGCACTGGTTCGGCACCGTCCCGGCTGTAGTGATGGGCGGGATCGGCACGCTGGTGGTCACCGGGACGTGGATCAAACTGTTCCCGACCCTGGCCAAACGCGACCGGATGCATGTGCCGGTGGAAGAGGTGAAGGTCTGAGGCACATCAGCGAAATCAACACGCCAAGCACAAATTGATCGAAAAGGTGCGGTACATAGTTACCGCACAGAGTGTAATGTATCGCCTTACACTCGCCGCCATGATCAAATCCTTTCAGCACAAAGGCCTTCGTGGTTTCTATGAAACAGGTTCGACCCGCGGAATTCGCGCCGATCACGCAAAACGGCTGGCGCGTATGCTGCAGTTCATGGATCGCGCAGCACTTCCCGCAGACCTTGATCTGCCGGGTTGGCGCCTGCATCCACTGAAGGGTGAACTGTCCGAATATTGGTCGCTCAGTGTTTCAGGCAACTGGCGGGTTATCTTTCGTTTTGTCGGTTCGGACATCGAATGGGTCGATTATCTGGACTACCACTGACAGGAGGCAGGCTCATGCCCATGCACAACCCGCCACACCCCGGTGAAACACTGCTCATGGATGTCTTGCCAGAGTTAGGTATCAGCGTGAGTGAATTGGCCCGACATCTGGGCTTCGCCCGCCCTCATCTTTCCCGCGTATTGCACGGCCATGCACCGATCAGCCCGGATCTGGCAGTAAGGCTGGAGCGAGCAGGTATTGGCAAGGCGCGTGTGTGGCTAGGCGTTCAAACCGATTACGATCTGTGGCAAGCAGAGCATCGGGAGCAACCCGCCATTACGCCTATCGCTGCCCACGCCTGAAGCCATCACACCAACATTTCCCCCGCCACTTTCGCCCGCAACGCCTTGCCACCAAGTTGCTCGACCAGCGTCAGGGCAAACGCCAGTGCGGCGCCGGAGCCCTGGGCGGTGATGCAATTGCCGTCGACCACCACCGGTTGATCAACAAACGTACAGCCCGACAACTGGTGACTGACACTTGGCAGGCAAGTCATGCGTCGCTGGCGTAATACGCCAGCGGCTTGCAGGGCGATGGCCGGGGCTTCGGCGATGGCGGCGAACAGGCGTCCGGCGCTGGCCTGGTCCTTGAGCAATTGTTGCAGCGGCTGAGGCGCCGCCAAATGTTGAGAACCGACAACCCCGCCGGGCAGGACGATCAGGTCAAACGTCTGCGCCAGTACATCGACCAGCATGCCGTCCGCCGTCAGGCGCGTACCGCGTGCGCAGGTCAGCATGCGCCGGCCTTCGATGCTGGCCGCCACCACTTCAATGCCGGCGCGGCGCAGCACGTCGATCAGGGTCACGCTGTGCAGATCATCGATGCCCTCGGCGAGGGTAATCAGGGCTCTAAAGGTCATGGGCGCTATCCGCTGAGTGATCTTTAAAGCGTAGTCAGCTTTGCCCTGCCTGTTTGCTGACAGCCGTTACTTGATGTAAAGCTGGGTCGACATCGTGTTGCGTGGCGCGTTGATCGAGGTGTTGCTGAAGCTGAACGTGCCTTCCTGCTTGCCCGCCAGATCGAAGGTATACAGCGAGCCGACCGTTTTGCTGCCGGGGGTGCATTCGGTCAGATTGCCGGTATCGAAAGCGCACACCGGGGCGCGGGTGCCATTCACTTCAAAACCGTCCAGCGTGGCGTGTGGCTGGTTCTGGCCATAGCCGATTTCCAGGACATACACCTTGATACTCGGCCCGCTGTGATTACATTGGGTTTGCGGCTGGTTATCGCCAATGTCTTCCAGGCCACAGGCCGGCGACTGGACCTTGATCACTTTCACCTCAGTCAACGGTGGCGCCGAGGCTGCCAGCACCGCCGTCGACCCGGCCATCAGCCCTGCCATTAACCCGAAAGCCTGCATCCAGCGCTTGCCCATGTGATCGCGTTTCCCCGAAAAATTCAGCGCGCAGTATGGCGCAGATAACCCTGCTACAAAACTTCGACGACGTTCGGCACCAACAACCGCCATATTCCTCACGCTGCTGGTATGATGCGCGGCTTTTTCCGGCCCACCACAAATTCCCAGGCGCTTGCGACGGTCTGTGCTTTGCTGTTGAGGTCGATACATTCACGGCGCAACGCGCGCCACGGGGAGCAGACATGCTGGAAAGGCTGTTTCAACTCAAGGCACACAACACCAACGTGCGGACCGAGATTCTGGCGGGCGTCACGACTTTCCTGGCCATGGCCTACATTCTGTTCGTCAACCCGAGCATTCTCGGCGAGACCGGCATGGACAAGGGCGCGGTGTTCGTCGCCACCTGTCTGGCAGCCGCCATCGGCTCGACCATCATGGGCCTGATCGCCAACTACCCGATCGCCCTCGCCCCGGGCATGGGCCTGAATGCGTTCTTCACTTACACCGTGGTGCTGCACATGGGCCACACCTGGCAAGTGGCGCTGGGCGCGGTGTTCATCTCGGCGGTGTGCTTCTTCCTGCTGTCGATCTTCCGCATCCGCGAATGGATCATCAACAGCATCCCGCTACCGCTGCGCTCGGCCATTGCCGCCGGTATTGGCCTGTTCCTGGCGCTGATCGCCCTGCATAACGCCGGTATCGTGGTCAGCAACCCGGCGACCATGGTCGGCCTCGGTGACCTGAAAGCCCCGGCCCCGATCCTCGCCACCCTCGGCTTCGCCCTGATCGTCGCTCTCGAAGCACTGAAAGTGCGCGGCGCGGTGCTGATCGGCATTCTGGCGGTGACCATCATTTCCATCGCCATGGGCTTCACCCCGTTCGGCGGCGTGACCTCGATGCCACCTTCGCTGGCCCCGACCTTCATGCAACTGGACATCAAGGGCGCCCTGGACATCGGTCTGGTCAGCGTGATCTTCGCCTTCCTGTTCGTCGACCTGTTCGACAACTCCGGCACCCTGATCGGCGTCGCCAAGCGCGCCGGCCTGATGGGCAAGGACGGCCACATGCCGAAAATGGGTCGTGCACTGATCGCCGACAGCACCGCGGCGATGGCCGGTTCGCTGCTGGGTACTTCGACCACCACCAGCTACATCGAATCCGCTGCGGGCGTGAGTGCCGGCGGCCGTACCGGTCTGACAGCGATCGTTGTGGCGATCCTGTTCCTGTTGGCGCTGTTCTTCTCGCCACTGGCGGCCAGCGTTCCGGCGTTCGCCACCGCACCGGCGCTGCTGTTCGTCGCCGTGCTGATGACCTCGGGCCTGGCGGAAATAGACTGGGAAGACATCACCGTTGCCGCACCGGTCGTGGTCACCGCGCTGGCGATGCCGTTCACTTACTCGATCGCCAACGGCATCGCCTTCGGTTTCATCGCCTGGACCGTGATCAAACTGCTGTCGGGGCGCGCCCGTGAGCTGAACCCGGCGCTGGTGATTCTGTCGATTCTGTTCGTGATCAAGTTGGGTTGGTTCAACGCATGACATTCGATTCCCAGGCCTACGCCACTCAACTCGAAGACAAGGTCACGCGTTTGCGTGACCTGCTGGCCCCGTTCGATGCGCCAGAGCCAACCGTGTTCGACTCGCCGCTGCAGAACTTCCGCCTGCGCGCAGAATTTCGCCTGTGGCGCGAGGCCGGCGAACGGCACTACGCGATGTTCTCCCAGGACGACAAACGCACGCCGATCCTGATCGAAGAGTTCCCGATTGCCAGCCTGCGCATCAACCAGTTGATGCCGCAGCTCAAGGCGGCGTGGCAGGCCAGCGCGGCGCTGAGCCACAAGCTGTTCCAGGTGGAATTCCTGACCACTCTGGCCGGCGACGCGATGATTACCCTGTGCTATCACCGTCCGCTGGACGAGCACTGGCATGCGGCCGCGTCGAAGTTGGCGGCTGATCTCAACGTCAGCGTCATCGGGCGTTCCAAGGGCAAGCGCGAAGTGATCGGCCACGATTACGTGGTGGAGAAACTCGACGTCGGCGGTCGCACCTTCAGCTACCGTCAGCCGGAAGGCGCGTTCACCCAGCCCAACGGCACGGTGAACCAGAAGATGCTCAACTGGGCCTACGAAGCACTGGGCGATCGTCCTGACGATCTGCTGGAGCTGTATTGCGGCAACGGCAACTTCACCCTGCCGCTCGCCACCCGCGTGCGCAACGTGCTGGCCACCGAGATCAGCAAGACCTCGGTCAACGCCGCACTGAGCAACCTCAGCGAAAACGCTGTGGATAACGTCACGCTGGTGCGGCTGTCCGCCGAAGAGCTGACCGAAGCACTCAACGAAGTGCGCCCGTTCCGTCGCCTGCAGGGCATCGACCTGAAGAGCTACGAGTTCGGCAGCGTATTCGTCGACCCGCCGCGCGCCGGCATGGACCCGGACACCTGCGAGCTGACGCGGCGCTTTGACAACATCCTGTACATCTCCTGCAACCCGGAAACCCTGGCGGCCAACATCGCCCAACTGCACGACACGCACCGCATCAGCCGCTGCGCGATGTTCGATCAGTTCCCGTGGACGCATCACATGGAGTCCGGGGTGTTGCTGACCCGGCGTTGATGGCCAATGCCAGATGCGAGAAAGCCGTCGTGATTGACGGCTTTTTTGTGGACGCCACAAAAGATCGCAGCCTGCGGCAGCTCCTACCTCTGGAATGCGACCCTCCTGTAGGAGCTGTCGCAGGCTGCGATCTTTTGTTTTGTGCGATTAACGAACACTAAGCGCCAAGGGCAACGCCGTTCAATTGACCAAGGTAACCATCTGGTACATTTTACCTCCACAGGCTGAAACCCTCAGCCCAAGCCAAAAACAATAAGTGGAGTTTGCCCCCATGCCCCCTATCGTTCTGGTGCTCAACGGCCCGAACCTGAACCTGCTCGGCACCCGTGAACCGGCAACCTACGGTCACGAAACCCTGGCCGATATCTCTGCCCTGTGCGGGCGCGCCGCCGAAGAATTCGGCCTGGCCGTGGAGTTTCGCCAGACCAATCACGAAGGCGAACTGCTCGACTGGATTCACGCGGCACGCGGCCGTTGCGCCGGGATCGTGATCAACCCGGCAGCCTGGACGCACACCTCGGTGGCGATCCGCGACGCCTTGGTCGCCAGTGAGTTGCCAGTGATCGAAGTGCACCTGTCCAACGTGCATGCCCGCGAGCCGTTCCGCCATCACTCGTTCGTCTCCGCCATCGCCACGGCGGTGATGTGCGGCTTCGGCAGCCATGGCTATCGCCTGGCTCTGGAGCATTTCAGTCAGCGACTGAAGGGGCGCGCAGCATGACCCGTAAACCGGTAATACTGGCTGGCCTGATCGGTGCGGGCATTCAAGCCTCGCGCACGCCATCCCTGCATGAACACGAAGGCGATGCCCAAGGCTTGCGCTATCTCTATCGGCTGATCGACCTCGATCAGTTGCAACTCGACAGCAATGCCCTGCCCGACTTGCTGCAAGCCGCCGAGCGAATGAACTACACCGGCCTGAACATCACCTTCCCGTGCAAGCAGGCGATCATCCCGCTGCTCGACGAACTGTCGCCGGAAGCCCGGGGCATCGGCGCGGTCAACACCGTGGTGCTCAAGGACGGCAAACGCATCGGCCACAACACCGATTGCCTGGGTTTTGCCGAAGGTTTTCGTCGCGGCTTGCAAGATGTCGCCCGTGAGCGTGTCGTGCAGATGGGTGCCGGTGGCGCAGGCGCGGCGGTGGCCCATGCGCTGTTGAGCGAAGGCGTGCAGCAACTGAGTATTTTCGACGTCGACCGCGAGCGCGCCGAGAGTCTGGCGAACAACCTCAACCAGCATTTCGGCTCAGGTCGCGCGGTGGCCGGGCACGATCTGCCGAGTACGCTGAACCAGGCCGATGGTCTGGTGAACACCACGCCGATGGGCATGGCCAAACTGCCGGGCATGCCCGTGCCGGTGGAGTTGCTGCGCAAGCAATTGTGGGTCGCGGAGATCGTGTACTTCCCGCTGGAAACCGAACTGCTGCGCAACGCCCGCGCCTTGGGCTGCCGCACGCTGGACGGCGGCAACATGGCGGTGTTTCAAGCGGTGAAGGCGTTTGAGCTGTTCAGCGGCGTGGTGCCGGATGCACAGCGGATGCTGGCGCATTTTCAAAGCATGAACGTTTAAAAGATCAAAAGATCGCAGCCTTCGGCAGCTCCTACAGGGCCTTGTGTAGGAGCTGCCGAAGGCTGCGATCTTTTGCTTGTCAGGGCTGCAAGTAGCGCAACACCGACTCGCAGATCATCTCGCGATGACGCTGCTTGATGCTTTCGTCCGGCAGGTCGATCTGAAAGATCTCACCGAACGTGTGGCGGTTCGAGACGCGGTAGAAGCAGAACGAGCTGATCAGCAAGTGCACATCCAGCGCGTCGAGCCCGGCGCGGAACACCCCTTCTTCAGCACCGCGGCGCAAAATCTCGCCCAGCGAATCGAGGATCGTATTGTTCATCGCCTTGATCGCATCGGAACGCTTCACGAATTCGGCGTTGTGGATGTTTTCGATGCAGACGATGCGCACGAAATCGACGTTGCGGTCATGGTGGTCGAAGGTGAACTCCACCAGTCGGCGGATCGCCACCACTGGCGGCAACTCGGCCAGGTGCAGGCGGTTTTCGGTGCTGCGGATGTCGCCGTAAAGCTTCTCCAACACCTCGACGTACAACTGCTCCTTACTGCCGAAGTAGTAATAGATCATGCGTTTGGAGGTATGGATACGCTCGGCGATCGCGTCAACGCGGGCACCGGACAAACCCTGCTGGACGAACTCGACGATCGCCTCCTGCAGGATGTTCTCGCGGGTCTTTTCCGGGTTGTTCTTGCGACTCTTGCGCGGCTCGATGCCGGATTCGACGGGAGCGGCGGGGAGTTCTGAAGTCATTGTCATTGCGGGCTCACGGCCATCACTGCACAGGTGGGCGATTATGGGCCGCGCTGCACAGTGAAGGAAGCCACGCGGCCCGTGTTTAATCCCGCGTTTACGAAATTCCTACAACTTCGCCTGGCGCACCGCGCCGCTGCGTGATTTGGCCATCGCCGCCAGACGTACCGCGACGTTCGCCGCACCATAACCGGCATAGCCGTTTTTACGCTGGATGATCTCGAAGAAGAAGCGTCCCTCGAACGGCTCGGTATAAACGTGGAACAGCTCACCGCCCTGGGCATCGCGGTCGTAGAGCACGTTGTAGTACGCCAGTTCGCTGAGGAATTCATCGTCGAAATCGAAGCGCGCAGCGAGGTCGTCGTAATAGTTGAGCGGAATATCCAGCAACGGCACGCCAGCCTCTTTGGCGCGACTGACTTCAGCGAAGATGTCATCACAATCGAAGGCGATGTGATGCACACCCGAGCCGCGATAACTCGACAGCGCATGGGAGATCGCGGTATTGCGGTTCTCCGAAATATTCAGCGGCAAGCGGATCGAACTGTCGCGGCTGCGCAACGCGCGGCTCTTCACCAGCCCGTACGGATCGGGCAGTACCACCTCATCGTCGGCCTCGAAATCCAGCAGGCTCTTGTAGAACAGCACCCAACTGTCGAGGCTGTCGGCCGGCAGTGCCATCGCCATGTGATCGATGCGCTTGAGGCCGCCACGGGCCTGAGCGTTCGGCAGCAGATTGAAGTCGGTGCCATAGACATCCGCCGCTTCATCCACCAGATAAATCAGGCTGCCGTCCGGTGCACGCACCGCGGCCAGTTCCAGTTCGTTGGGGCCGACCAGGCCGCGATAGGGCTGGCCCTTGTAGGCGACGGCGCGGGCCAGGGCGCTGGCGCTGTCCTTGACCCGCACGGCAGTGGCGCACAGCGACGGGCCGTGCGCCTCAAAGAAACTGTGGCCGAACGAATACGGTTCGGCGTTGAGGATCAGGTTGATATCGCCCTGACGCAACAGGCTCACGCTCTTGGAGCGGTGCTGCCCGGCCTTGACGAAGCCCAGGCGCTCCAGCCAGTTGCTCAGTTTGGCGCCGAGGCTTTCGTCGACAGCGAACTCCAGAAACTCAATGCCGTTGTACTCGCTGGCCGGTGGCGTTTCGAAGAGGATTTCGCGGTTGGCCACCGGCGTCGGTTGCTGCTCCAGCCGCTGACGGGTCTTCTCTTCCAGGTACAGCAGCGAACGCAGACCATCGGCGGCATTCGCCCGTGGTGGTGCGGCGCGGAAGCCGTCGTTGAAAATTTCCAGCGACAACGGACCGGTGTAACCGCTCTGGATGATCGGTGCGAGGAAGCCGGGCAGATCGAACTCACCCTGCCCCGGGAAGCAGCGGAAATGCCGGCTCCACTCCAGCACATCCATGGCGAGGATCGGCGCGTCGGCCATTTGTACGAAGAAGATCTTGTCGCCGGGAATGTCGGCGATCGCGCTTGGATCGCCTTTCAATGACAAGGTGTGAAAGCTGTCGAGCAGCACGCCAAGCGCCGGATGATCGGCCTGACGGACGATGTCCCAGACCTGTTGATACGTATTGACGTGCCGGCCCCAGGCCAGCGCTTCATAACCGATGCGCAACCCGCGCGCGCCGGCCCGTTCGGCCAGCAGGAGCAGGTCATCGACGAGAATCTGTTGATCGCCGATGCTGTCCGCCGAGGCGTTGCTGCAGACCAACACCAGATCGGTGCCCAGTTCCTGCATCAAATCGAACTTGCGCTCGGCCCGCTCCAGATTGCGCGCCAGCCGATCACGCCGGCAGCCCTCGAAGTCGCGAAACGGCTGGAACAGCGTGATAGCGATCCCCAGGTCAGCGCACATCTGCCTGATTTCCCGCGGGCTGCCGTCGTAATACAGAAGATCGTTCTCGAAAATCTCGACCCCGTCGAACCCGGCGGCGGCAATGGCTTCGAGCTTTTCCGGCAGGGTGCCGCTCAGGGAAACGGTGGCAATGGAACGCTGCATGTTTCTACTCCCGATGGGGATCGTCTTGTCACGCGCCTCTGTAGGAGCTGCCGAAGGCTGCGATCTTTTGATCTTCACAAACAAAGATCGCGGCCTTCGGCAGCGCCTGCAGAGGTACGTTTTTTATCGTGAGGAAATTATTGGCTGCATCGTCTTCAGCAGCAATTTAAAGTGTACCAGCCGGTTAGTTTTGCGTGCGATTATCGAACACTATGGCGTTTCGACGAATTGACGATTTTTCGTCCACTGCCCACCATCGACTCCACATTGAGTCCGGATATGAACCTTCGGTCGCAGTGCGTGCAAACAACACCACATAACAAATTCAAAAACGGGTGGAACAATGATTCCTTCACAGACTTCCCGCATGGCTCCGGCCATGAGCACTGCCACGGGTGGCATCGGCGACAAGATCCGCGGCGCCATGGCCGTCGGCAAGACCCGTTGGGGCATGCTGGCGCTGGTGTTTTTCGCCACGACCCTGAACTACATCGACCGCGCCGCCCTCGGCGTCATGCAGCCCATTCTTGCCAAGGAAATGAGCTGGACGGCGATGGATTACGCCAACATCAACTTCTGGTTTCAGGTCGGCTACGCGATCGGCTTCGTCCTGCAGGGACGCCTGATCGACCGGGTCGGCGTGAAGCGCGTGTTCTTCTGCGCGGTGCTGCTCTGGAGCCTGGCCACCGGTGCCCACGGTCTGGCGACATCGGCCGTCGGCTTCATGGTCTGCCGGTTTATCCTCGGCCTGACCGAAGCGGCCAACTACCCGGCCTGCGTGAAAACCACGCGTTTGTGGTTCCCGGCCGGCGAACGCGCAGTGGCCACCGGTATCTTCAACGCCGGGACCAACGTCGGCGCGATGTTCACGCCGATGCTGCTGCCGCTGATTCTCCACGTCTGGGGCTGGCAGGCGGCGTTCCTGTGCATGTCGGCACTGGGCGGGATCTGGCTGCTGTTCTGGGGCTTGAAATACTTCAACCCGGAAGACCATCCGAGCGTCAAACAGTCGGAGCTGGAATACATCCAGAAAGAAGTCGAACCGGAACAGGCCCGCGTCCCGTTCTCACGCATCCTGCGCATGCGCGGCACCTGGGCGTTCGCCCTCGCCTATTCGCTGACGGCGCCGGTGTTCTGGTTCTACCTGTATTGGTTGCCGCCGTTTCTCAATCAGCAATACAACCTGGGCATCAACGTCACCCAGATGGGTATTCCGCTGATAATCATCTACGTGACGGCCGACTTCGGCAGCGTCGGTGGCGGCATTCTGTCTTCGTTCCTGATCGGTCGCGGCATGAACTCGATCAAGGCGCGACTGCTGTCGATGTTCCTGTTCGCCTGCTGCATCATCGGTGTGATCATGGCGGCCGGTTCGAGCAACCTGTGGGTCGCCGTCGCGGCAATCTCCCTGGCGATCGGCGCGCATCAGGCCTGGACCGCGAACATCTGGAGCCTGGTGATGGACTACACGCCCAAGCACATGATGAGCACGGTGTTCGGTTTCGGCGGCATGTGCGCAGCGATTGGCGGGATGTTCATGACCCAGATCGTCGGCCACATCCTGACCGTCACCAACAACAACTACACGGTGCTGTTCACGCTGATCCCGGCGATGTACTTCATTGCCCTGACCTGGATGTACTTCATGGCACCGCGCAAGATTCCTGACGTCACCGAATAACCGGCCCGTACCACGTCCCCCTGTGGGAGCGGGCTTGCTCGCGAAAGCGCCCAGTCAGTCACTGAAGATGCCGACTGAAACGACGCCTTCGCGAGCAAGCTCGCTCCCACAGGGTTTATGTATCTGTCTCACCTACGGCTTTGCTGCCACGCCGCCGCCAGGCCGCTGCAACAGATCACCACAATGCCGATCACCGTCAACAGGCTCGGCGTGTGATTGAACACCACCCAGCCCAACAGCCCGGCAAACACGATCTGACAGTAACCGAACGGCGCCAGCAATGCCGGCGCGGCGTGCCGAAACGCCTGGGTCAGAAACAGGTGCGCGGTCATCCCGCAACTGCCCAGCGCCAGCATCAGTGCGGCGTGCGTCAACGTCGGCACCTGCCAGAAGAACGGCACCAGCGCACTCATCACCAGCGTGTTGCACAGACCGGCAAAGAAGTTGCTGGTGGTCGGGCTATCGACCTCACTGAGCTTGCGTGTCAGCAGTTGATAGAAGCAGAAAAACAACGCCGAGCAGAACGGCAGCAGCACCGCCGGAGTGAACAGTTCACCGCCCGGGTGAACGATGATCAGCACGCCGATGAATCCGCAGATCACCGCAATCCATTGCCCGCGCGTTACCCGTTCCTTGAGCAACGGCACCGACAGTGCCGTCACCAGCACTGGCGCAAGAAAGTTGACCGCCGTGGCCTCGGCCAGCGGGATGTACAACAGCGCCGTGGTGAAAAACAGACTGGTGCCGAGCAGACACAGCGCCCGCGCCAACTGCCATAAAGGTCGTTTGGTGCGCAGCACGCGCAGCCCCGATTGCGGCAGGAAGATACCCGCCATCAGCAAGGTGTGCACCAGATAACGCGCCCATACCACCATGACGATCGGGTAGAAACCCGAGAGGTATTTCGACAGCGCGTCGTGGCTGGAGAACAGGAAGGTCGCCACGACAATCAGCAAGATCCCCTTGAAGGGTTGGTTGACACCGGAGAGCGGAGTGCTGACGGTCATTGGATATCTCTGAAGGAAAAATAAACAGTGGCGAGGACGCTGGCGCCCCGCCACCCACACTGACTTACAACTGCGCCAACAATTCCCGCGTCCTGTCGAGCGCCCTCTGCGCTCGTTGCAATCCGCTGACGCCCTGCTCCAGCAGTTTTACCGTGGGGATCTCCAGGCTCAGGGGAATATTAGCTGGCAGACTGCGCAACAAACCGTGCAGGTCGCAATCGCCTTCGCCGGGAAACCGCCGCTCGTTGCGCGCCTGACGCAAGATCTCGGCCATGTCCGCCGGTCTCGGCCCCGCCACATCGCACAATTGCGCATAACGCAGGCGCGCCGGTGCGACGCTGGCCAGATCCTCCAGCCGTGAGCCGGAGCGATCGAAATGAAAGGCATCGACCAGCACCGCGGCATTTTCCCGATCGGCATTGGCGACGATGCGCAACGCCTGTTCGAGGTTGCACGCATCGGTCCAGGGCATGAACTCCAGATGCGGATGCAAACCGTAAGGCGCCGCCAGATCACACAGCGCGGCAAAGTTGTCGGTGAGCCGTTGCTCGTCAGGATCATTGCCGGCGACGAGTAATTCACTGGCGCCAAACTCCGCGCCGACGGCCAGCAGCTTCTCGAAATCGGCGACCACGGTGTGCGGTTTCAGACGCAGGATTTCCACGTCGAGCACCGCGATGCCAGTGTCGCGCAAACGCCTCAATGTCTGCCGCCGCAGATCACCATCGGCCACCAGCGGAAAGTGGTACTCCTCCGGCGTCGCCGGTTCCAGGCGCAGGCCGACATGGCTGTAACCGGCACGCGCCGCGACCTCGATCATTTGCGGTGGCGACAATTCGAGTACGGTGAGACTGGCCAGGGACAGGATTCGTTCGTCCATGTTCAAGCCTCGACCGCTGCCGGAGAACAGGCACGGCCGCTGGCCGCTGCTTCACGAATCGCCTCAACCAGCGCCAGGGTTCGCGCGGCATCGGCAGCACTGACCAAGGGCTCGACTTCACGCCGCGCGACCTGCACAAAATGTTGCAGCTGCAAACGCAACGCGTCCCCGCCCTCACACTGTTCTTGCAGCGCGATCAGCGGTTCGTGCCAGCCGGCATCGACCTGATCGGCAGGGTAATGCCAACGCTTGAGTTGCGGAATGCTTAACGCTCCGGCAGTGCCCGCCAGCAAATAACACGGCTGATCGGCCTGACGCGGGTAAACCGGGTTCTCTGCGGAATTCAGCTCCCAGCTCCACGGCGCGGCGACCGCATCGGAACCGCTCAGCGTGCCCAGCGCACCGCCGGCAAATTGCAGTAACACCGCGGCGCTGTCTTCGTTGGCAAAACCCCGCACCGCGTTGTCCGTGACGGCCTGCACCGACTGCACCTCCCCGCAAAGGTGACGCAGCAGATCGAGGTCGTGAATCAGGTTGGTCAGCAACAGGCCCGCGCCCGGCTCACGGCGCCACGGGACCTCGAAATAACGGTCGGGTTTGCGTAACTGAAACAGCGCAGTAACCATGGTCAGCCGCCCGAGCGCGCCGCTGCGCAGCAATTGGTGGGCACGCACGATCAACGGATTGTGCCGCCGATGATGGCCGACCAGCACCGGCACGCCGCTGCGTTTGACCGCCGCCACCAGTTTGCGCACCTCATCCCTGTTCACGCCCACCGGTTTCTCCAACAGCACCGGCACGCCGGCGGCGAGGCAATCCAGCGCCGTGCTGACGTGCTGATTATTCGGGTTGGCCACGATCACCGCATCCGGCCGCACCTGCTCCAGCATCTGCCGATGATCAGCGAAATACGCCACGCCCCATTGCGCCGCCAGCGCGGGAGCCTGCGGGCCGGGATCGGCCACTGCGCATAACCGGGCTTCATCGAGGGTTTGCAAGTGCTGGTAATGCTGTTGGCCCATGTTGCCGGCGCCGATCAGGGCGATACGAAGGGGCGGAGTCAAGGCGCGATCCTCTTGTGATTGTTGTTGGAAATGTCTCTTCAGCAACAATCTAGAACTGCGTTCCAGAATCAAACACCCACTAATGGAAAATCCGTGCGAACACCGCACACCTTCGTACACGACGCTCAACCTGTAGGAGCTGCCGCTGGCTGCGATCTTTTGCTCTTGATCTGAAAAACAAAGTCAAAAGATCGCAGCCTGCGGCAGCTCCTACAAAGATCGGCGCGGGTCAGACAAACAATTCAGACGCCAGGCTCGCCGCCGACAACTCCTCGGTGAACTTCATCAGCAACGGCGCCAGTTCATGCAGCCGTGCGCCAGGCATCCGCGCGCTTGGCCCGGCGATGCTCAGTACGCCGATCACCCGGCCGTCAACGGGGTGCTTGACCACCGCGGCAATCGCCGAAGTGCCCACCGCCGAACTTTCCTCGACGCAGGCATAACCCTGCTCCCGCGCCAGCCGCAGGCGCTCCAGCAATTCGATATTGGAGCGCGGCGCATTCGGCCCAATGCCCACTGGCACTTCCGCGCCCTGGCGCTCGACCAGCGACAACGCCTCGGCATCGCTCATGCAGGCCAGCCACGCGTGCCCGGAGGCGGTGTAGAACAACGGCGCGTCGCGGCCCATGTCCGGGTCATAACGCAGGCCCGTCCGTGCGCCCTGCGCCTTGGCGATCCAGGTCTGGCGCTCGCCATCGATCACTCCCAGACGCACCAGCTCACCGGTTTCCTGCGCCAGTCGATCCAGCACCGGTTGCACGATGTCGGCACCGCTGCTCGCCAGATACTGAAACCCCATCGCCACCAGTTTGGTCGACAAGTGATAGCGCAGAGTGTCTGCATTCTGCCGTACGTAACCCAGCCGAATCAGCTCGGCGAGCATCCGGTGAGTGGCACTTTTCGGGATGTCGAGCTGCTCGGCCAGGGTCTGCATCGGCAGCCCGCGCGGCTCACTGGTGAGGCTTTCCAGGACACTGAAAACCCGTTCGATCTGACTGCCGGCCATGGGAAGATCCAAATGAAATTTCGCCGATTCTAAAAGACATCCGAGACAAAGCGAAATCCGGAACTGGCAGTGCGATAACCGCCCACTTTGCTGAAACAGGTCTTGTGGCAGATGCGCTTCATTCGCTAATTTCTGGAATCTAATTCCAATAAAATCCAGTTGCGGAGCTTTGTTTGATGCCTGCCGAACTTCCCGAAATCGACTGCGACGTGCTGGTCGTCGGCTCCGGCGCTGCCGGTTTATCCACAGCGGTCACTGCCGCCTGGCACGGTCTGAAAGTCATCGTGGTTGAAAAGGATCCGCTGTTCGGTGGTGCCACGGCGTGGTCCGGCGGCTGGGCGTGGGTACCGTGCAATCCACTGGCGCGACGCGCCGGCATCGTCGAAGACATCGAGCAACCGCGCACGTACCTGCGCTACGAACTCGGCGAGCATTACGACCCGTCCATGGTCGACGCCTTCCTCACTGCCGGACCACAGATGGTCGCGTTTTTCGAACAGCACAGCGCTTTGCAATTTGCCGACGGCAACGCCATCGCCGACATCCATGGCGATACGCCGGGCGCTGGCACGGGCGGGCGCTCGGTCATCGCGGCGCCTTACGACGGACGCCAAGTCGGACGCCTGCTCAAGCGCCTGCGTACAACGATGCGCGAAACGTCCTTCATGGGCATGCCGATCATGGCCGGCGCCGACCTTTCGGCGTTCCTCAATCTGACCCGCTCGCTGAAAGCGGCTTGGCATGTAACCCGACGTTTTACCCGACACTTGCTGGATCTGGCGGTGCACGGCCGGGCCATGCAACTGGTCAACGGGGTGGCGCTGGTCGCAAGGCTGGCGAAATCCGCCGAGGACCTTGGCGTCCTGTTATGGGAGTCGGCGCCGGTGAGCGAACTGCTGCGCGATGAAGCAAGGGTTTGCGGCGCCGTGGTCAACAGCGCAAAAGGCCCGGTCCGCGTTCATGCACGCAAAGCCGTGGTGCTGGCCGCCGGCGGTTTCGCCAATGACATCGAGCGGCGCAAGGCCTTGTTTCCGCGCACGCCCACAGGTCATGAACACTGGGCACTGCCACCGCTGGCAGTCAACGGCGATGGCCTGCGTCTGGGCGAAAGCGTCGGTGCCACGGTCAACACCGACCTGGCGTCGCCCGTGGCCTGGGCGCCGGTCTCGCAAGTACCCCATGCCGACGGCAGCATCGGCCATTTCCCGCACATCATCGAGCGCGGCAAACCGGGAATCATCGGTGTACTGCGCAACGGCCAGCGTTTCGTCAATGAAGCCAATGGTTACTTCGACTACGTCAGCGCCATGGTTGCCGCCACCCCGGAAGGCGAGGAAGTCGCCTCGTGGCTGATCTGCAGCCGCGCCTTTCAACGGCGTTATGGCCTGGGCATGTCGCGGCCATTTCCCGTTCCGCTGTCAGGATTTATCCGCAGCGGCTATCTGAAAACCGGCGACACCCTTGAAGAATTGGCCAGCGCCTGCGGTATCGATCCCGGCGGGTTGCGCCGCACTGTTGATCACTACAACTCGCATGCGCGCCTTGGCGAAGACCCGCTGTTCGGTCGCGGCGCAACGCCCTACAACCGCAAACAGGGCGATCCGGCGAACCTTCCCAACCCCTGCGTTGCCCCAATAGAGGCCGGCCCTTTTTATGCCGTGAAAGTGCAACCGGGCTGCTTCGGCACCTTTGCCGGGCTCAGGGTCAACCCGCAGGCACAAGTGCTCGACGCCCATGGCCAGCCCATCGCCGGGCTCTACGCGGCAGGTGGCGACATGGCCAGCATCATGGGCGGGCATTATCCGGCAGGCGGGATCAACCTCGGCCCGGCGCTGACGTTCGGCTACATCGCCGCCCGGCATATCGCCGGTATCACTGCTTTCGAACAGGAGATCGACCATGCAGCACATCGTTAACGCCCAGGGTTTGAACATGCCGAAACTCGGCCTCGGCACCTGGCCGATGCTCGGCGACGAATGCACCCGTGCCGTCGAGCAAGCACTGGAACTCGGCTACCGGCACATCGACACGGCAGCGGCCTACAACAACGAAGACGCCGTCGGACAAGCATTGGCGAACACGCCGACACCCCGCGAGCAGATTCATGTCACCACCAAGGTCTGGTGGGACCAGTTGCAACCCGACGCCATGCGCCACTCGATGGAACGAAGCCTCAAGGCTTTGCGCAGCGAGTATGTCGACCTGTTCATGATCCACTGGCCGAGCACTGACTGGGACTTGCCGCGCACGCTTGAAACCCTCGCATCCTTCAAGGAGCAAGGTCTGGCTCGCCACATCGGCGTGGCGAATTTTCCGCTGCCGCTGCTGCGTAAAGTCGTCGAGGAATACGCCATCCCTCTGTCAGCGATCCAGGTCGAGTACCACGTCTTGCTCGGACAAAACGCCTTGCTCGACTATGCCCGCCAACACGATCTAGGACTGACGGCCTACACGCCATTGGCGCGCAACAAGGTCTCGGACATCGCGCAGATTCAGCAGATCGCGAAAAAACACCGTGTGCTGCCGACTCAGATCGCATTGAAATGGCTGCTCGATCAGCCCAACGTCGCGGCGATTCCCAAGGCCAGCAGCCGGGCCAATCAACTGGCGAACCTGGCTTCGCTGCAGGTTGAACTGGACGCTGAAGACCGCGCACTGATCGCCGCACTGCCGAAAAATCAGCGTCAGGTCAGCCCGGATTTCGCCCCGGTGTGGGACGCCTTCGATCGCTGACGCACAGTGCGAAAGGAGAAATCCGCCAACGGATTGAATTAGTCGCGCACACGCTCGTCAATAACAGGCCCGCCCTCGTCACCCGAGGCCGGGCCTGCTTGCGTGTGCGCCAATGGACGGACGACCGGACTGGCGCCACACTCACACACCAGCAACACTCATCACCACGTACAGACAGAGGATTCCCACATGCTATGGAAAAAAGGCCGACGCAGTGACAACGTCGTCGATGCCCGTGGCGATGATAGCGGCGGCGGTGGCATGCGGTTCGGTGGCGGCAAAGGCCTGAGCCTCGGGGCGATCCTGCTGATCGTCGGCATCGGCTGGATCACCGGCCAGGACCCGCTGCAGATCCTCGGTCAGCTCACCGGGCAAATGACCGAACAATCGGCACCGGCTTCGACGCAAACCCGTCAGGCGCCACCGGCCAACGACCAGCAGGCCGAATTCGTGCGTTCGATCCTCGGTGATACCGAAGACACCTGGGGCGCGATTTTCCAGCAGGCCGGCCGCCAATATAAGGACCCGACTTTGGTGCTGTTCAGCAACCGGGTGAATTCCGCCTGCGGTCTGGCGACCTCGGCGACCGGCCCGTTCTATTGCCCGGCGGATCAGAAAGTCTATCTGGACATGGCCTTCTTCCAGGAAATGGCCCAGCGCTTCAAGGCTGCCGGCGACTTCGCCCAGGCCTACGTGATCGCGCACGAGGTCGGCCACCATGTGCAGACGCTGCTCGGCGTCTCGGCAAAAATTCAGGCAGCCCGGCAACAGGGGCGGCAGATGCAGGGCGACGGCGGTTTGCTGGTGCGTCAGGAATTACAGGCTGACTGCCTGGCCGGCGTCTGGGCCTACCATGCGCAGCAGCGCCTGAACTGGCTGGAACCGGGTGACGTCGAAGAGGCCTTGAACGCGGCCAACGCCATCGGTGATGATCGCCTGCAACAACAGGGTCAGGGCCGAGTGGTGCCGGACTCGTTTACCCATGGCACGTCGGCGCAAAGGGTGCGCTGGTTCAAAACCGGATTCGCCCAGGGCCAGGTCGGCCAGTGCGATACCTTCGCGGCGAAAAACCTGTAAATGCGCAAATGGCTTTTGGCGTTACTGATCATCGGCGGCAGCGCGCACGCGGCGGGCGTCGATGCCATCAGCTCCGGGCGTCTGCAGTTGAAGGCCGGCGAAATGGCCGTGGGCATCAGCCCCGCACCGGAAAAAATCGAGCGGGTGCTGATCGTCATTCACGGCCGTCTGCGCAACGCCGAGACCTACCGCAAGAGTGCCGAACACGCCACCGAACTGGCCGGACAAACCGCGCACACGCTGGTGATCGCGCCGCAGTTTCTCAATGAAAGCGACGTCGCCCTGTACTCGCTGCCCAACACGTTGCTGCGCTGGAAAGGCAACGAGTGGATGGGCGGCGGGTTATCCACAGGGCCGAATCCGCTGAGTTCCTACGCCGCGCTGGATGAAATCGTCGCCCGGGTCAGCGACCGCAAGCAGTTTCCGGATGTGAAACAGATTGTGATTTTCGGCCATTCCGGTGGCGGCCAAGTGGTGCAGCGTTATGCCCTGCTGGCCAAGGACCAACCGGCGCTGAAGGCCAACGGCATTCGCCTGCGCTATGTGGTGGCCAATCCGTCGTCGTACGCGTATTTCAACGAACAGCGGCCGGTCGCCTTCGATCACGCAAAGTGCCTTGGGTTTAATCGCTGGAAGTACGGTCTGAGCGACATGCCGGTGTACGCCGGCGGGCAAACGCCGTTGCAGCTTGAAAGCAGTTACATCAAGCGCGAGGTGATTTATCTGCTCGGTCAGCAGGACACCGACCCGCAGCATCCGGCGCTGGACAAGAGCTGCGCCGCCGAAGCCCAGGGTGCGTATCGACTGGAACGCGGCAAACTGTTTTTCGGCTACCTGCTGCGCCGGCATCCGGAAGGGGTGAATCAGCGGCTGGTTGAAGTGCCCGGGGTCGGGCATAACGGCGATGGGATGTTGACGTCGCCGGAGGGGCAGAAAGCGCTGTTTGATCAATGATTTTGCAGTGGCCGCTCAGGCCTCATCGCGGGCAAGCCCGCTCCCACAGGGGAATGTATTTCAAATGTGGGAGCGGGCTTGCCCGCGATGAGGCCCTTTCAGGCGCTAAAGAACTCAGGCCAGAAGCATACGCCGCAACTCGACACAATCCTGCGCATGCCAGTCGGTCAGCTCCGGCCATGGGTTATCCGGCAAATTCACCAGCACCGTCCGCGCCCCGGCCGCTCGCCCGCAATCCAGATCAAAGCGGTAATCCCCGACCATCACCATCTCGCGCGCCGGCACGTTCCAGGCCTCGGCCAGTTTCAGCAACCCGCCGGGATGCGGCTTCGGCGGTGCTTCATCGCGGCCCAGCACATCTTCCACAGCGAAGCAGTCGGCCAGGCCAATCGCTTCGAGCGTCACATGCGCCAGCTCCCGCGCGTTGCGCGTCAGGATGCCCAGGCGATAGCCACGCCCGTGCAGATCGCGCACCAGCTCCACCGCACCGGCAGCCGGTTTCGAGCCCAACGCCAGATCGCGCTCATGCTCCAGCAGCCAGGCATGTTTCGCCGCCGCTTCGTCGGCCGGCAGCGCCGCGAGGTGGGTGAGAATGTCATCCTCGGGCGGAATCGCCAGCGCCACGCGGATCGCCGCAAAGTCATGCACGGCGACCGTCAGGGTGCCGTCCATGTCGAACACCCAGTGCTTCACATCGCTCAGGCTCATGCCCAGTCCTTGCGGTGACGAATCAGGCCTTCCTGAGTCACCGACGCCACCAGTTGCCCGGCGCGGTTGTACACGCTGCCACGGGAGAACCCACGGGAATTGCCGGCCCACGGGCTGTCCATCGCATAGAGCAACCAGTCATCGGCGCGCAGATCATTGTGGAACCACAGCGCGTGATCGAGGCTGGCGACCTGCATGTCTTTCTGCCAGACCGACTTGCCGTGAGGCAACATCGAAGTGGTCAGCAGACCGAAGTCCGAAGCGTAGGCCAGCAGGTATTTGTGCAGCGCCGGAATATCCGCCAGCGCGCCATCAGCACGGAACCACACGTATTTCACCGGATCGGCCGGCTGCGGGTTGTACGGGTCTTTTTCAGTGACCGGGCGCACTTCGATCGGTTTCGGGCAGAGCAATTTTTCGCGCATGTGCTCGGGAATCAGGTGCGCGCGTTGCTGGGTCAGTTCCAGCTCCGACGGCAGGTTTTCCGGACCGACCACCACCGGCATCTGGCTCTGGTGCTCGAAGCCTGCTTCGTCGTACTGAAACGACGCGCTGCAGGTAAAAATCGGGTGGCCCTTCTGGATCGCGGTGACCCGCCGGGTGCTGAAGCTGCCGCCATCACGCACGCGATCCACCGAGTACACGACTGGCAATTTGGCGTCGCCCGGGCGCAGGAAATAACCGTGCATCGAATGCACATGGCGCGCCTCTTCAACCGTCTGACTGGCCGCCGACAGCGACTGGCCGAGCACCTGCCCACCGAACAACTGACGGAAACCCAGGTCCTGGCTGCGGCCACGGAACAGGTTTTCCTCGATCGGCTCCAGGGTCAGCAGGTCGACCAGATCTTCCAACACTTGGCTCATTCAGACTCTCCTCACACAACGCTATGCCGCGCAGTCTTGGCTGCGGCGGCCCATTCAGGTTCTGGCGCGAGCCATTGTCGCGCCATTGTAAACGTCCGTGTCGGCTTAGCCATGCAGGGTTTGCAGCCATTGCTCCCTGGTAATCCGGTACAACACATGCCGGCGCAACGGGTGATCGACGGCAAGTTTGGGGTGATCGAAATCATCGGCCGGATCGTGCTGCATGCCAATCGCTTGCATGACTTTCTCCGAGGGCAGATTGCTCTGGGCGGTGAAGGACACGATTTCCTTCAGCGACAACCGGTCAAAGCCGCAACGCAGAGCGGTCCATGCCGCTTCGCTGGCATAGCCCAGCCCCCAATGCTCGCGGGCCAGGCGCCAGCCGATTTCCACCGCTGGCGTGAACGGGGCATCGAAACCGACCACACCCAGGCCGGTGAAACCGATGAATTCGCCGCTGTCCTTGCGCTCCAGCGCCCATAATCCGAAGCCGTGTTCGGCAAAATGGCCGCGCACCCGACCAATGAGCGACGCACTTTCCAGACGGCTCAAGGGCTGTGGAAAGTAACGCATGACCTGCGGATCGGCACACATCGCCGCAAATGCCGGCAAATCTTCGTCCTGCCATTGGCGCATCAGCAATCGCGCACTTTCCAGTTGCAGTATCGGCTCCATCATGCCCCTCCGTTTCCATGCCGCAAGTCTACATCGCTGGTAGGATCGTTCACTCTTTCCATCGTTCCTACATGAAGTCGCCATGCCACTGCCGTTGATCTACCACGAAGACTACAGTCCCGAGTTTCCGGCGGATCACCGCTTTCCGATGGACAAGTTCCGCTTGCTGCGCGATCACCTGGTCGACAGCGGCCTGACCCGCGACGCCGACCTGCTGCGCCCCGAGATCTGCCCCAACGACATCCTCGCCCTGGCCCATGACCGTCGCTATATCGAACGCTACATGAGCGGCGAGTTGTCCCGCGAAGACCAGCGGCGCCTTGGCTTGCCCTGGAACGAAGCGCTGGCGCGGCGTACGGTGCGGGCGGTCGGCGGTTCGATTCTGGCGGCAGAGAAAGCCCTGGAGCATGGTCTGGCCTGTCACCTCGCCGGCGGCACCCATCACGCCCACTACGATTACCCGGCCGGCTTCTGCATTTTCAATGACCTGGCGATCATCAGCCATTACCTGCTGCAAAGCGGCCGGGTGAACCGGGTGCTGATCTTTGATTGCGACGTGCATCAGGGTGATGGCACCGCACGCATCCTCCACGACACGCCGGAGGCGATCACCGTTTCCCTGCACTGTGAAAAGAATTTTCCTGCCCGCAAGGCCGAAAGCGACTGGGACATTCCGCTGCCCAAAGGCATGGGCGATGGCGACTACCTGAAGGTGGTGGATGACACGCTCAACTACCTGCTGCCGCTGTATCAACCGGACCTGGTGCTGTACGACGCCGGGGTCGATGTGCACAAGGACGACGCCCTCGGTTATCTGCAACTGACAGACGAAGGCGTCGCCGCCCGCGATGAAAGCGTGATGCGCCATTGCCTGGGCCGCGACATCCCGGTGGTTGGCGTGATCGGCGGTGGCTACAGCAAGGATCGCCACGCCCTCGCCCGCCGCCACGGCATCCTGCATCACAGCGCGCAACGGGTCTGGACGTCACACGGTTGTCACTGAGCTGTGCTGCGTTACCCACAATGGCTGTGGAACGGCCTGTGGATAACCTGAGCGAAAGGGACTACAGCCCACAGCGAGCATGGCGTACAGCGCGCTGATTATTTTTCAACCAGCCCACCAGATTTACCGTCGTTCCCCTGTAGGAGCTGCCGCAGGCTGCGATCTTTTGATCTTGCTTTCTCACGTTCACGATCAAAAGATCGCAGCCTGCGGCAGCTCCTACACGGATCCCGGCTGTTAGAATGCGCGCCTTATCCCGCCATACCGCAGCGCACGCCATGACCCAGACCTCCGCCCCCCTCCCCGCTAACGTCGCCATCATCGGCGGTGGCCCCGCCGGCCTGATGGCCGCCGAAGTGCTGAGCCAGGCCGGTGTGCGTGTCGACCTGTACGACGGCATGCCCTCGGTGGGGCGCAAGTTCCTGCTGGCCGGGGTCGGCGGCATGAACATCACCCATTCCGAACCTTACCCGGCGTTCCTCGCGCGCTACGCCGAGCGCGCACCGCAGATCGCGCCCTTGCTGCGCGGCTTCGACGCCGACGCGTTGTGCCGCTGGATTCATGAGCTGGGCATCGAGACCTTCATCGGCAGCTCCGGCCGGGTGTTCCCCACCGACATGAAAGCCGCACCACTGTTGCGCGCCTGGCTCAAGCGCCTGCGCGACAGCGGCGTGGTTATCCACACCCGCCATCGCTGGCTCGGCTGGGATGCACACGGCGCTCTGCGCATCAGCGGCCCCGACGGCGAAATCAGCGTCAAACCCGACGCCACCCTGCTCGCCCTCGGCGGTGGCAGTTGGTCGCGGCTGGGTTCGGATGGCGCGTGGATGCTGCCCCTGGAGCAAAAAGGTGTAGGACTGGCGCCGTTGCAGCCGAGCAATTGCGGCTTCGAGGTGCAGGGCTGGAGCGAATTGCTTGTCAGCAAATTCGCCGGCGCACCGCTGAAAAATGTCGCCATCGGTTTGAACGACGATATCCCACGCTTGGGCGAATGCGTGATCACCGCGACCGGGGTTGAAGGCAGCCTGATCTATGCGCTGTCGGCACCGATTCGCGAGGCGATCAACGCGCAGGGTTCAGCCACGGTGCACATCGATCTGTTACCCGACAGGCCTGTGGATAAATTGCAGGCAGCGTTGGGCAAGCCGCGCGGCTCGCGCTCGATGGCCAAGCATCTGCACAGTCAGGTCGGGATCGATGGGGTGAAAGCGGCGTTGTTGCGCGAGTTGAGTGACGCGGCGACCTTTGCCGATCCGGCGCTGCTGGCGCGGGCGATCAAGGCGTTGCCGTTGACCCTGGTGAAAACCCGTCCGCTGGACGAAGCGATCAGCAGTGCCGGTGGCGTGACGTTCGAGGCGCTGGATGAGCGCTTGATGCTCAAAGCCTTGCCGGGAGTGTTTTGCGCGGGGGAGATGCTGGATTGGGAGGCGCCGACGGGCGGCTATCTGCTGACCGGGTGTTTTGCCAGCGGGCGTGCTGCAGGATTGGGGATGCTGCAGTGGCTACAGCACAAAACCCTGTAGGAGCTGCCGAGTGAAACGAGGCTGCGATCTTTTGACCGTTAAAAACAGGATCAAAAGATCGCAGCGTACCGCAGCTCCTACAGGGAAATGCATTCCCAATTGACGAGCGAAGGCGTCGTTACAGACGCCGCATCACATCAAGGCTTGCGCTTGCGCGGCCCGGTATTGAACACCGGCACTTTACGCACAGGCTTGATCGACGGCTCCGGCGCCTGGGTGTCGCCACTGTCGACCCACTTGCCCAGATTGCGTTTGCCGCCACCGCCACCGGAGGTCTTCGGCTTTTTCGGTTTCTTCGGCTTCTTGATCACCTGACCGCTGGCATCGGTCTCCGGCACACGGTGCTCAGGTTCGAAGTCCGGCTCGTTCTGGCGCTTCAAGGTCTGACGGGTGAGCATCTCGATGGCCGAGAGCATGTTCACTTCATCGGCACACACCAACGAAATCGCCTCACCCGTTGCACCGGCACGGCCGGTACGACCGATGCGATGGATGTAATCCTCGGCCACGATCGGCAGGTCGAAGTTGACCACCAGCGGCAAATCTTCGATATCCAGACCCCGAGCCGCGACGTCGGTCGCCACCAGAATCTGCACTTCACTGAGTTTGAAACGATCCAGTGCACGCTGACGGGTCGCCTGCGGTTTGTCGCCGTGGATACCGTCGGCGTTCACACCAAGGCCCTGGAGTTTTTCCACCAATGCGTCCACGCCGTTGCGGGTCTTGGCAAACACCAGCACCTGCTTCCACTTGTTCTTGCGCATCAGGTGCACGAACAGTTCCGGCTTGCGCTTCTTGTCCACCGTCACCACCCACTGTTTGACGGTGTTGGCCGCGACGTTGCGCGGGCTGACTTCGATGCTCAGCGGATCGTTGAGCATCTGCCCGGCGAGCAGGCGGATGTCATCGGAGAAGGTCGCGGAGAACAGCAGCGTCTGGCGTTTTTTCGGCAGCGCACGGTAGATGTTCGCCAGCTCTTCCGAGAAGCCCAGGTCGAGCATGCGGTCGGCTTCGTCGAGTACCAGAGTTTGCAGCTGATTGAATTTCAACGCGTTCTGGCGGAACAGGTCGAGCAGACGGCCCGGGGTTGCCACCAGCAGGTCGACGCCGCCGCGCAGTTTCATCATCTGCGGGTTGATGCTCACGCCGCCGTACACCGCATAAGTGCGCAACGGCAGGTTTTCCGCGTACTGGCGCACCGATTCGTGCACCTGCTCGGCAAGCTCGCGGGTCGGCACCAGAATCAGCGCACGCACCGAGTTGGCGGTGACTTTCGGCCCTTCCATGGCCAGCAACTGCAGCAGCGGCAAGGCAAAACCGGCGGTCTTGCCGGTACCGGTCTGGGCCGCAGCCATCAGGTCGCGACCGGCCAGCACGGCCGGAATGGCTTGCGCCTGGACCGGCGTCGGGGTCTGGTAGCCGAGCTTCTCAAGGGAGCGCAGCAAGGGTTCGATCAGGCCAAGGGTGGCGAAAGTCATGGGAGTACCGTAGGAAAAATCAGCGCGGTTGCGCAAAACAAGGGTGCAATGGCGCGCAGTTTACCCTAATTCACACGCGGTTCTGCTGGAACGGCGGTCTTCGGCGGCTCCGCGACCAGCGGCTGCGCCGGCCGCCGCCATTGCGGCAGACCGATCAGCACCACCGCGCTGATGATCACCAGCATCGCCAGTGCTTCTTCCATGCCGATGGTCTCGCCGACAAACACGATCCCCAGCAACACCGCCACCGCCGGGTTGACGTAGGCGTAACTGGTGGCCGCCGCCGGACGCACGTGTTTGAGCAGGTACATGTAGGAATTGAAGGCGATGATCGAGCCGAAGAAGATCAGATACCCCAGGGCCAGCCAGCCTTCCACCGGTGGCAGGGCTTGCAGGTGCTCGCCGCTGACCGCGCTGCCGATCAGCAGGACCACGCCGCCCACCAGCATCTCCACGGCACTGGCCATCGCCCCTTGCGGCAACGGCAGGTGTTTGCTCCACACCGAGCCGAAGGCCCAGGTCGCCGCCGCGAAAATCAGCAACGCCGCGCCCAGCGGGCTCGATTGCAGATTGGAGCCCATGTTGAGCATGGCGATGCCGATAATTCCCAGCGCCACCCCGGCCCACTCCAGCCGCGTATTGCGCGCGCCCCAGAAATAGCCGCACAACAACGTAAACAACGGCACGGTCGCCACTGCCAGTGCCGCCACGCCGGACGCCACACCCGTGTGCTCGGCGACACTGACCGCGCCGTTACCGAAGCTGAGCAACAGAATCCCGATGATCCCCGCCGCTTTCCACTGCACCCAGGTCGGCGCCGGCGCGCCACGCCAGCGCAGGAAGGCGTACATCAGGCTGCCGGCAATCACGAAGCGCACCCCGCCGAGCATCAGCGGCGGCCAGTATTCGACGCCGAGGCGGATCACCAGATAGGTCGATCCCCAAATCACATACAGCGCGAAAAACGCGGCGATCAACGGCAAGGAAAAACGGCGCAAGGCAGGCATGGGCAGCTCGACAGTCAAAGGCAGGGTGAGGATTATTCTAGAAAGGCCCGCGAGCAAAAATAAGTTACAAAACCTGTTTATCGCGCCGGTACACTTTTGAAACAACGGAGATCGACGGGATAAGCCGTGATTTCGAAAGTCTGGCATTTTCAGGAGTCCGGCCTTGGACAAATACGACCGCATGCTGCTCAGCGCCCTGTTGGAAAACGGTCGCGCGTCCTACGCCGATCTGGCGCGCAAGGTGAACCTGTCCGCCCCGGCAGTGGCCGAACGGGTGGCCAAGCTTGAGGCGTCCGGCGTGATCACCGGGTATCAGGCGAACATCGACCTGTCGAAAATCGGTTTGCCGATCCAGTGCATGATCGAGTTGCGCCTGCACCAGAACGGCAGCCAGAAGGTCTACGACGAACTGGTGAAAATCCCGCAACTGACCGAGTGCTTCCGTGTGACCGGCGATCCATGCGTGATGATGAAGGGCGCGGTGGGCTCGATGACCGAACTGGAGGAACTGATCAATCACGTGGCGAAGTTTGGCTTCAGCAAGACCTCGATCGTGTTGTCCAGCGCAATCGAGAAGCGCGTGCCGCTGAGCCATATAGAAGCCAACGGCAAATAGTTCGGGCCAACCACAAATCCACTGTAGGAGCTGCCGAAGGTTCGGGCCGCGTTCGGACGATCTTTTGACTTTGACTTTTAAAAGCAAGATCAAAAGATCGCAGCCTTCGGCAGCTCCTACAGGGGGGCTGTGTCGGGCTGGGGATCAGCGGTAGCGCTGCAGGTGTTCGCTGACTTTGGCTGCCGGGACTTTCTGCAGTTTGCACAGCAGGTCATGGTTCAGCTCACGCACGCCATGCTTGTGCCGCAGCTCTTGCGCCAGATGCGCTATCAGGTTGGCCGCCATCTCGGCATCCGCCATGGCCCGGTGCGCCTGGCCGGTGTGTGGCAGGCGGGCGAAGGTGGTCAGGGTGCCGAGCTTGTGATTCGGTGCCGCCGGCATCAGGCGCCGGGCCAGCAGCAGTGAACAGGCGAAGTTCTGCAGACGGGTGCGTTTGATCCGTCCCAGTTCAAAGTCCCAGAATTTCTGGTCGAACGAAGCGTTGTGCGCCACCAGCGGGGTGCAGCCGACGAATTCGTTGACCTCTTCCATCACCCGCTCCGCCGCAGGCGCGCTACGCAGCATGGCGTTGCTGATGCCGGTCAGTTGCTCGATGAACGCAGGGACGCGCACACCGGCATTCATCAGGCTCTGGTAACGCTCGACGATACGGCCGTTTTCCAGCATGACCACGGCGATTTCCGTGGCGCGGCAGTTGCTGTTCGGCGACAGGCCGGTGGTTTCAAAGTCGATGACTGCAATGCGTTCCAAACCGGGTTCAACTCCGTTCAAATCAATTTTTCAGCTTAATTCTTCAGCAACAACGCGCCTTCGATCGGCACGTAACGGCTGGCGGCGCGGATCAGCGAGTTGGCGGTCAAGCCGGGCACGCCGTAGGCGACTGCCTGTACGCCGTGCTTGCTGATGATGCGTTCGAGCAGCATGTCGAAGTCGCCGTCACCGGAGGCCAGGACGATTTCGTCGACGTGGTCGGCGGCGTCCATGATGTCGAGGGTGATGCCCACGTCCCAGTCGCCCTTGGCCGAGCCGTCGCTGCGCTGGATGTAGGGTTTGAGTTTCACGGTGAAGCCGAGGTTGCGCAGGATCTGCTGGAACTGCTGCTGCTTGCTGTCGCCGCGATCGATGGCGTAAGCATAGGCCTCGACGATCTGCCCGTGCTTGCTCACATCCGCCCACAGCGCGGCGTAGTTGAAATGGCAACCATAGGCCTGACGCACGGTGTAGTAGAGGTTCTGCACGTCGGCGAACACTGCGATTTTTTTCACCGGGATTCCTGTGAGCGCATAGCGCACGAAGCGGGATCAGGCGCCAGGCCCGAAAAAGGCGCTCAGTATGCCAGCCCACAGGAAGGTGGCGCGAATAATCGACCCACCACTCCAGACGGATGGTGGACTGTGGCGAGGGGATTTATCCCCGATGGGCAGCGCAGCGGCCCCGAAAATGGGACTGCTGCGCACTCCATCGGGGATAAATCCCCTCACCACAGGTTTGATACTGGCGGCTTATTACTCAGACGAACGAATCGTCGTCATCGAAAAACGACGAGCTGTCATCGCTGTAGTCCGTGTCGGTAAACCCGCCCTGGTCATTGCCGGAGAAACCGTTATCGGCCACACGCTGGTCATTGCCCCAGTCGTTGCCGCTCTGGTCGGCCACCTGCGCCGGTTCTTCCTTGATCACTTCAACGATTTCTTCAGGCTGCTGGTTGTGATGGAACAGGCTGCTGATGCCCTGCGCCAGCATCACGCCACCGGCCACGCCAGCGGCGGTTTTCAGGGCGCCGCCGAGGAAGCTGCTGCCCGCCGCCGGGGCGGCTTGCTGCGCGTAATTGGGCGGTGGTGCGGCATAGTTCTGTTGTGGCGCTGGCGCAGAGTAGTTCTGCTGCGGTGCCGGTTCACGCCAGCCGCTGGTGGAGGCCGGAGCGCTCTGGGTCGGCGCCGGACGCGAGCTGCTGCCGCCGAAGATGCTCGACAGGAAACCGCCACCGCCGCTTGGCGCCGGGGCCACACTCTGGGACTTGGCCGCTTGCAGTTCAGCCTGCAACTGCTGGACTTGTTGGGTCAGTTGCTTGTTCTGTTCGTCGATGCGCTTGATGGCCGCCTCTTGCACCAGAATCGCCTGGGTCATGAAATAACCTGCCGCTGGCTGGCGGGCCAGGTGTTCCTTGATCCGCGCCTCGGCCTGGGCGTCACGCGGGGCTGCCTCCGTTTCGGCCTGTTGCAGCCGGGAAAACAGTCCATCGATCAGGGTTTGCTCTTCGCTGTTCATGGCGACCTCGTAGATTGCCGGGGATAACGTTGCCCGTGCCCACTGCGGACATGGCGCACCTCTGTAATGGAGGCAGTGACAGGATGTTTCAACGACCTTTACCGAATGTTTACGTTTGTGTCGGCCCACGCATCATCGGTTAAAGTGAGCCACTGTTTTCCACCTGCGATACCGACTGATGAATGCCTTCGATGTACTGCGCGACTCTCTGTATTTTTTCAAACGCCACCTGGGCAGCATCGTGCAGCTGTGCCTGCCGCTGGTGATCTTCGAGGCGGCGCTGCAGCAAGTGGTGGATCACGTCACCGACCCGGACAGTTTCTCCGCCGCCAGCGTGGTGGTCGGTCTGCTGGTATATCCGCTGTACACCGCCGCGCTGATCCTGTTCCTCGACGCCCGCACCCGTGGCGAAGCCCCGCGCAATCTCGATCTGCTGGCGATGTCCGCGCGCCTGTGGCCGCGTTTCGCCCTGCTCACGGCGCTCAATACCTTGCTGATTCTGCTGGGGCTGTCGTTGTATTTCCTGCCAGGCTTGATGCTGATGGTCATGCTCGCATTTGGTGAGTACCTGCTGGTGTTGCGCGGTATGGGGCCGTTGCAGGCGATGAAGGAAAGCCTGCGCCTGACCCGTGGGCATTTCTGGCGGATCCTGCTGTGCATTCTGTGTGTGATGGGGCCGTTGTGGCTGCTCAAGGGCGCGACCCTGGCGGCCTACCCCGACCCACAGAATCCGCTGATCGCGGTACTGATCGACAGTGCGCACAGCTTCCTGCAGCTGTTCACCAGCGTGGTGCTGTTCCGCCTGTTCATGCTGATCAGCGAATTGCCTGACAAACGTAGCGGAGCAGTCTGACTTCAGGAGACTTGGGCCAAGCGTCTGCGGTCGGGTATGCTCGCAAGCACTTTTGTAACGCGATAAGCCGAGCCATGCCCCGTCTGCTGCGCTACTCCCTATTGTTGATTGTGCTCGCCATCGCCCTGATCGGCGGGCTGATCTACAGCCTGACCTGGCGCCCCGGCGCGCGCGAAACCTTGCCGGTCACCTGCACCGGCACCCCACCGACACTGGTGCCCGGGCAGGCACTGAAAGTCATGACCTGGAACGTGCAGTACCTGGCGGGCAAGCGCTACGTGTTCTGGAACGACCTCGCCCAAGGCACCGACGAAGCGCCAACCCCGGAAGACATGGCTTTCAGCCTCGACGAGGTGGCGCGGGTGATCCGGGACGAGCAGCCCGACGTGGTGCTGCTGCAGGAACTGGATGACGGCGCCAAGGCCAGTGATTACCAGAACCAGCTCAAGTTGCTGCAGGAACGGGTCACCGACCTCTACCCGTGCAGCGCTCACGCGTTCGACTGGAAGGCCGATTTCGTTCCCGACCCGCATATTTTCGGCAGCGTTGGCCGGCAATTGGCGACCCTCAGCCGCTACCGCATCGAACACGCCGAACGCCTGCAATTACCGGTGCCGCCGGCGAATATCATCGCTCGACAGTTCGCACCCAAGGATGCGTTGCTCGCCACCAAGCTGCCGCTGAGTGACGGCGGGCAACTGACGGTATTCAACACCCATCTGGATCGCGCCAGCCAACCCGACGACACCTTGCAGGCGCAAGTGTCGGCGGTGGCCAAGATGCTCGACAAGTATGAGAGCCAGGGCCTGGCGTGGCTGATCGGCGGTGACTTCAACCTGTTGCCGCTGGGCCAGTATCAACGCCTGCCCGCCGAGCAGCGCACGCCTTATTCCATCGACAGCGCCCTGCACCTGTTATGGGACAAGTACCCGATGATCCCGACCAACAACGAGGCCTGCGGCGTCGACCGCGCCCACTGGCTGACCCACTACCCCAACGACCCCGGCCTCAACGGTCCGGATCGCACCGTCGACTACCTGTTCTACAGTCCGAAAATCAAACGGGTCGAAGCGAGCGTGCGCCAGGACGATACCTTGCGCATTTCCGATCATCTGCCGGTGATTGCGCGGTTTCTGCTGCCCGCTGCTCCCTGATCACCAATTACCGCTGCAGGAGCTGCCGAAGGCTGCGATCTTTTGACTTTTTCAAGGATAAGATCAAAAGATCGCAGCCTGCGGCAGCTCCTACAGGGGACTCATGCGATCAATGGACTTCTTCCAGGTCGTCATGCAACAACCCGAAAATCTCCCGTTTCATGTCGATAAACGAGCGCTCCATGACCATGTCCAGTGAGCGCGGACGCTCGATCGGCACGTCGAGGATCTGCTTGATCCGCCCCGGTTTGGCGCCCATGACATAGACCCGGTCGCCCAGCAGGATCGCCTCGTCGATATCGTGGGTGACGAACAATACGGTCTTCTTGCTGTTGCCCCACACCCGCAACAATAACTGCTGCATTTGCAGGCGGGTCTGGCTGTCGAGGGCGCCGAACGGTTCGTCCATCAGCAGAATCTGCGGGTCGTTGGCCAGCGCCCGGGCAATCGCCACGCGCTGCATCATCCCGCCCGAGAGTTGCTTGGCGTAATTGTCAGCAAACCCGGCAAGCCCGACTTCGTTGACGTAGTAATCGACAATTTCCTTGCGCCGCGCCGCCGGCATGCCGCGCCGCTTGAGGCCGAACTCGACGTTCTGCCGCACCGTCAGCCACGGAAACAGCGTGTAGCTCTGGAACACCATGCCGCGATCGGCACCGGGGCCCTGCACTTGCTGGCCGCCGACGTAGATCTCGCCTGAGGTTGGCTCGGCGAGGCCGGCGGTCAGGTACAACAGGCTCGATTTGCCGCAACCTGACGGCCCGACCAGCACCGCGAACTGCTGATCCGGCACCTCGAACGACACCTGTTCCAGCGCCGTGAACGTACCGCCATCAGGCTTTTCGTAGCGCAGGCTGACCTTGTCCACTTGCAGGCGCGGGGCGGCTTGCGGCGCCGCAGCGCGCGATTCGGTAAAGCGATGATTGGCGGCAGTTACTGAGCCCATGCGGCAACCCTCAGGCGGAGAAAGCGGAACAGTTGATCGGTGACCAGCCCCAGCAGGCCGATGATCGCGATGGCGAGGAAAATCACGTCGACCTGAAAACCGCGCATGGCTTTCAGGCTCAGGTAACCGAGGCCGCTCGACGCGGCGACCAGTTCGGCCACCACCAGATAGGTCCAGGCCCAGCCCATGGTCACGCGCAAGGTGTCGAGCACGCCGGGCACCGAGGCCGGGGCGATCACATGCAGCACCGCGTCGCGGCGGTTGGAACCGAGCGTGTAAGAGGCGTTGATCAGGTCCTTGGAGATGCCCTTGGACACATCCGCGATCATCACCAGTTGCTGGAAGAACACGCCGAAGATGATCACCGATACCCGCTGCTCCAGACCGATGCCAATCCACAGGATGAACAGTGGCACGAACGAGGTCACCGGCAGGTAACGGATGAAGTTGACCAGCGGTTCGAGAAACGCCTGGACGATGCGGAAGCTGCCCATCAGCAGGCCCAGCGGTACCGCCACCAGCGACGAGACGATGAACCCGACCATCACCACTTCGACACTGGCCCACACATGGGTACCAAGGGTGCCGTCGCGGCTCAGGCGCACGGCGGCTTCAACCACCGCGCCGGGCGTCGGCAGAAACATCCCCGGGACGATGCCGCCGTAGGACAGCCCGGCCCACAGCCCGACCAGCAACACCCAGGCCAGACCACTGGCGCTCCATACCACCGGCACCGGCAAGCCGGTCTTCGGTGTGATGCAGCGACTCAGCCATGAATTGCGCTTGAACATGACCAGTCTCCTAGAGCGGGCTGACGAAACGGTTATCCACCAGATCGTCGTTACTGACGTTGTAGGGTTTGCCCTGCAATTCGCTGGCGGTTTCGTTGGCCAGTTTGATCAGCGGTGCGCTGTCACCCGGCGCGCCCGGTTTGCCCAGCAGCTTCTCGCTCATGGCCTGATCGTAGAAACGCACGCCTTGCGCTGCAGCAGCCAGTTCCTTCGGATCGGACAGATAACCGCCGACGCCCTTGGCCATGATTTCGTAGGCTTGCTGTGGATGGTCCTTGGTGTATTGCACCGCTTTGTAGAGACCGGCGACCAGCGCCTTGACGTCTTCGGGCTGCTTCTCGATCACCGTGCAGTTGAGCGCCACGACATCGACAATCACCCCGGGCGTACTGCTGCTGTCGATCAGCACTTTGCCCTGCTGCTTGTCGCGCACCATCGACAGGTGCGGTTCCCAAGTCACGGCGGCCGGCACGCGACCGGCAATGAACGCGGTGGCAGCATCGTCGGCAGTCATGTTCTGCACGGTGATGTCGCTCATTTTCATGCCGTTCTTTTTCAGCAGATAGGAGAGCCAGAACTGCGAGGTCGAACCTTCGTTGACGGCCACGGCCTGGCCCTTGAGTTCCTGCAACGACTTCACGTCCTTGCCCACCAGCACGCCGTCGCCACCATGGCTGTCATCCAGTGCCGCCACGGCTTTGAAGCAGAACTGCGGCCGGTACTTGAGCACTTCGTCGATGGTCGACGCCGAACCGGAGAGTTGTCCGGAAGCCTGTGCGGCCATGTACATCGAAGCTTCTTCGACCACCGGCAATTCGACGGTCAGGCCGTTTTCCTTGAAATAGCCCAGGTCCTGAGCCAGATACAGCGTGCCATAACCCACCCAGGTGGTATGGCCGATGGACAAGGTGCCGGCCTGCGCGCCGGTCGCGACCGTGGCCGCCAGGGCGGTGATCGCCAGTGGATGGGTGAGACGGAGACACAAGGACTTGATCATGGAGCACTCCCGACGCTGTTGATTTAGTTTTGTCATGGGCAGTACGGCCAGCACCAATGATGTGAATCCACACTGCGGTCTCTGCTGGACGCTGGCGTGAACCACCGGGCTGGCAAGATCGATGGTGGCCCATGTGCGGGCTGAGGAAAATCAGGAAATTGTTGGCAGCAAATGATGAAAAAACTGCTTAGCGTGCACCGCAAAAGCGCGGGGTTGGCAGGGATGCTCACGGTCGGTGCAAGCCAGGAATTTTCACTGCCTGGGAGAATGCCATCGCTGGCAAGCCGGCTCCCACAGTAATCGTTGGTGTACCCGGAATGGGTGGACACCACAAAACCTGTGGGAGCTGGCTTGCCAGCGATAGGGTCTACGCGGTCTCAGCGCAACTGAAACCAGGTGGTTTTCAACTGGGTGTATTTGTCGAACGAGTGCAGCGACAGGTCGCGGCCGAAGCCCGATTGCCTGCCGCCGCCGAACGGCACGGTCACGTCCAGCGCATCGACGGTATTGACCGATACCGTGCCCGCCCGCAGCCTTCGCGCCACGCGGTGTGCGCGATGCAGATCATCGGTCCACAGCGACGCCGCCAGCCCGTACACACTGTCGTTGGCCAGGCGCACCGCCGCGTCTTCATCATCGAACGGCACCACCGCCAGCACAGGGCCGAACACCTCTTCGCGAAACAACGCCATGTCGGCACTCACGCCGGTGAAGATCGTCGGCTCGATGAAGTTGTCCGAGCCGTTGAAGCGCCGTTGCTGACCGCCACACACCAGGCTCGCACCCGCCTGCCCGGCCTCGCGGATGGCGCGCATGATGCTCGCCGTCTGCCGGTGATCGACGATCGCTCCGGCGCGGCTTTGCGGGTCGAGCGGATCACCCGGCAGCCAGCGTTCGGCCTGGGCTTTGAGGCGTTCGACAAACGCATCATGAATCGAATGCTCGACCAACAGTCGCGAGTTGGCCGAACACACTTCGCCCTGATTGAAGAAGATCCCGAACGCGGCTTTTTCCGCCGCCAGGTCCAGATCCCGGCAATCGGCGAACACCAGATTGGCACTCTTGCCGCCGCACTCCAGCCACACTTGTTTGAGGTTGGATTGCGCCGAGTACTGCATGAAATATTTGCCGACCTGCGTCGAGCCGGTGAACACCAGACAATCGACATCCGCGTGCAGGCCCAAGGCTTTGCCGGTCTGCTCGCCAAGCCCCGGCAACACGTTGAGCACGCCCGGTGGCAGGCCCGCTTCCAGTGCCAGCTCGGCCAGACGCAATGCCGAAAACGGTGATTGCTCGGCCGGTTTGAGGATCACCGAATTACCCGCTGCCAGCGCTGGCGCAAGCTTCCACGCGGCCATGTCCAACGGGAAATTCCACGGCACCACCGCTGCCACCACACCCAGTGCTTCACGGGTAATGGTCGCCAGCACATTGACGGCGCCGGGAGCGATCTGGTCGTAGAGTTTGTCGAGGCTTTCGGCGTACCAGCGAAACACCCCGGCGGCGCCCGGCACATCAATGTTGTAGGCGTCCATCACCGGTTTGCCCATGTTCAGCGAGTCGAGCAGGGCCAGCTCCTGACGATGCTCCATCAACAGCTCGGCCAGGCGCAGCAGCACTTGCTTGCGCTCGGCGGGCGGGCGTTGCGCCCAGATGCCGGCCTCGAACACGTGTCGCGCGTTACGCACCGCCGCGTCCACATCCGCCTCGCCACAGGCCGCGACATTGGCCAGCAACTGGCCGGTGGCGGGATTGATCGCGGCGAACGTCTGCCCCGATTGCGCGGCGCAATGCTGGCCGTTGATCACGGCTCGATCGGGAAACTTCAAGGCACCGGCCTGGCGCTGCCACTCTGCAAGTTCGAACACGTCGAATGCTCCTTGGACGTTATTGTGCAGTCGATGGTGGCGCAGGCCCGGACGGGCGAAAATTAGTAAAAATGTCTTCGCAGGCAATGAAAAAACTGCTCAATCGGTTTCCCCAAAACCGCTGTGGATGACTAAGGTTCAAGGATAAGAACAACGTCGCGCAGCGGACGCGGCGGCGCACAAATTGCTTGGAAGTCGAGTCCGCTCGTCCTGAGGTTTGCCGTGGCCGCCTACAATTTGCGTCAGTTGAAATACTTCATCACCACCGTCGAATGCGGCAGCGTTGCCGAAGCCTCGCGCAAGCTGTACATCGCACAACCGGCGATCTCTACGGCGATCAAAGGTCTGGAAGACAGCTTCGCGGTGCAGCTGCTGATCCGCCATCACGCTCAGGGCGTATCCCTGACGCCGAGCGGTGCACGGTTCTTTCGCAAGGCGCAGGAGCTGCTGCGCATGGCTCGGGAGTTCGAGCAGAACGCCCTCGCCGATAACGACATCATCGCCGGACAGATCGACATCGGCTGCTTCGAAACCGTCGCGCCGTTGTACCTGCCGCAATTGATCGCCGGGTTTTCCACGCTGTATCCGGGCGTGAAAATCCGCATCCGCGACGGCGAGCAACAGGAACTGGTGCAAGGCCTGACCTCGGGCAGTTTCGACCTGGTGATCCTCTATGAACACGAACTCGATGCCACCATCCAGACCGAGCCGCTGATGCCGGCGCAACGGCCGTATGCGCTATTGCCGGCCGACCACCGTTTCGCCCAGTACAAGCAAGTGTCGCTGCGCGATCTGTGTCTGGAGCCGATGATTCTGCTCGACGTGCAGCCAAGCCGAACCTACTTCGTCAGCCTGTTCGAAGAACTGGGCCTGACCCCGCGCATCGAGTTCAGCTCGCCGTCGATCGAGATGGTCAGGGGCATGGTCGGTCAGGGTTTCGGTTTCTCGATCCTGGTGACCCGGCCCCACTCGGAATGCACCTATGACGGCAAGAAAGTGGTGTGCGTGGACATCGTCGAAGACGTCACCGGCTCAGGTCTGGTCGCCGCGTGGCTCAAGCGCGGGCAACTGACCAAACCGGCACAGCTGTTCGCCGACTATTGTCGCGAACAGTTGACCGCCAAGACCGCTGCCTGCCGCACCGAGCCATCAGGCAATCGGGACTGAGCGCTGTTCCACATCGATGCCGATCAACGGGCGTTTGAGCGCAATCGATACCCAGGCGCCCACGGCGGCGATGACGCAGGCGGCAAACCCCAACAGAAACGACATGAAGCTCAGCTCGTTGGCCACTGCCAACAGGCCGAGCACGGCGGCGGTAGCCTCGGCAGCGCCCCAGACACAGGTCTGCACGGCCATCGCCACGGAACTGCGCCCGCGCCAGATCTTCACGGCCTGAGCCTGGTACAGCGGCCCGCAGATCATCTCGCCGATCACGATAAACACCACCACGACAAACAGGATCGCCTGCGCCTGTGACGAAATGATCAACAGCAGGCAGCCCGCGCCGATCAACAGATTGGAAACGATGACCCGCCACAACCGCGAGACACGCTGCGCGAATGAGGTCACGTAAACCTGGCTGAAGATGATGATCCCGCTGGCCACCAGAAACAGCACGCCGACCAGTTCACTGGAAAAGCGCTCGGTGGCATAGGTAGGGAACACGTAATAAAACTGCGCATAGCCGATCATGGTCAGAAAGTTGATCGCCATGAACGCCACCACCTTGGGCGATGCCTCGGTTTCGCCCAGCGTGGAAGCACGCGCGGCAAACGCCACGCCTGCACTACGCGCCACCTGCGGAATCAGCCGCGTGGAAGCCGTGGCCAGCACGCCCAACAACAGCGGCAGGGCGACAAACCAGTAACCGGTGCCGGCAAGAATCAACGACGCCACGAACGGCGCGACCCCGGCCCCTGCGTTCGCCGCAACATTCTCGTAAGAGAGCACGCGTTCGTGCTCGCCCTCGCGAAAGTACTGCACGATGTAGGAAATCTGCGAGATCGTGGCGATCGAATTGGAGACACCGAACACCACAACCAGTACGACCCAGATCAACACGTTGGTAATGCCCATCGCGGCGGTGACCAGCATCAATAGCGCCGCCACCGCCACACAGAACAAGGCCAGGGCTATTTCCCGGCGTCGCTCGACCTTGTCCAGCATGCCCTGAAAAGCCAATGCGCCGATGCGGTTGGAGACAATCGCGAACCCGACAACGATCCCCGCCGCACTGGTACTGAGACCCACGGAGGCATTGAGCCAAATGGCCATGAACGGATAAAAACAGCTCCAGGCCGCGGACGAAAGAAACCGGACGAAGTAAATCATTTGAATACCGGGCTTCTAGGGCCGCGATCGGTCAGGACACGTACCTGGCCAATCTCGCGCGCGACGACATCGGCATAGCCGGTGAGCATGCCGACCCAGGCGTAGTCGGACGTGCCGATGGGCTGGATCACGCTGCCGACGTTGGCAATGGGCGTGTGAATGGAAGCCATCGGCGGAATCTCCCAGTCATGCACGACGGCTTCGTGATCCAGGCAGTACCAGTAGCTCAGGGTCTGGCGGCAAGATTCGACCGGCTGGTATTCAAGCGCAGCCTCCAGCAAGCCCAGTGGCAGCAGCGCCACGTGCTGCAGGACGGTCGCTGGCGCCAGATCGTAGGCCAGCGCAATCTGTTCAACGATGCTCGCGCCGCCCAGGCGCCCCATGTTGGCATCGATCAGATAAGCCGTGGCGTCGTTCGCAATGAACTCGCAATGGAAGAAGCCATTGTCGAACCCTGAACGGGCAATCAGATCGCGGACCGCCTTCTCGATTTTCGCCCGCACGGGCAAGGCCATGCGGGCGTCGGCCGGGAACTGGTTGGCGACTTCCGTGAATCCCACTCGGTCGCGCCTCGACAGTCCGAGGAAGACCACCCGCCCCTCCTGGGCAAAGCCTTCCAGGCTGACGAGATCACCCGCGCAATGCGCCTGGACAATCCAGGCAGTGTCTTGCGGGTCGTCGATTCCGCTGTTCAGGATGGCGGCGCGGATTACTGCGCCAGGGTCAGCGTCCGGTGCAATCGAGAGCAGGGTGGTGGCCACCGCGCCAGAGCCGACCGAGGGTTTGAGCACCACATCGTTTTGTTGCCCGGGTGTCAGCCAGGGAATGATCACGTCGCCATCGCTCAGCGACACACAGGTCTCGGCGGGCACATGTTCCGGGATCAAGCGGCCGACGAAGCCCTTGGAGGACAGCCGGGCAAACACCTCAGGCGGCGCCTTGAAGCCGAATTCTTCGGCAATCGCGGATACGACCGGGAACAACTCGTCAAAGAATGTCGTGATGCTGCGAATCACGCCAACCAGTGCGGGATGGGCGTTCAGGTAAGCGGACAGCGCGACCCTGTCGGTAAAGGCAGGAATGCAGGTGATCCCTTCGAACACGTTTTTCGCCGCGCCATGAAAACCCGAGGGGTCAACGGACAGTATCGGTTCGAAGCCCGCACCGCGGATCGCCTCGCACACGTACTTGATGGAGACCTTGTTGATGCCCACTATCAAAATATGATCCATATCTTTCACATCCATCCTTAAAAACAAAAATTCGACCGTTATCGAGCGTCAACCCGAAACGATTGATACATCTTGCCGGGGTTGAACAGGTTGTCCGGATCCAGGGCCGATTTGATGGCCCTCATGAACTGCAGCGCTGCGCCGTGTTGCGCCGACATCCACTTCAGTTTTCCCTGCCCTACCCCGTGCTCGCCGCTGACGGTGCCGCCGAACGACAACGCGCGACTCGACAGCCGGCTGAGGAACGCCTGAATGTCCGCACTTTCGTCTTCACCTTCATCGAGCATGATCAGCAGGTGAAAATTACCGTCACCGACATGGCCGATAAGCGGCGCATCAAGACCGGAGGCCGCAATGTCGGCGGCCGTGGCGCTGATGCAGGCACTCAGACAGGACAACGGGACACAGACATCGGTGGCCAGCCCCTTGCGGCCTTTGTAGAAAGCGTGAAAGGCCCACCAGGCGTCATGTCGGGCTTTCCACAGGGCCGTGCGTTCTTCAAGGCGCTCGGAGATCCTGACCTGCCCGCCGTACTCGCCGGCGCAATCCTTGAACAGCTCGACACTGCTGGCGACCGTCGACCGGTCGCCGTGAAACTCCAGAAACAGATGCGGCGTTTCCACCAGCCCCAGTGCCGCAGAATAGGCATTGCACGCACGCACCGCCGTGGCATCCAGCAGCTCGATCCGGGCGATCGCGAGTCCTTGGCCCAGGGCACTGGCCACCGTCTGTACCGCGTTATCCACCGAATCGAACGAACAGACACCGGCAACAATGGCCTCGGGCACCGGATGCAGGCGCACTTGCAGTTCGCTGAAGATGCCCAGAGTGCCCTCTGAACCGATGGCAATCGCCAGCAGATCCAGCCCCATGGCCGATTTGGGCGCGCGGGAACCAATGGCGGCGACCGAGCCGTCCGCCATGATCCAGCGTGCGGCTTTGACATTCCCGGCCATGGTCCCGTAGCGCACCGAGTTGGTCCCCGATGCACGGGTCGCCGCCATTCCGCCCATGGAAGCGTTGGCGCCAGGATCGACGGAAAAGAACAGTCCGGTCTCACGCAAGTGGCTGTTGAGTTGCTCGCGGGTAACGCCCGGCTGAACCGTGGCGGTCATGTCGGTGACGTTCACATCGACAATCGCGTTCATTTCCGAGCAGTCGACGCAGACGCCACCCTGTGGCGCATTGATCTGCCCTTCGAGGGACGAACGCGCACCCGACGGGATCAGCGCCACACCGTACTCACGGCAAAGCTTCACGACCTGAATGATTTCGTCTTCGCTGCGAACGGTCACTACCGCATCGGGGGGACTCAGCTCGATGCCGGGAGGCGCCTGGCAGAACTGTTGCCGGATTCCCTGTTCGAGCCTCAAGCGTTCGCCGAACAACTGACGGAGTTTTTCTACGACTGGAGCATTCATTCATCTCATCCCTGTTCTGACTGATGACGGCCGGTTTGCGGTTCTGCGCCCCGTTTTCTGTACTGTCCGCGCACTCCTGTGAACGGTTGGTTCTTGCCGGGCCATGCCACACCGAAGCGGCGAAGCGCCCGGCAGCTGTTCACTCCTCGTCTTTTTCACCGACGCGGGCCGCGCGCCCGTCGTACTCCGGACGCCCGGAAACCACCAGCCCGAAGAAATAAGGCTGTGCGCCTGAATCCTCCAGCTGACGGCCAGACTTGTTATGCACTTCGATGACCGAGAACAGGTCCACCAGACGGTCCTGAATCTGTTCTATTTCGGCGTCCTTGAGTGTCACCATCGAGCTGTATTTGAAAGAGCCTGAAACATCGAAGTATTCGCTCTTCTCCGGTTTGAGCAGCGACCGGTCCACTTCATGGCGCAGGAACTGATCCTTCAACTTCAACGCATCCACCGTCCTGGGCATCCTCAACGTGGGTGCATGCCGGACAAACGGGTCATCCGGCGTTGCGCGCGGCTTGGAGACCAGGTTCAGGAACGCTTCAGTGTCCCGGTCATAAGCCAGACCGATCTGCTGGCACACCAGCTGAATCTCCGCCACTGAGGCGCTGTCGACCATGTACAGATACGTCATCAATGGCAGCAGTTCGAATTGCGCCTCGAACGCGGCGATCACCTCTTCGGTGACAATGAACTCACGCTCGTAGCGACTCAGGCTCAGGGCCCGGCGCAAGATTCTGGAGTCGTGTTCGCGCAGTTCCAGGCGCGAAGTGAGATCGGTCACCTCGACGCCTTTGCCGAACAACATTTCGTGGACGTCCGCCGGCAACAAATCCCTGAAGTAGTGCCAGAAATAATCAAAACTGGCTTTGCTGGCCGCGTCGATGCCAAGGTGATCATGCAGTTCGACCGCAGCATCGATACTCAGGTATTTCCTTCCGGCCTCGACGTCGCGGTAGTAATTGGCCGAGAACGGAATATTGACCTCGTCGAGAAACGTGGAGATCTTCAGATGCCCCGCGTCGATTCGAAACTGCATGAGAAATGCGCCAAACGCACGTTTGCTATCCAAGCTCTTCCGCCTCTGCCGACAGAGTGACAAGCACTCTGGTCGTGTTTTTCTTGATCTTCATACTGGAAGTCACCACGCCTATTTCTTGCGTATTACGCACATGAACGCCCCCACAGGGGATTGACCAGTCTTCGCATTGCCACCAACGAAATCCCTGTCCCTGGCGGGTATCCGCTTCCGTACGAATCTCATGACTTGCAGAGCAAAACTCGTTCAAGGCATCTGTTGCGCGCCTCAGACTGTCTTCGTCGAACTCACCGACAAACTCGTATTGGTTCTCGCCACCCTCGTCGCTCAGCGGCGAACGAACCGGATGCGCAATCGCTCGCCCGAGCGTCCGCTCGAGCATGCAATGAATCAAATGCATCGCCGAATGAACCCGCATCTGATGATATCGCAATGACCAATCCAGCGTGGCGGTCGCCTGCCGGTCGCTCACCCGCGTCTGCAGGTCAGCGAACGTTTCGTCGTCAATGCTCAGGTAATGCCTGATCTGATCGTCCCGTTTTTTCGTCGCGACGATCTCCAGCGTGCGCAGTGCTTCACCCTCCCCGGCGAGCGGAATGTTCAATACCCCCCGATCGCCCAGTTGCCCGCCTCCCTGGGGGTAGAACACGGTTTCGCCGAGGAGTGCGAAAGGCAGACCGGCGTCGTCGCGCGCCAGTCGATCAACTCGGCAGTCCAGTTGCTTCAAGTAGGGTTCAGCGTGAAACAACGTCAGCGTCTGGCTCATTTTTACCTCAGTCAAGGTTTCACTGATCTTGCCCTGCCGGCCTCAGGCAAGTTCCAGGGTTTGCAGTTTTTGCTTCAGTACAGCGCGCAACCGGGTCATCTGCGCCTGGTTGCCGAAGGAGATCCGCAGACACGTCTCAAGACCATAGTCGGTCAACCGGGACGTCAGGAAACCTTCCCTTTCCAGATGCTGATGCAAATCCTGGCAGCGTGGCGCGGTGACGCACTCGACGAAAACAAAGTTGACGTAGCGGCTTCTGGCTTCAATGCCGCAGGACTTGAACAGGCTCACGAGCTCCTGCCCCCACGCCTGACAATACGCCGCCGTGTTGTCCAGATGATCGCCGTCCTGCAGGACGTATTCGCCTGCCAGGGCGGAAAACGAACTGACGTTGTACGGCGCACGCCGCGCTTGCAGCGCCGGCACCTGATCGCCGCTCGCATAAGCCCAGCCAAGGCGCAGGCCGGCAATACCGTAGGCCTTGGAAAACGTGCGCAGGCATATCGCGTTTTCCCGGCTGTTGACGATCTGAATGCCAGCCGTGTTTTCCCGATCCGGCGCAAACTCTGCGTACGCTTCGTCGATGATGACGGTCGTGCCGGGTGGAATCAGCGCCACCAGCGATAACAGCTGCGAGGGCAACAGATAGTCGCCCAATGGATTGGACGGATTGACCAGCACCACGACGTCGGGCTTTTGCTCAAGAGCAAGTTGCAATGCCGCCTCATAGTCGCCGCTGGCATCCGGGGTCATCTCGCTGTAGTCGGCCCCCAGCAACGCGGCCCGGATTTTGTACATCTTGAAGCAGTGCTGTTGCGTCACGATGCGACTGCCGGGCTTCAACAGGCTACGCAACGCAATGTCGATCAGTTCGTCCGAACCGGCGCCCACCACGACGCGCTCGGGATCAATGCGCCAGCGCTCGCCGATTGCCAGGCGCAGAGACTTGTAAGTGACTTCGGGGTATTCGCTGAGCAGCGTCGGCATCGAGGCGCACAGCTCCAGGGCCAGGCCTGATGCACCCAGCGGATTTTCGTTGGCATGCAGCCGCACCGGCTCAGTGATCGCCGTTGCCAACAGGTCACCCTTTCCCGACGAACTCATCGGCTGTGCCCTCCCAGTACCTGGGTAACGAGCGCTTCCAGGTAAGCGGTCAACGCCACATCCCGATCCAGATACGGAATGTGTTCACGCACCCGCGCATGCCAGGCGCGGCCCTTCGGCCCGAGTCTGGCGTTGCCGCGAATATCGGCGGCCTGGGCTGCACAGATCAGTTCAAACGCGAGAACGTAACGCGTGTTCTGCAGCACTTCGGTCACCCGGCGCGCGGCGACTAGGCCGAAGGAAACCACGTCCTGGAAATCGCCGGTGGTGGTCAGGGTCTGGATCGAGACGGGGGTGGCCAGCGAACGGTTTTCTGCCGTCAGCGACGCCGACATGAATTGCCCGCCCATGAGGCCGAAACGCAGGCCACCGTTTTCCGCGCACAGGAATGACGGCAGGCCATTGCTGTTGGCTTTGGTCAGGAAGCGATCGATCCGCCGATCCGAAAGATTGCACAGGGTGATGATGGAGATCGTCAGGTAGTCCATGGCCGAAGCGATGTATTGCCCATGAAAATGGCCATTGTGAAAAACCTCGCCGTTTTCAGGGGTGATCAACGGGTTGTCGTTGGACGAGTTCAGTTCGTTGCCAACCACACGCTCGACAAATTCGATGGTCTCCAGCACCGGCCCGAGGATTTGCGGCGTGCAGCGAATGGAATAGGCATCTTCGATGGGCATGTCTTCCTGGCGTACCTGGTCGGTGCGCAGGGCGCTCAATTGCGAAGAGAGTTCAAGATCGTCAATCGCCAGTTCCGAGCCTTGCAGATCGGCCCAGATGGCCTCGGCAATTTTTTGCTGGCCCAGGTGCGGTTTCAACTGGTGAACATCCGGATGGAAAGGACGTACCCGAGCCTGCAGCGCTTCAAACGAGAAGGCCGAGATCGACGTGTATTGTTCGAGCAGTTCCCGGGCTTCAACCACATTCATCGCCGCCACCGCGACCATGCAGGAGGTGCCATTGATCAGCGCCAGCCCTTCCTTGTAACTCAGGTGCAGCGGCGCCAGGCCCAATTGCTCGAGCGCTTGCGCCGCCGGAATCCGGGCACCGTCGAGGTAGGCATGACCGTCTCCGGTCAGCATCCGCGCAACCGCCGCCAGCGGCCCCAGGTCGCCACTGGTCCCCAACGAGCCCTTGCTCGGGATTTCCGGGATCAGGCCGGCGTTGTAAATGGCGATGTAGCGGTCGAAATTTTCCAGCGAAAGTGCCGAGTTGCCACGGGACAGCGATACGATCCGCGCAAACATGGTGGCTCGCGCCACACTGTCCGGGAACCGCTCGGCAACGTTGGTCGAGACGCCCTGAATCAGGTTCGATTGAAGCTCGTGGGCTTTGTCGATGGGCACCAGATGGTCAACGAAACCACCCATCCCGGTGTTCACCCCATAAATCACCGCGCCTTGTGCAACCAGATTTTCCAGGGCGTCTCGCGATGCCTGAACCCGTTGCCGGGTGGCTTGCGAAGCGACCACCTTTGCCCCGGGCCGGGAATACCTGATCAAGTCCTTGAGACTGACATCCACGCCGGGGGTCAGTACAAACGTGCTATCCGACGTGAAGTTTCTTTCCTGAATCGTCATCTTTTCATCCCTGAGCTGCGTGTGGCTGATCATCCGCCCAATTGGCGATGATCACGTTGATGGTCCTGTTGCCGGAAAAGGCGCGCCGGCCGTGGGCATACTGGAAATTGTCGAGCAGCAAAATATCGCCCGCCCGCAGATCGACATCCTGTTCCAGACGTCTGACGGTGTGGAACAACTCCAGCGTCAGGTCTTGCGGCAGTGGTTCGCCGTCACCGAAACACATGGCCTCCAACAGTTGCGGCGTGTTGCGCTGCGCCTCGGCCAATTCACTGGCGTCCTGTTCACGACCGTCGATGCGCGCCCATTCGATCATCGCGGCCGCGCCCCAGAAGTGCGCCTGATTGCACCAGATGTCCGCCGCTTTGCGCGGGTGTCGGCGCATCGGGGCGATACAGTCCTGCCAGAGGATCAGGTCGCCGCCACTCCACTCGAAGTCCCAACCGCGCGCCCGGCACAGCACTTCTGCCTCGGCGGTGCTGGAAGTGGAGAACGTCTCCTGCCAGCTTTTTTTCACCCCGGGCTTGAGATTCACCCGCGCCTCGCCGGGCAGCGTGCGGCGCAACTTGAGCCCGCGATCGGTCAGTTGCTGCAGGGTGGCGCGATCAATCAACTGCTCCAGTTTGCGCATGTCCCCGACCACGGATTCACCGCCACGTTCCGCAGGCTCGACACACACGAAAGCGATGATTTCGGGCGGATGTTGTACATAGGCCATTTCCTGATGAAGGATCACCGACCAGTCGGGCGGGGTGCGCGTCGCTTCCATGACCTTGCCCTGGATCGTCGAGCGTGGAGAGCTGCCGCCGAGGTAATCGCGCGTGTGAAAACCCAGCGCACCGATGGCCCGTTCAAACACCTCGGGATCCCTGCACGGCGTGGCACCGCGAATGAGCACCGCGCCTTCACTCAACAGTTGTGCCCGAATGTCCTGCGCCGCCGCCGAAAAATAGCCCGCCGGATCGGCCTCGGCGCCGACCACAAAATCGAATGTCCCTAGTGCATTGCAGCCCGTCACCGTCATCACTCCTCAGTCCCTGGAATCGTTGGCATGTCCCTGTGCGATGCATTAGATACCATCCCCCATTTACAAATTCAACAGATAGAAATATGTTTCTTCCAATAGATTTTTCCATGAAGCGCGCACGAAATCGCGCGCAACCAAGCTGAAAACCCGATCTAACTGATTGATAAAAATAGAAATAATCTGAAGGAACAGAATCCGTATGACTGTGGAGAATTACCCGTCCCCCACTGTTGGCACCGTCGCGTCACTGCATCGGCCCGTCTCGCCCCGCGCAAGTGTCTTGCAAACACTCAAGCAACCTTGCGAGTACCCTTTCTCATGAGCGGACTCCATGCGCACTCAGGTCAACTGCAACGCAGTTTGAAAAATCGACACATCCAATTGATCGCACTGGGAGGCGCCGTCGGCACGGGGTTGTTTCTGGGCTCAGCGGGCGCACTCAAGTCTGCCGGGCCCTCGATGATCCTCGGCTACGCCATTTGCGGCTTCATCGCCTTCATGATCATGCGACAACTGGGCGAGATGATCGTTGAAGAGCCGGTTGCCGGCTCTTTCAGCCATTTCGCCCACAAGTATTGGGGCGCATTCGCCGGCTTCCTGTCGGGATGGAACTGCTGGATGCTGTACACCCTGGTCGGCATGTCCGAGCTGACAGCCGTCGGCAAATACGTGCATTACTGGTGGCCCGAGATACCGATCTGGGTATCGGCTGCGGTGTTTTTTGTGCTGATCAATGCACTCAACCTGATCAACGTCAAAGTGTTCGGCGAGGCGGAATTCTGGTTCGCCATCATCAAGGTGTTGGCGGTGATCGGGATGATCGTCATGGGCAGCTACCTGCTGTTCAGCGGTAACGGAGGGCCGCAGGCATCGTTGAGCAACCTGTGGCAGCACGGCGGCTTTTTCCCCCACGGGATGGCCGGCCTGGCCATGTCCATGGCGGTTATCATGCTGTCCTTTGGCGGGCTGGAAATGCTCGGTTTTACCGCCGCCGAAGCGCAAAACCCTCGTCGCGTGATCCCCAAGGCGATCAATCAGGTAATCTACCGCATCCTGATTTTCTACATCGGCGTACTCGTCGTGCTGTTGTCATTGATGCCGTGGGACAGCCTGCTGACGTCACTCAATGCCACTGGCGATACCTACAGCGGCAGCCCGTTCGTACGCGTGTGGTCAATGCTCGACAGCAATACCGCCGCGCACATTCTCAACTTCGTGGTCCTTACCGCGGCGTTGTCGGTCTATAACAGCGGCACCTACTGCAACAGCCGGATCCTGCTCGGTCTGGCCCGGCAGGGTGACGCGCCACAAAGCCTGGTCAAGATCGACTCGCGCGGGGTTCCTGTGCGTTCGATCCTCGCAACGGCTGCGGTGACCTTGATCGCGGTGGTGATGAACTACGTGATCCCGCAGCAGGCCCTCGAAATACTGCTATCACTGGTGGTGGCGACGCTGCTGATCAACTGGGCGATGATCAGCCTGGCCCACGGCAAATTTCGCCGGCACCTGAACGAGACCCGGCAGACACCACAGTTCAAGGCGCTTTGGTACCCCTACGGTAACTATGTCTGTCTGGCCTTCATGGTGTTCATCATGGCGGTCATGCTGATGGACCCCGTCAACCGGATGGCGGTCTACGCGATTCCGCTGTGGATCACGCTGGTGTGGGTCTGCCACAGCATCAAGCACCGCCGCCGTGCTGCGCAAAGCCTCTACGGCGAGGCCTGATCATCCCCGGACAAAGGCTCACTTGCGCGGTTTGATCCGCGCCGTGGCCTCGGCCACCAGCGGATCATCCGGCCAATAATCGCCCGGATCAGCTACGTCTCTAACCATTGACACAGCAGTAGGCCTGCAAGATTGGGCTTTACCACTGAGTCAGTGAACTGCTCATTGACAGTCAATGTTTGCGCCTGATATTGACGCATCAGGAACGCCAAAAGTGGAGGATTGACAGAGGCATCCGGCCTCAGATTCTTAACGCCTCCAAACATTGACAGTTTTATTTGGGTGAATGCAAACGTGCCTTTGAAAAGGCAGTGCCGAAGCCGATGAGAATTACGACAATTTGCGGCCGAGCCAAGCACTAGCGGCGAGTTCAAACCTACGCCGAGGCTATATACAAAAATCACGACCTCACTGAAGCAGATATGCGCCGAGCGCTGTTTGGCGGTGCAGCCACTTGCGCAGACTCATGCCTTACATGAACATGACAATCTTTCGGATAACTCGAACATCCAGCCAGTGAAGGCTGCGGAGAAAAAGAAGATCGGTGAAAGCGTTCACCCCCGTGTTAAGGGTCACGCTGCGGGTCGGTAATGAGTTTGAGGGTAGGAAGCACACAATGGTCCATGAGGAGGATACGCTCAGTACGCGTCTCGCAGAACAGAAAGCGATCAAAGCGGCCAGGAAGAATTACCGCCTTGTAGAGTTGGTTTCTGTAAAACCGATGTAGCGTGGCTCATCGACTTGCCACCAAAGATCAGTGCACCCGTTATAAGACCATCCCCTCGGCAAACCTGAATCAGCAGTTTCTCGACCATCCGAGTGCCCTGGGTAGTGGATAACAGTGCGAGGGGCTGTTCCTTGGCAAAACGTTGCTTAGGCTTGCTCAGCCAGCGCTGGGCTTTTTTGACGTCTCCGAACAGCGCCTCTGCCATTGCTGTCACATGTGCAAGTCGGAACAACCGATCACTCTCGTCCAGATTTAAGCGTTGTCGGCGAGCCAATCGGGCGTTAAGGGTCCCAACCGGCATAATCTTTTCAAGGGCGACTGCGTCGTACACGCCAGATTCGCTAAGCAATTTGAATCTCTCGGCTGCGAATCCTGCCGCGATAATCTCGTGGTTCTCTTGCTCTGATGCCCCTACGCCAATTTGAAGTGAAACTCCAAGATGACGTCGGTAGTGACGGTACACCGGTTTAGGCAGCAATTCAGCCAACATAGGTCGCCTCTTGACCGGCCATGTTCCACGACGGGTGACGTTCTTCTAGGAAATATGGGCTGGTAGTACAGCCCTGTCAACGTCGGCATCTGACAACAAAAATTCCCCGGGAAGGAAATGTTGCTGCTCAAGACTTCAACTGACGCGTCCACACGAGCATGCAGGTTCTCCTCACGTATTCACATGCCCGGCCGATAACCACTATGCCCTGCTGGGCACTGGATAACGGAATTAGGGATGAACCGGATGATGTTTCGCAACGCTCTCGCATTTACGCTGGCATTAGTGGCCTGTAACTCAATAGCAGCAAGCTTTGATTGTTCTAAGGCCGCAAATTTTGCGGAATCCAGCATCTGTAATGACGGCTATCTGAGTGGCGTCGACAGCATTCTGGCGCGCTCCTATCAAAAAGCCCTCGCTGAAACGGAACACCCGGATGAGCTACGGCAATCACAACGCGAATGGCTATCGGTGCGAGACCAGTGCACCACCCAGAAGTGTCTCGATCAAACCTTGGGAGCTCGTGTCACCTTTCTGGATAGTTACTCACGCGTTGAAAAAAGTAAGGCATACGCTGCAGAAGAGAAGCTGCGCAAGGATGAGTATGAAGCTCAGCGCCAGGCAGAGGATCTTGCCAACTCACAAAGAGATCAGCAGTACCGGATCGCTCAGGAACAATTCCGTCAACAAAAACAGCAATCTGCTCAGCCGCACCAGGTGGCTCAAACACAATCACAAAGTGTGCAACCGGCGCCCTCCTCTCAGAGCCCAGCCAATGTGTTTTCGGCACAGCAAGTGCGCCCTGCTCAGCCTGTAGCTGGGAAACCAGCAGTGCTACGCATGTGGCAGGCCTTCTGGGCAGGCCCGGCATGGAAATACACGCTCTTGATAGGATCTTTGATCACCTGCCTGGCGATCTGGAGACACCACACAGAGGCTGCCACGATCTACACCGACTACACCGATGCTGCGATCACGAATGCGCTGCCCGCGATCGGAGCGGTTGCGGCTCTGATCCTTCGCTGGCTTGAAATGCCTGGCTTGGTCTCAGGGATAGCGTTGGGTACCGGGATTATCTTGGCCATTGCATATGCCGTATTCGCGACCTTCCGGACAAACCAGGGAGCTCTGAGTATCACCCTAGTTATTGTTGCCAAGCTCACTCTCATCACAGTGTTCTACGCGTTGATTGGAATGCTGATCGCGTCTCTCTTTTCGAACAGTGCCAGACGCAAAGGTGAATCCCAAGCGCGTGCTGCTGCTAGAAACAGTCGAGAGAAGAAGCAAACGATGGCTCTGATCACAGGCTTGTCGGTGGCTTACACCGCTTTTACTGCCTGGGTCTGCCGGCGACCTGAGTTCACCTCACTTTCCGAATGCCTGGAATTTGATACAGCACCTGCATAAGCCAGGGCGATCGGAACGCGATCGCGTGCTTTAGTAAACAAGTAGCCCGGGAGATTTCCTGGGCTTTTTTTGTGCCACGTTACTATCAGGGGTTTGGGGAGCAATGGAACCGAAAACCAACGTAAGCACGAATTAGAGTTCGCTTTACTCGTATGTGACTGTTGATTGGAGAACTCTGATTGTCGAAACGAGTTTATCGAACCGCTTTTCGGATGTTTACGGTCCTTCCTGATGTTCGTTAAAGCGGTTTCATAAAACGGTGGTTTTATCGTACTCCCCAGACAGAGCGCTGGTTTGCGGGCAGGTACTGGGCTTAAGTGCGTTTACTGTTCCATTGCTCCCCGAACCCCTCCATCGGGCTGATGCCGTCCGACACCGGCGAGCCTGGCGGGAAACGTCATGGCCAGCAGATGACGCACTACATCATCGAGGGCGGGCCGTTCGATCTTTCCAGCAAGGAACTGATCGAACAGGGCCGCATGTTGTCCTGGATCGACGTGGTAACCAAACGGGTTCCTATGTCGGCAGTGCTGCTCTACGGGCCTGGCGGCGAGCCGGTGCCAGGTACGCCGGAAGATCCGACGATAGATATATCGGCGCTGACCTCGGCGGGTTTGCTGCAGCCAGATCCTGGCAAGGAAGACCCGAAGAACAAGCGCAAGTACACCTGTCCGAGTTGCCACCTGAATCTATGGGGCAAACCGGGGCTTAGCGGTCGGATTCAATGTATTGAGTGCGCAGTCCCGTTTGTGGACTCGAAAGAGCTGGTCGAAGTCCCGCCAGAGGTGGCGGCTGAGAGCGGCGAATAGGCCCGCGCAGATCGCGGGCGAAGCCCGAACCATTCCAACTTGCGGATCCAAGGGGGGCACCCCTTTGGTCGCCGAAGGCATTCCGATGCAATGGCCAGCGCATGAAAAATCGCCCAGCGAGCGGGGCCCGTCAGAGGCCAGAGCGAGCGATGCAGTTATCCACGGGCCGGGAGGTTTCTTGCCCGGGCGGTGGATAACTGCAGGGTGATTTCCTGAGTCGTGCGCAGATCCAGGACGCGGGCTGTTGCATCGCCCGGGCTATCGGCTTTTTCCCTGTATCGATATAAAGAGTGGGGGACGTTGACCTGGTGCAAGCGGAGCGCGCAGCCCGGGACGGGCGAAGGCGTGAGGATCGAAGCCCGAAGGGCCAAGACCCGGCGCGCTTTTGGCCGGGGCTTGGTTTACGAGAGCCGTTTCGGCGAGGCCGAACACGCACAGCGGCGGGGTCACACCGGCTCGCGTTGCGGGTAACGCACCCTATGTTCAATCGGGGGTACAGAGAAGGGGTGCATAGAGAAAACGGAAAAAATCGTACGATAGGCCCTGTGACCCGCAAAGTTCGGGCATGTCTCTGTCAGAGTGTTTGCACTTGCTCGGTTTGCCTTTCATTTCTTGACTACAATCGTGGGAGCTGAAGGATCAGATCCCCTCAACAAAAGCCCCGTCAAGATGCCGGGGCTTTTGTTTTCAGTCCACACCGTTGAGCAGAGAACGACTAGATCATGGTGAGCTGATGCCGGTAGGTGTTGTCATAGAGGTTTGATAGTGCTCCATGTTCAGTCTTTCGCATTCAGCATCTGCTTCTATCTGTGTCGGGTAGGTGAACTGCAATCGCTGCTTATCTTGATTGTCATAAATATCAAACCCGCCAGGAACTGTAGTGGAGTGAAAGCGAGTTCCATTACGAATCGATCCTGTTTCGATGGGGATCGCAGGAACAACAACAAATCTCTGAATCATCGTCGCGTCCTTGTGTTGAGTGAATCTTAACTAATAGCGGCAGCCCGCCACTTCTTCAAGTTTTGATAAACCCAATGACAACCAAGCAGCCTGAAGCCGTGGCCTGTCAGGTTGAAGTCATAGAGGTTTGTAGGGAAACGTCAGGAAAAGCCGAAATAGCCCCTATCTTGACGTACTTCGGTCGTCCGGTCTGACGCCAGGTTGAGGCATACCCCATTCGGACACCGACTACACAACCTAAGGGCTTGCAGGCTGTCAGCAGGGCTTATCGTACGATTTTTTCCGTTTTCTCTATGCCCCCCTGATTGATCACGAAAAATCACGCTGCTATCTGCTGGCAAGGTTCAAGCTGCAAAACGGCGATCAACGCTACCTTCTAGAAATAGATACCTCAGACAACCGGAAGACCATGTCAACGCGGATCATGGGCTTCAAAGCAGGTGTTGAGGCAGGAAAATGCATAGACAGGATCTTGAGGGAGACAGTGAAAGGCTCGTTGCGTTGGCCAGGCACCATGGCGAAGTACTGTGAGCCTTTGCACTCTGTGCATCACCCGAAAGAAAGCTCACCTGGGGCCAACCATGCCCGGGTGTTCGACTGGAAGCAGCGGATACGCGCGGCCCTAGGCTGATTGCAGAATACACCGCAGTTCGGCTGCGATACATCTTGTCGCGCACTGCGTGCAGCCTCCCCGAAACTGCCCGGAGCCGTGCCAAGGCGATATAGGCCCCTTGGGAGTCGGCAAGACGCATCTGGCCATCGCACTGCGCTATCGGGCGGCGCAGTGCGGCATCAAGACCCGCTTCATCACTGCGGCCGACCTTGGTGCTGCAACTGGGCGCGGACCAGCGTAACCGTCCGGGCATCCCGGCTGGCTTGACCCCGCCAAGCTAAGAGATGGTGGCAGTTCGTGGATGCCGTTTCCCGGGTGCACGCGATCCGAGACCACGCGATCAAGCAGGAAAACGAGCACCTGGGCTTGCCTGACTGACCGCAGGCCGGCGACGACAAGGTGGAAAAGTTCGGCGTGTGGCTCTGGCGGCAACGATCCCGCGAAGGGCGGACGGTGCTTGAGCTGTTGAACGTAAGCGTGCGGGCAAACCGTCTTGCGCGACTATGCCGGATGCCACCTATGCGGCAGCAGCTCTGCAATCTCACTCGCCCGCTGCGTCGGCAACCGTGTCAGCACATCCTTGAGATAGGCATACGGATCGTGCCCATTATTACGGGCCGACTGGATCAAACTCATGATCGCAGCAGCGCACTTGAGCATGCGATCCCGCGCCGAGCATTTGAGAAGGCAACGGGATGAACGCTGGCTGGATAGCCGTGGTTTTCTGGGTATGCAGCCGAATCCATTTGTGGACGAGGTTGGCATTGAGGCTGTAGCCCAAGGCGATGTTTGCGATGGAGGCACCGGGTTCAGAACACTCCTGAATGACCTGGGCCTTGAAAGATTTGCTGTAGGTACGGCGCTGAGGGGGCATGGAAAATCCGCTTGATGGGCCATGGCCTTCGGCGGCGGTGTCGGGAAGGTGTGTTGGCCGGACGGATACTGTTGAACTACGCTGTCTGGGGCAACGGAAGTGTTTCGGCCCGACTCTGGAACGCGATCCGCAGCGACGACTGGGCAATTCCGCACGTTGGCCTGAGCAGTTGACCTGCATCAATGGGGCGGGAGATCGCTGTACATTGACTCTTGAAGTTTGTCCTGGTAAGCGCAATATCTTGCAAAGTCTTGCAAGGATTTCCTTGGCCGGAACCGCAAAGCGACGCGATTGGAGAGGGTGAGATGAAAGCGCACCTACAGGTGATTTTCACGCTCGATGAATTGGCTGCGTACTTGAAAGTCGGCAAGCGGACGCTTTATCGGCTCGCCGCGCACGGGGAAATTCCGGCTTTCAAGGTGGGCGGGACGTGGCGGTTTCGTCAAAGTGAAATCGATCAGTGGATCAATGATCAGACCCGAGCCGGAGCAAAGAAGGAGGTGATGCGCAAGCGTGAACAGCAGAAGTCATCCGAGCCGCCCGTGTCGCCTGGGCGCACTGCCCGTCGCAGCAGGTAAAGGGCTTGAGTAACTCGTTTTTCAATTTTTCTGGAGGTATGACATGGACATCGATTTCAAGAAGTTGGCTCCCTGGAACTGGTTCAAGAACGAGCAGCAAGAGCAGCAGACCGCCTCTTCCCTGCCGGTGCAGCGCAATGACCTGCCAGCGGCGAGCGGGCCAGTCAGCCCGATCCTGCAACTGCATCGCGAGATCGACCGGCTGTTCGATGACGCGTTCCGGGGCTTCGGTTTTCCGGCGCGGGCCATGCCGCGGCTGCCATCCGATTGGTCGGGCATGCTGAAGCCGGCCCTGGACATCCAGGAAACCGACAAGCAGTACAAGATTGCCCTGGAAGTGCCCGGTGTCGAGGAAAAGGACATCCAGATCACCCTCGACAACGACGTGCTGGTGGTGCGTGGCGAGAAGCGCCAGGAACAGGAGAAGAAGGAAGGTGGCTTCCACCGTGTGGAGCGCACCTACGGCAGCTTTCACCGCGCCTTGAACCTGCCTGACGACGCCAATCAGGATTCGATCAAGGCATCGTTCAAGAACGGGGTGCTCACGGTCACGATCGACAAGCGCGAGGTCAGCGCGCCGAAGCAGGGACGTTCGATCCCGATCAACAGCTGACGTCGCCGGCTCGTTCGTCACAAGAAAAACCCGGTACGAGACGAGGTGTCGCGGCTCGCGATGCCTCGTCGCCTCAACCTTGTCAACCTTCTCAGGAGCATCAGCATGGCCAGAAAACAATGCCAGGTCTGCGGCCAACCCGCCACCGTGCGGGTGGAAGCCAATCTCAACGGGCGTCACAGCACCATGCTGTTGTGCGACGACCATTACCGCCAACTGGTGCGCCAGCAAAAGCGCACCGTCTCGCCGCTGGAAGCCTTGTTCGGCTCGCGCAGCGGCCTGTTCGAGGACTTCCTCGGCAGTGACTTCTTCCGCATCGGCGACGACGCGACGCCCTTTGCCGCCGATACCGATGACGTGGTCGATGCCGTGTTTGGCGAACCCGCCGCCGCAGGTTCGGGGGCACCGCGCCGGCGCGGCAGGGGGCTGGCCAGCCGCCTCAGCGAACAGTCGGAAGCCCTGCTGCAAGAGGCCGCCAAACACGCTGCCGAATTTGGCCGCTCCGAGGTGGATACCGAACATCTGCTGCTGGCGCTGGCCGACAGCGACGTGGTCAAGACCATCCTGGGTCAGTTCAAAATCAAGGTCGATGACCTCAAGCGGCAGATCGAGTCCGAGGCCAAGCGCGGGGACAAGCCGTTCGAGGGCGAGATCGGCGTGTCGCCGCGCGTGAAGGATGCGCTCAGCCGCGCCTTCGTGGCCTCCAATGAACTCGGCCATTCCTATGTCGGTCCGGAGCATTTCCTGATCGGTCTGACCGAGGAAGGCGAAGGGCTGGCCGCCAACCTGCTACGCCGCTACGGCCTGACGCCGCAGGCGCTGCGCCAACAGGTCAGCAAGGTGGTCGGCAAAGGCGCCGAGGATGGCCGCGCCGAGACGCCGACCAACACGCCAGAACTCGACAAGTATTCGCGCGACCTCACCAAGATGGCGCGCGAGGGCAAGCTCGATCCGGTCATCGGCCGTGCGCAGGAGATCGAGACCACCATCGAGGTGCTGGCCCGGCGCAAGAAAAACAACCCGGTGTTGATCGGTGAGCCCGGCGTCGGCAAGACCGCCATTGTCGAAGGACTGGCGCAGCGGATGGTCGCCGGCGAAGTGCCCGAGACGCTGCGCGACAAGCGTCTGGTGGAACTCAACATCAACGCCATGGTGGCCGGCGCCAAGTATCGCGGCGAGTTCGAGGAGCGCGTGCAGAAGGTGCTCAAGGAAGTGACCGAGCACCAGGGCGAGATGATTCTCTTCATCGATGAAGTGCACACCATCGTCGGTGCCGGCCAGGGTGGCGGCGAAGGCGGGCTGGACGTGGCCAACGTGTTCAAGCCGATGATGGCGCGCGGCGAGCTGAACCTGATCGGCGCCACCACGCTCAACGAGTATCAGAAGTACATCGAGAAGGACGCCGCGCTGGAGCGTCGTTTCCAGCCGGTGATGGTGCCCGAGCCGACGGTAGCGCAGACCATGATGATCCTGCGCGGCCTGCGCGACACCTTCGAGGCGCACCACAAGGTCAGCATCACCGAGGATGCGATCATCGCCGCCGCCGAGTTGTCGGACCGCTACATCACCGCGCGCTTTTTGCCTGACAAGGCCATCGACCTGCTTGACCAGGCGGCCGCACGCGTGAAGCTGTCGGCCACGGCTCGCCCAGTGGCCGTACAAGAGCTGGAGTCCGAACTGCACCAGTTGCGGCGTGAGCAGGACTACATGGCCTCGCGCAAGCAGTACGACAAGGCCGCCGAGCTGGGCAAGCGCATCGAGGCAAAAGAGGCCGAACTCAAGAAGCTCATCGAAGATTGGGAGCGCGAGCGCGCCTCGGGCAGCGCCGAAGTCAAGGCCGAGCATGTCGCGCAGATCGTCTCGCGCCTGACCGGCATTCCGGTCAACGAGCTGACGGTGGAAGAACGCGAGAAGCTGTTGCATCTGGAACAGCGGCTGCACGAGCGCCTGGTGGGCCAGGACGAAGCGGTGCGCGCGGTGGCCGATGCCGTGCGGTTGTCGCGCGCGGGGCTGCGCGAAGGCGGCAAGCCGGTGGCGACTTTTCTGTTCCTCGGGCCGACCGGCGTGGGCAAGACCGAGCTCGCCAAGGCGCTGGCCGAGTCCATCTATGGCGATGAAGGTGCGCTGCTGCGCATCGACATGTCCGAGTACGGGGAACGCCATACCGTGGCACGCCTGGTGGGCGCGCCTCCGGGTTATGTGGGCTATGACGAGGGCGGCCAGCTCACCGAGAAGGTGCGTCGCAAGCCCTACAGCGTGTTGCTGCTGGACGAGATCGAGAAGGCTCACCCCGACGTCTACAACATCCTGCTGCAGGTGTTCGACGACGGGCGGCTCACCGACGGCAAGGGCCGGGTGGTGGATTTCACCAATACCATCATCATCGCCACCTCGAACTTGGGCTCGGACATCATCCAGCGTCGGCTGAAGGCCCGTAGCGCCGCCGGCGAGGAATACGAGAAGACCAAGTCCGAGGTGATGGACGTGCTGCGCGGACACTTCCGCCCCGAGTTCATCAACCGCATCGACGAGATCATCGTCTTCCATGCGCTGGGCAAGGAGGAGATCCGCCATATCGTCGGCCTGCAGCTCGATCGTGTGGCCCGCAACGCCGCCAGCCAGGGCGTGACGCTGACCTTCGATCAGACCTTGATCGACCACTTCGCGGAGGAAGGCTACAAGCCCGAGTTCGGTGCGCGTGAACTCAAGCGCCTGATCCGCAGCGAGCTGGAAACCGCGCTGGCACGCGAGATGCTCGGCGGCGGAATCGGCAAGGGCGATCACGCCAGCGCACGCTGGGACGACAAGGCCGAACGGGTGGTCTTCGAGCGCCAGGAGCCACCCGCAAAGCCGGCCGAGCCTGAGAAGCCCGATGCCGCGAACGTGGCCGAGACGCCGCCGAGCGACGCGAGCAAGCCTGCGCGCAAGAAAAAGTCAGCGGGCGGCGAATCTTGAGTCATGGGGAGGCTGTCGTGATCCTTCAATTGACCCAAGGACTTGTTCTTGATGGAAACGAAAAGTAGCAGGCGCTATTCAGAGTGCGCCGGCGGCTCTGTTCGGTGCGTCATCCAATTCGCCGGCATTGTTCAAGGAGAACCGATATGTCTGCATTGACTCCGTGGGACCCCTTCCGGGAACTGGATGAATTGCAAAACCGCCTGGCGACGATGTTGGGACGGCCCCCCCAGCGACAGGGCGCCCGTACCGGCAACGAAGCCATGACCACGGCGGACTGGGCACCAATGGTGGACATCAGCGAGGATGAGAACGCATTCCTCCTCAAGCTGGATCTGCCGGAGGTCCCCAAGGATGCCGTGCGCGTCAGCGCGGAAAACGGCGTACTCACCATCAGCGGCGAGCGCAAACTGGAAAAAGAGGAGCAGGGCAAGAAATTCCACCGCATCGAACGTGCGTATGGCCGCTTTGTGCGCAGCTTTGTCTTACCTGACAACGTTGATCCGACCAAGGTGACGGCTTCGATGAAAGACGGCGTGCTGGAAGTGCGGCTTGTCAAGGCCGAGCAAGCCAAGCCGAAGCAGATTGAAATTTCAGTCAATTAACTTCAATTGGAGTCCAACATCATGAATATCAAACAGCCCCAATACATCCGTTCCGCACTTGCCCTGGCGGTCTGCATCGGACTGAGTGGACCGGTTTTGGCCCAATCGGCGGCAAGTCCAAGCGCTGCAGCGCCCTCTGTCGCACCCAAGGCGGCGCAGCCACAAGTAGACGACAAGGCCGCCCAGGAAGCCGAAAAAAAGCGTTCCGAGCTCACTCAGGACGCCATCACGGCGCTCACCAAGACCCAGGAGGCTTTGACCCTCCTTGATGCAAATAAGACCAAGGAGGCGCTCGCTGCGCTGGAACTGGCCACCGGAAAGCTGGAACTGGTATTGGCACGCGACGCCAAACTTGCTTTGGCGCCGGTCGATGTACGCGTCATCACCCATGATATCCACGCCAACGTGGAATCGGTAAAGAAAGCGGTCAAGTTGTCTCGGGAGTTGTTGGGTGATGGCGAGGTGCAAAAGGCCCGGCCCATCGTTGCCAATCTGGCCAGCGAAATCGTGATCGAAACCGACAACCTGCCCATGGCAACGTACCCGGCAGCGATCAAGTCGGCTGCACGGCTCGTCGACAGCGGCAAGATCGACGAAGCCAAAGCAGAGCTCGCCCGAGCACTGAACACGCTGGTGGTCATCCAAGTTGTACTCCCTCTGCCCGTGCTACGGGCCGAGGCCGCGATAGCAAAAGCTGAAAAGCTGGCCGAGACTGACAAGCGCGATGCCAAGCAGAACGAGGAGCTCAGCACCTTGCTGTCGTCCGTGCGCACGGAGATCGAGCTGGCGCAAATCCTGGGTTATGGCAAGAAGGAGGACTTCAAACCCATCTTCGATCAGGTGAAGTCCATTGAGCAAAAGTCGGCTGGTGGCAAAAGCGGCAATGGATGGTTCGACGAGTTGAAGACGCGCATCCAAAAGCTGTTTTGAGGTGATGAAGGGGCCGACTGCTCCATCGGTCAGTCTCGCGATATTCGCAGTCGGCCCCAATAGATTCCCCTATTTTCACTATCTCATACGAGGCATATCACCATGAATGAGCAAACATCGAATCCCAACGCGATCAACGAAGGCACGAACGAACAGGCCGCGGTAAGCAGCCTTCCTGCCAGACCAGAGCCCAAGCCTGAAGTCGTCACGGAGGTACAGCCTGAGGTTCAGAAGGAAACGGACTCGCAAGCGGCAGACAAACGTAAACAAGTCCTCGATGAGGCCGTCTCGGCCTTGGCGCTGACCAAATCAGCGCTGGCGGCCCTGGACGAAAAAGAATCCGCGCGAGCACTGGCAACGCTGGCCGAAGTGACGGGAAAGCTGGAGCTGATCGTTGCACGCGAACCCACGCTCGCCCTGGCCCCCGTTGATGTGCGCACCATCGTGCACGACTTGTTCGCCAACACGGAAACCGTTGAGGCGATGACTGACGAGGCGCTGGATGCCCTCAAACATGGCGAGGTGCAACGCGCTCGTCGCGTGTTGGCATTGCTGGCCAGCGAAATCGTGATTGCGGTCACCAACATCCCTCTGGCGACTTACCCGGCAGCCGTGAAATCCGTCGTGCCGCTGATCGATCAGGGCAAGATCGAAGAGGCCAAGGCCGCGCTGCAGTTGGCGCTCGGCACGCTCGTCGAGACACTCAGCGTCATCCCGCTGCCCATCCTGCGCGCCAAACTGCTCGTCAAGCGCGCCGAGACCTTGACAGAAGATGGCCAGCGCAGCGAGGCGTCCGGTGAACGCCTGCAGGACTTGTTAAACGAAGCCCGGCAGCAGTTGGAAATGGCAGAACTGCTGGGCTATGGCAAAAAGAAGGACTTTGAGCCCCTGTACTCTGAACTCAAGAAAGTCAAGGAAAAGACGGCCGGAGGCGGGAGCGGAAAAGGCTGGCTCGATGAAATCAAGGCGAGACTGTCAAAGCTGTTCTAAAACCGCAAGAGAGGGGCGAATAGCCCCTCTCTTCGCCATGAAGGCTTGATTTTCCTGATCTCATGATCCATCAAGGAGATATCGCATGAATGCAAATACCATCGCCGATTCGAATGCGGATAACCCTGCCGATGCCGTGTGTTCACTGACCCAAAATTGGTGGTTGTTTGCGCTGCGCGGCATATTCGCGTTGATTTTTGCAGTCCTCGCATTCTGGATGCCACACTCGGCTTTGTTCGCCATGACGATAGTGTTCGGCGCATTTTCTTTGGTCAATGGTGCGTTCAACCTGGTTGCAGCGGTGCGGCAAATGCGGCAAAAGCAGCGCTGGGGCTGGCTGTTGTTCAGCGGCATCGTCGGCATACTCACCGGTGTCGTTGTGGTAGTTGCCCCTCTGGCTGCCACTTTGGCGTTGGCCTATTTCTTGTGGGTAAGCGTGGCATTCTGGGCAATTTTCACCGGTATGCTGGAGATATCCGCCGCCGTTCGTCTGCGCCGGGAAATCAAGGGCGAGATCTGGCTTGCCCTCAGCGGGCTGCTTTCCGTGCTCCTCGGTGCGATCATCCTATGGATGTTTTTTACCCGCCCGATCGAATCATTTCTGGCCGCGGGCTGGGTATTGGGTTTCCATGCTGCGATCTTCGGTATGACTCTTTTGCTTCTTAGTTGGCGTTTGCGCAAAGCGCGTCAGCGGTAAGGGCGTGAAAAACCAAACCGTAAGATCATCTTTGAAAATCAACATATCCAATCACCCGGGTCCACTCACCTGGGCGGACAACCCTAAAGGGCTTGAGCATGCGTATACAATATAGCTATCGACTCGTCGAAAAAGAATTTCATGAACCTTGGCGAATGTCTGTAGAAAAAGCGGTTGAACCCGCTCTCAAGCCGCTGATCGAAAAGCGCTCCGAAGATTCGGTACGTCTTCAAATCGTCCTCGAACGCGCGAAAAAAGGATCTCGCTTAACGGCCAGTGGCCACATGCACTTGCCGGGCAAAAAAATCGTCAGCGTCACTGCATCGCATAACGATCTGACGCCTCTCGCGCACATGCTAGCGCAGGCGTTGTTCCGGCAGGCCAAGAAGCACTTTGATCGGCTGAGCGCTCAGGATCAAATCAAGCGTAAGGCGCGTCGTGAACGCTTGCGCGAGCTCAAGGCGCGGATCGACACTCAACCTGCCTCTGTCGTCCAGCAAGCACGCGGGATAATCGAGACGCTGCTGCCGAAGGTTGAGGCCGTTGCGCAACGCGAGTTGGCTTATCTGCATGCCGCCGGTGATTTGCCTCGCGATTATCCGACGCTGCACGACGTGGTGGACGAAGCGATTGCTCTGGCTGAATCGGTATGGACATCCGTTCCAGAAGAAAATGCCGCTTACCTCGATCTTTTGAAACATCTTTTTGCCGTCATTGATCGCGAAGTGGCAAACAGCCGGCAATATGGCGAGGCCGTTTCGCTGGATGCGCCGGTCGAAGCGGATGCGCAGGACATGGCGGAGGCCATGGTAGAGGAAGAGTTCTACGAGTTTTATCAGCCTGATGACGCACTCAGCCTGGCCGACGTCATGGCTGATAGTCGGCTTCCCGACCCAGCAGCAATCGCCGAACAGGAGGAAATTGGTGACAGATCGAGCGAATTCGCATTTGCATTCGACCTGATGAAGGGTATGCCGCACTTGTGGCGCCGCATTTTTCTGCTTATCCGGGTGGATGGGCTGGATGCAGGCTGCGCTGCTGAAATCCTGCGGATGCCTAATAAGATAGATGCTGTCAGAGCGGGGCTCATTCAAGCCGAAGCCTTCATTGCGGCTCACGTGGAAGATGCCGGCGTGAGCGAAGACGGGAACGATTGGATCAAAGGCGTAAATTGGTCGGCGATGTCGGTGATCCGAAGCGAGGCAACCTCACCGCAGTCCAAGGAAGCGAACCATGAAAAATGAACTCCACATCGTCTGCCCACATTGCCAGTCCATCAACAGCGTGCCGGCCGCCAAGCTCGCGGATCGTCCCAACTGCGGCCGCTGCCAGCAGCCCTTGTTCACCGGCGAGCCCATCGAGTTGACGACGGCGACGTTCTCGCGCCACGTGGAGCGCAGCGATCTGCCGCTGCTGGTCGATTTCTGGGCGCCCTGGTGCGGGCCGTGCAAGATGATGGCGCCGCAGTTTCAACAAGCCGCGCGCCAGCTCGAACCCGGGATCAGGCTGGCAAAGGTGAACACCGAGGCTGAGCCCCACCTGGCCGCGCAGTTCGGTATCCGCAGCATTCCGACGCTCGCCCTGTTCCAGGGCGGACGTGAGATCGCCCGCCAGGCAGGCGCCATGGGCTCGCAGGACATCGTGCGCTGGGCCTCTGCACAGGTGGGACGCTGACCGATGCAGGATTTGCTCGGCACTACCCTGATCCTGCTGGCGGCGTGCAGCCTCGCGGTGGTGGCGACGGCGGCGTTCAGAGTACCCGCCTTGCTGGGTTACCTCGCCGTCGGCGCCTTGCTGGGCCCCTCGGTCAGCGGTGTGATCGCGCCGGGAGAGGCGTTGACTTTCATATCCGAACTGGGTGTGGCCCTGCTGCTGTTCATGGTCGGACTGGAATTCTCGCTGGGGCACTTCTGGCTCACTCGCAAGACCGTACTGGCGTCCGGCAGCTTGCAGATGGTCGTCGTGGCCGCGCCACTGACCCTGGTGCTGATCGGGTTGGGTCAGCCAGCTCAGAGCGCTGCACTGCTCGGCGCCGCAGCGGCCATGTCGTCCACGGCGCTGGTCAGCCGACAGCTGGCCGACCAAGGCGAGCTCACCACCCGCCACGGCCGCAGTGCCATCGCCGTGCTGGTCTTTCAGGACCTGGCCAGCGTGCCCCTGCTGGCCCTGCTGGCGATCTGGGCGCGCGGCGACTCGCCGAAGATCGAGAGCGTGCTGCTCGAAGTGTTGGGCGTGCTGGTGTTGTTCGCGGCAGCGGCGGTTGCCTCGCGTCGTCTGTTGCATGGCCTGCTGGGCTGGGTGGCGCGGCAGGGCCACGAAGAATCCTTCGTGCTGGTCTCCTTGTGCGTGGTCGTGGCGGCAGCCGCTGCTGCACACGCCGTCGGCGTATCCGCCGCCCTGGGGGCCTTTCTCGCCGGCATGGTCCTGGGCGAGAGCGACTTCCGGCACCACATGGAAAGCCACCTCAAGCCCTTTCGTGATGTGCTGTCGGGCCTGTTCTTCGTGACCATCGGCCTGCAGCTGGACACCGCGCAGATCGTGGCCGCACCGCTGGCGGTACTGGGTTGGCTGTTGGCCTTGGTGCCTCTCAAGATGGGGCTGAACTTTCTGGCGCTGCGCGCAACCCGCCTGTCGGCGCTCGACGCCTGGCGCGCAGGCATCGTGCTGGGTCATGGCGGCGAGTTTGCGCTGCTGCTCCTGGGCATGGTCATGCAGCAGCACCTGATCGCCGCCACCATGGTGCAACCGATGCTGGTGGCGCTGGTGTTGAGCATGGGGTTGGCACCGCTCCTGATCCGACACCATGACCGATGGGCGCGGGCTTTCAGCCGCTCGGGCGCACTCGGTCAGCCACCGCAGGCCGAAGAAGGCGAAGTCGCCGAGCGGGCGCGGTCGTTACGCGACCATGTGATCATCTGTGGGGCGGATGACGTCGGGCTGCTGCTGAGCCGAACGCTGCGCCTGGCAGGCATACCGCATTTGCTGCTGGAATCGGACCGCCAACGGGTCGAAGCGGGGCGTGCGATGGGGGCGCCGGTGTCGTATGGCGATGCCAGTCGGCTCGACACCCTGGCCGCCGCCGGATTGGCCCATGCCCGCCTGGTGGTGCTGACGTTTGCCCGTCCGCAGACGGCCCTGCGTATCGCTCAGGCGGTTCTCGACCGCCGCCTGAGCTTGTCCGTGGTGGTGGCCACTGAGCGCGTAACGGATGCCCAGCTTTTGCGTAATCTGCCCAATGTCAGACTGTACCCGTTGTACCTGGCTGCGGGACTGGGACTGGCCGAGCAGGTACTGTTGATGTTGGGCATCAACGCCGACCAAGTCGACCACCGGATCGAGGAATTACGGCAGACACTCAGTGAGTCAGGTGGGGATAGACCATGAACGGGCCGACCATTTGACTGATGGTGTCGCTACTTGCCAATATTGGCATGGCGGTTGCGCTATGGCGTTTTGTTCGTACCAATCGCCAGAGGCGTGACGAGCTGAAGCATCGCCAACAAGCGCAAATCGATGACAAGGAACGGATCGCCATCGCCCTGGAGGGCGCAGGGCTGGGATTCTGGGAGTGGGATATCGCTACCGACAGCTTCAGGCTTTCTGCCCGCAGTCTGGCGATGTTCGGCTTGACCTCCGACGAGGAGGTTGGCGCCACCCATGCCGCATGGCAAGCGCGTACTCACCCGGAGGATTTGCCGGTCGCTCTGGCAAAGGTGCGCGCTTACCAAGAAAACCCGTCGGAGCGATTGGAGTGCGAGTACCGCGTTCGTCATCGATCTGGCGTTTGGATTTGGGTGCTGGATCGCGGCCGTTGGCTGGGTGGCGCGGGCAGGCAACTGATAGTCGGCACTCTGCTCGACATCTCTTCTCGCAAGGAAATGGAGCAGCAGTTGCTGCGTATGGCGATCACCGACCCCTTGACCGGCTTGTCGAACCGGCGGGCTTTTAACGAACGATTACAGCTGGAATGGGAGCGCCTCAAACGCAGCACCGAGATACAAGCAGCACTTGTGCTCTGCGACATCGATCACTTCAAGCGTATCAATGACACCTATGGACACGGATGCAGCGATGAGGTGCTCAAGCACTTTGCTTCACGGTTGAGGGAACATGTTCGCGCAACCGACATGGCTGCCCGGATTGGGGGGGAGGAATTCGCTGTGTTGTTGGAAGCGGCATCGATAGAAGACGCCCAAGTATGGGCGGAGCGATTTCGTCAGGACACTGCGGCGACAGCGGTGGTGTGTGGAGAGGTGTCGATCAGCTATAGCGCCAGCATGGGGGGAGGCTCTCCTTGACCCCCGTTTGCACTCTGTCGAGCAGGTGATGCAGCAGGCGGACAGCGCGCTCTACCAGGCAAAAAGACAAGGGCGCAACCAAGTTGTGGGTGCACAAGTATTTCAGAATTGAGAGGAGTGGCGATGAAGGAAAAGCAAGCAGACCCGATCAAAACATTTCGCGCCCAATGGGCAGTGATGACGTTCTACGAGCGCTTCGAACAGGTGATCGCGCTCGCGCTGTCCGCAATCATTGCCGTGATTATCGTGGTCTCGCTGCTGCAGCTGATCTCGATCGTCTTCAGCCTGCTGATCATTGATGCGTTCAATCCGCTCGATCACAAGGTCTTCCAGACCGTGTTCGGCATGATCATGACGCTGCTCATCGCCATGGAGTTCAAGCATTCCATCGTGCGGGTGGCCTTGCGGCGCGACAGCATCATCCAGGTCAAGACGGTGATCCTGATCGGGCTGATGGCCCTGGCGCGTAAATTCGTGATCCTCGACCCGGAGACCGGCCCCGCCAAGGTCGCGGCGCTCGCAGGCGCGACACTGGCCCTCGGGGCGACTTACTGGCTGCTGCGCGAGCGCGATGACCGGACAGCCGGGGAAAGCTCAGATGATCAGTCGTGATCTGCGCCACGCGCAGAATGTCGGCGCGCGGCATCGCTGGCTCAATCGCCTGCAAACCGCGCTGTTGGTGCTGACCCTGCTCGGGATTGCCGCCGTCGCTGGCAGCCTGCTGTTGGGTGACGGCGGGCTTTGGCTGGCGCTTGCGGCCGCGGGGTTCACCCTGCTGCTCGAACCGGCGGCCGCCTCCGGGCTGACCTTGCGGCTGTATGGCGCACGCCCCCTGCACCCGGATGAAGCGCCCGATCTTTGGGCTGTGTTGCGCGGAACTGGCGGCGCGGGCCGGGCTGCCTGCCGTGCCGGTACCGCACTACGTGCCCAGCGGGGTCGTCAACGCCTTCGCCACCGGTTCGAAGCATCACGCGGCCATCGCGCTGACCGACGGCCTGCTGCGTAGCCTCACGCCCCGCGAGTTGACCGGCGTGCTCGGCCACGAAATCGCGCATATTGCGAACGAGGATTTGCGTGTCATGGGCTTGGCCGATTCCATCAGCCGGCTCACCCATCTTCTAGCCTTGTTGGGGCAGCTTGCGATCGTGCTCAGCTTGCCAGCGCTATTGCTTGGAGTCACGGAAGTCAATTGGCCCGCGTTGCTTCTACTGGCGGTCGCGCCACAGCTAGCCTTGCTGGCTCAGTTGGGCTTGTCCAGGGTGCGCGAATTCGACGCCGACCGGCTCGCTGCCGAATTGACCGGCGACCCGCACGGGCTGGCCTCGGCGCTCGCCAAGATCGAGCGGGTGAGCCGCTCCTGGCGCGCCTGGCTGCTGCCCGGATGGGGCAATCCGGAACCCTCCTGGTTGCGCACGCATCCGGCGACGGCTGAACGCATTGAGCGCTTGCTGGAACTTGCTCCGCCGCCCGCGATGCCGCCGTTTCCATCGGCCCGTTTCGTCCCCGAGGTGACCGTATCACCACGTCCGCCACGCTGGCGCACCGGCGGCCTTTGGCGCTGATTTCAACATGGAGAATGACGTGACCTACCCCGACCCCTACAGCCGCCCGGCGCCGGACCGCTTCAGCCGGCGCTGGCTCGTCATCACTGGCTGCATCGCCGCACTCATGCTGCTGGGGTTCGGGGAGCAATGGAACAGTAAACGCACTTAAGCCCAGTACCTGCCCGCAAACCAGCGCTCTGTCTGGGGAGTACGATAAAACCACCGTTTTATGAAACCGCTTTAACGAACATCAGGAAGGACCGTAAACATCCGAAAAGCGGTTCGATAAACTCGTTTCGACAATCAGAGTTCTCCAATCAACAGTCACATACGAGTAAAGCGAACTCTAATTCGTGCTTACGTTGGTTTTCGGTTCCATTGCTCCCCAAACCCCTATCACTGCAGCACCTACACATTTGCTAACCAAGTTTAGTAGCACCCCAGCGGTCAAAGGTGAATACCCAAGATCAAATTGGGGCAGAATTCGACGATCAAAATGGAGCACATAAATGAAGTGGATTAAAGGGGTGATTGTCGGCGCATTCTTGCTCGTAATCACTGGTGCGGGACTGGGTCTGTTTTATGTTTTGCCGCAGTACGACGTGGTGGCCATCACCGGCGTTGAGGTAAAACGTGTGGACGATGACGGCGTCATCAATGCTGAAAACCCGGCCGACGGCCCGACCCGGGACGTGTATTTCATTAACACTGAACACCCAACATCGAAAGTGGTAAAAGTTTACCGAAACGACGACACCGGCTGGAGTTTTCCGTGGTACTTCAAGTTTGATTCGGCCGACGTTCAGGCAAAGGCTCAGGGTTACTCACGAGATGCCCAGCAACTGGCGCTGATCCGTTACTACGGCTGGCGCATTCAAATCTTGTCCGTGTTCCCAAACATCACAGACATCGAAGCCACAAACAGTCGCGAAGAGCCGTTTCCTTGGTTCAACACGATCTTCCTCAGCGTAGGCACGCTACTGATTTTGTTTGTGGTGTTTTTCATGCGCCGGCGATTCAAGCGCAAGACCAGGGGCGAAGTACTGGGTTGAACAGTTGAACCACCCGCCTTTTCAGCTTGGAAGATTCGTTAACCGCAGAATGAATGCCAGTCAGTTACCTGACTGGCATTTTTTTGTAGGTGCGATTCCTTGTTACGGCTAGGCTAAAGCAAGCCAGTCAGCGCTTTACCATTTCACACTGACGTCGCATGTCATCGTTTTTGATGCTCCCGCAACTGCCATTGCCAGTCTTGGCGTAGCACAGGTATCGCTGGTCGTCGTCGCGGATACTCGCGCAACTGCCGTTGCCTGTTTCGACGTAGCAGGCGTTACGCAAGTCGTCATTGTTGATGCTTGCACAGCTTCCGTTGCCCTCTTTCACGTAGCAGTATTTGCGCTTGTCATCATCACGGATACTCGCACAACTGCCATTGCCGGCCTCCACATAGCAGGTAGCGCGCAGATCGTCGTCCTTAATGCTCGCGCAACTCCCATTCCCTTCTTTGACGTAGCAGTAGGCGCGTTGATCGTCGTTGTTGATGCTGCCGCAACCGGCGTGAGCGAAGCCGCTGAGCGCCAGCAGCATTACCAAAAATAGCCTCATCCCACCCTCCATTAATTGCCAAACGCTACCTGAAACTGTTCGTAATTGCCGCCTCGATAACCGTGGTTCGGGCACAAGAAGGCAAATGACAGATCAGCCGCGAGCTTCTTTCTGAAGGTCGTCCAACTCGTCCACGATGTCTTCATCACGATCCTCGAACGCTTTGGCCATATCACGCTGTAGATCAACCTGGACTTCCATGGTTTTCTTGGCCAATTTCATGCCGTCCTTAGAGCCCATGATAATTTTCATCGCCTGATCCGGATGCTTGCTGGCCTCGATCATCAATTCGAGTTCGTCGGCATCAAAGTGATCTGCGTAGACCTGGACCAGGGTGTCTTTCAGTAGGTCCTGGGAAATGTTGTCCTCGATCACGGCCTTGATTTTTTCTGGCGCGACTTCGCGATATTTGGATGCATAACCCGACGTGGCGACTTGCACTACCATCTTGTATTGGACGTCCATGCCCATCAACTTGACCAGTTCTTCAGCTTTGTCCTGGCTTGAACCGCAACCGGCCAGCAGCACCGAGCAGAGCGCCGTGATTGCCCATTTGGAAACGTTCGTCATGAAATGCCTGCCTTTGTCTTGAGATTTTTTTAGGTGACCGTGGAGTACGGCGGACCGCACTCCAGGCTCTAGGAAATGTGGTGATCAGTTCGTCTCAAGCGTGAAGCTTTTGCTCACGAACAGGCCGGAAAATAACGACTTGTCTTCCTTGAAAATGTAGGACTCTTCAAACTTGGCATCGGTGGCCAGCTTTTGAGCGATCGCGCACTCCGAATCGCTGTGATCCTTGCCCTTGACTCCAAAGTCACTCTGATAACCTGATAGGCCTGTTTCATTGCAAAAGCCGGTGAACTCCTCACGCTTGGTAGCGGCCTTGAATTCGTCGAACGACTCCTTTAACTGGTCGAAGCCCTTGTAGGTCAGCGAGTAGCTGGCCACCTTGGTCTTACGAGCAAAGTCACCTGCGGCTTCCGCAATTACGGCCTGGCCCATGGACGTACTGTAAGCCCCCATGATGAAGCCACTTAGCGCGCTCTTGAGTTGCGCCTGGACATCGTCAAGCTCTGGGATGGACGCAAATTTAGCCTCGCGCACAATCCGGCCAACTTCGCTGCCGTCATTACGATGCACCACTACAAACTCGACCGAGCCTTCGCCGTCGCTGGAGCGCGTGAGCTTGAAGTCCAAGTCAACTTTGGTGCCGAACTCCCCTGTAGCGCCGGTGATAAATGCACCAGTGAACGGCAGACGTTGGACGATATTGCTACCCCACGAGTAGGGCGACTTGACCACGCCTCCGTACTGATCCATCTCCGCGCGCGGCTGGATCTCATCCGCTACTTCCGAAGGCAGGACCACATCTGTGCCTTTGTGCGACAGGTAAGGAGTACTCATGTCCATGCCCAACAATTGGACATGAATCTCGCCCTTCTTGTTATCACCTTCGCGGCTAACCTTGAGGGCGTCGGCCTTCAAGTAAACGCCACCGGCACGACCGCCACCAGTACTGGACGAAAGCAGATACCGTGACCATTCGACCAGGGCAGACTCTTTTGCCCCGGAGTCCATTCCACCGAGCAGCCCCATAATCCCTTTCAGGAATTTATCTGCGCCGTTGGTCTCTGCTGCAACCAGGCGGATTTCTGGTGTTTCAACGGTGACGTTTCCCGACCAGAAGGAATAGGAAATATCTCCCTCGCTCAGGACGTTCTCGAGGAAGTACTGTTCCTTCATCTCATCGTACTGACGCAGCGCTTGCTTCTTGCCGGAGCTCGATAACCCCACACCAGCCGCAAGAATCGCAATACCGGCGACCGCAGCGGCGATGAGGATGTGCTTCTTGTTCATCGTTTTCATAGTCGGTTGCCTTACTGAATTTGAGCAGATGCTTGCTGCCAATCAATCACGTGCTGCTGAGAGACTGCAGGCGTCCAGTTGAAGTCGATCCCGGCGCTAGGAAATTCCTTGGCCAGTACGGCACCAAATGACACTCTGTCAGCACAGTGGTCTTGCTTGCAGGCCTCAGCCGCGCCAGCGGTATACACGCGATACGTAGGAACGGCGCGACCGTCTTCGAGCGGCAGGAAGGGTGTCATGTTTGCCGCCGGCAGCACGTACCACTGGCTCTCCAGTTCAGCATCAGCCTGTACACGCCCCTTACGTGGGAAGTCGACCTCGTAGAAGTCGCCGCTCTTTCCGGTGACGTGAATCATCATCGGCACAGCGGACTTTGAAGAGCTCGGGTCCTGCATTGCGATCGGCGATGGGAAGGTGACTTTGATACCGGCCATCTGCGCCAGCGCTTCAGCCTCCCGACCTTCGAATTCCTTCATCCCGGATTTGAGTTGTTCGTAACGCTCCAAGACGCGTGTGTGCAGCTCAGCCATTTGCTGCTGCAGGCGACGTACTTCTCTCATGCGGATCTCCTCGCGACGCAGGGCGAAGTTATTGCCTTGGCGAGCATCGAAGTAAAACTCACCACGGTTCTCGCCCATACGCGTTTTGAGAATGTTGTCTTTGGTTTCCGACGCGTATCCCTCGGGGTAAAGCGCTTCGAAGTTCTTGGCGAAGAAGAGGTTCGACAGGCCGACGGTCGTTGGCGACGTTGCCTTCACCAATTGGTAGACCTCAACCACAGCGCGCTTCAACTCAACCGCATCAAGAGCAAATGCCTCATCTGCAGTGATCACTACGTAATACGGATCACTGGAGAACGGCGACAGGACACGGTAGTTGGGGCGCTCAAAGGCCAAATACACCTTCATGTTACGCGCAGGCAGTTCACCCACCTGAAAGAGTGCTTGGTCTGCCCGGCTATTCAGGAAAGAAAGCGCCTTGCCTTTCACCGCTGGGACCAGTGCCTGGTTGAACATCAGACCGCTCGGGTGCACGGTTGTTTTTGACCAGGTATCACCGCGATAGGTGTTCGGTACCGCCCAACGCAATTTGTCAAAGGACCCCTCGGCATAGCCTGATGCAGAGCAAGGCATGGCGGGTGTCGACGCAAAGGACAGACTTGGATCGGACTCATCAGTTACCGACTTACTGATAACCCATTTGCATCCGCTTCCGTCGGTAATCCCCATCAGGTTCTGGTTGGCCAGCACCAATGAGCGGCCGAAGTCACCGGTAGGAACGGCGGCAACAGCGGCCGGCGCTTCAGCTGGAGCGGCAGGCTTAGGGGCGGCGGCTGGAGCTGCCTCCACAGGTACTGTGGCCACGGCAGCTACAGGAGCAACAGGGGCAACGGGCGCAACCGTCACAGGTACTTGAGCCACCGGCACCGGTTGCACTGGCGCGGGTGAAGCCTCTGGTGCTGGTTGTGGTATCACAGGTGCCGTTACAGGCGCTGGGGCCGGTGCAGCAGCCACAGGCGCTGCGACGGCAGGCTCAGTAGGCGCAGCGGCGGCTGGTAGTACAGACGCAGCCGCCCCAGCTGCTGGTGGCGTAGGAGGAGAAGCCACGGGGGCTACCGAAACAGCGGGCGCGGCAGCGGCCGGAGCGGCAGGCGGTGAAGTCAGCGTGGCCAGGCCCAGATTGGTCGCATTGCCCGCACCGGTGGCGTAAACCGCCCCCTTTGCGTCGACTGCTTTCCAGGTGACCTTGGCCGTCGGGCATTCCTGTCCGAGAATATACGGGAGCTTCGATAGAAGCGTGTTCAGCGGCTTCTGGTCATCCCACGTTGGACGCTGCATGGTGATGGCCACTTCTGGTTTGCACCAGGTGGTCGCCTCACCATCGACGTTCACCTGGATCTGTTCTGTCTTCGAGTAGGCGAGCTGGTGAGCCCAGGCTTGCGGCGCGATGCCGCAAGCACCCACTACAACGAGAGCGAGTGCGCGGTTTTTCATGAAGATCCCTTAGATGAGTTCCCAGGTGCCGTTGGCTTGTTTGCAGAAGGTGTTCTTCTCCTGCTCAGTGTTTCCGTCGGCCGCTTTGAGGCTCACGGTCACCGGCCGGCAAGACGTTTCAGCAGCGACCTGCTGAGTTGGCAACGTCGGGATCGAATCCAGATCGAAGGCCTTTGTTTCCTTGTCGGCAGCGACGTTCATCTCGTCCAGGTTGGCCGCGGGCTTCACACTCTTCGCAACGGCTACTGATTTTGGTTCAACCAAATCTTTGTGGACGTAGCCGACAGTGACACCCTTGCGGCCGACAAGAATCCAGTCGCCTGTCGAACCAACGGCAGTGAACTCGGTGCCGGGTTTCAAACCACCCACTTTGTCTGCGCCTTTTTCAGGCGCGGCGCGGACGTTCGAACTGCTTTTGGTGACGTACTGCTCGTTAATGAGTTTCATCGAAGGGACGGCAACGATCTTAGGTGCACGTTTCACTTCAACCGTTTTGGTTTGGGTGAACTCTTGGCCCTGAACGATCTCCGCCGAAGCGCCGGAATGCGCCGATGTCCAGGACACAGGCAAACTGGACCCGCTCGGCGAGGCGTTCAAAGCATCTTGCGTGCGTTGCGCCAGGGCCTGCTGATCCTGCTCATCGAGTTTTGCACCGATTTTGTTACCGATGTAACCGCCCAGTGCACCGCCGACCAGGGTTGCCACGATCCGTCCGTTGCCTTTCCCGATGAACTGCCCGATGACAGCGCCAGCGACGACACCCACTGCGGTACCAGCCTGTTGCTTGTTGATGCCCAACTCAGCGCAGCCAGAGGTTGATGCTGCGATGGCCAATGCCAGTACTGAAACGAGAAACTTTTTACGCACGGTGACTCTCCCTTTGTGTAGGTCACTCTGCTTTCAGCAGAGGCCTTGTGATGTTGTAAAGCATTGCTTCTGAGGACATGGCCCAATGGAAAACGGTGGCAAGCACAACTGGCTGTTTGCCCAAGCTCCTGAACGCATCTCTATAACCGGGGCTATCGACAATTGCGTTGCCAACAACGAGAGGCAGCATAACGATCGAAATCACGGCGACCGGTCGAACGAAGCGAATTCGCCCGGGGAGGCTTCGAAGCGCCTCAATACCCGAGATGATCAAGACCACAAGACTGATGCCGCCGAAGAACAACCCGCTAAGAAGGGAGAAGGGGATAAACCACATATTCTTGAGGACGTTCAAACCCTCAGCGCCGTGGATGTCGGTGTGAGCGACGTCATAGGCCATGTTGTCGGCAATGCCAGGCAGATAAGCCTGGTACTGCTCTCGCGTAGCCAGAAGGTTCATGCCCTTCACATAGAGAGGACCGAGCTTGGTTTTCGCCATGTGGCGAACCTCGGTGGTGTTGGCCAGCGCATCTCGTGTCCGCACACCGGGATTGATTGACCGGGCATACTCGTCAATGGTCGGCTGGTACCCCAGATCTGCCCCAGCATTCGGCCACTTGATCGGTCGCCACTCACTCCCCGGAATTCCCCCTGCACGAAAACCTTCGAGCTGTGCATACGCCCTGCTGATGTCACTGATGGAGGGCACGACAGTTTCTTGCAGCCGCTCGTATAACGCGTCTCCATTACGGACGGTGTAGCCACGAAAAACTGCAGCTGAAAAGCCTTGGAAGTTCTTGTCGATGCGCTCGACGTAGGAGCCTTGAACACTCATCAGAACGCCGAGGTTTGCTATGAAAGCCTTGCCCTCTCCCTGGTCCTTGTAGGCCTTGTAGGGTATCTGCGGAATAGTCAGGGAGTCGTAAAGCAACCCCTTTTTGGTGACGTATGCGTAGAGGCTGCTAACCCGTAGCGAGCCGGGGAATTGCTCGGCGATCCAATCCGGAGCGGCCCCCTGAAACCACCAAGTCAACGGAGTGACAACAAGTGTCGATGCTGCGAGCCAAACCCACAGCACCCTCCCCTTGCCTTGGTAACGTCGATAGCAGATTCGCCATACCAGCAAGCACATGCTCGTAGCCGCCAGGATCTGGCTATACGTCTCAAGGACTTCGAGTTTTCGGAGGGGGATATCAGCGCCAGCGAAGTTGAGCAGCTCGGCGTTGAACAGCAGACTGCAGATCAAATAAAGGGCGTTCAAAACAACAAGTGCGATTAGCATCCAACGGGTCCTTGTCAGAAATTAAACGCCAGGCCCTGGATGATAAGGGGGAGCGCGAATAGATGTAGCATATTGCCATCTAGCAGAAGACGGCACCACTCAAAATGCCCCGTCGAATTCCGATGCAGAACGCCGGGCAGATGTTTTCGTTACCTACGATCAGAACTTAACGGGACTGAGAGGACTTTCAATGCCGGGCACAACATTCCCTCCCGCACGTTCCAATTCTGGGTTTCAGACGGTGTGTAAATGGAGAATGGATGTCTCGGCGGTCGCCGGCGGCCAAGCCGTTAAACTGCATCAATGCGATCAGTCCCAATGAGGGGATCTTTCCCCTTGGCCGGCGTTCGCGCTCAAACAACGAAAGCGCAGCGCATGAACAATGCATTGCGAAAACCCATGGAATAGGCGGCATGAATTGAATCAGTCACTCAAACCCGGCGAGAACACAACGATCTCTTCCTCCCAAGGGCGGGTGGAAGTTACCCATGCGGCAGGTAACAACCTGGACGTAAACCTTACTGCGTTTTTGGTCACCGACACTGGCAAGGTGGTGGATGACAGCGGCATGGTTTTCTTCAATGCACCCGTGCACTCTTCAGGCGCGGCGACATTCGCGCCCCCGATCGCTCATGGCGACACGGTCAGTCACAGCATCAGCTTCGACTCGTCTCGACTCCCGTCCAATATCACGAAGATCGCAATCACTTTGACGCAAGACGGCAACGCCGGCGGCTTCGAAGCAGTCAAAGACCTTCGCGCTATCGTCATTGCCGGGGACCAAACCCTGGAACTGGCACCTGAGCCCTTTTCACAAGAGACGGGCATCATCGTGCTTGAGTTGTACGTCCGGAACGGCCAGCTCAAGGCGCGCTCTGTATGGCAAGGTTTCGCCTCAGGTCTTGCCGGACTCTGCGGGTTTTATGGCATCGAAGTTGAAGACGTTGCATCCTCCGCGCCGGCGGCGACACCTGCACCGCCTCCAAAGCCCGTCAACATCGCCAAGACCGTGGTTAAACTGGACAAACCTGGCAGCAGCCACAAGGTGTCCCTCGAAAAAGGGCCGTCCGCTCCAAAGGTTATTCGGGTCAGCGCAACGTGGGTTGATAACGGCGACGGATCTGACAATGACGACCTCGATCTGCGGATTGGCATCCTTCGTCCTGATGGGCGAATGTCCATCATCCAGGCACCTGACAAGCGTGGGGCTTTTGACGTCGATCCCTTCGTTTTCCATACCGGTGACGTAGTCTGCGCCAGCGCCTCCGCTCCAGGTATTGAAACCGTCGAAATTAATCCAGCAATCTCGCAGCTCATGGGGGGCAAGGTAGTGCTGGTCTGCAGCGTTTATTCAGCAGTAGACAACGGTGCGGTTTCGGTGGCATCGCTAAAACCAAAGATGCGGATGGAATACGGCGACCAGGTCGTAGAGTGCGCATTCGAATTCAAGTCCGGGTTTTTCAGCTCAATGGTGTTCACCTATGTAATCGGTCAAATCGAAATTGACCAAGATGGTATCCATCTAAGTCCATCCGGAGTTACCTCCAAAGCCGGCAGTGAAGCCACCCCCTGGCTGACTCGGAAGGGAGACAAAATTGAGCTAACGATGGACGGCCCACACGTATTCAAAGGGCGCCCAATCGAAAGGAGCGGCAAAAAGCAGTACGTCTAAGCTTTCGTGCTAGTAGGCGCTTTAAGCAGCTTCATGCCTGACCAGTACTCCCGCGACGGCACACGGCCGCCGCGGGATTTCTATTTTGGTTGTATGCCAGCATCATCGGCCTCATAAACCCATGTTGAATCGCCCCGCGCCCTCGAACAAAACAGCTCTTCCCATAGGAACTTCCCGCGGCGACCTCACTGGCCGTATAAGACTTGCAGGAACTTCGAGCGCCGTTAGGTTTAACCCGACGGATGAACCAGCCGCCGGTGCAGATACGGCTGTTTCACCAAGGCCATCTCATCATCAGGCGCTCTAATCGTCACAAAGGAACCATGCATGCAGATCACCCAAGGCCAGCGCATGTCGCTGGCAAATATTCTTCCCGGTCTATCCTTCACTCTCTCGGTCAACATCGAAAGCCCCAGCGTAGTCGACTTCGTCTGTTTCGGTGTCGACGACCAAGGCAAGCTTTCTGATGATCGCTATATGGTCTTCTTCAATCAGCCTGTTACGCCTTGCAGCAGTGTGAAGCTTGCTGCGGGTGGCCAGTTTGAAATTAATCTAGCCATCCTGCCCGCCACTATCGATCGCTTGATCTTCACTGCCTCCATCGACGGTGCCGGGGCGATGAGTGACATCCGGAATGGCAACTTCAAAGTAATCAGCCCCGCTGGTGAGATAGGAGCGACCTGCGCGTTCTCAGGGCTCACGTTCACAACCGAGAAAGCGGTAATGATCGTTGAGCTTTACCGAAAGAATGGGGAGTGGCGGTTGGCCTCTAACCTTCAGGGTTTTGCTGAGGGCCTGGACGCTCTCGTGAGGCACTTTGGCGGCGAAGTTACTGAAGAAGCTGCACCGGCACCAGCACCTGCCCCATCTCCCTCCACAATCTCTCTGGAGAAACGTGTAGCTGCTGTCGCGCCGGAACTGGTCAGTCTGGCCAAGAAGGCACAGGTAAGCCTCGAGAAAGCCTGCTTGGTTGGGATGAAAGCTCGTGTTTTGCTCGTGCTCGACGTCACCGACTCGATGCGAAATCAATACAAAACCGGCCGCGTACAGGAAGTTCTCAATCGTCTTGTGCCCATCGCCGTAGCCATGGATACAGATGCCGAACTTGAGTGCTGGACATTCGCCGAACGGCCACTGCGACTCTCACCTGTGACGCTTACCAACTACCAGAACTTTGTCGAATCCGACAACAATGGCTGGACCAAGTGGGACGTCGGTCGGCGTTACAATGATGAACCGAGAGCGATCCAAAAAGTGATCGAATCCTTCCAGGCGTCCAAAGACAAAACCCCTATGTTTGTCGTTTTCATCAGCGACGGTGGCGTTTCTGAAAACCGCAAGATCACGCAACTGATGGTGGATGCAGCGAAGCTGGGAATCTTCTGGCAATACGTTGGTTTAGCAGGCCGGAATTACGGCATTCTGGAAAAACTGGACACCATGCCCGGGAGAGTCGTGGACAACTGCGGATTCTTTGCCCTGGATGACCTTCACGACATGACGGAAGAGCAGTTGTACGACCGGCTGATGCAGGAATTCCCGATGTGGATCTTGGAGGCAAAGCGCGAAGGAATCATTCGCTAATCCTCTCCTGCACTGCCCTGCCTCACACCGCGGCGGCTCAAGCCGCCGCGGTTGTCTTCAGTTCAAGACCAACATATCCATCGGCGTCACCTCAACAAAACGCGCAGAGCGGTCCAGCTTTACCACTGCGCCACACGCGTTCAGGGTCGCTGCAGGATCGATCGCATCCAGACGATTAAAATCAATCGCATCCCACTGATCTCGGCCTACTAAGACCGAGAGCACGTAGTGATCATCCACCGCACCGGTTGCGGTGTTGTTACGCTGAATGTAGCCCGACACCAGGATCTTCTGGATCGCTGGCAGTAGAGCAAATACCTCTCCTACAACTCGAAACAGAGAGCCATAGCACAGCGCGACAAAGTCTCTGCGTACCTGGGCATCCGAACGATTTTTGAAGGTTAGTTTGCCGTTACCCCGGGCTTCAGCGCTGCGCTGCGGGATATCGCCCTCATCAGGTAAATCAACATCGAGCGCGACGCCGGTAACGTCTTGTGAGAACTCATAGGCCACTTGGGTTTCTTTTGGCCAGGCAATGCCGCTCAACACATAGTCCAGGGCACGTTCCATCTGAGCACTGAAGCCCTTTGCCGCCAGCCGGAATGCTTTCTCGATTTCGGTGCGTTCAAGTTCATGGGCGTCCCGCGTGGACTGCCAGTTCGCGAGGTCTTGTTGATACTGCTCTTCCGCCGACTCAGCCTCACGCTCAATCTTCGCGCTGCGAAGGAGCATTCGATCCATCAAACCCGGTGTTTGCTGAGCAGGCCTGCGGGGCTCTTCAATGGCGAATGGAGCTGGGATTACCGGCATGGCCCCCGGCCGAGGCGTCAGGAGGTGCACGCCTAGGCAGGATTCAAGCTCCTGATTGACCTTATCAGCTGCTTTGGTCAGCAAGTCCTGAATGGAGTCGGCCATCTCGGATTTGACGCGTTTGACGACAGCCGCCGGCAACTCGATGTCATCCATGTCCGTAATCAACAACGTGCCATCGTCGTTTACCTTGACCTTTACCTGGCCCGAGTATTCGCTTCCGGCAGGACCTGGTTGGGAACTACTCGATCTACTGGGCCGGTCGATCCTCTCACGGTATGAAAGACCAGTACCGGGTAACCCAGCATTGAGAAAGGTGCCATTGCGGCCCATCGTCATACTCAAGCCCCGGGGGCCAACTGAAGTGCTGATCCCCTTCCCGCTGATGTTAAGGCGTACGCCAGGCACAATCGTGATTCGCTTGCTGAAACGAAATCCCATGACTACTCCTTGATCCTTATTCCTGGATTCTTTGTTGTTTGAAATGCCGGCATCGGTCGGAGCCCCTACGATAGGCTCGACGTCCATTTACATCGGAGGTCGCGCCTGTGGCAATAGCGCAACCACCGATATATCACTTATGCCCGTCCGGCAATGTAATCGTCGATCGAACTGAATTGCCGATTGCGGCACATCCAGCCTGAGAGGAATACGAATATCGTCGTGGCAAGAACTGCCCAGCCGCGCCGCCGCCGGGCCTCACTTTTGGTGCGGGCACCACCGCACAGCAGGAGGGCCATCATCAGGAGGTAGAAGGTCAGCAGAATGACCTTTGCGAAGAGGGATAGAAGAAAAAACCAGATGCTGTTGCTTCTGTACGTTTGAATAAGCACCTGCAATGACATAAGACCACCAAGGACACAGGCAGCAATGATGGAGTAGTTGCGTGGGACCTCGAGCCAGGCGCTCGCGACGAAATACGCACCAATTCCCAAGATTGGAGTCAAGGTTGTCCAAAGCGCGTCGGTGTAGTCCTGATAGATCGTAATGGTCCCCCGGCGGTGCAGGTAAATGCAGACCAGCAGCAACATTGCCATCACGAACAAGCCAATCTTCAAGTTCAGGATCGCTTGATGATCATCCGCTGCACTTCGCGTCGCTGCCGACTTCACCACGGCAGAGACCATTGGAGAAGAAGCAGCCTTTGAAATCACATTTGTTTCAGATTGATCAACCCGGGTAGCGGCAACGGAGGTTGGCGCTTTAGATGGCAGATCAACCTTGGTGCGTGATAGAGCACTGAGCCGCTCATTCATCGATGCGGATAAGCAACTGGCGGTCTTGCAGTTGTCACGCAGGCGCAACCAGTCTCGTTGGTCTTGACGGACCTGTCCCTTGTTCGGCGCTGCGTCTAGAGCGCGGACATATTCGGAGTTCATCTGCTCATCCAGATGACTGAGTGCAGAATCTGCGCAAATCGATTTCTCAGCAAAGCTTGCAGCTTTGTTGCAATCAAAGCTGGTGGCATTTGAGTGGGCTGAGACTAGGGTGAGCAACATTACGAAAAGGCCAGAGCCGATGTTGAGTCGCGACATATTCGATTTTCCCTTCATTTTGTTTGCTCCAGCGTTTCGCCAGAGCCCTGCCTAACCGCGCTCGTATGCGAACGCCTAGGTGCCTGATGTCTGGCTCTTATTTACGACGTTGGGACCTGAAGAAATGTCGTGCCGTCCCACTTGTAGTTTTCGGTGCTCTGAACACTCGGGCAGCAATCTGCATCATCCGGACCGACGGAGAGAACAGTCAGCCTGACGGTTTGGGGGTCAACAACCTGGATGTCCTGGACACCATTGCCGACTACAGCTTTCCCACGGAACTCCCAGCCTGCCGAACCGCCAATGAACGCGGCAAGTGTTTGGAAGTAGCCATTTCCACCACCCTGGCCTTCGATCGTGTAGAGCACCACAGCATCCTTGATGCCGTCGCTATTCAAGTCTGCAAAGATGATCTGACGGCCGTCCTTGTATTCATCCCCGCCATCCTGAGCAATCTCACTCGCAATCATCCGATCTGCAGATGCAGCAAGATCGGATGGCACTAATGCCTTTGCCTGAACTGCAGGCACAACGGACTGGCTCGCTGGCTCAGCTGCAAAGGTAACTGGAGCGGCCGGAGTCTGAGTCGGTGTGTGAGGAACCTTACCTAACAAGATTGCCTCGGTCTCAGACATTGGCTCGGCAGGCTTAGCAGAAGCGTTGGTGGCCTTAATGCCGGCACTGACCTTTTGAAGCACTGCGGCACGCAGTTCTTGCATGTCTGAAATGTCGAAGAGTTGGTTGCGGGTATTTCCGAACGGTTGGGCTTCCCCCAGGAACCATCGCGCAAAAAAACCGGGACGTTTGTTTTCTTGTTGGTCGACCAGGTGGTCAATCAGCTCATTGGCGGTTTTTGAGAAGCGTTCAAATCCATCCTTGCCAACGACCTGCACGATCGAGTCCTTTTCCCGGTCAATATTACTGCGCGCGAGCTCGAGCATGACAATGTTCGTGTCGACCAGTTTGCTTTCGCACTCGTTCGTATAATTTCCAAGGCATGCCTGCCTGTATTCTTGAACTGCGTTGTTGGCCTTGAAGTCGTTGTAGGCTCCGCAGCCTGACATGGACACCAAAACACCTACAGCTACAACCCCACGAAACATGCCCATCCAAATATCCTTTTAAACCCGAGAACCGGTGGACTGCCGTGGAGATCGCCAGCAGTCGTTCCTAATGTTGAAGAGATCAAACCGCCGCCCACATGACCCATTCCGAGGTCATTCTGTAGGCAAGAAAAAGCCCCCGGTTCGCGGGGGCTTTCTCAAGCCTTCCGGCTTAGCCGATGTTCACGCCCATCGATTTAGCCAGAGGGGCCAGGCCGCCCGCAAAACCTTGGCCGATCGCCTTGAACTTGAACTCGTCGCCATTGCGGTACAGCTCGCCGAAGATCATGGCGGTTTCGGTCGAAGCGTCTTCGCTCAGGTCGTAGCGCGCCAGTTCTTTGCCGTCAGCCTTGTTCACCACACGGATGTAAGCGTTGGCAACTTGGCCGAAGCTCTGCTTGCGTGCTTCAGCGTCGTGAATGGTCACGGCGAATACCAGTTTCTTCACAGCGGCAGCCAGACCGGTCAACTTGACGTTGGCTTGCTCGTCATCACCGGCGCCTTCGCCGGACTGGTTGTCGCCCAGGTGTTCAACCGAACCGTCAGCCGATTTTTTGTTGTTGTAGAAAATGAAGCTGGCGTCGTCGAGGACTTGGCCGCTTTCACCCAGGATGAAGATCGACGCGTCGAGGTCGAATTTCGAGCCGTCGGTAACTCGTGCGTCCCAACCCAGACCTACAGTGACTTCGGTCAGGCCTGGAGCCTCTTTAGACAAACTTACGTTCCCACCTTTCTGCAAAGATACGGCCATTTTTGATTCCTTTTAGTGAGGTTGAAAGGCCTTTAATACAAGGCCAATCAGGAAAAATATTTAATTAAATCAACGACCTACGCGCTAGAAGTTCATGCCGTAGTTATTGGCAAGAGCTTTCAAGCCACCGGCATAGCCCTGGCCAACAGCGCGGAATTTCCACTCGCCACCGTTGCGGTACAGCTCAGCAAACACCATCGCAGTTTCGGTCGAAGCGTCTTCTGCCAGGTCGTAACGAACGACTTCCGCGCTGGTCGTATCGTTAACGATACGAATGAAGGAACCGCCGACCTGACCGAAGCTTTGCTTACGTACTTCAGCATCGTGAATGGTAACGATGAAGACGACTTTGTCCACGTCGGCCGGGATGCGGCTCAGGTCAACCTTGATTACTTCGTCGTCGCCATCGCCCGCACCGGTGCGGTTATCGCCAGTGTGCTCAACCGAACCGTCAACGCTTTTCAGCTGGTTGTAGAAAATGAAGTCGGCTTCGCCGCGTACTTTGCCATTTGCTGCCAGCAATAGCGCACTGGCGTCCAGGTCGAACTCAGCACCATCAGTAGCACGCGGGTCCCAGCCCAGGCCTACCAAGATTTTGGTCAGGCTCGGGTCGGTTTTGGTCAACGAAAGATTGCCACCTTTCTGTAGGGTCAACGCCATGGGTATTACTCCTTGTGGTATGGGCTGTTACTCAGCGGTTTCAGGTTGAGCTTCTTCCTTGCCTGGGAAGACAAGGCTTGCAACCACACCAATCGCCAGTACAACCATAACGATCAGCAGGCTGGTGTTTGCATCGATTGTGTAGCCATGGTGGAACATGTGGTCGGTTGCGTTCAGGCCGAGTTTAATGGCGATGAAGAACAGCAGCGCGACTACAGATTTTTCCAGGTGGACCAGGTAGCGTTTCAGCGCTTCGAGCACGAAGTACATGGTACGCAGACCCAGGATCGCAAACAGCATGGCAGAGTAGACGATCAGGGGCTCACGGCTAACCGCGATCACCGCCGGCACAGAGTCGAACGCGAACAACACGTCAGACACTTCGGCCACTACAAGGCAAAGGAACAGCGGGGTCGCAAAAATCGTTCCTTTTGCTGCCAGAGTCATGCCTTTGTTCTCAGGCTTCTGGAGTTCCACCTCCAGCTGCTTACGGCTGACGAAGAAATTATGGCCATGGAGTTTCGGCCACACAGGGAACAACTTCTGGGCGAAGCGGTAAGCCATATGCTTGGAGTAGTCCTCTTCCTCTTCATCATCACCGCCGGCGCGCAGCATCATAACTGCGGTCCAAGCCACGATCACTGCGAAGACGATTTCGACCCACGGACCGAAAGCCAACAGGCCGGTACCAATGGCAACGAAGATGCCGCGGAACACAATGGCGCCGATAATGCCCCAATACAGGACTCGGTGACGCATGCCATCTGGCACTTTGAACCATGCGAAAATCGCCATGAACACGAACAGGTTGTCGACGCTCAGAACTTTTTCCAGGGCGTAGCCAGTTACAAACAGGCTGGCGACTTCAGGGCCGTGCTGTACGTATAAGAAGCCGGCGAACGCTAACGAGATAGCGATCCAGAAGATCGACCAAATCGAAGCCTTAGCCAGGGAAATTGGCTTGTCACCGCGGTGAGTAACCATGTCGAGGAGAAGCGCGCCGAGCGCGATCCCGACGAATACCGCCATGGTCAGCGGAGGGAAACCGATTTGAGTGTCCAAAGTAACGCTCCTTAGAGTTCAAAATCAGCTGGGTTAAGGCCCAGCTCAAGGCAGACCAAACGGCAGGCCGCTTTTTCTTGGGCGTCAAAGTCGCCGTCCGACGCACCGATGGCACAGCCCACGCGCACCAGGAGTCGGGACGCGCCGGCATCGTTCTTGATCTTGCCGATGACCTTCAGTGCTTCGGCTTGGCCGAGTTGAAAGTCGAACTCGAACTTTTCACAGTGTGCGTTGAACGCCTTGATCACATCGCCCATGTCGAAAACTTTCAACTCAGGCGAGTTTTGGATGAAGCCGGTCATCTTCTGTTTTTCCTCAGAAGAGATACCGCCGGATGCAGCTGAGATGAGAGCGCAATTGGCGGTCATCGCATCTAGAAATTTCTGATTCTTGAACTTCGAAACTTCGGTAGTTAGTGCTTCACGCGCTGCTGCTGCGTTTTGCTTAAGCCATGCAAACATGTTGTGTTCCCCCAAGGGCGGGGTCGTATGACCCCGCCATGATTTCTATTTGGACCCTGCAGTCCACCTCATGCCCCAGCCATAAGCCTGGTCCATGAGTTTGTGGCCTCGGTGGAAGTCCACCCGCCGAGAGACCTTAACGGCACCGTTCACGTTTTCAAGCATCGCTATGGCACACATTGGTTCACGGCCACCCTCTTCATTGAGACGCACCTCAATGTCAGGCTGACCAGGAATGTAAATAGTCACCACTCCATCGGTTTCTTTCCAAGAAGGCGAGCCCTCATAGATGAAGGCGAACACTAAAATGCGGCGAATTTCACTCCATTGTTTGCCATTGATATGCAACCACTCGCCACCGGAAACAGAGCCAGTACGGTCATCGCCCATCAGCTGTATGTATGGTTCCCGATTGAGACTGCCGAAGGACTCCCCGAGGGCTTGAACAACGCCCTTCTCGCCGTCTTGCAGCTCGTACAGGCAACCAACGTCCAGGTCGACGGATTGGCTTCGCTTGAAGAAGCCGCCCGAGCTGCCTTTGTTCCAGTTCAAGTTCACCTTGATTTCGCCGAAACCGGCTGCCGTCTTTTCAAGACTGATAGACGATCGTGTTTTATCGAGGGTGACCTTGCTCAGACTAATCGTAGATTTAGGTGCAGCGGCCGGAGCAGGCGGCGGCGTTTGTACCACTGGAGCAGGTGCAGGTGCAGGGGCCGGCGCTGGTGCGGCGACCTCTACACCAAAGTGCTTGGCCAACGGCTCAAGGCCGCCATTGAAGCCCTGGGCCACACAGCGGAATTTCCAGTCACCATTTCGGCGATAAAATTCGCCGAGGATGAGTGCTGTTTCCTTCATGCCACCGGTTGGGATTTGAGCTTCAATTCCACCCGTCACCACAACCGAAAGTTGTGACACGCGCTCAAAGCTCGCCTTGTTCTCGTAGATCGTGGCAGTGAGCGCCACTTTCTCAACTGCAGACTCAAGACGACTCGTATCGAGTGAAAATACTGCGCGCCCAGCCGAGGATTCGGTCAGCTGAACAGCGCCACCCAGAATTTGAGGCTGGCCATAGAAACACATGTCGCCATCGCCTCGGACTTTGGCCGAGGCGCCCAGTGCGAAGGCCGATACGTCAATGTCGGCCCCCGGGATAGGCGAGTAATTGATATCAACGCGAAGCTGGCCGCTGGCAACCGGCGCATTACCACCAGGTACGAGATTAGCCATTAGCGTAACGCCTGAACGGCCAGAGTGATCAGGTCGTCAGCAGTACGACCATTCGTGGTGGTGCCGATCGCCTTGAATTCCCAGTCGCCATTTTCGCGAGCCAGGCTCGCCATGACGATGCCGGTGTGCCCACCTTTTTCAGAAAGGTTGAAGCGTGCCAGCTCGGTGTTGTTGCTGCCATTCACGATACGGCAGTAGGCCTTTTCGACCTTCTCAAAAGACTGGCCCGTGAATGAATTAACGGTAAAAATCAAGTACTTAACGGAGGCTGGCAGGCGCTGCAGGTCGACATTAATGGTCTCGTCATCGCCTTCGCCATCGCCGGTACGATTGTCACCGGAGTGCTTGATCGAACCGTCCTGGGACTTCAGTTGGCGGAACCACACCAGGTCGATTTTTTGGTAATCGCTGTTCAGCAAAATGCAGGAAGCGTCGAGGTCGATCTCGGAACCACCACCAAACATCTTGCCGAGGAAACCGCCCGCCTTGACTGGGTCCCAACCCAAACCAAGGCTGATGCTGGTCAGCGAACTGCCGGCCGTTTTAGCTAGGGAGATGGATTGCTGTTTTTGCAGGGTAAGTGCCATGGTTACGCTCCTTGTTGGTCATCAGTGTTCGCGTGTCGATCAGGGTTGACCGCCACTTGCAGGTTAGCGTGCGCGACATTGCTCACACCCAAATTCCCGCTTCTATCTGCCCGCAGGCGAAGACGGCGCCATGCGGGGTGAAAGTGTCGCCAGTGTGCTTCTTGCGCCGCGGCCAACAACTCGAAATCACCGCGGGTGTCACCCCATGCTTTAAGCCGGTACTGGCCGAGCGGCCCATACACAGCCTCAAGTCTGAGTACTTTGTTCTCGCATCTGCAGTTGTTGCCAGTCATGCGTCCGGTCAACAGACCGTCTACCGCCTCAAGCTCGGTGCCGATCAACTTGATGCCAAGTCGATCCGCAAACGGCTGGAGCACCAACGCTGGGGACGCGGAGCAGAGAGTAACTACTGCACCTGCCTCTACTTCGGCGGCGACAGATTTTAAACCTGAAGGGCGCATGAGCTGTTCCCAAAACAACCCGCAGAATTTCACGGCCTGCTCCTGCACCCATTTCATTTCTACGCCTGTAAGAAACGTGCTGATCAGCTGTGCTTTCAACTCATCACGATTCAAACGCCGAGCCAGGAATCGAACGCTTGGCAGCGCAAGCCGCAAAATGCGTCGATTGAATTCCCGGGGTCCGAAGGCAAACTTCAGGAATGGGACGAAGCTATCGTGCCGGGTCAGCGTGCCGTCGAAGTCAAAAACCGACAGCACCTGACGCCTTTGCCCGCCAGCATCGTCAAATCCCATTGTCATCGCGCGGCCTCGGCCAAACGGATAGGCGCCTCAATAGGTCCTACATCCGGTTGCCGAACTCCGTGCCACTCTGCTCTTTCAAGGATGTTGACCGCCCATTTGTAATGGGTCGCAGGCTCGCACATGGCATCGTTGTGCTTGAACACTGCCGGAGCAACTTCACTGACAATCATCCTGGCGCAGTTGAGGTCTTCGAGGCTTACGCGCAACGCGTCCTGGATCGTGTTGATCTGAGATGGATGAATCGCCGTCTTCCCTACCAAGCCATGGGCGATGTCGAGTTCCAGCTCCTCCATCAGCAAATGCGGTGTCGCGAGTTGTTCGAACACCGGTGCCGTCAGTGCGAAACCTTGAGACCCCATGACGCCTGCCAACATTGGGATCACGTAGCCCATTGGGGTGCTGTAGAGCGTTGTTGCGGGATTGCGACGAAGTCCAAGACTTCCCATCAGGTCGTTCCCGCCGATACGTAGGGCGATAATTCGCTGATTCAGGTTCGCCTTCAGCGCCTGGCCCAACTCGACCATTCCACCTGGGTTGAACACGTCTGTAGTTTCCAGCGTCGGCATGAGGTACAGCGCCGGGTTTGTAACGGCCTGTTCCCAATCTCCAAGGTTGCGCAGGGTCAATTTCGGCACAACGAACCCATCGACGTGGGCCATCAATGGCCATTCATTCAGCACGGCAGCCATCACCGAGTCTCGGGGGCGAACAAACAGCAGCGGACCATCAGACGGACGCCCACCGCGCTCGTTGATCGCGGTCAACAGGCCATGCAGATTTTTCAACGCCGTGTCGACGTCAATTTCCGCGACCGCATCCTCCAAGCAAACAACCAGAGAACGCAGTTCAGGCAGTTTTGTGCGGAAAACCACTTCCAGCAGATCCGCACGTGTGGCCGGCATGTAGAGCGTTGCCCCCAGGGCATAAGGAGAAAGGACTTTCATCAGCTCACACTCCGAATGATGGTAACCGCCCGGTAAGGGCCCAATGCAGCACCGACCTCTTCCACAGCCACCCCAGCGCCCTCAGTCAGGTGCATGAGCAACTGAACATCGCTGTCGCTACGGCTGCGAACCAAGACGTGATCCGGTACGCGACGCAGTACCGCGCGGGTTGCTTCGGCAATACCTGGCTTTACTCGGTTGAGATTGGTAATGCCGAACTGGGAGGCCAGCGACTTGACTACGTGCGCAGCTGCACCCTGCAATTCAAAACGCTGGGTGTCGGTCCATGGCGAGGCTTGAGGAACCGCCCCCAGCGCCTTTCGCTTCTCGTCGATCTGCTCGATGAACTCGCGGGTTAAATCGTGCTCACGCAGATGGTCGTAAACCACACAACCATGCAGGCCTCCATTCGCGGGCCAGATGGAGCGCGAAACCAGACCAGACACCGTCGCACCAAGGATGCCGGAGGGGATAACCCAGTCTTCAGCCGACGCGGACAACCACGCCCGGCCGCAGGGATCTGCCAGCACAACAAGCCGAGGTTCCTCAGGAAAGCGTGAGTCGCCATTGAGGCTGCGCTGAATCTCACCAGAGATAGCGCCCTTCCCTGTCCAGCCATCGACGAAGACGATGTTCTCGGCACCATGTGCCTGAATGATGGCTTCGAGGGCGACCTTATCTATCCCCCGATCCCGAACGATGCTGATTCCGTAGTGGTGCGCATCTCGACCCATGTCGAGCAGGGCCCGACGCAACAACACGCCGAGCGGCAGGCCAGCACGAACGAAAGACACGAGAACAATTGACGGACCCGTGCATGCCTCGCTCAGCGCCAGCGCCAGGGACTGAACGTCCATGGCCATGCGGGTACCGTTTTGTTCAAGTGCGCGCTCGTATAGGGCTTTATGCACGTCAGTCGGCGCACTCTCCAGGCTGATCATTTCGGAGTAGTGCTTCTGCTTCGACTGAATCAGACGCTCCTTCTCCAAGACATCAGTGGTTTCCATCTGAACGGCCTGCAGCAGAAACTGAACATCATCTGCTGCATAGCTGCCGCTCCCTACGGTAACCAGACCCGCAACGGCCTTAGTCATGGATTTTCACCCCAACCAGCTTGGCCAATTGGCTACGCGCAGGGGTCGCCCACATATGACACTCCTGCATGAAACCGAGGTCAGTGATGCTGTCCCCAAAGCCCAGCACAGGACGCTCACCATTGGCCTCACGATCACGGCGCAACAATTCTTGAACGGCCACTTCCTTCGACAGGCCCAGCGGCAAGAACGCGAGGTTGTTGGAATTTCCGTGGATGTGCATCCCTTCCAGTAAACCGCGAGCCTGTACTTCCGCGAGTACCGTTTGCAGGACTTCATCGTTGGATTCGTTGTGCTTGGTCACCACGTAGTGGCGCAGGCCTTCTTCCTCGACAACCCATCCGCGCAAGGAAATGCCAAGCTCCTTACCAATGGCGAGGGTTGCTTCACTGAGGCCTGGCAAGCGAGCCTGATAGTCAGCAAGAACATCGCTCATGCGTGCTTGCCATTCCTCGTCAAGCTTTCCATCAGGACCAAGGATCACGCCGCCATGGGAGCAGACGGCACCGTGCATGAAAGGCAGTTGCACACGACTGAATGCTTCAACGCTGCGCGCTGTAACTGGGATCACGTCGGTTGTGGATAGGAGCCAATGGGCAAGGGAATGTTGGACAGTGCTCATGTAGCCATTGGGTTGACCCTCGATATCGAGAGTCGCAGTGACCCGCGGCAAACCTTCTGGCATTTTGCGAGCAGTCTGGAACAGGGTGTCGTCGAGATCGACCAGGGCGAGGGGGCGCTTATTGACCATCGACAATCACCTCCGCGTTCAGGGATTCAATCAGCGAGGCGGACACAGCCTGCACAGGTGTTTCCGAGCAAATCAGGACGCGATCAAACTGTCCGGGGCTCACGTTGTAGAGGAAGTTGGGGATACCGAGACCGTAGTTGTCCGCGAACGACAACACGTGACCGATGGCATGGCCCAGAGCGATTGGCGAGCGACTGGTTGAACTGAAATGCACATCTGCGCCAGCACGCTCTAAGCGTTCAGCGAGCAGAAATGGACGCCAGACGAATTCACTGGTACCGACCACAAGTACGCGCTCACCTGCTTTGACGTTCAGGTCCAGAGCCAGGGTGTCTTCTACGACGCGAATACCATGACGCCCCCAGTCACTCTCCGCCATCAACGGCCACTCACCAGGCTCGATGGTACCAACGGCCGGCATTTCCGGTAGCGGCGCCTCAGCGTCCTCGTGGAAGGTGTACGAACCCTGCAACAGCGATACCTGATGTGCCGAGTCCCCAATGGTTTTGCGAACAGCATCGCCGGACCAATCCGTCAGTACGCACGTCACCACGCGCTCGACCTGGGTCAGGCCGGCATCGACCAGCGCACGGTGAAGATTGATGAAAGTTTTGCCGGTGGAGGCTTCGTCGTCGACCAGCACCAGCGAACGGGCATTCAACATCATTTCCCGAACATCGGGATCGACAGGCAGATGAATGAGATGAGCGCTGGCGTGGCTATGCTCTTCTTCAAAACGGGCGAACAATTCATTGCCCGTCGGGTGACGTGTGCTGACCATGTAGACGGTGTCAGGGCGGGTCGCGCTGAAGGCACGATGTACGCCGGCACCCAAGCCAACTGCTGTTTCCGCCATGCCGATAACGAGCACAGGCCCTGGCAGATCTTCAGGTATTTGCGCCGCGAGACTGTGAAAGCTCGCGTTCATGATCGAAGGACGCACAGGGATATGGCGGCCCAGTACTTTGGACACGAATAGAAACGCACGCTTGGGATTACGGCGCTCGGCGAAACCGAACAATGAGCCCGGGTCGATCTGTGAGGCATCGACGGTGACATCGAGACGCCCGCGCATCAGTTGTGCGCTTAGCGCTTTTGTTACTGCGTTACTTTCCATGAAACAAATTCCTAGGTTAGCGTGAGGTCGATAACCTAACGTCTCGTCCGCAGCTTTCAAGTCAAAATAGGGGCTAAAAATTCTTGGCTTCGACGCGCCACATAGATGCTTGGGCCGAGCGAGCTAATTCAGCAGTGGTGAACGTCTTGCTGTTGGATGTTTGAGGTGCATCGACGCGGCACGCATCCAGAAAGGAGAGGAGCAACGACGCCTTAACCGCAAAATTCATATTTTGAGCATCAGGCATTGTCGACGTGACCAAACCGACTACGGCACCTGATGAATCAAACAAGGGAGATCCGCTAGAGCCTGGTTGAATGGCCGCGGTAAATTGCAAAAGGCTTGAATCGTTGTGGAGGCCAAACAACGCCGACACACCACCCTGGGTAACGTGCACACCGCCGCCGGCAAAACCTGACAACGGGAAACCCAAAGCAACAACAGATTCGCCTAGGTCACAGCCAAAGCCCTTTTTGAAGGACACTGGTTTCAATGTGGGGGATTCCATGACTCTGAGGAGAGCGATGTCGTTACGCTGATCGATTACGACTGGCTCCGCACGATAACGACCCTCAAAGGAGGAAATAGATATCTCACTCATACCCTCGATTACGTGGGCACAGGTGAGCACATGGTTCTGCGAAACAGCGAAGCCGGTACCGGTTGCTCCCGTGCGCGATCGATCAGGATCACCTGTACGACTGCGCCCTTTGGGATGAGCGTCATTGATATCGATGCCAATCCGACGCCCAAGGGCTGCCAACCCATAAGCCGAACCCTCAGCTAGGGCACGAAACTTCCATTGCTGATTACGGATGTAGAACTCGCCGATGATGATCGCCGCTTCACCGTTATCGTGAAGGTCCAATCGGTATTCGATCTGTTCGTCCACAAGCAAATGCAACGAACGAAGCTCGCTTACCGGGCCGGCTGCGGAAAATGTGTACGCGATAAGAAGCACCCGATCGCTGCCGGGCGGGAGGGCTGACAGGTTCAACTTACAACCAACCTTCGCTTGGTCGCCGCTCCACTCCATCCATGACTGTGTAGTCTGGAATAGTGCAGCCTCACCAGTGGGTTGGCGTTTGTCATTTACCGGCAGTATGGCAATCGCCGCGTACTCCCCGAAAGCCGAGGAGTTTCCGCATTCCAGAGTCCATTCACTCCGTGCACCTGATACCGCGGTGTTTACGCCTGGCGCGAGCACCATCATTCCTTGATTACTCCTTGAGTGCTAAAACCACCGCGCTGCAATGGTACCAAACTTCAGGTTTCTCGATGCCTCAGGATGTCATTTTGGCACTACAGCTGCAACGGTGACCCCTTTCACACGTACGTCTGGCCGCCAAACGGTAGCTGGCTCAGGGAGATTCAGGCGGCGAGTAGCAAATATGCCCGCCAAATTGACGCCAGCCTCCCGGGTATAACCAACGCCACCAGAGTAGCGCGGGTTGATTTCCAACAAGTGGGGTATACCCTGCGCATCATCCTTTGTCTGAACGTTCACAATGCCGTCACACTGGAAATGCTCGGCCGCTTTGAGTGCAAGCTCAACCGCTGCACCATCGTTTTCAAAAATCTGATGGACGCCGGTCTTCCTCCGGGCCACGAACGCGATCGCTCGGCCAGCCTCGCAGACCATATCGACCGAACACTCGCTCCCGGGCATGTAAGGCATCACAAGCATCGCTGGCGGCGTTGCTCTTTCGCTGTAAGCACGCATGTATGTAGCGAAATTCGCAACCCGTGCATCGGGATCAGCAAAGCAGCGAAAGGGATCAGCACCCTCTTTGAAACGCCAAAAGCCTTGGCCATAGATGCCGACTGCAGGTTTTACGCAGACCTCACCCGACGCCGAAAGAGTTTCGTAAGCAGCAAACATATCCTCAGCATTCGTAGCAGTGATCGCCGGCACGCAAGCCAAGCCAGCACGCTCTGCCTCAGCAGTAAACCTGCTCTTGTCATCAACGAGGTCGAAGGTTCGCATCGATGTCCCACCGGTTACCAGCACCAGGCCAGCTTCCTCGAATCGAGCCCGGGCCTGCTCAAATACACCCCCCAATCGACCTGCCAGGATTACTTTGATGCCATAGGTGCGTGCAGTCGAAATCACCCACGAGATCCGCTCTTCAGCACCACGAGGCTCGGTGAAACTAATATCTGCACCGGCCGTGATTTCAGGGCGATCGTCGCGATGCGAGGCGAAAATCTTCACCTCAGGTGGCAGCGCATCACGCGCACCTTGAATAATGTCGCGCTGGCTAGACTGCCCTTCGAGAAACCAAATCATGTTTTAACCTCACTTGTAGATGTGCACTGACAGTCAAACCCGATGACGGGGACTGACAGCATCCGATAAGTTCAACCGGAACATAACGAGTCCGGCCGTAGCGTCAAGGCAATGCAGCGCGTTGTTCCAGGAGAGCGTCATCACGAGACAAGCTCCCATCCACAATTTCGGTTTTCAGCTTTTAAACTGGACCGCTTGCATGCGGTTCCTGCGCTCGTAAAATAATTCGGGACGGTGGTGGTGAGGCAAAACTAGGCGAGGTCAGCCGGAGAAAAACAAACAGCATCGTCATTTTCGAGTCGAGTCCAGTTAAGAATGGGCACCGATCGCAACATTTTTCTAACAATTCTGCAGCGACATCAAGTAAATCGTCCACAGACATTCTATTTCAGCGTATGAAGCTGCAGGGCAACTGAAGCTCACCCCGTACCGTCCTCAAGTTTTGAACCAGTATCGACCCCGGGATAATCTATACCACCACCTGGAGTCCGGCGACTAAAGGGTCAACAACTACGCGATTGGGCAAAATTCCGCGTATCCACATTCCATGAAACGAGGACACCCGTGAAGGTCCATTTCCGCATAAGCCAAAACCCGCTCGCGCGCACCAGATGAGTGGCCGGGGATTAACAAACTCGAAGTAACTGCGTGCGGTAGTGTTGCGAAAAACTAAGCTCGTATGCAGGTCCAATCACGAAGTCTTTAAGAGACGCTGAAGAGCTATGACCAGCTTGATCTGGATGCATAAGGCCGAACCCGATCTCCAGATCGCTCCTCGACTCAGCATCGCCACTTCCAAACTCGTAGCTGACGGAGTCACTCGGCGCCCCCCGTACCAAGCTGAGCACAGCATGGGAATCTGGCAAGTCATCAGCTACCCGCTCAGAAAACTGCTGAAGCGTTGGTTCCGCCAGGACGTAAAGCCATGCTTCGTTGTCAGTCGTAGTTGAACGACGCAGGATCCGTCCTAGAACTTGTCGGTAGTATAATTCGGTCCTGATCCGACTCAGGTGACAGCACACCTGTAACCTAGGGATATCCGTCCCTTCACTGATCATCCCAACAGCGACTATCCAAGGACAACTGCTGTAGCGAAAGTCGTTGATTACCTGCTGAGCATTGGGAGTCTTGTTGGTTACGACTTGGCACATCTCACCTTGGTGCCGGAGCATAGCCGCGATCTGATGGGCATGTTCAATGTTCGTTGCTACCACTAGGCCGCCGGCGTCAGGCTTCACCTCGCGAATCGAATTAAGCTTGTTACACCCCAAGAGCAGTAGCTACTTGAGAATATCCTCATGACATAAAAGATCTTCGTAGGACACAGGAGAGTCGGCCAAAAGCCTGGCTATGTTTGGGAAAATCGTGACCGTATTCTCGCTTGCAACGGCCTCAGAAAACCTAACCATTTGATTGTCAAGAATGACTATCCGAGGCGATCGACAAACTTGGTCCGCGATTGCCTCTGGCAATCCATATCGATAATCGCAGATAAGATTTGCCTCAGGCGTGGAATAGCGTGCCAAGGCGATTGCCTTTTGATCAGATCGCCAAGGAGTACCCGAAAGTGCAAGCGTGCATGCTGCGCGATCTTGAACTCTCTGAATGATCTGTTGGCCCCAAGCATTGCTTAACAGCGCATCGTGGCCTGCACAGTGATGTATCTCATCAAATACGGCGAATATACGATGCTCATCGAAGAGCCTCCAAAACGCCTCATCCCGATACTCCATACCTTGATAGGTACACACAGCACCCACAGCGCCGATTAACCCATCAAGCCGTCTCCCGAGCACTTCGGCAAACGTCCGACGGAAGCCATCTACCACTTGTCGAGATGGAGCGAAACAAAGGATCAAATCAATTTCATTGCGCTCGAGCAGCACCTTGGCTAGCTCTGCTGCCATTCGCGTTTTTCCCGAACCTGGTGTTGCTTGGCAGAAGAAGTGAGGGTTACCGCGATAGTGCTCAAGCGCGGTTTCTATACATTCCCTTTGCCACTCTCGAAGAGATTTTGTCATGCCGCGGCAATTGCCTTGAGCGAGTTTTCAAGCGCACGAAGATGCCCCAGCAACCGAGAGCTGCGGTCTCGAACCTCATGGTATTCGCCTTGAAGCCGGGCTCTTAAAACAGGGATCTCCTCAAAGAGCTGTTTGTAACGCTCCGTTTCCCCCATTGAGGACAGGAGGTCTAGGCGAGTCTCTTTTAGCATTTCTTGAAGACGGCCTTGGTCGTCCGATTCATTTTGTGCTGATCGTGTTGGCAGCTCGACCAACGGACCTTCAACGCTTTCAGAGTGAAAAGGGGATGAGTTGTCAGGTCTTTGAAATCGGGAAGCAACCAGCACAAGGTTTATATGGGCCGGCATTTCCAACAGATGGAAGAGCTGTCCACGCTTACTGAGTTTCGGCGACTTCACAACCCAGCCGGCACGAATCAGTCGACGGATTTGCTCATAAACGTAAATCCGAACTGCGCCCAGCTCATAGCCAGGGAAGTCTAGAGTCGCTGCATAGGCATCTCGAAGCTGGCGAGTCGTGAACCGCTGATGTATTTCTTGGCAAAGCAAGTCGTACAACTGCCTGTCGAATTCGAATGAATCATGTTTCATGCAGGCACCCAGAGTTCCGCGAACAAAAATACGGATTATAGTCCGTGGCTGATTCGTCCGCAAACGCCCGATAGTGCTGCCTCAAGCAGGTTGAGGCAGCTATGGGGAAATTGGCGAAGGCCTTGGGAACGAAGATACGGGAAGCAAGGAAGGCTAAGGGCTTGTCCCAAGACGTCCTAGCTCTCGTCTGCAAGGTTGATCGTAGCTATATGGGGCGCATCGAACGTGGAGAGGTAAACATAACGGTCGAGAAGCTTTATCAGATTGCTTTGAGCCTAGGGTGTGAACCAGGGTCACTTCTGCCGACAGTGAACGAGCCCCATGAAAGACAGGACACCGTTTCCCCCTTACGATAAGGGATAGGCAAACGGTTATGTTTATGACTAATAGCAACGACAAGAGTGGGGAGCTTTTGGGCCAAGAGCGGCGGCGCCGCTGGAGCCCGGAGCAAAAACTGGCCA
>NZ_CP058974.1:6367411-6518649 GCF_022368695.1 Pseudomonas sp. Y5-11
TGCGCAACCTGGCAATTGCCTTCGAGCATTACAACGAGCAGCATCCGCACAGCGCCTTGAACTATCGCTCACCGAGGGAGTTCAGGCGCTTGGCAGCAGCATCAATTTGACGGGGAGTTGGTGTCCGGTTTTGTAGGGGCAAGTCCAGACAGCCAAAGATGCTAGCGATTGATAAGGTCAGGAATTGCCCCCTAGCAACCTCATTGAGGTAGAGACAAACCTTGACTTTAAGGATGCAACCTAACCTGAAAAGGCTTGATTTGGCGCTCCGCCAACTCTAACTCCCTTACGCGTTCCCATAGCTGTAGATTTTGTGTGAGGACCCGGTCGCGCTGCGCACGAACAGTTGCTAATTCAGTCGCCAAGGCATCAAGCTTATCTTCCAAACTGTCAATTTTTTTAGTGTTTGAATGACTGCCCCCCCGATTTGCCTCTGCACGAAAAGCCTCAATCCTGGCTAATATGGGCAAATGTGCGTTACGAGATTTCTTGAGGTAGCCACGATCAAATCCGGCTTCGAAACTTACAATGCTCGCGGTGATTTTCGAACGAGATAAGCCTACATGCTCCGCCACAACTGGCCTGCCTTCGAGAAGGCGCTGCAACGCCTCTTCACACTCAAGCAAACCACGACCAACTACTTTATTAGAACGCATAGCTACACATCCTTATCAATAAAGCGCGCCTTAAAGCTCAGGAGTCGTTCAAGATCCCCATTGGCTACTTGATATTCTCCCGAACCATAAGAATATAGCGTTAACTCTTCAGTCATAGCCTCAATGGCATGGCCAACTTTTTCAGGCTGTATTATTGCGCCTTCACATATCAAACATTCTGTGAAATCACCAAGCAAAAAATAATCACATCGACCAACCTTAGAACAACCACCTAAAAAAGTTGGCCGATAGCTAATCTCGCAATTCTTCACACGAATCAAAGTGTCTGCCCTAACATCCTCAATGCATACTTCACCATTCTTCAAACGAGCTTTCTGTTTCTCAATATAAGACCCCGTGCCTCCGAACAATGGTGCTTCCCTGAACAGCACATCGGACAGCAGTTGATTCGCAACAGCCATCGGCATCCCCATCTGAAACTCCAACGCAACATGCGAGTTGGGCAAGACAAAGCCATTACTTTTCGGATCGTAGTATCCAAAAATAGTCTTTAGATTTTGAAACCCATTACTGTAATAGCGAGCCATTTCGAGAGTCACTTGTTTGTATTGCGACTTCAAACTGGGCAACGAAATAAATCCACTATTGCTACCATAGAAAGCTAATGAACGGCGAAACTGGTGACCTGTCAGCGGCCAAGAACGACCTACCGCAAACTCTGGCTCACTGTAAAAGTCACGCTTCGTATCAGTTTGCGCCAACTCCTGTATGTCAGAAAGCTCAATCCTGACACCTTCTATTAGAGGAATTTTATTATAAAAATTCCCTAACTTCCCCACACCAACATCGGTATTGCGTTTTCGAAGGACTGCGGGATTTAGAAATAATGGACAGTCATTATCCACATCAATTTTATAGATACTTGCTAGTCCTCGACAAATTGCCTGCGCAATTTTTACAGCCTTGACAACTTCGCTCGGCGCGAACCACGATTCTGATTTTTTGTACCCTGTAAATTTTGTGGTCGTCGACAGAACTGAGACTGATCTCGCCAAGTCGCGAGTCACTCCATTATCATCAACGACCTCCTTTAAATAGATCTCATCAGACAAACAATCATACTGCATGCGCAGCACCTCTTGCTCTCTCATGCCTGTGTATAAGTGAATTACGTTTTTTACAATGTATTGCATTTTCAATAGCGCAGGGCTCAACCCTCTTTTATGAGAACAAGAAAAAACTCCAGAAAAAACCTCATTCAGACAATGAGCCTGAAGCACCTCAGTCATAATTGGTCTGTAATTAGCCTTTCCGCCAGGCAACAGACTTTTCTGAACATCATGAGCGAGCCCATAGAATTCATCGCAAAACTTAGATACAAAGCACTCCAGGCTTTCTACGCCTCGGTGAATCTGATCAAGCATATCTTGGAGAACGTTTATTAGCTCCAAATAGATCCTAGTTGGAATAACCGGATGTTGATTAGGCTCATGTCGACGCAATTCAATATCACGCGAACTAATAACGCGATAACCCAATCGATCATCACCAACAGAAATTAAATTGGCAAGCAAAGCTGATAGCATTTGCGGAAAATGTGGCTGCGCCCTCTCAGCAATAAACGCTGCCAAATAGACCGGGGTACTGAAAAGTTGTTGCAAGGACAACACACCAACTAAAGGCTTTTGGATTTGCTCATAACAAAACAACACCGCGCTCCGCAAAACCACCCAGCGCTGCTCTAATGTCTTTGCACTCAACCGCCCCAGACGACCACCTCCTGCGAAATATGCAAGACAATAGATAATGTATTTCACCTCATCGATCAACGCTTTGTTTTCGGGACCAATCGACTTTAAAATCTTATCAAATCTAAACTTCGTGACCCTCGTCGCTCCAAGTCGATATGGATTAAAGTCCCATATCCACTCTTTATATATTGCCGTTGGCGTACCATGTTTATTTCGACACAGAACAAACTCAGATGAGGGTTTAAAGTTTATATCCAGCATTGCAGCATCAGGAGCAACGGCACCCAAATTACCCATGGCGGCATATAAACCACTTACCGCAGAGGCACTCAAAATACAACCCCCATTGCTTCATAGCGTTGCAGGCGTCGCTCCCAAAATGGCGTTAGCACCCCAAGATTAAATACTTTATTCCTCATGGCAGATACTAACTGCGAAACAGACTCCGAGCGATTTGCAATTGCCTCTAAGATAAACTCGACCCGAATGGATAAGTCCTTATAGAGTACTTCTGCGTGACCACTATCCTGAGCAGTATTGCGTACAGCGTTAACCACATAATGGAGACTTAATAACTTATGAATATCATCTTCATCGGCGTGACAGAAATAATGAGTGCAATACAAACAGCCGTACTGATTACGACAATTCGGCTGAATCACCGGTGCTTCGGTATCGCTGACGGGAACTGGAAACCTGAACGAGTCACAATGACCAACGGCAATTGAGTCAAGTTTATCTGACGCTGTAACACTTCGCTCACGTACCATTTGAGCAGCTTTACGCACTGAATCCCAGTAAGTACCAAACTCACTTTCCTGCTGTTCAACAGTGGCTTCTGAGTACGACGAAATATTCACCCCACTGGAATGATTTAACGCCCGCGCAACTGTTTCCAGGGAGTACTTAGCCGCGTGATGAGCGGAACTTTTATGCTTACGCGCCTTGTTATAGGTTATTTTTGGATATTTGCCATCTACAAAAACGCCCGAAATCGATGAGTAAAACCTAGTTGCCGCAGCCCCGGCATCAAGATCAGAAAATGATAGACAAACAGCGCCTTTAGAAATCTTTATCTTGAAAAACAATCTATCAACATATTCTCCATTGAGAATCCAATCACGCAACTTAAAATACTCTCGAAGCAGTGTTAACCCTTTTTTTCGCCCTAAGACATATCCGGTCATCTTTCCTCTAGCACGAAATTTTACAGCCGTTAATTCTTTCTTCAATACTGACTTATCAATCCCCAGAGCATCCTCATAACTAAACTGTTCCAGTTCAGTAGGTGATGCACCTGTCATCAACATAAAAAGAGAAATATATGCTTTTACAGCAAAGGCGGCCATTTGCAACCGGACATAATTACGAGATTCAGAATTAGCAAATTCTACGCTAGCCTGCGCATCTGCTATAGCACGCTCTGCTTCACAAAGCCTAATTGTCTGACCTCTTCCAGCATATTTGGACATGTATTCTTCGACTGTTGCAACACGTCTTTCTGCCACGTTATAACAATCATGCCCCTGTCGAAAAGGACTATTCATTCCACCATTAGAAGGAAACTTAACAACTTCATAATTTCTTATCCGGACTACGCATGGAAATGGCTCTTGCTCAAGAATAAAATTACTGTAATCACGCGCAATGGCAATACATACGTCCGTAAAAAAGTGTACATCGGATTCTCTAGGCGGCTTTATTGCTTTTCTTTGCCTAGCAATTGGCACGGCACTACGAACTACATAATCCACTACTGATGAAAACTGGAGTCCAATTATGAACTGTAAGGTCTTCTGACATTTAGCGGCATGCTGAGGAGCAAAATCCCCTTTTCTGATTGAATCATTAAGATAAGATGTGTAGTCAGCGTATGCTCTAGATGCACAACTTACATCAGTAAAAACCTCCACATAACCATTGGCATTTAACCAATTCACGACAATGTGCAACACTCTAAACTGGGTTACTATCGAATTATCGCGCAAACCTATTAGAGAATCGAGGAGCTTCACCACTAGCTCACGCCTACTTTCCACAAGAGATGACTCGACAACCGATATAGTACCGGCATTGTCAAACTCCCTCGATCTAGCTTCGCCTCGCGTTGCATATGCGATACTCCCAATATCGATAGGCGACTTATACCCCTTTGCATTGGCAAGCTTTAGACGCAAGCGCTCCGGAAACACATGCTCCTGACTGATTTCATCTACCGTGATGACTTTTGTTTCACGAAATGACCAATCAACATGACTATTCATCTTGAGCACTCAGTATAAAACTTGAATAACTACCTAAAAATAGACTAGCCTCAAACTTTTCCTGCGCGACAGTTTTCTGAGGAAGCATCTTGAATAGTTGAAGGTAATGCTCTGTCATCTCTCGTGTGGCGTGGTGCATTCGCTCCATTATAAAATCAATATCATCTCCTGGACGCATAAGCCCCACAACAATAAGGGCCTGCAATCTTTGATAGAGCTGAAACCCAAAAGTCGCACGCAACCAGTGATACGAAAAGTCCTGAGGGTACTTATCAGATGTCTTTTGCAATATTTTTCGCTTTATTGTGTCTGTGACTTGGCCAATGGGTCTAGATTTGACAATAGGGTAGCGCGGATCATCTTTTGCCATGTAATAACACCCTCCCTGATCAGATAAAAAGACGTACATATCCTCGTCTTTTATCTGTATATTTGGGTAATATAAAGACAGAGCGGTTCTAAACTTATCTCGCCGTTGCCTCATCATCGGACTATCTCCAAGCACCCGTAACTCCTCAGCAAGTTGCTTTGGCACGTGCAAACGTTGGCTACGGTCTTTCTTGGTATCCATCCCTGTGCCTGGACCGGCATGTAACAGATAGGTGCCATCTAACTGCAGCCTTTCTGAAATGAACCCTTTTAGATGCTTTAACCGCATCGTAAGCACGGTCTGCTTACGGGCGCCAGTCATCAAAGCCGTCAACAGTATAAGACGTTCTAGTGCTGACCACTCCTCACCTTCAATAACCTTCAAAAACTCAGCCAGCTCAACATTAGACAAAGGACGAAGATCTTCGTTGTCCTCTCGCACATACCCTATTGATACCAGCCTTCCTGGAACCGTTGATTTAGTTTGACTACGCTTTTCAGCCGTAATCACCCTAGCGGCCCCGTAAGCATTTTTAATTAAAAATTTTACCTCCTTGACTGTATCTACTCGCTGCAAGTCAATGTCATGCCAATTGGCACAAACAAATCTATAGAAATCAAATACCACGCCTGTGTATTGATTTACGACTGCCGAACTACGCCCACTATGATTTATCAAATGAGCAAAATACTTATATGTAGGTCTCAACACAGGGCGACGCCCCGAAAAGTCGAGCCAGTTAAGTCCTTCGCTTTCACAGTAGATCAAGTAGTCTAATAATTTGCTGGCTCGACGGCGCAGATCATCGGTAGGCCTATTGCTTAACGTTTTATTTTCAATCAAGGATAAAAGGTATGAATTGGCTTCATGCCAAGGCTCACCTTCCTTATGAAACAGAAACGGGAGATTGTAGATATCTCCCGAGGTAAACGAAGAGCCGATTTCCTCAACCTGGTAGAGCTGTTTGGTTTCAGCCCCTTCAAGTACCGATTTAATTGAGTCAACGGGCTGGATACCGACATGCAGGGTCGCGAAGGCGCTCTGCGCGTGAGGGATGAGAACGAGGCGACCTTCGTAACGCCGATTTGAGTAGGACATGACTCACCCTCAAAGGACTGAGTCAACCCTAGATGTTAAGCGCTAAAAATCAAGGCTTCTTGTCAATGTCTTTCTTGTTAAGCGATTCGACCCAAGGGTCTAACTTATGGAATAGCTTCGGATACCGCCCCTTCAGATCCTTTTTCACCTCGGCATAGGTGCTGCGCCAGAAGTTGGCCAGATCCTGTGTCACCTGCACCGGCCGCCGCGCCGGTGACAATAGGTGCAACTTGACCACTTGCCGCCCGCCGGCGATTCGCGGCGTCTCGGCGAGGCCGAACAGCTCTTGCAAACGCACCGCGAGAATCGGCGGCGACTCGCTGTAATCCAGACGAATCGATGACCCCGACGGCACGCTGATGTGATGTGGGGCCAGCTCATCAAGCTTCTGCGGCAACGGCCACGGCAGCAGATTGCGCACGATGCTCGACAGGTCCAGATTGGCGAAATGACTCAGTCGCGAGACTTTGCTCAGATAGGGCATAAGCCATGCTTCCAGGGTTTTGAGCAACGTCGCGTCGCTGACATCCGGCCATTGGCTGTCGGCCTGTGTCGCCAGATCCAATTGCCGCAACAACGCGACCCGCGCCTGCCACTGACGCAGTTCCGGCGTCCACGGCAGCAACTCCAGACCTTTGCGCCGGACCAGATTGACCAGCGCCTGACTGCGCGCCGCTTCGTCGAGCCCGGTCAACGGTTCGCGGCTGAGGATCAGTTCGCCAACCTTGCGCTGACGCTCGGCGCGCAGCACGCCTTCGCGCTCGTCCCAGTCCAGTTGATCGACGGCACGCACTTGCTCGGCGAGCACCGAGTCGAACAGCGTCGGATCGAAATCCGCCGCCAGGTAAATCCGTTCCTCGCGCTGCCCCTGACGACTGCCGAGGTCGGCGATCACAATCCACGCCTCCTTCATCAGGCTGTCGGCTTCGGCGAACAGCGCAGCGCGACCATTGGCCAGCCGATATTCGGCGCCACCGGCGCGCCGCTGTTGGGCGACGCGATCCGGATAGGCCAGCGCCAGCAATGCGCCGAGCCAGCGCGGATGATCGGGATCGCTGACGGGATCGCTGGCCTTGCCGCGCAGGTAACCGCGATACTGCCGCGCCAGTTGCCGCGCACGTTGCACGCCACCCTGAGCACCGCGTGCCGCGCGTTCCTCGCCAGAGAGCAGCACCAGGCGGCTGTGCAGATCCGCCCCGGCGCCGCGCAAAATATCGCGTTCGCCGAGCAGTGCCGCGACGTCGCACGCCATCTGCGCCAGCCCCAGCGCCTGACCGCGCAGCAACAGATGGGCGATGCGCGGATGTGCCGGTAATTCGGCCATGGCCTGACCGTGGGCGGTCAGCGCCTCGCCTTCGAGTGCGCCCAGGCGCTGCAGCAGATCCTGCGCCTGGGCATAAGCCGCTGCCGGCGGCACATCGAGCCAGACCAGTTCGCCCGGCGTGACGCCCCAGCGTCCGAGTTGCAGCGCCAGCCCCGCCAGATCCGCCGACAGAATTTCCGCACTGCCGTAAGCGGCGAGTTGCTCGTGCTGATCCTGCGACCACAGGCGATAACACACGCCCGGTTCCAGACGTCCGGCCCGGCCCGCACGCTGGGTGGCGCTGGCCCTGGAAATACGCTGCGTATCGAGACGGGTCATGCCGCTGCCGGGGTCGAAACGCGGCACCCGCGCCAGCCCGGCATCGATCACCACTCGCACGCCGTTGATGGTCAGACTGGTTTCGGCAATGTTGGTCGCCAGCACCACTTTGCGCTGACCCGCCGGCGCCGGGTCGATGGCGGCGCGCTGGGCATTCAGGTCCAGTTCACCGTGCAACGGGCAGAGCAAGACATCTTTACGCTCACCGATGGCATCGCTCAGTTGCTGATGCACACGACGGATTTCCGCCTGCCCCGGAAGGAACACCAGCAGGCTGCCGGTTTCATCGTGCAGGGCATCGAGGACGGTCTGGGTCACGCGTTGGTCGATGTATTCGCCAGGCTGGAACGGCCGCCCCCAGCGCATCGTCACCGGGTACATGCGCCCTTCGCTGCGCAGGATCGGCGCGTCATCCAGCAACCCGGCCAGACGCTCGCCTTCCAGCGTGGCGGACATCAGCAGAATCTTCAGCGGCTGTTCAGCGCGGAACAGTTCACGACCGTTCAAACTCAGAGCCAAAGCCAGATCGGCATCAAGGCTGCGTTCGTGAAATTCGTCGAAGATCAGCAGACCGACACCTTCCAGCGCCGGATCATCCTGCAGACGCCGGGTGAGAATGCCTTCGGTGACCACTTCGATGCGGGTGTCGGGGCCGACCTTGCTGTCGAGACGGATGCGATAGCCGACGGTTTCGCCCACCTTCTCACCCAGTTCGCTGGCCAGGCGTTCTGCGGCTGCACGCGCGGCGAGACGGCGTGGCTCGAGCATCAGAATGGTCTGCCCGGCCAGCCAGACCTCATTGAGCAAGGCCAAAGGCACGCGGGTGGTTTTACCGGCGCCGGGCGGTGCTTCGAGCACGGCTTCGTGGCGTGTCGCCAACGTTTCACGCAGGGCGGGTAAAACTTCATCGATCGGCAAAGAAATCATGCTGGCTCCCAAACAGAGCCGCGAGTATAACGGCGAACTGCTTGGCGTTCGTCAGGGTCTTAACTTCACAAGACGAAGCTTCGTTAACAGATGACTCAGGAGATTTTCCATGCGCTTACCTTCTCGCCTGATCGGCGGTGTACTGGTCGCCACCCTGCTCACTCAACTTACGGCCTGCGGTTCGATTTTCTATCCGGATCGTCGCGGTCAGATCGACGGCAAGATCGACCCGGCGATTGCCGTACTCGACGCCGTCGGCCTGCTGTTCTACGTCATTCCCGGGCTGATCGCTTTCGCGGTCGACTTCACCACGGGCGCGATCTATTTCGAACCGGGCCATACGGCGCAGGTCGATCCGGCGAAACTCAAACAAGCGATCGGCCCGGACGGCCAGGTCGATAACCTCAAGTTGCAGGCTATTCTCGAAACTGAACTGGGCCGCAATCTGCCGCTGGACGATCCACGCCTGATCCAGCACAAGGGCAGCACCCAGCAACTGGCGATGTTCGGCCTGCAACCCGCCGCCTGATCCATAAGGAATTTCTGCACTCATGACCACCAGCCCCGAACACGCCCGCCTGCTGCGGCTGGCAACCCGCGCCTCGGTAGCGGTGGCCTGCACGCTGATCATCGCCAAAGCCATCGCCTGGTGGCTGAGCGGTTCGGTGAGCATGCTCGCCGGCCTCACCGACTCGGCGCTGGATGGCGTCACTTCGCTGCTCAATCTGCTGGCAGTGCATTACGCACTGCGCCCGGCGGATGACGATCACCGTTACGGCCACGGCAAGGCTGAATCGCTGGCGGGCATGGCGCAGGCGCTGTTCATCGGTGGCAGTGCGGTGCTGATTGCGTTTCAGGCGTATGAGCGCATCAAGCAACCGGAGCCGCTGGGCGCTCCGTGGCTGAGCATCGGCGTGATCGTTTTCTCGCTGTTGCTGACCGCGGCGTTGCTGACGCTGCAACACCGGGTGATCAAACAGACCGGCTCCAACGCCGTGCGCGCCGACTCGCTGCACTACCGCTCGGACATGCTGCTCAACGGCAGCATTCTGATCGCGCTGGTTCTCGCCGGCATGGGCTTTCATCAGCTCGATGCATGGTTCGGTCTGGGGATTGCCGGGTACATTTTGTGGAGTGCGATCCAGATCGCCCGGGAAAGTTTTTCGGTGCTGATGGATGAGGAGCTGCCGAGCGATGTCAGTCAGCACATGCTCGAACTGGCCTGCGGCGTACCCGGCGTGTTGGGCGCACATGATTTGCGCACACGGATTTCGGGTAACCACTGGTTCGTGCAGTTGCATCTGGAGTTGCCGGGAGAGCTGACGTTGTCAGTCGCCCACGGCATCAGCGATCAGGCGGCGGATGCAATTCACGCCGCCTACCCGCGAGCCGAGGTGCTGGTGCACGCCGACCCGCAGGAAGTGGTCAAGACCGAGCGGGCGCAAACCCGGCTTCAGTAAGACACCTGATAACCGCGACTGCTCAGGCAATTGCCCTGAGCCTGGCGGTAGGCCTGCACCACTTCGGGCGCCGGTTGGTACGTCGCGGTACGTGGATCGAAACCGCTTTGCTGCACCGCGTACTGGTAGCACTGGTAACCGTCCTGCTGCACCTGTTCCGGCGACTGACCGTTGGCCGGATACGCCTCGACGTCATAACCCTGCGATTGCGGCTGCGGCTGCGGCGGTTGCTGCACCGGTGGCTCGACCACGACGTAATCCTGGGTGGCTTCCTGATACGCATAGTAGGAACCGGCAGCGAGGAACAGCAGCGCACCGCCGATCCATACTTCGCGGGCGTAGTCCGGCAGGTACTGAATACGAATCCCGCGTGGCGGCTGCACGACGATGTAGCGCGGGCCTTGCGGGCGATACCAGTAGCCGCCGGAATAGAAGTAATCCTGACCGCGATACGGCACGCGATATTCACGATCCGGGAAGCGGTCGATCACATGCCCCGGGCGATATTGCGGGCCAGGGCCCCAACCGTTGCCATGCCCGTCCGGGCGACCCGGCCAGCGATTGTCATTGGGTCGGTTGCCGGTTTGCCATTGCTGGTTGTGGTAGCCATTCTGCGGACGCTCGTCGCGGTAGTAGCCCTGACGCGGCTCCTGAGTCTGGCGCACGGTGTCGGGACGTGGCTGGATCGGCAGGTTGTTCGCCGGTGGCGCCTGATGAACCGGTGCAGGCTGATTGGGCGCGCGGTTCTGGTTCTGCCATTGGCCGTTATTGTGCGGCTGGCCGTTGTGCTCGAATTGGCGGCTGTTGTCGCCGCGAATGATGTCGCTGTTCTGCGGCCGCGGCGGATTTTGCGGCGGCGGATTGTTTTGCCCATGGGGCTGACGCTCGCCGCCATGCCCCTGATTGCCCTGATGCTCACCGCCGTGCCCGTTATTCTCGGGGCCACGATTCTGTGGCTCGTCGGCCAGCGCTTGGGCACCGACGCTCACACACAGCAAACCAACACCGGCCAGACGCCAGATGCGCGACTTCATGCTTTTCCTCACTGCGGGTATTAAGAGGGCTTGTAGCTAAGACCGGGAATACGCACACCGGGTTCTGCGACAGGTTATCAGTCACGAAACTTATTTATTGAGGAAGGCTGTGCATCGAGGCACAAAAATCGCAGACAAGAAAAAGGGAGACCCGTCGGCCTCCCTTTAGAGAACTTCGTCCTGGCTCGACGCTTTTGACGTCGGCTCACCTCACGCCGTCTTCTGGACAGTGTGCAGCTCGGGGGCCGGCACATCCCCGGTGGGGGTGGCGGCCGCGGCGGGCCTGATTGGGCGGGCCGCAGTGGACTGTGTTACCGAGCAGTGATTCTGGTGATAAGAATAGGCCGCAATGCGCGACAGATGATTGCGAAGATTGCTCAAATAAACACCGCTTGCGCAATTTTTAACCCTGGATAGATAATCCGCCGCAATAGTTACAACCAAGGACTGATTCATGAGCAAACTCGACCGTTACGACCTGAGTATTTTGGCGGAATTGCAGCGCGACGCCCGCATCTCCAACCAGGAACTGGCCGAGCGCATCGGTCTGTCGCCCTCGCCCTGCTCGCGCCGGGTCAAACAACTGGAGGATGACGGCTACATTTCGCGCCAGGTCGCCCTGCTTGATCGCAAGATGCTCGGCCTGAGCCTGACCGCCTACGTGCTGATCGGCATGGACCGGCACACCCCGGAACGTTTCGAGAACTTCGAAGCAGCGATCCGCACCTTGCCGCAAGTGCTGGAATGCAGCCTGGTGACGGGCGTGGATGCCGACTATCAGTTGAAAGTGGTGGTGCCGGACATGGATCACTATCAGAAGCTGCTGCTGGGACACCTGACCCGGATTGAAGGGGTGACCAGCGTGCGTTCGAGCTTTGTGCTGAATCAGGTGCTCAACAGCACCGAACTGCCGCTGACTCATCTGCGCAGCTAACCCGCACTCCCCTGTAGGAGCTGCCGAAGGCTCGGGCCGCGATCGGACGATCTTTGGATTTTGCTTTTCAAGATCAAAATCAAAAGATCGTCCGATCGCGGCCCGAGCCTTCGGCAGCTCCTACAGGGGGGGCCGCGTGGTAGAGGTGCGGCACACCGACGCAGATCAATGCGTCCCCAGCCACCCCAGGCGTATAATCGCCCAGCCCTTTCAGCCCTGTGCGCGCCGGAGATGCCCGATGGATCCTGCAGTATTCGAAGAGTGGATGATGACTGGCCTGGTCAGCATCCTGATCATTTTCATGGGTTTCATCGTCTGGGATCTGGCGAAGAAGTCCAAGGCCGGGCGCTTCGGCTCGTTCATTCTGTTCTTCGTGCTGGGTCTGGGCGTGGCCGCGTTCATCATCAAGAGCGTGGTAATCGGCCTGATCGAATCCGGCGCTCTATAACCGCGCTGGCACTTCCTTCCACTGGCCCTGATCGAGCCCTTCGAGCGTCCAGTCGCCAATCCGCACCCGCACCAGCCGCAACGTCGGCAGCCCCACCGCGGCAGTCATCCGCCGTACCTGACGGTTGCGTCCTTCACGAATCACCAACTCCAGCCAACGGGTCGGCACGCTTTTGCGAAAGCGTACCGGCGGATTGCGTGGCCACAGTTCAGGCTCATCCAGTTGCCGTGCCTCGGCGGGCATAGTCATACCGTCGTTCAGCTCGACACCGTCGCGCAGGCGCTGCAGTTGTTCAGCCGTCGGCTCGCCCTCGACCTGCACCCAGTACGTCTTCGGCAACTTGTGTTTCGGGTCGGCGATCCGCGCCTGCAACTGACCGTCATTGGTCAGCAGCAACAAACCTTCACTGTCGCGATCCAGACGTCCGGCCGGATAAATGCCCGGCACATCGATGAAATCCTTGAGCGTCGCCCGCCCGCCTTCGTCACTGAACTGCGTCAGCACATCGAACGGTTTGTTGAACAGGATCAGCTTCGGCTCGGCCGGCGGCGCCTTGGCGACACGACGTGGCGCTGAGGGGGAAGGCTTCGCGCCAGGGCGGCGGGAAGGAGGACGCGGGGGACGGGACATGGCGAAAAGAACATCTGACGGTCAGGGCTGCTAATGCTAGTGCCCCGACCGCCAAATGACCACGACTAACCGTTAACGGAACGGCGGCTCGTCGAAGCTGCGCAGTTTGCGCGAGTGCAGCGAGTTGAGTTCGGTGCGCAGCAGATCCACCGCCGCGATGCCGATCTTCAAGTGCTGGCTGACCGCGCGCTCGTAGAACGCGTTGGCCGAACCCGGCAGCTTGATTTCACTGTGCAGCGGTTTGTCCGAGACGCACAGCAACGTGCCGTAAGGCACCCGCAGGCGATAGCCCTGGGCGGCGATGGTGCCGCTTTCCATGTCCACCGCCACGGCGCGGGACAGGTTGATCAACGGACGTTCCTGCGCCCAGCGCAATTCCCAGTTACGGTCATCGTAGGTCAGCACGGTACCGGTGCGCAGACGCTTTTTCAGTTCCTCGCCCTTCTCGCCGGTGATATTGGCCGCGGCTTGTTGCAGCGCCAGCTGCACTTCGGCCAGCGCCGGAATCGGAATGTTCGGTGGCACCACGCGATCGAGAATCCCGTCGCGACGCATGTAGGCGTGTGCCAGCACGTAGTCGCCGATGGTCTGCGACTGACGCAGGCCGCCGCAGTGGCCGATCATCAGCCAGCAATGCGGACGCAGCACCGCCAGGTGGTCGGTGATGTTCTTGGCGTTGGACGGGCCGACGCCGATGTTGACCAGGGTCACGCCATGGCCGTCGCTGGCGATCAGGTGATAGGCCGGCATCTGGTAGCGGTGCCAGACCACGCCAGCGGCAATCGCCGAGGCTTCGCCGTGATCCATGCCCTTCTCGATGATCACATTGCCCGGCAGGACCATGCGCACGAAACGCGGGTCGTTGCGCAGTTGCTCCAGGCCATGGACGATGAACTGGTCGACGTAGCGATGGTAGTTGGTCAGCAGAATCCACGGCTGCACATGGCGCCAGTCGCTGCCGGTGTAGTGCACCAGGCGACGCAGGGAGAAGTCGACGCGCGCGGCGTCAAACAGCGCCAGTGGCAGCGGATCGGTGTTTTCCCAGTCATAGAGGCCGTCGGCGATGCCATCGGTCGCGGCGGACAGGTCGGTACTCGGAAACACCCGCGCCAGCACCGCAGCGGTGACGCCGGAGCCGGCCAGCTCATCGCCCTGCTCGACCACGTACGGGTACGGAATGTTCTGCTGACTGACGCCGACTTCCACGGTCACGGTGAAGTCGTGCATCAACGGCACCAGTTGTTCCAGCAGGTATTTGCGGAACGCCTTGGGGTGGGTGACGGTGACGCTGTAAGTGCCCGGCAGTTGCACCTTGGCGTAGGCGCGGGTGGTCTGCGGGACTTCGCCCTGACACAGGTAGGTCAGACGCAGTTCGGGGTAACGAAACAGAGCACGCTGTTCGGCGTCAGGCTCGACGCGATCCTTGAGGTAACGCTTGAGCGCCGAGTTCAGCGCAGTGGTGGCCCGCTCATGCAGCTCGGCCAGACGATCCACGGCTTGCTCGGCGGTTTGAACGACAATAAACGCTTCGGTCACGATCAGCTTCCTGTGTTCTGACTTGCAGAGCTTCATCTTGCCTGCATCGTGGTCTCACGGGAACAGTGGCGTTGTGGCTGTACCCAAATCTTTCAAACAAAGCGAATCCCAGTGGGAGCTGGCTTGCCAGCGATGAGGCCGGCACATTCGATATCAATGTTGACTGACAGGTCGCCATCGCTGGCAAGCCAGCTCCCACAGGGTTTTGCAGTGTTCGAGGGACCGGGGTCAGAAACCCTGCGGGGTTGAGCGGGCGACGATGGCTTCGACATCAAGCCCACGCGGCAATGCGCCATAGACCCGGCCGCCACCGTTCAGACGGCTGGCAATAAACGCATCACTGACCGCCGCATTCCCCGCCTCCAGCAACAACTTGGCCTGCAACCCCAGCGCTATATCTTCAGTCAGTTGCCGCGCGCGGTATTGAATATCGCTGGTGTCCTTGAACTGCGCCTGCAACTGCTGAATATGCGCGGCCAGACGCTTGTCGCCATGGCCGTTGCCCAACTCGCTGAACAGCACATCGAGCACACCCGGCTCTTTCGACAGTGCACGCAGCACGTCGAGGCACTGCACGTTGCCCGAGCCTTCCCACGTCGAGTTGACCGGTGCTTCGCGATACAGCCGCGGCAAAATGCTCTCCTCGACATACCCGGCGCCGCCCATGCACTCGGCGGCCTCGTTGATCATTCCGGGGGCGCGTTTGCAGATCCAGTACTTGCCCACCGCCGTCACCAGACGGGCGAATTGTGCTTCGTGGCGGTCATCCAGATGATCCAGCGCCTTGCCCATGCGCAGGCTCAGCGCCAGTGCGGCCTCGCTTTCCAGCGCCAGATCGGCCAACACGTTCTGCATCAACGGTTGCTCGCTGAGCAGTTTGCCGCCGACCGAACGGTGCGCGCAGTGATGGCTGGCCTGAGTCAGCGCCTGACGCATCAGCGAGCTGGAGCCGACCATGCAGTCGAAACGGGTCATCGCCACCATCTCGATGATGGTTGGTACGCCGCGCCCCTCCTCGCCGACCATCCATGCCAGCGCGCCGCGAAACTCCACTTCGCTGGAGGCGTTGGACTGGTTGCCGAGTTTGTTTTTCAGGCGCTGGATGTAGAACTGATTGCGCGTGTCGTCCGGACGATGGCGCGGCAGCAGGAAGCAGGTCAGCCCCTTGTCGGTTTGCGCCAGGGTCAGAAACGCATCGCACATCGGCGCCGAGCAGAACCACTTGTGCCCGACCAGTTCATAGGCCTGGCCCGGACCACTGGCGCCCACCGGATAGGCCTTGGTGGTATTGGCTCGCACATCGGTGCCGCCCTGTTTCTCGGTCATCGCCATGCCGATGGTCACGCCGGCCTTGTGCGCCATACCGACGTTGCGCGGGTCGTACTCGGTAGCGAGGATTTTCGGCAGCCACTGCCCGGCCAGATCCGGCTGCAAACGCAGGGCCGGGACGCTGGCGAACGTCATGGTCAACGGGCAGCCGCTACCGGCCTCGGCCTGGCTGTGCAGATAGCTCATCGAGGCGCGGGCAACATGCGCGCCGTCCTGCGGATGAGTCCAGGGTGACGAGGTCAGGCCATGTTCGATCGCGGTGCGCATCAGCTCATGATAGGCCGGATGAAACTCCACCAGATCAATGCGATGGCCGTACCGGTCATGGCTGACGAATACCGGTTTGTTCTGATTGGCGAGGAACCCGGCTGTCATCAGCGGTCCGCCGGCCAGCGCACCGTAGGCATCGATCCGCGACTCGGCCCAACCGGCGCCAAAGCGGCGCGACCACTCCTGCAATGGCAGGTCGATGCGGTACAGGTTGGCACCGTCCAGCGACGGTGGCTGGTTGGTGACTTCGTGGGTTTCGGCGAACTGATGCAGGTTCATGACGGGGCTCCTTTGGTCAGCCAAGGAATCCAGTTAAGCACCGGCCCGTGGCTGATCAAAGTGTCATATGCGCCGAACTGTCGGCGCTTTCACCCTGTTACGCGCTGAGCACCCGACGCTCCAGCGCCGTCTGCAGGTCTTCGAATTTCACCGGTTTGTTCAGGTAATCGATGCGCGTACCCGGCGCGCAATGCTCGCGATCCGTGCCCTGCGCCAGCATGAACACCGGCAGACTGGCGCAGCCGGGCAACGCATGAATCTGGCAGCACAGCGACGCGCCTTCGTGGGAGGGCAACTGGCAATCGATCAGCACCGCATCGAAGTTTTCCCGTTGCAGACAATCGAGTGCCGCCGCGCCGTGGTCCGCCGTGCGCACGCGGAAACCGAGCTTGAGCAGCATGCCGCGCATCACCAGTTGGTTGACGCTGTTGTCGTCGACCAGCAATACCGTGCAGTCCTGCGGCGCACGGATCCGCTCCTGCAGCGGGGCCGGGCTCGGCGCCGCTTCGACCGCCGGCAGTTCGAACTCGACGTCCAGCTGAAAACGGCTGCCACGCCCGGGTTCGGAACGATGGGTGAGCTTGCCGCCGAGCAACTCCACCAGTTGCCGACAGATCGCCAGCCCCACGCCCAGGCCGCCGTATTCGCGGGTCATCGAACCGTCGAGCTGGAAGAAGCGCTGATACAGCGTCGCCTCGCCCAGATCGGTGAAACCGATGCCGGTGTCGATCACCGCAAACGACAACGCCAAGCGGTTGTCCGCCGTCGGCTTGCCGGTCACCCGCAGCGCCAGACCACCGACCCGGGTGAACTTGATCGCATTGTCCAGCAGGCACTCCAGGCACTGCGCCAGTTTTGCACTGTCGCCGTGCAAGCGATCCGGCAGGGTCGGCAGCACCTCGACCTTGAAGTCCAGCGACTTGCTCGCCGCGTTGCCGTCGAACTGCACGCGCAAGGCCTCGACCACCGCGCGCAGGCTGAAGCTGCCCGGCGTCGCCTTGAGCTTGCCGGCCTGCAATTCGGTGAGGGTGAGGATGCCGTTGACCATGCGCATCATGTCCCGCGCAGAACCGGCGGCGGTTTGCTGGTATTGCTCCAGTTCAGGCTCCAGCTCGACGGTCTGCATCAGTTCCAGCGAACCGATCACGCCGTTCATCGGCGTGCGCAATTCGTGAGTGAGGGTCGCGAGGAATTCATCCTTGAGCTTGTTGCTGTGCGCCAGTTGCTGGTTGAGCACTTCGAGTTTCTGCCCGGCATCGAACAGGGTCTGCGCCTGTTGCTCGCGCATCGCGTTGATGCGGTCGGCCAGCGCCAGCGACAGCAGCGCGACTTCGATCGCCGAGCCGATCTGACTGGCGTACATGGTCAGGAACACGTTTGGCAGCAAGCCGAGCACCATCAGCGTGTTGACGATACCGCCGAGCAAAAACGCCGACCAGGCAATAATGAAGTAACGCGCCACCCGCAAGCCGCGCCACCAGGCGAGGATCCCGGCAGCGAAAATCACCACGGTGAACACCAACGCCAACAGGGTCGCCAGGCGCAGCGACAAGGCGTAACTGGTCATCAGCGACAGCCCGACCACCAGCGCACCGAACGCAATCAAAGCGATCAGCAGATAGTCGAGCCAGCGGCTGTGGGTTCTGGTCTGCAGGAAACTGCGGGCGAACTGGCTGCCGAACAGCCCGGCGCAACCGATGAAGAACGGCGTGGCGGCGTTGGCCCACCACGGATTGTCCGGCCAGAAATACTCGACCGCCGCGCCATTCACCGACAGTTGATAGAGGCCGAACGAGGCGATGTAGAAGATGTAATAAAGGTAGCTGGTGTCGCGCACGCTCAGGTAGATGAACAGGTTGTAGACCAGCATCCCCAGCAGCACACCATAAATAATCCCCAGCACATACAGGCGCACCGGCTGGTCTTCGAGGTAAGCCGTGCTCGACCATAACGTCACTGGGGCCTGGATCGAGCCTTCACTGGCCAGACGCAGGTACACGGTTTTTTGTTGGTCAGGGGCGAAGGTCAGGTCGAACAGGTAATTGTTCTGCCGGATCTCGCGGCTGGCGAACGGCAAAGCGTCGCCGGTTTGCCGGATCAACCGGTAGTCGCCATTGGCATCGGCCATATAAAGGTCGAGGTGATCGAGCGGCGGATACGCCAGCTCCAGCAGCCAGGTGCGTTGTGCGGCCGGATTGTCTGGACGGTAATGCAGGTCGATCTTCAGCCAGAACGCCGAGCGCGAGTAACCGGCATTGAGCGTGGCTTTGTCGTGGGGTTTGAAATTGCCCGCCGCCGCTTGAGCGCGAACGTCGGCGATGTTCGCCTGACCGCTCGGGTCTTCGAACACCTGCAAGGAGCGGCCCAGCGGGAGGCTCTGGGTATTTTCGTCGAACTCGACGGCGCTTGCGAGAAGGGGCAAGCAGAACAGCAACATCAGCAAATAGCGCATTGAAGCCCCAGCGTGGCTCGTCCGGTTGTGTCAGGAAGCCCCCCATTCCCTTTGAGTAGACGTAAAACCGGTATTACCTGTTATTGGTTTGGATCCAGACTAGCATAGCCGTTGATGGCCATTGAGCACCATCGAAATTTTTCCTGCAAAGGCTCTAGAACGGGCGTTTCAGAGCAAAGCTGCGGACTAGAGCTGTTGAGTTGGTCAACTCGCTACAACGGCGCATGTTGTGCATACCTCTGTGGCGAGGGGATTGATCCCCGATGGGTCGCGAAGCGGCCCCAAACCATGCAACCAGATTCTTTCAGACACGATTCGTAAAATGGATTTGCGACTGCTTCGCAGCGCATCGGGGATAAATCCCCTCGCCACCATTGCTACCCGACTAATGGCCGCAATGTGTCAGACAATCTCTAGCCAAACACCGTCAGGACTGAACCCCAAAATCAGGTTTGGTGGTAAGCTCGCGCACCATGAATATCTACAGCTCCCGCCCCGTTGTCCTCTGTCTCTCCGGCCACGACCCCAGTGGTGGCGCCGGCTTGCAGGCAGATATCGAAGCCTTGCTCGCGCAGGGTTGCCACGCGGCTCCGGCCGTCACCGCCCTGACCGTGCAAGACACCGTCAACGTCACTGACTTCCGCGTCCTCGACCGTGAGTGGGTACTGGCCCAGGCCAATGCCGTGCTCAACGACTCCGAAGTCGCTGCGGTCAAACTGGGCATGCTCGGTTCGCTGGAAATGGTCGACACCGTGGTCGAACTGCTTTCTGCGCACCCGCACCTGCCGGTGGTCTGCGACCCGGTGCTGCGTGCCGGCGGCGGCGGACGCCTGGGCAAGGATGAAGTCGGTTACGCGATGCGCGAGCGTCTGCTGCCACTGTCGATCATTGCCACCCCCAACCTGCCCGAAGCGCGGATCCTCGCTGAACTGCCCGAAGGCACCGCAGACGAGTGCGCGGAAAAACTCCTGCCGTTCGTCAAAAACCTGCTGATCACCGGCGGCCACGGCGACGAAACTGAAATCCACAATCGCCTGTACGGCCGTGACGGCCTGCGTGACACCTTCTATTGCCAGCGTCTGCCAGGCAGTTATCACGGTTCCGGTTGTACCCTGGCCAGCGCTATCGCCGGTCGTCTGGCCCAGGGCGAACACCTCGCCAGTGCCGTACGCACGGCACTGGATTACACCTGGCGCACCCTGCGCGATGCCGAACAACTGGGCAAAGGCCAGTTCGTGCCGCGTCGTCTGCCGCTGGATTTTTGCTCGTAACGTCGTGAGGTCTGCCTGATGAAACTACGTGGCCTGTACGCCATCACCGACAGCCAGTTGCTGGCGGGCAAGTTTCTGTCGTACGTGGAGGCGGCGCTGGAAGGCGGCGTCACCCTGCTGCAATACCGCGACAAAAGCAGCGACGAGGCCCGCCGCCTGCGCGAGGCCGAAGCCCTGCGTGACCTGTGCGAGCGCTACAAGACGCAGTTGATCATCAACGATGACGCCGAACTGGCCGCGCGCCTGAACGTCGGCGTGCACTTGGGGCAGACCGACGGCCCGCTGTCGCCGACCCGCGCCCTGCTCGGCTCCAAAGCCATCATCGGTTCGACCTGCCATGCGCAGCTCGAACTGGCTGAACAGGCCGCCAAGGAAGGCGCGAGTTATGTCGCCTTCGGTCGCTTCTTCAATTCCAGCACCAAACCCGGCGCGCCAAGCTGCAGCCTCGATCTGCTCGACGAGGCCAAGCGCAAGCTGCATCTGCCGGTCTGTGCGATTGGCGGCATCACCCTCGACAACGCCGCCCCGCTGGTGGCCCACGGTGTCGACCTGCTGGCGGTGGTCCACGGCTTGTTCGGTGCCCAGAGCACCGCCGAAGTGACCCGCCGCGCCCGCGCCTTCAACGAACTTCTGAAAATCTGATTTGAGAGCCCGAACATGTCTCGTTCCGAAACCCTGTTTGCCAATGCCCAGAAACACATTCCCGGTGGTGTGAACTCGCCGGTGCGCGCGTTCAAGAGCGTGGGCGGCACACCGCTGTTCTTCAAGCACGCCGAAGGCGCCTACGTCACTGACGAAGACGACAAGCGTTATGTGGATTACGTCGGTTCGTGGGGTCCGATGATCCTTGGCCACAGCCACCCGGACGTGCTCGACGCGGTGCGCAATCAACTGCAGCACGGCCTGTCCTACGGCGCGCCGACCGCGATGGAAACCGAAATGGCCGACCTGGTCTGCTCGCTGGTGCCGTCGATGGACATGGTGCGCATGGTCAGCTCCGGCACCGAAGCGACCATGAGCGCAATCCGTCTGGCCCGTGGTTACACCGGTCGTGACAGCATCATCAAGTTCGAAGGCTGCTACCACGGTCACTCCGACAGCCTGCTGGTCAAGGCCGGTTCCGGCGCACTGACTCAAGGCGTGCCGAGCTCCGCCGGTGTACCGGCAGCGTTTGCAAAACACACCTTGACCCTGCCGTTCAACGACATCGACGCGGTTGAGAAGATGCTCGCCGAAGTCGGTCAGGACGTGGCGTGCATCATCGTCGAGCCAGTGGCGGGCAATATGAATTGCGTGCCGCCGGCGCCGGGTTTCCTCGAAGGCCTGCGTGCGCTGTGCGACAAGCATGGCGTGGTACTGATTTTCGACGAGGTGATGACCGGTTTCCGGGTGGCCCTCGGTGGCGCTCAGGCGTACTACGGCGTAACCCCGGATCTGACCACGTTCGGCAAGATCATCGGTGGCGGCATGCCGGTCGGCTGCTTCGGCGGCAAGCGCGAAATCATGCAGCGCATTGCCCCGCTGGGCCCGGTTTATCAGGCCGGCACCCTGTCGGGCAACCCGCTGGCAATGGCCGCCGGTTTGACCACCCTGCGGCTGATCAGCCGTCCGGGCTTCCACGCCGAGCTGACCGATTACACCACGCGCCTGCTCGATGGCCTGCAACAACGCGCCGATGCGGCGGGCATTCCGTTCGTCACCACGCAAGCGGGTGGCATGTTCGGCCTGTACTTCAGCGGTGCCGACGACATCGTCACTTTTGAAGACGTGATGGCCAGCGACGCGGCATTGTTCGGTCGCTTCTTCCACCTGATGCTGGAAGGCGGCGTGTACCTCGCACCGAGCGCCTTCGAAGCCGGTTTCACCTCGATCGCCCACGGCGAAGCCGAGCTGAAAATCACTCTGGACGCAGCCGAGCGCGCCTTCGCCGCACTGAAGTAATCGCCGTGCCGCTGACGTTGGCCATCGCCAGCGTCAGCTTTTACCTACACCCAAGCCGTTTTTCCCACGCCTCTGCTAAAAATCGGCAAGAAAGTGGCCGATATATTCCCCGCGCAGCAGAAAAACGAGTAAAGACTTTGTAAGGTTGGCCCTGCTTATTTCATAATGCGCGCTTATTGGATCCCTCGATGGGTCCGCGTGCCCTTCAGAGGTAAGTCGATTCCCATGAACCGCACCGGCCGCACCCTTGCCTTGGGCTGCCTGTTGCTCCTTCAGCCCCTGCTCGCGCATGCACAAGCAGGCGGCAACTCGTTGTTGATCCCGGCGATGGGTCGTTGCACCCTCAATACCCAGCCGCAAGACGTCACGCAGGCACTGGCCGCCTGCCAGAAAGCGGCGGACGAAGGGGATGCACAAGCGCAATACGAGTTGGGTGAGTTCTACTACGACGGCAAGAATGCGCCACGCGATCTCAATCAAGCCCTGAGCTATTTCGAAAAGGCCTCGTTGCAAGGCCACGCTCAGGCGCAGTTCAAGCTCGGCACCATGTTTTTCCACGGCGAAGGCGTGCAGGCCAATAACATTCAGGCGTACATCGTACTGAAGATGGCCGCGGTCAACGGCGCTGAAGATGCGCTGGACACCGCCGACGAAGTCTCCGAAAAAATGTCCCGCGAAGACCTCGAAACCGCGACCCAGGTGCTGGGGCAAATTTTCCGTAAATACCTGATGGAACTGCAGAACGCCGATGGGCGCACGCCGTTTTCGCCATTGCCATAAGACCTTTTGTGGCGAGGGGATTTATCCCCGATGGGTTGCGTAGCAGCCCCAAAACCCTGCAATCAAGTTCCTTCTGACATACCTTGCTGAATGGACTTGCGACTGCTTCGCAGTCGATCGGGGATAAATCCCCTCGCCACAAATCATTTCAAATCCAGATCCGGGCTTACTTCTCAGGCATCGGCATCGGAAACGGCATCACATTGCCGACCGCACCGCGGGCTTCGCTGATTTTCGGGGTGCCCAGACGTTCCACCTCGTCGATGCGCACGATCGAATGCATCGGCACAAAGCTGCGCACCACGCCTTCGAACTGCGCCTTGAGCTTCTCTTCGCTCGGATCGACCACCACTTGCGTGCGCTCGCCAAAGACGAACTCTTCCACTTCCAGAAAACCCCACAGATCACTTTGATAGATCTGTTTGGCGTACATTTCGAACACCTGGCCCTGGTTGAGGAAAATCACCTTATAGATTGGAGCTTCGCGTTTGGTCATGGCGGGGGGATAACATCGGGGATAAAAATGAGGGCGCAAACTATAGCATAGCCACCGGACGCGCAGCGGTAGGAACCTGAGGGCTTGTTCCCTATAATGCCGGGTTCTTTGAATCACGTGACGACCCTACTCCATGGCCAAGAAGCTTTACATCGAAACCCACGGTTGCCAGATGAACGAGTACGACAGCTCGCGCATGGTTGATCTGCTGGGCGAACACCAGGCCCTGGAAGTCACCGCGCGCGCTGAAGATGCCGACGTGATTCTGCTCAACACCTGCTCGATCCGCGAGCGCGCCCAGGATCGGGTGTACTCGCAGCTCGGCCGCTGGCGCGAACTGAAACTGGCCAACCCGGACATGGTGATCGCCGTCGGTGGTTGCGTGGCCAGCCAGGAAGGTGCGGCGATCCGTGATCGCGCCCCGTACGTCGACGTGGTCTTTGGCCCGCAGACCTTGCACCGTCTGCCGGAAATGATCGACGCCGCGCGCAGCAGCAAGCTGCCGCAAGTCGACGTCTCGTTTCCGGAAATCGAGAAATTCGACCACTTGCCCGAGCCGCGCATCGATGGCCCGAGCGCCTACGTGTCGGTGATGGAAGGCTGCAGCAAATACTGCACGTTCTGCGTGGTGCCTTACACCCGTGGTGAAGAAGTCAGCCGGCCGTTCGATGACGTGATCGCCGAGATCATCCACCTCGCCGAAAATGGCGTGCGTGAAGTGACCCTGTTGGGGCAGAACGTCAACGGCTATCGCGGCCTGACCCATGATGGGCGTCTGGCCGATCTGGCCGAACTGATCCGCGTGGTTGCCGCCGTCGATGGCATCGACCGCATTCGCTACACCACTTCGCACCCGCTGGAGTTCTCCGACAGCCTGATTCAGGCCCACGCCGAAGTGCCGGAACTGGTCAAACACCTGCACTTGCCGGTGCAGTCGGGTTCCGACCGGATCCTCGCGGCAATGAAGCGCAACCACACCGCGCTGGAATACAAATCCAAACTGCGCAAACTGCGCGCCGCCGTGCCGGGCATCTGCATCAGTTCGGATTTCATCGTCGGCTTCCCGGGCGAGACCGAGAAAGACTTCGAACAGACCATGAAGCTGATTGCCGATGTCGGCTTCGACTTCTCCTATTCGTTCGTCTACAGCCAGCGTCCGGGCACGCCGGCGGCCGATCTGGCTGATGACACCCCGGAAGAGCTGAAGAAAGAACGCTTGAATGCCTTGCAGCATCGTTTGAATCAGCAAGGGTTCGAGATCAGCCGACAAATGGTCGGTTCGATCCAGCGCATTCTGGTTACTGACTATTCGAAGAAAGACCCGGGCGAGCTGCAAGGGCGCACCGAGAATAATCGTATCGTCAACTTCCGCTGCGATAATCCGACCCTGATCGGCCAGTTCGCCGACGTGCACATCGACGCGGCGCAACCGCATTCGCTGCGCGGCTCGCTGGTCCAATAACATCGCGCGCTTTCTGTAGTAGGACTGTTGTGGTGAGGGGATTTATCCCCGATGGTTGGCGCAGCCGACCCAACGCTGAAGTTGCGGTGAATCTGCCATACCAAGAGCTCTGGTTTTGGGGCCGCTCCGCGGCCCATCGGGGATGAATCCCCTCGCCACAGATAACTCCACCCGCCACAGAAAGGCGCTCCAAACTCGCATCGATATTTAAGAGCTTTCGCACCCACGCCACTGGCGTTATCCTTGATTTCATCTTAATTGCCCCAGGGCGGCTAAATACGACCTTGAACGCACCCATAGAACCACATCGTTTTATCCTCGAGCCCTTTGAGGCTCGCCGCTTCGCCAATCTGTGCGGGCAGTTCGACGAGCATCTGCGCTTGATCGAACAGCGCCTGGCCATCGAGATCCGCAATCGCGGAAACCAGTTCGAACTGATCGGCGACCCCAAGCACACCACGTCTGCGGAAAACCTGCTGCGCCGCCTGTACCGCGAAACCAAGGGTACCGAGCTGTCACCGGACATGGTGCACCTGTTTCTCCAGGAATCGGCCGTCGTCGAACTGGACAATCACGCTCCCGCTGAAGCTTCCGTCGCCCTGCGCACCAAGAAAGGCATGATTCGCCCCCGTGGCTTGAATCAGCTGCGCTACGTGAAGGAAATCCTCGGCAACGACATCAACTTCGGCATCGGCCCGGCCGGTACCGGCAAGACCTATCTGGCGGTGGCCTGCGCAGTCGATGCCCTGGAACGCGAGCAGATCCGCCGCATTCTGCTGGTGCGTCCGGCGGTTGAAGCCGGTGAAAAGCTCGGCTTCCTGCCCGGCGATCTGGCGCAGAAGATCGACCCGTACCTGCGCCCGCTCTATGACGCACTCTACGAGATGCTCGGCTTCGAATACGTGGCCAAGCTGATCGAGCGTCAGGTGATCGAAGTCGCGCCACTGGCGTACATGCGCGGTCGTACGTTGAACAACAGCTTCATCATTCTCGACGAAAGCCAGAACACCACCGTCGAGCAGATGAAAATGTTCCTGACCCGGATCGGCTTTGGCTCCACCGCCGTGATCACCGGTGACATCACCCAGGTCGACCTGCCGCGCGGCACCAAGTCCGGCCTGCATCATGTGATCGAAGTACTCAAGGATGTTCCGGGCATCAGCTTCACCCACTTCCAGCCCAAAGACGTCGTGCGCCACCCGTTGGTGCAGCGGATCGTCGAGGCCTACGAGCGCTTCGAGACCCGTGCCGAAGCCGCCAGGGAAACCTCGCGCGATGCTTGAGCTGGATCTGCAAATCGCTACCGAAGCGAACGCCCCGAGTGAAACCGAGTTCCGCCAATGGTGCGAACTGGCCCTGCGCCAGCGCAGCGCCGACTCGGAAATGACCATTCGCCTGGTCGACGAGGAAGAAGGCCGCGAACTCAATCACACCTGGCGCCACAAGGATTACGCAACCAACGTCCTGTCGTTCCCGGCGGAAGTCCCGGACGAATTCCTCGACATCCCGCTGCTCGGCGATCTGGTGATCTGCGTGGCGGTGGTCGAACGCGAAGCTGCCGAACAAGGCAAGGAACTCAAGGCCCATTGGGCACATCTAGTCATTCACGGCTGCTTGCATCTGCTCGGTTACGACCATATAGATGACGACGAAGCTGAAGAAATGGAAGCACTGGAACGCGAGTTGCTTGCCGAACTGGGCTATCCCGATCCGTACGCGGACGACGAAACCGAAACATCCCCTATCGTTACAACAAAGGATTCAGAGTAATCGCTATGAGCGAAGATCGATCGAGCAACGGGCAGAAGTCATGGCTGGGTAAACTGACCCAGGCTTTTGCCCACGAGCCGAAGAACCGTCAGGAGCTGCTTGAGCTGCTGCGTGATGCACATCAGAACAAACTGCTGGACAGCGAAGCGCTGGCCATCGTCGAAGGCGCCATTCAGGTGGCTGACCTGCAAGTACGCGACATCATGGTCCCGCGCTCGCAGATGATCAGCATCAAGGCGAACCAGACACCCCGTGAATTCCTCCCGGCCGTGGTCGACTCGGCGCACTCGCGCTACCCGGTCATTGGCGAAAGCCACGACGACGTGATGGGCGTGTTGCTGGCCAAGGACCTGCTGCCGCTGATCCTCAAGGAGAACGGCGACAGCTTCAACATCAAGGACCTGCTGCGCCCGGCCACCTTCGTGCCGGAGTCCAAGCGTCTGAACGTGTTGCTGCGTGAATTCCGCGCCAATCACAACCACATGGCCATCGTCATCGACGAATACGGCGGCGTGGCCGGTCTGGTCACGATCGAAGACGTACTGGAACAGATCGTCGGCGACATCGAAGACGAGCACGACGTCGAAGAAGACAGCTACATCAAGCCGCTGCCCAGCGGTGACTTCCTGATCAAGGCCCTGACGCCGATCGAGAACTTCAACGAGTTTTTCGACAGCGAATTCTCCGACGACGAGTTCGACACGGTCGGCGGTCTGGTGATGAGCGCGTTCGGGCACTTGCCAAAACGTAACGAAATCACTGAAATCGGCGCCTATCGTTTCCGCATCCTGAATGCCGACAGCCGTCGGATTCATTTGCTGCGACTGACGCCAATCGCTCGTTAAATCTAAGGATTGGGGTATGTCATCAGCTATTTCCTGTATCGCGTTGCGCCTGAAAGCGGGCCAGGCAAGGCGCAGTCCGCAGGGAATGGCATTCCCTTTCCAAGGACTGCAACGCAGCATGGCCCGCTTTCAGGCGTAACCCGGAGGGCCGGGCCTGCTGTTACGCAGGGCTGCGTTGCTCGTCGTTCATTTGAAAAACCAAACTTCACTCCTCGCGCCTTGCCCTGCGTAACAGCAGACCCGGCGCGATACAGGAAATAGCTGATGACATACCCCCTGCGCTGGACAACCCGCCCCGGCTGGCCCGGTAACCTGCTGGCCGTGGCGGCCGGTGCAATCACCACCTTTGCCCTGGCCCCGTTCAACATCTGGCCGCTGGCTTTGCTCGCGGTCGGCCTGTTCTACGCCGGCCTGCGTGAGCTGAAACCGCGTCAGGCGCTGGGCCGTGGCTGGTGCTTCGGTTTCGGACTGTTCGGTGCCGGCACCAGCTGGATCTACTACAGCATCCACCATTTCGGTGGTGCATCGGTGTTGCTGGCCGGGTTCCTGATGCTGCTGTTCACCGCAGCGATCGCGTTTTTCTTCGCCCTGCCCGCCTGGGTCTGGGCGCGCTGGTTGCGCCGCAATGAAGCGCCGCTGGCCGATGCGCTGGCGTTTGCCGCACTGTGGGTCGGCCAGGAAGCCTTTCGCGGCTGGTTCCTCACCGGTTTCCCGTGGCTCTACTCCGGTTACAGTCAGCTCGACGGCCCGTTGGCCGGGCTCGCGCCGGTCGGCGGCATGTGGCTGGTATCGTTCGTTCTGGCGCTGACTGCAGCGCTGATCTGCAACGCGCCCCGCTTGTTGCAATCCGGTCGCAAGGGCTTTATCGCGGCTGGCCTGGTGTTGCTGATCGGGCCATGGGTGGCGGGCATTTCGCTCAAGGGCCACGCCTGGACCAGTCCGTCCGGTCCGGCCCTGAGCGTTGCCGCGATTCAGGGCAACGTCGAACAAAGCATGAAGTGGGACCCGGCGCAGCTCAATGCGCAACTGGCGCTGTACCGCGACCTGAGTTTCCGCTCCAAACCGGTCGACCTGCTGATCTGGCCGGAAACCGCGGTGCCGGTGCTCAAGGAGTCCGCCGAAGGCTACCTGAACATGATGGGTAACTTCGCCGCCGAGCGTAAATCGGCGTTGATCACCGGCGTACCGATCCGCGAGACGGTTCGTCACGAAAAACGCTTCTTCAATGGCATTACCGTGGTCGGCGAAGGCGATGGCACCTACCTCAAGCAGAAATTGGTGCCGTTCGGCGAATACGTACCGTTGCAGGATCTGCTGCGCGGGTTGATCGCGTTCTTTGACTTGCCGATGTCCGACTTCGCTCGCGGTCCGGCGGATCAGCCGTTGTTGCAGGCCAAGGGTTATCAGATCGCACCATTCATCTGCTACGAAGTGGTGTACCCGGAGTTCGCTGCAGGTCTCTCGGCACGCAGCGATCTGCTGCTGACGATCAGCAACGACACCTGGTTCGGCACCTCGATTGGCCCGTTGCAGCACCTGCAAATGGCGCAGATGCGCGCACTTGAGGCCGGCCGCTGGATGATCCGCGCCACCAACAATGGCGTGACCGGGCTGATCAACCCGTTCGGGCAGATCACCGAGCAGATTCCGCAGTTCGAGCAGGGCATTCTGTATGGCGAAGTGGTGCCGATGCACAACCTGACGCCGTACCTGCAATGGCGCTCGTGGCCGCTGATCATCATTTGTGTGCTGCTGTTTGGCTGGGCGCTGATGGCGAGCCGGATGTCGAAAACCCTTTAAAAGCAATCCATGAACACTGTGGTGAGGGGATTTATCCCCGATCGATGACGCAGTCATCGCAAATCCATTGCACTCTTTTTACCTGAAAGGCCGAGATGCAGGTTTTGTTTTGGGGCGGCTTCGCCACCCATCGGGGATAAATCCCCTCGCCACAGAAGTCCTCTCAAAACAGTGCTCTTAGCGGTAAAACAGCGAATACCCCACCTGCCCTACCGCCTCATTCAGCAACTGCCCGCTCTGCCAGATCGACTTGAACTCCGGCAGCCAGCCACCAAACGGTCGCGCATTATCGGTCCCGAGAAACCCTACGGGCGCCGGCACCACTTCAAATCCTGCCTGCTGAAAACACCACACGGCACGCGGCATATGCCAGGCCTGGGTGACCACGACCACGCGTTTTATGCCTTGAGGCAACAAAATGTCGGCGCTGAATTTGGCATTTTCCCAGGTTGTGCGACTCTCGCCTTCCTGCCAGCGCGTGGTCACGCCAAAGTCATCGCGCAGCGAATCGGCCATCAGCTTCGCCTCGGTCGGCGGCGTGCCGTAATGCAGGCCACCGCTGGTCAGAATCGGCAGCCCGGAGGCCTTGGCCAGTCGCGCTGCATAGCGCTGACGCTCCAGCCCCACGCCGGTTGGCTGATCCTCACCCCAGGCCAGATCACCGCGCTCGCGCCCGGAACCCAGCACCACGATGGCATCGGCCCGCTGCGCCAGGATTGACCAGGCATCACGGGGCAGCGGCGGCTCACGTTCCAGTGCCTTGGCGCCCCACTGCACGACCACCGGCAGGCTCATCAGCCAGAAACCACCCAGCCCAATGGCAAAACACAAGCCGGCCAGTCGCGGCCGGGAGCGGCGCAGCCACCAGGCGACCAGCAACAGCAGCAAAAGAATGCCGGGCGGCAACAGAAGTTGTTTGATGAAGTAACGAAAAGGCATCGGGGCATCTCCAGAGATGCCCGAAGCCTAAGAGTGTTAATGATGCGTTACAACCGATAGGCAGGATCCTGTTGGAAAAGATCCGTTATCTGACCTGCCATGCGTTTACTTGGCCTGTACAGAACGAACCTTGACGGTGTCTCTGCCGGGCGCCTTGTCCTTGAGCCAGATGACCTTGGCTGAATGTGCTGTATCGAGCTGTTTCACTGCCTGCGACAGGTATCCATGCGCTTCACGCTCACTGCGATCCAGATAGGCCTTGACCAGTTTGAACTCGGCGGGGCTCAAGCCACGCAATTCCAGTTCCACGGGGCGCTCGTCGCGCAGCCGGCCAGCGGTTTTGGCAGCGTCGAGCGCCATGCCCAGACGATCCATCAACCGTTCGTACAACTCGGGTTTCGTCACGTTTTTTTGCCGTTGCTCCACCATCCCTCACCTCATTGAAGATAAGACTCACTCCCCAATAAGAGCTTAGCTTCGCTGCACAAACCGGCTGAACGCCGCGACCAACGGCCCTCGCCACGGTTTTCGGGGGCCAGACAGCTGTAATCAGGGTTTCCCTAGGCCAAGCGCGGTCATGTATGCTACGGCGCTTCCTGTCATTCCACTTCCAGCCTGTCCGGAGCATCCCCCGGAGGGCGCGTTGAAGAGGATTAGGCCACCCCTATCCAGTACAAAAGTAGCCATGCACGAACAATATCAGCCCCGTGAAATCGAAGCCGCCGCCCAGTCGTTCTGGGACGAGCAAAAGTCCTTTGAAGTCAGTGAACAGCCAGGCAAGGAAACCTACTACTGCCTGTCGATGTTCCCTTACCCCAGCGGCAAGCTACACATGGGGCACGTGCGCAACTACACCATCGGCGACGTGATCTCCCGCTACCAGCGCATGCAAGGCAAGAACGTTCTGCAACCGATGGGTTGGGACGCCTTCGGCATGCCGGCGGAAAACGCCGCGATGAAGAACAACGTGGCGCCCGCCAAGTGGACCTACGAAAACATCGCCTACATGAAATCCCAGCTGCGCAGCCTGGGCCTGGCGGTGGACTGGTCCCGTGAAGTGACCACCTGCAAGCCCGATTACTACCGCTGGGAACAATGGCTGTTCACTCGCCTGTTCGAAAAAGGCGTGATCTACCGCAAGAACGGTACCGTGAACTGGGACCCGGTCGACCAGACCGTGCTGGCCAACGAACAGGTGATCGACGGTCGCGGCTGGCGCTCCGGCGCGCTGATCGAAAAGCGCGAAATCCCGATGTACTACTTCAAGATCACCGCCTACGCGGATGAGCTGCTGGAGAGCCTCGACGAACTGACGGGCTGGCCGGAACAGGTCAAGACCATGCAGCGCAACTGGATCGGCAAATCCCGCGGCATGGAAGTGCAGTTCCCTTACAACGTCGACTCGATCGGCGAAGCAGGCACCCTCAAGGTCTTCACCACCCGTCCGGACACCCTGATGGGCGCAACTTACGTTGCCGTGGCCGCCGAGCACCCGCTGGCCACCCAGGCCGCGCAGAACAACCCTGAGCTGCAAGCGTTCATCGCTGAATGCAAGGGCGGCAGCGTCGCTGAAGCCGACGTCGCCACTCAAGAGAAGAAAGGCCTGCCGACCGGCCTGTTCGTCGAGCACCCGCTGACCGGTGAAAAACTCCCGGTATGGGTCGCCAACTACGTGTTGATGCATTACGGCGACGGCGCCGTGATGGCGGTGCCGGCGCACGACGAGCGCGATTTCGAATTCGCCCACAAGTACAACCTGCCGGTCAAATCGGTGGTGCGCACCAGCTCCGGCGACACCAACCCGGCTCCGTGGCAAGACGCCTACGGCGAGCACGGCACGCTGATCAACTCCGGCGAGTTCGACGGCCTGGACTTCACCGGCGCCTTCGACGCCATGGAAGTCGCCCTGATCAAGAAAAACCTCGGCGCCTCGCGCACCCAGTTCCGCCTGCGCGACTGGGGCATCAGCCGTCAGCGCTATTGGGGCTGCCCGATCCCGATCATCCACTGCGCCACCTGCGGTGACGTGCCGGTGCCGGAAGACCAGTTGCCGGTGGTCCTGCCGGAAGACGTGGTGCCGGACGGCGCCGGTTCGCCACTGGCGCGCATGCCGGAATTCTACGAGTGCAGCTGCCCGAAATGCGGCCAGCCTGCCAAGCGTGAAACCGACACCATGGACACCTTCGTCGAGTCCTCGTGGTACTACGCCCGTTACGCCTCGCCGCACTTTGAAGGCGGTCTGGTGGAAAAATCCGCGGCCGACCACTGGTTGCCGGTGGATCAGTACATCGGCGGTATCGAACACGCCATTCTTCACCTGCTGTACGCGCGCTTCTTCCACAAGCTGATGCGTGACGAAGGTCTGGTCAGCTCCAACGAGCCGTTCAAGAACCTGCTGACCCAGGGCATGGTAATCGCCGAGACTTACTATCGTCGCGAAGCCAACGGTGCCTACACCTGGTTCAACCCGGCGGATGTGGAACTGGAGCGCGACAGCAAAGCCAAGGTCATCAGCGCCAAACTGAAATCCGACGGCTTGCCGGTGGAAATCGGCGGCACCGAGAAAATGGCCAAGTCGAAGAACAACGGCGTCGACCCCCAGTCGATGATCGACCAGTTCGGCGCCGACACCTGCCGCCTGTTCATGATGTTCGCCTCGCCGCCTGACATGAGCGCCGAATGGTCGGACTCCGGCGTTGAAGGCTCGCACCGTTTCCTCAAGCGCGTCTGGCGTCTGGCGCAGACCCACGTCACCCAGGGCCTGCCGGGCAAGCTGGATATCGCCGGTCTGAACGACGAGCAGAAAGCCGTGCGCCGCGCCATCCACCTGGCCATCAAGCAGGCCAGTCACGACGTCGGCCAGAACCACAAATTCAACACCGCCATCGCTCAGGTGATGACGCTGATGAACGTGCTGGAAAAAGCCGCGCAAGGCACCGAACAGGACCGCGCGCTGATTCACGAAGGCCTGGAAGCCGTGACGCTGCTGCTGGCTCCGATCACGCCGCACATTAGCCATGAGCTGTGGAAGCAACTGGGCCATGCTGACCCGGTGATCGATGCGGGCTGGCCTGCGGTCGATGAAAACGCACTGGTACAGGACAGCCTGCAACTGGTCATTCAAGTGAACGGCAAGCTGCGTGGCCAGATCGAAATGCCGGCCAGCGCCACCCGCGAAGAAGTCGAAGCGGCTGCCCGCGCCAACGAAAACGTGCTGCGTTTCGTCGACGGTCTGACCATTCGCAAAGTGATCGTTGTACCAGGGAAACTGGTCAACATCGTCGCCAGCTAAATTGGATTGGGCGCCAGGTTCGCCTGGCGCACTGTAAAACCTTTCGGGCCGCAGGGTCGGCCCACATGGTTTCAAGGGGAGCAACACAATGATCAAACGCAATCTGCTGGTGATGGGCCTCGCCGTTCTGCTGAGCGCCTGCGGTTTCCAGCTGCGTGGTACCGGCACCAATGAACTGACGATCAAGGAGCTCGACCTGAGCGCCCGCAACGCTTATGGCGAGACCGTCACCCAACTGCGTCAGGTGCTGGAGTCCAGCGGCGTCAAGGTTTACAACGGTGCACCGTACAAGCTGTACCTGGCTGACGAGCAGGAGAGCCAGCGTATCCTCAGCTACGCCGGGGCCGGCCGTACGGGCGAATACCAGGTCAGCACCGTGCTGAACTACGACATCGTTGGCGAACATAACCTGAACCTGCTGAGCGACAAGCTCGAAGTGCAGAAAGTGTTCATTCACGACGGCAACAACCTCGTCGGCTCCGATCAGGAAGCCAACGACGCCCGTCGCGAAACCCGTCGCGAATTGGTTCAGCGCATGATGCTGCGCCTGCAACAGCTGACGCCGGGCCAACTGCAGCAATTGCAGCAAGCGGCCAACGACCGTGCCCGGGCCGAAGCCGATGCACTGAAGGCGGCACAGAAGGCTGAAGCGGAAACACCGCGTCAGTCGCCGCTCGAACTGCCGCAGCAGTAAGACGTACGGGGCGCTCAGGCGCCCCGTTCGCCCTCTCTTATGAAGCTCGCTCCCGCTCAACTCGGCAAACACCTGCAAGGCGCGCTCGCGCCCGTCTATATCATCAGCGGCGATGACCCGCTGTTGTGTCAGGAAGCCGCCGACGCCATCCGCAGTGCTGCCCGCCAGCAAGGTTTCGACGAACGCCAGGTGTTCGCCGCCGATGCCAATTTCGATTGGGGTACCTTGTTGCAGGCCGGCGCCAGCATGTCGTTGTTCGCCGAAAAACGTCTGCTGGAACTGCGCCTGCCTTCGGGCAAGCCCGGTGACAAGGGCGCTGCCGCACTGATCGAATACTGCTCACGCCCCGCCGAAGACACCGTGCTGCTGATCAGCTTGCCCAAGCTCGACGGCAGTGCGCAGAAGACCAAGTGGGGCAAGGCGCTGGTCGAAGGTCAGCAGACCCAGTTCATTCAGATCTGGCCGGTGGATGCCAATCAGCTGCCGAGCTGGATTCGCCAGCGCCTCTCCCAGGCCGGGTTATCGGCCAGTCAGGATGCGGTCGAACTGATTGCCGCACGCGTGGAGGGCAACCTGCTCGCCGCCGCGCAGGAAATCGAAAAGCTCAAGCTGATGGCCGAAGGTGGGCAGATCACCGTCGAAACCGTGCAGGCCGCGGTGGCCGACAGTGCGCGCTTCGACGTGTTCGGCCTGACCGATGCCGTACTCAACGGCGAACCGGCCCACGCCTTGCGCATGCTCGAAGGCCTGCGCGGTGAAGGCGTCGAGCCACCGGTGATTCTCTGGGCTCTGGCACGGGAGTTGCGCCTGCTGGCCAATATCTCGCTGCAGTACAGCCAGGGCACACCGCTGGACAAGTGCTTCAGTCAGGCGAAACCGCCGGTCTGGGACAAACGCAAACCGCTGATGAGCAAAGCCCTGCAACGCTACTCGGCGCCACGCTGGGCGCAGTTGCTGCTTGAAGCCCAGCGCATCGATGCGCAGATCAAGGGTCAGGCCGCCGGCTCGCCATGGATGAGCCTGAGCCGATTGGCGTTGTTGATGGCGGGCCAACGCCTTTCGCTGCCCGCCGAATAATCTGTCATACCGCAAACGACTCTTCGCGAGCAGGCTCGCTCCCACATTGAAACGCATTCAAATGTGGGAGCGAGTCTGCTCGCGAAAGCGTCAGAACATTCCTACCTATCAGGGACTGGACAGGCGTCCAACATCGGCAGATTATTTCCCCCGCAAAACCACTCACTCGAGAGAATCATCATGAGCAAAAAGCCATCAAAACATGGCCCGAACAAGGCCAAATCCATCGTCGCCCAACCCCTGTTCCGCAGCCGCCAGGAACGACCGTCCAAGGGCAAAGGCAGCTACCGCCGCGAAGCCTTCCAGTCTGACAGCTGGGAGGCTTCTTACTTTCTGGCTGCCTGAAGCGCAGTACCCCCCGGTCATGTTAAGGTCTGTACCTGAATCGTATCCCCTGGAACCGTGCATGCCCTTTCGTCTTTCCCGTCGTTGGCCCGTTCGCCAACTGATCGCTGCCTCCAGCTTCATTCTGCTTGTCGCCTGCGCGGAAAAACCTACCGCCGCCGATGCGCAACCTCTCCAAGCCGCCCCTGTCGCAACAGCCCCGGCAATCATCCCGCCGGTAGTGCCGTCCGCCGACCCTCTTGATCTTCAGCCCACCCAGACCTTTGCCGAATGGCAGGCCGGTTTCCGCAAGGATGCCCTGGCGGCCGGGATCCGCGCCGAGCTGTTTGATCGCGCGTTTGCCAATGTCAGCTTCGATGCCAGCGTGATCAAGGCCGACCGCAGCCAGCCGGAGTTCTCACGTCCGGTGTGGGAATACCTCGACGGCGCCCTCTCGCCACTGCGAGTGCGCAAGGGCCAGGCGCTGATCAGTCAGTACGCCGACATCCTGCAAAGCATCGAACAGCGATATGGCGTCGATCGTCAGGCACTGGTGTCGGTGTGGGGCATGGAAAGCAATTTCGGCCAGTTCCAGGGCACCAAGTCAGTGATCAACTCGCTGGCGACCCTGGCCTACGAAGGTCGTCGTCCGGGCTTTGCCCATGCGCAACTGATTGCGGCGCTGCAGATCCTGCAACAGGGCGATATCACCCCAGAGAAGATGTTGGGCTCGTGGGCCGGTGCGATGGGCCAGACCCAGTTTATTCCGACCACCTACAATACCCACGCGGTGGATTTCGACGGTGACGGTCGCCGCGACATCTGGGGCAGCCCGGCCGATGCTCTGGCCTCTACCGCGCACTACCTGCAAAGCTCCGGCTGGCAGCGTGGTCAACCGTGGGGCTTCGAAGTGCAATTGCCGAGCAGCTTCAACTACACCCTGGCCGATGGCGCGATTCGCAAAACTGTCGCCGAATGGCGTCAACTGGGCGTGAGCCTGCCCAATGGCAGTCAGGCACCGGCCGGCTCGGAACAATTGTCCGCCGCCCTGCTGCTACCAGCCGGTTATCGTGGCCCGGCGTTTCTGATCCTCGACAACTTCCGGGCGATCCTCAAATACAACAACTCGTCGTCCTATGCACTGGCGGTGAGCCTGTTGTCCGAGCGCTTCAATGGCGCTGGCCTGATCAACGGCACGTGGCCGAAAGATGACCTGCCACTGAGCCGTACCGAGCGTATCGAATTGCAGACCCTGCTGAGCGCACGCAATTACGATGCAGGCACGGCTGACGGGATCATCGGCGCCAATACGCGCAAGGCGATCCGCAGTGCCCAGCAGGCGTTTGGCTGGCCCGCGGACGGTTACCCGACGCATAAGTTGCTTGAGAGCCTGCGCGCTCAATAAAGCAAAATCAAAAGATCGCAGCCTTCGGCAGCTCCTACAGGGTATGTATCAATCCCATATAGGAGCTGCCGAACGCTGCGATCTTTTTGCGTCACCCGAGCATTATCGGGTGACCACATCCTGCTCCAGCATCAACTCCTTCTTCCCTGCATCCAAGCGAATCAGCGCCCCCATCGGCAGGGTCAGGTTCGGATCACAATGCCCGCTGCGCCACCCCGACAGCACCGGAATCCGCAACGGCTCGAACGTCTGCTTGAGCAGACGGTTCAACGCATCGATATCGACCCCGGCCACATCACCGACCAGCACCCCGCGCAATCGAGCCAGTTTGCCGGCCAGACGCATCTGCGTGAGCAAACGGTCGATGCGATACAGCGGCTCGTTGACGTCCTCGATCAGCAGAATCACCCCTTCCACGTCGATTTCATAAGGCGTCCCCAGCGTCGAGGCAATCATCGCCAGATTGCCGCCGAGCAAGCGCCCGTGAGCGATGCCCGGTTCGACCGTGGTCAACGGATAAGCCACTGGATGGCTCAGCACACTGCCCGCCTTCAACTGACCGCGCAGCATGGCGAAGAATGAGGTGACGGTCGGTGGTTCCTTGTCGCCCAACAGATCGGCGTTGAGCAGCGGGCCGTGGAAGGTCACGAACCCGGCGTAGCGACTGATTGCCAGATGCAGCGCGGTGATGTCGCTGTAGCCGACAAACGGCTTGGCGTGACGACTCAGCAGGTCGTAATCGATCCGGTCCAGCAAGCGCGGCGTACCGTAGCCGCCACGCAGGCAGATGATCGCGTCGACTTCTGAGTCGGCGAATGCCGCGTGCAGGTCATGGAGGCGTACGTCATCGCTGCCGGCCAGGTAGCCGTCCTTCTCGTAAACACCGGGGAATACCTTCAGCGCATAACCGCGGGTGCGCATCCACTGCACAGCCTTTTGCGTGTCCAGCGCGCCGGGGCCGGCGGGGGCAATCACGCCGATCAGCCCTTCGGATGGTAGCGCTGGTACGGGTTTATGCGGAAAAAGGCTGTGGGTCGGTCGAACGGTCATCCATGGTCTCCCTGTGAACTCATGCACACACAGTAGTCAGGTACAAAGACAAACAAAAGAGTGCGCGGCAGGCGCAAACAAAAATACCCGCCGAGGCGGGTATTTTCGCAAAGCGCTCAGCGCCGGATCAGGAACCGAGCAGCTCGGCCTTGACCAGTTTCGCCTGCTCATCGGCGTGGTACGACGAACGTACCAGCGGACCGGAAGCGACGTTCTTGAAGCCCATCTTGTAGCCTTCTTCGGCGAACCAGGCGAAGGTGTCCGGGTGCACGAAACGCTGCACCGGCAAGTGGCTGCGCGACGGTTGCAGGTACTGGCCCAGCGTCAGCATGTCGATGTCGTGTTCACGCATGCGCTTCATGACTTCGATGACTTCGTCGTCGGTCTCGCCCAGACCCAGCATCAGGCCGGATTTGGTCGGAATGTGCGGCATCATCTGCTTGAAACGCTGCAGCAGAGTCAACGACCACTGGTAGTCCGAACCCGGACGCGCAGCCTTGTACAGGCGCGGCACGGTTTCCAGGTTGTGGTTGAACACATCCGGCGGCTCGGCGGCAGTGATTTCCAGGGCGATGTCCATGCGGCCACGGTAGTCCGGGACCAGGGTTTCCAGTTGCACATTCGGCGACAGCTTGCGGATTTCGCGAATGCAGTCGGCAAAGTGCTGGGCACCGCCGTCACGCAGGTCGTCGCGGTCAACCGAGGTGATCACCACGTACTTGAGTTTCAGATCGGCGATGGCGATGGCCAGGCTTTCCGGCTCGTTGACGTCCAGTGGTTTCGGACGACCGTGGCCAACATCGCAGAACGGGCAACGACGGGTGCAGATGTCACCCATGATCATGAAGGTCGCGGTGCCGCCGGAGAAGCACTCGCCCAGGTTCGGGCAGGACGCTTCTTCACAGACGCTGTGCAATTTGTGTTTGCGCAGCAGGCTCTTGATCCGGTCGACTTCCGGCGAAACCGGAATGCGTACGCGAATCCAGTCGGGCTTCTTCGGCAGTTCGGTGGTCGGAATGATCTTTACCGGGATGCGTGCAACCTTCTCGGCGCCGCGCAGCTTGACGCCGGCTTCAACCTTGGGACGCGGGGCCGGGCGCTCGGTCACGTCGAGCGTCGGGATCATGGTTTGCACTGCATCAGTAGTCATATCAGTCGATTCCGCCCGTCAGGGTCGTCTGCTCAGCATAGTCGAGGTGTTTGACGAGCTGCGCGCGCAGCCGGGCACTTACCTCGGCAAATTCAATCGATCCTGCGTGATCGCTCAGCTGGGTCATCGCCAGCCCGGCATAGCCGCAGGGATTAATCCGTCGAAACGGTTCCAGGTTCATATCCACGTTCAAGGCCAGGCCATGAAAGGAGCAACCGTGGCGAATCCGCAAACCCAGAGACGCGATTTTCGCTCCGTCGACGTAGACGCCGGGAGCATCTGGCTTGGCGGCGGCGGTGACGCCGTAGCTGGCCAGCAGTTCGATCAGGCACTGTTCCATGCGCGTGACCAGATCACGTACGCCGAAACCCAGCTTGCGCACATCCAGCAACAGGTAGGCGACCAACTGGCCCGGGCCATGATAAGTCACTTGCCCGCCGCGATCGACCTGTACCACCGGGATATCACCCGGCAGCAGCAGGTGTTCGGCCTTGCCGGCCTGACCCTGGGTGAACACCGGAGGGTGCTCGACCAGCCAGATTTCGTCGGCGGCATTGCTGCCGCGTTCGTTGGTGAAGCGTTGCATGGCATGCCAGACCGGCTCGTAAGTCATCTGGCCAAGTTCGCGAAAGCCCAGCGTGCCCGGCATCACAACACCATGTGCACGAAACCGGAAGCCCGCAGTTCGCTGTTGATGTTGTACAGCTGATCCTGGTCTGTCGCGACGATGTGCAACTGGATGGTGGTGTACTTGCCGTTGCTGCTTTGACGCTCGTCGATGCGCTCATCATTGATGGTCGCGTGTTTCTTGACGATGTCGATGATCTTGTCTTTATTGCCGACGCCCGTATCGCTGATCACCTTAATCGGATAATCAGTTTGCGGAAATTCGATCTTTGGCGCCTTTACTTCGGTATCGGTCATGGCGTAACGGCCTCTAGAGCGCAAGCCGTGGTAACGCACATGGCCCCGCACCGGAACGGGGCGGGGCCATGCAGGTCAACACAAATCAGTTGAACAAGCCGTAGAAGAATAGACGGATGCTATCCCACATGCGGCGGAAGATACCACCCTCCTCGACAGCGTCCAGAGCGATCAGGTCGGCGCTGTGCACCACCTTGTCGTCCAGTTTCACTTCGACTTTACCGATCACGTCGCCCTTGGCGATTGGCGCGGTCAGTTGCGGGTTCATGGTCATGCTGGCAGCGAGTTTTTTCAGCTGGCCTTTTGGCAGGGTCATGGTCAGGTCCTCAGCCAGGCCGGCCTTGACCTGGCTGGTGGTGCCTTTCCACACCGGGGCCTGAGCCAGTTCGGTGCCCTTCTGGTAGAAGGTCTGGGTTTCGAAGAAGCGGAAGCCGTAGGTCAGCAGCTTCTGGGTTTCAGCGGCGCGGGCCACTTCGCTGTTGGTGCCGAACACCACAGCAATCAGACGCTGGCCGTCACGTACAGCCGAGGACACCATGCAGTAGCCGGCTTCGTCGGTGTGACCGGTTTTCAGACCGTCAACGGTCTTGTCGCGCCACAGCAGCAGGTTGCGGTTAGGCTGCTTGATGCCGTTCCAGAAGAACTCTTTCTGCGAGTAGATCGCGTAGTGAGCCGGGTCTTCGTGGATGATCGCACGGGCCAGGATCGCCATGTCGTGAGCCGACGAGTAGTGCTCAGGGTTCGGCAGACCGGTCGGGTTCATGAAGTGCGAGTTGGTCATGCCCAGATCGGCGACCGTCTTGTTCATCAGGTCGGCGAACGCGTCTTCGCTGCCGGCGATGTGCTCGGACAGCGCCACGCTGGCGTCGTTGCCGGACTGAATGATGATGCCGTGCAGCAGGTCGCTGACGGTCACCTGCGAGCCGACCTTGATGAACATCCGCGAACCGCCGGTACGCCAGGCGTTTTCGCTGACGGTCACCGGGTCGTTTTCACCGATCTGGCCGCGACGGATTTCCAGCGTAGCGATGTACGCGGTCATCAGTTTGGTCAGGCTGGCTGGCGGCAGACGCTGGTCACCGTTGTTCTCCACCAGCACGTTGCCGCTGCTGGCGTCCATGAGCACGTAGGCTTTTGCAGCCAGTTGAGGTGGCGACGGCATCATCTCGGCCGCGAAGGCGGCTGGCGAGAGGAGCAGCGGGACTAGCAGACACAGGCGTTTGGCAAAGGTGGTGATGTTCATCCGTCTCTCGAAATCGCTAATGGAAACTTGCCCGAAGGCAAAACTATTCAGACAGCCTTCTAACGGGCCATCGCGTGTTCAGTTGCTCACTCCAGTCACCCTTGCCGGGCTTTTGTTCTTCGACGAGCCAACAACCTGGTCCACCCCCCAAAACCGCAAGTGAACCGTCAATCAAGTGCTACGTTTCTTACTCGGTGACCACGCTCGGCGAGCCGAGATTGGCCAGGCGTACACTGTTCTGCACCTGGGCGATTTCACCCGGCGAACCGATCGGCCCCAGGCGTACCCGGTGCAGGGTCTGCTGATTGCGCACGATCGAGCTGATGAACACCGGAGCGCTCACCATCCCGCTGAGCTTCGACCTCAGGAGTTCTGCAGCGTCCGGGTTGGCGAACGCGCCCACCTGCAGATACTGGCCAGACGCTGGTGCAGAAGCGTTTTTTTTTGCGCTGATCTGTACAGGGACAGTGTCAGAGGCATGTTGCTGCGGCGGCGGGGTCCACTGCTCGATGGTACCGGCCGACGCCGTGATCACCGGGGCGTTATTCTGCGCGACTTGCGGCTCGTTGAGCATCAGCGGCGCCGGACGGCCCTTGGCGGCCCACCATTGTTGCGGATCGATACCTTCGACCTTTACTCGCGCGGTGCCGATTTCGGCATAACCGAGCTTCTTCGCGGCCGCGTAGGACAAATCGATGATCCGGTCCGAATAGAACGGCCCCCGATCGTTGACCCGCAGGATCACGCTCCGGTTGTTGTCCAGGTTGGTCACACGCACGTAACTGGGCAGTGGCAGAGTCTTGTGGGCGGCACTCATGCCGTACAGGTCATACACTTCGCCGTTGGCGGTGTTCTGCCCGTGGAACTTGGTGCCGTACCAGGAAGCGGTGCCCGAGGCGACGTAGGTCTTGGATTCCTGCAACGGGAAATAGGTCTTGCCCAGCACGGTGTACGGGTTGGCCTTGTAAGGACCGGTGTGCAGGGTCGGCGTGGCGTCGGGGATGCGCGAAACATCGACATCCCACCACGGCGCGCCATCTTTGTGCGCGCGGTTGATGTCCAGCCCCGGCTGCGCACGCACCGCAGTGGACGGGGTCTTCTGGGTCGGCGCGCGGCTGGTCGAACAGCTGGCGACCAGCACCGCCAACGCGGCGAATGCCACCAGCTTCAGGGGTTTATTGATAGGCAATGCCCGCATTACTTGACGCCCCGTGCTTTTACCAGCTCTTCAGACAGTTGATGTACGGCCATGGCGTACATCACGCTGCGGTTATAACGCGTGATCGCGTAGAAATTCTTCAGGCCCATCCAGTATTCAGGGCCGTTGTCGCCTTCGAGGCGAAATGCAGTAACCGGCATATCATCGCGCAGCGCATCATGACTTGACCAGCCCAGCGCCCGCAACTCTCCAACCGTTTTCGTCGGCTCGATGCCGGTGGTCAGACCTTCGTCGACCTGTTCGCCGCGCACGTCGGCGCGGCTCACCACCGGTTCCCCGGCGACCCAGCCGTGACGCTTGAAATAGCTGGCCACGCTGCCGATCGCATCATCCGGATTGGTCCAGATATTGATGTGACCGTCACCGTCAAAATCCACCGCATAGGCGCGAAAGCTGCTCGGCATGAATTGCGGCAAGCCCATCGCCCCGGCGTACGAGCCCTTGAGGGTCAATGGATCGACCTGTTCCTCACGGGCCAGCAGCAGGAACTCACGCAATTCCTTGCGGAAAAATTCGGCACGGGGAGGATAGTCGAATCCGAGCGTGGACAATGCATCAATCACCCGGTAATTGCCGGTATTGCGTCCGAAAAAGGTCTCGACGCCGATGATCGACACGATGACTTGTGCCGGTACGCCGTATTCCTGCTCGGCACGGGCCAGTACGGCCTCGTGCTGGCGCCAGAAGTCCACACCACGGGCGATGCGCGCGTCGGTGATGAACATCGGGCGATATTCTTTCCACTGTTTGACCCGCTCGGCGGGCTTGGAGATGGCGTCGAGAATCGCCTGCTTGCGCTGGGCCTCGCGGAACACGGCCATCAGTTGCTCGCCGGCAAAACCGTAATCGCGGGTCATTTCGCCGACGAATTCAGCCACCTGTGGCGAGCCTTCGTAATCGCCGGCCAGCACTTCCTGCGCGCTGCCAAGGATGCCGACCAGGCCGACCCACGGCGCGTAACGAGTCGCCCAGCTGCGCATGACTTGCATTGAACTCTTCACCTTATTCAAACCTGTGCGATCCACTTGCGATGCGTATGAATCGACATCAAAACCCCAAACGCTGACAGCAGTGTCACCAGCGAAGTTCCTCCGTAGCTAATGAAGGGCAACGGCACCCCCACCACCGGCAACAGGCCACTGACCATACCGATGTTGACGAAAACGTAAACAAAAAACGTCATGGTCAACGCACCAGCGAGCAATTTGCCGAACAGCGTCTGCGCCTGGGCGGTGATCACCAGGCCGCGACCGATCAGCAACAGATAGATCAGCAGCAGCGCGCAGATGCCGACCAGACCGAACTCTTCGCCGAGTACGGCGATGATGAAGTCGGTATGGCTCTCCGGCAGAAAGTCCAGGTGCGACTGGGTGCCCAGCAGCCAGCCCTTGCCGAACACGCCGCCGGAACCGATCGCGGCTTTCGACTGGATGATGTTCCAGCCAGTGCCCAGTGGATCACTTTCCGGGTCGAGGAACGTGAGGATCCGCTGCTTCTGGTAGTCGTGCATGATGAAGAACCACATGGCGATCGCCACCGGCACGGCCGCAGCCAGCACGCTGAGGATCCAGCGCCAGCGCAGCCCGCCCATGAACAGCACGAACGCGCCGCCGGCCAGAATCAGCAGCGACGTCCCGAGGTCGGGTTGGCGCACGATCAGAATGAACGGCACACCGATCAGCATCAGGCTGATGCCGACGTGCTTGAGCTGCGGCGGCAGCGTGCGCTTGGACAGATACCAGGCAATCGTTGCCGGCATCAGGATCTTCATGAACTCCGAAGGCTGGAAGCGGATCACTCCGGGGATGTTGATCCAGCGCGTCGCACCCATGGCGTTGTGGCCCATGATGTCCACCACCATCAGCAGCACCACGCCGACCACATAACCGAGCGGCACCCAGCGGGCCATGAAACGCGGTTCGAACTGGGCGATGACGATCATCGACACCAGGCCGATGCCGAACGAAGTGGCTTGTTTGCCCAGCAGATCCCAGCTCTTGCCGCTCGCCGAATACAGCACGAACAGACTGCCCGCGGCGAGAATCAGCAGCAGGATCAACAGCGGGCCATCGATATGCAGACGTTGCAGCAGCGTCGCACGACGACGCATCACATCCTCACTGGAGAGCATGCGATCAAAATTATTCATCACGGGCCGAAGCCTCCGCACTGATAGGACCGGCGTATTCGGCCTTCAATCGACCCTCCTGATCCAGAAGCCAGGCATCCATGACCTGACGCACCACTGGCGCGGCGACGCCGGAGCCGGACTCACCGTTCTCGACCATCACCGACACAACGATTTTCGGGTTGTCGGCCGGAGCGAAACCGACGAACAAGGCGTGGTCGCGGTGGCGCTCCTGAACCTTGGACCGGTCGTATTTTTCACCTTGCTTGATCGCGACCACCTGAGCGGTACCGGACTTGCCGGCGATGCGGTATTGCGCACCGATTGCCGCCTTGCGCGCGGTTCCTCTGGCGCCGTGCATCACTTGCTGCATGCCGTGATTGACCTTGGTCCAGTCCGACGGATCGCGCAGAACGATATCCGGCATCGGGTTTTCATCTACCGGTTTGGCACCTTCGATGGTCTTGGCCAGGTGCGGCCGGTTCCAGATGCCTTTGTTGGCCACCAGCGCCGTGGCCTGCGCCAGTTGCAAGGGTGTGGACTGCATGTAGCCCTGGCCGATCCCCAGAATCAGGGTCTCGCCCGGGAACCACGCCTGTTTGCGCGTCGCACGCTTCCACTCGCGGGACGGCATCAGGCCGGGAGATTCTTCGAACATGTCCAGCGAGACCTTCTGGCCGATGCCGAACTTGTTCATGTAGGCCGACAACCGATCAATGCCCAGCTTGTGCGCCAGGTCATAGAAGTAGGTGTCGTTGGAACGCATGATCGCCGTGTCGAGGTCGACGAAGCCGTCACCGGTGCGGTTCCAGTTGCGGTACTTGTGATCGTAGTTGGGCAGCATGTAGTAACCGGGGTCGAACACCCGGCTCGACGCCGTCACCACACCGGCATCGAGACCGGCAATCGCCACCGCCGGCTTGATCGTCGAACCCGGCGGGTACAGACCGCGCAGCACCCGGTTGAACAGCGGCCGGTCGATGGAATCGCGCAGCTCGGCATAGGCCTTGAAGCTGATGCCGGTGACGAACAGGTTCGGGTCGAAACTCGGCTGACTGACCATTGCCAAGACTTCACCGGTGTTCGGATCGAGCGCCACCACCGCGCCGCGCCGCCCGCCCAGTGCAGCTTCCGCCGCTTCCTGCAGTTTGATGTCCAGACTCAGGACGATGTCCTTGCCGGGAATCGGATCGGTCCGCTTGAGCACGCGCAGCACGCGGCCGCGGGCGTTGGTCTCGACTTCCTCGTAACCCACCTGCCCGTGCAGTTCCGGCTCGTAGAAACGCTCGATGCCGGTCTTGCCGATGTGATGGGTGCCGCTGTAGTTGACCGGGTCGAGGGTCTTCAGCTCTTTCTCGTTGATCCGCCCCATGTAACCCACCGAGTGCGCAAAATGCGCGCCCTGCGGGTAATGACGCACCAACTGCGCGACCACTTCCACCCCGGGCAGGCGGAACTGGTTCACCGCGATCCGGGCGATCTGCTCTTCGGTCAGCTCAAACAGAATCGGCACCGGCTCGAACGGCCGGCGCCCCTGGCGCATGCGTTTTTCGAAGATCACCCGGTCCTCGGGCGTCAGCTGCAGCACTTCGACGATCACGTCGAGCACTTGCTGCCAGTCGCCGGAGCGTTCGCGGGTCATGCTCAGGCTGAAGCTCGGACGGTTGTCCGCCACCACCACGCCGTTGCGGTCGAAGATCAACCCACGGGTCGGCGGAATCGGCTGCACATGGACACGGTTGTTTTCCGAGAGTGTCGAGTGGTACTCGTACTGGATCACCTGCAAGTAGTACAGCCGCGCAATCAGTACGCCGATCAACAGCATGACCGCAACAGCCCCGAACACGACGCGGCTACGCACCAGGCGGGCGTCCTTTTCGTGGTCCTTGATGCGGATCGGCTGAGACATGAGGGCAGGACTACTTGTGGTAAGGGTGACCGGACAGCACGGTCCAGGCACGGTACAGCTGTTCGCCGATCAGGATCCGCACCAGCGGGTGCGGCAAGGTCAGCGGCGACAACGACCAGCGCTGGTCGGCGCGAGCGCAGACTTCCGGCGCCAGCCCTTCGGGGCCACCGACCATGAAGTTGACCGTGCGCGAATCCAGCCGCCAACGGTCGAGTTCGACCGCCAGTTGCTCGGTGCTCCAGGGCTTGCCATGCACTTCCAGCGTGACGATCCGCTCGTTCGGCCCGACCTTGGCCAGCATGGCTTCGCCTTCCTGGCGGATGAAACGGGCCACGTCGGCGTTCTTGCCACGGGTATTGAGCGGAATTTCCACCAGTTCCAGCGCCAGCTCGGACGGAAGACGCTTGGCATACTCATGCCAGCCTTCTTCCACCCACTTGGGCATGCGTGAACCGACGGCGATCAGTCGCAGTCGCACAGCAATCCCTTACAGCTGGTCTTTGTTGAGTTTGGTGAAATGCTCGTGGGTGTTTTCCGGGCTGTGGTGCTTGGCGTCTGCCGCACGGCTTTGCTCGGCACCGGCCCACAGGCGCTCCAGGTCGTAGAACTGACGTGCCGAGGCAGTCATCATGTGCACGATCACCAGGTCCAGATCGAGCAGCACCCAGTCGCTGTCGCCCTTGCCTTCTTCGCCCAGCGGCCTGGCGCCTTGCTTTTTGACCTCTTCGCGGACCTTGTCCAGCATCGCGTTGATCTGGCGATTGGAGGTACCAGTGGCGATGATCATGTAGTCGGTGATGCTCTGCTTGTCGCGAACATCGATGATCTGGATGTCTTGTGCCTTGACGTCTTCCAGGGCTGCCACGGCAACCTTGACCAGCTCGTCGCCCTTGAGCGGCTCGTTGGTGTTGGCGACTTCCGGCAGCGGCGCGCTCTTGAACGTGCCTTTGCGCTTAACTTTGCTTACATCTTTGTCGGTCATATAAAACTCGTTTTGCTCATGTATTCGGCGGCTTGGCGATACGTGGATTCGTATCAGTGAAGCACGCCTTGTTCAGTTCGACGCACGGTACAGACCGTGCGCATCGATGTAGGCCAGGACCGCGTCGGGCACCAGGAAACGTACCGACTTACCGCTGGCCAGCAGTTGACGGATCTGGGTGGCGGAAACCGCGAGCGGTGTCTGCCAGACGAATGCAATCTGTCCGCTCGGCCCTTTGACGGCCAGCGGGTCGCTCACCGAACGCGCTGCCAGCAGGTTGCGCAAGGCATCCGGCGGTTCGCTGTCGGCGTCCGGGCGCTGTAGCACCAGGATATGGCAATGCTGGAGCAACTCCTCCCAGCGGTGCCAAGTGGGCAGGCCGCAAAATGCGTCCCAGCCCAAAAGCAGAAAAACCTGGGTCTCGGCGGCCATTTCGGCACGCATCAACTCCAGGGTATCGATGGTCCAGGACGGTTTGTCCCGCTGCAATTCGCGGGCGTCCACCACCAGCGGCGGCACTCCGGCCACCGCGCACTCAACCATGGCCAGCCGATCCTGCGCCGACACTTGCGGCGTATCGCGATGCGGCGGCCGGGCGCTGGGCATCATGCGCAGCTCGTCGAGCCCAAGCGCTTCAGCGACTTCCAGCGCACCGCGCAAATGGCCGATGTGCACCGGATCGAACGTGCCGCCCAGCACGCCAATGCGTTGCGGGCGAGACTCGCTGCCGGTTTGCGGCGCTGTCAGGTCGAGGTCGGTCAAGTCAGACCGTCGCCTGGCCGCGCAACTGGCCATCACCGACCACGATGTACTTCTCGCAGGTCAGCCCTTCGAGACCCACCGGGCCGCGGGCGTGCAGCTTATCAGTAGAAATGCCGATCTCGGCACCCAATCCGTATTCGAATCCATCGGCGAAGCAGGTCGGGGTGTTGATCATCACCGACGCCGAGTCGACTTCCGCGACGAAACGCCGGGTGTCGGCGAGGTTTTCGCTGACGATCGAGTCGGTGTGGTGCGAGCCGTAATGGTTGATGTGTTCGATGGCCTGGTCCAGTCCGTCGACCACGCGAATCGACAGGATCGGCGCCAGATACTCGGTGCTCCAGTCATCTTCGCTGGCCGCTACCGCGTCAATGATCGCCCGGGTGCGTTCGCAGCCACGCAGCTCGACGCCTTTTTCGCGGAACTGGGCAGCCATCGCCGGCAGGAAATCCTTCGCAACACTTTGATCGACGAGCAGCGTCTCCATCGCGCCACAGATGCCATAACGGTAAGTCTTGGCATTGAAGGCAATGCGCCGGGCTTTCGCCAGATCGGCGTGGGCACTGACATAAACGTGGCAGATGCCGTCCAGGTGCTTGATCACCGGCACGCGGGCGTCACGGCTGATGCGCTCGATCAGGCCACGGCCACCGCGCGGCACGATCACGTCGACGTACTCAGGCATGGTGATCATCGCGCCGACGGCGGCACGGTCGGTGGTTTCGACCACTTGCACCACGGCTGCCGGCAATTCGGCCTCGGCCAGACCGCGCTGGATGCACGCGGCAATCGCCCGGTTGGAATGAATCGCCTCGGAACCACCGCGCAGGATGGTCGCGTTACCGGACTTCAGGCACAGGCTGGCGGCATCGATGGTCACGTTGGGCCGGGATTCGTAGATGATCCCGATCACACCCAGCGGCACGCGCATCTTGCCGACTTGAATGCCGGACGGGCGGAAGCTCATGTCACGGATCGCACCGACCGGATCCGGCAGTGCTGCCACCTGGCGCAGGCCGACGATCATGCCATCGATGCGCGCGGGAGTCAGTTCCAGACGTTCCAGCAAGGCTGGCTCCAGACCATTGGCGCGACCAGCGGCCAGATCCTGTTCGTTGGCTGCGGCCAGCTCGGCGCGCGCAGCGTCCAGCGCATTGGCAGCAGCCTGCAAGGCGCGGTTTTTCTGCGCGGTGCTGGCACGGCCGATGACCCGGGAAGCTTCGCGGGCGGCGCGACCCAATCGGGTCATGTAGTCAAGAACGGACTCAGTCATGGTCTGCTGGGGTCTTGGCAAAGAGGAAAGCGGCAGATTATAGCTGTCGCGTCCCGGGACTAACAGCGGTGACGGGCGGATGGTCGAAATGGACTGCAATTTGCCGACGTTCAGCCGTAATTAAGCCGCGGATTGTTATCATCGCGACCTCCTTCGCCTGGATAACCACCGTTTGCCATGTCCAACCTGACCGTTCGCGCCACCGCCGAGCGCCTGCCACTGGGCCTTCCGGACACTTTTTTCGACCGTGACGCGCAAGTGCTGGCGCGCGATCTGCTCGGCAAAGTCATCCGCCACCGGGTCGGCGATCTGTGGCTCAGTGCCCGGATCATCGAAACCGAAGCCTATTACTGCGCGGAAAAAGGCAGTCATGCCTCCCTCGGCTACACGGAAAAGCGTAAGGCTTTGTTTCTGGATGGTGGACACATTTATATGTATTACGCCCGTGGCGGCGATTCACTGAACTTCAGCGCTCAGGGGCCGGGCAATGCGGTGTTGATCAAATCCGCCTACCCGTGGGTCGATGAGGTCAGCGGGCCGGCGAGCCTGGCGCAGATGCTGTTGAACAATCCTGATGCCCAAGGCCGCCCGCGTCCTTCGCAAAAACTGTGTGCCGGCCAGACGTTGCTGTGCAAGGCGCTGGGGTTGAAGGTCCCAGTGTGGGACGCCAAGCGTTTCGACCATGAACTGCTGCTGGTGGAAGACACCGGCCCGGCGCCGACGCAGATCATTCAGACCACACGCCTGGGCATCCCCCAGGGCCGCGACGAACACCTGATGTACCGCTTCGTCGACGCCACGTATGCCCAATGGTGCACGCGGAACCCGTTGCGCCGGGGTCAGGTCGAAGGTCGCGATTATTTCCTGCTGTAAACACGTAACCCTGTAGGAGCTGCCGCAGGCTGCGATCTTTTGATCTTTTAACAGCAAAGATCGCAGCCTGCGGCAGCTCCTACAGGGATCATCAATGGTTTGGAGTTTTTTGGTATGGGCCCATGGCTCGATAGCGTGACCGGTTGGCTCGCTGCCAATCCGCAGTGGCTGGCGGCAGCGGTATTTATCGTCGCCTGCGTGGAGTGTCTGGCGATTGCCGGGTTGATTGTGCCGGGCACAGTGTTGCTGTTTGCCGTCGCGGTACTGGCCGGCAGTGGCGCGCTGTCACTGAGCGAAACGCTGCTGCTGGGCTTTCTCGGCGGGATTCTCGGCGATGTGATCTCGTACTTCCTCGGCCGTCACTTCCACCAGAACATCCGCCGCCTGCCAGGTTTGCGCCACCATCCGGAATGGATGGCCGGGGCTGAAACCTACTTCCAGCGTTACGGCATCGCCAGTCTGCTGGTCGGGCGCTTCATCGGACCGCTGCGACCGATGCTGCCGATGGTCGCCGGGATGTGCGACATGCCCTTCCCGCGCTTCGCCGCCGTCAGCCTGCTGGCGGCGGCCGGCTGGAGCGTCGCCTACCTGCTGCCGGGTTGGGCCACCGGCGCGGCGATCCGTTTGCCGCTGCCGGAAGGTTTCTGGCTGCAGGCCGGCATCGTCGCCGCCAGTATCGCAGTGATGGTCGGCCTGAGCGTCAACAGCAGCTTGCGCCAGCATCGCCGGGCGACGATCTGGATCAGCAGCATGAGCCTGTTGATTCTGATCGGCCTGTTTATTGGCTATCCGTATCTGCACGCCCTCGACCAAGGCGTGATGACCCTGGTGCAGGAACATCGCCAACCGATGCTGGACGAGATTGCGGTGACGTTCACCCTGATCGGTGAATTCCGCAACATGCTGATGTTCAGCGCACTGCTCACCGGGCTGTTGCTGCTGTGTCGGCAATGGCGTCAGGCAATCTTTGCCGGTGGCGTGCTGCTGTGCACCGCGCTACTGAACACCGTCACCAAACAGTTTTTCGCCCGGGTCCGCCCGGAGGTGCTGACCGATCCACTGACCAGTTACAGCATGCCCAGCGGCCATGCGTCGGGGGCTTTCGCGCTGTTTCTGGTGCTGGCGGTTCTCGCCGGTCGCGGCCAACCGCCGCGCATGCGCCTGACCTGGCTGCTGCTCGGCTGCATTCCGGCGCTGTCGATTGCGTTGTCACGAGTCTATCTGGGCGCGCACTGGCCGACAGATATTCTGGCGGGTGCGATGCTGGCGGCATGCGTGTGTGCGGCGGGCTTGTGGCTGAGTCAGCGCAAGGCGCCGCTCAACGCCATGCCGTTCAAGGTCTGGTGGCTGATTCTGCCGGCGCTGCTGTTGCTGTTCAGCCTGTTCGTTCTGCGGCATTTGCCGGACACGATGTTGCGTTACGCTTATTGAGAAGCAAAAGATCGCAGCCTGCGGCAGCTCCTACAAGGTTTTGATTTCACATGCGCAAGATGGCGCGGGTATGAAATGAATCTCATGTAGGAGCTGCCGCAGGCTGCGATCTTTTTCGCTCAGGCGAACAGCTCGCCCTGCAGCTCATCGAGCAGCGCCTGGATCGCATCCAGTCGCTGCTGCGGATCGTCGAGTTGCAGCAGGTCGATCTTGTCTTCTTCGGCGAACGGCAGCAGATACGCCAGTTGATTGGCCAGCGACTGCTGCCCCAGCGCTTCGGTGCCCATGTTCAGCGCCTCGACCATCGGGTGCTCGGCCAAGGCCTTGAGCAACGCCACCAGATCGGCGTCTTCGTCCTGCAGCGGTTGCTCCGGCTCATCGTCCAGCCATTCGACGTCGGCAAGGATCAACTGATCGCGCTGCACCTCTGTGCGCAACACCTGAAAACGCCGCCCGCCCTGCACCCGGATCCCGAGCAGACCGTTGTCCTGTTGCTGGAAATCGGTGATCCGCGCCTCGCAGCCGACCAGGGCAAAGCCTTCGGGCGCAACGCCGACTTCGTGGCCGTCGAGGATGCACACTACGCCGAAACCGCCACCCTGTTTCATGCAGCGGCCGATCATGTCCAGGTAGCGCGCCTCGAAGATCTGCAAGTCGAGGTTGCAGCCGGGAAACAGCACTGTGTTCAGCGGGAAAAGCGGCAGACTCATAGACATTTCCTTAGACCACCATCGACACCGCCAACGGCAGGAACACCGCCGTGGCCACGCCCATCAGACTCATCGCCAGCGCCGCGAAGGCGCCGCACTCATCGCTTTCCTGCAGCGCCACCGAGGTGCCAACCGCGTGTGCGGTCATGCCCAGCGCCATGCCGCGCGCTTCAGGACTGTGCACGCCGAGCCGGGTCAGCAACGCCGGGCCGAAGATCGCGCCGATCACCCCGGTGATCAACACGAACACCGCCGCCAGCGCCGCCACGCCACCGATCTGCTCGGCCACCAGCATCGCAATCGGCGAAGTCACCGACTTTGGCGCCATGGTCATCAAAATCATGTGCTCGGCACCGAACCACCAGCCGAGCAACACGCCCATGTTCGTGGCGACCACGCCGCCTATCACCAGCGTAGTAAAAATCGGCCAGAACAATTGGCGGATGCGCTTGAGGTTCAGATACAGCGGCACCGCCAACGCCACCGTCGCCGGGCCCAGCAGAATGCTGAGGATCTCGGTGCTCTTGCGGTACTCGGCGTACGTCAGGCCGCAGCCGACCAGCACGCCGATCACCAACAGCATGGAGACCAGCACCGGTTGCAGAAAGATCCAGCGGGTTTTCTCGAACGCCGCCAGCACCAGTTGATAGGCACCGAGGGTGATGCCGATGCCGAACAGCGGATGATGGATCACCGAAGCCCAGGCACCTTGCCAATCGAAGAGCATCAAGCGTCCTCCGAGTTCGGTGCGTGTCGCTTGACCAGCCGTTGCATCAACACCCCGGCAAAGGCCATCGACAGGATCAACGACAGCACCAGCGCGCCGACAATCGCCCAGAAGTCCGCGGCAATGTCGCTCGCATACACCATCACGCCCACCGCCGGCGGCACCAGCAGCAACGGCAGATAACGCAACAGACTGCCGGCCGCGAGGTTCAGCGGCTCACCGACTTCACCACGCATGATCAGGAACACCAGCAACAGCAGCAGGCCGATGATCGGCCCCGGCAGCACCGGCAACAGCAAATGGTTGAGTGCCGTGCCGAGCAGTTGAAACAGCACCAGCATGGTCAGGCCACGTAACAACATCAGACATCTCCCCCGCAAGTCCTCGGCATTATAAGCACGGCGGCGCTATGGATCGGCATTCGCCAAAAGCATGGTCGGTTGACCGGAGCAAAACGCCATGATGATCTACAGTGGTTCGCAGGGCGGACAAATCCCCCACCTGAAAAACTATAAAACCGATGAACCCAAGGAGAGTCTCAATGCCCTATGTTCCCGTTGCAGAGCTCAAAGATTATGTCGGCAAGGAACTCGGACGTTCCGAATGGCTCACCATCGATCAGGAGCGTATCAACCTGTTCGCCGAAGCCACCGGGGATTATCAGTTCATCCATGTCGATCCGGTCAAAGCCGCGCAAACGCCTTTTGGCAGCACCATTGCCCACGGTTTCCTGTCGCTGTCGCTGATCCCGAAACTGATGGAAGACATCCTCGTGCTGCCGCAAGGCCTGAAGATGGTGGTCAATTACGGCCTGGACAGCGTGCGTTTCATCCAGCCGGTGAAGGTCAATTCAAAAGTGCGCCTGAAAGTCGACCTGGCCGAAGTCACCGAAAAAAAACCCGGTCAATGGCTGCTCAAGGCCACCGCGACGCTTGAGATAGGAGGCTCGGACAAACCGGCCTATATCGCCGAACCGCTGTCGCTCTGCTTCGTTTGAGTCACCGGATGCGAAACAGCGCACGCTGTTTCGCATCCGCGCTGTTTTCCCGGCTGTATAAGGTCACATGGCTGCGGCATACTCGGTCGCCTAATTGCCCGGATCCCGCTATGCGCCCACTCGCTTCTCTTGCACCCCTTGCCCTGACCCTGATGCTCACCGCGTGCGGCGACGGCGAATCGCTGCTGCCCCCGGATGCACGCCTGCCGGACGGCGGACGCTATCGCGGTGAACTGGTCAACGGCTTGCTGCAAGGCCAGGGCCGCGTCGACTATCCCAACGGCAGTTGGTACGCCGGACAATTCGACAAGGGCCAATGGCATGGTCAGGGCGAATGGCACGGCAGTAACGGCGAGGTTTATCGCGGCCAGTTCCAGCAGGGCCTGTTCGACGGCCAAGGCAGTCTGACCACCAACGCCAGCAGTTACACCGGCGGTTTCAAGCAGGGCCGACGCGATGGCGAAGGCACGCTGAAAGAAAACGGCATGACCTACCGTGGCGAGTTCAAGGCTGACCAGTATTCCGGGCTGGGGCGTCTGGAAATGGACGACGGCAGCGCCTATCAGGGCCAGTTCGCCCACGGCAAACCCAACGGCGAAGGCCAGCGCGGCGATGCCAGCGGCAACACCTTCAGCGGCCATTTCGTCAACGGCCAGCTCGAAGGCAATGGCACCTTCAACAGCGCCGATGGCGACATCTATGTCGGCGGCTTCAAGAACAGCCAACTGCACGGCAAGGGTCGCTATGAAAACGCCGACGGCGACGTCTGGCTCGGCCAGTTCAAGGAAGGCGCGCTGACCGGCAAGGGCGAATTGATCGGCGCCGACGGCAGCCACTACATCGGCTATTTCAATGACTGGCGCTTCAGCGGCCAGGGCCGTTTGAACCTGTCTGACGGCAGCTTCTACATCGGCGAGTTCGACAGCGACAGCTACGCCGGGCGCGGCACCCTGGTGCTGACCGACGGCACCGTACTCAGCGGCACCTGGATCAACGGCCAGCGCGTGCGTGACGCCGACGGCAAGCTGCTGCCCGACACCCTCGAACTCGGCTTGCTGGCCCAGGGCCGCCTGCTCGATAACGCGCTGGCCGCCGTGCCCGCCTCGACCCCGGCGGTGGAGTTGTACACCCTGACCCTCGGTGGCGACGGCAAGCAAAGCGTGTTCCTGCGCGAGTCCGACTACGTCGCCAACATGCTCACCACACGTTTCGGCGCTTACGGCCAGATCCGTCTGGTCAACCACCGAGACCACCTCACCGACCGGCCGATGGCCACCCGCGAAAACCTGCGCCGCGCCGCGCAGACCCTGGCCGAGCGCAGCGGCCCGGAAGACCTGGTGTTCATCTACCTGACCAGCCACGGCACCGCCGAACACGAACTGGTGCTCGACCAGCCGCGCATGGAACTGGCCGACCTGCCCGCCGACGAACTCGCCACGGTGCTGGCGCCGCTGAAAAACCGCGACAAGGTGATCGTGATTTCATCGTGCTATTCCGGTGGTTTCATCCCCGCGCTGAAAGATGAGCGCACCCTGATCATGACCGCCTCGCGCGCCGACCGCGTGTCGTTCGGTTGCTCGGAAGAAGCCAACTTCACCTACTTCGGCGACGCCTTGTTCGCTCAGGCGCTGAACCAGACCGACGACCTGGAGCAAGCCTTCAAACTGGCCAAGGCCACCGTCGCCGAGCGCGAACTGGCGGACAACTTCGAAGCCTCGGAGCCGCAGATCTGGGCACCGAAAACCGTGCTGGCGCACTGGCAACTGCTGCGTAAGCAGCAGGCCAGAAAAGCGTTGCAGAGTGCTGCGTTGAACGACGGAGCCACAAACAGCAACTAAGCTGAACAGTATCAAGGGAGAAACACTATGTACTTGACGCCTCAGCACGTTTTGCTTGCCGGAGCCACCGGACTGACCGGTGAGCACCTGCTCGACCGTTTGCTCAACGAGCCGACGATCACCCGCGTGCTCGCCCCGTCCCGCCGGCCGCTGGCGGAACATCCGCACCTGGAAAACCCGGTGGGCGACCCGCAGGCGTTTCTGCCGCAGCTCAGTGGTCGCGTCGATATCGCCTATTGCTGCCTCGGCACCACCATCAAACAGGCGGGTTCCGAAGCCGCGTTCCGCGCGGTGGATCTGGACATGGTCGTAGCGTTCGCCAAACGCGCGCGGGAGATGGGCGCGCGGCACCTGATCGTGATCAGCGCACTGGGCGCCGATCCGAAATCGTCGATTTTCTACAACCGGGTCAAAGGTGAGATGGAGCAGGCATTGCGCGCGCAGGACTGGCCGCAATTGACTATCTGCCGACCATCGCTGTTGCTGGGCGATCGCACCGAGCCGCGCCTGGGCGAACAGCTGGCCGCGCCGTTTTCCAAATTGATTCCCGGCAAATACCGCGGCATCGAAGCCTGCCAACTGGCCAGGGCGATGTGGCGTCTGGCGCTGGAAGAACAGGATGGGGTGCGGATCGTCGAGTCGGATGAGCTGCGCAAGCTCGGCAAGTAGTTTTGTGGTGCCTGGGCTGGCCTCTTCGCGGGCAAGCCCGCTCCCACAGTAGTCTCCAGCGAACACAAACCTGTCGCACGACATCAATCACTGTGGGAGCGTGGCTTGCCCGCGAATGGAGTGCGCAGCACTCCCCTACAATCCACCCGTCGCCTGAAACCCAACGCCGATCACGGTCAGCAACGACAGCGGCAACAGCAGCGTATCGAGCAACGCACTCGCCGGCAGGTCCACCCCCGGATAACTCGGCGCCTCAGCGCCGAAGCGATCCATCGCACAACATCCGCCATTCATCGCATACAAATCCAGACGCGTTCCGGAATACACCACCGGCGCCCCCGGTTTGGCCGCATCCAGCGTGCGCGCGGTGGCGCAGCCGGCCAGTTGCAGCGCCAGCACAATCGTCAGCAGCTTATTCATCGCTGCTCAGATGATGCTCGCCCCAACGCGGCAGCATGTCCTGAGGAATACCCAGCAGATTGAGAATCCGCGCGACAACGAAATCAATCAGGTCGTCGATGGTCTGCGGCTGATGATAGAAGCCCGGCGACGCTGGCAGGATGGTCACGCCCATGTTCGACAGCTTGAGCATGTGTTCCAGATGAATGCTCGAATACGGCGCCTCGCGCGGCACCAGAATCAACTGGCGACGCTCCTTCAAGGTGACGTCCGCTGCGCGTTCGATCAGATTGTTGCAGGCACCGGTGGCAATCGCCGACAAGGTACCGGTGGAACACGGCACCACAACCATCGCCGCTGGCGCGCCGGAGCCCGAGGCCACCGGCGACATCCAGTCTTCCTTGCCGTACACACGGATCTGCCCGGCAGCCGCTCCGGTGTACTCGGTGAGAAAAGCCTGCATCATCTGCGGTTTTGGCGGCAGCGTGACATCGGTCTCGGTGGCCATCACCAGCTGCGCAGCCTTGGAGATCAGGAAGTGCACTTCACGATCTTCGCGCACCAGGCAATCGAGCAGACGCAACCCGTACTGCGCGCCGGACGCGCCGGTCATCGCCAGCGTGATGCGTTCCGGACCGCCGCTCTGGGCAAACGAGTTCATTGCAGGGCCTCGGCGAGCTTGCCGTGCAGGCCGCCGAAGCCGCCGTTGCTCATGATCACCACATGGGTGCCGGGCTGAGCCTGGCTCTTCACCCGTTCGATGATGCCTTCAAGCGAATCGCTGACAATCGACGGCACGCTGCACAGTGCCGCGGTGGCTGCCAGATCCCAACCGAGGTTGGCCGGGGCATACCAGATCACCTGATCGGCATCGACCACGCTGTCCGGCAGACCGTCACGGTGCGCGCCGAGCTTCATCGAGTTGGAGCGCGGTTCGATAATCGCGATCAGCGGTGCGTCGCCGATGCGTTTGCGCAAGCCATCGAGGGTGGTGGCGATGGCCGTCGGGTGGTGGGCGAAGTCGTCATAGATGGTGATGCCGCGCACTTCGGCGACCTTCTCCATCCGGCGCTTGACGTTCTTGAACGCGCTCAGCCCGGCAATGCCCATCGCAGGCACCACACCGACATGCCGCGCCGCGGCCAGAGCAGCCAAGGCGTTGGCGACGTTGTGCTGACCGGTCAATTCCCATTCAACGGTGCCTTGGGACTCACCTTCGAACAGCACTTCGAACGCCGAGCCATCGTCCTTGAGCAACTTGACCTGCCACTGACCGCCGGCACCGGTGGTTTGCACTGGAGTCCAGCAGCCCATCTCGATCACGCGCTGCAAGGCCGGTTCGGTGGTCGGGTGAATCACCAGACCTTCACTCGGAATGGTGCGCACCAAGTGGTGGAACTGCCGCTCGATGGCCGGCAGATCGGGAAAGATGTCGGCGTGATCGAACTCAAGGTTGTTGAGGATCGCAGTGCGCGGACGGTAGTGGACAAACTTCGAACGCTTGTCGAAGAACGCACTGTCGTATTCGTCAGCCTCGATGACGAAAAACGGTGTGCCGCCCAGACGTGCAGACACCGAAAAATTCTGCGGCACGCCGCCAATCAGGAACCCCGGGCTCATGCCGGCGTGTTCCAGCACCCAGGCGAGCATGCTGCTGGTGGTGGTCTTGCCGTGCGTACCGGCAACCGCCAATACCCAGCGTCCCTGCAGCACGTGATCGGCCAGCCATTGCGGGCCGGAGACGTACGGCAGGCCTTTGTTCAGCACATATTCCACCGCCGGGTTGCCGCGCGACATGGCATTGCCGATCACCACCAGATCCGGTGCCGAATCAAGTTGGGCCGGGTCGTAGCCCTGGGTCAGTTGAATGCCCTGGGCCTCAAGCTGCGTGCTCATCGGCGGATAGACGTTGGCGTCGGAGCCGGTCACGTGGTGGCCCAGCTCTTTGGCCAGAACCGCCATCGAGCCCATGAAAGTCCCGCAGATACCCAGAATATGAATGTGCATAGTCGACCTCGTAAAACATCGCCGCAGGTTAGCGCAGGGAGGGGGAAATCGCACTCTTTAGCTGATCACCATCACCCCACCTGTAGGAGCTGACGAGTGCAACGAGGCTGCGATCTTTTGATCCTGTAAAGAACAAGATCAAAAGATCGCAGCCTCCGGCAGCTCCTACAGAGGGATTTATGCGGTTCGGGCGATTCCGTGTTTTCGCAGCTTTCTGTAGAGGGTGTTGCGGCTGACCCCGAGCTGCTGCGCGGTCTGGGTCATGTGCCAGCGCGCTTGCTCCAGCGCATTGAGCAATGCCAGGCGTTCGGCGTCCTCCAGCGGATGCTCGGACTCAGCCGTCTTCAGCGCAAGCGGCGGCTGCGCCTGGCGAATCATCGCCGGCAAATCCTCCACCCCGATCCGCCCTTCATCGCACAACGCCGCCAGCGTGCGCAGGACATTGCGCAACTGCCGCACGTTGCCCGGCCAGTTGAACGCCAGCAACGCCTGACGGGCCGCCTCGTCAATCACGATTGTCTCGCCGCCGGCCTCCTCGGCCAGCAGGAAATCCAGCAACTGCGATTTATCACTGCGTTCGCGCAGCGCCGGTAGCGCAACTTCGAGGCCATTGAGCCGGTAATACAGGTCTTCACGGAAGCTGCCGTCTTCGACCCGCTCCAGCAGATGGCGATGCGTGGCGCTGATGATCCGTACGTTGACCGCCTCCGGCTCGCCGCCGATCGGCACCACCTGCCGGTCTTCCAGCACACGCAGCAAACGGGTTTGCAGCGCCAGCGGCATGTCACCGATTTCATCGAGAAACAAGGTGCCGCCATCGGCCTGCTGCAGCTTGCCGCGCATGCCGTCCTTGCGCGCGCCAGTGAAACTGCCACCGCGATAACCGAACAGCTCGCTCTCGATCAGGCTCTCGGGGATCGCCGCACAGTTGAGGGCGACGAAGGCTTTGTTGGCACGCTGGCTGGCATGATGCACAGCTTTGGCGAAGGCTTCCTTGCCGGAGCCGGTTTCGCCATTGATCAGCAGCGGCACGTCGCGCTCGAACACGCGCAGCGCCTTGCGAAAATCCGCTTGCAGCGCGGCGTCACCGAGGCAGATGCCCGCCAGTGGCTGAGCTTTGGCCACGACCGGGGCCGGCATGATCTTCGCCGGTTTGCGCGACTCGCCACGCAGCAAGGCAAACAGATGCCGCCCATCGCGGGTGCGCAGCGGCCAACTGGCGCTGGCATTGGCGCTGGCACGGCCGAGCAACTCGTCCAGCGAGCAATCGAAAAACGCTTCCACCGGCTTGCCGAGCAAACCACCGCGAATATGCCCCAACAGGTTCAGCGCACTTTGGTTGACCGCGCTGATCCGCCCTTCGCCGTCAAACGCCAGCAGCCCTTCGCTGAACAAGCCGACGGATTCGGCCTGCAGATGAAAACGCAGCAACCACTGGTTATCGAAGCAACGCAGGAAATAGCAGCTCTCGATCATCTTCGCCGACAGATTGACCAGCGCCATGGTGTGGAACTGGCTCTGGCGCGAAACGTCGTGGCGCGCCGAGGATACGTCGAGCACTGCGAGCAATTCGCCGTGCGGGTCGAACACCGGGCTCGCCGAGCAGGTCAGACCGGTGTGGCGACCGCGAAAGTGTTCGTCCTGATGGATGGTCAGCGCCTGGCGCTCGACCAGGCAGGTGCCGATACCGTTGGTGCCTTCGCAGGCTTCGCTCCAGTCGGCGCCGAGCCAGAGCCCGGCACGTTCGAATATCTTGCGCTCGGCGGGTGCGGTGACGCAGTTGAGGATCACTCCTCGCGCATCGGTCAACAGCACCGCATGACCGGCGCCGGACAGTTGTTGATGCAGGCTGCTCATTTCATTGCCGGCAATCTGTAACACCTGTTGCAGGCGCTCGCGGCTTTCGAGGACGCGCCCATGTTCGAGCACCGTAGGCGCCATGGTCAGGGCCGGATCGAGGTGGTAGTCCTCAAGACAGCGCAGCCACGAACGGGCAATCGACGGATCGGCACCCGGCCCGTGCAGGTGCGGCTTGCCCTGACTGACGGTGAGAACCTGCTGGGCATGGCGACTCAAATGGTTGTCGTGCATTTCTTATTATTCTCCCCGAAAGGTCGACGCAAACCTGGTGTAGGAGCTGCCGAAGGCTGCGATCTTTTGATCTTCAAAAACAAGGTCAAAAGATCGCAGCCTTCGGCAGCTCCTACAGGGTTTCTGTTGGCTGAGGATCCTCCAGGCAGGCCGGCATTGCAATGCTGGCAAGACCAGCCGGTCACAGGCTGTGCCAAAAGCGGTACAAACTGTCACGCGCTGTGTACCGAAATCATCACAGGCTGCGCCCGCCCGTCCGACACAAACTACGCAAGGCCTTGATTTGCCTGCCTTGCGCGGCAATGGCCCGACCTTTGCTCTACGCTTATAGCAAGCGCACTTGCGCGTTTCTCTAATAAGTACAAAGCCAAGGAGAACAACATCATGCGTTACGCTCACCCCGGTACTGAAGGCGCCAAAGTCTCGTTCAAGAGCAAGTACGGTAACTACATCGGCGGCGAGTTCGTCGCGCCTGTCAAAGGTCAGTACTTCACCAATACCTCGCCAGTGAATGGCCAGCCGATTGCCGAATTCCCCCGCTCCACTGCCGAAGACATCGACAAGGCACTGGACGCCGCCCATGCCGCTGCCGACGCGTGGGGTGCGACCTCGGTGCAGGCGCGCTCGCTGATCCTGCTGAAAATCGCCGACCGCATCGAACAGAACCTCGAAACCCTGGCGATCACCGAAACCTGGGACAACGGCAAAGCCATCCGCGAAACCCTCAACGCCGACATCCCGCTGGCGGCCGACCACTTCCGCTACTTCGCCGGGTGCCTGCGCGCCCAGGAAGGCAGCGCGGCCGAAATCGACGGCAACACCGTGGCCTATCACATCCATGAACCGCTGGGCGTGGTCGGCCAGATCATCCCGTGGAACTTCCCGCTGCTGATGGCCGCATGGAAACTCGCCCCGGCCCTGGCCGCCGGCAACTGCGTGGTGCTCAAACCTGCCGAGCAGACGCCGTTGGGCATCTGCGTGCTGATGGAGCTGATCGGTGATCTGCTGCCACCGGGCGTGCTCAACGTGGTGCAAGGCTTCGGAAAAGAAGCGGGCGAAGCACTGGCCACCAGCAAACGCATCGCCAAGATCGCCTTCACCGGCTCGACCCCGGTCGGCTCGCACATCATGAAATGCGCTGCCGAGAACATCATTCCTTCCACCGTGGAACTGGGCGGCAAATCGCCGAACATCTTCTTCGAAGACATCATGCAGGCCGAGCCGAGCTTCATCGAGAAGGCTGCCGAAGGTCTGGTGCTGGCGTTCTTCAATCAGGGCGAAGTCTGCACCTGCCCGTCCCGTGCCCTGGTGCAGGAATCGATCTATGACGAATTCATGCAAGCGGTGATGAAGAAAGTCAGCCAGATCAAACGCGGCGACCCGCTGGACACCGACACCATGGTCGGCGCTCAGGCGTCCGAGCAGCAATTCGACAAGATCCTCTCGTACCTGGAAATCGCCAAGGGCGAAGGCGCCGAGCTGCTGACCGGCGGCCAGGTGGAAAAACTCGAGGGCAATCTGGCGACCGGCTATTACATCCAGCCAACCTTGCTCAAGGGCACCAACAAAATGCGCGTGTTCCAGGAAGAAATCTTCGGCCCGGTGGTGAGCATCACCACGTTCAAGGACGAAGCCGAAGCCCTTGCGATCGCCAACGACACCGAGTTCGGCCTCGGCGCAGGTCTCTGGACCCGCGACATCAACCGCGCCTATCGCATGGGCCGCGCGATCAAGGCCGGTCGCGTATGGACCAACTGCTACCACCTGTACCCGGCGCACGCCGCGTTCGGCGGGTACAAGAAGTCCGGCGTCGGCCGTGAAACCCACAAGATGATGCTCGATCACTATCAGCAGACAAAAAACCTGCTGGTGAGCTACGACATCAATCCGTTGGGCTTCTTCTAAAACCCGGGGGCGATACAGATATTTCTGTGTCGCCTGTTCAACCGCCTTCGCGAGCAAGCTCGCTCCCACAGGGATCTGAATTCGATCTCAATAATGGGTTCACCACATAAACCTGTGGGAGCGAGCTTGCTCGCGAAGGCGTCCTCAATGACACAACCCCAAGGCCTGGCCGCTCTGGCACGGCACTTGCGTACCCGTCATTCAGGTTTTGCAAAAAAACTGCCGCTGCGTGAACAGCTTCCATCCACCTCAACCGCTGCACCCGAAAGTCCAACAGATCGAACAATAAAAAACAGAGAGGACTTATGACTTCCACCACACAGCTCAAACCCACACTCGGCACCCTGCACCTCTGGGGCATTGCTGTCGGCCTGGTGATTTCCGGCGAATACTTCGGCTGGAGTTACGGCTGGGGCACGGCCGGCACCCTCGGATTTCTGGTCACGGCGCTGATGGTCGCGACCATGTACACCTGCTTCATCTTCAGTTTCACCGAACTGACCACCGCAATTCCCCACGCAGGTGGGCCGTTTGCCTACAGTCGCCGAGCGTTCGGCGAAAAAGGCGGGTTGATCGCCGGCATCGCCACGCTGATCGAATTCGTCTTTGCCCCACCGGCGATTGCCATGGCCATCGGCGCCTACCTCAACGTGCAATATCCGGGACTCGACCCGAAAATCGCGGCGGTCGGCGCGTATTTCGTGTTCATGACCCTGAACATCCTCGGTGTCAGCATCGCCGCCACCTTTGAACTGGTGGTCACGGTGCTGGCGGTCGCTGAATTGCTGGTGTTCATGGGCGTGGTTGCGCCGGGCTTCAGCTTCAGTAACTTCGTACTCAACGGCTGGTCCGGCGCCAACGAGTTCACACTGGGTTCGATCCCGGGGATTTTCGCAGCGATTCCGTTCGCCATCTGGTTCTTCCTCGCCATCGAAGGCGCGGCCATGGCCGCCGAAGAAGCCAAGGATCCGAAACGCACGATTCCCAGGGCCTATGTCAGCGGCATTCTGACCCTGGTATTCCTCGCCATCGGCGTAATGGTGATGGCCGGCGGTGTCGGCGACTGGCGCCAGCTGTCGAACATCAACGATCCACTGCCGCAGGCGATGAAAGCGGTGGTCGGCAACAACTCCTCGTGGATGCACATGCTGGTGTGGATCGGCCTGTTTGGCCTGGTGGCGAGTTTCCACGGGATCATTCTTGGTTACTCGCGACAGTTCTTCGCCCTCGCCCGCGCCGGTTACCTGCCGAAAAGCCTGGCCAAGCTGTCGCGCTTTCAGACCCCGCACCGGGCGATTCTGGCCGGCGGCGTGATCGGCATCGCGGCGATCTACAGCGACGGCCTGGTCAACCTGCAAGGCATGACCCTGACAGCCGCGATGATCACCATGTCGGTGTTCGGCGCAATCGTGATGTACATCATCAGCATGCTCAGCCTGTTCAAACTGCGCAAAACCGAACCGCATCTGGAACGCACCTTCCGCGCCCCGGGCTATCCGGTTGTGCCGGCCATTGCGCTGTTTCTGGCGGTGGTGTGCCTGGTGGCGATGGCGTGGTTCAACACGCTGATCGGCTGCGTGTTCCTCGGCTTCATGGCCGCTGGTTACCTGTACTTCCAGCTGACCGCCAAACAACGCGCCGACGCCCCGGCAGACGCTATGCTCGAAGGTATCTGAACTGCCATATAAAAGTGCACAGCGCCCATCCAGGCACTGTGCTGGAACTCTGTAGGAGCTGCCGAAGGCTCGGGCCGCGTTCGGACGATCTTTTGATCTTGTTTTTAGAAAATCAATGTCAAAAGATCGCAGCCTGCGGCAGCTCCTACAGCGGGTTTATCGTTTACAGGAGGATATTGTGGCCGCATTTGCCCATTCCGTCGGCGCCCAGACCTATTGCTTCGACAGCCTCAAGGACGTCATGGCCAAAGCCAGCCCGGCGCGCTCGGGGGACTTCCTGGCTGGCGTTGCCGCGCTCAACGACGGCGAACGCGTGGCCGCGCAAATGGCGCTGGCCGACATCCCGCTCACGCATTTTCTGCAGGAAGCGCTGATTCCCTACGAAGCCGATGAAGTCACCCGACTGATCATCGACACCCACGACAAACAAGCCTTCGCCGTAGTCAGCCACCTCACCGTCGGTGGTTTCCGTGACTGGCTGCTCAGCGATGCGGCGGACGAGACCAGCCTGCGCAAGCTCGCCCCCGGCCTGACCCCGGAAATGGTCGCCGCCGTGTCGAAAATCATGCGCGTGCAGGATCTGGTGCTGGTGGCGCAGAAGATCCGCGTGGTCACAAAATTTCGCGGCACACTCGGCCTGCGCGGACGCCTGTCGACCCGCCTGCAACCGAACCATCCGACCGACGAACCTTCCGGCATCGCCGCCAGCATTCTCGACGGCCTGCTGTACGGCAACGGCGACGCGATGATCGGGATCAACCCGGCCACCGACAGCATCGCCTCGATCTGCGCGATGCTGGAGATGCTCGACGCGATCATCCAGCGTTACGACATTCCGACTCAGGCCTGTGTGCTGACCCACGTCACCACCTCGATCGAAGCGATCAATCGTGGTGTGCCGCTGGATCTGGTGTTCCAGTCGATCGCCGGCACCGAAGCGGCCAACGCCAGTTTCGGCATCAACCTCAATGTACTGCAGGAAGGCTATGACGCAGGGCTGAGCCTGAAGCGCGGCACCCTCGGGCAGAACCTGATGTATTTCGAGACTGGCCAGGGCAGCGCGCTGTCGGCCAACGCCCACCACGGTGTCGACCAGCAGACCTGCGAAACCCGGGCCTACGCCGTCGCGCGGCACTTCAAGCCGTTTCTGGTGAACACCGTGGTCGGCTTTATCGGCCCGGAATATCTGTACAACGGCAAGCAGATCATCCGCGCCGGCCTCGAAGATCATTTTTGCGGCAAGTTGCTCGGCGTGCCGATGGGTTGCGACATCTGCTACACCAACCACGCCGAAGCCGATCAGGACGACATGGACACCTTGCTGACGTTACTCGGCGTAGCCGGGATCAACTTCATCATGGGCATCCCCGGTTCCGACGACATCATGCTCAACTACCAGACCACCTCGTTCCACGACGCGCTCTACGCCCGTCAGACTTTGGGACTGAAACCGGCGCCGGAGTTCGAGCAATGGCTGGCGAATATGGGTATTTTCACCCAGGCGGACGGCAAGGTCCGCTTTGGCAACAACCTGCCGCCGGCCTTCCGCCAGGCGTTGGCGCAACTGGGATGAGTGTGATGGAAAAACCGCCTGTGGACCCGCAAAACCCTTGGCTGGAGTTGCGCCGCCTGACCCCGGCGCGCATCGCCCTGGGCCGTACCGGCACCAGCCTGCCAACCCGCGCCCAGCTGGATTTCCAGTTCGCCCACGCTCAGGCGCGGGATGCGGTGCATCTGCCGTTCGATCATGCCGGGCTCAGTGCGCAGCTGAGCGAACGCGGGCGCGACAGTTTATTGCTGCACAGCGCGGCGACTGATCGCAACAGCTACCTGCAACGTCCGGATCTGGGGCGCAAGCTCAGCGACACCTCGGCGCAGGCCCTGCATGAGCACGCGCAGGCCAATCCCGGCGGGGTCGACGTGGCGATTGTGGTGGCGGACGGTTTGTCGGCGCTGGCGGTGCATCGCCATACCTTGCCGTTTCTGAGCCGTCTGGAGGAGCAGATGAGCACCGACGGCTGGTCACTTGCCCCCGTGGTGCTGGTGGAACAGGGTCGAGTGGCCATCGGTGACGAGATCGGTCAGTTGCTGGGCGCAAAAATGGTCGTGATGCTGATCGGCGAGCGTCCGGGGCTCAGCTCGCCCGACAGCCTCGGTGTGTATTTCACCTACAATCCAAAAGTCGGGCTGACCGATGCCTACCGCAATTGCATCTCCAATGTGCGGCTTGAGGGCTTGAGCTATGGCATGGCGGCGCATCGCTTGTTGTATCTGATGCGCGAAGCCTGTCGGCGGCAGCTGTCGGGGGTCAATCTGAAGGACGAAGCGCAAGTGCAGACGCTGGAGTCGGATACCGGTGCGGACATGAAGGGAAACTTCCTGCTTGATCCACCCACAACCTGAACCGTTTCCGCATTGCGTTTCTGCGCTGCTTTAAGGCAGGATCGAAGCACGGCCGCAGGGTTTCCCATCGCCGTCAGAGCAGTTGAAGACAGCCACTTGAAGACGAGACCTATCATGCGGATTATTCAAGCGACCCTCGAACACCTGGATTTGCTGACCCCGTTGTTCGTCAAGTATCGCGAGTTCTACGGTTCCCTGCCTTACCCGGATTCCTCCCGCGCGTTTCTCGAAAAGCGCCTGCGACGCAAGGAATCGGTGATTTATCTGGCCCTGGCCGATGATGACGACAAGAAACTGATGGGGTTCTGCCAGCTGTATCCAAGTTTCTCCTCGCTGTCGCTCAAGCGCGTGTGGATCCTCAACGACATCTATGTCGCCGAAGATGCCCGCCGCCAGCTGGTGGCCGACAACCTGATCCGCACCGCGAAGAAAATGGCCAAGGAAACCCAGGCCGTGCGCATGCGCGTGTCCACCAGTGCTGACAATGAGGTGGCGCAGAAGACCTACGAATCCATTGGCTTCAAGGAAGACACCGAGTTCAAGAACTACGTGTTGCCGATCAGCGACGAGCTCTGAAATCAAAAGATCGCAGCCTGCGGCAGCTCCTACAGGGATAACGCATTCCAAAGGTAGGAGCTGCCGCAGGCTGCGATCTTTTGATCTTTTATCAAACCCGAAGTCTGCCTGACATTTATTCACCCCCCGACATCCCTCGCTACAAAACCAACGCGCTTTTCACCTCTCAGACCGTATAATCCCGAGCTTTCCGGCTTGTAAGAAAAACTACACCCCGCTGTAGGCTTACACCCGAATCATCCGCACAGGCCTGCCGAGTCGGGCCGTTACCACAGGTGCCCCCATGGATTTCAACCCGCTCGACCTTATCCTGCATCTCGATGTGTACCTCGATTTGCTGGTCACCAACTACGGGCCGTGGATCTACGCGATTCTGTTCGCGGTCATCTTCTGCGAAACCGGTCTGGTGGTGATGCCGTTCCTGCCGGGTGATTCGCTGCTGTTCATCGCCGGTGCCGTGGCGGCGGGCGGTGGCATGGATCCGGTGCTATTGGGCGGTCTGTTGATGCTCGCGGCGATCCTCGGCGACAGCACCAACTACGTGATTGGCCGAACGGCGGGCGAAAAACTGTTCAGCAACCCGAATTCGAAAATCTTCCGTCGCGATTACCTGCAAAAAACCCACGATTTCTACGACAGGCACGGCGGCAAAACCGTGACCCTGGCGCGCTTCCTGCCGATCATCCGCACGTTTGCACCGTTCGTCGCCGGCGTCGGGAAAATGCCTTATCCGCGTTTCTTCGCGTTCAGCGTGTTCGGCACCGTGCTGTGGGTCGGCGGTCTGGTGACCCTGGGTTATTTCTTCGGCAACGTGCCGTTCATCAAAAAGAACCTGTCGCTGCTGGTGGTCGCCATCATCCTGCTGTCGCTGGTACCGATGATCATCGGTGTGGTGCGCAGCCGTTTCGGCGGCGCCAAAGTCGAAACCCACTGATCCGATGTGGTCACTGAGCGCCTGGCGTCGCCGGCGCATTCTGGCCAGGCACCCGATTGCCGACGAGATGTGGCAACGGGTGCGTCATCACCTGAGTTTTCTCGACGGCATCAGCGCCGCCGAAGACCAGTGGTTGCGTGAAGCCTGCGTCCTGTTCCTCGAAGAAAAACACCTGACCGCCCTGCCCGGTGTCGAATTGCATCAGGAACAACGCCTGCTGCTCGCCGCCCAGGCCCAGTTGCCGCTGCTCAATCTCGGCGACTTGAACTGGTATCAGGGTTTCCACGAAATCGTCCTTTATCCCGATGACTTTCTCAGCCCGCAACGGCATCGCGATGCCAGCGGTGTCGAGCACGAGTGGGACGGTGAACACAGCGGCGAAGCCTGGCAACAGGGCCCGATCATCCTCGCCTGGCCGGGGGTGATGGCCAGTGGTGGCTGGGAAGGCTACAACCTGGTGATCCACGAACTGGCGCACAAACTCGACATGCTCAACGGCGACGCCAACGGCCTGCCGCCGCTGCACGCCGACATGCGCGTCAGCGACTGGGCCGAGGTCATGCAACACGCCTACGATGACCTCAACCGCCAGCTCGACCGCAACCCCGACGCCGAAACCGCCATCGACCCGTACGCCGCCGAAAACCCGGCGGAGTTCTTCGCGGTCACCAGCGAATACTTTTTCAGCGCCCCGGATCTGCTGCACGCGGCTTATCCACAGGTCTACTTGCAACTGCAGCTTTTCTACCGGCAGGATCCGTTGGGCAGACTGCGGCAACTTCAGGCCACAGACCCGGTCTATCAGGCGCACGCGTAAGCGCTGCACGACTTCTGGTACGTGGCGTCGACGTAGGAATATGCCTATAATCGCCGCCACTTTTTGGTCAATCCGGCCAAGTGTTTTTGGTCAACTACGGGGGCAACGCCCAATGAGCTACAGCAAGATTCCGGCTGGCAAAGACCTGCCGAACGACATCTACGTCGCGATCGAGATCCCGGCCAACCACGCGCCGATCAAATACGAAATCGACAAAGACAGCGATTGCCTGTTCGTTGACCGTTTCATGGCCACCCCAATGTTCTACCCGGCCAACTACGGTTACATCCCGAACACCCTGGCTGACGACGGTGATCCCCTCGACGTGCTGGTTGTGACCCCTTACCCGGTTGCTCCAGGCTCGGTGATCCGCGCGCGTCCAGTCGGCATCCTGAACATGACCGACGACGGCGGCGGCGATGCCAAAGTCATCGCAGTGCCACACGACAAGCTGTCCCAGCTGTACGTCGACGTGAAGGAATACACCGACCTGCCACCGCTGCTGATCCAGCAGATCGAGCACTTCTTCGCGAACTACAAAGATCTCGAAAAAGGCAAGTGGGTCAAGATCGAAGGCTGGGCTGGCGCTGACGCCGCTCGCGAAGCGATCAACAAGTCGGTTGCTGCCTACAAGGGCTAAGCACCTGCTGACTGCAAGATGCCTGAAGAAAACCCCGGTTGATCCGGGGTTTTTTGTGCCTGAGCAATGGCGTTTTAAACAGTGTGTTTATCACGGACTACAGAAAAGTTTCGATGTGAGTGATTTCCCACAAGTACGTCTTACATCCAGTCGCAAAATACAGCCTTTTTTTGAACACCCGGTTTATTCAAACCGCTCTGGCACGGCCGTAGACTCGGTGTTTATGAGAAAGAACACTAGCGGTCCAAGATTCAAGGCACTCCTGGAAGCAGCGAACATCACCACCACGGGATTCGCAAAGTTCTGGGGCACGGAAGCCCAAAACATTCATAACTGGTACACCCGGGGTGTCCCGGCGTATCGCATGGAGGAAGTCTCGCGCCTGCTCTCGGTCAACAGCGAGTGGCTGAAGACCGGCGAAGGCAGCAAGGAGTTACCGCGCCTGCAGACGCCTGCCAGCAACGGCGACACCTTTGATGCCGAGGCCATCTGCGGCGTCTACACCGTCATCGACCCCAGGGACATCGAACTGCCGTTTTTCAAGGAAACGCCGATCACCAACGGCGCCGGCAAAACCCACGTCATCCTCGACCCCGAACAAACCATCCGCCTGCCCCGCGCCCACCTCGATCAACTGGAAATCCGCCACACCGACGCCATCTGCGCACACATGATCGGCAACAGCATGGCCGAGCGCATCGAAGACGGCTCTATCGTCGGCATCGACCGCGGCCTGACCCAAGTCGTCGATGGCGAAATCTACGCCATCGAACACGACGGCATGCTGCGCATCAAATACCTGCACCGCATGCCCGGCAATGCCCTGCGCCTGCGCAGCCATAACAGCGCCGAACACCCGGACGAAATCTTTCGCGCCGCGCAGATCGAAGAGCAACGAATCCATATCCTGGGCTGGGTATTCTGGTGGTCGACCCTGGGCAAACGCCGGCCGGTGGTGCCGTTTCTCTGATCGGATACGGACCTTCGACCCTGCACCTACACCTGTGGGAGCGAGCCTGCTCGCGAAGAGGCCCCGAAAATCAGTACAAATGACGAATTTTGCCCCCCGCAGTGGCTCTATTCCGCACTTGAGACTGGGAATCCCCGACAAAACTCAGTATCCTGCGCCCCACATTTGCGCATCGCCCCGCTCCCGCGGCCCAGATGACGCCTGACGCGGCAGACCAACGTCTGACCAAGTCCCACAGCCGGACGCAGATCCGGGTGTACGTTTTGAAGGCTGACGCGGTTTACCAAAAATAAACCAAGCCAGTCCCCGAGAAGCCGGCCACAAGCCGGCTTTTTAATGCCTGAAAGAAAGCCAGGCCTACCGTCTGAAACCTGAATTCCCATTTGCCTGGTTCGGTGCCCCTGCTACCGTAACGACAAACGTCATTACAGGTATTGCATCATGGCCTCCATCAAGATCCGCATTGATGATGAGCTGAAACAACGCTCCTTCGCCGAGTTGGAAAAGCTCGACGTCACACCTTCAGAGCTTCTGCGCCAAACACTTCAATACGTTGCTGAGCGGGGAAAACTGCCGTTCAAGACCGCACTTATCAGCGAAGAAGATGAAGCGCTCATTGCCGTTGTTAGCGAACGTCTCGCTTCCCCTCAACGAGTCAAGGTAAGTCTGGATGACGTATAGTCTTGAATTCGATCGTCGTGCTTTAAAGGAGTGGAACAAACAGGCATCGCAATAAGCCATTAGCACATCCGCCCTAATTGCCCCGCGCCCAACCTCACCACTAAATTTCCATTCTGTTTTTGTGCATTACAAAAGCGCCAAGGAATGGAGCAACACCATGTCGTCGTTTTTCAAACTCAATCAATCCGTTGTTCTGCTGACCGCACTCCTGACCGCTACCACTTCAGCCTTGGCGGACAAGCCGAAGCTTGTTGGTGACTGGTGGATCATTTACGGCAACGGTATTCCCCACAAGAACATCATGTATGTCGCCGACAGCACTTCAGTCGTGCCGTCGAAGCACACCAAGGGGGCCAAGTTGGTCGCCGTGACACTGGTGTATGAAGAACCCGGCAAACCGATGATCGATGCCTACAACCTTGAAGTTCAGTGTTCGACGAATAAGGTCCGAATGCTCAATGGCCAGTCGGTTGATCGCATCGCCTACATGATGCGCAACCTGAAAGTTAATGACCAATGGCAGCAGCCGAAGGAGTTCTGGGTGCAGCGCACCAGCGAGTTTGTTTGCTCACCCAATAAAAAGGACATGATTGCGCTGGGCAAGATGGAGTACCTGCAGATGATTCAGGGTATGCAGCAGATGTTCTTCAAACTGGCGCCGATTCAGGAGAAAGGCCAGATGATGGATAACCTCGACTCGATCCTGGGCAACAAATAAGCGGCGGGAATCACGATGAACCCATGGACTAAAACATTATTGGCGCTGCTGATAGCGCCCGCGGTTTTACTGATCAATGGCTGCCACCTGATTGCGCAGTCGCGCTGGGAAGGACGCGATGTTCAGGAAGCGCTCGATCTGTTTGGCAAACCCGACTCGATGAAAAAACAGACCGGGGCCAACGGCGAGAATCTGGCTGTGCTCACCTGGTATAAATCGTCCAGTTGGACCACCACGGAAGCGGCCGGTACATCAATGAATCACACCGGTAACGGCATGGTTTACACCGAGTATTACCAGACGGTCGGCCACAGTTCCGACTGCAAACTCGAAGCCACCGTCAATAAGGCGAAAAAGATCGTGCTGTTCAGGATCGAGGATGGAAAGATCATTCACGGCAAGTGCATCAACGTGCCGTTCGTGCCCGGTTATATTCCGCCCGGTTTCTAGTGCAACCCTGAGCAGGTACCTGCTCAGGGATAACTGAACGACTTCACCAACGTCAACTCCCCCACCGCCCGCATCGGCACCACAAACGTCTCCATCTTCTCGCTCGGCGTGCCTTCCTCGGTAATCACCGACACCTGCGCCGTGGTCAGCGGCTGCACCGCCTCTTCCCCGCCTTCATCATCCCCGCGATAACCACCGCCGAAGTAGTTCACATACACCAGATACTGGCCCTTGATCGGTGCCGGCATGGCGAATATTTCCGGGCCGTAGCCGGTAGTGACGTCGACGTCGAGCGCCGCGCCATTGGGCGCGACTCGATCGCCGTACCAGATGTGCGCGCCGTCGGGGGTGATCAGGTGCAGGTCGAGGTCGGTACCGTCGCTGTCCCACGACAGCAACACGCGCAGTTTGGCCGGAGTCGCGCCGCCGCTGGCGTTGAGGAACTGCGTGCGATGGCGTTGCTGGCCGTCGGGGCTGCGCACTTCGACGCTGTTGCTGCCGTTGGGGAAGGAGAACGGACGGTCGAAGCGGCCGCTGTCGTCGATTTTCAGCGGCATGCTGACACCATTGACGATCAACCGGCCGGGCTCCTTGTTCTTGGGGGTGGCTTTGATTTCGCCGCTGATGCGCGCGGTGTTGGCCTGGCCGACCGGGGTGTTGACCGACGAGGCCGGGTAGTTGACGGTCTGGCGGAAGTTTTCGCCTTCGCCCTCGGGCGCGCCGGTGCGCCAGCCGCCGACCGGGGTGTCGAGTTTGACGCTGTCGGCGGCCATCGCCATCGGCCATGCATTGAACGCGCAGAGCAACAGCAAGACCTGTGGATAACGGAGTGTCATGGTCTATTCCAGCAAGAGGTGACGGGCGAGCCCTTCGATGTAGGTTTCATCCTGGCCGTTGGGATGTGCTTCAAAGGCCAGGTGCAGGTATTCGTGAGTCAGATCGAGGCGATCCTGCAGCGTGAGCACGCCGCGCACATAAATGCGCTGGCGTTCGCGATCGACAAACGGGCGGCCGAACGCCAGTTTGCACACCGCGAAGGTGCTGACTTCGTTGTAGCCGGTTTCGCTTTCCAGTGTGGGACGCCAGCCGCGACGCTGCTTTTGCAGCCAGTCCTGGGCGGCAGGCAGTGCTTCACAGGAGGCCACCGGATTGTCCCAACGGCTGAGGCTGGCGCGCGGATAGGCGTGTAGCAGAATCGCGTCGTAGCGCTGGCCGGCGTCGGCCTGCTCGACGGCCTGTTGCCAGGCGAGTTTGTCCGGGCCGGGTTGATCGGAGTGATAGGTGACGGTGCTGCCGGCCAGCACCAGATCCGCGGTCCACGCCGCGATGTTGCGCGACTCGGCGGAGGCCGGGCGCGGAGCGACGCGCTGACGGTTGCTGCTGTCGTCGATGTTCAGGCAATCGCCGTTGCGCGTGGCGTTTTGCAGCAGATAGGTGCGGATCGCCACGGCCAAGGCTTTAGCCGCTTCGGCGGGTTCAGGTTTGGCTTCGCGCTCAAGGACTCGGGCGACGTACTCTTCGCGATCAAGTCTGGCGACCAGTTTGTCGTTGAGCAGAAACAGTTCGCCGGAACTGTGGATATCCAGCGCATTGCCGTTGGCGAATTCGACGCGGTAGTCGCCCTGCAAAGGCCCGGAACCAGCAACGCGCTCACCCGACATGACTCGCGAAAGCGGATAGCGCGAGAACAGTCCGACCTCAACACAACGCCCCGCTTCCGCCGGCCAGGAAGCAGGCAACACCGTCGCCAACGCCTGCCCGTAATGGCGCAAAACCATCTGACTGGTGCCACGCCCACCGGCCCAGATCGGCGAGCCGTCCGCCGTCCAACCGGCGAAACCACCCTGGCGCGACTGCGGATCCTGATCGCCGAGCCAGCTCCAGGTCTTTACCCGCAGGCGACCACCCAACTCACCAACGACATTGCCGTCCGCCGCGTTCAGCACGACGTCGAGCAACACGCGGCGCATCTGCTCCTGTGCCGGCAGCAACGACAACACTTTCAGCAAATCAGCCACGGAAACCCGGGTAGCCGGTTGCACGGTTGGCAAATCCAGCAACCACGCCGGCGCCTGACGCGCCTGCCAATACGTACGCCAATCGGCAGCAGCAATGCCCAGCCGCGCCGGCTCGAAGTACAAGCCGCAGGATTTCACCAACGCCTGATCACGCTCGATCCTGCCGCCCGCCGAACAGCAATAAACCTCGTCCTTCGACTGTCCGCGACACTCATACGCCGGCTCGCGGGCACCGGTATCCACCAGCCACGCGTAGACGAACAATTTCCACAGGCTGCCCAGCGGCGTCTCCAGCGTCGGCGGCAACGGCTCGCGAGCGATCAGTTGCGTGTGATTCAACGACAGCAACTCACCCTTGTACGCCAGCCGCAGCGGCTCATCCTGCGCCGTCGCCAGCGCAGGCATCACACACATCAGCAGCCACAGCAGCGGCCGGTTCATGTCAGTTGACCGTGACCTGACCGAGGGCGGCTTTCGCTTCCCGGGCCTGATGCTGCGGCGCGTAGACCTGAGTGAAACGCACCGGCGGCAAGTTGAACTGGCCCTTCTGCGAGAAGCGCACCAGATGGCGCAAACGCAATTCGCCGCTCAGCGCATCCACCGGCACCGCGTAGGCCAGTTGCCCCGGCTCGAAGCGCGCCTTCTCCAGCGCGGTCGGCTCGGTGCCGTCCTTGCCCTGCAACTTGATGCCCCAGGTGGTGCGTTCGACATCGGCGCCCGGTGGCAGCGGCACTTCAAGCATGCCGTAGCGCAGCGGTTTCGGCGCCTTGCTGGTGAGGATCACTTCGTCCAGGTACAGGCTGTCGCTGGACAGCGGTTTAGCGCCGACCGGCTCCAGTTTGAAGGTGAACGCTTCGTCGCCCGGCACCAGTCGCGACAGACGCCGGGTGATCGTCACGGCCATTGGATCGACCGCCGGTTGCTGGGTCTGGAAGCTCAACGCCGCGCGCAGCGGACGCTCCTGAGTGCCGGACACCGACAACACGCTCGGCACCGGCGTCGCACCCTGCCAGGTCCAGTACATCTCGCCGGTGGTGCCGTAGTTTTTCTTCCAGCCTTCACCCGGCATCAGCGCGATGGTCGGCGACGCCTGAGCGATGCTGCGTTGCAACCAGCTCAGCGCCAGGGCGCGTTCGAGGGTCGATTGCTGTGGCAACAGACGTTGCAGCAACGCCGTCGCGCGGGCCTGATCGAACGCTTGCAGCGACAAATTCAGCGCTTCGGCAAACGGCTGCGAACTCACCGCCAGACGCTGTTGCGCCGCACCGACCTGTCGATTGAACGCCTCCGGCAACGCGACTTTCGACTGGGTCGCCAGCGCCGCAGTCAATACCCGCGCCGCCGCCAGCCCTAGCGCCGAATCCGGATCGCTCATCACCAGGCTGTCTTCACCGTCGTCCATCAGGGTTTCGGCGTTGCCCTCACCGGCCTTGGCCAGATCGTCCATCAAACCGCTGAGCAAGGTGTTCACTGGCAGATGCATCTGCCTGGCGAACGACAGAATCAGCGCCCGCTGCAGCAATGGCGTGTTCGGCGCTTGCTTGGCGTAGACCTCCAGCACCCGCTGCCAATGCTCCGGCGGCAAAGTCAGTTCCAGCACCTGACTGGCGTTCCAGTCGGCGTAGTAAGCGTAAGCAGTGAGGAAGGCGTCCGGCTCACCGTCAAAGCCCCACCATGTAAAGCTCGCCGACGGTCCGGCCATCTGCACCAGACGCAGGCGGCTGTTCTGCATGATCAGGCGCAGTCGATCGCGGATCTGCGGGTTCGACGCCAGCGACGGATAAGCAATGCTCAGCGGCAGCAAGCGGCTGGCGGTCTGCTCGACGCCACCGTACGGGTAGCTCAGCAGATCATCGAGCGCGGAACGGAACAGCGCTTGCGGACTGTCATCCAGACGCAGGCGAATATCGGTGGCATCTGCTGGCAAACTCAACGGTGTGTCGCCGCTGGCCACGTCGAGGCTCTGGGTTTGCGTGACTTGCCAGCCGTCACCCGTCGCACTCAGGCGCACGGCGAGGGCGTCAGCGGTTTTGCCGTCCTGTACCAGTTCGGCAGTCCACTCACCCGAGGCCAGGGCGAACGCTGGCAGCGGCACATAGTTGATGCCGTTGTTCAGCGTCACCGGCAGGCGTTGTTCGGCGCCGGCGTAATGGCTGACCAGCTCAGCCTTGACCGGTTTCTCGGCCTGGCTGAAAGCGAATACACCGAGTTGTGGCTGATCGCCCTTGCGGAATTTGCTCGGCCCGCTCCACTTCAGGTACAGCGGTTTTTCCGAACGAACAAACTGCTTCTTCTGTCCGACCTGACCGTCATCGGCGATGGCCCGCGCGGTGATGCGCCAGCGGGTCAGCGAGTCCGGCATCTTGAAGGTGAAGCGGGTTTTGCCGTCAGCACCGGTCAACAACTCTGGCTGCCATGCGGCGGTGTCGACGTCTTCACGACGCGGACGCTCCAGCACTTTCACCCCGCGTTCGCTGCGGTTGGCCTTGCCCGGCGCGCCGGGGCTGCCCGGCAACGCCACGTCGTAACTGATGAACGACAGGCTGGCGCTGGTGCGCACGTTGTTGCGCCGTGGGTGGTAGAAGAACTGGTCGATGGTCGGCGCGACTTCCGGTTGCAGCGCGTAGACCATTTCATCGACCACGCTGACGGTCAGGTGCGCCGGTACCGCTTTGCCGGCGAACTGCGTGGTCAGGTCGACGGTGACGGTGTCGCCCGGCTGATACACCGCTTTGTCGGTGCTGATCGCCACGTCGATTTGCGGTGCGACCACCTTGATCCCGGCGTTCTGGAAGCTGTACTGCCCGCCCTTGGTGTACAGCACCGAGAAGGTCAGGTTCGGCGCGAAATTGTCTTTCACCGGAATCCGCGCGCGGTATTGGGTGTCGCTGAGTTTTTCCAGCTTCAGCCAGTCGCCGCCCTTGGCCAGCAGCGCGGTGGCTTCGACTTTGTCGCGTTCCAGCGACAGCAGGGCATCGTTGACCGGCTCCGGGAAGGTGATCAGCGCCAGCGCTTCATCGCCAGCCTTGTACTCAGGCTTGTCGAGGACGATTTCCACAGTGCCCGGCACCGCTTTGACACCCTCCCCCGTAACCGAATGACCGGTGGCGCCGATGACCCGACCGTGTTGATCTTTCAGCGTCAGGTTGTAAGTACCCGGACGCTCGAAGGCAATGTTGAAGCCCTTGTCGGTCGCCGCCAGTTTGCCTTCGCCGGTACTCTGGTCTTCCAGACGCACCCAGCTGTAGCTGCTCGGGGTCATGGCTCTGCTCTGCTCGCTGCCGCCCTCGTTGACGTAGCGGAACGCAACTTTGTCGTTGACCGCGCTGAAGCGTTGCGGCGCGCTCAGGCGGAAGCTCGCGGCGCCACGGTCGATGAGGATTTCCTTGGTGGTCTTGACCCGATACGCCGCGCCATCACTGGCAAACACGGTGAGCATGTAGCGGCTCGGTTTGTCTGCGGCCGGCAGGTCGAGGGTCGCGTTGCCCTTGCTGTCGGTGGTCAGTTCGGTGCTGGTCAGCTCCACCGGGAATTGCCCGAGGTATTGCAACTCGTTGTCGACCATCGACAGTTGTTGGGCACGCAGGCTCAGGCTCAGTTTGGCGTTGGCCACTGGTTTGCCGTCCGGGTACAGCAGCACCAGACTGCCCTTCACCGGCTCACCAGTGCGGTAATCCTGCTTGGCCAGATTCAGCGAAATTTCGAAGTGCGGCTTGATGTATTCGGCCACACGGAAAGCGCTGCTGTAGGCCTGATCCTTGTAGTTGAAGCGGATCTCGTAACCACCGGCCACGGCGTTGTCCGGCAACTGGAACCGGCCTTGTGTACCGGCCTTGGAATCGAGTTTCAGGTCGAGGTGCTGCAGCTCGGTGCCGGTGGCATCCAGTACGCTGACCGTTACGTCAGCCGCACCCGGCAATACCGAATCCCGCGCATTCTTGAATTCGCGACCGACGATTTTCAGCGACACCCAATCACCCGGGCGATACAGCGGTCGGTCGGTGAACGCATAGAGTTTGGTGTCGTAGATTTCGCTGTCGTAATAGAAGTTTTCCGAGACGAACACCCCGCCCTCTTCGTCCTCGCCAATGACGAACGAACGCTCGGGGCTGACGTGTTTCAGGCGCAGCAAACCATCGGCATCAGTGGCACCGCTGCTCATCACGCCGAGGCCGTCAGTCCACAGCACATTGACCTTCGGCACCGAACTGCCTTCGTGTTTGCGCGCGGCCCAGACCAGCAATTCATCGCCGGCAATCTTGCTCACCGCCACGGTGTTGGAAACGAAGACCATGGTGGTCGCGCGGTACTTGCCGATCAGCGCTTCGACCAGGTACAGACCCGGCTTCAGGTTGCCCAACGGGATGTACACGTTACCCGGCGCAACGCTGACGAACTCGCTGGACGACCCGGCCAGATTGACCCCGGCCGGCGGCTGGATCGGCTTGGCCTGCCACAGCGGATAACGGAACTGGCTGACCACCGGCAGGCCCGGAATCAAGGCGAATTGCGGCTGCGCGTCGTACGGCGTCGGCGCAGCGATGGCGGTGCCCATCTTCAGCTCCGGCACTTCCTCGGTGACCTGCTTGCGCGACTCGTAGGAGAACGCGCGCTGCATCACCCGCCGCGATTTGCGGTACCAGTTGTCCCACAGGTACGCGAGGGTGTTGGACAGGCCTTCGCCCTTGAATTGGCCGTCGCTGACCACCCGGTGCAGGTTCTTCTGGCGCTTGAGGAAATCCAGCGGTTTGTCGATGCGGTACACGCGAATGTCGGCGCCGCCATACGGCTCCATGCGGAAACGGCGGTAGTCGCGACCGGGGGCTTCGAGACGCACCATCGCCTGCTCGTCGGCGGCGAAACTGCTGTCGGCCAGCAGGAAGAAGCTTTCACCGGCGACTGGCGTGTAGCCACTCGGCTCCACCGAATCTTCAGCGTTGACGGTCGCCAATGGCAGCAACAGCGCCAGCAGCAGAGGAATTCGAGCGCAGAGTCGCAGCATGCGGGCACCGGTCATTGGGAGAGAAAGTTCAGTCGATAGACGCCGATGAAGTTGGGGTTGGCTGCGTCGGGTATCCATCGGGTGTCCTTCCATGTCATGAGTTGCTGCAGGCTTGCCGAACGCATGCCGTTGTCAGTGGGGGTGGTCGTGCCGGTGTGATAGGCGATGTAGCGGCCCATCCAGATCATCAGGTGCTGGTCGTCGCCCTGATCGAAAAACATCAGGTCGCCGGGGCGTGCCTGGGACACGTCGCGGCTGACCAGATGGCTATTGAACTGAATCAGTTTGATCGCGTTGACGTACGGCCCGACCTTGCCGCCGCCCTGCTGCCATTGCTGGGCGAGCTTGCGCTGCTCATCGCTGAGCGACAGTTCCGGCGGCAGGTAGCGATTGGACAGGCCATTGCTGCGCAGCCATTTGTCGTCGTGGACCTTCAGCGCTTCGTTGGCGGCAAAACGCACGAGGCCTGCGCAGTCCTGCTGATACCAGCGCGGGCTCGGGCCCTGGCTCAGTTGCTCCTGAGCGATGCGCACGAACCAGGCGCGGAATACCTGGGACTGCGCCGGATCCAGCGCAGGCGTTTCGATGGCTCGGGCACTGGCGCAGAGCAACAGCGCGAGCAGGCCGAGGCTGCGGATCAATGCCGTCACAGCGCTTTCCATTCCAGCGGCAGCCATTGCCAGTGGCCGTCTGGCTCGCTGCCTTCGGGCAAGGTCAGGGCGTATTTGCCCATACCGCCGAGGGTGCGCAGTTTCGGGATCAGGTAGGTTTGCGCGGCGTTGTAGAACACCGGCTCCATGTCCTGCGGCAGGCTGTCGAGGGTTTCCTGCTGCATCAGTTGCGCCATCGAATCCGGGCCGAAGTAGATCGGCATCAACACATCTTTCGGCAGCACGTCAGCCATCGGCGGGAAGCGCTTGTCGAGGGTGCCAAGGGCCTTGTCGACCAGTTTGTCGTCGAGGGAGAACAGCAGCGTCGAACCGTGACGCGCGAGGCTGACTTTCATGAAAGCGCGGCCGCTGATCGCGTCCGGGTTCTCGGCAGTCTTGGCGGCGTACGGACCGAAGTTGGAGCTGACCTGACGCTGCCAGACATGGTTCTGGCCTTCCTGCTTTTCGACCACCGGGAACGCGTGTTCATCGACATTCGACTCGTAGGCGCCCACCATCGAACCGAACAACGTGCCCAGGTCGCCATCGAGCTTGCTGCTGTCCTCATCCTTCAGACTGGCGACCAGCAACGGCGTGTACAACCGCGAATCGGCGTACCAGCACAGGCCTGCCGCACCGGCGACGTGCTCGGTGAGTTTCTGCGCCACGGCTTCGTCGGCGCCGAGTTTCACCAGCAGCGGTTTCTGCGGTTCCGCCGCCACCGGCAAGGTCACGCAGGCACTGGCGCCCAGCGGCATGGCTTGCCACACCGGTTTGAAATCGAAGTCCGGCTGGTTATCCAGCTCATCCATGGCGAGATAGCTGTGCCAGCCTTTGTCGTCCATGTCGAAACGCAGCCCGGCGAAGTTCGGGATGAAGCGCTGATAGCCCATCGCAAGGACGCTGGAATTGACCGACAGACGCTGTTTGATCTCCGGCGCCCTGGCCGGCAGACCGAAGGCCTCGGGGAACAGTTTGTCGCCGTTGAGCAGCGCGGCCAGCGCCTGCGGCGAGACGTGCCCGGACTCTTCCGATTCGCCATTGGCCGGGTCGTAATATTTGTTCGGGTTGGACAGCACCACCAGTTTGTCGCCACGCGACGCGAACAGCAGTGATTTGCTGGCGTTGTAGCTGAGCTGGTACAGCGGCACTTCGTCACCGCCGACCTTGAGGCTGGCGAACACGCTGAGCTGCGCATCGTCCAGCGCGACTTTCGCCAACGGTTCAAGCAGCTTCGCCAACCCGCCGCGATCCATCACCAGCAGGAAATCCTTGAGCCGGCCGTCGGCACCGCGCCACAACGCTACATCGGCCGGTTGGTCGAAAAGCTGTTCGATCAGGCTGTCCTGCAGCTTCAGGTCGTGCTCGTAAATGATCCGCCGCAGGCTGCCGATCAGGCCGAGACGGTCGGCGTGGGTTTCGTAATAGAAGACGAAATCTTCGGTGAGCGTGGCCTTCAGGAACGGCACCGTCAGCAGGTCCTTGGGCAACTGGCTCAGGGAGCGGGTTTCCAGCAGCGCATCCGGACGGCTCAGACCGAGCTTGTCGCTGGCCAATGCCGCCGCCGGCACCTTGGGCTTGTGCAGCAGCCAGCCAAGACCACCGGCTGCTCCAGCCACCAGGGCCAGGCCGATCAGCAGCGCCGGCCAGCGCCGGGAAGGTTGGCCGGCGGGAGTCGGGACGGCCGGAGAAGCAGCGTTATCACTCATGTTCACAAAACCCGAAGTTCATCCGTGGAGCGGGATGCTTAATAGTTGAAAGTCTTGACCAGCAGCAGATCACCGATCGCCCGCAGGGGCACGATGAATGTTTCGCGTTTTTCGTCGACCGTGTTTTCGTTGAGCACCAGCGTGATTTGCGAGGTAATGACCTCGTTCTGATTGCTGGCCTCCTCGAAGTTATAGCCGCCGTCGCCGAAGTTGCCCCAATAGTTGACGTAAACCAGATAGGTGCCATGCAGCGGCGCGGTCATGGTGAACATTTCCGGGCCGGGGCCATCGACGCCATCCGGATCCAGACCGCCGCCGTTGGTCAACGCCGTGTGGGCGAAAAACGCATGCTGGCCGTCCGGGGTAATGATGTGCAGGTCGAGCTCGGCCTTGGGATCATCCCAGCCGAGCACCACGCGGATTTTCGCCGGGGTGCGCAAGTTGTTCGCTTCATAGAACTGCACACGCTTGAGCGACTGCCCCTCGGCACTGCGCACTTCGACACTGTTGGAGCCGGCGCCAAACGCATAAGGCCGGGCGAAACGCCCGTCATCGTCGGTGTACAGATTCAATGGATTGCCGTTGACCGCCAGCGTATGCGGCCCGCGCTGATGACCGATAGCCTTGAGCTGGCCCTGGATCATCGTGCGATTGCGCTGGATGCCACGATCGATTGGCGGGGTGGGATAGGCGACTTGCGGGTTTTCACTGCGATCAAGCAGGCCGTGATAACGCCAGCCACCGGACGGCTCTGACAGCTCGGCAGTCGGCGCCGCCAGCAGCGCAGGCGCGCAAGCCCAACCGATCAGCAGCCAAAGAAATGAACGCATGTAATGCCTCCTGCCATGCCTGAACGAAACCTTGCACCCGATCCTCGGTACTTCACAGCGGTGGAAACTGCGTTTCGTCTGAAAGACCCCGTGACTAGCGGGTCGTAGAAGGCGCGAAGATTAGCGATTCGGCAGTTTTTTAACAATCGGATACATGTGGATTTGCGGCGAGAATCACGCCGTAAAGTGGACGGTGAGCCGAATAGCCGTCATATTCGGCTCACCAAATGAGCCGAATAGCGATTCTATTCGGCTCACAGCCCTATTACAGGCAATAACCGATGACGACTCAATGGATCTGGCAACAACCTGACTGGCCTGATTTCAACTGGCAGGCCGAACGTCTGGCACCCCTGTTGCGCGAGTGCGTGCAGGCACAAGGCCAATTGATGGGCATGGCCGGATCTGTTGGCAACTCCCTGAGCGCTCAGACCGAACTCGACGCACTGCTGCAAAACATCGTGACCTCCTCGGCGATTGAAGGCGAGCAGTTGAATGTCGGCTCAGTGCGTTCGTCATTGGCTCGACGCCTGGGGCTGGAATTGCCCGACGGCGATAAAGTCAGCCAACGCAGCGAAGGCCTGGCGCAACTGATGCTCGACGCCACCCGGCGCTTCGCTGAACCACTGACGCTGGAGCGATTACTGGAATGGCATCGATGGCTGTTTCCGGATCAGGAAAGCGACTTTACCGCAAGGTCGATGCATGTCGGTGCGCTTCGCGGTGACGAACCGATGCAGGTAGTTTCCGGTCGTCTCGACCGCCCTACTGTGCATTTCGAGGCGCCACCGCGCCAAGGTCTCGAGCGGCAGCTCGACAGGTTTCTTGCCTGGTTCGAGGCCAGCCAGCATCAAACAGCGCTGGATCCGTTGCTGCGGGCCGGCATCGCGCATTTCTGGTTTGTCACGCTGCATCCGTTTGATGACGGCAACGGACGCCTGACGCGGACCATCACCGATCTGGCGCTGGCGCAAGGCGAAGCACAGGCCATCCGGTTTTACGCGATGTCGGCCAGCATCCTCGATGACCGAAGCGGCTATTACCGAGTGCTTGAGGCCAGTCAAAAAGCCACACTGGATGTCACCCAGTGGCTCACGTGGTTTCTGCAGACGCTTTTACGCAGTCTGCAGCAAGCCATCGCGCGGATCGAAAGTGTGCTGGGTAAAACCCGGTTTTGGCAGGCGCACCGTGAATCCGAGCTTTTGGTGGAGCAGATCAAAGTACTCAATCGTTTGCTCGACGGTGGAGAGCGCGGGTTCGAACACGGTATCAGCGCGGCGCAGTATCAGGCGGTTGCCAAGGTCTCCAAAGCCACGGCGACGCGACATCTGGCGGAACTGCTGGAAAAGGGTTGTCTGCAGCGAATGCCCGGAGGCGGACGGAGCACGCGATACAAAATCACCTACCCGGACAATTCCTCCAATTGAACCGCTGCCCCATTGGCGAGGGCTTACGAAAGCCCCGCTCATTTGCCCATAAACCCCCTATCTGCTAGTGTCGCGCCGGTTTAACGTCAACCGGAAATCGCCGCCATGGCCCGCAAAAAAGCTGCACTGGATTTCGAACAGTCCCTCGCCGACCTGCAAACACTGGTCGAGCGTCTGGAGAACGGTGAATTGTCGCTGGAAGACTCGCTGACCGCTTTCGAGCAGGGCATCGGTCTGACCCGTGACTGCCAGGCAGCGCTGGCCCAGGCCGAGCAGAAAGTGCAAGTGCTGCTGGAGCGCGATGGCGAACTCGCCGAGGAACCCTTCGACGCGGACCAGCCAGAATGATTGCGGCGTATTCGGCGACCAGCCAGGCACGAGTCAATGCGGCACTGGAAATGCTCTTCAAGGCACCGCTGCCGGAACTGTCGCGCCTGTATGAGGCGATGCACTACAGCGTGATGATCGGCGGCAAGCGCGTGCGTCCGCTGCTGGCCTACGCCGCGTGCGAAGCGCTGGGCGGCAAGGCTGAGCAAGCCAACGGCGCGGCCTGCGCGGTTGAGCTGATCCACGCTTATTCGCTGGTGCACGACGATTTGCCGGCGATGGACGACGACGATCTGCGTCGCGGCCAGCCCACCACCCACAAGAGATTCGACGAAGCCTGCGCGATCCTCGCCGGTGACGGCCTGCAGAGTCTGGCCTTCAGCGCCCTGCTCGATCCGCGCCTGAGCAATCTGGATGCCGACATCCGCCTGCAACAGGTCACGGCGCTGGCGCACGCCGCAGGCCCGGCGGGCATGGTCGGCGGTCAGGCCATCGACCTCGGTTCGGTCGGTCTGAAGCTCGATCAACAAGCGCTGGAGCAGATGCACCGGCACAAGACCGGCGCGCTGATCGAGGTCAGCGTCAAACTCGGCGCTCTGGCCAGCGGCCGTGCCGAGCAGGATGAACTCAAGGCCCTGCAGACTTATGCACAGGCCATCGGTCTAGCCTTTCAGGTGCAGGACGACATTCTCGACGTCGAAAGCGATACCGAGACCCTCGGCAAGCGCCAGGGCGCCGACATCGCCCGCGACAAGCCGACCTACCCGGCCCTGCTAGGGCTGGAGGCGGCCAAAGCCTATGCCCTTGAGCTGCGCGATCAAGCCCTGCAAGCGCTGCGACCGTTTGACGCGGCCGCCGAGCCTTTGCGCGACCTGGCCCGGTATATTGTCGAGCGGCGCAACTGACGGCTAATCCGCCAAAAAAGACCAACGCGTGGGCAGGGGGCGATGCATCAGGTAAACTGCCGCATCTTTTATACCTATAACGATTCGCCTGATGCCCACGACGTTTCATGAGATTCCCCGCAAGCGCCCGACCACGCCCCTGCTCGACCGCGCGAACACGCCGGACGGCCTGCGCCGGTTAGGCGAAGCCGAGCTGGAAACCCTGGCCGATGAGTTGCGCCTGGAATTGCTCTACACGGTCGGCCAGACCGGTGGGCATTTCGGTGCCGGCCTGGGCGTCATCGAGCTGACCATCGCGCTGCATTACGTGTTCGACACCCCGGATGACCGGCTGGTGTGGGACGTCGGGCATCAGGCGTATCCGCACAAGATCCTCACCGGTCGTCGCCAGCGCATGGAAACCTTGCGCCAGAAGGACGGCATCGCGGCCTTCCCGCGTCGCGCCGAGAGCGAGTACGACACCTTTGGCGTCGGCCACTCCAGCACCTCGATCAGCGCAGCGCTGGGCATGGCGATTGCCGCCCGCCTGCAAAACAGCGAGCGCAAGGCGATTGCGGTGATCGGTGACGGCGCGCTGACCGCCGGCATGGCCTTCGAAGCGCTGAACCACGCGCCGGAAGTCAACGCCAACATGCTGGTGATCCTCAACGACAACGACATGTCGATCTCGCGCAACGTCGGTGGCCTGTCGAATTATCTGGCGAAGATCCTTTCCAGCCGCACCTACGCAAGCATGCGTGAGGGCAGCAAGAAAGTCCTGTCGCGCCTGCCCGGCGCCTGGGAAATCGCCCGTCGCACCGAAGAATACGCCAAGGGCATGCTGGTTCCCGGCACCCTGTTCGAAGAGCTGGGCTGGAACTACATTGGCCCGATCGACGGCCACGACCTGCCGACCCTGATCGCCACCCTGCGCAACATGCGCGATCTGAAAGGCCCGCAGTTCCTGCACATCGTCACCAAGAAAGGCAAAGGCTTCGCTCCGGCGGAAGTCGACCCGATCGGTTACCACGCGATCACCAAGCTCGAACCGGTCGACGCTCCGGCCGCCGCGCCGAAAAAGGCCGGTGGGCCGAAGTATTCGACGGTGTTCGGCGAGTGGCTGTGCGACATGGCGGCGGCTGACCCGCGTCTGGTCGGGATCACCCCGGCGATGAAGGAAGGCTCGGACCTGGTGGCGTTCAGCGAACGTTTCCCGCTGCGCTATTTCGACGTGGCAATTGCCGAACAGCACGCCGTGACGTTCGCCGCCGGCATGGCCTGCGAAGGTGCCAAACCGGTGGTGGCGATCTACTCGACATTCCTGCAACGCGGCTACGACCAGTTGGTGCACGACGTCGCGGTGCAGAACCTCGACGTGCTGTTCGCCATCGACCGCGCCGGCCTGGTGGGCGAAGACGGCCCGACCCACGCCGGCAGCTTCGACCTGTCGTACCTGCGCTGCATCCCGGGCATGGTCATCATGACCCCGAGCGATGAAAACGAACTGCGCAAGATGCTCACCACCGGCCACCTGTACAACGGCCCGGCGGCGGTGCGTTACCCACGCGGCACCGGCCCGAATGCGACCATCGACAAAGACCTCGAGCCGATCGAGATCGGCAAGGGCATTGTTCGTCGTCAGGGCAGCAAAGTCGCTCTGCTGGTGTTCGGCGTGCAACTGACCGAAGCGCTGAAAGTCGCCGAGAAGCTGGATGCGACCGTTGTCGACATGCGCTTCGTCAAGCCGCTGGATGAAGCGCTGGTACGCGAGGTCGCCGGCAGCCACGAGCTGCTGGTGACCATTGAAGAGAACGCGATCATGGGCGGCGCCGGTGGTGCGGTCAGCGAATTCCTGGCGCGCGAGAACATCCTCAGGTCGATGCTGCACCTGGGCTTGCCGGACATTTACGTCGAGCACGCCAAACCGGCGCAAATGCTGGCCGAGTGCGGGCTGGATGAAGTGGGAATCGAAGCGTCGATACGCGAGCGTCTGGCTTTACTCGACAAATAAACGCAATACCCTTGTGGGAGCGAGCCTGCTCGCGAATGCGGATTGTCAGTCAAAGTAATACTGACTGATCCACCGCATTCGCGAGCAGGCTCGCTCCCACATTTGATTTGTGTACACCTGAAACACCAGTGGAACGTCCATGAACCTCTCGCGCCTCGCCCTGCCCTTCTTCCTGTTACCGACCGCCAGCACTCTCGCCGACACCTTCGAACGCGATCAGGCCCTGAAACTGCCGGACACGCTGATCAGTGCAAACCGCCAGGTCGAAGCGCGCAACGACAGCAGCGCCGCCAACACGGTGTTCACCCGCGAAGACATCGACCGCCTGCAACCGGGCAGCGTCACCGACTTGCTGCAACGGGTGCCGGGCGTGCAAGTGGCGCAGGCAGGCGGGCGCGGCAGCCTGCCGGGGATCTACATTCGTGGCACCCAGTCGGCGCAGAGTCTGGTGCTGGTCGATGGCCAGCGCATCGGCAGTTCGACCTCCGGCGACAGCAACCTGCAGCACCTGAACATCGATCAGATCGAACGTGTGGAAGTGCTGCGCGGTTCGCGTTCGGTGATTTACGGCAGCGATGCGATTGGCGGGGTGATTCAGATCTTCACCCGGCGCGGCAACGAGCAAGGCCTGCAGCCGCGCTTGCACGTCGGCTTCGGCAGCAACCAGACCTGGGAACGCAGCCTCGGCCTGTCCGGTGGCGACGAGAAGACCCGCTTCAACCTTGGCGCCAGCCTCGATGACACCGCCGGTCTCGACCGCACTCACGAGTCCTATCCCAGCGACGGCGATCATGATGCCTATCGCAATAAATCCGTCAGCCTGAGCCTCAGCCATGCGCTGGCCGATGACATTGAAGTCGGCGCCAACCTGCTGGATAACCGTGGCAAGAGCGAGTTTGACAATCCGTTTGGCCGCTTCGATACGTCCACCTTCGAATCGGTGCAACAGCAGCCCTACAGCGACTTCAACGTCAGCAGTGTCAGCAGCTACGTCGATGCACGGTTCAACGAAACCTGGAAAACCCGCGTCGAATTCGGTCACAGCGAGAACCGCGAGAAAACCTTCGACAAGCTCAGCGACGAGCGCACGGTGTTCAATACCTATCGCGACTCGGTGAACTGGCAGAACGACCTGACTCTGGATGCGCGCAACAGCCTGATCCTCGGCGGCGACTGGTACGAGGACCGGGTCAACAGCAGCACCGCATTCAACGAAGACAGCCGCTGGAACCGCGCCGCGTTCATCCAGCATCGCTATCAGGCCGACAGCTTCTCCACCGAACTGGGTCTGCGTCACGACGACAATCAGCAGTTTGGCAGCCAGAACACCTGGAGCGGCACCTTTACCCTGCCGCTGAACCCGGACAACGATCTGCTGCTGAGCTACAGCGAAGGCTTCCGCGCGCCGACCTTCAACGACCTGTACTACCCGGACTTCAGCAACCCGGATCTGAAACCGGAAACCTCGAAAAGCTACGAACTGCAATGGCGCAGTCAGTTGGACGATAGCAGTCGGCTGGAAGCGTCGATCTACCGCACGGATCTGCAAGACGCGATCATCTTCGGCAGCAACTCGCGCCCTGAGAACGTGGCCTCGGCGCGGATCAATGGTTTCGAAGCCGCGCTGAAACAGGAACTGTTCGGCTGGCAGAGCAATCTCGGTGTGGCGATTATCGACCCGCGCGATCGTGATACCGGGCACACTCTGGCGCGTCGTGCGCGGCGCACATTGAGCTGGGATATGGATCGCCAGTTTGACCAGATCGGCGTCGGTGCGAGTTGGCAGACTGTCAGCAACAGTTATGACGACCTGAAAAATGAAAACCCGCTGGGTGGCTACGCCTTGTTCGGCTTGCGCAGCAGTTGGGCGCTGAACCGCGAGATCACGCTGGATCTGAAGGTCGATAACGTTTTCGACAAAGGCTACAGCCGGGCGAATTACAGCTATGACGGCAGCCAGTATGGCTATCGCGAGGAGGGTCGAGTCTGGATGTTTGGGGTCACCTGGACTCCAGGACTTAACTGAACTCCCTGTAGGAGCTGCCGAAGGCTGCGATCTTTTGATCTTGATCCTCAGCGACTCCAAGTCAGCCACAAGCAAGATCAAAAGATCGCAGCCTTCGGCAGCTCCTACAGAGGTCAGCGGCGGGGCTGGATGAGTTGGCAGAGTCTGGCGGTCGCTTCGATCATCTGGCCGCTTGGGCGCTCCAGGCCTTTATCCGTGACCAATAGCAATTGTCCTCTCCTCACCGCCGCCACTTGCGGCCAGGCTTTCCACGCGTCCAGCTGCGCCTGATCACCGGCCAGAATCACCTGCGGATCGCGCTGTAACACTGCCTCGATACTCACCTGCGGCGCGGGCACACTCAGGTCGGCAAACACATTGCGTGCGCCACACACCTCAAGCGCATCGCTGATGATCTGCCCGCCACCGACGGTGTACAGCGGTTTGTCCCAGACTTGATAAAACACGTTCAGCGGCGTGTCGCGACGATAGCGCTGGCGCAGGTCATCGAGTTTCTGGCGCAGGTCTGCCGCCAGTTTCCTCCCACGCTCAGGTCGCCCGAGTTGCGCGGCAATCGTCTCGATCTGCGCTGACAACTGTTGGAGATTGTGCGGTTCGGCGACGTAGGTCGGGATGTTCAGGCGTTTGAGCTGGTCGCGCTGCGCCGCGCCGACACTGCCGGGCCACAACAGCAGCACATCAGGCTTGAGGCTGAGCAGGCGCTCCATGTCGAGTTGCCCATAGCGCCCCACCGAGGGAACACCGGCAATGGCGGCAGGACGCTCGCCAGCATCGAGTACGCCCACCAGCAGGTCCGCCGAATCCAGCTCAACGACGATTTCCGACAGCGAAGGCGCGAGGCTGACCACCCGCAGACTCGCCAGCACCGGGCCGGCGCAGGCCAGCAGCAGAACCGCCAGCCACAGACGGCGCATCAGCCGAGTTGACGCGGGATACGGTAGAGGTAGAACAGCACGGCCGTGGACAGCGCCAGCAACATCAGCGGTACGGCTTCAAGACCGACGAACACCGCCAGCGCACCGATCCATGCCGGCAACGATGCCGCGAGCAATGCAATACGGCGCTGGGTGGCCAAAGCAATCCAGGCCGCCGGTTCATCAGGGGTGTCGAGGGCTTTCTGCGTGGTGATCAGCGCGTGTTTGTAGCGCCCGAAGAACTTCAGGCTGACAAACATCGACGCAACGCCGGCGATGAACAATGGCATGGTCAGCACCGGCACAATGCCCTCGCCCTGACCGAACAGCAGGTTCAGGACAAACAGCGGCAGCAGCGCCAACGCCAGATATTTCCACCAGTCGACCGCCAGGCGGCGTCGCACCTGACCGCGGGTCACGCGCGGTCTACCTCGCCCTGATGCTCGTTGCCCATCATGTGGTCGAGCTTGCTGGCCTTGGTTGCCAGGTACAGTTTGTTGTGCGGGTTGTGCCCGGTGTGCAGCGGCACACGCTCGGCAACGACGATGCCCATGTCGGTCAGGGCTTTGACCTTGCGCGGGTTGTTGGTCATCAGACGCAGCGACTTCACGCCCAGATGCTCGAGCATCGGCAGGCACATGGCGTAGTCACGCTGATCGGCGGCAAACCCCAGACGTTCGTTGGCTTCAACGGTGTCGGCGCCGCCGTCTTGCAACTCGTAGGCGCGGATCTTGTTCAGCAGACCGATGCCGCGACCTTCCTGACGCAGGTACAGCAGCACGCCACGGCCTTCACGGGCGATGGCCTTGAGTGCCGCTTCGAGTTGCGAGCCGCAGTCGCAGCGCTGGCTGAACAGCGCGTCACCGGTCAGGCACTCAGAGTGCAACCGGCCGAGCACCGGGGCACCGTCGGCGAAATCACCCAGGCTCAGCACAACGTGCTCGCGGCCGGTGGCCTCATCGAGAAAACCGTGCATGGTGAATTGTGCAAAAGGCGTTGGCAGCTTGGAAGCGGCGACAAAAACGACAGGCACCGGTGTGCTCCTGATCTAAAAGTCTGAAGATTCGCAGGCCGGCATTGTAACAGCAGGTTCCTGCAGACGCTTAGGCTGAATTATCGGGCATAACGATCAAAATGTTTGATGACTCCTCGGACAACCGGGATCCCTGCAGGAGCTGTCGAGTGAAACGAGGCTGCGATCTTTTTGACGGGTTGTATTGGTTCAAGATCAAAAGATCGCAGCGTGCCGCAGCTCCTACAGGGGTTCGCATCAGGGCGTCTCAAACGGATACGGCTGCTTCCACTGCTCGAAAACCGGCCTCAGCTCCCCGCTCTTGACCAGTTGCTCCATGCGCCTGTCGAACAGCGCCATCAGTGTGCGCGCTTGCGGCGTGTCGGCGAAGCACAGGTACAGCGGCAATTCGGCGATTGGCGTCTTGCGAAACTGCGTCGGATCCTTGGCCCGGCCAAGCACGTAATCGATTTCGGTCAAGGCATCGATGTAATAGTCAGCGCGGTTGTGGGTGAGCATCGACAGGATCCCGGTACGCCGCACGACCTCATTGTAGTTGCGCACATTGGGCAAATAATCCTGATAGTCGTAACCGCGTACCCACGCCAGGCGATAGTTGCCGAGGGTCTCCGGGGTCGGTGACGGATTGCTCGCCAGGCCCAGGGCGTAGATGTGATCGGTGTCGAAGTTCCAGCGCGGGTATAGCAGGTCGCTGGCCTCGTTTTTATACGAACCGACGCAGGCATCGACTTCGCCGCGCTCGGCCAGACCTACGGAGCGCGTATAGGGTTCAGTGCGGATGTCGAGCTTCACCCCGGCCGGTTCGAACACCTTGCGCAGCACGTCCCAGCCCAGGCCGTGGCCGTCGGCGGCGGTGTAGTCTTCCCAGTCTTCGCTGGCCAGATGGATGACCGCGGGCGTCGGCGCAGCTTCCTGCGCACTGGCAACAGTGCCCAGCAAGGTCAAAAACACAAGCGCCAGCCAGCGTCGAGCCATCCCTCGTTTCCTCACTTAACCCTGACGATACGGATCAGGCGAAAATCCACACCAGTCCCTGCATCGCCAGCCACGCGAACACGCCGGCCAGCACGTCGTCGAGCATGATGCCGACGCCGCCGTGGACATGCCGGTCGATCCAGCGGATCGGCCATGGCTTGAGAATGTCGAAGAAGCGGAACATCAGGAACCCCGCGAGCAACCAGTACCAGCCTTCCGGCACCAGCCACAGGGTGATCCACATCCCGACCATTTCATCCCAGACGATGCCTTCGTGGTCGTGCACCCGCAGATCGTCGGCAACCTTGCCGCACAGCCAGAAGCCGAACAGCATAGTGATCCCGAGCATCAGCCAGTAACCCCAGTCGGGCAGCATCTGCCACAACGGGATAAAGGGTAGCGCAACTAACGAACCCCACGTGCCCGGTGCTTTCGGCAAGGTGCCGGAGCCAAAGCCGAACGCGAGGAAATGCCAGGGATTGCGCCAGACCGACGGCGGAACGAATTCGGCCGGAACCTGTTTCGGGTGATCTGTCACGGTGTCTCCTGAAAATGTTGATAACCGCGGATTTGCGGGGTGATATCGTGGCCTTCGCGATCCAGCAGCACCACACCCTGGCCCTGCGCCACACGCCCGATCACATGGATCGGCCAACCATCGGCCAGCAGCGCCGGCAACTCGACGGACGGTAGCGTGAAGGCCAGCACATAGTCATCGCCGCCGCTCAACGCTGCCCGTTCGGCACCACGCTGACCGAGAAACGCCACTAAAGCATCGGACAACGGTACGCGCTCGCGTTCAACTTCGAGTCGAACCCCCGAAGCCAGAGCGATATGCCCGCAGTCGGCGAGCAGGCCGTCAGAGATATCGAGGGCCGATGTGGCCTTGCCACGCAAGGCCTGACCGAGCGCCAGTTGCGGTTGCGGCGACCAGTAATGATCGAGCAACGGCTGGGCGATATCTGCTTCGGCCTCGCGCTGGCCAAGCACCAGCGGCAACGCACCGGCGGCATTGCCCAGCTCACCGCCAACACAGAGCAGATCGCCCGGTTGTGCGCCGCTGCGGGTCAAGGCCTGCCCGACCGGAACGCGACCGAATACGGTCACCGTCAGGCTCAACGGCCCGCGCGTGGTGTCACCGCCGACCAGCGCGATGCCGCAGCTCTGCGCCATGCGGTTCAAACCGCGGGCGTAGGCTTGCAGCCAATCGGCGGTCACCGTCGGCACAGTCAGGGCAAGGGTAAAGGCAACGGGCGTGGCGCCCATGGCGGCCAGGTCGCTGACCGCGACGGCCAGCGAGCGCTGACCGAGCAGAAACGGATCGCAGGGATCGGCGAAATGCACGCCGGCCACCAGCGTATCGGTGGAAATCGCCAGCTGTTCCCCGGGGGGAACCGCCAGCAAGGCGCAGTCATCGCCGATCCCCAGAGCAACGCCCTCGCCGCCCTGCGCACAAGGCGCGGCGGCGAAGAAATTGCGGATCAGCTCAAACTCGCCCATGAGGTCTCAAGCGCGTATCAGCGCTTGAATGCCTTCACTTCAGCTTCACGCAGGCGCGGAGCCAGCTTGTCGAGCACGCCGTTGACGAACTTGTGGCCATCGGTCGAACCGAAGACTTTCGCCAACTCGATACCTTCGTTGATCACCACGCGGTACGGCACGTCGACGCGCTTGAGCAGTTCCCAGGTGGACAGGCGCAGAACCGCCAGTTCAACCGGGTCCAGCTCTTCGATTTCGATGTCCAGGCACGGCTTGAGCGCGGTGTCGATTTCGCTCTTGAACTGCGGAACCCCGTGCAGAATCTCGCGGAAGTAGGCGCCATCGACATCGGTGAAATCGTTATCAACGCGAAACTGCGCTTCGATCTCGTTCAGCGATTGCCGGGCCATGTGCCACTGATACAGGGCCTGAGTCGCGAGCTGACGAGCTTCGCGGCGCTTGGCGCTCTTCGATGGCTTGCCGGCATCCGCAGGTTTCGGATCGCGCGGGTTGAAACGATCGCTATCGTCGCTAATCACTTGGCCTCCAACTGCGCCAGCAGGCTGACCATTTCCAGAGCGGACAGGGCAGCTTCAGCACCTTTGTTGCCGGCCTTGGTGCCGGAACGTTCGATGGCTTGCTCGATGGAATCAACGGTCAGGACGCCGAACGCGACCGGTACGCCGAACTCCATGGACACCTGGGCCAGACCCTTGGTGCACTCGCCTGCCACGTATTCGAAGTGCGGAGTGCCGCCACGAATGACCGCGCCGAGGGCGATGATGGCTGCGAATTCGCCTTTCTGGGCGACTTTCTGCGCAACCAGCGGGATTTCGAAGGCGCCAGGTGCGCGGATGATGGTGATGTCGCTTTCGCTCACGCCGTGGCGAACCAGGGCATCAACTGCACCGCTGACCAGGCTTTCAACCACGAAGCTGTTGAAACGGCCCACTACCAGAGCGTAGCGGCCTTTAGGGGCGATGAAGGTACCTTCGATGGTCTTCAGGGTCATTCGTCAGATCTCTTAAAGAGCCGGGACGCGTCTCGTACGCATCCCTCAGTGATATTAGCCACAAATTCATGACCGGAAACACCGCATTGCTGTTCGACTACACCCTGTGGCGAGGGGATTCATCCCCGATGGACTGCGCAGCAGTCCCAACCAAATAGGGCCGCTACGCAGCCCGTCGGGGATGAATCCCCTCACCACAAGGATCTACATCAACAATGCCGAATTCACCGGGTCATTATTCGGAGGGCACGTATTCTACAACTTCCAGATCGAAACCGGATATCGCATTAAATTTCATTGGCGCCGACATCAGGCGCATTTTGCGCACACCGAGGTCACGCAGGATCTGCGAACCGGCACCGACGATGCTGTAGGTGGTCGGTTTTTTCACCGCCGCCTGATCAGCAGTTTCGCGGATGTGCGCCAGCAACACGTCGCCATCAAGCGGGTGCCCGAGCAACAGCACCACACCGCTGCCGGCCTCGGCCACCGCAGCCATCGCGGCACGCAGGCTCCAGCGGCCAGGTTGCTTGACCATCAGCAGGTCGCGCAGCGGGTCCATGTTGTGCACGCGAACCAGGGTCGGTTCCTCGGCGCAAACGGTGCCCAGCGTGAGCGCCATGTGCACGTCGCCTTCTACCGAATCACGATAGGTCACCAGGTTGAATTGGCCCAGTTCGCTGTCCAGCGGCTGCTCGGCAATCCGCTGAACGGTACGTTCGTGGATCATCCGGTAGTGAATCAGGTCGGCGATGGTGCCGATCTTGATGTTGTGTTCGGCGGCAAACGCTTCCAGCTCGGCGCGACGGGACATGGTGCCGTCGTCGTTCATCACTTCGCAGATCACCCCGCTTGGCTCGAAACCGGCCATGCGCGCCAGGTCGCAGGCGGCTTCGGTGTGGCCGGCACGGGCCAGCGTACCGCCGGCCTGGGCCATCAGCGGGAAGATGTGGCCCGGGCTGACGATGTCTTCAGCCTTGGCATCTTTGGCCGCAGCCGCTTGCACGGTGCGCGCACGGTCGGCGGCGGAGATACCGGTGGTGACGCCTTCGGCGGCTTCGATCGACACAGTGAACTTGGTGCCGAAACCGGAACCGTTGCGCGGCGCCATCAGCGGCAGCTTCAACAGCTCGCAGCGCTCGCGGCTCATCGGCATGCAGATCAGGCCACGGGCGTGCTTGGCCATGAAGTTGATGTGCTCGGCCTTGCAGCATTCGGCGGCCATGATCAGGTCGCCTTCGTTCTCGCGGTCTTCGTCATCCATGAGGATGACCATCTTGCCTTGGCGGATGTCTTCAACCAGTTCTTCGATGCTATTGAGCGCCACAAGGCACCCCCTTCAGTCAGGATTTGAGGTAGCCGTTGGCGGCCAGAAAGCTTTCAGTGATACCACCGGACGTCGGCTCTGCAGCCTTGTCGCCCAACAGCAAACGCTCCAGATAACGCGCCAGCAAATCGACTTCCAGGTTCACCCGGCGGCCTGGCTTGTAGGAGGCCATGATGGTTTCGCTCAGGGTGTGCGGAATGATCGTCAGCAGGAATTCGGCGCCATCCACCGCGTTCACGGTCAGGCTGGTGCCGTCGACGGTGATCGAGCCTTTATGGGCGATGTACTTGGCCAGCTCTTTCGGCGCACGAATGCGAAATTCCACGGCGCGGGCATTGTCGCTGCGCGACACCACTTCGCCGACACCGTCGACGTGACCGCTGACCAGATGCCCGCCGAGACGGGTGGTCGGGGTCAGGGCTTTTTCCAGATTGACCGGGCTGCCGCTTTTCAGGTCATTCATCGCAGTGCAATCGAGGGTTTCGCGGCTGACGTCAGCAGCAAAACCGTTGCCCGGCAATTCAACCGCGGTCAGGCACACGCCGTTGACGGCGATGCTGTCGCCGAGTTTGACGTCGCTCAGGTCGAGCTTGCCGGTTTCGACATGCACCCGCACATCACCGCCCTTGGGGGTCAGTGCACGGATACTGCCGATGGATTCGATGATGCCGGTAAACATGGGGTTCTCCTTGAGAACGAAGCCAGCGCTAAGGCGATGGCCGGGAATTATACGCTCGCCGAAACGACTGGCGTCGCAGTGACTCGCCAGTCATCGCCAACCGCGCGGATTTCAGTGATTTTCAGCTCCGGAGCGTCCTTCATATAGGCCAGCGGCCAGTCCAGCAGCGGCCGCGCCGTGGAACCGAGAAACTTGCCGGCGATGAAGATCACGAACTCGTCGACCAGACCACGCTGCGCGAACGCGCCGGCCAGACGCGGGCCGGCCTCGACCAGCACTTCGTTGACGCCGCGGTTGGCCAGTTCGATGAGCAGTTGATGCAGATCGACCTGACCGTCATCACCCGGCACAATCAGGCATTCCGGGCCATTGGCGTATTGCTCTTCGACCGCCATGCAGGTGGCGACCAGCGCCGGGCCGGCCTTGAAGAATGGCGCATCCAGCGGCACCCGCAGACGCCCATCGATCAGCACCCGCAGCGGCGGACGGCTCATGGCCTGTGCGGTTTGTTCCGCATCCAGACCCAGTTCGTCGGCGCGCACGGTCAGGCGCGCACCGTCGGCCAGCACGGTGTCGGCCCCGGTCAGCACCACAGCAGCCTGCGCGCGCAGACGCTGCACGGCGGAACGCGCAGCCGGGCCGGTGATCCATTGGCTTTCGCCACTGTCCATCGCCGTACGACCGTCGAGACTCATGGCCAGCTTGACCCGCACGAACGGCAAGCCGTGTTCCATGCGCTTCAGAAAACCTTGATTGAGTTGACGTGCTTCGGCTTCCAGCACGCCGCTTTCGGTGGCGATGCCGGCATCGGCCAGGCGCTGCAAGCCACGTCCGGCGACCTGCGGATTCGGATCGCGCATCGCGGCGACCACCCGGGCAACTCCGGCATTTACCAGCGCATCGGCGCACGGCGGCGTGCGGCCATGGTGGCTGCACGGCTCAAGGGTCACGTAAGCCGTGGCGCCCCGGGCCAGCTCACCGGCTGCGCGCAAGGCGTGGACTTCAGCGTGGGGTTCGCCGGCACGCTCGTGAAAGCCTTCGCCGACAATCTGCCCGTCCTTGACGATCACGCAGCCAACCCGGGGATTGGGATGGGTGGTGTAGTGGCCCTTGCGCGCCAGTTCCAGCGCGCGGGCCATGAAACGGGCGTCAAGGATCGCCTGCTCGGCGGCGCTGGTCATTCTTTCACCGGTTCGCGGGCGAGGCGGTCGATCTCTTCGCGGAATTCGTTGAGGTCCTGAAAGCGTCGGTAAACCGAAGCGAAACGGATATAGGCGACTTCATCAAGCTTTTGCAGCTCGGCCATCACCAGTTCGCCGACCACGAGGGATTTGACCTCGCGCTCGCCGGTGGCGCGCAGCTTGTGCTTGATGTGGACCAGGGAGGATTCGAGACGCTCGACGCTCACCGGACGTTTCTCCAGGGCGCGTTGCATGCCGGCGCGGAGTTTTTCTTCGTCGAACGGTTGGCGGCTGCCGTCGGTTTTGATCAGGCGCGGCAACACCAGTTCGGCCGTCTCGAATGTCGTGAAACGTTCGCCGCAGGCCAGGCATTCACGCCGGCGGCGCACCTGTTCGCCCTCGGCGACCAGACGCGAGTCGATGACCTTGGTGTCGTTGGCACCGCAGAAGGGACAGTGCATGGTGGCTGGCAACAAAAAAAGGGAGGGCCATGGTAGCGCATCCCGGTGGCAAGACAAGCCATAGGGTTTGCGGTATACAGACTGCCATGATCGTTTGATCCACGGATTTCATTTTCTGGAGCTGCCAATGTCGCTACGACCGCTCGTTTTGCTCAGTCTTTTCGCCCTGCTGGTGGCCTGCGGTAGCGATAAACCCAAACCGCAACCGCCAACACCAGGCCCGGCGCCGCAACAGGCGCAGAAAAAAGCCAAAGAAGCCGCCGACCTGGGTCCGCTGCCTGCCTATCAACGGGAACTCAGCGGTACCCTGCAAGGCGTGCCGGCCGGGGCCGAAGTCGAACTGGCGCTGCTGGTGATCGATGAAAAATCGCGTCCGCAACAATTGCTCGCCAGTTCCAGCCTGATTGGCAACAACCAGATCCTGCCGTTCCGCCTGCGCTTCAATCCGGAAGCCTTTCCGGCTGGCGCACGGGTTGAACTGCGCGGTCGTGCCACGCAATCGGGCCAGTTGATCCTGCACCTGCCATCGCAAACCATTACTCAGCCGACTACTCAGGCGCTGGGCCAGCTGCAATTTGTCAAAGCACCATGACCGTACCGCTCGAGCTGCAACAGGCGCTGGGTGAATTGCTCGGTGATGCGCGGCTCAAGGCCTGCGGATTGCCGGGCACCGATTTGCAGTTGTGGCTGATCGACGGCGACAACATGGACCGTGAATTCAGCCCGGATGAAACCCGGCGCATCCTCCACGAACCGCCCTACTGGAGCTTCTGCTGGGCCAGCGGCCTGGCGGTGGCGCGTTATCTGGCGGAGTTTCCCGAGTGGGTGCGTGGCAAGCGGGTGCTGGATTTCGGCGCCGGCTCCGGGATCGCCGCGATTGCGGCAGTCAAGGCCGGGGCGTTGGAAGTGGTGGCCTGTGATCTGGATCCGCTGGCGATTGCTGCGTGTCGGGCCAACGCTGAACTCAATGATGTGCAGATGAGTTATTCGACGGACTTCTTTGCCGAGGCTGATCGCTTCGACCTGATTCTGGTGGCGGACGTGCTCTACGACCGCGAGAACCTGCCGCTACTCGATGCATTTCTCAGCCGTGGCCGTGAGGCGCTGGTGGCGGATTCGCGGGTTCGGGACTTTCGTCATCCGCTGTATGAGCGGATCGAAATGCTTGAGGCGATGACCTTGCCGGATCTGGCGGAGCCGGAAGAGTTCAGACATGTCAGTCTTTACCATGCGCGGCGTGACTAAAAGCTTCGCGAGCAGGCTCGCTCCCACAGGGGTAACGCATTCCAAATGTGGGAGCGAGCCTGCTCGCGAAAGCATTCTGGCAGGCAACACACCTCTCAAAGACTGACCGCTTCCGGCCACACCCCGCCAAGCCGTATAGTTGCCCCATCCACGCTTTTACGAGATCCCCCATGAGTCAGCAAACGCCGTACATCTTCGACGCCACGACTGCCGATTTCGACCAGTCGGTGATCGAAGCTTCCTTCAACAAACCGGTGCTGGTGGATTTCTGGGCCGAATGGTGTGCGCCGTGCAAGGCGTTGATGCCGATGCTGCAAGGGATTGCCGAGAGCTATCAGGGCGAACTGCTGCTGGCCAAGGTCAACTGCGACATCGAACAGGACATCGTCGCCCGCTTCGGCATTCGCAGCCTGCCGACCGTGGTGCTGTTCAAGGACGGCCAACCGGTCGACGGTTTTGCCGGTGCGCAGCCGGAGTCGGCCGTGCGTGCCCTGCTCGAACCGCATGTGCAGATGCCGCCGCCGGCCGCCGCCGATCCGTTCGAACAGGCTCAGGCACTGTTCGATGAAGGTCGTTACGCGGAAGCAGAAGCCGCGCTGGTAGTGATGCTCACCGAAGACAACAGCAACGCCAAAGCGCTGATCCTCTACGCCCGCTGCCTGACCGAACGCGGCGAACTGGGTGAGGCGCAAACCGTGCTCGACGCAGTCAAGAGCGATGAGCACAAGGCTGCACTGGCCGGCGCCAAAGCGCAGATCAAATTCCTTGGCCTGGCCCGCGACCTGCCGGATGCTGCCGACCTCAAGGCGCGTCTGGCCAAAGATCCGCAGGACGACGAAGCGGTGTATCAACTGGCGATCCAGCAACTGGCGCGTCAGCAATACGAAGCGGCGCTGGAGGCCTTGCTCAAGCTGTTCATCCGTAACCGCAGCTACGGTGAAGGCCTGCCGCACAAGACCTTGCTACAGGTGTTCGAACTGTTGGGCAATGATCATCCGCTGGTGACTGCATACCGCCGTAAGGTGTTTGCTGCGCTTTATTAAGATCAAAAGATCGCAGCCTGCGGCAGCTCTTACAGGTTCATCCGCAAAACATGGATGAAACTGTGGGAGCTGCCGCAGGCTGCGATCTTTTTCGTTTCACTCGATCCAACTGTAAAGCGGTGTATCGCCGCCGCTCGCCACTTTCACCTGTGAACTGTGGCGCAAGCGCACCAGCAAGCGCTTGCCCGCCGAGGCGCTGCCAGTCAATCCCTCAAGCTGCTCCAGCAGATCCGGCCCGCTGAGCTGCCCGGCCTTGCGCAACAGACCCTGCGCGACCTGCCACAACGCATCGTCCTGGTTCAGTGGTTTCGCTGCCGGCGTGCTCAATGCCGCTTCAGGCTGATCACCCTGCGGCTGCGCGCCAAGGGCTGCGCCGAGCTTCGCCCAATCACTGTCATCCAGTTCCACCGTCAAATCCACCGGCGTCGCGCCAACGGTTCCGCGTATCCGCAACATCTGCTTCGCTCCTGCACATTTCTGACCTGCATGCTCCCACGGGACTTGTGCAACGCCAAGCGCACGGGCAAACTCTGCGCACTTTCGTTATAAGATTACATAACAAACTCTTCACTTTACTTCCCGGAGACCGCCATGCGTCGTCTGCTCCTCGCTTTGCCGTTTGCCCTGTTGCCGCTGGCCATCGCCCATGCCGCCGATGAGCACGATCACGACCACGAGCACGGCAGCCTCGGTGCCCACGAACATGGCGTCGGCCGCCTGAATGCTGCACTCGACGGCCAGACCCTGGAGCTGGAACTGGAAAGCCCGGCGATGAACCTGGTGGGCTTCGAACATGCCGCCACCAGCGACACCGACAAGGCCAAGGTCGCCGCCGCACGCACGAAACTGGAAAACCCGCTGGCGCTGTTCAGCCTGCCAACCGCCGCCGGGTGCAAAGTCACCAGCCAAGAACTGGAAAGCCCGCTGTTCGGCGACAAGCCGGCTGCCGACGAGCATGACGATGATGACCACGACGAAGATGCCAAGGGCGGTGAAGCGCATCACCACGATCACAGCGAAATCCACGCCCACTACCAATTCACTTGCGCCACCCCGGGCGCCTTGAAGACCCTGGATCTGGCGAACCTCTTCAATACCTTCCCGGCGACCCAGAAAATTCAGGTACAACTGATCGGCCCGAGCGGCCAGCAAGGCACCGAAGTGACCGCCAAGGCTGCCGCCCTGAAATTCTGATTGCCTGAAATATCCCCTGTAGGAGCTGCCGAAGGCCGCGATCTTTTGATCTTGCCTTTAAAAACAGGATCAAAAGATCGCGGCCTTCGGCAGCTCCTACACGGGCCCGTGATCAAACATGAAACTGGTGCCATGACCCAAGCACTCATCGAACTGTCCGACCTGGGCTTCAACTGGCCCGGCCACCCGCCGCTGCTGGACATCCCGGCGTTTCGCCTGGAGCCCGGCGAAACCCTGTTCCTCAAAGGCCCCAGCGGCAGTGGCAAAACCACCCTGCTCGGCCTGCTCGGTGGCGTGCAGAAGCCCGGGCGCGGCAGCATTCGCCTGCTCGGCCAGGAACTGACCGAACTCGGTGCCGGCGCCCGCGACCGCTTTCGTGTCGATCACACCGGCTACATCTTCCAGCAATTCAACCTGCTGCCGTTTCTTTCGGTACGCGAGAACGTCGAGTTGCCCTGCCACTTCTCCAGGCTGCGTGCCGAGCGGGCGAAACAGCGCCACGGCAGCGTCGACCAGGCTGCCGCCACCCTGCTCGCCCACCTGGGTCTGAAGGATGAAAGCATCCTCGGCCGTCGCGCCGATTCGCTGTCGATCGGTCAGCAGCAACGGGTCGCCGCCGCTCGTGCGTTGATCGGCCAGCCGGAACTGGTGATCGCCGACGAACCGACCTCGGCGCTGGATTACGACGCCCGGGAAAACTTCATTCGTCTGTTGTTCGCCGAATGCCGCGAGGCCGGCTCCAGCCTGTTGTTCGTCAGCCACGACCAGAGCCTGGCGCCGCTGTTCGACCGTCACCTGTCCCTGGCCGAGCTCAATCGCGCCGCCACGTCTGCCGAGGTCTGAGATGTATCTGTTTCGTCTGGCCATGGCCAGCCTGGCCAACCGCCGCTTCACCGCCCTGCTCACCGCGTTCGCCATTGCCCTGTCGGTGTGCCTGTTGCTTGCGGTCGAGCGCGTGCGCACCGAGGCCAAAGCCAGTTTCGCCAGCACCATCAGCGGCACCGACCTGATCGTCGGCGCCCGCTCCGGTTCGGTGAACCTGCTGCTGTACTCGGTGTTCCGCATCGGCAACGCGACCAACAACATTCGCTGGGACAGCTTCGAACATTTCGCCAGCAACCCGAAGGTAAAGTGGGCGATCCCGATGTCCCTCGGCGACTCCCATCGCGGCTACCGGGTGATGGGCACCACCGAAGCCTATTTCGAGCATTACCAATACGGTCGTCAGCAGCACCTGGAACTGGCTGATGGCCGGGCGTTTGCCACCGATCCGTTCGAAGTGGTGCTCGGCGCCGAAGTCGCCGAAGCGCTGCATTACAAGCTCGGCGACCAACTGGTGCTGGCCCACGGCGTAGCGGCGATCAGTCTGGTCAAGCACGATGACAAACCGTTCACCGTGGTCGGCATTCTCAAGCGCACCGGCACGCCAGTAGATCGCACGCTGCACATCAGCCTCGGCGGCATGGAGGCGATTCACATCGACTGGCACAACGGCGTGCCGGCACGCGGCAACGGTCGGATCACGGCGGATCAGGCACGCAACATGGACCTGACGCCACAGGCGATCACCGCGTTCATGCTCGGCCTCAACAGCAAGATTTCCACCTTCGCCCTGCAACGCGAGATCAATGAATACCGGGGCGAGCCAATGCTGGCGATCCTCCCGGGCGTGGCTTTGCAGGAGCTGTGGAGCCTGATGAGCACCGCTGAAAAGGCCCTGTTTGTGGTCTCGCTGTTCGTGGTGCTGACCGGGTTGATCGGCATGCTCACGGCGATTCTCACCAGCCTTAACGAGCGCCGCCGGGAGATGGCGATTTTGCGTTCGGTCGGTGCGCGACCGTGGCACATCGCAAGTCTGCTGGTGCTGGAAGCTTTCGCGCTGGCACTGACCGGCGTAATCGCCGGACTGGCGTTGCTGTACCTCGGCATCGCCGCCGCGCAGGGTTACGTGCAGGCCAATTACGGGCTGTATCTGCCGCTGGCGTGGCCGAGCGAGTATGAATGGACGCTGCTCGGTGGCATTCTGGCGGCCGCGCTGCTGATGGGCAGCGTGCCGGCCTGGCGCGCGTATCGCCAATCCCTGGCCGATGGCCTGTCGATCCGTTTATGAGGATGTTCACCATGCCCCGCGCTGTGCTTGCGCTGCTGTTGCTGGTCGCCCTGCCCGTGTGGGCAGCGGCACCGAAAGACCTGACCTGGTCGGAGATGATCCCGCCGGACGCCGCGCCGGAGGTGCCGAACATGACGCCGTTGCACGACCTGTCGAAGATGGGCGACGCGCTCTCCGCCGAGTCGGCGCCAGCGGCAAAACAGGACATGCCCAACGCGCCGGTCGTGCAAAGTCTCGACGGGCAGAACATCCGCCTGCCGGGCTACATCGTGCCGCTGGAAGTCAATGAAGAAGGACGCACCACCGACTTCCTGCTGGTGCCGTACTTCGGCGCCTGCATCCACGTGCCGCCACCGCCGTCGAACCAGATCGTGCATGTGAAAAGCGAGCTGGGCGTGAAGCTCGACGAGCTGTATCAGCCGTACTGGGTCGAGGGACCGCTGCAGGTCAAGGCGTCCACCAGCGAACTGGCGGATGCCGGGTATCAGATGGCGGCGGACAAGATTTATGTGTATGAGCTGCCGGAGTAGTTCCGGCACTTCTGTGATGTTTTTAATGGCCCCTTCGCTGGCAAGCCAGCTCCCACAGTGATCGAGTCGTTCACCGATTTTTTGAACACCAACGAAACCTGTGGGAGCTGGCTTGCCAGCGAAGGGGCCGGCCAAGGTTCCACAAAAAACCGGGGCATCACTGTTTCATTGAGCTGAGTCAAAAGACCGTATCAGTTGGCTTCATACCATAGGACATCAGACATTTTTAACGTCCTTTTGGAGCTCCCATGAACAAGTCCTTGCTCAGCGCCTCGCTGTTTGCAGTCGCGCTCGCAGCCCCGCTCGCCCACGCCCACGAAGCCGGTGACATCATCGTTCGCGCCGGTGCGATCACCGTCAACCCGAAGGCCGACAGCTCCAGCGTCAAAGTCGATCAGGGTCCGTTGAGCGGCACCAACCTGGGCGGCAAGGCGACCATGAGCAGCGACACCCAACTGGGTCTGAACTTCGCTTACATGCTGACCAACAACATCGGTATCGAGTTGCTGGCCGCCTCGCCGTTCGAGCATGACGTAAAAATCAAAGGCACCGCACTGCCAGCGGCCAACGGCAAACTCGGCACCCTGAAACACCTGCCGCCCACCCTCAGCGTCGTGTACTACCCGCTGGATGCGAAATCGCCGTTCCAGCCTTACATCGGCGGCGGCATCAACTACACCTGGATCTACGACGAGCACGTCGGCAGCGAAGCCCAGTCCAACGGCTTCAGCAACTTCAAAGCGAAAAACTCCTGGGGCCTGGCCTGGCAGGTCGGCGCCGACTACATGCTGACCGACAACATCATGCTCAACGCCCAGGTGCGCTACATCGACATCGATACTCGCGCCACCGTCGAGAACAACGCCGTGGCACCGGGCACCCGTGCCAAGGTGAATGTTGATGTCGATCCGTTTGTGTACATGGTGGGTCTGGGCTACAAGTTCTAAGCAACATTCGAACATTCGCGTGGTGGTGAATGCGGGCTAATGTGGCGAGGGAGCTTGCTCCCGCTGGGCTGCGAAGCAGCCCTGAACAAGGCAAAAGCGGTGCTTCAGAAAAACCGCGTTGACTGAATTTGCGACTGCTGCGCAGTCGAGCGGGACGGTGCGACGATTCGACGAGCTCCCTCGCCACAGGGATTGCACAAGCGTCAAAGCGATACCCCGCCCACAAAAAAGGCGCCTGCAAAGGCGCCTTTTTTGTTTTTTCGATTTAGCGTCCCAGCAACCGCGCCAGCCCCACACGCATCGGCGTCGGCTCTGGCAGCTTGAAACGTTGCAGCAAACGCGCGTTGTTCGCCCGCGAATGACGGATGTCGCCGGCGCGCGCCGGGCCATAGCTGACCGGTGGCAGTTCGCCGACCACTTCCTGCAGCGTTTGCAACATCTGCTTGAGGTTCATCGCCTGATTCCAGCCGACGTTCATCGCGCCCACTTCCACTTCAGGCTTGTCGATTGCCTGCACCAGCACGTCGACCAGATCCTCGACATAGAGGAAGTCGCGGGTCTGCTCGCCATCGCCGAACACGGTGATCGGCAGACCTTTCTGTGCCCGCTCGCTGAAAATGCTGATGACCCCGGAATACGGCGAGGACGGATCCTGGCGTGGGCCGAAGATGTTGAAGAAGCGGAAGATCACCGGCTCCAGACCATGCTGGCGACGATAGAAATCGAAGTAGTGTTCGCCGGCCAGTTTGTCCGAGGCATACGGAGTCAGCGGGGCTTTTGGCGTGTCTTCGTCAATCGACTCGCCTTCGCCATTGTTGCCGTATACCGCTGCGCTCGACGCGTAGAGCACACGCTTGACCCCGGCCTGGCGCATGGCTTCGCAGACATTCAGGGTGCCGATGAAGTTGCTCTGATGCGTCTTCACCGGATCGTCCACCGACGCCTGCACCGAAGCGACTGCCGCCAAATGCGCAACGGCGCTGCAGCCTTGCATGGCCTGCGCGACCAGCGCGGCATCGGCGACGTCACCGACGATCAGTTCGACCTTCGGGTTGTCCAGCGGCAGGTTGGCGCGTTTGCCGGTCGACAGATCATCGAGAATCCGCACCGAATGGCCGGTGGCGAGCAATGCATCCGTCAGGTGCGAGCCGATGAAACCGGCGCCGCCGGTGATTAAAACAGGGCCTTCAGCCATGACGATAAAACCTATCCAGTAAAGCCGGGAGTGCGGCGCGCCAGGCGCGAGGCTTGATCCCGAAAGTGTGCAGAATTTTCTTGCAGGCGAGGACCGCGTGCTGCGGTTCCTCGGCGGCATCCGGCCGCGCGGCATGGGCCTGAGCGGTCGGTGCTTCGATCGCCAGCGGATGCAGGCTGCGTGCTTCGGTCAGAATCGCCTGGCCGAGCGCCAGCGGTGTGGTCGCCTCGTGGCCGGCGTAATGGTAAGTGCCCCACAGCGGCGCCGCGCAATCGAGTTGCTTGAGCACCGAAATGATCACTCGCGCCGCATCGTCCACCGGGGTCGGATTGCCCCGGCGATCATCGGCCATCAGCAATTCATCCGGCTGTTCGGCGCGGGCGAGGAAGCGTCCGAGGGTGCCTTCAGGGCTGTCATCGAGCAGCCAGCCGAAGCGCAGCAACACGTGTTGCGGGCAGGTCGCGCGGACACTTTGCTCGATGCGCCACAGCGCCTGGCCGCGCAGGCCCAGCGGCACCGGCTCGTCTTTTTCGCTGTAGGCAGTCGCCCGCGAACCGTCAAACACCCGGTAACTGGACGGTTGCACAAGAATGATGTTGTGGTGCTGGCACAGTTCGGCCAGCCGCTCGATGGCGCGTTCCTGGCCGGCCAGACGGCTTTCGCTGACCGTCTCGGCCTGGAACCAGTCGAAATAGTAGGCGAGGTTGATCAACGCATCCGGACGGGTATCGTCGAGCAGTTGCGTCAGGCTCGCGGCATCCCAGCCGTCTTCTGGCGGGCGGGGGGCGAGGAAACCGATGTCTTCTTCCGCACCGAGGCGAATCAGCGCCTGCCCAAGGGCATTTCCGCCGCCCAGTAACATAAGGCGCATTCGCATAGAGTCAGCAGGCCCAGTCTGATTGGAACGATGGCTTTAGCGACGGTGCGGGTGACACCGTCATCGATAATTGCCGGAATCGTTGCATTTTGCGGGTTTAGTGCGCAACCGTCACCCGTAAAGTGTAGATCGCCGGGAATTGTGCTGAATCAACTGGCTCCATCGCTGGCAAGCCAGCGATGAGGCCCTGATGAACAGCGCAGCTCCCCAGCGGTACTTGCATCTTGTCGCGCCCACCCGCATAACTTGAGCATGAATCTGCCCATCCCCAAGGACGCCGCCCTGGCAGGCTTTCACCCCGCCGTCAGCGCCTGGTTCAGCAGCACCTTCCCGTCGGTCACCGCCGCCCAGGCCCGTGCATGGCCATTGATCCGCCAGCGCCGCTCGACGCTGATCGCCGCGCCCACCGGCTCCGGTAAAACCCTCACCGCGTTTCTCGCGGTGCTCGACGACCTCGTCCACCGTGGCCTGGAAAACCCCGAGGGCCTGCCCGACGAAACCCTGGTGGTCTACGTTTCACCGCTCAAGGCGCTGTCCAACGACATCCGCATCAACCTGCAAAATCCGCTGGCCGGAATCAGCGAGCAGTTGCGCCAGATGGGCCTGGCCGAATTGCAGATCACCACGGCAGTGCGCACCGGCGACACGCCACAGAAAGACCGCGCCGCCATGCGCAAAAGTGCGCCGCACATTCTGGTAACCACGCCGGAATCGCTGTACGTGCTGCTCGGCTCCGAATCCGGACGCAAAATGCTCGGCAACACACGCACGGTGATCATCGACGAGATCCACGCCATCGCGGCCGGCAAACGCGGCAGTCATCTGGCGCTAAGCCTCGAGCGCCTGCAGGCGCTGTGCGCCGAACCCTTGACCCGCATCGGCTTGTCCGCCACACAAAAGCCGATCGAGGCCGTGGCGCGGTTTCTGGTCGGGACTGATCGCCCCTGCGAGATCATCGACATCGGCCACGCTCGCCCCCGAGACCTCGGCATCGAAGTGCCGCCGGTGCCGTTGTCGGCAGTGATGGCCAACGATGTTTGGGAACTGGTTTATGACCGGCTCGCCGAACTGGCCCGCGAACATCGCACCACGCTGATTTTCGTCAATACCCGGCGCCTGGCCGAACGCCTGAGCCGACACCTCAGCGAACGCCTTGGCAAACACGCCGTCGCCGCGCACCACGGCAGCCTGGCCAAGGAATCCCGTCTCGACGCCGAACAGCGGCTCAAGCGCGGCGAGCTGCAAGTGCTGATCGCCACCGCTTCGCTGGAATTGGGCATCGATATCGGTGAAGTCGACCTGGTCTGCCAAATATCCTCGCCACGTTCGATTGCCGGGTTTCTGCAAAGAGTCGGTCGCTCGGGGCACCAGGTCGGCGGCACGCCCAAGGGCCGCTTGTTCGCCACCACCCGCGACGACCTGATCGAGTGCGCCGCGCTGCTCGACTGCGTGCGCCGTGGCGAACTCGACACCCTGCACATACCCGAAGCGCCGCTGGATGTACTGGCGCAGCAGATCATCGCCGAAGTCAGTTGCCGGGAATGGGCGGAAGATGCGCTGCTGGCGCTGTTTCGCCAAGCCTCGCCGTACCGCGATCTCGACGAAAAACACTATCAGGCGCTGCTGACGATGCTCGCCGAAGGCTACAACGGTCGTCAGGGCATCCGCAGCGCCTACCTGCACCGCGACGCCGTCAGCCGCACGCTGCGCGGCCGCCGTGGCGCGCAACTGACCGCCGTGACCAGTGGCGGCACCATTCCCGACAATGCCGACTACAGCGTGTTGCTCGAACCGCAGGGTCTGAACATCGGCAGCGTCAATGAAGACTTCGCCGTGGAAAGCATCGCCGGTGATGTGTTCCAGCTCGGCAACACCTCCTACCGCATCCTGCGGGTGGAAACCGGCAAGGTGCGGGTCGAGGATGCCCAGGGCCAGCCGCCGACCATTCCGTTCTGGCTCGGCGAAGCCCCGGGGCGCAGCGATGAATTGTCGGCGGCGGTGGCGCGCCTGCAAGCGACCCTCGACGAGCTGCTTGGCGTCCGCCCCGGCGATCTGCAACCGGCGCTCGACTGGCTGACCGCAACCCTCGGCCTGAACCGTGCCAGCGCCGAACAACTGGTGGAGTATCTCGCCCGCGCTCGCCTGACCCTCGGCGCCCTGCCCTCGCAGGACACGCTGCTGATGGAGCGGTTTTTCGATGAGTCCGGCGGTACTCAGTTGATCATCCATTCACCGTTCGGCAGCCGCATCAACCGCGCCTGGGGCCTGGCCTTGCGCAAGCGTTTCTGCCGCACGTTCAACTTCGAGTTGCAGGCAGCCGCCAGCGAAGACGCGATTGTCCTGTCGCTGTCCACCAGCCACAGTTTCGAACTGGATGATGTCTGGCGGTACCTGCACAGCAACAGCGCCGAGCACATCCTGATTCAGGCAATTCTCGACGCGCCGTTGTTCGGCGTGCGCTGGCGCTGGAATGCCGGGGTCGCGCTGGCGTTGCCGCGTTTTACCGGCGGGCGCAAAGTTGCGCCGCAATTGCAGCGGATGAAAAGCGAAGACCTGATCGCCAGCGTGTTCCCCGATCAGATCGCCTGCCTGGAAAACCTAGCCGGCGAGCGGGAGGTTCCCGAGCATCCGCTGGTGGAACAGACCCTCGACGATTGCCTGCACGAGGCCATGGACAGCGACGGCTGGCTCACGCTGCTGCGGCGCATGGAGCGTGGCGAGGTGCGGTTGATCAGCCGCGATCTGCCGGCACCATCGCCGCTGGCGGCGGAAATTCTCAGCGCGCGGCCGTACAGTTTTCTCGACGATGCGCCGCTGGAAGAACGCCGCACCCAAGCGGTGATCAACCGACGCTGGAGCGATCCGCAATCCACCGATGATCTCGGGGCACTGGACGCCGACGCCATCAACGCGGTGCGCGAGGAAGCGTGGCCGACGCCGGCCAACGTCGATGAAATGCACGAGGCGCTGATGAGCCTGGCGTGCGTCAGCGACCTTGAAGTTCAGGCTGGCGAACACTGGCGCGAATGGCTTGACGCGCTGACTGCGAGCGGTCGCGCCTGCCGCTTGGCCGTTCCGCCAGTAACGGCAAAAGAAACGCTTCGCGAGCAGGCTCGCTCCCACATTCAACCGCGTTCCGCCCGTTGGAACACCGTCAACTGTGGGAGCGAGCCTGCTCGCGAAGACGGCCTCACAGTCACTACACATCCACAGCCTGGCTCGTTGTGGCTGGCACGCGAACGCCTGACCTGCCTGCAGGCGCTTTATCCACACGCCACGCTACACCCGCCGCAGGAGGCTCTGCCCGGCTTCAACGAGCCGTGGACCTTCGAGGACGCGCTGGTCGAAGTGGTCCGCGCACGGCTCGGTGCGTTCGGCCCGCTGCCGCTCCCGGCAATTGCCGAGCCGCTGGCGCTGCCCACTGCACAAGTCGCACAAGCGCTCGCCCGGCTGGAGCGCGAAGGCTATGTGCTGCGTGGTCATTTCACTCCGGGCGAAGCAGTTGAAGAATGGTGCGAACGGCATCTGCTGGCGCGCATTCATCGCTACACGGTCAAGCGTCTGCGCCGGGAAATCGAGCCGGTGGCGTTGCAGGATTTCATGCGCTTTCTGTTCGACTGGCAGCACCTGTCCGCTGCTACGCGCGGTCAGGGGCACGCGGTGCTGCCGGCGATTGTCGGCCAGTTCGAAGGTTACCCGGCAGCGGCTTCGGCGTGGGACAGCGACCTTCTCCCGGCGCGTCTGAAAGATTATTCGCCGAGCTGGCTTGATGAGCTGTGTCGCAACGGCAAACTGGTGTGGACGCGCCTCAGCGCCCGACAGAAAGTCAGCGGCACGGCGTTGCGCAGTACGCCGATTGTGCTGCTGCCGCGCAGTCAGGTCGGCTTGTGGGGTGCGCTGGCCGAGCAGACGCCGGTCAGTGAACTGTCGCCCAAAACGCAAAAGGTTTATGAGGCGCTGAGTCAGCACGGCGCGCTGTTTTTCGATGAGCTGATTCACGAGGCGCATCTGCTGCGCACCGAGCTGGAAATCGCCTTGCAGGAACTGGTCGGCGCCGGCCTGGTAAACGCCGACAGCTTCGCCGGCTTGCGCGCCTTGATCACCCCGGCGAGCAAGCGCCAGCAACGCAGCAGTCGTCGTGGGCGCGGTGCGTTTGTCGGTGGCATGGACGATGCCGGGCGCTGGGCATTGTTGCGCCGCGGGCCACGGCAGGAAAGCGCTGAGATAGCGTCACCGGAAACCCTCGAACATGTCGCCATGACGTTGCTGCGCCGCTATGGCGTGGTGTTCTGGCGCCTGCTGGAGCGCGAAGCGGATTGGCTGCCGAGCTGGCGCGAATTGCTGCGCACGTTTCATCGGCTGGAGGCCCGTGGCGAGATACGCGGCGGGCGCTTTGTCAGTGGTCTGGCGGGGGAGCAGTTTGCCTTGACCGAGGCGATTCCGTTGCTGCGCGAGGTACGGCGGCGGGCGCATGACGGCAGTCTGGTTGCGGTGTGCGGGGTTGATCCGCTGAACCTGGCAGGGACGTTGTTGCCAGGGGCGAAAGTGCCGGCGTTGGTGAGTAATCGGCTGGTGTATCAAGATGGTTTGCCGGTTGCTGCCGAGATTGCCGGCAAGCAGGTGTTCTGGACTGAGCTGGATCAGGTAATCATGGAGCAGGTGCGTAGCAAGCTGATCCGGCATTGATGTCGACAGTTCCGGCCCTTTCGCGAGCAAGCTCGCTCCCACAATGATTTTTGGTGTGCCTACTATTTCAACATCACCCAGAACCCTGTGGGAGCGGGCTTGCCCGCGAAGAGGCCGGAAACCCCACTACACAATCCGCCCATCAAGTACTCGACTTTTGTGGCACCTCGCTCGCTACCCATTCCCCCTCACCCTGCCGCCTGGGCAACAAAACCTGCTGTGGATAAGTCTGCGCGAAATGCACCTCGGCGCTGTTATCCACAAGCTTTTTCAAACGCTGATTGAACGCCCGGCTCACCGCATACTGCCCGCCCGACACGGTACGGAATTGCGCGGTCAGCACTACGCCGTTCAAGTCCATCCTGTCCACGCCAAATACATCCAGCGGCCCCTGCAGGTTGTACTTGAGGAACGGGTCTTCACGGATCGAATCGCCGGTCTGGCGGATCAGTTCGATGGCCTTGTCGACATCGGTGTCGTAGGTGAACTGCACCGAGAAAAACGCGAAGGCAAACTGGCGTGACTGGTTGGTGACTGCCTTGATCTGACCGAACGGCACCGAGTGCACAAACCCCTTGCCGTCACGCAGGCGCAAGGTGCGAATGGTCAGGCCTTCGACGGTGCCGGCATGCCCGGAATCGAGCACCACCCAGTCGCCGATCGACAGCGTGTCTTCAATGATAATGAACAGCCCGGTGATCACATCCTGCACCAGTTGTTGCGAGCCAAAACCGATGGCCAGACCGACCACCCCGGCACCGGCCAGCAGTGGCGCGACGTTGATCCCCAGGTTAGCCATGGTGGTGATCGCGCAGATCACCACCAGGATGATTTTGATTGCGTTGCGCAGCAGCGGCAGGATGGTTTTCACCCGGGTGCTGGGCTGGCGCGACGAGCGTTTGCTGACCGGTGGTTTCAGCGCTTCCTGAATCGCCGTGTCGAGCACCACCCACAACAGCCAGGTGACGAGGAAGATCAGGCCGATGCTGCTCAACGCGTTGCTGATCGCCCGGCCGATCGTACTGCTCTGAGCGAACTCGAGCAGTGAAACGCCCCAGATCCGCCCGAGAATATCGATGAAAGCAACCGCAATGACGATCCGCAGCAAGGCGTGCAACAGGCTGAGAAAGCGTTCCTTGTAAGCGCTGCTGCGCTGGATCGCTTCGGCTTTGCGCGACTTGAACAGGTGCTGGAGGATGGTGCTGAGGAACACCGTGCCGATCAGCAACACCGTGGTGAACAACGCGCAGCGCAGAGCCTTTTGATTGTCCTCGCCGATGCCGATCAGATTCACTGCCGAGACCAGCACCATCAACACAATCGGCCAGTACCAGAGCCCGGAAAAAATCCGCAGTGACTCCTGCAACGACGGCTGCTTCAGGCGCTGGGCCAGCGGCCGGTTGCGAATCAGATGTGCCACCGGCCGGCGCAGGCGAATCACCAGCAGACCGAAGATGATCGAGGCGATCAGCCCGGTGAACACCGCGACGTTGCTGGTGATGTTGCCGCCCAGCTGACGGGCGATCTGCGGGCTGGTCAACGCGTCACTGAGGGCCGCGAGGAAACCGATCAGGAACAGCGGTTTCGGGCAGTAGTTGCGGATAATCCGCGCGGCAGGCCGTTTGTGCCCGACGTTGAACATCACCACCACGCACAACAACATTGAAGTGGAGAAAATACCGCTGCTGGTGGCGTACGCCAGACACAGCGCCAGCGCCCGTCCCACCGAGGCTTGCAGAAAGTGGCTGACGTACAGCGTCAGCGGCAGACAGATCAGCGCCGGCAGCGTGTACGGCAGCAGGTAGCCGACCAGGTCCTGACTGCGCTGCCGGGTCCGCAGCCAACGGCCCTGACTCAGCCGCTTGGCCAGCAGGCTGCCGAGCACGGTCAGCAGCGCAAACGCGCCGAGCCAGACGCCGGACAACATCAGGAAATCCCCGGCGACGCTCCAGCCGGACCGGTTCGACGGCTGGTTGACCAGTTTGTCGACTTCGTCCGCCGCGCGGTCGGCACGCAGGCGCCAGGCATCGACCAGATGTTCATTGAGGTCGAGTTTGTCCTGCACGTCGTCGATGCTCGAACTGATCGCGCCGAGCAGACCGCCCTGCACAATCGGCTCGGGTTTGGCCGGCTCTTCAGCGGCAGCCGGAACCCCCGGCAGCGCAGCGGCTTCGAGTTCGCTGGCGCCGAGAAACAGTAGCGCTCCCAGCAGAATGGCGATCCTGAACTTGATCAAAACTGCGATCCCTCTTGGCTGAACCTAGTAAGGAACTGATCGGTGAATGGCGGACAAGTTCGGTTTTTGCCTGAATAACCCCAGTGCCCACTGCATTCCCCTCACCACAGGGATCACAGCAGACTGTGGATATTTGCGTCAGCGGCAAATATCAAATACCTGGCCCCGTATTTTTCCGCAGGAGCCAAACCCCGACACTGCGCTCCATTCAAACCTCTACCGGAGTGCTGTCATGCCCATTGCCTTGCTCGCGCTGACCCTCAGCGCCTTCGCCATCGGGACGACCGAGTTCGTCATCGTTGGCCTGCTACCCACCATCGGCGCCGACCTCGGCGTCAGTCTGCCGTCCGCCGGGCTGCTGGTCAGCCTGTATGCGCTGGGCGTTGCCATTGGCGCGCCGGTGCTGACCGCCCTGACCGGCAAAGTCCCGCGCAAACTGTTGCTGTTGTCGCTGATGGTGCTGTTCACCCTCGGCAACCTGCTGGCCTGGCTGGCGCCCAGTTATGAATCACTGGTGCTGGCGCGGATCGTCACGGGCCTGGCGCACGGGGTATTCTTTTCCATCGGCTCGACCATCGCCACCAGCCTGGTGCCCAAGGAAAAAGCCGCCAGCGCGATTGCGATCATGTTCACCGGCCTCACCGTGGCGCTGGTCACCGGCGTACCGCTGGGCACGTTCATCGGTCAGCATTTCGGCTGGCGTGAAACCTTCCTCGCGGTCTCGGCGCTGGGTGTGATCGCCTTCATCGGCAGCCTGCTGTATGTGCCGAACAACATCGCCCACAGCAAACCGGCGTCGCTGTTGCAACAACTGCAAGTGCTGAAACAACCGCGCCTGTTGCTGGTGTACGCCATGACCGCGATCGGTTACGGCGGCTCGTTCATCGCCTTCACCTTCCTGGCGCCGATCCTGCAGGACATCTCCGGTTTCAGCGCCAGTACCGTCAGCCTGGTGCTGCTGGTGTACGGCGTCTCGGTGGCGGCCGGCAATATCTGGGGCGGCAAAATGGCGGACAAGCGTGGGCCGATCAGCGCCCTGAAAATCATCTTCGCCCTGCTCGCCGCCGTGCTGTTCGTACTGACCGTCACCGCCGGCAGCCCATGGCTGGCGCTGGCCACGGTGCTGGTGTGGGGCGCGGTGGCGTTCGGCAATGTGCCGGGGCTGCAAGTGTACGTGGTGCGTCAGGCTGAACATCACACGCCGCAGGCGGTGGACGTGGCGTCGGGGCTGAACATCGCGGCGTTCAACCTGGGGATTGCCGGTGGCGCATGGGGCGGCGGGCTGATCGTCGAACACCTTGGCCTGATTCACACAGCATGGATCGGCGGGCTGGTGGTGTTGGTGGCGCTCGCGCTGACGGCGTGGAGCGGGCGACTGGATCGGCTCGGCCCGACCTATGCCGAAAGCACCACACGAGTCGTCACCGGTCACTGATCAAATAGCTGTCTCAATGATATCCCGCTGTAGGAGCTGCCGAAGGCTGCGATTTTTTGATCTTGAAAAACAACATTAAAAGATCGCAGCCTCCGGCAGCTCCTACAGACTACCGTCCGTAACGCCGTCGAAACTTTCCCGAACCGCCCACAGTCATCAACAGACACAGGCTGTATGAGGACTGACGACGGGAGGGCGGCATGGCAACGATTCACATCGGTATTTCCGGCTGGCGCTACGCTCCGTGGCGCGGGGATTTCTACCCGAAGGGACTGACCCAGAAGCGCGAACTGCAATTCGCATCACGGGCGGTCAACAGCATCGAAATCAATGGATCGTTCTACGCCCTGCAACGGCCCGAACGTTATGCGCAGTGGTACAGCGAAACGCCGGACGACTTCGTCTTCAGCGTCAAGGCGCCGCGCTTCATCACTCACGTGCGCCGCTTGCGCGAGATCGAGAAACCACTGGCGAATTTCTTCGCCTCCGGGGTGCTGGAGCTCAAGGAAAAGCTCGGGCCGATCCTCTGGCAGTTTCCGCCGAACTTCAAATTCGACCCCGAGCGCTTCGAACACTTCCTCTCATTGTTGCCCCACGATACCGAGGCTGCCGCCGCCCTCGCCCGCCAGCACGACGCGCACCTGCACGGCCACGCCAGCCTGAAAGCCTGGCGCAAAAAACCGCTGCGCCATGCCGTCGAAATTCGCAACGACAGCTTCATCGATCCCGACTTCGTGCGCTTGTTGAAACGCTACAACACCGCCCTGGTGATCGCCGACACCGCCGGCAAATGGCCGTATCGCGAAGACCTTACCAGCGACTTCGTCTACCTGCGCCTGCATGGCGCCGAAGAGCTGTACGCCAGCGGCTACAGCGAATCGGCGCTGCAGAACTGGGCCAAACGCATCGACGCCTGGCACCACGGTCAGCAGCCTGACGATGCGCATCTGATCGCGCCGCGCCTCAAGCCTCGGGCGCGCAAGTCCCGCGAAGTATTCTGCTATTTCGACAACGACATCAAAGTCCGCGCGCCCTACGACGCGCGCCGGTTGCTTCACTGTTTTGAGCTGGATAAAACACTCGCCACCGCCCCCGGCGAACCCGCTGCCGAAGGGGTGCTGACATGAGTATTCCAGAGCCGGTCGGGTTCACCGACGAGCAGACGCGTGTCGAAGCCTCGGTGCGCCGTTTCACCGTGCTGACGGTCAACACCCACAAGGGTTTCACCGCACTCAATCGACGTTTCATCCTCCCGGAGTTGCGCGAAGCCGTACGCAGCGTGGCCGCCGACGTGGTGTTTCTGCAAGAAGTCCACGGCACCCATGAACATCATCCCAAGCGCTACAGCAACTGGCCGACGATGCCGCAGTACGAGTTCCTCGCCGACAGCCTGTGGCCGCAATTCGCCTATGGACGCAACGCGGTGTACCCGGAGGGCGATCACGGCAATGCGCTGCTGTCGAAATTCCAGATCATCCGCCACGACAACCTCGACGTTTCGATCAGCGGCCATGAGAACCGTGGCGTGTTGCATTGCGTGCTGCGCCTGCCGGGCGATGGCGTCGAGGTGCATGCGATCTGCGTGCATCTGGGCCTGCGCGAAAGCCATCGCAATGCGCAACTGAAGCTGCTGGGCGAGCGCATCGCGCAACTGCCGGCTGATGCCCCCGTGATCGTCGCCGGTGACTTCAATGACTGGCGCCAACGCGCCGATGCGCTGCTCGAGCCCTGCGGCCTGCGCGAAGTGTTCGCCGAACATCACGGCAAACCGGCGCGCAGTTTTCCGGCACGTCTGCCGATCCTGCGCCTGGACCGCATCTACGTACGTAACCTCAAGGCCAGCCAGCCAAACGTGTTGACAACACGGCCCTGGTCACACCTTTCCGACCACGCCCCGTTATCGGTGGAGATCGAACTATGAGCAGCGCACCGCTGGAGAAATCCGCCGTGGAACCGATCAGCATCAACCCGCCGGTACGCGAGCCCGGGCCTGTCGATGTCGAGTACAACTGGCAGGGGAACAACCGTGTCGAGTTGCTGGAAAACGGCGAGGAATATTTCCCTCGGGTGTTCGACGCCATGCGTGCGGCGAAGAGTGAAATCCTGCTGGAGACCTTCATCGTTTTCGAAGACAAGGTCGGCGCAGAGTTACAGCAGATCCTGATCGACGCCGCCCGGCGCGGCGTGCGCACCACCGTCAGCCTCGACGGTTTCGGCTGTGGTGAGTTGACCACCGGTTATCTCGCGGCATTGAGCGACGCCGGCGTGCACCTGCAGATGTTTGATCCGGCGCCCAAGCACCTGGGCTTTCGCACCAACTGGTTCCGCCGTCTGCACCGCAAAATTGTAGTAGTCGACGGACTGATCGCGTTCATTGGCGGGATCAACTTTTCTGGTGATCACCTGGCCGACTTCGGCCCCGAAGCGAAACAGGATTACGCGGTGCAGGTTCAAGGGCCGGCGGTCGCTGACATCCATCATTTCGCCCTGCTGCAAAGTGGTCGGCCGGGCCGCGCACGCTTCTGGTGGCAACGTCGGCGCCAGCGCCGGGCAGACATGGCTTTCAACGATCACGACGGTCAGGTGCGCCTGGTGTTTCGCGACAACGATCAGCACCAAACCGATATCGAAGACGTGTATTTGCACGCATTGCGCCGGGCCAAACGCCGGGTGGTGATCGCCAACGCCTACTTCTTCCCCGGCTACCGCCTGCTGCGCGAGATCCGCAACGCGGCGCGCCGTGGCGTCGAGGTGCGGCTGATCCTGCAAGGTCAACCGGACATGCTGGTGGCGAAACTGGCGGCGCGCATGACCTACGACTACCTGCTCAAGGCCGGGGTGCAGATCCACGAATATTGCCAGCGCCCGCTGCACGGCAAAGTCGCCTTGGTGGATGAGGAATGGAGCACGGTCGGTTCGAGCAATCTCGACCCGCTGAGCCTGTCGCTGAACCTGGAAGCCAACGTGCTGATCCGCGATCGCACATTCAATCAGCACTTGTTCCAGCGTCTCGAAGACCTGAGCCATAACCACTGCAAGGCGATGGACCCGAGCAAGGTGCCACGCGGACGGATCTGGCACATGACCGTGGGGTTTCTGGTGTTCCACTTCCTGCGGCATTTCCCGGCGATGGCCGGTTGGCTGCCGGCGCACAAACCACGGCTCAAGCCGTTTCGGGGGCACATGTCATGAGCCAATCCCCAGCGCAAGCAGCGCCCGCCGTGCATTCTCGATGGAGTCGCTGGAAACGCCCACTGACGCTGCTGTTCTTCCTCGCGTTGATCGTGTTGCTGACGATGTTTGCCACCCGCATCGAATGGGCGGAAGTGCTGCAGACCCTGGCCGACTTCAAGGTGCGCACACTGCTCATTGCCGCCGGCGTGACCCTGTTGAGTTTTCTCACCTACGCCAGCTTCGACCTGATCGGGCGCACCTACATCCGCCAGGACCTGACCTGGAAACAGATCCTCCCGGTGGGGATCATCAGCTATGCGTTCAACCTCAACCTCAGCGCCTGGGTCGGCGGGATCGCCATGCGCTATCGGCTGTATTCGCGCCTGGGGGTGAGCAAAAGCAACATCGCCAAGATTCTCGGTTTGAGCCTGGCCACCAACTGGTTCGGCTACATGACGATTGCCGGCGTGGTGTTCAGCAGTGGCCTGGTGAGCATGCCGCCGGGCTGGAAAATCAGCAGCGATACGTTACAGGGCATTGGTGTGCTGTTGTTGCTGCTGAGCGCCGGTTACCTCGCCGCGTGCCAGTTCTCCAAGCGCCGCGAATGGTCGATTCGCGGGGTGGAAATCAACCTGCCGTCCCTGCGCATGGCCGTTCTGCAACTGCTGCTGGGGGCGCTGAACTGGTCGCTGATGGCGGCGGTGATTTTCACCTTGCTGCCGGGCAAGCTGGATTATCCATTGGTGCTTGGCGTGCTGTTGATCAGTGCGATTGCCGGGGTCATCACCCACATTCCGGCGGGGCTTGGAGTGTTGGAAGCGGTGTTCGTCGCGCTGCTGCAACACGAAGTTTCGCGGGGCAGTCTGGTGGCGGGATTGCTGGCGTATCGGGCGATTTATTTTCTTTTGCCGTTGTTGATCACCGTGGTGATGTACCTGCTGGTCGAGGCCAAGGCGAAGGCGTTGCGGATCGAGAAGACGCCCTCCTGAGTTTTTGGTAATGGCTTGCTCGCGAAGGTATCCGAAAAGACAAAACACACTATGTGGACTGAATAATGCTCAACCGCTCACCCACCACCATCTCGGTAATCCAGTCCACCAGAATCGAGGTGTAGGCCTGCTGCGAAACCGGGTCGCTCAGCGCATGGTCAGCACCGTCGATGATCCGGTGCGTCAGCGAATGCGTCTGCTGACACGCGGCGCGGTAACTCATGATCGTGGCGTGGGGCACGTAGTCGTCGGTTTCCGATTCCACCAACAACACATCCCCGGTGAACTGCGAACAGGCGTGCAAGGCGCGGTTACTGTCGGCACGCACCAGCGTCGCCCGATAGTCACGCAGATCAGCCTTGTCCAGATCCCGCTTGGGTGTATGCCATTGCTCGTCGCGATACAGCGCCGGCACTCGCAGCGCCAGCCAGCGCACCGGGCGCAGCGAGGTGAGAATCGACGCGAGATAGCCGCCATAACTGGTGCCGACTACCGCAATCGCCGAAGTGTCGAGCGCCGGATGCGCCAACAGGCGATCGTAGGCCGCGAGCAAGTCACGCAGGTTGTCTTCGCGCGTCACCCGGGTCAGCGGAATGCCGGTGCCACCAGTGTGTCCGCGCAGGTCGAAGGTCAGGCACACACAACCCAGCCCGGCGATGCCCTTGGCGCGCTCCAGATCACGCTCCTGGCTGCCACCCCAGCCGTGCACAAACAACACGCCGGGGACTTTCGATTTGGGACTGAGAAACGTCCCGCTCATCTGTTCGTCATCAATGTCGATCTGAATGCTTTCGCTTCTAGCCGTCATAGGATTTGACCGTTACGTATTTGAGGAGAAAGTCGCTGTTCTCGGCCGGGCCGCGATAGATTTCGATGGCGTCCGCCGGCAGGCTTTGATCACCGTAGGTTTCTACGGTTGACACACGGATCGCCCGCATCTGCGGAGCGTTGACAAAGCTCTGCAGCGCGGCCAGTTCAGCGCTGCTGGCACCGCCCATGCGCCAGGATTGTTCGAGCACACCGCTGCGCGATTTGCCATTGCTGTCCAGGCCTTGAGCGATGTCGTAGTTGCGCCGCGAGGCGTAGAAATCTGGATAAGCCTCATCCGCCGCCCGGTCGAAAATCTGGGCCTGCTTGATGGCCAGTCGCACGTCATCCGGCAAGTCCAACGCCAGCAGATCTTCGTAGCCGCCCTGCACTACCAACAGATTCGAACCACCATATACGTCTTCGCCATGGGCATCCTTGGTCAAGTATTGATCACCGCAGTAGCTCAGCACCTTGCCGCCGATGAATGACTGACCGACGCTGTGGGTGACGACCTTGCTCAAGTCCTGCTCCAGCACCACGCCATCGCGGAACAACGCTGCTGCATCCGCTCGTGCGAGGACTTCGTCGAACGCGTCGAGGCTGTTGATAACTTCCTGACCGCGACCGGCACAGGCGTGAATCGGTTTGAGGCGAATGGGACCGCTGTACAGCAAGTGCTCGGCGGCGGGCCGCGCGTCTTCCAGGGCAAACACAGTCAAGCCATCGAGCACCACGTCGCGCACGCGCTCGGAGAATAGCGGCGCCCAGCCTCGCGGCGCCTGGGCCAGATGGCTGCGCAGGCCGTGACTGATTGCTTTGGTGCAGATGAAATCGTGTTCGACGAATCCGCCCCATAAATCATCCGCGCTTTTGATGCCCAAGGCCTGTGCCTGACTGGCGCCGACAATGGTTTGCGTCGGCAGCCAGTACAGACCCCGACCACGGTGCTTTTCCGGGTCGTAGCTGCCAGCGAATTTGAGCCCGAGAATTTGCGCCAGCCAACGAGCCAGCGCCTTGTTGGTCTGCACTTCATGGTGTGGCGCGCCAGCACGCACCGAGTGCGCGACGACGATTTTTCTGCCTGGCGTCGGGGTCATGCGTCCCCCTTGCAGCGGATGGGTGAATGGAGTGATGAACGGTGCAGAGATCAGGCCAATCGGGGGGCTGTGGAAAACTTCGGTGAATCAAATGCTTGCCGAAAACGTGATGGCATCAGGCCCGTTTCAATCTGCACGACCGGGCGTCAGGATCCGGTAATTTGCACGATTTCAGCAGCCCCAGAGTTCAATGCGGGTGGGGGCTTGCTTCCACAGGTCATGGCGTGTCTGGACTATCCCGAGACACCAAACCGCGCCCGATAATCACTTGGCGTCAGCCCGGTGATTTTCTTGAAGATCACGCGAAACGCGCCGGGGTCCTGATAGCCCACAGTCCATGCAATGTGATCGATAGTGCCGTTGCTGTATTCCAGCAACTCTCGTGCCTTGCCGACCCGCAGATGCTGGCAATACTCGGTCGGTTTCAACCCGGTCGCCGCACGGAAACGACGCAGAAACGTGCGCTCCTCCAGCCCCGCCCGCTCTGCCATCGAGGTCAGCGAAACATCAGTGGCGCCGGTGCTTTGCAGCCAATGCTGAACCTTGAGAATCGCCGCGTCGCCATGACTGAGGATCGGTGCAAAATTGCTCCCGCAGGCACTGGCGCTGTCGCTGTGCTCCATCACCAGAAAGCGCGCGGTGCCGCTGGCGATGCTCGGCCCGAGCAGCCGGTCGACCAGGCGCAAGCCCAGTTCCGACCAGGCCATCAGCCCGGCGGTGGTGATCAAGTCGCCGTCATCGACAATCGGCGTATCCGCCTTGAGCCGGATGTTCGGATAACGCTCGGCAAACGCCTTGGCCGAGGTCCAGTGCGTGGTGGCGCTGCGCCCGTCGAGCAGGCCGCTTTCGGCCAGCAGCATCGACCCCACACAGACACCGCCGAGGGTTGCACCACCGGCATGCTGATCACGTAGCCATTGCAACCATTGCGCTGAAACGCTGGCCGCAGAAAAGCTGCCGAGGGACGGTGGAATCAGCACTGCCAGCAAATGACTGTCAGCGCCGGGATGACTGTCGTACACCCGCTGCGGCGTCTGCCCGGCGTCGGCTTTCCAGTGACTGACGCGCAGCACCGGTAACTGCGCCGCCTGACGCTCGGCAGCTATCCGGTTGGCGACCGCAAACAGATCGTTCAGCCCATGCACCGCCGCCAGTTGTACGCCGGGGTACATCAGTACGCCCAGTTCCACCGTGGCGGCCCTTTCTGCGCCCATGTCAGTTTTCCCCTGCTTATTGTCGGTCCGGCCAATCCTCGAAACGTCGGCCAGCGCCAATACTGAATCCACTTCCAGCCCATGCATCGAGGACACACCATGACCAGACAAGCGCTCATCGTAGTCGATATCCAGAACGACTACTTCCCCCAAGGCAAGTGGCCGCTGGTGGGGGCTGAAGCCGCCGCCGACAACGCCGCACGGCTGCTCGCCGCGTTCCGCGAAGCGGGCGATCCGGTGGTGCACATTCGCCACGAATTCACTTCGGCCGACGCACCGTTTTTCACCCCGGGCTCGGACGGCGCAAAACTGCATCCCAAAGTACTCAATCGTCCGGACGAACCGGTGGTGCTCAAGCACTTCGTCAATTCGTTCCGGGAGACCGAGCTGCAATCGATTCTCGATGAACAAGGCATCAGGGATCTGGTGATTGTCGGCAGCATGAGCCACATGTGCATCGACGGCATCGCCCGTGCGGCAGCGGACCTGGGCTACGGCGTCACGGTAATCCACGACGCCTGCGCCTGCCGTGACCTGGAATTCAACGGCGTCACGGTGCCTGCCGCTCAGGTCCACGCGGCATTCATGTCGGCACTGGGTTTCGCTTACGCCAGCGTGGTCTCGGCCGAGGAGTTTCTGGGGCGCTGATCCATCACGACACACCCGGTAAAAACTTGCGCCCGCCACGTTGCGGGCGTTTTTCGTCTGTCATGAAAATCTCACGCGTGAGCCATTGATGGCACTTTGAATTGGTTGTAGTGTGGCTCACGCGTGAGATGTTCATAACGGAGTCATTGCCATGAAAAGCCGCTCCCCCGCTGTTGCGTCAGAGAGCCCAAAGGGAGAGCGCTCGAAACCGTCCGCGAAAAAACCGTCGAGCTTCTACATGAAGCAGATGCGCGCGGGCCTGGCTGCCGCCGGTTATGTGAAACACGAAACTTGGGTACTTCCGGAAAACCGAAGCTTGCTCAAGCAGATGGAGCAACAGCTACGCCAACCGATTCTGGCTGGCTCATTCATGTCGGAGAATTACATGAGCGCAGGCAACAACTGGAACATCGATAGCCTCTTCAACGCCCTCAAGGCACTGGACGAGGTGGCTTCGCACGAGATCACGCTGTCTCTGATCCAGAGCTCCGAACCCAGCATCAAGCTGGAAATGAACGAATTCGGCGGTCTGCCGATTCACATCGCCGTGGCCGGTCAGCAAATCATCGTCGACACCGTGCTGGTGGACATCGATTCGATCACTGACGTGCGCGCCTTCAACGACGCCGTGCTGCGCAGCCGGGAAATGTTCCCGCTGTCATCGATCGGCATCGAGTCGATGCCTAATGGCCAGACCGTTTACAACATGTTTGGCGCCCTCAGCGCCGACTCAAGCCTGACCAACGTCGTCACCGAGGTGAAAACCCTGGTCGACAACGTGCAGCGCGCGAGCGAAGCCTTCGAACACTTCTTCAAGTAATCAACAGGGAATATCCAATGACTCAGTCCATCTGGAGCAAGTTGTTCACCGCTCTGCGCGGCGGCGCCAATGAAGTCGGCGAAGCGATCGTCGACCAGCAGGCCCTGCGCATCCTCGATCAGGAGATCCGCGACGCTGACACCGCGTTGTCGAACGCCCGCCGCGAGCTGGTCACCATCATGGCCAAGCACAAGCTGGCCGCCGACCGCGTGAGCGAGTACGACGCCAAGATCAAGGACCTGGAAGCCAAGGCGGTTGCCGCGCTGAACGCCGGCCGCGAAGACCTGGCCATGGAAGTGGCCGAAGCGATTTCGACCCTGACCAACGACCTGACCGCCGAGAAAGCCCAGAGCGACGAGTTCGGCACCTACGCCGAAAACATGCGCAAGGACATCACCAAGGCCGAGTCGCGGATCAAGAGCCTGCGCCAGCAAGTGGACATGGCCAAGGCCCGTGAAAGCGTGCAGAAGGCGCAGGTCAGCGCGTCCATCGCCAGCGGCGGCGCCAACGGCAAACTGGAAACCGCCGTCGGCACGCTGAACCGTCTGCAGGCCAAGCAGCAGCAACGCGCTGCCGAGCTGAGCGCCGCCGACGAACTGGCCGACGCTTCGACCGGCAACGACCTGGAGCGCAAACTGCGCGACGCCGGCATCACGCCGAACGAAGGCAGCGCCAATGCGATTCTTGAGCGGCTGAAACAGAAGTCCGCGCAGTAAAATCGCTCTCCTGTAGGAGCTGCCGCAGGCTGCGATCGTTTGATCTTCACTCCAGATCAAAAGATCGCAGCCTGCGGCAGCTCCTACAGGTTTTTTGCACCCGGAATATTTGCATTGTGCCTGCTCGTTCGTCGCCCGGCCCGGTACACTAGCGACGTTTTTTTTACCGACGAACACCTCCACCCGCCTCAAGGAATGTACCCATGGGATGGTTAAAAGATTTGCTGGGCACCAGCAACTGGCAGCCGGCTGCGCCCGCTCCGGTAGCCGGCGGCCCACTCGGAATGGCACAGGGCAAAGGCGTGCGATTCGATTCGACCCTGGCCTTGCTGCTTGATGGCAGCACCTCAGTGCAGGTTCCGGCGGCAGAGGCAATCTGGAGCGCTGGCTGGATCGACCTTGGCCAATCCAACAAACTGCATCGCTACTACCTCAACAACGAGGATTTCTGGCTGCAGATCCACGTCACCGGTGACGACCAGATCGAGTCGGTCACCCTGTTCAACTACCTCAACTACGTGACCGTCAACAGTGACGCCGAGCTCCAGCGCCTGGCCGGTCCTGCAAGCCCGATCGGCTTGCCGACCTACACCCACGACGGCGTCCAGTACAGCCGCGAATGGGGCACCGAGCTGGGCCAGACCGAACTGGTCCCGCTGACCGAACACGTGGTCAATCCGGACGAGAGTTACACCATCGAACACCACTCCATGCTTTATGCGCGCGAGACCGGTTTGACCGATCGCCGCGAATTGCTGCTGTTCTCCGTCGAACAGGACGAAGAAGGCACCGTCAGCCTGAGCACCTCGCTGGGCATTTCGCTGTACACGACTGATCTGAGCACCATTTAAAAAGGAAGTTTTCCATGCTGGAAGTGCTGGCCGTTTCCCTGAACAAGACCGCGCTGGTCGGTTTCGTCGTCTACCTGATCGGCGCTGTGCTGCTGTTCATGCTGTTTCAGTTCGTCTACACGCGCATCACGCCCCACAAAGAATTCGAGCTGATCCGCTCCGGCAACATCGCTGCCGCGATCGCGTTGTCCGGCGCGATCATCGGTTTTGCGATTCCGGCCAGCAATGTCATCGCGTTTTCGGTCAACGTCCTCGATTTCGTGCTGTGGGCAGTGATTGCTGCGGGGGTGCAATTGCTCGCGTTCCTCGCCACCGGCCTGGTTCTCAAAGGCACCTCCAAGCGGATCGCCAACGGTGAAATCGCTTCGGGTATCTACGTGGCCGCAGTGGCCATCAGTGTCGGCATGCTCAATGCCGCGTGCATGACCCCGTCCAACTGATCGGCAGGAAGCCTTCGATGAAACGCAGCAAGTACGTTCAACTGTCCCTCGCCGCTTCGGTGGCGCTGGCGATTTCCGGCGAGGTTGCCGCGCAGGATCAGCAACGCTTCCAATCGGTCGAGGAGTGCGTCGGCGCCGAAGTGGCCGCCGATGTCTGCTCCAACGCCTACGTCGCAGCATTGACCGAGCACCGACGCATTGCCCCGGCCTACGCCGACAAGGCCACGTGCGACGCTGACTTCGCTGCCGACTGGTGCCAGAAAAACTCTGACGGCCGCTTCGTGCCCAAACTCGGCGGTTTCAAGGTACCGCAGAACGGCGAGACCCCGCAGGACCTGAATGCGCTTGCCAACGCGCAGATGCCTGCCGGTGAAGCAGCGGCTGCGCAGAACGCGCAAAGCACTTCCCACGCCTCTGGTGGCGGCGGCAACGGTTGGCTCACGGGCTGGCTGATCGGCAATGCGATGAGCAACAACGCCAACCGCACCGTTTACCGCGATCGCGACACGCGTCAGCCCTACAACACCTCGACGCAGTACCGCAAAATCGAATCGGCGCCGCGCAGTCAACCGGACTACGAGAGCAGTAAAAGCAAACCGGTGAACGTCGCCTCGTCGACCTCCCGTGGCGGCTTCGGCAGCCAGTCTTCCGCTCGCAGCGGTTGGGGTGGCTGGGGTAGCAGTTCCGGACGCTCGAGCAGCTGACCATGAAGAAGATCCACTGCGCCGAGCGCCCCGACTGGAAACAGACAGCCGAGAGCCTCGGCTTTCTGTTCCACACCATCGACGACGAGCCGTACTGGGACGAAAGCGCCTACTACCAGTTCACGCTCGCGCAGATCGAAAACGATCTGGAGGACCCGACCACCGAACTGCACGAGATGTGCATGGATCTGGTCGACCGCGTGGTGCACAGCGAAGAGTTGCTGGATCGCCTGAGCATCCCGGCGTCGTACTACGACATGATTCGTACTTCCTGGCTGGAAGGTCATCCGCATCTGTATGGGCGCATGGACTTTTCCTACAGCGGCAATGGCCCTGCCAAACTGCTGGAGCTCAACTACGACACGCCGACCAGCCTCTATGAGGCGGCGGCGTTTCAGTGGGGTTGGCTGGAGCAATGCATCGAGCGCGGAATGTTGCCGCGCCACGCCGACCAGTTCAACAGCATCGACACCCGGCTGCATCAGGCGTTTGCCGAATTGCAGCTCAAGCGTCCGTTCTACTTCGCCTCGATGAAAGACTCGGTCGAAGACAAGGGCACAACGGATTACCTGCGGCTGATCGCAGAGAAGGTCGGCATCGAATCGCGGCACATCGATATCGAAGACATCGGTCTAAGCGCTGATGGCCGCTTCGTGGATCTGGAAGATCGCTGGATCCCGCACCTGTTCAAACTGCACGCTTGGGAGTTCATCTTCCACGAGCCGTTCGGTGCGGCGATCGCCGAGTGCGATACACAGTTTTTCGAACCGGCATGGAAAGCGATCCTGTCGAACAAAGGTGCACTCCCACTGCTATGGGAACTGCACAAGGGCCATCCGAACCTGCTGGCGGCGCATCTTGATCCGAACCCGGCCAGTGCGGTGCCCAAGGGTTGGGTGCGCAAACCGTACTTCTCCCGCGAAGGCGCCAATATCGAACTGCACACGGCAGAAGGTTTGATCGTCAAAGAAGACGGGCCCTACACCGATGCGCCATTCATCCTGCAGGAATTTGCGCCATTGCCGAAGTTCGACGACAGCTACACGCTGATCGGCTCTTGGGTGATTGGTGATCAGGCGGCGGGGATCGGCGTGCGGGAGGACAATAGTCTGATTACCAAGGATTCGAGCCGGTTTCTGCCGCACCTGATCCTCGACTGAGGCACACGCATCCGCTCCCACAAAAAAGGCCCGTCGTTTTGAACGACGGGCCTTTTTTATTCAGCGTGGATGCAGCATCCAATCAGAACGGAATATCGTCATCGAAGCTGTCGAAATCCGGAGCCGGTTGCGGTGCAGCCTGCTGTGGAGCCGGGGCCGGACGCTGTTGCGGAGCCGATTGCTGCGGACGCGGAGCCTGTTGACGTGGCGCCTGCTGCTGATAGTTGTTGCCACCGCCTTGCTGGTCGCCCTGTTGTGGACGGCCACCGAGCAGTTGCATGGTGCCTTGCATGTCGACCACGATTTCAGTGGTGTAACGCTTGATACCGTCTTTTTCCCACTCGCGGGTCTGCAGTTTGCCTTCGATGTACACCTGCGAACCTTTACGCAGGTATTCGCCGGCGATTTCCGCAACCTTGCCGAACATCGAAACACGGTGCCACTCGGTCTTCTCGACCTTCTGACCGGTTTGCTTGTCGGTCCACTGTTCGCTGGTTGCCAGACTCAGGTTGGTCACGGCGTTACCGTTAGGCAGGTAGCGAACTTCGGGATCCTGGCCGCAAGTGCCGACCAATATGACTTTGTTAACCCCACGGGCCATAACGTTCTCCTAGGCTTCGCAAGCAGCCCCGGCCGGGTTGTTCACCAGGCGTTCGAGGGTGTCGCGATCCACTAATTCTTTGTCCAGTTTGATGTAAACAGCTGCTTCATCAGCAACTATCACTGCATCTGTTACCCCTACGAGGGCCTTGAGGCGCTCGACCAGACCCGCTTCGCGGATCGCCTCGGGCGACAACGGCAAGCGCAGGCTCGTCACATAGGGTGGTTCGCGCATGGTAACAGCAAAGGCCAGCCAGATGGCAGCCAGACCGGCACATCCAAGGAACACAACCGACAGACCGCCATGCTGAAACAGCCAGCCGCCGAGTATCCCGCCGAGTGCCGAACCGAGGAATTGGCTGGTGGAATACACGCCCATCGCNTGAAACAGCCAGCCGCCGAGTATCCCGCCGAGTGCCGAACCGAGGAATTGGCTGGTGGAATACACGCCCATCGCCGTGCCCTTCCCGCCTGCCGGTGAAACCTTGCTGATCAGCGACGGCAGCGAAGCCTCCAGCAGATTGAACGCGGTGAAGAATACCACCGTGCCGATCACCAGCGCCCGCAAGCTGTCACCGAACTGCCAGAAGAATAGCTCAGTGAGCATCAGCGTCAGGACGGCGCCGAGCAAAATTCGTTTCATTTTGCGTTTCTTCTCGCCGTAGATGATGAACGGAATCATGGCGAAGAAAGAGATCAGCAGCGCGGTCAGATAGACCCACCAGTGCTGCTCCTTGGGCAACCCGGCTTTTTCCACCAGTGCCAGCGGCAAGGCAACGAAGCTCGACATCAACATGGCATGTAACACAAAGATGCCGAGGTCCAGGCGCAACAGATCCGGATGCTTGAGTGTCGGCATCAAGGCCTGACGCGCCACGCCGGATTCACGATGGCTCAGCGGCCCGGTGGATTTCGGCACCATGAACATAATGATCAGGATGCCAACCAGCGCCATGCCGCCAGTGGCGAGAAACAGTCCGGACAGGCCGAAGGCCCGGGTCAACAACGGCCCGACCACCATCGCCACGGCGAACGACAGACCGATGGTCATGCCAATCATGGCCATGGCTTTGGTGCGGTGTTGTTCACGGGTCAGGTCGGAAAGCAACGCCATCACCGCCGCAGAAATCGCCCCGGCCCCCTGCAGGATACGTCCGGCGATCACGCCCCAGATCGAATCGGCCTGAGCCGCCAGCACACTGCCGAGGGCGAAAACGATCAGCCCGAGGAAAATCACCGGACGCCGGCCGATGCGGTCGGAAATGATCCCGAACGGAATCTGGAAAATCGCCTGGGTCAGGCCGTAAGCGCCAATCGCCAGCCCGATCAGGGCCGGGGTCGCTCCCGCCAGGTCCATGCCGTAGGTCGCCAGGACCGGCAACACCATGAACATGCCAAGCATACGGAAGGCGAACACCAGGGCCAGACCGCTCGCTGCGCGGGTCTCGCTGCCACTCATGCGTTCGCTGTGGGGATCGTGCATGGAAAAACCTCGTGTGAACCGGCGGCGATTCTACCAGTCCCATCGAAAGACGGGGTATATCGCGACGCTATGACGCGTATAGATGAAACTCTCTTCATGCAAGGCAAAAAACCCTTCGTTTGATAGTGTGCATCCATCCAGTATTTGCCCGTATACTCCTACGTTTTCGACGCCCGCCGAGCGAGGCCACTTTGGACAAGATCCTGATACGTGGGGCCCGTACCCACAACCTGAAGAACATCGACCTGACCCTGCCACGGGACAAACTGATCGTCATCACCGGCCTGTCCGGATCCGGCAAGTCGTCCCTGGCCTTCGACACGCTGTACGCCGAAGGTCAGCGCCGCTATGTCGAATCCCTGTCGGCCTACGCCCGACAGTTCCTGTCGATGATGGAAAAACCCGACGTCGACACCATTGAAGGTTTGTCGCCAGCCATCTCAATCGAGCAGAAGTCGACCTCGCACAACCCGCGCTCCACGGTCGGCACCATCACCGAAATCTACGATTACCTGCGTTTGCTGTATGCACGCGTCGGTACGCCACGCTGCCCGGATCATGACATTCCGCTGGAAGCGCAGACCGTCAGCCAGATGGTTGACCTGGTGCTGGCGCAGCCGGAAGGCAGCAAGCTGATGTTGCTGGCGCCGGTTATTCGCGAACGCAAAGGTGAACACCTGTCGGTTTTCGAAGAGCTGCGCGCCCAAGGCTTCGTTCGGGCGCGGGTCAATGGCCGCATCTGCGAGCTCGACGAGCTGCCGAAACTGGACAAACAGAAGAAGCACTCGATCGATGTCATCGTCGACCGTTTCAAGGTCCGTGCCGACCTGCAGCAGCGTCTGGCCGAATCGTTCGAAACCGCTCTCAAGCTGGCGGACGGCATTGCCCTGGTGGCGCCGATGGACGATGAGCCGGGCGAAGAGATGATCTTCTCTGCGCGTTTTGCCTGCCCGATCTGCGGCCACGCGATCAGCGAGCTCGAGCCGAAGCTGTTCTCTTTCAACAACCCGGCTGGCGCCTGCCCGACCTGTGATGGTCTGGGTGTGAAACAGTTCTTCGACATCAAGCGCCTGGTCAACGGTGAACTGACCCTGGCCGAGGGCGCGATTCGCGGCTGGGACCGGCGCAACGTCTATTACTTCCAGATGCTCGGCTCACTGGCCTCGCACTACAAGTTCAGTCTTGAGAAGCCATTCAACGAGCTGACCGCCGAACAGCAGAAGCACATCCTGCACGGCAGCGGCTCACAGAATGTCGACTTCAAGTACCTCAACGACCGCGGCGACATCGTCAAACGTTCGCATCCGTTCGAAGGCATCGTGCCGAACCTTGAGCGCCGCTACCGCGAAACCGAATCGGCCAGCGTCCGCGAAGAGTTGGCCAAGTTCCTCAGCACCCAGGCCTGCCCGGATTGCCGTGGCACCCGTCTGCGTCGTGAAGCGCGGCACGTTTGGGTCGGCGAGAAAACCTTGCCGGCGGTGACCAACCTGCCGATCGGCGATGCCTGCGAGTACTTCGGCGAGCTGAAGATGACCGGCCGGCGTGGCGAGATCGCCGACAAGATCCTCAAGGAAATCCGCGAGCGCCTGCAGTTTCTGGTCAACGTCGGCCTCGACTATCTGTCCCTCGACCGCAGCGCTGACACATTGTCCGGCGGCGAGGCACAGCGGATTCGTCTGGCCAGCCAGATCGGCGCCGGTCTGGTCGGAGTGCTGTACATCCTCGACGAACCCTCCATTGGCTTGCACCAGCGCGATAACGACCGCTTGCTCGGCACCCTCAAGCACCTGCGCGATATCGGCAACACGGTGATTGTGGTCGAACACGATGAAGACGCGATTCGCCTGGCCGACTATGTAGTGGATATCGGCCCGGGTGCCGGCGTGCATGGCGGGCAGATCGTGGCGGAAGGAACGCCCGCCGAAGTCATGGCGCACCCGGACTCGCTGACCGGTAAATACCTGTCGGGCCGGGTGAAGATCGAGGTACCGGCCAAACGCACGCCGCGCAACAAGAAGCTGACGCTGTCGCTCAAAGGTGCGCGCGGCAACAATCTGCGCAATGTCGATCTGGAAATTCCGATCGGCCTGCTGACCTGCGTGACCGGCGTTTCCGGCTCCGGCAAATCCACGCTGATCAACAACACGCTGTTCCCGTTGAGCGCTACTGCACTCAACGGTGCCACCACGCTGGAAGCGGCCGCGCACGACAGCATCAAGGGCCTGGAGCATCTCGACAAGGTCGTCGATATCGACCAGAGCCCGATCGGCCGCACGCCGCGCTCCAACCCGGCGACCTACACCGGGCTGTTCACCCCCATCCGCGAACTGTTTGCCGGTGTGCCCGAATCGCGCTCCCGTGGTTACGGCCCTGGGCGTTTCTCGTTCAACGTCAAGGGCGGGCGCTGCGAGGCCTGTCAGGGCGATGGTCTGATCAAGGTCGAAATGCACTTTCTGCCGGATATCTACGTGCCGTGCGATGTGTGCAAGAGCAAGCGCTACAACCGCGAAACCCTTGAGATCAAATACAAGGGCAAGAGCATCCACGAAACCCTCGAGATGACTATCGAGGAGGCACGGGAGTTCTTCGACGCGGTGCCTGCGCTGGCGCGCAAGCTGCAGACGTTGATGGATGTGGGCCTGTCGTACATCAAGCTCGGGCAGTCTGCGACCACGCTGTCCGGTGGTGAAGCACAACGGGTCAAGCTGTCTCGCGAACTGTCCAAGCGTGACACCGGCAAGACCCTGTATATCCTCGACGAGCCGACCACCGGCCTGCATTTCGCGGATATCCAGCAACTGCTCGACGTGTTGCATCGCCTGCGCGACCACGGCAACACAGTGGTGGTGATCGAACACAACCTGGACGTGATCAAGACCGCCGACTGGCTGGTGGACCTGGGGCCGGAAGGCGGCTCCAAGGGTGGGCAGATCATCGCCACCGGCACGCCGGAGGAAGTGGCCGAGATGAAGCAATCTCACACCGGTCACTACCTCAAGCCATTGCTGATTCGCGATCGGGCCTGATCTGAGGGCATGAAAAAGCCCCTGTCACTTGTACAGTGACAGGGGCTTTTTTGTGTCTGCGCAATCAGGTGTGCGATTGCAGGTAATTCTCGAGACCGATGAGCTTGATCAGGCCCAACTGTTTTTCCAGCCAATAGGTGTGATCTTCTTCGGTGTCGTTGAGCTGAACACGCAGGATCTCGCGACTGACGTAATCCTTGTGCTGCTCGCACAACTCAATGCCTTTGCACAGAGCGGCGCGAACTTTGTACTCGAGACGCAGATCGGCTTCGAGCATCTCCGGAACGGTGGTACCGACGTCGAGATCGTCCGGGCGCATGCGCGGCGTGCCTTCGAGCATCAGGATCCGGCGCATCAGTGCGTCGGCGTGACCGGCTTCTTCTTCCATCTCATGGTTGATTCGTTCGTAGAGCTTGGTGAAACCCCAGTCCTCATACATCCGCGAGTGAACAAAATATTGGTCACGCGCGGCCAATTCGCCGGTCAGCAACGTGTTGAGGTAATCGATAACATCTGGGTGGCCTTGCATCGCCCTACATCTCCCTGCTTGAAAGTCGGTAGTTTGAACCAAGCCGACCGGAAGGTCACCCGTTTTGCGCAATAAAAGCGAAGATGTTCTGAGAAAAGCTGGCGAAATAACGCAAAAACCGCCCTCAATGAGGGCGGTTCTGCTTCTCGTTTAGACTTCGTTAAGCTGTACGTCGAGCAGCTTTGCGATTGCTTCTCCATACGCCGGATCGGCTTTGAAGAAATGCTGCAACTGACGGTCAACCACGTCGGGTGAAACACCGCCCATGGCGCCGGCGATGTTGCTGACCAGAAGCGCTTTCTGTTCGTCATTCATCAATCGGAACAACGCACCCGCATGGCTGTAGTAATCGCTGTCCTCGCGATGATCGTAACGATCTGCCGGACCGCTCAAGGCCAACGAAGGCTCAGCGTAACGCGGCGCCTGCTTCGGTGATTCCACGTAGCTGTTGGGCTCGTAGTTAGGCGCTGCACCACCGTTGCTGCCGAACGCCATCGAGCCGTCGCGCTGGTAGGTATTGACCGGGCTGCGCGGCGCATTCACCGGCAATTGCTGGTGGTTGGTGCCGACGCGATAGCGGTGTGCATCGGCGTAAGCGAATACGCGACCTTGCAGCATGCGATCCGGCGACAGACCAACACCTGGCACCATATTGCTTGGACCGAATGCGGCTTGCTCGACTTCTGCGAAGTAGTTCAGCGGGTTGCGGTTCAGTTCCAGTTCGCCGACTTCGATCAGCGGGAACTCCTTCTGCGACCAAGTCTTGGTCACGTCGAACGGGTTCTCGTAATGCGCTGCAGCTTGAGCCTCAGTCATGATCTGAATGCACACGCGCCATTTCGGGAAGTCACCACGCTCGATGGCCTCGAACAGGTCACGCTGAGCGTAATCCGGGTCGGTACCCGCGAGACGCGCGGCCTCGGCCGGCGCGAGGTTTTTGATCCCTTGCCGGGTCTTGTAGTGCCATTTCACCCAGTGACGCTCGCCTCGAGCGTTGATCAGGCTGTAGGTGTGGCTGCCAAAGCCATGCATATGACGATAGCCGTCGGGAATCCCACGATCCGAAAACAGAATGGTCACTTGGTGCAGCGCTTCAGGCGAATGCGACCAGAAGTCCCACATCATTTGCGCGCTTTTCAGGTTGCTCTGCGGCAGACGCTTCTGGGTGTGGATAAAGTCAGGAAACTTCAGCGGGTCACGAATGAAGAACACCGGAGTGTTGTTGCCAACGATGTCCCAGTTGCCTTCTTCGGTGTAGAACTTCAGGGCGAAACCACGTGGATCACGCTCGGTGTCAGCCGAGCCGCGTTCACCGCCTACAGTGGAGAAGCGCAGGAATGTTGGGGTTTGCTTGCCCACGGACTCAAACAGTTTGGCGCTGGTGTATTCAGTGATATCGCGAGTGACAGTGAACGTACCGTAAGCACCTGAGCCCTTGGCGTGCACACGACGCTCAGGAATGTTTTCACGGTTGAAGTGGGCAAGTTTCTCGATCAGGTGAAAATCGTCGAGCAGCAGCGGGCCACGAGGGCCGGCGGAGCGAGAATTCTGGTTATCAGCGACAGGTGCGCCACTGGCGGTCGTAAGCGTTTTGAACTGGCTCATACGGTCTTCTTCCTCTGTCAGTCTTGAAACTGCCGGCTAATCGGCTTGCTGGGAAGTATTGATCATCGATCTAACACCTACAAATTTATTAATCTGTAGTCATCGATAGATAAATACTAATTATTTTTCCCAACACATAGTGACAACAGAACAATGTCAGAAGCTTGTACGAACAGCGCATTTTCTTGCGGGCACAAAAAACCGGGCACTAGGCCCGGTTTTTCGTTTCAGACTGACGTCTTACTCGGCGGATACAGCTTCGCCAGCAGTAGCACGATCAACCAACTCGACGTACGCCATAGGCGCGTTGTCGCCAGCGCGGAAACCGCACTTGAGGATGCGCAGGTAGCCACCCTCACGGGTAGCGTAACGCTTGCCCAGGTCGTTGAAGAGCTTACCAACGATAGCTTTCGAACGAGTACGGTCGAAAGCCAGACGGCGGTTAGCCAGGCTGTCTGTCTTGGCCAGAGTGATCAGCGGCTCGGCAACGCGGCGCAGTTCTTTGGCTTTTGGCAGAGTAGTCTTGATCAGCTCGTGCTCGAACAACGACACCGCCATGTTCTGGAACATGGCCTTGCGGTGCGAGCTGGTGCGGCTCAGGTGACGCCCACTTTTACGATGACGCATGGTTCATTCCTTACCAAACACTACGTTCGGTGATTACGACGATCAGGCAGTCGCCTTGTCGTCCTTCTTAAGACTTGCAGGCGGCCAGTTGTCGAGGCGCATGCCGAGGGACAGACCGCGGGAGGCCAGAACGTCCTTGATTTCAGTCAAGGATTTCTTGCCCAGGTTCGGAGTCTTCAACAGCTCTACTTCGGTACGCTGAATCAGGTCGCCGATGTAGTAGATGTTTTCCGCCTTAAGGCAGTTAGCCGAACGTACAGTCAGTTCCAGATCGTCAACCGGGCGAAGCAGGATCGGATCGATCTCGTCTTCCTGCTCGACAACCACTGGCTCACTGTCACCTTTGAGGTCGACGAACGCAGCCAACTGCTGTTGCAGGATGGTTGCAGCGCGGCGGATAGCCTCTTCAGGATCCAGAGTACCGTTGGTTTCCAGATCAATAACCAGCTTGTCCAGGTTGGTACGCTGCTCGACACGGGCGTTTTCCACCACGTATGCGATACGGCGAACCGGGCTGAACGAAGAGTCGAGCTGCAAGCGACCAATGCTGCGGCTTTCGTCTTCATCGCTCTGACGCGAGTCGGCTGGTTCATAACCACGACCACGAGCTACGGTGAGCTTCATGTTCAGGGCGCCGTTAGACGCCAGGTTAGCGATTACGTGATCGGGGTTAACGATCTCGACATCATGATCCAGCTGAATATCGGCAGCGGTAACCACCCCCGAACCCTTCTTCGACAAGGTCAGCGTAACTTCGTCACGACCGTGCAGCTTGATGGCCAGACCTTTAAGGTTCAACAGGATTTCAATTACGTCTTCCTGTACACCTTCGATGGCGCTGTACTCGTGGAGCACACCGTCAATCTCGGCCTCGACTACTGCGCAGCCGGGCATTGAGGACAACAGGATGCGGCGCAGCGCGTTGCCCAGGGTGTGGCCAAAACCACGCTCGAGAGGCTCGAGAGTGATCTTGGCGCGGGTTGGACTGACAACCTGCACATCAATGTGGCGGGGTGTCAGGAACTCATTTACCGAAATCTGCATGGATGCACCTATTTTCTAGCCCTTACTTGGAGTAGAGCTCGACAATCAGGCTTTCGTTGATGTCGGCGGACAGATCACTGCGAGCAGGAACGTTCTTGAAAACGCCCGACTTCTTCTCAGTGTCTACTTCTACCCATTCTACGCGGCCACGTTGGGCACACAGATCGAGAGCTTGGACAATGCGAAGTTGGTTTTTTGCTTTCTCGCGAACTGCGACCACGTCACCAGCACGAACCTGATACGACGGAACGTTTACGGTCTGACCGTTAACGCTGATCGACTTGTGCGATACCAGCTGACGGGATTCGGCACGAGTCGAACCAAAGCCCATACGGTATACAACGTTGTCCAGACGGCATTCGAGCAGTTGCAGCAGGTTTTCACCGGTTGCACCTTTCTTGCCAGCAGCTTCTTTGTAGTAGCCGCTGAACTGACGCTCGAGAACGCCGTAGATACGACGGACCTTCTGCTTTTCACGCAGTTGGGTGCCGTAGTCGGACTGGCGACCGCGGCGTTGGCCGTGGATACCAGGTGCTGCTTCAATGTTGCACTTCGATTCGATCGCGCGCACGCCGCTCTTCAGGAAGAGATCGGTGCCTTCGCGACGAGCGAGTTTGCATTTTGGACCAATGTAACGAGCCATTCTTTACAATCTCCTGGATTACACGCGGCGCTTCTTCGGCGGACGGCACCCGTTGTGCGGGATTGGCGTCACGTCGGTGATGCTGGCGATCTTGTAGCCACAGCCGTTCAAAGCGCGGACTGCGGATTCACGACCTGGACCTGGACCCTTGACGTTAACGTCGAGGTTTTTCAGGCCGTATTCCAGCGCAGCTTGACCAGCACGCTCAGCAGCTACTTGAGCAGCGAACGGGGTGGACTTGCGGGAACCGCGGAAACCCGAACCACCGGAGGTAGCCCAGGAAAGAGCGTTACCTTGACGGTCGGTAATGGTCACGATGGTGTTGTTAAAAGAAGCATGGATGTGGGCGATGCCATCAACCACTGTCTTTTTAACTTTTTTACGAGGACGAGCAGCAGGTTTTGCCATGATTAAATTCCTGTCGATTCGCTGGGGCGATTACTTGCGGATCGGCTTACGCGGACCTTTACGGGTACGCGCGTTGGTCTTGGTACGCTGACCGCGTACTGGAAGACCGCGACGATGACGCAGACCGCGATAGCAACCGAGGTCCATCAAGCGCTTGATTTTCATGTTGATTTCGCGACGCAGGTCACCTTCAGTGGTGAACTTCGCCACTTCGCCACGCAGCTGTTCAATTTGCTCGTCGCTCAGATCTTTGATCTTTGCTGCTGGGTTTACCCCAGTGTCTGCACAGATTTTCTGCGCAGTAGTGCGACCGACACCATAGATGTAGGTCAGCGAGATAACAGTATGCTTGTTATCTGGAATGTTAACGCCTGCAATACGGGCCATTCAGTGGGACTCCAATTGACAGCTACCTACGCCCCGGAAGCCAAGAAATAGGGCGCGAGATAATATCGCTGTAATAACAAATAATCAACCCGGCAGCGCACTAGCTGCCGGGCTTGAAGCACAATCACACTCAGCCTTGGCGCTGTTTGTGACGCGGTTCCGCGCTGCAAATTACTCGAACAACACCTTCGCGGCGAATAATCTTGCAGTTACGGCACAGCTTTTTCACCGATGCACGAACTTTCATCACCAACTCCTCGAACCTTATGGGTACTCAGCGCAACATGCCGCTGCCGTAACCCTTCAGGTTGGCTTTCTTCATCAGGGATTCGTACTGGTGCGAAACGAGGTGCGATTGTACTTGGGACATGAAGTCCATCACAACCACGACCACGATCAGCAACGAGGTCCCGCCAAGGTAGAACGGAACGTTTGCTGCAACCACCAGGAACTGGGGCAACAGGCACACGGCCGTCATGTAAAGAGCACCGAACATGGTCAAGCGAGTCAGAACGCCATCAATATAGCGTGCAGACTGCTCACCTGGACGGATGCCCGGAATAAAGGCACCGGACTTCTTCAGGTTTTCCGCTACGTCTTTCGGATTGAACATCAACGCCGTATAGAAGAAGCAGAAGAAAATAATCCCTGCACTAAACAGCAGAATATTCAACGGCTGACCAGGAGCGATCGACTGCGAGATGTCCTGCAACCAGCCCATACCTTCAGACTGACCAAACCAGGCACCCAACGAAGCCGGGAACAGCAGAATGCTGCTCGCGAAAATAGCCGGAATAACACCGGCCATGTTCACCTTCAGCGGCAAGTGGCTTGTCTGCGCAGCAAAAACCTTGCGGCCCTGCTGACGCTTGGCGTAGTGAACAGCGATACGACGCTGACCACGCTCAATGAACACCACGAAACCGATAATCGCTACTGCCAGCAAACCGATGGCAACCAGGGCGAAGATATTGATATCACCCTGACGCGCAGACTCGAAAGACTGCCCGATTGCTCTCGGAAGACCGGCGACGATACCCGAAAAAATCAACATCGAGATACCGTTGCCTACACCACGCTCAGTAATCTGCTCACCCAGCCACATCATGAACATCGCACCAGCCACAAAAGTGGATACCGCGACGAAATGGAAGCCAAAGTCACCAGTGAACGCAACGCCCTGCCCCGCCAGGCCAATGGACATGCCAATAGCCTGAACGAGAGCGAGGACGACGGTGCCGTAGCGGGTGTACTGGCTGATCTTGCGACGGCCAGCTTCACCTTCCTTCTTCAACTGCTCCAGCTGCGGGCTGACGGCGGTCATCAGTTGCATGATGATCGATGCCGAAATGTACGGCATGATCCCCAGTGCAAAGATGCTCATCCGTTCCAGCGCGCCGCCGGAGAACATGTTGAACAAGCTAAGAATGGTCCCCTCATTCTGTCGAAACAGGTCTGCGAGTCGGTCCGGGTTGATACCTGGAACCGGGATGTGTGCGCCTATTCGGTAGACGATAATCGCCAGGAACAGAAAACGCAGACGAGCCCAGAGTTCAGACATACCGCCTTTGCCGAGCGCAGAGAGAGCACCTTGCTTAGCCATTTATTCCTCGAACTTGCCGCCAGCTGCTTCGATAGCCGCACGCGCACCTTTGGTGGCGCCGATTCCCTTGCCGATAGTGACAGCGCGAGTCACTTCACCGGACAGCATGATTTTCACACGCTGTACGTTGACGTTGATCACGTTGGCATCTTTCAGGGACTGCACGGTGACGATGTCGCCTTCCACTTTGGCCAGCTCGGACAGACGCACTTCTGCGCGGTCCATGGCTTTCAGGGAAACGAAACCGAACTTCGGCAGGCGACGATGCAGCGGCTGTTGACCGCCTTCAAAGCCTGGAGCAATGGTGCCACCGGAGCGGGAGGTTTGACCCTTGTGACCACGGCCACCAGTCTTACCCAAACCACTACCGATACCACGGCCCGGACGATGCTTTTCGCGACGGGAACCCGGCGCTGGACTCAGATCATTGAGTTTCATCGATTAACCCTCGACACGCAGCATGTAGTAAGCCTTGTTGATCATCCCGCGATTCTCGGGAGTATCCTGGACTTCTACAGTGTGACCGATGCGACGCAGACCCAGACCCTTAACGCACAGTTTGTGGTTAGGGATGCGGCCGGTCATGCTTTTGATCAGCGTAACTTTAACGGTAGCCATGATCAGAAGATCTCCTTGACAGTCAGGCCACGCTTGGCAGCAATGGACTCAGGAGATTGCATAGCCTTCAGACCCTTGAAAGTGGCGTGAACCACGTTTACCGGGTTAGTCGAGCCGTAGCACTTGGCCAGAACGTTTTGAACGCCAGCAACTTCGAGGACAGCACGCATAGCGCCGCCAGCGATGATACCGGTACCTTCAGAAGCAGGCTGCATGTACACCTTCGAAGCGCCGTGAGCGGACTTCATTGCGTACTGCAGGGTGGTGCCGTTCAGGTCAACTTGAATCATGTTGCGGCGAGCAGCTTCCATTGCCTTCTGGATCGCAGCAGGCACTTCACGCGACTTGCCACGGCCGAAGCCAACACGCCCTTTACCATCACCAACCACGGTCAACGCGGTGAAAGTGAAGATACGGCCGCCTTTAACGGTTTTGGCTACGCGGTTAACTTGAACCAGCTTCTCGATGTAGCCTTCGTCGCGCTTTTGGTCGTTATTTGACATAACTTAGAACTCCAGCCCAGCTTCACGAGCAGCATCAGCCAGCGCTTTAACGCGGCCATGGTACTTGAAGCCAGAGCGGTCGAAAGCCACTTGCGAGACGCCAGCGGCCTTAGCACGCGTAGCGACCAGCTGGCCAACCTTTGTGGCCGCGTCGATGTTGCCAGTGGCACCATCACGCAGTTCTTTATCCAAAGTCGAGGCACTTGCCAGGACTTTGTTGCCGTCGGCCGAGATGACCTGGGCGTAGATGTGCTGCGACGAGCGGAACACGCAGAGACGCACGACTTCGAGTTCGTGCATTTTCAGGCGTGCTTTGCGAGCGCGACGCAGTCGAGTAACTTTTTTGTCGGTCATTTGCTATGCCCTACTTCTTCTTGGCTTCTTTACGACGGACGACTTCGTCCGCGTAGCGCACACCTTTGCCTTTGTACGGCTCTGGTGGACGGAAGTCGCGGATCTCAGCGGCCACTTGACCTACCAGCTGCTTGTCGATGCCCTTGATCAGGATATCGGTCTGGCTAGGAGTCTCAGCGGTGATGCCTTGCGGCAGTTCGTAATCCACTGGGTGCGAGAAGCCAAGAGCCAGGTTCAGCACCTGACCTTTTGCTTGCGCCTTGTAACCAACACCGACCAGCTGGAGCTTGCGCTCGAAGCCTTGGCTTACGCCTTGGACCATGTTGTTTACCAACGCACGCGTGGTACCGGCCATTGCGCGAGTCTGTTGATCGCCATTGCGAGCAGCGAAACGCAGCTCACCAGCTTCTTCAACGATCTCAACGGACGAATGGATGTTCAGTTCAAGAGTACCCTTGGCACCCTTCACCGAAAGCTGTTGGCCTGCGAATTTGACTTCGACACCGGCTGGCAGCTTAACGGGGTTCTTAGCGACGCGAGACATGCTTATCCCCCCTTAGAACACAGTGCAAAGAACTTCGCCGCCGACACCGGCAGCGCGCGCAGCACGATCCGTCATCACACCTTTGTTGGTGGAGACGATAGACACGCCAAGACCGCCACGAACTTTCGGCAGATCTTCAACGGACTTGTACTGACGCAGGCCTGGACGACTAACGCGCTTGACTTCCTCGATGACCGGACGGCCTTCGAAGTATTTCAGCGAGATGGACAACGACGGCTTAGCGTCGGTGGTGATCTGAAAATCCGCGATGTAACCTTCGTCCTTCAGGACTTTTGCTACAGCCACCTTCAACGTGGAAGACGGCATGCTTACGACAGACTTTTCAGCCATCTGGGCATTACGGATTCGAGTTAGCATGTCCGCTAACGGGTCCTGCATACTCATGGGCTAGACGCTCCTAATACAGAAAAATTAGCCTTGCGGCTACTACTTGTCGCCGAGAAATTCCGGGCACGAAAAACACGGGCTCAGGCGAGCCGGTCATTCTAGACACACCCCAGAAATGAATCAAGCCCCAAAAGGGGCTTGATTCAAATTCAAGGCCACCGATGGTCAGGTTCTTGCGACCCCGACCATCAAGGCTTTGACAGCGATTACCAGCTGGCTTTAACCAGACCTGGAACGTCACCACGCATTGCCGCTTCACGCAGTTTGTTACGGCCCAGGCCGAACTTGCGGTAAACGCCGTGCGGACGACCAGTCAGGCGGCAACGGTTACGCATGCGCGAAGCGCTTGCGTCACGTGGTTGCTTCTGCAGAGCTACGGTCGCTTCCCAACGCGCTTCTGGACTTGCGTTCAGATCAACGATGATAGCTTTCAGCGCTGCACGCTTGACGGCGTACTTGGCAACAGTGAGCTGACGCTTCAGCTCACGGTTTTTCATGCTCTTCTTGGCCATTTTCCTACTCCAATCAGTTGCGGAACGGGAATTTGAAAGCACGCAGCAGAGCGCGGCCTTCATCATCGTTCTTGGCAGTGGTGGTCAGGGTAATGTCCAGACCGCGGAGAGCATCGATCTTGTCGTAGTCGATTTCCGGGAAAATGATCTGCTCTTTCACGCCCATGCTGTAGTTGCCACGACCATCGAAGGACTTGGCATTCAGACCGCGGAAGTCGCGAACCCGAGGCAGGGAGATCGACAGCAGACGATCCAGGAACTCGTACATACGCTCACGGCGCAGAGTCACTTTGACACCGATCGGCCATCCTTCACGGACTTTAAAGCCAGCGATGGATTTACGAGCGTAGGTCACAACGACTTTTTGGCCGGTGATCTTTTCCAGGTCAGCAACAGCGTGCTCGATGACTTTTTTGTCGCCGATCGCTTCGCCCAGACCCATGTTCAGGGTGATTTTGGTAACGCGCGGAACTTCCATCACGTTCGAAAGCTTAAGTTCTTCCTTAAGTTTCGGAGCGATTTCCTTCCGGTAAATCTCTTTTAGTCGTGCCATGGTCTTCTACCTAGCAGTGTTCAAGCATCAACCGCTTTTTGGGTCGACTTGAAGACACGAATTTTCTTACCGTCTTCTACTTTGAAACCAACGCGGTCAGCCTTGTTGGTTTCGCCGTTGAAGATGGCGACGTTGGAAGCGTGCAGTGGCGCTTCTTTCTCGACGATACCGCCCTGTACGCCCGACATCGGGTTAGGCTTGGTATGACGCTTGACCAGGTTCAGACCACCAACAACCAGACGGTTGTCAGCAAGAACCTTCAGCACCTTACCGCGCTTACCTTTGTCTTTGCCGGCGATCACGATGATCTCGTCGTCACGACGAATCTTTTGCATGTCGGATCTCCTTACAGCACTTCTGGGGCGAGCGAGACGATCTTCATGAACTTCTCAGTACGAAGTTCACGGGTCACTGGCCCAAAGATACGGGTGCCGATCGGCTCTTGCTTGTTGTTCAGAAGAACAGCAGCGTTGCCATCAAAGCGGATAATGGAGCCATCAGCACGACGTACGCCGTGACGAGTGCGGACTACAACAGCAGTCATCACTTGGCCTTTTTTCACTTTACCGCGAGGAATTGCTTCCTTCACGGTAACTTTGATGATGTCACCGATACCAGCGTAACGACGATGGGAGCCACCCAGCACCTTGATGCACATAACACGGCGAGCGCCGCTGTTATCGGCCACATCGAGCATGGATTGAGTCTGAATCATATAATTTCTCCGACCCCTAGCCCTTAGACTTCCACAGCGCGTTCGAGAACATCAACCAGCGCCCAAGACTTGGTCTTGGCCATCGGACGAGTTTCACGAATAGTGACTTTGTCGCCGATGTGGCACTGATTGGTTTCGTCGTGCGCGTGCAGCTTAGTCGAACGCTTAACGTATTTACCGTAGATCGGGTGCTTAACGCGACGCTCGATCAGAACGGTGATGGTTTTGTCCATCTTGTCGCTGACAACACGGCCAGTCAGCGTACGGACAGTTTTTTCGGCTTCAGCCATGATCACTTACCTGCCTGCTGGTTGAGCACAGTCTTCACGCGAGCGATGTCACGCTTAACTTGCGAGAGCAGATGAGACTGCCCCAACTGGCCAGTTGCTTTCTGCATGCGCAGATTGAACTGGTCGCGCAGCAAGCCGAGCAGTTGCTCGTTCAGCTGCTGTGCGGATTTTTCACGAAGTTCATTCGCTTTCATCACATCACCGTCCGTTTAACAAAGGAGGTGGCGAGCGGCAGCTTTGCAGCAGCCAGGGCGAAAGCCTCACGCGCCAGCTCTTCAGAAACACCCTCGATTTCATACAGGACTTTGCCTGGCTGAATCTGGGCAACCCAGTATTCCACGTTACCCTTACCTTTACCCATACGAACCTCGAGAGGCTTTTTGGAGATCGGCTTGTCCGGGAATACACGGATCCAGATCTTGCCGCCACGTTTTACGTGACGGGTCAGAGCACGACGCGCTGACTCGATCTGACGAGCGGTGAGACGACCACGAGCAACAGACTTCAGCGCGAACTCGCCGAAGCTGACTTTGCTACCGCGCAGTGCCAGACCACGGTTGTGGCCGGTCATCTGCTTGCGGAACTTCGTACGCTTAGGTTGCAACATTTGGCGTACCCCTTACTTAGCAGCTTTTTTACGAGGCGCTGGTGCTTGCGGCTTCAGCTCTTCTTGGCGACCACCAATTACTTCGCCTTTGAAGATCCAAACCTTTACACCGATCACACCGTAAGTGGTGTGAGCTTCGTAGTTGGCATAGTCGATGTCGGCACGCAGGGTGTGCAGTGGCACACGACCTTCGCGATACCATTCAGTACGTGCGATTTCAGCACCGCCGAGACGACCGCTCACTTGGATTTTGATGCCTTTGGCACCAATGCGCATGGCGTTCTGTACTGCGCGCTTCATAGCGCGACGGAACATTACACGACGCTCCAGCTGCTGAGCTACGCTCTGCGCAACCAGCATACCGTCGAGCTCCGGCTTGCGGATCTCTTCGATATTGATGTGCACAGGCACACCCATTTGCTTGGTCAGGTCCTGACGCAGTTTCTCAACATCTTCACCCTTCTTCCCGATAACGATACCTGGACGAGCGGTGTGGATGGTGATGCGTGCAGTTTGAGCCGGACGATGGATATCGATACGGCTTACGGACGCGCTTTTTAGTTTGTCTTGGAGATACTCACGCACCTTCAGATCTGCGAACAAGTAGTCCGCATAAGTCCGACCGTCTGCGTACCAGACGGAGGTGTGCTCCTTGACGATTCCCAGGCGAATGCCAATGGGATGTACTTTCTGACCCATCTCTTCGACTCCGTTACTTGTCAGCAACCTTGACAGTGATATGGCAAGACCGCTTGACGATGCGATCAGCACGGCCTTTGGCACGTGGCATGATGCGCTTCAGCGAACGCCCTTCGTTGACGAAAACGGTGCTGACCTTCAGGTCATCAACGTCTGCGCCTTCGTTATGCTCGGCGTTGGCTACGGCCGACTCCAGCACTTTTTTCATGATCTCGGCGGCTTTCTTACTGCTGAAAGCCAACAGGTTGAGCGCTTCGCCCACCTTCTTCCCGCGGATCTGGTCGGCGACCAAGCGGGCTTTCTGGGCGGAGATTCGAGCGCCCGACAACTTAGCGGCTACTTCCATTTCCTTACCCCTTAACGCTTGGCTTTCTTGTCAGCCACGTGCCCACGATAAGTGCGGGTACCGGCGAACTCGCCCAGTTTATGGCCAACCATGTCTTCGTTCACGAGAACTGGGACGTGCTGACGGCCGTTGTGTACTGCAATGGTCAGACCGACCATTTGTGGCAGGATCATCGAACGACGCGACCAAGTTTTAATTGGTTTGCGATCGTTCTTTTCCGCCGCCACTTCGATCTTCTTCAGTAGGTGAAGATCAATAAAAGGACCTTTTTTCAGAGAACGTGGCACTGTCGTATCCCTCTATTTACTTGCGACGACGGACGATCATTTTGTCGGTACGCTTATTACCACGAGTCTTCGCGCCCTTAGTCGGGAAGCCCCATGGCGATACCGGATGACGACCACCAGAGGTACGACCTTCACCACCACCATGTGGGTGGTCAACCGGGTTCATGGCAACACCACGAACGGTTGGGCGAACGCCACGCCAGCGTTTGGCACCAGCTTTACCCAGCGAACGCAGGCTGTGCTCGGAGTTCGAGACTTCGCCCAGGGTCGCACGGCATTCAGCCAGGACTTTACGCATTTCACCGGAACGCAGACGCAGGGTAACGTACACGCCTTCACGAGCGATCAGCTGAGCCGAAGCACCAGCGGAACGAGCGATCTGTGCGCCTTTACCTGGCTTCAGTTCGATGCCGTGTACGGTAGAACCGACTGGAATGTTGCGCAGTTGCAGAGCGTTGCCTGGCTTGATTGGAGCCAGAGCGCCTGCGATCAGCTGGTCGCCAGCACTCACGCCTTTAGGGGCGATAATGTAGCGACGCTCGCCGTCTGCGTAGCAGAGCAGTGCGATGTGAGCGGTACGGTTTGGATCGTATTCGATACGCTCGACAGTGGCGACGATGCCATCTTTGTCGTTGCGACGGAAATCGACCATACGGTAATGCTGCTTATGACCACCACCGATGTGACGAGTGGTAATACGGCCATTGTTGTTACGACCACCAGTCTTCGATTTTTTCTCGAGCAGCGGTGCGTGAGGAGCGCCTTTGTGCAGCTCCTGGTTGACCACCTTGACCACAAAACGGCGGCCAGGGGAAGTCGGTTTGCATTTAACGATTGCCATGATGCACCCCTTCCTTACTCAGCACTGCTGCTGAAATCGAGATCTTGGCCTGGCTGAAGGGAGATAACTGCCTTCTTCCAGTCATTACGCTTGCCCAGACCGCGAGCAGTGCGCTTGCTCTTACCCAGAACGTTCAGGGTAGTGACGCGCTCTACTTTCACGCTGAACAGGCTTTCGACGGCCTTCTTGATTTCCAGCTTGGTTGCATCAGTAGCAACCTTGAAAACGAACTGGCCTTTCTTGTCTGCCAGAACCGTAGCCTTCTCGGAAACGTGCGGGCCAAGCAGAACTTTAAATACGCGTTCCTGGTTCATCCCAGCAGCTCCTCGAATTTCTTCACGGCCGACACGGTGATCAACACCTTGTCGTATGCGATCAGACTAACTGGATCGGAACCTTGCACGTCACGTACATCTACGTGTGGCAGGTTACGAGCAGCCAGGTACAGGTTCTGATCAACAGCGTCCGACACGATCAGAACGTCGGTCAGGCTCATGTTGTTCAGTTTGCCCAGCAGATCTTTGGTTTTCGGAGTTTCAACAGCGAAATCCTGAACCACGACCAGACGATCAGTACGCACCAGCTCAGCAAGGATGGAACGCATTGCTGCGCGATACATCTTCTTGTTCAGCTTCTGGGAGTGATCTTGTGGACGAGCTGCGAAAGTGGTACCGCCGCCACGCCAGATTGGGCTACGGATAGTACCGGCACGAGCACGGCCAGTACCTTTCTGACGCCATGGGCGCTTGCCGCCACCACGAACGTCGGAACGGGTCTTCTGCTGCTTGCTACCTTGACGGCCGCCGGCCATGTAGGCCACGACTGCTTGGTGAACCAGCGTCTCGTTGAATTCGCCGCCAAATGTCAGTTCGGAAACTTCGATCGCTTGAGCGTCATTTACATTTAATTGCATGTCAGCTTCCCCTTAACCGCGAGCCTTGGCTGCTGGACGTACAACCAGGTTGCCGCCAGTAGCGCCAGGAACAGCGCCCTTGACCAACAACAGATTGCGTTCAGCGTCCACGCGCACTACTTCCAGGGACTGCACGGTCACGCGCTCAGCGCCCATATGACCGGACATTTTTTTGCCCTTGAATACACGACCAGGAGTCTGGCACTGGCCGATAGAGCCTGGGACGCGGTGGGATACGGAGTTACCGTGGGTGTTATCTTGCCCGCGGAAATTCCAACGCTTGATCGTACCCTGGAAGCCTTTACCCTTGGACTGACCGGTTACATCAACCAGTTGACCAGCGGCGAAGATTTCAGCGTTGATCAGATCGCCAGCCTGGTACTCGCCTTCTTCAAGACGGAATTCCATGGTGGTGCGACCAGCGGCAACGTTCGCTTTAGCGAAGTGGCCAGCTTGAGCTGCTGTTACACGCGAAGCGCGACGCTCGCCGACAGTGACTTGCACTGCACGATAGCCATCGGTCTCTTCAGTTTTGAACTGGGTGACGCGATTCGGCTCGATCTCAATGACCGTGACCGGAATGGAGACACCTTCTTCGGTGAAAATACGGGTCATACCGCATTTACGACCGACTACACCAATAGTCATGTTGTAAACCTCATGAGTGTACGGGGCTTTCACCCGCTATGGCCGCCCATTTCAGAGCGTTACACGACCAAGACCGAGTCTTAGCCGAGGCTGATCTGCACTTCCACACCGGCCGCAAGATCAAGCTTCATAAGTGCATCAACGGTTTTATCCGTTGGCTGGACGATGTCCAGAACGCGCTTATGAGTGCGGATTTCGTACTGGTCACGCGCGTCTTTGTTGACGTGCGGGGAAACCAGAACGGTGAACCGCTCTTTACGGGTAGGCAGTGGAATTGGACCACGCACTTGAGCACCAGTACGTTTCGCGGTTTCCACGATTTCCTGGGTTGATTGGTCGATCAGGCGATGGTCGAAAGCCTTCAACCTGATACGGATTTGCTGATTTTGCATTGGATTTCAGACTCCGGCTGCTATTCCCACCGGGCGCAATACGCCCGTTAAAAGGAGGCGCAATTCTATAGACGCCCCAGATAGGTGTCAACCCAATAAAAAAGCCCCCGCTGAGCGGGGGCTTTTTCAATTCATCAAGCAGACTCTACAAAAGAGAATTACTCGATGATTTTGGCTACGACGCCAGCGCCGACGGTACGACCGCCTTCACGGATAGCGAAACGCAGACCGTCTTCCATCGCGATGGTTTTGATCAGGGTAACAGTCATCTGAATGTTGTCACCTGGCATTACCATTTCAACGCCTTCTGGCAGCTCGCAGTTACCAGTCACGTCAGTAGTACGGAAGTAGAACTGTGGACGGTAGCCTTTGAAGAACGGAGTATGACGACCGCCTTCTTCCTTGCTCAGAACGTAAACTTCTGCGGTGAACTTGGTGTGCGGCTTAACCGAACCTGGCTTGACCAGAACCTGACCACGCTCAACGTCGTCACGCTTGGTACCACGCAGCAGAACGCCGCAGTTCTCACCAGCACGACCTTCGTCGAGCAGCTTGCGGAACATCTCAACACCGGTGCAGGTGGTGGTGGTGGTGTCACGCAGACCAACGATTTCCAGTGCATCTTGAACGCGAACGATACCGCGCTCGATACGACCAGTCACAACAGTACCGCGACCCGAGATCGAGAATACGTCTTC